>NZ_JBHGUU010000024.1:0-689081 GCF_048976745.1 Paenibacillus sp. | reverse complement strand
AAGACAGCCGTGTGGGCGCCATGGGCGTGATCGCCTGCGTCTTGCTGCTGATGATGAAAGCGGCGCTGATCGCCGATTTTATTGCCCGGGGCCACTGGGTGTACGGTGCGCTGCTGATCCTGCCCATGATCTGGAGTCGCTGGTTCATGGTGTATGCGATGTCGGCCTGGCCGAATGCACGTGGAGACGATGGACTTGCTGTCTTGTTCAAAGGTCTCGGTGAGCGGAAGGAAGTCCAGCGTGCACGCAGCTCAGCCGTGGGCCTGACCTTGATCGCAGGTGCAGTTACGTATGCCGCAGTGTGGCTTTTCAAGCCGGATATGGGGATAGCAGATGCGATGGTGAGTGGTCTGGGAACACTGCCATGGTGGTTATACCCGGTAACGGCAGTCATTATACTGCCTGTGGCGTGTTATTATATCGGCCGATTCGTGGCTGCCCGGATCAGTGAACGGCTGGGCGGTCTAACCGGGGATACGTATGGTGCCATGAATGAGCTGCTGGAGGCGGCTTTGTTGACCGTGCTGAGCGTGCTTCAAGGACTGTTCTGGCTTTAACTTTTGAAATATGAAGCAGTATGGTAAGCGTTGCACATGAGGTAGGGAGCAAGATGATCCGGATAATAACACGGAGACAGGGGGAGAGCGCGTGGAAGATAGGCCATCACAACCAGCGGCGGTACTGATGCTGCAAGGAACGGCTTCCGATGTAGGCAAAAGTGTCATCACAACGGCATTGTGCCGGATTTTTAAACAGGATGGCTTCAAGCCTGCTCCGTTCAAGTCACAGAATATGGCACTGAATTCCTATGTGACGGAAGATGGCAAGGAGATCGGTCGGGCTCAGGGGGCGCAAGCCGAAGCCTGCAGTATTGAGGCGACTACCGACATGAACCCGATCCTGATCAAGCCCGTACGGGACATGCATTCGCAGATCGTGGTACACGGTGTACCTTTTGCCCAGATGAGTGCTTCGGACTACCGTCAGCATTTCCTGCCAGAAGCAAAGCAGACGGTTATGGATGCGTTGAACCGGTTGCGGGATACCTATGATATTGTGCTGATGGAAGGGGCGGGCAGTCCAGCCGAGATCAATCTGAAGGATCGGGATATCGTCAACATGAATCTGGCAGGCTGGGCCGATGCGCCGGTGATTCTGATCTCCGATATTGATCGGGGCGGGGTGTTTGCTTCCATCGTAGGTACGCTGGAACTGCTGGAACCGCATGAAGTGGCTCGTGTCAAAGGCTTCATTATCAACAAGTTCCGCGGTGATCTGTCCCTGTTGCAGCCAGGACTGGATTGGCTCGAAGAACGGACAGGCATTCCAGTATTAGGTGTATTGCCTTACATAAGAGATATTCAGATTGAAGCGGAGGATTCAGTGGTGCTGGACTCCATGCGTCATGGGAAATCCGGCAAAACCGAGCTGGATCTGGCGGTGATCCGATATCCGCGAATTTCCAACTTTACAGACTTTGATGCACTCTCCCGTGAACCGGATGTGAATGTGCGTTACGTGACCTCGCCAGAGGAATTGGGCAGTCCGGATGCCATTCTTCTACCGGGTACGAAGGATACCATAGGTGACCTGGCATTTCTGCGTGAGTCCGGGCTCGAGCAGGCAATTTCCAGCCAGACCGAGCGTGAGCATGTTCAACTCGTAGGCATATGTGGGGGATACCAGATGTTGGGACTTCATTTGAAGGACCCGTTTGCTGTGGAGGCGAATCAGATCCAGGAAGCGAAGGGACTTGGCTGGCTCCCGCTATCAACAACGTTTCTTCAGAACAAACAGACGGTGAGGGCTTCTGGACGGATGCAGCCTAATCATCCCATTCGTCTGTGTGGTGAGCGAGATGTAACAGATGCTTCATTACCTGTTAACGGATATGAGATTCATATGGGCGTTACGGAGTGCCACGATCCTGAACGTGTAACCGCGTTGTTTGAAATCTCACATCCAGGTAGTCAACCTTTCCTGGAGGGCTGGGGCACAACGGATGGCAGGGTATGGGGAACTTATCTGCATGGTTTGTTTGAAAGTGATCAATTCCGACGTTCATGGCTGAATGGTTTGCGTGCAGGAAAAGGACTGGCCCCGCTTCAGGAGACATACAGTGCGCTTGAACGTAAAGAGATGGAGTTCGATCGGGTAGCTGAATCATTGCGCTCGGCATTGGATATGAAGCGCGTATACGAGATTATGGGTGTTCAGGCACCGGAGTGAGCAAGAGAACAGAGTAACAAATACCCCCATGTCCAACAACCCGTTTTCTAGAAACGGAATGTTAGCGGCATGGGGGTATTGTATATCCTATGATTAAATGTGGTTTAAATCTGGTGATGATGGGGTAATGGTTTACCCGTTAGTTTATTTTGAATCTCTTCATAGCAGATTGCAGCTCTACAGCTTGTTCATGCAGATGACGAACCGTATTGGAATGGGAATCCATCTCACTGAGTTGAAGATCTGCTGTCGAAGCGATCTGCAACATGCTCTCACGGGATTTGGACGTAATCTGTGCCGTTTCTTCCACGGACGCACTCACTTCTTCTGCACCAGCGGATACTTGCTCTGTCGAAGCAGAGACGGTCTGAATGGTCAGGTTGACGTTCTGGATCAATTCATTCAGTTGCTGGAAGGCTGAACCTGCTTGTTGAACAACAGTTGTACCTGAACCAATCTCTTGGGTTACACGGTTCATGGCATCAACGGAGCGTTCGGCATCTTCACGAATGGTGCCCAGGTAATCCGAGATTTCCTCTGTGGCTGTCTTGGATTGTTCAGCAAGTTTGCGAACTTCTCCGGCAACAACAGCGAATCCACGGCCATGCTCTCCGGCACGTGCTGCTTCAATGGAGGCGTTAAGGGACAGCATGTTAATCTGTTTGGTAATTTCAAAAATGGAAGCAACAATGGTGCCGATGGCTACCGAACGTTCATTCATGGTTTCCACATAGCGCAGCGATTCACTTGCTGTCTGGCCTACACGTTCCATCTGTTCAACGGCATTCTGAGCCAGTCGGTTACCGTTAACTGCTTCGCTCGCTGCATCACTAATCTGCTCGGATACTTCGGCAGAAGATGAAGCAATATGCATGATGCCCTGTGTGATTTCTTCCATAGCTCTGGCGTTCTCGGATGCGCTGGACGCAATGCTGATGCTTCCTTTTTCTGCATCTTCTGCTGAGCGGCTGGAGTTCCGAACCATACCGGACATCGATTCAACCCGTTGAAGTAAGTCATTAGAGCCTGATACAACTTCATTGGACGTAGACAAGGCACGGCTGATCATTTCTTTCAGGTTATGCGTCATCGTCTGGAAGCTTGCGGCAAGCTGGGCAATTTCATCTTTGCCTTTGATCTGGAGTTCAGCGGTCAGGTCACCTTGAGATATTTGTTTACTATGTTGGACAAGCTTGATGATCGGTTTGGTTACTCTTTTGATCATACTAGTGGAGATAAGCCAGCCGAGCACGAAGACTAGGGCTGTAATCCCAAGACATAGCCAGAAAATCTGGGTAATCTTATCCTGAATGAATTGGGCATCCATGCTTACAGCCATAATCATGTTACTTCCTGCAATTGGAATGAATGCTGCCTTATGTACACCGAAGGAATCGGAATAGACTTCACTGATGACCATTTCTTTGCTCTCGATAGCTGCATTCATTGCTGGGTCTATCTTAATCTCATCCTGGGCCTTCATGCCTGAGGAAGAGTTGGCCACAACAACTTGGGCTGAACCGTCCTGTATAGCAACAACGTATGCGGCATCAAGGTTGTGTTCTTTTGCTTTATCGGCCAGATATGATTCTACGGTCATGGCAGCACCTTCAGAACCGGCTCCGCCACTCTGTACCTGCAGGATTTTGGATGCCGAAGTGTTCTTGTATATATCCTGAATGGACGTGTTTAGGACTTTGTCAAACTGCGGTAACACGTAGCTTTGAATAATATTCATCGATACCGCATAAAAACTAATACTGAACAACAGGGAAGCAACCAGCAGAACGAGGAACAATGTACCTCTGATTTTACCGGCAACGGTTCCATTACGAAACATATGATCATCCTTTCACGTCAAGTTCATTAACATTGTCGCTTTTCCGTATTCACAAGACCTTTCTACCGATGAAGAAAGACCTAAATTATTCATTGAGAGAACTTGGGAATAAGCGGATATACCTATATTACAAAATTAACCGGGGGTTGAATAGAACAATTTTCACGATTGGTGTATTTTTTTCAGAAATAGATGAATTTGTTACATGCATATTACATAATATCAATTAATACCTACCAGAATAGTTTGTTATATGGTATATTGTAAAATGTCTTTGTCGGAAGTACAAAAGATAATAGAAAAAAAATCGGATATGATCCGGTTACACACATACCTGAGGAGGATTTAAAGAAATGGATACGTTTCTAGTCATATTAAATGTAGTGGTTATGCTTGCCTTGCTTGGCATCCTCTACTGGATGCAGAAAAAGCATATCTCCTTTACGAAACGCGTATTTGCGGGTCTGGGACTGGGGGTTGTGTACGGGGTTATTCTTCAATTGGTGTACACATCAGGTTCTGATGTCGTTACGAAATCAGTCGATTGGTTCAATCTGGTCGGTTCAGGATATGTTCGTTTGTTGCAAATGGTCGTGATCCCATTGATCATGGTGTCGATCATCTCTGCGATTATGAATCTGAAGGGCAAGCAAAATCTCGGCAAGATGAGTGTTTCCATTATTGCCATCCTTTTGATCACCACAGCGATTGCCGCAGGGGTCAGCATTGTCACCAGTCTGGGCTTCAATCTGACTTCCATTGAGATTCAAGGAGGAGAACGGGAGAATGCGCAGATTCAGAAAGTGGAGGAACGGCTTGTTGATGTGAAGGATCAGACCATCCCGCAGCAAGTACTGGAATTCATTCCTTCGAATCCATTTGCAGATATGACAGGAGAACGTCGTACATCCACACTGGCGGTGGTTATCTTCTCCGCGTTCATCGGTGTAGCCGTACTTGGACTGGATCGCAAAAAACCTCAGCAGGCGGAGACGTTCCGCGGTATGGTTAATGCGGTATATGCGGTGGTTATGCGGATTGTTACGCTGGTGCTGAGGCTTACGCCTTACGGGATTTTAGCACTGATTACAAAGGTCACGGCGACAACCAATGCGGAAGAGATATTAAAACTCATCAAATTCGTGATTGCGTCTTATGTCGCGCTGGCGATCATGTTTATTATTCACCTGATCATTGTTGCTCTGTCCGGGTTCAACCCGATCACGTATGTGAAAAAGGTGCTGCCAACGCTGGTATTTGCCTTTACGTCCCGTTCAAGTGCAGCGGCGATCCCGCTGAATGTGGAGACACAGACGAAGAAACTTGGCGTATCGGATGGTATTGCGAACCTGTCTGCAAGCTTTGGGGCTACGATTGGGCAAAACGGCTGCGCCGGGATCTATCCGGCCATGCTGGCGGTGATGATTGCTCCTACGGTCGGCATCGACCCGCTGAGCTGGGACTTCATTGTGACTTTAATCCTCGTAGTCATGATCAGTTCGTTTGGTGTGGCTGGCGTTGGCGGCGGGGCAACCTTCGCTTCCCTGATCGTATTGTCCACCATGAATCTGCCTGTGGCTCTGGTTGGACTACTCATTTCCGTGGAGCCGCTGATCGACATGGGTCGTACAGCGCTTAACGTGAACGGGTCGATGACATCAGGACTCGTAACGAGCAAAATTTTGAAGGAAAACGATCGTGACACGTTTAACGATCAGAGCCGTGAGCTGGATTCTGCGGCTCACGTGTAAGCTGGGGCGGGGCCTTGCGCCGCAGCTCTTGCAAGAGATGAGCAGACGCTTAGCTAAGTGAGCGTGTTGCAAGAGATGACGCTGAGCCGTCCTTCGGAGAACTCCGGAGGGCGGCTTTTGCGCATGTCATTACGCCGGAGCGTGCGGCAGGGCACGGGGGCGGGAGTCTTTTTTCAATAGACAAGGGGCAGGAGATGTGATAGAGTATTCATGTTTTGGCCCTGAGCCAAACCGCGGTTCGTAACCATCCCGCGTAATCAAAACTAGGAAGGCAGTGTATGTATTTATGTTTAACTTAGGGTGGGGAGCGATTTTTGTTCTCGTAACTTATGGATTTTTCCTGTTGTGTTACCGCTTGTTCGGTAAAAAAGGTCTCTATGCCTGGATTGGTGTGGCTACGGTTATAGCCAACATTCAGGTGACCAAAACGATAGATATTATGGGTATTGTACTGACGCTTGGCAACACGATGTATGTCAGCATGTACCTGACCAGTGACCTGCTCAATGAGAAATATGGACCAGGTGAGGCACGCAAAGCCGTATGGTTTGGATTCTTCACACTCATCATGACGACGGTTCTGATGCAGATGGTTTTGTTCTTTGAACCGGCACCGACGGACTTTGCACAGGAATCGATGGCGAAGTTGTTCGGTCTGCTGCCACGTCTGGCACTCGGAAGTCTGACCGCCTATTTCATCAGTCAGTTTCTGGATGTACGATTATACTCCTGGCTGCGCAAGGTTGCCCCAGGGCGCAATCAGTTGTGGATACGCACGAACGGTAGTTCGATCATCAGTTCATTTGTGGATACACTGGTGTTCTGCACGATCGCATTTGCGTTCATCTATCCTTGGGATGTTTGGCTGGAAATCTTCCTGACGACGTATATTATCAAATTCGTGTTGACTGCGGTTGGAACACCGTTCCTGTATGCTGCACGCAGCTTTAAGTTTAAGGATGAAGCTTAGACAATATTCAAAGAGGATCATTTAAAATCACCCTTTGCGCAGTCATTTGTAATTCCGACTCTGCAAGGGGATTTTTTATAGAAAACACATTTCCCCGAAACAAGAAAACCCTTTTTACATTATTATGAAAAAGTTATAATATAAACGACCTGTCGTTTATGAGCGTATATCATTTATCATTAGCCAACAATGACTTCAACCAAAGGGGAATCGCACATGTATTCTACACTGCGTTATACACTGGAAAGCAATGGCACAACCTATGAGAATGTTAGTATTAATGCCTCGTTATTGGTTGATTTGATCACCAATCTGGAATTGCAGGACTACGTAGTACTTGTACCTTCGGAGCTGGTGAAGGGAAGTATGTATATGCAGGCGGCTGCGCTTGAGGAACCAGGGCAGATGGTGGCGGAGATTCGTTTGCAGGAAGGTGAGGACGGTTTCCGGCATTACAGCTACAGCACAGCAGATCCGACTGCGATTATTCAATGGTTTCTGGATTATTGGGGGAAGCAACAGCTGCCACAGCTGGAATCTTGGCAGGATATCACACATGAGTTCGACTAAGGGTAAATGAGTGAGCAGGAATAAGATTACGTAGAATGCAGACGGAGTAATTCAGGATATGCTTCGTATTAATTACAATCCCGCAACCCATGATATTTATGGATTTGCGGGATATTTGCGTTTGCGTGTGTACTTTATATTATTGAAGATACAGTTCAGCACAGTTTCGTGCAGTGTAGTTCATGATGCATAATATTGGCTGAGCATTAATGTATATGAGGCTGTTTTTGACATAATCACAATTGGACTAGTCGGTAAGGATGTGCAGTTCTTTCGGAAATGTTGTCAGAACTTCAACACCTGTCTCGGTTACAATGACATCATCCTCAATACGAACGCCGCCTGCTGCGGTATAGATGCCCGGTTCAATTGTGAATACGGTACCTTCATTCAGGATGTCCATATTCTCCCCATGGAGAGAAGGATACTCATGTACGTCAATACCCAGTCCATGGCCTACTCTATGCATAAAGCGCTCTCCGTATCCGGCTTCTTCCGTGACCTGGCGTGCTGCACGATCGACTTCAGCGCAGGTGATGCCTGGTCTCACGATTTGGATAGCGGCTTCGTTTGCTGCGAGCACCGTGTTATAGATGGTTTTGAGTTCAGGTGAGATGTCACCAAAGGCGAATGTACGCGTGATATCCGAGGCATACCCTCCAGCATACACACCCATGTCAAACATCAACAGGTCACCATGTTGCAGTTTCCGTTCACCCGGTGTACCGTGTGGCAGACCTGTTTTGGGTCCCGTAAGCACCATGGTATCAAAAGAAGGGCCATCGGCACCCAGTTTTTTCATCTGATACTCCATCTCGGCAACAAGTTCAATCTCGGTTACGCCTGCACGAACATGAGTGAGGCCTTGACGAAGAGTTTCTTCGATCAGGTGAATGGCATGGCGAATGCGAGCTACTTCATCTGGTGTTTTTTTCACACGTAATGTGCGAAGCAAGGGGCCCACATCTTCAAAGCTGGCAGCACCCAGAGCGGCAGTAAGCTGCTCATAACGTGCAACCGTCACGTATTCTTTTTCGAGACCGACTCGGCCCAAACGCCCTTGATAACGATCAAACAAAGCATACGGATTATCCGTATCCGTGTGAGTCGCAATGTTGGATACCGAGGAAGCGGCTGCGGCAGCTTCAGCGTCCAGTGCGGGTACAATCAACAGGGGCTCTTCGCCGCGTGCGAGAACCAGACCAAGGAAGCGTTCATGCGGATTGCTTGCAAATCCAGTTAAATAGTAGATATGTTTCGGATCTGTGATCAGCATGGCGTCCAATCCTTGCCCGGACAGATCGGCTTCAAGTCGAGATAAAGGGTTTTGATTCATAAGTGTAGTTGTCCACCTTTCCATTCATACTATCTTTCTATTATAAAAGAATATGATGGAATTCCAAACTGCAGTGATTTCATGTCCTCGGAATCCCTTGAATTCTCGGTTTAAGCGGCTGGTGTGAAGGGTAATACAGGGCGAAACCGCTATACATGAATAATAGCATCACAACTATATAGAACAACATTAGAACAGCACATTAACAATACGTTGAAGTTTGGCTTCGTTATTTTATACAAAAGAACGATATGTGAAGGGAGATGTCATCATGAATAATCGAGTAAACGTTCCGCTGTATGCTTCATTATTAAGTGTGGCACTGTTAACAGCGTCATGTACTTCAGGCGAACCCTCTACGGTAGGAACAGAGCAGTCGTCTCAAGGGCAGGGAACGGGTCAAGGACAGACCGCCAACGGAGGAAATAACAGTACAAATGAGAACGACAGTGGAGCGCAGGGTGAGGCGGTTATTCCGTATCAGGCTTCCGTTCTGGTAGAAGGATTGAATGCACCATGGGAGATTGTAAGTGTGCCTGATGGTCGGATGTTTGTAACGGAGCGCCCTGGTGCAATTCGGATTATTGAGGATGGAAAACTGGCCCCTGAACCACTGATTGAATTCTCAGCTCCGTTTAATGAAGAAGGTGAAGGTGGTCTGTTGGGTCTGGCAGCTGATCCTGACTTTGAGGAGAACGGTTACTTGTATGCATACCATTCCTATCTGGAAGGTGACGACATTGCCAATAGGGTGTTACGACTCAAGGTGAATGATGGCAAAGCCGTCATAGACAAAGAACTGCTCGGTAACATTCCGGGCGGAACGAATCATAACGGTGGGCGGATCAAGATTGGTCCGGACCAATTGCTTTATATCACGACAGGTGAGCGGTATGAACCGGAGCTGTCCCAGAATGAAGATAGCCTTGGGGGTAAAATATTGCGGATTGGTCTCGACGGATCGATCCCTGCAGACAACCCATGGCCGAATTCGCCTGTATATAGTATGGGACACCGCAACGCACAGGGACTGGCATGGAATCCGGACAACGGTTATCTCTATGCCACGGAGCATGGTCAGCGGAATCATGATGAGATTAACCGGATTGTAGCTGGTGAGAATTACGGCTGGCCTGAGGTGGAGGGCGACGATGATGACAATGGCGCATATCAGACTCCGCTCGCACATAGTGGGAATGATACATGGGCACCGTCTGGTGTAGCTTTTGTTGAAGAAGGACCATGGGCCGGATCACTGATTGCCGCGAATCTGCGTGGAGAGCAGTTGCTGAAGGTCACTCTTTCGGAAGATGGCACGCAAGTAGAGAAGGTGGAACCGATCTTCGAAGATGAGTGGGGTCGTATTCGCAATGTGAGTGCTGGCGAGGATGGAAAGTTATACGTGCTTACGAACAATCGGGATGGACGAGGATCGCCACGAAATGGGGATGACAAGTTGATTGTACTTACTCCGGAGAGCTGAGTCGGGATTCAGGGGGGAGATACTGTGCACATGCAGTGGTGTAATTTAGTGGTGTAATGTAAGATACTGCGTGCATACCATGCGCATGTCGTGCTCAATAGGAGCTGCCATACGGTCAACCCCAGTGCAGTAGTAGAAGTGCGTAGTAATTAATTTAAGGAGCTGTCCCATCAAGCTCATGGCTTATGGGACAGCTCCTTAATTGTAATGTATGTTTCATTCTAATCTTGAATGAGCTACAACGAACAATGCTGCACGAAGAGAAACAGTGTTAATTAGGATGCTTGTGTCATTCCAAAACACTTACAAGTTCACTTTTTATTCCTACTCTGCGCTCTCAGAAAGTGTGGCAATACGCTGAACCGGATCGTTCGTGTACTCTCCACCGTGATAACAGAGAACCTTATTGAGCGTAAAATCTGTCAGTTTCTTCAGGCTTCGCATTGCTTCGGGCATGTCCGGTGTCGCAGGTGGCGCAGGGCCAACCAGTTCGTCATCAACCACACGAAGTTCATCGGCAGCGAGCAGGAACTGTTGCTCTCCGAAATACAAGCAGATATGACCTGGGGTATGTCCCGGTGTATGAATGACTTGTGTGCCTCCTTGCAGGGGTAACAGGTCTCCGTCTGCAAGCGTTCTGCTGATGTTCACTTCGGGCAGCTGCAAGAGTAGCTGGTCTGCCAATGCCAAAACGGGCGCGGGCAGCAAAGCACGACGTTCAGGAGTGAACTTGATCAAAGGTTTCTCACCTGTTAGATATGGAATCTCATCGGCATGTGCCCAGATTTCCAGATCGGGAATAGCATCCAGAAGAGCGCCCAGATTACCGATATGATCGATGTCCTGATGGGTAATAATCACACGTTTGACGTCCGAGAGCTGTACGCCCTCGTGTTCCAATGCGGATTGAAGTTCAGCAAATTGGCCAATCATGCCTGTATCCACCAAGGTAATGCCATCTTCATCACGAAGCATGACGGGGAAGATGGGGCTGTTCCCGGAAGGTGTGGGAATCTGGAGATTTAGCACAGTGATCGAAGTGGTTGGTTGGCTCATGGTGATCCGGACTGTAGTCCGGTACACCTCCTTTTCTTTTTTAGCGATGATTGTTGTTATTCAGGGCGATTATATTTTAAGTGTTTTCTATATTTTTTTACCGTATGGAGTAATGTTTCGAACGTTTCTTCTTCATTACTGCCATCCTTAACGATGGAGACAAACGAGAAGTTATCATGAACAAGTTTGTTCCTCGTCTGAAACACCTGGATAAGGGCTTCAGCGAAGTGTTCTTTTTCGGATTCCAGAGCAATGAATTCTTTACTCAGTTCGACTTGAATAATCTCCATGTTGGAGCGCGCACGATAGGCAGGAGTTTTCATCAGCTGGGTCGAATTAAACTTTTTCTGATATACGTCTCTGTACAGTTGATGTAACATTTGTTCAATAATGGCGCATAGTTCGATGACCAGTGAAGCATATCTGCGGTTTTTGCGTTTTCGGGTTAGCTCACGTGTTTCTTCTTTGTCCAAAATCCCGTATTTATCATACAGCGTAGAATCAACGTTCTGCAAGATTTCCTGATATTCCTGTTCGAGTAGTGCGATTTCAAGTTTGGCTTGTTTTTTAACTTTTTTAAAATCTTCTTTGGTCAGCATACTTGTCCTCCCATGGAAACCGAGATGTGATCCTGTCATTATCTCATATTGTCCGTCATTGCGCCTCTAATTTCGGAACCTCTGGTTCAGAAGGGAAGTACCTCATGTCCAATCAGACAGCAATTGTAACAGGAGCTAACTCAGGTATGGGGTTGGCAACCACCATTGAACTTGCAAGGCAAGGATATCGCGTAATCATGGCATGCCGCAGTGAGAAACGCGGACAGGAAGCTCTTCAGGAAGCCGTTCGTCAGTCTGGCTCTTCTGCGATTGAATTAATGTTGTGTGACCTGGGTTCACTCGAAAGTATACGCCAGTTTGCCCGCACATTCCGCGAGCGTCATGATCGCCTTGACGTTCTGGTGAATAATGCGGGGGTAGTGATGGTCAAGCGGAAGGAAACCTCAGACGGGTTCGAACAGAGTATCGGTATTAACCATCTGGGGCATTTCCTGCTGACCTTGCTTTTGATAGAACCTCTGAAAGCTGCAAAGCAGGGACGGATTGTGAACGTTTCGTCAGGTGCATACAAGGCTGGCAAAATCCACTTCGAAGATCCACATCTGCACAAAGGTTATAATCCGATCAAAAGCTACGCCCAATCCAAATTGGCTAACGTGTTGTTCACTCGTACACTGGCCCGCAAACTGTCAGGTACATCTGTCACGGTGAACTGTCTACACCCTGGTGCGGTGGGAACGAGCATTGGCGTAGATCGCAATACCGGATTTGGCACACGCATTATGGCGTTTGTGGGCAAGCTGCCGTTTTTTCTGTCCCCTGAAGAAGGAGCGAGAACGGCTGTTTATCTGGCCACAAGTGCTGAAGTTGTCGGCATCACCGGGCGTTACTTCTATCAACAGAAAGAGCAGCAGCTGAAGGCACATGCCGTTGATGATGCTTCAGCTGAGCGGTTCTGGACGTGGAGCGAAGAACAAGTTGGGCTGAAACCTGAGGAGAAGTTGTAATTCAGCACAAGCTGACAAGTGACCAATAGATAGAGTTGTTACTTCTTTTATACTTTTGCCTTCACAGCCTGTTGGATCATTTCAATAACAGCTTCAATACGTTGGATGCCTTGATCTCCCTGACCGTATGCACGGACAGAGGCGGATGAGGCATTTTTCTCATTCTCACCAAGCACGAGGGAATAAGGCACTTTTTCCATCTGGGCCTCACGGATTTTGTAGCCAAGTTTCTCACTGCGCAGATCTGTTTCCACTCGGATGCCCGCAGCCCGGAGCTGGCTCTGTACTTGGAGCGCATAATCTGCGTAATGATCCGACACAGGCAGCAACTTCACTTGTACAGGTGCGAGCCAAAGTGGGAACGCTCCTGCATAGTGTTCAGTCAGAATGCCGATGAAACGATCAATGGAACCGTAGATGGCACGATGAATCACGACCGGACGGTGTTTCAGGCTATCCTCGCCAATGTAAGTGAGGTCGAACTTCTCCGGCATTTGAAAATCCAGCTGGATTGTTCCGCACTGCCAGCTGCGCTTCAGCGCATCGAGGATATGAAAGTCAATTTTCGGTCCATAAAAGGCACCGTCGCCTTCGTTAATGCGGTACTCCACGCCCCGGCGATCAAGTACATTTTGCAATGCACGCTCCGCCTGATCCCACAGTTCTTCCGATCCCATGGAATCTTCCGGTCGAGTGGACAACTCAATCTTATATTCGAATCCAAAGATGTCGTACATCCGTCCGATCAGTGAGATCGCCTGATTAATCTCGTCCTCGATCTGCTCTGGCATGACGTAGAGATGCGCATCATCCTGACAGAATGTCCGCACACGCATCATGCCGTTCAGGGCACCGGAGTATTCATGACGGTGAACCTGACCAAATTCCATCATGCGAATCGGTAATTCGCGGTAGGAATGGCGTGTATTTTTGAAGATCAACATATGCCCGGGACAGTTCATCGGTTTCAGTGCAAAAGTCGAATCGTCCACTTCCGAAAAATACATATTGTCCTTGTAATGCTCCCAGTGGCCGGATTGCTCCCAGAGCCGGTTGTTCATCATGAGCGGAGTCCGAACTTCCTGATAACCTTCCTGTAATTGCAGCTCACGCGAGAATTGCTCCAGTTCAGTACGAACAGTCATGCCTTTAGGCAGATAAAAGGGCATACCGGGCGCTTCTTCGGAGAACATGAACAGTTCAAGCTCTTTGCCAAGTTTACGATGATCCCGTTTTTTCGCTTCTTCGAGCATGTGCAGATGTTCATCCAGTTGGACTTTGTTCGGAAAAGCAGTGCCGTAGATACGTTGCAGCATCTTATTATCCGAGTTGCCCCGCCAGTACGCACCAGCCACATTCAGCAGCTTGAACGCTTTGATTCGACCAGTGGATGGCAGATGGGGACCGCGACACAGATCGAAGAACTCTCCTTGATCATAGATCGAAAGCTCGGCGTCCTCTGGCAAATCCTGAATGAGTTCAAGCTTGTAGGGGTCCTGAATTTCTCCGAAGATCCGGAGGGCTTCATCCCGGTTAACGACCCGCCGACTGATCTTATGATTCTCCTGAATGATTTTGTTCATTTCCCGTTCAATGGCAGCCAGATCACTGATGGACAAGGCATGCTCCAGATCAACATCGTAATAGAACCCATCTTCAATGACTGGGCCGATACCCAGTTTTACTTGTTCTGCACCGTAGATGCGTTTGAGCGCCTGTGCCAGCACATGTGCTGCGCTGTGACGATAACGATACAGACCTTCCGCGCTGTCCAACGTAACGATAACGAGTTCGCAATCTTGCTTGAGCACCCAATCGAGATCGACATTCTGACCATCTACAATACCGCCGATCGCCTGTTTCCCAAGACTTGTGCTAATGGATGAGGCGACTGCACCCACAGTGATGCCTGCTTCGTAAGAACGTATTGCTCCACCTTGCAGACGGACCTCAATGGATTGACTGGATGGTTGCAGATTATTTGCTTGGCTGTTTATTTCGTTACCTGATTTGTTGCTTGCTGAGTTACTGTTTTCTTGTTTACTCATGTGAACCACTCTCCATTTCATCAAATGAAAGCGCAAAAAACACCCGTCCCGGAAAAGGGACGAGTGCGCTTGGCTCGTGGTTCCACCCTAATTTGGTTATGATGCATTCTGCTCTCAGCCAGCCGCTGTGAACAGGAAACATCATAACCCTCATTGGAATCCGTTATCGGGGATCAGGCGGTGAACTCTACTGGCAGCATACCGAACATCCGAAGGATGTCCGAAATGCTGAGGTTCGAGGTCACGGCTGCAGAGGGGTAATTCCGGTCCGTTCGCTGAAGAAGGTTTCACCAATCCCCTCTCTCTCTGGGCAGCACGCAAACGAAATCATGTCTCTGGTCATCGCCAAATATGTTAGATCAACACATTAAATTTATCGTGAAATGTGTTGCATTCAATATCAATATATTGGAACAGGTGTTATTGAGTGTCGATTATATAGACTGAAAATGGAAAGGTCAAGCGGAACATTTTAATTCGTTTCGGACGGCCCATCCCATATTAAGCGAATGATCGTTCCTTCACCAGGCGTGGAATGTACCTCAATACGACCATTCATGGCTTCGATCAACCCTTTGGTTACCGCCATGCCCAGCCCTGATCCAACGTCTGATGTACCTGTATCTGTACCGCGATAGTATCGTTCAAATAACTTCCATACCGTCTCGGGGTCCATACCGCGTCCATTATCGGCAAACTGAATGCTGAATGCATTTGTATGTTCGCCAGGATGCACACTGACAACCAGGATGGATTCTGGCGGATTATGAAGAAGGGCATTGGCGGTCAGATTATCCACAATTCGTTCAAACGACGGAATATGGACAAGGCCATACACAGGCACTTCGGAAGGTTGGAATAGGATGCGACCTTCCCCATATGCCGGGTTCCGTTCAGCGCGCTGGATCAGATCACGAAGTAACGTATTTACGTCAGTCTCTTCCACCACAGGTTGATATCCTCCACTGCGTAATCGATAGGTCATGGCAAGGTCGTTGACAAGCCTATCCATATACATGGACTTATCGAGCATTATGCCTGCGAATTCTCTGACTTCCTCCGCGGTCCAGCTATACTTATCCGCCTCAAGCATATGAGCGTATCCCTGAATGGAGGAGAGGGGGGTCTTCAGATCATGTGTTATGCCAGCAATCCACTCCTCCCGCAGAGAATCGGTCTGTTTCCGAAGTTCTTCATCTTGCTTCAATGTGTGAGACAGAGCCTGCATGGAGCGAAGCACTTCAGCATACACGTTGTATTTTCGCTTCCACTTTCCGTTACGACGCTGACTGCGAGGAACTCCAAAGGCCCCGGTGGGTTCCTCATAATGCCCTCGCTCCAGACGTTGTAACCATTGGAGCATATGCAGCATGGGTGAGCCAAATCGGTTGGCATACCAGAAGGCAAGCAAAATGAGCAGAATGATGATGGACACGATCAATACAACCAATGCCGGTTCCAGAATAAAACGGTATGGATTCTGATTTCCGGTCGCCAGGGGATCGATAGGTATGCTAATCAGCCAGGTGGTTTCATTCTGTTCGTCGTACCACGTAGCAACAGACATGCCTGATCGACTCGGATAGCGAACTTGCAGAACCAGTTCCTGAATGGTGTATTCGCTTGGTACGCCCATGGCCGGTTTGTTGAAGGAAGAGAGTTCTCTTCCTGATGCGTCCAATACTTGAAGATAAGCATTGACGGCACGGAGGGCCTCCTGTTGGTGGCGCTGAAGATCAAGCTTCCCGTTGGTGAAAGCAAGGTCTGAACGAATCTTATTCATTAAGGACTTGGCCGGGTTACTCTCACCATATAACAAGGTGAATTCCTTCCCGTTTTTCTCCCGTATCAGCATGACAATCTGATAAGGAAACGGCTTCTGGAGTTCCCAGTATGCAATCAATTCCCCGGGTTTATAGTGAGTGGGAACATCGTCGGGGGTGTGGTATTCATCAATGACGTAACCTTGTTCGTCCAGGACCTGGAGCCAGCCTTGATTTTTATCCACTTGCTTCAGCAATTCGGGGTCATATCGGATGGTGTTATCCGGCATGATCTCTGCTGTATTAATCAATTGGTCCAGACCATTAACCGCAAAATCATCCACCAGATTCACTTCATTTACCTTTTGCACGACCCAATAGGTGGCTACAGACCCAAGCAGGATGATCAGAATGACGGCACCCGTAAGCATCCCGATAAACCGGGTCATTAATCTGCGACGAATACTCATAGGCGTGACACATGTTCCGGCTGAATGAGCTTGTATCCCAAACCTCGGACGTTTACGAGAAACACCGGATTGGAAGGATCAGCTTCAATGCGCTCCCGAATGCGGTGAATATGAACCATCACGGTATTGTCATCACTAATGGCTTCAGAGCCCCAGACTCGCTCATACAGATCTGATTTGGTGAAAATGCGATTGGGATGCTTGCAGAAAAAGAGCAGCAGTTGAAATACAAGTGCCGGACAGGATACGGATTCTCCTTCAACTCGAAGCTCACCAGCCCACTCCAGTACCTGGAATCGTCCAAAGTCGTACACACCTGCCGGCACGCTGGGAGATGACGTAATTACGTTGGATGGGAGGGGTTCCGAGATCGCTACGGTTCTAGAAGGTAAATAACGCTTCAGCAATGATTTAATTCGAGCAACGACTTCCAGCGGATTAAAGGGTTTGGCCACATAATCGTCGCCACCAACGGCGAATCCCGTTAATTTGTCATAATCGGTTGTTTTGGCTGTCAGAAACAGGATGGGCGCATCGGTGACCTGTCGTAGAAAAGGACAGATTTCCAGTCCGCTTTTGCCGGGAAGCATGATGTCGAGCACGATACAATGGTACGTTTTGTTGTTGCAGGCCTCCATGGCAGCTTCGCCTGTTGTAACGGTATCAATATCGAGAAATTGCTCTTTGAGCAGAACGGTTTTGAGCATATGCAGAATAGCCTGTTCATCATCCACAAGCAGTAATGAGACGTTATCCATAGATTAAAAATGACCTCCTGATCTTTCCGTTGTGTATATTGCTAATCATACCACTCAAGAGGACTGTACAGCGTACAAGCAATCTTAACGGAATCTTAATTATGCATCACTAAGGGGCCAGCCGAGTTTAACTACTCGTAAGTTGGGGTTAGACGAAGGATAAGACTCATTCTGTACACTTAACTGGAAAGGTTAACGATTAGCAGAAGGGATGTTGAGAATGAACAGAGAAGGTCATCTGAAATCAGAGCAAAATACACATTCGAAATTACAAAATAAAAGAAGCTGGAAGGTGCTTGCGATTACCCTTGGAGCTTGCGTGATATTGTCTGCTTGCGGTAACAGTAACTCCATTACTTCCGAACAGGCGGAGCAGCAGTCAGCCGAACAGGCGTCCAATAATGAAGCGAGCGGGAACTCCGATCAGGAGCAGAACTCAAGTTCAGAGGTGAGCGAGGTGATTACACCGGACAATTTTATCGATACGTTGATGAACGGTTCAAAGGATGCAATCCATAATCAGTTTTCTCCGGAATTGAAGGAAACGGTAACGCTTGAACAGTTTAAAACGACCGCGGATTCTTTTCTGGAGGGTGTTGAATCGTGGGAGCAAGTGGTAGACGCTAAAATGAATCAATTATCGGAACATGCCTGGAAGGATCAGACAGGGACGAAAGGCATTCTAGCCTATTTTTCCGAAGATAATCAGATTGAAGGTCTCTCGATCCAACCGCTGGAACCTCATAAGGACACGGATACCAAATTCACCAAAACCGAATTTCAATTGCCGATGAAGGGGGAATGGTACGTATTCTGGGGAGGCAATGATGTGTTGTCAAACTATCATTATGAGCATGAAACGCAGCGCTACGCACTGGATATCGTTCGGACCAAAGAACAATCCAGTTATCAAGGTGATGCAAAGGAAAATGAAAACTACTATGCTTATGGTGAACCGCTCTATGCAGCTGCGGATGGCACTGTCGTTGATATCAAGAACGATATACCGGACAATGTACCGGGTGTCATGAATCCGGAAGAGCCGGCGGGGAACTATGTGGTGATCGACCATGGAAATGGGGAGTACAGCATCACAGGACATATCAAGGAAGGCAGTGTTTCGGTCCAAAAAGGAGATAAGCTCAAGCAGGGAGACCCTATCGGTGAGCTTGGTAATTCGGGGAACTCCAGTGAAGCTCATCTGCATTTCCAGGTATCGGACGGCCCGGATCTGTTCACATCTCGTTCCATTAACATCCGTTGGGCAGACCAGAGTCAGCAGTTAACTCGTGGTAACACAATACAGGGACTCGCAGAGTAATGATATTGATGGAGTAATTCTCTGTCAGAATGTTAGGGATGACGAAGACTTCTATTTTCCATTATAATATCCTCTATGATAATAGAACGATCTGAGATGATGGAGGAATAGCGATGAAACTGGAAGATGTGCAGATTGAATATGCGCGCCTGGAGGACTTGCCGAGGATTGTAGAAATTTATAATTCTACTATAGAGGGCCGTATGGCAACAGCGGATTTGGAACCGGTGACAGTGGAGCAGCGTGAGCCTTGGTTCGAGGAGCATTCACCGGATCATCGTCCGCTTTGGGTGATGAAGCAGGAAGGTAATGTAGTAGCTTGGGCAAGTCTCAGCTCGTTCTATGGACGCCCAGCGTATAATGGCACGGTGGAAGTCAGTGTATATGTGGATCAACAATGCCGCGGAATTGGGGCGGGAGGACGTTTGCTCGAAACGGTATTTGCGGCTTGTCCTGCACTTGGAATTACAACTATTCTTGGATTTGTCTTCGGGCATAACGAACCGAGTTTGGGGTTATTGCGCAAGCATGGTTTTGAACAATGGGGATACTATCCGGAAGTGGCCGTGCTGGATGGTGTGAATAGAGATCTGGCGATATTGGGCAAAAAAATATAAGTGATGTTCTTATTCGTAACATAAGAACACTGGAAACCTCCAACCCAGGTTATAGGATTGGAGGTTTTTTGTCGTGCAAGTATTTCGCTATGTGAAAGTATAGGTTGTGTTTATACGCCAAGCTGATGTTTAATCTCTTGAATCTGTCCCAAATGACGTTCCTCATGATAACTTGCAAAGTCAATCCATTGGGTAAGATCCATCTCACCGAATACGGGATGAGGAAAGGACTTGCTGCGCAGCAGGTCAGGATCATGCTCTAATGCAAAGTTATTTAACGCTTGGTGAGATTCGTCCAGATCATGGCGTACGTGTGCAAGTGCCTCAGGCGCTGCTGGAGGCTGAAGATGGGGTGGTGCCTCGACGGAGCGGCTGCGGTCCAACGATAATTCATATGGTTTTTTGTCCACAGACACTGTCTGTTCTTTCTCCAGTGCAAGGCGGGCTTGTTTTTCAATTACATTTTCCATCAGATTCAGATGGCGTAGCACTTGCATAATACTCCATTGCTCGGGTGAAGGTTTTTGGTTCAATTGTTCTTCTTCGAGTCCCGAGACGGCTTCCCAGATTTGGTTGCGTATATCGTCATTACGAGTAAACATCGTATAATCCTCTCCTTATATATGGTTTTGTGATGCGGGCAGTATGTGTATGTTCATTACCCCAAATGTGGATGCTTATCCTATAAGCATAGAGAATGGAGAGAATGAATGCGAATCATAGGCAAGATTAGCCTTGTTAGATGTAATCTGGGCCCAATAAAAAAAGCCGTTCTCTAATGAACGGTTCATTTCAATCCATCTCAAGTCCAAAAAAAAGATTGACGGACAGAACCCGGCAAACTATAATCGGTACAAGTAACTTGATATGTAAGGAGTCCTGACATGATATGTTAGTAATCGACGAGGTGTATCACCATACAGCATTGCAAATATCATCGTCCGATTTATTGTACCTTATCGAACGGCTGAAGGTCAAAAAAGAAAATGAGATCGAAACGCTCAAACAGAAGATCGAACAGTTCGAACAAAAGCGTCGAGCGGAAGAAGTTGCTTATCAATCGTTGTCGCCTGTACGCAAATGGTTTGCGGGACGCCCCGCATCCCATCATCAGGCGGTGGAATATATGGTTCAGGTGAAGGAACGTTTTCGCAAGATGGAACAGATTCGCAGACGCATACGTGATTTGAATCAGATCGCAGAACGAATTAAGCATCCGGACAGCATTGAGCGGGACGAGATTGAGCTTGCGCCTGATACAATCCGTGAGCTCAGACAGCTTAGTGAAACGGAGGATGTACAAACATGACTTTGGAAACGTTAAGCACCGGGATCGATACGGTCTGGGTTGTACTGAGTGCAGCGATGATTTTATTGATGGAGGGTGGATTCGCCCTGCTCGAAGCTGGCTTTGTGCGTTATAAAAATAGTGTAAACATTATTATGAAGGTATTTGCGGACATTACGATTGGAACGTTACTGTTCTATGCTATCGGTTTTGGACTGATGTATGGTTCTGACGTTGGCGGTTTTGCGGGAGTAACCGGATTTTTCCTGAATGGGGATTTGTCTCATCTGGACATACCGGTATCTCTGGAGACATTCTGGTTGTTCCAGGCTGCCTTTACCATTGCCGTTATTTCCATCGTTTCAGGAGCGGTAGCCGAGCGGATCAACTTCCGTGCCTATCTGTTGTATATCATATTGATGACGGCGATCATCTATCCAATTGGTGGACATTGGGCATGGGGCGGCGGTTGGCTTAGTCAGCTGGGGATGCAGGACTTTGCCGGTTCGGCTGTCATCCATGCGCTTGGCGGATTCTCTGCACTCGCTGCTGCGATTATCATTGGTCCACGTAAAGGGAAATACACGCCGCTTGGCGTAAGTGCCATTGCACTTCCGAGCAATCTGCCACTGGCATCTGTAGGTGCATTTCTGTTATGGTTCGGCTGGTTTGGCTTCAATGCAGGTAGTACACTCAGCGCGACCGATGTAAGAATTGGTCACATTGCCATTGTCACGATGTTATCTGCGGCTTCGGGTGGTGCAGTTACGTTGCTTTATACGTTATTCCGCTTCAATCGTTCAGATGCACCGTCGGTCATTAACGGTTCGCTTGCGGGACTGGTCGGAATTACGGCAGGCTGTGCTTTTGTTGGCGATGCAGCAGCGATATTCATTGGGGCCGTATCCGGCTTATTGATGATGGCTGCCACCAACTGGCTGGACCGTCGGCAGATTGATGATCCAGTTGGTGCTTTCCCGGTGCATGCCGCATCAGGAATGTGGGGCACAATTGCGGTAGGTCTGTTTGCCACGGACGGTGGATTATTCATGGGCGGCGGCTGGAGGTTGCTGGGTGTTCAGGTACTTGGCCTTACAGCCCTGGTCATCTGGGGATTCGCCATGACCTGGATCGGGTTAAAGCTGATTGGCAAAATTGTGCCTGTACGTTCGACAGAAGAAGAGGAAGATCTGGGTCTGGATATCAGCTATCATGGGGTAATGGCAGCCCATCAGGCCCATGAATTCCTGGACGGTGAGGAGCATATGCGTGCTTACCAGGAAAAGTCTTCTGATCCCAATCGTTAAATGGAATATAGAATTAAGGAAGTAGACTGACAAGGAATGTCAGTCTCTTTTTTCTATATAAATTGAACTACACATTTACACGAGAACGTAGAGGACAGAAAGAACCTGAAGAAGCGAAGAGTTCGCCTACAAGCTTTCTGCAAGAAAGCTACATCGGAAGCATACGCTATCCCCGGATTTTTACCTTTGCAAAGGTGAATCTAAAAATTCTGGGGATAACAGCGATCGGAAGGTTGTTCTGTCATCGGAGTGGTAAGTGTAAAATATTCTTAAGTTCAATTTATATAGAAGCAGGGAAAGACGTCCGGGCGGAAGAATATACAGGTGTGAACCTGAATATGTCTCAGCATAGGTGTATTGTCAAAAGGGGAGGATCTATATGATTAAGCCAGAACAATGTGAACGTCTGACCAGAAAAGCCCGTAAAACACTTGAGGAATATGGTTTGGGAGTTGCTGCCGATCTGCTGTTATCCTCAAGCCGTTGGGGAATTCGTCTCGATGTATCCACACTGGACGAATATCGCAGGACAGGAAACTCGCGTGTGGGTGGACATCCGGATTTGCCGAGTCGCATGGAATGGCCTGTAACACAAGAAGGGGTTCCAATGACTTTCCTGGCGCAGTTGAACCTGGTGGATTTGTCGCCGTATACGCCGAATGATGGGCGCGGAACTTTGCCTGAACGTGGAATGTTATACTTTTTCGTTGGCACGGATGAATCTGCTTGTCCCATTGAACATCGTGTGATTTTTGAGCCGAGTTCTCATCATTTAATAAGGCGAGAACCTGAAGGTGATACTGCGCTGGATGGAGCCCCGTTTGTTGCACATTCGGTGACCGTACTGCCTAATCTGGAGTTTCCTACATATGCATATATAGACGCCAACGTGCTGAATGAGCTCTCGCTGCCTCAGCTTGAGATCGATGAGACCGAAGCGGAAGTGAGTCTGTATGACCGATACCTTGATTTTGAGTCAAACTGGAATCATCCGAGTACGCTGAATTGGGGCGGAATGTTTGGATATCCTGACGGGCAGCATCCGGATGCCGAGCATCGGGCCTTGTTACAGATCGCACTGGGAGAAGAGTACAATTATAATGAGCAGGAGTGTGAGAAAAAGCTGACCAAGCATTACGGCGGAGATGAGGATCGGACATGGCAGGAACTATCCGATACGCTGCTGCTGTTGAAGATAGATACACATGATGCCATAGGTTTTCAATGGTGGGATTGCGGGGAACTGCAATTTTTCATTCGTAAGTCTGACTTGGAGGCTGGACGATTCGAGCAAACGTATTGTTCGTTATACTCAAGTTGAGCAATGATTTGAAATCAAATAGGCAACAAAATGTCCTGAATCCCGTCTTTAAGAAGGAGGAAGGACTTTTTTTGTACGTAGATTGTTATATAAATTGAATTAAAGAATAGTTACACTGCACACTCCGATGACAGAACAACCTTCCGATCGCTGTTATCCCCAGATTTTTTTTGATTCCTTTTATAAAGGAGAAATCCGGGGATAGCGTATACTTCCGATGTAGCTTTCTTGCAGAAAACTTGTAGGCGAACGCGTTGCTTCTCCAGGTCCTTTCTGTCTTCTCCGTTTTGTGAAATGTTTTGTTCAATTTATATAGATTAGGGGTATATATTAGGAAGGTTATTTTGGTTGATAACCGATCATATGTTCTTTATAATGGGATAAAAAGGAAGTGTATCTGTTGATTCAATCTGCGTTTAAACATATTGACGTGGCCGTAACATCGTTGATTGATATATGCGATCAGCTGTCGGAAGAAGATTTGGCCTTGACTCCAATTGAAGGTAAACGGCCTGTTGGAGAACTACTAGCCCATCTGTCTGTGATCTGCCGAGCGGATGTTTATATTTCCGAAGGTGCATCGAAGGAAGAGATGGCTCAATTCTATGCAGAGAACCAGGTGCATTCGCTCCGTGAGATCAAGCAGGCTTTGATTGATAACCAGATGTATCTATACCAGCGATACAGGCAATTTAACACGGAAGAGTTACTGCATGTGACGGATTCATACTGGGGAGCATCTTATAGCCGGCTGGAGTGGTTGCTTGAAATTATGGGGCATGTATATCATCACAGGGGACAATTGTATACGATGCTGACCCTGACGGGCAAAGAACCCGAATCAGTACTTTTTAAATAGAAACAGATAGAATACATATAAGCATGTTATAGGTGTCATCATGGGTTAAAGTGGGAATAGACCGACGATACTGCACGTTATACGTGAAATAACGGAGGATTCTGTATGGAACGACATAATACATGGAATGCATCGATGAACAATACGTTGATTGACAGGTTAAAACAGATTCCTGAACTTGATCAGGCTACACGGATTGAACCAGTTATGAAGGGTTATTCAGCGGATGCTAAATTCAAAATGTTTGTCCCTGACCAAGGCCATGTGTTGGTGAGGGTATATGATGTTGCTGAGGAATGGATGAAGCAAAGGGAATATCAATGTTTGAAGAGCATGCAACAATTAGGTGTACTGTGTCCAGCGACGTTGGGCAAAGGCAGATTGGATGAGAAGAACGGATATATGATTTTTAGCTTCATTGAAGGCGAAGATGCTTCCGAGAGACTGCCTCAACTGAATGAACAGCAGCAGTGGGCGGTTGGCTTTGAAGCAGGAGCGCAGCTACAGCTGATTCACCAGTTGCCGATGGAGGAACAGACCGAATCATGGTACATACGCAAGAGCACGAAGCATCAACGATACGTGGAGCGCTATAAACAGTGCCCTATCGTGATGAAAGAGGATCAGGCTATACTAACGTTTATCGCAGACCATCTCGGTTGGATGAAAAATCGTCCGGATGGATTTCAGCATGATGACTTCCACCCGAGCAATCTTGTCGTTAAGCAGGATAAGCTCGCAGGAGTGATTGATTTTAATCGTTATGATCAAGGGGATCCCATTCATGAATTTTTGAAGCTGGGTTTGTTTGCTTCGGAGATCAGTATTCCATATTCCATAGGTCAGATTCAGGGCTATTTCGATGGCAAGGAACCGGATGAGTTATTCTGGAGATTGTATTCACTGTATACGGCTATGGCGCTGGTGTCTTCTGTGGTGTGGATTCAGCAGGTGAAGCCGGAAGAGACACATGAGATGATGACCAAGATCGAACGTGTTCGTGAAGATCACGATGATTTTCGCAGTTTCATCCCTCGGTGGTATACTTTGAACAGAGCATGAATTACGGAAGGGAAAGGAATAATGCTGTGGCACAGCCAGCAACCACTCTAACAAGGAGGATGACATGGACCATAACTACAATAACTCGGATACAGATACGGATATGAACTCGCTGCAACCCAAAACCGGTATCAGACCGGAACGGCCTGGGATCTCCGGCTTGGGCGGATGGCTTATTTTGATCCAGATTAGTCTTTGGCTTGCGCTGGGGTTTCTCATCTCGGATGTATCGCAGGTGAATGTCATCATGGACCCTGCCCGATGGGAAGTCGGCCGTGGTGTTGACCCGCAGATCTACACGGAGACGATTCGTCCACTCCTTTGGTTTGGTTTCATTAGCAGCACCATTCTATTGATGATTGTTATCGTGAATCTTATTCTTTTATATAAACGGAAGAGACTATTTCCACGCATGATGATGGTGATGTACCTGATGAATGTGATCATAAGCATCGTGACGTGGATTCTGATTGCGCGCAATGAAATCCCAAGAGAACAGCATTTGCTTGATGCAACTCCGGCTTTTCAGCTGATCGTACGATCCATTCTGACGTGCTGTATCTTCATTCCATATTTCCTGAGGTCGGTACGTGTGAAGAATACGTTTGTGAAGTAAATAGACTTCTTTGATTGTCTCACTGCACTATAGTGCTCAAAAGGATAGTGACACGTAAGGCCCGTTGGTATACAAGATTTATCCTGTATGCTAACGGGCCTTACGTATGTTGAATATATGAAAAGAATAATCATTTCGACGATGATTTTGTGCGCAGTGAGGCGGGAATTCGGCGTATCATCTGGTTTAATACCTCGGATAACACCAGGCCTACGGCAATAGCGCCGGATAACATGAGTGCCTTGGCGGCCATCTCCATAGCGGCACTGTAGTCATTTTGCACAAAACTTCGCATCGCATTATACGCCAGTCCACCAGGAACCAGAGGAATGATGCCTGCAACGCTGAAGATGATGACGGGTGCACGAAACATGCGAGAGAATATCTGGCTGATGACACCTACGGCTATGGTCGCTGCAAGTGTAGCAGGTACCGCATCCGCTGCATATTCAAGCACGATATAGATAATCCAGCCGATCATGCCCACAAATCCACCATGGAGCAGCATGCGCCGGGGTGCGTTGAAGATGATCCCAAACGCGGCTGAAGCGACAAAACTGGTTAAGGCTTGTTCAATAAAATGGAGCATATCCTGCATTCCTCCGTCTTACATAAAAAGTGAAAATACAACTGCAATACCGGTACCTATGGCAAAGGCAGTCAGAAATGCCTCGGCTCCCTTGGATAATCCGGATACGAGATGTCCGGCCATCAGGTCGCGTACAGCATTGGTAATTAGCAGCCCCGGAACCAGCGGCATAACCGAACCAATAATAATTTTGTCCCGTTCATGACCCACTCCCATATAGATCAGGAGAAAAGCGAGTAAGCCAATAACGAAGGATGCCGTAAGCTCGGCAAAAAATTTGACGCGTACCAACCGGTGAAAGGCAATAACGGCTGCATAACCTATGCCCCCACAGATCAGCGCCGGAAGAAAGTCACTCCATCCTCCGCCAAACATAATGGTAAAACAACCACTGGATAACGCCGCGGCCGTAAGCTGCACAGCCGTTGAATAGGAGGAGGGCTTGCCTTCGATCTGTACCAACAGATCATGGGCTTCCTGAGCAGATAGCTCACCTTGTCCAATGCGGCGGGAGACCGCATTCACCTCGGACACCTTGTCCAGATCCGTCGTACGCTCGGAGATGCGAATCAGCTTGGCGGGTTCGGTTGCATCAACAGAGAAGAAGATGCCTGTCGGGACAACGTAACTGTGCGAATGGGGTAAACCCAGCGCTGCGGCCATGCGTTTCATCGTATCTTCCACACGGTAGGTTTCACCACCGCTTTGCAGCATGATTTTGCCTGCGAGCAGACAGATGGCAATCACGCGGGATTGTTCAGTAGGGTTGCTGCCAATCATACCCGTCTCGACTTGTGATACGGGTGATGAATTATGACGTATGTATTCCAACCGGATCAAGCTCCGTTTCATCTGAGATATGGGGTGGTGCGACACCATTGTATCATATTTCACACGCTTGCAAGGAATCATACCGCACCATCGCCAAGACCATAAAAAAGCTTCGTTCCCAAGACTTGAAGATCTCAGTAGCGAAGCTTCTTGGAACAAGTTTGAATATAGAGGTACAAAACCACTACATTAACAGTGTGATAACCAACAATTCATACAGCACCAGCGGCAAAATCGTTGGTCCAAACAAGGCGCGCGGTTCAGGATATCCATGCATCGGGGTAACCTGGAGATACAAAATCCCCCGGTCTGCACTGATGATGACACCTTCCCACACTTGACCATCGATATTCTGGACTTGTACCTTCTTGCCTATATGCTGCCGGGCTGTATGATGAAGCATATTCCGCACACTTTGCACGGATTGAAGCATCGGTTGATTGGCTTGATACACGACACGCGTGGATGGCGTGGATGTGGATTCAGACATGATGCACAACCCTTCCTCAAAATAAGTTCTTACTTCAAGGTATGCATCTGCCTACAAAAGGTGATTACACAAACGCCATCTCAAGGCTCCCGCGTCCATTTTCATAAGCGACTTTGCCCAATGCTCCATTCACAAAGGTAAGTTGGGGCGGCATATGGCCGAGATCCACATCGTACAGTACAGGAACATCCAGATCCCCAAGTGCAGAGGATAGGGCATCGGTGAAATTGAAATCCGCTGTATCGGAATACCCTGCAGGTCGGCCGAACATGAAACCTTTCACGCCTGCAAACCAGCCAGCCTGTCTCATCTGCCACAGATGACGATAGATATCCCCAGCGTTCATCTCACAGCTCTCCAGATACCAGATGGTTCCTTCGTCTGCACAGTACTGATCCAAATAAGATTGCACGGGTGCATATGGGGTGCCGATTAGACAGGTGATGGTATCCATACAGCCGCCGATCAGCCGACCGGAGAACGCAGCAGCGGTATCTGCATCTTCCGAGTGGCCGAGTTGTTTCCAGCGTGAAGGTGTATCGAGGTTAAATCCAGGCAGTTCCATTTTCCATGCCGACTGATAATGCGTGGAAGACGATTGCGTGATCTGTCCGCCGTAATGGGTCTGTAACACATCAATCCAGCGCGCAGTCACGGGATCGAGGGCACTGGATCTTAGATCCACATAATTGGTACCATGTGCTGATGCTGTTCCTGTGATCAGGGTGTATGCGAATAAAAAGGTGCTGATATCCGAATAACCCATGACCCATTTGGGCGGCAATGTTTTCAAAGCTTCCCAGTCCAGCAGGGGCAGGATATCCATCAGAAACTCTCCACCCCATGGAGGGATAATGGCTTGAATATTAGGATTGCGGAAAAATTCATTCATTTCTTCGGCGCGTTCCTCTTTGGAGGCACTCACACATTTAATGTTGTGGCGGAGCGATGGGCTTTCCAGCACGTCAAAACCAAGGCGCTCCATATTACGTTTGCTCTCCTCAAGATAATGGTGCAGGGATTCGCCAACACCGCTGGAGGGGGCTGCCACACCGATGGTATTTCCCGGAGCGAGTGGTTGCGGATAACGGATCGAATGTTGATTCATTTTGGAAACACCCTTTCTTGTGAATATATCGATTTAATGTAGATGTTTAATATTAACATTATAGTGCATGACTATGTCATGTGACTTACGATTATGGCTGTTACATTATATTTAGGGAGTCACAGGAATTTCAATGGAGAACGGTGCACGAATCTGATCAGGGTAAGAGAATATTTCCATTGTCAGATTTCCTTTGGCTGCGGCTCCATTTTTAATGACAACTTTTGCTTCAAAGACGGAAGGACTCCAGCTTACTTCATTAATGTCGAAAGAGTTTCCTTTACTATCCTCGATATTGGTAAATGATAGTCCTGAAGTAGCATTTTGAGCGTCTGCAATTGAAAACTCCAGGATCAGATTTATGCCCTGGACTGAGCTTTTCAGCAATTTCAAACTCGATGGGCCGCCTTGTACTTCACCTGAAGATGGATCGATGCTGATAACTAGTTCATCCTTATCCACCGCTGAAAGGCCAGACCCTTGGAGCGTTAGCTTTTTCGGAGTGGAGAAGTACATGCTTTCGAAAAAGACAGAACTTCCAGAGCCTCCGATGGAAGATGAATCCGTTCTCCATGCTAGGCCTTGCTCATCTACCAAGTGCAGATCACGAATTCCGAAGATTTTTTTGGTGTTGTTCGGATCATATTTGATATCAAGTACAAGGCGAGTGGGATACAGAACGGCCTGTTTTACATGAATACGCTGCCCGTCCACAGTCATAGTTTGGTTTACGGGAATGGTATTTTTCATGCCTTTTGTTAAGTTGTGATCCACTGGGAAGGTGACCTTCCACATGTTATTCGTTTCCTTACCATGTTCTTTAAATATAACGGTTAGCTCTTGTGGTGGTAAAGATTCTGTGAATGAGACATCGATTTTATCCTCATAAATGCCATTTTCTGAAGCTGGTCTAGGTGAAAAATAACTAAACGCAACAGGAAGATCTTTACCGTTCTCATCAAGCAAATCGATATCATAGTTGAATTTCTCGGGATCTTTCATGCCTTTCATCGTGTAAAAAATAACCATGCGTGACTCGTCTGTGATAATGCCATCAACGGTCAAGGAAGTACCATCATGCTCGTCGGTGACACCGACCTTCTGCAAGAGAGACTGATCGATCGCCATCATTAATCCTTTGTCCTGGCGAATCATGCTCACAATGCCTTCCATGCCAGGCAATTGCTCCACGAAGGAAGCAAAAGCGGGAGAGACACGGATACATCCGGTAAACAGCAGGATGAGGGCCGCTGCCGAGATGGAACTCATATACCAGCGCAGCCGGGACTTGCGCTTACGGGCAGCCCGGCGGATTCCGGACTGTACAGCCTGAAAGGCAGCATCTGGTACAGGCATGGTTTCGTACTCCGTCTTGCGAGCATTCAGCCGTTCTTCCAATGCGTCAAATGATTGTTGTTCATCCGTCATGAGGATGCATCTCCTTTCGTTTCAAGTTGATTACGGAGCTGTCCGAGTGCCCGATGTAAGCGGGATTTTACGGTTCCGATCGGGATGTCGAGAATATCGGCAACTTCAGTTAAAGAGAAACCTTCGAAATAACTCAGAATAATGATTTGTTTGCAATCCCGGTCAAGGGTGGAGACGGCGGCGTCAAGATCGGGGTCCGCAGGACGATCCCAACTGCCGGATTCATGTATCTCGGTGACGGGACTGAATCGACTTATGCGTTTGCGTTCGTCTGCACAGTAGTTGAGCAGAATGCGGATGAGCCAAGTGCCAAAGTAGGAGGGGTCTTTTAATTTTTTGAGTTGACGGAACGCTCTGAAGGTTGATTCCTGGATCGCTTCGAACGCATCACCTTCGTTATGCAGGTAGGCATAGGCGATACGGTATAGTCGACTCTGATGTAAATCCATTAAGGCTGCAAAAGCCTCGGCATCCCCTTTTTGTGCGGCGATGGTGAGCTGAGTAGGGGTCACATGGCTCCTCCTTTCATGGATATGTTGAGTATTAGACCGTGTAAGGGCTCAAACGGTTCTTGTTTTCTGAAAAAAATATGATGTATTGTGATTTCTATAGAAGTTGAACTACATATGTATATGAGAACGTGGAGGACAACACAAATAACCGTCAGACCTTCTCTTTGTACTCCAAAAAGAGTCCTGACGGTTATTCATGTTATTGTCCAAGCTACCTAAACATTATTGTGCTGAGCTGCAACGGCTGCTCGCAGACATGAAGCTGTAGACGTATTACCGCGTTCAAGTGCAATGTCCAATGGGGTCTGACCCGCTGAGTTCAGCGCATGTGGATCTGCACCATACTGGATTAACATCTCGATAAGTTCAGTCTGATCCGTATGAAATGCTGCCGAGTGCAGTGCATATTGTCCATCACTGTCCAAAATGCTCGTGGATGCCCCATGTTGGAGCAAAAGGCCGATTACTTCGGAAGAACGTTCCCCCGCAAGTGCGGCATGCAGTGCAGTATTGGACGGGATAAAGGAAATCTTGGAATGAGAAAGGGCGTTAACATTGGCTCCGTGCTCCAGAAGAACACGAACTGCTCCTGCTTGTCCATAATGAGAGGCATACCCCAGCGGAGTTAACCCATCCTGATTCTCCGTATTGGTGAGTTCCGGTTGGGAAGTGAGAATTGCTGCAATGCTTACCGCATCTCCAGCCTGTGCAGCCTGAAATAGTTGATTTATCTGTTCTGCATGATTCATAAGGAATACCTCCGTCGGATGGAATATTAAAATTTACAGGGATTCATTATATAGCTTCTTCACAGCTTCCAACCCAGGTATGGCAAAGCAGGCGAGTGGAGAGGGCAGATCATGGAGCGGGAACCAACCGATCTCACCAATGGCACCGCCTTCTTCCAGATTACGAGCATGGCCGCCAATCACCTTGGTGGAATAGAGCACGGATATCCAGTGTTCCTTCTGTTGTGGCTGGATCGTCTCCGCCGTGCAGAGCAGACTGTCGATAGCGATATCCAGATCGACTTCCTCTTTGATTTCACGGATGACGGCAGTCTCCAGTGATTCATAGGCATCCACTTTTCCGCCGGGAATACTCCAAGTGTGCTGTTCGGGTTGACGATTCCGCCAAGCGAGAAGCACTTCGCCCCGTTCATTCAGGATGACCGCGCCTACACCAATGCGAGGTGAAATGTCAGATTCAGCTTTTGGATCTGAACTTAATTCCGGCAGGGACAGCGGAGTTTGTTCATCCGCATAACGCTGCGAGAAACTACCTGCGGCGACTCTCCCAGATTCAGGTGCACGGGTAGACTGGAATGACAAGGGAAGCCCAGCCTGCGCGGACCATTCTTCGGCAAGGATACTCATTGAGATCAGGTCATAATGCATGCCATCCCGCAGAACGGCAGAACGCTGGCGCCCCTCTTCCCGGAATCCGGCTTTCAGGTACGCACGTCTCGCGGCTTCATTGTATTCGATGACTTCCAGCGCAATCCGGTTCAGGTTCAATTCATGAAATCCATATCGAAGAATCAGAGCAAGGGCATCACTGCCGTAACCTTTACCCCGATCATTTTCTTCGCCGATGCCAATGGCCAGACGAGCGGAGCGATTGTTCCATTCAATCCGGTAGAGGGCTGTGAATCCAATGAATCGGTTACCCTCCAGTGTACGTAGTGCAAATTCAAATCCGTTGTCTCGGCGGACAGAGGAGGACCCTGTCTCATCCGGCGTTAACGGGATTGCGATATCGGTATCCATGTTGCGCAGATATTCATAATCGTCTGTGAAGCGGGAGAGACGCATGCAATCTTCCGGGCATGGGGCCGCTAATCTGACTTTGGAACCTTGAAAACCATTTAAATGACGTGGAGACATGTTGCACCTCTTTTATCGATATGTAATCAATCGTTTCTCCCCATTATACTACGAACAGGAGAGGATACCGAAAAATGGAACCGATTCGGATATATTCCGGTGAAATCAACAAAAAAAAGCAGCCGTTTTGGGCTGCTTGTACATTCATTATTTCAGATCATTCAACAAATTCTTCATTTTTTTGTAGTGTCCACTGACCCGATCAACCATGTAGTTATACATGAGCTGATTCTCCGAAAGATTCGCCATTTCCTTGTCAATGTCAACGTTATTGTTGTTATTGTTCATGGCTGTTTCGTTGTTCTCGACAATTCGGTACTGTACGATGGAAGAATTGGGATCACTGATAGGAAAGTGTTTGTCATGAGTCCGCTTCATGGCGAGTTGATCTGTTTTGCCATTTTCAACGATACGTCTCAACTCTTCCTGAAATTCTACCGTTTTCTTTTTGTAGTTGGGCGTGTCTGCATTGGCTATGTTGTTGGTAATGGCATTGTGCTGTGCAGTAAGCGCTTGTAACAGTGATTCGTTACGTCTTGTCGTATTCGTTTCGATCACGGGCTCAGTCTCCTTCACTGTAGATTGTACAGTTACTTCTATAATAAGAAATTAAGTTGCACACTGTCAACATAACATAACAAAGAAAAAGACAAGCACATGTCGGAGGTCCCCTGTAAGGAAGAACCAGCCTTCATGAAACCTTGTCTTAGACCTTGCCCTTATGGATCAGCCTGGAATAACCTCTTTAAGAGGGACGATTAATATTTTTGCCATAATAGATCTCGTCCATCTCCAGCTTCAGCCACTCCGTAATCTCCTGTTGTTCCTTCTTGCTCAGCTTATCTTTGGTGTACCCAAACAGATAATTATCCAGATCGAATTCCCTCAGCTTACATTTGGTGTGGAAAATATTCTCCTGATAAACGTTCACGTCAATCATGTCAAAGCTGCTCTTGATCTCGTCCGGAATATAATTCTGAATCGAGCCGATCTCATGGTCAATGAACAACTTGCGTCCACTCGTATCCCGCGTAAAACCACGCACCCGGTAATCCATCGTCATAATATCCGTATCAAAGGAGTGGATCAGATAATTCAGCGCCTTAAGTGGTGAGATCTCACCACAGGTGGAGACATCGATGTCTGCACGGAAGGTACTGATGCCTTCACTAGGATGAAACTCAGGGTAGGTGTGCACAGTGATATGGCTTTTGTCGAGCTGCATGACAACGTTATCGGGCAATGGACCAGGAGATTCATCGAGTGATTCCTCGGGGATCTCCACAATTGGACCTTCCGAGACCAGCATTGTCACACTTGCACCTTGAGGCACATAATCCTGCTGAGCGACATTCAGCACATGGGCTCCGATGATATCAGAGACGTTGTTCAGAATTTTACTCAGCCGGGCGGCGTTATACTGTTCATCAATATATTCAATGTAAGCTTCACGTTCGTCTTTGGTCTTGGTATAACAAATATCGTACATATTAAAGCTCAGCGACTTGGTCAGGTTGTTAAATCCATGCAGTTGAAGGCGCTGCTCTGGCGTAATTGTCATGGTTGCAGTTCCCCTTATCCCATACGACATATCATCGCAGTTATAATACTACTTATACCCAACCTGCCTCGAAAAAAAACATATGTACGTCATTCTGGGTTTCTTGAACCTTGATCACAACCAGGCAAAGTCAGAAGGGAACGTCCTCATCATAACCGATATCGTTCATACGCTCATCCTCAGCTACGGATTGGATATCCTCTGAAGTGACACTGATGATTGTATAGTCTTCGTTCTGCTGTTTTTTCACGGCTTTTTCTTTCACAAAACGGGGACTGCCTTCCCCGGCATCTTCGTCATAGACGAGCAGAAGACCGTCGCTTTTACGCAGCAACAGGTCATCCCGTGCAGTGAACTGCCACGGCCCGATATAAGGTTGATTGCTAATCGCACCGTAATAGTCCACACCCGAGAGGATGGAACGATAATACTCCTGCTTATCTTCTTTCCATTGCTCTTCCGGGTTTTGAAAAGCCGTAATGATCGACAGCTTCAGATGCGGATAGGTTTTTTTCAGATCAATCACCACTTCGCAGGCCCACAAGTCCACACCGTATTGTCCCGGCGTCAGCACCCATTCCAGACCATCCTCGACAAGAGGTGTGAGGCGGGAAGAGATGGCTTTTTTGATAAAAGGAATACCTTCATGCTTCTGTCCAAAAATTTGCAATTCATGTGCGCGGTAACCGGTGATTAACAGGTTTTTCAGTGTCCGTTCCTCCTTTCAGGCATGATCCATGGATCAGCCGATTCTCTATAAAGAAACAGTTATTTCGCAGGTGGAGTATCTGCACGGAACGGATACAGGAATGGCTTCGGAATATCCGTTTCGAATGACATCAACTCATTCGTTGTGGGATGAATAAACGAGAGTATACGTGCATGAAGTCCGAGACGGCCGAGATCTCTTGTACGTGCACCATATTTTCTGTCCCCGGCAATCGGATGTCCGAGATCCTCCATATGCACACGAATCTGATTTTTACGACCTGTCTCCAGACGCACTTCCAGCAAGGAGAACTCACGGTTCGACTTCAGACGTTTGTAATGTGTAATCGCGTGTTGTCCATCATTCGGACGAGAGCTGGAGTACATTTTCAGCGTTTTGGTTTCCTTCAGCCAGGAAGAGATTGTACCTTCTTCCTTGGCTACTGAACCTTCAACAAGGGCAACGTAGACGCGGTCCTGTACATTTTCTTTCCAGTTGTTTTGCAGCTTCTGCTGTACCTCTTCACTTTTGGCAAACATCATCACACCCGACGTATCCCGATCCAGACGATGGACAACAAAGATCCGGTTGAGCGGATTGGTGCGGCGTACATGCTCCGTCAGTTGGCGATAAGCCGTCAGGTCATCCGTCTTGTCAGCGGCAATGGACAACAGTCCGGCTTCCTTGCGGATCACAATGATATCATCGTCTTCATGCAAAATGTTAATACCTGTCAAGGATGGAGCAGCGACTGCACCTTCTTTGCGGATGTAGACAATCTGACCTGGCGTCAGCGCTTCATTAAACTTGGTTACGACCTTCTGATCCACGGACACCTGTCCACGACCCAGAATGGACTTCACCGCGTTCCGTCCTGATTTTAAATGCTGCAACAGGAAGTTTAGCAGTTCGTCCGGTTCGGTTACTTTGTACTGGCGTGGTGGTTCCTGCTTGCGATAATAGGCATTGCCCGGGCGTTTGGCTGCACTGGCGTTTTTGGATTTGTTACCTCCGGCTTTCTTTGGTGCCGCCGCTGATTTGTTAGCTAGTGGTTTTTTATTCTCCTCCGTATTGCGTGATGCGGAAGCGCCTGATGATTTTGCAGATGAGAAGTTAGACTTGCCGGAACGTGCTGTAGATGATCCTGCGTATGTTTTTCCCTTGGCCGAGGCCGATGTTTTGCCTGTTGGACGTTTGCGTTTATTCATGAATAATAATCTCCTTCTGAACAGCCTGTACCGCTTGTGTGCATACGATCCGTTCATTTCGTTATGCAGTTCAATATACCACTAACAGTCGACAAATAAAAATAGGTTCATGGAATCTGCTATACATCCAATCCGAAGAGTTGTGAGATTCATAGGATATGTTATCCCATAGCATTGGAGGTGTTACTCATGGGCGTGTTTCTCGATATGAGAACTTCGATGAACTCGGCAACCGTAGGACAGCCCGGTTTATCTCTAGGTCCATCCCCGGAAGCATTCGGCGCAATTGGTCTTCAAACCCAGGGTGTGGCGAATCCCATTATTACGTTGAACGGGACAGTAGGCGTTACGGGAGAACTGGGAGATACCTTTGTTGTGGAACTGGTACGAGGATTCCTATATGATCCCTTCTATGTGATCTACCGTGCTGAAGGTACGATTGGACAGAATGGCGGTGCCGAATTTCATTCATTCACTGCTCAGGATCTGTCTGCACCACCAGCATTGGAAAGTGTGTATACTTCGTTCATCTCGGGCGTGTCCACAGCAGTAAGAACCGGGCCGGAGATGTTATACGGTATTGCAGCTACCAGCTAGTTGTGAAGGAAGTAAATGTGAATAAGCAGAGTGCTTCATCATCGCTTCTGTTGACGGCAGAGTTCGCTTCTTACCCCAGAAATGCAAGACAATGCAGCGATAGGTCTCGACTAGCGCTCAGCAAGAAACCCCCGGCTCAAGAAGTCGGGGGTTTTTGCCGTACAAGCATCTGCACGTTTCAATACAACTCACGAATCCGAAGTTCGGAGTTGTTCTGGATCAGTTGGCCCGGCCTTTCAGAATGATGTTGTTGGCTTTGCCAAAGTCGATGGCAACTTTGCCTGCGAGTGCAGCGGTTCGCTCCGCAAGGATAACCGCGTTGACGCCACAGGAGAAGAGAGCAACATCGAAGGTATGTTGATTATTCCGAATCCAGTGCAGCGTTTCATCCATCTGATCATAACTGTCGAAGGGCAGGGCAGTCACAATGTTTAGATTGTACGGCTCACGCTCGAGCATGACACGCAGTACCTCAATCTCACGAGTAACGAGTAACACACGCTTGCCTGCAAGCAGCTGCCAGAAACGCGGGTTTTGCGCCAGTTCCCGATTGACACAGGCGTGACAAGTCATTGGAGGAGAGATGCCAAAGTGTGCAAATACCATGTCGGTCAGAGGTCTTTTGAGATAATCCGGAGCATTAATGGTACTGTCACCGCGAGGTAGAATGCCAACGATATCGGCACGTTGCAAGGAAGCGGCGACTTCATCCCGGAGTTTCGGGTTGGGAAGACGAAGTCCCTTTTGCCCTAAGTTGGCTTTCTTGGCCCAACGCTCCTGAAGGACCTGTTCTGTGGGCCACACGGTTTCTTGAGACATGACGATATTCTCGCCATCGCCGACGCGTACAAGAGACAGCGGTCGGTGTTCCAGGAGTGCCGCTTCGAGCTGATCCAGCACACCTTCCATTTCAAGATAGATCGAATTCATTCGATGGGTGGCCTCCTTTGAAAATTGAACTGTTCTATTCTATGTTGCGACTACAGTAACGATATGTACGTTCGACCCGAAGGGCGCCATCTTTGGTTGTATATCAATCTATTTATAGGAAAGTTAGTACATCTGTCGGTACCGCTTCTATCAACGTTTCATACGTTATAGAGTGCTGGTTCACAAGCGAGATGTCGCTTGTAAGCGATCAGATAGATAGAAGGTGGTCTTGGTAGGAAGACGACATCAAAACTATGAAAACAGTCTGTATCCGACAAACGGAACTTGCAACGTACATGAGGAGGAATGTTATGTCCAGGAAAGTTGTGATTGAGATTAACTTTAACAATTACGGGATGGACCCGCAGCGATTGACGCGGGAGTGGCTGGAGCGTCGGATGAGCATCTTCCGCACCTTCACATTGCATTGCCTGAAGGCACAGACGAATCAGGATTTCCTTACGGTGGTGAAGCTGTCCAAGGAATCGGGGGACTTGATGCGGGAGATTCTCGCGGATCAGGAGCCGCTTCCTTCCAATATTCGTTTTGGAACCAACATCGAGAGTGTACGTGCCATTTTGGCGTTTGCCGATGGTTCGGAGCAACTTTATATTGCCCGTCTTGATTCGGATGATTTATATCATAAAACCTTTGTTCAACAGCTCTACGATATTCAACCACAGCCGCAGACGATGGCATTGATTAACCAGAACGGATATCTGTGGGACAGTGTAAATAACGAGATGGCCCCGGCGTTTCACCGTTCTCCACAATTCTATGTCTACTTATACCAGACAGCCGAATACGCAGCAGGATACCGGGTCAAGCTGCCGGGCAGAGGTACACATGGCAATGTCATCGATCTGCCGCACGAGCTTCTTGCTCCGCGTAATTATGTCAACATCGTGCATTCGAACAATACTTCAATCAAAAAGGTACCGCCCAAAGACCGGTTAAGCCGGGATGAGATGGCACAGGTACTACGCGAATTCATGATCTGATCAGGGAGGGATTCATCCATGATTCAAGGACAAACAATTCTGATCACTGGAGGAACAGGCTCCTGGGGTCAAAAGCTGACTGAGGTGCTTCTGGAGCAGAACCCGGCTGAGATTCGCCTCCTGTCACGTAATGAATACGCCCAGATTGCGATGCAGCGAGAGTTCAACCATGATTCGCGTCTGCGATTCATCATTGGGGATATCCGGGATTATCGGGCAGTGGAGGATGCCTGCAGAGGCGTAGATGTGCTCTTCCATCTGGCTGCGCTGAAGCATGTTCCGGTCTGCGAGGACCAGCCGGATGAAGCGTTCAAGACTAATGTGATCGGGACGCAGAATATTATACGGGCTGCGATACGTATGCAGGTTCCCAAAGTCATCGATGTGTCCACCGATAAGGCCGTAGATCCAATTAACGTATACGGCATGACAAAGGCCTTGGGTGAAAAAATGATGATCCGTGCCAACTGGCTAAGTGAAGGTACCCGGTTTGTCTGTATTCGTGGGGGCAATGTGCTTGGAACCAGCGGCAGTGTCGTGCCCCTGTTCCGCCGTCAGATCGATGAAGGCAAAAGCCTGACCATTACGGATAAAGGCATGACCCGTTTTTTCCTGACACGTACCGAAGCTATACATCTACTGCTTAAGGCGGCTGAGGCGGCCGTGGGCGGAGAGACTTTTGTGATGAAAATGAAAGCTTGCAAGATGACGGAACTTGCATCCGTCATGTTGGAACAGGCAGGTCGTCCATCCTTCGATTATAAGGTGACGGGAATACGTCCAGGCGAGAAATTGCATGAAGTCTTGATCTCGCCCTTTGAAGCACCGCGTACGTACCAATACGATGCGCAGTATTATGTGATCCTGCCGGAGCACAAAGACAAAAGCCTGACGGATCAGTACAGCAGTCTGCCTCATGTGAACTTCTCCGAGTATCGCTCGGACGGTGCCATGATGAACAAACCAGCGATTGCCCGGTTTTTGCGTGCAGGTGGCTATATCGATTAGGGTGTGTCTCTGAACTCGTTCGGAGTATTCAGACACGTCCACCGAAGGGAGACGGAGCGTTTGGAGGTGGAAGGCATGAAAGGGAATGTTCAGCACGAGCAGCATGAAGGAAATGAAGAGTTGCAGCAACGCACCTTAACACAACATATTCATGATCGCTCCCTGAAAGCTGTCGTCATCGGTCTTGGCTATGTGGGTTTACCCATGGCCGTGGAGATGGCACAGGCAGGTTATCAGGTCCACGGAATCGATATCGATACTTTCAAGATAGCCAAGCTGCGTTCCGGGCATTCGTATGTCATTGGCATTGAGGATGATGTTGTGCAGTCGCTGATGCGAGCAGGTCTGTTCTCCGCAGGTGACGATTATGCAGCAGTGGCGAAAGCCAATGTCATTGTGATCTGTGTGCCCACCCCACTGACCGCGGAGCATCAACCGGATATCTCGTATATCTCGGCGGCGGTGGATGGCATGACTCCATATTTGCAGGAAGGAAGCCTGGTGATTCTGGAAAGCACAACTTATCCAGGCACAACGGAAGAGCGGGTGAAACAACCGATTGAAGCGGCAAACGGATGGCGAGCCGGAGAACAGTTCTACGTCTGTTATTCTCCAGAGCGGGTAGATCCCGGCAGTGTGCATTATGGTGTGAAAAATACCCCGAAGATTATTGGCGGTTCCACACCTGCCTGTCTGAATTATGGTAAACAGTTCTACGGCTCGTTCCTCAACGAAGTTGTTCCGGTTAGTTCAACAACAGTTGCGGAGACGGCAAAGCTGTTCGAAAATACATTCCGCAGTGTCAATATTGCACTGGTGAATGAGCTGACCCCGGCCTGTGAACAGATGGGTGTAAACATCTGGGAAGTGCTGAATGCGGCGGCAACCAAGCCATTTGGTTACATGCCATTTTATCCCGGTCCCGGCATCGGTGGACATTGTATTCCAATTGATCCGATCTATCTGTCCTGGGCTGCAAATCGTCAGGGATCGGAGCTGCAATTCATTCAGCTGGCGGATGCAATCAATCGGCAGATGCCGGAGCAGGTGGTTCAGCGTGCAACTGCACTGCTGGAGCAGAATGGTGTAGCTGTGCAGGGAGCGCGTGTGGTACTCGCGGGTATGGCTTACAAAAAAGACATTGATGACCTGCGTGAGTCACCAGCGCTGGACGTTTTCCGGCTGCTGAGTGCAGCGGGTGCAGATGTGGTTTTCACCGATCCAATGGTGCCTGTCTTCCGCAAGGATGACGGTACAGTGCTGCACGCTAGTCCGGCGGTGCCGGAATTGTGGACAGGAGCTGATCTGGTGATTATCACCACGGATCATTCGGGATTCGATTATCAGGAGATGGCAGATCATGCAAAGCTAATTTTTGATACACGCAATGCAACGGCTGGATGCCATGGGGGAAATATTGTGGTGCTTGGTCAGCCGATACGCGGAGTGAAAACGGGAGAAATCTATGGCCAATCATGATCGAGTGAGTGAACGTTATTATGGCGAGATTAATTCGGAAGATTCTCATGAAGCGACGAGAACGCGTATCCACTGGATGTGCCGTGAGGCAACAGGCAAACGCATCCTGGATGTCGGGTGCAGTCAGGGCATTACGTCGATTTTGCTGGCACGTGAAGGATTTCGTGTCACTGGTATTGATTTGGAGGAAGAGAGTATCCGGTATGCCCAAGGCGAGCTTGCCAAAGAATCCCGGCCGGTGCGAAACAATGTGGATTTTCGGCTGCTGGATATTACGCAATGGAAAGTAAGAACTACTTTTGACACGGTGCTGCTTGGAGAAGTGCTGGAGCATTTTGCTCATCCGGAGACGTTGTTGATCCAGATTCATCGGCTGTTGCAGGAAGATGGGACGCTGGTTGTAACCGTGCCGTATGGGTATCACCCGTTTTATGACCATAAGCAGACCTTCTATGCAGGAAGTCTGGCGATGACCCTGATGCCGTATTTTGAAGTCTTGAAACTGGAAGTTCATCATAAATATCTATGTTGCGCGGCCCGCAAACGGCGGAATACACAACTGCATATGTCCCCGACTTTGGATCAATTGATGGAGTGGATGGAGCTGGATCATGTCCATTTTGCTGAGGTGGAGCAACAACATCTCCGCGTAATGAAACAGCGCAAGAAGGCACTGGACAGTGCAGTGGAGCAGGTGAAACGGCTTCGCCGTCAGGAGAGTGGGGAAGTGTAGCGGTGTTGTTTAGTGTGACGACAGAGCTAATCCATGTTCTAACGAATCTCAGCGGCGTTATTTCAGCCCAAGCTGTGCTAAACGGCGAATGGATGCCTAAAATGTGAAAATAGCGTTACCTCAGTTCGTTAGTCACAGTGAAAATGAAATGAATTCTGTATTAAACTTTGAGGTTTGTGGGAATGAGAGTGTGAAGGAAGGGGCTCAAAACGTGATCACCATCAGTCTGTGCATGATTGTGAAGAACGAGGAACGCACGCTGGCGCGTTGTCTGGACTCGGTTGCTGGCATTGCGGACGAGATCGTCATTGTGGATACCGGTTCATCGGATCGCACGATGGACATCGCTGCGCAGTATACCGACCAGGTCTACACGTATGAATGGAAGGAAGACTTTGCCGCTGCGCGGAATGAGTCATTTGCCAAGGCGACGCAGGAGTATATCCTGTGGCTGGATGCGGATGATGTGTTGCTTCCCGCGGAACGGGCGAAGCTTGCGGTGTTGAAGCAGCAGTTGCCGTCTGAGGGGGAGACGGAAGCTGTGATCTTGAACTATACGCTGGCCGAGGGGCCGGAGGGAAGTCCGCTTGTGACGGACCGTCGCCTTCGCCTGGTCAAGCGGAATGCCGGGTGCCGCTGGCATGGCCGGCTGCACGAGCAGCTCAGCTTCCCGCGAGGCGAAGTGCTTACGGCAGACATTGCCGTCACGCACCGCCGCGAAGCGGGACATCATTCGGCGCGAAACGTGCGCATTCTGCGCAAATGGATCGCCGAAGAGGGCGTAGCCCAAGGTCGCCTGCTATTTTATTATGCAGGCGAATGTTATGACCGCCAGCATTATGCGGCGGCGGCACGCGGGTACGCAAAGCTGCTGGAACAGCCAAGCGGTTACCGCGAGGATTGCCTGATTGCTTGCGCGAGACTGGCGGAATGTTATGAACGACTGGGTGAGCCGGGCCGTAAGCTCGGTGCATTGCTGCAGTCGTTCCAATACGATCTGCCACATGCCGACTTCTGCTGTGCCATTGCGGCCTGTTTCCATGAGCGGCAGGAACCCGTCCCGGCGATCTACTGGTATATGCAGGCGGTAGACGTGAGCAGCCGCGATCCGGGACTGCGCCCGGTACCCGTGGCCTGTCGTACTTGGCTGCCACATGCACGTTTATCCCTTTGTTATGCCCATCTGGGCAACTGGGAACAGGCATTGATGCATAACACCAAAGCCCGTGAGTATTTGCCCGACGATCCCGGATTGCTTGCCAATCGGCAGAAGCTCGAAGTAGTGGTGCGCAAAGAGATGAAGGAGCGGGAAGAACGTGGTGAAGTATCACCTCGTAAGTAGGAGACGAACTGGGATAGATAATGAACAAGAGCAGCCCCGCTTAACCGAAAGAGTCGGTGAGTGGGGCTTTTTACGCTTCTCGTGCCGCTTGTATCTCCTGCCATGGTGTAATGAAAGGACAGCATTTGGCGAGAATTTCACAAGGCTTACACAGCGTAGAACTTCTGGTGTGCGGTGCAGTGAAGATTACGCATCAAGATGAGAGTTGGGTAATCGGGGCCGTCATTTTTATTTGCTAAGTTGCTTTATTTTTCGGGTGCGATGCAGCGCACATACTGGTCCTTCATCCGTAAGCTTTTGCACGCCCATCTCCGCCCATCATATATTTCCTCATCCATGTTGAGCGTAATGGTCTCATCCGTGTATTCATTCCAGTTTTCAATCCGGATTGTGTTCTCACTTTCCCACTCGAGATGGTTATTCCCGTGGTGCTCGGCTCGATAGATCGTTTTTACCGTGGAGCCTTCAGGTGCATTCGTCTTATTCACATCGACCCAGATCGTAACGCCTCCTGCAGCACCACCGTAAGGTACACCGTAAATCTCGGCAGTATATTCACCGTTCGGCGAAGGTATGGAATAGCTCAATTCTCCTTTCTCAGGACGGTCAAACGTGGAGAAGTATGGACGGAGCCAGAAATACAGGAATACGGAAGTAAACAGTACAAGGATCAATAATGTAATTGTAGTGAGAATCGGGTGTCGACGTATCCAAGGTTTGCGAGAATTTGTATTGGATGAACTTGAATTAGCTTGAGTATTTGAGTCCATAAGCATCTAACCTCCACCTACAGTGAAATTTGCTTTGCAGGAATATAAATGTCCATTTCTCCGTAGTGGTCCTGAGCCAGACTGCCATCAATTCTTTCAAAATAGTATGGATCACTCTTCTCGTACCCCGAATGGCTCTGCCAATATTCATCGATAAATGTCCAGACACTGTCCAAATGATCAATGTTGATCAGACTTGGATGGAAATCACAGACGAATTTGAAAACGGCATACTGGTTGGCCGGGACCTCAATTCCATTCAGGTCTTCAGGGATATGATCCAGAGAGGTCACTTCTACAGACGGCTGATATGTACTGTAATCCTCATTAATTTCATTGGTAAATCCAATATACACGTTAGGCTGCAACACATTAGGAATCGAATGAAAGTGTTTTTCAAAAAAATCGTTGCCTGCTGAATTGGCTTCATAGTGCTCTTCATTATCTGTATACCGAATGTGGGATCGTTGCCCAATGAGTTTCATAGCCGGTTTTCGTACATATGTTGGTGTGAAAATATATCCGTACGGAAGCATAGTGATCATGGACGAAGTCATGCGGGCTGTGAATTCAAGGTCTCCAGCTCCCTGTTTGCGATATTGCAGGGGGGTGATACCAAAGGCTTGTTTGAAAGCACGTATGTAGGATTGTTCATGTTCGAACCCGTAATGTCCGCTGATATCGATGATTTTCCAATTCAGGTTCACCAATTGTTCCAGGCTGCGTGCCAATTTGCGTGAACGAATGTATTCTCCAGGCAATTGTCCGCTTACATGTTTGAACATGCGATGCAGGTGGAACTTCGATATATGAGTTACAGATGCCAGATGATCCAGCGTTAACTTGTCTTGGATATGGTCTTCTATGTAGTCGAACAGCTTATCCAATGTGCCTAGCAAATCGTGTTGCATATCAATCTCCCTACTTCTAATAGTACTTACAGCAATAAATGTTCATTTTTTCCTTATCACCGATGATATCATAACCAAGTACATAATTTAATGACAAGATTGGAGAAACCATCCATGTTTGCTGACAAAAGAACTTATACAACGTTAGGCATGTTAACTCGATTATGGACACTAACGGGCAAGTACCGTATGTTCATCATTCTGTTACTTTTCGCCGCATGTTTGGTCTCCCTGATTGAGGTCGGTTATTTGGAATCGATCCGAAGACTGGTCAAAGGCGCAACAGAAGCACAGTTTTCTTTACTCTACTCAGGTTTGATCATAGGCGTTAGCATTGTCGTATTACGATTGATTGTAACCGCATTCATGACGAGGGTCGAGACGTTATTCCAGCAAAAGACATTATTGTCTGTGCAGTCTCTACTACTCTCATCCTTTAGCAACACAGAGACACGTGATCTGGCACATTATCATACGGGTGATCTAACCTCTAGGGTCTGGACTTCAGCCAAGGAAGCACAGAAGGGAATAAATCAACATGGCATTGAACTCGCAAAAAATATCATTCAGCTGATTCTTGCCTTTGCTTACTTCAGCTGGGTGAACTTGCCGCTGTCGTTGGCTATCATTGCATTCACATTGATCTATCCTCTTGTAACGGTCGGACTGGGTAAAAGTCTACAAAGACGGCATGATCAGTTGAATGCCAGTGCAGCATCAAGAGATGAGATACTGACTGAAATCATCCAAGCCCCGGTTGAGATCCGAAGTTACGGACTCGCGGGTTATGTACACCATCAATTTAAAGGTCGAATGGATCAGGTTTTCAAACATACGATGTCTGTATCAGTGTTACAACGACTTTCGGAAGCAGCCGGACGGTTCTCGACGTATGGTGGCATGATTCTGATTCTCTATCTAGGCGGCATGCAGGTTCTGAATGGACATATGGATGTAGGCGGACTGGCAGCTTTTCTGGTAGCTAGCAGTCAGTTAACTCGTCCGATTGAATCTTTATCTGGGCTGTGGAATGATTTTATTGGTTCGGCTTCTCATGCGTCCAGAATCTTTGAAGTGTTGGATTTGGAGAAAAAGAACACGGTTGCTAATACCAGTACAAATACATATGTACAGTCCGATACGCATTTGGGGCAGCTTGAAAAACAAGCTAAAGCAGCTGGCATCAACGTGCATCATGTGTCTTACAGGTATGCAGAACAAGAAGAAGTGCTAACAGATATTTCTTTTGTAGCCGCGAAAGGAAAGCTCACTGTAATCACGGGGCCAAGTGGATGCGGAAAGACCACGTTATTGAAATTAATAGCCGGATTAGACACACCTGTTACTGGTTCGATTAAGGTCATAGATCAGAAGAATTCACTGAAGGATATGCACGAAGTTCAGACAGCGCAAGTCAATCAGGTGTATGTTCCGCAACAAGCCTTTATTTTCACAGGCACAGTGGAAGAGAATATTGTTTTTGGACAAGAGGGGATATCTTCCGATCAAGTAGAGGTTGCGGCCCACATGGCGCTTGCACATGACTCGATTATGCGTCAATCGCTCGGCTATGGGACAGAGCTTCAGCCGCAAGGCGGAACGATGTCGGGTGGTGAGCTTCAGCGTATTAGTCTAGCCAGAGCAATGCTGAGAAACCCGGATATTCTATTGTTGGATGAACCGACGTCATCTCAAGACCCGTGGCATGAGCAACGATTGAATGATCTCTTTGCCCGAATCACTGCTGACAAAGGCACAACGGTTATTGCCGTTACTCATCGATTATCGCTGATCAAGCGGGCTGATCAGGTCATCTATATTCAGAAGGGACGCGTCGCAGATACGGGGACTCATCGTGAATTGCTGGATCGGCCAAACGGATATCGAAGTTATATTGCGAAGCAGGATACGGAAGTGGAGGAACAGCATGAGTAACAAGATCGAAGATATAGCATATACCGATCACGTTGAAATGAAAAGCAGTCATGAGAAAAGTGGAGCATATGAGATAAATGAAAATAATGAAAATGAAAAGTCTGAAATAGAAGCTCATCATCAGATGAACGAAAGTGATGTTCCAGATGACCCAAAGCAAGTTGTATCATTGGCAACGGTATGGCCCGTTATTTTTCGCTGGATGAAACCTTATGGATTAGCTGTAGCGATCTTGTTCATTTTTATCGCAGCAGATGCGGTCTTTGATTGGGGACTAGCCTTTGTACAGGGATTCTTCGTGGATGCTATTCATGATGGGGGACAGGAACAGCTTAATGCCACCGCAATGATTTTCATCGCCATTCTGGCAGGATTTATTGTATTGCTCGCGATGCATCGTTACGTGCTGGTATGGCTCAAAGAATCGATGCAACGGGATATGTCCATGGATCTGTTGAAACTGTTAAACCGGATGCCTTATTCCTGGGTGCGCAGACAGAAGTCCGGGGATGTGATGCTTCGCATCAAGGAAGACACCAAGCATGGTGCAGAAGTTGTGGAGGCTATTGCAGAGGGTGTTACGGTTGTATTCATCATTGCTCTATCGCTGGGATATTTGTACAGAGCAGATGCATGGGTTGCGGTTATCGCCTTGGTAAGTGCAGGGGCCATCTGGTTCACGGCGAGGTTGTATGATCAGCGAATTGTACATCTGTCCGATGAGGTCGAATCCAGGGAAGGCGAGTCCCAAGAACAGATCCAACAGTATGTTGAAGGGATACCGGTGATTCAGATGTATAATGCTTCACCGTGGTTTCTTGCTCGTTTTCGAACACAACAGCAATCACTGAATCGTGTTCAGGCCAAGTTACAGATGACCCTGAGTATGTCGGATAACGTGGCGATGGCGGTGTTTGGTCTCGCTCAATTGGCAGCACTGTTCCTTATTGCTTTGTCAGCGGCTAGGGGAACTTTATCTCCAGGCATGGTTGTTGCAAGTAGTCTGCTGTTTGAACTGGTGGTGTGGCCAGTACTCGGCTTGTCCAGCCAGTGGAGTCAGATGCAAGCCAGCGTGGGTGCATTTGGACGTATCTCTGCATGGTTGAAGTTGGCGGAGAACAAGAAGACTGACACATCCAATACTAAGCACGAAGAGCTTGCACAGGGAATTTGTAACCAAGATCAAGGGAATACACAAAAAGGGGCACATAAAGAGAACGAAATTGCTATGCTAGGTCTTCAACAGGTTACGGTAATAGATGAAATCAGTGATCGGACGATTTTGGATCAGATTACGCTTAATCTGGTTCCTGGTGAACTGGTTGCGGTCGTTGGCGCCAGCGGTGCTGGCAAATCTACACTGTGCCAAGTGTGTGCAGGGCTGATCGAGCCAACAAACGGAAGCGTAATGCTGGGTGATAAACATGTTGCAGAGTATGTAGAGATGGATGACCAGTCCAGACTCACGTATATGCCGCAGACACCAACTTTTTTTACAGGAACGATCGAAGAAAATATTCGTCTGAGTTCAGACGTTACATTGGACAGAGTGAAGTTTGCGGCAGAGCAGGCAGGTTTGCATGAATATATTGAGGCACAGGAAGGACAATACGCAGCAATGTTGCATGAGAAAGGGGCCAATCTGTCTGGAGGCCAACAACAGCGACTGTCGCTTGCTAGACTCTTTACGAGGTCATCCGATCTGTATATTCTGGACGAACCAACGTCATCTCTGGATATTCAGACAGAACAGAACGTGATGAATCACTTGCTGCACTTTATGCAAGGCAGAATAGGGCTGCTTGTCACACATCGGATGGAGGTTGCTCGTCAGTGCTCTCGCATCCTTGTGATGGAACAAGGCCGAATTGTTGAAGATGGGACGCATGAACAACTGATGCAGAGGAAAGGATTGTATTATCGCATGAATGCAAAAGGCGGTGATACAACATGAATGAATCTGGGGTTAAGAAAATAAGGGATACGCTGGAGTTCTTGAGTCAGGATCGGGAAGCGCGTCGTTTGTATGAAGAACGGCAGAAGTATTTGTATGATGAAGCTTCCATGATTGAATGGGCTACGGAAAAGGGCGAACGTAAAAAAGCTCTTGAAATTGCAAGAAATATGCTCTCACTAGGTATTGAAGTTGCTGTTATTGCCAAGGCTAGTGGCTTGTCGGAGTCTGAGGTAGAGTCGTTAAAAGATTAAAGTGAAATTACAAGGTGTAGTAGGTTCACCGGATGAATTGGTATGTGTATACTAGCAGGATATGAGTGTGGTTCGTAAACAAAAGTTTAAAGCAATCGTTTTGTCCAACTAGGGCAGGACGGTTGTTTTTATTTTAATGAAGCAGGTTCGACGATTTACAGTAAAACGCGGTTGCTCATTCGGGGCTGGGCCGTTAAACTAAAGGGAGCGGCGTTTGCTTGACGGACAAGTCATGAGAACGCCATTTTGTTGTCAAGGATGCGGCATATGAGCCGCTTTCGGATGTCAGAATCGGATCGGACCAAGCTGGTGGAGAAACACCGGTGATAAGTAAGGAGTCTTTACATGAGTGTGCAAACACCTACTATTGAAGAAGCGCAGGGTCTCCTGCAAAAATATTATGGCTACCCCGACTTCCGTGAGGGACAGAAAAAGATTGTAGCCAGCCTGCTCGAACGTGAAGATACGCTCGGCATTATGCCAACCGGGGGCGGTAAGTCGATCTGTTATCAGATCCCCGCTCTGTTATATTCGGGTCTGACACTTGTTGTCTCCCCATTGATCTCATTGATGAAGGACCAGGTCGATGCGTTGACGACCGCCGGAATTGCTGCCGCTTATATTAATAGTACACTGAGCGGCAAAGAAGTGAATGATCGCATCCGCGCAGCGCAGCGCGGTGAGCTGAAGTTGCTCTACGTCGCGCCTGAGCGACTGGAGCTGGATTGGTTCCGCGAAGAGATGGGCTATTTGCCGATCTCATGCGTTGCTGTGGATGAGGCTCACTGTGTGTCACAGTGGGGGCATGATTTTCGGACAAGCTACCTGGCGGTAGCGCCGTTTGTGGACAGTTTGCCGGAGCGGCCGGTCGTTGCGGCCTTTACGGCGACAGCAACGCCCGAGGTCATGGGAGATATTCTGCGGTTGCTGCGTTTGCAGGACCCGCAGACATACGTGACCGGACTTGGGCGGGATAACCTGGCGTTTAGCGTGCTGCGCGGCGAGAGCAAGAAGGACTTTGTCCTGAATTATGCGCGCGAGCATGCCAGCGAGCCGGGGATTGTATACGCCGCGACCCGTAAGGACGTGGACGATCTGCATCAGCGTTTGTTGCAGGCGGGATTGCCTGCGGGACGCTACCATGCCGGAATGACGGATGATGAACGGGCACAGAGCCAGGAAGCTTTTTTGTACGATGATATCCGAGTGATGGTGGCGACGAATGCGTTCGGGATGGGCATTGATAAATCGAACGTACGCTACGTGATTCATAACAGTATGCCGAAGAACATGGAAGCTTACGTGCAGGAAGCCGGGCGTGCGGGCCGGGACGGAGAGCCAAGTCAGTGTATTCTGTTATTCGGGGCACAGGACATTATCACCCAGAAGTTCCTGATTGAGCAGAATCCGATGGAGGGCGACCGCAAACAGAACGATTACCGGAAGCTGCAACAGATGGTGGATTACTGTTACACGACCCGCTGTCTGCGTAGTGCACAGCTGGATTATTTCGGTGAGGTGCATGACGATACGCCTTGCGGTATTTGCAGTTCCTGTACGGACGACCGCGAGCTGGTAGACATGACGATTGATGCGCAGAAAATATTCAGCTGCATTCACCGCATGCGTGAACGGTATGGTGTATCGCTGGTCGCTTCGGTGCTCAAAGGCTCCCGTGCCAAAAAGGTGCTTGATTACGGCTTCAACTCTCTGCCAACCTACGGCGTGATGGGCAATCGGACAGAGCGTGAGATATCGGAGATCATCAACGTGATGGTATCCGAAGGATATCTGATGCTGTCCGAGGGACAGTATCCGGTTGTACGTTTGCAACCATTAGCGGTGGAAGTGCTCAAAGGCCAGCGTGAAGTGATGCAACGTGTCGTCCGCAAGACAGCGGCAACGGCTTCGGGTACGAATTACGGCGGACGTCGTGGACGCGATGCGATGCCATCTGCGGTTAATGAGACGGTATTTGAACAGCTTCGTCTGATCCGTCGTGATCTGGCGGCGAAAGAGCATGTACCATCGTACATTATCTTCAATGATGCAACTTTGCGTGAGATGAGTGTGGTATGTCCACAGACAGAACGTGACATGCTGGATATCAAAGGGGTCGGTGAGGTGAAGTACCGCAAGTACGGGCTACCGTTCCTGGAGTTTTTCCAGAAGCAATCGGGTGAAGAAGTCGATACGGATGACGATGCTTTTTACGAGTATGAGTAGGTATGAGAAGGTATTAGTAAGTATGAGCGAGTTATGATCAATAATGAGCGAGTTTGGCTGGATGGGATGAAGTGAGGATTGTTGTTACATTCGCGCTTTCAGGTCTTTGAAGTTCATGACGCGTAAAGCTTAATTGATTAATAATTTGATATATATGCTTCGTGCAAGTCGATGGTTCGTCCATGATACGGGGGAAGCGTTCGGTAGAGGTTCGAGGCTAAAAGCTAGAGGCTCAAGGCAGTAAAATGTGGATATCTATTGTGGATGGAATGCGAACGAGGTCTTTTACAGGGTGAAGTTGAGTTTGAAGTTGATTTTTGTGTCTCTGGGATGCGGACAAAAGATGGTAAATTGTCTTTCAAAAGGTGAACATTGGCGTTAGAAAGGGCTGATCGTATCACATACAGCATGTAGTTTTATTATGTGTGTTTCATACTGTATGTTGTGGTTTTTGTTTGGCGAGGTGTATATGTCTTTTTGAAAAGAGTGTCCACTCTTTGAAAGACAAAAGTTGGATATGTCCATGAGACATGGAATGGCTAGTTCAAAAGAGGTTTAGATGAACAGCATCCGGGGCAGGATGGCTGTGCAGCTTTCTTTTTACCAAAAAAATATGGTCTGGGTGTCCAGGCAAAGGTTGTGAACCATGAAGGTTATTCTTTCTACATTAAATGCAAAGTACATCCATACCTCCTTGGCCTTGCGTTGTCTGAAGGCGTACAGTGAGAAGGATTTTGATATTGACCTGGCGGAGTATACGATCAAAGATCCCGTCATGAACATTGTGTCTGATCTGTACCAGCGTGGGGCGGACGTGATTGGGTTCTCGTGTTACATCTGGAATATTGAAGAGACAATCAAGGTCATTGATAATCTGAAAAAGGTTATGCCTGACGTGAAAATTTTGCTGGGCGGGCCGGAGGTGTCCTACGACACGGAATATTGGATGAATCGGATTCCCAATGTTGATTTCATCGTGATGGGTGAAGGGGAAGAGACGCTGCATCAGCTGTTGACGGAGCTGGAAGGAAGCAAGAAGTTCCACTTTGTGTATGGACTGGCGTATCGCAAAGGGGAAGAAGTCATTCTCATGCCAGGACGGCCAAAGGCTGATCTGAACGATCTGCCGTCACCGCACCGATTTGAAGAGGATATTCCGGAGCTTGGGAAGCGGGTTGTTTATTTTGAAACCAGTCGGGGTTGTCCGTTTAGTTGTCAGTTCTGTCTATCCAGTATTGAAGTCGGCGTGCGGTATTACGATATTGAGCGGACAAAGTCGGACATTCTGTACCTGATTGAGAAGGGTGCAAAGCTGATCAAGTTTGTGGACCGGACATTCAACATCAAGCGGGATTATGCGCTCGAAATGTTCAAATTCCTGATTGAGAATCATCAGGGGACAGTGTTCCAGTTTGAAATTACGGCGGATATTATGCGTCCTGAAGTACTGGACTATCTGGCAGAGAATGCGCCACCAGGCACGTTCCGGTTTGAGATCGGGGTTCAATCCACGAATGATCCGACAAATGAACTGGTGAAACGCCGCCAGAACTTTACCAAGCTGAGCCGTACGGTCAACAAAGTGAAAGCTAGCGGTAAAATCGACCAGCATCTGGATCTCATCGCCGGACTGCCGGAGGAAGATTACAATACGTTCCGCAAGACGTTTAACGATGTATTTGCACTGGGGCCGGAAGAGCTTCAGCTCGGATTCCTCAAAATGCTGCGTGGTACGGGTCTGCGTCTGGATGCGGAAAAGTACAACTATACGTATATGGATCACGCACCGTATGAGATTCTGGGCAGTGATGTCCTGCCGTTCAGTGACATCGTACGCCTGAAGCGGTTGGAGGATGTACTGGAGAAATACTGGAACGCACACCGGATGGACCACACGTTGAAGTATCTGATGGAGCAGGAGTTCAACTCGCCGTTTGATTTCTTCCAGGCGTTCGGGGATTACTGGGAAGGTCAGGGTTGGCAGAAGATTGGTCACCAGCTGGAGGATCTGTTTACTCGTCTGCACAGCTTCCTGGAGTCGCGGAATACGCCGCATATGGATATCGTACTCGGCCTGATGAAACTGGATTATTTCCTCGGTCACAAATACAAACCACGCAAAATCTGGTGGGAAGATCCACTCCAGAAAGACCAGTGGGCGGGTTATATGAAAACGTTGGCTGAACGTCCGGAAGACGTTCGTCTGCCACGTGTTGCCGGTGCCGCTGGCACGGCATGGCTGGAAAGCAGCGGCACGGGTGCGAGTGTCGCTGCGGCAAGTTCGGCTGCTGCCGAGGAAGACTCTGCCGCGGATGCGGCGGGTGTGATCGGCAGCGAAGCCGGGGGTGCAGCGTCGCTTGCTTCGGGCGACGCAACAGGGTCCGCCGCGGATGGAGCGGCGGACGGGGAAGACGGCAACGCTTCGCGTGCGTTGCCGATGACCTCGGCCATGACCGCACAGACGGTCATGGGTGCCCGTGCTTTCGCCGACCTTGGTCTCGGCGAAAAGGAACTGCAGAAGCACACCGTATTGGATGTGCTTCCGTTCCGGCTTGAGCGTGTGCTAGCTGGCGCCAGCCCGCTTGCCGCGAAAGGCCGGACGCTGCTGGTCGTTGTGTACCAGCAGCATGAAGGGCAGCAGGCCCAGTATTACACGCTACCGCTGGGAGAAGAAGCCGCTGCCATGTAGGTGCAGCGGCCTGAGATAAGTTACATGGCTGATTGATGCCATGTAGCAGGATGAAGCATCGCGGCTTTATGCTCGAGATGCCACAAACATGAGCACCGCGCTAATAAACGCGATGCGTCTGTATGAGGTACTGCACCCGTTGGACGCAGCACCTCACCCTTACGCGGCTTGCCGTTGCATAAGCCGCGCTCAGATTTACCTTTTCAACATCATATTTCCGAAACGAAAGCATCGGAAGATCATCTGATTCCCACACGGGATGAAGAATGATCTTCCTTTTTTTATTTGCCAAATTACATAGAATCACATGTCGAATTCAGTCAAAGGAGAGTTTCTTATGAATGATAAGGCCAGAACCGAAGAGACAATCATTGTAACTAAAGGTTCAGCTGACTCACTTCATGTCCATATTCCCTATAAAACTGTATATATTCAACGCATTCGTCAGATATCGGGTAGACGGTGGGAGCCCAAACAGAAACTGTGGATTATTCCTCACAATATTACATCGATCCAGGAGTTTACGAACCATTTTGATGTAAAGGATACAGTCGGAAAACCATTAAAGCATACTGCAGTCAGATCGAACGATTTCTGGGCAGTCATCCTCAAACAAATACAGAAATTAACACATAAACGTCCAGGCGTATTGTTTGGGTTTGCTTGAGTGAGGAGTTTCCCATTCCAATGTGAATCAGACAATAAGTGCGGTTCGATTCTATTACAAACATGTGCTCCATTATCCTGCTGAAATCCAGTATATACGTCCAAAAAAAGCAGACAAAGCTGCCCAATGTCATGTCCGAAAAAAAAGTTGCCAAATTGCTTAGAGCCGTAACTAATCTCAAGCATAAGACGATTCTGTATCCTACCCATTCAGGTGGGCTACGTGTAGGCGAAGTCGTTCGTCTGCGATATAGCGATCTGGATATTGAGCGTCAGACAATTATCGTAAGACAGGGAAAAGGCCAAAAGGATCGGAGAAACCTATTTTCAATCTTGCTTGGGAGATTGTGCAGAACTACATTGCTGAGTATAGACCCATTGCTGGTTGTTTCCGGAGCACTCTTCGGAACGGCATCTTACCGAGCGTAGCGTGCAGAAATTGTTCGAAGAAGCTAGACAGCGCGCAGGCATTGTGAAAAAAGGTTAGTGTTCATGTCATGAGGCACTCTTTTGTTACGCATTTACTGGAAAACGGAACAGACCTGGGCTGTATTCAGAAACTATAGGATGTGTGGTATTTACGGAGTACATAAATTAGATGTTATATGATAGAAATGATGGGCTGAAAATAGAATAAAGGAAAGAATACAAAAAAGCAGATAAGAACACTTGTACGGAGATGTAAACAAAGGTAAAATATAGCTACAATTGAATCTTGGGTGGGTATGGTTTCCCTTCGAAAGGAGGTGAAACCATGGAAGTGAAAGATGCGATGACTCTAATGCTGTTATTCGGAACATTCATTCTTGCACTTTTAACTACATCAATAACAACAGAGAAAGTAAAAACCCACCCCAAGGTTGAGAGCCAAAGGTGGGTCTTTGTACTAACTTGACTTAAGAAGGGATTAACCATCCAAGCCAATTGTGCTGACCAAGTGTTCGCCGCACTTGGTCTTTATTTAAGAACATGGTAACACATCTGAAAAGATGAATCAAAATAAAAAGAGCAATGAAAAAGATGATTCACTTGTCCAGAAACACATATGTTCCATGAATATTTACTACAATAAGAAGTTAGATGCGTAAGAGTTATTATGAAAGTTCAGTAGACTTGCAAAAAGAAAAGAATTAGAAAAGGGGATAATAAAAATGGATGAAATTTACTTTTTAAGACATTATCTCTCGTCTCTCAAGTATCGATGTTCAAAAGCAATTCTAAATGCTCCAAGCAATTACCCGAATTATGAGCTCGGTAACGGAGTAAGAACTCCAATTGAGATTTTGGCACACATGTCTGACGTCATAAGATATGCCCAATCCGTTTTTGATAACCAAGTACAACCTAAGAAAGAATCAGGAAACTGGAATGACGAAGTACAGACATTTTTTAATGAGCTGCATAACTTAGACAATTTAATGAAATCAAATGGACTACCAAATAAAGAGAGAATTGTCGAAAAACTGATTCAAGGACCACTATCAGATGCAATGACACATGTTGGTCAATTGTCAATGATAAGAAGAGTAGCTGGAGATTCAATACCTGGAGAGAATTTCTTTATTGCTGAAGTAAAGGTTGAAAATGATTAAAACTGTTAAAAGAACAAATACATATTGTCTAATTATAGAGTTAATTCAATTGCAACGTTCTGTTGCTAGAGGGGGAAGTGATCAAGGTGCTAATTTTGATCCTGCTTACATTCGAAAGGAAGCCTGTACAATCATCAAGCCTCTAGGAGGCATTCGACCTTCTTCAAGGAACACCACAATCCCATCCACTAACTTTGCGAATTACTTCTTGTGTAATATACTTAGTATATTAATATTATGATGTCAGGGTGGTTTTGTGGAATTGCATTTATACGAGCAGATATATAGCTATATTGTACAAGAGATTAAAGAAGGTCGTTTAAAAGAAGGTGACCGGGTCTCTTCTGAAAAAGAGTTGGCTGAACAATTTGGCGTCAGTCGTATTACATCTAAAAAGGCTCTGGAGAAATTAGCAGATTCTGGGGTTATTAAACGAATACAAGGAAAAGGTTCATATGTAGCCGATGGTATCATTGGAGGACAAGAACCGAAGCATTATTCAGAGGTAAGAACAACTTTGGTACCTGAGGACGATAAGCGGGTGATCGGGTTTATTATACCGAATTTTTCTGACGAGTTTGGCCTGGAACTTCTTAGATCGATGGAAAAGCGGAGTGCTGAGCATAATTATCAACTCATTATCAAGCGAACTTGCGGGGATCGGGATGAGGAAAAACGTGCGATCGACTTATTTATTGGTTTAGGCATCAAAGGATTAATCGTGACGCCCATTCATGGTCAACACTATAATTCTAAACTGCTTCGACTTGTATTAGATCGGTTTCCAATTGTTTTGGCCGATAGATATCTAAAAGGAATTCCGGTTTGTTCGGTATATACAGACAATAAGAAAGCAGCCATGGATCTTACGCGTCATCTGATTAACAAAGGTCATAAAAAAATTGCCTTTTTATCTCCGCCGGAAGAGAACACTTCAACGTTGGAGGAAAGGCTGCTCGGATATACGTTTGCCTTCACCCAGGAAGGAATGAATTTGAACAAAGATTATGTATTGACGAACTTGAAGGGCACCCTTCCCAAGAACATAAACGGAACAGCGATTGAAAGTGATAAAGAAACAGTAAAGCATTTTTTGAAACAACATCCTGATGTAAAGGCGTTTGTCGCATCGGAATTTCTAGTAGCTACCATGCTGGCTCAAGTCATCCACTCGATGGGGAAATCTCTGGAGGAATACGAGATCGTTTGTTTCGACTCCCTGAACGATCACCTGGGTCAACCCATCTTCACTCATATTAAGCAGGATGAGAAGCAGATGGGTGAATTGGCAGTGGATATGTTAATCTCTCAATTGCATGGAACAGCAGTTCCCGAGCTGAACATTATTAAACATCGTATGGTTGTGAAAAATAACGGGTAAGGTTTATTCAAGTGCAGCTAAACCAAAGCAAGGATATTGTTCAAAGTGTCGAGAAGTCCCGATGGGCTTTTCGGCACTTTTTTTGATATCAGAAATATTAACTTCGAGGCAGGGACCTTCCTGACCTGATATCGCAAGATCTATCTCTAAATCATAGCCATACATCATGAATAGTGATGTCGTAATATTGCAATTGACATGTTTTATGATGTCATATTAATATACTTAGTATAACTAGTGAGCTCCTATAACAAATTCACGGTGTTCATCATTTTCTGATTTTATAGTTCATATCACTAGAGTTGTTAGCGCTTACATAAGTTGTGGATGATCAGAAAATGAAGTGGATCCTATAGGAATCCAAGTTAAACGAATTCATTTAACTTAAGGGGGACTTTGAATGAGGAGATCCAAAAAATCCACATTTCCAATTCTTGTTTGCTTTCTGGTTATGTTACTACTTGTAACGGCTTGTTCAACCAAGGGAGGCTCTAGCGATCAGGCCGGAGAGGGGATTACAACGGTTACGATGTGGCATGGTCTTACCTCAATTGATTTAGATAATATGAATAAAGTTGTGAAGGCATTTGAAGAGAAAAACCCTACGATCAAAATGAATTTGGTTTATACAGAATCCAACGAGGGATCCGATCAGAAGCTGCTGACTGCAGTCGCAGGCGGCAACCCTCCTGACGTTGCACTTTTCGATCGGTTTAAGGTCGGTACTTGGGCTGCACAAGGTTCTCTGACTGACTTATCCTCGATGGCAGCAGAATCCGGAATACGTAAGGAAATGTATTATCCATTTGCATGGGAGGAGTCCAGTTATCAAGGAAAGCTTTATGCAATGCCGATGGATACGGACTCTCGCCTGTTATTTTATAATAAGGATCATTTCAAAGAAGTGGGGCTGGATCCCAACAAACCACCACAAACGATCGCCGAGCTTGAAGCGGCCGCCGATAAGTTAACTATCAAGGAAGGTAAACGTTTCAAGCGGATCGGGTTCATCCCATGGTATTCGCAAGGCTGGCTGTATACTTGGGGATGGGCATTTGGAGGAGAGTTCCAGGATGCTGCCACCGGCAAAATTACCGCAAATGATCCTAAAGTCGTGGAAGCATTACAATGGATGACCGACTTTGGCCAAAAATACAATGTCGAGGATATTGCCGGATTCACAAGTGCAGCGGGTACGGAGGAAATGGATCCGTTCATTTCCGGTCAAGTCAGCATGAAGATAAGTGGAAATTTTACGGTGAAGGGCATCGAAAAATTTAAGCCGGATTTAAACTACGGTGTTGCACCCATACCGACCCCAACAGGTACTGATTTTACGACATGGTCGGGAGGCGGGTCCGCTATTATCCCTAAAGGCGCCAAGAACGTCGCTGCTGCTTGGGAATTCCTCGAATTCTTAGGGAAAGAAGAAGGGCAAACGTTATTAAACGCTGACTCTCAAATTTCCGTTATTGATTCGGTTAACGACAAGTACGGTTACAAGGACGATCCAATTATGAAGGAATTTATTAATATTTTGCCCAATTCACATAACCGCCCAGTTATTCCTGAAGGACAACTGCTGTGGAATGAGTTAGCTTCCGCTACGGAAAAGGCTACCCGCGGTAACGGCACTCCGAAAGAGAACCTGGATAGAGTAACAGAGACGGTTAATAAGGCTCTAGAAAAATACGACAAATAGAGTGCTCGGTAGGCAGGGAGCGAACTTTCTCTCCTTGCCTATTCATGAATGACAATTGGAAGGAGAATGTACATGGCGAAACTGGCCGATCCAGTTCAAGTAAAAGCAATTCCATCGGCAAGGAAACGAGCACTCCACAGAACTAACGTGATTGGGTGGCTGTTTGCTTCACCTTGGGCTATAGGGCTGCTATGCTTTTATGCAATTCCGATGCTAATGTCCATCTACTTCAGCTTCACTACTTACAGCATTCTGCAGCCGGGTGAATTTGTCGGATTGAATAATTATAGAGATCTTTTCCATGATCCTCTGTTTTGGAAATCCATATACAACACGATTTATTTTACCGTATTTTTTGTTCCATTAAGTATATTTTTCGGTGTGGCACTCGCTATGATGTTGAATATGAAGGTCAAGGGTATGGCTGTATTCAGAACGATCTTTTTCTTACCCACTCTCGTGCCACAAGTAGCTCTGGCTGTTCTGTGGATGTGGCTGTTACATCCAAACTTCGGATTGGTGAACGGGATGTTAGCGAATATCGGTATCGATGGGCCCGCTTGGCTTGGTGGTGAGTCGTGGTCCAAGCCCTCTCTCATTCTGATGTCGCTTTGGGGTATTGGGCAAGCTGTCGTTATCTATCTTGCTGGACTAGGAGACATCCCTGAGGAGTACTATGAAGCGGCGCAAATCGATGGAGCTAACTGGTTTCAGAAAACGAGAAAGGTAACCCTGCCTCTGCTCACTCCGGTTATTTTCTACAACCTTGTCATGGGAATGATTGGTGCATTCCAACAGTTTACTCTTCCCTATACATTGACCAAAGGGCAAGGAACTCCTGCAAACTCCATGACTTTCTACGTCATGTATTTATATGAGAACGGATTTAGGTATTTCAAAATGGGTTATGCCTCCGCCATGGCCTGGATCTTATTTATTATCGTTATGGCATTAACCGGAATTATTTTTATTACGTCTAAACGCTGGGTTCATTATCAGGGGAAATAAGGAGGAGGAAGTAAGGGATGAATCCTACCGCTATCAAAAGAATCAATCGTGCGTTAGCCTATGTATGTCTAATTGTTGCTTCTGCATTTTTCATGATTCCGTTCATATGGCTGCTTTCGACTTCTCTTAAGCCACTCACACAAATCTTTACATTCCCACCAGAGTGGATTCCGCGTCCAATTCTGTGGAGTAATTATTCCCGTGCTGTTGAGTATATCCCTTTTTGGACATATCTGAAAAACACGGCGATTATAACTATCGTTAGTACGCTTGGTGTGATCATATCCTGTCCCTTGGTTGCATATAGTTTTGCCAAGTTAGAGTACCGTGGGAGAGGTATACTTTTCTTTGTTACCCTTGCTGTTATGATGATCCCCGGACAGGTGACCATGATTCCTCTATTCCTGTTGTTTACTAAATTAGGTTGGGTGGGAACACCTCTTCCACTGATTGTACCCCAATTTTTTGGAGTGCCCATTTACATTTTTCTATTGCGGCAGTTTTTCATGGGACTGCCTGATGCCCTGCGCGAAGCGGGTCGCTTAGACGGCGCTAGTGAGTTCCGCATATATTTACAGATCATGTTTCCACTAGCCAAATCCGCCGTATTAGCCGTGGCATTGTTTCAATTTATGGGGAGCTGGACTGATTTCATGGGCCCCTTGCTTTATTTAACCAATGAACCATCTTACACGGTTTCGCTCGGATTGCAGCAATTTCAGAGTCAAAAGGGATCCGAATGGGGTCTATTAATGGCCGTCTCCACCTTGATGACATTACCTATTATCGTTTTGTTCTTTTTTCTTCAAAAGACGTTTATTAGCGGCATTACCTTTAGTGGTATAAAAGGTTGAACAATTATACAGGGCGGAATATCAGCGATCAAGCAAGTGTCTGGGGAACTATGGATACGTATGAGTGACAGCGCATATACTCGGTAGATTTCGCGACATGGATCGGCTGTATGGACCCACAGCTCGTTTGGCTTTTCCCATAGGTCGTAAATGATTAGGCATAGCCCCATTATAAATTGTAAAATTATAAGAAACCGTTCCTTGGTAAATGAGTGTGCGAGCAACCATATACCCAAAGAGACGGTTTCTTTGTACATTCAACTAGCTGGTGGTCTGCTATTGAACTTGCTGTATATTATATTTTTCCATTACCAAGCCACGGAATGTCTTGTAATCTGATAACGCTTGTGCGGTGGAGGATTGAGGTACACTATATTGAGTTACGCCTTCAAGGCTGAATTTGCCTAGGTTATCATTGATTAATCCATAATCACCAAAGGTGTTTTTCATCAAGAAAAGCACACTTTTATCACCCTTCTGAAGTTCTACATAGTCATTGGCTGTATACTTGACGTCTCCTTCCAGACTGACGGGTTCAATGATCTTCAATTCGTTCTGATCTGAAGGGAAATCGTCAGGTTTTTTCAGTATCTTATCAATCTTGATGTTTGTATTGGTGTGAAAGGACTGCATGGTCCCATCATCAAATGCAGTAATAACATGCTCTCGATCTCTGAAATCTTCTGTTGCATAACCAATAACGATCAGTTCAGCAAACGCATCCAGCTTATCTATTTCATGAAATATTAAAGAGTTGGCTGAAAGGTTGACGAGGTTATGAATGGGCACGTCCGTTTTCGATTGACCATTTGCGTAAGCGATTGCAACAGCAGAGATAGCCAATACGAATAAAGAGACTAGTACAACCTTCCTTTTGAAAAAAGACATGATCTCATCCTCTCCGTTAGATTTAACTTCTTTTAAAAGCATCTTACTTCATTTCTACTATACATATATTTGAAAATTATTGTAAATTTAATTATACAAACCTGGTTTAATGAAATGAAAGAGGCCAATGGTTACTTTATTGAAACGATGGAACGTGAAGATTTGGCTGATTTTATAGACAAGGCGGCTAGGCAGGCTGGATTAGACATCCAGGAGAATGAAGATATTACGGAAGAATGGAGAAAGTGGTAATTCCGCTGAACAGTGTTTTCAATTTTAATGATAAGGGTGATAGATATGGAACGAGGACTTATTATATTTTTGAACGGAACGTCAAGTTCGGGAAAGACCAGCATTGCGATGGAAATGAAAAAACAAGGAGATATTCCGTTTCATCATCTATCTGTAGATCAATTTTTGCATAATTATGATCAGTTCATCGATAGTACATATCCAGATCTGAAACCAACAAGAGAAGTGGAACACCATGTGATGACCGATATCCTGTTCGACCCGATCAATTCGTTGTACTGTGCAACGATTAAGCTGTTTTCGGAAATGGGTTTGAATGTCATCGTGGATACGGTTATCAGCAATGACAAGTGGTTTAACGATTTTTATAAATTGCTTTCGGATTATTCGATATTGTTTGTAGGTGTGCATTGCTCCAAAGAAGAACTCACCAGAAGAGAGCAGAGCAGGGGAGATCGTGAGATTGGACTTGCCCATTCACAGTTTGACTACATCTACGCCTATGATGAATATGATCTGGAAGTGAATACGGAAGAGCTGAGTTCAGCTGCATGTGCGGAAAAGATATTAAGTTATATACAGTCCGATCAGGAATACTCGGCATTTAAGAAGTTAAGCAGAAGAGACTGAAGCTGTTTGCGTCAGATCATATGATATCCATTCCAATGAAAGTTAGGGATTTGGCCAAATCTTTTTCTTAGCGTTACCAGGACCTAATAAGTAGATTTCATCAACATTCCCATAAGTATTAGAAAATGAAATTGTGAAGTCTTTACTACCACCGATAGGAAGTTTACTGCCTTTAATCTGAATGAAAAGTGAATTGTTATGATGTGAGAGGGAGTAGCCATGATATCTGCTGATACTGTCTGCAAATCCACCTTTTACGGTAATACGCTCAGGAGAAACTTCAGTTCTCGTAACCATTGTCTCGTCAGGATCGACAACCTTGTTCAACATATACAATCCAAAGATAATAGGAACAACGACAATAATAACTGCGCTAATAATAATGCTATATTTGATGTTTGGTCGCATACTCATGATTCACCTCAATAATTAGATGATATGAATCGATGTCTCCATACTCATTGGGCATCGATTTATTGTATTTAATCGGAACAGAATTCTACGTTTTGAAATATTAGGCTCACTTAAATAATATACTAATTTATTTTTTGTAGAGATAGGGTGGGGAGTAATCGATGGAAATTAACGACGTGAATCCAGAAGATCATATTCAGCACATGTTACAGTCAATCATTGCACAAACACAATCCATCATCAACGATAGTTGTAAACAATCTTTTGGATCACTGGAATATTTCCTGGGACATATTTTGGAGTATCGGGATGAACAACAATATACGACAGATGAGTGGCATATCCGCACACCTCGTTGGCTGGGGGAGTATGGGAATACGCCGGAGGAAGAAGAGCTTCTTTCAGACATCTACCGATTGCAAGCGTACATTGCAGAAAAGTTAAAGGGCGGATAAGCGGCTTGCCATGTCGCATTAGTCCGGCTCAAATGTCGCAAAAGTACATGGTAACACGATACGGAGATCGTATATACTCTCTTTATGTTTCGATAATGAAAATCATTATCAGTATTATACATAAGGGGGATTTACAAATGAAACAAGGCACAAAGGGGCAAACGGCTGGTAACAAAGCCTATACTGCTCACAAATCACGATTACTCATGGGCTTGATGATGGCCCTTATTCTAGTCCTGACGGCTTGCGGTGCCGGAGCAGGTACAGATAGCAGTAAGCAATCTGCAGCAACGCCAGCGGAGACACCTGCGAATGCGGAAACGAAGACGGACGGAGCTTTTCCTGTAACGATCAAGGGTATGAAGGGTGACATCACTCTAAACGAAAAACCACAGAAAATTGCAGTGCTGGATGTTAAGTTTCTGGATCAAATGTTAGCCGTTGGTGAGAAGCCAGCAGGTAGTGTTATCGCTGGAGGTAACACCGATTTTCCAGAGTACTTAGGCGATCAACCGAGTGACGTACAGGTTCTGGGTACACGGGACGAGCCTAACCTGGAAGCGATTGTAGCCCTAGATCCAGATCTGATTATCATGACCGACTTTCAAGAAAAACAGTATGAGGGTGTAAGCAAAATTGCTCCCACCCTGGTACTCGATTTCTACGAAGACTGGCGGGATACGTTAGCTACAGTTGCCCAAATTACAGACAAGCAGGACGAGGCAGAGAAAGTGCGCACAGCGTATGAAGAGAAAATCGCCGGGCTGAAAGCACAATTGTCAGAGAAGCTGGGCGATGAAACAGTGGCGATCATTCGTCCACGAAAAGAAGGAATTCGTGTTCACGGGATTGAGCACCGCATTGGCGGTATTATGTACAATGACTTGGGGCTGAAAATGCCTGCTCTGGTACAGGAGATTAATGAAGATGGCTCCGTTGAAATTTCGATGGAAAAAGTGCCTGAGATTGGGGCAGATCGTTATTTTGTGCTGTCGGATGAGCTGTTTGCGGCAGAAGCAGAGGCTATGTTGAGTAATCCCGTTTGGAAGTCCCTCGATGCTGTGAAAAATAACCGCACGTATGACGTAAACTCAACACTGTGGATTGCATACTACGGACCGCTTGCAATTAATCTGATTGTAGATCAGGCATCGGAAGCCCTGCTCGGATCGAACTAATATGAATCGATATCTCTCGACAGACTTATGGAAAGAGACGGTAGAGGATTATTCGATTTTGCTCGGTGAACCGCCTGAACATAGTGTCCGTATCATTGCTTTGAGTGAGTTGCATGACGAAGAGGCGTGTCGAGAGTATATCCGCTGGTTTCAGAATTATATCAATGCGCCTGACATGAAAGTCGCAGCCTCCATGTTAGCCAAGCGGCTTGGCTATCTATGGACGACTCCGCTCGTGACCGCGATGACGTATCATCATCAGCATGTAACCTTTCAGCTGGAGAACAGCTTCCTCTATCATCCGAAGCTCGAAGAACATGAAGAGGGGACACGGTTTCCTTTTCTAGCGGTGAACGGGCTTCAGGCTGAAGAACTGACTGGAGACAGGAACGTATGGCGGGAAAAAGCGGTCAAGGAGATGTTTGCAGTACAGCTGACACCGCTGTTAAAGGCTCTTGCTGCGATTGCACCTCTTTCGATGAGCATTCTCTGGGAGAATATCATGGTACGGATTGGCCGATTATTCGCTCCTGACGAAGGCGAGACGGAGCAGGAACGTAAGATCATTCGAGAGGATTTCTCCTATCTGACGCAGGTGGCATCCGGGCAGGTATTTGGTGAGAGGAAGAATCCATTAACCCGATTCACCGATTGTAAGGACAATGTGCATGTTGCCAAAAGTGAGCGAATCACCTGCTGTTTCTATTACCAGATGTCAGGGGAGTATTGTCTCAAATGTCCGAAAATTGACAATGAGAAAGAATCTCAATTACAATGACAACAGCAATGATTTTACCTATGCGATTGTCAGGAGATGAAGAAATGCCGCTGCAAGAACAGACAAGTGGTTGGAGTGATACAGCGATCAAGATGCTTGACGGGCATAGCGGTACTTTGCAGACAGGCAGTGTTTTACACGAAACAGATGTAACTTCTAATGTGCTGCTGCTGGCATACGGAGGGGAAGGGGAGCTTGCAATGGATGGCGAGGGTTGCCACATTGGAGCTTCTTTTGCCTGTCATGTGGTGAAGGGATCATCCTACACACTGACGGCCAGATCAGAGGACATTCATTATATAGTGATCAAGTACAAGGCTTCTTCCATGGAGGGAGCCTCACTTGTTGTGCCATCGTACCGTAAACACCCGCTGCGCAGATCCTTTGTGCAGAACTCGGCAACCCATGCGGAATGGATAGAGAATGCGGAAAAAATCGTTGCCAAATGGCGCCGCGGCGAAGGACTGGAACGATTCTATGCGAACGCCTTGCTCCAGGGGATGATCTACGAGTTGATCATGGCATATGAACGTGGTCAGGGGGGAGCGGAGTCCGACATGGTGGATGTGGTCGCTTCCTATATTACGTCGCACTATCGTCAGAACCTGGAACTGAAAGAGCTGGCTGCCCTCGCTGGATGCAGCGTAAGGCAGTTGCAGCGACGATTCAAACAAGAGAAGCAGCTCGGGCCGATGGAATACGTCATCCAGCTGCGGATGGAGAATGCCTCGCGGATGTTACTTCATACGGATGCTTCCATTGGGGAAATTGCTGATAAAATGGGCTATCGCGACATGTATTATTTCAGCAGGGCGTTTAAGAAATATTATGGCGTTCCTCCGCTTCGTTATCGACTTGCTGCCGCTTCAGAATTAGATGAAAAGTATGCTCAAGCCTTACTGCGGAATCGCACCGCTTCTTCGTACGAGTCGGCCCAAGGTCCGGTGATCTGCCATATGCGAGGTGAATATCAAGTTACTGAGCCACCACAGCGTATCGCCGTACTGGATGTTCAATATGCTGATCATCTGCTTACGCTGAGTTTGTCTCCGGCAGGAAGTGTCGGACTAGGGAGCAGCGTATTAACGTTCCCTCAAACTCTCCGAACGGGGCTCCAACATACCGAATTACTCGGGACATATGAATATCCTGATCTTCCTGCGGTAGAGAGACTTGCACCGGATCTAATTATTTGCACCGAAGTGCATGAACGATATTTTGAAAGGCTAAGTGGGGTAGCTCCAGTGCTGATGTTCAAGCGCAACGAAAACTGGCAGACCATTCTGAGCCTGCTTGGTGAATTGACAGGCAAGCGAGCAGAAGCCAAGCAGATCATTGCGGACTATCTTCGAAGAACGGCTTTGTTATCTGAGGAATTAGCTGCAGTATTGGCAGGCAAAAGTGTAGCACTGATCCGTCCGCTGGACTCTCTCGTTCGGGTTCACTCTGCCGCTCATCGTACAGGTGCTGTGTTATACCGTGATCTGGGTCTGCCTGTGCCGCTATTTGTATCCGATACCGCCGACACGGCCTATCATATCTCGGTTGATAGACTACCGGCTGTACAAGCCAGCCATTACTTTTTGCTCAGTAATGAACTCATGCAGGATGGGATATCGGCGACGGAGGAGCGGGTTTTGCGGATGCTTGGTGAGGGAGAAGAGCAGCGAGTGCATTCGGTGGATGCGGCGACCTGGATTGGGTGTTATGGGCCGATGGGGATTAATGGGATTGTGGATCAGATTGAACAGGCTTTGTTGGGGTGAGGGGGCTTATTTCATTAGGAATTTGTAAGTAAAAAGATTATAGATAAATTGCCGCTCATAATTATAAAAAGTTTGAACCTTTGACAACTGATAGTCCAGCTCCAACTGGCGCAATTGTTTATGAGATGAAATCTGAAATTTAGGGATTAAAGAGAAGCTGGAGGATAGGTAAACTACATTACAAGATAAATCTGTATAAGAAGGCGTTATTAAAAACTCTAAAAAATTGCTGGGATTCTTTTAGAAGTTGGTAAGTTTATATAACAAAGCATCAACTCTAAGAAACTACTGTTTCTTAGTTATAGAGTGTATAATAATGGAATAATATCAGCCAACAAACGCCCCAGCTTTAGATAAGTGCTATCTAAGTCTGGGGCGTTTTGGGAATACATAACGGTATCAGAAATAAATTGAATGATTATGAGGTGATTCAATGAGAAAAAATATAGCATTAGTCATACTAATGGTTGGATTGATCATAAGCATGTACTTCAACTATCAATTCAAAGCGTACAAAGACAATCAAGAAGTTGATTACGCGGTTAAACTAAATCATGGAACTCAAATTGGTATACAAGAATCCATCTACAATTTAGATAATGTGATAAAAAGCTTAGAGGACGGCTCTTCCAAAGAAACAGTCATACATGCCTTAGGAAATGTGGCGGTATCTTTGAAAGTGGGTGAAGAATCATTCGTCTTTCTGAATTCCGACTTCAGGGAAGATCAGTTATCATCTACCAATTTAATCTATAATGTGTTTAGAGATATGTATACGTATATAAGTGTAGAAATCACAGACGACATTTTATCGAATAAGGTATCGTTAGAAAAAGAGTCGAGAAATCAACTGATTAAGGATCTAGGCGTGCTTAAACAAGATTTGGAGTATATCGATAGTCAATTTAACGAGGATATTCTGAAAGAACAAAGTCCTAATTGGATTGAAAACAAATGGAAAGAGTTAATTGGAGAGATTGTAAATCGAAATACGGATTTTAAGTTATATGAAAGAATGAAAACGAAATACAATCTATAAGTGTTTTGTGGAAGACAATTGACATCTAAATAACAACATATCTACGCTACGTTGCCTCCACTTCTTTGTATACCGAGGGTTTCGAAGAAGTGGAGGTAGCAGGTAACCCTGAACTACCTTATTGAATTGCGACAAGTCGCTGCACTCTTTAAGGTAGTGAGGGTTAGTAGATATAAGAACACTTTATGAAATTCTCGATAATACTTTTTTGGGGAGAACTGATGAAACCATTACAAATTATCAAAATGCCTCCATACTTTAAGATTCTAAATTGTAATATCACCGAGGTTCTAGATGGATTACTAATAGAAGATAATTCTATTTTATTTTTAGACATTTACCATGAAGAAGATCTCGATACCTACTTATCTAAAAATAAAGTATTAAAGTTAGATAATGTGATACAAATAATCGATAACTCAAATAAGATGAGTTTTATACCATATATCAAATCCAAGAAAGATTTATTAGAGCAATATAGGTATCAAGACTGGGACTTTTCTTGTATTGTCTTTGATAAAAATTTAAAGTGTCTTTTCTACATAAGAGGGATAGAGGACGCAGGAGAGAATGGAATTAGAATAAAAGAAATGGAGCCAAATTTATATAATAAATATTTTTTTAATTATCAAGAATAGAAAGTAACTCTTAAGTAGATGAGTAAGGAGGGACATTATGAAGCTTTTTCGTGGAAAAGAAGCCTTAATACAAGGTACTGATCATATAAAACCTTCGATATATACGCCTCTAGGAACAATTGAACTTTCTCTTGCTGTCTCCAGCGAATGTTATCTTCCTACTCACTGTGCTCAGCTCAAACATGGCGGCACACTATACCAGTATTACTACGACTCGTTTGATTGCGAGTTATTGCTCTGTAATCTGAACCATAATCTTTCTTCACCTCAGGAAGTAGACGAATGCTGGGGGGCCGTATTTAGAATCAAACCCAATGCATATCATCAGATAAGCACGTGTAGCTTTTCTGCTTCGTGGAAAGAGGGATACAGCTGGGAAGATCACGGAGCTGACACGGGAGAAAATCTTGAAGCTGTAGAATATGAGAATGAACAATACCGTCTACACATAGGAACTCAAGAAAAACCACTGATAATGCGAAAAAGAAACCAAGGTGATATGATTCCTAAATTTCTTGCTTTAAACTCTGATTTTGAGAAGTATAGTTCTGTCTTACATTCTGATCAAGGCGTTGAAGTACCTATGATACAGATGGATTCCCGCGAGATATGCCAAGTACATTTTTTGATAGCGTGGAAGAGAAAAATAGAAGGGGATATTTCTACTTGGTTAGCTGTAGACCAGCCCACCAAAGAAATCTTAAAGGAAGAAGATATTTGGTAAACGATAAACGAAAATAGTATATAAAGAACAAGAGACACATCCTTGATCAAGTAGTGGGAGAAGTATATATAGGATATTTTTGGTACGTCTAAGGTAGAAGGAGAGAATGGATATGAACAACATAAACTCTCATAATTGTAACCTAAATATAAGATATGACCTGCCTGTTGAGGTATGGGATAAAGTTTCTAAAGTATATGAGAGTATGCCAGGGTGGATTGGTTATAAAAGTGGAATTCCATATTGGTTTGGAACTGAAGAGGATGATGTTTTCATTGAAGCATCCGTTGAGCCTAGTGGATTATCATTTTATGCACAGATGGATAGCGATGTATGGATGTCTTGGATAGAAACATTTAAGTTGGAAGCGACAAAAGTGTTGGGTTTTGATGTTGGTGAACCTGAAGATGGATATGTGTGATGAAAGAAGGAGGATAAAAAGAAAAAGTGATAAATTCTATTAGCATTGATGAACGGAATGGGACCACATTTAATGAAGAGATAGTTATGAACCCTACGTGGGCAGACAGTTTACGTTTTTTGAGAAAACTCGATGGAGATAAATTTACATTAGTTTTTTTTGAGGTATCAGACACAGGTTCAGCATTAGTTGGAGGCGGACCGGAATATTTTGTAGTGTCTATTACAATTGATGAACATATATATACGCTTATGAACGATAAGCAGGGAAATAGTGAATTTTCTCTAGTTATTGGTGGTCAGTTGGGAAATTATTGCGATAACATTTGTATAGAATTAATACCCATGCTTGAAGTACTAAAGTATTTTTATGAAACTGGTAAACTACACGAATCACATCAATGGAAGCAAGAATAATAATTACTGGTCAGTTAGGGTTCTCGGGCTCGTAAACACTAAATGTTATGTGCAATTGTATTAAAAGAGTTGGAGTAGGAGAGTTCAGTGGTGAAGAGGAAATTCAAAAGTCATTTTTTTTATATTGTTCTACTGTCAGTTCCATTTGTAGTATTAGAGATTTTACTTTTACTAAAATATCCTAACACCGGATTAGGCAGGATTATAAGCTTGCCCATGACCTTTTTGGTGAATGGTATGATTATTCTGATCTTATCTAGTTTAGTTTATTATTTGCTTAGATACACCAGATTTAGAGTTGTCGGGCGAGTTATTCTAGGATTAACGATATGTTTAACTCTTATCGTAACAGTATGGTTGTATCCGCAGGATTCATCCAAACATATTTCAAAAACTATAGTAGAAGATATCAAGAGTTTATGGAGTAAATGAGGAATTCGCTTGGTATATATTTTCTGATTAATTATTATTTCTAAAAAATCCATACATCAATTCTTAAAGAGGTGAAACTCCTGAAAGACAAAACCGAAGTGATGGCTTATTTTAGTTTGTTTGGAGATGAATTCGATCCGAATCATGTAACTTCAATACTTAGAATCGAACCTACCAATACGGCTTACAAAGGCGACATAATTAACAAAAAGCATCGAATAAAAGAAACATCATGGACATTAGGTACGGATTATGAAGAATCATTAGATGTGAATCACCAATTAATAAAAGTAGTCGATATGTTAAGAAACAAAGCAAAAGAGATCAATTCGATTCGGATTGAACATCAATTAAGAATAAAATTTTTCATTGTAATAAGAATAGAAGAGGGGAAAACGCCTGCTCTTTATTTCGATTCTGATTTTATTGAATTTGTTAATATGATTCATGCTGAAATTGATGTTGATTTGTATGCAAATCCATATAATGATGAAAAATTGGAATAAGAAATAAAGAAATAATTAATACCTTACCTTCAGCTAAGTATAAAGTAAGAGTATTCATATATTATAAGAGCTTTAAAGAGTACCCAAACGATCAGCATTCTATTGATTTTACGATTCGAAATAGCCCAACTGTTCCACCATATTGTAATTCAGATGACTTGGAACATAATCTATGTGATTTTGTAATAGGAAAATAAATTTAAAGGAGTTCCTGAATTGAAAAATCCAAAGCTTTCGATGATTTTAATATTTCTTTTAACAATACTCGCCCTAAGTGGTTGTAGTTCAAGCGGTGTGAAGACGGATGAAATTGTTGAGGACGGGTTGAACATAAACTCGATATCAATTGGACTTGGAGGGAGCGAGGAAGATGAAGGTATAACAGTCGTAAGATATCATTTTAATCTATGGAATAGAACCAATAAATCAATAATCCTAAAAACAGTTGAACCGATCTTAAGTAAGGATATTCAGGAGCGATTAATTGATAGAGACATTAAATTGGACATAAATGAGAAAGTTGATGGTAATAGCTCGGAAGAACTGACAGGTACTTTTAAATTAGATACTAAAGGGCTTGATAAAGAAGGAATAATCCAGTTAAACATTAATGTTAAAGAATTTAATATAGCAATTGAACAAGTCGTAGGAATAAACGAACCTTAAGGCTCATCAATATCGGATAACAAAGTGTTAATGATATGTGGCAGGTATCCTTTTTGCTGGAAATAGTGGTGTTTTCTTTAAAGGAGGATCTTAAATAATGAGAAAACGACATTCTATTGAAAAAGCGGAGTGGTCAGAAACAAGAGAGACCCATTATCGCAAAGACTGCAAGGATATGGTGTTTTCATTTGGCGATAGACTCATTGAAGTGGATGGCACGGTTTATTTGAAACGAAAAGAAGTCGAGATTAAGGTAATAAAACCTCTTAAACGAAAAACATTCTGGTATGAAACTTGGCTAAAGATCAAAGAAATCTACAGTACATAGTCTAATGAAATTCAACATGATCGCCTAAGAGCCATTGAAGGTTGCTTAATCATTTTATGAGTCATATCAGGAGGTAATATATTTCAATGACGATAATTTGTCTCGAAGGTGCCAGTTCTGTAGGTAAAAGTACGACTTGTCAGCAGTTCGCTACACAATATGATGCATTTATTGTTCCAGAAACAGGGCTTCTTTTTGAATCTCCTCAACTTGACGGTAAGGAACTTATGATGTGGTTGCTGGAGAGACAAATCGAAAGATGGCATATAGCAGCTGAGAAAAATCAACAACATGAGTATGTCATTTTGGATGGCGATGTATTTAAGATTTGGTACAGCTGGATATATGGTTATGAGCACCTATCTTTAAATGAAACAGCGAACTTTTTTAGAGAGAAGTTATTGAAGAATGAAATATCATTACCGGATGCTTATGTACTATTCTGGGCTGAAGAAGATGAGCTGCGCAAGCGAAAGGAGATGGATCAGACAAGATCCAGAAGAAATTTTGATAAACATCTGCGCATGATTGAACCTCAAATGAGATACTTCCATTATCTTAATGAACTGGTACCAGGATATGTAGGAATTCATAAAGCAGAGACTGTAGCAGATAATATATATCATATCGTAAAGCATAGCGAGACATTACCTGACATAAAAAAACGAGAGATCGAAATCTTTGATAGAGTAATTGATTTTTACAAGAGTACTACTCCTTAAAACTGAGTGTGGCTTTTGATATCAGATCTCAAAGCTACTCTAGCTGTGTCTTGGATAACTGAACAAATATTGCATACAGAGAAAAAGAAATATGCGATGCGAGGTGAGTTATGGGCGTAAGAAAAAAATATAAACGTAAAATCGTTCGATCCAATCGATTATTTTATTGGTATGTTGAACCGGATATAGACGATGAAGGGATAATCAAATTACATATCGTTTCTGAGGATAAGAAGTTAATCGTCACTTATGAAGTGGGACAACACAGTATTAAGAACAAGCCCCCATTTATAGTCATCATCGGAGAAGAATTTGAAGGCTGGACAACAGAATATATAGGATACAGAAGAGTACTAACACCGAAATGGAGCGATGAGATCATCACGCCAAAATTAATAGGTGAGATTATTGATTGGTGCATCTTGAAAGACAAAGAGATAACCATCGTGAATTGGAAAGGTGAACTTCTTCGACCTATCTCCTGAATAGAGTGAATTGTAGTTGAAAAAAACTTAGATTCGTGTGGACTCTTTTGAAAACGCATACTCAAAAAAAAGAGATGTAATTAACATTTAATATAAAAGGAGAGAAGCTAATGCAAATGAATCGTGGATATCACACGGTTAACAAAGTAATCGCTTGTGTTCTGTCATTCATATTTATCATTATGGCAATAGCGGTACCTGCCCACGCTGAAGAGAAACAGGTGGAGACTACACCATCCAGAATTCCTTTATCCAAGTTAGAGGAAACGATTGATGCTTATGTTGCCTCGTATGAGAAGTACAACGCTGCCGTTTCGGTTGTGGCTATCAAAGACGGTGAAACCATGGTAAATAAGGCATATGGTTACGCAGATATTGAGAATCAGCGAAAGGCAGATACCTCTACAGTTTTTGAATGGGCTTCCATCTCTAAACTGTTGGTCTATACGAGTGTGATGCAGCTTGTCGAACAAGGAAAGCTTGATTTGGAGACGGATATCCAAGAATATCTGCCAGAGGGATTTTTCAAAAAGCTGCAATACGATGATCCGATTACGTTAATGAATCTGATGCATCACAATGCGGGTTGGGAAGATCAAACAGCGGCCGAGGTGTTTTATTACTCCGAGAATGAAACGTTAGAATTAGGAGAAACATTGCGTAAAAATGAACCGAAACAGATATACAAACCGAATAGCATAGTGGGTTATTCGAACTACGGCGTTGGTCTAGCTGGTTACATCGTGGAAGAGATAAGTGGTCAACCTTTTTATGAATATGTCGATCAACATATTTTCGAACCGCTTCATATGAACGACACTTCAATTCATCCAACGGGGCAAGATCATCCAGACCTAGCACAAAGAAGAAATGAGATTGAAGGGTACACAAAAGATTTAAAACTGATCCCTGAGAACAGAGTATACGTAACGTTTTATCCTACAGGGGCAGCGATTGGGACAGCAGAAGATTTAGGCAAATTCCTTGCAGCGTTGATGCCTGTAGATGATAGGAATGTATTATTTAAGAACAGGGATACGTTGAACGAGATGTTGTCGACAAGTCTCTATTATGATGGGACTTCTACTCCGCGATTTTCACATGGGTTCGTTGAGATGGAATACTGGGTGCCTACACTGATGCACGAGGGGAATTTGAAAGGATTCTCCAGCAAAGTTGTCTTTGATCCAGTATCTAAATTTGGGATGGTCGTCATGACAAACCAGTCTTTTGAAGAGATTTATTATTATGGACTTATTAAAGAAATTTTCGGTGATAACGTCAATTCTAATAGAATTACTTCGGAGGGGGGAGGATATTTTCAATCCGCACGACGGGCAGCATCTAGATTTACTAATTTATTTACAGCCCTTGATATAAAGAAATTCACAAAAGCTGAGTTAAGTAGTTCTTATAACGTTGTCGAGCATAATGGTGTTGTTGATAAAATTTCCTTTACTCCTTACATTGATTACTTGCCTGTATCGAATGTAAAGGTAAACTTGATTAAGATATCTCTTATTCCGGTTGCACTAGCCATCATTTTCAGTTTAATTGCTTTGATCGGCTATTTAATCCTGATGCTTATTAACAAACTACGTAAACGAGGAAATCCTACCACCAATTTTAATAAATATCATCTTGCAATTAACTTTGCAGGTGTGGCACTCCTTCTTAATCTTTTCATCATACAGAAGAAGATTAGTTTTCCAAATTATCCTGGTTATTCTTCGTTACGGATCAATTTAATGTTTAATCTACTTTATGTGGTTCTAGCAGTGGCGTATCTTGGCTTGCTTATTTACAAACTGCGGAAGAGCAGTTACAGCAAAAAGCAAAAGGTTATGTACATCATGTCTGGCATCTCGGCTTTCATATTGGCTGCTTTTATTGTGGGATGGAATTTGTATGTTTAGAAGATTAAACGCTGAATATAGATATTGAAAGCATTGCAATGGCTCGCGGATGACTTCTATATATAAATGATATTAAGTGAGGTAATTAAAAGGAGCAAAAGCAGCAGTTCCTTATCGGGGACTGCTGTCTTTGTGTTAGTGCGCCCTTTTGGCAGCTTGTGCCTCGGCATATTGAAGAGGATCAAGATCATCCTATATTCCCGGGCCATGCCCTGAGACACTCTTTTGTCACTCATTTACTGGAAAACGGGTCAGATCTACGATATATTAAGTAGTTACTCGGTCATACGAGCGCGCGAACAGCTCAGCGATATATGGCATGATAGTACTAAAAATATTCAACGTATCAAAACCCACTGGATTGTATGGACATGTGGGATTGAGCATCTCGATAATTCCCCCTTTTTCACCAAATTTTTCTTCGCAAATATATCCGCATAGGTTATCATATACGTAGTTCAGATATCGTCAGGATGTGTGGTATTTACGAAATACATAGATTAGATGTTATACGAAACTCTAAAATCACATAAGATAACACAATTACAAATTAAAGGATGAGATTAATGGATAAAAAACAAGAAAAACTGCTTCAAAAAATATGGGTTGCTATTCTTTTTTCACCTTTAATCGTTGGATTGATTGTCTCTATAAAGGTAGTAAATATTACGACATCCAATGATTGGATCGGATTTTATGGCACTATTATTGGTGGATTAATAACTTACTTTAGTATTTATATGAGCATGAAAGGTGTTAGAGGTCAATTATCGGCTCAAAAGGAAGCGAATGATCTAACAAAGTCTCAACTTGAAAATGAAAAAATTAAGATAGAAGAAGAGCGAAGACTGAGCATTAGACCTTATATCAATGAATTCGCTGGAGATGCTAAGGGTGCGATTAAGTACTTAGCTGTTATGTTTCATGATTATCAATTAGAAGAGCATACTTATCATGATGATATAATACTAAATATTAAAAATATTGGTCTAGGCCCAATCATTTCTTTAAAAGTTATAGGATTGAAGAGTTTTCAAGCTGAATTGTTAACACCTTTCCATGAAGAAACTAAGTCTTTAGAGAAAGATGGAACAATGGAAATAACAATTAGCTATATGCATAGTGAACCCTTTTTGAGTTACAAACAGCAACTCATTCTAGAGTACTATGATATTTTAGATAATTTGTATACTCAATCTATTACGTTTACAGCCTTAAAAAAGGATGGGAAATTAGAAAAAGCAATTATAGAGAATATTTCAAAACAAAAACTAATTAACGATGAGAACCAGACCAATTGACATACTACAACAAATAGAGCTTCGTATAACATAATATTCACGCTGCGGGCATACGCCCTTGGTCCGACATGCGTCGGACACCCAGCATACGCTGGATCGTGAATACAGGAACGTTACATGAAATCATTGCAAAAGAGGAGAAGATGTATAAATGGACAATTTAGAAAAGAATATTAAAATGATTTGTAGAACTTGCGGAAATGATCAATTCTCAATTCTAAATGAATGTATTTATGATTTACAGAACGCACCAAATGAAACAAAAATAAAATGTTCGGACTGTGGTCTAATCACAACAAAAGAAGATTTCATGGAAGATAATGCTCATGTTATCGCTGCGAATTTTGAAGACTTGAAGAAAGAAGCAATAAAGAAATTAGAGAAGGAATTAAAAAAAAAAATTAAGTGAGGAGAACTATGACTATAACTGTTTTATTGAATCAACTTAAAGACGTCTTTACCGAACTTGTAAAATATGGATTTCCCACGGTAGCGATTATTTTATCTCTACTATCATTCAAAGATTCTAGAAAAGCCAATAAAGTTCGAGATAGACTAAATGAGTTAGAAGAACAGCTAAAGCAATTTGCTTTAGAGGAGAAAGAAAAAGAACGTATGGATGAAACTAAGGCATCAATAGAAGCTCGTATAATAAATATATCTAAAGGAAAATATAAACTAAAAATTTGGAATTCGGGTAAAGCTACAGCGTATAATGTTAATCTTGAATTTCCAGACGAGTCTAAAGGTATAATTTATACAGACAAGGTTCCATTTGAATTTTTAGAAGCTGGTAAAAATTTCGAGGAACAGGTTCTGGTTCATAGTGGTACTCCAAGAAAATTTACAATTAAAACTATCTGGGAAGATAACAAGGGAATAAATCATTCAAAAGAACTCATTCTTACTATATAACTCTAAGTAAATATAAGTTTCCAAAAGAGTTGCGGATAGCTTATAATTCGGGGAAGTAGGAGCGCATATGGATGCACCTACGAAGCTAACTCCTGTCGAACCGGTTGCATTGCGATCTTAAGTCTCTCGGCGTCGTGAATATGTTAGTTACCCGAAAGTCAAATGGAGGGATATAATGAGATCAAGTTTTATTTCTGAACGTAGTGCTGAATACATATTAATACCTCAATTCTCCGAACAGTTGTTACTTCTTAGTAAGAAAATAATTCCTATTTACCATTGGGTTTCTAGAGAAGGTTCGAATCTCTCTAAAGAATCGTTGAAAAATAAACCAATTAAGTTAGTTGCTTTTTTTGCTCGAAGACCCAAAGTAAGCTTTATTGATTCAGAGCAAATTGAGGTGAAATTTAATAGCGAATTATTTGATAAAACTGAATATTTGACTAAGCACGGAATAACGGTTTTTAGTGGGGTGCCGTTAGTTACAAAACTAGACGATGTAAGATTAGGAGCGAATTGTAAATGGTTTAATTTACAATCTACGGCCATTAAGAGTGATGAGTATGTTCTAATAGATAAAAGTGGAAAAGTTCTGGATGAAAGAACAAAAAATATTAGAGAAGTTACTTCTAATGGTATAGTTGAGATCATTAATAACAAATCTGCTCAACTTGCTTGGACCACAGCAGTGGATATTATAAGGAACATGAATCAAAATTTGACTAACAACAAAAGATGGTTCTTTGCTGGAGGATATAAACCGGTATATTTTATAGTAGACTGTTCGGAGCATTGTCGACAATAGGGGTAACAATGTATTCACGCATTTTTCAAGAGGAGTTATTTCCGATATTAAATTGATTTAGGAGAGTAGCATAAATGGATATATTTAATATTGTCGCTGGCATCTGTTCAATTGTTGGATTAGCAGTTTCAATATTTGCTGCAAGCAAATTAGTAATAATTAATCGTAAAATTAGCTCTCAAAAAAATCAAATTCTTAATAATAAAATGAGAGACAATAACATTATTAGTGGAGGAGATATTAATGGAAAGCAACATAAAAAATAATAAGATGAGAGATAACAATATATTAATTAATAACCTAAATATAAGTGTAGTTGAAAATTATAATGATGGCGAAGAAGATGAGGGATTTATTAGTACTAAAATTATGAAATTAAAAGAGAAATTTGTTAATACTACTCAATTTTTTGAGGCGGTGAGAATTCTCACTTTAGAAAAATCAAATCCTATAATCTTGGTAGGGCGTTCAGGAATAGGGAAAACTGATACATCTTATATGATTGCTAATCATCTCAAGGAACATGAACAATACAAGATTCGTGTTATTTCACCTTCCAATAATGATTATGAGAGAGATTTCAAAGCATTGGCTGAGAAAAATAACGAAATAAAAGAAGTATTAATTTTTGATGATTTTTTAGGGAGTACGAAGTTAATTGAATCGACTAAGTATTTCGTGAATTTAGAAAGATTTTTAAAGGATATTGAATACTATTCAAATATAAAAATAATATTCAATAGTAGAAATACAATTTTACAAGATATAAAAGTTCAGAATGTAAGCATTAAAAAAATTATTGATCATAAATGTACTCTAATAGATCTTGAAAAATGGGGAAATAATCAAGAGGAAATTTTGAAAAATAAATTTGCTATGTTTAAAAAATATTGCGTGATAAGTGATATTTTCATTAAAATTACTGACGAATTGAAAAAAAATGATTCAGTGAAGATTCTTCAGATGCTCCTCGAGCATATTAATTTTACACCTCTCATCATTTTGCGTTCTTCTGAAGAATGTAAAGCCGAAGCTCCCTTAGATTATTTAAGTGTATTTATTAAGAATTTGAATAACCCTGAAGATATATGGTACAAGGAATACCAAGCATTAGATGAATATTCCCAAAGATATTTAAAAGTACTTTACTCTTTATCAGATAATTTTGTTAAACAGAAAGAAGTTGACAAGTGTTATGAGAATTATATGAAGAGAAATGGCTTTTGTCTTAAATATTCAGTGGAGGAAATTCAAGAACGTATCGAATATTTAGTGAATTCTGATAACAAATACTTGAATTTTGTACACCCTTCATTAAAAGAATACATATGTAAGAGAATCACACGAGCTGATAAAGATGAACTTGTATCTGGAGCTATATACTTTGAGCAAATTGAGAGAATTGATAACGAAAAAATAAACGATTTTTTGATCTTGAAGGACGATAATACATTACCCGATATTTTTAAACTGGAGGTATTACCGTTTCATTACGATGGGATTTATATGGGTGATATTACTAATAGTAAGGTTATGGAGTATTTGAAAAATGTGTACAAATACAAGATTCAAGATAAAAAGAGTGAACCAATTGTTATCGCAGTCATGCAAGAAGTGTTAAAATATGGGCCTTCTTTATTTTTTCACCGTCCATATGATCTTTTGAATGTCTTATACTTAAATTATGATTTTAATGTCATATTTGAAAATGAAGAATTTGTTAGAGTGATGTATGATTATGCATCAGAAGAAAATTTATGGAGATTATTGGAGCTTACTGTTGAAAAAGATAGTAGAGGCATAAATTTTGTAGATTTAACTGATTTGGTACAAGAAAAAGTTATATCTGCGCTATGTGATGTTGGTAACAATACTTTAGAAATCTGGATAGAAGAAAATGCAGAAAAATACATTGAAGAAATAGTTGAATTCTATGGTTATGATGAATTTGATACGGAAGACATAGCCTGTCAAGTTTTTGATGATTTAGTAGGAGATTATGATAACGAACTATCCAAAGATAGTATTAATGATGTTCTAAAGAAGATTGAATTATACAATATTGATATCGATCAATTCAATGACTTCTACCCTAATGATTATGTGAATGATTTCATAGAAAAAAAAGTTGTTGAACATCTCGACTCTTTGTGATTTTTGTTATTTAGCGTTTTTATTGATCAAAAGAGTAACGTTTTCAGATGTTGATAAGAATGTAGCAATGAAATTCTGCAATGGTTTTTGAGAGAATATTTAGTTAACCATCATAGTGAGTTCAGTTCAGATTGATCACATAGAACGGAGCTAGTATATCGAAATATGGTATTGCGACTCTACATCAGCCTTAGACACTGAATAAACACTTTGGAATATGCTAACGAATTATATTTTCTATTCTGATCTGGAACGTCTGTTATGATTTGAGTTTTTTTATTCTTTCAACATGTATGAAAGAAGCGATCAAACCTTCCTGAAAAGTACTGACAACCAGAGGTAAAGCACAGGAAATCGTTTAGAAAATAAACACTGAGCAAGTTTTGGCTTACTTGCATATACTACGAATGTTTAATCTTAAAAGCTCATTAGGCAGTTCCTATGTTTTTAAACAAAGAGTGTTAGAGTCATACTTAACTTCACATAAAGTATAGTGTGACTAACCTGAGTTTGAAGGCAAACCACACAGTTCAAAAAGTTAGAAAAAACTTATCATACAGACAAGAATTTTTGAGAATAGTAATAGAATCTTCTTGAAAATATAAATTTTATGGTCACGTTTAAAAATATGAAATCAAACTAGAAATAAAGGGGGCATATTAAAATGAAAATAGTATGGGCTCAGATTAAAAACTTTAGATCAATTAAAGATTCCGGAAGAATTTATTTCAATCCGAATCTAACAATTCTTGCTGGGAAAAATGAATCAGGAAAATCCAATATTTTGAAAGCTTTAGACTGTTTCTCGAACAATAAATTTGATAAAGAAAGTGACTATCCAATAGATTACATCAATGAATATCCTGAAGTTATTGTTCGATTTGAATTGGATGAAAGTGAACTTCAGGACGTTTTAGACACGTTCGAAATAAACAAAAACGATAATAATGGTGTAATTGTAACCCGATCTGCGGAATCAGAGGAAATTATTCATATAGAAGTTTTTAACAAAGCTATAGAAGATATAACTGTGGAAATTGGTATAAATTTGGATCAGATTGATATAGAACTCAATACAAATTACAAAGCTAGTATTAATGTGATAACTATTCCAAATATAATAGATGTAATTGAGGAGACAGGATTTTATTTTTCTTCTGTTAAGGATGCCTTAACCAGTGAAACAAATAATAAAGTCGAGAAAATTATTCAAAATATGGAGAATTACATAGACTATCTAAGTGGAATATTTGATTATGCTCATAATGAGAGTTTTAAAGTACTCATCCCCAATTTTGTTTACTTTAGTTCCTTCGAAGATATTATTCCTAACTCAATTTCAAGCAATGATGAAGTAACTCCTATAGTAAATAGGTTTTTTAAAGTAGTAGATCAAGATCCGACAATTTTATTTAATGAATCCAGTCCTCAAAGAAGAAGACTTTTAACTGATAGAATCTCGGCAGGAGTCTCTGGTGACTTTATGGGCTATTATTCTCAGGACAATGTCTCCCTCAAAATTAATTTGGACGGGGAGGAACTAAATTTTTTTGTGTATGGAACAGACACTCAGAAACCTTTTCAGCCAAGACAGAGGAGTCAAGGTTTACAATGGTTTCTATCATTTTATTTAACGTTACAAGCAGAAATGAAAACAAGTAGCATTTTACTAATAGATGAACCAGGATTATATTTGCATGCTGCTGCACAGGAGGATTTATTAAGTATGCTTAATGATCTTTCTGCTAACAGTCCAATTATTATTTCTACGCATAGTCATTGGTTAATGGACCCTAATAGGCTTGAGAGAATTAGATTAGTATTAAAAGATAAAGATCATACTTTTGTAGAGAATAAGATTCATAAAGGTGCTGATAATTACACCATGAAGCCTATACTTTCTGCAATTGGACTGGGGTTAAACAACGACATCAGTAGTTTTGGGAAAAAGGTGGTTCTTGTTGAAGGTTATTCGGATTATTATTACCTTGAGGCGATGCGGTATTACTTTATTGAGATATTGGGAATTAAATTAAACGATTTTAGAATATATCCATGCATAGGATCGGCGCAAATATTAAATGTACTTACTTTTATTATTGATTCTGATACTGAGTATTTTATTCTGTTGGATAATGATAAAGCGGGAAAACAAATCGAAAAAAAATTGGTTATTGACTGTGGTATAGACAATAACAAGATACTATTTACTCCTTCAAAAAATAAGAGCATTTCGACAATCGAAGATATGTTTTCAGAGAAAGATTTTTGCGAAGTTATTCTTGAATCCCTAGAGAAGAGTAAATTTGATAAAGTATTGGTTTCAAAACGATTTAATGAGCGTATACACATGGGTGAAATAAAAGTATTATCTGACGAATCAGTCGAAAATTTCAAGATAATTTTAGATGTTGTTGGCGCTAAGCATATTTATAATTAGATATTGAGTTCATATCAAAGCAATCTTTATAAGAAAAGGGTGGAGGATATCCACCCTACATTTTTATCAATTTATCATTTACAAGATCATAGTAATAATCCACACCAGAGTACTTGGCTAAATGTATCAACCAAAAGTAACCATATGGTCAGGTAAATATTCATATGCCCGAACACATTTCTACCATCGCTTTCTCCAGCCTCTAAAAATGAAGATAGTACTTCTGTGCATCTTTTTTATCTTGTTGTTTACCAAGTTGATTTCTTAAATTACACTAATTGTTACCTTTGGTTATTTCCCAATATAAGATTATCTGTTTAGCGAAACGTCCTTGTTTAAAGCACTACTCATAATAACTTAAAGTAGTATAATAGCCTAGGGACGATTGTAATTATTCCTATATGGTAGTTTGCTGGCAAGTTTACTTCATATCATTCGATGTGTCATTCCCAAAAGAAGGAGACTGGCTACTTGTCGGGGAGTAGTTATTGCGCCACCTTATACATATTTTTTGGATTTACAACTGCTCTGACAGATGTTGAGGGAACTGGTGAATAAAAATGAATTTCAGAAGTATAGAGGAAATGATTAAAGAAATGAAATACGCTGTGATGTAACGTATTTTTTAATCATTTTCTTCCCCAAGCAAATACCCCACAGAAACCTCCAAAGCCTTTGCAATTACCACTACTTCGTAATCCTGAACAAGACGATATTGCCCCTCCAATCGTGAGAGACTCGTTTGACTGATATCCAAGCCCAGTGTTTGTAGTCTGGCGAGGAATTCTCTTTGTTTGATTCCTTTGCTTTTACGGATAGCTACGACTCGGGAGCCGATTATATTTTTGTCTCCAGGTGGTTCTTGTCTATGTTTCATTATGTACACCTCTCATTTCAACCAAATTGTATGAGAAATAATGGTTGTTTTAATGCGGATATCGAATTAAAATAAAATAAACCGATAATCGCATTAAAAAGACTGCTCACGTCTAGCATTAACAAGACATGGCGCAGTTTAGACCCATCAGAGAGGTGGAAGTATGAGCCGGTTGCTTGACTTATTGGAAGAGGAACGGCGCAAGCTTAATCAGCTTGGTGAGGCATCCTTGAAGCAAGCGATTCCGTTATGGGACAATCCGGAGGTTCAGGAACAGAGCCGGAGGGTGGATGAACTGGTGGCACAAGTTAGTGAAATGAAGGCGAGACATAACCGAGTTGTACGATGATGAACGAGGTACATAATGCGTAGGGGAGGAGAAACAATGAATTTTCCACCGTGGTTGCAACGAGCGTTTGAGGCAAGGCTAGATGAGGTATCTGCTCGGATCGAACATGATCCTGAACTGAGTCGAGTACGTGGGGGAATAGACGAAGCGTTTGAAGTTTTGTTCGCAGGTAAAGATGTCGAGCAAACACCTGAATATGCTGAGTGGGAGAATCGTTATATTGTCAGCAAAGGCATAGAAAATGAGCGGTTGTATATGCAGGGACTACGAGATGGCATTCAGCTCACAGTATCCTTGCTGGGTCAGTCGATGCCAGAGGAGACCGATACTGAGGCTTGATCGACTAATGCGAACCCATAAGTCAGGGGAAGCTGCCTAGATCTTAACTTAAAAACTGGAGCGGAAGCGTGAATCTAGCGCTTCCGCTCCAGTTTTAATGCTCCACTTTTCCAAATTCTAAATTAAGGAAAGGAAGGCGTTAATGATGTGTTAAGCTTAAACAAACAAAGGCAGAAGTGAGGTATGGTTATATGAAAAAAAAATCTAAATACTTAATCCTGCTTTTTATGTTTATTTTGATTGTGTTTATTCTGCTTTTTTTGAATACGAACAAAAATGAAGCCAATGAGCCAGTGGTTAATGGCAATATCATTCACGTCAAGAACTTTGATCTGGATGCCAAATCAACGAATTTAAAGACAATGACACAAGGATCGATATTCGTTGAGGGTAATAAGGAGCATACTGATCATATCAAAATAGTAGCACATGTAGAGATTGACCCCGCTGACTGGGGTGGTGTTGCATTTTATATCCCTGATCAATGGAGTGTCTCCAGCATCACCAGCAGTTATCCTGAACATCAATCGAAGTTAAAGCCTGCTGAGCATGTATCCACCTGGATGAATTCTTCTGATGACTCTTCATGGCGCACGATGATTGAAATTGGGAGAGAACGAAATTACATAGCAAATGGCGGAGGTAGTGGAACGATTGTGATCGAATTAAGCCCAGATCAAAAGGGGATGTCTCCCTCTGAGTTATTGAAAATTGGTATTGAGGTCGGATCAGAAGAGAAAGATGGGAAAAGAGTCATGGGTACGGATTCTGTTGAAGTTCCTGTATTTTAAAGTGCTGGGTAACTAGATATAAAAAACAAGCCGAAGCGATGGCAATGCACGCTTCGGCTTGTTTTTATTCTTTTATTTTGATCCGTGTTAATTCATCAATTCTTACTTCGCACTCACAGACTTAAACCAATCATTCACTTCTTGCGTGATCTGATCACCGCCATTGGATTTCCAGTTGGCGACGAATTGGTCAAAGGCATCAATTGGCAGATTGCCGTAGATGATTTTGTTGAAGGTTTCCATCTCGGACTGGCGGAGCAGGTTCCATTTGGATACCATGGTTGGTGTTGCAGCGCCAGTGAAATAGTTTTGTTTACGGACGTCGATCTGGGACATAACGACTTTACCTGCATACCAGTTTTCCGGTTTACGGAATTCGGCCATTTGTTTCTCGTACGGTGTTTCAGGCTTCTCGCCGTTGGCCAGCTTCACGAGTGTTTTCATGTACAGATCCGGGATACGTGCCGGGCCGGTCAGGAAAGGGAATTCGTTGGAGAAGTCTTTGATCTTCTCTTTGTCACTGGTCGGTTGTCCGTCAATGATATCCCAGTCGTAACCTTTGGCGAAGCCGTATTCATACTCACTGCCCGCTTTCGGGTTCGCAAGGTTATCCAGCAGGTAGTTGTAGTACAGGAAGATGGCTTCTGGATGCTTGGCATCCTTGTTGATCATGATACTTGCGTTGACACCAGAGTTCTGCCACTTCGTACCGATCTTGCCGTCTGGGCCAGCTGGAACAGGGTAAGCTTTATATTTAGATCCAGGTACGTTCTTCAGCAGGTCAGGTGCAGGCCAGTCTGGTACCCAGTTTGCGCCAGGCAGAATGCCTGCTTTGCCAGCTGTCCAGCTTTCAGCGGATTTGCCTTCGTCCCACAGAGCGGAGTCAGCGTGGATATAACCTTTATCCATCCATTCAGCCAGCTTGGCAAGGGCTTGTTTGGCACCCGGGTTAACGGAGCCGTACTCGAGATTGCCGTTCGCGTCTTTGTTCCATTGCTCCTCGATTGTGCCGTATGCACCGAACAACCAGTCGAGCTGACCCATCCAGGTGTTGGTGTTATTTTTCAGCGAGATTGCCAGCGGGAATACTTTGTCTGGAGACAGACCGTCCGGGTTCTCGTTTTTGAATTTGTCCATGATGTTCTCAAGGTCTGCGATGGTTTTCGGAGCTTCCAGGTTCAGCTTCTCCATCCAGTCCTCGCGGAGCCAAAGCAGCGTATCGTCGTTATCGGTGTACTCCATGATCGGCATGTTGTATTTCTTGCCGTCCTTGGTGAACGGATACCACAGCTCTGGATGTGCTGCTGCGTGATCTTTCAGGGTCTGACTCGCGTACTTGTCGAACAACTCATCGATGGCGATAAATTGACCGGAGTCAATCAGTTGATTGGTCAGTACCGCATTGGTGGGTACGGTGACGAAATCAGGGAGCTTCTCGCCAGAGGCGATAGCCAGTTGCAGCTTTTGTCTGTATTGATCGTCATTGGCCGGATACCAAGTATCTTTATGCTTCATACCAAGCGTTTCGAGCATCCAGCGATCGTGCACGTTATTTTCTTTGGTATCTCCTTGCACGTATTTCTTCGGCATTAATACCGAACTGAACTCGATGGGTGGGTCATATTTTCCTTTGGCAAAAGCAGCTTCTGCTTCCGCTGAGCCGACAGTTCCCGGCGTATTATCAGTACCATTGTCACTGGCTGTCTCGCCACTGCCGCACGCAGTGATCGTGATGAGCGCGATAACCATGAGCAGTGACGACCATGTTTTGAATTTGATCATTGTTCAATCCCCCTACGGTGTATGATCTTTACAATGTAACTGTACCAATTTGGGCGGGAGGGCATCTATATGAGTTTGTTAGTTTCCATAGGACTCTATTAGTGAATGTTCAAATGAATGTGCAAATGAAGTTCAAAAAATTCGCTTTTCAGTACCGAGAAGATGGGATAAAGCTAGAAATGGAGTAGCGGAGCGTAGGCAAACTACGTGAGCAACGGACATTTCGGCTGAATTCCATATTCGATGCTGATGATGCCGTTAGGCATCCTTCGTAATCAAAAGCGGACTTTTTTGAACAACCTCTAAGATGTTATTTATGCTGGTCTCTGTACTCCTGCGGCGTAACGCCGAATTGACGCTTGAACACTTTGATAAAATAAGCCGGGTCCATATAGCCAATCTCCATGCTGATTTCATATACTTTTTTGGTGGTCGTCACCAGCTTGTGACAGGCCCGATCCATGCGCAGGCGCGAGATATAATCACTGATACCTTCGCCCGTCTCGATCTTATAGATCTTGGACAGGTGGGTGGGGTGCAGGTTCACATGATCTGCAAGCACACGCAAAGATACATCCAGATGCAGGTTCTTATCTGTAAATTCCTGAATCTTCTTCACATACTCGGAACGAATGTCCTTGATCTCGTTGGACGTGCCTTCCTTGAGTTTGCCAAGCACGCTGAGCGACCATTTCCGAAGTTTGCTGATGGTAGCGAAAACCTCCCCACTTTGCAAATCCTCGACATCATTTCCCATTAAAGTGGTCAGAGTCAGCTTGTTCCGATGGGCGATGTTGGTGAACGATGCTGTAATGAGAAAACCTGCCTCCATGCAGTGCTCCCAGGATTCGGACCATTTCTCATCCAGCTCCGCGCAGACCGCGAGGATTTTCTCTTCGGCGGCATCCCACTGTCCGCTTTCCAACAGACTAATGAACGTTGGTGGAGTATACAGCACATCGAGTGGACCTTGCGCCGCAGGTGTCTCCACATCGCTGACACGCATGACAAATTCGCGTTCATCTCCAACAATCTGCCGGAAATAGGCGGAAGCTTGACGGAAACGATCGTAAAGCTGATCCGGAAAGGTGAACCACTCGGTGATAACGATGGAGAGGGAGCCTTTCAGAAATTGTTTTACTTTGGATTGAAGCTGAATCGATAGCTTCTCCAGCATGGTTTCTTTCCCAATATCGCCTTTCCGTTCTTTCAACTGAAGCAAAAACACCAGATATCCGTGCTCCTCCTTGACGCCCCACACTTCCATAAATTCACCCATAATCTCTTCCGCCATGTTGATGATCGCATATTCGATCAGGGTCTGATCATTGCTGTCATAGTGTCCGAATTCTTCTTCCAGCCGTACCAGCATTAACGCGGCATCCCCAGTATGAAAGGGGAGATTGTAATTAGCGAGCTTCCGATCCCATTCCGCAGCGGCGATTCGTTGTCCCTGCAAAGCCCCTAGGAGCAGTCGTCCCCGCAAATGGGGAAGATTCTCTCGCAACGTAAACTGCGTTCGTGTCAGTGAACTGACAAGTTCCCATTCGTTTTTCAATTGATCGATGGCTTTCTGCACGGCACCCATTAATTCATCGTCAGTCGGGGGCTTGAGCAGATAGTCTACAGCTTCGAACTGGATGGCTTTTTTGGCGTAATCAAATTCGGAATATCCGGATAACAGAATACATTTTATTTTTTTGTCCCGTATGCGGATGCGTTCGATCAGTTCAATACCTGTCATTTCAGGCATCTGAATGTCCGAGATCACGATATCGATGGGGTGCGTGTCGATCATTTGTAGTGCTTCGTGTGCTGAGTATGCTTTGTGCACATGTTCAATCCCCAGCGTGTGCCAGGGCTTGGTCATGGACAGGTTATCGACCCAGTGTGCTTCATCGTCTACGATCATCATTTGCATGTTTGTATTGTCTCCTTGGTGGTTGAACGCAGACCTCTGTACACCTGCCACTCCGATGACAGAATAACCTTCCGATCGCTGTTATCCCCAGATTTATTGATTGAATTTTAAAATGTGTAAATCTGGTGATAAAGGCGAACGCTTTGCTTCTTCAGGTTTTTTCTGTCCTCTGCGTTCACGTGTAAATGGTTCGTTCAAAATCAAATAGTCAACTTATCGTTCGGATCTATATCAATTCGTATCGGTATTACCTTTATCGGAATCTGTATCCTCTTTTGGTATCTCCCAGATGATTTCGGTTCGGAATCCGCCTAGTGGGGATGGGCCGAATAGGAGGTAGGAATGGCTTCCGAATGTGTGCATGATTCGTTGATTCGTATTCCAAAGGCCGCAGCCCATTTCTTCTTGTAAAGGTTCTTGCATCTTCAAGTTTAGCGCTTCGTACTGTTCCGAGCTTAGGCCCGGCCCATCGTCGTCGATGTATATTCTGCCAAAACCATTCTTGCGCTCCCCGGTAATTCGAATTTCCCCGGAAGAATAGGACTTCGCCACACCATGTATGACGGAATTCTCAACCATCGGTTGAAGCATTAATCGCGGCACCGATTGGGCAAGCATGTCCTCAGGAATGTCGATATGATATTCAATTCGGCCATTGCGCAGCTTTTGAATATCCAGATAGTTGATGAGCAGCTTGATCTCTTCCTGAAGCGATGATGTCTCCTTTTCCATACGGGTGGTGTAGCGATAATACGCACTTAGGTTATGCGCCATGGAGACCACGGCTTGCTCGTCCTTCATCTGGGCCATGTTGATGATATAGCCTAGACAATTATATAGGAAATGCGGATTGATCTGTGCTTGTAATTGCTTGAGCGTGGCTTCCCTGGCTCTAATCTTCTCATGGAACACATTTTCGATCAGATCCTGAATCTGATGGGACATATCGTTGAATCGGCGGAACAGGAATGAGAACTCATTCTGGTTTTTGCTATGCAGTCGGACAGAATAATCGCCCTGCTCTACACGGCGTAAACCTTTGATCAGCTGTTTGATCGGATATTGCACATTCCGGTACAGCAGGATGGAAGCCGAGATGCCCACCACGAGTAGCAAAATCATACTAGTGTAGAACAGATTCTGACTGAGCGAGATGGGTTTCAAAATCTGATACAGTGGGATCACATCAACCAGATGCCAATCCAGATAGGTTGACTTCACAGAGCTAACCAGATATTTCTTCCCGTTCAGTTCGACCACGTCCTGTGTGGTATCTTCGGGAGAATGCATATCCAGATACTGAATAAGTTCTGCGGATAATTGCTTGTCCGCGCTGCGATTTAGAATGGGCGAATTTCCTTTGTGATATAAGAAAGGATCGCCTTGTCCGCCCGCCTTATACGTATCCAGCATATTCTGAATGTTCTCATAGCTGAAGCTGGCTTCAATCACCAGATTACTTCCGGTGAGCATCCCCGGTTGGGCAAGGGAGTCCGTATAGAACCAATAGAAGGATTTCATCTCATCCTGTGATTCCGCACTTTGATCCCCGTAGGTCCATTGTCCGCTCATATTTTTCTTCAAGTACGCCTCATCATATCCTGTAGTTCGGTTGTAGTTCGCGATGACATCCTTATTCTGCTGTGAATGCACCGCATATCGGGTAGGCCATATATCGGTAACGCCCGTCTGAAGTGTCATCTTCTCCTGAATCACATATCGGGTCTGCATCCGGTCATATCGATCATCCCACATGTTCAGGCCGTTGAAGGCTCTGACATTCGGATCTCGGGAGAGAATCAGGCTGAAATCCATCATCTGATTGATGCGGGAATCGATCTGACTGGACAGAAACGTGAGCTGTTTCGTGTTGGAGATCTGCAGTTCTTTGCTGACGACATCATAGGTGACGTTATTCGAGTAGGTGTACATGATCAGAATGGGGATGAATAAGACCACAATTAACAAGTTTATTTTGGCAAACAGACTGAATCGGGATCGGGTCTTAACTTGAAAAGGCATGAAACGCTTCCATATATGCATAAAAAGTCTCCTTCTAATTCGTGTTCAGATATATAGGTTAAACTGTTCATTTACACAGCAACGGAGAGGACAGAAATAACGTGAAAAAGCGAAGCGTTCGCCTAAAAGCTTTCTGAAAGAAAGCTGCATCGGAAGCATACGCTATCACCGGATTTTCCCCTTAAAAAAGGGATCAGAAAAATCTGGGGATAACAGCGATTGGAAGGTTATTCTGTCATCGGAGTGTCCGTGTGAATCGTCATTAGTTCAACTTATAGATTCCTAACAAAATACTATCAAGCCTAACAATGTTATATAGCAGACCTCAGAATGGCTTGATACTATTTATATCAGAGAACCCCATCACACACAAAAACTTTTTTTGGGAACAGGAGCAGTGCTATGGAGGCTAAATTGGAGGGTAAGCGGGTCCCGCAGGCAAACGTTGGGAACAAGCTGGAACAAAAGAGAAAAAAACGCTATAAACAGCCATGGATTCTGCACTTCATGGTGTTGCCGGCGGCCATTATGGTCTTTATATTTTCATACATTCCGATGTCCGGGATTTTGATGGCATTTCAGGATTATAAACCTGCACTGGGATTTTTCAATTCCGAATGGGTAGGACTGAAGCACTTCAGATACATGTGGGAAAATGATTATTTCCTGCAAATTACGTGGAACACGCTATTTTTTGCCTGTACGAAGATTGTCATGAATCTGATCATTCCGTTTGTCTTTGCCTTATTGCTCAACGAGGTACGGAAGATGGCGCTGAAAAGAACGATTCAAACACTCGTGTATCTACCACACTTTCTGTCTTGGGTAACGTTATCCGGTATCCTAATCGACATTCTGGCTCAGACGGGTATTGTCAATCAGTTCCTGGTTTCGGTATTCGGTATCAAGCCGATCTTCTTCCTGGGGGATGGGAGCTGGTTCCGATTCACGATTATTGCGAGTGATGTCTGGAAAGAGTTTGGTTTCAACACCATCATCTTCCTCGCGGCACTGTCCGGCATTAACCCGGCACTGTATGAAGCGGCTGAAGTGGATGGGGCGGGACGCTGGAAGCAAACGATGTATATTACCATCCCGGCACTTATTCCGATCGGGATCGTCATCGCAACCCTGGCACTGGGGAATGTGCTTAACGCCAACTTTGACCAGATCTTTAACTTATACAGCCCGTTGATTTACCAACAAGGAGATATTATCGATACGTTTGTGTATAGAGAAGGTCTGCTTAGTGGGCAGTTCAGTTTCGCTACCGCTGTGAATCTGTTCAAATCGGTCATCAGTCTGATCCTGATTGTAATCTCGTACCGACTGGCTTACCGATTCGCCGGATACCGAATTTTCTAGAAAGGAGGACGAACGAATGTACCATAAAACGATGCCTTACCGCATATTCAGCATATTCAACAATGTGTTCCTGACCATCCTTTCACTGCTCTGCTTGCTGCCTTTGTATCACTTGCTCATGGTATCCCTTAGCGCATCTGCACCTGCGAATGCTGGTCTCGTCACGTTCTGGCCGATTGGATTTACACTGGAGGCATATGCAAAAACATTTGCCAATACCAACTTCCTCTCCTCCTTATGGGTATCCGTGGAGCGGACAGTACTGGGGACAGGACTTGCGTTAATCGTGAATACGCTCGCAGCCTATGCACTTTCCAAGGAGACGCGAGTGTTCCGCGCACGTAACATCTATCTATGGTATTTTGTCATCACGATGCTGTTCAGCGGTGGCCTCATTCCGGGATATATCCTGATTCTGAAGCTGGGGCTGATGAACACATTGCTGGCCTTGATTTTGCCGGGATTGGTTGCGGTGTTCAACATCATTCTGCTGCTCAATTTTTTCCGTACCGTTCCGAAGGATCTGGAGGAAGCTGCATTTATCGATGGCGCAGGTCACTTGCAGACGTTTATCAAAATCTATCTGCCTGTCTCCGTACCTGTTATTGCAACGGTTTCTCTCTTCATGATGGTGGGGCATTGGAACGCATACTTTGACGGGATTATCTACATCCGTGATGCAGAAAAACTGCCACTCGCGACATTCATGCAGACGATCATTGTGCAGGCCGACATGTCGAAGCTTGATCCAGAAGCGGTGAAGAACCTGTCCCAACGGACGATTCGTGCTTCGCAGATCTTTATCAGCGCACTGCCGATTCTGCTTGTGTATCCGTTCCTGCAACGGTACTTTGTAACCGGGATCGTGGTTGGTGCTGTTAAGGAGTAGTCGAATGTAGGGTTAGAATAGGGTTTGGAAAAGGAGTCACTGAACTGGGGAAGGCCAGGGAGGTGGCTTCTTTTTTTTGTGTGGAAAAGAATGTTGCGTTTATGTAGTGTATTACCTTTATTTGAATTAAATGGTATGATAAAAAGTAAATGCAAGTATATCCTGATTAATTCTATTGAGGAGTTGTACATAGTGAAAAAGATGATGATGTTTACAGTTGTTGTAACGTTATTAAGCTGCTCCATGGCTCATACCGTTTCAAGTGCACCTAAGAAAATCAACGTGATTTTTAATGAAAAGGAACTCCAAACAAAGGCAGGAGCCGAAGCGAAAATGATAGACGGCCGAGTATATATCCCGGCTAATATTCTTCGAGGTGCGAGATTCTCGGTAGAGTATAAAAACTCAACGCTTCATTTGGTTAATAGCTATTTTCTGTACACCAGAAATTTGATGGAGATGCATGTGTTTAATCATGTCTTTACAACTCGATTCAACAAGATTGATCAGGAAATAGTCAATATTTTGGGCAATGTGCTGCTGGAAGAGCCGGTAGATTTCTCGAAATTACACGAGTTCATAGCGGAAGCTGAATCAAATGCGGGAATCCGACCGGAGAACTTTACTCCCGTGCTAGACTATAACTCCTTTGATTTTGGATCTGCGAGACGAAGTGTAGAAGCATACAAAAAAGCAAGTCGAGAGTTACTCGCTTATGTCGATACTGGAGACAAAGAGAGGTTGAAGTCGTTTAACGAAGAAAGAAAACAGGCACTTGAGTACTACGATTCTTACACCAATGTGTATGATCTTATTTTTAAAGCGAGTTTTACGAGTGCAGTGAGATAGGAACAGGGGAGAATTCGAAATAGTCGTTAAAAAGAATAACCTGGGATAATTTATTCATATAGTATAGGTATCGTCTGCGTACATCACGGAGGAGAAGGGGACAAGGTATGAGGGAAATTGCGATGGATCAGTATCACACGGTGTTGCCTTTACTGGATTCAATCCAGAATAAAGCGGTCTACGCACTTTCTGTGATCCAACATATACAGCAGGGTAGTGTATTCGTTAATGAAGGGAAGAGTATCAACTCTGTATTTATTACGAGCAGTGGAGGTTTTTACTGTCTGGCTGGGGATGAAGAGGACGATTTGTTTATTGCAGATGTAGTTGGGTTTATGAATAATGAATCTAATCATCATAATTTTTTTGCTTTAGGTGTCTTCACAGCTGATTGGGAGAAGAAGATTGATGCCTATCTTATCAAGCACTCCCGAAAAATATCCCGTACATATTATTCTTTTCACCAAGAGAGATTTGTGGAATCTTATGTTATGTCAGATAGCATGGTGCAGAAGCCATTTAAGTATTACCCACTCGAGGTTGACATAGCAACAACATACAGAGAAAAGTTTTACCCTTACTATCAACTGGTTTGGCCATCAGCCGAGCGGTTCTGTACATCTGGAATCGGACATTTTATCATGATGGAAGACGAACTTATCAGTGTCTGTACGTCCCCTTATGTGGGCGGAGGTTATGCAGAGATCGTTATTATCACTATTGATGAGTTCAGACGGCAGGGACTAGCGTGTGCTTTGGGTGTGCTTTTTATTAATGACTGCCTAGCCCAAAATCTCATTCCCAACTGGAGTTGTCATACGGACAATGTGGCATGTAACGAGTTGGCTCACAAATTCGGATTTGAAAAGATAGGGGAACATCCGATGTACTGGTATACTACATGACAGTTACTGATGTATCCCTTCCTGCAACAGTACGTTGTTATGGGCATTGTGGCTGTGCTGATTAAGGACTGGAAGTGAGTAGTAAAAAGGCGATGCTATCCCTTATGATGGGAAACATCGCCCTATCTTAATGTTTAAGTACCTTATTCAATGACAGCTTCCAAAAGATTTTGAGAAGACTCTTCGCCAGGAAGTTCTTGAACTTTTCTTAACTTACGTTCAATAGCTCTGGTCCGAACTGAAGCTTGATCAATATGGTTACTTGCCTCTTGTAATTTTTTTTGCGTTTTATCAAGAATGTCGCCAAATTTCCCGAACTCTGTTTTAACACCACTAAGTACCTGCCAGACTTCACTAGAACGTGTTTGGATAGCAAGAGTTTGGAAGCCTAACTGTAGACTGTTCAGAACAGCAGTCAACGTAGTAGGACCTGCAATAACGACTCGGTATTCTCTTTGAATGCTTTCCCAAAGTCCAGGTTTACGTAAAACTTCGGCAAAGAGTCCTTCAATAGGCAAAAACATAATGGCAAAATCAGTCGTGTTCGGTGGATCAATGTATTTATCTCGAATGGACTTGGCTTCATTTTTAATTTTAGTATCCAGAAGTTTGGTGTTTTCGCTGATAGCTTGGCTGTTACCTTCCTCATAAGCATCCAGAAGTCGATGATAATCTTCAAGTGGGAATTTGGAATCGATAGGTAAGTGTATAAAATGATTTTTATTATTCTTGTCAGGAATTTTAACTGCAAACTCTACGCGGTCATTGCTGCCTTTTTTGGTTATTACGTTTTTATTGTATTGTTCTACCGTTAGTGTCTGATCTAATAAATTCTCTAATTGTAGCTCGCCAAGTGTTCCTCGTGTCTTGACATTAGTCAAAACTTTTCTCAAGTCTCCAACTCCATTGGCGAGAGTCTGCATCTCTCCAAGACCTTTATGTACAAGTTCTAATCGTTCACTAACCAGTTTGAAGGAGTCCCCTAATCTTTGTTCTAGAGTTGCATGTAACTTTTCATCGACTGTGGCTCGCATTTGCTCGAGTTTTTGGTTGTTATCTTGCTGCAACTGGACTAACTTCTCTTCAACAGTTCCACGAATACGCTCCAGTTTGGTTTCATTCATTGCGGTCATATCCGACAATCTTCTCGAAAAGCTATCTAGCTGGTTCTTTTGCTGGGAAGCAACTTCTCCAATATTGTTAATTAGTGATTGATTCATGTTTCCTATTGATTTAGCAAGCTCTTCTCGATTCAGTTTAGCTGCTACATTCGCTTCCTGTCGGTTTTGAGTGGCTTGTTCCACAAGCAACCTTCGTATGTCTTCTTTTGTTTTCTCTAACTCCGTTTTAAGTTCGTTTAGGGAATTCCCATTCTGTTTTCTTAAGTAAAGGGCGACTATTCCTAACAAGATGATCACGTTTAAAGCTAAAAGGGCAGCTTGCATACAGTTCTCCTTCTTTCCTTAGATTAACTTGATTGTCTATCCTCCATTATTCTTACATTTTCGTCGATTTTTGTATAAATCCTTCTTTTTTGTTGAAATTAACTCTGAACATAGTGTTTCTGAATTCTAATTATCGAGACATCTAAGAGTGAGTGATAATCACTCTTATTGTAGTCATACACTCAATCCTGTTATAATTCCGATATATCTATCGTATTGGGGGTTATGACGTGGCAATAGGGATAATGCCGGATTGCTCGTTCGCTAGAAAGCCTTACGCAAAGCCTGAATAGGGGCGGACTTTGTGTAGGGCGCGACCAAAATGAGATTGTTGCCCTGGAATCAACATTAACATGGTTCAACCCGCAGGCTTTGCACCTTACTTTATTTTCCTAATAAATATAAGGGGCTGAAAGCCATGCAAACACCATTTATTCACAATCATCAATTCAATTATATTCATAAACAAGCTGATTTCCTGCTCAAAACGCTACGCTCGGTCGTGGATCCCAAAGTATTGGAAACCGTCCGTTATACGGTTGGCACGAATGCGGTAGGCATCTTCACTGAACTGACGCCGGAACAAAAGCAATTGCTGGAGCAGTTATCCACGTATGAGACGACGCATGAGTTGCAGACGTATCTTAACCAGCTGGAAGCATATCTGATTCCGTTTCCACAAGTATCCGCGAAGCAGATTCAGAAGCTGTACCCGAAGGCGAAGAAGCTCAAAATGCCTGATCTCGAATCCATCGATTACGCACGTACAACCTACCTGAGATGGACCGACATTGCAACCAATCGCTTGTTCATTGTTTACCCGCACGAGGGCAAATTCCTCGGTATTGAGGGACGGCTTACAGCCACGAACAAGAAAGGGTACTGCATGTTCTGTCATCGCCATCAGGAGCTCGGATTTTTCAACGTGAAAACCAAGAGTTATACGCCGGACAACATTTCTTCCGTGGCCCAGTACGTATGCATGGATAACACAGCTTGCAACCATAGCATTACCGATACCAGTATGTTGGAGAAGTTCCTTCTCTCGACCGTAAAATAATGCAAGACACACAGACAGGGTCGCTCTTCGGAGCGACCTTTTTGCCGTGTTCAAGCGGAGTTGCGGTGTTAGGCGCCATATTAATGTAGCGCTATAATGCCTTTATAACGTCGAAGGATTGTTGGCATAATTCAGTCCCAAGTGATGTGCATGGTTCAGCAGTACCTCATAATGCTCAGGCTTGGATTCCAACGTTTCATACAAAAACTCGACCCTTGATTGGGACACGCCGCAATAATCGGCAATACCTACATTGAGCAGATTGGCAATTGATTCACCATAGTTACGCTTATGCACCTGTTCTTCCGTCACACCCGAAAGAGCGATCCACAATATCTGCTGATGTGGGAGCTTGTTAGCGCCATACGCAAATCCGTTGTTCATGACACGATCCACATAACCTTTCAACATGGCTGGCAGATGCCACCACCAGAGAGGAAACACAAAAGCGACAGCATCGTGCTTCTTCAATCGCTCCATCTCGGTTTCAACCTCAGGTGAGAACACCTGATTCTCTTGGGTATAGTCTGGTTCATCCATCTCACGAAGAATCGGGTCGAATCCAATTCCATGCAAATCCAATATCTCATAACCGTGACCAGCCTCGGTAAGCCCTTTTGCAAAACGTTCAGCTACCTGGAAGGTCAAGGAATCTTTACGCGGGTGGGATACTACAACGAGTACGTTCATCTTAGCGTTCACTACCTTTCTGGATTACGGTCTTGTAGCCATAAATCAATGGCTGATGCTATTATAAACAGGTATGAAAACATCTGGAAGTACGCACTTTGGCGTTCTATAAGAAGAATAAAGTGCTATAGGAACATTAAAGTACCCTAAATGGCTGCCCCGAAATGGGCTTGAATAATGGAAAAAGAGCAGCAAGAAGATTATGTTTTTACCTTGGATACAGCCTGATTATGGAGGGGTTCAAAAATGACGGAACATGGAGAAACGAGTGCTCCAAAGAAATATAGAGTAGGCGTGGAAGCGGCCTTGGAAGTGATGGGTGGGAAGTGGAAGCCTTTGATTATTTATCACTTGATGACTGGACGTAAACGCACGTCGGAGCTTCGAAGATTGATACCGGACATTACGCAGAAGATGCTGACAACACAGCTCAGAGGTCTGGAAAAAGACGAGATTGTGCAGCGCAAGGTATATTCGGAGGTTCCTCCCAAAGTGGAGTATGAGTTAACGGATTACGGCTGGGGACTCAAGCCTGCCCTGGACCATCTGTGTTACTGGGGAGAAGATCATCTGGACAAAATCCACGGGGATAAGTTTAAAGTGTTGGAGGACTTTGATTCCGAAGAGAAGGGGTCGGGAAGATGAATGGTGCGGAGCACGCGAAACAGGCAGTGCCCTTTCGTTGTGAAGGCGTGGCTGTAGTTCTATTGAAGAAGAGCCACGATCAATACCGCGTACTGATGCTGAAGCGGGCTGGCCGTATGTTGCACAATGAGTGGTGTTATGTGGGTGGCGGGATAGAAAAGGGCGAGAAGGCATGGGAAGCTGCACTCAGAGAAGTTCACGAGGAAACAGGTATTACGAAAGTCCGGTTGTATTCTGCCAATCAATTTGAACAATATTATTCACCGATGGGGGAGTATATCTATACCGCTCCCGTATTCGTAGGGTATGTGGATGAAGGCCAGCCTGTCCTGTTAAATCATGAACATACCGAGTACCAATGGATGACGTTTGACGAAGCCAAGGAAAATGCGGCATTGCCCGGCATTGATGATATTTTGGATTTTGTTGAAAAGCATTTTGCCAAGAAAGCCCCTTCTGAGTGGCTTCGGATACATGGAGAGAATGATTAGGAGGTGGAACTCATTACATACAAGACGATTTATCCAAGAGCATGGTTGAGTCTGCTATGTATGTTGGTCATGGAAGCAATACTCCTCAGGGATGGTATTTACGATGAAAATGGGATTCTGAAGTACCTCCTGCTCGTTATATTGACCTATATTCTCGGTTATATCATTTTTCTGATCTGGCGTTTATTTTTCACTAAACCTACTATTACGCTGGAAAGCGATCATGTGATTTCTACGAGACATCAGCGATATGATGCATCTCAGATTGAGTGTATTTATATGAATTACAGACGGATTGGCATCAAACTCTATGGTAAACGGTTAGTGCCGATCGATCTATGTTTTTATTTTCAACGAGGCCAGGAGTCCGCAGGGGTAGAAGCTGTGCATGAATGGGCGGCGCGAAACGACATAGAAATAAAACACCGATTTTTTCAAACCTTGGCGTAGACCCGTACGTCTGTTGAGTATAAGGAATTGTTAAAGGCTAAAGATTAGGAGGCGAAGTGATGCAAACCATAGAGCAATTTCTAACGAGTGATTGGTATAAACAGGTAACAGCTGAAATCATTCAGCTTAAACCTCAGGTCCAATTTGTCGAGCATGCCAGTTTTGAAGCATCGTTGCTGATGGATTCATTTAAAGAACGTAAATATGTACTGGAGGGTTTGGGCGTCTCTGCTCCAACCGAGGAAGAGTGTATACAGTGGATCATGGAGCAGATGGACGGAGACAAGGACCACATCATTTCCTATGTTCTTGCTCGTTTAACATTCAGTGAACAATTGGAAGATGATCCAGATGGAGAATTTCCTGAAGGTGAGGAGCTTGAGGCAGGAGATCGATCTGAAGTGGTCGAGGTATTAGGTTTTACGAGATCTGTTATCGCTGACACCATCATTGAATATGATATGGTCAAAAACCATCCTAAACAATTAACAGCTTTTTTTAAACGTACACATATTCCAGGTGCAGCTAAATTCTCGTCACAAATTAAAATGCTTTACGCTTCAATCGAAAAGTAAATTCTAAAAATCAGCAGGAGAGATGCCCATGAAATATCGAACGAAAGAATGGTATGAGCTGTGTCAACGAACAGGACTTCAATTTGGGATGAGGGTACATAGCGGAACTTACGAATTAAACGAAGCGCTTTTCCTGCGACGGTATAAAAGAAAAGAAAAAGACTATATAGAGCTTCAGCGTGAGATGTACAATACAGATCCTCGTTTTTTGCTGGAGCAAAATGTTCATGTTTTAATGCCTGCCGAAGAAAGAGAGCGGATCGAGAAATTAATCGCAGATTATGATGTAAGGCCTCCTTTTGACGAGTTGAGCTACAAGCAAGAGTTTAAAAACAATCTGGAATGGGATTGCAAACACCAGAAAGAGCGTTTACCCCAAGAGATCTTTGAACAAATCGCAGATATCCGTGTGTTTACGTTGGGCTACTGTACGAAAGAAGTTATGCTACAGCTGAAGAAACAGAGTGCAGAAAATTGGAGAGAGATGGAGCGTGTATCCAATGAATACAGGGAAGTAATGATTGCACAGGATATCCCCGATGAAATACATAGCCGAGTTCAATTTCATGATTGTACGGTTACGGAATTACTGACAAGAGAGGAAATGGTCATTCGTTTTGATACCCGCGGGGGCTTCACCAATATAAACAAACTAACGCTGGTTGCACCCGAAATTATCAACCAAGACGGTGGGATTGTAGGCACATACTGGCTGTATCAAGAGCTGTACCGGATCGATAACGGATATGAGCTTCATGTTCTATTTGATGGAGAGAATATGCCTGAGCTAATTGTTCGTTGTGCTGACATTCTGGTGGAGGAAGAATGAGAGAGAGCCCAAAAGGAGGATGGAGAGAATAGAGATAGAATGGACCACCAGCACCTTTGGTTATTTATCTACTCCCGTATTTATCGTGGGCGTTGCGTGTTACTTCTTTCCTGATTTTCTATACAAACTATTTGTTCTGATGAGATATCGAGAAATTAAACCGAATCATGAGTTCGAAGATAACCCACCTCATGGTGATATCCCTAAACATATTGAAATAATATTAAAAGTACTAGGCACCATCATGGTGATCCTGGGGTTGATATGGTTTTGGTTTTCAAAAGAGTTTTACAACTTAGTATTTTGACAGCAAGGAGTTGGACACCATTTTCGAATTTATCTGGTTTATAGTGATCTCAATTATAAGTATTATTGTAGTTCTTATCTTTGTGGCAATCATACGGTATGCCGTAGATTCATCCAAAACATCGAAAAAGTTGGATGATGTAATCAAAGAAGTACACTATCTTAAAACTGAAATTAAAAAAACAGCAACACCATAAGCAGCAAGATGATCGCAAACATATTATCGATGAGAAAGTATAGGGAAATAATTTTAGATCAGAGGCGAGAGATACAATAATATGTTCTCAGAAAGGAACAGACCATGATGAAAGCAAATGGGAATGTACAAGCTGTTTTCATAGACAGAGATGGAACCATCGGTGGGACAGGTCATTTTATTCATCCGAGATTATACCCCAATGCTCAAGAAGCCATTATGCGTTTGAAACGAGAAGGGATTATGGTACTGGCTTTTACCAATCAATACCGGATCTCACGTGGAGAGGCAAGTGTTCAGGAGTTTGAAGCGCAATTTCGCGAGTACGGATTCGATCACTCCTATATATGTCCGCATGAGCAAGAATGCAGTTGCCGAAAGCCTAAACCGGGGATGTTATTACAGGCCTCCGAGGAACACGGTCTGGATTTATCCAAATGCATAGTTATTGGAGATGTAGGAGATACAGATATGCTTGCTGCCCATGCCGTAGGAGCGACCAAGATCATGGTGAGAACAGGCTGGGGAGAATCTTCATTAACGAAATTCAGAGACAAATGGACAGAGACCGAACCTGATTATATCGCAGCAGATATTTGGGACGCCGTACAATGGATCATTCATGGAAGGGAATTGAGAAAATATCTTTAGTTCCAATCAAGAAGAGAGAGCTCATTTTGAAAGATAATTCAGCGTGTTGAGGAGAAGCATATGTTAATCAATCCAACGATCGATGAGATCAATGACCTATTCAAGATGCATCATATCAATGAAGAAATATCTGAAATTCAACGTTTGTCAGGTACCACAGCTGGACGTATTTATCGGTTAAGTACGAGTCTGAATAAGCATTATATTCTGAAATCAGATGAACCCGAACAGATTCTCATGACTAAGCAGTTTTTGGACACGTATAAGCATTCTTCGTTATTGCCTGAAGTTTTGTTGACTGATCCAGAGAATTCTTATTTTATTTATACGTATATGGAAGGCACGACCCATTTCAACCGGGGGCAGAAGAAAGACTGGTTAACACGTCTGGTGAAAGAGTTATTCAATACATATGTGCGTTCTACAGATACGAAATCATGGGGTAGAATGGAGTTCCCGCAGAGGACATGGAAAGAATTCAATCAGATTAGCATTCATGAAGCGAAGATGAATATCGGAAGTATGTTAACGACAGATGATTATCATCTGGTTCAATCTAAAGTGGATCGTCTGTTTCTTGAGGAAGAAGAGAAGTTTCTTTTGCATGGCGATACGGGAGTTCATAATTTTGTATACGATCAAAATGAACTCATCGGCGTTATTGATCCCTCTCCAATGGTTGGGCCTATCCTCTATGATTTCTTGTATGCGTTTAGCTCCTCGCCAGATGGCATCAACACCGAAACCTTATTTGCTACAATTGAACTTCTGGAACAAGTGGAAATGGACAAATCCAGATTGATCGAGGAAGTTCTGGTCCATCTGTATTGCCGAATTGGGCTGAGTAACAAGCATCATCCGGCTGATCTGCCTGAGTATTTGAAGGCATGGCAGGAATGGAAACGACTATGTCAGGAAATTTGAACTAGCATCGTTTCTATAGCTATCGCAAATGCCTTGGTTCAGACTAAACAATATCGTATTGGATTAAGGCAAGGTGGCAAGCGCGCCATACGAAGCAGTAGTCAGCATCTCCAGATTCTTTTTCTCCGAATTTCAGCTTTCACCGATCTTTTCAGCAGTTCTCCTCTAATCGTTACTTCCCAGTACTGAAGCGTGTGTGATGTCCTACCTTTGTTAAAAATAGTGATCAGTTAAATTATTTTTAAATTTGTGCTTGCCTTAATGTGAACATGAAGCCTTAGGATGTAAAAGAACCGGCCCAATGCATCCATAAATGAACATAAAGGAGGAGTCAGCAGTATGGCTTTTTCGATAAAAGAAGCTTCCGAGCGGCTGGGTTGTCCTGCACATAAAATTCGTTATTACGAGAAGGAGGGACTGCTCCCTTACATTAAGCGGGATCAACATGGCAATCGGATGTTTGAGGAAGAACATTTGGATTGGATGAGATTGATGTCCTGTTTCCGGGCAACGGGTATGAAGGTATCTACATTGAAACATATGGTTAGTCTGGCGCTGGATGGTGATTCAACGATTCCACAACGGAAAGCGATCCTTTACGAGTACAAAGAGGAGTTACATCGCCGCCAACTTGAAATTGCCGAAGCACTTGCAGCGGTGAATAACAAATTGACGATCTATGAAGACATAGAGTCAGGAAAACTTCCTTCAGAAAGCAAGTTGCTAGACCAAATGGAAAGCATCGGCAAAGACGAATATTAACGAATGGAGAGATGGAGATATGAAGCAAAGAGTACTGGGAAATAGCGATATCGTCGTATCTTCGATTGGATTGGGAATTATGGGCATGTCTCCAGGAATGTACGGGGAAACCAATGATGAGGAGTCAATAAAGACTATCCATCATGCGCTGGGGATTGGCGTTACACTGCTAGATACAGCTGACGTGTACGGTAATGGTCATAATGAAGAACTACTGGGGAAAGCGCTGAAGGGTCGTCGCGATCAAGCTATTATTGCTACAAAATTTGGATATACCCCGAACTATGAGACGTTGAATGGTCATCCAGATTACGTGAAAAAGGCTGTAGAAGCAAGTCTTCGCCGGCTGGACACCGATTATATTGATCTGTACTACCAACACAGGGTAGATCCTCAGATTCCGATTGAGGAAACTGTTGGCGCAATGGCTGAATTGGTTAAAGAGGGGAAAGTTCGCTGCCTTGGGTTGTCGGAAGCATCGGCTTCCACTTTACGCCGGGCACACGCCGTTCATCCGATTGCTGCGTTGCAGAGCGAATATTCCCTGTGGAGCCGGGATATTGAGGACGAGATTCTGCCGACTGCGAGAGAATTGAATATTACACATGTTGCATACAGTCCATTAAGCAGAGGGTTTATCTCAGGTGAAATACGGACATTCGAAGATTTGCATGTTAATGATCTGCGCAGATACATGCCGAGGTTCCAAGGAGAGAATTTTGCCAAAAATATAGAAGTTGTGGATAAAATCAAAGAGATCGCCATGGAGAAGGAGTGTACGCCTGCACAATTGGCTTTAGCTTGGACCATGGCTAATAACGCATTACCGATTCCGGGAACGAAACGAATTAAATATTTGGAGGAAAATGCGAACGCTGCAACGATTGAACTGACACCGGATGACTTAGCTCGCATTGAAAAGGTAAGTCCCCAAAACGAGGTCCATGGAACACGTTATATGAAAGAAATGATGACTCAGCTTAACGGGTAGTTGTTCAGTAAAACATAAATATGGAATACAAAAGAGACTCTCCTTTAGTGAAAGTCTCTTTTTGTATTCATCCCAATCGAGAGACATGAACGGACAGGCTAGGGAGTCGAACAGGAAAAAAAGAAAGTATGATTTAGTGGAATATCCTGTATAATTTAGAGAACTATCATGTTTGCATTTCTGTATAGAATGAAGGATCTACGAGTGGGAATGAAGTATCCCTATTATGAGAGTGATTCTACCGCCACTTTGAATACTGGAGTGTGGTCATGATCTTATTAACGTCAGCAATCGTATTCACTGTTTTGATTCTGATCGTGATTCTCTTTCAGGTTGCTTTGGCGGCAGGTGTGCCGTGGGGCGAGTATGCTATGGGTGGGAAGTTTCCCGGGAAATACCCCATATCCATGCGTTTTGCCTGCATAGTTCAGATCGCGATTTTGGCCTTTATGGGTATCATTGTTCTGAGTAAAGCAGAATTGCTTTGGCCTCAGTGGTCTGTTTTGGCAAGGACAGCGACCTGGTTTATCGTCGCGTATTTAGTAATTGGGACAATACTGAATCTGATCACGAAAAGTGTATGGGAACGAAGAATCTGGGCGCCCGTGACGTTTTTGATGCTGATAACGAGTGTGATTGTTGCCATTTCATAACAACGAAATATACAAAAATAGAGCCCAGACATGTATGCCAAAGGGCTCTATTAATCATTGCCGTTCCTCATTTATACTAATGATAGTTTAACCCTTACATAGAGAAGATCAACGGAGAGGAGCGGTTTTATTATGCCGATCTACTACTACCTTGCAGCAGTTCTATTGGTTGTAACAGCATATTTGATTCGACGTAAGCTCAAGATTTTTCGGCCAGTAGGAAGGCGCAGAAAACAGACGAAAGTTACGTACAGACGAAAAAAAGCACCTTTGAATCTTGGACTTCGAGAAGAAGTCTCTTATCAGCAAACCATTCTTCAATTGGAGAAGAGCTACAATAAGCATTTTGCCAATAAACTCAAAATCCGAATTCAACAGGAATATCCTCATATGAAAACACTGGAGTATCGGTGGAAACTAATAGAGCTTAAGCGATACTTCATTATGGCTTCATTACTTAAGCAGGTGCCTATGTTCAGTGATGAGGTAGATGATTTGTGGCATGAGATGTTGATGTTCACCAAATCTTACGCTGACTTTTGTGCAGAATTAATGGGTTCCACGGTACACCATGAGCCGGCAATCACTCGCCGCGAAACGCCAGGAGCACGTGCATGGTTTGACTGGGTGTACTGTCAATTATTCGAGTTCACTCCCTACAGTGCTGCAATCTGGGGTGATTTTTTCACTTACCCATTATCCAGTGATGTACAGAAGCTGATCGCACACGGAGATCAATCTGAACTGGTAAATGAACTGTTTCATGCAAGACGTATGCAGGAGGATCCTGAAGCTGCTCAGGTGATTACTTACTTGATTGATCAACTACGAAGATCCGCAACTCTAAGTGAAGAAGAGCTATCTTCAGCATCATCCGGAAGTAGCGACGTAGCTCTTGTTATGGCTAGCGCCATGGTATACTACTCCATGCATAACGAGGCGACATATGGGCTACACATGGGCCGGCTGGAGCAGGAAATTCTTCCACAAGAAAAGGCAGCCTATGGTTCCTCGTCAAGCAGTGGTTGCACGAGCAGTTCCAGCTGTTATTCGGATCAATGTACTGACAGTAGTAGTTCCTCAGGAGGATCCGAATCATCGTCGGGATCATCTTCCGACTCTTCTTGCAGCTCATCCAGTTGTTCATCTTGTGGTGGTGGCGGAGATTAATGAAGTTGAGTACTTGGGCTACAGTGAGTCTGCAATCGTGAATGAAATAGTCACTAGACAAATGGAGATTGCCGGAAAGGAACAACACATGCGAAGCAACAAATTCACACCGTATTTAAGTTTTATAGGATTTGTTTTAGTCATTCTGACTTTGAGTGTGAATGTAAGCTTTAAGCTAGGAATTGAGAAAGGTTTGGATGAAGGTTCCCTTATGCTGCTGTCAGTTGCTAATGCAGTGTTACTGGTATATCCATTGGCATGGGGAATATTTGCTATACTTGAGTTCTACATGTTATGGAAAGAAAAACAAAAGATGAAGTCCAAGCTGGAACGCGGAAAAATGAACAAAGAAGATTTCTTGGATCAGATCAAGAAAGTTAAGACCAGTTTGGGAATCAACATCAGTTATATTGTCATCCTGTTATTCCAGCTTGGATACGTCATCATAAACTGGGACGAGGTTAATGTTTAGTCTTCTGACCGACCTTTCCTTAATTCTGAAAAAAACATACATAACATTTAGGAGGAATAATCATTGAAAGCATTATCGATCGTCAGTCTTATTGGGTTCGTACTCAATTTTTTGTTAATGGTCGTTTTTTTAGATGGTTCGCAAGATGGTGCGGAAGTAGCGGCAGGTTTGGGACTTCTCGGTGTCCTATATGGTCTGCTTTTCTCAATTCTAGCCCTAGTCATTTCTAGCAAGAGAAAAAAGGCCCCTGTGAATGTTCATGAGCAGCTGCTACAGTTGGGTGAATTAAAAGAGAAAAATATCATATCAGAGTATGAATTCGATCAAAAGAAAGAGAAGTTACTCTCCAGATACAAGTAGTCCAAAGCCCGCTGCGATAAGGTAAAGGCTATTCATTTTCTACTCATACCAAAAAGCTGAACTTAGGCAAACAAAAACAGGGCGTTCCCTTCACCGGGGAATCTGCCCTGTTTTCATTTAGAAACAACTAATATTTATTACCCATCTCAATGGTGATGATGTGCATGTGCATCGGGTGCGTCGCCTTTGACGGTACATAGTACCGAGGTGTCATGCAGATGTTTCTCGGACTCCACTTGAAGTGTTACATGTTTGATCTCTTTATGCTCCAGCATATGTTCAATCTTCTGAACCAGGATCTCGGATGCATAGACATCGATCGTTCCATCTACGACGATATGTGCCGTCAGCGCATTCAGGTTACTGGTGATGGACCAGACGTGAACATCGTGTACGCCTTTGACGCCATCGACTTGTTTAATGGTCTGCACCAGGTCATTCACATCCACATTGGCCGGCGTGCCTTCCATCAAGATATGCAGAGATGATTTGGTGACATAGAACCCACTACGCAATACCAGTGCTGCGACAATCACACTTGCCAGTGGATCGGCCCAACCCCAGCCAAAGAACATCATGAGCAGTGCAGCCGCAATGGCCCCAATCGATCCCAACATGTCGCTGATGACATGCAGATAAGCACCGCGCATATTCAGATTATTCTCCGTATCACTACCACGCATCATGATCCAAGCCACCAGAATATTGACGAGCAGTCCAATGACGCTGATGATTAACATGCCTACAGTTGCGACTTCTGGCGGGTTGATGAAACGGCCAATGGCTTCGTAGAAAATGTAGAGCGCAATGGCGATTAACGTGACTCCGTTCAACGTAGCGGCCAAAATTTCAAATCTTCTGTAGCCGTACGTTTTACCCGTATTCACTGCTTTTTCACCAAACGTAAACGCCAGTAAAGCAATCCCGAGCGCAATGGAATCGGACAGCATGTGTCCAGCATCCGAGATGAGTGCGAGACTGTTGGTGACAAATCCTCCAATGGCTTCAACGATCATATAGACGGTAATAATGATGAAGGAAAACAGCAGTACTTTCTTGTTATTGGTGGTGTGAGCGTGGTTATGTCCATGATCGTGCCCATGGCTATGATTATGTTGATGTCCTGACATATAAATCCTCTCCTTTGGAGCGAAGCTCCGTTATGTAATATGATTTCTAGTGGGGCTATAAATGAATCTTTAGCAATGGTTATTTGCTAACAAATGAATATATGAGCGTTTGTTCATATGTTATGGTTTTATTATAGTTGCGCTTCATAGTAGTGTCAACCAGATTTAAGGAAATGTAAACATACCAAGGTATCTCCTTGCATGTGCTGGCGAATGAGATTGCTTTTATGCTACCATCTGTGCAGGATCAAAGTGAGATGTACTCGCTACATAGAAGGGCGGACAACCATATGAAACATCTGCTGCTGGCAGACGATGATGCGAATATTCGAGCACTCCTCCGGCATGTCATGAGCAAGGAAGGCTATCGGGTTCATGAAGCGCAGGATGGACTGGAAGCGGTCAAATTGATGCAAGAAACGCCGATCGATCTGGCGATCCTTGATGTCATGATGCCTGGCATGGACGGACTGGAGTTATGTGATTACATTCGGCAGCATTACGACATACCAATTATGTTGCTGACGGCACGAGATCAGCTATCCGACAAGCGAGACGGTTATTTGAAAGGAACGGATGAATATGTCACCAAACCGTTTGAACCGGAGGAATTAGTTTATCGGGTAAAGGCATTATTTCGCCGCTACCATCGCACATCCAGCGATATCATCCGCATGAATCGAATCGTCATTGATCGTAACAACGTGGAGGTTACGGACGGGCAATCCATTCTTTTTTTGCCCATGAAAGAATTTGAATTACTCTCACAGCTTGCCCAGTTTCCAGGGCGTTTGTTCTCTCGGGATGAACTCATTCGACTTGTTTGGGGAGCAGATTACGAAGGGGATGACCGTACTGTTGATGTACATATCAAGCGGCTACGTGATCGGTTCGCCGATTATACGGATGATTTCGTCATCCAAACGGTCCGGGGCATTGGTTACAAGATGGAGGTGAAAGCACCTTGAGGACCTTGTACGTTCGGGTATTCCTCATTACGGTTGCGGTGATTGTGGTCAGCGGCATGCTCGGTTTTCTTTTGTCGAATATCTACTATCATGCTAAGCTCAAGGATTTCAATGATGAGAAGCTGGTGGGCATTGCAACGCAAATGAAGCAATTTGTGGAGCAGCAGCCCGGGACCATGGAGCAGTATTTGAACAATGCCGCCGATCTTGGATACGAAATCTATGTGACGGATGGAAAAGGCAACGACCAATTCTACGGCCGCGAATTTCGAGAGAAAGATCTGGACAAGCAAGCGGTAGATTTGGTGCTGCGGGGTGAGGTATACCATGGTGTCGCCCAGTTTCCAAGCAAACCGTTCATCACTGGGTTCTTCGATAATCAATTAAGCAATACTGTGGGTGTTCACCTACAGTTGGACAATGCGAATTACGCTCTCTTTATGCGTCCGGATGTAATTCTGCAATTCGGTGAGCTGCGAATCTTTTTTGCGCTGATTGGGGCATTTACGGTGGGCATTAGTATTCTCATCTTTCTGATCAGTACCCGCTATCTGGTTCATCCGATTGAACGTCTGTCCGAGGCGACCAAGCGTATTGCACAAGGAAAATATAATCTGAAATTGCCCGCCGCACGGCGTGACGAGATCGGACAATTAGCCCAGCATTTCATGACCATGAGTCGTGAATTGGAGAGGGTCGATCAGGCGCGGCAGCAGTTTGTATCCAACGTATCCCATGAGATTCAATCACCGCTGACCTCGATCCAGGGTTTTGCCCAGTTAGTTGCGGATCGGGATCTGCCTGAACAGGAGCGGGAGCACTATGCATCGATCATTGAGGAGGAGAGCCGTCATCTCTCCTTGCTCAGTAAACAACTGCTGCTCCTGTCCTCCCTTGAACAAGGCAACGAGGATCTGAGCAAAGTAAAGTTCTCTTTGCGAGATCAATTCCGGCAAGCGGTTCAGGTGTTACAATGGCAACTCGAGGAAAAAGAACTGCTGCTTCGGATCTCGGTGCCCGAATCCATTCAGCTCGTCGGCAATGAAGTGCTGCTCATGCAGGTGTGGATGAATCTGCTGGGTAATGCGGTGAATCATCTGCCACAGGGAAGAAGCATTGAGATTCATGCCGAGCAGATAGATAACCAGTGTGTCATTCAGATTCGGGATACAGGAGACGGGATTGCTGCGGAACATTTGCCTTTCCTGTTCGATCGATTTTATCGGGTGGACCGTGCGCGGGAACGTTCTTCCGGACGAACCGGGCTTGGACTTGCCATTGTTCAGAAAATTATTCGAATTCATGACGGTACAATCGAGGTTGCCAGTTCGCCTGAGGGTACGGTCTTCACCGTGACACTTCCGCAGATGTAATCTGTTATTCATTTTCCGTTCATTTTCGCCTCCTATACTTGGGTTATCAAGAGGGAGGTCACACAACATGTACTTGGCTATTCGGGAAATGAGGTATGCCAAAGGGCGGTATGCCTTAATTGCTACAATCATGGTGCTGGTTTCATTTCTGGTACTGTTTGTTACAGGTCTTGCACAGGGGCTGGCGTATGATAACGCAGCTTCGGTCAAAAATATGGCAGCATCCCATTTTGTGCTGGAACAGGATTCGAATCATCGGTTTACCCGGTCACAAGTGGATCAGGATCAACTTAATCAAGCTCGCTCCGTAGTGGGGCAAGAGAACGCTGAGCCGCTCGGTGTGAAAATGACAACCGTTAGTCCAACAGGCGACACGAAAAAGATTGATGTCACGCTGTTCATGGTGAACCCGGAAGGTTGGCTTGCTCCAACGGTTACCGAAGGGTCTCCGATTACGGATCAGACCAAAGGGCAAGTTGTGGTTGATCATAAGTTGTCTGAATCTGGTGTCACGATTGGCACGGTTCTCGTCGATCAAGCTTCGGGAATGGAGTGGACCGTTGGTGGATTTGTACAAAATGAGTCCTTCAGTCACTCCCCGGTAGTGTTCCTGAATGAACAGGAATGGCTTGCGCTTCAAGGAGGTTCACGAACTTCACAAGGTTCAGCTGACACCAACGCCAATGCTCCAATGTACAATGCCATTGCGATCAAGGGTGAAGGCGAGCAGGTAGATAGTCTGAGTGCTGCAATGCCTAATACGGAAATCATCACGAAGTCGGATGCCGTATCGGCGATTCCTGGATATAAGGAAGAGCAGGGATCGTTGCTCATGATGATCGCTTTTCTATATGTCATCTCGGCGTTTGTGCTTGCGGTATTTTTCTATGTCATCACGATTCAGAAAACGAGTCAGTTCGGCATATTGAAAGCGATCGGAACGCGGAATGGTTATCTGGCGGGCAGTGTTTCTTTACAAGTCTTGGTCCTGTCCGTAGGTAGTCTAGTGATGAGCGTACTATTGGTTCGACTGTTTGAGTCCATTTTGCCAGCATCGATGCCGTTTCAATTAGGTTTATCCACCCTCGCCTTGACCTGTGTATTATTCATCCTCATGTCTGTGGCGGGTTCGTTATTCTCGGTGTGGAAGGTTACCAAAATTGATGCACTTGATGCGATTGGGAGGACTGCAGCATGAGAAACCGATTGGTATTGCAGGGAATTACACAGACTTTTGAAGATGGTGGCAGCAAACGCACGATTCTGGACAAGCTGGATCTTGAGGTAGCCGTAGGGGAACTCGTGGCTGTGATGGGGCCATCCGGCTCGGGCAAAAGTACATTCCTGTCCATTGCTGGCGCACTGCTCGAACCAACGGAAGGACAGGTTCTACTGGATGGAGCCTCTATCATGGGCAAAAGCAAACAGGATATATCCGATATGCGACTACAGCAACTCGGGTTTATATTTCAAAGTGCCAACCTCATTCCTTATCTGAAAGTGGAAGAACAACTCATGGTCGTTGCAAAGCTCGCCGGAACGGAGAAAAGCAAAGCGGAGAAAAGAGTGAATTCTCTACTTGAAACGGTAGGCTTGACTCATCGGAGGAAGGCGTATGCGGAGAAGCTGTCCGGCGGGGAACGTCAACGGGTCGCCATTGCACGGGCCTTGATGAACGATCCGGCTGTTCTGCTCGCGGATGAACCCACAGCCAGCCTGGACGCGGAGCGTGGGCTGGATATTGTCGGCATGATTGCACGGCTCGTAAAGGAGCAGGGAAAGAGTGCCGTGATGGTTACGCATGATGAGCGAATTTTGCCGCTCTGTAGCCGGGTTCTTTTTTTGGAAAAGGGAAAGCTGGTGCAGCATTAGAAGGAGCATGGTCTGAGAGTCTGGGGACAATATTGATCCAAGGCTAAAGGGCAAAGAGCGTGAGATAGATGAGGGTCACGTATTCCCGTTGGGGAAGGTGGCCCTCTTTCTGTGTTTTCATCTATAATTGGGAGAGGAGTATATAGATGAAAGATTTTATTTTACATAGAGAGGAACGGATGCGGTTGAGCAGCTTAAATACAGAACAGTTCCCGGCATTGAGTACGTCGATTCATTGGGGGATTATTGAGGCGGAGTTCAGATTAAACGAGATCGTGGATGAAACGTTAGTGAGCAATATCAGCATCATTCCGTTTGTCGGGGATCAATGTGTTGTCTTTCAACTGGATAATGGAGATTGGGAGCTGCCTGGAGGGACGCTTGAAGCAGGTGAGCCGTATATGGATGGACTGAAGCGCGAACTGATGGAGGAACTTGGGGCAGAAATGCGTTCCTATCAGATTTTTGGCCAATTCCACTGTACATCCAGTGCGTTGGAACCGTATCGACCGCATATCCCGCATCCCCATTTTGTACGAATCATCGGATATGGTGATGTTGAACTTGTCGGTGATCCGCTGAATCCAGAGGATGGAGAGCAGGTGGTTGCAGTTGAAGTGGTAGAGATTGATGAAGCAATTCGGAGGTTCCAGAAGCAGAACAGATATGACATTGCGGAGATGTATCAACTGGCTCATATGCTGCGAGAAGAAGCTAAATAGTCATTTGAGGACCAGGTAGTTTAATGCCGATATCCTACGGAGGTAATGATGATTCGAGATAAAATTAACGAGCTGCTGGATACTTTACCCGAATTGGAACTGAACCGCGCATATTGGGGAATTGAGCGTATTCATCAGGAATATATGTTCAAGAAGAATTTGCAGGATAAAGGGGTTGTTGTCACCGAACTGTACGAGGAATCCGAAGGGATTGTAAAGCAATGGGACAGAGCATTCGCTAATAATATCGATGATGTGGTCAAAGAGTCTATCCATTATAGCCAGTACAAGTGGCATATGTTCAGTTATGAACAACAGAAATGTCTGACACATGATGAAGCACGAGATGCTTTTAATGCCGAGCCAAAAGATGAAGTATATGTGATGTATGAAAATGGTGGTTGGGTGCTTTTATACGAAAACGCGAATCGGATTATTGCAGCGGATTTTAATTCGGAGCAGGATATCTATATCTTCGACCGGGCGTTTACATGGACGTACGTGTATACGCACGAATCCATGTGTGGCCCTTATTTTTATAAAATAGAACAAGTATGAATTTTGAACAAAAAGGGATAACATCGTATTCAATAAACTCTGACTTGGGAGTGATATTTCTTGCAGGAACTGTTTAAGAAGATCATCAATACAGACGTCAAACCCATATTTGCCAAACACGGCTATTCCAAGAAAGATTTGAATTTCACCAAAGCGGCTGGAAACCTCGTATATAAGTTCAACGTCCAGAAATCAAAGTATAACAGCAGTAGGCATGTGAAGTTTTATATTAACTGTAGTGTCCATTCCACCGAGCTTGCGGAGTTGCAGTCCGTTGCATCGAGTGGGGCCATATTGGAGAAACAATCGCATTTTACCTGCCGGATCGAGGAAATAGTCCCATCCGCCCCAGACCACTATTCCCTAACGCCTGATATCGATCCAGACGCTTTATCGAAAGAATTGGTGTCGCATTTGGAAGAGGGCATTTCATTCCTACACTCGCTAACAGGAGCCAAAGATATAATCCATTATTATATGGCGAAGACAGTGCTACATTTAAGTGAAGAAACTTTCTGCTTTCTGCTACAAGCCGGTGATACGGAAGAAGCCAAGCAATATTTAGAGCAACTACATGCCAAATACGGGGCCGAAAAGCGATGGGCGATATTTGAAAAGAGATATGCAGCCATTTTTGGGGAGTATGGAATGTAATCTTTATGGTAAGAAAACAAGCTGAATTTAACAATAATATCAATTGCGCTTTCTTCCAGATAATATTTCTGAGATAAAGATGTTAATTTGGAAGGACTGCTAATCATGAATAATATACGGGTTCTACTTTATATAATGTGCGCTCAATAGTTGGACCGAGATCAGCATCCGATTGATGAAATTTAATCCTGAAGTATAGACTTTTTAGAAAGTTCTTTATATTATTTTTTTGCCTAAACGATAGTAAAAATTCTGGGTCTTTCTCCACATCACCAAAACGTTCAATCCATTGCTTTATGTAAGTTTGACTAAGTATCCTTCTATTTAAGATACTAATGATGGATTTCACCATTCTTTCATCCTCCCCATCGGAGTACACGCGTTCGTTGACGGTTATCTTTTGATAAACTAGGTCGAGGATAGTTAAGAGATCAGTCTCATCTAGTTCGGTACACTGAGCTAAATCATCTAAAACATCTGCTGCGTGTGCTATGGCATGAGCCCAGCCTTTTACTTCGTCATATCCACGGTAATCACGCTCTTTTTGTACATTATAGAATACGTTCTCTTTGATCTGATGAATGTGTTCTTTTGAGAGAAATGGTGATTCTCTATGCCTGAGTAAAAAGAGCGATATAACCAACATAGAGAAAGATCGAGTGAATACAGAGTCTGAATTCGTTTCTCCAAGTCTAAAAAGCAAGTGGCTTTCATCCAAGACTATGGGTAAGATCTGCTCTAGTTCGTTTACAGATAGAGCATTACCGGGAATCCAATTCGATAAGGTAGTATAAATTAATTCATCACGCAGTTGGGCATCCAAAGAACCGATGTTATGTATCATTTCTTGTACCAATGGGAATATATCTGAAGGTGCTTGGTAGTCATTCTCTTTTATTAAGATTAAATTTTCTTTTAGATCCATTCTACACGCTCCTATGAGTAAACTTCATTCAGGTTGACTTGGTTATATTATACAATTTCTAAGGAGAGATGCCCACATGTCAAACGATAAAGGAACACTCAGAACATGCGAACAAGGCCATTCGTTTTATAAAAAAAGCGATTGCCCTACCTGTCCAACGTGCGAAGCTGAACGTAAACCTACAGAGGGATTTCTAGCTTTGCTGTCAGCTCCCGCCAGACGAGCCTTGAAGAATAAAGGCATTGCGACACTACAGCAACTTGCGGAGTACACGGAGAAAGAGATCCTGAAACTCCATGGAATCGGACCATCTGCAATGCCCAAACTGCGAAGCGCTTTGGAAGAAGAGGGATTATCGTTTAAGAAGTAACCCTCTTTACGCTGTTCCACTAATCCAAACCAGAAGCGGAAGTAATCTCCTCCATCGTTACCCGATACAACAAGTTACCTTCACTGAGTAGCAGACGATGTTGGCGAAAATCCTGCCGTGCCTGCTTAAAGGGCTGATCATCTTCATTTAGCAAATCAATCTTCTGTCCTTTGCTCAAACTTCCAGGCTTCTCCATTTTCTTAATTACAAACGTCCCATGTTTACCGTACCCGGCATCGAACAAGAAATGATAACCATCCGTACTGAAGCCCGAGGAACCGGAGATGTTTGGATTCATGAATGTAATGTTGGGTTCACGGGTGCCTCCTGAGATACAACCGAGTTCAAAATCGGTATAAAAGTAAAACCAGACCTGCTTCTCATTCACCACATTGAGTGCGTAACAATCCGCAATGTCAGCTGCGCGGTTTTCGTAGAGCTTATTGCCGTGCTCATCCCAGGCCAGCAGACCGCTTGATCCAATTGGATCGTTCCATCCGTAGTTACCAAAAATCCCTTCATCGAAGTAACTGGTCCAGATCGTTCCCTTCTCTGTGACCTGCACACTCTGGATACCGTCTCCCAACAGAAACTCGCGAATTGTATTTCCGTCCAGATCACACACTTTGGCATTCAGATCAAACTTTTCATTTCCGTAATTCGCACACCGTGCTCCGACGAGCAGCAGATGATCATGTAATGGTTGTACGTAATGATAATTGAACGTCTGTCCCCAGATGACAACTTCCTCGATAGTTTGATCAGTCACAATAAGCACTTTGTACGTATAGCTTTGATTCAATTTACTTTGGACGAACATACCTCGGTTTCTTTCAGGGATCTGATTTATCAGCAGCACATAGACAAGGCCATCGCCGCCCCACTGGGTGGAAACGATATCGAAGCCTTCGACATAATTTGAAATATCTGCAAAAGGCAAAAGTTTTACTTTGGGATTGGACATATCCATATCCTCCTTCGTATTCGAATGCAGAGTCACCATCTGCATATGTATAAGAGCATTATGACGTACGCGTACTATGTTGAACATGGTGCAAGTATAGCGAAGGTCTTTTTTGGCTTTTGCAGCATCTGAATACGATGGTTTAAAATGGATGCTTCGTCCTTGACACTCGTAGTACAATAAGGAAGTTGTGTAAAATTCTATAGGATAGGAGGATGCGAGGTAGCTATAGAAGAGTATCAGAATATACATACAACGCATTTGGAGTAAGGAGATAGAAGCACCCATAGATTTGATTTGCAATGTTGTTATTACGAGGAAGATTCATCTCAGAAAAACAAAATGATATAAGGAAGTGTTACAAGGTGGAACCACATATTCAAGAGCAAAAAACAGACTACCGTCCACTAGGCGTGTCGGGATTGGGTGGTTGGCTGATTCTCACCCAGATTGGATTATTTCTTACGGTGATTTTCCTGGCGATCCAATTGATTCTGTATTGTTTGCCCATGCTTACAACAGAGACTTGGGAGCTGCTAACTTCGGAGCAATCTGAATATTATCACCCGCTATGGGGACCGGTTGTTATTTTTGAAACAGTATATAACACGCTCTTTTTTGTGTTTGGCATTTATACGATCATTGCTTTTTATAGCAAAAAATCGATCTTTCCTCGTCTTATGATCATGTTTTATAGTGTCAGTCTGGCCGTTAGTATCATTGATTATTTATTGTTGCTTCAGATTCCGATGGCAAGAGAACTTGAGGATGGAAGCTCTTTAAGGGATATTGGCAAATCGGTACTCACTTGTGCCATCTGGATTCCCTATTTTATCAAGTCGGAACGAGTTCATAATACATTTGTAAGATAAATGGGTTGCAGGAAATGCCCGATCTTGGATAGAAGCTATCTGAGGTCGGGTTTATTGATTCTATTGAAAGTATCTATAAACGTAAAGTAGGTACCTGTGTTAAGGAATCTGTTCCAAAAAGGAGGAGAAATATTGAAAATATATCTGGTAAGGCATGGGATGGATGAGGAAGGCTATCGAGGTGGATGGAGTGAGCGTGGACTTACGGAACAGGGGATCAATCAATCTAGGAAACTGGGAGAGCATTTGCATCATCATGCTGAGGAGTACAATATACATACGATTATTAGCAGTGATCTTCCTCGTGCAGTACAGACTACACGGGAAATTGAGAAACAATTAAACATGAAGGCTAGTTTAATGAAAGATTGGCGGGAGATGAATAACGGAGAATTGGCAGGCATGCTCCATAAGGATGCGGAAGAACATTATCCAGGGGTTTATTTCAACACCCTTGAGATGCATTCCCCTTTTCCAGGAGGAGAAAGTCCAAGGGATTTTTATAACCGGATAAGCATATCTTTCGATAGTCTTCTTAGAGATATAGAGGAACACACAGTCAAGTCCAATGTCCTGTTAATTACTCACGGCGGAGTGATTAACATCCTGTATTATCTGCTTGAGAAGCGGGAATGGAGCAATCAGTCCAGCTTTTATCCCATGGACAACACCAGTGTACATACCGTTGAAAAGGGAAGGCATGGTTGGAAACTTAGCAACGCAAATGTGTTGAGTCATCTAGATTAGTTGTTTACTATATAAATTGAACTAAACATTTACAGAAAACGGAGGCGATGACATGAGTAATCAACCCATTGAACTGCTCCAACATTTGAAGTCTTTATCCGGCCCATTTCCAACGTGGGATACGGGGCAGTTGCCGGAGCGGCCGGGAAAGCTATTTTTGGAGTGGTTGAGATTGGCGGTTGAGAACGAAGTGAAAGAACCTCATGCCATGACGATCTCCACCGTGGATCACGATGGTTATCCTGATGCGCGGGTGTTGATTTTGAAAAACGTAATCGACGAAACGTTCTATTTTGCCTCCAGTTCGGAGAGCCGAAAAGGGCAGCAGTTGAAGGAGAACCCCCATGTGGCTCTCACCTTCTACTGGCCTTCACTGGGAAGACAGATTCGGATAAAGGGAATTGCCGAGGATCAGGGAGATCAAGCGGGCACTGATGATTTCCGCAAACGTTCAGCTGGAGCGCGAGCAGTTGCAATGACAGGGCATCAGAGTGAGATTTTGGATAGTGAGGAACTGCTGGATCGTGCCATTGAAGCTCAGAAAGAGCGTATTCAACGTGACCCTGATGTCGTTACACCTCACTGGCGTTTATATGCCGTGAATGCACAAGAGGTGGAGTTCTGGCAGGGAGATTCGGAGCGTAAGCATGTACGAGTCCAATATGTGATGCAAGAGGGGCAGTGGAAGACACGCCGATTGTGGCCTTGAATGTACAACAGATGAGTTAGGCAACACGGATCGAACGGTTATGTGTTTCTTTTCTTAACAATCTCAGGGAGGGTGCATCTATGAAAACGATTGAAAGTTTCCTCGAACCATTTCCGGTGTTGGAAACCGAACGGACGATACTCCGGCCGCTTACCTACGATGATCTCGATGATATGTATTGCGTTGTACCCGCTGTCTCGGAGTTCACCACCTGGGACGCGCATCAGAGCAAAGAAGACACGAAAGCTTTTTTGGATTTTGTCATGAGCCGGTATGATGTGAATTTAATAGGCCCATGGGGCATTGAAGATAAACACACCAAGAGACTGATTGGGAGTTGTAACTATCTGGGGTGTGATAGCGATAACAGGAGAGTTGAGTTGGGATATGTGTTATCTGATCAATATTGGAATCAAGGCTACATGACCGAAGTGGTGAAACGAATCATCCAATTTGGATTTGACGAGGTGGGATTGGAACGAATCCAGGCTCAATGTTTAGTGAAGAACACGGGCTCCGCGAAAGTTCTGGAAAAGGCCGGCATGCAATTCGAGGGTGTTCTGAGGAAATATATGAAGGTGAAAAATGAACTTCAGGATCTGAAGATGTATGCCATTGTAAAAGAAGATTTCAATACTTGCGTTAAATAAAGAAGGTATTTTAAAAGTCGTGTGTCATTATCATACTGGCGAGCCATGGATTTTCCTATAATCCTGAATTTATCAATTGTCTAATTCAATAATCATATGCCAAGTTCTCGCCCATTCCCGATCATTGAGGAGATGGGTTTTATTTTTGTTTTCAACAACCAACGTACATAATGTCATATCGTCAACCGTGTGCCTTCCGCTATAATCTTCAAGTTATCCAAATGTGGATTGAATGAAGGAATCAGGAGGTACAACGAATTGATAGCCAAAAACAAATATAAATCACTCGAACTGGAAACACCCGGTGTGTATGAGCTGGAAGGGCTTGAAGTGGGAGTGACATCGAACTGCAATTATAAATGTGACTACTGCTGCGCCTACAATCGGGATGATGGAGCATGCATCGGCAGTCAGGAAGTCATCCGTATTATCAGTGAGCTTCCTCGTCTCAAGCGTGTGCGATTGTCCGGGGGAGAAGTTACCCTGAAATACCAGGATTGCTTGGAGATCGTGACGTACTGCGCGGCACATGGCATTGATACACAATTGAACAGTAATGCCAGTCTGCTGACAGAAGAACGGATTCTTGCATTACGTGATGCAGGTTTGTCCAACATTCATATCTCGTTCAATTATACGGATGCGGAATCGTATGCTGCGTACTACCGTGTGCATCCCCGCATGTATGAGAGACTGGAGCAGAATATCCGTTTGTGTACGGAAGCTGGTCTGGAGACGGTGCTGGAAACGTTGCTATTTGAAGGTAACCAAGCGAACATGCAGGCCATTAGTGATAAGGTATATGATCTGGGTGTGCGCATCCATGAGATCCAGAACAGCATTAAGATGCCGCATACCGATTGGAGTCAGATTGTATCCAGAGGGTCCCTCGTTCGATCTGTGACGGAGCTGATTGCGCATAAAAAGCCGGATACAACGCTCTATTTTACCTGTATGGACCGGTTCGCTGAACAGTTGAATTTGCGTGAACAACCTGGGGTGTATTTCTCTAATTGTGTGGATGGCACGAAACAGCTGCACTTGCACGGCAACGGGGATATTCTCATCTGTGAGTTATGCCATCCTGTCGTCATTGGCAACATCTATAACGGAACGTCGTTGAAGGATATCTATGCCCAGCAGCCACCGGCGTTAACAGATTTTCTGGAAAAGCGTCCTTGTCCCGCGTACGATGCCCTTTTTGCAGATGCATAACAGCAAGATCTGACGAAGATATTTTGATATTTATGTTGAGCGAGATATGTACACGATAACAGAGACATTTAAGGCTATATAGATTGAAAATCAAGGTGATCTGATTTCCTCAATGGGAAAACGGATTGCCTTTTTTGATACTTTCATTTGGTTTCAGATTCATTTAAGCTACCCGGCCTAATATGGCCTTAAGAACTTAGATGAAGAGGTGAGCTTTACATGATGAAAATCTATCAGAAACCAACCCGGAAAGACCCACATAAAAGACCAATCTCCCCAAGAAAGCGAAGATGGCTCATCATCACACTTGTCATGGTGCTCGCGGTAGGTGGAATCCTGTACAGCCTTGCTGACCGTTATCTGATCCGGCATGTGCAGGTGGTTGTAGCGGATGAAAACACGGCAACGACAGCAACGGGCAACACGAATAATTCCACCAGCACTTCAACCACCGCAACTGATGTGAATGCAACGTCAGATGATTGGAATTATTCGAGTGATGATATGGAGGTCCATATTGATAAGGTACAGTCAGGATCTGGCTCGGATCAGACTACGTATTATGTCGCTGATGTTCAGCTAACAGATACAAGCAGCCTGCGAACCGCGCTGGCGGACAATAGCTTTGGAACAAACATTACCGAGAATACGTCAGAGATTGCCGCAGACAACAATGCGATCTTTGCCATTAACGGTGATTATTACGGATTCCGTGATGATGGTGTCATTATCCGAAATGGGACGTTGTATCGGGATAGCCCGACACGGGATGCACTGGCCCTGTTCAATGACGGAACGATGAAAACATATAACGAGAACGAGATATCTTCCTCTGAACTGCTGGCCGAAGGCGCAACCAATACGTTATCCTTTGGGCCCATTTTGATTCAGGATGGCGAGATCGTCAGTGATTTTAGCAGTGTGAAAATCGATAACAACTTTGGCAACCGCTCCATTCAGGATGCGAATCCAAGAACTGCGATCGGCATGATTGCTCCAAATCATTACGTCTTCGTGGTGGTGGACGGACGGCAGGACAACAGTCGTGGCATGACCTTGGCAGAACTGGCTGATGTCATGAAAGGCCTTGGAGCAACCGAAGCCTACAATCTGGACGGTGGCGGTTCATCCACGATGTATTTTATGGGCAGAGTCGTGAATAACCCGCTGGGACGCAACCAGGAACGTGGCGTAAGTGACATTTTATATCTGACGGAGGGACAAGGATCATGACGATATTAATTCCATCATATGAACCCGATGTGCGTTTACTGAATCTCGTTCTGCAGTTACAGACATTTAAACTTGGACCTATTGTGATCGTGGACGATGGCAGTGGACCCAGTTACCGTGGCATTTTCGAAACGGCAGAAGCCTATGGCTGTACGGTCCTGACACATCCCGTCAATCTGGGCAAGGGCAGGGCGTTGAAGACGGGATTTCAGTATATTAAGGAATACGGACCTCAGGGAGGTGTCGTGTGCGCAGATAGCGACGGACAGCATCTGCCACATGATATTAAACGTATCTTCGAAGTCCTGCTCGCACAAACGACACCCGGAATTGTACTCGGCAGTCGTCGTTTCGGTGGTAAGATTCCAGCACGCAGTCGTTTTGGCAACACAGTCACACGAGCGGTCTTTTCCCTCACGACAGGTACCAAGGTATATGATACGCAAACGGGTCTACGCGGTTTTCCCTACGCCATGCTGGACTGGTTGAACCAGATTCCCGGGGATCGGTTTGAATACGAGATGAACATGCTGTTAACGGCACACAAGGAAGGGTATGAGATTACGGAGGAGTTTATTGATACGGTGTATCTGGATCACAATGAGTCCTCTCATTTCCGCCCACTGGTTGATTCGTTCCGGATCTATATGCCCATTCTGATGTTCAGCACATCTTCGGTACTGTCTGCTCTGATTGATTTTGGATTATTATTCGTTATGCAGTATTTCACACATAATCTGTTTCTGTCGGTTGTTGCAGCAAGACTGTGCAGCTCCATCTTCAACTATACGATTAATCGGAAGTACGTGTTCTCCGCAGGACGAACTTCGAAGGTTCGGCAGTCTTTGCCCAAATACTTCTCACTTGTTCTACTGGTGCTGTTATTAAACTATGGTTTACTGTATTTTTATAATGAAAAACTGATTATTCCACTGCTCGCAGCCAAACTATTGACGGAAGTGTCCATCTTTGTATTCAGCTATTGGGCGCAGCGTAGATTTGTCTATTAACATAGAGAGAGTGGGCATATAGCTATAGCTTGCTCTCTTTTTTTTCAATCAAAACTGTTTCAAAAGAATATCCTGCGCTTCTTGTTAACAAAAAAGGTCAAGAACAGGGGTAAGCATACCCTTATTCTTGGCCTTTTAAACTCACAGGAGGACGAGTGTTACATCAGCTTCTTAATCTCATCCTTCAGGATTTCGGACTGGGTGCCGAAGATGACCTGCACAGCTCCACCACCGAGCCTCATGACGCCGGAAGCGCCGAGCTGTTTGAGCGCCCGATCGTTGACGGCTTTGTCATCCCTAACAACTAGCCGGAGGCGAGTGATGCATGCGTCGATGCTCTCGATATTATCTGTTCCTCCGATCTCTGCGAGCACTTTGCCAGCCTTGGTGTCGGCGGACGCTGACACGGCGGAAGTATCAGCGGGGGCATTGGCATCATAAGCGTCATCCTCGCGCCCGGGCGTTTTCAGGTTGAACTTGACAATCATGAACCGGAACAGGAAATAATAGACGACCGCAAATGCGAGTCCGACCGGAATCATGAGCAGCGGATTGGTCGACAGCTTCATGTTCACGAGGTAATCGATCAGACCTGCAGAGAAGGCGAAGCCCAGCTTAACATTCAACAGGTACATAATCAGGGCCGCTGCACCGGTAAGAATGGCGTGCACCACGTACAGCAGAGGCGCCGCGAACATGAAGGAGAACTCGAGCGGCTCGGTAATACCTGTTAAGAACGAAGCCACCGCTGCGCCGATAAAGATCGAAGCGACCATTTTACGCTTTTCAGGCCGAGCTGTATGAATCAAGGCAAGCGCTGCCGCCGGAAGAGCGAACATCATAATCGGGAAGAAGCCAGACATGAACATGCCTGCTGTAGGGTCTCCGTTGAAGAAGCGGGTCAGGTCGCCGTGCACAACTTCCCCGGCTGCATTGGTATAATCTCCAATCTGGAACCAGGCGATGGAGTTGAGGACATGATGCAGACCGAGCGGGATGAGTAGGCGGTTGGCGATCATAAACACCATGGAGCCAACGCCTCCAAAACCTACAATCCAGGCGCCGAAAGCGCCGATGGCATCCTGAATTGGGCTCCAGACCATGCCGAACAGGATGGCCAACACCAGCATGGAGCCGGCGGTGACCATCGGCACAAAACGTTTGCCGGAGAAAAAGCCGAGCCAATCAGGAAGCTTGATATTATGGTATTTTTTATACATATAGGCTGCAAGCAGTCCGGCAAATATCCCGCCCAATACGCCCATATCCAGCTTGACATCGTCAGGAATATAGCCGAATACACCTGGGACAGCTCCCAGAATCCGCGTCAGCACCATATAAGCGATCAGGGCGGAAAGCGCGGCGACCGCATCCCCCGCCAGTCCGATTGCCACCCCAATGGCGAAGATGAGCGCAAGGTTGCCGAAGATCGCCCCCGCTCCCTCATTCAGGAATGGAACTACATACTGATTAAGAAATCCCCCGATCACGGGACCGAGCGGAATGTCCTTTTCATAATTAAGAAGACCGAGGCCTTGAAGGATACCTGCCGCAGGCAGGGTAGCTACAGGAAGCATCAGGGATTTTCCCAGCTTTTGCAGTGATTTCAGCATATTATTCTTCCTTTCTTTGATTTAGGTTATTTGGACAAGCTGACTTTCATGATCGTTCCCATGCCTGCTTCTACGCTGCCATACTCCGGGTGCGACTCCCATGGCTGTTCAGCCGCATTCGCAACGATGACAGGGGTGATGACCGGATAACCTGCCGAAGCGATCGCATTCAGGTCAAATTCAATCAGGGTCTGACCGATAGTGACCTGATCCCCGGTTTGCACTTGGGGGGTGAAGCCCTGTCCTTTCAGGCTGACAGTATTCATACCGATATGCAGCAGCAGCTGCAGCCCGGAAGCATGCTCAACCATTACGGCATGGTGTGATTTGATCAGGTGTACCACAGTTCCGTCGATAGGGGCGACCAGCCTGCCCTCCTGGGGAATCATTGCGACTCCCGGTCCCGTAAGTCCTTGCGCAAACGCTTCGTCAGGCACTTCTTCCAAACTGACGCAGGTTCCGGTGAGCGGGGAGGCGACGGATATTGTTTCAGATGTTTTGGCAGATTTGTTGTTTTTCCATTTCCAGATCATTGTGTGTTGTCCTTTCTGTTGTTGGTTTTCGCATGGGTTTGAAAAAGCCGGTATAAATGCATTGCGAGAAAAGCCGTTTCTTCCTCGGGCACTTCTGTACCCAAACCCTCGGCCATTACAGCGCTCAGTTTTCTGGCCAGCTGATATTCGGACGTATATTCATTTTTCACATATTGTGCGAAGGTGGGCGCCGTCATCGGCTGCTGATACAGGCGTTCCATGGAGAAGCGCAGGTGTATCATGAGTCTTGCATGGCTAAGGCTGCCCTGATCAAAGCGAACGCCACCCTCCTCTTCAATAATCGACAGAAGCTTGCTGATCACATTGGATACCTTAACCAACTGTCCGACAGGGACGTGATTTACGGAGGAGTACACATGGTATGTCAGGAACCCGGCCTCATCCTCCGGTACCTCTACGCCAAAGGCCTCTCCGATCATGGCCGCCGCTTCCGAGGCGATTTCGAATTCTTTCGGAAAACTGAGCTTTGTCTCCGTAAGGAAAGGATTCAGAATCTCCATCCCGTTACGGATACGATATAAGGTGAACTGAATATGACTCGGAAGAGCAAGGTAGATCTTGTCATTCAGCTTGCCTGGAAACTGATCAGCGATGAGACGGATAATTCGGTCAGAGACGTCGATGACATTGGGGTCCAAGTCCCTCATTAGCTCCTGCGCCTGTCCCCACTCCTCCCGGTCTTCCAACCGAAATCTTTTCTCAATCCGCGGATCATCGGCCTGAACGATACTTTCCACCTTAAACGCAAATCCCAACCCTTTGCCAATCAGTACATACTCCTTGGTATTCTGGTGCGAGCGGGCAAGAACAATATTACTGCCGACGACTCGCTCCACCTGCAGAATCATTCCTTTACTCACGGTTCCCCGCCTCCTCGTTTCTAAAGTTAACGCTTTCATGCTTCCGGAACGCAAAAAGAGCCAAGAAGCGAGTATAGTTTCATGTTCGCTTCTTGGCTCATGCCCTCTGGGGTGGTAACACGCCAATTCATTTTATGTTTTTATCAGAACGTTCTTCCTACATAATATAAAAGCTGATCTGCCACCGTCAACCATAAATTTTGTCATCCATCTGTTCATTGTTTAATATAGGAATGTGTAAACGAAAAGGTACCTGCCGTAGATGGAGCCAAATCTAACATGAATAGGAGTATGCCGATGTATCTTCGAAGTGTGGAACTCATGTCGGCCAAGATCGAGAATCGGGACCAATATCCTTTTGACATCCCCGCGATCCGGTCTTTGGAACGGTTGGAACTTAGGAATAACGTTACTTTTTTTGTAGGTGAAAATGGTTCAGGTAAATCTACGCTGCTGGAAGGCATCGCTGATCAATGTGGATTCAATACCGCAGGGGGCGGCAGGAATAATGCCTATGAGACACATGCTTCGGAATCCTCACTCGGGAATTATCTCAGGCTGGCATGGTTGCCCAAAATAACGAATGGTTTCTTCATGCGCTCTGAATCATTCTATCAATTCGCATCGCATGTGGATGAGATGCCGGAGTCGCTTCCATATTATGGCGGGCGTTCATTACATGAACAATCGCACGGGGAATCTTTTCTGAGTCTGTTCGTCAACCGCTTCAGTTCTAAAGGCATCTATCTGCTCGACGAGCCCGAAGCCGCATTGTCCCCAGCCAGGCAGCTTTCCTTATTGCGTATCCTTCATGATCTGTCAGGCACTTCGCAATTCATTATTGCAACGCACTCACCTATTCTGCTCGGATATCCGGGGGCGGAAATTTTAAGTTTTGACGATAGCCATATACAAGAGGTAACCTATGAGGATACCGACCATTATCAGATTACTCGCAGCTTTCTGGAGAACCGCGACCGGATATTGAATGAACTTTTTAAGGACTAAATTAAGTTATCCGTGTAAACAAGGGAAAATACTAAACCATGCAACGTAAAATGTATTGTTGAGGAGTGATCGGATGAAAGTTGGTTTGCTGATTATTGATATGCAAGAGAGTATTGTGCGGAAAAAGATGGACCAGACTTCGATAGACCATGCCTGTGAGTACATTAATCATGTGGCTAATGTGCTGCGCACGAATGGCCATGTGGTCGTTCACGTACAGGATGTGGAAGGTATGGAAGAGGCAGCGCCAGATGAGTATCGCATTATTCCCGAGGTAGATGTGAATGAGAAGGATATCACGGTTACGAAGGAAGCGTCCAATGCTTTCTGGCAGACTGATCTGGAGCAGGTGTTGAAGAATCATGGCATTGAACTATTGATCATCGCCGGTTTTGCCGCAGAGGAATGTGTTCTATTCACCTACAACGGAGCGATGGAGCGAGGTTTCCGGCCGGTGATGTTGCAAAATGGAATTCTTAGCACACATCACGAAGCGGTGATCTCAACGTACAGGGACCGCAACGTGATCTCATATCCTGTAGTTGATTATCTAATTCAATAAGTGTTGGCTAAAGGCAAGTGGATACTTGGTGAAAAATATAGATAATAAGAACAATAATCAGGCTCTGTATGGAGTCTTTTTTTTTGCACGACTTTTCATGTCCGCTGTGAAAGTAAGGTTATCTATGGTTTAAATCAAACTTTGCCTATGTCTGCTGGGGTTGAAACGATATATTGAGATCGGGACAGAGCAAGCTCGTTGTGGATATCGTAAAGTCTTGTATGGATCATTAACGAACTAATGATAAAGGAGAGGTGCAATGAAGATGAATGTAGAAATTACGCGTATTTTGGCAGAACAAAAGGAATTGTTTCTCAATCTGTTCAACTTGTATTTATATGATCTGTCCGAATTCTCGGGCGAAGATCTGCTGGAAGAGGGTACATACGATCCAACCAACACGTATCTATATTTGGAACGCGATGAGTTGCATCCGTTTTTGATTCAGTACGATGGGAAAGTGATTGGATTCGTCCTGGTGTGTTCACCTCCATATGTGCCGGAAGAAGTGGATTATACCGTGCAGGAGCTGTTCCTGGTCAAAAAGTATCGCGGACAGGGACTGGCAGCACAAGCGGTCGATTCGGTTTTTGCTCAGTTTCAGGGTAGATTCAAAGTAGAACAGCTCGCTAACAATGCAGCAGCAGTTTCGTTCTGGAAAAAGTATTATGAGCAGCATCAGATTGAATATACCGAGTCTGAATATAACATTGAGATTGACAATATCACTGGCAGCCACCGGATTTTGTCCCAGACTTTTGTGTGTAAAAGAGAGAAATAATATGTAAATTAGAAGGTGATTAGCTTGTTTATTATCGTTGGAACTAAGGGGAATTTGAAGTGGATTTCAGGTGTATTTCAGGCAGAAGATGTCGCTAAACAGTACATGGATCTTATACCTGATGAGCTTAAGGTATACCAAGAATTCATTCAGATAGAGAACATCACCTATCCTTTTTATATTATAGAGCGTCAGGAATCTCTATTTAGGTTTCTAGGCAAAGATGAAGTGATTTCACTTTTCGATCATACGGAAGTATCAGAAGACGAAGATGAGGTGCACTTCAATATCTACACAGTGGATTCAGATTATAGACCGAAGAAACCTGGAACAGATTACATGGGAGCACTGAGGCATGATCATGTGACCAATGAATTTATAGAAATGTATCGAGAAGAAGGAACAGCGTTTCTGAATAGACGAAGGGTTTTATGAATGTAAGGAAGTTTTTTCACGGTCCTATTTTGCTTCTCCTAATTTGGGAGTTAGATAGGATCTTTTTCAATTTCCATTTACCAATACATGGGTTATGATGAATTAAGAGGAGTCTATGGGAGTGAGCGTGTAAGGGGGCGCATGTAGGTATGCCGAAGCATCATTTTGTTATCGAAAACAAATCGCAAGTAGACGGGAATATTCATACCTACTACTCATGGGATTCACAAGGGAGAATACATGGAAGTGGATTAACCACGGAGAATCATACAACCTTGGAAGACGAATTCATTGCATACCTCTATGATTCTCTTCAATGGTTGGATACATGGAATCCATCTACCTGTATGCGATGTAGTGGACTGAACAACGATGGAATAACTGTTATTGAAGAACAGGATGCTTTGTTAAAGTTTCATCAACTGATTCGGGCTTGGATTGATGTGTTCAGCCATGCGCCAGATCCGATTGTTCTAACAGGGAATTACTGTTTTGATGAAAAAGAACAGAAGGGCTGCTACGAGAAACTCGTGTACAATAAAGTTGAATTAATCGACGAATTACATAAGCTTGCGAACATGGCAGAGTATGCAGGGGTAAATGGAAAATGTATTGTGCATTTTGGGATATAAATCAATAAAAATGTTTTCTGATTAAAATCGTATGCTGTTGAGAAGCAACCCAACAGAGAGGAGCAGAGATATGACTAGTCGTATTGTAGTTACGGGTGGAGCTATTATTCGAGATCATATGGGAAGGGTTCTGCTGCAAAAGAGATCAGATTATGGAGATTGGGGATTACCCGGTGGTGGTATGGAGCCAGGTGAACGAATCGAAGAAACCATGATTAGAGAAGTGAAAGAGGAAACAGGGCTTGAAGTGAGCTCTTATGAATTGTCCTCGATCTACACGGGTGAGAGGATGCACTATACGTATCCGGATGGAAATGAAGTAGTATTTGTAATGTTTTTATTTGACGTTATTGCGGAGTTGGAAGGAAAATTCTGTGATGATCAAGTAACTCTTTTATTTGAAGATGAACAAAAGGAATCATTACAGCTTGTTTTCAGATATCTTGATGAGATTGATATTTCGACAATAAACAATGTGCAGAAGCCTATATTTGTAGATTTGAAGCAAGGAGAGTCTAAACTATTACGCGAGTGATAGCGTTAATACAGTAGTTTTATATTGATATCGAAAGGAGTTTTTACATTGCCTTGGCCTATGGTTCATTTTGCAATTGCATCCGAATTGATCTCCGAGCCATCCCCGGAATTGTTATTGGGAAGCCTCGCTCCTGATTCCATCCATGTAAGAACCAATCTCCGTACCGAAAAGGCAAAAACCCACCTCATGCCAGAGGAAGGGAGATTTGCAACAGACGAAGAATTTAAAGCCTTTTTTGAGTCAAACAAACAGTTAGCTTATAGTGATCCCAAATTTCTGCAATATCTGTGCGGTTACATCGCCCACATCTATACGGATCGCGTGTGGACATTTGATATCTATCCTGCGTATGAAGTCCGCCCCAATGGAAGAAGCGTGTATACACATGATGTTAAGAAGCTGGAGTTTATGATTTTACGGAATCGGAACAAGGCCAACGATTGGTTAAGTGAGCTGAACGTGGGGAGAGCATTTGAATTAGGCGGACTGCTGGAAGCTGAGGTGTATCAGTATAGGGCAAAGAAACTGGAGTTTTTAGATAACCCTGACAACGAACCTTTGGGTGACTTCAACATTATATCCATGGAAGCTATGGAGGAGTTCATACATACAACAGGATTAGCGCTAAAACAATTGTATACAGAATGGAATGTGTATGAAGTTTTATGTGAAAGGAAATAGCATGATGCAGAAAACAAATCCGATTTTATGTTGAAAGGAGGAGTGACGTGGTCAATATCCATAAGGGAAGGTATTCAGCTCAGATCGAGGGAGAGTTTGTTGTTTTTATCATCGGAATGAGGATTAATCGTCTGTGGGCTATACATAAATGGCTGCCTGTTCTACAGTCCATGGGCCCGATGATTAAAGAGCTGTATATGAATCCGGAGACCGGATTTCTAAGTACAGAGTATTTTGTAAGCTGGCGTGGGGTGACGTTACTCCAATACTGGCGGTCTTACGATGAATTGGAGAAATACGCACGGGGCGGACTGCACTTGGAAGCTTGGAAAAGATTCAACCGCTCCATTGGTTCCGATGGAACTGTGGGCATCTATCATGAAACGTACAAGGCTCAGTCAGGTTCCTTCGAGACCATATACGCCAACATGCCCGAATTTGGATTAGCTAAAGCGTCTGAACATGTACCTTCGACAGGGAAGATGGAGACATCCCGACGCAGAATGGGCGGCGAGAATGAACCGGCAGTGGAAACACCAAAGAATCCCTAAAGTAGTGAATAGAGAGGAGCATGTTATGAAGGCTGGACTTCGACCAGAAGATATACATTCCAAGCAACTTAGCTGGCTGTGTATTGAACCCATGCTTGTTTCGGTACGGGGCAGAGATATGGCAGCCAAAACAGAACTATACCGACAGTTAAACGAAGGGCAACAAGCTTTATTTCTATTCTATTCCTATCATAATCATACGAAGAGTCTGGCAGAGTTTTATTGGTTTTCGGCATATAACATCATCGAGATTAAGAGCTGGGATGGGATTAAAAATGGGATGCAATATTTTCGTTTAGATGAAATGGTGAATGTACTGGACCAGATTGAATGCCTGATTACGGACCGAAACAAAGTGGGTGAAGCGTGGCGTGAGGTGCTGGCAACGGATCTGGAGAAGGACCCTATCTTGCTTCAGAGAACAGAAGTGTTGTATGCGACCTATCAGACCGTGGCGCAAGCAGCGATTGCACACATGAACGAGATGATCCTGCAAAATCAGGAGATGTATCTGGAGATAAAGCAGAGTTAAGGCAGTACCTTGATAATAAAATGAACAGCTCATGCTTTGAATGTTTTGGATGAGTACATAGACGAACTGCTCCTACGGAGTGGTTCTTTTTAGTATCTATGCAGTGCTGATGCAACAAACCTGCAAGATCCTGCAACAAAACGCGATTCAGTGGGATTGTCGGAACTATGCTTGTAATATGAGTTGTGAGAGGAGGGGCAACACGTGAAAATCATTTTTGAAGAGGATTCAACAATAGAGCAAAAAGTAGCCAAGGTAACTACTCATCCGGCGGAGAAGTCGAAGTGGGACCGTATTCAGAAGGCAATCTGCGCATCGGAGACTCAATTAACGGTCATCCATGCCAAGAATAATCGCAATATACAGATCCAACTGGGTTCGGTGGTTGCCTTTGAATCAGAGGATCGGATGTGCGGTGTCCGGGTGATCTCAGGTGAGAGGTACTTGCTACCTAAACGTCTGAAATTTGTAGAAGAGGATCTGGATGACGTTCATTTTGTAAAAATCAATAATCAGACCATCATCAATACTCGATACATCACCGCATTCTCTGCAACAGACCATGCCCGAATTAAGGTAGACCTGAACGATAGCTCCAGTTACTTCGTCAGCCGTTTTTATATTAAAAACTTTAGGGGGAAATTATCATGATCACTCAACTTAGACATTCTTTTTTTCAAGTATTCACTATAATGACGCTATGGGTCACGCTCTTGGCAACAATATTCTTTGGTGATCTGCCCATTAAGATGTCCTATTTATGGAACATAGCGGGTATTGCTTTCATTGCTGCTGTAGTGTTTGGAATGATGTATAACCTGCTATGGAACCATTTTACGTTAAAACCGATTTGGAATATCGTCATTTCTTCCACATTCAATATTGCAGGAGGTATGGCAATGGTATGGTTATTCTCGGTAGACATGTTCCAATTTATCGCTCCCTGGTTCCCCGGCATGTGGTTATTATCTATCGTACTGCACATTATCGCGTTTTATTTTTATGCTAGAATGGATAGCAGGAAAAAAGCGGAAGAGTTAAACAACATCTTGAAGTAGGTAAGGGGAACAAATATGAACGAGGAAGAACTATTGCAGTTGTACGGGTTGGAACCTGATGAGGTAAACCGAGAGGCTATTCGTCAGTTGCTTCATCAAGAGATGGAGAACCGACAGTCAGAGGATAACGAAGTTCTGAAACTATTGTGTATCATGTTGTTCTGTATCGGAAATGTAGAGGACACTGGACTGATCTGGCAGGCCAAACAAATGAATCAGGATACGAGCAGTTATATTGATGTACAGTTATTATGTGGTGCAGGATATGAGGAGACCTTGTTTTATCTGGAAAAGAGGGACGGTGAACAGGCGCACAAGGAGTTGCTGTATCTTAGACAGTGCGAGCCATATGATTTTGTTGATTTCTCCAAAGTGGAATGGGTCTTGGACTATAAACGATATTACGGTGTTTGATATAAACGAGTTAACGGACATATTGGAAGGAGGGGGAGTATGCCAAGTTTGCATGACAACATCATATTAAGCTACGAAGTAGATCTAGAGAACGAAAGAATCAGGATGCGTACTCGTTCAAGTCATGCAGTGCCGAAAAATATGGATGTCTTATTCTCTGGTGTAATGGCCCATGCGTTTGATACACCGCTGCATGGGAGCATTATTTTCGATCTGGATGAGTGGGATTTAAAGCATTTTATCCCTTATAATCGAGAGGTGTTAGAGTCGGGGAAGGGCTACGGCTGGCTGTCAGTTTCGATTCCTATGACGAATTGCACACCCGGCTGATTGAGGAAAAATACAAGTACATGGTGATCTCATCCTCGTATGGATTGAGTGGTTGGGTTCTGGCGAAGAACGTAGAGATTTCTGTTCAAGAAGCGAGGTGAATGGGATGAAGCCTGAATACACGCAACATGGTAGCAAGAGGAAGACAGGAGTAAGAACAGGTATTGTTATGCTCGTTATTCTGTTCGTTGTTCTGTTAATGACCAATCCAAACGAAGAGGATTTTGTTGCTTGGCTCTCAAGTGAACATGGCATCCATTCTTCGTATGATGTGGTTGAAGGCAGGACGTTTACGCAGACAATCGACGGTGACGAAAATAGGCTTCACTATAAAGGTGGACACATACGTCATATGGGGATATTTTCAACGTACAGTTATCTTTTCTTGGATCATGAAGAAAAAGAGATCCAGATTGAAGCGGTCGGCATAATGAAAATGCTATTTAATAGGTAGGTAGATTGATTGTGGGGCAGTTACAAAAGTTGGACGAAATTTCTGCTGATAATCGCGCTCTTTGCATGAGGTAACGTGCAGAGAAGCGTGTTTTTTTTGCGTGAAAAGCGAGAGAAACAGAGAAGGTCTACTTCGTTTATTCGCAAATTCCACATTATGGGTTATGATGTACCTTGAGAGAAAATTTTACATACATAGGAAGTATTTTTATGTAGACGATTGCTGATTGGAGGACGGAATATGAAAAAGTTAACTTTAGTTTCATTAGTATTTCTACTTCTGGTGGCCTGTCAGAACCAGGGAAACACTGACGATGCACAGCAAACAATAGATTCATCACCCTTTAATGTCACAGAAAAAGAGGCACAACAGAATGAAGAAATATCGACATCCCAAGAGAAGGAAGACACCCCACCAGAGTACCTCGATGAAACAAGCTATACCGGGGATAAATTGGAAATTGTCAAACTTATGAATGCACGTATGCGTTATTTATACGAAAAGGATGAAGCAGCATATATGAGTCTGATTGATCCTGAATCTCCTATATTAGGGATGGGAAGATACACAGTTCTCAAGGTTACTTCCATGAGCGAGATAACTATACAGGAGCAGAGGAAGCTCTATCAGGCAGTGGTGATGGTTAACGAGATAAATGAGAACGACGAAGAGTATAGCAATACGATGGTGTTTTGGAAAAAGAAAGAAGATGGCGATTCTGCGCAATGGGTTATTGCAGATATTGATTAATAGAATAATGTCTGACACATGGAAGATGCTTATCTTCACACAACATAAAGGGTGATCTAATGATGACAAGGCGATTAATACTGATTGAAGGATTACCGGGTTCAGGCAAGTCAACGGTTGCCCAAATGGTATCCGAAATTTTAAAGGGCCAGGGCAAGGAGGTACAACTCTTTCAAGAAGGAAATCTGGATCACCCTGCTGATTACGAGGGCGTATCTTTTTATTATGCTGGAGACTTTGAGGTTTTATTGAAAAAACATGAAGAATACAGAGAAATTCTAGTAAGCAATGCAACTGCCCATGGCGATGGTTTTCTGATTCCTTATCGTAAGATGAGAGAACAGTGGGGAATAGAGCTTCCCGATCACATTGTACAGGATATTTTCAACCGAGATATTTACGAGATTCCTTTTGAGCAAAATGTGAAGCTGATCACCGAGAAGTGGCAAGATTTCACCAACAACGTGTTAAGCACGAATGATGACTGCATCACGATATTTGAGTGTTGTTTTATCCAGAATCCACTAACCATGGGCCTCGTAAAATGCGATCAATCCAAAGAGCAGAACGTGCAGTATGTATTGGAACTGGGGCGTATCATTCATGCGCTGAATCCGCTTCTCATCTATATCGACCAGAAAGATATATCCTTTACCTTTGATAAGGCGGTTAGTGAAAGACCCAAAGAATGGTCAGAGGGATTCATTCATTATTATACGAACCAGGGTTTGGGGCAAGCGCAGGGGTATCAGGGTGTTCAGGGTACGGTACAAGTTTTACAAGAAAGAAAGAAGCTGGAGTCCGAGATCTACGACTTACTTCAGATGGATAAGGTATGGCTGGATAATTCGGAATATGACCGCGAGGTTTGTAGGCAGAAACTAGAAAAGATTCTGAAGTAACTGATGGCGCTAGAATCATCATCGAGAGCAGGTGAACTAAACAACATGAAAAAAACGTTATTTGAACTTGTTAATGAAGTCGAAGATGAAGTGACTTTTATGGCTTTCCTGCAACAATTAGCTAAGGATCGGGAAGGTCATGCAGATGAATGGCAGAATGATTCCATAGCGTCATTTTTGGAAGCGGCAGCCGAGTGGGGGCAAGCGTCGGTAGATGGATTAATCCATTACGAGAAGCAGGTTAACCCATGGAAGAGATGTGCTCAGATCCTGTATATGGGCAAAATTTATGAGTAAATAGATAGATTTTAACGAGTGGAGGAAAAAAGAAAAAATGATGCATATTCATCTGACAGAAGAAGATTACTGGGAAATGAACAAATTTGCGATGTTTAAACTGTATGGGAAGGGGATGCTGATTGCTGTATGTGTGCTGCCTGTGGCTATTACCATCATATTTAGACAACTGGATTTTTCATGGGTACAAGCCATTATTGCTGCCGTGCTTTGCAGTACATTTGCCAATGGTATGACTTACATACGAACCAAAAGGAAAATTAAGAAATTGGCACGAGAGAGCAAAGGCATACTGGGTGATCATCAGCTTGAAATCTCAGAGCAAGAGATTCGCTGGAGCAATGATATGACTTCAGGTGCAACACAGTGGAAAGGTTTGGAGAGCTTCAATGAGACAAAAAATTATTTCTTTATTTTCATTAATAAGGCAAGTGCACATGTGATTCCAAAACGATCTTTTGAATCGCAGGCGGAAGAAGTTCAGTTTGCAGAACAGGTCCGAACATATATGAAAACTGCTCATCATAATACATAACGGAGGATTATTGGCATGGTTTTGTTGGAAGTAGCATTGATTGTTGTAACAGCTTTATTGTTAGGGATTGGGGCAAAAAGCAAAAGGAAACTGTTGCTTAAATGGGGTATAGCCAGTTTGATTTTATTGCTCGGACTCGTTATTTTTTCATTCGTCACGGGATTCATAGATGGAGTGTCTGATGGATGGTCAGCAAGATGAATATTTAGAAAACAAAAATATATCGGTTGAGCATCTTCAGGAATAGAGGGCTTATGGACATTACATTTATTCGTCATGGTCACGGTGAACACTTGTTAGATTACCCTAATCAATTAAATCGCCTGCATCCTGGTCTCACTGAATTGGGAAAACGTCAGGTTATAGCGTTGCGTAAACAAGTGGTTGTTGCGCCTGAAGACGTCATTTTGGTTAGTCCAACCAAACGTACTATTGAAACGGCACTCCTTTTAGCTGAAAATATCAATCTTACGTTCAGCCCGCTGGTTGGCCCAAGAATGTTTCCTCAGAATCCGGATTTTATTGCTTATGTCTGCGATCAGATCTATTCCAAGGAAGAGCTCAGCCATAAGTATCCTGGCATAAGAATGGTTGAGCTGGGGCTGGATTGTTGGGAAGAAAGTATTAATCAGATGGATGCATGTCGTTTCAAGATATTAGCTGAACAGCTTCTTGAATGGTGCAGGCAACAGAGTGGCAATACGTTTATCATTTCCCATGATGGCACGATAACGAACTACAGAATGTTACTCGGAGAACAAGGCTTAACCAAAAGTGATTTTCTTGGTGAATCAGGGCTGTACACAATGAGGAACGTTTAACGATTCTGTGGAGCAGGCAAATAGTTCAATCGCAGAGCTTGTTAGACAAGTTGAATTTTTCGAAGTCTACTGAATTAGTAGACAATCTCTTCTATTACACATTACAGAAGCAATCTGCTTTATAAGCCACTATAACCGCACTTAGGGGGATTTTCAATGAAGTTATCGGATTATGAATATCTAACTTTGGCTCTGGAAGAAGCAGAACAATCACTGATTGAAGGAACGTATCCGATTGGTGCGATAATCGTGGATGTGGATGGGAATGTTGTGAGTAAAGGCAGGAACCGAGTCTTCTCGGATTGCGACCCCACCGCACATGCTGAGGTGGATGCCATTCGTCGGGCCGGACAACATTTGCTGGATGTAGAGAATAAGAAATTCTCGAAGAAGAAAGACTTGACGCTTTATACTACCTGTGAACCTTGTCCTATGTGTTCTTGTACCATATTAATGTCGGGCATTAAGAAGATTGTATGGGCAGCCGATGATGAAGAGTATGGAGGGCTTCGACGTTTCAAGGAAGGGCCTCATTTTATCCATATGTTCGACACGTTATCCTGTGTTGCAGCACCATACCTTGATCTGGAAAATAAACAGAGAGCTTTGCTCGCCAAATGGAATATTGGTAGAGGGGTACTTAATACAGAGTGGGAGATTCCCAAACAATGAAATCTGTTCCGTTCTCCATACTTTTAGCCAGTGTCATTTTGGGTATCTCGTTTATTATTGGATGTATATTGTTAACGACTCAGGAGAGAAATAGTGAACTGACTCAGGCAGTAGAGCAAGAAGTGCCAAGTGATAAAGTATTATTGACGATGCAAGAAACTGCCGAGTATCTGAGTATGACTGAAGAACAGGTGATGAGTATTATTAAGGCGGAACAAGGGAGCTTTACCGTATCAGGTTTCTTTGATGGGAGAATGTTTCCGTTCATTAAGGTTCAGGATCAATTTTTTGTTAGTAGAGTCGAATTGGATCTGTGGATTCAGGAAGCATCTTCAAGTCACAGAAGATATATTAATGGACAGATGCAGTAGTCTATCGGAACGATCGCATAATCCAATGAAAGGGGATGAATCCACATGGAATTCGTAGGAGAGAAGGTCAGAATAACAACAGTTACAGAGCTAGATCTTGACTTCATAGGGCAACTGGAATGTGATGCAAGCATATGGAACTTTGAGGAGACTGTTGAGACGGATGAGGAGAAGGTTCGCGAGAAATATCGCAGCCATTTTGCAGTCGTAGATGAGAAACCGTATGCCTATGATTTCGTTATACGCCGCTTGAATGATCCGGAAGATACACCCATTGGGATCGTTCAGATGTGGAGTTATGTGGATTACCGAAAAAGCTGGGAACTTGGATTCGCAGTACTTTCAGAATACGCAGGCAACGGATATGGGAGCGAGGCCACCCGTCTTTTGTTACAATTTGCGTTCCAAGCGTTACAAGCTCATAAGGTTGTCGGCATGTGCAATTCACAGAACGTTCGCTCTGCCGCACTGATGCAGCATGTGGGTATGACACGGGAGGCCGTTTTCCAGAAAGAACTATGGTGGAACAATCAGTGGACAGACCAGTATTTTTTCTCGATTTTGGATAGTGAGTTAAGCCAGTCTAATAGAATAGGTGAGGGAGGAACTCAGATGACTACGTTGGTTCTGCTAAGTGATTTGGTATTCGAATCTAACGATACATTGGATCAGAGAATACGAAGCTTATTCAACAGTGAACAGCCTTCCATCGGATATATCCCTTCATGTTCGGATCCGGATCGGAAATATTTTCAGCACACTAGACGTTACTATAATCAGATAGGAATAGATAACATTCACTATTACGATCTTGATCTGGAGTATGATGAGAGCAGATTTAACTCTATTTTCGAGTGTGATGCAATTCATCTATCTGGCGGTAATACGTTTTATTTTCTAAGTCTATTACAGAAGAGAAATGTACTTGGTTTGTTGCGTTCCTATGTGAAGAGCGGCGGCATTCTGATTGGGGTCAGCGCAGGCAGTATTCTGACTACACCTACCATAGAGATCGCTGGGTATGGGGAAGATGCAGATGAGAACAATGTAGATCTGAAAGATATGAAAGCACTGGGGCTTGTTGATTTTGAGTTTGCACCGCACTGGGATGGTTCCGAAGATGCCTTGGATTCATTAAAAGAGTATACCCGTGTTAACCGTATGGCTGTATATGCGTGTCAAGATGGTGGCGGGCTTGTAATGGATGGTGAAAGCGTAGATTTATATGGGAATGTGCGTCTCGTAGATCACAGAGAGAGTGGGTCTGTTGATGAGTGATGTTACGGTCTACCATTATGATGCTTTCTCCACAGTTCCTGGTCAAGGTAACCCGGCAGGAGTGGTCTTTGATGCTGATCATTTCAGTGAGGAGGAGATGCAGCAGATTGCTTATCAAGTTGGTTTTAATGAGACGGTATTTGTGTTGAACTCTGAAGTAGCTGACGTCCGATTACGTTATTTTACGCCGGGCCATGAGATTAATCTGTGTGGTCATGCCACAATGGCATCACTGTATGGTTTGAAGACGCGTGGTATGTTGGGTGACCAAGAGTTAATCACGATTGAAACCAATGTAGGTATATTGCCCATACGATTTGAGCGCGATGCCGACACCCTTTACATGGAAATGAAACAGGATCAACCGCAGTTTATACCGTTCCAGGGGGATATCGAGAAGCTGGTAAACGCCATAAACCTCACTCTGGATGATGTCGACCTTTCTACGCCAATTGTTTATGGGAGTACGGGAACGTGGACGTTATTAATTCCCATTCGTGAATTGAACTCTTTTATAAAAATGAAACCGGATTCTTCCTTGTTCCCAGGAATTTTAATTGAGAATCCCAAAGCTTCCCTGCATCCCTTTTGTTTTGAAACCCGTGATGCCGATGCCATGATGCATGCCAGACATTTTTCCTCACCTTATTCAGGTACGACGGAAGATCCAGTGACTGGAACAGCCTCCGGGGTGATGGGTGCTTATTATTTAACCTATGTGAAACCGGAAATTGATGAGGTCCAGTTTGTGGTAGAGCAAGGGCATGAGGTGCGTAGAGATGGAAAGATTCAAGTGAGTGTGAAGCGGAATGGTGAGGATATGGATGTCAGAATAAAGGGGACAGCTGTTTTTGTACGTGAATTGAACGTTGAATTGCACACCTGATGATATACATAAGCAAAAAGCGTGAAGGGAGATTAACATGTTGCAAATTATCGATATTCGGCAGAAGCCGGACGTGCTGCAAGAGGCAGTACAGTATTTCTGGAAACAATGGGGCACGGAATCAAGCTTCCATTTTTATCGGGATTGCATAGAGCGTTCTGTGGATACAGCGAGTGATGTGCCCAGGTTTTATGTGATGTTGGACGGAGACCGGATTGTTGGTGGGTATGCTTTGTTACGAAGTGATCTGAATAGCAGACAGGATCTCTTTCCATGGTTTGCGTGTCTTCATGTTGATCCAGAATACCGGGGCCAGAATCTGGGTGGACAACTTCAAAACCATGCATTATATGAGGTGAACTCAAAAGGGTATGACAAGCTGTATTTGTGTACTGATCTGACGGATTATTATGAAAAAAATAACTGGGTCTATATCGGTAAAGGATATCTGCTTGATGATGAAGAGACGAGAATCTATGAATATCAGATTTGATTTCGGACATGAAGGAGGAAATGCTGTGAACGAATCATTACAGGAGCAAATTCAATTTCTCATTGAAATTGATAAACTAAAAACGATTGAACGAAAGACGAAAATTATGCACGGTGAGAGACTTGAAAATGATGCGGAGCATTCCTGGCATCTGGCGATGATGGCCTTGATTTTACAGAGTCACGCCAACAAGGATGTTGATATGCTCAAAGTCATTAAGATGCTTCTCGTTCATGATCTGGTTGAGATCGATGCGGGAGATACTTTTGCCTACGACACGGTGGGGAATATGGATAAATATGATCGTGAAATCAAAGCGGCTCATCGGCTGTTTGGTATGTTGCCTAAGGAACAGGCTGAAGAACTACTCCAATTATGGTTGGAGTTTGAAGCAAAACAGACACCTGAAGCGCAATTTGCCTCCTCTCTCGATCGGTTGCAGCCGCTTATCCACAACCATCAGAATGAGGGAGATACATGGCAGAAATATAACATTACAAGTGATCAGGTGTTAAACAGAAACCGTGAGATTGCGAGCGGTTCCGAGACATTGTGGGAATATGCGCAGCAGCTTATTCAGAGATCCGTAGATCAGGGAATCTTGACCCAATCATAGGGATACATTTTAACCTACGCACTTTGAAGATGGGGGAGAAGCATGTATGGGATATATCATGGAGCTAAGAAAACTGGTGGGTTCGCGTCCTCTAATTATGGCGGGCTCATGTGTACTCGTGTTCAATGAGGAAGGTCACCTGCTGCTACAAAAACGTACAGATAGCTTCGATTGGGGAACACTTGGGGGATCCATGGAACCCGGGGAGTCTTTGGAGGAAACAGCTGCGCGGGAATTGTATGAAGAAGCTGGACTGAAAGCAGAATCGTACAAACTCATTAGCGTTTTTTCAGGTGAGGACATGTACTATCAGTATCCACATGGTGATGATCTTTACAACGTCATGGCTGTTTATGAAGCTGTAGGTATCAAGGGCAACCCAACCATTATGGATGATGAAGGGCTTGAACTCCGATATTTTGATCTGAATCAGCCGATCCCTGAGATCAATCCGTTTACAGAGTATGTGTTGAAGAAGGCCGGATATATCCGAACTCACTAGTAAGAGGAGGGCATGTAATGACACAGGATTTCTATTGTGATGAGGTGCTCAGCGGTAAAACACAAGTCAAAGTTGTCATGGAAACCAATAACGTTATGGCTTATCATCACACTCGGCCATACTACAAGCATCACATTGTTGTAATTCCCAAGATACATATTCAGTCCTTCATTTCAGAAGAGGAAGAGAATAATGATGAGCTACTCATAGAAATGATGCAGGTCATTAAAAAAGTAGCTGCTGACCTGTTAGCTCAGACAGGCTCATCGAAGATTGTAACTAACTTGGGCAGTTATCAAGACTCGAAGCATCAGCATTGGCATATAGTCAGTGGTGAACGAACTTAGGAAACTGTATACCGGATTAACAAACTTCCACCCTTCACATACGGATGTGGAAGTTTTTTTATGTTGAATCAATAAGCACACTTAACAACTCTTACATCTACCAAAAAGATAAATAAGGGAAAATATGCTAGAATAGGGAGTGTAATTTAAAGTGTCTATTAGGAGGAATACTAATCATGATGGTTGGTTCTATCGTTACGATATTTGCAATGTTGATTAATGTGCTGTTATACGGACTGGGTGTGTATGCGCTGATCCTGTTTATTAAGCTGGCCCGACGCGGAATTCAGGCACTGGATATCTACCTGTATGAGAAACGCGGAGAGAGGTTCTAACGTTCAACATCTCATACTCGAACAGGATTATCATTTTTCTCTCAGTGTTTTATCTTTCCTAATCTAGTATGATTAACGCATCATCCTAGTAAAGAGAGGGTTAATAATATGGAAGCTTTTTTAGAGCAAATTAACGAATTAAACGAGCTTCAGAAAGACTTGGTTAGCATACATCCTTTATTTGCAGAACATTACCCAGTGGTTGTCGCCTATGAGGCTTTATTATATATCTATGATTATTCGTCCAAGACTCAACAATACGTGTGGGTAAAGACGGTGCCGGATGATTTATATATTCCAGATGAATGCCTTGCCGCCATGCCAGTGCCTCATATGGACGGACAAATGTGTGCGATCGTAACGGATGCAGCGTTCAAAGATCTGGAGCAGAAAGTTTATCTGTTCCATGAATATGTTCATTGTTATGTATATGAGAAATACGATGAGCGGATCGTGAACCGTCTTCAGATTAAACATAAAATGACGCAATTGAAGCGTGTGACATGGGAACTGGATTATGAATTTCCGTATGAGGATGAAATCGTTATGGAGCGGATTAACGCATTGTTGTCTGCTTTGAAGAGTAAAGACCTGACACGAGTACACACCGCCAGAAAGGCGTTGTTCACTTCATTAAATGAAGAACAAGCCGAGTACTGGAGTTGGTTGGAGTGGAACGAGGGTTACGCGCGTTATATTGAGAATCTCATTCGGGCAAAATTTGGACAGGAAAGCAATCATATGGGAGACACCGCCCCGTTTAACCGCCTGATGTTCTATGAATGTGGGTCGGAATACATTAGTCTGCTTGTGAAGGAGCACCCGGAGTACCATACGGATCTGGAGCAGCTGTTTGACCGGATGCAATTGGAGAGAACACAGGGTTAATTACGCAATTACGATGTGAAAAGATGTAACTTAGTGAAGGTTCACTATTCGTGTAATCTGTACGTTGCACCAGCAGGTTATATCATCTTTTATAATAGAATACTTCCCGATAAAAAGGAGATCAACTCTATGCCGTTACCTATGGTTCATCTCAATATCGCTAATCGAATTGCAGACTTGCTGCAAATGCAGGCTGCACAAGGTTCATTCTATCTGGGGAACATCGCCCCGGATTCCATACATATGCGTGAAGGCACAACCAGAGAGGATAAGGAATACACCCATTTTAACCCGAAAGATAATGAAGATTACTTTGGTGAACTGAAGGAACTTTACTCATTCTATATGCAACAACTTACTGATGAAGGATGGAAGTGGTTTGTGCGAGGATACTTTATGCATGTGCTGACAGACTATTACTGGTTCCGGAGTGTGCATCCTGAATTCATCGAACGGGTCAACAAGGTAGATCAACATACAGGCATTAGTAGGTCCAATGAAGAACTGTCGCGTTTATATTATCAGGAGACGGACCAGATCGATTTCAATCTCTATCAAGGTTCAAGTTGGAGTGAAGAGGTATGGCAGCTGCTCAACAGCTCGCCGGGTTATGACATGAGGGATCGTTTAACTGCTGATGAGATTATTCGCTGGCGGGATCACACGTTTTCTTTTCTTAATGGGGAAGAACCGGGAATTACTCCTCAGTTCATTACGGGTGAGAGAGTTCAGTTATTTGTGGAAGAGACCGTAGAGCGACTGATCGCTTTGTTGTCTTCATGGGACCCGGAGTTACGTAACTGGATATGACTACAGATAGTTTAGTGCAGTTGAGTCATTAGAAACTGTATCCATTATTTTTCTGTTCATTACTTGTCTATTTAACACGAAGTCAGGGGGGCACGCAGTATGGTGAGATATGTAGGAGTGTTGCTCATAGTCGTCATTGCCACGTTCATTGCAGGGTGCAACAAACCGAATGAATCGAACGTGAAAGAAGGGCTTCCTGTACTGATCACTTTAACGTGTAATCCCAACCCCGGCTTGGAACCATGCCAAGATGTTAAGTTTGATCGACCTGACGAGATTCAAATTATGATGGAGGCCATACATAAGGCAGTGCGTATGCAGGGTATTCTTGATTATGGTACACAGTACGTCATGAGCATAACAAATGCGGACAGCTCGATAACACGGTATGATTTTTCATTGGGAATGGATCCCAAGATGCAAGGCTTGTTAGTAAACCAGGAAGACACGCATACTGGATATAGCATATCCCTTGAGGATGCGAATCAACTAAGAAGACTGATTCAGCGACGTACAGATTAAGAAGGTATGGAACGGAGAAGAACCTGTGGATGACAAAATTACCATTGAACCTATGACACGATTGGATGCAGATGGAGCGTATCAGGTGTTTGAGAGAACCATTCCAGCGGCATTCGAGCAGGAGGGCATAGGCTCGCTTCTGGATGATATCCAGGATGAAATAACACACAAAAAAGCGATGATTCACACGGCATTGCAAGCAAAGGACCACATCAAATCAAGTGTGTTTTTCCTCGTCGCCAAGAGGGGAGATGTTATTGTAGGCACGATCTCGTATGGACCTTGTGGTGAGGAGATTCGAGAATGTACAGAGGACCGAGTAAACGACATTGGAGAACTGGGTAGCCTGTACGTGATGCCCGAGGTTCAAGGTCAGGGGATTGGTTCGGCGCTCATACTGGCACTGGTTAACGAATTGCAGCGGCGTGGAATTCAGCAATTCTGTCTGGATAGCGGTTATCAGATCGCACAAAAGAAGTGGCAACGTAAATTCGGTGAACCCTATGTGGTGGCAAAGAACTACTGGGGTGAAGGAATGGATCATATGGTTTGGTTGTGTAAAGTAGAGAATTTTATAGTAAAATGAACAAAAGAGATGACAACCTGTATTGTACAGGGGTCATCTCTTTTACTGGTTAAGTCCAACTAAATATTTTTAGTAGAACTTGTATGGCCAAATCTTTTGCATCAATCGTGGACTATTCTTCGTACAGTGTATCATGTGTGTCTTCGATGTACTCCAGCAGATCACCAGGTTGACATTGCAGGGCTTTGCAGAGTGCATTCAAGGTGGTGAAACGAATGGCCTTACCATTTTCATTTTTAAGGATCGAAAGATTGGCTGGAGTAATGCCTACGATTTCAGACAGCCGGTTCAGTGACATCTTCCGCTCTGCCATCATCACATCCAATTTGATACGAATCAACGTTATCGCCTACTTTGCGGTTAGATTGTATTTTTATTTTCCTCTACGGCGTGAACGGCTTTCTTCAGTGCGGAAGCAATGATTAGAAGAACCACTCCGCCCAGTACAAAGTCGATATACGACAGGGAACCCACCATCAGTTGACCATTGGTGATGTCTAGTTTACTCAATGCTTTGGAGAACAGGAGATCGTCGGAATAGGAAAAGAGGGAACCCATCACGATGATAAAGAGGCCAAGTCGAGATAAAATGGCAACATTCTCATACATGAACAAACTGTTATTCCCCACATGACGAAGAAGGCGATGCATATACCATAGAAACATGTGAGCCAGTACTATCATACTCATGTTTGAGAGGAATGAAAGTCCGATAAATCCTGGTTCCGTATACAATACCGGGTCCTGATTAAAGGTAATGTACCCATAACTGAATATGGGTTGAAAGGGCCCTAAGCTCTGTGTGAACCCGCTGTCTGGGAACCAAAGATGTGCGACATGATCCATAATAATAAAGAAGGTAACAATAAATAGTGCATAAAACAAGATCTTACAAATTTTAGATCCAACACTAAACATCCAATTTGATTTCATAATAAACCCCTTTGACAATTAGTTTGAGGAAGGTGTAGTGGCCGCCTCTTAACCTTAATATACGGGGAAGAAATATAAAAATCAATAATTATTTATTGATAAACGATAAAAATATATTGAAATATAGAATTGTTATTGTTAATTTATAGTTAGGAAAAGGAGTGAACATATGTCTATCCAGTGGAACATACCCGAGCAAAGGCTTTCCCCTCATGCGGTGAACTTATGGAGAATCAGCGCCATCATATGGAATGTGATAGGCCTTCTGATCCTTGCCGTCCTGTTAATACTTGATTCTATCTATGGATGGAAGGCGTGGATTGGTTGGATACTGTGGGGCGTTACGGCCATATCGGTGCTCTATGCAGTGTGGGATATTTTCATCCAGCCTTCATGGTTATACAAGCATTGGTACTATGATGTGAATGAGGAGTTTCTGCAAATAAAGCGTGGGGCGCTAACCAAGGTACATCAGACCATCCCTATGGCCAAAGTGCAATCGGTTACAACAAATCAAGGACCGTTGATGCGAAAATATGGACTCTATTCCGTATCGGTTGGCACGATGGGTTCATCTCATGAAATTCCGGCATTGCCCGAGGAAGTTGCGCTTGCGCTCCGTCATCAGATTGCGTCCTATGCACGGATTAATGAGGTGGATGAATGATCGATATGAAGCGACATCATCCATTAACCATACTGTGGAGCCTGTGGAAACTGGTGAAGAATTCGTTCGCCATCATCCTGTTTTTGTTTGTTTTCCGTCAGGGCTCAGGATCCCAATGGCTCTTCTATGGAAGAATCGCGTTTTATGCAGGTATTTCTATCGGCATCGTGTCAATTATCTGGAAGTGGATTAGCTCTCGTTATACAGCGGATGATAAGGCCTTTCACATCTACAGTGGGGTGTTCAACCGTACTCGAAGAACGATACCGTATACCAAGGTCCAGAACGTGAACCGGCATACGACGTTGTTTCATCGGTTGTTCCGCGTGACGTCGATCCGATTCGAGACAGGGATTAAGGGAGAAGATGCTACCTTTCAGTTAAACGTTGTTTCCCTTTCCGAAGCGGAGCAGTTGGAGAAGATTGTAGCGGGTTATATGGCAGAAGATGCAGGTACAGTAGGTGTAATAGAGGAACATGAACCGTTTGATACAGTTAAGGTTATGGAAGAGGGAGAAGCGAAATCCCGCTCTGTTATAACAGATGAAGCCAGTTCTCTGCCTGTAAAAGAAAAACAGGAACGGGTTGTTCATTATCTTTCCACCCGCAAGGACATATTCAAGGCATCCTTTACGTCGCTTAGTTTTCTCGTACTGATTCCGGTTCTGGGCACGCTTTATTCCTGGGTGAAAGATTTCTTCCCCGATGAAGAAGTAACGGAAAGTTTATTATTAACCTGGCTTGATTCCTGGTGGATTGCTAGTTTGATGATTTTGGTTTTATTGATCATATCTATTGCTCTAGGCATAGTCAGAACCTTCGTAAAGTATGGAAATTTTCAGATCACCTCGGATGCCAAGCGGATCTATATCACGAAGGGTATGATGGAGCAAACGTCATTTTCAATCCTGAAAGAACGCGTTCAGGCCGTGAAAATTACACAGTCACCGATGAAAAGGCTGCTTGGATTAGCCGAAGTAGAACTGACCACTGCGGGTGGTCTGGGAGAGTCTGAGCAGGAGATCAACTCGCTATATCCCTTCCTGCCTGTGAAGCAAGCATATACCCTGATTGAGGAGATTCTACCATCCTATCGGGTTACGCAGGAGATGGAAAAACTTCCACAAATATCACTATGGCTGCGCCTGCTCAAACCTAGCTGGGGATGGATCATGATCACAGGTTTATTGTGGTATTTCAAACCATTGGTGTTAGGGCAGAAGCATGCCTGGTGGATGATTTCAGCGATTCTGCTTGTGTGGATTGCAACATGTAGAGTGATGGACTTTTTCCATACCCGATACATGCTGCATCAGAATTTCATTCAACTTCGAACCGGTGCGCTCACTTCAACACTCTTTATCTCCAAACGTGAGAAAGTCATCGAAGTGCAGATCACCCGTAATGTGTTACAGCGTTGGTTTGGTGTAGCTTCCATTCATACCGTAAACCGTGCCAAACCTGTACTGCATCATCGGGCAAATGACGTTCCCCTGGATACGGCGAAAATATTTCAATCCTGGTACATGGGACGTACCCAAGATGTTCAGACTCGTTAATCACAAGAGCAAGGGCAGGAAGACCGCATCAGGTTATTCTGTACTTGCTCTTTTTACTTGAAGTCCCAGGAAGCAGATTAGAGGAGGAAGGACATTTTGATGAAAGCTGTATTCTTTGATGTGGATGGTACATTGCTGAGCGAAATAGATCGGAGTTTATCACCGCGGACAGCAGAGTCAATCCGGGAATTGATTCGTAAAGGCGTTCAAGTCGTACTCGTCACAGGCAGGCCCTATAATTTATGCGAAGAATTCAGAAATCTCGGAATCGAAACGATCATCTCGGCGAATGGGCAAGTGAAGATGGCGTCACCCATGCATTGAAGCAATTTAAGATTTTATAAGAATGTACGTATAAAAAAAGATGAAGGATATCCCAATTGTGGATTTTCATGTAGAATGATATAGCACGTATTAAGCCCTAAAGCATAGGGTGGTTATCGAAGGGTGACTTATGAAAAAGATTGTTATCGTAATCCTGTCTCTTGTCGTACTTGTTGGTGTATCCTCTTCCGCGTATGCTCATCCAGGCAGACTGGATAAGAACGGTGGACATAAGTGTTCAGCCAAATCCAAGCAAAAGGGTCTGTGCACGGGTTATCACTATCATAAAAAGAAAAAGTAACGGGTGCTTCACATTGTTGAATAGGGGGAAAGAGTGATGGATCATATTAAAGCTGTTATTTTTGATTTGGATAATACAATTCTGAACAGAACGATGACCTTTGACGTCTTCACCCAGAGTTTGATTAAGACTTATTTTGGTCACCTTGAGTCAACCGAAGATATAAGCAAACGAATTATTGAACTCGATCAGGATGGTTATAAGGACAAGCCCCTTCTGTTCAACGAGCTGCTGCATGAACTGCCTTGGGCAGAACATCCGCCACATGAAGAATTGATGGAGTTCTATGGCAGAGAGTATGTGCGAAGTTCAGTTCTGATGGAAGAGGCACGAGAAATCGTTCAGCATCTGCGGGGGAAATATCGAACCGGATTAATTACCAATGGGCAGACCGATATTCAGTATGGGAAAATCGATCAACTTGGTATCCGGGATGACTACGACCATATTATTGTTTCAGAAGAGGCTGGAGTCAAAAAGCCTGATCCTCGGATCTTTCAGCTTGCACTTGAGCATTTTGGTCTAACCCCAAAGCAGTGCATCTACATTGGCGATCATCCGGTGAACGATATTCAAGGAGCAGCAAGCGTAGGCATGAGCACCATCTGGATGAAGGTCAACCAACCTTGGCAGGACAGCATCACGACTAGTCCTTTACATACGATTGAACATCTAAGTGAGCTAAAGGAATTGCTGTAGAAGGCGATTATATTAAATAAATATAACCTTTACACAAAACGGAGTAGACTTTGATAATCACGGTCTGGAAAGCGAGGTACATATGGAGATTAGACAGATGGCTACAGCGTTTTTGAGCAATGGTTCAGATATGCTGATGATGAAGAAGGCGGGCAGCAGACTATTTGATTTTGAATTCTGGGGTGGCATCGGCGGGCACCTGGAACAAGGAGAGCTGAACACACCCATGACCGCCAGCTATCGGGAGATTGAAGAAGAGACCGGGTTCAAGCAAGAGGATATCGAACACTTTCGACTTCGATATATCCTGTTGGAAGTTAACGGTGGTGAGATTTGGCAGCAGTTTGTATATTTCGGAGAGACGAGGCATCGACATGTTGTGCCCTCCGATGAAGGAGAGTTATTCTGGATACCGCTGGATGAGGTGCTGGACTTGCATTCGTCTATTCTGATCAAAGCAACGCTCAGGCACTATTTACAACACCCAGGAGCAGAAGATATCTGGATTGGCAACGTTCAGAGCGGAACAGACCTAAAGGGCACTCCACAGGTAATATGGAACAGAATGCAAGAAACGAAATCATTTGAGCCAAAGGAGTCTGTAAAGATCAAGGTCCCTTAATCAATTCAGCAAGTAGTTTGCTGCACAATAAAAGACATGAACCCGTTGGAGGGGGTCATGTCTTTTTAATATCATCATCTGCTGTTCCTGCGGATCTCTTCTTCTCCTGTGCATTTTGTTTACTCGGCCTTCATCAAGACTACGCTATAATAATTCGATCTTTCCTTTGTCTGTTCCGATGTTCTATAGCTTCCTCATAATCCCCGATCAGTGTATCAAAAATATGCTCCCACGATCGCTGCTCAGCCAGCTTCCTGCCTTCCAATCCCATCATTCTCAATTGGTTCCTGTGATCTCCCCAGAGACATATCTCCCGTATCAGTGCGTCCGCCTGACCTGGCTCGAACAACACACCATTGCGGTGGTGAGATACCAGATCTTTTACACCTCCGGCATTAGCCGCCAATACAGGAAGCCCTGAAGCCATCGCTTCCAGCACCACATTACCAAATGTCTCGGTAGAGGAAGGAAACACAAACAGATCTGCCGAAGCATATATAACAGCAAGTTCTTCCCCATGCATATACCCTGTATAGGTGACATTGGGTGGGGTTTGAAGACGCATTTTGGGAAGAGATGGGCCGTCACCAACGATAATCCAGTGTACACGGGATTGCATTTCCTGGGGCAACTGCTGCATGGTAGTTGTGAGTGTAGCGATATCTTTTTCCGGGGCAATGCGACCAACGTAGAGTAAAATAAGGGGAGCGGTAATGTGGTATCGTTCACGGATATCCGAGCTGCGTTTATCAGGGGAGTACAAGTTGCAATCAATCCCGCGAGACCATAGCTTCAGACGCTGAATGCCTTGGACTTCAAGAGTGTTTAACGTTTCCTGTGATGGAGTGAGTGTCGCATCACAGGCACGGTGAAACCATTGGATATATTTCCAGTAGAGCGGAATCATACTCTTCAACCGGTAATATTCAAGATAACGATCGAAGTGGGTATGGTAGGAGACAACATGCGGAAGATGATGCTTGAGCGCATACCTCAGACCAAGCAGTCCCATATTAAAAGGTGTGGCGATATGCAGCAGATCGGGTTGAAAGGTCTGTAGCTGCTTGTGCGTGTCTGCTCTGTTGGGTAGAGCAATGCGACATTCGGGATACAGAAAAAAAGGAATGTTGGCAACCGATCTAACTTGAGTCTCATGGCTTCCTTCAATGACGGAGTTCGGAGTAAACAGCAGATGTTCAATTCTTCTGCGGTTCAGATGGTGACTCAAGCGGTGGAGCGTGCCAGCAACACCATTGGTTTCCGGAAGATAGGTGTCTGTGAACAAGGCCAGGCGCATCATTACCCCTCCCTAGACTCGTGATGCCAAGATCATAACAGCGGAACATTTTCCCGAGGTCAAGTGCATGTTAACTTGGCGATATTCCCAGTAAATTTGATAAAAGTGATACACATTACCATTTTCTATAAATTCAACTTGTATAGCGTATTCTGCTATGATGTAATAACGTGTCGGCGTAGTTGAAATTGAAATTTACACGATAACGGAGAGGGCAGAAAAAAACTGAAGAAGCGAAGCGGGCGCCTTTATCACCGGATTTTCCCCTTTAATAAAGGGAATGAAAAAATCTGGGGATAACAGCGATCGGAAGTTTATTCTGGCCGCGTAGTGGTCCAGTGTAAAAATTCGTTAAACTATTCAGACAGAGAGATACAGGAGGCAGAGAAAGATGAACAAGTTACAAGAAGAATTGCAGGAGTTGTTACCACTCGATCAGCTTGAAGAGATGTCAGGTGAAGAAGTGGTGGGGAGTGTTGCCATGGACCTTTATCGGGCTGAATTTGGAACGATTCGAGAGAGTGGGTCGGAACTTCCGCAAGTGCTGCGAGATATCATTCTGATCATCGATCTGGATACCGAGCTGTCCATGAACGGGATGACCGGTTTCCTTGAGAATGCCAGCGGGCAGTATCTGGTTGAGACAATAGCAGCGATGGAGCGGACCGGCAATGAGGCAGATGCTGTGATCCTGAAGAAAATAGAGCAGATGTTGTCCGAAAGCGGCATAACTCACGGGCAATTACGAGATAATGTGAATGGCCTGTCCGAAGACGACATCACGACAAGTCTGCAAACACACGGGGAACAGATTCATGAGGTATTGCAGGAGATTGAATTGGAAGCCGCGAATTTAAGCATGCAATCGGATAATGAAGAAAGCTTCGACCTGCTGTATCAGTATGTGGATATCAACAAAGATCTCCTGAAAAAGGAGATGCAGCACTTCTTGTCTAATTGAATGGGAAGAGGAGGCGAAATGACACACATGAATAAAAGATTAGCAATGGAATCCGTTCTGGTCACCTTGTTATTCATCATCGGTTTTGTGGTCTGGAATATCGTTCAAGGCATGATTAAGACTATGAATTACGTACCTGATCTGACAAACACAGCTTCTTCCAGCACCTCACTGCAATCCAAGGTTACTTTTGGAACTATTGTTCGGTGGGATACAACAACCATAATAATGGCTGTTGCCGGGTTCATTTTGCTCGCCGCTGCATATTACAGTCTTCGAATAGGAATGCAGCGCTGGACACAGCGTTCCTGAAGGTTTGTCCATATAGGACATGTTCCTTACGCTGCTTTCGCAGCACATGAATTAAAACTCAATAACACGGCCCTGAGTCTATTAGACTCAGGGTTTTTGCTATGACTAATGTTTTTCCGCTTTGAAGGGGAAATTTTCTAGATCCAAGGTCCAGGCAGAATCCGTTACAATGATCTTGTAAGCGCTTATTGTTTTGGATAGAGAGAGGAGGAGAGACAGAGATCATGATTACAACCAATCAGATTTATCTCGATCAGACATGGCATAGCAAAGAGGACATATTTGATTTTATATCTGCGGAGGCAGAGCGTTACGGCATCACTACAAACCGTGCGCAACTTGCGGCTGATCTGTGGGAACGCGAACGTGTCTACTCCACCGGACTTCAGGATCACTTTGCGATTCCCCATACCCAGAGTGAAGTTGTAACACGTCCGGCAGTGATGGTCATTCGATTACGGGAGCCCATTGATTGGGAGTCTCATGACGGCAAGCCAGTAAAATATATTTTTGCCATCCTTGTGCCTAAAGGTCACGTAGACGTATCCCATCTGCAAATCATCTCTTCACTTGCCACCTTATTACTAGAAGATTCATTCAAAGAAGCCATCGCAGAAGCGGTGCAGCCGGAAGATGTATATACGTTGCTTCATCAATATACGGAAGGACTGGTGTCATAATGAAAATCGTAGGTGTAACGTCATGTATTGCAGGTCTCGCTCATACTCCGATGGCAGCCAAAGCATTGGAGAAAGCAGCTCAGCAACTGGGTTATGAGATCAAAGTGGAACAGCAGGGAGCCATGGGGCAAGTCAATAAGCTGACGGAAGAAGATATTGCTGCAGCGAATTTTGTCCTGATTGCAGCGGATCAAACGGTGAAGGACATGGACCGGTTTGGCGATAAAAAAGTCGTTCGTGTCAAAATCGGTCACGCCGTAAGTCAGGCGGAAGCGGTATTAACCAGAGCCGTTGAGGCTGTGAACGCACAAGCTTAACCCCACCTTCCACATGAGGAGAGAGTACGATGAGAAAATGGTTTGGTGAAGCAAAAACACATCTAATGACAGGGATCTCCTATCTGCTGCCGGTCATTATCGCGGGTTCCCTGGTCGTTGCCATCTGTAAAATTATTGCACTATCGATGGGCATTACTGATCTTGATCCGTACAAAGATGGAAGCGGATTCTTGCATATTTTATATCTCGTGCAAAATGTAGGATGGAGCGGCATCGGATTGTTGACGATTGTCCTGTCCGGTTATATTGCGTACTCCATTGCCGACAAACCTGCGCTGGCCGCAGGTCTGATCGGCGGGGTGCTGGCACAGCAGACCAACGCCGGTTTCCTGGGCGCGTTGATCTCAGGCTTCTTTGCCGGATACATCACCTTGTGGGTTAAAAACAAAGTTAAGATTACAGGTCCGGCCGCTGGCTCGGTACCGTTAATTATTTTGCCGCTGATTACCGTCGGTTTAACCGGATTTCTAATGGCGGTCATTCTGGGTGGCCCGCTGGGCGCACTGAATGAATATCTCATTGCTTGGGTTCAAAACATGAGCCAGAGCGGAACGAATACTGTTCTACTTGCGATTATTCTGGGAGCGATGATCGGATTCGATCTCGGCGGACCGGTCAACAAAGCGGCATGGATGGCAGGCAACGCCCTGTTCCTGTCCGGTGTATATCTGCCAAATGTTTTCATTAATATTGCCATCTGCATTCCGCCGCTCGGTTATGGCTTGGCGACATTGCTGATGAAGAAACGTTTTTCCAAAACCTATCAGGAAGCGGGCAAAGGTGCAGTGATTATGGGCGTGATCGGGATCACGGAAGGTGCAATTCCGTTCACACTGCGTAATCCTGCCAAAATGATTCTGGTCAACATGTTTGCCTGTGCAACGGGTGCTGCTCTGACCGCATTGCTGGGAGCACATATCATTATGCCACCAATCGGCGGCTTATATGGAGCTGTATCGGTAGGTACTCCAATCGCGTACCTTGCCGGAGGCATTGTCGGCGCACTGATCGTGGCGGGAGGCACCATGCTGGTGAACTTCCGTGATGAAGAGGAGAAACAGCCTGCCAAGACTCAGGAAGCTTCGGTGAAGAAAAACGGGGAGGAAATCGAACTCGTTTTTGACTAAAAGTACATGTTCAAAAAGATCGGTTTTCAGTATCGAGAAGATGGGATTTCGGCTGAATTCCATCTTCGATGCTGATGATGCCAACAGGCATCCCTCGTAATCAAAAGCGGACTTTTTTGAACAACCTTTAAAAAAGCATCTGGAGGGATATAGAGATATGAGTGACAGAAATCGCACCAAAGTACATGTGATTCCACATACACACTGGGACCGGGAATGGTATTTTACGACCTCCCGTTCCAAAGTGTATCTCGTCAAACACGTCAAGGAAGTATTGAATGCACTGGAGAATATCGAAGGATTTCATTATTACCTGCTGGATGCACAAGGCTCGCTGCTGGATGATTACATACGCTGGTGTCCCGAAGATGAGGAACGGATCCGCCAACTGGTTTCAGCCAAACGACTGATGACGGGACCCTGGTATACACAGACGGATCAATTGGTGATTTCCAGTGAATCCATAGTCCGAAACCTGTATTATGGTATGCAAACAGCACAAAAGTACGGACATGCGATGAAGGTTGGTTATGTCCCGGATGCATTTGGACAATCGGCACAGATGCCGCAGATCTATCGCGAGTTCGGTATAGAACGTTTCCTGTTCTGGCGGGGTGTCTCGGATAATACGAATCCACATACGGAGTTTACGTGGGAAGGGTCAGATGGTAGCCGTGTATTTGCGGTGCAGATGCCATTCGGGTATTACTACGGCGGTAACATCCCGGAAAATGAGGAAGATCTGATTCCTTATCTGGAGAAGCAGATCGGTGCACTTGAGCGGAAAGCCTCCACCAAACATATCTATTTCCCTAATGGGTTTGATCAGGCCCCTGTACGATTGAACTTGCCAGAGTTGATTGAACGCTTCAATGCACTGGATACCGAACGCGAATATGTGATGAATGAACCGGAACGTTTTCTGGCGGAGATCGAAGCCGATAGTCAGGATCTGCCCGTACTTCGGGGTGAATTAATGGAAGCCAAGCACATGCGGATTCACAAGTCCATTTTTTCCACCCGGGCAGATCTCAAGCAGCAGAATAACCGGATTGAGAATCTGATCGCCAATACGCTCGAACCTGTACTTGCCATCAGCCATTCTCTTGGGAATGACTACCCGCATCGTATAGTTGAGGACATCTGGAAGCTGTTGTTCGAGAATGCGGCCCATGACAGCATCGGTGGTTGTAACAGCGACACAACGAATCAGGATGTTGCGTTCCGTTACAAACAGGCCTATGATATCGCACTGAATCTGCTCGACCTGCATATGCGGATGATCGCTTCAACGATACAGCAGGAAGAGACGTTTGCATTCACTTTGTTCAACACGCTACCGTATGTGCGAAGCGGGGTTACCGAGATCGAAGCTTATATTCCGGAAGAGTCCTTTGTGATTCGGGATACGAAGGGGCGCGAGTTGGCCTATACCATTGTGGAAAAAGCAGACCAGACCGATTATGTGCTTGGACAGCATATTGATCTTAATCCAAGTCGCAAAGTTCATCTGCCGGATCGGGTGTATCGCGCCAAATTGCTGGTGGAACTGCAAGAAGTTCCGGCAATGGGCTACACCCAGATTGTTTTTGATTTCAGTCAGGGTGCTGCACCTGTCATGGAGCGTCGTAACGGGGACACGATCGAAAATGAATATTTCAGCATCGCGCTGCAACCGAACGGCACCTTGCGAATTACGGACAAGCGATCTGGCCGAATGTATGCGGATCAAATGCTCTTCGAAGATAATGGGGATGACGGAGATTCCTACAATTATTCTCCACCCGAGCGGGATCTGATTGTTTCTTCGGCAGGCAGCCAGATGAGTGCGACGACCACACAAACGTCCGTTTCTCAGACACTATCCCTGCGTTTCACGCTGGATGTTCCCTACGATCTGGAAGAGCGCGCCGCAGGCATCACGTCGGGAGCATTGCCAATGCAGGTGCAGGTATCTCTTCGCAAAGGAGAGAATCTGATCCGTTTCCACGTTCAGGTGCAGAATGAAGTGTTCAGCCACCGTCTACGTGTCCTTTTTGATACAGGAATTGCTCCCGCCCTATCCATTGCAGATCAGCCTTTCGGTGTGATTGCCCGTCCCACCTCATTGCCAGAAGTGGAGATATGGGAGCGTGAACAGTGGCAGGAGAAACCGATCACGATTGAAGCGATGCAGAGTTATGCCGGGTTGAACAACGGTTCGCATGGTATGGCTGTGATGACGGAAGGTGTACGTGAGTACGAGATTGTTGGCGAGCATATGGATACCATTGCTCTGACCTTGTTCCGTACATTTGGTTTCATGGGTAAAGAAAACCTGTTGTATCGTCCCGGACGTGCATCCGGCGAGAAAATTGTAGCCACACCAGACGCACAATTGCTTGGGGAATTATCCTTCACCTTTGGCTTGCATATCCAGACTTCCGGATTCGACGAAGCAAATGTAGCCCGTGCAGCACGTGAATATTTGACACCGATCAGCAGTTATCAGCTATGCGACTTTTTGAACGGAAGACTGATCTTTGCTTTCCGCGATGAGGAACATGTGCTGGAACCCGACTATAGTCTGATGTCGTTCAGCGACGATTCCAATGTGGTACTCAGTAGCTTTAAGAAAGCAGAGCAGAGTGAGGGCTACATTGTACGTGTCTTCAATCCGTATCTGTCACAGCCTGCAAATGTGAACATACACTTCAATCAGCCTGTACATGCAGAGCGTGTATCTCTTGCTGAACAACCACTGGAACCTCAGCAGAGGTTAACCGATGGAGAAGAGTTTGTTCGTTTGCCGGAGCTTGCACATTGCAAATTGATGACTGTACTTGTATCGATATAAAGTGAAGTTTATATTTACACAACCCTGATCAGAAGGGAGGTCGGATATCGGTATGATTTTTCCAACAAAACGGTTGAAAAAGCTGTTCCACCTCATTCATGGTGAAGGACAGGAACAGTCTTGGACGAGCCAAGCACTTGCAGACAGGCTGGAAGTTACGGTGCGTACCATTCGGGATGATCTGAAAAAGTTGGATCATATCCTTGCGGGGCATGGCGGGAGCCTGGAATCCAAGCGTGGGCGGGGATATTCTATTCGTGTGCATGATGCACAGCGGTATGATGAGCTGTTGGAGGAACGACAGGATGATCGGCAAAAAGGTGCGCCAGTACCTGGATCGCCTGATGAGCGTATCCGTTATGAATTGTTCAAGCTGCTTGGTGAACCGGGTCATATCAAGATGGAAGACCTCGCTGATCAGCTGTATATAAGCCGTGCAACGTTGAACAATGATCTGAAAATCATTCGTCATATTCTGGAGAACTACCATCTTCAGCTTCAGATCAAGCCAGGACATGGTGTGAAGGTCGTCGGAGACGAGCAAAGGTTCCGTTATTGTCTTGCCGAGTACGCCGATGCGCGAGATGAAGAACTGGGAGCGGAAGGCATGACTGCTGCACAGGAACATTTGCTGTATCCAATCGAACCCGCACACATCCGCGAGATCGTCATTCGCCATGTAGGCAAACAGAATGTTCGTATTGCAGATGTGGCCCTGAAAGATCTGATTACGCATCTTGCTGTTATGGTATTGCGTATTAAACAGGGACATGAACTAGAGCAATTCGAGAAAGTGGAGGCGAATGTTCAGGATCAGCAACTTGCGCAGCAGATTATTCAGGATCTGGAGTTGTTATATTCCATTCATTGTCCAGTTGGAGAGCGAGATTATCTGCTGCTACACATTGTTAGCAAAAAAATGACCGCTACTGATTGGATTGGACTTCGAAGTGACCCGTTATATGTTGCTGTACAGCAGATGCTGGGTCATATCTATGATCGGTACACCTATGATCTGCGTGATGATGACCGCTTGCCAAATGATCTGTATGCGCATCTGAAACCCATGATTACGCGCTTGGAACATGGTATGAATATGCGGAATCCATTGCTGGGACATATACGTAAATATTATCCACTCGCCTATGAGATTACGATCAGTGCAGTGAAACAGCTACAGACATACGTACCTCATGAGATCAATGACAGCGAGATTGGTTACCTGGCTCTCCACATTGGTGCAGCGTTGGAACGTAAATACCAGATACCTCATCGCAAACGGAAATCCGTATTGCTGGTCTGTGGGTCAGGATACGGCACAGCTCGAATTCTTGAATCCAGATTACGTTCGTTATTTGCCGAGCTGGAGGTCTCACGTGTAGTTTCGCTACGGGAGTACGAGGAGATGGGGATTGTGCCCGAAGACTTGGTCATTTCCACGATTCGGTTACGGGAGTCCAAAGGCAAACCGTCGGCTGTCATTGCTGCGATTCCATCTGAACGCGATATGGCAACGATCACACATCTGGTGCGAACCAGTGATGAGCAGGAGGAAATGACGCTGCTGCGTTACTTTGACCCTGACTTGTTCATGTTTCGGTCCGATCAGCCTGACAAAATGACACTTATGGCTGAGATGAGCGGGGCTCTGTTGGAGAAGGGGATTGTAACGGAGCAATTCTGGCCAGCTGTGCAGGAGCGGGAAAAGATGGCTTCAACCGCGCTTGGAAGAGGCATGGCGATTCCGCATCCCATGGAGCTGAGTTCAACCCGTACGACCGTATCCGTATGTCTGCTCGAGAAGCCGATTCCGTGGGATGAGGAGAATGAAGTGCATGCTATATTTATGTTGTCCATCTGCAAAGAGGATTACGAACAGGCGATGGGTATCTATGATCTGTTTGTAGAATTGATCCGGCAGGAGGAGCAACTGGAAAGCCTGCGATCCTGCGGCAGCTTTGATGCCTTTGCCCAACTTGTATGTGAAACGTTGAGTCTGAAAAGTACCGAAGTGTATTAATATATATATTTACTAATGGATAATTACACGGACACTTCGAGTACAGAACAACCTTCCGAGCGCTGTATCCCAGATTTTTTTGATTCCCTTATATAAAAATCAAAAACCGTCCTTCATCAGATTTTTCTGACAGAGGACGGTTTTATTTTTTCACAGACGATAGATTAGATATGTTTGGATATGACTTCTTCCAGACCCTGAGCGACAGAATGTGCACCCCGCGCTAAATGTCTTTCATACAGATGCAGGCGGACAAAACTTTCATCGGTACCCATGGCTTCGGAGAAAATTCCACTGAGCCCGCGAGCGCGGCGGTCGATCTGTAATAGCAGTTCGAGCGAATCGCCCATCGGATAGAACAGTACTTCCAACTCATCCAGATGCCCACGGAACTTGTGTGTTGGTACAAATTCGAATTCCTGCACAAATGGCAGATTTCCGCCCAATTTCGGTGCATAGTCGTTGGTCACTTCACGCAGCTTGAAGCCAAGGATATCAATGGCATCGAGCACGGTATCCATGTCTTTGCTAGGAACAACATGCAGTCTGTCCCGATCTGAGGGGTCCACGGCGCTGGAGATATCGAGGCCTGTCTCTACCCACACCTCTGCACGGTGTAGTGTAATCGGCAGATTTTCTGGCAGGTCAAATGAGAAGTCTTTCTCCAATTTGGCTCCAGGCTGTAAGGTGAAACCTTCGGTGAGCAAATATTTGGCTATAACGGCTGTTTCTTTGACTTTACGATCATCGCGCTCCCGTATGTAATGGGTTTTGATTGAAAGATAGATTCGATCTACATTCTGTTCCACATCTCCACCTTCAATGTACACAACCCCCGAGATGATTCCTCCAGGTGTGACCTCTGGTGTATGCAATTCCGTATTTACTTTGGCTGCTCCAACACCTACACTGGCTAACATTTTCTTAAAAAATGACATGCGCTCAACCTCCAGATCAGATGGTTTTATTATAGGGGATACATACGACTTCGACCTTAATACGGAAACTGGAAGAGAAGCGTTTCAAATTTTAGTAAAGATATATCGCATATCCAAACAGGAGATTCGCCTAGCCGATGTCGAATATTAGAATAAAGGGATTTTTTGTCAGGAGATGAAGGCGATTGAACACAGAATTTTCAGAACAGAAATATGGTGAAACGGGTGTCAAAACCAGCTTCGAGCAGATGGCGAACGGGGAACAGAAATATAAAATGATATCAGAAGATGGCAGTTATTATTGTAGAACCGTTGCTTCTTCCCAGAGAGCATGGCAGAACAGTCATGTACATATCCATCTAACGGAGTTTTATGTGGTGCAATGCGGATGGATTGCTTATGCCAGTTATGGAGACGATCAGGTGCTTTCGATTCAAGTGATGCGTGAAGGAGAGCATATCATTGTCCAACCTGGAATCCACCATAATATATACATGTCTGTACATAGCGCGATCCATACCATCAAGCATGGGACCAATATCTCCAATGATTGGACGGCATCACCCGAGTTGGATAAGTTAACTCAATCTTTAACAGAGAAGGAGTTGCTCCAGAAGTATGATTAACCAGACGGGAGGAGCAGAAAGATGCGTAAAAGTACAATATTTTGGATTACGGGAATGACGATAATTCTCTTGGTGACTCTGCTCATATACAGTTATGTAATTCCAAGTGTGAGTGCACAGGATGTTGTGATGGCAGGCACAATCAGGCAGATTGATACGGATGCAGTTGAGATAGAGTTAGAGATAACGCGAAAAAGAGAAGACAAGGATCAACATATGGTGTATCCCGTTGTTCCGGGATGGGCAGGGGTCACATTCATTGAAGAACCAGATGATGCGTGGTACATGCCTTCGTCTGTTGGCAGCTCCTATTTTGATCAGGTCATTCTGGAAAAGTATCTGAAGGCGCAGGGGGAAACCATGAAATTAGCCGATAATCTGATGGGATTTGCGATACCTGATGAGACAGGGAGTTACAAGTTGCGGTTAACGCTCAGATCTTTCGATGGAACGACTCAGCCGCTTGAGAATCCCATGGTGTATTATGTTCACAACGAGCAGTTGTTGGGGAAGGATCTGAGTTGGGTTACGGGTGAGAATCTGGAAATTATTAAGGAGTATGCAGAGTGATGAATGTATATGAATCGAACGAAATCACCGTACGTTTCTTGGAGATTGAAGATGAACACCAGCTGATGAAGTGGCTGACGGACCCTAAGGTTCTTCAATACTATGAAGGGCGTGATCGGCCGCATGATTTGGAGATGGTTAGAGAGCATTTTTACAATCAGGATGATAATGCTACCCGTTGTATCGTCGAGTATGGAGGAAATCTGATTGGATACATTCAGTTCTATGAGCTTGAGGAAGAAGAACGAACGGAGTATGGTTATGAAGACACGGATGAGATTATCTATGGGACGGATCAGTTTATTGGTGAGGTAGATTACTGGAACAGAGGCATTGGTACACAGTTGGTACAATCGATGCAGGTTTATCTGATAAACGAAAAACAAGCCCGTAAAGTGGTTATGGACCCTCAAGCCTGGAACTTGCGAGCGATATCCTGTTACGAGAAATGTGGTTTCCAAAAGATTAAGCTGTTGGAGAAACATGAGCAGCATGAAGGACAGATGAGAGACTGTTGGCTCATGGAATATGCGCTTTAGATAATACTAAACGTTATTTTTAATCATAGTAACAAGGGGGAATAATGGATGGATGAAAGATTTCCGATAGGACCATTTGTACACACGGGTGAAGTTACTTTGGCACAGCGGGAGAAGTGGATTCAGGACATTGCTGAGTTGCCTGAACGCGCGCGAGAAGCGGTAAAGGGACTGAGTGAAGAGCAATTAAGTCTGCCGTATCGAGAAGGTGGATGGATGCTCAAACAGGTCATTCACCACATGGCAGACAGCCATATGAACAGTATGATTCGTTTCAAGTTGGCACTGACAGAGGACACACCTACGATTCGACCTTATTATGAAGAGCGTTGGGCTGAACTGAGTGATTCCAGGGACCTGGATGTCGAATTCTCGCTTCAGATTCTGGATGCGCTCCATCGTCGTTGGGTGTTTCTGTTAAACGCGTTGGCAGATGCAGATTATGCCAAGCAATTTTATCATCCCTCATCGGAAGAAACGACAAGACTGGATTACAATTTGGGCATGTATGCTTGGCATGGCAAACACCATGTTGCTCATATCACATCGCTTCGAGATCGGTTGGGAATATAGTCTAGGAGTAATACCTTTTTAAGGAGGATTCATTAATGACTGTACATATCAGACTATTAAACGAGAGTGATCCTGTCATTATATCCAAGGCGTTCCAGGAGCAGGGTTGGGGGAGATTCCCTGAGCAGTATACTCATTACTTGGCTGAACAACAGAATGGGGAACGTGTAACCTTGGTAGCGGAGTTGAACGGAGAATTTGCCGGATACGTGAATGTATTGTGGCATTCCAAATACCCTTCTTTCAGGGAACAAGGCATCCCCGAAATTAACGATTTCAATGTGCTAATCAAGTTTCAGCGCCAAGGTATTGGTTCACGGTTGATGGACCGCGCAGAGGAAGTTATTTCGGAACGAACGGATGTAGCAGGTATTGGTGTAGGTGTATTTACCGATTATGGCAAGGCGCAAGTTTTATATGCCCATCGCGGATATATACCGGACGGTCATGGTGTTCACAGACACGATCATTACATTCAGCCAGGTGAAGAAACAATTATGGACGACGATGTTGTACTTTATCTGACGAAGAAGTTAAAAGGCACGCAATAATTTCATGATATATACAATGACAAAATATGTCATGTATAGTAGTTGTTAAATATCAGATGTGTGTGACTGGCGTAAACGTGGAGTGAACCACGAGGAAGCACATATATTATATGCCGTACGCCTGGGCAAAGTGTTTGATCTTTTGATCAAACACTTTATTTATTATTCAGGGAACGAAAGGACTGGTGGCGGCAATGAAATATTATGAAGTTGGTAACTTACAAGATGTTTACATGGACACGAAGGGTAGGTAATAAAAAGATGACTATTCGCCTTTTTCAAGCGATTGATCAGTCAGCAGTGCTGAAAATGATGACGGATCATCACTTTCAATTTCCTTCGTTTATACGCGATCAGTATCCTGCACGCTGGGATTCATATTTAAATATGACGGATGAACGTATCAGTGCTTATTATGTCATGGTTGACGAAGCAGATGTTATCATAGGTCATGCTGGTTACATCTTTCAGCCTACTGTTAATCGGTATGAGATTGTTGGCGTTGTTACATGCAAATCACACCTTCGACAGGGAGTAGCACGTACACTAATCACAAACATATGTATGAAAATAGCTGAGTTCGGCAGTGGTGAAGTCATGCTTTACACACTTGATCATGAAGAAAATGAAGTAGCGCTCGTATTTTATGAACGAATGAATTTTCAAAAGGAAAGTATCGATATGAATTATTATACCTCAGGGTTTCATAGACTTTCACTTGTTAAAACACTATAAGTAACTTCATGAGATTCATTGATAACTTAAGATTGATACTCATAAATAAATCCACTTATGATAAAAAAGCTGTCTTGCATGTTATACTCTATTGGAATTTGAGGAATGATAAGCAGGATGTTGAGAGATTCGATGATCAGAGGAGTGATTGATCCATGTTTAGCAAGGTCGGCCAAATTATGTTGTATGTCAATAATCAAGATGAATCTCTGGCTTTTTGGACCGAAGTCGCAGGATTCCACATTGTGGATGAAGTAAACCTTGATGGGGGCATGAGATGGTTTGAGATTGCGCCTACCGCAGACTCGCAGACGAGTATTATTCTCCATGACAAAGAGTTCGTCGAACGGATGTCGGCGGGTGTAAATCTGGGCACACCTTCGTTAATGTTCTTCACCGAAAATCTGGATCAGTTATATGCTGACTTGTCTGGTAAACATGTAACGGTGGGAGAGATTGTTGAGATGCCCACCGGGCGTGTCTTCAACTTTGCAGATAACGAAGGAAATTACTTTGCAGTCTTGGAACGGGCGAAGTAAATTACAACTCAAAACCGCTACGATTGTAAGCGATCGACATCCATGTCGGTCGTTTTTTTGTTGGGAACATGCTTATGAAATGCAGTAGAAAAACATAAGAAAAATAGAGAATTAATGGGTAAAAATGTTATAATAGAGTGTGGCTGATTTAATGAGAATTATGAGAAATAAATAGTCGGATATGAAGGTTCGGATGGAGAATTTAAGGAGGAATGTGTTGTGGAAAAGACCATTAAAAGTGTACAGGATCTGTATGATATGCTCGATGCGGACTTCAGATCTGCCAAGCAATTCTGGGAGCCATTCTATCAAGATCGGAACAGGCCCATCCCCTTTTTCCCAAACAAACCGGATGAGAATCTGGTAGCTCATGTGAACGCAGGTCTGCTGACAGGTGGCAAGGCATTGGAACTGGGTTGTGGCCCGGGCAGAAATGCATTGTATTTAACCCGCCAAGGTTATCAGGTAGATGCTTATGATCTTTCCGAGACAGCGATTGCCTGGGCTAAAGAGAGGGCGGCAGAAGAGCAACTGGACGTGCACTTCGAATGTCGATCCGTGTTTGAACTGGCCCCAGAGCAAAAATATGATCTGGTCTACGACTCGGGTTGTCTGCACCATCTGTTACCTCATCAACGCATTCCCTACATAGATATGATCCACAATGCACTCCGGCCTGGAGGATATTTTGGAATGACTTGTTTTGCTCCTGGTTATGGCGATATTGGTGGGCCGGAGATCGTTATGAATGATTGGCAGGTGTATCAAGAGAAGTCGATGCGAGGTGGTCTTGCATTCACGGAGGAGAAACTTCGCTACATGCTGGAAGATGGTTTCGAATGTGTGGATTTCCGTGAGATGAAGGCGATGGAGCAGCATGAACCGTATTTTGGTGTACCTTTTCTCTGGGCCACGTTGTGGAGAAAGAAAAACTCGTAAGAGTAAGGGAATGATATGCATTGAAAATAGAGGAGGCGTGGTATCGGAATGGAAACAGGAACAGGAACAGGAACAGGAACAGGAAGACACTTTATCATTACAGGTACCTCCAAGGGAATCGGTTTACAACTTGCGGATTTATTATTGGCTAAGGGGGATTACGTTTACGGCATTTCACGCGGGCGTTCGGATCTGTTGGAATCAGGCGAGGAATGGAGTGGGCGTTACCGTCATATTCAGTACGATCTAGCCGATCTGACCGGGATTGATGATTTAGTTAAACGTGTATTAGACCAAATCCCATGTCAGGAAGCTAGTTTTATTGGGCTCATTAATAATGCAGCGATGCTGGAGCCACTAAGACCTATCAATCAATGCAGTGCGGAAGAGATAAGTCGGAGTCTCAACATCAGTCTTGCAGCGCCAATGATATGGAGTTCTTCTTTTATTCAACAAACGAATCACCTGTCCGCCAGACGTAAGATTGTTAATCTCTCATCGGGTTCGGCAAGTTATCCCGCTCCATCAATGGCAGTGTATTGCACATCCAAAGCAGGCTTGAACATGTTCACCCAATGTGTATCTTTGGAGCAAACGGGCCGACAGAACCCTGTTGAGATTATGGCTTTTGATCCGGGCATGGTCGATACAGACTTACAGGCTGCTGCACGCGGAAAAAGCACAGAGGAATTTGCGCTATCGGGACTGTTCAATCAAGTATACGAGGCTGGCCAACTAAGATCGCCACGAGATGTGGCACAGCAGTTGGTCGAGCGGATCGATGAACATAGTGACGCAAGCCATGCTATACAGACTATGGAGAGTTGAGTTGGATATACGTATTTCGGCCCGTGTTCGATACGAAGTATGGATACCTTTTGATATAAGCCCATCTTCCCTGTACACTGGAATCAGCGATCGGAAGAATGATTCGTAAGGGTGACGGTGACGTCTCGGCAGTAACGGGGTCTAATTACCCTTACCCTAGTCGACCGTAGAAGATCAGAAACGTGGTGAAGTCTCTTGTTTAAAATTATGCTCATTGAAGACGACGAATCGTTGTTCAGTGAAATCAAGGAACGCTTGTCCCAATGGTCGTATGACGTGTATGGTGTGCAGGACTTTGGCAAGGTATTGCAGGAGTACAGCGTAATTCAGCCGCAACTGGTCATTATTGATATTCAGTTACCCCAATATGACGGGTTCCATTGGTGCCGGATCATTCGTTCGCACTCCAATGTGCCGATTATCTTTTTGTCCTCACGGGATCATCCTGCCGATATGGTCATGTCCATGCATTTGGGTGCAGACGATTTTATCCAGAAGCCTTTTCACTTCGATGTATTGATTGCCAAGATCCAAGCAACTTTGCGGAGGGTGTACAACTATAATACAGAGCATATTGAACTTCGAACCTGGCGTGGTGCGGCTATTGAATATGTGAAAAATACGTTGACCTGTGGGGATGAATCCGTCCTGTTAACCAAAAATGAGATGTTCATTCTTAAAGTGCTGATTGAGCACAAAAATCAGATTGTTACCCGTGAGGATCTCATCCGGAGCTTGTGGGATCATGAGCATTTCGTGAGTGACAATACGCTGACGGTTAACGTGAACCGGTTACGGAAGAAGCTTGAACCCATCGGCTTGGAGCGGTACATTGAAACCAAAGTAGGTCAAGGGTACATGGCAACGGAAGAGGCAGAAGCATGATCGGAAAGTACATACGAGAAAGGGCTAGTTGGTTATGGCTAATGGCAAGTATGCAGCTTATTATTTTATTGGTGGCCTACATGGACTCGTCCATTCCATTCCAATCTGTGGTGTATATCGTAGTCCTGAATGTGGTGGTATGTGTTGTTTTTATTTGGGCGAGATACCTGAAAGAGACTCGTTTCTATAAAAAATTGAGCACATGGGATCAAACCTATGATCTGGGAGAACTCGATATCGCCGAAAGTCCATATGAGCAGATCATACATGAGGCCGTTAGTTCCCAGACAGAGCGGTATCGTAGGGAGTCGTCACATCATTTTATTGCTCTGGAACAGGAGAAGGACGAGATGTTGTCCTGGATTCATGAGGTGAAGACCCCACTGACTGCGTTGCAACTGATGATCGAGCGTTTGCCAGATGACAAGTTACAGAGCCAAATGACATATGAATGGTTACGAATCCATCAGTTGCTGGATCAGCAGCTTCATCAGAAGCGTATTCCGTTCATGCATAATGATCTGTTCATCGAAGAGACGGAATTTGAGCCGGTATTGAATAGTGAGATTCGAGCGCTGAAATCGTGGTGCATATCGAAGGGCATTGGCTTTGATGTTTCGCTAATGGCATCCAGTGTGCTCACAGACAGCAAATGGTTAGGCTTCATCCTCCGGCAATTGTTAAGTAATGCGGTGAAATATAGCGATTCATCGGACATCCTCATTGAAAGTCGGGAACAGGATGGACACATGATACTCCTAATTCAGGATCACGGGCGAGGGATTGAGGCTCAAGATCTGCCGCGTATATTTGATAAAGGGTTTACGTCTACCCGAGGCAGGATGGACGGATCGGCGACCGGGATGGGGCTGTATCTGGTTCGTCAGGTGGTCCAAACCCTTCATATGAGCATTCATGTAGAGTCTTCTCTTGGCGAGGGCACAACCGTCACACTTACTTTTCCGCGGAAGAACGACATGGTGCATCTTGCAGGCGTGTGACAACAATGTCACATGCTTTTTGGTTTTGTTCGTTGAATCACACGATAACATTGCACATCCCGCCTATGATATAGACATGGACATTTTGCAGAAGTTCAAAGAGGAGTGAGTGGGATATGTGGATACTGGAAGCCAAAAAAATTCATAAAGTCTATGGCAATAAACTGAACAAACAGGAAGTGCTAAAGGGGATTGATCTTGGGGTAAGCAAGGGAGAGTTTGTTGGTATTATGGGGCCTTCGGGTTCAGGTAAAACAACGCTGCTTAATGTACTTTCCTCCATCGATCGGGTGAGTCAGGGCACGATTGATATTGAAGGCAAGGAATTCACCGGAATGAAGGAGAAACAGCTTGCTGAGTTCCGCAAACAACATCTGGGCTTTATTTTTCAGGAATATAATCTGCTGGATACCCTTACGGTAAAGGAAAATGTATTATTGCCGCTTTCGATCACGAGCATTCCAAAACAGGAGGCACACCGGAAGTTTGAACAGATTGCCCGTGAACTGGGAATCTACGAATTAAAAGACAAGTATCCATCTGAGATTTCGGGTGGGCAGAAACAGCGAACGTCCGCAGCACGGGCATTTGTCCACGATCCAAGTATCATTTTTGCGGATGAGCCGACAGGAGCGTTGGATTCCAAGTCCGCTTCGGATCTGCTCGGCAAGTTAAGTGATATGAACAGCGCACGAAAGGCGACCATTATTATGGTTACCCATGATCCGGTTGCCGCAAGTTATTGCAGCAGAGTGATCTTCATTCGAGACGGTCAGATCTACACCCAGCTTAATAAAGGAGACGAGTCCCGGCAATCGTTCTTCAACGATATTATTAAAACCCAGGGCGTGTTGGGTGGTGTACAGCAATGAGCTTGAATTATATCATCATCCGCAATCTAAGGAAAAATCTGAAGAATTATTATCTTTATGTATTTGCGCTTGTGTTCAGTGTGGCTTTGTATTTTTCCTTTGTGACGTTACAGTATGATCCTTCCATGGATGAGGTAGCTGCTTCAACAAAAGGTGCGGCGGCTATAGGCGCGTCTTCGGTATTATTAATCGGTATTGTCGGCATTTTTCTGTTATATGCCAATACCATTTTTATTAAGCGACGCAGCAAAGAAATTGGATTATTTCAATTGATCGGACTGACAAAGGGCAGAATTTTTGGCATTTTGAGCGCGGAGAACAGTATCCTCTATTTTGGCTCCATGGCCATTGGTGTGTTGATTGGGTTTCTTGCATCCAAACTGGTATTGATGATATTGTTCAAAATTCTTGGTGTGGATGTGATAACAAAACTGTACTTCTCTCCGATGGCATTACTGCAAACGGTGATTGTTTTTACGATCATGTATCTGCTCATCATGCTGATGAATTATTTCTTTATCAAGCGGCAGAGTATTCTTTCGCTCTTTAGGGTATCGGCCACTTCGGAGCAGCAGGTGCAGAAGATGTCGTTTGGACAGATGATTGTTGGTGTTTTGGGCATTGCCCTCATTGTGTATGGATACTTCGTGTCTGCACGGCTGTTCAGCGGCGAGGCAATGGATATGCAGAAGTTGATGTATACGATGATTCTGATTCTGTTCTCGGTCATATTGGGGACATACCTGTTCTATAAGGGATCGGTAAGTTTTATTTTTAATCTGGTTCGCAAAAGTAAAAACGGCTACCTATCCATTCATGAGGTGTTATCGTTATCTTCAATCATGTTCCGAATGAAGTCCAATGCTTTGCTGCTGACGATTATTACAACCGTGTCGGCGCTTGCTATTGGCATGCTGTCGCTCAGTTACATTTCGTATTACTCGGCAGAGGCGCAGGCCAAGGAAAGTTTGCCGGAGGATTTTTCTTTTGCTCAGGTGGATGTGAAAGATCGTTTTGTAGCCGAGTTGGAACACAAACTGATTCCATATGAAGAGAATCACAGAGAGCCGATTTATATTGAAATTGATGCTCAAGAAGTGATGGATGAGTCCATGACGGAACAGTACCTGTTCAGTAGTGTGGTGAGTGACAACATGGTAGATAACATTGATTTGCAACCAGGCGAAGTGGTCTTTATGGGATATGGAAATGCCGTTCAGCAGTTAATTTCCATTCAGGAGAAAGGACCGATCGTCTTGCACGGGTTAAAACATACGCTGGCACAACAACTGATCGGAACAACCAAACGTGGTGTCCTTCCTGCGTACTATACTGGGGGTACGCCTGTAGCGGTGGTAGATGAGACGGTATATCAGCAACTGAGGCAGGATATCGATCCCAAGCTGCAGAAAGCCGAGTGGGCTGACTACTATGGTGTACGTATTGTGAACGAGGGGCAGGCTGAAGAGGCATATGCCGTGTATAAGGAGCAGGAGTTGGAAGCCCCAAGCTTCTCCCAGATTGAGTTCAGAAATAACCAGCGTACCACGATGGGACTGATTATGTTTATTGTTGGTTTCCTGGGGCTGACGTTCTTAATCACATCGGGATGTATCTTGTATTTTAAACAAATGAATGAGAGTGAAGAGGAGAAGGGGAATTATACCATTCTGCGAAAACTCGGATTTACGCAAGGCAATCTGTTGCGTGGCATTCAGATCAAGCAGTTGTTTAACTTCGGTATTCCACTCATCGTGGGATTGAGCCATAGTTACTTTGCCGTGAAATCAGGTTGGTTCTTCTTTGGTACAGAGCTGGCAACACCTACAGTCATTGTGATGATTGTGTACACGTTGTTATATTCGATCTTTGGTCTGTTGTCTGTGTGGTACTATAAACGGGTGATTAAGGAAGCTTTGTAGAACTGGTATCAGGCGTATGTGAATATAAAAAAATAGTTTGAGTAGAGGGCAGCTGTAATATATACAGACTGTTCTTTTTTCTTTTGTAAGTATATTACCTCTTAAAAAAAGGATGATAATGGAATTGAGTCGAAATGATGATAGAGTCAAGGAATCTGATCCACGGATGACAATGAATCGAGGAGAGGTGATGTTCAATGAATTTGGCAAATAAAATCACGTTGGCTAGAATTGCGTTGATTCCATTGTTTATGATCTGTTTCCTTGATCAGCATAGCTTGATGTTTGCACTAGTTATATTTGCAGTAGCGGCAGGTACGGATAAACTGGATGGATATGTAGCGAGAAAATATAATCAGATCACGAATCTGGGAAAGCTTCTTGATCCGCTGGCGGATAAACTGTTGATTGCGGTAGCGTTGATCCTGATGGTTCAGGAGAATATGATCAGTTCATGGATTGCTGTAATCATTATTGGGCGTGAAATAGTCATTACAGCGTTACGAATGGTGGCAACAGAGCAGGGCATTGCTCTTGCAGCCGATCGATATGGCAAGATCAAAATGGTACTTCAGGTGGCAGCGATTATTGCAATTTTGTTGAACAATGTTCTGTTCAGTTTGCTGACGGAGGTGCGAGTTGATTTAATTCTATTGTGGCTGGCGGCAGGCGTTACGCTGTTATCCGGTATGAATTACATTATCGTAAATTATAAACTGCTCATGAGATAAAAGGAGAGAATGGGATATGTTTAAAGGAAGTATAGCCCCTAGCACCGAGCGAGATTCAGAGTATGTTCGCGAGCAACTAATTGCATTTAATGCTGCGCATGTAAGCGAGGAATTGAGGCATCGTTACGAAGAACTGAATTTTAATATCAAAAATGAGAGCGGTGAGATTGTTGCGGGTGTGCTTAGTACACTTTGCTGGAACTGGCTGGAGATTGATATTCTTTGGGTGAATGCTAAACAACGGCATCGGGGATATGGTTCACAGTTGTTGCTTGAAGTTGAGCGAATTGCGCGAGAGAAATCTTGTGATTTTGTCATGTTGAACACCTTCTCCTATCAAGCACCGGAATTTTACAAGAAACATGGCTACCAAGTGATCACTACGATCGAGAATGCACCGACTGGACACAGTCATTATTATTTTAAAAAGGACCTCACTTAAAGGCAACGTACGCGAAATAGGATAGAATCAGGAGGGTTATGATGGTTACCATTAAAGGAATCGAACTTAAAGATTTACCGGCACTAAGCCAGCTATACCATGAGTTGATGGGAATGCCTACCAATGAGCAGCAGATGAAAAAGATGTTTCAATACATACAGCAGAACGGTCATTATCATTTGCTTGGGGCATTTTATAATGGCAAACTGGTTGGGTCCGTTATGGGGATTGAATGTATGGATCTGGTGGGTCCGTGTAAACCGTTCATGGTTGTGGAGAATGTGATTGTATCGGATCAGGTACGCAGGCAGGGCATTGGGCAGAGGTTAATGCTCCAGATTGAGCGGATTGCGAAAGATCTGGGATGTGGTTACATGATTCTGGTGTCTGGCGATCAGCGCAAGGAAGCGCATATATTTTATGAGAAACTGGGTTTCAGGGATGAGAAGGTGCAGGGTTACCGGAAGCATCTTTAAATATCCAAGCGGATGATGATTTCTTACAAAAGTGGAAGGATTACTTAAGGAGCATGGCGAATAAGGCATAGTCTTAACAAATGAAACAAATAAGAGGGAGGCACTCTCGTGCTCAAAAAATGGGCTAATGTTTTCATGATTCTGAGTCTGGTATTCGCCGTATGTTCCCCAACCTCCCATGCTGCTGCCAAAACGGTTAAAGTCACCGTGACGTTGGTGAGCGCAGAGCTTGTCGAGAATAACTCTGTCGGTAATGAGTGGGCCATCGGAGCAAGTGTGAACGGCAAAGACCTGGAAGAAGGTTCATCGGTCACCTTAAATCTGAAGTCCACAGGTACGTTGAAACTGGAGGCCATCGCCGAAGAACAGGACAAGATCCCCGATTATGGGAGTAAAAGCACCAATGTTAAACTATCTTCGTTCTCCAAATCAACCAACAAGACGCTTTCCGTAGTGGTGACCGAGAACAGAGGTCGATATTCTGGTAACACAGCAACTTGGGCGTTCAAGTTTAAGATTAGCAAGAAGTGAATAGGAACCAACTGTGAGAAAAGGGAGCCTAGCTCTCTTTTTTTAATGCGTAGATAATTGGTGATTTAAGGAAGAGAACATTTCGAGCCACACTGATCTTTGTTAAACTAAGGAAAGCAATAGACCAAAATTGAAGATGAATTATTCAAAATAATACATAGGAGGTTAACACAATCATGCGTATCGTAGATAACATTAAAGTCTGGGGGGAGCCGCTGGATAATGCTGTAAGCCAGGCGGTGACTTGCTCGCAATATGGGGATGTGCTGGGTGTGGCTCTGATGGCCGATCATCACAAAGGTTACTCGCAACCCATCGGTGGTGTTGTCGCTTATCGGAATATGATCAGTCCGTCAGGTGTCGGATATGATATCGCCTGTGGCAACAAGGCTGTGCGTACCAATCTGATGTGGGATGATATTCGGGATCAGATTCGTACGATTATGGATGACATCAATTCGACCATATCTTTCGGCGTGGGTCGGAACAATCCAACACCCGTGGATCATGAACTGTTCGACGACGCGAGCTGGAAGCTGTTTGATACCATTGAACCAGGATTACAGCATAAGCTGAAGACGCTCGCACGCAACCAACTTGGAACCGTAGGCAGTGGCAATCATTTCGTGGATATTTTTGTTGAAGAGGCCACGGGAAAGGTGTGGATCGCGAATCATTTTGGCAGCCGCGGGTTCGGTCACAAAGTGGCGAGTGGGTTCCTTAACCTGGCCGCAGGGCGTCAGTTCAGTGGCAAAGCGCCGGGTGAATCCATGGATCAGCCACCTACGTTGTTTAACCTGAACAGCGAAATGGGTGATATGTATTGGGATGGAATGACTCTGGCGGGCAGATACGCCTATGCAGGACGTGATTATGTCATTGAACAGGTGCTTGGAATTCTCGGGGCAAATGCTGAATACACCGTACATAACCATCACAACTTTGCCTGGAAAGAACAGCATATGGGTGAAGAGGTCGTCGTGGTTCGCAAAGGTGCAACGCCACTGGCACCTGGGCAGCTTGGTTTTGTCGGAGGCAGTATGGGTGATATCTCGGTGATTGTGGAGGGGATCCACAGCGAAGAGAATACCGAGTCATTCCGCAGTACCGTACATGGAGCAGGGCGCACGATGAGTCGAACCCAGGCGGCTGGCAAAATGAATTACAAGCTCCGCACACGCATGGGCGGTGAGATTAGCGAAGCACAGATGCATGAGGCGATTCGCGCCTATGGCGTGGAACTGCGGGGAGCGGGCACGGACGAAAGTCCGTTTGTGTATAAGAAACTGCAAGACGTACTGAACGCACATGCGAATACGCTGAAAATCAACCATGTGCTACGTCCCGTTGGTGTCGCCATGGCCGGAGGGAACGAATTCGATCCATACAAGGATTAGTCATATATGTGCAACTGAACATTTACACGATAACGGAGAGGGCAGAAATAACTTGAAGAAGCGGAGCGTTCGCCTAAAAGCTTTCTAAAAGAAAGCTACATCGGAAGCATACGCTATCACCGGATTTTCCCTTTCAAAAAAGGAATAAAAAAATCTGGGGATAACAGCGATCGGAAAGTTATTCTGCCATCGGAGTGCCAGTGTAAATATTCATTAGTTGAACTATATATAGAGAGAGGGTGAACTTCATGAGAAATTGTGCGATATACAGCTCTCAGTTTGACCTGGATCAGCTGTATGAAGTGATTCAATCCATTTATCCTGAGGGTACGATTAAACGCCGGGAAGACAAAACTCATATTCAAGTGACTCAGAAGAAATGGCTTAGTAAAAAAACCAAAGGCTTCAATATCATGACCAGCCAGACACATCCCGAGGAATTTACGACAATGATTCAGGGAATGCTTGGATTTTTGAGTCAGATTGAGGGGCGCAATGCTTCGCTTCAGGAAAAGGTATTGATCAAATGTTCCACACTCAATATGGTGGTTGGCATTGAGACAGAAGAGGATATCTCGGAAGAATTCTTCGGCGAGTTATTGCAACTGGCTGATGCTCTGGATGCTGTGATCTTCTGGGGAGGTGGATCTCTGCTGAATGCACAAGGCCAGTTATTGCTGGATGTGAATGGAGAGTCTGAGGTAGAGGACTACACGGTGACAGCGCACACCAGTTTCCTTGACGGGGACAGACCCCGGTCGGAGTCCGGCAATCAACGCAAAATGCGTTCAGAGCAACGGTTGACGGAACAAGGCATTCCGTATAATGCAAACTTGCCTGCAAGGGACGGAGACGAGCACACCACCATTCGGTGTAAAGAGGAAGTCGCTCGCCGTGCGGTTGCATTATGTCTTGCCGCGCTTAAGGGAGAGTGTCTGGGAGCAGGTGAAAGCGCGGAAGATACAGCTGCTCTGGTTCAGGAAGTGATCGACAAGTATGAGGCTGAATCCTTTTTCTCACCCGTAGAGAAGAGGTTTATCGACCAGCACGGAGCGGAGCAGCAGGAGATCATCGCCTTCTCTTGGGGATATGAAGCTTACCACGTGATGTTGTGGGCGCTAGGTTATGTGAAGGAACTTGGTGCACCAACGGAGTTATGTAACGTAGGGAAGGATGTCGGTTATTTGCAACAGAAGGACAGCTTTGTCGACTTTCTCTCCGATGCATCTCTGCGTAACAAGAGTGAGATTCTGGATGAAGCAGATCTGATCTACCGTTATAACTGGGTGTGTGTGGATAGTCGTGTGAATGACAAAACACTTCCTGCTGGCTTGAATGGTGGAGTGGCTTATGAGCGTCACCGTGCATTGAACTGGCTGATCTGTTATCTGGATCAGGAGTGGGATGATGTGCGAACAGATACGTAGGATAGAATGATCAAGAGTTATGGCTCAGTATTCGGGTTGTGATCTTGCTGAGAATACGCTGGATAAGTTACCGAAATAGAGCTGGTTATAAGAACTTCAATTCCAACTCGTATTGAAATCAGAGAAGGGATAGTATTCGCTGAAGAAATAAAATGCGAATGTTATCCCTTTTTTTTGTGGTGTACGATGTAGATGAAACCCCTCTATCAATAAACAATGGGAATCCGGTTCGAAAAACAATCTAGTTTGACGGGTGTAACATTGCTTGGATATTGTTATGTAAATTCACGCTGGAAGTGAATAAAATATACGATTGGTTCACTGTGCGAATCAGAATCCTTTCACTTGTACCATTGACTGGACCGATCCGAATGGCGGATGGTTCGCTGCCACCGTACGTATCATCCAGGGTGACCGATATGATATGTGCGATGGGAATCTCAATTTTGGAAAACTGCCAGCGGATGACCAGCTGATCTTCTGTTTTTTTCACGTTAACGCCAAACATAGGTTGATCTCCTCCTGTTGTAATTCATATCATTGTAGTAATCTTGTAGGTCCAGTTTATCATATTATGGATAAAATTACCTTATTAATAATGAAGGGAGTGGAACTGGTTGAACGACTGGAATGCCTATCATTATTTTGAACAAAGTCTTGGTCCTTTCAGAAATCTCTCCAGCCTGTCTGCGGATGAAGCAGAAGCAGTGACTCAGCAGATCCGTCTTCAGGGAAGAAACTTTGCCAGTCGGCGATCCGCAGATTACATGGCAATTCGCAGAACGCTTGAGCAAAGAGCTTATGAGCAGTTTGTTGCCAAAGGTGGAAAGCCGCTGCAATCATATCCCCATTACCTGACGCTTGGTGCATGTGAATGGTTGTTGTCCTGGTATTCAGAACCTGATCATGTGCTCATTCCGTGGGATGATCTTCCTGTCGATGTTGTGAGTTTTACCTACGGGGACTTGTTCCCCACAATGAGGTTTGACGATGCTAAACCTTATCGTAAGCAGATTTATACCAAAGATGAAATCATCGAAGTGATACAAACCTATGGTTGGCCTCAGGAATGGAACCGGCAGGGCAATAAGGGTCCGGAACGTTATATTGAGGTGCAAGTGTGGGACGAGCGGTTCATCCAACCGTACACATGGGTGTAAGATAATGGGGATGGAACTTGATGCTAAGCCTACAGGATTAACGGTGAGACATACCGAATACAAATAGAGAAATGAGTCAGCTTAAACTCCAACACAAAGGGCGTGCCACATGACGAATCTATTTGAACATTGTTCAGGTCAAACATTATCTGCCAACCTCGGATGGCTGAACGAGCCAGCAGATTGGTCCATTGAAGACGGCAAAGTAACGATAACCGTTTCGCCGATCAGTGATTTTTTCATTGATCCGGGAGGTGAGCCGGTGAAAGCTTCAGCACCATTTTTACATACGATAGTAAAGGGAGATTTCAGCATTGTCACTCAAGTACAGGTGGATATGAAAGAACAGTATGATTCAGGCTGCCTGATGGTGAGGGTGGACGATACGAACTGGGCTAAAGTCTGCTTTGAGTATTTCGAAGAACAGCCTTCCATTCTTAGTGTCGTGACCCGCGGTAACTCAGATGATTGTGTATCAGCACCTGTAGAAGTTAACAAGCCCTATTTACGTGTAGCCCGGGCAGGTAACAGCTTTGCATTCCATTATTCTCAGGATGGAGAGAAGTGGAAGCTGGTTCGTTATTTCGGTCTGGACTGCCCGGAAGAGATCCGTGTTGGCATTGTGGCCCAATCCCCCATTGGGCAGGGGACGACGGTTTCTTTTACAAATGTACAGCTGCAACATGGGGTGACCGGAAGTGTTCGCCGGGTAGAATAACACAACTGAAGGTCGATCTTGCATTTATTTTACCCGAATGAACAACCCGAGCAGGCCCAGTACTGCAAAGGCCAGAAATGCCGTTGTATTGGAGAACACTTCAATCGTGTACCCTGCCATGGAGGAGCCGAGAAATTGCCCAGCACCTAATGCGAGAAAGGCGAGGCTGATGCCAATGGACACATTTGGACTGAATAATCTCGTTGCCCAAACGATAAATACACTGGTCAGGAAAATATAGGTACTCCCAAACATGATGGCAGAAATTAGGCTGGCAGTCATGGATGGCAGAAGGATAACCCCGAGTGAAATAGCCAATAACATGATGCCAATTCGGTAGGACCATCCAATCTGGATCCGTTCAATAATACGGCCAGCACATCCGCCGAGGATCCCCATAACCCCCATTACAATCCAGAACAACACGGCTTCCGAATCGGAGGCCCCTTTCTCGTCTGTGAGGAAATTTCGGGCAAAGGTCCAATAGATTGCAGAACTGAAACCTGTCAACAGACAAGCCATGAGCAGAGCAGACCCGGGTCTGGTTGGTTTCATACATGTCCAGAGAGATTTGGTACAAGGCAGTGTCTGGGTTGCTGGAATGACACGTCTGTTCCACCAAAGAACGACAACACCGATTGCAGCAAACAGGATGTAGGTTAGACGCCAGTAATCCGTGAACAGAAAGTAGAGTGGGCCAGATACAACAATCCCGAAGCTGGTCCCTGTATTAATCCAACTGTTGCCTCTTGCTTGCAGATGAGGAGCCAGTTCGGCATTCACTGCATTGCCAAGGGCCGGGGAAGCCCAGCCTGTGCTTAGACCCGCTAGAAATATGCTGAAAGTTAACATCCATGCATTCTGAGATAGGGCAATGCCGGTTAGACCGAGCACAGCGCTGATTCCTGCCAGTTGGATGACATAATGATGTCCCTTGCGATTAATCAACAGGGGCGCAGTTAAAAGGGACAGACAGTAGGCAATGTACGTGCCTGAGTTGATCGCACCAGAGGCCGCATCATTTAATTGTAAAGCTTCCGAAATTTCCGGCATAAACAACCCATAACTGAATCGCCCGAATGCATAACATACAGCGATGAGTGCAATGCCTGGAAAGATGATTTTTTTCATGTAATCCACCGCCTTTTTAGATAGAACGTTCATTATAATTCTCATGAAATAAAAAAGTGAGTTGAACTACTAACTCACCCGGAATGGCATTACTTGAAACTGGTTAGCGTCATATGCATCAGTTCACGGCAGACGTCATTTACATTTTCTGTCTCAGCGAGTGCGGTGGAACCCTCCAGCAATATGGAGAACCTCAATAGGTCTCGTTCACTTGCAGCAGGCGCCAATGTATGAATTAAAGTTCGCATATGTCTTTTGTGCGCGTTGACTGTCTGGACGATGATATGATCTGCATGACCTCCAAATTCTTCCTTGGCGCGTAAAAATAAGCACCCTCTTGATTCGTGTTCTTTCAGCCAGGTTGCATGTCCTTCAGCCAGATTGAGGAACATGGGTTGTGCTTTATTGTCAGCATATTGCCGGAGCTGTTCCAAATAACGCTGTTCACGTCGCAGGAGCACCTGAACAATGAGGTCATCCTTGGATTCAAAGTGATTGTATAATGTCATGATGGCGATCCCGGCATCGGAGATAATGCGCTTCAAGCCGATGGAATGGAAACCGTGGAGGTAGAACAGTTCTTCAGCCACGTTCAAGAGCATTTCTTTTTTGCTGCTCATAATCAGTGAACCTCTCCCTTCGAGAAATAAGATAGAACGATCATTATAGTTTAAGGCTATAAAAAATGGCTCACATTGTCAAATCTTGTGAACCGTTTCAATCTCCAGTTGATGCAGGGCATTTACCCATTCTGTCGAACATCCGGAGTCGGTAATTACCATCGATAGGTTATCCATGGGGGAGATCTGTGCAAAAGTGGATCGACCAAATTTGGTGTGATCGGCTACCAAAATGGATTCTTCTGCTCGCTCCATCATTTTGCGGGAAATCAATGCTTCTTCCAGCAGATAGTCCGTTACACCATCCGTTAACGAAATGCCGCCGGCAGAGATGAATGCTTTGTTAACTTTGAATTGACTCAGCAATTCATGTGCAACAGGTCCGGTAGAAGCTTGTACCGCTGTATTGATTTCACCTCCGGCAAAGATAATTTTACCTGCAAAGTCTTCCAGCGCACAGGTGAGAATTGGAACGGAGTTGGTAATGACAGTCACCTGTGAACGATTTCTTAGTTGACGCATAATCTCCAGTGTTGTTGTGCCATTGTCCAGCATCACGGTTTCGCCATCTTCAATCAGAGAGGCGGCAGCTACGCCGATGCGCTGTTTCTCATTCATCTGAAGTTGCGCTCGCTTTTGAAAAGGGGCTTCGATCATTCCTGAACGTACACGAACAGCACCGCCGTAGACTTTACGCAACTCACCTTCCTTTTCAAGTCGATCCAGATCACGCCGTATGGTTTCTGTAGATACCTGAAACAGATCTGCCAAAACCTGTACCTGAACCTTCCCTTGGGTAGCCAGATGGGTAAGAATGGTGTTTTTGCGCTCTTCATACGTTAGAGACATACGTTGTTGAACCTCCTGTATTTCGTAACCATATGTATTTTTAATTTATAGTTATGTATTCTTGTGGATTGATGTTGATTTGTATAGTTTAAAAGGTCGAGCTGAGCTTGTCAATTTGCCAGAAATTTACGTTGAATCTGGATCGAACATATGCCATTTAAAATCTTGATTATTTCCTTTATAAAAAAACATGGAACAGATAACCGATGATAAATTTAACGATGTATTGACAGTAATAACATGTGAAGATAAGATCATATGAAACAACATAATACCACACAAAACAACATATAAAGTAGAATGAGATGCAGAGTTAATAACATGTGTTTAGTAACGAGGAGGTTAAGACAGTGAATCGACAACTGTTTTTTCGAGAAAATGGAACTTTTAAAATCGTGCAGTTTACAGATCTGCACTGGAAAGATGGTCGTCCTGAGGATATCAGGACCCGGCAGTTAATGAAAACCATTGTTGAAGCGGAACAACCCGACCTGGTTGTGTTTACAGGGGATGTGATCTATACGGGGCCGGTGGATCAGGGGAACAAGGCATGTGAGCATCCGGAGCAGGCTTTCCGTGAGGCCGTAGCGGTTGTGGAAGAGTGTGGTATTCCATGGGCATTTGTGTACGGCAATCACGATACGGAAAATCGAATTACCCCCACTGAATTAATGGATGTCATTCAGGAACACGAGTACACCGTGACAGAGCCAGGTCCAAGCGAGATTGCAGGTATGAGCAATTACACCCTGGAGATTGCCAAATCGGACGGCAGTTCGGCTGCGGTGTTGTATTTCCTCGATTCAGGGAGTTATTCCACAGTTGAATCTATTCCCGGCTATGGCTGGATTCAGCCCAATCAGATCCAGTGGCTGATGTCTGAATCCATACGCGTCAATTCCGGCCGCAGCCGCGGGAATAAGCTCCCAGCCTTGGCGTTTTTCCATATCCCCATTCCTGAATACCAGGCCATGTGGGACACGCAGATCTGTTACGGCAGCAAATATGAACCTGTATGTTGTGCCGAAGTGAACTCGGGTCTGTTCACTGCACTGCTGGAAATGGGGGATGTAATGGGGACCTTTTGCGGACATGATCATGTGAATGATTTTCAGGGGACTTACCACGGCATTCGTCTCTGCTACGGGCGTTCGAGTGGGCATAGTACATATGGAAGGGAAGGCATGCTGCGTGGAGGTCGCGTCATTCAATTGAAGGCGGGAGAACGCAGCTTTAATACCTGGCTTCGTCTCGAAGACGGCTCAGTTTTGAAGGAACAGCCAGAACATCAACCTGAGAGCGCTTCAGCACAATAGAGAATAATAGAAGAGCAATGGAGTAGAGAGGAACATTTTGATTATGATTTTACCTATAGTTCTGGTACTCGCTTCCGGGATGGCTCATGCCGTCTGGAGCATGTTTACCAAGCGCAGTTTGAACAAAAGTGTATTTTTGTGGTCCATTATGATGATTCCAACAATTATATTGCTTCCTGTACTTATTGTAGAGTTGGTACGTGAACCTTTATCTATTCCAGCCTATGCGCTGCTAATTCTGTCGATGGGGTTGCAGGCTTTGTACTCTTGGCTGTTGTCTCAGACCTACGAACTCGGCGACTTATCTCAGATCTATCCGATTATGCGGGGAACGAGCACCTTATTGGTGCCTCTAATTGGAGTTACCTTTCTAGGGGAAACCTTATCTCCGTACGGCTGGATCGGCATTGCGTGTATGCTGGGCGGTTTTACGGTACTCAGTGGTGTCGGAAGCAGAGATATTACGACGGGCTCGCGTGTAAAAGGGTTGAAGCCGGTTTTGATGGCTTTAAGTGTAGGATTATGTACAACCAGTTATGTGTTCGTGGATAAACTGAATCTGGAACATATTTCACCCTTATCGTTACTTGAAGTAACCAACATTGGTTTTGTCGCCGGATTAACGCCTGCGCTGCTGGCTTCTCGTCAATTGCGTCAGGAGTGGAAGGTGAATCGATCGACCATCATGCTTGGCGCATTGCTGAATCCGGGCTCGTACCTGTTGTTTCTGTTTGCGTTACAGCAGGCACCGATGGCTAGACTGGGTCCCCTTCGGGAAGTAGGCACGATCTTTGCCGCATTTCTCGGCATTTTGCTACTGAGAGAACAGCAGGGGAAAAAGCGTATTCTCTGTTCCATCGTTATTTTTGTCGGTATTTTGTTGATTGGGATGTGGGGCTAAGGGAAGAACTGCGTCGCTGATCAGCCTCAAAAGTATGCTTGAATGATCGCGTGCTCTTGACGCTTCCTATAGTCCGTTCCATATCATGCGTCACATGATGAAAAACTACAAATCAGATCTCTCGATGCAATCCCCTCAGGTGTAAGACCTTAAGATCCATCTGTTCAGATGAAACTTAGGGTGGCCACCTGAGGGGATTTGTTCATTTTATTGCAGAAACCAAACGTGATATATTGGAAGCTAGTGCAGTTAAGCAGGTAGAATAGATTGAAGGAGTGAGTAGAGCATCGGGAGTAAGGAGAGGGAGCATTTGTTGCATGAGGAGAAATTCATCCGGGCAATTATGGAGCACGAGCAATTAATGCACGACCTGCGGCGAGTTCGAAGTCTGCAACTGACTCAATGTTACATAGGTGCAGGATATATTCGTAATTATATCTGGGATGTTCTACATGGATATGATCTTCGGGAACTTCATAGCGATATTGATGTTGTTTATTATGATGCGCGAGACTTGCGTGAGGAGCGAGACATACAGCTCGAACAACAGCTTCGTGAGGAGACTGGCAATGCCAAGTGGTCGGTCAAAAATCAGGCGAGAATGCATCTGCGCAATGGCAGAGATCCCTATCTATCTATTGAGGATGCTCTTCGCTATTGGCCCGAAATCGTGACTGCCATAGGCGTACAGCTGGATGAAGAGGATCGGGTGAACATCTGTGCTCCGCATGGATTGCATGATCTGTATCATCTCGTGATTCGCAAAAGTCCTTTCTTCGCGGATACTGACTATTACAATCAACGTGTTCATAAGAAGTGCTGGCAGCAACAATGGCCCAAATTAACGATAATCACAGCTTGAATTATAGTGAATCATAGAGATACGCGGAATTACGGGTACAAGAAGGGGTGTTTACGGACTTGATAAAAAAGTTCTTACAAAAATATGGACTGATCATTGATCTCGTCCTGTTGGCATGTTTTGTGGCGTTTCTGGTCTTCTGGGGCCAACGATTTCCAGTCATGTTTTTCGGAATGATCACGGTGGCTTTTATCGTGTTAAGACGGATTGACTATCAGAAGCATGTTATTTTGAAACGGATTATCCTTACCGGATTTGGCGTGGCTGCCGTATCTTTTGTCATTATTGAGGCGCTTGTATTCACACAGCTGGGTGCGAATGATCCGGAAGAGGCGGACTACGTCATTATTCTAGGTTCAGGCATTCGGGGAACGGAATTATCGTTGACTTTGAAGCAGAGGTTAGATGCCAGTCTGGACTACATTCGCAGCCATCCTCAGACACCGGTTATTGTATCGGGTGGACAGGGACCCGGGGAATCAATACCGGAAGCGCTCGCTATGAAAAACTATCTGGTTGAACAGGGGATTAGCCCTGAGCAAGTCATTATGGAAGATCGCTCCACAAGTACTCAGGAGAATTTGGCCTTTTCCAAAAAAATCATTCAGGAATCCGGGTTGGAGCACCCGGAGATCATGATTGTCACGAGTGACTATCATATGTTCCGCTCCAAATACATTGCAGCCAAGAACGGTTATGCAGCAGAATACGGCATATCTGCCCCATCACCAGGATATTTGAAACCCGTCAACATGATCCGTGAATATTTTGCTACGATCAAAACCTTTATTTAATATACAAACAGGACGAAGCGAAAGACTTATGCTTCGTCCTGTTTGTATATGTGGTTGTTATTGTTCCTTAACGTTAGGTTACTTCTCTGAAGGAACACGTACAGCTTTGGTGACCTGGGCCTCGGAAGGGACGGCTACGATTTCAGAAGAACTCCCGGTAGAACCCGCGATAGAAGGAACTGTGGCTGGTTCTACAACTTCACCCTCAGAAGGTTCAACAGAAGAAGGAGCTGGCACATCTTCGGAAGCTTCATCCTCAGGAAGAGCCACGAGTTCAGGCTTTACGGAAGTAGAGGGAACAGTTACAGCTTCGGAAACTCCGGCTGTATCCGGAGTAGCTACAATCTCAGGAGTCTCAGATACGGAAGGAACAGGCACTGCTTCAGTAGCTTTGGACTCTACTTGAACGGTATGGTTTGATGCCCATACTGCGGTGGATGTACTTACTCCTGTAATAAGCAATAGGGCCCCCATACTTAACATCCAGTGTTTCTTTTTCAGTTTCTTCACATTAAACATGTTCATCAATCTCCTTTTTAATTGTTTGCCTTCACCCGACAGGGATGAACAAAATTGAGCAGGCATTTTCCTGGTTCCCGCCATCACATTTAAAATCGTCTCGCCATACCGTCTTCGCTCTTCATGCGACATCTCTCTCACCACATCTTCATCACAGGCCAACTCACTCCAGGTATGAATGTCCCGGCGAATCATATGAATCAGGGGATTGAACCAGTGTAGGGCACTAACCCCCAATGTCAGAGCCTTGACCCACAGATCTTGATGTTTCAGATGTACCAACTCATGATGAATGACCATCCTGATGTCCATCTTGACCGTATTTTCGGGTGGAAGATATATCGTTGGTTTAAACAAGCCGACCAGTATAGGGCTTCTTACTATTGTGCTGTGAGCAAGCGTGATATTGCTTTTGAGACCCAAAGCCTCTTTGATTAATGGTAGCTGCATAGCTGCTTCACTATCACAGAGGACTGGCATAGTTGTACGTGATAGTTCATTCAAAAATCTCCGATAACAGTACACCTGCCATGCAGAAAAACCGATGACGCCAATGCCCCATACGCATAACAAGAACCAGGCTGTGGTTACAGATATGGTTGGTTCCGGGATAAATGGTCCTGCAAGTAAGCTCGAAGGTGTTGCATATTCCGTACTTGGTACAGTTGATGTAGGTGGGAATGCAAAACCCAAAAACCATGAAAGGCCAAGAGATACCGGGAACAGATAGAACAAGAGAGCCATTTTACCGAGTCTGTAGAGCCACTTGGTCGGAAAAACAGATACGGGTATGAGTCGCAGTGCCAAAATACAAACGGCAACAATACTTCCAGCCACGGTCAGACTGCACAGCATTTCAAAAAAGATGTTCATGATCTGCACCTACTTTTCCGAAAGCCATTTTTTCAGTTCTGAAATGTCATCGTCTGAAAGCTTATCACCGTCATACATGGCCGAGACCAAATTCTTGACTGAACCTTGATAGAGTCCATCAAGAACGTGCTGCGTTTCCTGTAGCTTGTAATCTTCGGGCTGTAGAAGAGGTTTATAATCATTGGTTCTTCCACGTCTCGTAACCGTTAAGGCGCCTTTATCCACCAGCCTTGATAGAAAGGTAGACATGGTCTGCGCTTTCCACGCTTTTCCCTTCTCAGCGAATATGTCTAATAGCTCTGTTGAGGTAACGGGTGGATCGCATGACCATATAACAACCATTAACTCCATTTCTGTTTCGGATAATTTCTGAATGTGGTTCACCGTGAACACTCCTTCACATCGTTATGCGTCCATAACGATTGTATTACTACACTACGTAGTACATATAAACTACTACAAGTTGTAGTGGATAGTCAAGTTATCCTGATAGATGATTGCCAAACCATGTTATAATATAGGTCATTAATAGAAGAACGATGTAGGAGTGAATGATCATTACAGCATATCAATTACCTGCGCTCTATGCGCAGAAGCGAGTTTCAATGCACGAGATGGAAGAGATTGTACGCCTGTTGGCCCAAGCCCCGCTACTATATGATGATGGACAGAGCATTCAGGTTAATGATTATATGGGAGGATTAGAGGTCGAACTTGAGCATGAGGTACGTCTTGCCGTGACCGAGTTGTATGAACTGGCTGTTCAGGCTTGCCGGACCTTCATTGATCCTTTCGCGTACGAGCAGTTTCAGGATGTGCTTGGGTTACAGGCTGAGTTATGGCAGGAGGAAGTGCTCACTCTTGCAAAGTGGATGGACTGGCTGAAGCAGATCAGTGAAGGAAAGAAAACACTGCCAGAGTATAACTTTACAGCCATGCTTGGCAACTTGCCAGAAGGATTCATGATCCATGATTTTTATGATGAGCTCCGATATCAATTGGAACAAAACCCTGCAAATACCTGGGCTCTCGAAGAGCGGGATCGCTTGTACGCATCCCTAGGGGTCAATTAAATCAAACCAACGGGTCACCAGCGGTGTTTAATCTAATATCTGTATTTTGCATGTATAGAAACATGTTGATCTATTTCTTGCGAAATCTTTACCCAGTATGGGAAATGAGGGGATACCGTGAAGAAGGTTGTATTGGCTGGTGGAACGGGTTTTGTTGGACAGGATTTTGCCCAAAGGTTCAAGAAGCTGGGTTATGAGGTGTTAATCATCTCGCGTCAGCCCGGTCATATTGCCTGGGAAGATCGTGCTGGAATCATAGAGGCACTGGAAAAAGCAGAGATGTTGATTAACCTGGCAGGCAAATCGGTGAACTGCCGTTATACGGATGAAAATCGCAAAGTCATTCTGGAATCCAGAACGCGTACAACACGTATTCTTGGGGAAACCATCCTGGCTTGTAATCATCCTCCCGAACTATGGATTAATTCGAGTACAGCGACCATATACAGACATGCTGAAGATCGTCCCATGACGGAAAAAGAGGGCGAGATCGGCTCTGGCTTCTCAGTCGACGTTGCCAAGGCGTGGGAACAGGCTTTCTTTGAATTCAGTCTGCCGTCTACGCGTCAGATTGCACTGCGAATTGCCATTGTGCTGGGCGAGGGCGGCGTGATGGTGCCCATGACAAACCTCGTGCGTTTTGGCCTGGGAGGATCTCAAGGCACAGGAACACAGCAGTTCAGCTGGATTCATATCGAAGACTTGTTCCGCATGGTGATCTATTTGCAAGAGCATCCGTACTTAAATGGTGTGTTCAATGCGTCCTCTCCGCATCCGGTGACGAATCGGGAGCTGATGGCGAGCCTGAGAGAACAGATGGGTGTTCGAATCGGATTGCCCTCTCCTCGCTGGATGCTTGAACTGGGTGCACGTTTCATTCAGACCGAGACGGAATTGGTTCTCAAAAGTCGTTGGGTCATTCCTGAGCGATTGGAGATGGAAGGCTTCACATTCACATACGGAACACTAGATGAGGCACTCGCCGAGATTTTGAATAAGAAGAACTGACCACACCGTATAAATAATAAAACACAACAGGAAGGGCAGAGGCATCTGCCTTTTATTATATATTCCAAGGCTTCTATCCAATGGCGTTTCGTCATTCGAGGTGAGGTGTAAATTTCATTTAATCAGTCAGATGAACAGAAAGAGGTTGGGGAAATGCAACTTAGAAGAGTAAGGATCGCGGGAACAGGGAAGTACCTGCCTGTACAGGAAGTCACCGATGAGGAACTGGATCGCCGCTTGGGCGTGCCTGCGGGCTGGGTCAGCAAAGCAACTGGCGTAGGTGTCCGGCATTATGCTTCGGGTGAAGAGACTTCCTCCTTCATGGGCGCGCGGGCTGCTGAAGCTGCACTGGCGGATGCAGGATTGCAATTCGGGGATATCGACTGTCTGGTGTGCACCAGTGGCACGAAGGAACAACCGTTGCCAAGTACGGCGGTATTTATCCAGCAGGCCATGGGGCAGCAAGATTCGGGCGTCCCCGCCTTTGATATGGATGCAACCTGCCTGAGTTTCCTGAACGGACTCGATGTGATCTCCTATATGGTAGATGCTGGTCGTTACCAACGAGTACTGATTGTTGCCACTGAGATTGCCTCGGCCGGATTAAATTGGTCTGATAAAGAAAGTGCGGCCCTGTTCGGAGATGGAGCGGCCGCCGTCATTATTGAACGTTCACCTGAAGGATCATCGTCACAGATCGTGCATGCGTCACTTCGAACTTACAGCCGAGGTGCGCGTTTCTCGGAGATTGCAGGGGGAGGCACACGGCTGCACGCTTCAAATTACAAGGCAGATCAGCCTGAGCCTTACCTATTTCATATGGATGGACAAGCGATCTTTCGCATGGCTTCCAGACTTCTGCCGGCATTCACCAGCGATATGTTACAGGCAACCGGTAATCGGATGGAAGATTTTCAATTGGTTATTCCCCACCAGGGGAGTGCCATGGCAATGAGATTGATCCGCAAGAAGCTTGGCATCGCTGAAGATCGATTCATGGATATCACACGACACCACGGCAACACGATTGCAGCATCGATCCCGATGGGGCTGCATGAAGCGATTAGACAGCAGCGCATTCAGCGGGGAGATCGGGTGCTGATGATTGGCACGGCTGCCGGATTATCCTTGGGAGGACTCATCTTTGACTACTAGATCTGGGGAAACTGGACAGCGTACATCTGCTTCTCTCAACGTACTTCTTACAGGCGGAAGGGCTCCGGTAACGCTCGATCTGGCACGCATGCTTCATCGGGCAGGCCATCGGGTCTATGTTGCGGAGAGTGCTGTAAGGCATCTGACCAGATTATCCAGTGCAGTAGAACAGTGCGCTGTGGTCCCACCGCCCCGTCAAGACACATCTGCGTATCTGGCGGGGCTGGAACGGTTGGCACAGGATTGGCAGATCGACCTGCTGATCCCCATGTGTGAAGAAGTCTTCTATGTGGCTCAAGGGGCAGACAGACTGCGTGCTTATTGCCGTGTTCTGGTTACGACTATGGAGCAGCTGCATGAGCTGCACCATAAATATCATTTTATCCAGCTTGCAAGCTCACTAGGTCTTTCGGTTCCGGAGACACGCCTGATCAACAATCGGCAGGAATGGATGGAAGCTCAGGCTGTTCTGGAAACGGTGGGAGAATGGGTATGGAAACCGGTGTATTCCCGCTTTGCCGCCAAAGTTCGCATGCCAGCACGCATGACCGATGACACTGGCGCAGGAACTGATCAGGAAGGAAAAGCAAGTAAAAACAAACGTCGATATTTACGAAACGACCCTCCGGAACATGGGCAGTTATCCTTTGCTTCGCCTTGGGTTGCACAGGCCTACATTCCTGGTCAGATGTTATGTACATACAGCATAGCCCACGAAGGGCAACTGGTTGCGCACGCCACGTACTATAGCCGCTATCGCACGGGTAGCGTGGGAGCGAGTGTATTTTTTGAACAGATGGAACATGAAGGTGCCCTTGCATGGGTGAGACAATTTGTGCATGCAACAGCTTTTAGTGGACAGATTGGGTTTGATTTTATAGAAGGTCAGGATGGGCAACTGTACGCGATTGAGTGTAATCCAAGGGCAACGAGCGGGATTCATCTGTTTCACCCCGGAGATGACTTGGTGCGTGCACTGACAGAACCGGAGACGTTGGTCAAAGAAAGAAAATGGATCACGCCCGCAGGGGGCAGCAAAGCCATGCTCATGCTTCCCATGCTGGGAAGCGGAGTTCAGCAGATCTTCGGCAAAGGAAAGTTCCGTGCATGGATAGCTGCTTGGCGTGGAGCGAGGGATGTGGTGTATTTAAGGCAGGATATCCAGCCTTTCTTTGAACAATTCGCGGTGGTGCTGGCCGCCTGGCGTCTGGCAAGATCACAGAAGATCTCGCTGACTGAAGCTTTGACTCACGACATAGAATGGAACGGTGAACAACAATGAACAGAGCATTGGTTACAGGAGCTACGGGATGTCTGGGCAGGCACCTCGCGATACGGCTTGTAAAAGAGGGATGGGAAGTCACGGGCATGGGCCGACAATCCAAGGTTGGTACAGAACTTGAGTCCGCAGGAATCCGATTCTTAAATGGAGATATACAGGATGAGGCCGCAGTAAGCGAAGCGTGTGCGGGGCAGGATGTGGTATTTCACTGTGCGGCTCTGTCATCGCCATGGGGCCGATATCGTGATTTTTACAGCAGTAATGTAGAGGGGACACAAAACCTCATAGATGGCTGCCTGCATAATGAGGTACAACGATTTATACATGTCTCGACGCCAAGTGTATATTTCAATTACAACCCGCGATATGACGTACATGAGAATGATCCGTTGCCAGCCAAACCAGCCAATCATTACGCAGCCACGAAGCTTCTCGCTGAACAGGTCGTCATGGAAGGGCACAGAAAGGGACTTCCGTCGATCATGATTCGACCGCGAGCCATCTTTGGTCCGTATGATCAGACGTTGTTTCCCCGAATTGTCGCAGCCAACGCGAAATCAGGCGTGCCCATGATTGGTGGCGGACAAGCTGTAATTGATCTGACATGTGTGGATAATGTGGTGGATGCCCTGTTATTGTGCCGTGATGCCTCTGACGAAGCGCTCGGCAGAGCTTACAATATCTCCAATGGCGATCCGAGGGCGTTTAATGAGTTGGTGAGCACCTTGTTTGGCATGCTGGACATGTCCCTGCGTCGCCTTAACATTCCTTATCGGATGGCATATGGCGTGGCAGCATTGCTGGAGCGTGTTCATGGCTTTGTTTCTGCGCTGGGTGAACCTGCGTTGACACGGTATACCGTGGGCTCCTTATCGATCCCACAGACATTGGATATTACGGATGCAAGGGAGCGATTGGGGTACGTCCCTCGGGTGTCCATTGAAGAGGGGTTGCAACAATTTGCAGACTGGTGGAGGGCTGAATCATGCTGACAACAACTCCGGTAGAACTATATCTGGGTGCGGCGGGTTACTGCACACATCCAGAGTTTCTGACGCTGCGCGGTGGTCGGTTGAGACCGGTGCCTTTCCCGGCAGGATTTGCCTGCATCATTCACCCCGTACATGGACCGATCCTATTGGATACGGGATATAGCTCCCGCTTTTTCAAGGAAACGGCTCATCTGCCCAATGCACTGTATCGTCATATTACACCGGTGGTTTATCGTGAAGAGGATGGAGCCGTTCATTTTTTGGCTGGGATTGGGCTGAAAGCTGCGGATATCCGGTATATCATCCTCTCCCATTTTCACGGTGATCACATCGCGGGTGTACGGGATTTCCCGGAGGCACAATTCATCTATCTGCCGAGAGCTTATGATGCTGTGCGCTCACTCGGTCCGATTGCGGCTGTGAAGGCAGGTTATCTGTCTGGGTTGTTGCCTGAAGATTTTGTAGCCAGATCCTTGCCTGTTACGCGTCAGCCGGAGCGGTGGACAAGAGCGGGAGAATCGTTCCCTTACGATGAGGTCTATGATATATTCGGCGATGGTAGTCTGCTGGGGGTGGATGTATCCGGTCATGCGGAAGGCATGATGGGACTCCTGCTGCGTACAGAAGAACATGACTATTTCCTGTGTGCGGATGCAGTGTGGTCGAGTCGGGCTTTTCGTGAACAGCGTAGACCGAATATACTTGCGGGTATTATTATGTCTGATCGACAGGAATATCACCGTAACTTTGACAAGCTTGTCCAGCTGCATCAGCGGTTTCCCCACATTCGGGTTGTGCCGAGTCACTGCCGAGATGTACTGGACGCCTGGGGTGCAGGAGGGCGGAAACGATGAGTAATACCTTTCGTATAGTGGTTCATTATGCACTCGCACGTGGGCTGCGAACATGGAAAACGCGAGAACAACTGGAGCGCTGGCAAGAGCGCCGGATTATTCGTCATGTCCGTCAGATCCGTGCCCGCTCTCCGTTTTACCAGCAGTGGTGGGGTGGCGTGGATGCGTCTGAATGGAGAAGCTTCCCGTTGATTGACAAATCAATCATGATGCAGCATTTCAATACATTGAATACGGTGGGCATTACCAAGGACGAAGCGCTGGCTCTTGCAGGAGAAAGTGAAGAAACGCGTAACTTCAAACCTTCCATTCAGGGAGTGACCGTAGGATTGTCCTCGGGTACGTCAGGGAACCGGGGGATATTTCTGGTGAGTGATCAGGAGCAGGATGCGTGGACAGGCACGGTGCTGGCCAAGTTGCTGCCTGGTGGACTGTGGAAACCTGCGAAGATAGCATTTTTCCTGCGGGCCAACAGTAATCTGTATGAATCGGTACAGCGCGGTAAGTTACAGTTCCAGTACTTTGATCTGCTGGAGCGTGTGGAGACTTTGGTGAGACGATTGGAAGAGTACCAACCTACCGTGTGGGTGGCTCCCCCATCCATGCTGCGTCTGTTGGCGGATGCCTATGTGGCAGGTCAATTGACCGCTGTACCGGACAAAATCATCTCGGTTGCCGAGGTACTGGACCGCCTGGATCGCAAGGTGCTGGAGCAGGTCTTTGGACAGACCGTTCATCAGGTTTACCAGTGTACAGAAGGGTTCCTGGGTGCGACCTGTCGTTATGGCACACTGCATCTGAATGAAGACATTGTACATATTGAAAAAGAGTACATTGATTCCGCCACCCGGCGGTTCGTGCCCATTGTTACGGATTTCTCCAGAACATCACAACCGATCATTCGGTATCGGCTGAATGATATTCTGACCGAAGCGGCGATGCCATGTGCCTGCGGATCTCTGTTTACAGCTATTGAGCGGATTGAAGGCCGCTGTGATGATACGCTTTATTTTACACAACTGCATACGGGGGTGCCGGTATCTGTCTTTCCGGATTTTGTTACCCGCGCCGTCATTGCAGCTTCACCGGATATTGAACATTATCGTGTGGTGCAACGTGGGGACGGGACGATAGAGGTATCGCTACGACTTGGAGGAAATGCAGCACTGGGGCAAGTACAGGCGGATGTGTTGCAGGAATTGAACAAGTTGGCCGACAGGATGGATTGTACTTTGCCTGAGGTGAGATTCGTTCCGTATACGTTCAAACCAGGGGTCACCAAGCTACGCAGAGTAGAGAGACAGCTTCATTGAGCTGGTGAGAAAATATTGGGGAAGAGCAGGTGACTGAATGACAGTGGTGACATACAAGATAGGAGATGGACAGCAGCGGATGCAGACAGAGGAACATAGAATTGAAGAAAGAAAGAAAAAAAGACTATCAACATCTGGTGTACATGATGATTCCGTGGCTCTCATTACAGGCACATCCAGTGGCTTCGGTATGTTAACGGCCATTACTCTTGCCAAGCAGGGATACCTTGTTGTTGCCACCATGCGTGACCTGAATCGAAGAGAAGAGTTGGTCAGACTTGCAGGAGAGGCAGGCATAACAGAACGTTTGGTGTATGAGCAGTTGGATGTTACGGATTCGGAATCGGTGCAAGCCGCTATAACCAAAGTTGTTCTGAATTATGGGCGCCTCGACATACTGGTGAACAATGCAGGATTTGCAGTTGGCGGGTTCATTGAGGAAATATCGATGGAGAACTGGCGGCGCCAGATGGAGACGAATCTGTTTGGATTAATTGCGGTTACGCGTGCAGTCTTGCCAGTGATGCGTGAGCAGAAGCAGGGGCTAATTGTTAACTTGTCCAGTGTCAGCGGTTTATCCGGTTTTCCGGGATATGCACCTTATGCTGCCTCCAAATTCGCTGTGGAAGGATTTACGGAAAGTCTGCGGCATGAGATGTCTTCCTTCGGCGTTCGGGTGGTATTGGTTGAACCAGGCGCTTATCGCACGCCGATCTGGAATAAGGGTCTGGGGGAAATTCACCGGAGCGAGGACTCACCGTATAAGCATAAGCTGGATGCGGTCCTTCGTTATTCCAAACATGCGAGTGAGACGGCACCTGATCCACAGGAGGTAGCTGATCTGATCGGCCGAATTGCAAGGATGCGTGCACCAAAGCTCCGATATGCACTGGGTAAAGGCTCGCGTGTGCTGATCATAGGTAAAGCATTGCTACCGTGGAAGTGGCTGGAATGGATCATCGCCCGTGGACTAAAATAGAGATAAGGTACGATTCACGATTGCATAATTTCCGAAAGGGAGGGATTAGCCATCTTCGAATTCATCGTTATTATTTTACTTCTTGCGATTGTGGTTCTGCTCTTTCGAATCAACAGCAAGCTGCCGGAACGTGATTGGGTGAAGGAAGCGATGGAACGGGATCGGAATCAGAAACTTAATCAGGATGCTCCAAATTAAAAAGCGGAGGTTACCAATGAAAATTGCATTCGTTTTGTTTGATGGACTGACTTTCCTTGATTTTGCAGGGTTTTATGATGTGATCAATCGGTTGAATTTCTTTGAGCAAACCAAAGGAACGACGTGGGAAACCTGTGCCATGACAGATCAGGTCACGGATGAGTCTGGCTTAACGTTGAAGGTCGATCGAGTGAAGCCGGATCTGGCAGAGTATGATCTTGTATTTATCCCCGGGGGCATGGGAACGCGTAAGCTTCGGTATGACGAGGCGTTCATAGGCTGGTTGAAACAAGCGGAGGGTGTTCCTTTGAAGGTATCCGTGTGTACGGGCTCTCTTCTGCTGGGTGCGGCTGGATTTTTGTCTGGTAAAAAAGCGACGACACATCCGTATACATATGATCTGCTTCAGCCGTATGTCGCTGAGGTGATCCAGAGCCGGATCGTGCGAGATGGAAATGTCATTACTGCTGGTGGAGTAGCCACGTCCATTGATCTGGGGATCTATGTTGTGGGACTTCTGGCAGGTGAGGAAGCGGCGGCAAATGTAAAACTTCAGATCGATTATCCGTATGAAATGCAGGGAGCGATTGAGTATGAGTGAGGGATATACGCAGGATGGGTATGTCATTCGCAATATCCACCGGGATGAAGCAGACGTATATTGGCCTTTTCGATTGGAAGCACTCAAAACGCATCCTGAAGCCTTCGGGGCTTCCTTCGAATTGTCCATTCAGATCCCCATGAATGAAGTACAGGAACGCATACATAACGAGCCCGATGATTATATTCTGGGGGCATATACAACAGAAGGAGCACTCGCGGGAATGATGGGCTTCAAGAGGGAATATGGTCTGAAGCTCAGGCACAAAGGCATGATCTGGGGCGTCTATGTAACTCCGCAATATCGGGGAAACGGTCTGGCATCGCGATTGCTCCAGGAAGTCCTGGAACGGGGAAGATATCTGGAAGGCATCAAGCAAATTAATCTGAGTGTGGTAACTACGAATGAATCGGCAAGACGTTTATATGAACAATATGGATTTGAAGTGTATGGCATTGAGCGTAACGCTCTGGAAGTGAACGGGCACGGATATGACGAGGCACATATGAATTATTTCTATACAGAGCAATCAACATCCATTGAAGATGGCTCCACAGGAGGAGTCCTATGACAGATCAGGTTGAACTTGAGATCGATGGTGTTTCGTTTGTTTTAAAAGAAGCTCATTCCTTGGATTGGTTACGGCCCATGGGTACGGTATTTCGCGTATTTGATCAGCAGGATTCAGGTAATCTCTCCTTCGGTATCGTGCAAAAGGATGGCAAGAGATTGTTCGTAAAGTATGCGGGAGCACATACCATTCATGCGAATCATACAGGGAGTCCCCCGGAAGCCATTCGTAATCTGAAATCCTCTGTTTCCGTTTATGAAGATTTGGCGCATGACACGTTGATTCGACTAACGGATCACTTTGCAACGGACCAAGGGTATGTCTGTGTATTTGATTGGGTGGAGGGAGAGAATCTCCATAACCACTGGAAGTTTCCGCCTCCGGCCAAATATGAAGATCCTCGTTCGCCATACTACCAGTTCAGACAACTTCCGGTGAAGACGCGGATTGGCGCGATGGAGCAGATTCTTGATTTTCATATCGAAGTGGAGCGGAGAGGTTATGTGGCTGTGGATCTGTATGACGGCAGTCTGATCTATGATTTTGAGAGAAGCTTCATGAAAATTTGCGATATCGATCTGTATCGAAAGGGCTCTTTCACCAATACCATGGGTCGTATGTGGGGGTCTTCCCGTTTTATGTCTCCGGAGGAATTTGAACTGGGCGAACGCATAGATGCAATTACCAATGTATTCAATATGGGAGCCATGGCGTTCGCGCTGCTGGGCGGGGAGAAAGACCGTTCATATGATAGATGGAATGCCGGAGAGGCTTTATATCAAGTTGTGATTCGTGCGGTGAATGCTGATCGGTCCCAGCGGTATGAAACGATTGCAGAACTCAGTGAGGCATGGAAACAAGCTGCGGTACAAAGGTAAGGAGTGGCGTGTGCGATTTATTCGCAATTATGCAAAATCGATTCGTATGTGCGAGTGAAATCCCGTATAATGGAAATTATTAAGGGGGTGCAGACGATGTGCAGATATGCCATGTCAGGACCATACAAAGAGCAGCAGGAAGCAGATCAAGGCAGTGAAGGCAAACGATTATTGCAAAGGTTAACGTTATAGTTATGGTTCCAATATCGAACCTGTCGTCTATGGAGATGTTGAAAATACAGGCGAGCACCTTATATACAATGAACGAGCAACAGCGTCTAGTAAGCATTAACGAACCGGGTGGTGGGCAGGCACCAGCCATTTTTATTGGGATGGCTTCTGCCGGTTCACTCATCTATTACCATGAGCAGTTACCGCCGGATCTAATGAATGAGTTGGGGAAGGAATGCAAGCTTCCATTGGATATTCCCAAACTGATTCGCAAGGTGGGAACCTTTGAGCCAGTTCATCGTGTGTGGATGGGGCCAGCGTATGCTTTTCCTGAAACCTCCGACGAGTGGAGTCAGAACGTACAACGAATTGGTCAGGACCACTGTGATTTGCTGGCAGAGCATTTCCCTGAATTAACAGATCACTTGCATGAAAAATGGCCTGTTTACGCTTATGTGATTGGTGATTCTGCTGTGGCAGTATGCTGCTCTGCAAGGCTCTCCGATCATGGGGCGGAAGCGAGTCTATATACGGCAACTGGTTATAGGGGACGCGGGTATGCAGCGGAGACAGTAAAGTGCTGGCAGCATGATGTCAAGGAGCGTGGACACCTACCGATCTACAGTACATCTTGGGATAATCTCGCTTCACAGCAAGTTGCCCGTAAACTGGGATTAATTCAGTTCGGTGTGGATTTCAGTATCACAACTGTGGAGTTGAGGAAAGGCTGTGATGTCTGATGATCCGCACTTTCGTACAAAAGGATCTGCAGTATGTCATTGAAGCGCATATCCGAATCTATCGAAACGAGTATAATTATGATCAGAGCTTTGCTGAATTTATCACCCATGCGGTGAATTCGTTTGGATGCTCAGGCAATCACGCGAGGGAGATGTTATGGGTTGTAGAGTTAGATCAGACAGCTTCCGGTTCCATAGGACTTACTCAGGTGAATGAAAATATGGCTCAACTGCGCTGGTTTCTGATCGAACCGGAAGCGCGTGGTGCAGGGTGGGGCCGGAAACTTATCGAACAGGCAGTTCTTTTTGCAAAAGAAAAGGGCTACACGTCTGTGATCCTGTGGACCAATGCGTCTTTAATCAGCGCGCGGATATTATATCAGTCCTTCGGCTTTAAAGTGATGGAAGTCCGTAAGCAGATTCTGTCAGGCCAAGAGCTTACCGAAGAAAAATGGGAACTTGCTCTGTAACTGGGACTGAGATTTAGGCATTACAGACCAACCTGTTGCGTTAACTCGTTGTTGAAGGAGTGGTACAGTGAATCGCAGAAGACGGATTCTGGGTTTGTTATCCGTATGTACTGCACTGACGGTAGCCGCGTGTTCGACTCAGACGGAAGAACAAGAATTATCAGCAACCATTGAAAGCAACCTGCAGCAGATGGTTAGCGACCCTGTCCTCCTGACCAGCAGCAATCCCAATGATTACATTGCTGGTAACCGGGAGGCTTACGAGGATATTCTGAATACGGGTGAGGCGGGACGGATTCTCCTGTTACAGCAACTCGAATCCAGTCCTGAGAATGGTCTGAAGGAATGGATTATGGCTCAGGCAAGTACTGAACTGCTTGGGGAGCATAACCCTGTAGAGGCGTGGCATAGTGGCAAGGACTGGCTCAGGCAGTATAAAATGAACGTAGAATAATGGTTCATCTCATCCATAGTATCTGATGAGCCGGAAGTACAAACCTCACCTCCAGTCAGCATGAGCAGCATTGAGAGGTTCTTGGAACCCGAAAGAATACATTATAGAGGTGAAATTCTTGAATAAGAAAATTGCTTTTTTTGATTCAGGCATCGGTGGGTTAACCGTGTTGCATAAGGCATTACAACAGTTTCCGGAAGAACAGTTTCTGTATTATGCAGATACATTGCATGTCCCGTATGGAACCAAGTCTGCGGATGAGGTTAGAGGGCATATTTTTGAATGTGTGAAAGCCATCGTTCGGGAGGATGTTCAAGCCATCGTGATTGCTTGTAATACAGCAACAAGTCTCGCTGTGAAGGATCTGCGCGCCAAGTACGATATCCCGATTATTGGCATGGAGCCTGCGGTGAAACCAGCCGTGGAGATGAATCGGGATAGTGGAAAAAGAGTGCTTGTATTTGCCACGGCCCTCACCTTGAGCCAAACCAAGTATAACGAACTGGTATCGCGTGTCGATGATCACCACAGTGTGGATTCCATTGCGCTGCCAGAACTTGTGGAATGGTGTGAACGGCTGGATTTTGATCCCAATAAAATCGCTGATTACTTCCGGTTCAAGTTGGCAGATCTCGATCTTCATCGGTATGGCACAGTGGTGCTGGGTTGCACGCATTATCCATTCTATACGTCCATTCTGCGCACGGTTCTGCCAGATCATATACAGATTATTGATGGCAGTACAGGCACGGTGAACCATCTGAAGCAGCGGCTTGGACTGGTGGCTCAGCATGGAGACAGAACAGGGGAACAGGTCACTTTCCTCAGTTCAACTGGCCGACCGGAAGAGCAGGAAAAGATGTACAGGGCACTTCAATATCTTGAGAAGAACTCCATGTAGGTAACACCATAGGAGGTGATAGCTATGCAGTCCATCTATCTTATCCGTCACGCCAGGGCCACAGGTCAGGAACCGCATGCAGAGCTTACCGATGAAGGGATCAGGCAGGCCGAGAAACTTGCCGATATCTTGGCTCATCATGCCATAACGTATATTGTCTCCAGTCCATGGAAAAGAGCCGTCCAGACGGCTATGCCATTGGGCATAGCCACGTTGCAACATATACATACGGATGAACGTCTCCAGGAGAGGGTACTTAGCTCACTCGATCTGCCTGACTGGATGGATGTACTGCAACGTACATACGATGATGTGGATTGGGTGGAAGAAGGCGGGGAATCTTCGAGAAACGCAGCTGCAAGGGGACTGGAACTATTGGAAGAGTTGTGGAGCAGACCGGAACAGCACGGGGCTGTGGTTACCCATGGGAACTTGTTGTCACTGCTGATTCGGGAGTATGAACCATCCTTTGGCTATGAAGAGTGGGCCAAGCTTTCTAACCCGGATGTGTATGTGCTGGAGCGACAACGGCCAGATGCGGGATTGCCCACCATTCGAAGAATTTGGACAGATTGAACAACAAAAGAGTGCTCCAGCGATAGTACATCAGCCAGAACACTCTTTTCGTTTATCCAAGGCATATTTATAATGCGGCAATTATGATCATAACCCATCCAGCCAAAAATGCGACTCCGCCAAGTGGGGTAATGGCTCCCAATTTGCGAACACCCGTTACACTTAAAGCGTACAAGCTGCCCGAGAACAGGATGATTCCAGCGAACATCAGCCATCCGGCGAGCATAACCAGTGAAGAGGATTCGAGACGGTCTGCCAGCAAGCCGATCAGGATGATCCCAAGTCCGTGAATGAGGTGATATTGAACGCCGGTTTCATAGATTTTGATCATGTCAGCGGATAGTTTGCGTTTGAGCGCGTGTGCGCCAAAAGCACCCAAAGCCACAGCCAGAAACATCATAATACTGCCAATTATAATCAGGGTTTGCAATGTGTTTTTCTCTCCTTTTAAGGGTAATTAGATACAACATCAAGGTGTACACGCTTGTTGTCTAGAGTTTGCGCAATTGAATCTGCCCAATGGAGTGATCAGCTTCCTTTTTCAGAATCAGTCTGGCACGCCCTTTGGTTGGCAAAATGTTTTCATGCAGGTTTTTCGCATTGATATCCTGCCAGATCTGTTTGGCGGTACGCACGGTTTCTTCTTCATCAATATTGGCGAATCGTTGATGGAAAAAGGAATCCGTGTTCTGGAACGCTGTATTGCGCAGCAGCTTGAAACGCTCAACGTACCAATGTCGTATATGCTCTTCTTCCGCATCGATGTAGATGGAAAAATCGAAGAAATCACTGACCAGCAAAGGGGTTTCTTTTTTGATCTGGAGTACATTGATACCTTCAATAATGAGAATATCCGGTTGACAGATCTGCTTCTCTTCCCCTTGGATGACATCGTAGGCGAGATGAGAGTACACCGGTGCTTTCACTTCGGGCTTGCCTGATTTCACATCGCCCATGAATTGAATCAGGGATTTGATATCATAGCTTTCCGGGAATCCCTTGCGATTCATGATGCCCTTCTCTTGCAGGACGGCGTTGGGATATAAGAAACCGTCGGTGGTGACCAGGTCAACCTTGGGTTTATTCTTGCCTCTGGCGAGCAGTGCCTGAAGCAAGCGAGCGGCTGTACTTTTGCCCACGGCAACACTTCCCCCGATTCCAATGATGTAGGGGGTGGGGAGAGCTTCTTTTTTCATAAAGGAGGCCGTCAGTTGATTCAGCTCTCGTGAAACTCTTGCATATAGGTCAATAAAGTGGGTCAGAGGCAAATATATATCTTCGACTTCTTGAATCGATACCTCTTCATTCAATCCCTTTAACTGTTCTAATTCGGCTTCCGTCAGTGGAAGAGTGGTCTGATGTTCTTTAAGTTCAGCCCATTCCTTGCGGTTAAACTCGATGTAAGGAGAGTATAAATTCATGAGATCCCGCTTTCTGTATGTAATATAATTGTGGACACAACCTTTAGTGTACCAAATTTCAGGAAACTGACAACACCTTTACATTGGACCATTCCATATTGTCTTTTGTCCAAAGGGTACGAAAATCAACTTATAGGAAAGTTTAACCCAATTTATGTTAAAGTCAACGTATACCATGCGGAAGGGTGACAGCAAATGATCGTATATGAGAGAGAGCATGATTTTGTTTTGACCGCACAGCATGAGCATGGAATAGTAGCCGGAGAGATGGCTTCCCACTGGAAAAGTGAATTATTAGCCGATTCTGCGCATCGGGACGAATTGATTCTAGCGGCCAAAGAACATGACCGGGGCTGGATTGAACTGGATTCGTCTCCGTTCTGGAATGATTACAGTCAATCGCCGTATTCGTTTCGTGACTTTCCATTGCGTCCGCGTTTTGTATTCTATCAAAAAGGCATTGAAGAAGTTCGTCAGAACAACCTCTACGCCGGATTATTGTGCAGCTTGATGTATACGGAGCTGTTTCAGAAAAATCTGGGTGCCAATGCGCAGGATGATGAAGACATCCGGGAATACCTGAACCAAGAACGTGAACATCAGTTGGATTGGGAGAAACAACTTGGTGGTGATGCTGAAGCACTGAAACAGAGGCTGCAAAGCGATGTGGAAATCATGTTGTTTTGTGATCAGTTAAGTCTGTTTCTCTGTATGGAGGAACCTGGAACACCTGCTGAACGTTATGATTTTTTTGCAGAAGGTCTCAGTTGTACGTTTGATGCCTGTTCCAGGCAACCGATTCAGGCAGAGTGGTTATCCAATGAAAAAGTAGGCCTGTCTTTTTTTCCGTTTGATGAGGATTTTACGGTTGTGTTGCCTTATAAATCGGTGCCAAAGGCAAGCATCCGCAAATTCGGTATGCAACAGGCTTATCGCCGGGCTGAATGGAAGGAACGCCGGGTGTTGATTACGGAATTGAAAGGATAACTGGAAACTCCAAGCTTGGGGAACGAGCAGCATAGAATATCAAAAAACAGGCGGGCTTCTGATGTACAGGGCGTCCGCCTTTCGTATGCATAAATCAGAGTGGGAATAAAGCAGGAAAACACAGGTTATTCCCAGAAATGTTAGTGTACAGCAGAGAAGTGCACATTAGCAGGAGGACGAATATGGACACCAGAATAGAGATATTAACAATGTGTATGGTATGGGACAAAATGAATGATCAGGTGTTACTAATGAATCGGCCGGATCGCAAAGGTTTTCCGGGATACATTGCTCCTGGGGGGAAGGTAGACTTTCCGGAGAGCATCGTGGATGGTGCCGTGCGGGAGGTTCTGGAGGAGACGGGTTTAGCTGTTAATGAGATTACGTACAAAGGACTTGATGAGTTCTGTGATCCCGAACAAGGATTGCGGTACATGGTATTTAACTATCTGGCGACTTCATTCGAAGGTCAGTTATTGCAATATCCGCCCGAAGGCGAACTGTTATGGGTGCCTATGAAGCGGGTTTTTGAGCTGCCTATGCAGGATTGGTTTGCCGAACGTATCCCGCGTTTTTTCCAAAAAGGTACGTTTGAGCGGAGTGTGATCTGGGAGAAGTCATCCGGACGTACGCTGCAAGAGACATTTATGGTATATAGTGATTCAGTTCTTGAACAGAGTGAGATCCGATAAGATAAAACGTCAGAGGGAGGAAAAATGATGGGATATCAGCATGCCCTGCAAGGATACATTGCGGCGACGAATACACATCAGTTTGATGAAGTAAGCAAATGGTTATCACCACATGCCGTCTATTGGTTTACGGGAACGTCCTGTACTACCCCTAATGAAATTCGGGCTTATTTTGAGAATGCTTGGGAAACAGTCAAGGAAGAAGTGTATAGTGCTGAAGATGTAAAGTGGATTACGACTAGCAAAGATCAGGCCGTATGTATTTATACCTATCACTGGAAAGGAATTTATCAGGGAGAGTCTGCTCATGGAAAGGGCCGGGCAACAAATGTCTTTGTTGCTGGGCCTGATGGGGAATGGAAATTAATCCATGAGCATTTAAGCTTGGGTTGAAATAAAAATAATGCCTCATAATGTATCATCCATATCTATATATTTATATCCAGATATTATGATATAATGAAGGTTACTATTTTTATGGGAGATGACTAGTCTGTGAGTAATAGTGTGTGTTCAATAGATTGAGAAAACTAGTTTGTTGAAATGAAGCGTAATATATTTGTGGATCCGCCATACATAGGCTGCTGCAAACAAGACGTAAATGACTATTGTACGATGAAAAGGTGGAGATTGGCATGAAATTGTCGTTCCGGATTTTGGACTGGGAAGAAGAGAGACCGTACGAACTCTTATTGATGGCTGATCCTTCAAAAGCAATTGTGGATGAGTACCTGAGTCGGGGTGTTTGTTTTATTGCAGAGTATGAAGGAGAGATGGTTGGGGAATTCGTATTGCTCAAGACTCGTCCGGAGACTGCGGAGATTGTTAATATTGCCGTACAGGAAGAACTGCAGGGACAAGGTGTAGGCAAACATATGATTAAGGAAGCGATGGAAGCAGCACGCAGATTGGGCTGCCGGATTCTGGAGATTGGGACGGGCAACTCCAGCTTTCATCAATTGAAGTTATATCAACGTTGCGGTTTTCGCATTATCGGGGTCGACCGCGATTTCTTTGTGAGGCACTATGAGGAAGAGATTATTGAGGAGGGTATCCGCTGTGTGGATATGATCCGCTTGGCCATAGATCTGGATGATGTTACAGAGGTCGAAGACAAATAAGAAGTATTTACTGAATCCAAAGAAGCTGCTCGGATAATTCGTGTCTGAGTAAGCTTTTTTCAGTTGGTCTCCTGAAGAGACTCCCAATTATTTGTTGAATGTGATGTCAATTGGTTAATGTTTAACTGGACGGTTTGTTTTTGAACAGAATGGACCACAATTCAATTAAGGAGGTAAAATGGGAGATCGTATGCCTATTTTGTTGTAATTCAGCGTTCGCTGTTCTACCTAAATTGCTCGATTTATTCGATTCATCTAATTTATGCATCAATTGAGCTAAAAATAGGAAATGCTCCTGAGCGTAAAAGTTTATAGAATAGATATTAGAACACGGACTTCACTTGAAGAAGAGGAGAAAGTGTAACCTTCGAACGGATCAGGACAGTATTCGACATCTGTGCGACGGTATATATAATCATTGTTTTACTTTGATTTTGAAAACGCAGACAAACCTTGACGGGAGCGTCGGACTAACGTTACTACCACCAACAGCACGATTATTGGACTTCATGAAAAATTTAGCTTAAAATGTTGAACGAACGCAAATTACGGCTTAGTCAATGATTTCCGTCAAAAACTTATGACTAAATCAAGACGGAGGGAACGTCGATGACGATCGTGGAAGGCAACAAGAAGCCCTGGGAAAGTTACTATGGCCCCAATATGGGATACGTACAGGAACAATATGAATTATTTGCTCAAGACCCTGGTTCGGTTACACCGGCCTATCGTGAACTTTTTGAACAATGGGGTGCACCGCCGATGTCTGGCAAGGATGCACGCACAACCTCGAATTCCGGTAACGCCCAATCGGCTTCCGGGAACGTAGACATTCAATTATTACAGAAAGCGGTTACAGCGGGTAAGCTGGTATGGAACATCCGTACCTATGGTCATCTTGCTGCAGATATAGATCCGCTTGGAATCAGTGAAGATACAGATACATCTTTGCTGGAGCCTCAGCATTTTGAATTAAACGAAGAAGATCTTAAAGCTTTACCTGCTTCCCTGATCTGGGAAGGTGCAGATGGACAGACAGCAACCGGATGGGATGCAATCCAACGCTTGCGTCAGATATACACTGGACCGATGGCCTATGAATTCGGCCATGTACACGAAGTTCAAGAACGTGAGTGGTTGAATCGCCGTGCGGAATCCCGTACTTCACCAGCTCCGCTTACGCCGCAAGAACGTAAAGCTTTGCTGGAACGTTTGGTAGAAGTTGAGCAATTTGAAGATTATCTTCACAAAACATTTGTTGGACAGAAACGTTTCTCCATCGAAGGTAACGATGTGCTTGTACCTATGCTGGATGAAGCTGTTCGCATTATGGCAGAAGCGGGATCAAGCCACATTCTGATGGGGATGGCCCACCGTGGACGGTTAAATGTACTGGCTCATGTTTTGGGCAAACCGTATAGCAAAATTTTCTCTGAATTCCATCATGCTCCGAATAAAGATTTGGTTCCATCGGAAGGTTCAACTGGAATCAACTACGGTTGGACGGGGGATGTCAAATATCATATGGGTGCGAACCGTTTTGTAAAAGACGGGGAAACTGTACAGGCTCGCCTTACACTGGCGAATAACCCGAGCCATCTGGAATACGTCAATCCGGTTGTTCAGGGGTTTGCACGTGCTGCTCAGGATGACCGTCGTGACCCTGGATATCCGAAGCAGGATGTGACAAAGGCAGCGACCATTTTGATGCACGGTGATGCAGCATTCCCGGGAGAAGGGATCGTTGCAGAGACACTTAACTTCAAAGCTCTGCCAGGATATCAGAATGGCGGAACCATCCATATTATCGTCAACAATCGTCTGGGCTTCACGACAGATAGCAGTGATTCCCGATCAACGTACTACGCAAGTGACCTTGCTAAAGGGTACGAAATTCCGATTGTGCATGTGAATGCAGACAATCCGGAAGCTTGTATTGCAGCCATTCGTATGGCAGCAGAGTATCGCAATCGTTTCAAAAAGGATTTCCTGATCGACTTGATCGGTTACCGTCGTTATGGCCATAATGAGACCGATGATCCCGAAACGACTCAACCTATCGTTTATGACAAGGTGAAAAACCATCCAACGGTAAGCCACTTGTATCAGGATCAGTTGAAGCAGGATTCAGTTATCGATGATGCGTCCATCACGAGCATTCGCGATGGTGTAACGAACAGATTAAAAGAAGCTTATGATCAGATGAAGAAAAATGAAGTACATGAATATTACCAACGGAAAATTAGTGAGCCAGAAGCGGTTACGATTGTGCCTACTGCCGTACCATTGGAGAATCTGCGCAGCATTAATGCGGACCTGCTGAAATGGCCTGAGAACTTCAACGTGTATCCGAAGTTACAGCGCATTTTGCAACGCCGGAGCACTTCTCTGAACGAAGGGGAAAAAGTGGATTGGAGCCTTGCGGAGACACTCGCATTTGCAACGATTCTGGCAGATGGCAAGCCAATTCGGATTAGTGGACAGGATGCCGAGCGCGCTACATTCGCTCATCGGAATCTGGTACTGCATGATTCGGAGAATGGAGCGAAGTTCTGCCCATTGCATCACTTGCCACAGGCAAGAGCATCCTTTGCCATCTATAACAGTCCGTTGTCTGAAGAATCCGTTGTTGGATTCGAATACGGATATAACGTATATTCACCAGATACACTGGTGATCTGGGAAGCTCAATTCGGGGATTTTGCCAACTGTGCACAGGTTATTTTTGACCAGTTTGTATCCGCGGGTCGTGCCAAGTGGTCTCAAAAATCCAGTCTGGTGATGTTGCTTCCACATGCGAATGAAGGTCAGGGACCTGAGCATACAAGTGCCCGTCTTGAACGCTTCCTTCAGCTTTGTGCAGAAGACAATATGACGGTTGCCAATTTGTCGAGTGCTTCCCAGTACTTCCACTTGTTGCGTCGCCAAGCTTCGTTGACTGAAACGGAAGACGCTCGTCCACTTGTGATGATGTCACCGAAAAGTCTCATTCGGAATCCGCGTGTTGCATCACCGGCAGTCGAATTCAGTGAAGGCAAGTTTGAGCTTGTGCTTGAGCAAGCCGGACTGGGTACTCAGCCAGATCGCGTAGAGCGCATTATTTTGTGCAGCGGCAAGATTGCCATCGACCTGGAAGATGCTATTGAAAAAGATAAAGCAGATTGGTCATGGCTTCACATTATCCGTGTGGAACAGTTGTATCCGTTCCCGGCAGAAGAGATCAAACGTGTACTGGCACGTTTCAGCAATGTGAAAGAACTGGTATGGGTACAGGAAGAAAACAAAAACATGGGTGCCTGGACTTATATGGAGCCTCGTCTTCGTGAAGTCGCCCCGGAAGGCACAACCGTTAGATACGAAGGTCGTCCGGAACATGCAAGTCCTTCCAGCGGTTATCAGCTTGTGCATAGTATGGAACAGCAACAGATTATTACATCTGCGTTGAAACAAACGACGAAGAATAATATTCCACTGGGGAGGTAACAGCTGTGAGTGAAATTAAAGTACCTGCAATGGGTGAGTCAATAACTGAGGGAACGGTATCCAGATGGATGGTTAAAGAAGGGGATACGGTTAATCAGGGTGATGTGCTTCTTGAACTGGAAACCGATAAAGTAAATATTGAGATCAGCGCAGAGGAAAGTGGTGTGCTGGAGAAGATCATTCGTCAGGAAGGAGAGACGGTAGAGATCGGTGAAACGATCGGTACCCTCTCAGCTGGTTCTGGAGGAGGAAGCGGTGTACCCGCTTCCGAACCGGCAGCAGTTGAAGAGAAAAAGGCCGCTACTCCTGCACCTGAAGCTCCAACACCACAAGCCCCTGTTGCGGCGGCGCCGGAGTCATCCGATAGTGCCAAGACAGCTTCACCGTCTGCTCGCAAGCTTGCACGTGAACGTGGTATCGAGTTGGATCAGGTTCAGAGCAAAGATCCGATTGGACGGGTATACCAGGACGATGTGAAGAGCCATAACAATCAGGCTCCTGCTCCTGCTGCTCCACCTGCAAATAAAGCTCCTGCGGCCCCAACAAGTGCCCCGGCTGCGGGAAGTTCCACCTATACCAAACCAGTGGAGCGTCAACGGATGTCTCGCCGTCGTGCGACCATTGCCAAACGTCTGGTAGAAGCTCAGCAGACAGCAGCCATGTTGACTACGTTTAATGAAGTAGATATGACAGCAATCATGGATGTACGTAAACGCCGCAAGGACAAGTTCAAAGAGAAACATGAGATTAACCTGGGGTTCATGTCCTTCTTCACCAAAGCGGTTGTGGGGGCTCTGAAAAAATTCCCTACAATTAACGCAGAGATTGATGGCGAAGATGTTGTGCTTAAAAAGTATTATGATATCGGCATTGCCGTATCTGCGAAGGAAGGATTGGTTGTACCGGTTGTACGTGATGCCGATCGTCTGGGATTTGCCGAGATCGAGAAGAGCATTGCGGACCTGGCATCCAAAGCTCGTTCCAACACACTGGCGTTATCTGATCTGCAAGGTGGAACATTCACCATCACCAATGGTGGAACATTTGGTTCCTTGTTATCTACGCCAATTCTGAATACGCCTCAAGTGGGTATTCTGGGGATGCATAAGATCCAGCTTCGTCCAGTGGCGATTGATGCAGAGCGGATGGAGAACCGTCCAATGATGTACATCGCGTTGTCCTACGATCACCGGATTATCGATGGCAGTGAAGCTGTACGTTTCCTTGTGACCGTGAAAGAATTGCTGGAAGACCCGGAATCACTGTTAATTGAAGGTTAGTCCATAACGTTGGATCATGGCTATTATTCATATCGCTTAACAAGAGAACCCCTGAACCGGAGTGCAGCGTGAGCTGTTCATCCGATTCAGGGGTTTCTTTTGTTATAGTGTTGTTCCGACTCTATTATATAGAGTCAGCCGTCTCAGTAGGGTTCACAGGACTATGGTGTGTATTCGAGCCAGGGGTATTCCGCTCTAGCCAGTCTACAACGTGCTGAGCCACTTCTGTACGGTTGATCTCATGCAGCATTTCGTGGCGTCCACCCGGATACAGGCGATACTCAATATGCTCCAGATGAAGCTTTTTATAATGTGAGATCAGATTAAGAACACCTTTGCCATGAAGTCCAACGGGGTCCTTCTCACCAGAGAACAGATATACGGGTTTGTGTTTGGGGATGCGCTCCATATTGTGTGGAAGATGAACTTCAAGCAGCAATTTGAAGAAGTCACGGAAAAAACCTGCTGTACAGACTGCTCCGCACAGGGGATCATCAATGAATCGCTGAACCTCTTGTGAGTCCCGGGACAGCCAATCAAACGGTGTTGTCGCAGGGCGGAAAGAGCGGTTAAATCCGCCAAATACAATCGCGTTAAGCAGCATGCTGGGATGAGTCGCACCCTGAATGCCGCACTGCAAGAAGGCAAGTTTCTCTCCAAACCGGAGCAGACCGCGTCTGCCGTTTGTCCCGGATAAAATAAAGCCATGATACTGCTCATGACCAGCGTACATAAGATGTTGTACCAAAAATGAGCCCATGCTATGTCCCATGAGAAACAGGGGCACTCCTGGGTTCTCCTTGGCGGCTACTTCGCCCAGATTAATCATATCACTTGCCATCCAGCGGAAGGCATCGACACCAGCATTACCGAGTAACTTGGCATTCTCCACAGTTTTGCCATGACCCCGATGGTCATTAGCATAGACCGCATAGCCATTTTGGGTAAGAACGCCTGCAAATTCCGCGTATCGGGCTGCCGTCTCGCCCATGCCATGTGCAATTTGCACTACACCTTTAACGTTGCATTCCGGATCGGGAAGCCAGCGGTACACATGAATACGGGTACCTTCACTAGCGACCAAGGCAAAGGTAGATTCCTGCATCTCGTGTAATTCCTCCTTCACAGGTTACATATAAGCTTGATTTATGGCAAATAAGAGCGAAGAACAGTGGTATTCCCGTTCAAAGTATAAGTCCCCAGATTGGCTGGCAACAGGTAACATTGTCCGGCCTTTAATTCAATGCTGTCTGATGCAGCATTTGCCCACTCCAAAGTTCCTTCTCCTTCACAGACAACGAGAATCGTGAAGCTGTCAGGATTTGTGGAGAGTTCCCATCGATCAGTTACAATCCCTTTTTCCACCACAAAATAAGGGCATTCCGCAAGCTTGAGCCATTCACCGGGAGTAGCGTTATTTGTTTTCATCGTTGAGGCACCTGCGCCCTCATAGGCGGTGACATTTAATGAGTCTTCAACATGCAACTCACGGGGTTTGCCATCCAGGCCTGGACGATTGTAATCGTATATCCGGTACGTCGTATCCGAGTTTTGCTGAATCTCCGCGACAACAACACCTGCACATAGCGCATGTACGGTTCCCGCAGGGATAAAGAACGTATCACCAGCTTCCACAGGTACCTGACGAAGGGTATCCATCACCGTACCGTTCTCCAATGCTTCTTTTAAGGTTGCCCGATCAACGCCTTCATTCAAGCCGTAGATGATGTGTGCGCCCGGTTTTGCATCGAGTACATACCACATTTCTGTTTTGCCAAGCTCGCCAGGAGGAAGTGCCTCATACTCGTCTGTTGGATGAACCTGAACGGACAGGTCATCGTTGCAGTCAAGCAGCTTAATCAGAAGGGGAAAACGGCCGCCTTTTTCGGAAACGCCTTTGGTTCCAAGCCATTCGGTGCCCAGTTGTTCACGAACTTCATCCAGACCCTTGCCAGCAAGTGATCCATTTAATACCTTGGTTGTACCGTTTGGATGATCCGCAATCATCCATCCTTCTCCGATATGTCCTTCAGGGGGCGTAAGGCCGAATTGCTCCAGCGCACGACCGCCCCACACACGTTCTTTGAATTCAGGTTGGAATTGTAATGGATATGGCGTAGACATCAGTAATCTCTCCTCTAGTATATGAAATGGTGGATCGCTTTAATCAGTCATGGGCATGTTGTCGCCATGAGCAAACAAGTGAATACGTTTGCATATGTAGATGTAGAACACAGATCGCAGTAATAAAAAGCCGTTAATAGCTCGCTTTGCGATTGTGTCTAGTTTATTGTATTTGGTGAACAAAGGAAATTATTTTTTCTCGATGCCGATCAGAAAAGGAGAAGTTTCCCGCTGCAATTGGCGATACATTACAACCTGTGCCTGTTCTACCGGCAGGGCAGAGGACCATTCCAATACGGCTGACGCTTCCTGTGCGCCTCCGTCATGACCGGGGTAGAGCACAACCGTAATGATTCCGCGAGGACGTAATAAAGCGAGTGCAGCCTCAAGTGCAGCGATTGTGCTGTCCGTCTCGGTTATGATGGAGGAATCTGCACTCTCCGAAGGCAGGTACCCCAGATTAAACATGACTGCACCAACCGCACCAGGCCATGACTCAGGCACCGCTTCTGCCATTCGATCATGGCTTAGTTGAAGCATGGAGATGGAACCAAGCTTGGCTTCGTCGTTTTGTTTTCGAATCCGGGCCTGTGCCAGTGTAAGGGCTTCACTTTGAATATCGAATCCAATGACTTGACCGCGTCTGCCTACTTGTTGTGCCAAAAATAGTGTGTCTGCTCCTGTACCAACCGTTGCATCTATGGCCAGATCACCTGGCTGCAGACGAGAAGCAATCCACTGATGAGCACAGCTGAGAACCGAAAGAAAGCCCATCTATGCTCGCCTCCAATACTTACCTTGCCAGGAATCCCGCTCTCGTAACTCACGATCAATGGAGTTCAACACTTCCCATTTGTTCATGGACCACATCGGTCCAATCAGCAGATCACGCGGTGCGTCGCCTGTAAGACGGTGTACGATCATTTCCGGAGGAAGCATCTCCAGTGTATCTACGATCAGCTTGATATACTCGTCCTGATCCAGAAAACGTAAGAGACCGGCTTCGTATTGCTTCACCATCGGCGTTTTGCGCATCAGATGCAACAGATGAATCTTAATGCCCTGCACATCCATGTTGGCGACTGCCCGTCCAGTGTCGAGCATCATCTCATGCGTCTCTTGAGGCAGACCATATATGATGTGTGTACACACACGTATATTCCGTTTGCGGAGTTTCTCAACCGCTTCTTCGTAACACTTCGTGTCGTGTGCCCGATTAATCAATGTTGATGTGGAATCATGGATCGTTTGAAGTCCCATCTCAACCCACAGATAAGTGCGCTCGTTCAGTTCAGCCAAATAATCAACAACGTCATCTGGCAAACAATCCGGGCGAGTGGCGATGGACAAACCAACAACACCGGGCTGCTCTAGAATTTCTTCAAAATATTCGCGTAACTCCTCAACCGGAGCATACGTGTTCGTATAGGCTTGGAAATAGCCAATGTAATGGGCTGTAGGCCACTTGAGGTGCTGTTTATCTCGAATCGTATTGAACTGGGTGACCAGATCTTCACGTCTGCTGCCGGCAAAATCTCCTGATCCACGCGCACTGCAGAAGGTGCAACCACCTTTGGCAATGGAACCGTCACGGTTCGGACAGGTGAATCCAGCATCCAGCATCACTTTGAAAACCTTGTTGTTAAATTGATCTCGCATCTCATAATTCCAGGTATGGAATCGTTTATCTCCCCACAATAGTGGGGGCTGTAATGCAGGTGCATTCATCTTAAGGGTACTCCTTTGGCTGTCGAATTACAGTAATCATACGTGAACAAAAATAGAAGCGCTATGCGTTTTCTGTCATAGACGATGAATAGCGATTATAGGTGTCTTCATGAACTTTTATCATTGTATCAAAAAACTAAAAAAAAGGGGAATCGAAACGCAAAAATAGGCCGTAAAATCAAGGGTTTTTCCTTGCTATAGTTTACACCTTATGTTATATTTAAATCAGCGTCAGACACCATCCAATGGGTATTATTCATCATAGCATTTGCATCAACGTTGACGTCATGGACCATACTATACCGTGAGGTGATATGAATGAATTCCCAAGTTAAAAACAATGAATTGAATCATGTGTCTGTTGAACTGACGGCAGAAGAAGCGCTGGCTTTAACAGGTGTTCGTTTTAATGGAAATCCGAAAGTGAAAGCGGCTGCAAGACAAAAAGTTCGCGATGCTTTCGAAAAGACATTTGATTTTTCACACCAAGATAAGGTAGACTATGAACTACTAAAGTAGTTGGACCCCAATTCCAAATAAATCGAAGAGGGAATCTTTGAGATTTGCCCAAAGTGGCAGATCCGAAGATTCCCTTTTCATTGCTCTTTACAATTTGCCAGTTCTTCGGCAAAATAAGTCTGAGACAAGTATGGGACAAACGGAGGAATAAAATGCGTTTACGTGGCAGAAAAGGGATAAGAGAAAATCTGGAGCAACAAGTTGATCTTGTTGTACTGGACCCCAAGCAACATAAAGGAAAATGGTCTGAACTGTTTGGCAATGACCATCCGATCTTTGTGGAATTTGGTATGGGTAAAGGTCAATTTATCAGCCAAATGAGTTATAAATATCCGGAATTTAATTTCATCGGTATTGATATGTATGATGAACTGGTTCGTCGTGCCAGTGAGAAAGCTCGTAATGCGTGGAGTCAGGCTGATGTGGAGACACCTCCAAACCTGAAGCTTGCGCTGGCAAATATCGAACAGATCGAGGAAGTTTTTGAGCCGGAAGAACTGGAACGCATTTATTTGAACTTCAGTGATCCCTGGCCAAAAGCAAAGCATGCACGTCGCCGGTTGACGCACCCGCGCTTCCTGAAGAAATATACGGAATTGCTTAATCCCAAAGGACAGATTCATTTTAAAACCGATTCGGAGACGTTGTTTGATTTCTCGCTCAACGCCATTGCCGACTTTGGTCTGCAAATGACCAATCTTTCTTTGAACCTGCATCGTGATGGCTTGAATGAAGAACATGTGATGACCGAGTATGAGCAGAAATTCATGGGTAAAGGCATGAACATTCACCGGGTTGAAGTGATCGTTGGGGAAGAGGCGCTGCGTGAGTATCAGCAGACACGACTGGACAAGTATAAGGTCCGCGAAGCAACAGATGAGTCTGGCGAAGATCAGGATCAGGACTAAAATCGAAATCTAACTTAAACTCATTAAAGAAGAGCGACACATGAGGTGAATGATTCATTCTCATAGGCCGCTCTTTTTTTTGCATTAACAATCAATGTACAATACTTCAAACTCACGTCTGAATTGATTTCAAAAATTCTCTGAATGAAACTCTTTGCGGCGATAATCGTTTGGTGTAACACCGTTGAACTTTTTGAACATGCGATAGAAGTATGAACTGTTGGTGAATCCGGTTCTCTCGGCAATATCGGCAACAGAATTCTCTGTCTCTACCAGCAGATGCTGGGCTTTGGCTATGCGGGTTTCGTTAATTACGTCCGTGAGCCCTTTCAGGGTAAGCTGTTTGTAGAGCCTGCTTACATAGATGGGCGACATGCTGAGCTCATCTGCAATAGAAGTTAGACAAAGGTTAGGGTCCGCATAGTCTCGCTCAATAATACCGTTGATTTTACGAATCAACTCTTCGTGCTTCAGTGTACGTTTCTCCTCGACTTTGGAACCAAGCTCATCAAACATACGATAGAAGTGTTCATGTACTTCACTGATGTCTTCGGCGTCTTTGACAGGCAGCATTAAACCATCCGAGACAGAATCAAGCGTGAGTTGATTATTCTTCTTAAGGGTATTTCGTACATGGTTCAGTGTCATCGTCAGATGGGATAAGGCTAGCTGGAAGACAGTGAAGGGATAAGCGGCTGTTTCGCCGACGATATCTGCATAGACTTGTTTGGCTTCTCGTGTCTTACCTGTCATTAGATAATCGACAAGCTGTCTTTCCTTACCTGCCGGGAATGCGTACTCCTTGGCGTGATAAGCCATGATGTCAGAGGTGTAGATCAGACAGCCTGGTCCCATGAACAAACGATGCAGTGAAGCTTCGGCTGATCTGGTGTAGGATGCAATACTGTCTTCCAATGAATCTTCTTCCGTGCCAATCGTACAGGAGATGGAGCATTTCAGATGGGTCATTACAGCAGCCTGCATCATGCGCAGCAGCTCTTCAATCCGGTTATTAGCAGGTTGCCCTAGTTCTTGATATTCCGCTTTTTCATTGAAAATGAGTGTGATCAGATCACCGCCCATATCCACAGCTTCCGCATTATAGTGGAGGTCGGCTGTCTCGGTACAGATGTTCATCATGGCGTATTTGACAAGCTGGGTCTCATCACGATACGTTTCGCAGAATTCGGTAAAATGGTCAATACGCAGCAATACGAGTCTGGACGCACGCTGAATATCAATGGAGGAACCATAGAACTTCATCCGTTCTTCCAGCATACCTCCAGTTACGGTTTCGCGACCCTGCAAGGCCCCTCGCAGAAAATCCTGCCGCAACAAATGAAGACTGCCGCGTCGCTCTGCTTCCATCACACGTAAACGAACAAGCACCTTATCAATAGGGTGATATAGTTTTCGGGATACAAGGTAAGAGAGCAGCAAGCCCGCAAAGAGAAGTCCAACACAAAACAGAACCGTGTGTGTACGCATACTCCGTATATCTGAGGTAATCAGATCATAAGGTGTTATTCTCACATAACGCCAGCCCAGATCATCGGGAGCGGTATAGGTAATGAGTGATTTTTCGCCATCGACCTTCTCGGTAAAATAAGTGGACTGCTCCGTATCCTGCATAATCGGCTTCATAAAAGCTTCACTGGAGAGATTTTTCATCAATGCACGGTCACCAAAGTCTGATAATAGATCCCCATCCTCGTTCACGATAAAGGTCCTGCCTGGTTGATCCACAGCATTCATATTCGGACTGAGCCAATCATCCTTGATATTAACAATGACAGCATAGTTAAGCTTCGCGTTGTCATTGATCGTGTCATAACAGAGATAGGTGTAGCTGTTAACCTCTGTTGCTTCAGTAGAGCCGACCTGATATGTACGCGGAATGGGCACAAAAGGTTTATAGTCGTGGAAGCGTTGAAGGATGCTTGTAATTCCCTGATCGTCGATCTCCGAGATGGATTGCTGCCCATTACGCTCATTGGAACTGATAAAGAATTCATTATTTTTAGAGTTATATACATAGATGGATTCAATAAAGGGGAGGGACATGCGGTAGTTATCGAGCTGCTCCATCGCTGATGTAATCTCATAAATATTGGGTTTGGAATACAGCAGTAATGAAGAGATGGTGTAGTCCTGATAAATCTGATATGACAATGATTTTGCAGTCTCGGTCATTTTGGCCACTTCACGGCTGGTTTGTGTAAGACTGTTCATATCTGTACGATACACCTGGCGAAGAGCAATCCGATTATAGTTGACATACAAAATAGAAGAAGCCACAAGCAGGGTAGCGACGGTACTGATAATAATGCCGATCAGAATTCGTGTGAAGACCTTCTGACTGTCGTCCGAACGTTTACGCATACTTCTTCCCCCTCGAACCTCCTGTTTTGGGTGAACAACGTAGAACTTCATATCCATACGCTAGACTTCATATCTGGATGAACAGAAGAACAAGAGTAACTTGAATTATATATTATGTATGCGTTTACATCAATGCTGGACAGGCCATTTTGCTTGTTTTGTCTACATAAAGTTCAACTTTCGCTGGATTGTTCACTAGGTGCAGCCTATGCACGATATCAACATTTGTGAACGGAGACGCGTGAATGTCTGTTCATTTCATGGTTCGTTCGTTTTGTTCATAGTTCATTTCGCAGAATCGTTCATTTTCTGACGGGAAGCTTCAGTATCCGTGAGCGAAGAGTGCATCTACAATAAAAAGAGAGCTCCACCACGCAGCACCGCAAGAAATTCGGGAGGGATCGAGCCATGCTCAAAGAATTGAACAAAAACAAAATCATGTTTCTGATGCTGTTGCCCACGCTGATCTTTTTTCTGATTAACTCGTATTTTCCGATGGTCGGTATCTATTATGCGTTCACCCGGTATGATTTTGAAGGCGGACTATTTGGCAGTCCATTTGTCGGTCTGGAGAACTTTAAGTTCCTATGGCAATCCGGAATGCTGCTGAAGCTCACAACCAACACCGTGGGTTACAATCTCGCCTTCATTATATTAGGAAATGGACTGGCGATCTTCTGTGCGATCATGCTTAGCGAGATCCGGGGCAGGTTATTCAAAAAAATCACGCAATCCGTCATGTTCTTGCCGTATTTCATCTCATTTGTACTATTAAGTGTAATCGCTTACAACATGTTCAACTATGAGTCGGGTTTTGTAAATACGGTGCTCAAACGTTTTGAGGCCGGCCCAGTCGACATTTATAACACACCCTGGATCTGGGTGTTCCTGATCATCATTTTTTATCTATGGAAAAATCTTGGATACAGCATGGTCATCTACCTGGCCGCCATAACGGGTATCAGTGACGAGTATTATGAAGCCGCCCGGATCGACGGGGCCAATATTTTTCAGCGGATCTGGTACATCACGGTACCAATGTTGAAGCCAACCTTTGTCATCCTGCTATTGTTCTCGCTGGGTAGCATTATGAAGGGGCAGTTTGACCTGTTCTATCAACTGATCGGCAACAACGGGGTGTTGTACAACGCTACAGATATTATTGATACGTATGTGTATCGTTCACTGAAAGTGACGTTTGATATCGGAATGGCAACTGCTGCTGGTCTGTATCAGTCCTTGTTTGGATTCATTTTGATCATGACCGTCAACTATATTATCCGCAAAGTTAATGAGGACTACGCCTTGTTCTAGAAGGCCCGCAGGGCAGGAGGGAGAACGATCATGAACACGCCAATGAACACTCATACGCGTACCAATACGCGTCTCAGAGATTCGGAATTCACTTTCATGTTTCAACTGATTTCCTACGGCTTCATCATTATTTTATCCATCATGTGTCTGTTGCCGTTTCTGCTTATTCTATCCGGTTCATTCAGCAGCAACGAGTCCATTGTAAGGGATGGTTATCACCTCTTTCCAACGGACTTTTCCCTGGAAGGTTACAAAATGGTGTTCAAATTCCCGACTCAGGTACTCAAGGCTTATGGGGTAACCGTCTTTACAACAGTGGTGGGCACGACGCTAGGACTGTTCCTCATCACGATGGCTGGATTTGTGCTCCAGCGTAAGGATTTTAAATATCGGAATACGTTCTCGTTTTTTATCTACTTCACAACCCTGTTTGGTGGGGGGCTTGTGCCCTGGTACATTATGTTGGCGAACTACTTCAATCTCACGGATACGTACACCGTACTAATTTTCCCGGGATTGATGACACCATTCCTCATTATCCTGATGAAAAACTTCATTCGCTCGGCAGTGCCGGATGAGTTGATTGAGTCCGCCAAAATTGATGGAGCCAATGACTTCCGTATCTATTTCAGCATTGTGTTGAAACTGGCGATGCCCGGGATCGCCACCGTAGGTCTGTTTCTGGCATTGGGTTACTGGAATGACTGGTTTACCTCATCCCTCTTCATTAACAATCCGGATATGTACCAACTGCAATTTTATCTCTATAACACGATGAACACGATTACCTTTATTGACCAGATGGCGATTGGCACAGGGATCACGCTTAGTCAGGATGTGCCAACTGAATCAACCAAGATGGCGATGGCAATCGTTGTGACGGGACCGATTTTGTTCCTGTATCCGTTTGTACAACGTTACTTTGTCAAAGGACTTACGATTGGTGCAGTGAAAGGTTAGAACGTGAACGCGCTCTGGATATCAGGCCTTTGGCATCTACTTCGGTCTGAAACATGGCGAGTCTGCGCTAACATATAAAGGTTCACCACAAAAAGGGAGGATGCGTATGCGTAACAAAACAATTCGGCACCTGTCTCTGGTACTTGCCCTGATGTTGTTCGCCGGGGTGCTTGCCGCATGTAACAACGGTTCGGGGGGATCGACGCAAGGAAGTGAGCAAGGAGGAACATCCGATAACAAAGGCGAGAAAGTAACGCTGCAATTCTACATGCTTGGGGATGCTCCCAAAGATCTGCCTGTCATTGAATCCGAGATCAATAAGCTGGCTGAGGCTGATCTGAACGTCAATGTGAAATTCAACTACACCTCCTGGACCGACTGGGATCAAAAATATAAACTGCTGCTGTCTTCCGGACAGCCGATCGATCTGATCTTCACAGCGGATTGGACATTCTACCAGTCCTATGCCAAGAAAGGCGCGTTCCTGGCACTGGATGAAATGCTGCCTACAGCAGCGCCAGCGCTGAAAGCTCACGTACCTGATGACATGTGGAATGCTGTCAAAATCAATGAAAAAATCTATACGGTTCCATCCACTTGGATTGAGTATGTAACCGAGGGAATTGCGTACCGCGAGGATTTGCGTGAGAAGTATAATCTTCCGAAGCCAGAATCGCTCGAGACACTCGAAGCGTATCTGGAAGGCATTAAGGCCAACGAACCCAATATGATTCCGATCGCGGATAGCAATGCCAACCATACGCATGGTATCCGTCAATTGACATCCAAGCTGGTTAATACAGCAGGTCAACTTCCATATGGACTGGATATTATGTATGACACACCTTCGACCGTGACGTCCTACTGGGGATCTGCGCAGCATCTGGAAGATCTGAAAACATATAAACGCTGGATGGACAAAGGATTTTTCCCGAAAAACGTACTGAATGTAAAAGACACTTCCAACTCATTGCTGCAAAATGGAAAAGCGGCTGTGGTTCTGTCCGGGGAAAACCCGAACAAATTTAATGCAGATGTAATCAAGGTGCAGTCTACGCATCCAGATTGGAAACTGGCTTATTTCCCTTACCCGAATGCGAAAGGGTTTGCACAACCGGTTCACCCGATCCACAATGGCTTTGCGATTCCGCGTAGCAGTAAAAACCCGGAAAGAGCGTTGGCATTTTACGAGAAGCTCGTGACAGACAAACGATATAACTGGTTGACTGAATACGGCGTAGAAGGTAAAAACTTTGAGGTAGACAATGGATATTACAAAATGTTGGGCGATGCACAAACGAACGGCTTCCCGCGTGAGGGCATGAACGGCTGGGCTTGGCGCAATCCGGAATTCATGCTCTATGATAAAACGTTTGATGATGTCCTGACCATGTTCGAAGATCTCGACAAAATCAAAAAGCCGGATATTTATACCGGATTTGCTGAAGACTGGACCCCGTACCAAGCCGAGAAGGCTGCATTGGAACAGGTGGAGAAACAATATTTGTATCCACTTAATGTAGGTTTGGTGGCAGATGTGGAAGCTGGATTGAACACATTTATGGAGAAGGCTAAACAAGCCGGATTGGAAAAAATTCAGGCAGAATACACCAAGCAGTGGCAGGAGTACTTGAAGTCAGCAGGCATTCAATAGTTTGTACTTTCCTTCATAAAGAAAAGGTGCCCTCAAATCCGAAGGCACCTTTTCAATGTGGTTGCAGGCTTGTTTGAAGCCGTTGGTTAGAAACATAATTGGACGAAATCTGCGGTAAGCAACAACCTGTTCGGATAAATTCATAAACGGGCCTCTTCTGTGGATGAAGGACGAACGTCCTCCAGCAGATCGATAATACTTTGAGCGCTCTCCATCGGATGAACCTTGGCGATTTCCGCCAGGTGACGTTTGCGTTTACGAACAACATCCGGGTAGTGATGAAGCAGCTTGTTCATCCATTTGACCACTACGTCAAGCGAAGTGATGGGTTCTCCCAAACCTCTTGCGGTAAAATAATGGACGTTTTCTTCTTCCTGCCCAGGGATAGGGTTGTGGAATAACATTGGAATTCCTTTGGCCAAGCCTTCGCTGCATGTCATTCCCCCAGGCTTCGTGATCAGCAGGTCGGATACTTCCATCAATTTGTCCACTTCATTGGTGTACCCGATAATATGAATGTTTTCTTTGCGATACATGGGGTTCTGTTCCATGCTGATCCGTGCTTTATCATTGCGACCCAGACAAAAAATGATCTGAATATCTTCATGCCAGCGTGTCAGCAACGGATGGACCAGCTTGTCGCTGAGCATTCCCCAACCGCCGCCCATGACAAGTACAGTGGGCATGTTCTTGAGGTTGAATCTGCTTCGGATCTCTTCTCGCCCGGGATGCTCCCAGAAGTTCGGATGCACGGGAATACCCGTGACTCGAATTTTGTCTATAGGTACGCCACGCAGCAATAGTTTGGACTTAACCTCATCTGAAGAAACCAGATAAAGATCTACTTCGCGGTTAATCCACGTCCCATGTGCATCATAGTCGGTGATGACTGTGCACAGGGGAATCTGTGCACCCAGACGTTTCAGTCTGGATATGACAGCACTTGGAATCGGATGGGTACAGACGATTGCATCGGGACGTAACTGACGGACAACGCTGCGTGTATGTGTATAGAACAGTTTATGCAACGCGAGTGTTGTCAGCCGGTTCAATGATTTTTTATATTGATGCCTGTATACGTATCCGACAAGTTTGGGTTGATTAGTAACCGTTTTTTTGTATGCCGTTATAATAAGAGGTGCAACCTTGGGATTTAAAAAACTTCCCAGTTCCAGCACTTTCGTCTGCACGTCTGGCGAGAGCTTTCGCAAATTGCTGGACAATGCATAGGCGGCTTGAGTATGCCCCGTACCAAAGCCTTCAGATAATAGTAATACTCTTTTTTTCTCCACGCTTACTTCACCTGTTCCTGCTAGGTTTTTCTGAGTCTAACATATCGGCTTTAAGACCAGAATGCAACTGTTGCAAGTGCGACTAAAGTACCTATTGTAGCACCTGCCAGAACATCGGAAGGATAGTGTAATCCCAGATAAATTCGAGAGAATCCGACAATAAGGGCCACAGGCAACAATATTAGCAATAAGATCGGATCAGTGGTCATAAATGGAACCGTGACCGAAAAAATGGCAGTTGTGTGTCCTGAAGGAAACGAGTGATCCGTCAGGGGATTACGGAATGTAATTGTATCCGGCAAGGCCAGATAAGGTCGAATGCGGGGATACAATTTTTTCGCGATGGCTACAGGAATGTGGCTAACCGCAAGAGCGATACAAGCCTGGAGCCCTGTTGTGCTCCATGGAGCTGGAGCAAGCAGCCAGATTAACAAGGATATTGCAATAGAAGAAGTTGCTCCACCCAGATGGGTGAAATAATACAGCCAAAAATTCATAAAACGATTATGAAGCCGGCCGTTGATCCACATAAAAACATTTCGATCATAATCTTGAAACTTTAAGAATAAACGGCTCATATTGGCCTCCTGCCAGTCAGGCCACCCATAATGGCGGCATTATTTCCGGTGATTTTCTGCATCCGGTTTCGTCCTGATTAGTATATAACCGTTTTTCATGAACTTGAGGTTATTTCAGGTATATGTTTATCATATTTTTAAATGTTGTCCTTTTCAAGAAGAACCCATGTAAAGAAAGTTAAATTCATGTTAAAGAGTGGATATATACCCATCTTAACTTTTTGACTTGAGCCAGCCAAAAAAGATACAATGATTCAACATGGCTGAAATGAGGTAAAAAAAATGTGAGTTTTGTTTCAAACTTTTTGAGGTCTGTTTGCGTTATTTGTTATAGAGCCTCTGACGAAGAAGAACATGCTGATGAAAAAAGCAGGGACTTTAGAAATAAAAATCAAGTAAACGGCTGAAAATAAGATATAACAGGCATGAATGCGAGGTTGTGGTATCACGAAGTGTCTATTCAGCGTTTAAAGATCACATTTCTGCTTCAGAAAGTGGAATTGGGGTTTTGACAAATGACTGAAAAGAATACAGAATCGATAAAGCAGCCAACTGATAGCAACCAAGCTTTGAAACATTGCCTGATAAATTCACGTATTACACAAAAGAACAGGGTCATATTCTGCAGATTACAAAAAAAATAAATGCAGAATCAGGAAGAGAAATGCTTGAGTAAACTGGGTTTGAAAAAAAGGGGGTAACAGAGAACGATGTTGGACGCTATATTCGTCACGATGCAGGTCATTTTGGCACTGCTAGCCGTGTACCAATTCACGTTTTCGCTGTTCGGTCTGATTAAGAAAAAGAAAAAGAAACATTATCCGGCGACAAAATCATTCGCTGTACTCGTCGCAGCACACAATGAGGAACAAGTCATTGGTGCCTTGATGGAGAACTTGAAACAACTTGATTATCCGGAAGATCTGTACGATGTGTTTGTCATCTGTGACAACTGTACGGATGGAACGGCTCAGATTGTTAGACAACATGGGTTGAACGCCTGTGTACGTACTAACGCCGATCTAAGAGGTAAAGGGTATGCCATCGAATGGATGCTTAAGTACCTGTGGAAATTGCCGCGTCAGTATGACGCAGTTGTTATGTTTGACGCGGATAACCTGGTTGACCGTAACTTCTTGCTTGAGATGAATGATGACTTGAACAATGGTTCGCGTGTTATCCAAGGATACATTGATACGAAAAATCCGGAGGATTCCTGGATTACTGCAGCTTACGGTGTATCTTACTGGTATATCAACCGTCTGTGGCAGTTGTCTCGTCATAACTTGAATATGGCGAATTTCCTCGGAGGAACCGGAATGTGCTTCGAGACTAACCTGTTGAAGGAAATTGGCTGGGGCGCAACAAGTCTGGTCGAGGATCTGGAGTTTACGATGCGCAGTGTGCAACGTAATGTGTATCCTGTTTTTAACTATGACGCCAAAGTATTTGATGAGAAGCCATTAACATTCAAAGCTTCAGCGAGACAACGCCTGCGCTGGATGCAAGGTCACTTTACAGTGGCACGCAGATATTTCTTCCCATTGCTCTGGCAGTCCATCAAGGAAAGAAGTCTGGTGAAATTTGACCTTGCTATCTATGGAGCCAATGTCTATGTTGTGTTGCTTACGTTCCTGATGACCGCTGTTATGTGGGTAGACATGGCTATATTTAGTGGTCCGCACATTGCGAATATTTATGGATACTTCCCGTTATGGGTTGGATTCGTGGCTATTGGTCTGAATATTCTGACGTTCCTGTTGTCCATGGCACTGGAGAAGGTTACTTTTGCCAAAGTTTATCTATATCTGATCTTGTTCCCGATTTATCTGCTGTCTTGGTACCCGATTACGTTCTACGCTTTCTTTACGCAGAACAACAAACAGTGGAGCCACACCCAACATACACGTGTTGTGCGGTTGGATGAGGTACAAAGCAAACAAGGGTAAGGAACATGCATGCGATACTTTGTCGGCATCGGATATAACCAATGTATAATTCACGAAAAAAAGTTGTGAAGATGTTGACAATGTGTTTTGTGGATGATATAGTATTCAAGTGCCTTAAAACGAATAGCAATGGAATCACAAGCAGAAGTCCGACTTCTCACCTGATCAACAAACATGTTGGCTGGTCAACGATCCCAATAATTTATGAAGTGTATACTCATGAAGAATTGTGTTGATTACAGGGATGTCGGTAGCTTAACCGGCATCCCTTTTATTTTTGTGTAACAGGATATTCAAAATGACCTGGAGGTGGACGGTTATTAGTAAAGATCACATGATTAATGATGAGATTCGGGCGAAGGAAGTACGCCTTGTTGGAGCTGAAGGAGAACAAATTGGGATCACGCCCATTCGCGAAGCACTGCAAATGGCGATTGACCTGAATTTGGATCTGGTCAATGTGGCACCACAGGCTAAACCGCCGGTGTGTCGTATTATGGACTATGGCAAATTCCGCTATGAGCAACAAAAGAAAGAAAAAGAAGCCCGTAAGAACCAGAAAATTGTTGACATTAAAGAAGTATGGTTCCGTTCCAATATTGAGGAGCACGATTATCAAACGAAGCTTCGTAATGTAGTTAAGTTTTTGAACGAAGGCGACAAAGTGAAATGTTCTGTTCGTTACCGCGGACGTGAAATTGCACATGCCGCGATTGGTCAACGGATTTTGGAGCGCGTTAAGGTAGAAGTTGCAGAACTTTGTACTATTGAACGTCAACCGAAATTGGAAGGCCGCAGTATGATCATGATCTTGGCTCCTAAAGCCTGATAACATTGGAGGAGGAAACACAAAATGCCTAAAATGAAAACACACAGCAGTTTGAAAGGACGCTTCAAAATTACCGGTTCCGGTAAAGTCCTTCGTTACAAAGCTCACAAAAACCACTTGCTTTCCCACAAATCCAAACGTGCTAAGCGCGTTCTGAACGGTAACCCAGTTATGGCTGCCGGGGATGTTAGACGTTTGAAACAAGGTTTGGCTAACTTGAAAGGCTAATTCTAATTAGTACATTCCGTATGGGGGATCGGCTTCGGTCGTACACATACCACGGATACATTTATATTTATTTGGGAGGTTCTTTAATATGGCAAGAGTAAAAGGCGGTTTTGTAGTACGTCGTCGTCATAAAAAGGTTTTGAAACTGGCAAGAGGTTATTTCGGTTCCAAACACCGTATTTTTAAAACAGCTAACGAGCAAGTAATGAAATCCCTGGTATACGCATACCGTGACCGTCGCAACACGAAACGTAACTTCCGCAGACTGTGGATCGTTCGTATCAATGCTGCAGCACGTATGAATGGTTTGTCTTACAACAAACTGATCCATGGTTTGAAACTTGCTGGTGTAGACATGAACCGCAAAATGTTGGCTGATCTGGCCGTTAACGACATCAATGCGTTCAACTCTTTGGCTACTGTAGCTAAAGGCAAAATCAACGCTTAAATTGTATGATACAAGCCGCCGTACCTATATGGCGGCTTTTTTTACGGCTTGGAAGAAATTCGAAGCTGAATCTCTGAATGAGTAGAGCGGATAGGCTATAGTTTGGAAGGGAACAATGAAGCCAGATAACTGGTTGAATAACAGACGATGGCAATACATAAAATACGAACGGTGAAATAATACAAAAGAAAACAGGTAAATTCCACTTAGCACTAAAGTTCACGATATGTTTTTGTTATATAACATCACATCGTTGTAACGTTAGTGTGTTAAATCACTAAATTATTAAGCGTTTTCAATAAAAAAAGAACAAAAATATGTGATATTTGGTGATGAAACATCTGGATTTTAACACTGGTTGATTGTATAATCACCTCTAGTAGGCTAGTCCTAGATTTTTCTCTCCATGTCATAATGTTCGGTTTTTCGACAGATGATACAATGCTTCAAGGGTGAGAATGCGCTTTTAATGTCGAAGAAACCATACATTCTGCATAAAAGTCATTCCTGCTATCTGTTAACCGTTCAATTGTAGGCTGGATTGGAATGAGGGATATATCATTAAGGGGGAAAAAGAGAAATGAAAAAGATGCTCAGCTTGTCTTTGGTAATGTTGCTGGCGGTATCGGTTATGCTCGCAGGTTGCGGTAGCAAACCGAAAGAAGAAACAAATGCCGGAGGAGATACAGGTGGCACTTCCACTGAAGCAAAATCCGATCTCAAAATCGGTATGGTTACTGACGTAGGTGGAGTTAATGACAAATCCTTTAACCAATCCGCTTGGGAAGCTCTGCAAGCGACTGAAACAGAAACAGGTACTGCTGTTAAATACCTGCAAAGTAAATCCGATGAAGAATACATTCCTAACTTGAACGAATTCGTTAAAGGTGGATATGATCTGACTTGGGGTATCGGTTTCCAATTGGCTGATGCAATCAAAACGGTTGCTGACCAAAACCCGGATGCTAAACTCGCGATCATTGACAGCGTAGTGGATTCTCCTAATGTTAAATCCGTAACTTTCGCTGAAGAAGAAGGATCTTTCTTGGTTGGTGTTGTTGCAGGTCTGACAACAAAAACAAACAAAATTGGTTTTGTTGGCGGTATGGAAAGCCCACTGATCAAAAAGTTTGAAGTAGGATTCAGAGAAGGCGTTAAAGCAGTTAATCCTGATGCTCAATTCATTTCTAACTACACAGGTGCATTCGATAAACCTGACTTGGGTAAAGCAGCAGCAGCAACTCTTTACAATGAAGGTGTAGACATTATCTTCCACGCTTCTGGCGCAACAGGTAACGGTGTGTTTAACGAAGCAATTGCTCGTAAGAAACAAGGTCAAGATGTATGGGTTATCGGTGTAGACAAAGACCAATCACTTGAGTTTGGTGATGAGGTAACGTTGACTTCCATGATCAAAAAAGTTGACGAAGCGGTTAAACGCGTAAACCAAGAAGTTGTTGATGGTACATTTGCTGGTGGTTCTGAGAACCTGACACTGAAAGAAAATGGTGTTGGTGTTGCTGATACTTCTACTGCTAATGTATCTGCCGATGTTCTTGCTAAAGTAGATGAGTACAAAGAAAAAATCATCAGCGGCGAAATCAAAGTTCCTACTGAGTAATTTGATCTTCGTTGGAAATAAATAATCATTGAGGCCGGTCTAGACCGGCCTTATGATTGTAAGAACAGGAACATTTGATCAAGTCATTATAACAATTGTACAAGGTAACTGTGTATCAACGCTCCGGTAGGAGCTTTTCTTTCGTTTGCGGAACCACACTATATCAGTTATAAGGGTGATTACATGGGTGCAGCAACCCCCGTCGTTGAGTTAAAACAAATTACGAAGCGTTTCCCAGGCATTGTTGCCAACGACGCCATCAGCCTTCAGCTTCGTAAAGGCGAGATCCATGCGCTACTGGGCGAAAATGGCGCTGGTAAGTCAACGTTGATGAATATTGTATTTGGTCTCTATCAGCCAGATGAAGGTTCCATTGAAGTGAATGGCAAGCCTGTCATCATCGACAGTCCTAACCGAGCAATCGATCTTGGCATCGGCATGGTGCATCAGCACTTTAAGCTTGTACAGCCGTTCACGGTAACAGAGAACATTATTTTGGGATCTGAACCAACGAAGGGTCTCAATATTAACTATAAAAAAGCAGCTGCTGAAGTTCAGCGTTTGTCCGAACAGTATGGACTCAAGGTGAATCCTCATGCCAAAATTCATGATATCTCTGTTGGAATGCAGCAACGTGTGGAGATTGTAAAAACGTTGTATCGCGGTGCAGACATTCTGATTTTTGACGAGCCTACAGCCGTATTGACTCCTCAAGAGATCAAAGAACTGATGATCATCATGAAGAAGCTTGTAGCTGAAGGCAAGTCCATTATTTTGATCACACACAAACTGAAAGAGATTATGGAAATCTCCGATACCGTAACGATTATTCGTCGGGGCAAAGTCATTGATTCGGTTAAAACATCGGAAACCAATCCGAATGAGCTGGCAGAGAAAATGGTGGGGCGGAATGTCACATTCAAAGTGGATAAAAAGCCAGCTACACCTGGAGCGAATGTGCTCGAAGTCAGTAAATTAACCGCCAAAAATAAAGAAGGTATTGCAGTTCTGAACCAACTTAACCTGAACGTACGTGCAGGAGAGATTGTCGGAATCGCAGGCGTGGATGGTAACGGTCAAAGTGAACTGATTGAAGCCCTTACCGGACTTCGGAAAGTCGAGAGTGGTTCGATTCTTTTGGAGGGCAAGGAGCTGTCCAATCATTCTCCGCGCCATATTTCGGAGTCGGGTGTAGCCCACATTCCGGAAGATCGACACAAACACGGACTTGTACTTGATTTTTCAGTAAGTGAAAATATCGTTCTGGAATCGTATTATAAAGCACCATACACCCGTAAAGGGTTCCTTAACTTCGATGCGATCAAAAAGCAGGCGAAGCGGCTTGTAGAGGCATTTGACGTGCGTACACCAAGCATCGAGACCAAGGCTCGTTCCTTGTCTGGAGGAAACCAGCAAAAGGCCATTATCGCCCGTGAGGTAGATAAAAACCCTGAACTGCTTATCGCTGCCCAGCCAACGCGTGGTTTGGACGTAGGGGCTATTGAGTTCGTTCAAAAGCAACTGATTGCACAGCGTGATCAAGGTAAGGCTGTTCTGCTGATTTCATTTGAGCTTGACGAGATTATCAATGTATCTGACCGAATTGCTGTCATCTATGAAGGCCAGATCGTTGGCGAGGTGCTGCCGGAAGAAACCAATGATAGGGAGCTCGGCTTGATGATGGCGGGCAGCACTCAAAAGAGAGGTACTGCGCATGAATAACGTATTGAAATGGTTTACGCGAGATTCATTTATTTTGCCTGTAGTAGCTATAATTATGGGTCTTATTCTCGGTGGAGTTGTTATGCTGATTGGTGGCTACAATCCAATTGAAGCTTACGGCGCATTGTTCACCAAGGTGTTTGGAGACATGTACAACTTTGGTGAAGCAGTACGGGAAATGACACCATTAATTATGACTGGACTTGCATTTGCATTTGCATCACGTGCAGGGCTGTTTAATATCGGGGGAGAAGGTCAATTTCTCGTCGGAATGACAGCTGCGACATTTGTTGGTGTTAAATTTGCGGGTTTGCCGATCTACCTTCATGCGCCACTGGCTTTGATTGCTGGTGCACTGTTTGGTGGTCTCTGGGCAGCTATTGCTGGTTATCTGAAAGCGGCACGTGGGGTTAATGAAGTTATCAGTAGTATCATGTTGAACTGGATTGGTCTGTATCTGGCCAACCTTATCGTACGCCAATTCTTGCTGTTGAAGGGCGAGAATCGCTCCGTGGATATCAGCGAATCGGCTTCGATTAGTCTCACTTGGTTATCTGAACTGATGGGCAACTCCCGTGTACACATGGGGACGTTGATTGCCCTTGTGATGGCTGTGCTCTTTTATATCTATATGTGGAAAACAAAACAAGGTTTTGAAATCCGCGCGGTAGGTTACAACCCTAATGCGGCTGAATATGCAGGTATGCATGTTAACCGGAATATCGTAAAAGCGATGTTTATCAGTGGTATGCTTGCCGGCCTTGGTGGAGCATTCCAGGTTCTTGGTGTGTTCCATTACCAGACCGTAATGTCGGGTTCACCAGGTACAGGCTTTGACGGAATAGCAGTTGCCCTGATTGGTTTGAATCATCCGTTTGGGGTGTTGTTGGGTGCAGTGTTGTTTGGTACCCTCACGTACGGATCTGCAGGTATGAGTTTTGCTGCGGATGTTCCGCCTGAGATTATTCGGATTGTGATCGGTTCGATTATCTTCTTCATTGCGGCACAAGGCATCGTGCGCTGGATACTCAAACCGTTCTATTCGAAGCGTAAGAAAGAGAAGGTGTTGTAGATGGACTTGTTGACAATTGGGCAAATTATCAATACGACGCTTGTCTTTGCTACGGCATTGATTTTTGCATCACTCGGCGGAATCTTTTCTGAAAAATCAGGGGTGACTAACCTTGGACTTGAAGGTTTTATGGTCTTCGGTGCCTTTGCAGCTGGAATCGGGGCGCATTATGCTCAAGAAGCGGGCATGGGCGGAACGACATCAGCCTGGGTGGGGGTTCTGCTTGCGATTGTATTGGGCGTACTGGTATCGCTGATTCATGCCGTTGCGTCTATCACATTTAAGGCAGATCAGATTATCAGTGGTATCGTCATTAACTTTTTGGCAGCAGGAAGTACGTTGTACTTGGTTAAATTGTTGTTTGAAGGTTCTGGTGATTCACCGTTGGTTCAAGGCTTCAGCAAGTTTGATGTGCCGTTCTTGAAAGACATTCCCTTGCTCGGAGAAGCCTTCTTCAAGAATGTATATCCAACGACATATCTGGCCATTCTGTTTGTATTCCTGACGTATTACATTATGTTTAAAACGCCATTTGGTCTGCGCCTTCGTTCTGTAGGTGAACATCCAAGTGCGGCTGATACGGTTGGTGTTAAAGTGCGTCGTTATCGCTATGTTGGCGTTATGATCAGTGGTGCGCTTGCAGCCATTGGTGGCGCTGCAATCACGTTGACAACTACGGGTACATTCTCACACAATACGGTTTCCGGCCAAGGTTATATTGCCATTGCAGCTATGATCTTTGGTAAGTGGAATCCGATTGGTGCATTTGGTGCGGCTGTCTTCTTTGGATTCTCACAAGCAATCCGAAACTATGTGCAGTTGTTTGAATGGTCACAAAGTATTCCCCAGGAAATTATTTTCATGTTGCCTTACCTGCTTACCATCATCGTTCTCGTTGCAGCGGTTGGACGTTCTTCGGCTCCGTCTGCACTCGGTGAAGCGTATGACCCGGGTAAAAGGTAAACTTGCAATATATCAATTTACTAGCCAAAAGCTTGATAAAAGGGTCCGCCTTGTGCGGGCCTTTTTTTTTGTTTTTTTGAGGGTCTCCAATCCACTTTTTCACGTTTGTTTTGGTTCTCATGCAGATACCCATATTTTCAGGTAGGGACAAAGAAACAGGCGAATTCAGTGATGGACGAATACACTGTTTTGAACGATCCGAGGAGGAGGGGAAAGTATGAAACAACAAGTTACGCGTGATGAAGCGATGAAATTAATAGGCAAAAATATTGTTGCAATCAAAAAAGACGGCACTCGGGTTACGGGAAAGCTGTTGAAAGTATCAGGTAACAAATTGGTACTAAAACGTCTGAATGGCAAAAAAGTACGCACAAAAGCGATTCTGCCACTGGTATTGTTTGATCTGCTTGCTATTGCCACACTGCCTTATGCTTATGGCGGAGGTCCCGGCTTCGGTCCGGGTTACGGACCTGGACCAAAACCAGGCCCAGGATATGGTCCAGGCTACGGACCGGGATATGGACCTGGAGGACCTGGTGGCGGTTTTGGCCCGGGGCCTGGGTTCGGTCCTTATGGTCCGGGTCCACGTCCGCCAGGATTTTTCTAGGACATTCTATAATGTTTTTTCCAATTCGTAGCAGCGGCTGATCATGATGTATCGAATCGCGCTGTATCCATTTTTTTGATAAAACTGAAGCCCTTTGGTATTGCCCTCATCCACCATCACTTTTGATCTTCGACAACCCCGGGATACTGCAAAGCTCTCTGCTTTGAGCAACAAAGATTGCCCGTAACGTTTGCGTTGCTCTTTCGGACTAACGGCCATCATATCAACATAGAGCAGTTCTCCATGCATGAGAAAATGGATGAATGCCACAGCAGCTTTATCTGGCTCCGGCGAGACAACAAAGGTCATGCCCCTGTTCATTCGCAGGGGTATTTCTTTGCGGATTTTATTAATTTCCTTTTCGCTCATATGGGATAAAGGAACAAGTTGAGTGTCAATCAGCTTCATGATGGCGCCATCATCCAGCTTGGATGTGCGTTGCCGAATCACCATGCGGAGCCTCCTTTCAGGACCAGTCGTGCTGCTCGTATATCCTATGCCCGAAGCAAGATAAAAGGTGACTGAATGAAGCGCTAGGATTAGGGCAACCTTAAAGGTTGAAGAGGGAGGAATGATGGTTCTCTGAATTTTTATGCAAAACAGGTATTGACTTATCGGTTGGAGGAATCATATAATGTTCCTAACATTTAACGAGAATATTTCATCGGCTATGAAGAGGACGAAGTTTTAAGGGCTCTTTTGATCAGAGAGTGGCTGGAATTGCTGAAACCACCACCATTATCCCTTATATACGAGCTCACCTCGGAGCTGTTTTCCTGAAAAGCACTGGATGTCACTCCTTTCGCGTATTAGGGAAAATCGTATGTCTGCGTTACAGACAACAGGTATGGGAAACGACTATGTTCGTTTGAGCTATTCGTTTTGTTGTACCTGGTAAGGTCCGTTATTGCGAAATTTCGGGCAAAGTTGGGTGGTACCACGGAAGCGATAACCTTTCGTCCCTCGCAAGCATGAACTTGTTTGCAGGGATGGAAGGTTTTTTTTGTAACTTTAAATGTCAGAATGGTGTAAATTTCGAGAGGAGGATGACTGATGGGAGCTCAAATTCCAGAAGTGCGGTCAACAGATGAATTACGTGAAAAATGGATGAAGCCGGAGGTCATTAGCGGATCCGAAATTCTGCTGAGAAGTTTGTTACTTGAAGGTGTCGAGTGCGTATTTGGTTACCCGGGCGGCGCAGTGTTGTACATTTACGATGCGATGTATGGTTTCGAGGATTTCAAACACGTTCTCACTCGTCACGAACAAGGTGCAATACATGCAGCTGATGGATATGCACGTGCAAGCGGTAAAGTTGGTGTCTGCATCGCTACTTCCGGACCAGGAGCAACGAATCTGGTTACGGGAATTGCAACAGCGTATATGGATTCAGTACCACTCGTAGTTATTACGGGGAACGTTATTTCAAGCCTGATTGGTTCAGATGCTTTCCAGGAAGCGGATATTACCGGGATTACAATGCCAATCACTAAACACAGTTACCTGGTGAAAGATGTAAAGGATCTGTCCAGTGTGATTCATGAGGCATTCCATATTGCCAATACTGGTCGTAAAGGTCCCGTACTGATCGACATCCCAAAAGATGTATCAGCGAACAAAACATTGTTTGAACCAACAACTGAACCTGTTATATTGAGAGGGTACAATCCACGGACAGTACCAAACAAACTGCAGGTTGACCGTTTGGCTCAGGCCATTCAGGAAGCAGAACGTCCAATGATTCTGGCCGGTGGCGGTGTGGTGTACTCCGGTGGACATGAAGAACTGTTCGAGTTTGTTGAGAAGACAGGCATTCCAATTACAACAACTCTTCTTGGTCTGGGGGCTTTCCCGAGCGGTCATGAATTATGGACGGGTATGCCAGGTATGCACGGAACGTACACTTCCAATCAGGCTATTCAAAAAGCTGACCTGCTGATTAATATCGGCGCACGATTCGATGATCGGGTAACAGGCAAGCTGGATGGATTCGCTCCACATGCCAAGATCGTTCATATCGATATCGATCCGGCTGAGATTGGTAAAAACATCGCAACCGATATTCCAATCGTTGGTGATGTGAAGACCGTACTGGAAATAGCCAACAAAGAAGTTGGACGTGCCGAGCGTGCAGATGCATGGAGAGACCAGATCAAACAGTGGAAACAAGAGAAACCTTACAGCTATACGGATTCAGACGAAGTGCTGAAACCCCAGTGGGTTGTTGAAATGCTGAATGATACAACCAAAGGTGAAGCAATTGTAACTACGGATGTAGGACAACATCAGATGTGGGCAGCACAATATTATAAATTTAATCAACCTCGTTCATGGGTAACTTCGGGTGGTCTCGGAACAATGGGCTTTGGATTCCCTTCTGCTATTGGTGCTCAGATGGCCAATCCGGACAGACTCGTTATCTCCATTAACGGTGACGGCGGAATGCAGATGTGTTCCCAAGAACTCGCGATCTGTGCCATTAACAATATACCGGTGAAAATTGTAATCATTAACAATCAGGTACTCGGAATGGTTCGCCAATGGCAGGAGATCATCTATGAGAACCGTTACAGCCATATCGATCTGGCAGGAAGTCCGGATTTTGTAAAATTGGCTGAAGCATATGGCGTAAAAGGGTTGCGTGCAACCAACAAGGAAGAAGCCCAGCGTGCTTGGCAGGAAGCCTTGGATACACCAGGACCGGTCGTTGTTGAATTCGTAGTGCGTAAGGAAGAAAATGTATATCCAATGGTTCCGCAAGGAGCGACAATTGATCAAATGCTGATGGGGGATGCTGACGAATGATAAGACATACGATCTCAATACTGGTAAACGATCAGCCTGGCGTCCTTCAGCGGGTATCAGGGTTGTTCGGTCGACGCGGATTTAACATTGAGAGTATTACAGTAGGTCAATCGGAAGAACCTGGGCTCTCCCGGATGGTTATTGTTACCATTGGTGATGATAAAACACTGGAGCAGATTGAGAAACAATTGTACAAAATCATCGATGTTATTAAAGTGGTTGATTTCAGCCTGAAACCGATGGTAGCCCGTGAACTTGCCCTGATCAAAGTTAAAGCAGAGCCTTCCGAGCGTCCTGAGATTCTGGGTGTGGTAGAAACATTCCGCGCATCCGTTGTAGATGTTGGTCCTGGCAGCCTGATTGTGCAGGTGGTCGGAGATACGGACAAAATTGATGCTATGATTGAATTGCTCAAGCCATACGGCATTCGCGAATTGTCCCGTACAGGCATAACTGCATTGGTACGCGGCAACGTATAAGGCTATAATGATTGAAGAGGGACGACGGTTAACTAACATATACAGTTGATCTTATGTGAGAGTGTCAGTCCCTTAAAAGTTGCAATGTAACATTTTAGTGATGTAACGCTTGAAAATATAGCTACATTCCCGCATTAATGGGCGGGTGTCTGAACGGATCGAATCAGACCAGAGACGCTTTTGATACGCCAAGCGAGTCGGTCCCTTGAGACACCCGCTCATTAATGAAGGGTTCTTTACAATACAAAGGAGGACTTATAAACATGCCAGTAACTACTTATTATGAACAAGATGCAGAGCTTAACGTATTGAAAGGAAAAACGATTGCGGTAATCGGTTATGGTAGCCAGGGCCACGCCCAAGCCCAAAACCTTCGTGATAGCGGATTGAACGTAGTCATCGGACTTCGTGAAGGTAAATCCTTCGACTCTGCAAAAAATGACGGATTTGAAGTTCTGTCCCCGGCTGAAGCTACAAGCCGCGCAGATGTAGTTCAAATCTTGCTGCCAGACGAAACTCAAGCTTCTGTATACAAAAACGAAATCGAACCAAACCTGAAAGAAGGCGCTGCATTGCTCTTCTCACACGGTTTCAACGTTCATTTCGGTCAAATCGTTGCTCCAAAAAACAGTGATGTATTGCTGGTAGCTCCTAAATCCCCTGGTCACATGGTACGTCGTACTTATGTGGAAGGATTTGGTGTACCGGGCCTGATCGCAATCGAGCAAGATGCAACAGGTAAAGCGAAAGAAATCGGTTTGGCTTATGCTAAAGGTATCGGTTGTACACGCGCAGGGGTTATCGAAACTTCCTTCCGTGAAGAAACAGAAACAGATCTGTTCGGTGAGCAAGCTGTTCTGTGTGGTGGCGTGAGTGCATTGGTAAAAGCTGGATTCGAAACATTGACAGAAGCGGGTTACGCTCCTGAAATGGCATACTTCGAATGTCTGCACGAACTGAAACTGATCGTTGACATGATGTATGAAGGCGGACTCGCAAGTATGCGTGATTCCATCAGTAACACAGCTGAGTACGGTGACTATGTAACTGGACCTCGCGTTGTAACTGAAGATACGAAGAAAGCAATGAAAGAAGTGCTGACGGATATCCAACAAGGTAAATTCGCACGCGACTTCATCCTGGAGAACCAATCCGGCCGTGCATTCTTGACAGCAACTCGTCGTAACGAAGCTGAACACCCAATCGAAGTGGTTGGCGGACAATTGCGTGAGATGATGCACTGGATCAAGAAATAAAGCATTAACTTTTAGAACATGCACTTTAAGGTATTCAAGTAAACTTAGAGCTTTAACTGGGAATAGCGGCCGTGCTTATGCGTGAGCCGCTATTGCTGGTTCAGAGAAACATTATAATACAAGTACAGGAGGTGCGAAGCGTGCGTAAAATCTATGTATTTGACACAACGCTGCGTGATGGAGAGCAATCCCCGGGAGTCAATCTGAACACTCGTGAAAAGGTGGAAATTGCCCATCAGCTCGAGCGGCTTGGCATTGACCGGATGGAAGCTGGTTTCCCGGCGGCATCTCCAGGTGACCTGGCAGCTGTCAATGCAGTGGCAAAAGCAGTTAAAAATGTGACTGTAATTGGCTTGTCCCGTTCCAGAGAGCAAGACATTGATGCGGTTAAGGAAGCGCTTAAAGGTGCACAGGACCCGTGTATTCACGTTTTCCTGGCAACTTCGCCTATTCACCGCCAACATAAATTGCGTATGGATAAAGCGCAGGTATTGGATACAGCTCGTTCCGCGATTCGTTATGCAAAGAAAACATTTTCGAAGATCGAATTCTCACTTGAGGATGCAGGTCGTACCGAGTATGATTTCCTCGTGGAAATGGTAAATATGGCTGTGGAAGAAGGCGCAGCCGTTGTGAATATTCCGGATACAGTTGGTTACCTGAGCCCATATGAATACGGAAACATTTTCAAACATCTCAAGGAGAATGTGCATGGCATTGAAAAGGTACAGCTGAGTGCCCACTGTCATAATGACCTGGGTATGGCGACGGCCAATACACTTGCAGCTATTCTCAACGGAGCCGATCAGATCGAAGGTACGATCAATGGTATTGGTGAACGTGCAGGCAACACGGCGATCGAGGAAATTGCTATGGCGCTGGAGACACGTCAGGAATTTTTCCAGGCGAAAACATCGCTGCAGTTGTCCGAGATTGCACGGACCAGTCGTTTGGTTAGTCGTTTGACAGGTATGGTTGTGCCAGGAAACAAAGCCATTGTTGGGGCGAATGCCTTCGCACATGAATCCGGAATTCACCAGGACGGCATGCTGAAGGAAAAAACAACGTATGAGATTATGACTCCAGAGTCCATCGGTCTGAAGGAAAGCAAACTGGTATTGGGTAAACACTCTGGTCGTCATGCCTTCCGTGAGCGGTTGATTGATCTGGGATATGAGCTGGAAGAAGAAGCATTGAATCGGGCTTTCGCCCAGTTCAAAGAACTGGCTGATAAGAAGAAAGAAGTGACTGATGAAGATCTGCTTGCCGTAATTGAAGAGAAATTGCAGGATGCACCTGAGGTGTATAAACTGGAATCCATCTTTGTTACGTACGGAGATGAATCGGTACCAACAGCCAAAGTCCGCATTGCGACGCTTGACGGGGATACGGTGGAGAAGCAAGCAGAGGGTAACGGATCCGTAGATGCAATATACAATGCAATTGACCAAGTGAGTGGGGAAGACGTAACGTTGTCTGACTATTCCATCAAATCGGTAACACATGGTAAGGATGCATTGGGTGAAGTACATGTTGTGCTGACTCAAAATCAGGTGTCGGTGCAAGGACGTGGCGTAAGCACAGATATATTGGGTGCAAGTGCACGTGCCTATGTGGACGGTCTGAATCAATTGATTGAAAAACGGAAGACATATACGAACCGTGTAAACGTGAACCTTTAGGTTCTGGTGCAGCAAGCACGAATCCTTCATTGAACTGAACTTTAAGCTGTGACATATACATCTGACAGGATAACATTTTGATGGATATAAAAGATCGCTTGGCCTATTTTGTTCCGTTCAGTGAGGTACGTAAAGAGTCTGACTCTCCTGTGGAGGGTCAGACTCTTTTGCTTGTATTTATAGGATTATGGCCGTAAAACACAGTACATTTTCTACAGTTTCCTATTGCATCGCCTTACGCTATCAAGCTGTTACCACGCGTATGCATTAGGTGCATGTCCACCTGGACCCGGGAAAATCTCATCCAGACGTTTAAGCACGGCCTCATCCAAAGTCACATCCAGACATTTGAGTGCGGTCTCAAACTGCTCCAGCGTACGTGGTCCGATAATCGGGGCGGTCACTGCCGGATTGGCTGCAACCCAGGCCAAAGCCACCGTATCCTGTGGTTCGCCGAGATCACGACAGAGTGCGGCAAAGTCTTCAAGCTGAGTCTGCTGCTGCTCAATCCGCCCAGCGATGCCTCCGCTGCGTGTTCCTTCCAGCTTCTGGAGAGCATTACGTCCCAGTAATCCACCATCCAGTGGACTCCATGGAATGACGCCGAGGCCCAGCTCTTTGGCTGCGGGCAATACTTCCAACTCAGGCAAACGACAGTTGAGGCTATATTTATGTTGTTCGGAAACCAGGCCGAGGAAATGACGATTGTTAGCTTCGCTTTGTGCGATTGCAATCTGCCAAGCAGCAAAGTTGCTTGATCCTACATAACCGATTTTACCCTGATGAACGGCATTCTCAAATGCGCCCCACAATTCGTTCCACGATACGGCAGGGTCCACATGGTGCATCTGGTACAACTCGATATGATCGGTCTGTAAGCGGCGGAGGGAACCTTCCAGATGCCGTCTGATTTTGTAAGCGGAGAGGCCAGCTTCGTTATTGGGGCCATCTGTATCATCATGCATGGAGCCATAGACTTTGGTGGCTAGAACCACTTTCTCGCGTCGGCCACCACCCTGGTTGAACCAACGTCCGATAATTTCTTCGGTAAGACCGGAATTTTCACCCCAACCGTAGATGTTAGCGGTATCAAAAAAGTTCACGCCTGCATCGAGTGCTGCGTCCATAATGCGAAAAGCTTCTTTTTCATCTGTAGCAGGCCCGAAATTCATGGTACCGAGACAGATTCGACTGACCTTGAGGCCTGATTTACCCAAATACGAATATTGCATGTTGCTTATCCCTCCTGCGTACCTGATTTGAATTCAGCTATATTTTAACCCAGCCGGGAGGTCAGAACAACTTGGAAAGGCTAATCTCTATTGGCTTATAGGTAAAATCTATTAAAGTCATAGATTGTATATCTTGGTCAAATGACCGTAGAATATGATACAAAAGAGAGAGTTACTATGAGACGTTACATTAAGAATCATTCATGAGTGAAATATAAGGAGTGGACAACCCAATGGCAGACGTGAAAAAAATTGCAGTTATTGCAGGTGACGGAATCGGCCCTGAAGTCGTAGCTGAGGCTGAGAAAGTACTTAAACGTACGGAGGAAGTATTCGGTTATCGTTTTGAGACAGAGCACGCGTTGTTTGGCGGAATCGCAATCGATGAGAAGGGCACACCTCTTCCTGAAGAAACACTGAGCGTATGTAAAAGTGCAGATGCAGTCCTGCTTGGAGCCGTTGGTGGTCCCAAATGGGATAACAACAGCAAGGAGCTTCGCCCGGAAACAGGCCTGCTGGGTATTCGTAAAGCACTCGGATTGTTCTCCAACCTGCGTCCGGCTGTCGTATTTGATTGCCTGAAGGATGCTTCAACTCTGAAGCCGGAAGTACTTGAAGGTACAGATCTGATGGTGGTACGTGAGTTGACAGGTGGTATCTATTTCGGTGAGAAGTTCAGACGTGAAAGTGCACAGGGCGAAGAGGCTGTAGATACATGTGCATATAATGTAACGGAAGTAGAACGGATCGTTCGTCAAGCATTCGAAATTGCCCAAGGACGTCGCAAAAAGCTGGCTTCTGTAGACAAAGCCAACGTATTGGAAACTTCCCGTCTCTGGCGTGAAGTCGTAAACCGGGTAGCACCGGATTATCCGGATGTTGAACTGGAGCATGTGCTTGTAGACAACTGCGCGATGCAATTGCTTCGTCGTCCAGCAAGCTTTGATGTTATTGTAACGGAAAACATGTTCGGAGATATCTTGAGTGATGAAGCAGCGATGTTGACTGGTTCCATCGGTATGCTTGCATCTGCATCACTGGGAGAAGGCAGCTTCGGACTCTATGAGCCGGTACACGGTTCTGCACCAGATATCGCAGGTCAAGGTCTCGCTAATCCGATTGCAACCATTCTCTCATTGGCGTTGATGTTCCGTACGACCTTTGGTTATACAGAGGGTGCAGATGCCATTGAAGCAGCTGTGTCGGATGTATTGAACGCAGGGCACCGCACAAGTGATATTGCTGTAGATAAGAGCACAGCGATCAGCACGACCGAAATGGGCGATTTGATCGTAGCGGCTATTCAGAAACAGGCGTAATTATAGTACCACCAACATGACAGCCCTTTGTTTCCAGTTATGGAATGTACAGAGGGCTGTTCCTTTCTGATTTTTGCCACGAAAAATCCTTATTTATAATTATTATAAAAAAATAATGTTTATAATCTTGACTTTAGCAAGTCCGAATGATAACATTTTACTTGTACTTGTTATCAAGTATCAAATCATTTTAATTACAGGAAAATCGTTCGCGTTTTTCTTGATGATGAGCAATCCGCAAGGATGCTTACATAATCCCAAAGGAGGAATTTTTAGTTATGGCAGAACGTTTGGTTGGTAGACCAGCACCGGATTTCGCAATGGAAACAGTATCGGGAGATGGACAAGATTTCGGTTCCGTTAAACTGTCCGATTATCGTGGCAAATGGCTTGTATTCTTCTTTTATCCTTTGGACTTCACATTTGTGTGCCCAACTGAAATTACAGCTTTGAGCGTTGCTTCCGAGCAATTCAAAGCTTTGGATACTGAAATCCTTGGCGTGAGCGTAGACTCCGTACACAGCCACAAAGCATGGATCAACACACCTGTAGACAGCAATGGTCTGGGTCAATTGAACTTCCCGCTGGCTTCTGACATCACGAAGCAAGTGGCTAAAGATTACGGCGTACTGATCGAAGAAGAAGGCGTAGCATTGCGCGGCTTGTTCATCATCGATCCAGAAGGCGAATTGAAATATCAAGTGGTTAACCACAACGATGTAGGTCGTAGTGTTGAAGAAACACTTCGCGTACTACAAGCACTGCAATCCGGCGGATTGTGTGCAATGAACTGGAAACCAGGCGACAATAACCTGTAAGCCAGATTAACTTGAACGTTTTTTGTTCAAGCCCTCATCCCGTTAGGGATTGAGGGCTTTTTGCACCCTTTTGCCGAAACTTATCACGAAGTTAATCAAAATTGTTTGAACAAGCAGCTAAGCGTGTTAATAATATATTAGAAGAAAGTCTTCTTTTTATCTGCTGAAAGAGGAATTGATGGCCGTTAAGGCGAATAGGGTATGGAAACCCGGTAAATATTCCGGTGCTCTGCATTTATAATCTGTACATGAATGTGATACACTGATGGAACTATTCCTTTTCGGAAGTGCTGGAAGTGTACGGGATTGCATTTTAACAAAAAAGTCCCGGCACGTAATAAGGAGGGTGAACAAAAATGAGTTACTGTTGTGGGGCAAGTATGGTTGGAACGAAGGGCACGCTGAAGCATTACCGCACCCAGGTTCATAATGTTCCCCTGCTGTTTTGCCCGGTGTGTCATCGGGTTGAGGTGCATTATAAAGTGGAAAACGAATATGAAATTCTGGCTGAATATGCCCATGGAGACGGTGCATCCGAGATTGACTTTCAAGATTATGTGACAGAAGATGAGGATGCGATTTTCGAAAACTGTGTAAACCGTGAGAGTGAAGATGCCATGGTCATTGTACAGCGCCAGATTGATATGGCTCTGGATTTGCTCAGACTCGCCAAAGAAACCAAAGACGAGAAGTGGGAAAGCGAACTTAAACGTCGATTAGCTGTGATGAGTCAGCGCCGACTGAAAATTCAGCATAATAAGACCGGACTATAGATGAACTCCGATATATCACAAATTAAAGATATTAAAAACGAAGCTGATTTACCTATTGGGTGAAACGGCTTCGTTTTTGTGCGTTGTTCTGGAACTAATTCGAGGTTTTTTTTAAAATAATTTCCATTCGACACTTTCTCCGATTGACTCTCTTCTATAAACTTGTCTATGATAAAAACAGACTTGCAAAAGAGGCGGAGCAAAAAATGTTCGTGTTTGGGAATAGGAGAAGGTCAGAATGGGACAAATGTATATGATTTTCCGGATCAACTGTTGGTTACCGGGAAGAATAGACCAGCTTAAGTTCCGGACATGCCATCCATATTTTCGGCTCAGCCCCCCAACGAAAGGGCACCGGTAATGAAAAATAAAATCGGCCCTTCCTGTTTCTGTGATGATATGATGTCCGAATGGCAAGTTTATCATTTACGTGAAAAGGAGGAACCTGACATGATTAGTGAATTTCAGGATACAGTGCCTCAACCAACGGATGGATTCCCGCCTGTGCATCTGGATAACAACAAGTACGAAAATGTACTGGAACATCTGGATAGCGGTATTATGTTGTTTGACAGTCACGGTGTATTGACGTTTATTAACGTTCAGATGGCAAAGTTGTTGGAGCTTCCAAGAAGTCTGTTGAGCGGCTGCACCCTGATGCAAATGCTGCATCATCCGCAGATGAGCCGATTCAAGAAAAAGAAAATATTACGTATTTATCGGGAAACCATCTTTCATCGTAAGCGCTATCATGAGTTGATTGATGAATATGGAAGGCATTGGCTGGTTACTGTGACGTATGGTGATCAGATGGATGGCGATTTTTTGTTCAGCGTCAAAGATGTATCTGATTATAAACAAATTGAACAGACCGCTTATCAAAATGACAAACTTGCGATGCTTGGGCGGATTTCAGCATCTATTGCTCATGAAATTCGTAACCCTTTGACTGCAATCCGTGGGTTCATCCAATTGCTCAGACCCCATTTGTTGCAGCTCGGCAAAGACGAGTATGCTCGGATCATACTGACGGAGATTGACCGGGCGAACGACATCATCTACGAATTTTTGAATTCTTCCAAACCGTCAGCACCACAGAAGACCGTGATGTCCGTCAACTCTTTGCTCAAAGAGGTGGTCTTGCTGACAGAAAGCGAAGGTTTGATGAAGGGGTGCGAGATCACACTGGATGAAGGGGATATCCCGCTGAATGTATCCATTGATGTCAAACAGATTAAGCAGGTTATTTTGAATATGGTGAAAAACGCAATGGATGCCATTGAGGAAGTCGGCGAAGAACATACCGGTCTAATTCGAATATCTACGGCCACGGAAAACAAGTTTGTACAGATCTCCATCGTGGATAATGGTCATGGAATGGACCATAACACGCTTGTACGTCTGTTTGATCCATTCTTCACGACCAAGGAGAGCGGAACGGGGCTTGGGCTCTCGGTGAGTTACCGCATTATCAAGAATCATGGAGGTACCATCTCTGTGGATAGCAAAAAAGGAGAAGGTACGCGGTTTATGATTATGTTACCCTTGGTATTTTGAGAAGAGTGGGGAGTCAAGGAGTCGGCCATTTGCCGACTCCTTTGTTTTATGTTGCCAATTAGGGTTATAGTTAGTAATGAATGCGAATACATAAGCTCCATAACGGAAGGATGAGATGCAGATGGAAATCCAAGGAATGGAACGAATGAATCAACAATTGATGGATCACGTGGGCAAAGTGATTGTGGGAAAAGAACATACTATAGAACTGGTGATGACAGCGATCATAGCTTCAGGACATGTGCTGCTGGAGGATGTACCGGGTACCGGGAAAACGATGCTTGCCAAATCGGTAGCTTCTTCATTGGACTGCACATTTCAACGGATACAGTTTACACCGGACTTGCTGCCCTCTGACTTAACAGGGATACATTTTTTTAATCAAAAAGAAGGTGATTTTGAATTCAGACCGGGGCCTTTGTTCGCCAATCTTGTACTTGCTGATGAGATTAACCGGGCTACACCACGTACGCAATCAAGCTTGCTGGAGTGCATGGAAGAGCGCCAGATCAGTATCGATGGCTCAACTAGACAGTTGGAACGGCCATTTATCGTTATCGCCACCCAGAACCCTGTAGATAACCAGGGAACTTTTCCGCTACCTGAGGCTCAGATGGATCGTTTTATGATGAAAATTCGCATGGGTTATCCAAGCAGTGAAGAGAGTATAGAAATTTTGAGACGTACGGTAGCCAGTCGTTCTGTTGAAGATCTCTCGGCAGTCATCAGTCGTGAAGAACTTTTGAAGGCGCAGGATACGTATAAAACCGTGCAAATCAACGAAGATTTGCTGCGATATATCATTCAGTTAACCGAAGCAACAAGACAACATCCCGAGCTCTCGCTTGGCGTAAGTCCACGTGGGGCACAAGCATTACTCAAGGCAAGTCAGGCCTGGGCTGCACTGCATGGCAGAGACTTTGTATTGCCTGATGATATTAAAGTTCTGGCGGAACCTGTGCTGGCCCACCGGCTTGTATTCCGTAACCGGGTCAGACAACAAGAGGGCTTGGCTGAGCGTATCATCCAGGAACTTCTGAATCAGACAGAAGTGCCTACGGAGAATCTCGCTACAAGCGGGCGTTAATCTTATGGCATTATTATGGCTTGTCCTGGTTGGAGGCATTGTCGTTGTTATACATGGTGTGTGGTTCGGACGACCAGCACTGCGAAAGCTCAAGTACAGCAGACAATTCAGCAAGCTTCGTTGTTACGCTGGAGATGAACTTGAGATGGTGGAGACGATATCGAATGAGAAACGGGTCTCCGTACCGTGGCTCAGACTTGAATCGATGATGCCAGTGTCGTTTGTATTTCGTTCCGGTTCGGGTATGGATATTAGCCAAGGCGAAATCTATCAGAACCATAAGAGTATTTTTACGTTGAAACCGTTTACTCGTATTACGCGCAAGCATCCTTTTGTATGTACTCAGCGTGGGATTTATCCATTAAATACAGCAACGATGACAGGTGGGGATCTTTTTGGCGTGTGGCGTTCCACCAAACCGATTCCTATGCAAATGTCTATGGTTGTGTATCCTTCATTAGTGAATGCAGAGGATCTTCCTGCAATTTATCAGGTATGGCAGGGAGAAGTGGAAGTATCACGATGGATCGTTGAGGATCCTTTCTTGATTCTGGGTGTTAGGCCTTATGGCGCAGGCGACCCCATGAATCGTATTCACTGGAAAGCGAGTGCACGTACAGGGGAATTACAAGTCTACAAACAGGGATGGACAGCTGATCCGCAGTCCTGGATTGTAGTGAACATTCAGGAATCTGCAGATATGTGGAGTGTAGTCACTCGACCGGAAAAGATTGAACGGGCACTCCGTTATGCTGCCACGGCTGCCGTGGATGCCATCGGTAGAGGGTTGCCGGCAGGATTCGCCCATAATGGTTATCATGTGGGTGGAGGCCGAGACACACTGCGGATTGAGCCGGATTATGGCACGCCCCATCTGGAACGGTTACTTGAAGCTATGGCGGAGACAGAGTTGAAATGCATGGTGCCTATGGAGCAATTCCTGAATGATGAAGTACGTTTGAATGAAGAAGCACAGCAAATCCGCAGCTATCTGCTGATTACATCCTATGTATCTGCCGCTATGGAGCATGAGATTGCACGTCTGCACGAACAAGGACATCGTGTGACGATTCTCCCGGTAGAGGACGTTAAGGGGAATACAAAGGCGGTGAGTGCATGAGAAACAGACAGGAAGCGACGACAAAGGGACTCATAGCGATGCTTGCCGTCTTGATGGCTGGCATATATCTATTTCCGATATTTACGCTCACATCATTCTACGCAATGGAACATTTGCCGTACACATTATTCATCCTGGTTGTTCTCGTAGGTGGGTTGGGACAATTCATCCAGCATAAAATTCCGGGTTTTAGCGAGAAAAGTACATTCATTCGTGGACTAACGGCACTCGTCTTAGGACTTCTCTTTGCATTCGTTGTTGGGATGAGCCTCATCCTCCCGTTGCCGGATATCATCACATTGCTACTGTGTGGAGTCATCTTGGCTTATGCAGGTCTGACCTTCCAGCCAGTCTTTCATTCTGTGTTGTTATGGCGCTTGCAGATTATGGGTGTAATCAGTGCGATCGTGCTGATGATTGCTTCGAATTCGTTGGAGTTTATGCAGCCGATACGAACCTATACCACATGGATCTATATTGCGGGAGTGATCAGCTTTGCTTTTTGGCTGGTTGGACGATATATGCTGCAATTGGATCAGGCAATGCTTAATGACGGCAAGAGAAGATTGGTATTACGAGATTTTGCACGTGCGAATCATCAGCGATTCATGTGGATGTTTGTTGTCATCGTCGCGATTGGTGCTTTCCCAAGTTTGGCTGCCTGGCTGGGGCCGCTACGTGACCGCTTGCTTGCATGGATCAGGGGATGGTTTGGTCCGATTTCCGGCGAGGAGCCACGATTACCAATGGACAATCCCAATCAGCCGCTAAATATACCGAATGATTGGAGAGAGCCGCCATCCGAGCCCTCAGTCTTCTGGAACATTCTGGGGTGGGTAGTGATGTGTGCTGTAGCAGGAGCAATCCTGTGGCTGCTTCTGAGGTTGGGACGAAAAACGATAAACAGACTTATGGAACGATTCAAAGGGATGTTACAACCAGGTGACAAAAAGGCAGAACCACGGACGGAGTATATCGATGTCAGTGAGACGCTTGATGCGCCAGCAAAAGTTAAAAAGAATTGGTTTCGGAAGAAAGAAGTGATACCTGCACAGGATGTTGAACGTGTTCGGTATTACTATCGGACTTGGATTGACAGAGCTGCTCATCGAGGAGTGGGAGTACAGGGGACACACACTCCACTCGAGGCTGCACAGACCATTATTCAGAATGGTGTGAAGTTAGAAGAAGATGAGCTGTCTGTGAGACTGCCAGACACGTATAACAGCGTACGGTATGGAGGAAAGGCTCCAGATCATTCCGATATGGTTGAGATTGACCGAATCTGGAAATCTTATCGAAGTAAATAAGTCCGGAATCCCTTTACTTTTCTTGTCACGTTCAAGTATCATGAGAGGAATACACAAGTTGGTCAGAAAAGGAGCAGACATTAATGAAGACAAATCATTGCAAAATTGTAGATTGTACGATCCGTGATGGCGGATTGGTGAATAATTGGGACTTTAGCGTGGACTTTGTTCAACAGCTGTATGCTGGATTGAATGAAGCTGGCGTTGATTATATGGAAATTGGATACAAAAACTCTCCGAAGTTACTGAAAGGTGCTGAGGAAGCAGGACCGTGGCGTTTTCTGAATGATGATTTCCTGCGTAAAGTTATTCCTCAAAAAGGAAACACCAAATTATCTGCACTGGTTGACGTTGGACGTGTGGACGAGAATGATATCTTGCCTCGCAGCGAGAGCATGCTGGATCTGATCCGGGTTGCCTGCTACAGCAAAGATGTGGACAAGGCACTTGCTCTGGTTCAAACATTCCATGATCGTGGATATGAAACTACACTGAATATTATGGCACTCTCCAATGTAATGGAGAATGAGTTGCTGGAAGCATTTGAATTGATCAAAGAAAGTACTGTAGATGTTGTCTACATTGTCGATTCTTACGGTAGTCTGGATCATAATGATGTGAAATATCTGGTGGAGAAGTTCAAGACTCACTTGCCTAACAAACGTCTTGGTGTTCACACACATAATAATATGCAGCTTGCGTTTTCTAACACATTGGTTGCGGCGGAACTTGGCGTTGAGCTGCTTGATGCTTCTGTGTATGGTATGGGACGTGCGGCAGGTAACTGCCCAACCGAATTGCTGGTAGCTCATCTGAAAGGAACGAAATACAATCTGCGTCCAGTACTTGGTGTATTGGAACAATTGATGGTTCCACTGAGAGAAAAAGAAGAATGGGGTTACATTCTGCCTTACATGATCACAGGTGCGTTGGACGAGCATCCACGTTCGGCGATGGCGATTCGTTCATCGGAAGACAAGGATAAGGTTGTTGATTTCTATGATAAATTAACAACACCAGAAGTGAATTTTGATAAGTAATTTAGTCTGAAATACAGTTGCAAATTAGGAAAACATGGACTCTAACTGGAGATCCATGTTTTTTTAGTTCTTAATGCCTTGTTTTTCTCTATATTTATGAATAAATATTCCTAGGAGTAACTATTTTTTAGTTCACGTATACAAAATTAAATGTTATTATGTACCAGATAGCATGTGTATGCATGTGAATTGAACGTTGGTTAATATGTTTATTTGTCGAATCGTGTAATAAGTTATTGAGTTTGGTAAATGTAATTCAGGATAGGTGATCCCGGGAAGGAAAACACGAATGAAGGTTAATCTGCAAGATCAGAGAAAAATAAGTTGGGTCGCTGTGTGCGGCTTATTGTGTTTCCTCGCAAGTCAATGGTTTCGTTCTTCTTCACGCTCTGATCTGTTCATATCGGGTTACCCGATTTTGACACTCTTGGGTGGGTTCGCTGCGGTAGCGGCTTGTATCGGCATCTATAATCAAAGCTGGTTGTTCAGGACACAGAAGCTAACTCTTCGTAGGACATTATTGACAACACTCTTTTTATTGATTGGTCTGTTTGAACTGGTGCATATCGTTTCATTTGCAGAAGAGATTCCAAATGGAGCCATGATGGAATCGGAGTTCTCCTTAATGATGTCAACCATGGGATCGTTGGTATGTTCAGTAGGTTTACTGCTCGTGTATACCATAAATGAGAAAGAAATTGCATTACCACGCAAATTCTTAGTGTTCAGTGGGACATTGGGTACCTTTGTTATTTTGTACATACTGGCTATTCAGGAATGGAGCATGTTGCCAAGTATGCTTGATGGGGATGTGCTTGGTGGAATCTTCACCCGAGTTCATTTTGTGGTCGGATTGCTCTATGGCATTATTGCCGTTATTTTGTTTGTACAATGGAAAAAAACCAAAGATGGTGACCTGCCAACCATTCTATGTGGTATTCTGTGTTTCTTTTTTGGTGAATGTTATTTTGTCTCAGCAACCGGGGTGAACGATCTCAATTTGCTATTAGGATTGCTGAGTAATTGTATGGCATATTTTTTCATTCAAAAAGGGCTGTATACATCCGTAGTGGACACGCCTTTCCTGCAACAGCAGGTCGCGGAAGCCAAGATGAACTATATTGCTCATCATGATGATGTAACGGGACTTCCAAACCGTCGTCGCCTTTCACAGCGGTTAAAAAAGATGATGGATGATGCCGTGGTGCAGGAACAGCTTGTTGGTGTACTGGTCCTGAATATTAATCGGTTCAAGACCATTAACGATTCGCTCGGACAGCAAGCAGCTAACCGGGTTTTGCGTCAGGTAGGTCAACGACTGAAACATTCGTCACTTCCCGGTGAAGAAGTTTTTGGGTTGGGTAGAGATGAGTTTGCATTAACGATGACAGAATTCAGTTCAACCGATACGGCGTTACGTCGGACAAGATCCATTTTGCAACTTTTTGAGAAGCCGGTCTTGGTTGATGGTAATGAGTATCATCTTACACTTGGGATCGGCATGGCCATTTTCCCACATGATGGTGAGTCACCACTGGAGATTATTCAGAATGCCGATACGGCTCTGCACAGTGCAAAGGAACAAGGAATGGAACTGAATCGATTTGCCCATGCGATGCAGATGAAGGCACAGGAGCGTTTGCAGCTTGAGAATGATCTGCGCAAGGCGTTGGATCGAGGTCAGTTCTACCTGGTCTACCAGCCGCAGGTTAATCTGCAAAGTGGGCTAATCGTGGGCATGGAAGCATTGGTGCGTTGGCAGCATCCGCAGCGGGGATCGGTATCTCCGGCGGAATTTATTCCTCTGGCAGAAGAGAGCGGGCTCATTGTACCGCTTGGTGAATGGGTGCTTCGTGAAGCGTGTGCACAGAATAAACAGTGGCAGGAAGCCGGTTATCGTAAATTGTGTGTTTCGGTGAATTTGTCGATGAGACAATTCAGACATTCCCATTTGTTGGACAATATCAATGGCATTCTCAAGGAGACAGGACTAGAGCCTGTATGGCTTGAACTGGAGATTACAGAGAGCATGACATTTGACAAAGACCGATCATTCGAACAATTGCGCAAAATCAAAGAAATAGGTGTGCATATCAGTATTGATGATTTTGGAACGGGATACAGCTCGTTGCACTATCTGAAGGATCTGCCGATTGATCGGCTCAAGATTGACCGTTCATTCGTTAATGAAGTCATGGAGGACAGCAATAACGCTGCGATTGTATCTACCATTACTTCAATGGCTCACCATTTACAACTGAAAGTGACAGCTGAGGGTGTGGAGAACGAAGATCAGATGGTCTTTCTTCGCAATCAACACTGTCATGAGGCTCAGGGTTATTACTTCAGCAAACCGATTAAAGCCGCTGAATTTGAAAAGCAGTTTTTGAGAGATGTGGATAAGCCTACAGGATAGGGGACAGCGGGGGCGCGAGGGTGCTCCTGCTTTTTTAAGATGGGGGCGTAATGAAAAAAATGGGAAATATGACTTGCATGCTATAGAGGATCATGGTATATTATTATTTGTAAAATCACTGTTAAATTCCTAAGGAACTTAACAATTAATTTTTCAATCATGCGGGTGTAGTTCAATGGTAGAACTTTAGCCTTCCAAGCTAATAGCGTGGGTTCGATTCCCATCACCCGCTTTACGAAGCAGTACCGGAGCCCTTGCAGCGCAAGGGCTTTTTCTTTTGCTCTAAAAGAAACCCAGGGATAAAAGCGAGCTATAGGATGTGTTTTGATATCGGAGTGGCGAGTAGAAAGCATTCTTTAGTTTAATGTATATAACCTTTGCTTTTTTACAATGATCTGGTACAATTACGGAGAAATTGATACTACACATGAATGAGAGGTAACCATACGTCCCATGAAGTAAACACATGAATTGAACCCCAGTTAACTGCAGACGGTTTTATAACGCAGTCAGCCAGAGCGGCTGAGCAATGAGGGGATTCGTGTGTCCAAATTCAGCTATGGGATCAGGTATGGAGCAAGTAAACCTTGAGGTTTACGTGTACCCTGTGTTTTGGGTTTCTTCGTTCATGCCATAACTTACCTTAGATCTGTCTTTGAATGCTTGATCCAACCCTAAATTGCCAAACCGCCGGCTGATGCCAGCGGTTTTTTTTGTTCAGCAAAAAGGATGCAGGAAGGATGAGGCCTCATGATGACATTGGTGCGTTTGCATGAAGTATCAAAAGAGTGGAACGGTAATGAATTGTTTACAGGATTAGATCTGGAGATTAATGAGGGCGAACGACTCGCCATTTTGGGTCGCAACGGTTGCGGCAAGACGACGTTGTTACGCATTATTTTGGGTGAAGAGCACGGTGGTGGACGGATTGAACGTCATATCCCGCAGCAGGAATGGGGGTTCATGCGCCAGCGCTCGGAGATTGCGACGGGGATGAATGTACTGGATGCGGTCCGGAGAGAGAGCGGTCAGATCTATGAAGTGAAACGGAACTTGGAAGAACTGGAACAACGTTTGAGCATTAGCACTGAAGCTGATGAAAAGCTGCTTGCAGCCTATACGCAAGTGATGGAGCAATATGAACAGCTGAACGGTTATATGTGGGAGACTGAGGTAGAGAAGGTACTGACACGTCTTGGATTATCCGCAGAGCATTGGAACAGACCCTATCATTCCTTGAGTGGTGGACAAAAAACAAAGGCACGCCTAGCGGGGCTGCTTGTCAGCAAGCCCAAATTTCTGATTCTGGATGAACCGACGAATCATCTGGATGAGGGAAGCATGCGCTGGCTTGAAGAGTGGTTATCCTCATATGAAGGTACGCTGTTATTTGTATCTCACGATCGAACCTTTATTGATCAGGTAGCATCAGGAGTGATTGAATTCAGTGCAGATGCCCTGACCAAATACAAAGGCGGATACTCCGAATACAAGGTCCACAAAGAGCGTGAATTACGGGAACAGGAAACGATCTACCGCAGGCAGGAATTGGAGCGTAAGGCGCTGGAAGAAACGATTCGAAACTACCAGGAATGGTTCCATAAAGCGCATAATTCAGCGACCGATGTGGAGGTGAAGATCACCCAGAGCTTCTACAAGGCCAAAGCTAACAAAAATATTTCACGTTACCATGCAAAACAAAAACAGCTGGAACGTTTGGAGCGGGAACGGGTGGATAAACCTCGTGAAGCTGCAAAGTTGAACATGGAATTGCAGATGAATCCATTGGCTGCGCGACAGCTTGTTGCCTTGGATGAGGTGAGTTTTTCATATACGGGTAACGAGCCAGTGCTTCGTAACCTTCGAATCACCGTTGAACGTGGAGATCGGCTTGCCGTACGAGGCCCTAATGGAACGGGCAAAACAACACTGTTGAAGTTGATGATTGGTGAACTGGAACCTTCGCAAGGCAAGGTCACACGGCATCCACAGCTGAGAATCGGTTACTTTTCACAGGAGCTGGAAGGGCTCCCCGAGAATCTGACACTTCTGGATAGTTTGCTTACCCTTCCATCCATGACACAAAGTGCAGCACGTACCATTCTGGGATGTTTCCTCTTTTCCAGGGATGATGTGTTCAAGCGCATTGGGGATTTGAGCATGGGGGAAAAGTGTAGAGTGGCATTTCTGAGACTGTATTTTGGCGGAGCAAATCTGCTGGTGCTGGACGAACCGACCAATTATCTGGACATCGATACCCAGGAAGTCATGGAGAATGTATTAAAACAGGCTACAGGTACTTTGGTGCTTGTATCCCATGACCGGATGCTGACAAAGGCACTTGCCAATCGATTGTGCGATCTGGAAGCAGGAGGAACAGCAACCCTGTTTGAAGGAGATGTGTCGGACTGGGAGCAGTCCAGCAAACTTCGGGAGCAGGCGCTGGAGACCCGGGAGTCTGATGACGAGCGGTTACGACTGGAGATGCGCCTGTTGGAGTTGCTGTCTCCTGTGAGCACTGCTGGAAAAGATAGTCTGACACAGATAGAGCATTCGAATGAGCGAGCAGTCGAGGCAGCTGAGATTCGCGAAATCCAGCAGCGCCTGAAACAATTGAAAGATAAGGGTGCAAGTATAAATTAGAACATGGACGGCTTGCTATTTCGATCTATTTTGCATATAATTATGAACGATCATCGATGATTACATCGATATAGGTTTAACTCAAAAGCAAACGTGATGATGGAGATAAGTAAGCAGTGCCTCTGGACAGGGAGGAAGCGCCGTAGATTGAGAGCGTTTCTGTAGAACAAGGCTGCCCAAATTCACTCCGAAGCGGTTCCCTGAACCTGTTTGTGTGCAGACACAGAGGCAACAGTAGGGGCAAACGGTTAACGGTCGTTATTCCGTACAAAGTGAGACAGAACCAGTTGCAGGCCAGAAGGTCCGTGCAGCATTGGATGTCTAACAAGGGTGGTACCACGGTCTTTTCGTCCCTTCAGGGGAGAGAAGGCCTTTTTTTGTTGCAATAACACCACAAAAAGGGGGCAATTACACATGAAAGAACGTTTAGAGGCATTGAAGATCGAAGCGCTGGAGCAGTTGTCTGGTGTGAATGATCCGCAGACGCTCGGTGATCTGCGTGTAAAGTATTTGGGGAAAAAGGGTGCATTGACTGAGATTTTGCGCGGAATGGGTGCACTTAGTGCAGAGGAACGTCCGGTTATTGGTCAAGTAGCCAATGATGTTCGGGCTGCCATTGAGGAAGTCATCGACAGCAAGCAGGATCAGTTCCAGAAGGAAGAGACGGCGAAACGTCTGCAATCTGAGAAAATTGATGTAACTCTGCCAGGACGTCGTGGACGTCAAGGCGGACTGCATCCACTGACCAAAGTGGTACAGGAGATCGAAGATATTTTCATCGGCATGGGATACCGCATTGCGGAAGGTCCTGAAGTCGAAATGGACTATTACAACTTTGAAGCATTGAATCTGCCAAAGAATCACCCGGCGCGTGATATGCAGGATTCCTTCTATGTTACAGAAGACTTGTTGATGCGTACCCATACGTCTCCGGTTCAAGTGCGTACCATGCAGAGCATGAAGGGCGAAGTGCCTGTTAAAGTCATCTGCCCAGGTAAAGTATACCGCCGTGATGACGACGATGCGACACACTCTTTCCAATTCAACCAGGTTGAGGGATTGGTCATCAGCGAAAACATTCGTATGAGCGATCTGAAAGGAACTCTGCTGCAATTCGTGCGCGAAATGTTCGGTTCCCACACGGAAATTCGTCTGCGTCCAAGCTTCTTCCCGTTCACGGAGCCAAGTGCGGAAGTGGATGTAACCTGTGTACAATGTGGCGGCAGCGGCTGTCGGGTATGTAAGCAAACTGGCTGGCTTGAAATTTTGGGCGGCGGTATGGTTCACCCGAAAGTACTGGAAATGGGTGGTTATGATCCGGAGAAATACAGCGGTTTTGCATTCGGAATGGGTGTAGAACGTATCGCCATGCTGAAGTATGGTGTGGATGATATCCGTCACTTCTACAATAGCGATCTGACCTTCCTGAAGCAATTCGGACGGCTGTAACTTAACAAGATTAACAAGACAATGGATCAACATATATAGAGCAAGCTTTATGAACCGGGAATACCAATTTATAGATGAAGGAAGTGAACGTCCATGAGAGTATCGACAGATTGGCTGTCTGATTATATTTCCCTTGAAGGTGTGACGCCACAGGAATTGGCGGAGAAAATCACCCGTGCGGGAGTCGAGATTGATGTAGTGGAAAATCGCAACAAGGGTGTGAATAAAGTTGTTGTAGGTTATGTGAAGAGCAAGGAGAAACACCCCGATGCAGACAAACTGAATGTATGTGTCATCGATGCCGGCCAAGAAGAAGATCTGCAGATCGTGTGTGGTGCGAAAAATGTGGATGCAGGCCAAAAAGTAGTCGTAGCTCTGGTGGGAGCGAAGCTCCCTGGTGGATTGGATATTAAAAAAGCCAAACTGCGCGGCGTTGTATCCCTTGGCATGATCTGTTCCGCCAAAGAGCTTGGCATGAACGATAAATTGCTGCCCAAAGATCAGCAGGAAGGTATTCTCGTTCTGCCGGAACAAACAGAGGTTGGCACGCCAATCAGCCAGGTTCTTGGTCTCGACGACCATGTACTTGAACTGGACCTGACACCGAACCGTTCTGACTGTCTCAGCATGCGTGGTGCGGCTTATGAAGTGGGTGCGATCCTGGGTCGTGAAGTGAAGCTGCCAAGTCCGAAAGACCAACTGGTTGAAGTGGGTGATGCAGCCGCGAATCATATCTCTGTAGAGATTAAGGCGCAGGAGCAATGCAGTCACTATGCAGCTCGTTATGTAACTGGCATTAAGCTGGGTGCTTCCCCGCTGTGGATGCAAAACCGTCTGATGGCCGCAGGTGTTCGTCCTATCAATAACATCGTTGATATCACAAACTATGTCATGCTGGAATACGGTCAACCGCTGCATGCATTCGATGCGGATAAGCTGGAAAAAGGCCATATTGAAGTGCGGATGGCCAACGAAGGTGAAACGATCGTTACGCTCGATGGCCAAGAGCGCAAGCTGGAGCCGCACATGTTGCTCATCACGGATGGCGTGAAACCTGTAGCCATCGCTGGGGTTATGGGTGGCGAGAATTCCGAGGTATCGGAAGGCACAGTGAACCTGCTCTTGGAGTCCGCCAAGTTTGACGGCGGAACCGTTCGGAAAACGTCGCGCCAACTGGGGCTGCGTTCCGAAGCAAGCATGCGTTTTGAGAAGGAAGTAGACCCGGGTGCGGTGATTACGGCTTTGGATCGTGCCGCTGAACTGATTCAGCGATATGCTGAAGGTGAAGTGCATCAGGGAATCGTGGAAGCTGGAGCGGAAGCTGCGGAGAAACGTGTCATTCAATTGTCCCTGGACAGACTGAATCGTTATCTGGGAACCGATCTTTCTTTGCTTGAGGTGAAAACGATCTTCGCTCGCTTGCACTTTGCATGTGGTGATGCAGATCAAGGATTGCTGGATGTGGAAGTACCTACACGCAGAGGGGATATTACGCTCGATGTAGACTTGTTTGAAGAGATTGCACGCCTGTACGGATACGACAACATTCCAACCACATGGATTGAAGGACCGACAACTCCGGGGGCATATACACGCTCTCAAGCCATGCGTCGCACCATTCGTGGATTGCTCTCAGGCAGTGGCTGGCAGGAAATGATCAGTTACTCCTTTGTACACCCGGATAAAGCGACATTGTTCCCGGCATTAACACAAGGCAGTAAAGCCGTAAAACTCGCGATGCCTATGAGTGAGGACCGCAGTGTGCTTCGTACGAGTATTTTGCCGCAAATGCTGGATGCTGCGGTGTATAACATGAACCGTAAACAGGATTCACTCGCTGTATTTGAAGTGGGCAATGTGTTCTTCACCGAAGAAGACCAGTTGACTAAGCAACCGCATGAGATCCCAGTACTGGGGCTGCTGCTCACCGGGAATCGTGCAAGCCAGCAATGGAATGTTGGAGCGGAGAAAGTAGACTTCTTTGATCTGAAAGGTGCACTTGAGCATCTGTTCGCCTATGTGGGGCTTGAACAACGCATTCGCTTGGTAGCAAACAGCCCTGAAGGATTCCATCCGGGACGTTCCGCATCGGTTTATCTGGAAGGCAAGGATGGTGGGGAAGGCACATTGATCGGTACAATGGGTCAATTGCATCCGGAACTGCAACAGCAGTATGATCTGAATGATGTGTACATCGCAGAAATTGCACTTGAATCGATCTACAGTGAAGCAGACGCTCATATTCGTTATCGTGAACTTCCACGTTTCCCAGCCATGGAACGTGATATCGCGGTTGTTGTGAATGAGGATATTGAAGCGGGAGATATGCTGCGCGTCATTCGTGAATCGGCGGGTGAATTGTTACAAACCGTACAGGTATTCGATGTGTTTACTGGCAGTAAACTGGGTGAACACAAGAAGAGCGTGGCGATGGCACTGGTATACCGGAATCGTGAACGTACACTGACCGATGAGGAAGTTACTGAAGTTCATGCCCGTGTCGTGGCTCGTCTGGAAGAGCAATTCGGAGCGGAATTGCGTAAATAGGACAAAAGAAGATTTTTTGAACAAAGATTAGCAGGAATTGTTTGAAGTCACATCGAATCCTTAGCATTAGAGGATCGATGTGACTTTTTTGTGATTACAGCTTAGAATCAACATACAGACTTGAAGGAGGGCACAACTGTGACTACACCTGATCGTACACGCGTCACCGTAGAAATCTACGGGACTTCCTATAAACTGGTTGGCAGCAGTGCCGACTATATGAAACAAGTAGCTAACCTGGTAGATGAGCGTATGGGCGCAATCTCCAAGCAAAATTCCCGTCTGGATACTCCGCGTATTGCGGTACTGGCGGCTGTACATATGGCTGAACAGTCTCTTCAGACTCAGGAAATCCGTAATGAACTGAAGATGCTTACTGGAGAACGTACAGAACTGAGAAACGAATTGAATCGGTTGAACGCCATACAAAATGAACATCAAAAAGAATTGGAACGACGTGACCAGGCTCTTGCTGAATTGCAGAAGCTGAAGCTTGAAGCAGAGCAGGCGCTGCAAAAGGCTGAAACGGACAAGCAAGCAGAAATGGCAAAGTTAAATTCATTGCTTGAGCAGGAGCGTGCCCAGGCCACAGAGCGATTGCAGAAATTGCAGGCTCAAGCTACGGCACAACTCAAGGAAGCAGAAGCCAAGGGAACGAGACAGCTGAAGGAAATGGAAGAAAAAGCGGCAAATCAGCTTAAAACTGCACAGGCACAGGCCGCTTCTCAGCTAAAAGAAGCTCAGAACCGTTCTGCAGCCGAATTGCAGCAGGCGCAAGCCAAAGCTGCGGCGCAATATAAGGAATTGCAGGACAAGGCTGCAGCTCAATTAAAAGCAGTCGAAAGCCGTGCTGTTGCAGAACGTCAACAAATTGAAGCCAAGGCTGCACAGCAGGTTCAGACAGCCAAGGAAGAAGCCGAGTCCGCCATTCTGTTAGAGTTGGAACAGGCTGAGAACAACCTGAAGAAAGCTCAGGAGGAAGCAGCGCTGCAATATAACGAACTTCAGCAACAGATGGAACTTCGGCTCCAGCAGGTTGAAGAAAAAGCGCTGGAACAGACTAAGGCTCTGACGGATCAGGCGAATCAGGAGCGGACTGCCTTGCAGGAACAAGCGGAGCAGAAGCGCCTGAATCAGATAAACCAATTAAATGCGGAGTTCAAAGCATTATCCGAACAGTCAGAACTCGAATGGATGGAGAAAGAAGCAGCTCTCGAGGAACAATTGCAACAAGCCAAGGAAGCCGCAGCATCTCAGGCAACGGAAGCGGCTGCGGCGGCAGAAGCCGTATTGCAAGAAGAACGAAGCAAGCTCAAGCAGCAGCTTGAGGAACAACGTAAACAGGCGGAGTCTCGACTGTTAGATGTCGAAGAGCAATTGGAAGAAGTGATGACCCAGCTCATCAGTGCACAGGACATGGTTGCAGAGCAAGAACAGCAGCTTCAACACGAGCGTGGTCAATTGGAAACGTTGCGTCATGAGCATGGGGTCCGTAAACAGGAGCAGGAAGTTCAGAGTCGCCGAATTACGGAACTGGAGCAGCAACTGGAGCAGTTGAAAGAGGACCGTTCTCAGTTGCAGGAGCTTCTGCGTGAAACGGAGCAGGCTGCCCAGCAATCCCGTGATTCACAGGAACAATGGAAACAGAAGTATAATGAAACTGTGGATAGAGAAACTTCTCTTACTGCTCAGCTGCGCAAACTTCAGGAGCAGCACGCACAGCTTGAACAGGAAGTTCAAAAGCTTCGTGAGGCTGAAGTGAAGTCGGAAGAGGAACAGCGCAGGTTGCATAAGGTGCTTGAACAGGCTCATGCCGCAGTGCGCACATTGCAGAATGAGATTGGCACGCTTACGGAACGTGAGCAATCCTGGAAAGACCTTGCTGAGCAGCGATTGGCTGAGATTGGGGACCTGGAGAACCAGATTCTCGAAGTTGCTGAACAAAATGAAACGTTGGAGTCTGGTGTGCAATCTCTTCATGATGAATTGTCCGTAGTGAAGGAAGAGTCTCGTTTCAACCATGAAGAAGCTGTGCAATACCAGAAGGACGCAGAAATTTTGGAAGAGAAACGCAAAGAGCTTGAAGTTGAGCTCAATGTTGTCCGGGAAGAGCTGAACCGACTTCAGGATAATTATAAACAAATCCGTAACGATTACAGTGATGCATTACAACGTGAAGAGAATTACAGCTCCAAGATTGATGAGTTGAGCACGGAGAAGCAAGAAATTGTGAGGGCGCTTGAAGAAGCAAGACAGTCTTCAGCTAAACTTTCCGAGCGCTACTCCGAGCAAGAGAGCCGGCTCGCCCAGACCGAGGAAGAAGCGTTGGAGTGGCAGATCAAACACGAAGAACTGTCAGCCAAACAGGCCGAGTTGTCATCCCGTCTGGAGCAGATGACGAGACGTGAAGAAGAACTCCGCTCCAGCGTTGCACAAGCGGAGCAGAATGACCAAGTGTGGCAACGCCGGGCAGATGAATGGGCGGCTCAGGAGCAATCCTGGCAGGAACGCTGGGCTGCACTTGAGAATGAACTGACCGTTTGGAAGAAAGAAAGTGCTGCAAGTAGCGAGTTGCTGGAGGGACTGGAGCAAGAACGACAGCAGCTGGACAAGTTACGTGCAGAAGCGACCCAAGAGAAAGAGATCATGGAAACTGAACTGCTTGAGATGGGGGAGCGTTACGAACTAGCGGCGAATCAATTACGTTTGTTACAGGTTGAACGTGAAATGGAGCAGGAGAAGGCAGAGCAGCTGAATACGGAATATCGTCAGTTGCATGATGAATATACGAAGTTGCAGACGGAATATAACGAATGGATTGAATTGATTGAACAGGACCAGACCTAGCGGAATGAATGGAGCAGAACTGGCTCGTGGGCAACGTACTCTGGTACAATTTGTTATACTAAAGAAGGAGCTCCCGTCGCTGCGGGGGCTCCTTGTCTTGAAACTTATTCTTCAACGATAATTTTGGAGATCATGCTGCTGTGTCCTGAACCACAGAAGACAGAACAGGACATTTCAAACTCACCAACTTTGTCCGGGGTTATGACTTTGGAGCTATTTCTGGTATCCAGTTGAAGATTCAGCTCAGGCACAAGTATACCGTGATTTCCGTTTACATTTTCATAAACAATGTTAACCGGAACGCCTTTTTTAAGACGGTACTCAGGTTGATCGAATTCGTAGTTGCTTGCCTTGATGACCAGTTCTTCACTGGCTGTAACTTCAGCATCGGATCCATTACTGTCAGATTCTGCGGACTGTTTCGCCGCTCCACACGCAGTGAGGACCAGAATTAACATACAGGCAGCGAGCCATCTTATGCCTTTCTTCATCATGTGCCTCCTTAAGCTTGATATGGATAAAATTTGAATGATTGCTCCAGTCATCATACCGCATTATGTGGATGCCTGTACACGCTGCGTATGTCGTTTTTTTGAAAATTGTACGTGTACGGCAGAGTGTTACTACCCGAATGAAATAAACCTCTTCCGGCACTGGGCCTTCAGAGGTTTAATAGAATTCATGGGGACGTTGGTGGGAGTTAGATTAACTTTTGGAGCTTCGTCCGGCATCAAAAGGGGTGGATACCGGGATGAAAAGATCGATAATCCCGATGACCAGCGCAGCGAGAATGGCACCGAGCAGGCTGACTTCAACATGATCTACAACATATTGACCAAGCCAAATTACCAGTGCGCTAACGATAAATCCGACAATACCGCGACCAAACGGGTTGACCCTTTTGCCGAAGATACCTTCAACGATCCAGCCGAGCAGGGCAATGACGAGAGCAAGCAGCAGGGCGCTCCAGAAGCCACCAACGGCGAATCCGGGAACGATCCAGCTGACCACCATTAATACAATTGCGGCGATAATAAATCGCACGACATGTCCCAGGAAATTCATGGTGTTTACCTCCTTTTATTCGGATTGAACTGAGCAGGACAACTCCAAGGGGATGGAGAGGTTGCACAATCCTGACACCTGTAGTTTGTGGTGGTATGGTTTAAGTTATGTGTGGAAGGATTCGTTAAATAGCGTAAGAAAGTTTCTTTCGTTATAATACAGATATAGTTTGGAAGGAGTTGTACACTTGGACACGAAAATTTTACACACACTGGAATATCGCAAAATTTTAAATACATTGCTTAGCTTTGCCCAGACGACCATGGGAAAAAAGAAAGCGGAGCAACTTGAACCCAGCAGTGAGCTGGAAGAAGTGAAGCGATTGCTGCAGCAAACCGATGAAGCCTTCACATTTGATCGCCTGAAAGGTTCACCTTCGTTTGGGGGGATTGTAGATATTACGGCTTCCATTAAACGTGCTGAAATTGGAGGCACACTTAACCCTCACGAACTTTTGGGAATATCCAATACAACCTTTGCAGCGCGTCGATTGAAACGTCAGATTGGTACTTTACATGAAGATGAGCCCATCGAATCACTGTTTTATATCAGTGATCAACTGTCAGAGCAAAAAACACTTGAGGATGCCATCAAAATCTGTATTGACGATAATGCAGAGGTTGCCGACAGTGCAAGCGTAACATTGGCACAGATTCGTCGTGAGTTGCGAGGCGGAGAAGCGCGGATTCGTGAAAAACTGGATTCCATGATTCGCTCCTCTACCGTATCCAAAATGTTGCAGGATCAGCTCATAACCATCAGAGGAGACCGTTTTGTTATCCCGGTGAAAGCTGAATATCGTTCGTATTTTGGCGGGATTGTGCACGATCAGTCCGGTTCGGGTGCAACATTGTTCATTGAGCCGGAATCGATTGTTGCGATGAACAACAAATTACGCGAAACCCGGATTCGGGAAGAACGCGAAATAGAAATTATTTTGCAGAAATTGACGGCGCTTGTCAGTGAGCAGGGAGAATGGCTGTTGTATGATGTCGACTTGCTGGGATCACTTGATTTTATCTTTGCCAAAGCACGTCTGGCTCGTGAATTGAAAGCAACATTGCCACGCATGAATGACCGCGGGTTCATCAAACTTAAAAAAGGCCGGCATCCGCTGATAGCGATCGAAAACGTGGTTCCAATCGATATTGAGCTGGGCAATGATTACACATCCATTATCGTGACAGGTCCGAATACGGGTGGTAAGACGGTAACACTCAAAACGATTGGATTGCTGAGCTTGATGGCGATGTCCGGTTTATTTGTTCCGGCTGAGGACGGCAGTCAGCTATGTGTATTTGATGCGATCTATGCAGATATTGGGGACGAGCAGAGTATCGAGCAGAATCTGAGTACGTTCTCCAGTCATATGACCAACATCATTCGCATTCTGAAAAACATGACGCCGAAAAGTTTGGTATTGCTTGATGAACTTGGCGCAGGGACAGATCCGGCTGAAGGTTCCGCACTGGCCATCTCGATGCTGGAGCATATGCACCGGACAGGATGTCGCATGGTTGCGACCACCCACTACAGTGAGCTGAAAGCATACGCATATGAGCGTAAAGGTGTCATTAATGCCAGCATGGAATTTGACATCAATACACTGAGTCCAACCTATCGCCTTCTGGTAGGTGTACCTGGACGAAGTAATGCATTTGCCATTGCGGAGCGACTGGGACTGCCGGGTTACATTCTCGACTACGCCCGTGGCGAAGTGAAGGAAGAGGACCAACGAATTGAACATATGATCGCATCTCTTGAAGAGAACCGTCTTACGGCTGAACAAGAGCGTGAGAAGGCAGAGAGCTTGCGCCAGGATATGGAGAAATTACGCAGTCGTCATCAGAGTGAACTGGAGAAGCTGGAACAGCAGCGTGATCGCCGGATTGAAAAAGCAGAAGAGGATGCACGCAGCATTGTGGACAAGGCTCGTGCGGAAGCGGAGAAAATTATAGCGGATCTTCGCCTGTTGGCTATGGAAGAAGGAGCTTCCGTCAAGGAGCACAAACTCATTGCTGCCCGCAAACAGCTGGACGAGGCTGAACCGGAGAAACGCAGGAAAACGGTCAAGAAGACGACAACAGCGCCGAAGACACGTGCCATTGGTCCTGGGGATGAAGTGCTTGTGTATAGTTTGAATCAAAAAGGTCATGTTGTAGAGATGTCGGGCAGCAAAGACGCTATGGTACAACTGGGGATTATGAAAATGAAAGTATCTCTGGATGACCTGGAACTACAGCAATCAGCTCCCACAGCCAAACCGAAGCAAAAACCGGTAACGGGTATGAAACGCACACGTGATGACAATGTGAAAAGTGAATTGGATCTGCGTGGCACCAACCTGGAAGAAGCCCTGATGGAGACAGACCGATTCATTGATGAAGCTTTTCTTGCCAACCTGGGCCAAGTTTATATTATTCACGGTAAAGGTACAGGAATTTTACGTTCCGGTATTCAGGATTACCTGCGTAAGCATAAACATATTAAAAGTTACCGGCTGGGCAATTACGGAGAAGGCGGAAATGGTGTGACCGTCGCAGAATTGGAATAGCCGGTCCATGAATCAATGATATTCTGCGACCTTATTCATGAAGGCCGCAGATGGGGAGAGGGGAACGGTGCGTGAAAGAAAGCATTGACCAATTGCTGTCTCATCCCTTGGGGATGGTACTCGGTTTTTTCTCGGTAGCGATTATGGAGCTGCTTGTATTTCTGGCTTGCTTCGAACTGGTGACCAAGTATAAATGCTGGACTGAGATCAAGAAGGGTAATGTGGCCGTTGCGATGGCTACAGGAGGCAAGATCTTCGGGATCTGCAACGTACTGCGGTTCTGCATACAAGCCAAATCTTCAGTGTATGAAGCCATGACGTGGTCATTTGTAGGGTTTATTCTTCTGATCATTGCCTATTTTTTGTTCGAATTCCTGACACCCGTGTTCTCCATTGATAAGGAGATCGAAGCGGATAACCGAGCTGTCGGATTGATATCCATGATTATTTCAGTCTCGCTGTCGTTTGTTATCGGCGCGAGCATTATCTAGGGGGACCAGTCATGAAGATATTGATACGGATTCTGTTTGCGGCATCGATCGTGTTTTTTGCCATCGGTGTGATCTATGTAATGAATACATGATATGAAAGAGAAAGGTTGATTCAATATGGAAACAACAATATGCCCTTGGTGTCACACGGAAATTGTATGGGATGAGGAACTTGGTCCTGAAGAAGAGTGTCCATACTGCCACAATGAATTAAAGGGATATCGAACCCTCAACATTAACATCGGTGACGAAGAGAACGATGAAGCTGAGGACGACATCTATGATGTGGATGATGTAAAGGATGAGGAACAGACTACGGATCTTACAGATCTGTGGGGGGATGAAGTTGAACTCAAATTGCCGGAGTTGCGAACATTGACCAAATATGCGGATGAAGGTAATGACCTCATTCAGTATGAACAAGGTGTCCAGAAGCAACTTGATCATCAGGAAGAAGTGCCGGAGTGCCCGAATTGCCGGGAATTCATGATTCTCGCAGGTACGCAAGCTGCAACACAGGATAACTTCATGCCAGTTGCTAACGCAGCTTCAGGCGAAGGGGCACTATTGTCACCACCGTTTAAGGTGTTGACCTATGTATGCTCGGGATGTTTCCAAGTTCAATACAGTTTGTCTGAGGAGGATCGTTTGCGTATGATTAAGAACCTGAGTACGCAGGAATAAGTGTTTCGTAGATAAGAACCACAATTTCAAAGTAATCCTAAAGATTCATCATGTTTTCCTCTGGCTTGGGGTACGTTAACCCTAAGACCTACCTGTACACAGTTCACATCAGGTGGATGAAGGAGGAGCAGATGAAGATTACTTTAGGCCGACAATCCATTCTGCTTTTGGGCGTGAATGGATTGTTTGCGTTAGCCGGAGCGCTGTCGGGAACCTTTTTGAATGTGTTTCTGTGGAAAAGCCGTCCGGATTATGCCATGTTAGGGTGGTTCACTCTCAGCCAGCAACTGGCCATTGGACTAACGTTCTGGCTTGCTGGCAAATGGGTCAAGGAACACAATAAAATGAGTGCACTACGACTAGGTACTGCGCTGTCCGGCATATTTTATATGATCGTCCTCTGGGCTGGTTCCCAAGCTGTAGACTGGATATGGCCTCTGGGTATACTACTAGGTTGTTCCCTGGGGCTATTCTGGATTGCATTTAATGTTGTGTATTTTGAAATAACGGATCGGGAAAACAGGGATCTATTCAATGGTTGGGTGGGGTTACTTGGTTCGATGACAGGAATTATAGGTCCCTGGTTCTCTGGTCTGATTATTACTCGCATGACAGACAACACAGGATATCGGCTCATCTTCACGGTATCACTCGTCTTTTATGTCATAGCGGTAGTCTTCAGTTTTTTTCTGAAAAAAAGAAAGGTGAGCGGTACATACCGCTGGTCTGAACCCTGGATACAGCTATCCAAGCCGGAGAGTCCCTGGAGGACCCTAGCCGTGGGTTTGTTCGCTCAGGGCGCAAGGGAAGGTGTCTTTGCCTTCCTGATAGCACTCCTTGTATATGTGGCCACAGCACAGGAGTACAAATTGGGGCAGTTCTCACTCATCACTTCAGCTGTGGCACTCGTAAGTTATTGGGCAGCCGGAAAATGGTTCAAACCGCAGTACAGATCGAAAGGCATGTTGATCGGCGCGCTCATTCTGCTCGTTGTGCTCCTTCCTCTTCTCTGGAAAGTAACCTACGGTACGCTGTTAATCATGGGGATTGGGAGTGCTGTTGCGATGCCGTTGTATGTACTGCCAATGATCTCGGCGGGATTCGACATGATGGGCACGAGTGGCGAAAATGTGGAGAAAAGGGTTGAACTTGTCGTATTGAGAGAGTTATGCCTGATGCTTGGCAGACTAAGTGGTTTGGTCATATTCATTGTGACGGTCATAAATAACCCATCTCTACGCATGTTAACCTGGCTTATTATTGTCCTCGGGGCTTCTCCGCTAATCGGATGGATTTTCATGCGCAAATTATTGAACCGAACACAAGGGCAAGAGCCCGCGGCTTAGCAGACTTTCATATATATAAACAGGGTACAGCTGCGGGAAAGGAAAACTTTCCTTATGCTGTACCCTGTTTGTATTGATTCATTTGCATGTTACACAGGAGATGGTTTACTTGTACGTGTCAGTGAGAACAGGTTCATATCAGGATTTGGTTTGCCCGTAATGGCATCCACAATGAAGGAAGCAGCAATCATGCTGTATACGGTCCCGTTACCTCCATACCCTTCTACAAAATATGAATGTGGATAATCGGGATGTGTACCGATCAAAGGGAGGCCATCATTCGTGTTACCAAACACGGCACCCCAGGCATAATCGACTTCAAGGTCATCTAAAAGGAAATAGGAACGGACCTCTTCAAGGAGTGTATCTCCCCGGTGCTTAGCCCGTATTTCACGTTGATCCTCCCGAGGTGTTTCTTCATCCAAACCACCTGCAATGATTCGTCCGTCTGGAGTTGTTCGCATATACAAATATGGGCGCGCTGTCTCCCAGATCATGCTGTGTTCAAACCATTCACTAAGATCAGACAAGGGTTTGGTAGCAATCGCATAGGTCGTTTTCAGATAGGCGCCACGATCCTTTTTGATGTCCTGTGTCTCGTAACCGGCAGCAAATACGACCTTTTTGGCACGGATTTTACCGTTGGAAGTGTGGCATAATACACCATCTTCATCGTATTCACAGTGTATCATCTCTGTCTGACCATAAATTCTAGCGCCACGTTTATTTGCGGATTCAAACAAGGCATGAACAAAACGATAGGGGTTCACTTCCGCATCTCCCATGGTGTACAGTGCAGCGGGTTTGCTGAAGGGGAAATGTGAGCTTATTCTATCGGCATCCCACAGTTCAGCTTCAAAACCATAACGTTTCAAGGTCTGATATTCTTCCTCCAAAAGGACTACATCATCTTCACTGCTTGCAAAACAAAGACTTGTTCGCGGGATAAACCAAGGGTCTGTATCCAGACTGCCTGCAATGTGAGTAAGCTGTTGCATGGCTTCACGACAAAGCTCATAAAAACGTACGCCTGTTGCTTCACCAAAAGTGTTAATACATGAGGTTAGTGTTTTGTCATTGGTATATTGTAAAAGACCAGTATTGGCAGAACTGCTGCCGTGGGCAATGTCTCGTTTATCAATGACAACTGTGTTAACACCCTGTTCCGTGAGTAGTTTAGATATGAGTGCGCCTCCCATGCCCCCACCAATGATGAGGCAGTCACAAGAGATGTCTTCTTGTAGCGGAGAATAATTAAATGTTGAATTGAAAGTGGAGGGCCAGAAAGGTGTGCCATAGACCAGATCCATTAGAAACATCTCCTTTATAATTAAAATTTGTATACTTTTGTGTGACCGGGTTAACAATAATTGCGCATAAACTTTATGCCGAGGAGGCCATCGAAACATGCAGAATCATACGATGCAAGCGCTGAGTCCCAAGGAATTGAACTACATTGCGGACTCTATCACCAATGAAGAACTGCTGATTAAGCAGTGTGCAGCCACAGCTTCCATCACACATAATCCACAAATTCAACAAGCATTGAATCACTATGTTCGCTCACATGAACAGCATCTGAACACGCTTGTTAATGCGCTGCAGCAACATCAGTCTCTCGCACCTACGCAAGTTCAGTAATTGAAGACAACCCTAACTGTATAGGAGGAAAACGCATGTATTCTCAATCTTTATCATCTAATGGCGCTTTTATGCAGGAGCAGGATCTGCTGAAGTCGATTCTTGCAGATTTAAGACGAACCTCGCGCGAATATACAACTGCGACAACGGAAGCTTCCTGCCCCATGACACGTCGAATGTTCACAGACCTGACCAACGATACCCTAAGATTACAAGGGGAACTGTTTAATCTGATGCAGCAAAACAACATGTACTCTGTTTCGTCCAAGGCACTGCGTCAGGATGTGGACAAGCAAATTCAGTCCGCCCACCAGACCCAACAGAAGTGTCAGCAGTTCATTCAGGAAAAGAATACGCAGAACAGTTCATATAGCCAAGCTCCTAATGTGTCTCAGCATCAACCGAATTACGGTAACCCTTATTACATGTAACCTTTGCAAAAGAGGTTTGAAGCACCTAACGTTCCAGGACCATACCACCGCTTGCCCGAATTCAGGGCAGGCGGTCTTTTGTCTATGCATCAACGTTAAATTCATGTAATATAAGTATTAATTCATTTTCAGGAACCTGGATGACGCTGGAGGGAAAACCATGAAAGATTTGAACGATCTGCAATTAAAAGTGCTGGATCTGTTGAAGGAAGACGCGAGAAGGACTCCCGCACTGCTGTCGACGCTGCTGGGGGAGTCGGAAGACAAGATCAAAAACGCCGTGGCACAGCTTGAACAAGACCACGTCATCGTGAAATACGCAACCGTCGTGAACTGGAGCAAAATAGATGATGAAAAAGTAACGGCCCTGATTGAGGTGCAGATCACGCCGGAGCGTGGTCGTGGCTTTGAAGGGATTGCTGAACGCATTTATCTCTATCCGCAAGTGAAGTCCGTATATCTCATGTCAGGTGCATACGATCTGCTCGTTGAAGTGGAAGGTGGCAACCTGCGTGAAGTCGCTAATTTTGTGTCGGAGAAACTGTCTCCGATAGACTCTGTACTTTCAACCAAAACGAATTTTATTCTTAAAAAATATAAACAGGACGGGATTATCTTTGAAGACCATCAGGAAGACAACCGTCTCATGATCTCGCCGTAAAGGAAGATGTGTCATGATAGTGAATGAACAGACAACCGGGAACAACAAGAAAATGACATCTTATCTGGCACCCCTCGTGCAGCAGATACCTCCATCCGGAATTCGTAAATTTTTTGATCTGGTTGGAGACAACAAGGATATTATTACATTGGGTGTGGGGGAACCAGATTTTGTTACACCTTGGCATATGCGTGAAGCCTGTGTCTACTCTTTGGAACGAGGCATGACTAGCTACACTTCCAACGCAGGTATGCCAAAGCTGAGAGAAGCCATTAGTGAATACCTGGATACACAGTTTGATACCAAATACGATCCCAAGGATGAGATTATTGTTACCGTGGGTGGCAGTGAAGCGATTGATCTGGCTTTGCGCGCATTAATCGTACCAGGCGACGAGATTCTCATTCCTGAACCTTCATACGTGGCGTATTCACCAATCGCTTCCATCGGTGGCGGTATACCGGTTGGTGTTGAAACCTATGCGAAAGATCAGTTCAAGTTAACGGCCGAAGCTCTTGAAGCTGGCATCACACCGAAGTCGAAAGTGGTTATTCTGTGTTATCCGAGTAATCCCACTGGAGCCATCATGACGTATGAAGAGTGGCTCCCTATTGCTGAAGTGATTAAAAAGCATGATCTGATTGTGATCGCTGATGAAATTTACGCTGAATTGACGTATACGCAAAAACATGTTAGCTTTGCAGCGATTCCTGACATGAAGGAGCGGACCATTCTCGTCAGTGGATTTTCAAAGGCTTTTGCAATGACAGGTTGGCGGATTGGTTACATGTGTGGTCATCCTGAACTTATTGCAGCCATGCTCAAAATCCATCAGTATACAGTCATGTGTGCACCGGCCATGGGTCAGGTTGCTGCACTTGAGGCATTGACGAACGGTTTGGGTGAGAAAGATCGGATGGTAGAATCGTATAATCAGCGTAGACGTTTGATTGTGCAGGGATTCAGGGATATTGGACTTGAATGCCATGAACCTCAGGGAGCATTTTATGCATTCCCGAGCATTCAAAAGACGGGTATGAGTTCCGACCTGTTTGCTGAGCGATTGTTAACGGAGAATAAAGTTGCTGCTGTTCCCGGCAATGTTTTTGGCCCTCAGGGTGAAGGTTTCTTGCGCTGTTCTTATGCTACTTCTGTAACCCAATTGAATGAAGCATTGGAACGAATCGGAAACTTTGTTTACAAACTGCAAAAAGAGGGTTAATACTAAAGTAAAATCGTTTCACAAATCCAACATTATTATCGTTGGAAAAAAATAACTTTCTTTTACAAAATAATGTGATATAATTTCAATTTGAAATAAGTTTTCATATATTTGGAAGCCATTTTTCCAAGGAGGGGTTAGCTTTGTTTTGTGTTGAATATGATTTACCGACGATTCGTGGGCACGTTCTGGCAGAAGGCGATCATGGCGACCGATGGTCGGTGAAACCCGATAACGCATCTTTGCATGACATTTCCTTGGAAGATGAAATTCATATGCTTCGTCGCAAGATGGAACAGATCTTCCTCGAAGAGAAATCATTCACATCCGATATTGTAATTGAAATTAGCAGTTTGCTGGATTTAAAGATTAATGAATATATGAAGGCTAACCCGATTAAAGGAAAATAACGTTTATGCTGAATTGAAACGTTTCATTAATCGAATTAGAAGGAGACCTGAGAGGGTCTTCTTTTTGTGTGTAAAGGTAGGGTAATCCCCCGATAAGCCAGGTTATTTTTTTGCGTGGAACAATTGTGATATATTGGACATAGGAGACTAAAGGGGGAACTGGAATGAAGAGATTTTGGGGGCTTACTGCGATCATTTCTATCGTTTTTCTGCTTGCTGGTTGTGGAGGTAAAGATGGATTTTCCATTTTTATTATTGATAACCAAGGAAATCCATCTGTAATCTCAGAACAGTTACAGGCCAATCTGCAACAGAAACTGGGTGAGGAACCCAAGGTGGAAGTGATCACCAGTGCGATGTATGATGTTCAGAAAATTATGGTAGAGTATGCGGCTGGAGGACATGATATCTTCATTTTGCCAGAAGCTGACATGAAACAATACGGAAGTAATGGCTCCAATGTTCCGCTGGATGATACGTTTGATCCCAAGAAGTATGAACGGGGGGTATTTGAGGGTGGAGTATTGGTTGAGAAGGGTGAAGGAGATGGAGGTTCAGATCTCAAGCAAGAATCTCATCTTTACGGCATTCCACTTGAAGATATGAAAATGTTTAAAGATGTAGAATATGCTGCGAGCAATTTGTTCGCCACCATTCCAGTGTCATCTTCCAATGTCGAAGAATCCAAGAAAGTGCTGAAGGCGCTGACAGAGTAAAGAAAATTCAGAATGGCTATGGAAGGAGGGAAGCGGATTGCTGATTACGGTCACAGGCGGCATAGGTAGTGGTAAAACCAGGTTTGCCCTCAAGTACGCAGCCGGGATTAGCCGGGAGGGTGTATATTTATCCACTGGTGATCATGATCCCGTTATTCCCGAATTGCCATCCGCTCATTATCGTGCCATTCATGCCGGGAACGGTCAGCATCTGACAGAGGTGATCACCCAGATTAATCGGGAATCCAATCTGTTTTTGGCGGATCAGCGAATTGTAATTGTAGACAGTCTGACTTCCTGGATGGCTGCCGGTTTCAGGGCAACAGAGGATCTGAATCATCAGCGTTCAGAGACACAGCTTTTGCTTGATGCGTTATTGTCTTATCAGGGGAAGTTGCTTGTGATTACCAATGAAATGCATGGCACATTGCATCCTACCGAGGAAGAACGAATATTTACAGCGAGAATGGCTTCGGTTAACCGGATGCTGCAGCAACATGCTGAAAAGATGTACATGCTGGTATCTGGTCTGGCTATCGATCTTAAGAGTCAGGGCATGCGAAATGAAGATGAACGATAGCGAGATGACATAGACGGGTGACATAAAGAAGCCTCCTTAACCACGAAATGGTGGCGAGGAGGCTATATTTATTAATCTATCCTTTTTATTTCTGTTTTTTGCTACGTCTGATCCACCAGATGATACATCCGATGACAATGATGGCAAGAATGACGTACACTACAATGGAATAAACGTCCATAAAGTGCAAAATGCTCTCCCATGATGCGCCAAGCGCAGCACCAATGCAGACAAGAATGATATTCCAGATCAATGTACCAATGGTTGTAAAAAGAAGGAATAAACCAAATTTCATATTGGACATGCCTGCGGGAATGGAGATCAGACTACGGACGAGGGGAACCATTCGGCAGAATAATACGGTCCACATACCATATTTGTCAAACCATGCATCGACACGGTGAATATCCTCTTTTTTGATGCGCAGAACATGTCCCCAACGTTCCACAATTTTCTCAAGGCGTTCGACGTCAATGAGTAGGCCAATACCATACAGCAACACAGCACCAAGGACGGAGCCGATGGTTGCGGCGATAATCACACCTGGAAGAGTGAGACTGGTATAGGTGGTCATGAATCCGCCAAACGGCAAGATGATTTCGGATGGAATTGGGGGAAATACGTTCTCAAGAGCAATAATGAGTGCAATGCCTATGTAGCCGTATTGTTCCATGAAATCGGTTATCCAGTTTTGCATAATCGTCTCCTTTACTTTTGGTTTCCTTCGATTTGTCGTATACTCGGCAGAGCACACCAATTCTTATATACGTGTAAAGCGATAGACGGGTTTCTGAAAAAATGGCATTCCCGTATTCATTATTATATTACCAACTGGAGGGATAACGATGGGCATATATACACGAACAGGTGACGAAGGACAGACTTCGGTTATCGGTGGACGCGTCATCAAGGATGATGACCGAGTTGAGGCTTATGGCACGATTGATGAGTTGAACTGTTTTGTAGGCCAGGCGATTAGCCTTATTGACTCTGCTCAAGGAGAATTCGAAGACCTGCGTGAACATCTGCTGGAAGTTCAACAGGAACTATTTGATTGCGGGTCGGATCTGGCCTTTGTGAAGATTAGTGAGACCAAATATAAGGTGAAAGATGAAATGGTCACACGTCTGGAACAATGGATCGACCAGTATGATGCAGAGAATCCAAAAGTGGAACGGTTCATTATTCCAGGTGGCAGTCAGCTGTCTTCTGCTCTTCATGTGTGCCGTACGGTATGTCGTCGCGCAGAGCGTCGCACGGTAACACTCGGACAACATACAGATATTAATCCGTCTGTACGACGGTATCTAAACCGACTGTCTGATTACTTCTTCGTGGTTGCACGGACGGCCAACGCGAGACAACAGGTGGCGGATATTGAATATGTGCGGAGCAAAAAAGTTTTCCGCCGCAAAGAATGAGCCAATACTATTCACCAATTGTTTACACGGTGACTGAACAAGAAGATGGCTGGCTGCTGAAGACCGTGCTTCAGCGGCGGCTGCTGGTTTCGCGTAAGCTTTTGTCCAAAATCAAGCTGACGGAGCAAGGTGTCATGTTAAATGGAGAGCGCGTATACATTAGCGTGAAGGTAGCTGCGGGTGATGTCGTTGAAATTCGGATGGAGCAAGAGGAATCGGATGATATTTTGCCTGAACCTATTCCCTTTACCGTTCTGTATGAAGACGAGCACTTGCTTATTGTAAACAAGGATGCGGGCATCATCGTTCATCCGACACATGGACATTACACAGGTACTTTGGCGAATGGAGTCGTCCATTACTGGAAATCCAAGGGCGAGCGCTTCCGGTTCAGACCAATTCATCGACTTGATCAGGAAACGTCAGGTGTGCTGGCCATAGCCAAGAACCCTTATGTGCATCAGCATGTGTCTGAACAGATGATCGCGGGAACGGTGGATAAGAAATATATTGCACTTGTACACGGCAGCATTGTCCCGGAACAAGGATCGGTGGATGGACCGATTGATCGCGATCCAGAGGAACCACACCGCCGAATCGTAACACCTGATGGTTACGCTGCAAGAACGTTGTACACGACCTTAACACGTTGGTCAGGGGGCAGTGCCAGTGCGATAAGTCTCAAGCTGGAAAGTGGCAGAACCCATCAGATCAGGGTACATATGACGTCCATCGGCTGTCCATTAATCGGTGATCGAATGTACAAGACACTACCTGTGCACGAGATCGATGAGCAGACCATGGCTGTTCGGGAAGAACGAGACAGCTGGATCGAACGGCAGGCATTACATGCCTGTGAGTTGACGTTTGAACATCCGATTCGACAGGAACGCATAACGTTCCAGGCCCCTTTTCCAGCAGATATGGCTGCGCTAGAGAAGCGTTTGAATGATGAAGCAGCTCCCAGAGAAGAACTGTAGGAAGCTGCGACGAGGGCTCTAGATTTCCTTAGATACGCACACACTGTGTTATAGCTTTCTGAACGGTCCATTCGGCTAGGCACGTTCTGCTTTAGGTTCAACCCTAGTGGGCTAATCATGTGAGGGAAGCTTCATACACCCGAACAGCATGCCGTAGGCTAATCATTATGGTTTCATGTTTTAATGTACTGATGTTTAGTAGTTTCATAATAGATGCGTTAACATGTCCAAACTTTAATAACTTTAAAGTGATTAAAGCAACGTAGTAAGGTCTTGATTCAAAAAATATAGCGAATGTGTGTTTTTGAACTCATTCGCAAAAGTCAGTAAAATTACATGGCGATGGTATCGATTTGGAGCGACTTTTGGATTTGCGAAGCAAACCAAGGGAAGCGAGAAGTCGAGACCGGAGCCACAGGAGGAACACATACATGAGCAACTTAAAAGTATATCAATATGCCAAATGCGGCACATGCCGCAAAGCTGTAAAATGGCTAGAAGCGCAAGGACATGAGATGGAGCTAATCCCCATTTTCGACTCGCCGCCGTCAGAATCTGAACTAACAGAACTGATTCAGAAGAGCGGACTGGAAGTGAAAAAGTTCTTTAATACAAGCGGGGAAGTGTACAAAGAACAACAACTGAAGGACAAGCTGCCAGGCATGTCCGCTGATGAACAGATTCGTTTGTTGGCTTCCAATGGTCGGCTGATCAAGCGTCCAATTGTTACGGATGGAGAAAAGGTGACGGTTGGATTCAAGGAAGAAACGTACGAGCAGGAATGGAATAACGCATAAAAGGTGCCAAATATCAGCCTTGAATTATTTAAAATTCAGGGCTTTTTTGGCTGAACGATGGTTGGCGGAAATATGCTATAATGATAGAATTAGTTTCGTATTTTATATGCTAGATCACGATAGGAGAGAACAAATTCAAGTGAATCAACGTAATGAACCTACTTTGTTGCTGGTGGACGGTATGGCGGTGTTGTTCCGTGCTTTTTATGCGACATCTGCAAGCGGATATATCAGACGTACAAAGGCAGGATTGCCTACCAACGCAGTCTACGGATTTATCCGTTATTTCTGGGATGCGGTTCAGACTTTTGGGCCAAGTCACGTCGTATGTTGTTGGGATATGGGCGGTAAGACGTTCCGCGGTGAAGAATATGCAGCCTACAAAGGCAACCGGGCCGAAGCTCCGGATGACCTGATTCCCCAGTTTGCCCTGATTCGTGAAGTCATGGATAGCCTGGGTATTCCGAATATAGGTGCACAAGGATTCGAAGCCGATGATTGCATCGGGACGCTTGCGAAGTATTATACCGAAGAGACCGATATGAATGTTATGGTACTGACGGGAGACCACGACATGTTGCAACTGATTAACGACCGCACGAGTATCATTATTATGAAAAAAGGCCATGGCAACTACATGGTGTACAACCCTGAAACGCTCATGGCAGAGAAACAACTGACACCTCGTCAAGTGATTGACATGAAGGGTCTGATGGGAGATGCCAGCGACAATTATCCCGGAGTACGGGGAATTGGTGAGAAAACAGCTTTGAAGCTTGTACAGGAATACGGCTCCATTGAAGGGATTTTGAGCAACATGGATAAACTGACCCCTTCGGTACGTAACAAGATTGAGAATGATCTGGACATGCTTCATCTGTCCCGCAAACTGGCAGAGATTCATTGTGCTGTTCCGGTTGCCTGTGCGCTGGATATCTGTGAATTGCGTCTTGATCCGGATATGGTGATGGACAAGTTTGAACAACTTGAGATGAAGAGCCTTGGCTCTTGGATGGGAGTGGCAATAGGGTGAGCAACAAACAGAACGTACGAACAGGAAAAAAGTGGTGGACAGGGGCTATGGCCCTCGTCCTGGCCTTGCCCGTAATTCTTTCGGGAGCAGTAAGTGCGCCACAGACAGTGGATGCCAAAGCAGCAATTAGTACCAAAGTACAGAAAGTAAAAGCAGCAGGGCGTAATTTTACCGTACAGACCGTTTCAATTCCGAAGGGAACACCGGTTACCGTGGGACTCGCGAAGAAGCAGGTTGGCCAGACGGCTACATTGCCATCGATTGTGAAAGCCTATGGTGCACAAGCAGCGATTAACGGAGCATTTTTTGAAGCATATAACGGAGCACCAGATCCATACGGTATGTTAATAGCAAATGGTAAGGTTATACATATTGGAAGATACGGAACATCCATCGGATTTAAGGAAGATGGCTCGGCGATTATGGATTCACTTCAGGTGAGTTTGACAGGTAAAGTAACGGATACAAAAGGCAAATCACGCAGTTGGTATGCGACATTTATTAATCGAACACCCTCTGCGAATGCAAGCATTACGATGCTGTACACGCCTGAACGAGGTGCCACAGTCGGGTTCAAAGGTGGTACTGCGGTTGTTATGGAGAATGGCATCGTGACCAAAAAAGTCCCTAACACCAATGTAGCCATTCCTAAGAATGGTTCCGTATTGGTCTTCACAGGCAACCAAAAGTCCTCTTCGGATCGTTTTACCGTTGGTTCAACCGTAGAAATGAATTACAGATATACTAACGCAGCGGGTAAAGAAATCCCTTGGCAAGATGTAGTGACTGCCGTGGGAGCAGGCCCGCGTTTGGTGAAAGATGGAAAAGTAGCTGTAAACCCGACGAGCGAAGGTTTCAAGGATGCCAAGATTCTTAATGCTTCCGGAGCCAGAAGTGGTATCGCAATCATGGCGGACGGTTCGGTTATGCTGGCTACCGTTTCCGGAGCGACAGTCAAGGAGTGGGCAGCGGTGATGCAGAAACTTGGAGCCAAACAGGCCATGAATCTGGATGGCGGTGCATCCTCAGGCATGTATGCCGCGGGCAAAATGCTGACTTCGCCAGGTCGGCTTTTGAGTAATACGCTGGTATTTGGTGGATCTGTGCGTTAAAAGAAAGTGATTACGGGAGGTATGATGCAAATGACACTCACATCTGATCGAAAGCCAGGGGAGGGTAATACAGCTGTTCTGGCCATTAATGTAGGACTGCCGCAGCCTCTCCCTGGGCAGAAGCGTGAAGTGCTGAGCGGCATTGTGAAACATCCTGTATCCGACGCGGTTTTCCTGTCATTCACTGGAATGACAGGGGATGCGCAGGCGGATCTGGTGCATCATGGCGGACCCGACAAGGCCGTTTGTGTATACGATTACAGTCGTTATCCAGCGCTGGAACAGCTGATGGATCGCAAGCTGGATTGGGGAGCTTGTGGAGAAAATCTGACGGTTGAAGGCTGTGCCGAAGAGGACGTCCGGATTGGTGATGTCTACGAGTTGGGCGAAGCCACAGTGCAGGTCAGTCAGCCGAGACAACCTTGCTTCAAGCTGGGAGCGCGGTATGATTATAAGGAACTGCCTGTTTATTTTCAGGAGAGTGGATATACCGGCTTTTACTTTCGTGTATTGCAAGAAGGTGAGGTAAGGCCTTCAGCGTTATTTCGACGGATCAGCACCGATCCAACTTCTATGACGGTTCTTGAAGCCAATCGAATTATGCATCAGGGGAAAGAAAATGTCGATGGTATCCAGAGATTGCTGGCCATCCCTTCGCTGTCAGACAGCTGGAGGCAAACGTTAATGAAACGATTGTCCAAGCTGGAGAACAAGTAGCAGGGTAATTATAGTGTCATCAAGTAAAGCAATGCGAATTCCTTTTTAAACTAACTTGGGAGTGTGACTAACATGACGATCTTAGGCGCAATTGAAGCAGGCGGAACCAAATTTGTATGTGGTATTGGCACGGAAAAAGGAGAAGTTCTGGAACGCGTAAGTTTTCCAACAACAACACCGGAAGAGACCATGGCTCAAGTGATTTCTTTTTTTGAAGGCAAAGGTATTGAAGCTTTGGGTGTAGGTTCATTTGGTCCGATTGATCCAATTGAAGGAAGTCCAACATATGGCTATATCACAACAACACCAAAACCACATTGGGGACAGTATAACGTGATTGGCAAGCTCAAGGAGCATTTTGATGTACCGATGACATTTGATACGGATGTGAATGGTGCGGCACTTGGAGAAGCAACCTGGGGCGCTGCACAAGGACTTGAGAGCTGTCTGTATATCACTGTGGGTACAGGTATTGGTGCAGGTGCTGTGGTTGGCGGTAAAATGGTCCATGGATTGTCACATCCCGAGATGGGACATATCATTGTACGCAGACATCCGGAGGATACATACGAGGGTTTCTGTCCGTATCATGGTGACTGCCTCGAAGGGCTTGCAGCTGGGCCAGCCATTAACAAACGTTGGGAGCAACCGGCTTATGAACTGCCTGCAGATCATAAAGCTTGGGAGATCGAAGCGCATTACCTGGCACATGCACTGATGAATTATGTTCTCATTCTCTCTCCACAGAAAATCGTCATGGGTGGTGGAGTAATGAAGCAGGAGCACCTGTTCCCGATGGTTCGTAGCAAACTGCAGGCGTTGCTGGCTGGATACGTTCAGCATCCTGCACTTCAATCCGATATCGACCAGTATGTTGTTTCACCTGGACTTGGTGACAATGCGGGACTATGTGGTTCGCTCGCGCTTGCCAAATTGGCATTGAATAAGTAGATTATTAGGGATTGACGAATTTTACCATTGTGGTATGATATGGGCAACAGCATAGCACGGTTAATGAGGAAGCACCTCTCTTGCATGGATTTTGCAGGAGAGGTGTTTTTTTGTGCTGCCTGTAGGTAGCATAACTAACCCGTGTAGGCTGAAATGTTAAGGGAGGGAACGGAAAATGGAAGTCATTTTCATGAACAGATTGTCCAGAATGTCAGATCAGAATGCAGAGTATGCACAGCTATGGATTGGAGAAGAGGAAGATAGTTGGCAGCTGGGATGGAGTCGCTACGAGGAAGGAGAGCGTGAGGACAGCATCTGGTATGAAGGGACTTCTTGGGAGGAGCTGCTTCATATTTACCGTCATCAGCTTGCCATACAGATGAGTGAGGGGTACCGACCGCAGTTGCAGGGGTTATTTCATGAGAATGATGATCTGAAGTCACGCAGTTATGGTGGACAGCGGCTCCATTGTTACAGTGAGTTGTACGGCAATGAGCAGTTATATACGGATCTGTGCACATGGCGCAGGAAGAGAGCTGTGTCTGACCGGAAGGCACCGTATTTTGTTGCAACCAATCGTCTGCTGCGCTTGATCAGTGCCTTTGTTCCGCAATCGATGGATGAACTGATGCAACTGCCGGGTGTAGGGGAGAGCAAAGCAACTGAGTATGGTACGGAATGGATGGAGATTACAAACGGGTTGGAGCGTTCAACAACATTCCCGCTGGACTGGGTATACACGGCGCTGAAGGAAGAAGAGTATGAGAGCTGGTTATACAAGCAGAGAGAGCAGAAGTACAAGCAGGAGCTGGATAAGTTCACTACGCGCAAGCAGGTGCTTGAAGGCATGAAGGAAGGATATACGTTAGAGGAAATTGTTAATCGATCTGGATTATCCCGACGCGAGTTGATTGAGCTGTTAGAAGCACTGGATCATGAAGGGTATGACACCGATTGTCTTCTTGATGTGGAACTTGCGGTGATGCCAGAGAACGAGCAAGAGGCCGTATGGAGTGCGTATGAGGAGCTGGGAGATACGTTCCTGAAGCCAGTATTACATAAGGTGTATGGAGGAGAGAAGCCCGACGGAGGAAGTCTGGAGCAGGTCTATGAAAGACTGCGCATGATTCGAATCCGCTTTCGTCGGCATGCAGAGACAGAGAAGCAAGTTGGTTAATGATCGGGAAATGAAAAAAGACGAGGCGTTTCTCCAAGAGGAGCGCTTCGTCTTTGTTATTTCATACGAGTTCATACCCAGTCTTTTTTGCGGAAAATGAAGAACATGCTGAGGCCTAGTGTAACCATCAGGCCAATCACAACAAAATAGCTGTATTTCCAGTTAAGCTCTGGCATATTCGTAAAGTTCATGCCGTATATACCGGTAATGACCGTCAGCGGCATGAAGACCGTTGTAATGGCAGTAAATACACGCATGATCTCATTCGCCCGGTTTGCAATACTGGATTGGTAGGCTTCTCGCAAGTTGCCCATCAGGTCGCGATAAGTCTCAAAGGTTTCCGATATTTTTACAGCATTCTCATAGATGTCACTGAAATACTTTTGCAGTTGGTCATCGATGAGACGCAGATCTTTTTTGTTTAGTGTGTTAATGACCTCTTTCTGAGGTCCAAGGACTTTTTTCAGCCACAGAATCTCACTGCGCAGCCCAATGATTTCATTCAGATGTGACTTTTTGGTGTGCATCAAAATGTCTTCCTCAAGCTTCTCGATCCGTGCTTCAATTCGGTCACCTACGGTGAAATAATTATCAACGATCAAGTCAACCAGCAAGTAGAGCAGACGATCCGGTGTACTGATTTCCTGTTCCCACAGGATTGGTTTCAGTGTGCGTAATTCGCTGACCTTTTGCTTCGTAACACTAATAATGAAATGTCTGCCGAGGAACAGGTTGACTGCACGCAGAAATATCTCTTCATCATCGAAACGGATGCTATTAATCACAATAAAATAATGGTTCTCATAAATTTCAATCTTTGGACGTTGTTCTTCGTCACTCAGACAGTCTTCCACAGCCAGATCATGCATCAAGAACAGCGGCTGAAGTACCGCCAAATCGTCTACGTCTGCATCAATCCAGTAAAATCCTTCCGCTGGTGGAGTCAGCGCCTGCTGAATGTCGTCCACCGGAATAAATACACCGTTGTTTACCAACCGGATTTTCATCGTTAATCTACTCCTTCTGCACCCGCCAACTTGGCGGATATTATCATTATGGGCGCAAAAAGAACAAATCAGCCGGTCGGCAGCGGAGCCTGGAGATCAGGGCTGCGTTCACTATATAATCAAACGGAAGTCACGTCCCGCTGCCGGCATGCTGATGTCAATTCTCTATGCAGTTTGTCGGAATTCGGCTGCCAGTCAGGCCTCGGGTCGCCATCCATTTAATATGTCACCTCTCACATAAGGGTTTATAACACCTTGTTTAGTATACCGCTGGTACAAGGTGCTTTCAAGCGCAAAAATGTGTCTATTTCGCGCCCTGAGGCAGTGTATGACAACGGATGATGAACGGTTCCGATCTGGAAAGCAGACGGAGAACTGCAACTTGACGTGAGGGCATTAATGTAATAAAGTAGACGGTGAACCATATTAAATTACAATCTAATACAGCGAAATCTTATCAAGAGTAGGTGGAGGGACTGGCCCGATGAAACCCGGCAACCGGCGGTATACCGCACGGTGCTAATTCTTGCAGCGACCAAGTGTCAAGTGGCACTGTTGTAACTGAGAGATGAGAGAGGCGCATATCTATTTACATATGACCTTTCTCGAAATCCGAGGAAGGTCTTTGTCATATGCCCCGACTTCTCAGCAGTGATTTTCGCTAAGGAACTTGAGGTTGTTTGTAACGTTGGATGAAAGAGTAATTCAATGTTTTTACAAGCTCAAGGCAGTCCATACCTGTATTGATGTAAAGACATCAAGCCAGGGGTGGCTGCATCTATCTATGCACAAGGAGGAGTTAGACTTACCATGCCAATCAAAATACCCGATACTCTACCAGCAAAAGAAGTACTTGAAGGAGAGAATATCTTCGTCATGGATGAAACTTCTGCATACCAGCAGGATATTCGTCCACTCCGTATCGCTATATTAAACCTGATGCCCACAAAGGAAACGACTGAAACACAATTGCTTCGTCTGGTGGGAAACACGCCTATCCAGGTGGATGTTGTTCTCGTACATCCCAAATCCCATACGTCGAAGAATACGTCTCAGGAGTATTTGGATCTGTTCTATAAAACCTTCGATGAGATTGAGCACCGCCGTTTCGATGGAATGATCATTACGGGTGCTCCGGTGGAACAGATGGATTTTGAAGACGTGAACTATTGGAATGAAATCCAGGAGATCTTCGAATGGACCAAAACCAATGTGACTTCAACCCTCCACATATGTTGGGCCTCCCAGGCAGGTTTATACCATCATTTTAACGTACCTAAGGTTGCACTTGATGAAAAGTGTTTTGGCGTTTTCCCACATACCATCAATAAACCACATGTTCCTTTGTTGCGTGGGTTCGATGAAGTATTCAACGTTCCACATTCCCGTCATACGGAAGTGAGACGCGAAGATATTGAAAAGAATGAGAATTTAGAGATTTTGGCTGAATCCGAGGAAGCGGGTATCTTCCTGGTTGCTACCAAAGACGGCAAACAGATTTTTGCCACAGGACATGCCGAGTATGACCCGTTCTCATTAAAGTGGGAGTATGATCGGGATGCAGCCAAAGGGTTGGATATCGCATTACCTAGACATTATTATCCAAATGACGATCCTTCCCGTGTGCCACCGGCTACTTGGCGCGCTCATGCCAACTTATTATTCTCTAACTGGCTCAATTACTATGTGTATCAAGAAACACCTTACGATATTGGCCCGCAAATTTAATCGAGATTACAGGAGGATGCAGCAATGGAAGACAACAGCAAGTTGAAAATCGAAAGCCGCTTAGCACAAATTGGGTCCATCAATGAACCGGTAACAGGGGCCATTAACTTTCCGATCTATCAATCCACTGCGTTTCGCCACCCGAAGCTTGGACAAAGCACGGGGTTTGATTATATTCGTACAACGAATCCAACCCGTAAAGTGTTGGAAGAAGCGGCTGCAGCGCTGGAGTCCGGTGATGCAGGGTTCGCCTGTAGCTCAGGTATGGCCGCACTGCAAACGATTTTTGCCATGTTTGGTCAAGGGGATCATCTGATTGTATCGCTGGATCTGTATGGTGGAACCTATCGTCTGCTTGAACGCATCTTGTCCCGTTTCGGTGTAACCGCAAGTTATGTGGACACGAATGACCTTGCAGCACTGGAGAAGGTTCGTCAGCCGAATACCAAAGCTGTATTTATTGAGACACCAACCAATCCACTGATGATGATCACCGATGTGGAAGCCGTTGCTTCCTGGGCGAAAAGTTACAACTTGTTGACCATTGTTGACAACACGTTGTTGACTCCATTTTTCCAACGTCCGATTGAACTGGGTGCCGATATCATCATTCATAGCGCTACCAAATATCTGGGCGGACACAATGATGTGCTGGCCGGACTAATTATAACCAAGGGTGAGGCATTATCTGCAGAGATGGCGTTCCTGCATAATTCCATTGGAGCGGTATTGTCTCCAAGTGACTCCTACCAGTTGATGAAAGGGATGAAAACGCTGGCTCTTCGCATGGAGCGTCATGAGTACAATGCGCTTACCATTGCCAAATACTTGCTTGAGCATCCAGCGGTGGGTGAAGTGTATCATCCAGGACTGTCGGATCATCCGGGGTATGAAGTGCAGAATAAACAATCTACGGGTAACACAGGTATCTTCTCTTTCAAAGTGAAGGATGCTCGTTATGTTGAACCGTTGCTGCGTCACATCAAACTGATCGCTTTTGCAGAAAGTCTCGGTGGAGTGGAATCACTCATGACCTACCCGGCGGTACAAACACATGCGGATATTCCGCTTGAAATTCGTGATGCCGTAGGAGTGGACGATCGACTGCTCCGGTTCTCTGTAGGCATTGAACATGCGGATGATCTGATTGCGGATCTTGGCAATGCTCTGACAGCTGCACAGCAGGAAGTTGAAGGAGGCGTGCACTCATGAGTGAGTCCAACAACAAGCCGAATTCCGAGTTGAAGTTTGATACCAAGTTGCTTCATTTCGGTGATGAAATCGACAAAACAACTGGAGCTTCCAGTGTACCGATCTATCAAGCTTCAACTTTCCATCATTTTGATATCTTCAATCCGCCTCAACATGATTACAGTCGTTCGGGTAATCCGACACGTCAGGCTCTGGAAGATTACATCACACTGCTGGAGGGAGGAGCACGGGGGTTCGCCTATTCATCGGGAATGGCGGCGATCTCCAGCGTGTTCATGATGTTCTCCGCAGGAGATCACATGATTGTAACGGAAGATGTTTATGGAGGTACGTATCGGTTGCTTACTACTATATTAAGCCGTATGCAGATCGAGACGACCTTTGTAGACATGACCAATATAGATGAAGTAAAAGCGGCGCTCAAGCCAAACACCAAGGCAGTTTATATGGAAACACCGTCCAACCCAACCCTTCGTATTACGGATATCGCTGCCGTGACGGACTGGTCGAAGGAACATGACCTGATCACAATTCTGGATAACACCTTTATGACACCGTACTATCAGCGTCCCATTGAGCTTGGTGTGGATATTGTCGTACATAGTGCTACCAAGTTTCTCGGGGGTCACAGTGATGTGTTAGCGGGGCTGGCCGTTGCTCGTACGGAATCACTTGGCGTACAACTGAAACAGTTGCAAAATGGACTTGGAACTGTACTCGGGGCACAAGAATCCTGGCTTCTGATGCGCGGGATGAAAACCTTGGGGGCTCGCATGGCTCATAGTGAACGGAGCACAGCCAAACTTGCGGCATGGCTTAATGAGCGCAGTGATATTACCGCTGTCTTTTATCCTGGACTGGAGGATCATCCGGGCCGCGAGGCACATGAGCGCCAGTCTACAGGATATGGAGCTGTCGTTTCATTTGACGTCGGTTCAGGAGATCGCGCAAAAGCAGTTCTTAACCGGGTGAAGCTACCTATTGTTGCTGTAAGCTTGGGAGCTGTGGAGAGTATTCTGTCCTACCCAGCGATGATGTCTCATGCGGCAATGCCGGCTGAGGTTCGCCGTGACCGTGGCATTACAGATGGGTTGCTGCGTTTCTCCGTAGGTCTGGAAGATATCGAAGATCTCATTGTAGATTTGGAACAAGCACTGCAGGAATCCTAGCAAAAGCGGGTGCCCAAATACGCCTATCCGCATCACTTAAGTTCGAATAAATTCTATTCCATATGTAAAAATTTTTACTTATTTTTAAAGCACCTGTACATAAGGTGCTTTTTTTCACATGTAACCTGTGTTACGATATGTGGAGTACAGAAATACGATGTTGCCACCAGAACTTGTTTCTCTTGAACAAGTTGGGACGGATCGTTATATAATTTCTCTTCATGAGGGAGGCTTTTTTACGATGAGTACGGTAGACCGTATCTTAGATAAAGCCCTTCGGGGCGAACGTTTGGACTTGGAAGACACGATTCAGTTATTTGAATCCAATGAAGTGGACAAAATCGGGGCAGCTGCTAATGTCATTATGAAACGTATGCACCCTGAACCATACAGAACATTTGTAATTGGGCGTAACGTCAACTACACGAACGTGTGTGATGTGTACTGCCGTTTTTGTGCTTTCTATCGCAGACCTGGTTCGGATGAAGGTTATGTACTTCCGGACGAAGTGATCTTCCAGAAGATTCAGGAAACGGAAGATGTGAATGGTACTGAGATTTTGATGCAGGGTGGAACGAATCCAAACTTGCCTTTCAGCTATTATACAGACCTGCTGAAAGCGATCAAAGAGCGTTTCCCAAACATCACGATGCACTCTTTCTCCCCAGCGGAGATTATGAAAATGGTTGAAGTATCCGATGGTCTTACATTGGAAGAGGTTGTTCGTGCCATTCACGAAGCTGGACTGGATTCCTTGCCTGGCGGCGGCGCTGAAATTCTGGATGACCGCACACGTCGGAAAATCAGCCGCTTGAAAGGTTCATGGCGGGATTGGATGGACGTTATGCAAACTGCACACCGCATCGGTATGAACACCACGGCAACGATGGTTATCGGCCTTGGTGAATCAATGGAAGAGCGTGCACTACACTTGCTCCGTGTACGTGAAGCTCAGGACGAATGTATTGCGAACAAGTATGATTCCGAAGGTTTCCTGGCGTTTATTCCTTGGACTTTCCAGCCGGACAATACCAACCTTAAGCTAGAGCGTCAGACTCCGGAAGAGTACTTGAAAACTGTAGCCATCAGCCGACTGGTGCTGGATAATATCAAGAACATTCAATCCTCTTGGGTAACCATGGGTCCTGAGATTGGTAAGAAGTCGCTTGAATTTGGCTGCAATGACTTCGGTAGCACCATGATTGAAGAGAACGTTGTATCTGCTGCTGGTGCAACTTACAAAGTTAATATTGAATCCATTCTGCGTTTGATTCGAGAGTCCGGTTATATTCCGGCCCAACGTAACACCCGATACGAGATTGTGCGTATGTTCGACGAAGAGAATTCCGTGCATGAAGATTTCGTAATGCAGAACTAATTATATTTTTTTACTACTACTCTCGTAACTACTTATCGTCAGGTGAGTAGTTATGAATCCAAGCCCGCTGACTACTCCGTTAAGGAGAGACGGCGGGCTTTTTGCTTTTTTCCGCGGATCGAGGTCATCAAACAGTACATGTTACGCAATTGCCGATATTTTATATTGAAATTGAACTGTTACAATGAAAGGGAACTTGTGTAGTCAGACATGCTGGAAGGGGAAAACCAATGAAAAGAAGAATACTTGGCAAGACAAAACTGAACGTACCTGTATTGAGCTTTGGAGCATCCTCTCTCGGTTCTGTATTTCGTGACATTGACCGGGACGAAGGGATTCGCACTGTACATGCGGCCGTAGATGCGGGGATGAATTACATAGACGTTTCGCCCTACTACGGACTGACAAAGGCGGAGATGGTGTTGGGTGAAGCCATCCGCAGCTTGCCGCGCAGTTCATATATGTTATCAACCAAAGCCGGACGGTATGGGGAAAATGAGTTTGATTTTTCACGTAAGCGCATTCTCAATAGTGTACAGGAAAGCCTGGATCGACTGCATACAGACTATATCGACATTCTGTTCCTGCATGATATTGAATTTGTGCCAGCAGAAATTATTATCGAAGAAGCTTTTCCAACATTGCTGCGTCTGAAAGAGCAGGGAGTTATTCGTCATGCGGGCATTTGTGGATTGCCCTTGCCGTTATTCGAGAAGGTACTGCCACAGATTGATGCAGATGCGATCATCTCGTATTGTCATTATTCATTGAACGATACCTCATTGTTGTCTTTGTTGCCTTTGTTGGAAAAGAAAGAAATTGGCCTTGTGAATGCTTCGCCTCTTTCTATGGGCTTGTTAAGTACCCGAGGTGCTCCTGCCTGGCATCCGGCAGATGAATGGGTGAAAGAGCTCTGCCTGAAAGCTGCCCGCTTCTGTGCAGAACAAGGCAGTGACATTGCCAAGCTGGCCGTACAATTCTCCACGTCGAATGAACGTATTCCTACAACACTGGTGAGCAGTGCCAGTCAGCATAATATCGTCAACAATGCAGCATGGATCGAAGAACCGTTGGATCAGAGTCTACTGGAGGAAGTACTGCGCATTCTGGCACCGTTGCATAATGAGACGTGGTCAAGCGGACGTCCTGAATATAATAATACAAAGCATAACAACATGACATCAGAAGCGTCCAAGGGGGAACAAGGATGAGAGCCATTGTATGTGAAGAAATAGACCGTTTGGAGCTGAAAGATCTGCCTCAACCGGAACGAGCAGAAGGGGAGGCATTGGTTGCCATTCGACGAATTGGGATCTGTGGAACGGATCTGCATGCGTACAAAGGCAATCAGCCATTCTTTACCTATCCTCGCGTACTTGGTCATGAACTGGCTGCTGTTATTGAAGAGATCGGTCCGAACGATGCAGGGCTACAACCAGGGGATCAGGTAAGTATTATTCCGTATCTGCATTGCGGTCATTGTATTGCATGTCGCAGTGGAAAAACCAATTGTTGTGCGTCCATGCAAGTCATGGGTGTGCACGTGGACGGAGGCATGAGAGAAAGGATCAGTGTGCCTGTCTCACATCTGCTCTCAGCAGAAGGTTTGACACTGGATGAGACAGCAATGGTTGAACCATTAAGCATTGGAGCCCATGCCGTCAGGAGAGCGGGAATCAAGCCTGGTGAGCATGTGATTGTTATTGGAGCCGGCCCTATTGGACTTGGCGTGATGGCGTTTTCCAAACAGGCGGGAGCCCGTGTTATCGCCGTTGATCGTAATCTGGACAGGCTGGAGCTTAGCCGGACTTGGGCCGGAGCGGATGACCTTGTACAGGCCAATGAACATACGGTGCAACAAGTCGCTGAAATCACGGGAGGCGACTATGCTACGGCTGTCTTCGATGCAACCGGTAACGTGAATTCCATGAACGAGGCCATTCAATATGTGGCGCATAGTGGTCAACTCATTTTTGTAGGGCTGGTGAAAGCGGATATTACCTTTCATGATCCTGAGTTTCACAAGCGGGAGATGAGCATCCTGGGTAGTCGAAACGCAACCCGTGAAGATTTTGAACAGGTCCTGTCCACCTTGCGTCAAAAGAAATTAAGCATGGATGGTTATATCACACACCGAGTGGAGTTTGATGCGTTGCCTTCTGCAATGGACCAATGGTTATTGCCAGATTCACATGTAGTCAAAGCCATCGTTGAACTATAATCACTACTAAGTCTGATAACAAAAAAAACGCTCTCTGACCTTGTTGGACAATACTGTCCATCCATAGGGTAAGAGAGCGTTTTTTTATTTTTCCGGATTCGTCATAATGCCCGCATGGGGATCAATGTGACGCACAATGGACTTCAACCAGATCAACTCCAGGACATGTACCTCATAATAAAGTGCACCCGGGATCTGCCTGATCCATCCTTCCGCCATCGCGAGTTGTGTTGAGTCAGAAGTAGCTTCCAGTGTTCCAGGTTCACGGCGCAGCCGTTTGCGTACAGCTTTTTCAACTTGAGAGCTTTGTGTGGTCAAAATGCATACTTTGCGTTTGGAAGAGAAGCCCCTGAACGCAATGTACACCATTTCATAAGCAATAAGGTAGGCGATTACGGAATACATCGCTTGGTCCCAGCCAAAGACAACACCAGCGGCTGTCAGTATCAACAAGTTAAGTAGCATGATTATTTTTTCGATAAGCATCCGTTTTCCGCTAAATACACGTTCAGGTGGACGGGAAGACGGATCACCGATTTCCAGCGTATCCAGTGTCCCACCATACCGCACGACGAGTCCAATTCCAAGTCCGAGGCATAATCCGCCAAACATGGCGGCAGCCAGCGGGTGCTCTACAAGTGGCGGCATGGGATGAAGCACAATGGCACCGATCGAAAAGACAACCAGACCCAGAACAGTAACCAGTACAAATTTCTTCTGCACAATCTTGTAGGACAGAAATATAAACGGAACATTGAATAAAAATAGGAATAATCCAATTCTCATTTCAGTCCAGTGGGCGAACAGGGAGGAAATGCCTGTAATGCCTCCAATAATGATCTTATTGGGGTGTAAGAACAATTCAAGTCCCACGGAGGCCAGAATTCCACCGACAATCACAAGCAACAGGTTTAACCAGCGGCGGGTTGACGATATTCTGGTCTTGGCGGTGTTTGGCACCGGATTAGCCGATATCAGAGGTGCTTTCATAGGTCAGCCTCCTTTGTGCGGCTTTCGAGCCATTCTCCCTGGGTTAGTCACAGAAAGATCGGCGTAGAGCCGCGAAATACGATAGTATGTCTGTTCTGCACAGACATGGGCATTATCCTTCTTTCTGCAGAACCTTCGGTTCTTCCTTCTTTTTCCGAGGATCTTTGAACTTGAATAGTTTATCCAATAAACGGAATACATGTTTGGACTCTTTGGTTAATAAAGGACCCAGAATGGCCAGAATTAGGACATACAGCGCGGCAAACGGTTGAATCATTGGCAGCAGTCCTCCGGCTTTACCCATGTTGGCCAAGATGATGGAAAATTCACCACGTGACACAATGGTTAATCCAATGTTGGCCGATGCTTTTGGTGATAGTCCTGCACTGCGTCCGGCCAGCATACCTGCCAGGAAGTTACCGAACAATGTAATAACTACTGCAATCAGAGCCAACCACACGGCTTCGCCACCCAGGGACAACGGATCAATGGACAATCCAAAGCTAAAGAAGAAGATGGCTCCGAAGAAGTCACGGAAAGGCAGAATCAAGTGCTCAATCCGTTTCGCATGCTCTGTTTCAGCAAGCACCAGTCCAACCAGTAATGCACCAATCGCTTCGGCAACATGAATGGTTTCTGAGAAACCGGCTACCAGGAACAAGGCTCCAAATACAACGAGAGAGAATAACTCATTTGATCGGATTTTAAGCAATTTGTTTAGTAGCGGTGTTGCTTTGCGTCCCAGGATAATCACAATAAGCATGAATCCGAGGGCAATAAGTGCGGACATGATGACGCCTCCGATGGAGGATGAATCACTAAGCACAAGTCCGGATAAGATCGAGATATATACAGCGAGGAATACATCTTCGAACATAATAATTCCGAGTATCATCTCGGTTTCCGGATTGGCCGTTCGTTTCAAATCGACGAGTACCTTGGCCACAATGGCACTGGAAGAGATGGTAGTTATACCTGCGATAATAAGTGCTTCTGCAACGGGGAAACCGGACATAAATCCGAATATTAATCCCAGCGTAAAGTTAATCCCGATGTAGATCGAGCCGCCAACTGCAATAGAGCGACCCGATTTAATTAAACGACCTACCGAGAATTCAAGTCCAAGGTAGAAGAGAAGGAACAGAATACCGATCCGGCCCATGAAATCAATAAAAGGCTGACTTTCAATGAAGCGGAAGTCCAGATGCCAGATTTTCATGGCATGTGGTCCAACGGCCATCCCGATCAGAATATAAAACGGAACGACCGAAAATCTTAGTTTTGCCGATAAAAGGCCGGCTGCCGCAATGAGCACAAGGGCCAGACCTACTTCGAATATCAAATGATCCATCTATTTACCCCCTTCCAGTCAGGAGGAGGGATTTAAACAGTTTCTGCTGATTGCGTTCGCCAACGGCTACCACCGTGGATTCTGCACTGATAACTACCTCCGGACCTGGGCTGATATGTTTTTTGTGATTTTTCTCTACAACGGCAATAACCGTTGCCCCAGAGTTTTGACGTACATCCAATTCACCGATGGATTTACCGATACATCCAAAGGTTGGTTCGATTTTGTACCACTCAATAATCAGGTCATCAAACGTGACTTCAATATTTTCAAGCTGCTTTGGTTTGTAAGTTAATCCACCAACAATAGCAGCAATTTGTCGTGCTTCGTAATCGTCAAGTGTGATCATTGAGATGCTTTGATCGGGATCATCATACTCGAAGTGGTACATTTCCCGGCGACCGTCATCATGAATAATAATGATAATTTTATCACCGCTGCTTGTTTCAACTTGGAATTTTTTGCCGATTCCCGGCAAGTCTGTTTCGCGTACATCCATGGATTGTTGCCTCCTTATAATTAGGGGCTGGCCACAGAAGACAGGCTTATTTCCCGAAAATGATAAATCTGCTGCTCAAAGGAACATCAAAAGATGCGGGTAAACAGAGCCAGAAATTCCTGACACAGCCATATGATTTGAATTTGTCGATGTGGGTACAACCAAAATAGGTACTGTCGTAAATATTGGTTTATCTAACGTGTGCTAAAAGGGTTATAAGTTATGCACAAGCGCACCGTCTTAACTACAGAGGTGTCTCCATGCAAAAGCAACCTGTTAATACGGTGTAACGGCTAGTGAAGAGCGTTCACGTATTTTGGTGCTATAGGGGTGAGGGATACATACATGCTGGTAAACTTAATAGGTAGCAGAAATAATCTGCGTTTAAACAGACAATACCACGGTTTAAAGGACAGACCCGTTGTAGGGATTCGCAGCATCAATAACAATGCGAGGACAAGAAAGACAGGCTTATTATGCGTAACCGCAATCAGCTTGGACATGACTTGTGGATATTTGCGAATAACAGGTTTCTGCTGGGATTCGGGTATTTGCGACAGCACTTCCTTGTTGGAAGTTGCGTCAACAGACACCCCAACGGCAGATTCGGACTGCATCGGAATAGGGAAGCACAAGGCTTGGAAAACGCACAAAATGATAATGATCGTGTAGTGGAGTATTCTAGGTTGTTGTCTCATTTTGGCTTCCCTCCTTTTCCGTGAAACATACTGTTATTAAAATAATAACACATTTTTGTCTTAACTCCAAACCTCTTCATAATATACTGAGAAATCATGACACGCTTTCCATCAATCCGCTTCGTATATCCCCATCGGCCTTGCCATATACTTTGAACAGGAAGGAAAGGAGTGATTCTTGTGGAACTGTTTGCTGTATGGACGGATGTATCGGGGCAAGAGGAAGCGGATCAATTTTATCGTTGTATCAAGGAAAAAACCAAAGGTTTACATATAAGTAAAAGAGGATTCCGGCTCACCTTCAAACATAATGATGGAAGAGCCACCTGGGTGTGCAGAGGGAATGAGAATCACGATGACTTCCAGCAATGGCTTCCCCGGATCAGTGATCTGCTCTCCCTTGGACTCGCCGACTTCATTATGGAGACACAAGAACGGAACATGGTAGAGGATATGATTGCCAAAGCATGTTCTGTCATGGATGAGCATGAGGTGGAGAAGGTCAATCGAATCTGCATGCCCCTTCTATTAAATGGTGATCTGGATCAGCCCGGACTTCGGGAGCGCAGGCGTACTACATTAGCCAGTGGACTACGGCAGGATCTGGAGGATGTTCACTTTTTTCACCTTGAGGGCATTATCAACTTCCGCATCCGGCCATATAAGCAGGAGCTTCAGGAATTAGTGGAGTATGCGCTGGATGAGTTCTGGATGGATCGGCAGTATGAAGAGTTTATGGGGCTATTAAAATATTTTGTTTTTTTTCAAGAAGCCAAAGTACCTCTGGTCCATCTTGTACACAAGGGAATGCATGAATTTCAGGTGCTGGATGCTGGACTTAATCTGTTACCTGTGCAAAAGGATGAACAGGTCGTTGTGGAAATGCCGGGTCTGGAACTGGAGATGGATATTGAAGATATGATTGTAAGTACACTCATCTCGATCTCTCCTGAGAAAGTAATGCTTCATACACGTACCCCGGATCTGCCAATCATCTCGACCATATGTCAGATCTTTGAAGACAAAGTGCAAATATGTAATCATTGCCCGGAATGCGAAGTGCTGCGCTCAGGATTGTTGACAGGTCTTGACGCAAGTGATCTCGGCAATTATAATAACTGTTGATCCATGATTTTTTCATGTGAACCATTGAACTAAAAGCGTTGACAAAGACAACGACCACACGCAAGATCGGTGCAGAGAGAGGAACCTAGGCTGAAATTTCCTCCGGATATCACGTATGGTTTACCCCTTTGTAGCTGCAATTTTGAAAGTGGAGTTCGAATATCGCCTTTACTGGGGATAATCCGCGAGTAAGGATCTGCCGGGTCATGCCCGTTATCGACATGCCAATGAGGGCTGTATTTCCGAATAGGATGAATCAGCTGAATTAGGGTGGAACCACGAGTATATAACACTCGTCCCTTTACCGGGACGGGTGTTTTTTGCGTTCCTTTGCATAATGACTGGAATAGCAATAGATCATCAGTCCATGAACTTTTGGACGTAAAGGTTACATTAACAGGAGGTATGAGAGAAATGGCAGTGAACATTAAATTACCGGATGGTTCGGTACGTGAGTATGCGGAAGGCAGCACCATTGAGGACGTAGCCGCTTCGATTAGCAGCGGATTGCGCAAAAATGCCGTAGCCGGCAAGCTGGATGGTATCGTGGTGGATTTGTCCACAACACTTCATGAAGGAGCGTTGGTGGAGATCGTAACTTTGGATTCCCCAGAAGGACTTGAAGTGATGCGTCATAGTACAGCTCATTTGATGGCTCAAGCAGTGAAACGTTTATATGGTAACCAAGAGGTACGCCTCGGTATTGGCCCTGTCATCGAAGATGGTTTCTACTATGATATGGATCTCGAACACCCGCTTAATCCTGAAGATCTGCAAAAGATCGAGAAGGAAATGGAACGTATTGTAAACGAGAACTTGCCCATTGTACGTAAGGAAGTTAGCCGCGAGGACGCGATCAAAACGTTCGAAGAAGTGGGCGATCCTTACAAACTGGAGTTGATTCGTGATTTGCCAGCGGACAGCGTGATCACGATTTATGAGCAAGGTGAATTCTTCGACTTGTGTCGTGGTCCTCACGTACCATCAACCAGCAAAATCAAAGTGTTCAAACTGATGAATGTTGCTGGTGCTTACTGGCGTGGAGATAGCAAAAACAAAATGCTTCAACGTATCTATGGTACGGCTTTTGTGAAAAAAGCACAGCTGGACGAACATTTGCACTTCCTGGAAGAAGCTCGCAAACGGGATCACCGCAAGCTTGGTAAAGAGCTCGAAATGTTCACATTCTCCCAACTGGTCGGACAAGGTCTGCCAATCTGGTTGCCTAACGGTGCGAAGCTGCGCCGTACATTGGAGCGTTATATTGTGGATCTGGAAGAAAGCCTTGGATACCAGCATGTATACACACCGGTTCTGGGTAACGTGGAATTGTACAAAACATCTGGACACTGGGAGCACTACCAGGAAGATATGTTCCCGAAAATGGTTATGGATAATGAGGAACTCGTTCTCCGTCCAATGAACTGTCCTCACCATATGATGGTGTACAAGTCCAGTATGCACAGCTACCGTGATCTGCCAATCCGTATTGCTGAGCTTGGAATGATGCACCGTTATGAAATGTCGGGGGCATTAACAGGTCTGCACCGTGTACGTGCAATGACACTGAACGACTCACACATTTTTGCACGCCCGGATCAGATCAAAGAAGAGTTCGCTCGTGTTATCGAGTTGATTCAAACTGTGTACAAGGATTTCGGTATCAATGAATATCGTTTCCGTCTGTCCTATCGCGATCCGCAGGACACCGAGAAATACTTCCAGAACGACGAGATGTGGGAGATGTCCCAACGCATGCTGCGTGAAGTTGTGGAAGAGCTTGACCTTCCATTCTATGAAGCAGAAGGTGAAGCGGCCTTTTATGGTCCGAAGCTGGATGTGCAGATTAAAACAGCCCTGGGCAAAGAAGAGACATTGTCTACGGTACAACTGGACTTCCTGTTGCCTGAGCGCTTTGAACTTGAATATGTGGGAGATGACGGACAGAAACATCGTCCGGTCGTTATTCACCGCGGTGTAATTAGTACAATGGAACGTTTCACAGCATTCTTGCTGGAGAACTTTGCAGGAGCTTTCCCGCTGTGGTTGTCTCCGGTTCAGGCCAAAGTGATCCCGGTATCCGGAAACTTCGACGATTATGCGCGTGAAGTGGAAGCGAAGCTGAAACGTGCGGGAATCTCTGCTGAAGCCGATCTGCGGAATGAGAAGCTTGGATATAAAATCCGTGAGGCGCAGCTGGAGAAAATGCCTTATATGTTTGTAGTCGGTGAGAATGAGCGTAATGCAGAAGCAGTATCCGTGCGTAAGCGTGGAGAAGGCGATCTGGGGATGAAACCGGTTGATGAAATTATCGCTCAATTGAAAGAAGAAATTGCAACACGTTTGGTGTAAATGAACAAATGATCTAGTAGATAACCAGTGCATAAGTTTGCGCTGATGCATCTGAATAACGTCTGGATAACATGGGTTTGACCTATGTTGTTTAGGCGTTTTTTCGTAGTTTTTGCCATGAAAAGTATAGATTCATTGCTTTTTGGAAAACCTTTGCAGTGAGGGGGAGGTTGTACAATGAAAAAGCAATTCTCAATTCAAAAGAAAACGATACGGTGTTTACTGGTTGGTTGTGTTATGTTCGCGGGAATGATGATCAGCCTGAATCAGGCAGATGCTTATACATTTGAAGAGGAAAGTGCAATACTGCATGTCGAGAGTCGGAGCAGTGAGGCTTCGATTGAGACTTCGAGCAAGCCTGATCAAGAATTTCCGGAACAGGCCGACCATCTATACAGCGATGAAGCCCAGCTGACAACCATGGTGTATATGGCTTTACTGTGGTCCCCACAACCGATGGTTATTCCGAGGCCTGAGCTTCCAGAGAAACAAGTGGCTGATCCGTCTATGCCTGTGCTAGCTCCACGTTCAGAACAGGTACTCGGTACACAGAAGGTGACAGCAACGGGATATACGGCAGGTGTTGAGTCTACAGGAAAAGGACCCAAACATCCACAATACGGAATTACGTATTCCGGTGTAAAAGTACGCCGTGATAAAGAAACGGTCTCCACGATTGCAGCTGATCCGAAGTTGTTTCCAATGGGCTCCATTCTGTATATTCCGGGCTATGGCTACGGGATTGTTGCAGATACCGGTTCGGCGATTAAAGGTAATAAAATTGATCTGTATTTTCCGACAACCAAGCAAGTGTACAAAGAGTGGGGCAAAAAGGATGTGGAGGTTCAGGTGATCAGGCAAGGTGCTGGAAAGTGTACAGAAAAGATGCTCAGCGAGTTGGCTGATGCGATCAATGTGTACAAATCTGTACCGGACTCTTGGCTGGACAAAGCCATATAATTTCACATGTGAACATGAATAACAAAAGTGCTCTCTCCACATAATACTGACTGGGGACGAACCCCGCGGTGCAGCAATGCATCGTAAATATGAAGAGAGAGGTGATTCGTTGTGGCTAAAAAATCACAAGGATTCCAAACGCCGAACGAGAAGTACAATGCTGAGTTTGGAGAAGAGAATGCAGCAGCTAAAGTGAAGCAATCCGCTCAAAACAAAGTACAAGATAATTTCCAAACACCTGATGAAAAATTCAATGCCGAGTTTGGTGTAGAAAACACAGGCCAAACAGGCCAAACAAGCCAAGGCAAAGCATCAAAATACAAAAAATAAATGAAGATTCATTAACTCAATGAAGATTCAGCACCCTGGAGCAGTAGCTCCGGGGTGTTTTACATATGCGAAGTTTTACAAAAATATCCTCACATCTCAGTCTCGAGACCGAGTTGACTTCCACCTGCCGCCGCTGTTCTCATTGCCTTGTCTGAGTTACACTGGATACATAATACAGATGAAGGAGACATGAGCGATGAAACGATCGACGCGTGACCGCTGGTGGGTTGGCATACCTCTTATTGCTATTGGTGCGATGATCTTGTTCAGACAATTGGGCTATGACATTGATGTAGGATATATTTTTAGAACATATTGGCCGTTATTTCTAATCTGGTGGGGGGTCAAAGGAATCTCCGAGATTCGCCGCAACGGGGGTTACACCTTTATTGGACCGGTAATTGTACTGGGAATCGGCGGTTACTTTCTTGCCCGTAACCTGGGATGGATTGATTATTCCATGGGGGAGTTCATCCGTTATCTCATTCCGGTAATGCTGATTGGCGGAGGATTGTTTGTATTGATTGGGCCACGACGTCGTGATCGGAAACATCATGACAAGATGCAGCCGCCTCCAGCACCTGAGCAACCATATAAACCGTTGTCTCCTGAGGATCTGGAGATGCCATCGTCGTTTGACGAACAGTTCGAGAAAACATTTGGCAAACCGAAACAGGAACAGAAGAACGATCCACATGGCCCTCATTTTACAGGATCAACAGACTCATCATCACAAGGGCATCAATATAAGAAGAAATATCAATCGTATAACTCAAATAATACCGGATATGAAGAACATTATGATGATGGCTATGGGAATGGTTATGGAGGTTATGGCAGCGGCAGTACCATTAATAAATCAGCGTTCATTGGGGATTTGTACATGGGACAGGAAGTGTTCTCGTTGAAACCGATGAACATCTCGGCTTTTATCGGAGATACCGTAATTGATTTGACCAAAGCACAGATTCCATACGGTGAGACAAAGATTGTCATTTCTTCATTTATCGGTGATGTGAAAGTATTTGTACCAGAGGATATGGATCTGGGTGTGACGGTGACGACGAATTCGTTCATTGGAGACATGTCATTGTTGAATCAGAAACGCGGCGGATTCCTGAGTAGTGCTCAGGCTGAAACTGCTCATTATCGTGAAGCCAGCAAAAAGGTGCGGATTATTGTAAGTGTGTTTATCGGAGACGTCAAAGTAAATAAGGTGGGTTAACGCATGATTCGAACAATTCTCAAGGCCAATAAGTGGGAACTGATGATGTATTTTGCGCTAACGGGTCTGATTACACTGGGCGGATTCTATCTATTGTATGGAGAGGTATTAATGGGGGCTGGTCGTCAACGAGCATGGACTTATGTTGCCGTTGTTGTGCTGGCCACCGTTATCACCGGATATATCGCTGCATTACGACTTCAGCGCAAGATCGATCTGCTTGATCTTAACATGTTGAAAGTGTCCAAGGGTAATCTGGCGGTGCGCATGCCTGAAGCGGATGACGCTTCGTTTGGTCGTGTCTACCAGGAGTTTAATGTCATGATGGATTCGATTGAGAAAAAGATGAGACTTCTTCAGCGCCTTGGTGAGCAGGAAGTCATTGAGAAGGAGCAAGCCTCGGAGCGCGCTGTGATTGAAGAGCGCAAACGAATGGCAAGAGACCTTCATGACACGGTTAGCCAGCAGCTGTTTGCAATGCATATGTCGGCTTCGTCCTTACCACGTCTGCTGGAGATGAATCCGGAACATGGCGGCAAAGTACTGGACCAGTTGATTCAGATGTCTCATATTGCTCAACGTCAGATGCGAGGACTTATTGCCCAACTTCGACCAGTGGAGTTGGAAGGGCGTGATCTCACGGCGGCACTGGATAGCTGGTTTCCTGATTATTGCAGACAGAATGGTCTTAATGGTGTGAAAGAGCTGGAACTGGATGGCGGAATCTCGGATGCCATTGAGCACCAGCTGTTTCTTGTTATTCAGGAGGCGGTAGCCAATGTCGTGAAGCATGCAGAGGCAGGGGTGGTGAGTCTGTCCATACGGGAGAGTGAACATCAGATCAGCATGAGCATCAGCGATGATGGTCAGGGATTTTTGCAGCAAGCTGAACGTCCGGGTTCATATGGGTTATCTACCATGCGTGAACGGGCGGAGAAGCTTGGGGGGCAAGTTCAGATTATATCGAAGCCAGGAGCGGGAACGACGGTACGGGTATTGATCCCCAAATTTCCGAATGTTTCTGAATGATCTAGAGGGGGAGACGGAATGAGTGGGAAAGTAAACGTGATGATTGTGGATGACCATGACATGGTACGAATGGGGTTAAAAACATACTTGATGCTGGAACCTACTTTTCATGTGATGGGAGAAGCGGGCCACGGGCAGGATGCGCTTGATCAGTTGCGTAAGTTAAATGATAGTGAATTGCCAGACCTGATCCTCATGGATCTGATGATGCCCATAATGAATGGTGCTGAAGCAACACAAGCCATCATGACTGAATTTCCAGGGATGAAGATTGTGATGCTCACCAGTTTCCTGGAGGATGATCTTGTTGTGCAAGCGATTGAAGCGGGTGCGGTAAGTTATGTACTGAAGACAGTCTCTGCTGAAGAACTGATCTATGCACTTCAAGGGGCATACAGAGGCATGCCTGTTATGACAGGTGATGTGTCACAAGCATTGACTCGGGGAATCAGACAACGAACAGCGAGAGAGAGTGAATCAGGTCTGACTGAACGGGAGAAGGAAGTGTTGTTGCTTATTGCAGAGGGGAAGACCAACAAAGACATTGGAGAAGAATTACATATCAGTATCAAAACCGTCAAAACACATGTCAGCAACTTGCTGATGAAATGCGAGATGGACGATCGTACACAATTGGCAATCTATGCGCATCGACAGGGTTGGGTGAAAACAAAAGGATAAAATCCCGTCATGACGGGAAAAACAATCTATTCATCCGTGCTTTTATCTCCTTTTTAATTGTTTTTAAGGTACGGTTAAGGTTTAAAGTACAAAATAAGGACAGTTAAAGAATATCTCTTGGGAATAAGAGATTGGGAGGTAGAGAGGCATGGACGAACGCAATTATAGATCGAACCGTCAAGACGAGGAAAACGAAACCAAACAAACGGAGAATCGCAATTCTTCCGGAACGGACGAATCCTCCTATTATTATTCTTATGGACCTTTTCAGTCCGTGAATCAGGAAGATACAGCAAATCACATGGGAAGCAATAATCAACGTGAAGAAGGCAATGTAGAGATTACAAAACCTGATCCGGTGAGACCCGTACCTACTTACTATAATAGTGAATCATCCGAGCAAGCGAAAAGATCATCGGGAGGCGGCGGAAACGGCTCAGGTAACGGTGGAGATCAAGGTAATGGCGGCAAAGGCAACTGGAACTATAATAACCGCAAGCCGCGTTCTTCCGTAAGATCACTGTTGTTCTCTTTTATTGCCGGCATGCTGGTCATTACCGTTCTGATGTACACAGCCGATAGAACAAACATGTTCACACCGGAGACCGCACTTACGAACACAGCTAATCAAAGCTCAGGACAGGAAGCGTCCACCAACACAGGCGGAGGCAACAATGTGACAGCGTCGTTACTGCCAACAGGCAAAGAAGATGTTTCTTCCGTAGTGACAAGTACAAGTCCAGCTGTCGTCAAAATCGAAACACTCGCAAAGCAGTCCTCACGTACAGGGTTGGGTCAGGGTGGATCGAATACAAGTGATCCGTTGTACCAATACTTCTTTGGCAATGGGGGCGGAACGGAAGGCAATCAAGGCCAAAGCCAGCAACCACAAAGTAGTAATCAGCTTGTGCCTATGGGCATTGGTTCCGGATTTATTTTTGACAAAGAAGGATATATCCTGACGAATCAACACGTAGTTCAGGGTGCAGATGTAATCCAGGTAACCCTGGAGAACAACAGTAAACCTTATGAAGCTAAACTGCTGGGAAGCAGCTTCGATCTGGATTTAGCTGTATTGAAAATTGAGAAAAACAGTGGTGACGATGCATTCCCTGTAGCCCCACTGGGTGATTCCAATAGTACTCAAGTCGGTGAGTGGCTTGTAGCGATCGGTAACCCTGAAGGATTCGAACACACGGTTACAGCAGGTGTGCTGAGTGCCAAAGAACGTACGATCAGCATTCCAGATGAAGAAACAGGAAAAACACGTGAGTACAGCCATTTGCTGCAAACAGATGCTTCGATTAATCCGGGTAACTCCGGTGGTCCGTTGCTTAACCTGAATGGGGAAGTTATAGGAATGAACGTTGCCGTAAGCGCAGATGCACAGGGAATTGGTTTTGCGATCCCGTCGAGCGTTATCTCTGAAGCCGTTAAATATCTCAAAGAGAACAAAGAAGTTCCCAAAGAGCCAGTACCATTTATCGGTGCATCTCTGATGGCTCTCACGCCTGAAGTTGCTAAACAAATGGGAACAGACATCACCGAAGGTTCTGTCGTTGCCAGCACGATCTTCCAATCACCAGCTTACCAAGCAGATCTTCGTGCATACGACATCATCACAGGTGCCAACGGTACACCATACGCCACAAGTCAGGATCTGATTGATTTTATCAAGAAACAGGAAATTGGCAGTGAAGTGACATTAAACGTGGTGCGTGACGGTAAAAAAATGGATCTGAAAATTAAAATCGGCAATAAAAATGATTTTGATACTTCACAAACTACAGATACACAACAGCAGCAACAACCTTAATATCGAGTAAGGATTGGCAGAACGGAAGGGTTTGAAGGCCCTTCCGTTTTTTTTGCCCTGATGATGCAGGGTTACCATGGACCAGGACGGATTGAAGACGTCTACATGAAGATGCAGATTGTGCTTCTGCCTGTTACAATGGGATAAAACGTTAGGATAAAGGAGAAAGACCATGCGCTCAACTATTTTAATTGTGGATGATGACGAAAAAATTGTATCCATGCTCCGCCGGGGGCTGGCTTTTGAAGGATATGAGGTACAGACCGCTTCCAACGGAGCCGAAGGCCTCAGCAAACTGATGGATAAGGAACCGGACATCGTTGTGCTGGATGTAATGATGCCGCAGATTGATGGATTTGAGGTATGCCGCAGATTAAGAGAAGCGGGCAGCAAAGTGCCTGTATTGATGCTGACGGCCAAGGATGAAGTACAGAGCCGGGTAACCGGACTGGACACGGGAGCCGATGACTACCTTGTAAAACCTTTTGCGCTGGAAGAATTATTGGCACGTGTCCGGGCATTGCTGCGCCGCAAGTCAGATAGTGCGGGCACGCCGGACAACCGCTTAATGTATGAAGATATCATTCTGGATAATGACTCACGTGAAGTATTCCGAGATGGGCAACGCCTGGAGCTGACGGCCAAGGAATTTGAGCTGTTGAATCTGTTTATGCAAAATCCAAGACGGGTACTGTCCCGTGATCTGATTATGGATAAAATCTGGGGTTATGATTACAGCGGTGAGTCTAACGTGCTTGAAGTGTACATTGCCATGCTCAGACAGAAGACAGAAGAATACGGTGGCAAGCGTCTAATCCAGACCATCCGGGGAGCCGGCTATATTCTGAGAGGTGACTCCTGATATGTCCATCCGGTTAAGACTAACCGCATGGTATTCTGGCATTTTGGCGGCTGTTCTTATCTTTTGGGGCGTTGTAATCTATGCCTTTGTTTATTTTAACTCCTACCAGGAAGTCGAACAGCAATTGAAGGTGAAGAGTACCCGAATTACGGAACAGATTGGTGTTAATCCTCTTTCACAGTCGCTGGATCTGGACCCATTTACAGAGAGTCAGCTTCAGGAGGCACAAATCTATATTCAGCTCTGGGATTATCAGAGCCGATCAGGCAGAATTTCCGGTAATATGGAGAAATTGGGGATTCAGTTTCCAGTATTAAAAGCCAATGAGATACTTAAAGAGCGCGGGATATCCAAAATTTATGTGGATGGGACACCGTTTCTGGTGAATCAGCTTCCCCTTTCTCTTCAGGGTACCAACGAAGTACGTGGAATCCTTCAGGTAGGGGCCAATGTAAGTTCACAGGAGCGATTGCTGGAGGCATTGCTTAATATTCTGGTCTTTGGTTGGCTGGTGGCCATGGCATTGGCCATAACCTCAGGTCTCGTTCTGGCCCGCAAGTCGATGCGTCCGCTTGTGAATGTCATTGATGCCGCCAATCAGATTCAATCGGGAGATGACTTAAGTGTACGCATTCAATATGCGGGGCCTAAGGATGAGATCGGGCGTCTGATTGAAACGGTTAATAATATGCTTGAACGTACCGAATTGTCATTCCGTGGTTTGGAGGAGACGAATGCTGCCCAGCGCCGCTTTGTATCCGATGCATCGCATGAATTGCGTACGCCGCTGACCACCATTCGCGGGAACGTAGACTTCCTGAAAAAGCTGTGGGATCAGGAGGGAACCGACAGACCGAATCTGGACGAGGAGACCGTCAAACAAATGTCGCTGGAAGCCATTGAAGATATGGCCGACGAGGGAAAACGTATGAGCAGGCTGATCAGCGACATGTTATCCCTGGCGAGAGCGGACACGGGGCAGAAGATTGAACTGAATCCGATCCCGCTGCAAATTCTCGTACAGGAAGTGGCACGCAGAGCGCAATTTTTGGATCGTGAGGCAGACTGGAATCCAGGAGATTTTTCCGTCCTTAACGGCATTTATGTTAACGGTAGCAAGGACTATCTGCAACAGATGTTGTTCATTTTCATCGAAAATGCGTTTAAATACACACCTGAAGGCTCTGTGACGCTGGATGCCGTATTATACAAAGGTCAGGTTGGACTACGCATCAGCGACACCGGTATTGGGATGGATCGGGACGAAGTGCCGTTCATCTTTGATCGTTTCTATCGGGCAGATGAATCTCGTGGGGCTACACCGGGCATAGGACTGGGACTTTCGATTGCGAAGTGGATTATTGAGGAACACCACGGATCAGTTGAGGTTGTGACCAGACGTGGAGAAGGAACCACCTTTATTATCTGGTTGCCGGTTGTCTTTGCTCCGCCTATCGAATAAAGGTATAATAGAGAGGACTGCAATTACATCGGCAACGTTGCCGAGAAAGAAAGCGGGTGGCAACCAAGTGGAAGTACTGCGAATTTCGCCGCGGGGATATTGTTACGGCGTTGTGGATGCGATGGTGCTCGCGCGTCAAGCGGCACGCAATCTGGATTTACCACGACCTATTTATATATTGGGTATGATTGTGCATAACCAACATGTGACGGATTCCTTTGAAGATGAAGGTATTATTACATTGGACGGTCCGAACCGGATGGATATTTTGAGCCAAGTAGAGAGTGGCACGATTATTTTTACAGCTCATGGTGTATCTCCTGAAGTGCGTAAGCTGGCAAGGGATAAAGGTTTGACAACAGTGGATGCAACATGCCCTGATGTCACCAAGACACATGATCTCATTCGGGAGAAGACGGCAGAAGGTTATCAGATCATCTATATTGGCAAAAAGAATCATCCGGAACCAGAAGGTGCTGTAGGTGTTGCACCAGATCTCGTTCATCTGATCGAGAAGGAAGAAGAGATCGAAGAACTGAACGTACCTTCAGGCAAAATCCTTATTACGAATCAGACCACGATGAGCCAGTGGGATATCAAACACATTATGAGCCGTCTGCTGGAGAAGTTTCCGGGCGCAGAGATTCATAATGAGATATGTCTCGCAACTCAGGTTCGTCAGGAAGCTGTTGCTGAACAGGCGGGACAGTCGGATCTGGTTATCGTTGTGGGTGATCCTCGCAGCAATAACTCTAACCGTCTGGCACAAGTGTCTGAGGAGATTGCAGGTGTGACGGCCTACCGTGTATCCGATGTCTCCGAGATTCAGCAAGAATGGCTGAAAGGTGTTAATAAGGTGGCGGTTACCTCGGGTGCATCAACACCAACACCGATTACGAAGGAAGTCATCCTTTACCTGGAGCAGTATGAGCATGACAAGCCGGAGACTTGGGAGATCAAGCGTACCGTGAACATGAGCAAATTGTTGCCTCCAGTCAGAGAAAAAACACGTACACCGTAGGGCGAAGGAAATGTAAGTCGAAGTGTATGTGGATTACAAACAAGATGTGAATAAGAAGAATCCTGTTATGCAGAACCTATGTTGGTGCTGTGGAGCGGGGTTCTTTTTTAATACATGGATAAGGAATGTGTATCTTGACGCAATAGGAGAACTATGGTATATTCACTTTAACGGATAAAAGCTTAAAAGCGAACAAGCGTTTAAGCGCGACAGAGTTTTTGGATTTAATCAGACGCACGATAAGAAATTATTGTGCTCTCATACAAGGAAGGATGGGAATTAATATGATCGTTATTGCAGGCAAGGCTACTCCGGAGGAACAGATTCAGGATATCGTTGCAGTTATTGAAAAAGAAGGGCTTCAGGTGCATATCTCTCGCGGAGAGGATCGTACGATCATTGGTCTGATTGGCAAAGTTGAACCTAAAATGCAAGAGCATCTTCGCCAAATGAAAGGTGTCGAGAATGTTGTAAAAATCTCGAAATCGTACAAATTGGCAAGTCGTGACTTCCATCCGGAAGATACGGTGATCTCCATCAAAGGTGTAGATATTGGCGGAAAAGAACTTGTTGTCATGGGCGGACCATGTGCAGTTGAATCCGCTGCGCAGATTGATGAGATTGCCGGGCTTGTAAAAGCTGCTGGTGGGCAAGTGTTGCGTGGTGGTGCATTCAAACCGCGTACAGGTCCTTACAGCTTTCAGGGAACGGGCGTAGAGGGATTGATCATGATGGCGGAAGCAGGCAAGAAACATGATCTGCTAACGATTACAGAAGTCATGACACCTGAGTATGTGGATATTTGCGCCGAGTACGCAGATATTCTGCAAGTGGGTACACGTAACATGCAGAACTTTGACCTGCTCCGAAAATTGGGCGAGTGTGGCAAACCGGTATTGTTGAAACGTGGCTTCAGTGCGACATACGATGAGTTGTTGAATGCGGCTGAATACATTCTTGCGGGTGGTAATCCTAATGTTATGCTGTGTGAGCGTGGTATTCGTACGTTTGAATCCTACACACGTAATACGCTTGATCTGTCAGCGATCCCTGTTCTGCAGTCTCTCAGCCATTTGCCGGTTATTTCTGACCCGAGCCATGGTACTGGGCGCCGTGAACTGGTGGAACCAATGACGAAAGCTTCTGTTGCTGCGGGTGCCAATGGTCTGATCATTGAGATGCATACCGATCCGGATAACTCCATGACAGGAGATGGTGTGCAGTCCTTGTTCCCTGACCAATTCGCCAACCTGCTGCAGGATCTGGAGAAATTGGCACCAATCGTGGGTAAATCATTCAGCACAGCCAAACAACCGGCAGAATTTTTCCCGGCACGTGTAGGCGTTTAATAAAAATTCTTAGTCAAGGTCTGGCTTATCAGCCGGGCATCTCATCTGCTCTCGTTTATTGCGACGAAATCAGATAGATGCTCGGTTTTTTGCATATTTTGCAGTTTTGAACGTATTTATTAATCAATGGTGATAAGAAACATTTATGATGTGAAGTTTTTTCCATGATTTAGGATAAAAAAGGGGTCGCTTTACCGCATTAAACCAGTTAAATGTATATTAAACTAGTTGTTATATGAATTTAGGTTATTTATAAAATGTGAGTATAGCTAACATACTCGCAAAAAATACCTTACATAAGTATTGACGATGTCAGGTTTTAAAATTTATAATGACGACAGAAAAAAATTCGAATTTAGACATTTTCTTTAGTGGGGTTGTTTAATGTTCGGAATATTTGGGAGGACGAATACATGTCGGTTGAAAACGTATTGAAATCAATTCAAGAGAACAACATCGAGTGGGTAGATTTTCGTTTTGTAGATTTAGCTGGTCGTGCACATCACATCTCGTTGCCAGCTTCGGCTGTTGATGCAGACACGTTCGTAAATGGAGTAGCTTTTGACGGTTCTTCTATCCAAGGTTTCCGCGGAATTGAAGAGTCCGATATGGTTATGATGCCAGACCCTGAAGCGACTTATGTCGATCCGTTCACTGCACACCCTACATTGAATGTTATGTGTGACATCTTCACTCCGGATGGCGAGCGTTATGAGCGTGACCCACGCAGCATCGCTGTAAAAGCAGAAGCTTATTTGCAAGAGAGCGGTGTAGGTACTGCTGCATTCTTCGCACCTGAATCCGAGTTCTTCATCTTCGACGATGTACGTTATGAGAGCGGCACAAACAGCTCTTCCTACTTCGTAGATTCCGAAGAAGCTTCATGGAACACCAACCGCAAAGAAGAAGGCGGAAACCTGGGCTTCAAAGTACGCACTAAAGGTGGATATGTTCCGGTAGCACCAGTGGATACACAACAAGATATTCGTAGCGAAATGTGTCGCCTTCTGGAAGAAGCGGGCTTGTCGATCGAGCGTCATCACCATGAAGTGGCGACAGCGGGTCAAGCCGAAATCAACTTCCGTTTTGATACACTGAAGAAAACAGCAGATAACCTGCTTGCATACAAATACATCGTGCACAACACTGCACGTCAATATGGTAAAGTAGCAACATTCATGCCAAAACCATTGTTCGGTGATAATGGTAGCGGAATGCACGTTCACCAATCCATCTTTGATGGCGATTCCCCATTGTTCTATGACAAAGCGGGATATGCTAACCTGAGTGAAATGGCTCTGCACTACATCGGCGGTATCCTGTACCATGCTCCGGCACTGATCGCTTTGACTAACCCGAGTACTAACTCGTTCAAACGTCTTGTACCTGGTTACGAAGCACCAGTAAACCTGGTTTACTCCAAAGGTAACCGTTCCGCAGCAGTTCGTATTCCGGTTGCAGCTGTGACACCAAAAGGTTGTCGTATCGAGTTCCGTACACCAGACTCCACAGCTAACCCATACTTGGCATTCTCCGCAATGTTGATGGCTGGTCTGGATGGAATCAAACGTAAAATCAACCCAACTGAGCTTGGATATGGTCCGCTCGACAAAAACATCTATGACCTGTCTGATGCAGAGAAAGAAAATATCCGCAGTGTGCCAGCTTCCCTCGAAGAAGCACTGGATGCATTGGCAGCGGATAACGAGTTCTTGACTGAAGGCGGCGTATTTACAAAAGAATTCATTGAAAACTACATCAACCTCAAACGTGATGAAGCGAAAGCAGTAGCGATCCGCATTCATCCGCACGAGTACAGCCTTTACTTCGACTGCTAATCAGTCGGGGATCGGAACAGAAGTTGTTCCAACTCAAAGCCTCCGGGATACGCTCTCGGAGGCTTTTACTTGAATTAAACAATGTAGTGCTTTAACTTTGCAGGGTGATAAAGGAATTTGATGACCTGAATTGGACACTTCAGTGCATATTGCTCTTGAAGCAGATAGAGAATACTGATATCATTGCGATAATATTCACCTAATATGTCAGTTACGGATGGAAAGGGCGGGGGATTTTGTGACAAAAAGAGCGTATAATTTTAATGCAGGACCTGCGGCGTTGCCACTTGAGGTACTGGAGCGTGCACAGGCGGAATTTGTAGATTTTCGTAATACAGGCATGTCGATTATGGAGATGTCACACCGTGGAGCGGTGTATGAGTCTGTACATAATGAAGCTCAGGAACGTTTGTTGTCGCTTCTAGGCAATCCAAAAGGATATAAGGTTCTGTTTTTGCAGGGCGGTGCAAGCACTCAGTTTGCGATGTTGCCAATGAACCTGCTTGGGGCAGGGCAGACTGCAAGTTACGTGATGACTGGCAGCTGGGCCAAGAAGGCTCTGTCTGAGGCGAAGTTGATCGGTGAGACGCATGTTGCTGCATCTTCGGAAGCAGAGAAATTTATGAAATTGCCGGATGTTTCGAATCTGAGCCTGCCGGAACGTACGGCTTATGTGCATCTCACTTCCAACGAAACGATCGAAGGTACGCAATTTAAGTCGTTCCCGGATACCGGTTCAGTACCTCTGATTGCGGACATGTCGAGTGATATTTTCTGTAAACCATTCGATCTCAATCAGTTCGGTATGATCTACGCGGGTGCACAGAAGAACCTGGGTCCATCCGGAATTACGGTTGTGATTGCTCGTGAGGAACTGGTGAGTGAATCACCTAAAACGATCCCAACGATGCTTCGTTACAGCACACATGTAGATAATAACTCCCTGTATAATACGCCGCCATCCTTCTCGGTATATATGGTGAATGAAGTATTGAAATGGATTGAAGAGCAGGGCGGATTGGCTGGTATTGAGCAGAAAAATACGAAAAAAGCGGAATTGCTCTACAACACAATTGATGCTTCCGGCGATTTCTACCGTGGATGTGTGGAAGCAGTAGATCGTTCCCTGATGAATGTAACCTTCCGTCTTGCTTCCGAGGAACTGGAGAAGAAGTTCATCAAGGCATCGGAGGAAGAAGGATTTGTAGGTCTGAAAGGACATCGCAGTGTGGGTGGTCTCCGTGCATCCATATATAATGCTGCTCCTTATGAGAGTGTTAAGGCACTGACAGACTTCATGAGCCACTTCCAGAAGACAAATGGATAATTAAAAGTATAGGTACGGTGTCATGGAACTTCGTGTCTAATGTTGTGCCTTACCAGAGCCTTCCACATTGACGTGTGGAGGGCTTTTCTTTAAGATTAGAGGGTTGTCGTCAACATGAAATGAAAAGGAGATTGAACACATATGGCTTTACACATCGTTCTGGTTGAACCAGAAATTCCGGCGAACACAGGCAATATTTCGCGTACTTGTGCGGCAACCGGTACCCATCTGCATCTCGTGCGTCCACTTGGATTTCGAACAGATGATGCTACATTGAAACGGGCAGGGCTGGATTACTGGCATGCCGTTCATATTGAATACCACGACTCATTCGAAGAGGTTCAGGAAAAATATCCGGAAGGTCGCTTCTTCTACGCAACTACGAAGGCAAAGAACCGTTACAGTGACTTTAATTTTCAGGATGGGGATTTCCTCGTTTTTGGTAAAGAGACGAAAGGCCTGCCACCTGAATTAATTGCTGCGAATCCCGATACATGCATGAAAATGCCAATGACTGGTGATGTTAGATCATTGAATCTATCCAATTCGGCAGCCATTATTGTATATGAAGCATTGCGTCAGCTCGATTTTCCGGGGTTAGAAGGGTAAATTGAGGTTATAAATAACGGCTAGAATTCGGTAAAAAAACATTTTTCAAAAAAAAGGACAAAAAATGTTTATTTCCAGCAGGATTCGACAAAATGTTGGCGAATCTATAAACATAGTACAAATGTACCTAGAAATTTAGAGTAAGATAGGAGAGGTGTGCCGTAGCTATGAAGCCAGCTGGAGTAGTTCGCAAAGTTGACCAATTAGGTAGGATCGTATTGCCTAAATCTTTGCGTAAAAGGTATCAAATGAATGAGGGAGATCCTGTAGAAATTTTAGTACAAGGGGACCATATTATCTTGGAGAGATATCGTCCAAAATGTATTTTCTGCGGATCCATCGAGGAAGTCAACGAGTTCAAAGAGCGTTACATATGCGCACAATGTTTAGATGAAATGACTCAGCTTCCACAACACGGATAAGAAGTAACGCCATGGGGGTTTATCAACCCCGTGGCGTTTTTTTTGTTTTCAGTATCCAGTGCATGGTTCAGTTCCATATGAATAAAAGAAGAGTATGAAATCTAAGGTTGAATGCACATAGGTAAAATCTTATCCCATACGGCATTCAGGATGCCTTGCATATTTTCTTCCTGACTATTAATACATATGACAGCTTCCTTTGAGGGAAGGATGATGCATAACTGACCATAGGCGCCATCGGCGCGGTAAGCACCATGGGAACACATCCAGAACTGATATCCGTACCCTTCTCCCCAATCACCGTCTCCAGTCTTTTCGATCTGCTGGGACGTAGCCTGCCTGATCCAATCCGCAGGTACAAGCTGTGTGCCTTCCCAAAGGCCCTCCTGCAGCAGTAACTGTCCAAATCGACTTAGTTCCTCATTGCTTATCCAAAGACCTGCACAGCCAAGTGTTACCCCCAGTGGAGAGGTTTCCCATTCCACATCATGAATGCCAAGCGGCTCAAATAACCGTGGAGTCAGGTAATCTTTCACGGTTTGGCCGGTAGCTGCCTGTAGCATGGCTGAGATCATAAACGTATCTCCACTGCTGTATGTAAAATGTTCTCCGGGCATCCGGTCCAGAGGGAGAGACATATAATGTTTTGCCCAATCTTTCTCGGTCAAAGAAGCCCGTTCATCAGCCCAAAGAGGCGGGGAGTCATGACCGGAAGACATTCGGAGCAGATCACGTAACTTCAATTCCCGTGGAGATGGGAGATTGTGATGAGCACTGGATACATGATTATAGGTGAAATAATCACCAAGTGTGGCATCCAGATGTAAGAGACCTTCTTCAAGCGCAAGACCAACAGCCATACATGTAAAGGATTTACTGATGGAATGTTGTACACGGCGTTGATCCCGATCCCTGTCCCAATGGGCAAGCAGATGCCCTTTTTGTAATATGCGAATGGAGAAAACGTTCAATTGTTGCTCAGTAATCGTTTGAATGAAACCTTTGAGTTGCTCAGACATATTAACCTCCCTAATATCAGGTGAAACCTGAGTAAAATCGGTTGGTGAAACGTTTCCGTAATTCGAATGCAAAATCAGAACCCATGTTAGTATAAACCTGGTTTGGTGTCAATTAAAGTTGTAATAACACTGACTAAAATTTCATTTTTTCGTAATAATAGTGTCTTTTGGCGCAACTTTCGGTGTAAAAAAGCATTTTTTCGAGAAAATAACGCGAAATTTGTAAAAAGGTTATTGACAGGATTTACTCATCGGGCTTATGATTTATTCGAAACGATTCGAAGAAATCGCTTCCACATTAAAAGTGTTGTAATGAAGACCAAGTGAATCAACGTTGGCTATGTTTTGAAACGATTCGAGAAAATCGTTTCGATAACCCATCGTAATACAAGGGAATCTACAACAGCCTGCAATCCAACGCCAGAGAAACGTATGAGTAAAGACAGCAGGCGATGATGAGAGGGGTTACATTATGGCACATATAACGATCGAAACTGGATCGCCAACCTTATGCATGAATACCAGCATACATGTTGTGTCCAGTGACTCCGGAGAGACTTCAGGCGGTACACTATATCTGTTGCACGGGGCGGGCGATAACGCAAGTACCTGGCAGCGATTAACCACAATTGAGATGTATGCAGCGCAATATGGTTGTACCATCATTATGCCGGAAGCGAATCGAAGCTATTACACCGATATGGAATACGGCCTGAATTACTTCCACTACATCACTCAGGAATTGCCTGAAGTATGCAAGCGTCTACTCAATCTGAATCCTGATCCTGAGAAAACGTACGTCGCCGGTTTATCCATGGGTGGATATGGTGCACTGAAATGTGGACTAACTTATCCAGAGAAGTATCGAAAAGTAGTGTCTCTATCCGGCGTAACGGATATTCAGACTCGGCTTCATGATCCCCATATGCCAGCGACCATGATCAAGGAAATGAAAGCGGTTTTTGGAGAACGTTTACAGGTAAAAGCCGATCAGGATATTTACACACTGTCGGCCAAGCTGCTGGAACAGGGTGTTCCTTTACCGGATATCCTCAGTTGCTGTGGCGATTGTGACCCCTTCGTAGAGATGAATCGCGACTTCGCGAAATACATGCAGGGGACTGCCTTTGATTTTCGGTATGTGGAGACGCCGGGGGCTCATGAATGGAGATTTTGGGAGCACCACCTGAGAACGATGTTTGATTTTCTGTACAACGACAAGACCAAAGTAGAGTGAGGAGATGCAATGTGAAACCTGCAGCCGAAGGACCTAGCAAAAAGCTGAAGGGAAACGTGAAGGGCAATTCGCTCTGGACTGAAATCTGGAAGCACCGAATGACATACACCCTGCTTATTCCGGGACTTGTCTGGCTAATCCTGTTTGCCTACATGCCGATGGGTGGCCTGTCTCTGGCATTCAAAGATTACAAGGCCAACCTGGGCATCTGGGGAAGTCCATGGAGCGGATTCGAGAACTTCAAATATGTTTTCCGTGATCCAACCTTTATTGATGCGGTATGGCGTACGCTGTACATCAATATTCTGAAACTGATTATTCAGTTCCCGTTCCCGATCATTCTGGCGTTGTTGCTGAATGAATTGCGGATGCGCAGAGGGAAAAAATTGTTCCAAACGGTTCTTACGTTCCCTCACTTTCTGTCCTGGATCATCGTATCCGGCGTAGTTATCAATGTGCTGGCATATGACGGACTGGTAAACAGCGCGCTCGGATTACTTGGATTGCCAACGATTAACTTCCTTGGATCCGAATCCAACTTTGTACCGATGTTGCTGTTGACTGATATCTGGAAATCAAGTGGATGGGGCGCGATTATATTCCTGGCTGCCATCTCCGGTATTGACCAGGATCAGTATGAATCAGCACAGATTGACGGGGCTTCCCGTATGCAACAGATGTTCAAAATTACTTTACCGAACATCCTTCCAACCATCACAATCATGTTTATTCTTTCGGTTGGTGGATTGATGTCTTCCGGGTTTGACCAGATCTTCAACTTGGCAAATGCCGCTACCAAAAATGTATCGGAAGTACTCGATGTATATATCTATCGGATTACGTTCCAGTCATCAACCGATTTCTCATTCTCGACAGCGGTCAGCTTGTTCCGTTCCCTGGTGAATATGGCCTTGCTGCTTCTTGCTGACAGATTTGCCAAATGGCTTGGCGGAGACGGTTTGTTCCGATAAGAGAGGAGGGAAAATGAGATGAGCAAGAAAGCTAACAAAAAACCGAGAATTGGTACAGAAAAAATGACACTTCTCGATTATATTATTTTCGCCGTATTACTCGTGCTTGCCCTGATGATCCTGATTCCGTTCTGGAATGTCATCATGATCTCGTTTGCAACACAAAAAGAATATGCTGACAATCCATTTTTGATGTTCCCTAAAGAATGGACATTGGATTCCTATAAGGCCTTGTTCGCTGACGGAACGATTCTGTCGGGGTACAAAAATACAATTATATTGCTAGTTATCGGCTTGCCACTCAGCTTGTTCCTGACAACAAGCATGGCGTATGGCCTTAGCCGTAACAAATTTCCGTTTAAGAAATTTCTCTTTTTCCTGGTACTGTTCACCATGATCTTTAATGGTGGTATCGTACCGCTGTACCTGATCATGAAATCACTTCATCTTACTGGTACGCTGTGGTCCGTTATCCTGGCGGGAAGCTTCAGTGCGTTTAACATGATCCTGATGATGAACTACTTCTACACCTTGCCTGAATCGCTGATGGAATCGGCGAGACTGGATGGAGCAGGAGAGTGGAGAATTTTGTTCTCCGTTGTTCTTCCGTTGGCTACACCAATTATGGCTACAATCACGTTGTTCTACGGTGTGGCTTATTGGAACAGTTGGTATGATGCGATGATATTCCTTCGAAAAGCGGATCAGTTACCGCTCCAGAATGTTCTCCGAAATATTATTGTGACATCTACGACGAATGCATCCAATGCATCCAGTGTGGATGCTGCCCAGGCAAGCAACTTCTCCATGGGCATGAAGATGGCGGCCGTATTTGTCACCATGGTACCAATTATGTGTTTCTTCCCAATGCTGCAAAAACACTTTGCCAAAGGGGTATTAACAGGGGCAATCAAGACCTGATTATACGTATAGGATTTTGCAATAAATTCTACTAAAAAACATGGGGGTAAAACATGAAAACGAACAAAAAGTTGTCAGTAAGAGCTCTCTTTGCCATCACGCTTAGTGTAGTTATGCTGATGGTGACCGCTTGTTCCAGCCAAGGAGCTTCAGGTGGTAACGAAAAAGATGCAGAGGGAAATTACAAAGATAACCTGACCATCTCTGTAGCTAACCTGACAGAAATCAAAAACGGGAACCTGGATAATGACTTCCACAAGTTCTGGACAGACAAATTCAATGTAACATGGGACTACAACTATATCGATTGGGATTCATGGGGCGAGAAGCTTCGTCTGTGGATCAACTCTGGCGACCTGCCGGATGTAGCAGTATGGAACTACGTACATGGCGATGCCATTAACAGTATTGAACAAGGTTTGTTCTACAAATTCCCGGATGACTGGAAAGAACGCTGGCCTAACGTGGCAGCAGCTTACAACTTGACAGGTCTTGGAGACAAGTTGGAAGAATTGACGGGTGGAACATATGTCCTGCCTAGACCAATCTATTTCGAGAACAAACCGGCTGACCCGCTGACAAACCAAATTGGTGTCATTGCGCTTCGTAAAGACTGGGCTGAAGCAGTTGGTTTTGAATTGAAAGATGCTTATACAACAACCGAATTGAACGAATATGCTGCGCTTGTGAAAGAAAAAGATCCAGGCAAAGTGGGTAACAAACTTGTACCTCTGTCCTACAATGCGGCAGATGCCATGACAAACATGATTATGCCAAACAGTGTGCATGCCATGACTGATTCTCCGTTCTATAAAGGAGAAGATGGCCAATTCCACTGGGGACCAGCAGATCCTGAAACGCTGACAGGACTTAAATTGATGCAAAAAGCCTATAAAGATGGCCTGCTCAATCCTGAGTTCTACACATGGAAAAACAATGAAGGTCAAAACAACTTCAAAGTAACCGGTACAGCTGCAGTAACAAGTCTGGGCGGACTGGCTTCGTACAGACAAGGTCTGGATTCCGATATGAGAAAAAATCTGGGTGTAGATAGTGATGAATTGGTACACACAGCGATCGTAGTGGGCGATGACGGGAAATACCGTAACATGGAGCAAGCCAACTTCTGGTCGGCGTTGATCTTCAATCCGGACATCAGTGATGAGAAATTCGAACGGATCATGGATCTGATCGATTACTCCGCAACAAAAGAAGGACAGTTGCTCATCAACATGGGCTTTGAAGGAACGGATTGGAAATATGATGAAAACAACGAACTCGTTAGCTTGTTGCCAGAAGGAACGGTATTGGAAGATAAATACCCAGCGCGTTTTGAAGGTCTGTACCTGCTCGGTGACGACTTCAGTGTTGTAAACCCTGCAATCAAAAAGGATTACCGTGATAGAGCTGTGAAATTGTTCCAAGAAAAAGCAAAACTCGGTACAGAAGGCAACTCGCTTGCAACATACGATTGGGATGTCAACCTGTACGATTCCAAAGCGAAGAGTCAGGCTTCATTCGACTACCAGAACGAATATGCCAACTTGATCCTCAAAAGTGGAGATCTAGAGGCGAACTGGAAAGAATGGGTAAACAGTAAAATGTCCCTGGTTCAACCTTACCTGGATGAACTGAACAAAGAATTCAAGTAATCATTCAGTCATTAATTTTGAACCCGGTGCGCGGTCTCTCCCCGAACGCAGCCGGGTTCTTTATTTCAACAACTTGTAGTGGAGGATACGATCAGATGAATAACGAGCAGTTGCTAGACCTGGTAAAACAGATGACGTTGGAGGAAAAGACAGCTCAGCTTCTTCAGTTGACTGCCAACTTTTATGAAGGAACAAATGTCGAAGGTCAGATCACAGGGCCAATGGAAGAGATGGGAATTACGGAGCAGTCCGTGGATGCCAGTGGGTCCATTCTGGGGTTGTCCGGTGCGCAGGCCATCATTGATGTACAGCAAGCTTATATGAAAAAAAGCCGTTTGGGCATTCCGCTCTTGTTCATGGCTGACGTCGTTCATGGATTCAAAACCATTTTCCCGATTCCACTGGCAATTGGTTGCTCATGGGACACAGAACTGGCTGAGAAAAGTGCTGAAATTGCAGCTCGTGAATCGGCAGTATCCGGTTTGCATGTTACCTTTGCACCTATGGTGGATCTGGTTCGTGACCCGCGCTGGGGCCGTGTGATGGAAACGACAGGAGAAGATCCCTATTTGAACAGCTTGTTCGCGGCTGCATTTGTACGTGGATATCAGGGCGATAGCTTGAAAGATGAGCCAGATCGTCTTGCAGCCTGTGTTAAACATTTTGCGGCGTACGGAGCGGCTGAGGGTGGTCGGGATTATAATACGGTGGACATGTCCGAGCGTAACCTGCGCGAGTATTATTTGCCAGCGTACAAAGCAGCGTTGGATGCGGGCGTGGAGATGGTCATGACTTCGTTCAATACGGTTGACGGTATTCCGGCAAGTGGCAATGAGAAGTTAATGCGCGGCATTTTGCGTGACGAGTGGGGCTTTGATGGTGTATTGATCTCGGATTGGGCTTCCATTCGCGAAATGATTGCGCACGGTGCTGCCGAAGATGATCGTGAAGCGGCATATCGTGCTATTCGCGCAGGAGTAGACATGGAGATGATGACACCTTGTTATGTGCATCATTTGCCTGAGTTGATCGAGAGTGGTGAAGTGGAAGAGAAGCTCATTGATGAAGCCGTTCTGCGAATTCTGCAACTGAAAGAGAAGCTGGGATTGTTCGACAATCCGCTACGTGCAGCTGATCCGGTTCGTGAACGTGAGATTGTGTTCTCCAAAGAGCACCGTCAGGTAGCGTATGAATTGGCAACCAAATCGGCTGTCCTGTTGAAGAATGATGACAGCGTGCTTCCGCTTCAACCTGATGCGAATGTAGCCCTTATTGGTCCTTTTGCACAAAGTCCTGATATTCTGGGTTGGTGGTCCTGTGAAGGCGTCAAGGAAGATGCAGTCAAGCTCGGAACAGCTCTGCAAGAACGCCTGACGAGTGGGAAAGTTCAATTCGCTCAAGGCAGTCATGTTCATACGATTACAGCTGAGCAAATTGCTGAAGCCCTGGATGTGGCAAGCAAAGCGGATCTGATTGTCCTTGCTCTGGGTGAAGACTCCGAGATGAGTGGAGAAGGTGGCTCACGTACGGATATTCGTCTGCCAGCAGCCCAATTGGAATTGGTTAAACAGCTTAAAACAGCGGGAAAACCTATTGCCAGCGTTATTTTCAACGGCCGACCATTGGATCTGCATGGTGTAATGGATGAATCGGATGCGGTTCTTGAAGCCTGGTTCCCGGGTAGTGAAGGCGGGGCAGCGATCGCAGATGTTCTGACAGGTGTAGTGAATCCATCTGCACGTCTGACGATGTCCTTCCCACAATCCGTAGGTCAGATTCCGGTCTATTACAATCATTTCAATACAGGTCGTCCGCTGAACCCGGAGAAGACGGAAGAACGTTATGTCTCCAAATACATTGACAGCCCGAATGAACCTCTGCTTCCGTTTGGTTATGGTCTCTCATACACTTCTTTCTCTTATGGTGATCTTGAAGTGTCAAGTAACGAGATGACTGCCGAAGAGTCCTTGAGCATCCAAGTACGTGTAACGAACACGGGTGAGCGCGCAGGTGAGGAGACTGTCCAGTTGTACGTTCGTGATGTAACGGGTGAGGTTGTTCGTCCTATGCGTGAGCTGAAAGGATATGTGAAGCTTGCACTGGCGCCAGGCGAGAGTGGTATAGCTACGTTTACTTTAAATGAAGAACAGCTTCGTTATCACCATTCTGACTTAAGCCATCGTAGTGATCGAGGTGAGTTCCATATTCTTGTAGGTGCAAACAGTCGGGACACGCAGAAGAAATCATTCAGACTCGTGTAATCCGGTGAATGGAAATAGTAATGTGTCAGGCCTTTTGTTATGAAAGGTCTGATGAACATAACAGGGGAGCGAAGAATGTGGTCAGTATCAAGGATATCGCCAAACAGGCGGGAGTTTCCATCTCAACTGTGTCATATGCGCTGAATGGCAGCAACAAAGTGACCGATGAGACGAGTTCCAAAATTTTGGCCATTGCCAAAGAGCTGAACTATGTTCCAAATGCCGCTGCAAGAACACTGAAAAAAAGGGAATCCAAAATTTTGGGTGTATTCTTGACCGATTTTAGTGGAGATGTGTACGGAGACTTGCTGAGTGGCATGAAAGCTGTATGTAATGCTCAAGGCTATGACCTGATCGTGTGTAGTGGTAAACAATCCCATCGCATGCTTCCAGAGAGGATGATTGACGGTGCAATCATTCTGGATCATACGTTTGCAAGTGAGGAACTGATGCAATATGCCGATCGTGGGCACAAAATCGTTGTATTGGACCGTGAGATGGATCATCCCAACATTAATCAGGTTCTGCTGGATAATAAGGCCGGGGCGACACTTGCGATGGAACATCTTATTGAACAGGGACATAAAAAAATCTACGTGGTGACTGGCCCGGAAGGTTCGTTTGACTCTGTGCAGCGGTTAAAGGCTGTGAGACAGGTGGCGGAACGTGAAGCCGATGTGGAATGGATTGAGATCACGGGAGATTTTGAGAAGAGTGGCGGAGAACGAGCCGCAGATCAGATTGTGCAGGTGTATGATGGGCCCGCAGCGGTATTCTGCCTCAATGATGAGATGGCCATTGGCTTGTGTGATCGTCTGGCAGAAAGTGCACTTGGCGTTGGTCAGGAGATTGATGTCATTGGATTCGACAATATTGAATTGAGCAAGTATGTCCAGCCGAGATTGGCAAGCATTGATTATTCCAAACGCAAGTGGGGATCACTCGCTGCTGAACAATTAATCAAAATTATTGCTGGAGAACCTGTCGATCATGAACGAATTTATGTGACATTAGTTGAGGGTGGATCGGTAAATGGACCTATGCCGTCTGATTCGGTTATATCTATGCGGAATGAACGGGCGGTCAGCTATTGATCCGGAATTTGCGTCTCGTGACAGGATTGATGCGTAAAGCAAACGGTACAGCAAGAGACAAGGCTTAGAAGAATCGAATCCTTCTTTTAAGCCTTGTCTCTTGCTATTTCGAGGATGAAGCATAGAAAAAGCCTCTCCGGAGAGAGGCTTGGCCTTTACAAGCCTTTTGTCTTGTCATTGTTGTAGGATGAAGTGAGAATGCCTGTAATGAAGAGAGTCAATACGATTGCAATAATCCAGAATGTCAGTGAAAATGACATACCCTTCGCACCTCCTGCACAAGCTCATTTTCTTCTATTATAACCATTATAAGTAGAAAAGAAATGCTTCGTTCTATTATTTGTAAAATAAAAAGTGAGTAGGCACCGGTCTGAGACTACCGTCCGAAGGGTTATTCACAACCCGATTATTCAGAATAAGCGAGGAAGATCCACCGCCATCCAGATTATAGGCGTCGATGACCCCAAGCTTGTACAAGCGCCCTTGCAATTCTTCAAGGGTAGCACCGGAACTTCCGCCTTCATTATAACCATCGACCACAATGATTAACAACTGATCATCCTTATAATTGCCAATGACTGTACGTGGTGCTCGTTTGGGGGATACTTTCCATTTGTCGGGAATTGTGGTTTTACGCCCATTCTGTAGCAGTACCGGAACAAACGTAGCCCCAAATTGCGGTTTCAGGCGATCCAGTGAGTTTTTGTCGAAGAACTTGCCTCCAACCAGCTTGCCGGCATCGTTAAGTCCTACAAAAAACAGATCTTTGAAACTGGCCTGAAAACCATTCACGTATTTCCCGTCCATGACGGTTGTGCTAAGTGGATAGCGTTTGCCACCACTGTCGGCAAAACCACCTGCGTTGATCCCGGCAATTGCGCCGTTACGCTTCACAGCCTGCATGGTCGTCTCAGAGCGCCCAGGTTCACTGTCTAGCGCCATCTGCATGGCAGTAGGGTCTTTTAGCTTGATCTTCATGGCATAGCCCTTATAGTTGCCAGGATTCACTCTGTACATTTCAATCGTTAGTCGATCACTGTCTACCCGTTCAAATGGAACGCCAAGCTTGGATGTAATGCGTTTGTTGTAGATCGTTTCCGGACGGTCCGCCTGGGCGGAAGCTTTCTGCACAAGTGTAGACATCGTACTTGTTGTTTTATTATAGAGCTGTGTCGTTCTTTTAATAGAAGAAGAAGTCTGAACAGCAGCATCTTTTGCCCCGGCAAGCTCTTGGCTAATTGCTTGGGTCCGGGGTGTAATCGTGTCCTCTGACAGTTCGGTAGGAATCAAACCTCCGGGTTCAAGCGGAGGACGAAGCAGCAGCAGGCATAATATCAATCCAACAAAAGGAGCGAGTGCAAGCATAAAAAAACGATTAACCTGTTTGACGGGTGTAATCATTTGAGCAGGTCCATCTTTTTCTGGAGTGTCTCCAGTTGTTTTTTGACTTCGCTCAGCTGGGTATACAGTTTGTTGCTGTTGTCCGTTTTGTCGCTTGCATTATCCTTGGTGAAAGTCAGCAATTCATTGAAGGATTGAACTTGTCCCTGAAGGTCTTTTACTTCCTTTGATATCGTTGTTAGCTGATTTTCGTAGTCAGTTTTTAGCGCTGCAATCTGCTGCTGATTATGGGCCTGAAGCTGGTTAATCATCTGTTGCTGGAGATGGTTACTATAATAGTAGGTTCCAACGACTCCTAGTGCAATGAGAACAATCCACATTACCAGAAACAGCTTGATTGAAGATCCGGCCTTGCCTTTGGCGCTCCGGGTGTGATGGATGTCAGAGGGCGGGGCAGATGGTTTCATATCATCACTCCTGGTCATTTATAGGTACAAAAATTTTTCCAGTCCTCATTCTATCATGCCCCTATTGATTACGCAAAAATGAAATTCTTTACTTAATAGAGTAAAAAGAGATTGCATCGGAAGGAAGTCCTAGGATACAATTTCTTATAGATGCAATAAGTAGGAACTTTGGGCAGGTTTTTCGACTTTTTTAGATAGAAATGCAGGAAGTTTATACTATATTTTGACCTTTCCGGGGATGGGAAGATGGACGTCATGGTGTTTTTATAACAAAATACGGTGAAAATAGAGCTTTTTTATCGGCTTCATCCTGTATTTTTCTGTTTTTCGACATAATCCGACCTATGCTTCGTCTATACTCGGACTGTCGCATAGACGATGGAATCATCATGACAGAAGCTAGAAGCTATTTGTCCAATACATAACAGGGGGAACAACAATGAAAAAAGTATGGCAGGTGGTCATCGTAGATATCCACCCCACCAGCATGCTCGGTACAAAATTGATTTTGGAAGAGCAGCAAGATCTGACGGTACGCGGCATGACTTCGACCGGGACAGAAGGGCTCGATCTGGTGAATATGTACCAGCCTGATCTGATTCTGATGGATTATCGTCTTCCAGAGGGACAGGCAGATCAATATATTGCCCAGATGAAGAATCTCTCAGCTCACAGTCACATCATCATTTTGACGGATGAAGACAATGTGAAGCTGTTTCGTCATCTGATGAGTCTTGGTGCAAGCGGCATGCTATCCAAACAGGCTTCCCCTAGCCAGCTGATTCATCTGATCTCTGGGTTACGTGAGGGCCATGTATCCATTCCATTGTCGTGGTTAAACAGTGCGGAGTGGGCGCAACCCGTGGAGTCTCCGACAGAAACACGTGTAATTGAATTAACAGAAACCGAAACTTTTATCATGGAAAGAATTGTTCAGGGTGTAACCTATGATAAAATAGCGAATGAGATCAACGTTAGTAGACGTTCCATTGATAATTATCTGCGTAAAATATACGTGAAGCTGGAAGTAAGTAGTAGAGCACAGGCCATCGAACGTTACGCCTTACATGCAAGACAAGTGAAGACGGGATCCTGACGAAACAGGTTTGTTTATAATCACAAACGTGTTGGTATGTTTCCGGTCATATTCGATGGCGAGCACGAATAGGTTGTAGGGCTGCGGACTGCGAGTACAGTTTCGGAATAGGGATGAAAGGGGAACGGATCGATGAAATATTTCTTTGCTTCCCGTACCAACAGGCTTTTGTCATCACCGCTGAGGGATATACGTGAGATGTCTGGCAGGGATTATTTCATTTCACTGGCAGAAGAATTGCCTGCGGAGGAGTTGTTTCCTTTCAAATTGTTGGAAGAAGCAGCGGTGTCTGTTTTTAGTTCAGGCCCCTCCGCATTGCAATATGGAGAGCCAGCAGGCTACACCCCCCTAAGAGAGTGGTTGAACAAAGACTGGAATGCACGCAAAGGCATACGAACGGTACCCGAGCAGATTCTGTTGACCACTGGTACCCAGCAGGCCATCGATCTCGTGATGCGTCTATTGCTTGAACCAGGAGATTCCGTACTGGTTGAACATCCCACATCTCCAGGCTGTCTTGAGGTCCTGGAGATGCAAGGAGCCAAGATTGTGCCCGTAATGGGTGATCGGGACGGCATACTGCCAGACCTTTTGGAGCAGCACATGCAGCAGGTTAGACCGAAGCTGCTTTTTGCTGCACCCAGTTTCTCAAATCCGACTGGTGCTTTGTGGAGTATGGAGCGGCGGGAGGCTGTTCTTGAGCTGTGTTCGCGCTATGGTGTACTGCTTGTCGAAGATGATTCTTACGGGGAGCTCCATTTCGATGGCCTTGAGCCAACGGAATTCTATCGTAAATACCCTTCACTCTTTGCACTGGATACTGCAGATCAGGGTGGACATGTTCTCTACATTGGTTCATTCAGCAAAACGGTAGCGCCCGCACTTCGAACCGGATGGGCCGCTGGACATCCGGCGCTGATTCAGGCGATGGCTTCCGTTAAACGTATTGCAGATGGTCAGTCCAGTCCGATGAATCAGCGGCTGTTGTATCAATTGCTTGCCCATTCTCCTTTTCGTTGGAGTGATCATCTATCCATGTTGAATCGGGAGTATAAGACACGTCTCAAACTGATGCTTGAACTGTTGAAGAGACCGGGCTGGAAAGGGTGTCAGTACAACATCCCTGAGGGTGGAATGTATCTGTGGGTACAGTTGCCGGAAGGATTGGATAGTGGCGCTCTGCTTAAGGCTGCTCTGCCCAAAGGTGTATCTTTTCTTCCTGGATCGTTATGCTCCACAGGTGTGCAGGATCAACGTTACATTCGATTGAACTTTAGCCATCCGGGCCGGGATGAACTGCTGCTCGGCATGAACTTAATTAGTGAAGCCATTTCCGAATTTACGGCTCGTAGCTAAGTCAGATCAAAAATAGATTATAGGCAAAATTAAAATTGGTTCATGACCAAAGTGATTACGTTATTGCATCCACTAACATTTTTATATATAATATGAATTAATGAGTTGTTGATTTCTTTATATAAGCTACAATGGTGGCCAGTTCAGAAAAAGCACTCATATATTTTATCTAACGGGGGAAAATTCAACATGTCTAATATTTTATTCGTTAAAGCAAATGACCGTCCTGCAGATCAAGCAGTCAGCGTTAAATTGTACGATGCATTCTTGAGCGCATACAAAGAGTCCCACCCAGGTGACACAGTTACTGAGCTGGATCTCTACAATACAGAATTCCCATTCTATGGTAACACTGCAATCACTGGTACTTACAAAGCGGCTAACGGTTTTGAACTGACAGCTGACGAGCAAAAAGCAGCTTCACTTGCAGCACAATTGCAAGATCAATTCCTGGCAGCTGACAAAGTGGTATTTGCATTCCCACTGTGGAACTTCACTGTTCCAGCTCCATTGGTAAACTACATTGCTTACCTGAGCCAAGCTGGTAAAACATTCAAATACACTGCTGAAGGTCCTGTAGGACTTGCTGGCGACAAAAAAGTAGCTTTGCTTAACGCACGTGGTGGCGTATATTCCGAAGGCCCAATGGCAGCTGCTGAAATGTCCCTGAACTTCCTGAAAACTGTTCTCGGCTTGTGGGGTATTCAAAACCCAGAAGTAGTTATCGTTGAAGGACATAACGCTTCTGCAGATCGTGCTGAAGAAATTGTTACTGCAGGTCTGAAATTGGCTTCCGAAGTAGCAGCAAGCTTCTAATAGCCTTCTTCTATATAGAACACACCAAAACACCTGTTGTCTCCACTGGAGATGACAGGTGTTTTTTTTTGCCTTTTCATTTTTTCGCATCCGTTACTTCAAGTGATTCCTTATCAGATATGGCCTGTATTTTTCAGGTATTGCTCCGCTGTTTCAGCGATGTGTGCAAGATCGTTCTTATGTTCAGCAGATACAGAATACGTGACATCAAGTTCATTAATGGTTCGTTCAAACATATCATTATCCTCAAGCATGTGTGCATGCTCGGTTAACGCCTGTACTCCCTTAATGGTCAGAATGTATTTCCCGCGGGAGAGACGCTCAAACCAGCCATAATAATTCTTTTGCAGAATCGCCGCGGCAGAACCTACACCGGTCTGTCTGGCAAGGGTTGCGGGAGAGGCTTCTCCGTTCGTTCGCAGAGCGGATGCGACTCGTAAGGCCTTCTCACGATATGCGGTGACCAGCTGTTTGCGTGTGCTGCCTCCGGTATTGTAATCTCCGCTGCGTTCGTCGAATTCCTTAAGCAAGCGTTTACGTCGAACCCCGCTTTTGCGGGCAACCTGATTGCGGTCCGTGAGGGGGATTGGGGCTGAGGGCTCGCACAATACATCAATCAGGGGAGCTTTGGTTTTGTAAAATGTGACCGTTAGCAGTCCCAGACCGAGTTGTCTGCACAATGCAGTCAGTTCGCTCCAGCGTTGGTTCACAGCTCCACGTTTGCTGCGATTGCGCTCAACGGCCAAATACACAAACGGGCTAAGCTTTAAGCGCTGCATGCCCTGCAACAACAGGGAGAGGTTAAATGTTTTTTTCATCTCCACAATCAGTGGTTCCTCCTGGTCCGATCTGACCCCTACGAGGTCACAATGTCTGACTTCCGCCTTCACATCGAAGCCACGCTGCTCGAAGAAAGCCTTCACAGGCGAATATAATTCGGATTCGTATTGCACTGCCATCGTTTGTGCTCCTTTCCTAAAGTGGCCTGGGATCTGGCCATGCATTGTCCGGTTTCCTAAATTTAGAACCCTCATTATATCATATTCGTTCTTTTTTTTCTGAAGGCACAAGATGTCTGATAGAACAGGGAAAAGCCAAAATTCGAAGCCGTGGATTGAAAAAAAGAGGTCAACTTATCCGAATTGCCGCATAGGTATGTAATACACTTTTCACAACAATACAAGATGTTTGGACAGAGGGTGGCGGAACTACACAGGACCGCAAGATTGGTATTCAAGCAGGAGCCGCAATTCTATTGATTTCTTCATACCATTCGGAATGGTTGACAATCACACTAAAGGAGCCATGGGAGGTACCAAGCATGAATATTTTTGAACGCGTTGCGGAACATCGGGCAGAGAGTGACCGTTTGACATGGAACGGAACATTTGAAGATTATATCGAACTGCTGAGAGAGGACCCGACTCCGGCAATGACGGCTCACGCCAGAGTGTATGAAATGATTGAATCGTTTGGCGTTGAAGAAGTAGGTGGGCATAAGCGGTACAAGTTTTTTGAGCAGGAGATCTTTGGACTGGATCGATCCATTGAAAAGTTGGTTGAGGAATACTTTCACTCAGCAGCACGCCGTCTGGATGTACGTAAGCGGATATTGCTGCTTATGGGTCCCGTAAGTGGAGGTAAATCAACGTTGGTTACTTTGCTGAAGCGGGGTCTTGAACAGTTTTCGCGGACAGAGAAAGGTGCCATATACGCCATTGATGGATGCCCGATGCATGAGGAGCCACTGCATCTGATTCCATTGGAGCTTCGTCCTGAAGTGGAAAAGGAAATTGGCGTCCGCATCGAGGGAAACCTTTGCCCATCTTGCCAAATGAGACTTCGTACCGAATATGACGGTGATATCAGCAAGGTGCCGGTGGAGCGGGTTATTGTTTCCGAAGATAATCGGGTGGGGATAGGAACGTTCAGTCCATCCGATCCAAAATCGCAGGATATTGCCGATCTGACCGGTAGCATTGACTTCTCCACCATTACCGAGTTTGGTTCCGAATCCGATCCACGTGCCTATCGTTTTGATGGGGAGTTGAACAAGGCGAACCGCGGATTGATGGAGTTCCAGGAGATGTTGAAATGTGATGAGAAATTCCTGTGGAATCTATTGTCACTCACACAGGAGGGGAATTTCAAAGCAGGACGCTTCGCCTTAATCAGTGCGGATGAGATGATTGTGGCGCATACGAATGAATCGGAGTATAAGTCATTTATCTCGAACAAGAAAAATGAGGCACTGCAATCCCGGATGATTGTCATGCCGATTCCGTACAACTTGAAAGTATCCGAGGAAGAGAAAATCTATGCCAAGCTCATTCAGCAAAGTGACATGAAGCATGTTCATATTGCACCGCATGCATTGCGGACTGCAGCTATTTTTTCCATACTTACCCGCTTGAAGGAAACGAAGAAACAAGGCATGGATCTCGTTAAAAAAATGCGGATGTATGATGGTGAGGAAGTGGAAGGATATAAAGAAGCCGATCTGCGCGAGATGCAAAATGAGTATCTGGATGAAGGGATGTCCGGCATTGACCCGCGGTACGTCATCAACCGAATCTCCAGTGCTTTGATCAAGCAAAATCTTCAGTGCATTAACGCGTTGGACATTCTGCGGGCCATCAAAGACGGTCTGGACCAACATGCTTCGATTACGAAAGAAGAGCGGGAGCGTTATCTGAATTTCATTGCTCTTGCACGCAAGGAGTATGACGAACTGGCCAAGAAGGAAGTACAGAAAGCATTTGTGTATTCATTCGAGGAGTCGGCAAGAACACTATTCGAGAATTACCTGGATAACATTGAAGCATTCTGCAACTGGTCCAAAATTCGTGACCCGCTCACAGATGAAGAAATGGACCCGGATGAGCGTTTGATGCGTTCCATCGAGGAGCAGATCGGGATCTCCGAGAATGCAAAGAAAGCGTTCAGGGAAGAGATATTAATCCGAATCTCGGCTTACTCCCGTAAGGAGCGCAAATTCGAGTACAGCAGCCATGACCGTCTGCGTGAAGCGATTGAGAAGAAGTTGTTTACAGATCTGAAAGACATCGTTAAGATTACAACCTCAACCAAAACACCGGATGCAACCCAATTGAAACGAATGAATGAAGTGATCAAACGCTTAATTGAAGAACACGGATATACCGCAGCCAGCGCCAATGAATTGCTACGTTATGTGGGCAGTCTGCTTAATCGCTAATTGGCAACGAACCATTCCGAATCAGGCTTCTGATGTCTGCTGTGAGGCTCCTTCACAGCAGAGTCAGGGCCTTTTTAGTTCAATGAGCATCTTATTAATCTAAAATGCTGACAAATAAGGTTAATTTTAAAGAGAAATAGTTCTAATGGTATATGTATGTTTAGGTATTTTAGTCTATAATCAATACATATATTTACAATTTAAAGTAATGGTGTTTATTAAGGAGCTGACTGAACCAGATATGAGCAGTATTTCCGCAACAAGACAGAAGCAACTTGATTACATGGGATTAACCGCAGGAGATCTAACACTGCTTGCCGACCATCGGCCTGTTTTTAAAAAAGTTGTTAATGAAGTCGTGGACCATTTCTACAATCATGTGGGAAATTATCCTGATCTGGTAGATCTGATCGCAAGATTTTCTTCCATTGATCGTTTAAAAGAGACGCAGAAGATGTACTGGTTATCGATGACGGATGGAATCGTGGACGACGCATATATTGAGCAACGCATTGCGATTGGGCTTGTTCATTCCCGTATTGGCCTGTCCGAAGATTATTATCTGGGTACCTATATGGTATACCTTGATATTGCAACGAGCATATTCCAGCAGGTTATCCCTGATTCTTGGCATCTTGTCATTCAGGCGCTCAGTAAAATGTTTAATCTGGATTCACAGCTTGTCCTTGAGGCATATGAGAAGAAAGAAAAAGAAAAATTATCTCAGCTTGCTGATGATCAACAACATACCTTGCAGGCGATCACGCAAATTACCCAAGAGCTTACAGGCATGATTAGTGAACTGAATGAAAATGCTCTAGCCATCTCCAATGTAGCCAAAGAAACAGCTGCTTCCCAGGATCAGGCTCAAGTTCTGCTCACGGAATTGACGGGAGAGATCCAGCAGATTGGAAAAATGGGTGAACTCATTCGCGAGATATCGGATCAAAGTCATCTTGTCGGTCTGAATGCAGCGATTGAAGCTGCCCATGCAGGAGAGTTCGGCCGTGGCTTTGAAGTCGTTGCCAGTGAGGTACGCAAGCTTGCAGCCAGTTCCCGGGATGCCCAAGGTAAAATTCAGTCTAATCTGGAGCAGATCATGAAGAAACTGAGCAATGTGCAGCAGGAGTCGGATCATACATCTCGCGGAGCACGTAGCCAAGCTTCACGCTCGGCTGAACTCGCTGTATTTGCAACAACAATGGAGAAACTGTCTCTGGATTTGAAGAATCTGGAACAGCAGGAATAGAGGTTAAAAGCATTAGGAACCTTCCATACCGTTTCAGGCTGTTTTAAGCTATAATGGGTAGACAAACCTGCCGATGTTATAGAAAATGCAGCCGGAGACAGGGGATTTGAAAGAGGTTGAGGTGATCAGATGGCTTCTATCCATGATGTAGCCAAGGAAGCGGGAGTATCTGTTGCAACCGTTTCCAAAGTGATAAACGATTATCCTGATGTAAGTGAAAAAACACGCAAAAAAGTCAATATAGCCATCGAATTATTGAAATATCAACCCAATGTGGTCGCACGTGGACTTGTAAAACGCCGTTCATGGACGGTAGGCGTATTGTTGACGGTTCCATTTACAAATCCTTTTGTGTCAGAGTTGCTGGAAGGGATCAAGACTGCACTGGAGAACAGTGGATATGATCTGGTTCGGTTGTCTACTCGATTCGATGATCCGGCGTACTCATTCATCAAACATTGCCGAAGTCGTAATGTGGATGGCGTTGTGGTATTTGGTGAAGGCAGAGAAAACGCGAGTATTCAGGAACTGGTGGATGCAGAGATTCCAACAATGTTTATTGATACGGATATGTTGGGCAAGCGTGCCGGTTACATTACTACGGATAACGCGAACGGGATCTCGATGAGTGTCAAACATCTGCATGAGCTTGGGCACCGGAAAATTGCCTATATCTCAGGGACACTTGGCCCTGCCGTAGCTAATCTGAGATTGGAAGGATATCGGGAAGGGCTGCGAGAATGTGGCATTCCGTATTCTACAGTATATCTGGAGGTCTGCGATTATTCATTCGACGGGGGAAGCAAGGCTGCCCGGCGATTGCTGGCACTTGAGGATCAACCAACGGGGATTGTCTGTGCATCAGACATGTCTGCCTTTGGAGCGATTCATGAAATTGAAAAGCATGGACTGAGTGTGCCAGAAGATATCTCGGTTGTCGGATTCGACAACACCTATTATGCGGAGGTGTTTAAACCCGGGCTGACGACGGTGAATCAGAATATCTATTCCATTGGCATTAAGTCCATCGAATATCTGATTGCCATGATTGAGAATCCGGCTTATTCTCCTCCTGTTGTGACGGAACCATCCAATCTGGTGATCCGTCAGACGACAGCACCTTTAAAAGTCTAAAGAAGTTGACACGGAGCACAGCTAATAAGCTGTGCTTTTTGGCGTTCTATATGATTAAGAAGATTTTAGAATAAGTCCTATAGTTTAACGGGTAAACAAAGTTTGATGGCAATCGTATAATGAAAGTGCTTACAATTTCTGTTGAATACGTCTATTTAATCCTGCACAACGATCTTGTAAAGGGCTGGCGCATGACAGAACAAAGGTTAATCTTCACTAACAACCAACCAAGGAGGAGATCGGATGCATTTGAGAAAATGGTGGGGCTTGTGCTTGTCGGCTGTATTGATCCTCAGTTTGTTCCCAAGTGTGGGAACAGGAGGGGCACGTGCTCAAGCGGCAGCAGACGTTAAAACTGGGGATAATGAAGTACTGTTTGAGGCTAATTTTGAAGATGGTGTGTTGGGACAATGGCGTGCACGTGCGAGTGAAAAGCTTGATATCGTAACGCAAGTAGGTCACGACAGCACACGCAGTCTCAGAACCTCTTCCCGTACCGAAACGTTCCATGGACCATTAATTGAAGTCATAGACCATGTACAGAAGGGCAGCACGGTTCATATTTCGTTTTGGGCCATGTATGATGAAGGACCTGATAGTCAGGTCATTAACGGTTCACTGGAGAAAGAGTACAATAACGATGCTTCAAGTCGTGAATATGCTACGTTTGCCTCTGCAACGCTGAACAAAGGACAATGGAAAAAAATCGAGGCGGATGTGGTGATTCCCGGAGAAAATAGTGGCATCACCGGATTCCGGATCTATGCAGAGACTCCATGGAAGACGTCAGCGGAAGTGACGCCGGACGATACGATTACCTTTTACGTGGATGATGTTCTGATTACGGAAGCCGAAAAAATTGAAATTGAGCCGAACATTCCGAATCTCGTGGATGTTGTGGGACAAGATTATGCAATGGGAGCGGCAATCGACCAGTCTGCACTGGATGCGGAAGATCCGCATTCCCAGTTGTTGACGAAACATTTTAATAGTATTACAGCCGGTAATTTTATGAAAATGGATGCGATGCAACCAAAGGAAGGGCAGTTTGTCTGGTCAGAGGCGGATCGTCTGGTGAACTTCGCCGAAGCCAATGACATGGAGGTAAGAGGTCATACGCTGTTATGGCATAGTCAGGTGCCGGACTGGTTCTTTACCGATCCGAATGATGCTTCCAAACCTGCCACGCGGGAACAGTTGCTTGCACGGATGAAAACTCATATTCAGACCATCGTGACTCGTTACAAAGGAAAGGTTCATACATGGGATGTCGTCAATGAAGTCATCTCAGATGGAGGCGGCTTGCGGAATGGGGCCAGTAATTCCAAGTGGAGAGATATTATTGGGGATGTGGACGGTGATGGGGATGACAGTGATTACATTGAGCTGGCTTTCCGTTATGCCCGTGAGGCTGACCCCGATGCTGTACTGGTGATTAATGACTATGGAATGGAGGGCAATGGAAACAAGGTAAATGATATGGTGAAGCTTGTAGAGAAGCTGCTTGCCAAAGGAACACCGATTGATGCCGTTGGATTCCAGATGCATGTGTCCATGTACGGACCGGATGTAAAGCTCATTCGTGAGGCTTTTGAGAAAGTGATTGCTCTTGGTGTGAATGTACAGGTTACAGAGCTGGACGTTTCGATCTATTCAAGTAATTCTGAACTGGAGATGCCTGTCACAGATGAATTAATGTTGCAACAAGCTTATCGTTATCGTGAATTGTTTGACCTGTTCGACGAGTTGGGAAAACGCGGCGTAATGGACAGTGTTACAGTATGGGGACTTGCGGATGATGGGACATGGCTTGATAATCATCCAGTCAAAGGACGCAAAGATGCACCATTGTTATTTGATCGTAAATTAAAAGCAAAACCGGCCTATTGGGCACTGGTGGACGCTACCACACTCCCAATATATCGTAATGAGTGGACAGCATTAAAGGCCGGCCCTGCTTTCCCGGATCACAAAGGAAAGCAAGATATTCTTTGGGGTGCTGTGAAAGGACTTGAAATTAATCATCTTGCAGATGGTACATCCGCAGTTACGGGTGAGGCTCGTGTGATGTGGGATGCCAAAAAGGTGAATTTACGAGTGGAGGTGAAGGATACCACACGTCGTAAAGGTGATCAGGTGCAGGTTTTCCTCGCGGAAGAAGTTAAGGGTACGAGTGATGCAACTTCTGAAGCTGATCTATCTGCCAAAAAGAAAAATCCGCCGACTTCAATTGGTCAATATACGTTCAAACGGGATGGCAGTAAAGGCAAGGATAAAAATGTTTACAACGTACAGGAGACCAAAACAGGTTATGTTGTATACGCATCACTGCCTATGTCAGCTGCTTTACTTACCGAAGGCCAGATTTTGTCTCTGGATTTTCGGATCACGGATGAATATGCGGCTGGAAAGACAGCTGCGATTGTATGGAATGATATTTCCAATCAGCAGCCTGACAAACCAGCCAACCGCGGGAAACTGAAGCTGGGTTCTGTTTTGAAACAAACCAAGGTCACTTATGGTAAACCTGTAATTGATGCGAAAAAGGATGACATCTGGAAAAAGGCTGCATCTGTTAAAACGGATGTCTGGGTCATCGGAAACTCAGGTGCAACGGCGACTGCACAGCTGTTGTGGGATGAGAAATACCTCTACGTATTGGCAGATGTGAAAGATCCTCTGCGAAGCAAATTAAGTTCTAATGCGCATGAGCAGGATTCAATCGAGATTTTTATTGACCAGAACAAAGACCAAACAACGTTCTATCAGGAGGATGACGCCCAGTACCGGGTTAATTTTGATAATGAGACTTCTTTTGGAGGAAATGCACGGAAAGAAAGCTTCAAATCAGCTACCCGATTAACAAGCGGAGGGTATACAGTTGAAGTGGCAATCCCGCTAGATAGCGTTCGTGCTGATGGGCAAAGATGGATTGGATTCGATCTTCAAGTTAATGATGATGGCGCGGGAGATGGCAAGCGAAGCAGTGTGTCCATCTGGAGTGATTCATCCGGTAATTCGTATCAAGATACGTCCGGTTTTGGCAGTCTGTTCCTGACTCGCAAATAGAATATTCAGCTGTATATTAGAATGTGAGAATGTCAGCTATTCAACATCGAATATCTGGAAATAAGTGTTGATTTTACAGGCTGGGACGTTTAGACTATATACATTCAAATAAACGGGTTCCAATGTATGGCAACGGCTTCAACGAAGTCTGTGGTCAAGAGTCAAATGATGCGGAGGGAGTGCCTGTCATCCAGACAGCGCACTCGCTTCTTTTTTACATTTTTGCATACATATGAGGCATTTCCCGGTTGAAAGGACAGAGTCAGTGGAGCACCTACATGGTACGTACAACTTAGAACTTGTTATTTTATCCTATATTATTGCATCGTTAGCTTCATACGCAGCCCTTGACCTTGCAGGCCGTGTAAGTCAGGCTAGCGGGGTGGCGCGGAATATATGGCTTACCTGCGGCGCAGTCTCGATGGGGCTGGGAATCTGGTCCATGCATTTCGTAGGTATGCTGGCTTTTGTTCTGCCTACGCAAGTCTCCTATTCCACCGGTAAGGTTATTTTATCTGTTCTACTGGCTATTGTCGCATCTGGGGTGGCCTTGAACATCGCGGGTAGACAATCGGGCAGGATAAGCAAGCTCATGATTGCTGGAGTACTGATGACAGCAGGGATCAGCTCGATGCATTACGTGGGAATGGCAGCAATGTCGACTCCGGTTACGTATGAACCGGGCAGAGTGGTATTATCCATTCTGATTGCAGCACTTGCTTCATTTGTGGCATTGTGGCTCATGTTTTTCTTCCGTTATCATCGATCAAGACATACTTGGGTTTACAAGATGGGCAGCGGTCTGATTATGGGTGTTGGAATCTCTGGCATGCATTATACCGGGATGTCAGCTGCACAGTTCCATCATTCACATGGCGCGATGGCAAGTTCAGGGATGCAGATTGCGCCAGGCATTCTCGCCTATTTGATTGCATCGGGCACATGTATTGCCTTGGGGTTGACGTTATTCGGGATATTTATCAATCAGCGAATGTCTCAGAAGGATCAACGGATTCATGAGAATGAGCAATGGTATCAGGCCTTGTATCATAATCATTCGGATGCGATCATTTCAGTAGACAAGGAAGGCATTGTCAAAGGTATTAATGCCGCTGTAACAACAATCACCGGTTATTCTGAAAAAGGGGTCATGGATCGTTCCATTGATGAAATCGCTCAGCGAATCGATATAGAATGGATCAGTGAATTTGATTCCATCGATTGGGATGATCATAAGCTGGAGCAGGCGCATTATATGGCCAAGATGAGGGATGTACAGGGTGAACTTCTGGACCTTAGTATTGTTGTGGTTCCTGTTGTCATTGATGGTAAACATGTGGGAAGCCACATTCTGATCAAGGACATCACGGAGGAGAAGCAGGCTCAGGAGAGTATTCGTCACCAGGCTCTGCATGATCCGCTGACGGGGCTGCCCAATCGGCGCAAGCTGGATGAAGTGCTGGCTTCTACAATTCAAGATTCAGAAGAAAAGGGGAACTCTTTTGCCGTTATGGTGATGGATATTGACCGGTTCAAGATGATTAATGACTCGCTGGGACATTCCATTGGAGATGTATTTCTAAGGGAAGTCAGTAACCGGATCATGAAAGCTATAGAAGAATCTGATCCCTTGGCTATGGAGAATGTCATGTTGGCCCGGATGGGCGGTGATGAGTTTACATTAGTTGTGACCCAGGATCAAGCGACAGAAGTACGAGTGGCAGAACTTGCAAAACAGATTGTTGAAGCCATTAAGGTGCCGTATCGACTGAAGGAGAATGACTTTTACGTGACCGCAAGCATCGGAATTGCAATGTATCCCGATCATGGGGCGGGCGTGGATGCTTTGCTGAAACATGCGGATTCCGCCATGTATGAAGTTAAGAAAAACGGCAAGAATGGTTTCCAATTCTACACGGCCCAACTGGATTCGGAACTTTATGAACGCATTGAGCTGGAAGGTTACTTGCGTAAAGCGTTGGAGCGAGATGAGATGGTTCTGTACTATCAACCACAGATTCGTACCGAGGATAGCCGCATGATTGGTGTGGAGGCGCTTATTCGTTGGAATCATCCACTCAAAGGTCTGCTCGCTCCCAATGTGTTTATCCCGCTTGCAGAAGAGACAGGCATGATCTATGAGATTGGCAACTGGACGCTACGGGAAGCATGCAGGCAGATGAAGCTCTGGCACGCCAGTGGCGGACCGCTCATTCCGGTCTCTGTTAACTTGTCCAGCCAGCAGTTCCACCAACCCAACTTGGTAGAACAGGTCAAGAATGCACTCCATGAGACAGGGCTGGATGCTCGATATCTGGAGCTGGAGATTACAGAGAGCATGATGATGGATGCAACGGTATCCACGGCGATTCTGAATGAACTGACAGCACTGGGTGTCAAGATCAGCCTGGATGATTTCGGTACGGGATACAGTTCACTGAGTTATCTGAAGCATTTCCCGATTCATAAGCTCAAGATTGATCGTTCATTCGTGACGGATATTACAGAGAGTCACAGCGATCAGGCGATTGTGGCGACAATTATATCGATGGCTCAGAATCTCCAGATGGAAGTCATTGCCGAAGGCATTGAGACAAAAGGTCAGCTGGATATTCTGATGCAAAATGATTGCCGCGAGATTCAGGGATATTATTTCAGTCGTCCGCTACCTGCGAGTGAAGTGGAGCATGATTTTTTTGTTCCTCTGCGATTGCAGGGGAATGGTGCACCAGCGGTATAATCAGAGTGAACATTTCAATTTGCCGGTCTGGAATATGAAATCCATAACCCGGTGGATGAGCTAGACTCCGATCCGGAGATACGGCAAATGATTGAAGCTTCCGAGAAAGACATTAAACAAGGCAAGCTGTATTCAACAGATGACTTGATTGAACTGGTGTGATCACTTCATTCAAGCATGGTGCAATGAAACGCAATTTTAAATATTAATTATGAAATACCAAGCGGCAAGTTCCTGTGTATGTTGGGAACTTGCCGCTTTTTTGTGTCTTATCTTACGATAATTTTATTCAAAACCTTACATAAACTTGCGGTGGTGTTTCTTGCCATCATACGTAAACCAAATCGGTTTATCTTCGACCCGTGTCTCCACATGCACCGTGCGTCCCCAGAGGCGATATAGATAAGGCAGTGTGCGTTCCATATATTTCAGATCCAGTTCAATACCCTCATATTGATGTTTGAGCACGAGTTCCCCGGTCCGCAGATAATCGGCATCCTGCACAACCAGATAAGGGGAGCCCCCGTTGACACGTGAGAATACAAGCTGATCCCGTATGTTCTCCCAGGACTTGTCGGTGATTTTCCAATCCGGCCCTTTTTTCTCAAATACGTAGAGGTCGAGATCCTCGGTTAATTGCTTGGTCATGTAATTGCGGATAAAAGAGGTATCAGAATCGAATTCACGCACCTCGAACATTTTGGCACGACCTTGCCCTGGTTTGCGGCCCCAACGTTCCTGTTCTTCACGGGTCGGGTTATCCCAGCGCCGTTCAATATCCTCGAAAATCTTCAGTCCCAGATAATACGGATTCAGGCTTTGTTTGGATGGCTGCACCACGGAGGAGTTGAGCTTCGCAAATTCGATCGTATCCTCACTGTTCAGATCGAGTTCGCGGATAATGCGCTGATGCCAGTAGGAGGCCCAGCCTTCATTCATGATTTTGGTTTCCATCTGTGGCCAGAAATATAACATTTCCTCACGCATCATACTCATGATATCCCGCTGCCAGTCGGTCAATACTTCCGAGAATTCCTGAATAAACCACATGATATCCTTCTCCGGTTCAGGTGGAAAGTGATGGACCTGAATACCTTCGGAGGGGGCTTCTTCGGTCTGCACGTCATCAAGTGACCATAGATCATCATAGCGACCTTCCGGCCGTGGGGCTTTCTCACCGCGCTGCTCCCGCATTTTCAACTCCATGTAGCGTTGTTTGTCCAAATGGCGGGGTTTAATCAGCTGTGGGTCTACATGTTCCTGAATTGCGATCACGGCATCGATAAATGCTTCAACGGCTTCCGTGCCATACTCCATCTCATAATTGCTGATCCGATCCGCCGTAGCAGCCATGCTTTCGACCATATTCCGGTTGGATTTGGAGAAGCGGGCATTGTTTTTGAAAAAATCGCAGTGGGCCAGGACGTGGGCTACGATCAATTTGTTCTGGATCAGGGAATTGCCGTCCAACAAGAAGGCATAACAAGGGTTGGAGTTGATGACAAGCTCATAAATTTTGCTGAGTCCAAAATCATATTGCATTTTCATCTTATGAAATGTTTTGCCAAAGCTCCAGTGACTGAATCGGGTCGGCATGCCGTAGGCTCCAAAGGTATAAATGATATCCGACGGGCAGATTTCGTACCGCATGGGGTAATAATCCAAGCCGAATCCATTGGCAATCTCCATAATTTCGGCAATAGCGTATTCGAGGTCGCGGATCTCATCTGTCATCTAACGCTGCCTCCTTCCCTTTTCTGGAAAAAGCTGCGCAAAGCTTTGTACACTTCGCCTTTTTCTTTGATCACATAATACATGAACTGATCCATCTTGATATGACGGTAAGCCGACATCAGTGTGCTGCTGCGGTTGTACTGATTCACCTCGCCGTACCCAAACATGTTGCTACGCTTCATTAACTCGCCGATCAGCTTCACACAGCGTTCGTTATCCGAGGTTAGATTATCCCCGTCAGAGAAGTGGAAAGGGTAGATGTTGTAACTTGAAGGTGGATAACGGCTGTCAATAATATCCAGTGCCTTCATATATACAGAGGAGCAGATGGTGCCTCCACTCTCTCCACGGGTAAAGAACTCTTCTTCAGTTACTTCCTTGGCTTCCGTATGATGGGCGAGGAAAACAATCTCCACTTTCTCATACTGACGGCGCAGAAAACGGGTCATCCAGAAGAAAAAGCTGCGCGCGCAGTATTTCTCAAACGAACCCATGGACCCGGATGTATCCATCATGGCAATGATAACGGCATTGGATTGTGGAATGATTTTGTCTTCCCACGTCTTGTATCGCAGGTCATCCGGACTGATGTGATGGATGCCAGGGGTACCAGTCGTTGCATTGCGACGCAGATTCTCCAGAATGGTACGTTTCTTGTCAATATTGGACTGCATGCCTTTTTTGCGAATATCGTTGAATACCACCGTATGTGTCTCAATCAGGTCTTTGTCTTTCTGCTTCAGATCGGGTAACTCCAGCTCAGCGAATAACATATCTTCCAATTCCTCAATACTAACTTCGGCCTCCACAATATCATGACCAGGCTGATCGCCGGCTTTTTCGCCTTTGCCGGGTTTCTGCGAAGCAGCGGGATCACGACCGATGACGTCTCCGACCTGACTGTCACCGTCTCCTTGACCAACATGTTTTTGCTTCTGGTAGTTATACACAAAACGGTACTCATCCAGACTGCGGATTGGTACCTTGATGATTTGTTTTCCATCAGACATGATGATGTTTTCTTCTGTAATCAGATCAGGCAGATTCTGCTTGATGACATCTTTCACCTTTTGCTGATGGCGCTGTTGGTCCTGGTACCCTTTGCGGTGAAGCGACCAATCTTCCTTCGACACGACGAACGAGTAAGGCTGGTGTGAATTTGACATGTAGGCACCCCCCATTGATTACGCGGCACAGTTTGGCCTGTCGGTAATTAAGTATATTCACGGGCGAGGACGATATGTGATGAGAGTGGATATAAAATGAACCAATTACGCAAGTTTACCTCGGAGGAAAGGTGTCTCGTAGGAACAGAACTGCTCCCCATTTTTTACAGAAACAGTGAACAAGTATGATATCCTTCCTTTACAATAGGAGAAAGACATCGATCTGGCATCTAATAGAGGTCGTTTAAAAAGGCCAGTTACACGTTCTGAACACAGACTATAGAGATGCATGAAAAGGAAGGATTTATGTGAATAAAAAGGCGATCAAGGCTTGGATTATGTATGATTGGGCCAACTCGGCTTATGCAACAACCGTACTGGCGGCAGTACTGCCTGTGTTCTATGCTTCGGTGGCTGCGGCAACACTGGATAAGGATACCGCCGCCTCCTATCTGGCCTATACCCATTCCATTGGCATGTTGTGCGTAGCGCTGCTGACACCGCTGCTTGGCACGCTGGCTGATTTGTCAGGACGGAAGGGTGACTTCCTGCGTGGTTTTGCAATCATCGGTGTCCTTGCCACATTGGGATTCAGCGCAATCGGAGAAGGGGACTGGTTACTTGCTTCTGCCTTACTGGTCATATCCACGATTGGTTTTGCAGGTGGAAATACCTTTTACGATGCAATGCTGCCGGATCTGGTACCTGTGGAACGAAGAGACATGATATCTTCCAAAGGTTATGCCTATGGTTATATTGGAGGAGGTTTACTGCTTGCGGTGAACCTGCTGATGATTCAGCAACCGGGCTGGTTTGGGATGGGAAGTACACTGGCAGGCACAAGACTTGCTTTTATCTCCGTATCGTTGTGGTGGTTACTGTTCTCGATACCGATCTTTCGGCATGCTCCGAGACGGCCTGCATCACCGGAGCTGCCCGGCACGTGGAAAGGGTATGCTACGGTGGGCGTGCGCAGGTTGAAACAAACTTTTCGTCAGATGCGGCGTTTTCCCCACTTAATCCGGATGTTGGTGGCTTTCTGGTTTTTTAATGACGGCATTAATACCATCATTCTGATGGCTACGATCTATGGGACAAGTATAGGCATAGGTACAGCCGACCTGATGCTCGCGCTACTGTTAACCCAGTTTATCGGTTTCCCATGCACCTTGTTACTGGGAGCCTGGGCACAGCGCTGGGGAGCGAAGAGGGTATTAATCTTTAGTTTATCTGTATACATATGTATCGTAATTCTCGGTTATTTCATGACGCAAGCGATTCACTTCTATCTGCTCGCCGGGTTGGTTGGTGTTGTGCAGGGTGTGAGTCAATCCACAGCTCGTTCCCTGTTTAGCAATCTGATGCCAGCTGGCAGAACAGGAGAGTACTTTGGGTTTGTGAATATTACAGGCAAATTCTCTTCGATCTTTGGTCCATTTGTGTTTGGTTATGTTGGGCAAATCACAGGTTCCACCCGTTGGGGAATTCTGTCCCTCATTTTCTTTTTCGTAGCGGGAATTGCTGTATTGTTAACCGTGAACGCACAAAAGGGGATGCAGGATGCTACACAGGCAGATCAGGAAGAAGAACAAAATGGGAGCATCGAAGCTCTGCTGGGAAAAGTTTAAATGTAAAAGGCTTCTCCATAAATTAGTTATGGCTTCTGGCGTTGTCCTCATAGGACATGTCTGAAGCTTATTCGCATTTGTGCAACTTGATCAAGATTGATCAGGATGAAGTGATGAAACAACAGACAGCAGAATACAGTGAAAGAGTAACAATTTATGAAAAGGTGAAAATAAAAGATTGACATGATACATTTTGTATCATAGAGTAAAACTATGAATACATACTGTATCTGAGAGTTGTCGAATGTAACCATGTGTTTTGCTTCATTCCCGGCAAGTTTCCGAACCGAATATTGCAAAATGCTGACCTATAGCGTGCGTATTACTCGTTTTGCCAAACACAAAGGTAGAGTCTGGTCTATCCCGGCTACATATCTATACTAATGAACAGAGGAGAGGCTGCCATTGATCGATGCTCAAGGTAAAGGACTTGTTTTCTTACTATGTGTTCCCCGCAGTGGTAGTTCCTTATCCACCGTCATGCTGCAAAATCATAGTCGTATATTTGCCACCCAGGAAATGTGGTTTCTGATGAATCTTGTCGATCTGCCCAAGGCTGATTCACGCGCTTATGGTGGTAGCTCCATTATTCGTCAGTTCTACAATGCCATGGTATCCGAGGATGTCTTCGAGAAGGCGTGCAGAAGTTTTGCTCTTGAAATCTACAATGGTTTCCTTGAAGGGAGCGGAGCAGACTTCATCGTTGATAAATCTCCACGGTACTATTACATGCTTGAATGGCTGGATCGTCTGTTCCCTCAGTCCAAGCGCATTCACCTTCAGCGTAATCCTCTGTCCATAGCTGCATCATTCAAAAAGGTAAATCGCCACACAGGAGAAGGATTCGACCTGATTCATAGTCTGCAGAGCCCCAAATTAAATATGAAAGCCGTTGATCTCACACTTGGGATGCTCCGCTTAAATGATTATTTTGCCAAACCTCATTCCAATGCGTACGAATTGCAATATGAGCGATTGGTTTCCAGTCCTCAGGAAGAACTTGAGAAACTATGCGCGTTTCTTGGGATTCCATATGAACAGGGAATGGAGCAGTATGGACAGTTTCTGGACAGTGCCAAGTCTGACATGTTCTACAGTATGGGCGTGGGAGATCCATTCCTCTCTTCACATCAAGAGGCACATCAGGGTTCTGTTAACAACTGGAAAAGTATATTAGAACCCCGTGAAGTTGAACTGTATTGCCGTGTGATGGGGGCAGATCTGTTCCACCGGATGGGATACAGTGAACAGCTCGCAGAAGCCGAACAATGGACGGGTGTACATTATGATGCAAGTCCTGATCAAGAGGTCATCGACCGAATCACGCATCAGTTGACAGCAGCGACCGGTTGCCAGTGGCAACCGCAATACCAGATTCTGCCGGCAGATTCTGCCGTTCGTGATCCGCTTGGGAATCTCAATGACCCAGTTGTTGAAGAACCGGAAAAGACAGACCCGACGCTGGCTGCACTGGTAACGATCAGACAGTTGCAAGCCGCATTACGGGCGGCAGATCATCGTCTGGAGCGGGGATACAGTGAGCGAGAACGCTTGAAAGTACAGCTGGCTTCTGCACAAAGCAAAATACAACGTATCAAATCATGGGTACCATTTGGTCATCAGATCAGCGCCTGGGCTTCACAGCGCAAGATTCTACGGGGAGGCAAGTCATGAGCGCCATAGCAGGAATTGTTCACAACGATGGTCAGCAGGCGCTATGGGAAGACAGCTGGCGCTTGTATGCAAGCCTGGGGCATGTCCCTGCGGATACAACAGGGGTCTGGAAAGGCAATGAGGCGTTCCTCAGCTGTCATGCCCAATGGATTACACCAGAATCGGTTAGCGAGAAATTGCCTTTATATGATGAGGAAAGTGGTCTGACGATCACGGCAGATGCCATTCTGGATAATCGGGAACAACTGGCTGATCAATTACAGATATCCAGAGCTGAACTGGCTATGTTGGCGGATAGTGAATTGATCTTGCGTGCCTATCAGCGCTGGGGAGACGATGTGGCTGTCCGATTGCTGGGGGATTTTGTATTCGCCATATGGGATGAGCGGAAGCGCAAACTGTATGCAGCGAGAGACATTACAGGCATGAGAGCTTTTTATTACCGACATGATGGTTCACGATTTGCGTTCTGCACACTCATGAATCCGTTGCTCGGGCTTGAAGGGGTACATAAAGAACTGGATGAGACCTGGTTGTCCGAATTCCTTGCCATTCCTGACATGCATGATTCAGCAGATATCAATTCGACCGTATATCGGGGAATAAGCCAGCTGCCTTCTGCACATACACTTGTCTTCCGGGATGGGAGACTGGAGCTGAAGCAATATCATCGCTGGAATGAAGTGGAACCTTTAAGGCTTAAATCGGATGGTGAGTATGTAGAAGCGTTTCGGGAGGTCTTTGGGCAGGCGGTTGGATCACGATTACGAACGCATAGGCAGGTAGCTGCTGCATTAAGTGGAGGACTGGACTCGGGAGCCGTGGTTGGTTTTGCTTCCGGAACACTGAGAAGTCAGGGCAAACGCCTGCAGGCCTACAGTTATGTTCCCGTGCCGGATTTCACAGATTATACGTCGAAAACGTTGCTCGCAGACGAACGGCCTTTCATACGTTCAACCATTAATCATGTCGGCAATATCACAGAGAACTACCTTGATTTTGAAGGCAGAAGTCCACTTAGTGAAGTAGATACCTGGCTCGACATTATGGAGATGCCCTATAAATATTTTGAAAATTCATTCTGGATTCGCGGATTCTATGAAAAAGCGAGCCAGCAAGATGCAGGCATCCTGCTCACAGGTGCACGTGGTAATTTCACCATCTCCTGGGGGCCGGCTCTGGATTATTACGCCAGTCTACTGAAAAGTGGCCGCTGGTACCGCTGGTTCCGTGAGATGCAGCAATATAGTGAACGGACCGGCATGCCCTTCTCCCGTATAGCCAAGATTACTGGGCGAAAGGCATATCCGGAATGGTTCAAGGCTCAGTCCAAAGCAGCAAGCCAGGCGGCATCTGTGCAGTTGATCCATCCTGATTTTGCACAAAGAACGGGTGTACTGGAACGACTCAAATCCATTATTGTTCTGCAAGGCGGTGCCCAAGCGGATGCACTCAAGGTCCGTGCCGAGAAATTTAATAACCTGGCCATCGCGAACAAAAATGGTGCTGTAGCCACAAAATGTTCTCTCCGTTATCGGGCTTGGGAACGTGACCCGACCAGTGACGTCAGAGTCATTCAATTCTGCCTGTCTGTACCGATTGAACAATATGTGAAACACGGGACGGATCGTTCATTGATTCGTCGGGCTACTTCACCGGAGTTGCCTGACAAGGTCAGACTGAATCAGCGGGTACGGGGTGTGCAGCCGGCAGATTGGTTACATCGCATCATTCCGAATTGGGAGGCCTTTACGGCCGAGTTGCGTGCTTTGTGTTCTGACAGCAAGGTCGCTGGCATATTAAACACGGAGCGTATCAAATCTGCCCTGGCCAACTTTCCCAGTCCCAGACCGGACCTTGCTTCACATCCAGATCTGCGATTGATGATGCACAGTCTGATTGTCTATCGGTTCATTCGGAAATTCTGAATGAGCGCACATGAAAGGAGGTGAATACGATGCAAATGGAAAAAAAGGAATGGCAAGCACCAGCTCTTGAAGTGTTGGAAGTCAATCAAACGATGGCCGGTACTGGCTACAGACAAATTGACTGGGTAACGGTACATGATGCGGATCTGTACGATCCAACTTCCTAAGTTATTAAGTTTTAATAAGTGTCATCATACTTAAAGGGCGGAAATGCAACAAATCCAGCTTTTCGCCTCCGCCCTTATATTGAGCAACATGAATATAAGGGCTTTTTTTCCATTTTAATTACGAAGGAGGCGTCGTTCATTGTTGCCTGTGCATTATGTAGCGTATGGTCTGCGCTGGTCGAGCCAAATTCGAATGCCTGAACTTCAGATCGCACCCATAAATGCGGAGACTGATTCTGATGAAGCGGATGTACACATCGAGTCTTCAGATCTGACCCTATTGTGGGAGGACTGGGATGTAGGCAGCGACAACTTTGTGGCACGAGAGGGCAGCCTTTTTTTCAAGATCGAAGATACAGGGCTGTTTCTAATGGAGCAAGGAAAACGCATTGTCGTATGCCCTATACCAGGTGCAGATGAGAAAAAGGTCAGATTATTTATCCTGGGCACATGTATGGCAGTCATTATGATGCAGCGTGGCATTCTTCCACTGCATGGGAGTGCAGTTGTCATTGATGGCTGGGCTTACGCATTTGTCGGACATTCGGGAGCAGGCAAATCGACACTTTCGGCCGCACTGGCATCACGCGGATATCCGCTTCTCACCGATGATGTTGTTGCACTGACCTGGGATGCCGGGGGAAGAGCCATCGTATCGCCTGGTTATCCACAACAGAAATTGTGGCAGCCCAGTCTGGATGGTTTCGGCATGAAGGAACAGGATTATGCAACGGTTCACGCGGAGATTACGAAGTATGCGATACCTGTTCAGCACTATTTTCATGAGATGGCTGTACCCCTAGGTGGAATATTCGAACTTGCTCCGCAACCGGAGGAAAACCTTACGTCTGTTCAACTGGTTGATGTGGCAGGGTTGGAACGATTGCATCTGTTATGCTCGCATACGTTCCGTGGTGGACTCGTTGCAAGACAGGGATTGGCACAGTGGCTGTTCGAGACGGTTTCAAGACTTTCGGCAAGTGTGGAGATTGGCAGATTGGTCAGAACGGGTGCTGAGTTTACAGCATTTGAGATGGTGGAGCGGATCACAGATCATATACGTAAAGGAGTGCATACAGGACAATGACAGCAACTACGCCGATGAATGTGGAAGACCGGGTAACCCGGAAGGAGGGCAATCTGGTCAGTGATATGGGCAGTGAGAAAGTGATGATGAGCATTAGCTCTGGAAAATACTATAATCTCGGGAGTACCGGCGGACGAATCTGGGATCTGATCGCAGAAGAACGCACGCTCGGTGAAGTGGTTGAGGTACTGGCTGCGGAATATGAGATTGAGCCGGATGTATGTCGGGAGCAGGTGGTACAGTTTCTGGAACATCTGTCCCGCGAAGGATTAATCGACGTTACTCGCGGAGTATAGAATGATGTTGCGAAAAATAAAGACTTATCTCTCGCTCCCGCGGTCGATGCGTCGACTGGTATGGGAGGCTTACATCCTCCTTGGCTGGGCACGCATACAGAAGGCTATGCCTTTTGCCAAAATCGCACCAGGGCTGGGGACGCCCATGGTTGAAACACCGATGACTGGACTTGATCGCAGCGAAGTGATCGCAATACGGAATATTTCCAAAGCGATATCGCTCGCCAGCAAATATACGTTATGGGAAAGCCGCTGCCTGGTAATGGCGATTGCCGGGATGAAGATGCTTGAGCGACGCAAGATAGAGAGTACGTTATATATGGGGACTGCGCGGAATAAGCAAGGACATATGATGGCTCATGCCTGGCTGCGAAGTGGTAAATTGATCGTGACCGGAGCTGATACTATGGACCAATATACGGTTGTCGGCGTGTTTGGCAAACGCTGTCCGGAGAAGGGATCTGGGGAGATTGTCTATGATACATGAAAGTGAACTCTATTCGTCAGGATTTCCAAAGGAGCTTAAGCTGATTTTGAGCATGATTAGAGGTGATCTGACGGCTCTATCCCCTGAAGAACTCAAGGCGCGTTTGAAGGGAAAAGATTGGCAACTCTTTCTGCGGCTGGTCTATCATCACCGTTTATACGCTGTACTTTACGTGAAAATGAAAGAATGGAACTCTGCGATCATTCCTGCAGATGTTATGGAGAGCCTGCGACAACAATATACGGCCAATACGTTCCGCATGTTACATCTGACAGCTGAGATGGAGCAGGTGTGTGGAGCTTTCCGTGAACGCGGCATCCGCAATATTACGCTGAAGGGTCCGGCGCTGGCCCATGATCTCTATGGAGATGTATCGATGCGAACCTCCAAAGACCTCGATATCCTGATTCCGTTTGATGATGTGGAAGCGGCTGAAGGCATTCTGTCTACCCTCGGTTACGTATCCAAGGAAGGTGAGCGGGCACCTACGGTGCGCAGCTGGAAATGGCGGGAACATCATATCTGTTACATCCATCCGGTCAAAAGGACTCAAGTGGAGATCCATTGGCGGCTGAACCCGGATTCGGGCAAAGAAACCGATTTTGAGTTGCTGTGGAAACGCAGCCGGTTCAGTTCCTACACACAGACACCTGTCCGTATGTTAGAACAAGAAGATCTATGGGCTTATTTGGTAACACACGGGGCACGTCATGGCTGGTTCAGACTGCGCTGGTTGCTGGATATCGATCAGATGATTCGAAGCATGCCACTCGATGTGAAGAAAGTAGAAAGGCGTCTGAAAGCGGAGGGACGTTTATCCATTGGTGCACAGGCTCTTCACTTAGTCTCAGATCTGCTGAACACACCGCTGGATGCCGAGTACAAGTCCTTGATGTTCTTGAGTGATCGTACAGGCAAACGATTAGCGAGTGAAGGCGCAAAGTTCATGAACGATATGTTGGAAAGTCCGGCTGATATGAAGTCTTATCCATCGTATCTGTTTAAACTTCGAAGTACAAAACAGAAATGGTTTTTCTTTATCGAACGTTTATATCCAAGTACATGGGATGTGGATCAACTGCCGCTTCCGCGTTCTTTGTTTTTTCTGTACTTTCCGTTACGTCCGTTTCTCTGGTTCTGGCGGCGAATTAAAAGGTATACGGTGACGGAGAGGGGTAAAGTATGATCTCGGAACTAAAGTATTTTATGCGAAAATTGCATCATGTCACGGGGCCCATTTTATACTGGAATCTGCTAGGGATGATCTCTATCAGTCTCATGGAAGGGATTGGCATCTATATGCTTGTTCCGATGCTGAGTCTGATCGGCATATTTGAGATGGGCTCCACAGGGTTAAACATTCCCTGGATTGGAGAAGTGTTGAATCGTTTTTCTGAGAATAGCCAATTGTTACTCGTATTGTTTACCTTTGTGTTGATAGTCTCCGGACAGGCATGGATGCAGCGTCTTCAGACGATCCGTAATACTCGAATCCAGCAGCAATTTGTACGAACGCTGCGCATGGAAACCTATCGTGCCATTATTATGGCGCAATGGTCATTTTTTCTCCAAAAACGAAAATCCGATTTTAACCATATATTAACGACTGAGCTTGCACGTGTGAGCCAGGGTACGAGCATTGTGCTGCAAATGACAGCCTCCCTGATCTTTACGGGGATACAGATTGGTCTGGCTTTCTGGTTATCCGCCAGATTAACAGCACTTGTGCTGGTCTGTGGATTGTTTTTATTTATTGTCTTGAGAAAATTCGTCAAGCGTGCCAAGCAGATCGGAGACCAGACCTCTGAATTCTCGCAAAGTTATTATAATGGCATTACCGAGCATTTCAACGGCATTAAGGATATCAAGAGCAATATGCTCGAGCGTTCACATATAAACTGGTTTGAGCGCATGTGCAGACAGATTGAACGCAATGTCATCCAGTTTAGCCAATTGAACAGTGGAACACAACTTATTCATCGGATGTCCGCGGCGATCATTATTGCGGCATTCATCTATCTTTCTCTCCGTGTAATGACGGTGCCTCCAACCAGTCTGCTGCTCATCATCCTTATCTTTTCCCGCTTATGGCCAAGGTTTACGGCAATTCAGTCCAATCTGGAGTACATCAGCTCCATGTTGCCTGCGTTTCGTGTGGTAAGAGAACTGCAAGCGCAGACGGCGAAGAGTCGTGAGATTAGTGAAGAGATTGCTTCATCGGATGACTCTGGACTTCATAGGATTGAGCCAACGTTACTGAAGGAAACGATCACGTGTGAGGATGTCTGCTATCGTTATGAGGGAAGTGATACGTATTCATTGAGGAATGTATATGCTTCGATTCCCGCAAGGGGCATGACCGCGATTGTGGGTAAATCCGGAGCAGGCAAGAGCACACTGATCGATCTGATAATGGGCCTTGTAAAGCCGGAGAGCGGTCGTATTCGGATTGACGGTGTGCCTCTGTCAGAGGAACAATTGCTGAGCTGGCGAAGCTCCATCGGATATGTCTCTCAGGACCCCTTCCTGTTCCATACGAGTATCCGTGAGAATCTGCGTCTGGTTGATCCCAATGCAAGTGAAGAACAGATGTGGCAGGCTTTGCAGTTTTCCTCCTCGGCAGCTTTTGTGCGGAAGTTGCCTCAGGGTCTGGATACGATTATCGGTGATCGGGGTATTCGTCTATCCGGGGGCGAACGTCAGCGATTGGTGCTCGCCCGGGCCATGCTGCGGAATCCTTCGGTACTGGTACTGGATGAAGCAACAAGTGCGCTTGACAGTGAGAATGAACGGTACATTCATGAGGCGTTGGAACGGTTAAAAGGACATGTGACCATTATTGTGATTGCACACCGATTGTCCACGATTCGGACAGCAGATCGTGTCATTGTGCTTGATGAAGGCCGGGTGATTCAAGAGGGCGGCTACCAGCAGTTATCTACTGATCCGGTAGGGACGTTCAGCAAACTTCTGAATATGCAAGCGGGTGTTGTGGGGCAGTAAAGTGAGTGGGTGACATAACGTAAAAAGGCGCGCCACTAAGGGCGCGCCTTTCATGTAAGTAGATTAGTATAATGAGCAAATCAAGAATTAATGGACCAGTTCTGTATTGGAAGGACGCGGAAACTGAAGAGCGCCGATCTGTTCCAAATGTTGTACGATTTCTTGCACGGCTTCCTCTATGGAAGAATGCTCTGTATCAATGATGAATGAAGGGGATTTTGGTACATCATAGGGAGCGGAAATGCCTGTGAAATGCGGGATGTCACCGTTGCGTGCTTTTTTGTACAGCCCTTTGGGATCACGCCGCTCACATTCTTGTATTGAACAGCGCACATAGATTTCAATGAAATCATCTGGTTCAAATAACTGTCTAACCATCTCCCGATCCTGTTCATGAGGGGAGATAAAAGCCGAAAGGACAAACAACCCGGCATCTACCATTAACTTCGATACTTCACCAATTCGCCGCAGATTTTCCTGACGATCCCCTGCTGTAAAACCGAGATCACGGTTCAGTCCATGACGTACATTATCCCCGTCTAACACATAACAGCGTACGCCTTGGTCGTAGAGATACTGCTCCAGGGCAAATGCAAGGGATGACTTTCCTGCACCTGATAACCCGGTAAACCATATGGCACGACTACGGTGCCCATTATGTTTCTCCCGGTCTTGTCTGTTGATGCTGGATGATTGCCAAGTTATATTGCGCTCTTCCTTCGACATGAGTATCCCGCCTTTTCCCTACCATGATATGTATAGTATTTTAACATATTTACAAGATTATAGCACCTTACAGATTTCTTCAAAATAAGCGTGAATCGACAAAATATCGGGTATAGATGTAGTACATACATAAGCATTATGCATATATCCAAGGCGTATTTTGCATTGAATGATGCGAAATGCCCACATCGCAGGAGGAACAATGTCATGAGCGAAAACATACAAAACATACAAGTTGGATTCAAATGCCCGGATTGCCAGCAGGATGTCCGAGCGGAGTTTATAGATGAACAGGTCAGTACGGTTCGTTGTATAGGTTGTGGCAGAGCGTATACACTCTTGAAGCCTACCATTGGTGATGAAATTCTACTGGATTGGGAACAGGAGGCTTTGTATCACAAGCTGAGGGCAGATCGGTCTGAACTGGATAATCACAATATGTCGGCTTTGATTATCAAAGTTATTGAGCTGTTGACATGGCGTGACCGGGGAGATGGACAGACCCGCGCCATACAGACCGTGAGGGAATGGCTTGCTTCCAGTGGCAAACCCCAGACCTTGCTTGAATTGTTCCATCAATCCCCGCCACAACCTAAAAATAAACGTTTTGATCGTTAATTTACATACATTAGCTGCTCCTGTGGCATATTACCTGAAGGTGTTCGTGTGTGCAAACGACTAACCGAATTTTCAGGAACAGGAGCGGATAGAATGAAGCGAATGGTTCTATATATACTGTTGGGGCTATTATCCATCAATATGGTACCGGAACAGGCTGAAGCATCACCGGTTACCGGAGCGTATCACTTTGGCTTCAAAAAGAGTCAAAACGGTCAACTGCCCTCCATTGATCAGGAAGGTTTTAAATCGATCTTACAACATAACGATGCCATTTTCCTGGGGGATACAAAGCAAAAGGAATTGTATCTCACGTTTGATAACGGGTATGAGAATGGGTTCACACCTGCCATATTGGATGTTTTGCGTACCAAGAAGGTACCAGCTGCTTTCTTTGTGACAGGTCATTATCTGAAAGATCAGCCTGAGTTGGTCAAACGCATGGCGGCTGAAGGTCATATTGTCGGTAATCATTCATGGAGTCATCCGGATATGACTCGTATCTCCAATGAAAAGCTTAGAGTGGAGCTGGAGAAGGTCAAGTCGGAAGTGAATCGTCTGACGGGTCAACAAGCGACCTTTTTACGCCCACCACGCGGGATTTTTAACAATCGCACGCTTGCGGAGAGTCATGCTCAAGGTTATGTGAATGTGTTCTGGTCCGTTGCTTACAAAGATTGGGATACGAATGTGCAACGTGGTGCACAATATGCTCATCAAGAGGTACTGAAGCAACTTCATCCGGGGGCTGTCATTTTGCTTCATTCGGTATCCAAAGACAATACGGAAGCGCTGGCTTCCATTATTGATGAGGCGCGCAAGCAAGGATATGTATTTAAAAGTCTGGATGATTTGCGGACCAAAAGTTATTGATTCATGTCATAATGAACAATGGACTAAATGTAGGTCATTCAAAAGTGTAGCAAAATATTAAAGGGCATCCTGAGCGATCAAGCTCGGAATGCCCTTTTTGTTTGTATCGTATATAGCGTATGCTACTCCAAGTACTGGATGTAACCACGTACAGATCCAGAAGAAAAGTTGGGTCATACGATACGATGTTGCGTGTAATACTATAAAACAGTGTTATAGATGATCCCAATTGTTTTCGGGCCGCAGTGACTGCATATTACACACCCAGCCGTGGTTAGTTCCACTCGGGCTCCTGTCTGTTCTTGTAAAGACTTCTGCAAGTCCAGCGCATCCTCTTCAGCCATGGTGTGCACAACGATCAGCAGGTCGGGATCAATCTGATCCTTCTGGCTAAGTGTATTTTTCAGCATTTGTTCCAGGGCTTTCTCCCGTTTTCCGCGCACTTTATAGGCAGGTGCCATCTTGCCATCCGTTACCCGGATGACAGGACGGATCTTCAACAGGCTGCCAATCAGGTTCTGCATGCCCGAACAACGTCCGCCTTTATGCAGATACTCCAGTGTATCGATGACAAACTCCGTGCGTACATTTGGTTTCATCGCCTCAATCAGGTGTGTAATCTGAGTCAGGGTGTGTCCTTTATCGGCAGCATGTACGGCTTTCATCACCATCAACGCAATTCCTGATGAGAGATTCTGTGAGTCAATGACCGAAATACGACCTTCCGGGAACTCGGAACTCGCCAGTCGTGCATTTTGATAAGTGGAGGAAAGTTCAGAAGATAAGCTGATATATAAAATCTCATCCCCTTGATCTATGTAAGGTTGAAATGCCGTCATGAAATCAGCGGGGGAAGGTGCAGCCGTTTTGGGAAGACGCCCATCTTGGCTAACACGTTCATATAGCTGTTCAGGCTTAATCTCAGCACCGTCTTTCAGTGATTCCTCACCGAACACCACATATAAGGGGATGATGCCGATATCGTGCTGCTGGATCCATTCTGGAGCCAGATCACTTGTGCTGTCCGCAAAAATTTTGATTCGTGACATGTCAATCTCCTTTGAAAACAATGATTTTGGCGAAAAATATAGATTATACTTATGTGTATACATATTCATTTTAATTATAAGGAAACATCACGCTGATGCAAACCTTTACATCATGTTGATGCCTACCAAAATAAGTGCAACAAATAACAGAATCATGATTCCGTTTAATAGGGTCCCGATCATGGCAAAGACTTTCTTTCGATTCTTGAGGACAAGACCAATAATTCCAAGGATGCTTCCAGCCAGATTGAGAATCAGACCGACCAGAATGGCTAATGAAGCCAGAACCACTGCTGGATGCAAGGCTATCTGTTCTGCCTGCAACGGGGTGAGAACTCCGATGGACTCGTTTACAGCCATGGTGGCAATAAAGAATATCAGAATGTAACCCAAGATGGCAACCAACCCAATGACAAAGCTGGCAATTCCAGGTCCAGAATGTTTCAGTGGTACCGTTGGTTGCCTCTCATGATCTGGGGGGGATGCATAATAACTGTTGTTATTGTATTGATCTGCATGGCCAGGGGGTTGATCCGTGTTGTTATAACCTGAATTATAAGAATCGTGATTATCCATAATTGTGACTTACCTCCCTTAATCATCATACTGGGTGTTATTAACCTAATCGATGAGTAATGATTCTCCTTTTAGAGGTTGTTCGAACTCGGTACTGAAATTTTGAAATTGCACTTAAAATACAACGATGACATACCTGTTTACTTTTCCATAAATATCGATAAAAATCAAGGATTTACGCTTGTTTTCTACAATTTATTGAGCAGGGATAGGATGGTTAAGTACAAACAGACATATGATCTTGGAGGTTTCGTGCCGACTGGTAAAGGAGGAGTGGATTCGCTACAATAATAGGAGTGAAGTGTAGTTGAATTAAGGGAGAGAACTTACATGCAACGAAGATGGATGATGCTTGGAGCTGTAATGACCATGCTATCGGTGGCGATCGGCGCGTTTGGTGCTCACATGCTTAAGGATACGATTGGGCCAGCGGCCATAGCTACATATGAGACGGGTGTTCAATATCACATGATTCATGCATTGGGTCTGCTCATTATTGGCTTGACGGTTGGTCAGCTTGGGGCATCGACGAAACTAAAGTGGGCAGCACGTTTGTTATTTATCGGAATTATCGTGTTCTCAGGCAGTTTGTATGTGCTTAGTATTTCTGGCATCAAGATTCTGGGCGCAATTACACCGATTGGTGGGGTAGCCTTCATTGCCGGATGGTTGTTATTGGCATTAGATGTATGGCAGCGAGGTAAGGATCGCTCCTGATTGGGCAGACGGGAATTGTGCAGGGTTTAATTCTGCATGAATCATTGAACTAAAAAAGCAACTTGCGTTAGAATGTCCCGTCATTCTAACGCAAGTTGCTTTTGGTTTTAATTCGATGAAGTTAGTTACAGAAACTCATCGATTTCATTGGTTCGGAAGGTATATACTTGTTTTTCATCGACATGGTATATGCTCACAATACTAGTATCCCGATCAAAATTCAAAATACGGCAAGGAATGCTCTGATGTTTACCGTTCTTGTTATTGACAACAATACGGGTGAGTTTATTCTCTTTAATGAGCGTGTCAATCCACGCATCAAACGAATTTCCATCGGAAACATTGGATGTTTGGGAAGATGCCTTTTTCTCATCAGCAGGTGTTTCTTGTTTGTTCTGTGTTTTGGCTGGAGCAGGTGAGGTAGGTGTCTGTGTTGCGCTGGACGCCTTCTGTGCTGCATTGGCTTGTGATTTTTTACGTTCATTGTGAAGTGTGACAAAAGAGTCCTTCTTGGACTGGAGTGTCACTTCAATAATTTTGCCTAGCTCTATGCCGGATTGAATCCGAAAGTCTGCAATTTGTTCCTCTTTGTTTATGAACTCCAACAGGGACTGCAGTGCCAATGCATTTGAGCGGCTCTTAATAAGTATATCGACATTAAATAAAAAGCCGATTTCCTCTTGATTGGATAAGGTTTCTTTCATTCATCCCAGCCCCGTTAAAAGATATGTCAGCTTAAAAAAACGCTTCACTCCACTATATCATTAAAAATGAAATTATCATAGTGCTAGAGGAGCAGAAATATGCCGATTCAAAATGAATCAACTTGCGGAGTGCCCCTTAATTCCTCCCCATAATAGAACAAATATTCTTCCTTTTTCATCCCCTGATCATCCTCTTTGCCTGCGTCAGTCGTGCATGTCTAATCTATAATTTATTTAATCAGGACAGGAAGCAACAGGGGGAATCGGGAATGGGAAATTCATATCAGGATCGATTGAGATACGTTTATAAAATTACATCTTCCAGAATTAGAAAAGCGGATTATGATCTGCATCTTACTTATCAAGAAGCAACAGTAAATGGAGAAGTGGCATCCATTGGAAATCATCAAGTGTTTCGTTTTATAGATCGTATTCGAGGCTATAAGGAGAGGGAACAAGATCTGGCAAGAATCAAGCTGGAGATCCAACAATTAAAGACCTTGAAAACCAATGCTGAACATAGAAGAACAATAAAGAAACTGCATGAAGAACTGAATAATCTGAAATTTGCCGATGATTATTTGCTGGTAGTCATTGAAAACAATAAGGATTATGACCGACTGAATTCATCAAAAGCCTTCTCCATCAACGGCAAAAAATACAAGCGTCTATTGGCGACAACAGGTGGAGCCAAAAGTTCGACGGTTATCTATGTGAGTGAGGATATTCACCCGCTTTTGGAGAAAAGATTGAATAACGGCAGAGATCCCAATAAGGAGTTGGTTCCTGCCAAACTGGAGGCATACAAGGCCCTGGCTTGTAGTACAAGCAGACCTGTGTCACATCCCGAACGGGTATTGGTTGTTCAAGATTGCATGACCCAATTTGACGCGAACATCATTCAGATTGATGATACCGAGACAGAGTACCCTCGTATTGAGCGTAGGAAAAATGAGACTATTCAGATGAATATGAGTGACGGATTTGGTCTTATCTCTCCTGCACTTAGTGAACGATGGGCATCCGAACTGGGGCATGAATATATCCCGAGTGGATTTTGTATTCGCAATAGCTTCTGTAAAGGGATGGTATTTACGTTCAATTATCACGAATTTGCAGATCAAGTTGCAGGCAAGCATATGGTGAATGATGCCTGGGGTAACCCTGTGGATATTCGAGAAGTAGACTTAATTCTCACAACGTCCATGCTCAAACTATGGAGCTCGTATGACAGTATTGACGATTACCTGTTATGTTGCGGGTATTATGGCTACACGTTCAGCGTAACGAAGGTTACACCCGAAGAATTGGAGGACGAGCGTCATTTAAACTATCAGTTCATTCAATCGCTTCAATTGGATGATAACGAGATTGTTGAACTCATTCGTCCCACAATTGACTCGATTACAGATGTACTGGGTGAAGATTATCGCAAGGCACTGTTATTTCTCAAAGGGATTCATATTCATGAGAATGACTACAGAAATAGTCCGGATGATTATATTAAAGGGCTGATGGTAGACTCGCGACTTATAGATGATCCTTTTGTACGGAGCAAAATCCATACATTAATACGTAAGCGAATGAATGAAGCCAAGATCGGAGTTCTAAGAGTCAAAGGCAATTTCAGCATTATATCTGGTGATCCCTATACATTGTGTCAGAGCATATTTGGTTTGCCTTTAACAGGATTGCTGAGTTCAGGTGAGTTCTACTCGAAATATTGGAATGAACGCCATGTTGACCGCGTAGCCTGCTTCAGGGCACCAATGACTTGTCATAACAATATCAAGGTGCTTCGTTTCCAGAATACGGATGAGATGCAGCATTGGTACCGCTATATGAATACGGTCACGATCTTGAATTCTTGGGATACGACCACGCATTCTCTAAATGGTGCAGATATGGATAGTGATCAAGTCTTAACTACGGATAACAAAACGATTCTTGGGGCAATTCAGGAGCTGGATGCGATTGTGTGTGTGCAGAAAACCGCTGCCCCAAAAATTCCGGGTGAAAAGGATCTGATCCAGGCCAATAAAGACAGCTTCGGTGATCTGATCGGTTTCACAACCAACAAAATCACATCGATGTTCGATGTATTAGCCAATTACAAGGAGCATAGTGCAGAATATCAGGAAATGATGTACCGGATTCAGTGTGGTCAGCATTATCAACAAAATGCGATTGACCAGGCCAAAGGGATTGAATGTAAAAAGATGCCGAAGCACTGGTATGATATTCGCGCTGCGGTGACCGACGAGTCTTCCCTGAAAATGGTAGCGCACAAAAAGCCTTATTTTTTCATATACAATGACCCGGAGCAGAAAAAAGAGTATACCACCTATGTAGAAAAAACGACTCAGAAGTGCTTGCAGTTATTCGGCATGACTGTTGATGAATTGTATTCGAAGAAGGAGCTGTCTCCGGATCAGGAACAGTTTCTGGCACAGTATGAACAGAGAATGCCTGTGTCTACGGCACCTTCTGTGATGAACCGGCTATGCCATCAAGTGGAAGACGAGTTCAACAAGTTAAAGCTAAAACAGACCCAAAGCCCGTTTGATCATACGATATTGAAGAGTACCAAGAAATACTCCCAAGCTCGTTATAAAGAGATTCAACGATTATATCAGATGCATAACGAAGAACTACGTAGCTATATGACCAATCTACGCAAGAGCAAGGTGAAAAAGGAAGAAAGATCAGCCCGATGGCAGTTATTTGTTTCACGTTTCAAGGAGCAGGCGTTGGAGATCTGCAATAACGAAGAAGATCTGTGCAATATGATTGTGGACATGTGTTATCGAAATGCGGAGAAATCCAAGCAATTTGTATGGGATGTCTCGGGGGAACAGATTATTCGCAATCTATTGCTCAGCAATGATCACATCATCCATTATCCGGTTAGAGACCCGGAGGGTGATATGGAATACGCGGGAAGAACCTTTAAAATGACCCAAATGCAAGTGAAGGAGCAAACTCTTGAAAATCATTCTGAATGAACGCCATCATGCCGAGCAGGCCATTGCGCATGGGAAAATGGATAAGAAGCCCACCAAAACATTGATTTGTTTAGCTAAGTATGGGCTTGAGCAGGGGAAGAGCGTCGAAGATGTGTACACGTTGTTAAATCGGTTTATGACCCAATACTATCCAGACTACAATGCTCTCCAGTGGGAGACATTTCTCAACCGTATCATTAAGCGGTTTCAGAAGTACATCCAGCTAAGAGAAGAGGCTAACAAGAGCACGTTAATCGAGATCGATCAAGTACCTGTGATGTACGAAGAACTTCAAAAGATCAAACAACTTAAAAGTAAACGACTCGAGAAGTTGGCCTTTGTTTTACTTGTCTACAGCAAGATTAACAATCGAATCAATGAAAATGATACGTACTGGATTAATAATGAATGGAAAGAAATCTATGGCGATACCCAAATGGCAGTAAGCAAAAAAGATCAGGGGTTATTGGTGCACAAACTTATTCAGTTAGGTTATCTCAAGGAAAGTCAACGTGTTGATTCAACTAACGTACAAGTTTTATTCGCTGCAGAGCATGGTGAAGTTGCCTTCCAGTTAGTTCGCTTCGATGACTTTGTGTTGGAGTACTCCCGCTGGAAAGGAGAAAATATTAAAAATTGTACCGTATGCGGGAAACGGGTGCTGGCAAAATCGAATCGAATAAAATACTGCAAGGAATGCAAAAAAACCGGTATTAATCCCATTAGAAAACCTCTCTAAAGTTAGACACAGCAATGCTTTGCATGGTTGTTCAAGAATTTCTTTAATGATAAGCCAGAGACAGGTTTCCTAGTTATGGGGGAGGTATCAACTTGGAAACAGCCTCACAAAGAAAATATGCTACATTACGCTTAGGTAGGTGAATTATGTCAAATGGGATAACTTTAGCACATGTAGAGTCTTTAATTAGAGAAGCGGTGAAACATAGTAGTCCAGGACAGCCTGGAGAAACGGGCGAAACTGAACTCGCCATCAAGCGTGCATTGGAGGCAGCTAACGAAGCTTTACAGGCTGCCGGAAAAGCAAAAGAGGCTTATCAGACGACTCGACTTGACTACCAGAGTCCAGTTGCTGATTTTGAGGAGTTAAGCATGCGGTACCCTTCTCCTGAAATAGGCTGGACGGTACAGACGTACAAGGATGGCAAACGATATCGATATGATGGAAAGACATGGGTAGAGATTGATGTATTTGGTCAAAACCTTCAGGTAGTTAATTCCGATGTGGATGGGCTCATGAGTACAGCTGAACACCTGAAATTAAATGAGATTCCGTTGGAAGTACAGGATCGGGTTTTGGTCTTTTGCAAAGAATCAAGGGTGTACCCGGAAGTATTAGGGATTCTTGCCCCCTTTCCATTCGATGGCGAGATTTTGCATGTAAAAGGCTACTGTGGAGTTTCTGGAGATACTACAACTGAAATAAGAATTGAACGATCCAAGGACCTCATTCACTGGCAGGATGTGATGGGGAGTTCACTGAAGTTTGAAGGATTTCAACATCAAGATGACGGTGAGGCTACATTTGAGATGAAAAAAGTCGAGGCTGGAGATATCTTCAGAATCAACATCATCGAAGCAGCTTCAGACATTCAACACCTTACGATTCAATTAAAGATCAGAACATAAAAAAGGAGATGGAATATAATGACACAACCAATTATTTCATGGATGGATGCTACACATAGCAATGAGATTATTACCCCTTTTGACTACAAGGTTATTGATGCGGATAGCAAAAGTGATATTTTTATTTTCAATGTATGGAACAATAAAAATGGTGCTTCGGACGTATCTAAAATGGAAGATTGCACGATTACAACGCGAGATATGACGGGTGGTACTGGTGACACGGAGGCTCATGATGTAGAAGTCGTGAAGAATAACTGGTTCCACGTTCAGGTTGACTCCTTGGGGGAGACAGATCTGGAAGAAGAAAGTTCACGTATTGGCAAGGATTTCTCCAAACCCATCGGAACAACAGGCAAGACAACCAAAGATCATACAGGAACTGCTTATGCAACACCATATACACCGGGACCGAAAGAAATCTTGGGCGTTAGTAACAATGGAAATCCTCAAGATGCGGCTGGTAACTATGTGACCCTATCCATTCAATGTGTAGTACCGCTGAATGCAAAAAGTGGCAAACAACAGTTCAAGAAGCGCATTTCCTACCGTTACGTGTAAAAAGAAATAATGAGGTGGACAGGCTGTTGCAGCCTGTCCTTTTTATTAAAAGGAGGAAGTTCTGTGATTCTAGGTAATAGACAATATACGCGCTCACCTGTATCTCAAGCTTACATATGGATTGCTGATTACTATGATGGTACTTATTTAAGCGAATTTGATCTGCAGACACAACAGGCAAACAGTTTTTATACAATTAACAAGGAAAAGTTGGTCTCTTTCGGATTGATTGGGCAAGGATCTCACGTGTATCACAATGTTGCCAACGGTGTGTTTCATATTAATGCCGATCGGTACTCTATATCTTACGTATGTAAGGATCAAGAATACCCGTTAACAGGGAGGACCTTTCTGTACAGTGATATCATTCAATTCAAGAATGTTTCTTCAGATGTAAACATGAGTGGACACCCAGGTCCTGGGAGTTCAGGAGCTTTCCATAATACGATTGAATGCTTTAACTTCGGTTACAAAAAAATGATGAATTTGAATGATGTGCAGATTAACTTTCAATGTGTGTGTTCCCTGCCGCTCAGCGGAAATGCTTTTCTCCAAATTAAAATCACCTCAGACCAGAACCTGCCAGGGGAATTGGTTATTCGTAAAAATGGATTTGTCATAGATCAAGTTGTAGCCCCGTTGAAGGCAAATTATGCTGGAATCATAAACTGGGACATTCGTTGAGATTTTGATATGAGATAGGTGGTGAGAGTATGGCGATTCAAGAAATTGCACTGGATATAGATCTATCGATTGGTGTTTTTCAAGATACGATAGTTGAGGATCAAAAGTTGAAATTAAGAGTGTTGAGCCAAGACGCTGACGGAAATTCAATCTATACAGCTAATGGATCTTGGGAGTCCACTCCCATTCGGATTCAGGATAAGATCGCTTCATTTAAAGGTGTGGCTGCAAATGTAGACGTAATGGGTGGGGCATCATACAAAATCTACTGGACTACATCTGAGGATGGCTTTGAGTGGGGGGCGTATGAGGAAATCATAGCAGATGTGACTGCTCCTAAATCTCCAGCAAAGTATGCGAAGGTGAAAATTGAAATTTTTGCTGAGAAGGAATATTCGAATTTCTACATAGATGATTTCAAGGAGAAGGGGAAATACAGTAATCCTTTTATTGAAAGTGACGCGGGTTCACTAGGCTTAAAGAAGACATATCAATTGAACATGGAACGAGCAGCGGATACTCCAACAGGGATATTGTTAAGACAGAAGGTTGAAAATATGAAATTTAAAAAAGTAGATCGAATCAGAGTAAGTAAGGGGTGAATTTATGGCAGTTCCAGCCACGACAGGCGTATTGAGATCGAATATAAGTGATATGGAGATTGGCGACTATATTGTATGTAGTGCTATACGTTTAGCAACAATAAGCGCATCAACAGCATTTTATGATCTTGGTTATTCCAATTCTAATGAAGTACCTTTGAATGGATTTGATGCAACCACTCAACAAACTGGAGTTTTTTATCTTGTCAAAGTTAATAAAGGCATTCTTGTGGCTGACCGGGTTGTGTTTAATATGGTTAGTTGGGACGCTCTTAATACAAGAGGGTTAATAGAAGGTTACGCGGATTGGAATCCTTTCGTTTTAACTCCAAAGATGACTAGCAATATTGCTCCTTATGGCGAAGCAAGTGCAAGTTCAGAGGTAAGTGCTACAAAACAAGCTTATCAAGCATTTGATCAAATTTATAGTGGAAATAAGTTTTGGCAAGCTAGTAAAGAGACAGGATGGCTTCAATATAGATTCCCAGAAGGGAAGAGAGTGTCTAAGTACAGTTTGACCGGGATTGATATAGGACAATTTTCTTTACAGATCAACCCTAAAGATTGGACATTCGAAGGTTCAAATGATGGTTTGAATTGGACAGTGTTGGATACAAGAGTTGGTGAAAATTTCACAACTTTACAAAAAAAATTATATACCTTTAGCAACACGCAAAAATTCACACACTACCGTTTGAATATAACCAAGAATAACGGTCTGAATGGCTATGTTGCGCTAACTGAATTAGAGTTGATGGACAATAATGTCGGAACATTTCGAAGTCTTACAGGTGGAGTGGCTTTTATTGATTCGGATGGAAAGAAGTCTACTTCAAAAACAGATTTAAATTTTGGGGCTTGGCCTAGAATCAACGAGTGGGACAAGTACATTGTTAATTTCCCTATAGGTAAAATTCAAGCTGGCAAAACTCTAGACGATGTTTTTCACTGGAAAAACGGTTATTCATTTACACAGGATACTCCAGAGTTGAATATATCTTTTAGTGTTTCTAATTACAGAATGCCAAGAGGAATGACTACACCTCAAGGGACTCTAATAATACTTTCGACTTCAATTCATACAAATTATGGGTATCGTCCTGTATTTGAATATAAGGAGGTGTAATGATGGCAACTGTAGGACAGCAATTAGCAACGCCCCAAACAGGATGGAAAAGATCCAATGCAATTTCCTCAGGAATTTCATATGTAGGAACTTGGGAGAGATTTGAAACAACTATAGGCTCCTATCAGTTTACTGATAATGTTGGTATGTTCTCTATTACAGCGAACGATACAATGAAATTTAACTTTACTGGTAAAAAACTTCTTTTGAAAGCATATGGAAACAATGACACAAGTGGATTTGTACTAATACTTGATGGAGTGAATCAGGGGAACATTAAGACTGCTTTCGGAACTCCATCTACTGTAGTTGTTTATGAAAAAGTTGATTTGGAAGATCGTGAACATAGCGTTGAAATAAAAGTCTTACCCTATACATCCGTTTCAGGGGCAACTAGGACAAGACTTTTGTTTGACTCCATTGATATCGATCAAGATAGGGATATTGGATTGGTAAGAGCAGTGGTAGGATCTCGATTAACAGCGCCAGAATCAGGATGGAAGAGATATGATGACAATATTTCCTCAATTAAATATGTTGGAAGTTTCACTAATGGTGCTGGTACAGGTGCATTCAACGGGTACTCTAATTACACTTCAACGATAGGCGACAAAATTGTCTTTGATTTTGAAGGAACTAAGCTAAGAATTATTGGAGCACGTTACACCAATCGAAGTGATTTAATTGAAATTTACGTTGATGGAAAATTGCATGGCACTCATTCACAACTAGGATCAGAACTTGCACAAGTACTACAGGTTGAAATTGTGGGATTACGGAAAGCAAGGCATCGGATAGAAATGGTGAATAAGTCCAGTGGATCAACGACTACTTTTATGGCTCTTGATGCAATCGATATTGATTCTGATGGTCGATTATTTCATCCAGATGAAGTAACAATTATTTCTGAACTTGAGATTGGAAAGCGAATCAGATGTAATTATGCTGTGGCTTCAAATGGTGGAGAGGGAGTGTTTAGTGGTCTTGGGAAAGAAACAGACGGCTTCATTAGAACTTCTACTACTGTACCTGCAATCAATAAAGGTGACTTTTACTTTATTATGGCAGATGAATTCAACAACAAGAATATTCTGATAGCGGATAGAAACATCCAGAGCTTTGTTTCGTGGGATCAATTAAATAGCTATGGTAGAGTTTTTGGTATTCCAGTCGATATGGGTAGGGTAGAATTTAATTTCATAGCACGTCTTTTGACAGGGAGTATAACATCTAATGATGATTATAGTGAATGGTATAAATACATTGTAACATCTACGTTAAATAACACTATTTCGGCAGGAGATAATAGTGTTTGGAATTGGAACAGTAGTAGTGCATACAGTTGGACAACAACAACTGTAACAGCCAGTTCATCTTCTAGAGCAAGGAAGGGTTTAAGTGCGGTCAATGCGTTCAATGCAGCCGCTAGTAGTACTGTAACTTCAAATACTGGATATAGACCTTTGTTTGAAGTTGAAACTCTTCCAATGAACAGATCGTTTATTAACTATAAAGGGTCGTATAAAAGGTTTGCCGCAGGAACTCCTCAAATACCCGAAACACATGCATCCACCGATAGCATTCCACCAATGACATCAAGCACCACGCCTAGTGGATTTGCAAGTGCGAGCGGATACTTCTCAACATCTGAAGCTTGGCAAGCTTTTAGCGATAAACCTTCGGGAAGTATGGTTTGGATAAGTAATGCAAGAACTGGGTGGATTTGCTATAGATTTAATATGCCTATTGTTATAACCAAATATACTATATTACCCCCATCAGATAATACTTCTGTCCTCACAAGAAGTCCAAAAGACTGGATTTTAGAAGGTAGCAATGATACCACAAACGGTTCTGATGGATCATGGGTTACACTTGACACTGTAACAGGCACTACAGGTTGGGAAATGAATAAAAAGAAAGAGTTCACTTTTTCCAATACTAACAGTTATCTTTCCTATCGGATAAGAGTTACGCTAAATAGCGGAGATTCCTCATACGTTTCAATTTGGCAAATTGAGCTGATGGAAAGAATATTAGCTGTTCCTGCTATTCCTTCAATGTGGAATACAATTTCAGTTACTTTACCATCAGAAGATTCTTTTATTAATGATGGAATGGATGATTTATCAGTTCTAGATAGGAAAAAAGAAGATTTCGTTCAGAATATGACTGTCAATGGATCGATAGGATCAGGCAAGTTATTCAAAGGAAGTATTAATCTGAAAAAATACTTCGAAATAACAAATGTAAATGTGAAGTAGTGTAAAATGCTCTAATTCTTTTAGTTTGTAGAACAATAATTAATTAGGAAGGAGATGATTATATGGCAGTTGGGGATGTATTAGCTAATCCAACTACAGGATTTTCGCGTATTGATGAACGTGACACAAATATTACATATTTTAACATAGGCACACAATCAACCAATTCCAATAACCATGGAGGAACCTATTCTACAATTCAAACTAATACAGAAATTAGATTTAATTTTGTGGGAAGTTCTCTTAAATTAATTGGTGGATTAATAGGAAGCGCTCTTTCATTTAAAGTTATGATTGATTCAGAACAAGATGGAAAAACATACATGTGTCCAGTTAATAGCAATAACAAGGTTGTTTTTTTTGAAATAGATGGACTCAGAGATAGCGAACATTCTATTATAATAAAGGATTTTAGTGTGACTTTCAGGTTGGATGCTATAGACATACTTATGGGTAAAAGTTTAATGCCCTATAGAATAACAATTCAAAATAAAATTTTACTTTCATTAGGTGATAAATATTATTCTCTATTAAATGATGGTATTCAAGAAACGACTTCTATACCTAAAATGACTAGCAATACCACTCCAGAAGGAGAAGTGCTTGTGAGTAATTCGCCTAATGGCAATGCAACTTTCGGATGGGAAGCATTTGATGGTGGATTAAGTACTAATTGGGGAGGGAATACTCTTCCTAGTACTATGCCAAAGTGGATAGGGTATAAATTCATAAAACCAAAGGTGATAGTAAAGTATAGGCTTTATGTTACCAATACAACTTATTATCCTCGTAACTATGAATTCCAAGGAAGTAATAATGGTATTAACTATGAAACTCTTCACTCAATTGTTGGAGGGGCTAGTGGTATATTGGATTATGTTATTCCGAACAGAAAATCTTATATATATTATAGGCTCTATATTACTTCGCTCAGCTCAGGTTCAACTCTTCCTTCTGTATACGAACTTGAAATGTTTGAAATGAAACCATCTTATCTAGTTCAAATGGAATCCGCAACCGAATCGAGTTTTCTGGATCGAGGTATTGAAGATATAAATGAATTCAATCAAATTTTAAAAACAAAGAAAAATCTAATAAGATTAACTACTATGCTTGGGTCAGGTAAAAGCTTTGAACACATAATTCATATGTCAAAACGCCGAGTAGATAAAATTACCCTCGGCTAATCGAGAACACTCTATACGATGTGTTCTATTTATTTTTGGGAAGGAGATGCTCCATTTATGGAAATAATCCCAGTTACATTAAACCCAAACGATATGGGTTCAGGGTTCACTCTATCTAATGGTAACCTTACCGTAGTCACCTCAACTGATTATCGTGCTATTCGTGCTACACATGGTAAGTCAAATGGTAAATGGTATTGGGAGGTTAAATATGATGCAGGAGTAAAAAACGTTCATATTGGGGTATCCAACAAATCATTCCTTTTAACAGGGAATATTGTTGCAGATAGCTCAATGTGGAGAACTTATTATGGTAACAGTGGGAACAAGTATCCGGAAAATACAGCATACAGTACAGTATGGGATATTGGGACTGTGGTGGGTGTCGCACTTGATCTTGACAATGGGACATTAGAGTTTTTCAAGAATGGTGTTAGTATGGGCATTAGTCACACTAATGTAAAAGAATTAGGAGAAGTTTATCCTACTCTAGGCTCATTTAGTGCAAATAGTAAAACAGTCACAGTTAATTATGGTGTAAGACCCTTTGTACATAATGTTCCTTCCGGATTTAAAGCATACAACTTAGTTTACTCTAATAAATTTTTAATTTCATCAGACGGCAAGCACTGTAGCATTACAAATAAATACAAAGATAATGCTATACCTGCAATGACATCTAACACTGCTCCATCAGGTGTTGTTGATGCAAGTTCGACTTATACAACATTTTATCCTTGGAAAGCATTTGATAGAATTGTGGACCCAAATGGATGGGTTGCTGCTAGTGGAATTTTGGTGGGTTGGTTAAGCTATGAGTTTCCACAGGCCAAACTGATAACTGCATATTCCATAAAATCTGGAACAACTCCAGTCAACAGACCTCCAAAAACTTGGACATTTGAAGGATGGGATGGTACGAAATGGGTTATCCTTGACACCCGAATAAATGAGCCTAACTTTACTGTAGAAGAGTTCCGTCTCTACGGGTTTAAGAATAAAGTTGGATTCAAGAAATATAGAATTAATGTTACTGCCAACCAAGGCGCTGGAGACTTCTTGGCGATTGGTGATTTTGGCATGTATGAATCCGAAAGGTTCATAACCTCCGTGGAAAGTTCAGAAGTAAGTATTCTTGAACATGGGATGAGCAAAGGAATGATTATTGATTTGGAGGATGAATTCAGCGAAAGAAGGTCATTGGTTAAAGAAAGTGAAAAAATCGGTTCAGGGAAAGTTTTTAAGAAAAAAATCGACACTAACAAAGTGCCAATCAAAAAAGCATCAATTATTTAAATCAGTAAAATGAAATTGTCTATTTATAGAAAGGAGATGGGATTATGGCAAAGCTTGTGAATATCGTACCACCTATGACATCGTATACTTCACCTTCAGGGGTAGTAAGCTACAATGGTCAAAATGGTGCATATCACGCTTATAAAGCCTTTGATAGAAGTCAAGGTACGTTCTACGGAACCTATCGTGTCACTAATACATGGGTTTCTTACAGGTTTCCAACCTCTATAAAATTGGCAGGGTACTCGATATATTGCTTGGAAAACAACTCGCCACCTCGATCTTGGGTTCTGGAAGCAAGTAATGATGCAGTTACATGGGATCTAATTGACACAAGAAATGATTATGTAGTCGCATCATGGACAGACAATAGAAAAGTCACTTTCAATATCGCTCCCACTAAAGCCTATCTCAACTATAGAGTACGGGTAACAAGAAATAACACCTCTGAAGTAATCAATATCCATGAGATTGAATTTATGGATTGGGTCTATGACAATAAGTATTTAGTGCAAAATAGCTCAACCTACAAGTATTACGCAAGCGGACAATGGCAAGTGATTTCAGGTTCACCCACCGAGCAGGACTATTTAAACTATGGTATGGACGACATCTCCATCATACCTGAATCCGCATGGTCCCAACTTCAAGGGGAAGTGGAACTATGCTACTACACGGACGATCCAACCAAAACAGAAGCATCCTTCAACATTGAAACTTATCCCTTTACCCTAGCCGAAGAATGGGAAGACAAAGAGATCAAAATCATCGAATACACCGATGACCCAAATCAAACCGAATCAACGATTACAATCGAAACCGAACCATTTACCCTCTACGACGAGTTGGGTGACAGCGTTGATGTTCTATACTACACGGACGATCCATCCAAAACATCAGCGGAACTGAATATCACGGCTAACTACTCCCCATTGGATGAACTTGAGGGAGATTTTGACGTGGTTACGTGGACGAATGATGAAGAGGTTATTGCCGGAACCCGGGACATGATGCTAACGTATGACGCGCTACCGTTTGAACAATTAATTGTGCAACCAACGGACATGGCACTCTATGGAGATGTCAAAAAGGTTATTGCTACAAAAGTAACGGGGAACAGCCCGGAAGGTATATTAAGAATGGCTGCTTCGTTCGACTCGGGGCTGACATGGAAAACGTACCGTTTCAACAAGTGGCTCGATTTGGATATTCAGAATACAACCCTATTCAAGAGAAAAGGAATGAATCTGGACACGCTCAACGCGATCCCTGAAAAGGATTTAATCGGTATTACACGAATCGCCTATTACTTCGATAGCAGCAAGCATTATGAAAACAGCTATTTGCTGGACGAAGTGAAGATGGTCGTTGATGCACCGCGTCATACTGTTGAATTAAGAGATATGTCATTACAACTGTTAAACACCACAGCAACTATCAATCTGACCTTCTCTGGTAACAAACTAACAGGTGTGCTGGAGGATGCAGATCAAGGCAAGGTTAAGTACCGCGTGTTTTTGAACGGTAAAACGTATTATCCTGCGGATGGCAATTTTACGCGACTCGCAGCTTCTCCATTCAATATTGAACTCAATATTGACGAGAGAAATGTACATTTTGGTGTAGAGAATACATTGAAGGTTGAATTTCAGGATTATTGGGGTGCCGTAGACTCATGGGAAACCCAGTTTATCGGATCGTATTCTGGATTAATGTTTATGGATGAGTCTGGAGACTTTCTGTCTGATACCTTTGGCGGTATTTTGAAACAACTTGATTATGGGGTGATCATTGCCGGACAGACGACGTTAACGAAGAGAGTCAGAATCAAAAACTTGCTTGGATATGCTGTGGATCATGTATACCTAGAGATGGATAAGAAATTCGAAACGGATGGTGTTGAAGTCCAATTATCCAGACAGGCCGACCCGTTTCTTCCGATCGAATATCTGACCTATGGTCTGATTCAGCCGGAGGATAGCATCGATTTTTATATTCGTATCGCAACGGATATTCATGCCAAGCCGAACCCGAATGGTAATTTTGAAATGAAGGTCACAGCTGACCGGGTGTAGCTCTCAATACAATGAGACAGGAAGTGAGTGTAATTAATAGCGAGGAGACTCTATTAGATAGTGTTATACATATTAAAAGTCCTGAAAATCGTTTTGCAGCAAAGTATGTTCTTTACAATCAAGTCGATGAAGAACTGTCTTCGACCCTAATAGCTGCTACAAGAAAAGTGTCCGAGATCGTATCCAGTGTATCCGTACGTGTCAGACGGTCACAGGAATTGAGCAATTCGCTATATGTAATGTACAAGGCGCAAGGAGATCTGAGCGCAACCATTCAAGCGGCATCCAAAGTTGATCTTGAAGGCATGTTGTACGTTCGGCCACATAACCGTGCACACGGCAAATATGAATTACTGGAAGCACCGCGTGTAACTGTTAATCTTAAGCCTGTTGCTGATGCAACCACGCGAAGTCAAACTCACTTGCAGACGATCAACTTTGGTGATACACAGCGTATGATGATCGGCAGAGACGAGATGGAGCAATTCGAATCGTTTATACATTTCGGTGATCTGGATACCAGAATACCCGATTTGTTACATTTGGAAGAAGCTAAATTGAGGTTATATTACACAGGAACCCTGGCACCAGGAGCACACATTGAGCTGCATCAGCCGGATACACTGTGGCGGGAGTACGGGATTACGTATGCGAACAGACCTCAGTCCATACAGCTCTTATCGTCCAGTTATATCATTGATACGACTGAACGTTATGTTGAGTTTGATATGATGGCATTACTCCAAATGTGGAGAGAAGGTATTCTTTCAAATGTTGGAATGATTATTCAGTCTAGCGGTAACACGCCAATATATTTCAACACTCGTGAGTCTTCCAAGCCACCTGTTTTGCAGATTAAATATATTACTTCTCAGATCTATTCCATCGGTCGAACCGAAATCGAAAGTGAAGTTTTTATTTATGGTGCAGGTCGTAAGGATATTAGTTCAACGTTAGTTGTACACAGTGATATTGGACTGGATTGGCTCAAATCTCAGTTGTACGTCCACCGCTATGAGGATCACATGCATCATGATATACCTCAAGTCATCGCGGTCAGCCGTCCGGATCTCGATGTAGACCTGACTGTAGCTAAACGTATCGATGCGGAACTGGATTCGAACATTTCTATTGCTGAAAGTAGAACAGAAGAGAAGGAAACATGGGTTGCTGTTTCTAAACCCGAGCTTCATTCGCAGTTCATTACTGCTATACGAACAACTATGGATACAGACGGTAATCTTGCCGTTAGAATAGGTCTGGACGACGAAAAAACTGTAGAAATCGCAGTGTCTCATCCTGACTTACCCTCAGTTATTACGGTAGATAGACAAATGTCTCTGGTCAGTACGTTAACGATATCACAGCTGTTCGATGATGGACGGGATACGAGTTTAATTGTATCCATACCTGATCTTCATGCTTCATTGGAAGTCTCCAATTATACAAAAGCAACTTCAACGTTGGGTTCTTCGCTAACGGTCATGTACGACGGTGATTCGACCGTGATTTCGGAAATTATGGTTAATAAACCTGATCTGAATAGTGTTCTTCAAGTCAGAGCCTTAGATCATGATGAGAGGGCAGCCAGTGTTGAGATTCCTTATTTGGAAGAACAGCCTGGACAAGTCTATATCTCCAGACCTGACGTGCTTTCCAGCATTGAGGTCAAGTATATGGATGTTTTGGATGGCCACATTAGTATCAAGGAAAGAGAATACTTGGATGGCTATCTTCAGGTGCGAGAGTGGAAGGATATGCAGTCTACGTTAGATGTGAGACAGATTGTCGAGATAGCTACTGAAATGACGATTTCCAAGCCTGATCTGGCCGCTTATGTCCTACCAAGAGTTATTGCGAATGAAGATTTAGATTCAATCGCAAGTATCCGTAAACGGGATGCCAGTGATTTAGTGACCACAGTGATGGTGAAGAGTCCAGGGAATCAAGCATATTTTTACATTTTATAAAATGAGTTAACTATCAAAGAGGGCATTGACCCTCTTTTTTTTGCGTTTTAGGCTCTTGCCCGACTCTAAGCACCTGTACATTATTGTGTAACAGTCGTCTTCTCGTTATGATACAATGTGTTCATCACATATTAAGGAATGAAGACCATGCGTCAAGAAGACAGCGTATTTGAACAGATTATGAAGCAAAAGAGACTGAGGCGGATCAAGGCTGAAACTAATAATCATCAAGTCAAACCAATACATAAAAGGAAACTAGCTAAGGAACCATTAAGTGAATTGGATGTCCAGTTCAAAAAGTCGGTGGCTGAATCAATAGATCGAAGTGTACTTCATAGACGTGTACTGGGAATTAGAAGAGAGTTAACGGAGATAAGGCGATTGAAAAATGATGAGTATACGTTTTAAGGAAGGCCGAATTTGATCAGTTAAATTAAATTCTGACTCCTAAACTCGAGAAGTTGATTGGATGTTGTCAAATGTGGTTAACTCCGAGATAAACACTTAAACGCTCAAAAATATTAACGATTATTATGAGAGCTGCCTCAATTCTGAGGTGGCTTTTTATATTTCAACTAAAGCATATTTTTACTATCTAAGTCTGAGAGAAGAATTACCAACAATATATTCGAACTTTAAGTACCTACATTTTCTCAAACACGGCAGGTGTCCACACGACAATCCAGAATGAGGCATACAATTATCGTGACCTGTGGAAGAGGAGGTGGATCGGGAAATTATGGTGACGATGGAGCCTATTGTAGTTGGAGAGCATGTATTGGTTGGGGTAGAAGTCAAGCTGCCCAAAACAACGTTGTTGACCATTAATACATCCAAAGGATATATCATGTGCGGAGCACTCGATGTGGGATTACTTAATGAGAAGCTCGGGGATCGCAAAATTATTGCGGCTCGGGCGGTTGGTGTGCGTACACTGGAGCAGTTGCTGCATGCACCTATGGAGTCGGTGACAACAGAAGCCGAGGCCATGGGCATTACGGTTGGCATGACGGGTGTAGAGGCTTTGTTGAAAATGATCTAATCACTAACAAAAGGGCTCCCCATATGGGAAGCCCTTCTTTAGCGTCTTAGCATTCTAATACAGAGCCGGGCACATCAGCAGCCACTAGCTCTATACACGAACTTTTTTTTGAATACTCTTATTAAATTAAGCTTCTTCCTTCGCGAACAAGGCAGCCAGATTTTCTTGGAAAGGAGCACGAACAACGCCTTTTTCCGTGATAATAGCTGTTACATATTCATTAGGCGTTACGTCGAACGCTGGATTGTATACTTTAACACCTTGCGGTGCGGTACGTTTGCCAAATCCTTCGGTCACTTCCTCCGCGGCTCGTTCCTCAATCGGAATAAGATCTCCGGATGGAGTAGACAAGTCGATCGTCGACAATGGGCTTGCTACATAGAACGGAATATTGTGAGCCTTGGCAAGCACGGCTACGCTATAAGTTCCGATCTTGTTAGCTACGTCACCGTTCGCTGCAACACGGTCTGTTCCGACGATAACGGCTTGAATCCAACCTTTGGACATGACCATGCCTGCCATGTTATCACAGAGCAGGGTAACGTCAATGCCAGCTTGCTGTAACTCAAATGCAGTCAGGCGTGCACCCTGAAGTACAGGACGAGTCTCGTCTGCAAATACTTTCAGGTGAATACCACGTTCCTGTGCGAGATACATTGGAGCAGTTGCCGTACCATATTTTGCTGTAGCGAGTCCACCTGCATTACAGTGAGTGAGTACTCCCATACCATCTTCGAACAAGGGCAGTGCATTTTCGCCGATCATGCGGCATACTTCCTCGTCTTCCTTCTGAATCAACAGAGCTTCTACTTCAAGAGCATCATTGCCCTCTTCCAGGCTCATGCCGGATTCAACGACATCATTTGCTTTTTGCATCATACGATCCAGTGCCCAGAACAGGTTCACCGCTGTTGGACGGGAAGTAGCCAGATGAGCACATATGGATTTTACGTGATCCAGCCAGCCTTGAATAGTTGTTCCGTAGTATGATTTGGCACCCAATACGACACCAAATGCAGCAGCAATACCAATCGCTGGAGCACCGCGTACTTTCATGGAGTGGATGGATTCCCATACTTCCTCGGGTGTATAGAGTTTCAGCATAAGAATAGTTTCGGGCAACAGACGCTGGTCAAGCATTTCAAGTTTGTCCTTTTTCCAGACCAGAGAGGACAGAGGCTGATTTTCAGGGGTTGTCATGGGGTGGTTCCTCCGTTCCTTATGTTAAGCCTTAGTAGTAGTAACAGCTGTAGATACAATATCCAGTACTTCACCGATGGTATTCAAGCGACGATTGTTTTTGATTAACGCTTTGCCAATGGCCAATGATTTACGCTGAGAACGTTCACGTTCAGTTGCATTTGGAATGGTATCTATATCCGCCACGTGAGCGAGTCCCACGATACGACGAACCATTTTGGTACCTGCAAAGCCGATCGAATCTCTGAACAATTGTTGCACATACAGATCCTGGTACCCTGGCACTTTTGCCATCGGATCTACCAGATCATTAGTCCAGAGGGCACGGAAACGGGATTCAAATTCAGTCCATACATCACGAACCATTTTCAGTAAAAGCGTTTCACGCTCACGCAAAGCAGTCTCATCCTGAATCCGTCCTGGCAGAGATGCGTAATTCAAGAGCAGGTTCGCAAGGACTGCCCCCACATCGAATCCCATGGGTCCGTAAAATGCAAATTCGGGATCGATGACTTTGGTCGATTCAGGTGTAACAAAAATACTGCCTGTATGCAGATCTCCATGAAGCAGTGCCTGACCATGTGTCAGGAATTTTTCCCGCAGCAAGGCCACTTCAAGGTGAAGCTCTCCATCCGTGCGAAGGGCCTCAGCTTCATCTTCAATGGAAACATCATAATTATTTTTTTCAGCGATCCGGTAGGGTTCATCAAAGATCAGATCTTCCGTTATTTTGCATTGGTCCGGATTAATGAATCTGCCCTGTTGTTCCTTCTTCAATTGCTGATCCATGCCCAAGTCGGATGTGAAGAACAGCGTTCTTGCCATGAATTCCCCAATATGCTCTGCAAAAAGAGGATAGGAAACACCTTCGATAAGGCCTTTGCGCATGATCACATGATCACTCAGATCTTCCATAACTGTTAACGCAAGGTCATCATCGTAATGATACACTTCGGGTACCATCCCCGGACACAGGCGGTACTCTTCCTGAAGAATTTCACGTTCAATGCGGGCACGTACCAGAGAGAGCGGCCATGATTCTCCAACCACTTTCGCATAAGGAAGCGCCTGTTTGATAATGATACTTTTATCGGAGTTCTGATCCGTGATGTGGAATACCAAATTCAGATTGCCGTCGCCGATCTCGTGACAATCCAGATTCGCATCTGCCGCAAATGGACCCGGTAATATTTTGGCCAGTTCAATTGCATCCTGGGGGGTTAAAGGGCGATATTGGGACAAAGGTGCCACCTCCATATATATGAAGAAACAGGAAAACCCACTTCTTTGCTTGGTATATGTCAGTATATCGGAAATAGAGCGGTTTTTGAACTTTTTTTTGAGACAAGCCAAGTTGATCCTGATTCGAACTTCCTGTTCAAGGGTAAAAACAAATAGGCCGGACAGTTGACAGAAACGCTGTTCATAAGCCTCTCCGCTACCAAGCGGTGACACATTGTTAACTCTCTGTTATGCATTGCGGGACAACCTGCTTATCACGGCATGACAGACTAATTTTAAATAAAAGGATGGGATTAATATGGCTACAAAAAACAAAACAGATCAAGCAAAATCGGTGGAACAAGTACTTAATCGTCAGGTAGCTAACCTGAACGTATTGTATGTCAAAATTCATAACTATCACTGGTACGTTAAAGGACCTAACTTCTTCACGTTGCATGTGAAATTCGAAGAGTTCTACAACGAAGTTACCGTGCAAATGGATGAAATCGCGGAGCGTATTCTGACACTAAAAGGTAGCCCAGCGGCTACAATGAAAGAGTATCTGGAGCTTTCCTCTATCCAGGAAGCAGCAGGTGGCGAAGATGCGAAGACCATGGTGCAAAACCTGATCGAGGACTTCGCTACACTTTCGAATGAATATCAGGAAGGTATCGAAGTTGCGGATGCAGCTGAAGACCAACCGACATCCGATATGCTGACAGGTTTCAAGGCTGACCTTGAGAAACACATGTGGATGCTTCGCTCTTTCCTGGGTTAATACAGCCAAAATTTAATCTAATATAGGTATGTTTCTTACGTAAGCCGTCTGCTCCCCAATCGGTTGTCAGAAATGCCTTGAGCGTCTATACTGCTGACAAGAACGATAGGGGAGGGAACCGCTTATGTTAGAACCAACGATACCGGCTTTAAAAGAATGGGCTTCTGCAATCAAAGCACTGGAAACGGGTCGCCAAATTATGGTGATGCGCAAAGGTGGGATTGTAGAGGAAACCCGACATTTTGAGCTGAAAAGTCCGGCGTTTTACCTGTATCCGACTTATGAACATCAGCGTAAAGAACTGATTAAGTCCTCGGATCAATCCTATGTTGAAGAATCACTGGCCGAATGGGTGCCCGAAGCTTCGACAATCCGTATTACTGCATATGCCGAAGTAACACAGGATCTGGAGATACGAGATCAGGAGATGTTGGATCGACTTCTTGACTTTCATATGTGGACAGCGGATTTTGCCGAAGACCGTTTGAAATGGAAACGGAAAGATCCACTCCATGTATTGATTTTACGTGTGTACCTTTTGAAAGAACCGATGGAAATCCCCGTACTGCCTGAATATAATGGTTGTCGTTCATGGATTTCTATTCCGAATGGTCCGGTGCCGCGCGAAATGACGCCGGTGGTGGACGTTGCGGATTTTGACGAACAGGTACAGAAGATTAACGAGATGCTCAAATTGTAATATTATTAATGAAGGGGCTTGTCCATAATATGGATAAGTCCTTTTTTTAGATTAGTGTGTAGCAGATACGATAAAAGCTTGATTTTCTGTGATTTTTCTCACTGTCCATCTCGACGGGAGATGTTTTCTCATTTGATTCAATCTGGTATTTATTATAGAATCAGAAAGAATAATGTTTCCTGCAAGGAATATACACTCTTAGGAAATAGCTTGATTATCATTGAGAATCAGTTTAGAATTATTCTAAAGTGTTCTTGCTTTAAAGGAATCGAGTACAAGAGAAATTCAGGGGAAGCCCTGTTCAGATATAATAGGCGCTTTTTCGTTTTCGACAGCAAACATCAATTTAATCAATGGAGGGAAACAATACACATGGCTACGAATTTCGTCATTGAAGGTCTGAAAGCGACGATCGAAGGTAAGGAAATCCTGAAAGGTATCAACCTGGAAATGAAAGGTGGAGAAATCCACGCAATCATGGGTCCGAACGGAACAGGTAAATCAACTCTGGCTTCTGCATTGATGGGCCATCCGAAATATGAAGTAACTGACGGTACAATTACACTTGATGGTGAAGATGTATTGGATATGGCAGTAGATGAGCGTGCACGTGCAGGTCTCTTCCTGGCTATGCAATATCCAAGTGAAATCGCTGGTGTTACTAACTCCGACTTCTTGCGTAGTGCAATTAATGCACGTCGCGGCGAAGGCAACGAGATCTCCCTGATCAAGTTCATTCGTCAAATGGAAGGTAAAATGAAAGAACTCGACATGAACCCTGAGTTCGCTCACCGTTACCTGAATGAAGGTTTCTCCGGTGGTGAGAAAAAACGTAACGAGATTCTGCAAATGATGCTGCTTGATCCGAAAATCGTAGTACTTGATGAAATTGACTCCGGTCTCGACATCGATGCTCTGAAAATCGTGGCAAACGGTGTAAATGCAATGAAGAGCGAAGATCGTGGTTTCTTGATCATCACTCACTATCAACGCCTGCTTAACTACATTACTCCTGACTACGTACACGTTATGATGCAAGGTCGTATCGTGAAATCCGGCGGACCTGAACTGGCACACCGTCTGGAAGCTGAAGGATATGATTGGGTTAAGGAAGAGCTGGGAATTACAGACGAAACTGTAGGTCAAGAAGCGTAAAGACAAAACGGAGGAGGATTAATCAATGACTACACAAACAATTCTTCCGGTTGAATCTGAAGCGCTTCGCGCCTTGTCGGAAAGCAACAATGAACCCGGCTGGTTGACCGAACAGAGACTCGAAGCTTTGAAGCTTGCGAGTGGGCTTGCGCTTCCTAAACTGGAAAAACAAAAAATTGAACGCTGGAATGTCAGCGAGTACGGAACATATAAAACAAGTGAAGCTATTTCTTCTTTGACAGAAGTACCTGCTTCTATCAAAGATCTGGTTCAGGATCAAGCGGAAGGCAGTCTGGTTATCCAGCGCAATTCCGGTACGGTGTACTCCAAAGTGTCTGCTGATTTGGCAGCTAAAGGAGTTATCTTCACGGATCTGGCTACAGCAGTTCGCGAACACGGCGATTTGGTAAAACCATATCTGAACACAGCAGTGAAAGCAGATGAGCATTCCCTTGCTGCGTTACATGCGGCACTTTGGAATGGCGGGGTCTTCCTGTATGTTCCGAAAAATGTCGAAATCGAAGTACCCCTGCAAGCAGTGTTGCTTACCGATGATGCATCTGCAACGTTTGCACCTCACGTGCTTGTGATTGCAGAAGCAAACAGCTCAGTAACTTATGTGGATAACTATGTATCCGGCGAACTGTCCGCACCTGTTTTCCATAATGGTGTTGTGGAAGTATTCGCAAAATCCGGTGCTAAAGTACGTTTTGCATCGGTTCATCAACTGAGTGTGAATGTAACTGATGTTTCATTCCGTCGTGCAGTCTTGGAAAATGATGCTTCGATCGAGTGGATAGTTGGTGAAATGAACAATGGCGATACAGCAAGCAACACGATGACTGTGCTCAAAGGCAATGGATCAAGTTCCGACTCCAAAGTCATCGCTGTAGGTTCCGGTTCGCAGAAAATCAACTACACCACAGAAGCTCGTCACTTCGGTAAGAATACGCCAAGTCAGATGATTACACGTGCAGTTATGCGTGAAGAAGCTTCTGCAATCATCAACGGGATCACGAAGATTGAGAAAGGCGCTACCAAAGCTGATGGACAGCAGACAGAGAAAGTATTGATGCTGAGCCCCAAAGCACGTGGAGACGCCAACCCAATCCTTCTGATTGATGAGGATGATGTAACAGCAGGTCACGCGGCTTCTGTTGGTCAAGTCAATGCCGAGCAGATTCATTACTTGATGTCGCGCGGAATTAACCGTACGGATGCCGAACGCCTGATCATCTATGGCTTCCTGGCTCCGGTGGTGGCGGATATTCCTTTGGAAGCACTGCGCACCCAATTGCAGTCCCTGATTGAGAAGAAGCTGGGACAATGAACCCGTCCATTCGCGAGCAGTTCCCGATCCTCCACCAGGAAATTAACGGACACCCGCTCGTATATTTAGATAGTGCTGCGACTTCACAGAAGCCTCGCGCTGTGATCGAAGCAGTCAAACATTATTATGAGTATGAGAACTCCAATGTACATCGCGGTGTTCATACCCTTGGAAGCCGTGCAACCGACGCTTACGAAGGCGCACGTGAGAAGGTAGCCAAGTTTATCAATGTCCGCAGTACACAGGAGATTATCTTTACCCGCGGGACAACGACAGCCCTGAATCTGGTGGCTTCGTCATACGCCCGCGCCAATTGCAAAGAAGGCGATGAAATTGTTATCACGCAAATGGAGCACCATAGTAATCTGATTCCTTGGCAGCAGGTTGCCAAGGAGACAGGTGCAACATTGAAATACATCCCGCTTCAGCCTGACGGTCATATTGAATTGGCTGATGTCGAGAAGACGATTACGAACAATACTAAAATTGTAGCAATCGCTTATGTATCCAATGTAATGGGGCTGGTCCATCCCGTGAAACAAATTGCTGAAATTGCACACCGCAATGGTGCTGTCATCGTTGTTGATGGCGCACAAAGCACACCTCATATGAAGGTGGACGTGCAGGATCTGGACTGTGATTTCTATGCATTATCTGGTCATAAAATGTGCGGACCAACCGGAATCGGTGCACTCTACGGCAAAAAGGCGCTGCTGGAGTCCATGGAACCCATTGAGTTTGGCGGTGAAATGATTGATGATGTGGGTCTATACGAATCCAACTGGAAAGAGCTTCCCTGGAAGTTCGAAGGTGGAACCCCGATTATCGCAGGTGCGGTAGGATTGGGAGCTGCCATTGATTTTCTGGAGCAGATTGGTATGGATGAGATTGCACATCATGAAAGTGTGCTGGCAGCTTATGCAACGGAACGTCTGGCCGAGATCGATGGGTTAACCATCTATGGCCCAGCGAAGCGGCATGTGGGTGTTGTTACCTTTAATCTGGGGGATGTTCATCCGCATGATGTCGCAACCGTACTGGATGCGAGTGGTGTAGCCATTCGTGCCGGACACCATTGCTGTCAACCGCTAATGCGCTGGCTTGAAGTTAGCTCAACAGCTCGTGCCAGCTTCTATCTATACAATAACGAACAAGATGTAGATCGGCTTGTCAGCGCCTTAATCCAGACAAAGGAGTATTTTGGCGATGCAACTTGATGATCTGTACAGACGTGTTATAATGGACCACTACAAAAACCCGCGAAACCGCGGAACTTTTGATAATGACGCTGTCACGGTGAATTTGAACAATCCAACGTGCGGCGACCGGATTTCACTGCAAATTTTGCTGAAAGACGGAATCGTTCAGGAAGCCAAATATACGGGTGAAGGCTGCTCCATCAGCATGTCCTCTGCATCAATGATGACGGAGGCCGTCAAAGGCAAAACGATGGAACAGGCACTCGATATCGCTAACCGTTTTTCCTCACTGATGAAAGGTGAAGAAGTCGATTTCGACGATTATGAAGATCTCGAAGCCCTATCCGGTGTGAATAAGTTCCCTGCACGCATCAAATGTGCCACTCTGGCCTGGAATGCATTACGCAAAGGGATTGACGAAGAGAACAAAGTACAATAACGATAGGGAGGTAGAGCAAGATGGCTAAAAAAGCACCAGAAATGGAAGAGTATAAATATGGTTTTCGCGATGAGCACAAATCCATCTTTCAAACCGGTAAAGGTCTGACACCAGAAGTCGTTACCGAGATTTCCCGGATTAAGAACGAACCGGAATGGATGTTGGAATTCCGACTGAAATCCTTGAAACAATTCGAAAAGATGCCAATGCCAAAATGGGGCGGAGATCTCGATGGATTGGATTTCAATGAAATTCAGTACTACGTTCGTGCTTCTGAAAAACAAGGGAAAACATGGGAAGAGGTTCCTTCTGAAATCAAGGAAACCTTTGACAAATTGGGTATCCCTGAAGCAGAACAAAAGTTCCTGGCAGGGGTATCGGCTCAGTATGAGTCTGAGGTTGTATACCACAACATGCAAAAGGAATTGGAAGACCAAGGTGTAATCTTCATGGATACGGATACGGCTCTCAGAGAGCATCCGGAAATCCTGCGCGAATATTTTGCAACAGTTATTCCGCCAGCAGATAACAAATTTGCTGCATTGAATAGTGCGGTATGGTCCGGAGGAAGCTTCATCTACGTGCCTAAGGGCGTTAAATGTGAAGTGCCTCTGCAAGCCTACTTCCGGATTAACTCCGAGAATATGGGACAATTCGAGCGTACACTCATCATTGCGGACGAAGACAGCTTTGTTCACTATGTAGAGGGCTGTACAGCTCCGATCTACAGCACGAACTCACTGCACAGTGCGGTCGTTGAGATCATTTGTAAGAAAAATGCCCGTGTTCGTTACACAACGATTCAAAACTGGGCACCAAACATCTACAACCTCGTTACAAAACGTGCGGTTGCAGAAGAAAATGCAACAATGGAATGGGTCGATGGTAACATCGGTTCCAAACTGACGATGAAATATCCAGCGGTTGTACTGAAAGGCCGTGGAGCTAAAGGTTCCGTACTTTCCATCGCTGTTGCCGGTAAAAACCAGCACCAAGATGCAGGTGCGAAAATGATCCACTTGGCTCCGGATACAACATCTACGATAGTATCCAAGTCCATCAGTAAACATGGTGGTAAAGTAACGTACCGTGGTTTGGCTTCCTTCGGACGCCAGGCAGAGGGCGCGAAATCCAACATCAAGTGTGATACACTGATTCTGGATAATGAGTCCACATCGGATACCATTCCTTACAATGAAATCATGAATGATAACATCATGCTGGAGCATGAAGCTACGGTATCCAAAGTATCCGAGGATCAACTCTTCTACCTGATGAGCCGCGGTCTGACGGATGCAGAAGCTACACAGATGATTATCATGGGCTTCATTGAGCCATTCACGAAGGAATTGCCAATGGAATACGCCGTTGAGATGAATAGATTGATCAAATTCGAAATGGAAGGCTCTATTGGTTAATACCGATACAGCGCCTTTTGAAGCTGTGAAGTTGAACCTGACTGTTGATATTAAGTGGCAGAAGGGTTCAGTTGATCGCTTATGAATATAAAAAAGATCAAGGGAGATATTCCCTTGATCTTTTTTTGTTGCCCAAAAAAGATGATGAGTAAGTGGTATATGGGATCAATGGGTCAGATATGTCTGACCGAACTATTAGATTATACAAATGAATAGAACAGATTTATTCTTCCCTTAATGAATGTTACATATATTTGAATAGATTCTAATATGAGGTGGGATATGATGCGAAGAAATATAGTTAAAAAGGGAGCAGCGATAATATTGTCTGCTGTTGTTGCCTTTACGAGCTCTCCGTTATTTTTATCAACGGCGAATGCAGCAGAAGGTGGGACGGTATCCGGTTCATTCAACGTGCTTAGTTATAATGTAGGTGGTCTTCCCGATTTGGTATCCAGTTCCAATCCCAAGGAGTACACCGTTCAGATATCTCCCAAATTAAATGAATATGACATCATTAATGTGCAAGAGGATTTTAATTATCATAATGAGTTGATATCCCAGGTCACTCTGCCCTATTTAACGACAACAAGCGGAATTGCAGGTTTTGGTAGTGGGTTGAACAGTCTGTCCAAGTTTCCATTCCGTGACTTGAAGCGTATTACCTGGGATAAGCGATCCGGTCTTTTTGACAATGGAAGTGATGAATTAACTCCGAAAGGATTTACAGCAGCTACATATGAGATCACACCTCAGGTGAAACTGGACGTGTACAACTTGCATGCAGACGCAGGGAGCGATGATAAATCGCTTGAGGCCAGACGAGATAATATCAGACAACTCTCCAATTACATCAAGGAGCACTCGGACGGGAACGCGGTTATCGTATTTGGGGATACCAATACACGGTACACCCGTGCGGCTGACAATATAGAGTTGCTCATGTCTGAGAATGGATTAAGAGATCCGTGGATCGATTTGATTCGAGGTGGAAGCATTCCAGCTGATGGGGATGCTCTTATGGATGCAAGCGATATACATGGCCCGAACTATGAAATAGTCGATAAAATTTTGTATCGCGGAAGTAAAGCGGTGTCCCTTAATGCACAGAGTTATCGTTTGGAAAATCAAACGTTTGTTGATCCGAGTGGAAAGCAACTCTCTGATCATTATCCGATTACAGCGGAATTCTTGTACAGCACATCTTCTCAGTACCAACTAAGTTCAACGATTGGAGGATCTGGGGGGACCGGTTTTAATGATCTGGATCATATTCCGGAGTCCAGACCTAGTTCAGTGGTGCTTAACTCGGGCAATCGTGTAGACGGGATTTCAACGCTGTACAGGGATGGAACGAATCTGACACATGGTGGTCAATCAAACATTGCCACACTTAACTTGGCAGACGGAGAGTACTTAACCGAGGCAACCATTAGTCAAGGGACGCGAAATGGAAATAAACGGATCTTTCACCTGGAGTTGTTGACCAATCATGGGAATAAAATTGAAGGCGGACAAAAGACATCGGATCAAATTAAACTTGAGGCACCAGCCGGTTGGTATATAGCCGGATTTTATGGAAGAGCAGGGCAGGAAATCGATCAGTTAGGTGTCATATACAGACCTCTGAATTAGGAGTATGTAGTGGTTGAACTAAAAACATAATATATGTAACTGATAGAGTAATCATAGTAGCATAATACGCCGCTTGGAAAATACGTTGGAGAGCCACAAGGTTTTCCCCAATGTTATTCTGGGTGGTGTTTTTTTGTAATAAAATAAGACCAATAGCACAAGCCATTTCATAGATTTAAGCATCTAATGATAGAAAAGGATGTGAGTGTATGAGCGTGAACCCTTTCGAGGGATATCGGATTACAAGTTCATTCGGCTATCGCATTCATCCCATTCATGGTGGACAGACATTTCATCGCGGAATTGACCTCGTGACAGAGCCCTGGAATGGTCCCGTCTATGCCTTCATGGAAGGTAGGGTACGTTTTGCTTCCGAAGGAGTTACAGGCTCCGGATTCGGCGGTTACGGGCTTACAGTTGCCCTTCAAGATCATCGAGGTTATTTGCATTGTTATGCTCACCTTTCGCGTATTGCTGTAACTGTTGGACAGCGAGTGAAGCGAGGTCAGCTTATCGGGAATCAGGGAAGCACCGGTCAGAGTACTGGACCGCATGTACATTATGAGATTCGTAAAACAAGTACGCCCTCTTACGGGTATACAGCCAGCGAAGATGGTGTGACGGAACCTGGTGCATATCTGGAGGCCGAATACGGAACTGTGACTCAGGAACAGGAGGATCCGCCGATGACCACTGAGCAGAAGAGAATAGTTGAAGCCATGCAGAAAACGCTGGAGATTCAAGGGGGATGGATTCAGCAACAGCAGCAACTTTCCAATATGGATTGTCCCACATGGGCGCAGCAAGCATTTGATTATTATCGACCGTTTATTATGAATGACAAAGGCAGTTATGAATTTTGGAGATTACTTGTTATCATGTACCGCAAGGAAAAAGGCATCCAGGTTCATTCGGACTCCGACATATAGATCTCTGCAAAGAACAGGAAGTAGCAAAGGCTGATCCACTCAGGTAGATACAGACAGACAACCATTTAACGAATGTTGCCTGTTCGCCCGGTTCATTCCACTGGAAACGTCATATGTTAGGGTATACCTGATGAAGAGGAGGCAATCACATGAGCGAAGTTGGATATGGCTGTGGGGGCAATGTAGGCGGAGTAGGCGGCGTTGGTGGATACAATATGTTCACTAACACTGGTGCAATCTTGGTACTGTTCATTCTGTTGGTTATCATCACAAAAGCATTCTGCGTGTAATCCAACATAATAGAATCGGAATAAACAAAGGGAAGCCGATTACGGCTTCCCTTTTGTCATATGCCAACATGTAAGTTGGTTATTTAAGTTACTTCTTTTTGGTTCTTCGTATGCATGCTGTCTACAATGAACAGTTACTGTACATAGATCTCAACAATAGCAATATCTCTTTCTTTCGCTAAATCGATAAAGGCCGTGGAGGTCTGAACGAGTGGTCGGAAGTAATCTGCAGGATTATTCATCACAATTAGTCCCGTCTGACCCGTGGTGAGCAGAACCCTTTTACCGATAAAATTAGGCAGCATGTGTTTGATCAGTTCCTGCGTTGCTTCAGCATTTAGCTGACCGAAGCTAAGGCTGTACAATTCACACAGAACAGAGATGAGTTCCTGTTTGGTCTGGTATACCCGATTGGTCGTCATGGCGCTGTAAACGTCTGCTACAGCAGTTATACGGGAATATGGGTGGATCTCGTCTCCACGCAGTCCATGAGGATAACCACTTCCATCCTCGCGCTCATGGTGCTGAAGTGCCACCGTTGCCAGAATTTCATCCTGAGTGGATTCTTTAATGATATCGTACCCATAGAAGGTGTGTTTCTTCATTTCATCAAATTCTTCTGTGGTCAATTTACCAGGTTTATGTAACATTTCAGAAGGAATCTTGGACTTGCCAATATCATGAAGATATCCTGCTTTGGCTACCGTTAGACATTCCTCGGGGTTATAACCCATCCAGCCGGCGATATAAAAAGCGAGCATTCCGACTTGCAATGAATGGTTATACGTATAATCGCTATCCCCGTCCAGCATAAGTAACAAGGAGACAACATCTTTTTGTTTTTCCAACTGTCCCGTTAGGGTAAGCAAAATCTCATCGACCTGTGTCTCATCAATAAAACCCTTCTCCATCGCTTGTTGAAATAGAGATTCAGTACCTTTGATCGTATCGTTAAACAAGTTAGTTAACAGACGGGTTTGATCGGAAGGTAAGGTTTGTGCATCAGAGTGTAGGTCGGATGTTGTGTGTTCTACATCTGCGTACTCGATTCCATGTTGCAGCAGTTTGGATAGGTCATCTTCACTGAGGGTGGAACCTTTCATCAGCATGTGGAGACCCGAACTGTTGTATACATCATTTTTTAACAGGTCACCCGGTTTAAGATCAGTAACATGCACTCTCACGTATAAACCACCTTTTCTCGACTAATATCGACACATATGATTATAATAACAAGAAAAAAATGGGTTGACAACGACTTATTTACTATTAACCCACTCTGTCTAAAAGGTGTAAAGGCTCATTGTTTAGTCCTCCATGGGGTTCCATGGTCCTAATTGATGTCCCTTCCATTCAGATCCATCTTCCCAGATTTCCTTTTTCCAGATCGGAACGGTCTGTTTGAGTCTTTCTATGGCGTAACGGCTTGCATCATAACAGTCGTTGCGATGAGGCGAGGAAACGGCAATGACTACACTAATCTCTGCCACATCCACTTTGCCGATTCGGTGACTGATTGCACATAACACACCAGGCCAGCGATCGGAGATTTCCACACCAATGGCCGCCATCTGAGAAAGAGCCATCGGCACATAGGCCTCGTATTCAAGATGGACGGTGCGCTGTTCACCAGTCATTTCACGAGTCGTACCTACAAAAGTAAGAGCTGCCCCGTGATTCGGTGTAATCACTAATGCGGTTGTTGCTTCCACAGACAAGGTGGACTCTGTGATTAGAAATAAGCCATCTTCAGTCCGATGCTCCAGGGAGGCAGAGCGATGTTTCTCATCGGAAATATCTGTACCATCGCCTCCAGAGACGGGAGGAATCAACGCAAGTTCATCTTCTGAGCTAAGTATAGTATCGGCAGGAGCGTATTGCTGGTTAACTGCCAAAAAGGATGTCTTTATCTGAGAAGCTGCTTCGGGGTAGGCCAGACTCAGTTTTTCTTTTAAGTCGGCAGCGGTTGGAATGTCTCCAATATACTCAAACTCCAGAAGGGATGTATTTAAACGTTCTGCAATGCCTGCAAATAGTTGAATTGTCAATTTCATAGATAGGACTCACCTCTTTTTGTTCTCTAAACCCTTTAAATATATCATAACGAAGCGGAAAATGTTATGCTTATCCATTAGAAGAATGAACGTTTATTGAAGAGCAGGGGAGGCGGTGTGATGAGCACCAGGGAGAAGCAAACATTAACGATTCTGCACACCAATGACATCCATAGCCACTTTGGCTCCATGAGCACCATCGCCGCTATGATCAATGAAGAACGTGACCAAGGTGGCAACATCCTTGTATTGGATATCGGCGATCATATGGACCGGATGGCCGTTGAAACAGAGGGAACGCTGGGTACGGCTAATGTTGATGTTATTAACCTGACGGGCTACGATGCCATTACAATTGGTAATAACGAAGGACTGACATTTACGCCAGATCAGCTCTCACAATCCTACGCTGGACTTCTGTGTCCTGTGGTATGCGGCAATGTTGTGGAGCAAGATACGGGTCTTCCGCCCGTATGGATGAAACCTTCTCTGATTGTGGAGAAAGGTCCATTTCGCGTTGGTCTGCTGGGGGCAACCGCGCCATTTACCACGTTTTACGAACTGCTTGGGTGGGATGTTTTGGACCCTGTGGAGTCACTAAGACCACAAGTGGAAGCATTACGTGATGAAGTGGATGTGGTGGTTATTCTTTCACATCTGGGACTTTCGACAGATCGGAGACTGGCGGAGCAGATTACTGGAATTGATGTTATCCTCGGTGGACATACCCATCATGTTCTCGAAGAACCACTAGTCATTGGTCAGACCGTGCTGGGCGCAGCCGGGAAATTTGGCCAATGGCTTGGGAAAGTGGTTCTTGAACGAACAAGCGTGGGAGAACCTCTCCAACTGGTAAGTAGCGGTTGTATGGCTGCCAAGCGTACATTACTGGATGATCATGTCGCGCTGGCAATTGCCACGAATCGTACGGAAGCCGAAAGGACACTTAATCAGACGGCAGTGATAACGGATCGGGTGTTGCCCATCGCGTATGACCGAGAATCCCCGTTTGCAACATTGCTTGCACAAGCTGTTCGTCATTTCACGGGGGCCCAGCTGTCTCTGGTGAATGCAGGCCAGCTTCTCGGAGATCTTCCACAAGGTAATATTACAAAAGGAATGTTGCATTCCCTATGTCCATCTCCTATAAATGCTTGTACAATATGCTTGAGTGGAAGTCATATTCGTGAAGCACTTGAGCAGTCCTTGTTGGACGATTATTCAGGTAAGCCTATTGTGGGATTTGGTTTTCGTGGTCAAATTCTAGGTACATTATGTATCGACGGAATGGAAGTTCAATACAATCCACATGCGCCTGCCTATGAGAAGATCCAGACCATATCCATCAATGGGAAGCCGATGGACGAACAAGGTGAGTATATCGTTGGAACACTGGACATGTTTACGTTCAATGTGGGGTATCCTCCTCTGGCTCAAGGATCCCGTACGCTCTATCATCTTCCGGAATTCATACGCGATTTGCTGGAAACGGAAATAAAACGACCAGGGGCTCTGGACGACAGCCTGCGAGCCCGATGGCGTCAAAGCTAAATTAAAAGTACTTGCCTTCTGCTGAAGCGGCGGCTAGTGGTAATTACATCTACGGAGCGGGAGAGGATAGGCTGTGCGTTTAGTACATATAAACTTATTGCAGCCTGGCATGAAGCTGGGGAAACGTATTTATAGTGAAGAAGGCCTTGTATTACTTAGTGAGGATGTAGAGCTAACCAGTCGGTTGATTGGACGTCTCAAGGATCTCGGAGTCGGTTATGTGTATATTAAAGATGCTGCGACAGAGGACATCATTGTTCCTGATATGTTGCAGGAAGAGACCAGAAGGAAGGCACTGGTAGAAATCAAACAGCAATTTCAGAGCATGTCAGGACTGAAAACCAAAAGTCAGATTCCTCATTTCGGTAAAGCGCTCAGTGGTGTGATGAATGCCATTCTGGAAGACATCGGCAGTCAGAAGGAAGCCATGATTATGCTGATGGACATGAACGCCAGCGATTTTGACCTGTATAATCATTCGCTGAATGTATGTGTGTACACACTGGTTCTTGGTGTCGCTTCGGGTTATACACGCCAGCAATTAATGGAGATTGGTCTGGGTGCTTTGTTGCATGATATCGGCAAGACACAGATTGCACCAGAAATCTTGCATAAACCCTCCAGATTGAGTGACGAGGAATTCAAAATCATTCAGCAGCACACTACATATGGGCACCGTATTCTCAAAGATGAACCAGGCATACCGCTTCTATCTGCGCATTGTGCATTGCAGCATCATGAACGAATTGATGGTAGCGGGTATCCCTTCGGGTTGAAAGACAAGGAGATTCATGAATATGCCAAATGGATTGCGCTTGCTGATTCCTATGATGCCATGACGACAAATCGGGTGTACAAGCAAGCCTTGCTGCCGCATCAGGCCGTCGAGGTACTGTATACAGGCTCAGGAACCCTCTATGAACAGCGGATGCTGGAGAAGTTCAGGGATTGTGTCGCAATATACCCGGTTGGTATTTCAGTCAAGCTGAGTACAGGAGAGGTTGGGGTAGTTGCATCTATTCATTCACGTGTTCCTCAACGTCCGCTTATCCGTGTTCTCAAAGATGCGGACGGCCAGACATTATCTTCCCCTTATGAAATTAACCTGCTGACGGCTCTGTCTGTGATGATCACAGGTGTAGAAGGTGTGGAGGATACACCTTCAGCGGCCCAAAATGAACAGGTGGAAAGCTGAACAACTTGAAAGATGATTAACGCTCATGTCGTAATATCCGGGCCGTTTCGTGATTCGGTCCAGAGTTGCCTGAGCGTTTTTTGTCATGTAATGGACAGGGTCCACATATGCCGGAACATTGAAAATTGTGCTATGATAAAAGATAACTCCAAAAAGAGGAACACCAGGTATGATGTAAATAAAACTTTTTAGGTTAATAAAAGGAATAAGGTGAAGAACAATGACCATGCTAAACTCAGGATCGATACAACCGATGCCTTTATCGCCGACGAATGATCCGTGGGATCCGATTGGCTCTCTGCGTACATATGGACGCCATGTGCTGACCAGTGTAGAAATGACCGTGACACATCTGTGCAATATGAGGTGTGAGCATTGTGCGGTGGGAGATATGCTTACGATGCGTGAAGCGCCGGCTCTTCCGCTCCCTCTGATGCTGAAACGATTGGATGAAGTGGAGCATCTGCAGACGATTAGTCTGACGGGTGGCGAGCCAAGCTTTAGCCAGAAAACAGTGGATGAGATGATCATCCCACTGCTCAAATATGCCAAGGAACGTGGAATTCGTTCCCAGATCAATTCGAATTTAACACTGGATATCAGCCGGTATGAGCAACTGTTACCTTACCTGGACGTGATGCATATATCTTTCAACTATCTGAATGCTGACGATTTCCATCAGGTTGGATTTGCGAATAGTGGCAGACCTGTGAAACGTGAAGTAGCAGTGAAGATGTATGAGAAAATGATTGAAAATTCCCGCAAATTGAGTGAAGCAGGCATGTTTATCTCTGCGGAGTCCATGATTAACTTCCGTACGCACGACAAGCTGGATGGGATTCACCAATTGATTCGTGAGATGGGCTGTGTTCGTCATGAAGTACATCCGATGTATAACTCAAACTTCGCTTCGTCGTTGCCCGTGTTATCACTGGACCATATGAGAGCAGCGATTCATCGTTTGCTTGATGTGCGTGACAAGGATATGTGGATGCTATTCGGAACACTACCGTTCTTCGCTTGCAGTGCAGCAGAGCAGGATCGGGAACTGATTAACCGACTGTACAGCGAACCAAATGTGACGGTACGCAACGATCCGGATGGACGCAACCGCGTGAACGTTAACATGTTTACAGGCAATGTGTACGTGACGGATTTTGCGGATATCCCGGCGTTTGGCAATATTCGAGATCGTAAGCTGGATGATGTGTTCCATGAGTGGTCAGCAGAACATCCGCTCAATCAGACAGTTAACTGCCATTGCGATATGGCTTCTTGCTGTGGGCCAAACCTGCTGGTGGCAGATATGTACTACAAAGGTGTGGATTTCAAATCAAGAAAGGCAATCACACGTTGATATTCCAGGTGTATTCCTGAAATAGATAGAAAAGGGGAGTTTCAACTTGGATATTCATACCGAATTTCATCTTGGGCAGCTGGTATTTAATCTGGTCTGTGTCTTTTTGCTCGTATTTTTGAATGGCGTATTTGTTGCAGCAGAGTTTTCTCTTGTGAAAGTAAGGCAGACACGCTTAACTCAATTGCAGAGTGAAGGAAACCGTATGGCTGGTTATGCATTGAAGGTGAATAGTAAACTGGATTCCTATCTATCGGCAACGCAGTTTGGGATTACGCTGACATCGCTTGGACTTGGGTGGCTGGGAGAACCGGCCATCTCCGAATTGCTCGTGGAGCCACTGATGTTTAAACTTGGTGTAGGAGATACAGGGCTTATATCGACGGTATCTGTCATTATCGGTTTTTGTATCATCACGTTTCTGCATATCGTGCTGGGTGAGCTTGCACCTAAATCGTTGGCAATTCAAAAAACAGACGGAGTGGCATTGTTCTTATCAGCACCTCTGCTGTTGTTCTACAAAATTTTCTTCCCGTTCATCTGGGTATTGAATATATCGGCCAATGCATTGCTGCGTCTGGCCGGGATCGAACCTGCCAGTGAAGGAGAAGCTCACTCGGAAGATGAGCTTCGTATTCTGATGAAGCAGAGTGCCAAAAGCGGGGTCATTGATAAGGATGAGATCAAACTGATGGATAACATCTTTGATTTCTCCGATATGCTGGCACGTGAAGTCATGCTGCCTCGTACCGATATGGATTGTTTGTATACCCACATGTCTTTGGAGGAAAATCTGGAGATTATTAATGCAACCAAACATTCCCGGTATCCTGTGGCAGTCGAAGACAAGGATGAGATCATTGGGTTTATCCATATCACCGATCTGCTGCTCGCTAAACCGGAGCAACAACATGATCTGGCTTCACTTGTCCGTCCCATCTTGAATGTTCCCGAATCCATGGAGATCAGCCATGTGCTGCGTCTGATGCAGAAGAAACATTCTCAGATGACGCTGGTTGTGGATGAATATGGCGGCACAGCTGGATTGCTGACTGCGGAAGAAATTCTGGAAGAGATCGTGGGAGACTTGTATGACGAGTTTGAGGATGAGCGTCCGCATATGGAACGCAGCGGGGATTCATTTTCCGTTGATGGTCGTTCGCTTATTGAAGAAGTTCATAAGTGGACCGGTGCCATCATTGAGGATGAAGAGGTGGATACCATTGGCGGATGGCTGTTTAAAGAACTTGGAGGTAGTCCAGCTAAGGGCAAAACCAAGGAACTGAATGGATACGTTTTTGAAGTGGAAGAAGCCACTCGCTTGCGAATTACCCGGGTTCGAGTGTACAAGCAATCTGTCTCTCAAAACTCTCAAAACTCTCAAAACATAAATTCGGAAGATCAGTCCACACAATAAAAAAAACCTCAAACAGACCTCTGTAAGTACCGCCTTTATGGTGGACTTTCAGAGGTTTTTTTTGATGTGTCAGCTTAAAGTGGATTAACTTACCAACCTGAAACATATGGATATAGAGACGGGAAACAATCGATTAAAATGGATGTTGCATACATGTGAACATTGAGAAAGGAGAGTTGTTCTGTGAAAGATCCGCAGCTTCGAGCATACGTTCCGTTTGTGGGACCGTTTGATCCTTGTCCGCCTGTAGAGATTCGAACGTATCTGGTTCCTCCGCAATTATTTATTCCGTTTCAGCCTATGGGGTGGCCGCAGTACAGCCCGGCGGAAGCTTTAAGAATCGGAACGTTGTGGCCAGCATTGTACAGCCCTTATACACCAGCGAGATCCAAAGGGAGGAAGGTGGAATCGGATGGAGCCTGAAGTGCCCAAAGCCTGTGATGCAAGGTATTATGAGATGTTAGAGGAGCTCCAGGCACTGGATTTTGTATTAGTTGAGCTGAACCTGTATCTGGACACCCATCCGGGTGATTTTCAGAGTATTGAACAGTACAACAAATTCAGTCAGGAGCGCATGAGAGTTGCACATGAATTTCAACAATTGTACGGACCGCTGATGAACTTTGGCCATGCATTCTCCAAATATCCATGGGAGTGGTCACAGACACCATGGCCATGGCAGGTTTGAAATAACGCCTCGGGTTTCCGTGCAACAGTGTAACGCCGGGGACTCGGGGAATATGCCAGCAATTTCGATTTTATTCAAAAAGGAGGGCTCTGCATGTGGGTGTATGAGAAAAAATTGCAGTATCCTGTTCGGGTTAGCAAATGTGATCCTCATATGGCAAAATTGCTGGCTGAACAATATGGGGGAGCGGATGGTGAGCTGGCGGCAGCTCTGCGGTACTTGAACCAGCGGTATACCATTCCGGATAAAATTATAGGGCTATTAAATGATATCGGCACAGAAGAATTTGCCCATTTGGAAATGATTGCCACCATGATCTACAAGTTAACAAAGGATGCGTCGGTGGAACAATTGGAGGAAGCGGGACTCGGGCCGAACTATGCTCAGCGCGATTCTGCCTTATTTTACACGAATTCCTCAGGTGTACCTTTTACTGCAGCATACATTGCTTCAAAGGGAGATCCGATTGCGGATCTGTATGAGGATATTGCAGCAGAAGAGAAAGCCAGGGCTACATATCAATGGTTAATCGATCTGACCGATGACGTGGATCTGCAGGATAGTCTGAAGTTTCTGCGGGAACGGGAGATCGTGCATTCGTTACGGTTCCGTGAGGCCGTGGAGATTCTGAAAGACGATCGGGATACGAAGAAGATATTTTGAAAAGGTGGAAATAGGATCCTGGCAGTCCGGTGAGGGCTGCTTTTTGTTTTGGAGTAATAGAGAACTGGAAGAAGTGTTTATGCTGAAATTGGGGTTGCTTTCTAATAAAAAAGACGACCCATTTTGAAAAGAAAAAGGATCGTCCTGGTTATAATTTTGGCGAATTAAGGCCTAGTATTCAACCACCATGGCAACATTTTGCCACCCGGCTCCAACGGTCCAGAACAAGACTTTGTCACCACGCTGAATCTGCCCGGTTGTAACCGCTCGATGCAATGCGATGAATGGACTGCTGGTTGATGTGTATCCGAACTCATCTCCGATATAGACAGCTATATCATCACCAATGCCAACGTTCTCGGATACAGCCCGAATGTTACTAATGGATAGCTGAGAGAAGCAGGCGGCTCTGATCTCGTCTGGTCCAATCTCGTTGCGTGTCAGCAAGGTACGAATGGACTCTGAAGCGGCATCCACACAGATCGAATCATCAAATGGGATGAATTTCACATGAAAGGCACCTGCATCTACACCTGTTTTGCCCAGCTTCGCCAAACCTTCTGCAGGAAAAAGAGAATTGCCATACACGCAGGTATCCGTCTGATAGATGGAATCAATGAAACCGACAGCTTGTTCATCCCGCTCTATAATAACCGCCGCTGCTGCATCACCAAAATTGGCGAAGTATACGGGATCATCGGGACTGGCGTGAGGAGCTACGTAATCAGAGCCAATGATTAAAGCCCGGCGAATTCGAGGATTGCCCAGCATCTGCCGGCTAACCTGTTCAAAAGCAGCAGTCATGCCTGCACAGTTCGCATTACTGTCAATGCAGATCGTGTGAGAAGCTCCGTTAATCAGGCGATGAATCATCAGGGAATTCGTAGGAAAGATGTATTCTGGCGTTTGGCTTGCATAAGCAATCAGATCAATATCTGCACCGGTAAGTCCGGTTTTTTCCAGTAGATTACTGGTTGCCTCAAAGGCCATGCTTAGTGAGTTTTCGTCATCGTTGTCAATTTTATAACGTGTATCACGACCAAGTGCCTTTAACAATCCACGAATATCTACACCTCTTGCATCAAAATGTTCAATATAAAAATCATTGTGCACCTTGGTTGCTGGATGATAGATATCGATATCTACAATACGAATTCCGGCCATCTTCATTCTCCTCTTAAGCGGAAGGGTGAATTCACAGCTTGTCCGCCTGGTTTATTAAGTGGTAACGGTAGATATGATTTCGAGATTGTCCAGGCCAACAGACCGACCAAGTCGGGACAATTGCATTTTTAGAATCGCGTTGTTCTCGAGGGTCAACACGACTTTTTTATATTCATCTTTTTTGAACATTTGAAGGCAGCCTTCCAAAAGAGGAACAATCTCCGGAGCAGTAACATTCAATTTTTTGCAATCGATGTTCAGGTCATACTCCTTGGTGTTAATAGGAGCGATCGTATCCTGATAGGCCGAGATGGAACGCAAACCGTCTTCTTGAGAGAAAGAACCCTCCAGTTCAATGTTTAACACCTTGTTTGGAACGTCAGTCTTAAGAATGAAATTTCCCATGCTTGATCTCTCTCCTTTAAATGAGTTAAGGCTATCCTGCTAATGGTTACACAGCCCCATTGAACCTCTGCTGAATGCTTCTAAGATGAGAGCTGGTTCGAAGGATAATTTAACCATATTATAAAGGTAGGAATGTAAAAAGATCAATAAAAAAGTCGAATCGTGTATAAAAATGTAGAAAAGTGAATTACTGTATTTCATCCAAGGTGGCCAGCAAAATATTAAATGCGCTAATAATGCGCGGGGCACCCACGCATGGTGCCAGATGCAGCAATATTCCCTTGATCTGATCCACCGTCACTCCCACACTCAGAGCCATTGTGTAATGTACCCCCAATTGTTCATACTGCCCTTGGGTAATCAATGAAGAGATAATAGCAACTTCCTTCCATTGATCCGTAATCGTGGTGCGCTGAAAAATATCCCCGTATGCCGTCCCCATAATAAATTCAGACAACTCGGGAAAATGTTCTTTGATGGGGGCTAGGGCTCTTGCACCGTACTCCCCGGAAAGTTTAGCAAAACGGTCGAGTCCCTGAGCTACATGTTCACTCATGATCTGCTCCTCCTAATTCAAAGTTACGGTGCGGTGAGCCGTGGGTGGAATTTCATCCCGATCCGTCAGAAGTTCAATAACAGTTACCTGATTTAACGTCTGGGCGGTGTTCAGCGCAGATGAGAACTCAGCAAGGGTCTCTGCTCGAAACGCAACCGCACCGAGAGATTCGGCAAATTTGGCTGCATCCATAGGCACTTCATATACTGTGCCATCAATTCTGCCTGTTGTTTTTTCCATTCCTTTGAGTGCCATGTCCAGTTGTTTGTTATTAACAACAATGAAAATGACATTCAGATTGTTGCATACCGCGGTATGGATCTCTGTCCCCAGCATCATGAAACATCCGTCACCGGTGATGCATACAACGGTCTCTCCTGGTGAAGCGGCCTTAGCACCTATCGCCATACCAATGGCATTACCCATGCATGCAAAGTACGCGTCAAACACAAAGCTGCCTGGTTTCTTGACTTTATATCGCTGGACCGCATGAAATCCATGGCTGCCATCATCGACAAACAGCTTATGATCGTACGGAAGCATTTCACTCATCCCGTCCAGCACAGAAGCCAGAGAAAGATGGGGGAGATCTGGTAAAGGAGTAGTGTAATCCAGGGGTGTCAAGGTTCTCGTTGGAGCAGAATGGTCGATCAGTGTACCCAGTAAATATTGCAGGTTTTCCTTCAAATCACCCGTGATATGTAAGGTTTGAGCGCTCAGTATCTTGCCCACAAACGTAGAATCAGCGTCAAATTGAATAAGGTGTGCCGGGTGGTTCTCAGGCTTCAGATTGCAGAGGGTCATATCACTCAGACGTGAACCGAGTACGATATAAAGGTCACTTTGGTTCAGCATGTCGTCTGCATGCGGGAAGCCACCCACACCACAAGGTCCATGGTACAGGGGATGGTCCCACGCAATCGCTCCTTTTCCACCAGGAGTAGTAATAACGGGAATGTTGAACGATTCGGCCAAATGAAGTAATTCATCATGGGCTCTGGCACGACTTACACCTTTACCAGCAATAATTAAAGGGCGGTTGGATTGTTGAATGAGAGGAAGAATGCGATTCAGGTTAGATACGCTAAGTAGAGGTTCTGGTTCGGGAATGACAATCCGGCATTGAGATAACAATTCGGTTTGTACGTCAAAAGGAAGACAGAGGTGAACGGGGCCTTTATTGGGGCCGAGTGCAATGGAAAGGGCATGATTCAGCAGTGTGCCGAAGTGATCTCCACGCTCAACCAATTTGCTGAATAACGTAGCAGGCCTGAACATCTCGGCCAGATCGGCCAGATAGGAAGAGGAGTCCTGACACTGCGGTAACCCCAGTTCCTGAATGGATTGATGACCCGTAATAAACAGTACGGGCAGATTGTTGGCCTTTGCATGGGCTGCAGCCGTAAGCAGATTGGTTCCGCCTGGACCGGATGTGGCAAAGGCAACGCCAAGTTTACCCGTCTGTAATGCATACCCGGATGCGGCAAATCCTGAGCTGGATTCATGACGGCCTGGAATGAATTCTAATCCATAATCTACCATCTTCAGGACGGCAGGACAGATGGATTTACCAATAATACCAAAGACATGAGTAACGCCTAAATTATGCAGAGTTTCTGCCAAATAGTCCGCAACTGTTCTCACGCGGGACACCTCGCTTCATGAAATAGGTTAATCGAACCATACGCATATTCCATTTGTTGAATGCAAGTTAATGTCTAAGGTTGTAAGAGGAAATATTCATTGTTATTAGGAAGAGTATCTTTTTTTGTGGTTTTTTGTCAACTTGTTTTTATGAGTCTAATTTCCTGAATCTTAAGTTGGTAACGCTTTAAGTGTTGCTGGATAAAGCAAAAATAAATGGTTATATATCCCTGCAACGAATTACCCAATCAATAGCGGGTGACAAATAATGTAAAATAATGACTGGCAATGATGAATTTCAGTCTCTGATAGCGACTTGAAAGCTGGGTGATTATTTTTTTTCGTATCAACGCATCGCATTCGTAATTCTTTGCTTTCTGCTATACTGGAAAGGAATTGGGAGGGGATGAAATGGTAGTCATCAAGATGGCTCTGATTGGTCTGGGTAAAATGGGATTACATATGGTTCATCAAATCGAGAATACAAAGATGGATACAAAGATTGATATTGTAGCGGTGTGTGATGCGAATGAGGAAGGTTTGGCGTCTTTTGCAGCTTCTCGTCCCGGGGTTCGAACGTATACGGATTACAAGCAATTGATGAATGAACATCAAATTGATCTGCTGTACATTGCAGTTCCGCCGAAATTTCATTATCCGGTTGTTATGGCAGCACTGGAGCGCAAAATTCATGTGTTCTGCGAGAAACCGTTAGCCAATAGTGTGGAAGAAGCGAAAGAGATGTTGGATGCAGCGGAGCAGGCGGGTGTCGTTCACGCCATCCACTTCTCTATGCCTCATGAACCTTCCGTGCTGAAGTTGCAAGAGATGATTGAGCAGGGTACCGTGGGGGCAATTCGCAAAATAGATCTCATTCTGCAATTCCCGCAGTGGCCACGATCATGGCAACAGAATGCATGGATTACGAGCCGGGAACAGGGCGGATTTATTCTTGAAGTGGGCATTCACTGGATTCATATGATTCAAAGCGTGTTTGGTCCCATCCGGGTAGTGAGTACTCAGGTTCAATATCCTGAGAATGGAGAATGTGAACTAGAAGTACAGGCTGCTATGGAACTGGAAGATGGGACTCGAATTCAGCTAAACGGCATCTCTCAATTTGCGGGAGAAGAACGTGTATCGATGGTGGTGTACGGTACAAAAGGTACGATTGCCCTTGAAAATTGGGAAGAATTGAAGACGGGGCTGGTGGGGCAGCCACTGTCTCCAGTGGAAGTGCTTGAATCTGACAGCGAACTGCCTGTACTTAAACATGTCATTGCCCGTGTACAAGGCAAACCAGCTAAGATATATGACTTTAACGATGGATATCAGGCACAGGTTGTGCTTGAAGCGCTGCGAAACACGGGACAATGGAGATAAGAAAAGGTGCAATCCGTTTTACTCATGGAAAAGGCACCAGTGTACCTTTTCCATGATAAGCTCCCGTTAACACCAAAGAAGCATCGCAGAGGCTCGTGTGAGCCGTCTGTGATGCTTCTTTGCTTAGATATATGCACGCGATAAGCTATATAGATATTTTCATCCATAGGTGGGTCGGGATCAAGCAAGCTTGAATCGTTTAACCAGTTGATCAAGTGCATCGGACATTTCATTCAACTGTTTGGACGTATCAGACATTTCCTGCAAAGAAGCCAGTTGTTCCTCCGTCATCGCAGATACTTCTTCTGTAGCGGAAGCGGTATCCTCCACAACAGCCGATACTTCATGAATGGACCTCATCACGGCCTCGCTACCGGAAGTTAACTGCTCGACAACAGCAGATACCTCCAGAACTTCACCACTGAGGTTATGAATATGCTGAGTAATGGTTGAAAACGCATTACCTGCATCCTCAATGGTTCGCAATCCTTCATTCACATGTAGAGTACTCTCATCGACCACCTGAACCGTACTTTGAACACCTGCTACCACGGTTTCCAATATACTTGTAATCTCTTTGGCTGAGGTTGCACTCTGGTCTGCAAGATTACGGATTTCCGAGGCCACGACAGCGAAGCCACGTCCATTTTCCCCGGCACGGGCCGCTTCGATTCCAGCGTTAAGTGCAAGCAGATTCGTTTGTCTTGCAATACCCGACATGGAGTCTGCAATGTTGATCACCTGATCAGACATCTTCGAAATGTCATTAATGGCTTCCTGTACAGAGAGGAAGGATTGTTCAATGGAACTCATTTTGCCTACCGCATTATCAATGCGTTGTTGCCCATCCACGGCAATGGATTCGGTACGCACAGCACGTTCTGCCACATCACCTGCCGAGGAGGCGACACGATTAAGTCCGGTCAGGGATTGCTGCATCGCAGCTACCATGGTTTGCGTAAGAGCAACCTGTTCATCAGCCCCTTCAGCGACACGTTCCATGGCAGTGGCAACCTCTTTTCCAGCAAGATGGCTATCGGCAACCCCTTTATCCAATCGATCGGAAGCAGTACTCAGAATCATCGCATTGCTCTGAACATCCAGCATCATTTGCTGCAAACCAGCGAGCATAGTGTTGGCTGCCTCCGCAAGTTCACGAGTTTCATCTTTCATTGGCGTAGCAATTCTCAGTGTCAGGTCACCATTGGAAGAACCGATGTCATTCAATGCCTGCTTCACGGTACGGATGTTCTTAACAATGGCACGTGACAGGACCAATGCAGTGATGAACGAGATAATGGCCACCACGACAAGTGCCCCATACAGTTCCAGGTTCAGGAGTACATTTTTTTGCTTCAGCGCTTCTGTACGATTTTCGGTTAATGTATGCTCATTGGTTCGAAACGTATCGAGGGCAGTGCGAATCTGGTCCATGTCTCTTTTACCGGGATCATCTGCAAAAAAATCTCGAATGGCTTGTGTATTATTTGCTTGGCGAAGGGCGATCACAGGTTCTCCAGCGACCTGGACCCAATCCTCCATACTAGTATGTATATCTTCCAGAAGTGCAAGTTGAGCCGGATTGTCCGAAATTAAAGCAGCAAGTTCATCTCTGAGTGTAACAAGTTGCTCTTTTCCCTGGGTGTAGGGATCAAGGTAATTGTCCTGACCCGTGATGATGTAACCACGTTGACCTGTTTCCATATCGACCATGTTTCTTTCGATTTCGTAGGTTAGGGCGTGTACTTTCATATCGTGATCAACCAGAAAATCCAGTTCTCGTTGAAGCTGACTTGTGCTGTTCTGAATCAGCAGGATGCAACCAGCCAGTACAGCCAACACGAGTAAATATCCTAATCCGATCTTATAAAAAATCTTGAAGGCCTTATGCTTTTTCATGTTTGTTATTCCTCTCTATGGGGTATATGTAGTTGTCGAAAAAAGCGGAAATGTGATAAATGTAGGTCTTTAGATAAGGTGTCTAAAGCACTATTTTTTAGTATTATACGTAAAGAAAACACTTTTGTATATAGTTTGTTTAACTATAATATAATGTTTAGGGGATTTTGTATAAGGTTAGTGGGATGATGTTTACAATCGTTGGTTTACACGTTCAAACGTTATGTTTATCATGGGAAGGGAACGATTCCAATTACACATACATATCCCAATCCGAAAGGAACATTGGACATGACTAAAAAGAAGGTATTGCTCAAACCGGAAGCAATGATTTTTGACATGGATGGTACGTTATTCCAGACAGAGACCCTGTTGTTGCCAGCTTACCAGCAACTATTTGATACATTGCGTGCCGAAGGGCATTTTGAAGGAGAAACTCCACCCGAGGAACGGATGCTGGGAAGTTTGGGCATGTTGCTCGAAGATATATGGAAAGTGGTTATGCCTGAGGCATCGGAAGCGGCACATCGCCGGGCAGACGAACTGCTGCTTCAACTGGAGATTGAGGGGCTTGATCAAGGAAGTTCTCAATTGTATCCGGGTGTGAAAGAAACGCTGCAAGCATTAAAACAACAAGGAGTACGTCTTTTTGTCGCAAGTAATGGGCTGGAGGACTACGTAAAAGGTGTAGCGTTTGCACACGAGATTATGCCTTTCTTTGAAGGGGTATACAGTGCAGGCCAGTACAAGACTCCCTCCAAGATTAATCTGGTGCAGATCCTGCTTGAGAAACATCGTATTCAGGACGCATGGATGGTAGGGGATCGCTCTTCTGATGTGGAGGCTGGTAAAATGAACGGTCAGGCGGTCATCGGCTGTGCCTATGCCGGTTTCGGCCGTGATGAGGAGCTTGCGGGCTCAGATGTGCTCATCTCTGATTTTACAGAACTGCTGCGTCTGTATGATGAAGCAGAGTAAGGCTAGTCGCGGATCAAAATGTCAGTAATCATATGAAAGCCCCCAATCCAAGATGTATCCAAGGGTTGGGGGCATTTTTATTGGGGATCAACCGATCATCTTTTTTTGCGTGTTTTCTTCAATGCAGATGGCCTGTTGCTTGCAAGCCGGGTGGTTTTTATTGGTTTGACCGGACGAATGGCTTGGTTGCGATATAGCCAAAGGGCGTACTCCAGCGGTTGAGTGATGGCTTTATAATAGATGTCCCGCTCACCGATGCGAGCAAATACTTCACGTGCAGGTTTGGGGTTAACTTCTAGCAGGTAGATACGTCCGCTTCTGTCAATCGCCAAATCCAGTGCCAACTCACATAGGTCCCCATACGTATCTTCCAGAAACGAAGCAACATCAATGCCAAACTTCTCTGCAGTTGTGTTAATCTCTGCACGGAGATCATCATCCTCGATCCATTGCTTCATGAGCCGATTCATCGCTACTGCCTGACCGCCGCCATGCAGATTGGAGGTTACGCTTTTTTCTGCACCCATACGTCCGGCACATCCGGTGAGCTCCCATTGTCCTTCTCCATTCTTCTGAACCAGCATGCGGTAATCATGCACACGCCCATTCGGAAGCTGAAGTTGAATGCCCTTTTGTACAAGATACTTGTCTTTCATATTCCAGTGCTGGAGCAACGAGCCTAGTCGTGATAAATGAACTTTACGTGGAGTGATGATACGTCGTTTCTGATCCCGCCCCTGAACAAGCACCGTATTCGCCTCGCTACTGCCACGTTCAATGCGCAGAATACCACGTCCGCCTGTTCCATTAATGGGTTTGAGATAGACCAGAGAAGAAACTTTGAGCATCCGATTCACATCAGACATATCCTGAAATAGTGTGGTTTCCGGCAGGTGCTCCCGAAAGTTGGCCTTTTGCAAAAGGGTCTGGTGGATGGTCCATTTATTGCGCAGAGGTCTGTTCAGAAAGAGCAGATGCCCATATTTCTCACGAAAAGCAAGCAATTGCTGGAACCTGCGATTACGCTGAATCCGGCAGCGATCAAAGATTAGGTCCGGGAATGATCGCCACTCCCTGGACCAGCCTTTTCCCTCATGAAAAACCATGGCTTCAATCTGTTTGCCGCCGGGGTGGACGTCGGCTGGTGTGAACACATAGATATCGAGTCCCCGCTTGCGCCCTTCAACAATCATTCTGCGATAGATGGTGCGTTCTTCAAGAGCGCGATGTTCATTTAAGTACAACGTCATAATGCCCAGAACAGGTGAGGACACAAACAATCACCTTCTTTTTGCAGTATTCCTGTCTATCATCGTTTGGACTGACGGGCAAGATAAGCGCTGTAGTGAAATATACGTTCCAATGAACGCCGTCTGATCTGTGGTTCATCAAACTTCATGGGCTTTGCATTGGCTTCAAAGAACCAGAGTTCTCCCAGGTCATCAATGCCCAGATCCATGGACATTTCTCCGAGTGTGTAACCCGATCCCCGTTCTACCTGTCTTGCGATCATTAATGAAGTGGATTTCACACGTTTCATCAGGGTCGTTGTCATTTCTTCGCCAAAAAGATCGGTCAGCAGCTTCTCAGGGTCTTCTACGCTTCCGCCGCGCGGCACATGAGTGGTAATGCTGCGGGAGCCAGCAAGTCTCGCACCTACACCGGTTACGCTCCATTGACCCTTGCTGTTCTTTTGTACAAGAACACGCAGATCGAAGGGACGTTTACGAGAGGATGCCAGTTCAATGCCTTGTTGAATGATATAGGGCGTATGTCCGGTTTCTCTGCGAATTCGTGCCCATAACTTGGCAAGTGTAGCTGCTTTATAGGTTGTGCTTTTACGTGTGGTTTGTATTTTGAGTCGATAGGGAAGACGTTCTTTTTCCTGAAATTTAAGCATCATGATTCCTTTGCCAGCTTTGCCGCTCTCAGGCTTGAGGTACAGATAGGGATACGTCCGAAGAACGGCACCCAGAGATGAAGCACTTCGCATCCGTCGAGTATAAGGGATCAGTTGCTGAGTTGATTTGGACTTCTTAAGCCATTCGAACAGATCCCATTTGTTGAAAAAGAACGGGTTATACAGTTCGATTCCTGATTGCATGCATTCATCAATTTTGCGCTGAACGGAAGGTTTTCCTTCGTCTTCCCGGTTGGGAATACGATTGTACAGAACGTGGGGAAGAGGGAAGGGTTGTGAGACCCACTTTCCACTCCCCTTGTTGTACGTATATCCTTTCACGGTGGGACCACCCACGTTCAGATCCCGCACTGTCACAATGTACACCACATATCCCATGCTCTCGCCTGTCTGTAGGATATCTTGAAAATTTTGATGATTCCCCCTGAACATGCGCTGATTATCATGCATGGTCAACACAGCAATGACAGGTTTGAAATCATCATGAAGGCTCATCAAATTTCTTCCTTCTTCCGGAACTTGCTCAAATACAGGCAGTGTTCCAAGATGTGCTCCACCGACATTTTTCCCTCCACCCGGAGTGAAGGGTGACGGAAAATGGAGCGCCCGGGTTTGGCGTTCGCTTCGAACATCCATACATGTTCCTCCTGATCAATGCCCAGATCAAAGCCAATCTCACCAATCAGATGCTGGTGCTGGGTTTCAATCGCCTGGGCCAGTGTAATAGCGACGGATTTGGCATGCTGAAGAACTTCTTCCGCACGATCGCCGAAGTTGCGACTGAGCGCCTGCTCAGGAGTCATTAGGGAGCCGCCATTTTTGATGTGTGTTGTGACGCTGCCACGTCCTGCCTTTTTGGCTCCAATTCCAACAACAACCCATTGATTGTTACCATTTTTGTGCATGTGAAAACGGAAATCAATAGGACATTCATCAATCTCAATTAGACGTATTCCCTGCTGAACAACATATCCGCGAAGTTGTTTGCCGTGTCTTCCCTGAAGCATGCGCATGAGACTGTTGAAGGACCCAAACCGCAGGAGTGCATTACCGCCTTTTTTGCGATAACGTGCGAAATATCCACGTTTGGGCGAATACGTTAGGCGGTAGATCCCGTTCCCCAGACTTCCGGCAGTAGGTTTATAGTAGACAAACTGATGGCGTTCCAACATTTCCTTCATCTGTTCAACGGATGGATTGGTAATGGATTCAGGGATATACCGTCCTGCTACCGGTTCATTCTCCAGCAATGTATAGATATCCGATTTGTTGAAAAAGCTCCAGTTGAAAAACGGAATTTTCCGACGAATAAATCGTTCCCGCAGTTGGTTAATGGCTGGTGAGAAATCTGAACGGCGGCTTGGTAACCGGTTGTAGACAACATCGGGCAGAGGTACCGTTTTACGGGTAAAGCTTCCGTTTTCATTCAGAAAAAAACCGGATACCGTCTCATTCTGCCAATTGATATCCCGGGGAGTAAAGGCATAAATATAGGATTTTCGGCTACCTTCACGGAGTAACTGTTTGATGAAACCCGTACGGGAACCAAATGGATTAGTGCTCGTTGAAGGCCCATCAGAGAGTACGCCGATCAGTGGACCTAACTGAACCTCATCATTTTGCAAGTTTCGAAGATAAATACTGCCCCGTTTGGGAACGTTCATCATATTACGGATACCTGAAGCGAGATACAGATGTTTACCTGCTTTTTTGATTGGTTTGATTGTTGCAGGTACCCGGTCACGCCCGAAGCGAAGATGCACCGTTTTTTTGCCGGACAGGTTGAGGCTCTTCATTAAAGCGTTGGATACATAAACCACTTTATCCGGTTGCTTGGTGAAATGCAGATTGCAAAAGGTCAAACTCATGATTTATCCTCCTATCCTGAAAAGATCCTTGGGCTCCATGGCAAGCGGGCGCTGCGGGCCTCAGCCGCCGTGAATCGGGATGGGTTTCAGGCCAGCTTTGCTGGATGTATTCGGCAATTTCATTGGACGAATGACGTCCGTGAGAACATGTTGTTGCAACAGATAACGGGCATAGGCAAGCGGCCGGGTATAAGTCAGGATATGCATGCGTCGGTCGCCCGCTTCTGCGAATGAGGTGCGGCCTGGTTTGGAGTTGACTTCAATTAGCCAGAGCTGGCCCTCTGCATCTGCTCCGAAATCAAGCCCCAATTCGGCTAGCCTGCCGAAACGGCTCTCCAGCAGGGTGGGGATAAGAGTAGCAGTCCGCCGGATCCTCTTCAGCAGAGTTTCTGTGCGGATCGTTCCATATCGCTGGAGCAGATATGCGTGGGCAGGATATGCTTTACCCCCACCGTGAAGGTTGGACGTGAGTGAACCTTCGGGTCCTTCTCGTACCATACATCCGGTAAGTGTCCAGCGACCTTGCCCATTCTTTTGCATTAACGCCCGTATGTCGAATGCTCTTCCATGATGGCTAAGCTCCAGATATGGCTGCACGATCATCTTACGCTCAGCCTGATGTGATGCGAGCCAGGAAGATACAGCCTGGGGATCGTTGAATGGAAGAAAAAAAGGTTCATTATCCTCGTTACGACCCTCCACGATCCATGTTGATGGAGTCGCTCCCCGAGACAAGCGAAAGGTATTTTTGCCATGAGTCCCGGATATCGGTTTGAAGAACAGTCCTCTGGGCCAACGGTTCAGCCATGTTTCCCAAGGAATATGCGATCTGATCGGGGTTGTCGGGGCAAGTTGTGACCGCAATTCAGGATTTCGAGCCAACACACGATGTACCTCCCATTTTCCTGGAAGAGAAGCGGACCAATAACGGTGTTGATCTGTGCCGTTGGTTCGTATCCGTTCCTTAAGTTGTTGTCTGACGTTCCTTGGGAGAGGGCGAAGACAACGATCCATAATAAGGTCAACCGCAGGAACAGGTACCGAATCCCACTTCCCTTGATGATAGGCATATCCCCATTGAAGAGGAAGATGGGCTGCATCATTCGATATCGGGATCACAATAATCTGAAGGGCATATTGCATACTCCCCAAACTGAGACGACGGCAGAAAAGTTCATCCGTGAAGGGAGGTGAGCCTTCGGTTGCACGTACCAGAATGGCCAGTGTCTTGATCTGAGATGATGGAAACATTACGCTGCACCTCTCCTTTATGGAATGACTTTTCAAAAACCTGCCAGGTACGTAGAGTATTCGAGCATGGCTTTGACGGAAGGGCGGATCTTGCTCTCACTCAGTGGTGTATTATCATTCTTGGATGGTTTGGAGTTAACTTCGAGCAGCCATACGCGTCCAGTGGTGTCCAGGGCCAGATCAATACCAAGTTCACCAAAATGAGCAGGGATGGCGCTCTCGATCCCTTTTGCGATATCCAGTGCTGCGGTGTGCAATCCTGCATATGCGGAAGCTTTGGCTGATCCGGACAACTGCGTTTTGGCAACAGCATCCTTGACGGTGCTGAGGCTTCCACCCCGTGCCAGATTGGATACGTAGTGACTCCCGCCGGCAATCCGTGCGACGATGGAGGTTACACTCCATTTACCGGTACGGTTCTTTTGCACGAGCGCACGGAAATCCACGGGTCTGCCACTGTTGTCAATGAGAGTCAGCCCTTGTTGGATCTGATAACGCGTTGTTTTCATTTTCCCAGACATACTGGCATACAGTTTATCCAGAGAAGCATACGTTTGTTTCCGGGTACCTCCGACGCCAGTCGCCAGAGTCAGGAAGTTTCCGTCCGTCTGACGTGAGACCCGGATGATCCCTTTGCCCAAAGAACCACGTACGGGCTTCAGAAATACAACCGGATATCGGTTGCACATCGTCTTGAGCATGGTGGATGTCTTGAGCAAATGAGACTCGGGAAGAACTCGTTTAAGCGTTGAAATGGACTTGAGTGCGTCAAATACTTCGTTTTTGTCCAGAAACTTTTCATTGAAGGTTTGCGTGCCGTAGAGCGATTTTACTTCTTTCATAAAATGCTGTACGCTAGGTTTGTTCTCAAGCTTGCGGGACGTTAGCCGGTTATTGACGACGTCTGCTACAGGCAGAACAGTCTTTTTCCAGCCGTCATCATACACCCAGCCTTTCATATAACCCGTTACCGCTCCAATATCCTCCGGTGTGAAAAAGGATACATAGGCGCCTTGCTTACGGCAGGCGTTCACCAGTTCTTGACAGAACATCGTGATGGAGCCAAAGGGCCGATCGGGCTGATCGGGATAATCCTGGCTAACCAGTACACTGATGTAGGGTCCAAGGCGAAGCGTACGGCTGGCTGAACGATAGGATACCCTCAGGACCGAACGTGGAACGAGACCGGTCTTGCTGGCAACGGTCTGATTGATGCGCAGCCCGTCATACCTTGGAACCGGAATGACAGTGACTTCTCGGCGGAAAGAGCCAAATTGCAGCTGAAGCGGCCTTCCTGAAGGGATTTTAAGCGCCTTAAGCACCCCTTCGCCCAGCATGATGACGTCGTCCTGCAGGATGCCCGAGCCGGTAACCTGAATCGTTACTTTTTTAGTGGACATCACGGATCTCCTTCCGGGCGGCAACTTGATGTCTGATCTCGAAGTTGAACGGCATCTGAACATGGCATGTGCTTCATCATATGAGGACATATAACCCTTGGTGATTGACCCATATGGATTAAATGCATTTGATTCGAGGCTGGTTATCGACGGCCTGTTTCAGATCTCCCTTGTTTGACAGGAGAGAAAAGCGTGTATTAACACGCATGAACAAACCAATCTGAGGAGGAATATTAGTGAACATTTATGACAAAGCCAATGATTTGGCCAAAGCACTGAGAGAAAGCAGCGAGGTGGAAGAGATTACTTCCGCGATGAAGCTGATTGAAGCGGATCCGGATGCAAAAGCAATGCTGGATAACTTCCGTGATCAACAAATGGAATTGCAACAACGCATGATGAGCGGGGATATGCCAGCTCCGGATGAGATGGAGAAAATGGAGAAACTGTTTGAAGTACTGAGTTTGAATCTGAACATCCGTCGTTTGTTTGATGCGGAGCGTCGCCTTAGTGTCATTATTGAAGACGTGAACAAAATTATTGCTGACAGTCTGGGTCATCTGTATGGTGGCGCTGAAGCGTAAAAAGGTAGTTCAAAAAGTCCACTTTTGATTATGAAGGATGCCTAGCGGCATCATCAGCATCGAATATGAAATTCAGCCGAAATAAGTGTGGGCTTACGAAGGTTGTTTTTTTACCTGAACCTTTCATATTAGCTCCTTACCGTTCATAGACTAGACATATAGAGTCGATCAAGAACGAAGGAGCTGTGAATGGTGAAGAGGTTGAAAAAAGCAAAACATGTGATCTATCTGCTTATTGCGTTGTCGATGCTGGTCATTGCACTGCCGCGGATTTCCTTTGCTGGAGGAATGGACTGGGTTAATATTTTTGGCATCGTATGGGTGCTGTTCTCCTTATTAATCGTTGGTGCACATCTGCATTTTATTCTCGGTGTGGATGAAGAGAAGAAACGTGCACTGGAAGCCATTCGCCGGGCGAAGCTGCGGCAGTGGGAGATGAAATTGCTGGACAAGCAGGAGCGGAGCGAGTCTGTATAAGGTACAGCACGAGATCCAACATGAGAGACCGGAATCCCTTGACACAAGGGAGCCGGTCTTTTTTGGTACCTATACGATTAGAGGTTAATTGAATGATTAAATTCAGATGGCGAACCTTCCTGTGAGAATGGGATAGGGGTGGGGTTATTTTCCTAAAGCCGTGTTATAATAGATACAGTATAGTACAGATGCATCTTCGGGGGTGGTACAGTTGGACGGACAGGAAGAGAACGTAACGAAGCATGAACAATTACTTCAACATATTGAACAACTGAAGGTTGGCAGTAAAATATCGGTACGTGGACTTGCGCGGGAGCTGGGCGTAAGTGAAGGGACAGCTTATCGCGCGGTGAAAGAGGCGGAGAACTTTGGGCTGGTCGTGACCAAGGAACGAATTGGAACGGTGCGGATTGAGAAAAGACCTCGGGGCATGTCGGAACAGTTGACCTTCGCTGATGTTGTGACCATTGTCGAGGGCCATGTGTTAGGTGGTAACGAAGGTCTCGCCAAACCGTTGCATAAGTATGTGATCGGTGCGATGAAAGAACAGGCGATGGCCCGTTATATTGACGCTGGGAGTCTGCTTATTGTGGGTAACCGTGAAGATGCTCACTCGCTTGCCCTCGAACAGGGAGCGGGCGTGTTGATTACAGGTGGTTTTGGGACAAGCCGCGAAGTACGAATTATGGCTGACGAGCTTGGGCTGCCGATTATTTCATCCAGACATGATACATTCACGGTGGCTTCAATGATTAACCGAGCGATCTTCGACCGGCTGATTAAGAAAAAAATCATGCTTGTTGAGGATATCATTGGTCAGAAACCTCGTTTGCAGGTATTGAAGGTGACCAGTTCAGCCGCAGATTTTCATATGTTGGTATCGGAGACGGGCGAACATCGCTTCCCGGTCGTGGATGAATGGAACCGGGTCATCGGGATTGTGAGCCTGAAGGATGTCAGTGAGCTGAAAGAAGATCAAAGTATTGAGAAATGCGTGATACGCCGCCCGATAACGGCCTCATTGCAGACTTCTCTCGCTTCTGCTGCCCAGATTATGACCTGGGAAGGCATCGATTTTCTGCCAATCGTGGATCGGAACCGCAAACTGATTGCGTCCGTCACACGCAAGGAAGTGCTTCAGGCCATGCGGGATGCACAGAAGCAGCCACAACTGGGAGAGACGTTTGATCATCTGATCTGGAACGGGTTTGCCGAGGAGCGCGGGGATCAGAACGAACTGTTATTTCACGGATTCATCATTCCCCAGATGGCGACGGATCTCGGTACGATCTCCGAAGGAGTTCTGTTGAATGTGATGACCCAGGCGGGCCGGCGGGCAGCGTGGGATGTTACAGGGAACGACCATGTGGTGGATAATGTAACGACTTATTTTGTTCGACCGGTACAGATTGAGGATCAGATTTTGGTTCGACCGGTCATTCTGGAAACCAGCCGTCGAACGTGCAAAATGGACATTGTGGTTACTCGTGAAGGCAGTGTGGTATGCAAAGCGGTAATGACATTGCAGTCCATTGACCATGCCTAGCAGGGTGAGTTGCCTCAGGCATGGACAAAGAGAGTACTCCCTCATTGAGAAGCTCTGCCGGGTTGCGCTGTAGCGCGGTTCTGGCTTTGCTTCAATGGAGGGAAGTACTCTCTTTTTGTTTTTGCAGACACAACAAAGCGATTCAACGAATCAGGCGGATTGTCCAGAAGTTTTACCTGATCCATTATTGGACCGTTGTTGAAGCCGGGCATAATAACTGCGGTTACGTATTCCGGCAAATACGTTATACGCACCCATAATCAGAAATAGCGCTTCCACAACCACAGATAAAGTGGAACCCGTGAAGACAAACATCAGGATCAGCGCAAGAACAACAAGCATGCCACCCATCCAGATATTCGTCCACGAACGGTACAGACCGGCGCTGGTCACATCCGAGCTTCGGTGTGAACGAATGCTGTTCAACGCTGCAAAAACCATGGCAACAGCAAAGATGGCGATTAGAGCATATTTGAGTACATCAATGAACACAAAGACGCAGCTCCTTTTCTGGAAAGCATTTACTGCCCTTATTGTACCATGCAGCGATGCAGACTAGGGCAGTTTTTTTGCTATTATCCTTGTGTTACGCAGGAACGTGCATGCGAATCTGTACCCAAACTTGCAGTACGCCTTCCATAACCAGCATCGTTTTGACCTGAACGGTGTACTCCTTTTCCCTAACCGAGTACACTTTTTGATTCAGCATGATTCGCGTCATTTTGCTATACTCGTCGATGTTGAATACATCTCTGCCCCGAAGTACCTCAAGTTCGTCTCCGAGCTTTTGTAACATCACTTTCAGAGAGGCCTCGTCTGGCCCCTTATCCGATTCTTCTGCACGGACCTTGATTTCCTTGATCACCGTTTGGCGTTTACTGTATTTTTTCAGCGTTTTGATATCCTCCTCATTCTGATGCAGCTGAAGCTGCAGCTCCTGATTGTTCAGCCACAACGCATTGTAACTCAGGTGAAATACACCATTGTAGACGACACATCCAGCGATCATTCCCAGAACAAATACAGCGGTCATTCGCATCAGCGGGCGGTAACGGGAGAATGGCGGAACCCTCATGAACGCTGTTCCCGTGTCATATTAACTCCGGCCTCCGCCGCACACCCACTTCACCAGTTCGGTTCCCATATGGGCACCCATAAAAGCAGAGATCAGATACAGGATTTGTTTGACCGCGGGAGACAGGTTACCATCCAGAAAATTGCTCTCGATGACACGCATGGGATCGATGGTGCCGCCAACAGCAGCTGCGAGTGCCCATATCTTTATTTTCCCGGAAATATCGAGCATCGTCTGTGTCGGAGGTTGAAGAGAGATCACGGCTCCAATACCCCCGATCATCGCGCCGCCCAGCACGATTCCAAACGCAATAAAAAAATCAAGAATAGCTTTGGACAAAAATGTGCTCACCCGCAACACCCCTTTCAGACCCAGCAGCACACCTCCTGTCTTCCGTCTGTAAACAGGGGGAGCGGCTTGTACTTCTATTGTATGGGCGTGCCCCCGATCGTTATGATAAAATAGAATAATAAAGTCTCCTTTTAAAGAGGTTGTTACAAATTTTAATAAGGTGATCCCATTTTTTTGATTTATCTAATTCATATATATATGAGATAGATAGGGTAGCAGACGGATCAGAAGATCATTGCTGCGACTATCTGCGGCGAAAGGAAGAAAAAAACATGAGTTCTTTTGTGCATTTGCACGTTCACAGCGAATACAGTTTGCTGGACGGCGCTGCGCGTATTCCGGATCTCGTGAATAAGGCTGCAGATCTCGGAATGACGACACTTGCGCTGACCGACCATGGCGTGATGTATGGTGCAATTCCTTTTTATAAAGCATGTATTGAACGGGGTATCAAACCGATTATAGGTTGCGAGGCATACATGACAGCAGGGTCCCGCAAAGAGCGGGGGAGCCGCAAAGATCAACCAATTCATCATTTGATTTTGCTGGCCAAAAACATGACCGGATACCGTAATCTGATGAAATTGTGCTCGATTGGACATCTCGAAGGTTTTCATTACAAACCACGTGTAGATATGGAAAGCTTGGCTGCCCATCATGAGGGCATTATCTGCCTCAGTGCGTGTCTGGGTGGTGAAGTACCACAGCACCTGCTGCATGGGCGAGAAGAAGAGGCAAGACGTGCGGCGTTACGCTACAAAAATATCTTTGGTGCCGACTTCTATCTTGAACTCCAGGATCATGGGCTTTCCGAGCAAAAAAGGGTAAATCCGCAGTTGATCAAACTGGCGGCCGAGCTGGAGATTCCGCTTGTAGCGACCAATGATGCGCATTATCTGGCGGAAGAGGATGCGGAGCTTCAGGATGTGCTGATCTGTATCGGAACGGGCAAAACTGTGGATGATGAGAATCGGCTTCGAATTGGAACGAATCAGCTTTATCTCAAAAGTGAAGAAGAGATGGCTCGTTTGTTTCCTCATGTACCGGAAGCTCTGGCAAATACCGTCCGCATTGCGGAGTCTTGTGAATTGAAGCTGGAATTCGGCAAATCGATTTTGCCGGAATACAGACCACTTCCCGATGGACTCAGCCCTTCGGCGTATCTGCGTCAACTCTGCGAAGAAGGCATGGAGGAGCGTTACGCGCAGTCCACACGATGGACTGATGCGGACCTTCGATCCGAGCTCGAACAACGTTTGTCGTATGAACTGGGTGTAATCGACAGTATGGGCTTCTCGGATTATTTCCTGATTGTCTGGGATTTTATCGCCTATGCGCATAAACAAGGCATTGTTACTGGACCGGGCCGGGGCTCCTCGGCAGGAAGTCTGGTAGCGTACACGTTGCACATCACGGATGTTGATCCGATGAAATACAACCTGCTCTTCGAACGGTTCCTGAATCCCGAGCGGATCTCCATGCCGGATATTGATATTGATTTCAGCGATGAACGGCGGGATGAGGTCATTGATTATGTGGCACATAAATATGGTAAAGCCCATGTCGCCCAGATAATTACATTTGGAACAATGGCTGCCCGTGCAGCCGTACGTGATGTCGGACGGGCACTGAATGTGCCTTATGGCGAAGTGGACAAGGCTGCAAAGCTGATTCCAGCGCAGCTTGGCATTAACATCGAACGTGCCATGGAAGCTACGCCTGAGCTGAAGGCGCTGTATGAAACTAAACCGAAAACGCGTGAACTGCTGGATATGGCCATGAAGGTCGAGGGTATGCCACGTCATGCTTCAACACATGCGGCGGGAGTGGTCATCTCCCGTGACCCGCTGACCGATGTGGTGCCGCTTCAGGAGGGCAGTGAAGGGACAGCGTTAACCCAGTATTCCATGGAAAACCTGGAGTCGATCGGGTTGCTTAAGATGGACTTTCTTGGTCTGCGTACCCTCTCGATCATTGAGCGGTGTGTACGCTGGATTGGGGAACATGGAGAAATTCCGGACTTCCGTCTTATTCCCGATGATGATGCGTTAACCTACGAGATGCTTGGGCGAGGGGACACGATGGGCATATTCCAGCTGGAATCTGCCGGGGTACGCCGTGTGCTGAAAGAGATGAAGCCAAGTAGTTTTGAAGATGTTATCTCTGTACTTGCCTTGTACCGTCCGGGTCCGATGGAGTTCATATCCAAATACATTCAGGGTAAACATGGACAGATTGAAGTGGATTATCCGCACGTGGATCTGGAGCCTATCCTGAAAGATACGTACGGTATTATCGTGTATCAGGAACAGATCATGCAGATAGCCTCCCGGATGGCGGGTTTCTCGCTGGGTGAGGCAGATTTGCTTCGCAGAGCGGTTTCCAAGAAGAAACGTGAAGTGCTGGATCTGGAGCGTGGACACTTTGTGCAAGGCAGTCTGAAACAGGGATATAGCGAGGAAGAGGCAGACCTGGTCTATGATATGATCGTCAAGTTTGCCAACTATGGCTTCCCGCGTGCGCATGCCGCGGCATATGGCGTGCTTGCATTCCAGACGGCTTATCTGAAGGCACACTATCCGGTTCATTTTATGGCATCCATGCTGACAGCCGTGATGGGCAGTCATCGGAAAGTGGCAGAGTATGTGGTGGAATGTCGGCGTATGGATATGGAGGTGCTTCCGCCGGATGTGAATGAGAGCGGTATTCTGTTTACACCTGTATTTGTATCGTCCGGCAGCACAGGAACCAGGGATCAGAGCGATGTATCGGACCAGACTGCGGGAGCAAATGCAGAGATTGACGCTGGAAACCCTGCCGAAGAACATGCTACGAACGGTAATGGAAGCTCCTTCATGGAAGATCGCGTTCATGAGCATGATGGGTATTCGGGACAAGCTGAATATGGTGAAGCACCTCTGCCGGATGATCCCGGTCCTGGACCGGATGAGGACAGTGGCGGAGTTGAGTGGCAGGCATCGACATCCATGCCTGAAGCATCCGACAACCGGAAGGAACCGGGAGTGGTGACGGCTGCTTCAAAGGGTGCAATCCGATTCGGTCTGGCTGCTGTGAAAAATGTCGGTACCCAGGCAATGGAAAGCATTATGATCGTAAGGCAGGAGAGACCATTCGACAGTCTGCTCGATTTTTGTCGTCGTGTGGATCTGCGTGTATGCAACAAACGTGTGATTGAATCGCTGATCCAGGCCGGAGCTTTTGATACATTACCTGGACACCGCGCCCAATTGCTGGCGATGCTGGATGAGACTGTTGAGGCGGCTCTGAAATGGCGCAAGGAACGTGAGGATCTGCAGATTCAATTGTTCGACTTTGTTGAGACGCCGAACTGGGAGATTGAATACCCGGAGATTCCTCCTTATTCCTCAGGGCAGCAACTGGAGCTGGAGCGTGAGTTGTTAGGCTTGTATCTTTCCGGGCATCCGCTGGATGACTATGAAGATGTGCTGGAATCGAGTGGGGCTGACCGGATCATGGAGCTGACCGAGGCGGCGGACGACACAATGACGGTCGCCGCGGGTATGGTTGTGTCTGTGAAGTCGATCACGACGAAACAGGGCAAAGCCATGGCGTTCATGGAGCTGGAAGACCAGATCGAACGCTGCGAAGTGGTTCTCTTTCCCGAGGTTTGGCGGCGTAGCCAGCAGCATGTCGGGAAAGGTGAACTGCTCGTCGTGCGTGCCAAAGTGCAGCAGCAGGACGAAGGGTTTAAGCTGCTGGCTGAGGAAGTGCTGCCGTTGTCACCGGCGGCACTGGAACAGCAGCTGCGCAGCCGTGACCGGCGCGGCAAGCCCGGCAGCGGCAGCTCTTCGCGCCCGGCGCAGTCGGCTTCGCCGCGGCGGCCAGCGGGCGCAGGAGCCGAAGCGCAGCGCAGTAGCGCAGGCGGGGATGCTTCCGCTGCGCGTAGCAGCGGGAGCCACGGCTCGGCAGCGACGCGCAGCGATGGGGCGGGCGCAGCCACGGCTGCGGCTTCCCGGCCTGGCGGTGCCGCCGAGGCGGCTGGCAGCCAGGCGCAGAACCGCGAACCGCGGGCGGTGGAGCAGCGGGTGTTTGTGAAGATTGCCCCGCATGCGGAGAAGCCTGAGCTTCTGGCACGTCTGAAGCAGCTGCTTCAGGAACATCCCGGACCTGTAGCGACAGTGCTCTTCTATGAGCAGCAACAGAAGCTGCTCGCGCTGAGTGATGCCTACCGGATTAAGCCATCACCAACCTTGTTCTCCGATATGGAGAAGATGCTGGGTGAAGGTACGGTCAAGATTAAATAAGAGGTTCTCCCGTAAGTGATAAATTCTTATTCCATATGATGAAACCTGTTTGGCTAAATGCCGAGCAGGTTTTTTTGTAATTGTTTTAGCGTGGGTCCCTCGCTTCAACCATCTGCACATTTTATGAACATTTTAACAGGTTGCTGCATACACTTGAGAACACCGAAGGACCTCGCGGTCCTCGGGGGATTGATGCGGGAGGTCGAGATATGTCATATGAAATCGTAGAAGCCATGCTGGCCCGGCGGGGAGTACGGATTGATGCAATCGCCGCAATTGTATACCGTCTGCAAAAAGGGTACCACCCCGAACTGACCATGGACGACTGTGTAACCAGCGTGAAATCCGTTCTGCAGAAACGAGAAGTGCAATATACGCTCTATACCGGTATTGCTCTCGACGAACTTGCGGAGAAACGACTCTTGCCCCAACCGTTACAAGCTATTATGGAAGCGGATGAATCCCTGTATGGAGTGGACGAGACTCTGGCCCTCGGCATTACTCATGTGTATGGTATGATCGGTTTAACCAGCTTTGGTTATCTGGATAAAGAAAAAATAGGTGTCATTCATGATTTGAACGAACACGCAACTGCCATTCATGTCTTTTTGGATGATCTGGTTGCAGGGGTGGCCGCTGCAGCTTCTGCCCGGATTGCACACAAAAATATTAAAGCCAAAAAATACCCCTCAGACCTTTAACCCCCTGTATTTCCATGCTTGTATGCTTTGGTCAATCTAATGACTTTTATGAAGGTCTTCAAGGGCGGCTGACGCTGCCCTGATAAGCTTGGGGCTACTTGCGGAAGAGGTATCAACAAGAAGATTACGTCAACCATATGAGTTATTTGTGGGGGACAAATGTCCCTCATGATCCCAAATTCTCCCCAAAGGTCCCGAACCCTTTCTTGCAGAAAAAAAGTGAGGTATGTTATCATTAGTCCAATATACGGGCTCTGAACATTAGCTTAGGGGGCGGACAAGGCATGTGGACGGTGATTTACATTGCGCCGACAGCAAAGGTTGCGGACAAGATCAAGACCAAGCTTTCGGAAGAAGGTTTTCTGGTACAGACCCGTCCCATCAGTTTATCCAAGCAGCAATTTGAGATTCGCGTCCCTTCTGGGGAATTGGAAGAGGTCCAGGAAGTGCTGAATTCCATTCTGCATTCCTGATTCGTTCGACATTGACGTGCCTTGGCAGATGAAGAAGTACCATCGGTACATAAGGGACTAATCGCGTAAGCGGAGAGAGGAATCGACTTGCATGTATTGTATGCTGCTGTCCTTCCTTCTTTTTTTGTTAGGACAAGGACCGACCTGGTTGCTCCCGGAGACCCTACCAAGATAGATTCAAACATCGGCGCAACAATCTTTCGGTTATTGCAGGTAACATCAATCGTGCTGACAGAAGCCGCTGATCCTTGCCCTGTACCGGCGGATTTTTTTGTTGTGAATGCTGGACAAGGCCCAAGGCAGCGTGTGGGTCGTAAGCGGTTTACCGTAGCACGCGGATGAAGCTGCCACAAGCAGCGCACTGCAGGTTGCGGCCATCAAATCAACGGCTGGAGAGGTGTAGTTGTGTTCAAAGATATATTCCAGAAGAAACGGAAGTACGCTACCATACCTTCCGAGCGTGCACTTCCCGGTGAAGGCCAGGAAGTCCTAGAACGCCCAAAACGTGAAATACCTGAAGGGCTTATGAACAAGTGCAGCAAATGCGGCACCATTCAATATAGCAAGGAATTGGAGAAAAACCTGAAAGTATGTCCTGCCTGTGGTTACCATATGCGTCTTAACGCCATGGAGCGCATTGCTATGGTACTTGATGATCAAGGGTTTGTTGAGTTTGACGCGGATATGATATCGGTTGATCCGCTCGGCTTTCCTGGATATAGCAACAAATTGGAGCAACAACGTCTGAAATCGGGCCTGAAGGAAGCGGTAATTACAGGGGAAGGAACCATTGAGGGCCTGCCTGTAGTTGTGGCTGTCATGAGCTTTGATTTCTTCACAGGCAGCATGGGTTCGGTTGTAGGGGAGAAAATTACCCGTGCCATTGAGCATGCAACAGAGAAGCGTTTGCCAATGATTATTTTCTCCACATCAGGTGGTGCCCGGATGCAGGAGAGTATTCTCAGCCTCATGCAAATGGCCAAAACAAGCGCGGCTTTATCCCGTTTGGATGAACAGGGGGGGCTGTACATTTCGGTCATTACGGACCCAACGACAGGTGGAGTCTCGGCAAGTTTTGCGAGTCTGGGCGATATTAATATTGCCGAACCTGGCGCTGTATTTGGTTTTGCCGGCAGAATCGTTATCGAACAGACGATCCGTCAGAAGTTACCTGATGATTTCCAGACGGCTGAGTTTAATATGCAACACGGTCAGTTGGATATGGTTGTCCACCGGAAAGAACTTCGGGCCACTCTTGGCAAGCTTTTGGATATGCATAGTGAAAAAGGAGGGGTCTAAATGGCGGGTGAGTTGCCATATGAAGCGCCTCTGGTTGAGATGCGCAAAAAGATTGATGAACTCGTACAGTTTGGACAGGAAAAAGGGATCGACTTCACCGACGAGATTGCCCGCCTGGAAGAACGTTACCATAGACTTGAAGAAGAGATCTACACTGGCATAACGGCAGCTCAGAAAATGCATCTGGCCCGGCATCAGCAGCGCCCAACGGCGCTGGATCTGATCCAGTTGATATTTACGGACTTCATTGAGCTGCACGGTGATCGCATGTTCGGAGACGATCTTGCGGTTGTTGGCGGGCTTGCCAAGTTGAATGGAAAGACAGTAACGGTAATCGGACAACAGCGGGGGAAAGATACGAAGGATAATATCGCCCGCTTTTTCGGCAGCGCTCATCCGGAAGGTTTTCGAAAAGGACTTCGCCTGATGAAACAAGCGAACAAATTTGGTCGCCCTATTATTACGTTTATTGATACTAAAGGGGCGTATCCGGGTAATACTGCAGAAGAGAGAGGTCAATCGGAAGCTATTGCTCGCAACCTGATGGAAATGGCGAAACTTTCGGTACCTGTTATTGTTGTGGTCATCGGCGAAGGTGGAAGCGGCGGTGCGCTCGCTATGGCTGTGGGTAATCGTGTGTTGATGCTGGAACATGCGATCTATTCTGCGATCTCTCCGAACGGGGCTGCTTCGATTCTCTGGAAGGATGCGTCCAAGGCAGATCAGGCGGCTGAAGCGATGAAAATAACAGCCAAAGACCTGCTCGAGATGGAAGTCATTGAAGAGATCGTCCCTGAGCCACGCGGCGGTGCTCATCGGGATTATGAAGCGTCTGCTGCTTTCATCAGTGAAGCTTTGGTCCGTCATCTCGATGAGATGAAAGGATGGAGCGGCGATCAGCTGAAACAGGATCGTTATGAGAAATTCCGTAAAATTGGATCGGTCACGTTTGAACCTCAAGCATCCATTGAAGCTCCTCAAGAGCTTGTAGAAGTCGATGCAGCGAGTAATTTGTCGGGAAATGCTGAATAATGTGACGAATTTCCTATACAAATGATTAAAAGTATAGTAAATTTAATAGTTGGAAAAAGAAAAATAGATAAAGAGTAATACCTTTAAAATCGGAGGAAACCCAAAATGCGTAAAACGAAAATTGTATGTACCATTGGTCCATCCAGTGAATCTCTGGAGAACACCAAAAAATTGATTATGGCCGGTATGAATGTGGCCCGTCTGAACTTCTCCCACGGTGATTTCGATGAGCACGGCGGACGGATCATTGCGATTCGCCAAGCATGCGAAGAGTTGAACAAAACAGTAGCAATCTTGCTGGACACCAAAGGACCGGAAATTCGGACAGGTAAACTCGAAGTTGAACCTATCGAATTGGTTCAAGACGAGTACATCACTTTGACAACAGAAGAAATTCTGGGCACCAAAGAACGTCTTTCCATTACGTATACAGATCTTCCGAATGATGTTGAACCGGGATCTACAATTCTGATCGACGACGGTCTGATCGGACTGACTGTGGTGGAAGTGCAAGGCACCGAGATCAAATGCCGTATCGTTAACGGCGGATCGATCAAAAGTAAAAAAGGTGTTAACGTTCCGGGCGTTGCCATTTCTCTGCCGGGTATCACCGAAAAAGACGCTAACGATATCGTATTTGGTATTGAGCAAGGTGTTGATTTCATCGCGGCTTCTTTTGTACGTAAAGCAAGTGACGTACTTGAGATTCGTGAATTGCTTGAAAAACACAATGCTGGACATATCCAAATCATCTCCAAAATCGAGAACCAACAAGGTGTTGATAACCTCGACGAAATCCTTGAAGTTTCTGACGGCCTGATGGTTGCTCGTGGTGACCTGGGTGTTGAGATTCCTGCGGAAGAAGTACCATTGGTACAAAAACGCATGATCGAAAAATGTAACGTTGCAGGTAAACCGGTAATCACAGCTACACAAATGTTGGATTCGATGCAACGTAACCCGCGTCCAACACGTGCGGAAGCAAGTGACGTGGCGAATGCGATCTTTGATGGTACGGACGCAATCATGTTGTCTGGTGAGACAGCTGCGGGTAAATACCCGGTTGAATCCGTTCTAACCATGTCCCGTATTGCTGAAAAAGCAGAATCGGCTCTGCCTTATCAAGAGTTGTATCTGAAACAACGTGTTGCTCAACAAACAACAGTTACAGAAGCAATCAGCCAATCGGTTGCCCTCTCAGCTCAAGATTTGAACGCAAAAGCGATCATCACTTCAACTGAATCAGGACACACTGCACGCATGATTTCCAAGTATCGTCCTGAATCTCCAATCATCGCTGTGACTACGGAAGACAGAACTTCCCGTCGTTTGGCTCTGGCTTGGGGTGTAACTCCTGTCAAAGGAAGACTGGTTGATTCCACGGATGCTTTGTTCGAAAATGCAATTGAAGGCGGCGTAAAATCCGGACTTGTTAAAGAAGGAGACCTGGTTGTGATCACAGCAGGTGTACCTTTGGGTCGTTCCGGTTCTACCAACCTGATTAAAGTAAGCCAAATTCCAAACAACGCTTAATAGCGCTTTGGATGGAGAAGCAACAGGAAAGAAGCAATGGGGCTTTATTGTCCCGTTGCTTTTTTCCATCTTATTGACACTTTACAACGATGTAACACGTATGAATGGTAGAGTGAAGGAGGCCGATCACGTGCGAGAACAGATCAACGGTAGCTGGTATGCGGCACGTCTTCGTGTACGCTATCAAGAAAGTGACCAGATGGGCGTGGTCTACCACGCGAACTATTTGAATTGGTTTGAAATCGGTCGAACTGAGATGATTCGCCAAATGGGGTATACATATCGTAAAATGGAGGAACAGGGGTTACTGCTTCCCGTAACCGGACTGGATGTGAAATATCACAAGCCTGCTCGATATGATGATGAGATTATCATTTTCACCCGTATTGCTGCATTTAGTGGTCTGCGACTGAACTATGAGTATGACATAAGACGCATGTCTGAAGAACCTGATGAGCATATGGCGATTGGAGAACGGGTATGGTCAGCTGATGAATCACTCCCAGGTGAACGGCTAGTTACAGGTTCTACCCAGCATGTGTGGGTAAATGGGGACTGGAAGCCAGTTCGGTTGGATAAGTCAGCTTCTGAGCTATACAGCGCGCTTGAAAAGGTGTGGCTTTCGGGAAAGGGGTAATACGTCAATGCGAAAATGGATGTGGGCTTTACTCTTAATCATTCCGGTGATTGAATTATTTGGTTTTATTCTGATGAGTGACTGGATCGGAGCCGGAAAGACATTGCTTCTCATGATTCTCACGTCCTTGATTGGTATAGCAATGTTGCAGTTTGAAGGGCGAAAAGTACTTGTGGACGCCAAATCCGAGATGGAGCGTGGCAAGGTACCTGGAAGAAAAATGGTCGATGGTCTTTTTATTTTTGTCGGTGGTTTCCTGCTTTTGATTCCAGGTTTTGTAACGGATCTGATCGGGTTTACACTGGTATTTCCATTAACCCGCCCGGTGTACCGCCTGTTCTTGCTGGGGTGGCTGGAGAAAAAAATGAAAAGTGGAAAAATTACGTTTTATCGTCGTCCGAAATGACAGCCGGTTGTCATGCAAAACTGGAAAAGGCTTCGCTCAGCAGATGATTTCTGTTGAACGAAGCCTTTTCTATTGACCCAGTGTGCTCATAAGATGATGCCTCATCGGACACGTCCGTTGATGATATACGTCCGGAGGTCGCGTAGTACGTTAGCCCGATTGAACGCATCAAGTATCACGAGACTGACAGGGCCGATAATCAAGCCAAGCACACCAAACAACTTCAAACCCACAAACATGCCAACCAGCGTGGCGAGTGGGTCGAGCCCTACACTACTTGCAAGTACCTTTGGTTCAATAATCTGACGGGCGATCAGTAAAATCAGATAGATAACACTAATGCCAATGCCCAGATAGAGATCCCCATTCATAAACAGGTATGCAGCCCAAGGCACCATGACCAGACCGACACCCAGATAAGGAAGCAGATCGACCAAACCAATCATCAGAGCGATGGTGAAGGCTGAGTTAACTTGCAATATAAGCAGTCCAATCATGACAAATAGTGCTGTAATCGAGATCATGATCAATTGTGCTCTTACATACCCAAACAATGCCTTTTTCAGGTCAATCCATATGTCTGATATTGGCTTGCGAATGGAAGAGGGCACCCAGCCCGATACGGTGATGCTATGCCGGGTCCAACTTTTGCTAATGAAAAATGTAGACAGCAGGACAACAATTAATACCGCGCCCATGTTCGGCAGGGAGGTCAGAAGACTCAGGATCATATTGAAAAATCCGGTGACCAGATCGGTAACGGCTGTACCTACCGTTTCGGTCGTTTTACTAATATTGCTGTTGATGGTTTCCTGATAGTTGGGATTTTCCTTGTAAAATTCATTGATCTGCGCAGTCAAACTCTGAATGGTGTCATTCTGCGTCCAGCGTACAAACGTGTCCTTGATCTCATCTACATGAAGATCAAAACTTGTCGTCAGTGAAATGACTTCTTTTACCATGCGGGTAATCGCCGCAGATAGCACCACCGCAATGGCTCCAAAATAAAGGATTAATGAAAGAGTCACAGCCAGCCAACGGGGGAATCGTGCTCGATGCTGAAGCAGTTTCACTAATGGATTCATGGCATAGGCGATAATCCAGGCAATCGCAAAAGGATACAGAAGCGGGAACAGCCAGTATATGGCAACAGCGATCAGAATGGTCGCAATGATAACCCATAAGCCGCGGAGCAGACGTTTCAGTATAATTTTATCCAAGCATCAACTCTCCTTATTTCAATTAAGCCGACCTATATATGCTCAAGATGACAGGATTAAAAATAGATGGCTATCTTAATAGATATAGAGCATTTACCACGTTTTGAAACGCCGTGATGTTACCTGAGCTTGTTCAAAAGCTGACTTTTAAACAAGCTTTGCCGGGATTCTTTCTTTTGCCTAGAGTATGCCTTAGTATTACAGAATATAGCAATATAAAGTTCTTCATACGACAGAATTGTTTAAAAAACATTAAATGTCAACCTTGTTTTTGTAAAGGCTTTCAAAAATGCTTTATCGGTCCGATAAAGAAGTTTGATGTGCGAATGAACTCTCATCATGTTCACATAAACGACAAAATCCAGTATGATGTTATAAGTAAATACCGATTGACAGATAGGAAAACCGCATTTTGAAATATTTGTTAATTTTAAAATGAAAATGTTTACAAAAAGAGGATAGGTGCACTTTGGCACTTATATGGCACTCTGGAATGGTTCCTGATTTCGCTTATTAAAGGAGAGATGTAATATGACAGCTACCAAAGGTCTGGAAGGCATCGTTGCAACAACCTCTTCGATCAGTTCTATTGTAGACGGTGTGCTCACATACCGTGGTTACGATATCGACGATTTGGCTGAACATGCTAGCTTTGAAGAAGTTGCCTATTTGTTGTGGTTTGGTAAATTGCCAACAACAGATGAATTGAAATCCCTTCGCAAAAGCCTGAGCGATTACGCGCCGATTCCGAGCGAGTTGATTGCACAAATCCAATTGTATCCGAAAAACGTCAGCACCATGGCAGCACTTCGTTCCGCTGTTTCTGCACTTGCATTGTACGATGAGCAAGCGGATGAGATGACAACGGAAGCGAATGAGAACAAAGCGGTTAAGTTGCAAGCCCAGTTGCCAACGATTGTGGCAGCCATCGCCCGTATCCGTCAGGGCAAAGAACCTGTGGCTCCAAAAGAAGGCGCTTCCATCGCAGAGAACTTTTTATATATGATGACTGGTGAAGAACCATCCGAGACTGCAGTGAAAGCATTGGACCAAGCGCTTGTCCTGCATGCGGATCACGAGTTAAACGCTTCGACATTTGCAGCCCGTGTAACGGTTGCTACGCTGTCGGATATCTATTCCGGTGTAACTTCCGCTATTGGCGCCCTGAAGGGGCCACTGCATGGCGGTGCTAATGAAGCCGTTATGAAAATGTTGAATGAGATTGGCACGCCTGATCGTTTGGAAGCGGCTATTCAGGAAAAACTGAACAACCGTGAAAAGATCATGGGCTTTGGACATCGCGTATACAAAAACGGTGATCCACGCGCCAAACATTTACAGAAGATGTCCAAGGAACTTGGCGAGATGAACAATGATACGCGCTTGTATGAAATGTCTGTGAAGATCGAGGAACTGGTAACAGGACAAAAAGGACTGAAGCCTAACGTAGACTTCTATTCTGCTTCTGTATATACCCAACTGGAGATCGAACAGGAACTGTTTACTCCGATCTTTGCCATCAGCCGGGTGTCTGGATGGACTGCGCATATTCTGGAACAACTTGCGGATAATCGCATCATTCGTCCACGTGCGGAGTACACTGGCCCTACAGAACAGAAATACGTTTCTATTGAACTTCGCTAATAGCCGCAAAAACAGTATAATAATATGGACGAGGTGAAGGGTTGGAAAGCAGGGGCGTTACTAGCTTAAGCTCTCAGGACCCTTCTCTCAACAAGACTAGTGGTATGATGAATACTGCATATACGAAACTTAGGAGGAATTTTAACTATGAAATTAGAAAAATTTGCTCACCCAACTGAAGGCGAAAAAATTCAAATTGATAACGGTACACTTCAAGTACCTAGTAATCCGATCATTCCATTTATCGAAGGTGACGGTACAGGCCGTGATATCTGGAAAGCTTCCAAACGTGTATTGGATGCAGCTGTTGAAAAAGCTTATGATGGCAACAAAAAAATCGCATGGTATGAAGTGTTTGCTGGACAAAAAGCATTCGATACATACGGTGAGTGGTTGCCGAATGATACACTGGAAGCCATTCGTGAGTATATCGTAGCGATCAAAGGACCATTGACTACACCAATCGGTGGTGGTATCCGTTCCCTGAACGTAGCCCTGCGCCAAGAGCTTGACCTGTACACTTGTTTGCGTCCTGTTCGTTATTTCGACGGCGTACCTTCTCCAGTTAAACGTCCTGAGCTGGTAGACATGGTCATTTTCCGTGAGAATACGGAAGATATCTATGCAGGAATCGAGTATGCTGAAGGTTCTGAAGAAGTGAAAAAAGTGATCCAGTTCCTGCAACAGGAGATGGGCGCTAACAAAATTCGTTTCCCTGAAACTTCCGGTATTGGTATCAAACCAGTTTCTTCCGAAGGTTCGAAACGTTTGGTACGTGCAGCAATTCAATACGCAATTGATCATAACCGTAAGAGTGTTACCTTGGTACACAAAGGTAATATCATGAAATTTACTGAAGGTGCCTTCAAAAACTGGGGATACGAAGTGGCTGAAGAAGAGTTCGCTGACAAAGTATTCACTTGGGCACAATATGATATCATCAAAGATAACGAAGGTACAGATGCAGCGAATGCAGCACAAAAAGCCGCTGAAGATGCTGGTAAAATCATCGTAAAAGATGCGATTGCCGATATCGCTCTGCAACAAGTACTGACTCGTCCAGGCGAATTTGATGTTATCGCAACATTGAACCTGAACGGGGACTATCTATCCGATGCACTTGCAGCGCAAGTGGGCGGAATTGGTATCGCTCCTGGAGCAAACATCAACTATGTAACAGGACATGCCATCTTCGAAGCAACTCACGGTACTGCACCTAAATACGCGGATAAAGATGTCGTGAACCCTGGTTCTGTTATCCTGTCCGGAGTAATGTTGCTTGAGCACTTGGGATGGCAAGAAGCAGCTAACCTGATCTACAAAGGTATGGAAACATCCATTAACAATAAAACAGTAACGTATGACTTTGCACGTCTGATGGACGGCGCTACTGAAGTGAAATGTTCTGAATTCGCGGATCAAATCATTAAAAACCTGTAAGGGGAGATGTGAATCTTGACTATTCAGCGCAAAAAAATCACAGTAGTCGGCGCCGGGTTTACCGGTGCTACGACCGCATTAATGCTTGCCCAAAAAGAACTCGGGGATGTTGTGCTGGTTGATATTCCTCAACTGGAGAACCCGACGAAGGGGAAAGCACTCGATATGATGGAAGCAAGTCCTGTTCAAGGATTTGACAGTCATATCGTCGGTACTTCCAACTACGAAGATACTGCAGGTTCTGAGATTGTAATCATCACCGCTGGTATCGCCCGTAAACCCGGGATGAGCCGCGACGATCTGGTCAATACGAATGCGGGTATCGTGAAGTCCGTTTGTGAAAATGTGAAAAAATATTGCCCTGATTCCATCGTCATTATTCTAAGCAACCCGGTGGATGCGATGACTTATGCTGCTTATCAGACCCTTGGTTTTCCTAAAAACCGTGTTATTGGTCAGTCAGGTGTTCTTGATACAGCGCGTTATTGTACCTTCATTGCACAAGAGTTGAACGTATCTGTTGAAGATGTTCGTGGATTCGTTCTTGGTGGTCACGGAGACGATATGGTGCCTCTCGTTCGTTATTCGAGCGTGGGGGGCATTCCAATTGATACCCTGATTCCGGCTGACCGGATCGAGTCCATTGTTCAGCGTACACGTGTTGGCGGTGGTGAGATTGTGAATCTGCTCGGTAACGGCAGTGCATATTACGCACCGGCGGCTTCACTTGTTCAGATGACGGAAGCGATTTTGAAGGACAAGAAACGTATCATTCCAGTGATCGCTTATCTTGAAGGTGAATATGGTTATCATGATCTGTTCCTCGGTGTACCAACCATTCTGGGTGGTAACGGCATTGAGAAAATTTTTGAACTTGAACTGACAGCAGAAGAAAAAGCAGGATTGGATAAATCTGCTAATTCGGTTCGCAACGTCATTTCAGTAGTAAATCTGTAAGTTTGAAAACTTTTTGAACAGAAGCTAAAAGAAAACCTCCGGTAAACCCGGAGGTTTTCTTTTCTTTGGATAAGTTCCCCAGTATAATGGAATGTGATGTATAGCACACCGAAAATGTTGAGGAGGATGAAAATTTTGACAATGATTATGTATCTGCTCCATATTGTTGGAGCACTGGCGATGGGATTTTATTTGATTCTGCCATTCGTGGTCGGTAAGATCCGTACCTTGAATGCTGCAGCACAAGAGGGTGCATTTGCGTCGCTTCGTTCTTTGAACAAAGTTGCACAGTATGGACTTGTAATCCAACTTCTTACTGGTGGTTACCTGATGACAAAAGGTGAGTATTCTCATGTCTGGATGGCTGTCGTTGTTGTTCTACTCTTGGCTATTGCGGCTATTGGAGGAATTATGGGCAAACCGCTGCGACTCGCTGCAGAAGGTGTGAAAAACAAGCGTGATGTGGGTCCTGAGCAAAGCAAAATTCGTATGTTCAGTACACTTCTGGCGGTATTCTTGCTAATCATGGTGTATCTGATGGTGAATAATCAGGTGATCTAAGTCTGTTAAGTACGGTTAATCCATCCTACAAAGATGTATTGGTAGTGGTTGGTTAAGCGTTTGCAGACGTAATTAGGACAAGCCCGAATGATATGTAAGATGGTGTTACATTGTAACAAATGAAAAATAGACAGCCTCATTGGCTGTCTATTTTTGTTATTGCCAAGATGAAATCAGCAGCCCTCGGTTTATTTGAACTGGAACTATAGGGATCACTACCATACATATTATCATCCATGTTCCATCAGACACGGGCTGCATTGGTTAGGTTGTACTCACCGTATATGCACGCACTGCATTTCGACCATTACGCTTGGATTCGTACAAGGCAGTATCAGCGTCTCGTAACAAGGACTCCAGAGAATCTATTCCTCCATTGTACTGGGCAATACCAAAGCTTGAGGTTAACGTAATAGGGACTCCCTTAACATCCAGGGGGTCATTCAACAAGGCAACTCTCATTTGCTCGGCAAGTTTCTCAGCTTCTTGAAGCGATGTATTCGGAAGAGCGATGACAAACTCTTCTCCTCCATAACGGGCGAACAACATCTCAGGGCTTAAATATCGATTACATACAGAGACAACATGAATAATGGCCTGATCGCCAACATCATGTCCGTAGGTATCGTTGATGCGTTTAAAGTAATCAATATCAAATAAAATAAATGAGACAGGTCGCAGATTAAGATGAGCTTCACTCAACATTTCCCGACCCTTGTGCAAAAATTGAGTGCGATTATAGATTTTGGTCAGACCATCGAAGTAAGCCAGTTGTTTCAGCTGTTCTTGCAAGAAGCGTTGTTCCGTTATATCAATTAGCATAATCAGACTGCCTACAATCTGTGCATCCTTGTTATACACGTAAGATGTCCTGACCTGATAACATACGGTCTCTCCATTTAACTGCCAGTATAGATCGGTCTGCAAACCTTCCTTGTGGTAATCGACGGGAAACGTCTCTCCAGAAAGATTAAGCCAGATGTCATCCAAGAGTTGGCCAACCATGGTTGTATTAAGCTCTGGCAACATGTCACGCAGAGATCTGTTGTAATCAACGAGTCGGTTGGAACTATCCAGTACAATAACACCTTCACGCATGCTCTCGAAAATACTGTCTTTGGCGATGGGTACGATGGTCAGGAGACGAGAGGATAGAATGGCCCAAATATACATGGCAGAGGTGATACACATAAGTACGGGGACGGGGTCCATCCCGCCAGGAGTCAAACCAAGCAAATACAGAAAAGCGGCGACCATAGGGATAATCTGTGAAGTAATCAGTGTAAGCAATTGACGACGATACATCTTCTTGGTGTGTCTCCATTGTGCAATTAGAATGAGGCAGGCACATAACAGACAGGAGAACGTAAATGCACCGTGTACAACATACCATTGCCCCACAGCGATATCCATCAGAGGAACGGGACTATCTTCTCTCAACCATACTTTTTTATAAAAAAGATGATGAAAGTCATTGGTTGCAACCATAACTAAAGTGATGGAAGGGATTACAAACAATGCGGCAGTTATCTTTTTGGATAACGTTCTCCCTGTGTACTTGATCATCAACATGAGGCCAAGCGATGCGGAGAAGGGCATGCCGATATACTCTACGGTGGTCCAAAACTTCATCTGCTCCAGCGTGTTGCTGGCCAGCTCAATTGCATAACCAAACGTGTATATGGAGAGTGCTGCTGTGTAGAAAATGAATATTTTGGAGCTGGGGATCTCGGATCTTCTGAAATAGGTATATAAACACAAAAAGACATTCAGCACGGCTGAAGTGGCTACGAGTGTTATATATGAATTAATATGCGATTCCATTGACAGGTCTCCATGTTAGGTTAGGATGATTAAACGAATAAAATGATAATTTAAGCACATCTGTATACTGTACATTGTACATCAGCCCAAGCAGCATAGGAATACACTTTGTGTCCTGAAACAGTCCAATTTCGAATAATTTTCGAATTGGGGCAAAACAAGCATTGAAGCAAACAGGTTGTTTGATATCCAAAGAGAGTGGTAAATAACCATTAGAGACAGCACACTGCGGTGTAAGTTGTTGTTCACCACAGAAGAATAATCTGAACTGTTCATGCCATCCTACAGAATGAGACTTTTTTCAGAGAACGAAAGACAAGGAAGTGTTTACAGTTAGAGCCCATGTCTTCTGTAATCCAAACATGTTCACATTTTGAGAGGAGAATGTTAGATGTCAACCAATACACAACAAAATCAAAAAACAATGCCAGCACAGCACCAGGATCAACGCCCCGGTATTGAATCGGAGATGCATCCCAGACCGGAGTTTGAGAAGCCTGAATATAAGGCAGCAGGTAAACTGACGGGTAAGGTGGCGCTCATTACAGGGGGAGATAGCGGAATTGGACGTGCTGTTGCCGTTACGTATGCCAAGGAAGGCGCGGATGTTGCCATTGTATATCTGAACGAGCATGAAGATGCCAAGGAAACGAAGCGTCAGGTCGAACAGGAAGGACGCAAATGCATCCTGATTGCCGGGGATATTGGGGATGATGCTTTTGCCAAGAAGTCGGTTCAGCAGACCGTGGATGAACTGGGCAAACTGGACATTGTCGTGAATAATGCTGCAGAACAGCACCCGCAGCAGAATCTGGAGGATATTACGCCAGAACAACTGGAGCGAACATTCCGTACCAATATCTTTGGCATGTTCTATGTGACGCAGGCAGCCCTGCCACATCTGAAGAAAGGCAGTACAATTATTAACACAACATCGATCACAGCCTATCGTGGCAGCCCGACCCTGCTTGACTATTCATCTACCAAAGGAGCCATCACTTCGTTCACTCGTTCTTTATCGATGAATGTAATTGAGAAGGGAATTCGTGTCAATGCTGTTGCACCAGGGCCGATCTGGACACCGCTCATTCCATCCACTTTTGATGAGAAAAAGGTAAGCGAGTTTGGTGCAACACAACCGATGAAGCGGCCGGGGCAACCGGATGAACTGGCTCCAGCCTACGTATATCTTGCTTCAGATGATTCCTCATATGTGAGTGGTCAGGTGATGCATGTGAATGGCGGCGAAGTGGTGAACGGATAAATGTTAAAGAAGGTTTAGATTTGGGATAGGATTGATTATATAGAGAGGCGTATCGCTTTCAGCATGGCTGAGCGGTGCGCCTTTTTGATATAAAGGGAATGTGTAAGTCCAAGATGCGGTTTAGCACCTGTTTACAAAAGTCGGCATCTCTGTTGATAGAACTATGATAATTTATTATTAGCCATGTCTGACTGGAAGCTCCCTAATCTGTGATATGATAGATCGAGCAAATTATACTCGGAGGGACAAGTCATATGAAAATGAGCAAACAGAATGCAGCGCATTATATATGGGGTGGACAGTGCGATGGCTGGCATCTTGTTCAAAACGATAAATTAAGCATCATTCATGAGCGAATGCCTGCAGGAACGGCTGAAATACGACATTACCATTCGGTAAGCCGTCAGTTTTTTTTCATCCTCAGTGGTGAAGCATGTATGGAACTAAATGGAGAAACGTTTGTGCTGGAAACCCATGAAGGAATAGAGATTGCACCCGCAATGCCGCATCAGATGATGAATCGCAGCAACGAAGAAGTGGAGTTTCTCGTTATTTCCAATCCGGGCACTCGTGGGGACCGAATTGAACTGGATTCAATGTAGGGCAAGTCATTAGATGTTAATCTGACATAAAGGAAGAGATAGATGAGACCGTTCCGAATTCGCCTTGCCATCATTATGATGGTGCTGATCGGTGTATCCGTCATTGTAGCTGGATATACGATGGGCAGAGTGTTTAAAACTACGCATATAACGGCATTGGAGCAAACGATGGTGCGCGAGATTAATTTGCTCAAAGCCACTTTTCCGTTCCATGATGCAAGTGACCCAACCTCGGAAGCCACACGAAAGTATTATTCAGATCGGGCGCTGGAACTGGATCGTCTGACGGATTCCCGAGTAACCTTCATCAACAAAGACGGCACGGTCATTGGAGATTCCGAGAGTAATCCGGCAGCGATGGATAATCACTTGAACCGGGAAGAAATCTTGGGTGCGGTCGGGGATGGATACGGGCAGTCCATACGATACAGTGAAACACTGGGACAGGACATGCTGTATGTCGCGCTACCTGTCAATTCGGATCAAAGTGACATGATTGAAATGCCCAGCGGCAAATTTGATGGCTACATCCGCCTTTCGATGAGTCTGCATGCGGTTGATCAGGGGTTACAGCGTGGTTGGATGATTATGTTTGCTGCACTTGGCCTGCTGTTCTTAATTGTCGCGTTTGTCAGTTATCGGGTTGCACGCGGATTAACCTCCCCGATTGAGCATATTACCAAAGTGGCTCATCGGATCACCAAGCTGGAATACGATGCGAGAGTGGATGTCACGCGCAGAGATGAGATCGGACAGCTGGGGCTTGCGATAAATGGAATGGCAGACAGTTTGCAGTCCCAGCTGAAGACGATTCGGGACAATGAAGCATTGCTACAGAGTGTGCTCGCGAATATGACCGGAGGCATTGTCATGATTGACGCAGGGCAATCCATTGCACTGGTCAATCGGGAAGCGGAGCGTATGCTTGGTATTGAGGCAGAAAAAGTTACGGGTAAGCCGTATACTGAACTGAAAAGACATTACGAATTAACACGTACCATCGAAGAAAGTGTTGCACTGAAGGATCGGATGCATGAAGAAGTGAGTGTGTTCAACCCGGAGGAAAAACTCATCCGTATTGATGGAGTACCCATGACCGAAGATGATGGCGGGTATCGGGGCATGTTGTTCCTGTTGCAGGATGTGTCGGCAATTCGCCGATTGGAGTCGATGCGCAGTGAGTTTGTCGCAAATGTCTCTCATGAACTCAAGACACCTGTTGCTGCGGTCAAGGGGTTTGCCGAAACGTTACTCAGTGGCGGGGTACAGGATAAGGAGACGGAGCGTTCATTCCTGAAAATCATCTATGATGAAGGAGATCGACTTAACCGATTAATTGGAGATATTCTGGAGTTATCCAAAATTGAATCCAAACGTGCGCCGCTGCAATGCTCACCTGTTCATGTGTACTCTTTCTTCGAAATGGTGCTGGGCACCTTGTCCAAGGTGGCGGAGAAAAAGCAGATTCGTCTGGAAATGCATGTTCCGGAGGAACTGTACATTGAAGCGGATGAGGACAAGATGAAGCAGATATTCATCAATCTGTTATCCAACGGTATCAACTATACCCCGGATGGTGGACGAGTGAAGTTACAGGTGACGATGGATAACGATGATGAAGTGGTCTTTGCGGTGTCCGATACAGGCATTGGCATACCGAAAAAAGATTTGCCGCGAATCTTCGAACGGTTCTATCGCGTGGATAAAGGCAGATCCCGTAATTCAGGCGGCACGGGCCTTGGACTTTCCATCGTTAAACATCTGGTGGAATTGCATCATGGGAAATTGTCTGTAGAGAGTGAACTGGGGATGGGGACAACGTTCCGGGTTATCCTTCCATTCATTCAGGATGAAGAGATGTAGGCGTCTGGTATCAAAATGTAAAAAGGTTGTATTGTTTTACACCACGTTAACAAAATAGTGCTATGATATAAAAAGTGTTGTGGCAACAAGACAACCTATGAAGAGAGAAGGGGTATCATGGCACAGCGTTTGCTAGTTATTGAAGATGAACCTACATTATCAAGATTACTCACGTATAACCTGACACAGGAAGGTTACGACGTTACGGCAGAGGATCACGGATCTGCAGGATATGATCGGGCCTTGTCCCAGGAATTTGATCTCATTTTGCTGGATCTGATGCTTCCGGGCATGAATGGTCTGGACATTCTGAACAAGTTAAGAATACAGGGTGTAAGTACACCTGTTATCATTCTGACAGCCAAGAACGGTGAAGCCGAAGTTGTACAGGGACTGAAATCGGGTGCCGATGATTATATTACCAAACCCTTTGGTGTATCTGAGTTATTAGCCCGAGTGGATGCAGTATTAAGACGTTATTCCAATGGTGAAGACTTACCACAGCCTGAGGATAAGGATGGTTCACGAATTATTTTGGGAGAGCTGGAGATTTATCCTCTGAAATATGAAGTGACACTGGGTGGACAATCCATCAGTCTTCGTCCGAAAGAGTTCGAAGTTCTGCTATATTTGGCCAAAAAACCGGGTGTGGTACTAACAAGAGATGATCTGATGAACGCTGTGTGGGGCTTTGATTATATCGGAGGTCAACGAACGGTGGACGTACACGTCAGCTCATTACGTAAAAAGCTGGAGCTGGACCCGGAATCGGTTCACATTGATTCCATTCGTGGTGTAGGTTATAAATTGGTTGTCAAAAGAAAAACTCCCCATCATTCAAGTTAGCAATGATCGGGGAGTTTTATTTTACGTTCGTTTAACATAAAGGAGGATTTTCCTTTACGTAGAGGGAGTAGCATGGACTTATCTGGGTGATACTTTATACCTACATAATCTATCTCAAGACGGAGCTAATACGTAAAGGAGATTGCGCATTTATGCCCATGTTGCTCGAAGTGAAACCCGACCAGCCTCATGTTGTTTTACATAGTGAAGAATTAATAACATCCGAAATGAAGCAGAGTGAAGTATCGATGGTTGCTGAAGAACCTGTAATCCGTTTGCAAGACTATTACCGTCAGGTTCCTGTCGCCGGGGTCCATACGACCTGTGGAGAAGCTGCGATGATGATGAATCAGGATCAGGAGCACCCTTGCATCGTATTATGTGATGAGCAGATGAAACCTACTGGATTGTTAATGCGAGAGACGTTATACCGGATGTTAAATGGCCGTTTTGCCGCAGATCTGTTCTACCGTAAGCCAGTCATCCAAGTCGTGAATACATCTCCGGTTATTGCAGATATTCATATGGAAGCCACATCGATTATTGATATTGCACTTGGACGGAATGAACAACATTTCTATGATTGTCTGCTCGTTACGGAACAGGGAAGACTGCTCGGTGTACTGACGATGCGTGATGTGATGTCCCTCTCCCGCAGATTGCAACAAGCTTCGGCGGCAGAACGGGTACGTACGGTATCCGAGAGCAGGCAGGAGATATCGAGAATCAATGATGCAGTCACCAAGCTGGTGCATGCAGCGAATCAGACCGTTCATGAGGCCCGTGAGATCATGGCATTGTCCACGCAGGGTGAAGAGAGTTTGCAACACGTCGATGCTTCATATAACCGGGTACATCTGCATATGGAGAGTCAAGGACAACATGCGGATCACATGCTGCATTCGATCAAAAGAGGCTCAGGTATGGCACATTCCATTCGATCCCTGGCAGATCAGAGTGGGCTCCTTGCCCTGAATGCTTCCATTGAAGCAGCTCATGCCGGTGAATATGGACGAGGTTTTCAGATTGTTGCAGGCGAGATTCGCGCGCTCGCGAAACAGACCCGTGAAGTTGCGGGCAACATGTCTTCATTGCTGGATAATATTGGTGGATTGACCCTTCAGACAGTTGAACTGGTTAAGGCAAGTGGAGTGGAGATTGACGACAGTTCGGTGCATGTCACCGCAGGGGGAGCAACGTTCCGACAACTGAACCGTGCGGTGAGAGATCTGTCCCGGATAGCAGAGGAGATTGCCATGGAAGGCGGGAAAGCTGGAGAAGTCGCAGAGCACATTCGTACGAAACTGGATGAGATGGTTTCGGATAGCGAGTAATATATCACGCAGTCCAAAAGGCAGGCATCAGGAATCAGATTGATCATCAAGCAGATCATGAAGGTTTAGGATGTCTTTTTACATTCCGTTAACATGAAAGTGATACTGTTTTTACAATGAAAGGGTAGGATATTATAGATGGCCGAGCAGCGATGAACAATTATCAGCATCGGTCTCAACGTAAAGGGAGTTTCCGTGTCCCTGCAGCGAAGGAGAAGTGAACATCCATGAAGGACCTCATTCAAATTGATAAACTTAATTTATATTATGATACGCATCACGCGCTTAAAAATATATCGATGGATCTGCCGGAAAAAACCGTTACGGCGTTCATCGGGCCGTCAGGTTGTGGTAAATCGACATTACTTCGCACGTTAAACCGGATGAATGACATGATTCCGGGTGTTCGTGTGGAAGGACAGGTTATGCTGAATGGCTCTGACATTTACAGTAATGAGATTGAAGTGGAGACACTGCGCAAACGCGTAGGAATGGTGTTCCAACAACCAAATCCGTTTCCGAAGTCCATCTATGATAATGTGGCTTATGGACCGCGCTTGCACGGGGTAACCCAAAAGGCTGAACTGGATCAGTTGGTGGAACAGAGTCTTGTCCATGCTGCCCTGTGGGATGAAGTGAAGGATGTATTAAAAAAGTCGGCACTTAGTCTGTCCGGAGGACAACAGCAACGTCTCTGTATTGCTCGGGCGCTGGCTGTACAGCCCGACGTTCTGCTGATGGATGAAGCAACGTCCGCACTCGACCCGATCTCCACATTGAAGATTGAGGAGCTTGTGAAGGAGTTGCATCACAAGTACACCATCGTTATGGTTACCCACAATATGCACCAGGCGGCACGGGTATCTGGACGCACGGTATTTTTCCTGAATGGTGAAGTGGTGGAGGCAGCTGATACGGAGACGTTATTCTCCACACCGCAAGATTCCCGAACCGAGGATTATATCTCCGGAAGGTTCGGTTAAGCGAGCTGAGTTGGAATGATCCCGGCATAACCGGAGATGATGGACAAGGAGGACATGAAATCTATGATTCGCAGAAAAGAATTTGATCAGGAGCTTGAAGAGCTGCGTACCTTGCTCAAACAAATGGGTGAACATGTTGGAGCAGCACTGGATGGTGCTATTGAAAGTTTACAAACGATGAACGCCGAGAAAGCTCAGGTCATCATCAAGAATGATGCGAATCTGAATGCCCTTGAAGACAAAATTATGGAACTTGGCTCCAAACTGATCATCACACAACAGCCGGTGGCGAAGGATCTCAGACGTATAATCGTGGCCTTCAAAATTTCCAGTGATCTGGAGCGTATGGGAGATCTTGCTCTCGACGTGGCGAAGGTAACTCTCCGGATGGATGGCCAGAAGCTGATTAAACCTCTGGTGGATATCCCGCAAATGGCAGAAATCGTGAAATCCATGATTGATGAATCGATTGAATCTTTCCTGAAAGAAAACACAGATTTGGCCTACAAAATGGCTCAGACGGACGATCAGGTTGATCAACTGTACAGCCACATGATCAGTGATCTCTACACGTTAATGACAGAGCATCCTAATCAGGCTTCACAGGCTATGCTGCTGATGATGGTTGGACGATACATTGAACGGATTGGCGACCATGCAACCAACATTGGTGAGAGCACGGTATACCTGGTGACAGGGAAACGCCCGGATCTGAACCAATAGAAGAGTATTGCTTTAGAATTGGGAAATCAGTGCTGATTAGATAATGAAATCATATGAATGGAAAAGGACTTTCTCTCAGGTAGGCTGTGTCACAGCTGTCTGCGGAGAAGGTTCTTTTTTGCGAATAAAATGAAGTGAAAAGAGGCTATTCTTTTTGATGTGACAGGTGGGTATGGTATCATGAGAGTAGATGTAATTTGAAGAGATTGAACATATAACACGCGAGGTGCTGGAATGGACAAGTTTATTCTCATAGATGGAAATAGCATTATTTACAGGGCGTTTTTTGCAATGCCGCCTCTGACCAACTCGAAAGGTCTGCATACCAATGCGGTATATGGCTTCACTACGATGCTGCTGAGACTTCTTGAAGAGCATAAGCCTACACATGTCATGGTTGCATTTGATGCAGGCAAAATCACGTTCCGCCACGAAGGGTATCAGGAATACAAGGGTGGTCGGGAGAAAACACCACCAGAGTTGTCCGAGCAATTCCCGTTGCTCAAAGAACTGCTGAAAGGACTTGGCATTGCCCAGTTTGAGCTGGCTGGATTCGAAGCGGATGACATCATCGGAACGTTAACCAAACGCGCAGATGAAGCGGGCAGACAGGTGCTTGTTGTATCGGGTGACAAAGATATGCTGCAACTCGCCTCCGAACATGTACATATCGGGCTGACGCGTAAAGGGGTAACCGATATTGAACTGTATGACCCTGCTCAGATTAAGGAGCGTTATGGTCTGACGCCGCTGCAAATCATTGATCTCAAAGGTCTGATGGGCGATGCGTCCGATAATATTCCGGGAATTCCCGGAGTTGGAGAGAAAACAGCGTTGAAGCTGCTGCACCAGTTCGGATCCGTAGAGGATGTGCTGAACGGTACAAGTGAGCTGAAGGGTAAGATGAAAGAGAAGATCGAGGCTCACGCCGAAGATGCCCGGATGAGCAAACAACTCGCGACGATTCATCGGGAAGTTCCGCTGGAGCAATCGTGGGAGGATATGCAATTCGCCGGATTAAAAGAAGAACATGCCGGCCCTGCATTGGCCAAGCTGGAATTCAAATCCTTGCTCGAACGCCTGTCGTTCAGTGGCAGCATCGGTTCTGAACAGGAAGCGGTTCCTGCTGCCGAGGTGGAAACCTCCATTGCTACTGAGGATAATATAAGTGAGCTGTTCAGTTCCCTCGACTCTATTGATGTACTTCACGTAGAGACACATGGGGATAACCCGCATCAAGCGAAATTGATTGGACTAGCTGTAGGTTCTGCTGGATCATATACATTCATATCTCCCGAATTACTTCATTCCGAGGCAGCGGCTCCAGTGCGGGCATGGCTTGGTAATTCAGACCAGCCAAAGCGCGGGTATGATCTTCATCGCGTAGACCTGGCCCTGCATGCGCATGGCATTGAATTTGCTGGCGCGGCATTTGATGTACAGCTGGCGGCGTATTTGCTTGATCCAACGGAATCCAACCAGACGATTAGTGGACTTACGACCAAGTATGGTTTGCCATCACTCGTGGAGGATGACACGGTTATGGGCAAAGGGGCCAAGTATAAGGTGCCGGATGTGGAGATCTTGGGTGATTTCCTGTGCCGCAAAGCTGCTGCAGTCGCAGCCATTATTCCACTTCAGGAGCAGGTGCTGGAAACGGATGAGATGAATTCATTGTTCCATGAACTGGAGATGCCGTTGTCACGCATATTGGCGGACATGGAGAAACAGGGCATCAAAGCCAATACGGCCGATCTACAGGCTCTGGGTAGCGAGTTTGAAGAACAGATCAGCAGGTTGATGGCGGAGATCTACAAGCTGTCAGGAACGGAGTTTAATCTGAATTCACCGAAACAGCTGGGTGAGATTTTATTTGATAGACTGGGTTTGCCAGTGGTGAAAAAAACCAAAACGGGCTACTCCACAGATGCTGAAGTATTGGAGAAATTGGCTCCTTATAATGATGTGGTCAAGCATATTCTCCAATATCGTCAGCTTGCCAAGCTGCAATCCACTTATGTGGAGGGCTTGCTTAAAGAGATTTCGGATCGGGATGGCAAAGTGCATACGTTTTATCGTCAGACCATTGCTGCCACTGGACGACTTAGCAGTCAATTTCCGAACTTGCAGAACATTCCGATTCGGATGGAAGAAGGTCGCAAAATCCGGAAGGTATTTGTTCCTTCTGAGCCTGGATGGTCCATTTTGGCAGCAGACTATTCCCAGATTGAACTGCGTGTACTGGCCCATATTTCAGACGATGAGCGCTTGAAGGAAGCGTTTGTCAATGATATGGATATTCATACGAAGACCGCTTCGGATGTATTTGGCGTGAAACCTGAGGATGTGGACGGGGATATGCGTCGTTCCGCCAAGGCAGTTAACTTTGGTATCGTGTATGGAATAAGTGATTATGGTTTATCCCAGAACCTGCATATTACTCGTAAAGAGGCCGCGCAGTTTATTGATCAGTATTTTGAAGTCTTCCAGGGTGTGCGTCGATATATGGATGACATTGTGAAGGAAGCTCGCCAAGATGGGTACGTGAAAACGCTGTTGGAACGGCGTCGCTACCTGCCAGAGATTAATGCCAGCAACTTCAATCTGCGTTCCTTTGCAGAGCGTACAGCGATGAATACACCGATTCAGGGAACTGCGGCAGATATCATCAAGCTGGCCATGGTACAGATGGATGAAGCGCTGCGGGAACGCAAGTTGAAGAGCCGTATGTTACTTCAGGTGCACGATGAACTTGTTTTCGAAGTACCTGCGGATGAATTGGAACTGATGAAGGAGTTAGTGCCTTCAGTTATGGAAAAAGCATTGGAACTGTCGGTTCCGCTGAAAGCAGAAGTCAGCTTTGGTGATAACTGGTACGAAGCGAAATAAATCAAGCGCCGCGCGGTTTTCCCGGTATTTTACAATAGGCCTTTCCATGTATGCGATATAAGAAAAGGGTCCCGCTGAGCGTCATCTTCCGTTATAATATAGGGGAGGTGAGAACATCATGCCGGAATTACCGGAAGTCGAAACAGTCAGAAGAACATTGAATCAACTTATTGTGGGCAAAACGATTGATCATGTTACCGTTAGCTTGCCGCGGATTATTCAGCGGCCGGACGACATAGATGCATTTGCAATGGAACTCGCGGGACATACCGTGATTGGGGTGGAGCGCCGAGGCAAGTTTTTGCGTATTTTGCTGGACGGGCTGGTGCTTGTCTCCCATCTGCGGATGGAAGGAAGATACGGAGTGTACGAGCAGCATGAAGATGTGGAGAAACATACACATGTGATCTTCCATTTTAATGATGGTACGGAATTGCGTTATAAGGATGTACGGCAGTTCGGTACGATGCATCTGTTCAATACAGGTGAGGAACTGGTATCGAAACCTTTGCTGAAGCTGGGACTGGAGCCGCTTGATCCAGCCTTTACGGTAACTGCATTCCGCGAGGCGGTTGGCAAGCGTACAACCAAAATCAAGGCTGTGCTGTTAAATCAGGCATATGTGGTGGGTATCGGGAATATTTATGTGGACGAGGCTTTATTTCGCGCAGGTATCCATCCCGAGACCATCGCCAAAACCTTGACCGAAGCTCAATTAACGGTGCTCCACGAAGCGATTGTGGCTACGTTGCAAGATGCAGTGAATGCAGGTGGATCTTCGATCAAGTCCTATGTGAATGGACAGGGTGAGATGGGGATGTTCCAGCATCAACTGAAAATCTATGGTCGCAAATCAGAACCTTGTACAACATGTGGGACATTAATTGAAAAAACGGTGGTTGGTGGCCGTGGCACGCATTTTTGTCCGAACTGTCAGCTGCTGTAACATGAACTGAATGAACGAAATGATGAAATCATAGCACCCTTGGATTCCTCCCTCCATATACTGATATGGCAGAAATAAGCGGGCGTATACCCATACTGGCATCTTCAGTTGGCACGAGTACCGCACAGAGGAGGAGTCCGGGGTGCTGCATCATTTTATTTCATTGCTGGCGCTTGCTTTGGCGCTTAGTTTAGATGGTTTTGGAGTCGGGATTACATATGGGTTACGGAGGACTAAGATTCCCCTGTTATCTATCGCTGTTATTTCGATCTGTTCGGGATTGGTTATTGCCTTGTCGATGCAAGTAGGTGTGTTGTTGTCCCATGTGGTGTCACCGGATATCGCTTCGATTGTGGGAGCCGTCATATTGATAGGTATTGGCGCATGGTCATTGTTGCAACTTCTTCGAAAGCAAGGCAAAGAACAGCTGGAAACAGACACTGGAACGGGTGAGGGAAGAGAAGCAACGGTAACTGGGGTGGGAGAAGCACAACAGAGACTGGCGGATTCAAAGGGCAGAAATCAGGTGCTTGCACTGGATCTGGAGCAGTCGGCTTCAAGTGGATCACTGGAACGAATGGTATTTACATTGGAACTGCGTAAACTGGGCGTTGTCATTCAGATCCTTCGCAGTCCCTCCAAGGCGGATATGGATAACTCGGGGAGTATCTCTGCTCAAGAAGCGATGTGGCTTGGTATTGCCCTGTCTCTGGACGCGTTTGGAGCAGGATTGGGAGCAGCGCTTTTGGGGTTCCCTACACTATGGACAGCACTTATTATTGCACTGTTTAGTGGGGCGTTTCTGTCACTCGGCATGAAGGTTGGCCTACGATTCTCAGCTCTGCGCTGGATGCGAAGACTGTCTGTATTGCCAGCGCTATTGTTAATGATTATGGGAATAATGAAGCTGTTATGAGGTGAAACGATGAATATAGGCTTAACCGGCGGGATCGCGACAGGCAAAAGCAGTGTTTCCGCCTATCTCGCCAGTAAGGGAGCGTTGCTCATCGATGCAGACGTTATTGCCCGGGAAGTTATGATGCCCGGGCATCCCGTGTTGGCCGCCGCTGTTAAGCGGTTCGGACAAGCCATACTGAACGAAGATGGAACACTGAATCGGAAAAAGCTTGGAAGTATTGTTTTTGAACAACCCGAGGAACGAAAGGCTCTGGAGGCGATCACACACCCGGCAATCCGTAAAGAGATGCGTGAACGGGCTGCTGCATACGAATTGCAACATCCGGATAAACTTGTGGTGTCTGATATTCCTTTGCTCTACGAATCGGGTCTGGAAGATGGTTTCGAGGAAGTCATGGTAGTATATGTCCCGAGATCGGTGCAACGAGATCGCTTGATGGGTCGGGATGGAATGACTGCAGCACAGGCTGAGGCCCGAATGGATGTACAGATGGATATTGAGCGCAAAAAACAGTTGGCAGACATTGTCATTGATAACAGCGGTTCATGGACTGAGACGGAGCAGCAAATTGACTCATTTCTAAAGCGTAAGGGTTTGTTATGAGAGTATTACGCAAGAAACGAGTACTGCTGTTGATGTTTGTGTCCTTTGTACTGGTATTATTTCTGAATACAAACTGGATGGCGTGGTTCTATCCCATTCATTATAAGGATGAGATCCGTGCCCAATCTCAGAGCTATGAGGTTGATCCGTTTCTGATTGCTTCGATTATTAAGGTGGAGACCAATTTCAAGACAAGCAAGGAATCCAAACGCGGTGCCATCGGGCTCATGCAACTGATGCCGGACACGGCCAACTGGATACTGGAACAAGCCAAAATTCCCGACACTTCGCTGGATGAATTGAAGCATGAGCCGGAACGTAATATTCAGTTAGGCACATGGTATCTGCGCAATCTGTCTGATCAATTCGAGGGCAATGAAGTGGTCATGATTGCTGCCTATAATGCAGGTCCAGGCAAGGTAAACAGCTGGCTTAGAGATGGTGTATGGGATGGTTCGATTGATACGGTGAAAGATATTCCATTTGGTGAGACGCGTCACTATGTACAAAGGGTCATTTACTATTATAATCAGTATGTAAAGATCTATAATACGTTCTGAGTAAATATAAGTAGAAGCACAGAGCAGGCCGGTTTTCACCGGCCGCTCCATGCTCCTCTGTGTTGCGTATTACGTTACGATGCAGATATTATTGGTATTGACCTGCCAATTGCTGTTCTGCAATTGTTACCAGACGCTTCGTGATGTATCCACCGATCGAACCGTTCTCGTAAGAAGTCATGTTACCTTGGTATCCGTCTTGTGGGATGCTGATTCCGAGTTCTTGAGCAACTTCATATTTCATTTGCTCGAGTGCTGCGGAAGCTTTAGTTACCACCAGGTTGTTGGAGTTACCATTGCTTTGTGCCATTGCTGTTCACCTCCTCGCGGGTTGGTAAAAGTATTATGTGTCGGCAATACGTTTTTCATTACAAAATCAGTACAGGGAATATGTGGTAAAAGTAAAACATGGGAAGTGATCTGATTTGAAGTGTCCTTATTGCGGTTATATGGGTACCAAAGTGCTTGATTCGCGTCCGGCTAACGAAGCAAAATCCATTCGTCGTCGCCGGGAATGTGAGCAGTGTGCCCGAAGATTTACAACGTTTGAGATGATTGAGGAGACTCCACTGATTGTCATTAAGAAAGATGGCAGCCGGGAAGAGTTCAGCCGGGACAAGATTCTCCGCGGGCTTATTCGTGCCTGTGAGAAACGTCCAGTCTCCGTAGAGACCCTGGAGATGATGGTATCTGAAGTGGAGAAATCTCTGCGTAATACAGCTGATGCTGAGGTCGAGAGTCGCCAGATTGGTGAGTTATTGATGGAACAGTTGTTTCCGGTTGATGAAGTGGCGTATGTCCGTTTTGCGTCGGTATACCGCCAGTTCAAAGATATCAATATGTTTATGAAAGAGCTGAAATCCCTTTTGTCCAAAGACAATCTGGAGGATTAGTGAAGTGGGGAAAGGGAGAAGAGCAGTCTGGAGTTCCAGTCCGTGTGTACCAGAGAAATCGGTTGTTCTTCTCCAATCACTTTGGATCTTAAAAAGTGATTGACAGCGAAAGCTGGATTTTATATGATATAGGAGTCGCCTGTGGAACGTAGCAGTGCTGGACAAGTTATCTATTTCATATCCTGGGGCCTTAGCTCAGCTGGGAGAGCGCATCGCTGGCAGCGATGAGGTCAGGGGTTCGATCCCCCTAGGCTCCATAGTCAAGAACGCCATCACATTATTGTGATGGCGTTTTTTGTGGTGAAATAAATCAGAATATGCATTAATTAATTAGAACTTTTGGACTTGGGAACGAATATTCTAGATGTCAAAAAAAGTGCAGTTTGAGAACTAGGAGACCCATCCGGCTGGATATTGTCCAACCGGATGGGTCTGCATTTTCTGTACGCGCTCTCAATTAGCCGAATATTCGACGAATCTTACAAAGATCGTGGTTACTTCGGCGCGGCTGGCGGTTGCTTTGGGAGCAAAAAAGTTGTCCGGCTTGCCTAATACAATGCCGGTGCCCCGCAGTGCCTGAACGGCCTCAAACGCCCAAGAACTGATCTCAGTCTCATCTGCGAAGGACTTAGAGTGGCTTTCAGGTATCTCATAGCCCTTGTACTTCATGTAGTTGTACAGGATCACCAGCATCTGCTCGCGTGTCATCGGTGAATTGGGGTCAAACAGGTCTGCGTTTGTACCGTTGACTATACCTTCTTCGGCCGCCCACTCGGCTGCCGCCGTGTACCACTGTCCGTCCGTTACGTCGCTAAAGCGGGAACTCGTGTAGCTGGAGAGATTTACGTTCTCCAGATTGGCCAGTACTTTCACGAACATTGCACGCGTCATTGCGGTGCCCGGTGAGAACGTCGTGGACGTCGTACCGTTGAAAAGATCGTATGTGTAGGCTGAATTTACATCGTTGTAGAACCAGTCGTCCATGTTGGCATCCCTGAAAGGGTTGCCCGATATTACGAGGAAGCCCAGTGGGGTGGCGTCATCAAACACCAGCTCCGTACCCTCACGTATGTTCAGCGACAAGCCGTTGTCTAAGCTGATTCTTGCGCCGCTCAGTCCTACCACAACCGCGCCGCTACTCCGTATCTTCGATCCGTCAAGGATTTGCACTTGATTGCCGTTTGGCAGATTCACATGCGCGTCTTTGCCGCCTACTGTGATCGTACCGTCGCTCCCGATCGTCGAGCCGCCCGGAATGGTCACTGTGCTATTGCCACCGGGTAGTGTCACTTCGGCGCTTTTGTCGGCTGGAATGGTCAGCTTACCGTATGAGTCTATCGATGTGCCTTCGGGTACCTTAATCTCCGTCCCGCCCTTGTTCGTAATCGTGCCGCCGCCGGGTAGGGTGGTGTTGCCGTCTTTGTCTGTGATTGCGGGTTTATCCTTCGGTGTATTCACTGTGTAGGTCAACTTCGACATTCCAGCGTCAGTCCCGGTGTTCGTATTGTTGGTGTTGTGTGTATTACTACTGTTGCTTGTATTACTGGTGTTGCCCGTATTGCCTGTAGTGCCACCAGAACCAGGTACGGTAGGAGTCGTCGTCTTTGTCGGCATCGCCGTTACACTGATCTCCGCGCCGTCTCCCTTCGCGTTCACCGCAACGATCTTGAAGTTGTAATTTTGGCCGTTTGTCAGGTTATTGAAGGTATATTTGGTCTCCGTCGCATCCAATGTGACTGGCGTTACGTTGTTATACCATACCTTGTAGCCCAAAATCGCACTGCCACCATTGTCAGCAGGAGCAGTCCAGCTCAATGTGACCTGTACGTCACCCGCTGTCGCTTTGAAGCTGCTAGGCGCACCGGGCACGACAGGTTTTCTTTGCGCGAACATCCAATCAAAGACATCTGTGTAGTCGTTGTTCCAAGCCGGCAAGTTAGAGGACTGCGCTGTGGGAGCTATTGTCCAAGTTCCCATAGTGATCTCGTTGTAAAGAACAGCCGCTTCCACTTCATGCGCTATATAATCAGCCAGAACAGGTGTGTTGGCAGGATTCGGCCTCAGATTCGGCTGATCAAATTGATTGTAGGGCCACGTAAGTACCTCATTACTCTCAAAGCGGGAAGCTCTCGCGTTAATCATTTTTGGCATATTGTTATTGATGTAGTTATTGAGGTTAGACTGGTAGCTTCCAACATTATGAGCATTTAAAAACATCCAGTAGGCCAGGGTGTTGTGAGCATCATTGGCGTTAGCATTCGGTGAACCGCTTACCGGGGCCATAGGTGCGGCAGCAGCGAAGAAGCCGGGATAGCTGTTAACTAAGTTGTTGGTATACTGGCCTCCCCAGGAGAAGCCTGCTGCGTAAACACGGTTAGGGTCTACTTCGCCGCTGGTAATCAAGGCGTCTATGACCTTCTTAACATTCTCTGTGGAGGGAACAGATACGCCATTATAGGAAATATTCAGTACATGGCTGGCGTATTTATCGGGATTTTGTTCCATCTTTTTCATTAGAGCGACCGAGCCGTTGGCGGATTTCATGGCCGCTTTTTGGTCTGTCGCAGCGTTTGTGCCGCCACGTGACATGCCATGAGTATAAACATACAGCGGCAATCCTTTCATCACGTTACCGTCTTCACCCTTGTGAAGGTAAAGCGAACGATTGACCGAATTGTCCGTGAATGTTGTAAATTTATCGAGGATTGGATTAACAACCTTTTCCTGTTCAAAAACCACGTTGTGAAGCGGATTTCCTTCTGTCAGTACGATTTCATCTTTTTGGACAACGGTGTAAACCTGCTTTGTCGAGTTACTGCTGCCATCCAGCGTTGTATTGCCGCCGCTCTCTGAATAAAACTCAGACTCAATGACGATGTAACGACCGCTCGCCAGTCCGTCCTGATAATCGGGTGAATTGCTTACCGGCCCCACATAGCCGCGTACCTTCGGTTCTTCATTAGCGTATACCCTTGTGATTTTGCGTGGTCCTTCAAAGGTCACTGCTTCGCCGTTCAGGGTCGTGTTCCTAGCCGACAAGGCAAACAAGTCGGGATGAAGCGCGGAGCCTAACGCCGACTTCCCCTCGCCTAAATCAATGATAACAGCCGTTGTGTACTCACCACTGGCGAAGTTGTCATTCCATACGATAAAAGGGAGTATGCCCGCGTCCGGATCGTTTTTGAATGTCACATGAATGGTATGATCAGCCTCAATATTCGAAAAGGTATAAGTGCCATCAAATAGAGTCACGGTCTCGCCGTCTACCGTTACGGTATCCACAATTTTACCGGAGTCGGGAACAAACGTAATTTCTTTGTTAGAGCCTCGATCTACTCTTAGAACATCGCCGGGTGGAATCGACGTTATTTGGCCGCCCGGACCTGCAGTTGCGGTAATTGATAATCTGGTGTCTAACTCATGGGCTGGGATGAGCTGCAGGCTGTCTGTAAATGAATCAGAGCTGTTATAAGCCGCGTCGGGAATTCCAAAAGAGGAAACGACTTCATAGCGATCAGCGCCTTGTTCTGTCGAGTTATTGATATAGACCTCAAAGGTAAGCGTTCCCTCCTGTAAGATCAAATTTCTTTTGGGTATTCTCATCTCCACGATATATCCTGTTTCCGTGATCTGGGTCCATGCTGCTCTGCCTGGAGCGGCCTGCCCTGAAAACACACCCGTCGAGCTGACGCGCCATTGGTTTGAGCCTCCGGTTCCGGTACCAACATAAAACTCCAGGCTGTCATACCGATGATCTGCGCCAGCTCCCTGATATAGATTACTGTCATTCACAACTACGCGGGCATAAAGGTAGTCATGATCCCAAAGGATTCTTGCTGTGCCCGTGGCATGGGGTCTGGGGTCGGTGGGCACCGTGCTTTTGTTGATGTGATGCTCCATGGTTTGGTCCCAGAGGGGATCGTTTGACCCGAGTTCGGGAGTTCCAAAAATGGCGGTTGGTGTTTCATTCGTTACTGCTGAGATCTCGATGTCTTCATTGTCGGCAGCATAGCTCGTAGGCATTAGCGAGGCCACCATGACCAAGCAGCAAAGGAACGCGAGCATTTTGCTAAATCGTTTTGGCATAGATTGCAATCCTCCTTATTTTTTGATCCGGTGCGCTCATGGTTTCACCTGCACCATATTTGGAAGCGTTTTACAAGCGCCCAACTATATATATTATGTTCCTCAGGTGTTCAATCCTTTAATTTAAACCTAGCGTATATTTACAAATGAAAACGACTACTTCGAAGTATAGTGATAGTGTTGCAGTCTGCATTAATTTCAAATTGCAATAAAAAAGTCCACGTTATTAACATGATAGTACATTGAATAGAAATCGTTGAAGACGTAATATGAGAAGGAATGTAAGCGCATTCATTATGAAAAGGGGATCTCTATCTCCTTGAGCGAGGTGGTCTTGATTTAAAGGTAAGCAATGGGGTTGTATACAACAGAAAATTAAACGAAGGGGAGAATGCTATGCGAAACCGAATTTCAATCATAACGTTAGCTTTACTTTTAACCTTCAGTAACTGTTTGAATCTTGTTATGCCATTGAACAATCTAGCTTCAGCGGACACAATAACACCAACGATGTTGGGGCATTATCCATTGCTTGAGGATGTACAGGATATATCAGGTAATGAAAAGCATGGAACGGCCGTAGGAGATATTACGTACACCGATGGTCTCACTCTACCTGGGGGAACAGATAGTAATACGAACTACGTTCAGCTTCCTACGGGTTTGTTTGATCATCAAGAAAATACAACGATTTCTGTATGGATTAAAAGTAACACGGGAAGTGGGAACTTCTCCGCATTATTCTATGGTACGCCAGCAGATGGCAATAACTTGCCAACGAATTACTGGATGTTGAATCCATCGAATCCAAGCGGTGATTTTAAGTCAGTATTTACGAATAGCAATAATGTTGACCAGCCTTGGACGACTGAGGTAGGCGTATCAGGCACTTCTACGTCACAGTACAAAGGTCAATGGGCTCACTATACGACGGTCATTACAGAAAGCTCTATTACAGGTTATATTAACGGGGTTAGTATCGGCACGGCCGCCAAAGAGAAAACAACAGCAAGCTTTGGTACGGATTTGCAAGCTTACATCGGTCGCTCCAATTATTTAGGGGATGCTACTTTTGCAGGCAGCTTTCAAGATTTAAGAATTTATGGAGAAGCACTAAATAGTGAGGATATCGCTGTAGTATATGAACAATCATTTAATGAAAAGCAAGTACAACAAGGCAAAATAGAGCTAACGTTAGGTGATATATCGGCAGTTACAGAATCTCTTGTACTGCCCACTGAAGATAAGAATGGCGCAATGATATCATGGACTTCCAGTGATGAGAGTGCGATTAGTCCAACTGGTGAAGTGATCTTACGAGAAATGGAACAACAAGTGACTTTAACAGCATCCATCTCTTTAGGTGGGAGCCAAGCAACGAAGGAGTTCGTGGTTACCTTATTGCCTAAGGATGACTCTATTGAGCAGAATGCCGTTCAAGAAAAGTTGCTAAACGATGATCTGCTTCTTCATTACAACATGAAAACGACTGCCGAAATAGACGGTCAACTCGTACTGAAGGATGTTGCCAACAAGGAAGTTACCTTTGATGGGATATTTAAAAATCCAGACCATGGGCAATTCATTTCAAATAGTGAAGTTGGCTTTATCTCCTTCAATGGCGGGAGCTCTACATCTAATAGTGGCTATGTTGAGATTCCTAAGGGCTCAAACGGACTAGATCTATTACAAGGTCTGAATGAGATTACCGTATCTTCCATCGTGAACTGGACAAATGATGGTACAAATCGCTGGATTTTCGGTTTGGGTACGGTGTTAACACCGGAAACGAACAAGTATTTTTTCATAACCCCACGTCACGGCAGTGGATCCGGCAATATGATTGCTACAGGTATATCCAAAAATGGCTGGCCGAACGAAGCATTAATTACAGGCAGTGCAAACTCCAACCTGATCGGTGGAGAGTGGAAGCAGGTAACGGTGTCCTTCTCCGAAGCCAGCAACAAGATGACATTATTCGTTGATGGAGCTAAGGTTGCTTCAGGTAATGCGAAGGGACTAAAGCTGTCAGACATTATTAATCCGGATGTTACGTTCTCTGGTTTTATCGGTAAGTCCATCTTTTCGAACGATCCGTATCTTCAAGGTAGCATGGCTGATTTCCGAGTATATGATCGCGCGTTGACGGAGCAGGAAGTGGGCGAGTTATATCACCAAGAAGCAGTAACTCACATCTCCCAAATACGTCAGCTCACGGTTGATGATGCAGCGAATCAACTTAACATCGGTCATTACTTAGACGAGGCAGATCAGAGTGCTGAACAGATAACGAGAAATGTTAACTTACCGACAAGCGGTAAAAACGGCGTAAACATCACTTGGAGTTCCAGTCATCCTACGGTTATCTCTGACAGTGGTAATGTAGAACGTCCAAATGCTCAATCCAGTGATGTTCAAGCAGAGCTTACGGCCACTTTAACATATCAGGGAGTATCTACAACTGCTTTATTCCCTGTTACGATCTTGAAGCAATTCGATGATCAGCAGAAGGTTGATCTGGATGCTGAACAATTAGAGATTTACAATGCAGATAACGTTAAAGGCAACTTACGTCTTGTTACTTCAGGTGAACAAGGCTCCACCATTACATGGACATCTAGCAAGCCGGCGGTTGTTAAAGGAACCGCTGAAGCAGCTGGTAACGTTGCACAGCTAGGATGGGTAAGCCGTCAATCTACGGATATACCCGTTACACTAATTGCTACAATCACGAATGGTGCAACTTCCAAAGAGCGTACGTTTGACCTTACGATTAAACAGGCAGCTGCGTCAGTACAGCTTGATGCGTACTTCTTTGCTTACTTTACAGGTGAATATGAGGGTGGTGAAGAGATCTCCTTCGCTACAGCTGAAGATCCATTGTATTGGAAAGCGCTGAATAATGGGAAGTCTATCCTTCAATCGGACATGGGTGAAAAAGGACTTCGTGATCCATTCGTGATCCGGTCAGCAGAAGGGGATAAATTCTATATGCTGGCAACCGATTTGAAAATGGGTGAAAGTACAGATTTCGACCAGGCTCAAATTACAGGCAGTCATTACATGATGGTTTGGGAGTCGGAGGATCTCGTGAATTGGAGCGAGCAGCGGATGATCAAGGTTGCGCCCAAGACGGGAGGAAATACGTGGGCACCAGAGGCGATCTATGATCCGGTAACTGGAGAGTATATCGTATTTTGGGCATCATCGATGAAAAATACAGAAACATATGGTGATTACAACGGAAGGCCGGAAGGTCAGTACAATGTGATGTACTACGCAACAACAAGAGACTTTTACAACTTCTCAGAGCCAAAGGTCATGATTGATGAGTCACTTCCAACCATTGATACAACGTTTATTGAGCATGATCAGATGTTGTATCGTTTCACCAAATCAGAAGTGAACACAAAAGTGTATGTGGAGAAAGCACCAACTTTCTATTATGACAAGGACGGTATTGCAGCAAATGGCCTTCAATACGACGCTGTTCCGGGTACACGTGATAACAAACTTGGCTTGATCGGAAAAAATGGAAATAATGAAGGGCAAACGATTTTTAAAGATATTCATAAAGACAAATGGTATCTGTTCCTTGATTCCTGGCCATATCATGTACGGTATACAACTGATCTGGATAGCAGCACGCAATATATGAACAATGTGTTAAGCAGTGATCAATATGCACTTCCGCCAGGGCCACGACACGGAACGGTGATTCCAATCTCACGTGCAGAGTATAATGCTTTGCAAGAGAAGTATGCATTGAAAGGTCCAACACCATCCACAGACCCGGTTGTACATTACTCATTTGATGCAGATACAGTGAATGGTACAACGTTGAACGACATTTCTGGTAATGGCCATCACGCAACACTCGTAGGTGGAGCAACGATTAATGAAGAGGATCGTATCGGTAAAACGGGTGCTTCGCTAGAGCTTAATGGTTCAACAGGATATGTGAAGCTGCCAGATCATTTGATTCAATCCTTGAATCTGGAGAAGGCTACGTTCTCTACATGGGTTCAAATGGATAAAAATCAAGCCAATCAAAGAATATTTGATTTTGCTTCCGAAACAGGCAGACAGGTTAACCGTAATACGATGTATTTGAGTACACAAGGGGATACAGGTAGTTTAGAGTTCGCTGTCGTAACCCCTTTTACTGAGAAATTTAGCAATGACAGCACGAAACTCGGATCAGATTATAAATATGCAGTGAGAAATGCCGACCTTTTACCAACGAAGGCTTGGCAACATGTTGCCATTACAATGGATGAATTTGATGCAGTATTGTATGTGAATGGTCAAGAGGTTAAACGCAGCTCGACATTTAACGTGGAGCCAAGAATGTTACTGGAAACAACGATGAATTATATTGGTAAATCGAGAAACGGCTCTCATAGTCTATTTGATGGTAAATTGGATGATTTCCGTATTTATAATCGTGCATTATCCGGTGAAGAGATTACAACATTAGCGGATGAAGACGTTACTCCTCCAGTAGAGCAGCCGTCTGGGGCTGAGCTCATTCTTCACTATGATATGAATGATATCGATCGTGCGACTGCGACGGTTACTGACCAAACAGGTCACTTCAACGGAAAATGGATGAACCCGTCTAAGGCAGAATGGATTCGTACTGAAGATGCGGGTGTGCTGAGCTTTACTGGGGGCGGGGCGGACTCCTATGTAGAGCTACCACCAGGAGTTCTCGATGGATTAACAGATATGACCGTTTCATCCATTGTGAACTGGAGCGGTAAAAACGCTGCGGAGTGGTTATATGCATTAGGAAGACCAGACAATAATACGCACTATACGTATTTCACACCACGTTATAACGCTAATGGTCTGGCTCGTTTAGGGATCGCAACAAATGCCTGGAATAATGAGTCTTCAACTTCGACCACGGGTTTAAAGAACAATGAATGGAAAGTAGTTACGACTGTTGTTTCAGGCACGGATGGTACACTAACGCTTTATATTGATGGTGTTGCTGTTGCTTCAGGCTCAACAAATGGAATGACGCTGGAACAAATAAAAAATACTTCAGGCAGTAGTGGAACCATCGGTAAGTCATTCTATCCAGCTGATCCATACTTTGGCGGGTTGATTGCAGACTTCCAAATCTATGATGGTGCGATGACTGCGGCAGATATTACATCACTTAAGGCTCGTGCAGATCAGAAGATTGCTAAAATGGAAGGTATGCTTGTATCGGCTGCAACAGAGAAATTAATGATGGATGATCTCCTTGCTTCGAATACATCCAAAGATGCGATTATAAGCAATGTAACACTGCCAACATCAGGTGCGTATGGAACAACAATAAGCTGGTCTTCAGATAAGGGGAATGTAATCTCAACTACAGGTGCTGTAACCAGACCAGCTAACGCAACGGGTGATCAAGTTGTAACCTTAACAGCGGTATTTACAGATGGTACAGAGACCGTTAACAAAACCTTCACGTTGATCGTTAAGGCATTGCCGAGCGATTCCACTTCTGTAGATGAAGCCAAAGCAGCACTAGTCGTTCATAACATTACGGATGTTAGAGGTCATATAACACTACCAGCATCTGGACTATACGGAACAACAATTACTTGGGCTTCTGCTCAACCAAACGTCGTTTCAGTGAATGGTGAAGTACAACGTCCGGCGCACGGTAGTGGACATATAGACGTGAAGCTTACAGCTACGATTACATTAAATTCAGCATCCACTACGAAGGAATTTATTGCAAAGGTGAAGGAACGGCCTGCTGATGAAAATTACGCGGGATACTTCTTCACATATTTTACTGGAGAAGGTACTTCAACAGGTGAGCAAGTTCACTTTGCACTAAGTAACGGCAATGATCCGTTGAACTGGCGAGAATTGAATGAGGGTAAACCTGTATTGACATCTACCTTGGGGGAAAAGGGGGTACGTGATCCGTTCATTATCCGTTCGCCTGAAGGTGACAAGTTCTATATGATCGCTACGGATCTGAAAATTAACGGCAATGGTAACTGGGGCAGAGCACAGACATGGGGCAGTCGTTCCATTATGGTGTGGGAATCGAATGATCTAGTCAACTGGACAGATCAACGCATGGTAGAGGTTGCACCGGAAGAAGCGGGTAATACCTGGGCTCCAGAAATCATGTACGACAAGACAACAGGTGAATATATCGTATTCTGGGCATCAAGAATGTTTGACGATGCATCTCATACCGGTAGTGCATATCAAAAAATGATGTATAGCAAGACAAGAGATTTCCATACGTTTACGGAACCGCAAGTATATTTGGATTACGGCTATTCCATCATTGATACAACGATGATTGAGCATGATGGAAAAGTGTATCGTTTTACGAAGGATGAGCAAGACAACGGAGCTTCTGCTCCATTTGGCAAAATGATCTTCCAAGAGGTTGGTAACTCGATCTTGGACCCAGCCTTCAAGATGATTAATCAAGGTGTGGGTAACATGAAATGGGTTGAGGGTCCAACGATTTTCAAATCCAATACAGAGGAAAAATGGTATTTATTCGTAGATGAGTTTGGTGGAAGAGGTTATATTCCATACGAGACAACCAATCTTGCATCAGGAGTCTGGACATTATCTTCCAACTACAACTTACCCGCTAGTCCGCGTCACGGAACAGTCATTCCCATTACACAAAGTGAGTATGATGCACTCAGTGGGAAGAACGTACCCGTTAGCGGAATTAGCTTGGACAAATCGACGTTGTCCATCGTAGAAGGTCAATCAGGGCAATTGACAGCTACCGTATTCCCAGCTAATGCAACGAAAAAAGCAGTAACATGGAACTCTAGCAATCCAGCTGTAGCGACTGTAAGTGCGACAGGTCTAGTGACAGCTGTGGCACCAGGAACGGCAAGTATTACAGTAACTACAGTCGATGGTGGTATATCATCCAGTGCTACGGTTACGGTAACACCATTGGTTGATGGAACACCACAAGCACCAGGCAGTGGTAATGGAAATGGTGGCGGTAATATCCCTGCTACAGCACCACCAGCTACAGGTGGAAGTAAGCCAGTGGTCATGAACAACGGAGAAATAACCATTAAGCCAGTCGTAAATGAGAGCGGTACTTCTGAAGTGAAGTTAAGTGCAGATACGGTGAAGCGTGCGCTTGATCAAACGACAGGCGGTAAGCTGCAGGTGCGAGTTGATGGTGATCAAAGCTTGAACGAGCTAATTATTGAGCTGGCAGTAGATCCACGTTTAACAAATGGAACGTCTACGGTAGATCGCATCGAGATCAACACAGGCTCAGCAGTCGTAATCGTGGCAACGGAAATGCTTGGAACAGGAACAAGCTCAGGGAAAACGTTAGGATTGTCGCTTAAGAAAATACTAGCTAATCAACTGTCAGCTGGTGCACAAGCTGGGCTAACCGATGAGGTCGTATACGATATCGAGTTAACGATGGATGGTAAGAAGCTTACAACGTTTGATGGTAGAGATGATCTCCTGATTGCATTGCCATACACATTAAAGGCTTCCGAAAATCCAAACAACGTCATCGTATACATTGTGAAGGACAACGGTGAGCTGAGCGTGGTGACGAATGGTAAATACAATGCAGCGACAGGAAAAGTAGAGTTCAAACCAACGCTTCCTGGCAAGTATACGGTAGCCTATGTTGCAACGAGCTTTAAGGATGTGACCCAAGACTGGGCGAAGGATGCAATCTCAGCATTGGGAGCAAGAGGTATTGTGAAGGGTGTGGGCGACGGCGAGTTTAATCCAAATGGTCAAGTGACAAGAGCAGAATTCATCACCATGCTGATGAATATGTTGGAGTTATCGGATGAGCGCGCATCGACAAGTTTTGGTGATGTGAAGCAAGGCGAATGGTACCACGGAAATATTGCAACCGCGCAGAAGCTGGGGATTGTGAACGGAAAACCAGATGGAACATTCGGAGTTCATGAGAACATTACACGAGAAGATATGGCCGTGATGGTATATAAAGCGATCCAAATGAAGCAACTAGCGCTGTTAAATGGTGAAGCTACTGCCTTCAAGGATGAAGCAAACATCGCAAACTATGCGAAGCAAGCGGTAGAGGCAATACAGGGAGCGGGCATCATAAACGGTGTAGGTAACGATGAGTTTGCACCGAAGAAAAATGCCAGCCGTGCAGAAGCAGCAGTGATGATTTATAAACTGTTGGTTTTGATGTAGGCACGTGCTCCTTGCATCAAGGAATAACAAAGCCAAAAACGTTACCACTTCTTGTGGTAACGTTTTTTTTGCATACCTTTACTAGCATCAACGTTCTCATCACTTTAGATTGATATCGGATGGATTTTTCCCCTAAGATTCTCGGTGTACGCCAGGTCCCCTTCAGTTGTAATTACGGCAGCCTCGATATGTTTTATTTGATTTACTTTATGAATAATCGAGACCGCATCTAACCCAAACAATTCTGTTGTATAGGTATCACAGTCCAGCGATCTATCCGCAATAATCGTTAACGAAGCAATATTACTTTGGATGGGATATCCTGTTTTACTGTTGAATATATGATGGTACTGCGTTCCTTCCTTCTCTAAAACTCGCTCATAGATGCCGGAGGTCACGACGGATTGTTCCCTGATACTAACGAGTGCGGCTGCATTGCCTCTGGGTAAAAAAGGATTCTGTATTCCAACCTTCCAGTGACTGGAACCGGAGGGGGAATCGCCATGAACAAGCACATTTCCGCCCATATCAACCATAGCAGAGCTAGCTCCATTGTTCTTGAAAAATGCCATCACTTGATCGGCAAAATAACCTTTAGCGATAGCTCCAAGGTCGATCTCCATGCCCTTTTTTAATAAATGTACGGTTTGCTGCTCATCATCAAGCTGTATATGCTCCGGATTCAACAGCTCCAGCACCGCTTTAATATCTGCATCATGGGGCACCTGTGCCTCACGGAAACCAATTCTCCACAACTTAATTAAGGGACCTATCGCAATATTCAAAAAAGAATCTTCGTTCATACTGTGTTCTTTGCCTATTTTGATGAGATCGTACAGTTCCTTGTCTACGTTGAGCGGATATGTTGCGGCTTCTCTTTTAAGCACAGCAAGCTGTGAGTGATCACTGTTGGCACTAAAGACTTTCTCATAACGGAACAACATGTCCGCTGCTTCCTGAGCGAGTTCTTCAGCATCTGTCCCCTCGATATAGAGGGATATTTTAGTTCCCATAAGAGGGATCGTTTTCGTAAAAGTGTTCATAACTGCCTCCTACACTGCACATTGTTGTCCATGATTCAGAAAAGTATGGATAAGGTCATGATCAACGCTAGTCAGCTTTCTTTCTCCATGATGAGCTATAAAATAATCCAAACTGATCTTATCAATCGGAAGGGGATAGATGTTGTATTCCGAGGCACGCTCCTCGATATGCACACTTTCAGGTACAATGGTCACGCCCATATTATGTTTTGCAAGGTTTAATACCGTTCGGATCTCGTTACTTTCCATCACGATGTTGGGTTGTATCTTGTATACACTAAGTAATTGATCAATCTGTTTCCGGATCGCAGAGCCTTTGGACGTTAGAATGAGCCTTTGATTCAAAATGGTGCTGATATCAAAAGTTCCCTCCGGAATCACTGCAACATCCTTCTGATATAATTCACAGCAACGTGGAATAACCGCCCGGTAACTGTGCCTGCCCCAGCTAACGAAGTTCACGTTTGGGGATATACTGCTCGAATTTTGACCAATCCAGAAGTCCAACTCATTATTTTGGAGGCGCTTCTCGTTTTTCTCCGGTAGATCCTCAACAAGGTTTATTGAACAAGCAGGATGAAGCTCCAGAAAATCCGGTAAAAAAAGGGGTGTTAAATAGGAACCAAGGCTGGGAAGAATCCCGATCCGTAACACCTTATTGCTGACATCCGATACATATGAGATTTCCCTCATAAGCTTGGCGTAGCTGTTTTCGAGTGAAGTTAAGTATTGATAATATATTTTTCCTTGCTCGGTTAATCGGTAAGGAAGTTTGTTGCGAGTGATTAACTCACAGCCCAACTCAATTTCAATTTTCTTGATCACCTTTGTGAGGTAGGGCTGAGATATGTAAAGGGATTGTGCGGCCCTGCTATAGTTGCTGTATTTCAAGAGGCTGTCGATGTAACATAAGATATCCTGAGATTCTAATTTGGACATGTCTCTCATCCTTTGTGAAAAAAATAACAAACTTTAAATTTGAGCTGATTATAACAAATTGGTTATGAAACTGCAATGAATAACTATTAGATCAATCTATCATTCATATGTTAGAGTTATGCCGAAAGAACGAGTCTGACATGTACGAATATCATTTCGAATGACAGAAGGGGGATTACGATGAATTATTTAGCTATTGTGGGCACAAATTCGGATGTGTCAACGAACCGCATGCTGCTTCAATTTATGCAAAAGCATTTCTCGAGCGAGGCCAAGATTGATTTATACGAAATCAAGGATTTGCCTGCTTTTATTGAAAAAGAGGATATAGAGGATGCTGAGGTTGATATTCCTGAAAAGGTAAAAGACCTATCGGATCGAATTGCCGAAGCTCATGGTGTCATTATCGCCACCCCGGAATATGATCATGCCATCCCTGCCGTTCTGAAAAGTGCGCTGGAATGGATCAGCTACACCACTCAAACCTTGAAGGACAAACCTGTTCTAATCGTGGGTGCTTCACACGGTTCACTTGGTTCTTCCAGAGCGCAAGCGCATCTTAAACAAATTCTGGATTCGCCTGAGCTGGGTGCAAGAATGATGCCTAGCAGCGAGTTTCTTCTGGGAAAATCGCAGAGTGCATTTGATACCGGTGGTAAACTCATTGATGCTGCGAAAGTAGCGGAGCTGGAAGAAATCTTCAGAGAGTTTGTTTTGTTTACGGAGATCACTAGGGAGCTACTTTCCAAAAGAACGTTGAAAAGAAAAACGAAAAAATTTTCCTGGCAGGAGTAGGGGGCTAATCATAATGAAAATCATAGCGATCGTGGGTACAAATGCTAAGAAATCGTACAATCGCAAGCTTCTCCAGTTCATGAAAGGACATTTTGAATCCAGAGCAACCATTGAAATCCTTGAAATTACAGATGTTCCGATGTTTAATCAATCCGATAACCAAACGAACAGTGAAATCATACAAACGTTTAATAAGAAAATTAGTGCAAGTGATGGTGTCATTATTGCGACTCCAGAATATAACCATTCCATCCCTTCATCCCTTAAAAGCATTCTTGAATGGTTGAGCTTTGAAATCCATCCGCTTGCTGGCAAACCCGTGATGATCATTGGTGCGTCACAGGCAACACAAGGCTCTTCGCGTGCACAGCTACATCTTCGTCAGATCCTGGATGCACCAGGTGTTGAAGCTAATGTGATGCCAGGATATGAGTTTTTACTTGGAAGTGCACATAAAGCATTTGACGAATCAGGTAAGCTGAACAGTGACGGAACAATTGATTTCCTGGAGGTATGTTTCCTGCGCTTCCTGCGCTTCGCCAAAATTTCAAATCAGCTTAATGAAGAAGAGGAGTTCACCTATAAACCGGGTGTATATGAGGTTAATGCGATAGGTCACAGCGGCAATCTGCCGATGAAGGTATCTTTTAGTGAAAATCGGATTGAGCGTATTGATATCGATGCCAAGGGGGAAACCGAAGGGATCGCCGATGTTGTTTTTGTAAGGATTCCGAATAAAATTATCGAAGGACAGACGCTCAATGTGGATGCACTCTCAGGTGCTTCTGAAACCAGTAACGCTGTCATCAACGGTGTAGCCAAGGCGGTTAAGCTTGCCGGAGTGAACCCGGACATCCTGAAAAGACGTGCAAAACCTGAGAGCAGCCAGATGAAGGACGACGAGGAGTACACTTGTGATGTGGTCGTTGTAGGTGGCGGTGGTGCCGGACTAAGTGCTGCTGCTACTGCTTTACAACAGGGAGCAAGTGCGATTGTTCTTGAAAAATACCCTGCTGTTGGGGGGAACACGATCCGTTCAGGTGGTCCTGTCAATGCAGCAGATCCAATATGGCAACAACAGTTTAGTGAGAACCCAGGAGAAAGACAAACGATTGAGAATTTATTAAGTACGGATGAGAGCCAGGTTCATCCGGAATATATCGATGATTTTCATGCACTACAAGAAGAGTTTGCAGCGTATCAGGACAAGTTCGGATCAGAAAAAGCGTATCTATTCGACTCCCCACTGCTGCACAGAATGCAAACCTATTTTGGAGGAAAACGTACGGACCTGAATGGCAACATGATCTATGGACAATATGATCTGGTCAAAGTACTTACAGACCGTGCCTTGGAAAGTGTGCAATGGCTTGAGGATATCGGTGTTGAATACGATAAAAGCATCGTGTTTGCTCCGGTGGGTGCCCTTTGGCGCCGTGGTCATAAACCTGTCAAAAGTTATGGTTCTGCCTTTATCATTGCGCTTAGCAAATATGTAGAAGAGAATGGCGGACAAATCATTACAGACACTCCGGTCAAACAACTGATTATCGAAGATGGCAAAATTGCAGGTGTGATTGCAACGGGTGTCAATGGTCAGAAAATCACGGTTCATGCCAAAGCGGTTGTGCTTGCCAGCGGCGGTTTTGGTGCAAATACACAGATGCTCAAGGAGTATAACACCTACTGGAGCCATATTGAGGATGATATCAAAACAACGAATTCTTACGCGATGACAGGTGATGGAATATCGCTTGGTAAGAGCGCAGGAGCGGCACTGACAGGCATGGGCTTCACTCAAATGATGCCTGTAGCCGATCCGGAGACGGGCGAACTCTTCAGTGGACTGCAAGTCCCTCCTGAAAACTTTGTCATTGTTAACAAAAAGGGAGAACGATTCGTTAACGAATTCTCTGGCCGAGATGTCTTAACCAAAGCGGCTATTGAGCAAGGGAGTTTATTTTACCTCATCGCTGATGATGAGATCAAGAAAACCGCAGCGAACACCAGCCAGGAAAAGATAGATCGCCAAGTCGAAGCAGGTACTCTGTTTAGAGCGGATACGATCGAAGAGCTGGCAGTGAAAATCAAGATGGATCCAGAAACTCTTAGAACTACGATTGATAAGTATAACTCTTATGTGGATGCGGGGTTTGATCCGGAGTTCCATAAGGATACGTTTAGCTTAAAAGTCGAGAAGGCTCCATTTTACGCTACGCCTAGAAAACCTGCCGTTCACCATACGATGGGCGGTATCAAGATCGATACCCAAACCCGTGTATTGGACGAAAAGGGTCAGCCCATTGCACATCTGTATGCCGCCGGGGAAGTTGCAGGAGGTATACATGCAGGTAACCGTTTGGGTGGTAATGCTTTGACAGACATCTTTACGTTTGGACGTATTGCTGGTAAAACGGCTGTTGATGAGATGAATGAGTTGGAGAATATAAAATAAGAAATGTAGATGATTCCAGGTTTCATATGCAAAGAACCCGCTTAACACAAGGATTTTTGAGTGTTTTGCGGGTTTTTTCTATGTGAAATTGATTCTTAACATACCCCAAACCAAGCCCGGTGAAGGGCATATACGCCTTCTGTAATATCCTCAATACTCAATCCACCAAAACCAATCTGAACCATAGATTTCTCCGCTTGAGCTTGTTGTGCCCAAAAGGAGGATACCGGGTAGACCCGAACGCCTTCCTTCTCAGCAGTACGAATCAGCTTCTGTTCATCCATTCCGTTATGTACACGCAATAAAATATGAAGTCCTGCATCCTGACCAATGATTGTAACCTTAGAGCCCATTCGTTGCTGAATTGTTGAGATCAGTGTGGATTGCTTTTGTCGGTACACTTTTCGCATCTTGCGAATGTGGGCTTCCCAATGTCCATTACTCATAAACAACTCTAAGGTGTTCTGCTGAAAATGAGAGACCGTTTGATCATATAATCTGTAGTCTTGTTTACGGTGTAGCTCTAACATGGTCTGTGGTAGAACCATATATGCAATACGTAATGAAGGAAATAGGCACTTTGAAAATGTCCCCAGGTACACGGTTCGCTGTTGGGCATCGAGGCTCTGCAGGGAAGGGATCGGTTTGCCGACATATCTGAACTCGCTATCGTAATCGTCCTCAATAATGATCCCATCCTGGTCTGTTGCCCATTTCAGTAATTGCATTCTCTTGGCGAGTGGCATGACCATGCCATAGGGGAACTGATGTGACGGTGTAATGTAGACGATGCGGGCGTTGCTTTCATATAACTTATGGATATGAAGTCCATCTGCTTCTAACGGAATAGGGTGAATGTTTAGACCTTTATGTTGAAAAACCGTCCGGACACCGTCATATCCCGGGTCTTCCATCGCGATACCCTGACTAACGTCACCTACTAATCCAGATAACACACCGAGCAGATACTGAACACCAGCTCCAATTATAATTTGATCGGGTGAACAATTCACACCCCTGGAGCTGTGCAGGTAATTTGCAATTTCCGATCGAAGTCCCGGTTCTCCAAGAGGATCGCCATAAGAAAACAACTTCCTTTGGTTCTGGAGCAAGCTCTGATTGGATAACCTGCGCCAAGTGGCAAATGGAAAATGCTCAGCATCTACGTCACCATAGCGAAAATCGTATCGAATCTCTGGGCTATCCTGAATATGGTTTTCCAACCGATTCTTACTCACTACATTGGATAGGGGCAGTGCTTCCAGCTTCAAATCCATTATGTACAAGCCACTTCTAGGTCTGCTCTGGACATAACCTTCCGCTAATAACTGTTGATATGCCATATCCACTGTATTACGGCTTATGTGGAGGTGGCTCGATAGGGAGCGAATAGAGGGAAGTCGGGTATCGGCTGGTAACTTTCCGTTCAAAATATTTTTCTTAATATAGAGATAAAGCTGAGCGTATAACGGATCTCCAGACTCTCTGTTCAACAATAATGTCAAATCAATCATGCTAATCCTCCTCGTTGCCAAACTGACCCTATTATTTTGTTGAGAGTTGTCACTACGTATGGGGTCAATCGATTGTTACAATTATATCAGTTCCGGTCGAATTAAAAAGATACCCGTATAATGCAATACGATTGTTTTAGGAGGAGAAGGAATGAACAAACCTAGAGATGTTATGGAACGAATCGAAAATCCGTCAACACAAGGGATAGAAAACTTCAATCAACACCCTGGTTTCCGTCGTATGTTTGCCCCAGACCAATTGACGATTGGGCTGTTTTTACCATTTAAATTCTATAAAGGTCACATGGATGTTCTAAAAGGTCAAGCTGACCTCGTGGAAAGCATGGATCAACGAAATTTCGCAGCCGTTTGGGTGCGAGATGTCCCTTTATTTGAGCCTGGATTTGGAGATGCCGGGCAGGTATTCGATCCATTTGTGTATCTGGCCTACCTTGCTGCAAGAACCCAAAACGTCTCCCTAGTAACAGGAAGTGCGATCTTCACGCTTCGCCATCCGATTGATTTAGCCAAGGCAGCTGCATCCATTGATGTACTTTCGGGCGGACGACTTGTACTAGGTATTGCATCAGGTGATCGTCCTGCTGAGTTTCCGGCGTATGGGATAAATGGAGAGCATCGTGATGTGCGATTCCGAGAGACGGTGGAGTTTTTCCGTGAGCTTATACAGGATAGAACTGGTGCCATTCAATCTTCGCTTGGTCAGATGAGCGGACTTGAATTGCTCCCGAAGCCCGCAACCGGTGGCATTCCGCTCGTTGTGACGGGTTCAAGCAGGCAGTCTTTAGATTGGATCGCAGAGCACAGTGATGGCTGGCTTACCTATCCCGAAGCGACGGCTAATGACTCCGGTCCTCGCATGCTCGGACGTAAGATTAATGCCTGGCGCGAGAAAATACCTAATGGCATGTTCAAGCCGCATATGACGAACGAATGGATAGATCTGGTGGAAGATGTTAATTATCCACGAACACCGCTTCGAGGCGGATACATATTGCGTACAGGACGAGCAGGTCTGATTCAACTTTTGGAGGAATGGAGAGCGGTGGGTGTTAATCACGCTGCACTAGGCATTCATTTTTCGAGTCGGCCAACTTCAGATGTGATTCAGGAATTGGCTGAGGAAGTGCTGCCACTCTTTCCTACGCATGTGGGTCCTAAGCCGTTGTTTACAGGGTGGTAGAGAATGAAGTCACGTAATGTGATGGCGTTTTTTCGCATGGAATGTTCATATAGCAATTGCCTAGCTTAGTCCCCGCGCATGAAGCTGTAAATCAACCTGATACAGTAGATTAGGGATGATATCAAAGGTAGGATATACTTTTTTTGTAAGCGCTCTAATTATATATAGACAAGGGGGACCGATGGTGCTAATATTGTTTCTATAAGAAACTATATTGTTCTTATTGGATATAATATGTTTCTTTCATTCTATTGGGTATTACAAGGACTTCATTCGTGAGTATACTAAAAAACGCCCTGTGCTAAAGAATTGTCTGGTGCTTGAGCGTAGTGAGAGGGATGGAAAATCATATGACTAAAATTGAAACAACAATCAAATCCTTTGACGGTACACAGCTTTATTTCAGCAAGGATACAGTGGAAAATGCAAAAGCCGCTGTCGTTATTGTACACGGACTTGCTGAGCATGCAGGGCGCTATGATTATGTGACAGAGAAGCTGAGCCAGCGCGGGTTTAACGTATATCGGTTTGACCATCGCGGTCATGCCAGATCCGAAGGACAGCGTGCGTTCTACAGTGATTTCCATCAGATTATAGAGGATGTCAACGTTGTGGTGGAAAGCGCATTGCAAGAGAGCGGTGATCTTCCGCTGTTTGTGATCGGACATAGTATGGGCGGCTTTGCAACCTCATCCTTTGGAACGAAATATCCTGGTAAGGTTAAAGGCATCGTGTTATCCGGAGCGCTCACTCGTTACAATACAAAAGTTGCCGGAGAACTGCCGATGGATCTTCCTACAGGCACGTATTTCCCGAATGAACTGGGCAGCGGTGTATGCAGCGATCCTGAAGTTGTATCCGCTTACGCAAATGACCCGCTGGTGGAAAAGCAGATCTCTGTAGATTTATTTAACAGTCTGGGATATGGCATAACATGGCTCAAGGAGAACGCTAAACAGTTTACAGATCCCGTGTTTGTTTTGCATGGAGCGAATGACGGATTAGTTAGCGAAAAGGATTCTCGTGACTTTTACGGGGATATCGCTTCAACGGATAAAACACTCAAAATCTATGCTCATCTGATGCATGAGATATTTAATGAAACGACTCGTGATGATGTTATTGAAGAAGCAATGACATGGATTGAAAAACGGATCTGATTTCAGTAGAGTAAGAGAGAGAAACTGAATATGAAAGGGATTACTCATGAAATTAGATTGGATGGGCGACCATCGGGCACTGATTGAGAAAATTATCAAATACGGTAATGCGTACTCAAACACCTATAAGCTGCAGCGAAGTTATGGTACAGACATGATGTTCTCGGCTTCACAGATTCAGACGCTGGAATACATTCTGGAAGCCGAGGAGAAGGAAGAGAAGATGTCGGAAATGGCCGCACGTTTGGGCGTAAGCCGAAGTACTTTTTCCAAGAACGTGAAGAATCTGACGGAAAAAGGTCTGCTCGAAAAATTTCATTTAAGCGGCAACCGGAAAGACATATACGTCAAACCTTCGGCAAAAGGTCGCGAGGTATATGCGAAGTACACCGAATTTGTAAGGGAGCTATGCTTTGATGAGATTTTCAAGTATGCAGATCAGATTTCGGATGCGGACAAGCAGAACTTTATTCGCATCATGGATTTGTTTGCCGATGTGCTCGTCTGGTATGGTGAAAAAGAACAGGAAGCGCGCAAGTTAATCAGAATTGATTCTGATTTGAGCAAAGACTAGTTCAACAACATGAAAGGGATTTTCCTCAAGGCTGTCTGTGGCCTGAAAGGGAAATTCCTTTTTGCTTGCTCTGAGACACTAACCTCGAAATTAAGGCACTAGCCCATTCCCTCCGCGAATGTCCGTCATACAGTATAAAGTGCTTGATGCAGCAGAGGCTGTAGGACAATTATTCAGCAGGGAGTGGGATGTGTGAAATCATCAACCAAGCTTACCGGACGGGTTATTTACAAAGGTGATCCAGGATATGAAGCGGCGCGGAAGAACTGGGACCCGCATACGGACAGATTTCCCAAAGTTTTTGTTTTTGCCCAACGGACGAAGGATGTATCCAACGCGATCCGATGGGCTCGTGAGAATAATGTTCCGATTCGTCCGCGGAGTGGCAGACACGCACTGGAAGTGAATCTTTCCCAAGTGAATGGTGGTATCGTGATTGATGTGAGTGATCTGAATTCCATCAAACTTGATAAAAAAAATGGAACGGTTGTTGTTGGAACAGGAAACCGCGTGGGAAGAATTGCGAATACCCTTGCCAAACAAGGTTTCATAGCTCCTTTTGGTGACAGCCCTACTGTCGGGATCGGTGGAATTACATTGGGTGGGGGTATTGGGCCTCTCCAACGTACCATTGGTCTCATCAGTGATAACCTGCTTGAGGTAGAGATGGTGGACGCCAAAGGAAAAGTGATTCGGGCCAATAAAAATCGTAATTCGGATCTCTTTTGGGCCTCGCGGGGAGGAGGCGGTGGTAACTTCGGAGTATACACCCGTTACAAATTCAAAGTGCGCCGTGCTCCAGCAAAGGCTACTGTATTTAAAATCACCTGGCCATGGTCTCAATTCGAAGAGGTACTTAAAGTTTGGCAGAGATGGGCTCCCTCAGTTGATACGAGATTGGGCAGCGAGTTGTCCATCGGACCGAAAAAGGGTGGCAATGTCCTTATGGAAGGGCTGTTCTTAGGCTCTAAAACAGAGGCTCTCCGGTTATTGCAGCCAATTACGAGTGTTGGCAAACCGACGAGCTCCGTTGTTCGTTTGTTACCTTACACGGAAGTTGTGAAGTTCTTATTACAACCTGATCCGACCGAGACTCAACGGTATAGCAACCAGTTCTCGTCCGGTTTTGGACAGAAACCATTCCCTGACAAAGCCATCAAATCGATGCGCGCATTTTTGGAGAACTTGGAAGAGGGGCCAGGCGGCTTCTATTTCCTCAACTGGGGCGGAGCAGTAAGTCGCAAATCACCTAGATCAACCGCCTTCTTCTGGCGTAAAGAGAAGTTCTATGTGGAATGGACCAGTACGTGGCTCAAACCATCCCATGCCGCCAAAAATATCGCACTCGCTCGTAATACTCGCAAGAAATTGCAACCATACATTGTCGGTTCCTATATCAACGTTCCAGACCAAGGGATCAAAAATTCCGGTCCGGTGTACTATGGAGCCAACTATGCGAGACTGCGGAGAGTCAAAGCCAAGTATGATCCCAAAAATGTGTTTAACAATCCGCAAAGTATCACTCCCGCCCGGATCGTGTAGTTGAACACCAAGTCATCGTGAATCTGATGTGAACATATTTTCAAAAAGGAAACTAAAAAGCTGCCCTCGGTCTTATGACCAAGAGCAGCTTCTCCACATGCGAGATACGCATGGCAACCGTTCTGCTATTATGCTTTCACTTGTTCTCCAGCAAATACTTCAACGTTCATGGGAGCGGCCATAAATGCTGCTGCTTGTTGTACAAAAGCTTGGAAATGTGTGCTTGTGTTATGGGATGCTGTAGCAGCTTCATCTTTCCACAGCTCGATCATCGTGTATTGTTGTTCGCGTTCCGTGCTTTTTACCAGGTCATAGCTGATGTTGCCTTCTTCTTGACGTGTTGCAGCGATCAGTTCTTTCGCAGCTGCGAGGAATGCTTGTTCTTGGTCTGCTTTAACTTGCAAATGAGCGTGAATGATAATCATAATGTGTAACCTCCATATTGTGTTGTTTGGAATGTATGAAGAATGTATGCTTATTGACCAATATAATCGTAGCTTACAGGGAAAGCGTTCCTGTTATTATGCCCAAGTTGTGATGGTTTCTACAGGCAGACGGTAGGATGGGTGACCTTCTTTGGCTGATTTACCGATCGAGATCAGCATCACCGGTTGATAACGCTCTTTATCCATGCCGAATGTTTCAGCAATTTGATCTTTTTCGTAACCACCAATTGGATTGGTATCATAACCATGGGCACGTGCAGCGAGCATCAACTGCATGGAAGCAAGACCTGCGTCAATCAGGTTAACGTCGCGAAGAGCGGAAGCAGGAATGTTCTCATAATAAGGTTTAACCACATTGATTTGGGCATTCTTAACTTCTTCTGGCATATAACCATGCTCTACAGCTTTACCAAAAATCTCTTCCAAATATTCAGCATTGTTCATATCGATAAATACACCAATAACAGCTGCGGAAGTCAGAACCTGGTTTTGATTGAACTTGGCAAGAGGAGCAAGCTTTTCTTTGCCTTCTGCTGTATCCACAACCAGGAAACGCCATGGTTGCATATTGATTGAAGATGGTGCACGGGAAGCTTCCGCCAGAATCTCAGTCATTTCTTCACGGCTGATTTTCACCTCAGGATCGTAAAGCTTAACGGAACGGCGACCGTAGGTAATTTCGTTAAAATCATTGGTTTTTTGGAATTTGCTTTGAATTGTACTCATGAATGAATCTCTCCTCTATATATGGGTTTAGAAATTGTTTTGCATACGTTCCAGGAAATCGGCGAGTGCCTGAACTTCGTCTTCACTGAAATCCTGTAAAATCTGGTTGATAAAATTGGTCTTCTCTGCTTTGTAGCCTTCAATCTGCTTCCGACCGTGGTCCGTCAGACGAACAAAAGTTACCCGATTATCTTCGGGGTTCTTGCGTCTTGTAACCATCAGGTCCGCCTCAAGCTGTTTCAAGTGGCGTGTAATCGCAGCACTATCAATGTTAATGATTTTCTGCAGCATGGATTGGTTAATCTCATCTACCTGATCCAGCTCATGCAGAATTTCAAAGCGAGAGGAACTGATCCCTGTACAGCGTTCGAACTTGGGACTGATTTTGTTACCCAGCACGTTCAACAGATTGATGATTTGTTCTTCTTTGGAAACAATACGTGTCATGACTAGACCTCCCGGGTGAATCTGAATCATGAACAACGGCGTATGTTAACCAATAATGAAAGTTGCAGTATACAATGCCATTGCCTAATGATTATTTGGATGCTCTCGATCATTGATGTATCAATAGTTGATGCCTCAATCATTGATGGCTCAATTAATATATCATGCCTTTTATGATTTTGCAACAGGTTAGAAAATGTTGCTGATTCTAGCGGTAATATCCCGGTACATAAGGAACGTAGTCTGTATAGGATGTCCATCTGCATGAGTTTATATCGACTGGCTATGCTGTTAGAATTATTATCCATTTAGAAGGAATATATTTTTTTGGATAGATGTAATTGATTGATTAATAACTACGAAGCGATACCTGATGTAGTCATTACACTACTGACACAGCGGGCAGTGCTGGGAAGCGGTACAGTTACTTTGGCGGTAGAAGTGGCATTGAATGCTGTAGATGTGATTGGACTGTTCTATACGTGCATGAGATTACCTGAAAACTTCCCGACGGATGGAGCCTATGGACAAATTCGTAAAATTGTAATAAGTTAGTTTGAAGATATTCGAAATATCTTTTGGAAAGTGGACTAACAAGTGAGGTGGATTTCATGATTCCTATTTTGGGACGCATTAACGAATTAAGTCGAAAGCAGCGCAGCAGCGTTGGTTTGACAAAAGCAGAACAAAGCGAGCAGCACGAGCTTAGAAAACAATATTTGCAGGCTATTCGAGGTCAGGTACTGACAACCATGCTGGCAGTATCCGTTGTGGACCCACTGGGTCATGATGTGACCCCTGAGAAATTAACCAATGAAAAATTGCAGCGCCGTGAACAGGCCGGCCAATAGCATTCCTTTAATAAGACAGACCAAGGTTACATCTTGGTCTGTCTTTTTTTTGTTTTCTGCAACTCTACCGTCTAAAAGCAAGCATATCAGAAGAGGAAGGTACCCTTCCGTTAGGTCTTTCGTGAAGATTAACAAGCATGTCAGTTATTTTTAGTGGTGATGACAATAAATCTGACGCCAACTTCAATTCATCCCCGTTTACACATATAATAACGCTAATATATCTCAGCAACACAAGGTAAAAGCACAATTATGCTCAATACAACTGACAACAAACTAACATGAATAATTAAAGAAAGACTAGTTCACATATGTATCTCGAAAGGGTTGAGGAATCATGAGCCTGGAAGCTTTGAATGAACGTGTGAAAAATGATCTGGATTATTTGTCATTTGGTGGCTCCAATTGGGTACGTCCAAGAGAACATGCAGATGGTCATGTCTATGATGTAGTCATTGTGGGCGGGGGACAGAGTGGATTAGGGGCGGCATTTGGACTTCTTCGGGAACGGATCTCCAATATTGTCGTCATTGACGAGAATACATCAGGGCTTGAAGGACCTTGGGAGACTTATGCGCGTATGGTTACTTTGCGTACCCCCAAGCATCTGACTTCCATCGATCTGGGAATCCCCTCCTTAACTTTTCGTTCATGGTGGGAAGCGCAGGTTGGGCGCGAAGGTTGGGAAGAGGTAGACAAGATCCCGCGTGGAGACTGGATGAATTATTTGCGCTGGTATCGGGAAGTGCTGAATCTGCCTGTGCTTAATGAGGTGAAATTGACACTTGTGGAGCCAATAGAGAACGGAATCCATCGACTTCATGTGAACAAGGCAGGAACTCAGATGGATGTCATACTTGCTCGCAAAGTTGTCCTTGCTACGGGAATACAAGGTGGTGGAGAGTGGCATGTACCTTCCATGATTGCTGATCGATTACCTCGGGAACTGTATGCCCATACGTCGGAAGCAATTGATTTTGAACGGTTAAAAGGTAAAAGGGTTGCAGTGCTTGGCGGTGGCGCTTCAGCTTTTGATAATGCGAGTTATGCCCTTGCCACAGGTGTGGCGGAAGCTCATGTATTTGTACGACGGGAACAACTGCCGAGTGTTAATCCTATTCGTCAGATGGAGCAATCCGGTATGATTGAGCGATACCACGCTCTTCCGGTTGCTGATAAATATGAAGTGATCTCTCATTTCTTCAAATTCAATCAACCTCCAACTAACGATACGTTTAATCGTGCGGCAGCCTGGCCTGGATTCGAACTGCATCTGAACTCGCCTTGGCTGAGTGTAGAGGCGACGGACCAAGGCGCAATTGTGCATACGGCACAGGGGGCATTTACGTTTGATTTTCTGATTATTAGTACAGGGCTTCTCAGTGATCCGGCACTCCGCCCTGAACTGAGGCTCGTAGAGCCATACATCGCGCGCTGGGAGGACTGTTATCAGGCTCCGCCAGAGCATCGCAATGCACTGCTGGATGCACATCCGTATCTGAGTTCCGGGTTTGCAATGACCAGCAGAAGTGAACAGGGTGAGAAACCGTTGCACGGACTGTTTGTGTTTAATTACTCTGCACTTGCCAGCTGCGGTCTGTCGGCATCGGCCATATCGGGGACCAAGAGTGCGGTGCCCAAACTGGTCACTGCTATAGCAGATCAATTGTTCCTCGATGATCGGGAGGTTATTTTACAACAGTTCTATAAGTATGAAGAACAGGAATTTACGGCTACGTGGGTGAAAACGGGTGCCCTCGCTGAGTAATCGCACTCCATAAGATTGTGAACGTGTGGCATCTGATGCTGCACGTTTTTTTGTTTTTCACATGATGAAGGTTACACTTGCCTTTAATTTGTTGTAAAATGTCGGTTGGAACATGTTAAAGGCAGGGATAATAGATGAATGAAATGAACTATGAACAATTTAGAGCCCATTTGAAGAAAGCGTCACGTAAACGAAATGTACCTTTGATTAAGATCGTTGCATTTCAGGAGAAATACATGAAGATTGAAGAAGTGCAGTATTTTGATGTGGAACAAAATCATATGAGTGTTCAGGCCTGCAATACGTTGTGGATGCATCTGGAGAATAAATCCTTCCGTAATATGGTGTCCCAACATTTGCAGTTTTATAGAGATATGGAGAACCTGGGTCGGCATTCATTTGAGAACCTGATCAAAGAACTATATGATACATCTGTTCCTGTGCTGCTCGATTACAATCCCGCTCATTATTACACCTCTGGGCAGCTCGCTGATATTCTGGTCATGGACGAGGAGAGGCTGATCGAACAATTGGAGATGGGCCGCTTCAAGGGGGCGTTTATTAATGAGGATGGCAAATGGCTTAAACCCAAACCGGATGTAATGCTTGTAGAGTCATAAACGTCATGAGATTCCCGTGAAAAGCAAAATCCTGCAACGCTGCGCATCAAGCGCTGGACGCTGCAGGATTTTTAATGGAGATACGAGAGGATGCGTGTTCAGTAGCTGGGGAAGGGACAATTAGACAAGAAAATAAGTCGAAAGATGCATTCTTTTGAAGGTTTTTAAATTATTTTGAATGAAAGTGGTTGTTTTTTGAGGAGATTATGATACTATAGAAGCAGTTGGAGGAATGAAGATGCTGACTGAAGAACGATATGCTGCAATTATAGAGCGCTTACATGTACAGGGGATTGTGAAATTGCAAGAGCTTGTTGATGTGTTAGGTGCTTCTGAATCAACGATTAGGCGTGACTTGATCGATCTGGAGAGTCGTCAGATGCTCAAACGCATCCACGGCGGTGCCGCCCTGGTGAACGAAAAAACGCTGGAACCGGGTATGGAAGAAAAAACGTTCAAAAACATTCAACAAAAAACAACGATTGCCCGTTTGGCTGCACAGGAGATCGAAAATGGCGAATGCATTTATCTGGATGCAGGAACGACAACGTTAGCCATGATTCCTTTTATTGAAGCTAAGGACGTAACGGTGGTTACCAATGGACTTTCTCATGTGGAAGCTTTGGTAAGCAAGCGTATTCGCAGTTACTTGCTCGGAGGTATGATGAAAATTCATACAAAAGCGGTCATTGGCAGTATCGCATTACAGAACATGGATAATTTCCGTTTTGATAAATGTTTTCTTGGAAGCAACGGAGTTGACCCCGAAATGGGGTATACAACACCGGATCCGGAGGAAGCCTTGATTAAAAGGCGTGCACATCAATTGTCGGGAAAATCTTATGTGCTGGCTGATTCCAGCAAAATAGGGGAAATTACTTTTGCCAAATTGTTTGATTTGGAGGAGGCCGATTTGATTACCGAGCAGATGCCAGAACACTGGCGGCCTGGAATCGCCCAGAAAACTAAAATAATTGAGGGATAACGATGATATATACGATAACACTTAACCCGTCCATTGATTACATCGTGGAAGTGGATGAGCTGAAGCTTGGTGGACTGAATCGAATGAATCGGGATTTGAAGCTCCCTGGAGGCAAGGGTATTAATGTCTCTCGCATACTGAATCAACTTGGAGCAGATAACACGGCTATTGGTTTCCTTGGTGGATTTACGGGACGTTTCATTAATGACAGGTTGCAAGAAGATAACATCCGGACAGACTTTGTCACGATTGCCGACGATACTCGCATTAACATCAAGTTGAAGCATGGAGAAGAGACAGAGATTAATGGTCTTGGACCGGCAATACGTGCAGAAGAGGCAGAGCAGTTGCTTCACAAATTGTCTTCATTACACAAAGGAGATATTGTCATTCTCTCCGGAAGCGTCCCCCCGTCACTTGGAACGGATTTTTATGATCGTCTCATTAAAGTCTGCAAGCAAACGGGTGCCGAATTTGTGATTGATACAACGGGCCCTGCGCTAATGGAAGCTCTGGAACATGCACCATTGCTGGTGAAGCCGAATCATCATGAACTAGCTGAACTGTTCGGTGTAACGATTGATACCCGCGAGGAACTGGTGTTATACGGACGTAAGTTGCTGGAAGCCGGTGCCAAACATGTGTTGATCTCGATGGCAGGTGAGGGTGCACTATTCATTACCAAAGCGGAAGTTCATCATGCAAGTGTGCCAAAAGGTACTGTGAAAAACTCGGTTGGTGCCGGTGACTCCATGATTGGCGGATTTGTAGGTACCTATGTACAGAGCGGTGATCTGCTTGAAGCTTTCCGCACAGGGGTTGCATCTGGAAGCGCGACTGCGTTCTCGGATGATCTGGCAACACGTGAATTGATTGATGAATTGCGCAATCAAGTAACCATTACGACGATCTAGTCTAACGGTCATATAAAAGGTTTTCATTGTAATTGTAATGTAATGAGGCCTGCCCATGCAGGCCGACTGAACTTAAGGGAGTGTACCGAGATGAGAATAACAGACTTGATGATCCAGGAAACGATGATCATGGACCTGCAAGCCACAACCAAAGATGAGGCTATTGATGAACTCATTGCAAGCCTGAGCCGAAGCGGACGTATTAATGATCCGGTCCTGTTCAAGGAAATGATCTATAAAAGAGAAGCTGAATCCAGCACGGGTATCGGTGGCGGAATTGCTATGCCACATGCCAAGACAACAGCAGTGAATGAACCAACGGTTGTATTTGCCAAGAGTAGAAAAGGGCTTGATTTTGAAGCGCTGGATGATCAGCCAGCTCATGTGTTCTTTATGATTGCAGCTCCAGAAGGAGCAGGTAATACCCATCTGCGTACCCTTGCCGCTCTTTCCAGGCTGTTGATTGATAGCGATTTCATCTCACAGTTGATGAGTACAGACACACCTGCGGAAGTTAGTGCATTGTTTGATGCCAAACAGGCAGAAGCAGCTGAGAAGGAAGCAGCCAAAGAAAAAGCAAAAGCTGAAAAAGAAGCAAATGCCGCATCCGCTTCTACTACTGGTCAGCAACAGAGTACTTCTGGTGTGATTGTAGGTAATGCCAATTCGGAGGATTTTGTTGTTGCGGTTACAGCCTGTCCAACAGGGATAGCTCATACGTTTATGGCTGAAGATGCACTTAAAAAGAAAGCTCAGGAAATGGGCATCAATATTCGTGTAGAGACGAACGGTTCCGAAGGAGCACAGAATGTTTTGACGGCTGATGAGATTGCCCGCGCCAAAGGGGTTATCGTTGCCGCAGACAAGAATGTAGAGATGGCACGTTTCGATGGCAAACCGGTATTGCAAAGACCGGTGAGTGATGGAATACGCAAACCCGAAGAGCTGATTCGCAAGGCCGTTAACGGCGATGCACCGATCTATCGCAGCCAAGGCGGAAATGCCAAGGAAGATGGTGCAAGCGAGGGCAAGATCAGTGTAGGTAGCAAAATCTATAAAGATCTGATGAATGGTATCTCGCATATGCTGCCATTTGTTGTAGGTGGCGGTATCCTGCTTGCAATCTCCTTCTTGTTTGAGCAGATTGCTAGTCCTGAAAATCCGATTGTACAGCTGCTTCAAACGATTGGTGGCGGAACAGGTGCATTCCACTTCCTGATTCCGGTACTTGCCGGATTTATCGCGATGAGTATTGGTGATCGCCCAGCCCTGATGCCTGGTATGGTCGGTGGATTGATGGCAGTTAACTCAAACGCCGGTTTCCTTGGTGGTTTGGCAGCCGGTTTCCTGGCGGGTTATGTCGTTATTGGTCTTCGTAAGTTGTTCAAAGGATTGCCAAAAGCAATTGATGGCTTGAAACCAATCTTGCTGTACCCGGTATTCGGCTTGCTGATCGTGGGTGCAATCAGTTTCTACGTCTTTGATCCAATCTTTGGTTCCCTGAACACATGGCTTGTAGATGCACTTGGTAATCTGGGTACAGGTAATGCGGTATTGCTGGGCTTGCTGCTTGGCGGTATGATGTCCATTGATATGGGTGGACCGTTCAACAAAGCGGCTTACACGTTCGCTATCGGCGTATTCACATCCAGTGGTAACACAGACGGTGCATGGATGGCAGCGGTAATGGCAGGCGGTATGGTGCCTCCTCTGGCGATTGCACTTGCAACAACATTCTTCAAATCCAAATTTACAGAGCAAGAACGCAAATCAGGCCTGACTAACTATGTACTTGGATTCTCTTTCATTACAGAAGGTGCAATTCCATTTGCTGCGGCTGATCCATTGCGTGTATTAACTTCTTGTATTCTGGGTTCCGCTGTTGCTGGCGGATTGACACAACTGTGGCACATTAATGTACCAGCTCCGCATGGCGGGATTTTTGTTGCAGCACTGGCGAACCACGCATTATTGTTCCTGCTCGCTGTTGCGATTGGTTCCGTGATTTCCGGTCTGATTCTGGGACTGTGGAAGAAGTCACTAACGCTTGTGAAGTAACAAATACAAGTAACATCTCCTGGGTGAAATTCACTCGGGGGATGTTTTTTTATTTCAGCTTTTTCGTCGCGTAGTGGAAAGTGGCCTCCGGATTTGTGTAAAATGCTTATTTAGCTTTTACATTTATGTGTGGTAAAATAAATAATATAATTATATTTTGAAACTATGTTTTGTCTGATGAAACTCATGCAGGAGGAATTAGAATGTCTGATGTAATCAAAAGTCAGGTGCAAAAGCAGTTTGCTGAAAATGCAGGAAAATACGTGACGAGTGCGGGGCATGCCAAAGGTGAGGATCTCGCATTGCTTGTGGCGTCATCTCAAGCCACTCCGGATATGAACGTGCTGGATATTGCCACTGGTGGAGGGCATGTTGCGAATGCACTGGCTCCACTTGTTCAGCGGGTGACAGCCCTCGATCTAACGGAAGAAATGCTTCAGGCAGCTGAAACATTTATCCAGGGGAATGGACACGATAATGTAGATTTTGTAGTAGGGGATGCAGAGAAGCTGCCATTCGACGATGATTCCTTTGACATTGTAACTTGCCGAATCGCTGCTCACCATTTTCCGGACGTTTCTTTGTTTGTTCATGAGGCATTAAGAGTGATGAAGCCCGGTGGAAGGTTGTTATTTATTGACAACGTGGCACCTGAACGTGATGAGAATGACCAGTTTTACAATGAAGTGGAGAAGTGCCGGGATGCAAGCCATGTTCGAGCGTGGCGTAAGACGGAATGGATTCATATGCTGGAGTATGCGGGCTTCCGAATGGAAACGATGATTTCCTTCCAGAAGCGTTTTAAATTTGAAGAATGGTGTAACCGTGCAGCACTGCCGGAACGGGAGAGAGGGGAACTTGAAGCAAGCATGTTGAGTGCACCGTCCATCATCCGAAAATTTTTTAATTTTGAAGTGACAACAAATGGGAAGCTCGACAGCTTCCAAGGAGAAAGTGTGTATATCCAAGCGATTAAACCTACTCATGTCTGATTAGGTGTCGATAAAATAAAACAAGCAGAGTACCTTGAACAGGTAGATCTGCTTGTTTTATTTTGCATATTTATATTCAAAGCGACAGTTCAGGGTTTTAGTATAACTTTGGTACATTCGTCTTCGTGATCGTTGAAAATGCGATATGCATCGCTTGCATTTTCCAGAGAAATCCGATGGGAGATGATCTCGGTTGGATCAAATTCACCAGCCGTGATTTTGCGAAACAATTCAGGCATGTAATGTATAACAGGAGCTTGTCCCATTTTAAGGTTGATATTGCGTTCAAACAGATTGCCTAATGGGAACATGTTGTAGGAAGAGCCATATACACCCGTAAGTTGGAGTGTGCCGAATTTGCGGATCGCTTTCATGCCTATTTCAATCGCACTCAGTGAACCGCCATGAAGTTTCAGCTTCTGCCCGATTTCTTCCAGCATGTTCTTTTTACCATCCATACCTACACAGTCGATAACAATGTCCGTCCCGCCTTGTGTAATCTCACGAATGTGCTCACCCATATCATCGTAATCTTCGAAATTAAAGATCTCTGCGTCATTCAAACGTTTGGCTTTCTCCAGTCGATAGGGCAGGCGATCCACAGCAATAACACGTTTGGCACCTTTCATCCAGGCGAACTTCTGCGTCATCAGCCCAATGGGGCCACTTCCGAGTACAGTGACTGTATCTCCCGGTTTAACCCCGGCGTTCTCTACACTCCAGTAAGCGGTTGGAAGAACATCGGACAGGAACAATAAAGCTTCATCCTCCAGTTCACAGGATTCCGGAATCACAAACGGAGTGAAGTTCCCGTAGGGAACACGCAATAATTCTGCCTGACCTCCGGGGTGATTTCCGTAGCGTTCGGTGAACCCAAAATAACCACCTGTATGAATATCCGGATTTCCATTGGAATGATCACACTGGCTCTCCATGTCATGATTACAATAGAAGCATTCACCACAAGCGATGTTAAAAGGCAGGACCACTCGGTCCCCCTTCTTCACACGTGTCACTTCCGGACCTACTTCTTCTACAATGCCCATCGGTTCATGACCGATAACGTAATCTTTGGCAGCAGGCAGAGCTCCCTGATAAATATGCAAATCGGATCCACATATGGCTGTGGAAGTAATACGAACGATAATATCATCCTTCTGTTGCAGTACAGGATCTTCAACCTCTTTGACTTGAATGTCCTTTATTCCCTGAAACGTAACGGCTCTCATCTTCATATTCCTCCTTGTATAGTGGGATTCTCTGACAATTACCCTTTTTTAGCACAAATGATAGAGGTGAATACTAAATTAAACGACAGGCCATTTCACTTTACGCAAGGCATCGAGCAACTCAGGCGGTGCATTCAGATTGTCACGGACCAGATCCCGAGGGGTTAACGCCATCCACTGATTCAGCGATACATCTTCGAACCGATCACTTCGGAATATTTCCAAAAACCATAAAGTGTCTGTGCCGGTATTCTGTATATAGTGTCCCATTGCTACGGGAACATATCCGACATCTCCAGCCCGATAATCAAATGTGCGAGCAATGCCATTGCCTCCAAAGACGGTCATTCTTCCTTGGCCTGTTAGATAGTATTGCCATTCATCTGCATTGGGATGCCAGTGCAGTTCACGCATGGCGCCAGGTCGGATCTCAACGAGGGCGGCTGCAACGGTAGTTGAGATGGGGAAGTTGGTGGAATCGACAATCCGTACACTTCCGCCAGGTGTAATGAGCGGTTCTTGGGCCAGCAATCGGTGTTTGAATGTAAGAGGAACGGTACCGTATGGGGATTGAACTTCCTGGCTCTCGATGGAACCCGGGACAGTATCCTGGAAAATATAAACCTGTTCCTTCGGCATGGACTGAAAAGCAGATTCGGGTACGCCGAAATTGACAGACAATACCTCTGGTGGTGTATGAGCAAACCAGTCGGATATGGATAACGTATTCAGATCGGAGAAGGACCCGTCATCAAACACAAGCAGAAATTCACAACCATCTTCCAGTCCTTGAATGGAATGGGGCAGACCTTTTGGGAAAAACCAGAGATCGCCAGGCCCAACATCGGCAATAAAATTACGTCCGTTCTGATCTACCGAGGTGATTCTAGCCGTTCCCCAGATCATATAGGCCCATTCGGATTGCTGATGCCAATGCAACTCCCGTACACCTCCGGGTGTCAAACTCATGTTCACACCAGCGAGTGTAGTGGCAATAGGGAGATCCCGTACGGTGATCTCACGTGACCAACCCCCATGGTTCAATTGCATATGGGTATCGGAAAAAGACATTCTCAGATTGGGCAATAACCCGTTATCGGTTGCTGGAGGTACCAGCATATCGGGGTTCTGTCTATCTCTCATCACATCTCTGGGTCCCAGATCAGGTCCACCGGCGCCATCACTGCGAATGGGTTGCGGGATAAGCATTGGTTTCTCATTTGGTTGTTGTCCTTTGGTCATTAAGTAATCCCTCCAGATTCAGTAACATGTTACACGCGATATTGTATCGTTATGTTTACACCTATGAATCAGGGCCTGGATAATATGAAGGACAAACGACAAAAAAAAGGCGTGACCGTATGCGGTCACGTCTTTATACGTAATTTGAGATAGTCAAACAATCCATAAATCCGGTTATCGAATCAGATGAAGGCAGAATTCCAGATCGGATTGTAGGTGCTCTTTCATCAGCCGTTCGGCCGTCTGGCCGTCATGTGCCTTGATCGCTTCGCAAATCTGATGATGCTCTTCAATGAGGAAGGGGCGCTGATAATATACAACCGTCTGACGGAATAGATAAATGACAGATTGCATTTTATCGAACAAATCAATCATCAATGCGTTATTACTCGCGCGCATGATGATTTCGTGAAACTCTTTATTGGCTTCCATAATCTCTTCTTTGCTTCCGGTATGTCCCACGTGCACGCAATGCTCAAGAGTCGTCACTTCCTGTGCAGATAAGAAGGCAGCAGCGCATTGTGCCGCATGTCCCTCCAGTAACTTCCGCAATTCAAACGTATTTCTCAGATCCGTCTCGGTTAGCTTGACGACCCGCTTGTTCACGACTAATCCTTCCTGTTCCAGGCGGCGGATGGATTCACGGATCGGGGTTCGGCTTACATTCAGATCGGTCGCCAGCTTCTCTTCCACAAGTTTGGTTCCGGGGGGAAGGGTGCCTTGCAAAATCATGTCCCGCAGCACTTCATAGGCCTGCTGATAGGCTGGGCGGGACTTGTCCGTACTTGGTTGCATTGTATTTCACCTCTACCTTTACTTTAGCGAAAATGAGGGCAATAAACAACCAGATAAAAAACCGAATTTTAATTTTCGGATACATAAATAATAAAATTGTATACAAAAATTAAAATGTTGTGTACAATAACGAATGTGAACAGCGATGACAGCGATTACAAATAGTGAAAAGCGAAGAATTTAGGCTGGAGGGATTGCAAGATGAAGAAACGAATTGGATTTATTGGACTCGGTATTATGGGACGTCCTATGTCATTGAACCTGATCCGGGCGGGATATGATGTAAGCGTATACGATATTAATCAGACCGCTGTGATGTCATTGGCTGATGCGGGAGCGCGAGGAGCAACGTCTCCAAAAGAGGTAGCTGAACATAGTGATGTCATCTTCACAATGCTGCCCAACTCAGAGCATGTTCGCAGCGTGATCACAAGTGAACAAGGTGTGCTGGCAGGGGCTAATAAGGGAAGTATCATTATCGATATGAGCTCCATCTCACCGGTCGTTTCCAAAGAGCTGGCTCAGCTTGTATCCCAATCCGGATTATATATGTTGGATGCACCAGTAAGTGGAGGAGAGCCCAAAGCAATAGACGGTACACTCGCCATCATGGTGGGTGGTAATGAAATGATTTTTGAATCTGTGAAAGAAGTTCTGCAAGTGGTCGGACAGGATGTAACACGAGTGGGGGATAATGGTTCCGGTGCAACCGCCAAGCTGGCGAATCAGATTATCGTGAACCTGAATATTGCCGCCATGTCCGAAGCGCTTGTATTTGCAGCGAAGGCTGGTATCGATGTGGAGAAGATGTATCAGGCGATCCGCAGTGGGCTCGCCGGAAGTGCGGTACTGGATGCAAAAGTACCACTCATTCTGGATCGTAACTTTGTCGCTGGGGGACGGATTGATATTAACCTCAAAGACATGACCAACGTGATGGAAACGGCGCATGATATCGGAGTTCCTTTACCGCTCAGCAGTCAGTTGCTGGAGATCTTCCATGCGCTGAAGATTGATGGGAAAGCCGCAGATGACCATGGCGGAATTGTACAGTATTTTGAGAAACTCGCAGGTGTAGAAGTGAGTCGAACCCAATAAAGAATTTAAAAAAGAAAAATAATTTTAATAGATATAGATATGAGGTGGAGAGACATGACCTATCAAACGTTATCGGATATCCCCGCAGCTCTTCGGACGGACAACTCTTCTGAAGGATTGAGAGGACAGATTAAACAGTTGCAGGATGCGAGGGCTCGCAAAATTATCGTGTTGGATGATGACCCAACCGGTGTACAGACGGTTCATGATATTGATGTGTTGACACAGTGGGACAAGCCGCTGTTGCGGGAGGCGTTTCGATCCGCCGAATCGTTATTCTATATTTTGACCAATACACGAGGGCTGGATGCAACTACAGCGGAACGTATTAATCGGGAGATTGCCCGCAATGTGCAAGAGGTTGCGGCAGAGGAAGGAACGGGTTTCACCTTTGTGAGTCGTAGTGACTCCATGCTGCGTGGGTATTACCCACTGGAGACGGATGTACTGGCCGAAGAAGTGGCCCGGGTCAGCGGACACGCATATGACGGTCAACTGATCATTCCGGCATTCTTTGAGGCAGGACGGGTTACGATCGGCAACACGCATTATATGGTCGAAGGTGAACAGTTGATTCCAGTTCATGAGACGGAATTTGCCAAGGATAAAGTATTCGGATATGAGCATGGTGACCTGCCATCATGGGTCGAGGAGAAGACTTCAGGCCGTATTCAGGCTAATCGTTGCCTTACCATTTCATTGGAGGAGATTCAACAAGGTACCGAGGTGGTCAAAGCAATTTTGCTGAAAGCCGAAGGCAATGTACCGATTATTGTGAATGCGCTCTCTTATGCAGACATGGATGTACTTTCTCTGGCTTTGCTGCAAGCGGAGGATGAGGGAAAAGCTTTTATTTTCCGGACGGCGGCCTCCTTTGTCAAATCATATGCGGGCATCTCGGATCAGGCATTTCTGCCTAAAGAACAGCTGATCGCAAGTGGTCAGGAACAACATGGCGGTATTGTTGTTGTCGGTTCCTATGTACAGAAGACGACACGTCAACTGGAACAACTGCTTACCTTTCCGGGCATCATAAGTCTAGAGATCGATGTGGAGCGTGTATTAACTTCGGATGGATATACCGAGGAGATTCGACGTGTAATTGGGGAAGCGAACAGGCAGCTTGCGGAGGGGAACAATGTTGTTGTATACAGCAGCCGTAAGCTCATCACAGTGGAAGGACATGAGGGCAATTTCAAGATCAGTCAGACGGTATCGTCAGCTTTGGTTGAGATTGTGCAATCCCTTGAAGTCGTGCCAAAGTTCATTATTGCCAAAGGTGGCATTACATCCAGTGATGTGGCAACAAAAGGTCTGGCCATACGCAAAGCAAGGGTGCTTGGTCAGGTGGCTGCGGGTATTCCGGTATGGTTGACAGGGGAAGAAGCCAAATTTAATGGTATCCCATATATCGTATTTCCGGGAAATGTTGGCGGGGAAAAAGCCCTTCTGGAAACGGTTGAAAAGATCGAAGCTTAAGCTTATTACGAAGGCACGTAGTGTTCAGGTCGTTTGGGCCAGAGTAATACCGCGTGCTGACACAACATAACAACTTGGGGGAGGCTATTCGGATGTATTCCGTATTCGGTCTTAGTCATGATGCAAGTCTGCTGCTCTACGCACTGATATCTATTCTTGGTTTGATTTTGTTGATTGCCAAATTTAAAATGAATCCGTTTGTTGCCCTGATTGTGGGCGCTGTCTTTATGGGATTGATCTCGGGTATGCCGTTCACAGATATCGTGAAGTCTTATCAGGAAGGTGTTGCAAGCGTTCTCGGATTTATCGCGATTGTTCTGGGACTTGGAACGATGCTTGGTAAACTTATGGCCGAGTCTGGTGGTGCCGAACGAATAGCCCAGACACTCGTACGTGTCTTCGGGGAGAAGAACGTACACTGGGCGATGATGGTTGTTGCGCTGATCTGTGGTATTCCGGTATTTATCCAGGTCGGGATCGTGCTGCTCTTCCCGCTGGTGTTTGTTATTGCCAAACATACAGGGACATCACTCATCAAAATCGGACTCTCACTTGTTGCGGGTCTTGCTGTGGTGCATAGTCTGATTCCACCTCACCCGGCGGCAATGCTTGCTGTAGGAATCTTCAATGCGGATATCGGTAAAACGATCTTCCTGGCGCTGATTGTATCTCTTCCAGCCGCAGCCATTGCAGGTCCGCTCTATGGAACATGGATTTCCAAGCGAATCAAAGTTGAGACCTCAAGTGAGCTGATGGAACAGTTCACCGAGACCAAAGATCGGGAATTGCCTGGTTTCGGTATCACGCTCTTTACGATTTTGCTTCCGGTCATCCTGATGTTGCTGGCAACGATTGTAGATCTGATGCTGCCAGAGACGAACGCGTTCCGTCAGGTCGTTGATTTCATCGGTAGTCCAATTATTGCACTGCTGCTGGCTTTGCTCTTTGCCTTCTATTCCTTTGGCTATGCACGTGGTTTCAGCAAACAGCAGATATTGAAATATACAAATGATTGCCTCGGTCCAGTGGCTTCCATCATCTTGTTGATTGGTGCGGGGGGTGGATTCAACCGCATCCTGACAGCCAGTGGTGTAGGTGATGCGATCGCAGGCTTTGCCCAAAGTGCGCATCTGTCGCCACTCGTGCTAGCCTTTGTCATTGCTGGCTTGATTCGTGCAGCGGTGGGTTCAGCTACGGTGGCGATGACAACGGCGGCAGGTATTGTGGCTCCAATCGCCATGACGATGCCCGGTGTAAGCCCTGAATTGCTCGTACTTGCAACGGGAGCGGGTTCGATTATTTTGTCCCATGTGAATGATTCGGGGTTCTGGATTGTCAAAGAGTATCTGAATCTGTCTGTGCCGCAGACACTCAAGACATGGACGGTCATGGAGACGATTCTCGGATTTGCCGCCTTTGGCATGGTCTTATTATTGAGTGTATTTATCTAACCGGACAAACTTCATATGGTTTTGCGACAATGAAAAGATACTCATAATACCCATAAAACTCATAATGCGATAAACCTAGAAACACGCCACTTTGGCGTGTTTTTGTTATATTTGGTACCCACGATCTATCATGGTTATGATGGGGTGGATGCGGGTTTTCCAGACTGCATTTTAGGAAAACGCTGCTCATAAATCTCGTGTACTCGATGGAGAACGGCAGGACCCTGCTCTGTGAAACGAAGCGCTGCCGCTTTATTTTTCACCAGAAATGTACCGGATTCATGTCTGGTGGGTGATAGAGCCGCACTGTAGAGCAATGAAGCGCCATGACTTGGATGTGGAAAGAACCATTTCATAATGGGTTTGATATAGAAGGGGAGGCCGGATGTTTTGTTGCCTCGTAACGTATTATTTCCACCGGGATCTACGCTAAGCAGTTGTATACCTTCCACATTGGCAGATTTGGCAACCTCGCGTGTCCATAGAGATAAGCCGAGCTTGGAAATGGCATAGGGACCAAACAGCTTTTTGAATTCAGTCGGACGCTCCAGAATGTTCAGATCAAATTGTTTAACCATTTTGAATGCGGTGGTGGAAGTATTAATGACTGTTTTCATCTGTCCTTTGAGCAATAGTTCAACCAATTCCATATAGATGATATAAGGGACTACCGTCTGAAGTTCGAAGTGCAGTTCATGCCCCTGGTCAGAGAAACGAAGTTCGGAAGCACTGCCCCCGGCATTGTTAAACAAGACATCAATCGAATCGGTATCGGATTTGATCTGATCCAGTGCAGTTCTCAGACTGTCGTAGTTGGTCAGATTAGCCTGAACCCAACGGAGCTCTCCTGTACGTAAGGCGTTCTGAATATCGGTATCCTCGGATGGGAAAGCCGAACGGTTGAGACCGATTACCTTCCAGCCTTCGGCCAGTAACTTTCGTGTCAGTTCAAGACCTATTCCTGACGTTGAGCCTGTGATGAGAGCGGTGCGAAGCTGATGTTGTGTATTCATATATACCTCCAGAAGAATGGGATTACAGAATGAATCTGTATGCTGCGCTTATTCTATAACTTGGAGTCGACTCCAAGTCAAGGGGTGTTGGGCTGGAACGAATGATGCTTGACTTGGAGTCAGCTCCAAGTTGTAATATGGAGAGAAATGAATGTGGAGGAGGCCCATATGATGAGTGATAATGACGTGTTCTCCATTAAAGAAACGTCAGAACAGGCCGGATTATCGGAAGATACCATTCGTTATTATGAGAAGATTGGACTGCTTCCCCAAGCGAAACGAAAGGCCAATCGCCATCGGGTATATCGCCCGGAGGATATCCATACGATGAAATTGATCACTTGCCTGAAAAAAACAGGAATGTCTCTTGAGGAAATGAAGCCTTATTTACAGATGTCCATGGATTCCGATCTCGCTGATTTCCCGGAGGAACGGGAGATGCTGGTGAATTACCGGAAGAAAGTTGAAGCACAGATCGCTTCGCTACAGCAAGTCGTTGATTTTATCGATGAGAAGTTGGAGAAACGAAGTATGTATCCTGATGAATGTCCTATTACCGGGGAGAATCAGTTGACTGTTTTTGAAAAAAAGAGTGTATTCTCCTAAAAGTACGTTTGATCATATTGAATGTGAAGACCCAGGTCATAATGACCTGGGTCTCTGTGTTTAATTATCATATCAGCATTCGATATCCAGTGTATGTCGGAGGCGTTTGATATCGCTTTTTGGAGGAAGACCATACATCCTGGCATACTCCCGGCTGAACTGGGAGGGGCTCTCATAGCCTACGTGGAACGCAGCATCAGCAGCGTCGGTTGAGCCTGTAAGCAATATTCGCCGAGCTTCCTGCAAACGAATCTGTTTCTGGAATTGCAGTGGACTCATGGCAGTAATGGCTTTGAAGTGATGATGCAAAGAGGAAGAACTCATGTTAACCCTGGAAGCAAGTTCTTCGATCCGAAGTGGTTTGGCGTATTCCGATTGAATGACTTCAATTACTTCAGCGATGTGCTGTGCATGGCTGTTCTGGACCGCAAACTGCATAATGGATGGCCCGTGTTCATCTTGAATAATGCGATACAGAATCTCGCGAATGAATAGTGGGGCCAGAACGGGAATGTCCTCAGGTGTGTCCAGCAATCTAACCAATCGGAATACGGCTTCAAGAAGTGGGAGTTTGGCTGAGCTCACAAACAATCCCCGGCTTGTTGGATGGTCAGGTTTGGGTGATGCAGTAGGTGTATCCCGGATGAGATCGAAGATCTGCCCTGGATCAAAATCCAGTCTCATACATAAATAGGGGTGTTCAACGGTAGCTTGGACAACCTGCCCTGAAATAGGCAAGTTTATGGAGGCTACCAAGTATTGTGTCAGGTCGTAGGTATAGCTTTCCTGTCCGAGTATAACTAACTTGGAGCCTTGGGCGACAATACAGAGGGCGGGTTGATGAACGTAATAGATGGGTTGTGAGATCTTGGAGGCGCGGATTAAGGCAAGTGAAGGAATTGCTGTTGAATGAATTCCGTCAGTAGGGGTGAAACGTTTGATTAGATCAGCCAACTTTTGCTGTTGCTCGGTAACTCCATGATCTATATTTGCTAGATTTAACTTCATGATTTGCAGCCCTCCTGTATAAAGATCTTGATATTATTTTAGAATTTCCCGGAGTAATAGGCAAGAAATCAATGGGATCCTTCTATCGTGCAGCTGCTAATCCCCTTCATAATGATGATAGCAAGAAAATCTTTTGAGGCATGGAAGGCAGGTTGGAGTAGTGGGGAATGATCGTGTGGTAAGCAAACAAGATCAAAATCATCCGTATGTGGGAATGTGGGTCACGAAGGATGGGTACATCCGGCACCAGCTTCTCCCAAATGGTAGATATGATGAAGCAAGAGGTGATCGACAACACGCATATCAGGGTTCCTATGTTGTCAAGGGCAATCATATCGATTATGTCGATGACACGGGTTTTACAGCTGATGGAGATTTTAAGAAAGGCGTATTGTTTCATGGCGGCATGATATTTTATCGGGAAAATGTGCAATGACAAAGAATAAGGAGATGGTTATGTTGTTGAATGTTAAAGGAAAAGTGGTTGTTATTACCGGTGCAAGTAGTGGAATAGGAGAGGCAACATCTCGTTTACTGGCACAGCATGGTGCGCATGTGGTTATTGGTGCCAGACGTGTGGAGCGCTTGGAGGAATTGGCTTCTTCCATTCGTTTGCAAGGCGGTTCGGTTGAATATCAACCGCTTGATGTGACTCGATTGGAGCAGATGCAGGCGATTGTAGAACAGGCATATACTCGTTACGGGCGTATTGACGTTATTATTAACAATGCTGGTGTTATGCCGTTATCCCCCATTGAAGCACTAAAGATTGATGAATGGAATCACATGATTGATGTCAACATTCGTGGGGTGTTGCATGGTATTGCTGCTGGACTTCCCCTTATGAAACAGCAAGGTTCCGGCCAATTCATCAATATCGCCTCCATCGGTGCCTATGCTGTATCTCCAACAGCTGCGGTGTACTGTGCAACGAAATATGCAGTTCGTGCCATTTCGGAGGGGCTTCGTCAGGAAGTCGGTGGTGATATCCGCGTGACGCTCGTTTCTCCTGGAGTGACCGAATCGGAACTGGCGGATACGATCACCGATGAAGGCGCGAAAGATTTGATGAGAGAATATCGGAGTATCTCCATTCCTGCCTCAGCGATTGCCCAGAGTATCCTATACGCCATCAATCAGCCGGCCGGTGTGGACGTAAATGAGATTGTAGTGAGACCTACAGCGAGTATGGCTTAAGGTTGGATCCTCTTTTGGTATATAATAGGTTCAATTGATACGAAAAGAGGAATAGTGCAGTGACATTACAACAACTAAAATATGTGATCGAAGTTGCCACGCGCGGTTCCATGAATGAAGCAGCCAAAAGGTTATTTATATCTCAGCCGAGCCTCTCAAATGCCATTAGGGATCTGGAGCAGGAGCTACGCATTACCATTTTTGAACGTACCAATAAGGGGATATCTCTGTCCAAAGAAGGCGTTGAGTTTCTAAGTTATGCACGTCAGGTGGTAGAACAAGCTGAACTGCTGGAGAATCGGTATCTGAACGCCAAGCCATCCCCGCAGCATTTCTCTGTATCCACGCAGCATTATGCGTTTGCGGTGAATGCTTTTGTTCGTCTGGTACAGCAGTATGGTCAGGATGAATATGAGTTGGCGCTTCGGGAGACAAAAACCTACGAGATTATTCAGGATGTGAAAAGCCTGCGTAGTGAAATTGGCATCCTGTATTTGAATGAATTCAATGCCAAAGTAATTAACAAATTGTTAAAAGATGCAGGCTTGGTCTTCACGAGTTTGTTCACAGCCAAACCCCACATCTTTATCAGTGTGAAGAACCCGCTGGCGAAGCAGGAGTCGGTTGCGATTGAGCAACTGCAAGATTATCCGTACCTGTCATTTGACCAGGGAGAGTACAATTCCTTTCATTTTTCCGAAGAGATCCTGAGTACGTTATCTCACCCCAAAAGCATACAGGTCAATGACCGCGCAACATTGTTTAACCTGTTAATTGGTTTGAATGGTTATACGATCTCTACAGGTGTACTTAGCGCTGATCTGAACGGAAACGAGATTATTCCTGTACCCCTGGAATGTGAGGAAACTATTAATGTGGGCTGGATAAGCCACAAGAGTACTTCTCTCTCCAATCTGGGCGTGGAATATGTCCAGGCTCTGCATGAGGCTATAGGGTCTTAGTGGTGTTAAATGCTTCATCAAAAGGCCGTTTCCGTATCATCGGAAACGGTTTTTTTGTTCTGCTACGATCACTCAAGTATAGGGTGGTATGTTGTTATCCCGTGTAATAGAATGAAGGTATATGTCGAATAGGTGTGAAAGCACGAAGGGAGAACGGTTAGTGAGAGTTCTGTATCGAAATAAAAGTGAACAGCATGAGCTGACGGTATATGATACCCAAAAGCTTTATGGAGAGAAGGGGCGATTTCGTGTATTAGAGTTCTCCAACACAGCTGTTCAGGGCGCAATGGATCTGGATGAGCCTGCCCGGATGGTGTTGGAGTATCCAAGAGCGATGGTACATCTAATGGAACAGAATGAGCCTGCATTTGATAAGGTATTTGTGGTAGGACATGGTATTGGCACATTGCCCACCTACTTGTCTGATCGTCAGGTAAAGGTGGCTGAACTGGATGCAGAGGTGGCGGAGTTGAGCCAAACCTTTTTTGGATATAATGGAAGTCCTGTACTCATTGGAGATGGCCGTGAATTATTAGGACAGGAACCTGCAGGGACATATGATTATATTATTGTTGATGCCTTTACGGCAACGGGTACACCCGAGCAGTTTATATCCAGTGATTTTTTTGCCATGGTCAAGGACAAGCTGGACTCGGATGGAGCGGTGCTCCTTAATGTGTTCGGGCGTGCTGGCAATGACCGGCTTGTAAGTGCCATTTACACGACACTTCAGACACAGTTTGCTTATACACGTGCATTCGCATTGCCAACAGAAACAGCGGATGAAGTTCAAAATCTTATTTTAATGGGCAGTCATCATCCGATCGAATTTCAGATTCGCCACATGGCGGGGTTTGTTGAACAGGAGCCAGAAGAAGGATATATTATCAGTGATCCAGGTTGAACCTGAACAGTGATTCTTCCAGGGAAAGTAAAATGTCATTAAATCGTCAATCTTACGATGTAATTGTTAAGATTTCTCAATCTCTTTATTTGATTTTAACAACTTTCGTATAAGATAGAAGGAATATGCCTTTTCATGAAAATCCGGGGGAAGTAAACGATGATTGCACAGATCAAGAGATCCAAATTACGAAGAAAAATAAAAAACATCAAGAAAATCAGCCTTACGGCTTTGCTCGGCGGGCTGGTCACCATTTCAGTTTTAATGACATTGACCATCATGGTCATCTCATCTTACACATCTCAGAAACAGTCACTTATTGATAACACCCTGTCGCTGAACTATGCAAGCGCTGTGCAAATGAGCCAAACCCTGGATTCACTTTTTTATTCCATGCAGGAGAGTTTGAAATATGCAGCCCAATATTCCCCGGATATGGATCACTCCAATACAAATGAATTGAACTCTACATTGGATCTCGTTCGCAATAGCAGTAATTTTTTTAATTCCGTTGCTTTGGTAGACAAAGAGGGAGTAGTCAGGTCTACCTCACCTTACTCACAGGCTAGCGTAGGTCACCATGTTAGTTCCAATGCAGCAAAAGCAGCGATTAAATCAAAGGCTCCGTATATCTCGGAAGCTTACCGGACATCCAGAACAAAGCGCAGAATTGTATTTGTCAGTGAACCGATCTTTGATTCGGCAGGGACGTACCAAGGGATGATCGGTGGAAATATCTTTTTGCAGGAAAATAATATATTGAGTCTGTCTTTTGGCAGTCAGCTCAAGGCAAGCAATGGTTCATACTTTTTTATTGTGGATAAAAAGGGCACTTTGTTATTTCACCCAAACACCAACCGAATTGGTGAAAATGTCAGTGAAAATGAAGTGGTGCAAAAGCTGTTAGTAAACGGGAACGGTAAAGAACAATACAAAAACCTGGCAGGTGTAGATTCACTTGCAGGTTATTACAAGGTTCCATCAACAGGCTGGGGTATCGTAATCGTGTCTCCAACCCAAACGGTGTACGATCAGTTGAATCATCATATCCGTATGTTGTTGCTGTACACTTCAGTGCCTTTCCTGATCCTGACCCTTATTGTGGTTCGGGTTGCACGCAAGCTGGCCAGTCCTTTTGTTATGTTGGCTGATTTGGTGAATCAGGTCGATAAGGGACAAGTGGATCTGCCGGTGATGAAGCCTCACTGGAATAGAGAGGCAGACCTTCTCACAAGAGCGGTTGTTGGCGCACTGGCGAACTTTAGGAAACAGACGACCCAGCTTGTCTATGATGCCAGAACAGATGTGTTAACAGGCATGAACAATCGTAGAACCTTCGAAGAAGTCATCCAGGAATGGATTCAGGATGAGGTGTCATTCTCCATTATTGTTCTGGATATTGACCGCTTCAAATCCATTAATGATACATTTGGGCATCATGCTGGGGATGAAGTGCTGAAGCACATTGCCAATATCATTCAATTGTCTGTTCGCACAGAAGATGTCTGTGCCCGGTTTGGTGGAGAGGAGTTTGTTGTGTTGTTAAGGAACTCCGAATCCAACGTGGCTTTTGAGACGGCTGAACGTATCCGAATAACGGTCGAGGAAAGTATACTGCCTATAGATCGTTCCGTTACCATCTCGGCTGGAATTGCTGAATATCCGAAGCATTCGACAACAGCCACAGCACTGTTTCACTTGGCGGATAATGCACTGTATCAAGCGAAGGAAGAGGGGCGTAATCGTACGGTTACAATCCAGACGGTTATCAAATAAACAAAGAAGCTGTTTCCTAAAAACAAGGGACAGCTTCTTTTGTTTTCTATACCTCTTGTGAGGATCTGGCCAGAACCTCGTTTGTATACGTTTCTCCCCAATCTCGCATGCTGAAGATGATCGGCCGCAGCGTTTCACCAAATGGTGTGAGGGAGTACTCCACTTTGGGTGGAATCTGGGGGTATATTTCACGATGAACAATTCCGCTGCCTTCCAACTCTCGAAGTTGCAGGGTGAGCATACGCTGGGTGATGTCAGGAAACAATTTGCGGAGTTCATTGAATCTCAAAGGACCAGAGAATAAATGATACAAAATGGCACCTTTCCATTTGCCTCCGATCACACTAAGGGTAACTTCCACGGAACAACCGTATGGCGCTGGACATGGCTTGGTTGCATCCTTTTTCATTATAAGTGCACCTCCACTTTACGGTGATTTTCTATGGTATCCATTTGGGTGGTTACATTACACAAAGTACGTATAGTTCATGAAAGAGCATATCATTTATGAACCAGATTATAAACCCTAATCCTAGGCGCAGGCAGATGTGATGATGTCTAAGAAAAAAGAGCCCCAGTTTCGTCATGCGAAACATGGAGGCTCCATGGGATGGATTTTGTACAGTATTATATCAGAGCATCGAGAGAATAAGCCCCGGCACCAGCAAAGGCAACACCAATTAATGATCCAAGCATCACAAGGTTATATTCGAATCCTCCGTTCAGATTCCATAGACCTTTATTTGCGTGCACCTTGGCTATGGCTACAATCATCGGGAGCATGAGCAGAACGGCACCAACGATCATCCACAGACCGGCTCCAAACAGGAATCCACCGATCAATTCAGCAAGTCCGGCGCACACGGCCAAGGCTCTAGCTGGTTTCAGGCCAATCGCTCCGAAAAATTCAACCGTCCCTGATACACCCTCACCACCAAACCAGCCAAACAGTTTCTTGCATGCATGTCCGATCATAATGAGACCAATTACGAGACGAATGATGAGTAGACCAGTGTCCAACATGAGATTATTTCCTCTTCTCTGGATGTATAAAATATAATATCGAACGTATATACGTCACTTCAGTGATGATAGAATGGAGTCACATAGAGCCATCGTTGCAATATTATCCTTGGCGCTGGAATGTGGGACGGTCTGATTCTGGCAACATGCGATAAAGTGCGCCATTTCACCAACAAACCCGCGTAGATAAAGGTCGCGATAAGCTCCTGACATGGGAGATCCGGAAGGTGTATATACGGTGTCTTGCTCCTCAAGGGATTTCCAGGGAAGGCTGTTCGAGCTTCGGGAGTGATGAACAGTAAGTGTATTGATCTCTTCGGATGACGCAAATCCGTTGTCGAAGGTGACGAGTACACTTTCACTCTCCCGTGACCAGGCGCTCATGCCGGTAAAATAAGCGCTGCCTACTACGTTATTCTCAAATACAAGTGAAATGCTTTGATTAATGTGTTCTCCATCCTTCACGGTTGTGCCTGTAATTTGTATTGCTTCTCCGAATAGGAAACGCATCAGATCTACCATATGAATGGCAGCTAGCTTCATGAACTGTTCCTCATCCTTGCAAAATGGGGTACTGTCTACAGCAAATTTCATCTGGAATGAACGCACCTTACCAAGCGAACCCCCATCAATGAGTTCCTTCAACTTCATGTATATCGGAGCATAACGTTTCATAAAACCGACCATGACAACAACGCCAGCCTGCTCGGCAGCTTCGGCAACAATGGAGGCTTCCGCTGCGTTCCATCCGAGCGGTTTATCCACGTACACATTCTTGCCAGCCCGAATGCATTCAAGAACAAGAGCGGTCTGATCTATAGGCTGGGCGACCACAACGACTCCATGACAAGGTTCCTGCTGTAACATAAGCTGAGCGTTGTCGTAAGCTCTTCCATTGCTGCCAAATCGCAGCAGAGCTGCTTCAGAGCGTTCCATACTGCGCGTGGCAATAGCCTGGATCTGCGCTCCGGCTTCAACAACAGAAGGATATATATTCGTGGATGCATGAAACCCGGCACCGATAAAGCACAGATGGGTAGTTTTCAAAATGGAATCTCTCCTTCATTGTATCTTTTGTATAGGTGGTTTATTTGCTTAATGGATACAATAGGATGTTTGGCATTGAGAAAAAAGGACATATGTCCTATTCCTGAATGGATAAAAAGAAGTTGCATTTTTATTTTGGAGCATGTATACTCTGAATTACGGTAAAACAAGGAATTGTTTCACCGGAACACTTTTCATCGATGGATGAGGAGATACATATTATGCGGTCGTGGCGGAATTGGCAGACGCGCACGGTTCAGGTCCGTGTGGGCTAACCCCCCGTGGAGGTTCGAGTCCTCTCGACCGCATCAAACCAAAGAAAGGTTCGTGAGTTGCTCTAGGGCAATCCGCGAACCTTTCTTTATTTAAATTCGATCTTTTGCTGCTGGCATTTTAATGTTGCCGCTGCCGCAGAATGACTGCCATAATCACTCCGGTGATAGCTCCTGCTATGCCGAACAGGGAAACACTGGCAATCACTTCAACCGACTGAAGGCGAAATAAAAAAGCGATACCACTGCCAAAGGTAGTTCCTGCGAGAAATCCGAGCGAAATTCCTAATTCTTTGGTTAATTTCATTGCTTCACCTACTTGGAAATGTGAGATATGGATTTGCAAATATGGGGTACAGGAAGTAAAGTGTGATCAGGAAAATCATCACATTTTATTTCCTTTTTTTATCTTGTGGTTTTCACCCTTTAATTATGCATGATATCTCATATGGGAGGGCAAGAGCGAATGAATATGAATGAACGAATTGCAGCATGGAATGTGGAAGCACAGCAGTGCGCTTGCGGTCATCAACACCGAGTGGTGGAAATGCTCATTCATCTGGAAGCTGGGGCCATTCAGAGGTTACCGGGTTATTTGTCTGAACAAGGATACCATCAGGTGACGGTTGTTTATGATCGGCATACGTTTCGAGTAGCCGGATCTGATGTGCTGAACAGTATTCGAGAAGCGGGAATGCATGTGGATGAGATCGCTCTACCGGAGAATCGTACGGGTGATATTGTTGCGGATGAAGCAGCTATTGTGCAGGTCATGTTGGGTGTGAAACTGGAAAGTCAGGCTGTCATTGCGGTAGGTTCAGGTACCATTCATGATCTGGTGAGATTTGTATGTTCCAAAATGAACAAGCCCTTTCTGTCGATACCAACAGCGGCTTCAGTGGATGGGTTTACCTCTGCGGGTGCACCCTTAATTGTAAGCGGCGTCAAACAGACATTTCAGGCTGTTCCGCCTGAAGCCATCTTTGCGGATATGAATATCCTGGAGCAAGCTCCCCAAGGGATGACGGCTGCTGGATTCGGAGATATGCTTGGCAAATATACTTCCCTTGCAGACTGGGTTGTTTCTCGTGAGCTGGGAGGAGAACCGTTCTGCCCAGTTGCTTATCGGATGACAGAAGAAGCGCTGAATTCCTGCATAGATCATGTACAGGCTATTGCGGAGGGGCGAGCAGAGGGAGTAGCTGTATTAATGGACGCATTAATCGTTTCTGGCATCTCCATGCTGATCATTGACCATTCCCGTCCGGCATCCGGAGGTGAGCATCATCTGTCCCACATCATGGAGATGGATCTGATGCAAGCGGGAGAAAGACCGGTTCTGCATGGCGCCAAAGTTGGCGTAGCTTGTGCATTACTTACGGTGAAATATAAAGAACTTGCACAGACATCGGATGAACCAGTGTTTGGGATATATAACCAATTGCCAGAGCCTGGTCAGCTTATTGCATGGTTGGAGCAAGTAGGTGGACCTGTGACTACGGAACAACTTGGTGTAACCCCGGAGATGGTGGAACATGCGTTTACCATAGCGCATACGCTTCGCCCTCGATATACCGGGTTGAAATATATCAACGAAGTGTTAAACACGAGGTAAGGGTTACTTTTCAGAAAGTTCGGTCTCCAAGATTACGTAAACGTAGCTTCTGGAGCGTTAAATTGGCTTTGGTTGGGATTAGAAGGCAGAGAAGGGGGATTGCCTGACATTGTTGATGGAAGAGCCAGGAGGCTGCTTCAAGGTCGGGAGAGAAGAGGGACGTGTTTCATTTTAAAAAGGCTCTGGCCTCCTGGGAGGAGATCAGAGCCTTTTGGCTGTTCGCTTATTTAGTTGTTGCGACGATCTTTCAAGATGACATCTGCGAACAAAATAGTTTTCGGGATGCGGAAAAATTGTTCCGCTTGTTCCTGAAACGCAGCGGAAGGCAGTGTTCCCTGATGCAGCCATTTGCGGAAAGTGCCGGGATGAACCCCGATCCAGTGGCTGACATCTGTCACCGACAAATCATGGACCATACACAAGCCTGTCAAAATACGGTTACTAACCGGAGAACGGGTCACCGTACGCTTCATGAAGCGAGATGACTCGGGTTGACATATAACAGGGCTATTACGCACAACTTCCTCATTAAAGAGAATGTGGCGGGGGTAGCCGAGTAATTGGCATGTCTTGTCCAAATTGGTACTGCCGGGTATCCGTCCTTCATATACCCACGCACTGACACTGCGTGAAGAGATGGAGAGGTCTTCGGCGAGCTGCGACAATTTGATATCATTGGCCATCAGCACGGCAAGAAGAACACGATTACGGATTTGACAGCGTGTCGGTTTTCGGAATCGTTTAACACGGACGCCTTTTCCCAAGTATTTACGGTTGATCAGAGACCACGCCTGGATGGAATGTTGTTCTGGTTGATTAGGCATATTTCCTCCGATTTTTTTTAACCAAATACTACAATAAACAACGGGGTACTTTCAAGTGCCGGGTTTACCTGTTTCAAATGCGTCAATGCGTCAATTCGTGATAAAGAGGGAACTACGAACTAGACCATACGCAATTCACATCCTAGTATATTCCTAGATTACAATGTTTCACTAAAAATGAGGGGGCAAAATGAGCAGGAATAAAGATAATGTGGTTCTAATTACTCATTATTAGGTCTAAAGAACTTTTATCTGTTTTTTGTTGATATGATGCGGTTTATTTCCCTGAATTCCCCAAAAAATATTGGATATGCTTCACCATGCCCGGTAGAAGGTGTGCACAAATCTGAAAGATAAATCCGCAAGTTCAGCATGACATGTGACCTGTCAAATCTCTTACTTTTACATATATTGTAGGGTACTCAAGTGAAGGGAGAGGTGAGGAACGTGAATCTGTCTGTGAATACCTTTGCTGCCGTCTCGGGAGCAATTGTTACGTTTGCTTTTGGTGGGTGGGATCAATTGCTGAGCCTGCTCGCGGTTGCAATGGCTGTGGATTATATTACAGGCTTGGCAGCTGCGGTAAGAACGGGGACCGGGTTGAATAGCAACATTGGCTTCTGGGGGCTTGCTCGCAAAGGGCTCATGCTGACTGTTGTCTTGCTTGCTCACCGAATTGACCTGATCATGGGAACCGATATTATCAAGGGCGGGGCTATTTATTTCTACCTGGTCAATGAACTGATCTCGATAACTGAAAACTATGCGAGAATCGGCCTCCCATTGCCCAGCAAGCTCAGACAGGCTATAGCAGTGTTGAAGAAACAGGAAGATCAGGAGTATCTGCCAGATCGGAAATGGTCGATTCCGCAAAGCGAGGATAGCCTCGAACAGCAGGCTGAAACAGGACAAACTTCGCGGGATAAATCCGCGAAACAGCTGGATGATGGTCCCCAAGAGAAATCCGAACCGAAAAAAGATGGTTCGGATTAGTTTTCTTTTCAAGAGAACGTTTCCAAGTATCCTTTCGTAATAGAGAACGTTATGATATATTTTGGATACATGAAAAATCATTCATTTCTACTATTATTATAATAAACGAGGTGCTTGCTCAGATGATAAAACATATTGTCCTGTTCAAAATGAAAGATCGCTCAGCAGAAAGTATTGAAGCTGCTGCCCAGGTTCTTCGTAATCTGGACGGTAAAATTGATGTTCTGGTTTCCCTTGAAATCGGGATTGATGTGCTTCGCTCGGAGAGATCGTTCGACATTTCACTCACGGCGGAGTTTGCGTCACTGGAGGATCTTCAGGCGTATCAGGTACACCCGCTTCATCAGGAAGTTATCAAGTACATGAATGAAGTCAGAGAACAGTCGATTGCAGTGGACTACGAAATCTGATCTGTCTTTCAAACTACGTTGAGATAAAGGGGACTCTGCATGAGCGATTTAAGAGACGTTATGGAATTTCTATATATTTTTGTTGTGTTTCTAATCGCTTGTCCTGTGATGATATTCTGGCTTAAGCGAAGAGGGAAACGGAACCGATAACTCACTGAACGGGAAGTGAACGAATGTATTATGTGAACAGGGAACAGATTGCCCGCCGGCTTGCTGCTGTACCGGAAGTAGCTGAAGGGCTTCGCCGGGCAGCACAGGCCTGGGATGGCAGTCTCATGCTGGGGATGGTTCAGGAGCGGTGTCTTCATCTGGCGATCGAGATTGTTACCGATGTGGGAAGTTATCTGATTGACGGCTTCATCATGAGAGATGCGAGCAGTTATGATGATATTATTCAGATTAATTATGAAGAAAAGGTTTTTGACCATTCGACCTATGAGATCTTGCGTCAACTTGTCACGTTACGCAAACCACTGGTGCAGGATTATTACAGTTGGGAGCGGTCTGAGCTCCATCCGCTTAGCGTAGAATTGCCGAGCATACTTGAACATTTTACTACACAGGTTAGTGCATACGTGGAAACAGAACTTGGTCCTTTCAATGCGGCACAGGCCGAGGGACAGCGCAAGGAATGAGGGAAAATGCATGGCAAATGAATCAAAGGAATTCAATCAAGTAAATACTAATAGTACTGAACCGAATGAAACTCCTTCCGGATTCCATCCGGTGTATATGGTTGAACTCTTGTTCCGGGAACGTCCAGAGGTAGATCGCCTGCGTTTGCAGGAATCGATGATTCGTCATACGGGACAAGTCCGACTGGATGTAAAACAAGGGAATGGAGAGCAAGAGCATGAGATGCTGGTCTTCTATCATCTGGACCATAAGGTGTCCTTCCAGGAAGGAAATATCCCTGCTCAGACCTGCATGCTCCCTGTGAATAAAATTGCAGATCGTGCACGCTTTGGCGGGGCTCTCCAGCAAGCATGGCATTGGCCGGAAGTGGGACAAGTTGTAGAAGCTTCGCGTTACTCCATCCGGATACATGATATGTTCACGGCTGCCATGCCTCGTAAACAGCGCTTGGAGCTGTTTCAGAAGACTGTACTGGCAATCATGGAGAGTGTCACCTGTGACGCGCTGTACTGGTATGGCAGTGATAAACTGGTTGAACCAGAAGCGTATACGCAGGCTCAGGAACGTGAGGAACATCTCTATGCTGCTATGAACGTTCGAATGTATCAGGCCGGAGGTACGGAGGAACAGCGCGGGTTGGTCATGGATACCGTAGGATTGTCTGCGTTGGGTGTACCTGATGTCCAGTGTCACTTTGTTGGTCTTGATCCGGATACGGTGGCTCAGACCTTACTGGGCGCGGCGTATTACATATTTGATCAGGGGGATGTCCTGCAAGATGGACAGACACTGGGTTCTTCAGGTGGACGTCGCTGGCGTTGTGAACATCAGGCGGCATTGATTGCACCAGGACGATATGTCATTGATTTGGACCCGGGGGATGAGCATGCAGCGGCTGATCTCGAGCCGGCTCGTCAGAACTGAGTTAGGCCAAGACATTTTGCAACCCTTCAAAAAGGGCGTTCAGATTATTTTTAACATCTGGAGTGTCAAGTCAAGCCTGTGCTGCTTATAATGCATCAACAGAGTAGGCATTCGCCCGGATGGCTGAGCGACAGACCGTTGCTTCTGATCCGGTACTTAAACCATAGTAAAGGGAGAGATGTGACGTGAAGGATTCTAACAAAAGTTTGTTGTGGGGAGCTCTTATTGGCTCCGTGGTAGGTTCTGTAACGGCATTATTGCTGGCACCAAAATCGGGCCGTGAACTTCGTCAGGATATTACAGAAGGTGCTCGGCAGGTATCGGAGAAAGGTCAGGAACTGGCTGGTATCGTGGGAGAACAAAGTTCACAGATCGTATCCAAAGTTAAAGAGACCGCAGATGTCGTGATTCAGGATATTCAATCCTGGCGCAATTGCGCTGAAGGGAAAGAAATTCGCATATCGGCAGCCATTGTAGATACCGATACCGATATCGATAAAGCCGCTGATGAATCCGGAATTGACATCGTAGCGAAGCTTCCTGCAGATGAGTCCAAGGACGACAACTAAGCAAAGCTTGAGATAAGCAGGCTTTCCTCTGTTTAGAGGAGAGCCTGCTTTGTTGCGTGTCGACACATAGATGACGTTGCGCGGATTTAATTTGAACGCTGCGATGAAATCGGGTAAGATGTAGGTACCTTTTTGCCGGAATGTTCATACGGTAGGAAGAAAGCTCTGGAAAACAAACGTTTTGAGAACCAATTCAATGAAGAAGGAAGCGGTGTGTTCGTGCAGCAAGCAATCGCTATATTAGACTCCGGTGTGGGGGGATTGACCGTCGCCAAGGAAGTGATGCGTCAGCTCCCGCGGGAAAAGATCATTTATTTTGGGGATACTGCCCGGACACCGTACGGACCCCGTTCGTCCGAACAAGTAAAACAATTTACGGAACAAATCGTTGATTTCTTGATCCAATTCGATCCGAAGGTTATCGTTATCGCCTGTAACACAGCAACAGCAGCAGCGTTGGAGTATATTCGTTCCAAGGTGAACATGCCTGTCATTGGTGTTATACATCCGGGTGCGCGGGCAGCAATCACAGCGACACGTACAGGACGTATTGGTGTGATTGGTACCACGGGGACCATAAGTAGTGGGGCTTATACATCGGCACTCAAGCAGTTGTCCCCCTATATTGATGTGGTCAGTCAGGCTTGTCCGGCGCTGGTGCCGTTGGTGGAACAAGGTGAATTTCGTTCCGAGCACACGACACATACGGTGGAACAATCATTGGGCGAGATCAAACAACAGCCAATAGATTGTCTTATTCTGGGTTGTACGCATTATCCCTTTCTCATGGACACGATTCAGGAAGTTATGGGGCAGGAAGTGAAGTTGATCAGTTCGGCAGATGAAACGGCACGTGAAATTAGTACGATTTTATATGATAAGCGAAAGCTGGCCAGTGGGGATGAGACCCCGGTGCATCAATTTTTCTGCACTGGCGACCCTCGCATGTTCCAGAATATCACCCGTCGATGGTTGGGGGAACAGATCTCCAAGACTCCTGTGGTCTGGCAGGTCACGCAATTATCATAGTTATATTCCAAATATCCATGAATAAGACTTTTAATTTATTTTGGTTGTGAACGATCCCGGAACTGTGAAGTTTCGGGATTTTTTGTCGTGATTATACATCAACAGGTGATGAATATGATTCATGTCACATGACGGACAACCCAACCTGCATACATATGTTACATGCACAGTTGGGAGTACCGGACAGGAGACCCGTCTTTTCCTGTGGAAAGGAGAGTAACATGGAACTGCAATGGATTATCGTTCAGCGGGGAGATACGCTGCCGCGAATTGCGTCAGCATACCATATGACCAGGGAGTTACTAGCTGCACTGAACCCGGAAGCGGCCTCCCAGCCTTACTTGCTGGCAGGTCAGATGCTGCGTATTGTGCCCGGGACAGGTCGCAGATACGCTGTACCGCCTGGAGAAAGTGTAGGACAGATTGCAGGGAGATTTGGTATGGAAGAAGAGGTCTTGCGCCAGGCCAATCCCGAGATTACCAATATAACCGACTGGGTTGGTCGCTGTATTCATATTCCGGCTACGAATGGAAAAACTATTGTGAAGATTCAGGGAGAGTATGGTTACAGAGAATTAATCAAGGATATAGACAAGCTGGAGCATCAATACCCGTTTATCGGGACGGGGTCCATTGGAACAAGTGTCATGGGGAAGTCGCTGCCTTATTTGCGTATCGGGCAAGGGCCGAGACATATCCATGTTAACGCTTCTGTTCATGCGAATGAGTGGCTGACATCAGCAGTTCTGATGAGGTTTATCGAAGAGTACGCCGAGGCGTATAGTACACATGGGACATGGCATCAATACCAGACAGAACGCTGGATGCAAGAGACGACACTCTGGGCAGTGCCGATGGTTAATCCGGACGGGGTCGAACTGGTTCAGGAAGGTGTGGTTAACCAGCACCCACATGCACAGCAGTTGTTAGCCTGGAATGCAGGCAGATCACATTTCACCCATTGGAAGGCCAACATCAGGGGGGTGGATCTGAATGATCAATTTCCCGCCCATTGGGATGAAGAGGCAGCGAGAAGAGGTGTTACTTCACCTGGGCCTAGGGATTATGCAGGGACAGCGCCATTGACAGAACCGGAGGCACAGGCGCTTGCCCAGTGGACGCAGCAACACACATTCGATGCGGTTGTATCCCTGCATAGTCAAGGACAGGAGATCTATTGGAACTACCGTGATCTGGAACCCAGAGAGAGTGCGCCGCTGTCGCGTAGACTCGCCAAAGCTTCGGGTTACAAAGCAGTGAAGCTTGGTGGAAGTGATGCAGGATACAAAGACTGGTTTATCCAAGCTTTTGGTAAACCCGGTTTCACGGTGGAAGTGGGACTGGGTGTTAATCCACTTCCCATAGAACAGTTTGATGATATCTGTATAGAAGTCGGAATGTTGCTGGCTGAGCTGTTAACCAATGGCTAATGTGGTTTAGGGCTTGGTTATGAAGGTGTGAAACTTAACAGCAGATCATTCGTATAACAGGAACGGACGCTACGAGCGACGTTCCGTTTTTATTTTTTTATTAATCGCATTGTGCATCATTCGTTCTGGAAGATTTTTGAACGGGTAATGATGGATGTGCCGTTTAGGAAACATATATTATTATACGGAGGGATTCGAATGAAGTGGAGAAGATTGCTGTCGTTCAAACGATGGACACAAGTTTTCAAAAGGCTCCCCCGGCTGCTCCGGGCTCCGCAGATTCCTTTGGGAGAAAAGCTGTTATTTATTATTCCGGCGCTGTTGTACTGGGTGCTTCCTGACGTGATGCCGTTTATGCCCATTGATGATATCGGTGTCACTTTGATTCTGATGAACTGGTTTGTAAGCCGGGCAGAACGTAAGTATCCCCTGCTTCAGGAGGGCGGACCTACTTAATTTGCAGCCCAATGGATCATTTTAACAATGAATTCGCATCAATGTTATTGCGAAGAGCGGTAACTTTCTTTACAATAGATGCTGTAGTTTAAGAATGCTGAAATTGTTGAAACCTGCAATTACAATATAGGAGATGAAGAGAATGAACTGCAAAATTACGCGTAATGCGGCTAAAGTATTGAAGCTTGAATTGGACAAGCCGGAGAACGAAGGAAAAAAACTGCGCGTTGTCATCACCCATGCACATGGTGACCATGCTCACTACGGACTTGATCTCGACACACCAAAAGAAAATGATACGGTTGTATCTACCGATAAAGAGATTGATGTCATTCTTGCGAATGACCAACCTTTGTTGAACGGTGTTAAAATTGACTATCTCTACTTCCCGGAAGAGGGATTTGTTATTACGAATCCGTCCCAAGGCAATCACGGCGACCACTAAGGGCGCGAAGAAGGGGAACTCATGGCTAACGATATCCGCGTATGCGAAAAGTGTAATCATGTCAGGCTGAAATCGATTGTGCCCAAGTTGCAAAAAATGGCTCCAGACACGGAGATCAAGATTGGGTGCAAATCCTATTGCGGTCCTTGCGCGAAACGTGCGTTTGTCTTTATCAACGGTCGGTATATCAGTGCGCCGACAGAAGAAGAAGTGCTCGTCAAAGTTGCAAAGTTCGTTAAGTAAAGGATATAACAAGGTGAATGGGGATAAACTGTCCACACACCGGAAAGGAGAGGCGACATGCCTCTCCTTTTTTTGCTTTTTGACGGCAGCGATAGAAATGTGTTACTTCATAGCGCCTTCAATCATTTCAGTAATCTGGAAAGAATCTTCTCGAATTTCAATGGCAATCACGGTAGTATCCTTTTTCAGAAAATGTACATCTCCCAGTCGTTCTTCCTCCAATTCCATCCAACCTGCATCCGCTAACTTCTGAAAGTAATCCATTGGCGGGTATAGTCCTTGTTCGCCCCCGATATGTTTCAGCTCATACTTAACACCTTCTTTAAAGGTGGGATGATCGGAATAAGCTATGTTTTCAATGAGCTTGGCATTGGATGGAACCGGGATTTCTGGGTTAATGGATGATTCAGTATATCCTTCAATCTCGTATGTAGCAGGAGCACAGCCTTGTACGCAAATGAGCAGAGGTAACATGCAGAGTGTCAGTACTATTCTCTTCAAATGAATTCCTCCCGATTCAGCATGATTACCTAATTAACGTAGGGGAATCGATTAAAGTTACGATAAAAATACAAAAGAAGAATAAGGAAGGCGTGTGTTATCCATCCTAAAGGGGTAACAGGAACATGATAATCCCAAGGAGGAATACTCATGCCGAAGCGTTATGATTCCAGTTTGCAAGCCGATACCACCGTATCTCAGGCGCAAAATGCGGTGAACAAGCTTCATTATGCTGTATCTCAGGCCCTGTCACACCCGACAGCACAAACCATTGTACAGGCGGAACGTCGTCTGGCACATACGGAGCAGGCGATGCGTCAAGCAGAGCTTTCACTCGGTGGACAAGGTGTTGAGTTGGCAGAAGAGATGTTCATCGAGGAGAAGAGAAGATTGAATTCAATCCAGAGTCAGCACGGTCGAGGGAATTAAAAACGTTCCTGTCACACCAGAACCCGCAGGGCAGCGATGTCTGCGGGTTTTTCATATCTTTTGCAACGACTCCCGACTCATGAGATACTCCGACAGTATGTCGAATAGTCGCTTAAATTTCTGTGAGCAGGTTAATAGAACAAGAGCGGGCAAAATTCCATACGGGAGGTACAAATGACAAAACATATTACAGATTGTACAATTCTGAACAACGGAGTAACGATGCCATGGCTAGGATTCGGAACGTATAAAGCAAAAGGTAAGGAAGTACAACAGGCGGTTGAAACTGCTTTGGAGGTTGGATATCGCAGTATTGATACCGCGTCCATCTATGGTAATGAAGAAGAAGTGGGACAAGCTATTGCAAGCAGTGGTGTTGCCCGAAACGAACTGTTTGTGACCACCAAGCTCTGGAACGAGGATCAGGGATTTGATTCAACGTTGAGAGCATTTGAAGCGAGTCAGAAGGCACTTGGACTGAATGTGATTGATCTTTACCTAATTCACTGGCCTGGCAGAGACCAGTATAAGGAGACGTGGAGAGCGTTCGAACGTCTATATAGCGAAGGAAGCATTCGTGCGATTGGTGTGAGTAACTTTCAAGTACATCATTTGCAAGACATCATAGATGAGGGCGGAACGGTGCCTGCGGTAAATCAGGTAGAGCTGCATCCGGGGTTGATCCAGCAGGAACTTCAGGATTTCTGCGGGGCGCAGGGAATTCAGTTGGAGGCTTGGAGTCCGATCATGAAAGGCAAGTTGAACCAAGAGTCTACACTTAAGGCGCTGGCCCAGAAATATGGGAAAACTCCGGCACAGATTATTCTGCGCTGGGACATTCAGAATCAGATTGTGACGATTCCGAAGTCAGTTACCCCGGCCCGTATTCGTGAGAATGCGGACATCTTTGACTTTGAATTGACACCGGATGAGTTGAAGCAGATTGATGCGCTGGATTCGGATAAACGGACGGGTCCGCACCCGGATCAACTGTTTTGGGATTAAGTGGGTGGGCGCTAATTGAATATAAGTGTTTGATGAACTAATGGTGTTTGTTCCGGTTACGGAATCGTTCTTTTGATCGCAGTTGTCTCCAAATTTTTTTTGATTCCTCTTCTCAGAGGATAAAATTTGGAGACAAAGGCGAACGCTTCGCTTCTTCAGAATCGATTCCATCCCCTCCACAGTAACTGTTCATCAAACATAAAAGTATGCAATGAGCTAAGTTGTGAGTAGTATAAAAAAAGCAGCAGGATCAGGGAAGTATCCCTGAATCCTGCTGCTTTTGTGTTATTTATTTGAATCGGATGGGGGAACTGCGCAGCCGTCATCTGTGCAGACACCGCTGCCGTCTGTTTCTGTTGTGTTGGATTCAACCATGGTGAATGGGGAGCGCTCGTCCCATGCTTTCTGAATGGCATCCAGGAACACCTCGTCCGGTTGAGCACCCGATACAGCGAACTTGCGGTCGAATACAAAGAACGGTACACCACGGATGCCCAGTTGCTCACCTTCCGCTTGGTCAGCGCGGACATTGTCTGTGAATTGATCACTGGACAGCACTTCCGTAGCTGCATCACGATCCAGTCCAACTTCCTCTGCCAACTGAGCCAAGACCTCAGGGTCTCCCGAATGTTTACCTTCAATGAACACAGCTTGGAAGATACGTTCACTCAGTTCAAGCGCTTTGCCTTGTGTATCTGCCCAGTGGGTCAAGCGATGAGCCGAGAAGGAGTTCGTAGGGATCATGGCATCGATATTGTATTCCAGTCCTGCCGTGCGAGCATTGGCATTCATCTGGGCATTCATGCCTTGGGCCTGCTCCACGCTAATGTTATATTTGGATGCCAGATATTCCGTATTGGTTTTGCCTGGGTTCAATGCAGCATTCTGATCAAGCTCGAAGCTCTTAAATTGCAGCTTCACTTCGTCACGGTGTGGAAACTGTTGTAATACATTCTCCAGGCGGCGTTTGCCGATATAACAGAATGGGCACAGAAAATCAGACCATATCTCAATATTCATTATGTTAAAACCTCCATTATTCTTAGTTGAAACTATTATAGTTACAATTATAAGGCGACTTTCTATAATTCGCAAGAAGATTGCTATTTACCCCGATATGCTTTGGACCAATGGTAAGGTTGAATCTCATCCAGTCTCTTGAAGACCAGTTGACCAGAAGGATCGTATACGGCAGCTTTAACTTCTTCGCCCCAGTAAAATAATCGTTCCTGGCATACGCCGCAAGGTGTAAGGACCTTGAATTCTGAATGCTCGTCATCACGAGCAATACAGAGGGAGTGGGTGACGCGTTCGTTCAATTTGTGGGCTTCCAGATAAGCCCCTGTTTCCATACATAGATGCGTGGCATCGTTGATGACCTCTGGCGCTACACTAATCAGCAGGGAGCCGGCTTCGGTATAGACGGCGCCCGCACCGCCCCATCCCTGAGGATAACGTTGCTTCACAAAGTTGGCGGCTGCATCGAACAATTGCTGTTCAATATGGATTGGTTCAGTATGTGATGTCATGTAATGAGAATTCCCCTTTTGAAATCCGATTCGATTCAATTCATTTCGTGTATTTGTGTGGCTTGTCATTACGATCTTGCTCATTGCGATGTTATTGCTCCACTGTCTTCCTCTCGAAAGCGCTGAATCAAATCATAGGTAATTACAGTGTCCGAGACATGCAATCGCTTGGCTGCTTCATCATGACCAGGGCGGCAGGCGTTAATATCTGTTTTGTCACGTGTGGACAGGTCATAACAAGCGCCGCTCTCGTAGATATAATCATCTGATGGAATATAGAATACAGAACCATCTGAGAATGCGCCATTACGAAGCACAACCGTACGTACAGAGCTGTCATATATGTCGTTACCCATATGATAATAGGACTGGTCAGACAAACCGAGCAGATGTAACACGGATGGTGTGATGTCCAGTTGACCCGAAGGTTCGTCGATGGTTCCAGCAGCTGCACCGTCCGGTAAATGCACGAGCAGAGGAACCTCGTTCATGATCTGTGCCATATCCAGGTCGTTCAACGAACGTCCCAGGAACTGCTCATATTGGGATTGTTCCTTGATCGAGTTGTCGTGGTCCCCGTAGAACATAAAAATGGTATTTTCCCATAATCCCCGATTTTTCAGATCCTCCACCATCTTGCCTAGCGCCGAATCCACGTAATGAACGGATTGCAGATAGTTACCAAACATTGTTCCCTGGAACTTACCTACATCCAGCTGCTGTTTCTCTTTAGGCAGGGCATAGGGGTGATGACTGCTGAGTGTAATGAGGAACGAATAGAACGGTTCGGTCACCTCACTGCTCATTTTCTCAACGGATTGACGGAAGAAAGATTCATCAGACAGGGACCAGCCAAGCGGGTCGTCCTGTGCAAAATCATTTTTGCTATAAAACTTGTCATATTTCATGTTCTGATACATCGTATATCGATTCCAGAAGCCACTCTCATAAGCATGAAATACGTTGGTGCTATACCCGTTATCCTTCAGGATGGAAGGGAGGGAATCATACGTATGGTCTGCATATCGCACAAAGGCTGAACCAACCGGTAGTGGATGCAGGGAAATGTTTGCTCCAAAATCGGCATCTGACGTTCTGCCCTGACCGGTCTGGTGGTAAAAGTGACTATAATACTGACTTTCCTTCATCAGTTCATTAAAATGGGGTGTGATCTCCTGACCGCCAATGCTCTGACCAATCATGAAATTCATAAAAGCCTCACCCTGAACAATAATGACATTGCTGTCTTTATATTTGCCAAACAAGGCATCGTTCTGTGGGGGATCTTGCTGCCTTTCAGCGAAAAACGCTTTTGCTTGCTCAACATCAGCGGGTTCTGCTTCTGGCCCGGAACCGATGTGGTCTTTGGCATAGTTGTACAGGTCGTAACCGTGAAAAGCGAGCAGTCCGGTCACATTGTACATGGATACATTCCACCAGTTGTTATCAAACAGGCCTTTGGCCCATGTTTTGCTGTAGAAATAAATCGGGCCAACGGCGAGTCCCATGCCCAGCACAAAAGCGATGCTGCCAGCCGTGAGACGACGGCGTAACCGTGCCTTGCCATCGTTATAAGAATAACTCCCGTAACCATGAACAGACGTACTGGGGTGTTTCGAACGGTAACGTCTGCTGAACAGTACGATAGCTGCAAACGGAATGACGACAAGCCAATCGGCAAAGAACCAGAGATCACTTGTATAGATCAGTGTAGCTATACTGTCACCCAATGCGTCAACTTGTCTGGCTTGCAATAATACCGGTATCGTCAAGAAATCCTGGAAATAGCGATAATACACCATATCGGCATAGATTAGTGCGGTAAGCAGCAGGTTAAGCACGACAAGAGACACGATCATCCCTCTACGTGGCAGCCACCAGGTCCAGAAGGACAGGAGTAATAATGATCCAATGGCAATGACTTTATCCAGCAGTCCCATCGTAATGTTATAGGCATGAAGATTGTGATGGAGCCACATGAGTTTGAGTAGCATGAGTGCTAGAAAAATAAGATATAACATTAGTGGATGATTCAGAAGCCCGCGTGGCATGGAGCCGCGCGTAGGCCGAGTGACAACCATATATATGTCCCCCTTGCTTTCGTTGTTTTGTTATCGGAATGTAAAATAGGGCTCCATTCATTATAGCGTGGCCTCAAGGGTTTTCAACTATGCCTCAGGGAGAATCGAATTCGGTCCGGACGAAGGCCGATGACAGAGAATTCATATGACCAGAAAAGCGCACAAAAAAAGCGCCCCAGCCACGGATGACAGGGGCGCTTTATATTCGAAACAATTATGAAGATTGTGGTGTTTTATTACGTGGGGGCAGTGGGCCTAAATACTGATAGTACTGGGTTTCAATTCGGCCGTTGAACAACTTGCGACGTTTGTCTGCCTTATGACCGAAATACTCCTCGAAAGCTTTGGTTGATGTGATTGCAAAAAAGGACCATGTTGGCATGTCGAGGTAACTGCGCCCTAATGAGCGGAGTAACTTCTGAACTTCTTTTTCTTCACTCAGACGTTCACCATACGGGGGATTGGTGATGATGACACCATATTCACCCTGTGGTCTTGCGCGATGAGCTGGCAGGACACTGACTTCAATCTCTTTGGCGAAGCCGGCACTCTTGATTGCTGCCAGAGCTACTTCGATCGCTTCCGGATCAATATCACTACCTGAAATCTGTAGAGGGACATCGTCTCGCACAGCGTCGAATGCTTCTTCGCGCGCCTGTTCCCACAATTCTTCAGGAATGACAGCCCAATCCTCGGAGTTGAAGGTCCGACGGAGTCCTGGTGCAATGTTCCAGCCGATCATAGCGGCTTCAATCAGCATTGTGCCTGATCCACAGCATGGGTCATAGAATGGACGGGAGACATTCCAGCGACTGAGCTGAATAAGAGCTGCAGCAAGGGTTTCTTTGAGTGGTGCTTCGGTTACGAGTTTACGATATCCCCGTTTATGCAGACCTGGTCCGGTTGTATCCAAAGTAAGCAGGGCGCGATCGTTTAGCAAAATGACTTCAATCACATAACGAGACCCATCTTCGGGGAACCACTCTGTATCATAGGTCAGCTTCAGTTTCTCTACGATTGCTTTCTTCACAATCCCTTGTGATGCAGGCACACTGCTAAGTTGGGATTTTTGAGAGCGACCTTCTACAGGGAATTCACCATCGGCGGGAATCCACTCTTCCCAAGGCAGTGCTTTGGTGCCTTCAAACAATTCATCAAAAGTCGTGGCAGGGAATTCACCCATTTTGACCAATACACGATCCGAACTTCTCAGCCACAGATTACAACGGCAAATATCAATATAATCTCCTGTAAAGAAAACCCGGCCGTTGTCGATCGTAACATCTTCATACCCCAGTTGTTTCAGTTCCCGGGCAACAACAGCCTCGAGTCCCATCGCCGAGGTTGCAATCAATTGCAATTGAGCCATGTGATTCATTTCAACTCCATTTCAAGCTGGAGAAGGAACATCCTTCTCTCTGCTGTATAGTGACGGTGCGGCCTTGCCGCTTTCCGTGAAAAAACTTACAATGAGAAATGCGGTGAACGTATACACGCCTCCTTCGAGGTGATGCACCAATCAACCGCCTGTGTTGATAACAAACATTTATTATAGAACATTGGCATCCATATGGAAAGCAGTCCAAGTGTCCAAGGAGGATTTTGTGGTGAATCTGACCCCTGATGAATATGTAAATCAATTATTTCAAGAGGATGATCTTTTGCTGAAAGTGAAAGAGGCCATCCGTTCGAACGGTATGCCTGAAGTTTCCGTTGCGGCGGCGTATGGACGTCTGCTCACGTTTCTAGCCAAGACATCCAAAGCGGAAGCTGCGCTCGAAATCGGTGTGCTGGGCGGTTACAGCGGGATCTGCATTGCACGCGGTTTGCGTGAGAATGGAACCCTGACTTCGCTGGAACTGAAAGAGGAATATGCGGCAATGGCGCGTGGTCATCTGGAAGAAGGCGGTTTTGGCGAAAAGGTGGAATATCGCATTGGCCCGGCGGCAGACAGCCTGGTGCAATTGGAGCAGGAAGGTCGCACATTTGATTTCTTCTTTATTGACGCAGATAAGGAGAATTATCCGGTATATCTTGACTATGCCATTAACCTGGCCCGGCCAGGTGCTGTCATTGTAGGTGATAATTGTTTCTTGCGTGGTCGTACGCTGAATCCGGACAAGCAGGGCCCGGCCGTGCTTGCTGTTCGTCGCTTCAATGAACAGATGGCAAGTGACCCGCGTCTTGTGACGACGATGTTGCCGGACTACGATGGGCTCGTACTTGCTTGGGTGAAGTGAAAGTAAAAATTTCCTAAAGATAAAACTCTGATGAAACACGATCTCACGCTTCTATTTTTGTGAGGGGGCGTGTTCCATCGGAGTTTTTTTGTGTAAAAAATATTGATTGTTGAGAATGAGTTTTTATTGAGGTTTATCTAAAAATGAATTGATTTTTTAGCGAAGAAGAGATCATAACTAACTTTCAGATAATTTTATGGTAATATTTTATATAAGTAGTTATAAATTTCTATATATGGAGGTGTTAAATTGAGACCTTTATTCATTTTTCTTTCTTTGCTTCTGATCTCAGGTTTCGTATTTCATTTTCTTAACGTATACACGCCCTTTTTAATACTGCCAGTTTATATTGTACTTATTGCGATACTCGTTTTTTTGATTTTTCATCTTTTTAGGTATTATTTTACTAAATAAGAAGTAATTTGAAATTAATCAGAGAATTTATAAAAGGAGTGATTATAATACTAGGGAGGATACTTTTTATGAAGAAACAATTCACTGCACTTTTGATGTCGTTGTCACTTTTGGTAGGAGGCGCTGTTACAGTCTCAGCAGATTCATTAGAAGGAAAAGAAAATTTAAATAACATTGCAGAAGCTCGGGCCTATATAATTAAGAGTAGTTCTGAAATAGCGAATGAGTTGGAGAACTTAAAAATGTCTAAGGAGAATGTAACTCTGATTGAAATTCATGATGTTATTGAGAGCTATTATGAGAACAATCCCGCACCCTTAGAATTGGCTAATAATGACTCGATTTCTCTAGAAGATGTATTTCCAAATGAATCACAAAAGAATCAGTTAAATAACGAGGAAACATTCAGTTTAAATGAGTTTATTTCACAGCAAAAAGAAAACGAGGAAGTCCTAAGTTTCTCAACAGAAACTACAAAAACAGATGTTTATGTTGATAAATCAGGAATTTTTATTTTACATTCTGAAATTGACCCTAATAGTGCCATCAGAGCTGCTGCGTGGAGTTACACCGCTAACGAAAGGACGACCGGATCAGCTTATAATGCCTTAGGTCTAAAAATGTTTGATCTTTGGGCATCGGGAAGTTTTAGATATGATGGTTCAAAGGTAGAGGTTGCTACTAAAGATGGTGGTTACGAACGTAAATTCTGGGGATCGACATTGGAGTTAACTGATAGAGGGAGGGGACTTTCAAGAACGGTGGATCTTGAAGGGTACAAATACGCGGAAGTGTATAGCAGACTTAGAACAGAATCGACTCTTGGCTTTAGATGGTTTGGGCTTACACTTACTGATACTACTGTAGAGGTTAAAATTGGTAGTACAGTTAATGGTAATGTGTATACTGGAGGTGGCTCCATTTAAAATAGAACCGTACTTGAATTAATAGCCCACCGCGATGTGGGAAAGTAATACACAAAATCTGAAAACACACAAAGAAAGAGACGACACACCTTGAATCACAGGGAGCATCGTCTCTTCTTTGTCCAGATTTATAAAGGATGAGTTTTATTTATACTTCAGGCGTTCCGTACGTTTCAAACCATTTTTTGATGGTGTCAAAATCATCACTGAAGGACAAGCCCAGCATCAATAATACACGAGCTTGTTGTGGACTCAGATTATCGCCTGCAATGATACCTTTGCCACCACCGTATACACTTCCTGAACCCGTCCGAGTGGTAGTCACAAAGATGACACCTTCTTCGATAGCTTTGGTACGCGCTTGTCCCATCGCTCTGGAGATGCCGCCGGCTCCGGTACCGGAAGTCACGATTCCTTTGGCGCCGCTGCTCACGAATCCTTCGATGGCTCCGCCGCCAGCTTCTTGATACGAGATCGCAATTTCTACTTTGGCCAGATCGGCCTTTGTGATTTTACTTAGATCAAATACGGGCTTTGCTGTGCCTTCAGGTTTCAAGGCGCGTGCAGGAGCACGGTAGATTCGAATGTTTTCTTCATCAATATATCCTACAGCCCCAAGCATTGGGGTTTCAAATGTGTCTGTCCGATAATCATTTGTCTTGGTTACACCACGAGCAAGCTGGATCGTGTCATTCAACATGAGTACAGTGCCGAATGAAGTGGTACGACCACTGCCTGCAAGTTTGATTGCGTTGTACAGATTGGCTTGAGCGTCAGAACCGATAACAGTCCATGGACGCATGGAGCCTGTGATCACGACCGGTTTGTCACTCTGAACCGTCATATCGAGGAAATAGGCGATTTCCTCCATTGTGTCTGTACCTGTGGTAACGACAACACTGTCATACATTGCAAGAGCTTTGTCTACCGTCTGCGACAAGTCATAGAGGTCGGCCATGCTATAAGAACCCGAACCTGAGTTTCCAAATTGGAGTGTGCTAACATCAGCAATCTTCTGTTTATCCGGTAAGGCGTCTACCATCTCTCCAATGGGGAGTGTACCTGCCTTGTAATTCTGGAAGCTGGTGGCATCTTCGGATTGTCCGGCAATTGTTCCGCCTGTTCCGATTACCAGTACATTAGGCAGTGCAGATTGTTTGGAAGAGTCCGGTATTGCAGGGATGGATGTATTGCGAGCCGGCGTAGTGGTTGCTGTTTGAACAGCGCCTGTTGTGCCTTTCACCTCTACCGTAGCTGCGTGTGCAGCGTAGGTACCAATGGGTGACAACGAGATGGTTAGTGCTGTTAAAGCTGCGGTGCTCCATACGGCCCAGGGACGAAGATTGGATGTTTTACTCATGAATAGCACTCTCCTTCAAGTAAGTGTGATGTTAAGTTTGTTAAGAAGAATATGTATACCATTTCAAATTGATTGTATTTCATGTTAAATAATATGACAAACGAAGATAATGATAGAGTAATCGGTTACATTCGAAGATAATGAGAGTAAAATGATTGTTTATAAGGAATTATGAAAGATTATTCATTTTAATAGAGATAGAAAAGAGCTGGTTTTAGTAGTTTTAAAAGAAAACAAGCCCTTTTAATGTAAGTTAACTTCACATATTGAGTCTTTTGTCCTGATAAAACGAAGCATTTTAATAAAAGAATGTCGAATTGGGTCTCATAGCAGAAGTGGGTAACAGAATGAGAGGATGGTAGTAACAGACATTAGGTAATGGGGCTCAATTACGGTCTAAAGATTGGTTTCGTTATAGAGTTATGTTTATAATAGGGGTGATCAACATATGTAAATAAATATATAATATTGATTGGAGGAGAAACGATGAAACAGGCACCGAGAAAGTATGCAAATTACATTCCGATTCGGGAACTGGAGACTTTGGAAGAGAGGTTATCCCCCTTCAAGGTGTATGCAGAACTTCGTGATAACACTCCAGTCCGATATGATGAGCATCGAGAATGTTGGGATGTTTTCGGTTATGAAGATGTGAAGTACGTATTGAAAAACCCGAAACTGTTCTCTTCTGCACGTGATCGTGCCAATACGAGCATGTTGACGACAGACCCTCCCAAACACAAACAGTTGCGTGATCTGGTGAACCAGGCGTTTACACCCAAGGCAATCGAAGCGTTGGCTCCACGTATTCAGGAAATCACGGATGAGTTAATTGCTCCACATCTGTCAAAAGGACATATGGAACTTATCGATGACCTTGCAACGCCACTACCCGTCATTGTGATTGCAGAATTAATCGGAGTCCCTGCGGCGGATCGTCAAAAGTTCAAAGACTGGTCTGATGTATTGGTGAAAGGTGCACGTGATGATAGTGAACAGGCCTTTCAGGAGATACTGGAGGAGAAAAAAAGAAATATGCAGGAGCTGCATATCTATTTCACTGGCATTATGGAAGAACGTCGGTTGCAGCCAGAGGATGATCTGATCTCGTTATTGCTTGCTGCGGAGATTGAGGGTCAGAAGTTGACTGCAGATGAAGTGGTAGGCTTCTGTATTCTCTTGCTTGCTGCCGGTAATGAAACAACAACCAACCTGATCACTAATGCGGTTCGTATACTGTCTGAACAACCCGAGCTACAACAGGAGTTGCGCGAACATCCTGAACGGATTACTTCTGCGATTGAAGAGACGCTGAGATATTATCCGCCAATTGTCGCGATTGGGCGGGTCGCCAAGGAAACTGTAGAGTTGAATGGTCAGACGATTCAAGCTGGAGAGCAGGTGATTTCCTGGGTTGGAGCAGCCAATCGGGATCGTACCCAATTTGAACACCCGGAAGATTTCATCTCTGATCGCAAGCCCAACAGGCATATGGGATTTGGGTTTGGCATTCATTTTTGTCTGGGGGCACCACTCGCTCGTTTGGAGGCAAGGGTAGTTCTTCATACATTGCTTCAGCACATGGAGCGTATTCAGCTTGTGCCGGAAACAGTCTTGGAACCGATACAAAGTGCCTTTGTATTTGGTGTGAAACATTATCCGATTCAATTCAAACTAATAAATAAATAATGAATGGCACATGAATCACAAAAGCCGCTCTCAGGCCAATTAGGCTCTGGAAGCGGCTTTTTCAATAAAATAGTAAGATGGACTCGTTAAAAAATGGATGGGGAATCAGGATTCCCGAATAGAAGCAGGTTTGTTATACAATTTGAATCTGACCCAAACCATATTAAGCAGTAACAGTCCGCCAGAGACGATAAACAGACCTTCGATCCCGATGAATCCTGCCATAAAACCTCCAATGATTGCTCCAAGCATGTTGCCCAGCGCCAGAGTGCTCGTATTAAAACTGAATGCACGGCTGATCATGCTATCGGACGTATAGGAACGGATCAAGGCATTAACGCTCGGAAGCAGGCCACCCATGAACACACCCATCATGAATCGAACAAGAATGAGTTGCCACACGGTCTGAACAAATGCCTGCGGAATAAGCATGAGTCCTGTTCCTATGAGGGAGAACGTCAGCACCTTGTGAGGACCAATCCGGTCACTCAGCTTGCCGAGGATCGGAGACATCGCCATATTGGATAATCCCGTAACTGCACCGACAAGTCCTGCCCAGAAGGCCACATTTACATCCGAACCATGCAATTTTTGCACATACAACGGCAAGAGTGACATGGGGCTAATCATCGCAAACTGCAACAGAAACGTCACAGCAAACAGCGCAGGTAGTTGAGGTGACTTGTTCAGCTCCTTCAGACCGGACAATACGGATTGTGCCGGCAGTTTGGCTGCTTCTTGGCGGTCAAATTTCTCTCTCACCAGGAACATGGCGAGCATGGAAGCAACAAAGATCAGTCCACCTGTAATGTAGAAAATGGGGCGGAAGCCTACTGCATCCGCTAGCAATCCACCAATAAGCGGACCCAGGATTGTGCCGGCAACCTGCCCGGACTGACTGATTCCCATGGCAAAACCCATGCGGTCTTTCGGAGTGGTACCCGATATCAGCGCAACAGCCGCAGGATTGAAACCGGAGATTGTACCGTTAAGCAAACGCAATAAGAGAAGCTGCCAGGGATTCTGTGCCAGACCCATAAGGGCAATGACGATGGCCATCCCGAATCCCGAACGAAGCAGCATAACTTTTCGACCATACTTGTCGGATAACTTGCCCCACAGCGGTTGGAACAAAAATGAGGTGAGGAAATTGGCTGCAAAAATAAATCCCGCCCAAATGCCAATTTCATGTTCGCCAACAACGCCCAGATCTCTCGCGAGATAAAGAGACAAAAATGGGGTAATCATGGTCATGCCCGAATTGACCAAAAATTGTCCAAACCAAAGCACAATGAGGTTCACTTTCCACGTTTTCAAAGTGCTTTCACTTCCTTTCAAAGATATTTCTGTAATTCTCTAAAAAAAACCATTCTTTCATTATAACATAATTGGCATATGGGGGATGGGTGTAAGGAATGTCATAGTATTGTCACGTAGAACGCATCTGCATGTGGTTGTTACGGCTGTTTAAAAAGGGCATAATGGTAATTATGAGTCCAAAAACTATTGGAGGCTTCTTACATGAGCTATAATGATCGACTGATTCGGGCAAGTTTCAAACAACAGGTAGACCGTGTCCCGGTATGGTACATGCGTCAAGCTGGACGTTATGATCCTGAATATCGCAAAGTTAAAGAAAAGTACTCCTTGCTAGAAATCTGCAAACAACCCGAGCTGGCGGCTGAAGTTACTCTTATGCCTGTACGCAAACTTGGTGTAGATGCGGCTATTTTGTATTCCGATATTATGAATCCGGTTGCCTCATTGGGCATTGATTTTGACATTGTAAAAAATATTGGACCGGTAATCGATAATCCTATTCGTTCAGCTGCAGATGTGGATCGGCTGCGCCCCATCGACGTAGAAGGGGATCTGTCGCATATTCTGAAGACCATTCGAATTCTGGATAAGGAGCTTGACGTGCCTCTGATTACATTTGCGGGTGCACCTTTCACGATTGCGAGTTATCTGATCGAAGGCCGACCTTCGAAAGGGTATATCCGCACCAAAACGATGATGTACAGCGAGCCTGAGGTGTGGCATAAGCTGATGCAGAAGCTTGGTGATATGGTTATTACATATGTCCGTGCGCATATTGCGAATGGCGGTAAGGCATTCCAGTTGTTTGACAGCTGGGTTGGAGCACTTTCTCCCAAAGACTTCAGAACATATGTGTTGCCTACGATTACCCGTATCTTTACCGAATTATCGGATTTGAATGTACCGAAGATTTATTTCCCTGGTGTTGCATCCGGCGAGTTGTTGCCAGCGCTGCATAATCTGCAAGCCGATGTGATTGGTTTGGACTGGAGAGTATCCATTTCGGAAGGGCGTCAACGTCTTGGCGGCAAATTTGCAGTACAGGGTAACCTGGACCCCTATGTGCTGACTGCCCCGATGGAACTGATCAAGGAGCAAGCCAAAGTGATTATTGACGAAGGAATCAAGGAGCCGGGGTATATTTTCAACCTGGGACACGGACTATTTCCTGAAGCATCTCTTGATAAGCTCAGAGAACTAACGGCTTATATTCATGAATATTCTGCCGAAGCAATGAAGACTGGGGTGACGGTAACCAATGACTAATACTGTAGGTGTACTGGTGATGTCGTATGGCACACCTGAAAATATGGAGAGTGTTGAAGCGTATTACACACATATCCGCAGAGGGCGTCCGCCTGAACCGGAACAATTGAAGGAACTGAAGGATCGTTATGAAGCCATTGTTGGCGGTGTTTTCCCACTTCGGGAGAATACAGACAATCAGGTCAAGGCTCTTCAGGAGACGTTGAACCGCGATGAGCGTGGCACTGGTGTGGAATTCCGTTGTTATCAAGGACTGAAGCATGCCTATCCGTTTATTGAGGACGGCGTGGAACAGATGGCGAAGGATGGAATTCGTACAGCGATTGGTATTGTACTGGCTCCTCATTTCTCCACGATGAGTGTAGGCAGTTATATCAAACGTGCGCGTGAAAAAGCAGAAGAGCTGGGCGTTCACATGTCCTTTATTGAGAGTTATCATCTGCATCCGAAGTTAATTCAGGCGTTGTCCACACGTGTCAGTGCCAAGTTGGATGCGTTTGAGGAAGCTGGAGCAAAACGCGGAGATGTGAAGGTGTTGTTCAGTGCTCACAGCCTGCCGGCACGTATTGTGGAGATGGGTGATCCATACCCGCAACAATTGCTGGAGACTTCGGAAGTGATTGCCTCTCATGTAGGAATAACCAATTGGCAATTTACGTGGCAAAGTGCCGGACGAACAGCTGAGCCTTGGCTTGGACCAGATATTCTGGATACGTTACAGGAACTTTCGCGTGAACAGGTAGAGGATGTACTTGTTGCACCAATCGGGTTTGTCTCGGATCATCTCGAAGTGCTTTATGATCTCGATATTGAGGCCAAATCGATTGCCAAAGAGATCGACATGCGCCTGATGCGTATTGATTCTCTCAATAGCGATCCTCTTTACATGGAGACCTTAAGCGACGTTATTATAAGCCAATGGCAGCAAGGGTCGGATGAGTAATGGGTGAGAAGAAACGCCGTGTTGTTGTCGTCGGCGGTGGCCTCACCGGCCTCAGCGCGGCATTTTATATCCGCAAGCATTACCGTGAAGCGGGAGTTGAACCCGTGATTACTCTAGTTGAGAAAAGCTCGTCCATGGGGGGCATGATTGAGACACTGCACCGGGATGGATTTGTGATTGAAAAAGGGCCGGATTCCTTCCTGGCCCGTAAAACGGCAATGATTGACTTGGCCAAAGAATTGGAGATTGATCATGAGTTGGTCAGTCAGAATCCGGAATCGAAGAAAACGTATATCATGCAGCGTGGCAAGCTTCATCCAATGCCAGCAGGACTTGTTCTCGGTATTCCGACAGAACTAAGACCATTCCTGAGAAGTGGTCTCGTCTCTCCGGCAGGCAAACTGCGGGCGTTGATGGATTTTGTCATCCCGCCTCGTCGTTCAACAGAGGATGAATCGCTCGGTTATATGATTGAGCGCCGTCTTGGAGCAGAAGTGTTGGAGAACTTGACAGAACCACTGCTCGCGGGAATCTATGCAGGTGATATGCAACGCTTGAGCCTTCAGGCTACTTTCCCGCAGTTCGGTGAAGTAGAACGTGATTACGGAAGCTTGATCCGGGGCATGATGACAGGTCGCAAACCGGCTGAGACGCATACCGGTACAAAACGGAGTGCTTTTCTGAACTTTCGCCAGGGTTTGCAGAGCCTTGTTCATGCACTCGTCCATGAGTTGCAGGATGTGGATCAACGTCTGAACACCGCGGTGAAGTCACTGCAACATCTGGATGGAGCACAGACCCGATACCATGTGGAGCTGGAGAATGGTGAAATGCTTGAAGCGGACGATGTCGTGGTTACTGTGCCGACGTATGTCGCTTCGGAGCTGTTGAAACCTCACGTGGACACAGCGGCACTGGATGCAATTAACTATGTGTCAGTAGCCAATGTAGTGCTCGCTTTTGAGAAAAAAGAGGTGGAGCATGTATTCGACGGATCAGGGTTCCTTGTTCCAAGGAAAGAGGGCCGGAATATCACGGCTTGCACCTGGACATCGACGAAATGGCTGCATACCAGCCCGGATGATAAAGTACTGCTCCGCTGTTATGTGGGTCGCTCCGGTGACGAACAGAATGTTGAGCTTCCGGATGACGCGCTGACGGATCTGGTTCTCAAGGATCTGAGAGAGACGATGGGTATCGAAGCCGTACCGATCTTCTCCGAGATTACAAGGCTTCGTAAATCCATGCCACAGTATCCGGTGGGGCACCTCCAACATATTGCTGCGCTTCGTGAGGAGCTTGGTAGCAAGTTACCAGGTGTGTACATTGCAGGTGCAGGTTATGAGGGCGTAGGTCTGCCGGATTGCATCAGACAAGCGAAGGACATGTCTATCCTCGCAACACAAGAGCTTGCAGCAGATTAAGTACAGCAGGAGAGCTGTCTCGAACGTAGAATTATCTACTGGAGAGATGGCTTTTTTTACGTGAAGATCTGGAAGCTAATTGAGTTAATACCCTTTCAATCGATACAGTTCCAAGGAATGATGGAAATCCAGAATATGCCTGATATAATGGTATGTATGGCTGTGAAGAAGAAGAGGAGTTGCTTATGTATCCCCCAAGATCAGATCGAAGTGTAGAGAGGAAAAAAAGAAAGCGTACCATCAATAGAATCATCTGGACAGTTAATCTTGTATTGATCATGGCAATTGGTCTGGTGGGCATTTTTTATGTCATGAATACACGTCAGCAACAGGCAGACCAGCCGGTGAAGCAAGAAATTGTTGATCCGAATCAACCTTCCAATGGAGACGATGCCAAAGGCGGGGATCAAGTAAGTACTCCAGACCCGAAGTCCGTTGAGACTCCAGAAGAACCCGAGGCTACGGATGAAGAGACAACAGCGGATGCAGATAAGACATCCGGAGTAGCGACACCTGATACTTCAGGCAATACCAATAGTGGGAAAGCCGAATCTGGAACGAAAAAACCAGCGGCAGATTCGACACCGTCCGGCACTAAAGGAAATGCAGGTGTGGATACCGAATCAGGGACGTCGAAACCTTCCAATTCAGCGAAGGATGTCACGATTAATTTTGTTGGCGATATCCAGTTCTCAGGCAAAGTTGCTGAACTGCTGGATAAGAACGGTTATGATTATCCCTTTGCCAAACTCGGCAGATTATTCAAGGATGATGATCTTACCATCGGCAACTTAGAGACACCGATAACCCTGGGTGGTACGGGGGCAGCTGACAAAACATATGTATACAAATCTTCGCCCAAAGCATTGGCGGCAATGGCCTCTGCGGGTTTTGATGCTGTCAATTTGGCTAACAATCATATTCTGGATCAGGGAGTAGAGGGTTTGGTAGATACGTTAACCTATCTCAAGGAATATGGTATAGCTCACACCGGGGCTGGCATGAACAGGGATGAAGCGTATGCTCCAGCGTATCTGGAACGCAAAGGCATGAAGATTGCATTGCTGGGGTTCTCCCGTGTTGTACCCGAAACGAGTTGGAAGGCGGAAGGCAACCGGGCTGGCGTGGCTGAAGCCTATGATTCTACAGGAGCAGTCAAAGCAATTCAGGATGCCCGTAAGAAGGCTGATCTGGTGATCGTGGTTGCACACTGGGGGGAGGAACGTGTGAGTACTCCAAACAGTGACCAGACACGATTGGCTCATGAGTTTGTCGATGCTGGCGCGGATCTCGTCATAGGTGGTCATCCTCATGTGTTGCAAGGGTTGGAGTACTATAAGGGAAAGTGGATTGCATACAGTACGGGAAATTTCATTTTCTCCAGATCAACAACCGAAGAGACATGGAAAACAGCGGTATTTCAGGCTCGCTGTAGTCGGGATGCAGCTTGCAGTATGAAAGTTATCCCTTATGAAGCGGGGCTTGGTCAGGCCATTCCGATGATTGATGAGGCGAACAAACTGCTGTTGGAACAGATGGCAAAGCTCTCCCCAGGCATTCGTTATGATGGGAATGGAGTTGCCTCGCCTAATTAAAAACCTTTTTTTGAGGAGCGAATCAAATGAACAACCTTTGTGTAGCGCACCGTGGATTTTCTTCTATTGCACCAGAGAATACGATGGCTGCATTCCTAATGGCCATGGAACGGCCTGAAGTTCAGTGGATGGAGCTGGATGTGCAGTTGTCGCGTGATGGTGTGCCCGTAATCATTCATGATTTTACATTGGATCGCACGACGAATGGCAAGGGTCTGGTTCGGGAAACCGATTGGGCTGATCTCCAGCGTCTGGATGCGGGAGCATGGAAAAACAAGTCTTACAAAGGCGAACGGATTCCGGCACTTAGTGAATTATTAGATCGCTCTTGCGGCAGAGTGCGTTTGAACATTGAACTGAAAACGCAGGGAGATATGTACCCGGGTCTGCCTGCGGCGGTTATACATGAAGTTAGAAAAAGACATATGCAAAATGATGTTGTGATCACCTCATTTGAACCATCCGCTCTGATCGAAGTGAAGAAACTTGCACCGGAGATCCAGACGGGGCTTATTATCGATGCACGACCAGGGGATCTGTTAACCGCGCTGCGGCAGATGAATTGTACATTCCTCTCGATTGGATACACCAATGTAGACAAATCCTTAATGAACGAGATGAGGAGTGCGGGCATTCGAGTGATGGCTTGGACAGTGGATGACAAGACCATTATGAAGAAACTGGCGGCTGTTGATCCCGAACTCATGTTATGTACGAATCGTCCTGATGTATGGGAACTTGCGTTTCAGGAGACGAGCAGCCGATTCTTCAGACCATAATTTGCACGATATACACTAATGAACCCGATAAAGGTGGTAATATCCCCATGTTGACTAACATTCGCAATGTATACTGTGTAGGACGCAATTATAAACTTCATGCGGAAGAATTGGGTAACGCGGTTCCGGATGAACCAATGATCTTCATGAAACCTTCTCATGCAGTCGTGCCTCTGAATGGTGAAACAATTGAATTGCCTGCTACCAAGGGTGAGGTTCACTATGAAGCTGAATTGGTCGTGCAAATCGGCCGCAGTTATGAGCCAGGTATGACGGTAGATGAGCTGGTGGATGCGTATGCGTTTGGTATCGATTTTACGTTACGTGACGTACAGTCCGTGATTAAGAAAAAGGGCCATCCGTGGACAGCGGCCAAAGGTTTCAAAAATTCGGCTCCGGTTACTGCATTCCAGGCGTTCCCGGGGGCGGCAGCACTGCTGGAGAAAGATTTTACGTTGACTAAAAACGGTGAGGAAGTCCAGCGCGGTAACATTCGTAACATGATTTTCAGTTTACAGGATATTGTGAATTATGTAGGTCACCATTACGGCTTGGGGCCGGGAGATGTTATTTTTACAGGAACACCCGAAGGTGTTGGACCAACACAAGCAGGAGATGTGCTCGAACTGGCATGGGACGGCGAATCCTTGGGTGCATGCACCATTGGGGCAGCGCAATAAGGATTACACATCATACCTGCTTGATAAGAGAATAGGGTACAAAAAAGGGGCGTGCATACGCTCCTTTTTGCCATGTTATTAATAGCAAATTCATATTTTCATCGTACGGATTGGTCGCTAATTATATCAGGTTATAAGCTGTGTTTGCGCTCTGCGTGACCAACTCTTCCAGTTCAGCTTGTTGTGCAGCATGTTGCTTCGAGCTGATACTTCCATTTGCGAGTCGCTCATCCAACTGCTCTCTGAGCTGTCTTACTTGTATAGCAATCACTTCATCCAAGTCCCCGTTGTTTTCTTCCGTAATTGTTCTCAGCGATTTGCCGTTGTACAGCTCCTGATACAGATCCGCTTCTGAAGGCTGATTGAGAGCGCTGAGCAGCTCGTCATTGTTTCCCTCACGAGTATCCAGGTCAACGATGGACCATTTAGCAGTAGGTATGGGGGAGATGGCGGATTGGCCCCATGCTGTTCCGGCGAAGGACATGGTGACAATCATTGTGCCTATAATAATGACTCGTTTCATGTTCATATGCATATTCCTCATTTCTGTAGTAGAGTACGAACGAACTGATTCGTAGCTTGTCGTAGATGTATTTGTTGATGTATCGATCTGAGAATAGTGTAAATGGAGAACCTGAAGTGAAACTTAAAACGGAATAAATAATCTCAATCATAATTCGCACTTGACAGGTTGGGTTAGTTGGTTATATGATGATCTCAATTATTTTAATACTCATTAAATGAACAGTGAACTAATTTGAATCGAATAATAAATCGAGCTGATTGGACCGCCAAAGGCTCCCGGGACTACTCCACTATGGAATGTCCACGGGGGCCTTTTTTCATGTGCTGTTGAGGTTTCAGACGATCAAGGAGGTTATGAAAATGAGTGATAGAGACTGGGAAGCATTGGAGCGGACGGACTGGTTATTCCGCAAAATGGTCAGACGATTTGTCAAAGAGCGGGATCGCATCTCTGTCGAAGGTATCAGCCTGCCAGGCATGCTTATCTTGCACAAGATCATTCGTGACGGGGAACAGCGGCTTGGCGATTTGGCGGAACAATTGGACTTTACATCGGGTGCCATTACAGCTCTGACCGATAAGTTGGAGAAAAAGGGACTCACCATCCGCAGACGAAAGGAAGACGACCGCCGGACGGTTTTACTGGACATCACATCCAGCGGGCGGGAGATGTATGAGAGAAACAGCAACATCGGTGCCCGATGTATCACGCTTCTGTTTGAGGGTTTTACAAAGGAGGAACTGGAGCAGCAAAGTCAATTCTATGAGCGGGTGATAGCGAATCTGGAGGGGTTCTCGGACACGGTGCTGGAATTGGCGGAGAACAACGGGATACAAGAACAGGATCGGTCCTCCACAAGTGACTTTGAGCAGAAGCAGCGGGACTATAGCGGGAAGAGTAACTATCTCAGTTATTGAGGTTGGGTCAAGTTAACGACATTTGATATACCACATACTTTCTAAGGGAGAGATGATCAATGGGACACTCAACAATATATCCAACTGGAGCGACGCTATACAATCCGGACAAGGCTTGGGGCGGTTATACCGTCTATCAGGCAGGTGAGGAAGGCGTAGTGCTGATTGATATGAATGGCAAGGAGGTTCATCTGTGGAAAGGGTTGTTAGGATTCCCGGCCAAAATATTGCCTGGCGGCTACGTGCTGGGCAGCACAGGTCGCAGAGATCCGAAGTTTGGTATTCAGGATAATGTCGATCTGGTTCAGGTAGATTGGGACGGCAACATTGTATGGAAATACAATAGTTACGAACACATCGAAGATCCGGGGTATGAGCCACTATGGTATGCCCGCCAGCATCATGATTATCAGCGTGAGGGCAATCCGGTCGGTTACTATGCACCTGGGCTTGCGCCGAAGGCAAAGAGTGGGAAAACACTTATCCTGGCTCACAAAAATGTGAGTAACCCGCACATTTCAGATAAGCCATTGCTTGATGATGCCATTATCGAAGTGGATTGGGAGGGGAAGGTGCTATGGGAGTGGCTGCCTAACGAGCACTTTGAAGAATTAGGTTTTGATGAAGCTGCTCGAAATGTGCTGTTCCGTGATCCGAATACACGTTCTTTCGGTCATCTGGGTGGTGGTGTTGGTGACTGGTTACATATTAATTCTGCTTCTTATGTTGGACCCAACCGCTTCTATGAAGCCGGAGACGAACGGTTCCATCCCGACAATGTTATCTGGGATGCAAGAGAGGCCAATATAATCGCGATTACAGACAGACAGAGCGGAAAAATCGTATGGAGACTAGGACCGGACTATTCTTCATCTGAAACGAAACACATCGGCACAATTATCGGGCAGCATCATGCACATATCATTCCTCAGGGCCTGCCCGGAGAAGGGAACCTGCTCGTATTCGACAATGGCGGCTGGGCGGGTTACGGCCTTCCGAATCCGGCTTCCCCATTTGGATTAAAACATGCGGTTCGGGATCACTCGCGTGTGCTGGAGATTAACCCGGTCACGCTGGAGATAATCTGGCAGTATACATCGGCAGAAGCCGGATTTTCCGTTCCAACGGATTCCTACAAATTTTATAGTCCATATATCAGTTCAGCCCAGCGTTTACCTAACGGCAATACCCTGATAACCGAAGGTTCCAATGGCAGATTATTCGAAGTGACAGCGGAGCATGAGTTGGTGTGGGAGTATGTCTCCCCGTACACGGATGGGCGGAATACCAATATGGTTTATCGCTCGTATCGAGTTCCTTATCAGTGGGTTCCACAGTTGGAGAAGCCGCAGGAGGTCGCCATCGAAGCCATTGATGTCTCGACCTACAGGGTGCCGGGAGCTGCACCCAAAGGTTCCGCATCCATCGTGAGTGTGGAGACAACTCTTCCATTTGTGGAGGGGGCAGCCTGTGTGGCAACGTCGGATGAAGGCAAATCGGGCGGTTAGGCGTCAAGAATCATGACTAGATCGAATGGGGTGTATATTGTGAGAAAACCATCCATAATTACCGGCGTATTGATATTATTCCTGGCTACGGCACTCCTATTATCCGGCTGCAGTTCAAACGCAGCAGGATCTGGAGCAAAAGGCGCTAACGGCAAGAATACCGATAATGTAAAAATTCGCATCGCAGATACAAGTACCAACCCAACGTTCAGGGTAGCCATTGCCAAAGGTTTCTTTGAGAAACGGGGCATTGATGCCGAGAGTATTACGTTTGGCTCACCGGCTGAAGGTGTAAATTCATTATTTATCAAACAGGTGGATATTGCGTATGGGGCCGATTTCCCCGTATTAAATGCATTGGCTAAAGGAGAATATTCAGTCATCGCTTCCGCAGGCCAGGCTACGGATGAAGCAGCCGCCGCCTGGAAGCTATATGCAAGGGATGATATACAGAGTGGAGCGGATTTGAAAGGTAAGAAAGTTAGCTTCATTCGAGGTACATTTATTCCATATCTGTGGGATGAATATTTGAAAGATCAGGGATTAACGCTGAATGATGTGACACAGATTGGTCAAGGGGCTTTTGATGAGTCCTACATTGCACTGAAACAGGGAGACCTTGATGCCACTTGGGTCATAGGTTCAGCGTTAACGGATAAATTTGACGCACTCAAAGGGGTACATCAGCTGACGGATATGTCTCAGACCCCTATACGCCTTGGTATGGGATTGATATCGAGTAATGAATTCATCCAGGCGAACCCCGAAAAGATAAGTGACTTCCTTGCTGCACTTGATGAGGCGTCTACGTATGCCCAAGCGCACCCTGAAGAAGTAGCTGATCTGATGTATCAAGAGACCAAACAGCCTAAAGATGCCACGTTAAAAGACCTTCCGATCAATCCATGGGAAGTTGGATTTACGCAGGCCGCTTATGATAGCTTGGCAGGTCAGAAGCAATATATGGTGGAGAACGGAATCATTGAACAGGATTTTGATCTTGATACCAAACTCAATCTGACCTCTCTCAAGCAGGCTCTGCCGGAAAAAGTGACATACAGTAAATAATATATATTCAAATGGGAGGTGTCCGTGATGTCCTTACCTGCAACTCAGCATACCATTCATATTGAACAGCTTCGGAAAACGTATCATGCCCCGACCAATGGGGATGTGCATTATATCATCAAGGATGTCGATCTGGTTATCAAGGGAGGAGAGTTTTTTGTCCTGCTTGGTCCCAGTGGATGCGGGAAGTCTACGCTGCTGAACATGATCGCGGGTTTCATCTCCAAGTCGGGTGGGCAGCTCAAGATGGACAACAAGGAGATTGACAGACCGGGCAGGGATCGCGCGATGGTATTTCAGCAGGCGGATTCCTCTCTCTTTCCGTGGTTAACCGTGAGAGAAAATGTTGAATTCGGACTCCGAATGTCCAAAGTGCCTAAGTCACAACGGCGTGAGATCTCCGATCGATACATCCAACTTGTTGGACTGAGTGCTCATGAAGGCAAATTTCCGAAAGAGCTCTCCGGTGGCATGAAGCAGAGGGTTCAGTTGGCTCGGGTGCTTGCGAATGACTCCGCGATCTTACTGATGGATGAGCCATTCGGTGCACTGGACGCGATGACGAGGCGAACGATGCAGAAGGAACTGGTGAATATTTGGAAAGAAACCCATAAGACTGTTATCTTTGTCACCCACGATATTCAGGAGGCCTTATTGCTTGGTGAGCGCATAGGCATTATGTCCGTAGGTCCATCTTCAAATATAACGGATATTTACCACAACACGTTACCTTACCCGAGGAACATCGCCTCATCTGAGTTCAACACCCTGTATGACCGAATTCAAGGCCACTTTGAAGAATAACTGAGGTGATATGTGAGATGAAATGGTTGGAGAAAAAATCGGTGTCCATCCCGCTCCTATGGGTAACGGTCATCCTGATCTGGCAGCTTGGTGCCCTCATCTATGGGCCTGACGTAATCCCTGGTCCCTGGGATACGATCCTGGGAGCTCGTGAACTGATTGCTGACGGTACCTTGATGCAGTACATCGGAATCAGCTTCACGCGTGTACTGGCGGGGTGGGTACTGGGAAGCATCATTGCTATTCCGGTAGGTCTGATTATTGGCAAGGTGCATATCATCCGGCTGTTTGCCGAGCCGTTCCTTAACTTTATACGTTTTATCCCGCCAATCGCCTTTATTACCTTATTCCTGGTATGGTTCGGTATTGGAGAGCAATCCAAGATTGCGCTTATCATGTACGCAACTTTCTTCATTGTTGTGCTTAATACCTTAACAGGTGTTCTCTCCGTTGAAGAAGACAAAATCCGTTCGGCCCGCAGTATGGGAGCCAATGAACGGCAGATTCTGCTGCATGTGATTGTTCCGGCCACAACCCCGTATATTTTCACAGGTGTGCGCCTGGCAATGGGAACCTCATATATGGCCATCATTGGTGCGGAGATGATTGCCGCAAATGAGGGAGTGGGTTACCTGATCTGGAATTCAAGGCTCTTTTTCCGAACGGACTGGATCTTTGTCGGGTTGATTTCCCTGGGGTTTATGGGATTCCTGACGGATCGATTGTTCAACTGGTTTGGTCGCAGGGTACTTTACCGATATGGGGTCGTTGGCGGAGCGAAGCGGGTCTGAATGAAAACCTAGGAACACCGAATTACAGACGCTACTTGAAAAGGGGATTTATGTTGTTGTAACGTGTGATCAATAACCTGTTTTGGCACTTCTACACGAGGCCAAAACAGGTTTTTTGTGTGCTGGCCTCAGGAGTTTCGGCATTGGCATCAAACCGTGGTATAATTGAATTTCAAAAATACAATAAACGTCATGCTGGCTTTACATACGCTGCATGCAGGAGACATTATGGATTGGATTATTGGCGCCGTATGCGCTTCTATGGTGGCAGGTGCTGCCTATGCAAAAAAGTCGCTAACCCTGTCTGGCTGCCTGGCAGCCATCATGATGGGAACGATATATTACGGAGCGGGTAACCTGTTCTGGTTTGGCACGTTATTGTTGTTCTTTATGACTTCAACGTTGCTCTCCAGGTTCCGTAAAGATCGGAAGCAGGAGCTGGAGAAATCCTATGCCAAGTCAGGAAACCGGGACGCCGGGCAAGTGATGGCTAATGGTGGGATGGGCATGTTCCTATGTCTGGGATACTGGATATTTCCACATCCGGCATGGGTGTATGCTTTCATTGGTGTAATGGCTACCGTTACATCGGATACATGGGCAACCGAACTCGGAAGTCTCAGTCGCAAGCCGCCGCGCTCTGTTCTCACATGGAAGGTACTTACGCCAGGTGCTTCAGGAGGTGTCTCACTTCTCGGCACCGTGGCTGCAGCCTTAGGTGGGGCTCTGATCGGAGTGGGAGCCTTCTTGTTTTCATGGATCGCCGGGATCGAAGGGCTTGGTCTGTTTAGTTGGACTTTTGTCGGCTTTGTAGGCGGGTTGGCAGGTGCTTTTGCCGATTCCTATCTGGGCGCAACGGTGCAAAAGATGTATCGATGCACTGTGTGTGGCCGTGAAGTTGAGGTACATGAACATTGCGGGCATCCAACGGTTCGGGCTCGTGGCTGGGCATGGATGAGTAACGACCTGGTGAACGTGCTTAGCTCGGTTATCGGAGGATGCGTGGCGATAGGTTTAGGTAACATTTTGGCTTTGTAAGGGGGAGTACATTTGAGCACGATACAGGGAGACAAATCGGAGGCTATTTTGGATGCGGCCTATGGTATTTTTGGCTCGAAAGGTTTTTATGAGACCAAAATGTCTGATATTGCAGACGAAGCCGGCATCGCAAAAGGCACCATTTATTTATATTTCAAAAGCAAGGAACAATTATTTATCGCAGTATCCAAGCGGGACTGTAACAGCTTTATCAGTCGTCTTGAATATGCTTTGAACTCTCATGAGAACACAGGTGATAAACTTGGAGCAATAGCCAAGACCCACCTTACGTATTATTATGAGCGCCGCAATCATACCAAGCTCTTTTTTATGGCACCCAATAATGATCCGGATCTGATGAAATTCATGAAGGCATTCATGAACCAATACATGAGCATGGTACGTGAGGTACTGGAGAGCGCAAGTGTACCTGAGCCTGTATTGCTCGCTGAAGCCTATATTGGAATTCTGGACCGGCTGAAGATGGATATCATGTTAAATCCGGAGTTCAATGAGGAACATCTGAACAAACGAATTGCCTTTGCAGCAGCATTGTTTCTGGACGGTTGCCGTTCTTTTTTGCAAGTTTAAAGTGAGTTCACGGATGTACGTAATATTGAATTTTATTTTACAGAGAAGTGGGTACAAGCAATGAACATAATGACGGTAGAGCAAATTACAAAAAGTTATGGCGAAAAAATATTGTTCAAGGATGCTTCATTTGGCATGGCTGATCAGGACAAGATTGGTGTCGTTGGGGTAAATGGTACCGGTAAATCCACGTTTTTGCGTGTGATATCAGGTATGGAACCTGCAGATGCGGGACAGATCTCCATCGGTAATGACGTACGCATTCAGTTCCTAGCGCAGAATCCGGACTTCAATCCGGATAATACGGTACTGCAACAAGTATTCGAAGGTGACAGCATGGAAATGAAAACCGTGCGCGAATATACGGAAACGATGGAATTACTGGAACTGAATGCCTCCGATCCGGCGTTGCAGGAGCGATTATTACGTTTGAATCAACAAATGGAGCAGCTTCAGCTCTGGCAGATGGAGAGTGAAGCAAAGAGTATTTTGTCCAAACTGGGTATTCGTCAATTCGATGCACTGATGGGCACATTGTCTGGTGGACAACGCAAAAGGGTAGCACTCGCTGCTGCGCTGATTCACCCTTGCGAACTGCTCATTCTGGATGAGCCGACGAACCATATTGATAATGATTCGGTAGTATGGCTCGAACAGTACTTGCAGAAGCGACGCGGCGCATTGCTTATGATCACGCATGATCGGTATTTCCTGGATCGTGTGGCGAATGTCATGCTCGAATTGGATCATGGTCGTTTGTTCCGCTATGAAGCCAACTATACACGTTTTCTGGAACTGAAGGCAGAGCGTGAAGAACGGGAAGCCTCTTCCGAACAGAAACGCAAGAACTTGCTTCGGACGGAGCTCGCATGGATTCGTCGTGGTGCCAAGGCACGGACGACGAAACAAAAAGCGAGAATTGATCGCTTCGAACAACTCAAAGACCAACAAGGAGTCCAGCGCTCGGGTTCTTTGGAAGTATCGGTTGGTTCCACTCGTCTGGGGAAAAAGATTCTGGAGATCGAACATCTTTCCAAAGCCGTTGATGGTCGCAAACTGATTGAAGATCTGAGTTATATTGCCGTACCTGGAGATCGGGTCGGGATTGTCGGACCGAATGGTAGTGGTAAGTCCACGCTGTTACAGATGATATCTGGCAAATTGGAACCCGATGCAGGCGTGGTTGACGTCGGTCCTACGGTCAATCTGGGTTATTTCACACAGGAACATCAGGAGATGGATGAATCTCTTCGTGTCATTGAGTACATCAAGGAAGTAGCGGAGAATGTGAAAACAGCCGATGGCTCACTGATTACAGCATCCCAGATGCTGGAGCGCTTCCTGTTTACCCCGGCATCCCAGTGGACGCCAATCTCCCGCCTGTCTGGTGGAGAGAAGCGTCGTCTATATTTGCTGCGTGTGCTGATGGCTGCGCCGAATGTATTACTGCTGGATGAGCCGACGAATGATCTGGACATCCAGACACTCGCTGTACTGGAAGACTACCTGGACGATTTCCCGGGTGTTGTCTTTGTGGTCTCCCATGATCGCTATTTCCTTGATCGTACTGTGGATAAAGTGCTGTCTTTTGAAGGCAATGGTGCTGTACGTGTACACGTCGGCGACTACAGCGAATATGCGGAATGGATGCTGAAAAATGCACCTGGAGCTACGCAAGAGAGTGACACAGGAGCAGCGAAGGTGAAGCAGTCCTCGGAGAAAACAACGCCTGCTGTGTCAGCGGCTAAACCGAAGTTGAAATTCAGCTTTAAGGAGCAACGTGAATACGATCAGATTGATGAAAATATTGAGAAGGCTGAAGCCAATCTTGTCCGGATTAACAAAGAGATGGAAGAGTCATTTAGTGATTCTGCCCGTCTGCAGGAGTTGATGGCGGAGCAGGTTGAGGCAGAGCGTCATCTGGACGAATTGATGGAACGCTGGACCATTCTGAATGAACTTGCAGAGCAGATTGAACAGAGCAAGTCTTGATTTATAATTAAACATCGCCCTTTCTTCTATCGTGACTTTAAGTCGCAATTAGAGGAGAGGGCGATTTTTTTGTCTGTGGATTTTCGCTTTAAAGTGAAACGTTCCGTATGTTCATTACGTTGTATAAGTAAAGAATTCCATAGAAGGGAGAGAACACCACACTTATGTATAAAGAAATTAATGAACAGTTGGCAGTGCTCAAGGAAAAGGGAAGAATTTACGAGAAATGGACCAAGCGTTTGGAAAAGCTTCAAACAGAAGAAACAGAATGGGAAACAAAGGTAATACGTCGTCAGATGCATCTCCAGAAGGAGCAGAAAGATGTTGATCGACTGAACAGTATGACATTGTCAGCATTTTTCTATCAATTGATTGGCAAGAAGACAGAGCGTCTGGAAAAGGAAGAGTTAGAACTGATGGAGAGTAAGGCTGCGTACGATACGGCTTGTCGCATGTTACAAGACGTACAGGAGCAACGAATTCATGTAGAGCAGGAGTTGGAGGGCGGGCGGCAGTATCAGTACTGGCAGAGTGACTACAACGCTCTGTGGGGGAAGAAGGAAGGTCGTCTGTTGGACCAGGATGCGGAATTGCAACACATGGCTGAGAATCGGGAACATCTGGCGAGTGAACTTCAGGAATTGGATGAAGCTTTCCGGGAAGGGGGAATATCTGGTCTATGCCCTTGAACGTGCGGAGAAGGCTTTGGCTTCGGCAGGTAATTGGGGCGTATATGACATGATGGGTGGAGGGGTAATCTCCACACATATCAAGCGGGGACGTATGGATGACGCTCAGGTTGCCATTATGGATGCAGGAAAGCGCCTACGACGATTTCAGAAGGAGTTGGAGGATGTAGAGATGGCCGTACACGCGGATCTGCAACTTGGAGGTCTGCTTTCATTCGCAGACTATTTCTTTGATAACCTCTTTGTGGACTGGATGGTTCAGGACAAAATTCGTAAAGCGGAACGTCAGGTAAAAGATGGACTGAGTGCGGTTCGAAAGACCATGCATGTACTGAGAAATGAAATGCGTGACCATAAGGCAGAGTTAGAGATTTTGGAGCGTAAATATCTTGCTTATGTGGAACAGGCAGATTAAGAGATATGACAGCAAAGGACACTTCCGATCGCACACCGACTTCTGTGCCTGGAAGTGTCCTTCTGCTTAGAAGTACATATGGATGTTATTCATGATAATTTCATCGATACATAATTCTGTTTACTTGGTTGTAATGTAGGCTGCGAGCAATCGTGCCGTATTCAGGACAGCATCCTTATGTGTACGCTCCATGGAATGAGATGCGTGAACACCTGGACCGATCAGTGCTGCTCGGATATTGTTCCCTCCGCGTAATGCTGCACTGCCGTCTGAGCCATAGTGGGGATAAATGTCGACGACGTAATCCAACCCATCTTGTTTGGCCAGTTCAATGAGACGACTGGTCATATCGTAGTCATACGGGCCTGAAGAATCTTTGGCACATATGGAAACGTCAGTCTCTTTGCAACTGAGATCGTCACCCATGGCTCCCATATCTACTGCGATCATTTCACTGATTTCCGCAGGGATATACGATGCGCCATGTCCGACTTCTTCGTAGTTAGAGATGAGCAGAGAAACATTATGTAGTGGTTTCCAGCCTTCGCGGTGTGCAGACTCAAGGATGCCGAATAAGGCAGCAACGCTGGCTTTGTCGTCGAGATGACGTGATTTGATATAACCACTCGGAGTGATGATTGCACGAGCATCAAAGGAGATAAAGTCACCGACAGCGATCCCAAGTTTCAACACATCATCCTGGGAGGAGACAACTTCATCAATTCGAACTTCCATATGGCTCTCGGTCCGTTCAAAGGTACGTGCATCTGGATAAACATGTACAGACGGATGAAGGGAGAGAATGGTGCCTGTGTATGTCTTACCGTCCCGAGTGTGGATGCTGCAGTACTCATTTTCGATACTTTGCATGGAAAATCCACCGACAGAGGTCAGTTTCAATGTACCGTAAGATGTAATGGAGCGTACCATGGCCCCTAGCGTATCCACATGGGCACTCAAAGCAATTGTCTTGGAAGAATCCTGCCCTGGCAATGTAAGCACCGCACCACCCTTGTTATTCAGCTCACATGCGATACCCAGTGATTCTGCTTCCTTGCGAATCATCTCGATAATATGATGGGTGTAGCCACTTGGACTGGGTGTGTCCAGCAATTTTTTCAGAAAAGATAAAACGTAAGATTCATCAATTGTAAAACTCATTGTATAATTTCCTCCTTGGAACGTGGGTATGGTATGAAACAAAATACAGCCTGTCTGGGGGAGTGAATGTGATACTACCATTCCTGACTCGCCAGCAGGCTGATTCTGTTGCTTACAATGTCCCCGTAGGGTTTCCTTTGCGCTGACTCTGGATCGAATCATTGTCCACTAGGCTGTCAGCTTGAGTTGAATCAAGCGAATCCATCGATTTGAAAGAATCAAACGAAGAGTTGCTTGTTGCCGCCGAACTTTCCAATTCAGATACACGCAATTTCAATTGCTTGTTCTCGCGTTGCAGTCGGTATTGGCGATAGATACCATATGAACCTACAATAATTCCACCGATCAGGGTGCAACCGAGGATCAGCAAAATCAGCGGGATTTGAACGGTGTTAAATAACAGGTTCACTTGTACGGAATCTACATTAATAACCGCAAAGATTCCTGTGAGCAGTGCAAAAACAAGACCTGCTATGAGTGCCCATTGCATTTTCATGGTGTTGCCTCCTTGTTGAACAATTGAGAACTAGTATGCATTACCCGAATTCGGGTATATTGCATCTTGCATTGATTATAAAATCCCCTGCCCTAACGGGCAAGGGATGCAGGTCACATGGAAAGACAACCTTATTTGGTTAGTTGCTCCATCTGTTCAATCAATTCCTTGAACACACTCATGGCTTCACGAATTGGCTGTGGTGTAGACATATCCACACCTGCTTTTTTCAGAATGTTAATGGAGTAATCACTGCCGCCACTCTTCAGGAATCCAAGATAACGGTCTACAGCCGGCTGGCCCTCTTCCAGGATTTGCTTGGAGAAGCTGGTCGCTGCGGAGAAGCCAGTTGCATATTTGTAAACATAGAAGCTGTTATAGAAATGGGGAATACGAGCCCATTCCATCTCAATATCTTTGTCAACAACCATGTCTTTACCATGATATTTAACGTTCAGATCATAATAGATCTCGGATAACAATTGTGGTGTTAATGCGTCACCTTGTTCCGCACGTTCGTGAATGATTTTCTCGAATTCAGCAAACATGGTCTGGCGGAATACTGTTGTACGGAATTGGTCGGCATAATAGGTCAGCAGATACAATTTTTCCTTTGGATCTGTTGATTTGTTAAGCAGATAATCCATCAGCAACGCTTCGTTGGTTGTGGATGCAACCTCAGCCAGGAAGATGGTGTACTGGGCATCACGATACGGAAGTGTGGTATCCGAGTAATGTGAATGCAGAGCGTGACCCATTTCGTGTGCGAGTGTGAACATGCTGTTCAGATTATCTTTGTGATTCAACAGAACATACGGGTGAGTCCCGTAAGCGCCCCATGCATAAGCACCTGAACGTTTATTTTCATTCTCATATACATCGATCCAGCGGTTATCATATCCAGTCTGCAATGCATCAGCATAGTCCTTGCCCAGTGGTTTCAGACCGTCTTTGACCGTTTGTTTGGCTTCCTCATAGGTAATATCCATTTTGTACTCGTCTACAAGTGGAGCGAACAGGTCGTACATATGCAATTGATCCACACCCAGCAACTTTTTGCGCAGGTCCATATAACGATGCAATAATGGAAGGCTCTCGTGAATCGTGTCTACCAGATTCGTATACACATCCGTTGGGATGTTATCTCCATATAAGGACATTTCCATCACGGAAGGGTACTTCCGAACATTAGCATAGAACATATTTTTGGTTACATTTGCATTCAAGGCAGCCGCAATCGTGTTCTTCTGTTTGGCATAGGTTTCATATACCGCTTTGAAGGCACGTTCGCGGACTTCACGATTAGGATTCTCAAGGAACTGAATGTAGCTGCCATGTGTCAGTTCAACTTCGTTACCATGTTCATCCTTGATTTTTGGAAACTTGAGATCGGCGTTATTCAGCATGCTGAAGATGGTCTGTGGTGCTTGTGAAAGGTTGCCTACCTGTGCAAGCAAAGCTTCTTCTGCTTGGCTAAGAACGTGGGCCTTTTCCCGTTTCATCTCTTCCAGTGTAAATGTGTAAGCAGAGAGTTTTTTGTTTGCAATCAATGCGTCCAACTGATCATCCGGAAGGGAAAGGATCTCCGGTGTTACAAAAGAAAGTGCTTCACCAACCCGTACGCCTAATTTCTGGGCTTTTTGGGACAGGTTTTGATATGTAGGATTAGCTGTGTCTTCATCTTGATGCATACGTGCGTATACAAAGAGGCGTTCTATTTTGAGGCTGATCTCATCTTCAAATTCGAAGCAAGATTTGAGTACATCCGGTTGACCCAGTTTGCCTCGAAATTCGGAGGCTTTCTTGGTCAAAGACGATACTTCTTCATATTCCTGATCCCAGGCTTTCTGATCGGCAAATAAATCTTCCAGTTTCCAGCTATGCTCAGCGGGCACCTCGGAACGTTTCAATAATTGACTCATGGAAATCCTCCTTTGATGATCTGATGAATGGTTGGACGAAGCTGCCTTCGTCTCGCTCGCCTGTGCGGAGAGAGACGAAGGAATCAGACTAAGTACCAGGATAACAGATAGCGATTTCTGGTATTTCAACGGCCTTCCTCCTTACCATACGAATAATCTCGTATAGTATGACCAAAGACACGTTGAAATATTTGAGTATCACGCTCTCCTTGGGATTAGGTTCCCATGTTATACAAGAAATAAACGATCAGGAAAAAGGCGAAACAAATGAGCAGGGTAGCAATAAGCGCCATTCCCCGTCTCAGTTGATCCGGGATGGAATTGCGTCCGAGAATAAGCACAATACCAAGAGAGAAGGCAAGAATGATAAAGATGACGACATTGCTAGAGTCAAGCTGCATGGGTTAGACCCCTTTGAAGGCAGCCATCAATTGACGCCATTCATCCTCACGGTTCTCAAAATCTGCTTTTGGAAAACGGCGTTCAGCCCAGTGCATTAAGGCAGGACGGCTAAGGAATGTATGGCATTCTTCGCCCCACTCTTCCGAAATTTCGCGCAGTACGAGATATTTGCCTTGAACTTCTACGGTCATCATATTCCACTTGTCTGTTTTGTATATTTCATGTTTTTTTATCATAGGTAGTCTCCAAACTAACGGTTTTGGTAAAATGATACCGTACCCTACGATTCAAAGCAAATTTTTTCGACATTTATGGAAAGATAAATTGCAAAATGGAAGCCCATACAGTATAATAAGGGTATTCGCCATAGATGGCGATATTTTTAGGAGGTTTTTCATTTGAAAGGTACAGTTAAATGGTTTAACGCAGAAAAAGGCTATGGCTTTATTTCAGTTGAAGGCGGCGAGGACGTATTCGTACATTTCTCCGCAATCCAAGGAGACGGCTTCAAAACATTGGAAGAAGGTCAAGCGGTAGAATTCGAAATCACTGATGGAAACCGTGGTCCTCAAGCAGCTAACGTAAACAAACTGTAAGAATTTTTCCGGTCAACGGACTTCTTATACATGATAAATTTATAGCTGAATATTAAGAATCCAAGCACAGTCCCCTGAGGGAGGCTGTGCTTTTTTTGATTCTAAATTTTCAGTAAAAATAACAATTGAATATGATGTAGGTTCACTGTTGTTTAAGACACACGATTGGTCATGCTGGACCATAACTTCAATCCGAAACCGATCAGTGCAGCCAGGGAGAACGCCATAGCGGTAAGATAGAAGGTTTGTCTGCCTGCATGTTCCAGCAGCAGTCCGCCCAACGTTCCACTAAGCAGTCCTGAAGCACTGGACCAAACAATGGTGAACAAAGCCATACCTGTAGCCCTGTAGCCGTCCGGAACCAGGCGAATGATATAACGGACCGCCGTAACGTAGAAAATACCAAAGGTAACACTGTGCATGGTCTGAATTGCAACAACAGCTGCAGGTGTATCGGATATGGACATGAGAAGCAAACGAACTGTATACATCAATGCAGCAAAAGCGATTAGCGGCAGTTCCTTATAACGGTTGCCATACTTGCTCAGCAGAAGAAATATGGGAATTTCACTTACGGAAGAGATCAGCAAAGACCAACCAATCAGCCCCTCACTGGCACCCAGTTCTTTCAGCGTGATGGTAAGAAAAGCTTCGTTCATCCGATGTCCCATGGCAAGCAAAAATACACAGCCAAAAAAGGTGAGCACATCTCTGCGTTTCAAAATAGCCCATAACCCCGATAGGTCCATTTTGCTACTACTTCCTGAAGGTTGATCCTTCAATTGGAAACTGATCAATAGTGTAGTGGCAGCAAGACCAACGCAAACCCAGATCGTCCATGCTGGACCAAAAGATCCAAGAAAATACCCGATACTTAATGCAAAGAAGGCATAACCGATCGATCCGAAGACTCGAATGGAAGTGAAATTTCGACCGTACTTGCTGGCCGTAGTGATAGCCATCGTATCAGATAGTGGATAGACCGGATAATAGAAAAAGTAAAACAGGGTTACGAGTACAAATACCTGACCAAAAGTTGTTGCATTGGCCAGCATGATCCCTGTGATCAATTGGCCACCAAGCAGAATAATCATCACTTTGCGTACCGTTTGGTAGCGGTCGCTGGCCATGCTCCAGAACATATTGGAGAACACAGAGATGAGTGGGCCAATTCCGTAGAGATAACCAATCTCAGCCCGACTGAAGCCTAGATGACTGAAGTAAAGCTGAAAGTAGGATACCACCAGAACGGTGGAACCGAAAATGGTGAACATGAGAGCCCGCAGCCAGTTCTGATCCGGGCGGGCGTTGTGACTTAATTTCATGATGAGAGACTCCAATCCTGATCACAGTTCAATGATTTTTTACCCTTTCAGGGATGATGATTTACCGGTAGATGGAACGGACATGGTTGGTTCTTTCTGCGTGCGACGGATGACAAGCCAGACAATAATAAGTTCGGCGAGCAGGCCAAGGGATTGGGCTACAGCGCCAATCATGCCGTTCCACGCAGGGAAAATACTAACAAGAATAAGCAGCACGATTACCGTGCAGATTGCATTCGCCGTTTGTGAACGAAACATCGTTTTTGTCTGACCACGGAGCAGAATAAGGCCATTGCTGAAATCCAGAAAAGGGAAGATCAGCGGAAATAAGACAAACGCACGCAGTGTCCACAGACTTTGTTTCAACAGTTCGCCCTGAACGCTCATGACATTTTCGAGTACCCATGGTCCCAAGGGGGTATAGGCAATCGAAACCATCATCGCAAACGGAATAAATCCGGTGACAAGTGCGAATTTTCGTACCAGTTTGGCATCCACAAGGTAGAAATTAAGCACGATCTGATGGATGTATGTAAAGAAGCTTAGCATCAACTGCATCAGACTGCTTGCTATGGCAAAGGAAGAAATGGCCAGTGCGATCCCGGTCGTTTTGCCAAGTACGATGTTAATGACGGGTCCTATAAACAGGGCTACAAAGCTGGATAACAGCAGGGGTTTATAAAAGCGAAATACGTCTCCCTTGTTCTCGACGGGATGATCCTCAAGCTTGGCTGGCATCTTGCGTTTGATGCTGTTTCCCTCCAAAAAGCTGACCAGCGCTTCAATCATCATGCCAGCAGCGAAAATGATAGCGCCTACACGACCACTGTCAATGCTGTCTGTGTAGATGAAATAGAGGGATAAGCCGTACATGCCGGCTAAACGGAATATCATGCCGATGGTTAACCACTTGGTTCGGTTATTCGTAATGATGATCCCTTGGTAGATGTTGCGGATCACTGAGAAGATACTCACATACATGAGAATTTCATAAACGTCGATGACTTTGTCCAGCAGATCGGGACTTACACCAAACAGGTATTTGAACACCCCGGTACCAACGGGAGAGTATACGATAAGAAATCCAATTAGAAGCACACAGGCAAGAAATATTTTGGTCACAAACGTGAGGGCCTGAAAGGATAGGCGATCGCGAACCAGTGCGGAACAGGTTTGCCGCAGCAGGGTGGAGGGGCGTTCCGTGAGGGTTAACAAGCTGCCGGCGATGGCATAGCTGGCAATAACCGTCTCGGGATGAGCGGAACGTGCTAATGTGCTGTTTATAATGACGTGAGAAATGGTGACGAGAGAGGCGGAAATGCCAAGTGGCACAAAAAAAGAAAATAACCGTCTCCACGAAAGTGATTCACTTGACGACATGTCAACGACTCCTTTGATGGATGAAATATGCCTAGTATATCACAAAGCTTTGAGCGCGGATGCGATTTTTTGTGCGGAATATGCGGCAGATCATTTGTACAATTAAGGGGATCATATTATAATAGGAATGGTTAAAAATCGCTCTAATACGTATTCAACCAAGTGGAGGCACATTTATTTTGAGCCAATCAAATCGAAAACGTCATCAATATCCGCGTGGACCGCTGGCATTGATGAGAGGGGTGTACAAATACACCATTCCGGAAACACGGAAGGCATTGAATGGATGGCGTGCTCAAGCTGAGGTAATTCCAAATGAGGAATTGCGTACGCAAGCACTTGCCAGTCTCAAGGATAAGCAGTTTCACTGTGAAGGCGGAACCGTCTACGCATTAGCTGACCTGCCCAACAGACACATTCTGATTCCGTTGATCGTTTCATATCAAACTATCAGTGATTATTTGGACAATCTGTGCGACCGCAGCACGTCGATGGACCCGGATGACTTTCGTCTTCTCCATCAATCTATGCTTGATGCGGTAGATCCCGAAGCAATTCCCGTCAATTATTATGCCCTCCGTGAGGAGCAGGATGACGGTGGATATCTGCGGAATCTGGTGACCACATGTCAGGAACTGACCCGTCAGTTACCAGGCTATGCGTCCGCCAAGCCCCAAATTCAGGATCTGGCAGGCCTATACACGGACCTGCAGGTATATAAGCATATCAAGCCGGAACTGAGAGAAACGGCACTGCTCGAATGGTGGTCGGAGCATCGTCATCGCACACCTCAGTTTCGTTGGAACGAATTTGCTGCTGCAACTGGCTCTACACTGGGCGTTTTCATGCTGTTTCTGGCTGCGAGTGACGATCAGTTGACTGAAGAGCAAGCGGCCTCGATCCACACGGCCTATTTCCCACATGTATGCGCATTGCACATTATGCTCGATTATTTAATTGATCAGGATGAGGACCGCATCGGGGGAGATCTCAACTTCTGCAACTATTATGAGAATGTAGAGACAATGCTGGACCGAATTGCTTTTATTGTGGAGATGGCACGCAGCGATGTGCAGAAGATTCCGGGAAGCTCCTTTCACCGGATGATTATCGAAGGACTGATTGCCATCTACCTGTCTGATCCCAAAGTCAGCGAACAGCAGGAAGTTCGCGTTGTATCCAAACGTCTGATGAAGAATAGTCCGATGACAAGAATATTTTTCTTCATCTTCAGTCGCTGGATACGGAAGAATATGTAAGTCAGGTGTAATATTGCGGAGCCTGAAGTGAAACTAGAGGAGGAAGAAACATCATGACAGCAGTAAAGAAAATCGCAGTATTAACGAGCGGTGGTGATTCACAGGGGATGAACGCGGCTGTTCGTGCGGTCGTTCGCAGCGGACTGTTTCACGGTCTCGAAGTATATGGCGTTCAACGTGGATACCAGGGTCTTTTGAATAATGACATTTTCCCAATGGATTTGCGGAGTGTAGGGGATATCATCCAACGTGGGGGAACGGTTCTTCAATCGGCACGTTGCAAGGAGTTCTATACCGCTGAGGGTCAGCAAAAAGGTGCGGATATTCTGCGTGCGCGTGGCATTGACGGTCTGGTTGTTATCGGTGGGGATGGTTCTTACAACGGAGCAAACAAACTGAGTAAACTGGGTATTAACACAATGGGTCTGCCAGGAACAATTGATAACGATATTTCATTCACCGACTATACGATCGGATTTGATACAGCTGTAAGCATCGTGGTTGATGCAGTAAACAAATTGCGTGATACGATGTCTTCACACGAACGTTCTTCCATTGTTGAAGTTATGGGTCGTCACTGTGGGGATATCGCTCTGCATGCCGGACTTGCTTCGGGTGCTGAAACGATTCTTGTGCCGGAAGTTCCGTTTGACATGGACGAAGTGGCAGATCGGATGAAAGCTAACTTTGCACATGGTAAACGTCACAGTATTATCATCGTTGCAGAAGGTGTAGGCAAGGGTGAAGATGTAGCAAAAGAACTGATGGAACGTTGCCCAACATATGAGCCGCGTGTAACCGTTCTGGGTCACATTCAGCGTGGGGGTACGCCAACACCTTTCGACCGTAACCTGGCAAGCCGTCTGGGCGACTTCGCTGTTCGCAGTCTGATTGCAGGCGAGACAGACAAAGGTTGTGGCATTATCAAGGGTGAACTTACCCTGACGGATATTGATAAAGTGGTTAACACGAAAAAAGATTTCGATATGGAGACTTACGAGCTTGCACAACGTTTGTCCCAATAATTCGATCCATAAGCAAAGAGCACAATCCCGCATGAACGCGGATTGTGCTCTTTTTTTGTTTTCAGAGTGCGTATATTGATGTTACGCCTTGCGCTGTGCGGCTTGTTTTTGTACCAGGAAGAGCCTCCATAGAAGCGCTGTTGCTCCTACAGCAAGACCGGCTATGAGTCCGATCCAGTATCCGAAGGCACCGAGTGAAGTATACGTAGCAGTTAGATAACCTACAGGCAATCCAATAATCCAATAAGCTACAAATGTAATGATTAGTGCCGGATTAACATCTTTGTAGCCACGTAATGCTCCCTGGGTCGGTGTAGCAATCGCATCCGAGATCTGAAAGAAAATAGCGTAGATGAGGAAATGCTGCGTAAGTGCAATAACCTCTCGATCGTTCGAATACACACCTGCAATCTGTTCGCCAAACACAATCAACACGATGGCTGTTAGCAGTGAGAGTCCGATAGCTCCACCAATTCCGAGCAGACTGTATTGTTTGGCATCTCTCAGACGCCCTGCACCTGCCTCAAAGCCCACAAGGATCGTAAGAGCCATACATATGCTGACAGGCAGCATGTAGAGCGTAGAAGCGAAGTTCAGAGCCGCCTGATGGGCAGCGATCGTTGTGGTGTCAAAACGGCTCATCAATAAAGTCACGGCAGCAAAGATGGACGTTTCGAAAAAAGTTGCGAATCCAATCGGAACCCCAATTTGGAGTAACTCTTTCCACTTGGCCAGGGATACGCGGGTCAACTGACGGAAAATGCCGTATTGGGCGAAAGGTTCAACCCGATGGACAAAAAATAGACTGATGAGAAAGATGAGCCAGTATGTACAAGCTGTAGCGACGCCCGCACCAACTCCGCCCAATTGTGGAAATCCCCAGCGACCAAATATCAGCAGATAATTCAGCAAGATATTAACGGGCAGGGAGACCAATGTAATGAACATTGTAGTTCGGGTCTGACCTAGTGCATCCATGAAGCTGCGCAACACGGTATACCCAAAGAGCGGGATAATGCCAAAAGCGAGTGCACACAGAAAATAGAAGGCGACCTGGGCGACCCTTGGCTCCAAAGGCATCCCGCTCAGTATAGGGCCAAGTAATAAGGCTCCTGCTCCGATAACGACGAGACTGACAACAATTCCAAGATACAACGCCTGTATAACGTTATACCCGATTTGGTCATTTCGTTTGGAACCTAACAGATGGGATACGATGGGGGTTATGCCAATTAGAATCCCGCTTAGTCCCGTTTGAACTGGCATCCACAGACTTGTACCGATCGCAACTCCTGCAAGGTCGGCCGGGGAAAACTTGCCTGACATATTCGTGTCGAAGAACGACATGGCAGAGAGGGCGATTTGAGTGGTGAAAATGGGCAAAAATATAATCAGGAATTGTTTCACTTTTTGTGAAAAACTTGTTGTGTACATGTTCACTGGCAGTGCCTCGCTATTCTAAAGTGATGTCATCCAAGTGTCATATCTGGACAGCTATTCATTGTAGTGGATTTTGTTCGTTTTGAATAGGGACAGAAGCAGAGAAAGGACATAACGGATAAAGATGAACATTAAAAACCTCGTTCCGCCTGACGCGGAGCGAGGTTGAATGAATACAATAATATGCAAAAGTGCGGATTACTTATATTGTACACCGGATGTATAACGATTGGACGCATTCCAGAGCAGATATTCATGCACATCCATGTCTTTCATCGCTCTAATCTGGTCTTCCACTTGTTTCTTGCCATACTTGATATAATGCCCACTTCCCAGCCAGCTTGCTGTGAAGTCCTGAATCCACGGACGAATGACGGGTTTGAGCTCTTTGGTTGGGTCCAGTTTCTTGTGTGTGTCTTCCATCGAGCCCTTGATGGTGGTGTAAGGATCTTTGTCGGGGTCCTTCACCCCATACCATCCAGTTGAATAGTGACTAGGGTATACCATCGGTGAGATCACGTCTACATTTTCGGATATTTTAACAAAATCCTGTCCAATACCTTCAGCCGCAGGTACAGAAGCGGCATAACCGAAAATATCAACCGACACACGGACACCTAGCGGGGCCAACTCCTTGCGTGCATATTGCACGAATTCAGCTACAACATCGACGCGTGACTTGTCGGATTTGGTATATTTCAGTACATCGGCTCGAGTTTCGAACCCTTCCGGGAACCGGACGTAGTCAAATTGAATCTCTTTGAATCCAAGTTTGGCCGCTTCCTTTGCAATCTCAATATTATAATCCCATACTTCCTTGCTGTACGGATTCACGAAGCTGTCGCCTTTACCATTCGCCCATACAGATCCATCCTTGTTGCGGAAGGAGAACTCCGGATTTTTCTTGGCAAGAATCGTATCTTTGAATACAACGACACGTGCGATCGGGTAGACCTCATGTTTTTGCAACCGTTTCATCAAGGCATCGATATCCCGAATAAAAGGTTGGGACTTGCCCATTTTCTGTAGCGCTTTGTTTTCTGTGGGATAAGTTATGTATCCGAGATCGTCTTTGATATCAATGACCATGGCATTCAGTTCGGTACTGTCTGTCAGTTCCAGCAATTCTTTCATACGTGCGCCGCCGGCGCTGTAGGCCGTTACATAGATACCTTTGACCACAGGTGCATCAGGTTGAGGATCGATTTTGGCAGGTGGGTTATCGGCATCAATAACAACCTGATCTTTTTGAGATTGGATAATTGCGGTGTTAAAACTGTTGGTTAACGATTGGAACTGGGGATTTCCCTGGTCCGCTACTGCGGGGGCACCACCAAAGCTTCCAAAGGCCATAGCCAGTAAAGCCCATAACATGTTCATTCATTTCCACTCCCTTATGTGCATTCCATGTATGAATTATACATTAAAGCCTCTGGGCTTTTAACCATATTAATCAAGTAATGAAACACATGGAAAAAATGAAAACCGCTTCCTGTTGAGGGAATCCCCAGCAAAAAGCGGCGTGATCAATCTGAAAAAAATTATTGAATGTAAATCTCATTTTGATGCTCACAAATACTGTACTGAATGATTTCCATTGCGTCTCCCTGTTCCAGGATGCCCAGCCCATCCCGGAGGACAATCAGTGAGTCGAGTTCATTCGGTTTCAAGAAAGGGAGCATTTCCGGGCACCATCTGTTGACAATTTCAAACAGTTTTACCGTTTCCATATCCACAATAATCACCCTTTCCTAGTCGAATTCCAAAATGGTAAGTCATTCGGTGCAATTCGGGAAAGCATATGGCCTGTGAAATTGAAGGGTTGAACCTGCTATACAACATATTTAGGAGCCGTACACAGTTATTATACCACAATGTTGTGAATTGTTAACCGTACAGGTGTCTTAACTTCTGCGAAATGAACCCATAACACCAACCGTTTCCACAATGTTAACAAAAGCGTTTGGATCTGTATCCTTGATAATGCGTTTAATTTCAACCAACTCGTAACGGGTGGTAACGGTCATGAGCATGTCCTTTTCAATATCCGTGTATGCTCCCTGAGTCTTGATTTTGGTAACTCCGCGAGGCCGAACAAGTAATTTTTTTAACATGGCATCGGTTTCGTTAGTAATAATGTACAGTGTTACTTTGACATGACTGATATGGATCAGATCAAGCACTTTGCCTGTAATATAAATGGATACCATGGAGGCCAAGGCTGTATTCCAATTGTCACTCAGATATCCTGCAAGCATAATGATCGTACCGTTCATGCCCGCCATCACTGTACCAATTGGAAAGTCTCGTTTACGCGTAAAAATGGACCCAACAATGTCGAGTCCTCCTGTGGAGCCGCCGACCCGGAAGGAAACGCCAGTACCCATTCCAATGAGCACACCACCAAATACGGAACTAAGTAAAGGATCTGTAGCCACAGCAAAAACAGGCAGAAGCGCAATGAACCAAGAAGTGGCTGCTACCGAGAGAATGCTTAATGTAATGAAGCGTCGTCCAAGAATAAACCAACCTGCAACAAGCAGGGGAATGTTAAGAACAAAATACATTATACTAAGATTCAACGTTGTAAAATAACCCAGAAGCATTGAAATACCGGACACCCCGCCGCTTAAAAGCTGATGGGGGACCAAGAACCAGTTAAAGCCGCAAGCGATAGCTGCGGCACCCAAAATGATCACTAAAGAGTGCCAAATTATTTTGGGCAATTTAATCACCTCATTTATATTTAAAACCAGATTGCTGGTAATCTTGAATTGTTTTGTGATATAATGATTTGTGGATATTCTTGAGTAGGAAACTTTTCCCAAATGGAACAATAAAATTTGAAATGTTTCAAACACATGTATGTAGTTTTAGTCTTATGTTGGGGACCCATTCATGGAATTATAATCGTTTGTGAAAATAATTTGCCCTGTTGGGATACCCTATAAATATTAACGCTACTTAAGAATACAGACAACAAAGTGGATTGTCCACCATGTCCACCATATAAAAGGAGTATGAATAATTTTGACAAATTTAAATTTCTCAGATTTCAATCTTGAACCGCTGGTGCTGCAAGCCATCACTGAGCTCGGGTTTGAAGAAGCAACACCGATCCAATCCAAAGCAATTCCTTTGGCACTCGAAGGAAGAGATTTGATTGGTCAAGCCCAAACAGGTACTGGTAAAACAGCTGCATTCGGTATTCCGTTGATCAGCAAAATCACTAAAAGTGACGAAAAAATCCGCGCCCTCATTATGGCACCTACACGTGAACTTGCAATCCAAGTTGCTGAAGAGATCGAAAAACTCACTCGCTTCAAAGGTCTGCGCTCCCTGCCAATCTATGGCGGACAAGATATCGTTCGTCAGATTCGTGCACTGAAAAGAAAACCACAAATTATCATTGGTACACCTGGACGTCTCCTTGACCACATCAACCGCAAAACAATCAAACTTGATGATGTACAAACTGTTGTATTGGATGAAGCAGATGAAATGCTCGACATGGGTTTCATGGAAGATATTCAATCTATCCTGAAACAAGTACCGGACGAGCGTCAAACGATGCTGTTCTCAGCAACAATGCCTCCTAACATTCAAAAATTGGCTCAACAATTCTTGAACAACCCAGAACACGTATCTGTAATTCCTAAACAAGTAAGTGCACCATTGATTGACCAAGCTTACATTGAAGTTCCTGAGCGTCAAAAATTCGAAGCACTTAGCCGTTTGCTCGATATGGAATCTCCTGAACTGGCGATTGTATTCGGACGTACCAAACGCCGTGTTGATGAATTGGCTGAAGCTCTGCAAAAACGTGGATATTCTGCTGATGGTCTCCATGGTGACCTTTCCCAGAATCAACGTGATACAGTAATGCGTAAGTTCCGTGACGGCAGCATTGATGTACTCGTTGCAACAGACGTAGCTGCGCGTGGTCTCGATGTATCCGGTGTAACTCACGTTGTGAACTTTGACCTTCCGCAAGATCCGGAGAGTTATGTTCACCGTATCGGTCGTACAGGTCGTGCGGGTAAAGAGGGTGCTGCTTGGTCTTTCGTTACACCGCGTGAGATTGATCACTTGCACTTCATTGAGCGTGTAACACGTCACCGTATTCCACGTAAACCATTGCCAACAATGGCAGAAGCGGTTGAAGGAAAACAACGTTTGACAGCAGAGCGTTTGCTGGAAATCGTACAATCGGGCGAACTGAACGAATACAAAGGTATCGCGATTCAAATGCTTGAGCAATATGATTCTGTTCAACTGTTGTCGGCTGCTCTGAAGCTCCTGACAGGTGACAAAAAAGACGCTCAAGTTGATCTTACTCCTGAAGATCCAATCCGTGCGAAACGTCGCAAACCGGATGTTCGCTCTGGCGGACGTAAACCATCTGGCTACAGTGGTAACCGCAGCAGTGGTAGCGGCGGCAGTGGTGGTGGTTACAACCGTGATCGCAACAGCAGTGGCGGCGGACGTGGTGGCTACAACCGTGATCGTAACAGCGGCAGCAGTACTGGTGGCGGAAGCAGAGAAGGTGGTTATAACCGTGACCGCAAACCTCGTCCAAGCAACAACGAAGGACGTCGTCCAGCGAAAGATTCTTCTTTCGAGTAATATATATGTGTGAACTGGAAAATGGAGCAGGCAACTGCTTCATTTTTTTTATTTCCAAAAGGTTATTTTCTCTTTTGCTCATTATCAAAAGCACTGGTCAAGAGCAAAGCCGATCTCTTTTCCGGAAGTACTGGCTTTTCTTATCTATAATAAGGTATATTAATATTAGAATTCAGGTAATACGCAAGGCTGCGGAGGAGGAGAAATGTTTGGAATTTAAAGGAGCTATGGGTGGGATCTACCGGCTTACAGAGTGGATTACGAGACTGGCCGCAACCAATCTGTTGTGGGCTATTTGTTCGTCTCCGTTCTTGTTTTTCTTGATTATGAAACTGCTCGTTATGCAGCAGAACCTCGCCAACGAATCATTGCAAATGAACTGGGCTATAGCCATTGTGGCACCGCTTACACTGTTCCCGGCGACGTCGGCGCTGTTTACGGTTGTTCGTAAATGGAATATGGGGGATACGGATGTGCCGATCTTCCGTACGTTCTTTGTAGGTTACAAGGAAAACTATAAGCAAAGTTTAATCGGGGGCATTTTTTACACACTGTTGTTCGCGATAATGTATCTGGATTATACCGTGTACATGACGCAGTTCCGCAACATGCAGCTCGTAGGAATCATTATGCTTGTGCTGCTTCTCTTGTTATTTGTATCACTCTTTAACTTTTTCTCGATGGTTGTACATTATCACATGTCCATTGGACTCATTATTAAAAATGCAGTACTGTTAACGCTGATCAGACCATTCCGTGTATTTTCCACATTACTGGGAAGTGGATTGCTGTTCTACATCGGTTTCCGTTATCCGGTCTTGTTCGTCTTCTTCATTATCAGTATCATTGCCTGGTTCGCGTTCTTTAACTTCTACGCAACCTTCAACAAGATGCAAGAACAGATGGAGAAGATGCAGCTGAAGAAGGAAGAAGAGGAAGCTGCTGCGCTGGCTGAACAATCCGCAGAGAATGGTGAAACATCTGAGCCGTCAGACGACAAAAACATTACATTGCAAAAATAAAACATGTTGAATCGCCATTTACTTTTTACACAGTTAGGGATATAATAATTGTACATCCTGCGATGTACGTTTCGGTTATTCGTTGTTTTGAACCAATGATGATGTCTTCGGGAGATCAACACAGAATGTTGCTGAAAAGCCCTGTCTATACGACATGGGGACTTCAAAAAGCATTTTTGCGGTCACCCACCTGCCAAGCAGGTTCATAAGACAATGTAGCCGGACGGCATAGGCGGGTTCCTAAATTTTCATGTACAGCACCCTGACTTTTCCTCTTCTGAAGGAATTTCAGGGTGTTTTTAAGTTGTAATGAATGGTTTTGATTGGTTTTGTGATAAATATGATGCATACCCTTTTGTTACTACTTGAACAATGTTACACTTAGATACATAAATGGAACGGTTACAATCAAAGGAGGAAGGGTCTTGACCTTAAAGAGAACGCTCGTCGGTATCATCCGCAGCATGGAGGGGACCAGCGATCGAGCCAAGGATCCCAAATTAAAAACACGGTATTATAACTTATCCAAAGACAGAGCCTGGGAAGAGGTCTCTTCGACTCTCAAAAAGATTCCGGGTTATAAAGTGCTGCATGAAGTGCCTTCTGTTGGAGAAGTTATTCTGGAGAAGCGGACTACCTTTGGACGGACGATGGATATTACAGTTTCCATTATCTCGGTAAGTCCTGTTCGCAGTGCGGTGGATATGTATTCAGCTTCACGTGGTTCACTTGGAGACTTGGGTTCCAATTATCGCACGATTATGAACTTATTTTCTGTTCTGGATAAGAAGCTAAGCAAGTATAAAGCGAATGATTGAAATAGATGATAAATAACAAAAAGCGAGTGAAGGTTAACCTTCCTCGCTTTTGTTCTGAACGTGTGGTAACTTCTACAGCAAAGCTTTTACAGCAGCAATGGCTTGTTCGAAGTTAGGGGAGTCTGTCATTTCAGGCAAATACTCCACATATGTAATCCGGTCTTCGGCATCCAATACAAAAATGGAGCGCATGTCGAGTTGGAATTCTTTGATCAGAACGCCGTAGTCTTCACCAAAAGAACGTGTTTTGTAGTCTGACAGTGTAACTACGCGGTCAACACCAGCTGCTCCACACCAACGGGCTTGAGCGAACGGAAGGTCAACGCTTACTGTCAAGACAACAACATTGTCTCCGAGTTCTCCAGCTTCAACGTTGAAACGACGAGTTTGCGCATCACATACGCCAGTATCCAGGGATGGAACAACGCTGATTAATTTGATTTTGCCTGCGAAGTCTTTCAGGGAAGCATCTTCAACCAGGTTTTTGCTCAGGGTAAAATCAGGTGCTTGATCGCCCACTTTCAGTTCGGGTCCGATCAATGTAATAGGGTTGCCTTTGAATGTGGCTGCGCCTGTACGTTCTTGTGTCATAATAATGTGTTCCTCCTTATAAATTGGTGATCCGTGCCAAAATCCATTATAATCTTTTATGAAAGGCATTGTCCAATTCGGACATGTACCATTACGATGGATCAGAGATGTAAGTCCGATCTGAACAGGGTGGAGTGAAAGAAGAAATTTATGATATTTATTCGCTATGAGAACTGGAAAAGTTATTTGAAGTATTTCCCTTTGACGTCGATTTTATTAATTGCCAATGTTGTGATGTTTATTGTGTTAACGTTGAACGGTGGCTCAACGAACAATATGGTGCTGCTGAAATTTGGGGCACTTACGAATCATGAACTGTTCGCACAGGAATGGTGGCGTTACATCACATCCATCTTTCTGCATGCGGGCTTCAGTCATTTATTGTTTAACAGCTTTGCATTAATCGTGTTTGCACCACCGATGGAGCGTTTGCTCGGTTCCGTAAGGTATGGTGTATTGTATCTGGGTGGCGGCGTATTGGGTAATATTCTTGCTGTTGCATGGTACAACTCGATTGGGAGTATTACCATCTCGGTAGGTGCTTCAGGAGCGATCTATGCCGTCTATGGTGCATTCCTGTACGTAGCGCTGTTCCAGCGAACGATGATGGACGAGGCTTCACGCAAAACGATGTACACGCTGCTTTTGTTCGGGATCATATTCTCCTTCGCCATGTCGGGCATCAATTGGATGGCACACCTCGGAGGATTGTTGGGTGGATTCTTTATTTACGGACTGTTGATCAGATTGTGGAAACCCCGCAGCTTAAAGCGGTAGTCAGAACGTTCTCAAGATGGAATGCAATCAAGGATAAGTAGGGTATAACAGATTGGAGCGATCAGGACGAGTGGAATTAAGACAGTTGCATTACTTTTTGAAAGTGGCACAGAAGGAACATGTAACACAGGCTGCTGAAGAGTTGCATGTGGCACAGTCGGCGGTGAGTCGTCAGATTCATCAGCTGGAAGAAGAACTGGGCGTGGACCTTTTTATGCAAAAGGGGCGAAACCTGCAGTTGACTGCAGTAGGACAACTTTTTTGCAAACGAATTGAAGGCATATTGAAAGATTTGGACAAAGCAGTCGGGGAAGTTCATGAGTTTCTTGATCCGGAGCATGGGGAGATTCGAATTGGATTTCCGCATAGCCTGGGGATTCATCTCATTCCTTCCGTTGTGGCTGCTTTCCGGCAGCGCTACCCCAACGTGAAATTCAGATTCAAGCAGGGGATGTTTCCTACACTGATTCGTGATGTGTTATCGGGAGAGGTAGACTTGGCATTCATTTCTCCTTTTCCGGAGAAGCATGATCAAGTAGATGGTGATATTGTACTTACGGAAGAATTACATGCCATCCTTCCTCCTAATCACCCTTTAGCCGGTGAAGAGACCATTGAGCTTGAACAACTCAAGGATGATAAATTTGTATTGTTTAGCAAAGGTTATTCTCTTCGTCCTATTGTGTGGCATGCATGTCTGGAAGCTGGTTTTACACCCAAAATCGCTTTTGAAGGGGAAGAGACCGACACGATCCGTGGATTGGTCGCTGCGGGCATGGGCGTTAGTCTCCTGCCGGAGATGGCGCTATTCCAGACGAACCCGTTGCAACCGGCACATGTGGCCATCTCACATCCCAAAGTAACACGGACCATTGGGTTAATTCACCGTGCGGATGACAAGTTGCCGCTGGTTGCCCAGTCCTTTCGTTCATTTTTGCTTCATTATTTTGGTTTACAACAAAACAATACCCCAACCGATTAACGGTGGGGTATTGTTTTTGTTGTATTGATAATTGATTAATCACGGCTGTTGAAGATTCCGATGTAACGGATTAACTCAAGCAGTGAGATCAACGCTGCAGCAACGTAAGTCAAGGCTGCGGCATTCAGAACTTTTGCAACCCCTTTTTCTTCTTCATTACGGATGTAACCTTCCGATACCATAATCTCTCTGGCGCGATTACTTGCATTGAACTCAACCGGCAAAGTGATGAGTTGGAATGCTACAGTTACGGAGAAGAAGATGATACCGATACCTACAAGGTTCATGGCATTGAAGAGGAATCCTGCAATCAACAGGAATGGAGCTAATCCGGATGCAAAGTTCACAATGGGGAAGATCCGGTGACGCAGTGCCAGCATTGGATAACTTTCCTTGTGCTGAATGGCGTGACCAACTTCATGACACGCTACCGAAACAGCTGAGATTGAGTTTTCATAATATACTGGTTCTGATAAACGTACAACCCGATTGATCGGATCATAGTGATCAGAGAGTGTACCACGTACAGGTTCAATGGGAACATCATGCAGCCCGTTAGCATCAAGCATCTGGCGAGCGGCATCATAACCTGTCATTCCGTTCTGGTTCGGTACCTCCGACCAACGTCTAAACGTACCTTTAACGCGAAATTGCGCCCATAAAGAGAGCAAAAAGGCGATAATGATCAATACGAACATACCGTTATTAAAACTCATATTCATTCCTCCGCTTTCTGAAATAAGCTACATCATGGTGTTCTCAAGCAAGATTTTAAGTGCCTCCATTGTACCGGCACTTTTGGTGAGAAGTCCTGCCATCATTTTGCGTGCTTGTACAGGTTTCATCTCTCCGAGTAGCGGTTTGAGTTCGTTAACCTCTCGCTCAAGTTGTTGTACATGAAGCTCCAACGTTGTCAATTTGCTGGCAACTTGTTCTTCTGTACTTACCAGACGCCACTTCTCAAGAGATTGCTTAATCTCGTCGAGACTATACTTCTCTTGTTTCATCTGTACAATACGTTCAAGCCTCGTTAAAGTTTCATTACTATAGAGACGATAATTTTTTTGTGTACGTTCTTCGGGAGCGATCAGTCCAAGCTTTGTATAATAATCGATCGTCCGTTCACTAACACCGGCGGTCTTGGCAAGTTCGCCAATCCGAAAAAGTTTCATATCCCCAATGATATTCACCTCGCTTGCAAGTTCAAATGTAGGGAATTGTAGTTTCCACTTGCGAATTTCTATACTACGCCCAATTTTTCTTACTAATAAGTATGATACATGATCTTTAACCGTACAGTCAAACGTTATGCTTTGGCAGTCAGCGTACTGCATTTCTATATCTATGTACTCATAGAATGTGATTATGTACTTAAGTGCAAGAAAAAGACGTATGACTTTATTCCCAGAAATAATTTTCAATTTTGATGAAAATACTCTTGTCAACTTTCCTCTCTTCTGCTTATAATGACATTAAGAGTTTCACGTTATGTGAAGAAACTTAACATAAGAGGGAGTGGGGTACATGAGAAAGAAATGGTTAGTTTCCGTGTTAGTAATGCTTACTTTGTTTGCTTTTCCGATCAGCGCATTTGCGGCTGCGGAGGGGCCAACTAACATTGAACTTCAAAGTGGTTTGAACTCAGCCTTTACGTTTTTGGCTGTAGTGCTTGTGTTCTTGATGCAAGGGGGATTTGCTTTACTCGAAGCGGGTTCAACACGAATGAAGAATGCAGGACACATTGCGGGTAAGACCATCCTGACATTGGGTATTTCGGTTATTGCCTTCTGGGGACTGGGTTTTGGTCTAGGCTTCGGTAATGGTAATGGATTTTTTGGAACTACCGGATTCTTCCTAAGTGGAGACAGTATGGCAGCTTCATTTGAATCACTGGCTTTCTCGGATGTTCCACTGACTATTAAATTCGTATTCCACCTTGCTTTTGCAGCAGTATCTCTGGCCATTGCCTGCGGTGGTATGGCAGAACGTGCAAAAATGAGCGTATATATCGTATTTGGTACATTGTATACCATTATCATGTATCCAGTTGTTGCTCACTGGGTATGGGGCGGCGGCTGGTTGGCTGAGCTGGGTATGCAAGACTTTGCAGGATCAACGGTTGTTCACTTAACTGGTGCGACTGCAGCATTGGTAGCTACCATCTTGTTGAAACCACGTATTGGTAAATATAACAAAGACGGCAAACCTAACATCATACCGGGTCACAACCAAGTTTACTCTGTACTCGGGGTTATTATCCTCTGGATCGGTTGGTTCGGATTCAACCCAGGTAGTACATTATCTGCCATGGGAGATGGATTCTTCGGTTATGTTGCATTAACTACTAACGTAGCTGCTGCAGCTGGTGGTGTTGCTGCACTGTTGATCTCATGGGCAGTACTTGGTAAATCTGATATTCCTAGCATGTTAAACGGTGTGCTTGCGGCACTCGTTGCGATTACAGGAGCATGTGCATTCGTTGAACCTTGGGCAGCTCTGGTTATCGGTGCTTTGGCAGGTGTCATCACATTCTTCACAGCACAATACTTTGATCGTAAAGGAATTGACGATCCAATCTACGCTTTCTCCGTACATGGTATTGCTGGTATGTGGGGTGCGATCTCCACAGGTTTGTTCGCTACTCCTGAACTTGCCGAGAATGCTGGTGTAGGTCAAGCGGGTCTGTTCTATGGCGGTGGCTTCCACCAATTGGGCGTACAACTTCTAGGTCTGGCAGGTGCATTTGCCTTCGTACTCGTAATGTCCTTCATTATTCTGGGTGGAATGAAAGCAATCATGGGCATCCGTGTTACTGAAGAAGAAGAAACCATGGGTCTGGATATCAGTGAGCACGGTACTTACGGATACCCTGAACAAATGAAAAATGTAGATTCTAAATCGGGTGGCGGTACGTTCAGCTCCTGAGGTGAATAATGCTGAAACATGCTTCAAGGAGGCTGGACATGATGGAACCCATCTCGTTTACAAACTATTCCTGGTCTTATCAGGGAATCGATGGTGCGGTGTCTGTTCCAGAACTGCGCCAGGCACGTGTGATATTACAGAATGAGCTCCAGGAATTGTTCTCCGCTTCCTTGTCGCCAATCGAGTGGTACCAAACGGTAAATGAACTGCATGACCGGATTGCACGGAAAGCAGTAGAGCTATGCATCCAGGGGATGGTTGAGGAAGGCTTCGGCCAACCTCCCGTCCCCTATGCCTTTATCGTATTTGGCAGTTCAGGCAGGGAAGAAGCAACGTTATGGAGTGATCAGGACAATGGCATGATCATTAGCGATATCCCGCATGAGGGTAAAGGGGCATACTTTGCCGAGCTTGGACAGCGAATGACAGATATGTTGGAGGGGCTTGGTTACGCCAAGTGCGAAGGCAAAGTCATGTGTTCAGAGCCGCTGTGGAGAAAAACGCTGGCGTCATGGAAGCAACAATTAACAGAGTGGAGTTCGGATCTGAATTGGGAGCCCGTTCGTAATCTGATCATCGCTTCAGACATGCGTTTTGTTGCGGGGGAGCAAAGTCTGGCAGAGGAATGGATCACGAGTTTTTATGAACAGTTCAGACTGGTTCCTGAGCTTTCGGATGCCGTTCTTCGCAATACGGTTAAACATAAAGCTACATTAAATGTACTTGGACGTGTGGTCACAGAACGATTTGGTGAACATGCGGGCGGATTTGATGTCAAGTATGGTTTGTATATTCCGCTGGTGAACAGTGCCCGTTATTTGGCCTTACAACACGGGATCAAGGAGTCATCTACGTTAAAAAGAATGGAGAGACTCACTTCACTTGAAGCTGTTCCGTTTACATTACTGGATGCTTGTCAGCGGGCCTTCATAGCCGCTTTGAAGTTTCGCAGGAGCACACCGGTGGTTATCCAGGGGGATCTGCAACATAGTAGCGGATTCCTAAATGAGAAACAGATGAAACAAAAACAGATTCATTATGAGCTCAGGGATACGCTCGGATTGGTACGACGAGTGCATCGTGCTTTGCAAAGACAGTTGCGTTTTGCAGAAAGGAGACGTCCATGAGAGAGCCGGCAAGGGGCAATACAGGATTCTGGAATTCGCTGCGTCAGGGAGGGGTTCCTTCCGCCATCGCTTCCATTATGGGAGCCCCTACGGCGCAACACATGGCGTTTATCCGCTCAATGATGAGAGAACAGCGCAGACCTGAGGTTCTGCATACGCCTCTGAATGAGCTGGACGCAGTTGTATTTGATCTGGAAACGACGGGGTTTTCACCTCAGCATGGGGATGAGATTATCTCATTTGGTGCGGTACGTATACATGGTGGTGTGGTGCTGGAAGGAGAACAGTTCTATACGGTGGTGCAGTCCAAGACTGCGGTTCCGGAACATATTACTGAACTTACAGGTATTACACAGGAGATGACGCAGGACGCACCAACTTTGCTGGAGGGATTGCACGATTTCATGTCTTTTGTTGGCGGGAGTGTTCTGATTGCACACGCAAGTGCACATGATCGAGCTTTTCTGAATGCTGCCCTGTGGCGGACTTCAAAAGTAAGACTGACGCATCGTTTAATTGATACGATGATGTTGGCCCGCTGGCTTGAACCAAGCAGGCCAGGGTATGGTCTGGATGAATTACTGGAATCCAGAGGCATTCCGATCCATGGACGTCACCATGCACTGGAAGATTCGAAAATGACTGCACAGTTATGGTCCTGTTATCTGGAGGACATGATGGGTAAACATGTGGAGACCTTGGGGGATTTGTACACCCAGTTAAGTCACGCATAACGGAACGGGAAGCAGATTATATGAAGGCACAACTTGTTGTTCCTGATCCTGCGATTCCTTCGAGGATTCAATCTGATAACCGTTCAGAAGCATATGAGATCGCAACCCGCTTGTTGGGTCAGGTGAGCCAATGAGGTACATCTGAAGCAAACCGGCGAAGGCTGGAAGAGCTCGCATGTCCTCTAAGGAAGGAACAGGCTTGGACTGTGGATGAGAATGGAAGATGCCAATGAGTGTAGGTTCGGAGAATATGCACCGAATCCATTCGGCACCGTCCAGAGCAAAATGATGCAGCGGGTCAGGTGCTACGTTACGAATGGGCTGAAACCGACTGATTCGTATACCGCCCGCTGCGGTTTCACCCAGCATAACCCCGCAGGCTTCTTGCGGCAGCGAAAGGAACATGTGCTCACACATCTCTTGTTCTACGGAAGAAGGGATGTAGAAGGTGTTTTGCTGTCCGTGAAGTGCTGCCATTTGTATTCACCCCCTCTCTCTTTGGCTCCTGCTTTTGCAGGAGTCCTTTTTCATTTTATTTTCTGTGATGCGGATTGTAAAATTTTAAAGGAAAAGGGTACAATAATAAAGAAAAAACATTGGGGAATCATGTTCTGGGAACGGTCATAGAGCGTGATAAACACTTAGCATGTCAGAAATTACGGTTTCAGTTACAAAGATGCTAATTATATAAAAGGGTGGCGGGTCATGAAACGAAATATATACATACTCCTTGGAGTTGTCTTGCTGGTTGGCATTGCGCTGGCTCAGAATGCAGGCGACGGAATTGCAGCCGTATTTAAACAGGAAGAACCCATGCCTACAGAGACGGGGCCTCGTGCGGGTCTTCTGGCACCAGCATTTTCGCTAACGGCAATGGATGGTAAAACGTATAGTGTGGGTGGCGCCAAAGAAAAGGCCACTTTTGTCAGTTTCTGGGCATCATGGTGTGAGCCGTGTAAACAGGAGGCTCCGGAGCTGAACAAAATGGCTGAGAAATATAAGGATAAGCTGGACCTCTATGGTGTAAATGTAACATCCTACGATAAGCTGAAAGACGCCAAAGCTTTTGTAGATGAGTACCAGCTGACGTTCCCAATTCCGTTGGATGAAAAGGGAACAGTGTATGCTCAATACAATGGGGTCGCTTTTCCAACAAATGTTCTGATTGACTCCAGAGGTGTTATACAGGAGATTGTTCTGGGCATATTGCCCGAGAAAGAACTGGAACGTAAGATTAAAGAGTTAATCGCAAATTAAATTTTCTGCAAAGAAAGAAGCCTCTGCATCCATGAATAATGGGTACAAAGGCTTCTTTTTATTTTCCGGGAAATACACTTTAATGATTACTTAGCCCGTGAGCAGGAACGGGGAGTATACCCGGCTCATCCTGCAATTTTTCTTGAAGCAGCGCATAGCGGAAACTGTGCACGAGAGCTTCCCAACTTGCTTCAATGACGTTCTCGGATACACCAACCGTGTTCCATGTGTTTTCCGTATTTTTGGATTCGATCAAAACACGAACTTTGGCAGCAGTGGCATCTTTCTCATCCAGTACACGTACTTTGTAGTCCGAGAGATGCATGTTGGCAAGTGAAGGGAAGTATTGTACCAGTGCTTTCCGAAGCGCGTTATCGAGTGCATTAACCGGACCGTTACCTTCAGCAGCGGTGTAGACACTTGTTCCAGCTACATTAAGTTTGACAAAAGCTTCAGAAACAACGGATTTGCCTGCCGTTTTCTCCACAAGCATTTTGAATGATTCGAAAGTGAACAATTCTTTCATGTCACCGTTCGCTTCACGAATTAACAATTCGAGCGAGGCATCTGCGCCTTCGAATTGGTAACCCTGATGCTCCAGATCTTTGATTTTCTCAATAATCTGACGTGAATTGGCACTGCTTGGGTCGAACTCAAGCCCCAGTTCCTGTGCTTTGGATACAATATTACTCTGTCCGGCAAGTTCCGAGACCAGTACACGTTGCTTGTTACCGACCAGTTCAGGCACGATGTGTTCATAGGTGCGTGAATCCCGCAGGATGGCAGAGACGTGAATTCCACCTTTGTGAGCAAAAGCAGCATTGCCGACATAAGGCTGATTAATCGGCATATTCACATTGGCAATCTCGCTAACATAACGAGCCACGTTTGTAAGTTGTTTCATTGAATCCTCAGTAACACATTCATAGCCAAGCTTCAGTTGCAGGTTCGGGATAATGGATGCGAGGTTGGCGTTACCGCAACGCTCTCCATAACCGTTCATCGTTCCTTGAACCTGACGGGCTCCGGCTTGTACAGCGCTGAGTGTGTTGGCCACAGCCAGTTCACAATCATTATGTGTATGGATGCCGAGATGGGCGTGAGGCAGGCTTCTGTGCAGTGTGGATACGATCTCGTGCACCTCATTAGGCATTGTCCCGCCGTTGGTATCACACATAACGAGCCAGTCCGCTCCAGCTTCGTGAGCCTTGGTCAAGACCGCTTGAGCATACTCCGGGTTATGTTTGAATCCATCGAAAAAATGTTCTGCATCAAAGATGACTTCCATACCATTCTGTTTCAGATAGGCGATGGAATCATAGATCATGGACAGATTCTCTTCCAGTGTGGTTTGCAAAGCGGTGTGCACATGGAAGTCCCAGGATTTTCCAACAAGGGTTGCGGCCTGAGCACCAGATTCGATCATACGTTTCAGGTTGGCGTCTTCACTGGCAACGCTGCCTTTACGGCGTGTACTGCCAAAAGCAACGACCTTTGCATTCAGGTTTAATTCCTTGACTCTTTTGAAAAACTCGATGTCCTTGGTATTGCTGCCGGGAATTCCGCCTTCAATATAATGGACACCCAGGTCATCAAGCTTCTTGGCAATTTTGAGTTTGTCGTCTGCCGATAAGCTGACACCCTCCCCTTGTGTGCCGTCACGTAAAGTCGTATCGAAGATGGAAATGGCCTTTGACATGAAGATCCTCCTTTGAGATAAAGCGCTCTTTTAAAAGATTGGATTGTAAGTTGGGAATAGCAGTTAAGTGCGTTATTGGATAAATCCTTCGATTCGGCAACGCTACACTGTGTTAAACTGGATGCGTTGATTTGTCCTAAAGTCGTCAATTTGTATAATTAATTATTATAGCACCATTATAACCAAAAGCTACATCGAAATCGCAGTTTCATGTAACAATTCTCGGATTTTAGACTAAAAAGAAGGATGTTAATCATAATCCGAATGTATGTTATAATCTATTATTAAGGTTTAATTGGAATATATGGAATAAAAGGAGGGTTGATTTTGAGTTTTGTATGGGAAAATACGGTTATAGCCCTGATCACTTTGATCCTTTTTGTGAGTGTAGGCTGGTTGATTATTAGGTCTTTGATCAGATCTCGCAGAAAATAAAATCCGGCAACTGAATTAACATAACAGGTTTGATATACTATAGAAGAAAGTAATTTAGTTTTCATTATTTAGTGTGCATGAAAGGGCGGGGGTCATGATGTCTTCAGACGGCAATCCTCCAGCGAATGTGGATCAATATTACCCTACAGCCGGACGGGTGATTCTACATGTGGATATGAATGCTTTCTACTGCTCTGTACATGAAGCGGAAGAACCGGATCTATATAGAGGAAAAGCAACGGCTGTTGCAGGCAGTAGCGAGCTGCGCAAGGGTGTAATCGTAACCTGCTCATATACCGCTCGTAACCGGGGGATCTCAACAGGCATGGTTGTACACCAAGCGATGAAGAAGTGCCCTGATCTTATTGTGATTCGTCCCGATTTTCATTTATATCGTCAATATTCAAGAGCGTTCATGCAGATTGCGTATAGTTATACCCCTCTGCTTGAGGCGACGTCCATTGATGAGTGTTATCTGGATATTACAGGCTCAAGACAATTCGGGAATCCAATGGAGATTGCAGAGAGCATTCAGCGTCGAATCAAGGATGAATTGGGACTGCCTTGTTCCATTGGCATTGCACCCAATAAATTATTGGCGAAAATGGCCTCGGACTTGAAAAAACCGAACGGTATATCCATTTTACGCATGAGGGACGTACCTCGCATTCTTTGGCACAGGCCGTGTAACGAGATGTTTGGCATTGGCAAAAAAACGGCTGAAAAGCTGAAAAAATTGGGCATTGAAACGATTGGTCAACTGGCCAAGTCGGATGAGAACATGCTGACCGACATATTCGGAGTCAATGGATCGTGGCTCAAAAATTCTGCGAATGGCATTAACCATTCCGCAGTTCACGCGGAACGGGAAGCCAATAAATCCATTGGGCATACAACCACGCTGCCGGCGGATGTATCGGATATAAATGAGATTCATCGGGTATTCCTCAATATAAGTGACCAGGTCGCCAGAAGATTGCGCAAGCATGAAATGTTCAGCCAGGGGATTCAGATTACGATCCGGACACCGGATATGAAGACCATCACCCGATCACGTTTAATGGAAGTTCCTACAGAGGATGCAACGGTGATATACCGTGAGGCATGTAAACTATTCGAGAAGCATTGGGGGAGTGGCAAGCCTGTACGGATGCTGGGTGTGACACTTCAAAACCTGATTCCAAGAGAAGAATCCGCTGTTCAGATGGACTTGTTCGAATATGAGCAGAAGCCCAAGAAGGACAATCTGATTCGGATTATGGATCAGTTACGTGATAAATTTGGTGAGAATGCTGTTGTGACTGCTGGCATGCTTGGAGATGATCCTTCCGTGCTGCTTCGCAATCATAAAGTGCGCGGTACTTCCCTGCAAAAAGATAACTTGCAAAGTCTTGATTAAATAGGGGATAATAGAGACTTGTGGTTGCAAAATGATTTGTAATTATTCTTACTTTGGTTTAATATGTTTCTAGATAAAAACACTGTACGTTTCGAATTTTAGGAGGAGAGAATGTAAATGAGCAAATATACTTGGGTTGAAAAAGACACTTGCATCGCATGTGGCGCTTGTGGAGCAACGGCTCCAGACATCTACGATTACGATGATGAAGGTTTGGCAGAAGTTATCTTTGACGGCGATGCTAACCACGGGATAAAAGCTATTCCAGAAGACTTGTTTGACGATATGCAGGATGCATGCGACGGCTGCCCTACAGATTCAATCAAAGTAGCGGATGAGCCTTTCAATAAAGAGGGTTAAGGTTTTCTTGCATGAACACAGAGCACTTTCTTTTGTCTTTGCGACAAGGGAAGGTGCTTTTTTTCATTTTAACGGGCATTATCTGATCTGTGGATCAAGGCCGAACCTTGTCGAAATGTCTTTTTCCCACCGGGTACTGAAGTCCTATGGATTCAACACATGCTTATGCCGATATATAAGGATATACGGAAAAAGGCGAAATAGTGGAGGATCGGATGCAAAATACTCATCTAAGAACATATGTCAAGAAACATCCAGACAATAAAATGGCCTGGTATCTGCTTGGAAAGGAGTACCTGGGCGAAGGACAGGAGGCCAAAGCCAACTATTGCTTTCAGCAAGCGGGCGAGGTTTACGAGGCATTTGAACGCAGTAAAGCTCCTGCTGACATCTGGGTGGACTATCAGGAGAAACTGGTGGAGATGTCTGAGCAAAAGGAGAAAAAACAACGTAGACGCAAAATGTGGCTTACGTTATTCATGCTGCTTGTGCTGGCAGGTCTGCCACCTGCGGACGCTCCAGGTTTCAATCGCGAAGCGGCTGATGCACTCTCAGCAGCATTGGAATCTACAGACGATATCACAGCGCCTGTAGAGGCTGATCAACAGGCCGGGACTGCGTCCATTCCACCAAGTAATGTGTTCACTGCTGCGGCATTTGGTGGAGGCAATCATGGCGAGGTTGCGCTCGCAGCTGCCTGGTCCGGGTCCGGACCAAAAGTGGAGACTTCTGCTGTATTGGGAATGCAAACCTCGGAGGACTGGTCTTTATGGAAGCGAAATATGCCTGTGAAATACATTGTGCAGACGAATACAAGCGGGAAATTAACTGCACAGAGTTATGATGCCAAGCAGTGTAACTGTGAACCTCCTGAAGTCACACCGAAAATCAAAAAGATGGCTATGGCATGGACCGCGAAACAGGAAGCGGCTGCATCATTATCAAGTGCAATCGTTGCCTATCGCAAAAAAAATGGTACCTGGCCCAAAAGTGTAACGCAAATGGCTCAGCCATTTCCAAATAATATTCTCGGAGAGACTGCGCCAGGCATGACCGAGATGTTTCCGAAGCTGCTGGCCTTGCATCAAGGAAAGGCACTGGAAGGAAAGGGCGATGCGAGCGGTGAAGAGAACGGTTCGACGACTTCGAATTCATCTCAAGGCCAAAATGCCGCTTTTGCGGATACGCTGGGAGGTCAGCCTTTTTTGCAGGAACCACTTGAAATTGTCATTGATAAGGATATACATAAACTTGCATTAATCAGTGGGGATACCATTGTTCGTATGTATGATGTGGGGCTTGGCGGTGATCGAACACCGGAAGGTTCATTTGTGATCACGGATAAAGTGGTGAATCCGAATGGACGCTCGAATGGTGAGTTTGGAAGCAGGGGCATGCAGCTCTCCAACACGAATTATGCCATCCATGGGACCAACGAGCCAGACAGTATTGGACTGGATGAGTCCCTTGGATGTGTGAGAATGCGTACAGGAGATGTAGAAGAGTTATTTGCTCTTGCTCCGCAAGGCACTCCGGTACGCATTGGAGAAGATGTACTGCCAGATCTGACGCTTGTTCCAGAAGCCAAGCAGCGTTATCAGCATACGCTTGTTCCACGGCAAAATAATCCGAACAAAACGTATCACTGGCTGAATTGATCTGTTGGATATGTAGAATCAGATGGATTCAGCCTGAATCATCTACATATTGGCAATAATGATAAGAGCACCAATAATGATGATCAAGCCGCCTACACTGGCTGCAGTCCATGCAATGGCTTTGCGATTCACTTCTTCTTTCTTTTGTTGTAATGCAGGTGGTTTACGTTTGGGAGCCATGAGTTATTCCTCCTTATTGGAATAGAACTGGTGTAGAGTAACCATGCTCTCATTGTAAAGAATTCAACTCGTCATTTCCAGTGGGCGGGTGGATTTCTTGTGAGCATTTTGCATCATTCGATTTGTGGTGTCTATGCGCAAACTACTTTCCTTTTGAATAAGAAACAGATAGACTTGTGTGTAGAGTGTTTTTTTACATATGAAAAGACGGAAAACGGCTTTTTGGCGTACCGGACCAGAACGGAGTGAGTGATTTGTTATACAGAAGTCTTGCTAAACCTTTGTTGTTCAAAATGGACCCTGAACAGGCCCATCATCTGATTATTGGCGGCCTTAGTGGCGTGGGCAGCATCCGTCCGGTTCCTTCCGGGCTGCGGGTGATGTACGGCGTTCGTGAAACGTCTGATCTGGCTGTTGACATGTTTGGGTGTCATTTCCCTACACCTGTTGGTCTGGCTGCGGGTCTGGACAAAAACGGACAGGCTGTAACGGGCTTTTCTTCCATCGGATTTGGATTCATGGAAGTGGGAACCGTGACACCACTTGCACAACCAGGCAACGATCAACCACGGCTGTTCCGTTTGCCTCCAGATGAGGCTTTGGTGAACCGAATGGGCTTCAACAATCTGGGTGCGGAAGCGATGGCAGGAGAACTTTCACGTCTACAGGATCGGCGTATTCCAGTGGCTGTTAACATCGGCAAGAATAAGGCAACGTCGAATGAGGAAGCTCACCTGGACTATTCGAAGTGCATTCAGGCACTATATGATTATGCAGATCTGTTCGTGGTTAATATCAGTTCACCAAATACACCGGATTTGCGTAATCTGCAACATGGAAATGAATTGAAGGAACTGCTTGCTGCGGTTATGAACGAGATGAACGTGCAGCATGCACGAGCAGGCGGAGCGGCCAAATCGGTTCTGGTGAAGATTGCACCGGATGTGAATGATCAGGAACTTGAATATATGGTTCGCACTATAGCGGACAGTGGTGTTGCGGGCATTATTGCAACGAACACAACCATCAGTCGTACAGGACTTTCCCACCAACATGCGAAAGAGACTGGCGGTCTCAGCGGTAAACCGCTGCGTGAGCGTTCTACGGAGATTATTCGCCAGATCTATCGTCAGACCGAAGGCAAACTTCCGATTATCGGTTCAGGTGGCATTTTCACAAGTGAGGATGCATACGAGAAAATTAAAGCGGGAGCAAGCCTGGTCGAAATATATACAGCATTGATCTATGAAGGACCTGAAGTGAATCGGCGTATTCATGCCGGACTGCGTGAGTTACTGCGCAAGGACGGTTATCGTCATATCTCTGAAGCGGTTGGAGCGGAGCATCGTTAAGAAGGATTGTGGATCCCCGGAATGAAAATATAGAAGCATGGAAGAGCGTTAAAATGCTTCGGGACTCTTCCCCCCACCAAACATCATGTATAATGGAATAGAACAGGGGACGCTATAGAGACAGGAGGCATAAGCATGGACGGTAGAGACTGGGGTACATTTTTACTTCCTTATGAACAAGCGGTAGAGGAATTAAAAGTCAAGTTTAAGACAATGCGGGCGGAGCTGAAAAAACGGGAAGAGTATGCCCCGATTGAATTCGTTACCGGTCGTGTCAAAAAAATATCCAGTATTCTGGAGAAATCCAGACGACTGAATGTGTCGCTTGATGACGTGGAGACAGGCATTGAGGATATTGCAGGTATCCGTATCATGTGCCAATTCGTAGATGATATCCGTCGGGTCGCCGAATACATTCGCGGTCGCAAGGATCTCACGGTACTTATTGAGAAGGATTATATTACGAATTTCAAAGAGAGCGGTTATCGCAGCTTCCATATGATTATTGAATATCCCGTTCAGACGGCTCTGGGACAAAAGATCGTTTTGGCCGAGATTCAGATCCGGACACTTGCCATGAATTTCTGGGCTACCATTGAACATTCTCTGAGTTACAAATTTCGGGAGAGCTTACCGGATGACATGCGAGCCAGGTTGAAAAAAACAGCTGAGGCCGCTTTTGTACTGGATAACGAGATGTCTGCCATTCGTCTACAGATTTTGGAGGCGCAGAAGGCCTTTGAGGATGATTCCAATATCGTGTCAAGAACTTTGAACATCATTCATCAATTATACTTCTACCACCTTGTCAGTGAAGCGATTGAAGCACAGAAGCGTTTTAACGATTACTGGGAACGACATGATATGGAAGGGCTCAAGGACTTGCTGGATGACGTGAAAAAACTTCTGAACAACGCCAGAAAGGGCGAAAACCCGGATGAGCATCTATGAGCCGCTGTACATTGACTACTTAATCTACTTCAATCGGGATCAGGATTATTTCGAGTGTCATGAAGTGCTGGAAGAATTGTGGCTTGAGCGGAACCTGGATTCTCTCTATAAAGGATTGTTACAAATTGCGGTTGGTTTATATCATTTCAGGAATGGCAATCTCCGCGGAGGTACGATGATGTTACAGAGCTCACTTGATCTTCTGGAACCTTATCCTGATACAATTCTGGGTATTGACCTTGGGGCTTTGGTACGGGATGTAAAGGAAATCGTGAAGGAACTGTCCCAATCCGATGTTCAGTCTGTGACTTACAGGGATTTATCGATACGAATTGTGGATGGGGTCTTGGAACAGGAGATATCTAGAAGATCGCTTGAGCTAAAACCTAATATTCCGCAACGCCGGAGTCCTACCAGAGGGCGTATATACGAAGAGAAGATGAAGGCGATAAAGCAGGGTGAAAGTTGAGTTGTAACCAGCTTTACCATTCATACGAGCATCTCATGGATATGAAATTCCATGGTTATGAAACACCCCGATTATTCCTGTGAAGGGAACAATCGGGGTGTTTTTGAATGTTGCGTCATATTCAGATAATTGCAGGTGGCACAGCCTGTCCTCTATTAGAACAGTGTATGATGATCGAAGTGCCTGCTCGGCGATACTGTGGAAACGTATCTATCCGTTAGCTTGCCGAAGGAGTGGCATTGCCTTTATATTTTTCGAAAAATTGTTTGTAATCGTCCAACGTGTAGCCTTGATCACTGCCATTCTCTTGCAGTCCGCCAACCATACGGTCTTTCTCGACACCAGCTTCATAATAGACGAGTGTAGGCGTGAACTCGATGTTGTAATCGGTCCATCCCGCTTCGAATTCGCGCAGATTGAACTGCGGAAGTTCGATACCTTCACTGTCAACCAGCGGCATTAACTGAGGTGTTGTGGCGCGGCAGTGCGAGCAGTCGGAAGCGAAGAAATAAACAAAGAAACTGTCTTTGTTATCGATTTTGGCTTTGAGATCAGCGGGGAGAATGATTTGTTGGTAGTTGGGATCGCTAAGCAGCTCCCGTGTCGCTGGATTAAGCTTGGAAGCAGCGATGCCATAAGCATTTTCCACTGAATCCATCTGTTTCTTGGATTGTTGGTCTACGACAACCAGTGCAGCAATCATAACGACTAAAATACCCAGGAAAATAAGGATCGCAGCACTTTTCTTTTTCTTCTTGGATTTCATCGGACATCCCCCATCGATCATATCGAAATATAGTTTGGGCAAAAATAAAGGTTGGGATAATATGCATAAACACCCGGATTTTTGCTCAGGAATCAATCTACTTGCCATTATACTACATTACACGCTGTAGTGGAATAGATACGATATGATAGGAAAGCAAAGCTTGGATATGATAAAATAAAACGATATTGCAATCTTACCAAGACAGGATGAGTGGGAATATGGGTGTAAAGTTACCTTTAATATTTGCTGAGCGAATGGAACGTTTGCTGGGTGATGAGTTTGAACAATTTATGAAATCGTATGAACAGTCTCCCCATGCGGGATTGAGAGTGAATACGCTGAAAATATCGATGGAACAATTCGATGAGATTGCTCCGTTTGATCTAAGACCTATTCCATGGTGTGAGACAGGGTTCTATGTACCTCACGGTGTTAAACCGGGCCTGCACCCTTATTACCATGCTGGCTTGTATTATATACAGGAACCGAGTGCAATGGCTCCCGTTGAATTATTGCAGGTGGAGCCTGGAGATCGTGTGCTTGATCTGTGCGCTGCTCCGGGAGGGAAAACGACACAGATTGCTGCAAAGCTGCAAGGCAAGGGTGTACTTGTCACAAATGATATCCATGCTGAACGCACAAAAGCGCTGGCCAAGAACGTGGAATTGTACGGGGTGCGTAACGCCGTTGTGTTGAATGAGTCGCCCGAGCGGATCGCAAATGCATTTCCTCATTATTTTGACAAAGTATTAATTGATGCGCCTTGTTCAGGTGAAGGGATGTTCCGCAAGGATGAAGACATGGTGAAATCGTGGGAACATCATTCGGTGGAAAAATGTGTACTCATGCAGCGCGATATCCTTGAGACTGCGGCACGATTGCTGGCTCCGGGAGGTACGATTGTATATTCAACCTGTACCTTTGCGCCGGAGGAAAATGAAGCGATGATTGCGGAGTTTCTGAATGTAAACCGTGATTTCGTTGTCAGGGACATCTCTGAAGAGGCAGGATTTGCTCCAGGGCGTCCGGAATGGGTGCGTCAAATGATGCCTGAGAAGGCCGATGAGACCAAAGATGTGCTGGATCTAACGCGTGGTACCGCAAGATTGTGGCCTCACCTTTTGGAAGGAGAAGGGCATTATGTCGCTGTATTACAGCATCGTGCAGGCCAAGGATTCGGAACAGATCAACCAGGAGTAGTTAAAGAAGGAGCAATGGAGTATGGACAGGTCGGGGATGTGTCCAAGATTGAAGTAGAGGGGAACAAGGATCACTCTATTGCTGCTTCTTCAATTGCTATGACCAAGGCTGATCGTAAAAAGGAACGTTTGCTGCGGATCGAATCCAGAGCGTCTCATGACAGACAGGCTGGTGGCGGCAAGAATCCGGGCAGACCGGGCAAAAAAGGGAAAGATCACGGTGGACGTAAATCGGAACGGGGTCAGGGACGCGGAGTTGACCCGGCAAGTATGGATCCGGTTGCGATCTACACTCAGTTTATGAAAGAACAATTGGAGCTCAAGTTAACCGGAGAAACAGTATGTTACGGAGATCGTGTGTATCAATCATCGGTTGGTGCAGCACGGCTGGAGGGGCTGAAAGTCATTCGTCCAGGCTGGTTTATGGGCACGATCAAGAATGGGAGATTTGTTCCTTCCCACCCGCTTGCGTGTGCGCTGAATGCATCGGAGGCACGGCGAAGCGTGAATCTGTCATCTGCTAATGGCGAAGCCGTGAGGTATCTTAAGGGTGAAACGTTGAATATTGAAGAAGAACGAGTGGTGCTCAAGGCGGATACGATTGCCAAAGGGTACGTTCTTGTATGTGTAGATGGGTATGCCGCTGGCTGGGGAAAATGGCTGGATGGTGTACTGAAGAATGAATATCCGGCAGGCTGGAGGTGGACATCGGTATGAGTGGAAAAGGCAAACAAACGCTGCGTCTGGACAAAATATTAAGTCATATGGGTGTGGGAACACGAAGTGAACTTAAAAAGATGGTGAAGCAAGGCAGAATCCGTGTGGACGGCAAAGCGGTGAAAGACAGTGGTGTACAGGTGAATCCCGAGGTCAACGTCATTGAAGCCGATGGAGAGCGGATTGTGTATCGGGAGATGATCTATCTGATGCTTCATAAACCTCCGGGTGTTGTGTCTGCTACGGAGGACAACAGAGATAGGACGGTTCTGGATCTGCTGCGAAAAGAGGATCGTGTCTTTAATCCGTTTCCTGTGGGACGACTGGATAAGGATACAGAAGGACTGCTCATTCTTACGAATGATGGTCTGCTGGCCCATGATCTGTTATCTCCACGCAAGCATGTGCCCAAAACCTATGAAGCCCGTGTGCTTGGAAGCGTGGATGAAGCGGATGTACAACGTTTCAAAGCGGGCGTTCAATTGGATGACGGGTACGAGACATTACCTGCTGAGCTGACTATACTTGGTCAGGAAGAGACGGAAGAAGGCACGATCTCGTCGATCTCGCTTATTATTCACGAAGGGAAGTTTCACCAGGTGAAACGTATGTTTCAGGCGGTAGGCAAGCGAGTGATCTATCTGAAACGCGTAGCCATGGGGGAGCTTGAACTGGCTTCCGATCTAGCCATCGGAAGCTATCGTGAACTAACCGCAGACGAGTTGAATCTTCTGCGGAAGTAAAAGCTCCCGTCCTTCGCGAAGCGGAGCAGGGAGTTGTGGAGGGAAGCGAAGCCCCGGTGCTAACGCCGAAGGCGGGAAAGCTCCCGTCCTTCACGAAGTGAAGCAGGGAGCCGGGCAGAGAGCGAAGCCCTGCCCGTAATGGTCCCGGTTAAGCTTGGGCGGGACCGGCGCTGACCAGCGGTGTGCCCGGCGATAAGCGTTCCTACGACAACCGTGACATAGCAAGACCCGACCTAACACCGGTGAGCAAGACGGGAGCCCAGAGGGCAGAGCCCTCTGGGGCCCTCCCTCGGAAGGGAGGATTTGGGTGAAGGCGACTACTAACAGATGAGGATGAAGCCAGAATGACCTATAAATTAATTGCACTTGATGTAGATGGAACACTGCTGAATGATCATCATGAACTAACCGAATGGACTCAGGAGACCTTGATCCAAGCTTCCCGTCAGGGAGCAGAGATCGTCCTGTGTTCAGGCAGAGGTCCGGCCAACACGATTCCTTTTATGGAGCAGATGGGGCTGGATGGATATGTAATTACACATAATGGTGCCGTAACGGCGCAAGTGGATACCCGCGAGGTGGTTCATCATTTTGCCTTAGATGGACAAGGACTGGAGCCGATCATCTCCTACTGTCGAACCAATGGAGTACATTTTGACATCAATACGGCTTTTGGTCTGTATGTGGATCAGCCGGAAGGTTTGGGGTTGCAGGTGCGTGAGATGTATTACAACTTTATGGCAGAGCCACTGAAGTTACCCAAGTGGGTTGACATGACAGAACCGCTGGCCAAATTCACTGCATTTGGACCGATTGAACAGATGGACGCAGTGCTTCAGGAGTGGTCTACCTGGAATCTGCCTTATTATATGACACGGAGTGGTGACTTTTTTATTGACCTGATGCATCCCGAAGCGTCCAAAGGCGCTGCGCTGAAAAGGCTGGCCGAATCCAAAGGAATCTTGCCTTCGGAGATCATGGCGATTGGAAATTACTTCAATGATATTACGATGCTGACCTTTGCGGGCAAAGGCATTGCCATGGATAACTCACCAGACGAGGTGAAAGCTGCTGCGAACGAGGTTACACTCTCCAATAACGAGCAAGGTGTGGCACACGCAATCCAAAAATATGTGTTATCTGTCTAAACGTACATCTCATACTTAAAATGCACGCTTCCCTCATAATCTACCGTCCTCAGGGGCATCCTAAGAGAATAACGTTAGGAATGGAGGAGGACACGTGATGAATTATGAGGTGGAATTGGTTGCCGACCTGCGGACATCAGGTGGAGAAGTACAGGACGTGATGGTTAATGGTCAATATGCAGGCTCACTTTTTCTTGTGTACAGAGAAGGAGATCGTTTATCAGGTTGTCTTCAGATCGAGCAGAAGTCTCTGCCAGGTGGTACAGAGCAATTTATTGTGGAAAAAGTGCATGCCTATGCCCGATCTCTTGCTGACGCGTTGGAAGCTGCATATTATGAAGTGCTGGTCAGTTGTGGCTCATTACATTCAGTTTTGCACATGCCCGATTCAGAATCGTTTTGGTCGTCTGAGGATATGATTTATGATGAAGAGAGCGATGACGATAGAGATCGTATTGAAACGAAGGTCATTCCTGGTTCACAAGCCGAATCGTTTACATATGAAGATCGGGATCAGGTTCTGGAGATGGAAATGGTAAGCGCTGGACGCAGCATATCCACGTATATATTCAATGATGTCGAAGGACAGGAACTTGCAGAAGCTTCCTTAAAACAATATGGCGCTGATGTACAAGGTGAAATACACTGGTATGACGAGCCGGAAGAGAATCAATTGGAAGCTGCGGCAGAGCTGTTGGTCAGAGAGCTGGATGAGGACATCATCGATACAATTACAATCCGCATGTGGCATCAGGGCAACGAACTGGAGACGTTAGAGTGGATACATCGCGATTTTTCCGAGGAGTTTGAGGATACCGATGAATCGGATCTGGATGCGTTGGAAGCTGCTGAAGAAACATGTTATGTCATGCTGAAGCGTAAGGATCGGGAGTTCCGGGTATATGAGCTGTTTCTTCAGGAACGAGGTGGATTGCCCGTGGGAACAGCAACAATAGACACTTCTCAATCCGATCTGACGGGATACATTGATTACGAGGTTCCAGGGACCAGTGTGCAGCGAAAGAGCCTGGTCGAAGTGTTGATACAGGAGTTGGACAGGGAGATGGAGTTTGATACGCTGCATCTTACGATGTTGTATCGAAATCAGATTATTGATGAAGCCAGAATAGATGGGTAAAAGGCAGCTGCCTTTTACCTTTTTTTGTTCTCATTTTGACGAAAAATCCATTTCCCGGTATAGTACCATTAGTTTAATAGAGATCAGGAAGCGGAGGAGAACAATGATGCACTCATTCAGGATCAGTAGTGATATTATTAACGATGGTTTTCAAGCGGTTCAGGCGAAGCCCGAAGATACGGACGATGTGATGTCGCTGTTGGTGGAGACAGCCGAATGGTTACAGAGCCAAGGTTCTTCCCAATGGAACGCTTTGCTCCAAGGTGAAGATTCACATGATACGGCAGGGGCAATTCGGCGTGGGGATGTGTTTGTATTTAAAAAAGGAGCGGACGTAGCGGGGATGGTCATCCTTATGGTTCAGCCAAGCCCGTGGGATATTCATCTATGGGGTTCAAAAGCTTACGCTGAGGATGGCGCAATATATCTGCACCGGCTGGCGATTCGAAGAAAATATGCTCAGAGCGGTCTGGGACGGTCCATTTTGCAATGGTCCAGCAGCGGCATACACTTTGAAGGCAAACATACGGTTCGGTTAGATTGCGGAGCGAGCAACGCAACGTTGAATGCCTTTTACGCGCGGAACGGGTATACTTTTTTGGGAGAGAACGATGGTTACAGTACATATGAGAAGCCCGTGGAGCTAATGAACTGAGAATTCTGACTATCAATGAAAATGTTGACGACAAACGCGAGCGGTTAACTGCTAAATTAAAGCTTTAGCTTCTGAGGGGCACGTTTCATGAATATGTTGTATATACGAGTTGGTAAACAAAAGCTTGGTCAGTTTAGCTTTGATTGAGCGGTTTAAATAGCCAAAAGTTTGCACTATCTTACGTAATATAGATGTTCCGGCCTCCCTATGTCATAATGGATAGTAGAGCCGTTCTGATATATATTGAATGAAGAGGCATTGAAAGAACGTAAGTGGAAAGGGGGAAACTAACAGTGAAATTGCTGCAGGCGCTTTTCTTTCCTCCGGAGCAGCCCGGAGGTGTATCCTCTATGATTCCTTATATGCAAGAGAGATTTACAACCCCGAGATGGGAAATGGATCTGTTCTCGTTGCCAAAGCGAATTCGCAACAAGGGTAGAGAGGAAGTTCATTTCGAAACGTTTGACTGGACAGAATATCAGGATAGCCCTGTTGTCCAAAAATATATTCAAACCTATCGGGATTATCTATGGTGGACCAAACTGCGTATTCAGAAGCCCTATGATCTGATCCATGCTCACCACCCAATTGCAGGACTTGCGATGAAAACGGTTTTCCCGGATACACCCCTCATCCAGACGATTCACTCCAGTTATGAACGAGAATTAATCCTTAATGGACGCATTGAAACGGATGGACCGGAGCATCGATTCCTGATTGCGATATATGGTGAGCTGGAACACCAGGCAGAGCGCCTCTTAACGGTGTCGGATTCATTCCGTCGTTATCTGGCTCCCTACGTGAAGGAACCTGATGTCATCGGTGTGATTCCCAATGGATTTGATGAGAAGCGGTTTAAGCCGATTCCTCATGATAATGCGATACCACAGCTGGTCACGGTATGTCGGCTTGTTCCGGCGAAAGGGTTGGATATTCTTTTCAAAGCCTGTGCGGAACTGAAGGGCCGAGGTCATGATTATGTGTTACATATTATTGGAGATGGACCGATTCGTCCTGATCTGGAAGAATTGGCGCAGCGATTGGGGATCTATAATGAGACTATCTTCTATGGTTACACACTGCACCCTGAGGAATTCATGCCATTCTTTGATATTTTTGTACTTCCTTCACGGGCAGAAGCATTTGGTTCCGTCTTCGCTGAAGCGGCGCTGAGTTGTCTTGCCCTTGTAGGTACGGATGTAGGGGGTATACCGGAACAGATCGAGAACGGTAGCAATGGATTGCTTGTACCGGCAGAAGATCCTTCTGCACTGGCTGAAGCGCTTGAAAAGGTGATGCTGGACCCGGCTTATCGTTATGAACTTGCCCGTTCAGCGTGTGAAAAAGCCAAAACACATTACTCGCTCGGCAGATCGGTCAATGAGTTGAAAAAGATGTATCTACAGTTTCCCAGCAAAGCCTAAAATGGATAGCAAAAAGGGTGAGCCGCTGTGCTAAACAGCGGCTTTTTGTCATGTTTAAAGGAAACAGTTCGCGCGATGAGTTATGGTTATGGTGCTAACGGATGCTCATATTCATGAAGAAGTACGTCAACGTTTATATATTGTTGCGTCCACGAAAGGCGCCCCAACGGTTCAGTACCAATTTGGCAGCCCAGATCAGTGCCAGACTTCCGAAGATTGGGTAAAGGATGGATAAAAGCGAACTGAATCCAAACTGACTGAGTGAGTAACACAACAGCATAATGGTTAATGTAATGAAACGGGGATGGACACGTATATGTTGTCTGAGTTGCAAGGTCATTCCATAGATATCGGCTACAAAGGTACTGAATATTTCCATGAAAATAAGGGATACATATACGGATTGCACTGCCCATCCAAGTTGAAAGGCAATGCTGCCCATCGGGATTTCGAATTGGATGATGCCGGGCATCTGTGCTGACATGGCAAAATGAGCTGCCATCAGCATGAAACCTACGCCAATTCCACCCAATACTCCGCCCCACTTTAGCACATTCCGACTACGAATCTGGTTACCTACAGGCACAAGAACAGCTTGAGCCAACGCCAGATTGAACGAACTATACAACAGTGGAGACAGCCATACCTGAATGGGGCTTGAGTCTGTGGTCAGTGTGATGAATCGGGAAGCACCTGGATGATGGATGGTACTGGTGATCATGAGCAGAGATAACAGGAGCATCATGGGAACAACGATGCTATTCATTTGAAGGATGGCCCGAATGCCCCGACCGAGAAGTAGATATGTCCCTACAAGTGTGACGATCAGACCGGTCTGATAATGCAAACCCAGATGTTCGACAAAAACGGAACCTGCTCCGGCAAGCATGACACTGTTCACGCCAATGAGAATGAGAAGGGTTACCCAGGTGATCCATTTGCCCGCCTTCTGGCCGAATAAATGTTTGTTCAGATCCTCATAAGAGCGGGAACCGGTATCGTGAGCGATCAGCATCATTTTGGTACCTAACCAGACAAAGAGCATGGTGGATAAGCCTATGGTGACGGTGGCCCATTTGCCATACTGGGTAAAAAACTGCAAAATTTCCTGCCCTGTAGCGAAGCCGGCTCCGACAACCGTTCCGATGTATGTAAACGCGATCTGCAGCACCCGTAATGCCTGTTTCATGTGTTTCCCCTCTCAGGCCCCTGTTTAGTTTGGACATGCGGGTACCATGGTACAAGGTATGCTTGACCCACGAAAGTCATGACAATCGATAATGAGGTTTGGCTTGAATTACGTCTCCAGGACAGCGCCCAGGCAATTTCGCTTGAACTTATAGATAGATATATGATACTTTTACCTCATAGGATAGGCTTGGGAGGTCAAATCATGGAATTATTGAAACAACGAATTTTACAAGAGGGTGTCGTTATCTCGGATCAAGTATTAAAGCTGGATGGTCTATTAAACCACCAGATTGATCCTGCATTAACGATGGAGATGGGACGTGAGTTTGCTGCCCGTTTTCGTGAAAGTGGAGTGACTCGGGTAATCACGGTAGAATCCTCAGGGATTCCGGTTGCGTTTGCCGCAGCCTATGAACTTGGGGTACCCCTTGTATTCGCCCGTCGCAAAAAAACACTTCTGGCTGATCCTGATGCTTACTGTGAACGCGTACCTTCCTTTACCAAAGGAATTGTCACTGACATTATGGTATCTCGCGAGTTTATTCATGAGAGTGATCGTATTTTGTTCATTGATGATATTATTGCCAATGGAGATGCTGCTCGTGGCGTCATCAAAATTATCGAGCGTTCTGGTGCTGAACTCGTCGGATTTGGCGTTGTGGTCGAGAAAAGTTTTCAGGCAGGGGCACGCACGATCCGTGAACAGGGGATTCCGGTGGAAGCCTTGGTACGCATTCGTTCCCTGAACAATGGAACGGTACAATTTGACGATAACGAAATGTGACATTTTAAAGGAATAGGGCCTATTTTTTGAACTATGCCTTTGCATGACCGCGGATTTCATTTATAATGGGGTTATGTTAGGGAGAGGAGGCAACACCATGGGGAACCAACCGGCAACAGAACAATTCTTTAATGATAAGCTGGCGGAATCGAAAGTTCATTTTGAACGTGCCCTGGATTGTAAACATACGGAATTCGATGACCTTTATCCCTATATGATTGAACATCCTCAATTTTTCTGGTACAAACGCTATGTTGCCTGGTCAGAATTACTGACGATTGTAGGCTTATGCGAAGAGTTGTCCTTCTCTTGGAAAGAACAATTTACACCGCATCAAGTGGAGTACCTTGAAGAACGTGTGATGTCCGCCAAAGTGCTTGATTTTTGGTTCGAGAAGAACGACAGCAAAGAGCACGCGCAGCGGTAACTTTTCAGTCGGGACAACATTTCGAATGACATGACAGTCCAATACAGTCACGTGAGACCTAAATGACTTTTCATTTAGGTCTCTTTTTGTAAATAAATTTGGAATATAGGAGCCATGAACATGATTAGTGATACAGAACTGGACGCCTTGCGTCTGTCAGGTGAGAAAGTCAGAGTAGTACGGGATGAGCTGGAATCTAACGATGTAACCGGGATTGTGGTTGCCTGGGATGGCGAGCAGGTACTTATCCGTCGTCAGAATCGACGTGTCGTCAAGCTGGATCGTGGTTACCGATATCAGCTGTTCAGCGAACCGCGTCAGAGTCCACTCGGTGAGTAACAGCTTATCCCTATGGATGAATCATGGGCGTTTAAATGTTTGGAATTACCATGATTTCTTGGCATAATTGACTCACTCGGGTGAGAAGATAGGTACAGTGAGGAAGATCTGTAACTATAGCCGAGAGGGTGTGCTACAAGCGATGACATTGATGAATGATAAAGTTCATGCCTACAAGGATCAGATTGGAGCATTAAGCGATGTGCTGCCAGGTGTGGTGAAGTCGTATCATGAGTTTACGGGAGAATGTTTTCAACCTGGCGTGATTGATGCCAAGACAAAACAGCTCATTGCACTTGGCATTGGATTATTTGCCAACAATGAGGTATGTACCTTCTACCATGTGGAAGAAGCACGTGCCAAGGGCGCTACAGATCAGGAGATCATGGAGACTGTAGCCGTGGCCGGAGCTGTAGGAGGCGGACATGCCCTGTCTCAGGGCGCAATGCGAGTGCAGAAGGCGCTGCATTAAGTGCAGATGAGGTAGTCCAAGGACTGTTTCTCATAAAGAGGTAAACCAAACAAAAGAGGAGGCTCCGGGTTGATCCGGAGCCTCCTCTTTTTTATCATACCTACATTTTACCCAACATTTTATCATACATAAACTGTCCAGTTACCCGACGTGCTGTTACGTAGCGGTCATTGAAGTAAGGATTCGATAACTTCGTGATGCTTACACCTTTACTGCTGGAGGCATGAGCGAATTGTCCGCCGCCGATATATACACCTGTATGTGAAATGCCTTTGCCTGTTGTATTAAAGAACACCAGATCACCTGTACGAATGTTGCTTTTTGATACAGGCGTACCTGCTTTGGCTTGCTGCTGTGAAGTACGTGGCAATTCAATGCTGTATTTGTTGAAAAGATATCTCATAAAACCAGAACAGTCGAAGCCGGCTACAGTCGTGCCACCCCATTTGTAAGGTATACCAGTCATGTTGTTCACTACGGAGTTGATACTGCTTGCCTCTGTGCTTGTTGCCCCGGATGTAAATAATACAGCTGCTCCAAAAATGGAGATAATCAGTTTTTTCAAAATCAATGTTCTCCCTTCGATGCCTACGGAGTTAGCTAAGGGTTCGGTAGAAGGTTCCCTATATTTCCTATGTATAAGAATAATTCACCCAAAATGGTTCCCCCGTTTTCAAACATGAAACTCGGCAATGAATAATTAAGTTTTTGTAACTATTTGAAACTATATTGCATAAATGCGTAATTGTCAAACCCATTTAAAACCCTTCGTAATACCTCAATGTTAGCGGAATTAAGGTTTTTATATGAAAGAAGGGAGCACGTTTAGGTATCATTCATGACAAAAACGTCATTATTGATTCGTTCCAGACGAATTTGGATAAATAAATAGGTTTGTCATGAGTTAAAAGAACTATTCCTTTATGTTGGATTTAAGAGATTATATTCATTTTGTTGCATATATTGACAAAAATCGATTTATTGCATATTATCTCATTATCCAAACCACATATTGGATGAAAATAGATTTTATTATGTTATACATTCAAATTAAGGAGGTTTAGACTGGCGTTGTAGGTAAGGTAGAATTGTGAATTATATCAAAATGAACATGGGAGAGTGTTACATTTGAAAGCGAAGAAAATCGTTACTTTTGTCCTGGCATGCACCATGGTGTTCTCAACCGTTGGAATGGCAGTTATACCTGTAGGGACGGTATTTGCTGCTGATGCTTCGGGAACAACAGCCAGTATCTCTGATATTTTAAAGAACCAGCTGCCGGATGGAGGTTGGAGAAAAGATTATAAGCAAACCAGCGGAGAGTGGGCGAAGTCCACAATAGACAACAAGGCTACATACTCAGAAATTAGAAGATTGGCGAAGGAATTTAAAAAGACAAATGATCCGCGATACTCTACAGCTGCAATCAAAGGCATTAACTTTTTGATCAACATGCAGTATTCAAACGGTGGATGGCCACAAGTCTACCAAAGCTCCGGATATCACAAACATATCACTTACAATGATGATGCCATGATTAATGTAATGATCATGCTTGATGAAGTAGCAGCACGCAAAGGTGATTTCTCGTTTATTGACAGCACACTTGCTAACCGCAGTAAAAATTCTGTTGCTAAAGGCGTAGAGGCCATTCTGAATACACAGGTCATTTCAGGTGGTAAGCTGACAGCATGGGGACAACAGCATGATTCCAGTTCCCTTAAACCTGCGAGCGCAAGAATCTACGAAGTACCCTCACTGACAGCTGGAGAAAGTGTAACAATCGTTAAATTCCTGAAAACGAGACCTGCCAACGCTAAAATTACCGCATCCATAAAAGGAGCGGAGGATTGGTTTAATAAGGTGAAAATTACGGGTTACAAGTATGAAAGAGCAAATGGAGATAGCAAAATTATCCCTGATTCCAAAGCGGCACCGATCTGGGCACGCTTCTATGAAATAGGAACGGATAAACCTATCTTTATTGGTCGTGACGGGGTAGTTAAATACAAATTAAGTGATATTGATAAAGAAAGAAGAGGCGGTTACGCCTGGTATGGCAACTGGCCTTCCAAGCTGTAATTGGCAGTTAAAGGTAAAGCCCGAATCGACATGGACGTCTGGTTCGGGCTTTCATGTTATTATTTTCAGTGTTGACATGATAGATTCTGCATGATATATTATTTCTTGTCGCCGATATTGATTGGTACAATATGCGGTCGTGGCGGAATTGGCAGACGCGCACGGTTCAGGTCCGTGTGGGCTAACCCCCCGTGGAGGTTCGAGTCCTCTCGACCGCATCTAATAAAAAGACTCCTTAAGCTAACACTTGAGGAGTCTTTTTTTGTTTGCATTTTTGATATTTATTGTGCTGCGGTAACATCAATGCTGTCAATATTCGGTCCTTCGGTTCCAGTGGTAACGATTCGAAGGGTATTTACACCTGAATTCATAGGAACCTGAATGGTTTTCTCACCCCAGGTGGACCAGCTTCCTGTTGCAGTGAAGGGTTCATTGCTGAGCACTTTGGTGCCATTCACGTAGATGTCCAGATTGCGAGTACCACTCTCCTGGGCGTAACGGAACTTTACATTTTTGGTACCTGTAATCGTATTGTTAATGTTATTCCATTGAATGGCTGAACCTGTATACGCGTTAAAGTTCACATATCCTGATCCTGTATATCCCGGGTAAAGTGTTTCGATCACTGCATCAGTCAACGTTGTTCCCGTCTCAGCTTCATATGTGGTGCCAGTGCCTACATTCCCGCCTCCATTGCCACCAGTAAGATCAGCAACAAATGTAGTTACACTCTGTGCAGGAAGCTGGGCTGTGAATGCGCCATTGGAAACATTAATAGGTGCAAGACTTGCCAGATTACGACTGCTGTCCGTCACATACGAAGATACAGTGGAGGCATTGCCATTTTGCAACACAAACCGCTGACTTGTAGCCGAAGTTCCACGGTTAATTGCCACGACAACGACCTTGTTATCCCCTTTGTAGGCAGAAACGAATGTGTTCGTATCCGGGTTTTTGGTTGCATCCACTCTGAGATAGCCAGGACGTACAAATTTGGAGAAATGGGCCATATTATACCCGCGTTTGCTTATGGTACCGTCCTCTTTCATCGGACCATATTGTCTGCGGATGTACCACCATACATAGGCCTGGAAGTCCCCTTCTACCATGGCATTGTGCATGTGATAGGAGACCTCTAGTGCTTCAGGCCAGCGGTCGGCTGAGTTGTTGTCACTGTTCGGAACATACACCTCAGTCATCCACAGTTCTTTACCGGCTCCTTTTTGCTTAAAGAGAGGGTAGGCAAAATTCGAAATCTGGGTTCCGTACGTATGAGCCCCTAGAATATCCATGTTGGCAAGTGCCTGCGGATCATTCAGGATTGGATCGGATATGTTCTTTAGGTATTGGAAGGATTCAGGCGCCATGACTCTGGTACCTTGAATGGAACCGGCATTTTCCTTCATGAATCGAAGGATCTCTTGTGGAGTCCACCAGGTCCAGTCATGAGCATAGTCCGGTTCATTTTGCACAGAAATGGCATACAGATCTACACCGTTATTTTTCATGTAGGTTACAAAGTCGTTCAGATGCTGCGCATATGCGGCATATTTGTCGTATTTCAGACGTTTGGCATTGGTGTCCCCATTGCGGTTGAACGTTTCAACCATGCTGCTCGGAGGATTCCATGGGGATGCAAATACGATGGCACCCTTTTCAATAGCCCGTTTGGCTGTGGCAACCTCACGATACCAGTTATTCGAATCCGGATCGACGTAGATCCGAAGAATGGAAAAGCCTAACTGATTCTGGTCGTTACCAAAAGCAGTTTCACGTTGAGCAGGCGTCAGGTCACCAATCCAGGCAGGAAGGTTAATGCCCCCAAAGCCCTTGATCAGTTGTTTTTCCGAGGACAAATTAATGTTGGCATCACTTGCCGCAGAAACTTGTGTAGGACTTAACATGAGGGGCAGAGCGGTTAAGCAGGCCAATAAAACATTGATCGTCTTTTTAAATTTGAATTTCACTACTTTCATCCTCCTCGATAATGGTAAATGGTTACATAGAGAAACCGTGACCAGGGATAACACATAAGAAGAACTGATAGTCTGGCATTTATTTTATGTAAACCCTTTCAAAACCCCCTTCCGCAAATCATAGGAAAGAAATGAAACACATTAACTTCTTTCATTTGTTGATTCTACTAAATAATTGCCAAACTGAAAACCTGACAAATTACAGTATTTTTTCTAATTAATCTCTTTTTTCTGTGGTTCAATGACATTTCTTGTCTGAATGTAAAGACGAAAAGGGGGGATAGCGTTGTTTCATCAAGATGCAGGTCTCCAGTGGCGGGGGGATTGCTATTAAGGAAGGCTTTGGCTTACATATTACTCCCTTCATTATCAAACAATGAGATCACAGAACTTACGGGGAGGGAACATGATGAAGGAAAAGAGAAAGCATTATCGATTCATTGCAGGTTGCATGGCATTGTTAATTGTGATTTATGCAGGCATATCAGCAGGAGGGCCCACAGCGGCAGCTTCAGAGTCCCCATCGCATCACAAACGGTTAGCGATTATCATCGATGATGTTGGTAATGACATGAAGGGTACGGCAGAGATCCTGGCGATGCCCGTTAAACTAACGGTAGCGGTCATGCCCTTTTTGCAAACAACCAAGAAAGATGCGATAGCTGCACATGAAAAGGGGATGGATGTGATTGTGCACATGCCTATGGAACCCAAGAAAGGAAGACCTGAATGGCTGGGCCCGGGTGCAATCACATCCAATCTATCCGATGAAGAAGTCCGCTCCCGCGTGGAGAAAGCAATTGATGATGTGCCCCACGCGATTGGCATGAACAATCATATGGGTTCCAAAATTACTTCGGACAAACGCATCATGTCCATTGTGCTCGAGGTATGCAAGGAGCGGGGTCTCTTTTTTGTAGACAGCCGTACCAACTTTCGCTCCGTGGTGGGGGAACTGGCCATATCCAAAAATATGCCACCTGTCGGTAATGACATTTTCCTGGATGATCAAAACTCCAAGCAACACATTCGCAAGCAAATGGATCTGGCAGCTCAGCGTGCAATCGACAAGGATGTCTGTGTTGTCATTGGTCATGTCGGTCAAACGGGGATGAACACATCCGCAGTGATTCGTGAATCCGTCTCCCGCCTGCAAAACCAGGTTCAATTTGTAGGAATCGGTGATCTGGTTCGAGATGTGTGGCAATGGGAGTCTGCGCCTACACTACCGACAGATAATAAATAATGCCGCTCGCAATAGATTGGGCGATTCGTTTTTGCTCGGCGGGATCACTCATTCTGGCTCGGTCTTCGGCATTGCTCAAAAATCCGGTTTCAACGATGACAGCAGGCTGTTTCACGTAATTCAATAAATAAAATGGCTTGCCCCATACGACCCGATGCTCCGTTCCAAACAATTGGTTCATGGCATCCTGAATGGATTGGGCCAGTAAATAACTCCTGCCTTCCTTCTGGTGCAGAACCACCGGGCCGTGTGCAGTCGATCGGGGACTCCAGTTCGCATGGATGCTGACCACGATATCTGTACTTACTTCTTCGCTAAGGCTCTTACGTTGGGCAAGATCCCTAGTATGACGCGATCGGCTGTTCAGCCAGCGGTTCTCATCACTAAGTGCATAATCCCCAAGTCGATTGATGATAACGGCATAACCTTTACTGCGAAGCAGGAGATAGACCTTTTGGCTAATGGCGAGATTGATATCTTTTTCCAGAACACCTTGGGCTGACGTACCACCGTCAATACCGCCATGGCCTACGTCGAGCAGGATAACGGGTGCTGCAAAGGCATGATGACTTGAGCGATAAGCATCTCCATCGGTCACCGGCAGCATGGATGGACTGTTCTGGGACGGGCGGGAATGATCTGAACTTTGAGATACGGCAAAATCAAGATAAGCTGCTTTTCCATAAGCGACATGGGGCAGCATGGGAAGGTAATGGAAGCTGATTAGCAAGGCTACAGAAGCAGTCAGCAGCTTATACATGGGAATACACACTCCTTCATGAAATAGGTATCGAATGCAGATGAATGGCTGTTTGGATACCTTTGGCATTAGACTGTGCATTCTGAGGTTTTTCATACCCCTTTCAATAAAAAAATGTTTAAGCAATACTCATCTTGCACACAATAGAATTATCGTAAGCTCCGCAAATGTGCAGGAGCGAAGGAGGCAGATGTTATGGCCAAAAGTGATGAATTGGTAAAATACATTACGCAGCGTGTTGTTCATTATATCGATACGCCGAAGGATGAGCGGAAAGGTCGCGCCAAAAGGAAAGAGCCGTGGGCGATGAAGTGGTTTGGTATGATTCCGTTCGCTGTATCTCTGTGGATGGGCAAAAAGGAAAAAGAATTGGACACACCGTCTCATAAACGAAGTTCTTCAGGCAAAGGGTAACGATCGCTTATCTACGTCACTCAACGAGTTTAAAGAGACTCCCTAATGTAAAACCAAAAGACGCAATCCCTTTAATTCATGGGAAGGCGTCTTATTTGTTGTGGATGTTTATAATTTTAACGTGATTTGAATAATCTGTAGAGTTAGCTGATGGTCAGGGATTCAAGGTGTAAAACTGACCGTCTTGTTGTAATGTGCTCAAAGGGACAAAGCGTTGAATGGATGTTTTTCCGCCTAGCGCTACATATAGAGTGGACTCGGCTTTCTGATCGGTATGCCATAGCTGATAACCGCTAACAGGCAGAGGACCGCCGTATACAACGTTACGATCATCCGCTGAGAAAACAATCTCTTGATTCTCACCGTGTTGTATCACATCTTGTGCCCGATTGGCAGCAACAGGCGTGGAGGTAATCCACAACAGATTGTCAGCCGGATCAAAGACGGGTCGCAGATGAAGTGCATCGACTGAACCAGAAGGAGCTGTGGATAAATCAGTCATGCTTGCAGAGACTTGTTTGGAATCAGCTTCCAGCAGGTTCAGAAACTCTGAAGGTAGGATATCTCCGTTCGTAGCATCAATATAAAGTGCAGGATGGTTGGGTTGTTCCACTTTCCAGTAAGCCAGCAGGGGAAGAGCATAACCAAGATGAAGCTCTCCTCCGCCAGCAAGTAACGCCTCAAGGTTCATATGTTGTCGATCCAGGGCTTGTCCAAGAAGTTCATTGTTGTATGGTGACTGTTCTCCTTGACCATATTCACTAAGTAGCATCTGTCCCTGTTCTGTGGAGGTAATAATCATATATCCAATGGGCTTACCATCCAATGCAGCTTGAACCAGCCAGCTATGTGTACCCGGCCCCAGAGGGTAGAAGTCCAGGTCGGCGTTCTTCCAGTTTGCTTCGGCGTTCGCCGTACCGAGTGTAACCGCTTGTTGCTCTGCAAATCGTTGCACAGCAGCGGGAGCTAGCTTTTCATTCTGGAATACATGATGTTCGGGACTATATTCAGTGGATGATGCGAGAGATCGTGAGGACGTTTGTTGTTCTTCAGCATTGGCTATCGACCAGAAGGAGAACAGAGCAAAACAACTGAGTAAGCCCAAGGTCATACAGGTTGTTTTCCGAGCGTTGTTCCAACACGTATAAAAGAATCGTTTCAAATTTACACCTACTTTTCATTTATCCGTTACCTGAACGGGTCCTAATTTCATTCTAGGGGACGGGCTATGCAAAGGTTGCCGCAACCTGTCGGGCAGCTGATCATGAATAAACACTACTTTTGCCAGCATTTGCAGGAAAAGTAGTGTCTTCGTCTATCTTAAGTGAAACATGCCGCTACTAATGGCAGTCACTTTCACTTTGGGTTCATATTGCCAGATCATCTCGGTCCGGCGTGTCTCATACTGCAGTTTCATAGCTTCACGATCGATTACCGCCTGTTTGGCTTTCTCTTCGGCCTCTGTCTCGGTGTCGATCGGGACTACGGCCTCTGCGGCCAGTTCTGCATCTGCTCCAATGGGTTTAGCGTTAGTGATATCCAGAACTTTTTTCAGGGGTGCAGGTGGCGTACGGTTAGAATGGACATTTTCCATGCCTGAGGCTGTGTTACTTGTTGATTCCACCTCAGGCGTATCTTCTCGGAGTACTGCTTCATAATAGGTGTCTAACACGTCCAGCTCCAGATCAAGCCGCTCTTGGGCTTTCTCAGCCCAGCTATAATCAAGTTCCAGCAAGCGGTTCGTCAAATGAGATTCGAGAGCAGCTCCGGCATCAACTAACGAAACTTTAGCTGTCTGCACATGCATGTTTTCCGCAAGCCTTGGACTGAGATCACGTCGGTTCAGCTTGGTGCCGAATTTTTCTATAATTTCACCCGAGCGAAGGGAGATGCCGAGAAAATGCAATTCTTCCCGTTTCAAATCACAGGCGAATTCCACCTTGAAACACACACCAAGCCAAGGCTCATATACGGCTGGCGCAGCAGCGCGCAATTGCCGTTTGGCAGCCTGTTCGAACAGGTTTACGAAGGCACCGCCTTCACGGGCTGCGCCGAAAATTTGCTGCAGTCTGCGACTGCCGTACACCACTTCTTCACGCAATATTCGTCCTGGCCCCAGCTGTGGCAATGATGGAGTGATCCCGAAGTATCGGCCCAGAATGGTTTCTTTTGGTGGCTCGCCTTGAGTATTGCCGTTGGTTACGCCATTCGTTCCAGCAGGGTTAGGTACAACCGGAGGTGAAGCTTGGGCAACCTTGGCTTCTGCTGCTTCAATGGCCTGCTGATAACTGTCAGGATCAAATATAAATGTAAAGGACATCGTCTCAGCTGGTGCTCCGGTTCGCTCCACGAACCCCCAATAATAGGGGCGATTGGTCAGCGCTTTGTCCGCCTCAGGTGAAAGTTTGACGGTAACATGGGCAGGGGAACGCTCCATAATTTGACAATCGAGTGCTTCCAGATAGGTGAGAACATAAGCCTGGACTTCATGGGGAGACATGGTCATGGGTCAGCTACCTCCTTTGCGAAGATCTAACAACCCGGATACGGCAGGGCCTTCATCGGCAACCTCACGTTGAATGGAGTTCAGCGATTGTCCAAGGGAATCCATTTTACGGCGAATATCTTCATCATTTTGTGATTCCAACATGATTTTGTACAAACTTTTCTCAATGGACTCCTTCTTCTCCAGCCGTTCCAGAATGACATCCAACCCGCCGATCACCATCTCAAACATATTGATCTTCTCATGTAGCAGATTCAAGATATGTTCCTCAATGGTTCCGGTTGTGGAAAGGTTGAAAATGTTCACATCATTTTGCTGTCCCAGCCGGTGTACCCGACCGATCCGTTGCTCTACCCGCATGGGATTCCAAGGCAGATCGAAGTTGATCATATGATGGCAAAATTGAAGGTTAATGCCCTCGCCACCCGCTTCCGTTGCAATCATGGCCTGCACACGCCCGCGGAAGAGATCCATCATCCAGTCTTTTTTACCTCGATTCATACCACCCCGATAGGGTACAGCTGTAAGCCCATTGTTGCGGAAATAGTTTAGCAGATACTCCTGCGTGGCCCGGTATTCGGTGAAGATAATCACTTTTTCATTCATGTTCCGAATCAGTTCCATCGTTTTCTCGGCTTTGGTATTTTCCTTGATCGCTTTAATATGAGCAACGAGTTCCCAAATTTTGTCCCGAAGGGGCGAGTCCAGCGGAAGTTTCTTCGACAGGTTAACCAGCGTCACGAATACCGCATCCCGACTGCTGCACACTTCACGCTGTAATGTAACAAGGGAGAGCATGCTGCTCAGGTTGCCGCCAGCTTCCTGATACTGGTCTTTAACAAAGGAAGTCACGCCATCATAAAGCGCCTGTTCTTCGGGCGATAGTTGCAGGTTCACGTTGGAGACGTTCCGTTTGGTAAATTGAACGGGTCCTTCGCCGCGGCGGTTCCGAATCATGACTTTGGATAACTCGTTCTTAAGCTGTTCCTGATTCTTCGGAACCCGTTTGTCTACGACAAAGTTGGCCGCAAAGTCACCCTGACGACCCAATTGACCTGGCTTCAGCAGGTTGATCAGATTGAACAACTCGCTCATATCGTTCTGCACAGGTGTCGCAGTGAGCAGCAGACAATACTTTTTGCGCAATTTCAGCATGAATTGATAGTTGGTTGTTTTCTTGTTTTTGAGTTTATGGGCCTCGTCAATAATAATCATGTCGTAATCGGTATTCAGCAGCATATCTTTATGCGGGTCACGTTTGGCCGTATCCATGGAAGCAACCACCACTTCATTCTGCCAGGAATAAGCCTTTTTCTGGGCAATAGCAGGGATGCCGAATTTCGAATTCAACTCCCGTACCCATTGCAATACAAGAGACGCAGGTACGAGAATGAGTACTTTGGATACAAGACCCCGAACCATATATTCTTTCAGAATGAGACCGGCTTCAATGGTTTTGCCAAGACCCACCTCATCGGCGAGAATGGCCCGGCCTGACATTTCAAATAATACCCTGCGTGCAGTGTCCATCTGGTGAGGAAGTGGAGTAAGGCCTTGCAGATGCTTCAAACACTGGATTTCGTCAAAATTGGGAATCAGATTGGTTTCTTCGGCTTGAATGCCCAGTTGAAAGAGTCGGTAATCTCCCCAAGGGCCTCCTTTATCCAATCGTGATTCCAACTGATTGATCCAGCTCCGATCAAATTCCAGTGGAACGGGCAGCTCGGCTACAGGTTGATTTATGTGGTGCGGGTTTTTCCGGTTCATGATGCTTCCTCCCCTGCCATACGTGATGACGTTTTATTCGTAGGTAATAGTATGGACGAATGAGAGTGAGTTCATAACTATGAAAGTTGAACTACATTTTATTTGCACGAACACTACGATGACAGAACAACCTTCCAATCGCTGTTATCCCCAGATTTCTTTGATTCTCTTTTCTGAAGGGGGAAACCTGGTGATAAGCATATGCTTCCGATGTAGCTTTCTTTCAGAAAGCTCTTAGGCGAACGCTTCGCTTTTTCAGGTTTTTTCTGTCCTCTCCGTTGAGGTGCAAATGATTAGTTTAACTTATATTGAACCCAGAAATTTAGTAAAGGCACATGTTTTTTTTGTGCCAAAAAATTCACAGATATCGTATTCATGCGTATGAGGGTGTGTGAAGAAGCTTGTCCGAGTATGGGGAGTCTATGCAGATAGACTATGATAAAAGTCGTATGGAAAATCAATATATAGTGTAATATACTGGTTTTGTATCACTATATGTGGTGTCTCATCATATTTTACTCTTGTATTAAAAATGTAGCGTTATTCGGGGAGGTTGAATGTAGCGATGAAATCAAACCAACGATCGCATCAATTAGAAGGACTTAGCGAAAAAATATTTCTGGACCGATACGCCTGGAAGGACGCTGATCCGAATCATGCCAAGGTCGGAGATGTGGTATTGGTATTAACCAAGGATGATCCCAAATTCCCAACCAAGGAAGTGGGCGAAATCATAGAACGTCAGGGCCAACTTGTACAAGTAAGGACTCGAAGCGGAGAGATCATCGAGACCAGCGTGGAGAAACTGACACTTAATATAGAAAAAACACCGGAAGAGATGTGGGACCGTCTTGCCAAAGCCATGGCTTCCGTTGAATCGACAGCAGATCAGCGGGCAATGTGGGAGTCCAAGTTCCGCTCGGTGTTGGAAGATTGGAAGTTAGTACCCGGAGGGCGCATTGCTGCGGGCGCAGGGGCAAGCGATGAGTTGACACTCTTCAATTGTTATGTCATTCCGTCTCCGCAGGACAGTCGGGGTGGCATCATGAAGACCTTGACCGAGATGACGGAAATTATGGCACGGGGGGGAGGTGTGGGCATTAATTTGTCCTCATTGCGTCCTCGCCGAGCAGTGGTGAAAGGAGTCAACGGATCATCCAGCGGTTCCGTATCGTGGGGCGGACTGTTCAGTTATACGACGGGACTGATTGAACAGGGCGGAAGCCGCCGGGGTGCGCTCATGCTCATGATGAATGACTGGCATCCGGATGTGCTTGATTTTATTACCGTGAAACAAACGATGGGTCAGGTGACCAATGCCAATCTGTCGGTATGTGTGAGCAACGCATTTATGGAGGCTGTCAAGCAGGACGGAGATTGGAATTTGGTTTTCCCTGATACAAACGATCCAGACTACGACACCGAGTGGAACGGGGATATGCAGCAATGGAAAGCCGCAGGTCATGCGGTTGTGCATTATCGTACACTGAAGGCGCGTGAAATCTGGCATACCATTATTGAATCAGCCTGGAAATCGGCAGAGCCTGGTGTGGTTTTCATGGAGTACTATAACCAGATGTCCAACAGCTGGTACTTTAACCCGATCATCTGTACTAATCCTTGCGCGGAACAAGGCCTGCCTGGTTGGGGTGTATGTAATCTGTCTGCAATCAATCTGTCCAAATTCTACGATGAAACGAATGATGATGTGGCATGGGATGAACTGGCAGAAACCACTCGCATCTCGGCTAGATTTTTGGACAATGTCATCGATGCAACACCATATCATTTTGAGGAAAATAGACTGAATCAGCAGCGTGAACGCCGGGTTGGACTTGGCACCATGGGACTGGCAGAGCTGATGATTAAGCTGCGTATTCGATACGGGAGTCCTGAATCCCTTGTTTTTCTGGATAAACTGTATGGATTCATGGCGAAGGAGGCCTATCTGGCATCGGCAGAGATTGCAGCAGAGAAGGGAGCTTTCCCAGCATTCGAAGCTGAACCGTATTTACAGAGTGGTTTCATGAAAAACATGGTTGCGACGTACCCTGAAGTGGGAGAGGCGATTCGTAAACAGGGCATTCGAAATGTCACACTGATCACACAGGCACCAACGGGAAGTACAGGTACGATGGTGGGCACATCAACAGGTATTGAGCCGTATTTCGCCTTCAAGTATTTCCGGCAAAGCCGTCTGGGTTATGATGAACAGTTCGTACCGATTGCACAAGATTGGCTGGATGAACATCCGGGTGAAGCTTTACCAGACTATTATGTGACGGCGATGGATCTGTCGGCTGAGAATCATATCCGCGTGCAGGCTGCGATTCAACAATGGGTGGATAGCTCCATTTCGAAGACGGCCAACTGTCCGGCTGATTTTACAGTGGAGGATACGGCAGAACTATACGAATTGGCCTTCGACCTCGGCTGCAAGGGAGTAACGATATACCGCGATGGTAGCAGGGATGTGCAGGTGTTGTCCACGTCGAAGAAGGAAGAGACTCATGCGGAAGATCAGAACACTGTGGAAGCAGGAGAGAAGGCTGTCGTATCTGCAACAGATAACTCGAATAATATCGCAGGGCACGCAGGTGTTAAAGCGTTCGGTAGCGAGGTTGATGGTGATACTCTTTCTTCTGATTCAACCCCTTCGTCTGCCACAGTGCTGGATAAACAATATCGAAGCCGCCCACAGGTACTTCGTGGTGCGACATACAAAATCAATACACCATTCGGAATGGCTTACATTACGATCAATGATCTGGAGGGAACGCCGGGTGAAATCTTCCTGAACGTGGGCAAAGCGGGATCGGACGTGTTCGCCATGGCTGAGGCACTCGGTCGGGTATGCTCACTGTTTCTGCGATACGGAGATCATGGGTACAAGGTGGAACTGTTGATCAAACATCTCAAGGGAATTGGTGGTTCGGGCGCGATTGGCTTCGGAGCTAATCGGGTCGAATCGATTGCTGATGCAGTCGCCAAAGCATTGGAAAGTCATGTACAGAGCAATGTGCAGGAGAATGAGACAAGAGCGTCCTTAAAAGAACAGAACCAAGTGAAGAGCGTATATGCACAAGTGGAGGATCAGAAAACCTTAACCGAATCAAGAGATTTATGTCCTTCATGCGGATTGGCATCCCTGATGAATGTGGAAGGATGCAAAACATGCAGCAATTGTGGGTACAGTAAGTGCAATTAAATATCTTTTGATAAAAGGGAAAAAGAAAAGGCACTCCTGACTCTATCATGAAGTCAGGAATGCCTTTTTGTCATTTAACTAACTAACACCATTCATGACAACAATCTGCAAGTGATTGCAATTCATTAAATAAAACGCCGGCATGGTAGCCGTCGCACACGGCGTGATGTAACTGAATGGATAAGGGAAGATAAACTTTATCGTTCTGTTGAACATATTTTCCCATCGTGAAGATAGGCAATAAATAGGTTCCTTCATTGTAGATATTCAGATTAAATCCCGTAAAGTTCACCCAGGGAATACTGGAAACGGGAAACGTATTCGGCGGTTCATGGGGTTTGGCAACAAATAACTTGTGATCTTTATAATTCTTGATATCTTCCAGATAACGATTGTGGAACGTCTCGAAATCTTCATGGAATGTCGTCCAGATCGTTGAGAAACTTTTGTCGTCCTCATGAAAAATCGTATAGCTCGGAGACATTTCGTCCCAGTAGCCCAATCTGCCCTCTGCATCAAAACCGGTTCGAAATTCTCTGTGTGCATTAACAACCGAAGAGATCATATAAATAAGAGCCGGATAGAATTTCAATCCTTTAAGCTTGAGTTCGGTACTCAATAGCGTGATATCCAGATTAGCAGTTATGCTGTAGGTACATCTGACCTGATTCAAGTAGTGGTCAAAGTATGGTTTTCGATCCCACTGATCTAACACGATTGGATTAAACATAAGTTATAACCTCCTAAATTAAAATAATGCCTTCATTTAGGAGGTGTATTTGACTGATTTGACCATATCCTATCACATTCCCGGTATCATATTTTTAGAAATTGATCCATCTCAGTATAACATGACACTGAATGTGTTGCTTATAGCGAAATCCTCTGCAAAGCGCTTTTTCAACCCGTTTCTTTATTTTATAATTAAAGTTGTCTTTATAACGAAGAAGAGAGGGGATTAGATGCGTCAGCCAATAGAAGAACCCAAATTTTATTCTTATCCTGGAATGGTAGCGGTGGTGACTTCACGTCATGAGGGAGTCCAGAATGTGATGGCGTCCGGATGGCATACATACATCGGATCGTCTCCAGGCGTATATGGCATCTCCCTTCGTAAGGAAACATACTCCTATGAACTCATCGAGAAGAGTGGCGTATTCGGTGTTCATTTCCTACCAGCTCATCGATCGGAGTGGATTCAAGCAGCAGGAACGTTCAGTGGAAGAGATACGGATAAATTCACAAGATTCGGCATTCCGTATGAGGAAGGAATCAAGGTAAGTGTCCCCATTTTGACAGACGCTTATTTTGCTTATGAATGCAAGGTTATGGATATTACGACATATGGTGATCATGAATGGATTGCAGGTGAAGTGTTGCAGCGATATCAGGATCAGGAGTACTTTTTGGAGAATGGCATGGTCAATCTGGAGAAGTTGCAAATCCCAATGTACACAGGGCGCTCATCATACCGGATCATGGATGCGAGGGCGGAAGAAAAGAATCACCCGTTCCACCTCTAGGGTCCTAGGCAAGAAGAAGCAATTATGAGCAAAACTTTCAATCCGGTCTGACATAGGTTTATAATGGATAGTGGCTGCTGAGCAAGTCGGCAGCCTTTTGTCATGAATACAATTGTTTCAATGAACGGTTATGAGGGTATGCTGGTTTGCGCAAGCGGGACAGGTAATTTTATCCACTCGATGAAAAGTACTATATTTAACGACAAATTTAGAGTATGATTTTACAGCTATATGAGCTGGCAGGAAAGGTTACATCGGTTTAATCGTTTGTTATTATTCCTGTAAAGTATGGGGCTTATTTCGGGCGTATAATGCTAAACGTGAACTCTCGAATCAATATAGCATCATCGGATAGTGCTTCGAACAGAAGCTGTTCTTATGTTGTAAATGAAAGATGGAAGGTGCAATACGTATGTTAATGACAACCAGAACGATCAGGAGTTCCTTTATGCCCCCAACACCAATGTTGTTGACTCACAGTAACAAGGAGGGGCATGCATGTCACAAACGCATAATAACAAGCGACATATGAATGGATTGGATGGCTTGCGAGCCATCGCTGTACTTGCGGTAATCGCGTATCATCTGAATTTGGATTTTATTCCGGGTGGACTGCTCGGTGTAGGTATATTCTTTGTTCTCTCGGGATATCTAATTACCGATATTCTCGTGTCACAGTGGCAGGAACATGGACGCATTTCACTCGGTGATTTTTGGGTAAGACGGGTAAGGCGTTTGCTTCCAGGCATGCTGACCATGACAGCTGTGGTGATGATCTGGTTGGCCTGTACAGATCCGTCCCGGCTTGCTGCGCTTCGTGGTGACATCGTTTCGGGTGTATTATACATAAGCAATTGGTGGTATATCTTTCACAACGTTTCCTATTTCGAAAGTTTTGGCCCTCCATCACCGTTTGGACATTTCTGGTCACTGGCTGTGGAAGAGCAATTTTATCTTATATGGCCCCTTCTACTGATCGCAGCAATCGTCGTGTTCAAAAGAAAGGGATGGCTGGTCGTTTTCATTGTTGTCGCAGCTGAGTTGTCTGCTGGCGCAATGGCCATCATGTATAATCCGGATCTGGACCCGAGCCGTGTATATTATGGAACAGACACGCGCGCATTTGCACTGCTTGCTGGTGCTGCTCTTGCCGTGGTGTGGCCTAGTCGCAAGTTATCGAAATCTCTGCCTGGCATGAACCGGCTTGTGCTTGATGTATCGGGACTTGCTGCGCTTGCTTTATTAATCTACATGATGCTGAACAGCAGTGAATATGATCCGTTTCTGTATCAAGGGGGCATGGTGCTTCAGGCTATAGCAACAACGTTGCTGGTAGCGGTATTGGCTCACCCATCGTCATTCCTGGCACGAATCATTGGAGCTAAGCCGCTGCGTTGGATCGGAGAACGATCCTACGGATTATATCTGTGGCATTATCCTGTCATTATTTTAACCAATCCCGCAGTGGATACGGGAGGAGCACATCCTGTACGAATCATTTTACAGGTCGCTGCAACAGTTATATTGGCCTCATTGTCCCTTAAATATATTGAAAATCCGATCCGGTACAATAGATTCCGTGATTCTTGGTCCCGATTATGGGGAAGAGGGCGGTCGTCGATCGGTATACGTAACGTGTGGTGGAAGCGGGCAGGTCTATTGATGACGATGCTGCTATTGTCCTATACGGTATCCCAGATGATGGTCTCACATGCAGCGAATTCCGACTCCCATTCGGTTTCGATGTCCACCACATTGAATGGAGAGAATGCCGTAGCGGAGGAACAGGGACAGAATGTTTTGCCAGCTACTACAGCGGCATCAGGCTCAGGCCAAAAGAACGCTGCGCATACTCATAAACCGGAAGCAGGAACAAAAGATGACCCGGGGAAAAATGAGAAGCCGACAGAAGAGGCGGCGCCAGACTCGAAACCTGGGGACCAGGACAATCCAGCGAATGGTGGCAAGGACGGTCAGTCTGAAGATAAACCAGCTCATGACTCCGTGACCAACGAGAATGATGCTCCGGACGATACTGGAGTGAATCCATCCGATGGTACGGATGATACACCTGATTCATCTGAGGAACATGAAGAAACGGCTCCTCCTGCCCAGGATGGCAAGGTTCATTATACCGTCATTGGAGATTCCGTGATTTTGGATGCCAAACCGTATCTGGAGCAAAATATATCGGGAGTGTACGTTGACGGACATGTCGGCCGTCAGATGTGGCAGGCTGGTGATGTATTGGAAGGGCTGAAGCAAAACAACCAAATGGGCAGCAAGGTGGTGCTGGAGCTTGGGACGAATGGTTCTTTTAACTCCAAAAACTTAAATGCTGTGCTTGATTATCTGAAGGATGAGGATCAGGTGTATCTGGTTACTGTGCGCGTACCTCGTCCGTGGGAACGAACGGTGAACAGGGCGTTGAATGAGGCTGCATCCAACTACAGCAATGTCTCGTTGATTGACTGGAACAGTGCAAGTGAGGGACATGACGAATATTTTGAAAAAGACGGTGTACATCTCACGACGCAAGGGTCTGAAGCTTTTGCAGAATTGGTGAAGAACAGTATCCAATAATATGTATTCAATACGATATAGCACTTATTCATTAGATATAGCCTGGGTTGAAGCTGCCGATGGCTGCAACAAGAAAGAGCTCTCATTGTGAGGGCTCTTTTTAGTTGTTATGAACAATAAGTCAGCAAAGTAAGTTTCAAACAGGGGAACCGATATTTTTCACCCCTGCATCCGTGGATCGTCACCTTACGGTATGATAGCGTTACCATTTACAATAAGTGTATTCAAATCGCCGAGGGGGAATATAGAGATGTTGAAAAAATGGCTTTCGGGTTTCCTGGCAATAACGTTGTTCTCCATTATTCTTGCTGGCTGTGCTGGCGGGGACACTTCAGAAGGAGGCAGCGGCAATGACAAAGTAACCGTCACGCTCTGGCACAACTGGACCGGACAGGATGCAAAGGCGGTTGCCATGCGCCAAATTATTGAAGATTTTCGTGCGGCGCATCCAGATATTGAAGTCGTGGATGAAGGCCTGCCGACAGATGGTCTCAAAACCCGGCTTCGCACGGTGGCAGCTGCCAACGAAATGCCAGACCTGTTTGTGATGTGGCCGGATGCCATGACCAAGGAATTTGTAAAAGGGGATCTGTTACAGCCCATTAATACAGAGCTCGACGCAAAGCCGGAGTGGAAAGATAATTTCATCCCGAATGCACTGGACGGTTACACCGTGGACGGGAATATCTACTCCGTGCCCATGAATCTGGCACCGAGTTCCTTCATCTATTACAATGAAGCTCTTTTCAAGCAGTATAACGTGAAAGTGCCTGAGACCTGGGCGGAGTTGGAACAGGCAATTGCTACGTTTAATGAAAATAAAGTCATTCCCATGGCACTTGGCAACAAAGCTAACTGGGTAGCACAATCGACGATATTCAGTACACTGGCTGACCGGATCACCGGTACAGACTGGTTCCTGAAAGCAACAGCACAAGATGGTGCAAGTTTTACCGATCCGCAATTTATTGAAGCCCTGAACAAGATGCAAGAGCTTGGCAACACCAAAGCATTTCAGGATGGTTTCAACAGTATTGATGAGACACAGATGATGCAGCTTTATTTCCAAGGCAAGGCAGCGATGGTTATGAACGGCGGATGGGCCTTGGCAAATCTGGTGAATAATGCACCTGAAGAGGTATTGAACAACACCCATATTACGATTCTCCCTCCAGTAGATGGTGGTAAGGGCGAGCCAAGAACCACATCTGGTGTTGTAGGAACCGGGTTGGGTGTAAGCAAAAAGCTGAGCGGTGCACAAAAAGAGGCAGCGATGGAACTGTTCTACGCGCTGGCAGGACCTGATGGTCAGAAGGCCACATTGGATAGCAGCACATTGGTGAGTTACAAGATTGATCTGGATAAAACCAAGGCGCATCCATTGTTCGTTGAATTATATGATCTTATGCAGGAAGTGAAGATTACGCCGGTATACGATTCCAAGCTGGGATCGGCAACGGTTGAGGTTATTAATAATGCGTTGCAAGAGTTGCTCATGGGTGGTAAGGCTGAAGACATTGCAGCCAAAATTCAGGCAGCTCAAGCCAATGCAGTTAGTCAGTAATTAAGCGTCAAGCTAGGCTAAAACCCCTTCCCGGCAGGGGAGGGGTCTTTAAGTATGAAAGGGGAGTGAACCGATGAACGCACTGCGAAGTCGGCGTTTTATTATGCTGGGGCTGGCCCCGGCAGTCATCATCTATGCATTGTTTGTATTTGTACCGGTCGTATGGTCGGCATACTACGGTTTCTTCAATTGGTCCGGCATCGGCGCATCCAAATATATTGGTATGGATAATTACGTGGAGATCTGGCATGATCCTGTGTTTTGGCGGGCACTGAAAAATAACGTTATTTTTGTGTTGGCATCGGTCTTTGGACAAATTCCGTTAGCACTGATGCTCGCGGTCATCCTGCATAAAAGCAATCCATTACAGCGGTTTCTGCGTTCAGCCGTATTTCTGCCGATGGTATTATCCACTGTCGTTATCGGTATGATCTGGCAGTATATCTATCATCCGCAGATCGGGATATTGAACTTCCTGCTGGATGCACTGGGACTGGAGAGTTGGAAGCTGCAATGGCTTTCCGATGACAAGATTGCCATTTTCTCATTGGTACCGCCGCTGCTCTGGAGCTTTGTGGGGTTGTATCTGATTATCTTCATCTCGGCACTACAGAATATTCCTGGCGAGATTCATGATGCAGCCAAAATAGACGGTGCTTCAGGCATCCGTAAGTTGATATCCGTCTCTTTGCCCATGATCTGGGGTACGGTTCAGGTTGCGATCATTCTATGTATTTCGGGTAGTCTGAAATCATTCGATCTGGTCTACATCATGACTAAAGGTGGTCCGGCACATGCAACAGAGCTTCTCGCAACGTACATGTACAATTCAACCTTTACAACATACCGTTATGGTTTCGGTAGTGCGATCTCAACAACCATTGTGCTGATCTCCCTGCTACTTATTGGAACAAGCCAGTGGGCGACCAGTCGCAAACGAAAAGAGAATCAATAGAGAGGAGGGGCTATCATGCAAGTAACACCTGTATCCATGCCATCACCACGAAGTGGCTCGGGGCACCCGATCCGCCGCCTTCGCAGCGGAATTGTTTGGACGCTGCTAACGGTCTATGGTATTTTAACATTGTATCCGTTCTACTGGCTCGTGATTAGTGCGTTCAAAACAAATGAAGATTTCTATAGCAGGCCCTTTGGTCTGCCGGAAAACTGGAATGTTGCCAACTTCAGCAATGCTTGGGAAAGCTCCAGGCTGGGGACTGCTTTTGGCAATTCACTCATCGTATCGGTGGGATCACTTATTCTGACGCTGTTTATTGCAGCGCTGGCTTCATTCATTCTGGCTCGTTTCCAGTTTCGGTGGAAAGGGTTAATCATGACCTTCTTTGTTATTGGCATGCTCATTCCGATCCATAGTACACTTGTCCCCTTATTTATTTTAATGAAACAGATGTCCTTGCTGAATACGTACTGGGCATTAATATTACCTTATACGGCTTTTGCATTGCCTACGGCTATTTTCGTGCTTACTGCTTATCTGACAAGTGTTCCACGTGATATTGAAGAGGCAGCATTTATTGATGGAACAGGGCTGTGGGGGCTGTTTACCCGGATCATGCTGCCCATGTCCGTACCTGCATTGTCTACGGTTACAATCCTGAGTTTCCTGCATGCGTGGAATGACTTTTCATTTGCGCTTGTGTTCATTAACAAAACGGGATTGAAAACGTTACCGCTGGCCATTGCGAACTTTGCGGACGGGTATCAAACCGATTACGGTTTAACCCTTGCAGCCATGACACTGTCGGTCATTCCAACCATTATCTTGTATCTCATATTCCAGGAACAGGTGATGAAAGGCATGACAGCCGGAGCTGTCAAAGGATAAGCGAAAGCGCATCCAGAGGAGGAGAAACGTTTGGCACGCTGGCTCACATCTTCGTTACAAAGGAAGCTATCCGTCGTCGTGACGGCTTCAATGATTGTGCCATTGCTGGCTTTGGGTCTGTTCGCCTTTCTGATCTCTTCCCGCATTACAGAGCAAAAAACAAAACTGTCGGGCATGGATACGCTGAAACAGGTGGAAGCGAATCTTCGTTATATGCTGCAAGATGCCGAGAACCTGTCCATTTTCCTGATTGGAGAACGGGATATCCAGCACTATCTTAGCCAAAATGAGGACCATGAACTGGACCGTGTGGATATCCTGGGCAGGATGACCAATCTGGCCGCTTCCAAAAAATATATCGCCAACATTGCCATATACCCTGGACGTTTTGATGCCACACTGTCGACCGCTACCTGGTATGAATCCAGTGGATCCAACCTGTCGTACCCCTCAGTTCCAAGCGGTGAAGCAGTCAAACAATGGACGGGGGTATACCCGGTGCAGAATTACGCGGGTATACAAAATGTGATCACGTTGGTTCGGCCGATTCGCAGTATCCATGATTATCGGCCGATCGGTTGGTTAGCCATTAGTCTGGATGAGAAGGCCATATCCAAGGGATGGGCCGCTCTGGGATTAGGCAGAGGGGAAGGCAGACTGGAACTCATCGGCAGTTCTGGAGAGATTCTGTCTTCAATGGACAAATCCCGGCTTGGACTTAAGCTGGAGGATGTCGATCCAAGGGTCACAACATTGATTCAAGATGGCGGTAGCGGAACCACCACGTATGGTAGTGGTGAGGATAAACGGACGCTGCTTTATTATCCGGAAGAATTAACGGGTTGGACGTTGGTTGGAACCGTCCCATATGACCAGTACAAGTCCGAGAATCGGTATATCCTTATTCTAACCGGGTGTGCCGTTGCCATGTCTGCTGCGATCAGTGCAGGCTTGGTCTGGTTTACTGTGCGGCGTGTGACGAGGCCGCTTCGTGTGCTTACCCGACATCTGTCCCGAATTGATCCGGAACGACCTCTTCCGCTGTTTCGATCTGAAAGTGATGATGAGATCGGCAAGCTTGGGGAGAGTTACAATCTGCTCGGTGCACATATTCAGTTATTGAAGGAAGAGGTTATTCGTGGTGAAGCTCGCAAAAAAGAGGCGGATCTTCGGGTGCTTCAGGCGCAGATTAATCCGCACTTCCTGTATAACACGCTCTCTTCCATTCACTGGATTGCCTTGATGTCTGAAGAGAAGCGGATCGCGGATATGGTTGAGGGTCTGAGTGATTTTCTACGCATCAGCTTAAACAATGGTCAGGATTATTATCCCGTGGAACAGGAGATTGCACATATTCGCCATTATGTGCGTGTGCAGTCGATTCGTTTCCCTGATCAATTTGTGTTGCATTATATCGTAGATCCAGCGCTTGAGAAACGAATGATGCTGAAACTATTGCTGCAACCGCTCGTTGAGAATGCCATGATTCATGGCATTCAGCCCAAAACAGGCGTGGGCACCATCACCATAATGATTCGTAAGGACCCGGATAATGAGCTGATGAATGTGCTGGTACTGGATGATGGTGTCGGCATGGAGCCGGACAGGCTGGAGCAATTAAGGATAAGTATTAGGGAATGGAAGGGAAAACAGCCGGAAAAACAGCTAAACCAAGGTGGTTATGGACTCTGCAATGTGAATGAGAGGCTTCTGCTCCATTATGGAGCGGATGCACAGCTTGAAGTAGACAGCAGGGTTGGGGGAGGTACCCGGATTTCGTTTTCCATTCCAATCTTGGAGGGGGCGCCATGAGATTATTAATTGTTGATGATGAAGTAATTATCCGTACAGGGCTTGCCAGTGTTATCGCTTGGCAGGAACTCGGAATTGAACTTCTTCAACCTGCTGCCTCGGCTGAAGAGGCGTTAACACGCATGGCTGAGGAGCGTCCGCATATCCTGATGACGGATATTCGGATGACAGGCAGATCGGGGCTGGAACTGGCAGAAGAGGGCCTGCGACTGTTACCTGAGTTGGAGGTCATTATTTTGTCCGGATACGATGACTTTTCATATGCCCAGCAGGCGATTCGCCAAGGTGTTACCGATTATCTGCTCAAAACAAGCAAGCCGGAAGAGATCATCAAAACCGTATTACAGGCCAAACAGCGAATCACGGAACGTTGGGCAGAGAAGTCCAGAGAGGGGCAGCTTATACGGGAGAATCGAGAGCGGTTATTTGCCGGGTGGATTATAGATGGTGACACTGCTTCAGGCCATTTTCCTTCGTTTTTGCGAGCTGATGCTGGAATAGAAGCAACAGTTGATGGTTTGGATGACAAACAGATTCTCAGACAAGTTATTGTTCTTCGAGCAGAGGGTTGGGATCGGTCCTCGGATGCGCTATTACGATTTGCGGTGCAGAATACCCTTGAGGATATGCTGCCTGGCGCCATTGCTCATGTAGAGAAACAGCACATTATTTGTGTAGTTTCATGCCCGCCTGTAGATCAGGAATATCCGTTCACGTTCAGGCTGGAGAGTGCATTGCGTCGAGTGGAGCAGTTACTAAAATGCACCCTGCGCGCAGCGGTAGGTCTGCCTGTGCGTGGATATGCAGAACTGCACGAAAGCTACAGGACGGCTTCAGCCGCATTCCGCTATCGGGGATTGATGGATGATAAAGTATGGCATTATGAGCGCGTTCAGGATCGTCAAGGTGGTAAAACGGTACTTACGCACGAAGAGGAGACCACACTTGGTACAATAATGCTGGATAATGATTCAGTCATGTTAACGACATGGACGCGAGAACTTGTGGCTAATCTGACAACAGAACCGGAGGTCACACCAGAATCGTTCAGTGCTTGTCTGCACTCCGCAGTTATTGCAGGTCATCGCTGGCTTACCCGCACAATGCGAGCCACAGGGCGTGAAGAAACCGCAAGGCTCGAACCCTGGATGCCGGAACCGGATGCCGAACCTGTAGATCTTGGGGATATGTTGTTCCAGCATCTGTATGGCCTGATGCATGTCTATCATAGCCGAATGGGTCAGGGACAGGCTGCTCATGTGCAAAAGGCTATTGGTTATATTGAATCATCATTGGCACACGATATTAATTTGCAGCTGGTAGCTGGACATGTTCATTTGCATCCCGGTCACCTCAGTGAATTGTTTAAAAAAGAAATGGGTGTGACCTTCGGTGATTTTGTCACCGATATGCGTATACGAAGAGCGATGGATATGCTGGCGGTGTCTCCAGCGAAGGTCAGTGAAGTCGCTGCCATCAGCGGCTACGAAGACGTGAAATATTTTAGCAGACTGTTCAAAAAACATACCGGCAAAACCCCGAGTGAATATCGCGAAGAGGCGTTGTCGTTCAAACCATCGGGAAGTTAGAATGAGCAGACCAGGAGGCATGTCTTGCATTTCTGCAAACGTTTTCGATATGGTATTACTCAGGGGTAATGGAGAGTGAGGGCGTACTGATGAAGAGCCATAGTTCAAGTCAGGATTTATCAGGACAATGGAAGATCCAACATTTTGAAGTTGGGGAGAAGCGGGCAGTGGATGTTGCGGCTGCTGCGCTGGATGACCGTTTCTGGATCGGGGCAGAAGTGCCTGGGGATGTACATGCTGCGCTAATTGAGCGCAATATCATTGATCCGCCCTATTACGGTCATAACGATGCCAAAAGTCGCTGGATTGAGCAAAAGGAATGGTGGTACCGCACAACCTTCAATCTGGTGAGAGATGCAGAGACGGAAGAGCACTTTGAATTGGTGTTCGAAGGGTTGGATACGTTCGCAACGGTATATGTGAACGGCCATGAAGTTGGGAAAACGGCCAATATGCTGATGTCACATACGTTTAACGTCACTTCTCTGGTACGCAGCGGCTGGAATGCGATTGCCGTCAAGTTTGATCCGCTTCACCTGCACCACCGGGACAAAGAAACCTTTGACTGGTCTTCGTATACGAAGGAACGGCCATGGTTGCGCAAAGCAGCGATGAACTTTGGCTGGGACTGGGGTCCACGTATGGTTACGGTGGGGATCTGGGGTGCTGTACGGCTGGAAAAACGAACAATCGCCAAGCTGGAAAGTGTGTATGCTCGCACGGAATCAGTCAGTACAGAGCTGGCTGTCTTACGCGTCACGGCGGATGTGAAATCCGTCTTGTCTTTCCGCAGCAGACAGAAACGTGAGCAGGCTGTGGTTGCGACCTGTAATATTCGTCTGCTGGATCGCAACGGACATGAGGTAGCAAGTGCCACTGAACTACCTGTAGAAGGTGGTAAGGCAGATACCACGTTGAACGTCACGTCACCTCAGTTATGGTGGACCCATGATCTGGGTGAGCCTTATCTGTATACGCTGGAGATTACGTTATACGCAGATGGCATTGAGGTGGATCGTTATAGCGAGCCTTATGGGTTACGAACGATTGAGCTGGCTCTTCACAATGAACGGGGTGAAGATGCATTTACTTTTATACTGAACGGAGTCAAAGTATATGCCAAGGGTGCCAACTGGATTCCGGCTGATCATCTGATTGGTGCCATCCCTAACTCAAGGTATCGGGAGCTTGTCGAGCTGTCGGTAGAAGGACATATGAACATGCTGCGCGTCTGGGCGGGTGGTATATATGAGAAGGATGTTTTCTACGATGAGTGTGATCGACAAGGTGTGTTGGTGTGGCAAGATTTTGCATTTGCAAACGCCTTGTTCCCGGATTTCAATCGTGAGTTCATGGATAATGTACGGCAAGAGGTAGAAAACAATGTCCTGCGCCTGCGTAACCGTGCCTCGCTTGCCATCTGGTGTGGCAATAATGAGATAGACTGGCTCTATGACATGAAGTCTGCAAGTGGAGATATTACCAGTCCGTTCTACGGCGAACTTATCTATCATGAGCTGATCCCGGAAGTGTTGGATCGCTTGGATCTGTCCCGTCCGTACTGGCCTTCTTCGCCGTTCGGGGACAGCAACGGTCAGGACGCCAATGATCCCGATGTCGGGGATCGTCACAACTGGCAGGTATGGCATGGCTCGGTCTATCCAAGGAAGCAAGGAGAGCCACCGCTGCTCGACTACAGTATTGAAGGTGTGACGTTCAAAAATTACAAAAACGATCATGCGTTGTTCAGCAGTGAATTTGGTATGCATGCCTCGGCTAATCGGTACACGCTGGAGAAAAATATGCCCGCAGGGCAGTTTTACTGGGGCAGTCCGGAGATGGCCTACCGTAACAAGGATACCAATCACCAAAAAGGTATTTTGCTGATGGAAGGTTACACAGGCATCCCGCAAAATATAGAGGAATACATGAACTATTCCATGCTGACTCAAGCGGAAGGATTGCGCTATGGCATTGAACATTTCCGGCGCATTAATCACCGTAACAGCGGTGCGCTCGTGTGGCAACTGAATGATAGCTGGCCAGGAACAAGCTGGTCCATGATTGATTATGAACTGCTGCCGAAAGCATCCTTTTATTACGGGAAAATATTCTTTCATCCTGTCCTGTTGTCACTGGAGCATGAGCCGAGGGAGTCGCTTAAGTTGTGGGTTGTGAACGATACACGGGACGTGCTGAAAGGCGAGCTTCGGTTCAATGTCTATGAATTACAGGGAGAGAAGATCTATTCCAGCACACATGCTGTTGAAGTAACATCTCAATCTGCATTGTGTATAGCCGAATTAACTGAAGCAGAGGTGTTACAGGGCAGACGTGCGGAGGAAGTCATGATTGAGCTGGTATCCGAAGGGTTTGCCGCGCCGATCAATCGGTACTTCCTGCGTGATCCTAAGGAGGTGGCATTACCTGAATCTCAATTGAGTGTACATGTAAATGAAGAGGAACAGTCTGTAACGGTTACAGCGAGTGGTGCGATTGCACGTTTGGTGAAGCTGGAGCTGCCTCTTGGGCGTGTGCGATTCAGTGACAATTATTTTGATCTGCTCCCTGGCGAGAGCCGGACGGTAAGACTTCGTCATCCGGAGCAGTCGTCTTTGCCTCTGACGGAACTTCGGGTCAGTGCCATAAACGGCAGAGAAGGATAAAGCAATATTAATAACAAACTTCGATTCTAATCGAGGTTCAAGGTGGTCATCCTGATGAGGGATGCCACCTTTTTTTGTTTTTGCAGCAGATGAGTTCATGTCGTTGTGTCAGGTGATCTTGTCCATATTTTTATCCATGAGGAAGTAATCGGCTATTTGTGCATGTCGGCAGACATCCACATTACCGGGCTTTAAAGAAACGATTCATAGCGCTGCTGAAAAGAGGATTCCATCTCCACTTGTCGGGCAAGTTGCTGTTGAACCTTCGCTCCGCGGATTGTCTGAAGTTCCTTGAGTTGTACAGTGGAACTGAATTGATCTGTAGCCATATGAACAAGTATTTCCGAGAGCATATCCGCATCTTCGAGCGCGGCATTAAGTCCAAATGCACCAGTTGGGGTCATGGTATGAGCGGCATCACCGATAAGTACAACATTGTCTTGTGCCCACGACTGGCAATAGCTGCTCTCGACGGATAACAGAACAAAATCACTCCAGCTCTGAATGTTGGCAGCTACAGAATCAGACAGGCAAGGAAACGCGGATACAAGTTTATCTACAAAAGGAGCAATCGGTTGCTCTCGCAGCTTGGCGTATGCTCCTTCGGGGATGTTCCATCCGATCTGAACATAACCGCCGAATTGTGAGAACAGTGCGAGCTGTTGATCATCCATGCTGGCCATTCGAACAGCGGGTTCCCAACCTGCAGGTGCCGGAATGCGCGCCCATAACAGATCATACCCGTGCTTGCGAATCTCCGGGGTCAAACCGGAATGTTTGCGTACAGCAGAGTATCTGCCATCAGCACCAACAATAACAGACGCTTCGATGGAGGCTGGTACGCCATTCTGCCGGATGTTAATACCAACGATCTGGCCGTTCTTGTCTCGTAGCAAACCGGTCATCATCGTATTGAATAGTACTTGTTCATAGGAACTCTGCTGCTGAGCATGCGACACAATGGCTTCCAGGAGATGATCTTGGGGGACATGAATACCCACATGAGATTCTCCATTGCCTGGCGAAATGGTATGAATAATGTTCCCGTTCTCCCAATACTGTATCTGTTCCAATGGTAGTGCTCCCCGTTCCTGAATGAGTGAATATAGACCATGTTTATTGAGAATCGCTTCTCCATCCACATTAAGCAGCTCCCCGCGAAACGACTTGTGCAAGTGGGGCTGCCGCTCTATGAGCATCGTGGATATTCCTTTTTGATTCAGTAAATAAGAAAGTAAGGCACCGCCAGGCCCAGCGCCAACGATGCAAACATCCGTTTTGAATGGTGATTGTAAATTCTGATTCATGTGCATAAGTCCCTTGCAATATATTGATGGCTCGTGTTTACTTTATAACAACAGATTTATTAAAATCATTAAGTAACTAAAAGTAACTTTAAAGATATAGGTTATTATAAACAAACCCGTTGTCATAATGCAATAGGTGAAACCTAAAATAAAACAAGAGTCTTGCAGTCAAATACAGGGTATGTGATACAAGCGCATTTTTCACAAACATCATAGTGTAAATATGTTACAATATGAGGTAGGTTATGAACAAAGGCAGGAGGAACGTTTATGAGCCCGGATACGGAGCGAAACTCTCAATTGGCAAATGTAGATCAATTGTTGGAGGCCTTCTTCAGATATAAAAACAAAGTATTGGATCAGCAGCAGAAGACCGAAACCAACTGTAAACTGAATCCGACAAAAAGTCATATATTGGGCATGATTTTACGGGAAAAACGCTGCATGGCAGTTGATGTAGCCAGACAACTCAGTTTATCTTCAGGTGCAACCACCATTGTCCTGAATCAACTTGAGACGGAAGGGTTGATCCAGCGGGTGCGCAGTGAAGAAGATCGGAGAATTGTGTGGCTGTCCTTAACGGATGAAGGGGCGCAGCTTGCCAAGACGCTTAATGCGAATCGTGGCCGAATGACGTGGGAATTGTTGCAAGCACTTTCCGAAGAGGAGCAACAGCAGATGTTCGGCATGTTGAAGAAAATTGAACTGAAACTGCTGGAGAACATGAAGTCGTTTGAGCAGATCCACCGATAATCCATATATGCCTGGATTCCTTGAAGACGTCAGTCCTCATGAGTTCGTCCCTAATTGCGGGGGGATGAGCCTTGAAGACTGGCGTTTTTGAGTTGGTTTACAAATGAAAGCGAACCACATGATCCATCAAGCCTTCCTGAATCAAAACTTCTTTTTGTTTGCGGCCCATCAGGTCAAAGTGGGGAAATGGCTCTCGCTGATGTATGTATCGTGGGTCCAGCCCATGATCGTGACACCAACGCTCGAGGCGTTCCAGATCTGCACAGCCAACTTTGGTGACACTGGTGATGTGAGGGAATCGGTTGTCAATCCAGAAATGAGTGAGGTACGCAATCTCACCACGAGCCACTTGTTCCTTCCACGCAGCAAGCTCTTGTCGTTTAATTCCAAATGCCATAGATGCAAGTTCCTTTCCAAACGGGTATTGTCCTGAGCATATTGTAACATCTTATATACAGAATCCATCAGAATTCTTTAATCTATATAAGTTGAACTAAAGATTATTTACACTGATACTACGATGACAGAATAACCTTACAATCGCTGTTATCCCCAGATTTCTTGATTCACTTTTCCGAAGGGGAAAATCCGGGGATAGCGTATGCTTCCGATGCAGCTTTCTTTCAGAAAGCTTTTAGGCGAACGCTTCGCTTTTTCAGGTTTTTTCTGTCCTCTCCGTTATCGTGTAAATGATTAGTTCAACTAATATAGAATGGTCTGAGACCGTGTGAATGGGTATATGAATATGACAACATTTTTATAACAAAGTTTGGATTATGTTAAAATAAACCTATGCAACAAAGGTTTCACCACTTCTATAGGCGGAAAGGGATTGTCATCATGGAAATATTTATAGCCGTACTTGTCTTACTGGTACTGATCGGTTTATCAAACATCCTGAACCGGTTTGTACCTTTTATTCCCGTTCCGCTTATTCAAATCGTGCTTGGAGTAGCTATAGCTCTACTTCCTGCAGGCGTACACTTGCCGTTGAATCCGGAATTGTTCTTTGTACTTTTCATCGCACCTTTGTTATATAACGATGGTAAGCGAACACCAAGAAATGAACTATGGAATCTGCGTGCACCGATCCTACTGCTTGCGCTTGGACTTGTGTTCGTGACAGTAGTTGTGGCGGGATATGCCATTCATTGGTTGATTCCTTCGATACCGTTACCCGCTGCTTTTGCACTTGCAGCCATATTATCCCCGACAGACGCTGTGGCCGTGGGCGCAATGGCTGGGCGGGTACATCTGCCCAAAGGCATACATAGGCTTCTTGAAGGGGAAGCATTAATGAATGATGCATCCGGCTTGGTTGCTTTCAAATTCGCCATTGCAGCCACGGTAACAGGTGTTTTTTCCCTGGCCCAGGCAACCTTCAGTTTTATTCTGATTGCAATTGGCGGTCTTCTCGTTGGAGCATTGTTATCTTTTCTGTTAATCCGGCTTGGGATGTGGATTCGCAGGCTGGGTATGGAAGATGTCACCATTCACATGCTTCTGCAAATCCTGACGCCATTTATCATCTATCTGGTGAGTGAAGAAATTGGGGTATCCGGTATTCTTGGGGTAGTTGCAGGTGGTATTATCCACGCCATTGAGCGTGACCGAGCTGAATCGGTTCAGTTGAAAATGCAGGTGGTATCTGCGAGTACATGGTCAGTCATTTTATTTATATTAAATGGTCTGGTGTTTGTTATTCTGGGTGTACAGGTCCCGGATGTTTTGAGTACCATTTTTGAAAATGTAACGTTTAATAATCTGCAGGTGTTGGGTTATGTGGGCCTGATCTCGGTGTTATTGCTGGTTCTGCGCTTTCTCTGGATCTATCTGTTCTGGCAAGGAAATGAATTGCTGCGTACCAAATCCTCTATTGGCAGGCCCAGATTCAAGGATATCACGATTATTTCTTTATCTGGGGTGCGGGGGGCTGTGACATTGGCTGGTGCCTTTTCCATTCCTTACGTGCTCCAGGATGGGTCACCTTTCCCTGAACGGGATCTGATTATTTTCCTGGCAGCGGGCGTTATCCTCTTCTCCCTGATTGCGGCGAGTGTGTTTCTTCCCGTTCTGGCCAAGGACGATGGAAAATCCACCGAGGAATCTCCTCAGAAGACCGAACGAAAAGCACATGACATTATGCTGAATGCGGCGATACGAGCTGTCAAATCCGAAATGAACGATGAGAACAAAGCCGCGGCACTCGCGGTCGTCTCTGACCTGTCCAAATACATCAGACAGGCTGCAGGCCAGCTCACCGCTGGTAAACGCAAAGATATTCAGAAACAGGAAACGGCTATTAACCTGATTGCCACCCGTGCGGAGCGCAAAGAAATCGAAGCGATGCTGGATGAAAATGCAATTGCTTCCGATGCCGCCTTCAAATGTGACAGCTGGCTGGATCGTAAGGAAATGATGCTGTCCAATCGCGCCGACACTCAGATTATGACCTCAATTAACGAGATCGGGCGTGTGCTGGGTCATCTGTTCACCAACCGATCCCAGAAGCCGAGTCAACCCTTCATGCTTGAAAATGCAGAACTGTTCCGTCAGGTGAAGTTACGTACCTCTGCAGCGGCAATTCAGGCCATTCGTGCCCATATGAATGATGGGAATCGAGTCGTAGCCTTGTCGGTCATCGCCAAGTATGAGCGTGTCATTGCCAAATTGCGAACCTGGAACCAAGGGAAAACAGAAGATCCGTTTAATCAGGAGAAGCTTGAACTGCAGATGGTGGCGATTCAGGAACAGCGCAATACCGTGCAACAATTATATGAAAATGGTGAGATTAATCGTGATGTGGCTGCCAAGCTGCGCCGGTTTATCAATGACGTGGAAGCAACTGCATTGAAAAATACCTAGGATGTTTGCTAATCCGATAAATCCGATATTTTAAATATGCTAAACAGTTTGATATAATATGGGACAAGAAAGATGTCACTACCCAATGGATACTTATAATGATCAGCGAGGAGAGATGAGACATGGTACAACAGCAAATACGGTTGGGCAAGACCGATCTGGTCGTAAATCCCATTGGACTGGGTGCAAATGCTGTAGGAGGACATAATATCTATCCGGAAATGCTGAATGATGAGACAGGCAAGGAAGTGGTTCGAACCGCCTTGAAACAAGGGATTAACTTTCTGGATACCGCATATATCTATGGACCTGAGCATTCCGAGCGATTGATTGGTGAAGTATTGAAGGAAACCGGTCAGCGTCAGAATGCGATTATTGCAACCAAGGCAGCCCATAAATTTGTGGATGGCAAGATTGTTATCGATAACTCACCTGCTTTTCTGAAAACATCTGTGGATGAGGCGTTGAAACGTCTGCAAACCGATTACATTGATCTGTTCTACATTCACTTCCCGGATGAACATACGCCTAAGGATGAAGCAGTAGATACGTTAAAACAATTAAAAGACGCGGGTAAAATTCGTGCCATTGGCGTATCTAATTTCTCCATTGATCAGTTGCGTGAAGCCAACAAAGACGGGCATGTAGACGTATTACAATCTGAATATAATCTGTTCAAAAGAGAAGCGGAGAAAGAGCTATTGCCGTATACGGCTGAGCATCATATTTCTTTTGTCCCCTACTTCCCTCTGGCAGCGGGACTGCTGGGCGGTAAATATAATCGCAATACCACATTTCAAGATGGACGGGCGAAGAACCCGCTGTTCACGGGTGAAGCTTTCATTGAGAATTTGAATAAAGTTGAGCAACTGCGCAGCATAGCACAATCCAAGGATGTTGAAGTCGCTCATCTGGTTCTGGCCTGGTACCTGACTCAGCCTTCGATCGATGCACTGATTCCGGGAGCCAAGAGACCGGAGCAGGTCATTAACAATCTGCAAACATTAAATGTGGAATTAACTGCTGAAGAAATTGCAGTCGTGGATCAGATCTTTCGTTAATGAGTTCGGGTGAATCGGGAAATGCTAACAGGGAGTTTACGTTTGAAGACAAAGTGAGGACACAACATGAACCTGAAGGCAGCCCGAGTCATCGGAATGTTCACGCTAATTATTTTGCTGGGTAGCAGTTCTGCCTATGCGAAGCCTGTACAGAAGAACCGTCAGTATTATGAGGAACGAGGAGAGATCGTGTGGGAGGTTCCTACACAGGATAAACTCATCGCCCTGACCTTTGATGATGGACCAGATCCGATTCAGACTCCCCAAATTTTGGCGTTGCTCAAGCAATACCAAGCCAAAGGAACCTTTTTTGTACTTGGCAAATGGGCAGACAAATTTCCTGAACTGATTAAGCAGGAACAGCTCGAAGGGCATGAAATCGCCAATCATACGTATGCGCACACGTATGCAGTTCGATCAACTAGTGCGGAAAAGTACAGGAAGGATATGAACGAAGCAGAAAGTTCCATCATTGAAGCAGGTGCGGAGCGCCCCTTGTTGTTCAGGCCACCTGGTGGCTATTACAATGACATGGTTATCCAGGCTGCCAAACAAAAAGGGTATACCATTGTACTCTGGTCTTGGCATCAGGATACACGGGACTGGGCTTCTCCAGGTGTATCGGCCATTGTTAAAAAAGTGCTGAATAACGCGCGTAATGGGGATATTGTACTTTTCCACGATAAGGTGAAAGGCAAGTCCCATACGGTAGCTGCACTCCAAACGATCCTGCCAAAGTTACAGCAGCAGGGGTATCGATTCGTGACGGTGTCTGAGCTGCTTGCTGTGAAGGCACGTGAAGCTGCGAAAGATGGGACTGCACCTTCGTCTACTTTGAAGCATGTGCAGCCCTGAACATGCCAATCCAATTAGAAACCGTAGGTCTCAGATGAAGAGACCTGCGGTTTTTTAACTTGGTCTTCATATCAACCATGCAACCAGGCGTAGGGGGTTATTTCCGCGTCCCTTTTGTTTTGTAATCAAAACGTCTACAATAGATGGAGCTTTGTGTTTAAGGGTTATATAGTATACATGGTATGAACCACGATATAGAGGAGAGTGTACATAATGAATGGACAACAACGTGTAAATATTAAACCGGGTCTTGAAGTGGATATTGTACTGAAGCAGGACCAAGCTACAGGTAAGCTGACCCGTGGCATTGTGAAGGATCTATTAACCAAGTCCCCCACGCATCCACACGGAATCAAAGTACGACTGACGAGCGGTCAAGTGGGACGTGTGAAACAGGTCGTTACAGGAGGCTCGAACTAACTGTGACCCAAGGCGGGGAGATGAGTACTACCGCAGAAGTAATGGCATATCTGGCTTCGGGTAATGCACGTCAGCAGGACGCATATCGCGTGTTACAGAGCAGTGGATTGCTTAATATATTAGCTGACTATCACCCATATCCGGCAGGAACTGTACCGATTGATATTGATGTTCCAGGCAGTGATCTGGATCTGCTGTGTTATGCAGAGGATCTGGATGCCTTTGGAGCTGAAATATACAATCGAATCGGAGCCGTTGCTGAATTTCAATGTGTACGTGGTGGGGATCTTCCAGACCAACGTCCATATATGGAAATGCTGCACCTGGCCGAGATGAAACGGGAAGATCTCTGGAACTGGGCGCGTTCACGCACATCATTTTGAAATGGTTTAGCATAACCTTTGGTCAGATCAGAAATATAGCTACAATCGTTGTCACCGTGAGGCCCAGCAGTACAGGCTTCAGGTTGCGTCTTGCAAGTTCAAAAGGGCTGACTCCGCAGATTGCAGCAGCAGGGATCAATGCCCATGGAATCAAGGTTCCACCACCTACCCATATGGCTGCGACCTGACCTAGTGCTGTCAGTACAGGTGCTGAATCTGTCGAACCTGCGAACATGGACGCAATCGAGCCAACCAGCGAAATCCCCGAGAACCCCGAACCATCCATTCCGGTCACTGCTCCGGTTACCGTCATTGTAATAGCGCTCACTGTATCATTCAAGGGCACCAGTCCAGCAAGTGCGACCCCGAGATCATTGACGATCCCGTGCGAACCTTCAGGAAGAGGATTGATGAACAACTCCGTAATTGCAGCATCTCCCAGATAAAAAAACGCAGCTATGGGAATAACCGGTCCAAACACTTTGAAACCAAACTGAAATCCTTCGATTAAATAATTGGTTGTTTCCTCTGGTCCGGCATGACGATGTGCGGCAAGGGTGACAGCGATGAGTATGACCACAGCGGTTCCACCAATCAGAGCCGTAGCGTCGCCGCCTTGCAACTTCAATACAAACATTAGAATCACATCAACTGCGAATAACAGAGGGATAAGTAGAGCGAACACCTTTTGCAGACGGGGTGAAATCACTTGACGTTGAACAGGCTGATTAACGATTAGGGTGGCGGGCACAGCCTCTGATGAGGAAGGATGTTCGGTGCTCACGGTACCTGATATATCGTTTGGGGAATGAACAGGTGAGCCTGATTTCATCTCTTTGTGCAGCATCCAGAAGGCTGTAAGGGTAGATACGGTTCCCATGACAATAACCAAAGGGATGCTGGCCGTCATGACGGAAGTAACGGGCAGACCGGCTGCATCAGCCGTGAGTTTGGGAGCCCCCTGAATAATGTAATCTCCCGACAGTGCAATCCCATGTCCAAACAGGTTCATGGCAATGGCAGCTCCAATGGGAGGAAGACCTACACGCACCGCTACAGGAAGAAGCACTGCACCGACAAGTGCTACGGCCGGGGATGGCCAGAAAAATAGCGATACGACCATCATAATTAATCCGATACCCCAATATGCGACCTGAGGAGAACGGATAAACCGGGTGACGGGTGTCACCATAATCTCATTAATGCCGGTTCTGATCAGAACACGGCTCATGGCCACAATAATCGAGATGATAAAGATCGTACTTAGCAATTCTTTTGTTGCATAGATAAAACTGTTGAAGATTCCTGCAACTGACCCGCTTAAGGTCTCGGTTGCCAGAAGTCCAATGGTCATAATACCCGCAACACAGATGATCGTGGTATCCCTGCGGCGGATCATTATGGCGATGATCAAAACGATATATGCCAGATAGACATAGTGTAATGCAGTGAGTTGAATATTCATCGAACAGGCCTCCCTACATCCTGGTGACAAACCCGAGGAGTGATATATCGTATGCATGTCAAGATCGGGCGTTCGTGGAGTTCGGGGCTTGCCGCAGCATTTATTTTTAGGGAGAAGCTTCAGCGTAATAATGAAGGATTTTTTTTACAACTGGAGAATTTATTACAACATGAAGCTTGTTACGCTTGAAATGGGGCGGATGGAAAGTCATCAGAATTGACATATGAAGGTCACAGGACCCCATAGACAATGGCAAGCAGGGGTGATTACAATAAACATGCCATCATTAAGGAAGAAAATAGAAAAAATATGTTGAACTAAAAGGGCGGGAATCCATAATCCATGAATTTGATCCGTTCACTTCGTTTTAAATTTATTGTGGGCCTTACATTGATCATGCTGCCACTGTTCATGCTGCTTTATTACAATAACGTCTACGCCATGAAAGTTGTACGTGACAAAGTATCCCTCACCAATATGAATCATCTCGCCAAAAGTGTGGAGCAGAATGAACGAGTATTACAGGAGACGAACCGGTATTTATATAGTCTGGGCGAGAGGGACCCGGATATTATCTCTCTGTTTTTTCTGAAATACGGCAGCGGCGATTATATCATTGCAAAGCAACGGATTATGAATAAATTCATGACAGATATCGGTTTTTATAATCTAATCGATTCTTTTTTTCTATATGATGCCGTGAATGATGATCTGCTGCTCGCCACTTCAGGCAATTATGATGTCAAAAAGTCGGTTGTGCAGGAGAGTATGCCGGTCCAGATGCAGCAATTGGAAGGGGATATCCAGAAGCCGGAATGGAGCATCGTACGTGGCGGGACTTGGAATGCATTGGTGAAAACGGTGCGAATCAACCAGCAGTTCTATGCAGGTGCACTTGTCGATATGAATGCACTGAATCATACACAACAATTCACTGAATCCGGAGATCGGGGAGGCGCAGTCATTGTTGGAACTGACGGTGGGGCATTATCGGATTCCACATTGAATACTGCACAGATTCAGCTGGCTGCAGAGCATCTTCCCGGTCTGGAAAATCCGTATCAGGTTATCTCTGAAGTGGTGAACAAGGGAGAAGCACGTCAATATTTGATGTTGGGTATTGCCTCGGCCATGTCCCGGATGAATTATATCGTGCTGTTGCCTGAGGAAGACATGATGCGTAACCTGCCGTTTTTCCAGCAGATCATTCGTCTGCTTCCCATTGGTGCGGCAGTCATTCTGGTTACTGCACTGATCTTTTTAAGACATCTGTTATTCCGCCCGATGAATGCGTTGATCCGAGGTATGAGAAGGGTGAGCCGCGGAGATCTCGATGTGAAGCTGGACCCGCCATCTTCTTCGGAACTTGAATTCATGACACGAAGTTTCAATCAAATGACCAGTGAGATCAGGCATCTGAAGATTGATGTATATGAGGAACAGTTGCGGACGCGGGAGGCAGAGTTCAAACAACTACAGATGCAAATCAATCCTCACTTTTACCTGAATTCACTCAATATTATTCATAGTCTGGCTTCCTTGCAAAAGCATGAGTTGGTGCAGCAAATGGCTGGTCATCTGGCTGATTATTTTCGATTCAGTCTGCGTGCAGGTAAACGTGTTATTCGTCTGGATGAAGAGCTCGAGCACATTCGTCATTACTTGGAAATTCAAAAGCTGAGGTTTCCAAGCCGATTCGATTTTGAACTGGAAGTTGAACCGAATCTGGGACATTATGTAATTCCTCCATTAACCATTCAACCCTTTGTGGAGAATGCCATTATTCATGGATTTCAGCGCCGGACGCAAGCCTTTGTCATTCGGATCGTGGCGAGCCTCGGTGAGAAGTCATCCGGTCAGGTCGATGGGACGGTGCTTCAACTGATGATTGTCGATAATGGTGTTGGATTTGATGAAGAATTGTTAGAGCGTCTGCAACATGGACAATACACTGAGGACCCGAGTGGACAGCATATCGGTATATGGAATGTGGCTCATCGGCTTTTAGTGAAGTATGGTGATCAAGCCAGTTTGCAGTTTGGAAATGAGGCGGATCATGGCGCCAAAGTCACCATTGATTTACCCGCTCAGACCGAAGAGGAAGAAGGGGGAGCCCATGCGGAACCTGTTGATCGTGGATGATGAAGTGTATGCATTACAAGCGATGGTGGAAGGAGTTAACTGGCAAGCAGCAGGCGTCGACCAGGTATTCAGTGCTTGTGATGCCGAAGAGGCAAGAAAGATCTTAAAGTCAAATGCCATTGATATCATGATCTGTGATATCGAGATGCCTGGTGAAACAGGGCTTGACCTGCAGAGCTGGGTGTTGAAACATGATCCAGGCATACTGACCGTTTTCCTGACAGGGCATGCTTTATTCGATTATGCTCAGACAGCCATCAAACTAAACAGCTTTGATTATGTGTTGAAGCCGGCTCCAGCCGATCAATTGATTAAGGTAGTAACCCAGGCGGTGGAGAAGATTAAGGATGGAGAGCAGCGTACCCGTACCAACGAAGTTTATGAGACCGTATACAAACGCTGGAAAACCCATAAACCGCTACTGACAGAACGCTTCTGGAAAGATGCCATCTCTCAGCGTATCACATTAACCAAACAACGGCTGCAAGAGCTTGCAGAATTGTATGGTGCCGAGATTGATCCCCAGGCTCGTGTATTACCCATTGTGATCTCGGTAGAGGAGTGGGTGCGTGAGTTTGACCTGCGTGACGAAGAGGTGCTGGAATATGCGCTCCGTAATGCAGCCAGGGAGATCCTGCTTGGCAACAAGCCGGGTGAGGTGTTTCAGGATCAAAGTGGATTAAATATTGTGCTTGCTTACGAGCAAGACGGCATCATTCCCAGTGCAAACGAAGTGGCACAACGTTGTCAGGGGTATATTCAGGAATGTGGTACGTATTTTTACTGCCGTTTGTCCTGTTATGTTGGTGCTCCGGTTGCTGTAACTGAGCTGCAAGGTATGTTAAATGAACTGATGGATATGGAACGGCGCAATATTAAGGAGCTTGAAGAAGTTTTTGTCTATGATGAGCGGGGAAGAGATCAGGAAGATCGCTTTTTGCCTATTCCATGGTTTTCGGAATTATCCATTCTTTTTGAGACGGGTAAAGTAGGGGACTTGCGAGAACGTGTGGATGAGATTTTTGAGTTACTTGCTGCCCAGGAGGGATTGTCTCCTGAAATGCTGCATCTCTATTATCATGCGATGCTGCATGTGGTCTATCCGCTGCTTCATCAGAAAAACGTGTCCATACGCAGTCTTTATCCGGGTGAACGTGAACCGGAAGAGAGTGTGGTGACGAGGTCATTGCCACAGTTGAAGCAGTGGACGTTGGATCTGATTGATCGTGTGATCCCGGTGTTGTATCCAGACGATCATAGCCCCATGACCATTGTGGATCAGTTGTGCGTTTATATTGAAACTCATATTGGTGAAGAACTTATGCGAGAGGAACTTGCAGCTTTTGCCGGATTCAATCCCGCTTATCTATCTCGTTTGTTTCGGAAAGAAAAGGGGATGTCCCTATCTGAGTTTATCCTGCAGGGCAGAGTAGCTAAAGCGAAAACGTTGCTATCCCAGTCCACCGTCAAGGTGACGGATATCGCTGGCAAGGTGGGGTATTATAATTACTCGCATTTCACCAAAATGTTCAAAAAGTGCACGGGTATAACACCACAGGAGTTTCGTAAACAGTCACGTACCGTATAGTTCAGGGCGCAGCATGCTGCGTCTTTTGTTTTTTTTGGTACTAAAGTCATAATTTGATAAGTCAACAGGTCACCACAGCAGATAGAGGTCTTCCTCGCCCCGCCGTATACTTGAACCACAGGAGCCGCAACGGAGCTTCATCCTGAGGAAGAATTCAAGAGGAGTGAGGGAGAACACGTTATGAAGACACAACCCCAGGCGGGTAAGGGAGTACGGATATCGGAAATACCGGAAGGATCAGTCCGAAAGCGCAAGTCTGTATGGTACAATCTTGGCAAATTCAAGGTGCTGTATCTCATGTTCTTGCCAGGGGTCCTGTTTCTGCTGGTGAACAACTATATGCCGATGTTCGGCGTTCTGATCGCATTCAAAAATGTAAACTATGCTGATGGTATTTGGGGTAGCCCGTGGAGTGGATGGGACAATTTCAAATATTTGTTCTCAACCAGTGATGCATGGGAAATTACCCGAAATACACTCGCGTATAACACCGTGTTTATTGCACTGAATCTCTTTGTAGGTGTCGGGCTTGCTATTCTGCTCAATGAAGTGAAAAACAAGGCCATGTCCAAGTTATATCAATCACTTATGCTGTTGCCGTATTTCCTGTCCATGATTGTGGTCAGTTATCTGGTACTGGCTTTTCTGGGCAAGGATTCAGGATTCATGAACTCAACGATTCTGCAGATGTTTGGCGGTCAGCCGATCGACTGGTATTCGGAGCCGAAGTATTGGCCTTATATTTTGCCACTGGTGAACACATGGAAGAATATTGGATATTATGCCGTCATCTATCTGGCAGCTGTTGTGGGTATCGATGAAGAATATTATGAAGCAGCTGTGCTTGATGGAGCAACCAAATGGCATCAGATCCGCTTCATCACCATTCCGTTTCTCGTCCCATTGATCGTCATTATGACGTTATTGCAGATTGGCCGTATATTCTATGCGGACTTTAGTCTGTTCTACCAGGTTCCATTGGAATCGGGAGCATTGTTCCCGGTAACGAATGTATTGGATACCTATGTATATCGTACGTTCCTTATCGGTGGAGATATTGGAATGTCATCTGCAGCCGGTCTATATCAAGCCATCGTCGGATTTGTGCTGGTTCTTGTATCCAACACTATCGTAAGGCGAATGGATAAAGATAATGCATTATTTTGAGAGGAGGCAAGTCAGCTGTGAAATCACATGATCCATTAGCCGTATCGAAGCGTTCCGCATCTGTTATTCATGCGATGTTTCTATTCTATGCCATTGCCTGTATCGTGCCGATCCTGCTTGTCTTTGCCATCTCATTTTCGGACGAGACAACCGTAGTTGCCAATGGATACAAGCTTATTCCCGAGAAGTTCAGCCTGACGGCTTATGAGTTTCTGTTCAGAGATATGGATCAGATCCTTCACTCGTATGGTATCTCCTTTATTGTTACCGTTGTAGGTACGATTACAAGTGTTGCATTGACCGCATTGTATGCTTATCCGCTCTCGCGGAGAGATCTGCCTTATCGTGGGTGGTTCGCCTTTTTCATCTTTTTCACGATGCTGTTTAATGGAGGTCTGGTGCCCTGGTATCTGGTCTATGTCAACGTGTTGGATCTGAAAAACTCCATACTGGCACTCATTCTGCCTCTACTGCTATCCCCATTCTTTGTACTGGTTATGCGTACATTCTTCGCGAACTCCATCCCGGTGTCCATACTGGAATCGGCTCGGATTGATGGTGCGGGAGAATTAAGAACGTTTGCACGTATCGTACTTCCGCTCTCTCTTCCCGTGATGGCAACCGTCGCGTTGTTCAGTACACTGAATTACTGGAATGACTGGTACCTTAGCATGATTTTTATATCAGATAACCGGACGATCAGCCTTCAGTACCTTATGTACCGGACGCTGCTCGATATTCAATATTTAACAACCAACTCCAACGTCTCTTCACAGATTTCGTCGCAGGGTGGATTGCTGAATCTGCCTAACAAAACGCTGCAAATGGCGATGGCTGTAGTCGGTATTGGTCCAATTGTACTGGCATATCCATTCTTCCAGCGTTATTTCATCAAAGGTCTCACGGTTGGCGCTGTGAAGGGATAACTCTGAACCGGTAGCGGAGTGAGCAAGGTAAATGAAGATGGACTGAAAGGGCATATACAGAAGTGGTTACAGGTTTCATTGTGAATTGGGGAAATCGGTTGTAGGGTTCAACACATGACAGGAGGGGTTCAATTGGTTAGATCATTAAAGGTATGGCCACGTGTGATGGCAACGGTTATGGCGCTGAGCCTGGTGCTGGCAGCGTGCTCATCAGACAAGGGTGGAACAACAACACCTGGCACAGAAGGCGGAGGAGCAAGTGAAGGTGGGGGGAAACCCTATGAAGTGACACTTTTCTACCCAGGGACACCACAGAAGGATGTCGCTCTGGTGGAAGCTGAGATTAACAAAAAGATGGAACCAAAGATCGGGGCCACACTTAAGATCAATGCGGTTGACTGGGGTCAGTGGGATAACAAGCTGAATCTCATGATCTCCTCAGGTGAAAAATCAGACATTATCTTCACAGCAGCTTGGCAGAACTACACGGTGAATGTAGCTAAAGGCGCATTCTTGCCATTGAATGATCTGCTTGATGCACATGGTCAGGATATCAAGAAAAACCTGGACCCTGCCTTTCTGGAAGGTTCCCAGGTGGACGGCGTGAATTATGGCGTTCCTACGAATAAGGAACTCGCAGCCACACGTGGTGTGTTGGTACGTAAAGATCTGGCTGACAAGTATAAGCTGGACCTGACAGCTGTAAAGACATGGGCTGATCTGGAGCCACTGCTCAAAACCATCAAGGAAAACGAACCAGGCATTACACCGTTCTATATGTCCAACACCAATGGTAACGGGCTGTTGGAGAATCTGGATTGGGATTATCTCGGTGACGCTTCCGTACCTGGAGTGATCTCCAAAACGGCAGGCGGAACAACAGTGCTGAATGAAGTGGAGACTCCTGAATTCAAGGAAGCGGCTGAACTCGCCCGCAAGTGGTATCAAGCAGGATATATCAACAGTGATGCGGCTACGTCCAATGTGTTCCCGAAAGACCAGGCGAAGGCTGGAAAAGCATTTCTCTGGACAGATGGCATGAAACCAGGCAAGGATAAAGAAGAAGAAGGGTATGTGGGCTTCCCACTGACTCAGATTGAGATGACACAGCCGACAATCACGACGGGTGATGCATCTGGAGCAATGCTTGCGATCTCACGTTCTTCCGAGCAACCGGAGAAAGCGATGCAGGTCATTAACCTGCTGCATTCCGACAAGGAAATTAACAATTTGCTGAACTTCGGAATTGAAGGCACCCATTATGTGAAAAAAGACGGACAGGATAATATCATCACTCTCCCTGAAGGTGTTGATGCCAACAGTCGTACCTACAACCCAGGTGCCCAGTGGCAGCTTGGTAACCAGTTCCTGAACTTCCTCTGGGATAATGAAGATCCGCAGAAGTGGGAGAAGTTCAAAGAATTTAACGCCAAAGGTGTGAAGTCACCTGCACTGGGCTTTACATTCAACAGCCAATCTGTCAAAAATGAAATTGCTGCGGTCAACAACGTGAACAAACAGTTCAAGCCGGGTATGACATCGGGCGCTGTTGATCCGAATGAGATGATTCCGAAATATCTGGAGAAACTGAAAGCAGCTGGAATTGATAAAATTATTGCTGCCAAACAGGAACAACTCGATGCATTCCTTGCCGAGAAGTAAATGATCATCAGCAATGATGGAGAGACTTGTGTTCCTACAAGCTCTTGTCGGTGGCAAATATGGAGGACGTTTTCGGTGAACAACCGAAGACGTTCTTTTTATTGTTGTTTTTTTGATTTGGATTGTTAATCATAATTAGGAAAAATATGATATAATCAGGTGGTTGATTGGGGGTGTTCGTGTGTCGAGAACCAGACTTGTGTTCTCTGGGGCTTTATTGCTTTTTGCTATCATCTTTACATTTAACCATCATCTTGGTTTTTCTGTTGGAGATACAATACTGTCAGCCATAGGTATATCACCGTATACTACATCGTATTTAAGTGGTGTGCATATCACACTTTTCCTTGGATTGGGGATCTTCGCCTGCGGCTTTTATCTTACTCGCAAAGAGATTGGTCGTTCGTTTCCGGCACTTGCAAAAGGGTTGTGGATTGTTGTCCTTGCTCTTGTTCTCAGTTACTCGTACATGACCGATAAATTCATGTATATAGCCAAGTGGGGTGCTAAAGGTGTAGATGCGGTATCCTATGTGCAAAATGAAAGCTCTTGTACCTTTAACGTGTTGAAAACGGGTGAGACTCGAGCAACCTGTGATCTGACACTCAAAAATTACGGCAGAGATTCCGTATCCGCCGTGTTACTACCTGATCTCGCACGCAGTTATAAGTTTAAGGACGATCCCCTATTGGAAGCTTTACAGTCTGTCCAATTAAGACCCGTACATGTTGAGATTGAACGCCATGGAACGTTTACAGGTACGTTGGAGTTTTACGGGAAAGCAGAATCCCCTCTGTACGTCAGTGGGAAACTTATGGATATTGTGCTGGATGTAGGCGTAGATGGAGCAAATACCGTGTTTGATTACGATATTCCATAGTTGATATTTTTATAGAAAAAAAGAATAATTACATAAACAGAAGTGAAATAAGGTTTGAGTTGAATAGAAAGATATACAATATATACTGAAATCAGGGTGGAGAGCCGGCGAATCGCTGGCTCTTTTTGTGCGTGAAAGTTGCAATTAGTGCAGAAATATTGGTTTTATCTCCTTCCCCCTTGAATTGGTAACGCTTACGCTAGATAATGAATCGGTTTGTCTCAAAAAAATAGTTTGTCTTTACCGCTTACATCATTACAATTAATGTCACGACAAATTAAGACAAGGTGAGATGAAAAGATGTCATATCGGACAAATCTGTTTTCCAAAATGGTCATTCTTATTCTGATTATGCTGATTCCTGTAGTGCTTCTGTACTGGTACTCCAATCACAAAACAACAGCTGTTCTCAGAGATGAGTTGAATCGATCGAATAGTAACCAGCTTGAGTTTTTCCAAAATCAAGTGAACACACACATCGAACTGTTATCCTCATGGCCGAATCTGCTCATACATGATCCGGATATTGCCAGCTTCCGGCGAATCTATGCGGATAGTAACTACTTTGACCTGGATGCAATCAATCTGGTCAAACGTATTCAGAATAAGCTAAGTATTCAGGAAAGCTCATCCAATTGGGCCACGAAGTTATATCTGTACTCTCCTTCGCTGGGCAGGGTCGTCTCCGAAAGGGATGCACGTTCTTACGATAAACAAGCGCTAAGGGAGAATATCAGTTCCGGCTGGGATGTACGCAAAATTCAGGATGGGGAAGATGATCGGTTCATGTTTAGCTGGATTACGGTATCTCCGTACGGTATTAAAGACCCGGCTAATAATGCGGAAACGATTATTAAACTGGAGTTTGATAGTGACAACATTCGGGATATGCTCGACAAATTCAAGGACGATGGCAGACATGATCCGTTCTACTTCCGGGAAGAGTCGGGGGTTATCTATAATCGGACTTCAGATCGTTCATTAACGAATCAGTTGATGGAAGAACTGTCCGCCCATGAACTTCAGGACGTTGATAATCGTACAGTAGTGATCGGGAACGAGCCCTACATGGTCAATACCGTGAAATCCAGCACAACAGGCTGGTATTTGGTGGATTACATGCCCCTGTCAGATATTCTGAAGCCTATTCATCAATCAAACATGCTCTTCTATTCTTCCATGATTTGTTTGTTGTTGATGAGTTTTGGTGTGGCGTACTTGTTATATGTGCAGGTGCAGGTACCAGTGAAACAACTCATTCGCGGGTTCCAGCGGTTGAAGCAGGAAGATTATTCAGTGAGGATTAAGCCGAAGGGCCGCAATGAATTCAGTTTCCTGTCTGAACGGTTCAACTTGATGGTGGAGCAGATACAGCAGTTGTTTGAACACGTTTACCTGGAACAGATTCATGTGCGTGAAGCCCGGTTGAAGCAGCTGCAATCGCAGATTAATCCGCACTTCTTCTATAATTGTTTCTCCTTCATTACGAGTATGGCGAAGCTGAAGCGTATGGACGCCGTTGTAGCGATGTCGCATAACCTCTCCCGATATTATCGGTATACGACAAGACAGGAGCGGGACGTGGTGCCGTTGACAGAAGAGATTGAATTTGTCAGCTGTTATCTGGAGATCCAGCGGATGCGTATGGACCGGATTCATTACAAGATTGATCTGTCTGATGAGATGTTAAGACAGGAGGTACCGCCACTCATCGTGCAACCACTGGTGGAAAATGCGGTGATTCACGGCATCGAAGCGGATGCGGAAGCCGGAGAAATAAGAGTATCCGGGGAAAAACAGGGCGGCGTCATGGTTCTTGTGGTGGAAGATGATGGGCAAGGCATGACACAGGAGGCACGTGAGGCGCTTCTGAATAAGCTCAGGGGAACAATGGATCAGGAGATGGGCTGTGGCTTGTGGAATGTGAATCAGAGACTCCAGCTTCGATATGGGGAGCAGGCAGGGCTTGATATAACGGAATCGGAACTTGGTGGATTACGGGTTACACTGTCGTGGCCTGCTGAACGGGAATTGCTTTTGGAGAACGAAGGATGAGCCTCTGAAATGTCTGGAGCATGATGAATTATTGAATGAATTGCAGAATGAACGAGATAGGGAGTGACTGGCTTGATAGATATACTGCTGGTAGATGATGAAACGTATGTAACAGAAAGTCTGGAACTTACGATCCCCTGGGGAGAGCTTGGAGTAACGACTGTGCTTCGTGCCGCTTCGGGTAAAGAAGCGCTGGAGATTATGGAGGAAAATGCAGTGGATATCGTGGTGACCGATATTCGCATGCCTGGTATGTCCGGACTGGATCTGATTGCAGAAGTAAGCAAACGTTGGTCCCACATTCGCTGTATCTTGCTGACCGGTCACAGTGATTTTACTTATGCGAAGAAAGCGATTCAATTGCAGGCTACGGATTATATCCTGAAACCTGTAAATGATGATGAATTTATGAGCTCCGTGTCGGCAGCCATCACATCTCTTCGCGATGAGTGGGATGAATTCGATAAATATCACCGGCTCTTATACAGTCGGAAGTCTGATTATAAAATTTTACGGGAAAATCTGATGCATGATCTGCTGCTGGGTCGTGAGATCACGGCGCGGGCACTTCGGGAACAACTGCAACAATATGAGATTCATATTGACCCGGAACAATCGGCTGTAATGATGCTGATTCGCCTTACAGGGCGCTTCTCATCAATGGACCAGCAGTCTCTGGACCTGATGGATTTTGCGGTAGGTAATATTGCAGAGGAAGTGCTCGGCGAACAATTTAATGTGTGGTTTGGTCGCGGACCCCATGAGTGTCTGGTGATGTTTTTGCAAAATCAAGAACAGATCGAAGCTCCGCAGATGGACTTGGAGACGTTGAGAATCTCAGCCGAAACTTTCCGTGAGCATGTCATTCGATATTTACAGGGAGATCTGTCCATGGTAGTTACACCGTCATTTCCCTTTAATGAGTTGACAGCAGCTTATCGAAAAAGTCTGGGTTCCCTTGTCCTTTCCGGACCGGAAGAACACAAGATTATATATATGGACATGGATCAGGCACTCAGCAAAAGACCGGAGAATGATGCAACGCAGGCGCTTGAAGAGCTGTACAAACCGCCTGTGCTTCCGCAATTGCTTGAGACCAAGCAATGGGAAGCGGCGGCGCGTAAGCTGAACACGGTCTTTGATGCGGCAGAACAGGTACGATTATCCAGAGAACATGTGTATGAGATGTATCTGTCGGTAACCAATGCATTCATGTATATCGCCCATAAACAGGGCCATCTGGTGCATGAGATTGATCATGCGGGATTCGATTTGCTCCTTGCCCATCAGTTGATTCAATCACCCGAGAAGCTGCGGCGTTGGGCCACCGAGATGCTGGCGAAGCTTCAGGAAGAGTTGTCCGATCAGGAGGGCGTGCAGAGCCGTAGACATGTCATCAAGCAGGTTCAGGAACTGGTTACAAGAGATACTGGACAGGATCTGTCCGTGAAGATGATTGCGGACAAGGTATATTTGCATCCCGTATATCTATCGAAAATTTACAAGGCAGAGACAGGGGAAGGTCTTGGGGACTACATGATTCGTATGCGCATGGAGCGTGCTCTGTATCTGCTTAAGAATAGCAACAAAAAAATATACGAGATTACGAGTGAACTTGGTTATCAAAATCCGCAATATTTCAGCAAAATGTTCAAAAAACACTATGGTATGACACCCAATGAATTTCGGGATCAGGCATAATTACAACAACATTCCAGAATATAGGTTGGCAAAGGTGCAGAAATCTTGATTTCGTATCATAGGCTCAAAGGCCTGGTCAGCCTATAATGAAAGGGTAACCAAAACGATTTGAGGGGGAACAACATGAGAGCGCAATCAACGAAAAAGAGATTCTTGACGCTTCTCGCTACAACGCTAAGTCTAACTGTCGTTCTTGCAGGATGTTCAGGAGGCAGTGGAGGCGGAGATAGTGCAACACCAGGTACATCTGGAACCCAGAACGAATACAAAGAAAAGTATGATCCGGAAGTAACCATTACAACAGCATGGGGAATCGATCCTGAGCTGAAGTTTAAAAATGGTGAATCCATGGAAAATAACGTGGCTACCAAGTGGGCCAAGGAAAAATTCGGGATTAATATCAGCGCGCTCTGGTCTGTAACAGACACCAACAGTGCGTTTGCAACCAAACTTCGTCTGGCTATGTCCTCCGGACAGGAAATGCCGGATATCGTGACGATCGGGAGTGCTGACAATCTCGTCGCTCAAGACTTAATCGACTCTGGCATGTACGAAGAAGTCGGTCCACTGTTCGACAAATATGCTTCAGACACATGGAAAAAAGCGATGGAGCAAGATCCTAACGTCTGGAACCAATATAGTCGTGATGGCAAAAGAATGGGTATCCCTGTTTTGGACTACGCATACAACAATGATTACTTGCTCTGGATTCGCCAGGATTGGCTGGACAAGTTGAATCTGAAAGCTCCAAAAACAATCGATGAGCTGGAAACCGTTATGGAAGCATTCAAAAACAATAACCCGGACGGCTTGGCTCCTGAAAAAGTCACTCCGCTCAGCGTTGGTTTCAAAACATCCATGAACACATGGATGGGAGATGTATCCTGGATCTTTGGTGCATATGGCACCTTGCCTCAACAATGGAATCTGGATGCGGATGGCAAGTTGGAGTATGGCTCCATCAATCCAGGCATGAAGCAAGGTCTGACCAAATTGAGCGAATGGCTCAAAAAAGGATATATCCCGCAGGAAGCAGCGCTATGGGATGAGAACAAAACAGCAGAGCCAGCAGTTGCAGGAACGGCAGGTATTATTCCAGGACCTTACTGGATGAGTGGATGGCCACTTCTTGATACAGTGAAAAATGTACCGAGTGCGGTATGGAAACCGATTGAAATTCCTACCGGTCCTGAAGGAAAAGCGATGCGTCACGGAACACAGTTCGTTAATGGTGTTACATTGATCAAAAAGGATATGGCACACCCAGAAGCATTCTTTACGTACCAGAACTACCTGTTCGACAATTATGCAGATCCGGCACCAGGCAGCCCTTATGATAACGGTCTGTTTGCAGGCTATGACTACCAATTGGATGAAAATGGAAAACAAATGCCGATTGACCAGATCGAAGGCGGATACGTGAACGTTGTACGTTATTTGCTTGTGCGCGACGGTGCGCGTATTCCAGATGCCCAGATGAAAGCACTTCTGAACTTGGCGGATGGCAAAGAGCCTGAAACGAAGCTTGAGAAAGATGTTGCTGTCAATTACGGTAAAGAAACACCAGCAGCAGCGAAAGTGTTGCTGAGCCAAGAAGAAATTTCCTTCAAGAACATGTTCACAGGTCCAACAACGCAGACAATGAAATCCAAATTGGACTATTTGAACAAAATCGAGAATCAAGCATTTAACGAAATTATCTATGGCAAAAATCCGGCTGATGCGTTTGATACATTTGTACAAACGTGGAAATCCGGTGGTGGAGATCAAATCACACAAGAGGTCAATGCGTGGTATGACGGTGTGAAAAAATAGTGTTAAGCAGCGCCCAGACGAATAACGTCTGGGCGTTTTTTATGTTTATTCAAGCTGAGGCAAAGTGGTTGAATTTGTGCCATTTATATTGCTTTTATGTGCTGTTTGGACCCTGTAAAAGGTTGATATAATCGCATTATAAGCCACTCAGGGAGTACTTGAGTAGGAAGAAATACAGGGGGAGCAATCATGAGAACTTTGAAACGTACTTGGCCATTCCACGTAATGCTGCTGCCAGCGATCGTCTTTCTGATCATCTTCAGTTATGTGCCTATGGGCGGGATCATTATGGCATTCCAGAACTACAAGCCATGGCTTGGAATTAGCGGTTCTGAATGGGTCGGGCTGGACAACTTTAGATATTTGTTTGAACGTGAAGACAGCTTACAGGTTATCTGGAACACATTGATTATTGCTGTGCTTAAACTGATTTTTAATCTATTTGTTCCATTTGTTTTTGCCATTCTTTTGAATGAGGTTCGCAAGATGGCTATACAGCGAACGATTCAAACACTTGTCTATTTACCTCACTTCTTGTCCTGGGTCATTCTGGGCGGGATTTTGATTGATCTGTTGTCAACAGGCGGCTTGGTTAACCGGGTTCTGGGGACCTTTGGACTCGGGCCGTACTTCTTCCTGGGAGACAACAGCTGGTTCCGATCTACGGTCATTCTGACAGATGTGTGGAAGGAATTTGGCTATAACATGATTGTCTTTCTGGCTGCCCTTGCCGGAATTAATCCAGCATTGTACGAAGCAGCGGAGATTGACGGAGCAGGACGCTGGAAACAGACACTGCACATTACCATTCCTTCGCTTGTACCGATGCTGATGGTTGTGGGAACACTGGCACTTGGTAACGTTCTGAATGCCGGATTTGACCAGATTTTCAACCTGTACAACCCGCTCGTATATCAAACGGGTGACATCATAGATACCTTCGTATATCGTTCTGCGATGCAAAACGGTGAGATGGGCTTCGCAACAGCGATCGGATTATTCAAATCGGTCATTAGCATGATCTTGATTCTTGTATCGTACAGCTTAGCCAAAAAATACGCTGGATACCGCATATTCTAATCGAATGAACAGAGAAAGAAGGGACCACGATGTATCATAAATCCTTGCCTTATCGCGTGTTTAATATAGTCAATACCTGCTTTCTGATTCTGATTGCCATCATGTGTATCATACCGATGGTTCACGTACTCGCAGTATCCTTTAGTACAAAGGCTGCTGCCGATGCCAATCTGGTCAATCTCTGGCCCGTAGGCTTCTCCCTTGAGGCATACAAAAAAACGATGAACAATCCAATTTTCTTGAACTCGCTCTGGATCTCACTTCTACGTACAGTGATCGGTACAGCTATCACCTTGCTGATTACGTTCCTGGCGGCATATCCGTTGTCCAAAGAGAATAGTGAGTTCAAAGGCAGAACGATTTACTCCTGGATTTTCGTATTCAGCATGATTTTCAACGGGGGATTGGTGCCATTCTACATGGTTATCCAGAAGATCGGATTGATGGATTCCTTCTGGGTACTGGTACTGCCGGGGGCGGTTAACACCTTCCTTGTCATCCTGATGCTGAACTTCTTCCGCGGTATTCCAAAAGAGCTGGAGGAAGCGGCGCTGATGGATGGAGCTAACCACTTCAGAACATTGTTCAGTATCTTCCTTCCCATTTCGATGCCGTCCATTGCAACCATTGCATTGTTCAGTATGGTGTTCCACTGGAATTCCTGGTTTGATGGATTGCTCTACATGAATAACGCGAAGGATTACCCACTTGCTACCTTTATGCAAACGGTCATTATTGGACGTGATATGAGTAGCATGAGCATGAATCCAAAAGAAATGGAAGCTCTCTCTCAAACGACGGTAAGAGCAGCTCAGATCTTCATCGGAAGTGCACCAATCTTGATTGTGTATCCTTTCCTGCAACGTTTCTTTGTCAAAGGTATGACGTTGGGCTCAGTTAAAGGCTGAGCCTGTACCCCAAATTAATGGAGGTTGATACAGTGAGCAATTTGACGGAAAAGACATTCGTTCTGGGAATGGATGTGTCTTTTATGGATGAGATCGAACAGCATGGCGGGAGTTACAGTGATGTGGATGGCAAGGAACAAGACTTGCTGTCCATCCTGAAGTTCAATGACACGAACGCGATACGACTTCGAATCTGGAATGATCCTGTTGGTGGGTTCTGCAATCTGGAGCGGACGGTGGAGGTAGCCAAACGGATCAAGGAGCAGGGCTTGAAATTTTTGCTTGATTTCCATTACTCTGATCGTTGGGCTGACCCAGCCAACCAATGGAAGCCAAAAGCATGGGAGAATCTGTCCTATGAAGAGCTTCAACGTGCGGTATGCATGTATACGGCTGATGTTCTGAGAACGTTGAAGGAACACGATGCGCTTCCAGACATGGTGCAGGTCGGTAACGAGATTACGCCAGGCATGTTATGGGATGAGGGGCGTGTCGGTGGAGAAGAGCATGATACGGATGAACAGTGGGAGCGTTTTGCAGGCCTTGTAAAGTACGGAATTGCTGCAGTCAAATCCGTTGACCCGGATATACAGATCATGATCCATATTGATCGTGGTGGAGATAACGCCGAGAGCCGCAAGTTTTATGATCGCTTTGAAGCGCTGGGTGTGGAGTTCGATATCATTGGTCTCTCGTATTACCCTTGGTGGCATGGCACGCTTGATGCGTTACGTGATAATCTTCATGATCTGGCTGAGCGTTATGGCAAGCCGATCAATGTCGTTGAAACCGCTTATCCATGGACGCTGGAGCAGCCGGAAGGCAAGGAATGGATTTTGAATCAAGAAGAATTGTTGTTGCCAGGATACCCTGCAAGTGTAGAGGGACAGACCCAATATCTGAAGGATCTATTGCAGATTATCCGTGAAGTTCCTGGTGGTTTGGGGCACGGATTCTATTATTGGGAACCTGCCTGGATACCAAGCAAAGAAGAATGGTCCGTTGGACATCCGAATAACTGGGGCAACCTCACCATGTTTGATTTTAAAGGTCGCAAGTTGGAATCGTTTACAGCGCTGGCTGCTGCAGAAGAATCCGTCGTGACATACGTGTAATATCGTTGTATTCAATAAAAATTGTAATTCAAAAAGCAAGGGAGTTGTCCTTATGACATACAAATTTCCACCTGTAAGTTCCAAAGCCCCGCACATGTTGCATGGCGCAGACTATAACCCGGAGCAGTGGCTCCGCTATCCTGAAGTGTTGGAAGAAGATATTCGCTTGATGAAGCTTGCCAAGTGTAACGTGATGTCCATTGGTATCTTCTCATGGGTATCTCTTGAGCCGGAAGAGGGCGTATACACGTTTGAATGGCTGGATCAGGTTTTGGATCGTTTTGCAGCGAATGGCATCTATGCCTTCCTGGCTACACCAAGTGGTGCGAGACCTGCCTGGATGTCCGCGAAGTACCCGGAAGTGCTCCGTGTATCCGAGAATCGTGTTCGCAATCTGCATGGTTTCCGTCACAACCATTGTTATACTTCCCCGGTATACCGTGAGAAGGTTACTGCGATCAACACAAGACTGGCAGAACGTTATTCGGATCATCCGGCTGTAATCGGTTGGCATATCTCGAACGAGTTCGGCGGAGACTGTCATTGTGATTATTGCCAGGAAGCGTTCCGTGGTTGGGTTCAGAAGAAGTATCAAACCCTTGATGAACTGAACCATTCGTGGTGGACCACATTCTGGAGCCATACGGTTACAGACTGGAGTCAAGTGGAATCTCCAGCTCCACACGGTGAGACACAGGTTCACGCGATGAATCTGGATTGGCGCCGTTTCGTTACGGATCAGACAGCTGATTTTATTGTGCATGAAACGAAACCTTTGAAAGCTCAGAATCCTGATCTGCCAGTCACAACCAACCTGATGGAATTCTATGGCGGTCTGAACTATTGGAAGTTCGCGGACATTCTGGATTTCCTCTCCTGGGACAGTTATCCGACTTGGCATGATGCAGATGACGACGCAAAACAGGCATCCCGAATTGCAATGATGCATGACATTGTTCGTTCCATCAAAGGCGGTCAGCCGTTCTTGCTGATGGAGAGTACGCCAAGTTCGACGAATTGGCAAGACGTCAGCAAGCTGAAAAAACCGGGCATGCATCTGCTTTCTTCTCTCCAGGCTGTAGCACACGGTTCTGATAGTGTTCAGTACTTCCAGTGGAGAAAGAGCCGGGGGTCCAGTGAGAAACTTCATGGTGCGGTGGTAGACCACGTTGGAACGGAACATACTCGCGTGTTCCAGGATGTGACCGACGTAGGTACGGCTCTTACAGGCATGGAAGCGATTGTTGGAACAGCGGTTCCGGCAGAAGTTGCAATCATTTTTGATTGGGAAAACCGCTGGGCCGTTAACGATTCACAGGGGCCGCGTAATATCGGTGTGAAATATGAGCAGACGGTGGAAGAGCATTATGAAGCGTTTTGGAAAAAAGGAGTCGCTGTAGACGTTATCGATATGGATGCAGATCTGTCCAAGTACAAGTTGTTGATTGCTCCAATGCTCTATCTGGTACGTGAAGGTGTTGGCGAACGCATTGAGAAGTTCGTAGAACAAGGCGGTACGTTTGTAGCCACTTACTGGTCTGGTATTGTAAACGAAAACGATCTGTGTTTCCTGGGTGGATTCCCAGGCCCACTGCGGAAGACACTTGGCATCTGGTCCGAGGAAATTGACGGATTACATGATCGTGATCTGAACGGAATTATCCCTGAGCAGGGTAATGAGCTCCAGCTCAGTGCAGCATATGATGCAATTGAACTGTGTGATCTGATCCATTTGGAAGGCGCGAAGTCCCTGGCTACGTACCGTTCTGACTTCTATGCCGGACGCCCGGCATTGACGGTTAACCAGTTAGGTTCAGGGAAAGCATACTACGTGGCGACACGTCTGAAAGCACCATTCTATGATGATTTCTATGCTAAGCTAATCACTGACTTGAACATTGAGCGTGGACTTGAAACAGAGCTGCCTGCCGGAACAACGGCACATACCCGTACAGATGGCACTGCTGATTATGTGTTTGTGCAGAACTACACACCCGATGAGAAGCGGGTTGAATTGGACGGACAGTCCTACACGGATCTGCTCAGTGGTGATGCTGTGGAATCAAGTCTTAGCTTGAATCCATATGACATTTGTGTCCTGCGCAGACCGGCTGCCCGGAAATAATATAGGTTCATCCTTACTTTATAAAGATTTAAGATAGACAAAGAGTGCCCTGAACGCCTGAGATTGGTGTTCAGGGCATCTTTTTTATTTTATATATTTGGCGGTTGAACCACTTTTTCTGGACAAGATAAAGGATAAACGTGTCCGCGCAGCGAAGACAAACAGGTAACTTGTAACTCAAGACTTTCAGTCTGGGAGGAATGGAAATGAATCAAAGAAATCTGGATGGTAACAGCATCATTATTCGACTGGAAATGACAACTAAGGATATCAAGTTTGGCGAAGTGGCCTCGGCCATCTCGGAAGCTGGGGGAGACATCATTGCCATCGACGTGATTTCCACCAATCAGGATGTAAGCGTACGCGACTTGACGGTCGCTGTTACAGATGCGCAAGATAACAGTAAAATTATAGAAGGGGTGCGCCAGCTTAAAGGTGTGTCCATTATTAATGTATCGGATCGAACGTTCCTGCTTCATCTGGGCGGTAAGATCGAAGTAACACCCAAAACCCCGATTCACAACCGGGAAGATCTGTCACGTGTGTACACCCCGGATGTGGCTCGTGTATGTTCGGCCATTTCAGAAGAACCCGGCAAAGCCTTCTCATTGACGATTAAACGGAATACAGTGGCCGTCATATCGGATGGCAGTGCAGTGTTAGGACTTGGTAATATTGGTCCTCGTGCAGCGATGCCCGTCATGGAAGGTAAAGCGATGTTATTCAAACAGTTTGCGGGTGTGGATGCTTTCCCAATCTGCCTGGACACACAGGATACCGAGGAAATCATACGTACTGTGAAAGCGATATCACCTGGTTTTGGCGGCATTAATCTGGAGGATATCTCGTCACCGCGTTGTTTCGAAATTGAACGTCGTCTGAATGAGGAATTGGACATTCCGGTGTTTCATGATGACCAGCATGGCACAGCGGTTGTGTTATATGCCGGTCTGATCAATGCGCTCAAACTGGTGGGCAAATCCATTGAAGATGTGAAGATTGTGGTCTGTGGTATCGGTGCAGCAGGTGTAGCATGCAGCAACATATTATTGTCTGCGGGAGCCAGCCGGCTTATAGGTGTCGATCGTGAGGGTGCGATAGTACGGACACAAACCTATGAGAATGAAGTCTGGAGCGACTATGCAGCTCGTACTAACCCGGAACTGGAAACTGGCTCGCTGCGTGATGTCATCCGTGGAGCTGACGTGTTCATTGGCCTGTCCCGCGGGAATCTGTTAACGCGTGAAGATGTGCAGACCATGGCAGAAGATCCAATCGTGTTTGCGATGGCAAACCCGGTACCTGAAATCATGCCTGCCTTGGTGGAGGATATTGTAGCGGTAATGGCAACAGGACGATCCGATTATCCGAATCAGATCAACAACGTGTTATGTTTCCCAGGCATCTTCAGGGCGGTTCTGGATTGCCGAGCCACCGAAATTAATGAAGAAATGAAGCTGGCAGCGGCTCAAGCGATTGCTTCGGCCATCACGGACGAAGAACGTACACGTTATTATATTATTCCGAGTGTGTTCAATGATAAAGTGGTCAAATCGATGCGCAGTCGCGTAATTGAAGCCGCTGTTAAAACGGGTGTCGCACGACGTATTCCTCGTGAACAGGCCCGTGAAGGCGGGGAATCGTAAGATGTCAGAAATAGATGGAATAACAGCAGGAGAGGCTGTTCTGCAAGCCGCCCGATCTTTTGTTCAAGGTGACTCTTCCAAGCATAGTGATGGTCATGACTGGCCACACATCGAACGGGTGACTGCACTTGCGGTCGAACTTGCTCATCGCATGGGTGCAGATCCATATGTCTGCGAACTGGCCGCATTATTACATGATGTACCGGATGAGAAGCTGAATGAGAGCTTGGAAGCCGGGATGGCCAAACTGAATGACTGGCTGGATACCCAGCCTCTTGACCCGGATATACGTAATAAGGTTGTCGGTATTATTAGCACCATCTCCTATGCAGGAGGCCAGCGTCCTGCAGTCAGTTCGCTTGAAGCACAGGTTGTACAGGATGCGGATCGACTGGATGCACTGGGTGCGATTGGGATCGCGCGAACCTTTGCCTTTTCGGGGGCCAGAGGGCGCGAGATGTACGATCCGTCCCTTCCCCCACGGGAGCAGATGACCCGTGAGGAATATCGCAATGGGCGCAGCACAACGATTAATCATTTTTACGAGAAGTTGTTTAAGCTCAAGGATCTGATGAATACTTCCTACGGCAAGGAACTGGCGGAACAGCGACATGATTATATGGAGCAGTTCGTGGAACAGTTCAAAAGGGAATGGGAGGGCACGGACCGCTAAGCAGACACAATAAGCATGCGTTCCACAGCGTATACCAAGTAACGGAGGCGAATCTTTGAAGTGGTGAAAATCCATTTTGAAGATTTGCTTCTTTTTGGGTTAATAATGTGTATTAACATACATAAATGAAACCATCTCATACTACCTCTGACTTATGACATGGCAACGGAAGACCTTACATGGTACAATAAATCGTTCTCCTGAATGAATTCAGGCAAAAAAAGAAATATGGGGTAATAATGAAAATGATCATCACATGTAAAATTTCAGGTTCGGTAAAGAGGAGGGGTCAACACCATGTCGTTTGGTGCACGTGTACTTAAGACGGGGATTGCGGTCACGCTTGCCTTGTACCTAAGCAGCCTGTTCTTGAACCCGCAATCTCCCGTGCCCGCCGCAATCGCGGCTATATTCGCCATGCAGCCTTCCATCTATCGTTCCTGGAAATATTTCCTGGATCAGCTGCAGACCACCACGCTCGGAGCTATTGTGGCTCTGGTGGGAGGCATGGTGTTATCCAATGAGCCAATCGCTGTTGGATTAATTATCGTGCTCGTCATCATGATTTGTCTTAAATTGAATATGGGTGAGACGGTTGGTCTGACTCTGGTCACGGTTGTATCCATTATGGAAGCTTCAGGTGACTGGCATTTTGCACTCAATCGTTTTCTGTTGACACTGGTTGGTATTGTATCGGCGTTTCTTATTAATATTACGGTATTTCCTCCGAAACCAAAGATTCAGTTCGTGAAGCAGATCCATAGTGTCTTCAGTGGTATGTCGTTGCTTCTGCGAACCTCGATCTCGGATGAGATCAAAGAAGTGGTATTCCGCGAGGAGAAAAACAACCTGGGCGGTTCGATCAAGTCTCTGTCCGACAAGTATAACTTGTTCGAAGAGGAACAGAAAAAGATGAAACGTTCGAAATTCAGCGAAACTCGGCAGATGGTGGTCTACAAACAAATGTTGCTGAGTCTGCAAAAAGGGTATGAGGTGCTGGATTCGGTGGAACGCCACTATTTCCAGGCACCACGGACAACGGCCATGGATCAGTTTTTTGATTCACATCTTGAACTGGTGATCAAATTCCATGAGCATGCACTGCTTAAGTTCGAGGATAAGCTGAAACCTAATGGGGAAGAGGCCGCACAGTTTGTATTGGATAATGACCGTTTCATGGAGCAGGCGATCACCCAGTTTGATATCAACAAGGAAGGGATGTTACGATTGTCCATCGTGGCTGCTGCGATCTATGATTACGGATATCAGTTGGAACGTTTGAATCGACTTGCCGAACATGTGCATAGCTCCAGTGAAGACAAAGAATCACAGGATAAAATCTTGAATTGGCTCAAGTGGCCTTAGGCATGATTCGAAATCAAAATTAGACTTTTGAACAACCTCTAAATGCGAATTGCGTATCTGCTTCGTGATCAGATACAATGGAACTACAACATTGCCCGGACCATCGTGTCCGGGTTGTTTTGTCATACATAGGGATGAATGGCATGAATGAATATTTACGAACTGAGGGATAGAGATATGATTATAGAGAAATTGGACGCTGAACTAATGGAGTGGTTGAGTGGGACAAATCTGGAGCATAAACAGCATGAAGCCATGCAATTGCTGACCGTATCTGAGGATGAGTGGCCGCATCAGGCGATGATTAGTATGGGGGAAGTGGTTGCGTTAAGTCCGCATCAGCTCAGACTGGCTCTATGGCAGGGTACACAGACGAGTATGAACATGAGCAAAACAGGCAAGGCTACCTTGATTGCGGTTCAAGGACAGCGATTGTTGCATATCCGTATAGAAGTAGAAAGACTGCCTGAGATGAAGGGTGCTGTTCATCCGAGAGATCGCTTTGAAGCACAAGTGCTCCATATACGTGTGGATCACGCGCCTTATGCGGAGATCACTTCAGGCATAACCTTTCAATTAAAAGATGAACTTGGAGCGATTACACGCTGGAAAGAGACGATTGAAGAATTACGAAAATAAGCATGAGTAGTATTATCAGTTGAGGAACCGGTGATTGGGTAATAATGAGGAAGAAAACAACAAAAAACGCCTCCGCTTGCATCGGGACGTTGTCACTGGTACAATAAAAAATGGTTTTCAGAAAATTAGAACTAATTAACATATAATTAAAATGTTTACTTTCTAATAATTATACCATTGCCTTTTCGGGCTTGTCAAATGGGATTTTGAGGACACAATCCGGGGAAAGAGGGGGCTATTAACATATGAGTACAGAGCAGCAGTGGAATGAGGAACAACAACGGGTCAATACGGTGACCGATCAGATTGAACGCAAGATCACAACGTTAGAAGATGAAGTAGGCTCCTTCCGTGACGAAGTGGTTGGCATGAGAAAAGACTTCTGGGACGAAGTTACAATGAACTTCAGTGAAGCGGATGATGTCGGGGAGACTTCAACCAGCATGCGGCAGCAGTCACAGGTGCTGTCCGATCGGGAGCGCAGCCATCTGAATACAGCGGCTGCATTGGATAAAATGAAACGACTGCATCATTCACCGTATTTTGGCCGCATTGATTTCAAGGAAGATGGGTATCCAAATGCAGAACGCATTTATCTAGGTATTGCATCGTTGCTGGATGAGAAGGAAGAATCCTTTCTGGTCTACGACTGGCGTGCACCGATCTCTAACCTGTATTATGACGGAGCACCTGGCCCGATCACATATCATACACCAAGCGGAGAGATCAGCGGTGATATAGAAATGAAGCGGCAGTTTGTCATTCGGGACGGACGTATCCGTTTTATGTTTGACACTGGGGTTACGATTGGTGATGAGCTGTTGCAGGCTGTGCTCAGTCGAACTTCGGATGCACAGATGAAGAGTATTGTAGCGACCATTCAGAAGGAGCAGAACCGGATTATTCGTAATGACCGGACACGTATGCTCATTGTGCAAGGCGCAGCCGGCAGTGGCAAAACATCCGCAGCGCTCCAGCGTGTGGCATATCTTCTCTATAAATACCGCGAGCATCTGCAAGCGGATCAGATGGTTCTTTTTTCACCGAATCCAATGTTCAACAGTTATGTCTCTACGGTACTGCCTGAGCTAGGGGAGGAAAACATGTTGCAAACGACTTTCCAGGAGTATCTGGAGCGCCGTTTGGGTCGTGAATATCAATTGGAAGATCCGTTTATTCAGCTCGAATATGTACTTACGGGGACGCAAGATCCCGATTACGATGTTCGTATGTCCAGCATTCGCTTCAAGTCATCCGAATCTTTCCTGAAAGTCATTACGCGTTATAAGGAAAGCATGTTGTCAGGCGGGATGAAATTTAAGCCGGTTCGCTTCCAGGGCCGTGCGATTGTCACCTCGGAGGCTATGGCTGAGAAGTTCTACAGTTTCGAGTCGTCTGTTAAGCTGGTGAGTCGACTGGAAATGTTGCGGGACTGGATGCTGAAAGAACTGTCTGCCTTTGGTAAAGGTGAACTGGATGCGCCTTGGGTCGATCAACAGCTTGATCTGATGGAGCCAGAGGATCTGCAACGTGCCTATCAGCGCTTGAAACGCAAGCAAAAAGGAAAGACCCATACGTTTAATGACTTCGAGCAGGAAAGAGAAATTCTGGCACGTATGGTGGTCAGTGACCGACTCAAACCATTGCGAAAATGGATCAAGTCCTTACGATTCGTTGATATAAGACAATTGTATGCACATCTGTTCAACGATGAGGCTCAGATGGTACGACTGCTTGGTGACGAAGCGCTACCTGCTCAATGGGATGAAATCTGTAAGATGACTTTACGCAGATTGAAGCTTCAGGAACTGGCATATGAAGATATTACGCCATACTTGTATCTGCGTGAGTTGATGCTAGGATTCCATATTAACTCCAATATCCGTCATGTCATTATTGATGAAGCCCAGGATTATTCTGCGTTTCAGTTGGCATTTATGAAGAGGTTGTTCCCGCGTGCGAAAATAACAGCACTCGGTGACTTTAATCAGGCAATCTATGCCCACTCCTCCGTGCTTAGTGGAACTGGACCTTTGACTAATCTGTACGGTCCAGACAATACGGAAGTGATTGAGCTGACCAGGAGCTATCGATCTACCCGGGAGATCGTGGAGTTTACCCGTGGCATGGTGCCTGGTGGAGAAGAGATTATTCCATTTAATCGTAGTGGCGAGAAGCCTAAAGTGATTGTTTCTTCTGATGCCGAGCGGCATATGAACGTTATCACGACAGACCTTCAGCACTTGATTAAAGAAGGGTATGAATCAGTCGCAGTTATCTGCAAGACCGCCGAGGAGAGCAGAGACGTACATGCTGCATTGAGTAAGGTGCTTCCCACAGCACCGAAGTTAATCAAGAAAACGACGCTGGCTTTTGAGCAGGGTGTTCATGTCATCCCGGCGTATCTGGCCAAAGGTGTGGAATTTGATGCTGTGCTGATCCATGACGGCTCTGCGAAGCAGTATGCCCAGGAACATGAACGCAAATTGTTCTATACGGCTTGTACACGAGCGATGCATCTGTTGCATGTCTATTGTGTGGGCACACCGAGTCCGTTCATTACCACCCAGTCGGAAGAATGGTATGATCTTGACAAGGTATCTGCTGCACAGGTGGACTGACATAACAAGTTCATATGCGTAAAAAGAGCTTCCGTTCGATGGAACGGGAGCCTTTTATGTATATGATACATATATCGGGAAGAAGCTAACTTGCCAGGAAAGTATACATGTTGAGGTTACAACCATATAGGTGGTCGTATGGAATGAAAATACCTAACGTGATCTCGTAAGGATTGGGTCCCGTGGATAAATATGACTTCATAATTTGTGTTCAAGCACAATGGATGTGATTTTTCTTTACACATGAGGTCCGGACTCATATAATCGTAACAATATATTTTTTTTGGGATCGTTTATTAAAGGAGGCAACAATATGAACAAATTATCTTTTGAACGGCCACTTATGGCCGATTGTGTACCGGATCTGGTCGCTACAGCACGGGGAGATTTGCCGGCGACTTTGGTCATTCGGGGAGGTACGCTGGTAAACGTGATATCGGGTGAAATTTTGCCTGATATGTCCATAGCTGTACAGGGAGCTCGAATCGCTTATGTCGGTAAAGATGTAAGCCACACGATCGGAGAACATACCCGGATTATTGAAGCAAACGGGAAGTATATCGCTCCTGGTTTGCTGGATGGACACTGCCATATTGAAAGTACACAGATGAAAGTAACCGAGTTTGCGAGAGCGGTCTTGCCTTCAGGCACAACTGGAGGTTTTTTTGACCCGCATGAGATCTCTAACGTGCTTGGTCTCAAAGGTCTGAGACTGATGTTGGATGAAGCGCGGACCACACCGATGGCTGCTTACATGCAGGTGGCTTCCTGTGTGCCTTCCACCCATCCAGGACTGGAGACAACAGGCGCTTATATCGGGCCTGAAGAGGTAGCCGAGGCTCTTTCCTGGGGGCCGGACATGATTGGTCTTGGTGAAGTGATGAACTTCCCTGGCGTCGTTTACGGGGACGAGACGATGATTGGTGAGATACAGGCGACCCTTCGGGCAGGTAAAGTGGCAGATGGTCACTTTACCTGGGCTGCCGATGACTGGCGTCTGCCAGCGTATGCCGCGAGTGGGGTTACAGGTGATCATGAATGTGTGACCAAGGAAGATGTGGTCGAACGTCTGCGACTCGGGATGTATGCGAAGATGCGCCAAGGTTCGGCATGGCATGATGTGGCTGAGACAATCAAAGCTTGTACCGAGCTTGGACTGGATACACGCCGGATGATGCTGGTGACCGATGACCGAAGCTCTGAATCCCTGCTCAAAGAAGGACATATGGACTTTGTTGTTCGTCTCGCAATCTCCCAAGGTGTGAAGCCGGTCACGGCTTTCCAGATGGCCACTATTAACACAGCTGAGCGCTTCGGTGTAGCGCGCGACATCGGTGCGGTTATTCCGGGCAATATAGCCGATATTATTCTGCTGGACGGCCGACTGGCGGATGTACGTGTGGGCATGACAATTGCTGCCGGGCAAGTAGTAGCCGAGAACGGGAAAATGACAGCGGTCTGGGACAGCTTCACGTACCCGGAGGAAGCGCTGAACACGGTGAAGTTAGAAGCTACTATTCAGCCAGAAGATCTGGAGTTGGCTGCACCGATTACAGAGGGTACGATTGGTGCCAAAATCATTCATGTGACAGAGAACCATGTGGATACGAAGGAGAAACACCTGCCTGTCACGGTAGAGAACGGCAAGGTTGTAGTTTCAACTTCAGGGGAAGTATGCAAAATTGCGGTATTGGAGCGCCACAAACAAACCGGGAATCGGGCGGTTGCTCTTGTTGGAGGCATCGGCTTCACATCACCTGCAGCGATTGCGATGACGGTGGCTCATGATAGTCACAACCTGTTGATTATCGGTAATGATGATGCCCTGATGGCTGAAGCCGGCAACCGTGTCATTCGCATGCAAGGTGGGGTAGCCGTGGTAACGGCAGCAGGCGTTACTGAGTTCCCGCTGCGGATTGCAGGTTTGATGTCAACCGAGCCTTTCGAAGTCGTTGCAGCCCAATCGGCAGCAATCAGTGAAGCTTTACAGTCGGCAGGATGTACGTTGAACAATGCGTTCATGACCCTTTCCTTGCTCGCGCTGGTTGTGATTCCAGAATTACGATTGTCCGACAAGGGGCTTGTGCGGATCTCGGCAGAAGGGATTGAACTGGTTTCCCTTTTCGATGAAGTAGTGGACGGTACCCCGGTAGCTCCTCTATCGGGTAATGAATGAAAATGTTGTTAGAGCATTATTAAATGGAGAACCATGCAAAGCCGCCTTAGGGCGGTTTTTTTGTGCATTCTGGAAGAAACCGCTCTCTAGGTCTTCTGGAGCTTAGTGCACATATGGCAATAATGACTGAAGTCATGCTGAAAAAAGGGTTGATTTAGAATATAGTGAATAATTGTGACTTTTGAACTATACATACAGAACTACGAATTCCCGAAATATAGTTATATGATTCTTTCGTCGTAAGTCTTAAAGATGATATTGCATATAAAAGCAATTCGAATTCGTCGTACGTAATAACTATCCATTAAATGAATATGAAACGACACGATTTCATCCAGATTTGCACGTCAGAGCTGATAACTTCAGAGGGAGTGTACAAATATGAAAAGCAAAATGGGTTACCGTTTTATCGTATTACTGAGTTGTTTGATCCTGTGTGCGAGCACAGCTTGTTCTTCCAAAGCCATCGCGGATGGTTCAGTCGACAGTTATGCAACGATTCATGGAAAACTTGATGCACCCGTGCGAGCGACATGGGTGTGGGATACCACCCAGATCCGAAGTAATCCTCAAGAGGTGTTAAATTACGCCACAGCGAACAAGATCAATACGATCTATCTGCAGATGAACCGGGATATAAAAAATCCTGAGTATAAAAGTTTTATTCGCCAAGCGAGAGCCAAAAATATTGCGGTTGATGTTATGGATGGAAGATCAGCGTGGGGGTTGACGGAAAGCCGGGAACAGATTGCATCTTTCCTGGACTGGATCGAGGCATATCAAGCACAGGCGTTGCCCAATGAGAAATTTGCTGGCATTCATCTGGATATTGAGCCACATGTGCATCCGCAATGGAAAATCAATCAGGCCAGTGTGATTACCCAGTGGCAAGGCAATGTGGAGTACATTGTTGAGCGAGCCTCGCGCATGAAGATGCCGGTAGCGGCTGATTTGCCTTTCTGGCTCGATAACTACAAAATTCCGGGTTCAACGATGGCCGTAAGCAGTTGGATGATTCGCAAGTTTGACTCCATCACCATTATGGCTTACCGTGATACAGCTGCTGCCATCTATAGTGTAGCGAAGGATGAACTTGCAGAAGCGGCTCTGCTTGGCAAAACGATCTCCATAGCTGTGGAAACAAAGCAAAGCAAGGAAGGCGATTTCATTACCTTTTATGAAGAAGGATCTGCTTATATGGAAGCGCAATTGAAGTTGGTCGAAAAAATGGCTTCGGTACATGCGTCCTTTAATGGTTTCTCCGTGCATGAATACACTTCGTGGAAGACGCTGAAAAAGTGATTCACCAATGAATAAAGAAGGTACTTGCAGCTGAATAGCTGTGGGCACCTTCTTTTGTTTTGTAATTGCATGGAGTCATACAGGGCAATATCAGGCTCAAGCGCACGATCTGACCGCTTTCCCAGAGCATGGTCTTTCCTAGACCAGGGCGGACGCTGTAGCCACGTTCTCATAGAACATTTTGCGATACTGTGAAGGTGTGGTGGATTTATGTTTTTTAAATGTAGTGATGAAGTAGCTTAGATGCTCAAAACCCACATCCATGGCGATATCCACAATCTTGTGATCCGTATTCTCAAGTTGAACGCAGGCCTGTTGAACGCGATAATAGTTAATGTAATCAACCGGGGTTTTCTGTACCATCTGTTTGAAAAAACGGCAGAAGTGCCCTTCGCTCATATTGGCTTCATCGGCCAGTTCTTTCAGCTTCAATGGTTCAGGATAACGCTTGTGGATATACCCGAGCACGGATTTCAGGCGCTCTACCTTGTCATGACTCCCTGTAGCCACGGTGCCTTTGAGCGGAGCAGGTCTCATATGTTCGAACATGCGGGCAAATATGAGATACAGGTACGCTTTTGTTGACATTTCACACGTTTCGGTTCGGGAAGCATGGTCTGCAAAGATGCGTTTCAGGTATCCCAGAATTTCGTGTCCCCAATCCTCATCTGCCTTGATATGACAAGGGGGAATCACCGTTTTGCGTACCAGTGGACCGATGAATTTCTCCTGAACCGCATCAAAGGTGCGACTGCCAAGCAGCTCGGGATTAAATACAATGGAAGAGAATACACAGGGAACATCACCCTTCAGATACCCCGCATGAATCTCGCCCCGATTGATGAAAATCGCTTCTCCAGCTTGCACCTCTACGGTATTCATATCAATCTGAAAGACAGCGCAGCCCTTGGTCACCATAGTGAACTCCATCTCATCATGCCAGTGGCAATCCAGAATGCTATCCCCGTTCAGTTGTTGAATATCCGGGTACACACTGACTGGATACATGGCATTGCCGTGAATCCGGTCTTCCCGTAATCGTTCACGTTCCATATCCGATTCTCCTTATTGTATCATTATTAATGTAATCGTTTCCATAGATTGGTGTTGATGTTCAAGAAACGGATGTTTATTATCAAAATCGTGATATATTTGGTCAAAATAAGAGAAGAAATTCGTTATAAATATCAATATTATTATAATATAACCAAAGGGGGAAAGAAAACATGAAATTTACTGATGGATTCTGGATGACTCGTGAAGGGTATCACATTCAAAACCCGACTGATATTCGTGATATAGTGCAAAAAGGGGATTCCTTGACCGTATATGCGGCAACTAAATATATTCGTTCCAAAGGCGATACGCTGAACGGAACTTTGCTTAAAGCAACTTACAGTTCTCCTATGCCTAACGTTATCCGTGTAACCTTGAATCACCATAAGGGCGGAGTGAAAAAAGGGCCGGTATTTGAGCTCAACACGCAAGATGCAAACGTTGACATCTCGAAACATGAACAAGGTGCTGTGTTGAAAAGCGGCAATTTGGAAGTTCAGATCGATAAAACAAACGGTTGGGACGTTAGCTTCCTGTATGGAGGAAAACGGATTACGGGTAGCGGTCAACGAGCGGCTGGTTATATTACAGGTCCGAGCAAGGAAGCGTACTTCCGTGAGCAGCTTGATCTCGGTATTGGTGAATACGTTTACGGACTTGGTGAGCGCTTCACACCGTTTGTTAAAAATGGTCAAATCGTAGATACCTGGAATGAAGATGGCGGTACAAGCAGTGAGCAATCCTACAAAAACATTCCTTTCTACCTGTCCAATAAAGGATATGGCGTATTTGTAAACCATCCGGAACGCGTATCGTATGAGATTGCATCCGAGAATGTATCTAAAGTGCAATTCAGCGTAGAAGGCGAGACGTTGGAGTACTTTATCATCGGCGGTGACAATCCAAAGGATGTACTGGATAATTATACGAAATTAACCGGTAAACCGGCGCTTCCACCAGCATGGACATTTGGTCTGTGGCTGACAACGTCATTTACAACGGATTATGATGAAGCAACCGTTAATCATTTCGTAGATGGCATGGCTGAACGTGATCTTCCGCTGTCTGTATTCCATTTTGACTGCTTCTGGATGAAGGAATACCAATGGTCTGATTTTGTCTGGGATGAAGCAATGTTCCCGGATCCGGAAGGTATGCTTGCACGTCTGAAAGAGAAAGGTCTAAAAATCTGTGCTTGGATTAATCCATATATTGCAGAAAAATCCTACTTGTTCGATGAAGGTATGGAGAACGGTTATCTGGTCAAAACAGCCGATGGCAGCGTATGGCAATGGGATATGTGGCAAGCAGGCATGGCTCTGGTTGATTTCACGAATCCGGATGCTGTGAATTGGTATAAGAGCAAGCTGGAAGTCCTGCTGGATCAAGGTGTAGATTCCTTCAAGACCGACTTTGGTGAAAGAATTCCGACAGATGTTGTGTACTTCGATGGTTCTGATCCGGTTAAAATGCACAACTATTATACACAGCTCTATAACAAAGCCGTATTTGAATTGCTCGAAGAGAAGATTGGCAAAAACGAGGCAGCCCTGTTTGCCCGCTCTGCAACAGCAGGTGGTCAACAGTTCCCGGTTCACTGGGGCGGAGACTGTTCTTCCACATATGAATCCATGGCTGAATCCCTTCGTGGCGGCCTGTCACTTGGCCTTTCCGGTTTCGGATTCTGGAGCCATGATATCAGTGGCTTTGAAAGCACAGCGAGCCCGGATGTATACAAACGCTGGGTACAATTCGGACTTTTATCTTCACACAGCCGTCTGCATGGCAGCACTTCGTATCGTGTGCCTTGGTTGTTTGACGAGGAATCCGTGGACGTTGTACGTGACTTTACCAAGCTCAAAATCAGCCTGATGCCGTACCTGTACAATTCTGCGGTGCAGTCAACGGTAAAAGGTATTCCGATGATGCGCGCTATGCTGCTGGATTTCCCAGAGGACCCGACAACATACAGCCTGGATACGCAATATATGTTTGGTGATTCAATTCTCGTGGCTCCAATCTTCAACAAGGAAGGAGATGTGCGTTACTACCTGCCTGAAGGAACTTGGACGAACTATCTGACAGGAGCGAAAGTACAAGGTGGACGCTGGATCAGTGAAAACCATGACTTCAAAACACTGCCTATGATGGTTAAACCAAACAGCCTGATCGCTGTCGGTGCTGTAGATCACAAACCGGATTATGACTTTGCGAATGATGTGTCCCTGCACTTGTTCGAACTGGCTGATGGTCAAACGGCTCAAGCGGTCGTAGTGAACCAAGCTGCTGAACAGGAACTGACAGTTAACGTTACACGTAATGGATCAGTGCTGGACGTTCGTGCTGAAGGTGCAGGCAAATCATGGAACTTGGTGCTTCGCGGTATGGAGAGTGTATCCAGCGTTGAAGGTGGCTCCCAAGTGTCTGGTGCCAATGGTGTTGTCGTTACGGCAGCAACAGGTGCAACCTCGCTTACAATCCAACTGTAACATGATATAGTAGACGAAAGGACGGTGCCGCAAGGTGCCGTCTGTTTGTCTACAAGGATGGGAGATTGAATCAAATGAGTACGATGAATTCGGGTTTGCACTGTACGATATCAGCAGAGATGCTGCATCAACTGGTAGAGATTCATTTTGGAAGCGATACCAAAGTGAAGGCGTTTGGTCTCCTGCAAGGTGGACTTTTTAATACAACCTATCGGATTCAACTTGAACATGCAACGTATACGGATGTGATTTTACGTTTGGCTCCAGACCGTGGAGATATGGCGGCTGGTGCTGCGAGTGATCCGCTTTTTTCATTCGAACGCACGATGATGGCAGCTGAGCCGATTGTGTATGAATATTATCGTAAGGCAGGCATTCCTGCACCAAACATTATCACCTGTGATGACAGCGGGTCCATCATACCAAGAACGTATATGTTTATGGAGTTTATCCCGAGTAAGCAGCTGGATCACGCATCGATTTCAGACATGGATAAAGAGCGATTGTACCATCAGCTTGGCGCGTATACCGCCATCATGCATCAGATTGAGGGTGCATCGTTTGGCTGGCCGCAAGGAGATGGGACGATTAAAGGCTCGGATCAATGGTCCGAGGTGTTGCACTCTTTTGCAGCAGAAACGGCACTTAAAGCAGCACAAGCCGAGTATATGCCAGGTGTAGGGGAAGAGATCGCAGCTCTATTCATGAAAAATAAAGACTTATTTGATCAGGTGACCCGTCCGGTACTGGTTCATAATGACCTGTGGGAAGCCAATGTGCTTATTCATGAGGAACATGGTGAGCTAAACATTGCGGCCATCATTGATGGGGATCGTTCCATGTTTGCCGACAGGGAGTATGAAGCCATATTGTCGACAGAATCGGTGGCTTTTCATGAAGGCTATGATCATCCGCTGGACCCGTCCACGGAAGGACAGGCACGCAGGCTTGCGTACCGAATACTGTCTTCGTATTTTAATTCCTACGTTCATGAACATCAGGTCAATCAACCTGAGGATGGTCAGAAGTATCGCCAGCGTACGTTGGATTTACTGGAGCAATGGAAGCAACTTTCACACCACTAATTCGCAGGGGGAATGAAGGATGAAGGAGTATCATCAATACCCGATGTGGGATGCGTCACTTTCGCTGGAGGAAAGATTGGATGACCTGATTGCACGATTGACAACGGAAGAGAAGATCAGATTGATCCCTACACGCGAAGCAGCTGTACCAAGACTGGGCATTCCAGCTTACAACGTTGGGGGCGAAGCTGCTCACGGAGTTGCATGGATCGGGGAGGCAACGGTATTTCCGCAACCTCTCGGTCTGTCCAGTACCTGGAATACGAGGCTTATGCGAGAGATTGGTTCAGTCATTGGCGATGAAGCGAGGGCATACCATCACCGTAATCCTGAGGTTCACGGGTTAACCTTGTGGGCACCCACGGTTGATCTGGAACGTGACCCACGCTGGGGCAGAACCGAAGAGGGCTATGGGGAAGACCCGGTTCTCACGGGAGAAATGTCGGCAGCTCTTGTCAAAGGGATGCAGGGCAATGATCCTTTTTATCTGAAAATGGTCGCGACCTTGAAACACTTTTTTGCCAATAATAATGAGAAGGATCGGCTGAATTGTTCATCCAGCATCGATCCGCGCAATCTGCGGGAATATTATTTAAAAGCATTTGAGACGCCATTTGTGGAAGGCGGAGCTTTGTCCATGATGACCGCTTACAATTCAATCAACGGTACACCTGCCATTGAAAGTCCATATGTGAATGATGTGGTTAAGGGCGAGTGGGCAATGCCAGGTTTTATTGTATGTGATGGGGGGGATCTGTCTCAGACGGTGAACTATCATGGTTATCACACCAGTCATGCCGAATCAGCAGCAGGTGCGTTAAAGGCAGGAGTGGATTGTCTTACGGATGAGGTTGATCTTGTCGTATCTGCGCTGGAAGAGGCTCTTGAGCAGGGTCTATTGAAGGTCACTGATTTGGACCGAGCGATTCGTAACATCTTTGGTGTACGGATGCGACTGGGACAACTGGATCAGTCCGGACGCAACCCCTATGCATCGATTCCAGAGTCGGTATTATGTGCACCAGAGCATGCCAAACTTAGTTATCGTGCCGCTGCCGAATCCATTGTTTTACTCCAAAATGATGGATTGCTTCCCTTAAAGCCGGAAGCATTACAGAAGATCAGTGTCATTGGTCCCCTTGCCAATGTTGTCTATACGGATTGGTACAGTGGCACACTGCCTTATCGTGTATCCGTGCTCGATGGACTGCGTAATCGCCTACCAGAAGGAGACGTATCATATGTCGATGGGAATGATTGTATTGGGCTAAAGACAGTAGACGGACAAATTATAACCATTGGTGCGGAAGGTACCCTCTTGGCGGTACCGGAGGGCAGTGCACCAGCAGCTGAGTTTGTACATCAGGATTGGGGTTGGGGAAGTCATACGCTAAGAAGTGTGAACAATAATCGATACGTTAGTTTAACCGAGAAAGGTATCTATCAGGCAAATGCCCCAGAGATTGGTGGCTGGTTTGTCAAGGAAGTCGTACAATTCGATCCCCAAGAGGATGGGAGCAACACATTGCGGACGTGGAACGGTATCCCCGTTGGTTTGAGCGAATACGAGGGACATTCTGTTTTAGGGCCACTCCCCTCACTAGGTCAACAAGCTACGGGGTTCCATATTGATATGGTGACACGCGGAATCGAACAAGCCGTAGAAGCTGCACGAAGCAGTCAGGTATCTGTCGTTGTTGTTGGTAACAGCCCATACATCAACGGCAAAGAAGAAGTTGACCGCCCAAGTCTGCTGCTTCCGCCGAGTCAGGTTGAACTTGTCAAAGCGGTGTGTGAAGTTAATCCCAACACGGTGGTTGTCATTATGGGCAGTTATCCATTTGCTCTGCAGGAATTAAAAGGTATAGCCCGGGCAATCGTTTATATGACTCATGCAGGTCAGGAACTGGGGAATGCGCTTGCTGATGTGTTATTAGGCTATTATGCCCCGGCAGGCAGATTGAATATGACATGGTATGCAGATGAGTCTCAGCTTCCTGACATCATGGATTATGACATCATTCAGAGCGGCATGACCTATATGTATCATCAAGGACCGATTCAATATGCATTTGGTCATGGCCTGACCTATTCGGAATTCGAATATGAAGCGATTCGTGTAAGTCGCAGTGCTCCAGCGGAGGCTACCGCCACAGATCAATTGCAGATTGAAGTGGAGGTATACAATAAGGGTGAACGTGACAGTGATGAGGTCGTTCAGATCTATGGATCTTCACATACCTCGCGTGTGAAACGTGCTCAGAAGCAACTGCTTGCTTTCCGTCGTGTTCATGTCAAAGCAGGGTCGCGTGTTACGATACGTTTCGAGATCCCTGTTCAGAATCTGGTGTTATGGGATGTTACCCGAGATCGATACTGCCTGGAGACAGCGACCTGGGCCATTCAGGCAGGGCGTTCTTCCGCTGATATCCGCCAGTCGGCTGATATTGGGATTGAAGGTGAGACGATTCCTGAGCGTCCGCTGCATTTGCTTACCTTTGCCGAGAATTATGATGCTTGTGCAGGGGTGCTGTTGGATGAATGTCTGGAAGGACGTTCGGCAGTTCGGGCAATCACTCGGGAAGAACCCTTATATCGAGAGGGTCAGTCATCCTGGATCGCTTTCCACCATAATGCTGTTCAGGAAGTACAAGCGTTTGAAGCCAGCGTGGCGGCTTTTGGGGAAGAGGGCAGATTGGAGATTCGTTCTGGAGGACTGGAGGGCGAACTGCTCGGTGTGTGTGATGTATCTGGACCTGGAGGCAGTGTAAACGGGAAAGATATCAAGTGGACAACGGTTAAGTGTTTACTTGAGGCGTCACATAAGGTGAATGAGCTATATATTATTTTCAAAGGTCGAGCAGCGTTACGACACTTTAAATTGTTGTAATAACACGTTCTGAATAATCAACCTCGGAAACAAGCACAATAATGCTGTTGTGTGTAGAATCTGTAAAGGTGGTTGTGGTATGAACGATAAAAAGTGGGACCTCGTCGCACTTGCTTCCATCCCTTTAATTATGACCTTGGGCAACTCCATGCTTATACCGATCCTGCCACAGATTGAACGTGAGTTGAAGGTATCTGCATTCAAGGTTAGTATGCTCATTACAGTCTACGCTGTAGTTGCCATCCTGCTTATTCCTCTTGCAGGGTACTTGTCGGATCGTTTTGGCAGAAAAGCCGTTATCATTCCCAGTCTTGTCATTGCAGCCGGCGGAGGTGCTGTAGCTGGTGTGGCAGCATGGATGCTGAACGGAAACATAGCCTACTGGACCATTCTGGGTGGCAGGTTATTGCAGGGAATAGGTGCTGCCGGCGCATTTCCTATTGTTATCCCATTGGTTGGGGACATGTTCAATGATGAAGATCAGGTGAGCAAAAGTCTGGGAATCATTGAAACCTCAAATACGTTTGGTAAAGTGTTAAGTCCGATTCTGGGGGCAGCGCTGGCCGTCTGGTTGTGGTATGCGCCATTTATGGCTATTCCTATACTTTGTGTGCTTTCGCTGGTCCTTGTTATTTTCCTGGTGAAGACTCCCCAGAAAAAAGAAAAGCCCCCCACCTTTCCTGAATTTGTGGCATCGATTCGTGACGTATTAAAAGAAAAGGGACGCTGGTTGTATGCGTTGTTTGCAATCGGCGGTATTTGCATGTTTGTCATCTTTGGTGTGTTATATTATCTATCCGAGACGCTGGAGAGCGAATTCGCCTTGAAAGGTGTGCTTAAAGGACTTGTCCTTGCGATTCCGCTGGCAGCGTTATGTCTGTCTTCATTCTTGGCAGGGAAGTGGATTGGTAAGAACAAAACACGAATGAAATGGCTTGGCTTCACAGGACTTGCGCTTCTGACGGTATCCCTTGGCGTTATAGGTTTATTCGATAATATCTATGTTGTAGTAGGCCTTTTCACATTAGGAAGTGCCGGAATAGGCGCAACGTTACCCTGTCTGGATGCCTTGATTACAGAAGGCGTGGACAAGAAACAGCGGGGTACAATCACGGCTCTGTTCAGCAGCATGCGATTCATTGGGGTATCTCTGGGTCCACCTGTCGTCTCTTTGCTGATCGGTTCTCATCATTTTTTGCTTTTTGGTGTGCTCGCCGCTTCTGGCGCAGTGGGTGGATTGCTCACCTTATTCGCAGTTAAGCCGGATAAGGGAGACCAACCTACGTCAGGAAACGATAATCGGGAACAGGATGAAACACATATGGATGTGATCGAGACGAGTAGAGGGTATGCTCCCATAGGTCGCAAGAAAAGTCCATTTTAGAAAACGGTGCTGTTATGCTGCGTTCATTCCCAAGCTGTCTTAAATTTGTTTAACATTCAGATCTGTTTAATAAAAAACGCGTTTAGCCTAAGAAAGCGGATGACTTTTGCTTTCTCGGTGTAAACGCGTTTTTATGTTCAGCATGATTTTAATCAATCATTCGTGTTTGCTTTTACTCGACTGGCTAGTTTCGATATGGCTGGCTCCAGATTCTGAATTCTTGGATTGACCTTGAGGTGTCTCCGTTGCATTGATATGAGTATGAGCGAGCACAGCATGAGCTTCTATGGAGAAGCTGCCGCTTCGTTTGCCCTGAATCAGATAAATAAGCAAGAACAGGATCATAAACATTACGGAATATCGGTACATATCGGTATAACTGGTTATGGCCGCAATGGCGCCGAGAAGAAGGGCACCGGTCGCAATACCCAGATCCAGCGAGTTCAAAAACATGCCATTAGCCATACCCCGTTGAGCAGGAGATACAACTTGAATCATCCAGGTCTGCAGAGACGACTGCATGGAACCATAGCCGATCCCGTAGATAAAGGCAGCAATAAACAGGATCGACATGGAGGTTGCATATGAGAGCAGAACGAGGCCAATAGCAATGAATATTGCCCCTGGAATGAGTAGTGCTTTTGGGCCTTTATTGTCATAGATTCGTCCTGCAAATGGTCTGACCAATAACACGGCGAGTGCATTGAACAAAAAGAACAGCGCAGGATTGGCCAGATTGGCTTCCTTGCCATACAAAACGATGAAACCGACAAGCCCACCATAGGTGATGGATAACAGACAGTTCAGCACACTGGGCAGAATCAGCTTGCGGTTGAAAGGTGTCTTCTGTTTTGGGTTGACTCCTGAAGCACTTGTTGTAACTTGTGGAATAATATTTTCATTATTATTGGTTCTGGCGGCTTTTTTGCGTGTCAGCGTGTAACTAAGTGGATAGATTACAGCAAGGACACCGGCAGTACATAACATCAGGGTTACAAATCCAGCACCCTGGAGCAGGGTCACCCCTATGATTGGACCCATGGACATAGCCAGGCTAGTCGATAGCCCGAAGTAACCCATGCCTTCACCCATTCGTTTGACGGGGACAATGTCCGAGGCCATCGTTGGAAAAGCAGTGCTGCTCATACCAAACCCGATACCAAACAACATTCTCAACAATAAAAGCACGGCTATGCCCGCAGCAAAATAATAACCGAGCGTGGCCAGCAGGGCTACGGAAAGGCCGATATAGATCATAGCGTTACGAAGACCCTTCTCCAATGCTTTCGCGGAATAGAGACGGGCTGCAATGGCACTTAGTGCAAATAGACAGGTGAAGAGGCTGACCTCAAACGCATTCGCGTGAAATCGCTCCTGAACGTAGGACGGAAGTGGAGAGACGATCATATGCAGCTGCAAGAATAACAAAAAGTTGCACAGCATGAGCAGAATGAAATCGGTGGTCCATAGTCTAACTTGTGTAGATTGTTCTTTCATAATGATGTATTCCCCCTGAGTTGTGATTCATTACAAGTTGCGGTTAATGAGGGAAAGAGTATGCTTAAATGCTTCCATCTGGTCTTCAGATATACCTTCAGCAAGTTCTTTATTCATTTCTCTTTCGATCGGAACAAGGATATCGATTAACGCTTTGCCTTCCTTGGTAAGATATAACAGATAGGCTCTGCGATCCTGTTCGCTGGTCCGGCGTTCTACCCAGCCTTTTTTCTCAAGCAGATCAATAATCCGGGCCGTGGTGGGTTGGTCTTTGAAGACACGTGCAGCCAGCTCCTTTTGATTCACACCTTCACCTCGGTCAACATTAAAAAGGACAGAAAATTGTTCTGTCGTAATATCATAAGGTTTGAACCGCGTAGCAAGTAAAGCGACTGCTTTACGATGTGTGAAACCCAACATGAATCCGACAGATTGCTCCAGTGTGTAGTCCATATGATTGAGAAACCTCGCTTTCCTTAAAAAATGTTCCATTCAATTAGTTGTTATAACAACTATATGTTAAACAAGTACTTTTGTCAAAATTGAAATATCTTATATCCAACAACATGTACGCTGTACAATGGTCAAAAAATACTGGTAGAATAGAAATGAAAACGCTTCTATAAGGAGAGCTGTGTATGCTGAAGAATATTCCCGCAATAATTCCTCCAGAGTTGCTCAAAATCATGTCTGAAATGGGGCATGGGGACGAGCTGGTTCTGGCTGATGGCAATTTCCCGGCAGCGAGTCATGCCAAGCGACTGGTACGCTGTGATGCACTGGGAGTCGTCGAACTATTGGAAGCCATCCTGCAACTTTACCCACTGGATACCTACGCCGAACGTCCCGCTGCTGTCATGAAGGTTGTGAAAGGGGATCAGGTGGTACCGATCATATGGGAAGACTATCGCCGGTTAATTGAAGAATACGAAGGCATTACGGATGCTTTCGATCACGAAGAGCGATTTGATTTTTATGAACGCGCTGCGCGTGCCTATGTGATTGTTGCAACCGGTGAGCGTGCACAATATGCCAATCTGATTCTGAAGAAAGGCGTCATTTTCCCTGATGCTGATCCTGGTCATCAACAGCAGAATGCTGAATCGAACTAAATATTTACGGCGACGGAGCAACGGATGCTTTGGTCGCCTTTTTATTTTTACCATTGCGGAGCCAGTATACCAGAACATACAGAATGGGCATGGATTCAATAAGTACAGTGTAAAGTGGAATTGCGTATGAACGAATGGCCAGCTCGTACGACGCAGCGTCTCTGGCATATTGAAGCACAATGGCGGCAGCCGTTCCCCCGACCAGATACACAACAGATTTTTGTTGCCTAACCCCACTCAATTTGGAAAGACAGACGGAAGCTACATACAACAGGAATGAGCTGCGAGTGAACATCGTTGTTGACCATATCGCAATCAGAACGGGATCAAGATTATCCAGAAAATCTCCGTATCGGGCAAAGCGAACCATCTCAAGCAAGGGATAGCGAAGACCTGCGGCCACATACGGGCCAAAATTCATCAGCGTGAACATCCAGAATATAACGATGAATACAACCACGGTGCTACCGGCGAATAACATGCTTTTCAGCATAGGACGCTTGAAAGCAACGGCTGGTGCGAGGAAGAGGAAAAACATCCATTCGGAGAACCATGGCATGGTGGACAGAGATCCCATCACGATTTCACCCAGATCATGATGGGTTGCCATCGCAAGCAATATTCCGGGATTGCCGCCGCCCCCAACCGCTGGAATAAGTAAGCTGGAAGTAAAAAGCTGCACCAGAAAAATACCTTCGGACATAAAAACAATGGTAACCAATCCTGAACGCGCAGTCAGGCAGATGCACAGTAAAGTAAGGGTTGATGTTAACCAAATCGGAGTTTGTGGCAGATACATCGATTGCAGGAAAATAATGAAATTTTCCACATCAATCGATAACAAGTAGATACTCAACATTACAATTAACCCGATATAAAAGCGATGTACAACTTTCCCCACGATATCCTCTCCATAGGAAATCCAGGGTTTGTCAGGATTAATGGAACCCAAACGGTATGTAAAGAACAGAAAAATCAGACTAATTAAAAAACCGCCGATGGTGGACAGCCATCCCTGATAGCCACTCATTTTGAACAAACGTTGCAGGAGAAAGGCAACAGGTTCGGAATACAGGTAAACAAACATGAAGCGGTAAGCCTGTCCCGCAGTGAGATGGTTCATGGTTAATCTCCTTCCTTATGAATCATGTGATCAGCCCAGCCAAATACCAGTTGGATTACATCATTGGGATTAGGCCATGCTGACCAGCTTACTGCAAGCGTATTCCATACGAGAAATAGACCGAGCAATATGAAATAGGCACGTCTGATTGCTTTTTTGCTTGTTTTTACAGATGACCAATCCAGTAAATACAATCCTGCAAATACTAAAACGGCTAACACGTATGTAACCTCCTTGGAAAAGTCATTCCCGTGCAAGCTAGAAGCTTGACTCCGAGCCGACAAATTGAATGTTGATATTTGTGTTGACGGTAAACTGAAGATCGTCTTTTACATAGTTGACCCATGTGGGACGTAACTTCTTCCATACCTGTGGGTATCTCCATTCCAGTCGGTATCCAAGCCTGATTATATCGGCTCCTTGGTGTTTTGCGGTTTGCAGGGCATGAGTAAGATGAGCACTCACTTTTTCATTAGCTGCTTGTTCAATATCTTTTATACCAACAATGTCTTCGGCCTTTAGGACAGGAATGACGGAATTCAGCTCAGCTTTGCCTGTCAAGTTAATAATGAAATGTGGTTCACCATTCTGAAGCTTTGCTTGAATATCAGAATGCATGTGGTACAACGTCATGCTTGCTTTTTGTTTTCTGGTTTTAACGGAGATGGTCAGCGAATCCAGATTTTGCCCTGCCCAGGCAACAGCGCGTGCTTCGTCGGCCGAGAGTGTCCCGACCATTCGCATCTGTCTGAATATGGTTCCGCCGATCTGACTGATCCACTTTTTGGTTTCGCCTTCTTCACTGACCATGGCCGTTTTTTTGCTGCCTAACATGGACGTAGCAAATCCCTGATTCATTTGATCTGCTGTAAATACGCTTAACGTCTGGGTTTTTAAGAGATTTTCTTCAGTGGAAAACTCCCTTAGCACGTCACTCGGTGTTTCCTCAAAAACAGGAGTCAGATCAGAAATGTCCTTGGCCCTGCCTTCGGTAACCATTACGTAGCTGCTCAGATGGAACAAGGGCTGACGTGCGATCCATTCCATGGTATCTTCAATTCCTTCACGTGCGTAGGCTTGTCCAAAGACAATCACCCGTGTATGCCCCCAGGAGATTTTACGGGTAAGGTCTGTCTGTATCCTTTCGATTGCATCCGCAATTGTAGGTGCTGATGCTGAAACAGCTGCATAGGGTTCTTTGCCTGACCCGCCTCCTTCGGGAGAGAGACGATTGGGGAGTGGCATGCTCAGTGTAACTTCGATCTCTCCTGGGGTAACCGCTTTATCCACGTACATGGCAGTAATAAAGGTACGCTCATTGATTTCGACTTTGGACCAGCATCCGGTGCATAACAGGCAACAGATAAAAATGATTGAAAGTTGAAGGGGAGGCTTATCGAAATTCATGGTGTATCCTGCCTCCTTTCATTATCTGTTGCATAGGCTTTGGTCCGTTTTTTCATCATGAACCATGGCACCCGAATAAACGTATCCTTAAAATCACGCAGTATGAGTGGGGCAAAAGGCTGCATATACGGAACACCAAATGAACGCATGCTGACCATATACCAGTACAACAAGTAGATAGAAATGACGACACCGAACAGGCCTAGTGTTCCACCCATCAACAGAACAGGAAAGCGGAGCAGCCTGAAGGCCAGTCCCAACTCGAAATGCGGAATAATAAAGGCTGCAATGCCTGTAATGGACACAACAATAACCAGTGGAGCAGAGACAATACCTGCCTGTACAGCTGCTTGTCCTATGACAATGCCGCCAATAATAGAAACCGTCTGTCCGAGCGGTTTGGGGATACGTATTCCGGCTTCACGTAACCCTTCGAAGGTAATTTCCATGATGAGGGCTTCAATTAATGCCGGAAAAGGAATGTTCTCTCTTGCGGATGCAATGGTTATGAGCAGGTTCGTTGGAATAATCTCTGGATGAAATGTAGTGACTGCTACATATATGGAAGGAAGCAGGAAAGCAATGACGGCAAATAACAAACGGATGATTCGTATAAATGAAGCGGAATGGAACCGCTGGTAATAGTCCTCGGATGATTGCATCAAAGAGAAAAATGTAACTGGAATGAGCAGTGAGAAGGGCGTTCCATCCTGCATGACCCCAATCCTCCCTTCTACGAGAGCAGCTGCAACGGTATCTGGTCTTTCGGTATATTGATACTGTGGAAAAGGAGAGAGCGGGTGATCTTCCAAAAATTCAGACAGATAGCTGACACCAAGACTGCTGTCCATATCAATCTCACCCAGACTGGTTAATACATTTTCCAAAATATCAGGTTTGCATAAACCTTGAATATAAATGACAAAAACTTCGGTTTTGGTATATTTGCCGATGGTGAATTTGATCATTTTAAAATCAGGATGTTTAATTTTGTGTCGCAGCAGAGACATATTTACATTAATATCTTCGATGAACGCTTCTTGGGGGCCAACGACGACCACTTCATTTGTTGATTCAGGTACAGAGCGCTTTTGATAATTCTGAATTGAAAATATGATCATGCTGGACATGCCTTTAATATAAAGTGCTGCATTGCCGGTTACGATATCATCTACCAACGTTTCAGCTGAATCCCTGTGCTGGTTTTCCAGAGAAAAAAAGGTTCCACTCACGACTTGCGTAATAAAATCGGGACCTACTTCGTTCCGTGAAACCTGCTCAAGCAAAGGTTTCACAATAGCTTCGCGCATGATCTGTGTATCCACAATGGATTGAATATAGAGCAAGGTGCAATGAAGAGGTCCAATCTGGAGCGGTTGATAGATCATGTCTGCCACACCAATCAGACGTGATTGTACCTGTAGAAGAATGCTCTCTTTCATTTCTTTCATAGATCCCGTCCTCCTAAATCAATGAATGGTTCAGTTCTCTGCCGGTTATGAGCGATACTATAGTGTGCAACGCTTCGACTGAAATATACTCGGAACGATGAATGTTCGTTATCACTGGAGAAATGCCCAAGATACTACAAACTTTGATGCAGATGATGAATGGGGAAAAGGAAAGGACTGTTTTACAATAAAATATACAAACAATGAGACGTGGTTCTCTATCCCAGAGGAGATGAGTGAAGTGCAGTACCAAATCAGACAAGCGGGTCTTCCTGATTCCAATGAAGTGGGACGATTGTTCAATGAATACAGGATGTTCTACAACCAAAATGCTGACATTGAGGCAGCACGTCAGTATATTCAAGAACGAATGGAACGTCATGAATCGGTGATTCTGGTAGCAGAAACCGATGTGGAAAGGGATCATAGGACAGACAAAAATAACGATAAGCCAATCTTGAAGGGATTCGTGCAGCTGTATCCCAGTTTCAGTTCGGTATCGATGGGTCCAATCTGGGTGCTTAATGATCTATTTGTGCATCCTGCTTATCGTCAGCAAGGCATTGCAAGGAAGCTGCTGCAAACAGCCAAGCGATTGGCATCTGAGCATGGAGTTCTTCGTATATCACTCTCTACTGAGTTAAGTAATACGCAAGCGCAAGCTTTATATGAATCTGAAGGTTATGCACAGGATACCCAATTCATGTATTATGAACTTAATGTATAAGAGGTTGCTCCAAAAGACGCACTATAAAAATGAATGGCAGACCCGTAATAGGGAACGAGGGAGGGGAGTCGCAACATGATGCAGTGGATTGCCATGATCACGATGTTAATTGATCATATAGGGGCTGTCTTTTTTCCACATATTATAGAACTCAGGATTATAGGTCGTATCGCTTTCCCAATCTATGCTTTTGCGGTGTATATCGGCTATAAACATACACGAGACGTACAAAAATACATATGGCGTCTGTTCTGGATTGCGATAATATCACAGGTACCGTTCATGGCTGCGTTTAATCATTATTCTCTGAACGTGGTATGGACATTGTGGTCAGCCCTGTTGGTACTATTCGTTATCGATAAATTGCCATCCAAACTACTGAGTATTCCGATTGTCATTGGAGCAGGTTGGTTCATGGAAATTAGCCAAATGGATTATGGGATGTACGGGTTGTTATTGGTTCTGTTATTCCGTTATTTCCAGGGTCCTGTACTTGTAATGGCACATGTCTTGTTAAATGCACTATATCTGCTGCTGCATAACAGCTCGGTACAAATGTATAGTGTGCTCGCAACCGCGGGCATTGCTATTGCTCAGTATTACCAGGCAGGATTCCGCATGAAGGGGCCGCGTTGGGTCTGGCGTTATTTCTATCCAGCTCATCTCGCTATCATTGCAATCATTCGCTGGCTCTAAAAGAATGGTTCAAAAATGCAAAGTGAAGAAGCCATATTATCGTCTGTGAATGACGATAATATGGCTTCTCTTTGTGTGACCATATTTTATTAATAAATGCTGATGGTAGAGTGAACTTACTCCATTGCTGTAGAAGTGCCATTATGGCGCCGAATTGCGGCGGGGAAATACCCAATCTGAACAGCGTAGTCTAACATGGCGGAGATGAAACGATCATCTGTTTTTGCACATGAGATTCCGGCAGGTTCCACATAAGCAGTTGTGACAGGGCAAGCATAGACATATGCTGAATCCTTCGCGCCGTCGCCTTCAAGCTGTGCAATAGCCAACTGAAGAGCTTCCGGCTCCTTGCTGATGCTGGCATCGAACAGCCAACGGGTGTAATCCGCGAAAGGAAGTGTCTCGACATTGTACCCGGCCCGATTAACAGAACGGATCAGCTCATCATAACGGATTGGATCTGGATTACAGATGTGGAATACACGACCGGCCGTATCCTGACGTAAGGCCAGGTGAACAATGGCTTCACTTGCATAGTTGATCGGTGTAAAATCAACCATCCAGTCAGCCGCAGGAGCCTTGCCAAGCAATAACATCGCTTTGATCATACGATAGAACGCATTACTATCAATATTGGACTGGAAGCGTCCAGTGTCGGAGTGACAAGTCAGGTTACCTGCACGATAGATGCTGACAGGTACACCTTCCTCTGCCGCAATCATGAGCACTTTCTCGGCTTCAAGCTTGCTGTCCGAATACAGGTTGTCCACATGCAAGTCAGCCGGGAACCGATCATATTGCAGGGAGGATTCCCATTGTCCGCTGAGTGCGAGATCTTCCGGAATTCCCATCGTGGATACATGGTGGAAGGAGGCCCCAGGTTTGCTGCGAATCAGATCCAGCAATGCGACCGTTCCTTCCACATTCGTTTTGGCGAACTGATCGGCATCCCCAAAATGACGTACGTCTGCAGCGCAGTGGATGACACGGTCAATTCGATCCTGAACATACGCTGTTTGTTCAGCTGACAGACCGAGATTAGGTTGTTCGAGATCCCCTTCAATAATCTCCACGCGAGCGGAGAGATGGTCAGTCAGTTGTTTGCCGAAATACCCTTCCAGCACATTAGTCAAGCGTTCCATTGCAGTTGTCCCATTGATTGGGCGACGAACAAGAGTGTATATGCGTGTACTGGAATTCAGTATTAACTGTTGCAGCAAATGAGAGCCCAGATAACCAGTCGCTCCGGTCAGTAACACATGCTCAGGTTCACGAATGAGCGGATACCCCAACTGGGACGTTAGTTCCACAGGGTGTTCGGATAATTGTGTAATCCTGCCATCTGTTACCGCCGATTGGGAAACTTCGGTTTCACTTTGAGACAGTACTTCCACACGACGAGCGAGAGCGCGGACTGTTTTCTCGGCAAAGAAGTCGGCAATTTTCAGCTGCGGGTAATGCGGCTTCAGAATGACCAGTACATGAATGACCCGAAGTGAATCACCACCGATATTAAAGAAGCTGTCTTCGACACCGAAGTCATCATGTTGAAGGATTTCTTTCCATGCGTCCAGGATAATGGATTCCGTCTCTGTCTCAGGCATGACCCGGTCAGGGCGATCTTCATGTCGTTCCACATGAGGCAGGGCTACCATCGCTTTGCGATTGATTTTTCCTGTCGGTGCAATCGGCATTTCATCCAACTGACAGATCCACTTCGGTACAAAATAAGAAGGGAGTTTCTCGGTCAGTGCTGTTTTGATGTCCGAAACAGAAAGGGTACTACCATCTTTCGATGTAAAATAACCAACCAGCATATTCTGTCCATCCGATTCTTTCTTTGGAATGACCGCAACATTCTGGATCTGATCAAGCCGTGCAAAGTGATCTTCAATCTCTCCGATCTCAATGCGGTGACCACGAATTTTTAGCTGTGAGTCACTACGACCAACATATTCCAGCAAACCGTTATCCAGCAATTTGGCAATATCGCCAGACTTGTAGATTTTCTCACCTATTGCAAACGGGTTCTCAATGAATGCTTGCTTTGTACGTTCTGGCTGATTCAGATAACCTTTGGCCAGTGCAGGGGTAGCGATATATACCTCACCAGGTACACCTGCCGGACAGAGCTGTTGTTCTTCATTCACAATGTATACTTTGTAGTTATGAATCGGTTTACCGATGGGGATGTTCACCACATGTTCTGGAACCTGCTCACTAATGCGGTGAGTGGCTGTGGCTACTGTACATTCGGTAGGGCCGTACACATTAACGATATCAATCTGGTTACCGAATTTGCGCTGGAAGGCACGAACCTGTTCACCATAGAGCGCTTCTCCGGCTACAGTAATGATTCTGACTTTGGCCAGCCTGTGGAAACCTTCATCGGATAAATAGGAGGCAAGCTGATTGAAAAAGATTGTAGGCAGTATCGTAATGATCGTTGTTCCTGTCCGTTCAATTGCACTTGCGAATTCTTCCACGGATACACGTTCTTCCGCAGACAACAGATATAATTCTGCTCCATAGAACAAGGCGCCAATCGTATCCCACACGGATGCATCAAAGCTATATGTAGCAAACTGGGTTAATACATCACCTGGTTGAATGTCACAATCACGCTGAACCACACTGCCAAGATTGGTTACACCCCGATGAGCAATCAATGCACCTTTGGGCTTACCGGTCGACCCTGACGTGTAGATAATATACGCAAGATCATCTGGCTGAATATCCAGATTGGGGTTACTTGCTGCAAAACCGGCTAAACGACCATCCACAGCGAGAATCTGACGGACAGTAGCTATACTGGAGAACAAGCTGGAAGCCTGAGCAAAGGAGGCTTCCGTTGTCAGCACAAATGAGGATGCTGTATCTTCCACAATGTAACTGTTACGTTCTTGTGGATGCTCAGGATCGATCGGAACATATGCACCACCTGCCTTCAGAATACCGAGCAGGGAGATAATGGTCTCCAGACTTCGATCCATAAAGATACTGACGAATTCACCTTTCTGCAATCCATTGGATAACAGAACACGTGCAACCTGATTAGCTCGTTCATTTAATTCTCTGTACGTATAACTTTTGGATGGCGATGTTATTGCCGGTGAATCCGGATATGCTGCTGCCGTTGCTTCGAACCAGCCATGCACCGTCTGATGCTCTGGTTCGAGAACGCAAGTATCATTCATTTCACGGTAAAGCAATCGGTCTGAGGCGGAAAGAATATCTACCGTACCGATTGCTTTCTCACCGTCACGCACGAGGGCGAGTAGAAGAGTCTGATAATATTCCGCATATCTTAGCACGGTAGACTCTTTCAACAGTGAACTATCATAGAACAGATCAAGGATGAGCATGTTCCGATCATCTCGAACGTTCCAATTTAATATTTGAGGAGCTTGGGGCAACTGTACGCTATTCAGCATAAACACCGTTTCAGGGTATCCACCGTTTTGCAACGTGTACTCAATCTTGAGCTGCTCTGAAACCTGATGACATAGCTGGCTGAAGGTCAATTTCCCCTGAATCTGTAATGAAAGATAGGAAGCCGCCTGATCGGGAGAAAGTATACCTATGGCAAGTTCCTGTTCAGCTGACAATCGGAATAACAAGGCTGCATAAGCTGAGAGGAGTACCGGGTACACCATCTGTTCTCCAAACTTCTGTTTAAGTTCACGACTCAGAGAAGCTTGCAATGTGATTTGAGCAGACTGATAAGAGAATGATTGTTGACGTCGCCCAAAATCCAGTGGAATCTGCAAAACTGGCAAGCTAGATTCTATGGAATGGGAAGAAGATGGTTGGTTTGCAATCACTTCAGTTATTCCTCCTTAGTTCAAACCGAATGTTTGTGGATTTGAATTATTGTTTGCTTACGTTGAAATGAGAGATCAGTTCTTGCAGTTCCTCAGACATGCTGTTAAGGCGTGTGGAGGAATCTACCAGTGTAATCAAAGATGCTTTTTGCTCATCAACAGATGAGGAGATTTGTTCACTGCTGTTTGCTGTTTTACTTACGCTTGAAGACAAGTCATCCGCTGTAGCGGTCATTTCCTCCGTACCCGCAGAGATTTCTTCCGTTGCGCTTGATACTTCCTGAATCTGATTGGATACTTTTTTCGCTGCTTCTAAAATATCTTCGAACAGTTGTCCTGTCTGATCAGCTACGCTGAGCCCTGTATCTACCTCTGCCGTACCTTGTTCCATAGCACGTACAGCTTGTTTAATTCCAGCTTGGATCTCTTGGATCAATACACCAACCTGGCTGGTCGCTTGTTCAGACTGTTCGGCAAGTTTGCGTACTTCACCTGCGACAACGGCAAATCCTCTACCTTCTTCACCGACACGTGCCGCTTCAATGGATGCATTAAGGGCAAGCAAGTTTGTCTGGCTGGAAATGCCCGAGATGATATTGAGGATATCACCGATTTCCTGTGAACGACTCTCCAGAACCTCAATGGCAGAAGCGGTATTCTTCACCGATTCCGTAATCAGATTCATCTGTTCGGAGACCTGACGGACAACGCTGTTACCTTGTTGTGAACGACGTTCCATTTCATAGGCTTCATCCGCTACACTTGCCGAACTGCTGGCAATCGTCTGGATTACGGTAGCCATCTCGGCCATGGCACGTGCACTATCCCGGGTCGCCTGTTCCTGTGAACGAATATTTGAAGTGATTTGAGTCACGTTGTTATTGATGGAATCTGCATTTTCACTATTTCGTTCGGAAACCTCATAGAGTTCTTTGGCAGATTGATTCACTTCTTGTGATGTAATTTGCACTTTTACGATCGTATCATTGATTTTACGAACCATCGTGTTGAACTTCTCATTCACGAGTCCCAGATCGTCTTTACCTGTCGGTATGTTGACATTCAAATTACCCCGACTAACGTCATCAATTCCTTTGATCAGGTGACGGATAGGGGAAAGTGTGTTTTTAACCACAAGGTATTGGATGATCAGGAATAACAGCAAGAAGGCTACAAGGATGATAATTCCGTTTTTGAGCAAGGAGTTCAGTCCTGCGGGTACAGCTGATGCGTCTGCATCAACGGCAAAATAGGAGAAAATCTTACCGTTGCTGTCTTTGATTGGATATGCAATGGTTGTCCATGTTCCAAAATCATCAGAGTAGAACGTTGTGAATGTTGGGCGATCCGTATTCAGCATTTCTTTCAGTGCATTGGCTACAACGACAGGCTGCTCATACATGTCACCGATATTTACGTTCTCACTTTGAAAAGCCTCTCTTAGGTTGGTTGGCATCGCTACAAGGGAAGTTAATCTCTTGTTATCGCCACCGAGCTCGACACCGAAGATGTAGGCTTGTGCAATGTTAGGATAATATTCTTGCATTTCATCGAAATACGCTCGTAATTTCGTTTGTGTTGCTCCATCATAGCTACCTTCCGCAATTGCTGCTTGTACCTCGGCAGGATTGATATCTTCAGCCCATTTTTTGGTGATTTGTTCCACCTGCCCATGCAGTTGATCAACAAGAACTGTCTTTTGAAAATAGTAACTGCTTGCGATAAGTGCTACCCCGATAATAATGATATTGGTAAATGAAAGTAACAGATTTTTGGAGAAAAACGACATGCTTTTCCAACTTAATGATTTCACTAAATTCCACTCCTGATCTTCTTTAAATTAAGAAACTTTAGGTTGCTTTGGTACAGTGAACTAGATCATTCCGTGATCCCCTCCAAAGGAAATTTATGCGACCATGGTCTTGGTTTATCAGTCGCTTTCGTAGAGACTTATGTACCGTATGAACCATAGGTGTCTAATTATTAAAACACATCTATAATTAATATGTCGTATAAAATGTCGTTAAATTGAATAGTATCGTTAAATTTTTTTTAATATTTTACGTATTTATGGACATATCAGATGGTTTATAGGTATTTAGAACTGTTTATTTTAAAATTTCCCATTTTTTAGCTTCATTCTGTATTCTATAACATGGTGGGTAAAAATACATCCTTCAATAAAACAAAAATAGGGTGGCAAAGATGCAACAGAAGGCACGGATATACATCGGAAGCGGTTTTATCTATAATAACTACATATGCATTTCTCAAATTATGAGCAGCGGGGGTTTATAGATGAATCTTAAACAGATAGCAGCAGAGCGTGCGGCAGAATATGTTGAAGATGGAATGAAGGTTGGATTGGGTACAGGTTCAACAGCCTATTATGCCATCTGCCGAATCGGTGAACGGGTACGTGATGGATTGAACATTCAAGCGGTTGCCACTTCAGAGGCCTCGGACAAGCTAGCCCGTGAATGGGGCATTCCCATCGTCCCATTTGACCAGATTGGACGTCTGGATATAACCATTGATGGCGCTGATGAAGTAGATCCCCAGTTTAACCTGATTAAAGGGGGCGGCGGGGCTCTTTTACGTGAGAAAATTGTGGCGGCCAACAGTGACAAATTGATTATTGTAGCAGATGGCAGCAAAGCCGTGCAAAAGTTGGGTAAATTCCCGCTTCCGGTTGAGGTTGTTCCATTTGCTTCGGAGTGGACCTTCCAGGCGCTCGAAAAATTGGGGTGTCAACCACAGTGGCGGATGGATGGACAGCAACGTTATCTGACAGACAACGGAAACCTGATAGCGGATTGCCACTTGAAAGCGATAGATCACGCAGCGGACCTTAATGTTCAATTGAACATGTTACCAGGTGTGGTTGATAACGGACTATTTGTGGATATGGCTAGTACAGTCATTCTTGCCAATGCGGACGGCAGCATCGAAGAGCTTCATCGTTCTTAATATGGAAGAGGGTGCGTTACATCGTATGAAAGAACTACCCATCGTGGATGGTGAACTTATTCTCCGGTGTGTGGAGAAAAAGGATCTGAAAGAACTCTATGAATTGATCTACAGTGATGACGTACCTGAATGGAAGCAATGGGATGCACCCTATTACCCACTTAAACATGAAAGTTATGAAAGTTTCGAACAAGGTATGCTCAAACGTATGGACGTAGATCCAAGTGATTCCAAACCGGTATCGATCCGTATCATTGAATCCGACAAACAAATTGTTGGCACGATCAGCTATTATATAGAAGATGAGTTATCCATGTGGCTGGAAATGGGGATTGTAATATACAGATCTGCCCAGTGGGGACGTGGGGTTGGTACACGTTCACTTGTCATGTGGTCAAGTCATTTGTTCGAACAGCTGCCTTTGGTTCGGGTTGGATTGACTACTTGGTCCGGTAATGAACGAATGATGCGTGCGGCTGTAAAAGCCGGATTGCAGGTGGAGGGGCGAATGCGGAAGTGTCGTATCGTTCGTGGGGAGTACTATGATTCAATTCGTATGGGGATGCTCCGTGAGGAGTGGGAGCAGAAGCTGCCCTCTCATACGAGCCGAAATGTAAACAACTGATGGAGGATTATTGAAATGCTGAACACGGAGGACAACCGGGAACTGTCTTTACAATTATTCGTGGTTCTTGTTCGGGCCTATAATTCTGTGACCACACGTTCCAATCGGGACATTCAGAGTCACGGACTGAATACGACAGAATTTGGTGTGCTTGATTTGTTATATCATAAGGGACCGCAGGCATTGCAAAAGATTGGTGAAAAGGTGCTAATGTCCAGTGGTAATATTACGTATGTTGTAGATAAACTGCAAAATAAAAATCTGCTGTTTCGTCGACCATCCAAGGAAGATCGGCGTGTCATTTACGCTGAATTAACCGATGAAGGAAGAGAATTGTTCACGCAAATATTTCCTCAACACCACCAAGTTATCATTGATGCTCTGGAAGGACTGGACCCTTCCGAGAAAGTGGATGCGATAAGGATGTTGAAGAAGCTGGGACTGGCTGCGGAAGGGAAAACTGACTTGCGTTTATAACGCAGGTCAGTTTTTTTGTGGAGCTCAAAAGTACATGCATATACTAGCTGACTGGCTTGCAAGGCCCTCCATAATATAGGAAGATTGTTCTATACATGTACAGCGTAAGATACATGACATCAAAAGTTCATGTATAATGGAACAGAACTTTTTAGAACGGAAGGAATGGATTGGAGCAAGCAGAAGAACCTATCCCGATTGCAAGGTAGTTAACATCGAACTCATTCTGGATTAGTCCCGAATGATGATGGAGATGTGATGCGGGTAGAGGAGGGGTGCATCTATGAGTCATCACGAAGCAGGAGAACGGTTACTCCAGGAATCGGGGAACTTGGCTGAAAAAATAACGGAGAAACAGTATCTCAGACAGCCCGATTTACTTGAGCGATTTGGCGAGAACGGAAAAATGCGAACAAAACAGGATTCTCAATATAGCTTGAACTATTTGGCAGAAAGTGTACTCGTAGAGAGTCCAGGTCTATTTACTCATTATATTGCCTGGCTGAAGGTTCTACTTGAAGGTTATAAGGTATCACCAGAAGACCTGGAAATTAATCTCAATCTCATCAAAGAGACATTGGAAGAAGAATTTGACCATCCGTCAAAGGAGCTTCTGCTCAAGGTTCTGGACATGGGAATATACAGAACAACACATATAGAGTCACAGGCGGGTTTCATCAACGAATCCATGCCATATGGAGAGGCCGCACAATCGTACTTGCAGTGTTTGCTTGACAATAAACGGAAAGAAGCCTTCGAGATCATTGAAGCTCAGTTAGAAGCTGGGGTGACGATCCGTGATATTTATCGATATATTTTTCAGCCTACCCAATATGAAGTTGGTCGATTGTGGCAATGCCATCGTATCAGTGTGGGGCAAGAACATTTTTGTACAGCAGCGACCCAGTCATTCATATCACGTCTCTATTCTCGCTGGTTGATTCATACGGGTCAGGATAAAAGGTTAGTTGCCACCTGTGTAGGCAGTGAGCAACATGAGATTGGACTGCGCATGCTCACAGATGTGTTTGAGATGGAAGGCTGGGATACGCACTATCTGGGAGCCAATGTTCCCAATGGAAGTGTAGTAGAGGCTATAGAGCGCCATCAGGGCGATGTTGTTGCGATTTCAGTTACAATGACGTATCACCTTCATCTGGCCAAAGAATTGATTCATCTGATTCGTCATCATCCGGCAACGGCACATGTGAAAATTATGGTTGGGGGATATCCCTTTAATATTGATCAGGAGTTGTGGAAAACGATAGGAGCCGACGGTTATGCTCCCGGAGCCGATGAGTCAGTTGCGGTTGCAGAACAATTATTGGCTCAGCCAGCTATATATAATCATCTTGATATGGTTAGGGATTAGGAGAGGGATGATGTGATGTCTAATGAGAACGGAGAGATACAGAGGCTACGGAGAACGATTGAGCAGTTGTCGGATCAGATGATCCGGAGCAAAGAACAAGAGGAACGGACACTTGCGGAATTCTCGGATATGAATAACGAACTGGTGACACTCCAGCGTCTGCTTGCCAAGAACAATAACAGCCTTGAAGCTGCCCGTCAGCAAGCAGTAGATGCAGGGGAATCCAAAAGCGCATTTATTGCAGGCATCAGTCATGATTTTCGTACGCCATTAAATGGCATATTGGGGATGGCAGAGATGCTTAAGCTGTCTCCCTTGTCTGAAGAACAGGAGAATTCCGTTTCCGTTATACAGGATGCTGCCAAACTGCTGCTCAAGCTGATTCAGGATCTTCTGGATCTGTCCAAACTTGAGGCGGGTCAGATGCGACTTGAAATGGGAGAAGTGCATCTGCAAGAGACGATAAACTATATTGTTCGTTTGCTTGAACCCCAAGTCAGAAAGAACGGCAATCGGTTATCAGTAGACTGTGACCCCGGCATCTCCAATCTTCTTGAAGGGGATTCAACGAGGATTACGCAGATATTGATCAATCTCATTCAAAATGCGAACAAATTCACATCAGAAGGCTCTGTACAGATACGAGTCACTCTTAGTAAGGATGATGTGAACAAGCAAATCATTCGATTTGAAGTTGAAGATACAGGGATTGGTATTTCGGAGGAAGATCAGGCCCAATTATTTCAACCCTATATGCAGACAGAACGAGGACGCTCGAAGGAGTATGAGGGTACAGGGCTCGGATTATCGATCTGTAGGTCGCTCGTTACACTGATGGAAGGTCAGATTGGTGTAAACAGTCAAGAGGGTGAAGGATCAACATTTTGGTTCGAACTTACACTCGGTAAGAAAAACGTTAACGAGGCCGTTAATCAGTCTGCTGCTTCCACTCAAGAGTATCAGCCAGAGGCTATGCATGATGAAGCTGCTTCTGTATCTGTATTGCTGGCCGATGATAATGTTATCAACCGGCAGCTTGTTATGCTGCAGCTCAAAAAACTGGGAATAACCCAAGTGGATGCTGTAGTGAATGGGGAAGAGGCAGTCGCTGCTTTTCTCAGCAAAAAATACAGTTTGATTCTCATGGACTATATGATGCCATTGATGGACGGTTTGGAGGCAACGCGCCAAATCCGCTCGATAGAAATGGATGAAATGCGTCATCCCACACCCATTGTTGCAATGACAGGTAATGTCATGCAGGTAGAGAAAGACAAGTGTATGGAAGCCGGGATGAACGACTTTATTGGCAAACCCTTCACGCTGGAAATTCTGAGTAAGATGATCCAGAAGTGGCAGCAATCCTCCAAAGCGACAGAGGTACTGAATATGAACATCGTGCGTGAGATTGCGGAATTAAACACCGATGGTGAACGTACACTCCTCGGAATGTTGTTGGACATGTATCGTACCGAAACACCTGCCAAGATTGAGGTACTGCGCAGACATATTGTGTCGGGTGATCATGTTGCTGCAACCGAGGTAGCCCATGATCTGAAATCAGGAAGTCTGAGTCTGGGAATTCGTTATTTATCATCTTTGTTTGCCCAGATCGAGCAGTACGCGAAGGAAGGTCAATCACGGAAAGCCGAACCTTTGCTGGATGCTTTGTTACCTGCCTATCAAGCAGCATGTGTGTCTTTGCAGCGAGTCAATAAAGATTGAACATATTTTTACAAGGAAGAGGGTAGGACCCGTTCATGTTATTCTACGTACTTGCAGCTCTGGTACTGATCGTTCTTGCTCTTCTGTGGACAGGTGGTCTTTATTTTTTCAAAACCGCCATTCGCCGTACGCCAAAAACGTTTTTGGCGGATAATCCAAATCTGATGCCTGAACCGGACAATGAAATCATCAGCAGTGCTTCTGACCTGAAGTGGCTGGATGCTCAGCCTATCGAAGAAGTGTCTCTTCAATCGCATGATGGATTAAAACTGCATGGTACCTGGCTTCGTTCCAATAAGGGATCAGATCAGACAGTGATTCTGGCACATGGTTATTCGGGAAAAGGTAGAGAAATGGCTGGTTTTGCCCGATTTTATGCGGAAAAGCATGGGTATAACGTGTTAATGCCAGATGATCGGGGTCATGGCCGGAGTGAAGGTGATATCATCGGTTTTGGTTGGTTAGATCGGAAGGATTATGTCCAGTGGAGCAACTGGGTGCTTGAAAAAGTGGGCACAACAGGGGAAATCATATTGCACGGCATATCCATGGGAGGAGCAACCGTACTGATGACAGGTGGTGAAGCCCTGCCGACTCAGGTTAAAGCGATTGTGTCTGATTGTGCGTATACATCCGTGGAAGAAGAATTGACGTTCCAGTTAAAGCAATTATACAAGCTTCCTGCATTTCCGTTTATCCCTGTCACAAGTCTGATCTCCCGGTGGAAAGCAGGGTATTCCTTCAGAGAGGCTTCGGCTCTCAAGCAACTTTCCAAAGTCAACGTTCCTGTGCTGTTCATCCACGGTGAGGCTGATATGTTTGTACCAACGGAAATGGTGTACAGGTTGTATGAAGCTTGCCCTACCAAAAAGGAATTGCTGACCGTCCCCCGTGCGGGTCATGGCACAGCGTTTCAAGTTGATCGCACCGGATATGAAGCGGCCCTGGAATCCTTTATGAAGAAGAATCTGTCCCATCCAGAATTCGTAATCAATTGATTCTCGTATTGTATTATGGGTATTCATTGATATGACAGAATTAGCTTCTAAACTATGGGGGTGTCTTGATGGGAAATGAACAATTTGAGGCTGCACGAAAAGCAGAGGCAGGTTATCACTCCAACTTCTATCAGAATAATGAATTATTCGCCTCTGGTACTTGGATGTCCAGGCCAATGCCTATGGTTATGGATATGCTGGAACGTTTACTTGCTCACAAGGAGGAACTGCGTGTCCTCGATCTGGGATGCGGAGTAGGAAGGCATACGATACCGATTGCACAACGTCTTGCACAAACAAACAGTGAAGTCATCGGGGTAGATTTGCTGGACGAGGCCATAGATGGACTTCGCAAGTATGCGAAAGAATATCAGGTTGATCATCTCGTGAAGGCTGCGAAAGCAGACGTTGAGCATTATGCAATTGAGCCGAATTATTTTGACTATATAGCTGCTTGCTCATGTCTGGAACATGTATCGAATAAGCAAGCTTTCCTGGAAGCGTTAGAGCGATTGCAAGCAGGAACGCGAACAGGCGGCATTCATTGTATTACGATGAGTACCAATGTGGAGGAAAAAGAAATAAACTCAGGCCGTGAGATTGAGCCTTTAATTGAGCTGAACCTGCCTACAGCCGAAGCGTTTACTATACTGGAGAAGGCTTACAAAGGCTGGAATATTCTGCTTCAGGAACATGTCACACAGACGATTGAAGAGGAAAAGTATGATGAGCCGACACAATTTCGTTGTGAACTGCTTCGTTTCGCTGTGCAAAAGCAATAAATTCGCTGCCGGGACTGATAAAAGCCCCGGCACTCTTATTGTTCACTTGGAAGGGGAGAGTCAAGGATGAATACATACGTGATTGGGATGGATGGAGGGGGGAGCCACACCCGTGTGGCTGTCGCCGATCAGCATGGAAGGCTTTTATCCTATGTGCAAAAGGGTGGTTGCAATCGTTATCACGATATCCAGGCCGAACAACATGTGTTGGAAGGGATTGCTGAGGCTATAACACAGGCTGGACTTCAATCACATCAGATCGCTGTCATTCAGGCAGGAATGGCGGGTCTGAATCGGCCTGAAGATACGCTATGGGCCGAAGCATTAATTGCCCGAACCGGGATTACAGGCAGAATCAGTGCAGTAAACGACACACATATCGCACATACAGCCGCCTTTAACGGTGAGCCAGGCATTGTAGCCATTGGAGGTACAGGCTCTCTGATCCTTGGCAGAACGGAACAGGGCACTTGGCTCCGCAACGATCAGTTCGGTCATTATGCGCCAACAGCAGCGCGATTTTTGGCTTACGATACGGTGCATTCCATTCTCGTGGGACGTTATGAGGTGCAGGATCAAGAATGGATTGAGCAGGTTTTAACGTATTGGCATGTAAGCTCTGTTCGGGAGCTTGCTGAACTGGGAGTGTCTGGTTTTGCTGATAATCAGCAGGCTACTAATCGGAAATTTGGTCAAATGGCACCTCTGGTGACCGAAGCTGCAGCCCGGAATATTCCCCTTGCGGTTAGGGTATGTGACTCTGCTGCCGATACGGCTGTTGTCGGTATTCTCATGCTGGCATCCTGTTTCGATCAGCCAACAGTGTCCATGGCGATGACTGGAAGCTGTCTGAGTTCAACCTATATGGTGGGGGCTGTTCAGAAAGGTCTGGAAGCTGCATATAGGCCCGAAGGGAAAAAAATTCAGTACATAACCAGTAACGTGCCGGCAGTTGGGGGTGCACTGCTGGATGCCTATCATTTGGCGCAGATCAACGTATCGGATAACATCCCGACAGTGCTTCAATCGGAACTGACTCGTTATACGACTTGAACTTTGAGGGGTTAACGACTACAATACGATAACGGAAACAAGCAAGGTATAGGAGGAATAAGGGTGTTAATTAATTTGAAATCACGCATAGAAGAGCCGGTAGTACAGGAGCTGTTATCTTACTCGGTCTTTCCTGATCCGGATCATCTGAAACGTGCGTTAAAACAATATGTAGAGAATGACGAACTGCATCTGGCCGGATACGAAGCAGAGGAGCAATTGATCGGTCTGATCGGCTATGAGCATACTGGCTCAAGCGAGATCACCATCCACCATATAGCCATTCTGCCGGAGAACCGCTTCAAAAATTATGGTCGGGGCATGATTTCACAACTGCTGGAGAAATACAATCCTGACATTTTGATTGCAGAGACGGATCTGGAGGCCGTGGAGTTCTACCGGAATACGGGATTCGTCGTATATAGTCTGGGCGAACGGTATCCAGGTGTAGAGCGCTTCCGTTGTGTGCTTGAAAAAGAGGAAGATACAGACGAAGAGTAATGAAGATGCATTCTACTACTTTATAAAATATATAGAGCATACGTATTACAGGATGTTGGATTTGGCAATGAGCTGAGTCGGACGTCCTGTTTTTTTGTCGTTTTCATCAAAAAAAGCAGGAACAAAGTATTGCTTTTCAATATAGTTTCATTATAGAATAGTTTCACAGAAGAATAGTTCGTTAAGTGAACTATATCGCGAAAGGAGAATGATGAATGAACACACCGGATGCTGGAAGTTTGGTTAACCGCTATTTGGATGCTTCTTTCCTGGTAACCAAACGGTTTGATACCCAGATACGTGAACGTGTAGGGCAGATTTTGACGATGGATCAGTTCTGTTCACTCCGACTCATTAATGAGAAGCAGTCTTGTACACCCTCTGATCTGGCTGAGCTTCTGTGCATAGGCAAGAGCAGCATTACTGCTCTGGTCAACAAGCTGGTGGATCGTGATCTGGTCCATCGTGCCGGAGATGAACGTGACCGCAGGGTTGTGTATTTGACTCTGACAGAGACCGGAAGCCAGGTGTACAGGGAGACAGAACAGGAAATACAGCAGATTCTGGAGCCATATCTGGTTCATTTTACAGCGGAAGAGGTTCGGAATTTCATTGAATCTTTTGAGAAGCTTGCCGCTTTGTTATCGCATGAAGGAGGACAGGAGAACGAATGAGAACGATATTGAAAGCACGATGGTGGTTGATGGGGTTATGGGTAGTTGTAGCTGCCGTATTGATGTTTACTGCCCCTAACATGAGTGAACTGATTCGGGAAAAGGGACAGTTCTCAGTTCCTGAAGGTTACTCTTCCACGCAGGCAGCAGCGATTTTGAATGAAGCTGCAGCACAAGAGGGTGAACAGCAGGGCAGCCAGATTGCCCTTGTATTCTATAATCCCGATGGTCTGGGTACCACGGGGAAACAAGAGGCAGAGAAGGCCGTTAAGCAATTGGAGGCCGATAAGGAGAAGCTGGGCATTCTTTCCATTCTGGAACCTTTCTCTCAGCCTGAATTGTCCGAGAAGATGATCTCGGCTGATGGCAAAACGATTTTAACATCGCTTTCCATTGATCTGGGAGATCGCACGGTCAAAGAAATGCGGGAAGACCTGAATGAAGCATTGAAGTCCGTCAATGTGGAGCACTACATAACCGGTAAAGGTCTGATTGACGAGGATACCATTGAAAGTTCCCAAGAGGGGCTCAAGAAATCGGAATATATTACAGTTGTCTTTATTTTACTTATTCTGTTCCTGGTCTTCCGTTCGTTTGTAGCTCCGTTTGTACCGCTGCTGACGGTGGGTATCAGTTACATTGTATCACAACAGATTGTTGCATTTCTCGTGGATGGAGTCGACTTCCCGATATCGACGTTTACACAGATCTTTATGGTCGCCGTCATGTTCGGGATCGGTACGGATTACTGCATCCTGCTGATCAGTCGGTTCAAGGAAGAGCTGGCTCATCATGAGAATACATGGGATGCCATTATTGCGACCTATCGTACTGCTGGTAAAACGGTACTCTTCTCCGCACTAGCTGTGCTGGTTGGATTCATTGCGATCGGCTTTGCCCAGTTTATGTTGTATCGTTCTGCAGTTGCCGTAGCTGTGGGTATTGCTGTGATGATGCTTGCTTTGGTGACGATCGTTCCATTTTTCATGGCGGTACTTGGCAAGAAGTTATTCTGGCCTTCGAAGGGCTCACTGGAACATGCCGAGAGCAAGATCTATGGTGCAGCCGGCCGTTTCTCGCTGAAACGTCCATGGGCTGCGTTACTCATCGTTGCAGCAGTCTGTGTGCCCCTTCTCATGACGTACGACGGCAAATTGTCGTTCAACAGTCTGGATGAGATTGGGGAGAAATATGATTCCGTAAAAGCATTCAACATTATCTCCGATAGCTTTGGTCCGGGGGAATCGCTGCCAGGTCAGATCGTTATTCAGAACGATGAAGCGATGGATAATGCGAAGTATATGGCGGTTGCCGAGAAAATTAGCCGGGAAGTTGAGAAAGTAGCCGGGGTCTCTGGTGTCCGCAGCATGACACGACCTACGGGTGATGAGATCAAAGATTTTGAAGTTACACAGCAAGTGGGAACTTTATCGGATGGACTGGGTGAAGGCAAGACGGGTCTGGATAAAATCCGGGATGGCCTGAGTGAAGCCAGCAGTCAGCTAAGTAAAAATGAACCACAATTAAAAGAAGCTGCCGATGGAGCAGGGGAACTTACCAAAGGAACTTCCCAGTTGCAGACGGGTATCACACAACTCAGTGAGGGGCTTCAGCAGATCGAGAAAGGGATTCGAGATGGTTCTGCAGGTGCAGGGGATCTGAAAGCGGGACTTCAGCAAGCCAAAACGAGTGCAGATCAACTTGCGCAAGCGAACAATCAGTTACTCGAAGCCTATCGTCAGGCTGGAGCTGGTGTCGCTGCACTGGGGGAAGGAACTCGTGAACTGCAGCAACAGCTGAGCGGCGTTTCAACAGCGCTGACAAGTCTGTCCGAATCCTTCACAGCACTTGAAGAAAAATATCCTGATTTACAGCAAGATGCTGACTACCAGCGTATCAAAGGTACAATTGGTGAAACAGGTTCGGGTACAGCGCAGCTCGCTCAAGGTTTGGGTCAGATTCAGACCAAGCTGGGAGAAGCCGCTGCTGGAATTAATCAGGCCAATGAAGGATTTGCCTCCGCAGCAGCCGGGCAGAAGGCACTTGCCGATGGTCTGGGACAGATTGTAACGGGAATCAGTCAGCTTGAGACAGGTCTGAAACAGGCTGCTGATGGTCAAGGTAAAGTGATTAAGGAGATCCCTTCCATACAGAACGGACTTGGCCAGCTTCAGGGTGGTCAGGAGAAAATTCAGCAAGGTTTCTCGGATCTGAGTGGCCAGTTGACACAATTGACCGATGGACTGAACCAAAGTGTCGATGGTATTAAACAGGTTTCCGGAGGACTGGATTCGGCACAGGATTATCTGACACAACTACAGAATTCACCTGATTCCGATCTGGCAGGCTGGTACGTTCCGGAAGAAGCACTGAGCAACAAAGACTTCAAACAGGTATTTGATACGTATCTGTCCAAAGATCGAAAAACGATGACGATTGACGTTATTTTCGCCGAGAATCCATACGGCACAGAAGCCATTGATCGTGTTCCTGACATTGAAGCGGCTGTACATCGTGCAGTACAAGGCAGTACGCTTGAAAAAGCAGACATCGCCATAGGCGGAGTTACCAGTACGTTTGCAGATCTGCAAGAGATCTCGAATAACGACTATACACGTACTGTAATGCTGATGTTGGCGGGCACATTCATTATTCTGGTCGTGCTGCTTCGCTCGGTCATTATGCCGCTGTATCTAATCGTTTCCTTATTATTGGCTTATTTTACATCGATGGCGTTAACCGAAGTGGTGTTTGTTAATATCCTTGGGTTCGCAGGCATTAGCTGGGTTACTCCGTTCTTCGGATTTGTCATGCTGATTGCACTGGGTGTGGATTATAGCATCTTCCTGATGGATCGTTTCAATGAGAACAAAGGCATGAAAGTACAGGATGCCATGTTGTACGCGATGAAGAACATGGGGACCGTTATTCTATCTGCAGCGGTCATTCTGAGCGGTACATTTGCTGCCATGTATCCATCCGGTGTTCTTTCGATGATGCAGATTGCCACAGTAGTCCTTAGCGGACTGATCTTGTACTCTCTGTTGTTCTTGCCATTTTTCGTCCCAGTGATGGTGAAGATGTTTGGCCGGGCGAATTGGTGGCCGTTCCCTAACAAGGAACAGGCGGATTCCGCTGAGTCGGATCGGACCATAGGCATGTAATGCATTGTAATGGATTAGGCTCTGCCGCGTTTTGCGGCAGGGCTTTTTTCTTTTTTTCCTCCACAGAGAAGAAATATGATTTTATGCAAAAGAAAGGTGCATGCCTAAGGACACCATCCCGCGCCGTGTCTTGCCGCTCATCATAAGATATAGAGCAGTTCATTATGGTTCAGGAAATCACAGCAGAGAGGGGCGACGGGATGGTATATCGATATGTGGCTATAGGTGATTCATTAACGGTTGGTACAGGAGCGTTGCTGGGCACCGGCTTTGTTCCTTTATATCGGCGAATGGCGGAAATGAATGTTCGTACATTTGTATCCATGGAAAATATGGGCGTAAATGGACTGACGTCGGGGGGAATGTTACAGATGATCTCTTCGCATCCCCGAGTGCGGCAATCGCTGCGTGAAGCCGATATCATTACATTATCCATTGGCGGGAATGATCTGATTCGTACGTTTAAAGCAAGTAATGGCATTCCAAATGCCAGTAAAATGACACAGGTGCTTGGAGAAACCCGGAGTAATGTATCCCAGATCATGAGGCACATTCGGCAGTTAAAGGGCAACAATGAGTATATGGTCCGATCCATCGGATTGTACAACCCGTATCCACAAGCGACGGAAGCTGCGTATTGGGTGCGCCAGTATAATTCGTTTTTGAATGGAGTGGGATCAGGCAACTACGCGTGTGCTCAGGTGTATGACAGGTTTGAAGGTCATGAGCGTGAACTGTTGTTCTGGGACAGAGTACATCCCAATGCAAGAGGATATCGTGTCATTGCAGAGCAGCTTAATCGGACCGGATATTATCCGTTCTCTTGATCACTTTGGAACAGAGCTAGACCGAGCCATGGACTTCCTTTAAGATAAATAAAAGACAGTTCCATTTTGTGAGATAAAGGGGTTAATTTTGGTGCAAAACATCGATTCCGGTTCCCTCCATCATTCAGAGCAACAACGTATATCCGAAGTGTTGGCCGCATATGGTTTCACATCGGACTGGAAAGGCGAGCGTGGAAAGGGTGGGATGAATAATTCTACCTACATGCTCCATATAGACGGGACTCGTTACGTAATGAGACAATACGAAACACATAATGATCCGATGAAAATTGCCTTTGAACACGAGGTGCTGGAAGCCCTCCAACGTTCGAACTTTAAGCTTGATACACCTTCACCTGTAAGACGGTCATCTGACAAGGCCGGTACATTCCTTCCTGTAAAAGATACCCTCACAGGTCATACCAAAATGGCGACTCTGTTTCATTATCGGAAAGGTGTCAATCCGATCTGGCATAAGCCAGAGCAGTTATTTGGTCTCGGTAAAGCGGCGGGGGCCTTGTCTTCTGTTATGGCTACGCTGGATGTACCGCTTGAACCTGTGTATCCACCGTACTATCGAATTCAGGATGCTTATCCGCTCTGTTCACCAGAACGATTATTACAGCTATGCCAATCGCCGCCGGAGCAATTGGTCGCATGTGCGCATGAGCTGAAGCAACTGAGGGACACGCTGCCCGATCTGTTTGAAGCCCTGCGGGGAATGGAACAGCTGCCGCATCAATTGGTTCATGGGGATGTGAATGCTTCCAATGTATTGGCAGATCAGCAGGGTGGTGAAATCTGTGTCATTTTGGATTTTGAATTTGCGACATGGGATTTGCGGGTCATGGAGCTGGCTGTTCCGATGTCTGACCTTCTTACCATGGACAAGAGTGAAGATTGGATGTGGCAGGCACAAGAGGGACTGATCAGGGGATTTCGGGAACAGGTTAGCCTGCAACCGGAAGAGTTGTTAGCCATACCTCGATTGATTCTGCTACGCAGTCTGGATGTGGTCATGCATTTCATCAGTCGGATGTTTGAGGGGACAGATGATCCGGAGGTGGCTGTGGAACAGATTGTGATGCTCAAACAGCGGATGGACTGGATGCGTCTTCATGAGGAACGACTGCGTGAGATATTGGTATATTAATATCGTTGTTATGAATAAAGTGCACTGTTTCTGCTCATATGAGGGCAGAGATCAGTGCACTTTTATTGGTTAGAAGAGTGATATATGAGGATTACAGCGTATAGCGGATGACATTATAACCCACGTTTGCGGAACCAACTGCGGACAGCCCAGCGGCGCTCCTGACGTTTCTTGTATTTGGGCAACGAACGATATACGTTTAATGATTGCTCGTAAGCCTGCTTCGCATCTGCATTACGTCCGAGGGAACGATGAACCGATCCTAGCAGATAATAAGCTTCACTGGAAGAGGAATGAATCTCCTGAAACTGATGCACATAATCCAGCGCTTTGTCCTCATGCGTATCTTTGAAGACTCCAGCAAGAGTAAGGTACGGACGTCCGTACTTGACTCTGGGGTTGATCTCGAGGGCTTTTAAAATGTGACGTTCTCCCTGTTCGATGTTACCCAGATGAAGCTCAGTTGTCCCCAGCGCCTCCCAGTACTCAGCGGATTGCTCGTAGGGGTGCTCCAGTTCAAGCAATAAGGCATGTGCCTCACTATACCGCTTGCGCTCAATTAACAGACGAGCCAGTTCCAGCTTGGAAGAAACTTCATTGGGACTCATGGCGAGCTGCTGCCGAAGCCGGGAGATATTGCGTATACGCTTGAGAGGTTTCGTGAAGCTTGGGAACACCCCAACGTAACGACGATCCAGGAAATACAGGATAACGAGTAAAATGAGGATGGCAATGAACGGATTACCTACAATCCGCCATAGAAGGCCAAAAATAAGAAATTTAATAAGCACAGGTTCAACTCCATTTATGATGTAATCGCGTTTCGTACACTTAAAATATACTTCGATTGATCCAGCGGATTAACGCCTCTGCGTTTGCGAGCATGATTCACATCCGTAGGACAATCCTGGTATCCGGCAAACGAAGTGGTAAGCACCCCACGTCCGCCAGTCTCGGAACGCAGCTTCACCGGATAATCCATTGACGTTGCAAGAGGCATAAGTCCTTCAATCATACAGCGTCCGCTACCGATGACGGGGGCTTCGAAGGTTGCCCGCATATGTACCAGATCGCTGAGGGCCTTCCCGCCGTATTCCTCCGGGACCGTCAGCCGGAACTGAAGAAGGGGCTCCAGCAACGTGGTACCTGTTCTCGCTAATCCATCCATGATCCCCATGGGCGTGGCTACGACAAAATCCAGCGGATGTGTATGCCAGACATGATGTTCCCCTTCCACCAGCGTGATACGCAGATCGGTTACTTCCCAACCCAGCATACCCTGAGACAATGCTTCCGGAATTCGCCGTTCGACTTCATTTTGATAACGTAGCAGCAGATGATCCGTTCTTACGGTTGAGGTATAGATCAGACCACTTCCGCGAGGCAAGGGTTCAATCTTGAAGCGGAGGATGGCCCAGCACGGCTTGGGCATCGTATAAGCGATGTAACCTTCTCCAGCTGTACGAGGCGTTTCCTTATAGATTACGGATGGCGGATCAAACACAACATCCAAACCGAAACGACTCAGCAACAGGCTGGATAAAATCTCAAGCTGAATGGTTCCCATGACCTTGAGATGCAGTTCTCGTTCCTCCGGCAACCATTGCAGATCGAGTAAGGGGTCTTCGTCCGTCAACTCTTGCAATGCTGCAACAAGATCGGGGTAACGTGTCGGGTCCTTGCCATGTACTTGTACGGTCAGCAAAGGCACAGCCATCTGTGGCAGAGGAGGTACACCTTCAGGATTGCCGATAATGTCGCCCACATGTGTATCACTCAGTCCGAACAGCGCAGCAATCTGTCCCGCGTAAACGGCACCGGTATCCGCCCATTTTCGTCCATCCATGCGGCGAATCTGCGTCACTTTCTCTTCAAGCTCCCGCGTCGAATTATGGATGGTATCCCGATTGTGTAAGCTGCCACCATACATTCGGACGTAAGCCGTGCGTCCCATCGTGCGATCACGTTCGATCTTGAACACAACACCGGATACGGGAGAGTCCACTGGTTGTGCAGGTGCAGGCAGAAATGCAAGGACTGCGTCCAGCAATGCCGTGACGCCAATTCCTTTGCCAGAAGCGCCATAACATACGGGGAACATCTCACCTTGATGTACATATCGCAGAAACGCTTCATTTAGATCCCCTTGGGATAACGAAGTCTCTTGAATGTAGGCTTCCATGACTTCTTCATCCAGTTCAGCAAGTAGCTCGACCAGACCTGGGATCGGTGGTGTGTGATCTGACAGCGTATCTTGATTATGATTATTATTCCATAGGGAGCCGATGCCATGAAACGTATCTTCATGGAGTTGATACGTTTGGATTTCGCATGCGAAAGGGGACAGGGTGGAACGAATCTGCTCCATGACTGCTGGGGCAGATGCACCAATCCGATCCATTTTATTAATATAAATGATGGTTGGGATGCGAAGTGAACGAAGGGCATGCCATATGGTTTCACTCTGGGATTGAATTCCCTCTACTGCCGACAGAATGAGAATAGCGCCATCCATTACCCGAAGTGTCCGCTCTACTTCAGAGCTGAAATCAATATGTCCAGGCGTATCAATGAGGTCAATGATGGTGTTCTTCCAGATCAGAGAGGTCATGGCTGCCTGAACGGATATGCCACGTTCCTTTTCTATGTCCAGTGAATCTGTGGCTGTTGTTCCGTCATCTACACGTCCCGGACTGCGGACGACACCACTCTCAAATAACATATGCTCGGTGGTCGTTGTTTTCCCCGCATCCACATGGGCAAAGATGCCAATATTCCTGCGATTCAATTCGTTTAACATGGAATGCCAAGCTCCTCTGACAACGGAATGCAATATTTCCGACAAGTAATAATCCAGATGATCATACCACATCTTCCATATGGAAGAATATGTGGATATATATGATTAGGGCGTGTGTAAAAACAAGC
>NZ_JBHGUU010000023.1:0-334265 GCF_048976745.1 Paenibacillus sp. | reverse complement strand
GCGCAAGGGCCGCCTCTGGCCCGTGCTGCGCATGCGCGGCCCAGGGCTGCAAAGCCACCCTAGCCGCGGCGTCCTCGCCCAGCTGGGCCAGCGCAAGCCCGGCAGCCAGCGGCTGTGCCCGCAGCGGGCCAGCAAGCGCCGCCGCATGGCGCAGCAGCCACTCCGGCCGATGCGCAGCCAGCGCGGCCGAGATCAGCGCTTGCCATGCCACAGGCGGCAAGCTTACCCGGGCGGCTGTGCTCGCGATGGCGTGCGGCCGCCCGGTGGCAGCGGCCAGCAACAACAGCCGCTGCCATGCAGGCAAGCTGCCGGGTTGCATGCATAGCGCCGCCGTGTACGCGGCTTCTGCCTCTGCCCAGCGGCCGGCCCGCTCATGGGCCATGCCTTCCAGCGTCAGGCTGCGATAGGTTCCAGCACCAGAGACGGATGTATACCTGCTTGCTGTGGAAGCAGCCGATTTAGCCTGTTTTAACCAGCCCAAGGCCATGTCCTCTCTCCCTTGATCCAGTTCAAGTACCGCACCAAGCTCCAACAAATCCGGAAAATCCGCATACACGGGTGCCCATGCTTCCACCACAGCAAGCGCCCGTTCCGGGCTGCCCATTTCTCGCCAGGCGTAAGCCGTTTTCAGCACCAGATCCGAGTGGTATCCACACTCCGGCATAAGCTTCGCCAATAATGGCTGTAACAACCGAAGTGCTTCATCATACTTCGCTTGCTGAAACCATTCGGCAGCCAACGCATATAACAGCTCCGGTTGATCGCCCTCCTGATTCAATGCGGATCGTATCAGCTGCATGTTCCGTACACCTTTATTTTTAACAGTAATCTCCTGCTCCAGATATCCGTAATGAATGACCTCAAGTCCAGAATGAAGCACACCTTGCGGGGCCAAAGCCAGGATGGAAGTAGCAATCTCTTCATGAATTCTGCCTTGAAAAGCAATTCGGGGATCATTTCGGAACAATCGACATACCGCATCCGTCACACGCTCTTCACCGGACACACCCAGTAGACTTGTGACTTGTATCCAATATCCCCACACGTCGTCCCTGCTTGATGTTAACAACTGTTCGAGTTCTGCCTTCATCTGTGGGGTCTGCACCCACACTTCATCCGCATCAAGCACCAGAATCCAAGGTCTCGTAGCAGCCGCGAGCGACAGATTACGAGCCTCACTGAAATCTCCGTTCCACTCCCTACGGATTACAACGGCCCCATGAAGGCGTGCAATCTCAGTTGTGTTGTCTACCGAGCCTGTGTCCACAACGATGATCTCATCCACAACATCCCTGACTGCATTCAGGCACCGCTGGAGTGAGCCTGCTTCATCCTTCACGATCATGCACAAGCTAATCCCTGACCTCACATTCACACCATCCCTCACTAATGGAGTTCGCCCCCATTCAGAACCCAGTTGTATTTACTTTAACCCCATCATCTACCCGGTTCCTCTCAGCTCTCAAAGCCGTCCACTCCCGGCAACTCCAGCCGAATATGCTGAATGACAGGCCAACAATGATGCCGTTGTCCATCTGTATGCTGAACCAACACCTCCAGATGATGATCCGCTGCACTGACCAATCCCTTCACCAGCCAGCTGGTTCCCGTCAGGGTATCCGAAGCCCCAGGGAAAGACTCCGTGTCACCAGCCTTCCCTTTTTCCTTTTTCCCTTCCATCAAATTCTCCTTCTCTCCCGCTCGAACGCTCTCTCCCACCGATAACCCTTCTCCCGCCAATTGCTGTCGACACATCTGAATCAGGCTATGCAGCTCTTTCCATCTCCCCGACTGTACACATCCTTCCATCATCAGTCCAAGGGCCTGCCAGCCATCATACTCCGCTCCTGCAATTGTTCCGTCCATGCTGGGGTCCATGACCTTCTTCGTTGTTGCTCTCAGACCCACCGTTCGCCCGGTCTGTCCAACAAGCTCCTCATTCGTAACCACACCAAGCTGTGAACTACGCTTCAACCACAATGTCAGTGGATCATCTCCGTTGACTTCCTTCCCCTCGATCCACTCCAAGCGTTCAAGCCATCGGGCAGACAAGATCGCGAGCTGCCCTTTTTTCCGCTGCACAGGTTGCAGTTTCTGACGTGCCTTGTTCCATCTCCCTTGCTGGATGTGGAGCATCGCTTCAGCCACGGATAGGCGCTCCCTCATCTCTCCGGTGGGTTGTGAGGATATGCCCGGTAACAATTGCAGAGCCGCATCATAACAACGGGATTGCTCTAGAATGCCCAATACTTTGTGCGTAACCTCTTCCGAACCAAGGGCAAAGCGCTCCCTCACCAGCTCTGGAATCTGATGTTCCTGCCCGGAGACTCGCATAATGCGGAATATCCGATAGAGCGGCGGCAGCAGACTGGATTTGGCACGCACCGCTTCCACGTAAGCATCCACCGCCCCCTCCAGATCGGCCCTTCCTTCCAGTAATCGCCCTAACGTATACCATGTCTGATAGGTGCCCATGCCTTCTTCCGTATGGTATACGGGGGGAGGTGGTCCCATACGAACAGCTTCACGGAACGAATACTCTGCCCGATCTGTATCACCCAATGCGTCTGCACATACCCCGCGATGGTGCATCAGATCCGTGTACTCTGGAAAGAGTTCAAGCGCAGCATCAATGCGATCCAATGCCTCCTGCCAGCGATTCAGATGCTGGAGACAACGAACTTCATATTTGAACAACAGATGCGCGTAACTGGTCACCGCAGGATCAATCCCCATCCGAGCCACACCAAACGTCTCCAATGCCCGCTCCGCTTCCCCCACACGCAGATACTCCACTCCCAGATTATAGTGATGGAACGGCTGATCCGGTTCTTCCTCTACTGCCTGTTGCAACAGGCGAACATTGCGGTTCACCTTATCTTTACTTTCCACAATCGCCGTCTGATACCCATAATGATGAATGACCATGTCCGTCACATGAAAAGCAGCCTCTGGATTCCCACGACAGATCGCCGCCGCAATCTGCTCATGAATCCGCCCTTCGAACCGATGACCCGGAGCATTGCGGAAGAGACGCAAAACCGGATTCACGGTAGCCCCCTGCTGACCCGTACCTGTATAGTTATGAATGTTTAAAAACAATCCGTCACATCCGCTGACCGCCGTCCAGCTCCTGATCTGCTCCCGCGCAGCCCCATCGAGCGCCTCGTCCGCATCAAGAAAGAGAATCCAGTCGCCGGAAGCCTGCTCCAGTCCAGCATTCCGTGCTGCGGCAAAATCATCGCACCACTCAAATGGCACCACCACCGCGCCATGCTGCTGTGCAATCTGCACGCTGCGATCCGACGAACCGGTATCCACTACAATCATTTCGTCCACCGCTCCCTGGACACTGGCAAGACACTGAGGCAGCAACTCTTCCTCATCCTTCACGATCATGCATAGGGAAATCCGTTCCGCTCGCAAGCTGATTCCTCCTTTCCTTCGCTTGGAAAAGCGTACGCCACGGGATGCCTTCGGTCGTACGCAGCCTTTGTTCCAGTGCAGTATGTTGTGCCAGGAGTGACCCTGAAGACGGAGAACGAACCATTTCCTGCCGAATCGCTTCCAATGCCAACCGCATGTAACATACAGCTACTCCAGCTCGGGCCAGCCGCATATCAGGCTCTCGCTCCAAAGCTTGCTCGAACAGAGACAGCGCCTGATCATTATGGCCTTTGGCATATAGTGTTTCGCCCAGCCAGAATAACCCTTCGGCATCCAGCTCGCTCTCGGTCATGCACTGGATCAGGAGGTTCGCAGCTATCAGGGTATACCCCTGACAATACAGCAGGCCTGCAAACTCCCGTCGTAAAGTTACGGCCGTTCCCCAATGGTCACGCATCATTCGTGCCCGCAACTCATGCAGCTGCTCAGCAAGTGTAAGCTGCCCTGTCTTTACGGCTTGCTGCACAACCTTCTCTGCTACCATCTCTGCCTGTTGTCCCCATTGCATAAGCTTCTGTTCCAGTGACGCAGGTTCCATGCTTCGCGGCTCTTTGGTCAACTGAGCCAACAGTCGATCCATGACCTTCCATACGTTCTTTTCCTGTGGAAGCGTAGTTGCGAGGAACGCCTCGGATAATCGTAATCCATTGGCCCAACAAGCCAGTGCCCAATCCATTCTGTGCTCCACCGGCAGATTGACTTCGTGCACATCATCATTGCTCCAGTGTTCTTCCGCCAGTTGAAGTGCTTCCGAAACCTTATTCGCACACAACATCCAATGGATCTGATCCGCTACATGGATACGAGCAGCACGCGCATCTGTATCCAGCATTTTTAATGCCTGCTCATAGGCTCCGCAGCCTGCCAGAACATAAATCACTTGCACCAGATGATCCTCATTCGCCATCGCATATGAATGGGGCATTTCATCGGGAGTCGAATCACCGTGACCTGACTCCTCGTTTTCTCTGCATCTGGCAAGCAATGTCTCTGTTATGTTCTCATCGGTTTCACCGGATTGTTGCAGCACATCTGCCAACCCTGTCCATGCCGGAGCATAGGTGAACATGCTGTCCAGCGCCAGCCCGTACAGATGTGCAGACTCATGAAGGAATCCCCGCTTCTGTGCAAGTCTTGCCATCGCGGTATAAGCTCTGTAACTATCAGAACCTGCTTCCGTTACATATAAGGCGCCTAAAGCGCTACCGCCATCACTCTGTCCCACACGGTCCGTTCCCTTCCGGCAGTCCGTTGCCCGGGCATAGGATTGATATGCACGCTCCTCCAAACCTTGCTGCTCCAACGTCTCCCCATACAACAGGTGCAGATCCGCGTAGGATGGATATCGTCGTCTTTCCACAGCCAAAATTGCATGTGCCTCGTCATAACGTTCCGTTCCTACAAGGGTCTTAGCATAATCTCTAACCAGTGTAGGACGATATGGCGCGAGCAGCTCTGTCAGGTGTAATGATTCACGAAACGCTTTAATTGCCTGTTCAATCTGACCAAGCTGGCAATACGTTACTCCCAGATTGTACAGGTGAAAAGGCTGTGCAGGCTCATCTGCGAGTTCCCGCTCGATCAACTTTAAGTTACGTCTTGGTTTATGTGTCTTCGCAATCGTAGAAGCCAGATACCCATCATGAATGAGACATAGCGGGGCAAGCGGTTCAGCTTCAATCCATTGGCTTTGTTCATCTGTATTACTCTCGCCCTTATTCATATCAATATCAGCGGCCCCATCCTGGGCAAGTCTGCATGAGCTACTGCGTACCAACTGCTCATGGACGCGTCCCGCATATCGATATCCCTGATGAGCACGGAATAGTCTTACTGGTTGGGAGATTACCCTCTCTTCCACCCCATCACCGTATCGATTCTCTATGGTAATCCGTAATCTTGAGATGCTTTTATGGACTTTAGGTAAATAATTCAGCAGTTCTTCCAATCCATGCGTAACATACTCATCGGCATCCAAACACAGGACCCATTCCGTACTCGCCAGAGGCAGACTGATATTTCGTGCATGGGCAAAGTCATCTTGCCAGCGGGCATGCAACACCGTTGCCCCGTACGTTCTGGCAATCTCGGGTGTGCGATCCGTTGAGCCCGTATCGGTGATAAAACATTCCATGCCGATATGCTTCAAGCTGTCGAGACAGCGGGGCAGGTGATGTTCTTCATTTTGCACAATCATATGGATTCCAAGTAACCGGTTCTTCAAAGGCACCACCTCCAATGCAAAAAAGTACATGAAGTCCACCAAAGGAACTCCATGTACCTATATGACAATTAAATGGGTTATGTGCCTTGTCCATTGAAGAACACATCAATCGTGCTTGGTGCGCCAATTAGGCTCGAACGGTAGGAAAGACGTGTATATTTGAGAAAACGCTGTGGCACGAGTACATCCACTGATCCGGACAAAATGCCAGTCACCGTAGTCACATCCGTGTACCAGTTCGTTCCATTGGCGCTGATCTCAACAAGAGCATCTACCCGGTTTATACCCGGCCCCCGGTTATATACAAAGAAAGAATACGTACCAAATACACTGGTTGTAACCGCTGGGAGCGCTGTGAAGGTGTTAGCAGTCGGGGTGCTAATGAGTTGGGACTCCTGAAAACTCTTCTGTGAAATGGACGTCACACTGCTGAGTGTCCCTGCTGTAATTGTGGCTCCAAGTACACTTGTGATGGTTCCGTTTAACAAGTTGGTCAATGTTCCGGCCGTTACGGTTGCACCAAGGACACTTGTAATCGTTCCGTTCAACAAGTTGGTCAGCGTTCCTGCGGTGATTGTTGCTCCAAGTACACTCGTAATCGTACCATTCAGCAGGTTCGTTAAGGTTCCTGCTGTTACCGTGGCTCCGAGCACACTGTTAATCGTACCTGCCGTGATGGTCGCCCCAAGTACGCTGGTAATGGTTCCGGCCGTGATTGTTGCTCCCAATACACTGGTGATCGTACCATTTAACAGGTTCGTCAGTGTTCCCGCTGTCACCGTGGCTCCAAGCACACTGGTAATGGTTCCCGCCGTAATCGTTGCTCCGAGTACACTGGTGATCGTACCATTCAGCAAGTTCGTCAGTGTCCCTGCGGTCACCGTGGCTCCGAGCACACTCGTGATGGTTCCGGCTGTGATCGTCGCTCCCAATACACTTGTGATCGTACCATTCAGTAAGTTCGTCAGTGTCCCTGCGGTCACCGTGGCTCCGAGCACACTGGTGATGGTACCATTCAGCAAGTTCGTGAGTGTACCAGCCGTCACGGTCGCCCCCAGCACACTGGTAATGGTTCCCGCCGTAATCGTCGCTCCCAATACACTTGTGATTGTACCGTTCAGCAAGTTCGTTAAGGTACCCGCAGTAACTGTGGCTCCAAGCACACTGTTAATCGTACCTGCTGTGATGGTCGCTCCAAGTACACTCGTGATGGTTCCGTTCAGAATGTTGGTAATGGTTCCGGCGTTAATTGTGACGGTAGTCAGACCTGAGATGTTACTGATCGTTCCGTCCAAAATAATGCCAACCACGTTCCCGCTTGTATCCGTTCTGACGGGCTGTGCTGTGCCTGTACTATCTTGACCGAAAATCAACGTTCTCAGATTATCCGGATTCGTATTAAACGTCGTAAAGTTAGGCATATGCCTCGTCCTCCTCCCTGGTCAAATCTTTGTGATCATACTCCCTTACGGCATACGCTGCGCCTGAAAGTAAACATCGAGCCGGGTCGGTTGATCCGGTTCAACGGATTGAATTGCAAGCCGGGTATAATGCAAAAATCGCAATGGTACCAGCGCTTTGGTCTGTCCTCCCGCGATCACCTCCTGGCTGTCCACAGCATAGTCCAAGGCATTGGGGCTGATCTGGATCTGTACAAGAGCCGGATGTTTCCCCCGATTGACAACGCCATAGGTGTACATGCTGAGTGATGAGGTATCTTGTGCAGGGAGTGAAGCCATGTTGCTACTGGTTTCGGCCCCGACATACGTATGCTCTGTATAACAATGAATAGCACCAGGGAGTTTCGTGCGTGAGGAAGCACCCTGCTTGAACCGGGGACGAGTAATCCGGGAACAAGGGGGGTTCAGCAATTTAGCGCGGCAGGAATGACGGGAGCGGCGGCGACTAACACATTTAGTTGGTTGCTTCGTTCTCTTCTTGCTTCGCTTCGCTGTTCGACTCATCTCGATTTCCCCTTAAAAAATGTGCTTACGCATCGTATGCCCGGATTGTATATACGGGCACGGCATCCGCCGTTAATTTGAAATTTGCAATCCGTTCCCAAACGCTTTCTCTTGTTTTTACATACAATGCAAGTAATGAGGACATGCGAAACAAAAAGGATCATGAAGGCATTTCAATCTGTTCAGAGGAGAGGGGTACAAGATGACAAACGCTAATATATTCAACCAGTCTAATGGGCCCCTGTTCACGCAACTGACCAACACCTATGCAGCCCCGGGAATTGAAGCATCGGTAGATACCGGTGCGGCTGCGGCAGGCAGTTTTTTTGCCCTGACGACCAACAATACATCGATTCCTTCCAGCCAAAACCTTCTTCTTCAGATCCTGAATGCAACTGGAAGTGGCAGAACAGTGCGTATTGCCAGCCTTTCGGGAGGTACAACTGCTGCAGCTACACTGGTCGTTTATTCCGGAGGCACGGTGACCTTAGGAAGTGCACCTGTACCCGTCAATACGTTACTTGGCAACACCAATACCAGCATCGTGACAACCAGGCAAAATACCGGCACGCTTGGGGGTACGTTTACAAGCTTGCTCAGCATACCTCTTACAGCGGGAATGTATGCTTTGGACTTAAACGGTTCTATTGTTGTTCCGCCCGGACAATCACTATCCATTAGTTTAGGAACTGGCAGTCAGACGGCAGCTATTAACCTCTTCTGGTGGGAATTCTGAGCATGATCCTGATAAAAGGAGGTGCACACTGTGCCAAACAATAATGTATTTAATCCATTAAATCTGCCCGTCTATACATCCAACACCAACACCTATATTTCTCCCGGCATTGTTGCTCCTCCGGAGAATAATGCAGGCAGTACAGGCAATCTGTACAATGCAGGTTCCACCAACTCCACCACACTGGGGTTGCTGGGAGGAACGGTGATCGCCACCGTGCAACTGGCCAATCCAGCAGGGAGTGGGAAAACCCTATACGTATCACGGCTCTCTGGCGGAATCACGGTTGCACTGAATCTGTTGTCATCCTTCAGTGGTTCCTTGAGCCTTACAGCAAATGGAACGTTGTCCTCCCCCAGTACACTAACATCGGTAAACAGCAATCTTTCCAGCAGCAATACCAGTGTAGCCATCGTACGATTCTCTACTGCTGCGCCTTCAGGAGCGACCTCATTGATGGCTATGCCCCTTCAAGCAGGGCCGTTTCTGTCCGATGAATTTGGCCGTTACGTGGTCCCTCCGGCTCAAGCTATAAACCTCTCTGTCAGCGGATCACTTTCGGTTGGTGGACTGCTGGCCTCTACGGCTTATTTCGCCTGGTGGGAAGTGTGATTCGTTCAATATATAATATTCTAGGATAGCAACCGGCCGCCCTTCGGTGACTACCTGAACCCCCTTTGATCGAACAGACGACGACTTGACTTCCGAGAGGGTGAGGGCGAAGCAGAGAGCTCGGCCTGACGGTGGTTAATCGCTATCCCTCTGTTAACATTCGGAAGGCAAAAGGGAAAATACGAGTACAACAAAAAGAACAGGCATATGCTGGCCCGCCATGTATATGATCTCTTCAGTGTCTGCCTGTCTTATTTCCCTAAAAGCATATGGGTGTAGTTCGAAGATCGAACCATCAAAGAAAAGCACTGTATCATAATCCGTTACCTCTACCGATTGTTCAGCACAGAGCATCTTGAATTGCTCCCACTCCGGTGTTAATAAGTTATCTAGTCTTATACCTTCTAAGTAGATTACGAGAATGTAATGGCCACCTAATGTGGCGACGGCACGTAAAACTTCATGCTTACAGTGTGTTATATTCTCACGGACATAAAAATCGATTATAGTTTCACTTAAGATACGATCAACCGGATGCATGACTTTTTCACGACTTCATCCTCAATAGGAGCTGCCATTTTCATGAGGTTTGAAATCCGACTTTTAGCCCTATTTTTAGCTACTGTTACTCTTCTCATTATTTACCTTCACTATCAAGATATTTGCATTATTGCAAAATCGATGCGAGCTGACAAATTTTAAAGAATAGACTTTAGTCTGCTTTTGATTTTGGCTCCGTGAGGGATGTTAACGTGGGTCAGGAACGTAAAGCGGAGTACCCCGCAGCGATGCCTGCTGGCTCTTAGGTGCTGTCTCTGCCGCCTTAGAGCCAGTAAGCATTAGCCCTCAGAAAAAAAGTAAGATCTTCTCTGAAGAAGATCTTTATCTAGGTATCAATCCTATTTTTCGTTTGAGAGTAAGCCTAATCATTAAGATCAAAAAGAGCACCCGTATGGATGCTCTTTAAGAATGAGTAAAACGATAATTTATTATTCAATGCATTTCTTTCTTTTTGTCCATTTCAGCCCATACTAGATAAATAATTCCTAGACAGAGTGCAATTATTTCTGGGATAAAAGAAAAGGATTTTGTAACTGACAGAGCATAGTCAAACATACCCTCACCTAAAACATTATCTTTGCGGCCCATAATTGCCGCAACAATATAATGTGTACTATTTCTCGAAATAAACAATATGGCAGAGATGACAAGGAGGGTAATACCAGCTGCCCGTTTATTCATATAATCATTCCTCCTTGGTATCAATTGATTTGTTTTAATTCGGAACCGTATCAGTTTCCATTATTACATAGAGCCCATCAGGTAACCCTGCATTTCCTTTTTTCGCGATATAAACGTCTAGAAAATATGTCTCATCAGTTATTTTCACATTGGTCTTACCATCGAAGTTCCATAGTTCTTCATACATTGTACCAAAAGAATTACTCATGTTGGGAGTATATTGCATCCATGAGTATTTTTTTGGAGGTATTGGTTGAGCAATTGAATCAGTGTTAGAGTATGAGTTACTCCACGATGCCCCTACTGATACCCCTGCAGTAAATGCTTTTTTAGTATGAGAAGCGGATAAACTAACGTTACTCGTATAGGATTGTGAAGCCGCAAAGGTGATAGTTCTAGTTGCAGTTTGTGTCCCAGAATTATAAACCGGAACGGAAATTCTGCGAGCTAAATTTTGCCGATACACTGTAGGTACGAATCCAGCCTGAACGTATCTACTTCGATCAATCAAAGCAAATGGTGTAATCAAATCATCATCATTAGTACGACTCTTTAAATCCCCAATATTAATTCTATTAGTCATAATACTTTTCTGTGCCTCTAAAAGTTGTTGTTTTTCCTCATTTTCCTTTATTAAAAGATCATACTGCTCAGTATTAAGCTCTTTTTTCACCCCATCTTCAACGACAAATGCTCTTGCTACATTAGATTCGGCCGAAACTGTATTTTCAGTTTCAGCAAAAGCAGCTGAGCTGGTACCTCCTACCATTGCCACTACTAGAGACAGAATTACCGGAAACTTCAACTTCACCTTCATTTTCACGTTCCTTTCTCTTAGGTTTATTTACGCACAACCAAATACAGTAATTGTATTAAATGTATCTAGTTATAATAAGAACACCTTATGTCAGTGTAAAGTTTGGAATTTTTTAAAAAAATAATAATTTATTATCCATATAAGAAAATAACATCCATATCTATATGTTTTCGCACCAGATCCAAGGTATAATCACTAAAAAATACCGATGAGGAGCAACGTTTCTTTGAATATTCAAGATCAATCAGAACAAGACGTACTCTTCATCGAAGAATAGTTTTGAGAATTGATCTCTCTTTTTCTTCCTTAGAATCTACAATCGTTTGATAAGAAAACAGTTGGGCGTCAATGCTCCAAGGTTTAGTAACCCATTTCACGGATTCTCTCCTCTGATTCAGTTCAAGATAAGGAACTATATCAAGATCAAGTAATGCATCATAAATTCCTATAATAATGATATGCTTGTCGTATCTTATTTACATGTAAGTTCGCTTCTCTCGGCTTTGGTAAAACCATGGTTATCTCCTCACTCTTTTATGGTAGGAACAGTTAGCTATTAAGAGAGACCCCAAGTTTCAATATGGCTATCTGTCTGACTGTAGATACAATGATGTTAGGAATCGGGTCAAAACAGTCAGACCGATTCCTGCGGAATGGTCTCTTTTGCTTCCGATAGGAGAGACTGTTTCCCCTCCCATAAGACGCGCTGTAATAGTATGCCAGCAAGACCAATTACCAGCGTAGCCAGACCGATATATTGAAAAGTGGGGCTCGGCCCTGCAACGCGGATGAGCGCTCCGCCTGCAAGTGGAGCTACGACAAGTACAACGCTGGATAGTGAGTTTTGAATGCCGAAGACGCGCCCCACATAGGCAGGAGGGGTCTCCTTTTGCAACAAATAATTCAGTGTGACCATAAATAGTCCATTACCCAGCCCGATGCAAAGGCCCCAGATAATGACCCAAATTTCAGGTGTTTGTGGGCCGATCCACCCCAACGCAGCGATTCCGGCACCCACAAACAGATATCCACCACCCAGTCCCCACCCATACCCCATTCTCGGTAAGCGATTTAACAACAAAATGATGACGACTGCTCCTGCTCCTGCCGACGACCCCAACCAGCCGAGCAGTGATTCATTACCTGGCTTGATCTCCCGAAACAGGGTCGTAAACTGATAATCAATCATGAGAATGGCCATGAGTCCAAAACAGCCGAACAACATCGTACTCATCACGGTGCGACTGCTCCGTATAAAACGCCAGCCTTGCTTCCACTGGGAGAACAAAGATTCCGATTCATCCTTTTCACTAGCAGCACTTCCGTCTGATGCAACGGACTCCAACTTCTCCACCAAACGACGCAAGGGCCATAATACCGCACCCGATAACAGGCGTGTACAGGCATTAATGACAATACAGATTTGTGGTGAAAAGAATGCCAAAATGACTGCGCCCAGCAGTGGTCCCGCCACTTTCGAACACTGGCTCACAAAACCGTTTAGGGACGATGCCTGAAACAGATGCTCCTCTGCAACCACCTGGCGGGTTAACGCCTGCTGTGCTGGAACATGGAATACCCCCATCATGGCCCGCAGGGCAAGCAGTGGAAGCAACCACATCGGGCTTGGTGCGAATAAAATAGCAATGGTTAACCCCACCGTGATTACATCACACAGGAGCATGATTTTCACTTTGTGAAGTCGATCAGCCAGTGTGCCTGCAACGGAGCCAAGCAGTATGCCCGGGACAGCCATACATACAGGAATAAGGGCAATAATCAGCGGATCGGCGCCCCAACGGTAGGCCACCATCACCTGGATGGCGAGTGCATCAAACCAGTCTCCAAACGTAGCCAGCGAGTATGCGATAAACATGCGGACATACCGGAGATTGGTCCATAAGCTTTTGGAAGATTCCGCGAGTGATTCGGTGGATTCCTTGGATGTGGGTTCAGTTGAAATGACGGTCATACGTGTACTTCCTCCCTTGATTACAGCCGTTAGCGGTCTGTATGTTCCTTGGCTGTAATCTTAAAGGAGTTATATCAGAGGAAGATCAGAGGTTGAGGAGATGGGAGATAGAAATTTACGAATTTCATTTACAATTGGTTGTCCATATGTGGGAACACCGTAACTTTTGCCGATTTCTGCATACACTTGTCGATACTTGCTCCGAATTCTGCCTTCAATTCGATGTTGAGCCATGAACTGGAGAATCTGAAAAGCAGCATTCAGATATAGCGGTGCGTTCAGAGACATCTTCAATACATCCAGGCCATCATCCATTCTAAGTTCCGCTTCACGAACTCGTCCTTGCCGAAGCAACCATAAGCCTTCCATCACCTGAAAACGTCCGATCTCCCTCAGATACGGGGCATCCTTCAATCCTGACCGCAGGACTGCCATCTGAGCTTCAACTGCTTCACCACTGCCACCCCACAGTTCCACATATAACGCGGCAAGTGCTACAGGCAGCCTGAAATTCTCCAGCTCATCCGTCTCGATTACACGATATGTTTCTTCCAACTGTGCTTTGGCCCGTTGATACTGGCCCACCTCTACATAGACTTCAACGATGTTCAGAATGCGGAGTTCACGAAGCTGATCGGCAGATAATGCAGATGAACTCAATGCCTGCTCATACAAGGGTAAGCTATCGGATGGTTCTATTAACGAATGGACAAAAATTAATAACCAGTATAAGCGTTCTTCAAAAGCAATTTCGTTGGTTGTACTCAGCCACTCCAGATCTCCCTGTATAAAATGAATATACAACTGATAATACGGGACAATCTGAATGCCAAGCGCTTCCTGCTGTTGAACAAGGGTCTGTATGGCATTGCCCTGTCCAAACAAGTGATATTTACGAAGTAATCCGTGAATAACTTCCTGCATTTCGGGGTCCTGAGCAGAGGGGCTGGCGGGTAGAGCGGACTTGTTCTCATGCACTGCAAGCCGGTATCCATAGCCCCGGACCGTATCCAGACTGATCTCATCCCAGCGTTTTAATTTTTTGCGCAGGCGATAGATATGATCGTCCACGGTGCGTTCAACCGGATATTCAAGCGGCCATACCCGATCCAGCAGCTGGCTGCGGGTGAAGGCTTTTTCCTTGTTTTCATACAGAAAATGCAGTAGTGCAAACTCCTTGGCGAGCAGGCGAATGGACTCCGTTCGCCGCGTGACCGTATATGTGCCCTCATCCAATTGTAAAGACATCCTGGGTTCCTCCTGCTATGTTAATTCGCTAGTCCGAAATAATATAGATTCATTCCATTTTCTTCAACGTGTTCAACATACCATAAAAACCCTTTGCGAGAACGCAAAAGGTTTTTTATCGTCTATCTTATAGATGGCTTAAATTGTAGATCACGCTACGTATCTCTGTTCTTCCAACAAGTATTATCTTGCCTTAACCCAGCACGACACGATCATCCGCCATTTTCTTGCCGCTAATCCGTTCGAATTCACCAAGCAACTCAGGTACAGTCAACGTACGTTTACGCTCTTCGCTGACATCCAGAATAATTCGGCCTTTGTCCATCATGATTAGACGGTTACCCAAACGAATGGCCTGCTCCATATTGTGCGTCACCATCAGGGTGGTAAGTCTCATCTCACGCACAAGGGTCTCCGTCAGTTCCGTGATCAGTTCGGCACGTGAAGGGTCAAGGGCTGCCGTATGTTCATCCAGTAGCAAAATCTGCGGCTGGGTAAACGTAGCCATCAACAGGCTAAGGGCCTGCCGCTCCCCGCCAGACAAGAGCCCCACTTTTGCATTGGGACGCTTCTCCAGTCCGATTCCCAACTTCTCCAGTTGCGTGTTGAAAATCTCACGTCTGGCACGGGTTACTCCGAAGCCCAGTCCACGCCCTTTGCCACGTTTGTATGCCATCGCCATATTTTCTTCAATGGACATATGTGGTGCTGTTCCTGCCATCGGGTCCTGAAACACCCGGCCAATCCAGCTGCTGCGTTTATGCTCCGGCAGGTTTTTAATGGAGCGATCATTGATCAGTACATCCCCCATATCCGGCTTCATCACACCTGAAATGATGTTCATCAGCGTGGATTTACCCGCTCCGTTACTGCCAATGACCGTCACAAAATCTCCCGGATTCATCGTCAGATTCACGCCAACCAGCGCGGTCTTCTCGTCCGTTGTGCCTGGGTTGAACAGCTTGGTTACCTGTGTAATCTCCAGCATGCTCACATACCTCCCTTCGCCTGTTGACCCCCGGATCGCATCAACTCTTCTGTTCGTTTGCGAGCCAGACTCCGCTGCTTCATGGAGCGCTGCATCGTTGGGAATACAAGGGCAATAATGACGATTACCGCGGTGATCAACTTCAGATCCGATGTATCAAACCATTCCACCTGTAGGGCAAGCGCAACCACAATCCGGTAAATAATCGAACCAACGATCGCTGCAAGCGTGGCCCAGAATACCGTTCTTGCACCAAGAATGGCTTCACCGATAATCACCGAAGCCAGTCCAATGACGATCATCCCAATGCCCATCGTGATGTCTGCAAATCCTGATTGCTGTGCAATAAATGCGCCAGACAGTGCAACCAATCCATTGGATAAGCTGACCCCTACAATTGTCGTCACATCCGTATTTGCACCAAAGCTGCGAATCATGCGTTTGTTATCACCTGTTGCGCGGAGTGCCAGTCCAACGTCTGTTTTCATGAACAGATCAAGCATGATTTTAAACACCAGCACGACGATAATAATAAGCACCATGACATGCTCACCTGAGAACGGATTGTCCATCCCCATAATGGATTTATTCGGTGCGCCAAGAATACGCATATTAATGGAGTAAAGCGCGATCATCATCAAAATCCCGGATAACAATCCGTTGATTTTGCCTTTGGTATGAAGCAGACCTGTACAAGCCCCGGCCACCATGCCGCCAGCCATTGCCGCCAAGCAGGCGAGCCAAGGAGAGAAGTCATTGGAGATCATAACCGCCGCGATTGCGCCTCCTGTTGTAAAACTTCCGTCTACGGTAAGGTCAGGAAAATCGAGTATGCGGAACGTAATATACACACCAAGAGCCATCAGTGCATATAAAAGTCCCAGCTCGATTGCTCCTTCAATTGAATTCCAGCTTATACTCACGCTACTTCCTCCCTGTCTATCGAAAAGAATGAGGCGAACACGTTGCACGTTCGCCTCGCATTCATACTGCCGGATGATGATCCGGTCAGATTATTCAATAATGTTGTTTTCCTGGTCTTTTACTTCCGCCTTCATCTCATCCGTAACCGTGATGCCTTGGGCTTCAGCTGCTTTCAGGTTCAAAATCAGATCGAGTTTGTCTGGAACGGTGACTTTCATATCACCGGGTTTTGTACCATTTTTCAGAATGTCCGCAGCCATCTCACCCACCTGATATCCATGGTCATAATACTTGAAGCCTACCGTTGCAAAAGCTCCTTTTTCGACGGTATCCCGATCACTGGAGAAAAACGGAATTTTATTGCTGTTCGCCGTTTGGATGATCGTATCCACCGCACTTACGACAGAGTTATCAAGCGTAATGTAGAAGGCATCCACTTTGCCAACCAGAGAATCTGTTGCCTGTTTTACTTCCGATGTATTCGTAACGGGTGCTTTCACCAGCTTGATATTATGTGTTGCGAGTGCTTTTTCTGCGTTATCCGCCATAACCACCGCATTTGGTTCACCTTCGTTAATGACCAAACCTACCGTTTTCACATCCGGCAGATTTTTGGCGATAAAGTCAGCCAATTGTACGATGGCCTCCGGATTCGTGTCGGATGCACCTGTAACATTGCCGCCAGGCTTGTCCATATCGGTCACCAGTTTGGCACCCAGTGGGTCTGTCACTGCTGCGAACAACAATGGCTTGTCCTTCACTTGTTGAGCCAAAGCCAGCGCAGATGGTGTTGCGATTCCGAGTACGAGATCATTTTTGGAATCACCCGAGATTTTCTGTGCAATGGACAGGTTGTTCGTTGAATCACCTTGCGCATTATTGTAATCGATTTTGAGGTTCTTGTTCTCTTCAATACCCGCATCCTTCAGGGCTGCGATGAAACCTTCGCGTGTAGCGTCCAGGGATGGATGTTCAACAATCTGGGAGATGGCAATCTGGTATGATTTTTCCTCGCTGCCTCCACCGGTTGTACTCCCCGATCCTTCGGATTCCGAGCCTGTACCGCTGTTATTTCCGCAACCTGCCGCAACGATCATTGAAGCAACCATCATCAGTGACATCCAAAATTTCTTTTTCATGTGTGAGAACCCCTCTCCATCTTATAAAATGTGGTTACCCTTATCGAATTCCATTGACACGATAGGGCGGGACAAAACGAACGCTTCAACGCATTGTTGCTTTGATCGACAAAAGCAGACAAATATAGACTTTTCTCATGCGACTGAAGTCCATGACCCGTGTTGGTGATTTATTGTTCCCCTAATATTAAGGGGCGTCCCGATATCCGTCAATGGTTGAACCGCTTCCAATTTACTTCCATCGGTTGATTGTGATAGAAAACATTACATAAGGTCAAAAAAGGCAACCCACATGTTATGCGAGTAGCCTAATATAGATAGCTTATTTTTATTTTTCTTCCTGGATTGCTTTCAGTTCAGCAGAGGTTAGTCCCGTCACTTTGACAATGGTCTCTTGATCAAGACCTAAGGTGAGCATATTCATTGCAATTTTCCGCTTGCTCTCAGCTTCACCTTCTTTGATTCCCTCTTTGATCCCTTCTTTAATTCCTTCTTTAATTCCTTTTTGAATTCCTTCCTCCATGCCTTTCTTGAGACCCTCTTCTCGTGCCCCCTCAATCATGGAAGCTTCGTCCCACAGAAATTTCTGACGGTCGATATATCGTTGACGTGCTTGCTCATCCTGGCTCAGAAACTCTAATACACTCATGGCTTTTTTCAAAGCCGGTTCCGGTTCGTGCATCATTAACGCCTCCCAGCTTGATTTAGTCATTCCTTTCAGAAATAACAGCCAACGCACCAATCCATCCTTCATTTGAATATTTGCATCATTTAGCTTTGGTATTTCCATAAAATGAATCTCTATAACATCCGTCAACGGAATATTGGTATGGTCTTCTCTTAAATGAAATACGTTGTGGTACTGGTCATTAGCGAGCATTTTGAAATTAACAATGTTAATCGCGACGCATTTTTTGAGTTGACTATATCTCTGTCCTTCAAGTAATTGTCCAGAATATTGTTTACCCCAATAGAACAAAGTCCTCTTCTCTAAATCATACTGATTAAACAACTGCATTTCAACATTAATTAGCTCACCTTCGTCTGTTTTGGCCCGTATGTCCAGAATGGACTGTTTATCCCTCGGAGTATCCTTGTCCAGATAAGGATTGATCAGTACAATCTCAGTCAGTAAAGATTCACCTGCATTTTTGAAGGTATGATTCAGGAAAGCCAGAAGAACATCCTTATTCTCTTCACTCCCAAAGATTCGTTTGAACACATAATCGTTCTTGGGATCAAGCAACTCTGTCATCATTATTCACTCCTACGCGCAAAATGAACAGGATATATCTGCTGAAGTATCAGCAAATATAAGGATGCGAACATTCACTGGATGTTAACTCCATTATAACACGCATCACCACATAGAAATAGCGTATATACGTAATTAATTATCCAAAAAAGAGACTATTTCGACGAATCGAAACAATCTCTCGTGTATAAACCAGTTAATTCCCCGACGCTTCGCGAATCTCATACTTGCATCTTTTGCCGCCATCGGCGTAACATTCGGTACGCTCCACTTCAGCTTGAAGAAGCGAGCGGAACAGATCCAATTCACAGCGGCAAGCCTGCTTGTAGACACTTGCGACTTGCACAATCGGGCAGTTCATTTCCGTAATAACGTAGGTTCCATCTTCTTCTCTTGACGCATCCGCCATATATCCGTTGGCATTCTGGATTCGCGCGAGTTCCTCCACCCGTCCGGCCAGATCCTGGCCTTCCATCTGGGGCAACCCGCTGCGAAGCAGCTTGTCCCGGCGACTCTCGAACAATGCATCCACCACACCGCTCCCGGCTGAGTCAGACAATTCTTCAAGCAGTTCCAGCGTAAGGGACGAATATGATTTTGGGAAAAAGCTGTCCCCGCGTACCGTCAATTGGTACACCGAGGATGGACGTCCAGCCGTAGCCCGGGCCTCCCGAACTTCGATCCAGCCGTCCTGCTCCAGTGCTGTCAGATGACGGCGAATGGCCATGCCGGTCAGACCCAGATCAGCTGTCATTTCCCTCGCGGTCAATGTACCTTGCTGCTTCAGCATGAACAAAATCCGTTCACGCGTCGTTCGTTCCTCTTCGCGCTTCACGATCAGCACCTGCTCTCCTGCTTATGCGTGTACCGGTGTTGCCTCCCGGCAGGCATCCGAGCAAAAGCGGTTATGCGTCTCTTCGCAATCCTCACAGCTTACGTGCTGCAGGTTGCAGGTTGGACAATTAATATATCGGTCATGTGTCGTTCCACAGTGATAACAGCTGGCAATGACAATATCCTCGTCTGTCCGGTTAATCGGCACAGAGATTCGCTCGTCAAACACGTAACACTTGCCATCAAACAGATGGCCTTGTACTTCCGGATCTTTACCGTACGTGACAATACCGCCGTCCAATTGAGCCACGTCCTGGAATCCTTCATTGATCATGAAGCCAGTCAGCTTCTCGCAGCGAATGCCGCCAGTGCAGTAGGTAATAATGGTTTTGTCCTTCATATCACCCAGATTCTCCCGAATCCACTCCGGAAACTCACGGAACGACTCCACATCTGGACGGATAGCCCCGCGGAAATGGCCGATTTCGTATTCGTAATCATTGCGACCATCGATAACGATGACATCATCACGTTGCAGATGCTCATGGAACTCTTTTGGTGAAAGGCGTTTGCCGCTAATCACATTTGGATCAAGGTCTTCATCCACGCGGAACGTAACCAGCTCTGCTTTGTGACGAACAAAGATTTTTTTGAAAGCATGCTCTTCCACATCATCTATCTTGAACACCATATCGCTGAACAGCGGGTTCGCATGCATGTCTTTCATATACTGTTCCGTCTGTTCTGGCGTTCCGGATACCGTGCCGTTAATGCCTTCGGATGCGATCAGAATACGGCCTTTCACACCGAGGTCCTTACAATATTGCAGATGCTCTTGTGTAAACGTCTCGGGGTCTTCAATCTTCACGAACTTATAATATAAAAGCACGCGGTACGCGCTGTTACACATGTATATCACCTGTTCCTATTCCATGTTGTTATGAGCCGGATCATCCGGCAAGCTGACTACGTTGCACCCTTACTTGTAAAAAGAAAAGAAACAGCCGCCCGAAACTTCGTCTCGAACTGCTGTCTGACATTCGACTTTTATTCCTGCATTCTAGTTTATCGGAAGCGGAATAGCTTAGTCAATATAAATGTATAGAAAGGGATGAAAGATATGGAACATATTCTTTCCGCAACAACCATCCTATTCCGAGATCGTAATGACCGAGGTCACAAAGTGATAAGACTCATTCTCCAATATGGCCTGTGATAACAGGATCTTATTACCTGCCGGGCTCCAGGCGAGTGGGTCAGAAGCGTTGTCCATATCCGCCGAGATCTGGAACTGCTCAGCCGACTCCGTATTGGAGACAAACAGCCCTTTCTCATTATCATTCTCAGAATTGATGGTGTATGCAATCTTGGAATCATCACCCGACCAGCTTGTGCCGAAGATCTGCGTACCTCTGGCGAGTGTGGCCTTTTCATTACCTTCCAGATCGGTGAGCACCAGCGCCCGTTTGGTATCTGCCGTTCTTTTCACAATCGCAAGCCTAGTTCCATCATTGGAAGGGATCACCCACTCCACACTTTTCAGCACCTGTTTCACGTCACCCGTCTTCACGTCGTATGCATTCAACTGACCGTCTTCGCCTGTAATATAATAGAGCATATTGCCTGACACTTTGATACTCCGCACATTGAAATTGCCTGTCTCGACCAGCACCTTCGTTGTACCATCCACACTTGCCGAGATCAGATCACCCTTCATATTGGGAAAAACAACATGTTCATTATCCAGCCATGCACCCTCTTGGATGAAGCCATCCTCCTTACCAGCGGGGATTGTCTCCCCGTTATGCAGGTTCAGAAAATAACCTTTACCTGTTGTTTCTTCCGGCTCCCGATAGAACAGGTACTGACCATCTGGTGACACCAGGGGTGCCCCCAGGCTGACTTCACTTTCCTTGAGCGGCGTGTCCGTACCTTTGGTTAGATCATACATATATAAGTTATGCGGGTACCTTTCCTCGCCCTCAACGGTGACTGGTTTCAAGGACTTGTTCTCCTTGTCGGATACAATCCATTCGTCACTTAGCCAGGCAATTCCGCGCATATTCGGTAATTTATCGATTTTCTCCAGCTTAAAGCTCTGGTACACGGATGTGTTGGGATTATCTTTTACTGTAATATCGGTGCCTGTTTTCCCGCCTTGTACGTTGTCCCCTGGCTCTGTTGTTCCCCCACATGCTGCTGTTGTTAACAGGACGATGGCCCCAACCGTACCCAAAGCTGCTTGTTTCCAATTCATCATGGTCCCCCCTGGTTTCTCTTGTTATAAGACCAAGCATACACACGGCATACTTCCAAAGTTATTCAGACTTGTTTCGAACTTGTAAACTTGCATCAGCCAAAGGAAATACGAGTTGGAATGTCACACCTTCTCCGTTCTGAGAATCGCCGATACTGTTTGGCAGTAACGTGATCGTACCGCCCTGTTTTTCAACAAACTGCTTCACGAGAGATAGCCCCAGTCCAGTTCCGCCGGTTTTTCTGGCTCTGTCTTTGTTCACGGTATAAAAAGGTTCAAAAATCTTCTCCTGCGCCTCTGCCGGAATCGGCGTACCCGAATTATAGATGCGAATGACCGCTTGACGCTCCTGCATCCGCAGTTCGCTCTTTACCCGGATCACACCATCCGGAACGTTATATTTGATGGCATTATCCAGCATGTTGATGAAAATATGCATCAGACTCTCCCGATCACTGCGGATCACCGCAGGTTCAAGATCCAGTTCCATGTTCAGCGCGAACTTCTCGGCTTTCCCACGCATCCGGCCACAGGCATCCTCCAGCAGAGCACTGACCTCAACATCTTCGGCCTGGTTCTCGAAGTCGTACTTCTCCAGAGCAGATAAATGCAGTACTTTCTCCACCATCTCGTATAGCCGCTCTGTTTCTTTGCCAATGTTACTCGTGGCATCATCAAGCAGTTGCGGATCATCCTTATACATGTCGAGCAACTCCACATAAGCTTTGATCGACGTTAGTGGTGTCTTGAACTCATGGCTGATGTTACCGATATATTGTTTCTGCTGCTGTTCCAGTGCCTGCAGCTTCTCTATCGCCAGTTGCAGCTTCTGCTGCTCCGCATGCATGGCTGTGATGTTTTGCTGAATGGATGTACTCATATAATAAATGCCCTGCCCCAGCTCTCCCAATTCATCCTTGCGCCTTACAGGAGACTCCGTAATGTAGTTCCCTTCCCGAATGGAATCTGCGGACCTCTTCAGCCGGGTAATCGCAACGGCAAACCGATTGTAGAACAGATAACCTAATATGAAGCTTAGCGCCACAACGGTAATTCCGGCCCAGAGGAACAATTGAAGAATGCGAGTATAGAATTCATGGTAACTCTGGACAGGATATTGTATCCATACCGCGCCCATCTGTCCATCCGGACCATCCAGTGGTGCCGCATAGAGCAGGGTCTCGCCCTGCTCATGATAGGCTATTTTATTTTGCAGCGCATAGTCTAGCGTTTCCTGGACGAGTTCACTCTCGCCGGAGGCGAAGGATGCTCCCACCTGTTGGCCTGTCATGTTATAGAGTGCTATTGGCAATCCGGTAGAGTTGGCCAGTTCCTGTGCCAGCCTGCGACCATTTCGCTGTAAAAAAACGTCCTGATCCAGATGAACGGACTCGGTGTAGTAGGACTGTCTCACATTCAGATTCACCAGCCGTGTCTGCTGCGATAGAATTCCCTCGATCTGTGACTGCTGATTGCGTTCAATACCGCGCAGCACAAGAGAGCTGAGCACCACCACGGTCAGGATAAGCAGGGCTGCCAGAAAAACACTGAACTTCAGCTTGATGCTGACTCTCATATGGCCCCGCCTGGTTCAGGTGCAGAGGCTTTGTAGCCAATCCCATAGACGGTCTGCAATTTTTGCTGATCCGTATCTCCGATTTTTTTGCGCAAACGTTGGATGTGAATGTCCACGGTTCGTGTCCCCCCTGCATATTCCATGCCCCAGACCCGATCCAGCAGATCGTCTCGCGTGTACACACGTTCGGGATTGGACATCAGAATGGTCAGCAGGTCGAACTCTTTCGGTGTCAGATCCAGCTTCTCCTCATTCACGATCACCGTGCGGTGAGCAACATGAATACGGAGTGTGCCATTCAAGATGGCCTGATTCTTCGAATCATCCGGTGGTGGAGTGCTCTTCTCGACACGGCGCATGAGCGCTTTCACCCTTGCGAGCAGTTCACGGATCTCGAATGGCTTGGTCATGTAATCATCGGCGCCCATTTCCAGGCCAACGATCTTGTCCACGATATCATTTTTGACGGTTAGCAAAATAATGCCGATATCCTCCCGCTCTTCCAGCCTCCGGCATACGCCGTACCCATCAAGTCTTGGCATCATGACGTCCAGAATCATGACCTGCGGATGAAACGATGCAACCTTGACCAAGGCCTCTTCACCGTCACTCGCAGTCTCTACTTCATATCCTTCGCGCCGCAGCGCGTAAGCAATGGCACTGACGATACTTGATTCGTCATCCACCACGAGCACTTTTTTATTCATGGGATTCATCCTCTTTATCTATGTCATAAGTTAGTTTATGGATTTATGTTAGCAAGGTCCGTGAGAATTAGCTATGAATGAGTTTGCAATTTGTATGAGAGACTTGCATCCTCTCAGCTTGGACTTTGCTCTACTTTCTTTATACCCCAAAGGCAACAAAAAGAGCCAACCCATAATTGGATCAGCCCTTCATCTATAGATTCCCAATTCGTGTTACTGTTTAAGTCAGCCGTTTAAGTCCCTCTTCTGCATTTACTCCTCAAATGACAGATTCATCGGCTCGTCCGACATCTCGTACTCTGTCTCCATATGCGTCAGCGGTGTGTTCAGATCAACCTCTTCGAAGCGGAAACTGTCGACCCACACTTTTCCTTTGCCGTTCAAAATTACCCCGAACGAAATGACCGCGCTGCCCTCCGGCACATCTAGCACAATGTTGTATTGATTCCATTGCTGGGTACCTGTAATTGGCCGATCGTGCATGTTATCAAATTGAAGTACATCATGAACGTTATTATCCACACGCATCCATAATCCGCAGAACGCCTCCACACGCTCGGTCTTCACAAATCCCGATAACTTCATCCGCTTCCCTACATACTTGTCCGCTCTGAACTGTTGCATCATCGTTGCGAACTCGTTAGGCTCCATCGGCGTAACTGCCTTCAAATATCCTGAAGCTTTCCCCTGATGCACTTCGGCAGGATCAATGCCCATCTCATAATTTTGCGGATGACTTCCGGTTAACATCCAACCTGTAATCGTTGACGTCTGATTCATCTGTACTTCTCCTCCTCTGGTTCTTCCTTCGAATAATTTCAGATCGAACAATTTGCGGAAACGTCCTGGTGGCATGCCATAACATTTGCGAAATGCACGAGTGAAGGCTTCCTGACTTTCAAATCCACATGCCAGGGAAATGTCCAGAATGCCTGCATCCGTGGATCGCAGGGCTGTGGATGCCAGACTCATCCGTCGGTTCCGGATATAATCCACCACAGTCATACCCACCTCATTGCGGAAAACCCGATGATAATGATAGGGTGACAACAACGCCTCGGATGCCACTTCTTCCAGCCCGATCTCTTCATGCAGATGAGTCTCAATATAGAACAAACTTTGCTGAATCATTGCACGGTAACGGCTCAACTGAGGTAAGCCCCCTTCCATATCCTTACTATACGTGAATGATGTAACCGCCGTTTTGATCATTTCTGCTATCTTTATTTCTGCTTACCTCTGCTGGAGAAACAAAAAGAGCCAATCACGGATGGAATCCTTTCCGTAATTGACTCTTCTGGGAAACCGCTGCCCTATGGCTACTGTAAAGCCACTTTGTACAGCAGGTTGATTTATCTATTTGTCAGACAGCCGGTACCGGCTGTGCACCAACCTCTTCGTCATCATGCTCCACCAGTTCATGTTTCTCCCAAGCTCTGCTCTTCCAGCGGAAGAACATAATAACCGCGCGGGTCCACTCATCAGCCGCAATGGCAAGCCACACCCCAGTGAGGCCCAGATGAAGCTGGAATATAAGCAGGTACCCCAGTGGCAGACTCATGCAGACCATGGAGATCAGCCCCATGTATACCGGGAACTTTGCATCCCCTGCCGCACGCAGGGAACCAATGATCACAATGTTGCAGGTACGTCCGGTTTCGAGCAAAAGACTGAGTAAAATCACTTGAGCCCCCAGCTTGATAATTTCCGGATTATCCGTAAATATGCTCATCAGCGGCACACGGAAAAAAATGATGATGACATCAATGATAACCGTGGCCAGAAGGGCCCATTTTACACTGTCAAAAACACGTTTGTACGCATCGTCTTTGCGCCGCGCACCCACAAGCCGGCCTACAATGATCGATGTCCCCATCCCAATCGCCATGCTGAACAAGTAGATATAGCTGGAGATATTCCCCGCATACTGCTTGGTTGCCATGGCTTCTGCGCCCAGATAGGTCACATACAGTGTGAACACGAGCTGGCAGGAATGATACACCATGGATTCCATCGCAGAGGGAATGCCAATCCGCAGAATTTTGCCAATAAAATGTTTGGACAATTTAATGTAGTATTCGAAATCCACCCGTACCTCGCTCACACGATACAACAACCAGAAGAAGATCAGCAGGCAGATAAAACGACTTCCTACCGTGGAGATGGCTGCACCTTCCACCCCTAGCTTCGGCAGTCCGAAGTGACCAAAGATCAGTGCATAGTTACCAACCACGTGAATGACATTCATGAATACAGCAACATACATCGTTTCTTTGGTATAACCATGTGTACGAATCGTCGCAGCCAGCGCATTAATGAGTGCCTGGAGGAAGATCCCGCCACCGACGATATTTATATACGAACGGGCAAAATCATAAATTTCGCCTTGAATATTCAAGAGTGATAACAAATGTCCTCCGAACAGAAGGAAGATTCCGCTCAGGACCAGCCCCACAATAAGGTTCAGTGTAATGGCATTACCTGTAACCTGTGCTGCTTCACTTAACTTTTTCGATCCAATATATTGTGCCACTACAATTGCAGCACCATGTCCAATGACTTCCAGTACAAGGATAGCGATAGAGATAATCTGATTGGCTGCTCCAACGCCGGAGACCGCGTTATCGGATACCGAGCTGAGCATGAGCGTATCCACGCTCCCCATCAACATAAATAAGAAGAGTTCCAGGAAAATAGGCCATGTCAGTCGAATCAGATTCAGATCCTTGGCATCAGAACGAAGGGACTCTTTGGTTGAGGATATTGCTGTCATTTTCTCACCTTTCCCATGTGGGCTTTAATTCTTAGGGTATGTTAGCACAGGTAGTTTGAAAATGCAGTAGTTTTGCGAAAATAGTTGAAAGTTTTTTGCAATTCCATAAATAGGTATTTTCAGCGTTTTCATCAAGTCCTGCTTCCGTACGCCTGCCAGAGGTTTTAGAAGACCAAAAAGGCCCCTCCCAACTCGCTTTTAAGCAAGTATTGGAAGGGCCTTAAATCTTCAGCCTTAAACCTCTAACCTTTAACCGAACCCGCAGCAATTCCCTCTACAATTCGATTACTCAGGATGAGAAAAGCAATCAGGATCGGCATAATGCTGATCATCAGCGTCGCTCCAATGGCTCCCCAATCCGTTGTATATTGACCGATAAAGTTCTGTACCCCAACGGTCAGGGTCTTGTACGAATCGGTACTGATGAACGTATTCACAAAGATGAACTCATTCCAGTTATAGATCATGTTGATGATCGCTGTTGTGGAAATGACCGAAGACGTCATCGGCAGCACAATCCGAAAGAAAATCCGATGCACGGAGCAACCATCCATCACAGCGGCCTCTTCCACTTCCCGAGGAAGCGCGTAGTAGAATCCGAGTAGAATCATAATGGTAATTGGCATATTAAACGCAATGTAAGACAAGATGACTGACATTGGATGATCTGTGAGATGAAGCTTCAGGAACAAGCTGAACAGCGGAATCAACGTGGAGTGCACAGGGATCATGAGACCCACCATGAATAACCCCAATACCAGCGAACGACCCTTCCAGCGCATACGTGTAATGGCAAAGGTCACCAGACTGGCAAACAGCACGGTGAACACCACCGAGACTACCGTAATCCATACACTGTTGAAGAAGTATAAGCTGATATTTCCCTCTGTCCATACCTTGACATAGTTTTCCCAACGCGGGGTAGCAGGAAGGGAAAAAGGCGCCATGTCGAATACTTCCTGATTATTTTTAAGCGAGAATAACATTAGCCATACCAAGGGCAAAATTTGCAGCAAAGCGACCAGGGACAAGAGGAAATACAGCAGAACATATCCGAATCTCCTTAACCATGCCGAACCTCGGCCTGTCCCCGGGTAAGTTGGCAATCTAACGGCCGTATCTGTCTTCACCGGGATGGACCTCCTTTCATTTCGTCAGGAATACTGGATCGTGTCTTTGGATGCTGTTGCCTTACGAAGCAGCCAGGTAACGAGCAGACAGATCAAGAGCAGGAAGAAACCTACAGCACTGCCGTAACCAAAGTCGAAGCTACGGAACGCCTGACGATACATATAGGAGGCCATCACTTCGCTGGAGCCATTCGGTCCGCCATCGGTCATCACGTAGATGAGATCAAAATACTTGAGTGAGCCTACCACAGCCAGTACAACGGTCACCTTGATGACTTCTGTAATCAGCGGCAGCTTGATTCGAAAAGCGATCTGCCAAGGGCTGGCCCCGTCAATCCGGGCCGCTTCCACCAGGGATTCCGGAATATTTTTGAGCGCCGCATAATAGATCAAAATATAAAAACCTGCATACTGCCACAGAATCGGCACGAACAATGCGTACAGCACCAGGGATGGCTCCGCCAGCCACGCTGGCGGATTGCTGAAGCCGATCGCTTCCAGAAAGGTGTTTAGCACACCATTGCTGGGATGATAGATCTTCAGCCATAACTGGGCGATCGCGACCGAAGACAGCAGCATCGGGATCAAATATATTTTACGGAACAGATTGGCGCCCTTGATCTTGCCTGACAGTACCAAAGCAATCATCAGATAACCAATCAGACTGAGTGCCGAGAACAAAGCTAGCAAAAAAGTATGACTCGCACTCTGCCAGAATGTTCCGTCCTGAAGCAGTCTGGCGTAGTTATCCAATCCAATAAAGGTCATTGCACCGATCCCGTCCCATTGCATCAAACCATAATACCCGGTAAGCACGATCGGGATGTAAACCAAGATCAGCAGCAGAAGCAGTGCAGGAAGCACGTACATCGCAGCAACGAGACGGTTGGACATGACTTTGTCCATCACATTATCCTCCCTTCAAGCGTTCAAGCGTGTGTACGTCAATTGCCTTTATCAATGGCAGCCTGATGATTCTTCACAAAGTCCTCAGGTGTCACCGCTTTGCCAAACAACGCCTGAATCATATCCAGATGAGCCTGAGCGGCTGCCGGTTTCATCTGCACGTCTGCAAAGAGTGTGAGACTGCTCGCCTGATTCAATTCGTTCAACAGGTCAATGTAGAGCTGTGGCAGCTGTACTGTAGCCGTATCCACTTTGGTAGCGGGAATGACGCCTGCTTCAGTCACCGAACTCTCACCCCATTTTTCCACAAAGTATTGCACGAACTTCTGCGCTTCTTCCTTCACTTTGGAGTTTTGAGCCACGAACAGTCCTACCCCTGGACCACCGACCCAGCTGTTAATGTCGCTCTTGCCGCCTTCCATCGTTGGGAATTTGAAAAATCCGATCTTGTCCTTGAATTCCTGCGGGATGTCCGGGTTGGTCGTGAAGTTCGGCAGCTCCCAGGTGCCCATCAGATACATGGCAGCCTTTTCATTCATGAATTCGGATTTGCCCTCATCGTTGGACAACCCGTTGAAGCCTTTGTTAAAGGCATTCATATCCACCAGCTTTTGCACCTCGGCAGCAGCTTGAGTCAGCGCAGGATCATCAAACTTGCCGGAGCCATTGATGGCCTTTTCCAGTGCATCTCCACCTAAACGATTCGCCAGATACATATACCAGAGTGATCCCGTCCAACGGTCTTTATTGCCCAGTGCGATCGGCACTTCACCGTTCTCTGTCAGTGTCTTCAGCACACTCAGGAATTCATCGTACGTTGCTGGCGGCTGCAAGTTATATTTCGCAAAAATGGCTTTGTTATAATAAATGGGGGAGATATTCAACTCAATGGGCAGCGCATATGTTTTTCCATCTATCGCATAGGCTTCGGTTGTTCCAGCGATAAACTTCTCACCCAGCGAGTCGCTGAGCAGATCATCGAGCGGTGCAAACAGATTGCCCTTCACATACGGCTCCAGAAACCCAGCAGCCCAAGTTACCCCCACATCGGGAAGCTCATTGGATGCAGACAGGATTTTCAGCTTATTCTTGTACTGTTCATTCTCCAGCACTTCCTGCTTGATGGTCACATTCGGATGATCCGTCTGATACTGCTTGATGATATCGTTGACCAATTTGTTTTGCTGTGCGGAACTGCCCGCTGGCCAGAGGTGCATGAATTTGAGGGTTACTTTCCCATCTGTGCCGCTGTTGCCCGCTTCACCCTCTTGATCCGAACCTGAACTGTTACATCCGGATAAAATTACGGCGAAAACCAGCGTCCATGACAGAAGCATGGCCATCGTCTTTTTGCTCATTATCCCAACCCCCTTGGTTTTTTCGGTTAATGTAACCGCTTTAACCAAATTGTAGCATGAGCATCCCGTCCCCATAAGACTAGGATTATTTGGTAAAACTCCACTATTTTGAGGTTATTTGTTACCCCGTACGGTTAAGGAATGACGATATTTGCTTGGGCTAAGTCCCTCCAGACTTTTAAATACCGTGATAAAATACTTATCCGTCTGATAACCCACCTGTTCCGCAATTTCCGAGATCGGCATGGTCGTCTGCACAAGCAACTCCTTCGCGCGCTGAATGCGTTTGCGGGTAAGGTATTCACTAAAGTTGATGCCGATCTGTTCCTTGAACAACACACTGAAATAACTGGAGTTTAGATGGAGTAAATCAGCGATTTCACGCATGGTCACATGTTCACCCAGATGCGTATCCACATAGGTCAAAGCTTCACTGATCTGGCTATTGAGCCTCTGCTCCCCGCGCTCCTTAACATCCAGCAACTTGGGGTCCACCAGTTCCTGCATCGTTTGAATACGCCGCTGTTGTTCGCTGAACTTCAAGGCTTTTTCGACGGTCTGCAACAGCTGTTCCTTATCAATCGGTTTCAACATATACTCCACGACACCCAACTTAATGGCCTGTTGGGCATACTGAAAATCGGCATGTCCTGACATAATCAGCACAACAGGCTTGTTCGAAAAATGCTGTATGGCTTCGATCAGAGACAACCCGGAGATTTCCGGCATGCGAACGTCTGTTATCAACAGATCTGCTGGCTGTTTCCTGAGCCACTCCACGGCCTGAGCACCACTTTCCGCAGTCCGGATGTGATTTCGTCCTGCCGACCACCCCTCCAGTGTCTTGCGAATACCCTCTCTGGTACGCGGCTCATCATCAACAATAAGAATCGTTTTGTCCTGAATCATATGCACCCTCCGTTCCCATGGGAATCTCAAAGCAAATGACGGTCCCTTCCCCAACCTTACTTGTTAAGGAGAGCTTGCACCGTTCGCCAAGTTGGCTGCCAAAGTAGAGCTTCAGCCGTCGATGTACGTTAATCAGACCTACGCCTGACCCCTTGTTGGATACAGCGGGACCACCATGTAAAGCATGAATGACAGATTGAAGCCGTAATTCATCCATACCGGGGCCATCATCCCGAACCTCAATACGAACCAGATTTTTCTCGGTCGAAGCATCCACATGCATGCTTATCTTTCCCGGTCCCAGTTTACTTTCAATGCCATGGAGAATCGCATTTTCCACCAAGGGCTGTATAAGCAGTTTCGGAATGGGGACCTTACGAACCACATCGCTCAGCTGAATCTCCCATTGCATTCGATCTCCCAACCGCATCTGCATAATTCGAAGATAACGCTCTGCGTGTTCCAGCTCGTCGGCGATCGTAACCCATTCATCCTGCTGCGAACTGGAGATCGTGTAGCGGAATAATCGGGACATCGCCACAACCATACGTGCCATCTCCTCGTCTCCCTTTTCCTCAAGAGACCAATAGAACGCCTCCAGTGTGTTGAATAGAAAATGGGGATTAATCTGAGACTGCAACGCCTTCAGCTCGGCCCGCGACTGCATGACTTCCTTCTCATGAACCACACGGGTCAATTCGTTCTGCCTGTAGACCATCTGGTTATACACGTCGTTAAGTTCATTGATCTCCATCGTAGAGCTGACCATTAGATTGGGCCTCATTGCTCCCGGCTGTGCACTGCGCATGGCCCGCATTAGGCGTATGAGTGGACGTGTAATCATCGTGGACAGGAAGAAGGACATGATAAGGAACAGAACAACACCGATCATTCCCGAGACGAGCAGCGCCGTCCTTAAAATGGATACACCTTCCGTTGTCTCCCCTAGCGGGGTCAGGACAGCAAGTGTCCATCCCGTTAACTCCGATTTTTGCCGAACGACGATATAGGATTCCTCCCCGTTCTGGACGACAGATCCGCTATCCAATATGGCTTTTGGATCAAGATTAATCTCCAGATCGGAAGTCACCACTTCGCCTTCCCCATCCAAGAGCATGATGGAGTCCTGCGAACCATCTGCCCCATTCAGATCATTGAGTTGAAAGAAACTGCGCTGCATCCGCACCACAATATAGCCTCCATGCTCAAAAGAATGTTCCAGCAGGTTAATGCGTCGAATGGCCAGAAGCACTCCCGGGTCTTCAGGATCATCACCTGCCCACACCAGTCTGCCTTTTCCTTCATCCGCCTTGGTTATCCAGCTGCGTTCCACTCGAAGATCGAGGGATCGGTCATCCATGGGGAAGATGCGATGGTAACCGGTTGTGTAAATCTCCATACTTTGCGCACCATTGATAAAAGACTGATAACTGCCTGCAATCTGCAAGAGGGCCTGACGCTGATTAAAGGTTGCCGGGTTGCCTTGCTTTTCATCACTAAGCAGGCGTTGCACATATGAATCATCCGCCACCTGGGCGGTCAGCGAATTCACTTGGGCAATGAGTGCATCCAATCTGCCACTGGCTTGGACGGCAGTTTGATGAATATGTTTCTCTGCATTGCTTTTCAGCAGAGCAGCTACCCGATCATAAGCCGATATGCCTGCGAGCAGCAGAACAACGAGCATCACCATAACGAAACCAATGAAGATCTGATTGCGAAGTGAGTTAAAATGTCCTTTTTTCCCGTGCAACTTCCCCATTCTCCTCTCCTTTTGCATGTAAAAGAATCCACCACCTTACGCCCGTGCTCTTGAAGACTGGGTACAAACGATGCCGGATTTATCTACGTATTCAGTTCTTTTCGTTAAAGCGCTTGCAAAATTGAACCTTAATCTTCTTCTCTTCTAGTCTTTGTTTACCGATTAAACTAACGACTAAAAAATAGCATAGATTTACAGGTTAATCAATCCTCCCGATTGTTCCCACACATCAAATGACAAGGAGCAAAAAAAGAAAGGGGACTTGTAAAGTCCACCTCTCTTTGTTCATATCCCTTCACACCTATTCTTTTCTTCAATCACATCTATTCTATCCTTCAATCACATCTATTCTATCCTTCAATCAAATCTCCAGTTATTTCACAGATCCTTGCGTAACCCCGTTGATGATCCACTTCTGTGCGAACAGGTAGATGATAATCATCGGCAGCAGCGCGAGCAGGTAGGATGCGAATGCCAGGTTAAACTCTGTATTGAACTGTCCTTGGAATACATACTGTACCAGCGGCAGCGTGTACTGCCCCGGATCACTGATAATAATGAGTGGCAGCAAGAAGTCGTTGTACGTCGACAGACAGGTCAGAATACCAACCGTGGCACTGATGGGTGCCATCAGCGGGAAAATGATTTTCCAGAACGTGCCCCAGGTTGTCGCTCCATCCACAAAAGCCGCTTCCTCCAGCGCTACCGGAATGGACCTGATGTATCCAACGTATACAAATACGTTAAAGGCAAGACCATAGACCGTGTGCAGCAGGATCAGACCTACCAGATTTGTCATCTCCAGGGATGCGGTCAGCTTAACAATCGGCAGCATGATGATCGGGAACGGAATGAACATCGCGCTGACAAAGTAATAATACAGCCCTTTGAAAAACTTGCGTTTCTCCATGTTCCGCGCAATGGCATAAGCCACCATCGAGTTACTGAGCAACGTCAAAAGCACGGTTGATGCAGTGACAATCGCACTGTTACGGAACGACTGGAAGAAGTTTGTCATGTCGATAGCCCTCGCAAAATTCTCCCAGTGAAGCGTTGTCGGAATGGCAAAGACCGATTGGGCCATCTGCTCCGGATTTTTCAAAGCAATCGTAACGGTCATATACAGGGGGAACAGGATAAACAAGGTACCCAGCACAACAAGCAGCATAACGAGCCAATTGATTCGTGTACGGCCTCTCATTACAGATCCATCTCCCTTCTTTGCAGGAACCGGATTTGCAGAATTGAAATCACCGCAATAACGATGAAGTAAATAACCGAGTTCGCAGATTGATATGCATATTCGCCGCCTTCAAATCCTCCGGTGTAGATCAGATGGGAGATGGACTGCGTCGCCCGTCCGGGACCACCGTTGGTCAAGGCTACGATTTGGTCGAAGACCATCAGCGAGTTTTTCATCGCCAGCACCATATTAATGGTGAAGAACGGTGCAATAAGCGGAAAGGTAATGCTCCAGAATTCACGCCATTTGCCTGCACCATCGAGGTTGGATGCCTCGTATAGTGTCGTTGGTATCGTTTGCAGACCAGCCAAATACAGAATCGTATTCAAGGCCACGGATTGCCAGACGGCAACAATGACGATACCGATCCAGGCCAGACTTTCGCTGCCAAGTATGTTCGTAGATAGTGCGTTGATGCCCAGATTTTGTCCCCAGATCGGGAATACGTTGGAGAACAGGTAGTTAAATATGTAACCTACAATCAACACACTCAGAATATTGGGCAGAAAGTAGATGCCGCGGAAAAAGTTACGGAACTTGATCTTGGCATTCAGCCCGAGTGCAATGAGCAGGCTCAGAATATTCGTCAGGATCGTCACAACGATCGCAAATTTGAACGTAAACCAGTAGGCGTTACCTACATTGTCATCCTGGAACAGATTGAAATAGTTTTTGAAGCCAACAAAATCATACTCTTTCCCGAATCCGTTATAATTCGTAAATGAATAATAGATGCCCTGGAGGGCCGGCAGTGTCATAAATACGAAGAACAATACTACCGCCGGAACCGTCATCCAGTAATAAGGTGCGATACGTTTGTTCATGTTCCATCCTCCTTCAGACAAGACTTAGCGCCGATTGGCTACCTTGTCCCATTCTTTGTCGAGTGTATCTAGATAGTTGTCGATGTTTTGGTTCTGCAAAAAGGACTGTACGATGGAATTCAGCTGCACGGCAGCCGGAATATAGTGATCGGCAAAGTCAATGACCTTCCCCTGCTCGATATATGGCATTAATTCCTGTACGGCAGGGTCATCCTGCTTCACGTCTTCTACCGCAGAGAACAGCGTCTGTTCGTCAATGTATCTTCCGATATTCTCAGGCTCCAACAGAAACGCTATAAACGTCTCTGCCTGCTCGCGATTAGGCGTGTCTGCCGCAATGGTAAACAGGGAGTCGATCCCGTTCACCAGTTTGATCTTGCTTGCATCGTTGCCCGTTGGGAAGGGGAAGAAACCGATGTCTACATTTGGGTTCGCTTTGCGAATCTCCGAGATGGCCCAGGTTCCCTGGATGTACATGAAAGCTTCACCGTTAGCGAAGGCACGGTTACCGTCCGAATAAGCTTTACCAAAGTTATCGCTGTGACCATACTTCATGAGCTCCAGCTGCTTCTCAGCCACCTCGCGGTATTTCTCCTTGAACGTCACTTTGTTATCACGCCGCTCCTGATAGAAATCAATACCGACCAGGTTGGAGGCCAAGGCATTGAACGGCAGGCTTGTCTGCCAGTCATCCTTGTATGTGAAGTAAAATGGAATCTCACCTGCATCTTTAATCTTTTGGGCGGTTGCGATAAGTTCATCCCACGTCTTGGGCACGTCCAATCCCATTTCCTTAAACAGCGTTTTATTGTACATGATGCCGTTGGCATTAGTCGCATAAGGAATTCCTGTCACTTCGTCCATACCTGTGAGATCGTTGAGCATTTGTATGTAGTTTGGATCAATCGTCTGGAGTAATGAACTATCCGTCAGATCGGTGAAAATATCACTCTGGGCCAGGATTGAATACGTATCCGTTGCACCCATGGCCATAATATCAGGGATATCATTTTTGACAACACGTGTCTTCAATACGGTCTCCGCATCTGGCGGATTCACCTGTGTCACCTGAATATCGTCATGCTCGGCATTAAACGTTTTGATCAATTCATCAAAGGTTGTTTTGGCTTCAGGTTTGTTCTGGAAAAATTCAATCTGCACTTTGCCATTCGCGCTATCTCCACTGGTACAGGAAGATAGAAGTACAGCCATCATTCCACATAGCAACATTGTCCCGAGAGCCTTGGTAAGCGTTGTTCTCATGTTGTACCTCCCTCAGCTTTATACGTAAAGATTTACCCGTTCAAAAGGTGAAATAACCAGTTGGTTAATCCTTCCATCCACTCATACTATGAGCGTTGACTATACAGGTCTTTATTAGTTCTAAAACGGTTTCGGTAAAATTGAATCAAGGCAGTTCTTCCCATGGGCCGAAATTGGCGTAAAAAAAAGGACACTGGATGATATCCAATGTCCTCAGTTATTAAGCGTATATTCAGCGACTGTAAACCTTTTATCCATCTGTTACGGACGCTCAACTTTGGGCAAAGTATTACGCAACCGCTTGGCCCGGTAACTCTGAAATGCTCGAATCAACATGCCGATGATGATCATGACCACGCCGATGTTAATTGCGACATCAGCGAGATTCAGGATACCTCGTCCTGACGGAAACACGAGGAAATCCGTTACCCGGGCATAGATAAATCGATCGATCGCATTGCCTAACGCCCCGCCAACCATAAAACCTGCGCCAGCTTGCATCCAGAAACCACGAATCTCCCCTTTACTCCGGTAATACAGCATGCCCGCGATGAACAGAACGGCAATCACACCGAACAGACGCGCATTCCCCTGAAACATGCTGCCCGCCATGCCACTGTTCTCATAATGCTGTAACTGCATGCCCGAGTCACCCAGTCTCATGACGTCGCCAACTTCCATATACATCCTCACTGCAATCTTGGTTCCCTGATCCACCAAAGTCACCAGCAGTGCTACAAAATAAAACAGCATCGTGCTTCTCCTCCTGCCTACTTGGCCATTACTTATTTTAACTTTAAGAGTTTTGTATATTAGGTTTCCTTCACTTTAACACAGCCGATGTACGGTCTCCAAATGAGCGCTCTTTAACCACACCTGTAACATCCACTAACATCGTCCAGTCCGCATTGGGGAGGTACTAAACCTATTCATGTCGAATGTAGACATCAATCATATATGTAAAGGGGCTGCCTGTAATTTGAACCTGACCATGACCGAAAGATTAAAGGAAATGCAGCAGGAAGAAAAGGACTTGGTATTTGGCACATTTGATTCTGAAACGGCGCTTAACCTTGGCCTGCATCTGGTAGAAGAAGCGAAGCGTCGTTCCCAAGCTGTTACCATCGACATCACCCTGAAGGGACATCGTCTCTTTTTGCACGCCATGGAAGGCACGCATCCTGACAACGAAGACTGGATTCGACGCAAGAACAACGTGGTGAATCAGTTCTCCTCCAGCTCATGGCATACGGCTCTGCGCTTGAGAAGCGAAAACCAGACGCTTGAACAGGATTTTAATCTGCGTTCATCGGACTATGTCCTGGCTGGTGGCGCTTTCCCGCTTATTCTGGAAAATGAGGGACAGGTCGGCACCATTACAATATCGGGTCTGCCTGATGAAGAAGACCATGATCTGGTCACGACCGGTATTCGCTCGTTTTTGTTGCAGCAAGAGTAGGTTAAATGCGCAAAAAAATCCGTACCTGGGATAGGCACGGATTTTCTTCTTTTTCCTGTAGTTAAATTCCTGCATTTACTGGATCGCTGAGAGAACATCCAGCAGCATCGATTTGAACTTTGGCCGATCAATGGCCTCACAGACACGTACATTCGGCTCTTTGCCAAAACGTCCGTTGATATCCACCACACTGTATCCACGTGTTAGTTCTCCTGCTGCTTCCACATCCACATAATATTGACCCGACTTGGTCATAACGGATTCATCTGCCGCAACAGCCATTAACAACGTATCCGGATGAGTGGTGCCATTGAGCTTATGTACCGACTTGTTGAACTGCATAACCACTTTGTTGATTGCAGTGAAGAAATCGGCACCGGATGTACCGAGAGCCGCAATCTCTGCATGATCGTCATCATCCATCACTGAATATTGCGTGCACATCTCCCAGCCAACCATCGTGATCGGAATGCCTGCATGCAGTACAACTTTCGCTGCTTCCGGGTCCACGTAGAAGTTATACTCTGCCGCTGGTGTGATATTACCCAGTGCATTATTCGTTCCGCCCATGATGTACAGGTGAGCAATCTCCGGAATAATCGTGGGGTCTTTCTGGATCGCCATCGCAATATTGGTCAGCGGGGCAATTGCCAGCAGTTCAATTTCACCGGGATGTGCGTGCACCTTCTCAATGATAAAATCAACCGCGTGCCCGCTCTCGGGACGCTGATCCGCCTTCGGGAAATGTGCGCCGCCCATGCCGTCATCGCCATGTACGTCTTCCACTGTACGGTGCTGAGCTTTACCGTAAGCCATTAGCGGTCGCTCGCATCCTTTATACACAGGTACCTTGCCGCCATGTCCAGCAACCTGTACCGTGTACAGGGCATTTTCAACCTCCTGGTCGAATTGTACGTTACCGCCCGTAATCGTAATGCCTTCCACCTGAAAGTGGTGCAATGCGGTCAGGATCGCAATTGTATCGTCTCCTGCTGTATCTGTATCGATGATGACTCTTCTCATGATGCCGCGCTCCTTCTATCGTATGATAGTAAACTCCATAAAACACTATGTCTTATTTTACATCAAAAATGTACCGATGACGATGGAAACGCCGATGATAATCGAACGCAGCAGTTGCGCTACCGCCATATTGCCTCGTGCGATTTCATCGCAAACTCGCATTTTGGGGGTGAGGAAGTCAAATATAATATAGACCAGGCACAGTACAATAATTCCAAGCACCGACCACAGCAGCATATCCAACCACGAATGCGTTGAGAAAGATACCATGCCCACAATAATACACAATCCCAGCAATTTGCTGCCCATATACATGCCTGCCGCCTCGTTACCTTTGGCGATTTCTTCACTATCGTTATACCGGGTCAACTTGCTAAAAGCGAAATATCCACATACCAATACCACCAACAGAATGCCTACTCCCACCGCCACATTCACGAGGTTTAATCCCAAGTTCTCCATGCCTTCTCCTCCTCATCATTCATCCGTTCACGAACCGCAGCCGCGCAATAATAGGCCATATCTCCGGTTACTTTCTCTCCGACCCGCGGCAGCATGCCTGCCAAACGCCCACCGATAACAAACACTCCTGTAAGCAGATAACCACTGTACGCTCCATCTTCCGTCTCGATCACGACCTGTTCCATCGGAACCAGCTGCTGATAGATTTTGGGCTGATTTTCGTAATAAGCTGTAATTTCCGCTTCATCCTCATCTGCTGCCCCAGTCGCCAGTTTGAATTCCAGCTCCTCTTTAAGAGGATGCTCTATATTCTGCTTTCGTGAAGCATTGTCCGTTCCTCCATCCAGCAAAAGAGTTCCTCTACCCTCCCGTCCCCAATAGCTTTTGGCTACATAGGGCATGGCGTTCAACTGAAAGGGTTCAGCCGAAAAATAAGTTGGCAGCAGATATCGGGAAATCACATCCATTTCTGCTTCATCAAAGAGGGTAAACCCGCAATATTCCGGCGTTTGTTCGTTACGCTCGTAGAGCGACCAGATCGCCGCCATGAAGCCTTTGCTCTGCATGAGCACATGCTGAACAGGATTCATCAGGCCCAGCCGTCCCTCACGTACGAGTTCAAGCAACGCAGCCCCAATGTCCACCCCTGTCGTCTCATCCCGATCATCGATCAGATACTCCAGTGGATAGAGACGGTACAGCAGGTTGATCTCCCGCCCCCTATGGTAAAGTGCCTCTCCCGGAACAATCTCCAGTTCCTCAAGTGCAGCATAAAAGACTTCGTATCCAGCTTCCTGACAACGCTTCATCAAATATGCCGTATTCGTTCGATCTTCGACATGTTCGCCAAAAGAAGTGAACGTCACCGGGCCCTGCAATCCTTGCTCTGTATAGAATTCCAGCCATATCCTGAAACACTCCCGAATACGTGCATCCATCTCGGCAGATGGCCCAGTTAGCGTAGTATCCTCGGCAAGACCGACTAGGATATTTTCCAGAGCAGCAGCCTCCGGTATACCCGTAGGGGTGTCCGTATTATTTTCAATACACTTGGGCCCCGCTTCTCCAATAATCCAGTCCTGACGGGTAATACCTCCAGTTACCATCTCCATACGTGCCGTCGGAATAAGCCCGGGATGGATACCCAGCTGATGCTCCAAAAAGGAATCCGGCATATATTGCTGGATAAATCGCATCACTTTGCAATAAATGCCGTCTACCGCCTCAGCTGCGGTACACAGCTCTTGTATCTCCGAGGGAGAATAAACCGTCAATGCAGGCACACAATATTGCTTCCCGTACATTCGATGATATGGAATCTGTTGTCCCGCTTCACCCTGAAATACCTCTTCATGACTTAACGGCAATTGAACCACTTGCCTCATCCGGTTATCCTCCCGAACTGCGGAAGAAGCTACCGAAGCCGCTTGATTTGGACTTGGATTTGCTATAGGAGCTATTACTGTCCTTGTTGCTTCGATACGACGACCCACCGTAGTAGTAGTGCCCACTGCTGGAATCATATTCACATCCGGTATCATACTCCGGGTCACATTCATCATTGTTGCTGCCACAACCGGATAACACGGCAGGAACCGCCAGCATCAGGGAGAAAGCAACCAGCTTCGCTTTAGATCCGGGTTTGGATGCTTGCCCCCGCTCTTGGTCACTCATCACAGATCCACCTCTTTCATATAAAACAACACTTTCTTGCGATCCGCATCCAGTACCGAATACAGGAATTCATACGTCTTGCCATCACGAACCATGTAATGGTCCAACAGTTGCTCGGCAAGTTCCATCGTATAGGTGGATGACGCTGTGAGTTCCAACTCCTGAAATGAACGTCCACTCCACAACATATACTCTGCACTGTACATGGAAGACATTTTGCACATCGCCAGGGCAGCATCCGCAATGGCTGCACCGTACTCGTCCGGCATCTGTTGTTCATACGCCGTCACGTATACCGCATGTTCCCGCCCATCTTCGCATTCATTGGACAGATGCGCCCAGAGTTTGTTTTTCACCAAGGTGGCGTCCACCAGTTTGCGCATGAACAGTTCATCCCGCGTGACTGAAGTCTGTTCCAGCACCCCTGTCTCCGCCTGTCGATCATCCGACCAACTCCGATACGTCAATGAATAATAGATACCGATTACCTCCCTTTCTGCAAGCTCTCAGGTGAGCCGTTTCCATTCATACCAACGTATTTAACGCATGTGGAGGAAAAAAGTTACACTAATCCAGTTGTATTGAGTTATGAAATTGATTCGATTCACCATGACATGTAAAAAATAAGAACCGGTTGTCGCACAATTTTTGATTAACAAAGCTTGAAAAACAGGCAGATTCCGCGTTTGGTATGTTTTAATCCCGCTCCAAAAAGGTCGGAGAAGATTCTCCGACCTTTTTGGTTCCATCTTATGCATATGCCATTCGAACTTATAACTCCGCCCACTGGGCCAATACATCATTATATTTAGCGGACAATTGCTCGCGATCATTCCAGATTTGTTCCAGTTCAAGCGGATTGTTCTGCACCGTTTCCAGTTGTTGATCCAGCGCCTGAATCTGTACCTCAAGACGAGCCAAGGTCTGTTCCAGCTTCTCCGCAGACGGTTGGTTGCCATTGCCATTTCTATGATTCGATGAAGCTGCTGCCGAAGGGGTCAACACCTTACTTGATCCTGTGGAAACTTCGTGATCACCACTTCCATCGGTAGCCGCAACGGTGGAGCCATTCATTGACGAGGTTGCTTCGGCCCTTTTCCCTGATCTGGCAGTCCCGCCGGCCGCCGACGCTAAACCTGATTTCACCTCTGACTTGGCGCTCCCACGAGAAGAAACAGCTGCTCCTGCTGAAGCCTGACCTGTCGCCGCCGAACGAGCTTGCATATCAAGCTTCTTCTCGCGATACGCTTCATAGTCTCCGAGATAAGCGGTCATCTGACCGTCCTCCAGTTCCCAGACGCGGGACGCCAGGCGATTGACGAAGTACCGATCATGCGAGATGGCAAGTACGGTTCCTTCAAAATCAACCAACGATTCTTCCAGCGCTTCTCTGGATGCGATATCCAGATGGTTGGTCGGCTCATCAAGCAGCAGTACATTGGGTTTGCGTTGAACCAGCAGAGCCAGACGCAGGCGCGTCCATTCCCCGCCGGATAACTGTCCCACCGAGCGGAACACATCCGCGCCATAGAATAGATATCGTGCCAGAATCCCGCGAGCCTCTCCTTCCTCCACGCCCGCTTCGAGACGGAAGTATTCAAGTACGTTCAGCTTGGGATTCGCAGGTTCCTCCTGTTGAGCCAGATATCCCACATCCACACGAGCTCCCCACTCCAGCTTACCCGCATCGGGTTGCTCGTCTCCAAGCAATAGCTTGAACAAGGTCGTCTTGCCGGAACCATTGCGGCCAATAAGTGCAATTTTATCGCCATATTCCAGCAGACCCGAGATCCCACTTAGAATTGCACGCTCGCCATAACTCTTCTCCACTTGTTCCATAACAACCACCCGTTTGCCCGTGCGGTCTGTAGGACGTACATCGAAGTCTGCGCTGCGGCGCTCCAGCACAGGACGTTTCACCTGTTCCATCCGTTCCAGCGCCTTTCGCATGGAAGCGGCCCGCCGGAAGAACTTCTCGTTCCCACCAACTCGGCCCCACTCCTCCAGTTGGCGGATCGTTTCTTTCATTTTTTTGATAACCTTCTGCTGCTCCTTGAACTCCTCGAATTGCTGCAACAGCCGTTGTTCTTTCACTGCCATATATTCCGTATAACCGCCAGCAGCCGTTTCCGCTTCCCCATCCTCCAGCTCCAGCGTTCGATTCACCACCCGATCCAGAAAGTAGCGATCATGCGAGATCAGGACAATGGTGCCCGGGTATTCTCGTAAAAATCCCTCCAGCCACTCGACCCGCTCCAGATCAAGATGGTTCGTTGGCTCATCCAGCAATAAGAGGTCGGGTCTGACGATTAGCTGTGAAGCCAGCACGACCCGAGTCTGCTCCCCACCGGACAGCGAACCAAAGCGCCAATCATAATGTGCCTTGGCGATATCCAGACCGTCGGCCACCTGATCGATCCGGGCATCCATTTCGTATCCACCCTCACGCTCAAACTGGTCTTGCAGCGCTGCATAACGTTTCAACAGGCGCTCCAATTGATTAGGGTCTCCTGCACATGCCGGATCCGACATTTGTTGCTCCATTTCCTTCATTTGCGTGCGACATATCATAAGCTCCTTGAATCCAAGGCTCAGCACATCCAGAACGGTATGGTCATCCAGTCCTTCTGGAACTTGTGCCACGTAACCGATTCGTGTATCTTTTTTGATCATCAATTGCCCTTCATCCGGCTTGTTCAGTCTTGCCATCAGGCGCATAAGTGTTGTTTTGCCGCTTCCGTTGCGGCCGATCAGAGCGACCTTGTCGCCCTCCATAATTTCAAACGTAATGCCGTCCAGCACCAGATGTGCTCCGTGGTATTGCGTCAGTTGTTGCGCGCTAATCATCATCATAATAAGGTTCCTCCTATAGTTGGAAGATCCTGACCGCAACACAAAAAGAGCCGCAGGAGGTTAGCTCCGCGGCCCTTCAGAATTCAAGCAATATAGCTTATCGTCCGAATGAGGTCAAGGCAGGCATCTTCTCGCACATGTTAACTTCCGTATATTCAAAATTGGACAGACTTCTCCCGTTGGTCAGAAAAGTATGAACAATGCCAGCCATAGCAATCGGCAGCTGGCTAATACGGTTGTTAAGCATCTCGTGATTCACCTGTCTTCACCTCCCTTGTCATAATTAATGTCAATATATCACAGACGGATGCATTCCTGCAACCAGCCCATCGCCCAATTCACCTTCATTGTACAGGCAGTTACTGCTCTGATTAGTTCCCGCCCCGTCGCCGAAGCACCACATCCCTGATCGCCACCGTAATGAGTGTTAACATTCCTGCCGTACCCAGTGATACGCCGAGTAGGGCATATCCGATACCGTTCCACCCGCCCATATCAATGCTGATCATGATTACAACGGCACCGCCGAGCAAGGCCACACATGGCAATATATATTGTACCCACGTCATTCGCCGTCCTTGTAACCGGTAGATAAGCCATTCAATCAGCAATAATGCGACCCAAATAAGGAGTGTCAATATAATAAGGCCTTTCACTCATACTCCCCTCCTTCTTTACACATTCTCCGAATGTACATTGACGCCAGGCATTCTGATACGTGTAGAGTTTATCACATAATGAAGCCCACCATTCACGATAAATAAAATTCGGGAATGGTGGGCTTCAGGAAGGCTCCGAGGGATGAAATGCGAATCGTTCGTATGGTGCTTTGCCCCGCCAGCAGGCTTAGTAAAGGCTCACACTTTCAGCCTGACGTTGCTCATAACGCAGCCCTTTATACAAGTTTGCCTTGCCCGCGGAATTGAACAGATTCATTTTATAACGAATGACATTTTGAGCCTCAACAATGCAGTCTGGGTAAATGGCATTTGGGTCCCATAATTCCGTGGTGCTTAAAATTTCACGAGCTTTTTTGAAGTATGCATGTTTCATATCGCTGGAAATATTGATTTTACATATCCCCAACTGAACGGAGTCGGAGACCTCCTGATCAGGATTGGCAGATCCCCCGTGCAGAACGAGAGGGATGTCTACCAATTGATTGATTTCTCTCAGAATATCCATTTGCAACTCCGGTTTAATATGTTTGGGATATATGCCATGGGCTGTACCGATGGCCACCGCCAATGTATCGATTCCCGTCCGTGCCACAAAGTCCTCCGCCTGGGCCGGATTCGTGTAAGTTACTACAGATACACCGCCCTCGATAGAATTACCGGTCTGTCCAATCGTCCCCAATTCCCCCTCAACAGATACGCCGACGGCGTGTGCAAGCTCCACCGCCTGTTTAGTAATAGTCACATTGTCTTCATAAGGGAGCAGAGAACCGTCAATCATGACAGAAGTAAATCCACACTTGATCGCCCGGATGATATCAGCAATGGACCCACCATGATCAAGATGGATCACCAGTGGAACATGGCTGGCATGTGCACGCTGGCTGGCATATGCGAAAAATTCATCCGTCAAAAATTCAAGCTCTGTCGGGTGAATGGCGATGATGGCCGGGGAATTGGAGTGCTCCGCCTCCTCAATCACAGCTCTCAAAAATGTACTGTCTGCCACGTTAAATGCTCCCACCGCGAATTGGTGTTCCTTGGCTACTTTAAGCAGTTCCTTCATCGTAATCAACATGAGGCACATCTCCTTTAGATGAGTTTAATTAAATTGTAAGCGCTATCTATATGGCGGGTATTACTCCACTTTGAACACAATGTCATCGAAGGTTACACTTTCGTCTTCGGTATCGTCGAATTCTTCATCCATCGCCGTAACTGGCTTCTTCAATAAAGATAAGGTTACACCGCAGATTCCGGTTCCAATGAGAAGAGACAACATAAACAGCCATGGATGGGTGAAAAGGGGTACAACGAATAATCCCCCGTGTGGCACCGGAGCCTCAACGCCCCAAATCATAATCAATCCACCAGCTACCGCTGAGCCGATGACACAGGAAGTCACCACCCGGATCAGATCCCTTGCCGCAATCGGAATGACACCCTCCGTGACCATGCAGATTCCCATCGGGAATGCAGCCTTTAACGATTCTTTTTCTGCTGCCGTATATTTGTTTCTCGTCAGGAAATACGATAGGGTAATCCCCAATGGTGGAATAATGGAGCCGACAAACTTGACAGCCTCAGGCCCATAGATACCTTGGACTAACATCCCATCGGCAAACAGTGACATCGTTTTATTCACAGGTCCTCCGAAGTCAAAGGTGGCCATCAAGCCCAGAATGGCACCTAAAACAAATTTGGACCCCCCCTGCATCGATTCAAGCACATGGGTAAGACTGTCCTGTAACCAGACAATTGGCTGACCAATGACAAGAAAGATACCTAAACCAGAGATCAATGTAGCCAGAAACGGAATAACGAGAACAGGCATTAATCCTTGCATGGACTTTGGCAGCTTCACATATCTACGGATACCGAGTACGACATAACCCACCAGAAATCCGCCCAGCATCCCACCAATGAACCCCGCTTGAATCTGACTGCATATGAAACCAACAATTAATCCTGGAGCAATTCCGGGACGGTCCGAGATCGAATAAGCAATCGCTGCGCAAATTAAAGGGACAACCAGCCCCATGCCCCAACCGCCGATCTGGTTAATCATATACGGAATGGTACCTTCCGCCTTGCCTACATCGGCCCCTCCCAGAATTTGTCCCAGCGCGATACACAGCCCTGAAGCAACGATCAAAGGAATCATATAGGAAATGCCTGTTAACAGGTGACCTTTGATGACTGAACCTGCGTGATTGGATTTTGCGCTCATCGCCCTGCCTCCCTTGTTATGAGGATACCCCTAAAGACTGCTCCACCTTTTCAATGAATTTAATTGGGGCTTTAATGACCGTCTCGGTTTTGACTCGAATGATCCGTTTGCCTTTGAACCTTTCTTCTCCACCGATTTTGATATCTGCAGCCACAATGACAACATCAGCTGCCCTGATCTCTTCCCTAGAGAGCTCGTTTTCTGTTCCTATGGTGCCTTGGGTCTCTACTTTAATCTCATGACCACGCGCTTTAGCACCTTTGATCAATTTTTCCTTGGCAATATACGTGTGGGCAATACCAGCAGTGCACGCGGCTACGGCTACAATGTTCATCAGAATCCCTCCAAATGATGTATTGTGCTCCATATTAAAATTCCTGAATTGCCATGTTCTACGATACGCTCTCTCTGCTAGCAAAGAGCTCCATAATTTGGGCCGAGTCCGACTCATGCATCAAACGTTCCAGCACCTCTTCATCTGCGAGCATACTCGCAACTTGGACCAACAGCTTCATGTGGGTTGTATTTCGGTCTACAAGCCGTACAGCAAACAGAATAACGACATGGACAGGTTTGCCGTCCAGGGTCTCCCATTCAAGGGGGTGCTCTGTTCGTCCGATGGTGAGGGAGGTCTTGAGGACGGCCGCCGATTTGCCATGAGGGATCGCAACGTGGTTCTCCAGGCCAGTCTGACCCTCTTCTTCTCTTAAATAGACGTCTTTGATAAACTCTTCTTTGGAGGAAAGGGCGCCTTCCTTTGCAAGCAGATCCGCCAATTCCTCGATGGCTTCATCCTTGGTTCGTGCTTGTAGATCCAGCTTAATCAACCGTTCGTTGATAATCTTGGTTATATCCATAATGGTCCTCCTCCTGATCGTGCTTGGACTGTAATATCTCGAAAAGCTCTTGTGGTGTAGTTACTCTCATGATCTGTTCATACATGCGCCTGCACATCAACAAGCTTTGTATTTCTATCAATAATTCAGTTAGTGGCCCATCATTCAAGAAAGCGATTACAATTTCCAGTCTGCAATTGCTCGGTTCCCCTTGAATGACATTAAAACCGACGATGGGATTGACGTTCACATCACTGCGGATCAGGAAAACCGACAAATGGTTATTCAGCTTAGCCTCGGCAAATGTCCGGTTCTCCAGATTAGCGCCTACGTGTTGGAGTATGGATGCAAACAGCTTCAGACGGGATGCTGTACCTTCTGTATATTGTTCCTTCGTATTTGTTTCAATCTGTACATAAGATGGGTGGAAGTACGCCCTGAGCAGTGGAAACGAAAACACCCTGCTTTGATGTTGATTCAACCTCTCCTCGTTAAACTTCGCTTTTATTAAGCTGACATCCGTGTCATTTAATAGCGCCGAGACATACACAACTGGCAAGTCATGATGCTCCAGTTTCACGGTTGATATAATCAGATCAATGTCCGTCCAATCCTCCATACGCTTGAACCAGCTTGTCGAAATGACATCAACGACTTCCCATTCGGGAAATGAACGATTGATCCGGTTTTTCAGCAAGTGAGATGTCCCTATTCCAGTGGAGCAGACCAGAATAACTCTTTTCTTTTTACTGCTTTTCTCAATGGATGCCTGAAAATAAAGGACCAGGTAACTTATCTCATCATCACTAAACGAATTCAATCCGCAGGCTTGGGCCATGGGCAGCATCCCCAAACGGACCAGAGAGAATATCTCGGCATACGCCTCACGTATATCCTCCAGCAGAGGATTATGAATGGAAATGTTGTATTTTAGACGATTCAGCATCGGTTTGAAATGAATGATCAGACCCTTGTACAATTGTTCATCTGTTGTGAGATCACGCCGGATCATCCTGGATACAGTCTGAATTAATTCCTTGACCATCGCTTTAGACTCTGGACAAACCTTGTCCATCAGACCTGACAACTCAAGATTAAGGGACGGAACACTCATGCCTGATGAAATCAGATATTGATAGATGAAATAGATCTCTTCACTGGGTAATTCCAATCCGCATAGCTCACTGATTTGTTGGGCCATGGCTTTTGCGATGGAATGTACATGAGGGTCAGTTATGGGATGATCAGGAATGCCGTCAGCCAATCGAATGACCTTGCCACTCTTCAGTCTGCGGATACAAATCAGCAGGTGAGTCAGCAGGTTGATGTAATAGGGATCACCTATGGTATATCCTAATTGCTGCTCGGTTTCCTCCAGAATACGTTGGATCCCTTGAACTGAATCGTAGCCAAAATGTTCTATCAACTCAACGAGTGTGTTACCATCAATCCGAGATTCATCCTCTTGTTCTCCCGCCCGTTCTTCACTCACAAGTTCATTAATGAGAGAAGCCATGGCTTTGCGAATGTTAATTTCTGAACCGATCAGACGGGTACCGAGCTGGCTTTTTTCCAGTCGGAGCTGAAAGGGTTCAATTCGTTCTTCAATGGCCTTGAGATCATTCACAATCGATGCCTTGCCAATAAAGTATTCTTCTGACAGCTTGTTAATCGAGGTTTCCTCAGGAGAATCATATAATAAATTCGTCAATATTTTGATTCTCCTCGCCTCTACGGAAAGGGTTGTCACCACCCTTTTTCCCGAAGTCCATTGCGTTCTCCTCAGCTCCATCGTCTGTTCCTGGGTTAAAGCCAGCGCAATACCTCTTCCCGGCTTCCGTTCGAGGCGAATTCCGCGAATATGCAAATTGTGTTCCAAGGCGTTTAGTTCCCTGTAAATCGTTTTTTCCGACCAGTTCATGTGACCGGCTATTTCTTTGACCGGAACGAAATCCCTACGCTCCAATAGAAAATGCAAAATCTGATATTCTCTCGGAGATAGCGCTTTCATTTGAGGATCACTCCTTCCTTACGCTCACAGCATAACACTCGTATTTTTTTTGTTAAATACTAAAATATGTCCATTTCATTCGGGTCAAAATAATATACCCCCCTGTTGATCGCTATCAGAACGCCCGTTGATTTAGGGATAACAAAAAGGCTTCTGATCGGATTGCCTACCCGATTAGAAGCCTTTTTGTCTCTGTTTTCGATCCACCAACTGAATGTGTAATCGTTGCTCGTCCTACCCTTATTGCTCAAGTTGATCTACCATAACCTCAAGCCGGTTATATCTGCATACATATCGAATCACTTCAACCAATCTGAGAAAAAGTTCCGGTATCCTTCCTTCATCCTCGTGCGCGAAAAGGCACCAAACGCATACTCGCGGTTGTCTTCCGAAACACTGCGCGGCGCAGCCGCAGCCATGTTCACCAGTTCGAACCAATTGTCCTCATTGCCTGCAAAGGCATGCGTGGATCGAATGTGACCGTAGCAGGCATGCTCCGGCTTCACGACCATTTTGCCCATCGCCATCGCTTCGGTCAGCGGCATCGCAAACGTATCAAAGGCCGAACAGTTCCAATACACCTTCGCAGAATTCATCAACGTAAAGATCTCATCCTGTGTGAGCGCAAACTTCAGCTTCACGTTGGCAGGAATGTCATACTTCTTCATGGTTTCCTTATAACGCACGCCGCCGAATACCATGTACACTTCCTTGTCCGGGTTCTGCCGGGCGTACTCCAAAACTAGATCCGGGCGACGGTTCGCCTCATCCCGACCGATCCAGAGCACCCGATTATGCACGACCTGGCTCGGGTCATAGTGCCGATTCGCCAGCTCTTCGCTAAAGCCAATCGGGATGACGTTCACGTCATGTACACCAAAATTGCGGCCCAGTTCTGTTTTCAAAAACTCGGTCTGCACAATTGCTTTATCCACCATCGTATAAAAAGGCTTCATCATCTCATATCCCGTCAGCGCGGGATCGGGGAAACTGTGGGGGAACAATACACTCTTTGGTAAGAACATCTTCAAAAACGTAAACCCGGATACGGTGTAGATGACATGCTCTATATGTTGGCTATGAATCTGGTCCAGCACGATATCGTAGTTCACCAGATCACCTTTCTCATGCTCATAACCCGGCAACCAGTCGTATCCGCTGACATGACGTTCCGGCGAGATGAACACAATATCCACACCCAGCTCCAGACCAATCTGCTTCAGCCGATCCGCAAATACGCGTGGCCCCTGTGCTTCTGTGAATTGAATTTTACGCATAACAAGTCCGACTTTACGCAAGCTTCTCACCCCTCATTTCTATTCCTCACTCATCTGCTTCATGCACTGTTCCAGCGTCGCCGCCGTCTCAAGCCACTGGTTACGCAGTTGTTCCTTTGGCCACACACATTCCTCACTCCTCAGGTCACCGTCAATCAAATGCAGCATCCAGAGTGAGAATACAATAGCATAGGCGTTGTACCATTCTGCAAAAGAAACCCGTTCAATCTGTACGCCAAGGCTCCCCAGCTTGTCCAGATACACATCTATAACCCGCTCTCGCAAAGCAGGCGTAACCGTTCTGGGAAACAGCGGATGTGAGAGATCCACCAGATGGACTACATCCCACAGCGGTGTATTCAGATGGGCATGCTCCCAGTCCAAGACGACCAGTCTGCCGTCCACTTCCGCCAGATTACCGGGATGCAAGTCTCCATGGCACAGAACGGTAGGAAGTTCTTCCTCAGCTGTGAGGATCAACATGGTAATTTTGTCCCAATCCGATGAAGACAACTGCATATCCAGCTTAGACAACAGGTCATCCGTAGATTGTCTGTGCATCTGCAACTCATCCAACATGGTGTGAATAGACGGTTTCTGGCCCACGCGAGGCAGCTCACTCCAATCCGTAACAGACAACGCATGCCACGTTGCCATATGTACCGCTACCCCAAGCATTGTCTCTTCTTGTGAATCATGCATCAGTTGCCCCAGATCCTCGTAGATCATCCAGCTCTGTGCCGGGTCAGTGGTAAGATCCGACGCTGCAATGAGCTGCGGATAAATCGGTGGCAGGCCTAACATTACACGCTCGTACATCCATCGTTCCCGTCCATGCTGTGCAGGATTCGTCAGTGGTTTAAAAATATAACTTCCACCAGTAGGAACAGTGAATCGCTCCACATATCGTCCGTTCATTCCTTGATACAACTGTTCGCGGCTTGTTATATAGTGATCATTCAGCATTCCTTTGGGTGTCACCCAGCTGTATGCATCCGTCTCTTCTTTCACGCTATCCACCATCCGTTTCGTTCTTCCTGCGGCTCCGATGTTGATTTCTATTCATCATACGTTGCCTCTCTCAAGCCTGCAAGCTTTGTTCGTAAGCGCTTATTCAGTGTCGCAATTTAACGTTTCAAAATTGCTTGTTGCATTTTGGTTAGTAATCACTTACTATACAATCATGAAGAACAAATCTCATGTGGATAGCAAAAAGAAAGATATCCTACAAGCGGCGATGCGCTTGTTCGCAACCAAAGGCGTTGACGGCATATCCGTCAAAGAGATCGGTGACGCCGCCGGAGTAACCGATGCGGCGATCTACAAACATTTTAAAAACAAAGATGCCGTTGCACTGGAAGCCTTCACCCAATACTGCGTCGACTATACTTCACTGATTGACGGATATGTTCGACAGGAAGGTCCGGTGCTGGAACGCTTCAAGCAACTGGTTACCGAGGTTCTCCATCTGCATGATGAAGATCCCTACGGGCTGCTGCTGATTTCACAGAATCATGAAATATTTATTGAAGCTGGAAGCAGCGAGGATTACCGTCAGCCATTGGATGCGTTAATGGATCTGATCGATCAGGGAATCTTGCGGGGTGAACTGCCTCAGCAGGATTCACGGCTCACAGGCGTTCTGGTGATCGGTGCAATTACACGCATGGCGGTCTCCAGTATGCAAGGTGAACTGCCGGAGCTGTTGGTACCTTACACTGGGGAGACGGTTCACCGACTTGCATCGATGTTGGGAAACGTACCTCAGGAGTAACAATGGAGATGGGAAGCCATTCGCCCACGCAAATTCCAAAAAAGGTTCAGAGTTGCACGTTATAAAAAGAGAATCGTCAACATACCATCAATACGAATGGATTACCAGGTCACACGTGACCTTTTCTTTTTGCACATGAGGTTAGTGTTCATTAACTAAAATAGTCAGGAAGTGTCATCTCCAATGAAGAAAATATTAATTATTCAAGGCAACCCCGTTTCCCCAAGTTATAACGGCGCAATCGCCGAGGCTTACCGTAAAGGTGCGGTTCAAGCCGGCGCCGACGTTCGCATGATCACCCTGAACGAACTGACGTTCAACATGAATCTGGAGGGAGGATATCGCAATAAACTTCCACTCGAACCGGATTTGCTGCAAGCCCAAGAATTGATTAAGTGGGCTGAGCATCTCGTATGGGTGTTCCCAATCTGGTGGGGAGGACCACCAGCCCTGCTGAAAGGTTTTGTTGACCGAATCTTCATGCCAGGTTACGCCTTCAAGTATCAAAAAGGAAAACCTTTCCCGGATCAACTGCTCAAAGGCCGCACCGCTCGCATGATCACCACCATGGATGGTCCGAGCTGGTACTTCAAATGGTTCCAGGGTGAGCCAGCACACAAGATGATGAAAATCTCCACATTTGGACTCACCGGCATCAAACCTGTGCGGATAACAACTGTAGACCAAGTTGGAAAGAAGTCAGATGAACAAAGAAAGAATTGGCTGGATAAGATTGAACAGCTTGGGCGGAAGATGGGGTAAAAGATTTCTGCAAGAAGCCTTCATCGAAAGTAAAGGCTTCTCTCCAGATGTTCACCTTGTAAGTTAAATCAAAGATCTGGGGATATACGTAATTCAGAGGTAGTCCTGTTTTTCGCGAAGCGCAATTGTAATTTTAGTTTAATTTATATCAGAAAGCAGAAAATGTGCCTAATCCCAGTTACAAAAAAAGGGCTGTCCCCTACGTCTTGTTCAAGATGTAGGGGACAGCCCTTTTAGCATTCATTATGGTCTAACGAATCGTAGAAGTCTTATTTCCTCAATCTGTACATCATTTAGCAGTTCTCCACTGGTTTGCACAGGAATAACTTCACTGAGGTTTAAACGAAATACGACCCGATGGATGCTCAGGCAAAATAGCTGTAACCAACTGCCGCACAGCTGGATGATCCGACTGCATCACCGAATCCCCCGCATCACCGCTATAGACCAGCCTTCCCTGATCCATTACCGCAATGCGGTCACAGATCGTCATGGCGGCCCGGATATCATGTGTGATAAAGAGGTACGACAACCCGTAGGACGCTCGTAACTCAGCCAATAATGATAGGATTTGCGTCTGATGCACCATATCCAGGCTGCTGATCGATTCGTCCAGTACGATTAACTTGGGCTTGAGCGCGATGGCTCGTGCGATGTTAATTCGCTGTAATTGACCGCCACTGAACTGGTGCGGAAGCTTGCTCCCATCCTCAGGTGTAAGCCCAACCTGCTCAAGCAGTTGTCCGACCACACGAAGTTGTTCTTTGGCCGACAATCGCTCGTAATTATCCAGCGGCTCACCGATGATCTGCGCGGCAGTCATGAGTGGATTCACAGCCGAGTAACAGTCTTGAAACACGACCTGCAGATCACGTCGTAATCCCTTGAGCACGGATTTGCTGGAGCGGTAGATATCCTGTCCTTGAAATAAAACCTGGCCTTGGCTGGGCTTCTCCAGACCAAGAATAATTTTGCCCAAGGTACTTTTCCCTGCCCCGCTCGTGCCCAGCAGTCCCAGACAAACACCCTTTTCAATCGTAAGTGAAATGTCTGCCAGCACAGGAGGACGCGCTCCCGAACGATCCAGCCAATTCCGTTTGCCATAGCTATGGCTTACTCCACGTACCTGAAGCATCAGGTCATCCTCCTCTCTTGTACTTGGCAGAATCAATCTCCGAAGATGACGAAATTACACATCACCATGCCCATTCCAACTCTACGACTACCCACTCAAAATACAGTTCATACCCGCTCTACATATACTCTCACTGAACGATTCATCCCACATGTCATTCGCTATCGTCTCAAAGACATACCAGGTCTGGCATTTAACAACATCCGGGTATACTCATGCTGCGGCTGATCGAACAGTTGGTACACATCCGCCTGCTCCACAATTCGCCCCTTCTGCATGACCGCGACTTCATCGGCCATTTGTGAGATCACGCCCAGATCGTGGGAGATAAGTAAGATGGATGTGCCGTATTCCGTACGTAGCCGATCCAATTCCTGAAGCACCTTCAATTGATTTACGACATCCAGTGCCGTCGTTGGTTCATCCGCAATAACCAAAGCCGGTCGCAGGCACATCGATATGGCGATCATCACCCGCTGCAACATACCGCCACTCAGTTGAAATGGATATCGCTTCATCAGCTTGGCCGGTTCGGGTAAATTCATATCTGCCAAGGCAGCAATGGCCCGCTCTCTTGCCGCTGCTTTGGACATTCCGGTATGCGTACGCAAGGTTTCAATGAATTGAGATCCGATCGTATATACGGGTGTAAAAGCATTCATCGGATTCTGCATAATAAATCCGATGTCCTTGCCGCGGATGCGCCGCATCTCCTCACCTGACAACGAGCCAAGCTCCCGTCCATTCAGGTGGATGCTGCCCGACACTTCCATCCTGCGCGGATCAAGCAGATGGAGCAACGCGTTACATGTAACGGTCTTGCCGCTGCCACTCTCACCGACGAGACCGAAGACACGACCTTTTTTTAATTCAAAATCAATGGGCTCCAGTAACGGGACTGAACCCTCCGCTGTTCTTAGATTCACTTGCAGACCACGAACTTCGAGTACCTTCGCTGCATCATCCATCGTTACGTTCACCTCTCATATGCCTTCGATTCCGAACCACTACCTTTTTGCAATGCCATAACGCTCGGATAACGCTTCTCCCAAAATGTTGAACGTAATGACTACCAGCAGAATCAATGCACCCGGGTAGATCATCAGCTCCGGATGACTGCGAATATAACCCGTTCCTTCATGAATCATGGCGCCCCATTCTGCATTTGGTGGTTGAATACCGAGTCCTAGAAAGGACAGTGCAGATATATCCATAATCGCCCAGCCCATTTCCAGCGTGCCCATTACAACGATCGGACGCTGTACGTTGGGGATGATATGTTTGCGAATAATTGTCCACGAGGAGGAGCCACTAATCCGCGCCGCGGCGATAAAATTCCGTTCCTTCAGACTTACGACCATATTCCGGCAGATGCGTGCATAATACACCCACTGCACCATCATGAGTGCTAGAAGCACCTGCATCAGACCTGGACCAAAAATCCCCACAATACCCAGCACAAGCACCAGATTCGGAAACGCCATAATGCCTTCACACAAGCGCATCAACAGACTGTCCACCCAGCCACCAAGGTAACCGGAGATTGAACCTACAATGACACCTATGAGCAAAGAAGACAGAAAGATCAGGGTGGCAAATCCGAGCGATACCCGAGCTCCATACATCAGTCTGGTGAGATTGTCGCGTCCCAGATGATCCGTTCCCAGCCAATGCTCAAGCGATGGACTCGCCAGCTTCTGCAACAGATTCACCTTCACAGGGTCATGAGGAGCAATCCATGGAGCTAGTAACGCGATCACGAAGAAAAGCAATATGATCACCGAGCAGATCTGGATGGCTCTCTGTCCTTTAAATACCGCACGCCATTTGTTTATCAATGTTCTGCCCGTCCTTTCGCTGAAATCCGTGGGTCCATAACGAGCTGCACCAGATCAACGAGCAGATTGCATACGATGAACAGGCATGCCGCCAGGAAGACATAACATTGAATCACGGGAATATCCCGGTTAAATATCGCATCGACAAAATAACGCCCAAACCCCGGCCAGGAAAACACCTGCTCCACAATAATGGTGCCTGTCAGCAGCTTGCCCATACTCATCCCCATCCCCGTAATAAGGGGCGATATAGCGATCTTCAGGACATGTTTCAGCATAATGACTCGTTCGCGAATCCCGCGTGTTCTCGCATACTGTACATAGGTCTCCTGCAATTGCTCCAGTACACTGGATCGCAGTAATCGGGTGTAGATCGCAATAAGAATCAAGGAGAGTGTAATTGTAGGCAGAACCAGATTCTCCCACGATCCACGTCCTTCCACAGGCAGCCAGTCCAGCTTCACCGAGAAAAAGAAGATCAGCAGGTAGCCGAGCCAGAATTGTGGGATAGATGCTCCAAAATAGGAAATTGCCCGGCTGACCATGTCAATCCAGCTATTCTTGTACACCGCCGCCAGAACTCCCAAAGGAATACTCACCAGGGCCGATAACAATATACTCCAGAAGGCTAGTTCAGCCGTAGCCGGAAGCCTTAATTTCACTTCATCCCATACGGGTTTATTGGTGAGATACGAGGTGCCAAAGTCGAGCTTGGCAATCTTCTGAATCGTATGTGCATATTGGGTTAACAAGGGCTGATCCAGACCGAATTCATGCCGTTTTTGCGCAAGCAGCTCCGGTGTTGGATAGATATGAGCGGCTGTCAGATAAGCCTCGGCCGGATCAACCGGTGAGATATGAATAAGCGCAAAGGTCACAAGTGTAGCGATAAAAACGATAGGAATGATCGCGATCATTCGTTTACCAATATAACCGATCACCAAACGTTCCTCCCTTTTATCAAGCTAAAGCTACATGACCTTACCAGGGCCTTATTACTTTCGAAATTAAAGTCTTTACTACTTATTGGTTGCCCAATTCAATGCCTACAAACGGATTTTCATCACGATTCGCCGGGAAAATAAAGTTGGAAATTTTCTTCTGATATACAGCCGTTTTCTTGATATAAGAGATCGGTACAATCGCCGATTGCTCCTGAAGTGTCTTCAGGATAGAGCCATATAACTCCTGGCGTTTTGTCTCGTCTGTAGATGACAGGGCTGCATGCACCTGATCGTCCAGTTCCTTTTTCATCGGCAACGCACTCAGGGTTTCAGAAATCCCGAATCCAGGGCTCGCCACAACGTTAATGAAGGAATGTGGATCATACGGAGCACCGTAGTTATACCAGAAATACAGGTCGAAATCATTGGCTTTCAAACGTTTGATCTGTACCGTCAGTTCCAGTCCAGTGAGGTTCACTTTAACCCCAAGCTCGCTCCATTCCGCCTGAATGGTCTCCGCCATCGCTTTTTGAATCGGGTCTGTTTTATCAAAAATCATCTCAAAATCAAGCTGCTGCCCGTCTTTCTCACGAACCGCACCACCTGCCGGCAACTTCCAGCCCGCTTCATCCAGTAATGCTTTGGATTTTTCCACGTCATACGTGATCGGTTCCAGGTCTACATTGGTGTACGGGTAGTTTTTGGACAATACGGTATCGGCTGGTTCTTCCAATCCGGAAGTAACACCTTCCACCATCGCCTGTTTATTAAACCCTTGCTGAAGCGCCATCCGCACTCTGACATCGGACAACTTTGGATTGGAAGAGTTCAGCAACAAGCTGCGAGTGCCTACCGGATCAGACAATTGGGTCACATATTCATCATTGTCACGCAGCTCTTGGAACGCATCCAGACTGATCATACCTTCACCATAGATCAGGTCGAGATCACCTTTTTCAAAAGCGAGTACACGGGTCTCACCGTCAGGAATGATCTTAACCGTAATCTGATCTACCTTCGGTGCTGTTCCCCAATAGTTTGGGTTACGCTTAAAGACGGCATATTCGTCCTGCTTGTATTCAGCCAGCATCCACGGGCCCGTTCCAACCGGCTCTTTGATGCCTTGGGAAGTATCTCCGTCATCCGGGAATCCGGCTTCACCCAAGAAGCGGAAAGGACGAACCACAGACAAGTCCTGAAGAACAGGATAATACGGCTCTGTGAGTGTCAATCGGAAAGTATGGTCATCCACAACTTCCGTCTTGTCGAGCACGCCTACAATGCCCAGCCAGCTATGTGTGTCTTTATTTTTCATTACAGCATCAAAGTTCTTTTTCACAATCTTAGCATTAAATGGCGTACCATCTGAGAATTTCACACCTTGGCGAAGCTTGAATGTATATACCTTGCCGTCATCGGAGATGGTCCATGATTCTGCCAGCGCAGGTTCCAGTTTTCCATCCTTCTGGTAACTGATCAGTGGCTCATAGAGCATGGATTGGGCAAATAATTGCGAAGGATTGTACGTATGCGGATTCATTGTACCGATATCACGTGGCCATGACATCGTAATCGACTTCGTAGATGTTTGATCCGAAGCAGCAGATGAGGATTCATCTCCACTTCCTGTATTGCTGCAACCCACAATAACGAATAGCAACAAGAGCATAGTTGCCAGCGTAAGGGCCGAAGATTTGCGATGTTGAACAGACATGGATGTTGAACCCCTTTTCTCTATTTTATGATAATGATTATCATATTCATCCATTAAGAATAGGCAGGAGACCTCCTTTTGTCAACAAAATTCGACATCGTATGCATCCCTATTAAATATGCCAAAAAAGCCCTTCCTTCGGGGAGGAAGAGCCTCTCGACCTGAGTGAGATTCTCATTTAGACATATCACTACAGATTCATCTTCACATACGCCTTCTTGTTTCTCGTTAGACTTCTACCGTTATACCCTCATAAAACCGACGAATGACCTTTTCCGCTGGCTTACCATACACCCCGTATCCGTCGTCAATCAGCGCATCTTTCTCCGCATGCAGATGTGCGCTCCAGTCCCACAGACCAAATCCGCGTACCCAGTCACGCTGACTGACATGCCGGAACATGGTCTCATAGAAACGCTCCTGTTCCTCCGCACTTACTTCACCTTCCAGTCCCCAATCATTCGGTACCTGGGCTGATCCATTGCGGCTGGGGCAACCTGCTTCTGCGAAGAAAAAGGGTTTGCCATAGGGAGCAATTGCCCGCTCAATTCGATCCAGCTGCGCCTCCCAATCTCCGATGGGATAATAACCACTGGAAGAGATCACGTCCACAGCATCCCACCATTTCACATGATCTTCCTGGTATTTGTCCGTATTGTATGACACCAGTCCCGTGTACACTTCACGCACACCAGCGATCACCTCGCGCCACTCCTGGTCCCGACGCTCGGACTGCACCATCTCGCAGCCTACAATGAACATTTCACACTTTTCCCGCTCTGCTATCGCTGCATAATGCTTCTGAAATGCCGTGTAACTGCGGAACCAATCCTTCCACTTCGGCTCGCAAGGCACATCGATATCAAAAAAGTTAATGTGTGCTCGCCATGTGCCATCGGTGCAGTTGACGGTTGGTTTCAGAATGACACGCAGCCCGAGTGTCCGGGCGTAACGCATCATGTCCGCCAGTTCATCATCCTCCACCAGATGTTCACCCCGATACTTGACCTCTACCGCCTGCGGATGATCCTGATGTGCCGCCAATGCAAAAATCACATGTGAACTGCCTGTACGTTCAGCCATCAAGCGCAAGGATTCTTTGGCTTCCGGCTTGCGGAAGTCGCCCCTGCCACTCATCCAGCCAAATGTAAATCCCTTGATATATTCCATGTGCATTACAGCTTGCCCTCTTCGTGGTCTCCGGCGATGACTTCGTCGGTCTCGATCACATAGTTCACGATCTCTTCGACGGTGGTGTACGCCACGCCCACATACGTGTCGGCAGCGCCGTAATAGATGGCGATACGTCCGGTCTCGGCATCATGCAGTGTTGCACACGGGAAGATGACGTTGTCTACGAAGCCTTGCTCCTCATACCATTTTTCCGGTGTAAGTACAAAGTTGGAGGAACGATATTTTACTTTGGACGGTTCATCGAGATCCAGAATGACCGCACCCATGCTATATACCAAGCCGTTACAGGTTCCCGTGACGCCGTGGTAGAACATTAGCCAGCCTTCGGACGTTTCGATCGGAGCGGGTCCGCCGCCAATTTTGACCGATTGCCACCAGCCTTGGCCGCCCTTGCTCATCACATGACGATGCTTGCCCCAATACACAAGATCCGGGCTTTCACTCAGGAAAATGTCTCCGAATGGCGTATGTCCACTGTCACTTGGCCTGGACAACATCACATAGTTATCGTTGATTTTGCGTGGGAACAACACGCCATTACGGTTGAACGGCAGCATTGGATTTTCGAGGCGGACAAATGTTTTGAAGTCATCCGTCTTCGCCAGCCCCAATGCAGCGCCGTAAAAATCAGTACACCAGATGATGTAATACGTATCCTCGACTTTGACCAGACGTGGGTCGTACGCATAGTTCGGCATAAATGGATCGCCATTTTCATCGACAAATACAATGCGTTCCTCTTCAATCGTCCACTCCAATCCGTCCTCACTCGCTCCCATGTGGAGGTGCGGACGTCCATTAACCGTTTCAGCACGGAAGACGCCAATGAACTTTCCTTCATACGGCACAACGGCACTGTTGAAAATACGTGCAACGCCTTTGACCGGGTTACGCGGAACCACCGGATTCGCCGAATGTCTCCACACCGGGCCTTCCGTTCCATCCGGTTTGTTCTCCCACGGCATATTTGGCAAAGCATCCCCAACAATGTGTACGTTTTTTGTTTCAGCAACTGACATTTTCATTTCTCCCTTCGGTTAGGCTTTATGAAATGAACATTTAAACTTACACTAGGTCACTTTGATGACAGAACAACCTTCCGATCGCCGTTATCCCCAGATTTTTCTGATACCCTTATGAAAGGGAAAATCCGGGGATAAATGCGATCACTCCGTTTCTCCAGCTTTTTTCTGTCCTCTTCGTTCTTGTGCATTCTCATTGCATTTCATAAAACCTTTCGTTGTTTCATTTATTTAACAGAGCCTTGTGCGAAGCCGTTATAGATGTACTTCTGTAACAGCAGGAAGATGATCATCGTTGGTATAATGGCGATCATGATGCCGGCACTGATGACCTCCCACTGCGATCCAAAAGGCCCCTTGAATTTGAACAAGGCGGTGGATATGACCTGCAGATCGGTCTTTGGCATGTACAGGAACGGTGTATAGAAGTCGTTATAAATGTTAACGCCCTTCACAATAATGACCGTGACAATGGCCGGTTTCAGCAGTGGCAGAATGATTCTCCAGTAGATCGTGAAGTACGAGGCACCGTCCAGCATGGCGGATTCATCGAGTGCACTTGAGATGGAGCCCAGAAATTGCAGGAAGATATACACCGCGATGATATCTGTACCCAGGTACATGACGATAGCCGCCCAACGTGTGTTGAACAGGTCAAGTGCGTTGATAATCTGGAATGTGGCGACCTGCGTTGTAACACTGGGGATTAGGGTAGCGAGCAGGAATGCGGCGACCATGATTTTCTTGCCTTTGAATTTGAACCGATCCAGCACATACGCAATCATGGAACCTGTTAAGGTTGCACCTATGATGGAAATGATCAGGATAATAATTGTATTTTTGAAACCGACCAGCATGTTGCCATCCACAAAGGCCTTCGTATAGTTCGCAAAGTTCAGCCAGTTGGCTGGTGGGGCAAGCGGGCTGCTGGTCGCATATTCTGCATTCGTTTTGAGGGATGCAAACAGGATGACCACAATGGGTAACAGTGCGATAAACGCTGCCAGAACCAGGGAAGCATATTTAGCCACACTCGCAAGGGTGTATTTGAATGGTGTCACGTTTATTCCTCCCCTTTCATGGTGACGCGCTGCACAAGCGTAACAAGAATAACAATCATGAGCAGCACCACAGCCATGGCGGATGCAAGTCCCAGCTTGCCATATTTAAATGCCAAGTGAACCGTTTGGATGACAAATGTCATACTGCCGTTGGAACCATCGGTCATGATATATGGAATATCGAACGCACTAATTGCGCCGCTAATGGCCAAGATCAGGTTAAGCTGCAGGATGCGCGTAATACTTGGCAGAATGATATGGCGGAATTGCTGCCAGCGATTGGCGCCGTCAATATCCGATGCTTCATACACATCCTTCGGAATGGAGGAGATTGCACCCAGGAAAATAATAAAGTTGAAGCCCATGTATCTCCATACTGATGCGCCTGCAAGTGACACGTTAATAATATTCGGATTACCAAGCCAGAGCTGCGTGTATTGTCCCAGCCCTACAGCCTGCATAAGCATATCGAGTGTGCCGTCCGGTTTGAAGAAAAAGAGGAAGATAAAACCGATGGCTACCCCATTCAGCAAATAAGGGAAGAACAATATGCCCTTGAAGAAGTTTTTGCCTCGGACTTTGAAACTCAGAATGGTGGCAAAGTAGAGCGCCAAACCCATCTGCACAAACGTAGCCGCGAAGTAGTACAAGCTGACAATAAATACTTTGAAATATTCGGGATCACTAAATATGCGCGTATAGTTCTCAAAGCCAACATAATCAAACCTTTTACTGTATCCATTCCAATCGGTGAAACTGTATTTGAACATATTGATGACAGGTAAGTATGCAAACGTGAACAGCAACGCCAGCGGAATGATTGAGAAGGCACAGATGATAAATATGCGTTGCGCTGAGTAACCCCAATTCGAAAGTTTTAAGTACTTCATGCTCTCCACACCTCCAAGCGGTTCTCCCGCCTATATATCGAAAGATTCCCGTCCAGGAAAATTGGGCCGAACAACTGTCGGGGGAGGGCATCCGACATCTTAACTCCAGAACCCAATTGCCCCCTCCAACATGGATTTCCCCATGTGTCCCGCAGTCTGTTCACCATCTGATCCTTTTACGTTAATCCAATTATTTCGTGAGTTCTGCTCGTGCTTTTACCCACTTATCGTTCAGATCCTTCATGATGTCGTCATATGATTCCTTGCGGTTACCGATACCCGCTTCGATAATGCGTTTCTTGAAGTCTGGCTGCCAGAGGCCAATTTCACCTTCGTTATCGATCTTATCAACCAGACCTTCCTGGCCTTCTTTGGCAGGTGTAAGTGTAGAGAATTGAACGTCTTTGTATTGATCCAAAATCGGTGGCAATTCTGCGTTTTTGTCTGCATCCATACCGCCACCCTGTTCTACTGCGTAATTCGATTTTGCCAGGAACCAGTCAATCCAGGCTTTGGCCGCGGGTTTGTTCTCACTGTTCACGTTCATTCCGATGTTATAGTCGGCGGAGAGTGGTACCACAACATCAGTTGCATTGGTTGGGAAAGGTAAAAATCCAATGTCATCCGGTGTATCCGTCATCCCCTGGATCTGTGTAATCGCCCAAGAACCAAGTGCCATTGTGGCAATTTTGCCTTTGGCGAGATCAGCCTTGGAGCTTTCCCAATCGGTTGTTGTTGGATCTTTCTCAATCAGACCGTTCTTGGCTGCATCATAGAGCACTTTGTACAGTTCATAGTGCGGCTGACCCGGCACAAAGTTATCATCTGTGTTTGGTTGGTCCACATTAACGTAATCCACGCTGCCCGCAACGGTTGGCAGGTCTGATTCCCATTGGGTTAATGCCCAACCGGATGCGTAGTTGGTATAGAGCGGAACGGCATCCGTATTGTCTTTGATCAACTGAAGCGCCGCCTGGAATTGCTCCGGTGTTTTCGGAACTTCCATAATGCCTGCGTCTTTGAAGACCTGTTTGTTATAGATAATTCCGGAGAATGTGATGACGGTAGGAATACCATACACTTGACCATCCACCATGCGTTCCTCAATGGCGGTGTATTTGTCTTTCAGTTCATCGTACGTGCCAAGCGGCTCGAAAAAGTCCGGGATATCCGCGATCGGAACACTGGTGGGGATCATCAATACGTCACCATAATCCTTGGTGCTCATACGGATCTTCACTTGTCCTTCATAGTCGGCCAGTGCCTGGAAGTTTACTTTGACATCCGGGTATTCCTTATTGAACTCCGCCGCGTAGTCTTTGAACACGGTATCCACAATATCTGTCCGTTGCGTCAGAACAGTGATTTCACCTTTGATATCTGCCGGATCTGTGCTGATCTCCTCTCCTGCTTGCGAAGATCCACCTCCGGATGAACATGCAGCAAGTAGTGAAGTGATGAGCAGCATCGTCAGCAACATCATCCAACCTTTGTTTTTTCTCAATTGTTTCGACCCCTCTCTTAATTTAATTAAGTTATCGTTAAGGTTACAAAATGAATTCTATTATGGTAACGCTTACGTGTCAATTCATTTATTTATACCCTACCAAGAAAAATTGCGAGTCATTTCGTTGACATCTGTTTTTCAGCGCACTAATATTAGTTTATAAAGTTACCGTTAACTTAATTATATAAACTGATTAAACATTTATACAAAACGGAGAGGACAGAAAGAACCTGAAGAATCGGAGCGTTCGCCCAAAAGCTTTCTGAAAGAAAGCTACATCGGAAGCTTATGCTATCACCGGAATTTCACCTTTGAAAAAGGGAATCAAGAAAATCTGGGGATAACAGCGATCGGAAGGTTATTCTGTCATCGGAGTGGCCAGTGTAAATATTCTTTAGTTCAATTTATATATTAAGATTTATGTAACACGTTGAAGGAGCGCTCACTTATGAATACAAAAACACCCCAACTCCAAGCTGAGATTAAAGCGCATTGGGAGATGCAGATTTTACCCTTCTGGTCCAACCTCATGGATACAACCCACGGTGGGTTCTACGGCTGGGTGGGCAATGATCTTCAGGTGAATCCACAGGCACCCAAAGGCGGGATCGCCACGGCACGGCAACTCTGGTCTTTTGCAGCAGCGTATCGGGTTACCGGAAACGAAAGATGGCGCGATCACGCGGAGCACGCCTATCGTTTTCTCGCAGATCATGTGATGGATACTGAACATGGCGGTATGTACTGGATGGTAGATTACAGAGGTGAAGCGCTGGACACGAGCAAACATGTGTATACGCAATCATTTGGCGTGTATTCCCTCAGTGAATACTATCGTGCGACTGGTGATGCTTCTGCATTGGAACTTGCGAAAACGCTTTTTGCTCTCATCGAGGACAGAGGTCTGGATGCCGAACGACCTGCATACAAGGAACAATTTGATCGTACATGGAAGGAACAGCCCAATGAAATGCTGAGTGAAAACGGGGTGATTGCGGATTACACCATGAATACGCATATCCATGTGTTAGAGGCCTACACCACGCTCTATCGCGTGTGGCCGGATCAACAAGTGAAGGCGGCGCTGGAGCGCCTGCTCGGAATTCTATATGAACAGGTGTATGACCAAGACACCAAGTTTCTCGGGGTATTTTTCAACAAACAGTGGGAATCCATCATTGACCTGCGCTCGTTCGGACATGACATTGAAGCCAGCTGGCTGATTGACGAAGCTCTGAAAGTTCTCGGGATGGAACAACATCCGGAGTATGCGGCGATGGTAACGGACATTGCCTATAACATCTCCAATGTCGCCGTGAATGCCGATGGTTCCCTCCTAAATGAACAAGAAGGTGAACATATCGATGAGAAGCGAATTTGGTGGGTTCAGGCGGAGGCGATGGTTGGCTTCTATAACGCATATCAGCGCACAGGTGACCCATTGTTTCTGGACAGAGTGAAACGCCTGTGGACCTATACGCAAGAAAACATCATTGACCAGCGCGCTGGCGGAGAATGGTACTGGTCGGTTGACGAGAACGGCACACCGGATCAGAGCGAAATTGCCGGACCGTGGAAATGCCCGTATCACAATAGCAGATTCTGTATTGAACTAATCGAGAGGATGGGATCAGAATGATACACCCGAAATACAAGGAGTTACTGGAGAAACAGGAGCAGTTGCTTACTCGCCCCAATAAGATCAATTCTTCCTTCTACAATGGCGTATATGATCGGTATCAATATCCGGTAATCACTCGCCATCATGTGCCGCTGCATTGGAGATTCGATCTGGATGAGACAACCAACCCGCATTTTATGGAACGCCTGGGCATTAATGCAACGTTGAATCCGGGTGCCATCTATTTTAATGGCAAATACATCATGGTCATTCGTACGGAAGGATTGGATCGTAAATCGATCTTTGCGCTTGCGGAGAGTGACAATGGAATTGACGGGTTCCGTTTCACGGGTAAACCATTGGTCTGGGATGATATCGATGCGGATGAAACCAATCAGTATGACATGCGCCTCGTTCAACATGAAGACGGCTGGATCTATGGCATCTATTGCTCGGAACGCAAAGACCCGGAGGCTCCGGCATTTGATACATCCAGCGCAGTGGCACAGGCAGGACTGGTTCGGACACGAGATCTCACAAGCTGGGAACGGTTGCCCAACATCACAACGAATTCCCCTCAACAGCGCAATGTCGTATTACACCCGGAATTTGTGGATGGAAAGTATGCCTTCTACACCCGTCCACAGGACGGATTCATCTCGACTGGCAGCGGCGGCGGTATCGCCTTTGGTCTGTGTGAGGATATCTTGAACCCGGTCATTCATGAAGAGACAGTTATTGATGAACGGCAATATCATACGGTTTACGAAGTCAAAAACGGTCAGGGCCCTGCTCCGCTCAAGACGGATCGTGGCTGGATTCACATTGCTCACGGGGTTCGGAACACCGCAGCAGGACTGCGTTATGTGTTATACACTTTCGCAACGGATCTGAATGATCCCGCGCGCGTAATTGCCAAGCCGGGCGGCCACTTCATCGCCCCTTATGACGACGAGCGTGTAGGCGATGTGTCCAATGTTATTTTCTGCAACGGTGCTGTGGTCAATGAGAAGGAAGAAGTCTTTATCTATTACGCATCCAGTGATACCCGCTGTCATGTGGCAACAACCACCCTGGAGAAACTGGTCGATTATACGTTTAATACACCGTCCGATCCGTATCGTTCCCTGGACTGTGCCAGCCAGCGGGGTCAGCTGATTGAACAGAATGAGAAGCTTCTCCAGAAACAATTAACGTAACATCGGTAGAGCGTTCTCCCAGGGAAACCTGCAATGTGCTGAAAATTAGCCAAACAACAGCCCGAATGCCTTTATTCCAAGTGGGTAACGATGTATACTGATATGGATTGTTATTATGTTGGAGGAAAGCACTCATCATAATGACAGCACATTGTGCCCATACCGGCTTGAAGGAGGCGACCATACTGAAGAACAATATCACCATGCGGGATATCGCCGACAGGCTCGGGGTCAGCAGTGTGACCGTCTCGAAAGCATTGAATGATAAAGATGGCGTGAGTGGCGAATTAAAGGAAAAAATTAAAGTGCTTGCTGCCCAAATGGGCTATAGGTATAATGCCGCTGCCCGTTCGATGAAGGAAGGCTTAACCCATAATATTGGTGTAATTATCCCGGAGCGTTTTACCGGACCTACGCAGTCGTTCTATGTACGCGTGTTCCAGCGCATTACGAAACATCTGGAGGAACAGGGCTACTACGGTATTCTACATATTCTGAATGTGGAGGATGAAGAGGAATTAACACTGCCCAAGCTGTACAGCGACAACAAGGTCGATGGTTTCATCGTGCTCGGACAGATCAGCAAAGAGTATATTGAACTGGTGCGATCGATGGAAGTTCCCAAAATGTTTCTCGACTTCTACGATGAACATTCGGACATTGATTCCGTTGTTACCGATAACTTCTACGCTGCCTATGAGCTGACGAACGTTCTGGTTCAGCAGGGCCACCGCAACATTGCCTATGTAGGGAACCTGTATTCCACGAGCAGCATTCAGGACCGATTCCTCGGGTATTACAAATCCTTGCTGGAACATCGGTTGCCGATGAATCCGGATCTGGTTCTGAATGATCGGGATGAACGAGGTACGTTTATTGAGATTGATCTGCCGGAGCAGCTGCCAACGGCCTTTGTATGCAACTGTGATCAGGTCGCTCATCTGCTCGTCCAGAAACTGACTTCCATGGATATTCAGGTACCTGGCCAATGCTCTGTTGTTGGTTTTGATAATGATATCTATGCCATGCTCTCCGATCCCAAGCTGACAACCGTTGAAGTGGATGTGGAACAGATGGCGCGGACGGCGGTCCAGTCGATGCTCAAAAAGGTCGACAACCCAAACCGCAGTTTCGGCCGTGTACATGTGAAAGGTAATATCATCTATCGTGACTCGGTAGGTTCTGTGCCCAATTGATCATTGAATGGATAAAAAGAGTGCTCCCGGCCATCAAGGCTGCAGGAGCACTCTTTGTTATAACCGAAAGCCCTCTTAACTGGAACCCGGAATCGTTACGGAAATACAAACGGTAAAGGGTACTCCCTCTGCCCCAAAACCGGATTACACGGATACTTAATAACTCGTCTTCAACCAATTGTCCTTGGACCAGGTCAGTTTACCTGAACCCGCGCCATTGGAAGCCGTGAGGCGTGCATTCAACGTGGATGGATCATCTGTGGTATAGCTGTAAGGAAGTGTTGAGAAGCCGTTCCAGGAGAACGATTTTACCACGGCCGGGATTGGCGCCAGCGGACTGCCGGACGTATCACTGCTGCCCCGGAAGGAGCTGCCATCCAAAGAATACATCGTATCGGTCACTCTGATTTTGCCGGTATAGGTTGGGTCTGCCGGATCGGTCTGATTGTTACGAACAGGATACAGCACGTCCTTAATGACTGATTTTTCAACCAATACAGCTCCGCTCTCCGTAGAGATCGCCCCATTGCCAATGATATCGAACTTATAACCTTTGGACGCAATCGCTGTTGCCATCGCCGTTGTAATTTTGGCCTTAGCGGCACGTGCCCCTGTTGCGTCCATCACGATGTTGTATGCATGTGCGTTACCTCCACGCAGGCGTGGCATCCGGTCCTGAATATCCTTGTACAAGTTATGGTGGAGCGTCATGGACAGGTTGGCGTTAGCCGATTCCAGGCTGGTCGAACCGACCAGATGCCCTTTCTTTTGTGGTCCAGAGATGGCGATAATATCGGCTTTGCTAAGACCTACGGCACTGCTGCGCAGATAGTTATACATGGGATAGGAAGCCTTGTTTGCTTCCAACTCATTAATCTGCTGGGTAACCCAGCTGTTCGAGCTACCGTCATCCCCTTTGAAGAGGGACCAGGAGATGGTCACGCCGCTGGTTCCTTTTTTCGAATCGACGAGTCCGTCATAGGCTTTATTAAATGTGCAGTGATCAATCCATACGTTGCTGTTCTCCTCCAGGGTGATGTAATCCCAGTCATTCTTGTCGTAATCACCTTTGGTGGATTCATCCCATTCCCATAACTCATCAAATTCCAGGTTGCGGATGATCACGTTGGAGCTTCGTTTTACGCTGATCGCAGCGTGTTTTATTTTGGAGCCGTTGGCGGAGAAAATGGTGAGTCCATTGAAACCATCAATCGTGAGCTTGCTGACACCTGTCTGCTTCAATACGGGATGTGTCAGTGCATCATTATGCTTGGCAAAAGGAGAAGTCTGCGCTGCGCTCGGAATTTCATTCCATCCCAGATTCAGATCGTTCATGATCTCAACAACTTTGACACCGGAGTTCTTTTTCAGAGCCAGCGCCAGATCAGTCGCATTATACACTTTCTTATACGTGGCTGTGTTCGATTCGCTGATGATCCCGCCGCCCGCGTTACCTTGGGAGAAGCCTGTGAGATTGTAGTCTGCGTTACCCGCTGCCTGCACACTTGCCGGTCCGGACAATAATGTTAGTCCCAACGTTATAGCCAAGGCTGTACTGCACCAGCTTCGAAATGTCGTTTTCATCGATTCCATTCCTCCCGATTTATAATGATTACATCCGTCCATCGCTGCCATGCCGGGTTACGAAGGACATGTTCTCAATGTAAATGTCGAAAGCGATTACAACAATAATCCCTATCTCACATTCAGGAAGAAGTGCTGATGTGGTGAGGGATTGTACTGGAAGTAACCTTGAATCGTACAGACTTAACTTGGGGAGTAAGGTTGCAGGGATACATGGAGGTAACCAGGAGGTGTCGGATAAAATGAAACTAAAAAAGCAGGACTGCATCTGCTGCAGACCTGCTCGATTTTACTTTTTGATGGAACGTGTCCAGAAGCCGCCATGGAACTGTTTGGGCTCTACGGTAATGACAAATGCTTTGGGGTCCAGATCGAGAATTGTCTGATAGAGCAATTTCTGGTTTTTGCGTTTTGCCAGAATCTCCATCACCAGCCGATCCCCGTCACGTCCACTGCCCACCCACGCGGTAACGCCGTAGCCCTTATCCCGCAGGGCATTCGCAACGTTGCCACCCATCTGGTTACAGATGACTTTAACGGTAACGTAACCGAGTGCAATCTTCTCTTCAATCCAGGCTCCGAGTAACACACCAAGTCCGTAACCGACCGCATAGACGATTAAGGCTGAAGGCTGAGTCAGATATTTGAGCACCAGATTCAGACCGAGCACATAGATCACAATCTCACCCATGCTGATCAGTGCAGCGATATATTTCTGTCCTTTGAGTGTCAGAATCATCCGGAGTGTATAAGCCGATACGTACACAATCTGGATCAAAAAGATAAATACCAATATTTTAAACAATCGTAATCCCTCTTTCCTGGCCCTCACAACGGAATCGGCCCTTTGCTGCATCTACTCGACGAGTTTGTTTCATCTACGTTGCCTGTACGTTCGCTCTATCTCCATCATTGGACTTTATACCCTCGTTCTAAACGGTTAGGTGTAAATCCGTAGGCATTCTCTGCTCTCTGGCATACCGGAACTGCCATTATAGAACCGTTTGTACCGATTATCAACCCGGCGGAGGTCCCAGGGTCGAAAACCGGTGCCTGTGAATATGCTGTATCATCATAACGCTGACTACGATCGTACAGAATACAGGATGGATGGGTCAAAACAAAAAAAGGGGGGGTACCGTCATGCAGCTATGGCAGGAGATGGAGCGGGAAGGCATGGAGGAACTCATTTTTTGCCATGATGCGCATAGCGGATTGAGGGCGATCATTGCCATTCATAACACAGCCCTTGGACCTGCGCTTGGTGGATGCCGCTACTGGACGTATGCATCCGAGGAAGAGGCTGTTCGGGACGCAATGAAGCTTGCCAGAGGCATGACGTACAAAAATGCAGTCTCCGGACTGCCCTATGGCGGCGGGAAAGTGGTCATATGGGATTTACCTTTTGCAAAGAATGCAGCACCGGATGAGGAAGGTTACGGGTCTGTTAGTGGTGATCCGGTCGCTGGAGATCCAGGGGTAGAGCAACGAAAGGCCGCTGGCGCGGAACGGGAAGTTGTCGCTGAGGAAGTATCGCATCATGTAGATAGGAACCCGGATACAGACGCATCCAGGCGGGCGCAGCGCTTTCGCGCACTGGGACGTTGTCTGGAGCGGCTGAACGGGCGGTACGTGACCGGTCTTGATCTGGGTACCACGGCGACAGACATGGACCAGATCCGACTGGAGACTGCACATGTGACGGACACCACCGGTTCACTTGGGGCGCAGGATGACTTCACTGCCGAGATGACCGCCTACGGTGTACACATCGGCATTGTGACCTCGCTGCGCCAGCAAGGCATTGCATCTTTGCAGGGCATTCCCGTTGCAGTCCAGGGACTGGGCAAGGTCGGGTATGCCCTGTGCCGTTACCTGCATGCAGCCGGGGCACGGCTCATTGTGGCAGACGTTGTACCGGAGCGTGTACAACGTGCCCTTGTGCAGTTCAGCGGCGCCATTCCGGCCGATCCGGCCCATATCCACGCCGCTGACTGCAAGGTCTTCGCCCCCTGTGCCCTAGGGGGCGTACTGACCCCGGCAACGGTGGAGGAGCTGCGCTGCTCCATCGTTGCCGGGGCGGCCAACAACCAGCTGAGTGAACGACAGCTGGTTGCAGGCCGCATGCAGGCGCGCGGCATTCTGTACGCACCTGATTATGTGCTGGGCGCAGGCGGAATCATCTCCACCGCCTACGAGCTGGAAGGCGCCGGGCCTGACCTGATCCGCCAAAAGGTGGCGGGGATTGCAGGCACACTAAGCAAAGTATACGCAGAAGCTGCGCAATCTGCGATCTCCACAGCCGATGCTGCCGATCGGTTAGCGGAATCCATCCTTCGATTAGGCTATAAAAAATAGGGTTCTCCCTCCTGAGAGCCTCCACTGCTCCACTTCATTTTAACGAACCTGATACACGTTATTTGCCCCTGTTAGCATGAATCTAATATCTAACGAATCACAGAGAAGCTATTGTGCCTAGTTTGTAGCATCACCTATCAAAAAGAGCTAAGCCCGACAGCAGCGTCCAGGTTAGCTCTTTTACCCTCTCTTATTGTCTAGCGCTCTTACTCTCTTACTCTCTTTCTATAGTACTCTATTCTCAAACCGCAACCGACCTCTCACCTGCTGTCTTCTTCTCCCGAAACAGCAGCGTCCATAACAACACATTCGCCACAATCAGTAGCGCACCATAGATCCACACGCCCCCTGACACGGAACGGAAAAAGACATGGACTCCCCATAACATGGCAAGCACAGGGAGGGCGGCAAATACATACCAGCCATCACTTTGCTGCGCCATACTGAAGGATTGGGAGAACGGCGGCTTACGCAGCAATAACTTGCCTGCCAGCGGGACAAGCGCGGTCGCCGTCAACAAGATGATCGCAATATCTGGCAGTATCCGTAATCCGAATGTCCAGGTAAACAGAACGGCATTTGCCAGAAATATAGGCAGGAACATATTGCACAAGAACGCCTTCAGAGCGCCTTTGTATAACGCGCTATCATTTGCCATCGGTGCAGCCCGAAAGGTCCAGAACGCCTTGTATTGCCCTGAAAATTTCAGCATAACCACAACCGTAACAACCAGCATCAGCACGATATAAAAGGTGTATACAAACGAACTTTGCCTGAACTCCGCCCAGGTGGAGGATTGCAATTGGGTAAACCAAAATATATAAGGCAAAACAAATGATAAACCAAGCGATGGATACACCTTCAGTTTGAATTCCCGTTCATTGCGCATCATGCTGGCTGACAAACGGAAGCAAGCTTGCTCCTCTCTGGAACGACTGACCACCTTGGAGATCAACCGATCCCATCTTCCACGTCTGCGTCCGGAGGACTGACCCGAATGTGCCATTTTTTCCAAATACAACTCAAAGGAAGGCATAAGCTTCACATATATGATCAGACTTACCACCGGAACCAAGACTGCCAGTGCTGTGAACGTATAGATCCACACATTCCCACCGCCCGCGAATAACCATTCATAGACAGCCGCATACCATAACGGAGGCAGCAGCAGCTGCCACCAAGCCGGGGTAAATACCATCCCAAAATCAATAATGCTGAACGAACGAATCACCAGCTGATAACCGATCGCAATCCCCACGGAAAGCAGGATCTGTACCATATTGATCATATCCTTCAGCTTCTCACCATCCAGAAACTTCATCATGAACAGATAGATCAGGGACGTTGTCACCAGAATCAGCATATTGATCAGAATCAGATCCACGAGGAAGATCAAAAAGAATAACACCCCGTGCGTCACCAACGCAGCAATTAACGGTATGCCAGTTAAAGAACCCGTCAACAGCAGCAGATATACGCCTGCATGAATGGCTCGGGCCATACCTACCGTTCGTGCATTAACAGGCTTGGTCATAATGATATTACGATCCCGAATGTCCAGCAGTACGGATGAAAAATCCGAGATCATGGACGTCATGATCATAAACATTAAGATGCCAAACACAAGGCCCATCTGAAGCATGAAATGCCCCGTATCCCAGACAATGAAGGGGACCATCATCAGTCCCATTAATCCATACATCCACAGGGAACGAAGAAACTGATTGCCTTCCTTGCGCTCTTTTTTCCCTGAATTGTTGGACAAGATGGTAGGTACTCTGCGTTGATCCATCTGAAATTTCACCCGCAAAATCAGGCGCAGCACATCATAATCAGCTCCTGTTCTGGCGATGATCGGACGAAAGCGATCCAGAATCTTGAGTGTGCGGAAGTCGGAGGATTTCTCCATATCAGTACACCTCCTGCACAATCGATACAAATCGCTCAGCAATGGCTATATGCTCATTGAAGCCTGTCAATTGATTAAATACTTCCTCCAGCGTCCCTTCCATGGACTGCTGTTGGAGCTGCTTGAACGTCCCATCAGCCACGACACGTCCTTCAGCGATGAGTACAATTCGACTGCTGATCTTCTCTACCACATCCATGATGTGGGACGAGTAAAAGATGGTTGTACCTTTGGCTGACAACTGCGATAAAATCTCTTTGACCACCATCACACTATTGGCATCCAGTCCGCTGAGAGGTTCATCCAGGAACAGCAGTTCCGGGTCATGAAGCAGCGCCGAGATCAGCAATACTTTCTGACGCATACCTTTGGAGAAGGAGGCAATGCGGGCATGATATGATTTTTCGAGTCCAAAACAATCCATTAACAGCCTCGCTTTATAATCCGCATCCTCATAGGACATGCCATACAATTCTCCCGTAAAAGTCAGATATTCCGCAGGCGTTAATTGTTCGTACAATTCCGCGACCTCTGGAACATAGCCGATTCTGCGTTTATACTCCACATCCCCATCCGCAATATCTTTACCAAAGATTCGCACCGTACCTACATATCCTTCAACCAGCCCGAGTAAAATCTTAACCGTTGTACTCTTGCCGGCCCCGTTGGGACCAATATATCCAATCATCTCACCGCGATTCACTTCCAGATCGATGCCATTCAGCACATAACGTCCGTTGTATCTCATACGCAAGCTTTCAATTGAAAGCACTTGTTGTTCACTCACTTCGTTATCCAGCTCCTGTCTCTATTTTTTCTACAATTCTACTAGTTTACCACAGTTTGGGATGATAATGATCGGAAATACATCACGAAGTGAGCCCTCATCTGGTTTTCCCTTTCGAGTAAGAGCATCACGTAACAAGCGTGAACACAGCACAAAGCCCCTATCCCACCTTAAGGTAAGTGACAAGGGCTTTATCTGTAGCTTTATTCGTAGCTTTATCTATAACTTTTTCGGTATTTGGAACCTTATTTGGTAATATCTAAAAAGTCTTACGGCACCTTAACAATCTGAAAATGCTGATTCGTACCGCCATTATCCGTCCACTGGATGGCCGCAGCCCCATCTGCCAAGGATTGACCAGAGATGTCCAAGACCTTTCCAGTACTGCGGTTTTTCAGTTTATAATAACCACCGCCTACATGGATGAGCTGCCATTGCTGGCTGGCCCAACCCCCGTCATTCCACTGTTCAATGACAGCCCCATCGGTCGTGGAACCATTCTCTACACCGATTAACTTACCGCTGGAACGGTTGATGATTTTGACATAGCCGCCACCCGCATCGGTAATCTGCCACTGTTGACTCGTTGTTCCCCCATCTGTTCGCTGCTCCACATCCGCACCGTTGGCGGAAGAACCCCCGATGACATTCAGCAATTTGTTACTCTTACGGCTGATCAGCTGATATGAAGCATTCGGGTCCCAGACATCCGGTGTATTCACTCCGGTCACGATCCCTGTTGCTGTATCAATCGTAATACTGCTGGCCCAGTTCATCGCCAGACTGGTTGTGCTTGGGAATGAAAGTGGCAACCAGACATACTTGGAATCCTGCACAGGTCCGCTCCACGCTCCAGCCCAGCGATCACCCATGTAGAGATAGGAGGTCGTCTGCGAACCTTCTACGGGAACAACATAGGTGGATTGAGAACCATACGTTGTGCTGTCTCCAAAGTTGCTAAGGCCGCTCCATGTGCCTGTTATGCTGGAGGCTGTCGCATATTTGGCCTGATTTGGATTCCAGCCGGTGGCACCCGAGGTGATCAGGAAGTAGACGCCGTCTTTTTTGAATAAAGCAGGTGCTTCTCGATATTGTCCGGGCCACAGTGTTGTGACAAGCGATTCCACACCCAGGAAATCCGGGGTCAGCTTATATATATTCAGATCTGCATTCACTCGGGTCGCGGAGATCAGATAAGCGGTTCCGTTATCGTTGTACACCGTCATATCTCTGGAATCATATCCAAGTGGACGATAACTGCCCACATACGTGTAGTTCCCATCAACCGTATTCGAAGTAGCTACGGCCACTCGGGCCTCGCCATAATCCAGACCATTCTCCTTGTGCATCCAAAGTACATATTTGCCGGTAGCACTGTTGTAGATAACCTTCGGGCGTTCAATGTTGGAGATATTTAGCTCCGTTGCCGAGCTGCTGGTGAGCACATCATTGCGATACTCCCAGTTCTTCAGATCCGCTGAACGATACACCGATACCGCCTTGAACGTTCCATTCGGATTACGATTCTCCCCGAACCAGTAATAATACCCGTCTGCCTTAATCATACCGCCCCCATGGGCATGAACGATATTGCCATTGGTATCCTTGAACTGTACCCCGTTCGTTACACTGAGCGGAGCAGCTGAAGCATTGGGTCCGGGTGCGAGCAACATGCCTAATGATTGCAACGCCAAAACCAACACAAGCAAATAACTTAAGCGGCGGCTAAAGCGGGGTGAATGTGTATTCTTTTTCAACCATCCATCGTTCATAGCCATATCGTAATGCACCTCCATATTTTTTTGTGAAGCGCTTACATAAATTAAAATCGATATGTCTCATCTGCCTCCGATCGATGATGCATTTTAGCATTAAAATTCATGGTCAAACTGGCTGGGCATTCACCTCCTTGATTCCGATTGTATCCGCCACGTTCCTGCTCGAATAGTGAACAATCCGGCGGAAGATGTACATTTTCATACTCACACTCTCTTCATTGACAGCAAAAAAGACGCTTCCCCCGAAGCGTCCTCTGCTCTACCTGCCCTGCCTCCATGATGTAACAGTCTCTCGCTGTGTGCGGCTGTTCTCACAGGCAGATTTTTTATATGATGTTTTATCGGTGTATACTCGCCTTTATTACTCAATCTTGGTCGTCAAAATCCTGGTCGAACGATAACACTTTACCCGTGTTGGCATCGATATCTACATCCGCTTCACCTTGAGCGGTTCTCAGTTCGATCTCATACACATAGCGACCATCATCATGATCCAGCTCAACTTTGGTTACTTTACCACCCGTAACTTGTTTCAACGCAATGTTTGAAGCTTGGGATGCCGTTAATTTGACTTGCTTGGAAACAGAGTTGTTAGATGTATTGCCTGTTACAGCACCTTCATAATCATCGTCATCATCGTAGTCTTCATCATCCACAACTGCCAGGATTTTGCCTGTGTACGCATCCAAACGAACGACAACATCATTTTTGCCCTTTCGATCGATCTCAACTTCATAGAACGTTTGGCCGTTTCTACGCTCCAGATCGACGTCATCCACTTTACCATCCGCCGCTTTCAAGGCCAACGCTTTTGCTTGGGATGCATTCAGCATTTTGCCTGTGCTGTTCTGATTCTGTGTTACGGATTGTGTTGTTGACGATGGTGTCGTTTGCACCGATTGTCCGTTCACATTTCCGCTAGCCGCTACGGCCGATCCACCAAGTAATACCGCTGCTGACAAGCTGCCAATCCATAGTTTATGTTTGTTCATCATCATCATTCATCTCCTCGTTTGTTGTTCTCGTTCTCGTCTACATCTATAGAATAACCTGCAGGAATGAGAGATCAGCGAGAGTTAGATTAGAATTTGATGAGAAAATGAGGAGAATGCTCATTTAACTTTAACTGTTGTTCATAATGTATGTATTCAAAAACATGTATTTAAAACAAATGAAAAAGATGACTCCACATTAGGAATCATCTGTCCAACGAGTTAAATTTATATTCAATCGCTCTCTTTCCATAGCAAAAGTTAATCCTCGTCTTCATCCCAGGTTACGGAACGAATGGCTCCCGAGATGGCATTCACCTGCACAATAGCCTCCCGGCCATCCTCCAGATCAATTTCCACCAGATAATACGGATTCCCGCTGTTGGTTCCACGCAGTTCAATGTCGTCCACTTCCCCCGGGACCTCTGCAAGTGCCTTCTGCTTGGCTTGTTTCTCGCTTAGAAACTGAGGCTTGGGATCATCCTTTGGTGGTTCAGTTGTCGGCGCTGCGATTGTTTTGGAAGATATCGTCTCTCCCGTATATGGGTCAATCGTGAGTTCTTCACGGCTGTTATCCTTCGCCTTCACAACCGCGGTGTATACCGGACTGCCTTGCTGCTCGACAAGTTCAAGCGAGACCAGTTGGTTATCCGTTTGTTGTTTTAACAACGCCGTCTTGATCTGCTCGCGGCTCCATAACGTCTTCTCTTCCGCTTGTGGGTTCGACTCCAGCCGTTTGATGGAATTCACGGTAGCCGTGACGGCATCCACCTGCACATCATACAGTCCGGTCTCCGAGCGGAGCTGCATGATATACGTCCCGTCCTTCAACGTGGAATTCACAATCTCTCCTGGATATTGATCCAGTACGGATTGGGCTGCCGCATCTGCGGTAAGTACTACACCCGTCGATTGCCACGGCTTCCACCAAACAACAGCTGCCACAATCAGCATAATGAGAAGCCCTGAACCCCACCAAAGTGATCTTCGCGATTTCGCCCATCCACTGTTACCTTGTTCATGCCGTTTCATCTCCGGTGGTCGCTGCTCATGATCTGTCATCACGTTTCCCCCTTATAGCTCTCCCCATAGCCCGAGTTCATCTGTTATATATTCGGTCTGAGTTTAGTTTCCAATGCTACTACATAAAATGAACTAATCTTTTACACAGTAACGGAGAGGACAGAAAAAACCTGAAAAAGCGAAGCGTTCGCCTAAAAGCTTTCTGAAAGAAAGCTACATCGGAAGCATACGCTATCCCCGGATTTCCCCCTTGAGAACAGGGAATCAAAAAAATCTGGGGATAACAGCGATTGGAAGGTTGTTCTGTCATCGCAGTGTCAGTGTGAACAATCTTTAGTTCAGTTTATATAGTATATAAGAGAAGAATGAGAATTTCATGAGAGCGGCCCGTTCTGAACCGATAATGGCAAAATAATTGAAGCCTCGGTGCCTTCACCCTCGGTACTGGTCAGTTCGATTCGTGCCCCAACTGCACCTGCCAGTTCTTTGGCAAGCGACAATCCCAGACCTGAGCCACTTGCGCCTAAGCTGCGTGTTCTGGCCGGATCAACGCGGTAGAATCGATCAAATACCTTCTCCAGCTCATCCTCCCGCATGCCAATCCCGGTATCCACGATCCGAATTCGGCACGCTTGCCCCTCGGCTTCCAGTCTGACTTCAATGGCATCTTCACTATACTTCCGGGCATTATCCAGCAAAATAAACAACAGCTGCTTCAGCTTGCTCTCATCGCTGATCGCCCAGATTGGACCTGGATCTTCACACCGGACTTCACGGTGATAGGCTTCGCGAAACGCACGTGTGGAGTCCGTCACCAGTCTCGTGATATCCACACGCTCCAGCTGAACATTCCACTGCTCTGGCTGCTTCGCGAGCAATAGCAGTTGCTCGGTCATCTCTCGCATGCGAACCGATTCGGACAGAATCGCTTCCACCGCTTCATCGAATACCTCAGGCCGCTCTTTTCCTCGCCGTTGTAGCAGACTGGCATAACTTTCAATAATGGTCAGCGGTGTTTTGAGTTCATGAGATGCATCGGATACGAATCGCTCCTGTCGTTCAAAGTTGGATTCAAGCAGATCCATCATCCGGTTAAACGTCTGTCCCATCGTTTTCAGTTCATCCTTCGACCCTTCCTCCAGTGGAAGACGCTTGAATTGGCCGCTGGACTGAATGTCACTCATTGTGCGTGTCATCTGCTGAATCGGTCTGGTCATCCGATTCGCCAGAATCCGGCTGGAGATAATCGCTGGGATGAGAGCAATAATTGTGACTGCCACAAGCACGGTACGAAGTACAGACAGACGATTCTCCGTCTCGGCAATGCTCTCGGTGACCTGTACATTCACTACCTCACCATCAGGCCAGATGACCGGGACTGATACCCACACGTAACCAATCTGTTCAACTTGGGTATACTCCGATTTCTTCTCACTTTCGTACTTATAGGGCAGCTTGCTCAGCTGATCGGAAGCTGCTGTTGTTGTCACCGGGGAACTGGTGCCGTCTTCATTAACGATCCGAAGCATGCCGTTCACAGGCGCGTAGGCGCGCAGCAAGTCATCCGGCGGAATGGAGCCGGCAGACTGACGCACTCCTTTGACAATAGACTCTGCTTCCGCTTCTACCCGATTAACCTCGTTATCTATCGACATCCGTTCAAACACGATGTAGACCGACAGGTTCACCGCGATTAACAGCACAGCAAATAATACAGACGAATATCCGTAGATTTTACTGCGCAGGCTCATGACTGTTCCTTCAGGACGTATCCTACGCCCCGTACAGTATGTATTAAGGGCGGTGTGAATCCGTTATCCACCTTTTTGCGCACATAACGGATATACACATCCACCACATTGGTATCTCCATAATAGTCGTATCCCCACACAGCCTGTACAATCTGGTCACGACTAAGCACCTGACGTTGATTCTGCAGCAGATACACCAACAGATCGAACTCACGTGGAGTAAGTTCAATAGACACGCCATCTCGGAATACCTCTCGCGTTCCTTCATTCAGTTTCAGCCCGGCAGCGGTCAACCAGCCCACCTCAGCTTCATTCTTATGCCCAGACGAGTCATTGCCTGGATCAGCAGGTGTAGATGAAGAAGCGGAAGAAACCACAGATGACGCGGCATTAAGCCGCAATGCAGCCCGAACTCTGGCAAGCAACTCTTCAATCTGGAACGGCTTGGTGATGTAGTCATTGGCTCCGAGATCCAGGCCGGATACCTTGTCTTCCACGGAATCTTTGGCGGTGAGCATAATAATCGGAACTGTAGCATCCTTGGCCCGAACTCGGCGCAACACTTCAATGCCACTCAGACCAGGCAGCATCACATCAAGCAGAATCAGATCCCACTGACCTTCCCCATACTTCTCCAGTCCTTCTGTTCCACTCCCCGCCTTGCCTACCTGATATCCCTCATACTGTAATTCCAGTTCAAGCAGACGCGCTATTTTGGGCTCATCCTCTATGACCAGCACGGCTTCGTTCATGCAGCGCTCCCCCTCATCCCCATCATTTCATTCTCCCGTTATCTTACAATAACATCTACAGTTTGCCCAAGGCATCTTCAACGGGCTGATCCCCGGCAATCAGATCAAAGGCCATTCGGTACGTCTTCTCTTCCTGCAAAGAAGCCACAATGACGCGGGCCACATCTTCACGCGGGATGCTTCCCGGTTCCAGATCGGTTCCAACTGCAATCCTGCCTGTGCCTGGTTCATTCTTGAGACCACCTGGACGGATAATCGTGTAATTCAGATCACTTGCAAATAATGCACGATCCGCATAATGTTTGGCCACATAATAAGGCTTGATGGACTTTGACCATTTCTCCCGTTGATCTGCGCCATATGCACTGACCAGAATATATCTGGAAATGCCTTGCTGCTCTGCCGCCTCCATCGTTTTCACTGCTCCATCGAGATCAATCAACAGGGTTTTGTCCTGACCCGTAGATCCGCCAGAGCCCGCTGTAAATACTATGGCATTATGATCCTTCATAGCTTCAGCCAAGTCCTCCACACTGCCCTCCAGATCCCCAATCACCACATCGGCACCGAGTTCCTTCAATGCATTCGCCTGCTCCGGTTTGCGGATCATGGCCGTTACCTTATGTTTGCCTTCCTGTGCCAACTGCTCTACCACCAACTTGCCGATTTGTCCATTAGCTCCTATAACTAAAACGTTCATACGTCATTTCTCCTCTCAGTTGAACGGACTGCTTGTTGCGGCTACCCGTTCCTTATATATACAGTGCTCATCCTATCATTTAAACGAAAGCCGGCGCTTCTAAGCGCCGGCTCCAGGTTCATATTTGCTAAGTACATATCCGGTACATCATCTGAACATCTATGGAAAATGTAACATTCCGTTGTCTAATAATATACCTAAAACCCTATGTGATTTATACGCGACCTCAGATCGACCACTTCCGCCGCACTCTTTTCACATCAGAATATTAATGATCTTTGTTGCATCCATCACAACAGAAAAAGGACGCCCAGAAGGGCGCCCTTGAATGGCATGAAGATTAGTAAGCCAGTGCGAACAAACCGTGAATATGAGCCAGGTAACGGATGTTACTTGCTTCTTTCATCATGGTTGCAGGCAGACCTTTCAGACGAGTCTGGTTGCCACCGATCATGCCGACAGCATCTTTACGACCCAGACTTCCCAGCGTACCGGAGAATACTGGTGTGAAGGATTCCATTGCGCCACCTTTGAACATTACGCCCAGGTTGTGACCAATGGTTTCACCCATTTGCCAAGCCAATTGTGCTGTTGGAGGGTAAGGACGAGCGCCTTCGCTAGGGAAGACCACTGCGCTGTCACCAGCAACAAACACGTCTTTGTGAGAAGTGGATTGCAGAACTTCCGTAACTTTCGCACGGCCGCGATCCACTTCAATTCCGCTGTTAGCAACAACTGCGTTACCTTGAACGCCACCAGTCCATACGAGGGTATTCGTAGGGATGGAGCTGCCGTCTTTCAGCATAACTTCATTTTCTTTCATCTCGGTAATTGCTACGCCAACGATGAAGTTAACGCCACGTTTCTCAAGACTTGATTTCGCACGATCAACCAGCTCTGGCGGGAAACCAGCCAGGATGGAAGGACCTGCTTCAACAGTGTACAGAGAGATATCGTTGAAATCGATACCTTTCTCTTTACATGCAGCTGGAAGAAGATCAACGAATTCGCCGACAAGTTCAATACCTGTCAAGCCGCCGCCACCAATAACAAACGTTGCGTCTGCTTTGTTGCCGGATTTTTTGTATGCATCCAGACGTGCATCAACGTGTGCACGAATGCGGTTTGCATCACTAACCGATTTCAGCGTGAAGCTGTACTCTTGCAGTCCCGGAATTCCGAAGTAAGCTGTTTCGCTACCCAGGGCAACAACGAGTGCATCGTAAGAGTAAGTGGAGCCGCTGGTCATCAGAACTTTTTTCTCGTCCGGCTTGATTGTATCCACCGTATCGATTTTCAGGTTCACGTTTTTGCCACGCAGCAATTTTTCGAGCGGAAGAGCAACTGCTTGTTCAGCAATGCTTCCTGCTGCAAGACGGTGCAGTTCCGTGATAATTTGGTGTGTAGGGTAACGGTTCACGACAGTAATTGTCGCTTCTTCCGGAGACAAGTATTGACGTGCAGTCAATGCTGTCAACAGACCGCCGTATCCTCCACCCAAGATCAAAATTTGCTTCGACATATCCATCCTCCGTTCTTCTAAGTCTTAACGTTTCTGTTGTTGACGCTCGTTCAGAATGCTCAGGAAAGATTGAGCAAAACGAAGCGATTGTTGTACGTTTGGATCTTTGAGCATTTTCAGCATAGCGAACAAGCCAACTGAAGTTTGCTCTGTTTGCGCACGGTCATTGGCTTCGATGGCAGCAGAAGCTACACCTTTAGCTTTGTCTACAACAGGCTTAGCGAACTCGCCCATTGCGCTCATTGTGTCGCTGATCAGAACTTTGTCTGTTGCTACACTTTGTGCAAAGTCATAAGCTTTCGTCATAGCAGTAACCATTTCAGCCAATTTAGGCAGGTTCTCCACCAGAACGGTTAAAGACTCCTGAACCTCAGGCTTCATCAGTTGATCCAGTACATCCAAGGACTGGCGTTGGGAAACGTCGGCACCTTCTGTAACCGGCACCTCTTGTTGAGTAGGCGATTGTGACATAAGAGAAAGTCCTCCTTTACTTTGGGATAGAAGTCCGCGACTTTCATGATGCCTGTCAAGCAGAGCCGAACCACAAAATACATCGAATACATTTAAATGTACCAAATTTCACACAATAGGATAAGCGTAGCTCAGGGCCACTCTCACCTCATGCATTGTATCTTGGATCTATTGCGGACAACATGTGTTGACGCACAAAACGACAAGCAGGCCGAAACCGAACTCTATACCCTTATATTACACCTCTTACACATGAACATGAAAAAGAAATTTTTTACACTTGTGAAGATATTGTGAACATTGTAACAAAATCGATTTTTTTGTCAACCCATGAAGCCAAGCTAAAGCCACCTCTCCGCCTGTCAAAGATCCGTATTCCTACCACATGTGGTATTAAGACAAGATCACATATGACCAGATGTGCGATATGTACACACGGAAGGATTGATTTATCCAGTTGGTTAGGAATTGTTTTCCAATATCACAATTTTCATGCAACGAAATTGGTCACTGTCGTTATTATGCAGCGTTGAGCTCAGCCTTATTCCATCATTGAGACATCTTTTCTATTTCAAGTATGAACCTCTTGCGTCACGAATGCAAAAAAGACAGAAAGAAGGCCTGACGGATCGTCCTGCCTCCTGATATATGTTTTCACTGTTTGCCAGATCTGATCGTTACAATTAGGTCACACCATAACTATTTCGAGGGAATGCCGATCCATTTCTTCAAGCAACTCTTTTATTGCAACGATGGCAGCTCGCTCCAATTCCTCCACCTCCAAAAGTATCGAGATAGCCTGATCGGCATGAAGCTTATCATTAGGCAGTCCTCCATCTGGAAAAGGAAATAATTCCGAGAGTATATTTAACTTTTGAGACATGTTTCGATATAACTCTTCCGCCCGAAGACAGAATGGAATCAAGCTGGAATAGCGGGGAGTCGAAGCCCACTTTAGAGAAAGTTCTTTGAAAAACTCACTTGCATAATGTCTGGCATCCCACAAAACGGCAATGTTATAGGCGTGACCGTTCGGTTCTAACCGTCTATATTCTAGGGCCTCTCTCCAGACTGCATAGGCAGCAAGACCACTGACAGTGTTCGGCAAGGTATACGGGTCCTCCCCACGATAATGAGCCAAAACAGCTGTCAGTGCCGCATGCAAGTTCATTTCTCGTATCATGCCATCTGATTCCGCTGCCAGCACAAATACTTCCTGATTCACACCCCGCCCTACATGATCATAGGAAATTGTTCCTGATTTAATGAAATCGGTACCGTATAAGGTCCGGGCTGCATCATCATAGCCATAGATCAACCCGAATTCGGGAATATTCAAGTCCCACACGACAGCGGGAATTCCTCGATGAATGGAGTAACGTATCAGGGAGAGGGCCCGAACAATCCTTGGATTAAGCAACCTTTTCCCCTTTGCTTTCTCCTCTAGCATCGAAGGGTCGACCAGATTGGCATTAAGTCCCGCTTCGCTTGCCAAAGCCTCAACCGCATGGGAACGATAACCCATATGTTGCAATGCTCTGGTAAGCACTTCTTTGAAGTTATAGGCGGTGGGTCCAGCGATATGTATGTCCTGAGGCAGGATGGTCAGACGAAAAGAAAGTCCACTCATTCCCATAACCATGGGGAGAGACGGAGATGGACCCATATAGCCTAACATCTCGTGAATGGATGCTGCTGCCGAGTTCCAGGTTTGGGGAGCCCGAAACGAAAGGGGCTCCTCCAGAGTCACTCGATTTTGCCCGAGTGAATTCCACTCCGCCAGCATTTCATCTACAGATAAATGAATATGAAGCTGAGACACTTTTTTACGTGAACGGGACAGAACTTGATACACATTGGCAATTGTCAGATTGAATTTGTTCGCCATTTCTTGAGGTGATAGCTGCTCCATCCAATATGATGTGAAAACCTGTTGTTCTCTTTCATTCAGACAACCCAACAGCCTGTGAAGATTATTCCTCATCTCCTGCTGAGCAACAGCTTGATACGGATCATAGCCTGTATCCTGTGATCTCCGATCGGTGTCATTCAAAAGATGATTCAGCGTCATGTCGAGCGAGTCTTGTTCACTCCATGAAGCGTCATCGGCTCCAAATGCAAGGAACGAAGAAAAATGTTGTTCCCGCTGCTGCTTTTGGCGCTGCATATGCGAGTACGCCTGGTTACGCACAATGCGCTGTATCCAGGCCATAAAACGGCCAGCATTCTGAAGCTGTCTAATATGAATGAATGCACGAATAAGCCCATCCTGTAAAATGTCTTCTGCGAGATAAGAATCATGTGTAAGTGCTCGCACATAACGGAACAATTGCCCACGGTAACGGTGAATCAGCTCACCAAAAGCCTCTGTATCCCCGGTCTGGGCTTGCATGACAAGCGCAATGTCCGACTCCTGTTGCCGATTCTCGAATGTCTCGTCTTCCCCTGGCCTGATATGGCGATTGTCAGCTAATTCATCCATGTGTATGTATCCCCCTTTCTCATAACCTCGCTTCACTTCAATTACTCCAGCTTCAAAATAGCAGCTTCGATCATGGCTTCCGTCTCAGCAAGTGCCACCATGATTGTCGCAGCAGCCTCCCAGTTCCGGGAGACAAGACGGGATTGGCATTCCCCGAATTGGCGGGATTGTGCGTATTTCAAAGCAGAAAGGTCAGGATGGATTGTTTTAAAAAACAAACCATAATCTTGGGCACGACGCGCGCCTACTGGCAGAGCAAAATACACATAATGAGCCCACTCATTACCATCAATTGCTCCAGCACGAACCTGTTCGGCCTTATGTAGAATGGCTGAAGCTCCGGTTCGTCCTTCTTGTGCAGCAATATCATGGGTCTGTTCTGTAAGGGCTGATTTGAACCAAGTAAAAGCCCGGCGGTTAATCTCCTCCAGGTCAGGATGTTCAATGCGTTCAGGACTCCACCATCGTCGATACACACCGCTACTCCATGGGAATTCGGACTTCCATGCTTCCTCAAGGTTATCCAGTGTCAGGAAGACATTCGGAAATCCAGCCGGGTCATGCAGGCTTATTTCATCGCCCTTCATATTGAGCGCCACTACATAATGATCGCAACCACCCAGGTTGGGAGAATTGGGATTGTAAATGAGTTTGCCCATATCCAGCGGCCCCATCATCACTGGACCCTGCTTCAAAGCCTCTCTTAGCTCATCTACAGGCATCTCTGTCCCCCGCGATTGCACACTTTCACGCACACTAAACCCCAGAATGCTCATCGCTTTGCTGATGGCCAGATCTGGGCTGGAGATACAGTTATCAAAAAACAGAAGATCTTCCTGCGTGCAGAAAGCCCCCAGGGAAAAGCCACCTATAGCTTCAAGGAGACCCGGGTCAACCTTTTCTCCAATGGATGACAGTAGCATCGCTGCTGAATTGGCATAACAATACGCACCATTTCCAATATAATTGCTCATATCATAACATCCTCTCATTCCTTTAATGAAGCACGCGACTATGCAATGCCTATACTTATACTGACTCTTCGTACAGAGCATTTCTGACAGAATATCCAGAACAAATTTCTGACCGCCATGAAATAGTGAACGTTTAGAATGCTAGTATCCCGGTTAATAAGGACTAACCCAGAAACGAAGGAGATGTTCGATATGAGTAATTCAACTAGCGATAAAATCAAAGCAGGCGTAAACAAGGCCAAAGGCGAAGTGAAGGATCAGATCGGTAATGCAACCAATAACAGATCCCTTCAGGCTGAGGGTAAAAAAGATAAAGCCAAAGGTGCTGTACAGGATAAAATTGCCGACGTTAAAAAAGATCATTAGATCCTTTTGACGCAGAAGTCAAAAAGCACGAAGATTTCGTGCAATAGATCGTTTTAAAATAGCCTAACTGTCCATGTTCGGAGGAACACTGAAGATGAGACGGAGGCACAAAAAAGCCAAGGAAGGTGTTACTCAATACACCCTTCCCTGGCTTTTTTTGTGTACTTTTATACGGCTGGAACTGCGTATCTTGCCATATCGATAATGAAACTGCGCGTTTCCCTTGTTGTATGATATTCACGGCTGAATTGCCTTACCCATTCGGGATGCTCCTGGTACCAGCGAAAAGTTCTTTCCAATCCCTTTTCCAATGTGGTTTGAGGTAACCATCCCAATTCCGCCCGTAATCTACCTGAATGTACAACCAGACTGGACCCTCTGGACTGGGTTGGTTCTTGCTCCCGAATCTCTACAGCAGCTAACGATCGATCCATTGGTTTCAATATCTCCCCGATCTCCTGCATAGTTGTTCCAAGCCCTGTCGATATATTGTAGACCTGTCCGTCTTTGCCTTTCAGCATGATCTGTTCAATGGCCCGGAGGGCATCATCTACATACAAGAAATCACGCACTGCCGATCCCTGAATATCCAGAGGAAGTCCGTCCAGCATCCGACCGAAGTTTCGAGGAATGATACGGTCTGGCAATTGCCATGGACCATAGAGATTGGTCAAACGAAAGAGTTTGACTGGAAGCTCGTAACATTGAGCGTAGGAGTGAGCAAGCATTTCACAGGCGACTTTGGATGCAGAATAAGGAGAGACGGGCGCATACGGATCTGATTCATGATAGACTCTGCCCCAATCGCCACCATACACTTCAACAGATGATGCCAGCAAAACAGGGATGTGATGTTCGGTGGCATATTGCAGAATAGCCTGGGTGCTGAGGGTATTGTTGCGGAAGACTTCCCCCGGTTGATGATACGAATAATCTACGTGAGGCATGGCAGCCAGATGAATAATGTAATCTGTTCCAGAAGGCAGATGAATCCGCTCGGATGCAAGGTCACAACAAATGAACGGCATCTCATGCAGAGGAGAGATATGAACAAGCCTCTGACAATAATCATCCCGATCCAGAAGGGTAATTCGATGCCCTTTTTGCGCCAAATACTGTGACAGATTAAATCCCACAAATCCGGAAGCCCCTGTAATAACAATGTTCACACACGATTCCCCCTTGCGATTTATACAACGAGTGCACCTGAAGAGAGTTTATGTACTGAGTATAACCTTAAAATGATACATTTTGTATCATTTTACAATTGTTTTTTGTTCGTCCTTGAGTTTATCGGGTAATTTATAGGGAGGTGATATGAGATGCATGAATGGAAAACAAATATCGAGACGTTATTTCTTCAGGATAACGGTGTGATTCCCAATCATCCAACCCTGCCTGTGCTTTTGTATAAGAACGTATGGGCTGAAGAGGCGCTTCACGCAGAATCGTTACTGAACCGTAATGGATGGGGAAATAGTTGGTTGAATGGTGTATTCAACTATCATCACTTTCATAGTAATGCGCATGAGGCTCTTGCGGTGGTGAGTGGATTCGTGAAACTGATGCTAGGCGGAGAAAATGGGCAAAAAGTTTATCTTCAAACAGGTGACGTTGTTGTGCTTCCCGCTGGGACAGGACATAAACGTCTGGAGTCCAGCACTGATTTTCGTATTGCCGGTGCCTATCCGGGCGGTATGAGTTACAACACACGCACAGGTGAAGAAGACGATCGTGCCAAAGCTCTTCAGGAAATCCAAGAGGTTCCGATTCCGGATACCGATCCGGTCTATGGGCAGGATGGGCCACTAATGGAAATCTGGAATGGAAAGAAGTCATAACAAAATGAAGATCGAAAGACGGATGGTATTGGACAATGTACAAACGAAACTGATTCAGCACTTCACGAGAAACAAATAGACTGTTCCCCGGACATGTAGGAGTTACTCACCGGTGGAACAGTCTATTCGTTTTTCTTTAATCTCTAATCTATCGCACGCCAGCATCTTTTAGTCCCGCTCCGTACTCGCAAGTCGGATACTGTAGTACCTCATCGCATGTGGCCTGCCTTCCATCTCCAGTCGCCCCTGCAGTACAAGTTGACGTATTCGATATTCAATAAATGCGTCTCCCACAGCTTGCTCTAAATATCCAAGTACTTCACCTACAACACGGGCACATATTATAAATTCATCAGATTGTCTGGTTAACGTAAGATCTCTCACCTTTTGCATAATGAAATCATCAATTCCATCCTCGGACACGCTATGAATCTTACTATCTTTCATTATTCGAAGATGGCCTGGTTGTTCAGAGAGCAGATCCCACTCTTGCTCCATCTGCTTGCGTTCTTCTGAAGACACCGGCTCTGCATTTGCACAGTGGTTCCACATGGCTAACAACTTCTCAGATATAATCTCTCCTGTTCCCCAAACATCATACTCAATATCAGGGTTATGGAATAACTTCTTATACAGTCCACTTGTCTCGATCAGATAAATTGGACTCTTGCTGTTACTCAGCAAATGCATAGCATGCAAGAGACCTGTTTTCTCATGAGCGTTATTAGCATACCAGATGGTTATTCTGGTCTCTTCATCGATGGAACTCATCACGGTATTTAATTGCATCAGTTCATCTAAACCTTTGATAGCGTAACTTCCGTGTTCACTCAAATAAAGTCGCTCCAGCAACCAAAGGTGTCTACGTTGTAGAACTATCTTATCAGTAAGATCTCCCAATGGGCCAATCGCATAGTAGTCATTCATAGAATAAAATCGCCGCTCCAAGCGTCCCGGAACTTTACCCATGGCAACCTTAATGCTACCCAACGGCGATTCACCAATCGCTATATGAATTTCACGCGGCTTCTGTGTATCAAGCAATTGCTGCTCAGCTTGCTTCCTATTCCTTTCCTCATCTAACCTTTCAAAAATCCGCTGTATACTCACTGCAAAATGAGCTGAATGTTCTTCTTCTGTCTGATGACTGACTGCCATGTCCGCCCTAAGATAGAGCATACGCAATAATGAACGAAGCTCTTCTTCATTCATGCGATATAATTCTTTATCAAAATCAAAGACATTTTCAATCATACTGATCCCCCTTTAAAAAGGTTCATCTCCGGGTTAATTCATAAATACCACACAACTATACCACTGTACCCCGTAACTAGGAGGAAATCGATTTGCCAGTTGGCTGATTCAGATCATGTAGATCTTCACCATCTGACGATGACCGGGTAAAGTGTCGCTCCAGTTTGCGGCTTGCCCACAGGGATACTGCTATGAACAGTAATACGCCTACCCAGCGTACAGGGTGCTCCAGAAATTGTTCCACATTGGAACCAATATACGTAACAGAGAAGATCATGATCGCTTTACCACAGCCCACTGCCAGCAGGAAGGATAATAACCGCATTCGTGCAATACCCGCCGCCACATTAATAATGACGAACGGACCTACCGGGAAGATACTCAGCAAAAAAACATAACTGAATGCATTCCTCCGAATCCATACCATACTGCGTTGCACACGCGGTTTGCGTGCCCATCGTTCCACAAAAGCAGATTTCCCGATCTCCCGTACAATCAGGAACGTAACGGTACAACCGAGGACCATGCCGATCCATGAATATAAAAATCCTCCCCAGAGACCGTATACCGCGCCGTTCACGCCCACAATCAACAGCGTTGGCAGCGGCGGTACAAATGATTTCATAAACGTAAGCAAAATTCCGGGTAACGGGCCCAAGGAGCGAAACTTCTCCAGCCAGAAACGAATATTTTCTTCCGTAATATATGACATAATGTCCAATGCTGCCGGGGTCATCTGCATCCATCCAATCTATACAGTCTACTATCTGATGTTGTTCGTTCAGAATGTTGCTCCATCATCCAGACGAATGTTGGAGCCGTTTAATCTACGCCCTCCAAGTATAACGTACATCCTGGATGAACAACGTTGTCAATTTGAAGAAATTATTGCACAGTGAACTGACCTCCCACCAGAGTCAGAATTTAAATCCAAAAAGCACACCTCGACCTCTTGTGGTCTTGGTGTGCTTTTTATATCGAAACCCCGATCCTTCTTTGGGGGTATTTATCCTTCTTCCAACTGCGCTTCCTGCATTTCCAGTTCATTCAGTTCTTCCTGGTGGGCAGCATTCCACTCGGGAATTCCGGAACGCATGAACTCTTCGGCATCCATCGCCGCTTTGGACTGGTTGCACAGATTACAAGCGCAGACACAGTTAAGCGGGGTGGTGTGTCCACCTTTGGCACGTGGCAGCAGATGGTCGATCGTATCTCCATACGATCCACAGAAGTAACAGGTGTAGTGATCCCGGGTCAGGATATAACGCTTGAAATCCTTATTGCTGAACAATCGGCGAATCGTGTACCGATTGACCACCACAGCAGCTTTTTCCTTGACCAGCGTAACCGCAAGCTCCATGTCCACTTCCTGATGCCAGCGCCTACCCTTGTCTGTCTTGCCGCGCATCCGTACCATACCTTGCCGGTTGGTCCGGAGCGAAGCCGGATCTTCCGGGTCAATGGCTACCGGGGCCGCCGGCGTCTGGCGGCGGGGACGGCCATCCGTGCTAGCGCCGTGACTGCGGCTGGCATGCGCGGGTCGCTGCCCGGATGTACCACGGGCAGCTTCTTCGCCGTTCGCCTTGGGCGCACGCTCCTTGCGCGCCTGGCGCGGCTTGGACCCTGGCGAGCCAGGCTGGCGCACGGGCGCAGGAGGCCCTGCCTCCGCAGCAGCCCCCGGCGCTTGCCCAGGCTCGCGCCTGACGGCGGCTGGCTGTGCCTCCGCCGCCGCAGGTGCAGCGACCGTGGTGGCATCGCCACGGTCGCTCAGGGCCGGCGCATGGGCCTCAGCAGCGATGCTGCGGGTCTGCCCTGCGCCGGGCGAGAGCGCGCCAGCACGCTTGCGGCGCCGCTTGCGCTTGCGTTTGGCTGCGGTCGGTTGATCCGCAGCCAGGGGCTCTGCTGCCGGGCCTTGCGGCTCAGCCGGCAGCATCCCTTGGGCCGCCGCAGTCTGCTCGGCGGCCTGCACGACAGCGGCTGCTCGCGCGTCAGCCCGCTGTGCAGTGTGCTTTTCATTCGCAGCATGGCCCTGCGAATGTCCCTGGCCACGCCGGCGCTCGCCTGGCTGTGGCTCAGCAGAATCAGTCACAACCTCACCTGCCAAACCATCATGCTCCAGGCTCGTCTCTCTCAGCTCATTGCCCGTTATACTTTCCGATCGCTTGCTCTTCCTCCGCCTTCTCCTCTTCTTCCGAATACCTGAAGAAGAGGGTGAAGAAGTCACCAAGTCAGCACGTTCATCGTCATTCGCAGAATTCGAGTCTACTGACGGTTGAGACACCAGACTTCTGTCAGACTCGGGCACCGTAGCAGATCCCTGCTCCACGTCATGGAAGGTACGACCTGCCTTATTTCTCGCAGATGTAGAGGGTCTGGCAGCAACAGGACGTGTCACCACGTTATCCCGTTGAACCTCCCCAGGTTCACCTGTTTGCCCGATTAAACGGGTATCGTGATCAGCCTGTCCGCCAAGCTGACGACAGCTGCGGCAGGCTCCCCGTCTGGCTCCGGGACCTGCCCGCTTTCCGGTTCTGCGCCGGAATTCGGACATCGGCCGCTGTTGTCCGCAATACATACATGTTTTGCTCAGTCGCGCTTCTTGTTCCGTCTTTCCTTGCCGGAAAGGGGCTGGACCCGTCTCCATGTTGTCACCTCGGTTCCGTATGAATCCGGTTTCTTTCTATTGTATCACATCTGCTCGTGAACACCCTCATGCCCATAGGCCTGATAATCTTTCGAGTTGTACTCCTGTGTCTGTTCACTGCATTCGTGAAGAATGTGTTCCACATATTCCAATATATCCTGCATCGGTCTCCCGCATTTTTCGCATGTTGTCATTATATTCACCTTAATCCTGTTATCCATAATGTATTATCGTTCCGCCTTATGATTACCCCTCATATAGGAAAAAGAAACACTCGTTCCCCGTATCACGCATATCTTTATAGACAAAAAAACCGCTCCCTGCTCTCCCCTAAGGTCGACCAAGAAACGGTTTATTATTCCTGTGTTGGAAAACCATCTTAACGAACGTCCAGTTGTCCCGAGTTCTGTTGTGGGACCAGACGTGGTTTGGGTTTCGGCAGATTGCCAAAGATGACCCATGCATATGGAACGAACCTTGCCGTCAATCCAACGACGATCCACGAAGCGATCAGAGCTACGCCAAATCCTCCGGCATACCACAGATGCACTAACCAAGAGACTCCTGTTTGCGGTGGATAATTCCGATACACCAGCAGGAAGAATGGATGAATCAGATAGATGCCAAAGGACAATGCCCCAAGCCGATTCAGCGGCTTGACGATCAGTGACGGCCCTTTGCGATAGAGCAGATAGGCAATCTGGATAAGGACCAGCGCACAAGCAAAGGTATGCACATTCCAGAAGAATTCATACCACAGTGTGTTATACGTTGCGATCTTCAGACGCAGCAGATAATAGATATACACATGACCAAGTCCGGCAATGATCCAGACCGCCCAGAGCAGAATCCATGAAGCTACGCGTCCTTTGGTAGCATTGGCCCGACTGATGACAAACCATTGCTTGATTTTAGGGAAATACACCCCGATAAAAGCACCCAGCATGAAATAGGAAAAGTAAGAGAACGCCCAGCTTCCCTTGTTGGGTACCTGGAATCCATATTTATTGCTTACGATGAATGCCCATTGAATCAATAGTCCAATCGGAACAGACCATTTCACCACGGAAGGATACTTCTTAAGCAGCCATAACACCAATGGGAATAACAGATAAAATTGCATGTTAATAAATACAAAGTACAGATGTGTATAGGCCTTGCCTGTAAACAATTTTGTGATAAAGCTTACTGCCGATTCGCCGAAAGGTCGGCCCTGATAATGCGTGAAATGCAGCAAAACAAAATACATCAATGAAAACAGGAAGTATGGAAGCAAAATATACACAAATCTTTTTTTGTAGAAGTTACTCACAAGTTTCTTATCCAGCGGACGGGAATAATAGTTATAGAACAGGACAAAACTGCTCATAAAAATAAAGGTTGGCGTACCATATTTCATAAAGATATTAATAAAGTTGTACAGCCAGTAGTAGCCTGAGCCCGTCATGTCCACCGTCGCATAGGACGTGGAATGCACGCTGAGTACGCCGATAATTGCCATGGCACGAACCAGATTCAGCTCTGGAATTCGCTCTCTTTTCAGTGTTTCACTCATGTTAACGTTTCTCCTTAATGTGTTCGTCAATATGTCAGATATGACTTAATACAATAAAGCTCTCTATCTATTAAAAGCCATAATGCTTAAGAAGGGTAGTCCAATTTCTTAATAATTCCTAAATTTTCAACACATTTCACACTATTTTCATGTCTATATATGTAAAAAAGACCGCGAGTACGCGGTCTTTGGAACATCCTGCTCTCAACCAAATGATTGTTGGATCAACCGGATGAGAATGGTAAATTTGGGTTTGGCATGATCGCGCCCCTGACTGAGTCTACTTCCCACGACTCGCCAGGATCTGTTTATACACGTCAATAGCCGCCTGTCTCGATGTCTTCAGATCCACAATGGCATCCTTGCGCGGCTGATGAATGTCCTTGCTGTGCAAGTCTTTCAATTCAGGCAACCACTTGCGAATATAATCGCCTTGCGGATCATATTTCTCGGATTGCGTTACCGGATTGTTCACCCGAAAATACGGAGCCGCATTTTCACCAAGCGAGGCACACCATAGCCAGTTACCACGATTCTGAATGTTATCATAGTCACTCAACTTGCGCCTGAAATAGGCCTCACCCAAGGTGAATGGGCATTGCAGGTTTTTGGTGAGAAACATCGCCGTGAGAATCCGCAAACGGTTCGCCATATGCCCGGTTTCATTCAGTTGCGTCATGGCTGCATCAATAATCGGAATGCCTGTCTCCGCCTTGCACCACCGTTCAAAGTGATCGTCATGGAGAGCAGAGAGATCGTACACCTTTTCATATGTAAAATAGTGACTCTCATAAACCGCTCGATAAAGGTAGAAGTCACGGAAACACAGCTGCCTGATCCATTCCCCAGCCTCGGCTGTGCGACTCGCTGCATCGTACATCTTGCGGATAGACACGGCTCCCACCGCTACATATGAGCTGAGATGACTCGGCTCGTAAGCCTCATATTCATCCCGATGATCCCCATATTCAGCAATTCGATCCGATAAGAATTGATCCAACAGCAGGTGCGGGTTCTCGTCCTTCGAACCACTGCCCTCCAGCAGCTCCCCCGGTACCTGCATCGTATCCGGCCATTCAATCTGACGATCACTCACCTTCAACTCTGCAACCGTTGTAGCCGAAGGAGGGTTGGGATGTTCATTCATGAATTCCACCCAACGCCGATGGAAAGCCGCAAATACCTTATAAGGCTCCGACTTGCCTGTGAAATTAGCAAATCCATTCAGATCCATCAGCAGATGATCGGTCAGTTGTGTGAATGTCACCTCGTGTGCCTCGCTGACTTTGCGTATGGCCCTATCCCGCTCGATTGCATATGGTGTCATGTCCCGATGGACCACAAGCTCATCAATCTCGCCTTTGAATTCCTTCAGGATGTAATCAACCACTTCAGCCGGTTTCCCGTAAGCAACATGCAGTTTTTGTTTGGCTTCAAGATACTGCCTGCCTAATGCCGCCGCATGCTGCCTAAAATTCACACCGCTGTGTTCCTTCTCTCGGCCTTGCCGCAGGAGAAATGAATCATAGATGAGAACATGCAGACTCTCTTCTTCGTGTTCCCGTAAATAATCGAATGCAGTCAGATCATCCGTACGCAAATCTTTACGGTGTATGAATAACTTCACGCCTCACCCTCCAAACTTACATTTAATTGTCCGTCAGATTCTGATATAACCTGCTTGTTTCCGGCTCCGGCTGATGTCCCAGATCCTCATTCAGGGTCAATCTAAATGAATGATATAAACGAAGTATGCCTTGCTGATCATCTAGGGATGCATATACCTCCATCAAGAGTCGGCAGATCTCTTCCGAATAAGGCTCCCGTTCCTGCAATATCGTTAATTGCTCAATCGCTTCCTTGCCACGACCATGCTCCATATCCCATCTCGCGATATCCATAACCAGCCCTGTGTACTTCCGTCTCAGTTCCCTTGCTTTGGCCTGTGCCCAGTGATAATCATGCTCTTCCAGATAATCGGCACGGTAAAGCGGAATCATATGCCTCAGGTCATCGACATTGTCTGATGTAATGGTGTTGTATACCATGGCTTTTTCGAATTGTTCAACGTCACTTACCAGATTGCCTGATAACAGACGATAGCGGTTCATATTGTACTCAAGCTTGCCTGTCATGTTCCATTCCTTAAGCAGCTTTCGGATCTGATATACGGATGTATGCAGATGGGTTAACCCTTTCTCTTGGAATGCATCACCCCACAGCTTATCCAGCAGAATCTCTTTGCTTACCCACTCTCCTCTGTGATGAAACAAAAAAGCAAACAATTCCTGTGATTTGGTTGTACGCCACTTGTGTTTCTCGGAACCCTGATCAAGGCTTCTATAGATATCCAGGTGTTTGAACGTAAGCAGCCCCGGAACTTCGTTATCCAGTTCCACAGAGACAGGCTCCGATTCCTGTACCTCGGCGGTGGCTGCAACCTGGGAAGTATATGACATTATGCCCGCGATCCGATCAATCGTTTTGGCCAATCTTGCGGAGCTTACCGGTTTAAGCACATAATCCAATGCATGCAGCTCAAATGCCTCAACCGCATGGTCCGCATAAGCCGTAACAAAGATGATACGAATACTCTGGTCCAATTGCTGTATATATTCAGCCGCTTCCAGGCCATTCATCTCCGGCATTCCAATGTCCAAAAACACAACATCTACACGTTCCTTTGCCAGAAAATGAAGACCATCACGAGCTGTTGAAAAACATTGCACGGGTGTAATTCGTCCGTCCGTTCGTAGTAGACGCTCCAGATGAAGCTGCGCTGGCTTCTCATCATCGATCACAATGGCTCTCACCGTTCTATTAGCCTCCTGCCATGAAAGATTCAATAGGAATACCGATTTTATCGGTATCCGCTTATTACTCTGTTAACCATAATTGCTTAATTCGGCACATTATTTGGCATAATCCACCTTTTGCACAGGGATGCGGAATTGGATCTGCGTACCTTTACCCACATGGCTATGAATCTCCAGTCCCTGACCATAGAGAGACATCAGGCGGCGGTTTATATTTTGCAGCCCGACACCCCCAGGACCCTCCGTGCGCCCAGACTTGACCTGAGCCATACGCTCAGGAGGGATACCCACACCATCATCCTGAACCTGAACGACCACATGCTCGCTCTCTTTGTAAATCTGAAGATGAACTGTCCCACCGGCTGCCCGCTCCATCACGCCGTGTCGAATGGCATTCTCCACAAGTGGCTGAATACTGAGAGGTGGCAGATATAGCTGTACATCCGATTCCACCTCATACTCAACCACCAGTCTTTCTTCAAATCTGGCCTGTTCCAGATGCACATAAGACTCCACCAATTCCAACTCTTTGGTCAAAGGAACAAGCTGCTCCCTGTTCTGGAAGTCAAAGCTTCCGCGCAGGTAATGACTGAGTTCAATCAGCAGATCAGTTGCTTTGTCCGGATTCACTGCACAGGTCGCGATAATGACATTGAGTGCATTATATAGAAAGTGCGGCTTGATCTGGGCCTGCAAAAAGGCCATTTCGGTCCGAATAGCTTCCTGCACCGAACTCCGCATCTCAATTAACGTCCGAACCCTGGCTCGCAATTCACCAGCATCCACCGGTTTGCTCAGAAAGTCATTGGCTCCCGCCTGGAATCCGTGTTTGATATCCTCAGGCAACCCTCGGGCGGTCAGCATCAGAATGGGCAACTCAGACAAGGAACTGTGCTCGCGCAGCTTGCGACATAACTCAAGCCCAGACATTTTAGGCATTGTCCAATCCGTAATAACAAGATCAATGGACGGGAATTCTTCACGGAGTTTCAATGCGGTGGACCCGCTGTCCGCTGCGATAACCCGATATCGTTCCGTCGATAACAGATTAAGCAATACCTGTCGATTCACGGGGTCATCATCTACAATCAGAATCGTGTGCTCCGCTTCTGTAAGATCAGAAGGCTCATCTGACTCTCTTGTCACAAGCGCCTTCGTCCCCGCTCCCTGTGCAGCAACATATCGGGCTGCAACGGGTTTCGAATGAGTTTGCAGTAGTGGCATCTTCATAACAGGCAGGGTGAAATGAAAGGTCGAACCTTGCCCCGGTTCCGATTCGACCCATATCTCACCACCGCCAAGCTCAACGAGTTTCCGTGTAATACTCAGACCCAGTCCGGTACCATTATTCAATCGCTCAATCGTCCCGTTACTCTGCTCATACGCCTGAAAGATATCCTCCTGTTTGTCCAAGGCAATGCCTACCCCTGTATCAGCGACCGATACTTTCACCCAATCCCCTTCAACACTGGCGTACAACCGAATCTCACCCTGCTCAGTGTACTTGTAGGCGTTACCCAGCAAGTTATACAGAACTTGGCGGAGGCGATCTTCGTCTGCCTCAACAAGCGGCAACGATTGTGGCCATTGCTGAATCAACAAAATCGGCTTGTCCTCAAACGAAAATCCCGAGACTTCAACCACTGTACGAGCAACGGATTCCAGATCAACAGCTACCCTTTTCAACTCGATTTCACTATTTTTTAATTTGGAAAAGTCCAAAATGTCGTTAATTAGCAGTGAAAGCCGCCTGCCGGTTGAAGTAATCATGGACAGATTTTTGGCTTGTTTGGGTGTGACCGCTCCTGCCGCCCCTTCCAGCATTGATTGTGCAATATTAATGATGCCGTGCAGGGGGGTCCGCAGCTCATGCGAAGTGTTCGCCATGAACTCATCCTTGAGGCTGTCAATGGCAAGCAAACGCTCCGAAAGGGCTTCCACATCGCGGAATGATTGTGCGAAGCGGATTGCGGTCACAATCATCTGGGCAAATACAAATAATAAAAGTTCAATCAGCGCAAAGAACGCTGTGTCTAGGGTAGTAAACGCACCAAGCGTGTGCAGCACAACAACCATGAGTATGCTCATCATGCTCACCAGTGCAAAGTGGCTATCATTGGGCCGTCTTTTCAACCAATATAACATCGCTCGCAGCGTATAGAACATGACAACAAGCGAGATCAATAACATGGGAAGCTCAAGAGACGAGAAAAGTGTTGGAGGGAGCGTAAGACCCACAATGGTCTGGGTAACAACTAGCACTACCGCCAGACGAACAAACCACTGATGAATTGCTCCTGGCACACGGGCATCCATATACCGAAGCAAAAAGTAATAGGCAAAGGCTGAACTAAGAAGCTGAATCCGAAGCATCTCATTATTGGTCAGGAACGGTACAAACGTTCCCAGTAACTTCTCCCCATGTGTCAGAGCGTATAACGCACCGGAAAGACTGAATAATCCGAGAAAACGAAGCTCCTTCTCCGTACGCCGTAATCTGAACAGAAGCAGAAAAAAGGCGGCTGGCAAGATAAAACCGAATAAGGTCATCAGATCCTTGAGCCAATCCTGTTGCTGGCTTTTCAGAATACTATGCTCGTCTCCAAACAAAATGGGCGCTACAATGCCCCCAGAAGAATAACTATAGTTTGATACCTGAATGATAATGTCAGCCGTATTGCCCTCAATAGAAGTGAATCCTGTAAATGGCAGGTTTAATTGTACATCTGTCGCCGGGGTCTTTCCTGGCAGGCCTCTGCCACCAATCTCTTTACCATCGATAAACACCTGGTGAGCCATGCGTATATTCTGCGTGCGTATACCATAATCATTTTTCATCGTTCGGGGTGTAAGCTGCACTTGCAAATGATAGGTTCCATACCCATGTGCTTGCCCGAGAGATTTGTTCCATCGGGCCGGGACCTGCGTGCCCGACGAAGCCAGCAATGGCTTACGACCAGATACATTCGCTTCAATATCTGCGGGGCTCAGTAACTGCCCAGGGTAGAAATCCCAAACTCCCTTTAAAGACGCTGCACCCTTGCGATCAAAGTCCCAGTGGGTCAGATCAATTTTTCCATCTGTAGCCTGGGGGTTACCCCGCTCGCTAATTAACGTCTGGACAATCCAGCCCAACGGAAAAATGACAATGCATATGAAACTTATGGTCAGCATAATCCAGTGTTTTCTCATCTATGTATTCCTTCCATCCACAATGGCGAGAGATGTCTAATTTTGTCGATTTATTGCTTTCATTCATTTTAAACGTTTCTGGTGCTCACTGAAATAGTTTACGTATCATAATCGGTCAACATCGTTATAATTTGAAGGATTTTTTGGGTTTCCGCCAGATCCTAGCACACCAAAGAACCCCAGACCGATGTCCACCCGAATGAACGAGCAAGATGGTCTGAGGTTGATTGAATGAATAAGCTTAGATGAAGCTATTTTTGAATCTGAATCTCACTGATTATTTAACAGCTTGGGCAAGTTTCTGAACAATTCCGGCCCATCCCTGTTCCATACGTTCCCGTACGATGGCGTGGGCCTGTCCAAATTCAGTCAGTTTATCTGCATCCCAACCGCTGTGTATCAGTGTGAAATCCGTACCTTCCGGCTGTTCATTCAGTTGGAACGTCAACGTCCAGTCCTTACCCCAGCGGAATGACAGCTTCTGTTGCGGAAGAACTTCCGTCACCTGACATGGTGATTGGCCGAAGGGGCCTGCTTCCAATATAAACTCGTGACCTTCCACGGGTTCCAGATTACCTGGCATGAACCAGGCACCCAATCCTTGCGCTGTCGAGACCATCTCCCACACCTTCTCTACAGGTGCATGAAGCAATAGTTCCTCCCGGATATCCGGTAATGCACTTGATGATGATTCCAATCGTATCGCCTCCTTGAATATATTTATTCATTGTTTGAGATTTTAAGATTCATGTCAAATGGGTTCACATAACGACTAAAAAAGGTGTTGACCCCAACTGTGCCATCACCCCATAATTGGAATATACTACATATAAGGTGCGTGATTCCTATGATAGTCTGCTCTGAAAAATCCAATTCCAACCGTTGTCGGAAGGGATAATATTAACGTATTCCTTTCCACGTTTGCAATTCATTACATTGAAATGTGGGGGATACCTATACCATGTCTTTCAGTTATTACGGTCCACTATGTACCGCCGTTTATGATCTAACCAAACCCGTGGGACACTCCTTGGGAGGAGATATTGAATTCTATCGGCACTATCTTCGAGGCTGCAAAGGACGGATTCTTGAAGCCATGTCTGGCTCGGGCCGAATGCTCATTCCTTTGCTTGAAGCAGGCCTGATGGTGGATGGACTTGATTATTCAACCGATATGATTAACTCTTGCCGTTCTCGCTGCACCGAGCGGGCATTGCCCATGCCTGAGCTGTTCATTGCCAATCTGGAGAAGCTTGACCTTCCGTATCGATACAAAACCATTATCATTCCCGGAGGTTCTTTACTTCTCATCCAAGACAGAGAGGCTTCGATTAACGCATTGCGTAATCTATTTCAACATTTGGAACCTGGCGGCAAGCTCGTGTTTGATCTGTTTCTGCCCGATGTGACACAACCCTCTTCGATAGAAACATCAACCGTTCCATTACCTGATGGGGATACGATCACTCTAGAGGTGAAAACCATTGAAGTGAACCTTCTACATCAATATAAAGTAAGTCTGATTCGCTATGAACAATGGCATCAGGGTCAACTTGTCGCTACAGAGATGCAACAACTTACCTTGCGTTGGTACGGCATAGAAGAGTTACGCCTAATTCTCGAACACATTGGTTTCTCTGATATTAAAGTATACGCCGACTTTAACCCGGACCGGCCACCGACACAATCGAATCAAAAATTCGTCTATGAAGCAACTCGAAGAGCATAATCATCCGTAATTGAGTGTACTTGCTTCTCATCTTACAGATAAGGCCACAGTATGAGGTTTAACCCATGCTGTGGCCTTATTTTACTAAATACAATTTAGAGCAAATTAGTATCCAAGGGAATATTGCTCCGCAATGGCAGCTTGATCCTTGCTGACACCCAGTTCCAGAGCCGCATGGTTCGCCCAGTACGGATCACGCAACATACCTCTGCCAACGGCAACCAGATCCGCATCGCCGTTTCCAATCACCGCCTGAGCCAATGCTGCATCCTCCAGCATGCCCACTGCAATGACAGGAACGTTCAGTTCTTCACGGAAGCGACGGGCAAATGGTACCTGATACCCCGGATAGTTCCCCGGTTTCCGCTGTCCCGAAGGTCCTTCGCCACCTGAACTGATATGGAACATGTCCACGCCAGCGTCTTGGTAGGCACGAGCGATATTGATCGTGTGGTCGATATCGTATCCACCATCCGCGTATTCTACAGCCGAAATCCGCATAATTAGCGGCATGTCTGCTGGCATTTCCTTTTTCGCTGCACGAATGACTTCAACGCCAAAACGAGACAGGTCCTGACCATATTCATCCTCACGATGGTTCATCAGCGGGGAGTGGAACTGGTGGATTAAGTATCCATGTGCACCGTGCAGCTCAATGGTATCCACTCCAGCCTGTACTGCGCGGCGAACACCGTCTGCGAACTTCTGCACCATGGCTTCTACTTCTTCCGTACTTAACGCACGTGGTTCCTTGTACTTTTCTCCCGGGAATGTAACTACCGATGGGGCAACCGGCTGTGGTGCATCCTCTGCTTTTCGTCCCGCATGTGCGATCTGAATGGCTACTTTGGAGCCGTAGGCATGGATTCCATCGACCAGTTTGGTGAAGGCAGGCACATGCTCATCTGACCATATACCCAAGTCATTATCGGTAATACGTCCATCTGGATCTACATCGGTCATCTCGATTACAATCAATCCTGTGCCTCCAACTGCACGGCTCACATAGTGAACCTGATGCCAATCGTTCGGAATGCCGTCCTTCGCAGTGACAGAATATTGGCACATCGGTGCCATGACGACACGGTTATTTAATTGCAGACTCTTGAATTGATAAGGGGAAAATAATTGTTCAGTCATTGTTACTGCATCTCCTGTTCCATGATCATGATATATATGAAGCCTTACTTATTGTCCAAATCCGAGAATAGTTTCCCATTCTTGCCGTAATTGTCCTTCTCCAAATCCTCAATGAAGATAAAGACTTTGCTCGGATCAACATCCAGTGTCTCACAAGCCACCTGAGTCATACGTTCAATCAACTGACGTTTCTGCTCAACCGACTTGCCTTCCAGTACCTTAACCGTGATAAATGGCATGTCTAGATCTCATCCTTTCTTCATCACTTATTATGAACCTCAGTTATAAAAATACAAGTACGTACATTTTTGTGACCTAGTACCCTTTTTGATACCTAGTCATCCTCATTACTCGGTTCTGTCCCATTCTGGAAATGACTGCAAAACATGATATGATAACCATAGAGATGCACAATAATTACTATACCCAATTTACATAAGTTGTGACTAACGGTTACACGATAACGGAGAGGGCAGAAATAACCTGTAGAAGCGGAGCTAAAAGCTTTCTGCAAGAAAGCTTCTTCGAAAGCATACGCTATCCTCAGATTTTCACCTTTGTAAAAGTGGATCAAAAAATCTGAGGATAACAGCGATCAAAAGGTTATTGTGGCCCTCGTAGTGGATCAGTGGAAAACAAGTAGTTCAACTTATATACTACTCAAACTAGGGAGAGATTATAGATGAAAGATATATTAATTCAAAGACTGCGTACTTATGTTCAGATGGATACCCAATCCGATGAAAATAGCGAGACCTGCCCTTCCACACCCGGCCAACTGGCCTTGGGCAAATTGCTCGTTGAAGAGTGCACCTCCATTGGTCTGCAGGAAGTGACGATGGACGAGAACGGTTATGTCATGGCAACACTGCCATCCAATACGGACAAGGATGTTCCCGTGATCGGTTTCCTGGCTCACCTTGATACTGCGACAGACTTTACCGGTAAAAATGTCAAACCACAGGTTATCGATAACTATGACGGTGCTGACATTGTGCTGAACTCGGAACTGGATGTCGTACTGTCCAACAAGGATTTTCCGGAATTGCACGAGTATAAAGGCCACACCCTGATCACAACCGACGGTACAACGTTGCTTGGTGCAGATAATAAGGCAGGTATCGCCGAGATCATGACGGCGATGGCCTATCTGATTGAACACCCGGAAGTGAAACACGGCAAGATTCGGGTTGCCTTTACCCCGGATGAAGAGATTGGCCGTGGACCGCATAAGTTTGACGTAGCTGCTTTTGGAGCCAAGTACGCTTACACAGTCGACGGTGGACCACTTGGTGAGCTGGAATACGAGAGCTTTAATGCAGCTGCCGCCAAAATCACTGTACGAGGCACCAATGTACACCCCGGAACAGCGAAGGATAAAATGGTAAACTCTCTGAAAATTGCGATGGAATTGAATCGACGCCTGCCGGTGGAGGAAGCTCCCGAATTCACGGACGGTTATGATGGTTTCTACCATCTGTTGTCTCTGGAGGGTGACGTTGAGTTGACCAAGATGAGCTACATCATCCGAGATTTTGACCGGGAGAAGTTTGAAGAGCGCAAAACAAATCTGCTCCAGATCGCGAACGAACTGAAAACCAAGTATGGAGAGAAAAGCATCACGGTTGAATTAAATGATCAGTACTATAACATGCGCGAGAAAATTGAACCCGTACGCCAGATCGTCGACATTGCCCACGAAGCCATGACCCGATTGGACATCGAACCTGTCATTCGCCCCATCCGGGGAGGAACAGACGGTTCCCAGCTATCCTATATGGGCATGCCCACACCGAATATCTTCACTGGCGGTGAGAACTACCATGGCAAATTCGAATATGTATCGGTAGACAATATGGTGAAGGCAACCCGTGTCATTGTAGAGATCGCTCAATTGTTCGAGCAACGCGGAGATATCTGATCCACTTTCTGGTCCACTTGAAGTACAGTGCCAAAAGAGCACCCCCTTGGTATGTTCGAGAGGGTGCTCTTGGTTATGTTGTATTGTATTTTATTGTGTCGCTTCATGTCGTACAGATCTGCTGGCTTGATCTTTATTTTAAATGCCATCACTCATATATATTGCCTCCTGCGATGGCACGCAACTGTTCCAGATCGCAGATTACCAGCTTTCGCTGCACTTTACGAATTATATTTCGGTTACACAGATCCTGAACAACTCGATTAAGATGTCTATAGCTGGTGCCCAGCATATCCGCCAGTTCGGTAAGCTTGGAGGTCTGTATCTCTTCCGAAGAGGACTCGTCCTGAACGATTGTGGACAACAGATAGCTGGCGAATCGGCTCTCGACCGGATATAACATATTCAGACTCGACAGGTTCGAGAAGGTATACAATTTGTGTGTAACCTGACTCAGCATAAAGTGGAGAAATTTAGGGTTCTCTGCATACGTATTCTGGAGAGAGCGATAACTGATACCCAGCAAGAGGCTTTTGCTCACAGACTCTACCGTATTCATCGCCTCCTTGCCATTCACCAGTTCCAGATCTCCTACGAGCGCGAGTGGTGTACTGAAACGAAGCAACAGAGACTTCCCGTTAGGCAGGGTGGTATAGATCTTGAGCTTGCCCTGCACGAGAAAATACAAACGCTCGGGTCGTTCACCCTTGGCACAGATCAACTCGCCCTTTGCAGCCTCCAGTAGTCGCAACTCAGCGAGTGCAGACTCGTCCAACACCTGATCGAGCCCATTCTCACGGGCGAGTTGCCGCACAAGTCCAAAGTCCATGTTTTCTTTCATTCCGACTTCCCCTCCGTTGTCGTAGATAACGTATGTAAAAGGACATATGTCCCATAATTGATATACATTCGAACAAATATCTTGATATAAAAATAGTTACAACTAACACTTATATCCAATAAATCAGTTCAAATGGTAAATATTTAAAAATTTAATCATAAAATGTTCATTCTTTCATGCAAAATGCCGTTCACGAAAAGCCCTTCCTGTCCGATGAAAGATAGAGCATTCCAAGATCGATAAATATAATACATTCAAATATTGAAAGGATGGTCCTCTTCCATGAACGTTGTAGATGCCCTGCTTAAAGTAATGCCTTATATCAGCCTGATCCTCAGAGAACCAGCCAGTTTAACTCTTTATGATCACGAAAAAGTACTAGACGTCATTATGACAGATCGATTTGATCTTGGTTTTGAAAAAGGAATGACGCTCTTGGAATCGTATCAGAACTTTGCCATCTTAAAAAATGGAAGAGAAGCTACACTCTCCACGCTCTCCAAGGAAGTTTATGGTATTGAACTGGATGTTTTGAACATTCCAATCTTTGATGATAACCACAACGTTGTTGCTGTTTTTTGTGTATCTTACGATCAATCCAACCAGAATAAACTTGAAGACATTATACAAGAAAATCAAACCATCAATGGTAACCTCGTTGATATGGTGCAGCATGTCGCCGCTCATGCCGAAGAATTGCAAGCAACGAGTGAGCAGATCCTGCAGAACACAAGACTTGCTGTTCAGAACTCTTCCCAGATTAATAAGGTGGCCGGATTCATTCGTGAAATCTCTGAACAGACCAACTTGCTTGGCCTGAATGCCGCTATTGAAGCTGCTCGCGTTGGTGAGGCAGGCGCAGGATTCGGTGTGGTGGCATCCGAAGTACGCAAACTCTCTGTCGATGCCAAACAAGCTACAAGTGATATCGATACCAGTCTAAGAGATGTACAACAGGTCATCAAGCAGATGGAAGTTGAAGTCTCCCAGATTGCAGCCTCTTCACAGGAACAAGCAACACTTGTAGCATCCTTCACGGATGTGATTGAGCAGCTTAATGAAACAGGCGCACGAATGAAAGCTCTATCCGAGCAACTCATCAGCTATTCAGTTAAAAAGTAATGCAACAAACAGGACTCGGGTTGCCCATGATGGATAATCCAAGTCCTGTTGTTTGTTGTGCCCATTTGTATATAACCAACCACGTTCAGATAAAATCCTAATTGGCTACATGTATTGTTTTATCTCCAATAACTTCTTCTTCCGACTGCCAGCACTCCACTTCACCCGGAATATGAATCCGGTCCCGGGTAAAGACGGGATCATGGCCCTCAGCCTTCTGTTTTTTGTAATCCTTCAATGCTTCGAAAGTCACCTTGGACAGCATCAGAATTGCAATCAGGTTCACTACCACCATAAGCCCCATGAAAAGGTCAGCCAAATCCCATACCAGCTGCACTTTGGCTACCGCACCAAACACCACCATCGCGATAACGCAAATACGGTATACCCACAGCCAAACTTTGTTGGATTTGATAAACTCAATGTTGGTTTCTCCGTAGTAATAATTTCCAATTAGTGTACTAAAGGCAAACAGGAACACCATAACTGCCAGGAATCCCGATGCCCATGAACCAATATGTACACTTAATGCTGCCTGAGTTAACTCAATACCACCCAGATCAGAACCTTTGTACACTCCTGATAGCAAAATAATCATGGCTGTGCTTGTACATATCACTAACGTATCTGTCAACACGCCAAACGCCTGAATAAGTCCCTGCTTCACTGGATGTGATGTATCCGCCGTTGCAGCCGCATTCGGGGCACTACCCATCCCCGCCTCATTGGAGAACAATCCCCGTTTCACACCGTTCATCAGTGCAGCGCCCAACGTTCCGCCAGCCACCTGCTCAATGCCGAAGGCATTTTTGACGATCAACGCAATCATGGCCGGAAGCTGGGTAATGTTCGCCAGCACCACAAAAGCCGCTACCCCAATGTACAATACGGCAAGCACCACGACGATGTATTCCGACGCTTTTGCAATCCGTTTGACACCACCCATAATAATTCCTGCAAATACCACGGCCATAATGATCCCTATCGTTAACCGATCCGTGCCAAATGAGTTCTCAAATGCAACGGTAATCGTGTTAGACTGCACCGCATTAAAGACCAAACCAAATGAAAGTGTGATGAGAATGGCAAACAAAATCCCCATCCAGCGCTTTCCTAGCCCACGCTCCATATAATACGCCGGACCCCCGCGGAATCCGCCCTTATCCTTCACTTTATAGATCTGAGCCAGCGTACTCTCCACAAAACTGGAGGCTGACCCGATAATTGCAATGATCCACATCCAAAATATAGCACCAGGTCCACCCAGTGCGATAGCCAATGCGATACCGGTAATATTCCCTGTACCTACACGGGCTGCCATACTAATACAGAACGCCTGAAAAGGTGAAATTTTGCCTGGTTCCTTGCTTTTTGGCTCTAGAAGCACCTTCACCATATCTCCAATCATGCGGAATTGCATGAATCGGGTCTTGGTGGTGAAGTATATCCCACATACTACCAATAGTATAATTAACACTTTGGACCATAGAAAATCATTGAAAATGACGACAATATCTTGTATTGTTTGCTCCATCGGTATGCCCCTTTTTATGGTGTATTTCAAGTACAGAGATGAGTAACATGAAAAGTTTGTACCATTCTGCACAACACTAGCCCCAGACTTCGGGATGTTACTTATACTACAAGGGCATCTACGGAAATCGACAAATACCTACATGCAATTTCTACATTTATTTTAAAAATGGGCTTTGATCGCCCAATCATTGTCATTTAACCTGACATGTCAGGTTCTATGCAAGAAGGAATCACACCATTCGCAGAGAAAGGGAATGACTGACATGCGTTATTTTATCGTGGATGATGATCCTGGCGTTCGTTCCATGTTGATGGATATTATTGAGGATGAAGGCCTTGGCAATATTGCCGGGGAAGCTGAGGACGGAGCACATATTCACGCGGAACTGTTGGAACTGCACAAGGTGGATGTCCTGCTGATTGATCTGCTGATGCCACAACGAGACGGGATCCAGACTGTGCGAGCGCTTGAAGGAAGGTTCGAGGGCAAGATCGTCATGATCTCCCAGATCGAGTCGAAAAATATGATTGGCGAAGCCTATTCTCTAGGCATTGAATATTATATTACGAAGCCGATTAACCGATTGGAGATTCTATCTGTTCTGCGGCTGGTAAGCGAGAGGCTTCGGATGCAGCAATCCATCGCAGATATTCAGCGGACATTGCAGGGACTGTCCGGTTTGAATTCTACCGAACGCCCTGCGGCTCCGGTTCCAGACAAAACAATCACGACTGCAGGACATTTCCTGCTGTCCGAGATGGGCATGATCGGCGAAGCGGGCAGCAGGGATCTGCTGGACATGCTGGAATATCTGGAACAGGTAGAGACAGATGAACATAAGCTGTCGCCCTATACGTTCCCGTCCCTCAAGGACATCTTCCAGAACGTAGCGATACGCAAGCTGGGAGACAACGCATCACTCGCAGAGATTAACAAGGAGATCAAAGCATCGGAACAACGTGTTCGCAGAGCCATCTTCCAGACACTGAGCCATGTAGTGTCTCTGGGATTAACGGATTATACACATCCCAAGTTCGAGAACTATGCATCCAAATTTTTTGATTTCACCGAAATCCGCAAGAAAATGCTGGAGCTGCAAAACAATGTGGAACCTTCCTTGTCCCAGACACGCATTAATACAAAAAAGTTCGTACAGGTCTTGTATTTGGAAGCCAAACGATTGCTGCATTAAACAGATAGATAATTGATATTTAAAAAACAAACGGGCATGAATACTATGCCGGAGTGGTACTGCCTCTTCAACGGAGACAATACCATTCCGGCCATATTCATGCCCGTCTGTACGATCAAGTGTTACTTATCTATGTGATTCGTTCTGTATTTAAAATCAAAATCCCTTCGGGTTCAGGCCCGCGAATGGTTTCGGCTAATTCGGTTATACTCATTAATCAATTCGTCCAATGCCATAGACTGCCGAATCACATCGGGATGTCCAAGACCACCCTTGTTATGCTCTACCAGCACATAAAGGTTATGTCTGGCCTTCTCTATTTTATTTTTCAAATCCAAACTCATAACCATAACCCCTGATACCTCCTTATTCTGTGAACCATTTTAGTTTTTCCTGTCAATCTATAGTTGGATTAACATATGGCATAGGAGACAAGGATGTTTTGTATTCTTCTCCATTTTTTGATAAAGATTATTTTATCACACAAGAGGTTATCCGAAAATGGCTGATATGACGCAATTTAACGCCAATAACGAGGGTTTGAATCGAACGTCTGGCCTCATCATTCACGGCCAGAATGGATTGTGTCGTAAATGTGTATATTGAAAAAACCAAAAGTCTATTAGTTCAAAAGGTAATAAAATCCCTTTCCATAATGGGGGCATTCAGGTACAATAGGGCGATGTGTGTGTCCGGACCTGGCGGATACAAATGATGTAATTAAGAGGACGGCCAACGACGGCCATGGATCCTGATTTGATATTATTGGAGGCTTATCATCACCATGCAGACCGATTCACAGACTAAAGTCAAAATTGTTAACGCCGATCCCAGCGCAATGGGATTATTTGGGTTGGCTATCGTAACCCTGGTCGCTTCTTCCCAAAAGCTTGGCATTACGGACGGACTTAGCTACGCTATTCCTTGGGCGATCTTCCTGGGTGCCTTTGCCCAGTTATTCGCATGCATTCAAGATTCCAAACGCAACAATACCTTTGGCACAACAGCTTTTGGCGCATATGCATTCTTCTGGTTTGCCATGGCGGCCAACTGGATGATCAAAATGGGCGTATTTGGCTCCACGCTTGCCGAACAGGCCGATGGCAAGCAGCTCGGATTTGCTTTTGCCGGATACCTTGTATTTACCCTGTTCATGACAATCGGTGCGATCGAAGCCAATAAAGTATTGCTTATCATCTTCATTCTGATCGACTTCCTGTTCCTTGGCTTGACTTTTGACGCTTTCGGCGTAGCTCCTCACATTTTCCACACCATTGCAGCATACGCTGAAATGGCGATCGGAATTGTGTCCCTGTATGGTACAGGTGCTTCGGTGCTGAATGCTCACTTCGGCTATGCGTTCTTGCCGATTGGCAAACCGTCCGGCATTTTCAAACCCAAGGCTTAATATACCACAGTAAACCGCCCGCGCGCCGGTCCGCGCCTGGCGGTTTTTTTGCAGTCCAACTTCATTTGAATATGGTTCTGACCGACACCTATACTAGGGAAATAGATCATAAATAGACCCTGCAACATATGAAATGTCACAGCAGCCATACTGTAAGGAGGAAAAAGCATGAGAGAGATACCGAAACCAACGGAGATGGATCAGGTGGAGAAAAAGTATGTACGCGAAACACGTTGTTTTAAGACGGCACGGGTGTTCCCAACCGATGTCAACAATCATAATACACTGTTCGGCGGCAAGCTGATGTCCTACATCGATGATATTGCATCCATCGCCGCTTCCAAGTTATGCCGGGTCAATACCGTAACCGCATCAACCGACTCGGTCGATTTCCTGTACCCGATTAACCCAACGGATTCCGTTACGCTGGAATCGTTCGCGTCCTGGACCGGACGCAGTTCCATGGAGATTTTTGTGAAGGTGATTCGTGAGGATCTGAAGACCGGAGAGAAAAAAATTGCGGCGACTGCATTTCTGACCTTTGTGGCCTTGGACGAAAATAATCGGAAACTGATTGTACCTCGGATCATCCCAGAGACAGAAGAAGAGAAGAAACTATACGAGACCGCTCCGGATCGGGCGGCCATGCGGAAAAGGCGGCGGGAAGAGAGCAAAAAATTCGCCGACTTCCTGACCGTTACTTATCCTTGGGAGTAAGAACACACTAAACAATCACAAGCTTGAACCAAGGCTTATCTGGACGATGCCGGATAGATGGACATCGCTCTATTATCCGGCAGTTCGCCGCCCATGGAGACACACCACTGTTGATAGATACGATACGCTGCACCACTCTCCAACAACCCCTGGCAAGTGTATATGCCCTCTTCGATGGAATTAACACGCCCCCCGGCGTACAAGCGGAATCCTCCATTTAACAGGACCTGATTCACAAAAGCGATATGACCGTCACCACTTAATACACTTTCCGCCACTTCAAGCTGCTTCGCAGCCGTCCAGACCAGTTCCGGAACCGGCATATCCAGTTCATAGGCAGCAGGATCCACCAATTCCAGCTTCATATCACCGTCTTCCACGGCGTATACGCGAGTTGGCCGATCAATATACAGATCCTCAGAACCTTCCATCCCCTGTACCACATAAGCCCGGCGATAGTTAAACCGGGTGAGCAGCTTCGCAATCCGATCCAGAAAGGTATTATGAAACACACCAAACACCAGATACGGTGAATGGTTGTAATCAATGAGTTTCTCTGCCGTGTTAAACACCGTGCGGAATCCCAGCTCTTCCCGTAACGGACGAAGCTTGCGAAGAGGCTCACACCACTCCTCGGCGGATACGTACATGACACCTGAACGGAGCGCAGCACCTCGGGCATCTTCCCGATCCATCTTACCCGTATCTATTCCGGCTTCCTTCAACAGTACCGACAGCGTAACGCCCCACTTGGGCGGTAAAGGATCACTCCCGTGCAATGTCACCGGCAACCCGGCCGCCGCGAGAACAAACGCAACCGGAAACGTGGCCATGAACGATTTCGTCCGCCCGTCATAGGGACCCGCACAGTCCAATCCGTCCTGAAATACGGAGAAACGTTCCGCACTGTTACGGCATGCATGAACAAAGGCTTCCAGTTCCTCGACGTTTTCCATTTTCATTCGTTCAGCCATTAGAAACGCAGCCGTCTGGGCAGGGGAAACCTCCTGTTTCAGGATTTTCTCCGCAACGGTCAGTGCCTCTGTATAATTCAGATCACGCGAGCCTCGTTTCCCACGTCCGACTTCTCGGAGTATCTGAGACATATCCATGGAGAATCCTCCTTCCATTTAAGACTGGAGCAGTTGATGTGCTTTTACAATTGCTGTGGCTACATCAACCATCCGTTTGCGTTCATCCATTGCTTTCTTACGTAACAGGTCATAAGCTTCGGCCTCGGAGATCTGCTTCAGATCACTAAGGATAGCCTTCGCCATATCAATCCACTTCCGATCCTCCAGCCTGGATTGCAACTGCTTCCGTTCCTGCTCCCACTGTTTGCGTTCCATGTAACGCCGGGCTGCAAAGTGAAGCGTCCAGTGGATCTCAGGCCCGGTCATGGATGGTGTAAGTATTCCATCAAATGAAGTTTCGACCTCGCAGGATTCTGCGGAGGAAGAGGCCGTATCTGGCGCGCACCACCAGAGGAGCGGGGAATCCGACTTCCCCTTTCCCAGGCAGCTCACCCAGTATTCCACATCAGCCAGCGACAGATGCAAGATGGATGCTTCCGCCGCACGCGCCAGCTTCAACGCTTCCGTTTCACTGCCCGCCACCTGTACATGGTACCCGTTTGCTCCCAGCAGCCTCTCCGGTGTCAGAGGGATTGCATCGGATGAGGCGGCTATCGTTGGTTGAACACGGATGACCAATAAAGATCGCATGATGGAGCAATCCCTCCCTAATTACGTATAATTAGAATCGCATTATTTAAGACATTAACACATGAAAGCGCTATATATGTCATATTACCTGACAAAAAACACAGATCCATCTGATTTTATAACTGATTTCGAAGTAATACATATAACAATCATGACGGATCGTCCTAGTAGCCCAAAAGAAAGAAACACTAATCATGACACGTTTTCTATACTTTCTGTAGTTACTGGCACACTATTTGCCACAAAAACATTCATTTTCATGAATATATACCCTTAAAACCTCTTCGATCATTCGTGTTCCAATAAACTCATGTAAACATAATTAACTTTAAATTTCAAATACTTTTTTATGTTAACTATCTTGACATGATTAGATCGATCTTTTATAGTTAAGCCATAACAACTCCATATTTGAATCGATCACAGTTACAACGGCGTAGCTGGTTGAAACGGCAATGAAGCCTGTTTTGCAATCTCGGAGCAAGGGATGCGTATGTATATGCGCAGTCCTCCGAGGCATAACAGGCTTTTTCGATTTTAGAGACAAGGTTTCGAGGCAGTTTGCAGAATGGACCTAAGGGGGCTAACCATAATGAGTACAACGAAAAAACTGGTGCTGGTCGGCAATGGCATGGCGGGAATCCGCACAATCGAACATATCCTTAAACTTGCTCCGCACGCTTATGAAATTACAGTCTTTGGTGCAGAGCCACATCCCAACTACAACCGGATCATGTTATCTTCTGTACTTGCTGGCGGAACATCCATCGAAGATATCGTAATCAATGAGTGGAGCTGGTACGTAGATAACGGCATTCAGGTATACCCGGGTGACCCGGTCGTTCAGATCGATACCAAGCGCAAGGAAGTTGTATCTCAAAATGGCGTACGCGCAGCCTATGATGAGCTGATTATGGCAACCGGTTCACAGGCATTCATCCTCCCACTTCCCGGCGCTAACAAAGAAGGCGTTATTGGTTTCCGTGATATCAAAGATTGTGAAACCATGATGGCAGCATCACAAAAATATCGCAAAGCGGCCGTCATTGGAGGCGGATTGCTTGGGCTGGAAGCAGCGCGGGGGCTGCTCAATCTGGGCATGGACGTCACGGTCATTCATATTAACGGTCATCTGATGGACCGGAACCTGGATTTGCCGGCAGGCCTGATGCTCCAACGTGAGCTTGAAGAGCAGGGTATGAAGTTCCTTTTGAATAAACATACCGAAGAAATCACAGGCAAACATCGAGTGAAAGCCATTCGTTTCACCGATCAAACGGTACTTGAAGCTGACCTGGTTGTCATGGCAGTCGGGATTCGTCCTCAGATTGAACTGGCTCGGAATACCGGCCTCGATGTCAATCGTGGTGTCATTGTAGATGATTATATGCATACCAGCATTCCTGGTATCTCTGCCGTCGGCGAATGTGCAGAACACCGCGGTATTGCCTACGGACTGGTTGCTCCATTATATGAACAAGGGATGGTGCTCGCAAAACGTCTGGCTGGCGCGGCAACGGAAGGATACAAAGGTTCGGTCACGTCTACCAAGCTGAAAGTGTCCGGTGTAGACGTATTCTCTGCCGGACAATTCAAAGACGCTGCTGACACTCGCAGCATTCGTATTCAGGATGATGTCGATGGTGTGTACAAAAAGATGGTGATTAAAGACGGACAGTTGATTGGAGCAGTATTGTTCGGAGATACCACAGATGGCGCATCGCTGTTTTCCCTCATTAAGAGTGGTGAGAACATCAGCGGTCGGGAAAAGGAGATTTTGCTTGGCGTACCTTCGGGAGGTTCAGGCTCTGGACCATCTGTCGCAGAACGTATGGCGAGTATGCCGGATGACGAGATCGTCTGTGGTTGTAACGGGGTTACCAAATCTTCCATCGGAGACGCTGTTCTGAATAAAGGCTGTAACACCCTGGGTGCAATCAAATCCTGCACCAAAGCCTCCGCTTCTTGCGGTGGATGCAAACCCATTATCGAGAACCTGCTCACGTATTATGCCGGTGATAATGTAGGCGAACAGACCAAAGAAGGCATCTGTGGATGCACATCCTATGATCGGGATGAGATTGTTGCACAGATCAAGGAAATGGGACTGAAAACCGTCAAGGAAGTCATGAATGTACTTGGCTGGAATGAGCCAGAAGGTTGCTCCAAGTGCCGTCCTTCCCTGAACTATTATCTCGGTATGATCTGGCCGGCTGAATATACAGATGAGCGTGTATCCAAATTCACCAATGAACGTTACCACGCGAACATCCAGAAGGATGGTACGTATTCCGTTATTCCACGGATCTATGGCGGAGTGACTTCTCCAGCTGAATTGATCAAGATTGCAACAGTCGCTGCAAAATACGATGTTCCGATGGTGAAATTCACAGGCGGACAACGACTGGATCTGCTCGGTGTACAAAAGGAGAACCTGCCGAAAATCTGGGAAGAGCTCGATATGCCGTCAGGCTTCGGATACGGTAAGGCGCTGCGTACGGTGAAAACTTGTGTAGGCAACACATTCTGCCGATTCGGTACACAAGATTCCATTGAGATGGGCATTCGACTTGAGAAAAAACTCGACAAAATGGTGGCACCCGCCAAAGTGAAACTCGCTGTCTCAGGATGTCCGCGGAACTGCGCGGAAGCAACCATCAAGGATCTGGGTGTTGTCGCCATTGACGGTGCATGGGAGATTCATGTTGGCGGTAACGCCGGAGTTAAGGTTCGTACAGCCGAGTTGCTCTGTACAGTGAAGACCGATGCGGAAGTGGAAGAGTGGACATACTCCTACCTGCAATATTATAGAGAGAACGCAAAATGGAATGAGAGAACAGCGGCATGGATTGAACGGGTAGGACTGGATCATGTGAAGGAGGCATTGGCGGATCGGGATGCACGTCTCGCTCTGGTCGAACGTCTGGAAGTTACCCTGGGTCACACGGTCGATCCTTGGAAAGAAATCATTCAAGACGAGAAATTGCGTAAAAACTTCACCCCACTGTCCGGTGCCGAGCCGGTAACCCACTAGAAGAGGAGGAACAGCGATGAACAAATTCCGGATTGGACACCTTGCAGATATTGATGAAAAGGGAGCACGGACCTTCCTGGTACAGGATACCGAAATTGCAGTTTTCAAACTGAGCGACGGCAGTCTGCACGCCGTCGAGAATCGCTGCCCTCACAAGGGCGGCAAGCTGTCGGAAGGCATGGTATGCGGAACAACGGTTCATTGTCCTTTGCATGATTGGAAGATTGATCTGCGTAACGGTAAGGTACACGAGCCGGATGAGGGTTGCTTGAATACTTACAAAACAGAAGTGGACGGCAACAGCGGAGAAATCTACATCACAATTGCGGGTTAAAGGCTAGAGATACCCTGACATCAAGGAGGCGTGCGCGATGGATTTTGTTAAACCGGCAGAAGTGCTGCAATCGATGGTCGAAGCTGGCGAGAGCAAAGCCAGAATGAATCGGGTACAGATGCTGATTCGTGGTTTTCTGGCAGGAGCTATCCTTGCTTTTGCAACCACAATGGCCTATACCGCTGTAACTCAAACTTCCGTTGGTTTGGCAGGTGCACTGATATTCCCCGCGGGATTCGTTATTATTGTTCTGCTGGGCCTTGAATTGGTGACAGGAAACTTTGCGATGCTCCCACTCGCACTGATGAAACGCAGAATTACATGGATGGATATGCTCCGAAATTATTTCTGGGTGATCACCGGTCATCTGCTCGGATGTGCATTCTATGCTCTGTTATACGGCATGACCATTACCAAGATGGGTACGGATATGAGCAACCCTCTGATTCAAACGCTGATCCAGACCAGTGAAGCCAAAACATTGGGATATCAGCATTTGGGCGGAGCAGGCATTATACTCGTGATCATCAAGGCCATTCTGTGTAACTGGATGGTCACACTGGGGGCCGTGATGGCGATGACATCCACGTCTACCCTGGGTAAAATCATAGCGATGTGGCTGCCTATTACGATATTTTTCGCCCAAGGTTTTGAACACGCTGTGGTGAACATGTTTGTCATTCCGGCAGGCATGATGCTTGGTGCACAGGTCAGTGTCGCAGACTGGTGGCTGTGGAATCAGATCCCGGTGTTGGTGGGTAACCTCATTGGCGGAGCTGTATTTACAGGCCTTGGTCTATATGCCGCACATCAATGGGGAAATCCGGTAAAACGCTCATCCAAACTGGCAACCATTCCGGGTGGTCGTTCAGGATTGGCCAGTTCCGATGTTGCACCGAAATGGGGGACACGATCATGAGCCGGGGCCTGGTTAGTATTGTTGGTGCTGGTCCTGGAGATCCGGATCTGATTACGGTCAAAGCCCTGAAACGCATTCAGTCCGCAGATGTCATTATGTATGATCGGCTTGTGAATGATCAATTGCTCGCTGAGGCTCGTGAAGGAGCACTCCGCATCTACTGCGGCAAGGCGCCAGGCCTGCACTCCATGAGTCAGGAGATGATTGGACGGATGCTGGCTGCACATGCAGCGGAAGGCAAACAAGTCGTACGACTCAAGGGTGGCGATCCGTTTATCTTTGGCCGTGGTGGTGAAGAAGCGCTTGTGCTGGCGGAAGCAGGGATTGCATTTGAGATCATTCCCGGCATCACTTCAGCTGTAGGTACATCTGCTTCCTCCCTTATGCCGTTAACTCATCGCGGGATTGCTTCATCGTTCGCATGTGTCACGGGAACCGGCAGTGATGGAAAGGTATCATCGGTTCGCTGGGACCTACTCGCCCATAGCGTGGATACACTGGTCATCTACATGGGCATTAGCCAACTCCCCCAGATTCAACATGAATTGCTTCACCATGGCAAAAGTGGACACACCCCTGCGGCTTTGATCGAACGGGGAACCACTTCGGAGGAACGGATTATTACTGGCACACTTGCCGAACTCCATTCCCTCGCCCTCTCACATCAAGTGAATAATCCGGCATTAATCATGATCGGAGAGTCCGTCCTGGTCCGCGAACAGTTGCTTCAGATGCAACAGACCGCGAACGCCTCCATGACCGGATAATCTGATTCTCTAATCCAACAGCATACGCTCGTGTATCGTCCGACCCTTCTGTCCTGGTTCAATCAGCAGACGGGTCGGTTTGATGTTAATCAGTGCCGTAAGCTGTTCCCCCATATAATGCGCAGAATACTTGAACCCAACCTCCGCCCAATGCATAATCACGCCTACCGTAGCAGATATCAGATAACTTAACATGATGTCGTAATTAATGGTCTGCTCGCTATCTTCGGTCACCAACACAAAATCTTCGGTTAAATACGTTCTAAACATATTGCACAGCCGGGAACCCATATCCGAATGCATCGTCATTAATGCACGGAAAATATCCTGATGGGCTTCAATATATTCAAATACCGGCATCGTGGATGGCAGCAATGCAGTCATATCCACTTCTTTGAGCTGTGCGTATGGTGCTGCATAAGCCTGTCCTACCCCCTGCATGAAATCATCCAGAATGAACTGCAACAACTCCGGTTTGCCGGGAAAATGTAAATAGAAGGTTCCGCGGTTGTAATCCGCCCGCTCCGTAATATCCCGAATGGTTAGAGCGTCTGCGCCCTTCTCCAATATCAAAGAAACCGCCGCAGCGATGATGGCATCCTGCGTTCTTCGTGCTCTCCGGTCCTGAGGATGTTGGGTGATCAACATTATCGCCTCCTTTGTTCATTATTGTAAACTAAATGAACACCGCTTACATCACTGTCCAATAGCTGACATATGCGCTGTCAATGATTATTGTCACATGGCTATGTATATCTTAACATTGAGACAGGAAAGATAGACGGCAGGTTGAAACATTTTTTAAGAAATACCTGCCAATAATGAATAAGGAGCGAATATATCATGAGTACATCGTATACACATACAGCCGTTATTACAGGTGCAGCCGGAGGCATTGGTAAAGAATTGGCACGCCGCCTCGCAGAGCGCAAAATCAATCTGGTACTGGTCGACCTGAATGAAGAAGCCATCCAGCAAACCATCACCGATCTGAACCTCGACAAAGAGCATGTCATTGCTGTGAAAGCAAACGTATCTCAGGAAGCAGACGTGAAAAACTATGTGCAAAAAGCTTTGGATGCTTTTGGCCGAATCGATTATTTTGCCAATAATGCCGGGATTGAAGGTCCAACCGGATTGATCGAAGACCTGAGTGTTGAAGCACTCGACGCCGTATATAACGTCAACATTCGCGGGGTATTCCTGGGTCTGCAAAACGTCATTCCAGTGATGAAAAAACAAAAATCCGGTGCGATTCTCAATACCTCTTCCCTCGCGGGTCTGATGGGTGCACCTGCAGTTTCTCCATATATTATGTCCAAACATGCCGTAGTTGGCCTCACGCGTACCGCTGCGAATGAACTGGCACCTTATAATATCCGGGTTAACGCTGTATTGCCAGGCACAATCAATACCCGTATGATGCGTCAGATCGAAGCTAACTCCGGCAACGTGGAAGATTATCAATCTGCTACGGTATCTGCCATTCCAATGGGCCGTTACGGTGAACCGGAAGAAGTTGCTGCGGTGATGAACTTCCTGTTGTCCGAAGAAGCATCCTATGTAACAGCTTCCCTCTACACCGTAGATGGCGGTATGATGGGTCAATAAGAAGCTGTCACTGTAGGACTTATACTACAGGTATTCCCAAATTTCAAAGGGATGCCTGATCGCTACAATCTAAAAAAGGCCTCAACACCACAGCAATGTGGAGTTGAGGTCTTTTTTTACAGTACAACACGTGCCTTACTTTAACGAACCTAGTGCACCTTATTTCGGCTAAAAGTGCTTATTTCCCGAATTAACGAATCTCAGATCATTCTCAAACGAACGAGAAATACCCGAATAAGGTGTGTCAGGTTCATTAAACTTTGCCGGGATCAAAGAAAGGCTTGGTCGCTGGGCTGAACAACCGTCTCACACCGATAATCAAGCACCTCATGCCGCCGATAGTCTAAGCTCATTTACGCTTAACTTAATCGATGTAACCCGCGTGACCCTTATCCATCAAGTAGTCCATCTCAGCATCCAAAATGCTTTCCACCGTCAACTCATCCAGCTTCACATCTTTGCGACTAAGGATATAGTCCGCCAGATCATCGCCGTCAATATCCACATCGTTACCTTTGGCATTTTCGTGTGCTTTGTTGATGTACGCTTGCTCATGCTTCAACACAAGAGCGATGTTCGCCTGGCTTGCCTTCGTTTTATCTGCAATGTATTGCATCATTTCTTGTTCATTAATTGCGTTTGCTTCTGCCACGTTCCATTCATCTCCTTGATTCATACATACTGTTGCCATTGTAGCATAGGTTAACCCATTACAGGCAGATCTTATGCCTGATGAACGATTATAGAGCGAAAGCGAAGGATAGTGCGGAGCCGGAAACGTAGGTAGTATTTTTTCATACGCCAGCACATCACTCGACCCTACGACAACCGCACGTAAAATGTGGCACCCTCTCCGACGACACTTCGGGCGTATAGCTCTCCTTTGTGCTGATCCACAATGGAACGAGCAATCGCGAGACCCAGACCATGTCCACCATGTGTGCGGGCTCTTGACGAATCCGTACGATAGAATCGATCGAAGATCCGATCCAGATGCTCCGGTGCAATGCCTTCACCTGTATTGGATACAGCCAGCATGACATCATTATTCTGTTTCTGGAGCGTCACGTTCACGGACCCTTTGGGACCGGAATACTTCACCGCATTATCAAGCAGGATCAGAATGACCTGTTTGATCTGCTCACTGTTCCCATGAACCGTAAGATTCGGCTCAATGTTGTAATCGAGGGAAATATTTTTTTCGAAAATCACGGCCTCCATCGGCAAAATAATACTCTCTACCGCATCACTTATATTAAACTTCGCATGAATCATCGTGGAGCGGGAGTCGTCCATCTGGGTCAGATAAAGCAGATCATTTGTAAGTCCGGTCATTCGCTCGGTTTCCGACTTGATATAGTGCAGCCACTTCGCCTGGTTCGCTATGGTATCCTCCTGATTCGCAAGCAGCACGTCCGCATTGGTATTGATAATCGCCAGAGGTGTCTTCAGCTCATGTGAAGCATCACCGATGAATTGTTTTTGCTTCTCAAACGCTTCCCTGACCGGTGCAATGGAGCGATTCGCAAAATAACGGCTCAGGAAGTAAATCACAATCAACATGATCAATCCAACAACAGCAAATGTATAGATCAGATTCGTAAGAATGCCCTGTTGTGCCGTCACATCAATGAATACAATCATATGTCCGTCACCGCTCGGATCAACCACATAGGCCCAGTTCGTTCCATCCAGCGCAAATTGTCCTGTCTGCCGCTCCGAATCACCAACCTTATTCTGGTCAACCTTTTGCAGCGCCTCGGTGTAGAACGTATCTTCCATATCAAATCGGGAATGTGTATCCGTAATCTTCCACTGATCATCTGTCTTGATCATGAACGAAACGGAACGTGCCGGTGGTGAGTTGGGGTCACCTCCCGGTCCTCCATTAGCACCACCCATGGTGTCGGAGGGCGACGAATCTGGATTTGAACCTGTACCAGAGCCCGTCCCCATCCCCCCATCTTCCCCATGCGGCATCTTCGATGAATTATATGGACTGTGGTAGAAATCAGACACCTTGAACAACTCCATATTCGTCTCCCGTTGCACATTCTGATACGTAATCGCATAGATCGTCGCAAATGCCACCAGCATCATAATGGAGATGGACACCAGATTCACGATCAGGAATCGATTTCGAAGTTTCTTGAACATCAGGATGTCACCTCAAGTACATAGCCCACACCCCGAATCGTGTTAATGCGGACAGCCGAGTTCAGGAAGGTTAATTTTTTGCGCAAAAACGAGATGTACACCTCCACATTGTTATATTCCACTTCCGAATCGAATCCCCATAACTTTTCAATAATCTGCTCTTTGGACGTAATCGCCTGTTTGCGGGCAATTAACAGCTCCAGCAGTTCATTCTCCTTCAGATTCAGCTTGATCTCCTTACCCTGAACGCTCAGCTTCAACTGAGTTGTGTTCAGCTCCATGTCGCCGAATTTCAGTCCGTCCTCCGGAACAACTTCGCCCTTCCGCCTTAAGGCTGCACGAATTCTGGCCAGCAATTCCTCTGTGGCGAAGGGCTTGGCGATATAATCATCGGCACCATAATCGAGGCCTGTAACTTTGTCCGAGAGTTCACCTTTGGCCGTAAGCAGAATGACCGGTGTATGATTGCCCTCACTGCGGAGTTTCTTCAGGACAGTAATCCCGTCCATCTCCGGCATCATGATGTCGAGCAGTAACAGGTCGTAGATGCCGCTCTGCGCATAATCCAATCCTGATCTGCCATCGTGGACCATGTCCACGGAGTAGTTGTTTTTTTTCAAAATCTGCGATACAGCCTCTGCCAAATGAACCTCATCTTCCGCAATTAATATTCTCATGATCTATTCATTCCTCTGCTTGAATTATTCGTCTTCATTAAACTCTTTATGATATCACCTATTCTATCAATTAAACCTTGAATCAATCTTAATTCATTTTGTGCACACGTACTATTATAGGAAGGTAAAAAAATGTTAACGCAATGTAAAACCATTTAAGATTCATTCAAGGTTGGGGCTCTAAGATACAGACATGGAAGCAATACACGATGCAACAAAACATACAACCCACCAACGAAAGGAATGAGTCCCACATGGCTATTGAAGTATTCAACCGATATGAGAGCAAGTACCTTCTGACGGATGAGCAGTACGCACATTTCTACAACGACCTGCTGAAATACATGGAGCTGGATGCCTACAACAAGAAACATGAGTATTACTCCATCAGCAACCTGTACTTCGACACCCCACAGGATTCGCTAATCCGTGCCAGTCTCTCCAAGCCAAAATACAAGGAGAAGCTGAGATTGCGGGCGTATGGAATACCTGAAGAAAATGCCAAAGTGTATCTGGAGATCAAAAAGAAAGTCTTCGGCCTGGTGAACAAGCGCAGAACTGCCTTGAAGCTGGATGAAGCGTACGAATTCGTTCGTTCAGGACAGGCACCGGAGCTGGCGGATTACATGAACAAACAGGTTGTGGAGGAGATCAAATATTTCCTTCGCCTCTACGATCTTGAACCGAAAGTGTATCTGGCGTATGAACGCAAAGCACTCTTCGACAAGAACAGCCGGGATCTCCGCATTACCTTTGACACCAACATCCGCAGTCGCAGATACGATCTGAAGCTGGAACAGGGGGATTATGGTGAACCGCTTGTGAAGGACGGCCGATGGCTGATGGAAGTGAAAGCCGAAAAAACCGTTCCGCTGTGGCTGTCGCAACTGCTCTGTGAGCATGGTCTCTACCGCACCGGATTCTCGAAATACGGCAACGAGTTCAGACATCTGGTGAGAACGACCAACCTGAATTACCAGACGGAGCGCATCATTGTACCCGGTACGGACTTCAACCCATCCATAGAACAAGATAAAACGATGATAGAAAGAGAGAGTGTCCTATATGCTTGATTCACTGTTCAGCTCAGCCCTAACCGATACCAACCTGACGTTTAACAACGCAGTTATCACCATTGGTCTTGCCATCATTCTGGGGTTGATCATCAGCCTCACCTACATGAAAACCAACCAAGCCACCTATTCTCAAAGCTTCACCCTAACAATGGTTGTCTTGCCCGTCATTGTCGCCATCATCATCCTGCTCATCGGCAGCAACATCGCTCGAGCATTCAGCTTGGCAGGTGCCTTCTCCATCATTCGTTTCCGCAGTGCACCTGGTGATCCAAAAGACATTGCTTATGTATTGTTCACGATGGCTTCCGGTCTTGCCTGCGGTGTAGGCGCTTTTGGATACGCGGTGCTGTTCACCATTATCCTGTGTGTACTGATGTTTGTCCTGAGTCGCTTCAACTTTGGCGGCAAGAAGAGTCAGCTGAAAACGCTGAAAGTCACCATTCCCGAGAACTTGAGCTATGAAGAAGCACTTAATGAAGTGTTCCATACATTCAACGTACCCTTTGATCTGAAAAAAATCAGAACGACCGAACTCGGCAGTCTCTATGAGCTGGTCTACAGTGTAACCATTCACGAAAGTGTTAGCCAAAAGGAATTCCTTGATGCGATTCGTACACGGAACGGCAACCTGGATATCTCATTAACCATGAGTCCAACAACGGAATATTAATTTTATAACTCGAAGGGAACGATCTATATGAAGAAAAACATGATAACAGGCAGCAAACTGTGGTCCATCGCCATGATTACCAGCCTGCTCGCAGCATGCAGTTCACCAGCAACGACAAGCACAACCGCCAATGCCGCAACATCAACGACAGGAACAACCAAAACGGTATCGGTCAGCGAGCAAACTTCTGTAAAATACGCGGATCTGGTCTCTCTGGATGCGGACGATACCAACATTAGCTGGAGTGAGGCAGATTCCACAGCGATTAAGCTGAACGGCACAACGGCAACGGTAACCGGTTCGGGCGCCAAAGCAGCCAATGGCTCAGTCACCATCACTGAAGCGGGTACTTATGTACTGAGCGGTGAGCTAACCGATGGCCAGATTGTGGTCAATGTGGCTGATAAGGGGACTGTACATCTCGTATTAAACGGAGCTACCATCCATGATAACGACAGTGCCGCAATCTATGTTCAGAAGGCCGGTAAAGCGGTAATTACGCTCGAAAAAGGAACCAAGAATACCGTTTCCGATGGTAAAACATATGTGTACGCCGACGCTACGACAGACGAGCCGGATGCTGCAATCTTCAGCAAAGCGGATCTTACGTTCAACGGTGCAGGTCAATTGACTGTCACAGGTAACTATAATGAAGGGATTACAAGCAAGGATGATCTGAAGATCATTAGCGGTAACATCAGTGTCAAAGCAGCCGATGACGGCATCAAAGGTAAAGACATGGTCGCTATCCAAGCGGGTACGATTACCATTGAAGCCGAAGGTGACGGCATCAAATCGACCAATGACACGGATACCACCAAAGGCTTTGTTGCCATCGCAGGAGGTACCTTCGATATTCAGAGTGGCAATGACGGTATTCAAGCCGAAACCGCACTGGTTACGGATGGCGGCACATACAACATTGTAACTGCCGGTGGTAGCGCCAATGCACCAGCCAAAGTCGAAGAAGGTCCGTTTGGCGGCGGTGGCGGTGGATGGGGTGGCGGAACACCTCCAACCGATATGGGCACACCACCAGATGGCGAACCTCCTGCGGATATGCCGGAGATGCCTAATAACAGCGGGACCAATGCAGGTGCTACTACGAACGGCGCAGCATCCAGCTCTGCCAATACAACAGCAACTACGAATACAGATACCGATACCAATGCCGATGCGGACACTGCAGCAACAGCGACCGAGTCCACAAGTGCTAAAGCACTTAAAGCAGGTACAGATCTTACGGTGAATGGCGGTACGTATACCATTGATTCCATGGATGATTCCCTGCACAGCAACAATAACGTGACAGTCAACGACGGAACATTCAACATCGAATCCGGTGATGACGGCATCCATGCCGATCAGGAGCTGACGATTAACGGCGGAACCATTACGATTGCAAAGAGCTATGAAGGACTTGAAGGTGCAATCATCACCCTGAATGATGGGGATGTGGATGTAACAGCTTCCGATGATGGCGTCAATGCTGCAGGTGGCGAGACGGAAACAGCTGCGAATACAGCGGCAAGTACAGATAGCGCTACTACAGCAACCGATGCAACAACGACATCGAACATCTCTGTAACCGAAACGACAGGCACAACATCAACTACCGATCAGGCATCCCAAGGTACAGCTGCTAATCAGCAAGGACGTGGACCGGGCGGAATGGGAGCAGCGAGTAATAACGAATTCCACATTAACGGCGGTACACTTACCGTGAACGCAGGTGGTGACGGACTGGATTCCAATGGTTCCATTACCATGACTGGTGGTACGGTTATTGTGAATGGACCAACGGATAACGGTAACGGAGCATTGGATTATGACGGTACATTTGTAATCAGTGGTGGATACCTCGTAGCTGCCGGAAGCTCTGGTATGGCGCAAGGAACATCCGATGCGTCCACGCAAAATACCATTGTAATGACGTTCCCTGCAACGCAAAAAGCTGGAACACTTGTACATGTACAAGATAGCGAAGGCAATAACATCCTGACCTTTGCTCCGGCAAAAGATTATCAAACTGTGGTTGTCAGCTCACCGGATCTTGCAAAAGATGGTTCATACGTGATCTACTCCGGTGGTACGTCTACAGGTAAAGCGGTGGATGGGCTCTACACAGACGGTACTTACAGTGGCGGAACACAAGTAGTTGCATTCCAATCGACCAGTAATGTGACTTGGGTGAATGAATCTGGTGTAACTACAGCCAATACAGGTATGGGCGGTCCTGGTGGCGGTGGACAAGGCGGATTCGGAGGCGGCAGAAACAGATCGCAATCCGGTACAACATCCGACAGCACAGGCACTACCGATTCTGCAAAATAATCATGATGTCCTGAGGCGTAGCGTATCACTCGCTTCTCAGGCACAGGCGAAACAAAAAAGGCACCGAATTCACTTTTCACAGTGAGTTCGGTGCCTTTTTCGTTATTCTTCTAGAACCAGAATTACAGGGAATTACAGCCCTCCGCTCATGGTGTAGCGTAGGTACTCCTTTTCTCAGAACGAGTAGACATACACCTTGGTACGCAGGGCATCTCGACATGTTATTGTACGTAGTGGTTCCTTACCCGGGAGCGCAAAACAGACACTAATCACCTTGGCGCCCGGCGGAAGCTCCCGACTGAATTTGTCCAGAAGTCGGGTCATCGCTCCCGGAAACAGATAACAGATCACACAATCCGCATGTTCATAGGAACTGGTGTAGATATCCCCGCGCATGAAGCGCAGCCTGCCCTTGAGAGAGTGCTTTTCCCCCTTCGCTCGACGTAAGCGAACACTGAGATAGGCAATTATTTGGGATGACCATAAGGGAATGACTGAATTCTCGATTCCAGTCAGCCTTTTACCAGGGCAATGCCTTACAATATCCAGCCCCAGTGTTCCCCATCCGGAACCTGCTTCAAATACATCCCCGTACCCGGGTATCCGGTTCACCTCTTGAATGACCACCTGCCTGACGCGGCCTGATGTGGGCATCGGGGAAATCCCGTTTTTCCAACTGACAAGTACGATGGATATGACACCTATCAATGTCACCACGGCAATCAGCCATGGAATCAGGTAAATGATGAACATGAACTCATCCCTTTGTTATCACTCATTTATTCCGGCACATGAGACTTCATATATACACCCTTTTTATAAACCGACTTAATGGTAAAATGTACACCTAACTTGCGATTCGTCCGATAGATTAAGGAGTTAATCTCGTCGATCCCTACCGCTTCACTCTCCAGCATGCTCCGCTCAGGCCATACCTGAGCCACAATCTGCTCTCGGGTCACAAAGTGGTCCAGTTGACTATACAGCAGCTTGAACAGCTGATACTCCTTCTTGGACAGCGGAATCTCCACTTCACCGATCTGCACGGTTTGCAGGTGATCCTGCAAGCGTACGCCCTCACCCAGCAGATCCGACACCCGATATTCCCTGGTCTCTCCAAGATCCCCTTCAACGCGAAGCTGGATCAGGCCGTTAACCAATGTCAGGCTGTCTCCTTCACCAAACGGATATTTCTCATAAGGAACGAGGCGCTGCCCGTTTAGTTCAGTTCCGTTTTTGCTATCCAGATCCTCAATCCATAGCTGTTGCTGTACATCATAATGAATGCGGCAATGCCGCTTCGATATCATCTGATTATAGACAGACAAGTCCAATTCACTGCCGCCTGTATAACGTCCCACCGTAATGGAGCGACCCTGGCTTACATAAGCGAACGAGCCGTCACTTTCCTGCCCTGGCGTACGAATGACGATTTTTGCCGTCTCCCGCATGTTATTCTCCCACCTTCAATGATCACTCGATCTCTATAAGAGGTTGTTCAAAAAAATGCTTTTGATTACAACAGATGCCGTTAGGCATCATCAGCATCGAATATGGCATTCAGCCGAAATGTCCGTTGCTCACGTAGCTTCCCTACGCTCCGCTACTCCATTTCTAGCTTCATCCCATCTTCTCGGTACTTAAAACCGGTCTTTTTGAACACGCATTATAAACATTTCGTTAACAATAATGATAAATTCATCAGATTTGTTCCATTGTTTGTACCGCCATACACCAATATAGTGGTATACAGGAACGATTTATATTTGGTTCTGCTCACTCTACTATACCAGACGTTGTGCTTTTTTTCTCATGACGGCCGGATATCTACTATAGCTCATTCAACAAGAGAGGTACCTTCCTATGAATAAAAAAAACATTTTCATATACGTGCTGCTCGCCTTTGCCCTGTCCATGACATTAACCGTGCTCTCCCGTATGAATGATGATGGCGGAGAATCACTGAAAGGTACCTCGGCTGCCGAAACCTCATGGTTACAGATGAAGATCCAACCCTGAGTCTACTCTATATTATAACGTGATCTCCGCGCAAAACGTTTCACGAATGTCATAATAGGCTATGGCATCGAATCCAAATTAAAACAGATCAATAAGGCCCCAGATTGCTGGTCACAGCAACCCGGAGCCTTATTTTGGATTGTAAAATAATACCGAAAGTTATAGATGATTGCATGACTACAATCATAAACTGCCCGGCACGCAGATGGATTTCAGCCCTTTGTGCTGGTGACATTTTTTAGTTTTGTGATTTTAGTTTCCTCTCCACCTTTCAACCCAACAATTTCTCCATTTAATCACGGTGTTAAGGGGTAGAGTATAGACACTTGCAAGTAGATTTCTGTTAGGTGCTTTTCGATTATCGAGGAACGCCTTTTTTTGGAGGATTATATAACATAAATTTAACTTAAATTATAAATAATGTTAATTATATGTCATTCATGGTTTCATTTTCTTTGATATACTTTCTGCTAGGTCTATGAAAGGAGATCATAGGTGAAAAAAGAGATTGGTGTATTGATGTTGTTATGTATCGTTTTTCTTTCAGGATGTGGTGGATCAGTTAATCCCGCATCGGTTATGCAAGGTTCGGGTGAGTCCCCGAGTAAACAAGTAACAACACAGCAAAATAATGAGTATTGTTCTCTAGAACGTACAAGTTTGGATAGTGAAACTGAAAAATATTTCTATGGAACTTGGAACGTTGAGAAGCTTTTAGGATTTGCAAATTCATATAATGATGCCTCAGAATATCCAACAGGTCAAAAATTTATTGGTGATGAAATAATCATCAAGAAAGACTTATTTTCATCAAAAAGAATTAAAAACTACAGTAAATATCAAACTGAACTAAGAAACCCATTATATGAGTTTACAGCGACCTGCAATAATTCAGATTCTTTTTATAGATTATATAAATTAGATATTCCAAACTTAAGTAAAAATGATGTCGTAAAAGCAATAGATGTAAGTAACCCTTCTACAAAAATCAGTATACCTGTAAGTTTAAGTTTTTTTGTTGTTAATAACGAGAAGCTTATCTTGTTATCAGAGGCAACTATCTTTGAGCTTAAAAAAATCTCGGATAAAACGAATTAAGGTTACCAGAAAGGGCCTTGGACAGCTCCAGTTTTTTTGAGGAGGCTATGTAAATGTTAATTAAAGTATTTAAGGAATGGTCGGACCAAAATGAAGGTCTCATTGAAATCCTTGCTTCTACTGGGAAAACGACTGCTATGAATAAATTCAAGTCAGGTGCCTCCGAAGATAAAATTAAAGAGCTTTCGGAGTATTTTTCTGCTCCATTACCTCCAGATTACATAAGCTTTTTACGAGTATGTAACGGAGCCTCCTTGTTCGAAGACCCTGAATATGGCGGGGAGTGCTTCTTATACTCAGCCCAAGATGTTATACATTACAATAAAGCATCAGATAATAAGATTGTAGTGGCCCATATTCTTGATGATCGAATCCTAATCGATTTAGAGCGTTGGAGTTCAGGTGATGAGCAATATCTGTTGCTTTGTGAGAGTTTATATTCTGTTGAACATACGGGATCTTTTTACAGTAACTTTGAGACATGGTTAGAACGGTTTATAATCTCTCAGGGCGAGAAGTTCTGGTACTGGAAAACAAAGCGTAGTTTTGAAGAATAAAAGATATGATCATAGCTTAATTTGCGGAGGTGTGCGTATGCTCGATGAAAGAGAGATTCAAATTAAAGAGAGGATACAAGAAAGGTACGATATTACGGAGCAAATATATTCAGCTTGGTTTACTGAAAATCCCGCGATACTTTTACCGAAAAATAGATTCTACCAAAAGGAAAACATAGAAAAGTACAGGGCCATCTCGTATCTGCTAGACAGAGGATACATCGTTGCACAACCCGTAGAGAAGGACCCGGAGACAATTGCAGTAACTATAACCCCTGACGGGATAGACTACTATGAGCAAGGATATCTTCATGGAAAAGCAAACGGCTTTCAAGTCGTTGAAGAGATTAAGAACACGAAGTAAAAAATTGCGGAAGGCCTCTGGATTTGAAACACTTCCAGAGGCCTTCCATTTAGTTCAATTGAAAACATACACCAGCAATAACGCAGTCCAAACCTCCCCAACACATCATGGGCTGGAAGTATAATTATATATCAATCTTGTTCATCCTCCGGCATAGTGGGTTCGTCGTCAGGCTTCGTTGACTCTCTGGACTGAATTTCCTCCATCCGACTCGACACCTTCTGATACAGGTAAGAGATGCCAAGCAGCAGCACACCGAAGCTGAAATAGGCAAAGATTTTGCTGCCCGAGGTAAGCATACCCACATCGTAGAACACCATTTTACCGGTGGCGAACAATGTTAGGCCAAGACCCAGACGCCGAATCATGACATATTTTCTACGGAATCCATAGGCAATATAGAGAATCGCGAGCAGCAGGTAAATCAGGCTGAACATCAGCCCCACATCAGCCCACTGGAATTGGATCGTCAGGAATACGGTGATGACCCCTAGCAGATATACCCCTGCGATCACCGGGTACCATTCAATGCTCTTGAACTGCCCGCGGATGCCTGCAATCAGCAGATCCCTTCCTGCAAAGAACACCCCTACGTTAAAGATAATCAGCACCAGCAAACCAACAATCTCCGCCGCTGTATGCTGCTGAACTTCCGGCTGAAGCGCTGGCATGGTTAAGGTTACAGCCAATGCAATACAGCAGCCAATAGCATGCAGGAAGGTGGTATACACCTGTACGTATCGATCATGCAGCAACTTCACTTTACTCAATCCATACGCCAATGCAATCGTGAGCGCTGCGAACATCAGCAACTTGTAGAACATGTATAACAGGAACGTCCCATCGACAGCTCTGGTATATAATTCATTCGACTCATACAGCACGTATAACCACAGATTCGCAAGTGTCACATACTTGAATCCGTTCAGGAAGCCCAGCTCCAGCGGGCTGTAGTGTAATCTCTCCTTGGAAAATGAACTGCTGCCAACTGCCCAGGCATAATACAAAGTAATCAGCAGGGTCCCCAGCGTGATGCTGGTGTATTTTAACATAAAGTAAGAACGTTCCCCGATAAAGAACAAGGCCAGCAGGTCATAGTACACGAAAGTGATTAGACATAGAAGCACAATGCCCCATCCAGCACGTTCCACCGACTTGAGCCGTTTCAGATGTCCAAGCGTAACCAACAGAACTCCCTCAATTAACCAGCCCATCGATAACCATTTGGCCCCGAACTGGAACGGAATAATTAGAATGGCGAAGGTCAGGGAAGTGACATAAAAGAGTAGTATCGTCTGTTTCTCCTGAGCCATATGGCGCTGAACGAATCGTGCGAGGCCCAGATACACCACGCAGAAGATTAACGCCAGTAAGCCCTGAGCATCATTCCAGTTCGCCACATCAAATAACACGTATAACATCAGACAGCTGATGCTTGTATTCATAGCAAGCAGAGCGAAATCCCACCAGGTTAACTTCATCCGATGTTTAAACGGATATGCCAGTGTAATGCCCAGATATAATGCAAATGTCACAATGGAATACAACATGCCAATCTTCTCACTTGGCGACAGCCACAAGAGGATAAGCATGGATGGTGTGTTGAACAGGAAACTGATATAGCGCACCACTGGCCATCGTTTGCCAAACGAAATGAACACAATAATGCCGTTTAAGAGCAGCAGATAGATCATGGCTACATAGACAGCAGTGCCCTCAAGCCCAAACGAGAACATATAGGAGAATAACGGAAGATATCCACCTACCAGACCGAGTGAACAGATGGTCTTCGACTGATACCTTAGGGACAACAATACGGAGATTGCCGATACCAATACAGACAGGGCAAATCCCGTATATAACCCGATAATATGCAATAAAAAGTAACTATAGAAGATAGACCCGAACAACACGGAGATCCCGCCGCCGAGCAATCCCATTGCAAATGTTTGCTTTTTACGACGGAACAGCAATTCTCCTCCAGCGAGCATCAGAGCACCCAGCAGGAAAAAGGCTCCGCTCTTCATCTCGTCATTAAACCAAGTTGAGTACGAGTATCGGAACGCTGCTCCAACCCCCAGAATGAGGAGCAGGATGGCTACTTTGTTGATCCAGCTGAGTCCAATCTTCATCTCCATGCGATTCTGCTTGATCCGCCGCTGAATGGTCTCTTCGCTCAAGCCCTCCTCCGCCATCTGCTCATATCCACGCTCCATGTGCCCACGCAGAGCCTCTTCTCGCTCCCGTACGGCCCGCTTGTGCGATTCAATGCGCTCATTCACCTCTGCCGCAAGGTAAGCAATCCGCTCCTTCACCTCGTCGGAATCCTCTTGCAACTCCTGAGCTGCCTTGTTGTACAGCGCGTTCAGGTTGGACTTCGTTCGATGTTCATGGAATGCAATTCGATCATTATGTACAGCTGTTTTCCCTTGAAAATAGGTCTCCATCTTCTCCCGGGATACCCGGATCAGATTGAGCTTCTCATCCAGCATCTGTTCAGATAATGCCATGCGAAGACGTGCGTTCTCTTCTTCCATCTTGCGCGAGCGAAGTTCAAGCTGTTGCAGCTTGAGCTTATGAGCTTCATACTGTTCCTGTAACTGTTCATTCTTAACGATCAGGTCATCGGACTGGTATTCCTGGAGCAAGGCGTTATATTCCTTCGCCAGCTGTTTCTGCTGCTCCTGAACCTGCCCAAGCCGATCCTTAAAATCCTTCATGAGCTTCCTCCGTTGGTTGATGTTTAGTCTTTTCCCTATATTTTACTATATATATGCCTTAGAAAGAGGTTTTATTTTCCAGTCACTTTTGATGCACTACAACCTAATCAACACAAATAAAAAAACATCAGCATTTCCGGTTTTTGCAATCAAAAACACAAGAATTTGCTGATGTTTTCTTAAATAACAGTTAACTTATTTCAGGGAATTAGTGAGTTGCTTTCGGGATTGGTTTTTTCAAAAATACGCCATAAGAGACAGCGCCCATGAGCAGCAGACCCGCTCCCAGCAAGAATACATTGTTGAAGCTGCCCGTTGTATCCAAAATGTATCCGGTTACAATCGGAGCAAGTGCTGCGCCCAAAAATCCACCAAAATTCTGGATGGCTCCAAGTGAAGCTACCTGTTCACCCGGCGCAATGTCTGCAGCCAGAGTCCAGATGACGCCTGATGGCAGTTGGGATGCGAAGTAACCTACAGACAGAAGCACAATGCTCACCACAGTACTGTCAATGAACGGAATGGGTGCTACCGAAGCCGCCGCCAGAATAGCTCCACCTACGATGGGAACTTTCCGCGAAGTAACCACATTGACTCCTTTTCGAATGAAAAAGTCTGAGATAAATCCGCCTAACAGTACACCGATAATACCGGCTACGAACGGAATAGAGGCAATCCAGCCTGTCTCTTTCAACGTAAAGCCCTGCTCCTTCTCCAGATAACTCGGTAGCCAAGTTAGGTATACCCAGATTGTGAACATGATGCCGAAATTACCGATAATCATAAACCAGGTGCTTTTATGCTTGAACAGCGATCCCCAGTTTGCTTTGGGTGCATCTGCTGCCGCTGTCCCATTGGTGCTTGTGCTCTGTTCTGCAACAGTGGCATCTGGTCCTTTAATCATCTGCTTCTCCGCAAAAGTCGGATCCCGGTATACCTTGATCCAGATGAGCATGATGATCAGACCAATTACACCGACAAAAATGAACATACCTCTCCACGTCATTGTTAACATCAGAACGGTCAATAGCGGCGGTGCAATTGCGTTTGCAATCTGTGAGCCTGTATTGATAATCGAGGTTGGTAATCCGCGCTCACTTTTGGCAAACCAGCGCTCTGTCACCTTCAAGCCGGAGGTGAAGAACGGAGACTCGGATACTCCAAGCAGCATCCGCATGGCGTATAACAGTGAGTAAGTATTGGTAAATGCACTGAGTATGGTAGCGATGGACCACAGTCCTGAAGCCCATCCAAACATCTTTTTGGGACCAAACTTGTCAACCAGCCATCCGGCTGGCAAATTCGCTAACGCATAAGGCCATAGGAAGGCAGACAACAGCAATCCCATCTGTGTGGAGGACAGCCCGAATTCGGCCGCAATGGTTGTATTCGCAATACTCAGATTGGATCGATCCAAATAGTTAACCACTGCACCCAGCAGTAATAACAGAATAATTCCCCACCTTAATCCCACTTTGGGGGCTTGAGGTACCGAGGCAGGGGACGGTGATGTTTTTAAGGTTGCCATGTAAACTCACTCTCCTCAACACATATAAATATAAAGATACTAAAATTATATATTATGAATAAATATGGTAATTAAAGGGCGTAGATAAGAAGCTCTGTCCTCTACTCTCGAACAGACTCTTGTTAAGTATGCGTTTTCAAAATGTAATATCCTTTCCCAAACCTCAAAGGATACACCCACTCTGCACCATGTGCGTTCACAACGATAGGCGTGAACCCCACCCTTTATCGCTGTGAACTTCACCTGCAAGGCAACCCAACCTGGATGAGAATAATCAGCGTGCCGCGGCTACGGCCTGTAAAAATTCTTCAGCGGCCTTGGTTACTCGCGCATAATCGCCAGTATCTATTGCTGCTTTGGTGATATAGCTCCCGACGCCAACCCCGACACAACCGGCATCCAGCCATTCATGTACATTTTGCGGCGTCACTCCACCAGTAGGAGCAATCGCTGCCTGTGGCAGAGGAGCTGAGATCGCTTTGACATATTGCGGACCTACGGATTCCGCCGGGAATAGCTTGACAATATCCGCCCCCGCTTCAAGGCTTTCTACAATTTCCTTGGCTGTGAACGCACCACTGACCGTAACCGCCTGGTAACGATTAGCTACCTTGATCATGTCTGGGTTAAGCTGAGGACTAACCAACATCTCCGCTCCAGCCAATATCGCTGCACGTGCCGTCTCACCATCCAGTATGGTGCCCGCACCAATCAGAATGCCTTGGGACGCATATTTGCGAGACAACACCTTAATTACATCCAATGCCCCCGGAACACTCATCGTAATTTCAAGCGCACGAATACCACCTGCAATTGCCGCTTCTGCGACGGACAACGCTTCTTCTTCACTTTCCGAACGGATAATCAATACAATTCCGGATTCAGCAATGATTTTCATGTTTTCTAGCTTTCTCCACATCCAAATACCCTCCTAATTCCCGTTGTATCTATTAATGGGGTTTAATTCAATACGATTTACTCTTCTGTTCTGGGATACAATCGATCACCGCTATAACCCAGTTGGCCAGAAAGCTTCCAAGCAGCTTCCTTGACCAGTTTTACAATGTTCTCCTCACGTTCCGGAGTCATATTGGAATACATGCTGGCAACACTGATTGCGGCGACGGGCTCATCCCACTGGTCATAGACAGCAGAGCCGATGCAATACATCTCCAGATGGTCCTCCCGGTCATCAATCGAGTAGCCACGCTCGCGAATCTCCTGCATATCTTGCAAAATATCAGGAATGGTTACTTTGGAGAAGGATGTACGCGAAGGGAGTTCACCGCTACCTATAATCTCCAGCACCTTGCCAATGGGGAGTGCTGCCAGCAAAGCTTTGCCGAGCCCTGTTGTATGCATATATCTGCGGGAACCAAGTTTCGCTGTTGGCCGCATAACCGAATAGCTCTCGGCCTTATCCAGATATACAATCCGGCCCTTATCCTCAATCCCGAGAAATGCGGTGCTTCCCGTCTGGCGATTCAGTTCTTGAAGCAAAGGTCTTGCCATATGAGGGATACCCATATTGGACAAGTACGCCATGCCTGTTTCAAACACGGCAATGCCCAGGCGATACGTTTTGAGACGAACATCATCCATTTCAATAAAACCCTTGTGCAGCAATGTCTGTACCAGTTCAAACCCACTGCTCTTGGGTAAGCTCATTTGCTTGCAAATTTCATTCAGTGTTAATGGAGCGCCACTTTTGGCAAATAGAACGAGTAGATCCGCGACTCGTTCAGCAGATTTATTCATGCGAATATTGTCCATATTTTCTCCTTAAAAATCTTCGACGTCGAAGTTCGCATATGTGAACTTAATTCACATCACCGAACGATGCCCTCATTATAGATCAGCCACACAGAAAATATCAACCGCTTTCTTAAAACTTTTTTGTAAACCTATTTCTCAAAAAAGGATTGTATTTCAGTTGAAAACGGTATACTCTAATAGCAAATGTTCACTAATGCGAATGCAGTTCGTATATGCGAACTTTAATAGACGCTATAATACCGTTCATATCATACGATCAAAATATGATGTAGAGGAGGGACCGTCCATGAAACCTGTCCTGATTTTTTTGATTGGCTCTGCCGGTTCGGGCAAATCCACCATCGGCAAAAAGCTTGCTGCCGAGCACCACTTTTGTTATCTGGATAAAGATGTCGTATGCAACACCTTTACAGGGAAGCTCCTGGAAGCACAAGGGTATTCCCCTCATGATCGCGACGGCAACACTTATTACCTCGACACCGTTATGGACCTGGAATATGAGACATTGTTAAACGTGGCGAATGACAATCTGCAATTAGGTAGGTCTGTCATCCTGGATGCACCTTTTGTTGGTTACTTTAGCGAAAGCGATTACATCAATCATCTGACAGCTAAATATGAGTGGGAATCTGTCGTTCCCATGGTGTTGAGGGTAAATGTGAATGTTGATGTTCTTCAACAACGGTTGAAGAATCGCGGTCTGGAGAGAGACAGGTGGAAGCTGGATCACTGGGAGACATTTGTACAGGGGATGCAAGCAAATACATGCATGTGGGAGAATATTGAGGTCATTTCCGTGGACAACAGCTCAGATGAATTCGATCTCACACATCTGATCTCTTTGCTTCCTATTTCCGCTGCCATGTCATCTTAAAGTCCATATAACGGTCGGTGACTACTGAGAACACTGGAGTCGGAAGCAAGTTAACGTAGCACCGTTATGCCATAAAAAAAGTACACGGAAAGCATGGTGCCTTCCGTGTACTTTGTTATATTCTATATCGATGCAGCAGCCAACGCATTACATATCTACTGCTTCTATTCTAGGTTTTATCCGCTGCGGCTGAATCGGTTGACTCCGGTTCAATAATCTCGGTTGCATCCGGGTCCAGCCAACTGGCGATCATGCCACGCACATATTGCAGATCGTCCTCCGACAGATCATAGTACCATGTACCACTGCGCGTTGCACCTTCGCCCTTCAACATATAGTTGCTGATCGTAGGCGCACTGTCTTTCATATATAAGGATTCGGCAAATTTCACGATAAAGTCCGAGGTCATGTTGGTTGTAAAATTGGATCCGGCAATCTGGATGACGTCCGGGATCTTGGTCAGATTTTTGACCTCCAGCGCACGATTCATGAAAGCACTTAAGAAAATCCGATGACGCATCGTCCGATTGAAATCGGAATCTTCCCGGTAACGCACATAACCAAGCGCTTCTTCGCCGCTATAAATCGGTTTATTCGCTTCAACGAACAGTTTCTCATGGCTCTTGAGCTTGTTCTCGATGTTCTTCTTGATCGGCAGTTCAACGCCGCCCACCGCATCAACAATGTCCTTGAGCCCGTTGAAGTTAATAGCAGCATAGAAATCAACTTTGTTCCCCAGCAAATTCTCCACCGTATCCATCGCCATCTTGGCTTCACCGTGGGCATACGCTGAGTTGATCTTCGACTTCACATCCCGGCCGACAATTTCGGTATAGGAATCACGTGGAATAGACAGCAGTAACACTTTATTGTCTTCTGGACGCACGACGGAATAGATGATGGTATCTGAACGGCTTGGTTCGTTATCGCGTTGGTCAATACCAAGCAGCAACAGCGAGAATGGGTCCGTATGTTCCACAACTGGGGCATCCTTATCACCAGCTGGCTTATAGGAGTCATCCAAGGCTTCCTTCACCGTACCGGACGCGAACATATTAAAGGCAAACACGACGAGTTGCTTTTGATACATAAATCCGAGTCCTCCGAGCACAAGCAGCACACTCAGGGTGATGATTAATGGCTTCTTCCATGTCTTCTTCGGTTTCTTCGGCTTCCGTCTTGTTAAATGTGCAGCACTGTTTTCCATCATATCTCCTTTAATAACGGGTTCTTAGAATCATTTAACTATATTAATAACACGTTTTCAATAGATTACGTTATAATCTGCATTACATAAACGAGTGTAAAGGGAGCGATGAATGATGGAGTATCGACATTTAGGCAATAGTGGTTTGCGTGTATCGGCACTGGGGCTTGGCACCAATGCATTTGGCAAACGTGCGGATGAAGCAGCTTCTACCCGCATTATTCATGCAGCGATGGACCAGGGCATCAACTTTATCGATACCGCCAATATCTATGCAGGTACGGAGTCGGAACGCATCATTGGACAGGCTCTCACAGGTCGTCGGGAAAACGCGGTGCTTGCGACCAAAGCCGGATTACCCCGGCATGATGGTCCTCATGGGCGCGGTTCATCCCGCTACCATCTGCAACAAGAGCTGGAACATAGCCTGCGGCGTCTGCAAACGGATTATGTGGATCTGTACCAGATCCATACTTTTGATCCGCATACACCGCTGGATGAGACACTCCGTACGCTGGACGATATGGTCACTTCCGGCAAAGTCCGTTACATTGGAGCCTCCAACTACGCAGCCTGGGAGTTGATGAAAGCTCTGGGGATCAGTGAACAGAAAGGTTATGTGCGCTACATCTCCACCCAAACCAGCTACTCCCTGGCAGACCGTACGCCTGAATTGGAACTGGTACCGATGTGTCTGGATCAGGGCGTAGGCATTATCCCGTATTTCCCACTGGCAGGCGGGATTCTGACAGGTAAATATAACGGACAAGCAAGTGCAGTACCTTCCGGTTCCAGAGCAGACACTGACCCGTCCTTCAATCGTTTTCTGCTGGAGCATAACATTCAACTGAGCGAACAAGTGAGTGCAAAAGCGGCTGCATATGGATACTCCCCGAGTGTGCTGTCGCTTGCCTGGTTACTGACACGCCCGGCTGTATCCACAGTCATTGTCGGCGCAACACGTACCGAGCAGCTGGAGCATAATCTGGCTAGTCTGGATATGTCACTGCCCGATGAGCTGTTGACCGATCTGGATCAGATCAGTGACTCTTTCCGTCGCCGCGAGCCATTTGCGTCCTACCGAATCGATTAAAGTAAATGAAATGAACCTCCCGACGGATAAAGTCAGGAGGTTCATTTTGATTTTTATATAGACATTATAATCATAAGTATTCAGAAAATTCCCAATTCCACTACAATCTGTAGTTTAATAAATTAAAAAAAATCTTATTATGGATTAGCCCTCTGTTTTTTGGCGAAGAAACTCCTGCATGATCTGCATATACTCTTCCTTACGATCATCCAAAGTTTCGAAAAAAGCCTTGTCCGACTCCTCAACCAAGTGGATTCCTTCAATGGCCAATCGGGTTCCTTCTTCCGTTGTGGTAATTATATTGGCACGTGTATCCGTCTGATGACGAGCACGCGTAATCAAGCCTCTCTTTTCAAGAGCACGCAGAACCTGAGAAGTCACATTAACATCTACTTTGGCAAATTGTGCAATTTGAACCTGAGTGACTCCCTTGCCTTCCTCATCACGTTCATTGAGCCACAGACAGGCATGCAACAATACAAATTGGGGCTGTGTCAGTTCGAGTGGCTCCAGCACCCTGCGTACTTCCTTTTGCCACATCGCTGTAACCTGCCATAACAGATATCCCGGGCTTTCTTGTGCGTTTTTATACCGTGAGCTTTTCATCTCATACCTCCATGATGTGCGACCTTATGCAACAGATTATGTACCCACCAGTCAATCAAGTAAATCCATTATTCATATAACGATGATGGAGATACATCCGTTGCAACCCTGTATGTTCTTTTGAATAAAATTAGCGCGTTGGGATAAACTGCTTCACCCATTGTCCGAATCCTTGCGGATTACGGCTCTGTATAAGAATGGTCCCTTCTCCACGGAACCGGCATACCAATCCTTCTCCACTTGTAACACTGGATAACCAGCCCTGTGAAGCCTTCTCTATACGGTAATCTACATAATGAGGCCATGCTACCAGATGAGCGTTATCCACGATCATTTCTTCACCTGCTGCCAAATTAATCGCATGGATTGCTCCATAGGAAGACAGAAATACAGTTCCACGTCCACTGATCTCAATAATGAAGAAACCTTCTCCCGAAAAGAGACCTTTCTTCAGGTTTTGCATTTTGGTATTCACCTGTATGCCCTCGGTCCCCGCCAGAAATCCATCTTTCTGCACATAGAGTGAGTAGGAACCGTCCAATTCGACAGCTTCTACATCGCCCATGCTTGAAGGGGAGAGCAGAATCTCTGCCGACCCGCCCGCAGCCGTCAGTTCCTGAAAGAAAAATTTCTCCCCGCTCAGCATCCGACCAAACCCGGCAAACATTCCACCTTCTGCTGAACCCTTCAGTTCAACCGTAGGCGTCATGGATACCATCGCACCGCTTTCGGCCTTGAATCGCTCGCCCCGCTGCAAATGTACCTTGAGCATCGCAAAAGCACCATCATATAAAATCTCATAGTTCACGGTTGCACCAGCTCCCTATTGTCCGAGTTAAAATCATTCAGCCCGTTATCTTCTAACACTGCTGATTTGTCTCCGTATTCCTTCACAATATGCTGATCTCCCCAATTGCAGAGCGCATTGAGAATCGGTTCAAGACTCCGACCGTAATCACTCAATTCGTATTCTACTTTGGGAGGAACCTGATTATATACGATTCGGTTTACAATTCCGTCGTTTTCAAGCTCTCTCAGCTGCTGTGTTAACATTTTCTGCGTGATTGCGGGCATAATACGTTTGAGATCACTGGTCCGTCTTTTCCCATGTGTGAGATGACAGAGAATGACGCATTTCCACTTGCCACCGATCACCTCAAGGGTAGCTTCAACCGAGATGTTATATTTTTTTCTAACCATAACTTTCTTCCTCCCTGATGAATTGGATTACATCCGTCGCATGCCGTATAGGCACCAAAAAGTACGTAGGGTACTAAAAAGTACGTACTATTCAATCCATACCGAATAACTCATAATAGCATTTGCCGGTACGTAAATCTACATTCGGGGGAGTTGAGCAAGAAATGTTACAAGATTCAAAACGCAGCACGTGGGCGTTGCTAGCACTGGCCATTAGTGCATTCGCAATCGGTACCACAGAATTTATCAGCGTTGGGCTACTGCCCCTCATTGCAGATGACCTGGGCATTTCCGTAACTACAGCGGGACTGACCGTTACTTTATATGCATTAGGCGTTACCTTCGGGGCTCCTGTTCTGACCTCGCTGACGTCTACCATATCTCGCAAAACGCTTCTGCTTGCCATCATGATTGTTTTCATTGCGGGTAACACCATGGCTGCACTGTCGACGGGTATCACCATGTTACTCATTGCACGAGTGGTGTCCGCTCTCGCACACGGCGTGTTCATGTCCATCGGCTCCACGATTGCCGCCGATCTGGTACCTGCAAACCGTAGGGCGAGTGCCATTGCCATCATGTTCTCGGGTCTAACCATTGCCACAGTAACCGGTGTACCTCTCGGTACACTCATCGGTCAACATTGGGGCTGGCGCGCTGCCTTTGTCCTGATTGTTGTGGTTGGCATCGTTGCGATGATCGGGAATCTAATACTCGTGCCATCCACGTTGAAACGCGGAACACGAACAGCATTTCGGGCTCAGCTGAAGCTGGTTACAGGCGGACGCTTGCTGCTTGCTTTTGCCATCACTGCCGTTGGGTACGGAGGAACATTTGTTGTATTTACGTATTTGTCTCCGTTATTGCATGATATCAGCGGATATTCCGAGAAAACAGTCGCGTTCATTCTGTTGTTGTACGGAATCGCCATTGCTGTTGGCAACATCATCGGCGGCAGAGCGGCCAATCGTAACCCGCTCAAGGCGCTCTTCTACATGTTCATCATTCAGACGATCATTCTGGGCGTAATGTACTTTACGGTCCCGTTCAAGTTAGCAGCACTTCTCACCATTATGGGTATGGGTCTGCTAGCCTTCATGAATGTACCTGGTCTTCAGATGTACGTTGTAACCTTGGCTGAACGATATGCCCCACAGGCCAAGGATGTAGCTTCAGCCTTTAACATCGCCGCATTTAATGCAGGGATCGCTATAGGTGCCTATTTGGGTGGAGTGATCAATGACTCCATTGGTTTGATTCACACGACATGGGTCGGAGCCTTAATGGTTCTCGTAGCTGTAATCCTGACCGCATGGGCTAAAATGCTGGAAAGCAAGGATCAACATGCATCAGTCGAAATGGAGAAAGCTTCGTTCTAATTTCCATTCTGACTGGGCTCGACCTTTGTCATATTGGTTCCAAACTCTAAGTGGAGGGAACCGGTTTCATATCGTATTGTATTATACTATATACGTTGAACCCAATTTGATCTACTATGATTTGATTTTGTATGATGAAATAATGGCAATACAGCTTGGATTGACTGATTTTTACACATTTGAAGGAGGAAATCTCATGACAACAGCTCAAACAGCACAACATTTACAATCCACAGTACCTCTGCATAACGGTGTTTCCATGCCTTGGTTCGGACTTGGTGTATTTAAGGTAGAAGAAGGATCTGAACTGATTGAAGCTGTGAAAAATGCGATCAAACATGGCTACCGCAGTATCGATACTGCTGCAATATACGGCAATGAAACCGGTGTGGGCCAAGCGATTGCCGAAGCTCTGCAAGAGAACAACCTGAAACGCGAAGAACTGTTTGTTACATCTAAAGTATGGAATGCAGACCTCGGATATGAAGAGACGCTTGCGGCTTTTGATACCACATTGAACAAACTGGGACTGGAATACCTGGACCTGTATCTGATTCACTGGCCTAAGGCAGGCAAATACAAAGCAGCCTGGAAAGCAATCGAGGAGCTGTACGCAGCAGGTCGGATTAAGGCTATTGGGGTAAGCAACTTCCAGATTCATCATCTCGAAGACCTGATGCAGGATGCCAAAGTGAAACCGATGATCAATCAGGTGGAATACCACCCTCGCCTGACTCAGGTTGAGCTTAAAGCTTTCTGCGAAAAGCATGGTATCCAGCTTGAAGCTTGGTCCCCTTTGATGCAAGGTCAGCTGTTGGACAATCCAGTACTCACGGCGATTGCTTCAGCCAAAGGCAAATCGGTTGCACAAGTTATCCTGCGTTGGGATCTGCAAAATGGGGTCATTACTATTCCGAAGTCCACCAAAGAACAGCGGATTATTGAGAACTCCTCCATCTTCGACTTTGAACTTTCAAATGAAGAGATGGATCAGATTAGTGCTCTGAACGAAGATGTACGCGTTGGACCTGACCCGGACAACTTCGATTTCTAAATGAGTAGCCTTTTTGGAGCCTGCTTGGTTTGACAAATATAACGAAAAAACACCGGACCCGTAGCCGGTGTTTTTTCGTTATATTCTCCTCCCTATAGCCAAGCCTCGCTAACACTGCACGCTTTAATTCAAAATGTTGTATTACATATTTTAACTATTGAACCTGCCACAATGCAGGAACATTGGATGGTTCCCATCCAGGCAAGGACGTATGGGCCTGCAAACATTTATAGGTCTTGCCGCTATACGTGACCAGCTGTCCGACAGAATAGGCTGTATTTGCCTGCCAAGCTGAAACGCCAGGATTTGTCGTTCCTGCTGTTGTTTTCACGGTCACCGCATTACTTGCAGCAGAACCATTCCCCGCCGCATCCTTTGCTTTCACCGTAAACGTATACGAGGTATCCGCAGCAAGCCCGCTGATCGTTGCGGTCGTTCCAGTCACGGATGTCGCAAGTGTCGTTCCATTGTACACATCATAACTGACTACACCCACGTTATCCGTGGATGCCGCCCAGCTCAGCGTTATGCTGGATGTCGTTTGCGCTGTCGATGTCAGGTTCGCCGGTGCAGTTGGCGCTTGCGTATCCCCTCCCGGCTGAGTCGCAGTGCTTACGGTTACCGCATTACTGGATGCAGACAGATTGCCTGCGGCATCTTTTGCTTTGATCGTAAAGGTATACGAAGTACCCGCTGACAGGCCGCTAATGGTTGCGGTCGTTCCGTTGACGGAGGCAGCAAGATTGGCACCATTGTAGACGTTATATCCAGTAACACCCACATTATCTGTTGAAGCATTCCAAGCCAGCGTCACCGAGGTAGCCGTCACACCTGTCGAGCGGGCATTTCCCGGTACGCTTGGCGCCGTCGTATCCGCTGGAGGCACTGTACCTCCAGTAGGCAGATCGGCTTTCAGTTTATTTTGGAGTGTTTTGTTGCGGTCACCGCTAAGCTCCCAGAACATCGCACCGCCAAGCCCCTTGCTCTTGATATAAGCGGTTTTATATCCAACAGACTCCGCATCATCATAGCTAATAAAACGCTTGTTGGATGCATTATAGAGATATGGCACTTTGGCCGTGTCGTTCCAGTAACGGGTATACCCGTTTTTATTAATGTAATTGGTCTCCAGATCATAGAAGTCAAAGGACCCCGCTTCCCATGTTCCAACGGAAGAACCTCCCGTGCAGGTCTGATACTGGCCATTGCCCGCCTGTGCGCATCCATCCCAGCCGCGGCCATAGAATGGGACACCAAGCACAAGTTTGGCGGCTGGTACCCCTGCATTCAAATGCCCTTGTGCTCCGGCAGCCACATTAAATGTATTGGCATCCGGCACCCCGGCAGCCGAAGCCGCAGGGTCATAGTTCAACGGCGCATTATGCGCGCTGACTTTTTGCCAAGCCCCGTTAAAATCGTATGTCATAATGTTGATCCAGTCGACGATGGCAGCTATGTTGGCAAGCTCAGTATTCGCAGCATAGGTCGTTGATGCACCGCTTGCAATCGTAAGCAGATACTTCTTGCCGTCCACAGTTCCGGCAGCATCCAGCTTCTCACGGATTTTGCTCAGAAGCAGCGTGTAATTTTGCTTATCCTCTGGACGTTTGCTGTTACCATCAAGTCCGCCTGATACCGGATATTCCCAGTCCAGATCTACCCCGTCAAAATTGTATTTGCGCAGGAAGTCGACGGCCGAGTTCGCAAAAACCTCTCGCGTTGCAGCAGTCGCAGCCACATCAGAGAAGCGGTTGGACCATGTCCATCCTCCGACGGAGATGATTGTCTTCAGATTAGGATTGATTTGTTTCAGTTTGTTCAGCTGATTGATATTGCCTGCAATGGGCTGATCCCACGTATCCCCTGCAAATGTCTTGCCGGTATCAATCCATGGATCGCCAAGCACGATCGTTCCGTTGGGCACATTAATTGTCTGGCTTTTTTCATTCTGACAAGTCCAAGTCACAGGATTTGGTCCCGAAGGGTCCGGATTTCCATGAATACCGTTCCAGCAAATATCGGCAAACGCATAGTTGATATGCGTGACCTTGGTTGGGTCGATATCCGTTACATTATAGTTTCTCCCGTACGCAGCCCAGGACGGGTAGTAACCAACAATTTTATAAGATTCCGCTGCTGCTGCCGTAGCGGGTTGGAGCACAAAAGAAGGAACAATGATGGATAAGAGCAGGGACAGACCCAGGAGAAACTTTGCGGTTTTCTTGAAAGCAGTGTGTTTATTAAAATGTATCATCTAGTACACAACCTCCTTTGTCGTTTGCGTACTCAGCCCGTTCAGGAACGGACGATGTGCGCTCGAAAACTGATTATTCGTATAGGCGTCCCAGTTGATTGACCAGGTCATCATCCCTTTTATCCCCGCGTAGCCCGCAGGCTGGCGCAAAGTATAGGAACCGCCGTACGACACACCTTTGATTAGGTAATTCAACGCCTTCTGCAGCTCGGCTGGCGTGGTATACCCGCCTCCGGCAGCCTGCTGTGAAGCCGGTACACCGATTGCAATCTGGTCCGGTCTCAAGGCACTAAAGAAAGGGCCGGAGCTGCCGCCTACATGAAAGCCCTGAAGCAGCATTTCAGCCATGGCTACATGGAAATCAGCTGTCCCTTGGGCGTAGGAGCGTCCATCCAGTCCCACCATGGAGCCCGTGTTATAGTGCTGCACATGAAGCAGGGTCAGGTCATTACGCAAGGCATGGATAACTGGCAGGTATGCTCCCCAAGGGCCACCGTAGCTTAGATATCCACCCTGTACATAGGCCGTCTCCGGCGCAGCCGTCAGGATGAAATTGGCGCCGAAGTGTGACTTAACCGCTTTCAAGCCTTGGATGAGGTTAACAATTTTCGGTGTAGTTGGACTACGGAAATCGGTATCCCCTGCATTCAGAGACAGGGAGCTTCCTTCCAGATCGATATCAAGACCATTGAAACCATAGGTGGAAATGATTGATTTTAACGAATCTTCGAATTGCTGTCTCTTGGTCGCGTCGGTAAGCTCAATGGTCCCGTTGGCTCCTCCCATGGAAAGCAGTACTTTTTTCCCCTGACTTTGCAGATAGGCAATATCGGATTTGAATTCGGCTACCGTTGCATTGTATGGAGTAAAAGCAAGCGTTCCACTGCCATGTGAAATCGGTTCGGCAAAGGAGACATTAATGACGTCATAGGCTGTTGATACATTACGAAGTCTGATATTCGTTGAACCATTATCGAAGTTGTGCCAGTAACCGATCAGCCATTTGCTGCCGGTTGGCCCAGGATTAGAAGAACCGTTGGAAGTTGTTACGCTGAGGGAGCTGCTCGCAGCAGATATATTGCCTGCGGCATCTTTGGCTTTTACCGTAAAAGCATAGGTCGTGCTGGCAGTCAGTCCCGTGACTACAACCGTTATAGTGGAGGTACTTGTCACAAGAACACCGTTCCGGTACACCTCGTATCCCGTTACGCCCACATTATCCGTGGATGCATTCCAGGAAAGACTAACGGAGGTGTCCGTGATGGAGGATGAGGTCAGACCCACAGGAACAGAAGGGGGTGACGTATCTGGCGTTGGTGTTTCGCCTCCAGAACCTTCCCCGACGTATTTCCACAATGCGGGTACAACAGAGGGCTCCCATCCGGTCAACGCCGTGTGGGCCTGAATACACTCATAATCTTTATGTTGATATGTTACGAGGTCTCCTTTCTTGTATGCGGTGCCTGCCTGCCACTGGGCAGCGGCATCGGCTCTCGGTGCAAACCACGAAATAAGAAGAAGAAATGCCAAAGCAAATGTAATGACTGGGCGGAATCGAACAGCTTGATTCAAGCAAAATCCCTCCTGTATTAAGGATACGTTCACCTTGCAAACAAGGCATCCATCGTCCACCTGCATCTGATCTGTGATCGATTAGAGCAGCCTTATTCAGCCATCTGATGTTGCGTGTCGCTTCACTCCCTTCCCTTGCCAAATTGGACCTTCCCTCTCGTTATCTTTTTCAGCAGACATCACCAAATTTTACAGGGAATTTACAGATCCTCACCCTGTATTTAATCAGTAAAATGCTTGGGAGATAAGGGATAAAATAGTTCTATTGGGGGCGAAAAATGTAATATAGCACGCCGAAAAGGCTTTCCGCCAAGTCCTTAGGGGACTAGAAAGAAAGCCTGTGTTATATATTTCGCAGAGAAGAGGGCGTATCTTACCGCCGATGCTCCCCTCCCCCTTCAAAAGGCTGCCAGCCATCACTCCCGGATAACACACGGGCTATGGAGTACTCCGCCGCTTCCTGTTCAGTCAGTATTTTGGCCCACGGGACACGTTCAGCAGCACGTCCGGCACCAGGCCCGGCACTGTTATACTCCGCATATTGAACGGTCTGCTCTGCATCTGTCTTGTTCCAGTTGTGCCATCCCTCGCGCTTCACATGAGCGCCGATCCAGCAGTTGAGGAAACAGACTTTGGCATGATGACGCCAGGGTCTGCCCAGATACACCGACTGCGGCGGAGCATTGCTGGTCAGATCACAGTCCAGAAATACATAGCCATATCGCACATCCTCCGGCGTAGATGCGGCGGTAATCCAGCCGTTCACTTGGCCATTCGCAGCCTCTGCTTCAGTCAGGCGATTCTTCGTAAAGATCTCGCAGCCCTTAAACACCACTGTAGCCGAGCCAAAAATAAAATCGATATCACCTTCGATGTAACAGTCCTCGAAATACTGCCGCAGTTTGCGCCGCTCGGCACCATCGCGTGGCCCGCCAAAGTAACTGCGATCCATGGGCTGCTCCGGCAGCGGGCCAGTGAAGATCGTATCCTGGTGACCGATCAGACGACAGCGGCGAAAGGCCGCCCGGTCTCCATCTACATAAACGGCCAATGCCTGACCAACCTCCTTGCCCGGACCGGCGGCATTGACGAAGGAAATGCCCTCTGCCGTGAAATCATCAGCACCGATGAAAGCCGTATAGGAATGAAACGTATGATATGGCGACCCGTCCGGGAACTTCTTAAGGGCATAATCATCATACGTAATGATGGTCTGCTCCGCTCCATCTCCAATCAGATGGATGCCTGGCTTCTCCATGTGCAGCTTCTCATGATACACTCCAGCCTTCACTCGAATCGGAACGTTTCCGTTGCCATTCTCCGGCAAAGCATCGACTGCAGCCTGAATCGTCACATAATCCCCCGTCCCGTCTGAAGCAACCGTCAGACAGGGAGAAGATGATTCCAATGCTGTATTCGGCAATCTCTGCTGTGTCATGGCAATCGCTCCATTTCCAGTGCTGCCAGCAGGAGCGGGGCCACCCCCATAAAGGAATCGCTTACAACCGCTTCGCTTACATAGTAGCTGTACGAGCCATCCCGGTCCAGACTTAGTCCTGCGCCATGACAGATCCCGTTCAACCGAACGCCGTCAGCCGTCTCCTCCACCAATCTGGAGGAAAGTCCCTGCCATCCTTTCTCCGCCGCAGCTCTGAAATTCGGCTCCAGATACCTCAGCCGCACACCCTTCGCAAGTGCATATACAAACATGCTTGACCCGGATGCTTCCAGATAGTTGCCTTTGCGGAAGCCCTGATCCAGCACCTGGAACCATAACCCGCTCTCCTGCTCCTGCACGCGTACCAAAGCATGGCACATCCGTTCAAAGATGCCGATGATGGTTCCGCGCTTTGGATGATTCACGGGGAAATGCTCCACGCTGTCTACAATCGCCATGGCATACCAGCCCATCGCCCGGCTCCAGAAATGTGGCGAGCAACCTGTCGATGAATCGGCCCAGACCTGCTCCTTCGATTCATCCCAGCCATGATAGAGCAGCCCGGTCCGCGGATCACGGGTCTGGCGTTCGATCAGCAGAATCTGATGTGCCACTTCATCCCATAACTCGGGGTGATGAAATGTCTTCGCATACTCGGACAGAAAGGGAGATGACATATACAGCCCGTCCAGCCACATCTGGTATGGATAGATTTTTTTGTGCCAGAAGCCACCCTCCGACGTTCGGGGTTGCCCTGCGAGCTGTGCAGCCAAGAGATGCGCCGCTTCGGCGTAACGCTGATCTTCTGCACCATCCAGTAATGCAAACAGGTTTTTCCCCTGATTAATCTGATCCAGATTATATTCTTCCAACGTATAGGTGCCAATAGAGCCGTCGGGCTGGATATACAAGTCCATATGTTTTTTCATAAAATCAACATACGCTGGCTTGCCATAATACTGCCCGGTTCGTGCCATCGCCATCAATGTCATGCCTTCCACGTATGCCCATCTTCCCGAAGGGAACGCATGATACCCGTCTCCGTCACATTGCTGGATGATCGTTGCTGCAATTCGCTCAGACCAGGATAGCTGCGTCTGTACCTGCATAAGCAATTCCTCCTTGAGTGTTGTAACCACCTAATACATGTATGACTAACACTTTGCCGTTGAATTGCGGAGATTCAGCTTGGGTTGGATCACTACCGGAACATCAACCTGTTCATCCCGGATTAACGATACAATCAGCTCGGCTGCCTGCACGGCCAGTTCATCCAGAGGCGGCCCAATCGTCGTCAAGGCCACTTCGGCATACTGCATATCCGGCAGATCATCGTACCCGATTAACGAGATATCGCCTGGAACGCTGTAACCTGCCTCAAGCAAAGCCCGGAGCGCACCTCGGGTGACCAAATTGTTTAGTCCAATAAAAGCTGTAGGCGACTCCGGCCCAAACGTATGATTACGTATGGCAAAATATCCATCTTCCCAGGAGGAATACGCTGGCAGCACATGATCTTCGTTAAAAGCCAGACCCGTGCGCTGCAACGCTTCCCTGTATCCCTCCAGCTTGACATGCTGGGAGTTGCCGATGAATCCGATTCGGCTGTGGCCCAGCGATTTCAGATGCTCCACTGCTTTGAACAATCCTTCTTTGCGATCAATCTTGATGTAAGGAGAGTTCGGCGCTTCATCTGTCCCCAGCACAAAACATGGCATGTTGAGTGTGGCGAACTTTTTCCAAAATACATCCCGATTATCCAGTGCATAGTCCCACAGAATACATCCGTCGACACGCAGCTGGCTAAATACATCCACGCCATCATCGGCCACCACCAGGATCATCTGATATCCCCGCTTCTTCAGCTCGGTGTGCAGACGGCCGGAGATGTTCGAAAATAACGGATTGCTCAGTTCATCCAGCACAAAACCGATGATGTTGCTCCTGCCGGTGGAAAGCTGTCGGGCCAGCATGTTTTTCCGATATTGATGTTTCTCCGCAACCGCAAGTACCTTCTGCTTCGTTGCTGGTTTGATTCGGGGGTCATCATTCAGCGCCTTCGATACCGTGCTATAGCTCACCCCCGCCAGTTTGGCAATATCTTTAATGGTTATCAAAATCAATCAACACCTCTCATACGCCTGAAACCCTATTTCCTATTTCTGTGCAGCCTTATAACGATCATATTGTGCCTGTCTGCCTGCAATAACCTGCTCTATATTCATCTTCTTCAGCGTCTCAATATAACTGTCAAACTGGTCCAGACCGGCATCACCGCTAATAAACTTGAAGTTCATCTCTTCCACATATGTGGTGATGTCAGGCATCGCCATGCTCTCCACGCTCGCTTCATCCGGCAGGGCATAGACAAACGGGAACGGTTCGCGGACATACGGCTCCAGTTCCTTATCCATCTTTGCATGCCAAGGGGCTACGACGGAATCGGCAGAATCGGTGGATTGAATGTTCGGCAAATTCACCGGACCAATGCCGAGCTTCTGGATGTATTCATTGTCCTTGCCTTTGTCCGTAAATGTCTTCACACCGTTCTCTTCCGTATACGTGTCATCCTTGATGCCCCACGTATAATACGTCTGCGCCTCTTCACTTACCGCATAATCCAGGAAGCGGAAAGCCAGCTCCGGATTTTTGCTGTCCCGCGTGATGCCGAAGATGCCGCTAACCGGCGTACGACCGATGTAGAACTGATCGCCATGCGGTCCTTTCAGTGGCAGAATGCCTTTGATGATTGGCTCTTCCGGATTGTAATCCTTGAACAGCGGGCTGTAGACCATCGACATGTACCAGCTAAAATTAAACGTTGCGCCGGTGACATCCTGAGAGATGCGCGATGTGACCTGATCACTCGTGGTACTCGCATAATCCACCCCAAGCAGACCTTCCTTGTACAGTCCGTTCAGATAGGTCAGGTACTCCTTGTACGCCGGCTCATAATAGCTGAAATGTACCTTGCCCTGATCATCTGCATAAAACTGATTGGACAGATCAAGTCCAAAGGCCGGACCAAAGGCCATGGACACAAATTTGGCTTCCATGGACAGCGGGATCTCGTCGGCTTTTCCATTGCCGTTCGGGTCGTCTGTCTTGAACTTGCGCAGCATCGCCGTAAACTCATCGAGCGTGGTCGGTTCGCTTAGTCCCAGCTTGTCGAGCCAGCGCACATTAACCATAAATACCGGCATGTAGTTGCGGGTGAGCGTCTGCTGCGGGATATAATACATTTTACCATCTGGCGTCGTTAAACTGGCTTTGACCGAAGGCGACTTTTCATATATTTTTTTGAGATTCACGCCGTACTTCTCCACCAGCTCGTCAATCGGGATAAACAGGCCACTATTGATGTACTTCATGAGCTGATCCTGATCCGGCAGATACACGATATCGGGCAAGCCGGTACCGGCAGCCAGCCTCGGATTTACGGCATCCGCATAGTTCTGCGGCGGAATGAGATCCCAATCCACCGTAACACCGGCATTGCCTTCGATTTTCTTAACGATCGCTGCGGTGGACAGATCCACGTTGGTCGTCCAGGCGTTGGTACCGAGAATAGACAGCTTGGCATCCGGTTGATCCGTTACCGGCCCTGCCCCGGTATAATTGAAGGCTGGCTCCGAACTGGACGGGGTGCTCCCCGCATCGGTTCCCGCCCCTGTTCCACCGCTGCATCCCGCCAGGCTGATTGCCAGTATCGCTACCATTACACTTTTTCTTCCTGCCCCTTTAAATCTCATCCATCATTCCTCCTTGGTATGAACCACTTTGAACTCCCTTGAATGACATGACACTTAAGTAAGTAAAGCTATCCTTTCACGGCTCCGAGGGTGATCCCCTTAACGAAGTACCGTTGGATAAACGGGTAGATCGTAACAATAGGCAGAATGCTGACCACAATGGATACATAACGAACCTGAAGGGTCGATACGGCCAGCGCACCGGATGTCATCGTGCCACCCATCTTCTGCATCACTTCCGGAGATGCCATGATCAGCACCCTTCGCAGGAACATCTGTAAGGGCTGCATATCCTGTTTGCCCAGATATAACAGGGCCGAGAAAAAGTTGTTCCAGTGGAATACTGCATAGTACAGCGTGAGCACAGCCAGTGTTGGCTTGATGATGGGAACCGCCAGACGATACAGCATCGTCATCTCGTTGGCCCCGTCTATACTGGCACTTTCGAAAATCTCATTCGGAATGCCTTCGAACGCCGAGCGGCAGATCATGACGTTAAACGTAATCACCAACACAGGCAGCACCATGACCCAGCGGGTATTGTACAGCCCAAGCGAAGTAATCAGCATGTAGACCGGAATGAGCCCACCCGAGAAATACATGGTGAAAGCGATGAAAAAATTCAGCTTACGACGTAAGAAAAATTGCTGTCTGGATAATGGAAACGCGGCAAGACATGTTGCCACAATGTTCAACAGTGTGCCTACCACGGTGTACCAGAGAGTGTTGTAGAACGAAACCCATAACTCCTTGTATTGCAGTACCATTTGGTAACCTGACAGGGTAAAGCCAACGGGCCACAATACCACTTTTTGTTTGTCGATGGCATCCACCGAGCTGAATGAAATGCTAATGACGTACAGAAAGGGATACAACGTGACAACAACCGCCAGTATGGTCAGCAGATAGACACATCCGTAGAATAAACGGTCACTTCTCGATTTTTGCATACAGGTCTCCTTTGGTCCGGGTTATAGTCTTACCAGAGTGACATCTTGGTCAGGCGGCGGGTCATGGAATTGGCAGCAAACACAAGGACAAAGGTAATAATGGAGTTAAACAGGCCGACCGCTGTGGCGAAGCCGTAATTCTGGCCCTCGATCCCCATCCGGTATACATAAGTGGATAGGACATCCGCCGTTTCGTAAGTGGCTCCATTGTAGAGCAGATATACTTTCTCGAAACCTACACTCATAATGCCGCCAAGCGACAGAAGCAGAAGAATGACAATGGTTGGTTTGATACTGGGAAGAGTCAGGTGCCATAGCTCCTGGAATTTGTTGACGCCGTCGATTTTGCCGGAATCATACATCTCGGGGTCGATCCCCATAATGGCTGCAATGTAGATGATGGAACTGAAGCCAAAACTCTGCCAGATGTCGGAACTTGTGAAGATGGTACGGAACCAGCTGGCATCCATCATGAAATTCACTTTTTCCAAACCAAGACTCGCGATGAGGGTGTTCACAATACCGTCTGTTGGTGACAGGAAGTTAATAATCATACCGGCTACAACGACAGTGGAGATGAAGTGAGGAAGGTAGGTAACCGTCTGGGCAAATCGTTTGAATGTTCGGTTCTTGATCTCCACAATGCAGACAGCGAATAAAATCGGAATGGAGAAACCGAACAAGAGTGGCAGAAAGGCGAGTAAAAATGTGTTGCGTAGCAGTCGCCAGAAGTAAATGGAATTCACGAACTGTTCGAACCAGCGCAGTCCCACCCATTCCCCGCTGAGCATGCCCTGCCCCGGCAGGAAATTGCGAAATGCCAACAGCACGCCAGGCATCGGAAGATACATGAAAATGAGGTAATACAGAAAGATAGGCGAAAACATCAGCAGCAGATACTTATCACGTCTGATCAGGCTGAACAGTGTGGACATGCGTTTTTTCAACGTGAAACACTCTCCTTCACTCCATAATTACAACGTTTGAATTTTAGAATAAAATAAACTGGAATTTCACTGACGCATCTGTTATTGATCCCATTCACATTTTGTAATGACCTATATTATTCTGTATAGAACGGGGTAATCGCTCGAAATAGTCCCCCTCACACCGTAATTATGTCTTTTCAATAATTTCCACACCCATAATTACAACGTTGTAATTTTAACTTAAATGTATACGCTTACATAAACTTTTTCCCATCTTAGCAAAGTCTTCAATGTTTGGCAACAACAAAAATCAGTGGCATGCTGACACGTAACAAAAAAAACAGTCTCGCACACGCGAGACTGCCCAAAGTATTCTACACCTGATTCCGATATTGCATCGGTGTCATAACATACACTCGCTGAAAAGCTCTATATAACTGGCTGACGCTGGAAAATCCCAGATCATAACTGATTGTTGTCACTGAATCTGTTGTAAGGCGGAGCCTCCTGGAAGCTTCTTCTACGCGCAAATTCAGCAAATATTGATAAGGTGTTGTTCCCGTAAGAGCCTTGAAGGAACGCATAAAATGATGCCGACTCTGATGTGCAACCATCGCCATCGAATCAATATCCATTGGGCCAGTGTAGGCACTGTGAATGTAATCCAGCACGCGTTGGAGATGAGGATCCATGAATGTGCCGGGATCTAAAGTCCCTTTACCATTTTCCTGCCCCGTCAACGTGCGTCTTAGATACGTCTCGATCGCCAGCTCTGTTTCCTGCACTTGCAGCAAGTCGGGCACGTCTTCCAACAAAATGGAATTCCAGCTTCGAAACAGACTGCTGATCTCAGCAGGATCAAACGTCTGGGTAGGTCGAAACTCAGCTCGCCCCCCACTTAACTCCGCACCTTCAAAGCTGCCTAATGGCGGTTTGCGGAACTTGATCACAATGACAGCCGAATCCGACCCTATCTCAAAATAATGCTCAGTCTGAGGATGGGCAATAATCCCCATGCCTGCTTGCAGAGGATAATCATACCGTTCCTGTACCAGATAACATTGGCCTCTGACCGGCAACGTTAGCTGATACCAGTCATCATGCGCATGTGGTTCATTCGCGAACCCTCCGGTTGCTTTCCATAATTCCAACCCATTTAACGTCATGTTTAATTCCATCGTTTCCTCACCTGCTGACATTATAGCAAATCGTGCTCACTTTCCAAGCACTTTTCACAAAGACATGATCTGACCCCATCTTTTATCATTAAAAAAAATAATTCGAGGTGATCTCCCATGGCTCAGGCCACTTTAAGCAAAATGCAAATCAACTCCTCCGCCAACTGGGCACTCGCCGGAGTCAGCTTCGCCCATCTGCTGAATGATGCAATGCAGACGGTTGTTCCGTCTGCTTTCCCGCTGTTCCAGCAGACCATGCAGCTCAGTTTCGCCCAGATGGGCTGGATTGCCTTCACCCTGAATATTACCGCATCCGTCCTTCAACCCCTGGTGGGTTATATGTCGGATCGCAAGCCCATGCCGATCCTGCTTCCCGGAGGCATGTTATTCTCCCTGATCGGTATTCTTGGCTTAGCCTTGTCTTCCGAGTTATGGATGTTGCTTGTTTCAGCAGCATTGATTGGCATAGGCTCCTCCATTCTCCACCCGGAATCCTCACGCGTGGCCCATATGGCAGCAGGCCGTGGGCGCGGAATGGCGCAATCGATCTTCCAGGTGGGAGGCAACACAGGACAGGCCATTGCTCCATTACTGGTCGCCTTCATCCTGCTGCCACATGGGCAGCTTAGTTTTCTATGGCTGATGGGCTTTGCCCTGATCGGCATTTTTATTCAGTCTTACGTCAGTCGCTGGTACAGAGACAAGCTTGCCGAGACTCGCATTCGTCAGCAACGGCCTCTAAAATCAAGCGGCGCAGAGCCAGTAGCTCGCCCTATGAGCAAGGGATTCATCGCTTTTACAATGGGGATTCTCATTCTGCTGCTGTTCTCCAAATTCGTATATATTGCCGGCATGACTGGATACTACGCCTTTTATTACGCCGATGCGTATCAACTGCCTCTCTCACAGGCACAGATCTGTCTGTTTATTTTGCAATTTGCAGGCATGGTCGGAACCTTGCTCGGTGGCCCGCTCGCTGACCGCTATGGACGCAAACCGATGATCTGGTTCTCCATTGCAGGCACTGCACCGTTCTCCCTGTTGCTACCTTATGCAGGACCCGTCTTGTCCATGGTGTTGTGCGGAATGATTGGACTAATCCTGATGTCCGGCTTCAGCGTCATCATTGTTTATGCACAGGAGCTGCTTCCTCGTCATATTGGAACGGTATCCGGATTGTTTTTCGGCCTGTCGTTCGGCATGGCTGGACTTGGCTCAGTTGTGTTAGGTTCCTTAATTGATGTGACCAGCGTTGCGTTTGTTATCAAGTTATGTTCGTTTTTACCACTGCTTGGTGTGTGTGCTGTGTTTCTGCGTAGAGATCAACCAAGATCCGCGTGATAACCGTTGAAACCTCACTGATTTTGTGACTACAATACACCTAAAGACAATCGAGGATAACAGAAGGAAGGAATAACACATGATTATTGATGTACAGCATGTCACTTGGAAAAGGGGACCCCTTACCCTGCTGAACGATGTGAGCTGGCAGGTTAAGGATGGTGAACACTGGGCGTTGCTTGGCCTGAATGGCTCCGGCAAAACAACACTCCTGAACATGATCACCGGGTATCTCTGGCCTACCGAAGGCAAGATATCCGTGTTAGGCCATGAATATGGGGATGTGGATCTGAGACAGCTCCGCAAATCCATCGGCTGGGTCAGTTCCTCTCTGCAAGAGAAATTGTACGGCACGGACCGCACGCAGTATGTCGTGATCAGCGGCAAACATGCCACCATTGGCTTGTATGACAAGCTATCGGATGATGATCTGGAACAGGCAAAACAATTGATGCAAACGCTGGGCTGTCAGCACCTGTGGGATCGGGAATATCGTACCTGTTCTCAAGGCGAGAAACAGAAACTTCTTATTGCCCGAGCACTCATGGCCAATCCGCGCGTACTTATTCTGGACGAGCCTTGCAATGGACTGGATCTGTTCTCAAGAGAGCGATTGCTGGACAGCATTCGTGAATTATCACAGCGTCCAGACACCCCTTCACTCATCTACGTCACCCATCATACCGAGGAAATATTGCCAGTGTTCGGTCACAGCCTGCTGCTTCGTAGGGGTGAAATCGTGAATAGCGGATTAACTGGTGAGCTGATGAATACCGAAGTGCTGAGCAACTTCTTCGAGGCACCCGTGGAAGTTGATCGGCACGGAGAACGTGTGTATGTCAGAGCTGCGGCGGATTCATAATCACGTGGTTATACACAGCAAACGCAGCATAGGTGAAGAAACATAACAGTAAAAAGCCCGATATCTTATCCACATGTGGATAGATTTCGGGCTTTTTACTGCTATATCTAGTGTTATCCACCGTTTTCTGTGTAGAACTTTCTAGTTTTTGAGTATAACTTAGCGTATCCCTATATCCATGTGTATTCTTCTCCGCGATCTATTTACGGGCAGCCAGGAACAGAAACAATGGAATACGCTGCCTGCGTAAATAGGTGTCCTCATTAATGAAATGGGCACGTTGTGGTGCTGACTCGCGTAAATGTTCTATACGGAACCCGGCCCGCTGCAATGCCATAAAATACGATTCAATGGAACGATGCATTTTTTTCACAGAACCGCCCAGCCACTGCTGCTCACGGAATCCTTCCACAAAATACTGATCAACTACCCAATCCGTTCGAGTCCCGGAAGGTTGCAGCGTGGACGTAATCACAGGGTGTTCTACCGAGAATATGAATGTCCCATTCTCTTTCAACGTATCGTATATGTTGCGGAACAGGTTCTCCACATCCTCAATATAGTGAACAGCCAGTCTCGATATCACCAGATCATACGCTCCGGCCGGGTAGTCCCAGTCTTCCATGAACGCTTGCTCAACCCGGGCATTTAATCCTTTTACGGATTTGTTAGCTGCCTGAATCATATTCACCGAACCCTCAATCCCCGTATACGTCGCACCTTCGTGCTCCCCACTCAGCAATTCTGCCGCGAACCTTGCATCCCCGCAACCGAGGTCCAGTATATTCTTGCCTGCCACATCTCCGATCAACTCCAGCATCACCGGCTTCTCCAATGTATCATTAGCGTTCTCCTGCCACTTGCGACGTTCCATATATTTCTCGAAATTCGCCTCATCATCGTAAAAGTCTGATCCTCTGTCCTTCATTCCGTGACCCCCATTTCGGATAAGCATGATGATCCTATTTACAGCCTGTAAGAGTATACAGAATATGGATGTACTTGGCTAGAACAAAAAAGGCTGTTGTCTGGCGTTAACCAGCAAACAGCCTTTCTGCCTCACACTTCTACCATTTTTGTCGTTTAGCCAAAACGTTCTGTTTTGTACCATTTGCTCTCCCGTTTCCGAATCTTGTCCATGATCAAGGAGTAGAATGCCTTGATGGAGATCAGGATGAACAGCTGTGCATACGTGAAGTAGGATACGCAGGCACAGATGAAATTACGGGTATTGCTCTGTCCAATATCTGCGGCAAGTGCCAGATTGATCTGTAACACATAAATAAAGTACATGAGCGCCCAACCAATGACCAGGAAAACATACGCATCCCCGGCAAACTGGAACGGTGAAATGACCTCTGGTTTAAATATGGCAATGACCCGATAAACCAGATTCACGAGAAAAATAATATCCGATACAATGATCGCCAGCATAAACCAGAAATAACTAACGGCATAATAGATGACCAGCAACTTATTACGCCAACTGGAGCGGTTAAACAGGTTATGGATATTATCCAGTACCACCTGGTAGTTCCCCTTGGCCCAGCGTTCGCGCTGCTTCATGTATACACTAAGCTGTTCCGGCTCCTGCTGATAGGCTTCCGCTTGCGGCGCAAGTGCCACAAACTGTCCGCGATTCAAAATCTCGAATGATAGTGCCGTATCTTCTGTAATGGCTGTCACATCCCAGCCACCAATCTCCCGGATCAACTCGGTTTTGATAATGTAATTCGTTCCCGGGATGGAACCAAGCTGGAATAATTCCCACAAGCCTGTGTGATACACACGTTGGGATGTAATAATCTCCAGATTGATGCATTTGGAGAGGAAGTTCTGGCCTCTGTTGCGTGCTTTGTTTCTGCCAAAAACCACGCCATATTGTTCAGGGTTCTCAAGCGATTTTTGTGTCAGAAACATTAATGCATTCCGTTCAGGTGCGGCATCGGCATCAAAGATACAAATCCAATCACCCGTGGCTATTTCCAGCCCGTCATTTAATGCTCCGGACTTGCCACCTGTTCCTTTTCGCTCCATTACGGTCACATTGCGATGCATATAACTGGTCTGACTGAGGAATGAACTCAGTTTCTCTGCGGTATCATCTGTACAGTTATCGGCGATAACGATGATCTGAACCTTGTCCTCCGGATAATTCAGGCGCAGGATGTGCTCCACTGTAGCAACAATGACCAGCCCCTCGTTGTGTGCAGGAACCATGACAGTGACTGTTGGATAATGATCCATATTTTCAGGGATCTGAATTCCTTTTTTGTCCTGTTTATTAATAAAACGAATCGCACCTGCCATAATAACAATCGACTCGAATACGGCAATCCAGATACTGAATATGGATAGTATTAAAATAAAATCAGCCACTTACCTTCCTCCGATCATACTTGCGAATAACTCTCGATCGAAAGCGAAGGGTTGCAATCGTTAACCAAACCGTAAATACAGCAAATATACAACTGACGGCGATACAGATCGGGATGAACCAGGACATATAGTCCACTGTGCCTCTCTCCTTCCCGTTATATATACTCACCGATGAGATCGGTCTCCGTGTTTCGTTCAAGGGCAGCAATAACCGCATCAATATCATCGTACTTGCTGAATTGCTCCTTCTGAAATACCAGAGCACCAGAGCGTATCACCGTCTGCAGCTCATTTCCCTTTTTATCAATGATGTGAATATCCATGATGGCTTTTTTGATTCGCTCTGTAAGAACGGGAAGGTACTCCACATTCATCATCGGACATAGGATGACAAATCGCCCACGATCCACGAAAAATTTATAATCCTCATACCGAATCTGTTTCTGAATTGTACCCGAGATTTCAAGCAGGAACTGAGCATACCGGACAGACCCGAGGGATTCCATCACTAATGGCAAGAATTCAATCTTGAACATCGCGATACTAAATCCATACTTATCGGAGTACCGACGAGCAAGGTTACTATGTTTGATTAACGTATCTGCCAGTGCTCCCTTATTACCAAGCGAGGTGTCCAGATCGATTTCCGGGTTACGATCCTGCATATCCTGGAGACGCTCGACGACACGTGCACTGCGCAGCAGGCTTGCCTTAATGAATGCAGCCACGGCAACGTTGGCCGGGATGAGCAACCACCAGGAGAATACAAGTACATTCGCATCAGCATACGTAACAAGCCATACAAAATAAGAGACCAGATATACAAATACCGCCACGACGGATACGCCAACAGGCAGCAAAAGACCAAAAACCAATGCACCCAGCGACACGATACTAAAGATCATATCCCCTGTAGTGTAGCTCTGATCCATGTACACTTTAAGATAAATCAACAGTTGCTGCATGAGAGCGAGGCTAATTAGAAGGGCATATCCCCATGCAATACGGCGGGTAGGCGCTTTATTTCTCATGGTTCCTTCTCTCCGTTGAATTTTTAGAACTCTTGTTTATACTCACTTCTTCTATATTTCAACAATTTATGACATCATTAGACAAACCTATGCTAACACATTGAACAATTCATTAAATGACAAAATCATTACTTTTTAATTCTTTTCTGTAAATTAATTTCTCCCAACAAAGGAAAAAGATTGTCAAACAGATGTGTATTACCGTCAAATACATATCCACCTGGGTAACGAGAGTCCTGACCACGCAACGTAATCATATGGTTGTACAGCTGTTTGGCCCATTTTGGATCACCTGAACGTACAGCCAGTAAAATGGCGAGGCCATATACCGATGAAGATTCATAAGCTACCGCAGGTGTGCGTGATTCTCGTATATACTGTCCGGGCAGCTGATGCCGGGTATTGAACTCTTTTTTCAAAAAAGCAATGAGCTTGTCCGGCTTGCGGTCGGTTACCGTTAGATGATTCGCTACGATCAACTGGTCGATCAGATTCACCGTATCATCATACGTATATTCTTTACGAACTACATCGAAGGTTTTTGGATAAAATATTCCATCGTCAGGCATCTTCTTCAGCAAAGCTTCGTACCTCACGTAGGTTTCTGGTTGCACCATTTGATGTTTTTCCATCGTTTGCAGTGCACGCAGATCTACATAGACCAGGCTTAATGTATTCGTTGAATGTCCACCCGCAAAATCATGGAAATCAACCAGATATCCTTGCTGCTGAGTCGACTGTGTTAAGGCGCGTGAAATGGCTGCTGCGGTCGTAAGCTTCGCCTCTCTGCCTTGCTCCCACTGATCTGCTGCCTGTAATAGGCTACCTATAATGCGAAGATCGTCGCCGAGTGCATTTGTCGTTACATGGGATTCACCTCTGGCATTCAGCTTCCAGGTTATATAAGGGTCTGGCGGCATGAGGAAATAGGTCGTCAATTGCTCGTAGCTCTGCTCAAACAAAGCCTGATCATCACTCGCCAGGGCATATTGCATCCACAGACCGAGTGACTCCGACAACGCCTCTCTGCCCGCAACGATATCTGCTTCCTTCGAAGCTGCATCCTGTAAATAGGTGGCCAGCGTTCCGTTCGGGTTGGTCATATCATTCTCTATAAAAGATACCGTTGGGGATTCTTCGTTCATCAGGAACCGCTCCCTTATCAACATCACGCTGGCTACGGTAATACTGATCAGCAGTAGGACCAGCCACGTTCGTTTTTTTCGAAATATGATCTTCACACCATTCCTCCCGAAAATATGCGACTGTGAACCCCTAAATTTTCTGGTCAGTGACTGAGGCACATCTAAAGTTCTCATCTATTCAAGGTTATCCATGTAGGATCTTCGTCCACCCTTTTTGACAAATTTCCAATCCACCTCAATGTTATGGCGCATCCGTCTGAGAAGATGAATGGCTGTCTCGATCTCTTCCTCGGTCAGACCATCCAGCGTCACCTGGTCCGAATGCACGCCCTCTTTACGAATGAATTCCCATGCTTCAAGCCCGGCTTCAGTGGGATGCAACACCTTATTCTTCTTATTACCCATTGCTGGCTGTTTAATAATGAATCCATCGGATTCGAGTTTGCTAATCGCTCTGGCCGCAGTTGTGCGATCCACTTTGATCAGTTCAGCAAGCTGATTCGGAATGATGCCCGGATTCTCACAGATTCGATACAGATATAAATATTGTCCACGGGACAGGTTCAGATGCTGAAACTCGACATTACTGATTGAATCCAGACAACGGGCAATCATACCAATTTCACGCAGTACTTCTTTTTTCTCAGTCAACACATTCACGCCCCTATAAAATTGTTGCATTCGCAACATAATTGATGGTATAACTACAGTTGAATTGGTTTTAATTTTAAACATATCGCTCAAACCGTATACATGGAACAAAATCGTTCCACATTCCTGTTATGTACCAGTTTATCACGCCAGGATCACATTACGATCACCCAAAGGAGAAACATTCATGAATACAACGATTGTTGAAGTTAATAATCAGGAGTTGCTCGATGCCTGCTTCGCCATTCGAACTGCTATTTTCGTCGAAGAACAAGGCGTACCCGCGGAGGATGAATTCGACGCTTATGATACATTAGACGCGGACGCGCGTCACATTCTGCTCTACCTAGAGGGTGTACCGGCTGCTTCCTCCAGACTGCGCATAGTGGAACAGGTCGCCAAATTGGAACGGATCTGCGTCATGCTCGATTACCGCAAACACGGTCTGGGCCGTGTGCTGATCGACAAGCTGGAGCAGATGGCTGTTGCCGAAGGACTTGAGAAAGCCAAGCTGCATGCACAGGTACAAGCTTCCGGGTTCTACGAACGTCTCGGATATGCACCCGCGTCGGACGTATTTATGGAAGACGGCATTCCCCATCTGCTGATGACCAAAAAACTGAAATAATGACATTCCAAAAACGCCTCCGTTATCACTTCTCAGTGATATACAGAGGCGTTTTGCATTCAGGCAACACATTCACTCGTGACCCAACAACGGTAAATGGAACGTACAGACTCCGATTATAGCAACCAAGTATCCTAACTTACTTGCAAGCCTTCGCGTTGTGTCTTATCCCAGTGCCAGACGGTCTGGCTCTGATTCGGCAGTGTTGTTCTTCATTTGTTTACTGCGCAACTGTCCGCAAGCCGCATCGATATCGGTACCATGCTCCATACGTACAGTGGAGTTGATGTTGTTCTTTTTGAGCGTATCATAGAAGCCCAGAATCGATTCTTCTGTACTCCGCTGATACTGACTGTGCTCATCCACAGGGTTGTATGGGATCAGATTCACACTGACCATACTTCTGCGACTGGACAACAGTTCAGCCAGCTCCGCGGCATGCTCACGTTGATCGTTAACATCACGCAAGAGGATGTACTCAAACATGATGCGTTTGTTCGTTGTAGCCAGATAATAATCCACTGCATCCATCAATTGCTCAATCGGGAAAGCCCGGTTGATCTTCATGATGTGTGTACGCAGTTCATTATTCGGTGCATGCAGAGAGATCGCCAGATTCACTTGCAGACTGCTGTCTGCAAATTCCTTGATTTTGTCCGGAAGGCCACTCGTGGATACGGTAATCCGTTTCGCCGCCAGCGCCAAGCCTTTGCGATCCTTGATGACTTCGATAAAATCACTCATGTGCTGGAAGTTGTCGAATGGTTCGCCAATCCCCATCACCACCACGTTGGTTACCCGCTCGTCTTGACCTGCTGCATCCAGATGTCGCTGCACATGCATAATCTGTTCCACAATCTCACCAGCGGTCAAGTCACGGCTCTTCTTGATCAGACCGCTCGCACAGAAGCTACAGCCAATATTACAACCCACTTGTGTGGTCACACAGACGGTAAGCCCGTACTTTTGCCGCATCAATACTGTCTCAATCAGGTTGCCGTCCTGCATCCGAAGCAGGAACTTCACGGTACCATCTGCCGATTCCTGCTTCACATGTTCGCTAAGCGAATTCATGGTGAAATGCTCTGAAAGTACATCGAGACATTCCTGACGCACATCCGTCATCGCGGGGAAATCGTGTACACGCTCCTGATATAACCATTCCCAGATCCGGGATGCACGGGATTTCTTCTGCCCATGCTCCGGCAACCAGGAACGTAATTGCTCTAATGTTAATCCATATATGGATGATTTGTTCATTGTATAATCCTCTTTTCGCAAGAAAGCATATGGTTTATCGGTCCTACCCAAAAAACCTCTACTCCGTATTGTCCCAAAATTGACGAGGGAAAACAAGGGCTTTTGCATTTCTTCCAAGAGGTTTTATCCATGGTAAATCTGCACAACAGACCCTATTTACCCGATCGGGCCTTCATATTTAGAAGTGAATGATACCGGATGTGTGCAATAGAACCAGCAGAACCAGGATCGGAGCCACGTAACGCAACATGAACAGCCACACCCGGAACCATCCGGAACGCAGGCCGGAAGCTTCAGCAGCCGTTTTCCAGAAGTATCCTGCGAATATCGTTACAAGCAGTCCACCTACAGGCAGCAGGATGTTGGATGCTACAAAGTCCATCCAGTCGAACACACTCTTCGATCCAATCGTCCATTCAGGCAGCAAGCCGAGGGACAATACCGAAGGAAGTCCTACGATGAAGACCGCTAGCGAAATAACCCATACCGCACGACTGCGGCTCCAGGACAAACGTTCCATGAAATATTTTACCGGAACTTCCAGCAAGGATACTGCTGACGTCAATGCCGCAATAGCCAGCAGGATGAAGAACAGTCCGCCAAACAGGAAGCCAAGTGGCATCGCCGAGAAGGCCGCCGGAAGAGCCACGAAGATCAGTGACGGTCCTTGGTCTGGCGCAATACCAAACGAGAACGTCGTTGGGAAAATGATCAGACCCGCAATGAATGCATAGATCAAGTCACCTGCACCAACGGCGACGGTTGCCGCACCAAGGGATTGATTTTTATCCACATACGAACCGTAGGTCACAAGAATACCCATCCCGAGTGAAAGGGAGAAAAAGGCATGTCCAAGCGCTACCAGTGCGGATTCCGTTGTAAGCTGCGAGAAGTCAGGGTTTAGGAAGAAGGATACCCCAGCTCCCGCACCCGGCAATGTAACTGCACGAATCATCAGGATAATAAGCAGTACCAACATCGCCGGAATCAGTACCTTGTTGAACTTTTCAATTCCGTTTGATACTCCTTTGGCAACAATCCAGCCTGTGATCAGAACGGAAAGCAGTTGCCATACAATCGGCATATAGCCACCTATGAAGGAACTGAACTGTCCGGCATAATCCGGATTGTTGAACAATGTTCCGCTGAAGGAAGTCACTGCATACTGCAATGTCCAGCCTGCGATAATGACATAAAAGGACAGGATGATAAACGGGGTCAATACTTGCAGCAATCCGGCTGCAAGCCAGCCCTTATGTCCACCTGCTTTGATAAAAGCAGTAGCTGCACTACCTCTGCCACTGCGACCAATCGCAAGTTCAGCCAGGAGCACTGGCAGACCGATGAGCAGCAAACAGACGATGAAGAGCAGGAAAAACGCAGCTCCTCCGTTCTCCCCCGTAATGTACGGGAATTTCCACATGTTACCGAGACCAACCGAACTACCAATGGCTGCCAGGATAAATCCAGCTTGGGAGAAACGTTCTCCTTTGCCAGCGTTGTTTTGATCCAGATTAGGCTTACTAAAATTCATCGTATCTACTCCATCACTTTAAAGTTTTCCCGTAATTATATACTACTCCCCTTGTCAGGTCATTCGAAATTCGAAATTTGTCGAAATGTTATTTTTTTACATATAAAAACACACGGAAATCTTCATCTCATAAGTTCCTTAAACACAGTATGTGATAAAGTCCGTTAGTCCAACCGTATGAAGTTTCAACAAAGCCATATCTCCAACCGTTCAAAGCCCAATAAAACCAAAAAGAGGTGTCCTCAGCCACTTTGATGACTGCGGAGCACCTCTCTTTTTGAATTACACTTTAATTTGAAGTAACTCGTACTTGATAACGCCCATCGGAGCATTGACATGAATGACGCTACCCACTTCTTTGCCCATCAATTCCTTGCCCAACGGGCTCTCGTACGAAATTTTATTATCCGCAACATCGGCCTCGGCGGGACCAACCACTTTATATTCAATCTTCTCGGCGAACTCAATGTCATTAAGCAACACCGTCGAGCCAATGCTCACTTTGTTGGAGTCTATATTGTCTGAAGAGATGACTCTTGCTTTGGTCAACATCTTCTCCAAGATCAAAATCCGTGTCTCCATAAAGGCCTGATCATCTTTGGCTGAATGATACTCACTATTTTCCTTCAGGTCACCGTAACTGATCGCGAGTTTCAGACGCTCAGCCAATTCCTTACGCTTCACCGTCTTCAAATCCCTCAGTTCGTCCTCCAGCTTTTCCAAGCCTTCCTGTGTCAAAATTACTTCATCATTAGCCATTTTTCCATCTCCTAATCCTGCTATCTATCTATATTCTAACCTATATCCACTCCAAAGGGTTAGCATACCCCGGAAAAAGAAATAGCTCATCCATATATTGTATTTCAATGACATCAAAACCATGTTTATCTCTTGAGATGATCTTCAAGATTATCCTATGAATTGTACCGTTACAATCATCTCAATTGATGATGTTGTTTTTACCCGTTCACTTTTACAATGAACTCAAGGCAGCAGAAGTTTATAACTACCACATGCAGCCCAATATATGACGTGAGGTGATCTGAATGAATGAACCATTAAAACCAATTGAAATACAGGCCTATCTCAAAAGGATTGGTATTGATGATATAAAGCAACCTACATTGAAATTTTTATTTGAACTCCAGCGCGCACATGTGCAATATCTTTCTTGGCAAACAGTCGATATTTTTGCAGGTCGCCCTGTGGGAATCCGTCTTCAAGATTCAATTCAGCTCATATTACAGGGACGCAGCGGCTACTGCTTTCATCTAAATGGTGCATTTAGTGTTCTTCTCCGCTCGCTGGGTTATACGGTTGATTGGCATCGCGGAGGAGTACAGCCTCATGGGGAACAACCCCGTGTGAACTCATTCCATCTCGGTCTGTCTGTCCTTCTGCCGGATGCTGACCCGACAGTTGAGCGCTGGATTGTAGATGTCGGTCTCGGCGGAATGCCCTTTGAACCTCTGCCACTTCGTTATGGAACCTATGGTTCAGCTCCGTTCACATACCAATTAATGCCATCATCTGTTGCTGCTGGGGGATGGCGGCTTGAGTACGAGCCGAATGGGCCAAGTGAAGGTGTCGACTATGCTCCCGAGGTAGTCCACGATCTGGAGGAGTTCATTCCCAAACATGAATTCTACAGTCGGGCGGCCGAATCACCTTGGCATAACGCATTTTTGCTTCGTCAGCGGGATGAGATCCGCAGTCATGAACTACGTGGATGTATGCTTCGAACCCATGATATGGAAGGAATCCGGAAAACGGAGATCCGGAATTATACCGAGTGGCGTAACGTATTAACTGAAATATTCCATGAACCCTTGGTGAATTACAGTGAACTGGAATGCCAAGAGATGTGGGAGCGAGTGCAGGCTGCGCATACGGAATGGAAACAAGCGCAAGAAGCATGAGGGTCTGTTCCATATAAAGGAAAGTTCGTGATCCGCGCCGAATATGTCCTCAGGTGATTAATGATGATAACGATTCGTGTACTCCAAGTTCCAGAAGTATTGCCCGAGGCGTACTGGAACCATTTTCTGTCGCAAGTCTCTGCCGAGCGTCGTGCCCAGGCTTCCCGTTTTGTACGTCAGGCTGACGCGTATCGCTCCGTGCTGGGAGAGATATTGACTCGTGTGACTTTGAGTAAATTAACTGGCCTGATGCCTGCTGAGCTTTCTTTTAACCGTAATTCCTACGGCAAACCTTCACTCATCCACCATTCGGATGTACAATTCAACGTCTCGCATTCTGGTGGTTGGATTGCTCTGATCTCAGGCGGTACAGATGAACTGGGCGTGGATGTCGAAAAAATAGCACCCATTGACATGCAGATTGCAGAGCGTTTCTTCTCTCCTATGGAGAGCCAGTTCTTGGCTGCCGAGCCTGTAGATCGTCGGCTGGAATCCTTCTACCGTCTATGGACGCTGAAGGAAAGTTATATCAAGGCCGTCGGTATGGGCTTGTCCATGCCACTGGATTCCTTCGCCCTCCTTCCCAATGAGCGGGAAGAATGGCATTGTGATCAGGCGAGGACATATCTCTTTCTTAGTCAGCGACTGGATGATGGACATATGCTTGCGGCATGTTCGGCTGGTGGAGAGCTGCCAAGCAAGCCCGAGATTATCACCTTGGGGGATCTATATACAGAGTTGGTATAGAGCGGTGCTGGGCTCAACTAGTTGGGATCAGTTGAGTTTTGCAAGAGGCTCGCATCAAGAAGTCCTGGCTAAGGTTAACTAAAAAAAGCTAACGACGTGAGTATCACGCGTTAGCTTTTTGGCTTTTTAACTTTACATTCACACTACGTTTACGTCTCTTACGAATTGAATAGAACTAATCCCGGCTCCGCAATTTGCCAAGCAGACGAATGATCTCAATGTACAACCATACCAGTGTAACCATCAATCCAAATGCGCCATACCACTCCATGTACTTGGGGGCTCCGCGTTCAGCACCACCCTCGATGAAGTCGAAATCAAGAACCAGATTGAGGGCAGCCACAATGACAATAACGACCGAAATACCGATGCCGATCAAGCTGTTATCATGCAGATAAGGAATCGAAATTCCGAAGAAACCAAGTATAAAGCTCAGCAGATACATGATCATGATACCGCCGGTTGCAGCCACAACACCCAGCTTGAAGTTCTCTGTAGCTTTGATCAATTTCGTTTTGTACGCCATCAGCAGGGCGATGAATACAGCCATCGTCAACAGCGCGGCCTGTAAGGTAATCCCGTTATACAGGGATTCATAGGTTGCAGAGAGTGCCCCAAGGAATAGTCCTTCAGCTACCGCATAGATGGGTACGAGATAGGGTGCCGTTACCGGTTTGAACGAAACGACAAGCGCCAGAATGAAACCAACGATTAAACCGCCATAAGCGAGCGGCATCACTTGTTGTCCGTTAAAGAACATCATCCAGGTTGCAAACGCACTAGCCAGCAGGATCACCAGCGTAATAAACGCTTTGTTCACCGTGCCGTTGATCGTCATGTAATTCTGATACCGATCTTCTCCATATCCTCTGTTTTCAAACGTGCTGTCTTTAAGTGTGGGGTTACCGCTACGACCGATCAACACAATCACCTCTTCATATGTATTTGGTATATCTGTGATACTAAGCTTGGGCTTACTACGTTTCAGTTCTACAAGCTACTCCCTCGAAAAGATCGGGATGCACCAGAAGGAATCGGATGCAATCCTTCGATTCCTTCCGAACCCACTGGCGCAAATCTTAGGACATATGTCCCAGACATTGCATATTCATGTGCTTTTATATGTCTTATTTGTACAAGACTTTATCTACATTGTATTTCGCACGCATCGTGTTAATGATATACGTCTCGTAAATTTCACGATCTACCGGATCTTCAACGAGGCATACTTCAATCTTTGTTACTTCCTCGCGGTGGTTCTTCATTGGTGATACCGTGTCTTCAAAATGCTTTTTGATGCGGGGTCTTAATTTTCGTGCTTTCCCGACAAACAACAACTCTCCAGCAGCATTGTAAAACATGAAAATCCCGCCCAGTTCCCGGGTAATCAGGTGAAAATCAGTAAATCCATAAATGTGGCTAAGCTGTGGATCAACCTGCTTTGTGATGGTTACATCCGGTGTTGGCACAGTAATATTAATCAATAGGCTCACTTCCTCATTATCTATAGGTTTACATCCTATCACATATTATAAAGGGACACCATTTCAATCTATAAGAAGTACATTTCACGCAATTTTCGCTATTACGACAAATATTTCAAAAAAAAGGTTAACTTCCCTGATTCAAAGTGGTACTATAGGGGTATGAGGAAGAAATTGGGCACTGAGACATACGTCTTTATATCTACCTCCGTCTATTGTACCCTATGATTGAAACTCTTTTTCATGCTGAATTCTGTTACGTGATCACGACAAGAGTACAGTTAGCAAGAACCTTAGCTTATAGATTGTAGATTCATCATCTAATCGACCCTTGCAGCAAGCAAACGTAGAAAGACCCAGATTCATGATCCACTGTAGATTTTAAGTATTACCTAGAAAGCCTGCAATTATAGTCGTACTGAAGTTAATAGACACACGTAGAAGGTCAGATAGCTATCGATCCTAGAGAGACTAGTCATGCAATGCAACTGTAGAGTTATAGCAGCAGTACTATAGAAGATGGATCAAGTTTCACCCCCAGGCCCCGGCATAATGCCAGGGCTTTTTTGCGTTTGCGCGAACGACCAACCACACTCGCAGGGAAACAGAGGTATCGTGGTTCTTTCTGCCGGGTTTATAATATGGCAAGATACCAGTAGAGGGAGTGATGGGATGTATTCCGATCTGCAATTGACGGAGGACCGCCCTGTATATATACAAGTCAAAGATTATATGAAGCGATTGATGCTCAAAGGTGGCCTGCAAGCCAAACAAAAGCTGCCCTCGACCCGTGAACTCAGTACACTCATGAAGGTTAGTCGCAGCACGGTCCTGCTCGCTTATGCCGAGCTTGAAGATGAAGGTCTGATCTATGCCGTCAAAGGCAAAGGCAATTACGTCAGTGCTTCCATTGAAACACCTAATGCAACAGCAACAGCAAGCTGGCAATTGGACTGGACGACTGAGATGAGCGAGTATGCCATTCAGGCAGAGCAGTACGATCTGATGAAGCATGGCTCCGGAGCAGAGCGCGGCGAGATATCGTTCACCAGTATCGCACCGGATGAAAAGCTGTTTGATCTGCACAATGTGAAGCGGGCTTTTCTGGATCGCATGTCACTTGAAGGTGAAGTACTGCTGAATTACGGATATGCGCAGGGATACAGACCGCTGATGAACTATTTATTACGTTATATGGAGAACAAAGGTGTTGACCTCCGTGGCAAGGACATTCTGATCACGAACGGATTCACAGAGGGATTCGATCTGGTGCTTGGAGCGTTACGCAAAAAAAGCGGAAAAGCGCTCTGCGAGAATCCAACGCACCACACGGCAATCAAAAACCTGAAGCTGCACCAGTTCAACCTAACCGGTGTGAATATGGAGCCGGATGGCTTGGACTTAAAGCAACTGGAACACGAACTTGAGGCAAGTCCATATGATCTGGCATATCTCGTGCCTTCCTATCACAATCCAACCGGGATTGTAACGTCCCCTGCGAAACGGGTAGAGATCATCCGGTTGATGAACAAGTATCAGGTACCCATCATTGAGGACGGATTCAACGAAGAATTACGCTATTCCGGTTCCCACGTATCTCCCCTGATTGCCAGCATGGGCAAAGGCAATGGACTGGTGTATCTGGGCAGCTTCTCCAAAGTTCTGTTCCCAGGTCTGCGGGTAGGTTGGATTATTGCGGATGCGGCGCTGATTGATTATCTGGAGAGTATGAAACGAGCACGCAGCATCCATACCTCCACGCTGGATCAATCGTTATTGTATCAATATCTGAGCAACGGTAATTTCGAGAAATATCTGAAGCGAGCTCGCACGGAGTATAAGCGAAAATATGAATTGGTTGTGCGTTGCCTGAAGCAGCATCTGCCAATGTGCCGGATTTCCGGTGCGGGTGGGCTGCATCTGTTCGTGCAGTTCCCGTCCGAATACAGAACCCGTGAACTGCTGGCCGCCTGTAAAGTGAAAGGTGTAACGTTCACACCAGGGGATACCTTTTATCTGGAACCCGGTCAGGGTGTAAACACGATGCGTCTGGGTTTCTCCAGAGTCAGCGATGAGAACATACGTAAAGGCATTCGTATCATTGGCGAGACAGCAGCTCAAATGAGATAAGGAGGATTTCACATGAAAGTTGGCGTGATTATGGGCGGTACATCTTCAGAGCGGGATATTTCCCTGCTCACCGGACAGGAGATGATTGCCAATCTAAATAGAGACAAATACGAGGTTGTGCCCATTGAGCTGAATACCAAACGCGATCTAATCGACAAGTCAGCGGGGATCGATGTGGCACTGCTTGCCCTGCATGGCAAATACGGCGAAGATGGTACCGTTCAGGGCACACTGGAATCCCTGGGTATTCCCTACACAGGCTGTGGTGTACTTGCAAGCAGTGTATGCATGGATAAGGACATGTCCAAACAGCTCATGCAGCATGCAGGTGTGCTTACCGGAGAATGGCTGAGGGTGAACCATATGGAGGAACTATCCTCTATTGCTGTTCAACAACTAACGTACCCCGTGGTGGTCAAACCGAATTCAGGCGGTTCCAGCATTGGTACCCAAGTGGTGAAGGAAGCTTCCGCCCTGCCCGCTGCTGTAGAGGCTGCACTCGCTTGGGATGACACGGTCATGATTGAACAGTATATCGAAGGTGAGGAGATCACCTGTGCCATTCTGGATGGTAAGATGCTGCCTGTGATCTCCATTCATTCGAACGCTGCATTTTTCGACTATGCTTCCAAATACGATGACAACGGAGCCGATGAGCAGGTTGTGCAATTGCCTGCAGACCTTCACCATCGCGTCGAAGCTGCGGCCTTGGCCTGCTATCAGGTGCTCAAATGCAGCGTCTACGCTCGCGTGGATATGATGATTCGGGAAGGCATGCCTTATGTGCTTGAAGTGAACACGCTGCCGGGACTTACCCGTAACAGTCTGCTGCCCAAAAGTGCAGCCGCTGCAGGCATTTCTTTTGCAGAGCTACTGGATACCATTATTGAACTGTCATTGAAAGAAAGACCCAAGGAGGCGACACCACTATGAGCCTGGATGTAACCATTAGACACAGTTCCCCTACCGACCTACAAGATATGGTCATTCTGATGGACCAACTCGGTTATCCCACCACTTACGCCGAGATGGAGGAGCGTTATACTCATATCTCTGCGGACGCAAACTTTACTACACTGGTTGCTGAAGCACGGGGACGTGTCGTTGGACTGATCGGTTTACAGATGTCTTATCTGTATGAAAAGAACGGAAGACACTGCCGCATCATGGCATTGGTTGTACACGATCAGTTCAGGGGCTCAGGCATCGGCCGTCAACTCATTTTTGAAGCTGAGCAATGGGCCGCCACGCATAACGTGGACTCCCTGTCTCTGAACAGTGGTAACCGCCCTGAACGTGAAGATGCGCATGAATTCTATCGCCAGATGGGCTTCATGGCCGGAAGTACCGGGTTTAGTAAAAAACCGCAGATTCTACAGCACACTTAACCTGCGGATAATACACTATCTGGAGGGTATGAAAAAGAACGCCCCCGCACAATGGCCGGAAAAGGGCGTTCTTTAATATATCGATGTCGCATCGATATGCGCTTTGATTATGGGATCAATATTTGGCTGACTGTGCACCATCGATTGGAATAATAGCTCCATTGATAAATGGTGCTTCGCCGGACAGCAGGAAGGCTACGAGGCGCCCTACTTCTTTCGGCTCACCCAAGCGTTTCGCCGGATTGTCCTTCACAAACTCTTTGGATGCAGACTGCCAGTCATTCGGATTGATCTGTTTGAATGAACCAATGACCATATCTGTCAAAATGGCTCCAGGTGCCACGGCATTAATGCTGATTCCATGCTCGGCGTATTCAATCGCCGCATCTTTGGTCATGCCAGCAACGGCATGTTTGCTCGCTCCGTAGGCAATCTGGTTTGGCACGGCGCGGATGCCACCGACAGACGACGTGTTCACAATGTAACCTTCGCCCTGTTTTTTCATCACAGGCAGGACATGTTTCAACCCGTAGAATACACCCTTCAGATTGATATCGATAACTTTATCAAACATCTCCGTCTCGTAGTTCTCGATCAGGTTTTGCTTGCCTTCAATGCCCGCATTGTTGAAAAATGCATCGATACGTCCAAACATATTTACCGTATCACTAACATATTTCTTCACCGCTTCTTCGTTGGCTACGTCACCTTCAATTAACAGAAACTCGGCATGCTGTATCTCTTCGGAGATCACACGTTTGGTCTCTTCCAGCGCCTTCATGTTCACATCCACCAAGGCAAGCTTCGCCCCTTCACGTGCTACTTCCACAGCAGCTGATCGTCCAAGGCCGGAGCCACCGCCTGTAATCAGGACCACTTTACCCGCAAATCGTTCAGTCATCATTTATAGACCTCCCTTTGCTGTTTTGGACATCTTCCATACATCAATACCCGTTTCCTCATTTGTTCTAATCAAACGAGGATCTGTTACAACCAGCATCTCAACCGGATTAGTATGCTTCCGTATTCGCCCTGACATTCGTCCTCAGGACTTCATAGCCTCATAGGCTGCAAGTAATTCCTCTACTTCCACTCCGTTGATCTTCATCCCGGTCACTTGACACTGTTCCAACTGAACTCCAGATAGATCGCAATCGATAAAACGACTTCCCCCAAGATCACAATGCGCCCACTGCATGGGCACACGGTCAGATCCAAGATGTGTATCCTGAAATTGAACGCCATCCAAAGCACAAAATTCAATCTTGCTATCAGTTAGGCGTAAATCAGCTAGCAATATATTCGTCATATTTAAATTGGTAAATTTGCTTCCACTCAGGTTGCAGTCAGTGATCCGACTATTGGTCAGAGTACTGGTACTGTAACGAACCGAGTCAAGATTAGCTTGAACATATTCAACCACCGAAACACCCGAGTCCTTGGCTAATGTCTTATCACATGTTGGATCAAAAGAATCAACGAACATGTTCTTCTCATATACAAACTCATCCTTAGATGGATAGATACAAACATATCCCATTTTTTCGTAAAAATGATGATTATCCAGCTGCCGACCTGAAGTCTCCAGCTTCCAGGTTTCAATCTGCGGAAATTCAGCCTCAATAAGCCTCATGACTTGAGTTCCCACGCCACGCCCCTGGCATACGGGGTCAATATAGATCTTATCAATCCTGGCGTGTTTTCGTCCGAGCACGTTAACACTCACTCCGCCGATAGCACATCCATCTGATTCTACAACATAATAATCCCATTCACGGATTACGTAACGATGCATTCGAACTGACGAATAATCAGGCGGACATAGATTGCTATCGATATCTTTCTCACCTTCCGACCAGACTTTTATGACATGATCAAAAGCACGAGTGCAAATCTCTGTAAGTACAATAGCATCTTCTTGTTGTGCTCGTCGTAAGCGAATTTCAGAAGGTACCTGCTTCAATTGACTTTTCATATACAACACCTCTGGGGGTTTATTTAGGATGACACGACAAAGAGGAGCACCTCCAATAGAGGCACTCCCCGATCCGTTTCATCATTTCAGAAACGCCGAAGCTCCTCGTAATGGGTCAAAAGGACACACGTATCCCGTTCATGGTCTAACGGAATTTTTGCGGTGTTCTTTTCACGATCATTACGAGAAATCTGGCATACTCTGAAATCCCCTCTCATGCTAAGGACTACTTCAATGTCTTACTTAAGGACGGTCAATGTAAATCCAGCCTGTTTCTTGTTCCTTGTCTACAGTAGCTCCAAGGGATTCGGCCATAAAGCGCAGCGGCACATATGTCTTGCCGTCTTTGCCTACATAGGCGGATTCCACCATGGTAACTTCTTTACCAGCAACGGTTGCTTTCTTGGAACCTACAGTCAGAACAATCTCATCACCCGTGATGTCGTTAATGACAACGATTTGGTTCGAACCTTTGGTCCATTTCACTTCAGCATCCAATTCTTCAGACACATAGCGAAGCGGAACAAATGTTGTGTTCTTCACGGTGATTGCCCCGGCATATTCATCATCCGGGAAGAGCACTACACTTTTACTCGTGATCCCCGCTTCATCTTTCAGCAATTGGTATGCAAGTGAATTGGAATCAAAATTACGCAGCATCTGACCAGGCGTAATATCATCCTTCATCAGATCCATAACGCCGCCCGATACATCCACTTCATCCACTGCAACTGTTCCACCGATATTCCACTGTTCACTGTCTCCACTTACGGTTACAGAGTTCACTGGCAGATCTTCGGAAGCCGGCAGCGCTACCTTCAGTTCAAAGTTTTGCTTGCGTATATCCAGCTTGCTGTCGAGATAGAAATCCAATTTCAGTGTGGTACCTGTGCCAAATACCGTTTTGAATTCAGGTGTCTCATTCAACAGGTTGTTCAGCTCCTGATCATAATTGACCAGCATGCTGTCCAGTCCTACTTTGATGATGGCATACAGTGACGCAACGGCTTCATCTTTCGATTCAGGAACGATCGAATTCAGCGTTTCATCTCCTCCGCCTTCAACCTCATTCACAGCTTCCAGTACAGGATAGAACACATCGTACAGATCTCCAATCAGGTCTTTCAATCCTTGCTCATCCTTCGAAATACTCGTCAGGAATGGTTTAACCATGGCAAGCATCTCTTCACCAGTCATCTCCAGGTGCAGCTTGGAGAGGCTAAGTGATTCGCCATTCACGGATTCCTGTACCGGTGTTACGGAGATGTTCTTCGGATTGGACAGATGCTTCAGGACAAAAGAGAACAGTTTCGGGGAAAGTTCCTCGAGTTGCTTCTCCAGAGCCTTCGTATCTACCATTGGAAGAGCCTGTGCATCCTGGAGCGTATCCAGAGATATGTACAGCGGTTTCTGGGCCCCGTCCAGATCAATAACCAATTGGGACTCATTCATGGACAGGTGGAAAGGTAACTTCGTTCCCTCCATGCTCAGTGTACCTTTGATCGATGCTGTCTTCGCATCTTTCATTTTGGCTTGATCAATATCCAGGGATATGGAATTAATGAGTTCAATCATTTCAAGGTCTTTATCTGTCGCGAATTCCTTAGCCGGTTCTATGTTTATATTCATGGATTGTCTGGATTCACCGGACTTGATACTCGCGCCATTAGCCATGGCTTTGCCAACATCTACTCCACCCACAGCCTGACATCCTGTAAGAACAACCATTAATAATACGAGTGGCACTGCCATCCACTGGACTAACTTCCGATTCGTAATACGATCTCCTCCTTAGAAAAATATGGTTCATTTCCATTATGAAGGTATAGGTAATTCTTGTAAACGGATACGCAAAAAATAAACCAAAAGGCCGGAACATGTCCGACCTCTGGTCTATCTATTTTTCAGCAAATAGTATGTTTCGATAAAATATTCTGCTCTATTATGCAAAGCCTAGAGTTATTCTTGCTCCTGATCTTCTGCGAGTTTCTCATCCGTTTCTTCATCTTCCACAGTTGCGGGAGTCTCAAATTGATCCGGCTCGTCCTCTTGAATCGCTTTGTTCTCTTCGTTCTGATCCTGTGTCATATCGCATTCCCTCTCTTCTACCGGATTGTGATGTTATCAGGCCTGAGCCTTGTGTCTATCAATAACCCGAATAGGCACAGTTCAAACCTGTCTCAACGTCGGCCAACCATTTTCCATCATAATTTCAATGCTCACTTAGAAAACATAAAAGATGATCCCGTTCCCACTTGCAGCCGTGGCCTGAAACAGGGCCTGGACATCATCCACAGTCTGAACGATCTCCTGAAATGTTTCTTCCGCATCCCAATCTTCCATAACAGGATAGACGCCTTCAGTGATCATCCGGTCCAGACTATACCGCTCCTTTAATTCTTCCGTTGTAAGCTGCTCCAATGCCATATAGGCCTCCAGCACCTGCTCATTACTGAGCAAGAACAGATCCATGTCCGAATAGTTTCCCAAGTATTGCTCACCTGCGAGAGGCACCACATATCCCAGGGGCGGCTCCCCTTCTACCAGGTTGCCGTTCAGCGTGAACTGTAACATCTGCCACATTTTATCAATATCCAGATCAACTGCACAATCATGTACACTGACCTCACCTGATTTAATGGATTCAACTAGCTCCTTCGTAACCACAAGATATCTGCCGGACATTCCCATACCGTTATCCCTCCTGTGTAATTCCTTCTATTGTTCCCCATTAACCGTGCTTGTTGGTTCAGAATCGGGGTAAAAAGAAATGAAGCATTATATTACTTAGCTGAATGCTCTTGTTCCATATATAGCACCATAATGATATCCCTATCAAGGAGGGTCCACGTTGATGAAAAAATTTGACTACAGTTTCAATTATGATGAGCTCGATCTGCGCAAACATCCTGAGCTGTACACCGTAGGCCGAGGAGAGCAGGGTGTTCTCATGGTTGAGCCATACAAGGGCGAAATTCTGCCACACTGGCGATTCAAAACACCCGAGATTGCGACAGAGTCATCGGAGAAGATCTATGAGCTATTTTTGGAGTATAAGAAAAAGGGAGATTTCGTGGGTATGGATATGGCTCGCAAATTTCTCCAGATGGGTTACACACGGGCCAGACGGTATACAAATCACAAAGGAGGACGCAAATACTCAAAAGAGGATGGCTCAATCTTACCCTATCAGAATGATAAGGTGAAGGCAGAAGCCGCGGCTATATTCAAAGCACAATGGGAGATCGCCAAGACCGATCCGGACTATGTAAGGATGAAGAAGGAGCATCGGGAAAAGTACGAGTCAGAACAGGCGTAGGAATACCGGATATGTGATTGACTTATGGAAACATTTGTCTCAGAATCGATTTTGTTACTGTTCATTTTCAACCATTATATTGGAGAAGAGAGGCGCATCCGATTATGACAGATTCGTTCATCCACTTAAACACAGGCCAGAATATCAGTATCAACGAATTCGCCGAGCTTCAGGTAACCATTCAATGTACTTCATCCCCTTCTCCCTTGGATGTTAGCTGCTTTATGGTGAACGAAGAGGGAAAGGTCCCATCTGACGACTATTTTGTATTTTATAATCAGAAGGCCGATCCCCATCAAAGTGTGCTTTTGCAACAGGCAGAGGAACTGAAATCCTCGTTTGTACTGGATACGAATCAATTACGGCAGGCTCCTGTGGAAAAATGTGTGTTCACGGCTACAATGGATGCGGGAGGTACTTTCACCGATGTTCAGACATGTCAGGCGATTGTACAAGCGGGTTCCCAGCGAATCATCTATGAGATCACGCAGGTGACTGCGGAAACAGCTCTTATTTTCATTGAAATCTATAAGTATCGTGACGGGTTCAAAGTTCGTGCGATTGGACGTGGTTTCTTTGGTGGATTGCAGCCGCTGGCAGAGTCATTCGGTGTTGAAATTGAGAGTAACGACACCTCGGAAGCCGAACAGGTTCTTCTCACCGCACAAGCCGAAGTAGCAGCGGCCTCTCCAGAAGTCTTGGCACCTGTTGCTGCACCAAACAAGAATCATCCGCCGCTGAACCTGACCAAGATCGATCTCCTCAAGCATAAAGTAACCCTGTCTCTGCAAAAGAAAAAGATCGAACCAATACAGGCACGTGTTGCCGTCGTATTTGATGCATCAGGCTCCATGTACCATCTGTATCGAAAAGGCATCGTGCAAGAAGCCTTCGAACGTATCCTGGCGATTGCATCAGCTTTTGATGATAACGGAGAGTTGGATGTCTGGTTCTTCGCCAAAGACTTCTTGCGTGCACCTAGCGTCACCGCCAAGGATTTCGAGAATTATATTGAACGCACATATACGCTGGGAAGCAAAGGCGGTACCAACAATGAACCTCCTGTGATGCAGGATGTCATTCGCAAATACACGATCGAGGAACCCAATGTGAACATTCCAACGTATATTATCTTTTTTAGCGATGGCGGAGTCAGTCAAAAAGGGAAGATTATGCGGCTTATTACCGAAAGCTCAACCAAAAATCTGTTCTGGCAATTCGTTGGCCTGGGACAAGCCAATTACGGTGTTCTGGAGAAGCTCGATGACATGACTGGACGTTTCATCGATAATGCTGACTTTTTTGCTCTGGACGACATCTCCAAGATCAGCGATGAAGAATTGTATGATCGGCTGCTTACTGAATTTCCAGGCTGGATTAAAGAAGCACGAGCCAAAGGTATTCTGGCCTAAAACTTCCGATTACATAATCCACGATATCAGATTGAACGAAATCTCGATTCATTAAAAGACGTTGCCAGTGAATACCTCACTGACAGCGTTTTTCTTTTTACTTTTACTTTTACTTTCGGACTTAACCACCACACACACCACTAATCAGGCTTGTACCTTTTCTGCTTTCCCCCCCTTGGAACGTGGACGAAGCATGCTTCCTACGATTCGCAACATCAACTTGCGTGGCACGAGGCGGGTGAACTGCGCTGTCCAATAATTACCAGCCCCAGGCACGGCATAAGGTTTGCCTGAATCCAATGCCCTCATGGCCACGGCCACGACATGCTCAGGTGTATCACGTTTGCCCACAGAAGCTTCTTCCGCACCTACGATATCAAAGAATGAGGTTTCAGTTGAGCCTGGGCATAGGGCTAAGAACTGAACACCGCGCTTTCTGTTCTCTTCGTATAATGCCTCAGTAAAAGAAAGTACAAATGCCTTTGTCGCTCCATACACAGCCATATACGGATCAGGTTGGAAGGCAGCCGTCGAAGATACATTAATGACAGCACCATTTCGCTTCTGTAACATGCCTGGCAAGAAAAGATGTGTCATGTTCGTCAAGGCGAGCACGTTTAACATAATCTCGTCCTGCTGCCTTGAACCATCCACCTGTTCAAAACATCCATGGGTGGCAAATCCAGCATTGTTGATTAGGATATCAATCTGTATTCCCCGATTCTGACATTCCTCATATACGCTCTGCGGTGCATCGACCTGAGACAAATCCGATACGATCACCTCAGCCCTTACTTGATATGTACGTTCTATTCGCTCTGCCAATTGAATCAGTTTGGACTCTGTTCTGGCCACAAGCACGATATTTTTACCCTTGGAAGCCATCTCAAGTGCAAAAACTTCCCCAATACCTGATGATGCACCTGTAATAAGTGCCCATTGTTGTTGAACCTTTGTCATCTCTCATCCATCCTCTACGCGAATTAGAATAATTGTTTTTATTTAGAAACGTTGTTTCTGTATAGAATCATCGTAACCATAATCCATAACGCTGTCAAATACATTTGTTAAATTTGTATATAGAACGGTGTGGCTTCCTTACTAGATTCGGATTAAATTGACGTTATACGGCGTAAAACAGTAGAATGACGATAAGAATAGGAAACGTAGTTTCTGTTCAACAACAATACGGTTATGAGGATGAAATCAATGAAGGATCTTAATTCGGGTTCCACAGAACCTGCACATACGGTAACAACCTTTCAGGAAGCCAGACTCCAGCACTCGGATAATCTGCGGCAAAATATCGTACATGCTGCTGCTGCTTTACTGCAAGAACATGGGCCAGAAGCCGTCACGGTACGCCGTGTAGCTGAACGCATGGAGTGCTCCACCAAAATCATATATAACCTTTTTGGCAAAAAAGAAGGGCTAGCCAAGCATTTATATTTAGAGGGCTGCTCCCTCATGGCCCAGCGTTTTGAAGCTATTCCCCGGCAGGAATCGTTTGAACAATATTTCCGGGATCTGGCCCACGTCTATTGGGATTTTGGCATTTCACAATCCAGCTTCTATCAGCTGATGTTTGGAGGGTCTTTTTCCGAATTCAAACCGGATGGAGAGACTTTGCAGGGAACAGCGACTGCACTGAAGCAAGTGTCTGCCTTGGTTGAGGTAGCCATTGAACAGGGAATGCTTCAGGTGCAGGATCCCCTGCTTGCGGTACGAATGATCTGGGCGCCCTTACATGGTGTTATTCATCTGTACCTGGGAGGCCATATTGAGAGCGAAGAAGCTGCCAAAACTCTCTATGAACATACGTTGTCCATGGTTATACACTCCCTTGTCAGTCCATCTGCGAATGGATAATCATGAGATCTGAACGTTATAGAGACTTTTAGAAACTAAACGAAAAGGAGCAGGTCCCATGGCGTAATACGCCGAGGACGTGCTCCTTTATTTGTTTCACTTGATCTATAACCCTAGCAACCTTCAGTCGATTAACGTGTCTCTTGGTTCTCCGCTTCCCAACGCGCAATTTCTTTACGCACGATTGGAGCAACTTCTTTGCCAAGCAGTTCGATTGCTCTCATGACCTCGTTATGCGGCATGGTGCCGAGTGGAGTGTGTAACATGAAGCGGGTAATGCCGACTTCTTTGCGCAGGTAAATAATTTTCTGAGCCACCGTATCCACATCACCTACATACAATGCACCTTCAAGGCTACGCGCCGCATCAAATGTCGCACGGCTGTAGTGTCCCCAGCCACGTTCACGGCCCAGTATGTTCATGACCGCTTGAGCTGGCGGGAAGAATTTCTCCACTGCTTCGTCTGTTGTATCGGCAATGAAGCCGTGAGAGTGAGAAGCCACGGTCAGCTTGGAAGCATCATGTCCCGCATGTGCAGCTGCTTTTTTGTACAGCTCCACCAGTGGTGCGAATTGCACCGGACGACCACCAATAATGGCAAGCACCAGCGGCAAACCGAGCAGTCCTGCACGAACAACCGATTCCTGATTACCGCCACTGCCAATCCATACCGGAAGTTTTTCCTGTACCGGGCGTGGGTAGATGCCCAGATTGTTAAAGGAAGGGCGGTGTTTGCCTTCCCAGGTTACTTTTTCCGAATCACGTAGCTTAAGCAGCAAATCCAGTTTCTCGTCAAATAACTCATCGTAGTCGTTCAGATCATAGCCGAACAGTGGGAACGATTCGATAAATGATCCCCGCCCTGCCATAATCTCTGCACGTCCGTTCGAAATGCCGTCCAGTGTCGCAAAATCCTGATATACCCGCACCGGATCATGCGATGACAGCACCGTTACCGCACTCGTCAGGCGAATATTTTTGGTCTGTGAAGCTGCAGCCGCCAGAATGACAGCTGGTGATGAAGCGGCATAGTCAGCACGATGATGTTCTCCCACCCCATATACATCCAGACCTACCTGATCTGCCAAAACAATCTCTTCAACAACGTCGCGAATACGCTGCGCATGACTGATAAGTTCTCCTGTTTTTACATCCGGGTTTGTCTCCACAAATGTACTAATTCCGATTTCCATTGTCTGTTCCTCCTTGGTATGAAGCGATCCGTCGTTCATCTAACCTATTGTAAGTAGATCACCTTTTGTTATGTATCTTAATATTGAACTATTTTGATGAAAAACACAAGTACCCTCTGTTTCCAGAGGGCACTTTAATGATTATTTTCTATCGATTATGGCTTACCTATACTTAGTTCCATCAGGTTGGCATTAATTACAACACCGGTCTGTTTCATAAAATTAAATCCCAGAATTCCGTCAATCTCTAAACCATAATCCATATTTCCTATTTCAACTTGAAAATCATTAATCGTTGTTCCATCTACAGTTATTGAATCGAGCGACTTGGTATAAACATACTCTATACCGCCTACACCTCTTATAATATCAACGAGATCATCCTCTTCAGGAACCATTCCTACTTCCCGAACTGCATCTGCATTCAATAATGTACTAGCTGATCCGGTATCCAAAAGGACTTTTTCTATTTGTAGTACTTCTCCTCTAAATTCAAGTTTTATGCTTATGAAGGGTAGACCATAAATCTCTGAAATTTTCATCGAGGACCTCTCATGCCAACATATCGTTCTCTTGCCACAACTTCTGGACGTGAAGTGTGAAAAAAGCAGTATTCCCGTCTGGGATCTTCTTGATGCAATTCACCATAACGTTTTAGTGCCTTTGTAGAATCATCAAATGAATCAATCACTGCCATCTCTTCAATGTAACGCTGGCCTTCTCTAGAGTACGCCTTGGTTGCCTCAAAAACGACCCATTCATTAGGGAATCGCTCCTGAACTTCCTTCCATTGCATAGTGACACCTCCAGATCATTAGATAGAAATATTATATCATGTGGAAACAGTATTCCACGGGCTGACATTCTAAAATACATAGATTTTTAAAGCATTGCTTGTAAGTCTATTATTTCTTCCTCCCGATGTATAACAGATGAGATGAAATCCCTAGTATGGAAGGGTCTTTGGCGGCTTCAATCATATATTGCATGAGTTCATCATACTCGCCACGTTCTTTCCAGTGTTGCAACTGCTCGTCCGTATGCATGGCTCTAAGGCTGGATGAACCAATCAAAGCAACGGTTTCAAATCCCTGTTGCTCCATGAAGGGAGTAACGTCCTGAATATTAAAATAGTATGCTCCCGTAAATCGTCCTTGATCCTGATGATCGAATATACCCTTTTCCACAAAAGAACGGATGGCTGCCATATGATCATTCGGCTTCCAATGCTGCGGGGATTGCAGCGAATTGATACTCATGCGCATACGGCTTTGCATCGCTACAAATACCACGCCTCCTCGCTTGGTCACCCGATACAATTCCCGTACAGCAGCCGTCCGCTCCTCCTCTGTCTGCAGATGATACAACGGCCCCAGCATAAGGGTAGCATCATATGTTTCGTCAGCCATACCGGAGAGTGAAGTTGCATCGAGAACATGGAATCCATCGAATTGCTGTGTCAAACCGAATTCCTGTGCCTTTTCCCGTGCAGTATCCACGGAAGACGGTGTCAGATCCGATAAAGTAACTTGGTACCCTAGTCTCGCCAGTTCCATGGCATACTTTCCCGGTCCTGCGCCATTATCCAGAATATGACCTGTAGCGGGGAGCCACTCCTTGATGTAATGCATGTTAATGATAAACTCAATCGGTTCCCGTTCCAGCCTCCCCCACTCATCAAACCTCGAATAATATTCAATAATGTGATCTCTCTTCATTACTCTGACACCTGCCTTTTGTATATGTAGAGAACTCAACCATGCTCAAAAATTTAATTCCAACCAGTATATGACTGCTAAATATTTCCTGTCAACCAAAAAACGTTCAATTCCCAATGTATGCAGAACTGAACGTTTCTTGATCTTATATCTTTTTCACAAACTCCGATTTCAACTTCATTGCACCTAGACTATCGATTTTACAATCAATATCATGATCCCCGTCAATCAGACGGATATTCTTCACCTTGGTGCCCTGTTTAACCACAAGCGAGCTACCTTTAACCTTCAGATCTTTAATGACCGTAACGGTATCTCCATCATTCAACACATTTCCGTTGGCATCACGGATTACTTTTGCATCCTCTGTATTCTCATTGTCTGCTTCCAAAGACCATTCATGTGCACACTCCGGGCATACCAGCAGGTTACCATCCTCGTACGTGTACTCCGAATTACATTTCGGGCAGTTAGGCAAATTAGACATATGTATTACTCTCCATTCTACGATTGGCTATCCAGCAAGTATACGGGATTTCGGCGGTATGTTCCATATGCTTGATCACTGCATGAATGGATTTAAACCAAATTTAAGGTTCATGCATCCTTCACTTTAAGGCTAACTACATATAATGAAACTATTCAATACGCACTACACCAACACATACTTTAGTGTCTCTATGAATTAATACTATATTTAATACCAAAGGAGTCCCTGCTCATGTCCTCATATGTTTTCCCTATGCAAACGGCTTTTTTCATCTTTGTTGTTGCGGCCATGTTCTTGCTGGTGCCGTGGTTGATCTATGGTTATCGCAAAGACGGCTTCTTTAGCTGGTCACGGTTTGGCGTCAGCTTTTCCTTTATCTTTTATATTCTGGCTGCCTATTGCCTCGTTATTCTCCCGTTTCCAACGACGCGAGACACCTGTGCGCAGCAAGCCGCTGACACGATCTACTACAATCTGATTCCATTTACTTTTGTCAAAGACATTATGAAAGAAACACCCATTGTATGGTCTCAGCCATCCAGCTATCTCAGCATGATTCAGGGCAGAGCCTTCTTGCAAGTTCTATTTAACGTCCTGCTTCTCATGCCGCTGGGTGTATATATCCGTTATTTTTTTCAAAAGAGAGCCTTCTGGAAGTACGCCCTGCTTGGTGGATTCGGGCTTTCCTTATTCTTCGAGATTACCCAGATCACCGGATTCTACGGGTATTATAATTGCCCTTACCGCCTCTTTGATGTAGATGATCTGTTATTGAACACTTCAGGAGCGGTCATTGGATTCTTCACAGCTCCCATCCTGCTTGCTTTATTCCCCTCACGTGCAAGCATTCAGGCGAAGAGCGAACAGATTGTGGAACAAAACCAAGTGTATGTTATGCCTCAATTGCTCGCATTAATAATCGATGGCGTCGTTGTTGTCTTCCTTTCGAATCTGATTTCGATCTTCACAGCATCTGATGTGATCAGTGATGCACTGAGTACGTCCATGGCTATGGTCATTGTGCTGTTCTTCATCCCTTGGGTACGAAATGGGGTAACGCCAGGTTCGTTGATCTTGCGATTCCGCTATGTGGATCGTCAGACCGGCACACCCACCAGTGAATCGTTATTCAAAAGGTTTGTCGCACTCTATGTTCCATGGCTGCTGGTTACGATCATTCGCCTGGTTAACGATTATGCTTTTTCGGGTAAACAGGATATTATGCTTGAGCCTTATCAGATGTGGATCTCCTTGGGAACATTCGGCATCTATATGTTAGTCTACGCCGTGCTCTTTGTTCATGTCTTGATCGTGCTCTTCTCCCGTGGAAAACGTTCCTTCTACTTCGATGAGGTGTCCCGCACACGAGCCTCTCGTAAATAATATGTGGAGGAACCCATGCAATGCGTATTGTCCCTCTAATTGGTTCTTACGTTCTGCTACGCTCCAGCCGGATTAATAAAAGAGGACATTCATTCTGAGAATGAACGTCCTCTTTGGTTTGGACTCTTAGCAATTATCCAGGGTAACACATACACAATAATCGGATTGTATTATAAACCCAACAGCTCTCGCTTGGCCGCATCCGGATCATGCACAACCTCAATCTCATGGTTGAAGATTAGTGTTGCACGATTCTGCTCGTATTCTGGCCAGTTCACACCTGCAACTTCAGGTTTGCCTTGCTTGGCAAAGGAAATCCAGGCATCCTGTACCTTGAGGGCAAGTGCCGCCGCAGCTTCGTCCGGCTCCGCATTCATGAATTTGAGGACATGCAGGGTATTAAACACAAAGAACATTTCAATGCTGTGAATCGCTCTTTGTAACAGGGGATGTTCCGGCATCACCCAATCAAATCGATACATCCACACCGGGGCATATTTCTGTTGTGCAGCAGCATATTGCAGCGCTGACCGCCAGAAGAACATATCGGTCATGACTTGGGCTTGTCCATCTGCCGTTTTGGGATAACGATCCGCGATGGCTACCCGGTTCTCCAGATCTGGCGTCATAAAGTCTACGCCCTGAACCATGTCGATCTCTTTTGAATAAGGCACATGCGGCTGGATGAATAGTGCACCCTCGTGCAGTGTCGTACCAATCAGCACCGGAATGTCCTGCGCTGAACCTTCGCTCACCGCCTGAAGTGGCACCTGTGGTAGTGTATGCCCATCCAATACCGGTTGGAACAATAATGCCATACCTACCCCGCTCTGCTGTTTGACCGTTTCACCCGCTGCAATAATCTGCTCTACAGGAATTGTATTTAGCTTCTGCAGGTTATCCCGATCCACCCCAAGGATCTTTAACATCCCTTCTCGCAACGCTGAGGCTTGCTCTGCGGGCATCAACTGGGAAGCACCACTCTCCATAATGGCACGTTGGAAGAGTCCCTTAGCCGATGGCATCGCCATCAGTGCTGCAATACTCATGCTGCCTGCTGATTCACCGAACACCGTAACTTGATCCGGGTCACCACCAAAAGCAGAGATATTATCCTTCACCCACTGTAATGCCGCAACCTGATCCAGCAGACCTGCATTGGATACATATGAATCACCTAATGGAGCCATATGAAGGAAACCCAAAGGTCCTAGTCGGTAGTTGATCGTCACAACGATGACGTCCCCCCGAACCGCTAACTGTGTACCATCATACATCGGCTGGCTACCTGAACCGGATACAAAGGAACCGCCGTGAATCCATACCATAACCGGCAGTCGTGCTGCTTCCTTTTCCTTCGGCGCCCAGATGTTTAGATACAGACTATCTTCTGACTCATTCGGCAGTTCTGTCAGGCCTTCAGGTTGATGATTTCGAGGTTGTATATTCTCAGGCCCAAATTGCGTTGCCTGTCTGATTCCATCCCATGACTCAGGTTGTACCGGAGCTTTGAAACGCAACTCACCTACCGGGGGTTTCGCATAAGGAATGCCTTTCCATACGCTTGCATCGTGCAAAAGCTCGCCTTGAACCGTACCATATTTCGTTTGAACCTGAAGTTCTCTCATGCCGCTTCTACTTCCTCTCCGTAAAATAGGTTAAATTAACAAGTACGTGCATATCATGTGTACTTATTTGAGTATAGTTTGTAGGCATACCTATTTACAACTTTACCCATCCCCAACCTGTCCCGCAACGTTTCACGTGGAACTTTATATAATTATTTATGGAATTTAGCCTGTGTCTAGATATTATTTTTTGTCCAAAAAATTACTAATAAGTAGGTAATTTGACTAAAAGGAAATTTCGCCATATAGTTATGGTTTACTAACTACTGATTAAGGATGAGAAATATGAATTTAATTAAAGATCCTCTGGTAATACCACAAAATTGGAGTTCAAAGTCTTCTTTCTCTCCAAAACAATGGCTGGAATGGCAAGCAGACTATAAAGCAAATGTAACTACAGAACTTAAAATGCAAATTTCTCATAGTGAGTTAAAAGAAAGGCTATACCTAAATAAAGAAATATTAGACCTTTTTAAATTTAAAGTAGGTATGTTACAGGGACAACTTTTTTATTCACATCTCTTTTTTCTGGCGGATTCAGAAGGAATTATCCTGGATATTATCGGAGAAGAATCTCTCCATAGTGGACTTAGACCATTAGTCGTTAGCTTAGGAAGTTCAATGGCAATGGAATCAGGAGGTGTTAATGCAATTTCTATTGCTTTAGAAACTGAAGAAAATATATTCCTTAAAGGTGACGAACATCAACTGGTTCCCTTCAAAGAATGGCTATGTCTATGCAGCCCAATTAAAGTTCAAGGAAAAACTATAGCCTTTCTGAACTTCTCTCGTTCAACGCCATTTGTTTACGATAGTATATTTGCTCTAGTTTCCTCCATTGTGTCTTATATTGAATTCGAACTAGAAAAAAAATTGAATAATCAAAATCGAGTACAAGCTTTATTCAATACATACGGATTTACCAATAGAGAATGTGAAGTGGCTACATTGTGGTTACAGAACAAAGGAGCACTATATATAAGTGAAAAATTGAGGATCACTGAGGGAACAGTTAGGAATTTTGTGAAGAAAATCTATATGAAATGTAGTGTTAATGATCGTGGAGGCTTTATACAAAAGTTTTATCAAGCTTAGTTATTGAAAAGTCTTTTTTAACCAGAAAATTTCGGAATATATTTTAATTAAATGAAAATTATAATTCAAAACCTGCTTTTGACTATCAGTTAAGCAGGTTTCTTTATTTATTCCTTCTTTGGGAAACAGCACCTCCCTATTTCTGGAGAACACTCTACAATTCCCTTGTTTTAATAGGAGTGCTTGTTCCTAGCTAAACAATAAACTTTGTTCACAAGGATCCTGACTTACAACCCACTGATTATTTTCTGGATTTTCTGAGCTTTATAAATTCTATAAGAATAAATAAAATTATAACTAAGAATGCAATCAAAGAAAAAACAGCCAACTTTTTTTCTTTCAAAGAAACATATACAAGATTTATTAGTGGAATTGACAATATAAAAAATCCGTAATAACTTCTATTTTTCATTTTTTTCTCCTTGATACTATGTTCGTGAGAACTCACAATAGTACAACTAATGTATTCCAAATCATATGAAGTATTATACTTGGAATCAATGATTTAGTTTTAAGAAATATATAATTGAATACGAACCCATAGATTGTAGTCAAAACAAATAAGTCACTGTGCAAAAAACCAAAAATTAAAGAAGAAATTATTATTGACCAGGCGGAACCATACCTATTATATATGGTTGTGAAAAGTAAACCTCTAAATAGTAACTCCTCGTAGAAAGGAATGATGATGATGATTGCCAAAGTCATAATTATATTTTGCAAATTCACAGCTTGACTTAGCTGATCTAAATTTAAATTTTCTCTCTGACTCTCATCCGATCCAATGCCAAATCCCAAGAGAAAAATTGAGGATATCGAAAACAACACTAGCCCAGCTATAACATAGATTACCGTGCGTTTTTTATTAACTTTTAGATTCAACATTCCATTTATGAAACATCTAAATCTTTTATTTAATGAAAGAAAAGTTGCATATGATATCACTTGAAAAATTATAAATACAAATGAATCATCTACATTTGTATCACCCCAAGCTTTCAGTATTGTCAATGAAATAATGGAAAGAACCGCTGGAAGTGATAGTATCAATCCTATTTTAATAGCGACTTCTTTCAGGTTATAATCTTTGCCTGAATGCATTCCCTCTAGTCCACCTTTTATAGTAGTAGCCTGATTACATACATTATATGTAATCAGGCTACTTTATTACTAATTATCTTTTATTCCATCCATCAGCAATACCGCTTGTTAATCCTTTTGAGAAATCCCAAATTGGCTCTATAACTGCTACACCTCGTAAAAAGGTGTTTTTACTTGCTTTTTCTGCCGTATCAAGTAAATCGGAAAGCCAACCGCCACCATCTGTTTGTAACATTTCTGCAGCACTAAGTTCCGTGAATTGTGTACTCATTTATATTTACCTCCTATCTGTTCTTAAATTATCTTCTACCGCCAGTTGCGTAATTGATATAGTTCCACGGATTAACAAATTCTTTAACTGCTGAACCTATACCTTTAACTCCTTCTACAGCACCTTGAGCAACGTAGCCAATACCATACCCTACAGACTTACCTAGATCTTCCATAATTCCTCCGCCATTAATATCTTCCAAATCAGACAGAGACATTTGAGTAAAGTCATTATTCATGTGTAAAAAACTCCTTTTTAAAAATTATTTGTTAAATTAAAACTTAATTACATTTAGTCGATATTGACTATTAAATAATCACTAAAACTCCCTGTTAAGCGATATTTTAATGGTTATCAAACTAAATCCAGTATTAATTCACATATAAATTATATAATTAGTGAATTTATATTCTATATCTACTATTGGATATATACTCTCCCTATATTCTAGAATATTCTATATATTCACTTTAATACTCTTAGTAAAAGATGAAATATATCTCCAAAATAATACAATTAAAAAAATTAGTTCATTCCAATTAAATATGTTTAATATCGACGAGAATATACGGACTTCTTTAGAACTAATAGAACTTCTAATTTACTAAGAAATATCAAATTCATGATTAACTATTCTTGGAGGTCAGCATGTCGTTATTCAAAAGATATACTATTCAAAAACAATATGACCAAAAAGACTGTGGTGCAGCATGCTTAGCAACTATTTCTCGCCATCATGGTCTAAAAACCCCTCTCACTCGTATACGTGAGGTTGCCGGTACTGATAAACAGGGTACCAATGCATTAGGTATCATAAAAGCAGCAGAACAAATGGGCTTCTCCGCAAAAGGAGTCAAAGGAAACCCGGAAGCTTTCTTCAGTGAATTCCCACTTCCTTGTATCGCCCATGTAGTTATTGATCAGAAGCTTCTCCATTACGTAGTTATACATAAAATCACAAAGAAAAAAGTAATTATAGCTGACCCAGCAAAAGGAATTGTAAGTTATAGTCCTGAAGAGTTTTTCAAGATTTGGACAGGCATTCTGATTTTCATGGTACCAACTGCACAATTTCAGAAGAGAGATGAAACGCAGGGTGCTTTATCACGTTTCTTCACCCTATTGCTCCCACAGAAACGCATGTTGCTGGGGATCTTCTTTGCGTCATTGCTATATACGGCCCTAGGAATCCTAGGTGCATTTTACTTCAAGTTTTTACTAGATTCCATTGTTCCTTATAGGTTAGAGCAGACTTTGCAATGGATTTCAATTGGTGTCATTGTTCTAACATTGTTGCAAACATTATTAAATGCTTTTAGAAGTCACTTATTATTGTATTTAAGCCAAAAACTCGATATTTCTTTAATACTTGGATACTACTACCATGTATTGAGATTACCTCTCTCTTTCTTCGAAACCCGTAAAACAGGTGAAATTATCTCACGACTTCTGGACGCATCCAAAGTTAGAGACGCTATATCAAGTGCTGCTCTAACCATTATGATTGATTCTCTAATGGTGATAGCAGGTGGGATCATCTTGTATACTCAGAACTCCTTCCTCTTTGGCATAACGGCGATTATGATACCACTATACGCACTTATTGTTTGGGGATTTCATCGTACATTTGAGAGACAAAATCGGGAACAGATGGAACAGAACGCAATGCTTACTTCATATATCGTCGAATCAGTCAATGGCATTGAGACCCTCAAAGCTTATCAGGCTGAAAGAGAAGCTAATTTGGAAACTGAAAAGAAATTCATTAAATTACTACGTACTCTTTTCAAGTTTGGGTACTCCAACAATCTTCAGTCTACTTTAAAAGGGACTCTTCAAGGCGTCAGCGGGATTGTTATCCTTTGGATTGGAGCTAACGAAGTCTTAAAGGGACAACTAACCATGGGGCAACTTATTACATTTAATGCTTTGCTTGCATACTTTATCAATCCGATTTTAAACCTGATCAACCTGCAATCTTCACTTCAAACGGCTGTTGTCGCTGCAGATCGGCTAACTGAAATTATGGATCTCGAACCTGAAAAAAAGGAGTCAGATGAACGTAATATTAAACCAAAAACACTAAAGGGATCTATCGACTTCAAAGATGTGCATTTCCGATATGGAACAAGACAATCCATCCTGAATGGTGTTGATCTACATGTTGAAAGAGGAGAGAAAGTTGCGCTGGTAGGAGAGAGTGGTTCTGGTAAGACAACTCTCGTTAAACTATTACTTCGTTTCTATGAGGCCGAAAAGGGAGAACTATTGATTTCTGAAAATAATATAAAAGACATATCTATCGAGTCGCTTCGACAGAAAATAAGTTATATCCCACAACAGACATTTTTCTTCAGCGGAACCATTAGAGATAACCTTGCCATCGGAGCAACATCCGAGATTGAAATGGATGATATCATTGAAGCAACAAAGCAAGCAAGTGCTCATGATTTTATTAATCAATTGCCTATGAGGTATCAGACAAATCTTGAAGAGAATGCATCCAATCTATCAGGAGGACAACGTCAACGCTTGGCTTTGGCACGCGCATTACTTACCAAACCTGACATTTTGATTTTGGATGAGGCAACCAGTAATTTAGATACTACTACGGAAAAAGCCGTATCGGATACGATACACGGTCTGGATGATATGACGATGATTATTATTGCTCACCGCTTGAGTACGGTTATGCGTTGTGATCGCATCTTTGTAATGGACAAAGGTACTGTAGTAGCGGCCGGAACACATGATCAACTGCTACAACAGCGGGGGAGATATTTCGAGCTTTGGAAAGATCAGTTACCTGGAATAGATACGGAAACTGCACAAGAAGAGAATCGTACTCTGCCTAAGTTGGAACACTCGGAGGCGATGGTATGAGTCTTAAACTTCTGAATCCTGAAGAAATGATAGATAGCAGAGAAATGCTGGAAAAGAAATCACCTGCATTTATTAGCTGGTTTCTTTTAATACTTACGTTAATATTAGTCATTGCTTTTATCTGGAGCTGGAAAGCTCAGATTGATGTCGTTGTTAAAGCTTCGGGAGTAGTTAAACCTAACGAGAAGATATCGAAAATTGTTAACAAGGCTACAGGAAGTGTCTCCAAAATATATGTACAACAAGGACAACGAGTTCAGGCCGGTGATAAGCTCTTTTCTATTCAGACAGGAACCCTCCAAGTTGACAAGACTCGTTTACAAACCGATTACAAAGAAGCAGAGCAACGCTTGGCTGGTCTTGAACAACTCTCTACATCACTTTCATCAGGTAATGGGACGATGAAGTCGAACAAGACAGCCAGTGCTCTACTTGCTAATGATAATCCGGTCCAGAACAAGTTGGAATTGGATATTACCAAAGTGAATGCTGATCAGGTCGAGACGGATAAAACCATTGCAAATAAACGTCTCCTTCTCAAAAGTCTTAACTATGGAAGAAATTATCTACCTTCCGGTTCCGTTGATTACGAAAGATACGAAAACTATAGTTTGAAGGCTTCTCAAAATATTTTGACAGAAACACAAATCCAGGAAGATTATAAACGAGCTATCTTTAACGGTGATGAACTCACTACTGCTTCAGCCAAAGAAAAGCTGAAGACGACCAAGTTGCAAATGGAGACTAATCAAAGTGAATTTCGGTACACGATACAGTCCGAGCTGGAAGATGCACTGGAGCAAAAACAAACACTGAAAAAACAAGAATCTGACCTGTATGTACAGTTACAAGGAAGTATTGACGAATTAAGAACTCAGAAGAAAGAACTTAATAGCCAAATCAATACGATCCGTTCTAATCTGGATAATTATACGGTCACAGCACCGATTTCAGGTGTAATCAATACAATTAATGAAGTAGGTGAAGGACAGCTTATCCAGGAAGGGCTACAAGTCATGGATGTGGTTCCGGTAAATAATACGATCTATTCTATTCAAATTGCTATGAGCCACCAAGACATTGGACGTATACATGAAGGAGATCCTGTGCGCTTTCATTTTACCGCCTTTCCCCGGGAAGAGTACGGTTCTGTCCTTGGCAAAATAGGTTCCATTAGTAGCGACGCTTTAGTAAATCCCCAAGATGGTTCTAGTTATTATGTTGTGGAAGCTACACTTGAATCAATACAACTAAAAGATGCCCTTGGTCAACAGGAGCAGATCAAATCAGGTATGCAAACCGAAGCTCATGTTATAACGGAGCAAAAGTCAGCACTACAATGGCTCTTAGAAAAAATGGATTTTTGGACTAAATAAAGTTAATAAAAGAGCCGCCCTTCTGAGCGACTCGTCAGGACTATCGAGAATGTCTCGATAGTCCTATTCAATTTTCTCAACTAATATCTGTATTTAACTACCCTTTTACAGGAAAATGCACCGTAAACTCAACACCCTCGATCCATTTGCCCGCGACAAAGTCCCGTCCCTTCACAACCACCCGATCCTTATAAATCTCTACATGAAGTCCTTCACTGCCCTCCAGATGCTCATCCTCATCTGTCCAGAGATAACCTACAGAGGACGCATTAAACATGGTTGGCATCTGGCCTGCACCATCGTACATCGTATGCTGTGCCTCCAGTTGCCAATGGGTGTGACCCGAGAAGAGGATCGTTTGCGGGTATTTGGCCAGAACCTCTTTAAGTTCCGCATCCTGATTCACACCATACCAGCCTTGTTCCTTCAGCGATCCTGCTACCGTATCCATGAGTGGCTGGTGCAAGAACAGGAAGATGGGATGATCTGGCGTTGCATGCTCAGACAGTTTCCCATCCAGCCAATCCAATTGTTCGGCCGACATATCACAATCCTTCGGGTGAGGTTGCTCGGTGCCCAGGAAAATATAATGATAACCATCAATCCAGTGATCGTGGTAAGAGCCCTTCATGCCGGTTATCGCTTCAAAATCACTCAATCGACGTTGCCATAACCCGGCGACTGTAATGGGGTCGACTCCTGAAGAGATCGGTCCCTCATCCTGACCCTCCTGCTCCGGAGGTGCAGCCGACAACGTATATGTCCCGCCGGATAGTTGCTCAATCAGTGCAGCTGATTCAGCAGCGGTTTGTTTTGTTACCAGCTCCATTTCTGCTTCCTGCTCCAATAACTCAGCTACTTCGCCCTCTGTCAGATCAAGCAAAATGATCGGTGGATCTTGCCATACCACGGCTCCAATATCATGATTACCTACCGTGTACCGGATGTCCGGCAAGCGATCCGCATGTTGCTTCCATATCCGTTGCAACTCACGGTATTCGCTTGGCAGCCCCCTGTCCGTCACATCACCCACATGCATAATTCCGCTGCTTCCCTGACTGAATGTAGCTATATCGGCTAATGCCTGGTTTAGATGCCGGTTATGAATATGGTCTGCCTCATCTCGCACATGTGTATCCGTAATGACCTGGAAGCTGGCAATAGGTTGCTCCGTTGTATGTTCATTTTTCATCAAGAATCACTCCATTTCAGTCCAATAATGCCAATCAGAATAAAACCGATCCATACCATCGACGTGAGCCGCAGACGTTCACCAAAAAAGTAATGTCCCACAACGCCAATAAGTGTAATGCCCACGCCAGACCAGATCGCATAGGCCACAGCAAGCGGCATATACTTCACGGCAAAATTAAGAAAAGTAAAACTTGCGCCATAACAGACAAACATCATCACTGACGGCCATAACCGTGAGAATCCATCCGATACTTTTAGCAAAATGGTAGCACTAAGCTCCAGCCCGATGGCAAGTACCAACAATACCCAGCCCAAGTAGGCGTGACTGTTCGTCATCGATTCAGCCCACCATTCAGCAGTTCATGGAACGATTGAATCGTTCTGTCCGCCAGGCGGATTCTTCCCGGTTCTCCAATCCCAATCCTGCACCCCGCGCCAGCGGTTCGTGCCATCTCCATGTCTCCGTCCGTATCTCCAATAACCACAGTATGTTGTACAGACACACCTAACCGCTCACAGGCAAGCAGAAGCATATCGGGAAATGGTTTCCCTCGCTTCACCAGATCTGTGCCAATCACCACGTCAAAGAAAGAATCCAGCCCCATCCACTGTAAGTGTTTGACTGCACTAGGTGTATCATCTGCTGTCACTACGCCCATAATTACACCTTTGCTACGGCACTGTTCAAGGAATTCTTGAACTCCTGGTAACGGACGTGCCGGACGATGCTTCTCCATCTCTTCCTCTGCTAGCGCCAAACACTCCCGAACCATGATCTTGGCTTCCGCCCAGCTGAGACCCGCACGATATCCATGCCACGTCAGCACGGCATACACTTCATCCATGGTGCCCATCGCAAGCGGCCCTCGCACGTCATACCCATTCATTCGGCCTTGGTCATCGTGGAATGTACCCCAGATCTGTGGAAGTTCATCTGTATTGATACGAAGTCCCCTCGTCGCCAACTGGTCTCTGAAGTCGTTCAACACACAATCGGTCCAGAACCCCCACATGCCCGTAAAATTAAGTAATGTCCCGTCCTTGTCGAACAAAACGGCTTCAATCAGATTGGGTAATCCGTCTACATACGTTTCATCTTGCATTGGTCAAACTCCTTGTCTGCAATCTTTATGAACGGAAAGGACGGTACAGCATGTACCGCCCCGCCCCTTTCGCTTGAGTTACTTATAGTGATTAGTGATGCGTTATGTTTACAATCCGTTCAGGTTCACGAACGAGTCTCTTGGAAACAGTTCTTGTCGATATCGTTATTTCGTTACACGATCCAGTTCCTTCTGTGCTTTCTCTTTTGCTTCCTTCAGCGCTTGTTCCGCTGGCATATTATTGATCTGTACCTGATCAGCTGCATCTTTCAATGCATCATTGATCTTGCCTCCCGTTGGATCCTGGAATGGAGCCGAAGCGTGTGCTGCCTGTTGCAGTGGTACAGTAATCTGCGGATTTTCCTCACTGAATTTCATGAACTCTGGATCTTGTTGAGCCGACTGACGTACTGCAATATATCCGGTGTTCATGGACCATGAAGCTGTGTTCGAGGTTTCAGAGAAATACGTAAGCCATTTGTATGCTGCCTGCTGTTGCTCTGGACTTGCCGCTGACGGAATACCTGCCGATATGGCACTCGCTACCGGTTTTCCTTCACCAATGCCTTCCCAGCCTGGTTGTTGCATTGCAGCGACTATGCTAAAGTCCAAGTCACCTTGGTCACCACTAGATCCGGTGTAACCTGCTGCTTTATTTTTCATCACATCATCAATCGTTTTGTACCAGTACTCCCAGCCCTGGCCTCCATAATGAATGCCCATAATCTTGTCTTCGTTAATCCATTTACGGAACAATTCCCATGTCTCGATCCATTCCGGGGAGTCAATCATGACGGTTTTGCCATCGTCGCTAAGAATCTGTCCGCCCTTACCCAGCACGGCATCAATCATATTGTCTCTACCCCACATCGGTTCCCAACCGTAGAAGGTGGTCTTGCCATTCTCTTGCTTGCTCATCTTCGCCGCTGCCTCAGCCAGCTTCTCCCATGTCGTCAGACTGGCTGGGTCGATTCCGTTCTCCTTGAACGTATCCATGCGGTAATACATGATCTGGGTTGTACCATACATTGGTAAAAAGTATTGCTTTCCATCCACCTGTCCCTGGTTCAAGAATGTCTGGATGAAATCGTCTTTCTTAAAATTCGGATCAGCAGCAATCATCTCATCCATGGGTGCATAATATCCTTTGCGTGCCCAGTCTATATTGGAGCTGAGTACCGCGGCGGGAACATTCTTGGAAGCAATCGCTGCTTGCAGCTTCTGTTCCGTCTCCGTGTAATCTGCTTGTACAATTCCTTTCACAACCACTTCGTTCTGTGAGGCGTTGAACGCGTCAATCGTTTTTTTCATGTTATCGCCCAGATTACCACCCAGACCATACCAGAACTCAATCTCCACCGGATCTTTTGCCTGAACCTCGGTTCCACTGGCAGCAGCTGTCGTGTCTGATTCTGCGGGTGCTTGTGTTCCACAAGCGGTCAGTAGAGCAAAGCTGGCCGCAAGTACCAGCGACATGCCACTCTTCCAGTTCAACCTCAATCTCTTTTTCCATGTCATGCTTGCTTGACTCCAGTTCATTGTCGTTCCTCCCGTTTTAGGTGAATGGTAGTTCATATCAGTTCTTGTTCACCCCAGCCGTGATATTCACGCTCTGCATGATCGTCTTCTGGGTGAACAAGAAGAGAATAAGCAGGGGGGCGATGCTAAAGGCACTCGCAGCCATAATCTGTGGCCAAGCCAGTCCATATGCCCCGCCTTCTACAAAGAAGCTGCGCAGACCCGCCGATACCAGCTGTAAGTCAGGGTCTTTGGTGATGAGCATAGGCCAGAAATAGTTGTTGTACTGTTCAATAAACGTAATCAGTACCATCACGGCGAAGCTTGAGCGAACAAGCGGCGTGATAATCGTCCAGAGAATCCGGAAGTGGGATGCTCCATCCAGCTGTCCGGCTTCCACCAATTCATGAGATACCTGCATGAACGCCTGCCGGATCAGAAAGATCGAGAACACGCTGACACAGTTGGATACAATCAAGCCTGTGTAGGAATCCAGCAGATTAAGTTCGCTTAGTACCAGGTAACTAGGCAGATACACGGCTGTACTTGGTATCATATAACCCACCAGAATCAGGGATGTTAGTGCACCTTTGAGACGAAATTTCATGTGTGTCAGGGCGTACGCCATCATACTGGAGTTAACGATCTGAAATAGACAGATGGCTAAGGCCACCCCGGTACTGTTCAGGATGTAACGGGCAAATGGTGCCGCATTCCAGGCATCCACATAGTTGCTCCACAGGAATGTCTCCGGCCAGAAGGTCGGCGGGAACTGCCAGATCTCATCATTGGTTTTGAACCCACTAATGACCATCCAATAGAAGGGAAAGGCTGTACCTAGCGCGATAACGGCTAACAGCAGATAGCGGATTAATTTACTTATTTTAAAATTCGGTTGTGACATGTTCTGCAACTCCTTGCGCTTCATCCGTTTAGACTTTTTGGTAGGCAATGTCATTGTCATTAGTAGTGAACCAGACGTCTGCCAAGCAGGAAGGATACACCCGACAGCAGCACGCAGATCAGAATAATCACAACGGCGATGGACGAAGCTTCACCTACATTAAAGGATTCGAAGGCAGACTGGTAATACATGTACAGCAATGTTCTCGTTGATCCCGCTGGTCCACCTTGCGTCATGACGTTAATCTGGTCATAGGCTTGCAGGGACTGGATGGTAAGAATAATCGAGAGAAAGAATGTTGTTGGGGAGATCAGCGGCAGCGTGATACTTCTGAACTTGTCCCAACCGTTGGCTCCATCAATCGAAGCTGCTTCGAGCAGATCGGACGGCAGATTTCGTAATGCAACGAGATAAAATACCATCGCCCACCCAATCGACTTCCAGAGGGTGACGATCAGAACGGCAACCAGAGCCCAGTCCGCGTCACGCAACCAGCCAATCGGAGATACACCCGCCAAGCCCAGCATAAGATTAGCGAGTCCAACTTCGGGCTCGAAGATCCAGGACCAGGCAATGGATACCGCAACTGTCGGGGTGACCCAAGGTGAGAAGAGTAATGTTCGGAAGATGCCCGATGATTTGATCTTGCTATTCATGAGCATCGCAAGCGCCAATCCGCCCACAATGGTCGGGATTACACTGCCCAGTCCGAATAACAAGGTGACTTTCAGTGATCGATAGAATTCAGAGTTTGTCAGCAGATAACTGTAATTGTCCAAACCAACGAACAGCTTGTCCGGGCTCATGAAGTCCCAATCGGTGAAACTGAGATAAACGATATATCCCAGAGGTCCCAGCCAGAAGATCAGCAATGGGATTAGAGCTGGCAGCGTGAATAGGACTGCCTCAGACTCCCTCCATAGTTTTAAACGCAAATCCCCCACTCCTTACTGTCCAATTTTTCTTTAATGATTGGGATTTTTTGAGTATAATCAGCTTTATACTTCTTCTGTACAAAATTAATTGTACACTCGTATTGAAAATTCTAATTCCGGCTTATGTTAAAATTGGAGCAAGTCATGTAAAATATGAGGCAGCTAGTGGGAACGCTATCATAAACCAGAGGTGACATTGTGGGAAAAGAAACTGCCGGGAACCCGAATCATTCTTCGTTACCTGATCGGCATGTGCTGAGGGAGAGAGTCATTGAGGCCATCGCTAATACGATGGATCTGTATGGGGTGAATCATACGTTTGGCAAATTATACGGCATCATGTATTTTGAAGATCGACCGATGACACTTGAAGAGATGAAGACCTCGATGAATATGAGCAAGAGCAACATGAGCTATGCGGTTCGGTCACTTACAGAGTCACAGATGATCTACAAACTGGAGGAGAAGAAGGACCGCCAGGATCAGTATCTGGCAGAGACCAACTTTTATCGTACATTTCAGAATTTCTTTGGAGCCAAGCTCCAACGGGAAGTTGATGTCATGTTAGAAGGCATTCGTGAGGTCATTCCTGACCTGTCCGCAATGATTCTTTCGGAGCATATCTCTTCTGAAGATCGAGATGATGCACTGCGTGATCTGCACAAACTCCAACACGCAGAGCAATATTACGTCTGGTTACAAGGATTCGTGGATCAGTTGCGGGACGGTAAGTTTTACGAGAGTTCTCCTCAGAGAAACGAGTAATTTGCACTAGCAGCATTTAGTGAGATACGCTCAAAGACAAGATAGGATAAGAAGTCATTCCAAAACGGTATGGGTACAAGCCCTATGCCGTTTTTTTGATACAAGCAGGAAAAATTCTTAATGGACTACCGATTACGTCACCGTCGGCATTATATTGGGGCAATCGGTAACACAATATGGGCTAATGCATAGACTGGGACTAAATAAAAGCCAGATTCTTATGCATTGGAGATGTGAACATTGAGTAATACAAAGAATAAGGTTAAGACTCAGCAAATTCCCATGAAAAAGCTTTCTCCCGTGAGCATTATATCTGAACTCCCACCCGTCCGCGGTAACGCAAGGACTTCCTCCTCAAATCCCAAACCCATCCATAATGAAAAGGATACATCCTCGGCTATCAATGAATGCGTAGATCGGGCTTTTCGTATTCCGATCTTTTTGAGTACAACCAACACGGTAAATGACCTGCAAGGACAATTCCTCAACCGTCTTATTGCAGAAATTGAAGATGCATTGCTCTTCCCCCGCACATTGCCCGTAAGCGAACAATATCCGGAAAATATCCTGACGAATATACGGCGCTTGGTTTTTTCAAGCTATGGCTTGCTCGCCATCAACTTTCAACGATTTTTTGTTCAAATTCTTCAATCCAATGTGGGTGGTCCACCAACGAGCACGCCGTTCTGGGAAGGATCTACTTTTTCTCAAATCGAGCCTGCCATGGCTTTTCAATTTGGAATTCCAATCTTATTGGTTCGAGAGACGGGAACTGACGTCAGTAATGGCATTTGGGCTGGAGGAATTACACCTCTCAACATATTTGTGGATTGGGATTCCGAAAATCAATCCGTAGAGGATTTCTTTAACAGTGTTCAATGGAGAGAGGTCTTTGCATATTGGGCTGCAGAGGTTAGGGGTAACTATTTGCTCCGAACAGAACCCCAGTTCAATAATTAAATCCTCACCATGAATTCAAAAAGGGAGTCGGGTGAACCTCGGGATCGCCCTTACTTGACCTCATGAATAACAAAAAAGAGCAGGTTATCTTATCGATAACCTGCTCTTTTTCTTCATTTTTAAGCTTTGTGATTCTGTAACAGATATTATTTCTGCGCAGCCGCTTCGATATCTACATATGCCCAGTGTGTTGCTGGCACATCGCTGAACGTTGACGTACCCGCACCAGTAAGTGGTGTCCGTTTGAACAATACATTCAACACTTTCACAGCTTCTGCACGCGTCAACTTGCTATCTGGTTTGAATGTACCATCGTTATAACCCACCATCAGGCCAGCGGATTGCACGTATGCAATCGCATCTGCTGCCCACAGGTCTGCGGATACATCTGTGAAGGAAACTGCTGCATCTATCATTGTTGCTGTGTTTGCTTGCTGATTCTGCATCCAGCGATACGCAATCGTCGCCATCTGTGCACGGGTAATCAAACCTTCCGGTGCAAATTGATTGTTGCTCATGCCGTTCATGATGGCAGCGGATTGAGCCTTTTGAATCTCACTTGTTGCCCAATGTGTCGCAGATACATCCGTGTAGTTCACACTAGTAGCGGAGCCTGTTGCTGCCACTTCAGTTGGAAGATTGCGAGCCAGCATGGCTGCCATCTGTGCACGGGTTACGAACACATCTGGACGGAAATCTGCACCAAAACCTTGGATGTACGGTTGATGTGTACCTTGTGAAGCTTTCAGTCCATCCACAACAACGAGAGTGAACGTACTGAATTTGGTTACGGTAAATTCGATGCCTTCGCTGTTATTTGCGAGTTGCACCAGTTTGCCTTGAATCAATTCTTTTGTGCCGTCACTGTGTTCGATGTAGATCGCCAGGTTGTCCAATGCTTGCTGACGAGCAGCCAGATCGGTTGGCAGACTATCACGCAGCGGCAAAGTCAACGTCACTTCGCGGCTCTGCATATTCGTTTCGATCTCTACCGGACGAGCCAGTACACGCACATTCGTGTTTGGAGCAACCTGTTGAATTAACTGCTCTTTCTTTGCACGTTCCTCCACTTCTTTGCGCTCCGATTCTTTTTTCAAAGGTACAACGCGGAAGTACAAGTCTTGATCGAATCCAGTAATGGAATTCGTCGGTACCGAGATGATGGCATTCTCTGTAGAAATCTCCAGCTTGAGTGAACCATCATTCAATTCTCTCACTGCTGCCTTAGGCAGTTCAATCCGTGTCTCGGACACGGCATCTTTGGTGTCTGGGATGACAATGCGTGCGGTGTTCATGTTTAATTGTTTCGCTTTTTCCACCGATTCCTTTGCAATCTCTTGGGTCATTTTCACCAAATCTTTGATCATGCCGTTGGTTTCCGTTGTACGGGTAATCGGTGTTTTGGTCAGATTCGTGCCGTTTGTTCCATTAACGTCAACCACGATCTGTTCTTGCTTCGTTGTTGGTGCAGGTGTAGATGTTACAGGTGTAGTCGTAGAAGATCCGCCACCTGTGTTTCCACCCGGGTTAGGCGTTGGAGTATTTCCATTATCTGTGCCGGTATCGCCGTTCTGTGTAAAGACAAACTTCACGGCGCGGCCTGGCAGTTCATCGCTGATTGCTTTGTAACGAACCCATACCGTTTTGTTTCCACTAAGGTCGAGCATCTGAATATTAGCAAGATCCAACCAGTGCAACTTGTTGTCAAAGGAAATCTCCATCGTGTCGTCCAAACCTGTCAGGGTGTTATTGATGTCATTCCCCTTCACATCAGGAGCCGTAAAGAATCGGTTAAATACATATTGGAGATTACCAACATCCTCATAGCTGTCTTGCTCAGTGAGCAACCATTCTGCCAACTCCTTTTGGTCTTCAGGACTCAGCTCTGCTCTTTTGGATAAATCAAGGGCGCCTGTACGATCAAACTTGTATTTGTTGAAGAATGCTTCACCTGTAATGTAATCATTCATAGCTGAATCAAGCCATTGATTCATTGGATCAACTTTCGTAGCCTTATTGATAGACTGGTATGGCGTAGTCAAGAGCCCTAGCACAACCATAGGTTCCACGATATTCCCTTGGAAATTCCCTTCTAACCTCTCGAAGGCCACTGAATACAAGTATCTATAAGCAAAAACATTTTTGTCTACTTTGTTGGTACGTTTCAAATACTCTTGACCAATGCTCCGAAATTCTTCGCTTTGTTGATCATTAAAGGACACTGGCAAATCTGCTAACTTCTGGCCAAGTGCATCCAGCTTGTTTTTGAGAGTAATAAGTTCTTTTTGCTCCCAAACCGATTGTGCGAGGACACCAAGTTCAATCATATATTGAACCTGTTCTTTATTTTTGTAATCTTTATTCACATATTGAATCAGGAACCCTGCAATGAAATTTCTAACTTGCAAAGACAAAGCGCCGTAGCCATCCGGCAGAGTAATACCCAGATCCGGGTTTTCCATCGCTACACGCATAGCCGCTACATCAAAGTTGCTTTTTGCCGTATTTAAGACTGTCAATGGGTCCGTTTCGTTATCATCAGGGAAAAATTGATTAAATGCAGTCTGAATTTCTTCAAAACTTGCATATCCACCAAGTGGTCTCTCGCTAAGCATATGGTCTGCCAATTGTTCTCGTTCTTCGTTTGTCAGATCATGCACTTTACCTACACTCAAAGGAAAGCTTCCGAGTGGCGTTTCCGGGTTATCAGAGTTGTACGACTCGATTTCCGATTGAATGTCATACATTTTGTACAACGATTCCAACATACTTTCTGTCGTTTCAGCCCTATTTATAAACGGTGTGTCATCCACTGCTGTTTCCATATAAGAAAGAATTTTTCTTATTTCCAGGTTCCCTCTGAGTTTATTTTCAAATAAAAAGACTGTCATACTTCTATCAATCGTATCTGATTGGAGATACAGGTTTATACGTTCATAGTATCTGTCTTGGGCACCAGGATAATCAAAATGCTCTATCCGCTCAGCTAGTTTCTCATAAAACTCATCAAGTATTTCTCTTGGGGCTGATCCCTCGATTTTGCGAGGAAGTTCAAGTGCTTGAAGAGCCAATTGCACCATATATTGTACCTGTTCCTTATTCTCATACCCTTCACTAGTCGGTGGATCTATGCGTAATAAATGCTTTATGATGGCCTCCTGATCCTCGTTAGACAAAGATTTGAAATCGGGATCAGCTATGAAATTTTTGTTACTCAGTAACTCGATTAGTTCAGGAGTGAAATCTGTATTCTCCCCCTGATCCTTTCTTTTTTTGATATCGTTGAATTGCTCCAACAAGGCTGAACTATTGGGTTCGAAAAAAGCATCAAACGCAGTTTGAACTTCGGATATTGTTTCATAACCATTTTGCGGCTTATGATCCACCATCCACTGTGCAAGTTCTTCTCTCTTTTGATTATCGTCTTCAATATCTTCCATCTTCTCCATCTGGACTGGAAAAGCGACTATACTGGGGTCCATGGCACTTAACATTCTGGTCATTCGATTATGTTTCATCATAGAGTCAAGTGCTACGTTCATATCTGGTACATCATTAGCAGTATTAATGGGTCGATATTCCTCGATTAATGTTTTCATCAAAGTAAGCTGTGAAACATAAGATACCGAAACTTGTGATCTGTTCATGGAAGCTCCAAACATAGCAATATTCTTAAACATTGGCTTATCAGCACCACTCAATATGCTGTAGCCAACACTGGCCTCTACCATGTACTGCGCTTCGTCGAAAGGTAGAAAGTCTTCTGCCTGACTAAACAGACCATAGATCTCATCCAAAAGGTCCTGAGCATTATCTTCATTCATAAACTTAGGGATTTTTGACAAGTTATATAACACTGAGAAGACATACTCAACTTGGCTTTGACTCTCATAATCCAATTCCCGTGGCAGCAAAAAAATCATTCCTCGTGCCAATTCTTTCTTCTGTTCATCATTCAGCAGGTCATACGTGGTGGAGATATCGGTCATATCTATTAAACTGCCGCTCTCCAACAAGCTTTGAACATCTGAAATAGCTACATCGATATCATCATCTGAACTTCTGATGTAGTTAAGTTGGTCCAACGGAGTAACCGGGTCAGCACTTGCAACCCCACCAACGCTAACCACCTGTAATAACAGAACCGCAATTAAAAGACAGCTTATCAGCTTTCTGTAATTCATGTACTTGATCCTCCCAATCTCATGTTTTTTTTACATATAAATTCATTACCTCTGATACGTAAGGCCTATTGTATTGCACTGCAATAAACAGATTCTAAACAAAAATTGAAAATAAAAGGAAAAAGATCCACCCTGTAGTACAAAACAGGGTGGATCTCAATTTTTTTCGCCATATTTCATCATTTTATTTTTAAAAAGTATTCTTTTAGACCTATATAACTCAGGCTCTTAAATCAAGGTGTACCCGCCATCCACATACAAGGTGCTGCCAGTCGTGAATGTATTGGTCATCAGATACGTAACTGTATGTGCAATTTCTTCATTGTAGCCAACCCGCTTGAGCAGAGACAGCTTCTCATAATCTTTAAAATGATCACCACGCGGCGTCCCTTCTTGCCCCTCCCGCCAGATGGTGCCAGGGGATACGACATTTACACGAACCGGTGCCAGTTCCACCGCGAGCGCTTTACCCAGACTCTCGATTGCACCGTTACATGCGGCGTAGGAGGCACCGCCATCCAGTGGTCGCTGGCTGAATCCACCAGACATTAACGTGATTGAGCCGGAAGCCGAAAGATACGGCGCTGCATATTTAGCCGCAAAGTATTGAGGCCAGAACTTGCCTTTGAAACAACTCTCTGCCGTCTCCCGATCCGAAGTCAGTGGGCCTCGAGTGTAGGCTGCTCCTGGGGTGAAGAGATGATCGAACATGCCGATTCGGGCGAAAAATGCTTCAAGCTGCTGTTCATCCTGATTATCCAATACATGAACTTCCACCAGCGTTTCTCCAGAAGCGCCTTTGCCTCCAACCTTTGTGATCTGTCCCCTCGCTTCCTTCAGTCTGGACGCCGATCTGCCTGCAATAATCACATCCGCACCTGCCTCTGCTGCCTGAATTGCCGTAGCCAGTCCGATACCTGAGCTTCCTCCGATAACAACGACCCGTTTATTCTCCAATGTATAGTGACTCATCTATGATCATCCTCTCATCTGCGGTTATGTATGTGCATGTTCGCTCACGTTGTGTTCATTATTCATGAAATGAAGAAGGTTGAATAGTACGCATTTACATCGTACCTAGTACGAATATTCGTACTATTGATACCGAATCACAACGGTTTCTCCCTTCTTTTCACAGAGGTGGTCAGCAGAGATTGCGAAAATCCGATATGATAGAGATACACATAGACGTATAAAACGAGGTGATTACTATGGATTTACAAGAACCAAGGTTACAGGGAGTACTGACAACACTGGAGACCATTAATGGAAAATGGAAACCCCTTATCTTGTTTATTTTATTAAAGGAAGGTACGAAGCGATTCGGTGAACTGCGACGCATGATTCCTGATGTAACCCAAGGCACGCTAACAAAACAACTACGCGAGCTGGAGCAGGATCGAATTATTGTGCGTACGCTCTATGGGGATGTTCCACCGAAAGTGGAATACAGCCTGTCCGAACACGGCCAAACGATCGGTACTTTATTGGACGGTATGTGTGGTTGGGGCAAAGAACATCTGAACTATTTGAACAGCACACAAGGTACCATAACGGATAAAGGTAACGTGAGCGACGCGACCTGAGCGATAACTATACAATGGAGCTTCACAGCAAAAGACGAGAGACAGATTACCTGATATCAGGCATACCCGTATCCCGTCTTTGTCACATCACATTCCAATCCGACCCCATATGATCCCGATGGTCACTGACTTAAGAAAGCAGACCCAGCTTCAGTACTCTAGCAATATTCTCGGTTGTACGTTCCACATTCTCCGGGCCTTCTCGCAATAGTCGATCCAGATCTGCTGCCCCAGGCACAATACCAAATATAGCATCGATGCCTTCCGCGTAGAGGGTGTCGATCCCTTCGCCCACATAGCCTGCAAGGGCAATTACAGGTTTACCCGCGTCCTTGGCTGCTCGAGCAACACCATAGGGGGTCTTACCAAATTTCGTTTGGAAGTCGATACCGCCTTCGCCCGTAAATACCACATCCGCAGCAATCAACTTTTCACGCAACGCAGTATATTCAATGACAATTTCAATCCCTTTACGTAACACAGCCTGTGTAAAAATCAAGAGTCCCGCACCCAATCCCCCAGCAGCTCCGGCTCCTGGTACATCACGGATATCCTTGTGCAGCTGCTGTTTCACCACATCTGCATAATGGGACAGATTCGCATCCAACTGCTCAACCATCTCTGGAGTTGCCCCTTTTTGTGGTCCAAACACCCTTGATGCGCCATACTCCCCACATAGGGGATTGGTCACATCACAGGCCACAATGAACTCCACTTCCTGCAAACGCTTATCCAGACCTGATACATCAATCTGGGCCAGTTGTTCCAAAACCCCGCCACCCCGCGCAAGCGGCTGACCCTGTGCATCCAGAAATTTCGCGCCAAGCGCTTCAGCCATGCCGGCACCACCATCGTTAGTCGCACTGCCACCAATGCCAATGATGACCTTGCGTATGCCAAGGTCCAGACATGCACGAATCAACTCGCCTGTTCCATAGGTTGTTGTCCGGAGCGGGTCCCGGGTGTCCTTGGTAACCAAGTGGATGCCACTAGCCGATGCCATCTCGATGGCCGCCGTTGTTCCGTCACCCAAAATGCCATACTGGGCAGTCACTGCCTGACCTAATGGTCCGCTCACCTCTTGCTGGTGAAGGGAACCACTAGAGGCATCTACAAGGGACTGCACCGTGCCTTCCCCACCATCCGCCATGGGTACATGAATATATCCTGCGGTCGGATATATTTTACGCAATCCTTTTTCCATCGCGATACATACTTCTTTCGCTGTCATGCTTTCTTTAAACGAGTCCGGTGCCAGAACAAATGTCTTCTCTCTAGTCTCTCTCATATCTTAAAGGAGAACACAGTTTTCCATAATATTTTTCATGCTGATATGGGATTTCGAGGGTCCCAGCTTCACCAGTGAATCTTGGAACTCGGCAAGTTCTTCAATGGACGCCGTCTGTACCTTGATCAGATAGTTATATTCGCCGCTAATCCGATAGACATCCGTGACTTCGATGGCCTGTTCACAGAACTGAACCAACTTATCGCAATGCTCTGTTTTGAGCAAAATAAATGTTGTAGTACCACGGTTTAACTGGGCCAGATTATAGATCGTTGAATATCCCGATATCACTCCTCTTTCCTCCAGTTTCATTATTCTTTCCTTCACCGAAGGTTGAGACATGTTAATTTCTTTGCTTATCTGTGCAATGGGCATGCGTGCATGATGTTGCAGCAAGCGCATAATCTGTTGATCGATCTCATCTATGTTGTGTTCCATTCGCAAGACCTCCGATTCATCACCTTATTTAATAAGGTTTTCCTGGTAAATTAACTAAGAATATATCAATTTTATCTCATTATATCCTTGGATATCGTATGGTTCCAATGCAACATCGCCCCTACTTTAAAATACAATCTGAAGAAGGAGCGATGAACTGTGAGTGTCATAGGACTTGCACATGTAGCCATTCAGGCTCGTAATTATGAAGATACGCTGGCGTTTTATACAAAAGTATTAGGATTCAAGGTTGGTCACTCCTGGAGTTTGCCTTCCTTCCACATTACCGAGGCATGTATGTTAATCTCTCCGGATCAACGAACCTGTATTGAGGTGTTTGACCCCAAAGCAGTCATCCCCGCTGAGGGTGAACCTGCCAACTCGCCTGAAGCGGTCCGGCACGGTGCACTATTACATTTCGCCTTTTACGTACATGATGTAGAAGACATCTATCAGCAAGCGCTCACCCATGGAGCCAAATCCTATGTTGAACCGGATTGGATATCGCTTGGCGAACCTGCACTTCGGCTTAGAAATGCGCTCGTCCACAGTCCGAATGGTGAAGTGATCGAATTCCTCGAAGAGGTTAATTTCGACCGATCCTTACCATCATCCATATGAAATACACAAACAGCCTGTTGCCCCGTCGTGCGTGGCAGCAGGCTGTTTTATGGTTGGATATCCTTGGCAAGCATCAGCAGACGCACCTACCCTACTCCTTTTCTGCATTCCCCAGCGTATACTCACTTAATTTCCCTTCATAGACCAACTGCAATCGTTCACTCTGGCGAAAATCATCCGGTGTCACCAGCGCCGGCAGCTTGTTCCACAACTTGATGCCTGAACGCTGCAGAATCTCGGCTACAAATTGGGAGCAGAAGTAGGAGTTGCTGAACTCCACCGGTTCCTTGAGCGTAATGCCGATCACACCCAGCAGATTGTACATATATTTCTGGCGGCTGCGGATGAAGATGTGCAGCACGCGTTTCATCTTTTCCACTTCACGATCCGTCACCTTAAGCTCATATATGACACATGTCGTATTGGGATACTTGCTGTATGTACCTGTCTGAATATCTTCCTTCACAAACCCGCCATTCAGCGGATTACTCGGATGTTTGCGACCGAAGCTGTACAGCTCGGATAATTCCCTGTCAAATGAGATCGATGCGTGATTATATGGCGCTCGGGTATAGCTCTGAATAACCTTGGTAAACAACGTTCCTGTATTCGTAAGCAGAATATAGATGGAGCGTTCATCTGTCATAGCAAAATTTCCCCTTATCAAGTTGGCACTATTCCTTCATAATAACATAGGTGCCCTATAATGGAATCTTACTTTGAATAAGCAGGTGATCGGTTCGTGAGCAGTTCACTCTTTACACTAACGTTAATCTTCACAGCTTTACTTGTGATACATATCGTCTACAAAGTGATTGCGAAGCTTCAGCCAAGCAAAGACTATTCAGGCATCGGCCAAAAAATCAAAACCTGGTGGGGCATGTTTGTCATCTTCTGCCTCGCTACCCTTTTCAATCCTATTGTGTCCCTGATCTCCCTCATGGTGCTTGCATTCTTCTCACTCAAAGAATACTTCTCCATGATTCGCAGTACACGCAAAGCCGACCGCAGGCTGTTCCTATGGGCGTATCTGGCGATTCCGGTTCAGTTCTATTGGATCTACATTGGATGGTATGGCATGTTTATCGTGTTTATTCCACTATATGTGTTCCTGGTACTTCCCTTGCCACGCCTGATTAACAAAGGTACGGTCGGATTCCTGCGCAGTGTCAGCTCCACACAATGGGGACTGATGCTGATGGTCTTTGGACTGAGTCACCTGGCCTATTTCCCGTTCGCCACACCGGAGTATGGGTCCAAGCTGGTACTGTTCCTGGTCGTGTTAACACAGCTTAACGATGTAGTGCATTATCTGGTATCTCTCTATCTGGGCAAACGAAAAGTGGTGCCTACCGCCAATCCCTTTGTCACCTGGGAAGGCTTCGCCTGTGCGTTCATTGTAACGACAGCCACGTCTTATTTCATTCATCCCTACCTGACACCATTTGATTGGAAATTCTCGCTGTTCATCGGAGTGCTGATCAGTTTGGCCGGATTCTTCGGCAGTCTGACGGTGTCTGTACTGAAGCGTGATCTGTTAATCGGGGATGACAATAAGTTCGATTCGCTCAAAAAAAGCTACCTAAGCCGGGTCGACAGCCTGACCTATACCTCGCCGGTTATGTTCCACGTGGTCCGTTATTTCTTTGACTTTATGTAGCAACAGATAGATCGGCGATCTTGTAATCATGTATGTCAAAAAAAGCAGCCCAAGTGGCTGCTTTCCCTGTTCAACAGGCTCTAGACGGAGCCTTCATGATGTGCCTGCTACTTCAACGTAATTTCTTTCTCGGACATGATTTCGTTCCCCTCATCATTTGTGAAGACAAATGTCGCTTTGCCGCGTTCACCCTTCATCTCATCCGAGTAGATAAATCCGGAGAATTGTCCATTACCACTAAAGTAAAACCCATCTTCACCGTTGGCCCCATGTTCAATGGCTTCCTGTAGCGAATTCACAATCGTCACCGTGTTGGACGTCCATCTCATCTCCGTTAGTGTATATCCCTTCGGAACCTGCTTAATTCCAAAATCAAAGCTGTTACCCTCGCTCGGTTTCTCGGACTGGTCAATGACGATATCAATCTGCTCAGACGGTTCAGTGGATTCTGATTGCGCCGTAGGCTTGCCCTCATCACCACTCGCACTACCTTGATCATTGTCATTCTTCGCATCCGCATTCGGAACAGAGCTTTCCCCAGCTTCCTCTATGGGTTGCTTCGATTGCGGATAGGCGTGTTCCTGAACGGATTCGTTGTTATTTTTGGCACCACAACCACTAAAGACTAGTGAAATACAGAGCACAGACATGCAAAGTGCAGATTTCTTTATATTCATGATCATCACCTCATTCTCCCTTCATATATCTACAGCACATATAACTACTACACCACTTATTAATCACTACACCATATCGTCCCTCATGAAGCTCCATTATATGTAAATGATTAATAAATTCAGTATCCGACTGCATCTCAATGAATAAAGAAGGAGCTCTGTTCATGACTTCATCAACGTATTATTTTATCGATCAAGCCCTGGCAAAACTAACACTTGTCCAATCCGGATGGCGTTATGCTCAAGATTGTTTACCTTTTTCATTGCTTCTACATACACACGAGTATCCATCTGCTGAGGTTTATGCGCCAAAGAAATGCCCCACAGCGTATCTCCCTGAGATACAACGATCTGGTCCCCTGATAACCATTGCTCATCTCCGGCAAACACGGTGAATACAGCACTGCACCCTATGATTATAATTAGAGCTATGGTGACGATCTTCACTAGCCATGTCGGCGTCTTCACACGCTGCATGAATTGCTCTTTAACAACCATGGTGCGAGACTCGGACGTTTTGGTATAAACGGATTCATAAATACTTTTGTACGTGGAATATTTCATTCTAGTCGACCTCCAAACTTTCGTTCCGCTAATCTTTAGGTTTTAGTTTTTTCATGCTTACCTATGTATTTTTCATATAACAATGTACGGTCAATAATCATCTTTTTGGATATCTAGGTACCTTTGCCTAATTCGTTCCACCTTGATAGGTCTATACTACCAGTTCGCTCTAAACAAATTCTGAACAACCGAATTTCAATGTTATATCCGATGCAATCTTTCCAATATCCATGCCTGATTTTCGGCGATGCTTGCTGCAACGTTTTTCTATAATAGGTTCTAGATAAAGATTCTAATGAAGTAAGGATGTGCCCCCATGATTTCTGCTGATCTGAAGGAAAAATATTACGAGGCGCTTGTGGCCAAGGATTCGGAATACGAGGGTTTATTCTATGTTGGGGTCCGAACCACAGGTGTGTTCTGTCGTCCCACATGCCCTGCGCGAAAACCCAAATTCGAAAATTGCGAATTCTATGAGACAGCTCAGCAGGCACTTCTGGCCTCTTATCGCCCTTGCCAGCGCTGTCGCCCGCTCTCTCACCCCAATCAAGTATCCGATGTCGTTCGCATATTAGTGGAAGCTGTGGAGAACAATCCGGAGAAACGCTGGAAAGGACAGGATTTCAAGGCACTTTCCATCGATGAATCCACGGCTCGTCGTCAGTTCAAGAAGCGGTTTGGTATGACGTTTGTGGAATATGCCCGTGCCCGCCGTATGGGACTTGCACTGAAGAATATTCGCTCCGGTCGCACCGTGATTGATAGCCAATTATCTACGGGATATGAGTCAAGCAGCGGCTTCCGTGATGCCTTTTCACGGATCATGGGTGCCGCACCTACACAAGCCGATGAAGGGCATGTCCTAAAAGCGTCCTGGATTGACACCCGCCTCGGCCCGATGATGGCTATCGCTGATGACGAGGCCTTATATTTACTGGAATTTGTGGATCGCAGAGGTCTGGAACGCGAAGTTGAGCGCCTTCGCAAGCGGACCAAATCAGCTATCGTACCTGGTACTACAGCTCCCATACAGTCCATTGAGTCTGAGCTAAACGAGTACTTTCAGGGAAAAAGGACAGCATTCGACACACCGTTGTTCTGTTTAGGAACACCATTTCAAAAACGTGTGTGGGAACAGTTAATAGCCATTCCGGCAGGTGAAACGAGGTCATATCAGGAGATTGCAAATGCACTGGGGAAACCAACGGCGTGTCGAGCCGTGGCACAGGCGAATGGTGCCAATCAGCTTGCGATTGTGATCCCATGTCACCGTGTAATCAATGCCAGTGGTGAACTGGGCGGTTACGGCGGAGGATTAACTCGCAAGAACTGGCTTTTGACTCACGAGAAACAGGGACAGGAATAGGATAGCTGCGAATAACGGAATGAAGTAATAAAGAATGAAGTAATAAAGTACGCATCAGATATCCAAAGGAATACATGATATAACAAAGGAGAGTCATCATCATATGAGTACTTTAGAAGAGAAAGCAGCGTTGTTCCAACAATACCATGTAAAAGGAAAGCCACTTGTTCTGGTCAATGTGTGGGATGCCGGAAGTGCACAAGCCATTCAATCCGCTGGAGCAACGGCCATTGCTACCGGAAGCTGGTCCGTTGCTGCGGCCCACGGTGAGCAAGATGGCGAAGCGATGCCATTCCATCTGGTGCTTGCCAATCTCGCACGGATTACAGCGAGTGTGGATCTGCCTGTAACGATCGATATAGAGGGAGGGTATGGGAGGTTGGTGTCAGAAGTGAAGCAAAATGTCCTGCAAGTCATCAATCATGGTGCAGTGGGAATCAACATTGAAGATCAACTTCCCGTTGACGTGGGGTTGTATACTGTGGAGGAACAATGCCTAAGACTGTCCGCCGCCCGGGATGCTGCGGAGCAGGCTGGTATACCGTTGTTCATTAATGCCCGCACGGATATTTTTCTGCAACATGCACCTGAACACCATAACCACTCCCTCCTGGAGGAAACACTTATACGTTCGAGCTGTTATGCAGATGCAGGTGCCAGCGGTCTGTTTGTACCCGGTCTGCAGGATCACCAGCTGATTCAGGAATTGTGTGAGCGTTCACCGCTGCCAATTAACGTCATGGTTACGTCTCCTGATCCTTCACCACAACAACTTGCAGCACTGGGTGTAGCACGCGTAAGTTACGGGCCTTATCCTTATCTGCAAGCGATGGAACACCTGAAAGAACTGGGGCGAAGCATTCTGATGGGGAGTGCGGAATCGTCATAAGTGATCACCTATGTTATAATCACCCCTATTGAACACTAATTAGGAGGCAATTATGCTTAACGTGGAACAAAAGCTTGAAGTGCTACAATCGTACCCCCAACTGCAACGCAAAGATGTTTCTCTCGGTCGTGTTAATTTCCACTACGAGGAAAGCACGTATGATAAAAAAATTGTTGCTCTCCATATTCACCCGAACGGTAACGGTTATATCTATGCAGGACTACTGCCTAACGTTGAGACCGATGCTAAAGGATTCGTTAATATTCGTGATTATTCTGAAGCAGATCTGCGCACCTTGTTAGATGAAACGATCCAAGCGATGTCTCACAATCCCAACGCAGTTGAATTGGAAGAGCCAGAACAAGTAAAAGTTGCTCCTGCCTTGGCGACAACCTCTACGGGTGGCGGAACATGGGTCGATGAAGATGGACATACACTGACTTTAAAATATGAAGATGACATGTGGTATGTGTATTCCGGTGTTAATCTGGATATGGCTTTTGAAACGCGTAGCGAAGCTGGGGAGTATCTCCATGACGAAGGATTCAAACCTCAAGCTCAGGCTTAACGTATATATACATTCAGTTTGGATTGCACAAAGACGGTTGAACAGATATATTCAGTAATCTAAGTGATATGCAAAAACACGAGGCGTGTTCGCACTCGTGTTTTTGGATTACAGGAATTTTCGTATCGTTTCATTAGCCCCGGTGTACATTCATGTGTCAAAATACTGTCAGTCTTTTTTGGATTTCATCGTAAGCGGCGCATTCTTCATCATTGGGTACGTCGACAGAAGTAGCGCACCACCTATGAACCCCAGAACGGTGAACAATGTCATGCGATTAATCCTGGCAATCCACAAGGTAAATTCTCTAGGATCGCCCAATGTAATGATCAGCGTAATGACCAAGCCAACCCCAAAGAACATAATGAAGAAGTTACGCAACCCCAATCGCATCCAGCAAACCGTTGGGAAGACAGACATTCCCAATACGAGAAAGCCACACATCAGATCGATCCACAGGTAGGATAAGAAATGATATTTGTTTGAATACAACATGCCGGGTTGGTAGAGGGTAACGTCAACAATACCACTTCCCTGAAGCAGGTGTATGAGGAAATACACCACATGTAGAATGGCCATGGTACCTACAACCATCCATACCGAGTTCATATAGAAAGATTTCATGAATTGAATTCGCGTACTGCCCATACCGATCGCAACCGGAAACAGTGTAATGATTCCGCCGATCGCAAACGTACATATCCCTCCATACATGGGACCAAACAGTTGTGTGGCATACGAGACATCAAATATGAAGCCAATGGCCAGATATACAACGGTGAGCATTAGCGAAATGGATGTGAATATGACCAGATACAATCGCATATCCTCCCGAATCAGTCGATTCGTGCCTTTTACTGCATTCATGGTTTAACCCCCTCTTGTTTACGGGTCCTGTTAACCAAATAATCCTGTAATGTCGCTTTCTCAATGGAAAGCCCCTGTGCATGAGCGATATCCTTCCACATTTTCGAGTAAGGCTCATCAATCATCACTTTTACAGTTGATCCCATCTGGGAAGACTCTATAACGTTAACATCTGCTGTCACTCGATGAATATCTTCCATTCTCCCTGTTAGAAGAACTCCTTTTTCGCGCATCTCTTCCATAGGCTGATTTAATAACACCTCTCCGGCTTGCAAAACGATAAGGGACTCACACAAAGGCTGAATCTCCTCAATATGGTGGCTGGATATCAGGATCAGACGCGGGTTATCTTCATAACTTTCCAGAAGCGCATTGTAGAAAAATTTACGCTTCTCAGCATCGAGTCCATTGGTGGGTTCATCCAGAATGGTTATCTTGGCATTACTGGCTAGACCCAATATAATCTGGGCGGCAGTCTTCATGCCTTTCGAAAATTTAATGATCTTTTTCTTCGTTGGTAGTTCGAACACATCAATTAAACGCTCAGCGAGATCCTGATTCCACTGCGGATGGAAATATTGCGCCGTTTGAAGCATGTCATTAACCGTCCAGTTTTTCCCCAGGGGATGATTCTCCTGGATGTAGCATAGATTCTCTTGGGCAGCCAGATTATTATAGGGATCTTGACCCATGATCTGAACGGTTCCACGATCCGGGCGGTTATGTCCAGCGAGTAAACTCATCATGGTTGTTTTGCCCGCTCCATTTCTCCCCCAGATCGCACTAATGATTGGCTCACTCTCGTGTAGCGTAACCTGTTTCAGAACGGGCGTCTCTTGATAACTGTAATTAACTTGCTCCATATGAATCATAACTCACTCTCCTTATCCTTCTTGCCGCGAATCAGATCAATGATCATATCTTCATCCATGTGAATCCGTCTGGCTTCTTCAAGTAAAGGCTTGATGTATTCTTCATAAAAATCCTGCTTCCGTTCAACGAGCAAAGCTTCTCTTGCTCCCTTTGCAACAAACATCCCAACACCTCGCTGTTTGTATATAATCCCCTTGTCCACAAGTTCTTGCAGCCCTTTGCGGGCTGTAGCCGGATTGATATTGTAGAAGCGTGACAGTTCATTGGTTGAGGGAACTTGTTCTTCCACCTTCAATCTGCCCTCCACAATATCGTCCATAATCATCGTGGCAATCTGATGAAAAATAGGCTGAGATTCATCCAAAGTCGATTTCATGTGTCTCCAACTTTCATACGTATTCATTGGCTGGTTAGTCGGTTAGTTACTCATGTAACTAACTATAGTATACAAAAACGCAAATGTAAATAGGCGAACTTAATTCATCGTCTTACCTACCTTGACTCTGTTGTATTGATTAATCAGACCGTCGAGGACTACGGATTGCTGGATCACTTCCGGATGAAGCAGGCTGCCGTATTCCATATGCATGCGATATAACAACTGTCTGGCATCTTCGATCCGTAACATCAAATCCAGGCGATCCATAATACCCCTCCTTTTTGTCATATTTTAGTGTATTATGCCAATCAAAAGCGCATGTGAGATACGACATACTTATTCTTCCACTTTGATACACAAAAAAGAACGCTGCTGAAATAAATCAGAAGCGTTCTTTTAACATTTTATTAAGTTCCAAATCCATGATCAGCAGGTCTCATAATTTCGGGGTTCGGGATTTTCTCGTCTGGGACAGGTTCCGTAGCAGGAGCTACGATGAATACAACGAAACTACAGGTAACTATCAGCAAAGTCAACTTTCTCTTCATTGAGTTTCTGCACCTCACTAATTATCATTTTGTATTGCTGTTTCGCCGTCTCAGATGCAAATTCCCGGTATTGCTCAAACAGTCCGACACCTCTAAGCATACCTCGTCCACTGCTAATTTCAATAGAGAATTTTAAACTATCCAGAACAAATTCAATCCCTAAATGAAACTCGTCTTTCTTTAAATAGTATGCGCCCAAATCTGCTAAAAGTCGTAAATATCGGTCATCCGTAACCTGTCTGCTCACTTTGCCAATTCGGTTACTCTGCTCCTGATAAGTGAAGTAGGATTCATACTGTTTGAGTACATGATCAATATCCTTATCATAGCGATTAGCTGCCGTTACAATATCACAAAGCGCTGGGAATATCTCATTTTCCTTTGTTGAAATATACGCCAGATAATCAGGTAATACCTCAAACTGACCACCCATTAAATGATATATATAACGATTCGCTTCAGCCCATTCCTGAAACTGATTCATAACGACCATTTCATCTTGATCCGGGTCTCTCACCCAGCGATTATCTGAATATAAAGAAACATATCTAAGTGCCCCAGTGTAGTCCTTCAAATGATAACAGGCACTTCCGGCAGCTAGATAAGAGTAAAGAATATAGAAGACAATGGGTCTTTTCGTCTCCTCTTGTTTCCGTCGGCCATTCATCTCATAATGGATGGACGCTTTTACTTTCAATTTTTCAGACAACTCCTGAACCTTGTTCCATCTATGCAATGCTCCAAAAGCATTAATCAGTTCGTTAAGCGCATCCAACTGATAACGTTCGTCCAGCCGATCCACATAGTATTCGAAACGAGCCGCAATAATCAAATTCCGTTGCTGATCATTGGTTAGCCCCAACCTGAACAGTCGATACTGACAGAGGGCAAGCCGCTCGGAATGTTGCATTTTCTCACTTTCAGCGATGTTCTCATATAGAAGAATGGCCGGTTTGAATTTACCCGCTTGGTAGAATTCTTCAGCCACTTCGAATAACAAAGGAATATAGGATAGATTATCCATCATCAGACGAATAACCTCTTCAATACAGTTCAACTTGTCCAACTCGGCACAGCGTTGAAGGAAGGGTCCCAGTCTTCGCCAGTCCGGGGTTGCGTGTACAAAACATTCATCTATGTATAACTCATAGAAGTAACCCTCTTCCAATCTCATGGCGGAAGTAATACGATCCAACTGCTGCATGGCAATAGGTCGATTTTTATTCAAAATATTGCTCAGCGTACCCGAATTAATCCCTGACGTCTCCGAAAAATGACTAATGGACATCTGTTCACGCTTCAGATAACTTTCTAAATGATCGCGTATCGTGGTTGTCGGCTCCAAACGAACACCACCCTCCAAAATAAAAACATAAACAGGATTATCGGTATGCAAAAGTAATTATATGTAATTCGAAAGTATCGGTCAATATAATAAATTCAACTAATTTGTAATAATTACATTTTAATCCTTTAATTAAATTACAGTTCCCTATCTTTATTTTATATCGGAAACATGTTTGGCATCAAACCTGAAATTAGCCAAAAAACACGAGCCATCTATCGGCTCGTGTTCTCAACTGACTCATTAGTCAGTATGCTCACTATAACTTGCATTTAAGGCAGTATATTACCTGCCGCGCGGTAAATTTCATACCACTCCGGACGAGTGAGATGAACATCTCCTGCTTTCACACAGTCTTGCAGACGTTCAATATTCATCGTACCTGTCACCGGTTGCATATGCGCAGGGTGACGAAGCAACCATGCGATTGCAATTGTTGTATTGCTCACGTTATACTTCGCAGCAATCTCGTCGATCTTTGCATTCAATTCAGGGAACTTGTCGCTACCCAGGAATACACCTTCGAAGAATCCGTACTGGAACGGGGACCAAGGCTGAATGGTGATATCATGCAGACGACAATAGTCAAGAATGCTACCGTCACGGTTAACCGCGGCATCGTTCTCCATGTTCACGTTGATTCCACTGTCAATCATCGTAGTGTTGGTAATACTCATCTGCAACTGGTTGGCTACCAGTGGCTGTTTCACGTATTTTTTCAACAATTCGATCTGGTTCGGATTCTGGTTGGATACCCCGAAGTGACGCACTTTACCTTCGCGCTCCAGTTGATCAAAGGCTTCTGCCACTTCCTCTGGCTCAACCAATGCATCTGGACGGTGCAACAGCAGAACGTCAAGATATTCCGTTTTCAGACGCTGCAGAATACCATCCACCGAAGTCAGGATATGTTCTTTGGAGAAATCAAACATCCCTTTGCGAATACCGCATTTGGATTGAAGAATCAACTTTTCACGAACTTGGGGATTCATCTGTACCGCTTCGGCGAAGATCTCCTCACATGTTCCTGTACCATATATGTCGGCATGGTCAAAGAAATTAGCCCCAACTTCCATTGCAGAACGAACAAAATGTTCAGCTTCCTTACCGTCTAGTGAATTAATCCGCATGCAACCGACAGCGACTACGGGTACTTCTAGTGTGCTGCTGCCCAATTTAATGGTTCTCAAGATGTTTTCCCTCCATATTCGAATATTATCGTGTATCTTACCTTTAATTGTGACACACATTTGCAATCGGTTTCAATAGATTTATCCTACATTCATATGGCGAAATGATAGGTTCTTAATTCCAGCCTATCATTACAGAAGAATAAGTTATACTTCCTCCGGTATGATAACCTCAATATGTCTTGGCAGGACACGGATGTGAATAGGCAAGGCAGGACCTTCCTCACCATCCACATTTGTGCGAATGGCTTCGTCTGAGCGAACATGAACCTCTTTGGCGGTAAAATAGTCCACATCCTTATGGTCTTTCAGATTACCAAAGAACAGGGAAGTACCTAATGTCAGGCTGTTAAACACACTGATGTTGCGAACAACAAAACAATGTATCAGACCATCATCCACCTCAGCATCCGGGGACAACTTCTGGAATCCTCCAACCGAATTGGTCAGCGCCGCCAGAAAAAGAGGAGATTCTCCCTCCCAGATCTGGCCGTCATATTCAATGGTCAGATGATTGGCTGGGGTATTCACCAGGTCTTTCAAGCCTTCCTTTAGATACGCGAATGAACCCAGCTTCGACTTCTCTTCCGAGGACACGGAGAATAAAGCTTCTGCCAAAGAACCTGCCGCCACTACGTTGGCAAACAGCCGATCATTGATTTTCCCGATATCCACGATATGGGTGTGATCCGAACTCAACTGCCGAATGGCTTCCTCCGGGTTAAGCGAGATATTCAGCGCACGCGCAAAATCATTCACTGTACCCAGCGGTACAACGCCCAGTCTAGGACGGTGTTCCTGATCCATCATGCCATTAATCGTCTCATGCAGTGTACCATCGCCTCCGATGGAAATGACCAGATCACAGCCGTCCTTGCAGGCATTCAGGCAATAGTCCGTCGCATCCCCTTCCCCGGCCGTCTCGTTAACAACCATCTCATACTGCTGTGACTCCAGAATTTCTCTGACTTGGGATACATACTGCTCGGCCTCTTCCTTACCTGACGACGGATTGCTTATGATCATGGCTTGGCGCATACTCACATCTTCCCCTCCAAATTGGCATCTTACTTCATCTTTACCCGTTTCAAGGGTAGATTGAATAGGTTCCCGCGAGAGATGTTCTATTTTTTTTGATAAACATGTCTATGAAGAGTGCAGGGCAGGGTTTGTTTCATATAGAATAGAAGTATAGGAATATCCCTTATGAAATTTCTTGTTCCTTTTTCCTGTTGATGGGTTAATAACTATAGATGTGCTTTTGGGCAGAACAACCTTCCGTTATCGTGTAAATATGATACTTATCTAACTCAATCTGTTCGTATGATTATATAATTCTAAAAATCGGAGGGAATGCATGCAATGAGAAGAATGACGCTACTATTTCTAGTATTCATCCTGAGTCTCGGGGCATCGGGGCAAGCCATGGCTTACACGACTTCAGACTTAGGCGAAGGAATCATTGAAGATCCCCTGCTTGAGGACGGACTGAAGCTCATCCTGAACAAACCTTTGGATGTTCCACTGACTTCATCTGATCTGGAGCAGCTCGAGGTGGTTGATCTGAGCAATGCAGGTATTCAAAGCCTGTCCGGTCTGGAATATGCCACCAATCTGACTCACCTCCGTTTATATGGGAATGAGATTGAGGATCTCACACCGCTGGAGCACCTAACCCAGCTTCGCGAGATCGATGTTCGCAATAATTACATTACATCCATACAAGCACTGGCTGAATTGAAAGACTTGGGACGGCTATATATCAGCAACAATTCCATTTCATCCATAGAGGTTGTACGTGGGTTCAACCGATTACATACGTTCCACGCCAGCGGTAACCAGATTAACAGTCTTACGGCCCTCTCGGATGCGGATGCACTGAAGTGGCTTGAGATTTCAAACAATTCCATTAGCGATCTGACACCACTCATGGGTAAACCCCGGCTTCAACAACTCAATGTAGCAAACAACCAGATCCAGTCGCTGGAAGTCCTTGCTAAACTGCCAAATACGCTGCGGAATCTGAATGTGGCAGGCAATCAAATCACGGATCTGACACCACTGGAGCACATGACACGGCTTCGGACACTTGATTTCTCTGGTAACGAAGTACAACACCTCAAGGGGATTGAGGGACTGACTGGGCTGAAGGAGCTGAATGCAGAATCCAATCAGATCTATGATCTGGAACCTCTTCGGCAACTATCCAGCCTGGACGTATTAAAGTTATCCAATAACCGGGTGTGGGATCTGACACCGATCGCAGGTTTTACGTTTACCCGTGATCAGTCAGCAGCGAATGCCATACAGGATATCTCAGCGTCCACCTCGTTATCCTCTGGTATCCAGACCTCTGTCTCAGAGGTTGAACCTGCGGGACTTACGGTGCAGAACAACTATCTGGATGTCGCAAGTGGCAGTCAGACGATGCAGCTTCTGAACCGGATGAATGTGCGGGAGCAGAAAAGAACGCCGCAGGGCAGCTTCCAGCGTCTGATTGAAGGGTCTACTACCGCCTATGTTGGCGATCGCGCTTATGCACTGGATGCTGCGCCTTTTATTGATAAAGGCCGGACCTATGTGCCTCTGCGCTTTGTCTCGGAGCAGTTGAATGCCAAAGTGAACTGGAACAGCGGCACACGGGAAGCGGTGATCACACAGAATGACAAGACGATCCGCTGGAGCGTGGGCAACAAGCAGGTTGTCGTGAACGATGCACTTGCAATCAATGATGCCCCTCTGTTGATGAGAAATGGTAAAGCTTTTGTTCCGGTACGCTTCATCTCAGAGCAATTTAATACGACGGTTGCGTATATCGGAAGCAGCAAAACGACTCTGATTTTTGAAAATAAACAGCTTGGTGAGAGTGTGCAGCCTTAAGTTGTGTCTCACGTTCAATTTCAGCCATAAGAGAAACCCAGCGAAGTCCCCGTCTGAACAATCAGCGGGGATCTTTGTTATGCCATGACAGTATTGCTACAACATTGGATAATGGTATACGGACATCGCCAGTCCCAAGCAAATACAGCATACCTTCTGTCTGTGCGGACATGAATTTGTATTGCTCTATCTTGGATTAGGGCAAATTCTACACGGTTTAGCCTATCTTCTTTTGCTTCGGGAGTTGTTATACTGAACGTAATATATAGGACAGCTTAAGTCCAAGCGAGGGGGAAATTCATATGACATTGACGTTCTCTGGTTATTCCACAACCCAAGGTGACCCATGGAAAGAGTTATCTTATGCATCGACAAATGAAAGCGCTAACTTAAAACTCACAGGTGAAGAGCACCAGCTTGTGGAAGGGTTTGGCGGATGTTTCAACGAGCTTGGTTACATGTCTCTGTCCCACTTGAATGAGGAGCAGCGCCATGAAGTATTTCATTCTCTCTTCCATCCGGAGGGTGAGCACAAGTTCAACATCTGTCGCCTGCCGATTGGCGCAAGTGATTATGCAGAGCAGTGGTATAGCCACAACGAGGTGGACGGCGACGTGGCCATGGAACATTTTTCGATCGAACGTGATTTCAAATATCTGATTCCTTACATCAAGGAAGCTCTGACGTATAACCCGAACCTGCAATTCTTCGCCTCGCCATGGAGTCCGCCAACGTGGATGAAGTCGCCCAAAGCCTATAACTATGGCACGCTTCGTTGGGAGAAAGATATTCTGGAGGCCTACGCCCTGTATTTCGTAAAATTTGTACAGGCTTACCGTGATGCAGGCATTACAATTCATCAGGTGCATGTACAGAACGAAGTGATTGCAGATCAGAAATTCCCTTCTTGCATGTGGACAGGCGAGCAGCTTCGGGAGTTTATCGCCGATTATCTGGGCCCGGCTTTTGACAAACACGGTCTGGATACGGAAATCTGGCTGGGGACGATCAACGCCCCTGATCCATGGGAAGAATTGATCAAGAAAAAAACAAATGACTTCGATGAGTACGCCGGACTTGTCCTGAGTGATCCAAAGGCCTATTCCTATATCAAGGGTGTTGGGTATCAATGGGCTGGCAAAAATGCCATTCAACGTACCGCGGCAAGTTATCCGGAGCTGCGTTACATGCAGACCGAGAACGAATGCGGTGATGGCAACAACTCATGGAACTATGCCAAATATGTATATAATCTCTACCAGCATTACTTCAGCAACGGCGTGAACGCCTATATCTACTGGAATATGGTTCTGGAACCCAAAGGCCGTAGCACATGGGGCTGGGAGCAGAACTCCATGATCACGGTAGATCCAGACACGAGAGTAGTTACTCGGAACCCCGAGTATTATGTGATGAAACATTTTGCACATCATATTGTCCCTGGTGCTCGAAGAGTCGGCCTGTCTGGGGCCTGGAGCGGTAAATCTGTGGCTTTCCGCAACCCGGATAACAGTCTCGTCATTGTCATCAACAATCCATTCCAGGACCGTCGCGACCTCTATCTAACCCTTGAAGAAGGTCAGACCCTCTACATGGAGCTGGAGGGCGATTCATTCAACAGCATGGTAATTCAACTGAAGTAACAAACTCTACAGATCGTTAAAGTGCAGACATCCATAGCGTCAGACTCGAGAATCCCTTGAGCTGACGCTATTTTTCATGCGCAAGACTATGTGTATTGTCACTATTATTAGTTTGGTATAATACAATTTATGGAAGATCTTGCGGTTACTCATTTCATGTTTTATATTTACAAATCTATAAATCTAGATATAATGTAATCCAGAGAACTTACTTCCATGTCCATTACATGATAGGAGGCAAGGCAGGATCATTTTAGAGCAATATATCTATTTTTCTGTATATTTAAATTCATTGGAGGTCCGCTTTACATGAAATCACAACAGGTCAATCCGCTCCTTATCCTGATTCTGGCACTGGGTGTATTCGGAATCATCACAACAGAAATGGGGATTGTGGGGGTGTTGCCTCAGGTTGCGCACAAATTTAACATCACGGCTGCACAGGCAGGTTGGCTGGTCAGTATATTTGCGCTGGTCGTAGCTATTGCGGGTCCCTTTCTCACCTTGCTGGCATCCGGGATTAATCGCAAAATTATCCTTGTAGCTGCTGTGCTGATGTTTGCCATTTCGAACGTCGTATATGCCTACGCCACAACATTCGATACCATGCTGATCTTCCGTATCATACCCGCGTTATTTCATCCCGTCTTCTTTTCCGTAGCTCTGGTCACAAGTGCCCAACTTGTTCCCGCAGAGAAGAGCAGCCAGGCGGTTGCCAAAGTATTTACCGGAGTTACCGCGGGCTTTGCCTTTGGTGTGCCGCTGACATCGTATCTTGCTGAACGCCTATCCCTCGAAATCGCCTTTCTATTTGGTGCGATGGTCAGTCTAGTCGCTTTGATCGGCATATGGATCTGGCTACCCTCGATTCCCGTGAAGGAAAAGATGTCCTATGGCAAGCAGCTCGGTATTCTGCGCAAACCTGAATTATGGCTGAATGTTGCCGCAGTCATTTTTATATTCGCCGCCATGTTCTCTGTATACAGCTATTTCGCCGAGTATCTGGGGCAGGTCACCCGAATGAGCGGATCATGGATTAGTGTCATGCTTACCGTCTTCGGTGTTGTCATGATCATTGGAAATTTGGGGTTTGGACAGTTTCTGCGGAAGAGTGTGATCCATACTGTCCTCATGTTCCCCCTGCTGTATGTAGTAGCTTACGCACTCGTCTATTGGGCCGGTCCCCACTTCATGTGGATGATGATGGTAGTCATTATCTGGGCATCTGTACATTCAGGAGGATTAATTGTAAGCCAAACCTGGTTAACCGCTGAAGCGCAGGATGCGCCTGAATTCGGCAACAGCTTGTATGTATCCTTTTCTAACCTTGGCATTACACTAGGTACTGCCATCGGCGGATGGTTCATTGCGAACTTCGGAATACATCAATTGATCTGGAGTGGGATGATATTTGCACTGATCGCTTTTGTATTGATAGGGATTAAAATCAAATGCTTCTCCTCTCGCTCGGTTGCTTAACACCAATAGCGCCATATTCCCATGCTTAACATGTGGAACAGGCGCTATTTGGTGTTATATAATAACGAATTTCACAAGGGAAACTCAGACTCGTCAAAATGCACGCTTATGGATTATTCGCCAGATAATTTCTCAACCATTGCAGAGCTGGACGCTCTGTACCGTTGCTATTGACCAGATGGGAACCACTCACCCATGTTTGATTCTGGTTGTAACCCCACAGTGTTATACCTTTAACGGCAGAATGCTTCCAAAGCACAGGGAATTTTTGTTGATACCGCTGCAATTGCGTATTATCATCGCCTGTCATATCCAGCTCGGATACATAGACTGGCAGCCCCGTCGCTGCAAGCTTGTTCAGTACCGTGTTCATCGTGTTCACAGAGACGTTGTCCATATTAAAGTAATGTGCTTGGATACCAATACCATCCACCAGACCTCTGTTTTTCAAAAGGTTGATGATCTGAATATATTGGTCCGCTTTGGCCGGATCACCGATAATTCCGTATTCATTGATCAACAATTTGGCGTTCGGGAAGGCTTGTCTCGCCTGCTGGAATGACCAGATGACCCAATCCCAACCTGTTGCTCCATCCCCACCGATTGCGTTGCGATAAGAAGGCTTGGCATGCAGCGGCTCATTGACGACATCTACAAATGCTGCCTTTGGATACCGCTGTCCTGCGGCGTTAATCCATTGTGTCACTTCAGCCTTCTGATCAGCGGCGGAGAGACTGTTAATCCAATTCGGCTGCTGACTTCCCCATACGAGGGTATGGAATTTGAACGGAAAATTATTGTTGACCGCATAGTTGTAGGCCATATCTGCCTGACCCCAGTTCATCACGTTGCGTGTACCTTCCACAGCATCCCACTTGGTGGAGTTCTCTGGAGTTACCTGATTCCAATACGGGCTAAAATTCGAAGGAACCTGGCTAGCGATAATATTGCCTAAAAATTTGCTGCCTTTTGCCAAACCAGCACTCACACTACCAACTGCAACCGAAGCAGCGAGAACGCCTACCAACGCTAGTGAACCAACCGTCTTGAACCACTTGGACTTGAACAATGAAATTCCTCCTTAATCATTATTTAGAATTGTTAAGCGCTTACAAACATCATTTTACTGGATAATTTTGGCTTTTAACACCTGCAAATTATACTATTTTCAAAAATCGTAAATTAATAGTCAGCTATATTTATAGATTCACCCTCTTAAATCCAACATGACTCTTACATTGGAGTTTACATTTACCACATGTTTATCTAGTATGAAATGATACATATCTTTACATACACTAGATAACAAGGGAGATTACAACATGCGCAAAATTTCAACGAAACGTTTCGCCGGATGGCCTTTATCGTTCCTCTTATGTGCCTCCATTTTGTTTGCCCCTTTTGCTACCACACCAACTCAGGCTGCTGAGGCAGATCAGGAAACCAAGATTACATTGCTGGGTACATCGGATATTCATGGTCGATTCATGCCGTGGGACTATGCTCTGGACGGTCCAAACCCAACCGGAAGTATGACACAACTCTACACTATCGTGAAAAAAGTCCGTGCAGAGAATCCCAATACGATCCTGCTGGACGCAGGAGACATGATTCAGGATAACTCGGCTGAGTTGTTTAACGATCAACCCCAATCTCCCATGATGGTTGCAATGAACGAAATGAAATATGACGCATGGGTTATGGGTAACCATGAGTTTAACTTCGGGCTGGACGTCCTGGAGAAAATCTCTTCCCAATTCAATGGACAGCCTCTCGTGGGTAACATTTTCAAAGAAAACGGCGACCGCTACATGCCTGCCTATACGATTATCGAGAAAGACGGCATCAAAGTGGGAGTCATCGGAATGAACACACCTATGATTACCGAGTTTGAGAAAGGTACGGATCACCTGGACGGTATCATCGTCAAAGATCCTGTGGAAGAGACCAAGAAGGCCATTGCTGAGCTGAAAGGCAAAGTCGATGTCATGGTTGGACTCATGCATATGGGATTGGATAACGAGAACGGAAATCCGGGAACCGGAGTGACGGATATCGCCAATGCCAACCCGGAGCTGGCTGCTATTTTTGCCGGACACATGCATACCTTGATTGAATCCCAAACGATTAACGGTGTATTGATCTCCGAACCGAATAAATATGGCTCACATATTTCACGAATCGATCTGACATTTGCTAAAGACGGCGACAAAGTTGTGCTGAAAAGCAAGGAAGCTCAAGCACTCGCTGTAAAAGCAGCAGACGGAACATATGAAGTCTCCGATCCTGCGCTGGAAGAGACCCTGCACCCGTTCCATGAGTTCGCTCGTGCCGATGCCAATATCGAAGTGGCTGAACTGAAAGGAACCAACCTGGTCCCTGCCGATGAGATTAAGGGTATCCCTGCGGTGCAGATCCAGGAAACACCTTTGTCTGACTTTTTCACAGAAGTGATGTTGCATTACAGTGATGCCGACGTCGTCGCGCACCAGATTGATAATGACAAGGCCAAGCTGGATGTAGGCCCGATCAAGAAGAAGGATATTGCGTTCAACTACCAATACACCTTCGGTGAAGTGACCGTATATGAAGTAACCGGACGCGATCTGATGGATTATATGGAGTGGTCAGCGGGGTATTTCAACTCCACACGCCCGGGTGATGTGACCATTAGTTTTGATCCGAAACGACGTGCTTCCAAATACAGTACCGATGATTTCTTCGGCGGCGTAACGTATGAGATTGACCTGACCAAGCCATATGGCAGTCGAATTACGAACCTCAAGTACAGCAACGGTGAGGCCGTAAAAGAAGACGATACGTTGAAGCTCGGTATGAACGCCTACCGAATGGAAGCGCTAATTGCCAAAGGCGGCGCCATGGAGGGGCGTAAGTTCAAGCAGCTCTGGTCCTCCAAGGATGCCTCGGCATTTGGTGAGATTCAAGGTACGATTCGCAACCTGTCCATCTCTTATTTGAAAGATGTCATGAAAGGTGTCTACGAACCGAAGATTCAGCACAACTGGAAAATCACTGGCGTAAACCTGACTGCACCAGAGCGTGCAGATGTGGTGGAGTTAGTTAACGATGGCATTATGTCTGTGCCAACAACAGAAGATGGCAAGTACACCAACATTGCCTCCATTAACATTTTGGATGCCGTGACCCAGGAAGAGATTGATGCCCTATCTGCCAAAGCAGGTGTGAGTGCAGCACAGTTCGCCGGTGTGAAAACCAAGGGAGCGTTCTATCAACAGCTGAACCAAGCTCGCAAAGCGGCTGGCAATGGCGAGGGAGCAACTACGCCTACTCCTGAGAAGCCTACACCAACAGTACCCAAACCAACACCAACTCCAGGCACGTCGAAACCTGGTAAACCATCAACACCAAGTACTGGTAAACCGGGTACCGCCAACAAAGGAAAACAAGCCAAGGTTACTGCGACATACCTGAACGTACGTGCTGGCGCTTCATCCAAAGCCAAGGTCGTTGCTGCCGTGCCAAAAGGTACCCTGCTTGAGGTAATCAGTACAGACAAGTATGGCTGGGTCAAAGTGAAGCTGGATGGACGTGCAGCCTTTGTATATGGGAAATATGTGAGTATTTTAAAATAAGACCAATCGTTACGCACCACGCTTAACAAAAAGGAAGGGCGATTCTCCCATGGATATCATGGAAGGAATCGCCCTTTGTTAGGTTAACGAATGGTTATGCGATTGCTGTTCCTCTACTGCTCAACCTCTCTTTACATCCCAGTTTGCAAGCATGCCTCTTGCCATCTCCATGTCCGACTCCTTGCCCGTAATTAGTGCAAACTTGGCAACTATTGCAGGATAGGCTGCCCACTGCTCCCGAATATGCTCCAGCATCTGGGGCCATGTTCTTCCCCCTGCCTTCTCATAACGACTCAAAAGCTCACGCAGCCCATCCTCCTGAAAGAGTGCATAGTAGATAACAAAGTCCTTACCCGGATCTGCAATCTCCGCTTCCGTCCAATCAATAAGTCCAGTTACTCGCTGGGCATCATCAACAATAATATGCGGCGGATGCAGATCACCATGGATGAACGCCGAGTGCTGCGGCCAATAGCTATTCATAGACAGCCATACCGTCCAGCGTTCAACTAACTCGGTTGGCACCGTAAAATTCTGTTTAACCTCCTCTATATTTGCCGCAAATTCTTTGCGAGCTTCCATAGGTGTCTTGATCCGCACTCCACCTTTCTTCGCCTCGTGTGGATCAATGTTATGCAGCGTGGCGAGAGTCGTAGCCAGTGAATCCAGGAATGTATCTGATAAGCTCTCCTGAGGGAATCGCCATACATACCCTCCCCCTGCGGGATCCACAACTGCGATCGGATCACCCTCAAGTAAAGGATAAGCGATCAACTCCGGCGTGCAGATCCGCCAATCTGGTACTTGTGCGGGTATACTTCCTCGGACCACATCCAGCACCTTGCGCTCATTCTCGGCTCGCTCCCATACGTCTTCGCGTCGCGGCTGGCGTAGAACCCATCTGCGGCCTTCTTCATCCGTAGCCAATGCTACACGAAAATCCATACCCGACTCGTTCATCTCCAAGGATTCCGCAACGATATGAAGTCCATTCTGATTTGCTAAAGATAATAGTTCCTTTTGAATTGCCAAATGCTCATTCAAGTTCGGTTTTGTCATATCAGGTACTCCCCTTTTCCTGGATAAAATAAAAAACACAGACATGTTCGCCTGTGCAGCTCATTTTGGATATTGGCATACCTGAATGCTCACAAAAAATAGTAGTACATCAAAGAACCACTTCAAGAAGTGATTCTTTCACGACTAGCGGCATACGTGTAAAATGGCAAACCAATCCCGATGAGCTGCACACAGGCAGAAAACAGCAAGCGCAAACAAACGTTTCGCCATACTATCTCAATCGGGAAAAATTTAGCACACGTATCCCTCCGTTCTGTAAGTTACCCATATGCTAACATATTCCATATCCCAGTTCCAGACTGAATCGAATGATTTAGGTTCTTTTTTTATTGATATACAGGAACTTCGTCGTCTCAGGTAACGTCCATGATTATAGATGTATTAAAAAGGATGAGAGGTGAACAACCTGATGTCCATTGTACAAAGGTTATCCTTATTACCAGTGGTAATCTTGCTTCTGCTAACGCTTGGATGCGCAGAGCAATCCGAGGAACAAGGGAAAGATAAACCACATGTACGAGGAATGATTACGGATTTTGAGGAAGAAAGAGGTCAGGTACTCATCGAGAATAAAGAAGATGGCGGTGTTGATCCAGGACCAGTCTGGATCTCGCTCAGCAAGGACGCCGAACTCATCGTCGGAGGAGAGATTGTCGCCGTCTCTTTGGATGAGACACTCGTTGGTCGAAGTGCGGAAGTGTGGATCAATGGAGTTATTGCTCAATCTTACCCTCCCCAAACCAAGGCTGTGAAAATGGTCATTCATTAACACCAAGCACACGCCGATACATTTCGTTTCACGTGGAACGTTATGATACACCTACGCACAGCAACGGGCGGTTGCGTCTAATATCGGAATGAATGGAAACAATTTAACCACTTGATGCATTTACTCCGTTAGCCTGCCTGCATATAGAGTATAATGAAGAGGTATACGATAAATGTACGGTGCAATAATTGTACAAAAACTAACGCAAAAGAGGTAAACGATGAGCGAGCAACAATTTAAAGATTATGGACTTGGTGAAGAGATCGTAAAAGCACTGGACAGTCTGGGCTATGAGACACCAACCGAGGTTCAAACGAAAGTTATTCCGGTAGCACTCGAGAATCAGGATCTTGTGGTCAAATCACAGACTGGTAGTGGTAAAACAGCCGCCTATGGCATTCCGCTCTGTGAGCTGGTGGATTGGAATGAGAATAAGCCTCAGGCTCTGATTCTTACCCCAACCCGGGAACTGGCTTTGCAGGTTAACGAAGATATTACGAATATCGGTCGCTTTAAGCGTATTAAAGCAACCGCACTATACGGACAGTCCCCTTTTCATATTCAAAAAGCCGAGTTAAAACAAAGAACTCATGTGGCTGTTGGTACGCCAGGTCGGGTACTGGATCATATCGAACGTGGCACACTGCCACTCGAACGGATCGCCTATCTCGTTATTGACGAGGCCGATGAGATGCTGAATATGGGCTTTATCGAGACGGTACAAGCGATCATTCAGAAACTGCCGCAGGAGCGAGTGACGATGTTGTTCTCCGCGACGTTCCCTGAAGATGTAGCCAAGCTGTCACGTAAATATATGAACAAACCGGTGGAGATCGAGATCAAAGCAAGTGGACTGACAACAGCAACCATTGAACATGCTGTGATTCACGTGCCAGAGGTAAACAAAACCGCGTTGCTTCAGGACTTGTTCATTACGGAAAACCCAGATAGCTGCATCGTGTTCTGCCGTACGCAGGAGAATGTCGATAAGTTGTTCCGGGTTATGGCCGACCTTGACTACCCAGCAGATCGTATCCATGGCGGCATGGAGCAAGATGAGCGGATCGAAGTGATGAACGCATTCCGACGGGGACAATTCCGTTATCTGATCGCGACAGATGTAGCCGCACGTGGTATTGATATCACGAATATTACCCATGTCATCAACTACGATATTCCTTTGGAAAAAGAGGGGTATGTTCACCGTACAGGCCGTACGGGGCGCGCAGGCAAAACAGGTAAAGCCATCACGTTGATTACACCGAAAGATGGCAGACGTCTGGCGGAGATTGAATCCTATATTGGATTCGAAATCCCTGTTATGAAAGCACCTTCCGAAGAAGCTGTGGATCGCCGAAGAGAAGACTTCGAGAAGCGATTGAAGATTGTGCCTGAACGTAAAAAGGACAAGCGTGAACAGTTGAACCAACAGATCATGAAGCTGAACTTCAACGGAGGCAAGAAGAAGAAACTTCGTGCCGTTGACTTTGTCGGTACCATCGCCAAGCTTGAAGGCGTTACGGCTGATGACATCGGGATCATTACCATTCAGGACAATGTAACGGATGTGGAGATCCTGAACGGCAAAGGCCCACTCGTACTTGAGCTTATGCAGAATACAACGATCAAAAAGATGCAGCTCAAAGTCCGCAAAGGTCACAAATAGATTGGTAAACACCTTCAAATAAATAGGAATTCAAACAGGGATCGTGGACCTTTTTCTAAGTCTGCCATCCCTTTTTTCTCTCTTTTTCGATATATGTCACTAATATACCATCTTCTTCATTGTGCAATATCACTTGAAGCTCTTCACCTACAATAAACTTGTCCCTGATGGTTCCCCCTCCAGATATGTTGTTAAAATGAGTCTATCTTCATTTTAACGTGTGCACCTGATCCTCTTCACATCATCGTACATGACTTTTTGAAACATTTCCTCCGCTCTCACCGCTCAACCCCGAAGAGATGAAGGTTTGTTCAGCAATGGCTGAATTGTTCACTTGAAAAAGAGTCTAGTCCAACTAAAATATAAATGAAAGCGCTATATTTAAAACGATATCTTACGGGAGGTGTATGTAATGGGTAACAGGAAAGCGGTCTGGTTTCTGGTCTTTGCACTCACGTTCACCCTGTTTGGACTTCATCCTGAACGAACAAGCGCAGCAAGTGTCAAGATAAACAATGGCACCGATTGGCTCGACACCGCGGGCAATCCCATCCATGCGAACAGCGGCAATATTCTTCAGGTAGGCTCGACGTATTACCTGTACGGTGAACATGCGGTGAGCGGCAAGTTCGACAGTGTGAACGTCTACACCTCCACCGATCTGAAGAACTGGACTTTCAGCAACGCCATCCTGACGAAAGATTCCGCAACCGAGCTGGCTTCCAGCAAGATCGAACGCCCCAAAGTCATCTATAACGCCTACACCAATCAGTATGTGCTCTGGGCACACTATGAGAACGGTACGGACTACAACCTCGGGCGTGTAGCGGTTGCAACAAGTAATACCCCGAATGGAAAATTCACTTATGAAGGCAGCTTCCGCCCACTCAATTATGAATCCCGTGATATGACTGTCTTTGTTGATACAGATGGCACAGGTTATCTGGTTACCGCATCACGTAAAAATGGCGGCGCCAATGATACGATGGCGATTTTCAAAATGAATGCAAGTTATACCGGAATACAATCCTTCGAGGGCTGGCTGTTCGAGAATGCCTATCGTGAAGCACCCGCCGTTGTGAAAAAAGGAAACCGTTACTACCTCTTCACCTCCCAAGCCGCTGGCTGGTATCCAAATCAGGGTGCTTACGCTACAGCAACTTCCATGACGGGACCATGGACTGCGCTTACGCCATATGGCAATCCATCTGCCTTCGGTTCGCAGATTCATGATATTGCCACGATTACAGGCAGCAACACCACATCTTACATCTACATGGGGGATCGCTGGAATCCGATGAACCTTGGGGAGCACAAACATATCTGGCTGCCGCTAAACTTAAATGATTCGAACGGAACAGCATCACTGGAATGGTATACAACGTGGAATATCGATGCAGCAACAGGAGTAGTAACACCTCCTGCCCTCGTCAACCATGCACAAGGCAAAACAGCTACCGCCAGCTCCACAGCCTCCGGTTCGTCTGCATCCAACGTCAATGACGGCAACTACCAGACGTCGTGGGTGGCTTCCTCCAATAGTTGGCCCGCATGGTGGCAAGTGGACTTCGGTACACCGAAGACGATTACCGAGATCGACACGTCCTGGTTTATGTATAAAGGTTCTGAGGGCTATTACAAATACAAAATCGAGATTAGCAACGATGGTGTCAATTACTCCACTGTGGATCGTACCAACAATCTGACCTATGGTTTCACCACGGATGCTGTGCATTTCACCGCCCGTTATGTACGGATCAATATGGTGAACGCCGTCTTGTGGAATAATCCGGGGAACTGGTATACCCCAACCCTGCATGAGGTCAAAATGTTGGGTCCTGCCACACCGGAAGCCACGGGGTACAGTCGGTTCAATTCACACAACGTTCCGGATCGATACATCCGTCATGCCAATTACACCGCTCGCGTGGATGCCAACGTCTCTCCTGCCCAGGACTCACAATTCCGCGTCGTACCGGGTCTTGCCAGCTCCACGGGAATATCACTGGAGTCCATTAACTTCCCAGGCTACTTTCTGAAGCGTAATGCCAGCAACAAAATTGTACTTGAAGCCTACGCCGACACCACTGCCTACAAGGGAGATGCTACGTTCCTAAGCAGCCCTGGTTGGGCGGACAGCACCAAAGTATCCCTTCAATCTTACAGTCAGCCCGGATATTATATCCGGCATTATGATTATGTATTGCAGTTGGATGCTGTCAATGCATCCAGCAGTGCAACAGTGAAGGGTGATGCCACATTTGGACGGACTAATTACTAGAGCAAAAATTGGAGATGAGGATTTCGGCTTAGCCACCTACATCTTCAATTAAAATCTCGGGAAAGACCGCTTTTTCAGGAGTAACAACTGAAGAAGCGGTTCTTTCTACTGCGCCATTTAGATAGAGATTACGTAACCCTATCTCAGACTGAAAATGCAGGTTTCATTAGAGCGTAATTCCCAGCCAGACTGGCTAGTGGCTGCCAGCTCTCCAGGGCTATTTTATAATGACCGGCATATGCCTCTGCATCGACCCTTACGTGCTCTACTTTTCCAAGAACCAGATGATCTGTACCCACCGCAATAATCCGATCCAGTGTAAGTTCAAATGCAATCGGAGATTCGAGCACGGAAGGTACATCTACACGTATGCCTGCTTTGGGTGTAACCCCCGCCAGTTCAAACTCATTCTCACCCGACGCCACATCCGCAGATGATCGTTGCATCGACTCCACCAGTGAAGCCGGGACCATATTAATAACAAACTCGCCCGTCTCTCGAATATTCACAAGCGTATCCTTCACCGTGCCCATTCTCTCACCTACACCCGGTCCAATGGATATAAGCAAAGTCGCCGGATAGCGTGAAGCAACGGTAAAAAAACTGAAAGGAGCAAGGTTAAGCACTCCCTCCTTACTTCGCGTAGAGACCCAAGCAATGGGCCGTGGCACCACGGAACCAATCATCAATTTATACATTTGTTCGAGGGTGATATCATCTGCTGCAAACTCAAATGCATTGTCTTTTGCCAATTAACTCGCTCCTTTCTACCCTGTCCCTGAGCAGCTCCTTCGGTTTACAAAGCCCCATGGGAAACATATAGTTGGTATAAGAATATACACTTGTCCACCACAAAAAAAGTACGCACTTTGAAGTGCGTACCTGCATAAAGGAGCTTATTCGTGATGGATAATGCGAGCACAGTCCCAGTGGAAACACTAACTCCATTCGACTATACCCTATCGATCATTGGCGGAAAGTGGAAAATGAAGATCATGTATCAACTTGCCTTTCATGGGGTCACACGCTACGGCGAACTCAAAAGGCGTGTCCCGGGGATCACGTACAAGGTATTAACCTCTCAACTGAACGATTTGGAACGTGAAGGTGTGATCAAACGAGTGGAGTATGAACAGACTCCGCCCAAAGTGGAGTATTCCTTAACCCCCCGAGGCAAAAGTTTAATGCCCATTCTGGAGGAAATCTGCAAATGGGGTGTGCATAACGTACCTGAGACACAAACGCTGCATGAATTACAATGAATTATAGAATATATGCAAAAAAAGCCTAATCCGATGGGAGTAGGCTCTTCTGCCAGTCTGATCTATTAAGGTTATTTGAAATTAGGATCAAACTTCATCATGTTCATTTTACCTTGTTCCTTATAACTCACATAGATGTTATCGGTGCTGTCTATGGTGATGTCTAGCTGAAGAACATCACCAGCGGAGAATCCGGCAGATCCTACGGGTCTCCAGTCCATATTCTCATATTTCATCACAGTCACCCTGTTGCCGTTTGCTGCATCTCGATAAGCAACGTAAGGCGTTCCTTCGCTGTCAAAGGCCATATCCATGCTTACTTCTTGAGATGAACCCACCGAGAATCCGGGAGTGCTCACCTTTTCCCATGCTGTATCTTCTGATGGAGTGGAGTGCGGATATTTCCACATTTCAACACCATTGGAACTGCTGAGATAGATCATATAAGGTACACCAGATGGATCAAGCGCGGATGCAGCATCCATATTCGGAGTTATTTGATATGGATATAATTTAGGATCTAATTGTTTCCATGACCCATCTGCCAGACTATATCCTGTTGCCACAGGGGTACTAGATGACCTGAATGGAGCAAATAAATACATGCCGTTGTTTGGTAATGGTGCGAGGAAGGCTCTTAGACCTGCGAATGCCTGTATTCTCGCTTCTTGTATCCGTCCCCTATCGCTATAATATCTCCATGACATGAGCATTGACGGTTCCGCAGCATTACCGACCAAAACACCTCTAAACATCAGAAAAGGATTATCATCCTTATCGAAGGTAATGAAGAAACTATCATTAACTTTATCCACTTTTCTGCTCGCCTTTCCATCATTCCAACTGAAATCAGAGATAGTAGATACTGGTCTCCACCACTTATGTTCATCATTATAATTCTTAAAACTTACTTGACCTGAGCTGTTCTTATAAGCAACATAAAGCTTGTCCTTACTGTCTATTCCGAGCGATATAGCTGAGCTCCCTAATCCTCCCGCTTTTTCAAGATCGCTTTGATTGCCGAAGGACTGCCACTTGCCTCCCTTATATTGCATTACAAATACTTCGTAATTGTCCTTTATATAAGCCACGTAAGGAGTCCCTTGACTGTCGAAGATGACATTGGACTTACTATTCAATTCCAATTCATCACCTACTTGCAGCCACGATGTCATGGTCCACTTCGCATATAGGGTGATGTCTGCCGTCACCGGCGTCCCGAAGTCGTAGACGATCTCCAGATCAGGATCGCTGTACCAACCTTCAAATCGATACCCTGCCCACTTCAGCGCAGCAGGTGCCACAGCTTTGTTGCCAGTAACCACCGTCTGACTACCTACTGCTGCCCCACCGTTACTGTCAAAGTCTACCGTGCGGCTGTTAAATGTCCACTTCGCGTACAGCACGAGGTTACCCGTCACCGATGTCGTAAAGCTATACGCTTCATTCAGTCCAGCGTCGCTGTACCAACCGTTGAACGTGTAACCATCCCTTGTTGGTACGGCAGGCTCCGTAGCATTACCGCCGGTTTGCATATTCTGGTCAGCCACCAGTGATCCGCCGTTACTGTTAAAGGTGACCGTGTAAATAGCCGTCCATTTCGCATACAATGTGAGGTTGTTCATTACAGGTGTCGTGAAGCTGTAAGATTCATTCAGACCGGCATCGCTATACCAGCCTTCAAATACATGCCCTGCACGTGTCGGCGCTTCAGGAATCGTTGCCGTTTCACCCTCACTTACAGACTGATTACTCACCGACGATCCGTTGTTACTGTTGAAGCTCACTGTGTAGCTGTTCTTCGTCCACTTCGCGTACAGCATTACATTCGCCGTTACACCTTCCGTGAAACCATAAGACCTCGTCATTTCACTGTCGCTGTACCAGCCGCTAAATACATAGCCTTCCAGTGTCGGAGCACCAGGAGCAGTAGCCACAGCGCCTTCGTTCACAGTCTGTTCTGTGACTACCGATCCGCCATTACTCTCGAAAGTTACGGTATAAGTATTCGCTACATAAACCGTCCACTTCGCGTACAACGTGAGGTCTCCCGTTACCACCATAGTCGTGAAATCATAGGCGTTCGTTAGCTCGCTATCGCTGTACCAGCCGCTAAATACATAGCCTTCCAGCGTCGGAGCAGTAGGGACCACCGCCTTGGCGCCTTCGTTCACTGTCTGGGCTGCGACTTCCGACCCTTCATTGCTCTCAAAGCTTATCGTGTAAGGGATCAGCCACTTCGCATACAGTGTGAGATCCGCCGTCACTGCTGCAGCGAAGTCGTAAGCATTCGTCAACGTGTTATCACTGTACCAACCGCCGAATTCATAACCATCTTTCGTCGGTTCAGTCGGCGTACTAATCGTAGCGCCAAACCCTACAGTCTGAGCCGGCACTTCTTCGGACCCACCATTACTGTCGAAATTTACGGTGTAGTCGTTCATTGCCCACTGAGCGGTAAAATGGACATCTTCGGCAGGCATCGTGGTCGGCGGCGTTGGCGACCAACCCGTAAAGCTATATCCCTGCCATGTCGGAGTGCCCAGACGCAACAGCATCGTTGCTCCGAAAGGAACATTATCCGTTTTATTTGCTGCTCCAGAACCGTTATAATCCACCGTCATTTGGTATACATCACGCTTATAATATACCTTTAGCGTCGTTTTGCCGTTGCTCGTGATTAGATCCGTCAGTACCGAAATGCTGTCGTCCCGCACGAAGCCATCATAGGATCTCGGCTTGACGTCCTTCATATTCGCCTCAGTACCCGTAACTCCACGATACGATTCCGTATCTGCAACCGTATAGGTGTCACTTCCGATATTTTGCAGCAAGTATACGACCTGATAAGGCGTACCCTCTCTCCCCGTCCACTTCGCTGTATACGTAGTATCCTCAATCGGCATCGCACTTGGAACTTCTGGCGACCAACCGGCAAACGTATATCCCTGCCTTGTCGGCACAGGTATACGAGTAGCGATGTTCTTGCCAACGGCTTCTGTTACCGAGATTTGGGGCGCACCGGCATAACCCCCAGCGAAAGTCATTTTACGATTCGCCGGAGAGTAATTCACTCTGACGACCGTTGTGCCGTCACCCTTGATCAATACGCCGCTTACCGTACCTGTCGAATATCCTTGCTCCTTAAACCTGTCGGAGCTGATGCGAATCTCCGTGTCCGTTGTTCCGGTCAAATTCTCCGTATCCACAGGCGGAGCCAATGTTCTGCTGTTCGGGTCTAGCACATAATGCTCAACGGTATACGGCGTATTCTTGTTCGCAATCCAGTGCGCATACAGTTTCCGATCCTCCGCAGCCATTCGGCTCGGAATCGTGACTTTCGTGCCGCCGGAAGCGGCCGTATACCAGCCGTCAAAGGTGTATCCTAGATATACTGGGGTGACCACGCTAATAGGCGCGTTATACGGAGCCGCCACAACCTGGGTCACTCCGCCGTTCTGCGGATCCAGCTGAAGGATGTAGTCACCTACTCTGGCAAGCCAGCTTAACTGAATCGTACGCTTGAGCGGATCGGACGTGAACGACCCCGGCGACCCCTTCCAGGTGATAACCAGATTGCCATCACTCACCTGAATGTTCTTGTCCACCACTTCAATCATCCCGTTTGCTGCGTCATACTTGAAGTTTGGATTGTCCACCTGAATATCGAAATTCAAGCGATCATACGCCTGTTCATCCGTATCGCCTGTCTTCAAATCAAAGGTATTCATCGTGACCCACAACTCCGGTACAGCGATGGATGACGCAGAACCCGCCATGTTCACCTTGAGCGACTTATCCTGAGGATAGGCAAAGTCGTAGACGTTCTGTTCTTCTCCAATCGTATACAGTGGCCACTCTTCATCGACCAGCTCCACGCCGCCCGAGAGTGCGCCATCTCCTAATTGAGCACCGAGTTCAACCTCCAAATAGATGCCAATCTCAACGAAGAGGGCGCCTAGAGACTTCGTACTCTCCACCCCGCTAATATTTTTCAATTGATAATAGAAGTAGCCCCACAGATTCACATACACACCAGGTTCTACAGCAAGCCCGATACTATTCAACTTGACGCTTCCAATCCCCGCTTTGACCTCCATATGAATACCAGCTCGTAAACCGATCGTCCCCATCACATAGAAGGTAAATTGGTAATCTCCGTCTCCCGGCAAGCTGACCGTATTGCTCGAACCACTAAAACTCAATACGCGCAAGCTAACCGAGTAACGCTTGGCCATCTTATAGTAGAAATCTGCCCCCACCGTCAGGTTCACCTGGGCGCTGACCACAAACTCCGCTTCAAATTTGACTTCCACAATACCTAAAGCCACGCGTACGCTCTTTTCAAAGAGCTCCTTCTTGATTAACGGAACCCATTCCGTGTCTTGCTCCAACATCTCTTGATACTTTTCCTTCAACGATTCGGCATCTACGGCAGTATCCTGCACGCCCGCCATTACCGCTTTAATCTGTGTCGCAATGTTCTGAACCTTTCCCAACCTTCCAGAATTCTTCTCGCCCATCCAGTCATTCAGTGCATCGTTTAGCTTATCGTGTTCGACGAGAGCTATCTCTGCTGTGATGTTCATCCCGGTATAGCTATAAGCATCCAGATTAGCCGTAATTACGTAATCATCGATGCTGTACCAGTAAGGAATTCCCCACTTTTTCAACCAATGTCCTTGCATATCCCCATTAATACCGAGATCCAGACTCATCTCCTGAACGAATGTACCTGTCATATGGATGACAAGATCGCTGTCTTCATTGATACTGACAACAATATCGGCACCCACTTGTAATGTAGCGCTTACGCCTGAGGTTCGGCCGTCAATATTCTTCAGCCTCGTGCCGAGTGAAGCAACAACGGTCAGATTCTCCACACTTACCCGGCTCCCTTTACCGGACGCCAGGGAGGACTGAGCCTTGATCTCCTGAATTTCCTTCGTCTCCATGGCGATGTCCGACAGATAATCCGCAGCTTCATTGACGAATCCGCTGTCTCTCGCTTGCTTCTCAATTTGCGCTTCAAGCTCCGCGATCTGCTCTTCCGATAACAGATCATCGCCGTCAATCTCTTGCTTCTGATAGATGTTGAAGACATTCTCAATATCTTCAATCGTGGCATCAGTATATTTGATGACGTCCATCTCTGCCTCAGGCGTAATCGACGTAATGCGTCCATAACCGGTTACTTTAGAACCTTCTTGGGCAAATTCACCTTCATAAAAACCGATAAAATCACCCACATCCACCGTGGTTAACTCATCCAAGCCGAAAGGCTCATACAGGCTGTCGCTGTAGTTCATCTGGGTATGCTCAACTGTGATGGAGTTGTTGTTCGGATCTCCATCTGTGTCCGCTTCCACACTCACCGGCAGAACATCCGGCTTGAGCAAGACTTGCTTGGTATCTGCATGATCATAGGTATAGGTGTTTCCGTCTACCTCTGTGATCTGGACATAGGCAACATCGCCATCATCTTCACCCGTTGTTGCTAACGTACGCAGATCAGGGCGAACCCCTTGATAGATGGCGACTGTATTGCCGACTTGAATCACGGTGCTGCCGGAATACACGAACGTTCCACTGCTCGCATTCGCCTCGGCAAGCGCATTTTCGCTACCGCCCACCGTCGTGGCAACTACCGAAATCGCTGGTGAACCCACAGCTTCGCCATTCAATATCATGCCCGTGACATCCGTAAATGGAAGGTAGATCATGTTAGGGTTCAGCGGAATGTCCAGAACCTCTTGCTTAGCGACACTAAAAACGTAAATACTCGTCGTCGCATCCTGACCTTGGAAGGACAGGTTATCGCTATTCAACTTCAGTTGATACGTATTGCCTTCAACGAATTTTCCGTCTTCAGCTGCGGACGCTACCGTGAAAGCCCCGTTCCCGCCAGTGACGGTAACTCCAGCAAAGTCGGGATTTGCCGTGTCTGTGAACGTCATACCCGCTTGGACCTCGGATACTGTCAGGTTGCCTGATGCATCGTTTACTGCAATTGTGAAGTCCGGTGCCACATCCAGCACGGAATAGCTTGGTGTGCTCTGTACGGCTTTATCTATGCTATCCGTATACTTTGCATACAACTTCATATCCTCAGTTAGCTTACTACCCTCTGCAAAGATGAGCGAAAAATCACTATCTGTAAACCACCCTTGGAATATATACCCTTCTTTTGTTGGAGCCGGTAGGTTGTTTAGCACCTGGCCTTTTCGCACCTTCTGCGCAACAATCGCCGTGCCCCCGTTGCTCTCAAACGTTAGCGTATACGCAGTAGAACCCGTACCCGGATTACCACCGTTATCTCCAGGCGTTCCGCCACCGTTATTACCGCCCGGTGACGGCGTTGGCGTTGGCGTTGATGTCACTGGCGATGTCGGTGTTGGTGTCACCGTCGGCGTTGGTTCAGGTGCTGGCGTCACTGGCGTTGGATTCTGCTGTTTCCACGCCTCTACAACCGCGTTGTTGCGCATGAAGAGAACTGCTGCTTCAGCGCGAGTCGCTTGCGCACGCGGATTGAAGTTGCCCTCGGCGTCTCCGGTGAACACACCAGCTTGCCACAGCTTGACGACCGCATCAGTCGCCCAAGGCGATACATTCGCGAGATCGGCCGGCTCTGTCGTGACCGGATTCTCGGTCTGATATGGAATCTGTTTGCTTTCAAAATATCGCAATGTCATCGTTGCCATTTGCTCTCGAGATACAGTAGCATCCGGCGAGTAATTCCGATCCCCCGTGCCATCGGTAATTCCCTTCTTAACCGCCCATTCGACATATGGCGCATACCAGCTGCCCGCCTGTACATCAGCAAAGCTCGAAGTGGAGTACGCCCCCGCATCGACTCCGGCCATCCGTCCGAGTGCCGTCACATACATGGCACGTGTCATGGTTCCCTTAGGAGAGAAGCTACTCGCGTTCGTTCCGCTGAATATGCCCTTCTCCTGCACATGGACGACTGCATCATAGAACCAGTCCGTCGGACTCACATCCTTGAACCCGCTGGATATGGTCACTTTGGTCTGCTGCATCGGCAGTTCAGCTGCTGCTGCCGATTGCGCTGGTAATATGGGCACGGCAGACACGATTAAGCTGATCATCAGCATCCACATCAAGACCTGACGGCCCACCTTCCATCCCTGTCTTACTTTTTTCACGTTCATTCATCCCTTCTATGTATAGATCAAACTAAAAAAGACCGTCCAAAATGGGTTGCTAACCAAGCTAATCAATAAAGCCAGACTAATAGCGGAAACCATTGACCCCGATGGGGATCATTGGTTTCCTCCGAGTCAGTTCGCTCGGCACGTGGAGATCAAACGGGGAAATAAACTTTACATACAGAAATGGCATTGTCCTAGCTGCGGCGTTCAGCACGTTCGGAATATCAACGTCAGCTAAACATCCGACTGGAGAGATCTGACTGCTTCTGGCTACGATGCTACCAACTTCACAGAATGAAGTCGTTCACCGACCTTTCTTATCAGTCGCAGTCGAATTGTGACCGATACAGGCAAATCATGTCTTTTTTTCTTCCGTATTTTATCATGCGGGATAGGGACGCTTGTGAATTATAAAGAAAACTTTAAGTAAGCAGCTACTCCAAACGAGAACATCATAGACATCAAAAAATAGCGGCTAGGGAGAGTAACACCCACACCACTAATTTTCATGAATTCTTTAGCTAGTCTGTAAACCATCCAGATGATTCGCATCCAAACGATTCATATACCAGAATCAAATATATCAACTGCTCTCCCCCCAGAGCAGTCTTTGAGAAAGCAAAAAAATACTTCTATGCTTCTTGGAATTTATTGAAATAAAAGTCTTCTGCTGATTCTTCGCCACATTGTGGGCGATGTGCCGAAAACGCTGCCCACTTTCGAACTCGGGATCAAGTGCAATCGGAATGCCTTTATGTACGGAACGTATAACTTCTACATCGCTATGGATCACGCCTATCACACCGATTTTGAGAATATCGATGATATCCTCCATCTTTACCGTTGCCGAACGAGCTTCCTGCCCGTCGGCCATATTAATGATGAGCTGCGGAGGAGCCTGAAATATATTTTCTAACAATCCGATTACACGATCGGCGTCCTGAAGCGACGTACGATGAGGGGTAGTAACGACAATAGCCTCATCTGCAGCTAAAGCTGTATTCCAGAATCCATTTTCAATGCCTGCCGGCGAATCAATCAGCACATAATCATAATCTTGGGCTATCAACTGCACAACCTCGCGAAAAACTTGCGGATCATCGTGATGCATCACGTCGTTACTACAGGAAATAAAGAACAAGGTGCTGATCCGCTTGTCTTTGACAATCACTTGATGTAAAGCACATCGACCGGTCAGAAAATCGGAAATATGATAGTTTACCCTATTGCTCAAACCAAGCGGAATATCCAGATTTCTCAATCCAAAATCAGCGTCGATCAGGCAAACCCTGTGTCCCGACAAGGCAAGGGCAGTCCCCAGATTAGCCGTCACCGTCGTCTTGCCAACTCCACCTTTCCCTGATGTGATACATATAACTCGTGCCATTGGAGCCACTTCCTTCTTCAAGTACTATTGCGAGACAGCATAACAACCATTTCTTCACGTGTTGCCGTTATATCGACCACTGTAATTTTATCATGATGGATTACCCTACTTGAGAAACCTAAAGAAAACTTTAAATCCGTGCGTGTTGGATCGTTAAATTCTTCGGAAAGATGGCACATCATTTTGACGAGGATGGAAGAGCGCAGACTTCTGTTGAGGGATTCAATACTTTGAGTCGATTATGAAACTAAAGGAATGAATAAAAAATGGGAAAATAGCGTCAAGTACTGCACGAACGCCATCTTCCCATTTATAAAAAACTATTTAAAACCTGGTTCAGGAAAATTTAACCTAATATTTCACAAATATCTCGCCCCACTTATGGCAGACTATCATCCTTATCGCTATATTCATGCTTGTGACGCACTGGTAGCAACCAGCATATAACCGCTCCCCCGAACCGTAATGATTCGTTCAGGATCAGCAGGGTCAGCCTCAATTTTTTTGCGTAAATTACTGATATGTACAGCGACCGTTCTCGTATCCTCCAGGCTTTCCATCCCCCAGATGAGTTGAAACAATGTGTCGACACTGACTACGCGATTCACGTTTTGCGCCATATAGGACAACAGACTGAACTCTTTTTTGGATAAAAAGATAGGTTCACTCCCCATGTTGACGGACTGCGTATAGAAATCCAGTGTCAAGCCTGGCAACTCCAGCAGCTGCTCTCTTCTACCCGTTGATACTCTGCGAAGATGAGCCTTGATCTTGGCCATGAGAACGCCCGGACTAAACGGCTTGGTCACATAATCGTCGCCACCGTAGGATAATGCGCTAATTTTCACTTCATCTTCCTCCTGGCTGCTCAGAAACATGATCGGCGCGCTGGTCATGCTACGCGCATTCCTACACCAATCAATACCGTTTTCATTAGCCAGCAGTACATCCAATACAATTAAATCAGGCTCGAACGTTGTCAGCAGCTCCATCGCTTCTGTCCCGCTATGACTGTATGTGGAGATAAACCCTTCCCTGTCACAATACACCTGAACAATCTCGCATATATGGGGATCATCATCGACGATCATTATTTTGTGAGTTTGCACCCCATCAACCCCTTCCTTCACTCCCGATACAAGGAAGCGTTACATAGAATGTCGCCCCCATCTTACCGTCGCTCTCCGCTCGAACCGTTCCTCCATGTGCGAGTACAATTTCCCTGCAAATCGCCAGCCCGAGCCCACTGCCATCTATTCCATTCCCCAAGCCTGGACGATCGTATCTGTAATTCCGTTCAAAGATCTGCTCAAGCTGATCCGGCGGAATACCCATTCCAGAATCCTGTATGCTAACGATCGCATGGCGAGCATGATTTACCTCATCCACTGCTAACGCAATACGTACCAGCCCTCCCCTGGAGGTAAACTTCATGGCATTCGACACGAGATTAAATAAGGCCTGCTCCACTCTTTTCGCATCCATCTCGACAACAGGCAAGTTAGATCGTTGATCCTCCACATCTCCGAGATCCAATATGAAATCCAATCCTGCGTCACGCACAACCAGCTCATAGTGCTCAAAAAAATGTCGCAAGAAGGGAATGATCTGAACCAGCTCCATTCGGTACGAGACTTGTCCGGTCTCCAAATGCGACAAAAAGGATAACTCCTCAATCATACGATTAATCCTAATCGTATTCTCCCGGATATACTTCAGGTATTGTTCATTACGCTCCGGCTTGACCATGTCCTGTATAGCTTCTACATATCCTAGCATGCTGGACAGCGGCATACGCAGATCATGTGTAATATAGGCAAGAAGCTTCTTCCTCCCTTGCTCGGAGTGAACCAGCCGGTCATACGAAGTGCGCAGATCATTATGAGCTGTAGATAAGGCCTGTGTGCGCTCCTCCACGGTCCGTTCCAGATTCATATTCATTTCAATCAGCTTGTCGTTAGCATACTGCAACTCACGTGAGATTCTCTCCTCATTGGATGCCGTCCTCGTAAATCTCGAAGAAAGCAGAATCATCTGTGCAATCGTAAATATCAATAAACCAAACGGCGATGTATTTCCGATCAGCGACCATCCGTTGTAATATAAGAAATCGTTGACAACCGTGATCAAAGTAACCACCGACACCAGCAGGAAGATCAATGCTCCCTCCATACGTAGCACAGCCATTCGAACCAGTCCGACCATCAGATACACCATATGTAGAACTACCATCACACCAATTACCAGCAGAAACGGAGTATAGACCAGCGCAGGGGTTACCAAAACAAAGATACAAAATGCCCCCGTTGCGATCCCGGTGACAAAACGAAACCAGCGTGAGACATAATTCGGAAAAATGCAATCAAAATACATCCTGATGATATATCCACTGACGCAAAGTATCAGATACTCGATCTTGAATTGCAATTCCCAAGGGAAACGTGGCAGCCATTGTGTAAGGACAAGCTCACCGTTGAGTAAGGAACGGACACCAAGCAATACAGTGAATAGGCCAAAATATAACGGCGCTCTGTCCTTGCGTCGCAAAATAAACAACAACAGATGATACAGGCCAATCACCAGCAAACTTGCCGTGATGAACATGTCTCTGGCAAGATTCAGATTGGTCTTGGTCGTTAGCACATCACTGCCGCCCAGCTCGATGTACTTGGTAATCCCACCCCGGTTATGTTGGAAGTTGGATACTTGCATCACCAACTCTAACGTATCGCTTTCAGGCTGAACAAATAACAGCTTCGGTGCCAGATGCGAGGTCATGCTGTTCTTGTCCTGACCAACCGTACCAACTTGTGCCAAGAGCTCGCCATTCACCCATAATTTATACGCATGAAAAATGCTGGGTAGCCGCAGGGCAAGACGTTCTTGTTGATCCTGCTCGCTTAGTTGGATGACCAATCGATAGGTTGCATAGCCTGTCCCACCCAGCTTCTCTCCCTCTAAGCGGTACCCTGACCAAGAGCTCGGGATATTGATCCAGTGGTCCTGGTTTCCTTCCCTTGCCGAACGAACCCGTATGTTCTCAGGCGACAACAGCTCTTGCCAGTAGAACGCCCACACCCCTGTTAACTTTTGGGGATTCGTACGGAGCTGAACCTGCGTTAAATCCAGAATACCTTCTTCACTTTGAAACTTAGGAGAGTCTGGCTCAGAGAGGACGACATAGCCTGCAACCAAACCAACAACAATGGCAGCAACGATATAAAACCAGACCTTACTAAAACCGACACGAAGAATCCCCCTCACGATGAACCCAACCCCAATCCATAAGAGCGCAATAAGTAAGTTGTTCATCCAAATAATATCATCAATACGGAAGAATGTACCCTGCAAATTTCATGCAAAACTACGCGCTCGCTAGGTGGGTCACCAAAAAAGTACACACTTTGAAGTCCGTACTTTTTTTTTGAAGAATTTATTCGTAATGGAACATTCGAGCAGATTCCCTGTGGAAACATAAACTCCATTCGACTACACACTATCCATTATCTTAGTGGATGATGGAGTGACACGCTACGGCGTACTCAAAAGACGGGCCCTCTGCAGCTGTCGTAGAAATACGTGATTAATGTGTTTGTTTCAACCAATTCGATTCGCTTAAATAAGCCCCACTCCAATTACTTCCTCTCCCTTGGACAGACATTAGCGAACTGAACTGAGAATTTACGGGATATATCCTGAATCTTCATCGAATTAAAGCATCTGATCTGTAGAAGAGGATTTAAGAACCGAAAGGTGAGATTTTTCATGGATTCACTACCTTTTTGCGAAATCAAAATATTTTACTTTTTTTTTACTTTACTTATATATATATCAATGGTATATTTTATGAAGAATTCCGGGATTCTACATAAAATGTATAGAGGAGATTATACAAATGAAAAAAAAGCTTGTTAGTCTTTCACTTGCAGTAGCCGTTCTTATGGTTCCATTGAGCCAAGCAATGGCAGATACTATCAAACCAACCGATGGAGGATCTGTAGATTTGACTAATGTAAGATTTGTTTCAAATGATCTTACTACTCAACAAGATGATTTTGGTGGCGGCACTTGGGATTATGGGACTTCTCCAGTGTTATCGGGTTTTTCTATTAAGAAAAAAGTATGGTCCAACTACAACCATCCTACAAAAATACATTCATCTACAGCCAGTATAGGTACAACTATTTCACGTAGCGGGCAAGTCAACAAAAATTTAACTTCCTATGCTAGTGCAACCGGTGAAACTGGGGATTCAACCCATGCCTACTGGAATACGTACTAAACTTTAAACTTAATATAACGTTGTTATATTAGTAAAACGAACTAAATTCCATGTTTAACTACGGAGTTTAGTTCGTTTCCATTTATTTTGCATTCTTGGAAAGGAATTAGAAAATTGAAAAAAATTATAATCTTTTTTATCTTGTGCGCCTCTTTGTTAACATTCTATAGCAATTACAAACTCTATGATCAAAAGGCTTTAGAGAATTTCTATTTACTAGATGAACATATCGGTTATGAGTTTTTCATTCCGGAGACTGAGTTACTGGCTGATCCAGACGTAATTTATCCTATTTTGGCAGACACATCTTCAGACCTTCAAGTAAATATATTTCGTTCAGTTATTAACAATAAACCTGATAACCAAATGGAATTCATGAAATACATATTGCTTAATCGTGAAAGCTCTATGTTTGATAACATTAAACTGGAATCAGGAAGAGTTCTTAATACTAAAGACTCTAAAAATAAAGAAAGATATATTTCAACCACATCTAGTCTAGATTCCGATCAGGTAGGAGTAATTAAAGAGTTTGGTGGAAATAACACTATTACGATAAAGCCTCTTATAAGTTCTTATGATTATTTGCCTGTAAGCGGATACTACTACATTGAAACCAGTGAAAAAAACCTGATTCCCTTTTTAAAACAGTTCTCTCTTAATCTTCGTGAGTTTTACAACCAAAAAGGGATATCCGTTCAATATTCACCTGCTACATTTACAAATTATAATTCTACAAAAGTCGGTTTCCCTTCAATATCCATGGTTGATGTAACCAACATGTTATATATTCTAGTTATAATAACAGCCTTTTATATGCTTTATTATAATTTCAAGGAAACCAAGCGTGTGGGTATCTACAAGTTACTGGGAATTCCTACATTGAAAATATGGTATTATTTCATAGGTAAAACAGTTGTTATATCTTCCTTTATAAATTTAATCATGGTTCTAATATTATCTATTATAATTCCCAACTCTACCGTACATTTCTTTTTTTATTCACTTTATGAACAATTGAAATTGCTAATAATAATAGTTGTTCTAACATTACCATCCTATATTTACATTTCTCGTACAAACATAAAAGAAGCAATTAAGAATAAAAAGTATACTAAAATCATATTTGCAATGAATACACTGCTTAAAATAAGTACTACGATTATTGTCATATCTCTATTTTCTACATTATCTGGTCAATATAGTACTCTCAAAAGTGAACAAGACGACCTTGAAAGTTGGAAAAGAAGTAATCAATATGGTGTATTTTATCCTGTAAGCGCAGGATATGATTCCAATGATTTTCAGAACAGCGCTGTGCAGTTTATAAAAACAACTGCAGGCCAACTTTACCCTGTTTTGAACCAACTCGGCTCCGTTTTAATTAATTCACGACAGTACGAGGAAATGGCACTTTTGTTAAATGAAAATTATGAAGGAATGCGTTCTTTGCAAATTAACCCCAATTATTTGAAGGAATTTCCCGTATATGATACAAAAGGTGCACCAATTTATATACCTGAAGAAGAAGTAAGTTGGATTATTCTCGTTCCTGAAAAATTAAAAAATCAGGAAAAACAGATTGTCAAATTCTTTAGGGATGAACGCGATCAAAGAATTGTATTTGAAAGAGAACAACTTAAAAATAAGATTTCACCATCTACTGAAATGCAAAACATTCAAATTATGTGGTATGCCAATCATCAGGACATCTTTAGCTTTAATCCAGATGTGAACCCCAGCAAAAATAATTTAATAACAGAGCCTATTATTCAGGTCATTACTGAAAAAAATAGCTTAGTAGGAGATCGGGATGCAATTCTCGGTAACGGAAGTTCAGATCCCATTAAAATCAAATTAATCGACGGTGATACTGCTAAAACATATCGCTTTTTAGAATCAACTTTGAAAGAATTAAAATTGGATGATAACCTGCACTATCTAATTACTGTTGATCAGTACATTGCAGAGAAAGTATATGCACTTCAGCAACGTTTCTATTCTACTTCGTTTGCTTTAGCAATCAGCGTGCTCATTCTTTGCTTTCTTCTTATTCAAAATCTATCTATTATGTTCAATAAATTTCAACAAAAGTTTATTATCAGGGGAGTATTTGGCCTGTCTATATCCAGAAAGTACAAAGAGTTCATTTATATTTTCGGCATCTCTTGGATAATAACGGGAATCTGTTGCTGTTTATTGGGTGTTATGATTTTGGCACTACCTATATTTTTATTCTTTGCTCTTATTTTGTTAGAGCTATGCTTCTCAGTATTTTGGCTGACTCGGCTTTCGTCTAAACATATCATCAAATTATTGAAAGGCGGGCAATAAATTGAACCTTCCATTGGTATACGAACTTCGCAATGTATCTAAGCGTTACGGCACTCACAACGTATTGAGTAACCTTAATCTGAATATTCTACAAGGTCAGATGGTAGCCATCGTTGGAAAGAGTGGTTCTGGTAAGTCAACACTATTGAACATGCTTGGCATGATTGAGAAACCTGACAACGGAAGTCTCAAATTTTATAATGAGCTTTTCCCTAAACCAGGTAGCAAAAAGCAGTCCATTATATTACGTAATAGAATTTCGTATTTATTCCAAAATTACGCTTTAGTAGACAATGACCGTGTGGATGAGAATCTAAATATGGCTCTTTGCTACAGTCTTAAATCAAAAAAAGAAAAGCATGAGCTGAAAATAGGAGCTTTAAATAAAGTAGGGTTGTCTATCCCTTTGAGCAAAAAGATCTATGAATTATCCGGTGGAGAGCAACAACGTGTGGCACTAGCCCGAATATTATTAAAACCTTGTGATGTTGTTCTGGCTGATGAGCCAACAGGTTCGCTAGATGTAAGCAATCGTGATTTTGTTATAAGTATGCTGACTGAGCTTCACCAACAGGGTAAAACAATTGTAATTGTTACTCACGATGAAGTTGTGGCTGGACGATGTGAACACATTATTGAATTGTGAATAAAACATGTAACAGATTGTAATGTGAAATATGATACCTACTGGAAATAAATAAAAATGGAGATATGTATTCTGGTACCAATGCACTAAACTTCCTCTTTCAAAGAGTCCAGTCTATGGATGCCAGAATACTTCCACAAAGGGAGACGTTCTCTCTCTTTTACGTGATATAGATCCGTACATTTACTTTCAGAGATGATTGGAAAATTGGAATATTAATTTATAGCCATCAAACGTATGCCCGTACATTTCCCGATAGTTACCTTCGGTATAATTAGCCACCGTTTTCCGCCAGAAAGATTGGCCGATCTTATTGTTCTCCGATGGATTGGTGAACAACTCCCAACTTCCTCTAAACATTCCGAAGATCTTCGACGCTGCGTGTTCAGCCACGCCTACCCCTCGAAACGGCCGCATCAGAAAGAATTCATGTACGAAGAAGTCTATTCCTTGTGAGCAATGAGGCGGCGTGGCTACGAATGCAAACCCAGCTGGAATGCCATCTACAATCATCAGAAACGGATAAAGACACTCCGGTTTTTCCCACCAGATGTTCTGCACATCGTACTGATCCTGTAACGTTTTATAATCAGGACTTGGTTCGAAAATGCCGTGTTCATTCGGGGTATGCTCTCCACCCAGACCGTAATGACCGGATAGATCATGAAGATATAGCGGGTACATATTTTTAATCACATACGCCTCGTCCTTATTTGTTAATTTCACTTCTATATTCATATTCACCAACCTCCGGATGATGAAAAAAATCTAGTTAAAGAACACTCTTCGGGTATCCTTTGTCCGTCATATGAATTGTACGCTCAGCTATAGCACTCGAATATGTAATAAATCTTTATTAATCATTCTCTACATACGAAAAAGCCACATTCGATGGCTCGAACGTGGCTTCTATAGTTTCATCCCTTTTTGCCATATACAATTTTCTTGATGCTATCCACGGATAAACAGTATTGCTCTGCAAGCTGATCAATGGTTGTACCTGCGGTGAACAGCTTGCGAATCTCGTTGTTCCGTTCCTGCACAAGCATTCTGCCACCCGAGTTCTCGCCCCACTTCTTATGGGCATCCTTGGGCCTCGGAATATAGATTAAGCCACCAGGGATATGACGCTGTATTTCTCTAAGCAATTCTTCCGGGAAGATTGTATCCGCATTAATATATTTCACGTTGCTCCACTCCTTAAATTTAAGATCTTTAAGGCAGCAGAGTCTTACGATGAACACATTGAATATGCACTACAATGGATGGCGGAAATGAATTTCAGGCTCTATGCAAACAACCGCCGTTGTTCATCACATGGACTCTGCATAGAGCGGGTCGTGAAACTTCTTATGAATCGAATCATGGTAGCCCCCCATTCAATCATTCATATTTATGCTAAAGTATTTTTAACTATCCATACCATAATAAGGAATATTTCTCTGAATGGCAAAATCTACGCGTCAAATTGGTAGTACACTCCTGTTAATTCTTCTGAAACGCTCCACAGCTTGTTTGAAATGTGAGCATCATATAATTTTTCGATAATCTTGGCGCTCTTGGGATAGCCCCTAGTGCCGCCAATACCGCCAGGAGCAATATACTCTCCTCCCGTAATCGTCGGATCTGTTGCAGCATATAAGGTAGGTAATGCCCCCATATGTGCAGGTTGACTTATGATTTTCAGAAGACTGCGCATGAATATACTAGCCTGTTTCCCCGAACCGAAGGAAAATAGATTGGTATGCGAGATTCCTGGATGAACGGCGATACTCATCGAATCAATGTGAGCGGCATTAAACTTATTCTGCAGTTCTCTCGCAAACATCAGATTGGCCAGCTTGCTTTGACTGTAGAACTTCATGGGAGCATATTCTTTGGAGCCATCCAAATTATTAAAATCTATTGCACCATTACCAGCTGCCAAACTGCTTACAGTAACTATCCTCGATTTCGGAGTAGAAATCAATCGCGGCATTAGCAGGCCCGTAAGCGCAAAATGGCCCAGATGATTACTGCCAAACTGCAATTCAAAGCCATCCTTCGTCAATTGGAATGGAGGATTCATAATTCCTGCATTATTAACGAGAATGGACAAGGAATCGTACTGCTCAAGAAAATCGGCTGCAAACTTACGAATACTAGCCAAATCACTAAGGTCAAGCTGCATAACGCTTACCTCTCCAGCGACATGGACAGACGACTTTATCTGATAAGCTGCCTTTTCACCTTTATCCAAATTGCGAACGGCAAGGATAACTTTCGCGCCTTTTTCAGCTAACGCCAATGCCGTTTCATACCCTAACCCACCGTTCGAACCTGTCACAATCACTACTTTATTGGATACAGTCGGGATGGTTTCTTTCGTCCACACTGTGCTCATGTCTCTACACATCTCTCTTGTCTTTTTCTTAATAACCAATTATCGAGTGTATGCAGCCTTTATCCCCTGTCATACTGGCTTGTGCTCCGTTCGAGCAACTCTCTAACCTGTTGCTTCAATTCAGGGGGCGAGATCACTTTCACTTCCGGACCATAGGAGAGTAATTTTCGCGCTGTAAAAGAAAACTCCTCCGGCGGAACAAGTCCGCGCCACTCATGGCCTTGAACCGACTTGAACAACACATCTGACGCAGCAATCCTCGCTCCAAATTCCGTGAAATGCAGCACCACTTCTACGCTTTCTCTGTCTTCTTTGGCATCTAGCCATGCCTTCAGGCTCGGAACAGATTCATCCGTTGAATCCATAACAACCAACCGCTGCATACGATCCACACGGTACAACAATACGCGATCCTTTTTCCCGGCTGGCATGTACCAATTCCCCTGCTCATAGTAGATGCCATAGGGAAAGACCCTGACTGTTTTACGACCACTACGGGCATGATATATAAACTGAATTTCTCTCTTTTCTACCGCTGCATCCAATATCCCGGTTGTTAAAGGCTCTGCATGCTCACCAGGATACTGGACAAAGGTGATATGTTCTCTCATTCGCATAATCAGGTCCTGTACATCCGCAGGCAAAGTGGAAAAATACTGTTCAGCCAGATGTCCACGCATGGAACCGTGTGGAAAATCCGGGACTTGCTGTAGATATTCCAGCATCATAAATAGCCCTAATGCCTCCTGCTGCGTCAGTTGAAGAGGTGGCAAAATCCGATTGGGCAACACCCGATATCCCCCGTTCACACCAACTTCGGTGTACAAGGGAAAGCCCAGTGCCTGCAATGCATCCAAATCTCGCTGAATCGTTCGAACCGATACGTCAAACCGTTCTGCCAACTCCCGGGCTGTAAACTTCTGTCTGGAATCCATCAGACGCATGATGGCCAGCTTCCGATTATTCATGAATTCAACACCCTAACTACGTCATCTTTTGTCATAGTTAGAGTGTATCATACATTGTAGAAGGGAGCGATGAATATGAAAGATAACAAAACAATCTTGTACATTGCAATGAGTTTGGATGGATATATCGCAAGACTAGACGGTTCGGTAGATTGGTTGTTTGATGTGGAGGGTGACGGTGGAGACAACGGGTATGCTGACTTTTATCAAACGGTCGGTAGCGTCGTTATGGGACGTAATACGTATGAAGAGGTGCTCACACTTTCTGAAGAATTCCCCTATGCGGATCGGCCAACGTATGTGCTGTCTCGCTCGGAACAACCGCCCGCTCCACATGTACAGTTTACAACCGAGACGGTAGATACGCTCATCCCTCGATTAAAGCAGAATTCTGATGGAGATGTGTGGATTGTGGGTGGAGGCATACTGGTTGAAGCTGTGTTGGCCCAAAAATTACTGGATAAGATTGAAGTCGCCATTATTCCGAAAGTTCTTGGTGAAGGCATCCCCTTATTCCCAACAGGCACTGTACCAAGTCAATTCAAAATGATCCGAACCCAGACGCTCGGACAGATCATCTCGATTCGTTATAAGGTACAGAACAATGATACAGAGGACACACCCTTGAATATCTAAATCATGTGGAAAAGGAACAGACCACTTCTATGATGAACGGCCCCATACAGTGAAACATATCTAACCATTGGGGTACCGTTCATGAAAGAGTGGTCTTTCCATGACCCTATTTCAGGCTATCCTAGCATGCCTCGTACATATTCCGCCAAATCCTCTGCCGTTCTGCGGTGAGATAACTCGCCTGGATGAGTGCGCGCCCCTACCGTCTCTTCGGTTGTATCAGGAAGCTGGATAACTGTAACCTTGCGATCTCCTGTCGTTTTCGTATACGTATTAACCGCACGGTAGATGGCAGGCATCATCGGAAAACCAAGCATGCCATACGCCCATACGAGATGTGCTTCCGGATTGTTTTTTCGAAGTTTGAACAGGAACTGCTCCACCGCTTTCTCAAAAGCAGCCAAATCCTCTTCATGATACGTACCATCTTCGTTCAGCCGCTGCTTGTACACCTTGCCCGTGTCGGGATCTGTCCACTCAGGTGACTGAAATGCACCCCCATCATTGCTGCCCAGATTCACAACGACCACATCCGGCTGCCACGAAGCAAAATCATGCTCATCTCCTGCGCCGAGCGCTTTGTTACGTTCACCGGCAAGCAAGCCGCAGACCTGTTCGTACACATCGGGGATATTGCCCTTCGGATTGTTATCCCAGCTGGTCAGCACACCCCATCCGCTCTGCGAGATGACCCGGTATTCTGCATTCAGTGCTTCTGCTGTCATATACGTATAATTATGTATGGCGCTGAACCACATCGGAATCCAATCTTCCTCCGTTTTAGCCCCAATTGCACCTTCGCCAGATGTAATGCTGTCACCGATGAATTCGATCTTGTACGGTTTTTGCTGCACAGGCAGGAACGCTCCATCGGATTTCACCGCATGAATCTGCAAAGAGCAACCCGGGTCACCACTCATCGCTTGAACATCCTTAACGATCCGAACATTCTTCACCACATCCGCGTTCATCCCCCGGAATACACAGACCCAGTACCTTCCCGCCGTTAACATCTGTCTGCTCACCGGAACACCATTGATCAGAATGCTAATCCATGACTCATACATGGCATACTGTGACTCCAACTCAACCCATAGTTCGGCACCCTGTACATTAAGTTCAACTGCACTTCCCGTCCAAAATAATGTCAACGGCGCCAGCTCTCCAGTTGTTCTGCCATGCACTTTGAGATTTTCAATCTCAGGCAGAGCATATACCTTTAAACTCTCATTAGATATCACGGTGCAAACCTCCCATATAGTCATATCAAAGTAATACCTGTGATTAGGGAATACCTTACATGTATGTTCTCTAAACACTCCGTTTCCCTTCCATGAATGCAGAAAAGTCAGAACATTCCCATTCAGACATAAGAAGACCCCGTGCTAATCGAATAGCCACAGGGGTTTCCAACTGATCTTATTGGGACAAAATTCGCTCCAAATCTTCCAGCGCCAGCTTGTTGCCCGAAGCGGAATAATCAAGCCATGGTTGTTCTGTAATCACATACACTTTATTATTCTGAACGGCCTTAAGACCCATCCAGATCGGATCAGACTTCAGTTGTTCAAAAACTCCTTCACTACCTTCATCTACGGAAGAAACCAGTACAAATATGGCATCTGCGTCGAAGTCCGGCAACACTTCTTTGGAGATATTCTCCCAGTTCTTTGTGATGGCTTCAACTCCTTTGGCTGGAGTTAAAGCCAGATCCTCGAACAGAATTGGTCCTAACGGACGTTCCATGCCGTATACGCGCAAGCCTTTGGCTGAGATTCGGACTGCCATGACCTTTCCGTCTCCTATGACCTGTTTGGCCAATGCAGATACTTCCTTTGCTTTGGCATCATACGATGCGATAAATTGCTCTGCCGTTTCTTCACGGTCAACGATCTTCGATATGTTACGGAGTTGATCCTTCCATGAACCTTCATCCAAATTGATTACATGCGTTGTTGCAATTTTCTCCAGCTTCTCCAAGCCCAATTTCTCTGCAAACTCTGCATCAATAAAGATCTCATCTGGCTGCAGACCAATCAAAGCCTCCATATCCGGGTCTTTGGTGAAGCCCAGATACTCAATATTCTGATACCGCGCCTCGGTGATGGGCAGATAATCACTCGTTGTTGTACCATCCGGTTTAATTCCCAGAGCCATCAGATCTCCTGTCAGGAAAATGGAGATAGAAGCCACCTTTTTGTCATAAGTTTTTTCTGTACTTCCGGTTGAATCCGCCGTTTCCATGGTTTCTGTTTTTGCAGTTGCATCCTCGTTCAATTGTGGTGCAGCTTCATTCGACCCGCAGGCCGCCAGAATAAATACCATACACAAACTCATCATTATAGCTGTTACATTTTTCATTTTATTTTTTCCTCTCGGCATATTCTAGTTGGTTTTATTGGATTTTCGGAGTAAATATAAAAAATAGGGAGCACCTACAGCAGCCACTACAATTCCCGCAGGAATTGCTTTGGGGTCAAAAACAGCACGCGTTACCGTATCCGCTACAACAAGAATCAACATACCTAGCAGAGCCGAAATCGGGATAAGGTACTGAAACGCAGGGCCTACCAGCCTACGTGCCATATGCGGGGCCACCAGCCCGATAAATCCAATACCTCCAGCCATAGATACACTTACTGAGGAGAGCGCAACGGCAATACATAAAATCTGGATTCGCTCTCTCTCCACTGGCGTACCAATACTAACTGCAGATGAATCCTCAAGCGCCAGAGCATTTAAGCTTCTACTCTTGGCCCAAGCCAGTGGTATGAGCAAAATCATCCAGGGTAGCATGGCATAAACGTTAATCCAGTCTCTTCCCCAAATGTTCCCTAGCAGCCAACTTGCAGTAAACGAATACGTCTTTTCATCCAGTTGCAAAGATAAATAAAGACTTGCTGCATTAAATCCTGCCGCTACAGCAATCCCGATCAGAATTAAACGAGCGGGTATGAATCCCTTTTGCCGATCCCATACGAACAGAATGATAAGGGCTGCCGCCAGTACCCCTCCCACAAAAGTAAACATGGGAATCATAAGTACGGGAAGGGTATTTAATGACTGAAAAAAGGTTACATAGATTAACAAACCAAAGGACGCTCCAGCGTGAATCCCGAGAATCCCTGGGTCTGCCAAGGCATTACGGGTGATACCTTGCAGCATAGCCCCTGCAATACCGAGCCCCATTCCTGCAAGCATTGTAATAAATATACGAGGTAAACGATAATCAAAGAGCACCATGTGATGCATATCCGTACCTTTACCCAGCAGTGTCAGAACGAGATCAGGTAGTGCAATCTGCATTGAGCCTGTACTCAGTCCAATCGCAATGGAGGCAAATACGATAAAGACCAGAATTCCCCCTGTTAAAAGCGTACGTTGGTACCGATTATTTGCTTTGTTTTTCATAAATTCCGCTGTTCCTTTCGCGCAACATAGAGGAAGAAAGGTACACCGATCAGGGCGACAATAACACCAACGGCCAGTTCCTTCGGAGGATCAGCAACTCTTGCGCCAAAGTCAGCCAGAACAAGCAATACACTTCCCAGCACCGCCGAAAGCGGAATAACATATGTATAATTCACCCCTACAAGCTTTCTTGCAATATGCGGAATAACCAGTCCCACAAAGGCAATTGAACCTACAGCTGAAACGGATACTCCAGCCAATACTAATGCAATCGTGATGGCATACAAACGAACTCTTGTTATGCGGATGCCCAGATTGGATGCAACCTCTTCGCCCAAGGCCATAACCGAAATGGATCTGCCCAAGGTTATGGAGAGAATTATCGCAATCAGAATAACCGGCAACACGATACGAAGCTGCTCCCACGCTACCCCAGCTACCCCGCCAGCATACCAGAACGCCAGATCCTGACTGAGTTCAAAATAAATCGCAATCCCTGAAGTTAACGAATGCAGCAAGGCCGCAACAACGGTACCTGCTAAAGTCAGCTTCATAGGTGTTAATCCACCCGGAGAACCGGAACCCAATAGATAGATGAGCAGCGTGCTTAGAACAGCACCCGTGAACGACAGTAACATTAACACAGAGAACGGAAGTTGCGGTAAAAAGACAAAGCTTAGCGCAACCACAAACATGGCACCCGCATTGATTCCAAGCACACCAACATCAGCAAGAGGATTACGGGTAACTCCCTGCATCAGAGCACCTGCTACGGCAAATGCGGCTCCAACCACAGCGGCAGCGAGCACTCGGGGCAGACGAATTACCTGAATGATCTGATGGGTACTCAGACTACGGTTATAGTTAAAGACTGCATCCCACACAGTATGGAGGGTTAACGATTTTGCGCCCATAGAAATTGCTATGAACATGGAGAATAACAATAACACACTTGCTGAAAGTAGGATCAGCGTGAAACGAAGAGGAGTTCCTGTTTGCTTCTTCACTCGGATGTCTCATTTCTCATTGATAATCATTTTCAATTAATGAATTTTAACCTACCTGTTCTATGAAGTCAAGCAAAATGACCTTTTCCCCCTATCTCAGCAGGCCCCGCTCCTTCAATTCGCGAAAAATCCCCTGCAAGCAAACCACGTTTAAGTCCATCACAATAGATGTGCTAAAACCAACGTCTGCCCATAGGGGATTCTTCAAGTTCTTATGTTGTTCCAATATCGTTATAAAACCTTACCCAGAAACGCCTTGGTCCGCTCATGCCGGGTATTCTGAAAGAGTTCTTCAGGCGTGCCTTCTTCTACAATATATCCGCCGTCCATAAAGATCACTCTGTCCGCCACTTCACGGGCGAAGCCCATCTCATGCGTAACCACAATCATCGTAATCCCCTCATGAGCGAGGTCCTTCATGACTTGCAGTACTTCTCCAACCATCTCCGGGTCCAATGCAGACGTAGGTTCATCAAACAACATCACACTGGGGTTCATGGCGAGTGCACGTGCGATGGCTACACGCTGTTGTTGGCCACCTGACAACTGCTCGGGATAAGCATCCCTCTTCTGAGACAGCCCGACCTTGCCGAGCAGTTCCATTGACTTTTTCTCATTCTCGGCCTTATTCAGTTTCTTGATATGCTTCGGCGCGAGCATGATATTCTCCAACACAGTCAGATGCGGGAAAAGGTTGAACTGCTGGAACACCATGCCCACATTGGTTCGCAGCTGATCGATATCCGTCTTGGGCGAAGTCACCTCGACACCGCCGATGATCACCTTTCCAGATGTCACACCCTCCAGCAGATTGAGACAGCGTAAAAACGTACTTTTACCTGACCCGGAAGGTCCGATGACACATACGACTTCTTTCTCCTGAATCGTTGTTGAGATATCCTTCAATACCTCATTGGCACCAAACTGCTTTTTCAGATTCTCTACGGTAATCATCGGATTGCATACCTCCTCTCAATGAACCGGGAAGCCCGGGACAACAGCACAATGATGATCAGATAGAATATGCCCACCACACCCCAGATTTCGAATGCCCGGAAGTTGGAGGAAATAATAATCTCCCCGCTCTGCGTTAATTCTGCGATACCGATCGCAGACAACAGCGATGTATCCTTAATCGTAATAATGAATTGGTTCACAAAGGTAGGGATCATGCGCCGCGTTGCTTGAGGCAATACGACCAGTCTCATCGTCTGAAAACGAGATAAGCCCAGGGATCGTGCCGCCTCATGCTGCCCGTTGCTAATGGAATTAATACCCGCTCGGAAAATCTCCGAGATGTAGGCTCCGGCATTCAGACTAATCGCAATAATACCTGCGGTCATCGCCGGAATGCGCATATCCAGGAACACCGGTAGTCCGAAGTAGATAAAATATACCTGCACCAGAAGGGGTGTACCACGGATGATATCCACGTAAAGTGTGGCTACCAGCCGTAACAATCGATTCAAGGAAGTACTCATCAGACCTGAGATCAATCCGATCACCATCGCAATGATGAGCGAGATCACGACTAGTTTCAACGTCACGACTGTACCCTCTAACAGAAGAGGCAGTGCGTCTATTATGACTTGCAAGGAGGAGTCCATCCGTACCACATTCCCTTCTATTTAGCCGCTTCTCCCAGATACTTGCTGACAATCTCGTCGTACTTTCCGTTTTCCTGCAATTTCTTCAGTCCATCATTGATCTTCTTCTGCAACTCGGCATCACCTTTGGCAACAGCAATACCATAGAAGTCACCGTTCAATCGGTCTCCAACAATGTTGAGCTTCGCGTTAGGATCAATGGCAATCTTATAGGAGATGACCGGGAAATCCTCCAGCGTAGCATCTGCGTTTTTGTTCGCGACTTCCTGATACATCGATGGACTGTCATCAAAATATTTCACGGTCGCACCATAGGTTTTTGCATATTCATCTGCAAGATTGGCACCTGAGGTTCCTTTTTTAATCGCAATCGTTTTTCCTTTTAAATCTTGAGGACTTTGGATGTCCGTGTTATCTTCATGTACGATTAAGGACAGACCGGCCTGATAGTACGGGTCCGAGAAGTCCACAACTTTTTTACGTTCGTCCGTAATGCTAATGCCTGCAATGGCTCCGTCCAACTGATTTGCCGTAATGGCAGGAATAATGCCTTTGAAGTCCATCGGTTTGATCTCTACTTCGAAGCCCTCTTCTTCCGCAATCGCGTTCATGAGGTCAATATCGATCCCTACATATTTGCCGTCCTTCTGGAACTCAAAAGGGGGATACGTTGCATCGGTACCAAATGTGTATTTCTCAACAGCTGAACCACTTGCCGACTGAGCACTATTCTCTTCACCCGATTTCGCTGCACCGCAGGCACTAAGTGTTAGAGCAAGAACGGACGCCATTACAATGGATGCTACCTTTTTCATAGAAAAACCCCTTTTCCGAATTAGATTGGGATCGACCGAATCGACCATTTGTATTTATATACGTATTCTAGTTTGCTCCCTACGCCAACCTACATGATCCTACATAAAATAATTACAATTGATGAAAATTAAATTAACATATAATGATTTTTGATCGATAAAAGGGCATAAAATGCTAATAAAACATCCGTTTTGATTAATTTATGTCATGTTATATGACAAATTACAGTGTGGAAACACAAAAAAACCGAACACCCATGAACTGTTGCTTCCGGGAATTCGGCTTTTGGTTAAGAGATGGAATATCTCAACTATCAATTATTCAGCTATTCAGTTATTCATCTTTTCCATCGTCTCCATATAGAACACATGCAGAAACTTTTTGATATTAACCTTGCCTTTGTCGCCTGCCTGATCTTCTTCCATCGCTCTCATCTTCATTCGAACATCCTGGAAGTCGAAGTAGAGGGGGGCATAATGCTCAAACTTGTGGTTGCTATAGTCGGTGAGTCCAATCGAGGCCATGTTCGTTAACGCGGCAATTACCGTTCTACGGATGCGTTGTTCCATCGCCTTGCTCTCTTTCTCCACGTCCTTGGGTGTAGACTTGTATGTCCGGGCCACCGCTTCATACGACTCCTTCAATGGCGGCCACTCTCCGGCGCGCTTCTGATCAATCGCATACTCCATAAGCGCCACAATATCCTTGCTGCCACTTTCCCCGATAATCCCCAGATCCATCAGAATGCTTCTCGCCGCATCCCGTACCGTACGACCTTGGACAGGGGCTTGGGCTTCCACCAGATTCAATCGGGCCATCGACTGCTTGATCTCCAGGACGTAGCGTTCATACTTCCACTGTTCATTCACTTTGCTGAGCACATGCTCCACTTCCACCCGATTAATCGGTTTATGAATAAAGAATTCAATCCCGTTCTGGTAGGCCGCTCCGACCATCTCTTTGTTCTCCACCTGAGAGATCATGATGAATTTGCCGGTATATCCGCTGTGCTTTAGTTTCGCAACCGTCTCAATTCCGTCCTGATCCGGCATCAGCAGATCAATCAGCACCACATCGGGGCGCAGATCCATGATCATCCGCGCTCCTTCTATGCCGCCCTCTGCCATGCCTGCAAGCTCGCCGATTCCACAGGATTCAATGATATCATGCAGCATGCTTCGGCTTACCACATCATCATCCACGATCATGATAGAAAGTGTCATCGGCATCGCCCCCCTTGATTAGATTCATTTTGGGAATAGTTATAGCAAATAGAGTACCTTTCGCTCCCGGAGGTGCAGATTCAACCTTGATGCTTCCCTCCAACGACTGGACGATATCACGTACATGGGACAGACCAATACCTGTTGCGGCAATGCCGACTTCATTAAACTTCGTTGTGTAGCCCGGTTCGAAGATCACATCCCGTTTGGCTTCGGGTATGCCTTTCCCAGTATCCATCACGACCAAATGCACGTCATCTTCCTGCTCATACACACGAATTCGGACCGTCCCATCATGCTCAATCGCCTCTACCGCATTGGCAATCAGGTTGTTCATTACCGTTAGAAGAGGAATGTAATACGGAGACTCACAATCATACTGTTGCTCGATGTCGATCTCCACCTGCTTATGCAACATTTCGCTATATTTTCGGTTGGCTTTGCTGGCAAAGTTCAGCACTTCGGACAAGCTCATGTTGACCGCTTTTTCGTTATCATACAATTTCAGCAGACCCGCGAGAATACGCTGTGAATCCTTCTTCACTTCATGAATCTGCTGTGCAATGCCCAGTGTACGCTGACTGTATTGGTTCATGTCCTGCTCCCGGAGATCTCGATATAGATCATAGCTGTCTGCCGTAATACCTTCGATGGTATTCATTGCTTTCTTCAGGTAAAAGACTTCACCATACAGACCCGAGTTCACACTCAGCATCTGCTCCATCCGCTTCTCCTGCTCTGCATGTAAGAGCCGCATCTGTCTCACTGCAAAGCTGTTGTAGAGCCCAATCACAAAGTAACTTCGCAGGCCGCCCACCACAAGCAGATACAACCATTCCTTCATATAAAAGATATTGGTCCCGCTTAACATGCCGCGAAGAAGCAGCTCCACAAGATTAGAGGAGAAATCGATACATGTAATCAGCCCGCCGAGCAAAAGAGGCTGCATTTCATGGAATCGATGCTTGAACTTGCTAAGCCCATAGGCAAAGACCACATAATACACGCCTGCCCCCAGGTTGTCCCGCATGCTTTCCAGTATGGAGACGGTCTGTACATGACTGATGAGATCTGCCGACTGAAACAGGAAACTTGCGATACCTGTCAGGATTCCTGTCTTCACATAAGACAGGTGTGGCATGATCATCAGCAGAAATAAAAGAATGCTGACCCCCAGCCCGATTCGGAAGTAATCTTCCCGGAACGGATTTATCTTGAATTGTGCCCCTACCGCTGTGGCAAAGGCAATGGCCGTCATCTGCACATTCTCATTTTTAACCCAATTGCGCATTGATCTCTTCACCCACTATACCAACGTTTAGCGCTCAATGCCGGAATCCGCGCTTCTAATGTTAAATATACTAACATATGAAAGATGCATTAGAAATAAATAAAATTAGGGAATGAACATCCAGGCAACACAAAAAGGCCGGAAGTCTTCACTTCTGCGGCCTTTTCCCTATACCTCGTCCGGAATATCAAATGATACCATCGTGCCCTCACCCGGCTCACTTACAATTGATAATCCCTGACCATACCGTTGCAACAATCTGCGGTTTGTATTCACAATGCCTATTCCGCCTTTTCCACCTGGCGTAGCATGTAGCAGCTCTGCAACCTTCTCCGGTTCCATGCCTTTGCCATTATCTTTCACCTCAATACGGGTATAACCCTCATGGCGAGTAATGGACAGGCATACTGTGCCACCCACATTACGGCTTAATAACCCGTGTCTTACGGCATTTTCGATCAAGGGCTGAATCGATAACGGTGGGAGAAGTAACGGAAGATCCGGCTCTACGTTTAATACCACCGACAATCGATCTTCAAATCTTGTTTTCTCAATAAAAAGATAGGCTTCCACGAGTTCCAGCTCGTATGATAATTTCACCAGTTCCCCTGTATTGAGATAATTGAAGCTGATCCGTAAATAGGAGGAAAAAGCTTCACCAAGCTTCCGCATATGCTCTGTATCAATGTCACTCAGGACCATAAGTGAATTCAGTGTATTGAACAGGAAGTGGGGCTGGATCTGAGCCTGCAAATAAGCGGCTTCCATGCGTAAGCGCTCTTGAATGGACTGATTCAACATGGTCAATGCACGTATCCGATATTTTAGCTCCAACGCATCTACAGGCTTCGTGACATAATCATTTGCCCCCGATGCAAAACCGGTATATATGTCCGGTGGCTGGCTGCGTGCCGTTAACAATAACACGGGAAGCTCTGACATGGAGAATTGTTCCCGCACCTTCTGGGTTAATTCATATCCGGACATATGGGGCATCATCACATCCGTAATGAGCAGATCCCACTGGCGTGTGCCCAGCAGTTCCATGGCTTCCTGGCCCGACCGGGCCGTAGTTATGGTGTAGGGTTCATTCGAAAGAATGCTGACCAGCACATCCAGATTCACCGGATCATCATCTACAGCCAGAATGTTGGCTTTCCCCTCTTTTAACAACGGAGCCATCTCCGACGCCGCCAGGGCTTCCGCATCCCCCATACCTGAGCGAGGTAACAGGAATCCGCTAGGTGCGTCTTCCATCATCTCCGCGGCCTGTTCCCAGATTAGGGGAAGTTGTGGCTGAACCTGATGGGTGGTTTCATTCGCGAGCGGCAGATCGAAGCTGAATACCGAGCCCTTTCCAGGTTCCGAGTGAACCGTTAGCGCCCCGCCGTGCAATTCGACGAGCTCTTTGCAGATGTTCAGTCCAAGCCCGATGCCTTGTCCATCACTGATTCCATACGACCCTTGTTCATACGGAAGGAAAATGCGCATCCGCGTGTCCTCGTCCATGCCAATGCCTGTATCCGTCACATGAATCAGAGCATGTCCTTCATGAATGTCGGCACTTACGGATATCGTGCCTTCCTCTGTATGTTTAAGCGCGTTATGAAGCAGATTGTACAAAATCTGAACGAGCCTTTCTTCATCAGCCATGACCAATGGGAACGAGTCCGGTATCTCCATCTGAAGGCGGACCGGTTTGCGTTCTGCCATGAATTGCAGCATGGCGATAATGCCAGGCACAACCGATTGTATGGAAAGAGGAACCTGACGTAACACAATGCGGTGTTCCTTCAACCGAACTACATCCAGCAGATCACCAAGAAGATGGGACATTCGTCGACCGATGGTAATCAGCAACTCCATATCCTCCAGGCTCCGTTCATCCAATCTGCTCTTCTCCCGGGTGACCACGTTGTGAGCGATATTAATGATCCCGTGCAGCGGGGTCCGCAGTTCATGGGATGTATTCGCCAAGAACTGATCTTTAATTTTGTCAGCCTTCTGCAGTTCTGTATTCAGCTTCATATTCTCCCTGGCATTCCTGAAGTATTTCTTGAACCAATAGGCGGAGAAGCCGGTAATGGCAAAGATGATATCAATGGGATAATAGACGGTTGTCACATCTTTCGATGTCTCACCTGTACTCCACAACATATTGGATATGATGCCTCCAGCGGTCAGGAGTAGAAAGACCATATCCCGATCAGCCTGTTTCCTGAACAGCATGACACCCACAATGTACAGAAAACAGAGAGAAGAGACGAGAAAGAATATGTCGATGAAAGCGTAATGAACCATGGCATAGACAACGTGAATGGGCACTGCCAGAATAACAGCAATATAAGCTATTGTCGTGACAACACCTAATTGAAGAATCTTTGGTTGTATATGTACCAAGGTCAACCTTTGGAACAACAGCAGAATACACGCATTTTGCAGCAGCAGACCAATCAGACGAAGCTTGATCCCCCACGTATAGTTTATCGGGAGCCATAACATCAGAATGTTATCATGACCGAGCATAACCACCATGCACACAGATAAGGTTAATATGGCTGCGACGAGTAAGGCGCGCTCCTGGGGATTGAATACAAACAGAATGCAAGCATACATGCCATGAAGGAGTAAAACGAGAAAAATGGCCAGTTGAAAACCAATGGAGTACCAACGTGCGTAATCAACCGCCGCCTGGGAACCGAAGCGAACGGGTTTACCGATCCCTCCTATGTACGGGCTATCATAATTGGCTACACGAATGAGTAATTCAATCTCTGTAGCACCTTCATCTTCGTAGGTTGCTGTATAGGAGTTACTTCTCGGTTCATAGGTATCGGCATCCTCCGATACTTTCCCCATGCCACCCACGATATTCCCATTGAGTTCAATCTCGGATGAGCTTCGAATGTTTCTGAACCAGAAGGTCACAGGTACCTGAAGCGGATCCGTCAACACACGCAATCGATATGTGGCATATCCAAGTGAACTCCCCTGATCGCGGTTCTCGGCATTTTTCCAATCTCCCGGAACCTGGACCACATCCGCCGCCTGCATTCCTCCCCTATGCACAGTATCCTTGCTAGTCAGTAATTCATTCGAATATAGTTCCCACTCTCCGTTCAGATACATGACCGGGACTTGCTCCAGATCGACACCTCGCAAATCAACTACACCATTCACAGCGTGATAATTGTCCAAGGTAGGGAAGAATTGCGACCAGACCCAGCGCATGCCGAACAATGCTGCTAAAATGATCGACAGGATCAGCACATATTTGAATCGTCTCACGGGATTTGTATGTCGTACATTCATTGGTTACGTTGCCCTGACTTGATCAAACCGAGCTTCCAGTTCCTGTACCATTCTCGAACCTCTTCACTAATCGGTATCTCCAAATCTTGCTCCATTCTGGTGGTTAAGAGACGATACTGCTCCTCCACACCGAGATCGTTGTGCATTTCATCATATAACTTCATTAGAATAAAATAACTTTCTTCCTCATCCGGAAGCATATGCTGAATACGTCGTGTACTCTCAATCACTTTCTCCGCCAGCCCATGCTGCTGGTAATACAGACTTAGTTGTCTCATATGATACAGCCACAGATAGCGTAATCTTTCCCGCTCAGGTTCGGCCCACATGTATTCATAATTGCCAAGATAGGTACCCTTATATAAATGAAGCGCTTGCTCATAAGCTTGAACGGTACTTGCGTCTACGGTTTTCCATTGCCTGATTTCCCGTTCCCACTGTTCACTATCCAACTGAGCCTCACCCAATTCGAGTCGATAACCTGCCTCCAGGTGTCCACTTTGAATCGTAATCATATCCATATGGCAAGTTTTCAGGGTTTGGCGGACATGATACATCGTCGTGTAGAGTTGGTGTGCCGTCTTCTCCTCTTCCATTCCCGGCCACAGAAGCTCCAGCAGCGTACTGCGATGTATGACCTGGTTCCGATGGTGAAGCAAGTATGCAAACAGCTCCTGCGCTTTGCTTGTGCGCCATTTGGCAACCTGGATCTCCTTTCCTGGAAGCTTAAACTGAATCTGATTAAAACAGCAAATGAAAGGTACGTTTGTATCCTTTGACCGCTGCTCACGTTTTACGTTCAGTTTCTCTCTTACGCGGATCACGGTCTGCTTCAATCGATCTTTTTGGATGGGCTTCATCACATAGTCCAAAGCTTGCAGTTCAAAAGCATGCACCGCATACTGATCGTAACTGGTCACAAATATAATTTCGGTGCCCGGTGTTGCCGCCTGAATCTGTCTTCCCAGATCCATACCATCCATCTCTGGCATATGGATATCCAGAAATACAACATCGGGTCGGTGCTCCACAATCCCTGCCATCGCCTCTGTTGGGTTCATATATGTAGCAATAATTTGGATGCCGTTTACTTCTTTTTCTAGTGATTTTTGAAGGCCTATCAACGCTAGACGTTCGTCGTCAACCAATATCACTTTCACCGGAGCTTCTTCCTCCTCGACCCTGAGGTCTTGAGATTTATTTTCACTATTATATCATAGGCATTTTAAGTATTTAGGTTCTTGTTTCCAAATTTTAATTTCTAACAATTTAATTGTATAATATTTAACAGAAGACGATCTAACAGATCAGGTCTTGAAAGAGAGGAAGGTAACTTATGTCAGATGCAAATCATAACTTTGGGCAAGCCCTTGTCAAATCATTAGTGGGGGAACGCGGTCATATCCGCATCGCTCATGCTCTACCCGATATCGATGTCACACTTGCTGCTCGTACACACGAGGCCATGCCATACACGATCTATCAGTTGGTGAAGCATATGCATTATTGGCAGCAATTCATGCTCGAACACTTGGAAGGACGCAAGCCACAGCTCCCTGCTAACGTGAGTGAGAGCTGGCCTGAAGAGAAAGGCCCACAGGACGAGGCTGCGTGGAAGGCAGATATTCAGGCATTCCTGAATGGGATTGATCAAGCCGTAGCCATTGCAGAAACAGCGCAATTAGATGAGTCACTCCCCTATTTCCCCGGGGAGACCAAAGCAGGACTTCTGCGCAATATCGCTTCCCATAACTCGTACCACCTGGGTGAAATTGTTCTGCTTCGTCGTTTCTACGGCGCATGGCCACCACCAGGAGGCGGGTACCCGGCGTAACCCTATTAACATCAGATCTATTGGATGAATATACAGACACATCTAAGCTGTGAAAGGACGATTGTTCCTTTTACAGCTTCTTGTGGTTGTTGGCAAGTAACATCCCAAGTAACTTCCAATGCAGTGCTGTTTCTAACGCTCATATCCTGCTCCAGGCTCATATATTACTTCAAAGTACGTATATGACTTTGAGGTGCGTACTTCTCATCTTTCTTTTTCTGACCCACAATATGTACAGAAGAAGAGAGGAGCATGTCCATTGAAAACCGAACAATTGGTTACCCGTTATACAGCGCTTGTCATCGGTGCTGGAGGTGTCATTGGAAGAAACCTAATTGATTATCTGACGACACTTCCCGAGTGGAATGTCATTGGTGTATCCCGCCGCGGAGGGGAAGATGCCCCCAGGTTACGTTATATATCAGCTGATTTATTGAACGAAGCAGACACACAAGACAAACTGAGTCATTTAACGACCGTTACGCATATTTTCTACGCCGCGTATCAGGATCGCCCAACCTGGGCCGAATTGGTACAACCCAACTTGGCGATGCTCATCAATGTGGTGAATACCATCGAACCGATCGCTCCAAATCTCCAACATATTAGTCTAATGCAAGGTTATAAAGTGTACGGTGCACATCTGGGTCCATTCAAAACACCTGCCAAAGAAACGGACGCATATCATATGCCCCCTGAATTCAATGTCGATCAGCAACAGTTTCTCGAGGATCGGCAACTCGGAAGTAGCTGGACTTGGTCAGCCCTGCGCCCATCTGTGGTGTGTGGATTTGCCCTGGGCAACCCAATGAATCTTGCCATGGTTATTGGCGTATATGCGGCGATCTCCAAGGAGCTTGGCTTGCCACTTCGATTCCCTGGGAAACCGGGAGCGTATCATTCGCTTCTTGAGATGACGGATGCAACATTGCTGGCTCATGCAACCGTATGGGCGGCAACCGAACCTCGCTGTGCCAATCAGGCATTTAATATCACCAATGGCGATCTGTTTCGCTGGAATGAGCTATGGCCCCGAATCGCTGCATTTTTTGAATTGGAAACCGCTCCGCCACTCCCCCTCTCACTAGCAACAGTGATGGTAGATAAAGAAGATCTTTGGAAGTCCATGATTGATAAATATGATTTGGTCAATACCCCTTATGATGATGTCTCTTCCTGGGCATTTGGTGATTTTGTCTTCTCGTGGGATTATGACTTCTTCGCCGATGGTTCCAAAGCTCGCCGCTTCGGATTTCATGAATTCATTGACACTGAGGCTATGTTTATGAATATTTTCAGAAATCTACGTGATCGCAGGATCCTTCCGTAAAGTGAATAAAATGCAGAATAAGCCGATTCCTGAATTCCAGAATCGGCTTATATAAGTCCCTCAACAGTCGTAGCAGTTGGCGGCTTAAACAGAATTTTTCCTCGATCTCCATAAACATTGTCCACATGTATATCGCCCCACCTACACATCAGATGAAGAATCTCTTTAAGCGTCCACCCATACTCTGTTAACTCATACTCCACTTTAGGCGGGACCTGGTGATGGGAGATTCGGACGATGACCCCCGCCTCCTTCAGTTCACCAAGTTGCTGAGTCAACACTTTCTGGGTGATCGCAGGGATCAGTTTCATGAGCTCACCATTACGTTTCTTGCCAAACGTAAGATGGAATAGAATAACAGGCTTCCACTTTCCACCGATCACTTCAAGAAAGGCTTCAACTGCGGTGTTATATACTTTGAGCGGTTCCTCCATATCACCTTCGGTCTCCCTTCCAGTCCATTGCTCAATCTTCCCGATTCATCTTCTCAAAAATACGAACCAATTGCGCCCGATCCTCTTCGTTTAATTTCTCGAACAAACTCTTACGCAGCTTCTGACCCTCCAATATGGCTCTTCCGAGGACTTCGGTCCCTTTATCCGTAATGTTCAAATAAATAATGCGACGGTCCGCTTCATCTACCATTCTGACGACTAATTCCTTGGCTACCATCTTGTCAGATAAATAACTGAGTGTAGGCGGAGTGAACCCTAACATTTTTGCAATATCCGAAGGTCGGCTTTTTCCATTTTGATGGAGATGGCTGAGTACAAGCACATGAGAGACACCAAGGTCCTCATTAAATGATTTGTTCCATTGTATGATCAATTTATTGGTGAAATTATCCATGTTGTGTATAAGCTCAAAAATGTTCTGTTCTTCCATTAGATCCTCCTCGAAAAAATAAACAACAGCCCTCATATAACTTAAGGGCTGTCATCATTTTACACGCTATTGGGCTGAGTAGCCACCATCGATCACCAGTTCAGATCCGGTAATGTACGAAGAATCATCCGACGCAAGGAACAACGCAGCTTTGGCAATATCAATAGCCTGACCCAGACGCTGCAAAGGCGTTGCCTGAATTAATCGTTCAAGCAGTTCCTTCGATGTGTTCAAGGATTGGGTCATTGGTGTCTCGATGATCCCGGGAAAAAGAGCATTCACCCGAATACCTTGACGTCCAAAGGTGGTCGCAGCGGCTTTGGATAATGCACGTACCGCGCCTTTGGAAGCCGAGTAATGGTTAAAGCCTTGTCCAATTAAAGCGGTGTATGATGAGATATTAACGATGGAACCTTTTTTCTGGGCTGCCATATAAGGAGTGACATGTTTCATGCCAGCGAATGGGCCGAAGCCGTTAATGGAGAGCATTTTCTCCCAATCCTGTGCATTGATTTCCTCATAAGGCTTTTCCGAAGAAATGCCTGCATTGTTGACCAGAATGTCAATTTTTCCAAAACGTTCATTCACGACCTTCGCCAGTGCCTGCCAACCTTCATCCGAAGATACATTCAACTTCATTCCGTACACATTCTCTTTTTGGCTGGCTCTTTCCAGTGCCTCCTCATTAATGTCTGCTGCAATGACGATGGCGCCTTCCTGTGCAAAAAGATCAACCATGCCCTCCCCGATTCCCGAGGCTCCGCCCGTAATAATGGCTACTTTATTATCTAATTTTCCCATGTGAATTGCTCCTAACGTATTGGTTTTTATTTGGAAGTAACAAGGGCTATTTTGTCTTTCATTCTTAACATGATGCTTAAGCCCCTTTTTTGAAGAAACCAAACTGTTTAGATATAAAATATTTAGATGACTAATTATTATATGTCTAAATATTAGCAAACTAACTTCCTTTATGCAACAAGCACACCTCTATATACATATTTTGGATTCCTTAGCGAAGCTAGTGCAGTTGAAAAAAAGCTCAGTTTGAGCGACATTTCCGGCTTATCCCGTATAACTAGGCAACAAAAAAAACTGCATCCGTCATTACGGATGCAGCCTTTTCAACGTTTCGTATAATTGTATAATGAGAAGCTCATCCCCTTACTTACAGTGAACCTTGAAGCTTTGCAGGTTGATTTTCCTCATTCAACAGACCTTGAATAAAGGTTTCAAAATTGGGCGCAAGCCAAGTGATCTTGTAGTTTTCATTTTTATCCACATGAACAACCTCGGGCTCACCTGCATTGCCGGATTCACGATAATCCAGCATCACCACCTCCGAATCGGAAGAGCACTCACATACAACAACACCGATTTCGGGGTAACCCTCCTGCTCGATGATAAACCGGCTGCCCACTTCACCACCTAATGAGTGTGCCTTCTCCCGTCCAATACCCAGTATTGCCGCGATCTCAACGCGGACCTTCTTGGCAGCCTCTGCTTGGCTAACTGGAAAATACCGATAGTGGGGAACACCACCATTATGTAATTTCATCATGTTAATATAGGATGTTGGCAGCTTGAATACCAACTGCTCTTCTACGGACTCGATCTGTCCATCGGTAGGTGGGGCCAGCACATATTGGTCCACGGCTTCAGCACTATCATTCCAAAAAACCGTTGGTTCCAGATGGCTAATACTAAAAGGTGCGGTTGAGATTTCAGAGACAGATGGGTGGTTGCTCACCGACTCATCTACGGATTCTTCCACCGATTCCTCTGTGGGTTTCTCCGCCATTTTGCTTCGAATCCATTCCAGAAACTCCAGCGTATCTTCATCCTCAGGGTCCAATTCATCCGCTCTTTCGAATGCTTGCAGCGCATGCGCATATTGCTCCAGATAATAATAAGCCAGTCCAATCCGGTAATGCCAGAGTGGGTCACCTGTGCCCTCTTTGGCAACCGTCAGGAATTGTTCAACCGCTTCTTCATACCGTTCCAGGTTATTCAGCGCTCGTCCCAAATGGTTGACCAGCTCATAATCTCTTTCTTCCACAGGAATCGCTTGAATTGCATCTACAATTTCCTGAAATTCATCTTCTTCATGCCACTCTTGCAATTGAACCAACAGATCGTCTCTCATTCCTTTGGCCTCCCCGTTCATTCACTCATGATTACGTATTGAAAATTATACCACTATCCGGATCACCATCTCCACCAACGTAAGATTCTTAGGCGTATTATGAATCGATATCTTATCATTTTCAATGCCAAAACTAAAAAGGTAACCTGAACCCGGTTATGAAAACCAGGCAGGCTACCTCCTTTATTCCTTCCACTACGTTGAATGCTTAACTTAATTCAACAACTCCACACAATCATAGACCCAACCTGCACTTAACCAGTTACCCAAGTCACTGGAACCGCTGATCGGTGTAATTGTGATCGTGTTGGAACCATTCACAAAGTAGGATGCTGGAACATTCCAGCTAAAGGTTGTGTTGTTGCCACGATACGTACCAATGGTGAAGCTACGAGAATTGGGCTGTGAAGACGCGGCAGGATTACTTAATGCATGTCCATTAACCGTTACACTCGGTCTACCATTATTGTAGGCTGCAGTAATCCCGATGTTGAGCTTATGAGCAGATGCCGCTTGAGATGCGTTCAAGTTAAACGTTATTGTGGTTGGAGAATTCTCACCACGGAACTGGATGGCTGGGAATCGATTGGTAGCGCTACCGGTAGCATAGGTGACAGGCCCCCAGCTTGGGTTGCGACTATCGGATGGGTGACGAATCGGAATCGTCTGTCCATTCAGGAACTCTCGTGGTGTACCATCCCAGTTACCGATTCGCCAGATGCTTGCGGCTTGACTCGGGTCATTGTTAATCGTACGTGTATTCAGTGTCGTCGTTTGTCCTGCCGTGACATTAACTGTTTCCGTATATACGGCCAGTTCACCCTTATAGGCTGTCATGGTGTATGTCCCCGGGATCATGCTGTATTTGGCGGCTGCCCCACTAGAAGAGGTACCCACCCAATACTGGGCGTTGCTATTGGCGAACCCAATTGTATATGCATAACCCGTATCCATCCCGGAGAGACCATTAAGCACCACGTTCCCTCGACTGGATACCCACCCCTGCAGATTCAGACCAGACATCCAGCTGAAATCGGGTACACTCGGCGTACTGCCTGTGGTGAAGATCAAAGCGTACGGCCCATGCAGACCCAGGCGCCAATTTTCCGTCTGTGCATGTCCGGAGTTCATATAGTTATATACTTCCGTCTCTGTTCCACTTTGGAACTGGATATCACGGAAGAATGGACCACCAGAGCTTTTCTCCCGATTGCCGTAGGCCATAAATACACCGACGCCATTCCCCGTAACTCCACGTACGGATAAATCTTTGGCCTGATCATTACCATAATATTTGGAGGCAGACTGTCCATTGGCGAATCCGAACACATCCTGACTCTCGATCGCTCCTGTGTTGCCCCGATTATTTGAATTGGCAGGAACGCCTGTCAACACACTACCATTACCACGGAAAATGTAGCGTAGCTCCCCAATCGAAGGTTGAGCCGTGATATGCGTTGCCATGTATATGATGTTCTCACCGCCACGCGAAGCATAATAGTGAGTTAGCGTGCTTGTAGATACCGTGATTAACACGGTCGATCCAGAAGGAGAGGTATTCCAAGTCACATTGGCGGATGAACCCAAACCTGACCCGATGTGCGATCCTCTATTGCTGTTCAGTTCCGTACCGTTCATTTTGGCCGATATGATATCCCCATTGGTTTTGTTGACCACGTAGACTAATCCTGAACCGGTATTTACTTCAATTCGGGAGCCATTATCGGTAACATATATCGTTGCTGCGTGTCCCGTAGATGCAGGGAATACAGCAACTGTTGCGATCATAACGACAATCAAAAAGATACCAAGCGCCTTTCTCACTGTACGTTGGGTCATGAGTAAATCCCTCCTTGGATTTTAATAAAGCGCTTACATCATAATGTATAACAACTGACACTTCCGTCTCACATCGATATATCTGCTATGCGGGCATGTCCATCATCCATGAAATGTTATGTCTTGGTGCATGTAGAGTAGAGTCGCCTCTTTATGTAATCTGATCTCGCCACCCCCTTCTTCAATCAATCTTCTGGATACAATACTTACAATTCCAATAAAATAATACCATTATATTACATATATTCGCAATGGAAATGAACCGTATTTCCGCTAGCAATTTCTCAATTTCTGAATACAAAACACGCAGCTTCAAAAGCTGCGCTTTAGATATTGTACAAGAAATGCTATTATCCCTTCCGAATAGGTATCCATATCTCACTTCTGTATTGCTCAACAGTAACATCCTTGTGCTCATTCCATAGTATTTCTGGCCCCTCACTCAGCTCATAACCCGATGAAGGAAACCACTCTGCGTAGATCCGGCCCCACACCTCCTGAAGTGTGCCAGGAAACGGACCCACGACGGTAAATACTGCCCACGTGGAAGCAGGAACCTCAAGCTGTGCCAAGCCCTCAGGCGCTTCTTTTGTCGTAGCTGCGCCAATATAATGATCCAGTTCTCCCTGTTCTGCCATCCGCCCCTCACTGAAATGGGCCGAAGCACTGATTAAGCCCAGAGGCTGGACGTTGGATGCCCCCTTAATCGTATCAATTAACTCCGGCGTAAGACTCTGGTACATTGCAGCGATCTCCGGATTCACCCCGTTGAATACGATCGATACCCTTTTGCTAATTCCCACGATTCGAAACCCCTCTTTATCTTCAATGCGATAGTTCATTTCGCTTCCTCCTTGAATGGTCAGTTGAAATGTCATCCGCGGGAAGGCCTTAAGGGACGGACCATGATTTCGCGCTTCGGAGGGTGTAGTGCCATGCATGCTTTGAAACGCTCTAGCGAACGAATCTGGCGATGTATACCCGTATTTCAGCGCAATATCAATGATTTTGCACTCACTCTGGCTTAGCTCCATAGCCGCGAGCGTCAAGCGGCGACGCCGAATATATTCCGAGAGCGTTACACCACTAAGAAAAGAGAACATGCGTGTAAAATGATACTCCGAGCAGCAGGCAATTCGGGAAATCTCTTTCATATCCACGACGTCCATCAGATGCTCCTCCAGGTAATTCAAGGCTTCATTTAACCTTCTCAGCGTATCCATATCATCCCTCCCACGTTAATTTAAGCTTAGCAAAGTCATTCTCTTTGCATCCGACATTACCTGCACCATTCTGTAGGTAGCTCTTCTCTTGCAAAAATCCCGCTTATTCATACAGAAGGATTTGGTTGATTTACTTCAACATGCAGAAGACAAAGGAACGAACAGGTACATTGACAGGTTTTTGTGCGTATTCTCCATTTTGCAGATATGCCGTTCCTCTTATTTGCCGTACACATATTTTAAAGAGAGATAGTTTTGATCATAACGGATAAGGGGAGCGGTCAAAATGGGAGCCAGGCCAAAAAAATCTATCCAAAAGCAGGGAGTTTCTATTATTGCCTGCACGAAACGTCAAAGCTATATAAAAAACTTGTTCAATAACTACAGTCGACAGATCCACGCCAGGAAGGAACTTATCATTATTGTCAATAAAAATAACATTCCCCTTGCTCCATATCTGAGTCTAGCCAACAAACTTCCAAACGTACACGTCTATCGTCTTCCAGAACGCACTTCCCTCGGCGCCTGTCTCAATTATGCTATCAAGAAGACGAAATACAACTATATTGCCAAGTTTGACGATGATGATTATTACGCTCCTTACTATTTGAAGGAAAGTATGCAGACCTTTCAGAGAACCAATGCTGATGTCATTGGCAAGAAGGCTCATTACATGTATTTACGCGGATCTAAGATGTTTATCCTTCGTTCTCCTCATGATGAACATCGACCGGTGACCCTAATCCCTGGCGCAACGCTTGTTTTTAAACGCAAGGTAGTAAACCACGTACCGTTCCCGAATCAAAGCGTCGGTGAGGACGATCTATTTTGCATTAGAAGCAAACAAAAGGGTTATCGCATATATTCTGCTGGAAAAAATAATTTTGTTGCGATCCGCAGGCGAAACTCATCCAACCATACTTGGATCATTAGCGATAAAGAACTCCTATCTCAAAGCCGAATAATACCTTCTGTTACGAATTACAAGAAATATGTGCAGAAGAAACCAAAAGGCTGACCCCGTTAACAACCCATTAAATCTCAAAAAAAGAGCAGCATTCCGCTGCTCTTCTCTGTTCTCGACCCGGTATTCACATGCACTTGGACTCAAGCCAGGTATTCCGCCATAATCTGCTCGATATCATATGGCGTCACACCTTCATCGACCGCATAGATGGTATCGGCCTGATCCTTCGTGTCCACCAGTTCACCTCTCGCCTTGGCGTGCAGCATGAACAAGTCATACAGGTCAGGTTTACGTAAGGTGGTCATCGCCTTGCCCATCAGCACAATGCCCTTCTGATTTCCCTCGACATTATTGTAGTAGTCCGGATATCTGGTCAGCGCCAGATCCGTCCAGATGATTGTTCGCTCGACCAAATCGAGAATAACCGGAATGGCAATCTGGGTGTCTGCAGTGATATCGATCTTGTTCTCCACCGTGGATGGCTCATAGATTTCGCCTGAACCGGGCTTCTTGCGCATCATCCAGCCTGCAAAACATTCCGGCAAATTACAGTACGGATGGCTGGTGAAGGAGTGCAGTGTCGTCACCACATAACGTCCGCCATAATTCACAATTGAGGGGATATGCAGATCAATAAATTCACTGGCACCATGAGGTGCAGTCACAATATCCCCGCTATGGGCCGCTTTGTATTTGACGGATCGCAGATTGGTGTAGGAGATATGTTCAACGTAATTCCAATTCTCGTCATACATGACCGCTGACAGGTCGATATCCACGCGCCCGGTAGGTGTGCCGTCCACCTCGCCCTCTTTCCACCAGCTGAAGAAACGTATCGTATCTCCTTCACCCATCGGGATGCGGCTTCCACGCACAATGGTTCGTAAAGCTTTGCTCGCGGATCGTTGTGAAAAAGGAACCAGATAATGCTGGAGACGTTCATCTATATACGTCCTTCCGAGTGCTGGGAAGTCAGCGAACCGTGTAATCAAAGCCTGCTCGCACAAATGTACGACTTCCTGGCACGTGGCTTCATCGATCTCTGGCAGCTCGTTTGGGATGCCAAAAGCCTTGGCTACATTGCCTTTCGGAAAAAACACCCGCAAATCCGTTTCTTCATTCCGCTGTGCAAAATGCTGTCTCACCTGTAATAACACGGGCGTGGATACCTGTGCAGCCACTTCACCAAAGGCCAGCAGTACATACGCTTCATCTTCGGTCATACGCAGCAAGTGATCCAGTTTTCTCGCAAATTCACCTGGACGCTGCGACAACAGATCAATCAGACTCCAGACATTCCGATATTGGAAGGCAAGTTCCACACTTCCATTGAAGGTCGAATACGGCTTATTATTACGCAAAATATCAAAGGCTTCTTCGCATCGTGGATACCGAAGCTTATACTCCGAAGGATGCAGAATTTCACCAAGGCGAATCCAACGATCCTTATATCGCAGCATATCCTCCGTGATAGAGCCACATTGCTCCAATAATCCGAGCAAAAGGCGTCTCTCACGGCGTTTGAATTTCCGAAAGGGAGAAGCCGCCGCCAGGCTGACATCCCCATCGGACCAAGCAACAGCCAGACGCAGGACATCACTTGCTGTTTTGAAATACGGACCGATCCGATCGATGTTCGCCTTTTCATGCTTTAACAGCGAGGAGACCACGAAGCCTACGTTTTCTTTGAACGGAATCTCGGCGGGTAGAATCGCATCCACTTCTTCTGGTTCTGCACACTCCAACACGGTATCAATATCTTTTTTGTCCGTCTCAGAGATGGAACCTTTCGCTTCAATGATCTGACGGATGAGTGTCTGGAATGCTTCTTTGTTTCCCAAACCAATGACTTTTAACTCCGTCTTCTCCAGCAAAGGCATTCTCTCCACAGATGGTTGATCTGTATAGACCACAGTCAGGTTGGTCAGATAATGAATAATCGCATTAAGGTATAACTCCGCTTCTTCCGCTTGCATCACCTGCATCGGGAATCCTGCATACATCGGTTGGTACTGCACATGTGCGCCAACCATAACCTTCAGATCAGCCACAAGTTGATGATATACTGCTTCAAATTGTTCCTTGGACAGCTGGCGCATCGCCTGCATTAAGTCATTCGAGAAGGTGTATCCGAGTGTTTCCATATTTTTGAGGGCCGTCGCCAGATGTGTCTTCGGTAACTGTTGTTTCCCTTCGTTTGATTCAATAATGAGTTTGTTCGCTCTGCGCAAATAGATCGTATTGTTCATGATAAAAGAGTCCAGGAAAGCCACATCCCTATATAACGTGAAAGGTTAGGGTTAGAAGGAAGAAATGTGATAGCCTGGACGCCTCCTCTCTGATAATGAAATCTTCAGGAGAGCTGCGACCCTATGATCTCCAATGATTGTAGAAGGAAGGATCGCAATAGCCTGAAGGCCAGCGGTTCGAAGTTTGTCACCCGAACCTCTGGTGAACCCATCATCTCAGATTCCACGATCTGCCAACAGGGTGAAAGTATTACGACATGAATTGGATGAAATATGAAAAAGCCCTTGCCGACCCCCAATGTCAGCAAAGGCTTTTCTGTATAGATGGGTTTACTTATCAATCAAGTTGGTTACTTTCAACATTCTTGCAATCAATGCAGTGACCTCAGCCCGGGTCATCGTGGTCTTCGGACTCAGAACCTCTGGTCCATTACCTTGAATGATCCCCGCGGCGATCAACTGGGCTACATCCTCTTTCGCCCAATTCGATACATCCGCTGCATCACTGTAACGTTCCAGTCCAGAGTCCATCTGATCCGGGGTGATTGCCGCATCCGGTTCAATCAGACGATAGGCACGAGCAACCATGGCAAATCCTTGCTCACGCGTGATTTCCTGATTACCGTAGAAGTTTCCATTATCGTATCCGCGAACGATACCGAATTCATTCGCAAGGGCTACCGCATTGCGGAACCACGCCGAATCGTTAATGTCAGGGAATAGATTCTGCGGTGCATCCTGACGCATTAAGCCCAGTCCAAGTACAACAATCTCGGCAAACTCGGAACGAGTAACCTGACGGTTCGGGGAGAATGTGTTATCTCCGTTACCTTTCAGATCTAATCTCGCAGCGATGTTGTTCACATCAATTTTGCCCCAATGGGATCTGGCATCTTCGAAATCTTGCGGATTCCAGATAACTGAATAACTTCCGCTGCTGCGCAAGTCATTAATGAGCGCGTAGTAACGGCTATCGACTTTAGTGACAACCGTTGGTACATGGAAGATGCTTCCGTCCGGGTTGATGATCACGCCTGTCGTAATCCGGTTCGGATCGATCCCTTCCGGAAGTGCAATATACTTCGGTGCATAACCGTTCAGTTGCCCGGATCTGACCGTTTGTCCATCCTTTGAGAACGTGAGATCCAGATCAACCGGTGTGACAAGTAGCTCGTATCCTCGGGAAGCGGCTCTTGTTTCGGCGCTGTCAATCAACGTATCCGATGAACGTGCGATATCGATATGGACATCAATATCATTCAATGCTGCATCACCAAGCTGCCTGGAGACACCGTTTAAATCCATTTTGCCGCCAGGTACCGGATAGATCGCCAACGGATTGCTAATGTTTAGTTTGGAGCCTTGATCTACTAATTGTTTCAGTGTTTCAAGAGTTAGTCCGTCCACCTTCATATCCCCATCGTTCGGCGAATGAATGGCGAATTGCTGACCTGTGCCTTGTGACATGGCGTCATTCAGCTTGGCTGGATCAACTTCAACCCATGTTTCTTTGTTGTCCGATGGTTTGGATGTAGCAAATGGTTGATGATTGCCATCCCGGGTTGTTTCCAGATTATCCTTCACGGGTGCGGGAGTTGGGGTCGGTACTGGCGCAGGTGCAGGAGTGCTTCCACCGTTACCTCCTCCCGTATTGCCACCGCCATTATTACCTCCACCATTGTTACCATTGTCACTGGATGCTCTGTTTACGTTGATTTTGTACTCCGTAACATGGCCAAGTGAATCTGTGACTTTAACAACAATGGTATTTCCGCCAACTTGAAGCAGTAAATTCTCACTTGCAGTACCACTTGTAACCTCGTTCCATTCTCCATCTCCGACTGCTATTTCAATCTTAGCAAACGGATCAAGTGCCGTTGGCGTTAATTGAAATTGATATACGCTATTTGGCACAGAGATGGTGTACGTGTCTTTGGCCGGATCAAAGGCTGGGGACAAGCTTCCTGTAGACGGAATCAACGTTTGCAGCGTTGATGTGTCCGTACCAATCACTTTGGTAAGGCCCTCTTGGGCATCCACCAAATCCTGATACGCTTTTTCCACTTGTTCCGCTGTTGCATTTTCGTCATCGAACACGGATTGAGCAACTTCTAACGCATCTTGCAGCGTTTGCCATGTTTCTGGCGTGTACTCCTCAGTGTCCAGTTCGCCTGTTTCGATCTTACCGTTAATCTCATCGATTTTCGCTTTCAACTTCGCCTTGTCAATAATAACAACGTAAATCTTTCCATCTGATGCTTCTGAGTCTGCATATGCTGGATTGTTCGTCTTCGCTGTAACTGTCACCGTGTAGGCGCCAGCATTAAGCGGTGGTTCCAATTGCGACAGGTTAAGTACCGTTCCAGGCACCTCTACTGTACGCTTCGTACCATTTTCCATTTCGATCGTTACTTCATATTTATCTGCATGCTCAACCGTTTCCCATTGTAATTCATCATCGGTCAGTGTGACGTCTGGTGCTGTCAAAGGCGTGACAGCAGTTGCAATGGTAAAGTACGAATCCGGACCAAAATTCGAGGTGTTAAGCGTTACTTGACCGTTCTGAATTAAATGTAACGAGTTTGAATTACCAAATTGAGCATCATCGCTGATCACAAGATACTGAGGCAACGCTGAGGTAACTCCGGTGTCGTCTAACTGAAGTGTAATCTGTGATTCAGTCCAGTTTGCTTTCTGTACTTTGTAGATTCGCTCCATCCCAAGCAGTTTTTCTTGATCTTTCGTCATCGGTGTTTTGAACTCGGTACTTGCTCCATTATCACCAAACGTAAAGAAAGAAGAATCGTTTGAAAAACTATTCTGATTCGCAGAATTTGTATCCTCGATACTGTTGCCCAATGCAATCGTTAATATGGCCCCCAATTCCTGCGCCTTGGCTTGTTTCTGCAGCAAGCCGCTCTGATCATCTCGACCGATGCTTGTAACGCGATGGGTATAGGCTGCATTCACATTTGAATCCCAGACCGTAGCCATATTTGAATCGACATATGAATTGGCTGTCGTCTGATCCAACGTATAGCCGTATTTGATCGCCAGATATGTACTCACTTTTTGGCGTTCCTCGTCCGTCAGCGCACGATCGTATACGATAATTTCTTCAATCGTGCCCTGCCAATGTTCAACACTCGCAGCTGCTGGAATAAGCTTACCGACTACTGCTCCACCAGAGTTACCCGTATCCCATAGCTTAGGAACATCCTGTCCGTACCCACCTAGTTCCTGTACCTGCTTCATTTTACTGTACAATCTAGCTATGTTAGATTCAGTACCCCCGCCTGTCCAAGTCACAAATTGTTCGTTCGGGAACGTCGTTCCTAGGAATCCGTCAGGAGTGTATAATGTCTGACTCATGGTACTGTTAAATGTGGTTAAGCCACCTCTTGTGCCATTTTGAAGCATCCCTATACCAGTGTAACCACTCGTTTGGGCTCCCCAAGAAATGATATATTTGATGCCTGTAGTTCTATTGGTTTTGCTAACCGTAACAATCGATCTGGGGCTCTTCCCTTGCGGGAGCTTATTTACGTCCAGATTCATAAAACTACTCGTTCCGTTATATTCCAGTACCGGATTGAAATTAATATTATGACTCTTATCATCCCAATAAGTTGGTTGGTTATTGACCTCATCTTGCGTTGCGTTATTTACTTTACTGCCTTGATCTTCCCAGATACTCACCTTCTGGCCGCTGGTAACTTCCATGCCCAGATCAGATCGAAGCCATAGTGAAGGAGCACCAACTCCGCCTGGACCGGCTGTGCTTCCACCACTCACCAGGGTAAGTCCTATCCGTGCATTTGTTAGTTCCTGAAGCGCGTTGTTAACTTGCTCTTGTGTTACATTTGGTTCACTTAGCACTTGTTCTGCTGTGTTCAGCGCATCATGAAGCGCAGTCCAACTGTCTGATGTATATTTGGATTCTTCCAGGTTCTCACCTGTAATTTCGTCATATTTGCCTTGTAGAACTGACTTGTCTACTACAGTAATATCCCTGCGTATTGGTTCAGCAGAGATTCCGTTGTTCGTCGCTGTAACCCGCAATGTATATTCTCCAGGCGACAATGCAGAGGAAGGTGTAAATTCCCATGTTCCGTCTGGGTTGACTGTAGCTTCACCGACAATGTTCTTTGCTGGGTCAGATTTGTTTACCATTGTAATGGTTACCACAGCCCCAGATGTAACTGAACCTTTTACGGTAGGCTTGGCACTCACAGTAGAAAGTTCCAAAGGAGTATCCAGTTCCAGATGCACGGGCATACGATATGTCAGAATAACCTTATTCGCTTGATTATCGTATGCCACCGCTGCCGTCGTATTGATATCAGATACAAAGAATGTCTGGTCTTCTTGTACTGCTTGATACGGAGCCCGACCTATAGCAATATCGACCACCGGATTCGTACTTTCATCAGGCATGATCTTGGCATACACGCCAACCTTCGATCCCGATTGCATAGGACCAACCAAGGTCAGATAAGCACTACCGGTAGCTGTCGTATTCTTCAGGTACACATTACGTTGATTCCCATCGGTATTAAAATTATCATACACATAGGCTGTTCCTCCGAAATCAAAACGAGCATCGGCGGCACTTCCCCGCATATATACAGCAACATTCCCTATTGTTTCACCTTCGCTTAATTCGGTTCCCAACAATTTGTTGCCTGTTATTTTGCCTCCGGTCATCCTGAAGTTAGGACTTTGATATAGTCCTACCCCAATAATGACTCCATTTCCATCTGAAATTTCATTATCCGTAATCAGACCATCCTCAATGACCAGAGAGCCTCCTGAACCAGCACTTAGTACCGAAGGAGGGTTCTCTTTTACATTTCCCGATACCTTGTTGTCATGAATTAGGGTACCCTCCTCAATGACAACCATTGAATTACCCCCGCTAGTGGATATAACGGTTGCAGGCTGACTAGCGCTCGCTTTCACGTTGTGATGTCTAATTTCAGCCTCTTTAAAATTCACTGTACCGCCCGCATTACTAATCCCATATATCTGTCCGTTTGTATTTACATGATTGCCGTCTATGATGATCTTCTCAAAAGTTACACTATTCGATCTGCTTCCACCACTGATCTGAATCAAGTTTCCATTAACAAAACTCTCACCACGTATAATGGAGTATGCATACCCCTCTGCAGAGGTTATTATAATATTCTTCCCAGCAGAAGAGATCACCAAGGTGGACTCCTGGATGATGTTACTTTGCAGGATTATAGATCCTGTTGCATCAACCAATTCAAGTGCCTTTCCTATTGTTGCCACTGGCGCTTCTGCCGTACCCGTGCCACCGGCATCACTTCCCGTCGATGATACGTAGACATTGCCATCGGCCGCACTTGCTATCGGAGCAAACAGCGACGATATGGTTGACAATAGGACCACAAAAGCCAAAAACGATATTTTTATAGCCTTAAATACTTTCAAGTTCACTTAACCTCCTATGTGATTCGAATATTTTGGTCATCCTGGGCAAACATTAACGCAATTCTGCTTCTTCTAAGTCCCAGCTGTTATCTGACACATATCGTTTTTATTCTACACATAGCCTCTTACCAAACTCTTACCAAACCTTTCGCCAGCAAATACAACAAAAAAACAGCCCTGCAAATGAAGCTGCAAGGCTGTATATTTTCAATTACATATTGGATTGTTTCCATTGCTGGTACCACAACTCCACTTCCAAGCCAGGACGTACGCCCGCTTCTTGCTCTAACGCAGTAACTAACTGATTATATTGGGCGATTACAGGATCTTTATTACCTAATCGATCATAGGTCTTCATTAACGCCAGTCCAACTTGCTCCAATGATGGCTCGAATTGCTGTACCCGATGATATAACGTGAGGGCTTCCGTGTGCTGTCCCAGTTCAATATAGTACTCTGCAAGCTGCATGGCGTGGTTACGCCAAAGCGCATGCAAGCGCTGACGTTCCAGCTCAGCCCATACGTAATCGTCCTCGCCATAATATTTACCCTCGTATTGATCTGAAGTCTGCCGATGTTCAGCTATTGTAGACGAAGATAATAGAGACAATCGGTTAAGACAACTCTCCCATTCTTCCGCGTCAACCCTGAATTCTCCCGTTTCCAATAGATAACCAAACTGCTGATAACGAATGGGAATCTTGTCCTCGCCCATGAATTCATTCATCATGCTGCGTAAGCGATGGATGCCACTATGCAGATTGGATATGCCTCTCCGCTCATCCAACTCTGGCCACAACAGTTCAAGTAGCGTGTCCCGCTTAATCGGTTTGTTCCGATGGTGAAGCAAATAGGCGAATAACTCTCTGATTTTGGTTGTTCTGAACTTCATATGTTTTGGCGGCTCATTCGGGTGCAGTTGGACCTGAAGCATTCCCAGACAGCGGATGACCATGGATGGCCCTTCTGCTGTATTCAGAGTTGCGGGCACCATTCGGCGTTGATACATCTTCATCGTTTTTTCCAAACGGTCACGTGTTACAGGCTTCATGATATAGTCCAGCACTTCAAGCCCATAGGCCGTCAATGCATGTTCGTTATAGGCTGTTGTAAAAATAACCTCTGTTCCAGGGGAAACCTCATGGATCCGTTCGGTTGCCTCGATTCCGTTCATCCCCGGCATCTGTACGTCCATGAAGACGATTTCCGGCAGACGAAGTCCGATCTGATCGATGGCTTCTTGTGCCGTCAGAAAAGAGCCGATAACTTCGCAATCCTCTCTCTCTTCCAACAGTTTGTTCAACCTGCTCAGAGCGAGATATTCATCATCTACCAAAATCACTCTCATATGCACAACTCCTCTGGCTCACTGATCATCCTTTAATCTATAATTTTACCATAAATCCTGACGTGGTACCGCTATCATTTGAATATAGAATCTATGTTCCGGTATTCAAAAAAATGTTCTTCCTTACCAGACGGCATGCAGGAATTTGCATTAAACTGTCGAAAACTAAAGTCTGCCATGAAACCATTAACCTATAGAAAAATACCCCCATATGTATTGCTGTCGATTCTATTCCTGATTATTTTACTTGGTTTTCGCTGGATATGGTCTGAGTCTTTCTCTATACCCAATCATCCAGAACCCGTGAAAGGCGTGCTGGATCTTCGAGGTTGGGACCTCGCCAATGCTTCACCCATATCCCTGGATGGGGAATGGGAATTTTACCCTCATGCGTTAATCTCGAATCGTGACGCGAAAATAACGGAAAATCTATCCACCATTCGGATTCAAGTTCCCGGTGACTGGCGGAATGGGTTACCACAATCCGCATCGTCTTATGGGTCTGGTACGTACCGTCTTCGCATTCTTTTAGATCCATCTGTGGAAGAAGTCACTCTCTGGGCTCAGAAAATCCAGACATCTTCGATCATTGAGATGAACGGGACCATTGTTGCCAAGTTCGGTCAACCTGCCACCCATGCCGAAGCCTATCGACCAGAAAGGACCGCATTTACGACTTCCTATGCGCTGGACGGCTCCACCGAACTCGATCTTCTGGTACAGACAGCCAATTTTGACGATCCATATAGCGGTGGGATCACACGCTCTCTCTATTTTGGCTCTCCAGAAGCCATTGGAAGTGAACGAGGATTATCTATCGATTTGCAAAAGATCACCTTTGCCATACTGCTCTTGCACAGTTTATACGCTTTTGTCATGTTTCTGTTTATCCGGAAGGAACGAGCTCTGCTGACATTTTCTCTGTTAACGCTCGCCGCTGCCCTCACGGTCGCTTCCGACCATGACAGTCTGTTGTTGAGCTGGATGCCACTGAACTTCACTTGGATGGTTAAGGCCAAAGCATTGTCTTATCCATTGTTCGCATTCTTCCTTCTACAGATGGCTAGAAGTTTCTCCCATAGCGTGCAATGGTGCAAACTTTTTCATGCCTATGCCACTGTGTTTGGTGTCTACTTTGTATTTCTACTCATTGCACCGGTGACTCTTGTCTACCATGTGCTGGAGACAGGACTTTCTAATTTCCTATATCTATTTGCCATCGGCTGGTCTGTGTACCTGTTCTTCCGCATGGCTGCCGATAAGCGAAGGGACGCCAGCTTTTTGTTATTTGCGGCAACCAGCAGCTTATCCAGCGTACTATGGGGAATTGTGAACTCACATAGCGAAATTACCAATGTGTATTATCCAATAGATGTTATTGCGGCCATATTCGGCTTTGCTGCGTATTGGTTCAGGAAATACTTCCGTAATTCTACCGAAATTGAAAATTTGTACGAACAGCTCAAAGAGGAGGATCGCCAGAAAGACCAGTTTCTTGTGAATACAGCTCATGAGCTTCGCACACCGCTGCATGGCATCATCAATATTGCCGAAAGCCTCGCGGTCCGTGAACGGCGTACATCAGGTGGTAAGCAGCAGACAGAAGATATGAAACTGTTAGTTACCATCGGCCGACGCATGTCCCAACTCGTTGATGATCTCCTTGATGTGATTCGCCTGAAGGAAAAACGCATCAAGCTTCAGAAGAAACCATTATCTCTTGCATCTGTCATTCCAGGTGTAATCGGTATGTTCCGATTCATGGCAGAGGGTAAGCCGATCCATATGCAGGTGAATATCCCGGATGCCTTACCGCTTATTCAGGCCGATGAGAGAAGACTTGTTCAGGTTCTCTACAACCTGTTGCATAATGCGCTCAAATTCACCGATGAGGGTTCGATTACCGTCTCTGTTCAGGAACATGGAGAGAGCGTTTTGATTCAAGTTTCAGATACAGGTGTTGGCATAAGTGAGGAGATACAACAGCGAATATTCGAGGCGTATGAGCAGGGGACTCCAGAAGCTCGCTTAAGTGGAGGAATTGGCCTCGGTCTAAATATCAGCAGACAGCTCATCGAACTCCATGGCGGCCAGCTCACCGTGCAATCTGTACCTGGACAAGGATCAATCTTCCAGATTTCGCTTCCGCGGGAAGATACCACAACGCTATCGGATCAGACCGAGGAGGAATGGAACGCTCACAGCTTCGATGAGATTGCGATTACAGAGCCGCAGCAGCAGACCCTATCTCAGGACAAGACTGCCGCCCGTATTCTTGCTGTCGATGATGATCCTGTCAATCTGCGAGTATTGATCTCCATGCTTGCGAATGAACCGTATCATATTCAACCTGCGGCCTCGGCGCTTGAAGCACTACAATTGCTGGATCAGGAGCCGTGGGACTTATTGATTGCGGATTTCATGATGCCTCATATGTCGGGTTATGAACTGACAGAGAACGTACGCAAGCGTTATTCGGTATCAGAACTTCCCATCCTGTTGTTGACGGCCCGTAACGAACCAGCGGATGTTTACGCCGGATTCATGGCGGGTGCTACGGACTATGTCACCAAACCCGTTGATGCCGTTGAGTTAAGGCATCGCATCGGATCCCTAGTCGTGCTCAAACAATCCATCGATGAGCGGCTGCGCATGGAGGCTGCTTACTTACAAGCACAGATTCAGCCCCATTTTCTTTTTAATACGCTCAACTCCATCATGGTGCTTAGTGAGATGGATACGGAGCGAATGCAGAAACTGGGTGATACCTTTATCGAGTATCTTCAGACCAGCTTTCATTTTGTCAATTCGGAGAAAATGGTTGAAGTCACTCATGAGCTGGATCTCTCCCGTGCCTATCTCTACATTGAGAAAGAACGTTTCATGGATCGGTTGAATGTCATCTGGGATATTCCAGATGATCTTGATCTATCGTTGCCGCCACTTACCATTCAACCGCTCATTGAAAATGCAGTTCGACATGGTGTTTTGAGCAAAGTGGAGGGTGGAACCGTGCATATCCGAATCATCAACCAAACAGCGTCCACCCTGATTGAGATTGAGGATGATGGTGTGGGGATGCAGCCCGAGCAGATTGAACGCGCACTGGCGTGGCCCAAGAAAGGATCGGGGGGAACCGGAGGGATCGGATTAACCAATACACATCGCCGGTTAACTCAAATGTACGGACAGGGCCTAAGAATCGTCAGTTCACCGGGCCAAGGTACGAAAGTATCCTTTGTCATCCCTTTGGACCGCAGCACAGGAGTCTGAGTGATAAGATCGTTCTATGAAATATCAAATAAAACGAAAAAAGAGCTAAGCACGGGTTTCATCCCGGCTTAGCTCTTCTTTTGGTTGTTCGTTATCTAACACGATGAGATTAATCGCTACACATGCAGCGTCTGCTTCTCATTCGACAATCCCAGCGCCTTGGCTGTTGAAGAATGAACCTCTTTGAGAAGATCCAGGTTCTCCACAAGTGAGATGCCGTAGGACGGAATCATTTCCTTGATCTTCGGCTCCCATGCCTCCATATGCTGCGGGAAGCAACGCTGAAGAATCTCAAGCATGACCTGAACCGCAGTGGACGCACCCGGTGAAGCACCCAGCAAAGCCGCGATTGTTCCATCTGCAGATGTAACTACTTCCGTACCGAATTGGAGCGTACCCTTGCCACCTTGGACGGTATCCTTGATGACCTGCACACGCTGCCCAGCCAGAACCATATCCCAATCCTCGCTCTTCGCACCCGGAACAAAGTCACGTAATTCTGCCATACGTTGTTCTTTCGATAACATCAGTTGTTGGATCAGGTACTTGGTCAAAGAGATTTCTTTGACACCTGCTGCGAGCATCGTAAGCAGATTGTGCATCTTAACCGACGTGATTAAGTCGGCATTGGAACCGGTCTTCAGGAACTTCGGCGAGAATCCGGCAAACGGTCCAAATAGCAGCGACTTCTTATTGTCGATAAAACGGGTGTCCAGATGCGGAACGGACATGGGCGGAGCCCCTACCGAAGCCTTGCCATATACTTTGGCGTGATGCTGCTCCACGACTTTTGGATTTTTGCACACCATAAAGATGCCACTGACCGGGAATCCGCCAATATGTTTGCCTTCCGGAATGCCCGTCTTCTGAAGTAAATGCAGACTTCCGCCGCCCGCACCAATAAAGACGAATTTGGCCTTATGGCGTTCGACCGCACCACTCTTCAGATTTTTCACGGATAATTCCCATTGCCCATCGCTGGTACGTTTCATATTCTTCACGCTATGTTGGTAATGGATCGCCACGTGTTGTTCCTTCAAATGTCCGATTAGCATACGCGTTAAAGCACCAAAGTTAACGTCCGTACCGGAGTCAATTTTGGTCGCCGCAACAGGTTCATTACTTGTACGATCTTTCATCATCAGCGGCATCCATTTCGCCAGCTCTTTCTTGTTATCCGAGAATTCCATGCCTGCGAATAGCGGATGATTCGACAAGGAGTCGTAACGTCTTTTCAAAAACTGGACATTGCTCTCTCCGTGCACATAACTCAAATGAGGAATCGGCATAATGAAATCCCGCGGATTACGAATCAGACGGCTATTGACGAGATAGGACCAAAATTGCTTTGAGATCTGAAATTGTTCATTCACTTTAATCGCTTTGCTAATATCTACGGTTCCGTCTGGTCGTTCAACGGTATAGTTAAGTTCGCACAATGCAGCATGCCCGGTTCCGGCATTATTCCATTCGTTGGAGCTTTCCTCTCCTGCAGTGGCTAGCTTTTCGAAAACCTTAATATTCCAGTCTGGTGCCAATTCTTTTAGCAAAGTTCCCAAAGTTGCACTCATAATTCCGGCACCAATCAAGATAACATCTGTACTCGTTTGTCCCTGGCTCATGTCTACCGTCCTTATATCCTATATTTGCCAAAAGGATGTAAGCGTTATCGATTTGGCATTTGCAGCAAACCCATTCTTGAACGGGGTTGCACCTTCTCTGAATGAATGTAACATGGATCTAGTGTATCAATAATATAGAGCAATTTAAATATGCAATTTCAAGATATTTGCTATTCCATCAGTATACGCTAGTTTACATCGGAACGTTAGCCCGGTTATAGGCCTGAAAGATATATTTGTTCAAAACAAAGAAAGGAGCCCGGTTTTAGGGGGACTTGGCACATGAAATGTTGGATAGCCTTATTAATTTTTTGAAAATGGATGCGCCAAAAGCCGCTTTCGAATCGCTTCGTCAGCGGCTATATATTTAAGATTAACCCTTACCACCCCCCGGCGTCTCCGGGAGTACTCAGAATATCGAAATCAGTTCACTCGTATACGGGTGGCGTTCTTCAGCGAACAACGCATCCGCACCAAAACGGTCAACGATCTGGCCTTCTCGCATAACGATGATGGACTGGCTCATGCGATGTACCGCAGCCAGATCATGCGAGATGAACAGGTATGACAGACCAAGCGATGTCCGCAGATCGGTGAGCAATTGCAAAACAGCCCCTTGCGAGATCACGTCCAGGCTGGCCGTCGGTTCATCCAGAACGACAACGTCCGGTTCAATGCCAATGGCACGTGCGATCGTTACACGCTGACGTTGTCCTCCACTTAGCTCATGGGGGTAACGTCCAGCTATATCGCTTGGAAGCTCGACCGCTTCAAGCAACTTTTGCACGTAAGCATCCTTGGACGTATAGGTAAAGTGGGACAGCTCGGCGTTACGTGCAAGTTGTTCGTACGGATCGATCAGCGAATCCGCAATCTTGAGCTTCGGATTCAGCGCAGCCATCGGGTTCTGGAATACAATCTGCATCTTCCGCCGATGAGGTCGCAACCGTCGGCCGCTCAGCCGTGCGATATCCTGTCCGCCCAGTGTAATCGAGCCTGTATCTGCATCTTCAATCCGCAGCAGACAGCGGGCGAGTGTACTCTTGCCACAGCCGCTCTCGCCAACCAGGCCAAGACACTCGCCGCGGTTCAGGATGAAGGAAATATCATTTACAGCCGGTCGGTCTGCACCTGCATACGTTCGGCTGAGATGTTCCACATGAAGCACAGGTTGATTAAGCATGCTGGGCGAGTAAACAGTCTTTGCAACGGCTTTATCTGTAACGGTATGATCCATATCTGTAGTAGTTATGACTGCCTGTTCTGTACCCGTAGTATCTATGACCACATTGTCTGTGTCTGCATTGATCTCTGCATGGTTTACGTCTTTCGTAAAGTCGTGGCTTCGCACACCAGACTCTTCGGACTGTATGAGTCCATGGTGTTCTTCATTTGCAGTCGTCCTCATTCTGTTCCCGCCTCCTTCAATCCCGACTTCAGCGAGCGACTCAGAACGGGAGCCGCCTCGATCAGCTGGCGCGTATATTCATGCTGGGGATGGTCAAGAATGCGATGTTTTCCGCCCGATTCGACGATCTGACCTTCCTTCATAACAGCCAAACGGCTGGCATAGCGGCGTACATGGCGCCAGTCGTGCGTGATAAACAGAATCGCACAGCCCGTCTCCGCTTGCTTGCGTGCCAGCAACTCCAACACGCGATGCCCGGACACACTGTCCAGTGCCGTTGTCGCTTCGTCAGCGATCAGCAGACGAGGGGAGAGCATCAGCGATGTGGCAATGGAGGCCCGCTGAAGCTGTCCACCACTCAATTGGAACGGATAGCGGCGCAGCAATTCAGAGCCAAGGCCAACGGATTCCAGCGCTTCCTCAGCCCGTTTCTTGCGGATGGCAGAAGACTTCTCCCCATGTACCTTCTGGTATTCATCAAAGTGTCCACCAATGCTGCGAAAGGGCGTAAACGCTCCCTGATAGTCTTGAAAAATATACGAGATGCGGCTTCCCCGCAGGGCGCGCATCTCCTTCGGCTTCCGTTCGAGCAAGTTGCTGCCTTCGAACATGACTCGCCCCGACGCATGCAGGTTGGGCGGCAGCAGACGACCAATGGCTTGCGAGAGCAAGCTTTTGCCGCTACCGCTCTGTCCAACCAACGCCATGAATTCACCTTCACGAACAGCCAGAGAAACCTGGTCTACGATCGTACGATCCCGACTGGAGATGCTCAGTTCCTCAATGGAGAGAATCATGGCTGTACCTCCTTCTTCACGTCAAACCGGTCTCGCAGATAATCGCCCAGCATGTTGGCAAGCAGCACTACCGAGACAATGGCAAGGCCCGGATAGATCATCAGCTCTGGCCGTGACTGGAAGTAAGTCCGTGAGTCGTTCAGCATCGCACCCCATTCAGGTGTTGGCGGCTGTGCGCCAAGGCCGATGTAGGACAATGATGAGATGAGCAGGATAATTTTGCCCAGATCAAGACTCGCCAACACGAGCACATGACCTGCGATATGTGGAAGCAGATGTTTTCTCATGATACGACCGTCGGATAGTCCGTTGGTTCGGGCGATGCGAATGTAATCCTTTTGGGACTCAGATAGGACGGTGCTCCGAACGAGACGCGCATAGCTAACCCACTTTACGATCACAATCGCCAATACCAGATTACCGATTCCCGCACCAAGCAGGCCACTGAGCACAATGGCGACGATAGTATCAGGAAAGGCAAGAAAGGCATCCGCAATCCGCATGAACAGCTTATCGACCCCGCCGCGTTTGTATCCTGCGATCAAGCCAAACGGAATACCAATCAGCAGGGCAGCACCAAGTGCCAGCAAGCTATAACCCAGCGTTTGACCACCACCAAGCAACAGACGTGTCAGTACGTCACGACCCAAATGGTCGGTGCCGAACGGATGGAGAGCACTTGCACCCTGCAATCGTCCGCGCAGATCTGTTAATGTGTGATCATGTTTCAAGTATAAAAAGGCATATAAGGAGGCCGCGATGACCAGCAGAGCAAACAGCAGACCAATGATCGCCTGCCAGCTATGTTTTTTCGATTTTGTCGTTGGAATGGGCAGGGGCATGGTTTTCATCGGTGGGCCTCCTTTTCCTTAAGTTTCATTTCGGGATTCAAATAACGGTACGACAGATCAACCGCCGTATTCACGAGGAATACCACGATAGCCATGATCAGGATGTAACCCTGAATCAGTGGATAATCACGCTGGCGGATGGCATCAACAACAAGCTTGCCGATCCCCGGATAAGCGAACAACACTTCAATCACGACAACTCCGCCAATCAGGCTGCCGAGACTGACGCCAAATACCGTAATGACAGGCGGCAGACTGTGCCGAAACGCGTGAAGCATGAAGATCCGGCCTTCAGATAACCCTCTTGCCCGAGCGGACCGAACGAACTCCTGACTCAGTGAATCTAACAAGCTGGAACGCAAAAGACGCACATAGACGCTGGAGATGGCGAGTCCCAGCGTCAGAGAGGGCAGAATAAGTGATGTGAATCCATCCCGGCCCATGGTCGGCAGATTACCGAAGCGTACGCCGAACATGTCGATCAGGATCAGACCCAGCCAGAAGCTGGGCACCGCCGCACCCACAATGGATAGCATCCGACATCCGCGGTCAATCCAACTCCCACGATGAAGCGCTGATAGCGAGCCGAGCGGGATCGCTATGATGAGCATGACCAGCAGCGCGCCAATCGTCAGTTCAGCCGTAGCTGGCAGTGCACGCATCAGGGTCTGCATGACGGGCTGGCCTGTCGAATACGATACACCGAAGTCGAGCCGAACAAAATCGAGCAACCAGTTGCCGAACTGGACAGGAAGCGAATCGTTAAAGCCCATCTCCTCGCGTACAGCTTCGACCTGCTCCTGGCTGACGGACAGTTCGTCTACGTTCAGAATCGTCAGTACCGGATCACCGGGAGCCAAACGAATGAACAGGAAGCTCACAAACATGATGAACAGCAGAAAGATAAATACCTCCAGGAACTTTCGAAGCAAAATGCGGAACATTACATCACATCCAGCTTATTGGTAATCATGTAATATTCACTGCGGGTGGTAACCCAGTTTTTGATCTTCTTACCGTTGTAGGCAACGATCGTACCTGGATGCAGCACGAATGAATTCAGCACATTGTCATGCACGTAGTTGGCTGCCTTCTCGGCAAGCTCTGCGCGCTTCTCCGGTGCAACCGTGAGATTCAATTCGTCGATGATCTTAGTCAGTTCCGGATCTTCCGATCCACTGAAGTTAAGCGCACCCTTCGGATGGTACGTTGCATTCAGGTAATAGCCTGCATCCCCACGAGGTGCTGTCAAATTACTGTATGTTGCAATATCCCAGTCACGGTTGGATGCCATATAATCTTCCGGCGTGTCGATCTGGCGAATCTGCACGTCGATCCCGATCTTCTTCGCATCAGACTGGAACACTTGGGCGATCAGCGGCAGATCGGCACGAGCCGAATACGTCAGCAGCATCAGTTGCAACGGTTTGCCATCCTTGGTCATCACGCCGTTTTGCTGCGTGTACCCTGCTTCGTTGAGATATTTTACAGCGACATCGGCTCCGGATTCCGTTGTTGTATCCGTATAGGTCGGCGCAAATGGCAGTGATGGCAAGAACGGTCCAATAGCCGGTTCCCCATAGCCGAGCAGAATCGTGTCCACAATACCCTGACGGTCAATCAGCGCATCCAGCGCACGACGAACATTGAGGTCCTTCATACTTTCCCGCTGCATGTTCATGGTCAGCTGATGCACGCGGAATGTCGATGTGGACTCCACCTTCATGCCGTCTATCGCTTTGAGCGATTCGAGGCTTTCGACTTCTGGACGGTATACGATATCAACCTGCCCAGATTTGAGCGCCAGTGTACGAGCGTTGGCATCTTCATTGAATGAGAACGTGATGGAATCCAGTGGCGATGCTCCGTCCCAATATTCATCATACCGATTCAGTTCCAGCTTGCTGCCTGGGGTAAAAGAAGTCAGCTTGAATGGGCCTGTACCAATCGGCTTGTTCACAATGTCCGGCTCACTCACGTCGATAATCGCCGTGTTGGGGTTCACCAGCTCGGAAGCAAATTCCGGGAACGGCTGCGTTGTGGTGATCTCCAGCTTGTCGCCCTCGGCTTCAATTGTATCGATCTTCAGTGCGTTCTGGATCGCTACATTCTCTTCCAGCGCCCGCTCAAGAGATGCCTTAACGGATTCACCCGTCATTGGCTTGCCGTTCTGGAAGGTCACATCATCTCGCAGATCGATTGTCCAATGCTGTCCATCTTCGCTCTCCCAGCTCTCGGCGAGCCATGGAGCAACCGTCAGATTCTCCTCATCGAGACGCACCAAAGTCTCTGTAATGCCCGCGCGCAGCGGCACATAGCTAGAATCCACATGCGGATCTAGCGAGCTGGTGGAGAAGTTATATAGGAAGTGAACATTTTTATTATCGGTGGATGGTTGCGCAGCGGGACTGGACTCAGATGATCCGCAGGCGCTCAACAGTCCAGCGCTCAAGGCCAAGGAGACCAGCGCTAGCAGTGGCGTCTTTTTATTCAAGGTAATGCCCCTCTCTCTTAATCGTAATCATTATCATTTGAACAATGAGTATTATCATATCGTAATGATTACGTTTTGACAAGAGTTATGTTGGTGGTGAAACGAGAAAAAATCCGACTCTCGGATGAGAGCGGATTCTTCATGTTTTTTGTTACATATGAGGGCTTTATGAGTTTATGCGGAACATTTCAAATACAAATTACGTTTAGGGACTAAAGAGGGGGAGTACGATGAGAAGATATTCACTTATCATCTTAATGATTGCTACTGTTATGATCCTGATTCTTAGCAGCTGCCAAAGTTCTAATAAGCCCGATCAATCTGGAGATAGTAAAGTGCCCAAGGAATTACACTCCTTCTATCCTGGCGATATTAGACAGGTTGATTCTATTGAAATGATGAGCGGCAGTGATGGTACTAAAAGAACCACTACAGATCAAGTACAGATTCAGGAATGGATTGAAAAGGTGCGCGATTTAGAAATCGTACTTGATCCGGATCAAGAAGATACTACAGGGGTACTGTTCCATGTCACAATGTTTGAGCAGGGAAAAGAAGTATTGTATATGACACCTACCGATATGAATCATCAGCGAATGCAACCGCAGTTGGAATTGGCTGACCGAATGTCGGAACTTTATGATGCCATAGAATAAGAGTGTTCTCATAGCCTGTATTCAAAGTGACTACATGCTGACAAGTTCGATATGAAATTATCCTTCGTAATCCACATTTTCAGCAAAGTAGGTTCTCTATTAAGTCAATCGCTTTACATCGTTTAACTTTTCCTGAAGTATTTGAATACTCGTACTCTGCAGTATGTCAGGATTCAATTCAGTAACAAAATCCAGAAACTGATGTGCATTTTTCATAATTTCTTCTGTAAAGGATGCCGAACTTACATTAACACCATTCCAATCTGAATATCTAAATTCCTCATTTGGTTCAGTAATAAATAAGTCCAGAATAACTTCCCGATCAATATCTTCTACTAAACTAACTTGTAGTTCGACTCCCTGCTGTTTAAACTCAAGCCACAGATTAGCGCTATCAGGAATTCGATAAGCAACATATTGATGTATACTAATCTTCTGGACTATGGTCAGTAAGTCCACAAACCATCTAATAAGTCTTTCATTACCAAATGGGCAATCGTCAAAGAACATACCGTACTTATTTCCGTTAAAGTCCAATTCAATAATTCCCTCGATATCTTGTTTCGTTAGATCAAACCGCTTTGCAGACATTTGTTTAATTTCATCAAAGTTATCAATTGCTTTAAATGAAATAGTGAACATATTTGAACCCCCCTAATCTATTAAATCACTAATTTTATCCGTTTGAGAATTTCAGGAGAATGGGTACAAACAAATAGAACTATAGGTCCTCACAAACAGCATCTAACATGGATTAAAATATAGTATAGATCAAGAACTGAGGATTGAGACGATGACAAAGATACAGATCCCTGTGGATCAAATGACACACACGATTGGCGTGTTTAAGATAGGACACGGGCACTTGCAACAAACACTGACTAGATTAAACGGCCAACTTACTCCCCTACTCGATGGTTTTGAAGGCGAGACAGCCGAGCGCTTTACCCACTTATACCGTTATGCAGAGAAAAATCTGAATACCACCCTGGAGCTGCTTCATACAATATCTCTTCGTTTGGAACAGATTCGGGAACGCTTTGTCGATACCGATTCCACTATGGTTAACATCTCTGCGTTACTACAGTATCAGGCCAATCCGGGCACACCTCGTACCAATGATCTTGTTTGCGGCCCTAACGATCCCCCTCCTAAACGTAGCGTTGAGGAACATGTGGATGCCTTTTTCAATCAGGCCGGAGAAAACATATTAGCGATTGGGGACTCTGCCCTGCAACTAGGTAAAGACCTTATCGAACATCCGTTAGATACTGCGGGTAACTTCTTGTATGATAATACCATTGGTACCGTTACCGACATAGGGAGTGGAATCGCCTTTAGTTGGAACTATGCGTGGGATAACGGAGATACCCGAGAACAGGCAGAAAAGCATATTGCAGCTGAGTTCGATAAAATGAAGCAAGAAGGCGGAGCAGAGTACGCAGCAAATATCACAACTTCTATGCTCCTCGGAATCTTCGGTAGAAAAGTCGGGATCAAATCCATTGATGGCAAACAGCATCACTCGCCCCATACCGATTCTGGTGGGGGAGATAATAGAAATAAAGAACTTGAGCGTGAGGCATCCAATGATAATTCAGCCTCTTATACAGGAACGCCTGCTGTACACCAAGAAATGTTGGATAAGTCTGCAAAGTACCGCGATGACCTTAACTATGACTGCTCAGAGATAGCGGAAGACTTAGCCAATGCAGCTAAGGGCAAAGGAGAGATAATCACACTACGTTCTTCAGAGAAGTATGGAAGTATAGAAGTCTACGAATATGGAGTGAAGGAAAAGTTTGACTACCATACCGTATATTCTGATGGAAAATATGTTTATGATCCCAGATATAGCGATAACCCTATACCTAAAGATGTTTATTTAAAAAATATAGGAACACAAAATGATGGTAACCTAAAGGTTTCAATTAAGAGTCTCGATGAATGAGGAGAGAGTTACGTAATGAACATTTACACTATGGATAAAAAAGATGTTGATTTGTCTAATTTAGTAGCATACAGTCTATCCAAACTATCTACTTACGAATGGGTGAGATACAATATGTATGCTGAAGAGGATATCTATAATAGAGTCCCTGGATTTCACTTCAGATTTCATAATGCAGGGGATTTGTATAACGAATTAACAGATTGTATAGATGCTTTTCAGGGAGAGTTACAATGGAAGTTGTATCTTGGCCTTGAGACTCGAAACCAAAATTACAGTTTGGAACCATTAGAAGCATATCAGGCAAGATTAACAGATGAATATAAGGAAAATCATAACCTAAAGGAGATATTAGACAAAAAATATAACGAAATATGCGAAAAAGGTATCCGTGATATACCATCTTTAAGTGATCATGTTGAGAACTGGTTTAATTTAGAGAATAAAAAGCCCATTCTCCCTGATCGTGACTAAGTATAGATCCGGATTAAAGCAAGGGCCTGTCTACGATCCTATAGGATCACAGGCAGGCCTCTTCGTATTATTATAACAAATGTTACTTAATCAACTTAGCCTCACCAAGAACAATATTGATTTGCTCTCCATTGTTTAAAGAAGCTTCAAAGAAAACTTGGAGTTTTAGTACTCCCGTAACATCAATACTAATGTTTTCTGGCATGTCTCCACCTTTCATATCATCTTTTCTGAATATCTCTACACCGTCGCCCTTAACAATTAACGAACCAGAATTAATAGAATTACGTGTGTAGTCATCAATTCCGATATATCCCGTTAATTTTTTATAAGCACCATTTAGATTATAATCTATAGAAACCTTATCATCACTAGAACCACCCCAAGGTATATCTAGAATGGTGCCCACACCATGAAGATATTTTTGATTCGCTATAGTGAATTTCAAACCTTTAGGGTTTTCCCAATTCTTAAAATAAATTCTATCAACAATACCATCTATTCTAGCATAGGAAACTTCTTCTAAATACTTAAATGTACCAGCTTTTGCACCGAAAGAGGCTGTCTTACTTTTCCCGTCATACGTGAAGGATTCCCCCATAGTTTGAGCTGCTGTTTTAGCAGGTACGTACAAATTACCATTATAAACGATTGATTGGGTCGTGCTCTTATGTACTCCGTTGAACATCATCTTAACGTTCTCCATAACTACACTAATCTTAGTATTAGTTCCTGCAAAAGCTGTTGCTCCTGTTAATAATGAACCTATTAATACACCTATAACTAAACCTTTCACTTTGTCTTTCATGTCTTCTCTCCTTTTTGGGTATTCTTGAATTTTGATAAGCATTCCAATAATACCCAAAAAGGAAGCTGATGTATATAGTAATGTTGTTAGATGAGACAATAGCTTTATTCGTTCTTCTATACCATCCCCTCCAGCATCACCCGATACCGTCCAATCTGCTCTGCTGTCGCCTCTTCCCGCAATGATTCCAACAATGCCGTGCACCTTATAACATACCGATCCATCCCTAGCTTATCCGCTAACCTAATCGCCTGCAAAATGAATTCAACGGCCTCCTGTGGTCTTCCCATCCACTGTTCATACAAAGCCCGCTGATAACAGTAATGGTACATATCATCGTTGTTTGAAGAATCCACTTCTCTGCCATCGCCCTGCATTTGATCCTCGAACACATGTAAAACCCGATCAATCTGCCACCTATACCGCACTGCGGCTTCCGTAATCACTTTCAGACCTGCCAACCATTCCTCTGGATGCTCCAGCAAAAAGTTCACAAGCTCCTCCAGCAGTTCCACCTGGCCAGCTTCAATCTCAAGAGCATACCGATTCACCTGTGCCTTATACCTGAACTCCTGCACCACCTGCATACCTACCTCATCCAGATCCTCCATCCATCCCAGTTCTGCATATTGATCGATACATGCCCTCGCCTGATCTACCTGCCCCATCTTCTGGTGAGCCATGCCCCGCATTAGGTGACTGAACCCGTAATAGTAGACCAAGGGCCGCTCGATGTGTATATGTGGTGCAGGCACTCCCTTTGACTGATACTCCTGCCGCTCTTCATGGATGGACTGCACACATTGATATAACATGTCCGCCCTCTCGATTACCTTGTTCCAATTTTCAAAAGCCATAGCCATCTCCAACATTTCAACAATGATATCCGGTTTGAGTGATTTTAGGATAGATTTTCGCAAAGAGGTCCCTCCTTAATTATCCATTTTTTTATAATTGTATAGATAAATCAAAAGAAGATCAACCTAAATTGTACTTATAAGTACTTTTATTAAACAATACAGTTTGCACATATTAGTCTGTAAGGATTCTATAACCTCTTCTAACCTTAAGTGGAGGTGATCAAATGAGTTTACCAGAGGACGTAGGAAATCGAATTCGTGAGTTAAGGAAGGCAAAAGGCTGGACTCAGGAACAACTGGCGGAAGCTGCAGGTCTTCATTACAGCTATATTGGTGGAGTTGAACGGGGAGATCGTAACATTTCGTTGGAGACTCTTGAGAAAATAATAAATGGATTGCAGGTCACAGCTGAAGAAATTTTTAAATTCAAAGAAGACTCGGAGTACAAAAGAGCTTTGGACGAACATATAACTTTAATAAGCGGCAAGAGTACAGATACAATCGTATCATTGACTAAAATTAACAAAGAAGTTTTAATTGCTATCGAAAAATCACATAATAATTCCGATTAAATATATCTGTATCAACATCATTCTTTAATACAAAAAAGAGTGGAGTACATCCCCACTCTTCTCTTATTTCCCTCAAACAACTCCCCGCTCCAACACCCCAAACTCCACCCGATTACGCCCATTCTGCTTCGCCTGATACAATGCCTTATCCACCGCAGCGAACAGCTGCGTCAAATACCCCTCCGGATTCTCCGGCACATGCACAACCTCAAAATCCTCAAAGGACAGAATCCCAATACTAATCGTAATCGACACCTGCGTAATCTCGTGATCCACCCTAATGCGGTTGGACTCCACAGCTGTTCTAACGCGCTCTGCGATTTGACTCGCCAAATCATGCTCCGTATGCGGAAGGTAGATCATGAACTCTTCCCCGCCATAACGCGTCAGAATATCCGTACTGCGAATCGATTGTTTGACCGCCTCCGCCGTGCGGACGAGCACTTCATCCCCGATGACATGTCCGTAGCGATCATTAACCGCCTTGAAGTAGTCGATATCGAGCAGCAGGAGTGAGAACGGTGTTTTGTATTGAATATTGGTAATGACCTCGTGATTCAGGTGCTGGGTCAGATAACGTCGGTTGTAACAGTTGGTTAAACTGTCCGTCAGCGCAAGTTCCTCCAATTTGCGATTGGCCTCGGATAACTCCTGACGGATCAGGTCCAGCGCCTGATTTCGCTCCTGAAGCGTCTCGTTCTGGCGATTCATCTCTTTCACATAGAAGCGCTCCTGCGAGACATCCTGGAACGTAAGGATGTGACCGATCGGCACAAGAGACGAATCCACAATCGGAGACGATTGCAGGATATATTGCCGAATCGTATCGTCCCGTTCCACAATCAGTTCAATATGAGCCAGGGTATTTTCCTTTTGCCTGTAATGATTCAGGAACTCCCGATAACTACCCGCGACATAGACAGATTCCAGGAAGGCTCCCATATCAAAAGAATCCCCCACATGCATTTTCATAAAGGATTGAGAGGCCTTGTTCGCTTCAACAATAACCTCATTCTCATCCAGTACCAGGATGCCATATGGAATGGTATTGATTACGTCCTCATGTGCGATGGAGACCAGATCGAATACATTGTATCTTTTGATCACATAGACAAAGAACAGGTCCGACAGAAAGATCCCCAGCGAAGTCATGCCAGGAATGATCGGCAACCAGCGAGCTAGCACGACATTTAGAATGGCATCAATTGTTGCAAAGACAGCCAAGACCAGGATGCCCCACAAGGTGATTCTCACCTGTTTTTTGATCATGGCAGATGTTTGTGATGAATACACCGCCCGGAACAGAATGACGAGGGACGCCAAGAAATAGCTCACCAGAATAGCCATCACAACCCAGAACCAAGGGCCGTAAGCCCGCTCGATGTATCCACCGTCCAGTGGAATGACGAATTCATTCCATGGATTGGCGACCACACCTATAGCCCCGATCACCGCAGGCACAAATAGCAGGAAGGTTCCTTTTGCACTCAACCGCTCCGCGTAACCGGTAATGAAGATCGTCAATAGAAGCCACCCACTCCCCAGCAGGGAGACCGCGACAAAAGACAACGTAACATAGAACAACTGCAGACCGGAATCATCCGTGAGTGTGCTCGCAAATTGGCAGAAAGGCCAGAGCATCATCAACCCGTGAAACAAAAAGTACACCTTATGTAAGTTCGTAATTCTAACCGTAGCAAACACATATACACCTACACCGAACAATAGGACAAATAAAAAGAGATCATACCATACTAATGGGTTCACGAATCTTCTCCTTCTTAGATGCTACAATGACAACGTGGTTGTTCATGATTCTATGTGATTCTTATGTAAAACTTCAATAAACACCTATACTATACCGCTATGCAATCTTATTGGTTAATTTAACCATATCTTATCACACCACTTTAAGGGTGAGTAGCCCATACACTGGAAGTCAGACCAACCTCTGATCGAAATGCTGATCTATTTCTGATGATTTATGAATGCTTTTGAAGGTTTGGAGTGCAAACAGGAGAGTACATCATCTGCTCGGGAGGTATTAGAAATCATCAAGTGATCGATATTGAGCCATCCGGCTACCGGACGGCCCTTGTATCATTCGGTTACTGTATTTAGAGGGAGATTATCCGTGAACAGATCAGGATTATCCTTCAGCATCTCCGTGATTACTTCCGCCGTCTTAGCCGCATCACACACTCTTACGACTGCATCACCGAGTTTTCCTTTACGCATCGCGCCTTCACGAACCAATACCTCGTCTACTTTCCAGAAATGCTCCGACCATGGCAACCCACAATGTCTGCGGGACGGTATTGAAATCTGGCTTCCATCCGGTAAAACCGTATACAGCATCTCATGCTCGTCCGTCATTCTGCCAGGGATGTCCACCCACTCTTCTACCCCATGGATAAATGTATTCCGCTTCAAATCAACGCCTACTAATAAGATCGTCGCTTTCCGATCGAGCAGTTTCCCCCATGCTGAACCTCTAGCACATGGTGTGTCGAAGAGATGATCATCCTTCGTAAATGCCTCTGCGTCCCTTCCCAGTGCCGCTACCGAGTGCGTAGGGTGCCACGAACGAACCACACCCGGACGTTTACGGAAAAGTTCAGGCAGAATACCCACACAGCATACAGAATTTTCCACGTGGAACATTGGGTTATCCGCATTGATGGTAGACCATGTATGGGTGGGAAGCACCAGCAATCCGTCTTTCATATAATCGCTAAAGGCATCCAACACCGTGTCTGCCCCACCTTCAACCTCGCCTATACTTTTCATTGAAGAGTGAATAAGCACTGTACTTTGCCCATCCAATCCGAGCTGCTCTAGTTGCTGCATCAAGCTTTCTTTGGTATACATGTCCTTCCTCCTTCATTTCTTATCCCTTTTCGATGGAAAATTAAACCCATACTCAGCTCATTATCATGCTTCTCAGCATAACAAACAAAGAGCCGAGGGTTAACCCCCGGCCACAGAGAAAAAATTGTATAAGTTCAGGCAGTAGCTGCCAATCCACTTCTACTTAATAATAACGTACTCCAGATTCACCAGCTTCGCATATGTTACGATCTGGTCTGTTGTCAGGTTCAAGGATACCACCGTATGGTGACCGCCACCATTTTCGATCCATGCTTTTACCCCGTCCTGGAAGTTTGGCTTCACACTCCACAGAACACGTGCTACCGGCAGGTTAGGTGCTGGAACGGTTGGCTCAAATGCGGATACTTCGTTGATCAGCAGTTTGTAATGTGTTCCGAAGTCTGCCATGGATACTACGACACCCTCGCCTGCTTTGCCGTCGAACACAAGACGTGCCGGATCTTCGCGATCGCCAATGCCCAGTGGGGACACAATGATTCTCGGTTTCGTGCTGGCAAGTGTCGGATCGACTTCAAGCATGTGAGATTGCAGGATCGCTTCCTGTCCAGTGGCCATCTCGTATGTGTAATCTTCCATGAAGCCCGTGTTCTCGTTATGGGCCATGATTTTTAGCAAGCGATCCAGCGCAGCTGTTTTCCAGTCACCCTCACCGGCGAATCCGTACCCTTGCGCCATCAGGCGTTGCACAGCCAGACCCGGAAGTTGTTTCATGCCATGCAGATCTTCAAAGTTCGTTGTGAAGGCACTGTACCCACCTTCGTCCAAGAAACGTTTGATCGCAATCTCATAGCTCGCTTGCACACGTACGCTGGCTTCCCAAGCTTCCTTGCTGTTTGTGCCATAGTCGAATTCGTACAGGTCTTTATATTGAGCGATCAGATCGTCGATTTCCTGCTCTGTTACAGCGTTCACGTATTGCACGAGGTCGCCGATGCCGAAGTAATCAACCGTCCATCCAAATTGGATCTGTGCCTCTACTTTATCGCCTTCGGTTACACCTACGTTACGCATGTTATCACCGAAGCGAGCTACTTTGATGTTAAAGCTTTCATTATAAGCTACCGCTACGTCCATCCAGTCGGCAACTTGCTGTTGCACTTCCGGGCGCTCCCAGTAGCCAACAACGATTTTATTTTGTTTTCTCAGACGGGCATTGATGAAGCCATATTCACGGTCACCGTGAGCGGCTTGGTTCAAGTTCATGAAGTCCATATCAATGGTTGCCCATGGAATGCTTTCGTTGAATTGAGTTGCCAAGTGCAGCAAAGGTTTTTGCAGCAATTTCGTACCACGAATCCACATTTTCGCCGGAGAGAATGTATGCATCCATGTGATGACACCCGCTACTTCGTCGCGGTAGTTAACTTCCTTCATTGTGCTTGTGATTTTATCTGCGCTTACCGCCAGATCCTGCAATACGAGCGGGTACGGCAGTACGCCGCTTGCGTTGAGGGCATCCGTGATTTTCTGTGCGTTGGCTTTTACTTCGCCCAAGGCTTCTTCTCCGTACAAGTGCTGTGAACCGACGACAAACCAGAATTCTTTTGCTGCTGACATGTAATCATCCTCATTTCATTATTTTATAGTTGAACTAGTGGGTTTACACTAGCACACTGCGCAGCCAGAATAATCTTTCGATCGCTGGTTATCCCCGGATTTTTTTGATTCCCTTTTTTAAAGGGAAAATCCTGTGATAAAGGCGAACGCTCCGCTTCTCCAGCTTTCTTCTGTCTTCTCCGTTATCGTGTAAAAAGTATAGTTGAACAAGTCATTCCCACACTAAACCACTTGGAAGCCAGAACATGCTTCCAATCACTGTTATAGCCTAATTACTTCTGTCCGTAATACGCGTCTTTTCCGTGTTTACGCAGATAGTGTTTATCCAAAATGCCTTGCGGCAGTTCCTTGGCGAAGTTATTCAATTGGCGCGCATATAGGTTCATTTTGCACACTTCCTCCAGCACGACACTGTTCACCACGGCTGACTTGGCATCTTTCCCCCACGTAAATGGTGCGTGACCATGGAGCAGTACTGCAGGAACCGCCATAACATCAATCCCGCGCTGTTCAAACGTTTCAATAATGACGCGCCCTGTCTCCGCTTCGTATCCGCGATCCACCTCGTCCTGGTTCAGGAAACGTGCACAAGGCACCGCTCCATAGAACGTGTCCGCATGTGTTGTTCCCATTACAGGTACGTCCAGTCCGGCTTGCGCCCAGATGGTCGCCCATGTGGAGTGTGTGTGCACGATGCCGCCAATCTCCGAGTAATGCTTATATAGTACGGCATGTGTTGCGGTGTCCGAGGAAGGTCTCATCTCACCCTCCACCACGTTACCGTCCAGATCAACCACAACCATGTCGCTTGCTTTCATCACATCGTAGCTAACGCCACTTGGTTTAATGACGAACAGACCGCTTTCCCGATCAATTGCACTGACGTTACCCCATGTGAATTTCACAAGTCCGTGCTTGGGCAGTTCCAGATTCGCCTGGAATACCTCTTCTTTCAGTTGTTCTAACATGTTATTCCCTCCCGTTCTCTACCAGATGATCTACAGCTGATTGCTCAATTGTGAGCCCATTCCGGTACCGTTCGATAAATGCTTCAAACCCTTTCACATCCGATGCATCCGGCGCCACTTCGACTCCCTCAACATCGTTAAAGACCTTCTGCTCCAGGAACACATCCAGGCTCTCCTCTTGTTCCTTGTTGATCATGTACGAAGCCAGAAGTGCCATGCCCCATGCGCCGCCTTCACCAGCGGTAGACATTACCGATACCGGTACGTTCATCGCAGCAGCTACAATCCGTTGTCCGACGACAGGCGTTTTGAACAGGCCACCGTGGGCCAGAATACTGTCAATCGACACCTGCTCCTGCTCCGTCAAAATGTCCATGCCCAGCTTGAGTGCACCGAATGCACTGAACAGATGTGTCCGCATGAAGTTTGCCAGATTGAAGTTGCTTTCCGGGGAGCGGACGAACAAGGGACGGCCTTTCTCAAGTCCCGTAATGTTCTCACCGGAGTAGTAACCGTAGCTGAGTAAGCCGCCACCATCCGGGTCTGCCTCCAAAGCCTTGTTAAACAACACGCTGAACAACTTGCCGTTATCCACTTCATATCCCATCGCTTGAGAGAATTCACGGAACAGTCCCACCCATGCGTTGATATCACTGGAACAGTTGTTGGCATGTACCATCCCTACTGGACTGCCATCCGGCGTGGTGACCATATCAATCTCGGGGTACACTTTGGACAATTCCTTCTCCAGTACGATCATCGCAAATACGGATGTTCCCACAGAGATGTTCCCCGTACGTTTTCTCACGCTATTTGTTGCCACCATACCCGTTCCGGCATCACCTTCTGGCGGACAGAGCGGAATACCCGCTTGCAGATCTTGCGAAGGGTCGAGCAACTTGGCTCCCGCTTCCGTTAATGCACCTGCATTCTCACCTGCGAGATATACCTTGGGCAGAAGGTCCTCGACTTTCCATGGATAACCTTTGCCCGCGATCTGTTCATCGAACTGTTGGATCATGGTTGGGTGGTAATTATGTGTAGACTCGTCAATGGGGAAAATGCCTGAAGCATCGCCGATGCCAATCGCCTTATTGCCCGTCAGCAACCAGTGGATGTATCCAGCCAGAGTGGTCAGGTGATCGATCTGTGGCACATGCGCTTCTTCGTTCAAAATCGCTTGGTACAAGTGGGCGATGCTCCAACGTTCCGGAATATTGAATTGCAGAAGTTCGGTTAGCTCCCTTGCAGCTGCTCCCGTCGTCGCGTTACGCCAGGTGCGGAAAGGTACCAGCAGTTCACCCGCGTTATCCAATGCGATATATCCGTGCATCATGGCTGAGAATCCGATCGAACCGACTGTTCTCAGCGTGATTCCGTATTTCTGTTCCACCTCTTGCTTCATCTCACGATAAGCCGTCTGCAGACCTGTGATGATATCCTCCTGGTTGTACGTCCAATATCCGTCTTTCAGAAGGTTCTCCCATTCATAACTGCCTGACGCAATGGTCTCAAAACGCTCGTCAATCAACACCGCCTTAATCCGCGTTGATCCAAATTCAATCCCGAGTGAAGTAGCACCATTGGTAATGGCTTCTTTCAAGTCCTGTTGACTCATAATCACGTGTATCCCCTCTCCGGTCGCGATTTCACATCCCATAGGATGCATATATAAGGTGAAACTTCTACTTATGGCAGTGACTAATCACGATTTTGGTATAAAGGTGGTTCAAAAAATCTGTCTTCTTAAAAGAATGCGCTTTCCTTTTCTGACAGCCTTAGTATATTTTTTGTACGTACATTTGTCAATAATATATAATAGTTATACTTACAAAGAACACATATTGTACTCTATTTGACCATTCAAAGGTCTTATACGGCTATAAAACGGCTATGCTGTAAGGTACACCTCCATGAAAAAAGCCGGATATGTACGGTTTATTTCAAAAAATGTTCGGTTTTATTTGCTTCCCATCTGAATCATGCTAGAATATGTACGTACAACTATTGGAATAACGACGTTAATATAGATGAGTAACGATGAAAGAAGTGGACTACGTGAAGCCAAAATACCAGGTCATCATTGATGATATAAAAAGTCATATCCTTTCAGGGACATATAGCATAGGCGAACAGATTCCAACCGAGCTGGCATTACAGGAAAGCTACACCGTAAGTCGCCAGACGGTACGGAAGGCTATTTTGGAGTTATCTAATGAGGGATTTTTACGAAGCGAAAAGGGGTCAGGCACCTACGTTAGCAATCAGTATCGATCACGCTCAGGCGGTAATACATCCAAGAAAACGATTGGTGTGATCACGACGTACATTTCCGATTATATCTTTCCTTCCATTATTCGCGGCATTGAGAGTCGTCTGAATGAGGACAACTACTCGTTACTGCTGGCCAGCACCAATAATGATGTGGCACAGGAGAAAAAAGCACTCGAAATGATGCTCTCCTACGGTGTGGATGGCCTGATTGTCGAACCGACCAAAAGTAATCTCTATAATCCCAATATTGCGTACTACCTCTCATTCAAGGAGCAGGATGTACCGTTTACGATGATTAATGCGTTCTATGAAGAGTTGGAGGTTCCGTTCTTCTGCCTGGATGACGTGCAATCCAGTTATCTTGCTACACGGGAATTGATCGCCAAGGGTCATACCCAAATCGGCATTATTGCGAAAATGGATGATTTGCAAGGGAAATACCGAATGAAGGGGTACATCAAAGCGCTGGGTGAAGCGAAGTTACGGTTCCACCCGGAACAAGTACTTTCCTTTGATACCGCCTCAAAACCAGAGTTATCTTCCAATGTAGCCACGTATCTGGACGAAAACAGGGATTCGCTCACCGCAATCGTCTGTTATAACGACGAGGTGGGGCTGGAGGTCGTGCACGCTTGCAGGCAACTGGGTATCTCGATCCCGGATGAGTTATCCATCATTGGTCAGGACAATTCGTATATCGCCAAGAACGCCAACATTCGGCTCACCACGCTAACCCATCCCCAAGAACAAATGGGCCGTGATGCTGCCGACTGGGTAATCAAGAATTTGCAAGGCAAAAAAGATCTGCCAACGAACACCTACTATCAACCAACGCTGGTTGAGGGAGAGACGGTGAAGGAGATCGAAGTGGAGTAATATTGCTGTGGGACGGCCGGTAAGTTGTTACCGAGCGTTTCTGTCCAACACACTTAAAGAAGACCGCGAGAATATCTGCGGCCTTCTTTCTTTTTGTTCAATATAATGAGGGATTAACCTTTTCTTACATGTACATATACATCTTATCTAATCAAAACTACTTCGCCTGATCCGCTTCTTCGCTTACCAAACTTACAACGACGCCTTTCTTCTCCAGGTTTTTCACAACCTGCTCTGCTCGATCATTCAACGGATTGTTCGCCAAATATACCTCTGTCAGATGCGGGATGGTTTCGAGCACTGAAATATCCTTAATGAGATTATCTTCTACATAAAGATACTCCAAGGTCGGATGATTTTTTAAAGGTGTCAGATCCTGAATTTTATTATCATTCATAATGATCCATTCCAGCTTTAATTTCTGTAGAGGACTAAGATCACTCACCTGATTCCCACTGGCGAGCAGACTGGTCAGCTTAGGCATACTTTTTAATGGAGCCAGGCTTTTGATTTTGTTATTGTCCATAACCAGATTTTGCAGATTAGTGAGGCCTGAAAGCGGTGAGATATCTGTAATCTGATTGCCTTCAACAGCTAAGAACGTCAATTTCTTCAACTTGTTGAGTGGCTTAATATTTTTTATATTTTGACCAGGCAAGAATAGATCCGTCATATTAACGGCGTATTCAAGACCTTGCAAGTTGGAAATCTTATTTTTCGTTTCCATAGCATAGATGGATTTTAATTTTTTCAAATCGCCAGCCTTTATTGCCTTCTTAGCCGATAGCTTCAGATCTGCTCGAATCACTTTGGCCAAGACAGGGTCCTTAATAAGTGACGACGCAGCCAAAACGCTCGTTGCCGGTAATAATACAAAAACCATACATAAAACGATCAACCTTTTGATGAATTGATTATGCATATAGAATCTCCCTACATTATTTAATACTAGGAATATACCATGATCTGGAATAAATTACATGGGTATTATCTCATCCCTATTTCGTTCTTCATGCAAGTGGGGCCATTGTTTCTTTGGCTTCAGTGATTGCAGCACTGTCCAAGGTGTTCATCTATGTACTCTTCAGAGGAAACTGGTTCGTTCGGAAAAGGATATTCCTTCACACGCAATAGGCGAATAGCGGCAGTGGTGAGAAAGATCACTTTGTCCCAACTGTCGCTATCTCATTATTAAGCCTAATCGATTTTAAAGCGAATAGTCACCGAGGTGCCCTGCTCTTTCGCGCTCCGGTATTCGATATTCCCGTTATACTTTTCCACGATACTGTAACAGATCATTAAACCAAGTCCCGTCCCATTGGTTTTCAATGAATAAAACGGAGTCCCCAGCGACTTCAACTCTTCTTCTGTCATGCCGCTTCCCTGATCCGTTATTTGCATCTCCACCCACTGCTTCACTCGCTTCGCTGTCACTTGGACGGTCGTACCTGCATCCGAAGCTTCTAACGCATTTTTGATAAGATTAATCAGTAACTGCTTGAACTCAATGGTATTAATGAGAATTAGACAGCCCTCTTCCACCTGTACCTCTATATGTTTATTCGATAACATCGCGTAGGAGCTGAGCAGACCCGTTACTCCTTCAAGAACCTCTTTAACATCGACCTTCTCTGGCCTTAGTTCTCTATTGGGTTTGGCAAGGGTCAGGAATTGGGAGGTCACCTGCTCGACGGTATTCAGTTCATCAATCATTAAAGCAAACTTATTCCTCACCGGTTGCTCAAAAGATGTATCTTCTCGATATAACTGCAAGAAACCTCTTACAACCGTCACCGGATTTCGAATTTCATGGGCAACAGCAGCAGTTAAATGGGCAATCATTTTCAAACGTTCCGATTGCTGTAATTGTTCAAAATACAGTTGTTGCTTTCTCATCCGAGAAAAGGTCAGGTGAAAAATAAGAAAGAGAATGATTTGACTCGCCATAATATTAATAAAATTGCCTACCACATCCGTATGTAAATACGCATACTCGTTTCCTTGGTTATACAGAAGATTGTAGCCAAACGTAATGAGAATCATAATCCCGTTAAGAGTCAATGAGCAATAGAACAATTTCAGATCATAGAACAGGATGGCGAGGGCGGGAAGAAGACAGATGAGAATATAGGTGGTCCATGACTGGGGATATAAAAAAGCAAGCGTGTAGAAGTAAGCGAATCCAATCAGAATAATGCTTAATCGAAAGGGAAATGTCTCTACCTTTGGATACATCAATAAACATACCGACAGCACGGTAACACATAGACAATGGATCACATACCCCGCGGTAATCCCGTTCAACTCGGTCGTGGACAGGACTAATCCAGATAACATCAGAGCAATGATGGTTAGCATGGAAATGTAATACGTTTTCCGATTAATCGGGTTGTGCAGTTCCTTCATGAGTTCACCACTTTGAGATGGATTTAGACGTGTGGATACGGCCCCAACATAATATCATGGAAGCTTCTCTTCAATGCGGATTTCCGCTATCTACAAGTATCATTGTATCTTATTTGACGAGCACTAAAAAGCCATACGGATGATGTCCGTACAGCTTTTAAGTGTGTTTTTGCACACTCCTCCAATACGGGGCCTATCCAGTTCGACTGTCCGGAATACAACTTCACCCACTGACTCAAGTCAACGTAAGAACGATCTGATCGCCGAAACGGGTGATTTTGTAGATACCCTCTTGCATGTCGATGCCATAATGCTTTTTCAACAAATATTTTGCGTTGAGATCCGTTTCGACAACCACCAGATAATCGTAACTGCTCAGAAGGTTGTCCATATTATCCTCATAGAACAACACGATCCCGTCTACATGTGGAGCATACAAGAAATACTTCCCTACATATTGCATGTAATAGTTCGTGACCTGCTGGTCCTTATCTGAGGCGTAAAAGAGATATCGGTTGTTATCCTCCTGCCCACCTGGATACCACCGATCACCGGTAACCGCATGAATCTTGTAAGGGAGCGTTGTATCATAGCTTTTGGCGATAGACACGATACCATTGTATTCAGACAAGAGAATGGTGGCTGCAACCGCCATACACCCGATAATGCCTTTTTGATAATGACCTTTCGTCTTGACCGTCTTAAAGGATTGATAATCAGGCACTTCACCAATCCGATAGTGGAATGAACGCTCCAGATCAATCGCAGCGCACAACACCAACCCACCGGCGAACAGGACCACGATACTCGATGCATAACGTTCAAATCCTGCCAGGATAATAGCCTCATCGACCGGCATGGAGAAGAGATATAACGCCAGTATGCCTGCATAGTACAGTACCAGTACAACGTCCAACGCAATTAAAGCTTTCCATAAATTCCACTTCTTCTTGAGCACAACAACGGCAAATATCGAAGCTCCGATCGCGATAAGCTGGAAAACTACAATGCCGAGCACAGGCCTGGACGTGATATCCATGCTTGATTTCAGGAAGAGCGTCAGAATCTCCCATTTCTGTTCTCCCGTCTTGCCCGCTTTGATCACCGCGGCTGTACCCTCGAACTTGTTATCAACCCCTTGAAATACCGTCGCCATTCGCCAGCTCCAGCCGAAATACGGAAGGAATGAACCGCCAAGGGTACCCAGCACAGCCAGTCCGACTTTCCAGTTCGAGCGCTGCCCATTCCTCAGCCATGTATACACCAGGAAGATCAGGCTGATCGCGGCGAAAATAATCCCTGTGCTTTTGATGATCGTCAGCAATCCCGCCAGCGGAAGAACAACAATACAGGCCTTGTTGATCTCATTCCGATATTGGTAAATCACCGCCAGGATCGCGAGCGCGTAGATCGGAAGCAAGAAATCCACAAGCAGATTGGTGATCCGAATCGTAAGGTTGAAAAAAGAAAGCGTTGATAACCCGAGTCCGAGAAACGCGTACAGAAGAAAGCGTTTCTTCTCTGAAACGATACCAAACATGGCATAAAAACAGGAAAAGATAAGCAGACCTTGTGCCAAAAGCATCACGGACTGGGAATGCCCCATGAAGCGACAGACATAATAAATAAATGACGAAGTCCCCAGCGGATAGTTTTTAAAATCAATCAGGCTGGAGTCTGGTGTCGGAAAGGCATTTGTACTCAGCATCTGCTTCAAAACGATAGCCCAGTGCGAGAAATTATCGTAGTGTGTCAATTCATTTTGGAACAGAACCAGCAAAAAGATGAACGTTCCGCCCAGAAAAGAAAACTGAAATAACGAGAACAATACAATCGGCTTGGTCCTTTGTCGGATAGCTCGAACCAGCGTACCTCTAAAAAGAAACAAGCCTAGTATCAACACAATAATACTTCCAATAAAGAGCTGACCTGCCAAGCCAGCAAAATATACGATGCAGGCTATCACAGAAAACACAAATACAGGGATAAACTCCCACCGTAGTGCAAGTGTCTTCCGAACAAACTGCATATAACCAACAAAGGAGATTATCAATAAAACTCCCATCACAAATTGAAGCACAATGAGCATTATTATCTCCCCTAACCTTCTCTGGTGGAACGATCGGAATGTGGCTCAATCAGATCCGTCAGCAACTGCTCGATCAGGCCCTTCTCCACAATATCATCGATATTCTCCACCGAAAGGAGTACTTCGCGCTCACGGACTGTCGTTTTTCCCGTATGTTGCAGGATGACTTCAATATTACTCTTCGTATAAAAAGTAACGACCGCTCCTGCCGCAATATCACCATGAAATTCCTTCGCGGAGAAGAAACGATAATTGAAGCTGCGCAGCGTACAGCTGGCACCATTCGTGAAATGAACTGGAAGCTGAAGGGAAAGCCGCGGCATTTTCCGCTGATCCGATCTGGGTTGTACAATCCGTTTTTTCACATTACGTAACATATCGTCATAAGCCGTATCCCACATGTTCATCTGCTCTGGCAATGAGTGTTTACGGTCATAGATGATCTGCATGTATTGGCGGTTATCATTCTCATCGACTGGCTGAACCGTTGCGGAGTAACGCCAGCCCTCTCCATCCTGTTTCACATACACGATAACTGCATCGAGATTGGCTTCATATCGCTCGGTTTTGACAATCAGAGAGATGACCTTCTGCTCCGCCAAATAAATGGGATAAGGGACATAGAAGGCTATCCCTTGTTCGGATACATCCACCGTCTTGGCCTGATATCGCAGATTGTTGGCTTGGTCGTGAATCGTAACATCTTCCTGTGCCCGAATCCGTTCTGTCTCCCGATACGCACGACGGCCAATCATGAAGAACAAGGCGTAACATAGCGCGATCATGTTATGAACCAGCCAGAAAATAATGATACTGCTGAAGAACAGCGCGATCCCGTACTTACCGTTGACATACCGAATCACGGCTGCAATGGAGAGCAACAGCAGGAAGATATGCGGAAGTGCATATAACAGAGCAGACATCCATTGTCGACCGTTCGCTCTGCTTTTGTTGGTAACCTTGAATTTTTTCTCGCGAATGCCCACCGTTTCCAGGAGAACAGGCCAGATGAGATAAGGCATAAATATTGTATCGATAACCTGACTCCATCGCTGATTCCGAATATTGCTGGACAGATATCGCATGGATACACTGTAGAAGAAATAGGATGGAAGCCAGAATATTAAGATCTGCCAGAAGGTTGTGTTCACAATCTGGAAGTCGAATAACGCAAACAAAATAGGCGCCAAAATGAAAATCAACCGGTTAAAGAAGGACCACCAATATAAGAAACTGCTTAAGTAAGTCACTCTCGTCCAAAAAGGAAGCTTCCCGGATACGGGTGCACGCGTATTCTGCAGGCTCTGAATAATGCCCCTTGCCCAGCGAATCCGCTGCTTAATCATGCTCTTCACTGTTGTTGTTGTCTGCCCGGCAGCCTGAACCTCTTGCGTTGCATAGGTAATATAACCTTCCTGTTGCAAGCGGATGCTTGTCTCAAAGTCCTCGGTAATGGTATTCAGCGGAAAACCTCCGATGTCTTCCATACCCTGCCGGGAAATGATTGTATTACTGCCTGTATAGGCTACCGCATTGGAGGCATTACGCAGGATGTTCACTTCTCTGGAGAAGAAATCCTGTTCATTCGGAATGCCTTGCTCTGCATACAGATTAAACTGGAATAGATCCGGATTGTAGAAGCTCTGCGGCGTCTGTACCAGCCCAAGCTTGAACGTAGGGTCCATCTCATCATCTCGGCGAAGACGCCATTCCTCATTCTCCTTAATAAACGTGGAGAGCATGAAATAGGGTACCGTTTTCATCAAAAAGGTGTGCTGTGGAATCATATCTGCATCAAACGTTGCAATGAGCGGAGAAGAGCTTTTGCTCAGGGCATTGTTCAGATTACCAGACTTGGCATCCTTGTTTCCGGGGAACCCCAGATATCCCACACCAAACTGTCTGGCAAGCTCCTCCACCTCAGGTCTTGCTCCATCGTCACAGAGATAAATATGAACCTTCTGCTTGTCGGGGTAATCCATGAACGTACAGGCATTAACGGTTTTATATAACAGATCAACCGGTTCATTATGCGTAGCAATAAATACATCCACATCCGGATAATACTCCGGCGGAACGATTGGAAAGTCGAGCTGTGTACGTTCTTTTTGCATCTTCTGAAAGAATAATTCAAAGGTGGTCAGTACGGTGACCGCTTCAGCCAAAATCAGCAGTATACCGAAGATGACGTTCAGCACGCCTTCACCCCACGGCAATGTAAAGAACGTACGCCATACCAGATATATCGACATCAAAATCATCGTGATGATAAAAAAGATATTCTGTCTTTTTTCGTTTTGCACTACAACTGCTTCCTCCTTGCTGCAAATACCCATCTTCGCTGCAATTGGAAACTGAGCAGGAACAGCAAGGCATCACAGACGAATTTCGCCAATTTCTCATCTACGAAGAGAACGGTATGGAATAGATATACGCCGGTACTGGACAGCAAAATCACCACTCCACATAACGTCAGATAGCGCCATAGACTGCCCTGACTATCTTCCTTACGGAATACAAAGTGTCTGTTCAGTACATAGTTGACCACAATGGATATCACTCTCGCAATCACGGTTGCAAGCAGAATTCTTAGATAGTGCTGCTCACCAAGTACGGGCCGCAACGCGTCGATCAAAAACCAGGCAATACCCAGATCAACAACGGAACTCGCCACCGACGATGAAATGAACCGCAGGAAGTTGGAGAACAACACCCCCATGACCCGAGCACTATCCTGAATCGCTTTAAAATGAGTTCCCGCATTGCCATTTTCATAGATGACTTGGATGGGCATGGTATGAATCGGTATGCCGGATTGAATGCACGAGATGAGCATCTGAAGCTCATATTCAAATCGAATACCGCGCACATCCTGCATAAACGCAAGCAGCCCTGGACCAAATGCACGAAGTCCTGTCTGGGTATCGGATAGTTTCTTGCCATAGAGCATGGCAAAAATAAAGGAGGTCATCCGATTGCCGAACAAAGACTTTGGCGGTATGTCCCCCTCACTAAAATTCCTTACACCAAGCACCAACGAGTCTGGATGAAGCCTGGCTTCTTGAGCTATACGGTATACATCTTCCGCTGCATGCTGCCCGTCCGAATCGGCAGTAACCACAAAAGAAGCCGCTCCATATTGCTGTGCAATATAACGGAAGCCTGTCTTGAGCGCAGCACCTTTGCCCTGATTCTCCGCATGTCTCAGCAGCGCGCATCCGTTCTCTCCAAGTTCCTCGAAGATGGGCTGATATGCCTCACCCGATCCGTCGTCTACTATGACAATATTGATAAATCCATAGTCTCTCAATTGACGGACATAGGATAGAAGTCTCTCATCTGGTTCCAGCGATGGGATAAGGATGATTGTTCCGTCCTTTTGTTCAGTTGTCATCATCCTAATTAAGCCTCAATTCGACATATTTTCTCAAAATTCTGGTTTGAATATTGTGAGTATACCATCGTAGGGTTGGACAGTAAACGAACAAGTTTGCAATCTCGAATCTCCATGAACCTTGGTAAAGTATGCACTGAAATTCAGTGACTTTCCGCTCCAATTTAGACCAATGACAGCTTATATGGATGACTTATATAAATTAGAATGAGGTTAGACCCTTAAAAAGGCAGTGATCTGATGTTATTTCAACGAGACAAATGGTTGCAGTATCGCACGCTCCACAGTGTGCCCTTACTCGCCAAGCGGTTACCCGAAACACAGCTTCTTGAGAAGGAATCCTTAACAAACATGCTCCTACACTACCCAGGCTTAGTCCTGAAACCTTGCAATGGAAGCTATGGAAGGGATATCGTGTTCATTGAACGTCAGCGTTCCAACACCTATCGAATTCAGAATGAGAATCATACCATTACCCTGCTGAATACAGATCAGCTGCTTGAATGGCTCGACAAATCCTATAAAGATCGTACCTACATTGTCCAGCAACGCCTGCACCTGGCTCGAATCCGTAACAAACCGTTTGATCTTCGAATCATGGTTCAACGCAAAAAGGAAGCTCCATCGAAGTGGAAAGTAACTGGCGCTTATGCCAAGGTCGCATCGCGAGGATATCTAGTCACGAATGTGGCCAGCCGTACCTTACCTGCGCTTAAGGCACTGCAACTCGCACGTGTCGGAGGTCGAACTTTGCTGGTACAGGCAGAACGAACTGCACTCCTCGCTGCCAAACAATTGGCAGAACACAACCCCGATCTTAGACAGGTCGGCTTTGACATCGGAATCGACAATAAAGCTCGGATTTGGATTATTGAAGGTAACTATCAACCCGACTTGCGCCCTTTCCGACGCCTGAAAGATTCCTCCATGTATCGCCGCATATTATGGTATCAGAAGCATTGATTCGCCATTTCTAAATTTCATGATAAGAAAACGACTCGCCCTTAGTAGATTGGGCGAGTCGTTTTCTTTGGGTTGAAGGGGACTACAGCTCAGATTACGTTCGTATCCTTCATTCTTACTTCCGGCAACCTCGTCTCGGTGTACTTACTACACGAGTAACCTGGAAACGGTTTGGTCCTACCTGTATGATGGCAAACTGGCTGTAAGATGTGCCCGAGGACGTATATGGTTCAGCTTCGATGTTGCCACTCGGTGTTCTAACCGTTGCCGTAATTCTTGTCACCAAGCACACTCCACGTGAAGAAGCCTGCCAAGTCTCATCACGCTGTACCGCATAGTTGTCATCGCTGCAAAAGAGAGATGCATACTCTACTCTTCCTGTAGCATTAAATGGTGTGGAATTGTAAATTCGAACCGGGGGATAACTCCGAACTCTTCTATTTCCCATTCTCAAAACCTCCTTTATTTTGATAGTTTATTAGATGCAATGGATTTGGATTTGGTCAGGGATAGAAGTGGACAAGACCGAGAAAGTGTGTTTGTCCGATGGTTGAGAGAGGGGCGTTTGATGTCGTAACTCATACAAGGAAAACAAGAAAAGAACCACCCTTCACTGTACAAAGGTGGTTCGAGAATTATAGATCTACGGTTACTATCATTGTAACGAGCTAATCAAGTCGATATGGAATATCGTAGATGGTCGTAGTTCCCGAATACGGATGCTTCTGTTCTGCCGCCTCCGCCAACCATGCTTGCTACCTATTTGCCATGAATCACAAGCCCATATTTATTGAAAATCCAGGATTGGCTCAAGTCGTGCATTGCATCCTGGCTTATACGCACCGAGGGCTTCTGTTCCTTCATTGCATCGGTATCATGGACTGAGAAGCGAAGAGGTTTTGTCATTTTTTTGATAGAGTCTCTAATTTCATCGAAAAGCGCATAGGTTAGCGGCTTATGACCCCGGATATCCTCATATATATAGTATTTTCCTTTTTCATCTTCCAAATTAACTTGAACGCCTTTTGGAAAAGAAAGCATGATGCACGGCAGTTCATCCTCTGCCCAATGTCCGTGATATGGGAAAGAAACACCTTCATTTCTCACAAAAAATCCTGAACTTTCTCGATCGAACGCAACAGAAATGGAATATATAAAGAAGGGACGAACATCGTTTCTCTGTTCTCCTGTCACATAATACTGATAGAACGTCTGATACGCCTCATACACCTGACTAAGATCATGCTCTGTCCGGGCAGCATTGGTATGATGGAATTGCACCTGTCTCTGCTCGAAGAGCTGTAATAGACCTTTCAACTCTTCAGGAGTTATGAAAAACTTCAGTGTATAGAATCCGCCGTTCTTTAATTTGTCCATTTTTTTGGCCTACCGCCCTGTATATGTATCTTATTTCCATTATAGTGAGCACCTGTCCTGAGTCTACTTACTTTACATCTGGATTTTGCGAATGAAAGCACAAATTAGCCGTGCAGATTATTATCTGTACGGCTAATTTTGACTTATTCTAGTAGTTCATACTCGGTATCGTTAAGGTTTAACTACAGAGAGAAGAGATTCATTTCCCTCAGAGATCACCGTTACTTCTGTTGCAAATGTTGCATCACTTACATGTAGCGTTTCTCCAAGTTCCATCGTACTAATGTCAAATTCAATCGAAGTTGGCAAGTGTCTCGGCAAGGCCTCCACTTCAATAGAAGCTAATTGAACTTGCACGACTCCGCCCTGTTTTGTGCCGATCGGTGTGCCGTTGAACTTGACGGGAATTTTAGTGCGCATGATCTCATTCGTCTGCACCTGTTGAAAATCCACATGAAGCAAATCTCGTGTAACCGGATCACGTTGGAGGTCTTCCAACAATACGGTCAATGCGCCTTTCTCTTCAAACTGCAATTCAATAAAACCAGATGCTCCTTGCTTCAACCATTTTTGAAATTCTATTGTTGGAATATGAATCATCTGATTCTCCGTATTTTTGCCAAAGACAACGCCTGGAAAACGCCCGGATTTACGTAGATCCCTAAGCCGAGATGGATTTAATGGAATGCGGTTCTCCGCTTGAAAACGAGTAGTCATGCTATGTTCGCTCCTCTTTTATTAAATGATATTTTCACAATTTTCATACTCATCCAACCATCCCCTGTTGGGGCTAAAGAGAGAAACATAGCATCACCACCTCCATAACCGATCCAATTGAATTTAAAATACATTTAATGTAAGCTCCCATAATATACATGAAGGCACTCTACTCCGAAGAGTAGAATGCCTATGGGATGCCTCCACCCTATCATAGAAACATCAATTTGTCGATTTAACCTCATCATATGATCAAAAATGTCTGCTTCCTTATTCAAAAAACACACCCTGCATGGGGATATAGCAAATGGTCTCATACTCCTTATAGCTGATATATCGTAAACTTTAGATGATAACCTTCTGATTCTTATGAGCTGCTCTCTCCTGATACTTGACGACCCACTTATATACAAAGGTGAGAATAAATCCGGACAACCCCAGAATGGCTGCAATGACAAAGGCTCTTTGATAACTCCCGTCTGCACTGAATACATTTCTCATAATCGAAGGCCCGAAGTATCCTGCTATTGCGAATCCAATAAACATGATTCCATAATTCACACTATTATTTTTGGCTCCAAACTGATCGGCTGTAAATCCGGGGAATACTCCCATCAGGGAGCCAAAGCTCAATCCAATGGCAGAGATACCGATATAAAATGTCACAACATTGCTACCACCTGATAAATACAGCAAGATGAGTCCTGCTACTGATAAGAGCGAAGCGACTGCCAGCGTATTGATTCGACCAATTTTGTCGGAAATATATCCCGCAAGGATACGTCCACCCGTGTTAAACAGAGCCAAGACAGAAACAACGGTTGTCGCAGCTGCGGCAGACAGACCTACCATTTTCTGAGCTATAGGTGATGCTTGCGACGTACACATTAGACCAGCAAAAGCTCCGCTTATTAATATCAGAATCATGACGTAAAATAGCGGGCTTGCTAGCATCCCCTTCCAGTTCTTATCTGCTTTTAAAGATGAATTAACGTTGACTGTCTTAGGTGTCCAGCCTGACGGAACAAAATCGGATGGGCATTTTTCAATAAAGAAAGATGCGGCACAGACAATGACAAGAAATGAAGTACCCGTAACAAAGAATGCAGAGGTTACCCCAGAATTACTGATAAATGCATTGGCAATCGGAGGGATAATAACAGAACTTAATCCATACGCAGCCGTTGTTACACCGCCGACCAGTCCCCGTTTGTCCGGGAAAAACTTGATTGAGTTACTAATGGTGCACCCATAAACCATCCCTGTTCCCAAGCCGAGTACGATCCCATAAGCAAACACCAGAAATCCTACAGACGTTGCAAATCCGGACAGAATCATGCCGCCCCCGAATAACAAGCCTCCAATCAAAATGACTTTCTTCGGTCCAAACCTGTCATTAATCCATCCACCTGATATCATCGTAATTGGCCCTACCGAGTTGCAGATTGTAAAGGCAATAGCCAAATCCCCCGGAGTTAAAAGACGTCCTGTAATGCCGCTCAAATACTCTGCCATTGGTGCAGCAAATACACTCCATGCGTAAATCGAGCCGATACACAGATTGATAAAACAGCTTGCAATCAGAATAATCCATCTCTTTTTTGTCAGTTCCACTGAGATCTTTTCTCCCTCATGTTTATATTGTGAATTAATTCACTATCTTTCGAGTTAAATAGTACCACAGGCAAAAAATCATATCAATGAAAACATGTACATATTTATATGAATTGATAAACGTGTTCGTTCAAATCTGTATCTATATTAAGGTTCATTGGCTAGTTATGTTATAATTACAAAATTCATACGTATTTATCTAGAGAAGGTGGGCCTTATGAGAACTTTAAAATATGCAATATTAGGTTTGTTGTCTAAGGAACCCATGACCGGTTACGATATAGGCAAAGAGTTTAGTAAGGATTTGGGTGAATTTTGGACAGCAAAGCACAGTCAGATATACCCAGAGTTGAAAAAATTGCTGAGTGAGGAACTGATCGTGTACGAGATTCAAATTAGTGGAGAAATTCTGGAGAAAAAGCTGTATTCCATTACGGAAAAAGGCAAGCATGATTTTGTTCAATGGTTGAAAAAAGAAGAGCCTATTGAACCCACGCCCAAAGACGTGTTTCGGCTTCGAATGTATTTCTCTCATCATCTTGATGCTGCAACCCGATTACAGCTGGTGGATCATCAACTGATTCAACATCAGGAACGACTAACACATCTTCAACAAAAAAAAGAAAGATATAGTCAAATTCCTTCTGCGGACAGTGAGCATTTCGGAGATTATCTGGTGTTGGATTATGCAATTCAACGCGAAATGATAATCATTCAATGGCTGGAAAGCATTATCGCTTATTCTCACAAATAAAACTTAAAAACGACGAGGTCCATTCTCCTTCTTTGAATGGACCTCGTCGTTTATTTAATTGATATTTATTATGAATACATGAAGTTCAACATTATGAGGCTTTAGCTGCAACTGCCTTTTCAATTAAAGCTTTGGCATCTTTCGTAGTAAGACCTTGTTTAGGTTGAAGCGACTTTTTGTCTGTTCCACCCAGAATACCTTTGTCAATCAATTTTGCCATAGGATTAATTGCGTAAGCAGAGACGGATTTCCCATCCTCGAAAGCAGCAATAATTGTTGCCGCATTTGCTTCAGATGCCGGGCTGTTCACCAATTTTGCCAAAATCGTCGCTGCTTCTTCCAAAGTAATATCACGTTCCGGGTAGAAGTTCCCGCCGTAACCTTGAATGAATCCAGCTTGCGTAGCTTCAGCAATCGCATCTGCATAGGTCGCATTAGCCGCTACATCCTTGAATGCAGGTGCTGTCGTTACTTTGTTCAGTTTCAACAGGTCTACCAGCGCACTTACAAATTCAGCACGAGAGATGACCTCTGTAGATACAGGTGTTTCTGTTGGCTCGGTAGATGCAGCCAGGTTTGTGATACGTCCTTCATTTTTAGCTTCGATTTTACCGCCTTTATACGTATCTACGATGTACTGGTAGAATACATCCAGGTCGATCGGACCTGCCAAAGATGATTTAGCATCCAGCAGCACTTTATAGTTATCTCCACCTGCAGCCATAAAGTTGTTAACTACAGCCGTATATGTTTTTGCAGGATCAATCGTTGTTCCATCTTCAAGACTAAGACCCGTAACGCGTTCCGCGACCGGCTTACTGAAATCTGCAGTGTATTTCAAACCAGAGATTTGAAGTGTTTTGGTATTAGGTGTACCGTCAGCATTGGTACCCCATTGCTGCTGCAACAAGGTTTTAACCTGTTCGCCAGTCAGCTCCAGTTTCACTAAAGTATTGCCGAACGGTTGGATTTTCGCAAGATCAGCGAAGGTCACATCGCCTTGTGGCAGATCCGCACGAATACCACCTGGGTTCATAAATGCAAAGTCAGCAGCGCTTGCTTTATCACCAAAGTCTGCTTGACGCATTGCATCGGCAATCAGGTTTCCTAGAGGGGCTTCGTTATTATAAGCATCTGTACGAGTGACGGAACCATCTGTTGTACCTACTGGCTTCGTTAGCTCAGGATGTTTATCCAATGATTTTTTAATAATAGCCAACGTCTCAGGGTCTTCTTTTACACCTTCTTGGAAAGTCGTTGTAACCGTAGCTGATTTTTCAGTTACATCTCCGGTAGCAGGGTCAATCATCAATTTGATATCTTCAAAAGCCGTACCATAGGAATACGCTTGAACAATCAACTTTCCATTCACTTCACCGTTAGCCAAAGCATGATTATCGCCTGCAACGATAACGTCAACAGGGGAATCTGCTGGGAGAGCTTTTGCCAAATCAGCTGCTTCTCCAGTAGTTACGCCTTCTTTAGTCGTTGCCGGATCATGTGCCAATACAATGATCGTTTCTACACCTTTATCTTGCAACTCTTTCGCATATTTATTAACGGCTTCAACTTCTTCTTCTACGCTTAAGAAACGCACACCAGCTGTACCCGATGGGGATACTTTGGCAGGTGTAGACTTCGTTACTAATCCGATGAATCCAATTTTGACGCCGCCTACCTCTTTAATCACATACGGCTGGATCAATGTTTTGCCAGTAGCGGTATCAATGACGTTAGCATTGACGTAATCAAATTTTGCACCAGCATGAGTTACTTTACCTTCTTTTGGATCAAGGCCACCAAAGATCTGTGCTTTCAAAGCAGCGATACCTTGGTCGAATTCATGATTACCCAGAGACCCTACATCAAATCCCATCATGTTCATCCATTCCATCGTAGGCTCGTCACGATCCATAGATGAGACTGGAGCTGATGCACCAACAGAGTCTCCATTATGGAAGAGTAGGGAATGTTCATATTTTGCCTGAGCTTCTTTGAGATAGGTTGCTAGAATTGGAGCCGATCCTGCCTTCTTATCACCCACAATGGATGTCGTATCCAACTGACCGTGGAAATCATTGATTCCAATCAAGTGTACTTCTACATCGTTGCCTGCGGCAGAGACCGAGCCTGCTGCGCCCAATAGTTGCGTGAGTAACAGTGCAGCAGTGGCTACACGCAGTGTGCTTTTACCCAAAACTTTTTTCCAAGACATGAATGAAAAAACCCCTCTCCAATTTTAGATCCTGAGATATTTTACCATAGTTCAATTCACAAAAGTCATAGATTATATTAAATGTATGTAAAAAAGTTTGGTAGATTGATAGTGGAGATGCATGGTCACTACTGGATAAAACTAAAGACACCCTACAGGGTGCCTTTAGTTCCTTGATATAATAGCTCAGGAGCACTCAACCGCAAACGTATCTTTCACCCCAATGTCTTTACTCTCTATAGAGGTAAAGCTGTTTCTCGGTTAACTACTATTCTGCTGTGGTTTTATCTAACAAGTTCATTAATATAACAACAGCCTCTGCTCTGGTGGATGGTGATTTAGGATTGAAATCGTTGTTACCCATACCTTCGACAAGGCCAAGTTCCTTCAGCGCTGCCACAGATGTTTTTGCCCAAACAGGAATGGATTTCTCATCTGAAAAAGACGTTGCAGCATTGTCTTTAGTAGATACATTGAGCGCATTCGCAACCATCACTACCATCTCGGCACGTGTTATATTGGCGTTTGGCCGGAACGTGCCATCCGGATAACCGCTAAGAATGCCTTCTTGCACGGCTTGCGAGACTGCCATTTTGGCCCAAGCTCCAATTTCGGTTTTATCTGAGAATACCAGTTCCACTCCTGCTTTTTGTGAATTCAACGCACTCATCAGCATGACTGAGAACTCGGCACGTGTGACGTTTTTCCCCGGATTGAACGTTCCATCCGGATAACCGGTAATCATACCGCTGCTTAAAGCTTGTTTAATTCTTGCTTCTGCCCAGTGTCCCGAGATATCGCTAAAGCCAGTTTCTGTCGTCGGTTCAACTGGCTTATTCAAGATGGGCTTTCCGCTGGTTTTATCTACAACAAGGACTGCATACTTCGTAAAGTGATCGACCTCGACTGTGATTTGGTTCCCGTTTATAATACCTCCGTCCACTTTCTCCCATGCCTTATTCACTTCATCATAATAAAATACAGCTGCTGAATGATGACTCTCAAGTCCTGATGAATTAAATGCAAATGTCATTTTGACCGGCTTGAGGAAGTTCTCCTTGAAATTCTTCATAAGCTCAAATACCGAGCTGACCAGAATCTCTTTATTGGTTAGCAACGTTTCGGTATTCGGCACTTTATCAATCGATAATGTAAGTTCTTGAGGTGATCCCCCCGCTGGAATGGAGATTTGAATCTCTTTGCCCAAGCTAACCAACCCTGATTTATTCATTGGAACGGTTATTTTACCCGTTGTTGAAGTAACTGTATTGTCTATCGGAGCCATTGGTACAGAAGGACTGCTCGGACTTGTGGATTGTACGGGCTGTATAGTGAAAACGGAATACGAATTGGACTCCGTTATCCCCTGTCCTGCATTACCGTAACCATTGGACACTCCATTATTCTGTAGAGTGATAACGTTGATTGATTTGCTCACGTTAGCTTGAGGTGTTAACGTTGCTGTCCATGTCACACCCCCATCGGATGATTGAACAGCACTCAGTGTACCGTTTGCAACCGTCAGATCCGCATTATCGAAACCCGACACAGCCTCTGAGAATGTGATCGTTATCTGCGATGTCTTGCCAATGGTCAGTGTTGTATCGGCTACAACAATCGTCGCCGTTGGCCGGGTGGTATAGACCTCATAATTATTCGAA
>NZ_JBHGUU010000022.1:0-87397 GCF_048976745.1 Paenibacillus sp. | reverse complement strand
CATTTTGAATCTGACGAGATTAAAAATCTCATTTGTGCTCCAGCCGATTCAAGCCAAGGCTTGTTTCAAACTTTTGCGTTCATTCTGCAAGCAGAATGTTTACTCACTCGTTGTTCAGTTTTCAAAGATCAAACTTGTTTTGTTACCGAACGTTGTTCTCTTCAGCAACTCTTATATCTTACCACATCCGAACCAACTTTGCAAGCTCTTTTTTTTCAAGTTTCTTTCGAAGCTTACTTCATTTGCTTGCCGCACCGTGTAAACTGTGTTTTCTTGGCCGGAATTAGAATATACCATGTACAGATTTTGATTGCAAGTCTTTTTTTAAGTACTTATACATCTTTTTATAATCTTCTGGTATATCTACAATACCACTGATATCTCTAACCAAAAGGTCTCTCTATAAAAGAAAGACCCTCTCCTCAAGTTGCTCTAATATCTATAGTTAACCGATAACCTCTTGAATGTGAAGCTGCCGTTGCTGCATTAGGTTAATGATAGTTCCTTCTACTGACACCATAGGCCGTGTAGGATGATCTCGATCAGAGAATACGATCTCTCCAATTTGGTTATTGCTGAGTTTCACTCGGATGCCATTATGGATTTGAGTTGATCGCTGAACAAATACTCTTACAATTGCAGGATCCAATTTCCCAAATGCCTCACTTTGGATCTGTTCTAGGACCAAGTATGGTGATTGTGCCTTGCGGTAAATCTTCTCCAGCGTCATGGCGTGGAAAATGTCGGCGATAGCTACAATCTTAGCGTAAATATGAATCTGCGTCCCACTAAGCTGCAACGGGTAGCCTGATCCGTCAACTTTTTCATGATGCTGCAAAGCTGCAAGTCTGGCACCCTCATTAATGGCCTTTGCCTGTTTAAGAATCTGGTAACCATATTTGGTGTGCTGCCGAATCTCTTCCTGTTCTGCGAGGGTCAACGTTGATGGTTTATGGAGAATTTGCGGATCTACTTTGTTATTACCGATATCATGGAACAAGCCTGCAAACGCAACTTGCATCCAATCCTTGGAGGGAAGATCTACCCACTGGGCCAGTTGATAGGATGTGATTGCACTCAGTACAGCATGGTGATATACATAATCATGTTCTTGCATTACTCGTGGACTGAAGGTAAGCACATTATATTGTTTGAGATGTGCAAACACAGCCTCTAACTGTGTACGCAACTCATATACAGGCAATTCAGCCGCCAGAGAGGACAGAAATGCATTTTTAGTTAATCCAACCATCTTCTCATACTCATCCTGCAGAGACGTTACTACAGGGGCTGTGGTGACGTTCCCTGTCTTCCCTGTCCGTTCACCACTCTTCTCAGTTGTTGTACTTCCTGCGGAAGCAGATGCACCTTTGGTTCCTGTAGTACTCGACCCTGTTCTCTCTTGCTCAATATCTACCTGATGGATCATAAAGGCTCTGAGCACTTCCATATCCTTGGGTAAAATGACTTTTCCCTTCTGAAGCAAAACGTTCCCACGAAGCGTTTGCACATCACTCCCAAGTTTCAGTCCTGGTTTGACTTCTGACAGGGTGATTAATCCCATGTATATTCCCCTCACTCATCGTTCTTCTATGTTAGTAACAAACAAGACCATAGTCCCGGTTTTTCATGATATTTCCCATTATATTACTCAGGAATCAGGCTGTACATCCCAGATTCGGAACAATAGAAGAAGAGATTCCTTTATACAAGAAAAGGGCTCCCAATGGGAGCCCTCGCAATCTTCTTCCAATCTCCAAGAGATTGGTTTTTATAACATTCTATTTTTATGCTTCCGAACCGGAATCGTCGCCTTCAACTTCAGCATCAGCGTCCGCGTCAGAAACGGTGCCTTCTTCCAGGCTTACTGCCGGAGCTTGGGTTTCCCCAGCTTCCGTGCCTTCAAGTGACTCATCGTCTGGTTCTTCTTCATTTTTGTCAATTCGGCTGACTGTAGCTACTGAATCCTCGTCACGAATATGAATCAGCTTCACACCCTGCGTGTATCGACCCATAGTGGATATGCCTTCCATGCTCATCCGGATCAAAGTACCGCTAGACGTAATAATCATCAGATCCTCTTCGGTTTTAACCATTTTGAGGCTGACTACTGCGCCATTCTTCTCTGTGACATTAATCGTCTTGATCCCTTTACCGCCACGAGTCTGCATTCGATAGTCACTCACAGGTGTACGTTTACCGTAACCTTTGGCTGTAACGATTAGAACATCAAGGTCTTTATCAACTACATCCATGCCAATAACGGCATCCTGTTCATCCAATGTGATCCCTTTGACACCGGTAGCACTACGTCCCATGGAACGTACATTACCTTCGGAGAATCGAATAGACATTCCGTGAGCTGTACCCATAATGATCTCTTGCTGTCCATCAGTCAGCTTAACATCGATCAGAATGTCATCATCACGCAAGGAAATACCGATCAAGCCGCCTTTGCGGATATTCGTGTAATCCTCAAGTGGTGTTTTCTTCACAACCCCTTGGCGGGTAGCAAAGAACAGGTATCTGTCACTTTCAAATTCCTGAACCGGAATCACGGCATTAACTGATTCACCCTGCTCAATCTGGATCAGGTTGATAATCGGCGTTCCCCGTGCGGTACGTCCAAGCTCTGGAATCTCGTAAGCTTTGAGACGATACACTTTACCTTTGTCCGTGAAGAACATAAGGTAATTGTGAGAGTTGGTCACGAACAGATGCTCAACAAAGTCGGTATCTTTCGTATCCATACCCACGACCCCACGACCACCACGTTTCTGGCTGCGGTATGTCGATACCGGCAGACGTTTCACGTAGCCTGTATGGGTAATCGTAATGATAACCTCTTCACGCGGAATCAGGTCCTCATCCAGAATACTCTCTTCACCTACAGTGATCTCTGTACGACGATCATCGCTAAAGCGGTCGCGGATCTCTTGCAGCTCTGTACTGATAATCTCAAGCACCAGATGTTCATTGGCCAAAATTTCGCGATACTCTCTGATTTTGACCATCAGTTCGTTATATTCATTTTCAATACGTTCGCGTTCCAGACCTGTGAGGCGTTGCAAACGCATATCGAGAATAGCTTGAGCCTGATCATGACTGAGTGAAAAACGCTCAATCAACCCTTCTCTGGCTGCATCTGCATTACTGGATGAACGAATCAATGTAATAATCTCATCGATATGATCCAGGGCAATGCGCAAGCCTTCTAGAATGTGTGCACGAGCTTCAGCCTTCTTCAGCTCAAACTGCGTACGTCTGCGAATAACCTCAATCTGATGCTGCAGGTAGTGATACAACACTTCGCGCAAGTTCAGGATTTTAGGTTCTTTATTCACAATCGCAAGCATGTTAATTCCGAAAGTGGATTGCATCGATGTGTGTTTGTATAGGTTGTTCAGGACAACCCCCGGATTCACGTCTCTGCGAAGCTCAATTACAACCCGCATACCATTACGGTCAGACTCATCACGAAGGTCAGTAATGCCATCAATCTTTTTATCACGTACCAACTCGGCGATTTTCTCAACGAGTCTCGCCTTGTTCACCTGATAAGGCAGCTCTGTAACGATAATTCGCGCCTTGTTATTGTTCTCTTCGATGTTGGTTTTGGCCCGCATCGTTACTGAACCACGTCCGGTCTGATACGCTTGGCGGATGCCTGAGCGGCCCAAAATGTAGCCGGATGTAGGGAAGTCTGGTCCTTGAATATAATCCATGAGTTCCATGGATGTAATGTCCGGATTTTGAATCATGGCCTGTACACCATCAATGACCTCACCCAGATTATGAGGAGGAATATTGGTGGCCATACCTACCGCGATCCCGCCGACCCCATTGACAAGCAAGTTAGGAAAACGAGCAGGCAGAACGATTGGTTCATGTTCTTCACCGTCATAGTTCGGCTGGAAATCAATCGTATCCTTGTTGATATCTCTGAGCATTTCCATAGCAATTTTGGACAAACGGGCTTCGGTATAACGCATGGCTGCTGCCATATCGCCATCGACCGATCCAAAGTTACCATGTCCATCTACATGCATATAACGCAGGGAGAAATCCTGTGCCATCCGTACCATCGTCTCGTAAACAGCAGAGTCACCGTGTGGGTGATACTTACCGATAACTTCGCCGACGATTCTGGCTGATTTTTTATGTGGTTTATCGGGTGTCATGCCGAGCTCTGACATCGCGTACAGAATACGCCGGTGAACCGGCTTCAATCCATCACGCACGTCAGGTAAGGCACGGCTAACGATGATGCTCATCGCATAATCCATAAACGATTCACGCATCTCGACGCCTATATCCCGATCTGTAATCTGAGAGTTCATTTCTTCCGCCATGCTGGACCTCCTTCTTGTCCTTCAACAAACGTTCCATTCCGTCATGCAAAAAAATTGATTATATGTGAAAAGCCTAACAAGGCTAAAACCGCGCAAGAACGCTACTCTTTATTATATTACTTTCACAAAAGTTACACAATTAAACGTCCGCTGGGCAATAGCCTTTCTTCCGGGAACTTCTGCGTGTCTGGGGATACGCCCTGCCTTCCTCCCCAATTGCACATACAATGCTAGAAAAACGGCATATGTACTGTGCCCATCAGGGCTAAAGCCATTCCCTTCCTACGATCAAACTGCAAATTGTGCAGCTCATCGCACAAAACGCCATATTTCTCTATTATACCACTGAAATCGTCTCTTGTCCTTTGATTTCTCCGCGTCTTTCCCTCTTTCGAACAGAGCAAAACATGAAAGGACTGATGAATCTTGGTTATCCAACGCGTCTCCAGCAAATGGGCCAAAACGACTGTTTTACAACGCAGTCGCATTGTGAGTGAATATATCCCAGTGACCCGAAAATATAGCCGTCAAACTCTGGAAGGAATGACTGAATTATTTGAGTCCAACTATATCAAACCGGACCGCGGCACTTACGGGAATGGGGTCATGCGGGTGAAAACAACCCGTTTATACGAACCTGTCGTTATTTCCGAAGGTTCCACCACAGATGCAGAGGTTCCGGAAGAACCCAATGATCTGGACCTACCTGATGAATCCGAAGCAAATGCTGTTACCTTCAGAGATACTCAGCTCATAACAACCTATCAACTCCAATACGGTACAGAGGAGAGATCATTTTATTCTCTGGACGAACTTGAACGAGCGCTGAATGATCGCATTCAGGAACGTGATTATATCATTCAACAGGGAATCTCGCTGATGAAACATGGAGATTTACCTTTTGACTTGCGGGTGTTGACTCAGAAAAATCTGCAACACAATTGGGAAACAACAGGTATTCTGGGACGTGTTGCTGCACCGGGCAAAATTATCACCAACATTCATGGTGGTGGACGATTGGCCACGTTTGAAGAACTCGTACTCCCCCATCTTCACCAGGATGGCTTCAAGAAACTCCGCAATGAGCTGTACCGCTTAGGTAATCATACTGCTGTGCAATTGCAAACATCATTTCCAAAGCTCAAGGAGATTGGTATTGATATTGCGCTAGACGAAGAAGGACGTCCCTGGATTCTTGAGGTCAACACACTGCCAGGCATTTATGCTTTTGGCTTATTGCCGGACAAGGAGACGTATCGGAAGATCAGACGTTATGCCATTGCGTACGGTCGTTTGCCCTCCAAAAAGAGTAAGAGCTCTCGTCCATCCGCCAAAGCACGGGCCTCGTCTGCCAAAAAACGTGTACGTCGCTAACAACGGGATACGGAAGTCTACTGCTTCCTATTTCGTGATTCCAATAATATAAAAAGGCGCCCTCTCAGGCGCCTCTTCGAATATCGTTAAATGTCGAGGTTTTTCACGTATTTCGCATTTTCCTGGATAAAGTCACGACGCGGTTCAACATTATCTCCCATCAGGGTGTCGAACATCGTATCAGCAAGTATGGCATCATTGATCGATACTTGCATCATGGTCCGGCTCTCCGGATCCATCGTTGTTTCCCATAATTGTCCGGCATTCATCTCACCAAGACCTTTGTAACGCTGAACGTTGAATTTCGCATTTTCGCCGAGCGTTGCAATAATTTCATCACGCTCTTTCTCGGAACCGGCATAACGAATTACTTTGTTACGCTCAATCTTGAACAATGGCGGTTGTGCGATATATACATAACCTGCCTCAATGATTTTACGCATGTACCGATACAGGAATGTCAGCAATAGTGTTCGGATATGGGCACCATCGACGTCGGCATCGGTCATCAAAATGATTTTGTGATAGCGGGCTTTAGAAATATCGAAGTCATCACCAATACCTGTACCCATTGCCGTAATAATTGCCCTAATCTCCGCATTACCCAAGATCCGGTCGAGACGAGCTTTTTCCACGTTCAGAATCTTACCACGCAGCGGCAAAATCGCTTGGAAATGACGATCCCGGCCTTGCTTCGCTGATCCACCGGCAGAGTCACCTTCGACGATGTACAATTCGCTGATTGAAGCATCCTTGGATGAACAGTCTGCCAGTTTACCTGGAAGTGAGCTTACTTCGAGTGCACCTTTACGACGTGTCAGTTCCCGTGCTTTACGAGCCGCTTCACGCGCACGTGCTGCTTGTAGTCCTTTTTCCAAAATGCGACGGGATACGGAAGGATTCTCTTCCAGGAACTCCTGCAGTTTCTCGGCAAACAAGGATTCGACAATCCCACGAACTTCGCTGTTACCCAGCTTGGTCTTGGTCTGTCCTTCAAATTGCGGTTCCGGAATCTTGACTGAAATAATAGCTGTCAAGCCTTCACGCACGTCGTCCCCGGAAAGGTTACCCGTGCTGTCCTTGATTACCCCCGCTTTACGGGCGTAGTCATTGATAATCCGCGTAAGGGCGCTCTTGAAACCTGATTCATGCGTTCCGCCCTCATGCGTGTTGATATTGTTTGCGAAGGAATAGATATTCTCGGTGTAGTTGTCATTGTATTGCAGGGCAACTTCCACCTGGATGTTATCTCTGGAGCCTTCGACGTAAATTGGATTTTCATGCAGTACTTCGCGCTTCTGGTTGAGGAAGGAGACATATTCGATAATGCCGCCTTCGTACAGGAACGAGTTGGTAGCACCTGTACGCTCATCCGTCAGTGTAAGACCAATACCCTTGTTCAGGAACGCCAGCTCACGAATACGGGCCAGCAAGATGTCATATTCATAAACTCTTGTTTCTGTAAAAATTTCAGGGTCTGGATGGAATCTAACCGTTGTTCCCGTTTCTTCGGTTGTACCGATCACTTTCAGGTCATACTGTGGAGCACCACGGCGATATTCCTGTTGATAAATATGTCCCTCACGTTTAACCGTTACAACCACTTTTTCAGAGAGTGCATTCACAACGGACACACCGACACCATGCAAACCACCGGATACTTTATATCCGCCGCCACCAAATTTCCCCCCTGCATGGAGGACAGTCATAACGACCTCAAGTGCAGGACGTTTCATTTTGGTATGTTCGCCGACAGGAATACCCCGTCCGTTATCGACTACAGTCACGCTGTTGTCTTCATGGATACTGACCTCAATGTGGTCACAGTAACCTGCAAGCGCTTCGTCAATACTGTTGTCCACTACTTCCCAGACCAGATGATGCAGGCCCTTGGAACTGGTCGAACCGATATACATCCCCGGACGCTTCCGTACGGCTTCCAATCCTTCAAGGACCTGAATTTCATTCGCATCATATGACGGTTGATTCATAGACATGCCTTTCACCTACTTCTATAGATTCAATATCGTAAATATGCGTTAACTAAGAATGTTTGCTGAAATAGGCAACGTCCTTCATTTCAGCCAGATGTCCACATAAAAACAAGCAGAAAAAGACATACCTTATGCGACACAAACGCTAGAGATCAGGAAAAATGTGAGCCCGCTTCTTCAGCGTGGCTGAGGAAATAGGCGAGTAGTACACAATGTTTTTGGTCACCACAATGGACTTGGCTTCCTCTTCACCGATGTGTTCCACTGTTTTTTCCTGCTCGGCATGTGTGACATACTGCTTGGAGATCTTTGAGGATTTTTCAATCGATATATCAAAAATAGCGACCAATTCGGAAGAACGGATGATCTTCTCACCGCCCAGATGAATGTACATAAGCCCTCACTCCTTAGCGTTCAACCTGTCCGGCATGAACGTGATAAATACTGGCATCTTTGAGCTTGTCAACGTTCAGGCTCTCGATCCCCGTAGCCGTAATAAAGGTTTGCACCTTGCTCTGGAACGTTTCGATCAGCTGCGTCTGGCGAAAAGGGTCCAGCTCGGACAGAACATCATCCAGCAACAGAACTGGATATTCTCCGATTTCTTCATGAATCAGTTCAATTTCCGCAAGTTTAAGGGACAACGCTGTTGTGCGCTGCTGCCCCTGCGAGCCATATGTTTGTACTTCCCGATCGTTAATGAAAAAGGACAGGTCATCCCGATGCGGCCCACTAAGGGTTGTGCCTCGGCGAATCTCCTGCTCTTTCATTTGTGATAATTTTATCATAAATTGGTCCATTAAGACAGCTTCATCTTCCTCAGCGGCTTCGCTGAAGGAAGGAAGGTAGGCCAGCCGTAAGACTTCTCCGCCTCCGGTGATCCCCTGATGAATCGTTTCTGCCCACTTTTGCAGTTTCTTTATGAATTGTTTCCTTTTTTTGACGATTTTAACACCATGCTCGACCAGTTGTTCGTTCCACACCTCAAGCATGGTCTGGGCTGATGCCCCTTGTCCCCAAAGCTGCTTAAGCAAATTGTTTCGTTGGACGAGTACTTTTTGGTATTGCTGCAGGTGATACAGATAACCTGGTGCTACCTGCCCGATCTCCATGTCAAGAAACCGGCGGCGGACCCCCGGTGTGCCTTTTACAATCTCCAGATCCTCCGGTGCAAACATTACGACATTGAGCGCTCCGACAAAATCACTTAACTTGCGTTGCTCCAGGCCGTTAATCTTTGCTTTTTTGCCTTGTTGCGACAAAGATAGCTCAAGCTTGACCGATCCGTACTTTTTGTCGACCTCTGCTGCAAGTCTGGCACGTTCCTCACCAAAACGAATCAGCTCCTTGTCACGGGAGGTACGGTGGCTCTTGGTGAGTGCAAGTACAAAAATCGCCTCTGCAAGATTTGTCTTGCCTTGGGCATTTTGCCCGATCAACAGGTTCACAGGACCAAAAGAGTCCAGTCTGAGATGTTCATAATTGCGGAAATTCTGCAGATCAATGCTGTTCACAAACACGCGGTAACCTCCCTTTTATCCCGTCCGTCAGGAGGCAGCAGGATCGAACTGGTCTTCTTATTCTGCAGCAACTTCGAATGTGCCTTCTCCGTCCACTTCAACGATATCCCCAGGGTATAACTTACGTCCCCGGCGTTCCTCAGGCTCTTTATTCACACGTACTAGCCCTTCCTGAAGCAAAGCTTTGGCCATACCTCCAGTTGGGATGCAATCCGCCAGTTTCAAAAATTGATCAAGCTTAATATATTCCGTTCGAATTGTAACTTGGTTCACTGTGATCTTCCTTTCGTTAGTTGGTCGTCCGATATGGCAATATCACATAAAGGCTATGACTGTCATCCAGCGGTTTCAAGATGATTGGACTCATGACTCCTGTAAAAGCGATCATCAGCTGTTCACTTTCAACGACTTTCAGCACATCCAGCATGTATTTGGAGTTGAACGAGATTTTTAACGGATCTCCTGTAAACTCGGCAGGTTCGATTTCTTCTCTTACTTTACCTAGCTCGGAAGAACTTGAAGAAATTTCAACGGATCCCGAATCCATCGTTTGCATACGCACGATGTTTGTTTTCTCTTCACGCGACAGCAAATAAGCCCGGTCAATGGATTCACTTAATTTTTTTGTATCTAAAACAAGTTCTGTTTTGTATGACGTTGGAATAATTCTAGAAGTATCGGGATATGTTCCGTCCAGAATACGGGAGTAGAACAATACACGGTCGATTTTAAACAGGACTTGATTATCCGCAACAACGATATCCACAAGCGTATTTTGATCCGGAACAATTTTGCTCAGTTCGTTCAGCGTTTTACCGGAAATCACTACGTTGTTGAAGCGGATACCTTCTGCATTATCCAGCATTGCTGAACGAGTAGCAAGACGGTGACGGTCTGTTGCCACAAATTTCAATTCGTTGTCACCCAAACTCCAGAGTACACCTGTCAGGATTGGCGTTGTCTCATGTGTGGAAATGGAGAAGACGGTTTGTTTGATCATATTTTTCAGCAAATCTCCTGGAATCGAGACCGTTTGATTTTCTTCGATGCTTGGAAGTACCGGGAATTCTTCCGGATCAAGACCTACCAGTTGAATCTCGGTAGCACCTGCGGAGATAAAGGTGTTGAAGTTCTCTTTGACTTCCATGTGCACTTCTTGCGATGGCAGCTTCTTGATAATCTCCACGAAAAACTTGGCTGGCAAAACGACACTGCCGGGTTGATCTACCTGAACTACGCTTTTATCTCCATCTTCAAGCGGGATGAAGGATTGAATGGATATATCGGTGTCACTTGCTGTCAACGTTACACCTTGATGATTCACGTCGAATTTGATACCGCTCAGAATCGGAATTGTTGTACGGCTCGAGATCGCTTTGGATACTTGCTGTATGGAATCGTTTAAGTAGTTTTTCATTATGCTGATTTTCATGGTTTCACTCCTAGCTGATTTTTTGGGTGTTGGGGTGTTAAAAGGTGTTTTTCAAAGGCCGAAGGCTAAGCTCCGAAATGGCTATTTTGGAGATGATATCTTTAAGATCTTTTTAGTAATAATAGTAATAGGGGCACTGAATATGTGGATAAGTGGGTATAAACCCGTACACCCAAGCCTATCCACATGTGTATACGTTGTGCATAGGCTTGGGACTTGTTCAGGTTGGATTCTTAATTTTTTCGGTTAAGTTGTTGATAACTTTATAGAGATCCTGATCGTTTTTAATCGCTTGGGAGATTTTTTCGTGAGCATGTATGACAGTGGTGTGATCTCGTCCTCCGAATGCTTCCCCAATTTTGGGCAGAGAAAAGTCTGTCAGTTCACGAGAGAGATACATGGCAATCTGTCTTGGGAAAGCAACTGCCTTGGTCCGTTTGCGTGCTTTGAAATCTTCAAGCTTAAGGCTATAATACTCGCCGACCTTTTGTTGGATGTCATGAATAGTGATCATTTTGGGACGACTGGAAGGAATAATATCCTTCAGTGCTTCAGCTGCCAGATGAGTGGTTACATCTTGATTAGTCAGTGAAGAATAAGCAACAACCCGAATCAGGGCGCCTTCCAGTTCACGGATGTTGGTGTCAATCTGGTTGGCAATGTACATCATCGCTTCATTCGGAATATCCAAGTTTTCCGCACGTGCCTTTTTACGCAAAATTGCGATCCTTGTCTCCAAATCTGGAGGCTGGATATCCGTGATTAACCCCCATTCAAAGCGAGAACGAAGTCGTTCTTCCAGTGTCGGAATTTCCTTCGGTGGTCTGTCGCTGGAGATGATGATCTGCTTCCGTTCCTCATGCAGCGCATTAAACGTATGGAAAAATTCCTCTTGTGTTGATTCTTTTCCCGCCAAGAACTGAATATCATCAATGAGCAAAATGTCGACGCTCCGGTATTTGTTACGGAAGCTCTCCCCGCGGTTGTCACGGATCGAGTTAATGAATTCGTTCGTGAATTTCTCAGACGACAAATAAACGACTTTGCTGCCCGGATCATGCTCCAGAACATAATGTCCGATCGCATGCATCAAGTGAGTTTTACCGAGACCTACTCCTCCATACAGAAAGAGCGGGTTGTATGCTTTGGCGGGCGCTTCAGCGACCGCCAGCGATGCGGCATGGGCAAAACGGTTGCCCGGCCCGATGACAAATGTATCGAACGTATATTTCGGATTCAGCATGCTGAGTACCGCTTCTTCCTGTACAACTGTAGGCGTTGGTGCCGGCAGTTGCGGGTCTGGTTCAGTAGGCTTGTTCTCTTCAATGACAAATTTCACATCGACTTGCTTGCCTAGTAGCTCGTATACCGTCGAGCCAACCAATTTGGTGTAACGGCTCTCCAGCCATTCGACGGCAAACGTGGTTGGTGCGGAAATGACGATGGAGCGGTCATTTAGCTTGGTGGCTTTGGTGGCTTTGAACCAGGTGTCAAAGCTGGGTTTGCTGAGTTTGTTTTGTATGATTGATAAAATTTGCTGCCATAAATCAGAAGTATGGCTGTCCACAGACTGTCACTCCTTTTACATGTTCCAAGTGTGGCTTAAGCCATGATGCAGTGTCGAAATACGAGATATATTGTTGAATTTATCCCCAAACCCCCGCAGGTCGAAAACAAAAAAAGTATGAACAACGGAAAATTGTTCACAACTTTATCCACAGGCTGTTGATAATATTATGGGTCAGATCACATATTCACATCCAAAAGTAATACAATCATAGCAAAAGAAACCCCGCATTTCAACGTATCGCGTGATTTTATCCACAAATTCAATAACTTGTGTATAATTTTTAGTCACAACACAATATATTGTTTATAAACTGTTTAATTTTCGACAGAAAGACCCAAAAACCAAAAATGTTTTATACACAGGTTATCCGTCAAATGATGCCAAATTGTGTGTAAAAGTATTCTTCGTTTGTGAATAACCTGTCTGTGGATAACCGTGAAGTGAAAATGAAGCATGATCGAGATCGGGAGAAGAGTCACCTCTCACCCTTGTGTTTTTTGTTAAAGGGTAGATGATAAAATCCATGAATTCAGCGTAAGGCTGGAAGGCAGAAAAGACCCCAATTGGCGTATTGTTAAACAAGAAATGTGATTTGGTTTCTGAGGAGATGGCGATCTGTGAACATCGATATAAATGGATAATGAACAAAGAGGAATTCATTTTAAGACAAGTGGAACATGAATTGTCCGGAATGAAGAGGTAAGCCGAAACTCAAATATTGAGGTAGAAGTGTATGACTATATGATATGAATCCAAACGACAATTTATGAATTTATAGCAAAAGAGGGTGTCCCCTAAAACCGATTTTTGGTTTTAGGGGACACCCTCTTTTTTTGTGAGGAAACGAAGTGTGGATTGATAATTTAGAGTCGAGGAAGGGACATCTTACGCTGGAATTCAGCGATATCTGCGTATTCCTCTTCCAGTTTGCGAGAGATCCGAATAAAGATGGGCAGCAGCTCCTGATAAAGCACAGCATTCTCTTTGACAGGGGTATGTCGATGCGTTGTACCCACCATGGAAGAAACGGCATGAAGCGATTTAATCCGCCCAGTAGCGTACAAACCAAGTACGACGGCCCCCAGACAGGAACTTTCAAAACTCTCGGGCACAACGACCTCCTGATTGAAGATATCGGACATCATCTGGCGCCAGAGAGGGGAACGAGCAAACCCACCGGTGGCTTGAATGGAGGTAGGTTGCCCAATCTGTTCTTCCATGGCAAGCAGTACTGTGTATAGGTTGAAAATAACGCCTTCCAGGACAGCACGAATCATATGCTCTTTCTGATGATGGAGTGTTAAGCCAAAAAAGGAACCACGGGCATCCGGATTCCACAATGGTGCACGTTCGCCCGACAGGTACGGATGGAACAGAAGCCCTTCCGATCCTGGCCGGACACGTTCGGCAATTTTGGTCAGCACATCATAGGAATTGATGCCAAGTCGCTTCGCTGTCTCCACTTCAGATGCGGCGAATTCATCCCGCACCCAGCGAAACAGCATGCCACCGTTATTCACAGGCCCACCAATAACCCAAAGATTCTCAGTAAGGGCGTAACAGAACGTACGACCTTTGGGGTCGGTAACCGGACGGTCCACGACGGTACGAATGGCCCCGCTGGTTCCGATCGTTGCTGCGACAACACCAGGTTCAATGGCGTTTACGCCGAGATTGGATAAAACCCCGTCACTTGCGCCAATTACAAAGGGTGTGGAGGGGGAGAGAGCCATTTTTTCAGCCGATTCGTGATTCATTCCTTCTAATATATGTGTTGTAGGTACGAGCTTCGAGAGATGGTCGGGTGTAATGCCTGCAATCTCAAGAGCTTCTGTGTCCCAGTCCAGTTGTTCCAGATTGAGTAAGCCCGTGCAGGAAGCGATGGAATGGTCGACGACATATTGTCCGAATAGACGGAAGAACAGATATTCTTTAATCGAAATAAATTTGGCTGTACGCTCAAAAAGTTCAGGTTCATCGTGGCGCAGCCACATTAATTTGGTCAGCGGTGACATGGGATGGATCGGTGTACCTGTGCGCAGATAGATGCGATGGCCCAATCCATTCTCTTGCTCTTGCAGCTGGGCAGACCAGGCTGCACTTCGATTATCCGCCCAGGTGATGCAACGGGTTAAGGGGGTGTTATCCTGTCCCATGGCAATGACACTATGCATAGCTGAGCTGCAGGACACAAACAGGATCTGCTCGGCAGCAACGCCGCTCTGATCCATAACTCCCCGGACAGAGCGGAGGGCCGCTTGTACAATCTCTTCAGGGTCCTGCTCGGCAACATCGGGTGCAGGGGTATACAAAGGGTATTCCTGTGTTGAGGTACTGATGACGGACCCTTGCTCCGTAAATAAAACGGATTTGGTACTGGTTGTACCAATATCGATCCCAATCATATAGTTGTTCATATATTTAATCCTTCTTTCTCCAGAAAGCGATGAGGTTTTAATTTCTTTCTACTATAGAGACTCCATTTATACCACTGTACTTAGCAGCAAAATAAAGATCAGTCCGACCACGGATAATAGTGTTTCCATAACGGTCCACGTTTTCAATGTCTGGGAAACGCTCATGTTAAAGAATTCTTTGATCATCCAGAATCCCGCATCGTTCACATGGGACAAGATGAGTGACCCTGCACCTGTAGCGAGTACAACCAGCTCAATATTGGTACCTGGTGTGAGTGCAAGCACTGGAGCGACAATGCCGGCAGCAGTTGTCATAGCTACGGTGGCTGAACCGGTAGCTATACGAATGAGCGCAGCGACAAGCCAGGCAAACAGGATCACGTTGATGTTGGCATGGGTAGCGACATCAGCAATGGCGTTACCCACACCACTATTGATCAATACCTGTTTGAAGGCACCGCCTCCGCCAATAATGAGAATGATGGTCGCCGTAGGCGCCAGACATTCACTGGTGAAGCGAGAAATATCGTGTTTGGTGAATCCACGTGCAAAGCCGAGTGAAAAGAGGGCGAATACAACTGAAATCAGCAGAGCAATGATCTCATGACCGATAAATTCACTGAAAACGGTGAAGCCACTTGTGGCATTTGGGTCAATGATGCTGGCTATGGAACCAATTAGCATCAGAATAACCGGCAGCAATATGGTAAACAGGGTGATACCAAACCCAGGCATGTTGCTGTTTGTTTTGGTTGCGAATTGTTCAGCCAGTTCAGCTGGCGGTTCGGTGTGTATTCTTTTGCCAATAAATTTACCAAACAAAGGACCTGCAATAATCGCTGTAGGAATACCAACAATAAGGGAGTACAAAATGGTTTTACCCAGATCCGCGCTGTAGGCTTCAATTGCTATCATTGGCGCAGGGTGGGGTGGGACCAAACCGTGTACAGTCGATAAACCGGCCAAAATGGGAATCCCAATCTGCAGCAGAGACATATTGGTTTTACGTGCAACGGTGAAAATGATGGGAATCATCAAAATCACGCCAACTTCGAAGAAAACGGGAATACCAACGATAAATCCAACAATCATCATGGCCCAGTGCACACGTTTCACACCGAACCGATCAACCAATGTTGTTGCAATGCGCTCGGCGCCGCCAGATTCGGCCATCATCTTACCAAGCATCGTACCTAGAGCAATAACAATTGCAATGGTTCCAAGTGTGCCGCCAAGTCCCCCGGTAATGGAAGAAATTACATCGGCGGGTTTCATGCCTGTAAGCAAACCAAGCATTAATGCGGACAACAGCAGGGTGATAAAGGGATTCCATTTATACTTGGAAATCAAGACGATCAGAAAAACAATCGCAATTAATGTCCAAACCAATAATGTTGCGTTGTGGGATAGTCCAAAAAGAGTGCTCATGATGTGATGTGCTCCTTTATTTCTGATATAGAACGCTTACAAGTGAGATTGTCGTCAACATTTTTTCTCGTGCCTGTACCAAATAGAAAAGGTGTTGGTGAGAAATGTAGTGTTATCATGCCCAAAATGAAAACAAAATCGCATTTTGTATACTTGTCGACAAGTTGAGCCGCAATCACTCACAGCGGATATGATTGCAAACGCCTTGCTCCTTTTAGGAATCAAAGCTTTCGTGCAGGGTTTTACCAGAATCTTGGAAATACGTGCGGACTCCAGCCTGAATGAGCATTTTGTCACCAGACTCCAGTGCTTCAACGAGCAAACGGTGTTTCTCAATTACAGCGCTTACTTTCTGTTCACCTTGAACGAATACTCTGCGCGTCGTGAGCAGCATAACGGTCATCACAACATATCGAATACTCTTCCATAGATGTGAGATACGGGAATGCTGGGCGGCTTCAATAATCGTTTCATGGAAAACGAGATCCTGGTAGGCGAATTCGACAGCATCCTGATGTCGTCCTGCGAGTTGCATTTTGTCGATCACGTTACGTAACTGGGTGATTAATGACGCTGGAACATCACCTGCGAGTCGTTGCTGCACAAAACTTTCAATCAGGAAACGAACATCGTACAATTCTTCGACATCCTTGATTCGTAGTCCAATGACAACGACACCCATACGTTCAAGTCGAATAAGCCCTTCATTGGACAATGTACGTAACGCTTCACGGACAGGTGAACGACTGCTGTCAAAATCAGCCGCAATTCGATTTTCCGACAAAATCTCTCCAGGTCGAAGGGTACCGCTAATGATCCGCAGCCTTAATTCGCAGGCAATGGCTTCACCACGGGAAGCCCCTTGAAGCCAGGAAGAAGGAAATAGCATATGGCTAACGCTCCTATTAATAGTAATCAGTTCATTACTGATCATAGCATAACTATTTTGCCGACTGGACATTTCAGTTCAATCCATAGTCTGTAGCTCCAAGCTAACGGCTAATGTTTTTTTCAAAGGACTACTAAAGGCCGGTAAGTGAAACTGCTCCATCAATATACTTGTATACAAGATGTGATTTTTATCCTACACCTTTCTCAAAAGCTTGTAAACCTTAATTGAAGCGGATACAACCTGATTAGAATTCGACGATATTTATAGCCTATAATCATTATCCACATGTGAATAACTTCAAACAGAATGAAATAAAGAAGATAACGGGCATTGAAGGGTGTGGATAACTATAAATGCTGAAATAGGGTGATCTGATCGGGGGCTGGGGATAACTTTCAGGACTCTCTTCAAGGTTTGATTATGGTAATCAAGTGAAGGGACTGTGGGCATTATTTTGGGTGAGATGGAGAATGGATCTAAAAGAGGGAGAAGCCTTGCGCCTTGCAGTTGACTTTTCCAGGTGAGCATGGTTAAATATATAAAGGTGTTTTCTGTGAAGATGAAAGTGATTCATCACATAAGTATTTCCTTGTGAGGAGGTGCAATACATTGAGACCTACATTCAAACCGAACGTTAGCAAACGTAAAAAAGTTCATGGTTTCCGGAAAAGAATGAGCACGAGCAACGGCCGTAAAATTTTGGCCGCACGTCGCCTTAAAGGCCGTAAAAACCTGAGTGCTTAATGCATTGAAGACCACCGAGGTGGTCTTTTTTTTCTTAATTAGCTCAATTCAGACTGGATGCTGCTATAGATCAGGTCTGAATGGTCTGCGAAAAAGTGCTGCACACACACGAAGTATGTTGAGTGAGTTTTCCATTTGTCGAAAACTTACCTTATATAATGATGATCGTTGGATCGGTTTCAATGGCCGATCAACCTTCATCCCGGATGAATGCTGATTAGTTCAAGTAGCTGATTAACAATCATCCCGGATGAATGCTGATCAGTTCAAATTAGCTGATTAACAATCATCCCAAATGAAGTTGTCGCCAAGACGGTTTACCGTCATTCAAGAAAGCCTATACTAAATCAGTAATGAGGCCTCCGTCAATAACATTGGTGGAGAACAGCAAGGAGAAGCGCCGTGTATAAAAGACTGCGTCTACGAAACCGGGCGGACTTTAGCCGCGTATACCGGTATGGGAAATCGTTTGCCAATCATCAATTCGTGGTGTATGGCTGTCGCCGTAAAGATACCGAACAATTTCGAGTCGGCGTATCATGCAGCAAGAAAATCGGAAACGCTGTCGTACGCAACCGGATGAGACGCATGATCAAGGAAATTGTTCGTCATCATGAGCATGAGATCGTCACGCAGATGGATCTGATTTTTATTGTCAGAAAAGGTGCACTGGACATGCCATATAAGGAAATGGAAAAAAGCCTGCTACATGCGATGCGAAAGGGCTCTCTTTTGAAGTCGAGCAAGCGGTAAGCTTCGGTTTATTTGTCCTCCTAATTATGGTATGATTTACGGTGGAATGGAATGGTTAAGAGAGGGGTTATGAAGTGTCGCGATTGAAGACATCAAAGGGGAAGTGGATTCTCCTCATTGCAGTCATTGCAATGGTCACTGTACTCGCCGGATGTACTCCACAAGGAGCCGGGGTTACTACGGAAGATCTGAAGAATAGTGGCTCATTCTGGCAAAGCAATGTTGTGTACTGGTTCTCACTGGCGCTGGATACATTCGCCAACTGGTTTAACGGTGAATATGGACTGGCCGTCCTCGTGATGGTGCTTATTGTACGGACATTGATTCTACCATTAACAATGAAACAAGTCCGTAGCTCCAAAGCTATGCAGGCAATTCAGCCGCAGCTGAAGGAGATTCAAGCCAAGTTTAAAGATACACCTGAGAAAGTTCAGCAAGAAACAATGAAGTTGTTTCAGGAGAATAAAGTTAATCCGATGGCGGGTTGTCTGCCGCTTATCATTCAGATGCCGATTTACATCGCACTTTATAACTCAATTTACGGAAACTCCAGTCTGAGAACACATGATTTCTTGTGGCTCCAGCTCGGGGAACCGGATCACCTGTTTATTTTGCCAGTGCTGGCTGCGATCACTACATTCATTCAAACATGGATGATGATGCGTATGAACCCTGCACAGCAAGTGGGACCAATGCAGTTCATGTTATGGGTTTATCCTATCTTGATCTTCGTGATGTCCTATCAGTTCCCGTCAGCACTTCCGCTGTACTGGTTCTACAGTAACATCTACACGATCGTGCAAAACTATTTCCTTTACCGGAATAATGATAAAATCGTGGCTGAGGTCAACGTGAAGCAGAATAGCTCTTCCAAAAATGGAGCTAAACGCAAAAACGGTGGCAAAGCGACCGTCTCTGGAAAAGGGTCGAAAGGGGCCAAAAAATCGAAATGACCAAAGTCATTACGTCAGGAAAAACCGTTGAAGATGCTGTAAACCAAGGATTGACCGAGCTTGGCGTAAGTCGGGACAAGGTCGAGATACAAGTGTTAGAGCAGCCGTCAAAAGGATTCCTGGGTTTGTTCGGGGTGAGGGCGGCCAAAGTTGAAGTAAAATTATTGCCTGCACCGGAAGTTGTTCCACAGCCGATCAAGCCAGCTGCATACAAAACTGAAGTAGATGTATTACTTGAGGATGTCGCAGCTAAAAATCCCTATGAAGAAGCGGCTGCTTTCTTGAAAGAGGTCGCAGCAGGTATGGGACTGGATGTTGAAGTGCATATCAAAAAACAACGGGATGGACATATCTTCAATATTGCCGGCGAAGATCTGGGCATGATTATTGGCAGACGTGGACAGACGCTGGATGCGCTTCAGTATCTAACGAACATTGTAGCGAACCGATATTCGGAAAGCTTCGTTCGAATTGTGCTCGACGCGGAGAATTTCCGTCAACGTCGGCGGAAAACGCTGGAGGATCTGGCTGAACGGTTGGCCGGACAAGCAATCCGTACTGGCAAGGAAGTTGTACTGGAGCCCATGCCTCCGCTCGAACGAAAAGTCATTCATGCAAAACTGCAAAACCACCCGCAGATTAAGACGTTAAGTAAGGGTGAAGAGCCTAATCGGCGTGTGGTCATTACGACGAAATAACACGAAATTGAAGACGCAATGGCTTCCTGCCCGGTGCAGAAGCCATTGCTTTTTTCGTACAGAAGCAATTTGGTAAGCTGCATACAGCAAGTGAAGAGCGAGTAAAGAGTGAACTTAATACGATTAGTGGCATGTCATATGTTATATCATTAATAGATTTGAAAATGGATATGGCGTCCCCCCAGGGACGGCAATTTTAAAATAGAGCAAGGAGAGATAACCATGATCAGTGATACGATCACAGCGATATCAACGGCTGTCGGAGAGGCGGGGATTGCCGTGATCCGGGTCAGCGGCCCGGAAGCAGTGTCGGAGACGGAAAAGATTTTCCGCAGTAAAACCCCTTTAACTCAGGCAGCATCCCATACGGTTCATTATGGTCATATCATAGATCCGGCGAGCGGCGAGAAGATCGAGGAAGTGCTGGTAACAGTCATGCGCGCACCTCGATCGTTCACAACAGAAGATGTCGTGGAGATCAGTGCCCATGGCGGTGTGGTGTCCGTAAAACGGGTCATGGACCTGCTATTGCAGCTCGATATTCGTCTGGCTGAACCTGGTGAGTTCACGAAGCGTGCTTTCCTTAATGGACGGATTGACCTGTCTCAGGCTGAAGGGGTCATGGATCTTATTCGTTCCAAATCGGACCGGGCTTTCTCGGTTGCATTAAAACAGGTTGAAGGCAAACTTTCCTCCAAACTGCGTGATCTACGATATACTCTGGTGGAAACATTGGCTCATATTGAAGTAAATATCGATTATCCAGAGCATGATGTGGAGTCGTTAACATCTGATTTTATTAAAGAAAAGTCCAGTCAGGTTATGACTGAAATTGATAAATTGTTGACTACAGCAGAACAAGGAAAGATCCTGCGAGAAGGCATCACGACGGCGATCGTTGGACGGCCTAACGTAGGTAAATCTTCATTGATGAATACACTTGCGCAAGACAATCGAGCTATCGTCACCGACATTCCAGGAACAACTCGTGATGTAATTGAAGAGTTTATTACGATTAATAATATCCCGTTAAAGTTGCTTGATACGGCAGGAATTCGGGAAACGATGGACGTTGTGGAGAAGATCGGGGTAGAACGTTCCCGTTCTGCGGTAAGTGAAGCTGATCTGATCTTGATGGTTGTGAATGCTGCGGAGCCACTGCATCCGGATGAGATTGAATTATTGGAACAAATCCGCGGTAGACAATCGATAATCATTATGAATAAAATGGACTTAACGCCACAGGTAGAACGTGACGTGCTGCTTCGATACATCCCGGAAGAACGGCTTGTACCGATGTCAGTGAAAGATGATTTGGGTGTGGATCGACTGGAAGAAGCGATCTCTACGCTATTCTTCAGTGGTAAACTGGAGTCCGCAGACCTGACCTATGTCAGTAATGTGCGTCATATTGCGTTGCTCAAAAAAGCAAAGCAGTCCCTGGTGGATGCCTATGAAGCAGCAGAGCAGTTCATTCCAATCGATATGATTCAGATTGATGTTCGTTTGGCGTGGGAGCATTTAGGCGAGATTGTTGGAGATACAGCGCATGATGCATTAATTGATCAGATTTTCTCCCAGTTCTGTCTAGGAAAGTAAAAATAATATACTGCCGATTGACTTAAATCGTAGTGTATGATGGAGAGGTACAATTTCTGCCTGTTGTCAAAGGATGGAATGATATTGTAGCCATTACGTGTTGGTTTTATATAGATAGGAATGAAAGTTCCGATGAACGGTTGGAAGTATTTTGTTTTCATGATTGTAGTACATGATCCGCCTGTGTAGGTTACACCAAATGCAGCGGAATAAGGAGGTAAACAGGGATGGCTTTTGATGGCGGCAGTTATGATGTAATCGTCGTTGGTGCAGGACATGCTGGTGTGGAATCCGCGCTGGCCGCAGCCCGTATGGGGTCCAAAACACTGATGATTACGATCAATCTGGATATGGTGGCCTTTATGCCTTGTAACCCATCTATTGGGGGACCGGCCAAAGGACATGTTGTTCGTGAGATTGATGCTCTTGGTGGAGAAATGGGACGAAATATTGATAAAACCTTTATTCAGATGCGTATGCTTAACACAGGTAAAGGACCTGCTGTTCACGCGCTTCGTGCTCAGGCAGATAAATTCTCCTATCAGCACAAAATGAAGGAAACGATGGAGAATGAACGTAATTTAACGATGCGTCAGGGTATGGTTGATCGCCTGATCGTTGAAGACGGAAAATGTGTAGGAGTGGTGACTCAGACCGGAACCGAGTATCGGGCCAAAGCGGTTGTTCTGACAACAGGCACATACTTGCGCGGTAAAGTGATCATGGGTGAGTTGATGTATGAGAGTGGACCGAACAATCAACAACCATCTCTTAAATTGTCAGAGCATCTGCGTGAACTGGGCTTTGATCTGGTTCGTTTCAAAACAGGTACACCACCACGTGTGCACAAGGATACAATTGATTTTAGCAAAACCGAAATTCAGCCTGGCGATGATGAGCCGAAGTTCTTTTCCTATGAAACAGAATCTTCTGATAATGAGCAGTTGCCTTGCTGGTTGACGTATACCTCTGTGGAAACACATCAGATTATTAATGATAATCTGCATCGTGCACCGATGTTTTCGGGTGTAATTGAAGGGACTGGACCGCGTTATTGTCCATCCATTGAAGATAAAATTGTTCGGTTTAGCGACAAACCGAAACATCAGATTTTCCTCGAGCCGGAAGGCAAAAATACATCCGAGTATTATGTGCAGGGACTATCTACAAGTCTGCCAGAAGATGTTCAACTTGCGGTTCTGCGCTCCATTCCAGGTATGGAAAAAGTGGAAATGATGCGTAACGGTTATGCGATTGAATACGATGCGATGGTACCTACACAATTGTGGCCATCACTTGAAACCAAACGTCTGCCAGGTCTGTTCACAGCAGGTCAGATTAATGGTACTTCCGGTTATGAAGAAGCCGCTGGACAAGGCGTTATGGCCGGCATTAACGCAGCACGCAAAGTACAAAATAAAGAGCCAATTGTGCTTGATCGTTCCCAAGGTTATATTGGCGTGCTGATTGATGATCTAGTGACAAAGGGTACAAATGAACCGTATCGTCTGTTGACTTCACGCGCTGAATATCGTCTGTTGCTTCGTCATGATAATGCAGATATGCGCTTGACGGAAATCGGACATGACATTGGCCTGATCCCTGAAGATCGTTATGCGAAATTCCTGGATAAAAAGGCAAAAGTTGAGCAGGAAGTTGCGCGTCTGAAAGTGGCTAAAGCTCGCCCGGTTGAAGTGAACGCGAAGCTTGAAGAGTACGGATCTACACCTATTCAGGATGGAAGTACATTGCTTACCTTGCTTCGTCGCCCAGAGCTGGGGTATGAACTGATTGAACAGATCTCACCATCTGAGGTAGAACTGACAGCAGATATGAAAGAACAAGTTGAAATACAAATTAAATATGCGGGTTATATTGAGAAACAATTGATCCACGTGGAACGTTTGCAAAAGATGGAGAAAAAGAAAATTCCGGACACCATCGTATATGATGAGATTCATGGCCTTGCTATGGAAGCCAAACAGAAGCTCGCTACGATTCGTCCAATCTCGATTGGTCAGGCTTCTCGTATTGCTGGAGTTACTCCTGCCGACATCTCCATTCTGCTGGTCTACCTGGAGCATTATAACCGTGTAACCGCAGCAAGGGGACAATAATGGACGATATTCAACGGCAGCTTCAGCTGCGCTTGAAGGAACATGGGTTAGAACTGGGAGAACTCCAGTTGGAGCAATTCGAGCTGTATTATCAGGAACTGGTATCCTGGAATGAAAAGATGAATCTGACCGGAATTACGGATCGGGAGCAAGTGTATACCAAGCATTTCTATGATTCGGTATCCCTGGCTTTTTATACAGACATGACTAAAGTGAATAAGCTGGCTGACATTGGTTCTGGAGCAGGTTTTCCTGGATTGCCACTGAAAATCTGTTTCCCGCACATTAAGCTTACGATCATTGATTCATTGAATAAACGGATTGGCTTTCTACAGCATGTGGTAGATATTCTTGGTCTGACAGATGTCGAGTTGGTCCATGGACGTGCTGAAGAGATTGGACGTAAAGAAGGGTATCGTGACAGCTACGATCTCGTTACGGCGCGTGCAGTAGCCAAGCTGGCTGTGCTGAATGAATTCTGTCTTCCTTTTGTTCGTAAAAGTGGAATATTCGCTGCGATGAAGGGTGGAGACCCACGTGAGGAAATGAAGGAAGCGGAGTTCAGCTTCAATCAGCTGAAAGGACGGGTTAAAGCCGTTCATCCATTTCAGTTGCCGGTTGAAGAATCAGAGCGTCATATCATCCTGATTCAGAAATTTGATAAGACACCATATAAGTATCCACGTAAACCAGGCACTCCGATGAAGACTCCACTGGTATAAGTGCGTGATCGCTGTGTGTAGTCAGTCCTAACTAAATAGAATGTAGACACGGATAAGAAGATGTTTCACGTGAAACATCTTCTTTTTTTGTTTTCTGAAAGGGAGGGCTGGGTTAACATCATAGGTACTCCGTATTATATAACTCTTTAAAGAACCTATAATGGTGAATTTCATGCACAGTAGCTCATGGACAATTTCATTAATTGAATGTGTACAAGTCGTCATATTTCCAATATTCACAAAGAAAAAGCAGGAAAATTAGCAGAGTTTAAAGAATAGGTAAGCATAGGATTATGATAGAAAAGATGATAGAATAGAAGTATCCGATCCTGGGTCACAGCGATCATAGATTATATGTATAGATAGATGGATATGCGTTTAATGTTGCATGACAGAAAGCGTTATAAAAGGCAAAACTTATTCCAAGAACGATGCATGTCAAGGGTCGATTATTGAATAAGAAGCACCTGCAAATACTGTGGGAGCTATTACGAAACTAGGTGGTAATCTGCGGAATGAAAGAACAATTTTCGAAGTTGTTTGGTTTGGCGGAGCGCAATAACGGAGATGAGATCAAACAGATTCCGGTTAATGAAATTGTGAGCAGCCCATATCAACCCCGTACTATTTTTGATGATGATAAAATTGATGAGTTGTTGCAGACGATCAAAACACATGGCGTAATTCAGCCTATTGTCGTTCGCGTGCGAAATGGATCATATGAGATTATTGCCGGGGAACGTCGCTGGCGTGCAGTTCGAAAACTGGGTTTGGATACGATTCCGGCTATTGTACGTGAATTCAACGATTCTCAGGCCGCATCCATTGCACTGATTGAGAACCTGCAGCGTGAAGGATTGACTTCAATTGAAGAAGCCGTCGCTTATCAGAAGCTGATCGACTTGCATCAACTGACACAAGAAAGTCTTGCACAACGACTCGGCAAAAGCCAGTCAACCATCGCCAACAAAATCAGATTGTTACAGCTTCCGGATGGCATTAAGGCTGCATTGATGGAACGTAAAATTACTGAACGCCATGCAAGAGCATTACTTTCTCTCGACACGGAAGAACTGCAGATGAAGTTGCTCAGTGAGATTATCGAAAAAGAATTAAACGTGAAACAGACAGAGGCACGTGTTGCCTTCTACAAGGAATCTTCCAAGATCAAAAAATCCAAACGGGTTTCCTTTACCAAGGACGTAAGACTTGCACTTAATACGATTCGCCAATCCATTGATATGGTAACTGGCTCTGGTCTGGACATCAAAACAAAAGAAGCAGACCATGAGGATCATTATGAGATCGTTATCCATATTCCAAAACGTAAATAATTGAAGCTTATGGCGGCAATGGGCCGCTTTTTATGTCTATAAAGCAAGCTAGGTCTGGCATTTTTAAAGAACGGTATATGAATGGAACGGTAGTTGTTGTTTGTGTGGACGATAGCCGCCTGCTTTTTGTTAACAATATCTCACAACCTACAAGAAAAGACTCCTATTTTATTTGAGGTGAAGTAATTGTCTAAGATTATGGCCGTAGCAAATCAAAAGGGCGGTGTGGGGAAAACGACGACATCTGTTAACTTGGGTGCAGGACTGGCTTCACTCGGGAAAAGAGTATTGCTTGTCGATATTGACCCTCAGGGGAATACAACCAGCGGAGTTGGAATCAATAAAGCAGATGTGGCTAATTGTATATATGATGTCATTATTAATGAGGTTCCTCCTCAAGAAGCGATTGTGGAGACTCAGATTGAAGGCCTTCATATCATACCTGCAACGATTCAGCTTGCGGGAGCCGAGATCGAATTGGTGTCCACAATATCACGGGAAGTTCGCCTGAAAAAATCACTCGCCATGGTGAAAAAAAACTATGATTACATACTGATCGATTGTCCACCATCCCTTGGTATGTTAACGATCAATTCGTTGACTGCTTCCGATTCGGTGATCATTCCGATTCAGTGTGAGTATTATGCACTTGAAGGATTAAGCCAGTTGCTTAATACGGTTCGTCTGGTACAAAAACATCTGAATACATCCTTGCAGATTGAAGGGGTATTGCTGACGATGTTTGATGCACGAACCAATCTGGGGATACAGGTTATTGAAGAAGTGAAAAAGTATTTTCAACAAAAAGTATATCAAACGATTATTCCGCGCAACGTACGGCTTAGTGAAGCACCATCTCATGGTCAATCCATTATCACGTATGACCCTCGTTCAAGAGGGGCGGAAGTGTATTTAGAGCTCGCAAAGGAAGTGATTTCTTATGAGTAAGCGGCTTGGAAAAGGTCTTGATGCCCTCATTCCTTCGCTTTCAATTAATGACGATGATAAAGTCGTAGAAATCCCGATTAGTCAACTGCGGGCTAACCCCTATCAACCACGTAAAGTATTTGATGAGGGCGCAATACATGAACTGGCTGAGTCCATTCGTCAGCATGGTGTCATACAACCCATTATTGTTCGTCCTGTGTTACGAGGTTATGAGATTATTGCCGGAGAACGACGGTTCAGAGCTTCGCAATATTGTGGTAATGCCACCGTACCAGCTGTAGTCCGTAATTTCAGTGATCAGCAGGTAATGGAGATTGCGTTGATTGAGAACCTGCAACGGGAGAATCTGAATGCCATGGAAGTTGCAGTTGCTTATCAGGGGTTAATGGATCAATTCGCGTTGACTCAGGAAGAGTTGTCTGTAAAAGTAGGTAAATCACGTTCTCATATTGCTAACTTCTTGCGTCTGTTATCATTGCCCGAAGAAGTAAAAGACCATGTTTCACGTGGAACATTATCTATGGGACATGCACGTGCCATCGTGGGTGTTAAAGACGAGGTTATAGTGAAGCAACTGGCCAAACAAACCATTGATCAGCAATGGAGTGTACGTGAGTTGGAGGAAGCTGTTCAACAACTGGATCGTTCCAAAACAGGTGAGGCTAAAGCCAAATCAAAGTTAAAAAAGAAAGATCCATTCATTGATACGTTGGAAGAATCTCTACGTGAACGTTTCAAAACAACAGTGAAAATTAAGCACAATAAAGATAAAGGTAAAATTGAGCTCAACTACTACAGTCAACAGGATCTGGAACGACTATTGGAATTGTTACAATAATAGTCGGGTCTAAGATTCATTAACAACATGCGGGGCTTACTCATGTCATGACATATCGCCTCTGTACCATGGAGAAACGATATGTCATTCTTTGTTTATAGGGTCATATGTATAGTACGTATGGGAGAATTATTAATTTATGGGACAGAGGTGGTTATGAGGTGGAGAGAATTATCTATCTGGATCATGCAGCAACATCTTGGCCCAAACCACCTGCTGTCGGTGATGCGATGCTAAATGCCATGGAGATTGCAGGGGCTAATCCTGGCAGAGGAAGCCACAGAATGGCTGTTCAGGCAAGTCGTATACTGTTCGAGGCGAGAAAATCGATATCCAATATGTTTGGTATTAATAATGCGAATGATGTTGCCTTCGGGTCAAATACGACAGAAGCACTGAATTTGGCTATTCAAGGTTCGCTCAAGGAAGGCGACCATGTGATTGCTACCATGGCTGAACATAATTCAGTTAGACGCCCACTGGAGTACATGCGCAGATTGCGAAATGTGGAGATTGATTATGTACCTGTTAATACTGCGGGAGCCATTGATCTGTTGCAAATGGAACGTATGTTTCGTTCCAATACGAGATTGGTGGTATGTACACATAGTTCCAATTTACTTGGCAGTATTCTTCCTATTGGAGAAATTTCGCTCCTGTGTCGTAAACAACGGGCGATCTTGTTGGTAGATGCAGCTCAGAGTGCTGGGGTTATGCCTGTGAATGTACAACAATTGGGCATAGATATGTTGGCTTTTCCAGGGCATAAAGGACTGCTTGGTCCTCAGGGTACAGGGGGCTTGTACATTGCTCCTGAGCTCGATATAGAGCCTTTACTCCACGGGGGAACAGGAAGTCAGTCAGAAGCGCTGGAGCAGCCAAAGGTGCGTCCTGATCGGTATGAAGCGGGGACGCCGAATACAGTCGGGATTGCTGGGCTGAATGCGGGTGTGAAGTATGTACTTGATCTGACACCAGCGTCCATCTACCAACATGAGTGGGAACTAACTCAACATATGATGGATGGGTTGTCATCCGTTAAGGGGATACGAATGCTTGGTCCAGAGATTGGACAGCCACGTACCGGATTAGTATCATTTACTGTAGATGGGTATGATTCAGCACAACTCGCATTCCGATTAGATCGGAATTATGGGATTGCGGTTCGCTCCGGCTTTCATTGCACACCGCTTGCACACGAATCTGCAGGTACAACCGCTACCGGAGCAGTAAGGGCAAGTGTGGGATACAATTCAACTCGAGACCATGTGGATGCACTCGTCAAGGCAATGTTGGAATTGACGGGCCAGACCAATTAGAGTTGAAATGATGCACTCATCTGTTACAGAACGGCTTGATTAAGCTTATGGATATCGGGTTGATTAATAATAAATGGTAATATTACAGACAGACGTAATCTGATCAAAAATATAGAGGGGTAGTTGCACTTACATGGCTGAATTAAACGAGCTGATTCTGGAACAGCTGTTATGGATTATTGGCGGAATGGCATTACTTACGGTTATCTTGCTGATTGTGAGTATTGCTCAAGGGGCAAAGTTACGAAAGTTTAAACGTAAATATGAAGCCATGATGGCTGGCAGTGGAGTAGAGGACCTGGAATCGTTGCTGATTAATCTGAAAATTCAGATGGACAGCATTGAGGATGAACACAAACTGCAAACGAATCAGCTGCAAGTTGTCATGCAAAAGCTGACCCGCATTCAAGGTAAAGTTGGTGTGAAGAGATACAATGCTTATGGAGAGCGAGGCAGTGATCTGAGCTTCTCCATGGCTATGATTAACGACAGCCAGGATGGCATGATCCTTACGGGGATCTATAACCGGGACGGTTCTTACGTATATGCCAAACCTCTTAAAGGGGGAGAGTCCACCTACACTCTGTCCCCAGAGGAAAAGGAAGCTATTACTCTGGCACAGCAAGCAGAGTAGAACGTGTATGCCATTCCCGGATGGCCGAGTACAGACTGCTGGATATAATCTCGGACATGCGCATAACGAGACTGAGCCGTGTGTTCTGTAGAACAAAGTATTCCATAAAGCCGCCGACGTTAACGATACCTGTCAGATGGATATCGCCGACCGGCGGTAATTCTTTATTTACTCCCGCACCGGGTTTGAGTGGACCATTGACGACTTGAATGCATCCTACACTGGATGATTGTCCAAGACAGGCATCAATGCCAATCACATAAGGGTTATGGTGTGTTTTCTGTATGTTGTGAAGTGTATCCTGCAGGTTCATCGCATGGACGGGTTCATCCAAGGTACCATATAGATGGAATAAAGGGCTGTCCCACTTGGAAAGGGCTGATCCGACCAGAGGACCAAGGCAGTCACCTGTTGAGCGATCTGTGCCGATGCAGACGATCACTACATTTTGCAGAGAATGGGCTTTATAGAGGTGGAACATTAAACGATGGGTAATGGCGGAGTGAATGCCTGGATCAGTATGGGGGATTTTCAAACTGGTCATGTCTTGTGATGAAAAGGAACGCGAAGTAGGATTCATAGGATCTATCCTTTCCCTTGGAATAGTAGTAACAGTATATGGAAAGGTAGAGCGTTTTATACTTCACGAGGACAAGCTTTTTCTCAAAGGTTGGACATATGGTGAAAGGAGCCGGATATGGACGAATGGATTAACGATTGGATGCTGATTGCGTTTGATTCAACCCAGCAGGCACTGCGTGCTGAAATGCTGCTGGAGTTTGCTGAAATAGAAATCGACTTGTTCCCTACGCCAAAAGAAATTACAGCAGGGTGTGCGCTATGTATCCAGTTTCCAAAAGAGGATCTGGAGCGAGTACAAAAGATCATTCGTAACGAGTTCGTAGAGATCCGAGGCCTCTATTTCAAAACAGAAGACAGCTATGATAACATACCGATGTAGAGGAGGCATGATGGATGTTGCCATTTCAATTTGCTCAAGGGAATATAACTAGTGGTACCGCAACCGCCGTTGGTGAAGCCCTGCGTTGGACAGACAAAGTGTGGAACAAAATTGCAGATCCCGATATGTGGCTTAACATTATGTTCAGCTCAATTCGGATCATCATTATTTTTATCATCACCCGCATTGTCATTAAGGTGGTATACCGAATTATAGATCGTTCCATGGAACGCAAGCAGGAAGGCAAGATTCGCGTGAATCCGCGCAGATTCGTAACTGTAGGGGAACTTCTAAAAAATGCGACCTCCATAACATGTAATTTCATTATGATTCTGCTACTGTTATCTGAGATCAACATCCAAGTTGGACCTCTCCTCGCGAGTGCCGGTGTGCTTGGGCTTGCCATTGGTTTTGGTGCACAGGGGCTGGTTAAGGATGTGATTACGGGTTTCTTCATTATATTGGAGGACCAGTTCGCTGTGGGGGATGTTATTCAGACGGGAACCTACAAGGGAACGGTTGAGGTGATCGGACTTAGAACAACCAAACTGGTCAGCTGGCAAGGTGAGGTGCATATTATCCCGAACGGGACGATTGCTAGTGTAACGAATTACTCCATGTCGAATTCACTGGCTGTGGTAGATATTCCGATGAAGGCGGACTTTAGTCTCGATGAGTCGGTACATCTGGTGAAGAAGTCTTTGGTCGGGATTGAAGAGCGTGACCTCAATATTGTGAAGGTGCCGGATGTGCTTGGTATACAGTCGATGTCTACATCAGAGTATGTGGTGCGGATTGTAGCTGAATGTATGCCTAACTCTCGTGCCTCTGTGGAACGTCAAATTCAAGGCGATGTGAAAAAAACGTTGGAATATCATGAGATGAGTCATCAAGCAGCATTGGAACAGGCAGCAGCTTTGGAGAAAGATGAGGGGGATGGCACAGGTGGAGCGTAAAAGTTTCCAGCTTGGGGATATCGTGCAGATGAAGAAGCAGCATCCCTGTGGCAGCAATGAGATGGAGATCATTCGAATGGGTATGGATATTCGGATCAAGTGTGTCGGATGTAAGCATAGCGTGTTGATTCCTAGAGCAAAATTCGAGAAAAACATGAAGAAAGTATTGCGTTCAGCCGAAGATTCCACTGAATCATGATCTTGAAGTGATTCGGGATGCAGTACGCGTAATAACGTTTACATGCAGGCTCCGAAGGAGTATTGCGTTCTGTAAATGATCATGCTATAATCAATATTGCTGCGGAAAGGTACCCAAGAGGCCCAAGGGGGCTGACTCGAAATCAGTTAGGCGTGTCACAGCGTGCGTGGGTTCGAATCCCACCCTTTCCGCCACTTCAATTGTAACTTACTCAATACACATTGAGTTTAATAAAAGGATTGAAAAGAAGACTTTCCATTAGGAAAGTCTTTTTTGTATAACGTTATATCAAATAAATATGTATTGAACTTAACTCGTATAAATATCAGCTGCATTATTCATGACTAAAACGAAAAATAAAGAGCCCCGAAGGGCTCTTTATCCGGCGGTGCATTTGTTTGTTAGGAAACAATCGGTCGTAACAATCAGAAACCTGGTGTACTGCACGTAGCAATACGCGTGCTTCAGACGAAGGGCCTTACTACACATAACCATTTGCTTCTTAAATTACGTGATGAATCTCCAACAGCGAATGAACGGCTTCGTTGTCCAACGGAACCACACCTCTCTCGTGCACCGCCTAATTGTATTATGTGCTTTATTCCGTCTTATATACATGGATCTTAAAAAAAAATTGCGGTCAATGAACGCGGGCTTTGGTCAGCTTCTTCCACTTGCGATTATGATTGCTTGTTTCGGGGAAAGATTCACCTTTTTGCAGTGTTACCCGCTTGGGGTTCTGAATTTCCGTAACAAAGCTTTTTTCCCCAACTTCCGTATACTCTCCATCGTTTGGTGCTTTGTCTCCTGGTTCAAACTCGGTTTTTTCACCCATGATAAAACCTCCTCTGCAGATTATGTTACTTTGTTGCTTCTGTAGTGTGCTCCATAGCCGGTCTGATCATGTGCCAATATGTACAGGGAACGTTTGCTTGCACTTTGACTCGGTATTTGTTATATTAATATAGTTCGAGTTTGTGCTCGTTCCTTGCTCTCAACCTGGATTGAGGGCCAGAGTCCATAAGGAGGTGAAAATTATGCGCAAATATGAAGTGATGTACATTATTCGTCCTGACATTGAGCAAGAAGTTGTTCAAGCTACAGTCGATAAATTCCAAGGCATCATCTCCAACGGCGGTGGTGAAGTTACAGCTCACGACGTTATGGGTAAACGCCGTCTTGCGTATGAGATCAAGAAATTCCGTGATGGTTTTTATGTTCTGGTACATTTCACTGCTGAACCAGCAGTTGTAACTGAACTTGAGCGTCTCATGAAGATTTCTGACGAAGTAATTCGTTATCTCATTACCAACGACGTTAAGTCTGCTTAAGACAACTCGTGATTAACGCACCAATACGCTCTGAAGGAGGGGATTACATTGTTGAACCGTGTCATTCTGATCGGACGGTTAACCCGGGATCCTGAGTTGCGTTACACTCCAGCAGGAGTAGCAGTTACGCAATTTACTTTGGCAGTGGACAGACCGTTTACAAGCCAAGGGGGAGAAAAGGAAGCCGATTTCATTCCGGTCGTAACCTGGAGACAGCTTGCCGAGACCTGTGCAAACTACTTGCGCAAAGGACGCCTGGCTGCAGTCGAAGGACGCATTCAAGTACGGAACTACGAGAATAACGAAGGAAAACGTGTATACGTGACCGAAGTTATTGCCGATAATGTCCGTTTCTTGGAGTCAGCTAACCGTGATAATAGCGGTGGCGGCGGTGGGCAACCAATGCGTGAAGAGCCTTCTTATGGAGGCGGCGGACGCGCGAACAATAACAATAATTCGCGTAGCAACAATCAGGATCCTTTTTCCGATGACGGAAAACCGATTGATATATCGGATGATGATTTGCCATTTTAACATGAGCTGATACTCTTAGGAGATATGGGTTACATGATAGGAAAGGACTGAAAAGCATGGGCTTCAAGCAAAGAGAAGGCGGAGACAACGATAAAAGACCGGCACGTCGTGGCGGCCGTAATAAACGTCGTAAAGTGTGCTTCTTCACAGCTAACAAAATTACTCACATCGATTATAAAGATACGGACTTGCTTCGTAAATTTATCAGCGAACGTGGAAAAATTTTGCCACGCCGTGTAACAGGTACTAGCGCTAAATACCAACGCATGCTGACGATTGCAATCAAACGCTCCCGTCAAATCGCATTATTGCCATACACAACTGAGTAGTTTTTACTCAGCTTGCATACGAAGCAGTCGGCTTATAGCCGGCTGCTTTTTTGTATATATCAATAGAAGTAATAGAAATAACATGTCCGCTCTAACAAATGGAAGTATTCAATGCTGTGGTGATAGAAGCATTCACGGCTCAAATGAATTATAATAGAGTCTAATCTACTGAAAAGGCTCAGTTAGCAGGAATAGCTTATTTCAGAATAATCACCAGGAGTGGATATGAATACATCAAAACGTAAAGGCAAACAGAGAAAAAAGAGAAGTCTGAAAACCTGGATTATAGCTACTCTTTTACTTTCCATTATATATGTATGGTTACAGCAAAAAGGTGATATAGATAACATGTGGCCCGGAACAACGATCCAAGAAGCTATGCCCATCACCGGCCTTCATCCTGTGGTAGCAGAGAATGAGAAACTATTGGTACGTAAGGCAGCGAGACGTGGAATAGAGATTGTTATCACCCACGGCTACCGAAGTTCCGAGGAGCAAGATGCTCTATTTAACCAAGGACGCTCAAGTGCAGGCAATATTGTTACTAATGCGCGTGGTGGTGAGTCATATCATAACTATGGATTAGCTATTGATTTTGCACTGAGAACGCCTGAGGGTGATGTGGTGTGGGATATGGAACGAGATGATAACGGGAATGGCAAGGCAGACTGGATGGAAGTTGTGGATCTAGCCAAAGAGTTAGGTTTCACTTGGGGTGGAGACTGGGCAAACTTTCCGGACTATCCTCACTTACAGATGGATTTTGGCTTGAATATCAATGAGTTAAAACGTGGTAAAAGACCTCCTGAATCTCAGTAAAATGATATTATATATACAATTAAATGAATAAATATTAGATAAGCTCTGCATTTTGCAGGGCTTTTTTCTTTCTTTTGTAAAATAAATGATAAAAGATGACAATTTGGTCTTTACATTAGCAAATAAATAAAACTATACTAGAATAACTAGATTTTTTACTTTGATCGTACTTATTATTTCAAATGTAAGCATGACGGCTCCAAATGAATAAACTTCAGCTATAGATCGTGATATAATCAACAACTATAAATATAACATTTACCTCACGCAACATTAGGAATATCTACTCTAATTAAAACATACACATACACTAGATGTAACTAATATGTTATGTATATGTTAAATTGAGTAATTCCCTATATACACCACGTTGCCAAAAACATGATAATACCTCCCAAAATCCTTGCTATATGCCTTTAAAGTATTACTAATATCCAAATCTGTAGTATAAAAAACATTTATACCAAAAATCTCAAAATAAGCATTGACGTTAGCTAAAATTACACGTATGATTACATTAATTATTTTGATGTATAATTCCGCTAGGAATTATCAACATTAATTGACCAATGGTCTAAATGAAAGTCTCTTAAACTTGTTTCTCCTAATGATTTGGTATTTTGTATAAGCTATTGTTCGTTATCTTCAAGAACTTGGAAATATACAGTGGATGCATTCTTCTACACACGAATACAATCTGCGGAAATTATGGGGTTAGGGTGATTGATTTGAATACAGAGCTATTGGAAGTCAGAAATCTAACAACATCATTCAGAATTGAAGATGACTATTATGCAGCAGTGGATCACGTTAACCTTAAGGTGAAAAAAAATGAAGTGTTGGCGATTGTAGGTGAATCCGGGTCAGGTAAAAGTGCTTTTGCATTCTCTCTTATGGGTTTGCATAACAAAGCAAAAATCGAAGGCCAGATTCTCTATAAAGGACAAGATATTGCCAACATCTCCCCAAACAAGTTGAACAAACTACGCGGTAAAGAAATGGGTATGATTTTTCAGGATCCATTGTCCGCGTTAAATCCTCTAATGATTATTGGTGAACAGATTGAAGAGATCCTCACACTTCATCAGTCTAAGCTGTCTTCCAGAGAGAAGAGAGAAAAGGTCATTCACTTATTGAATCAGGTAGGGATTCCACGTCCCGAACAAATATACAAGCAGTATCCCCACGAATTATCTGGTGGTATGAGACAGAGAATTGTCATCGCCATTGCGATTGCCAACAAACCGGAACTACTCATAGCCGATGAACCAACGACGGCGCTTGACGTTACGATTCAACTACAGATTCTGGAGCTGATCCGTGATCTGAAGAATGAAATTAACGCAGGCATTATTCTGATTACACATGATTTGGGTGTCGTAGCTGAGATGGCTGATCGTGTTGCTGTAATGTATGCAGGAGAAATTGTTGAAATCGCAGATATCTTCACATTGATGAACGATGCGAAGCATCCGTATACCCGCTCATTGTTGAACTCTATTCCCACTCTGTCTGAAGAAAGATCCAAATTGCATGTCATTCAAGGCATCGTACCATCACTCAAAAATCTTCCTCGCAAAGGGTGCAGATTCAAAGCCCGAATTCCATGGATTAGTGAATCGGCTCATGAAGAGAACCCACAGATGCATGAAATTGCACCAGGTCACTTTGTACGGTGTACCTGTTACCAGCACTTTCATTTCCCTGACCAAAGCTGAGGAGGAATAACATAATGGCATTACTCGAAGTAGAAGGGCTCAAGATACACTTTCCGATTCGCGGTGGATTGCTTAAACGGGAAATTGGCAGTGTAAAGGCTGTTGACGATGTTAGCTTCTCCATTGAACAAGGACAGACCTATGGTCTGGTTGGCGAATCAGGATCAGGCAAGACAACAACAGGCAGAGCCATTATTGGGCTAAACCATGTCACTGACGGAAAGATACTGTTTAACGGCAAAAATCTGGCTACGGAGCGACGTAAGAACAGGCAGCTCCAGCGGGATGTACAAATGATTTTTCAAGACCCGTATTCATCACTGAATCCAAAGAAGCGGGTTATCGATATCATCGCTGAGCCGTTTCGTAACTATGAGCGTCTGACAGCGACCGAGGAGAAAAGACAAGTAAGAGAATTGCTTGAAAAGGTTGGCCTGAGTCCGGAGTCCATCTACAAATATCCGCATGAATTCTCAGGGGGACAGCGCCAACGGATCGGCATTGCACGGGCTATTGCACTGAAGCCAAAGCTGATTATTGCTGATGAACCTGTATCTGCACTCGATGTATCGGTACAGGCTCAGGTACTCAACTTCATGCAGGAAATCCAAAAAGAATTAAATCTGACGTATCTGTTCATCAGTCACGATCTGGGCATCATCCGTCATATGTGTGACGAGATTGGAATTATGTATAAAGGTCGATATGTGGAACAGGGCACAACAAATGATATTTTTGAAAATCCACAACACATTTATACCAAACGTCTTATTGCAGCCATACCGGATATGGACCCAACCAAGCGTGAGGAAATGATAGCTTTCCGTCAGCAGATTAAGTCCGAGTATGAACATTCATACCGTAATTTCTTTGATGAGGAAGGACTTGCTTACTCGCTCCAATCCATTTCCAATACTCACCGAGTAGCTCTACCTCAGAAAGGTTGAAGGTCATATGTGGAAAACAATAGTACGCAGAATTATCATAATGATTCCTCAGGTTTTTTTGCTCAGTCTCTTGGTCTTTTTGATGGCCAAGGCTATGCCGGGGGATGCACTTACCGGACTGCTTGATCCAAGTATCGATCCGAAAGCACTGGATGAACAACGTGAGCGACTCGGACTAAACAATCCATGGTATGTGCAATATTGGGACTGGATTAGGAATGCAGCTGTCGGAGATTTTGGACAATCCTTCCGCTTCAAAATGCCGGTTACGGATCTGATTGGCCAGCGGATTGCCAATACATTCTGGCTCGCTTTGGCCACACTCGTCTTAACGTATCTCATTGCGATCCCACTCGGAATTATCAGTGGTCGTTACAACGACACTTGGTCTGACCGACTGATTACAGGATACACGTACTTGGGATTTGCAGCACCGCTGTTCATATTCGCACTGGTGATGGTTTGGGTCTTCGGATTCCATTTTGGATGGTTCCCAACAGGAGGAAGCGTGGCACCGGGTCTTACTCCTGGAACATTCGATTATGTTGTAAGCAAGATACACCATTTGCTACTGCCAGCACTATCAATGGCGTTGATTTCCACCGTTTCGACCGTACAGTACCTGCGTAGCGAGATTATCGACATCAAGCATAAAGAATTTGTTCTTACCGCGAGAGCCAAAGGCGCTTCGGAGTCCCGCATTTACAACAGACATATCCTTAGGAACTCCTTGTTGCCAATCGCTGCATTTTTCGGATATGAGATTACCGGATTGATCGGCGGTACTATTTTTATTGAGAGTATATTCAGCTATCCGGGTATGGGACAGTTGTTCCTGAATTCCATCTCTTTAAGGGATTTCAGTGTGGTTACCGCACTTGTACTCTTATATGGGATAGCTACCATTCTGGGATCATTGCTGTCTGATATTATTCTAGGATTAGTCGATCCGCGTATTCGCATTAAGTAAGAACTTGAAGATTTCGGGGTGAAAACAAGATGAGCAAGACCAATGATGTTGTTGTAACTTCACAGAAGGTTGATAAAAGCCCCTCTAGCTTGAATATATTGTGGAGAGAGCTGGTTAGAGATAAGGTTGCCTTGATTTCCCTCATATTCTTGGGGCTTGTTATCCTCCTTGTATATGGAACTTCCATAATCTTGGATCAGGATGAAATCGTTAAGGTAGACTTGTTTGCCTTATATGAACCACCTTCTGCACAATACTGGCTAGGCACGGATTACGGCGGCCGGGATGTATTTGGCCAACTTGTCATTGGGACACGTAACTCGTTAAGTATTGGTATTCTAGTAACTGTTATGACGGGAATTATCGGTATCCTTGTTGGGGTTCTGTCTGGTTATTTCGGTGGAATGATTGATAACCTGTTTATGCGGATCGTAGACTTTTTCATGATTCTTCCGTTCCTGATGATGGTTATCGCATTTGTTACAGCCGTACCTAAGTACAACATTGTTTCATTTTCATTGATCATGACAGCCTTCTTATGGATGGGAATAGCCAGATTGATTCGCTCAAAGGCATTGCAAGAGAGTGAACTCGAGTATGTAAAAGCGTCCAAAACACTCGGTTCTTCCCACTTTAAAATTGTTGTCTCGCAGGTTCTTCCGAACTTGAGTTCAATCATTATCGTAACGATGACATTGAATCTTGCTTCCAATATCGGCCTTGAATCCGGGTTGTCTTTTCTGGGATTTGGTTTTCCGGAAAGTACACCCAGTCTTGGAACACTTGTAAGTTATGCACGTAATCCGCAAACCCTGGAATCCAGATGGTGGATATGGCTACCCGCATCGGTACTGATTTTGGTATTGATGTTGAGTATAAATAATGTCGGTCAAGCCCTAAAGCGTGCGACTGATGCAAGACAAAGAAGAGGTTAAAAAAAGGGAGGAAAGGTTCATGAAAAAGGGATTATTTTCACGGGGACTATTTTTCACGATGATGTTGGTCTTTGTATTGGTGCTCGCAGCGTGCTCTGAGAAAGAAGCAGCTACTCCAGCTCCAGCTTCCAACACAGAAGAGGGAAAAACGGAGGAGAAACCGGCTAATGAAGAGGGCGTTTACTCCATTGAAGACTTCAACAATGTCAAAACGAATGAAGGTACTGCGATCGAGGGTGGATCGATTACATTCGGACTTGTATCGGATACTGCTTTTGAAGGTACACTGAACTACAATTTTTATTCCGGTAACCCGGATGTACAGGTTATTCAATGGTTCGATGAAGGCTTGCTAACTTGGGATAAAGACTATGTGTACACCAATGATGGTGCTGCAACATATGAGACTTCCGAAGATGGCAAAACGTTCACACTGACCATTCGTGACAATGTGAACTGGCATGATGGCAAGCCGGTAACGGCTGAAGATCTGCAATTTGCTTATGAAGTTATCGGTAGCAAAGGCTATGATGGTCCACGTTACGACTCCAACTTCACTAGTGTAGTAGGTATGGACGAGTTTCATGCTGGAAAAGCAAAAACAATCTCTGGTATTAAAGTGCTGAGCGACAAAAAAATCAGCATTACGTATAAAGAATCTACTCCGTCCCTGCTGACAGGTGGCGTATGGACGTATCCACTGGCTAAACATATCTTCGGAGATATGGATGTAGCAAAAATGTCTTCTTCCAAAGAAGTACGTGAAAAACCAATTGGTTTTGGTCCATTTAAAGTGGATGTCATCACTCCAGGTGAGTCTGTAACTTATGTTAAGAACGAAGACTACTGGCGTGGAGCTCCTAAACTGGACAAAGTGACTCTGAAAGTTATCAACCCGACTACGGTTGTTCAAGAACTGAAATCTGGCGGGGTAGACCTCGTGGATGCATTCCCGACAGATCAATATAAAGACAATGCAAACTTGTCCAACGTAGAATTCCTGGGCGCAATCGATCGTGCTTATACGTACATCGGTTTCAAACTGGGTACGTGGGATGAAGAGAACGGAAAAGTTAAAAGCAATCCTGAAGCAAAAATGGGAGATAAAAACTTGCGTAAAGCAATGTGGATGGCTGTAGATAACGATCAAGTTGGTAAACGTTTCTATAATGGCCTACGTTGGAATGCAACAACCCTGATTCCACCATCTCACCCTGAATTCCATGATTCCAATAATCCGGGTGTAAAGTATGATCCAGAAGCAGCGAAAGCTTTGCTTGATGAAGCTGGTTACAAGCTGGATGGTGAATTCCGTACCAATCCGGATGGAACACCACTCGAAATCAACTTTGTGTCTATGACTGGTGGCGATACAGCTGAACCACTGGCACGTTATTATGTTCAATCTTGGGCTGCTATTGGTCTGAAAGTAAACCTGGAAATGGTTGAGTTCAACAATTTCTATGACCGTGTAGGTAACACAGGTAAAGATGATCCGAACATTGATGTGTATCAAGCCGCATGGGGCGTTGGTATTGACGTAGATCCATCCGGTCTGTATGGCCGTGATGCACTCTACAACTTCTCCAGATTCTCCAGCGAAGAGAATGACAAATTGCTGGCTCAAGGTATCTCTGCTGAGGCATTTGATGTAGACAAGCGTAAAGAGATCTACAATCAATGGCAGCAATACATGGTAGATGAAGTTCCTGTATTCCCTACACTGTATCGTGCAGTTGTAGCACCAGTTAACAAACGTGTAATGAACTATGCGATTGGTGATGGAACAGGCGTTTACCTGAGCGACCTGCAAGTTAATGCAGACAAAGCAGTTGTAGCTGAGTAATACTTTCTTCAATTAGCAGCTGTAAGGATTGGGGTCCTTTCAGAAATCGGTTGCTAGGTTATAATGAAGATTTCTCCTGGGAGATTGAACTAAAGTGTCTTTCAAAACATGGATTCTGTACACTCTGGCATGGGTGTATGGGGTTCATGTTTTTTTTGTAACCAAAAAATAAAAAAAATTTAACTTTTTTTCAAAAAAGTGCAGACAAAATGCCTTTTCACTTCGTCTATATAGGTAAGAGGTGATCATCTTATGAAAAAATGGTGGAAACGGGCAGGTATGCTGCTGGCTCTGCTGCTCATTATATATTTGGGTGTGAAACCGGACATGCTGGTAGGCAAACCGGGAATTAAAGCTGAATCTGCGGTATTAATGGATATGAACTCTGAACAGATCTTAATGGATTTTAACGGCTCAGAAGAGATTGCTCCGGCAGGCGTCAGTAAGTTGATGACAGAACTGTTAGTGATGGAGGCCGTGATTAATGGTGATATAGGCTGGAATGATCTTGTGAATGTGAGTCTGTATGCCAGCTCCGTAGGGGGCAGTCAATTGACCCTGAAACAGGGAGAGCAATTCACAGTTCAGGAGTTGTTCGAGATCGTAGCTGTCTATTCAGCCAATGATGCAACTGTCGCTCTGGCTGAACATATCAGTGGTACAGAGCAGAAGTTCGTGCAACAGATGAATCAGAAAGCAACTCAGATTGGGCTGTCTGAAAATACACAATTCACGAATTCAACAGGACTTAGTGAAAAACTGCTCGGTCCTCACCGTCCGATGGAAATACAAGGGCAGACTTTAATGACGGCTATAGATGCATGCAAGCTTGCGCGATATTTGCTGAATAACCATCCCGAGATTCTAAGAATCTCCAGTCAAATGCAAGTATCGATGCATCAAAAAGGGATGTACATGAGCAATACGAATTGGATGTTGTCCTCTATTGGTGGGCCGTATGCTTACGATGGAAATGACGGATTGAAGACCGGGTATGATGAAGATTCCGGATATCATTTTGTTGGGACAGCTGAACGTGATGGCAAAAGGCTGATTTCAGTTGTATTTGGAACAGATACTCGTGAAGGGCGTTTTGTGGAGACACGGAAGTTGTTCAACTATGGATTTTCGGGCTCAAAATAAAGAGTGGACATGAGCATCATCAAGGAGACCTATCTCGCTGTTAACTTGTGGTTAATCATGGTAAAATGACTTACGTATAATTCCATATTATTATGTAATTCACTTTAAAGGGGGAAATTGTTTGAACACCATTAGTAAAAAGGTATACGCTCTTACGCTTACCATGGCCATGTCCATTGCACTGATTCAACCAGCTGTACAGGCGGCCGAAGCCATAAAACCTACAGCCTCAGTCTCGGAGGCCATTGCTTCCAAGGCGACACAAACACTGCAACAACTTGGATACATAGATGGCACCACAGATGGCATGACACAATTAACAACTCCAATCACTCGCGCGGAGGCAGCAATCATTCTGCAACGTGTACTTCAACTGGATACGCCGGCCTCACTTACAGGTTTTGCAGATGTTACGCCGGAGAATGAAGCTGCGCCTGCCATCTACGCATTAAAGCAAGGTGGATTCATTCAAGGGAAGGCCAAAGGCTATGCCCCCGATGCTCCACTTACACGTGCACAGATGGCATCGTTGTTCACACGTGCATTTGAACTTAAGGATAACGGAATTCAGGTAGTGTACAGTGATGCCGATCAGATTCCAGCTGTGCATGCGAATGACGCTGCACGGGTTAAACAGCATTTTATTATCGAAGGTAGTGCATTTAATGCCAAACAATCAGTCACCCATGGGGAATTCGCTGATGCACTGTATCTGGCGCTTGGACTCGATGTGAAATCGGATGGTCTTACTCCTCTGGAGGACTTCTTCAAACAGCCTGCTCAGGCAGGGTTCCAGATGTCACCGGACGGTAAGCATCTTGCTTACCTGGAGCCGTGGAACAACCGTATGAATATCGTAGTCACTGCAAACGGTCAGGATAAGCCTGTACGCATTACGAGCGAAACAGAACGTAATATTGCAGGATTTGCCTGGGCAACCAATGAGAAGCTGCTTTATGTACAAGATAAGGCAGGCGATGAGAACTACCATATATATGTGACGGATATTGATGGTAAAAACAGCAAGGATCTGACACCGTATCCTAATACAAGAGCCATCCTGGTAGATCCGCTTGAGAATATTCCGGATGAAATTCTGGTAGGCATGAACAAGCGTGATCCGCGCATTTTCGATGTGTATCGTATTAACATCAAGACAGGGGAGGCTGTACTTGCCGCAGAGAACCCGGGTAATATTACGGGCTGGCTGACGGATCACGAAGGTAAAATTCGTGTTGCCGTGTCCAGTGATGGCAATGTGTCTTCATTACTGTATCGTGAATCAGAGGATAAGGAATTTGAGCCGCTTCTGACAACAAAGCTTGGAGAGACTTTTGCTCCAGTCATGTTCACGTATGATAACAAAAGTATCTATGCAATATCCAACTTGGAGCGAGACAAAACGGCGATTGTTGAGTACAGCCCAAGCAGTAAGAAGGTATCCAAAACCATTTATGAAAATAAAGATGTGGATGTAAGCAGCTTTGTACCTTCCAAAGAAAAGGGTACCATTCTTGCTGCTGTGTATGAGACAGATAAAGTGAACTATGAATTCTTTGATCAGGAGTTCAAAACGTTAATGCAGGATATCAAAGCGAAAGTGCCAGGCAAGGAAGTGAGTATCAGTAGCATAAGCGAGGAAGGCCAAGTATTGTTCGTAGCGTATAGTGACAAAGCAATGGGCACGTATTATTTCTACGATTCCAAAACAGGCAAACTCGATAAACTGGCTGATGCCGCACCTTGGATTGATGAGAGTCAAATGGCGGATATGAAGCCTATTACGTATAAGTCACGTGATGGTCTGACCCTCCATGGTTATCTGACGCTGCCTAAAGGAGCGGAGGCTTCCGACCTGCCATTGGTTGTAGTTCCACATGGGGGTCCTTGGGCTCGTGACTCATGGGGCTTTAACCCTGAGATTCAATTCCTCGCAAGCCGTGGGTATGCGGTACTACAGGTCAATTTCCGTGGTTCCACGGGATACGGCAAGGAATTCCTGGATGCAGGTAATAAAGAGTGGGGCAAAGCCATGCAGAACGACCTCACAGACGGTGTAAACTGGCTGGTTGAAGAGGGGACGGTTGATGCGAAGCGTGTAGCCATATATGGAGGATCTTACGGTGGATATGCCGCTTTGGCAGGACTGGCGTTCACACCGGATGTCTATGCTGCAGGCATTAGCTATGTGGGACCTTCCAACATCTTCACCCTTCTGGACTCACTGCCTCCTTATTGGGAGTCAGAGCGCAGTATGTTCTATGAACGTGTGGGAGATCCCGAGAAAGACAAGGAACTGTTAACGGCGATCTCACCGCTCTTCCACATCGACCAGATGAAGGCTCCATTATTCGTGGTTCAGGGCGCTAATGATCCACGTGTCAAACAAGCTGAGTCAGACCAGATCGTTGAAGCCTTACGCAAGCGTGGAGTCGATGTACCCTATATGTTAAAGACCAATGAAGGTCATGGCTTCGCAAACGTGGAGAATCAACTTGATCTGTACCGTGCGATTGAGAAATTCCTGAATCGTCATCTGATGCAGCCATAATACGTTAGACATGAGGGCTGTCCCGCAGGTTCGACTGAACCTGTGAGGCAGCTCTATTTTATCGGGTCAGAGGTAAAATGAACCAAACAACCATATTGTTAAATTGACATATGGATTTCTTTTGTTTTAAAATGACCAGTGAGTCATTATTATTCAATTCCGTTTAATATATATGTACCAAACCAACTGTACGATACTGAATTTACGATCTGATTGGGAGGTAACATGTGATGCAAAAACAAATGAAATGGCCGCTAATCCTGTTTGCCATAGGGGTATTTATGGCTGCGCTAGATAACGGAATTATCACCTCTTCACTGACCACCTTAAATGCATCATTTGGTGTGTCGCCAACGTGGGGGGCGTGGACGATTACGCTCTACACGCTTGGGCTTGCAGTAAGTGTTCCTATTGCAGGCAAACTGTCGGACCGTTATGGTCGCAAGAAACTGTTTTTGATAGAAGTGGCGTTGTTTGGGATCGGTTCCCTACTGGTTGCACTAAGCACATCGTTTACCTTCTTCCTGATCGCTCGTGTCATTCAAGCTTTGGGCGGTGGGGGGATTTTTATCATCGCCAGCTCATACGTATTAAGCAAGTTTCCGGCGGAGCGTCAGGGTACAGCTTTGGGTCTGCTCGGAGGCATGAATGGTGTCGCTGCCATTTTGGGGCCTAATATCGGTGCTTTTATACTGGACATTACGGGCAACTGGCATTGGTTATTCCTGATCAACGTACCGATCGCCATTGTGCTATTCGTTGCAGGTATTCGATTTATTCATGAAGAGCAAGAGCTTAATCGTGCAGCAGTGGATTGGAGCGGTATTGCTGTCCTGACATTGGGTGTACTCAGTTTGATGTATAGCTTCAGTAATCTGGACGGTGTGAACATGGTTCAAAGCCTGGGATCACCAATGTTCTACGGCTTTTTCTTGGCAGGTGTAATCATTCTGGTGCTCTTTTATTATATGGAAAAAAGACTGGAAGGATCTGAACGTGAACCTGTTGTATCGACACAACTTCTGGGCATTGCGTCCTTTCGTTGGACGCTGTTGATTGCCTTTTTCTCCGGAGCCATTCTGGCCTCGGTGATCTTTATTCCCGGTTTCGTTGAACAGTATCTTGGCGTATCCAATACGGCTTCCGGGTACTGGTTTACTCCGCTCGCTCTGGCATCCGGCATCGGGGCGGGTGGCGGTGGATACCTTGTTGACCGCAAAGGACCAATCTGGACGTTATCGGTTGCTGGGCTATTATCTGCCATTGGATTCCTGCTGTTCCCGCTGTGGGTGGAGCATATCTGGCAATTTGTCATCGCGAGTACGCTCGTGGGTATCGGCTTTGGCATGATGCTGGGCGCGCCAGTTAACGTACTTGTCACAGAACAGGCGGGGGAGAACAACAAAGGTATCGCGGTAGCAACCAGCTCGTTATTCCGTCAGATGGCGATGGCTATTGCACCTACCATTTTTGCCGGATTCCTGGCACGTTCTTTCACTAATCTGGGGTCCAACATTCAGGCAGGATTCGCTGACAAAGGAATTCAGGTGCCGCCTGAAATGCTGCAACAATATGCGTCGGGCGGGGCATCAGGGAGTGATGTTTCCAGTATGACAGAGGGCCTGTCCCGGATTCCTGATGAAGGTATCCGCGATGTATTGCTTCAAGCACTGCATCAAACGACAGGTGAGGGTTACAATGGACTTTTCTGGTCTGCGGTTATATTCAGCGTGCTTACGCTGGTGGCTGCGCTTATAACGGGACGTCTGCGTCATAAAGAGAAGAGTCATCATGTGGAAAGTGTATCCACAAACGGATAGGATCGCGTGTGGAAATGAAGAGGACAGTGTACTTTTTGATACTAAAAAGGAGCCGCTGTTCTTTTCAATTTAACCGGATTGTAACTTTTCTTGCTCCCGCAATGATTACAATAGAACGAGCGTAAGCGGTGTCTTGATTCCAGATAGAGAAAACTTCAGAGAACACCGAGTCACAAGGCATCCCAGACGTTTAATTGGTATTATATAAGTTGAACGAATCGTTACACTTCATCACTGCGAGTTCAGAATAACCTTCCGATCGCTGTTATCCCCAGATTTTTTGATTTCCTTTCCAAAGGTAAAAATCCGGTGATAAAGGCGAGCGCTACGCTTCTTCAGGTTTTTTCTGACCTCTCCGTTATTCGTGTAAATATTAGATGAAACTTATATAGTAGGCAGTATCATTTTGACAGTGAAGAAGGAATCAATGGATGAAAAGCAGAACTAAAGATAAGAAGAAGAAAAGAAGAAAAGGCCTATATATAACGCTCGTTTCACTTGTTGTTTTGTTAATCGGAGGTTATTTGTTCCGTCAACAGCTGGCTGTAGCGGCATTTGATCTGTTTCTCGCCGGTTCGGTAGAAGATCAGTTATCCCGCTCTTATGTACCGCAAGAAGGCAACAATACGCCTGATCCAACGGTATATCGTAAGGAACCCTTCTCCGTGTTACTGCTGGGTTCGGACAAACGCGCCTATGAGAAGACGCGTGGACGTTCGGATACCGTCATCTATGCTGTAGTACGTCCCAAGGAATCCCGTGTGCTTCTGGTATCCATTCCACGTGATACGTATGTGCAGATTGTGGGACGGGATGCTAACAAGGACGGCATGGATGATTATGATAAGCTGGCGCATGCGTATGCTTTCGGTGGGGAGAATATGTCCATCAATACGGTGGAGAAATTCCTTGATGCTGATGTAGGTTATTATGCAACGATCAACTTCGATGGAATTAAAAAAGTGGTTGATGCGCTTGGTGGAGTAAAACTGCCAATTGATGAGGACATTGTGAACAAGAACCCGGATCATGTGCAATTTACAATTGAAGGCGGCAAGCCGATCTATGACGGGCAGGAAGCTTTGTATTATGTAAGATACCGTGAGGATAGCGATTTTAATCGTACCAAGCGGCAGCAGATTTTCCTCAACGCGATGGCAAATGAGATGCTGAATTTGAATCAAATTGCCAAAATTCCGGAATTGATTCAGATTATGGGAGACAGCTTCCAGACGGATATGCGTGCTTCTTTCATTATTGATCTGGCTAAACAAGTGCTTACTCAGGAGAAACCGCAGATTTCAAGCTTCACCATTCTGGGTGAGGGGATGAAAAAAGATGGTATCTATTATGGTCAGGCTGACGAGAAAGATGTCCAATATGCCAAAGAGCTGATTAACAACTGGATGGATCAATCGACCCCAGCCGGTGAAGTAATGATCCCTGACCGGCAAAAGATTGAATAACCAATTCCATACCGATGATTTGTTGTAGACCACAATCAGCAGTACGTTTATTCGCGGGCTGCTGTTTTTTTCTTTGTGGTGTGAACTACGATCCTTTTGGAACATCCTGCGTTCTGATCCGTATAATATAAGTTGAGCGAGATAAGTTGAACGAAGAAATTCATAAGGAGGATACACAAGGGTATGAACATCGCATTTTTTTTGCTACCCAAACAAGAGGTTACGTGTGTGACGTCGGATTCTACGCTGCGGCAAACGTTGGAACGGATGGAATATCATCGTTTTACGGCAGTGCCCATTTTGAATAAAGAAGGCAAATATATTGGTACGGTTACGGAAGGCGATTTGCTGTGGTATATGAAGAATGCCGAGGGAAAAATTACATTTGAAAACGCTTCAAAGTTCTTGCTCAAAGACGTTCCACTTCGCTTGGATATTAAACCCGTATCGATTGATGCCAACATGGAAGACCTGATTAATCTGGCTAAGGTTCAGAACTTTGTTCCTGTGGTCGATGACATGGATCGGTTCATTGGTATTGTAAGACGGAGTCAGATTATTGAGTACTGCGAGGGCATTGTAGCCAAAGAATCGATCAAGGCCAAGTAAGGCTGTTACGAATTTAAACATTATTGTGTCATTAGGGATAATCACAGCCATCCGGTATCATGTTAAACTTAAGTAGTCCTGAACCAAGGGCGAATTCGAAGCTTTTTACAAAATATATAGGTCGATAGGATGTACGGAGGACTCCGCATAAGTACCTGACATCAGTTTCGGAGAACTTCTCCGCTTTTTGGGGTAATTTTGCGGGCCCTCTTTTTATGCTATAATCGAGAATAAAGCTTTTTCGGGGGAGAGTGACTTTCGCCAAATGCCTAAAGAACTGGATGTAGCCAAACGCGCTAAAGTGATTGAATGGCTGAAAACCGAAGTGCTTGATCAGGTATCCCGATTATTCAAGGCGTTATGGGAAGGCAGTACAACTCGAATCGGGGACAGTCTTGCCAGTTTGATTATGAGTAGTTACATATTGGGCCGCAGGCTCGGTATTCCTTTCAAGGATCTGGATGCACTGCTCGTGGAGAAATTGAAAAAGCATAAACAGGAAGGTCACCAGCTTGAAGACTGGTACCAGGATATTTCCGCGCTAGAAGATCATATGCGTAAGAGGTGAATTTGTTGAAATTTAGCTTTAAATCAGCTGTTTGGAGCGCAGTTTATCTGCTCTTGCTACTTTCGCTGTTAACTCCTTTATCGGTACTTGCCATATTTTTTATGATGATTCCGGGAGTTATTTTGTATGCTTCGTTATCTTTTAAATCGTTTATATGGCATCTCGTGCCCGTAGCTGTTATTTTGGTTGTATTCCACCCCATCTATCTGTTGCTATTGCTCATCTTTACCCTGCCTGCGATCGTTATGGGTCACGCGTATAAAACACGCAAATCGGCCCTGTTTGCGCTGATGGCCGGAAGTGGCATGATGTTGGCAGAATACTTGTTGTTGCTCTTGGTCGGCAGTGTCATTTTCCAATTCGACCTGTCCAGTTATATTGAAGATGTAGTCAAATTGACCATTGAACCGTTAACCAATACATCAAATCAGATGATCAACGGGTTTGCATGGACACCTGAGATGACCGAGGATGTTGCCAAACAAACGCAGCTTATGATTCCGTTTGCTCTCGTTGTCACATCGATGGTCATGGCCTTTATTACGCACGCCATTGCGCGTCCGATTCTGAACGTGATGGGTGTGGTGGTATCGAAGCTTCCACCAGCCAGAGAGTGGCGTATGCCGCGTGCGTTGATTTGGTATTATTTCCTTGCACTGTTGATCGAAGTGATCTCCAGACAAAGTGATGGAACATACTGGACCATGATTGCCATGAATCTGTCTCCGTTAATCAATCTTGGGTTCATGATTCAAGCGATCGGCTTCTTCTTCTTTCTCTCACATACAAAGAAATGGAATCCGGTTATACCATATTTCCTGGCGGCTGCGGTTTTCTTCATTGGTCCGCTTCGGATTATCGGAATTATCGATCTGGCGTTCCCGCTTCGTGAGGCAATATCGAAATCAAAACGATAGGGTGATGAGTCTTGCCTAAATTTCTGAAGAAACGCTGGCACGGCTACTATACCGTATGGGCGTTCATACTGCTGCTGTTGCTCGTTATGTTCGTTACCATTTATAACTGGACGCTTGGTTTGATTAGTCTGATACTGGCTTCGGCGCTGGGAATCGTCATGATTAAGGCGGAGCTCGCGTTCCGCCGTGAGCTTAACGACTACATTAATGGCCTGTCTATTCGGATCAAACGGATGGAGGGGGAAGCGGTCAGCATGCTTCCATTCGGAATTGTGCTGTACAGCGAGGATCGTACGGTAGAGTGGCATAATCGCTTCGTTGCGGAGATGTTCCAGGAGAAAACAATGGTGGGTAATCCGCTACTTAATTTGTTTCCCAAACTTCCTCAGCCTAAAGAGAAGAAGGATGGGACGAAGGAACATTCATCCAGGGAGTTCCATGACGAATTCCAGTTGGATGATCGGCATTATGGAGTTATTCATAACCCGCAGGAGCGGTATGTATATGTATACGAGATTACGGAGTTAGCCATTCTTCGTGATAAATATGAAAATGAACGCCTTGCATTGGGGATTCTCGTTCTGGATAATCTGGACGAGGCTGCCCAGGGCATGGACGACCAGCAGCGTACAGCACTGATTGCCCGTGTGACCAGCGAGATTACGTCATGGGCCAAGCAGTACGAAGTGTACCTGCGCCGACTGTCTTCTGATCGTTATCTGTTGATGCTGAATCATAAGTCTTTGCAGGAACTGGAGCAGAGCCGATTTGTTATTTTGGATGAAGTTCGGGAGATGACTGCTGACCTCAAAGTACCAATGACACTCAGTGTTGGACTGGCGTTTGGTTCGGATAGCATCAGTGAGATGGGAGAACTGGCACAGTCCAGTCTGGACATGGCACTTGGACGCGGTGGTGACCAGGCCGCCGTGAAATCGGGGCAACGTCTGTCATTCTATGGAGGCAAGTCCAATGCAGTGGAGAAACGGACACGGGTAAGAGCACGTGTTATTGCGCACGCGCTGCGTGATCTGATGCAGGAGAGCGATCGGGTGCTCATCATGGGGCACAAAATCCCGGATATGGATGCAATCGGTGCATCCATCGGGGTATGGAAAGCGGCGAGTCTGTACAATGTGGAAGCTCGCATTGTACTGGATGGAGTCAACCCATCGATTGAACGTATGATGGAGCAAGTGAACAAGGATGAGAAGTTAACCAAGGCATTTGTATCACCTGAACAAGCAACTCAGATGATGACAGAGCATACGCTGCTGGTTGTGGTGGATACCCATAAGGCCTCCATGACGATGGAGCCGAAACTGGTGCAGTCTGCAACCCGTGTTGTAGTGGTGGATCACCACCGTCGGGGTGAGGAGTTCATCAATGATGCTGTGTTGATCTACCTGGAGCCTTACGCGTCCTCAGCTGCGGAACTGGTAACAGAGCTCTTGCAATACATTCATGACAAGGTACAGTTCACTCCGCTCGAAGCTACGGCTCTACTTGCCGGTATTACGATGGATACAAAGCACTTTGCATTGCATACTGGGTCCAGAACGTTCGAAGCGGCAGGCTTCTTGCGTCGTAGCGGTGCGGACACCATTATGGTCCAGCGGTTGATGAAAGAGGATCTGTCAGAATATATTGCTAAGGCAGAAATCATAAAGCATGCTAAAATGGTATATGGAAACATTGCGCTGGCGGTCACGGACCCTGGCAGCAAGATTTCACAGATGATGATTGCCCAAGTGGCGGACACATTGCTGAACATGACTGACGTAGCTGCTTCATTTGTTATCAGCGAGCGTCCGGATGGATTGATTGGCATCAGCGCGAGATCGCTGGGGCGCATGAATGTTCAGGTGGTCATGGAACGACTGGGCGGTGGCGGGCATTTGACGAATGCTGCCGTACAGCTTGAAGGAACGCTTGGAGAGGCAGAAAAACGGCTGACGAACGTACTGGCTGAAATCGAAAAGGAAGAGGGGCTGTTCGAATGAAAGTCATTTTTATAAAAGATATGAAGGGTCAAGGCAAGAAAGGGCAAGTGAAAGAAGTATCTGAGGGTTACGCACAGAACTTCTTATTGCCACGGGGAATTGCACGTCTGGCAACGGACGGCAACATGAAGACACTGGACAACCAGAAGGCGGCTGAAGAAAGACTCAAACAGGAAGAGAAAGCGGAAGCGGAAGCACTTGCGAAAAAGCTGGAAGCAGAAGTGACTGAACTGAAAGCCAAATCTGGCGAAGGTGGTCGTCTGTTTGGTGCTATTACCAGCAAACAAATCGCAGAAGCTTTGTCTAAAAAAGGTCTGAAAGTAGACAAACGCAAAATTGAGCTGGACGAGCCTATTCGTACACTCGGCGTAACACAAGTAACTGTCAAGGTTCACCCTGAAGTGAAGGCAACCTTGAAGGTACAGGTAACGGAAGAGTAAGATGGGCGGAGAAATGTTATTCGACCGGATTCCCCCGCAGAACCTGGAAGCCGAACAGGCCGTGCTGGGTGCAATCCTGTTGCAGGGCGAGGCCCTGATTACAGCGATGGAACGGGTGCAAACCGAGGATTTCTACGATAAGCCCCATCAATTAATCTTTGAAGCGATGATCCAGCTTGGCGAGGGAAATCAACCGATTGACCTCGTAACACTGACTTCGCTTCTGAAGGATAAAGGTGAACTGGAGGACATCGGCGGCGTTAGTTATCTGGCTAAGCTAGCCCATGGTGTACCCACAGCCGCAAACGTAGACTATTACGCTCAGATTATCGAAGAGAAATCGATGCTGCGTCGCCTGATTCGTACGGCAACACAGATTGTGAGCGAAGGATATACAGGTGGCGAAGATGTTGCAGCGATGCTCGGAGAAGCTGAACGTCGCATCCTGGAGATCTCCAATCGTCGCTCCAGTAGTGGTTTTATAGCCATTCAGGACGTACTGATGGAAGTATTCGATCGTGTGGAAACACTCCATCAGAATAAGGGTACAACGACAGGTATTCCATCCGGATTTATTGATCTGGACAAAATGACTGCCGGATTCCAGCGCAGTGACTTGATCATTGTAGCGGCTCGTCCTTCCGTAGGTAAGACGGCCTTTGCCCTGAATATCGCTCAGAACGTAGCCATTCGGGCACAGGAGACGGTAGCCATCTTCAGTCTGGAGATGTCAGCTGCCCAGCTGGTGCAACGTATGATCTGTGCGGAAGCCAACCTGGATGCCAGCGTGATGCGTATGGGTGACTTCAAGGGTGATGAAGACTGGCAGAAGCTGACGATGGGTATTGCAGCGTTGTCAGAGGCCAACATCTTCATAGATGATACACCAGGCATTACCGTAGCCGATATTCGTGCCAAATGCCGTCGTCTGAAGAAGGAGAAAGGCCTTGGCATGATCCTGATCGACTATCTTCAACTGATTAGTGGACGTGGTAAGGCGGGGGAGAACCGTCAACAAGAGGTATCCGAGATTTCACGTACACTGAAACAGATTGGCCGGGAACTGGAAGTTCCGGTTATTGCCCTGTCCCAGCTGAGCCGGGGTGTAGAGCAACGTCAGGATAAACGTCCGATGATGAGTGACTTGCGGGAATCGGGTTCGATCGAGCAAGATGCCGACATCGTAGCGTTCCTGTACCGGGATGACTACTACAACCAGGAGACCGAGAAGAAAAATATTATCGAGATCATTATCGCCAAACAGCGTAATGGTCCGGTAGGTACCGTGGAACTGGTCTTCCTGAAAAACTTTAATAAATTCGTCAATTACGAGAGGGCGCACAATGACGCCTTCGCGATGTAACGGGCAGGTGCTGACGGCTTCGATCAGGAAGCAAAATCGTCTGTCCCGAAGATCAACCATTAGAGCAACTGAACTCAAACATGTCTTATAAATACCAGATATAGATTCATAATGAAATGGTAATCCTTGAACCGGTGATAGCAGTCAAGCACACTTGGACTGTAGTCTCCGGTTTTTTGTGTCGAAATAGTGGGTAAATCCCGAACATTACAGTTGTACTATATCTAATTGTTCGCCATTTGATTTGACTTTGAAAAAAGGTACTGGTACACTAATACTGCTGCGTTAAAGCAGCGCAAACCTTCCCTTGAATGTAACGGAAGGACATTTTTACTGTCCGTTAGCACGCTTCTCAGTCGGTTTATTGCGTAACATGCCTGCCGGGATAGAGGACGGACAGACCAATACAAAGGTGCGCAAGGCACCCACGGAGGAATGTTAACTATGTCAACGGTAGTTGTAGTGGGAACGCAATGGGGAGACGAAGGAAAAGGTAAAATCACGGATTATTTGGCGGAGAGCGCTGATGTGGTGGCTCGTTATCAAGGTGGTAACAATGCGGGTCATACAATTCTGATTGATAACAAAAAATATAAACTGACGATGATTCCATCAGGGATTTTCTACACGGATAAAGCATGTGTGATTGGTAACGGAATGGTTATCAACCCGAAGGCACTCATCGAAGAAATTAACTATATTCATGACAATGATTTTACAACCAAGAACCTGTCCATCAGTGAGCGTGCACATATCATCCTGCCATATCACATGGTACTGGATGCATTGGAAGAAGAAAGCAAAGGTCCGAACAAAATCGGTACAACTGGCAAAGGAATTGGCCCATGTTACATGGACAAATCAGCTCGTATTGGCATTCGTATGGTTGACCTGATGGATGCTGAAGATTTCGAACTGAAACTGCGTCATCTGGTCAAAGAAAAGAACCGTGTCATCGAGCAAGTCTACGGCGGTGAGCCTGTTGATGTGGAAGAGATTCTGCGAGATTACCTCGGATATGCTGAAATTCTGCGTCCATATGTACGTGATACATCCGTTGTTCTGAACGAATATATTGATGAGGACAAAAAAGTATTGTTTGAAGGCGCACAAGGCGTTATGTTGGACCTTGATCAAGGAACTTATCCATTTGTTACATCATCCAATCCTTCAGCAGGTGGCGTATGTATCGGTTCTGGCGTAGGCCCGGCTCGTATTCAGCAAGTCATTGGGGTAGCGAAAGCTTACACAACGCGTGTAGGAGATGGCCCATTCCCTACGGAATTGCATGATGCAATAGGTGACCAAATCCGTGAGACGGGACATGAGTACGGTACGGTAACTGGACGTCCACGTCGTGTGGGTTGGTTCGATAGTGTTGTTGTTCGCCACGCGCGTCGTGTCAGTGGAATCACAGGTCTGTCCCTGAACTCTCTGGACGTAATGACAGGTCTGGAAACGGTGAAAATCTGCACAGGATACAAATTCCGTGGCGAGGTCATCACACACTATCCAGCAAGCCTCAAAATGCTGGCAGAATGTGAAGCGGTATACGAAGAGATGCCAGGTTGGAGCGAAGATATCACTGGAGCGAAGAAACTTGAAGACCTGCCAGTGAACACACAGAATTATGTAAAACGTGTTTCCGAACTGACAGGCATTCCAATTGCCATCTTCTCCGTTGGTCGAAACCGTGAGCAAACGAATCAAGTTCTGCCAATCTACGAATAATTGGACACATGGAGAGATCATTTTCCTTGTATTATCGAATAGGATAAACTGCCGAATCAGGCAGGTAAAGCCTTCAGTTGTTGCTTTTATAGCGATGACTGGAGGTTTTTTTGTATATTTTTCGGATATAATCCCGAGATTTCCGTCAATACTGGTTAACAGTAGAGTCACAGACCCGAACATGCGTAATGCTAGACGGGTGGGATAATCGGAGGGAGAGAACGGAATGAAGTTGCTTGTGTGGTTTGTAAAAATCGTGCTAACCGTGTTGCTGGTCAGTTCACTGACACTGCTTACGACCGGATTAATTGTACAGTCATATGCGAAATCGTTACTCGCGAGTTTCAATATTCAGTGGGAAGGTCAACCCATGGGATTAACCGCCATGTTCCAAGGGGCCTTGGGTGTTAAAACCAGCGAGGGGAATAAATCGGGAAATGGGACGATAGATCAGCCGACAGGAGCGGACGAAGAGCAGGTTCCGGAAGATGCTGTTTCAGTTATGGGCAATGGGACAGAGGGCGGTGAATCTGGCGCAAATGCAGGCAGCGATGCGTCCCAGGGAGCTGGTTCAGGCGAGGGAGCAGGAGAAGGCTCAGGTACAGATACGACTACAGGACCAAACTCAGGCGCAAGTGCGGGCAATGGGACAGATACGGGCAGGGGTAATGAATCAGGCACAGCACAGGGGAGTGGTTCAGCTTCGGGGAACGGAACCGGAACGAATAGTGGCGTTGCTTCTTCAGGCAATGATGCCATTGTTATATCACCGGATGATATTACAGGAGCGAAGGACAAGCTGCCAGCAGAGGAGAAAGAAAAAATATTCACCCTGCTCATGAATAAGCTGCCGCAGAAAGAAATGCAGCAGATCTCAGGCGCCATGGAAGGTGGCCTAACGGAACAGGAACTGCGTGAGATTGAACAGGTAATCTCGAAGTACCTGACCAGTGAAGAGTACGACAACCTGATGGAAGTACTGCAAACAGAATAAAATAGGCACAGAAAGCGGGCGTGCTCAAATACGGGTATTGCCTGATTCATATTCTGATAGACTTGCCGATGGTGATTGAATATAATTTAAATAAATAATGGAAATTTCATAAATAAGAATTCCAGGCACTGATGCATTCGAGTTTTGGAGACATGAGTGCTTGCGTTTATTTTATTAGCCTATGTGGGAGGGAACATTGTATGCAATATAAAGGTAACGAATACAACATATAAAAACGGTTACGCAACAGTGTAGAAACTTCCAGTCCAATTCGTGGACCTCCGTTCATGGGTGCATTTAAGAGATCCGATGCACTTATGTTTACGAGTACATTAATTTGGAGGTTTTACTGAACATGAACTTATATCATTCTAATTCAGAATTGTCCGTAAAAACGTTTAACGAGGCGATGAATGAACGATACGAGCAAGGGTTGCGAGAGGCGGATCAGCCGTTTAGCGGCTGGGATTTTAGCTATGTAACAGGAAGTGAGCGACTTCAGAACGGAATGTTGCCTTGGTCTTATGGAACGATGGCGCGCCGATTGATGAATCAGACAGAACGAATGCTCGACATGGGAACCGGTGGAGGAGAAATGCTGTCCAAACTCCTTCCACTTCCTTCATACACATGTGCGACCGAAGGTTATCTCCCCAATATACCTATTGCAGAGGAACGTTTACAGCCGTTAGGTGTGAAGGTGCTTCCAGTGATGGATGATTCGCAACTTCCTTTCGGAGACGGGGAATTCGATCTGATTCTTAATCGCCATGAGTCGTATGATGAACAGGAAGTTAGGCGGATCCTATCGGTAGGGGGACTGTTTCTAACTCAACAGGTAGGTTGGTCAGATTGCAGGGAGATCAATGATCGGCTCGGCCTTCCTATGCCCGTGGATTACGCTGGATGGGAGCTGGATCGTGCTGTTCTTCAGCTGGAACGGTGTGGATTCCGTATTCTGGAGCAACATGAAGCAGCCCCATCGCAGCGTTTCTATGATATTGGTGCATTGGTCTATTATTTAAAGACCATTCCGTGGCAAGTACCTGATTTTAAGGTACAACAATTCCGTACGCAATTAATGGATATTCATATGGAAATGGAGCACAATGGATTCTGGGAAGTAAAGCAGAAGCGATTTGTAATTCTTGCAGCCAAAGAATAGCCATATAAAAGTTAATTTCTATTACGGTATGAGATGAAATCCAGTTTAAGATAAACGACAAACAGGTTGTTTACGTAATCCCTTATCAGAATTAATCTGGTAAGGGATTTTATTTGTATTTTTATGAAAAATAAAGCATATTTCACTGGGTCTTAGAACCTAGTCTTAAATGGCAAGCAAAAGTACATAGTACATAGGATGTTGAGGCATAATGGGTGATGAACCAGCCACGTTATCTTATGGATAATACAGGGAAACCAAGCGGGGCGCGGTTTAGCGGTGTGACGTGTAGAGTTGAAATGAGTGTAAAACCTGTGTTAAAGTATACGGGTGTGATAAAAGGTTAAAATTTTGACACTTTTATGAGCGCAGCTAAAGTCCTGATTTTGCGGACACCCAATACAAGTATCAACGAGCATGGGACAGACACGATGGGTGATGTCTTGACAGAAATGCGAACTGAGAAGTGCTGAAAAGGAGAGAATCATGAAAGGTTTCAGAGGCATACGCCAACCGGGAAAAGACCGGGTACACGAACAATCCGGGGAACACCGGACGGCCGAAGACAAAAACAACATGAGCATGTCCACCTTCAGTGTGAATAAGAAGCGCGTTCTGGCCTCGCGCAAATGGATCATTACAGCAGCATGTGGTGTATTCATCGCAGCATCGCTCGGGTTCGCAGGCAAACAATATGTTACTGCAAACACCGTACCGTACTATAAAGTAATGGTTAAAGGCAGCGAGATTGGTACCATTGCAGATGAGGCACAATTACAACAACTATTTACAGACAAAACTGAGGAATATCAAAATAAATATCCGGATGCAGAAATGGTGCTGAACACGGATGGCATCACAACTGAAACGGTAAGAGCCTACAAACCTGAAGTGAACAGTGACGAGACGTTGGACAAACTGGGTGACATGTTGACAGCCTACGCCAAAGGTGTGGAGCTCAAGGTAGACGGTGAAGTCATTGGTATTGTGAAGGATCAGGCAACAGCGGATGCAATTCTGGAACAAGTGCAGAGCAAATACATATCGGCATCGGCTGTGCGAAGTTCGCTGAAGACGAAGTCGGTATCAGCTAACTCCTCGAAGAAAAACGAGGGACCAAGTACAACCCTGAAGTCGGTAGGTATCAAGGAAGATGTAGCGACAGATGTAGTGAAGACTGATCCAAACAAAATATGGGATGTGTCCGAGGCGGTTAAAGCATTAACCGTTGGTAAAGACGCGCCTGTAACTTATGTGGTTCGTGAAGGAGATACGATCTCTTCGATCGCGGCCAAGTATGAAATTACACAAAGCGAGATTCGCCAGCATAATCCGGGCATCAAGGAAACGTCGCTTCAAATTGGGGATGAGCTGATCCTGACCGTTCCGAAACCGGCGGTAACCGTTAAATCCGTTGAGCAAGTTGTTGAACAGATTGAGATCAAACCGCAAGTGGAAGTACGTAAAAGTGACGAGTTGAAAGCAGGTACAACTAAAGTCGTGCGCCCAGGACAAAGCGGGTTGAAAAGCATGCAGTACCGTATAACCAAAGAGAATGGTGAAGTGGTTCAGGAAGAGTGGCTTGGTCAGGAAGTGATTAAAGCAGCTGTTACTGAAGTGGTCCTTAGCGGAACAAAAGTGGTTGGTGAGGGCACAGGCGAATTTGCTTGGCCGGTATCCAATGCAACGATGAGCAGTAGCTATGGACAACGCTGGGGTCGCCAGCACAAAGGTGTCGATCTGGTAGGTAACCGCGATGTGAAAGCGTCTGACGAGGGTGTAATTACTTTTGCTGGACAAAAAAGCGGTTATGGGAATGTCATCATTATTAACCACCGTAACGGATACGAAACATTGTATGGACATCTGAACAGCATTGGCGTTAAGGTTGGACAAGTGGTTGAAAAAGGCGAGAGTATCGGCGTGATGGGCAATACGGGTCGTTCGACCGGAACACATCTGCATTTTGAGATTATTAAGAATGGAACGGTAGAAAATCCGTTAACGTATCTGAACTAATAGAGCTTAAGGAAAGCAAGGTTGGCTATGATGCCGGCCTTGTTTTTTGCTGCTGTAAAAAATTTTCAAATGAAAGACCTTTCAAGTCTCGGATCGGGATGTGACGGTGCTTCAGGTATGTTAAACTATAGAGTATAAACAACAAGCATATAAGTTGAATTAATCATTTACACGATAACGGAGAGGACAGAAAAAACCTGAAAAAGCGAAGCGTTCGCCTAAAAGCTTTCTGAAAGAAAGCTGCATCGGAAGCATACGCTATCCCCGGATTTTCCCCTTTAGAAAAGGGAATTGAATAAATCTGGGGATAACAGCGATTGGAAGGTTATTCTGTAATCGTAGTGTTAGTGTAAATAATCTTTAATTCAACTTATATAGAGGAATCAATCAACCAGGCTTTGGTACAAGCTGAACATAGAAGAGATATAGACGCTAATGCGGATTAAGCAGGATATAGGGGTGAATTCAGCCGATGCAGGGGAAGATTTTGGTGGTGGACGATGAACAGCCCATCGCGGACATTCTGAAGTTTAATTTGGAAAAAGAGGGGTACGAGGTCATCTGTGCATTTGATGGCATTCGTGCGGTTGAACTGGCGTTATCCGAGAAACCGGATCTGATGCTGCTGGATCTGATGCTCCCGGGCAAGGACGGTATGGATGTATGTCGTGAAGTGCGTGCTCATCTGGAGATGCCGATCATTATGCTTACCGCCAAGGATGGCGAGATTGACAAGGTGCTCGGGCTGGAACTGGGTGCGGATGATTACGTGACGAAGCCATTCAGTACGCGTGAGTTGCTTGCACGGGTGAAGGCACAGATGCGCAGACGGCAAAAGCTTGCGATTACGGCAGAAGCGCCGGAAGACGAGGAAAAGCAGGTCATGCGGTTATTCGATCTGGCGTTTGATATGGACATGTATACGGCTTACAAAGGCGGAGAACCCCTCGATCTGACCCACCGTGAGTACGAACTTCTCTATTATATGGCGAAGCACTCCGGCAAGGTTATGACACGGGAACATCTGCTGCAAGCGGTATGGGGATATGAATATTTTGGCGATGTACGTACCGTGGATGTCACGATCCGTCGCCTGCGTGAGAAGATTGAGGAGAATCCGAGCAAACCGGAAACGATTCTGACACGCCGCGGGCTCGGTTATCTCGTGCGCAGTGCCAAAAGCGTGGGGATATAATGGGACGATTCGCGCGATTCTCGTTCTTCCGAACGATTCAGGCGAAATTGATCATTATCTATGTACTGCTGATTCTGATTGCGATGCAATTGATCGGTGTTTATTTTGTGAGCGCGATGAAGAACTCGCTGACGAGTAATTTTACGGAAGACTTGCAGGCGCGTGCGGAGATGTTATCGGTTCTCGTGGGAGAGACGATGGCAGGCGGAGAAGCAGAGGCAGGCGAGGACAAAACGGAAAATCTGCGTGTGCTGGTGAACAACTTGTTCAACATTAACGGTGCAGAGATTCAGGTGCTGGATGCCAGCGGCAAGGTACTCACGACTTCGCTAAGTTCACATTCGGATTATGTGGGGCGCAAAAACACCCAGACCGTTGTTAGTCGTGCGCTGCAAGGTATTCGGGACAATGAGGAATATATCGTTGACGAGGATAATGTTCGCAAAAAGGTCGTCGCCAAGCCGGTGCTGTCTGGCGGCAAGATCATTGGCGCGGTCTACATCGCGGCATCCATGAACGAGCTGTATTCCACAATGGAGGGAATCAACAAAATTTTCATCTCTGGCATTCTGATTGCCTTGGTGTTAACGGCGGTACTTGGCGTGATCCTGTCCCATACGATCACGCAGCCGATTAAAGAAGTCACTCGGAGAGCAACAGCGGTCGCAGAAGGTAACTTTGATCAACAGACACCGGTATTCGGCACGGATGAGATTGGTCAGCTCAGTCGGGCTTTTAATTATATGACCAGCCGGCTTCGCGATGCACTCTCCCAGAATGAAGAGGAAAAGGAGAAACTGACCTCCATTCTGACCAATATGAGTGATGGTGTGGTGGCTACGGATGAGTACGGTAAAGTCATTCTCGTAAACCGGCGTGCCAGCAGCATTCTGGGTATGCATCCTGCGGATATTGAAGGAAGACACTTTGCCATATTACTCGGTATTGATCCGGAGGATGCGGAAGCTCTCGCGAGTGGTTTCACTGGTTCAACGTTGCTGCAGATTGCACCCGCGGGACAAGAAGAACCTGTGGTCATTCGGATGACGTTCACACCTGTTCATCGGCGTGAACGGGGAATTACGGGAACCATTGCCGTACTTCAGGACGTTACCGAGCAGGAAGAGCTTGAGGCATCCCGACGTGAATTCGTGGCGAATGTATCCCATGAACTGCGTACACCACTGACTACGATCAAGAGTTACGCGGAAGCGCTGGATGACGGTGCACTGGAAGACCCGCAGCTTGCAGGTCGTTTCGTTGGTGTTATTCAAAACGAGACGGAGCGAATGATACGACTGGTTACGGACCTGCTGCACCTGTCGCGGCTTGATTCCAAAGAGGCTTTGCTGCGGAAACAGCCAACCGACATTCTGGAAATGCTGGAGGAAGTGACGGATCGATTCTCGTTCCAGATGCATCAGAAGGATATTCAGCCAGTGTTATCTGTGGAGAATGATATTCCGGCTGTTCCACTGGATCGCGACCAGATTGATCAGGTGCTGGATAATGTCGTGTCCAATGCCCTGAAGTATACGTTGGAAGGCGGCACCATTACGATTGCGGCTAGACGCAGTAATGAACACGCACTTGCCATCTCGGTATCGGATACCGGAATGGGGATTCCACAGCGCGATCTGGATCGCATTTTTGAGCGGTTTTATCGGGTGGACAAGGCTCGTTCCCGCAGTATGGGAGGCACAGGGCTGGGACTGTCCATTGCCCGGGAAATTGTGAAGGCGCATGATGGCAGCATCTCTCTGGAGTCTGAAGTAGACGTGGGCACGACAGTAACGTTCACGCTGCCGATGCGTGAGGAAGGGGGTGAGCACCGTGAAGGAACGGATTAAATCCCTGGTGCTTGCTGCCCTTGTTGTAGCCAGTCTGGTCCAGAGTTATTTTCTGATCTACCGTTTGCCCGGAGGCGGAGATTCCATTGTGACGTCAGAGACGAACTATGTGAAGACGGAAAATATGGGTCAGGAACGCAATATTGAAGAATTGATCTTTCCTGATCAGATGATTATTCATCTGGGTGAAGATAAACATACGGTCTTCTACCCTGGCAATACGTTTTATCAGTTGATCTATTCAAGGTTACAGGGGCGGACGTTTGATGATTTTCAGCGCCGCAGTGTGCAATCGGTGAACTGGGATCAGATTCGCAAGGAGAACCCCGGGTTTGAGTTATCGTTCAAAGAAGGGATTCCCGTCGCATTGTTGCAGCGGGTGATGAGGCTTGGGACGGATTCCTTATTCCAAGGGGAGACGATTAACCGCATCTCGATCTATACCGCCAAAAATGAAACGAAGGCCCATGCGCTGTTCTTCAGCGCCAAGGGAGACGTGGTATACGAAGCAACTCAGGCGGACCTGACCGTACAAGATGTGCAGCAGCATGTTGACTTCGGAACAAACTGGACGCCATATACCTTGATGGATGGGGGATATTATATCCCGGCGGAAGCTCTGGAGACGATTGAGGCGGATGTGCCGACAGGGCAATTCACTGTTGAGCAGATGCAGCGCAGTCTGTTCTTCGATCCAAGCATGACCCGGAACATCCGGGAAAAAGATGGATCGGAGATCTATACGGACAGTAAACGCAGTTTGCAGGTCAAACAGGAACAGCGCTGGATCAGTTATACCGATCCGGCAGCACCGCCTGCCGGACAGATTGATCCTGCGAAGGATGCGTTGTCAGCGGTTGATTTTGTGAATCAGCATGGTGGCTGGAAAGGCAGGTCACGCATGATGCTGGGGACCGCGGACAGCAAGACACGGCTTGAATTCCAGCAGTACTACGGCAGCTATCCGATTATGGATTCCATGCAGTTCCGCTTCGGCACAATCAGCATGGAGATACAGCAGGAGACGGTATCCAGTTATGAACGATCACTGGAATACCTGAACGAAGGCGCAGAGACGAAGAAATCGGTCAAATTGCCTGGCGGGGAGAAGCTCCAGGCTCTGATTAAGAAGGTAGCTGGTGAGAATCGTCAGGTCGTGGATGTATATCCGGCCTATCGTCCTTCTACGATTGAGGATGGACTAAGGCTGATCCCGGTATGGGTAATCCGCTTTGGAAACGGGGAGGAAACCACCGTATCTTGATAGGTTATAGTCTTTGAACCAAAGAGTAGCTGTACTTTATCACTACGCGTGCAGAATAACCTTCCGATCGCTGTTACCCCCAGATTTCTTGAATTCCCTTTTAACAGGGGTGAAATCTGGTGGTAAAGGCGAACGCTCCGCTTCTTCAGGTTATTTCTGCCCTCTCCGTTATCGTATAGCTTTAAGTTCAAAGGCTATAAACGGCCAGTTCCGGTGTAAGGTGTAGGCAACTTGAGAAAGTATTGCAAGCAGTTAAGTGAGGGAGGTGGATGTTTTGGATTGGGGACGGGCAAAAAATGTGTTGATCTATGCCTTTCTGCTGCTCAATCTGGTGCTGGGATACCAGATCTGGATGGATGCGCGAGAGACGGCCGGAGCCAATCTGGACTTCACCTCACTGGCAGATAATACACAGCAGGCGATGGAAGAGAAGGGCATTCAAGTGCTGGCTCCGATTCCGAATGAGACGCCGAAGTTGCCAAAGTTGTCCTATGAATTCATTGAGGAGGACAAGGCTGGCGTAGATATGGAGCTGGAACAGCCTGTAGATAGCAAGTTGATCTTCTCGCAGAGTGAACTGGAAGATGCATTACAGCGTGAGATTCCACAGATCGGGACATACCGGCTGGATCAGCTTATGGCCGAGGATGGGGCTTTTGTACTTCACCCACTGGTGGATGGCAAATGGCCGCTCTTCAATGTGAGTCTGGAGCTATTCTACAGCGACCAGAAAATAACGGGTTACCGTCAAACTCCAGTGCGGATTACGACCGCAGAGGAGAGCGATCAGCAGGTACTTCCGGCGTCGAAGGCGCTGGGAACGCTGATCGAGAACTTTTTGCCAAATGATGCGATTGTCAAAGATATTCAGCTGGGTTATTATGGCCAGTTGTTCAATTCAGATATACAGGTAGCGATGCCGGCATGGCGGTTCGTGCTGGAAAGTGGCGAAGTGTTGTACGTGCAGGGCATCAGTGGGGATGTATTCAGTCCCAAGACAGACAAACCAGGGGAGTAATGCGTTATGGGGATATATTTTACCGTGTTATCCAGCGGTTCGACAGGTAATGCCACGGTCATACAGCATGGGGGCACCTCTCTCATGATTGATGCGGGTCTTAGTGCGAAGCGATTGGATGCACTGTTTCAGGAAAGGGAGATTTCTGGGGCAGAACTGGACGGGATTTTGGTTACACATGAACATTCCGATCACATTAAAGGACTAGGCGCGATGTCTCGGAAATATAATTTACCAATCTACGCGAATCTGAATACGTGGGCGGCACTGGAGAAGTCAGTTGGGGCGATTCCAGAGGAAAACCGGAGGGTATTTGAGACGGGTGAAAAGCATGATTTCGGGTCACTGCGCGTGGAATCCTTCGGGATCTCGCATGATGCAGCTGAGCCGGTAGGGTACACATTCGATGATGGCACGGAGAAGCTGTCTGTTGCAACGGATCTCGGGTACATGAGCGACAAGGTTCGCGATGCGATCGCCGATTCCGACGTGCTGGTGTTGGAGGCGAATCATGATGTCGAATTGCTGCGTATGGGGCGTTATCCGTGGAACACCAAGCGCCGGATTTTGAGCGACATTGGGCATTTGTCGAACGAAGCGGCAGGGGCAGCGCTTAGTGAACTGATGAACGGACGCATCAAGCGCACGTATCTGGCACATCTTAGCCGAGATCATAATATGATGGACTTGGCGAAAATGTCGGTGCGCGACGCGATGGAGAGCCGTGGATGTTTTTATCGGGATCATGAGTTCAAACTCTGTGATACGTATTACGACCGTCCTACGCCATGGGATAGGGTGGGTGAGCCATAAAGCTGTCGAGTTCGGCGGCTTTGCGCTCGACTTCCTCACGAGTCAGGATGCCTTTATCGATAAGCAGTTCGATGATGGTACTAAGTGCAAGCGTGTTGCGATAGTGTTCTTCCTTGAGATCGGCCAGCTTGGCCGCCATATGAACTTCTTCCATGGCCGTGAGTGTACGCGTGCGATCCATATATATCCTCCTCTATGAAGCTTTGAATTGTCTTTTACTATTATTGTAGTCAGGCTGGCTGGAAAACATTCCTCTTTTTGCCGCTAACATTTGTGCGATAGGGCGTGTATGCTGAACCAATGACCAGGTATGGGTAAAAAAGTTCTTCGAAATTGCCAAAACGGCGCTTAGCGGACCGGATTTTGTGGTGATAGATACTATGGACCTTTATTGTTAAGCGCGTTATAGCAGAAATTCTCGTTAATTTTCGTTAATATGCAACTTTTTGTGATTTGACGTGTTTAGTATATGAGGAGTATCGTGATTTTGGCTGTTTTGCGTGTGAAATGGCATGTCGTAGAATGCGAGAGCATGATTGATAGAGTCACTGACGGAATGGCGTGTCCGTTCTGTTGTACATAGACGCTGTATCTCCATTAAATTGGAAGCCGGGATGCGGCGATATGAAAGACCATTTTATAAAATGCAAAAAAGCATGGGAAAACGAGAGGTTATTTACGGTACACACCTAACGGAAGACACAGAACGAGGCTGGAGAAGCGTAGTGTTCGCCTGAAAGCTTTCTGAAAGAAAGCTACTTCGGAAGCATACGCTATGAACAAATTTTACCGAGAAAAAAGGAATCAAAAAAATTTGTTAGTAACAGCGATCGGAAGGTTCGTCTGTTGGCGGAGTGGTGTATGTGAGAACACCATCGTTAATCCATGCGACAACTTAGGCGGCAGTCAGGGTCTTGATGCGTGACAACGAAGGGGAGAGGATCACGATGGGATTGTTTGGAGACGATTTTTATTCAACCAAAGTATCAAGACGCGCCGAACCTGAACAGAAAGGCAAACTTCAGATTATCCGCCCTGGAGGTAGGGCACGTGGACGTGATCGCTGGAGCAATCCTCGCAGATCACGTACGGGAATCAGTTCTACAGTGAAGGTAGCTGTGATTAGCTCGGTGATCAGTTCCATCGTGACCGTCATGCTGTTTAGCTTCATCACACAGCCCGCTTCGTTACCGCTGGCTAATGCTACAGGTAATGGTGGTGGAGGCGGTGCACAGGCAGCGCAGACAGCGGATCCATATGATCGGATTATCCAGGCAGCAGCCCACGTTCGTCCTTCGGTGGTGAGCATTGTGAATCATAAAACGGGTAGCAGCCTGTCGATGGAAGACTCGGCACTGGGCTCAGGGGTCATTTTCAAGAAGGAAGATGGCAAGGCCTACATTATGACCAACCACCACGTCGTGGAGGGTGCGAGTGATCTGGAGATTGTGACTGTAGACGGGGAAACACATAAGGCGAAGCTGGTCGGTAAGGACCGTGTGAGCGACATTGCTGTATTGTCGGCTGAAGATAAAGGGCTGGGTGCAGTGGCGGAGATCGGTGATTCCAGCAAACTTCAGCGCGGTCAAACGGTGTTGGCAATCGGAAACCCACTCGGTCTGGGCGGTACACTGACATCCGGTATTGTCAGTTACACGGATCGTATTCTGCCTGTATCGATTAATCAGGACGGGGTGTACGACTGGGAGCAAAATGTGATCCAGACGGATGCGGCGATTAATGAAGGGAACAGCGGGGGTGCCTTGGTCGATCTGAACGGTAAAGTGGTCGGCATCAACACGATGAAGATCTCGGATACGGGCGTTGAAGGTCTCGGCTTCGCGATTCCGATGAACGAAGTGATGAAAACGGTAGATTCCCTGCTCCTGAACGGCAAAGTATCCCGTCCTTATCTGGGCGTGTACACGGTCGATCTGAGCAACCCATATGCACCACTGGATGATGAGCAGCGCAAGGATCTGAAGCTACCATCTCACGTGGACAGCGGTGTGGTTGTACTGGAGGCATCCGGTCCGGCATCTGATGCGGGCATGAAGCTGAATGATGTCATTACGGAATTTGACGGGCAAAAAATTACCTCCACACTTGATCTGCGGAAATATCTGTACGATCAGAAGAAGATTGGGGATACAATTGAAGTGACCTTCTACCGGGATGGCAAAGTGGAGAAAGTATCCGTGAAGCTGACGGATAAACCGGAGTAAGGGAAGTTTCGAACGGAGCTTATACTTTTGTTTGGATTGAAATAGGGAATGCTAGAAGAGTGATCAGATCAACTGACCACTCTTTTTTAGTTATTAGGGATTGGACGTGTTCGTTCGACAGTAAATGAGTAGATTAACCATTTTTATGTCTTCATGATCAGTTAGACCCGGAGCCAAAGTAGCAGATACATCGGACTTGGGCTGTGGTAAACTGTTGTCTATATGTTCGAACGGTCGTTGATGCAAATAACATCTCTTTGTCGATCTTATTCTTATTTCAAATTGGAAGGGGTATTTCTAATGAAACGATTGAGGAAAAAAATGATTGGGGGAACAAGCTTGGTGCTGTCCCTGTTTATGTTATCTGCCTGTGGATCTGAGGTTGCTACGACAGGATCTTCGGTGGATACAAGTGCTCTGCAAGAGAAGATTGCTGGGCTTGAGAAGAAACTGGTGGAGCAGAGTGCCAAGAGCGTTGAGCAAGAGCAAAAGATCGCTGCACTTGAGACCAAGTTGAATGAGCTGAGTACTAATGTGATTGCGGCAGGTGGGGCTGGTAGTCAAACGCCTGCAGCATCGGGAAACAATGGATCGGCCGGGAAAGGTGACGGCGTGCTGATTACGTTTGCCCAGTATGAGAAGCTTGAGGTTGGCATGTCGGTGGAAGATGTCATCGAGATCCTGGGTGGCGAAGGCGAAGCGCTGAGTGAAGCGGAGAATATGGTGGTGTACAACTATAAAGGCACAGCCGGTAATGGTGCCAATGCGGTTATTGCTTTTCAAGGCGGGAAGCTGTTGACGAAGGCGCAGTCGGGATTGAAGTGAAAATAGTAATGGATTTGAAGAGCATGACTTTTTTGGGATGAATTATAATACATGTTATGTGAATTTAAATGGGAGCCAATCAGAAAATTCTGGTTGGTTTTTTTGTTGTTTTTATAAAGTCTGTGAGTAGCGGGGAAGTTATTAGAAATAGATTTTTTTGAATAAATAACTTGACATACGCAGTTAGTTGTAACTATAATGATTACATTATATAAGTTGTAACTATAACAGTTACATATAATGATTTTAAGGGGGATTAAGTCGAAGCAATTGTACAACCAGACTATAGGATGGTTTAAGAAATCAACGGAATTGGCTGCTAGATGCATTGATATGGATGAATGGCAGCGACATAAAGAGAGGAAGATCAATTAAATGTTTACTAAAAAATCATCAATGGGCGTTATGCTCGTTCTATGTTTCATGTTAATTCTGAGTGCTTGTGCGGGTACAGCAAGTGAAACCGAAAATGCGGAAGACTCTTCATCCAATGCTGCTAGTGCTGGAAATACAAAGAGCGAGGAAACAAACACACCAGCGGTGGAGCTGAAAGTGACTACCTATAATCCTGGGGAAAACAGCATTTTTGGCGTTTCATCAAATCTGATTGAAGGTCCAACTGAAGTCGTGCTCGTTGATGCGCAGTTCCAAAAGAATGATGCCGAGCAATTGGTCAAAATGATTAAAGAAACGGGTAAAAAACTGACCACCGTATATATCAGCCACAAGGACCCGGACTATTATTTCGGTCTATCGGTAATCCGTGAGGCGTTCCCTGATGCAAAAATTGTTGCGACTCCAGCAACGGTGGAAGGAATCAAGGAAACAATTCAAGTGAAGAATGAATATTGGAATCCGATTCTGAAAGAAAATGCACCAACTGCACAGATTGTTCCGGACGTCCTTGACGGTGCTCAATTGACCGTAGATGGAGAAACCGTAGAGATTATCGGTCTAGAAGGTTCCGATCCGTCCCATACGTTCCTGTGGATTCCTTCCATTAAAACTGTTCTGGGTGGCGTTCCTGTCTATGAAAATTCGCACGTTTGGATCGCAGATAACCAAACGCCAGAGAGCCGTGACTACTGGCGCCAACTGCTGGACCAAATTATTGCATTGAATCCAGAGCGAGTGATTCCAGGTCATTACCTGGGTATCAGTGCCGGGGATATATCGAGTGTTACGTTCACCCGTGATTATATTGCTAAATTTGAAGCAGAGGCAGAAGCAGCCAAAGATTCAAAAGAACTGATTGCAGCCATGGAAAAAGCATATCCGGACTTTACGAATACAGGCGATCTGGAGACGAGCGCTCAGGTAATTAAAGGCGAAATTTCTTGGCCTTAAGTATAACGATGGACTTCTAGAAACGGTATAAGTAAAAGGCAAACATCCTTATCCTGTTAAGTGGGAGGGATGTTTTTGCTGTCATTAGGGGTGTAGGGGTTTCTTTTCGGCGGCAGGTGTGATAGAACTGAGAAGTGGCTATCCTGTAATAGGATACGCGGTTGTGAATCGGGAACATAGCTGGTTACAGAAAGGATGCTTAACGGATGTACGTTGTATGCAAAGAACACGTGGACATTGCCATCGACATGTTTGTCGATGAGTATGAGGACGCTCCAGATATCGTTGATCTGAAGGAGACGGAATTTGCCGATTGGGACCCGCCTGCGAAGTGCGCCGAGTGCGAACAGCACGCGGAATTCCTCGTCGTTTAGCGTACTGTAGGACTTAGACGGCTGGAGGCGTGCTTAATGTGGCGCTTCGGGCTGACTTTCCATCCGGTATGAACATCACAGCAAGAAGCCAAGGAGAGCGTGATAAGCGCTCTTTTTGTCTTTGTGGGGGATTTGGCATTGCAAGTGGTGGGGTTGGTGGGTAGCGTAGAATTGGGCGAGGGTTGTAGGGCTGACGGCGGAGTAACTCTAAAGAACCTGACAAACTACTATTCGTGGCAAATACCGTCTGGTTGAAATCTAACGAATCGTAGACACCCTATATTACTGAAATGGCCTCGAAAGTGGTGGGAAGTACCCGTTTTAACTGGGATAGCGTGTTTCAGATTCGTTAGATTTTAAAGGAGCCGAAATGAGGCTGAGTAAGGTGTGTGGGGTTCGTTACAATTTGGAGAATTTAGGAGGAATGATTTTTGTGTTTATTCAGATTATTGGCGTAGGCAAATTGAAGGAAAAATATCTGACGCTGGGCATTCAGGAATATGCCAAGCGGCTCGCCCCGTACATCAAGTTTCAGATGATCGAGGTCGCAGACGAAAAGGCACCCGATACCCTGAGCGAAGCTGAGGTTCGGGCGGTAAAAGAGCGCGAGGGCGAACGCATCCTCGCGCATGTGAAGAGCGAGGCGCATGTGGTCGCGCTCGCATTGGATGGCCAGCTCTGGAGTTCCGAGGAGCTGGCATTGGAGATCGACAAGCTCGGCACGTATGGGACGAGCCATGTCGTGTTTGTCATCGGAGGAAGCCACGGGCTCTCCGATGAGGTGTTGCGCCGCGCGAAGCAGCGCTTGAGCTTCGGGCGCATGACCCTGCCGCATCAGCTTATGCGGCTGGTGTTGGTGGAGCAGATTTATCGCGCGGTGAAGATAAATCGGGGGGAACCGTATCACAAATAAAGCACATTGGGAGGCGATAGCGAGAAATGCTGTCCGCTTCGTGCTTGCAGGGAATCCCCTCGGACTTGCAGAAGGGTAGACTTGAGATATCCATGCTAATTTAACTCTAATGCTTAAGCTTTCTGAATGCGCCTGTGGTATCATGAACATGCCTATCATCCTGTTACATCTGAGGGGGAGGAAGTTGCTTGTGAACATGGACAATTACTATAAATATGAGGATGTATCTGTATTAGATGATGCCAATTCAGCGTTAGATCGTGAAGCAGCTCGGTTGGCAAGTTTGATTTACACGCATACTTCGCAGGATGGGACTTATGCTTCACCGATCCATGGTCTGTATGTGAACCGATATTCGCAAGTAGAAGCGGCGGATGATGTTCACACTATGTTCTCGCCGGTAATCTGCATTGCAGCGCAAGGGAAAAAGCGAATTACCGTAGGTAAGGATGCTTATGAGTATGGTGCTTCGCGAATGTATATTGCCCCCGTTGCCTTGCCTGTTGCGATGAAAATCATGCAGGCCAGCCCCCAAATACCGTTCTTGGGGATAGGTCTATACCTCGATCCGCAAAGGATTGCTTCGTTGCTGCCGATGGTATTTCCTAATGGGTTACCGGAGGTTCGCAATCGCAGTGCGTGCTATGTCATCGAAGCAGACTTGGCCATGATGAACGCCGCTGCAAGATTGATGGCTTGCCTGTCCTCTCCCGATGATGCTCAAATGCTGGCTCCATTGGTGAAAGACGAGATTTATATCCGCATCCTCCGTAGCCCAATCGGTGTTTATGTTGCCGAGACTGTTCTGGCAGAATCGGGCATGCAGCAGGTTGCAAAAGCGATTGATTGGCTCCAAAATAACTTTTCTCAGCCGTTGAAAGTGGCGGATTTGGCGGAGCTGGTCCATATGAGCGAATCGTCGTTTCGCGAGTATTTCAGATCGGCTACTGCGATGAGCCCTCTGCAATATCAAAAGGTGCTGCGCCTGCAAGAGGCGAGGCGTCTAATGTTATCCAGCTCCATGGACGCAACTACGGCGAGCCGGCGTGTAGGCTATTTGAGCGATTCCCAATTTAGCCGCGATTACAGCCGATTTTTTGGGTGTCCTCCAACTAGAGATATCACAAGGTGGCGTCAGGACCAGCAAAAGTTGAAGTGAAACGCACATGTAAACGGCTTTTCAAATTTCCGCGGGCATAGAGCCTAGCGGATTTTTCCTTTTTGAGCGGCGGAATCTGTTGAATCAGGCAAAAACTCCGACGGAAAAGGCAAAGACCGCAGTAGTCCATCCCCTATACTAAGAGTAAACATTCTATCGATAGGAAAGGGGATTTCTGAAAATGCGTGTATTGGTTACAGGGGCGACAGGCTTCATCGGAGGGGCGGTTGTTCGCGAACTGCTGGATGCCGGTCATCAAGTGGTTGGTCTTGCCCGTTCTGAAAAAGCCAGCAAACGGCTTACGGCACTGGGTGCCCAGGTTCAAGTCGGTTCAATTGAGGATCTAGCAGGCTTGCGCAAAGTGGCTGCTGCAGTAGACGGGGTCATTCATTTGGCCTTCTTCCACAAGTTCTCGCATGCGAGCCTTCCAACTCGGCTTAGGGTTTTATTCGGCGGGAATCCTCGTCATGTAGTGATGCGATTTATGATGGCTGCAATTGAGACTGACAGGCGAGCCATCGAGACACTTGGCACCTCCTTACCCGCCGGTGGCCGGGCGCTTGTCGTCGCGATGCCTACGATGACGCTTACTCCCGGCCGTCTCGGAACGGAGGACAGCGCTGGGGATCCTCAATCGCAAGGTGGTTTACGCATCATTTCAGAACATACCACCCTAGACTTGGCGAATCGGGGGATACGTTCCTCGATTGTACGCCTCCCACCGATCGTACACGGTGAAGGCGATAAGACGGGTTTGTTCCCAAATCTGGTGAACATCGCTCGGAAGAAGGGCTTCTCCGCCTATACAGGCTCCGGTAACAACCGTTGGCCATCCGTGCATCTACTGGATGCGGCGCGCCTTTTTAGACTCGCCTTAGAACAAGCTCCGGCAGGGTCCCGGTTTCATGCAGTGAGCGAAGAGGGCATTCCATTTCAAGAGATCGCCACGGCTTTGGGCCTCCAATTGAACTTGCCGGTCCAAGGTATTGGGGTTGAAGAAGCAGGTAAACATTTCGGATGGCTTGCACCCTTCACGAAAACGGATAATCCGGCGTCCAGTGCGTTGACGCAGGAGCGTTTAGGATGGAAACCAGGATATCCTACCCTTTTAGATGATATTCGGAAGGGGTATTATTTCTAACTGTAAAGCTGGGAGGAAGCGAATATCCGTTTGCACCAAAAGTACGGCAGGAAACTTGACCACGAAAAGCGTTGAATTTGTGCGTCCCTTTCTAGCCGATGCCTTAATCGAGAAGATCGGTATTGACTCTATAGCCACTAAAGAGTTTAAAGGGACAACAGCTTCACGGTGCATCAACGGAGGAGGATAATTCAAATGGGAAATAAGATGATTCGGGCACTCGTTCTCATTCTTGCATTTTCGATTGCCGGATACGCAATTGTTCAGTATGGCGTGCTTAAAGCTAGTGATGCAGGACTTGTCTCTTTCAAATTGCAAAAGCCGGATTTTGAACTCAAACCATGGATTTATGTACTATACATCCATATTGTTACTGCGATATTTGCCTTGATCATAGGACCCTTTCAACTATTTATGAAGCCAACGAATGATAGGAAACGTTGGCATCGCCTATTGGGGTATGGATATGTTCTTTCGATTACAGTTAGTGGAATCGTGAGTGTGTATTTATCCCTTTTTGCCACGGGAGGTTGGATTGCCGGGCTTGGGTTCATGTCGCTCGATGTATTGTGGGTTGCGACGACGCTTATTGCAACAAGAAAAATTATGGCGAAAGACATCCAAGCTCATAAAGCATGGATGCTTCGCAGTTATGCGCTTACTTTTGCAGCGGTCACGCTTCGAATCTGGTTAGCGCCGCTGAATCTTCTGCTTGGCGATTTCGAGGCGGCGTTCCGGGTTGTCGCTTGGGTTTGTTGGATTCCTAATCTGCTCGTCATAGAAGCCGTGATTTCCAGAATGAGGTTGCGGCAGCGGCAATGATTTACAACTGCCAGCTACAGAAGGAACGTTAAATACGCTCCTTCTGTACAATGAGAATTAATCGAATCAGTTCATGAGGTATTCGCTGAGGAATCTGAATCAATAGAAGAGAAATAAGATCGATGTCGCAATGAAGTGCTTAGGTCTATTTTTGGACAAGATTTGTATGAGGGAGAGTGGGTAGAATGCCAATGGACAATCAAATGAAGGTTTTGGTTGATCGAACAGAGAGTATTCTCTATTATGCCGAATCTGACCTATCGAAAGATCAGGGGGCAGGCTGGATCGGCGGAAATGCACCTCAATTTTTTGATGACCAAGATGACCTCATCCATGAAGGTAACCAAAAACATCTTTTTTACTTGAGCCTCGTCCATCCGTTTAAACCGGACAGCATGATTTCGATCTTCATCCCTGAGGACTATGAGGAGTATTTGAAAAACAATATGTATCCTAATTGCTCGATCAAGGTAATGGAGCACCCCATTTCAACTGAAAGCATCAAAGAGATGTTTACTAACCCAGGCCTTAAAAAACACACCATCTCAGACGGGACACTAATTAATGACCAGAAATCAATGGATCAGTCTTTTTTGATCAAAGTAGGGGGAAACCCGAGACTTATTCAAAATGAAGACTATTATTTTACGAATTTGATGGAGGATTCATTTTCTTTTTTATTTCAAGTAGATGAAGATGGTTATCCCGAAACGTTGGTTCAACACGACTACAATTATCTTTTTGGTTTTGGATCACTATATGTCTTTGCCGTGATAAAAGCCACCGAGATACAACACCCTGTAGCAGGCTTTTGGCAATTCTCTTGATTTCGCTCTATAAATATTACGGTTGAACTGTACCATAAGTAAGCACAAACTCATCGTTAAGTAGTCCTATGCAAAGCAAAGAAACCACTCCACGTAAGGAGTGGCTTTGTTTTTATATTTTGATTCAATCACCTAAAATCATGATTGGACCCTCAAGAATAAACTAAATTTCATAATCTATCGTACCCTTCTCGCTTAACTCAAACGGACCTGGTGTGACATCTGCATCGGGTCTCTTTGTTCCGAAAAAGTCGGAGTCAAAGCGATATGGACTGCTGTCTGGCTCCTCGAACTTCATATCGGCGTGATACGTCTTTCCAAGCAGGTGAGTGGTAATTAATAGGGCGGAGGCTCCCCGAAGCAATTCAGGCTCATGGATCTGAATGTGCACTTTACCTTGCGCAGGATCAATCTCAACATTAATTCCCTTCTGTGCAACTATCTTCGCATCCGGTTCGTGACGACTTGGAACCGCATCGTTAAGAAATACATTGCCACCCATAGCTACCGGAAGAACGGCATTGCCTATAAAGAAATCCTTTGCGGCATCGCCAAGCTCCATAAGCTCCTCTTTGGTGTATTCCCACCATTTCTTATCTTTCACATCAGGATGTTGATCATAGCCGCCAAGTCCCACAGCATACAGATAACAAATGGAGTTGTCCGGAACCCCGTCCATGACCGTCTTCCCGTCCGCTCCAACTTCATCCCTTGGTTTAAGGGGAAGATGCTCAAAGAAGGTAATCGGAACAGGTTCTTTATTGGCATCGTTATCACCCAAGAAGATATTGTTGTAATACCTGTCATCGCCTCCAGTGATATTGGAGTATCCCGCCATGGCGGTCTCGTGAGGGAAGTGATATGGCGTAATACGAGTAATTTCGGAACGAACGACAAATCGGCCTGCAAACAAATTATGAGCAAAAGCCCCGCCCTGGGCCATATTTCTGAAATTCATCGGAGAGAGGAATAGATTGTGATCGACCATATACGGACCATGGCACACTTCAACGAAGAGGTCCTCAGAAAGATTGTCAAAAAATACATTACGGCTGATGCGAGTGCCCTGTGCCTGCCAGTCCAGCCAAAGCGCACGGTAACAGTTATACATTATATTCTCGCTAATTTGAGTATCTAGTGAAGCATGCAGTTTAATTCCCGCGACTTCGGCACCATGTCTGAGTCGTTTGTGGTGAATATTATAGATACGGTTCTGGTAAATGCGGCTGAAGGCTGCTCCCATATGACCCACAATACCTGCCTGTTCACAATCATGAATCACATTACCTCGAACGATGTGACTACCGACGCGATCTTTATGCCAGCCGGAGCGTAATGCTTGTAAAATAACCTCCTGCTCCCGTTGAGTCCCGCCTTTACTACGCTTCTCCAAAGACTTGCTGTGACCTGTACCGATTTCGGTACCCAGGCTAATCCCAACGCATTTGGATTCACTGATGATATTGTTTTCAATAATCCAGCCCTTGCTCCAGTGAGGTCCGATCAAACCTTCCTGATAGTCGGTAGGTGGTGCCCATTGAGGAGAAGCTTGACGAAGGGTGAACCCACTCACGGTGATATAGTTCAGTCCCGGTTTGTCAGGCCAGAAGCAATAAGGACGTACACTAATTTCTACATTTTCCTTACGAGGATCTTTTCCGCCAAAATGGGCCCAGATTTTGGTTGACGTAGAACCAACCTCGGCATACCATTTTAACAACGAATCCTTGGGATATTTGGCTTCGGGCCAAACCTCAAGATTGTGAACGCTTTCAACGCTATTGCACTCATATAATGATTTGCCATCCAGATAGACATCGCCGAGATGAACCGGGAAAGGCCCGTCAAACAACCAGTCTCCACTGAGCTCCACCTCAAAGGGATTGCGTACGGAAAAGATGGAATTGAGCACTTCTGTGCTCCAAACATGGTCTCCTTCAGATTGCCAGTTGGTAATCCGCTCAGCTCCTGTAATCACGACTTCCCCGTCTCCTGCGGATCGATATACGATTCGATGCTCCGCTGTTCCTCCATTCGCCGGGTTAACCCATTCCCTGTATACTCCTGCATGAACAATAACGGTATCACCAGCCATGGCATGAGCCGCAGCGCGTGATATGGTACGAAGGGGTTGATCTGCTGTTCCTTTTCCTTGATCATTCCCATGGTTGGATACATGATATTCCATAACAACTCTCCTTCTATTTCAAAATGTTTGTTGTATCTCGTTATTATACTAGAAAATAAATGTATTGGGAGAGATAGGAAGTCAGGTGTCGGGCTAAAGGGATACTGATATAAGGTAAGCCACATCATTACCCTATGAGGTTGTTTTTTTTTGCTTTTCGAAACTTTAGCTATTGTTAAAAGCTATAACCAGCCATGTTTTTTTCATATAACAGGCATTCCTTTTGACCATGCTATACTCATTAGAATAAAAAGTTAGAAGGAGAAATACTTATGATACCATTTCGTAATGATCATGTAGGCAGCTTTTTACGCCCTGCGAACTTAAGTCAGGCACGTGAACAATATAAATCAGGCAACATCACATATGAAGAATTAAGAGCTGTGGAAGATCAAGAGATTATTCGAATCATTGAAAAGCAGAAGGAAAATGGCGTATTGGCCGTTACGGATGGCGAATTCCGTAGAAGCTGGTGGCATTTTGATTTTCTGGGCGGCTTGGATGGCGTAGAGCTGTATGAGCAAATAGACGGACCAAAATTCCATAACATGCAGACTCGCAAGGGCGGGATTCGAGTTGTGGGTAAAGTTGATTTCTCTACGCATCCCTTTGTTAAGGATTTTGAGTTTTTGAAAAAGCATGCAGGTGACGCAGTGGCGAAACAGACCATTCCAAGTCCCAACATGCTTCTATATCGGTTGGAAAATGGCGCTAATATCTATACGGACCGGGAGCAATTCCTCCAGGATACGATTGCGGCGTATCAAAAAGCCATTCAAGCTTTCTATGATGCGGGATGCCGATACCTGCAATTAGATGATACCGCTTGGGCAGATCTATTCTCCGAAGCTGGTCACGATAAGCTGCGTGCCAAAGGTCTGGAGCCGGCGGAAGAGTTGAAAACGATGCAGCGAATGATTAACGAGACTTTGGCTCATAAACCGGCAGATTTAGTTGTGACGATGCATATTTGTCGTGGTAACTATAAATCGAATTATTTCTCAACGGGTGGTTACGAGTACGCTTCTGAAGTTATCTTTGGCGGCTTAAACGTAGATGGATTATTCTTGGAGTTTGATGATGAGCGCTCCGGTGGTTTCGAGCCATTACAATATGTGAATCGAAAAGATTTGAAAATCGTGCTTGGTTTACTTACATCGAAAACAGGCGAGTTGGAGGATCAAGAACAGATTAAAGCTCGGATTGCAGAGGCGGCAACTTATGTTCCTCTTGAGCAACTTTGTTTGAGCCCACAATGTGGTTTTTCATCTACAGAAGAAGGCAACATTCTAACGGAAGAACAACAATGGCGTAAACTTCGATATGTGAAGGAAATTGCAGAAGAAGTTTGGAATGAATCCATCTATATAACGGAGGGGACGCAAAATGACGACGCAAGCAGACCAAGAGACAGTTATCGTTAAAGCGTTCATTAATGGTCAACATGTAAAATCCCTATCGCAGTTAGCAAAAGAAAATCCGGCCAACCCAACCGAGGTTGTAGGGTATTTCCCTGTCACTACGAGAGAACAAGCGGTCACCGCAATTGAAGCGGCAGCAGTAGCTTTTAAAACATGGAAGCAGACCTCCATTGATGAACGCATTATCATGATGCGCAAGGCGATCGAGAAGATTAGAGCAGCTGAGAATGAAATCGTACATTTGCTTTCCAGAGAGCATGGCAAGCCCCTCTATGATGCACACGGTGAGATATATGTTTCGTTAATGTGGATGGAGTTTGCTTGTAATGAAGTTACATCGGCTCTACAGGAAGAGATCCAAACGCACGAGAATGGTAAAACGATTCTTTCCTACGATCCCATTGGTGTGGTAGCAGCGATTAGTCCATGGAACTATCCCATTGCGTTGTCTACGATTAAGATTGCTCCTGCCTTACTTGCGGGCAACACGATTGTGCTGAAACCCAGCCCATATGCACCACTGGCGGCAGCGAAGGTGGCCGAGATTATCGCGAGTGAGTTCCCGGCTGGTGTAATCAATGTCGTTCATGGTGATGCGGATGTGGGCGTTGAACTGACCACGAATCCTCATGTGACGAAGATCGCCTTTACAGGTGGAACCGCAACAGCTAAACATATTATCAAAGCAGCTTCGGAAACGATTAAGGATATGACACTTGAGCTTGGCGGCAATGATGCGGCGATTTTCCTGGAAAGCTTTGATGTACATGATGAGCGAGCCATGCGCCGGATTGTCATTTCTAATTTTTTGACAACAGGGCAGATCTGTATGATCGCCAAACGTGTATATGTACACCGTTCCATTTATGATGAGTTTGTGGAAAAATATATCGAAGCGGCAAATCGCTGGATTCGAATTGGTGATCCCTTTGATTCAAATACGACGGTAGGCCCGGTGAATAACCTGAAGCAGAAAAACTACGTGCTTGGTTTGGTGGAGGATGCGCAAAAGCGCGGGGCTAAGGTCATCCCTCTTGGGCAAATTCTGGATCAGAAGCTGTTTGACCAAGGTTACTTCTTACAACCTACGCTTGTTACAGGTTGCGACGTTCATGATCCAATTGTCGTGGAGGAACAGTTTGGTCCGACGGTTCCGATTCTACCATTTGACGATGAAGAGCAGGTTATTCATCTACACAATGAGAGCATATATGGATTGACGAGTTCAGTGTGGGGCAAAGAAGAGGATGCCATCTCCGTCGCACGTCAACTCGAAGCTGGAACGACCATGATCAATACCGCTGCTGTGCAGGGGCTCGACGTTCGGTTCCCATTCGGCGGCTTCAAGCAATCGGGTATTGGCCGTGAATACGGCGCAGAAGGGATCCGCACGTATACCGAAAAACATGTCATCAATGTTCCGAAGACACTGGATCTTCCTTATATACCAGAATAAATTTTATATCACATGACATCGTATCTACAGGGAATGTACATGTGAAATGGAATAACAGACTTTAACTCAGCTCTGGTAGCAATCAAAATAAGAAATAAAGAAGCCACTCCATTTTTGGAGTGGCTTTGTACTTAGCTATTATACGGTGAACGACAACTATCTTCTGCCTAGTGTCTCCCAAATTCCATGGAGCCAGGCGTCGAATTCAGCATCTTTGTCGCCCTCGTAAGTATCATAGAGATCCAGACGTGTCTTTTGCAGTTTTTCCTTAAATTCCTCAAAGGTGTGACCTTCAGGAAGGCTTTTTTTGATTCGCAGCAAAATTTTGTTAGTCCCTTTAAACAGCTCACCTTTGTTTTTGGCAGGCATTGGTACATCTTCATCCAACTGTTTCAGCTTAAGATATGCGGCTTCGCGCACCTGGAACACTTGATCATTTTTCAAAACATGCTGCAGCAACTTAATGGTAGGTTCTGTATTCCAGTTCCCCAATTCGTTCACTGCATTCAGTCTGTCTCTCCAGCTTGACGTGCGATTAGCTGCTCGTTTGAGCTCTTCAAAGTTCTCCGGTAGTTCGTTAACTGCTCCAATATCATGGTTGTTCGTCAAAGTTCAATCTCCTTAATCATCGCCATCTCGGCAGAATGATGAATGTTAATCAGGTAAACACCATTATAACACGAACCTGGCTAAACTACTTCATTAAGCCCATTGTTTAACCATAATCCGAAAGGCAACCAGGTTTTTAAATAAAACCTTCAAGTACAATTTTACCAATCGTCCGATTGCTCTCCAACAATTTGTGAGCTTGACGTAGATTCTCTGCTGAGATGGGTCCAAGGACTTCGGCCAGTGTTGTCTTTAATTTTTGGTTGTCCACAGCATCAGCAATTCGATTAAGCAATAGATGCTGCTCAATCATATCATCTGTTTCGTAAACAGCGCGAGTAAACATAAACTCCCACACGAAAGTGACGCTTTTTTGCTTAAGCAATGTGAGGTCCAGCGGAGAGGTCGGATCATCAATTGCGCATACAACTCCTTGCGGAGAAATAGCTTCACTAATGCCAGACCAGTGTTTCTCCAAAGCATTCAGGCAAAAAATATACGGAACACTTGTAAATCCAAGTGCTTGAAGTTGTGGAAGGAGTGGTTCATGGTGATTAATGGTATAGTCTGCGCCCATTGATTTAACCCAGCTAACCGTCTCCGAACGGGAAGCGGTCCCGATTACAGTAAGCCCCGCTTGTTTTGAAAGCTGAGTGGCAATGGAACCTACACCCCCGGCTGCACCAATAATCAGCAGAGCCTTTCCTTTGTTGAGGTCCGGATCTTGGGAAATAGACATTCGGGTAAATAACGCTTCCCAGGCTGTAATGGAAGTTAAGGGAAGAGCGGCGGCTTCCACAAAACTTAAGGAAACAGGTTTGCGTCCAACGATTCGTTCATCGACCAGATGGTACTCACTGTTTCCACCTTGTCGTGCAATACTGCCAGCATAAAAAACTTCATCACCCGGACGAAACAATGAACAGTCCGGTCCCGTCTCTTCAACGACTCCTGCTACATCCCAACCTAGAATTTTAGGGTTTTCCTCAACTCTTTCCTTAGGCGCTCGTACTTTTGTATCAACAGGATTGACTGATATGGCGGCAACTTTGACCAAAATGTCACGACCCGTTGCTTTTGGTTTTTCTACAACGACGTCCACCAGGCTTTGGGGATTGTCAATTGGAAGGTAATGAGTTAATCCTACTGCCTTCATTGTAGTCACGATGAACCACATCCTTTTCTTATTAGTATGCCCTTTAATTAGTACTATATTGAAAAGATCACTGTTAGCCTTTAAGTCTAAGCATAAATGAATGTTAGTTTAATATGGAGGTGCCAAATCAACGAATTGATTTGAAAGTAGCGTCGGAGATCCTATAAAGGAAGGAACGATTACTCATAGAGCAATGGTACGAAGCAAGAGATCTAAGGTGTATTCAAGAAGTCGTCGAAAAGGAGAGGCTTAATTGTTTGATTCCGGGATATCCATTTCTTTTATGATTTCTGCTATACGATTTTTTCCCCATTCATACATCATTTCAACGATAGGAAGCAAAGTCATTCCCAATTCAGTCATGGAATATTCCACTTTGGGTGGAACTTCTGGATAAACCTCGCGATGAACTATGCCATCTTCCATCAGTTCTCTTAATTGATTCGTTAATATCTTATGAGATATTTTTGGGAAAAGCCGTTGGAGATCACTGAATCGATAGGGTCCTTCCACACCTAAATGCCATAAAATAACAATTTTCCATTTACCACTAAGAATGGATAAGGTGAGTTCTTTTTCGCAATTATAATCACCATTTATGATCTTTTCTTTCACTTCATCTCTAAAAGTATCTGGCATAAGCTCGTACCCCCTTATTCCTATCAATTGTAACCTGTAGGTAACCTTCTTACACAAAAGTGCATTCTTCACAGTGAAGAAAACAAGCATTAGAATGAAATAGTCGTCTTACCGGCAAATCTTTTTCACTAATTAGGAGGAACTACAAATGAGTAAAAAAGCACTCTTTATTATACCACCAGAACGTTTCAATGAGGACGAATTATTTAAACCAAAAGCCGAATTGGAAAGCAACGGAATTGATGTGACCATTGCAAGTACAAAAACAGGGGAAATCATAGGGGATTATGAAGGTAAAGCAACTGCTGAGGTCATTTTCTCGGACGTTATTGCTTCTGATTATGATGTTGTATCAGTGATTGGTGGATCTGGTACGAACGATCATCTATGGGGGAATCAAGAATTACAAGATTACTTGAAACAAGCACATACCGATAAAGTTCTTGTAACAGGAATTTGTGCAGGTGCGGTGACTGTAGCTAAAACTGGTTTACTTACCGGAAGAGAGGCTACTTGCTATCCAGTGGATGTACAAAAAGACCAATTAAAAGCGAATGAAGTAACCTATGTTGAAAAACATGTTGTTGCTTATGAAGATATTATCACTGGTGATGGTCCTGATGGCGCTAAAGAATTTGGAGAAGCTTTAGTAAAAGCATTAAGCTAATTCTACATTTCCTCCTTGAATTTTTATATAATCGAAAGCCTACGGGACTCACTCCGTAGGCTTTTGGCGATTCAAAATCAACCTGAGCATGATCTAGCTAATCTATCACCTCGTGAAGGAAATCCCCTAGACCGATTGGTTAGCCTTCTTTTTAATGAAGTCTACGATAAACACCCAACCAATCAGTCCACATAAGACAAAACCAAACGCATGCAGAGATCCATAGATGGGAATAAAATCGAGTATGGTTAAGGAGTATATATTTTTCAGTAACGGATAGAAGATGGAAATGACAACCACCGTGTAAAAGGCTAGGCAAGAAAGGCCTAAGAAGAAGGCTGCCTTAATATCCAAAGTGTTTTTCCTCAAGTAAGCAAGGAGATAAGCGGTATAAACCACAATATTACAGGCGAACAAAGTGACACCGACGTATTCAATTGGCTTGGAGAAAATCATACCAATAGCAATCAATATGGGTCCGATGATATCAATGGCAACAACCCAGGGATACCAGCTTTTCTTCGTCATGATGCGTCCCAGTGCACCAATAAAAATCGGAACGATTGCAGATGAAAAATGAAAGTGAACCGAGCTTAATGCGTGCGTTGCAGGATTAGCCTGGAAGAGGGTTACTTGATATTGATATAAGGTAAGCCAAATGCCCCCGATAAAAAAATAGACGAGCCCCGCGCCAATCGCTATTTCCGCTGCCTTTCCTTTCGCAATCAAAATCGTGGTCAAGCCATAGAGGCCAAGCAGCAGTGTGAACAGTAGCCACCCAAGGGACAGAATTCCTGGGATTGCCGTACCTTCTAACCCCCACATCCTACTACTCATCACCGAAGCTAGAGTAAGAAGCGCAGCGGGAAATTGAAGCCACTTCATAGCGGCATACATTATTCGTTGATATGTATTTTTTGCGTCATGGTCCAAAATTAAAATCACAAGAGGCACAATGACAAAAGCCGCAAAAAGCAGAAATTTTTCAACAAGTTCGAATTGAAAGTAATCCAGATAAAATATCAGAAGGGTTATGATTCCACCGGGAAATGCGGGTGATTTCATGAGTTGCTTGAGAGAACTATTCATGGGGTGTCCTTTCTAACTACGTTTATCGTATTAACTATCTGCATCAAGTTGTATAGCGTTCTATAGTATAGATCGGCAATTCTTCTCTAGTAGTCTAACATATTTATTTATCAATATATGAAAATAAGCTTACCTTACTACGAGAAGGATCGATATGGGAGAATACAGATCGAAGACGCACGTGTGATTAACAAAATGGGGAACTTAATTATCCGGTAATGTGTATACGAATTGGGGAGTGACTCCAAAACGTCAGACATTAAAAAGAGCCGCAACTCATGCGGCTCTTCATTGTATGGTGTTCCTTTCCCTTTTAACGCCCGCCCGTATTCGAAGCCCAGACGGGGATCCAACTGTTGGGATAATTGCTATTGGTCAGGGTTGTGTTATAGAGAACTAAATTCCCATCACTTTGCATGACCAGTGTGTCCCCTGTTGTGTTAGTTGGCAAGCTGCTCCCGTGATGGCCTGGAATCCATGAGAGGGTATTTGGAGTCCAAATGGATTGCAGTGTTGATGTATCAATCACCCAAACCCGGTCATATCCCCAACCATAGTAATATTCAAATTTACCTGAAGCAGGGTTGAACCCATAGCGATAACCATATTGGTATACATCTTGATATGATCCACCATAGGAGTACATGACCGGCCTTCCAAACGATTCAAATTTAAACGAAAGAGCCCCAGCGTTACTAGTTCCGCTACTCCAAAGAGAGGAACCGTTCTGATAGATAACAAAGTTCCCATCGTTTTGCCAAATGGCTGAGAATCTGCCATCTTGGGAAGTGAGATAGTCACCTTTTGCCATGCTTTGGCCGATCGTGAGTTTATCTCCGAGATAGCCGGCAGAAGCGGTCGCTGGTACGGCAAATGCAAGAATCAACAAACAAGCCATAAAAATTCGAATAGATTTAGGGAAAAATTGTTTGATCATTGGACACGCTCCTATATTTTTTATAATGGTTAAAGCTAGATGCATATGGAAAATCGATATACAATGCTCTCCGGGACCACCTCCTTAAAGATTGCTATTTCAACTGCCCATACATTTGACCGCAAAAACGAATATAACTTTTTATCCCATTATAGCAACAAAAAAGATAAAATACATAATTTTCTATTTAAATCTATCCATTCGATAGTGGAAGGCTAAAAGAATACTCTTAACTAGTCTCACTCTCGACTTACAGTTAGTAGTTCAGCACTCGCACGATTTATTTTTATTTGTGGATATAGGAATTTGGCCGAATATGTCGAATGATTGATTAGATTGAATTTGAAGTATTTCAGAAGGGTTTGAGAAGATTTAACCATCCAGAGGAAAGCTAAGAGGAGGATCATATGTATTTTGTCAAAAAGATAGGGAGCTTGGTTCTGGTATTATCTCTCATCACGGGACTGTTGTACTTAAAACCCTCGGATAAGGTGTATGCTGCAGCTCCAACGTCAACGATCACGATGGAACATACACTGCTAGCAATTGGCAGCACATCAAAGGTAACCTTTACGTTCTCGGAAGCGGTACAAGGTTTGGACCATGGAGATTTAACGGCTCCAAACGCTACACTGACTGCACTTTCATCTTCAGATGGAGGCATTACGTGGACGGCAACTCTCACACCTGACCTCGGCATTACAGATGCAACCAACGTCATTACTCTCGACAACGCGGGAGTGATGAATCTAGACGGTATTGTAGGGGCAGGCACAACCAGCTCAAGTAATTATGTCATTGATACCGTAAGACCCACGGCAACGATTGTTGTAGCTGATGCATCACTTACCGCCGGGGAGACTTCACTGGTCACCATCACGTTTACTGAAGCAGTGACAGGTTTTAGTGTAGGCGACTTGAGTGTTGCGAATGGGACGGTGAATGACCTTAGTTCCTCCGATGGAGGTATTACATGGACTGCGATATTGACGCCAGCTTTGGGTATCACGGATGAAACGAATATCATTACGCTGGATAATACAGGTATTAGTGATGTTGCAGGCAATACCGGCACGGGGAAAACTTCATCGAATAATTATGAGGTCTATACCACCCGGCCAACGGCGACGATTGTTGTAGCCGATACAACACTGACCATTGGCAAGACATCGCAGATAACGATCACATTCTCTGAGGCCGTGACAGGTTTTACCCTCGCAGACCTTGCGGTGACGAATGGAACCATTAACAATCTGGCTACAGATGACAATATTACGTATACAGCAGAACTAACCCCGGCGGTCAGTACGACTGCTGCAACCAACAAGATTACACTCGACAATACGGGTGTGATAAATCAAGGGGGCAATGCAGGCACGGGTACGACGGATTCGAATAATTATGAGGTCTATACCACCCGGCCAACGGCGACGATTGTTGTAGCCGATACAACACTGACCATTGGCAAGACATCGCAGATAACGATCACA
>NZ_JBHGUU010000021.1:0-49587 GCF_048976745.1 Paenibacillus sp. | reverse complement strand
CATTTTGAATCTGACGAGATTAAAAATCTCATTTGTGCTCCAGCCGATTCAAGCCAAGGCTTGTTTCAAACTTTTGCGTTCATTCTGCAAGCAGAATGTTTACTCACTCGTTGTTCAGTTTTCAAAGATCAAACTTGTTTTTTCGTCACCATTTTCTCTCAGCGGCGACTTTTATAATATATCACACTTCGTTTGTTTTGGTCAAGTGTTTTTTTGAAATTCTTTTTCGAAGTTCGTAATGAACTTCTTCGTTTCATCTAAAGCATCTAACCAAGCAAGCAAAGCAACGAGATATAATGTACCATATAAATATCGCGTGAGTCAACTATCCAAACAAAGAAATTTTCAACCCCAATAACAGCCCCACACCCGGTAATCCCAAAACAGTTACAGTCCCTATCGTTGCAGGGTTCAGCGGGATGTAAGTTCCTGTAATCCAGCCGGAATAATTTACGATGTATATTCCTACCGCAGCAAGCACCAGATGAATTCCAAATGAGGTGAAAACCGATATCCCGATCCGCTTTTTGAATAAAACAACGATAATCCCCAGTAGCGATAGAACCAATACACTCCCCAGTATAATACTCTTCATATAATACACCCCCATATTTAATGTAAACCCAACTCTACATACTAACCCCTCGCTGTGATTTAACATCCTCATTGGCTCTGGCTTGCTTTGCTCTTCTCAAATGTATCTGGTACTTCCGCTCCGCTGCCTCCAATACATAAATGGCATAATCAATCTCATCCTGCCCATGTGCATCCTCAAACTGTCTCATAGCCCGTTCCCATTCCTGCTTAGCCACCTGAATATCTGCATAGATCTGATCCTCCTCAAGCTCCTTCAACATTCTGTGGTGTTTCTCTATCGAGTTCCGCGTATTTCGCCACAAAAACATACTCTCTCCCCCTCCTGTTCAGCACAGCATATTCTCATACTTATCAGGAAAAGGACAAACTTAGAACTCGGCTATTCATTTCTTTACAAAAAAAAGAGAGCCCTAAGGCTCTCTTTGCACATCGAAACTAATTTAGCATCCGAAGTTTCCAAGGAAGTGCACTGTGTAATACAAATTAAACACACTAACGCATCTCCCTGCGCCCTTCCAATGCTTTGGAAAGGGTCACTTCATCCGCATACTCAAGATCGCCACCTACAGGCAATCCATGCGCAATCCGGGTCACACTGATCTCAAACGGACGCACCAAGCGGGAAATGTACATCGCTGTAGCCTCACCCTCAATATTTGGGTTCGTCGCCAAGATGATCTCTTTTATACGTTCATCACTTAATCGAATCAGGAGTTCCTTCAAACGAATATCGTCCGGGCCTATTCCCTCCATAGGTGAAATCGCGCCCTGTAACACGTGATAGTATCCATCGAATTCCTTGGTGCGCTCCATGGCCACCAGATCTTTCGAATCCTGAACTACACAGATTACAGAGACATCCCTGGACTTATCCTGACAGATGCGACACGGGTCCGTATCGGTGATATTACAACATACAGAGCAGTAATGAAGATTACGCTTCACACTTACAAGTGCTTTGGCAAAATCGATAACGTCATCTTCCTTCATGTTAAGCACATGAAAAGCTAAACGCGCTGCCGTCTTGGGACCTACACCCGGCAACCGGGTGAAGGCATCAATCAGCTTGGCTATTGGTTCGGGATAGTACAATCGATTGTGTCTCCTTTGACAGGATCAATTTTTAATTAAAATAACCCCGGAATATTCATTCCGCCTGTGAACTTGCCCATATCCTTGTTGGCAATCTCATCAGCTTTGGCCATTGCATCATTAACAGCTGTCATAACGAGATCCTGCAACATTTCAACATCTTCCGGATCTACCGCTTCAGGTTTGATCGTGATCGCAAGCAATTTCTTGTGTCCGTTAACTTCAGCCGTCACTACACCGCCACCAGATGTACCTTGAACTGTTTTGTCCGCCAGTTCCTCTTGTGCTTTCAGCATTTGCTCCTGCATTTTCTTCACTTGTTTCATCATTTGGTTCATGTTGTTCATAATTGTTCATCTCCTTTGTTATAGTTATTGCGCTATGCGCATTATTCTTTGATCACTACAAGGTCTTCACCAAAGAGCTGAATGGCTTCATCAATCCAAGGCTGTTTGCCGCTTGAACCGCCGTCTTCATGCTCAGGTTCAAGCTTAAAGTCCTCCTTTGGCGCTTCAGAAGCTCCCTCCATGGCTCCGGTCCAATCTTTGAGCATCATCGTCACCAATCGTGCAGGACGCCCAAGTTGTTCGGACAACACCCGCTCAATGACTTCACGGTTAGCCTGCTTCTCCGTTGTTTCACGGTGGATGTTGTTTTTAAAGGCAACCAACACATTGTCTTCAAGCAACGATACCGGCTCACCATCCACAAACCAGGCATGAACGGTGACCCTCTCTTCCTTCACTCGTTGCAGGATTTGACTCCATTTCTTGCTGATCTCTGCGAACTCAGGTGCTCCCTTGCGCGCAACATACTGATCCAACTGAGCAGGAAGCTTGGCAGGCGAGTTGCCTCTCGATACAGGTGCTCGTGTTGCCGGACGCGATGGAGCGCTCGATGAACCCTCTCCACCAGACAACCCACTCTTCAATGCACGATCCAACTTCTTCTCCAACTCAGCAAGTTGCTGCTTCAAGCGGTTGATCTCTCCCCCATCAGCAGGTGCCGCATGAACTGAAGCTCCCACTTGAACAGAAGCCTCACCCTGAGCTGGAATACTACACAGTTTAAGCAATGCAACTTCAAACAATGTCTGTGGCTGTACTGCATACTTCATTTCACTCTGGTACCGATTAAGGGTGTCAATCATATGAAACAGTTGTTCCCTGGTGAATGACTCCGCCATATCACGGAAAGATTCAGGATTAAGTACCCGGTCCGTCAGTTTATCTGCATCAGGTACCATCTTAATCATAAGCAAATCACGGAAATAATACAGTAAATTCTCCATGCACTTGTCTGCACTCTTTCCTTCATGCATGAAACCTTCAATCATCTGCAGAATATGACCAACATCACCTTTGAGTAGTGAAGCAGCCAGTTTGGCAAATTGCTCTGAAGCAATTCCACCCGTCATGTCCATGACCTGCTGGTACGTCACTCGTCCATCCGTAAATGAAGAGATCTGATCCAGCACACTAAGTGCATCCCTCATTCCACCGTCCGATAAACGGGCGATGTATTGGAGCGCATCCTGGTCAGCTTCCATGCCTTCCTGTTCACAGATCAGTGTAAGTCTTGCTGTCTGCTCTTCCAGGGATACCCGGCGAAAATCAAATCGCTGACAGCGCGATATAATGGTAGCCGGAAGGCGGTGCGGTTCCGTTGTTGCCAAAATAAACATCACATGTGGCGGTGGCTCTTCCAATGTTTTGAGCAAAGCATTGAATGCCTCCGTCGTCAGCATGTGCACTTCATCAATAATATAGACTTTCTGCCGGACTTCGGTTGGCGCATATTTAACCTTTTCCCGAAGATCACGGATTTCTTCAACGCCCCGGTTGGATGCAGCGTCAATCTCCTGCACGTCCATCACAGCGCCAGTCGTAATCCTGCGGCAAGCTTCACACTCGTTACAAGGTTCAGGCGCAGGCCCACGTTCGCAGTTCACAGCTTTGGCCAAAATCTTGGCGGCACTTGTCTTCCCCGTTCCTCTGGGCCCGCTAAATAAGTAGGCATGGGAAGTCCGCTGTTCACGAATCGCGTTCTGCAAGGTCTGAATAATATGCTGTTGCCCCACCATATCTTGAAACGACTGGGGACGCCAAGCCCGGTATAACGCGATATGCTCCATGATGCGTTACCTTCCTTCCACTTCGCATTCGAGTCCTTTGTCGTTCCCCCATTATACTATATTCCAGGGTGAATCCAAACTTTATCTGACTCATTCATGCATGGTTTTTTAAGACATATCAAAAAGACCTCTGCATACATACAACTGCAAAGGTCTCTACATTTAAATGGTAAGCCGTGCACCTGCTATCGATATTTGCGATCCAAGTGGCACCCCTGAACAATAGCTCGGGCTAGGCAACCCTCCGGCACAAGAGTGATCTCACTTATGGCTGCTTCCTTCCGGACCTGACCAGGTTCATGAGTACTCATTGCGGAGGACCCAACCGTCAACACCACGTTTAGGGACCAAACCTCACATCGGCAAAACCTCTAGCAGGAATTCAACCTCGCTATAGCGGATTGCGAGTTACAGGGCACCGCTACCTCCCCATCTAGCACGGTAAGAAATAGTATAACGTAAGGTTATCCAAATTGCAACCAGAGTAAAAATCGGAAGCAGCTACGCTTACACATAACATATAAAAACCCCTGCCAGATCAGCAGGGGTGTGTTGGATGCAATTAACAGACAACTCCAAGAATTGTCCTATTAGATTCCGTATTTCTTTTTGAAACGATCAACACGGCCGCCAGCATCGATAAACTTCTGTTTACCTGTGAAGAACGGGTGGCACGCGGAGCAAATCTCTACACGAAGTCCGTCTTTAACCGAACCTGTCTCAAAAGTATTCCCGCAAGCGCAAGATACTTGACCAATCGTGTATTTAGGATGAATTGCTTCTTTCATTACCTTTCACCTCTTTCCGCCCTGAGCCTCAAGCGGACCCAGAGTAAATGGCACAACTCTGAGATTATAACACGGCCTTGTGCCTGTTGCAATCCATTATTGTTAAGAGGTAATCAACCGTTTCGGACGTGCCATTCCAGCGGGTGGAACATGGGTATACGATCCGATTACAACATCAGGCAACTCGTCTTCAAATATCTCAATCATCTGCTTCATACCCAAAATATCACCTTGAGCTGGAGGGATTAATTCCAGATAGCTCTCCGGATCAATATTTAGATTACGCATCTGAATCAAGCGTAGATCGGTTCTTCTTGCAAACTCAATCATCGCCTCGATCTCTTCTTCACGATCCGTTACACCCGGGAAGATCAGATAGTTAATGGAGGTGTATACACCTTGCTGCGCTGCGTATTTCATCGACTTTTCAACATTAGCTAAGGTATAACCACGCGGTTTATAGTAGGCGTTATAGTGGTCATCCAGTGCGCTAATTGTACTTACACGCATCAGATCCAATCCAGCATCTACAATACCTCTTATGTGATCGTTCAGACCGGCATTGGTATTAATGTTGATATACCCCATGTCCGTTACGGAACGCACTTCGCGAATCGCTTCTATAATCAGCTTGGCCTGTGTGGAAGGCTCCCCTTCACAACCTTGTCCAAAGCTAATGATGGACTCTGGCGTCTTCAGGTGTTCCAGCATAACTTCCACAATCTCATCCACACGCGGTCGGAAGTTCATACGTGTCTGCGGAGAAACAAAGCCACTATCATCCGGTTGCTCGGAGATACACCCGAAACAGCCTGCATTGCAAGAATAGGATACTGGCACTCCACCTTCCCAACGATTCAGAAACGTGTTTGATGAAGTTAGACATTCATATCCAAGCGCACAGTTGGATAGATGGGTGTAAAGACGATTCTCGGGGTATTGCTCTGTCAATCGTTTAACCCCGGAACGCACATCGTCACGATCACAGTTGAGCGGATTCCATTTCTCAGGACTATCCGACTTCGAGGCTGTGACATAGAAACCGCCATCTTTCCAGACTACTGCGGAATAACCGAACAACGGCAACTTATACTCCTTATCCGTCTTCACATATCCCGGGAGACACAAACGAGTGAATCCTTGCGGAAGCAAAGCACCTACAGCCTGTGTGTCCGTTGGCATTGGCAGCATCTCACCTGTGTCCGGGTCCATACCAATGGGCCGGGTGCTCGGGAGTCCTACCAACGTTGCACCCTCTGGCAAAGGGATAAGTTCGTCTTCCATAATCTCAACGATCATATCTCCACTGCGGGCAAGCCCGTACAGGGAAGGGTGATCAAATACATTACCTTTTTCATCTGCGTATACTAAATACATGATGTTCTCCTCACATCTAATGGGTTAAACCTAACGACGAGTGTTATTGTAACATTTACAGCAACGCTGCAAAAAGAAAGTGATTAATTAAACGACTTACGTCGATGTACCTGACGTAGCTGTCTGTCTAGGTGAACGACGGGTTGTTGTTGTCCCGGAATTGCTTGTCGGGCTATTACCAGCCGAATCAAATGCCGCCAAAAACTCTGCATTCGTCTTGCTGTTACGAAGTTTTTTCAAGAATCCTTCAACAAAGTCATGGGAATCATTCATGTTTTTACGAATCGCCCAGATTGTATCCAACTCTTCCTTGCTTAGCAAGACTTCTTCACGACGTGTACCCGAACGACGAATGTCGATTGCCGGGAATATACGGCGCTCTGCCAGACGACGGTCCAGATGAAGCTCCATATTACCTGTACCCTTAAACTCTTCATAAATGACATCATCCATACGTGATCCGGTATCAATTAATGCCGTTGCCAGGATCGTCAAGCTTCCGCCTTCTTCCACATTCCGGGCAGAACCGAAGAAACGTTTTGGACGATGGAAAGCAGCTGGATCAATACCACCACTAAGTGTACGACCGGATGGTGGAATAACCAGGTTATATGCACGGGCAAGACGCGTAATGCTATCCAGCAGGATAACAACATCCTTTTTAGCCTCAACAAGACGAAGCGCGCGCTCAAGTACCAATTCCGCCACCTTAATATGATTCTCAGGCAGTTCATCAAATGTCGATGCCACAACTTCCCCTTTTACAGAACGCGACATATCCGTTACTTCCTCTGGACGTTCATCAATCAACAGGACAAACAGTTCAATTTCAGGATTGTTAGTTGAGATGCTGTTGGCAATTTCTTTGAGGAGAAGCGTTTTACCCGCTTTCGGAGGTGCTACGATCAATCCGCGCTGTCCCAATCCTACCGGGGCGAGCACATCCATAATTCGTGTGGACAAATGGTTGGGGGATGTTTCGAGAACCAGTTTTTTCTGCGGATACAGTGGGGTTAGTGCTGGGAAGTGAAGTCGCTCTGCGGCCGCCGATGGATTCTCACCATTTACAGCATTGACTTGCAACAAACCGAAGTATCTCTCGTTTTCCTTAGGCGTTCTACACTTACCTGATACGAGATCACCTGTTCTTAGGTCAAACTTGCGAATCTGAGAAGCTGAGATGTAGATGTCTTCCGTACTTGGCAGGTAGTTAATCGGCCGAAGAAATCCGTACCCTTCAGGTAAAATCTCAAGTACGCCTTGCATGAACATCAGGCCGCTCTGTTCAGCTTGTGCGCGTAGTATAGCAAAGATTAATTCTTTCTTTTTTAACGTACCATAGTAAGGTATCTGATATTTTTTGGCCAGTTTGTAAAGGTCCGTTAGTTTCATTTCTTCCAAATCGGAAATTTGTAGATCCATATAATAACCACCTATTCAATTAATAAGTCCGTGTGAAATGGATAGTTTCGCTAGATGTTCCGGCTATAGAGCGCAGCACCTGCCACGATCTCTTCTGTCCATTGTACGGAATGTAACCGTTATAATGCAAATACTTGTCTTTGAGTGTAAGTTTCCGGGTGGGATGGCCAACATTCGGCAAGATCCGCTATTGAGTGAACGATGCAATGAGGCGATCAATCCGGATAGACCGGCTATGGAGCGCAGTTCAGACAAAACCGGGGGTTGGGGATGAGAAATGATGTTCTTACAGCCATATGAAGTTTAATTCAAAAAAAGACCCTCCGGTAAAGGAAACAGTAACATTTCGTCTTATGCCGGAGAGACTGAGAACTCTATTAAAACAGGTTTACCCAATCATCGAGAAGATATGCAGTTCAGTTAAAATAAACATGTATATGACTGAATCATGCATAATGCTTCCTATTAATCAGTTTCCCGCCATACGTCTGCACCGAGCAGGCGCAGATTAGTCACCAAGTGATCATAACCACGGTCGATATATTCGACCCCGGTTACTTCAGTCACGCCTTCACTAACGGTGAGACCTGCAATCACCAGCGCTGCTCCAGCACGAAGATCGGATGCTTTTACTTTGGCCGCGTTTAATGCACTGCCTTCAATAATCGCTGACCGTCCTTCTACTCGAATCTTTGCGCCCATCCGTACCAACTCAGGCACATGTTTGAACCGATTACTGTATACAAAGTCGCTCAGGACACTTACACCGGTTGCCTGTGTTAAAACACTGGTCATTGGTGACTGTAGATCGGTTGGAAAACCAGGATACACAAGCGCCTTCACGTCAACATGATTATAGTTCGGTTTGCCAATGACACGTATACTTTCATCCAATTCTTCAATGCCAACACCCATCTCCAACAGCTTTGCCGTTAAAGCTTCGAGATGCTTGGGAATCACATTGTCAATCAGAACATCTCCACGCGTCGCCGCTGCAGCGATCATATACGTACCCGCTTGGATACGGTCCGGAATGATGGAATGACGGCAGCCTTTAAGCTCCGAAACCCCTTCAATACGGATCGTTTCGGTACCTGCACCCTTGATGCTGGCACCCATGGAATTCAGAAGTGTTGCTACATCTATAATCTCAGGCTCTTTAGCCGCGTTTTCGATAATTGTAGAGCCTTTGGCACGAGTAGCCGCCAGCATGATATTAATGGTTGCACCGACACTGCTTACATCAAGATAGATTTTTGCTCCGCGCAGCTCTTTGGCATGCAAATGAATGGAGCCATGTTCGTTTGTTACGGTTGCGCCAAGCGCTTCAAATCCTTTGATATGTTGATCAATTGGACGAGGCTCGAAATTACAGCCCCCTGGTAAACCTATGGTCGCTTCTTTGAAACGCCCTAGCAATGCACCCATCATATAATACGAAGCGCGAAGCTTCTTCACGGGACCATTCGGCATAGGAATGGATTTGATGTCAGAAGGATCAATCTTCATCTGACTGCCTTCCCAAGTCACACGTGCTCCGAGTTCCTCCAAAATTTCTGCATAAACCGCCACGTCACTCAAAAGCGGCAGGTTGTCCAACACGACTTCTGACTCGGCAAGCAATGCTGCAGGAATAAGCGCAATGGCGCTGTTCTTGGCGCCGCTTATGGTTACAGTTCCCTGTAACGGACGTCCGCCACTAATCATCAATTTTTCCATAAAGCTTAATGTCCCCCTACGTGTTTTGCAGCCGATGAACGGCAATACGTGCTGATGGCTTCCGATGTAGAAATAAGGTGTGAAAATGGAAAGACACCGGCTAGGCGGTGTTCTTCCATTTCACAGTATGGAACTGGTAAAGATAAATTAAGCTTTGTTGTTGGAACCAAACTCGCGGATTTTACCTTTAACTGTTTCTTTGATTGCATCACGGCCTGGTACGATGAATGTACGTGGATCGTAAGCATCCGGTTTAGCTGCAAGCACTTCACGAACCACTTTGGAGAAAGCAATTTGGTTCTCTGTGTTTACGTTGATTTTGGATGTACCCAGAGAAATGGCTTTGTCGATGTCGTGTTTAGGAATACCTGTACCACCGTGCAATACGAGTGGAACTTGTACCGCGTCACGAACCTCTTCCATTTCTTTGAAGCCCAGGTTAGGCTCGCCATGGTAAGGACCATGTACGGAACCAAGTGCCGGTGCCAATGTGTCGATACCTGTTTCTTTAACGATACGGATACACTCGTTCAGGTCAGCGTACATGATACCGCCGATAACATCGTCTTCTTGTCCGCCTACAGTACCTACTTCAGCTTCTACAGAAACGCCTTTAGCGTGTGCATATTCTACAACTTTTTTAGTCATTTCGATGTTTTCATCGATAGAGTGGTGGGAACCGTCGATCATAACGGATGTAAATCCAGCATCGATCGCTTCTTTACACTTGTCGAAGCTTGAACCGTGGTCCAGGTGAATAGCAACTGGTACGGAGATTTTCATGTCGTGAATGAGTCCTTCTACCATTTTAACTACAGTGTAGAAGCCGCCCATGTGACGTGCTGCGCCTTCGGATACACCCAGGATTACTGGGGATTTTTCTTCTTCAGCAGCACCAAGAATCGCTTGAGTCCACTCAAGGTTATTGATGTTGTATTGACCAACTGCATATTTTCCTTCGAGTGCTTTGTTCAACATGTCTGTCATAGATACTAATGGCATGGTTTCAATCCTCCTAGGGGTTTGGGTGTGTCTATGGTTTTTAGCCGAAATCACATACGGGCTTATTATACCACATCCCATGTCAAATACTAAACAAGCATTTGCAAAAATGCTGTGCTTTGCAGCACAGTTTTCATAGACAACGCTTTATAACTTCCCCATTTCCAATATTCCCCGGCCGAAGGAGTGAAATACCTCATTCTCTCACCAAATATCACCTATGTTCTCCACACGCAAAAAAATCCTGTATTAACAGGATTCAGCTGCATTTATTGGCAGCACCATTGCGAAGTTGCATATTCACGGCCACTCGCATCTCGTCGATATCAAACGGTTTCGTAAAGTGCATGAGCGCTCCGAGATCCGTGGCTTCTTTAATCATGTCCAGTTCACCATAAGCGGTCATCATGATCACCTTGATACCCGGATCAATTTCTTTAATATGCTTCAGGATTTCCAGACCGTCCATCCCAGGAATCTTCATATCGAGCAATACCAGGTCAGGCTTGTCATTATTCACAATCTCCAGAGCAACCTTGCCGTTGGGTGCTTGAAACGTGTTATACCCTTCACTGCTGAACACTTCCATTAACAGGATTCGAATTCCATTCTGGTCATCAACAATCAAAACTTTTTTATCTTCCACTCTGTAACCTCCTAGAATTAGGAAAGCATGTACGTCTTCGAATCTGGATAACTATCCCATAGTCGTCATGATTAGTATTCTACCTCTTCCATTAAAATCCTGCTACCTTCACAAAATGACAAAAAGCATTTCCATCTGCTTTTTACGCAAAAAAAGGGATGTTCATGGCATCCGCTACGGTTGTCATGAACATCCCTTTTATCTATTGCGTTAACCCTAAAACATGATTATTTCTTTGCATTCTCCAATGAAGCTTTCACGAATTCACGGAACAATGGTTGCGGACGGTTCGGACGGGAAGTGAATTCCGGATGGAATTGCACCGCCAGGAACCATGGGTGTCCTGGAAGTTCCACGATCTCAACCAGACGTCCATCCGGGGATGTACCGGAGATAACCAGTCCTGCTTTTTCGATCGCCTCACGGTATTCATTGTTGAACTCATACCGGTGACGGTGTCTTTCATACACCAGTTCGTCATCATAACAAGCCATCGCCAAAGAACCTTCCTGAAGCTTACAAGGATACAGACCGAGACGCATCGTACCACCCAGATTTTCGATATCTTTTTGCTCAGGCAACAGATCGATCACAGGGAATTCAGTAGCCGGATTAATCTCGGAGCTGTTCGCACCATTCAAACCAACGATGGAACGTGCATATTCAATAACAGAAACCTGCATACCCAGGCAAATACCGAAGAACGGAATTTGTTTCTCACGAGCATAACGGATTGCGGATACTTTACCTTCAATACCACGGTCTCCGAAGCCACCAGGAACAAGGATACCGCCAATACCATGTAGCAGGTCGCCAACATTCTCATCGGTAATATCTTCCGAAGGAACCCAGCGAATTTTGACGTCGGCATTGGATGCAAATCCTGCATGAGACAACGACTCAACAACACTCAAATATGCATCATGCAGCGCTACATATTTACCAACAATAGCAATCTCAACCGTATGCTCCAGCTTGTTGATCCGGTCAACCAACCCTTCCCACTCGCTCATATCCGGTGCAGGAGTAGTCAGTTTCAGGTGATTTACCACGATCTCATCCAAGCCTTCTTCACGCAGGTTCAAAGGTACTTGATACAAGGTGTCTGCATCGCGACATTCTACCACGGCATTCTCATCAATGTCGCAGAAGAGAGCGATCTTCGCTTTCATGTCGTCAGACAATTCATACTCCGTACGGCATACAATCACATTCGGTTGAATACCGATGCTACGCAGTTCCTTAACACTATGCTGCGTTGGTTTTGTTTTCACTTCACCCGCTGCTTTGATATAAGGAATAAGTGTTACATGGATGTACATCACATTGTCGCGGCCTACATCACTCTTGATCTGACGAATAGCTTCCAGGAAAGGCAAACTCTCGATGTCGCCCACTGTTCCACCAATTTCCGTAATAACCACATCCGAACCTGCTTCACGTCCAGCGCGGAATACACGCTCTTTGATCTCGTTCGTAATGTGTGGAATAACTTGTACCGTTCCGCCCAGATATTCCCCGCGTCGCTCTTTGCTGATGACGGAAGAGTATACTTTACCAGTCGTGACGTTGCTGTTTTTGGAGAGATTGATATCAATAAAACGTTCATAGTGGCCAAGGTCCAGATCCGTTTCCGCGCCATCATCCGTTACAAAAACCTCGCCGTGCTGATAAGGACTCATTGTCCCCGGGTCGATGTTGATATATGGATCAAATTTTTGGATCGTTACTTTAAGCCCTCTGTTTTTCAGCAATCTGCCCAGCGAAGCAGCCGTAATCCCTTTGCCCAGGGAGGACACAACTCCGCCTGTCACGAAAATATACTTTGTCACTGTTATTACCCTCCTAATATAAGTACAGAAATTCAGGCGATATATGGTGTTATCGTAACCTGTTTCCCAGGTAATCATCGTTAAAAAGAGCAATGGCAGAAATTCCCTGCATCTGCGAACTGCTCTTTCTGCGAAGACGGTTTAACTACACGTTGTTCTACAGCAAAAAATGGTGCAAATATTCCGGTAGCCTTCATTTCATTACGTGTTTTTGATATACAAAAACGGGCCACGAAATGTTGGCCGGGAGCATACGGAAAAGAATCATTTTGCAAAATTATGCCTCTAAAAATACAAAAAAAAGTACTCCCGCAGGACGGGGCACCTTCTATAAAAAACATAAATATATTGTCGCTCATTCATAAGCCCATGCAATAGTTTACCCGTTACCCCGTCCGCTGTCAAGGCTGACTATTCGGGGGAAACGGGTAAATTATAGACGTCAAAAATGACTACCGATTATCAGAATCGTCGTCAAATTCATCCTCGTTTTCGGACTCTTCTTCGTCTTCTTCGAGGTCTTCATCTTCCAGATCGTCATCTTCGACCAGCACTTCTTCTTCGCTGTCTTCTTCATCAAAGATGTCGTCTTCGTCTTCATCTTCTTCGTCTTCATCTTCGTCTTTATCCGGGCTGTCGAAGTCTTCATCGCTGTTATAGCTATCTTCTTCTTCACCAAAGTCTTCATCTTCCAGATCATCATCTTCATCGTTGATGATACGCGGACGCTTCGCACCCGTCATGGAATCTTCTGTTCCAGCTACCGGATACCAGCGCTTCAAGCCCCACAGACTTGTACCGACGCAAGCAAAACGGCCATCGATATTAATCTCGGTATATAGCTGGGCGATAAATTCGTTGATTTCTTCATCAGTCATTCCGCGCTGCTTCGCTACCTCATTCATCAAGTCACGATAGTAATACGGCGTATTAGCCGCTTTCAGCACCATAAAGGCAAGGTCCACCAAAGGGATCTCTTTTACCTTTTCTTTATCAATTTTCAAATTGAGCGAGGTACTCACTGCAGACACTTCCTCTCACACAAAATTCACTTTTTAACCCCTACGAACTGGACTGTTACGTATAACATATCCATTAACAAACCTAAGTAAAACCTATTTAGCGTTAAAAAGCAAGTTTTTATGTACGGATGTTACGCAAATGCGGAGAGCAGCTCCAATCCGTCCAATATATTCAACGCGATGTGACATTAAACTCATACCTATCCTTCATTACAAAAGAAACAACTCCATAATAAAAAAGACGGAGTCCCCCCCGCCTTCTGACTGTATACCCCTGGAGGATTACTCCTCACCAGGTTCCCCGCAAGAGCCCTCTAGCTCTCCATCCATCATATGTCCCTGCGCCCGTTTTGACACGAAGAGAATGTGTTTTTGTAAAAAAAGGGCAAGTTCCCCATGCGGCGGGATGAGCGCATTCATAGAATACCTCAGCATGTTCATCCCGAAGGGGGCTGCCCATTATGGACTATACTGGTTTATTGCATCAATTGATTGACGGAATGCGACGCCCTGAACCAGAACAGGGAGGGCGATATTTGATCCGATTTGCCAAACCGCAGCAGTACGAGGCCTGTCTCGTGGAATTATCCCGCATGCGGAATGAATTTACCGACCTTGGGGCCGTCCGCTCCTCACGACTAGCACGTTCCATTATCGCTACAGTACAACGCCCGGAGGATCTATACCGCTACGGGGATGAGATTACGATTGAAGAAGACATACCCATCTCCCTTCATGCCACCGCACTCCACAGCAAACCGAGCAATGCCCAAGGCATACCCTGGGGAGTGAAGCAGATTCGGGCGCCCAAAGTATGGTCTGTATCCACCGGACACCGGATTAAAATCGGTGTAATTGATACAGGTGCTGATTATCACCATCCTGATCTTCGTTATTCTCTGGCACGCGGAATCAATCTGTTAAACCGCAGCCTGCTTCCACATGATGATAACGGACACGGTACCCACATTGCGGGAACGATCGCCGCAGCCAACAGCACCGCAGGCATGATTGGTGTAGCTCCACGCTCTCTGATCTATCCTGTGAAGGCATTTGACCACAACGGATCGGCTTATGTATCCGACATCGTGCTTGGCATTGACTGGTGTGTACGTAACAAGGTCGATATCATCAATATGAGCTTTGGCATGAAAACACGCAGCAAGGCGCTTCTTGACGTTGTCAACCGTGCATACCATGCCGGAATCGTCATTGTTGCTTCGTCAGGAAATGACGGCAAACGCCGCAGCATTGATTATCCAGCACGGTACCCCCAAACCATATCTGTTGGAGCAACCGACAAAAACAGACGTATTGCATCCTTCAGCAATCGCGGTGCATATGTGGATGTCTATGCACCCGGTGATAAGATTGTTTCCTCTTGGGTACAAGGCAAGCATCACGAGATGAGCGGCACCTCCATGGCGACCTCTCATGTGAGCGGTGCTATCGCCTTGCTGCTCTCAAAACATCCAGGGTTATCACCCAGCGAAATCAAGGCACTTGTCAAGCGTGCTACAATCCCTTTGCACACCCGCAAAACCACCACCACAAAAGGTAAATTACGCGGTGGTGAGATTGACGCCCTGCGGCTAATGCAGGAGGGCGGGGAGTGATCCTGCTTTACCAGCTGCCAGCAGGACTCCTTGATGCTTGGCGAATGGAAGTAACCTCCCCCAGACTTTTACGCGCAAAGGGTATTATTGCGTAGTTGATGAGTCTTCAGGTGGAGCATGCTGTGATGTCAGGGCCAGCTAGCTCATCTTAGACAGGGCCATTTGTTTTCTTCAGCTCCAGGGCACACAAAACAAAAAGTCTCCATGTACCACGTTGAAAACACTCAACGTGGACGTGGAGACTTTTTATTTTAGGCAGAGGAGCGATGTACCGCTCGCATGGAATTTACATTTTGTCAGGAGCGGTTACGCCTACCAGACGAAGCGCTGTTGCAATAACGGTACGCACAGCACCGATCAGTGCAAGACGTGCCTGAGTTTGCTGCGCATCTTCCGTAATGACACGTTCTGCACGGTAGTAGCTGTGGAACAGGGATGCCAGCTCGTATACATAACGGATGATACGATGAGGCGCATATCCTGTTGCTGCTGCCGAGATTTCCTCAGGCAACTCTCCCATTTTGCGGAGAAGGTCATACTCGTGCTCTGTAGTAAGCTTGGACAGGTCAATCTGTGCCAGTGGCAGCAGTTCAATACCTTGTTCTTCAGCCTGACGGTATACGCTGCATACACGTGCATGCGCGTATTGTACGTAGAATACCGGATTCTCATTGGATGTCGAAATCGCAAGGTCCATGTCAAAGTCCAGATGGGAGTCCATGCTGCGCATAGTGAAGAAGTAACGGATAGCATCAATGCCAACTTCATCCATCAGGTCTTCCATCGTTACAGCTTTACCTGTACGTTTGGACATCTTCACTTTTTCACCGTTCTGGAACAGGCTCACCATCTGTGCAATCAAGACCACCAGTTTCTCAGGGTCATTACCCAGTGCTTGCATCGCAGCTTTCATCCGCGGAATATATCCGTGGTGATCCGCACCCCAGATGTTGATCATCGTGTCGTATCCGCGAGCATATTTGTCACGGTGATACGCAATATCTGGCGTCAGGTAAGTATACGTGCCATCGTTCTTGATCAACACACGTTCTTTGTCGTCACCATACTGCATTGTTTTCAGCCAAGTTGCTCCATCTTGCTCATAGATCTCATTACGGTCACGCAATTCATCAAGTACTCGCAAAACTTCTCCGTTGTCATACAGGGAAGTTTCACTGAACCAGATGTCAAAGTTAACACGGAAGCGATTCAAGTCACGTTTGATCTTGTCCAGTTCCTTCTCCAGTCCAAAGTCACGGAAATAAGCCGCACGATCACCCGGATGCATGGACAGCAATTCGTCACCCTTTTCAGCAACGAGTTGCTTGGCAAATCCTTTAATATCCTCACCGTGATAACCATCTTCAGGCATCTCAGCATCCTGACCCAGCTCTTGCAGATAACGAGCTTCAATGGAACGAGCCAGATTAAACACCTGATTACCTGCATCATTAATGTAGTACTCACGGGTTACATCATATCCTGCGTAGTCGAGGATGTTACATAGCGCATCACCTACAGCTGCTCCACGGGCATGACCCAGATGCAAACTGCCTGTCGGGTTGGCACTGACAAACTCCATCTCGACTTTGCGTCCTTCTCCGATGTTAATTCTACCGTAGTCTTTACCCTGCTCCTGCACAAGCGCAAGCACTGGGTAAAGGTAACTCTTGTCCAATTTGAAGTTAATGAATCCTGGACCCGCAATCTCAGCCTTCTCGATGCCTGCTTCAGCCAGATTCAGATTGGCAATGATCTCTTCAGCAATCTGACGTGGATTGCGCTTGGCAATCTTGGTCAGCTGCATGGCAGCATTGGTCGCCAGGTCTCCGTGTGTTTTCTCACGCGGCACTTCCAATGTGATGGCTGGCAATTCTTCCTGCGTAACAATTCCGGCCGCCACAATGGCGTTACCGATAGCCGTGCTTACCCGTTCGTTAATCGTATCTAGTGGATTACGTGTCATGAAATTGGTTCCTCCTGTATATGCAAACTAATCGCGAAATGTCCGGATTCTTCATCAAAGCGGTAAAAGTCGTAGCTCCACGCTGCGCGTGCGCTCAATCCCTGAATGGAAAGTTCCAGCTTCTGTGTATGCGTGGACAGAGCAAACGACATGTATGGTGATCGGTAGAAACCAGGAAGCTTCCGATTCAATTCAAAAGTCTGCTCCGATTCCACTTCACCATGACGTATAATCTTGATGGATTGTCCGCCCAGCTTCAATGTGGTACGAGTTGTGCCTCCCTCGGGTCCAACCTGCGGTTCTTCATAACGAACATAAAGAACAGACCCTTTCAACACGGCTTCACCCTGCATTTCCTGCAGCACATCTTCACCTTCATAACGGCTGTGCAGCCGGATGTGTACCGGTCGCATGTTCGACATGAATGTTAACCTCCATTATATTCGAGGCGACGCAAAATCAGGCACGGCCGGTGAGAACAGCCCTTCCCGTATTGTTGTGTCGCTATACGCGCTCATATTCCCGGATAGCTCGCTATCCTACACTCTACTGTATAACTATATCCAGTTCCCTCGCTCAATTCAAATCCAAATTCAGAGTTTTTTCCTCATCAAGCCAAAAAAGAAGAGCCACACCTGTAAAGTGCAACTCTCTTTTGCTTCATTATAATAAGATTCATTCATCCGTTCAGGCCCATTGTGATTCATAAGGAAAAGGACATGTCGACTCTCTCAGCTTCGCTCGCACCTGTACGATACAGCCGCAGTGCCGGCAAGTTGTGCCATATTGCAATCCCGGACAGGCAGAACAGATGGAAAGCCGCCGCTCATACTCCTCATCCTGTACCGTCGGACGGGAACGTGAAGCAACCTCAACAAGTCTGGCCATTTTGGCATCGCTAATCTTCACATCATACTGATCATCGCAACCTTTGCAAGGTTCCTGCCTTTTCATCATTAACCCTCTACAGCGATAACCCCAACGGATGCTGGAGGAAGAACAAAACGCAAGGTGTTATTCTCCAACGCGAGTCCCTCCCACGCCACAGGCTGAACATGATTCGGCTGATCAAAGGTATTGAATGCACCAAAATCAGTGTGGTGCAGAATCTGACCGTATACTTTAGCCGCTTGAGTTGCGTCCAGCTGACACACAACTTCCAATTCATCAATATGGCTCAGATTACAAGCTGTCACATGAATGACCCCATCCTTGTTGCGGGAGGCTGATAAGCTAAGCTGCGGAATGGTGTCTTCTCCGAAAGTATATCCAGGGCTTTCATAATTCAGATCCAGTCGCTTCGCATCCATATGCACCTGATACATATCAAACACATGATACGTAGGTGTCAGGAGCATTTTGTCCCCTTCCGTGAGCACAAGCGATTGAAGCACATTGACGATCTGCGCAAGGTTCGCCATGTGTACCCGTTTATTATGTTGGTTGAAAATATTCAGGTTAACGGCTGCAAGCACAGCGTCCCGCATCGTATTCTGTTGATATAGAAACCCGGGGTTGGTTCCCGTCTCAACGTTATACCACGTGCCCCATTCGTCAACAATAATGCCAACCCGGCCATCTGGATCATATTTATCCATGATTGCAGAGTGCTTCACAAGCAATTCATCCATAAACAGCGTTTTCTTCAACGTGGTAAACCATTCAGCCTCTCCAAAACCGGTAGCGTTCCCTTTGTCTTCCCACACACCTGTCGGAATCGTATAATAATGAAGACTGATGCCATCCATGAAACGAGCAGCTTCCCGCATCAACACTTCCATCCACTCATAGTTACTGTCGTTCGGGCCACATGCAATTTTATAAATCTCATTCCCCGAATAATTACGTACATATGTAGCATAACGGCGATATTCATCCGCATAATATTCTGGACGCATGTTGCCACCACAGCCCCAGTTCTCATTACCCACACCAAAATACTTCAGCTTCCACGGTTCTTCGCGGCCATTCCGTTTCCGCCAGTTCGCCATAGGAGACTCGCCATCAAACGTAATGTATTCCACCCATTCCTGCATCTCTTGCACTGTACCGCTGCCCAGGTTGCCGCTTATATATGGCTCCGTGCCGAGCAACTCACATAATCTCATGAATTCATGCGTACCAAAGTGGTTGTTCTCTTCCACCCCGCCCCAGTGTGTATTGATCATACGAGCGCGTTCACTCTTCGGACCCACACCATCTTTCCAGTGATATTCATCGGCAAAACAACCGCCTGGCCAGCGAAGCACTGGAATATTAAGCTTCTGCAAGGCCGTCAATACATCATTTCGAATCCCATCCGTATTCGGAATTGGTGAATCTTCTCCTACCCACAACCCCTCATATATACAACGTCCCAAGTGTTCGGAAAAGTGACCATATATATTGCGATTTATTAATCCTTGATCTGAATCTGCCTTTAAAATAACATTAACCATGATTTCAACCTCCATATAATGTATTGTTATCGCTTACAATAACTTGTTTTAAAGCAGGTTTCAACCGTTTTTATTTCTACATAAATAAGCCCCTTCCCGCATCATTAGCCAGGAAGAGGCTTGTTCATGATAGATATACATGCAGAGACATACCACATCGATTATCATTCATTTCTAATTTGGATTTGCTCCGTTATTATTTCAGATTAACAGGCTATTTAATCCTGATTTGAAGGCAGCAATAATTTTTGTGCCCACGTCGTTCCACCATCTGTAGTCCGATAGATCGCAGGGGAATTATCACTTGTTACGACGAGCCAACCTGTCTTGGCAGATGGGAACGAGATACGAGAACTGTATCCTGGATCTTTCAGGTCTACGTTTTTCCACGTGGAACCTGCATCATATGAACGTCCGATTCCCACTTTGCCAGCTGCCGGTGAACCTGCAGACAGATAAGCCGTCTGATTACCAATCAACACCATGTTTCCAGGATGACCACCTGGGTTGGCTGGTCCAGTTCCTTTGCCCGTACTGTTTGTACCGGGTGCAGGACCTCCTCCTGCTGTCGATTGCGCAAATACTTGGGTCCAGTTCTTGCCTTGATTACCGCTCGCGTAGAGGGAATACGATTGTTGGGACATGCCTGCATCACCATACAGAAGGGCCCACACTTGCTGACCATGTGCATACAGATCCGCTCCACTCCATGTGTCTGAGACCACTCGAAGAGAGGTTGTCCAGTTCTTGCCGCCATCACTTGTTTGCTTCAAATGATATCCCGATCCAGGTACAACCACGACGGCATACCCTTGCTTCTCTGTCGCAAAAGCAGCTGCACGCGTGTTGGCAGGCGTATTCATTTTGCTCCAGGTGACCCCGCCATCCTTCGTCTGATATGCACCATTATAGGTGTAACCATAACCTACATCTGTATTTCGAAAATCGATTCGCTTGAATTGAATGCCCGGCGTATCGATCCGCTTCCAGTGCGATCCCCCATCATGGGTACGGATCAGATAGGTTGCAGGTGAATTTTTCACTTGTGCCAACGCATATCCATTCACATTATTCGGAAAATCAAGCTGTGTGAATTGCCACTGCCCGGTATATATGGACTGCCACGTACATCCTGCATTCGAGGTGCCGATCAGGAAGCCTTCACCCCCGGCTCGACCAGTCGTATCATTTAGAAAATCAATGTCGGTAAATTGCAATCGTTGCTCTTCCACACCACTACCTTTTTTCAATGTAGCAGAGAGTCCGTGATCTCCCTTTCCACATGCCAGCGAGGATGCAGCGTTAGCGCCTGATAGTGTATGTACCGGTCCCATCCCCCAAGCCAGCGTTAACGATAATGCGAGTGCACCAATCCGTTTCCATGTCTTTGTACTCTTGGTTGTCATCGTAACACCTCCTTCTATGGTTTTACCCAAATTGGATGGTGATAACGTAACAATCTGGTGCACTTCGATGACAATTTCGCAAGAAAAAAACCACCTTTACCCATGATTGGATCATGTAGGCAAGGGTGGCTAATCACTAAACGTTGTGAACTCTAAGTTAAATGGGATACGTCACCACAGCAAGGATAACAAAACTGATACTTAATAAAAGGCATAATATTATGATGGAGTCATGCCAAAGCAGGAAATCTGCATGTGCGAGCCTATACTAACACTAAGCAATAAATGGTAGAGGCACGGGAACATACGTGCTATAATTAATGTTATGGACTTTTGAATATCGGTGGATGTTTTCCAGACCACGGCGCAGCTTCCCGAAAGGGGGTGACGTCGATGGTCAAACTTGTGACGTTGCTTGATGTAATCCGATGGATTGCTGCGATCCTTAGTATTGTACTGAGTGGGCGAAAGCTTTACCGTTGGTTGCGCAAAAAGTTTCGTAACAAGCGAAAACCCACCTCATAAGGTTGGACGCCTGACGGTGGGTTTCGCTTGAATAGCATTATTTAGTTCATGCGCGCCGTGGCAATCCACAGCCTTTCGGGTCCTAAGAGTCTTTACCGTTGACGCGGTGAAGACTCTTTTTTAGTATATGACCGAACCCGATCACCATATACTTCACGAATGTAATATATCAATTAATATACTACTGAATACTTATTAGTCAGTATAGCACAGCTCTGTCCAAAAGTTAAATTACGTTAATTTAACTTAACTTGGTTTTTTCGTTTGCAGAACAGTTTGGTCCAGCAATCCAGTCGGTCACTAAGCTGGGCTAGTTGAGGAAACAGCGATAAACGTTAACAATACAAAACGCCCTCCCCTGCGCAAATTTGAAACCGCGCAGACAGAGAGCGTTATGTCTATCGATTATTCTGTAATTACTTCACGAACCCAAGCAACATTTCACGGATCAGCTTCGCAGCTACAATCTGTGTCTGTTGTGTTGGATCATAGATTGGTGCTACTTCAACCAAGTCACACCCAACGACATTTACATCAGATCCCGCGATCATATGGATGGCTTCCAGCAATTCCTTGGACGTGATGCCGCCCGCTTCTGCCGTACCTGTTCCTGGTGCTGCTGACGGATCAAGCACATCGATGTCGATGGTCACATACACCGGACGGTTGCCCATCTTCGGAAGAGCTTCCTTCATCGGAGCTGCCACTTCAAATGGATAGAAGTTGATGTTCTCGCGACCATACTGGAACTCCTCACGGGAACCGGAACGGATACCGAACTGATAGATGTTTTGGCCACCCATCAACTCAGCTGCTTTACGCACTGGCGTGGAGTGGGACAATGGCTCGCCTTCATAATTTTCACGAAGGTCTGCGTGTGCATCAATATGAATAAGGATCAGATCCGGGTATTTCTTGTACATCTGTTGGATGACTGGCCAAGTAACCAGATGCTCGCCACCGAGACCAACTGGGAATTTGTCATCAGCAAGCAAACTGCCGATGTATTCATGAATTACATCAAGGCTGCGTCCCGCGTTACCAAAAGGCAGTAGCAAGTCTCCAGCGTCAAAGTACGTCATGTCTACAATACTTTTGTCGAGATATGGGCTGTACTCTTCAAGTCCAACCGATGCTTGACGGATATGAGATGGGCCGAAACGGGAACCCGGACGGAAGCTGACGGTGTAATCCATTGGCATACCATAGATAACCGCTTTGGAGTTCTCATAATCCTCAGAGCTGCAAATAAATACGTTTCCTGAATAAGCTTGATCCAGTTTCATTAATGATTTCCCCTTTATTTCGTTAAATCTTCCACGAATTTAGGAAGTACAAATGCTGCTTTGTGCAGACGCGGAGAGTAATACTTGGTATCCATCTCCGGGATTTGAGTCTCATCCACTTCGAGCGGGTCATGTTTCTTGCTACCCATAGTGAATGTCCACAAACCACTTGGATAGGTTGGAATATTACAGCCGTACACATGTACGATCGGGAAGATTTCTTTGACGTCTTTGTTCACCTTCTGGATCAGATCCGCCTTGAACCAAGGGTTGTCCGTTTGGGCAACGAAGATTCCGTCTTCTTTTAACGCTTCGTAGATGCCTTGGTAGAAACCGCGCTCAAACAGCGGAGCAGCCGGACCAACAGGCTCTGTAGAGTCTACGATGATCACATCGTATTCATTTTTATGTTCAATAATATGCATGTAGCCGTCGTTAACGAGCACTTCAACATTAGGCTCGTCCAACTTGCCGGCGATTTCAGGCAAATATTTTTTGGAGTATTCAATAACTTTACCGTCGATCTCGACGAGAACTGCTTTTTCTACAGCAGCATGCTTGATCACTTCACGAATGACTCCACCATCACCGCCACCAACAACCAGAACTTTTTTCGGATTCGGGTGAGTGTTTAGCGCAGGATGTGCTGCCATTTCGTGATATACGAATTCGTCTTTTACGGTCGTCATCACCATGCCATCAAGAAGCAACATGTTACCGAATTCTTCAGTCTCTACCATGGCCAAATCTTGAAAATCCGTTTTCTCTGTAACATAGGTCTGCTTAATCTTCGCGGTGATCCCGAATACCGGGGTCTGTTTCTCCGTAAACCACAATTCCATAATCTCTACCTTCTTTCCGTAAAGTTAATGATCAGCCATACCCGACCAAGCGCTGTACCCTATGATCGGTTCGCCCAAGCACGTCCAGCGTTCGGCGCCATATCGCGTTATGATTGCCGGCCTGCGGGAAAGGTCCGCGGTTCACTTCATTTTATAGATTAAATTGACCAGAGCGTGCAGAGCGTCTGACTAATCAATGAATCAATGACCATTCGTCTGTTCGTCCTTACGCGCTTTAGTATCTTGTGCCGAATCTACCCTTTTCATTACCCTTTTGCATTATACGCGATTGACGTTTATACTGCAAAACGGTTTTTCCTTCGAAAAGGCTACATTTTGTTTGCTTATGCACCCAATTGAATATCCCTGCCAATGAAGTCCCATACTGGAAGAAAAGAGAGGAGCCCGTTCCATGACCAAGCCAAATCAAAAGACCCGCAAACGCGGGTTCCGTGTACGTAAATTCATTAAAAACCTGTCTCTGCTCGCCGTGCTCGCTATGCTTGCTACCGCTGCGGGATTGGTGTACCTATACGCAACCAGCCTGCCCCTCGCAGACTCTGACCGGAATTCAAGATTGCTGGACAGTCAGGGTGAAGTGATCGCTACCTTCTCTGCAGGTGGAAAAGACTCCGTACCCGTTCAACTGGAGGATATCGCTCCGGATCTCGTCAACGCCACTCTGGCTGTAGAGGACCGCAAATTCTATAATCACTACGGTTTTGACGTTCAAGGGATGGGACGAGCTGTACTCGTTAACCTGGAACATATGCAGATGTCGCAGGGCGCGAGTACATTGACTCAACAGCTGGCGCGTAACCTATATCTATCTCATGAGAAAACATGGACTCGCAAAGCCAAGGAAGCCATGTACACGGCGCAATTGGAGATGAAATATAGCAAAGATGAAATTTTGCAGATGTATCTGAACGAAATCTATTATGGGCATGGTGCGTACGGAATCGAAGCGGCTTCGCGAATGTATTTTGGCAAATCAGCCAAACAGCTGGATCTTGCAGAGAGTGCCATACTGGCAGGAATCCCGAAAGGACCGACCTACTATTCACCCTATAACCATATGAAGAATGCCAAAGACCGGCAGAAGATTGTGCTGAATGCCATGGCTGATATCGGTAAGATCACCCAAGCCGAAGCGGATAAGGCCTATGAGAAAATGCTTACGTTCAAACCGGAAAGTGAGCGTAAAACGGTAGAAAGTGCCCCGTATTTCCGCGACTATATCCGTAACCTGGCCATCAAAGAACTGGGAATCAGTGAAGCGATGCTGGATCACGGGGGATTGAATATCTACACCACCCTGGATCTGCGTGTGCAAAAAGCAGCGGAAGACGCCATAGCAAAGGGTATGGATGCCAAAAGTGAGCTGGAGACAGCGTTGGTGTCCATCGACCCTCGGACGGGCTACATTAAAGCCATGGTGGGCGGCAAGAATTACCGCACCAATCAGATTAACCATGTACTGGCGACAACGCGCCAGCCAGGTTCGGCGTTTAAACCCATTATGTATCTGGCAGCTCTGGAATCCAAGCAGCTCACCAGTGCATCCATATTTAACAGTGAACCTACCCTGTTTCACTACGACAATGACCGTAAAACCTATAAACCCGGCAACTTTGGTGACAAGTATCTGGGTGAAATTGACCTCAGACAGGCGATCGCCGCTTCAGACAATATCTATGCGGTGAATACCATTATGCAGATTGGTCCTGAGCAAGTTGTAAGTATGGCGAAAAACCTCGGAATTACAAGCAACCTGAGCGCCGTACCTTCTCTTGCACTGGGAACGTCACCCGTTAGCCCGCTGGAGATGGCGTCGGCCTTTTCCGTTATTGCTGCCGGTGGACAACGGACGCCACCTGTTGCCATTCTGCAAGTGACGGATGCAGCAGGACGTGTGCTGTATGAATCGCCTCAGACGAAAGCTGAGACCGTGGTGGAACCTGCGGCAGCTTATGTACTGACTCGTTTGATGGAAAGTGTATTCGAAAATGGGGGAACGGGTAACCGGGTATCTGCCGCGATCAAACGTCCGGTTGCCGGAAAGACAGGGACGACCAATACGGATGCCTGGCTCGTTGGATTCACACCGGAGCTCTCTACCGCCGTATGGGTTGGGTACGATCAGGGCAAAGCCATCTCAACTTCCGATGGCCGCCGGGCGGCGCCGATCTTTGCACAGTTCACAGAGCAGGCACTTGAGAGCGTACCACCCAAAATCTTCACCGTGCCTGATCATGTCGTCAGTGTCTATATCGACCCGCAATCCGGCAAGCTGGCAGGCAACGGTTGTGAAGAGAAACGACTGGAAGTTTTTATTGATGGTACTGAACCGACAGAGGTATGTCACGGTACGACGGATGATTCGGATTCTGGAGAAGATGAGAAGACCCGTCAGGTACAGAGTCAGCAAGGCATACAGGAAGAGAAACGTTCCTGGTGGGGAGATTTCAAACGTTGGTGGGTAGAATGACGCAAATGCGCGATGACTTAGTTGCGTCACCCATAACCCCTGATAATATGGGGCCATTGGAAATTCACTTCGGATGAAAACTCATAATTATTCAGGTTCGTGAATATGATTAATGCACAAGCAAAAGCCCCCAAACCGAACTTTCGGTCAAGGGGCCTTTTGCTTTTTTTTCTTTTATACAGTGTTGCATGATTCGCCTTAGGCGAGTGCTTCTTTCAATTCATCCGGAGAAGCATTCCACCATTCTTCGTTGTGTGAGATCAGCAGCGTCTTGAGTGCAGCCCGATCTTCAGGTCCAAGCTCGTCCAGCATGAAGCGACGCTTCAAGGCATAATCCATGCGATTCACATGTTCCGCCAGCAGTTTCCATCCACGTCTTGCTTCCGTATCAATCCACATCTCACATGCCGTTGCTCCACCATACAGTTGGCCTTCCTCCGTGCGATCGACAGCTACCCACACCAGCCATACCTGGCGTCCGTTGGGCACATCTTCACGATTGGTAGAGAACTTGATATTGCGTTCCACTTTGCTTTTCGCATGCATCGCACCGATATCGATTTTGGCTTCGCCATTATCAATAATGACCGGGGAAAGGTTATTCAGATCAATGGAGCCTGCACCGAAGCCTTTATGCTTGCTTTTTGCACTAACGATATTCAAGGCAATCTGTTTCTTGCCGTTTTGCTCGTTTTGGTCCATGTTTATAGCCTCCAAGGGTTGATACAAATATTTTAACTAATAATTGTCCCATTGCAAACATATACATGCTGTAGATGCTTGTCAACGGGAGGTATTTAACGATGATTCCACGACGCGCCAAGAGCTGGCTCACTGCATCCCTGGCCCTGTGTGTACTTGCCGGAGGGATATGGATCACTCTGGGTTATAATCGCTCAACTCATTCCGAATTGCCAGTACTCGCCCCCGAATCGGGCAAGCCCAAGGCAATAGCTCCAGCTCCAGCACCTCCAGAAAGTGTACAGACCCCTACAGCCGAAGTGTACAGCAACCGTGTTGTGGAATATCACATGGATGTGAAGCTGGTCCAAGGAAACATATTGGAAGGGACTCAGACGATCACCTGGACTCATCCAGGCAAAAAAACCGTCAGCGAGCTTTACTTTCATATGTACCCCAACGCCTTCTCTTCTGCTGACACCACCTTTATGAAGGAATCCGGTGGAAAGCTTCGAGGTGATGTCATGCCTACCAATGGTTATGGCTCGATGAACATTACCGAAATGAAAACGGAGGACGGGCTCTCTCTGCTGCACCGGATGCAGTATGTGCAACCAGATGACGGAAATATCAAGGACACCACCCTCATTAAAGTACGCCTGCCCAAACCCGTCAAAGGCGGGGAAAGTATCACACTCCACACCCGATTTGAAGTGAATCTGCCCAAGATTTTTGCCCGGATGGGAACTGCTGATAATTTTGTCATGGCTGGGCAATGGTTTCCCAAATTAAGTGCCTATGAACCTGTAGGCAGGCGTGGACGAACAACGGAAGGCTGGAATCTGCACCAATACCATGGCAATTCAGAGTTTTACGCCGACTTCGGTATATACAGTGTGCGTATTCGGGTGCCTGAAACATACAAAGTGGCTGCTACCGGATTTCCAACGCAACAAGCCGTGGTGAAGAACGGAGAAAAGGTCTATCAATTCTACGCCGATGATGTGCATGACTTCGCATGGGCAGCCTCACCCGATTTTGTGTACGCAGAGGAGCCCTTCTCCGCACCCAATGTGCCTGGTGTACGAATCAAGTTATATCTGGACCCTGCTCATCAGGATCTGAAAGAACGTTATTTCTACGCCGCGAAGGCCGCACTAGCCAATTATAGCAAATGGTTTGGCCCTTATCCTTACGCTACCTTATCCATCGTTGTTCCACCCAAAGCGGGAAACGGTGCTGGAGGTATGGAATACCCTACGCTAGTTACGGCCTTTGGAGCCGATGATACGACTCCAGGTTATGACCTGGAACGTACCGTAGTCCACGAGATCGGACACCAATACTTCTACGGCATGGTTGCCAGCAACGAATTCGAGGAAGCCTGGCTGGATGAGGGGTTCACCTCTTATGCAGAAGACAAACTGATGGAGCAGGAATACGGATTGATTCCGAATCTGCCGGTACAATCGGGACTGATTACGTCTCCTTCATCCTTAACACAAGAATCCTGGAAGTTCGATTCACAGAATGAGTATGCAGCTAATGTTTACACACGTGGCAAGCTTGTATTGCTTGGTATTGAACATCAAGTCGGCACCAAAACGATGGAACGCATTCTCTCTACCTATGTGAAGAAGTACCGCTTCAAACATCCCACTTCGGCTGATTTTCAGAACGTTGTGGAACAAGTGACTCGCACTTCCTGGTCTGATTATTTTGACCAATACGTCTATGGTAACGGGATGGCTGACTTTGCTGTAGAGAAGATTCGTGTTACACCCGTACAGAAGGACGGTCAAACATGGTACGAGTCATCTGTGACGATCGCAAAAAAAGGCAGTGATTACAACGCCGTTCCTGTTCGAATTGCTTTTGAAGACGGACATACCCTCACCAAGCAATGGGATGGCAAGGATGATCGCATTACCTATAAATTAACGCACACATCCCCCGTAACCTGGGCCATGACCGATCCCCTGTACACGATCGTGCTGGAGAACCGCCATATGAACAATTTCCTGAAATCCGGACTGGATGAGCAGACGAAGTCCCGCTGGAGCATGAGTGTAACCAAACTAATAGAAGCCATATTCGGAGGTCTGTCATGGTGAGGTGGAAACGGTGAAAGCAAAAATACGTGAAGGCTGGTTTCTCGTCCGTCAGCATATGTTCATTGCAGCACTTTTATTTCTCTATCAACTCATTTGGGGCTATTTCTTCTATCGAATGGTACAATCGGCGGTCATTCCACTCCTCCTGCGCTATCCAGATCCTGATGCCGGGGAGCTGAGTACACTTCTGTTCAAAATGGAAAGCCAGCTTAACCTGTCTACCCATCCGGAGGTTCATCGTTATCTATGGATTCTAGGGGGCATGCTGCTGATTCGCATGTTGATCAGCCCCCTCATTCAGGCCGGACTGCTCTACTCGCTTCAGCACTTTAATTCTACAGAAGAGCGCATTCCCTTCGTCCGCGGAATCAAAAACCTGTGGAAACCGATGCTGCTGCTGCACACCATACGTACATTATTGATACTTCTGCCCGCCTACTGGCTCATACCAAAGCTCTACTCGATCCTCATGGACGGATTTCATTCCCTTCAATTACTTTTGCCTGGTATACCTTATGTTGCTGCCTGGATTGTATATGGTTGGATCATCCACCATGCCCTGCTCTACATGCAGTTCGGTGTTTCGGCACCAGAAGGAGAAGGCGGGGCTCACGGTACCCTCAAAGCTCTCTGGATTGTAGTGCGTCATCTCATCGCCGTAATCGGTATTGCACTCCTGCTGGGCGGAGTTCACCTGCTCGTCTTTGGGGCATTCACTTCTGCCTCATGGTTATTAACGGGACTTACCGGACTTATACTACAACAGACGTATCCACTCGCCAGATGTCTATTGAATCTGTGGAAAATATGCAGCCATTTCCGATTGTGGCAGTCCAAAGTATCCAAAGGTGAGAGCAGATAGTTTAAAAATTGTTACCATCACATGTTAAACATATGGCCTAATATGTACTTAAAAATAGGCAAACCTCAACCTTTCCCCGTCAAAGGTCGAGGTTTTTTTTGCTAAATTTGTTGCTAAACGTTGCCAAAGCCGTACTCCTCTGTTACAATAATCGCAGTGAGTTTTTAGTAACAACTTTGTAATCTTTACATTCATATTTGTAACTACTTAAAATTAAATCGTCATTTCTTGATTTCGCAGGTGCATAACTAGCATAGCCAAATTCCTGGCACCTGGGAAGCGGGGGAACCAGTTATGGGTGAATTGATCTTGCTACAGAGGGATCATAGGGGACCTTCAACCGAATCCTTAAGCTAACCTCGCAGGCGTTGGAAGGGGAATATCTCTTGTTCAAGAAGAAATTAACCGCAGCTGTACTTAGCATCACATTTGCATTATCGCTTGGTGCAGGTAGCGCATTCGCAGATTCAAAAATGGATAAAGTAATTGATTCAGCAATGGGAACTACATACAAAAGTGGGGGAACAACGCTTAACGGCTTTGACTGCTCCGGATTTACACGGTATGTATTCGACAAGTTGGGTATTGATTTGGCACGCCAATCCAGTTCCCAATTCGACATGGGTGATTCCGTATCCCGCATGGAAATGAGAGCTGGCGATCTGGTATTCTTTAATACAACAGGTAAAGGCGTATCACATGTAGGAATCTTTGTAGGGGATGGGAAGTTCGCACACTCCTCTTCTTCCAAAGGCGTTACGATCAGTGCATTGAGTGAAAGCTATTGGGCCAATCGTTATGTTGGCGCTAAACGGATTATGAGCACGGACGCATATGAATCACTGGCCCTGGAGTAGGGACAAGCTGAGCAACATGATGCTGTAACCATGAACCATACTGGAACGAAACAAGAAGCATAACAGAACCGCCCGGTACATTCTCCGCAGGAATGTATCCGGCGGTTTTTTTGTGCTTCAATCCTGAAGCATGTTGCAAGTTACACTCGGGGCATATCCTGCGACATCAACAAGTTCATTTTGCGTTCGTTCGTCCGTGCCCTTATGATGTTTTTACCCATCCTGTTATAATATAAACGGAATTACCGGAACTTTTGTTTCATATTTTTTCTGGTAAGGGAGACTTGCTAAATGAATATCTCTTTTGTAGAGTGGACAGTGAGTTCTGTTTCAAGGAAAGGAGCATGCAGGTGTATGAAGGAAGCCCCTTTAACGTTTCATGTTATACCCATGCGAGAAGAACATGCGGAGCTCATCTGCAGTTGGCAGTATGATCCGCCTTACAATATCTACAGCTGGCTCCCCTGGGAGCAGATGAAAGCTCTGGAAGTGGAATTCGGAGATGCACAGCTGCGGCAGGAGCAATATGCGATTGTCCTGGATCAGAACGATCGTATATGTGGATTTGCTCAATACTTCCCACTTCAAGGGGTAACCCGAATCGGCCTCGGCATGCATCCAGAGCTGTGTGGTCAGGGCCAAGGGACAGCTTTTGTCACTGCCATTGTACAGGAAGCCATTCGCCGAAATCCCACGAACGAGATAGATCTGGAAGTGCTCACTTGGAATGCTCGTGCCATTCAAGTCTATTTGAAGAGTGGATTTGTCACCCAGGATACATACGAACGACAGACCCCAAGCGGCTTGAAGCCCTTTCACTGTATGGTTTATGAAGGGCCTCGTGATTAAAATCCATTGCAAAACAACCAAATTTGCCCCTTGTTATGTGATTAGTTCAAAAAATTCCCACAAAATGCTATGATGTCAGTACAGGTTCCGTTATAATGATATGGATAGTTTCAGGTTAGATGATCTTTCATTCTGGAGGGGACATAAGGGATGCACAAATGGATCATGAGCGGAGTATTTTTTGCAGCATGCGCTTTAGCTATTGTTTTAATGTTTACGCTTCCAGGGAAAGAAGAAGTGGCTGAAGAAGCCAAGCCAACCATGCCGGAAGTAACATTGGATGCCGGACAGGCTGAAGCACTGGTCAAAGCCAATTGTATCTCCTGTCACGGGGATCAGCTTCAAGGTGGCGTAGGACCTGCTCTGGCTAACATCGGCAGCCAGGATGATCTGGAGAAGATCTACTCTACGATTGTCAAAGGTAAAGGCGGTATGCCTTCCTTCAAAGGCAAACTGCAGGATGAAGAGATTGCAAATATCGCCATGTGGCTGTCAGAGAAGAAATAATCTCTGCACGCACTACATAATGAAGAGGCCCTTAATCCCCTTTTGGGAGAATAAGAGCCTCTTTGTTATACCAATTATTAGACATCTGCCGCGTGCTCAGCCAGGAAGGCCTCCACTTCACTTGCGGACGGCATCCCGGACTGGGCGCCGAGCTTCGTCACGGATAACGCGGCTGCACCCATGGCGAAGCCTACGGCCGCGTCCAACGTCTCACCGCGCGCGAGGGCTACCGCCAGCGCGCCGTTGAAGCAATCGCCAGCGCCGGTCGTATCGACGGCGCTTACGGCGTAGCCGGGCGCACGGCTTGCGCCGGCACGCCCTGCCTGTACGCGGCCACCAGGTGCCGCCGCGTACACAGCCCCCTCGGGGCCAAGCGTCGTGACGACAGCGGCCCCGAGGGATGCGGCGAGCTCTGCGACCGCCGCATCCAGGTCTTCCGGCCGGAGGTGATCCCGGCCGGTAAGCACGGCAAGCTCACTGCGGTTCGGCGTGACAACGTCGACGCACCGCAGGAGCTCCTGGGGCAGACCCGGCACCGCGGGAGCCGGGTTGAGCATCACCAGTGCGCTGCCTTCAGCCGCCAGTTGGGCGGCGCGGGTAACCGCTGGCAGCGGGATCTCCAGCTGCAGCAGCACCGCTGAGGCTGCAGTCAGGCTTTTTACCGTATCCGCCTCTTCCAGCATCTCAGGCACCACTTGCCCATTCGCACCAGGAATAACGATAATCCGGTTGTCTCCCCGAGAGAGCCAAATGGAAGCTGTCCCTGTAACCGTATCTTCCAATATGCGAACCTGCGAGACATCTGCACCACTTTCCGTCAGACTGTGCAACAGACGTTCGCCAAAACCGTCCGATCCCACCGCACCAATCATCGTTGTCTGTCCACCTAAACGCGCAGCAGCGACAGCCTGATTCGCCCCTTTGCCACCAGCGAGATAATGCAGTTCTTCACCGCTCACCGTCTCTCCTTCTTCCGGAATCGTGTCTGTTTTCACCACAAGATCCATATTGAGACTGCCTACGACTGTAATAAGAGGTTGTTTCTGATTATAGTCTGACATGTATGGTTCACTCACTTCTGGCCGCACGATAATAACCGACCTGGTTATTCCGACCTCATTTTGTCATAAGCTTCGTTATATTGGCCTGCTTCCTTGATATCTACAGATGTGATACCCCCCGCGTCCCATGACGTGAGACGCAGCGTAACCGTTGTATAGTCAATCGTAATAAAAGGATGATGATTGAATGCTTCCGAGATCGCAGCGACCTCATCCACAAATGCAATCCCTTTCATGTAGTTGGAGAACACGAATTTGCGAACAATCCACCGTCCCTCTTCCAGTTCCCAGCCTTCCAGCCTTCCCAGATGAGCTTCGACTTCCTCTTGCGAAAAAACCATGCGTTATCTTCCTCCCCATAGGATGGTACATTACAGACGTGTGTCCATATAACCACCAACACCTTCAGCGCTATCAACAGCAGCCTCAAAGGCCAGGCTCACCGCCATGCGGTTGGCCCATTTCACGACTAACATCTTACCACGGACAAGCTTCAAAATCCAATTAACTTAAATGGCATAGAACCAATAACCATAAGGCTTTGAGGAAATTTCCAGTTCCATTCATACCCCTGAAAATACATGTACACACACTAAATTAAAGGTACAAAAGTTAACTCTTCTTCCCCTATCAAAATATGAATGCGGTGCTGTTCCTTATCATGGATGACCACGCCACTCCCAACCGGAATGATCGATTCCTCACCCAGCGCATAGAACAGATCCTCCGCCAACGCCTCATCTACTTCAAGTTGCTCAGGTGGCCCCAGTCTCCCCCACTCTTCCGCGTCCATTTCAAAGAAAACATACCGATCCGGTATGCGTCCGATTGCCGTTGTCAGATCTGTCAAAATTCCTTCATAATCCCGTCCATGCTTTACGCCCATTGGCTTTTCACTCCTATTCGGCCCCTAAGGAGCGGATTTGATCTTATTATACCTGAAAATAGCCCTTAAAAAAAAAGGCCTTCTGGTCGATAAATACTATATATGACCGTTTGAACTGTTTTAGCAACCGCAAGGAATGCCTAACATTGAACGGATTGCGGCCAAAAATTCGTCCGGAAGCCCGAATACAGCCGCTTGAAAGGATTCAATTTTATCTCATGGATGAGGTGTATGATGAACATTTCAACGATTATTGGACTCGTTTTTGGGCTGGTCTCCCTTGTACTCGGTATGTTCCTGAAGGGTGCGCCCTTAATCAACCTGGTTAACAATCCGGCAGCCTACGTTATTATCTTTGTTGGTACGGCAGGAACCATCTTTATTGCATTTCCGATGTCTGAAGTTAAGAAAATCCCTAAGCTTTTCGGGATTATTTTCAAAAATCAAGTACTTATTGATCGAGTATCCCTGATCGGCACGTTTATGGATTGGGCTTCCACTACCCGTCGTGAAGGTTTGCTTGCACTGGAATCAAAAGTAGAAGAGATTGACGATCAGTTCCTTCGTGGCGGTATGCGTATGATTATCGACGGCAACGATCAGGAATTTGTAAGTGATGTACTCATGGAAGATATTCACGCTACAGAGGAGCGCCACCGTGGCGGTGCCTTGATCTTCGCTCAGGCGGGGATGTACGCACCTACGCTCGGGGTTCTCGGGGCCGTTGTAGGTCTCATCGCAGCACTTGCCGATCTCAGTGACATGGAGAAACTCTCCCATGCGATTGCGGCAGCATTTATCGCAACACTCCTTGGTATATTTAGTGGTTACGTGTTATGGCACCCGATGTCTAACAAGCTGAAGCGGATGTCCAAGCAAGAAATGGAGATCAAGCTGATGATGGTTGAAGGATTGTTATCCATACAATCTGGTGTATCCACCATTGCCATCAACCAAAAGTTATCCGTATTCCTGACACCTTCCGAACGTAAACAACTGGAAGAGAAGGAGGGATCATCAGGTGAAAAAGGCTAAAAAGCACGAACCACATGAAGAACATATAGACGAGAGCTGGTTGCTTCCCTATTCTGACTTGATGACCTTGTTGCTTGCCCTGTTTATCACGTTGTTCTCCATGAGTTCACTCGATGCAGCCAAGTTTGAGCAGATGGCTTCCGCACTAAGCAGTGCATTGAATGGAGGCTCCGGTATTCTGGATCATACGTCCATGAATCCGGATACGCCAGGTGCTGATCTGGGTAAAAACAAACAGGAACCTACAGAAATCACCAAAAAAACACCAGCTCAGATTACGGATGCACAGATGGCTCAAAAAGAGCAGGAAGATCTGGAGAAGCTCAAGAAACGACTTGACCAGTATATCTCAAAGAACGGACTTTCGGACCAGCTGAACACCAAGCTGAATCAGTCTGAATTGAAGATCACCATCAGTGATAATGCCCTCTTCTCCTCAGGCCGAGCAGATGTGAAGCCTGAATCACGATCCCTGGCCAAAGCGATTTCAAGCATGCTGCAGGAGTTCCCTGAATATGAAGTGGTGGTATCCGGTCATACCGATAATATTCCCATTTCGAACAACCAATATAAAGATAACTGGGATCTGAGTGCAGATCGTGCACTCAACTTCCTGAAAATCCTGTTGCTGAACACACAATTGGATCCTTCCAAATTCACACCAAGTGGTTATGGAGAGTATCACCCGATTGCCAGCAATGACACCAATACCGGACGGGCACAGAATCGCCGTGTAGAGGTTTCTATCATTCGGAAGTATCAAAGTAACAATACCAATGTAAAAGCGGTTGGCGAAGGAAACTAGAGGCCAATACGCCGCCAATGACCCAAAAGACCGTTCTCCAGGTACAAGGAGAACGGTCTTTTGGGTTTATATAAAGGCTTACGCTTGGTTTATCTACATATTTCCGTCCTATTCGGTATTATTGAGCAGCCTTCATTAACTCTGCACCAAAAAGCCCTGCACTCCCTTACGGAAAGCAGAGCTTTAATCGGTTAAATTAGTCAAAGTCGAATCGACTATTCCAGTGAATAGTCCAACAGACCGCCCAGCTCCGCTTTTTCAGCAGCGGTAAGCTCTCTCCAAGAACCTGTTGCCATTTCTCCAAGATGGATGTTCATGATCCGAACCCGCTTCAGCTTACGAACCTCGTAGCCAAAGGCACTACACATCCGCCGAATTTGACGGTTCTTTCCTTCGGTCAAGATAATACGGAATACACGATCCGTCATCCGGGTCACAGTACAAGGCAGTGTCATTTCACCCAAAATCTTAACCCCTGTGCTCATGCCTCTAAGGAAACTCGGCGTTACAGTTCGATCAACAGTGACGATATACTCTTTCTCATGGCGTCCTTCTGCTCTAAGAATCCGGTTAACGATATCTCCGTCATTGGTCATCAGAATCAAACCTTCCGAGTCCTTATCCAGACGTCCAATGGGAAAGATACGTTCATCGTGTCCGACAAAATCAACAATATTACCCTGAATATGCTGCTCGGTTGTACTTGTGATTCCAATCGGTTTATTCAGCGCAATATATACGTGTTTTCTCTTTTCCTTGATCGGTTTGCCATTAATTCGTACATCGTCGCCTTCTTCTGCCTGACTGCCCAGTTCAGCCTTAACTCCATTAATGGTTACCTGACCACTATCCACCAGCTTGTCGGCTTCACGCCGGGAGCAATAACCTGTTTCACTAATAAATTTATTAATACGCAAAAGGTAATCTCACCTCATCTATTTCTCTTCATCTGTAAGTGGTTCATCCGTTACCTGATCTGCCTCAATAACCTCCGGTTGTTGCTCGGATGCAGGCAGTTCAATGATAACCGTTGTTCCCTTGTTCATGACGCTTTTAATATCCATCATGCCCTTATGTGATTGAATAATTCGCTGACTGACCATCAGACCCAGCCCTGTCCCAGACTCCTTATTCGTAAAGAAAGGCTCCCCAAGCTTGGGCATCATCTCTTCCGGGATACCTATGCCTTCATCCCTGATCTCAATTCTGACACGTTTCGACTGCTCGTCATGCTTGAGCTTGATATGGATACTTCCTCCATTTGGCATGGCCTCCATACCGTTTTTCAGCAAATTGATGAATACCTGCTTCAACTGGTTCTCTTCACAGTGTACCATAGCCGAATCGGATGAGGCACGCAGTACAAATTCTACACCATGCAGATGCGCCTGACTATCCAGTAGCGAGATGACATCGCCGAGAATAAAACGAATGTCCCGATTCTGAAAATGAACCGCCTGCGGTTTCGCCAGAATCAGAAATTCACCAACAATAAGGTTGATGCGATCCAGCTCCGATAACATCAGATCCAGATGACGATGATTCAGCTTGTTGCTCTCTTGCTGTAACTGTAGGAATCCGCGAAGCGTAGTCAATGGATTACGAATCTCATGCGCTACACCTGCTGCAAGCTGGCCTACGGTTGTCAACTTCTCAGAGCGTCTGAGCAGCTCTTCCATCCGGTTACGGCTTGTAATGTCCCTAGAGACACTAATCAGTGCGGTAATCTCTCCAGCCTCGTCTCGTACCGGAGCCGTACTGACACTGACCTCTACCCGTGTCCCGTCTTTCTTCATCCAGGTGGTTTCATTGGATGTAATGGACATGCCTTCAACGAGTTGGGCATGCTGGCGTTTCATTTCTTCTTCTGCCTCTGGCGGGATGATCTTCAGATGACGACCTTCAACCTCACGACTTCGAAAACCATATAATTGTTCAAATGCCCGGTTAACCCGCAGCACTTTCCCTTCAAGATCCGTAATATGAATGGCATCCGCTGTCTGATTGATAATGGACTCCAGATGCTCTTTCACCGCCCGATTCTCTTCATACATCTGTTTCAGGCGGCTCGTATAATGACCCAGATTACGAATCATGGCATTAATACGATTGGCCAGTTGGCCAAGTTCATCCTTCCTCCGGACTTTCAACCGGAAATCAAAGTGTCCATCTGCTACATCATTCACTTTGCCCAGTATGGATTGGATCGGACGCGTAATATACCCTGCGAGCAGATAGCTGCCAAAGATCACAATCTCCAGCAAAACCAACGATATGGAGGCATGGCTCACCAACTGCTCAGATACCATGGAGGATATTTGCTTATAGTCCATGACAATACTGATCACATAGGAAGACTGATTGGGTGTGAAAATGGGAATAAAGCTCTTCAATACCTTCTGTTCGTGCGTTTCACTGACAAAAGATACATTTTGCCCTGTTCGAATGGCGCGCACCACAGCACGATGATCCTCATCCTTAGAACCATACTGGTATGTACCGAAACGAATCGGTCTGTTATTCAACTTGCTAAAGTTTGTATCTCTTCCGTCATCCCCCATGTTCGGGCTTCCAAAAGTCAACGGATTGATGCCTGTAATCTCCAGAATGGAGGGATTGACCTCACGGATTTTATTCAAAATCTCATCCGGACTAGAGATTTTCACATAGTCATCAACTTCCGTATTATTATAGAAGGGATTGATTATGTAGTTTCTCTTTCCATCATGGTAGTAACCCCAGATATCAATATCCGAAGGACTGGATGTCGAATATTCGAATCCATCTGACCAGAAATGCTCTAACTTCTGCCCTTGGGGAATCGTCACCTGTTGTTTTTCAAACAGCTGCTTAAAGGCCTGATACCAGTAGGTCATGGATTTGGTCGACAGACCAATTTCTCTCGGATCCGATGAGCGGCTAACCACAATGTCATCATCCGTCTGCTCCATCAACGAAATATGTGATACGCCAACCTTCTGACTCAAGCGAACAAGTTCTTCATTTGTGATATTATTAATATCCGGGTCCAATTCTTCTGCTGCCATGACAGCAGCAAGCCACAGATTGTTTCCAATCTGCCGTTTTACATAATCCGAACTGTATTGATTTTGTTCGACAGCAATTGCAATCTGTTTTGCAGTGAGCACCATCTTGGTTTCACTGTCCTGCCGCAGATTCTCTTCTGTAGTATAATAACTCAGTGCGATATTCAACACTAAAATAACGAGCACTGAGCACGACATAATCATGGATAATTTCGTTTTAATAGACAAGTTTTTAAGTTCACCTCTCGGCTTGTACCCTCTGGCGATATATGGCAAAACCTATCTCCATCATAACGCTTGTATGACTTTTTGAAAAGGATAATTGACCTGTGTCCAAAAGTTACCGAATGACTGAAAAGCTCGAAATTCGTTGTTTTTTGCATTTTCGACCACTACAATGAAATTAATCACTATATTTATCCACATACCCACAGGCTTGTGGATAGTTTGTTTATAACTATGTGAGCAACTCTATGGTTATCCACATTTCTATACACAACATGTTAACAACCCGAATGCTTGTTCGCTGAATAAATGCTTTTTGGAAGGAGTTATATCGTAATGAATGACCATTCTCTCCAGCCCGATCTTGGGAATTTATCTGAGGAGGCTCAACATGAGCACTGGATGCGGGAGGCCATTGCTGAGGCCTATAAGGCCGAGGCTCTTGGGGAAGTGCCGATTGGCGCTGTAATTGTACAAAACAACCAAATTATTGGCCGAGGATTCAATCTGCGTGAAACTACACTGGATTCCACCGCCCATGCAGAGATGGTGGCTATTCGTCAGGCCAGCGAGACCATCGGAGCTTGGCGTTTGTTGGATTGTTCTCTGTACGTCACACTGGAACCTTGTCCGATGTGTGCAGGTGCAATTGTACAATCGAGGGTCCCCCGCGTAATCTTTGGTACGGCTGATCCCAAGGCAGGCTGTGCAGGTACACTGATGAACCTGCTACAGGAGCCTCGATTTAACCATCGCACCGAGGTGATCCCGGATATCCTTCAGCCTGAATGTTCCACGATGCTAACTCAATTTTTTAGAAGTCTGCGCCAAAAGTTAAAGTAGTCACCGAATACAAACATCCCAATTAGAAAGGAAGTGTGCTGTAATGGCACTAACACTCTATGATACAGCCCATGGCATAAGCCTTCGGCTGCTCACACCCCAGGATACACAGTCCTATCTGGACCTGATTCAGATTACACGCGTCCCATATCAGGCTGTAGAACCGGTTCGAGAGAATGATTTTTATACACTGGATGCTCAGACTCGGCGGATTGAGGATCGGGTCAAGGCAGCAGAAGAAGGTACAGGATATCAGTTTGGAATCTACACCATTAAAGACAGCCTGTTGATTGGACAAGTAAGTCTTAACAATGTCGTATTGGGCGTTGCCAATTATGCGGATATGGGTTACTTTATCCATCCAGATTATCAGGGCGGCGGACGAATGACAGCAGCGGTTAAACTGGCCGTAGCTTATGGCTTCCGTGCGCTGAAGTTAAATCGGGTTCAGGCTGCGGTATTGCCTACCAACAAAGGTTCACAGCGCGTATTGGAGAAGAACGGATTCCAGTTTGAAGGTACTGCTCGTAAATACCTCAAGATCAACGGCAAATATCAGGATCATCAGATCTATGCTGTCCTTGCTGAAGATTTGGATGAACTTGCGAATTAATTGATTTAGAGGCTCCACCACAGAACTGTCTGTATTCCCAATTCAACAACATACAAATTTAACTATTCCAAACCGCACTATCCTGGTTATGTAGGAGAGAGTGCGGTTTTATTTGTATAAATCAACAGCCACGATTTAATATCAAAGATCAATTATTTTGCAGATCCCCCTCATACGCTGTGTAACAAAAAAACCGCCTGTATCCAAGCGGAAGGATATTACCCTCACTTGAATAACAAACGGTTTGATTTGGACTCGACGAGCTTAGTATCCGTATGAAGCGTTCATCAGTTCTTCGAACTCTTGCATAGTAATTACGTCATCGCCAGTAGGGATGTTGATTTTGAATGCTGCTTTTTCGTTAATCTTGGTGTACGTATTGGAACCGGTAAATGCCAATTTCACTTCGTCTTTGGTATCTTCTGGCTTGATCAGCACATCAGCGACCATCTTTTGATATACAGGGAAGTCGTTTTTGTCCAATGCGAAATCAATGTTGAATTGGTTAATTGTTAGAACATCTTTCAATTTATCCAAGTCTTTAGCCATTTCAGCCTGATCTGCTTCAGTGATTTTCAAATCTTCTTTAGCTTTGTCGATATCGGCCTGATCCATTTGCAGCATTTCACGATATTCCTCTTTGGACAGAATATCCAATACTTTAGGCATCGCTTTTGTTACCAGTACAGTAACCGCTTCTTTCACGTTGTCATTATTCACTGTGAATTGTACAACCTGCTTCGCATCTACACCTTCAGGAAGTTGTGCATCTTTGGTATCCAGGTTTTTGAAGAATTTAGCTTGGTCGTATTCACCCAGCACCGCGTTCATGACTTCATTGCTCAGCTTTTGAGTTTTGGCTGCGTCCATAGCATTCGGGTTCCATTCCGTACCCTCTTGCTCAGCCAATTCTTTCAGATCCAGCTCCAGGAACTTGCCAACAACATTTTCCGGAATCGGGAAAAATGGAATGTTCGGCACTTTCACATACAGTTTCTCTGCCGTCATCACCATTGGAATGTTAAAGGTCATCCCCATGTCGCCTTTAAGTTCAATGCTAAGAGTCATCTCTGTCTGCATTGGCTCACTTTGGTATACACCTGTTACATTCAACTGAGCATCCTTCAACATACTCATAAACTGAGTCATGGTCGGATCACTTTGTGAAGCATCCCCAGGTTTATAGCTCAATTCATTAATTGTAAAGTTGGAACTCATTTCATACGAAGTCAATTTGGAAGCATTGGCTGCGGCCGTCTTCAATGCTTCTTTTGGTTCCTGCTTGCTGCTACATGCTGTCAAGGCCATAGATACGGTTAACAGCAACGTAAGAAGAAGCGCCCCCATACGTTTAGTCATTTGTTTCTCTCCTCTCGTGATAACCCCAAAAAAGTAATTCAATATCAATGATATACCATATTACCAGATACTGAAACCTAATTTGGGAAAAATGTGATCTTTCCTCTTTAAAATGGCTACAAAGACCTATGTTAGCTTTGGGAATAAGCATGTACCAGTCTTTATATATGTATGAATACGCAAAAGCCCCCTGTTAGGTAACAAGAGACTTTTGCATGGAGTCTGATCATAATTATTATTTGCAGTGAAACTGGTGTTGTTTCTATTAACCTTGAGGATTCAGATGATCCACATGATTCTGATTTTTCACTTTTTTGGAACCGGATAACGGTTCCTGCATAGAAGAGCGTTTGGATGAACGATGATGCTGTTCAGATGCTTGCGCTTCGGGAACGGGTATTGTTTTTGGTTTGCTCATATTATTGCCCCCTCATCTTTGTTAGGAATGGGATGGGTCCCTATCTTCGGTTTTGTCATGATTCAGTGCATCCTGATGACGGCGATCATTGATATCTTGCTGAATTTGCTGGGCATGATGACTGTTTACGGCTGGCTGCTCCAAATCATCGACTACATTTTGCAGGTTTTTGTCAACTCCCGCTTTGGCTTTAGTCAATTGAGTTCACTCCTTCAGATTTCAGGCTATTGTCTCGTCTGGGATTGTAACGACTGGGCGCATTCGTGAATGTGCCGTGTATAATCATGAGCCAGTTCCTGAATCGGTTCTGTACGCTCATCTGTCGTTCGCCCATCCCGTTCCACATCAATCAGCTGTACACTGACTTCACGGGAATCGACATATGCACATTTGAAATCAAAAGAATACATCTCATGACCTGCTGTCGCAATGTGTATCCGAATGGCCTGCTGATCGGCTTCATCGGCCATTACCTGCGCCTGGTCTCCGACATTCAAGACTTGAGGCAAACGTTCTTGCCAAGCCCCTACAAGCTCTGTCTGATCAATGTTTAACTCGCGGTTCATCTTACCACCTCCACTCCTATAAAGTGCGGCGATGAAGATGTTTTTATACATATGAGCCTTATTCAAAATATTAAGCTATGCTGCGCAACCTATACATCGGTCACCAACCTGTATGCTCATTACGCTGAACAAACTCACAACGCAAAAAAGGACCCGAGCGATATCGCTCGAATCCTTGTTATAAGTGTAGTATGGCGGAGAGGGTGGGATTCGAACCCACGTGGAGTTGCCCCCTAACGGTTTTCAAGACCGCCCCGTTATGACCGCTTCGGTACCTCTCCAGGGAAATTAACTTTTATAAACTTGCCACGAAAAGTATCATACCACATATCAACATCATAATGCAATCTTTTTTATATTAAAATTGATAATCCATATCAGACAACAGCCTCAGCTTATACAAAAGAATCCAATCCGCCATTCTGAAATGACGGATTGAATTTGTATTCCTCTTGATGGGGATGGTTAATTGATATTAAGAACGACGTGCAATCACACTTGTGCCGCCCATATAAGGACGCAGTGCTTCAGGAATGATAACCGTACCATCTTCCTGTTGATAGTTCTCCAGGATAGCAGCTACTGTCCGTCCAACGGCCAATCCTGACCCGTTCAATGTGTGCACAAATTCCGGTTTGGCTTTTGGCTCTCTGCGGAAACGGATATTGGCACGACGCGCCTGGAAGTCCTCACAGTTAGAGCAGGAAGAAATCTCACGATAGGTGTTGCTCTCAGGTAACCATACTTCAATATCGTATGTTTTAGCTGAAGTGAAGCCCATATCTGCGGTACATAATGTTAGAACGCGATATGGCAATCCCAATAATTGAAGCACACGCTCTGCATTTTGAGTCATTTGCTCCAGCTCTTCATACGAAGTCTCCGGAGTAGAGAGTTTGAGCAGCTCTACTTTGTTAAACTGATGTTGACGAATCAATCCGCGTGTATCCCGTCCAGCCGAACCGGCTTCAGAACGGAAACAAGAGCTGTATGCCACAAAGTGCTTAGGCAATTGATCTACATTCAGAATCTCTTCGCGATGATAGTTCGTTACCGGAACTTCAGCAGTAGGGATCAGATAATATTCGGTATCCTTCAACTTGAACAGATCTTCTTCGAACTTAGGCAGTTGACCTGTTCCAAACAAGCTATCCCGATTAACGATGTATGGAGGCAGAATCTCTTCATATCCATGTTGATCGCTATGCAGATCCATCATAAAGTTAATCAATGCACGTTCCAGACGGGCACCCAATCCTTTATAAAAGGTAAAACGAGATCCTGTTACTTTGGCAGCCGCTTCAAAATCAAGGATATCGAGGTCCTGTGCAATTTCCCAGTGGGCTTTTGGTGCAAAAGCAAATGACTTGGGCTCTTCCCAGCGGCGAATCTCAACATTGTCCTCTTCGGAAGCTCCAATAGGTACGCTCTCGTTAGGAATGTTCGGAATCGCCATTGTGAGATCATTGATCTTCACTTCCAGCTCACGAACTTCTTCGTCCATGGATTTGATTTGATCAGAGACTTCGCGCATCTCCACAATCAGATCATCAGCATTCTCGCGATTTTTCTTCAGTCTAGCAACTTCCGCAGAGACCGTATTTCGACGGCTCTTCAACGTTTCACTCTCTTGAAGCAATTCCCGACGTTTGGCATCCATCTCGGTAAATCCAGCGATAAGATCCAGCGACTTTCCACGTTTAGTCAACGCTTCTTCTACACGTGCATACTCATTCCGCAATATTTTCACATCAAGCACGATATACCCCTCCTAAATAACCCCACGAAGTGAAGCCTTTGTTAAATCGATTCTCAAAACTCTACTGTGTATACCTTACTATATACTTATCGGAATCTGTAACCACAAAAACAACCTATGTCCCCGGTGTGACCCTCCGCTGCGATTCCCGCTATGAAGCAGATACAGGCAACATCAGGCATCCGTTCAGATGCAACTGCCAATCAGCGGCCTTACAAGGCTGCTGGGGAAGTGATCCGATGACCGGGAGATCATAGGTTGTACATCATACATTATTTAGGGTTTACCGCATGTTTGTAGGACTTGGCCATCTCTACAAAATAAGCATGCAGACGATAGTCATCCGTCAACTCCGGATGATACGAGCAAGCTAGCAAATGTCCCTGCCGAGCTGTTACAATCTCATCCTTGTAAGTGGAGAGAACCTCCACCTGATCTCCCACACTCTCAATCAAGGGAGCCCGGATAAACACAGCTCTCACCGTTTCCTCAATACCTTTGACAGGCAAGTCTGTTTCAAAACTTTCTCTCTGCCGTCCAAATGCATTTCGGGATACAGTCATATCCATTAGCTCCAAATGAGCTTCTTCCTGTCCTGTAATATGCTTAGCCATAACGATTAAGCCAGCACAGGTACCAAATACAGGTTTGCCCTCAGCAGCAAACGCTCGAATGGCATCCATAAACCCATACTTACGCATCAATTTGCCAATCGTTGTACTCTCCCCGCCAGGAAGGATAAGACCATCCAGATCGCCCAATTGCTGAACCTGTTTGATAGCCACACCTTCTGCTCCAGCGCGTTCAATACTCCGTATATGCTCTGTGACAGCCCCTTGAAGTGCTAAAACGCCGATCTTCATTTGCACATTCCCCTTCTCTTACCAGCCACGATCTTGCATACGCTCGGAAGGTGCGAGTTTGGATATCTCTATGCCCTTCATCGGTGCTCCAAGATACTTGGACACTTCGGCCCGTAATGTATGTGTTGTTCTAAAAAACATTGGAGTTTTTGCTTCATTATACGTGAATTCTAACTTGATATTTTACCGGAAAAATTGTAATTATACAATCCATCCGGTCGGAATAACTTGTATTTTGTCAATGAAATGACCACTTAAACATCAAATTCATGATCGTACTCTTTTTCAAGAAGTAGGTTATGGGCTAAAACAGGTTTTTGATTCCGTCAAAGAGATCCACGAAGAAATCCTTAACAGCACGGAAGAACAGACGGAACCATCCACCTTTATCGGCTTCTTCCGCTGTGATCAAGTTCACTGTTTTTTCCTGAGGTTCAATTCCATCTGCTTTATAAGTGTACGTTACTGTACCAACCTTCGTACCTGCCTTGATTGGAGCTACTAACTTGTCAGCCTCAGTTACGTTCGCTTTGAACGTCACATCCAGGTTCTGAGTACCTTTGGGTACAACGAAACTTACCGCATTATCTGTTACGACAGGAACGGTTGTTTCTTTACCTTTTTTCACCGGCACAGCTTCCCAGCCCGTCACTTTGGTCTTGCCTGCAACAGCCTGCTTCACTTCAAAGTTGTTAAATCCAAAGTCCAATACCTTTTTAGTTTCTCTGAAACGTGCAGATTCCGAATCTGTGCCCATAACGACACTAATTAGACGCATACCGTTACGTTCCGCTGTACCTGTAAAGTTATTACCTGCGTTTGTGGTATGGCCTGTTTTCATTCCATCCAGACCTTCATAGGCATAGCTTTTGAAATTGGTTATATTTTTATTCGCTTCCAGCATCCAGTTGTAATTAATAATTGGAGCTTTATCGTTTGGACGGAACTTATAGGATTGAATGGTTGTAAAATCTGTGTAGTCCGGGTGATCCATGATGATATATCTGCACAGAATCGCAGCATCCAGTGCGGACATCACTGTTTCCTTGTCTTCAGCTGGGCGGAAGTCGGCAGGCATATCTGCTCGGTCTAGACCGGAAGAGTTGATGAAGAACGTGTCCTTCATGCCCATACGCTTCGCTTCATCATTCATCATTTTCACGAAAGCCTCTTCCGAACCTGCAACATGTTCAGCCAAAGCAACCGTAGCATCATTGGCAGAGCCAACAGCCATAGCAATATAGAGATCCTTAACTGTGTGCTGATCACCTTCCGCGAGGAAAATACGCGAGCCGATACTTTGTGCAGCATTCTTTTTAACAGTTACAATATCGTCCCAGCCAAATTTACCTTGTTTAACTTGTTCGGCGACAATGTACTCTGTCATCATTTTGGTCATACTTGCAGGTGGCATCGCTTTATCTGCATCGACATTTAGTAGGATCTGTCCCGTTGAGGCTTCCATAAGCACCGCAGATCTAACTTCAAGCCCAAGTGAGTCTACCCCAGGAACCTGAACAGCTTTCTCCGTCTTTGTTGTTGTTGCCGCAGCAGTCAGAACCTGACCGGAGTTATCCGCAGCAGCCATGACCGGCATTACTGCAGACATGCAAAGCATGTTAATTAGCATTACCGAGGCTACGCTTTTTTTGAGCATTTGGCGTTTCTTCTTATTCATGTGTTTGGTTTTCAATGATGAATACTCCCTTCGATCCAAAGCATTGTGAATTGCTTCAGTGCAGCTTATGCTGCGATTTTCTTGTTCCCTAACTTGCGTGTTTGATGTGTGAGATGTGTGTTATATGCGCTGTATCGAACGAGCAATATTATTGCTCCTAAAGTTCGTTATCGATTGTCACTTAGTCCGCATTTTGCGAATGCATATGTAAAAGGACGTCCGCGCTTCTGTTTAGCTGTTGGCAGCCTTTTCTTGCACTGCATTTGCTTTTCAAAACCATATTCATAGATTCACGTCAAATAACCGCCGCAACGCCTTAATCCATCCATGGATCGTCACCGCTTGTTCTATTCTATCACAGGGGTATCAGCAAAAAAAGACAGACCCGGTGAAAATCACCAAGCCTGTCCTGGAAATGATTAACTCTCTTCTGATTACAACGAGTAGTTAGGTGCTTCTTTTGTGATCTGTACATCATGCGGATGACTTTCACGCAGACCTGCACCGGTAATGCGAATGAAGCCAGTATCGTTCCGAAGCTGCTCCAGGTTGCTTGTACCGCAGTAACCCATACCGGAACGCAAACCACCAATCAGTTGGTGAATTGTATCAGACAATGGACCTTTGTAAGCAACACGGCCCTCAATTCCTTCTGGAACCAGTTTTTTGTCATCATCCTGGAAGTAACGGTCCTTACTACCTTGTTTCATTGCAGCCATAGAACCCATACCACGATATACTTTATAGCTACGTCCTTGGAAGATCTCAGTCTCCCCTGGGCTTTCCGCTGTGCCGGCAAATAGACTTCCCAGCATTACCGCGTGTGCACCTGCAGCCAGTGCCTTCGTAATTTCACCGGAATATTTGATTCCGCCATCCGCGATAATTGGAACCCCATATTCGCGTGCCACTGTTGCACAATCGTACACTGCAGTTACTTGAGGTACACCAATACCAGCGATAACACGTGTTGTACAAATTGAACCTGGACCAATACCCACTTTGACTACCGAAGCCCCTGCTTCGATCAGGTCACGAGTGGCTTCACCGGTAGCCACGTTACCTGCAATGATGGTCAGGCTAGGGAAACGTTCACGAAGCTGACGTACCGCTTCAATGATATTGATGTGGTGTCCGTGAGCCGAGTCTACCGTAATCAAGTCAACACCAGCTTGTACCAAAGCATCTGCACGTTCAAATGTATCTTTGGAAATACCAATCGCTGCACCAACCAACAAACGTCCTTGGGCATCTTTGGCTGCATGAGGGAATTGAATGGCTTTCTCAATATCTTTAATCGTGATAAGACCTTTCAGCGTGTTCGTCTCATCCACTAATGGAAGTTTCTCAATCTTGTGCTTCTGAAGGATACCTTCAGCTTCTTGTAGTGTAGTGCCTACAGGAGCGGTAACCAGGTTTTCACGAGTCATGACTTCGCTAATTTTGATGCCATAGTCATGGATGAAACGAAGATCGCGGTTAGTCAAAATACCTACCAGCTTCTGGTCTCCTTCAATAATCGGTACACCAGAGATCCGATATTTTGCCATAACTTCTTCTGCGTCAGATACCAGATGATCTGCTGTAAGTGAGAATGGATTCGTAATAACACCGCTCTCCGAACGCTTAACACGATCTACTTCTTCTGCCTGTTGTTCAACAGACATATTTTTATGGATAATACCGATACCGCCTTCACGTGCAATGGCAATAGCCAATGTCGCTTCAGTTACCGTATCCATACCCGCACTGATCAAAGGAATGTTTAACTTTACACTATCGCTCAAACGAATAGATACATCTACTTCTTTAGGCAGTGTCTCGGATTTCCGTGGCACTAGCAATACATCATCAAAGGTGAGGCCTTCCTTACCAAATTTATCTTCCCACACGCAAGTGTTCCTCCTTATGTTTGCTCAGCTTTACGGTCCAAAACCCGAAGATTCCAGGCTGTATTTTATGCCGAAAATACGTTTTCTGAAAAATTTATTATTGCCATCTTAGCAAAGCGATATTTAGACTGTCAAGGAAAAGTACTTGGTTATATAAGGTGTGTTGTCTGATGCATACAAGTGTTTTTCTCATGCGGACAAGTGCAAACAATATATCATATAAAAGTCATCTTAAATCAACTGACATTTGCCTTCTATTGAGGCCTTTAGGCTGTTATGTTGCTGTTTTTATGCTATTGTTCAAACCTCAACTATTCATTTATATACAAATAAAAACCACCACCGAATAACATCGGCAGTGGTTCTTTGCTTGGCGGCGTCCTACTCTCCCAGGACCCTGCGGTCCAAGTACCATCGGCGCTAGAGGGCTTAACGGTCGTGTTCGGGATGGGTACGTGTGGAACCC
>NZ_JBHGUU010000020.1:0-63263 GCF_048976745.1 Paenibacillus sp. | reverse complement strand
ATCTAAGCGTGAAGCCCCCCTCAAGATGAGATTTCCCAGTATGTAAGACCCCTTGAAGACGACGAGGTAGATAGGCTGGGGGTGGAAGTGCAGCAATGCATGGAGCTGACCAGTACTAATCGGTCGAGGGCTTATCCAATTGCAAGTGATAATTCGCATGTTTCGTTTCGAATCTAGTTTTCAGAGAACAACACTCTGAAATGTAAGCTAAGCACCGCGTTTGGTGGCGATGGCGGAGGGGTTCCACACGTACCCATCCCGAACACGACCGTTAAGCCCTCTAGCGCCGATGGTACTTGGACCGCAGGGTCCTGGGAGAGTAGGACGCCGCCAAGCGAAGAACCACTGCCGATGTTATTCGGTGGTGGTTTTTATTTGTTTATTTTAGGGGATGCGAAAGCATCTCTTATTTGACTTTGTGGGAATCCTCTGACACACTCTAAGGGGTACATATATCAGATATCAGGCCATGACCTGGATTGATAATAACTCTAGCGAATGGGGTGTAGGACGACATGGAAATTCAAAAATTGACGGTAGATGATTTTGAGCCGGCGATGGCACTCTCCGAATATGCTTTTCAAGTAGTAATGAGTGATGAACAAAAAGAAAAGCGACGGAGTCAATTTTCGTCACAGGATATATGGGGTGTATATGAGGACGGGCAGCTAGGAGCCAAACTTCACATTATCCCTTTTCAAACCTATATTCATGGAAGATCATTCGAGATGGGCGGTATTGCGGGTGTAGCCACCTGGCCAGAGTATAGACGCAAAGGCTGGGTAGCGGGTCTGCTGAAGCATGCGTTGGAAGAAATGAATCGTAACAAACAAAGTATATCGTTTTTACATCCGTTCTCTTTTGGTTTCTATCGGAAGTACGGGTGGGAGACTTATGTGGAATTTAAACGATATAAGGTGCCTACAGCTCATTTGCCTTCAAAAAAAGCGACACCTGGCACGATCCGGCGTGGCGATCCAGGCCTGAGCATATTAAAGGAAGTATACAGTGCTTATGCTGAGCGATATAACGGGACCTTGGTCCGGGATGATGCGAGATGGGAGAACTCAGTTCTTGTGAATGGGTCCAGCCAGAAAGCTGTATATTACGACGAAGCTAATGCAGCACAAGGTTATCTTTTATATGAAGTTAAAGAAAATAAGTTTACCATCAAAGAGTTCATTTATCTGAATGAAGAGGCTAGACAAGGGCTGTGGACCTTTATTGCTAACCATGATTCCATGATCCAGGAAGTAACGTTGCAGGCCCCTGCCAGTGATACGCTTGCTTTCCAATTGGATAATCCACGGATTCAGCAGGAGATTGTACCTTACTTTATGGCTCGCATCGTTAGTGTGGAGCAGTTTATATCCCAGTATCCATTTGCAAGCCAGGACTCACCGGTGCAGATTATTCTACAGGTAGAGGATACCCACGCTCCGTGGAATGAAGGCGTATGGCAATTAAACGTGGCGATGAACGGAACAGCGTCCATATGGAAAACTTCGGAGCCAATTACAGATGATCAGACTATTAAGTTAGATATTCAGTCCCTTACTGCAGTGATGATGGGATATCGTAGACCAATGGAAATGGCACGAATGGGAAGAATTCACGGACCGAGCACAGCAATTAAGGCTTTGGAACAGGCGATTCCTGAACGGGAAACCTATTTACTCGATTTCTTCTGATACCTATTCACCATTGCTCCATTTAACTGGATAAGCCTATATAGAAATACGAAGTAATTGAAAGACAAATGGACTTCTCCAGCAATTTCGGAGAGGTTTTTTTGTGTCTGGGGAATATTTCGTGTAAAATCGTAAAAAATGAATAGTGAGCCCACTTGGCAAACCTACAAAATATGCTATAATGTATATAAAGTCAAAGAAAGTCAAAGTCAACTAAAGGTTTGATACTGAAGTAACTTTCTTTCTACAATCTGATGCATGATCGCCAATATACGGGATTCATCTCATCGGAGGATCAAGGAAATATTAAAGGACCTTCGTGCTTCCTTCGCTCTCCTGTTGACACCTGTGGAAGCAAGATTCGCTGTTTCCCTGATTGGTTAAATGGGTAGAGAAGGTGTACTCTGTGGGGGCGTGTGGGTCCTTATTGACTTAACGTTTCAGACAGTGGAGGATGATTGGATGCGTAATATCTCTGATATTATCGAACGATATCTGAAGAGTATTTTGCATGAAAGTCCCGAAGGAATGGTTGAAATTCAGCGTAATGATCTGGCAGATCAATTCTCATGTGTACCTTCCCAGATCAATTATGTCATCAGCACACGTTTTACCCTCGAGAAGGGATACCTGGTAGAGAGTAAACGCGGCGGTGGTGGTTATGTTCGCATACAACGCATTGAATTACCGGCCCAATCAGCTCTGCATAATCATCTGCACCATAGTATTGGTGAAGAGATCGGGCAGACAGCTGCCGAAGGTCTGATCTACCAATTGGAAGAAGCACGTTTCTTGAGCAAGCGTGAAGCTGGGTTGATGCGAGCTGCTGTATCTAGAGAGGTTATAATGGTCAAACTTCCTTACCGGGATCAAATTCGTGCCAGAATGTTGAAGGCGATGTTAATATCTTTGCTCGGTAAATGAAAACTATCGGGGTCAAAGGAGGTACATCATTATGCTGTGCCAAGAATGTAATAAACGTCCGGCGACACTTCATTTTACGAAGATTGTAAATGGAGAAAAGACGGAATTCCATATTTGTGAGTCATGTGCCCGTGAAAAAGGGGAAATGATCCCTGGGACAGCAGGAGGTTTTTCCATTCACAACTTGTTGTCCGGGTTGCTTGATTTTGATCCAGCCGGCAAAAGTGGATCGGCAGGAACACCACCTGCAAAAGCACTTCAGTGTGAAGAGTGCGGTATGACGTACTCACAATTCAGCAAGATTGGCCGATTTGGCTGCAGTTCATGTTATAAATATTTTGACAGCCGTCTGGATCCTTTGTTCAAGCGGGTTCATGGTAGTACGTCCCATGTAGGCAAAGTGCCTGCACGGGCTGGTGGTCGCATCAAGGTGAAACGGCAAATCGCTGATCTGAAGCGTGAGCTCCAGGAGAGCATCGCCCAAGAGGAATTTGAAGAGGCGGCTCAGATCCGTGACCAGATCAGAGGACTTGAAAAAGGAATAGCTCAGGAGTAAAGTTTGTCATGAGTAGGAGGGATGCGTAATGCCTAATCTGCGCTTTACAGAGAAGGCGCTCAGCGACTGGATGCGCAGTGATGCGGCTGATTCCGAAATCGTCATTAGCAGCCGTGTCCGGATTGCGCGCAACCTTCAGCATGTTCCGTTTCCGATGCTGGCTTCCAATGAGCAATCGGAAGAGGTGCTGAATAAGCTGAGCGAAGTACTTCAATACGATGACGTTCATGCCTTTGGGGATTTTCATACTTTGGATCTGATCGATATTGACGAACTCGATAAACGGGTGCTGGTGGAGAAACATCTCATCAGTCCAAGTCTTGCGAATGAATCCAGGAATGGTGCGGTTATTCTCAGTGAGGATGAGTCTGTCAGTATTATGATTAATGAAGAGGATCATCTTCGTATCCAGTGCCTCTATCCGGGGTTCCAGGTGAAAGAAGCCTGGGAGAAAGCTTCTGCAATAGATGATGCTTTTGAAGCGCACGTGGATTATGCTTTTGATGATCGCAGAGGATACTTAACCAGCTGTCCTACCAATGTAGGTACAGGTGTTAGAGCATCGGTTATGATGCACCTGCCTGCCCTGGTGATGACGCAGCAGATTGGCCGTATTTTAACCGCAGTTTCCCAAGTGGGATTGACTGTAAGGGGGATATACGGTGAAGGCAGTGAGGCGATGGGGAACCTGTTTCAGATCTCGAACCAGATTACACTGGGACAGACCGAACAGGAAGTCATCGAGAACCTGCACGGTGTTGTGTTACAGATGATTGGTCATGAACGTACTGCCAGAGAACGGTTAATGAGCGACTCCAGACTTCGAATTACGGATCGTGTCATGCGTTCTTACGGCATATTGTCTCATGCAGCTATTGTGGATTCAAAGGAAGCTGCACAGCGCTTATCGGATGTACGTCTTGGCGTGGATCTTGGTTTGTTGGATGGACTGTCCATCACGGTAATGAATGAGTTGAATGTGATGACACAGCCGGGATTCCTGCAGAAAACATTCGGGGAAGATATGCGCACAGATGAGCGTGACATCTATCGTGCTCAGTTGATTCGTGATACGATCAATGCAGCGAAGCAGTCCTAGCTTAGCCTGATATTGTACTGAATTATGGTTTCATGCCGCATTGCGGCTTTTATATAATAAGGCATGTACAAATGCCAAATGACTTTATTCGCAGCACGGCTGCAAACAAAAATGATATGAAGAATACGACGGGGATTGTTTGAAACCCCTCGTTTTATCCAAAACCATGGAGGTGCAGGAGATATGATGTTTGGAAGATTTACGGAACGGGCCCAAAAGGTGCTCGCACTCGCGCAGGAAGAAGCTGTCCGTCTCGGTCATAATAACATCGGTACTGAGCATATTTTGCTCGGCCTCATTCGTGAAGGCGAAGGCATCGCAGCCAAAGCACTGATCGGCCTGGGACTCGGATTGGAAAAAATTCAGGATGAAGTAGAAACGCTGATTGGCCGTGGCCAAGAGCAACCTACCAACATTGCATATACGCCACGTGCGAAAAAAGTAATTGAACTGTCCATGGATGAAGCTCGTAAATTGGGCCATACCTATGTAGGCACAGAGCATATCCTGCTCGGATTGATTCGTGAAGGCGAGGGTGTTGCAGCACGTGTGCTCAATAACCTGGGAATTAGCCTGAACAAAGCACGTCAACAAGTGTTACAGTTGCTTGGCAGCAGTGAAGCTGTATCCAGCCATAATGGAACACCTGCCAATGTCAGCACACCAACACTGGACAGTCTGGCACGTGACCTCACGGCTTACGCCAGAGAGAATAACCTTGACCCAGTCATTGGACGTAGCAAAGAAATTGAACGTGTCATCCAAGTGCTCAGCCGTCGTACCAAGAACAACCCGGTATTGATCGGTGAGCCAGGTGTAGGTAAAACAGCGATTGCTGAAGGCCTTGCACAAAAAATCATTGCAAATGAGATTCCGGAAACATTGCGCGACAAACGTGTAATGACCCTGGATATGGGTTCAGTAGTCGCTGGAACCAAATATCGTGGTGAGTTTGAAGATCGTCTGAAAAAAATCATGGATGAGATTCGCCAAGCAGGTAACATTGTCCTGTTTATCGACGAATTGCATACCTTGATTGGCGCAGGCGGAGCTGAAGGTGCCATCGATGCTTCTAACATTTTGAAACCGGCTCTGGCCCGTGGAGAACTGCAATGTATCGGTGCGACAACACTGGATGAATACCGTAAATACATCGAGAAGGATGCAGCGCTTGAGCGTCGTTTCCAACCGATTACTGTAGATCAGCCTTCTCCGGAAGAAGCGATTCAAATTTTGCATGGCTTGCGTGACCGTTATGAAGCGCATCACCGCGTGAAAATTACGGACGAAGCGATTGTACAGGCGGTTAAACTGTCTGATCGTTACATCACAGACCGTTTCCTGCCAGACAAAGCGATCGACCTGATTGATGAAGCGGGTTCCAAAGTAAGATTGAACTCTTACACGATCCCACCAAACCTGAAACAACTGGAAAGCCGTCTGGAAGATATCCGCAAGGAAAAAGACGCTGCAGTTCAAAGCCAGGAGTTCGAGAAAGCAGCCGCTCTGCGTGATACGGAACAAAAAATCCGTGAAGAGCTGGATGTAACGAAGAATCAATGGAAAGAAAAACAAGGTCGCACGGATTCCGAAGTAACACCTGAGGATATCGCACAAGTGGTAGCCAACTGGACAGGAATTCCGGTGAACAAGCTGAAAGAAGAAGAGACACAGCGCCTGATGAATCTGGAATCGATTCTGCATGAACGTGTCATCGGCCAGGATGAGGCTGTGAAGTCCGTCAGCCGTGCGGTTCGTCGTGCTCGTGCTGGACTTAAAGATCCAAAACGTCCGATGGGTTCATTTATTTTCCTCGGTCCTACAGGGGTAGGTAAAACAGAACTTGCTCGTGCTCTGGCTGAAGCGATGTTTGGCGATGAAAATGCAGTGATCCGGATCGATATGTCCGAGTATGGTGAGAAACATTCGACTTCCCGACTCGTCGGAGCGCCTCCAGGGTATGTTGGATATGAAGAAGGTGGCCAGCTGACAGAGAAAGTTCGTCGCAAACCATATTCCGTTGTCCTGCTCGATGAAATCGAGAAAGCACATCCGGAAGTATTCAATATCTTGCTGCAAGTTCTTGAAGATGGTCGTCTGACGGATTCCAAAGGTCGCGTTGTGGACTTCCGGAATACGCTGATTATCCTGACATCCAACGTGGGTGCTGAAGCGATCAAACGTAACTCTACACTTGGCTTCACAGCAGTTGTGGATGCAGGTGCGGATTATGACAACATGAAGGGTAAAGTCATGGATGAGCTGAAGAAATCCTTCCGTCCAGAGTTCCTTAACCGGATTGATGAAATTATCGTATTCCACTCACTGGAACAGAAACACATTGCAGAGATTGTTACCCTGATGAGTGAGGAACTTCGCAAACGGCTGCGTGAATACGAGGTGGACTTCGAACTCACCGACAATGCCAAGGATTTCCTTGCCAAAGCCGGCTTTGATCCAGCTTACGGTGCGCGTCCGCTTCGTCGGGCAATCCAGAAGCATATCGAGGACAAATTGTCTGAAGAATTGCTTACAGGTAACGTAACCAAAGGGGATTCATTACTCATTGATGAAGAGAACGGTGCACTGTCTGTTACGAAAAAAGACGTGATTGTTCCTTCTAACGAGGAAATCGAAACCAAATAATATACAGCAAGCTATGGAGTTGAACTCCTGCTTGTATTGATCCTTAATCCTCTCTCGGCTTTGGCCGGGGAGGATTTTTTACATTTTGACAGAAGACGGACATGATTATGTCAGGAACATGTGTAAAGTTTGCGATAATCCTTTACGAAAAATCTCAAACAATGGTAAACTTTTAGTAACCCTGCACGTCAGGGAGTTTGGGCAAAATTCGTCGAATAATGCAAAATGCTGTTATAAAATTAAATTATAGGAGTGCTGAAGTGGCCAAAGTTAAAACCAAGTTTCAATGTACGGAATGCGGCTATGAAGCCCCCAAGTGGTACGGTAAGTGTCCGGGTTGTCAGTCATGGAATTCAATGGTGGAAGAGACAGAGACGGTAGTCAAAACACAAGGGAGAAATTCTCCTCTGTTTGACAGTAAAGATAAACCGCTTCCTATCATAGATATAGATAGCGGTCAGGAACCGCGCGTACAGACTGGAATCGGAGAGTTGAACCGGGTATTGGGTGGCGGAATTGTTCCAGGCTCACTCGTTCTGGTGGGTGGAGATCCAGGTATCGGTAAATCAACGTTGATGTTGCAGACGTCCCATGCGTTGACGCACTCGGGTTTACGTGTGTTATATGTATCGGGAGAGGAATCAGTCAAGCAAACCAAATTGCGGGCGGATCGTCTTGGGGCGCTCTCTGCCGAGTTGTATGTGCTGTGTGAAACCAATATGGAACGTGTAGAGGAAGCGGTGGATCAAATCCAGCCGCATTTTCTTGTCATCGACTCCATTCAGACCGTATATCTTCCCGAAGTTACCAGTGCGCCTGGTAGTGTAGCACAGGTAAGGGAATGTACGTCAAGGTTCATGCGGATTGCCAAAGGCAGAGGCATTGCAACGGTTCTTGTGGGGCATGTTACCAAAGAAGGTGCCATTGCCGGTCCACGTATGTTAGAACATATGGTGGATTGCGTGCTTTATTTTGAAGGGGAACGGCATCATACGTATCGCTTACTGCGTGCGGTGAAGAACCGTTTTGGTTCCACCAATGAGATTGGCATTTTTGAAATGGGCGAGGATGGACTTCGTGAAGTGGGCAACCCGTCCGAACTCTTTTTGTCGGAACGACCACTGGGTGTAGCAGGTTCTACGGTAGTTGCCAGCATGGAAGGCACACGTCCTCTGCTCGTGGAATTGCAGGCATTGATCTCAACCACCCATTTCCCTTCTCCCCGCCGTATGGCAACAGGGGTGGATCTGCATCGATTAAATCTGATCATTGCCGTGCTGGAGAAACGGATGGGCATGTTTTTACAGACCCAGGATGCGTATCTGAACGTAGCTGGTGGAGTACGGCTGGATGAACCCGCTGTAGATTTGGCGGTTGCTGTCAGCATTGCATCCAGTTTGAGAGATGTACCGACCAAGCCGGATGACGTCATCTTTGGCGAGATTGGTCTGACAGGTGAGGTTCGAGCCGTTTCACGGGCCGAACAACGAGTGAAGGAAGCCGCGAAGCTGGGCTTCAAGCGAGTCATTTTACCGGAAAAAAGCTTAAAGGGCTGGAAACATCCTCGCGGGATACAACTGATCGGTGTGAATACCGTGGCAGATGCACTAGCGGTTGCTTTAGATTAGGGGGCATAACAAGATGAAAGATTCGAGCCAACTGGATAATATGAATGAATTGTTAAGGCTGATCGCACCAGGTACACCTTTCCGCGAAGGTCTGGAAAATGTGCTGCGCGCCAAGACGGGCGCACTGCTTGTTGTAGGATACAGCCCTGAAGTAATGGAAGTGGTGGATGGGGGATTCTCGATTAACTGTGATTTCTCCCCGAACTACCTGTACGAACTCGCCAAGATGGATGGAGCCATTATTCTTAGCGAGGATTTGAAGCGTATTCTTTACGCCAATACCCAGTTAATCCCGGACTCTTCGATCTCTTCATCAGAGACAGGGATTCGTCACCGGACGGCAGAGCGTGTGGCGAAGCAAACGGGTAAATTGGTCGTATCCATATCACAGCGCCGGAATATCATTACCTTGTATCAGGGAACACTTCGGTATTCCCTCAAGGAAATCGGGGTTATTTTGACCAAAGCGAATCAAGCGATTCAAACCCTGGAGAAATACAAAGCGGTATTAACACAGTCCCTTACAAATCTGAGTGCATCTGAATTTGAGGAACTGGTGACGATTCCCGAAGTGGTCAATGTCATTCAGCGTACCGAAATGGTGATGCGGATCAAAACGGAAATCAAACGATACATTCATGAACTTGGGAATGAGGGACGACTCATTTCCATGCAAATGGAAGAGCTTGTGGGGACAACGGAAGAAGAAGCCTGGTTGCTGTACAAAGACTATGCCCGTGACGACAGTGATGACAAAATCCGTGAAATTATCGTGGGACTGAAAAGATTGTCGGACGATGAATTGCTGGATGCACACCATATTGTCCGTCTGCTCGGTTATCCTTCATCAGCGGCTACTTCAGAGGATTCGGTTGCACCTCGTGGATTCCGGGTATTAAATAAGATCCCCCGCCTGCCCAATGTTATTATCCATAACCTGGTGGATCAATTCGAACAATTGCCTCATGTTATTATGGCTACAATTGAAGAACTGGACGAAGTGGACGGCATTGGTGAAGTTCGTGCCCGGACCATTAAGGAAGGCCTCAAACGTTTGCAGGAGCAGATGTTTATCGACAGACAGATGTAAGGGTTTGCCTATATAAAGGCTTGAAATGGATGAGGTGAAACAACGATGCTAACCAGATTCATTCCGAATCTCTTTACCCTGGGTAATCTGTTTCTTGGAATGATGGCAATTTTGCTTGCGATTGATGGAAATTACAGTCTGGCTGCCATTATGGTCATTGTAGCGATGCTGCTGGATGGTCTGGATGGCCGAGTGGCACGTGCACTCAATGCCCAAAGCGAATTTGGCAAAGAACTGGATTCCTTGTCTGACATGGTTTCCTTTGGTGCAGCACCAGCCCTGATCATATTTATGGTGTCTTTTCAAGATTCGATGCCAATTCTCGCCTGGGTCGCAACAGCGGCTTTTCCGATCTGTGGAGCCATTCGTCTTGCTCGGTTTAATGTTCGGCCGGGAATCCCCGGGTACTTCACAGGTCTGCCGATTCCGGCAGCCGGCGGAGTGCTGGCTACACTTTCTTTGTTCAACAAGGATATCGGCCCAGTCAGTATGATGATTGCTACGTTGCTGTTATCGTATCTGATGGTCAGTTCGCTGAAATATCCCAATTTCAAAAAGGTAGGGTTGCCACGGAAGGCAATCTGGATTGCACCATGGGTTGTATTATTTGCCATAGCCGTAGCCGTTATTTTCCCGGAGCAGTTATCCAAATTGATTTTTATTCCGCTGGTGTTATACGCCTTGTATGGAATGAAACATAATGTGCGCACAGCGGCCTCGCGTAGTCGGGCGAAAAAGCGCAAGGATGAGAAATCTTCCCGTCCTTCCGATCGTTAAATAGCCTGGAGACAGACACCATACAAAGAAAGCACGTACTCTCCTGAACTGGAGAATGCGTGCTTTTTGTGTATTCAGATCAATTTACGGTAAAAGAAACCCTTGCGAACGACATGCATATCTTCTTACGACAGATTAAACATCCCTAACGTTGAACACTTCTGCGATTCATGGTTTACGACCTCTTCCATGTTAATGTCCAGCAGATTGCAGAGAGCCGACATGTAGAACAGGTTACGCCCTAGCTCAGAGCTGATGACCTCTCTGCAGTTCTCACACAATTCACCTTCCACATGCGTTTCCAGCAGGCCCTTGGTTTGAGCGATATCGCTCTCCGGGGCATATTTCTGCTTGGTGGCGTGCAGCTCGATGCAGCCGCATTCGGTAATGGCTTTGGACACGGCACGGTTAACAGACGCTCCGGCTTGTCCCGTTTTGGACAGTACATCAATCAGACTGCGATGACGCAGCAACAGTTCAGAAACTTGATCCTGGAAAGCCTGTAAACTTAGCGTACTCATTTTGCCACTCACCTCGGGATATGAATTGAATTCATTATATGCCAATAATTTACCTACTTTCAACTGACGATTGCAACATTTCCAAAAAGTTCTTGCGGATGGGATTAGCTTCTCAGGAATTGGATCATACTGGATATAAAGATCAAGATACATTGAAGGAGGTGCAGGGACTAATGTGGAAAAAAGGCATTTTAACTTTTACAGGATTGTGCGGTGCATGGTTCGGCTACACGGCATATCATCTGGCAGGAAAATCGGTCCCATGGATGGCAGAGTGGATTCAGTCAGCAGGATTACTGGGAGCTGGTGTATCAACGCTGCTGGGAGCTGTAATGTTTATGGCTGTATGTAATATCGGTGGAACATTGATGGCAGACAGGCTGCATAGTGGAATCAATTCATTGGCAAAAGTACCTATGAACGAACTGGCGGCAGGTGCCGCAGGTACCGTTGCAGGATTGCTGGTGGCCTTGTTGCTCTACCCTGTTGTGGGATGGATGGGGACGGCAGGAGAAGTGCTGCAAGTGGCGCTGACGGTGATTAGTGCGTATTCTGGCTACACCCTTGCCATGGCAAAGAAAGACGATCTGGGGGCTTTCTGGATGTCTGGACGATGGGGTCACCCCGAGGTGGACGAAGATAGACGGATGGAAGAACATAAAATTCTGGATACCAGTGTTATTATTGATGGGCGTATCGCTGATATATGCAAAACCGGGTTTATTGAAGGTACGATTGTCATTCCGGAATTTGTTCTGGAGGAGCTGCAACACATTGCCGATTCATCGGATCTGCTCAAGCGGAACAGAGGACGACGTGGACTGGACATTTTGAACAAAATCCAGAAGGAACTCGATGTAAAAGTACTGATCTACGAGGGGGATTTCGAGGAAATCTCCGAGGTGGACAGCAAACTGGTTAAACTGGCTAAAGTGCTCCAGGGCAAAGTGGTCACCAATGACTTCAATCTGAACAAAGTGTGCGAACTCCAGGGTGTATCTGTGTTGAACATTAATGATCTTGCCAATGCGGTTAAGCCGGTTGTTCTGCCAGGTGAGGAGATCATGGTGCAGATCATCAAGGATGGCAAGGAGCATGGTCAAGGTGTAGCCTATCTGGATGATGGCACAATGATCGTGGTGGAGGGCGGACGCGAGTATATTGGCATGATGATGGAAGTGCTGGTGACCAGTGTGCTGCAGACTTCAGCGGGACGAATGATTTTTGCCAAGCCGAAACTGTTGGAAAAAGCCCAATAAAGCGGTATGATGGGTAGTGTATCGTTGATGATATTGTATATCTTGGGACGATAAACTGACAGACAAGGCAGGGATTGCGGCATGGATAAAGGGTGGGGCGTTGTCATTGTGGCAGCAGGTCGCGGAACCCGGATGGGGACGACCGAGAGCAAACAGTTTCTGTTGCTGCAGGACAAGCCCGTTTTCATACATACGCTTGAGGTATTTGCTGCGCTGGACGAGATCCGCGAGATGGTGCTGGTCACAGGAACCGCAGATGTTGAACGCTGCCAGGATTGGGTAAAAGAATACCAACTGGATTCACGTGTCCGTGTTATCCCCGGAGGGAAAGAGAGACAACATTCTGTCCATAAAGGCCTTGAGGCACTTGGGACAGATTGGGTTCTCGTTCACGACGGGGTACGTCCTTTTGTGAACCATGAGCAGATCAAGGGATGTATGGCGGCTGCCATCTCCGGTGGTGGAGCAGCTGTACTGGCGGTTCCCGTGAAGGATACGATCAAACAAGTGAATGCGGAAGGAGTCGTTACGGCGACGCCAGACCGCAGCAGTCTGTGGAGCATTCAAACCCCGCAGGCTTTTCGTCTTTCTTCCCTGCTCTCCGCCTACGAATCAGCCGAGCAGGACGGATTTCTGGGAACAGATGATGCCATGCTGGCTGAACGTCAGGGGATGTCGGTCAAGGTTGTGGAAGGCAATTATACCAATATCAAATTAACAACACCGGAAGATTTGCAATACGCTGCGTTTTTGCTGGGGGGAGAGAAGAAGCGATGATACGTGTAGGACAGGGATTTGATGTACATCAGCTGGTAGAGGGACGCCCATGTATTATTGGCGGAGTAACGATTCCTTATGAAAAAGGACTGTTGGGTCACTCGGACGCAGACGTGCTGTTGCACGCGATTAGTGACGCCATTTTGGGTGCGCTGGCACTCGGGGATATTGGCAAGCACTTCCCGGATACCGATCCGGAATTCAAAGATGCCGACAGCCTGAAATTGCTGGAGCATGTATGGCAGCTTGTGAAGGATCGTGGTTATAAGCTGGGGAATATTGACTCAACGATTATTGCCCAAAAGCCGAAGATGGCTCCTTACATCCCGCAGATGGCTGAGGTTATTGCCAAGGCACTGGAAGCGGATGTAACACAGGTGAACGTGAAAGCAACAACAACAGAACAACTGGGATTCCCCGGACGGGGAGAGGGCATTGCCGCTCAGTCCGTGGTTTGCCTTGTACGTGTGTGATATCATCAATCAATTAGTGACGGAGGGGATCATATGAGCACGGAAATTCGTGTGCGTTACGCGCCGAGTCCAACGGGACACTTGCATATCGGGAATGCCCGTACGGCGTTGTTTAACTATCTATATGCCAAACATAATAACGGTAAATTCATCATTCGTATTGAAGATACGGACGTGAAACGGAACATTGCCGGTGGTGAAGAAAGCCAGCTGAAATATCTGAAATGGCTCGGAATCGAGTGGGACGAAAGTATTGATGTGGGCGGAGACTACGGACCATACCGTCAAACGGAACGTCTGGACCTCTATCGTAAATATACGCAGGAATTGCTGGATAAAGGTCTGGCTTATCCTTGCTTCTGCACCGAAGAAGAATTGGAGCAAGAGCGCGAGGAACAGTCAGCACGTGGAGAAACACCGCGTTATTCGGGCAAACACCGTGATCTGACTCCAGAGCAAATTAGTGCGTTTGAAGCGGAAGGTCGCGTAGCGAGTATTCGTTTCCGTGTGCCGGAAGAGCGCGTATATACGTTTGATGACATGGTTAAAGGTACAATCTCGTTCAACAGCAAGGAATCCGGCGACTTTGTCATTGTGAAAAAAGACGGCATTCCCACTTACAACTATGCCGTTGCTGTGGATGATCACTTGATGAAGATTTCCCACGTCCTGCGTGGGGAAGATCACATCTCGAACACGCCGCGTCAACTGATGATCTATGAAGCGCTCGGCTGGGAGCCGCCGCAATTCGGTCATATGACGCTGATCGTGAATGAAAATCACAAGAAGCTGAGTAAACGGGATGAATCCGTCATTCAGTTTATTGAGCAGTATGATCAGCTTGGCTATTTGCCTGAAGCGATGTTTAACTTCATTTCCCTGCTTGGCTGGTCACCAGAAGGGGAGGAAGAGATTTTCTCGCAAGAGCAGCTGATCTCCATCTTTGATACGAAACGTCTGTCCAAGAGCCCGGCGGTATTTGATACACACAAGCTGGCTCACTTGAACAATCACTATATCAAACATGCTGACCCGGAACGTATTGCCGAAATGGCCATTCCGCATCTGCAAAAAGCAGGACGTCTTCCTGGGGATCTGTCCGCTGAGCAAAAAGAGTGGGCGCATACTCTCGTACATCTCTATCAGGAACAGATGAATGCGGCATCCGATATCGTAGAATTGTCGGAAGTGTTCTTCCGTTCGGAGATTGAGATGGAAAGTGAAGGTGCCGCTGTTCTCGCTGAAGAGCAGGTGCCAACTGTGCTGAAGGCATTTGCCGATAAGGTACAGGCGAGCGAAGAGTTTACTCCAAGCCAAATGGCTGCATTGATCAAGGAAGTACAGAAAGAAACCGGCTTTAAGGGCAAACAGCTCTTTATGCCAATTCGTGTAGCCTTGACCGGACAGACGCATGGACGGGATCTGAATCAAACGATCGTGCTTCTGGGTCGTGATACGGTGATCGAGCGATTGCTTGCGCAAGTAAAATAAGCTTATTCGAGGACATTCCATTCAGTTGGATTCTGAACACAGTCCTGTGATGTATGGATTACACAGGAGGCTGTTGTCAGTCTGAAGCCTTTTCGCTATAATAACAACACAACGAATAATTGATATGATTTATCTAATAGAACAGCAAAGATCGGGAGGAGTAGACTGACCCGGACAGATTCAGAGAGGATGGTCCCGCAGCAAAGAAAGATTTCTTTGGTTGCGGTGGCTGTGAGCCATCCACTGTCCATCAGTCGAAATGCACCCGTGAGCTGCACAGCCGAATCCAGCCCCGCCTTTGTCGATCATGACATGGGAAAACGTTAGGATAGGTTGTGACGATTGGTTTCCGTTACCAAACCGCTTGAGGGCTCATTCTATTTGAGAATGGACCGAGCAGAGTGGGACCGCGATAAACGCCTCTGCAGCTAAATGCTGCAGGGGCGTTTTTTGTTTAGGCGAGTGTGCAGTACACTACCAAGGAACGCGCCGTCCGGTAAGCCGGAGGACGGGAACCTGAACAAGAGGGGAACGAGCATGTTCAAGAAGATCAGATCAGATATCCAGGCGGTGTTTGAAAACGATCCGGCGGCCCGAGGTTGGTTTGAAGTGGTATTAACCTACTCAGGGCTGCATGCGATATGGGCACACCGGATGGCTCATTTTTTATACAAGCGAAGATGGTTCTCGGTTGCCAGGTTCATTTCGCAGGTTAGCCGTTTTATGACAGGGATTGAGATACATCCTGGAGCTACGATCGGAAATCGGTTGTTTATTGACCATGGAATGGGCGTTGTTATTGGAGAAACATGTGAGATTGGCGATGATGTCGTTATCTATCAGGGGGTTACCTTGGGCGGAACAGGGAAAGAAAAAGGAAAGAGACATCCGACCATTGGTAATAATGTGGTTATCTCATCCGGAGCAAAGGTGCTGGGTTCATTTAGCGTGGGGGATCAATGCAACATTGGTGCAAACTCCGTTGTGCTTAAGGAGGTCTCTTCCAATAGTACCGTGGTAGGTATACCGGGCAGAATTGTTAAACAGGATGGTCGACGGGTAGATCGCCTCAGTCAACAATTGCCCGATCCGGTCGTTGATTCCTTGCGCAGTATGCAAAAAGAACTCGAACGATTGCAGGAAGAAGTACGTACACTGCAGAATGCCCGTGAAAATGAGACTGTACGTGATACGTGATACAATAAATAAAGGCAGTATAGGATGAAAGGATAAGTGACCATGACGCTTCAGATTTATAATACGATGAGTCGTACCAAAGAGGAATTTGTTCCTCAAGAACCAGGGAAAGTAAAAATGTATGTCTGCGGACCAACGGTATATGACTACATTCACATCGGGAATGCACGCCCGGTTATCTTTTTTGACACAGTTCGTGGATACCTGGAACAGACAGGACATGATGTAAACTATGTGGTGAACTTCACGGATGTGGACGATAAGCTGATTCGCAAAGCAGAACAACTTGGAACAGACGTTCCTCATGTCGCCGAGAAGTTTATTGCGGCCTATTATGAAGACCTTGAGGGATTGGGTATACCCAAGGCAAGCAGCAACCCGCGAGTAACGGAAAACATGCCGCTGATCATTGATTTTATCCGTGAGCTGGTTGAAAAAGGATTTGCGTATGAAAATGGCGGTGACGTTTATTATCGTACAGGCAAATTCAGCGAATATGGCAAACTTTCGAAGCAGAACTTGCAGGAGCTGCAATTTGGAATCCGTGTGGGTGTGGATGAGCGTAAAGAACACCCCGAAGATTTTGTGCTCTGGAAGGCTGCCAAACCAGGTGAGATCTATTGGTCCAGTCCTTGGGGCGATGGTCGACCAGGCTGGCATATCGAGTGCTCCGCCATGGCTAGGGAGTACCTTGGGGATACACTGGATATTCACGGGGGAGGACAGGATCTGCAGTTCCCGCACCATGAGTGCGAATGCGCCCAATCCGAAGTATTAACAGGTAAACCACTTGCCAACTATTGGATGCATAATGGATTCATCCGGATTGATAACGAGAAGATGTCGAAATCACTCGGTAACGGTGTTCTGGTTAAAGACTTGCGCAATCAATATAAACGCGAAGCGATTCGTTATTTCATGTTATCTACCCACTATCGTAACCCATTGAACTTTACGGAGGATACGATGGAGCAGGCACAGAACAGTGTGGACCGGATTGCAAATGCTGTAGGTAACCTGAACCATCGTTTGAACGCGGTGACCGTAGATCAGGATATCACAGCAGCGTTTGCGGCAAGACTCGACCAAATTCGTCAGCAGTACCATGAGAAGATGCAGGATGATTTCAATACTCCTGATGCGATTACTGCTATGTTTGAGTGGGCAGGGGAAGCCAATCAACTGTTGCAGCAAGAAGTAGTTAATGCGGCAGACATTCGTGCCCTCCTCGAGTTGTTCAGTGAACTGAATGCTGTGCTGCGCATCTATACTGATGCAGAGCCAGAACTTCTGGATGAGGAAGTGGAACGTCTGATTGAGGAGCGTGTAGAAGCACGTAAGTCCAAGAACTGGGCAAGAGCGGATGAAATTCGTGATGAATTGTCTGCACGTGGTATTCTGCTTGAAGATACGGCGCAGGGCATGAGATGGCGGCGCAAATGAGCGAAGGACATCCAAATACACCAAAACAACAAGAGCAGGTTACAGAGGGAGGATGGTTCCCGTATCCTTCTTCCAGACCTGCGAGGTTGATTCCACCTATTGCACTGGCCTATATTGGTGATGCGGTATATGAGGTGGCTGTTCGTCAATATCTGTTGTCGAAGGCCAACATGCGTCCCAACCATCTGCATCGTAGTGCAACCGGGTTGGTATCAGCGAAGGCACAGAGCCGCATACTTACAACGATTGAGGCTGAACTGACAGAGGAAGAACGTGATATCGTCCGGCAAGGGCGGAATGCCAAGTCGGGTAGTGTACCCAAAAATGCAGATGTGTTGGAGTACAGACATGCTACGGCGTTTGAATGTCTCATTGGTTACCTCTACAGCAGTGGTCATCATGATCGCATGATTGAACTGATTGGTCTTGGCATTGAGCACGCGGAACAACAATCGCCATCACCGACAAAAAAATAAAAATTTCAACAAAACAACGCATTACAGAGAGGATCGAACAACGATGGAAGAAGAATGGATTGCCGGTAAACACTCCGTAACGGAGGCGCTGCGTTCAGGCCGGACCATTAATAAAATATGGATTGCCGATACAGCACAGAAACATTTGACTCAACCTATTATCACGGAAGCTAAAAAACTAGGTATTGTTATTCAACACGTGGACAAGCGTAAGCTGGATCAAACGGTACCAGGCATTCAGCATCAGGGGGTAGTGGCACAAGCTGCACCTTACGCTTATGTGGAGGTAGAAGACATTCTTGCCGCAGCAAAAGCGAAGAATGAGCATCCTTTCCTGATTTTGCTGGATGAGATCGAAGATCCTCATAACCTGGGGTCCATTTTGCGGACAGCAGACTGCACGGGTGCACATGGCGTTATTGTACCCAAACGTCGTTCGGCAGCAGTAACCGTGACGGTATCCAAAACGTCAGCGGGCGCCGTGGAGTACGTGCCAGTGGCTCGTGTAAGTAATCTTGGCCAGACCATCGATCGCCTCAAAGAGGAAGGTGTATGGGTTGTAGGGACAGATGTCACGGCTCATGAAGGTGTCTTTGGTAATGGAGTCTTTACTGGTCCTGTGGCATTGGTAATCGGAAATGAGAACAAGGGAATGGGACGACTCATTCGCGAGAAATGCGACGTGCTGATCAAATTACCGATGCAAGGTCAGATTAATTCCCTGAATGCTTCCGTGGCAGCGGGTGTTGTCATGTATGAAGTGCTCCGCTCGCGTCAAGCGCAGGAATAGAAGGTATGGCTGATTCCCGTGATGTGCTTCTTGTAGACGGGTACAACATGATTGGTGACTGGCCGGAATTAACCAGACTGGCGGAAAGTGGGCTCGAAGAGGCACGCAACAGGCTGCTCTTTCGTCTTGCAGACTACCAGGCTTTCTCCGGCCGTCGAGTCATTGTTGTGTTTGACGCCTACCTCGTGCCTGGACTCGGTAAATCCTTTACGCAGAGCAAAGTGCAGATCTATTTTACAAAGGAAAAAGAGACGGCAGACGAATGCATTGAGAGACTCGTTCGGGAACTAAGCATGCGAAGACGCCAAATCTATGTGGCTACGAGTGATATGGTAGAGCAACATGTCATTTTTGGACAGGGAGCACTGCGTGTATCTGCAAGGGAATTGCTAATTGAAGTTGAGCAGAACGAAAAAGAATTAAAGAAACGACTGGAAGAAGATCAGGCGAAGACCACGCGTAACACACTCGGGGGCAAGTTGAGTCCGGATGTATTAAAAGAGTTTGAGCGTTGGCGCCGGGAATAACAGCTCGTTTTTACAATATTTAGAATATTGAAACTCTTGACATTTATGTTATTGATGTTCTTTTTTAGGCAGAGCGTGGTTGACGGTGTGAGGTACCATCATATATACTGATCCTATATTTCATAGAGTAGAGTAACGGGGTACCTTGCGTTGCAGCCGGAGGGATTGTCTGTGAGTGTCGACCTCAAAGATATCATGTTATCCAAGTATGATTACCAAAGTGACGAAGACATTGTCGAAGCTTTCCGTGAAGGCGAAAGCGAAGCGTTAGAGTTTTTGATTAACAAATATCGTAACTTTGTACGCGCCAAGGCAAGATCTTATTTTCTGATTGGGGCAGACCGGGAAGATATTATTCAAGAAGGAATGATTGGCCTCTACAAATCAATTCGAGATTTTAAAGGGGACAAGCTGGCTTCGTTCAAGGCTTTTGCCGAACTGTGTATTACAAGACAGATCATCACGGCGATTAAGACAGCAACACGTCAGAAACATATTCCGCTTAATTCTTATGTATCTCTGGACAAGCCTATTTATGACGAAGAGTCTGATCGTACGTTACTCGATGTGATTTGTGGAACCCAGGTCAGTGATCCGGAAGAATTGATCATCAATCAGGAAGAATTTGTGGGCCTGGAAGATAAAATGTCCGAGATTCTGAGTGATCTGGAACGAAAAGTATTGATGTTGTATCTGGACGGGAGATCTTATCAAGAGATTGCAGTAGACTTGGACAGACATGTGAAGTCCATTGATAATGCACTTCAGCGCGTCAAGCGCAAACTTGAAAAGTACCTGGAAGTTCGAGATAATTAAACACATGTTGTCGTTGACGGAAAAGGCTCGGTGTTTGAGTCTTTTTTTAGTGTCTCAAGTTTATAAAATCTAAGAATGTTTATACTAGTAATCGCTCGGTCCATGCAGGAGAAGAGAAAAACAGAGATGCGAAACAAGTGCACGTTGTACGGAAGTAATACCCAATGAATGAAAGGCTATTCTTTCATTGACATGGCTATACCCTTGTGATAAAGTGTTTTAGGTAGGCCTAAATTTATGGCTTTTTTTCAGGATCAATTTAGAGACTCTGCTTGAATGTGGAAGTCTTCGGGAGGTGTACATCATGCGGGTAATTATTACTTTGGCTTGTACGAACTGCAAACAAAGAAATTACACTACGACAAAAAACAAGCGTAATCACCCCGACCGCATGGAGATGAAGAAATTTTGCAAGTTTTGTAACGAGCAGACTTCTCATCGCGAAACCAGATAGTTTTTGGAGGTGTCGGCGTGAAACGAAGTTTCAAATCTCTGATTTCCTTTTTCTCAGAAAGCTGGGCTGAACTTAAAAAAGTTCGCTGGCCTAATCGTAAAGAGCTGACCAACTACACATTGATCGTACTTGGTACTGTTGTGGTTATGACGCTGTTTTTTTGGGTCATTGACATTGGCATCTCCTTTGTGATCGAAGCGATTATTTAAGAAGGGTTCCGGTGGCTTGATATGGAAAAAAGATGGTACGTCGTTCATACCTATTCAGGGTATGAGAACAAGGTCAAGGCCAATTTGGAAAAACGCGTCGAGTCTATGGGCATGGAAGACAAGATATTCCGCGTTCTTGTTCCTATGGAAGAAGAAGTGGTAAACAAGGACGGTAAGAAAAAAACCGTTATGCGTAAAGTTTACCCTGGTTATGTCTTGGTGGAAATGGTACAGACGGATGACTCTTGGTACGTTGTACGCAACACACCAGGTGTTACAGGATTTGTCGGTTCGACAGGTTCTGGGTCCAAACCAACTGCTTTGTTGCCTGAAGAAGTGGAACAAATTCTGAAGCACATGGGTATGGTTGAACCTAAGCCGAAAATTGAGTTCGATATTAAGGAATCCGTACGTATTAAAGTCGGTCCTTTTGCGAATTTCGTAGGCTCCGTGGAAGAAATTTTGGTAGACAAAAGCAAGTTGAAAGTGCACGTGAACATGTTTGGACGGGAAACACCGCTTGAGTTGGAATACACACAAGTGGAGAAGATATAGTCTCTTCAAGTTTCTTGTGGGAGGGCTGTAAGGCCCGTTAACCACTATTTTGCAAGGAGGTGTCAATCATGGCGAAAAAAGTTATTAAAATGGTAAAACTGCAGATTCCAGCAGGTAAAGCAAACCCAGCACCACCAGTAGGTCCGGCTTTGGGTCAAGCAGGTGTCAACATCATGGCATTCTGTAAAGAATTCAACGCTCGTACAGCTGATCAAGCGGGATTGATTATTCCAGTTGAAATTTCTGTATTCGAGGACCGTTCCTTTACTTTCATCACTAAAACTCCACCAGCAGCAGTTCTGTTGAAAGTGGCAGCTAAAGTTGAAAAAGGATCCGGCGAACCGAACAAGAAAAAAGTTGCTACTGTTAAACGTGATGCGGTTCGTCAAATCGCAGAAACAAAAATGCCTGACCTGAATGCAGCAGACGTTGAGTCCGCTATGCGTATGGTCGAAGGTACTGCCCGCAGCATGGGTATCACCATCGAAGACTAATTTTCATAAGAAACATGGCTTCGTAAAACCGGTCGATTCGCGACCGGTTGATGTGGGAGGTATATCCGCTAACACCACAAAGGAGGAATAAAACATGGCTAAACACGGTAAAAAATACCTGGAAGCTGCTAAGCTGATTGACAGCGAAGCAACTTACGAGCCTTCAGAAGCTGTAGAGCTTGTGAAAAAGGCAGCCACTGCAAAATTCGATGAAACAATCGAAGCGGCAGTTCGTTTGGGTGTAGACCCTCGTAAGCAAGACCAGGCTGTACGTGGTGTTGTTGTCTTGCCACACGGCACAGGTAAAACACAACGCGTATTGGTATTTGCAAAAGGTGACAAAGCGAAAGAAGCGGAAGCGGCTGGCGCGGACTATGTTGGTGATGCAGACATGATCAACAAAATCCAACAAGGCTGGTTCGAATTCGACGTCTGCGTAGCGACACCAGATATGATGAGTGAAGTAGGTAAATTGGGCCGACTGCTCGGCGGTAAAGGTCTGATGCCTAACCCTAAAGCCGGAACGGTAACTTTCGATGTAACTAAGGCTGTTCAAGAAATCAAAGCCGGTAAAATCGAATATCGTCTGGATCGTGCAGGTCAAATTCATGCACCGATTGGTAAAGCTTCTTTCTCTTCTGAGCAACTTAATGAGAACTTTAAAGCTCTCATGGAAGCTCTGAATCGTGCTAAACCAGCGGCAGCAAAAGGTGTTTATCTGAAGAATGTTAGTCTTTCTTCCACGATGGGCCCTGGCGCACGCGTGAACGCAGCAGCTTTTAGATAATATCTCTTGACAGGCTTGTCCTGTTTTTGATAAGATATAAAAGTTGTGAGTCCGAGTGACTGACCGTTGACATTTGAATATGCTTGCCGTAGACAGTAGGTGCCATTTGGCTTAATTTCCTGCCGAGGTGTGATTATAGAACTTAGAACGATGAAAATCGGTTGTGAGTATATATCAAGCCTTCGTGATTCTACGGAGGCTTTTCTTAATGGGATAAATTTGATCAGGAGGTGTACAGATTGGCAAACGCAAAAGTGATTCAAGCAAAACAAGAGTCCGTTGATGCAGTAACAGCAAAATTGCGCGAGAGCGTTACAACTGTTGTTGTTGACTATCGCGGATTGAACGTTGCCCAAGTAACTGAGTTGCGTAAGCAACTTCGTGAAGCAGGGATCGAATTCCAAGTGCTGAAAAACTCGTTGCTTCGCCGTGCGGCTGCAGCAGCTGAACTGACAGAACTCGATAGTGTTCTTACAGGTCCTACTGCAATTGCATTCAGCGTAGATGACGTTGTGGCTCCAGCTAAAATTCTGAACGACTTCGCGAAAAAGAACGATGCACTGGAATTGAAAGGTGCAGTCGTAGAAGGCCGCGTAATCGGAGTAGAAGAAGTTAAGGCATTGGCAGAACTGCCATCCCGCGATGGACTCCTCTCCATGCTCCTCAGCGTGCTTCAAGCGCCAGTGCGCAACTTCGCGCTTGCGGTTAAAGCAGTTGCAGAAAAAGAAGAACAAGGCGCGTAAGCAAATTGATCTGAATGCTGCTTAGGCGGCAAATGAATTAAAAAAAATAATATTATATATGGAGGTTCACTCATGAGTAAAGAGCAAATCTTGGAAGCAATCAAAGGCATGACTGTACTGGAATTGAACGATCTGGTTAAAGCAATCGAAGAAGAATTCGGCGTAACTGCTGCAGCTCCAGTAGCTGCTGCAGGTGCAGTAGCTTCTGCTGAAGCTGAGCAATCCGAGTTCGATGTAATCTTGACTAACGCTGGTGCTTCCAAAATCAACGTTATCAAAGCAGTTCGCGAAATCACAGGTCTTGGCCTGAAAGAAGCAAAAGAACTGGTTGACAACGCTCCAAAAGCATTGAAAGAAAAAGTTGCTAAAGAAGAAGCAGAAGCGGTTAAAGCTAAGCTTGAAGAAGCAGGCGCTACAATCGAAGTTAAATAATTTAGCTTTTATAAGCTAGATGAACAAAACAACAAACCCCTTGACTTATATCAAGGGGTTTGTTGCTGTAATTGTAAATGGAAAGTGAGTGAGGGCATGTCCAATCATTATTATTCGGACAAACCGCAAGTAGCGCATGATCGCAGAGCAACTGAAGCGGTTCTTCGCGGATTCAGTCTGCGATTCGTGACGGACGCCGGTGTGTTTTCCAAAAATGGAATCGATTATGGCAGCAGAGTATTGATTGATGCGATAGAGTTGCCATCAGGGGCTCATGTTCTCGATGTGGGTTGTGGATACGGGCCGATGGGTCTTACAGCAGCCAAACTTGTACCGGATGGGCATGTCACCATGATCGATATCAACGAGAGAGCCGTTGAACTTTCCAGGGAGAATGCAAAAGCGAACGGAATTAACAATGTTACGGTATTGCAAAGTAATCTACTGGCTGAAGTAAAAAAGCAAGATTTTGACGTTATCCTAACCAATCCGCCTATACGGGCTGGAAAAGAGACGGTTCATACTATTTTCGAACAGGCACATCGTCATCTGAAGGTAGGCGGTTCGTTGTGGATTGTCATTCAGAAGAAACAAGGGGCTCCATCGGCAAAAGCGAAATTGGAATCTTTGTTTGGAAGAGTGGAAGAAGTGACGAAGGATAAAGGCTATCGGATTTTCAAAGCGGTGAAATCGGAAGAGGGTTCTACTAAAAGCTGAATCCGAGTTTGTAAAGTAAGCAGGGGATCATTTTTTTTGCAATAGGACTATTGACTTGAAATTCAGGCCGTGGTATTATTGTAAAATGTCAGTATTAAGATGCCCTACTTGGCTTTAGCTAACTAAAAATGTCAACCTTTTTTTACGCCGAACGGGCTTATTATGCCTACGTTTGGCGTATAATATGTACATTTTGGGCAAACTGGGGATAAGAATGATTTGGAAAGACATCCGCCGATCAAAGTTGCTCTTTTTTCGAACGACATTTCGAGTAAGGGCTTTTCTTTATTTGTGGATGCATTGCTTTGCTCTGTATGTGTACCATTATAAGGTTACAAACAGAGGTTCGCAACGAAATTTTTAAAGTGAGTAGACATTGAGGGGTGAGTTTAAGTTGGCAGGACATCTTGTTCAATATGGTCGACGCACTCGGCGCAGTTATGCACGAATTAACGAGATACTCGAAGTTCCGAACCTGATTGAAATCCAACAAAAATCTTATGATTGGTTTTTGGAGGAAGGGTTGCGCGAAATGTTCCAGGATATCTCGCCGATCCAGGATTTTACAGGTAACTTGATTTTGGAATTTATCGATTACAGTCTCGGTGAACCGAAGTATACAGTAGATGACGCAAAAGAGCGTGACGTTACGTATGCAGCACCACTTCGGGTCAAAGTCCGGCTCATTAATAAGGAAACCGGCGAAGTCAAAGAGCAGGAAGTATTCATGGGAGATTTCCCGCTGATGACCAACACGGGCACATTTATTATTAATGGTGCGGAACGGGTTATTGTCAGCCAGTTGGTTCGCTCTCCTAGCGTTTACTTCAGTACCAAAGTAGATAAAAACGCCAAAAAAACGTATACCGCTACAGTCATTCCTAACCGCGGCGCTTGGTTGGAACTGGAGATGGACGCGAAGGATGTTGTTTACGTCCGGATCGACCGTACACGTAAAATACCGGTTACGGTTCTCCTGCGTTCACTTGGTTTTGGCACAGATGCTGAGATTCTGGATCTGCTCGGTAATGACGAATATATCCGCAACACACTGGACAAAGACAACACGGATTCCACGGAGAAAGCACTCATTGAGATCTATGAGCGTCTTCGTCCGGGTGAGCCTCCAACGCTGGATAATGCAAAAAGCTTGCTCGTAGCACGTTTCTTTGATCCAAAACGTTATGACCTGGCTAATGTAGGTCGTTACAAAATGAATAAAAAACTTCACATCAAAAACCGTTTGTTTAACCAGCGATTGGCTGAGTCACTTGTTGACGCTGAAACAGGTGAAATCATTGCTGAAGCTGGTCAAATGGTGGATCGTCGCTTGTTGGATGAAATCATGCCGTATCTGGAGAAGAGCGTTGGATTCCGCACGTATCACGTGGGTAACGGCGTTTTGGATGCCAATGATATCCCTATGCAAACGATTGATGTGTTCTCACCAACTGAAGATGGTAAAGTGGTCAAACTGATTGCCAATGCTAACATTGACAAGTCTGTTAAAAACGTGACACCGGCGGATATCATTTCGTCGATCAGTTATTTCCTTAACCTTCTGCAGGGCATTGGTAGCACGGATGATATCGATCATCTGGGTAACCGTCGTTTGCGTTCGGTGGGTGAACTTCTGCAGAACCAGTTCCGTATTGGTTTGTCTCGTATGGAGCGTGTGGTTCGTGAGAGAATGTCCATTCAGGATGCTAACGTCATTACACCACAGGCTTTGATCAACATACGTCCTGTTATTGCATCGATTAAAGAGTTCTTTGGTAGCTCCCAGTTGTCACAGTTTATGGATCAAACGAACCCGTTGGGTGAGTTGACACATAAACGTCGTTTGTCCGCACTCGGACCCGGTGGTTTGACGCGTGAGCGTGCAGGTATGGAAGTGCGTGACGTCCATCCATCCCACTATGGCCGTATGTGTCCAATCGAGACTCCAGAGGGACCAAACATCGGTTTGATCAACTCCTTGTCTACGTTCGCCCGTGTGAATGAATATGGCTTCATTGAAGCTCCATATCGTTGGGTTGATCCGAAGACAGGTATTGTAACCGAGCAAATTGATTACCTGACAGCGGACGAAGAGGACAACTATGTCATCGCGCAAGCGAATGCGAAGTTGAACGATGACGGTACATTTGAAGAAGAAGCGATCATTGTACGTTACAACAAACAGTCGGATAACATCCTTACGATGCCGAGTGAGCGAGTTGACTACATGGATGTATCTCCTAAACAGGTTGTATCCGTCGCTACAGCGCTGATCCCGTTCCTAGAGAACGATGACTCCAACCGTGCACTCATGGGATCTAACATGCAGCGGCAGGCGGTTCCACTCTTGATTCCTAAAGCACCACTTGTAGGAACAGGTATGGAGCACAAAGCTGCAAAAGACTCTGGTGTATGTATTGTCTCCGATTATGACGGAATTATTGAACGTTCTTCTGCGAACGAGATTTGGCTCCGTCGTGTTGAAGAAGTGGATGGTCAGGAAGTTAAAGGCGATATCGTTAAATATAAATTACACAAATTTATGCGTTCGAACCAAGGAACATGCATTAACCAGCGTCCGATTGTCAAAAGAGGTGCTGCTGTCAAAGCTGGCGATATCCTCGCTGATGGTCCTTCAACGGAAATGGGTGAATTGGCTCTGGGACGTAACGTTGTTGTTGCCTTCATGACTTGGGAAGGTTACAACTACGAGGATGCGATCTTGCTCAGTGAAAAACTCGTTAAGGAAGATGTATACACATCCATCCATATCGAGGAGTATGAGTCAGAAGCGCGTGATACCAAGCTCGGACCTGAAGAGATCACACGTGACATCCCTAACGTTGGGGAAGAAGCGTTGCGTAACTTGGATGAGCGCGGTATTATCCGCATCGGTGCTGAGATTAGCGCTGGCGACATTCTGGTTGGTAAAGTAACACCTAAGGGTGTAACAGAGCTGACTGCAGAAGAACGTCTCTTGCATGCGATCTTTGGTGAGAAAGCACGTGAAGTACGTGATACTTCCTTGCGTGTACCACATGGTACCGACGGTATCGTAGTAGACGTGAAAGTATTTACCCGTGAAAACGGTGATGAGCTGCCTCCAGGTGTTAACCAACTCGTTCGTGTATATATCGCTCAAAAACGGAAAATTTCCGAGGGTGATAAAATGGCCGGACGTCACGGTAACAAAGGGGTCGTGGCCCGCATCTTGCCGGAAGAAGATATGCCTTTCCTGCCAGACGGTACACCGGTTCAGATCGTTCTTAACCCACTGGGCGTACCTTCCCGTATGAATATCGGTCAAGTACTCGAGGTTCACTTGGGTATGGCGGCGATGCAACTGGGTATTCACGTAGCAACGCCTGTATTCGACGGAGCGAAGGAGTATGACGTCTTCGATACGATGGAAGAAGCAGGCATGCAACGTAATGGTAAAACTGTCCTGTATGATGGTCGTACAGGTGAAGAGTTTGAACGTGAAGTTACCGTAGGTGTCATGCACATGATCAAATTGGCACACATGGTTGATGATAAAATCCATGCCCGTTCCACGGGTCCTTACTCACTTGTTACGCAACAGCCATTGGGTGGTAAAGCCCAATTTGGTGGACAGCGTTTCGGGGAGATGGAAGTATGGGCGCTTGAGGCATACGGTGCTGCTTATACACTGCAAGAAATCTTGACTGTTAAATCCGATGACGTTGTTGGTCGGGTTAAAACATATGAATCCATCGTCAAAGGCGAGAACGTTCCGGAACCAGGTGTTCCTGAATCATTCAAAGTATTGATCAAAGAGCTGCAAAGCTTGGGTATGGACGTTAAGATTTTGAGTGAAGATGAGCAAGAGATTGAAATGAGAGAAATGGACGATGAAGATGACGCTGCGAGCGATAAGCTCAGCCTCAACCTTGAGGGTACAGAGGTCGGAGCGGAATAAACCGCTTCGAGCGCATGATGACCGGCGTTTTTCATCAGGCTCGCGTCTTGCTCCGGCTTCGGCCGGAGAGGGCGTAACCTAGAATACAGGAATTGGTTAAGGAGGGTTGCTCCTTGTTGGACGTCAACAATTTCGAATACATGAAGATCGGGCTTGCTTCCCCAGAGAAAATTCGTTCTTGGTCCCGCGGAGAAGTGAAAAAACCGGAAACGATCAACTATCGTACGTTGAAACCGGAAAAAGAAGGGCTGTTCTGCGAAAAGATTTTTGGCCCTACAAAAGACTGGGAATGTCATTGCGGTAAATACAAACGCGTCCGTTATAAAGGCGTTGTCTGTGATCGTTGTGGCGTTGAAGTAACACGTGCGAAAGTACGCCGCGAACGGATGGGTCATATTGAGCTCGCTGCTCCGGTATCGCATATCTGGTACTTCAAAGGTATTCCGAGCCGTATGGGTCTTGCTCTGGATATGTCTCCAAGATCTCTTGAAGAGATTATTTATTTTGCATCATATGTTGTAACTGATCCAGGAGAAACTCCACTGGAGAAAAAACAGCTGTTGTCCGAGAAAGAATACCGCAGCTATCGTGAGAAATACGGCTATGGTTTCCAGGCTGGCATGGGCGCAGAAGCCGTTAAAAAATTGCTTCAAGACCTTGACATAGATAAAGAGCTCGAGTTCCTGAAAGAAGAGCTCCGGACTGCGCAAGGACAACGTCGTAATCGTGCAATCAAACGTTTGGAAGTTATTGAAGCATTCCGCAACTCCGGCAACAAGCCAGAGTGGATGATCATGGATGTACTTCCTGTTATCCCGCCGGAACTTCGTCCAATGGTACAGTTGGATGGTGGACGTTTTGCAACGTCTGACCTGAATGACTTGTATCGCCGTGTAATCAACCGGAACAACCGTCTGAAACGTCTGCTTGATCTGGGCGCGCCGGATATTATTGTGCAAAATGAAAAACGGATGTTGCAGGAAGCTGTTGACGCATTGATCGATAATGGTCGTCGCGGACGCCCGGTAACGGGTCCTGGTAACCGTCCATTGAAATCTCTCAGCCACATGCTGAAAGGTAAACAAGGACGTTTCCGTCAGAACTTGCTCGGTAAACGTGTTGACTATTCTGGTCGTTCCGTTATCGTTGTCGGACCTTACCTGAAAATGTATCAGTGTGGTCTGCCAAAAGATATGGCACTTGAATTGTTCAAGCCTTTCGTTATGAAAGAGCTTGTGAATAAAGGGCTTGCCCACAACATCAAGAGCGCGAAACGTAAAGTTGAGCGTGTAAGTCCTGAAGTATGGGATGTTCTTGAAGAAGTAATCAAGGAGCATCCGGTTCTGTTGAACCGTGCCCCTACGCTTCACAGACTCGGTATTCAAGCGTTTGAACCGATTCTCGTTGAAGGTAAAGCAATTCGTCTTCACCCACTCGTATGTACGGCATACAATGCCGACTTTGACGGTGACCAAATGGCCGTGCACGTTCCGTTGTCCGCTGAAGCTCAAGCGGAAGCACGTATCCTGATGCTTGCATCAGGTAACATTTTGAACCCGAAAGACGGTAAACCGGTTGTTACTCCTTCCCAGGATATGGTGCTTGGTTCTTATTACCTCACTATGGACAACAAGGAAGAAAAGGGCACAGGTATGATCTTGCGTACAGTTAACGAAGCTGTATCGGCATATCAACGTGGTACTGCTGGTCTGCATGCGCGTGTAGCTATTCCGGTTAAGGCGCTTGGTAAAACAAGCTTCACGGAAGAACAGCAAGAAGGTATGTTGCTGACAACTATCGGTAAAATTATCTTTAATGAAATTTTCCCGGCAAGCTTCCCGTATATCAATGATGCGACTCGTGCGAACCTGTACCAAGGTACTGCAGATCACTCATTTGTATATGAAAAAGGTGCTGATCTCAGAGAAGCTATTATGAATGCTCCTCTGGCTGGCGGTGTCGGTAAAGAATACCTCGGCTCCATCATTGCACGTTGTTTTGAAATTTACCATACAACGGAAACAGCCGTTATTTTGGATAAAATCAAACAACTTGGATTCACATACTCTACTCGTGCCGGTATTACGGTTGCGGTATCTGATGTTATCGTTCCGCCTGAGAAGTTTGAGATTCTTAGACAGTCTGAGGAAAAAGCACAAATCGTTACGAATCAGTACCGTCGTGGTCTGATTACGAATGAAGAGCGCTATGACCGTATCATTGATATCTGGTCAAAATCCAAAGATGACATCACTGAGATTCTGATGAAGTCCATGGATCGTTACAACTCGATCATGATGATGGTTGACTCCAAAGCACGGGGTAACAAATCGCAAATCACCCAATTGGGCGGTATGCGTGGTCTGATGGCCAACCCATCTGGTCGAATCATCGAACTCCCAATCAAATCGAACTTCCGTGAAGGTCTGACAGTACTCGAGTACTTTATCTCCACTCACGGAGCGCGTAAAGGTTTGGCGGATACAGCTCTGCGTACAGCCGATTCAGGTTACCTGACTCGTCGTCTCGTAGACGTAGCCCAAGACGTAATCGTGCGTGATGATGATTGTGGTACAGATAAAGGCTTTACGGTAAGTCGTATCCAGGATGGTAAAGAGGTTATTGAAGATCTCTACGACCGTATTGAAGGCAGATACTGCTTCGAAACAGTTCGTCATCCGGAAACAAAAGAAATCATTGCAGGCCGCAATGAATTGATTGACTCCGATAAAGCAGAAGCGATTATAAAAGCGGGAATCACCAAATTGCAAATCCGCTCCGTACTCAGCTGCCGTGCAAGTCATGGTGTCTGCAAGAAGTGTTACGGTCGTAACCTTGCGACAGGTAAACACGTGGAGATTGGTGAAGCAGTTGGGATTATTGCAGCACAATCCATTGGTGAGCCAGGAACACAGCTTACAATGCGTACGTTCCACACCGGCGGTGTAGCCGGAGACGATATTACGCAAGGTTTGCCGCGTATCCAAGAGTTGTTTGAAGCTCGTAATCCTAAGGGTCAAGCAACGATTAGTGAGATTGATGGTGTGGTTAAAGAGATTCGCGAAGCAAAAGATCGTCGTGAAATCGAAATTCAAGGTGAAGCGGAATCCAAAGTATACTCCGTTACCTACGGTTCCCGTGTGCGCGTAAGCGAAGGCATGGAAATTGAAGCTGGTGACGAGTTGACAGATGGTTCCATCGATCCAAAAGAAATGCTGCGCATTAAAGGCGTACGTGGCGTACAAAACTACATTTTGCAGGAAGTACAGCGCGTATACCGTAACCAAGGCGTAGAAATCAATGACAAGCACGTTGAAGTTATGATCCGTCAAATGCTGCGTAAAATCCGCATCGTAGATGCAGGTGATACAACGCTGTTGCCAGGATCGTTCGTTGATACGCATGAATACGAAAGAGCTAACAAAATTGCGATTCTTAGTGATAAAGAGCCAGCGGTTGCTAAACCAATCCTGCTCGGTATTACGAAAGCATCTCTGGAAACAGACTCCTTCCTCTCGGCGGCTTCGTTCCAAGAAACTACACGTGTACTGACAGATGCAGCGATCAAAGGTAAAGTCGATCAGTTGCTCGGTCTGAAGGAAAATGTAATCATCGGTAAATTGATTCCTGCAGGTACAGGTATGCACCGTTACCGCAGCATCAAATTTGCTGAGCCAGAAGATGGCCAATCTTCAGTAGAAGAACTCGAGCCAGTTTCGGTTGATTAAATAGCTTCCTCCTCGTTTAGAGGGAATGAAAGTTTTGTACGTCAGGAGGCGGACGCTTGTATAATGCAGGCGGACGAATCCTGATGTACGTAAACTTTTTAAAAAAATGTTTTAGGATTAGCATTGACAATGCTTGCGCTAGATGCTAATATATCAAAGGTGCGTGGGCAGCTGATTGTACATGGTTCTATTCGGAGGAATGCACAATGTCTAATGAAAAAGCCTTGCAAGATGCTCATGTCAAAATAGGTAGCAAACAGACCATGCGGATGGTGCAGACAGGTATGGCTTCCGAAGTCTATGTCGCAGAAGATAGTGATCCGCAGCTCACTTCCAAAATCATTGCCTTGTGTGAACAACACAATGTAAAGTACACGAAAGTGGATACAATGAAAAATCTCGGCAAAGCTTGCGGGATTGGAGTGGGAGCAGCTATGGCTGCTGTCGTAAAATGATAGTGTAAGGAACGTTTTTGTCCGAGAACTTTTAGGGATTCTCCAAGGCAAAAACTTTTCATTTGTCTTTTTATGAACCGCCTGGGTCTGTGGACTTAGCGAAAAGAGGTTTATAAAGAAACATGAATATTTGAGGAAGGGGGTGGCAATCACATGCCAACTATTAACCAACTGGTTCGTAAAGGACGTCAAGCAAAAGTTGAGAAGTCAAAATCTCCAGCTTTGCAAAAAGGATTCAACGCTTTGAAACGTGAATCTACTAACATCAGTGCCCCACAAAAACGTGGTGTCTGCACTCGTGTAGGTACAATGACTCCACGTAAACCAAACTCTGCACTTCGTAAATATGCCCGTGTTCGTTTGACGAACCGTCTCGAGGTAACTGCTTATATCCCGGGAATCGGACATAACCTTCAAGAGCACAGTGTGGTATTGATCCGCGGAGGTAAAGTTAAAGACCTTGCAGGGGTTCGTTATCACATCGTTCGTGGAGCTCTCGATACAGCAGGCGTAAACAACCGTATGCAAGCTCGTTCGAAATACGGTGCAAAACGTCCAAAAGCTAAAAAAGCCTAAACCATTATAAGCAGAGAACCTGAAAGCCTTCTGGCTTAGGTCTGGAAGGTACAGGATCTGCTGAACAAGAAAGAAAGGGGGATATCCATGCCACGCAAAGGTCCAGTTACGAAAAGAGACGTGTTGCCAGATCCGGTATACAACTCCAAGTTGGTTACTCGTTTGATCAATCGCATCATGCTCGACGGAAAACGCGGTGTTGCTCAAAGCATTCTGTATAATGCGTTCAAGTTGATTCAAGAACGTACGGGTAATGACCCGATGGAAGTATTTGAAGCAGCAATCAAAAATATCATGCCAGTCCTGGAAGTTAAAGCTCGCCGTGTCGGCGGTGCCAACTACCAAGTACCAATCGAGGTAAAACCAGAGAGACGTACTGCTCTGGGACTACGTTGGCTCGTGAACTACTCCCGCAACCGCGGTGAGAAAACAATGGAAGAGCGTTTGGCGGCTGAGATCATCGACGCTTCCAACAACACAGGCGCTTCCGTTAAAAAACGTGAAGATACGCACAAAATGGCTGAAGCGAACAAAGCGTTTGCTCACTACCGTTGGTAGGATTCAGTTCACAATAAAATAACTTCAATTTTGAAGGGAGACCCATTTCATGGCTAGAGAGTTCTCCTTGAAAAATACACGTAATATCGGGATCATGGCTCATATTGATGCGGGTAAAACCACGACAACTGAGCGGATCTTGTTCTACACAGGACGTACGCACAAAATCGGTGAAGTACACGAAGGCGCTGCGACAATGGACTGGATGGAACAGGAACAGGAGCGCGGAATTACGATTACTTCCGCTGCAACTACCGCTGCTTGGAAAGGCCACCGCGTTAATATTATTGATACCCCGGGACACGTTGACTTCACTGTTGAAGTTGAACGTTCCCTTCGTGTATTGGACGGAGCAGTTGGTGTATTCAGTGCGAAAGAAGGCGTTGAGCCTCAGTCCGAAACCGTATGGAGACAGGCTGACAAGTACGGCGTACCTCGTATCGCATATGTAAACAAAATGGATATCATCGGTGCTGACTTCCTGAACGTTGTATCTGACATGCGTGATCGCCTTCAAGCGAACGCTGTTGCGATTCAACTTCCGATCGGTGCTGAAAATGATTTCAAAGGTATCATCGATATCGTTGCACAAAGAGCTCATATGTACAAAGATGATCTCGGACAAGATATCGAAGAAACCGACATTCCTGCAGAATTTGCAGATCAAGTTGAAGAACTTCGCAACGAGTTGATTGAACGCGTTGCTGAACTGGATGAAGATTTGACAATGAAGTACCTGGAAGGCGAAGAGATCACAATTGATGAGATCAAATCCGTACTCCGTAAAGGTGTTGTAGATGTTAAGATCTTCCCGGTTATCTGTGGATCCTCATACCGTAACAAAGGTGTTCAACTGATGTTGGATGCTGTTATCGACTACTTGCCAGCTCCAACAGATGTACCATCAATCACTGGTCATCTTGAAGATGGAACTGAAGCAGTTCGTAAGTCCTCTGATGAAGAGCCATTCTCCGCATTGGCATTCAAAATCATGACTGACCCTTACGTTGGTAAATTGACATTCTTCCGCGTATACTCCGGTGTTCTTCAATCCGGTTCATATGTATTGAATGCCACTAAAAACAAACGTGAGCGTATCGGTCGTATCCTTCAAATGCACGCGAACAGCCGTCAAGAGATCACTGAAGTTTACTCCGGTGATATTGCAGCTGCCGTAGGTTTGAAAGATACGGGTACAGGTGATACACTATGTGATGAGAAAAATCCGGTTATCCTGGAGTCAATGAACTTCCCTGATCCGGTTATCGAAATCGCCGTAGAACCTAAAACCAAAGCTGACCAAGATAAAATGGGTGTTGCTCTCGGCAAGTTGACTGAAGAGGATCCAACTCTTCGTGCTCATACTGACGAGGAAACAGGTCAAACAATCTTGGCAGGTATGGGTGAGCTTCACCTTGACATTATCATCGACCGTATGCGTCGTGAGTTCAAGGTTGAAACTACTGTGGGTAAACCACAAGTAGCTTACCGTGAAACATTCCGTGCTCCAGCGCGCGTTGAAGGTAAATTCGTACGTCAATCCGGTGGTCGTGGTCAATACGGTCACGTATGGGTTGAATTCGAACCTCTCGAGCCGGGTACAGGCAGCCAGTTTGAAAGTAAGGTTGTCGGTGGTTCCGTTCCAAGAGAATACATTCAACCTGCACTGTCAGGGATTGAAGAGCAAATGAAAAACGGCGTTATTGCAGGCTTCCCGCTTGTTGACGTTAAGGCTACAATCGTAGACGGATCTTACCATGATGTCGATTCCAACGAGATGGCATTTAAAATTGCCGGATCTATGGCGCTTAAAGCGGCTAAAGACAAGTGTAAACCAGTTCTGCTTGAGCCTATCATGAAAGTAGAAGTAACTGTTCCAGAAGAGTACATGGGTGACGTAATGGGTATGTTGAACTCCCGTCGTGGCCGCATCGAAGGTATGGATTCCCGTAGTGGAGCTCAAATCATCCGTGCTAAGGTACCTTTGTCTGAAATGTTTGGTTACTCTACAACTCTTCGCTCCGGTACTCAAGGACGCGGCGTGTTCTCCATGGAACTCTCTCATTATGAAGAAGTTCCTAAGAGCATCGCTGAAGAAATCGTTGCCAAAACAAAAGGCACCGAGTAGTTTTCTCACACTGGATGCAAGTGCATAAGAATTCATTTCGGAGCACTTCATTCAGTGAAAACATAAAATTATAATTTTAAGGAGGCCACGTTCAAATGGCAAAGGCTAAATACGAACGTAATAAACCCCACGTTAACATCGGTACTATTGGTCACGTCGATCACGGTAAAACAACTCTGACTGCTGCAATCACAACTGTATTGTCCAAAACTTACGGTGGTGCTGCTGTAGCATTCGACCAAATCGACAAAGCTCCAGAAGAGCGCGAGCGCGGTATCACTATCTCCACAGCACACGTTGAGTACGAAACTGACACTCGTCACTACGCTCACGTAGACTGCCCAGGTCACGCCGACTATGTTAAAAACATGATCACTGGCGCGGCACAAATGGACGGAGCTATCTTGGTAGTATCCGCAGCTGACGGCCCAATGCCACAAACTCGTGAGCACATCTTGCTCTCCCGTCAAGTAGGCGTACCTTACATTGTTGTATTCTTGAACAAATGTGACATGGTTGAAGACGAAGAGTTGTTGGAATTGGTTGAGATGGAAGTTCGCGACCTTCTTAACGAATATGAGTTCCCAGGTGACGATACTCCAATCACTCGTGGATCCGCTCGTGAAGCTCTGGCAAACCCAGATGGCGAATGGGCTCAAAAAATCGTTGAGATGTTCAAAGAGATCGACACTTACATCCCGCTGCCTGAGCGTCAAACTGACAAGCCTTTCTTGATGCCTGTCGAGGACGTATTCTCCATCACTGGTCGTGGTACTGTTGCTACTGGCCGTGTAGAGCGTGGTACTGTTAAAGTCGGCGAAGAGATCGAAATCGTTGGTATCACTGAAGAAACTAAAAAATCTGTTGTAACAGGCGTTGAGATGTTCCGCAAATTGCTGGATTCCGCTCAAGCTGGTGACAACATCGGAGCACTTCTTCGTGGTGTTGACCGTAACAACATCGAGCGTGGCCAAGTTTTGGCTAAACCGGGTTCTGTTAAGCCTCACACAGAATTCACAGCTCAAATCTACGTTCTGACTAAAGAAGAGGGCGGACGTCACAAACCATTCTTCACTGGTTACCGTCCACAGTTCTACTTCCGTACAACTGACGTAACAGGCATCATCAACTTGCCTGAAGGTACTGAAATGGTAATGCCTGGTGATAACATCACTGTTACTGTTTCCCTGATCTCCCCAATCGCGATTGAAGAAGGAACTAAGTTCTCCATTCGTGAAGGCGGACGTACAGTAGGTGCCGGTTCCGTAGCATCGATCCAAAAATAATTTGGCTTAACGCTAAATAAAGCATAAGCAACAGTGTACTGGAACGAGTAACATTGTATTGTAACGAAGCTTCGGAAGAGTTCTTTATCCGACATCGGATAAAGAACTCTTTTATTATGTGTAAAGTTTCGGAACCTGCGTCATGCGAAATGAACATCATTTAAGAGTTTAGAAGGATTGGCAAGGCAGCCTGGATATTGAAGATAAAACACTGCAATAAACGAAGTCATTTCATCAGAAAAGATAAGTTTAAATGTTTTTATTAAATATGCTTGCAATACGCCTATCTTTTCTATATAATAATGAATGTTGTTCTGTGACGTTGCGATGATGTGAGAGGTTACTGGCACACCCGGCCCCTTTGCCATGGGAGAGTGGCTAGAAAATTTTCACGGAGTATGTCCGATAAAAAATTGGGCGATAGAAGGAGGGACTAAAATGGCAAAGCAAAAAATTCGTATTCGTTTGAAAGCTTACGACCACAGAATTCTTGATCAATCCGCGGAGAAAATTGTTGAAACAGCAAAACGTTCGGGTGCTGGTGTATCCGGTCCGATTCCGCTTCCTACTGAAAAACAAATCATTACTATTCTTCGTGCGGTGCACAAGTACAAGGATTCTCGGGAACAATTCGAACAACGCACACATAAGCGTTTGATCGACATCGTTAACCCGACTCCACAAACTGTGGATGCCTTGATGCGCTTGGATCTGCCGTCCGGTGTAGATATCGAAATTAAATTGTAATATAAGCTACAACAAAGACCATGTATAAAGGAAAAGAGGTGTCAACATGAAAGCAATCTTAGGAAAAAAACTCGGAATGACTCAAGTATTTACTCCTGAAGGTAACGTCGTTCCAGTAACGGTTATCGAAGCAGGCCCTTGTGTTGTTTTGCAAAAGAAAGACATTGAGAACGATGGCTACGAAGCGATTCAAATCGGTTACTCCGATAAGAAAGAGAAAAATGCTAACAAGCCAGAAGCAGGTCACGCTAAAAAAGCGAACACTGCCCCTAAGCGCTACGTTCGTGAAGTTCGCGGTATCAACATCGCTGAATATGAAGTTGGCCAAGAACTGAAAGCTGACATTTTCGCTGAAGGCGAATTCGTTGACGTAACGGGTGTTTCTAAAGGTAAAGGTTTTGCCGGCGTAATCAAACGTTGGGGACAAAGCACTGGACCTATGTCACACGGTTCGCGTTATCACCGTGGCCCGGGTTCGATGGGTTCGATCCAAGCTAACCGAGTTCCTAAAGGCAAACGCCTGCCAGGACACATGGGACATGATACTGTTACAATCCAACGTCTTGAAGTAGTTAAAGTAGACGCTGAGCGTAACGTGTTGCTCGTGAAAGGTTCCATTCCTGGACCGAAAAACAGTCTCATTAAAGTTAAAGAAACGGTGAAAAAATAACCACTGAAGAAAGGAGGAACACAAAATGCCAAAAGTATCAGTTTACAATGTAGATGGTAGCCAAGTAGGCGAAGTTGAATTGAACGATGCGGTTTTCGGAATTGAGCCGAACCAACACGTTCTGTACGATGCAGTTCTTATGCAACGCGCTTCCCTTCGTCAAGGTACCCACAAAGTAAAAGGACGTTCTGAAGTACGTGGCGGTGGACGTAAACCTTGGAAACAAAAAGGTACAGGTCGCGCTCGTCAAGGTTCAATTCGTTCACCACAATGGAAAGGCGGCGGTATCGTATTTGGTCCAACACCACGGAGCTATGCGTACAAACTGCCTAAGAAAGTTCGTCGCTTGGCGATCAAATCGGCCCTTTCATCCAAAGTGCTTGACAATGACATTATCGTTTTGGATGCTCTTTCGTTGAGCACGCCTAAAACTAAAGAATTTGCTGCCATCTTGAGTAACCTCAAAGTGGGACGTAAGGCTTTGATCGTAGCTCCTAGCTATGATGATAATGTAGCTCTTTCCGCACGGAATATTCCAGGCGTGAAATTCGTAGCTGCTGACGGTATTAATGTTCTTGACGTGCTTTCGCACGACAAATTGATCATTACGAAAGAAGCAGTTCAGAAGGTAGAGGAGGTGCTCGCGTAATGAAGGATCCTCGTGATATTGTAAAACGTCCGATTATTACGGAACGTACTGCTGACATGATGAATGACTTGAAATATGTATTTGAAGTCGATATCCGTGCAAACAAAACCGAGATCAAAAAGGCTGTAGAAGCTATTTTCAACGTAAAAGTGAAAAACGTGAACACGCTTCGTGTTCCAGCTAAGCCAAAACGGTACGGACGTTATTCCGGATATACTAGCGAATGGAAAAAAGCGTTTGTAACGTTGACAAAAGACAGCAAAACGCTTGAGTTCTTTGAAACTGTATAATTGAATTTTTGAAGTAAGGAGGGAAACCCAGTGCCAATCAAAAAGTATAAACCAACTTCCCCGGCAAGACGGAACATGTCCGTTTCTACATTTGAGGAAATCACCACAAATCAGCCGGAGAAATCGTTGTTGGCCCCGTTGAGCAAACAAGCAGGCCGCAACAACCAAGGTAAAATTACAGTTCGTCACCATGGTGGTGGACACAAACGTAAATACCGTATCATTGACTTCAAACGTACTAAAGATGGAATACCGGGCCGCGTTGCTACGATTGAGTATGACCCGAACCGTACATCCAACATCGCTCTGATTCACTATGCTGATGGTGAGAAACGTTATATCATCGCTCCTAAAGGTTTGAAAGTTGGAGATCAAGTATTCTCCGGACCTGAATCAGACATCAAAATCGGTAACGCACTGCCACTTGAAAACATTCCAGTAGGTACCGTTATCCACAACATCGAGTTGAAACCAGGTAAAGGCGGACAATTGGTTCGTGCTGCTGGTACAGAAGCTCAATTGCTTGGTAAAGAAGAAAAATACGTTTCCGTTCGTCTCTCTTCCGGAGAAGTTCGTCGTATTTTGAAAGTTTGCCGCGCAACAATCGGATCTGTTGGTAACCAAGACCACGAGCTCATCAAAATCGGTAAAGCCGGTCGTAGCCGTTGGTTGGGTAAACGTCCTGAGGTTCGTGGTGTAGTAATGAACCCTAACGATCACCCACACGGTGGTGGTGAAGGTCGTGCTCCAATCGGACGTAAATCGCCAATGTCACCATGGGGTAAACCAACTCTTGGTTACAAAACGCGTAAGAAAAATAAAGCTTCTGATAAATACATCATTCGCCGCCGCACGAAGTAATACACACTGTGCATAACTTCGTGAGGCATCTGCGGATGCATAATAGCTACGTTTGAAGGGAGGATCTCCACATGGGTCGCAGTTTGAAAAAAGGGCCATTCATTGATGGCTACATGCTCAAAAAGGTAGAAGAGATGGAAGCTTCAGGTAAGAAGAACGTAATCAAAACCTGGTCCCGTCGTTCTACAATTTTCCCGCAATTCATCGGACACACATTTGGCGTTTACGATGGTCGTAAACACGTGCCAGTGTATGTAACTGAGGACATGGTCGGACACAAACTGGGTGAGTTCGCTCCAACCCGTACGTACAAAGGCCATACTGATGATGATAAGAAAACAAGAAGATAAATGAACATCTTTAATGTTTGAGAGGAGGTTACACAATGGAAGCAAAAGCACATGCTAAGTTTATCCGGATTGCTCCTCGTAAAGTTCAACTCGTTGTTGACTTGATTCGCGGCAAGCAAGTAGGTGAGGCGGTTGCCATTCTCCGTCACACTCCGAAATCCGCTTCTCCAATCGTTGAGAAGTTGCTTAACTCCGCTATTGCGAATGCGGAACATAACTATTCTTTGGATGTTAACAACTTGGTTATCTCGCAAGCTTACGTGAACCAAGGACCGACAATGAAACGTTTCCGCCCTCGTGCAATGGGACGTGCAAGTCGTATTAACAAACGTACTAGCCACATTACTTTGGTGGTATCTGAGAAGTAGAAGGAGGGGAAATGTGTGGGCCAAAAGGTAAATCCAGTCGGACTCCGTGTCGGAATTATCCGTGACTGGGAATCTAAGTGGTATGCAGGCAAAGACTTCGGTGATCTTTTGATGGAAGACGTGAGAATTCGTGAATTCCTGAAAAATAAATTGAAAGACTCCGCTTTATCTCGTGTAGAAATTGAGAGAGCGGCTAACCGCGTAAACGTAACGATTCACACTGCTAAACCAGGTATGGTTATTGGTAAGGGTGGTTCGGAAGTTGAAAATCTTCGTAACCAAATTACGAAAATTGCTGGCGGTAAAAAAGTACACATCAACATTTCTGAAATTAAGAACCAAGACTTGGACGCAGTTCTTGTAGCTGAAAGCATTGCACAACAATTGGAACGTCGTGTTTCTTTCCGTCGTGCTCTGAAACAAGCAATTCAAAGAACTATGCGCTCTGGTGCTAAAGGTATCAAAACTCAAGTAGGCGGACGTCTTGGCGGTGCTGAGATCGCACGTTCTGAAGGCTACAGCGAAGGAACTGTTCCACTGCACACACTGCGTGCTGACATTGACTATGGTACAGCAGAGGCTCATACTACTTACGGACGTATCGGCGTAAAAGTATGGATCTATCGTGGAGAGGTTCTTCCTACGGCTAAGAAACAAGCTGCTAAGGAAGGAGGCAACTAATCATGTTGGTACCAAAACGTGTAAAACACCGTAAGCAACAACGTGGACATATGAAAGGCCAAGCTAAAGGCGGAACGACTCTGAACTTTGGCGAATACGGTCTGCAAGCTACGGAACCGGCTTGGATTACGAACCGTCAGATCGAAGCGGCTCGTATTGCGATGACTCGTTACATCAAACGTGGTGGTAAAGTTTGGATCAAAATTTTCCCAGACAAACCAATCACTCAAAAGCCTCTCGAGGTTCGGATGGGTAGCGGTAAAGGTAACGTAGAAAAATGGGTTGCAGTAGTGAAACCAGGTAAGATCATGTTTGAACTTGCTGGTGTACCGGAGGAAATTGCTCGCGAAGCAATGCGTCTTGCCGCTCACAAACTGCCAATCAAAACGAAGTTCGTGAAACGTGAAGAATTGGGTGGTGAAGCAAATGAAAGCTAGTGAATTTCGCAACCTAACCTCTGCTGAAATCGAGCAAAAGATTGCCGGATTTAAAGAAGAACTCTTTAACCTCCGCTTTCAATTAGCTACCGGTCAGCTGGATAACCCGACTCGCATCCGTGATGTGCGGAAAGAAATAGCTCGTGCTAAAACCATTATCCGTGAGAGAGAATTGGGAATCGGTTAATTAGGGATAGGATGGACAATCCGTCCGTAATCAGGAAGGAGGCCAACAATGAGCGAAGAACGTAACGCACGTAAAGTGCAAACTGGTAAAGTGGTCAGCGATAAAATGGACAAAACAATTGTTGTTGCTGTAGAAACTTACAAAAAACACAACTTGTACCATAAACGCATTAAGGTTACTAAAAAATTCAAAGCACATGACGAAGAAAACACTGCGAAAATCGGTGACACGGTGAAAATCATGGAGACTCGTCCGCTTTCGAAAGATAAACGCTGGAGACTTACTGAAATCGTAGAAAAAGCGGTTATCATCTAATGCTCAGCAGCACTGCTGAAAGGAGGAATACTAAATGATTCAACCATTTACACGTTTGACTGTGGCTGACAACTCCGGTGCGAAGGAACTGATGTGTATCCGCGTACTCGGCGGTACGGGACGTCGTACAGCTCAAATCGGTGATCTGATCGTTTGTTCTGTTAAACAAGCAACACCAGGCGGCGTTGTCAAAAAAGGTGATGTAGTTAGAGCGGTTGTCGTTCGTACGAAACGTTCTGTACGTCGTAAAGACGGTTCCTACATCGGTTTTGATGAAAATGCAGCGGTTGTTGTAAAAGACGACAGAAGCCCACGTGGAACACGTATTTTCGGACCAGTTGCTCGCGAACTTCGCGATAAAGACTTCATGAAAATCGTTTCCTTGGCTCCAGAAGTTATCTAAAGCTTAATCTCGTGATGTTAGAAACAGGAGGTGTACGAAATGCCAAGAGTGAAAAAAGTTCTGGAATCCCATAACAACAAACTTCACGTTAAAAAGGAAGATACGGTTATGGTGATCAGCGGTAAAGACAAAGGTAAAAAAGGCCGTGTCATCGCTGCTTATCCTCGTGAGAACCGCGTCCTTGTGGAAGGTGTGAACATGGTGAAAAAACACCAGAAGCCTAACCAGCAAAATCCGCAAGGCGGCATTATCGAGAAGGAAGCTCCGATTCACGTTTCCAACGTAATGCACATCGATCCGAAGAGCGGAAAAGTAACCCGTGTAGGTTACAAAGTTTTGGATAACGGAAAGAAAGTGCGCGTTGCTAAACGTTCCGGAGAAATTATCGACTAATTGAACCGAATGAGAAAGGAGGGCTATGATTCATGGCATCAAGAATGAAAGAACGTTACCTGCAAGAAATCGCTCCTGCTTTGATGCAGAAGTTTAACTATACAACGGTAATGCAAGTGCCGAAAATCGAGAAAATCGTTATCAACATGGGTGTGGGCGACGCTGTCCAAAACTCCAAAGTGTTGGATTCCGCAGTAAACGATTTGCAACTGATCGCAGGTCAAAAACCTGTAATCACTCGTGCAAAAAAATCTATCGCAGGATTCAAACTGCGTGAGAATATGCCTATCGGTGTTAAAGTAACATTGCGCGGCGAGCGTATGTACTTCTTCCTCGATAAACTGTTCAACGTTACGCTTCCTCGTGTCCGCGACTTCCGTGGTGTTTCGAGCAAAGCTTTCGACGGACGTGGTAACTACACACTGGGTCTGAAAGAGCAATTGATCTTCCCAGAGATCGAGTATGATAAAGTTGATAAAGTCCGCGGTATGGATATTGTCATCGTAACAACGGCGAAAACAGACGAAGAGTCCCGCGAATTGCTTACGCAAATGGGAATGCCTTTCGTTAAGTAATGTTGGCATAACGTTTCCGGGTGTCTGGAAAGACTCCCTTTTCTCCGAAATTATTTAGGAGGTGTCAGGCTAAGTGGCAAAAACTTCGATGAAAGTTAAACAACAACGTACTCCAAAGTTTAAAGTACGTGCATATACACGCTGTGAGCGTTGCGGACGTCCACATTCGGTCCTGCAAAAGTTCAAAATTTGCAGAATTTGCTTCCGTGAATTAGCTTATAAAGGCCAGATCCCTGGCGTGAAAAAAGCAAGCTGGTAAAAAGTCCTGAACGGGAAGGAGGTTAACTCACAATGACTATGTCTGATCCAATTGCAGATATGCTTACTCGTATTCGTAACGCGAACACTGTTCGTCACGAAACGGTAGAAATGCCTGCTTCGACAATGAAAAAACAAATCGCCGATATCCTGAAGCGTGAAGGTTTCATCCGTGACGCTGAAGTTATCGATGATAACAAACAAGGGATTATCCGTGTTTTCCTGAAATACGGTCAAAATAACGAGCGCGTTATCACTGGTCTGAAAAGAATCAGTAAACCTGGTCTTCGTGTTTACACGAAAAGCAACGAAGTACCTCGTGTACTTGGTGGCCTGGGAATCGCGATCATCTCGACATCTAAAGGTATCATGACGGACAAAGAAGCTCGTCAATCGAAATCCGGCGGAGAAGTCGTTTGCTACGTTTGGTAATATAACGTCACAAGATAGGAGGTGCAACATATGTCTCGTATTGGTCGCAAACCAATCACAGTACCAAGTGGTGTAGACATCACCCTGGACAACACCGTTATTACGGTAAAAGGACCAAAAGGAACTTTGACTCGTGAGCTTCATAAAGACATGAAGGTTACAGTTGAAAATAACGAAATCACAGTTGTGCGTCCTTCCGATAACAAAACTCACCGTTCTTTGCACGGCACAACGCGTAGCGTTGTAAACAATATGGTGAGCGGCGTTACTGAAGGATTCGCGAAATCTCTGGAATTGGTTGGGGTCGGATATCGTGCAAGCAAATCCGGAGATAAAATCGTTCTGAACGTTGGCTACTCTCACCCGGTTGAAATTACACCGGAAGCGGGAATTGAATTCGAAGTACCTTCGAATACAAAAATCATCGTTCGCGGAATCGACAAAGAGCGTGTAGGTGCTTACGCTGCTAAAATCCGTTCCGTACGTGAACCTGAGCCGTACAAAGGTAAAGGTATTAAATATGAAGGCGAGCGTATCATCCGTAAGGAAGGTAAAGCCGGTAAGAAGAAATAAGATTTCTCTTACCGCCTTTGCGCGGCTTTCGGCTTGCTTGCTTCGTGTGTTTCTAATATACCCCGTGGCTTCTGATTTGAAGCCAGCGAGGTAACCTGAAAGGAGTGAATCTTTGAGATGATTACGAAACCAGATAAAAATAAGGCTCGTCTGAAAAGACACCTTCGTGTTCGTAAGAAAATCCAAGGAACGGCAGCACGTCCTCGTTTGAACGTATTCCGTTCTGGTAAACATATGTATGCTCAAATCATCGATGATGTTGCTGGTGTAACAATCGCTTCTGCGTCTACTGTAGACAAAGAATTGAGCACTGACATCAAAAATGGTGCATCTGTTGAATCAGCTCGTAAAGTTGGCGAACTCGTTGCTAAACGTGCTAAAGATAAAGGTGTTTCCAACATCGTATTTGACCGTAGCGGTTATCTGTACCATGGTCGTATCGCAGCATTGGCTGAAGCGGCTCGTGAAGCAGGACTTGAGTTTTAAGATATTTTTCAAAAGGAGGTTAACGACTTGCGTGTAGATCCGAATACTTTGGAACTGACTGAAAGAGTTGTAAATATTAATCGCGTAGCTAAAGTAGTAAAAGGCGGACGCCGTTTCAGCTTTAGCGCACTGGTTGTAGTCGGCGACGGCAACGGCTGGGTTGGAGCTGGTATCGGTAAAGCGGGCGAAGTACCTGATGCAATTCGCAAAGGTATTGAAGACGCTAAGAAAAACCTTGTACACGTTCCACTCGTAGGAACATCGATTCCTCACTTGGTAACAGGTAAGTTCGGCGCAGGACGCGTGCTGTTGAAACCAGCATCTGAAGGTACTGGTGTTATCGCTGGTGGTCCTGTACGTGCGGTTCTCGAACTTGCTGGTGTAGGTGACATTTTGACAAAATCTCTGGGTTCTTCGAATTCCATGAACATGGTCAATGCGACTTTGGAAGGTTTGTCCCGTTTGAAGCGTGCTGAAGACGTGGCTAAACTGCGCGGAAAATCCGTCGAAGAGCTTCTGGGTTAAGGAGGGAATTCTCATGGCTAAATTAGAAATTACCCTCGTCCGCAGCTTGATCGGACGTCCGGAGACGCAAAGAACAACTGTGAAAACATTGGGTTTGCGCAAAATCAATAGCAAAGTGGTACAAAACGATAATCCTGCCATCCGTGGTATGATTAACAAAGTAAGCCACTTGGTTGCTGTTAAAGAAGTAGAAGCTTAAAAACGGGTTAATCCCACAAATCTTTAAGGAGGTGCAACGAACGATGAAGTTACATGAGCTTTCACCATCTCCTGGATCCCGCAAAGAACGTAAACGTCTTGGTCGCGGTCCAAGTAGTGGTACAGGTAAAACATCAGGTCGCGGTCACAAAGGACAAAACGCTCGTTCTGGCGGTGGAGTACGTCCAGGCTTCGAAGGTGGACAAAATCCATTGTATCGTCGCTTGCCAAAACGTGGTTTTGTAAACCCAACTCGCAAAGAATATGCAGTTGTGAATACTGAAGACCTGAATAGTTTTGCTGCGGGTACTGAAGTAACTCCAGAATTCTTGATGACGAATGGCGTAGTTAAAAACGCTAAATCCGGAATCAAAATCCTGGGTAACGGTGATGTCACTGTGAAGCTGACTGTTAAAGCTAACAAGTTTTCTCAATCTGCTATTGAGAAAATTGAAGCTGCCGGCGGTACAACTGAGGTGATTTAATGTTCAAGACCCTAAAGAATATCTGGCGGGTTGAAGATCTGCGCAAAAGGGTATTATTTACCCTTTTTGTACTGATCATTTACCGCATCGGCTCCTTTGTTCCCGTACCGGGAGTTAACAAAGATGTGTTCGAAGCGACAAATTCTGCGGGTAAAGAAGTTTTTGGACTTCTCAATACGTTCTCGGGTGGAGCGCTCTTCCAGTTCTCGATATTTGCGCTCGGGATCGTGCCTTACATCACTGCGTCTATCATAGTACAGTTGCTTTCCATGGACGTTATTCCTAAATTAGCGGAGTGGGCAAAGCAAGGTGAACAAGGTAAGAAAAAATCTGCACAGTTGACCCGTTATTTAACCATCGGGCTGGCATTGATTCAAGCGTTTGGTACGTCGATCGGATTCAACCGCTTGTACAATACAGAGATGGTGCCTAACGCTACATTTGCAGATTATATCTTGATCGCGATTGTACTTACGGCTGGTACTTCATTCCTGATGTGGCTTGGTGAGCAGATCACCGAGAAGGGCATAGGAAACGGGATTTCGATCTTGATCTTTGCGGGTATCCTATCTACGGTGCCTAACATTATCAAACAAACGATCGAATCTGACTTCATTCAACCTGACCAACTGTTTATGAATATTCTTAAAGGTGTAATCATCGCAATTGTTATTGTGTTGATCATCATAGGGGTCATTTATATTCAGCAGGCGATTCGGAAAATTCCGGTACAGTACGCTAAACGTGTCGTAGGTAACAAAATGTACGGTGGACAGAATACACATATCCCGCTGAAAATTAATGCAGCAGGTGTTATCCCTGTCATCTTTGCTTCATCGCTGTTGATGTTCCCAACGATCATCGCCAATTTCTGGGCAGATCAAGATTGGGCTCGGTGGATTGGTCAAAACCTGACTACACACAAACCTCTGGGTATGTTATTGTATGTCGTGATGATCTTCGGTTTCACATTCTTCTATACTTTCGTACAGATGAATCCACAGCAGATGGCTGATAATATGAAAAAGAACGGCGGTTACATCCCAGGCATTCGTCCGGGTAAAGCAACCGAGAAATATCTGACCCGTGTCATGACTCGTTTGACAATGGCCGGAGCCATCTTCTTGGCAGTCATTTCCGTTCTGCCTGTATTCTTAGGGGCACTTTCTGGTTTGCCTCAATCTGCGCAAATTGGAGGAACATCCCTCCTGATCGTTATCGGTGTTGCGCTGGATACGATGAAGCAAATCGAAAGCCAATTGATCAAACGCCACTACAAAGGTTTTATCAATAAATAGGCAATAGGTACCGGTCGAGTGAAGATTTACTTGCCGGCACCTATTGTGCTGTTTGTTGATGTAGGGTAGTCTTGGAGGGAGTGACATAACGTGAACATCCTATTCATGGGCCCTCCGGGGGCAGGAAAAGGAACGCAAGCAGACGTCATCGTGAAAGAGTTCGGTATTCCCCATATTTCAACAGGCGATGCATTTCGTCTCGCGATCAAACAGGGAACTCCCATTGGCATGAAAGCCAAGGAATATATGGATCAAGGATTGCTTGTACCAGATGATGTAACCATTGGCATCGTTGAAGAACGTTTGCAGCAGCCTGACTGCAGAGAAGGTTTCCTCTTGGACGGATTTCCAAGAACCCTTTCGCAAGCAGAAGCGCTCGATGGCATTCTGGATCGATTGAACTCAGGTCTCGATCATGTAATCAACCTGAAAGTGGATCGCAACAAATTGCTCGCTCGTTTGACGGGTCGTCGAATTTGTAAAAACTGTGGTTCCACTTATCATGTGGTATTCAATCCGCCTAAGCAGGAAGGTATTTGTGATAAATGCGGTGGTGAGTTGTATCAACGCTCTGATGATAATGAAGAGAGTGTAGGTACACGACTGGACGAGTATATCAACAAAACTGCACCACTCCTCACGTTCTATGAGACTAAAGGTCTTCTTCGTCAAATGAACGGAGAACAGGATATCGATCAAGTTTCTCAAGAAATCGTGTCCTTACTGAGAGGTTAATTGATGATCATTGGTAAGTCCGAAACGGAACTGGGCTTGATGAGGGAAGCAGGGAGAATTGTTGCGGAAACGCATCGTCTCTTGGCAGAGCATATCGCTCCCGGTATTACGACTGGTGAACTTGACCATATGGCTGATCAATATATCCGCAGTCAAGGAGCTGTGCCGTCTTTCAAAGGTTATAACGGTTTCCCTGCCAGTGTGTGCGCTTCAGTAAATGAAGAGTTGGTACATGGATTTCCCGGCAAACGCAAGTTGAACGAGGGCGATATCGTTACGTTTGACATTGGCGCGCAGTACCAGGGGTATCATGGAGATTCCGCCTGGACTTATCCAGTCGGCCGTATTTCCGAAGAAGCCCGTCGTCTTCTGGACGTTACCGAGGCTTCGTTATACGCAGGTCTGGCGCTGGTAAAACCGGACGTTCGCTTGTTTACAATATCTCATGCGATTCAGAAATATATTGAAGATGAAGGGTTCTCTGTCGTTCGTGAATATGTCGGTCACGGCATAGGCGCAGATCTGCACGAGGAACCACAGATTCCGAACTATGGTCTTCCCGATCGGGGACCACGGCTTAAAGCGGGCATGGTGCTGGCCATAGAGCCGATGGTTAACGTAGGTAGACGGTATGTGAAAACGTTGGAAGATAACTGGACTGTCGTCACGGTTGATGGAAAGTTATGTGCCCACTTTGAACACACCGTAGCAGTTACACCTGATGGTATGGAAATTTTCACGAAACTGAATGCGTAGGTGATAAGGCATGAACAATCAGTCTAATCCGCAGCTCGGTCAACTTGTGAAGATCCGTAAAGGCCGCAATGCGGACCAAGCCGCAGTAATTGTTGCTATAGCGGACAGTAAGTTCGTATATATTGCGGATGGAGACAAACGTAAGTTTGATCAACCCAAGAAGAAGAATCTTCTTCATCTGGAACTCCAGCCTATGATTAGCAGCGAGGTTGTGAACAGTTTAAACGAGAGTGGTCGGGTGACAAATGGAAAGCTCCGTTATGCGGTTCATTCATTTCTGGAATCCACCAACATTCAAGCTGAAGAGAAAGGAGACTGACTAATGGCCAAGGAAGATGTCATTGAAGTGGAAGGTACGGTTCTTGAACCGCTACCGAATGCAACATTCAAGGTTGAGCTTGAGAACGGTCATCAAATTCTCGCTCACGTTTCCGGAAAACTGCGGATGCACTTTATCCGTATCCTGACTGGAGACAAAGTAGTTGTTCAGTTGTCGCCTTATGATTTAACAAAAGGTCGCATAACTTACCGTAAATAGTAGTAGACAGTTGCAATGAACTGTGAAGCTTATGAAGCGGGTTTTGCCCGGCAAAACTTGCGAAAGCTTCGAAGCCGGTTTTACAATAGTAGAACAAGGTCAATGCTTACGAAGAGGGTTTTGCTTAGCAAAACTTTGAGGAGGTAATTCACATGAAGGTAAGACCTTCGGTCAAGCCGATTTGCGAAAAATGCAAAGTCATTCGCCGCAAAGGGAATGTTATGGTTATCTGTGAAAATCCGAAACACAAACAAAAACAAGGTTAAAGAAGGGGGTGTAGCGTAAAATGGCACGTATAGCTGGTGTGGATTTGCCACGTGATAAGCGCGTTGAGATCGCCTTGACTTATATTTTCGGAATCGGTAAAACGACTTCCCAGAAAATTCTGAGCACAACAGGCATCAATCCGGACACTCGTGTTCGTGATTTGACGGAAGATGAAGTCAGCAAATTGCGTGAAAGTATCGATAAAGAGGTCAAAGTAGAAGGTGACCTGCGTCGAGAAATCTCTTTGAATATTAAACGTTTGACGGAGATCGGTTGTTACCGTGGAGTTCGTCATCGTCGTGGTCTGCCTGTTCGTGGACAACGTACGAAAACGAATGCTCGTACTCGTAAAGGTCCTCGTCGTACAGTAGCGAACAAGAAGAAATAATAAGGGGGGATAAGAGAAAATGGCTAAACCGAAAAAAGTCGTACGTACTAAACGTCGTGACCGTAAGAATATTGAATCTGGCGTGGCGCATATCCGTTCCACTTTCAATAACACTATCGTTACTATTACGGATCCTCACGGAAATGCAATTTCGTGGGCAAGCTCCGGCGGTCTCGGATTCAGAGGTTCCCGTAAATCGACTCCGTTTGCTGCACAAATGGCTGCTGAGACTGCTGCCAAAGCTGCAATGGAACATGGGATGAAAGCCGTTGAGGTTATGGTTAAAGGACCAGGCGCAGGCCGTGAAGCAGCGATCCGCTCTTTGCAAGCTGCTGGTCTTGAAGTTAACCTGATCAAAGACGTAACTCCAGTCCCGCATAACGGATGCCGTCCTCCAAAACGTCGTCGTGTCTAATGAGATTTGCCCCTGCGTGTGGTATATTTCCGGCACAATCTGCTAATAATGGTTGTTTAGGCATACTACTACATGTTTTCGCAAGAGAAGGTAAATGTTTCATAGAGGACCGACGTTTTGAAGGAGGGGTATTGCAGTGATTGAAATCGAAAAGCCGAAAATTGAGACGGTAGACGTCAACGATGATGGCACCTATGGGAAATTCGTAGTAGAACCGCTTGAGCGCGGATACGGTACGACGCTTGGAAACTCGCTTCGCCGAATCTTGCTCTCGTCACTGCCGGGTGCGGCAGTGTCTTCGGTTCAAATCGATGGCGTTCTGCATGAATTTGCTACAGTTCCTGGCGTAATGGAAGATGTTACGGAGGTTATTCTTAACCTGAAAGCTTTGTCGCTTAAGATTCATTCGGATGAGGAGAAAGTGCTCGAGATTGATGCTGAAGGCGAAGGAGCAATTACGGCTGGAGATATCCGTGCTGACTCCGATGTGGAAATCCTTAACCCGGATTTGCACATTGCTACGCTCGGACCAGGTTCGAGACTTCACATGCGTATTTTTGCCAATCGCGGTCGCGGCTACGTCCAGGCAGATCGGAATAAACGCGATGACCAGCCGATCGGCGTCATCCCAGTCGATTCCATCTTCACCCCGATCAGTCGCGTTAACTACGCTGTGGAAAATACGCGTGTCGGTCAAGTGACCAACTATGACAAGCTCACGTTGGAAGTTTGGACTGATGGAAGTATTCGTCCTGAAGAGGCTGTAAGCCTTGGCGCTAAAATTTTGACTGAGCATTTGATGCTCTTCGTGGGTCTTACAGACGAAGCGAAAGATGCAGAGATCATGGTCGAAAAAGAAGAAGACAAAAAAGAAAAAGTACTCGAAATGACGATCGAAGAGCTGGATCTCTCTGTTCGTTCCTACAACTGCCTCAAACGTGCCGGTATTAATACCGTGCAAGAGCTGACTACGAAAACGGAAGAAGACATGATGAAAGTCCGTAACCTCGGACGCAAGTCTTTGGAAGAAGTTCAAGAGAAGCTTGAGGAACTTGGTTTGGGACTCCGTACAGAAGAATAGACAGCCGAGTGCTTGAAGTGAAGGAGGGAAAACAATGGCATACCAAAAGTTGGGCCGTAATTCCAGCGCACGTAAAGCTTTGTTCCGTGACCTGGTAACCGACCTGTTCTTATACGAACGCATTCAGACAACTGAAGCGAAAGCAAAAGAGGTTCGCTCTATTGCTGAAAAACTGATCACTAAAGCGAAAAAGGGAGATCTTCATGCCCGTCGCCAAGTGGCAGCTTATGTTCGCCGCGAAACTATCGATGGTGAGCAAGATGCAATCCAAAAACTGTTTAGCGAATTGTCCGGTCGTTACGCTGAGCGTCCAGGTGGATACACTCGTATCTTGAAACTGGGACCTCGTCGTGGTGACGCAGCGCCAATGGTTTACTTGGAACTGGTAGACCGCGCGTAAAACAGATGAGATGAGGAAAGGGGACAGAATCAACGATTCTGGATTAACCCTTTTTTTCTCTTCATTTCGGAATTCGTGCTGTAATAGAAGCTCCGTAAGGGGCTTCTTTTGCTGTTCGGGATAGGGATATGTATAGTATGGAACAAAGGTGTGGTAATAATGCGGAACTTATGTATGACGTTAACTTATGATGGCACTGCCTATTACGGCTTCCAAGTACAGCCGGGTGGGAATACCATTCAGGATCATCTTGAAGATGCGATTCGTGCTTTAACCGGTGAGAAGGTTAAAATTACAGGTTCAGGCCGAACAGATGCAGGTGTTCACGCCCGCAGACAAATCTTCAATTTTCCTACGGAGTCCCAGATCCCGATTGAACGTTGGTGTATTGCACTCAACTCCAGACTACCCTCCGATATTGTCGTTATTGATGCGATTGAAGTTTCGGCTGATTTTCATTCTCGCTATGCAGCGAAAAAGAAGACGTATCGTTATACAGTCAATGCGAATCAATTTCCGGATGTATTCAACAGAAGACTGCAATATCATCATCATGCGAAGCTTGATATTATGGCAATGCAGGAGGGTTTACGACATTTCATAGGGACGTATGATTTTACCTCTTTTGCTTCACGCAAGTCTCAGAAAGAGAATCATGTCCGTTCGGTATACGAAGCATGGATGGAAGTGGACCGATCAATGTGCAGAGACCATCCGCGCGATCAGGGTGTCATTCACATTTATGTGAGTGGTAACGGCTTTTTGCAGCATATGGTTCGTATTATTGTTGGGACACTGCTGGAGATCGGAGAGGGCAAACGGAAAGCCTCTGATGTACCGAATATGATTGCTGCATGTAATCGATCTGCTGCAGGACCTACTGCAGTTAGCTGCGGTTTAATGCTCTGGGATCTTGAATACAAAAAAGATTAAATTTGGTGAGTGAAAAACTTAATTAACACTTGCGATTTAATCGCCTATCATGTAATATAAAAGTTGTGTTTTCTTAATGGCTTTCCCACAGCCCCAATTAAGAGGTTCACATCAAATTTACAATCCATCAACACCTAAAGTTATAACTTAACGAACGAAGATAAATGAAAATGATGATTTTGAACATTTTAAGGAGGAACTTTTCATGCGTACTACGTACATGGCGAAGCCTAACGAAGTTGAGCGCCAATGGCACATCATTGATGCTGAAGGCAAAACCCTCGGACGTTTGGCGAGCGAAGCAGCTGCTTTGATTCGCGGCAAACATAAGCCACAATTCACTCCACATGTGGACACTGGCGATTTCGTTGTTATCATCAATGCTGAGAAAATCGTATTGACTGGTAAGAAAATGCAAGGTAAAAAATACTACCGTCACTCTATGCACCCAGGTGGTTTGAAAGTAACTACTGCTGAAGAGATGGTTAAAAACAAACCTGAGCGTATGTTGGAATTGGCTGTTCGCGGTATGCTTCCTAAAACTCGCATGGGCGAGAAAATGAAGTTGAGACTTAAAGCGTACAGAGGCACTGAGCATCCACATGCAGCACAAAAACCAGAAGTTTACGAACTTCGCGGTTAATTAAAAGGAGGACAGTTTCATGGCACAAGTACAATACTATGGGACAGGTCGTCGTAAACATTCGGTAGCACGTGTTCGCCTTGTACCGGGTGAAGGACGCATTGTCATCAATAAACGTGATATTAATGAATACTTCGGTTTGGAAACACTCAAACTGATCGTAAAACAACCACTGAACTTGACAGAAACGCTCAACAACTATGACGTTCTTGTTATTGCTCATGGTGGCGGAATCTCCGGTCAAGCCGGCGCAATCCGTCATGGTATCTCCCGCGCTCTGTTGAAAGCAGATCCGGAATACCGTGCATCCCTGAAAAAAGCAGGATTCCTGACTCGTGACCCACGTATGAAAGAGCGTAAAAAATACGGTCTCAAAGCGGCTCGTCGCGCACCTCAGTTCTCCAAACGTTAATATTAAAAGCCTTTGGCCTCGGTCAAAGGCTTTTTTATATATTCAAGACGATTCAGCCTTATACTGTATCTGTCTGTGCGATAGCTCTCATATCTCTGATATCTCTCCTTATGCTTATGCATTTTCTCCTCATCACCTTTGCAATATCCTCTTAATATCCCTTATTACAGTTCTATAATATGTACCTTTAAAACATCTAACTGAACCTCTTTAGTCGTTTTAGATCATTCATTTTTCGCTTACCCATCACTTACTACACGATCAACACCTTTTTTATAAAATCATCAATTGGCGCTCACGCTGGATTTTTTAAAGCTTTTGGTTTACTGGTTTTGCACTTAATTCTTTACTGCAAGTCTCATCAGTATTTCTTATGGATACGATAAAAGTACCTTACATATCAATGGCTATATGTCGTCAATCACCTCCCTTTGAAACTTGATCTTCTCTTTCTTTATTTTTAATCGACTAGTGATTTTTTGATGCTGCTTTTGCCTGCAAGAACTGTCCAAACCTAGCAGCAGCAAAACTTTCCAAGCCGAAGAGATGTATTATCATCTGACCAATCACTTGGACCAACATCATTGTTTTTGTCTCATGAACAGAGAAATGGATAAATTAAACCAAAATATTGTGTTAGAGCGACAATCAAAATGGGCAAAAACTGATTTATTTTACCATATGGCAGGCATTGACATCCGCAAAGAAAGATTTATACTAAATATAATTCATATTAGATTAGTCGGCTTTAAGATGTATTGAAATGCAGAATGGGGGGAATTCACAGATGAACTTGTTGGAGAAAGAAGAATTGGCACGGACGAAGGCAGAGGAACTGGAGCATGCTAGTCCAGAGGATATTATTCGTTATGCTATTGAAACATTTCCTAATATCACTTTTGCATGTAGCTTTGGTGCGGAAGATGTTGTACTTGTAGATATGTTGCAGAAGATCAGCCCGTCCACAGATATTTTTTATCTGGATACTGATTTCCACTTCAAAGAAACATACGAAACACGTGATAAGATGCAAGAGAACTACAACCTTGAATTTGTACGCGTGTCACCTAAGATTACTCCGGAAGAGCAGGCAGCTCAACACGGTAAAGAGTTGTGGAAGTCTGATCCCAATGCGTGCTGTAACATTCGAAAAGTCGAACCGTTAACACGAATTCTTTCTCAGTATGATGCCTGGATTACAGGTATTCGTAGAGATCAAGCACCAACTCGTGCAAACTCAAAAAAAGTTGAGTATGATTCAAAATTTGGCCTGATGAAGTTTAATCCAATTGCACATTGGACGACAGAGGATGTATGGCAATATATTCGTGACAATAACGTTGTATATAATCCTCTACATGATCAGAACTACCCGAGTATTGGCTGTGAGCATTGCACACGTCAGGTTATGCCTGGCGAGGACCCTCGTGCTGGACGCTGGTCTGGTAATGATAAAACGGAATGTGGCCTTCATAAATAATAGATACACTAGGAACTGACAAGATGACATCGATTCTGCCACATGGAGGTACGCTGGTTCAGCGTGTCGTACAAGGAGAAGAACGGGAGCAATTGTTGCAAGACAGTAAAAACTTATCCTCTTTGCTTATTAATACCTGGACGATATCAGATGTGGATCTGATTGGGGTGCCCCGCATCCCTCCAGATTGGTGAACTTGTGAAACTTGTTGGTGATCAAGATGGAGTAACTTATGGACTGCTCGAAGTCCAAAGTATATACCAGGGTGAAGAAGCTCGGCGTTCGCAAAAATTACGGGTGTACGCACTTTATTGTTGGTCGTGACCATGCGGGTGTTGGTGATTATTATGGAACATATGAAACGCAGGAGATCTTTACTAACTTCACAGCAGAGGAACTTGGGATCACACCGCTGTTCTTCGAACATAGTTTCTTCTGTACCAAATGTGGAAACACGGCATCCAGCAAAATTTGCTCACATGATAAAGAACACTATATGACGCTTTCCGGCACCAAAGTACGCGGGTTGCTCCGTGACGGCCAGTGTCCTCCTCCTGAATTTACACGTCCTGAGGTAGCTGAGGTTCTGATTGAAGGAATGCCGGAGCAAGTCCGGTCCTAACGGTATATTTGTCCATCTTGTCCCATATAGATGATTAGAGTCATTTATAGGGACGAGGTGGTTTTTTTTATGCGTAAAAATATGGGGAAACACTTTGTAGTCTGGATTAGGTTAAAAACAATTAAAAGGGTCATGCTGAGCCTCTGTCTGCTGGCCATGTTAGTGGCGGTAATGTCCTATGAGCTGCCTTCCGCCAAGACGTCAGGTTATTGGAGTTTGCCGATGGCGGGTAAAGTCATTGCCATTGATGCAGGACACGGAGGTCCAGATGGAGGAGCGGTAAGTAAGCAGGGGGTTATTGAAAAAGATATTAACCTGTCTATCGCCTTGTATGTGAGAGATTATCTGCAACAGGCAGGGGCTTTAGTGGTTATGACACGAGAAATAGATACTGATTTAGCCGAATCGGACACCAGGGGGTACTCCAAACGCAAGACGGAAGATCTGAAACAAAGAGTGCGGCGGATAGAGGATAAGCAAGCAGATCTCTTTATCAGCATTCACATGAACAGTGTCCCATCTAACCGATGGAGTGGAGCGCAGGTTTTCTATACACCTAACCATCCGGATAACGAAGGGTTGGCTAATCTGCTTCAACAAGAGATGGTTCGTAATCTGGAGAATACAGATCGAATCGCCAAAACGGTGAATACGGTTTATCTGTTACAGGCTCTGAAGATCCCTTCAGCACTGGTAGAAGTGGGTTTCCTTTCTCATCCAGAAGAGGCTCGTATGCTTGCCGACGAAGCTTATCAACGCAAGGTAGCTGCTTCGATCTATAATGGAATTCTTAGATATTCCTCAGGAGAACGACCTAAAAGTTAGTCAGAACAAGAAAGGTAATGATATAATTGGATCAGCATACCTAATTACATGCCAATAGATAAAGCTGAGGTGCTGTCTGATGTTATCAAAAGAACAGATACTTGAACTATTACAGCCATTACAAGAACCACAATTGGGAGTAAGTCTGACCGAACTGGAATGGGTTCGAGATATTATGGTGAAAGAAAATCATGTGGCTCTGACCATCGTGACACTGGAAAATCAACCTGAGGATACAACAGCCTTGAGTGATGCAGCGCGTAATCTGTTGTCCCAGCACGGACTTAAGGATGTACATATTCGTGTGCGTGCAGCTTCTGAGCATGATCGTGAGAGCCTGAATATGGGACAACCCAATGATGAGACAGATCGGGACGAAGTGCTCGTAAAAGGTCACGCAGCGGGTCTGGATGGACATGAGCTGTTAAGTTCTGAATCAGGTGTTCGTTTTATTGCTGTGGCCAGTGGTAAAGGTGGCGTTGGTAAATCAACGGTGACCGTTAATCTCGCTGCCGCCTTGGCACGTCAAGGTAAGAAAGTGGGATTAATTGATGCGGATATCTATGGCTTCAGTGTACCCGACATGATGGGGATTGAAGAATATCCGGTCGTTGAAGATGGCGTTATTCAACCGGTTGAACGTTTTGGAGTCAAAGTCATGTCGATGGGCTTCTTTATTCGGGAGAACAACCCGGTAATTTGGCGTGGACCGATGCTCGGTAGAATGCTGCGTCAATTCTTTACGGATGTCCAATGGGGTGAACTGGATTATATGTTACTGGATTTGCCACCAGGGACGGGAGACGTCGCTTTGGATGTGCATCAGATGTTGCCACAGAGCAAGGAAATTATCGTTACAACGCCGCATGCAACAGCAGCTTTTGTCGCAGCACGTGCGGGTGCAATGGCTATTCAGACCGATCATGAGTTACTTGGTGTGGTTGAGAACATGGCTTATTATGAGTGTGGCAGTTGCGGCGAGAAGGATTATGTCTTTGGTCGTGGAGGCGGGGGAAGACTTGCGGAAAGTCTGCATACAAGCTTGCTTGCCCAGATTCCATTAGGTACGCCGGATAATCATCCTTCCGAGCCTGATTTCTCACCTTCTGTCTACAAAGCAGATTCCCGTATAGGGGCTATCTACGATGAAGTTGCCCGGTCCATTGAATCCAAATTCTAAGGGTATGAGTGTTATAAATACAAATAAAGCCTGCGTCCACTTGGATGCAGGCTTTTCAGTATCTGTGGTGTGTATTAACACCTGCTGTTTATGATCCTCCGCCACCTGAATCTCCACTGCTTCCACCATCTCCGCCATCACTACCACCTTGGCCGTCTTGCTGTCCGCCTTGTTCTTGCCCTTGTTGACCGCCACTTTCTACTTTGGGTTGCAATTCGTCCTGTACTACCTTCTTGAGCAAAGTTAGTACTTCCATGCGGAACAACGGGTTTTGCATCACTTCCTGCATGACAGTCATCGTCTGTTTACGATAATCCGGAGTCTTCGTCATATCCATGAACATCTTGGATACTTCAGGTGACTTCATGATGGATTCAACAGACTTTTGATAGGTGGGATCTTTAATCAGTTCCATATGAAGTTGTTTACTTTGTGCATTGATCACCTTGGCAAATTCACCCGCAAACTGCGGATCAGTCATGATCTTTTCGAACTCTTTCTTATATTCGGGGGCTGTGATGGTATCTTTTACTGCAATACGTATTTGTTCCGAAGATTGCACAGGCATTAACATTTTCATACCAATGGTTCTCGAACCACCACCCGATCCGCCGCCACCTTCTTCTGAACCTCCACCTTCACCGCTGGATGTGCTCTGACCTGTAAGAGCCTCCTCAACCGCTTTCTTGCCTTCGTCACTTTTCAAAATATCTACAACCATTGTTTTCATCTCTTTATAACTGCCCTGAGGAGGCGAAGAACTCTGATCTGAACCGCAGCCGGCAAGCATGACGGATAGCCCCAGTACGACACAGCATAGCTGCCACAAAGGCCGTTTCATGTGTACAATCCCTCCTTGATTAGATACTGGATGTAGTATGTGATGGGAAAGGGTTAAATATGTTGAGCAATGATGGTTTTTTGTTGAGAAGGTTGGTAAAATAAACACTCGGGGGTGGAAAACATTTGAATTTACGTAAATGGTTTTTCCTGTTTTGGACAGCCTTGCTTATTGGGGCCGCGGGAGCGTTAGGTACAGGATTGATTATGATGTTGTTGAACGGAGAGAAAACAAATGGATTGAATGATTTTCTCCTGTATCTTTTGATCCTATTTGGATCAGGGGTTATGATCAGCGTGTATTCACAAATGGGTTTCTTTGCATATCTGATATTGAATTATATGGGTAAAGGTGTATTTCCTAAGCGCGGTTGGCAGATCGTGCAAGTTGTATTAACGGTGTTAGCCCTATTTGACGTGATGTTTTTACGTCTGTTTGTTGGGGGAGACCGGGAGCGCATATCGGATATTGTGTTAGGTCTCATTATTTTGGCCGCTGCAATTGTTACCGCTTACGTTAAAGTAAAGCTGACTCATCTCTCCGCACTAGTACCTACACTCTTTTTCATGATTGCCGTCACCATAGTGGAGACGATCGGCGTATTGCGTATTGATGTGAACGCTGCAACTATCTTTATTGTGGTTCCCTTGCTCTTATGTAATGCATACCAAATGCTGATATTGCATAGGCTTGTGGATGTATCCGCAAAGAACAGCATAAGTGGAGAGGCAGAACAGTTGAAAGAAAGTCGAGCATAAATTGCGTCTAGTATAAAACATACCAAAAAGAGCTAACCTGGTTAGCTCTTTTCAAATTTTAAACTCTTTACATCCGTACGGGGAGCTGTAGCCCCAAGGAATTTGCCAATTATTGACCGCTGGCTTGATCGCGAACTTCCTTACCTTCCACACTGGAGTGGTTAAGCAATTCAGACACGGTTACAAATTCATAGCCCTGATTTTTTAATTTGTCGATAATGACAGGGAGTGCCTCATGAGTTTGTTTAGAGGAATCGCTTGCATGCAGCAGTACGATGTCCCCTGGATGTGCTTTGCTTACTACGCGATCAACAATGGTCTGTACACCGGGGTTTTTCCAATCCAAAGAGTCGGTATCCCACTGAACAACCTGATAATTCAGACTATTGGCTACCTGAAGCACACGCTTGTCAAAGTCCCCGTTGGGCAGACGCAGTAATTTCGGTTCTTTTCCCGTTAAATCGGTTAAAATGCTATGAGCTGTCGAAATTTCTTTGCGAATCTGTTCCTCGGTCAGGCTGCTGTAGTTCTCATGTCTGTGACCATGGCTGCCAATTTCATATCCTGCCTCTTTGATGGCAGTTACAATTTCGGGGTGTGTCTTGCTCCAGGGGGAGGATAGGAAGAAGGTTGCCTTCTGCACTTTATTCTCCTGAAGAACTTTCAGAATCGGCTCTGTCCGTTTATCTCCCCAGCTAATGTCAAAGGTAAGAGCAATGACCTTTTTTTCGGTTGGAACGCTGTAGACGGCTGAAGGTGCTTCCTCCGAGAATACGGAGACATTGCCACTCTCCAGATAAATAATACCGATCGCAAAGATGGCAGCAACGAGGACAATCAGGTACCGTTTAATCTTTTTGCCGCTAAATACATAGAACGAGTTCATTTCAATAAGCGCCCCTCTCCCATAAGAAATGCTTGTTTACTCTCCAATGTATGCTCGTACTCCTCAGTTATTCGTAACGGGGCCTTGTTTGTCCATCATTTTACATCCTACAGGAGGTTATTATGTTAAAATTCAGTACATTTCTTAGAGATCTTGGCTCCATCCGCAATGCATTAATCTGGGCAGTAGTATTGTTTATCGTTGGAATAGGGGCAGGATGGGTGAGTACAGGGCCACTGGAAGAATTGTTGTTGAATCAAATTGGAGGATTACGTGAAGTCAGTGAACGGCTGGAACAGGGGGGCAATGTACAATGGAACTTCTTCCTGTTTATCTTTTTCAATAATGCGATCAAAAGTGTGCTTGTCATCTATGCCGGTATATTCTTCGGTATTCTGCCAGTCATCTTCCTGCTGATCAATGGGATGGTCCTTGGATTTGTAGTTCACACCACCATGAATTATGGAGCGAGTTTCTATGATATTGTGGTTAAAGGTTTGCTTCCGCATGGCATAATTGAGATTCCCGTCATTATTATTGCTTGCGCATTTGGACTGAAGTTTGGTGGTCTGGTTATCAAAAGCCTTGCACAACTTGGAAGTGACAAGCGAAACACAATGGGTATCCGGTGGAGAACATTTATGAATAAGACGTTAACGGCATCCTTCTGGGTTGTCATCTTGCTTTTTGTTGCAGCAATCATCGAAAGCACACTTACGTATACTCTGGTGAGAGGATAAAATTTTGTGATGGTTGGCATTCATAAATTTTCAGAAAGTTGACCATAACAATAAAACGGGTTCCAGCAGCACCCATAAAAAGCGATTGCACGGGGGGCTGCATGAAACTTGTGTAAGTGTGATAAAGAGGCTATGCACAAAAAGGAGAACTCTAATGTTGGGTATGTTGTTTAACGAGAAGGAATGCAAGGAACTAGACTATGTGCTGCGTAAAGAATTAGATGAGATGCTTTTCGATCTAAGTGATAATCGTCTTGACCAAGAGATCAAATATGCTATCGCGAGCCGATATAAGACTGTATTCCGCATGTATGCACGATTTGCCCCGCCAAAAGAGCTGTCCAAATATGCAAGAGGTGGGAAGCTGAAAAAGTCGAAGCCGTAATGCTGAAGCTGGTCATATATTCGATGTACAGTAGTGGAAGTGAGGTGCGGCTCTTAATAGCGGGGGCTGTACCTCTGAATCATGAAAATGTGAAATTGTTGAGAGGTTCATGCTTTTTGTCGAAAAAGGGTTGACCTTTCTAAATTCATATGGTAAATTAATTTTCGTTCCTTTTTTAGGAGCGGTTCACCAAAACAAGCATGAAAATAAAGCGATTGAAAAGAATCGAAAAAATAATGCTTGCAAAGAGAACTTGAACATGATATATTATAAAAGTCGCCGCTGAAACGACGACAACATGAAAAACAGCACGGAATTGAATGTTTGATCTTTGAAAACTGAACAACGAGTGAGTAAACATTCTGCTTGCAGAATGAACGCAAAAGTTCGAAACAAGCCTTGGCTTGAATCGACTGGAGCACAAATGAGATTTTTAATCTCGTCAGATTCAAAATGAGCTTATCGCTCTTTTCAATACTTTATTGGAGAGTTTGATCCTGGCTCAGGACGAACGCTGGCGGCATGCCTAATACATGCAAGTCGAGCGGAGTTGA
>NZ_JBHGUU010000019.1:0-85741 GCF_048976745.1 Paenibacillus sp. | reverse complement strand
CCCCCCCCCCCCCCCCCCCCCCCCCCCCCCCCCCCCCCCCCCCACGGCCTTGGCCCCCACCGGCGGCGGGCTCGCCCGGTGGGGGCTTAGCGCAGCGCAGAGCGCGGCAGCAGCCGCGGCGCTTGCGTTTTTGGCCCGGGCACCCGCAGGGGGAGAGCCGGGGCGGTTCTTGCTGTGGGCCGTGACCGGGGCCGGCAAGACCGAAATGATTTTCCCCCTGCTCCAACATACATTGGATCGTGGTGGACGAGCGCTGGTCGCTACGCCGCGCAGGGATGTGGTACTGGAACTGGCTCCGCGTCTGGCCAAAGCATTTCCCGACACCTCACTCGCTACCCTATACGGCGGCAGTGAGGAACGCTGGAAAGATGCTCAGCTCACGCTCGCCACCACACATCAACTGATGCGTTTTTACCAGGGATTTGATCTCGTGATCATCGACGAACTGGATGCTTTCCCTTATCACAACGATCCGATGCTCGCTCATGCGGCGGCATCCTCCTGTAAACCGGATGGAAATTTCGTCTATCTATCTGCTACACCGCCAGCTCGGCTACAGAGGGAAGCGGCACAGGGCAAACTCACTCATGCGAAAGTTCCAGTACGGTTCCACCGTCATCCGTTGCCTGTGCCAAGATTGATCAAGATGGTTACCGTTGCTGAATGTATTAAGAAACGAAATATTCCTTCTGCTTTAAAGACTAACATCCAAATCTCACTGCAGCGTGACGCTCAAGTATTTGTGTTTGTGACACGTATTGCCCAGATTGAGGCGTTTGTGAATCTGATGCGCTGCACTTTTCCCGGAATACATATTGAAGGAACGTCATCTCAGGACCCTGAGCGCGCCAGCAAAGTTACAGCCTTTCGTGAACGTACCATTCGTCTGCTCATAACGACAACGATTCTGGAACGTGGCGTGACCATTCCGCGGAGCGATGTCTTTATATTGGATGCAGACAATGGTCTCTTTGATGAGGCATCGCTGGTTCAAATGGCGGGCAGAGCAGGGCGTTCCATGGATGATCCGGCGGGGAGAGTGGTTTTTGCATCGCCTCGTCGGACACGTTCCCAGGTGAAGGCCGTTGCACAGATTCGGAAAATGAACACCATCGCTCGTCGCAAAGGCTACCTGCATCCACCATCCCAGACATAATTGTCATCTGCCAAGTTCGGTTCCACATTTCACAATATATTCCCAAGACTGGAGGTATGCTCCCTATGTTCAACTGGCTCAGCAACATAACCGATCACGCGCAACACCTGACCGGGCGTCTTCATCACCTGCTCGCCCCACCTGGGGCGACTTGTCTGACATGCGGCACTCGAGCGATTCTGTCTTCAATCTATCCGGGCATATGCCCGCGTTGTATGAAGCAGATTCCATGGATTCGTTCCATCCGCTGTCTGCGTTGTGGTCGGGGTGTTGGGTGCCCGGACTGTGCTCGTCCACACATGCAAAACCGTTCTTTTATCCTCAACCGCAGCGCCGTACAGTACAACCCTCTTATGAAAGAATGGATAGGCATGTACAAATTCAGAGGTCATGAACGATACGCGCCGCTCTTAACCGCGTTGTTGATTCAAGCCTTTCAAGCGATGAGCGAGGAACAAATTTCGACTTTGGCAAAAGAACCCCCAGCCCCCGTGGCTCATCCCGCCACACTTGCTCAACAACCTAAGCCGCAATGGCGGCCTGACGCGGTCACCTATGTTCCGGTGAGCAGCGAACGCCTGGCCGAGCGCGGCTTCAATCAGGCGGAGCGGCTGGCTGCTGGGCTTGCCACCGCTTGCCGCCTGCCCATTGTTGATCTGTTGCAGCGCCAGATCAACACCACCAAACAAAGCTTCAAATCACGCGGTGAGCGTATTGAAACGATGAAGAACGCTTTTTCCATCAACCCGGATGGCATGCAGTTCATTGAAGAACTATACAGGAAATCTTATCTACCAACACATATGGGCATGTCACATACCAAACCCATACAGATCCTGCTGATCGATGATATATACACAACAGGTAGCACCTTGGACGCTTGTGGGCGAGTTATCCTAAATGCTGGTTTCTCCATGGAGAGTCCGGTCGAGATTTACACCCTGACACTGGCAAGATCCTAATCGGCAAATCAGTATATTGAGCTATGTTTAATATTCCTCAAGTCTCCCTGCATACACAACCTACGCTTTACCTTCAAGTAGATAGGAAAATGTGTTCCTGTATTAATGATTTCACATTTGCGAATTCCTGTTTTCGTATTTATACCATATGGAATGTAGTTGTTTGATGAAATTATAAATGAAAGCGCAATAAGAAATTTTTTACATGTAAAAAAGAGGAATTGGTTTTCTCGCGCAGAATAGATAGTTTTGCCGTTCATAGAGGTGACAGCATAGGGAGTGGCACAACATATCTTTTGAAGGGGAGAACAAAAGTGGTCGCAGGAAAAAGAAAAAACGGATTTTACTTATGGACTGTCCGTCTACTAGTATTCATGCTGGTATTCGGACAGTTTGGCGTGTACGGGGGGAACCGGGCGCATGCCGCAACGAGTAGTGGAGTTGTATCCAGTAGTTATGATTATCGTTACGTATTATCAGTACAAAATGGACGACTGAACGTAAATCAAAAGCCGATTGATCTGAGCTGGGTAAGAGAATACAGTTTTTCTGCAACGGGATATTCGTTTTCAAGAAGGCAGTCGGTTCTGGGAACGGTTGGGAATATGACTAATGCATCTTTTGGCTCATACACATCTACCTATGCAGGAAAAGTGAACAATGCAATTCTGATCGACTTTTCAGAGATCTGGCATTATTACACAGTCATGGAATTCAGCCAATCTGGAACCAATGTGGGTGGGTGGAATATATCTCATGAGGATGTATTCGGCTACGAAACACCCAGATATGTACAACGCCATGAAGCAACGCAACTTAGCTTGGTAATCAATGCCGATACAGGAGTTGTAGTTGATTTTGTATCCGATCTTAATCCATATTACACACGAAAAGCAGAATCATTCAGCTTTGTAAAGGAAACCGGCACGAACCCGCCAATCACTACAGTTCCAGCTGCTCCAGTTAATTTGAGCGCTACGGCAAGTGATGTGGCAGTTCAACTGAACTGGACTGCAGCGAAACAGGCTGTTCAATATGAGATTGAAGAGAATGGAGTAGTTAAAGGACCATTTTATGGGATCAATTATACGAACTCCTCCTCTACACCAAACACTACATACACCTATAGAGTCCGCGGAGTTAACCAGTTGGGAGCTGGTGAGTGGAGTGAGCCGTTTGTGGTAACAACTCTACTTGAAAAGCCCGTTCTTAAAGTCATCCCGGAACAAAACAAAAATACAATTCAGTGGGAGACGGTTGAATTCGCAGATCGTTACCAGTTACAGATTGATGGTGGCACACCAATAGAATTGGGAAATGTAACCTCCTATGTACATGAAGGGCTTGAAGCAAATTCTTCACATACCTATGTACTAAAAGCCTTCTCAGTTGATAATGAGAGTGCGTGGAGTAAATTGGTGAGTCAGTTAACGGTACCTGACCGAGCAGACGGGTTAAAGGTTACGGATGCAACATTTAATAAATTAACAGTGGCTTGGACAGCAGTAAAAGGTGCTACAGGATATGATTTGGAGATTGATGGAACTGTTGTTGCTGTAACCGGAACTACATATAGCAAAACAGGGCTGGCAGCTAACACAGAGTACACATTTAGAATTAGACCTAAAAATGCGGGTGGTGCAGGAAGCTGGAGTGAAGAAATGACTGGACTCACTCAGATGAGCACACCTGTCATCCAATCCAACCCTTCGCAAGAAGAAGTGGTCCTCATCTGGTCACCAATTGATGGTGCTACAGCATATGAAGTTGAGGCTGACGGCGTTGTTGTTGGAGATATACAGGATTCAATCTATACACATACGGGGCTCAAATCTGGAACAGCACATAAATATCGTGTACGTGCCATAAGTGACAACAACACCAGTGCTTGGTCAGCTGTAAAATCACAAAATACGTTGCCTGATGCTGTTAATGGATTAGTGGTCAGTGCAGCAACCAACGCAGCCATCACTTTGAAATGGACGACCGTATCTGGAGCGACAGGGTATGATCTGGAGATCGATGGTACGGTTATTCCTGTAACGGGTGCAGCGTATACGAAGAGTGGTCTTGGTGCCAACACAGACCATACTTTCCGCATTCGTTCGAAGAATGCCGCAGGAGTAGGCGCATGGAGCGATCTGATCAGTGGAACAACGTTATTAAACACACCAGAATTCAAAGCAACATCCGAAGAAACAGTAATCAATCTGACATGGATAGATGTGGCAGATGCGACCAAGTATGAGGTTGAAGCGGATGGAGTAGTAGTGGCAACAGTAGATGAACCAAGTTTTAGCCATGCAGCGTTGCTCCCAGGAACGGCCCATAAGTATCGAATTCGTGCCTTGACGGATACTAACACGAGTGCGTGGACAGCAATTCTGACGCAGAGCACTATCCCTGCTTCAGTTACAGGCTTAACTGTTAACTCAGCGACGAATGTGGCCATTGCATTAAAGTGGACAGCAGTTACGGGAGCAACGGGATATGATCTGGAAATCGATGGAACTGTTGTCCCCGTAACGGGAGTAGCTTACACGAAGAGTGGTCTTACAGCGAACACAGATCATACCTTCCGTATTCGTTCGAAGAATGCTGCTGGCACTGGCGCATGGAGCGATCTGATCAGTGGAACGACGCTTTTGAACACACCAGTTTTGAAAGCAGTATCGGAAGAAACTGCAATCAACCTCACGTGGGCTGATGTAGCAGATGCAACGAAGTATGAGATTGAGGCTGACGGAGCAGTAGTAGCAACAGTAGGCGAACCTAGCTTCACCCATACAACACTGCTTCCAGGAACAGCCCATAAATATCGCATTCGTGCGTTGACGAATACGAATACGAGTGCCTGGACAGCAATCCTGACACAGAGTACTATCCCTGCTTCAGTTACAGGATTAACAGTTAGCTCGGCTACGAATGTAGCCATTGCATTGAAATGGACAGCAGTAACGGGTGCAACGGGATATGATCTGGAAATCGATGGAACTGTTGTCCCCGTAACGGGAGTAGCCTATACGAAGAGTGGTCTTGCAGCCAACACAGATCATACCTTCCGTATTCGTTCGAAGAATACTGCTGGTGTAGGAGCGTGGAGCGAACTCATCAATGGTAACACACTTCTAAATACACCGGTTCTAAAAGCAGCATCGGAAGAAACTAAAGTCAACCTCACGTGGGCTGAAGTAGCAGACGCAACGAAGTATGAGATTGAAGCGGACGGAGCAGTAGTGGCAACGTTAGAAGAACTTAACTACAGCCATACATCATTGTTGCCAGGAACGGCGCACAAGTATCGCGTTCGTGCGTTGACGGATACCAATACGAGTGCGTGGACAGCAATTCTGACGCAGAGCACGATACCCGCTTCAGTTACAGGATTAACAGTTAGCTCGGCTACGAATGTAGCCATTGCATTGAAGTGGACAGCAGTGACGGGAGCAACGGGATATGATCTGGAGATCGATGGAACCGTTGTCCCCGTAACGGGAGTAGCCTATACAAAGAGTGGCCTTGTAGCCAACACAGATCATACTTTCCGTATTCGTTCGAAGAATGCTGCTGGTACAGGGGCTTGGAGTGAACTCATCAATGGAAAGACACTTCTAAACACACCGGTACTAAAAGCGACATCAGAAGAGACTGCGATCAATTTGACGTGGGCTGAGGTAGCAGACGCGACGAAGTATGAGATCGAGGCTGACGGAGCAGTAGTAGCTACAGTGGAGCAGTCCAGCTTCACCCACACAACATTGCTTCCAGGTACGGCGCATAAGTATCGTATCCGTGCTTTGACAGAGACCAACACAAGTGCATGGACAGCGTTGTTGACGCAAAGTACCATCCCAGCTACCGTTAACGGTTTCATGCTAAATACCGCTACACCTGTCGCTATCTCAATGAAATGGAGCCCTGTTACAGGCGCCACCGCTTATGATTTGGAAATTGATGGTGTCGTGATCTCTGTCAGTGGATCTGCTTATACGAAAAGTGGTCTTCTGGCAAACACAGATCATACCTTCCGTATTCGTGCGAAGAATGCTGCTGGCATGGGTAGCTGGAGTGAGATCGTAACCGCTTCGACTCAATTAAATGTACCAACAACGCTGAAAGCTGTACCTGAAGAAACCGCAGTTACGCTGACATGGAATGAAGTTGCGGGTGCAACTAAATATGAGATTGAGGCAGATGGCACAGTAGTTGCTACGGTGAGTGATCTCATGTATGTACACAATGGAGTGCTTGGTGGAACGATTCATAAATATCGTGTTCGTGCCCTGACCGACACCAATGTGAGTGCATGGACAGCAGTGTTGTCTCAAACTACGTTACCTGCGAGTGTCTCAGGCTTGAGTATTAACTCTGCAACCACAGCGGCGATCGCGCTAAGATGGAGTGCTGTAACTGGAGCTACCGGTTATGACCTAGAGATTGATGGTACGGTGGTTGCCGTCAGTGGAGCTGCTTATACGAAGAGCGGACTTGCACCAAATACGGAGCATACCTTCCGGATTCGTGCCAAAAATGCTTCTGGTGCAGGAGCTTGGAGTGTGAGTATAAGTGGAATGACTCAATTAACTACACCTGTGCTGAAAGGAACTTCGGACAGAACAAACGTTATTCTGACTTGGGACGCTATTGAGGGAGCTTCGTCTTACGAAATTGAAGCCGATGGGCAAATTGTGGCGACTGTCAGTGATACAACGTTTATTCATTCTGACCTGTTACCGTCCAGTTTGCATAAATATCGCATTCGGGCATTCAATGATCAGAACACAAGCATATGGTCTTCTGTACTAAGTATTAGAACATTGAATTAGTAATGTATAAGGGGGAATGGGTTTGCATATATGTGCATCCTGTTCCCCTTTTTTGTTTTGTAAATAGACTATGGCTTCATCAGAGAAAATAAGGTAATGTATAGTTATTATCTATTCGGAAATGGAAGTTTGAGAGGGGCGTTTTAGCGATGAATCTAGGTAATTGTCCTCGCTGTGGTAAATTATATGCGTTGAATTTTCGAGATGTATGCTCGAATTGTATTAAAGAAATGGAACAGGAATATCAGATCTGTGTAGATTATTTGCGCGAAAACAAAGGCACCAATATACAGGAACTATCTGATGCAACAGAAGTTTCGATCAAAACCATTACCAAGTTCATCCGTGAGGGACGGATTTCCATCGAAAATGCCCCGAATATGATGTATCCTTGTGAAGTATGCGGAACATTGATTCGTGAAGGTCATATGTGTGACTCTTGTCGTAATCGCTTGACGAAAGACTTGGCTAGTGCAGCTCGTGATGTAGGTCAGAAGGATAACGGCAATATAGGCGGACGAACCTACAATGCTCTCGACAAACTACGCGATTAATAGGAGTCAGGGCTCAAATACATGTTTTGCTATAACAAATGTTTTGAAACGTACCGATAAACTTATTAAAGATTATCGGTTTTTTTTATTATCCTAATCATCTCGATAACATAAAGATAAAGTAAGAAAAACGTATATCAATGTAAAATTCTAACGTGGAAGGAAGTGTAGTTCATATGAAAATCAATGAACCGAGTAGAATTGGCGCAATCAATTCATATCAGAGGAACGTTGAATCCAATCAGCAGGCTGATGCCAAGAAGAGCCGCCGTAAGGACGAAGTATCCATTTCTCCGGAGGCGATGAAGATGCTTGAGGAACAAGGGCGTACACAAGATGCAGGACGCATTCAGCGGATACAGGAACTGAAAGAACAGGTCAGTTCGGGAACGTATCAGGTAGACAGCAGCAAGCTTGCTGACAAGCTGCTGCCGTATTTTAAGTCTTTTGATAAGGAATAGGTGATCACGTAATGGCAGCACTGGACAGATTAATTGCAGTTTTGCAGCAAATGGAACAAAGTCACCGCGATATGCTGGCACTCAGCGAGGTCAAGAGACAGGTCATTGTCAAAAACGATGTGGATGAACTCATTGCCGTTCTGAACAAAGAATCCCGTTTCATGAAACAACAAGAGCCATTGGAGATTGAACGGCAGAGCGCAGTTCACGAATTGCTTCAGGAGCGTGGGATCAAGTCCATGCTGAACCTGAACATTACGGAGATCTCGAAGCTGATTTTTGATCCGGCTGACAAACAGCGATTGCTTGAAGTCCAGAAGAAGCTGGCGGGAACACTGCAGGAGTTAAAAGAAATCAATCAACTGAATCAAAAGCTGATCGAGCAATCGCTGATGTTTATTGATCTATCAATGGACATCTTTGCTTCTCGGCCAGAACAGGATGCCACATATCAGCATCCTGCTGATAAGAACGGCAATCCAGGGCGAATCGGTCTGTTTGACACGCGTGCCTGATTAATTAGGGGGAAACCAGGTGACATCTACATTTCATTCAATCGAAACGGCTAAACGCAGTTTGTTCACACAGACGACAGCTCTTAGCACAACAGGTCATAACGTAGCCAATGCCAACACGGAAGGGTACTCACGCCAAAAGGTAAACATGCAGGCATCCATTCCAATGGAGCCATTTGCATTTCTGCATAGCACAACACCAGGACAGCTCGGTACAGGGGTAGAGTTCGACTCCATTACCCGGGTGCGCGAGAAATTTCTGGATGACCAATATCGTAATGAAAACACCAACTTCGGGAGTTGGTCCATTCAACGAGATACACTTGAGAAACTTGAAGCTATTGTAAACGAACCATCGGATACCGGATTTCGGACCGTAATGGATAATTTTTATAAATCATGGTCAGATCTGAGCAAAAACCCTGAGGACGTTACGGCACGCCGGATTGTCAAGGAAACAACTCTCGCTCTTACGGATGCGATGAATCAGATTAGCCGCCAATTGGATGCGCTTAGTCAGGATTTGGATAGTAACATCGCTGTGAAAAGTAATGAAATCCAGGGTTACCTGGGTAACATTGCGAACCTTAACAGTGCCATTGTGAAAATTGAGTCTCTTGGCGACAATGCCAACGATTTGCGTGACCAACGTGATCTGATGACCGATAAACTGTCCAAAATCATGAATATTACGGTTACTGATTCTCAACAAGGATACCAGATTCAGATGAATGGACAGGCACTCGTTACAGGCGGGGCAGTACAAGTGGCGGTAGATCCTGCTTTTCTGAATGATGCATATACTGCGGGTACACTCACCAATGGTGAAGTTCATGGCATGATTAAGTCCAGAGATACATTGGTAAGTGATTACCGGAAACAAATGGATGACTTGGCGAATACCCTTGCTAACGGAGATATTGAGATTACTCTTCCGGCAGGTTCGGTATTACCAGACAACACTGTACTGGATGGGGTTACATACACGGGTGCAGCGCGTACACTTGCTACAGACTTGAAGGTTACAGTCAAGGGTCTGAATGGACTGCATCAGCTAGGATACAGCATGGATGGAACTAACTCTGGAGGAGTCCCATTCTTTACAGCAGCAGGTGGTGGAACAGCTATTACAGCCGGCAATATCTCATTGAACGCAGAGATTCTGGCTGATCCGAATAAGATTGCGACTTCACTACGCACATCGGATGCTTCTGGTACAGAGACTGTAATTAAAGGTAACAATACACTTGCTATCTTGCTGGCGAATCTGAAAGATACACCGATGAAATCAGCGGATGGTTTACGTAATGCAACGATCGGTGCACAATTCAGTGCCATTGTGGGACAACTGGGGGTACAATCCCAGGAAGCTGCACGTCAGACATCCAACTCGGAGTTCCTTGTGGAGCAAGTGGACACTAGACGCCAATCTGTTAGTGGTGTATCGCTGGATGAAGAGATGACGAATATGATCAAGTTCCAGCACGCCTATAGCGCATCAGCGCGTTTTATGACCACATATGACCAACTGCTTGATAAATTGATTAACTCTACTGGCGTAGTAGGCAGATAATAGAAAGGAGTGACATAAAAGATCATGAGAATTACCAATAATATGTTGAGTTCACAACTACTGTTGAATCTTAACCGTAATGCACAGCAGATGAACAATACCCAAACTCAGCTGGCGACAGGTAGAAAGATCAATAAACCCTCGGATGATCCAGTAGGAATCACTTACTCGCTTCGTTATCGTGCGGAACTGTCATCTAATGAGCAGTATCAGAAAAACGTAGATAGTGCCGTATCATGGCTTGATTTTAACGATACGGTCATGAATCAAGCGGGAAGTGTAGTTCAGCGTCTGCGTGAATTGACAGTACAGGCATCGACGGGAACGAACCCTCAATCTGCACTGGACAGTATCAATGAAGAAGTGAAACAATTAAAAGAGCAATTAATCGACATTTCTAACAGTAAATTGAATGGTAAGTATATTTTCAATGGTGAAACCTATGATGTTAAGCCGTATGATTTCCCGACTAATTCTGACGGCTCTTTAGATACAACCAATGCAGCATCTGTTGTAACGGATAAGGGGAAAATCAATTTTATAGTGGGTGAAAGTGTACAGTTACCTATCAACGTAAGCGGAAATGAAGTATTTGGGATAGGTGCTGAAGATGACAATCTGTTTGTGATTGTGAATACAATTATGAAAGCATTAACGGATGGCAATCAGAAGGAACTGTCAGACCAACTTGACAACATTGACAGTCGAACAGATAAAATGTTAGCAATTCGTTCCGAAATTGGTGCCAAAACGAATAGAGTTGATTTGATGATGGGTCGTTTGGATGATTTGGGTATTAACTTGACTGATCTCCAATCAAAGGTTGAAGATGCGGATTATGCAGAATTATCGATGCAATCCAAAATTCAGGAAAATATTTATAATGCTTCCTTGTCAGCGGGTGCCAAAATTATTTCTCCATCTCTTGTTGACTTCCTAAGATAAAAAAAAGGGGGAGCTAACTTTTGAAGACCCTTCCTATAGTTCAGATTAGAACAATGTCATCTCTACTAAGCATTGATTCTGATCCGGGACAGTTCTCCATTCGCCAACCCAAAGCAGACGTCCAATTGAGTACCAGACCTGCCAAGCTAACGGTGGAGAGTCATCCAATTAGACTGAGTGTGGATCAGAGCAAGGCTTTTTCAGCCTATAATGGTGGCAATATGATTGATATGAATGCAAGAATATATTCAGGTATTCAGCAGCTCTTTCTTCAGAATATGGCTGATCGAGTTGAACAAGGAAATCAATTGGCTGCCATACACAAACCAGGCAATACGGTTGCAAATATTGTTGGCTCAGATTGGCAAGCAAAACCATTTCCAGAGATCAGGACACCAGCCTCGTTCGATAATGTAGAGACTCGGGTTGAAACACAGGCACCGGATATAAGCTTCCAACCTGCAGAATCGGAGATGAACGTCATTGTGAATAGACCTGAGATTGAGTACAATCGGGGCAAACTTGATATCTATGTGAAGCAGTATGCATCAATTCAATTTACTCCGCCTGCCATAGATGTAGGATTCTAATTATTATAAAGTAGAGCTATAGACGGTCTTGATCTTAGACATCTATAGCTCTTTTTGCATAAATTCTTTGCCAAGGAGGCGTTTATTATCAATATTCATACAAGCATGTGGGGACAGCTGGAAATTAAAGAGGAAGATATTTATCAGTTTCCCAAAGGATTACCTGGATTTGAAGAAGAGACGAAATTTGCTGTCATTCCATGGGACGGTACACCTTTTAGTTATTTACAGTCATTAAAAGAACCAAATTTATCGTTTTTAATGGTGAGTCCATTTGTATTTGTACCAGATTATAGTTTTGAGCTAGGTGCGACAGATAAGGAAGAGTTAGGAATCGGAGAACAAGTGTCAGTGTATTCTATGGTTACGATCCACTCCCAAACGAATAAATCAACAATGAATTTGCTCGCACCTGTTGTTCTAAATCCGGAGCATCGTTTGGGTAAGCAGATCGTTCTTCACAACTCTCCTTATGAGACTCGTCACCTCATCTGGAAAGAAGAGGATACCAAATCTCCGAAGGGTGGAGTTTAAAATGCTAGTATTATCACGCAAAAAAGGCGAGTCAATTATCATTCAGGATCAAATTGAGGTAACTGTACTCGCAGTTGAGGGTGATACAGTACGCATCGGGATCTCTGCACCCAAGCATATTGATATTTTTAGACAGGAGATTTATGCTTCCATTCAGGAAGCTAATCGTGAGTCTGCTACACCTTTAGAAGCCAATATTGAAGCTTTTATGGAAAGATTGAGAAGTACAGAAATAAAAAAAGATTAAAAAAATTCTAATTTGCTATAAACAGTTGTTCACCTTCCGTCGATATATAATTTAGACGCTGCTTCGGCAGGGCGGCCGACCTTAATGTCGCGGCGTTTACCACAAGGATGTGGAACTAACTTATCTTCAGGGAGGAAATATCAAATGATTATTAACCACAATATCGCAGCGATGAACACTCATCGCCAACTGTCTACTAACACAGCTAACACAAACAAAAATATCGAGAAATTGTCTTCCGGTCTTCGTATTAACCGTGCTGGTGACGACGCAGCTGGTTTGGCAATCTCCGAAAAAATGCGCGGTCAAATCCGTGGTTTGGATCAGGCTTCCCGTAATGCTCAAGATGGTATCTCTTTGATTCAAACTGCTGAGGGTGCATTGAACGAAACTCACTCCATTCTGCAACGTATGCGCGAACTTTCTGTTCAATCTTCCAATGATACAAATACAGATTCCGACCGTGCTGAGCTGCAAAAAGAGATCACACAATTGAAAGAAGAAATCGATAGAATCGGTAATACAACTGAGTTCAATACTAAGAAATTGCTCGATGGCCGTTCGGGTAAAAATGCAATAGCAACTGGTGGTACAGGTGCAGCTGCAGCTAAAGTTATCTCTACCGGTGACAATGCGATTGGTGGAACATACACAGGAATTACACTCACTACGGCTGCTACTAAAACAGAAACTGCTGCAGGAACAGCAGTAGCTACCGTAACAGGTACTGGAAGTACTAACCTAGTTCTGAACGATGTAGCATTTGAATTCGCCAAAGATGTATCAGCATCAGACATGGCTGCTGCAATCAACGCTAAATCCAAAGAAATTGGATTTACAGCTACTGTAACTGCTGGTAACGAATTGACATTCGAAGCTAATGATTTCGGTTCTGGCTATACACTTAACGCTACTGGTACTGCATCAGCAGTAGTAGGTGCACCAACAGCCGGTACAAATGCAGTAGTAGATGCAACTACATTACCAACTGGTACCACTGCTACAATTACAGATTCCAAACATGGTGGACAAGTAACCTTGAAAGGTGGCGCACTGGACGGAACAGTGCTTGATCTGTCTGCTAATGCTGATGGTAATACTATTGAACTTACAGTAGCTGATAACAGCTTGGATTTCCAAATTGGTGCTAATGCAGGTCAACAAATCAACATTGCAATCCAAGACATGCGTTCTGGAGCACTTGGAGTTAATAATATCGATGTTAGCAATGCAACAACTGCTAGTGATGCTATTACTACCATTGATAATGCTTTGAGCAAAGTATCCGGCGAACGCTCTAAATTGGGTGCTTACCAAAACCGTCTGGAACATACAATCAACAACTTGGGCGCTTCTTCCGAGAACCTCTCAGCTGCTGAATCCCGTGTTCGTGACGTAGATATGGCTAAAGAAATGATGAGTCAAACGAAGAATAACATTCTTGCACAAGCTGCACAAGCTATGTTGGCGCAAGCTAACCAACAACCACAAGGTGTTCTTCAATTGCTTCGTTAAGATTAACTTCTATAACCACAAAAAGTCCCAGGCTTATGCCTTGGGACTTTTTGTTATAGATTCTTTGTAATCTTTTTTGCTGATTTACTAATCAAGGATTTGGAAAAAACCGATATATACTATAAATGAAAAGTCAGGGGTTGTCCAAAGATGAACTTCCAATTTTCTTTGCCTGCATCTAATTCGGTTAAAAGTAGCATTTCAAATGTACAACAACAAGCAGATAATTCTTTGAGTGCAGAGTCACAGATTACTAATATTAAGACTGCCAAAGATATTCGGAGTAAAGAGTTGCAGGGTGTTCAACTGACTCTTGGTCAGCAGCATTTAATTCAAAATATTGAACGGGCAGTTAAAGCGCTTGAAGGACCTCAAACGACACTAGATATCAGTATCCATGAAAAGACTCATGATATCATGGTTAAAGTGTTGAACAAGGAAACCGGTGAGATTATTCGTGAAGTTCCTCCTGAGAAAACACTGGATCTAGTAGCTAATCTTATGGAAATTGCCGGTATTATAGTGGATGAAAAGATATAAATATTTTAGATAAGGAGCTGAAATGATGAGAATTAACGGATTTTCAGGTATGGATATTGATAGCATGGTAAAAAGCTTAATGACTGCTAAAAAAGCTCCATTGGACAAACTAAACCAACAAAAACAGTTACTTCAGTGGACACGTGATAGTTATCGCGAGTTCAATAGTAAGCTTGTTGATTTTCGTACGAATAAATTATCAGACAAGTACGGCATTTCCTCTGCATTAAATGTTCAAAAGGCATTGGTTACTGGTAATACAGACGCTGTCAAAGCGGAGGCTTTTGCTAACGCTACGGGTATTGATATGGAAGTAAAGGTGAATCAATTAGCAACAAAGGCTTCAGTAGAAACAAATGGGGTCGGACAAGGTATAACGACCAAAACAACACTTGCCGAATTAGTGGCTGGAGGTAGCTCTTCCATACCGACGGAGTCAGATAAATCTAAAGAATACAGTTTGACAATTAACGATATTAAATTCGAAGATAAACAGGGGAAGTCATTATTTAATGGTTCTACTTCTATTGCCACTGTTATTTCAACTATTAATGCCAATACCAAGGCGAATGTTACTGCTAGTTTTGATGAAATTACAGGGAAGTTAATCATTAACTCGAAGACCAGTGGAAAAGACGGCAAAGTAGAACTTGGTAGTGGTGGCGAGGATAATACATTACTTGATGCGTTTAATGGAATTAAACAATTTGAGCTTGAAGATGGATCGCTCGTTAATACTAAACCTGGGGTAAACGCTCTACTTGAAATTAATGGGACAATAATGGAGAAAAATAGTAACATTTTTACTGTTAACGGCATTCAGCTTACTTTACTTAGTAAAAGCACTGTAGATAAACCTGTGACTCAAATAAAAACACAAATTGATTCGCAAAATGCACTGGATACAATCAAATCGTTTGTTGAGGATTACAATAATTTAATAGAACTTCTTAACTCAAAAGTTTCAGAAGAAAAATATCGTGATTTTGCACCTTTAACGGATGAACAAAAAGCAGAAATGAATGAAGATGATATTACAAAGTGGAATGAGAAGGCTAAAAGTGGACTTTTCAAAAATGATGACATTCTAAGCTCTGTTATTACAGGCATGCGTTCAGTTATCACTAGCCAATTGGGATCATTAAGCTCTATAGGAATTTCAACCGGAAAATACTATGAGAACGGCAAACTGAAGATAGATGAGAAGAAGCTCAAAGAAGCAATTGCTGATAATCCGCAAAAAATTGTGGATATTTTCCAGGGTCCTTTGAATGCTCCCAATGATGGTCTTCTCGATAAGCTCGGAGATAAAGTAAATGAAGCACTTGATAAAATTTCTTTGAAAGCAGGTACTGACAAATTTTCTACAGATTTAAATAGTATTTACAAAGAAGAAAGTGTCATGGGTAGAAGACTGAAGAATTATAACAAGCAAATTAAAGAGATGCAAACCCGATTAGCCAATGCTGAGGATCGATACTACAAACAATTCACAGCAATGGAGACGGCTATGAGTAAATACCAGTCTCAGTCGTCCAGTCTTCTTAGTAGTTTAGGTATGACTTCTCAATAATAGAGTAAAGGGTGAGACTTTTGATTAAATCTCCGTATGATAAATACCGTCAATCCTCTGTTCAAACTTCAAATCCTGCGCAACTCGTCATTATGTTATATGATGGTGCAATTCGTTTTGCAAGAACAGCTATTGAAGGATTGACACAAAAAGATCATGAAAAAGTTAGTCTTAATTTGGGGAAAGCACAGACGATCATCAGCGAGCTTATGAGTACATTGGATCGTTCCTATGATATCTCAAAGAACTTGTTTGCACTTTATGAGTACACCAATTATCTACTAGTAGAAGCCAATATTCATAAGGATACAACGAAGGTGGAAGAAGCTGTAGGATATTTGGCTGATCTTCGTGAGACTTGGGTACAGGCTTCCAAAATTATTGCAGGGCAAGAAGTGGCTCCAATCTCTCCTGAGAGTGCACATGGATAGATCTGATTTTATTGCTCAGCTACAGCAGTTGACACAAACGTTGATGAATGAGCTGTATGAAACAGACTTTGAACAAATAGAGTTATTCGTAGAGAAGCGGGAGGGTTTGGTCGAAAAACTTGCGAATCATTTTTCAACAGATCCGGCCAGTTCTGCAGAGAAAAATGAGATAGAACAGATTTTGAGAAACGACTCTGAAATTGTAGCCCGGATGAACGTACTTCGTTTGGAAGCTCAAGACTGGTTACACAAACGTGGACAGGCTAAGACTCAACGGAATGCTTATGAAGTGGCTTATACACCCGATAGTTTTTTGATGGATCGAAAGAAATAATAACTCCTTGTTTGACTCTAGCAGACTAATCATCGTTGGTAGCTTATCGGACTAACGATGATTAGCCTGCTAGTTTTTTTATTTTGTAATTCAATTAAACTTTTTTAAAGGAATTATATATAGAGAGAAGTGAAGATGAAGAAAAATGGTTTAAATTAGTATGTAGTTTGGTAAGCTGGCTTTCCGGGAAGAGGGTGTGATACCAAATCAGATAGAACCACTTACATACTTTATAATATTCTAATTATGGAAGTGTCGCTATGCACGAGTGACGTTACGAATCTGCTATTTCTATTATTTATACTCGTTTTGATTAAGCTAGAGTTAGTATTTATCTACTTAATATGTTACTGATCCCTTATTCAATTCAATAACCGGTCACCCAAATAATGCTGGATCTTCTTTATCTAATAGATTGTAATCAGATAATTCCGATTACCTTCCTTCTGTTTCATTTAAATATTCTTTTTGAAGTTTACATACCCATAAATTAATAATTTAAATTTATGGATAGAGATTACGTTTCTCTGAGAACAGGTTGGAAGATCATTACTTTTGAATTATTGTTCAGTTCGTGTAAGTAAGAATTAAAACCGATCGCGTATTGCGAGTAAAACGAAGTTGCTCCCCATTCGCGTTCTCTCATAATCAGCTTTTTTAAATGTATTAAGCAGAAAGTTGCGGGTCATTCCTAGCTTGATAATGGGCTGAATCGGCAGAATTTCTTTCATTGCAGATGTCTTCAGACTTTTTTGTTTCCGCTGTAGTAAGTGAATCATTTACTTTAATACCACTCGTTAAATAAATTATGATTGATGATGGATGGGAGGTGAATTCTAACTTAAATCCATCACCATCATATCTTAACCTTTGCAAATGGTAACTAAGGAGTTGAGTTATATAGAATCTATTAATGATCAATAATAGATAGCTGAAAATAGACTTACCAACCCTCCAATTACCTGATATATTCAAGTTACCCCACCTTTCAACACAATCCCCAATTAATCTACAAAAAATTCCAAGAAAACATTTACTTTTCCAATTGACAATGGATAACTTTGGATGGTATTATCTGAATTGTGGGCAGAGGTTAAGGCCGAAAGCTTCACTTCATTTGATGACGAAGGGAATGTTAGTGCATGCAAGGTAAAGTAAAATGGTTCAACGCAGAAAAAGGTTACGGTTTCATTGAGACTGAAGACGGCGGCGACGTATTCGTACATTTCTCCGCAATTCAATCCGAAGGATTCAAAACTTTGGAAGAAGGTCAATCCGTAGAATTCGACATCGTCGAAGGCGCGCGTGGACCGCAAGCAGCTAACGTAATCAAATTATAATCATCCGGACAATCCGACCTACATATATGGTTAGATGGTTACCAAATTGAATTATCGCTAGCATCAGACTCCGGTACGTTCCGGGGTCTTTTTTTGTTTTGATAGATTCGAGATTTATGGATCATCCGAGGAACATTATTCTAAAGAATTTGATAGATTCAAGAGAGCGATTAAAGTTCATTTTACATATTAGATTGAGCAAGCTCAAAAACGGTTAAATACATCATCAAGCGCCAAATAATTCATACCAAGTAAATATTCGATTATGGCTGAATATGATGAAATATCGCGAAATATGGCGTTATGCCTACGTTGGCAGATGTGGCTTCAACAGATGTCATTATTCGGTCACCGGGAGTTTTTACATGGCGCTTACATTCGTGTTATAATGAAGTGGCAAAGGAAAAAGGAGGAGTGCCCTATGAATTTAAGTATTCGAGGTCAACAAATCGAGGTTACTGATGCTTTGAAGGATTATGTCGACAAAAAGTTGAGTAGACTCGAGAAGTATTTCGATGCACCCCTTAACTCTGACGGTGCTGTTACATTGAGCACGACGAGAGGTTTGCATACGGTAGAGGTGACGATCCCTTTGAAAGGCATTGTGCTCCGCGCTGAGGATGAGAGCGACGATATGTACGCATCCATTGACTCCGTGGTAGACAAGCTGGAACGTCAGATCCGCAAACATAAAACAAAAATTAACCGTAAGTTCCGCCAGGAAGGTAGCCTGAAAACACTCTTTGTTGAAGATACAACAGGTACTGTAGCTACAGCTGAACTGGATGCGGACACGGATGAAGATGATTTTGAAGTTGTACGGACGAAACGCTTTATGTTGAAACCAATGGACGTGGAAGAGGCCATCCTCCAAATGAACATGGTTGGTCACAATTTCTTCGTATTCTCCAACATTGACAGTGAAGAAGTTAGCGTGGTTTACAAACGGAACGATGGTAAGTACGGATTGATCGAACAGGGTTAACTTTAACGTACAGCATCTTTGGATCCGAATTGCAATAATGAACACAGGAACTGTTCCTGGATTAGATTTATCAAGAGCTTCCGTCCCTTAGGGGATGGGGCTCTTTTGTGCGTAGAGGAGCTGGGAAATGACCTTTGGAAATAAAATGGTGAAACTATTCCCTATGCTGTTGCGTCTAATAGATAGTATGAAGAATCACAATTGGTTTCAATTGTATAACCAGATTCCGATGGTTACGAAAATATTTGTACACCTACATTTGAGAACAAGATATTGAGATTTCCATCCAAATTTACCATCAAAATTCGTTAACAGGGCAGTCTGCCTTGTAAAATAAAACAAGACAATTGAACGCTTCCGCTAACGACTATGATTTTTTGCACTTAAACTCCATTTGATATGTCTCAGAAGTTCAAAGAAGTGTGCCGTGGCGTGTTGCGGCGGCCCTTACAAACTGTTACAATTTATGCAAAGAGAATCATTGTCCTGATGAGGAATTGTCAACGAATGATCGCTAATCATAATCAATGACAGGCACAGCACCATGAACATGATTCGCAAGGCTCGGGCTTCGGCTAGATTTTTAATAACCGAATCCGTTTGAATACGGAATCAGCTTCATGAGGAACCCTTGGCAAGCCTGGAGTTGATTCATCATATTACTTTTATATTGTTTGTCACCCCCGGGCAAGTGGATGCAACATCCATCCGATGGTGTCGCGTGGCGGCAACAGGGGGTCTATTCTGTTTTGCACGAAAGGGGTATACCATGCTAGGACTTGTCAAAAAGATCTTCGGCGACATGAATGAACGTGATGTTAAACGTCTGATGAAGACGGTCGATGTGATCAATAAACTGGAACCACAATTTCAGGCGTTGTCTGATGAACAACTGAAAGCTAAAACGGACGAATACCGTGCTCGTATTGAAAAGGGAGAAACAACAGATGAACTTCTTCCAGAGGCATTTGCAACCGTACGTGAGGCATCACGCCGTGTACTGGGCAAACGCCACTACGATGTACAGATGCTGGGCGGGATCGCTCTGCATGAAGGCCGTATTTCCGAGATGAAAACGGGTGAAGGTAAAACGCTGGTAGGAACACTTCCGGTATATCTGAACGCATTGATGTCCAAAGGTGTTCACGTGGTCACAGTCAATGACTATTTGGCACAGCGGGATAGCCAGGAAATGGGACAAATCTATGAATTCATGGGCATGACGGTAGGGGTTAACCTGAGCGGTATGGACCATGCTTTGAAACAACATGCGTATGCATGTGATATTACGTACGGAACGAACAACGAGTTTGGTTTTGACTATCTGCGTGACAACATGGTGCTGTACAAAGAGCAAATGGTACAACGTCCTTTGTTCTTCTGTATCATTGATGAAGTAGACTCCATTCTGGTCGATGAGGCGCGTACGCCACTTATTATCTCCGGACAAGCTCAGAAGTCGACGGATATGTACTATGCAGCAGATCGTTTTGTGAAACGTCTTGTGCCGGAAGAAGACTTTACGGTAGACATTAAGGTGAAATCCGTAGCGTTGACTGAGGCCGGCGTGGCAAAAGCGGAGAAAGCATTTGGTATCGAGAACTTGTATGATCATGCCAACGTTACTCTCAACCATCATATTGTACAGGGCTTGAAAGCCAACGTAATCATGCGTCGTGACGTGGATTATGTGGTCAGTGATGAAGAGGTTATGATCGTTGATGAATTCACAGGTCGTCTGATGTCTGGACGTCGTTATAGTGATGGATTGCACCAGGCGATTGAAGCCAAAGAAGGCATTGAAGTACAAAACGAAAGCATGACGCTTGCTACGATTACCTTCCAGAACTATTTCCGGATGTACCGTAAACTTGCGGGTATGACGGGTACAGCGAAAACCGAGGAAGAAGAGTTCAAAAAAATCTATGGTCTTGAAGTACTGCAGATTCCAACTAACCGTCCGAACAAACGGGATGACATGGCAGATGTCGTGTACAAGAGCATCGATGGCAAGTTCAAAGCGGTTGTGGAAGAGATCGTGGAACGCCACAGCAAGAACCAGCCGGTTTTGGTGGGTACAGTGTCCATCGAGAACTCGGAGCGCCTGTCTGACATGCTTAAGCGCCGTGGTGTGAAACACCAGGTATTGAACGCCAAGTACCACGCAGAAGAAGCAGAGATCATCTCAGGAGCTGGCCAAGCGGGTGCAGTAACGATTGCAACCAACATGGCTGGACGGGGTACAGATATTATCTTGGGTGAAGGTGTAGCTGAAGTAGGCGGCCTTCATATCATCGGTACAGAGCGTCACGAATCACGCCGGATTGATAATCAGCTGCGTGGTCGTGCAGGACGTCAAGGTGACCCGGGTTCAACACAATTCTACCTGTCACTGGGTGATGAGTTGATGAGACGTTTCGGTGCAGACAATGTACTGAACATGATGGAGCGCCTTGGTTTTGAAGAAGACCAACCGATCGAGAGCCGGATGATTACCCGTGCAGTAGAATCGGCGCAGAAACGTGTTGAAGGTAATAACTTTGACGTGCGTAAAGTCGTTCTCCAATATGATGATGTTATGAACCAACAACGTGAAATTATCTATAAACAGCGCCGCGAGGTACTGGAGTCCGAAAACATCAAACAGATCGTTATGGATATGATCAAACCTTCCATTGAACGTATTGTTGAAGCTCATTGTAGTGACGATATTCCGGAAAACTGGGAGCTGCAGGAAGTTGCCGATTACATGAACAGCAAATTGCTGGATGATGGTTCGGTAACAAAAGATGATCTGTGGGGCAAGGAAGCAGAAGAGATTATCGAGTATCTGTTCGAGAGAGTTCAGAACAAGTACAATGCACGTGAAGAGCGAATTGGCGAAGATATGGTTCGTGAGTTCGAGAAAGTGGTTGTGCTTCGTGCAGTAGACAGCAAGTGGATGGATCATATTGATGCGATGGATCAATTGCGTCAAGGTATCCACCTTCGCGCATACGGCGGTACAGATCCACTGCGTGAATACCAGTTCGAAGGCTTCGAGATGTTCCATCAGATGATCGCTTCGATTCAGGAAGAAGTCGCGACTTATGTGATGAGAGCACAGATCGAGAGCAATCAGGAGCGTCAAGCGGTTGTTGAGGAAAGTCAGATCTCGACAAGCGGTGAACCTGCTGAAAAACGTCCAGTGAAGGTTTCTGACCAAATCGGACGTAACGATCCATGCCCATGCGGTAGTGGCAAGAAGTTCAAACACTGCCACGGTCAAGAGTAGTACAATGGTTTTTATATAGCATGACATGAACGGCTCCTTGCAGCCGGGTATTCCATAGGATGAAGTGAAGGATGCAAAACCGGTTAATGGTGCATAGTTATAATCATATGACCATGAACATGGAGAAGAGATATACTGAAATAACAGTTGTCTCAACACCCGGCTGACGCATCGCATACTTGATCTGGAGGAATACCCTGGATGCGGGGAGCTTATCTTAATGAAAAGAGGAATTGCACATGATCGATCCAAATGTGAAGCATGACCTGCGTGAAATAGGCAAGAAACTAACAAACCTTAGGGGGTCTCTTTGACTTAGATCTGAAGCAAGAGATGATTGGCAACTTCGAAGTGAAGATGTCTGCTCCGGATTTCTGGGACGATAGTGACAAGGCGCAATCCGTAATCGCTGAGCTAAATGCGGTGAAAGGATCTGTGGATCAATACACCAAACTCCAACAGGACTATGATGACGCAGTGATGATGATCGAACTGGCCGACGAAGAAGGCGACGAAGACCTCGCTACCGAGATTGGTAACAGTATTACAGCGATCGTGAACAAAGTCGCAGAGTTCGAACTTCAGCTTCTGCTGAATCAACCATATGACAAGATGAATGCGATTCTGGAACTTCACCCGGGTGCGGGTGGTACCGAGTCCCAGGACTGGGGACAGATGCTGCTCCGGATGTACACGCGTTGGTCCGAGAAGCGTGGCTTCAAGGTTGAGGTACTGGATTATCTGCCAGGTGATGAGGCTGGGATCAAGAGTGTTACGTTGTCCATCAAGGGACATAACGCTTATGGTTATCTGAAAGCCGAGAAGGGTGTACACCGGCTGGTGCGGATCTCACCTTTTGACTCATCGGGCCGTAGACATACGTCCTTTGTATCCTGTGATGTGGTACCGGAGATTGATGACACGATTGAATTGGACATTCGCACAGAAGACCTCAAGATCGATACGTACCGGGCAAGTGGCGCGGGTGGACAACATATCAATACCACCGACTCTGCCGTACGGATTACTCACCTTCCAACAGGTGTAGTTGTAACGTGTCAGAATGAACGTTCACAGATTAAGAACCGTGAGCGAGCGATGACGATGCTCCGTTCGAAATTGTATGAGCGTAAAATTGAAGAGCAAAAACAACAGCTGGATGAAATCCGAGGAGATCAGTCGGATATTTCGTGGGGTAGCCAGATTCGCTCCTATGTGTTCCATCCCTATAGTATGGTAAAGGATCACCGTACAAGCGTAGAGACAGGAAATACAGGAGCAGTAATGGACGGCGACCTCGATGCATTCATCGATGGTTATTTGCGTAGCCAGATTAAAGTAGAAACCGATTAATAGAAGTTCCTGTATGGACCCATACGTGTAGGCGTATGCTGGTGTGTACAGGAGCTTTTTTTTGAATTATTTAATAGAATACAGATACAGAGAAGATGAATGAACAACTGATCAGTCATAACAAAGGAGCGCACGAGAACATGCAACAACGATCACAATTTCATAATAATCGCAAAAAGAGGTTAACCAGCCTCATCCCGCTAAACGGGCCTTGGAGAAACGTCGTGGATACGCTATCCATCATTGTAGGTTCATTTTTGATCGCAGTGGCCTTTAATTTATTTCTATTACCAAATCAGATCGCTTCAGGCGGGGTGTCCGGGTTATCGATCCTGGGCAAGGAGTGGCTCAATTGGGAGCCGGCATACACCCAATGGGCGATTAATATACCACTCCTGATTGCGGGTTTCCTGCTCATCGGTAAACAGTACGGTGTACGTTCTGTATTGGGCAGTATAGTCCTGCCATTGTTAGTTTATCTTACGAAGGATTGGGCTATTCCAACAACGAATCCGTTGCTAGGGTCGCTGTATGGCGGAATTGGTGTTGGTCTCGGGATCGGCATTGTATATCGTGGTAGAGGATCGACCGGAGGCATGAGCATTCTTGCGAGAATCGTACAGAAATACAGCGGATTAAGTTATTCTCTATGTGTCGTAATTATGGATGCTACGGTTATTATTATGGCTGCATTTGTATTATCGTTGGAGCAGTCTCTCTATGCGCTGATTGGATTGTATGTTACGGGTAAAGTGATCGATGCGGTTGAAATGGGGCTGGGTTTCTCCAAGGTGGCTTATATTATCTCCAACCAGACGGAAGCGATTAGCAAAGTGATTCTGGATGACCTGGATCGCGGATTAACGAAGCTGGAAGCCAAGGGCGGTTACACCGACGATCAACGAACAGTACTGATGGTAGTGGTTGGACAAAATGAGGTTCCTAGACTAAAAGCGTTGATTCGGTCTGTGGACCCGGGAGCTTTTGTCATTATCAGTAACGCCCATGAAGTGCTCGGCGAAGGTTTTAAGCGGGGAGAACATGTGTGAACGGATGTGAAAAATAGCGAGTGAGCCATATAGGCTCATAAGTTTGAAAGTTCAAAATAAAAAGCAGGTACACCTTCTCTGAGAGATAACGGAGAGGGAGTACCTGCTTTTCTTTTATTAAAAGTTCAACTTAACATTTCAAATAACGGAGAGGACAGAAATATCCTGAAGAAGTGGAGCATTCGCCTAAAAGCTTTCTGAAAGAAAGCTACTTCGGAAGGCGGTTCTTTCTTGTATTGCCACCACTACAGAATTGGAGATAACAGACGGGAAATGGCTTCTTTGAAGCGGATAATCAGACTGCGTTTTTGGTATTCCTCGAGTGTCATTTCGCGCGATACATGCAGGTCGTGCTCAAAGGTCTGTACAAGTGCTGTCGCAATCGTTTCATCGTACATAAAGGCATTCACCTCAAAGTTCAACCGGAAACTGCGGTAGTCAATATTGGCGGTTCCCACCGATGCAACCAAACTGTCAATGATAAGTGTTTTAGCATGAATGAAGCCATTATCATATATAAATACTTTGGCGCCGACCTTCAACAACTCACCAATATAAGATAACGTAGCCCAATATACGAAGGCATGGTCGGGTTTATTAGGAATCATGATGCGAACATCAATGCCGGACAGACACGCGAGACGAATCGCTTCGAATACACTGGCATCCGGGATAAAATAAGGCGTTTGAATCAGAATCGAATGTTTGGCCCCATTAATCATCTTCAGATAACTGTTCTTGATATGCTCAGTCTCTGCATCTGGTCCACTAGAGACAATCTGCATGGCAGTGTGGCCCGTACCCTCGATATGAGGGAAATGTGCCGGAACATAAGGTGTGTCGTGCTGCTTGGACGCTTCATTCCAATCCAGGAGGAAACGGGTCTGCAATGCATGAACAGCATTTCCCTGAATACGCAGATGTGTGTCGCGCCAGTAACCGAATTTCGAGTTCAAGCCGAGATACTCATCACCAACATTAAATCCGCCTGTGTAACCTAGATTACCATCAATGATGACAATCTTACGGTGGTTACGGTAGTTCATACGCAAGTTGATCAGACTGAATTTGGAGGGGAAAAAGACTTCAACCAATCCGCCTGCTTCGCGCAATTCTTTGAAAAAGCGTTTCGATACCCGCCGTGATCCGAGCGCGTCATACAGCAAACGAACTTTAATGCCTTCCCGCGCTTTGCGGATAAGTGCATCCCGAATTCTTTTGCCCAGACGATCGCCTCTATAAATGTAGTATTGCACGTGCACGTGATCCTTGGCCGCTTCGATGTCGTCCAAGAGCCTCTGGAATTTATCGGTTCCGTCCGTAATGATCTCAACCGCATTATCTTCTGTCAGCAGGGCACCATTCTGTTTCAAGTTCATATAGATCATGTCTTGGCTACTCTCGGTTGCCTGGTTGCGGAAGGGGGTACGGTTATCATGCAACTGTGCGAGTTGGGCTTCAATACGTTCCTCGAGCCCAAGCTTCTTGCGTTCTTTCCACTGAAAGAGCCGGTATCGGGTCAGATTCTGACCGGTTAAAAGATAAAGTACAAACCCAAACACCGGAATAAAGTTCAAGACGAGCAGCCAAGCCCAGGAAGCGCTGGCATCCTTCCGTTCGAAGAAAACGACTGCTGCCGCAAAAATAATATTCAGGCCCAGGAGTACAATAAGTAAAATGGATTCGATATGCACTATAGTCCCCCACGTCTCATAATGACCATCATGAATCTATTCATATGTCCTTGAGTAGCAGGTTAGTTATGAATGAGACCCTGATTGTAATGTTTCCTACTAATACGTATTTTAACAGAAGTATACCTGTTCGTCCCGGATGTTAAAAAAGATATGTTCGGATTGGATGGAAATCCATGTGAAATTGATGATAGAGTGTTGTATTTATATAACCAGAGTCGTATAATAATACACAAATATGCATATAAGCGACGGAAGTGCTGTGTTCGAGCCTCATTCATGCAAGGGCATAGCACAAGTAGCGCATACATCGAGATTGGGGGAGCGAGAGTGAATAACAAATTAAAAGTAGCAATCGTCGGTTCCACCGGCTACGGCGGGGTGGAACTGATTCGTTTTTTCCAGAACCATCCGCAGGTTGAAATCACATCAGTGATCTCATCATCGAGCAGTGGTGAGTCCATCGCAGATGGATTTCCGCATTTGACGGACGTGATTCACAGGCCACTCGACGGCGTAGATCCGGCTGAGATAGCGAGTCGTGCGGATCTGGTATTCACAGCGACCCCGTCCGGCGTAAGTGCAAAACTCGTACCAAGTCTGCTGGCAGCAGGGCTTAAGGTCATCGATCTGAGTGGCGATTTCAGACTCAAGGATGGAACAGTGTACGAAGAGTGGTACAAACATCCGGCGCCTCCAGCTGATTTGCTGGAACAAGCGGTGTACGGCATGGCTGAGGTGTATGGTGAGAAGGTGAAGGGACAGAATTTTATATCCAACCCGGGCTGTTATCCAACGGCTACCCTTCTTGGACTGATCCCTGCAGTAGAGGCAGGCTGGATTGATCCTTCTACTATTATTATTGATGCCAAATCAGGCGTATCCGGAGCAGGACGCGGAACAAGTCTGACCAACCATTATGCAGAGATGAATGAGAATTTCAAAGCCTATAAACTCAACAAACACCAACATATTCCCGAGATCGAACAAGTGCTTGGCAACATAACGGGAACGCCTGTTACAGTTACCTTCACCACACATCTGGTGCCAATGACACGTGGAATCATGAGTACGATGTATGCAACACTCGTTGGGGAACACAGTGACAGGGATATCGTGGATTTATACCGCAAATATTATGAGAACAGACCTTTTGTACGTGTACGTGAACCGGGTATCTGGCCTTCAACCAAAGAAGTGTATGGATCCAACTATTGTGATATCGGATTTGCGGTGGATCCTCGCACCGGGCGTTTGACGATTATTTCGGTCATCGACAACCTGGTGAAGGGTGCATCCGGGCAAGCGATTCAAAATATGAACCTGATGATGGGATGGGAGGAGAACCTCGGGCTGAACATGACACCGGTATATCCATAAAGCGGAATTCAGGAGGAGGGCTGGAACATTCGGTGTACAGTGCTTTCTCGGAGTCAACTTAGGGAGAACGGATCAGGTTAAGCAGGCGATCATCGGCATATAGCTGAACGCATACGGGGGATATGATATGGGAACGAATGTGGAGCAACAGAACTTTACCGTGGTTGAGAACGGAACAATTGTAACCCCTGGGGGATTCACTGCTGGTGGACTTCACTGCGGATTGAAAAAGACATCTCGTAATGACATCGGAGCGATCCGATGTGATGTACCTGCTACAGCTGCTGCTGTATACACAACGAACGTGTTTCAGGCCGCACCACTCAAAGTAACGCGCGAAAGCTTGAGCAACGGACGCCTTCAAGCTGTTATCGTTAACAGTGGGAATGCCAATGCATGTACAGGGCAACAAGGGGAAGAAGATGCTTATGCGATGCGTTCGGCTGCTGCGCGTGAGTTGGGTGTGGCAGAAGAGGACGTGGCTGTAGCCTCCACAGGTGTCATTGGGGAATTGCTCAAAATGGATGCAGTGCATTCAGGCATTACCGGCCTTCCTGCGCATATGGGCAAGGAGTCGAATGAGGCGGAACAATTTTCACAAGCGATTCTGACAACGGATTTGGTGAAAAAGGAAGCCTGCGTCTCCGTTATGGTTAACGGCAAGACGGTTACGATTGCGGGTGCCGCCAAAGGCTCGGGGATGATTCATCCGAATATGGCGACGATGCTCGCTTTCATGACCTCTGACGCGGTCATTGGTGCAGAATCGTTGCAGCGCCTGCTGCGCCAGGCAACGAATCATACATTCAACATGATTACCGTTGATGGGGATACAAGTACAAACGACATGCTGGTAGCCATGTCCAGTGGATATGCAGGCAATGAAGAGCTGACCCCAGAGCATCCGGATTGGGACGCTTTTGCAGCCGGATTCACCTATGTATGCCAAGTGCTGGCCAAAGCCATTGCTCGCGATGGTGAAGGAGCGACCAAACTGGTCGAGGTAGAAGTTACAGGAGCAGTAAGTGATGAATCCGCGCAAGCGATTGCCAAAACCGTTATCGGGTCCAGTCTGGTGAAATCCGCCATGTTCGGCGCTGATGCCAATTGGGGACGGATTATTGCAGCCGTAGGACGTGCAGGACAACCAGTGAACCCGGATACGGTAAATATTCGTTTGGGAGAGATCCCGGTACTCGAACAGTCGCGTCCGGTTGTTTTCGACGAAGAAGCGGCATTGGCGTATTTGCAGACCGATACCGTTCGCATTGTGGTGGATCTGCACCACGGCGAAGGAACAGCAACAGCCTGGGGCTGTGACTTGACGTATGACTACGTTCGAATTAACGCCGCATACCGTACGTGATATTTTGTATTTATTCTATTGAAGCTAACAGCTTCCCTATGAGGAGCTGTTTCGTAAATATATAGAAAATCTATATAAGGATTGAACTTTATTTGGTCTTTGAGATAACTGGCGAAGGCAGTGCAGAAGACGGAATCGATTCTGTAGAAGCGAAGCGTTCGCCTTTGTCTCCGGGTTTCCCCTTTAAAAAGGGAATCAAAAAACCTGGAGACAACAGCGATCAAAAGAACGATCCGGATTCGAAACGGTCAGCCACCGAATATCGCATCAATTAAGTGTTAAGCGTTTTAGAATATTTGAACGATAGGAGCTTGCCCTCATGAATTCAACAATGCCAAACGAGAGTACCGCAACGGAAGCGAGCACAGAGAAACAGATGTTTGTCATGAAATGTGGAGGCAGCACGCTGGCAGCATTGCCTGAATCTTTCTTCGCGGATCTGCGTGATTTGCAGTCTCAGGGTACGCAGCCAGTGATCGTGCATGGCGGAGGTCCTGCGATCTCGGATAACCTGGCGAAGCTTGGTATCGAAACCGAGTTCGTTAACGGTCTACGCAAGACGACTGAACCTGTGCTGGACGTAGTGGAGATGGTTCTCGCTGGAAGTATCAACAAGCAGATCGTGCGTCTAATTCAACGTGTGGGAGGTCGTGCACTAGGCTTGTCAGGTGTGGACGGTGGTTTGATCCAGGCCAAACCTGTTACAAATCACGCAGAGATCGGCTGGGTAGGCGATGTCACGGGTGTGAACGCAGAGATTATCCAAGGCATCGTGAACATGGGTTACATGCCGGTTATCGCGCCAGTTGGTGTGGATGCCACCGGACAACGCTACAACATCAACGCAGATACAGCTGCGGGTGCTGTGGCGTCTCATCTTGGCGTAAGCCGGATGATTGTTGTGACCGACGTTCCTGGCATTATGAAGAACGTAGGCGGCGAGAAAAAAGTACTGCCATCCGTATCTGTACAAGAGATTGAGGACATGATCCAGACCGGAGAAATCTATGGCGGCATGATTCCCAAAGTGCGTGCAGCTATCGCTTGTATCCATGGTCAAGTACGTGAGGTCATCATCGTAGATGGCAGCGAACCTCAAGTCCTGAGCCGCGTGCTTGGCGGAGAAATCATCGGAACAAAAATCATCCGTATGCAATAAGGTTCACTTGGGTATTCATGGTCTGGTAGTAAATAAAAAATATGTGCACGGCTTTTTTATATAAGAAATCTAATATTACACACACAATAACGTAGGGTGCAGAACCAAACTGAAGAATAAAATGCATAACGGAGAGGACAGAAATAACCTGAAGAAGCGAAGCGTGCGCCTAAAAGCTTTCTGAAAGAAAGCTACTTCGGAAGCATACACTATCCCCGGATTTCGACCTTTAAACAATTAATCAAAAAAATCCGGGGATAACAGCGATCGGAAGGTTGTTCTGTCATCGAAGTGGAGTATGCAAACGTTCAAAAAATGGTTCTGCAATCGGAGTGGTCTAGTGTAAATCAGGACTCTTATATGATTGCCGTTGCACCAACCAATAGGAGTGATATGGTCATGGCAAAAGGCAACGAACAGCCAGGTTCTGGCACAGCGGTAGCGGGCGCAACAGCAACAGGTGCAGCGACACAGACGGAAAGCTCGCTTTTCCAAACGTATGCGCGTTATCCAATCAGTCTGGTCAAAGGTAAAGGCAGCTGGTTATGGGATGATCAGGGCAACCGTTATCTGGATTTCATGTGCGGACTCGCTGTAACCAGCCTGGGCCATGCACCGGAGAAAGTTGGGGCCAAGCTGAAAGCTCAGATTGATGAGCTGTGGCATGTGTCCAACCTGTTCCAGATTCCAGGCCAGGAGAAAGCAGCAGCATTGCTGACAGCCAATACGTGCGCTGATGCAGTATTCTTCTGTAACAGTGGTGCCGAAGCGAACGAAGCCGCTATTAAGGTAGCCCGTCGTTATCACCAGAAGGTGAAAGGCACAGATCGCTATGAAGTGATCACCTTTGCCCAGTCCTTCCATGGACGGACACTCGCTACACTGACAGCAACCGGACAGGATAAGGTGAAAGAAGGATTTTTGCCATTGCCAGCCGGATTTGTAACCGTACCTTTGCATGATATCCCTGCACTTGAAGCGGCAATTGGGCCCAACACGGCAGCGATTATGCTGGAGATGGTTCAGGCCGAGGGTGGGGTATATCCGGTTGAACCGGAATTCGTCAAGCATGTCCGGAAACTGTGTGACGAGCACGGATTGTTACTCATTGTCGATGAAGTGCAGACCGGAATGGGACGTACAGGCAAATTATTCGCACACGAACATTATGGCATTGAGCCAGACGTGTTCACCGTTGCCAAAGGTATCGGTAGTGGATTCCCTGTAGGGGCGATGCTGGGTAAAGGTTTCCTGCGGGATGCGTTCACACCAGGTAGCCATGCGACAACATTTGGCGGAACACCACTTGCTTCATCCGTTGTGATTGCAACGATCGAAACGATGCTGGAAGATCGTTTGCCAGAGCGTGCAGCGGAGATGGGCGAATACCTGATGAGTTCCCTGCGGGATCGTTTGGTGGACAATTCCTTTGTGAAGGAAGTTCGTGGTTTGGGATTGTTAGTTGGTATCGAATGTGCTGAGCCGGTGGGTGATATTGTGCTTGCTGGGCAAAAACGCGGGATCTTGTTCGTCTCTGCAGGACCGAATGTAATTCGTTTGCTTCCGAACCTGTATGTGAGCAAAGAAGAGATTGACGAGGCGGTATCCTTGGTAGGCACATTGATCGAAGAGCACGTAGCGGCGAAAGCCTAACATAAAAATGAGAACCTTTCTGACTCGGGGCCGGTATCGGCCTCGAAGCAGAATGAGATGATGAATCCCTGTAGCCGCGTGGTGAACTTGCAGAAGGTGGACATGCATAAACTTGAGAAGCACCGAGCCAAAGTGTCAACGTTGCTCTCGCTTCTGCCCATGCGGGTGCAGGGAACCGGAAATAAGGAGGACATTATAGATGACAGCACAACAGACGGAAAAGGTTCAGAAGATTGATCTGAGAGGCCGGGATTTTATCGAATTCACGGACTACACGGCAGAGGAGATTCGTTATCTGCTTGATCTCGCAATCGAGATTAAAGGCAAGCAAAAAAGTGGTGTACCTTTTCAACCGTTGAAAGGTAAAACGATCGGCCTTATTTTTGAAAAATCATCCACACGTACACGTGTATCCTTTGAAGTGGGCATGTTCCAATTGGGCGGACACGCGCTCTTCCTGAGCAAAAATGATATCCAACTGGGTCGCGGGGAAACAACACATGATACAGCCAAAGTATTGTCCCGCTACCTGGACGGCATCATGATTCGTACCTTTGGACACCATAATGTAATTGAACTGGCAGAGCATGCGGATGTTCCGGTTATTAACGGCCTGAGCGATGCAGCGCATCCTTGTCAGGTACTGGCCGACTTCCAAACGGTACTGGAGCACAAAGGCAAGCTCGCAGGTCTGAAAATGGCCTACATCGGAGATGGCAACAACATGGCACACTCCCTGATGCTCGGTGCAGCGAAGATGGGTATGCATGTTGCTGTAGCAACGCCAGAAGGCTATGAGCCGGATCGTGCAGTTGTGGAGCAGGCGCGTATTATCGCACAAGAGAGCGGTTCTGAAGTGACTGTAACCTACAGTGCACAAGAAGCAGCGAAAGATGCCGATATCGTGTACACAGATGTATGGGCAAGCATGGGCTTTGAAGAAGAGCAGAAGATTCGGGAGCAGGCATTTGCGGCATATCAAGTGGACGAGGAACTGATGAAAGGCGCAAAGCCGGACTACATGTTCCTGCACTGTCTGCCAGCACACCGCGGCGAAGAAGTGAGCGCGGGTGTAATTGACGGACCGAACTCCCTGATCTTTGATCAGGCGGAGAATCGCTTGCATGCACAGAAGGCATTAATGGCTGCGTTAATGAGCGAATAGAGGCTGTTTGCCTTTATGGGTTGATTTTAGGCTCAGATTTCGCGATGATAGATTCATCTATAATGTACTTTAAAAAGTTAATTAAATAAGAAGCTCGTAGGATTCAGTGTATGAAGGCTCTGTTTAACTTAACTGATCTTGGGGAGGACCATCACACATGGCTAAGGAAAAAATTGTACTCGCGTATTCAGGCGGGTTGGACACATCTGTAATTTTGAAATGGTTGAAAGAAACGTATGATGCAGAGATTATCGCTTTCACAGCGGATATCGGACAAAAGGATGAACTGGATGGCTTGGAGGAAAAAGCACTGGCAACAGGCGCTTCCAAAGTATACATCGACGATCTGCGTGATGAATTCGCCAAAGATTTCATCTATCCGATGTTCCAGGCAGGTGCCCTCTATGAAGGACAATACCTGCTCGGCACAAGTATCGCCCGTCCACTGATCGCTAAACGGATGGTGGATATCGCTCGTGCAGAAGGTGCTACAGCCATCGCTCACGGCGCTACAGGTAAAGGAAATGACCAAGTTCGCTTTGAGTTGAACGCGGCTGCGCTGACACCAGACATTAACGTCATCGCACCTTGGCGTCTGGAAGAATTCCGTAACCAGTTCCCGGGACGTGCCGAGATGATCGCATATGCTGAGAAACATGGTATTCCGGTAACCGCATCTGCGGCTAAACCATACTCAACAGACCGTAACCTGCTACATATCAGCTATGAGAGCGGTGTGCTCGAAGATCCTTGGTTCGATCCAAGTGCGGACGAGAACAAAGACATGTTCTTGCTGAGCAGTGCACCTGAAGATGCACCGGATCAAGCAGAATATGTTGAATTGGAGTTCGAACAAGGCGACTGTGTTGCACTGAACGGTGAGCGCCTGAGCCCACTTCAAGTGATGGAGCAACTGAACGAGCTGGGTGGCAAACATGGTATTGGCCGTGTAGACATGGTTGAGAACCGTTTTGTGGGTATGAAGAGCCGTGGCGTGTACGAAACACCAGGTGGAACCATCTTGTTCACCGCACATCGCAAAATGGAATCCATCACGATGGACCGTGAAGTGATGAACCTGCGTGATAGCCTGATTACACGTTACAGCACACTCGTATACAACGGTTTCTGGTTTGCACCGGAGCGTCTGGCGCTGCAAGCGCTGGTGACTGAAAGCCAGAAGAACGTTACAGGTACGGTTCGTGTGAAACTGTACAAAGGCAACATCATCGGCGCAGGTGTGAAAAGTCCTGTCAGCCTCTACAACCCGGATATCGCAACGATGGAAGCTGATCCAACGCAAGCTTACGATCAAGGGGATGCAACAGGCTTTATCCGCCTGAATGCACTTCGTTTGAAAGTAAACTCCGGCGTAGAGCAAAACAAAAACTAATTTCAACCTGCATCATAGAACTATATCAATATAAATGACAAGGCAGGCCGTTCTTGCACATCTGGCAGGAGCGGCTTTGTCCATGAGCGAAAGGGGAGTACTCACTGTGAGCAAGCTGTGGGGAGGACGTTTTACAAAACAAACCAATCATTTGGTTGAGGAATATACGGCATCGATCAATTTTGACAAAGCTTTGGCTGAGGAAGACATTCAGGGCAGTCTGGCCCATGTAACAATGCTGGGCAAATGCGGCATTCTTCCGGCGGAAGATGTGGAAACAATCAAAGAAGGTCTGATCACCGTTCTGCACAAAATCCGTGCGGGCGAAGTGGAATTCTCCGTATCGGACGAAGATATCCACATGAATATTGAGAAAAACCTGATTGATACGATTGGCCCTGTAGGCGGTAAATTACATACAGGCCGTAGCCGGAACGACCAGGTTGCAACGGATATGCACCTATACCTGCGCGAGCGCGTGGTCGGATTTGTAGGTATGCTGCATTCCTTGCAGGAAGCACTGATTGGACAAGCCAAAGATAACCTCGATACCATCGTACCGGGTTATACGCATCTTCAGCGGGCACAGCCGATTCTGTTCGCCCATCATCTGATGGCGTATGTATCCATGTTCCAACGGGATGCAGAGCGTCTGATGGACAGCTACAAACGTATTAACATCCTGCCACTGGGCGCAGGTGCGCTCGCGGGCACAACATTCCCGATTGACCGTCATTTTGTGGCGGAACAACTGGGCTTCGATGGTGTGTATGAGAACAGTCTGGACGCAGTAAGCGACCGTGACTTTATCGTTGAGTTCCTGGCAGCGGCTTCCCTCATCATGACTCACTTGTCCCGTCTGAGTGAAGAGTTGGTACTGTGGAGCAGCACGGAGTTTGGATTCGTTGAACTGGACGATGCGTTCTGCACAGGCAGCAGCATTATGCCTCAGAAGAAAAACCCGGACGTTCCTGAACTCGTTCGTGGTAAAACAGGACGTGTTTACGGCAACCTGATTGGTTTGCTGACAGTATTGAAATCTCTTCCGCTGGCATACAACAAAGACATGCAGGAAGACAAAGAAGGCATGTTTGATACTGTAGCCACGCTGGAAGGTGCATTGCAACTGTTCGCTCCAATGATCGCAACAATGACAGTGAACAAGGATCGTATGCGTCAAGCGGTCAACCAGGATTTCTCCAACGCTACGGATATTGCCGACTTCCTCGTGGGCGAAGGTTTGCCTTTCCGTCAGGCGCATGAAGTGATTGGCAAAACGGTGCTGTACTGCATCCAGAACAGCAAGTATTTACTGGATCTGACGATTGATGAATTCCGTCAGTTCTCACCACTGTTCGATGACCGGATCTATGATGTGCTGCAACCGGAAGCAGTAGTGAACGCTCGTAATGTGTACGGTGGAACAGCTTCGGGTCAAGTTGCTGAAGCCATTGCACGCAGTGAGAAGGTACTGGAGATCACCGAGCAATGGATTACAAACCGCGGTTAATACCAAGGTTACGATAGGTATCGTACAGATACGACAGTACAATAAAGAAGCAGGCCAGAGAACTTTGTTCTCAACGGCCTGCTTTTTGTGCTTTACAGCAAGGTGATGAAGATCATTCCAACTCCACAGCAACGGAAGGTTGTTATGTCATCGGAATATCGTCTTCATGATCTGCAGTGGTTACTAATGCGCTACTAATCGCGCTTGGGCAAAGGCAACCATTTCAATACATCCTGAATCTTGGCATCCCAGTAGCCCCATTCATGTTCTCCAGGCCCTTCCTCGTACGTCAACTCGAAGTTGGTTTGTTCACAGGCTTTACGGAACGTTTGATTATCCTCATACAGGAAATCTTCCGTTCCGCAACATTGATAGAGCAAAGGTCGTGGGCTTTCGCCAGATTGATTTTCTTTTAACAGATGGATCAGATCGTTCTCTGTACCTGTCACATCGGGTCCGAAAATCCGCTGTAACTCCGTCTGCTGTAATGCTGAGGATGTGTTTCTATCCATATGTGCAGACATATCGAGTGCTCCGGACAAACTTGCAGCTGCCGCGTATTGGTCCGGTTTGCGAAGGGCCAGCTTAAATGCACCATATCCACCCATGGATAAACCGGCGACATAGTTATCCTCGCGTTGATGCGACAAGGGGAAGAAAGAGCGAGCGAGTGTTGGCAGTTCCTCACTGATAAACGTCCAGTACTTTCCACCTTCCACCATATCCGTATAGAAACTGCGATGTACCTGTGGCATAACAACAGCGATACCAAGGTTGGCTACATAACGTTCGATGGATGTGCGGCGGAGCCAGATGGAATCATCATCAGACAGACCGTGTAACAGGTAAAGGGTTGGGTGCAGTCCTTTGCCGGTCACATTCTCCATACCGATCTGATTGTGGGTTTGTTGCGGCAGAATGACATGCATGCTGGTGCTCAATCCAAGTGTATCCGAGTAAAAATCACATTTAATAAGTGCCATGAGTAAAAGAAACCCCTTTCATAAGTTCGTTGATTGAGTGTCCTGACTAGAAAAGAGATGGGATCTGGGTGCCTAATAAATCTTAAGTGTCTATATTTAACAGGTTATACGCAATGCCCATCCAATGCAATAACAAGATATACAATAGAAAAATAAAGATGTGCACACCGTTGATTCAAAAAAATATGGAAGATGATTGTCAATTCTCAACGCAGTTTACAACGTAACAATGTTATGTTACACTGTTTTCATTAAGAGGGGTGAGTGCATATGACGGATGATTTGATCTCCAAAAAAGAATTGCTGGACCTGACAGGAATCTCATACGGCCAGCTATACCGATGGAAACGGAAAAATCTCATTCCGGAAGAATGGTTCATTCGGAAGTCGTCCTATACCGGACAAGAGACCTTTTTTCCCAAACAGCAGATATTACTTCGCATTGACAAGATACTCAATATGAAAGACGGATTGTCGCTGGATGAGCTGGCAGACGTGTTCTCGCCTACGTTGGGTGACGTGGAGATGTCAGCACAACAGCTGTTAGAGCGAAACATTGTTTCACAAACATCGCTGGATCTGTTAAAAGAGGCAGGTCGGGAACAACCGCTGTATGCTTTGGAGCAGATTATGATGCTCTACGTCCTTGATAAGTTGTTAATGAGCGGAGACATTACAAGGCAAGAGGGTGCATTGCTCATTGATGTGATGTCCGAACATTATTATCGTTTCACAGGCAAACCGAGCGAACTCGTGCTTATTCGTAAGATGGGTGTTCCATCGTTCATGCTGGTGACAGCAGGAATGGAGTTTTATTTTGACAATGGAGTGAAGGTGGTTCTTAGGCAGTCCATGGGAACATTTATGGAAGAATTAAAACTCAAATTGGGATAGGAGAGGATCATCTATGGTAGAACGAAATAAGCGGAATGATCTGAATGTGGCGGGCATGAGTCAAACGGCAGGCGGGGAGTTTCACCGTGTATCTATTGATGGCATGGCTAAGGTGAACGGCAACCTGGACTGCACCTCTATGGAAGTGAATGGAACATTGAAGATGCACGGCGCTTTGAGCGCCGAGAGTGCAACGATTAACGGCATGTGCACGTTGAACGGCCCTTTGACCAGTTCTCGTGTTCGTGTGGATGGCATGACCACGATTAACGGAGATCTCCATAGCCCAGAGATTGAAGTGAACGGGAAGTGTACCGTACGCGGAAGAGTGGATGGGGAACGCATTGATATTGGCGGTGTAATTGATGTAGAAGGCGATGTCCAGTGTGAGTCCCTGAATGTACAGGGCAATATTAAGATCAGTGGTTTTCTGAATGCGGGAACAGTAGAGATCAGGCTGCATACCTCTTCTTCGGCTAAAGAGATTGGCGGAGAGCGTATCGATATTCGGCGCAAGGAACAACAGAATGGATTTTGGAAAAGTATTGGCCTGGGCGGGACCCCGTCATTTAAAACATCCTTAATTGAGGGCGATGAGATTGTGCTGGAAGATACCGAAGCTGATATTGTACGGGGAAGCAACATTCATATCGGTCGTGGCTGTAACATCAGGCTGGTCGAGTACTCAGGGGAACTTGAGGTAGATCAGGATGCCAAGGTGGGCAGCACTCAGCGAATTTAAAGTTTGGATACGGAAAGAAAGGGATGGGATCGACATGAATAACAATCCTGGGCGTTCAATGGAGAAAAAAATGGATATCAGCATCGTTGGTGATGGCAGTTCTGCTGGGGGTGTGTACGGCAAGGTCAAGGTGGTAGGGGATGCGTCCTTCAACGACAATCTATCTTGTGATCGTTTCAAATGTACGGGTACATCGGTCATATACGGATCGCTTGAAGCCACAGAGATTAAAATTACAGGAACGCTTACTCTGACAGAGCGATCGGCCAGCAACGGTGGTGAGGATGGCATCAAGGCTTCTGGCCTGCATGTCAAAGCTGAGCATATCAAAGTGGTTGGTGAGCTTCATCTGTCAGGGGATTGTCAGGCGGAAAATATCAAGCTGAACGGGCGATTGACGATAGCGGGGATGCTTAGTGCTGAAAATATGACACTCAAAATCATGGGTCCATCCGAGGTCAAGGAAATGGGTGGTTCCTTCATATCGGTGAAGAGCGGCCGGCTGAATGACTTGTTTACTGGGAATAAGTCCATTCTTAAGGCACAGATTATCGAAGGTGACGATATTGAATTAGAGAATACGGAGGCCGAGATTGTTCGTGGTGATAAAATAAAAATTGGTCCTGGCTGCCGGATTGGCTCCGTGGAATACCGTTCATCTCTGCAAATTCATCCGCAATCGGAAGTTTTGCTGCAAAGCAATCGGTCCTTGGACTGATTAACGAAAACTTCTTTTCGGATATACTATTGCAGTCATATGAATAGAGCGTGAATGGAGAGATTGAGTACAATGGTTGCACGTAAAAACAGTATTGGATTAGTGCTGGCAGGCTTATTGCTCAGCATACTAATGGCTTCGATGGATAATACCATCGTGGCAACAGCTATGGGGGATATTGTCGGGAAGCTGGGTGGGCTCGACAAGTTCGTCTGGGTGACTTCCGCGTATATGGTGGCTGAGATGGCGGGAATGCCAATCTTCGGTAAGTTATCCGACATGTATGGACGGAAGAAGTTTTTTGTCTTTGGTATTATTGTGTTTATGCTTGGCTCAGCACTGTGCGGAACGGCAACGTCTATTGTGGAATTGACGATGTACAGAGCCATTCAAGGGATCGGTGCAGGTGCCCTGGTTCCGATTGCTTTTACAATCATGTTTGATGTCGTTGCACCAGAATCTCGTGGTAAATTGGGTGGATTGTTTGGAGCGGTCTTCGGTCTGTCCAGCGTCTTTGGACCATTGCTTGGTGCTTATATTACCCAATATGCGACTTGGGAATGGGTATTCTATATCAACCTGCCGCTAGGCTTGATTGCATTTGTGTTTATTGCCTTCTTCTACAAGGAGTCTCATCAGCATCAATCCCAACAGATCGACTGGCTGGGTGCTGTAACGCTGATTGGCGCTGTCGTGTGCCTGATCTTTGGTCTGGAACTGGGTGGCAAAACGTTTGCCTGGGATTCATGGCAGATTCTTGGCTTGTTTGCCGGATTTGTAGCACTTGCAATTCTTTTCCTGTTTGCAGAAACAAAAGCCAAGGAACCCATCATCTCCTTTGGCATGTTCCGCAACCGGGTCTACTGGTCCAGTAACGTTATTGGGATGTTCAGCGGTGCCGCCTTCATTACAGCATCCGTGTATATTCCGATTTTCATACAGGGGGTACTTGGTGGCAAAGCAACCAACTCCGGTCTCGTACTATTGCCAATGATGCTCGGGTCCGTTGTGACAGCATCCCTGGGCGGGGTGCTGATGACCAAAATCAAGTATCGCAATATCATGATTCCTACGTTGGCCTTACTTGTCATTGGACTTGGATTGCTGACTACACTGGATGAGGGTTCTTCCCTCTGGACGATACGTATCTACATGGTGATGGTTGGTCTGGGTGTTGGTGCCTCGTTCTCGGTACTCAGCAATGCAGCCATGAACGCGTTTGAACCGCAAAGACGCGGTGCGGCGAGCTCCACGCTTAACTTTTTGCGGTCCCTTGGCATGACGATGGGCATTACGATTTTTGGTATCGTACAGAGCCAGGTATTTACGCGTAAAATGAACGATGCTCTCGCTGGTTCAGCTGGGGAAGCAGCAGGTGGTGCTTCAACGGGTAGTGTGCCGCAGGGAGTGGATCTGACCGATCCACATGCGTTGCTCTCACCAGAACTCAGACAGGCGATTCCGCCTCAGGTGTTGGATACCATCACACATGCCCTGTCTTCTTCCATTGTGCAGTTATTTGCCTGGGCTGTGATTCCGGCTGCGCTGGCATTGGTCGCTTCCTTCTTCATGGGAAAAGAGAAGATGGTCGTAGGCGAAGAGCAAGGTGAATATACAGGCGGTCATTAAACTGTTTGTAATAAACATTAATTTACGGTATTCCAGCTGATCTAGCCTATTAAAAAATGGGAAGACACACTATTCACGTATCCTCAAAAGGGACGGGAAGTGTGTCTTTTTGTATTCGTATGATCAGCTTATCCATGAATATGAATTATGGAAATGCTTCGAAAATAGAGCCTAAGGCTGTTTCGTATCGCTAATCCCGTCCTCGACAACAGAGGGTTCTTGTGGATCAGGCAGGCTGCTATGACCGGAGCGGGCAATCAGACGATTCTGAGCTTTGTACGTGTCCCGTGTAATGGTTTTGGATTCGACCACTTTGCCGTCTAACCGCTTGGTTCTTACTGTCTCCACAATATATCCAGGCTGTCCGTCTTGCAGCACCTGCTGGGCACCATCAGGCAGTACCGCACTCGACACATACTTCACCGGAACACTTAATGTTTCAATGGTACGGGATTCAAGTGTATAGCTGACGTTCTCCGGGAATGTGCCGAAAAATTTCACCATCAATTGATGGTTCTTCACCTCTGCATGAATGAGTAAGGATTTTCCGGTATTATTCTTGAAGCGAAAGTTGATGGCTCCCGAGGCAAAGGTGGCATCCAGCCCTTTCGGCAAATATTTGACCGGCAGGGAGTGGTTGCGACGCTCGATAATATCAAGACCCGTCAATAGCGCTGCGTTATACACCGTACTGGATACCTGGCAGATTCCACCCCCAATCCCGGGGGTTAATCTTCCGTTCACAATGACCGGGGCCTCACGAAACCCATATTCTTTCTCCGCTTTACGGATGATCTTCTCATAATCGAATGTGGCATCCGGTGGCAAAATCATGCCGTTAATCGCTTCCGCCGCTGCGCTGACATTATGTATCCGGCCTTCAGTACTATTGCCCAGACCCGTGGAGAACTGGATGATCTTCCGATCAATACCTTCCTGGCGCAGCGAATCAAGGGTTATTTCAGGCTTCAGCGTATACAGGGGTATCTGGATCAGCAATGGGGCGGGTTTCTCATTCGGGCTCAGTACACTGAAGTCCCTGTTCAGCTTTGTCTGAATGAGATTTGCGAGTGTATCCCAATCAATCCGTCGGACGCCCTTTTCCGGGATATACTGGACTTTGTCACTTGGGGTAATGCGGCGAACAGCGTCCGCGGGTGTACCAAAGGTTTCTTTTTCCCAGGCAGGGCTGAGATGTTCTTGAAGTGGCCGTGAATCGTAGCTCATATCGAGAGAGAACTCTTTCGGAAAATGATAACGTGCATAAGCGCGTTCCCACAGATTACCTTCCTCCAGCTGCTGTAATGCGGACTCAAAACGGTTAACGTTGTAACTCACTCCTGCTTGAGCTGTGGTATACGTCATGGTCTGGGGATCAGGTTCAGTCACTTCAAAGGTGACAGGCCAGTCCTCCAGCTTTTGGATCTGTTCATGCACTTCATGTAACAGGTTCTTGCGATTCTTTCCTTCCACCAGCATGCCACCAACATGGACATCTTTGGGCATGGCAGGTTGATTCACGTACATATACAGCAATCCATAAGACGCGGAGCCGATCAAGAGGATGGAGAATAGAACAATGACCGTCACATGTATTTTTTTCATAACCGTACGCTCCTTTATACTTCTGTTGTTCCGCACTTTGTAACACTTTCTATATATATGATCCAATGCAGGAAAACTTTCGGGTACTCAATAGGTAACAAATTTGTTACAATAAACTTCATATGAATCCATGCTTCACCAATGAAATAGGGATGAAGTGGATTTTTCCTGATGAAATTCAGGTCTTTTTAAAGGAAATGCCGGGATTGTGTCGAAATGATAATGGCTAACTATGTGAGCAGGAAGTGATGATGTGATAGAAATGCAGGACGTGTGGAAGACCTATGCCAATGGTACCCACGCATTACAAGGGGTGTCGGTGAAGATCGACCGCAATGAATTTGTCTATATCGTTGGTCCGTCCGGCGCAGGCAAATCGACATTTATGAAATTGATGTACAGAGAAGAAGTTCCGACCAAAGGACAAATATCCATTAACGGATTTAATATTGGTAAGTTGAAGCCAAGAAAGATTCCTTATGTACGCCGTAACATCGGCGTTGTGTTCCAGGATTTTCGTCTGCTGCCACGGATGACAGCATTTGAGAATGTGGCATTTGCCATGGAAGTTATTGAAGCACCGAAGCGTCATATCAAGAAACGGGTGATGGAAGTACTCGACTTGGTGGGACTGCGCAGCAAGGCCAATCGTGAACCTTCACAGCTCTCGGGCGGGGAACAGCAACGTATTGCCATTGCACGGGCGATCGTCAATAACCCATCGGTTATTATCGCGGATGAGCCTACAGGTAACCTCGATCCGGAGACGTCATGGGGCATTATGCAACTGCTGGATGAGATTAATTTCCGGGGGACAACCATTGTTATGGCAACCCACAATAAAGATATCGTGAATACGATGCGTAAACGGGTCATCGCGATTGAACGTGGGCAGATTGTACGGGATCAGATGAGAGGGGAATACGGTTATGAATTTTAGTACTCTCTTGCGCCATCTGCGGGAGGGATTCAAAAACGTATTCCGCAACGGCTGGATGTCTGTGGCCTCCATCATGTCCATCATTGTGTCGCTGTTGATTCTGGGTGTGTTTATGCTACTGGTGCTTAATGTGAACTCCATGGCGAATCAGGTTGATAGTCAGGTGGAGATCAGCACGTTCCTCGAACTGAATGTGGACGAGAACCTGCGTAACACATTGGAGCAAGAAATCAGCGCGATGCCTGAAGTAAGTGAGATTCGTTTTGTTTCCAAGGAAGAAGGACTCAAGGAGTTCCGTGAGCGTCTTGGAGAGAGTGCAGATAACGTGCTTAGCGGTTTCGATGTGGACAACAACCCACTGCCGGAGACCATTGAAGTTGAGGTCATTGAACCGGAAACCGTCACTTTTGTGGCGCAAAAAATCGAAGCTTTGAACGAAAAACACCCGGAGAAGCCGATCATGAAAGTGAACTATGGCAAGGAAACGGTGGAAGTGTTGTTCAAATTTACGAAACTTGTTCGTAACATCGGATTTATTTTTGTTGGGGGACTGGGTCTCATGTCCATGTTCCTGATCTCAAATACGATTCGCGTAACGATTCTGGCACGTCGCCGGGAGATCGGTATTATGAAGTTGGTCGGAGCAACCAACACCTTTATTCGTTGGCCTTTCTTTATTGAAGGTGCACTCATTGGATTTATTGGCTCGGTCATTACGGTTGGGGTGCTGTTTGTTGGATATAGCCAGTTGATGGCCACGATTGGTCAGGATGTCTTCATGCAGATGCTTAACTTGATTCCGCTCAGCGAAATCTGGCTGCTGTTTGGGACATTGTTGATCGGACTGGGTGTGCTGGTAGGTATTTTGGGAAGTACACTGTCCATTCGGAAATCACTCAACGTTTAAATGTTGTTTTCAACGATCGAATTGCAGAATATGTCGAAAAGAATGACAAAGCAGGTTCATTAATGGACACTGTTTGACGATATGTAGGGAAGACGGAGTCTTTTAAGATTGAAGAAAGCAAAGAACATGCTGTTCACCACCTGTGCAGGTTGCTTTCTTGTGAAATCATAGGATGGGGGATCATCATTTTGAAAAAAACTGCTTCGCTGCTGGCCTTTACGTTATTGGCCAGTTTGACGCTTCAACCTTCTGACGGATATGCCAAGAGCAGCATCAGCGATATTGACCAACAGATTCAGCAACTGGAGAGCAAGGCTGCTTCTGCCAAGCAGGAGCAAAAAAAGGCGGCTTCCAACAAAAAGGAAGCGCAGCATTACAAGAACAAAACCAACGCTTATCTGAAGGTTGTTATGGAACAGATCAATGTCGTTAGTGATGAACTGGCCAGTGTATCTTTGCAGATCGAGAACACGGAGGAGGATCTCCGTACAACGAAAAAAGATCTGCAAGCGGCAGAAGAACGCATTGTTGCAAGGGAGAAACTTTTGGAGTCACGTGTACGCCTGATGTACACGGACGGTGCTGTGTCCTATCTGGATGTATTGTTGTCCTCTACCAGCTTCACTGACTTTCTGACTCGTGCGGATTCCCTCAAAACGATTGTGGATCAGGATCAGCATCTGCTGGATGAGCACAAAGCGGACAAGCAACTTGTCGTGGACAAAAAGGCAGAATTGGATGTGCAATATGCGGAAGCCAAGAGTCTGTATGCACAGAAGAAACAGCGTAAATCCCAATTGAATGAAAAAGAAGCGGAAAAGCAAGTGCTTCTCGCTTCATATGATGCTAAAATCGAAGAGTCAGAAGAGTTGACACAAGAGCAGGAAGACGTACTGATGCAGATTGCCAGCAAACGATCGGCACTTCTTCAAGAGAAAAATAAATTACGTGAACAGCAGGCGGCAGCCGCAGCCAAAGCTAAAGCCGCAGCAGCTGCCCGTGCGAAAGCAGCAGCCAAGACACCAACCAGAGTCAGCTCGGATAGCAGCAGTGAGGTCACGTATTCATCCGGTAATGGTATCTTCTCAAGACCGGTATCTGGAGGACGTATTTCTTCTGGATTCGGTCCCCGTACTCACCCAATTACGGGTGTAGTGGGTAAAATGCATGCCGGTGTCGATTTTGCTGTTCCTCAGGGAACTTCAGTTCACGCTGCTTCAGGCGGAATCGTGATCATGGCTGAATGGTATAGCGGTTATGGTTATACGGTTATTGTGGATCATGGCGGTGGATTATGGACGTTATATGGTCACTTGCGTGAAGGTGGATTCAAAGTCAGCAAGGGAGACACGGTAAGCAAAGGGGATACCATTGCTGAGTCAGGAAATACAGGAAACTCCACGGGACCTCACTTGCACTTTGAAGTACGAGATAACGGTACCGCGGTAAATCCGATGAACTATTTGTAATTATTGCTCTATAGACCGAATGGAAAAAACATATTCCGTACAAGCTAGACATATACTAAGCTGGCATGTTCAGGGAGTGGAATCTGGCAACAATGGATTCTGACACGCTTCAAAACGAAAGGCGGTGACAAACGGATGATGAAGAAAAGATCGGCGCTACTGCTTGTCATTGTGGGTCTGCTTGGCGGTAGTTTGCTAACCCTGGTATTAATGACTTACCCGGGAATAGGGAGCCAGACCACAGCGGGCGAAGGTTTGCTGGCCAGTGTAACCGGCAATACGCAGCAGAAGAACGACTTGAAGAAGATTGAAACCGCGATGGATTTAATCTCAAGCAACTACTATAAAGACGTGGATCAGACCAAATTGATTGACGGTGCGATCAACGGCATGATGGAATCCCTTGGTGATCCGTACTCCAACTATATGGGGCAGGAAACGGCTGCTCAGTTTGAAGAGTCGATCGAAGGTTCATTTACCGGTATTGGCGCAGAGGTATCCTCCCAGGATGGAAACGTCGTTGTTGTTTCCCCAATCAAAGGATCACCTGCCGAGAAAGCGGGTATTCGTGCTAAAGACATGATTATGTCTGTTAACGGAGAATCGCTGCAAGGTTTGGAACTGAACAAGGCTGTTAACAAAATCAGAGGTCCTAAAGGCAGTGAAGCAAAGGTACAAGTGAAACGTGCTGGATCTTCTGAACTGATTGAATTTGTTATTGTGCGGGATGATATTGATCTGGAGACCGTATATGCTCACATGGAGGAAGGCGGCATTGGCGTTATTGCCATTACTCAATTCTCTTTGAACACAGGCGATCGCTTCAAGGAAGAGTTGGCGAAGCTTGAGAAGCAGAATATGAAAGGTCTCGTCATCGACGTACGGAATGACCCGGGCGGTGTCCTGCAAGTTGTTATTGATATTGCGGAACAATTCGTTCCTAAAGGCAAGGTTATTGTGCAAGTTGAAGACAAGAATGGCAAAAAGGAACAAAGCAAATCCAATGGATCAGCCAAAGCTTATCCAGTCACAGTCCTGATGAACAAAGGCAGTGCGAGTGCGTCGGAGATTCTGGCCGGTGCATTGCAACAGTCAGCAGGTGCGAAGTTGATTGGTGAGAATTCCTTTGGTAAAGGAACCGTACAGACGAGTTATGACAAACAGATGGGTGACGGCAGCTTGCTGAAGATCACCATTGCCAAGTGGCTCACTCCAAACGGGGACTGGATTCATGAAAAAGGAATCAAACCGGATATTGCGGTAGACCAACCGGATTATTTTTCGGTGGCACCGATTAACAAAGAGAAGTTACCACTTAAATATGACAGCAATAGCACGGATGTGAAAAGTGCGCAGACGATGCTGAGAGGACTCGATTTCAAACCGGATCGTGTGGACGGATACTACGACCAGAAGACAGAAGAAGCGGTCAAGGCATTCCAGAAGCAAAAAGGCATTCAGGCTACAGGCCAGATTGACGAGAAAACCGCTGAATCACTGGAAGCGGCTCTGATTGAACGTATTGCCAATCCTCAATATGATGCACAGCTGAAACGCGCGATCGAAAATGTCTCAAAGGATATTTCGTCCGCTGTGTCGAAGCCATAAAGAAGGCTGATTTTCAGCCTTCTTTTTTTCTGAACCGGCTGAAAGAGAGGGGTGAAGAGCCACAATGGAATGGGTATGGCCGTGGTTGACTACATTAGGCGAAGCATTGTTGCAGTTGTTTATTCAGCCGTTTTATTATATTGCGGTGATCCTGATTGCGCTCATTTATCATCGTCAGTTACTGCAGGAGCGTAAATTGTTCCATGTTCGTTTGCAAAGCTCAATAACACAGACGATTCGTGCCGTGCTCGGAGGCATACTCATTGGTACCATCGTCTCGATTGTCTCCCTATTCCTCGGTGCACATCTTACACTGGGAAGCCTGATATGCATATGGGCTGCAACGTTAATTCTATCCTTGTTTCGTATCCGGTATCTGTGTTTTGCCTACGCAGCCGGGTTACTGGGCGTGCTGCAATTTGGTTTGAATCTGGCTTCAGGCTGGCAACCATCGGGCTGGATCGGGAGTATAACGGAGACGCTACGTGCTCTGGACATGCCTGCCCTGCTTGTCTTGGCGGCCCTTCTACATATGGGTGAGGCCCTGTTGGTACGCATGCAGGGGGTATCGATGGCATCACCGCTTCTCTTCGAGGGAAAACGCGGGAAACTGGTTGGTGGATATCAACTGCAACAGTACTGGGCCATTCCCTTACTGGTTCTTGTGCCGGTCACAGGAGGTGGCGCGGAGCTGGCATGGAATCCACTCATGAATGCAGGTCAGAGTTATATGCTGTTTGCATTGCCCATCATGCTCGGATTTGGTGAAATAACGCAGAGTATGCTGCCAGGACGGAAAGTACAGATCTCGTCCAAACGGTTGATGTTATATGGGACAACCTTGCTGGTATTCAGTTTGCTTGCTGCATGGTGGTCTCCAATCATGGTGGTTGCTGCGCTGATTGCATTTGTTGGGCATGAGTTTCTGGTATGGTACAGCGCGTTTGAAGAGCAAAACCGCAGTCCGGTATTTGTCCATCCGCAGCATGGGTTAAAAGTATTGGCTGTTATTCCGGAGAGTCCTGCTGCAGATTTGGGGATTGAAGCAGGAGAGACATTATACAAGGTGAATGGTAAGCTGGTTCATTCGCCGGAAGAGTTGCATCGCGCTTTGCGGATGAACCCGGCTTTTTGCAAGCTTGAAGTACGCAATCATCAGGGGGAAAGCAAGTTCATGCAACGAGCGATATACGAAGGGGAGCATCATCAGCTTGGAGTCATTATGGCACCGGACAATCACGAGGTCTGGGCGATTCGGTTACGTCCACTGACGCTGTTCCATATCATCAACCTCAAATTGCTTGCCCGCTTGAAAAAACCACAAAGGGACGAAGCCCCATTGGCGTTACCGCCAGCCCCTGTGGCCAGTGATAAAGGGTCCGTGGAGATGTAACTAAACATACGTGATGAAGTATGTTGCATAAACACAACAATGAAAAAGGTATTTCCAAGTGCCGTCACAGGCAATGGAAATACCTTTTTGTTATTTTTTCAACATAAAAATGGCGATTTGGGTCCGATCACGCAAGTTTAGCTTGCCAAGAATATCCGTGACGTAGTTTTTGACTGTGCCTTCACTGAGGAACAGTTTGGCGGCAATTTCCTTATTGGATAATCCCTCCGATATGGCCTCGGCAACCGCCAGCTCCATACGAGTTAGTCCGTAGGATTCGATTGAATGCTGTGTCTGGGGAACAGCAGCAGGACGAAGAAGACCTGCCAATTTGCGGGCAATATCCGGATGAATTAACATATCACCGTTATGTACGGTCTTGATGCCTTGAATAATCCGTTCAGGCGGCACATTTTTAAGCAAATAACCGCTTGCTCCATTCTGTAATGCCTGAATGATATACTCATCGTCGTCAAACGTCGTCAGCATGAGCACCTGAATTTCAGGAAAACGTGCCTTGATCAGCCCAGTACCTTCGACACCGTCACATTCCGGCATCCGAATATCCATCAACACAACGTCCACAGGCGTTCCTGCTTCAAGCAGTTCCAAAGCTTCCTGTCCATTTGAGGCTGTGCCTGTAACGCTAATGCCGGAGCCCAGTCCGAGCAGAACTTTAAGACTTTCGCGAATGAAGTAGTCATCGTCCGCGATAATCAGCCGAATAAGTGGGGGCTGGGCTGAATCATGCTTGTTGTTCACATCATTCAATTCGGACATGAGCACATTCACTTCCTTTTTTCAAAGTATATCCATCTGGTTCGGTATTGGAATGCGTGTAATCACTGTATATGGAAAAGCTGATTGGATCTCCAAGGTTCCCTCCACCATTTGTGTACGCAGACGCATGCCTTCCTGTCCTATGCCTCTTCCCTTAGTGGAATGGGGATTGATTATGCCATCATTACTTACGCTCATACAGACTTCCTGATCACCGAATACCAATTCCACTGTGATCGAAGAAGCATTTCCGTGTCGCATTGCATTGGTCAGGGCTTCTTTGGCATTTTTGAATAAAACGATTTGTATGCTGGGATACAGCGCATGAGATGGGCCATGAACTTCATAATTTGTCTTCACGCCGGTGTCTCTACCGAATTCCTCTAGGAGACGATCCAGCGCGTAGGCTTCGGATGCATAGGAGTTGGGTTGCAGTTTGTGCAGTGTGCTGCGCATATCATCCATACTGGTGGCCAATTGATCGCGAATCTGTCTCACCATTTCCGTTCCTTGTTCCATATTCAGGGGGAGGGTCAGCAAAGCGGCTTCCGACATCATTTTGGTGCGAATCATTCGGTGTCCGATATCATCATGAAGCTGTCTGGAGATACGTGTGCGTTCCTCTGCCTGAGCTACTCCTTCAAGTTGCTTTGTAAATAGTAGCAGCTGTTCGCGCGCTTCTTGTAGCTCGTAATGTTTACTGCGGAGCTCGTCATAGACTTGTTCCAGTTGTCCGCGGCTACTCGCCGTTCTTGATCCCTGCCAGGACAGAGCCGCTGTAATGAGCAGAAGCAGGTTGCCAAGAACCATCGCTGTTGTCTCTGCGGAGAATAATGTAGTGGCGGCTGTATTTAGTGTGGTCAACCCCGGCTGCGGTATCTGTGGCACCGAATAATACCACCCCAAAGCGACATTACTTGCGAGAAGCTGAATTGCAAAAATCAACCACCTCCGGCTTCCCTCAAGTCTGTATATATACACGTAGAGCACGGATAGCGAGAGGAATACCAGGATTGGTCCATACGAAGCGATTAGCCAACAGCTCCAGAGTATTTCGGCCAGAAGTAACAGCCACTGCTGTGTACTTGAACGGTTGAAATCTTTCCATACGGAGAGTCCAAGCGCGATGATGATATACAGGGTGTAGACGGCTTCGTTTTCCAAGGGCAGCATCAACATGTACAGTACTGCTGGAACGATAATTAATCCGTATTGCAGAAACCGCATCGGCATAGGGTTGTGACATCCTTTATATAAAAAGTGGAGTAGAAAATCTCTCGGTAATGCGCCCTTGATTATATCATAAGCAGCATTCGAATCAGGAGATGACTTAAGTCACCTTTGATTCATGACTTTTTGTACCTTCGCTACAGATTGCGATCCGTTACAATACAATTATGAAATCCAGCGGCGGTAGCCGAAACGGAAGAGGGGCGTAAAAGGGATGGGTATACTTGAAGTGGATCATGTTGTGAAACGATATGGCAGCAGGCTGTCCGTGGATCATTTGAACCTGAGTGTTGGCAAAGGCGAGATTTTTGGATTGCTCGGTCCCAATGGAGCAGGCAAAAGTACCACCATCAGTATGATTGCCGGGCTTCTGAACATGGATCAGGGTGAAATCAGGTTAGATGGGATATCGGTCAAGGAGCGGCCACTTGAAGTGAAACGCAAAATTGGATTGGTACCGCAGGATCTGGCTTTATACGAAACGATGACGGCTGCGGAGAATGTAACTTTTTTTGCCAGACTGTATGGACTGCGCGGGAAATTACTGAAGGAAAGAGTGCAGGAGTCTCTTGAATTTGTAGGGTTACAGGATAAAGCCAAGGATGCTCCCTCGACCTTTTCTGGTGGTATGAAACGCAGGTTAAACATCGCATGTGCAATTACACATCGCCCGGATCTCATTATTATGGATGAACCGACCGTTGGCATTGATCCGCAATCTCGGAATCATATTTTGGAATCCGTACGTACACTTAACAAGATGGGTTCAACCATTATATATACAAGTCATTATATGGAGGAAGTGGCGGCGATTAGTCACCGGGTTGCGATTATGGACCAGGGACGAATCATTGCCTGTGGAACTGAAGCAGAGCTGAGAGAACGGGTAGCATCGGAGGAAAAAGTAGTGCTCTCCACTTCCGGCATCGATGCCGACGTTGTGGAAGAACTGAAACTTCACCCTCGCGTGCGGTCGGTAGACGTTTCAGAGAATACACTGACCATTACGCTGCCTTCGGCACAGCAGGATCTCCAGGATCTGCTCTTCATTTGCAGCAAACATGAGATATCCATTCAATCACTCAAGGTCGAAGAGCCTGATCTGGAAACATTGTTCCTCAATCTGACCGGGCGTACGCTTCGGGACTAGGGGGAGCAAGAGATGAATATATGGCATATTTGCATCTTTGAATTAAGACGTATTCTTAAGATTCGATCTGTGGTATTGAACCTGTTCATCCTGCCCTTGTTACTGATCTTTATATTGGGCACAGCCCTTTCCAGTACGATGGGGACGGCGAATGATGTTATTCCAGATACTGTACGTGTGGGAATCGTCCAATTAAGTACTGAATCAGGCAGCGGTTCCAATAGGGTTAATCAAGCGTTGGATACATTTGTGAATTCCCCGGCGGTGGCTGAGATGGTCAAGGTGCAGAACTTTAAGACAGAAGAAGAGGCGGTCCATTCATTGCGTACCGGTAAGCTCGACTTTGCTGTAATGATTCCTTCGGATTTTGAACAAAACGTGATGATGGGGAAAGAGGCCAGGTTACAGTGGATACGAGGAAAGGACAGCACGCTTAATACCTTGGGTGAAACTTTGTTCACCCGATTTACGGATGAATGGAACCGACAGATGGCGATGACGAAAGTGCTAGGTCCGGAAGTGATTGCTGCCATGGCCTCTTATTCGGAGTCTGGTACCGCGAATTCCACTTCCATAACTGTCGTCAATCCCGGAAAAACAGGCACAGCCTACAGCGCTTCTCAATACTATGCCGCATCCATGCTGGCCATGTTTATGTTGTACTCGGGTATGACAACAAGTAGCAGCCTTTTTGGAGAGCGGGATAACCGAACGTTGATCCGCCTTCAGGCTGCGCCGATAGGTAATGGAGTTATTTTCGCTGGCAAAATTGCAGGAAATAGTCTGCTCGCTTTTTTACAAGCAACAACGATTATACTAATGACGTATTGGTTCTACGGTGTAGATTGGGGAACGCATCCTTGGTATATTGTGCTGACTTGTGTAGGAATCACATTGGCGTCCATGACCCTTGGTGTAATCGTGGCATTGGTATGCAAAAGTACGGCATCGGCCAGTGCAGCCCTTCAAGGTATCATCGTTGCCATGACATTTATCAGCGGAGGTTTCATGCCTATTCCGATTGATTTTGTACAACGACTTAGCCAATTTACGGTTAACCACTGGGCGCTCCAGAGTTTTCTGCGAATGATGCTGGATGCACCTGTAAGCGAGATTGTATATAGCATTCTGATGTTAGGCGTGGTATGTGCTGTATTACTGGCTATCTCAGGATTAATCTATAGAAAGGCAGGATACCGGTATGAATAGTCTACACATCGCCTGGTTGATGATCAGACGTACACTTGGCCGTAAAATGGGCTTCATTACGTTTCTACTTCTGCCTTGCCTGGTGGTTACAGGGGCGGTTGCTCTTTTTGGAAACGAGCAGAGTGCACGTACTATTATTCCCTATGTCAATGAAGATGGAGGGGCAGCAGGAGCATGGATGATTCAAGAACTTGCTGGCAAAGAGGAGTATCTGCTCAAGCCGATGACTAACGAAGCAGAAGTGAAGGAAGCCATCGCTCAGCAAAAAGGCACTTCAGGCATCATTATTCCGGAGGGCTATACGGAAGATCTTTTACAAGGCAAGGCAACCGACATTCAACTGGTGGAGCTGCGGATCAGCGAAGCATCCTACACACTGCGAGCAGCAGTTGAAGGTTTGACGAGCGGATTGCAACAGTCTGCTTCAGCTGTTAAGGTGGCGGCAGGGCCTGTCTCAAGTGAGACTGATAAACTATCGAGTATACAGAAGCGATTTGAACAGCTTTTACAGGAAATGGGAAAGCATCAGGTAGCTGGTGAAGTCACCGCTCTGCAGATCTATCCCAAGACAGGCCTGAGCAATGTGACTGGATTTACGATCATGTTTATGATGGGTCTGCTGACCAGTGCAGTGGCGGTGATCATGGAAGATCGCAGGAAACGTACCATGGCCAGAGTATATACGGCACCTGTCCGTGCCTATGAGATTGCGCTTGGTAATTTCCTGGGCAGCTTTGTCATTGGTATGATTCAGATTGTGATTGTACTGGGAGTCAGCAGGTGGCTGATACATTATGATGCCGGTATTCCTTTTGGTATTCATTTCATCATCTTGGCAGCATTCATGCTGGTCTCCATGGGGCTCGCAAGTACCGTGGCAGGATTAATCCGTAATCCGAAAAATGCGAATATGCTCAATTCACTTGTCATTATGCCAACCTGCATGATAGGGGGTTGTTTCTGGCCAATCTCATTAATGCCTGATTATATGCAAAAGCTTGCCAACTTTGTTCCGCAGAAATGGGCGATTCAGGCGGTGGAGACAATCTCGGCTGGCGGTACGTTATCAGATATTACACTGCCATTATTAATTTTGTTTGGCATGGCTGCCATTTTGCTGACTGTAGGCTCTGCAATTCTGCGTCCTAGCCAGCCAGGAGTAGAGGCATAAGCTATAGATCAAGAGAAGTTTTGGAGTGCTAGTCTCACTCTAAAAGGGTAATAAAAAGCACGTACTACCTGAGTTTGATTCAGGAAGTACGTGCTTTTTGTTTAAAATGAAAAATGAAAAGTGTTAATGATGCATTACGCGAGATATTGCTGACTAGGGTTGGAGTTGACGCAGGACCGTTATTTCCACCCGACGGTTCTTTTGTCTTCCGGCTGCTGTGGTGTTGTCACCCGTTGGGCGAGTATCCGCATATCCGGCATACTGGAATCCGTCCGGGTTAAGCTTCTCTGTATCGAGAAAGAATCGCAATACAGACAGTGCACGTTCCCCGGAAAGCTGCCAGTTATCGGTATAGGCGGAGTTTGCTCCGACAGGAACATTATCCGTATGACCCTCAATACTGACAACGGTATTCAGATCACGGAACAGGCTGGCAAGTTTACTGAGTGTTGGCGCTGCACCGTCCTTTAGAGCGGCCTGTCCCTGATCAAACAGGAAGCGGTCACTAAGTGTAATGGATAGGCCCTGCGGCTTGTCCGCAACAAAAATCTGATTTTCCAGTTTATTATCCTCGATATATTGGGTAATCACATTGAACAGATTTTGCAATTCCTGTTCCTGTGATCTGAATTGTTCTTCCCGTTCCGTGAGGGGCTGGTCATCATCGTCTGGCGTTGCAGTTCCGGAATCGGAAGGGTTTCCTTCACCTTTTGAAGAATCTTCACCTTGAATTCCGGATGGCGGAGTCTCTGTAATCGTTTGACCAGGCTTCTCACCAAGTCCCTCACCCAGCTCAAGGATCGAGTCGGATGAATTAAATGTATTTTGTAACGATTGCGTAACGACGTCATATTTACCAGAATCCAGATTGCTCATGGCATACATGATGACAAAAAAGATCAGAAGCAAAGTGATGAGATCAGCATAAGTAATCATCCAGCGATCCCGATGATCGATCGTTTCACGTTTTCCGCGCCGTTTACTGCGCCGACTCATCCAATCCCTCCTTTGCTAGGGGGCGTATATGCTGACGATGCGTGAGGGTGAAAGATTCCAGTCTTTTGCGTACAAGCTGGGGATTCTCACCGTTCTGAATGGCAAGTACACCTTCGAGAAGCATTTCCATGGTCTGCACTTCGTCGGCACCTCTGGATTTGATCTTGGAGGCAATGGGCAAAAAGATAAGATTGGCACTGGCGACCCCATACAGGGTTGCAGTAAAGGCAACAGCGATGGCAGGTCCGAGTCCGGTGGGATCGGTCAAACTGCCGAGGACCTGAATAAGTCCCATCACGGTCCCGATGATTCCCATGGTTGGGGCATAACCACCAGCAGATTCGAAAATTTTGGCATAGCCCTCATGTTTTTGTTCAATAGAGTCAATCTCCATCTCCAGGATCTGGCGAACCACATCCTGATCGGTACCATCAACAACCATCTGAATACCGTCTTGTAAAAATGGATGCGGATGATCCATAACTTTGCGTTCCAGTGCAAGCACACCTGAGCGGCGTGCGATCGAAGACATCTCGACCAATTCTTCAACCCACAAGCCTGATTCATTATTGTGACGTCCAAAAGCCATACGCAGGGCAGCTGGAATCGTACGAAGGCGATGCGCCGGGAAACTGGCAACCACAGCAGCAATTGTTCCACCGAATACAATTAAAGCAGCCGTTTTTTGCAGGAGACCGGACAATTGGCCGCCTTCCCACAAAAAACCGCTAATGACTGCGGCAATTCCGGCAATAATACCGATAAGTGTCGCAATATCCATAAATTAACCCACTCCTATCTTCATTTCACGTTTGCATCACTAAAACGAACGAGGTATAATTAAACGGGAACAAATATTCCTATTACTATAAGTTTTCCCATATGAAAATTCGGGGAACTTCGACAATATATAGTGACTATTATTTTAGACGATAGGGTGAGATACGGCAATGAGCGATATTATAATGAGCGACAAAACGTTCGAAATCGAATCAGAGTTTTCTCCCCAAGGTGATCAGCCTGCAGCCATTAAAGAATTGGTGAAGGGTGTTCAGGAGGGGAAGAGGTACCAGACACTGCTGGGTGCGACGGGTACGGGTAAGACGTTTACGATAGCCCAGACGATAGCCCAATTGCAACGTCCAACGCTGATTATTGCACACAACAAGACGTTGGCAGCGCAGCTTGCAAGTGAGTTCAAAGATTTTTTCCCTAATAACATGGTTGAGTATTTCGTCAGTTATTACGATTATTTTCAGCCAGAAGCATATATTCCGTCCTCCGATACGTATATCGAGAAGGATTCAAGTATTAATGAAGAGATCGACAAACTGCGGCACGCAGCGACAAGTTCGTTGTTTGAGCGCAGGGACGTCATTATTGTAGCGAGTGTATCCTGCATTTATGGTTTGGGTTCGCCACACTCGTATTCAAGCATGTTGCTGTCCCTTCGGGTAGGCATGGAGAAACCGCGCAATCAGATTTTGTCCCGTCTGGTAGAGATCCAGTATCAGCGGAACGATATTAACTTTGTGCGAGGGACGTTCCGTGTCCGTGGGGATGTTGTGGAGATATTCCCTGCCTCCAAGGGTGAACATGCAATTCGGGTTGAATTGTTCGGTGATGAGATCGAGAAAATTACGGAGATTGATGTGTTAACCGGAGAACTGATTGGCGAACGTGAACATATTGCCATCTTCCCGGCATCTCACTTCGTAACACAAGAAGAGACGATGAAGGTTGCGCTGGTGAACATTGAGCGTGAACTGGAGGAACGTCTTGAAGTGCTGCGTGAACAAGGGAAACTGCTGGAGGCTCAGCGACTGGAGCAGCGCACACGTTACGATATCGAGATGATGAAGGAAGTTGGATTCTGTTCGGGGATTGAGAACTATTCCGGTCCGTTGACTTTCCGCGAACGCGGTGATACCCCATACACACTGATGGATTACTTCCCGGATGACATGTTGATCGTGGTCGATGAGTCTCACGTGACTTTGCCACAAATCCGTGCGATGTACAATGGTGACCAAGCGCGGAAGACGGTATTGGTTGAACATGGTTTCCGCCTGCCGTCAGCGCTGGATAATCGTCCGCTCAAATTCGAAGAGTTCGAAGGCAAGATGGATCAGATTATCTATGTATCGGCCACACCGGGCCCGTATGAGATTGAGCATACCGATACGATGGTGCAACAGATTATCCGTCCAACCGGCCTGCTTGATCCAATTATTGAACTGCGTCCAACGAAGGGACAGATCGATGACTTGATCGGTGAGATTAACGACCGGATTGCCAAAGATGAGCGTGTGTTGATTACCACATTAACGAAGAAGATGTCCGAAGATCTGACGGATTATCTGAAGGAAGTTGGAATCAAGGTTCGTTATCTGCACTCCGAGATCAAAACGTTGGAACGGATGGCGATTTTACGTGATTTAAGGTTGGGCGTTTTCCATGTCCTAATCGGAATCAACTTGCTCCGGGAAGGTCTCGATCTGCCCGAAGTATCCCTCGTAGCTATACTGGATGCCGATAAGGAAGGATTCCTGCGTTCCGAACGCTCACTGATCCAAACGATTGGTCGTGCAGCACGGAACAGCGAGGGGCGCGTTATTCTATACGGTGATAAAGTGACGGATTCGATGGATAAGGCGATAAAGGAAACAGAACGTCGTCGAGCGATTCAAATCGAGTACAACGAGAAGCATGGCATTACACCACAGACGATTCGCAAAAAAGTGCGTGATGTGATTGAGGCAACCAAAGTTGCCGAATCCAAGAAAGACTATCTCACAGGCGCTGCCGAGAAGATGTCGAAGAAAGATCGCCAGGCGCTTATTCAGCGCCTAGAGGTAGAGATGAAAGATGCAGCCAAAAACCTGCAGTTTGAACGTGCTGCCGAGCTTCGCGATGCGTTGCTGGAACTTCGCGCTGAATAAGATACAGCTCATTCATATGCTCCAGTAAAGATGGATCTGTAACAAGAGAACGGCCAATTGGCCGTTCTCTTGTTGAGTAAGGAATTCGTTGATATCTACCGAATAATAAGAGATGTTGAAATCTTGAATTCAGGTCTATACTGATAGAAATGTTGAAATTGGTTAAAAGGTTTATAGGAAAGCAATTGGGAGTTGTGTCCCCAGGGAGCCGAGCCGAAGGCAATGGCGGCCTTGCCGCGAACGTGGCGAAGCCGAGAGTGACCCGGGTGTTGACCTTGGAGCCGAGCCAAAGGCAATGGCGACCCTGTCGCGACCAGGGCGAAGCCGAGAGCGTCCCGCTCTTGACCTTGGAGCCGAGCCGAAGGCAATGGCGACTTGTCGCGAACGTGGCGAAGCCGGGAGCGTCCCGCTCTTGACCTTGGAGCCGAGCCGAAGGCAATGGCGACCTTGTCGCGAACGCGGCGAAGCCGAGAGCGTCACCTCGCAGTAGAGCGGTCGCATAAGGTTTCGGCAATAGGCCGGAATCTTATGCGGAGCCGCGGGCACACGACAACCCTTCACATAGCTAGACCCGACCCCTCACCGTTGCACCGCTTGTTTCGGGTGTCCAGAGGGCTGCGCCCTCTGGGGCCCTCCCTTGGAAGGGAGGGTTTGGGAGGGATCGAAAAGCCTTTTAAAAGGTTGGATTAGTAAATTTGAGAGGATGAATACTATTGGCGAGCGATAACATTGTCATTAAAGGCGCACGAGCGCATAACCTGAAAAATATCGACATTACCATCCCGCGTGACCGCTTTGTTGTATTGACCGGCCTGAGTGGCTCGGGCAAGTCCTCGCTGGCTTTTGACACCATCTACGCTGAAGGACAGCGACGTTATGTAGAATCATTGTCAGCTTACGCACGGCAGTTTCTGGGACAGATGGAGAAACCGGATGTGGATTCCATCGAAGGATTATCTCCTGCCATTTCAATAGATCAGAAAACAACAAGCCGTAACCCACGTTCCACAGTGGGAACCGTAACCGAAATTTATGATTACCTGCGTCTGTTATTTGCACGTGTGGGCCATCCACATTGTCCGGACCATGGCGTTGAGATCAGCTCCCAAACGGTAGAACAAATGGTTGACCGTATTATGCAATACCCGGAGCGTACCCGGTTGCAGATTTTGGCACCCATTATCTCGGGTCGTAAGGGTGAGCACAAAAGTGTGTTTGCTGATGTGTCCAAGCAGGGTTTTGTCCGTGTACGGGTGAACGGGGAATTGCGTGACCTGTCAGAGGATATTCAATTGGAGAAAAACAAGAAACATACGATTGAAGTGGTTGTTGACCGGATCGTTGTTAAGGATGATGTACAGGCCCGTTTGGCTGACTCCATTGAAACGGCACTTAATCTGTCTGGAGGACAGCTCCTCGTGGACATTATGGGCGAAGAAGAGCTGCGATTCAGTTCCAACTTTGCCTGCCCGGTGTGCGGATTCAGTATTGAAGAGCTGGCACCACGGATGTTCTCATTCAACAGTCCTTTCGGGGCTTGCCCGGATTGTGATGGGTTAGGTGTGAAAATGATCGTTGACCCTGATCTGCTCGTACCGGATCGCAGCAAGACGATAGAAGATGGTGCTTTTGATGCCTGGACAGGTGGAACGTCCACCTATTATCCGCAGTTCCTGAAGTCAGTATGTGAGCACTTCAACATTCCCCAAAATGTACCTGTCGAAGATCTGCCAGCTGAGCAGATGAACAAGTTGTTGCAGGGTACAGGTACGGAGAAAATCCGTTTCCGCTATGAGAATGATTTTGGACAACGGAAGGAAGCGCTGGTTACCTTTGAAGGTATCGTGAATAACCTGGAGCGTCGTTACCGTGATACAGCATCTGAAGGTATCCGTGAATTTATTGAGGGTTACATGAGTGCGAAGCCTTGTGGTACATGTAAAGGTCAGCGTCTGAAACGCGAAAGTCTTGCGGTTACGATCAATGATCACAACATGGCCTATGTGACTAGTTTGTCCATTGGTGAAGCTGGCCGATTCTTTGATACATTGGAATTGACGGAGAAAGAGCAGACGATTGCCAAACTGATTTTAAAAGAAATCAACAGCCGTCTCGGCTTCCTGGTGAATGTTGGTCTGGATTACCTTACACTGAGTCGTGCTGCCGGAACATTGTCCGGTGGGGAAGCTCAGCGGATCAGATTGGCTACACAGATCGGTTCCAGCCTGATGGGTGTGCTGTACATTCTGGATGAGCCAAGTATCGGTCTGCATCAACGGGATAATGACCGTCTGATCTCAACACTTGCACATATGCGTGACATTGGTAACACGTTGATCGTGGTTGAACATGATGAGGATACGATGATGGCTGCTGACTATATTATTGATATTGGCCCTGGTGCAGGTATCCACGGAGGTACCATTATGTCACAGGGTACACCAGAGGAGATCATGAATGATGAGAACTCCTTAACCGGTCAATATCTGAGTGGACGCAAATTCATTCCTATTCGTACAGAACGTAGAAGTGTAGGGGATCGCTGGTTGGAAGTGCGCGGAGCCAAAGAAAATAACCTCAAGAATCTGAACGTGAAGATTCCAGTGGGTGTATTTACTGCGGTAACGGGTGTGTCCGGCTCAGGTAAATCCACATTGATCAATGAGATCCTGTACAAAACACTGGCACGTGATCTGAACCGTGCTCGCGTTCGTCCGGGTCAGCACAAAGAAATCCGTGGTCTGGAGCATATTGATAAAGTCATCGATATTGACCAATCGCCAATCGGGCGGACGCCACGTTCCAACCCGGCTACCTACACTGGTGTCTTTGATGATATCCGGGATCTGTTCGCTCAGACGAATGAAGCCAAAGTGCGTGGATACAAGAAAGGCCGGTTCAGCTTCAATATCAAAGGTGGACGTTGTGAAGCCTGCCGTGGAGACGGCATTATCAAGATCGAGATGCACTTCTTGCCGGACGTTTATGTTCCTTGTGAAGTCTGCAAAGGCAAACGATACAATCGGGAAACGCTTGAAGTGAAATATAAAAACAGAAATATTTCCGATGTGCTGGAAATGACGGTTGAAGATGCAACCCAGTTCTTCGAGAACATTCCGAAGATCCATCGCAAAATGCAGACACTAATGGATGTGGGTCTGGGTTATATCAATCTGGGACAACCTGCAACAACTTTGTCTGGTGGCGAAGCGCAACGGGTGAAGCTGGCTTCCGAGCTGTATCGCCGCAGTACGGGGAAAACCATCTACATCCTCGATGAGCCAACTACGGGGTTGCATGTCGATGATATCGACCGTTTGCTGAACGTATTGCATCGTTTGGTTGATTCCGGGGAATCGGTGTTGGTCATCGAGCATAACCTGGATGTGATCAAAACGGCTGACTATGTTATTGATCTGGGTCCAGAAGGTGGTAGCGGTGGAGGAACCATTGTTGCAACTGGAACACCTGAGGATATCATTCAAGTGGAAGCTTCCTATACAGGGAAGTACTTGAAGCCGGTTCTGGAACGGGATACCGAGCGCAGCAAGGCACTGCAATTGGTGGACTAAGGTCCTCTAACCCGTAGTTATATCAATATGAAGTGGCATTATTGGCCCTTCTTTTCGAAAAGTTGAGACGTTGGATTACGATCTGATGTGCTCTGCTTCTGAGAAGAAGGGCTTTTCATTTGCACAGTTTTTCTTCGGACTCCAAGTTATATCGTGAAAGTGTTTACATATGCATGATGACGTGCTTTACAGGAATATTCGGCCATATTGGATTTTTTTCATTTTTATGGATGATAGGGCTTGCATTACAAGCAGGGTACAGATAACATAGAGGAAGATATTAGGGTATGCGTTAGCTGTTCAACTATGGTAAGGAGGTCTGTCTATCCATGCTGTTTGCAGAAGCTGCCACGGCGAGTACATCAAATTTTAATGCATTTGATATTTTTGTCATCTTATTTACGATCCTGATTTTCATTGGAGTTGTTCGCCTTCTTCGGGCACCGAAGAAGAATCTGTTTGCGATCGGATTTGCAGTAGTCAGCCTGCTTGTATTTCTGATGACGGACTATGCGATGATAACCGGTTGGTTTGCTCAGTAGGAAGCGCTTATTTCGGCTGAATTCCAACTTCGATGCTGATGATGCCACTAGGCATGATTCGTAATCAAAAGCGGACTTTTCGAACAACCTCTAAAAGAGGTATGGAGGAACACTTTCCAGGAGAGACATGGAGGGTGTTTTTTTCGTTTATCCTGAACGATTGAACAAGATTCTACCTTCTCTACTAAAATAGGACTTAAAACAATTGTATATCCAGATTTTGTATGATACATTGAAGGATACCGGAATTGCAGATGAGAGAAAGAGAGAATAGATTCAGTGATGAATCCGATGTCGAGTCGCGCAAGAAGGATGTATAGAGAGGGTCAGGTGAGAATATGAGCGTGTTGGGTAAAAAGGGAATAGCCATACTGATGGCTGCTGTACTCTCGATTAGTGTAGCGGCAACGGCCGGTGCAGCTGAATCCAAAGCGGCGATGCAAGCGAAAGTGGTAGACGGTCAAGTCTATGTGAACACCAAGGATCTGCTCAAGGCGGTTGGTGGAAGTGGACAATATGATGCCAAATCTGGAACGTACACGTACAAGGGAAGTGAAGCCATCCCCAAAGTGATCGAAAAGGTATCTCCTTCGGTTGTAGGCATTATTGGGAAATCTACCGAACTGCAGGAAGGCGCATCATCAGACGACCGCTATAATCTTGCACATGGTACAGGTGTCATTATTCGGTCCAATGGATGGATCGTAACAAATGCTCACGTTGTGGATGGATTAATAAACCCGGTGGTCGTAACAACGGATGGAAATACATACAAAATTACGAAAACATACAGTGATGCACTCAGTGATCTGGCGTTAATCAAAATCAATGCCAAATCACTCAAACCGGCGAACTTCGCCAAAGCTTCACAAACCACTGTTGGAGAAACGGTGATTGCCTTGGGTACGCCGATTTCCTTTTCTTTGCGCAACTCGGCAACGGTAGGCGTAATTAGCGGATTGAATCGTGGTGTTGAGGCGACCTACCGGTTGATTCAGACCGACACGGCCATTAACCCAGGAAATAGCGGAGGACCGCTGGTCAACCTGAAGGGTGAAGTCGTTGGTATCAATTCCATGAAATTTTCTGCGGTTGGCATAGAGAGTTTGGGATTTTCGATTCCGGTGGATACCGTTCAATATATCATCGATCAGTTTTTTAAATATGGCAAAATAAAACGTGCAAGTCTGGGGCTGCAGCTGGAAGAAAGCTGGTCTGCCATTGTGGGCCTGCCGACAGATGATCCGTTAACGATTACGGGCGTACTGTCTCCTGAAGCCAAGAAAGCCAAAATTAAAGAGGGCGACGTCATCTATAGTGTGGCGGGCAAACGTGTCTCCTCAGTAGTGGATATCAATGAACTGCTCAAAACGTATCTGCCTGGGCAAAAGGTAAAGCTATTGATGCAAACGGATGGCGATATCGTTACCCGCACGTTGGTGCTTGCTGATCGCGCAGACATCGTAGACGAGGAAGATGAAGCGTTCCTTGCAGATGAAGAACAATAAAGCCCGGCGATCAGCCCGGATGGAGAGAGGACGAAAGAACGGAATGAAAAAGTCATGGATACGTGTGCTAAGCACAGGTGTATTAACCGGGATGCTGACCATTGGCGTGGCATTGCCTGTATGGGCATCTGATCTGACGACAAGTGAACTGCGTGTCAAAGCGGGTAGCACGAGCGCCTACATTAACGGCGATAAGCAGGCCATAGCCAAACCATACAAGGTCAAGGGTGTAACGATGGTACCTGTTGGTGTATTCAAGAAAGCATTTGGCAGTGAAATCCGGCTGGAGAAAAATGATGTTGTCAAAATCAAGGAAGGTCCGCACACGGTCACCCTAACGATTGGCAGTTCAATTGCCTGGGTGGACGGTGTGAAACATGAGATGGGTGCCGCTCCCAAGATGGTGAATGGCGTACTTATGGTTCCACTTCGTCCGGTTGCTGCCGGTATCGGAGCGACATTAGCTCCAACCAGCTCCGGAGAAATGGTCATTCGTCTGTTGCAAACCGATGATTTGGTAGACGATGAGGGTGGCCTTCATCCGGATGAAGGCAAAACCAGAATCGGCAACAGCTTTTACGGCTGGTCCATTAACTATCCGGCTGACCTTATGGTTTTCCAGACCGGTGAGCAGGAGCGCATGATGACCTTTGGCGCTGCGGACAACAGTTATTATCTCGAAGTATATGTCAGCGATCAGGATGTGGCTCTGGATGCGGATGATCTGTTGCAGCAACTTGTCCAGGAGGCCAAACAATCGGGAGATACCGTGCTGGATCGCGAAGCAGTGTCGAAAGGCAAAACGCCTTATGCACGCATTATCGTGAAAGATGTCGACGGCATGTTGTGGGAGATGCGTCAGTATCTGAGCGAAGGTCGTCAATATGATGTGTACCTCGCGGATTACGAAGCTCTGAATTATAAGGATCTGGGCAAACGTGCGGCGCTGCTCAATTCATTCCAGCCAACCTATGCGGAATCGGATCGAACGATTAAGGATCTGTCCACCGTAGATAATGGCATGCGCTCCGCATGGAATGATGATTATGGTATTGAATTGAAGATTCCTGCCGGCTGGTCAATGGACAACAATCAAATGATCTATGAAGCCAAGGATGGTGCCTATCTGCAATGGCGTGTCACGTCGGCGAAGGCAGGTACTACGGTAAAAGACTGGAGCGGCCAACTGGATAAGTGGATGCTCGAGACATTTACACCAGAGAGTTACGAGCCCATTGATTCATATACGATGGATATCTCGGGAGAGACTGCTGAGGTGAATGAATTCCGTTATAACTTTGGCGGCGGCTGGCAGACCGAGTTTGATGTTCTTTTGCAGAAGAATGGGTATCGATATTATGCAGAGTATACGTTCCCTGAGGATCAGGTTGCAGATCGGGCATGGTTTGAACGGATCATGAAAAGTGTGGAGATTGATTTTGATACGGTTGCCGATAATTTCGGTCAGCTGGATGAAGATCCTTATTTGACAGACAAAACGAAGACACTTACACGTACGTCCAAACGTTATAAATACAGTGTGGATATTCCGCGTTACTGGACACCTTACAGTGATCGATTCGAATATTCACCTGTGGTGTACACCTTCACGGGCGGAGAATTCTCCATTGCGGCGAGCGAAGACAAGTCGATCGAGATGACGGTCAGTCAACTGAGAGAAGCTTATGCCGAAGCCACCAAAACGCGGAAAAACTTTCAGCTGCTTCGCAGTGAGGAACTGACGTTTGCGGGTGTGCCTGCATTTTCCTTTACGTATCATGAAGTGGACAAAGGTGTGCCTTATGCGGGTCGCCAGATCGTGTTTGAAAAGGACGGAACAACCTATACGATCACAAGTGGTCTGAATGATGCCAACAAAACAGAAGTTCAGGTGGCTGCCTTGGAAAAAGCAGTGAACTCATTTACTTTTATTAAATAATATTGATGCATGCCGGAGGGTCAGTGACCTTCCGGCTTATTTGTTTCCTTTATAAGATAAATTAAATATTTACACTGGGACGAAGAGTGCAGAACCGATCTGAAGAAGCGAAGCGTGCGCGTTTATCACCAGATTATTTCCTTTAAAAAAGGAAATAAAAAAATCTGGGGGTAACAGCGATCGGAAGATGGTACTGCTATCGGAGTGCCTAGTGTAAATCTTAATGGAAATGAAAATGGTAAACGGTTTTTTCAGGAAAACGTAGAAGAGTCGGTGCAGAAGTGGTACACTATACTAGTTCAGGAGTTATGACTGCTGATCGGATGATTATGAATGACTGTAAGCTTGGATTTCAGGCAATACAACATAATAGATAGATATAGTAATACGTTGACAATGCAGGTGTACCCGATAAGGTGCAGTCTTAGGCTTGGTATGTTCAGGCGTTTAAGGATATAGGGATGAAATCCGGCGTAAGCCGGCTATGGGGAGGATCTACATGAAAACAGCAACAATACGAAGAGAAGACGTTGAACTTCTGGCACCCGCGGGTGACTGGGATTGTATGCGTTCGGCGGTAGCCAATGGCGCAGATGCAATTTTCTTCGGAGTCGAAAAGTTTAATGCACGGGCACGGGCGAACAATTTCCGCATGGACGAGCTGCCGGAGATTATGGCGTTTTTGCACAGTTATGGCGTAAAAGGTTTTTTGACCTTTAATATATTGATTTTTGAAAATGAATTGACGGATGCCAAAGAACTCATTGATGCATGTGTCGATGCAGGTGTGGACGCTGTAATTGTTCAGGATTTGGGTCTGGTGAAGATGATCCGCGAGATCTCGCCAGATTTCCCAATTCACGGTTCCACACAGATGACGATTACATCACCGGAAGCGGTTGAGTTCACAAAGCCGTTTGATATGGAACGTGTCGTTCTGGGACGGGAGAACAACCTGAAGCAGATCCAGAAGATCGGTGAGCAGGCAAAACTTCCAATGGAAGTATTTGTTCACGGTGCATTGTGTGTATCCTACTCCGGGCAGTGTCTAACTTCCGAAATGTGGGGAGGACGTTCCGCGAACCGTGGGGAGTGTGCGCAAGCTTGTCGTCTGCCGTATGACTTGATGGTGGATGGGGTGCACAAGCCGATGGGTGATGTGGCTTATCTGTTGTCTCCGAAGGATCTGGCAGCGATTGATCTGATGCCTGAACTGATCGAAGCAGGGGTAACTTCTTTCAAAATTGAAGGACGTCTCAAAACGCCGGAATACGTAGCAAACGTAGTAAGCAAATATCGTAAAGCGATTGACCGTTATTTTGATGGAGATAACACACCGCCAAGCAAGGAAGAAGTTCGCGAATTGCAGCAAAGCTTCTCCCGTGGATTCACGCATGGTTTCCTGAGCGGTACAAACAACAAAGAACTGGTGGATGGAACGTTCCCGAAAAGCCGTGGTGTCTACCTCGGTCGTGTAGATCAAGTGTTGCGTGATGGTGTGGTCCTGAAGCTGGATGCACCCGTGAAACGGGGAGACGGAATTGTATTTGACGCGGGAGACCCGACTCAGAAGGAAGAGGGCGGACGGGTATACGATGTACGTCGCAAAGGCGTAAAACTCGAAGGCGAAGCCGAAGAGGGCTGGATCGTTGATGTTGTGCCAGGCCGCAGTGACGTAGATCTGCGCCGTGTAAAAGTTGGCGACAAAGTGTGGAAAACAAATGACCCGGCGCTGGACAAACGACTGCGTCAAAGCTTCGAGACCGAGAAGCCGTACCGTGTATTCCCGGTGAAGGTGAAGGTCATCGGCAGCCCGGGGCAGCCGCTTAGCACATGGTGGACAGACGTGCAGAAAGGCACGACCGTTCGGATTGATTCCGAGATGGAACTGGACATCGCCCAGAAGCGTCCAATGACACATGAGTTGCTCGAAGAGCAGTTCGGACGTCTGGGAGGCACCGTGTTCCAGTTGGAAGGAATGGACGTCAACCTGCACGGTGACGTCATCATCCCGATGCGCGAGTTGAATAACATTCGCCGTCAGGCGGTAGAGCAACTCGCGGGCGAGCGTCCTAAACCACCCGTCTACGTGAAACGGGCGGTAGATGTATACGGCGATTCGGTTAAACCGGCATCGCCAGTCGCTCGCGGTCAAGCAGAGCTGACCGCGCTCTGTCGCAGCCTGCCACAAGTGGAGGCAGCGATTGAAGCGGGGATCGGCATGATCTATGCCGACTTCGAGTTTATCAAGCAGTTCCCGGCAGCCGTGGAAGCTGTGCATGCCGCTGGTCGCAAGATCGCGCTGGCAACACCGCGTATTCATATGCCTGGGGAGAACGGATATCATAACAACATCCTGCGTCTGAAGCCAGATGCGGTATTGGTTCGTAATACAGGCGCACTGTACTTCTACCTTCGCCACCGGATGGAAAACCCGGATGCGAAGCACCCGGAACTGATCGGTGACTTCTCATTGAACATCGCCAATCACAAAGCCGTTGAATTGTTCCTAGAAGCCGGATGTGACTGGATTACCCCATCCTATGACCTGAACATTCAACAAATGGTTGATTTGCTGGGCCACTCCCGTACAAGTCAGACCGAAGTGGTTATCCATCAGCATCTGCCGATGTTCCACACCGAGCACTGTGTGTATTGTACGTTTATGAGTGAAGGAACAGACTTCACGAACTGTGGTCGTCCTTGTGAGGAACAGCGTGCATCCCTGCAAGACCGGATCGGTATGTCCCACCCGGTGCGTGTGGACGAAGGCTGCCGTAATACGGTATACAATGCGGTGGAGCAGTCAGGTGCCGAGTATCTGACCAACTTTATGGAACTGGGTGTATCCCGTTACCGTGTGGAATTCCTGGAAGAGACACCGGAGCAGGTACGTGAAGTTATCGATCTGTACAACCGTGCACTGCGCGGCGAGATCAGTGGTACACAAGTCTGGAAAACACTCAAAGCAACGAACCAACTGGGCGTTACACGTGGTCAATTGGTGAAATAACGATTGTATGGTATAACAACAGTTACAAGCATGAAGGAACCCCAAACTCTGCTTCAAGGAGCTCTTGGGGTTTTTTTACATCATGACACAGGAGGCGAAGAAGCGTGGCGCCATTCACAATTATGGATATCAAATTGCTGTGCGGGGTCACGGCATTCAAGCGCGGAGAAGATTATAACCAATCTGGCAGAGTGACCAATCTGGTGGTTAGTGAGGATCAGCTTCATTATGAAGCACAGGTACGTGGATCGGAGCGCTATCAGGTGACGGTGGATATAGATGGATCAGGTGAGGTTGTGGCAGGCTGCAGTTGTCCGGGTGACGGCAGACATTATGACTATTGCAAACATGTCGCTGCTGTCCTGTTGGCTATTCACGAATGGGGTGAGCAGCAGGAGCGTAATGCCACGAATGTTTCTGGGAAGCCTCCTCAACCTGCTACAGGCCAAGGAGCCAATACCAGTTCTAACTTTGGTTCCAAGTCCAAGGTTGGGACGCTAGTCGAAGAGAGTGTGTGGGAGCGCCCTCAGTCCGCTTCACAACGAGAGCAACTGAATGATGCTCCAGAGCGTTCTCCGGTTCATTTTGCCCAAGCAGGTCGGCCAAGCTCAGCTTCGGGGTGGGGCCGCTCGGCAGATAAACCTTCTTACCGTACGGCGGATCAGATTCTGTCCATGTTTGCCAAGGATCGGAGACCGCTGCATGGAAATGATCGTAAATACACTGCTCCTGTCAACCGATCCTCCCTGCGGGAAGAGTTGCAGGTCCAGTTTATATGTAAGCTGATACAGGTTCATAAGGGCGGAGGGAAACTCGCTCTTGAACTAAAAGTGGGTAACAAACGTCTGTATGTGGTGCAAAAAGTGAAGCAATTCCTGAACTGCATCGAGAAAGGCGAACCGATGTCATTCACCAAGTTGTTCCACTATGATCCATTGATGCATGTGTTCACTCCGCAGGATCAGGCCATTCTCTCGATGCTTATCCGAATGAGACAGAGCGAAGAAGCATATCGCCAATCCATTTCCGGTTATCTGGGAGCTTCCGATGGAAGGGATATATTGATTGCTCCACTCGTATGGAAGCCATTGCTGGAATTGCTGCTACAGGCGGACAGTCGGATGGAGGGTACAGGATTTGCCAATGGACCACTCACGCTGGGCGAGGGCGTATTGCCTTTGTTTTACCGGATCGCTCAAGGAACAAATGAAGGGTATCAGCTTGAAATTTCCGGACTGCGTGAGCTGATTCTTCTTCCTGCTTATGATGCCGCGGTGGTGGAAGGACAGCTGCATATGTTGGAGCCGATGCAGATGCGAAGTCTGGAGGACTTGAGTGGAGCACTTACCTCATATGGGATCAAGGAAAGCATCGATATTTCGACTCAGCAGGTGGATGAGTTTGTGCAACATGTCGTGCCAGAACTGCGCACGCTTGGACATCTGTCCATTGATTCGCAAGTGCGTGAACAGATCGCGGAACCGGAACTTTCACCTAAGTTATACATTGACTTCTATCGTGAGCGTATTACAGCACGTCTGGAATTCGACTACGAGGTCATGGTTATTAATCCGCTGGCAGAGTACTTGATCGATGAAGAAGAGAAAAAGGTTATTTTGGTGCGTGATCGATACAAAGAGCGGAATCTGATTGAACGGCTGGATCGATCCTTTCTCGAAAGGGAGGGTAGTGTCTGGGCGAGCGAACGGGAAGATGCCATCTATGATGTTATGTATCATCTGTTGCCTGAACTTGAGAAACAGGTAGATATCTACATGCCAAACGCCGTGAAGGCGATGGTGCAATCCTATCCAACACCGCCGAAAGTACGAGCAGATTTGGGGAGAGGATTGGACTGGCTGGAGATTTCATTTGAGATGGAAGGTGTGGACGAGCAGGAACTTCAAGAACTTATGCGCCGCATTGTGGAAAAGAAACCGTATTTCCGTCTCAAGAGCGGTGTCTTTCTCTCGCTTGAAAATGAAGGTGCAGACAGCTTCGCTCACATGGCCGATTCACTCGGACTGGGAGCAGGTGACATCCAGAGCAGCCATATACGGCTGCCAGCTGTTCGGGCGTTACAATTGCCAGGCAGGGATGAAGTCTCTGGTCATGTGAAGTGGGGAGGCTCCCTGAAACGTTTCCTTGATGATCTGCGAGATCCCGAGCGGATGGATTTTGCGTTACCGGAAGCTCTCACTCCTATCCTGCGTGATTATCAGAACAGCGGATACCAGTGGCTGCGTACCCTCGCTTATTATCGTTTTGGCGGCATTCTGGCGGACGATATGGGACTTGGCAAAACGTTGCAAAGCATCGCCTATATCACAGCGGTTCTTCAAGAGAAGCCTGAGTACAATATGGACCATACGGGCGTTGATAAATACCGGGAGAGCGGATCGCTATGGGGCAGTACAACGGAGGGTACTGCTGGCATCGATCCCGAAACTGGACTCCCATTGGATAAGATGGCTTCAGAGAATACGGATGGTTTATGGTCCACGATACAGCAGGATGGATTGACGATCCGAACGAGGGTTACTCATCCTCCAGTACTTGTCGTGGCTCCTGCCTCGCTGACCTACAACTGGGCTAATGAGTTTGCACGGTTCGCCCCGCATCTGAACGTCTTGATCGCAGCAGGTCAGAAAGAAGAACGAGCCAATATGCTTTCAGGTATGGATGAGGCAGATGTGATTGTGACGTCGTATCCTCTGTTGCGACGGGATTTGGACACCTATCTGGGCCGAACTTTCCATACGCTCATTCTGGATGAAGCTCAGGCAATCAAAAATGCTTCTTCCCAGACCGCGCAGGCAGTGAAACAAATTCAGGCGCCGCGTCGTTTTGCACTCACAGGAACGCCTGTAGAGAACTCGCTGGATGAATTGTGGTCTATTTTTGAAGCCGTATTCCCTGGGTTATTTCCAAGTTACAGAAGATTCCGCGACCTTCCTCCGGAACGGATCTCGCGGATGGTGCGTCCGTTTATTCTGCGCCGCCTGAAGAAGGATGTGTTGGAAGAATTGCCTGATCGCATTGAAACGGTACAGCGGTCAGAGCTTACGGTTGAACAGAAGAAACTTTACGCCGCATACCTCTCCCAGCTTCAGGATGAAGCAACGAAGGATATGGAGGATAACGGATTCCAGAAGAATCGTATCAAAATTCTGGCTGGTATCACGCGTTTGCGTCAGTTGTGCTGTCATCCGGCTCTCTTTGTTGAAGGCTATCAAGGCGATTCCGGGAAAATGGAGCAGTTGCTGGAAACGGTCGAGGATTGTTTGGCGGCAGGCAAACGCATTCTTATCTTCTCCCAATTTGCAAGCATGTTGAATCTGATTCGCCAGACGCTCGCGGCACAGGGAAGAAACCTGTTTTACCTTGATGGTCAAACCCCTGCGCAGAGCCGGGTGGAGATGTGTCACAGATTTAACGAGGGTGAAGCTGAACTGTTCTTAATCTCCCTGAAGGCTGGAGGAACAGGGCTAAACTTAACTGGGGCAGATACCGTTATATTATATGATCTGTGGTGGAATCCCGCGGTGGAAGAACAGGCGATCGGCCGTGCCCATCGTATGGGACAGAAACAAGTGGTGCAAGTCATTCGTTTAGTTACCGAAGGTACAATCGAAGAGAAGATTTTGGAACTCCAGCAGCGGAAGAAAGACTTAATTGCCGAAGTGATCGAACCGGGAGACCGAGGATCAACGACTTTATCCGAACAGGATATCAGGGAATTGTTGATGGTATAATGAAGTCCAAGCATCGGAGCACTCAGAATCATTAAATATATTAAAATATGTATCTAGCAAAAGGAGTGGGTTCGTGTGCGTATTCGCAAAGCGATTATTCCAGCTGCAGGGCTGGGTACCCGGTTTCTGCCTGCCACCAAGGCGATGCCTAAGGAAATGCTACCCATCGTGGATAAGCCAACGATCCAGTACATTATTGAAGAAGCCGTAGCTTCTGGCATTGAAGATATCATTATTGTGACAGGTAAAGGGAAGCGGGCCATTGAGGATCACTTCGACTATTCTTTTGAGCTGGAGCAGAAACTGGCGGACAAACAGAAGTGGGACTTGCTTAACGAAGTACGCAAACCTTCCGAGATGGCAGATATCCATTATATCCGTCAAAAGGAACCGAAGGGACTTGGTCACGCCATCTGGTGCGCCCGCAAGTTTATCGGCAATGAACCTTTCGCCGTCCTGTTAGGGGACGACATTGTGGAAGCCGATCATCCCTGCCTGAAGCAGATGATTGATGTCTACGATGAACTGCAATCTCCGATTGTTGGTGTACAGCCTGTGGATTGGAGCGAGGTATCCCGCTACGGGATTGTAGACGGAGAATTGCTGACTCCTACCGATGATCGTGTCTTTCGCGCGGGCCGCTTAATTGAAAAACCAAAGACTGAAGATTCCCCTTCTAACCTTGCTATTATGGGACGATACATTCTTACTCCGGATATCTTTGAGATACTAGGTCAGCAATCTGCTGGTGTTGGGGGCGAAATTCAGCTCACGGATGCCTTGTCCCGATTGAATGAACAGCGGCAGATTCTTGCTTATCATTTTGACGGACTGCGTCATGATGTTGGAGAGAAGTTGGGCTTTATTGAAACGTCGATTCATTATGCGTTACAGCGCCCGGATCTACGGAAAGATCTCTTAAAGTATTTGGAACAAATCGTAAAGGATCAATAAATGATTTTCCGCATGCCCTTGAAGTCCAGCCGAAGAATGATGTCGCGGCTGGGCTTTCATTTATTTTATGGAAGAGTAAATATGAGGGTTATACAGGCCAATGAACAAACACTTGCCCGACAATTTACATATACATAGTCAATATGAAGAAATGATGTCAACAGCAAAACGGAGGGATGTCATGAAGGTGCTTCCGCTGTTTATGGATGGCGCAGCCATATTGGAACCCAAGATTTATGGTGATCACCGTGGATATTTTATGGAGAGTTATAATGAGCAGGTTCTGCATGAACAGGGGATACAGCACGTCTTTATTCAGGACAATCAATCCTTGTCGGCAGAAGCAGGTGTTCTGCGAGGGCTTCATTACCAGCTCCAACCCAAAGCACAGACTAAATTGGTGAGGGTTATATCAGGGGTTATATATGATGTAATTGTGGATGTCCGCACGTCATCCCCTACCTTTGGCCAATGGAAAAGTGTCATTCTAAGTGAGTACAACCAGCGGCAACTGCTTGTTCCTCAAGGATTTGCTCATGGTTTCTGCACCTTGGTGCCTCATTCCCAGGTAACTTATAAGGTGGACGCCTATTATTCGCCTGAACATGACCGTGGAATTCTGTGGAACGATCCGGCGCTCGCCATTGATTGGCCTGTGACGCAACCTATATTATCGGAGAAGGATCAAAAGCATCCTTTACTGAAAGATGCTGAACTGAACTTCGACTAATTAATCAGACTTTTCAGATACTTCTGTATCTGGAGGCAGAGGGAGAGAGACAGCATGAAACTACTTGTTACGGGTGGGGCCGGATTTATCGGCAGCAACTTTGTATTATATATGCTTCGTGAACATCCGAGTTATGAGATTATCAATGTGGATGCATTAACGTATGCGGGGAACTTGGAGAACTTGCATACAGTAGAGTCCAATCCCCAATATACCTTCATCAAAGCAGATATTGCAGATGTACAGCAGATGGAGGCTGTTTTTTCCAAAGGCATTGATGTGGTTGTGAATTTTGCTGCCGAGTCTCATGTGGATCGAAGTATTCTGTCCCCGGATATCTTTGTGCGTACCAATGTGATGGGTACTCAGGTTCTATTGGATGCGGCAAAGAAATATCAAGTCACCAAATTTGTTCAGGTATCTACAGATGAGGTATATGGATCACTAGGTGCAACAGGTTTATTTACTGAAGATACACCTCTGATGCCTAACAGTCCTTACTCTGCAAGTAAAGCTGGCGGGGATCTGCTCGTAAGAGCCTATCATGAAACGTTTGGACTTCCTGTAAATATTACACGTTGCTCTAATAACTACGGACCTTTTCAATTCCCGGAGAAACTGATTCCGCTGATTATATCCCGTGCATTGAATGATGAAGCCATCCCAGTATATGGTGACGGGCTCAATATTCGTGACTGGCTTTATGTCGAGGACCACTGCAGCGCGATTGATCTGGTGATTCATAATGGACAATCTGGCGAAGTATACAACATTGGTGGTAATAATGAACGTACTAATATATACATTGTGGAGAGCGTATTGGAGCAACTGGGAAAACCAGCGAGTTTGATTCAATATGTACAGGATCGGTTGGGGCATGATCGACGTTACGGTATAGATCCTACCAAGATACGTACCGAGCTCGGCTGGCAACCTGCACACAATTTTGAGACAGGGATTAAGGAGACGATTCAGTGGTATTTGAAACATCAAGATTGGTGGACGAGAATTCAATCAGGCACATATCAGGACTATGTTCAGCTTCAGTACGGTAAGCGAATGGGTGATTCGTCCAAATGAACTATAGAGTTATGGTAACTGGCGCGGCGGGACAGCTGGGTTATGATGTGGTGAAGACCTTCGAAGCAGAGGGGCATCAGGTATTGGCCTGTGACAAGAACCAGATGGATATTACCGATCAACAGCAGTGCACAGATATGATTACATCGTTCCGACCGCACATCATTATTCACTGCGCTGCTTACACGGCGGTCGATCAGGCTGAGGCAGATGAGGATACAGCATATGCAATTAATGCATCAGGTACTAGAAATATTACGGTTGCTGCCGAGAGTGTGAAAGCAAAACTGGTATATATCAGTACGGATTATGTATTCGACGGGAGAGGGAGGACACCTTACCGGGAGTACGATGTAACAAATCCACAGAGTGTTTATGGCAAGTCGAAGCTTGCTGGGGAACGTCTTGTTCAAAGTTTGTGTACGCAATGGTTTATCATTCGAACATCATGGGTGTTTGGTGTTTATGGCAGTAATTTTGTCAAAACCATGCTGGAACTTATGGTGAAGCATCCACAACTTCAAGTTGTTCATGACCAACAAGGTTCGCCAACCTATACGGTGGATCTTGCCTCATTCATTCATACCCTTTCTACGAGCAGAAAATTTGGTATCTATCATGCTTCCAATTCTGGAACGTGCACATGGTACGAGTTTGCAGAGGCAATAAGAGAAGAAGCCAGTAAGCAGAGTGGGTTCGAGCCGACAGCCGAACTTACGCCATGCACAACCAATCAGTTTCCGCGTCCTGCCCCTCGTCCTGCATACTCGCTAATGGATCAACTGGCGATTCGAACGAATGGTCTGGAACCTCTGAGACCTTGGCGTGAGGCACTGATTGCGTTTTTGAAAGAGTTGAGTGTAGCCCAAAAAGACTGAGTATGTTGATGGCCCGTGCTTTATCCCTTAATTCTATCCACCATTTAACAGCCGCCTTCAAGCGGCTATTTGTTTTGCACCTCCCCAATTCGGGTAGTTAGCTAACAAAAAGCTACCGAGGATGTGAATGCCATATGAAACGCATTGCCGCCGTGTTAATACTACTGATCGTTACCGTGGGCACACTCTTTTTCGCCTATAAAAGCGAGAGTGAAGAGCAACGGGACGGATTTGCCGCTTATAGATTAATAGCCCATGCGATGGGCAGCATTCGTGATCAACCATATACCAACGCCTATGAAGCGATGATCGCCAATTACGAGAAAGGCACACGTGTCTTTGAGATCGACTTTATGCTGACCTCGGATCGCATAGCTGTAGCCAGACATGAATGGACTGCGAATATGAGCAGAATGCTAGGACAAGACGAAGAACTTTCGGAGGATAAACAGGCCGGGGCGCTGACACATGATGAGTTCATGAATACGCCTATTCTGGGCATGTATCAACCCATGGATGCCGATGGCATTATAGATGTACTGGCTGAGTACCCGGATATGTATATCGTCACCGACACCAAGGAACAGAAGGACGAAGATATTCAGCAGGTGTTAAGGTCCCTCGTGGATGCAGCCAAAGAACATGATCCATCTGTGCTGAATCGGGTGGTGGTACAGATCTATAACGAACCGATGCTTGAAACAGTGAAAGAAGTCTATACCTTCCCTTCCATCATCTATACGTTATATGCCACACAGGATACTGAAGATCAGGTTGTTGATTTTGTGCAAAAGAATGAAATTGATGCCGTAACCATGCCGGAATATAAAGTAAACCAGAATTTCGTCGCCAAGTTGAATAGTGCGGGGGCGGTCACTTACGTACACACCATTAATGACACTGAACAGGTGGCTAACTATGAGAAATGGGGCGTGTACGGGGTTTACTCGGATGTGTTAACGGAGCAGGAACTGGATGAGATGAACACACGTTTTGCTTGGAAACCGTAAAAAATTACGTTTTTCTGTTCCCCTTTTTATACGAACATTGACACTCACTGCCTGCTGACTTAGACTTAGTTTACAAGCTTTCTAGGATGCAGAAGAACCTCTGGAGGAATGTTCGTTGATAGACATGATTAAGCAGTGGAGACATGTATTTAAGCTTGACCCGGACCGGGAGATTACAGACGAAGAACTCGATCTGGTCTGCGTCTCGGGGACCGATGCAATTATCGTCGGCGGATCTTCCGGGATTACTTATGATAACACGGTAGACCTGATGTCCCGTGTGCGGCGCTATGAGTTGCCCTGTGTGCTTGAAGTATCCGATCTGGAGGCGGTTGTTCCCGGGTTTGACGGATATCTGATCCCGATGGTCCTGAATGCAACGGACAGCAAATGGATGATTGGACACCACCAGCGGGCCATAGAACGTTATGGTTATCTCATCCCTTGGGATCTGCTGATTGCCGAGGGTTATATTGTGCTTAATGCAAACTCCACGGTAGCGCGGTTGACGGGTGCAGATACCGAACTGACGACAGGAGCTGCGATGGCATATGCCCAGGCTGCGGAGCGTCTGCTCAATCTTCCCATTGTATACATGGAGTACAGCGGAACGTTCGGTGATATGGAGCTTGTTGGTGAGACACACAGACAATTGGATCGGGCACACCTCATCTACGGCGGCGGAATTGATGATCCGGAGAAAGCCACGCAAGCTGCCCAGGTGGCTGATACCGTTGTAGTAGGCAACATTGTATACAGCGATCTGAATAAGGCACTTGAGACAGTGTTGGCCGTAAAAGGAACCATTTAATCGGTTTAGTTTACCAATCCCCCATTTTCCCCTTATGATCTGTTAAAATAGAACTTTGCCCTTACTAATTTTAAGAAATTATATGAGCATAATGTCGTTTACACAGAAACGAAGTGTTCTCTCTTGTATTTTTACTATCTTAAATATAAGCTGAACTATTTTTTACACGAGAACGAAGAGGACAGAATTAAGCTGGAGAAGCGGAGCGTTTGCCTTTATTACCGGATTTTTACCTCTTACCAACAATTCGTATATAGGCTATGTTTACACAGAAACGGAGAGTGCAGGAGCAATCTGAAGAAACGAAGTGTTCGCCTTTATTCCCGGATTTTCACCTTTGAAAAGGTAGATCAAAAATCCGGGAATAACAGCGATCGGAAGATGCTGCTGCAATCGAAGTCCAAGTGTAATGGATAGTTCAATTATACAAGACCAACCAACGAAAGGAGCATGCATGCATGCAACCTGTAAATATACATGATGCCGTTGCACGGCTTAACACCCCTCAACGGCAAGCCGTCGAGGCGACGGATGGCCCGCTGCTGATTATGGCCGGAGCGGGCTCCGGCAAGACCCGGGTGCTGACACATCGGATTGCCTACCTCATTGCAACACGGAAAGCACCTCCGTGGGGCATTTTAGCGATTACCTTTACGAACAAAGCCGCCCGTGAGATGCAGGACCGGGTTTCCCAACTGGTTGGTGGCTCCCAAGGCCGCGATATCTGGGTGTCCACATTCCACTCCATGTGCGTGCGTATTTTGCGCCGTGATATTGAACGTATTGGCTTTACCTCCAACTTCAGTATTTTGGACTCATCGGACCAATTATCTGTAATTCGCAGCTGTATGAAAGACCAAAATATCGATACCAAGAAATTCGAGCCCAAAGCAGTTCAAGCGATGATGAGCACGGCCAAGAATGAACTGATCAGTCCGGAGCAATATGAGAAGCAGGCAGGAGACTATTTCGAGGGTATTGTAGCGAAGATATATAAGATGTATCAGAAAAAGTTAAGAGCCAACAACTCACTTGATTTTGATGATCTTATTATGCAGACCATTCAACTGTTCAAGGAAGTACCGGAGGTCCTCGACTTTTACCAAAAGAAATTCCAGTACATTCACGTGGACGAGTATCAGGATACGAACCGGGCACAGTACATGCTGTGCCGCATGCTTGCTGACAGCCATCACCGCATCTGCGTTGTAGGGGATAGTGACCAATCAATCTATCGCTGGCGCGGGGCGGATATCAGCAATATCCTGAATTTTGAGAAAGACTACCCGGAAGCAAATACCATTTTGCTGGAGCAGAACTACCGTTCTACTTCCAACATCTTGAATGCAGCGAATGAAGTGATCGGCCTGAATACGGGGCGTAAACCGAAGAAACTGTGGACAGACAAAGAGGGTGGTTCGAAGATCAAGGTATACCGTGCGGATTCTGAACATGATGAAGGGTATTTTGTTACTTCCGAGATTAGTAAAAATGTGAAGAACGGCAAATCCTATCAGAACCATGCTATTTTGTACCGTACCAATGCCCAGTCCCGGGTTATAGAGGAAATTCTGATCAAGTCTGATATTCCGTATCAGATTGTCGGCGGCATCAAGTTCTATGATCGTAAAGAGATCAAGGACATTCTGGCGTATCTGCGCCTGTTATCCAACCCTGACGATGATATCAGTCTCACCCGGATCATTAATGTACCGAAGCGTAGCATCGGGGATACAACGGTAGCGAAGCTGGCGGCTGCGGCAGGAGAGCGTGGAATTTCCATTTTCCGAGTACTGCAGGTCGTGGATGATCTTGGTTTTGCAGGCCGGACGCGTAATGCGCTGGTGGAGTTCTATGACATGATCGCTGCTCTGCATCAGATGGTAGAATATCTGTCTGTAACTGAATTAACCGAGAAGATTCTGGAGATGAGCCAATATCGTCTTGAGATGCAAAATGAAAATACACTCGAATCCCGTGCACGGCTCGAGAACATTGAAGAGTTCCTGTCCGTAACCATGGAATTTGAGAAAAATAATGAAGACAAAACGCTCGTTTCGTTCCTCACCGACCTTGCATTGATTGCGGACATCGACAGCATGAACGATGATGAAGAGGATCAGAGCGATGCGGTTACCCTGATGACCATGCACAGCGCCAAAGGACTGGAGTTCCCGGTTGTCTTTATCGTGGGTATGGAGGAAGGGGTCTTCCCGCATAGTCGTGCCTTTATGGACAATGAAGAGTTGGAAGAAGAACGCCGACTTGCATATGTAGGGATTACTCGTGCAGAAGAGCAACTCTTCCTGTCGTGTGCACAGATGCGTACCTTGTTTGGACGTACAACGGCGAACCCGCCTTCCCGCTTCCTGGATGAAATTCCGGATGAGTTGAAGGAAGATACCTCCATGGCTCGTGATCGTTACCGCCGTGGAAGCAGCGGAGGGGGTTCATATGGTGGACGTGGACTAGGTTCTAGTGGAGGAAGTAACTTTGGCGGTGGTACCAAGCTCTTTGATCACCAAAGCAAGAGCGGGTCATCTGCTACCTCATCCACGCCAACTTCGCGTGTGACCACAAGTACCTCACGTCCAACATACTCTACGCCATCTTCTGCTTCCAAGCCGGTAGCTTCTAATGGTGAAGCAGGATTCAAGGCAGGAGATAAAGTGCAGCATGGCAAGTGGGGGACAGGCACAATTGTTGCTGTAAAAGGGACTGGTAATGATACCGAACTTCAGATTGCCTTCCCGGCTCCGGTTGGCGTGAAACGTTTGCTTGCCGGTTTTGCCCCGATTACCAAAGTAGAATAAGAACGAAACTTCCTTTTGCGCGATAACGGAGAGAACAGAAATAACTTGAAGAAGCGAAGCGTTCGCCTTTATCCCCGGATTTCTACCTTTTCACATGAATTAAAAGAAATCTGGGGATAACAGCGATCGGAAAGTTGTTCTGTTATCGGAGTTCACGCGCAAGAGGAGTGTTCGTTCTACATATATAGATCAAATTAACGGAGGGATGGCCCTGTATGGACCCGATGCACCGGATGGAGCAACTCGTTACCGAGCTGAACCAGCATAATTATCAGTACTACACGATGGATCAGCCACAGATCAGCGATAAGGAGTATGATCTTCTGTACGATGAACTGGTTACGCTGGAACAGGAAAGCGGCATCGTTCTGCCGGATTCTCCAACACAGCGTGTGGGCGGCGAATTGCTCAAGGGGTTTACGCCACATCGCCACTTATCCTCATTATGGAGTCTGGACAAAGCACAGAATATTGAGCAGCTGCGTAGCTGGAATACCCGTGTACTGAAACTGATTAATGACTATAACAGTAAAAATCCCGATACGCCTTTACCGGAACCAGGATATGTCATTGAGTTGAAGTTTGACGGATTGACGCTGAACTTGACGTACACCAACGGTGAGTTGGTGCAAGCCTCTACACGAGGGAACGGTACCGTAGGCGAAGGGATTTTGGCACAGGTGAAAACGATCCGATCCGTTCCACTCAAAATTCCATACACAACCGGTACGATTGAAGTACAGGGTGAAGGTATCATGAACTTGTCTGTCCTGGATCGATACAATGAGACCGCGGCAGAACCGCTCAAAAATGCGCGGAATGCAGCAGCGGGAGCACTGCGTAACCTTAATCCAAAGGCGACGGCTGAGCGTCGGCTGAATGCTTATTTTTATAACGTAGGTTATTCGGATGACATTCAGTTTACCAATCATCAGCAGATGATGGACTTCCTGCGTGAGAACCGCTTCAAAGTTAATCCATCGATTACTTATTTCCATGAGTTTGATGATGTGATGGAACAATTGGCTGCGATACAGGAGAACCGGGGTCAACTGGACTATCTGATCGATGGAGCTGTTATCAAAATTACGGACATGCGCACACGCGAGGTGCTAGGGTATACCGATAAGTTCCCTCGCTGGGCGGTAGCATATAAATTCGAGGCAGAAGAGACCACGACAGTTCTTAACGCTGTGGTATGGAATGTGGGTCGTACTGGCAAAGTAACTCCTCTGGCACGGGTAGAACCCGTTGAACTGGCCGGGGTAACGGTACAGAACTGTACGCTGAATAATGTCGGCGACATTGAGCGCAAAAATCTGAAGTTCGCTCTGGGCACACGGGTCTTTATCCGTCGCTCCAACGACGTCATTCCTGAAATTCTGGGCAAAGTGACGGAGGAGAGTGATGGCGAGGAGATCATCTTTCCTGAGCAGTGTCCGGCATGCGGATTCCCGCTGGAGCAACGTGGAGCGCACCTGTTCTGTAACAACAGACTGGCATGCAAACCGCAGACGGTGGCACGTATTTCCCATTTTGCTTCCCGTGATGCCATGGACATTGAGACATTCAGTGAGAAAACAGCGATTCAGCTGTATGATGAATTGAACGTACGTGAGCCTGCCGACCTGTATACGTTACAGTTTGATGATCTGGTAAAGCTGGAGCGGTTTGGGGAAAAGAAAGCGAACAACCTTATCGCTGCGCTGGAGCACAGTAAGGATCGAGATCTGGCTTCGTTCCTATACTCACTGGGTATTCCGAACACAGGTAAATCCACCACGCGTATGCTTGCGGATCATTACCGAGATCTGCACGCCATTATGAATGCAACCGTAGAAGAATTGGTTGAACTACCTGACGTCGGTGGCATTGTGGCGGAGAGTATTGTAACTTTCTTTGCAGATCCGTTTACTCAGGCTGCAATTGAGAAAATGCTCAACTTGGGTGTGAAAGCTCAGGCACCTGAGGCATCAGAAGTTGTGGTTGTGGAAGATTCCTTCTTCAGTGGCAAAACCGTCGTCCTGACCGGAACGCTGCACCAACTGACGCGGGAAGAGGCAACGCAAAGACTGGAAGCGCTCGGAGCGAAGGTGACAGGCAGTGTGTCGAAAAAGACAGATCTGGTGATTGCCGGAGAGAAGGCAGGTAGCAAGTTGACCAAAGCTCATGATCTCGGTATTCCAACGATTGAGGATGAGGACGAACTTGTACGTCTTTTGAACCCATAGGGTTAGAGGATAAGTGTACAAAAGAGTTCATATTAGAAAGCCCCCGAAGACACGGATACGTGATCGGGGGCTTTTGCTGTTTATTGAATGATTAATACGACAAAGGAGCACTCACCAGTCTTAACTGATCATGATCCACTTATATTGTTAGGGATGCGCTGAGATGCGCCTGTAAGCCATGCATCCTTATCATATCCTCGTTCTTCCCAGTAACCGATATGCTCGCTGTCGATGAGTTCAATGCGATTCAACCATTTTACCGATTTATAGGCATACATCTGAGGAATGACGAGCCTTACAGGACCGCCAAGATCAGCCGGGATGGGTTTGCCATCATGCATGACAGCGACCATAATATCCTCCATTTGTGCTTGATCCATCGTAATGGCATCTGTATACACACCATCACCGGAATAAAACTTCACACTATGAGCTTCTGGTTTGACCCCGGCTTGCTTCAAAAGCTGTGCAAGTGAAATGCCTTCCCAGGTATTCTTATATACAGACCATCCCGTTACACAGTGGAAATCACTAACCTGTACGGTGCGCGCGAGCTTCACGAACTGTTCCCAATTCCAAACCTGTGCCCGTTCAACCAGTCCGTCAATTCTGAAAGACCAGTTAGCATTGGAAAAGGACGGTATGGGCGTAACCGTATATACGCGGAAATGACCTTCAGCTCCGCCACCAATGGGAGGAGAGGAAGCTGTCAGCGGTTGTGGCAAAGGAACCATACGGTTAGGGTCGTTTTCCAGCATACTATCGATACTGTTATCAATCTTGAGATTTCGTCCTACCCAGGATATAAATGTAGGTCCCAGCGTGACGGCGAGCCCAACACCTACAGCAGAACGGATGAAAGCTCGGCGTGTATACACAGGTTCAGGTCGCTCAGGCTGCTTGAGGGAATCTCTGTCGGATCTGTGATCAATATGGGAAGAAGATATAGCAGCCGGAGTTTCATTTTCATCCGATATTGAATCAGATGGCTGAGCTGCATTTTGAGTTCGTGTTGAAGTTGTGGTGGTTTTAACCGCACGACGTGCAGGGTCCTTTAACCATTTGGTCCGAGTTATGGAGTGATAGATGATATAAGGTAAGCCCACCCAAGTCAGCAGGTCATGGATCAAAAGCGCAGCATTCGACCATCGAGGTCCGGCTAGCTTGAACTGCCATAATACAATACCCGAGAGTAACCATCCGACCAGCAACGCAAGAACAAAGATGGTATTCACCCTTTGCCAAGGTCTATTACGAAGCTGCTTCCAGTGCTTTCCGGCCAAAATCAAGTAATATACCACGGGTGCCAGCATAGCTAGCCCCACGACGATATGTAGCCATTTTAACCAGACACGACCAATTCCGAGTATCTCTCGCCAAAAGCCACCTACCAGCATAAGACCTGATATAGCAAGAATCACAACAATCCAGGCATTCCAAGCATGGATGGAAACCAACTTTTTGCCGTAGCCTTTGCGCATGTTCTTCAACCATTGTTTCAAGTGTGATCACCCCATATAGGTTAGTAATGAGTTTATTCAACTTTAATATGTAATAGCCAGCTGCGAATGGAGTGCGTTATCGGTGCAAAGGTTCATACGAGACGGTTAACGATTGTTCATAACTACGTATGAAGAAGTACACTTGATTGCTTAGCCTTATCTCTATATCTATATACCTTATTATAGAGTTTTTGGATCACTTTCTTCAAACCAACAGGAATTATCCCAATTAGGCACTCTAGCTGACCTTCATCATAGATCTTTATTACGTATGGTTTTAGAAATCAATATTATAGAAAGGACATGTTTCTTTGATATGGAGTAGCCTTTAATAGGGTTCCATCTTTGTTTCAGATACAGTGTAATGTGTACATATAGGCTTAAGGCAAGGACTGTTGATGAAGACTTATATAATATCAGATGGTAGATTAAAAATGCTTGCTAAATAGATTGCTACATGATATATTATTTCTTGTCGCTTCAAACGAATGATTGTCATAATCATTTGAAAGGTGACGAAAACAAAGTATTGACAGCAAGTTAGTTAACATGATATGATAAGATTCCTGTCCGGTTGACAGATATCAACATAAACGGACATACAAGTTCCTTGAAAACTGAACAAATGGATAGTAACTTTTGATTCACAATGAATCTTTGATTCACAATGAATCGTCAGATTCAAAATGAGCTTATCGCTCTTTTCAAATACTTGAGATGATTTTCATAGCGTTTAACCACACTACTGAAATTCATCTTTATTGGAGAGTTTGATCCTGGCTCAGGACGAACGCTGGCGGCATGCCTAATACATGCAAGTCGAGCGGACTTGAAGAGAAGCTTGCTTCTCTGATGGTTAGCGGCGGACGGGTGAGTAACACGTAGGCAACCTGCCCTCAAGTTTGGGACAACTACCGGAAACGGTAGCTAATACCGAATAATTGTTTTCTTCGCCTGAAG
>NZ_JBHGUU010000018.1:0-168005 GCF_048976745.1 Paenibacillus sp. | reverse complement strand
TGCCGCCAGCGTTCGTCCTGAGCCAGGATCAAACTCTCCAATAAAGTATTGAAAAGAGCGATAAGCTCATTTTGAATCTGACGAGATTAAAAATCTCATTTGTGCTCCAGTCGATCCAAGCCAAGGCTTGTTTCAAACTTTTGCGTTCATTCTGCAAGCAGAATGTTTACTCACTCGTTGTTCAGTTTTCAAAGATCAAACTTGTTTCGTTACCGAGCGTTGTTCTCCTCAGCAACTTTTATATCATAACACTTCCGAACCAACTTAGCAAGCTCTTTTTTTAAGTTTCTTTCGAAGCTTATTTGTTTTGCTTGCTGCACTTTGTTTTTCGAGTTTTTTTGGCCGGAAATAGAATATATCATATACACAATACAATTGCTACTTGTAAAATATCCCATTGGAAAACTAAATGTTTACTTAATTCGATCGCTTCATAATCTCTTTTTCCAATGGCAATATCCTCTTATTATATCCTATATACCCTCACCGGTCGAATCTGTCTCAATATAGGTATAGGACTGTGTTTTCTCTTTTTTTACTATAAGTCTTTGAACCTGCCCATCACTATCGTGTCATGATACTGTCCGTCCGCGTGTCGCCGATCCTTTTTCAAAATACCTTCGATCTCGAAGCCGCTCTTTTGGTATAACTCGATTGCTTTTTCATTGGATGCCAGCACGTTCAACACCATCTTCTCTACACCAGTCTGATCTGCCCATTCTATTGACTGCGCTAACAAATTCTTGCCAATCCCATGCCCCCAGAACTCTCTGGCTACACACACGCCGAACTCCACCTTATGGCAAAAGCGCTTCAACTCTCTGCCTTCACATCGGGAGTACCCCGCAATTTCACCCGCCACTACAGCAACAAGGAACAGATTCCGTAATTTCTCCGTGTCCAAATGAATGATCCGCCTAAACCCGGATGCATTGATATACGCCTCGCCTTCTTCACGATCCATGTTCTCGGTTTCCCCGTCCATTTGTACACGAAGCGAAGACAGGGCCTCAGCATCTTTTTCCTCTGCCGATCGAATGGAGTAAGATAAACTTTTAATGTTATATTCCCGCTGATCGATAATCATAAGAACCATTCCGCCTCTTCCACTTTATTTAAAATACATCACCTGTAATGTTCTACCCCACCTCAGACGGACTCTTGCCCGTAAGCATTTTGAACACCTGGCTGAAATACGTTGCATTACGGAACCCCGTCATCTCGCTCACCTCATATACCATGTAATGTCCCGACTGCAACAGTTCCAACGCTCTCTGAATTCGGTACCCGTTCAAATAACTCACGAAATTCTCACCGGTCACCCTTTTGAACAGTTGACTCAGATACTTCGGATGTACGAATAGTCCCTTGGCTATCGCTTCAAAACTAATCTCTTCGGCGTAATGCAGCTCCACATACTGTTTCACCTGCTCAATCAGTTTATTGCTTTTCTTCTCGCCCATCTCTTTGCGTATCTGTTCCAGCCAGTTGCAGATAATACGATCCATCCAGTTTACCAGATCATGTAAAGCATATTTCGATTGAATTTCGCGCAAAAAATCACTCATCGCCAGCGGCGGCGTCAACATGGGATGAAGTCGGTTCCAACTATGAATCAACGTGTCAAACAGACTGACGGCCACTACCTGTACATCCTGTATTCCAACACAGTTCCCCTCTTTCAGCAAAAGGCAAATATGCTGCCATACCTCTTCCGCCTGATCAGGCCGTATATCCGCCCAAGCCTCATTCCATTGACGAAGCAATAATGAATAATCCGTCACACTTGGCTCTGTATCCTCAGACGCTTCATAGTGGTAGATACGACTCCCACCTTGAAACTCTGCTGTTTCCACCGCTTCCCTGCTCTCAAGATAAGAATCTATCACCTCACATGGGTGACTCTTGGCTCTGCCGATTCCAGCACTCACTTCAATTTTCAGATACGTAAAGATCTGATCAATCATCCGCTCCACAAGTGGCAGACATTCCTCCAGATGATCTGTATCTCCTAATAGAAGCAACACAAATACCTGATCCGAATAATCAACCATCTCTACCTGACCATTCATGCGCGCCGCATGCTCCTTCACCGTCTCCTGAATAATATCGGCCGCCCCATAACGGAGAAGCTGCCAATCCCGTTCTTTCATGCGTGTCAAAAATACGGGGCGATTCAGTTGCAGACTAATGGCGCGTGTCTGTGAGGACATATGAATGCCTATATAATCCATGCGTTCTTTAGGCAGCTCGTCTGCCCGATATCGCGTAGTCAGCAGCTCGTGAAGAAATTGTTTGCGCAAATACGGAAGTACCCGCCCAACCTCCTGCTTGTACGTCCGCTCCAGCCGCTCATGCCGCTCTCGCACATCTTGTTCCAGTAGTACCTCCCGCAGCACAGACTCAATCTCCTCAACCTCTGCCGGCTTCAGCAAAAAGTGATTCACCCCCCAGCGCATGGCTGCCCGGGCGTTCTCGAACTCGTCATATCCGCTAAGAATGATGATCGGCAGGTGGGGATGATCACGTCGCAACGTCTGTGTGATTTCAAGCCCGGTCATCCCCGGTAGATAGACGTCAGTCATAACGACATCCGGATGCATGCGGTGAAACAACTCCAGTGCATCCAAGCCATTAGAAGCAGTGCCTGCAATGCTGAGGCCCAGAGAAGGCCAATCGATATGTTCTGTTAATGCCTTTACAATATGAGGATCGTCATCAACAAGCATAATGGTCTTCATCACTTTTCACCGTCCAGCCATAGATTTAATTGCTCGTCGGTCTCAATACGCGGCAGCGTAATGGTCACTTCCACGCCACCTGACTCTCTATCGCCCAGTTGAACGCCATACCTCTTCCCGCAATATAACTGAATGCGCTGATGTACATTCCGTACACCGATGCCACACGTTTCTTCGAGTTTCCACCCCTCCGGCAACCCCTGCCCATTGTCCGTGATACGAATGACGATATCCTCATGCGGGCTTTCCACTTCGTGCATATGCACCTGAATTCGAAGTGTACCTTCTTCAGGGTGCCCATGCATAACGGCATTTTCGATAAAGGGCTGCAAAATGATCTTGGGAATGTAACAACCGCGAATACGCGGATCGATCTGTTCCTGATATTGAATGGAGAACGGCAGCCGCTCTGACTGGATGTTAACGTAGCAACGGGCATGCTCCAACTCATCTCGAATCCGAATAAACAATCTCCCTCCACTCAGTCCGATTCGTAACAGCTTACTGAGTTGCACAATCATGCAGCTGATATCCTTGGCTTCATAATCGAGTGCGCGCCAGTGGATCATGTCGAGGGTGTTGTATAGAAAATGGGGTTTGATCTGGGCCTCAAGCAAGCCCGTCTGGGCTTCACGCTTGGCCCGGCTCTCCTCCTTCACCTGTTCCATCAGCGTTGTGAGCTGTGAAGCCATGTGATTAAAACCATAAGCCAAGTGGGCATATTCCTCCGTAAACGAAAGGTGCACCCGGGTATCGAAGTCCCCTTTCTCCAGTTGTCTCATTCGTTTGATCAATTGTCGCAAAGGGCGGATGATCTGCCTTACAAACAGGTACGCAAGAACAGCCGAGCATAATAGTCCCAGCACGGCGATGCCGAGGATCTGCCAGCCCGCCTGTCTGAGCGGAGATAACAGTGTATATACCGGAATAGTCTGTATGAGGCGCCACTGAAGCATGGCTGGCTTGGAGTACAGCACCAATTGAGCACCACCGGGCTGGCCGGAAACCACTTCGTATCCATCTGCGCCTGGCTGAACATGCTCCTGAATCCATGCACTATCTATAATAGAAGAAGACGAGTTTGTGACCTCACCCTTTTCTTGAATTGTACTTGCTTCATTTCTTCGATCCGTTCGTTCATTCTCCCCTGCTGGATCAACTTTCCCCATCTGCATGACGACATTACCAGCCGTATCAACCAACAACACTTTTCCATCAAGCACCATGGGCACATCAGCAAACCTGCGTACGATGTCCGCTCTGCTCAGTCGGATGAGCACATAGGCAACCGTTCCGCCTCGACTATCAAAAATCCGTTGGGCGTATCCGACCAGGGATTGACCCGATTCGTTCTCACGCAGCGGAACCCAAGCCGCATCAGCCTTTTCCAGCGCAGCAAACCAAGAGTCGTGTGCGATGGTGTCCACCGGAAATATGCGATCAGCCATAGTCACTGTCACTTCATTAAAGACATCCGTATACAGTTCAATGGAAGTAATGCCGTCACTCACGACCATGGTATGATCCAGGATTCGAGAGACCTCTCTCCGCTGGTGAATCTGTGCAAGCCTGCCCGTATCGGCCGTTTCGAGCAGATTGGACAGTTCCCGATTGCTTGCCAAACCGTAGGCGGTTCCTGTTACCCCTGTGATGAAATCAAATCCCCGACGTGTGCTTTCGTTCAGAAGAGCCAGACGTGCTTTGCTAATCTCGGCAAACGTGACCGCAGAGAAAGACTGATATGCCAGCCAGACAACAACCGAGACGAGCAACAGGTTAAACGCAATAAAGCAAGTCACCATCAACGTGGAGAGCTTGCTTTGTTGCAGCTTTTGATTAATGAATGAAGACCATCTTCCTTTCCCCATGCGAAATCAACTCGTTTCGTCTTGGAATTACCCTTTAAGCCCAGAGGTCGCGATTCCTTCCACGAAGTACTTTTGACACACGATAAATACAATGAAACATGGCACCAACGACAACACCGACATGGCAAACATCGGCCCCCAATCGGATTGAGAACTGGAATCAAGGAACAGACGCAGACCCAGCGGCACAGTATATTTGCTCACATCACTCAAGTAGATCAACTGACTGAAGAAGTCGTCCCATGTCCACAAGAACGTAAAGATCATCGTGGTGACCAACGCTGGGAAAGCCAGTGGAATAATGATTTTGGTGTATATTTTCACAGGACCGCATCCATCAATGGTTGCTGCCTCATCCAGCTCTTTGGGCAACCCCCGGAAGAACTGTACCATGAGAAAAATGAAGAAGGCGTCGGTCGCGAGCCATTTGGGCACCACAAGCGGCAGATACGTATTCACCCACTCCAGGTGGTTGAAAAGAATATACTGCGGGATCAGCGTCACATGATGAGGCAGCATGATTGTCATGAGCATCAGGCCAAAGCAGATGGCCTTGAAACGAAAATCCAATCGGGCGAACGCATACGCGGCCATGGAGCAGGAGATGACATTACCCAGCACGGCGCCAAGCGACAGGATGACAGAGTTGGTCAGGAAGCGGGAGAACGGATTGCCCTGAATACCCGACCAGCCATTCATGTAATTTTGCCAATTCCATTCCTGTGGCCAAAACCAGGTTTCCGTAAAGATCATATGTCCCGGTTTGAATGAGCTGCCCAGCATCCAGAGAATCGGATAGAGCATGACAAAGGCGATGCCTGAGATCAACACATGTTTACTGACGACCCATGCTGTAGAGTTCCGTTGTCCAATCATGATTTCCCACCATCCTCATAGTGCACCCACAGCTTGCTGCTGCGGAATACGAGCAATGTAAATACGCCAATCAGGATGACCAGCACCCAGGCCATCGCGGAAGCATAGCCCATCTGAAAGAATGAGAATCCTTTTTTGTACAGATACAGTGAGTACATCAAGGTTGAGTTCACTGGTCCTCCGCTACCGTTACTGATAACAAAAGCCTGCGTGAACGATTGAAAAGACGTAATGAGCTGCATCACGAGATTGAAAAAGATGACGGGGGACAGAATCGGCAACGTTATATAGAAGAATCTCCGCAGAGGACCGGCACCATCTACCGCTGAGGCTTCATCATATTCAGGTGGAATCTGCTTCAAGCCTGCCAGGAAAATAATCATCGATGATCCAAACTGCCATACGGATAACAGCACGATGGAATACAAGGCATACTTCGGATTAGCCACCCAATCGGGCGCTTTAATGCCCACCATGGCAAGCACACTATTGAGCAGCCCGTCCCCACCCAGCATCTTACGCCACAACATGGCAATCGCCACGCTACCCCCAAGCAATGTCGGGATGTAATACACTGTCCGATAAATACCGAGACCTCGAATCCCTTTATTGAGCAACATGGCTACCAGCAGCGCGAAGATCAACTTGACCGGTACCGATACAGCGACATACGTGAAGGTGACCTTGAGCGACTGGGTAAACAGTTTGTCGGATGTAAACATTGTCGTATAGTTATCCAGACCGACCCAGGAAGGGGCGGCCAGGATACTGTAATCGGTGAACGAGATGTATAACGATACCAACATTGGACCCAAGGTGAGAAATAACAATCCGACAAGCCATGGGGCGAGGAACAGAAGCGCGGCTCCATTATGCGCATATCTCCGTTTGACCCGCCGGGTAGCTACACGCTCGATTCGGGCTTGACTGACCTGTGATGTGTTCATCTTCGCAACCTCCCCGCAGAATTAGAAGTCTGAGACCGCCCCAACCGTTATTGACTTGATCCAAGTGTAGCCTTGGCTCCTTCAATAAACTGGGCAATGACATCTGGCGTATTGCCTTGACCGAAAGCGATCTGCTCGCTTGCGCTCTTGAAACTTGTGTCCACTTCAGCAAATCCTTGCGGGTATGGTGGATCAATCTCACTGGAATGCTTCGATACGGTATCGATAAATTGGAAAATGACTTGCTCCGCTTCCGGCAGCGTTGGCTGCATCTGCTCACGAATGCTGGAGTTAACCGGCACACCACGTTCAGAACCAAGAATAGCGGTTGCTTCCGGATCATTGACCATGAAATCAATGAACATGGCAACTTCCTTCGGATGTTTCGTTTTGCCATAACCGGAGAGGAACTGGCCTGGTTTCAGGTATTCGCCAATTTGCTGCTCGTTAACACCATGCGGGAGTACTTGTATGCCAAGTTTATGATCCTGGTTTTTGTTCACCTGCTGGAATGTAAGCAATTGATTGGACCAGGCAAAATCCATGGCAGCTGTACCCAGTGAGATCGGGCGTGTCTCCAGCGCATTGGTTGTGGATGCCGTGATCTCCGCTGTGGTCACTCCACCATTCTCGCGCAGTGCACCCCACATATCGAACCATTGCTGAAGCTCCTCGCTGGTAGCGGTCATTGTGCCACCGTCGAACAAACCTTTCCCGGATTGGCGGATAAACACTTCAAACATGTTCGTTGTACCGGATATGTCTGCAGATCCATAGAACCCCTCACCCTTGGCTTCGGCAATCTTGGTCGCAATATCCCCAAAATCCTTCCATGTCCAGCTCTCTTGCGGTTCTTCAATACCTAATTCCTGAAATACGGTAGCATCATATATGACACCTGGTGCGTTTACTCCGAGTGTAATCGCATATAATTTATCGTCAATTGATCCGGCTGTGATCATGCTCTGGTCATGGTCCTCTGTCCGCAGCTCTTTGCTCTCTGCAAACGGGGTCAGGTCGAGCAAGGCGCCACGCCGGGCAAAGTCAGTCAGAAATGCGTAATCCATCTGGATGATATCCGGTGCATTCGAACCAGCTACCTGTGTAGTCAACTTGTCAAAATAACCGTCCCAACCGGAGTATTCAGGTTTAATGGTGATTCCCGGATGTTTCTCTTCAAATAATTGAATGACTTTGGTCGTCAGATCATGTCTGGTCTGTGACCCCCACCAGGTCATGCGCAGTTCAATCTTGCCTGAAGAGTCTCCTTCACTTTCACTTGCTTCACCAGAAGAAGCCGGCTTATCGGAGGCCCCTCCCGAACAGGCTGTAGCGAACAATAACAGGGACAGGCAGAACAGGGTTACCCACTTTTTGGTGATCATCATAAATGAATTTCCTCCCCTTTTCAGTTCTATGGAATCGCTTACAAAACCTATTGTATCGGTCCATTGCTGTACATGACATAAACAAAAGTAAGCTTTCCTGTCAAAAAAGTAAGGAGTTGAAGGAATCAAAAACCACCGGGAATACCATTCCCGGCGGTGATGTTCCCGTCTCAGATATGATTACGGGTATACAACCGTATTACGTGGAGCAGAAGATAAGTTGTTGTATAGGAACAATGGTATGAAAATTCAGGTATTCCTTATAGACATGGTCTGTCAGGAGTGTGAGACGGCAGGTGAAGACACCCTGTGCTCAGCCAGATGTTCCTTCATTTTGGCTACCTCAGTTCCTGCCAGCATCATAATGCCTATACCGTGATTGTCATTGGTGACGGTACGCAAGTCCTGATCATAATACTCTGCCGTAAACGCATATCGTGATCCACTGCACACGCCATGGACATTCCCTTGACGATCAATGGCTTTGCATATGAGTCCCTTCCACGCCCGCTCGGCGGCCGTGACGTAAACTTCAGGGTCTTTGAACCAGCCAAAGCGTACACCTCTCGCAAAACCATAGGCAAACATCGCCGTGCAGGAGGCTTCTTCATACGTCTGCGGATTATTTAACACCTGATGCCACAACCCACTTTCCCCTTGAAGTGCCGCATACCCTTCACACAGTTCATTGAAGAAATGAATTAGAGCCGGGCGCTCGGGATGCTCTGCTGGCAAAGCTTCCAGTACCTCCGTCAAGGAAAACAGCGTCCAGCCATTCCCCCGTCCCCATGGAATCTGCGTTGCCTGTCCGTATTTGAAATCATACACATGGGACATGATCTTGAACTCAGGCATGAAGAGATACTTCCGATACAGTGAAAATTGTCTGGCGGCTTCATCCAATGCGGCTGAGTTGCCTGTCACCCGTGCATAACGAACGAGAAACGGCGTGCTCATATAGAGGTCATCTGCCCACATGGTATTCTCGGCATACTCCCCTACACATGTGCGGTAAAATGCCCCATCCTCCTGCCGTTCCAGGCGGGAAAGCATGAAATCTGCAATCCGTTCAGCAATCGGAAGAAACGTTGGTTCATGACACTCTGAATACGCTTCCAGCATGGCCGAACCAAACGAACCACAGTTATCCAGCATTTTCAGCATGACCAGTTGTTGATTGATTGCCGGGAAGCCATACTGCTGCCGATCCCATAAAGAGTACTCATACATCTGGGTACAAGCCTGCACATGTTCAGCCGCATAACGTGTAATGTCTGGTCTCTGCAAATAACGTCCTGTCCGTAGCAGACCATATACAGTGACACCCAATGGATAATCCCAGCGACCATAATTGGTCACACTGCCAACGGTCCATTTGTTGCTTAACATGGCATTTTCATAATAAGGTCTGATCCAGGCATCCGGTCGATCTAAGCGCCAGTATGTCTGTTCTTGCCCCGTTTGGTACACTCGGTCCGTTCGAGTTAGATCCGCCAAGTCCGGTTCAACCTCCGATTCAAAAGGTCCAACATATAACCAGGAATCTCCGGAAGCACCGTGCACACGCTGAGGAAGTTCAAGTAGAAGTGATTTACCCGAAACGGTTGCGTTCAGATTAAAATGCCACGATCCTGCCGTAGCGTTGCATTCACTTCGAACAAGCAGGTCACTCCGTCCAAAAGAGACTGGTACATCCACCTCGAACGGACCCGCCTCCTTTATTTGCGCCACAGGCTTGCCGCTAATCCATATATTTAGAGAACCGGAGGATTGACCTGACAACCGAACCTGACTTCCGGTTGAATCGGTATTGTTCAGATGAGTCCAAGCATAAGCATGCTTTCCAGGAAGATGCCCGTATATTCGTTCAAGCGTTGACTTGGTTATATCTTCATCAGACCAGCCTGTCTCAGGCAGCCACTTCAAACTGCAATCTGCTTCTGTTCCAAGCAGGTCTGGTTGCTTACTCGCGACCGGGTTCGGTTGGGAGAACACCCAACCTGCCTGTCCCCGTCTCTCTTGAAACGGCGCAAATACGTTCAGGATACGCACTTTACCTTCATCTGAACCAAATTGGCAGCCAAATCCGGCAGGGGTATTTTTCATTTCCAGCCAAATGGTGTTCCAGCCCGGCTTGATGTCGATGCTGAGTTTCACCGTTGCGTCAGGACTAATCTCATCGATTACGGTAGAGCGATAGACCAACTGCTCATTGAAATAAAAGCGAACAGGTCCATAACAGCGAACCAGCACATCCAGGTTCCGGTCCTCATCCCCCCAGACCAGCGCAGCTGCGTAAGACATATGGTCTTTGGGTGCATCAGGAAAGCGTTTACCTAAATTCAGATCATAAAGCCCTTTTTCATTTTGCAAAATACCAGACTTCTGGAATACCCGATATACAAAATCAGCCTGCGCATTGGCTCCAATATATCTCTCGGCCAGCACCTTCAGCACCTGATCCTGATCTTCTCCAAATCGGTAATACATGCTCTGTGGTTCACTGAAATAGGTCGTCATTGATGGCACACATCCCTCTCGCGTTGAAATAGAATCTTATCCGAAATAAAACGTTCGCCTGGGCAGGCCAGATCCGTATCCTGCTATCACAGCTTCAGGAGATATAGCGCTTAACCTCCGTAAGAAACTCCCTTGCCCTGAACGTTAATACCTTCTCGTTTACTCAGACACCAATTAATAATCCCAGTATAACTGACATGTTCTATGGTGGCTATAGATTTTTGTTTGCGCTTACAAATAAATTCAAAGTCTCATTTTATGTCTCGCCCGTTGAACTTCTATTTGAACATTCGTTTAAAAAAACAGAAAACGTTGCCGATATAGATAGTAGGCTGAAAAATTCCACTTTTTGTAACGGGAAGGAAAGATGCACATTGAATACTCTTGAATCTCTGGTAAATGCTATGCCTTTTGTTAGCCAAATGTTCCGTGACGACATATCCATATCCATTAATGATCATGAGAAAGTTTTGTATTTTTCCGAAGCAAAAAGTCTGGAGATTGGTGTGAAGGTTGGAGATGAGCTACATGACGATTATAAAAACTTCAAAATGCTCACCAACAAGGATACACGTACCGTGGCACGCATGCCTGGTGATCTGCAAGGCAGACCTTTCGATGCCATCCTTATTCCCATTAAGGAGAACGATCAGGTTGTGGGGATACTGGGTGTGAACTACGCACTGGATAGTCATATGACACTGGAGACGCTGATCCGTGAAAATGAAACAACCATTCATGCGCTCGTCGGCGGCATTCAGCAGATTGCGGCACATTCGGAAGAACTTTCTGCAACCTCTGAAGAGATTCTGCGCAACTCCAAAAAAGCTTCAGAGAACTCCGTCAGTGTGTCTAAAGTAACAAACGTCATTCGTGAAGTATCGGAACAAACCAATCTGCTTGGACTGAACGCCATGATCGAGGCAGCTCGTGTGGGAGATCAGGGAGCCGGATTCGGTGTGGTTGCCAGTGAAGTACGCAAACTGTCCGATCATACAAAGCAAGCAGCGGCTGATATCGAAACATCCCTCGGTAGTGTACAGGACACCATGAAACATATGGAGCAGGAGATCGGTCAGATTACCACCGCAACCGTCGATCAGGCCAAACTCGTTAGCGAGTTCATGGAAAGTATCGAACAACTTAGCGAGACAAGCGCGAATCTGAAAAAATTCGTACATCAGATGCTGGCCCTCGAGTAACAGCCAGTTCCACAACAGAAATAACGAACGATATGAAATGTACATAGAACATGATATAACATGTGAAAAGCCTCCGGCTACACTTCCCTTAACAGGAAGTCAGCGGAGGCTGTGTCTCGTAATGAGTTGATATCCCATTTATAGTCGACTGGCTGTTAGATCTCTACAGCGACGCCAAAATGGTCGGACACAACCGGCCCGTTTTTACCATTTAAGACCACGGTGGAAGACTTGGCCTGAATCGGACGATTGGAGAAAATATAGTCGATCCGAAGATCGCGTTTGTTATCTGCCCAACCGGCAATGGCCTTCACCACGGTTGCTCCTTCATCCTTTTGCAATGCTGTGGTATACAGGTCATTCCAACCTTTGCTCATCATATAATCATAGCCTTCTCCACGCACTTCCGCGACATTATTGAAATCACCCATGATATATAACGGCTGATCCATGTAAGGGGCAAGCTTGCTTTCCGTCAAATCCCACTGTCCCTTGAAAGGTTCCTGCGCATCATCCCACCAGTTATAATGTCCGTTCACAAACCAGGTTGCTTCACCTTGGACGACCGTCTGGATTCCCACAATCTTGCGTGTACGGTAATTGTTATAATCCCGCATGTGGGATACATATTCCCCAAAAGCCTGTGTAATCGGCGTCCGGCTAAGGATCGCCAGTCCTTCATCGTATTTTTGAAACCCGACATGCGCGGGAATCCACGTCCAGTAATATTGCTCTGTCAGCTGCTGAAGCAGGACGTAGGCATAGTTGTCTTTTTTAATCACAGCATCGGATTCAGTAGCGTAATACCTCTTCAGTTCTTCTTCAGAAAGCGCCGCTTCCTGCATGGACTGGTTAACCTCCTGCATGGAGATGACATCAAATTGATGTGTATTAATAAAATCAGCCAGCTGACTGATCTTGTTCAGTTGATCTTCTTCCGCCCAAGCGTGTGTGTTTAACGTCAGTATTTTCATGTGCTCTCTCCTGTTGTTTGTAATATGACCGTTACCCCGGCCTGCATCGTTCCTGAAAGGAATACATACGATAAGCATACACAATATGGGGCAATCATGCATGCCACTCGCTAACAGCACCCTCTTTTTCAACCTTGATTGATGTTTGTTCAAAAAGAATTTCATATTCTTATAACCCATGCACGGATCGGCTCATAACTGATATGATGGATACAATGAATTTACAACATCACGTCATAGACGTGGTGATTACTGAACCTATGTTTACCCCAGGAGATGGAATGATGAACATACCGAATAACATGAGGATGGATGATGCGCAGTGGCAACAGTTGATCAGGCAGGTTGCGGAGCATTTTAATAACCTGACAATCATGCGCGGATTCCAATATTATAAACAGAAACGTGTCGGACCATTAACCTATTCCGAACAACAAGGGATCTCGGCCGTTGTACAAGGATCGGAAGAATATGAGGTCACCCTGAGCTTGCAATCCCTGTCTACAAGTCATTGTACCTGCCCGGTGAATTCCGTATGCAAACATATGACAGCTGTCTTGATGAGTTATGCCGAGCAACTGGAGCGACCTGTACATGCGATTGTGAATGCACACTCCAGTACTGCGCTCAAACAAACGACCAAACCCGTTGGGGCCATGTCCGCAGGACGATCCAGCTACGCGGATGCCGATGAACCACAGGATATGGACATACCCGACAATCAATACAGCCGGATCAAGGAGCGTGCAACAGAGCTTGCCGATCTCGAAATCTCGGAATGGCATGAGCTATTCCACTCCTGTCTGAGACGGCTGGGTACCGGCACAGCAAGTACATCCTACGTGCAGGAAGCAACGGACGAGTTATATGCGATTAAGCCAAGGCTGACCGCGGCGATGGACCAACTTTTTGAATTACATGTGCAGCTGCACCTCATGCGATTCTGCGTACCGCCAGCTCGTAACTCAATTACGCATACCCCCGTGTACTTGAGCTACCCTGCTCAGCTCGCGGTGGATGCACTTCTGAAAGACATTGAACGGATCTTTAATCATCCGCTAGACTTGTCCGGTCTAAAGGGAAACCAGCTTGCACAACATTGGAACAGGCTGACCGAAACCTCTGCTTATTTACGTAAACAGATGATGCCTGAGACAGCCAGCATGATGTTCTTCACTCCGATCTATCGACAACTGTGGTTGAACTGGATCGTGCCTGAACTTCAAGGGTCTCTGGATATGCTGAACTCGGAACAGGCCATATTAAATGATATAGAGCACGGTATCATCGCAGCTTCTGCACCATCTCAATCAGGTGAGAGTGTCTTGGGTGGTGGCACTCCAAGTAATGGAGGTAGTAACGATAGACCAGGTAGAGCCGGAACACTGCCCTTACCTCTAGTGCTCGCACAGAGTTGGATGCACTTCCATCTGGAGCAGGATGATCAGGCGTGGCAACGACTCGTCCATGGAAGTTCAGCTTATGGCATCCCGCCAGAACATCTGTTGCATTTTCTCCATGTACTCGCCGATTCGGCTGAATGGAAGCGGCTTGGGGATTGGTTGGTACAACTTGGCCCCCTTCTGTCGAATCGGCGCAACACACCTTTGAATGATTACATGCATCTATGGGATACGGCCATTCAACATCTGCCCGATGCAGAGAACCGAATGTGGGACACCTTGGTCAGCATGCTTCCCCACTCCCGCCCAGCCTATGAGGATGCCATGCATTCTCGTGGTCAATGGCGCAGGTGGATTGATTTTCAGCTAAGTACAGGGACGGAGCCTCTCGAATTCCGTGTAGCGGTACTGCAACCGATTGAAAAAGATGCACCTGAACTGCTGCTCCCCTTCTATCATCAGGCAGTGGAGCGTTATATCGGACACAAGAACAGGGATGGATACAAGGCAGCGGTGAAACTGCTGAAACGTCTGTCCAAAATCTATAAAAAGTTGAAGCAAGAAGCGCACTGGGAGCAGTTCATCACCACACTCGCCGTTCGTAACAGTCGGCTGCGTGCCCTGCAGGAAGAGCTTCGGAAAGGTAAACTGATCTCATGAGCTTAATTCATCCATACACTGAAACGATTGAGGTTCATGTCGCTTTAACCGGATATGGTGATGCATTGTTTTACGGAGCACTCAACACACACCACTTTGTATCGGGACAGTCGCTTAAGCAGCGATTGTTCGCCTGGCATGTGCCTTCCTTCTACGGTACCGAACTGGAAGTTCGCCAGATCGAAGAGATTGAGCTGGTGGTTCTGCCTGCGGAAGAAGTGATTCCCTTCTTTGCCGAGATGCATACGCTGCTTCATATTGAATGGAAGTGGGACGAGCAAGCGGAGCATCTGATTCGACTGGCTCCAGCACTCGCAGCATCTATCGAGAAACGCAAATACGTACCCAGCTTTGAGGCCTACCGCGCAGGACAACTTCAATGGACCTGGGACCCGGACAGTTTGAAAAAGCAGGATCGGGCATCGCTTACCAAAGCGATTCAACAGACGGACGAGAGTTATGCCGAGGGACTTGGGGCGGCCTACTCCGCCTTTGTATTCCAGCGCTGGTACAGTTCGGAGGAAGCTGCGACCGATCTGCGGCGTGAATTCCCGCAGTTATTCCCAGAGCGCGGCACTCTGCCCAAGACAGCCGGAATGGATGCTCAGTCCTGGCTCGTATCCATTGGTTGGAAAGCGGATGCCGCACCATTCAGACCCATGCTGCAATTGCAAGAGCCAGACGAGGATGAGCCCTCTTGGCGGCTGCGACTGGTGTTGCAGAACAAGCTGGATGCCGCCATCCTGGTGCCAGTCATGCTGGATTCACGTGGCAGACTGGAAGGGGAATGGCCTGAGGTATGGACACCTTTCATTCTGGATCGCTCCGCCGGATGGCTGGATCAGCTGCGCGCACATTTGCCGCGTCTTGGAAGCTCCATTAGCGGCAGACGTGATGTGCTGAGTGACCCTTTGGGTGATCAGGAAGCCTGGCAGTTCCTGACGCAGGATAGCGGCAGGTTGCTGGCAGCGGGTTGGCAAGTCCTGCTCCCAGGTTGGTGGGAAGCAGCCCGCAAGAAAAAGCCGAAACTGCGTGCAAAGGTGAAGCCAGAGGAAGGCAGTGAGCGAGGACAATCCTTCTTCGGACTGGACTCGATTATTCATTTTGACTGGCGAATTGCGATTGGTGACACGGATCTCAGCGAAGATGAATTCGCCGACCTTGTTGCCCGTAATGAACGGTTGGTTCGCTTCCGCGGAGAATGGGTTCCTCTCGACCCCGACCTGCTGGAACAGATACGTCGTGCCATGGGCGGTGTAGATCGGGAACAGGGGCTCTCCTTCCAGGATATTCTGCACCTGCATCTGCTGCATAATGAGCAACGGGAATATCGTAACCAGAAATGGAAGGAAGGACAACAAGCCGAGGAGGAAGAACAGCCGCAGGCTAATGAGAACATTCGGCTGGAAGTTGAACTTAACGAACATCTGAACCGGGTCATAGCACAACTGGGAGGCGGACAAGGCGGTGCACCTTCCCTGCCCATTCCTACAGGGCTTCATGCCGAGCTGCGATCGTATCAGAAGGAAGGTTTTGCATGGCTTGGTTTCCTGCGCAGATTCGGCCTTGGGGCATGTCTTGCCGATGATATGGGTCTCGGGAAAACCATTCAGTTCATTACGTATCTATTACACATCAAAGAACATGAACCACGCAAGCCGGGCCAGGCTCCGGCACTTCTGATCTGTCCAACTTCCGTATTGGGCAACTGGCAAAAGGAGATTAGCCGCTTCGCGCCCTCCATTCATGTCAGCCTGCATTACGGAGCACGCCGGTTAAGCGGGGAAGAATTCCGGGAGCAGACGGAACAAGTGGACATTATCATCACGTCCTTTGCTACCGCTACACTGGATCAGGAAATGCTGCAGAATTATACGTGGTCATGCATCTGTCTCGATGAAGCACAGAATATCAAGAATGCTCAGACCAAGCAGTCCCTGGCTGTTCGCAGTTTCCCGGCGAAACACCGCATTGCCATGACAGGCACACCCATCGAGAATCGGTTGTCTGAGCTGTGGTCGATCTATGATTTTACCAATCCAGGATATCTGGGCAGTGCACGGGCATTCCAGACTCGTTTTATTAGTGCCATAGAGAAAGATAAGGATCAGCAGCGGATGCAAGATCTGCAACAGCTCGTGAAACCGTTCATGCTGCGCCGTAAGAAAAAAGATCCGAATATCCAGCTTGATCTGCCGGACAAAAACGAGATGAAGACTTATATTCACCTTACGGGTGAACAAAGTGCATTGTATGACCAGTCTGTGCAGGCCCTGATGGATAAAATGAAAGAGCTGGAAGGTATCAAACGCAAAGGTGCGATTCTGTCAGCCCTAACTCAGCTTAAGCAATTGTGTGACCATCCGCTGCTGTTGACCAAAGAAGCTTTGCCGGAGGAACTGCCCGAAGACGGCGCATTAACATCTTCTTATGACGTGTACAGCCCGCAGGATATGGCGATGCTGATCAGCCGCTCCGCAAAGCTGGAACGACTGATGGAGCTTGTTCGTGAATTGCGGGACGAGGGCGAGCGATGCCTGATTTTCACCCAATACATTGGTATGGGACAAATGCTGCAACAGGTGCTGCGTCAAGAGTTGCAGGAACCTGTGTTGTATCTGCACGGGGGCACATCCAAAACGGCGCGGGATCGCATGATTGAGGAATTTCAATCCCGCACACTGCCTGAAGACAAGCAACCGTCCGTCTTCATTCTGTCCATCAAGGCAGGCGGCGTGGGATTGAATCTGACCGCAGCCAACCATGTCTTCCATTTTGACCGCTGGTGGAACCCGGCTGTTGAGAATCAGGCCACCGACCGGGCTTACCGGATGGGTCAGACCAAGGATGTTCAGGTTCATAAGTTCATCTCTCTTGGTACACTGGAGGAGCGCATCGACGAGATGTTGGAGAGCAAACAGCAGCTTAGCGATAACATCATCACAAGCTCCGAGAACTGGATTACGGAATTGTCAACAGACGAGCTGAAGGATCTGTTCACGCGGCGTCGTGACTGGTCGGGCTAACTTGGTAGAAGATTTACAGTACAAGCCAAAATCAGATTTCAGAGAATTCAAATGAATAAGCAATACAAAAAAGAGCGAAGTTTCGGAATTAGAATTCCGTCTTCGCTCTCTTTGTATTATTTCAGTTAATCATCCGTTCTTAACGCATGTTACCGATGATCGATGATCTTGAATCCTGCATTTTTTTGATAAAATTTGTCATGACATCAAACGCTTCATTACGCTTGTTGGACAGGGATTGCAGACGAAGCATGTCCATCTGTTGGGAATTGCTTGCAGCATCAATTTGGCCTTTCAGCTTTTGAACAGCTGCTTCATCCCCATTTTGCTGGGCGATCTGCAATTGAGCGTTCAAATCCGCGATCTGTTGATTACGGTTCTGTACCTCCTGAATTTGCATTTGCAGTTGAGCATCCAGTAATTTGGTACGTTCTTGTTGGACCATCATCAAAGCTGTTTCGATATCCATACTGCTAAAGTTGATAGGTGTTACGCTAGAGATGTTGGAGACGGAAACTGTGCTCGCTGAAGCTGAAGAGACGATAGATACTGCAGCGACAGCAGCAACTACGGATGAAGCGAAAAATTTACCTGAACGTTTCATGACTGTTCCTCCGAGTCCATATGTAATATGTACCAGTTTTTTGTTGGTATCTCCCGTCATTCTAAATCAAAAGTACTAGTTGTTCAATCAAATTAACTTCAAATTTGAATCAATTTTCGAGATCCCTTACACACGCCTACCTCCGCTAACAATATGAGTAAAATAAACAGGGCATTATAAGTAAAAGTGCATTCTTACGGGCATATTTACTACGACTGGATTGTTCTTTAATCCGAAGCTTGAAAGTCACATTAGAGATCGACGATACGTTCATGATTTTACTTTAAAAAATAGTTATGTTATATTTGATAATATATTTTGCACAATTTAATTTTGTGATATTTAATATAGATGAATGTTATATACTTTACGGGAGGTTTTTTATATGAAAAAGATACTGGTTGTTCTAACAAATGTAGATCAATACGCAACAAAGGACGAGCCTACTGGCTTGTGGCTGAGCGAAGCAACTCACTTTATTGAAGAGTTTGACCATAATGACAATGTTCAGATCGATCTGGTTAGCCCTAAAGGGGGTAACGTACCTCTTGACCCGAAAAGTCTCGGCGATTCTCTGGATGAGAGCACTAAAGCCTATTTCGAAAATGAAACGTTCATGAACCAATTGAAAAATACGCTGAAACCTAGCGAAGTGAATGCAAGTGACTACGATGCGATCTACTTCACAGGTGGTCACGGTACGATGTGGGATTTCCCGGACAATGCTGAACTTCAAGAGCTTTCTCGTGATATCTATGAAAAAGGTGGCGTTGTATCCGGCGTGTGCCACGGGGTTACAGCCTTGCTGAACGTGAAGCTGTCCAACGGTCTGCTTTTGATCAACGACAAAACCGTTTCCGGCTTCACGAATGAAGAGGAAGCATTGGCTCAACAAACCGAGTATGTTCCATTCCTGTTGGAAGATGCTCTGAGAGAACGTGCTGCACAATACGATAAAGCGGCTGCCTTCAGCTCTTATGTCACAACAGATGGCCGCGTGGTCACAGGACAGAATCCGCAATCCAGCAAAGCTGTAGCTGAAAGTGTTAAACAACTACTGGGTCTGTAAAATAAACCACTCTATTCCCCTCTCCTCCCCCGGAGATCATATAGATGAACATATTAGAACAGCATGTGATCCGTCATGACCTGACAGAACACATGCTGTTTTTTTATTGATTCGTTCGTACCGAAGCTTCCGTTGCTGTTGTTCCAGCCAAACGCTTCACGATATAAGGAACCAATACCGAAGTCAGGATCACGGAAAATGCAATCTGAGCGATGGCAGTATCCACATAAGGTGCATACGCCGGATTGAATTCGGCAACCATTGAGGGCACCACCATGGACAATCCAGCAACCGAACATGTCGCAGCCGCTGCATAACCGGGCCGCCTTAATATCGCACGGTCGATTCCAATGAGCGGCAGCATGCAGATCAACAAAAATAATACCGTCACCAGCAAGCCAGACAGACTGGACTGAAATGCGATACGCAGATCAATATTGGACCCAAAACTTGTACCCAGGAAAGGCAGTAGAATCAGTGTTCCCGGAGCAAACATCTTCTGTATATTGCTATCCAGATTGCCAAGCAATATGCCGATGAAGAAAGGCACCAGGGTAGCGAGTACATTGAAGTAATCAATACCTACGCCGCTTGCCGAATTCAATATCATAACCGGAATAACCGGTACGGCGATCAGATTCAGAATGCCAAACGCAGCACGATCGACATCATCTCCGTACGTATTCATCAAGGCCAGATATAATCCAGGATTACAACTGGTCAGTACAGCAATGAAAGCTACCGCCGAAACTCCCCCGACTCCGCTAATGCCAAAAAAGTGTACAAATGCCCAGCCAAACAGGCAGCTGATGAGGATGCGTGAAATACAGAGCACGCCTGCTCTCTTCAAGGTCACCAGAAGCTGTGACAAGTTCAGCTGTGTCCCTGACACCAGCAAAATCATGCCGATCAGCACCATGGTGCCTTTCGATGTGAATAGTGCTGTCGTTGGATCTCCGATCTGAAAAAGCGATGGAAACACGGTGTTGATGACAGCGGCGAGCAACATGGGAACAATGAGCAAGCCGCCGGGAATTTTTTTGATACGACCCAGAATATTCATGACCTGCTACAGTTCTGCTCCGTTGGTACGGATCACATTCTGATACCAGAAGAACGAATCCTTCCGATATCTTTTGAGCGTACCATTACCATAGTCATCCTGATCCACGTAGATAAATCCGTACCGTTTGCTCATCTCGGAAGTCCCTGAACTGATCATGTCGATCGGCCCCCACATCGTGTATCCCAACACCTCGACCCCATCGGCAATGGCGAGTCCCATCTGTTCAATATGTTTGCTCAGGAAATCAATCCGGTAGGGATCGTTGATCGTTCCGTCCTCATTCAGCTTGTCGTAGAAGCCTGAGCTGTTCTCCAGGATGAAGACCGGTTTTTGATACCGATCATAGACGAGATTCAGCGTATATCGCAGGCCAATGGGATCAATCTGCCAACCCCACTCGTTTGCAGGCAAATGCGGGTTTTTATAGACGCTGTGTACGTTCCCGGCTGTTAATTCAAGTTGTTCGGTATCACTACTGGAAATCATCGAGTTGTAATACGACATCCCCACGAAGTCAGCCGTATGTGCACGAATGCTATCCAGATCGCCGTCCTCGATGTTTAACTGGATCTCCTTGTTTTTGAAATACGTTTTACTATAATAAGGGTACTCGCCTTTATTAAGCACATCCAGGTAGAATTGATTTTTCATCTGATCATCCTGTTGCATCTGGAGTGCGTCCTCTGGCTTGCAAGTGTAAGGATACGTTGTAAAATAAGCCACCATGCTTCCGATCTGGTTATTCGGATCAATCTCATGGGCCATCTTGGTTGCTCTGGACGCAGCTACAAATTGATGATGCAACCCCTGGAACAGCATTTCCTCATAATTCGGAGCATCATAATCAATGATTCCCAACGTCTTGGCTGATGCTTTCACGCTCATATTAATCTCGTTGAACGTCACCCAATACTTCACTTTGCCCTTGTAGCGATTGAACAGCACATCACAATAGATTACATACAGATCGACCAGCTTGCGGTCATACCATCCCCCGAACTTGTCCATAAGCACAATTGGGGTATCAAAATGACTGATCGTAATCAGCGGCTCCATGCCATGCTTCAAACATTCATCAATAACCTGATCATAGAATTGCAGTGCCTTTTCATTCGGAGCAGCATCATCCCCACCCGGAAATACTCTGGCCCATGAAATGGAATAACGGAAAACTTTGAAGCCCATCTCGGCAAATAAAGCGATATCCTCACGGAAAGTATGGTAGAAATCGATTCCCCGGCGCTTTGGATATTTCACGGTATCCGGGTCATTCCTGGCCTCTTCAATCATCTCCCAATTAACCCTGATCTGCTTGGTCACCTTGCGGTCGTTCTTCTCGTTAAATTTCATCACTTCGGGAATGGTCAGACTCTTGCCATCCACATTATAAGCTCCTTCTGCCTGACAGGCAGACAGCGCACCGCCCCATAAAAAATCTTTTGGAAAATGGGTATTTGTCATTTTAGTTTCCTCCTGTTATTACGTGTTAGTTCTTACGGAATCAGCTTGATCAAAGGTTCACTCTCCCGAATCGGGCCGTTGGTTGCTGTGGTCAGTACGTCACCGTACTGTTGCATGTTGGTAACGACAATGGATGTAATGGTGTTATATCCTGCTGACGTAATGCCTTCTGGATCAAACTCCACCAATAAATCGCCAGCCTTGATTGCCTGTCCCTGTTCGATATGGGCGGTAAAATATTTGCCTTTCAGACTAACGGTATCCACACCGATATGAATCAGAATCTCAACACCATTCGCTGCTTTCAATCCGATAGCATGTTTGGTGCGATAAAGGGCCTCGACTACTCCGTCAAATGGAGCATATACCTTGCCATCTGTTGGAACAATCGCAATACCTTTACCCATTAATTCTTGAGCAAACGCCTGATCTTCCACTTCAGAGATCGGTTTGATCTCCCCTGTCATTGGACTCACGATGAGCATGTCAGAAGATGTGGTTGTCAGTGATGCTGCTGACTCTGAAGGCACCTCTGTGGCAGCGGATGCTGGATTTCCATTAACTTTATCAGTTGCTTGCTGCTTTGATTTACTTCCATCGGAATCTTCCTTGATTCCTGCCAACAGCGTGAAGACAAAACCGAGTATAACTGCGGCAATACAGCCAATAACGACATACATGTAACGATCAGATGAATACGTACCAATTGCCAATAAACCTGGAAGTGAAATTGCATTCGCTGTTGTGTGCACCAAGCTGTAGAATCCACCAACTAATCCGCCCGCAATACAACCTGCAAAAAAGGGACGTTTATATTTGAGTGTTACACCATAGATCGCCGGCTCGGTGATTCCGAACAACGCAGTGAATCCACTCGAAGCAGCAGCTGATTTCATCGTTTTACTCTTCGTCAGTACAAACACACCGAAAGCTGCTCCAGCCTGGGCCAAATTCGCCGCTAAGGCCGTTGGTAACAACACCGTTGCGCCAAGCGTAGCCACTTGTTGAACCTGAATCGGCATGATGGCATAGTGCATGCCGAACATAACCATGATTGGTTTGAAAAATCCAAGAATCGCACCAGCAAGAACACCTGCAGTGGAGAACAATGAGTTAATCCCATTGGTCAACCAGTCACCGATATATGATCCTACTGGACCAAGCACAATGAGTTCCACTGGAATCATAATAAACAAAACAATCATTGGGGTAAGCAGAACCTGCAGAAACTTGGGAATCACTCGATTGACGATCGGATACACATAACTCATAATCCATACCGCCAAGATGATTGGAATGACCGAAGAGGAATATTTCATTAACAGAATTGGCAAGCCGAGAAAATCAATGCTGTTTACACCCGTCTCGGCAATCTGAGCGGCAGCGTTCAAAATGGTTGGATGCATTAATCCCGCAGCAAGAGCTACCGCCAAATAGGGATTGGTTTTGAAACGATTGGCTGCACTCACAGCCAGGAAGAACGGCATGAAATAGAAAATACAGTCCCCGATCATGTTAATGATCGTCAGGAATCCAGAGCCTTCCAAGTAACCCATGGCAGTTATAACGGTGGCCAAACATTTGATCATCCCGCAACCAACGAGTGCTGGCAGAACAGGCGTGAAGATACCTGCGATGGTTTCAAGCACGACATTGACGGGGTTACGTCTCTTTTTCGGTCCCCTGTCTGTAGACTCCGTAAGCTCGCCAATCTGGTCAGAAGTCAGATTCTTCACTTCACTGTATACCGCGTCGACTTTGGCACCGATAACAATCTGAACCTGTCCCCCGGAATTCTGTGCCTTAAGCACACCTTCAAGCTGATTGAGTGCATTCAGATCGGCCTTGAGATCATCCTTCAATACGAATCTCAAACGGGTAGCACAGTGTGTAAGTCCGGATATATTTTGCTCGCCGCCAACGAGATCAAGTACGTTTTTAGCCAAGTCCTTGTTGTTCATGACCCTTCTCCTCTACATGAATAAATTGGATATATAAAAAATGACCAAGCCGGGGAATCGTCATTCCCTACGCTTGGTCATGCCTGATCGAATCAGTAACAGTCCAATATGGATTATTCGGTTAGTTCCTTCACCAAGATCATTCCGTTGGTTCATTCGAAATCAATCGTTGGATATGCAGAATCAGATATAACTTTTCATCATCAGAACAGGTCCAACCATAGTTGTTTTTCAGAAAGTCCGCAATCTTCTCCACACAAGCGAGTTCCTTCGGAAACTTCTCCTTCACCATCAGGAAAAGTGATTCATTCTCGTCTTTGAGCGATTTACCGCTCATCTGCCTCAGAATGAAGTACCGGATATGTGTGGCAAAGCGCATGAAATGGATGGAATCCTCCTGAAAGTCAATTTTGAGCGCATATTTGATAACCGACAGGATTTCGCCCGTCACGGTCGTTACCTTTGTCGTATCACTCATCTCTCCAGAACCAACCTGTGCATTGACAAAGTGCAGAGCAATCAGTGTTGTTTCGGCTGTCGGCAGAGCGATATCCGTTTTTTCCTGAATCAGCTTCAGCGCAGCCTCTCCCACCCGGGTCTCGTCCGGATAGAGTGTCCGCACTTCCCATTCCAGTGGGTTTTTGATACGGATGCCTTCTCTGGTTCGGGTTAATGCAAAACTGATATGGTCAGACAGGGTGAGAAGCAGATTCGGGTTAAATGTTTTATTCAGGATCTGACTGCCCAGCTTGATCACTTCCTCCGCGAGATAAATATCCTCAATCGGAATACTGTTCAGCAGGTCATACATCCGAATGTTCTTTGGAGCTACGAATATTTTCTCCACCAAGTCTGTCTCCGTCAGCTCATAGGGCGTTTTCAGAAATCCTACACCCTTGCCTACGACAAAAACCTCTTCGTTATGTTCATTAATAGCGATGGCCACGTTATTGTTTACTTTCTTGATAACCTTCAATGTTCTCACCCCCCAACAAAATAAAAAAAGACCGAAAGCGATTACAGTAAAGTAATCGAATTCGGTCATGCCTGGTTTCCCCAGTAACAGTCCGTGTTATGAATATAAGTTTATTATAGTGCTGTTTTTGAAAAAGTCAATCATCCAATCTTAGGGAAAATTCAGCCTCTCTTATCATTGAAGGGAACGTAGAGACACGATACGTCATATATAACAACGCTCTTTTTTTAAAATTATAAAAAGAAAATGTGACCATACACCCTACCCGCCAGTCTAATTCATATAAAAACCAGCCAAGTGCTGAGCTCATCCCTCCAATACGAAAGGAGCTGTTATCCATGGATTCAACCGATCTCGTTAACCAGGCCATCCAAGGAGATCGTGAAGCCTTTATCCGGCTTATTCGAGACATTGAAAACGCGTTGTACAATACGGCAAAATCCATGCTGAGAAAAGAGGAGGACGTGGCCGATGCCATTCAGGAGACAATCCTGAACGCCTATAAATCGGTGCACACGCTCCGGGAACCCCGGTATTTCAAAACCTGGCTGTTTCGGATCCTCATCAATGAATGCAACACAATGCTGTCCCGCCGCTCTCTCTCCACCGCTTATGCAGATGTACCTTCAGTAAAGCGGGAGCATTCTAATCCCTACGATGAGGTCGATATGCGAGAAGCGGTAGACCGTCTGGAGGAATCGAAACGAATTGTAGTCGTTTTGCATTATTTTGAGGACCTGTCCCTGCGTCAAGTCGCCGATGCGCTGAATATTTCCGAAAGTGCAGTGAAAATGAGACTTACTCGGGCAAGGCAGGAGTTATATCAGAAATTCAAAAATTTTCGGGAGGTAAACTTACATGTCAAACCCGTTTAATATCGATCAGGAATTAAAGAACCAAGCGAAGGAGCGTCCCCTGATGTCCGAACTCGTTCGTAACCGGATTGATGCCACACTGGATTCTCTGCCGGCGTCACCCAACACATTGAAAAACGAACAGACTTTGCACTCCAGTCGCCGGAACAAGCGATGGCACAAGGCTGCAGTTGCGACGATCGCAGCCGGAATATTAGGCGTGACCGTATTTGCATCCGGCTTTGTATCACCAGCCATGGCTGCCTCCTTGCGCAACATCCCGCTCGTGGGTAGCCTCTTCAGCTCAATAGAAGCCGATATGGGTCTGCGAACGGCAGGCAACGAAGGCTTGACTACCCCTGTTAACAGCAAGGTTGCTTACCAGGATGTGAAGCTGGAAGTACTTGAAGCGGTATATGATGGTACTCGTGCTGCGTTTCTGGTTCATTTCACTGCGCCTAATCTGAATCAAGGCGAGTATGACAATGGCAAGGACATCGTGAAACTGAGCAGCGGTATTGAGAATGTCTTTTTCAAAGTCGACGGGGCCCTTCCGGATAGCGGACTGTTCTACAGTTCGGTAGGAGAAACGCAGCCCAATACACTGCTCTTTGAGCAGGTCATTTCCTCCGATCAGGAATCGGCACATTGGCCGGATCAGTTCGACGCCAAAGTTCAATTGACGTTGCAGGGCATTGATCATGAGTTCGAGCTGACGGTTCCTTTTGCCAAATCAACAGAAAACATTCATCATGTTCTACCTAACACAGCCATGGCCAACGTTCTGTATACGGCCGCTGTTACGGAAGCGGAGGTCACCCCTGTCACTACTCGCCTAACTACTGTTATCAGTTTGAATGATAAGAGTACTCTTACGACAAAAGAGGAGGAACAGCTGCGTCACATCGGATTTGCCGTCTATGATGATCAGGGGCGACAGCTAACTGCTCTCAGCGGCGAAGGCATATACGAGGGTAACCAACTAAGATCGGAACGCATATATGCCACAACTGCCAAGGATGTAAAATATCTGATAGTGAAACCTTTTGAGATCAAGGATGATTTTACGGAAGAGGTTAAAGACACACAATTTATCACGGGAATGGAAATGAAGATTCAGCTTTAATTGCCTGATCTCATTTCCTTATGAAGGAGCCATTCCATGTCCATCCAATATTCAATCTCATCTCCCATCGTACTTGGTCCATTATATGTTCTGGTCCTGCTCGCCCTGATGCTCCATGCCAGGGTGAGCAAAACCAGGTATACGGTCAGACAGTATGTGTCGATACTCACATTTGCCATATATATGTTGGGCGTTATGCACTTTGTATTTTTTCCTATCGACGTGAACATCGGAATCTATGCCAATCAGACCCCATGGTATCAAAGCATTCAATGGATTCCGCTTCTGACCGCGGATGCACCAAGCTTTCTCCTCAACATTGTGCTGTTTATGCCAATGGGGTTCATGCTTCCTTTCATAAAACCTTGGATTCATTCGATACGAACAGCAGCATTAGCAGGATTGACTGTAAGTTTCCTCATCGAAATAACACAGTTGCTGCTCCGAGTAACCTTAGGCAACGGTCGCAGCACCGATCTGAATGATTTAATAGCCAATACAACAGGAAGTGTACTTGGTTTTGTCATCCTGAATATGTTCACAAAAAGTTCCATCGGACAGCGCCTGATGGCTCTGTGGAAGTCACCACGGGGAGTATCATCCAAAGATATGTAGTAAAATGAATATTAACAAGCATACCCCTGAAGGCAAAACATGGTCCATACACCAAGATGAAAAAAGCCGTCTGCTATGGTACAATGAAAGAATTGTGTATTCAGAGACAGACATGTGGATAAAGGTCATGAACGCAGGATTTCTGATGCGCTTTTATCCATTCAGCATGCTGCCATTTTAGGGAGGCTTATGGAACAACCATGCTCATTATTGGTATCGCCGGAGGAACCGGCTCCGGTAAAACGACGGTAGCTCGTTCCGTCATAGACCGTCTGGGATCAGGAAAAGTCACGTTTATATCCCAAGACAATTATTACAAAGACCAGTCGCATCTCACACCTGAGCAACGCCGACTCACCAATTACGATCACCCATTTGCATTCGATAATGATCTGTTGATTGAGCATCTCACCTTGTTGAAAAAAGGCCAAGCGGCGTATGCTCCCGTATATGACTTCACCATAGATAACCGTGCTGTAGGCGAGACGGTTGAACTGGCACCGAACCATATTGTCATTGTAGAAGGATTGCATGTGCTGATTGACGAACACCTTCGCAGTTTAATGGACATCAAAGTATTCGTTGATACCGATTCCGATGTGCGGATTCTGCGCAGAGTACTGCGGGACATTGAGGAACGCGGACGCACGATCCAATCCGTGTACAAACAATATCTCGAAACGGTAAAACCGATGCACGATGCGTTTATCGAGCCATCCAAAAAGTATGCCGATATCATTATTCCAGAGGGCGGACATAATGAAGTAGGTATTCAGATGTTATCCATCCTCACCGAGAAATACCTCACCGGGGAAAATTGGAACGGCGCTTAATTTGTTGCAATGCAACAAAACAAAAAATCCAGGTTACGATACAGCGTAATCTGGATTTTTTGTTGTTTTGTCATTTATAATAATCCCCAATAGTTGAAAGGAGATCCCCCTATGGCTACTTTTGAAGAGTTCATACAACATGACATCCGGGTTGGTACCGTGGTGGAAGCCGAACCCTTCCCCAAGGCTCGCATACCCGCTATTAAAATGACGATCGACTTTGGACCACTTGGCCTGAAACGTTCCAGTGCTCAGATTACCCAACGATACACGCCTGACATGATCATTGGCAAACAGGTCATTGCTGTAGTTAATTTTCCACCCCGGCGGATTGCCGGTTTTATGTCTGAAGTACTCGTGCTGGGCGGCGTGCCTGGTGAAGGTGATGTTGTCTTGCTTACACCGGATAGCCCATTACCTAATGGAACACCGATAGCCTGAATTTATTTGGAGTAAGAAAAATATGGGCTTTTCAAATGTTTGGAAATCGAGTATTCTTGATTTATTGATTATTGATCAAGGAACTACATATGTTAGAGACCTTAAAGCATAAGGCTATGAATCTGCGGATTCGTGGCCTTTTTTTGTGTTTTTTTTGAGAGAAAGTAGGTCTAGAGAATTAGTAATAGTGGTGTGAAGAGGAGGAGATATATTGAAAAATCATACCAACAGCCTAGTTATACATGGTAGAATATTGATTATTATTACAAATTTAGTATCTAGCAACCTAACCCGTACATACCAAAGACCAAAAACTACAATGGAGAGGAGTAAGATTCATGAAAAAAATAATGATTTCCGGCGCAACAGCATTGGCTTTATTAACAGGGGGGATCGTAGGTTTTGGAGGCGTTGGGAGTTCTGTAGAAGCCGCACAAGCTACAACTACGTTCAAAGATGTTCCGGTTACACACTGGGCGTCCTCAGCGATTAATCTGGCCGTGGAACAAGGTTATTTCAAGGGGTATGCCGATGGGACATTTAAGCCAAGTTCACCCGTTACCAAAGCTGAAATGGCAAGTATCCTGGGACGTTTATCCGACCAGCCTAATGCATCGACACAAGAACCAAACAATTTTACGGACATACCCGAGTGGGCAAAAAGCGGTGTCTCTTCTGCGATTGCCAAAGGCTTTATCAGCCCTTCTAATTACAAGGGAAAATTGGATGCACAAGGCGCTCTTCAACGAGGCGAGATGGCGACTTGGCTGACGCAAGGGCTAACCGTGGTTGATCCTGAGTACAAGCAAGCACTCTCTGATGTGACCAACACCGTTGTGCCTGCAAAGGAATATTTCACAGGTAAACTTGCAAGTGCTCAAAAAAATGCAGTCGCCGTTGCTCTAGGAACAGGACTGATGAGTGTAGCAAACGATAAAACATTTGGCGTCGATCGTACAACCACTCGGGCGGAAGTTGCTGTGTTAATTGCCCGTTATGCAGCTGTCGCCAAGACAAATCCTGCTGATTTTCAGGGCCTGAATGAGCTGCGAGCAGTGGGTTTGACGGGTACGAATTTGAGTGTTATTGCGCCTAAGTATCAGAAAGCAGGACCAGAAAAATTTTCTGAATCGTATGATTACAGCAAAGTAACTGGCGATTTTGCGAAAGTCCGTAATCAAGAATTAGTTACAGTAACGAATTATGCAGATCTAAAGGTCAAGAACTGGATCATCGTCAATCCATATGTAAAAGAAACTGAGAGAAGTATCTATTATCCTGTTTTCGTTGATGAAAAAGATAGATTACTCAGAGGCGCTTATTATTCTTTTACAGAGTTTGATATTAATATTAAAAACTCTATGAACCAACTGCAAGCTGGGAGTCTTATCAATTCCCCAAGTATTAATGCCTTGACTTCTCCAAGCACCAAAGCTTTTAACGAGTATGGACTTAAACATATAAATGACTTACTCGGACCCAAAGGCGTGTTTATCGAAAAAAAACCTGTCTATTGGGCTCACGGTCTCTTACACTTTGACAAGTCACTAAATCCTGGAGTACGCCTAACGCTCAAAGATGGAACCATCTATACTGTAGTTCCAAATTAAACTATGAAAAGGGTGTTCCAATGTGCGTTTCGATAAATTATTAAAGAAGTTATTAATAGGATATATAACATTATGCTTATTGTCCCCAACCCCTTCAGTAGTTTTTGCTGGAGGGGGGCCTGGAACAAAGCCTGTTTTAGAAGCCTCTCATATGGTACCTTCATCACCTGCAAAGTCACAGAAAAAAGTAATACCCGTTGAGGGTAGTGGAATGTCTAATATCGGTGTTTATGTTTACCAGCTCGATAATTTAAGATGGAGTGTAGATGGAGAATGCAACGGCCAAACATTAAGTAATAACCCCGATACCAACAAACCAAACTCATCATTAGTTTGCGTAAACCTTCCACTAGATGCACCAAGCTACAAACCCTCTGAGTACTTTGATCGTTCAGGTCAGAGATATTCTAGAAGTGAATTAACTTCCATCTCGTTAAAGCCTATGTATATGGATAACACGCAGTATTACTTACCAGGCAAACCAATCTTGGTTAGTGTGGAATCATTTGACGGTGATACGGTAAAATTCACAACTCAAATCGGAGGTGCTATTGAACCAATAGCTCACAGACCCTATAATCCACCTAAATACTCTGCCGACTATATATTTAATACCGATATATATTGGCGGGCCGTAGCTGAAATAACCAAAGAGATTAACCTCTCCGCTGGCGGGCAACTTAGCTTAAACCAGTCAAAACAATTGAATGCAACGGTCAAAACCAAAAATGGAGATGGAAACTTTGGAGCAGAGACCAATGTAAACACCGGCAGCGGTGGTACAACGACATGGGAATCATCCAATCCTGGTGTCGCTACCGTTAGTAATTCCGGATTAGTTCAAGCCGTCAGCAGAGGAACAACAACCATCACCGTATTGTGGGAAAAAGACGATTTCACCTTAACTACCACAACCAACATTGGGGTAGAAGAAAATCCGGGTACTGGTGAGGGCGAAGGTAATGGAGACGGTGGTGGAGGTTGCACACCAACGATTGGACCACCTTCTGCTGGTACCATCATGAGCATGAATGATCTCGATCCAAATGCCAACGGTGTTATTAAGTCAGATAACAGAGATAATGAGACATTCAATGTATTAAAAGGAATACCTACTTCCGAGTCACTCTACACAAACGCCTTTGCTGACAACTATTTATTTAAACAAGCTTGGGCAAAAATGAGCGGTAAAGTTACATACAACTGTAATGTCACCATCTCGTACGACAGAGAATGGACCGTACCTGGACCAGAAATATGTGATGATGATGGTTGTACACCAGGACCACTTGTACCCGCGAACGACACGGTACCCAAGCCATACACCTTCCAGATTACAAGAGACTACTCCTATTGGAAAATTAACAATCTGGAAGTATACAAGATCGCTAAAGCAACCATGAATAATTACGCTTTACCCGGAGAGACCGTCACGATGAATCCAACAGGATACACACCACCAACACTGGAGTCTAAACATGATGAATCCGTGGAAAGCCATGTACGACCAGGGCAAACCACTTCAATCTCATATACTCCACCCAAATTAACAGGAGGCTTGAACTCTCCACCCAGTGTCCCTGATGATACATCACGATTAAAAGGGATGGCTGAAACCAACACACCTCAAAGCAAAGTGAGTAATGATTCCGTGAAGTTCAACAACACAACCATTATGAATGATGCGGAAGTAACCAAGGATGGCCCAACACCATCCAACATTCCTAATCCAACGACGATTGGTCGCGATGTGTTGTACAAACCGGGCAACATGATCAGTAATACACTGGTGAATAAAGCCAACACAACGAGTTCGGGTGAGATCTATTATGATCTGCTACCGGGCAACGTAAATGGCGGCACCAATAAAATATTATCGATTAACGGCATCAACACCGTCACCGTACACACTCCTGTCGTCAACTACGCCTGGGTATCGGATGATCAGCCGCATAATCAGAAAACCATACCGGACCCAACCAGCGCTGCACTCATTCTGGAACGTCCGTTCATTGTGCGAATCCCCACTTCGGGACAGCACTTGGACGCAGCGAGTTATCCGGGTTATGGGAGTCGAGACTATGCCAAATATTTTCGAATCAAACAGGTGCAATTTCCGTTTGATGTCTACAATGCAGACCGGAGTCAGTATATTCCCGCCAAGACATGGGTCGATATTCCGGTCAATCAACTGGATACCACATTCTATCTCCCTGTATGGTTAGACGAAGGCAAATATCACATTGTCTTCCGCAATATTGCAGAGAATGCACCTGCAAACTTCACCGAGCAACAGGATGCCAACACCAATTTGGCACATCATGTCGCAGCAGACACGGTACCGGTGGACGTCATCGGAAGGTTATATGATTTTCACGTCACGGATATCTCTGATTACAACTGGGAAAATGTATTTCGCAAGCGATCGGGTAGCCCCGACCCTACGGGCCTTAGCTACTGGACAGGGATGAATAGCATTGATGGTGATCCGAGAGGCAACCTGGCTCCATTTGTATTGCCCATTCGACCAGGAAGCCATCCGGTGCAGGGATTTGCTAACGCAACTGTGAAGACAGGGTACCATTTCAAGTTCGATCTGAAGACCAAAGGCAATATGTTTGGCAAACAGGATGGTATTCGAATAACACCCACTTTTGCTTTTGTAAGCAAAGACGGCTCCTCCCGGCAAGAAGTGGATCTGTACTATCATCGGGGTCAGGAACGCCTGATTCGAATCGGATCGGCTCAGGATCTGGAGAAACGCTTTGTTGTTCTGAACTCGCGGCTTCGAAATGTCCCCGGCACGGAGTTAGGCGATACAGCGCGTTATCAGTATACTTATGAACTGTCAGCGGAAGAACGCAACCAGCGTACGTTGGCGGAACATATGGTTCAACTGGTCGATCAGACTTCCCATCAAAAAACATGGGTCGGTCGTTATGACTGGATGATCCTTTCTGCTCCGATTCGGACACTCATTGGGCCCAAAACGGACATTCCTTCCGGAGTCAACGTGGACCGGGCCAATGCAGCCATCCAGCGCTGGTACGGGGAGTACAGCTTGCCTGCCGATGTATATGCCGTACCAAAAGGTACGGATCTGGAACCCATCGCCCGACAAAATCAGCTGGATGAGAATTCAGATATTTTTCTAAAAAACGGTTATATTGTGGTCAACTTCAATATGGAGAGTCTGCGGAATGGAAATACGAATGCCCCCCATCTGCAATATATTCATGCACCACTGATGAATCAATGGCAGATGGAAGGTTTCTACAAAATGCCAACAGACAACCAAGGCAGAACCTGGCCGCTGAAGGATGGCGATATTGTCTTTTACCATGCTGATCAGTCCAGCAGAAACGATTTTCAATCCCAAGTACCACACTAGTTTGAATCTCTCATATCAATACAACCGAATAAGCAGATGTAGCCAACTACATGTGGACAGAATGTACTTAATAACGTAAGTGAACTAAACGACATACGATGAAGCATCACAAGCTATTGCTGTATCACGTCCCGACTACACACAACATACCTGTTATACAACAAAAGGGGTACCCCTAAAGTCATCTATGGACTTCCGGGGTACCCCTTTTTGTGTCATTCTCTTGGTGTAACCTGACTTAGACTTATAACGAATCAGCGCACCAGGTTATCCCGACAGACTTTCTTGAAAAATCTCCGCCTGCTCTCGTTCCTGTTTCTGCCTCTGCCCCTGCATCCTATATCTCATTTCTCTCACAGACAATACGGAGGACATTAGGCTACGAGTATAGGGATGATTCGCTGAGCTGGTCAGCCGCGAACTTTCCACAACCTCAACGACTTCACCTTGGTACATCACAGCAATTCGATCACTGACTTGTTGCACCACTGCAAGATCATGCGATATGAAAATAGATGAGATACCTGTTTCTTTTCTCAACTCCACCAACAGATCCAGGATCTGCTGTTGAATGGAAACATCCAGAGCAGAAGTGGCTTCATCGAACAGGATAATGTCCGGCTCCACTCCAATCGCGCGAGCAATGACGGCTCGCTGCTGCTCCCCTCCACTAAGTTCATGCGGATATTTATCCGCCGTAGCGGCAGACAACCCCACCCGTTCCAACAGCCTGAGCACTTCCTGCTCCGCTTTCTGGCCCTTCATTATTTTATAATTAATGAGTGGCTCCCGGATAAAAGCTCCAATCTTCATTCGCGGATTAAAGATAGCCGAAGGCTCTTGAAAGACCATCTGAATTTGTTTTCGTTGTTGGCGTAGCAACTTCCCATTCAATCGGGTAATATCCTGCTGACGATATTGAATCTGTCCTGAATTCACTCGCTCCAAATGGGTTATACATCTCGCCAGGGTGCTCTTTCCGCTACCACTCTCCCCGACAATCCCCAGACATTCCCCGGGATACAGTTCCAAATGAACAGCTTTCAATGCATCCACTGCCCTATGTCCCTTTAACTCATAGGTTTTGCACAGATTTTTCAGTTCCAGAATCGGTAACCGCTCAAGAGCCATGAACATTCCCCTCCAATTCAGGTACAGCACTCAGCAGCTTGCGAGTGTATTCATGCTGAGGATCGGATATGACGCGGAAAGTATCTCCCATCTCGACCAATGTCCCCTCCTGCATCACACCAATTCGATCTGCCATATGAGCTGCAACAGCAATGTTGTGCGTTACGATAATCATGCCTGTCCCTTGACGGGATCGAAGCTCGCTCAGTCGGTTCATCACTTCATTCTGTGTCGTCACATCCAGCGAACTCGTCGGCTCATCCGCCAGCAGAAGCTCTGGTTCCATCGTAACCGCCATGGCAATCGCTGTTCGCTGTTTCATGCCTCCACTGAGCTGCGAAGGGTAGGAACGCATAATTCGTTCGGGATCATGCAATCCCATGTCTGAGAGCATATTCACAGCCATGGCTTGAGCAGTTTTTCTGGACACGGTGAAATGAGTTCGAATCGCTTCAATATATTGACTGCCGATACTGCGAATCGGATTAAGATAGGAACCGCTATCCTGAAACACCATGGCAATCCGCTTCCCGCGCACGCCACCCCAATCTGACCATGACTCACGGAACAACACTTTTTCCTGAAAAGAAATCTCTCCCCCGGTGTACCGACCACCTTCTGGTAACAACCCAAGCAAAGCCCGAATCAAGGTTGATTTCCCGCTGCCACTTTCACCTACAATCCCGATAATCTCCCTCTTATTCATGGAGAAGGATAAGTCCCGCAGACCCAGAGAATCACCCTTGTAAGTTACGGATAGATGATTAACATTCAACAAGGGATTCATTACTGCCCAACCTTGATATTACGATCCAGCAGATAGAAGTCGATCGGATACATCGTTGCACCTTGCACGTTACTTTTACTCACAATATTAATCGGGGTATAGGTCAAAAACATATAGGCTGCATCGTCCAGAATCATCTGCTGGGCCTCTGCTGCAAGGGCATATCTTTTCTCCACGTCAAACTCGGAGTGAAGACGATTGATGACCGCATCCAGCTTCGGATTGCTATATCCACCGACATTCCATTCCGCACCCGTCATGAAGTAGAAATCCAGAATATACTGCGGGTCACCGGTGATGCCCGTATTAATACTGGTTAAAGCGAGGTCGTAATTCCCGCTCTTCTGGTGATCGGTCAGATCCTCATAAGAGGTCATCTCCACTTGAACGCCAATTTCTTTAAGCTGGGACTGCATTGCAGCAGCCACAATCGAATCAGACTCGTAAGCGGAGTTGAGAATCAGCTGTAGCGATAACTTCTTGCCGTCCTTTTCACGAATGCCATCGCCATCTGTATCCTTGAAGCCAGCCCCATCCAGCAACTGTTGGGCTTTCTCCGGTTCGTAATCATACCCTGTGATTTTGTCATATCCGAAAGGCAGAGCCGATGTGAATGGTCCTTTAGCCGCCTGACCGCCCACCAGCGTATTGGCATACATCTCCCGGTCAATCCCATAAGAGATCGCTCGGCGAACCTCCGGATCACTCAGCAGTGGATTGGTTGTGTTAAACCAAACGAACTGGGTACGCAGACTGGGAATTTCATCAATGGTGTATTGACCCTTGTCCTGGAATAACGCCAAACTGCTGCGACCCACGTTACTGGCTACATCAATCTCTCCGGATTGCAAAGCAAGTGCACGTGTACTGTCATCCTTGATGTATTTTAACGTCAATGTGTCGACATCTGCCGCGCCGCCCCAATACCCGTCATACTTTTTCACCTGGATCTCCTGATCCGGCGTATAACCTGTCACCATAAATGGCCCGGTAGCAATGGGCTGGCTCTTGAATTTCGATGTATCAGCACTCGTATCCACAATGATGAATAGCGGCTCAGCGATATTGCCAAGCAGGGACGCATAAGGTTCTGTCGTTTTAATCGTCAGATCTTGTCCTTCAGCAGTCATTGAAGCCACGGGTACTGTTGCTTGTCCTCTTTCATTTAACTCAATGGAACGTTCAATTGATTTTTTCACTGCATCTGCGGTTACCTTGTTTCCGTTATGGAAAGTTACACCCTCCCGAATATGAAAATGCCAAGTCGTGTCATCAACACGTTCCCAAGTGTCTGCAATTTTAGGGACCAGCTTCATATTCTCATCAAACTGAATCAGTGTCTCACCAATCGCTGCACGCGTTAGCGTCCAGCCGTTCCATTCTTCTGCCGGGTCCAGGTTGCTGCCAAGCCAGAACAGGGCCACATTCAGATGTGTTGGTGCACTTGTAGTATCCTTGTCCGTAACCGCCGACTTCTCCGTTGCACTCGATGAGGTTGATGGATTATTGGCGGTGCCACAAGCTGCAAGCAAGAACACAACGAACATGGATACGATGGTAAGCAGGATTGATTTTTGAACATTGCTCTTCATTCCAGTTCCTCCAGTTAAGCTGTATTTTTCTTGGGATCAAGTACATCTCGCAGACTGTCTCCCAGTAAATTAAAAATAATGACGGTGCTAAATATCGCCAATCCCGGGTATATCAACAGCCATGGCGCAGTCTGCAGATATCTTCTGCCTTCATTTAACATGGCCCCCCACTCGGGGTTTGGTGGCTGCGCGCCGAGCCCGAGAAAGGACAAGCCCGAGATGGACAGCATCATGCCACCCACATCCATCATCGCCATGACGATGAGTGGAGACATCATATTGGGCAGGATCGTCCTGCCAATGATCTGTATCTTACGTGCTCCGCTGAAAGCAGCGGCAGCGACATATTCCTTTTGCTGAAGTGAAATCACCAGGCTTCTCGCCATCCGTGCATACTTCGCCCACCAGACGACCGACAGTGCCAGCACCGTATTGAACAATCCCGGACCAAGCATCCCCACTACAGCGATCGCAAAAATCAGGCCCGGAAATGCCATTAGGGTATCAGACAGGCGCATGAGCACCATATCCGTCACTCCCCGAGCAAAACCGGCGATGACCCCAATCGCTACACCCAGTACGAACACAATGCCAATCATCATAAAGGTGAGCAGCAGTGATGTTCGTGCACCGTACAGAAGGCGAGATAATACACAGCGGCCCAGCTGATCGGTTCCAAGGGGATACTCCATGCTGGATGGCTGCAATACTTTGGCAAAGTTCGTGGCAAGTGGATCGTGTGGTGCAAGCAGCGGTGCAACCATGGCAAGAATAATCCAGAAGGCGGTCAGAGACAGCAGGAATGTGAACCCGCGATTCTGCAGTAATACAAGTCTGAATGCTCTCATCTATACATCCACATCCAGTCGGATTCGGGGATCACGAAGATGAGTCCATATATCAACCAGCAGATTCAGGGTGACATATATGATCGCCATCCAGATGACATATCCTTGAATCAGCGGATAATCCCTTGTGAAAATCGCATCTACAGCCATCTGTCCAACGCCCGGCCACACAAATAAACTTTCCACAATCGCTGCGCCACCTAACAAAGCACCTGTTGTCATACCCATAAGGGTAACGATCGGCAGCAGGGCATTGGGGAGAATATGACGCAAAATAATGATCGACTCCTTCACACCTCTGGATCTTGCTCCGACCACATAGTTCTGGCTTGTCTCCTCCAACAGGACCACACGAATCTGTCTGCTGTACTGGGCAACAAGTGGAATCGCGAGTGTACATGCAGGCAGAATCAGGCTGTACCATCCGGAATTGCCCATCACCGGCAGCAGCTTCAGCTGTACACCGAAGACCAACATGAGCAACATACCCAACCAGAAGCTGGGCATTGATAATCCGGCAAATGAGAACAGACGAATGACGTGATCAAGCCATGTGTTACGATAGACAGCCGACAGCATCCCCAATGGAAAGGAAACCAGTATAACCAGGAACATGGCGCTTCCTGTTAGCCAAAGCGTTGCCGGGAGCCGTGCCATCAGCACGTCCAGTACTGGGCGATTGTATTTATATGATGTGCCGAAGTCTCCGGTCACCACCTGTCCCAGCCATGTCCCGTATCGGTATAGAAAGGGCTCATCCAATCCAAGTTCCGACCTCACCTGCCTGACCAGCTCATCGGATGGCGTCACCCCCGTGGACATAAGCATAAGTCTGGCTGGATCTCCCGGAGACAGGTAGGTTAGCAGGAACGTCAGGAACGTGATGCCGAACAACACAACGACCAGTTGTAATAATCGTTTAACGATATATCTGCTCAAGTGTTCAAACGTCCTTCCCCAAAACTGTATGTATGTGTCATGATGTTCTTCGTCCATAACAAAAAAAGCGTCCCTCTCCGTGTTACTGGATGAGGACGCCTTAAATAAACAGATTTTCAGAAAAAATCATGCTCTCTAAACACCTTCCTATCTCCCGTAGGGTACTACTGTGTTTGTTAAACCTGGCAGGTCTCCTGGCTCCAGAATCATCGTCACTTGCAGCTCCTTCCCGGCTTAAACCAGTGGATTATCGCTACCTGACTCCTCTGTTACAGTGGCGGGACCGCGCCGGTATTACACCGGACTTCCCTATTAAGCTTTCACCCTGACGGGCGAAGCACCAAGTTCCACATATTCAATTGAACTTACTTCAATTCATATCACTTCTGTATCAGTATAGCGGGACGACAGATAATGATCAAAACTTTTCTTTTCAAATTGCAATCATCAATACATCTAATCTCGCATTCGCGAACCCTTTGGTGACACACCCGTTACCCGTTTGAACATCTTGGAAAATAAAAGCGGATCCGTGTAACCTACGGAATGGGCTACTTCGCTCACGGAAAGAGCGGGATTACGAAGCAGCTCTGCAGCCCGGTTCATGCGATATTCCAGAAAAAAGGATTGCAGTGACTTGCCATATCGCTCCTTGAACAGTCCAGACAGATACGTTCGATCCAGTCCCACAGCCCGGGCAATGTCCAGAATGGATGTCCGCTGGCTGTACCGAGTCTCCATGAACTGAACCGCCTGTCGAATGTACGCCTCCTTGCCAGACAGGAGCTGGCTCTCTTCTTCCAGATCAGGCGAGGATGAGATCAATTCAGCGATTAAACGGTACAGCAGGCTTTGATAGAGTACATCGCCTCCCGGACGCAAGCGCGTTGTAGCCTGTACCATATCGTCATATAAGTGGGCCATCCTGTCTGGATCATGGGCATTAAATACCGGGTGTTCTGCGCTTAGTTGTGCACGCTGCAGAAAAGCCTTTGCCTGAACACCTTTGAAACCAAACCACGAATAGGTCCAGGGTTCCTGCGAATCAGCTTCATAATGAATAACCGTGTCCGGTAAAATTACAAATCCTTGCCCCTGAGTCAAGTGATATTCCCGACCTTCCATATACACGGTGCCCCAGCCTTCATGAATGTAATGCACAATGTAGGAATCCCGTACACCAGGCCCCCAATAATGAGCAGGATCACATGCCTCCCAGCCAAAGAATAACAGGACCAGCTCCATCTGCGTCCATCCAACAGGAACAACGTTCATCTCCACTTTTCGGCTCATCCTCTGCCTCCCTCCGTACCATCCACCGTTTGCTCTCTCACATGTTTTCTCTTAAATTATAACAGCTGAAGTACAGAAATTTGAATGGAAAGCGGAAACAAAAATGGGATTATGCCATGTTTGGAAGGGGTTGAACCATAGTTATATGTGCCGAATCGGCCTATAGTTGGGGTACAACATTTCTCAGGGAGGCTGAACTTAAGATGAACAAAATTACGTTTCTCGGTGCGGGAAGCACCGTCTTTGTCAAAAATGTATTGGGTGATGTCATGATGACCGAAGCACTGCAGGATTTTGAGCTGGCATTGTTTGATATCGATGCTGAACGTTTGAGCGATTCCGAGCGTTTGCTGACCAGCCTGGCCCGTTCACTCGGAAGCCGTTGCGTCGTGAACGTGTATCATGACCGCAAAGAAGCGCTGCGCGGGGCCAAATATGTCATCAACGCCATCCAGGTCGGTGGATATGATCCATGTACCATTACGGACTTCGAGATTCCGAAGAAATACGGACTACGTCAAACGATTGCAGACACACTCGGAATAGGCGGAATTTTCCGTAACCTGCGGACGATTCCGGTCATGCTGGATTTTGCCCGGGATATGCAGGAAGTATGTCCGGATGCATGGTTCCTGAATTACACCAACCCGATGGCCGTGCTTACCAACGTCATGAATGTGCATGGTGGGATCAAAACCGTAGGTTTGTGTCATAGTGTGCAGGTATGTGTCCCACATCTGTTTGATGCTCTGGGGATCGATCAGACAGGTATTGTGGCTAAGATTGCAGGGATCAATCATATGGCGTGGCTGCTCGAAGTTACCAAAGACGGGCAGGATCTGTACCCCGAAATTAAACGTTTGGCTAAGGAAAAACAGAAGGAACAGCATGACGACATGGTTCGTTTTGAGTTGATGCAGCGTTTTGGCTATTATGTAACGGAATCCTCCGAACACAATGCCGAGTACCACCCTTACTTCATCAAGCGGAATTACCCGGAGCTGATTGAACGCTTCAACATTCCACTGGATGAGTATCCACGCCGCTGTGTAAACCAGATTGAAGGCTGGAAAGAAATGCGTACCAAGCTATTTGCCAGCGAAAATATTGAACATACCCGCAGCCGTGAATACGCATCGCATATTATCGAAGCGATGGAGACGAATAACCCGTACAAGATTGGTTGCAACGTCATGAACAACGGACTGATTACGAACCTGCCGCGTGAGGCATGTGTCGAGGTGCCTTGTTTGGTGGATGGATCAGGAATCAGCCCTACGTACATTGGGGATCTGCCTCCACAACTCGCGGCTTTGAACCGGACAAACATCAACACGCAACTGTTGACGATTGAAGCAGCCATTACCGGCAAAAAAGAACATATCTATCACGCCGCTATGCTTGATCCACACACGGCTGCCGAACTGTCTATCGATGACATCGTAGCGATGTGTGATGAGTTGATTGAGGCTCACGGCGACTGGTTGCCAAAATACACGTCATAATATAAAAGCACCGTTTCCTTTGCAGCTAAAGGGGACGGTGTCTTGTTCGTTCCATAGCGCTCACCCGCTGAATGGTGCATCACATTACATCATTGTTAAGAAATATCTCGCTCCTTAAGCCTTATTCAGCAGGAAGCAAAAAGCGATAACCAATACCAGGCTCCGTCTGAATATATCGCGGATTCGTTGGATCTTCATTTAATTTTTTACGCAGATGTCCCACATATACCCGAAGATAATGGCTGTCAGACTCATGATGATGCCCTCCCCATACTTGCTGCAAAAGCTGGCGCTGCGTGATGATTTTCCCTGCATTGGAGGCAAGCACCTTCAGCATCTCATATTCCGTTGGGGTTAATTTGACCAAAGCCCCCTCCAGTTCGACCTGCCTTTGGGCCAGATCAATCGTGAGTGATCCAAAGCGCAGTATTGGCTCATCCGTTGTTTTGGCTACATGACGCAGTGCCACACGAATACGGGCAACCAACTCACCCATTCCGAACGGTTTGGTCACATAATCATCTGCACCACCATCCAACGCGGCAATTTTGTCCCCTTCCTGATCCTTCGCTGTCAGCACGATAATCGGCACCTGCGACCATTCGCGAATCCGGCGAAGGACCTCCATGCCGGACATGCCCGGCAAACCAAGATCAAGGATGATCAGATCTGGATGTACAATACTGGCCTGAATGACACCCTCTTCGCCATCCCCACACTCGTGGAGTTCGAATTGGTGCGCCTGAAGGGTGACCTTGAGCAATTTGCGAATCTGCGGCTCATCATCAATTACCAATATGCGAGCCCCTAGTGGTGCGTTCATGTTATTCTTCAACCTCTCCTTGTTCTGAATAGGGAAACGGCAATCCGTGAGCCCCCATGGGGATATCTATGCGCATTCTCGTTCCCCCGCCCGGATTCGGCTCTGCCACAATGGTCCCTCCGTGGACTTCTACAACGCCTTTGCAGATCGCCAAACCAAGCCCCGTTCCTGTGACATGCCGAGTCGACTCCGAGCGATAGAACTTATCAAATATACGCAATCTTTCCGCTTCGGGTATACCGATGCCTTGATCAGTTACCCAGATCGTCAATTGCTCTTCTGTACTCTTATCGCTTGCCACAGTGATGACAATCTGGCTCTCATTAGGCGAATATTTGATGGCGTTGCTGACGATATTGACTAACACCTGCTCCAGCAATACTTCATCTCCGTAGATAAAGGCAGGGTCATCAGGCAGTTCAACTTGAATGTTACGATGCGGACTGAATCCCCGAACCTGTGTCAGTACAACGCTAATGATGTCTCCCACGTCACACCATTTCCGGTTCAGTTGCAACATGCCGCTCTCCAGCCGGACCATACCCAACAGATTTGTGACGAGACGATTCATGCGCAATGCCCCATCCCGAATGTTGCCTGTTAATTCTCTCCGATCCTCGGGTGTAAAGAGAGTATCATTCTCCAACAATCCCGTAGCCGAGCCAATAATGGCGGTTAGAGGCGTTCGCAATTCATGGGAGACCGAGTCCAGCAACGCTGTGCGTATGCGCTCTGATTCAGCAGTGATCTGCGCCAATCGGGCCTCTTCCGCCAGCTTCACTCGGGCAATGGCACCTGCGGCCAGCCCACCACACGCCTCTAACAGACGAAGCTGTTCTTGCTGCTCATGAACTTCGCCAGCATCCATGCTCACGGCGAGCACACCATGAATCTGCTCCTCTGTGCGTAGCGGTACGTAAAGTCCGGGAGATTCCCGTAAAGCGGATGTTCCCTTACCTGCGATCTGTCCGTGATGATACACCCATTTGGCAATGGCAATCTCCGACTCTCCATCTCCCCAGCCGTCCTTTCCCCCTTCTGATGCGGATTCGGAAGAGCTTGTAACCAGCAGATCCCCCTGCCCATCCGGAAGATACACTGCTGCTGGCTTACCCAAGGTGAGCGAAACCTGGGTTGCAATGTTAACCAGCAACGTATTCAGATCCGTAATGGCTGTCATCTGACGGCTCAATGCGTACAGAGAGTTAGTCGTAGCTTCACGTGCTTTTACCATCTCCAGTTGTTGTCGCAACCGACCTGCAAGACTAGCTGTCAGGATCGCCACCGCAAGATACACAACAAAGGAGATGAGATATCTCAAATCCTCAACCGTAAAGCTCAGATATGGCGGTACAAAAAAGAAGTCAAACATAATAACGCTAAAACTCGCGGCATATACAGCTGGCCCCATTCCCCAATACACGGCACTCACCAGTACCGGAAACAGGTATACAAGCGCTACATTAACCAAATCACCACTCATGCCGATGGCATGAAGCAATAAAGTTAACAGCGTCACCCCAAGGGTCACCCATACATATGCCGAAACCCGTTTCCCATGGGATGCATGTGTTTCTTTTTTTATTCGTTCAGACAATATCCATTCACATCCCGCTTAGTTCATCATCGTAATCTGCAACGATCAATACATCCAGATGCCGCGACAAGCGTACAAGTCGGTTGACCACCGAACCTGAGCCGCGGTAGCCATTCAGCCACCACACCCGTCTTGCCTGCCCAACCACCAACTGGGTTGCTCTCGCCTCCGATGCCTTTCTTGCCAAAATCTCAGGTACATCGCGCAGTCTTGGACTGTGGTGAATGTGAAATTGACCGCCAAGCCGGATCGTCAGCTGCTCCAACGCTTCCAGATGACACTTCACTTCGTCACTCATGGACTCACCGATGTGGATATGATGTACATGCCAAATAGCTTTTAGACGAAAAGATATACGGAATCCACGCCGGATCAGCCGCTCGGCATGACGATCACTGCTTACACATACAAAGACCGCTTCCTGTCTGCGCCAAGGTCCTCGAAGTGTGATTTTGGCCTGTTGTGCCTCAAGCCGTTCGTCCACGTCGTCCGCCAGTTCGCGCAGGGCAAGTTCACGCAAGGCAATCAGATTACCGATTTTGAAGAAATTCGCAAGGGCTTGCTCGACCTTGGCAGTTGCATAGATTTTACCCTCCCTCATGCGCCGCCGCAAGGCCTGGGGTGCCACATCAATCAGCTGGACCTCATCCGCCATCTGAATGATCCGATCGGGGACGGTCTCGCGGACACGAACACCGGTAATATGTTCAACGGCATCATTCAGACTTTCGAGATGCTGTACATTCATTGTCGTAATGACCGAGATGCCTGCATTCAGCAGGAGCAGAACATCTTCATAACGCTTTTGCCGGATACTTCCGGGCACATTTGTATGCGCCAGTTCATCCACAAGCACCACTTCAGGACAAAGACGCAGAATCCCCTCGGTGTCCATCTCTTCCAGCCGTGCCTCCTGATAAACGCGCTGCACACGAGGGATTACAGATAATTGACCCATTTGTTCCACAGTTTCTGCCCGCCCATGGGTCTCCAGCAAGCCGATCTGTACATCGATGCCCTTACGGAGCAAATCATTGCCTTCCCGCAGCATCATGTAGGTTTTGCCTACACCTGGTGCGGCTCCAATATATATTTTGAATGTGCCGCGCTGAATCTGACCAATCTGTTCCTTCATTTCCTGCTCGCTTAGTCTGCGGTATGTCCTTGACTCCACTTCGTTCACCTTGGCCGGAACCACATGTTCACCCTCCCGGGCCGCCCGATCAGCAACCAGAAACAGATCCACGCCACGTAATCTGCGTAACAGCGAGTTAACAACGGACCCTTGCCACAGTTCCTGCCAGTGCGTACGCCGGGAATGTCCCATCACAATCCGGGTAATCTGGTGCTCCATGGCGTAACGCGCCAACATAGACGGAATGTTGCGACGGTTTAATATAGACAGTTCCTCCATATGGCCGCCAAACTTCTCCACCAGCTTGATCATATTCCGCCGAAATACGGTTGCCTCCTTGGTTAATGGCTGCTTCTTATTCCGAAAAACCACGGCGCACAAATCACCATTCAAACGTCTAGCAATCTGTTGTCCACGCCGGATGTAGATCGAGCCGTTCCAATGATATTGCGTGGACACCAGAATCCGTTCCGCTATGCCTGTTGTCACGGTGATTCCCATCTCCTCCCGATGCTCACGCAGGGATTCATTCACCCCTTCTGCAACCAATCTCAGGGCCAGTTCGCGCAGAATACCCAGATTGCCTTGACGAAAAACAGCTTCTCCCTCACGCCCCTTCAGGTGACCTTCTGCCAGACGGCTCAGTATGGTTTCCGGCGTGACGTCAATCAGCTTGACTTCATCCGCAAGTTCCAGTGTATCCGCAGGCACGGTATGTTCTGCTGCGATACCGGTGAGCTGCCGTGCCAGCTCGGTGTAACCTTCCAGCTCATACACATTCACCGTTGTCATGACACTGATATTGTTTCGGAGCAAGAATTGAATGTCTTCCAGCCGGGTAGCATACCGCGCGCCTTCTCTGTTGCGATGTGCCAAACCATCCACTAGCACAACCTCCGGATTACGCACCAATAGAGCATCCAGGTTCAGATCCTTCATCTCTACATCATCACTCTGGCGTAACCAGTGAATGCTTGGAATCCGTTCGAGTGCGCCAAGCTGTTCCACCGTTTCCGGTCTGCGCATTGTCGAGACGGCGCAGATGACCACATCAATGCCCTGCTCGCGCAACGTATTCCCTTCTCGTAACATGTGATACGTTTTGCCCGATCCGCTGACGGGGCCGATGTAGATTTTGAGCGTACCCTGCTGCAGCTTCGTAATCATCTTCAGCAACTCTTCCGGTGACTTGCGCTTGAAGCTGTCTTCCATCCGTCCTCTCCCCTTTTCTTATTAGAGCGTGTCTTGAAATATGAAGAAAAAAATGGAGAAAGCCCCTCCCGATATATCGTGAGCAGGCTAATATGTTCGTTAGTTTAGTTCTGCTGTCAGCGCCAGATTCAGAGCCGTTACATTCACACGCGGTTCGCCAAATATACCCATCTGGCGGCCTTGCGTATGCTCATTAACAAGTTGCACAAGCTGCTGTTCACTAAGCCCCGTAGCTTTGCTTATGCGTGGAATCTGTGCCTCAGCGGCTTCGGGAGAGAGATCCGGATCAAGTCCAGAGCCTGAACCCGTCACGAGATCCGCAGGGATCTGCTTCAATCCCGGATTTTCCTCCTGGAGCTGAGCCATCTTTTCCTTCATCTCGCCGATATATTCCTCCGAAGCTACAGCCCGATTTGAACCGGCTGAAGCCGTTGGGTCATAACCGGCATTGGATGCCCGGGGCTGGAACAGCCCCGGCGATTGGATTTCCTGCGCCAGCAGGGACGAGCCGATGATTTTCTCATCTTGTGTAATCAGACTGCCGTTCGCCTGCGCAGGAAAGATAAGTTGGGCTACACCAGTCGTTACAAGCGGGTAGATTAAGCCGCAGATCAGCATTAGCACAATGGATAGCCGTATGGCGGGCAAGAACATGTTCATACAGATCACTTCCTGAATTCATTAGGATAAAAGAATAATGTTGATAAGCGTGGCGGTGTATTACTCTTTAGTTCAGGGTTTCGAGATCACAAGGTTTTCTCAAAGAATCCCCGACAGAACCATATCTATCAGCTTAATGCCGATAAAAGGTACAACAACACCGCCGACGCCATAGATGAACACATTGCGGCCAAGCAACCGTTCCGCTGACATCGCCCGATACTTGACACCTTTCATCGCGATGGGAATAAGCAGCGGAATAATAATGGCGTTGAAGATCAGCGCCGACAGAATCGCAGACTGCGGTGACGCCAGATTCATGATATTTAGCGCCTGAAGCTGCGGCATGGCGAGAATGAACATCGCTGGAATGATGGCAAAATATTTCGCGATATCATTGGATATCGAAAAGGTTGTGAGTGCGCCGCGTGTAATCAGCAGCTGCTTGCCAATGGAGACGACCGACAATAACTTGGTCGGGTCTGAATCCAAGTCAATCATGTTGGCCGCTTCCTTGGCCGCCATGGTGCCCGAATTCATCGCCAGGCCTACATCGGCCTGCGCCAGAGCAGGAGCATCGTTGGTACCGTCGCCCGTCATGGCGACGAGTTTGCCCTCCTGCTGCTCTTTTTTGATCGCGGCAATCTTGTCCTCGGGCTTCGCTTCGGCAATAAAATCATCCACGCCCGCTTCCAGCGCTATGGTCGCTGCGGTCAGCGGATTGTCGCCTGTACACATAATGGTCTTGATGCCCATGGCGCGCATCTCGGCAAACTTCTCTTTTAGCCCTGGCTTCACAGTGTCTTTCAGATAGATCACACCGTAGATTCGTTCGTCGATAGCTACAGCAAGCGGCGTACCCCCAGCCTTTGCAATTCGATTTGCAATCTCATCCAGATCACCAGGTATACGGCCTCCTGCGGAAGCAATATATCTTTTGATCGCATCCACCGCACCTTTGCGGATCTTCGTTCCGCTGCTCAGATTGAGACCGGACATCCGTGTCTCTGCCGTAAATTCGACATTTTCCGCATATGCATACTCTTTCTCAGCCCAGCTCTGACCTTGTTTGCCTGCCAGTTCCACCACAGAACGCCCTTCCGGGGTCTCATCTCGCACAGAAGCCTGTAAAGCAGCTTGCGTCATCTCTGACGAAGTCATGCCCTGAACGGGTATAAACTCAGATGCCATGCGGTTGCCGTATGTGATCGTTCCTGTTTTGTCCAGAATCAACGTGTCGATATCCCCGGCCGCTTCCACCGCTTTGCCTGACATGGCGAGCACATTGAACTGCGTAACACGGTCCATCCCGGCAATACCAATGGCGGATAACAATCCACCAATTGTGGTTGGGATCAAGCAGACGAGCAGTGCAATTAGGGTCGCCAGATCCAGTCGAATACCCAGATAATTCGCCATCGGAACCATCGTCAGGATGACGATCAGAAAGATCAGAGTTAATACGGCGAGCAGGGTTGTCAGCGCGATTTCATTAGGTGTTTTCTGGCGCTGTGCACCTTCGACCAGAGAGATCATCCGGTCAAGGAATGACTCCCCCGGATCGGTCTGAACACGCATGACGATGTAATCGGATACGACCCGGGTACCTCCGGTAACCGAAGAGAAATCGCCACCTGCCTCCTTGATAACCGGAGCGGATTCTCCTGTAATAGCCGATTCATCAATGGACGCCAAGCCCTCCATAATCTCACCGTCCGTTGGGATCAATTCACCGACTTCCACACGGACCATATCGCCTTTTTTCAACTGGGTCGAAGACACTTGCCGGATGGTTCCATCCTTCTGCACCAGATTGGCCATGGTGTCCGACTTCGTCTTGCGTAACGTATCGGCCTGCGCCTTACCTCTGCCTTCTGCAAGTGCCTCCGCGAAATTAGCGAACAGCAGCGTGAACAGCAGAATGAAAAATACGGCGATATTGTATCCGCGCCCAGCCTCGGATGCGGTGAAGAGATCTGGATTGATGCTCAATAAGAGCGTAATGAATGTGCCAATCTCAACAATAAACATGACCGGATTTTTGATCATGATCACCGGATTGAGCTTCTTGAACGCATCCAGTGAAGCCTGAAGTATCATCTCCTTGCTTAACGATCGTTTTGATCCGGGATCACGTTGAATATTACCACGGTTGTTATCCGGCTCATTGCCCTTCGTTCTAAACATTTCTGTATCCATGTGTTGCATCGTCTGCTCCTTCTTTCGTTCGACTGCATTCATCGTGCTCTGCCACCTCCATACGTTACATCCTTACACCAATCCTCTGTAGTACTCCTGTCATATCCCTTCATTGAATCATGGCCAAGTGTTCTGCGATCGGTCCAAGGGCAAGCGACGGGAAAAATGTGAGTGCGCCAACAACAACAATCATCATGACCAGAATGCCCGCAAATAGAGGTGTATGTGTCCGCAAGGTTCCCGTGGTTACCGGTACAACCCGTTTGGTAGCGAGTGAACCCGCAATAGCCAGCATGGCGATCATGGAAACGTACCTTCCCAGCAGCATAACGATACCAATCGCGATGTTGTAAAAGTCTGTATTGGCATTTAGTCCGGCAAAGGCCGATCCATTATTGGCTGCACCCGAGGCAAAAGCATAGAGAACTTCGGTCAAGCCATGCATGCCCCCGTTTGAGATGGAAGCAATGGCTTCGGGCCGCATAAGCGCGATTGCCGTTGGCGCCAGAATAATCAAAGGATGAATGAGCAAGGCGATGGATGCGAGCTTCACTTCTTTGCCCTCGATTTTTTTGCCCAGGAACTCAGGTGTACGTCCCACCATCAATCCACAGATGAACACAGCCAGAATCACGTACAACAGTCCATTGATCAGCCCTACCCCTTTGCCGCCAAACACGTTATTGAGCATCATCTGGGCGAGTGACACCAGACCTCCAAGCGGGGTAAGCGATTCGTGCATATTGTTGACCGAACCTGTTGTAGCCGCCGTCGTGACCGCTGTAAATAAAGCCGACTCCGGTATACCAAACCTGACCTCTTTCCCCTCCATATTGCCCTGCAGACCTGCTGCATCCAACGCGGGTACACCGCGATATTCGGAGACAAAGACTGTGGTCAACATCACAAGGAAAAGAAAACTCATCGCTGCAAACAATGCCCAACCCTGCTTCCGGTTATTGACCATCAAGCCGAAGGCGTAGACCAATGCCGTTGGCAGTAACATCATACAGACGATATGCACCAGATTGCTCAGGGCTGTCGGATTCTCGAATGGATGCGCAGCATTGGTTCCAAACCAGCCACCACCATTGGTGCCAATGTGTTTGATTGACTCCAGCGAGGCGACCAGTCCACGTGAGATCGTCTGCTGCGCACCTTCCAGCGTCGTAGCGTTCACCGCTCCCGCGAGTGTCTGAGGCACACCCTGAAACACAAGGAACAAGGCCACAATGAAACTTAGCGGTAAAAAAATACGTGTAATCGACCGTACAAGGTCGACGTAAAAGTTCCCCAGTTCATCCCGGCGGCCTACCAGCCCGCGAATAAACGCAATAGCCACCGCAAATCCCGTCGCTGCCGACGTAAACATCGGGAACGTCACGGCCAGCATCTGTGACAGGTACGACAGGGCATTCTCGCCCGTATACGACTGCCAGTTCGTGTTGGTCATGAATGAAACGGCCGTATTAAATGCCTGCGCCGCTGGCATATTGTCAATTCCATCCGGATTGAGCGGTAAATATTTTTGCAGTCGCAGCACCAGAAACATCAATACCAACATTACAACGTTGGAGAGGAGAACGGCCGTGAGGTACTTTTTCCACCCCATGGACTCGTTCTCGCGTACTCCCATCAGGCGATAGAGCAGTCGCTCCGGTCCGCCAAAAATCCGATCCAGCCGCGTTCGCCGTCCCTCAAACACGTTCACTATATATTTTCCCACCGGTTTCACCAGCAGCAGGATGATCAGTAGCGTTACCGCTACCTGCACTACACCGATACCCATATCCGCATTTCCTCCCTATTCGACGTTCCCTTGTTCCGCATTACGTACATCGTCAGCATCAGAATTTTTCTGGTTTTACCAGTACATAACCGAGATAAATCACCAGTGCGAGCACAATTATGCCGATGACGATCATTCCGCTCCTCCTCTCTACCCTCAAGCCTTTTCGCAAAATTTCACAAATCCCCAGAACACCGCAAACAGCAGCACAACCAATCCAATCATCGTGGCATCATTAACCATGCGCCCTTCCTCCCTCTCTCTACCGTTCTCTGCACCTGCTACATGTAAAATCGTAATACGAAACGCTGTAAAAAAGGGGTAAAGAAATACCACCACTGGTGTAAAAAAAACGTAAAAAAGACCCGTTCTCGTCAGCTAGGGGCTGAAAAGAACGGGTCTAAGAAGTTGTTTTATTCATCCAAATGAATCCTGAGCCCACTGCAATAATCTCTTCTTCGTGATTTTGCCGTGGGAAGTATGTTTAACGACTTGTCCCTGATCGAGCAGAAGTATCTGGGGTGACTCATGGTGAACCTCTGTCTCTTCTGCAATATGACGGGACAATGAGCGATTTTCAATCACTTTGACGATGAGGTAATCCATGGGTTGCTTGGGATCAGATGCATTGGTGCCCACAAACGCCATAAACTCTCTGTAAGCTCTCGCACTGGTCGGACACGTCGTGCTGTGCTTCAGGATAAGCACCGGATGATCCTGCGAGCGGTGAAGCGCGTCTTCCCAGTCACCGGGTTTGTGCAATTCCCGGACATGCTCGCTGAGCATATGTTCAGAATCTGACCCCGCGCGTTCGCTAACCACCGAACCAATTACAATGCCGAGTGCCAAACCAAAAGCAATCCCGAGTCCAAGCTGCTGTGTAGCTGTACCAATACTGACTCCCATGGCAACACCTATAGCCAGCCACACAGCTTGATGATTTACTTTTTTCTTCATTCAGATCTTCCCTTCTTACACTATGTATATCAAGGCAACCTTCCCACCTTATATTCTGACCAAATTATAGCATAGGCCTCTGTACGCAGGCCTCGATAATCTTCATCTCCGGGTACAATTTCAGTGTTTCGATTTAAGCAAAATGCCCATTTGTGATACACTGGTTGTAATTTGGAAACGATGAACATGAAGAATGGATTGGAAGGGCGGAAATTCCATATGACATACGCGTTTATGATTGAACCGCAGGACTTTATTGCGCTGGATAACGAAGACGAGCTGATTGAGAAATGTCAGGAGTGGGGCCTGCTTTCCGGTAAAGCAACCAAACTCAAAACGTTCTATTATAAAGGAAACGGTCTGAACATGCCGTGTACCATCATTGGATATGTCGATCACATGGCAGCCGTGATTCAACTGGATAATGGACAAAAGCATTGTATTCACCCGTCTTATCTGAAGGAAATGCAAGCTTCCAGTTACAGCGCCAGAAGCATAAGTAATGCCGGATCAGATCGCAGCATAGAATCGACAACTTCGGATACAGTCGCACCGGATGCCTCTGCTGATGTTACGCCAACTCCCGATGCACTGGCTAATCCGGATGAAATTCCGGCGGATCTGGAGGATGCGGACGACACAGACACAGATGAGTTCTCCAATGGGCTGAAGGGCGATCCGGATGGACTGGTGGAAGAGTATGTTGGACCTCAAACTGGGGTAGACAGTGAAACCAAACCTAAAGCCAAAACAGCAAGTAAGGCAAAGGCGGTCAAGATTGATCTGCCCGAAGGTAAAGTGAAGATGAGTGCCGTTGTCAAAGAATTCACCACCGTACCGAATCACTTCTCGGACAATGACGATGAAGTCATCATCTATGAAGCTGTTACCATCTTGGAGCCAGACATCATCGATGTTGGAGAAGCCTGGTCGAGCCACAGTGCCACCATGAAAAAACACGAGCTTGAAGTCGGAGACATCCTTACGTTTGAGGCGAAAATGATTAAGAAAAAGCTGACACGTAACCCGGTTCCTTATAAAATCAACAATCCATCCAAGATTCAGAAGGAAGGCTGATCACGAGTCATTCCAAAAATCAGCACAAAAAACCTCCAAGACTGCCTGAAGCAGTTCGCGGAGGTTTTTTCCATTTCTTTGGCTATATTAGTGAAGAGTACGCTCTTAAGCTTGTTCCGGCGTAGCACTGATCTGAAACTGTACACCAAACTTGTCAACGACCGAACCGTAAGCTGGACTCCAGAACGTCTCTTGTATCGGCATTTTCACTTCGCCGCCATCTTCCAGTTGGTTGAAAATCGCTTTGGCTTCTTCCGCCGTATCCGTGTTCACCGTAACCGTAACATGATTACCTACAGTGTACGGCATGCCTGGAAACGTATCGGACAACATTAATACCGAGCTGCCAATCTGCAAAGAAGCATGCATAATACGGTCTTTCGCTTCTGGCGGGATGGGGTGATTCGGGTCGGATGGACCGTCGCCAAATGTTTGAAGTGCGAGCACTTCCGCTCCAAATGCCTTTTGATAAAAATCTACCGCTTCGCGTCCATTACCGTCTGTTACGAGATACACATTCAAGCTGATCGACATGCGTTCTTCATCTCCTTGGGCTCATGTAATTATACGATTCACGACACTTGCGACATGAGTATATCGGAACAGGTTGTCCTTTGACAAGCTTATATTTCTGCACTCATCTCTGTGGACCTTTACCCGATTAGGGTTACCAACATATTCATAATCCATCCCTCTCTATACTACTTTTTGCGCTATCATATATAGTAGAGAAACTCCTCTTTCCGATAAAAAAAAGACCACTCTCCCGAATCCTGTCGGTAAAATGGTTGTGTTCAATCCTATGAAGTTATCGAGCTTGAACGATGTTATCTATTTCACTTTTCAATAAGAGGTATCGGTGAACACTTCTCATGATCGGGACCTTCGTTAGTTTGTTCTTGTCCACGTACAGTTTCATCTGGTCTTTGGTCAAACCAAGCAAACTTCCAGCTTCCGATACCGTCAACACTACCTCTGGGTTCGTAGCATTAAACGTCTTCTTTACTTTCTGATTCCAGTCCTCGAATACCTGCATAGATCAGCGACCTCTCCTATCCATAGCCAGTTATTATCAGGCTGAATATATCCATTATACCACACTTGTGATGCTCGTAACTTAATCCTTGCGCAGAACCATATTCTGATAGGATTTTTCACTTGCTGTAACATGAGAAAAAGAGCCACGTCTGAACGTGGCCCTTGATGATCTCTCTATGATATTTGTTACGCCTCTTCCCAGAAGCGGCGCAGGTTGTCCATGGCAATTTTGGATGCAGATTTGCATTCCTCCATGCCTTCGAACTCCACTGTAATGTGGCCATCATAACCGGAGTCCTTGATCAACTTTACAATTTTGCGGATCGGAATATCCCCTTGCCCAACGATGGCCCCTCGCAGGAAATTGCCGTTGGCTGTGGTGAACCATTCACCCTCACCAGGATGCTCATCATAAGGACGGAAGTAAAAATCTTTGAAGTGGACCAGGGAAGCGTACGGCAGATTTTTCATGACGCCAATGATCGGGTTCTCATCCACACACATGAAGTTGCCAATATCGAGTGTTGTTCTGAAGTTCGGACGATCCACAGCATGCAGTACACGCTGCACCCGGTCACTCGCCTGGACACTGAAGCCATGATTCTCAATGGTTGTAGTGATTCCAAACTGAGCAGCATAGTCTGCAATGATCTGGCTTCCCCTCACCATCAGAGGCAGATGTTCCTCGAACCAGGCAATGGTCATCTTCTCCTTGGGCAGGGTAAACGCCGTGACGTCATGACGCAGATGTTTTACACCCATCCGGTATACAACATCCACATGCCTTTTGACCCGAGCCATCTCTTCTTCAAACGCCTCTTCCGTCTCCTGCACGAAATTGGCTGGCATGGAGTAGTTGGACAGTTCAATCCCCGCTGTCGCAGCCCGTTCCCGAATCGCATCCGCCAGATCAGGATTATCCTCTACGGTATAACCGTAGGGCACCATCTCCATATGCTCGCCGCCGTTCGCCGCAATCCAGTCGATTGCATCCAGCACCGTCATCTCACCGGAATTCAAATCGTTCAACAAACTATACGTGCTCAGGCCCACTTTCATCTGCTCAGCTCCCTATCGATATTGTTGGATGAATCGAACCGCCTTGCGAATATCCTCCTCCGGCTGATGACCAACCTCTCGTTCGATCGTCAGATAACCGGTGTAGCCAATCTCTTGAAGCGCTGCAAAGTATGCGTCAAAATCAACACCACCCTCGCCCAGTGGAACCTCACGGAAGAACGTTCCGGATGAGACCATCTCAGCGATCTTTTCGTGATCCATAGGCGCATAACCAACTGCACCGTATACATCTCGTGGGTCCACTTCCTTCAACCGCACACCATCCTTCACATGGGTATGTACGATATAATCCTTGAGCAGATGAACGCCCCGAGCCGGATCATCTCCGGTCACCATCACCATATTGGCCGGGTCAAAATTCACCGATACTCCGTTGGTCGACAACGTATCCAGGAAGCCTTTCAAATCAGCGGCCGTTTCCGGTCCTGTCTCAATGGCAAAGTATGCGCCAACACTTTTGGCGTACTGGCCCAGTTCCTCACATGCAGCATGCAGCGTAGCGTACACTTCCGATGCAGGGTCATGCGGAACAATACCGATATGTGTTGTGACGATGTTGGTACCCAGATCGAGGGCCAGATCCACGATCCGCTTCGACTTTTCCACTTTCCACGGATTATCTTCCTTGACCTGAAACCCGTGTCCGCCCAGATCGCCAACCAGTGCTGAAATGTCGAGACCAAGAGAATCGATGTAACTCTTCAGCTCCTTGCGCGCCGCAGGCGACAAATTCTCAGGGTCCATCTCTCCCTTGACTGCATAGATCTGCACACCTTCCGCACCTACGTCTTTGGCCTTGTTCAACCCTTCCCGAACACCTACGCCAAAGCTATCCACGATGACACCGATCTTATTCGTTAATTTCATGTCATACCTCCTGAAGATTACGTATTTGAATTCACTGGAACAAGTTTCACCGACTTAATTTCATACGGTTTGAAGGCCAGTTCGAATGCTCCATTCGCACTGGTCAACGGATGGATCTCATCCTCCAGCAGATTAATGATGGACGCTTTAATTTCCTTTTCAGCCCACTGAACATGCACTGTTTCCCGACCTCCTGATGATTCGTAGAAACGCAGCACGGTTCCCAATCCGTCTTCTGCGGGCTTGATTGCATCCAGAATGACATGCTCACTGTGGAACTGAACCCAAGCGTGTTCAGATGGCAAGTGACCGGAAGACGGACTCGCTGCAACAACCTCCACCGGATGATTAAGTTCCATCGCCCGGCGAACAACTGCGGCTTGTCGCCAATCCCCCTGATGGGGCAGGATTGAATAGGTGAATTCATGATCGCCCTGATCGGCATGTTCATCCGGCCATTTCGGGGCACGAAGCAGAGACAGGCGAATCGTCCGATCCTTGATGTCATATCCGTACTTGCAATCATTCAGCAAACTCACGCCGCTGTTGCCCTCCGAGATATCCGCCCAGCGATGCCCGCAGACCTCGAACTGTGCCTGCTCCCAACTGGTGTTGTTATGGGTTGGACGTTCCAACGCTCCAAACGGAATCTCATAGGCTGCTTTCGCTGCCACCAGATCCACCGGAAATGCCACCTTGAGCAGCTTATGGCTCTCATTCCAGTTCACTTTTGTATGGAAGTCAACACGCCGCTGGTGACGATGCAAAATGATATCCTGTCTGATCTCCGATTGATTCAGCTTCCAGACCAAACGAAGTACATCTCGTGTAGCCCCGCGCTGTACAACCTCTCTGGAGATCAACTGCACCGCACCTGCCCGCTGGGATTCAAACCGTGGATCGATATCCCAGGCATCCCAGTACGTCGGTTTGTCGTGGAAAAACTGCCACTCATTCGCACGATCACCGGGCTTCAGCCAGTCACGTCCTGCTGTTTTGTCATACCACCTGGTGATCTCTCCCAAGTCATTGAACTCAAGGGTGTAAAATTCGGTCTCCCATGTGGAAGGGAAGGGTTCTTCTTCCCTTACTGGAAGGATAACATCCGTTGCCTCGCGCAGCCATATGGTTGTATACCCAAACGCAGGAATCGATGGAACATGCACGTGCAGCGTGTAGTTGTCTTTCTTTTGCCCGAGATCACAGGCTAGACGATTCCCTTGACGATCAAATGCAGCTAACCCGGCGAGGTGAGCATCCCCTGTAATGGTGATATTTTCCCCACGTTCCCAGCCAAGGCTGTTAAATATAATGTAGGGAAGACCAGCGGCTTCATCTGTTGCAATGTTCTCCGCAAGGGTGTCCAGCGTTTCCCGCAGTGCGGATGTACCTAATGCAAATACCTTCGTGTACTCCTCAGTGGACGTTACGTAAACTTCAGGAATCGACGTCCCCGGAATAATATCATGAAATTGGTTGAGCATGATCAGCTTCCAGCCTTCATCCAGATCATTCTTCGTGTGTGCAGCGCAAGCCCCGACAAATTGCCCCCAGATCTCCGCTTCCCGGTACAACACCTCTGCCTTTCGGTTGCTGCGTTTGTTCCTCGCATGGGTCGTATAGGTTCCGCGATGCAGTTCCAGGTACAAGTCTCCGTGCCACTTTGGCAACGTTGGATGATTTAACGATATGTCTTCAAAAAAAGCACCTGCCGTGCTGAATTTGCTGATTGGCTGCCCCACCATCAAGTGGGATCGCTCCGCAAACTCCACCATCTCATTTGTCACACCGCCGCCCCCATCGCCATGTCCGTAGAGCAACATCTGCTCGGGATGTACATCCTTCTGTTTGTACGATTGCCAGTGTTCATCCACATCTTTGGGCCGCGTATGCTCATTCACGCCATGATTCAAATACGCAAGCACGGAAGTACCATCAATGCCTACCCAGTCGAAGAGGTCATAAGGAAACGCGTTGGTGTCATTCCAATTCAGCTTGGTGGTCATAAAATAAGGAATATCCGCAAGCTTCAGCATCTGCGGCAAGGAAGCACAGTAACCAAACGTATCGGGCAGCCACTCGATGTTGGAGCGTTTGCCAAACTCCGCCTGGTAGAAGTTCTGTCCATACAGAATCTGCCGAACCAACGACTCGCCACTCGGGATGTTCAGATCCGGCTCCACCCACATGCCTCCAACCAATTCCCAGCGCCCTTCGGCAATGCGGGCTTTAACTCGCTCGTATAACTCCGGGTAATGCTCCTTCACAAAGGCATACAACTGCGGCTGGCTTTGGGAATACACAAAGTCCGGGTACGTATCCATTAACGTACACATGGTCGAGAATGTGCGGCTGGACTTGCGAACTGTCTCACGTACAGGCCACAGCCAGGCAATATCAATGTGGGATTGTCCAACCAGATGCATGAAGCCACTTCGATATTCCTCCGGGTCTTCCTGCTGTACCAACTGTACTAATTCATGTTCAAAGTTCTGTATCCATGCTGCATCCGCCCAGCGGTCCGGATCATTGTACATGTCATCCATCACCTGATGGATGGCTTGAACAAGGGCCATCCGCTTGGGCTCCTTTTCGTTATATGCCCGGAGCGACTCCGCGAGTACCGTCACGCTGTACATCAGGCTCTGCAACGGCTGATTGATATGAACCAATGCTGCCCGGATACCCTGAATTGGCGGCTGAATAACCGCTTGCCGATTGAGTGGATCATGCGGCTCTGGAATGGGATCGTAGAGTTCAATCTCCAACTGCGGCGTATTGCCTACCCGACTTCGCGGAAGAGGCACGAATCCGTGATTCCGATCCAGTCCATGATAAGGCATGCCATTCACCTTCAGCAGCCCTTCTCCTCCGGTCTCGAAAATCAATCCAATGGCCCGATCTTGCCAACTGTCCGGAATCTCCACACGTTTACTCAGAAAATACGTCGTTCCATGTACGCTGTTCAGCGGACTCAAGCTCTGCAAAGCCTGGTCTGGGAGCTCATCTTTAGGTTCATATCCCTGCTCATACTCGTATTCCCCTGGCCGAATGTATCTGGCCTTCTGCATATGCCATTCTGGAAACTCAATTGTATCCAGCCATTGCCGCTGCTTCAGATCTTCGATGAAACGCTGAATTCGAATCATACCTCCACCCCCACCTTCTGGATGTGCAGACTGCAAGCGGTCCAGTCAGCCGAATTGCGGCCAACCATGAGCCTGAATTCACCCGGTTCCACGACAGACTGGAGACGAGAGTCGACCAGTGCGAGATGTTCTTTTTGCACAGGGAACGTAACGGTGTGGGTCTGTCCTGGCTCCAAATGGATTTTACAAAACCCTTTCAGTGACATTTCAGATCTCGTGACTGAAGCCGATACATCCGTGATATACAACTGCACAACCTCACTTCCCGCAACCGCTCCGGTATTTGTGACTTCAACCATCACCTGTGCTTCATCTTCCGAACCAATCACTTCGGGCACTACCCTAACATTCTCGTATTGGAATTCGGTGTAGCTCAGTCCATATCCGAACGGATACTGCGGCGACAGATCCACCTCCAGATATCGCTTGCCACGCGTGCGTTTGGCATGATAATAGACCGGAAGTTGCCCAACATGCTTGGGAATGGAAACGGTAAGACGACCACATGGATTCACGTCGCCAAACAGAATATCTGCAATCGCGTTACCCCCTTCCTGCCCAGGGTACCACGCTTCCACAATGGCATGGACATGCTCATCAATCCAAGGTTCAGCAATGGGACGGCCGTTGATATAAACCACGATAACGGGTTTTCCCAGCTTATGTACCTCCTGCACCAGCTCCAATTGAACACCCATGAGATTCAGGGACGCCCGGTCAATGCCCTCGCCGCACTCCATATCATTCCATGGATCATCCGTTACCACAGACGCTCCTGTCCGCAAGTCTATCGTGCCTTCACCAAAATCGCGGGCGCTGGACCCTCCCATCACCATCACGATGACATCGGCCTGTTCCGCACAGGCGAGTGCTTGTGCAAAGCCCTCTCTGGAATCGCCTTTAATCCGGCAACCAGGTGCGTACAGCACCTGACCCGAATCCACGCCAAGCTTGCGCGTAATGCCATCCAGTACCGTGACGATCTGTTCTCTCGGCTGTGGCGAGGTATAGTCCCCAAGCTGGTTATAGATATGGTTCGCGTTTGGACCAATGACAGCCAGCTTTGTACCTGTTTTGGCAAGCGGAAGAATATCCCCCTCATTTTTCAGTAAAATAATTCCCTCTTGTGCGACTTCTCTCGCCAGCTGAATATGGTCTTCACATCCGATGACCTGCTCTGCGAATTCTGGATCAACAAAAGGTTGCTCAAACAGACCAAGTCTGAATTTCATCTCCAGCACCCGCCACACAGCCAAGTCCAGATCTTTCTCTTCGATTAATCCCTGCTCAAGCGCCTGACCAAGATGTTTGCGGTACATGTACCCGGACATCTCCATGTCTACCCCTGCCTGAAGGGACTGCGCTACGGCCTGCTCTCCGTTCTCGGCGGTGTTATGTCCATGGACCAGCATCTGAATGGCGCCAAAATCAGTAATGACAAACCCATCAAAACCCCACTGCTCACGCAGAAGGTCATTCAGCAGATACGTACTGGACGTGCACGGTACGCCATCAATCTCGTTATAAGCAGTCATCACGGAACATGCCCCGGCTTCCACTGCTTTTTTGAACGGCAACAGATCGATTTCATGCAATTCACGTAATCCCATATGCACAGGTGCTGCATTGCGCCCACCCTCTGAACTGCCATAAGCCGCAAAATGCTTGAGTGTCGCCACAATCGTCTGGTTGGAATCAAGGCGGTCACCCTGTAGTCCCTTCATCGCTTCTACTGCAAATTCACCGATTAAGTATGGATCTTCGGCAAAACATTCCTCCGTCCGTCCCCATCTCGGGTCACGTACGACATCAAGCACTGGGGAATACGTTGCCGCTCCCCCCTGGCTTCGGGTCTCCACAGCGATAGCTTCACACATCTTGCGGTATAATTCCATATTCCACGTGCTGCCCACCGTTAACGGTACCGGAAATACGGTCGCTCCAATTGCCATATGACCGTGGGAACACTCTTCCCCGAACAAAATGGGAATGCCCAGCCGGGAATGCTCCATGGCATACTGCTGAATGACATTGGTGGCAACGGCTCCCTGCCGTGGTGTCAGGCCTGTCTCCAGCGTTACTTCAGTCCACGGATCGGCCCGAAGGACACCATACAGAGAACCGACACCACCCTTTTCCATGTCCGCTTGGAACTCTTCCGTCACCCGTACTGTACCATCTGCTGCCTTCACATACGTCTTCCAGCCCATCGGCTGGATGAGTTGTCCAATCTTCTCTGCCGTTGTCATGCGTCCAATCAGATCCTGAACCCGCTCCTGAATGGGAAGCGAAGCATCTTTATAGTCCATATGCACATTCTCCTTATGCGTTCGGAATTAGTTAGGCGCGTGCACTTGCGTCACATGGCTTTCCGGTAGTCACTTGGTGCCATACCCACCACGTTCTTGAAAGCCCGGTTGAAGGAATTATAGTTCGTGTATCCCACTTCCTCGCTGATCTCCTGAATGGCCTTATCCGTCTCCTGCATGAGCAATTTGGCTTTTTCGATGCGATGACTAATGAGCAGATCCACGAACTTCTCCCCAATCTCATCCTTGAAAAGCTTGCTCAGATACTTCGGATTAATATCGAATAGATCACTTAGGTAGTTCAGCGAGAGATCGGGATTGTTGTAATGCTCTTCGATGTATTTGCGAATCTCCAGAATATGTGATCGGTGTTTTCGGGAACAATGCAGCGTCTGCATCTGCAGCGCCAGTTCCCGGAACCCTTCCCAGCATAGTTCACGCAGATCGTCTAACGTCTCCCAGCCCTCCAGCCTTGGCAGAAGCGGGGTGAATATCGCAGCCCACGAATCCTGATACTCCCGTGGAAGTTCGGCGAATTCCCGGTTGTAATGTTGAAATAACAATTGGATCGTATTCATAATCTCCTGACGGGACAGGACGGACTCCCTGATTTGTTCAAACAGTCTTTCAAAATGCTTTTCCCACACATCGTCCGATAAGCGCATCGCTTGTACCAGCAGTGAGATGGTCTTCAGGAACTCATACACATCATTGGTCGAATTCGGCACATCACTACACGGAATGATGCGATTCATCCCCAGTACAGCCTTGTACTCCAGCGCGTGCACAGCTTCTTTCAATGAAGCTCTCAGCCCCCGAATATCAACAGCGACCCGACCAACACCGATGGTCACGGTGAAGTTCAGATACTGATCGATTCTGTCCAGATAACCATCGAGCAATCGATGCTCCGTCTCCTTGGCCTGTTCCATGTCCGGAATCCAGAGGATGGCATACAGTCGCTGATCAGAGACCCACTCAGCCCATACTTCCGTACCTTCATGACGTGCACTCTCCTGCAGAATGCTGGATAACACGAATTTCAGGAGGGATTGGTCCTGGTCATGATACTCCGTCACAAATGCATCATACCGATCCATCTCGATTACCATAATGGCCCAACGATGCTCCAACTCAGGCAATTTGAACTTCTTCATCTCCGCTGTCAGCTCAGTGCTCGTGAAGTCTCGTGTACCTTCCAGCAACTCCTGAAAGAACATTTTTTTCTGCAAAATCAGATTCTCTTCATGCTCCTCCTGATACTGCCTCGTCTGATCAATCATGCGTTCCAGCGTGGTATGGATGAATCGAAACTCATTCTCTTTACCATAGTTCAGCCCCGATTGCTTCTGCGAAGAGACCGTCTGAATCAAAGTGACAATCTGTTGAATCGGCTTGTAGTTTCTGCGGGTCACATAGATCACCCACACCACACCAATCAACACAACCACTGCAGCAAAGGCAAACCAGATATTATAAAATTGCAGCGCCCATTTGACGATTTTGCCATTATTGAGACCTGTCTGCACCTTCCAACCGCTATAACTCGACGTAAATTCAGAGAAGACTTCTCCCGACGTAGTTTTAGCAGAAGCTGTAACCCCTTCTGGCATACTGCTATCCCACAGATTGCCGCCTGAACGGTTGAAGATGTTCACAAACGTAAATTCCGGATCATACATCTGCATGATAGATTTCCTCAAGGTACTTAGGTCCACGTTTGTGACTACAAGCCCTTTGCCGTTCCCTACACTTCGCACAATCGTGATCACCTGCTCCGTCGGTTGCGAAGGAAAAGCCCGGAACGCTCGCGCCCCTACCCACTTCTGTTCATCCCTTGACCGGCTATCTGCAATAAAGTCTGCATCCGGGAACTCTTCAATTGGGACCGCCTTTCCGTTACTAAAGACGGTACCATCTCCGTATCGAACGAGATAAATCGAATCAATCAGCGGATATTCTATTTTCAATTCATCAACCACCTGGACCGCCTGAATGCCGGCATACACATCATCGCTGCCAGATACCGAGAAATAATTCTTCAAGTTAGGGTTGGTCAAAATCTCTCGCAGTACCTTGAAGTCAATGGATCGCAGGGAGTTATCCAAATATTGCGTGACCTGGGAGGCCAGGAATTCATTGGCCTTGAGCGCTTCTCTACGGTTCTGTTCATTAAACACCTGGAAAAAAATAAAGAATAAAATGGTCGTCACAATAAAGAAAACAGGCAGATACGATAACAGCAAACGTCTAAACCAATTGTTATTCATCTCCGAGATCCCCCCACCATTACTGTTCATGCTGAATGACGACAATCCTATTGTGCTGATCGCTAATTTCCCTTAATTATTCAGTACATTATATCGGATGACGTGGGGTTGTCATAGGAGAAGACTGTCCCGGTCACGGGTGACAGACGGGACAGTCTCTATATTGAATCCTTCAACAATTATTGATTCTTCTCAATGGCACGCTGGTAAATCTCAAGGTAATTACTCAGCCCAAGACCATCGAAGCCTTTGACATATGAATCCCATTCCTTATCAATGCTCTTGCTACCGATAATGAACTGTGCCATATTTGTCTGCACATAATCCTTGATAGCGGTAGTCAGTTGTGCAGCTGATTCCGTATCCTCCGGACGAATAAATACGTTCGCAGGGTACAGCTCTTTCGGTGCATAAGGTTCATACACATTGGTTGCTTGAGCCAGACGTGTGCCGTAACCCTCTGCTTCCAATGGATCCTGTCCTTCGGCAAACAGATTACGGAACGTGTTGGACAAGTCATGTGCTCCAATCTGTGACCAGCTCTCATTCACCACGACGTTTGGATCACGCTCAGGCAGGTTGTAGTAGCTGTATTTGGCCGGCTCGCCATTGATGTTTTTCTCATCAGCATCTGCCTTCTTCCAGCCCTTGCCTTCGGTTGGTCCATACTCCGCGTATAGCGCTCCTTCTTCACTAAACATGTAATCTACGATTTTGATGGCGGCAATCTGCTGTGCTTCTGTCGCTTTGTTCGTGATGGCGAACTCGAACTCACCGACGCTCTGTGTGGCGCCTGTCGTCTGCACCCCATCCGGCCCTTTCAATGGAGGAACGATCTCCCAGTGCTGGTGACGGGTGATGTCTTTGTCATAGGTATTCACGAGATAACTGACAAGCGCGGTTGTAATGGAGCCGACCACTTCATCACCTTCCTTGTTGCCCAGTTGTCCGATGGCCTGATCATTCTGGGTAAAGGAAGCCGGATCAATCAAGCCATCTGCATACAGCTTGTTCATGTATTCGAGCCCTTTCTTCCAGCCTTCCTGATTGGCGGCAAAACTCACCTTGCCATCGTTCACGATCAGGTATTTGTCGTTGTCATTGTAGATAAAACTGTTCATCAGGTAGGCATCAATGTTGCCATTCCATACATACTTGTTCGGTGCGCCCGTAAGTGGTATCTCATCCGCTTTCCCGTTACCGTTTGGATCTTGTGTCTTAAACGCCTTCAGAACGGTATACAGTTCATCTGTTGTTGTTGGCATTTTCAGACCCAGATTATCGAGCCACTCTGTGTTGATCCAGTATTTCTGTGCATACGTACAGTGGTAACATTCATTGAAGATTGGCAAAGCATAGATGTTGCCATCCGGTGCCGTGATGGCTTCTTTGAAGTATGGCTTCTCTTCCATAATCTTGGTCAGGTTCGGACCATACTCCTTAATCAGATCTTGTAGCGGAAGGAACACGCCTTGTTTTCCATAGGTTTGAAGGTCTGAGGTGGTGAACTTGCCGTGAAGAAATACTTCGGGATAATCACCACTGGCCAGCAGCAATTGTCTGCGATCCTGCAGGGCGTCCGTTGGGGCCAGATCCCATTTCAGGGTAACGTCGAACTTGTCTTCGATAAATTTGGTGAATTCATTCTCTTCCATGGACGCTTTGCCTTGCGGAGCAAAGAAGGTCATGGTTACAGGACCGCCGCTCTCCCCGCTACTGTCGCTACTTCCACCCGATTCCTCGGATGAACTGCATGCGGACAACAAAGCCATCGAAGCAAAGACCAGAAACAACATCGAAATCCAAGATTTTCTCAATCTGACTCCTCCTTTTTGTTCATAACGGCAAATTATTGAGTTGTACTGCACGTATATAAAATCGACCCCGGAAGCCGGCGTGTTCCTTCCACCTCCTCTCAAGAGGCAACCGGGCTTAATCCACAAGGTTTAACCTTTGAGGGAACCCACCATGACCCCTTTGACAAAATGCTTCTGTACGAATGGATACATAATCAGAATTGGAATACTTGCGACAACAATCAGGGCATATTTCAACACCTGCTCAAACCCTTGATCCCGCATCTGCTGGCTGGTATTGGCGAGCATCGCCGGGTCGGCAGCGTTCAGGATCAGCAGATTGCGAAGCACGTATTGCAAAGGGAATAACTTCTCGGAACGCAGGTAGATCAGTGCATCAAAGTACGCATTCCAGTGACCTACGGCATACATGAGTGTCATGACCGCCAGAATGGGCTTCGATAAAGGAAGAACCACGCTGACCAGATACCGAATATCCCGGCAGCCATCCATTTCTGCGGCCTCTCCAAGCTCTTCGGGGATGGAAGATTGGAAGAAGGTCCTTGCCACGATGACCTGGAACACCGCGAGCGCCCCGGGCAACCACATCGCCCAACGTGTATCCAGCAGGTGTAGATCCTTCATCAGAAGGTAGGTGGGAATCAGACCGCCATCAAAGAACATGGTGATCATCATGAAAATGATAATGGCTCCTCGTCCGTAGAACGATTTGCGTGATAAGGGATACGCCAGCATGACGGTCAGTGCCACGTTAATGAACGTGCCCACCACGGTGTAGATGATCGTGTTATAAAAACCGAGCATAAGCTGTTGGCTTTTGAAAATGGAGATGTAGGCCTTGATGTTAAAGTCGACCGGGAACAACCACACCTGACCGGATGTGACGGCTCGTGAAGAGCTGAACGAAGAACTGATGATATACAAGAGCGGATAAAACACCGTTAGCAATATGGCAAACAAAAAGATATAGTTAAATGTCATAAAAATGCGGTCACCGAGCGGGTCCTTGATCCGGTTACGATTAATCAGGTTAAACATGGATAAGCTCCTCCTTTACCACAAGCTGTTCTGGGATACTTTGCGCGATATGCCGTTCACGATAACCAGCAGGATCAGGTTGATAATGGAGTTGAATAACCCTACTGCCGAGGAGAAGCTGAAATTCGCACCGATCAGACCCACCTTGTACACATACGTGGAGATGACCTCCGAAGCGCTTGTATTGAGCGGATTCTGCATCAGGTATATTTTCTCGAAGCCCACGCCCATAATGCTTCCCAGACTCAGAATTAGCATGATAACGGTGACTGGAACGAGGGTTGGAAGGTCAATGTGCCAGATTTTTCGAAGTCTTGAGGCGCCGTCCATCTTCGCTGCCTCATACAGGGATGGGTCAACACCAGCAAGAGCTGCAATATATATAATCGATGAATACCCCATGCCCTGCCAGACACCTGACCAGACGTATATCGATTTGAAGTATTCCGGAATGCCCATGAAGTTGGTCATTGGGAAGCCGAGCAGTGTGAACAGCTTGTCTACCACGCCCACATGCGGGGAGAGCATCAGAATGATAATGGATACCATAACAACGGTGGAGATAAAATGCGGAGCGTAAGTGACCATCTGCACGGTCTTCTTGAAGTAACCCGTTCGAATCTCATTCAGCGCCAGGGCCAGCAGGATCGGAATCGGGAAACCTGCTATTAAGGAATAAAAGCTGATGCCTATCGTGTTTTTGATTAACAGCCAGAAGTTCGGAGACTGGAAGAAGGCTTCAAAGTGTTTGAAGCCAACCCAAGGGCTTCCCCAGATTCCTTTGACCACACTGAAGTCCTTGAAGGCGATCTGTACACCCACCATAGGAATGTACTTGAAGATCAACAGATACAACACCGGGGGCAGCACGAGCAGGTAGAGCTCCCAGTGCTTCTTGAGGCTTCTGATGAATGGATGCTGCCGCTTGGGCTCCACATGTTTCCTCTGCTGGAGTTCCAACTTGGCGGGTATGCTTTCCGTGGCTCGACTCATTTGCGTCACTCCTTCTACACCTCAAGTGTAATAATACATTACATTTACATCCCTTAAACATCTTTTTTTCTGTACGTGTTTCCTTGTTTAACACAAATGATGTAAACATTCATATCAGGTAGCGCTTTCTTGATTTGATAGTACATCGCATGGTAAACTTTTATCAATTTGCAATTTTCTCCGACTTCTCTTTATTCTATAAACCCTTGCCTGACAAGCGATTACGAGCCGTTTCTGGTGAAAATTATGTTCCTTATGTAGGATTTAAAAAAATCCGGAGGCTGTGATATCTCCCCCGGAATTGACATGGATTTCTATGCGCTTGTGATCAATCTGAACGTGTGTGTAATCGGCGCCGCACTGGTTGCGGCGGATTGTGGTAGTTCCACGAGAAGTCCGTCTTCCGTCTGCTGATACGAAAGTACGTCATCGCTACCGATGAGTTCGATACGCTCTACCTTTTCCAGATAAGGAATGACCAACTGTGGTTGTACGGTCTCATTCTCGTTTCGGTATAACCGGAAGGCATATACGGTATTGATCTCTTCCTTCTGCGTAAAGGCCCAATCTTTCGTAAAATAGGGCCCGCAGATCCGGGTTCCATAGACCCCTTCTCCGTGAGAACCCAGCCATTCACCGAGGCCTTTAATGCCTCGAATTGCCCCTTTTGGCAGACGCCCATCGGGTTGTGGTCCTACATTCAGCGCCAGGTTCCCACCCTTGGACACGACTTCGAGCAGAATATGTGCCAGCTGTCTTCCCGATTTATATTGGTCATCGAATCCGAAGGCAAAGGAATTCCCCACGGTAATACAGCTCTCCCATGGAATGTTCATCGGATGTTCCGGTATGGTCTGCTCAGGGGTAACAATATTCTCATACGGCCCACCTACTGTGCGATCTGCGGACAGGAGCCACGGCTGTGTGGTCTGGCGTGCTCGTTCCACAACTTCCCCCAGCCTGATATCCTGACCATGTCGACCTTCGCGCACCCAGCCGGCATCCAGCCACAGACACTCGATCCGCCCGTAATTCGTCAGCAGCTCCATGATCTGTTCATGTGTAAACTCTACGAATTTCTCCCACAGCCACGGATACTTATGCGGATCATACGAGGGCCCGCGCCACATATGACGTCCACGCTCCATGCCCGGTGCCCAGTAATACGGGGTATGCCAGTCCGCTTTGGAGAAATACGCTGAGATGCCAAGCCCTTTGGCCCGGAAAGCGTCAAATAGCGATCGACAGATGTCCGCGTACTTATGGGTATGAAAAGGGGTGTCCTTTCCCGTAATTCGGTAATCCGTCGTCTTGGTATCCCACATGCAGAAACCGTCATGGTGCTTGGTGGTGAACAGGAAATATTTGAACCCATTATCTGCCGCCATCTGTGCCCACTCCTCGGGCTGGAAACGAATCGGATTGAAGGTTTTGTTGAGATCAAAATACTCCCGCTTGAAGTCTTCCATGTCATCCGTCCAGTCAATGTCATCGCGCGACCAATCGCCATCCTCATCGCTCAGCGCCCAGGACTCTACGAGACCAAGCTGGGAATACGGCCCCCAGTGCATCATCAGCCCCAGCTTCTGGTCCTTGAACCACTCCAACCGCTCATTCAGCAACGGATCTTCCGGTTTGATCCACTCGTCCTCTTTGCTAAAATTGTGCACCCCGGCTTCGACAATCTGCTCTTCCTGCTCCAGTACGGTATCTTTGGTATCGCTCATCCTGATTCATCTCCTCGGATTAGAATAAAAGATAAACCTTGCATGTTACGCCTGGCCACTCCGAGTGCAGTACCATCTTTCGATCGCTGTTATCCCCGGATTTCTTTATTTCACTTTATAATTGTTGAAATCCGGTGATAAAGGCGAGCGCTTCGCTTCTTCAGATTGGTTCTGCACTCTCCGTTTTGGCGTAAACGGTATGTTTAACTATTATGGGGCGTAGTAACTCCGTTATTTCGAGTGCAGTGCTCATAACCTTCAACACTAATGCCAAGGCCGAGGTAGTAATAAAGTATCAACGTGTGAAGTACCCACGCCTTACAATGCTCCATTTACAGTGTGATCTCACGTCCCTGACGGGCTGATTCATAGATGGCACAGAGCATTTTCATTACTTCGACGCCGTCCTCGACGGGACTAAGTGTTTCTTTGCGGCCCTGTGTACTATCGATAAAATGGTTGATTTCATTGCGGAACGAGCCCATAAAGTCGAATGATTTGAAATCCACCTGTGGGGTCATGTTCAAAATGGTGTTGAATTTCTCGCCAATAATCGAAATTTCCGGCTCCAACTCGGCACCGCCTTTGTCACCGTATAACTTGACCGAAGTCTCATCCGCTTTGGCATGGAGTGTGAAACTGACATCCACGAGTAAGCTTGCACCGTTCTCGAAACGAATCAGGGCATTCGCCATATCCTCCACGGTGTTCTGCTCCGCGTCATAATCGGCTGCTTTGTAGAACGACAGATTGTTAATATTCGAGCGATTTCCCAATCGGTTGGATACGTTAGCGGAGACGGATTTCACCTTCGGTCTGCCCATCAGATACCAGCAAATGTCGATCACATGCACCCCGATATCGATCAGTGGGCCGCCGCCGGAGCGGTTGATATCCGAGAACCAGCCACCTGGGTTGCCCAAACGACGTAGACTGGAGGCTTTGGCATAATAAATCTCGCCCAGTTCACCCTCATCAATAAACTTCTTCAGAATCTGTGCATTGTCGCTATAGCGGCGAACAAAACCCACTTGCAGCAGCTTTCCGCTGCGATGAACGGCCTTCTCTACTTCAAGGGCATCCTCCACGGTTTGACAGAGTGGTTTCTCACACAGCACGTTTTTTCCCGCGTCCAGGGCAGCAATACTAATCTCAGCATGGGAGTCGTTCCATGTACAGATGCTGACGGAATGGATCTCAGGCAGTGCGAGCAATTCCTTGTAATCGGTAAACACATGAGGTGCATTATATTGCTTCGCGACTTCTGCGGCACGCTCTGCATTCAGGTCGCAGATGGCGTATATTTCAACGTCAGGATTACTGGCATAGGCTTGCAAATGGCAATCGGATATGGATCCGGCACCGATGACGGCGACTTTCAATTTGGACATAGAGCTGATTCCTCCATCGTTTTCATATGAATTGACTCAAGAAATTATAATATCGGCTTAACGTAACGACGGTGAATGCTTGGACTTTCGGCCGCTGTTGTCTGCAAATTTCTTTTATTTGACCGCTCTAGCGGTTGAAATCCGTACACAAAGGCGGTCGCTAACGCTCCTACAGTTCCAAGCTTCCCCTCTGTTACTCACGCCTTCTTTAAAATTGGATTCAATTTTATTCATTTAAAACAAGTACTCAGCCCTATGCCTCATCCCATAGGCGGCGGACGTTATCCATGGCAATGCGTGATGCGGTTTTGCAATCCTCCATACCTTCAAATTCAACCGAGATATATCCGTCATACCCGGACTGCTTCAACACACGGAATACCTCAGGCATGTCGATATCGCCATGGCCCACAATGGCTCCGCGCAGGTAATTACCGTGCGAGGTTTGGAACCAACCTTCACCGGGGTTCCGGTAGGAAGGTCTCCAGTAGAAGTCTTTGGCGTGCACGATCGACGCGTACGGAATGTTATTTTTCACCGCACTCACCGGATCTTCATCCACACAGAGGAAATTACCGACATCCAGGGTGGTCTTGAAGTTACTCCGCGCCGTTTCGTGCAGCAAACGATGAATTCGCTCACTTGACTGCACATAGTACCCATGGTTCTCCACGCTGGTTGTAATTCCAAAACCGGCTGCATAATCGGCTATCCGCTGACAAGCCTTCACCAATATCGGCAGATCCATCTCGAACTGTGCTACGGTTCCTTCTGGCGCAGGTCGGAAAGCCACGTCATGACGCATCAGCTTCACGCCGAGCGCTGCAGCCACATCCACATGTCGCATCACATTCTGGATCTCTTGCTCCAACGCATCGGCATCTTCCTGTACAGCAAAGTTAGCGCCGATGGCATAATTGGAAATATCAATCCCGACCTTTTTTGCGACAGCTTTAATCTCATCAATCAGCTTAGGATTATCGATCAGACTGAATCCCATTGGAACAATCTCCACATGTTCCCCACCCTGATCAGCGATCCAGCGAATGGCATCCGGCACGGTTAATTCTTTGCGATCCAATGCTTGTTGCAGACTGTAGGTACTGAGTCCAACTTTCATTTTTCCTCATCCTCTCCTGTAGTCAACGTCCATACCCAACGTATACCTTTTTCCGGCTGACACCACAATTGCCAATAATCGTTTGGCTCACCTATTTTCCTTTTCCTAGCCCAAATCCGGTGTATCCACAAACGTCACGGCCAGATCAGTCGTCTGGTGGAGTTCAAATACAATCATTTCATTCTCACCTTCGCGAAGGAGCGGGGCAGGTACGTACAACGTTTTTTGCGGGCCTTTATTCCAGTATCGACCCAGATTGAATCCGTTTACAAATACAACACCTTTGGTCCAGTGATCCAGACGCAGAAAAGTATCACTTACCCCCATGACTTGAAAACTTCCCCGGTAAAAGGCTGGCCCTTCCCCCGGTCTCTCTCCTTCTTCATCCCCTGCCGAAGAGGGCTCGTTAAATTTTAGACCCGACAGATCGGTTAAGGGCAGACAATGAATCGTCCAATCATATAAAAATTGAAAGCCATGTCGCACTCCCTCCGTAATCCCCTTTGGATCTCTCAGGTACGGACCATAATTAATTCGCCCCATATTTTCCACAAGGATCAATAGATCTGCACCCTCCGGAGGGACTTCAAAGGAAATCGAAAATGCGGTATTTCCACGTTCCAGCACGCCCTGAAATTGCCCATTAACAAACACAAGTGCACGATCACGTACCTCCTGAACCACCAGTTCCTGTCGCTCCCTGGGTCCGGATATCCGGGTTTGATAACAAATAAATCCATAATCCTGACCCAATTTCTCCATTGGTTCCGGATTCGTACGCTGTAACGGGACGGATATCCGGTCCAACTGCGCCAGTAATGCCGCCTGCTGGTTCAACTCCACGCGCCCATAGGCGATAGTCCCCTTCGATTCTGGCAGCACAAGCTCACCCAGACTGTTGTCGCTATACCGAGCAATAAGATCACGCACCGCGTGGAATTTTGCTGTCGGCTCCCCGGATTCACTGAGCAGTGAATCATAGTCGTAACTTGTAATCGTTGGTTCGTATTGATCCTTCTGCTGACAGTTCGCCCCGTTATAGAATCCAAAGTTCGTTCCCCCATGGAACATATAAAAGTTAACCGAAGCTCCTGCCCGAAGCATCTCCTCAAACACCCCAGCCACATCCGCGGCTTCCCGGGTATGATGCAACTCTCCCCAGTGGTCGAACCAGCCGTTCCAATATTCCATGCACATCAGTGGTTCTTCTGCCTGATATTCACGCAGCTTGGCGAACGCCCCCTGCGTTCCTGATCCAAAATTGACCGTAGCCAGATGCCCCGGCACCGATCCCGCTTGCAGCATAGGGTCCGTCGGTCCGTCGGAGGTAAATAACAACACATCCATACCGCGCTCCACCATGCCATCACGTAAATATTGCAGGTAACTCGCATCATTGCCGAAGCTGCCGTATTCATTTTCAATCTGCATTGCAATAATCGGCCCGCCATGGGTGCTAAGAAGGGGTTTTAATTTGGGCAAAAGCACATCATAATATCGATCCACATTCGCCAGAAATTTCACATCATTACACCGCAGACGAATCTCATCATCAGCCAGCAGCCAATAAGGCAATCCGCCAAACTCCCACTCGGCACATATGTAAGGACTTGGGCGAACAATCACATGAAGACCCACTTCTCCCGCCATGCGAATAAACCGTTCCAGATCCGCCATGTTTTCAAAATAATACTGCCCCCGCTGAGGCTCATGAACATTCCACGGCACATACGTTTCCACTGTATTGAAACCGCAGGCTTTCAGCTTGAGCAGCCGATCCTCCCAATATTCGGGGACCACTCTGAAATAATGAATCGCACCCGACAAAATCCGAAGGGGCTCGCCATCATACATGAATTGTGAACCTTTATACGTTAGCAACGCCATTTGACAGCCCTCCCCGCTCACTCAGATATATGCCTAACCCGGACAACGCAGGGTACCATCTGGATTCATGAATGGTTACTCGCATGCTTCTCAATGTGACCTGAGGAAAACAGCAAATTCGCTTATACCCAACCACCGTCCCCGTGTAGAATTCTTCCCAACCACCATCTGCCTTCTGTGACTCCAGTGTAAAACGCTCAATCCGTTGGCCTGTCTGAATATGTTCCATCAGCACCACCCGGTCAAATGATCGATCCTCCTGCAAGTCCAGCTCAATCCAAGCCTGCTCCGTTCCTTCATGCGGGCACCAATATGTATCCCGTCGTTCCGTCAGCACCTCCGATACGGCATGTTGATCATCCATCGTCTCCGATGCTTTTACCAGCGCCTGCAAGGCCAAATTTTCCTGAAAAATGGTGCGCAGCGAAGCTCCCAATTCCTGTAGTCGCTCCACATCCCGTTCGTGAATGAGACCACGCGTATCCGGTGGAAGATTAAGTAAAAAGGTGGCGTTGCCCCCCACTGCACCATAATAGACGGCGAGCAGTTCTTCCAATGTTTTGACCTGATCATCTTCACTTGCATGATAGAACCATCCTGGGCGAATCGAGGTATTCACCTCGGCAGGGTACCAGATCAGTTGGTCACCTTGGGAACAAATGACCTCTCGACTTCCCAAATCACTGTCCTGCGTATTAATTCTTGTGGCAAACTCACCATCATCCACCTGCTGTGATTGTTCCTGAATCTTCTCATTATCCTGCATATGCGCTGGCACAACGCTCCATTCCGATTCCCGCGTATGCCCCGCCTCATTGCCACACCAGCGAACATCCGGGCCGCATACCGAGATGACCGCTTCGGGCTGTAGTTCACGAATAAGCGCATAATAGGCGTCCCAGTCATAGACCTGCCTTTTGCCATTTGGCCCTTCTCCGCATGCGCCGTCGAACCATACACAGAAGATGTCGCCATAATTCGTAAGCAGCTCGCGTAACTGATGGAGGAAAAATTGGTTATATCTCTCGAAATCTCCATAAGTGGATTCATGCCGATCCCAAGGAGACAGGTACACGCCAAACTTCAATCCACCCTCACGGCAGGCATTGGCGACTTCCTGAACCAAATCCCCCGCACCGTTTCTCCATGGACTGGCTGCAACCGTATGCGCTGTAAACTGGCTTGGCCACAAACAAAATCCATCATGATGCTTACACGTCAAAATCAGCCCCTTCATCCCGGCGGCCTTGCACGCCTGCACCCATTGCGCTGCGCTCAGTTCAGAAGGATTGAAGATAGCCGGGTCTTCCTCCCCAGTGCCCCATTCCCGATCGGTGAATGTATTTACCGTAAAATGAATAAACGCATAGAACTCCATCTCCTGCCATCTTAACTGGCGTTCCGAAGGGCTGACCTGTGCTGCGGACTTGATCCATTCGGCTGATTGCAGTTCTTGATTCATGGCGTATCACTCCTTTTATTTCGTGCATTCCTATATCACTGGACCAATATCACTATTGATTGGACCACTACGCATTGCACTACTGTTCATGAATCGCTGTGATGCAAGCAATAACTGCTGCTTGGCTCGAGCGATAAGCTGCGAATCTGCAGGATGGTCGAAGCTTCCTTCACGGCGTACGCCTGATCCCATATGGATCTCCGTGATCCCCGTCTGACTCACTAGCTTCTGAATCCCCTCTATGGTGACCCCCGCCCCTGCCATGACAGCGATGTTTAAGGTTTGCCCCAGTTCCTGAAGCTGTTTCAGTTCCAGTATGGCTTCAGGCGCTGTCCGTCTCCCTCCCGATGTAAGCACACGCTCCACGTTGCCCCATGTGTTGATGGCCTTGAGCGCCTCAGTCAGGCTTGCGCTCACATCAATCGCACGATGAAATGTAACGCCCAACCCCTGAGCTTCGGCCATAAAGGATTGCAAGGATAGAAGGTCCACTTCACCAGCTTCTGTAAGGGCACCAATCACGATGCCAGCCGCTCCAAGTTTCCTCGCCAAGCGTACATCCCGGGTCATGGCGTGGATGTCATCTGCGCTATAGCGGAACGAGCGACTATGGGGACGGATCATGACATACACCGGGATGGAGACTTGGGATACTACTTGCTCCATGACACCATAACTGGGGGTAAGGCCACCCTCGGACATCGCAGACACCAGCTCAATTCGATCGGCCCCTCCCTCCTCAGCTGCCTTGGCATCTTCCACATCCACAGCAATGACTTCCAGTACAGGCTGTCTGTTCAACTGTCCTTTCATACGCACAACTCCCTTCACCTCATCGATACGCGCATCAGCGCACCAACACCCTACATGTTCCATGACATATAGGACCGACAAAGCACATTATCAGCGCTCCTGCGGTCCTTTTTCATCGTTATGAGTAACGGTCAGCTTCCAGAACGCAATCCGATCCCTTTTCCACGTATAGGTGATATATAGATGCTTCCCTTGGGATACGATTGCCGGATAAGAGTATTCCCCTGGTTCATTTTCAAGCACCAATTCATCCCCCCAGGTCCGACCATTATCCGTTGAAAAAGCAATCACCAGCGGGGTTCGGGAACTCTCTGTTGCATGTCCACTGACCGGATTGTAGACAAGTGCCAGCAAGCCATGCTCCGTGAGTATGGCATCAATACCGCTATTGTTGTTCGGCAGTTCTGTAGTGTAGGCTTCACACCACGTGCGACCACCATCTTGTGAATCACTCCGAAAAATAACCCCTTCGGTACTGCGCAAAAACATGTGAACACACACTCCACCAGAAGACCACAAGGTGGGCTGGATCAGCCCCTTGGCAAACCAATTTTCCGCCCCGACATAGGTAGACAGGTCCATCGGCACATGCGCACTCTTCGTCCATGTCTCCCCGTGATCTGTTGAGATATCGACAAATGATTCCCAGATCTGCTTGCCTGATACATCAGGGTCCAATCGTTCAATGGATGCAGGTGCCAGAATTGTTCCATCCTCCAGCTGAATTGGTTTGTTCCGAACCGGCCCACGACCACCAATATCTCCTGCCACCAGTTCACGCGCAGTCGTCCACGTACATCCACCGTCTGCTGAGCGAATGATGCGGGTGTGCCAATCGGTAATTTCATGCCCTACCTTATAAAAGAGCATCAGCGAATCACCCAGTGCAAATAACACCGGATTCCAGTGAGCTATACCCTCCTCATCTGCGACTTTACGTGGAACAGACCATGCTCCGCTATGATCCATCCTTGCGAGCCAGATCGCTACATCACTCGCCTTCTCATGCTGACCTGCAAACCAAGCGACCAGTAGATCACCCGCTGGCAAGACAGCAATCGTGGACGCATGACTGCTCTGAAAAGGCTGACCTTCCTGAAAGATATATTGTTTGTCAGCAATGATCTTCATGAGTGGATTCTCCTCTCGGAACCGGAATGGACTAACAAATAGAGAGTGTAACGGACATCCTGTTATTTGCTTGATTTATTTTGTTATTTTTGTTATTTACAATGTTATTATCGATTAGCAATAGTCTAAAACGTTAGGTTCAGAACGTCAATACAAAAAAGACACCCCAAGGGTGTCTCATGTCTCCGATAACTTTCTGGTTATCCGAGCTTTTTCTATTTTTTACGCCGAGCCTTCGTCATTCGATTAAACATGATCAGTGCAGCAATGATCATGGCTATCATGGCAATATTACTTGCCACTTCTTGTGATAACCCGAACAGAACGCCCAGGTTAGTCACCAAACCTCTCACAATCAGCGCCACCACAACCAGCAGGATTGGACTCAAAAAGTTATAATTTCTCATTCTTGGCAACACCCCTGACCCCATTGTTCAGAACTTCAAATTCCCTAACACTATCATAACAGTAGCTATTCCGCGTTACAACAAAGGACACCGCGAGCAGTGTCCTTTGCCAATTCAACAACATATTCTGGTTTGGATCTCTTCTACACCTGCTTGAATTCGATCCAATCAATCTGGAGACCCGGTTTCGTGAAGTCCAGTTTCAATTCATACAGTCCTGCTTCAAGATCTACTTTGACAAGCTTCTGTCTGATCCATTTGCCTTCTGTACCATTCGTTTGAATGGTAGTTACCAACTGATCATTCAGGAGCAGGTTACATGCACTTTGAGCCAGTTCCGGCTCTGGGGACATGATCTGTACGATAATCCGGTAATGGCCAGCCTCGTCCACTTTCATGTAGACAGGTTCAGCTACCGCAGGTTTCACCTGTGCGTTCTCAACCAACGCCTGAGCTTGTGCAACCGATAGAGATGTATTTGCTTGGAACGAAGCGACATTCTCCACGATCTCGTGTTTTCTGCCGGACACCGGTGCGTTCATGATGAACTTGCAGATGTTGATTGCCGAGCGTTGCAGCTCTCCACGAGTCAATGTTCCATTTTCCAAAGATTCAATTGTGTTGTCGTCCCAGCCATTGATCTCTGCGCCGTAGTTCGGTACAACCATGTAGAGATCATTCTGCGCACGAATCATCCAGTTCGTGTATTTGCGATCAGCCTCTCCCCCTTCGGTCACATCGTTCATAATGGCCCACCAGTCGGTCATTACGATCCCCTCGAAATTCCATTCGCCGCGCAGAATTGTGGTGTTCAGGTCGTAATTAGATGCTGCCCAGTGTCCATTAACCGGGTTGTAGGAGGTCATGATGGAGTTCGCTCCGCCTTCTTTGACTGCGATTTCGAACCCTTTCAGGTAAATTTCACGCAGTGCACGTTCGGAGACAACGGCATCTACTTTGCTACGGTGTTTCTCCTGGTTGTTGCAGGCAAAGTGTTTCAGTGTAGCATTGGAACCACCCTTCATAATCCCTTTCGTACATGCTGCGGCAAATACACCCGAGATCAGTGGATCTTCAGAGAAGTACTCAAAGTTCCGGCCATTGAGCGGGCTCCGGCGGATATTCAGTCCAGGTCCGAGCAGAGTATCTACCTGATTTCTCAGCAGCTCCTGTCCCTCCATCACATACAATTCTTCAACGAGATCCTTGTTCCATGTCGCGGCAAGCAACGTACCAATGGATACCTGTGTTGCTTTCTCTCCACTATCCATACGAATACCGGACGGGCCATCTGCCGTACATGCTACCGGAATACCGTAATTGAACAAGCTGTCGCTGACACCACCAAATGCAGATGCCGTTCCCGAAGTAACGAGCGGGCTGCTCATGCCTTCGCCACGGATAATCGCCGCCAGATCCTGATCACTCAGTTGAGCGATGAAGGTTTCCAGGCTCACTTTGCCAGCCTTAACGTCACTCAGCTTGTAGCCTTGGTTGCCCGTCTGCTCCAGCGTTTGCGGGAGATTCTCTTCAATCCGTTTTGCCATGGATATCTTACGTTTCGGTACTTCTGTATAAATCAGTTCATAAGATCCATCTTCCTTGCGCGCATCTGGTTTCATCCGTGTAAAATCTTCAGTTGGCGCCATTGCTTCCTGCAGTTGCTCCACCAATTGAAGGGATTCAATCACATATCCATCCTGGCCATCGATGCTAACGTGCTGCACTTGTTTCACACTGGTTCCTACATGCAGTCGATATGTGCCTTCTTCCAGAACATATGCGGAAGCATGACCTGTAACGCCCGCATCATCATAGGATGCCATGTCATGGATTGGGAAGCTGATCGTCAGCAGTTCAGACTCGCCCGGCTGCAACAATCCTGTTTTACCGAAAGCCACCAATGCCTTCACCGGTTGTCCCAGTTTGCCTTGTGGTGCTTCATAATAGACCTGCACAACCTCTTTGCCTGCATAGGTTGTACCCGAGTTGGTCACATTGACACGGACTTCAATGCAGGTTTTGCCGTCTTTGGACACTGATTTTGCTTCTTCATGCTGGACCAAAAACGTCGTATAAGACAGGCCGTAACCGAATTCAAACTGAACACGCTCAGGTCGAAACGTTTCGAAATATCGATAACCTACATAGATATCTTCCTGATACAGGTTCTTGAACTCATTACCATAGTTGCTGGTTGAAGGATAATCTTCAATGGAATATGCAATCGTATCTGTCAGTTTACCGCTTGGTGTAACGTCTCCCGCCAGCACATCAGCAATCGCGTTACCGCCCTCCATACCGCCATGCCAAGAGTAAATTACGCCTTGGATCGGATGTAGATACGTTTCGTTTAACCAGCTCATGTCGATGATATTCGAGACATTCAGCACAACGATCGTGTGTTCAAATTGCGAAGTGACTTGCTTCAACATCGCTTTCTCATCTTCTGTCAGTTGGTAACTTCCTGGCGCATCCGCATTATCCTGGTCTTCTCCTGCTGTACGTCCAATTACAATAATGGCTTTGCTAGACTTGCTTCTGGCTTGTGCAACCAGTTCATCCGTCAAAGGCATTTCTTTCTGATTCCACGGCTCGGCAGCCCATACTTTTCCGCCATCATCAAATGGATTTTCCTCAATCCAATTCTCATAGACCGCTGCCAGCTCTTCATTCACGGTAATATTCTTTTTGCTGCGCAGACCATCCAGCAGATTGGTTGTGTACGCCACATGAACACTACCGCCTGAACCTGTGCCACTGCGATAATAATTGACTTGAATTCGACCAAAAACTGAAACGTTTTCGTTTTCGCGAAGCGGAAGCACTTGCCCTTCATTTCTAAGTAAAACGGCTCCTTCTGCGGCAACGATACGACTAAACTCTGCAAACCCTTCCAATGGAACTCCGATTTGATGTGTGCTCAATGATTTCCCTCCTGATTGTCATCCCCATACCTACGAATCGCTATATATAAAATGAACTATATAAATTGAACTAAAGAATATTTACACTGGACACTCCGGTGACAGAATAACCTTCCGATCGCTGTTATCCCCAGATTTTATGAATCCCTCTTATATGGGGAAAATCCGGGGATAGCGAATGCTTCCGATGCAGCTTTCTTTCAGAAAGCTTTTAGGCGAACGCTTTCGCTTCTTGAGGTTTTTTCTGTCCTCTCCGTTTCGTGTAAATGTTTAGTTCAATTTATATAACAAAACGTACACTCATTTTATATAAAAGATATTCTATGATCTGGTAGATTCACTTGTACCTAGTCTCATATTAACAGATTCTATCGCAGAAATTAAACAGATTTGTGCCTAATTTATATTATTAAGGCTTGTCCACGATCAGTGGCATAACAAAAAGCCACGGACACCTGCTGTCCGTGACTTTTCTTCATTTTAGATCACTATATCACGTCGTAAGTTTCGCATACACCAGGAAGAACAACATGTCTTCACCCATGATGACATAACCCGGAACCCGGTAGACCAGATCCACGAGGACAAATGCCACAAGCAACCCTACCATCACCGCCAGATGACGTGGCCGGAGTCGTAGATGTGCAAGTCTGTACCGATGGAACACAAGGGAGGTCGACAGGAAGTACAGCAGCACGGATCCAAACACAAACCCGATCATGAACACATAGTTTAGTTGATTTTGATATAACAGCTGAATGGACGCAGCAATCATACTCATGGAGATGTAGATGAACAGATGGCCGTATATGATCGCTTGCCCGGCAGTCTGAATCTCTTTGCTGACCTTTTTCTCCACGTTATCGAAGTACTGCCACCACATCGCAATGACAAAGATGGCTGTAAAAGCGGCAAACAGGATGGATTTCATATCCCAATGATCGGCTTGCAGCACAGCGATAATGCTTACCACCGATTCACCCAGCAGGATGAGTGTAAAGAGCGCGAAACGTTCCAACAAGTGATGGGTTTGAACCGGTACTTTCACCAGATTTTTACGTCCGATCAGCGGCAGCACAATATCCACGGCAATCCCCACATACAAAATCAAGTAGCGCAGCCAGGAATCGAAGAATAATGAGCCCGATGAGATCAATATTCCAATGAGGAAACAGATGCCCAAGTACCGGGCTGCTTTCTGCTGATACTCGCTTTTCGACTTGTGAACCGTCAGATACTGAATGGCCGTAAACGCCCGTGAACCGATATAACCTACGAAGAAGGACAGGTAGTACTGGTCAAAATGGGTAGAGAGACTCGCCGTCATGACCATTACGGACAGGAGCTGAAGGATGAGGAATATTCTATGGATCAGGATGTCTTGACCATAGCGGTTAATAAACAAGGTCTGACCAACCCATGCCCACCAAACAGGGATGAAAATGAGTACAAACTTCATTAAGTATTCAAACGTAATTACTCCGTGTTCGGCATGTAACAAGACATGACCCGCTTTGGAGACTGCTGCTACAAAGAGCAGATCGTAGAACAGCTCCAGCCAGGTAACCTTTTTCTCCATCATCCTTCGTTGCTCCTCTATTTTATAGTAATAGAACTCTTATTATTTCGCAGTTGGAGCAGGCACCAGCGTTCTTACCACGATCGGTTGCAGATTGTCCTCGATTTGAGGGCGGTATTTCTCGAACCACTCTGGCAGCATCAATTTTTGCCCAAGCGAATCAGCAGGTTCATCTTTGGCAAAGCCCGGAGGATCTGTAGCAATTTCGAACAGAATGCCACCCGCTTCTCTGAAGTAGATTGCGTTAAAGTACTGACGATCCCGAACTGGAGTCGGTTGATACCCGTAATCGCGTACAGCTTCACTCCACTGTGCATGCTCCTCATCGTCTTTGGCGCGCCATGCAATATGGTGCACAGTTCCTGCGCCGCCCATCCCCAAAGCCATGCGGGTCACTGGAACATCTACAACATTACCGATATCCCCGCTTGACCGGAAACGCACATACTCTTCATTTTCACTGACTCTGACGAATCCTAAGATTTTCTCAAGGGCATCCATCGTTCTTTGCGGATTAACACTGAACAGGACAGCACCACCGAAGCCTTTGATCGCTTGATCTGTTGGAATTCCTTCGTGTGCCCAAGTGCTGTTTGCTCCCTCTTCCCGTTCTACAAGCTCAAGCCGCAGGCCTTCGCTATCTTCGAATTGAAGCAGCTCTTCATTGAAGCGAGTTGTTTTGGTTACCTCAATGTTATACTGTTCCAGCCGATTCTGCCAGAAGCCAATCGACCCAGGAGGAATGACATAGGAAGTGATGCCGACCTGACCTCCGCCAATTTTGCCTCGTGGTGATCCAGCTGATGGGAAGAAGGTAATGATGGTACCCGGGCTTCCATGTTCGTCTCCAAAGTACAGATGATATACATCAGGTGCATCGAAGTTGATTGTTTTTTTCACGAGACGAAGTCCCAGAACTCCGGCATAAAAATCAACGTTGGCCTGTGGATCTCCTGCGAAAGCTGTAATATGGTGAATACCTGCTGTTTGAATAGTCATGATTAATTCCTCCTTGGTTTGGTAAGCATGTTTTTCAATTTGGTAGGTGTTAGAGATCATTTGATAAATGGGATAGTTTAGATCGTTGATTCATTTATAGTAATTTGTATTATCTTTAAATTAAGATATATATTATGGCGAATGATATGCTAATTTTTATTTTGATTGGCCTGTTCTTGTTTCAATTTATCAGGAGTCACGTCATCGCCGTTTGGATCATAGATGGTTGCATTCAGCAGAATGTCGTTGACCGAACCACGAAAAGTTTGCAGATATTCCTGGCGAAGACGAACCTGTTCCTCTTTCTCCATCTCCGTCAATCCGCCCTCTTTGGCTTTTCTTGAAAGTTCGTTTATTCTGGTCAATGTTGGGATCATCATCTTGATCGCTCCTCATGTAATGGATTAAAGATATTTGGTTTGTTTTTGGTTGTTATTTATATTCAAATTAAATATCTTAAGTTAAAGATAAATGATTTGTGATTCGTTGTCAACTGTTTTATCTAAACTAAAATAAATGAACTTGCTCCCCCACCTTACATCATGTTGCTTTAACTAAAAATCGAAACAAAAAGAGATAGCTCTCGCAATATCACAACCATTGCTGAACTATCCCTACATGTATTCATTTCATTAGCCCAGCTTTTGACCACAGTTTGGACAGAAGTTGGCTCCTTCATTTTTGGCTCCACAGTTCGGACAGAAGTTAGGCTTCTTGTTGCCCTCTGTAGAGGAAGAGTTACCTGAATCACCGTTGTTATTGCCCGCTGGCTTCTGGTCGGCGTTCTGATTCTGAGACGAATTGGCATTATTGTTCTGGTTCATGTTCTTCATCATTTCATTGGCCATGTTCATGCCCATCATCATGCCCGCCATATCCGAAGCTGCGCCGCCGCCCTGTACTTTACCGGATGAGATGCCGTCTGTCATGCTGACCTGCTGATACTTTTGCAGATTACCAATCATCTCATGCGAAGCGGTCTTCGTAATCATATCCTGAATCTCTTTCGGATAATTGAAGCTCATCACCTGGAAACCGGTAATCCCAATGCCGATGTCCATCATCTGCATATCCAGATCTTCCTGAATCCCTTTGGCAATATCGGATGCATTGGCTTGCAGGTTGAACATATCCTTCCCTTCACGGCTGATCCACTTCATTAGAAGCTGATCCAGCACGGAAGTAATTCGGATTTTGACATCCTCCACCAGATAACTCTGCTTGATGCCTGCAATCTTATCAATCAGGGTCACATAGTCACTCACTTTGAAGTTAAATGTTCCGTTGGCCCGGATCGGCATCCCGCCCGGCAGTTGTGGTGTCGGAATCAATACGGGGCTTTGCGTGCCCCACCGCACAGTGAACTCTTTGGTATTTACAAACAATACCTCGACCCGCATGCCGCTGTTGAATCCGAATTTGAATCCTTTTAAGGTCGAAAGAAACGGAATGATCTCGGAATCGATATTAAACGATCCTTCGTCCTCGAAAATCCCTTCCACTTTACCGTTATTCAGGAAGATCGCGTCCTGACCCGAACGGATGATAAGTTTACTGCCCTTCTTGATCTCCCGGTTGCTCCACTTCCAAAATATCATGTCATCTCTGAACTCTTCCCATTCCACCACATTCGAAAATTGATTTTTGAAAAATCCCATATTCGTTCCCATCCCTTCTATTTAACGTACTCCGATTACTCCTTTATTAAAACGACCCTCTACTTCCACTGTGCGAATGACCGCCTCGCGATGTACCTCCACCGCCTCCGCCACCATTGTTATTGTTCTTCTCAATTTTGCGCTTGGTTACGGTCGTACGGATATATCGATCCTGACGATCAATCACACTGGAATTGCTTGAATCCTCATAAGTCGCACGATTGACCGTGACACGCCCCCCGGAACGATAAGTCATCATGCCAACAACAATACCGCCCAGTACTACGGAGACTCCCAACTGAAACCAGCCGTTGAACAAAATGTTGTTCGGATTCACACCGGGTTCGTACCCCATATATTTGTAAGAGAGCTCAATATATTTCTCAAATGCGAGTTTATAATTCCCACTGGATAACTCGGAGGTAATCCGGTTACGGATAGAATCGAGCCGCTGATCACTCAAATATTCTTTTGCCTTATAAAATCCAGCCAAATACACTTCGCGATTATTCATATCCATCGTCAATATGACGGCATTGCCAAATTTCTTGTCGTACCCTAGCCCCTGCTTATCATAAAAATCTTCAGTTAGGAGCATGACATCCTGATTCTCTATATTATTTGTTGTCAAAATAACAAAGTCCGTCTGCCGTTCCGCACCATACTGATTCGCAAGTAGGTTCAGTTCACTTTTCTCCTGCTCACTCAGCAGGTTTGCTTCATCGTAGATGAGGTTTTTGCTCTCCGCTGCGGATGCCGATGAGATGGGAATCAACGGAGCAACAAGCGTGATCATAAGTAAAATGAGCGTAGCCATCACGGCGAGAGGGGTTCTTTTTCTCATAAGAATCCACCTCCCATCATCCAGGAAACCAGTTTCAGTGACAACAACGAAACCGCGGATACCCCTGCGAACCATCCGGCCACTTTCGCTTTGCTGATCGGCGGTTTGCCGACCACCTTACCTGTCTGTCCATTCATGGCAAACGTATACTGTGCCCGATTGTAGTCATAATTGACCATCCATACCGGGAGCAGCACATAGTCTGCATTTTTGAGCGTGGTATCAATCTGTTTGTCCGTGTAGCTCACGCTGCTATAACCAGATACGGTTGAAGCAATATAAGAATCAATATAAGATCTCGTCTTATCTTTGGCACGTGGGAAAAGTTCCTCGTCCGTATAACTATATTTTTCCGCAATGTACCCCGCCAGATACGGGGTCTTGAAGGATTTCAGCTGATTATATGGAAAAGGCTCCAGCTTATCCATCAGTTCATCCTTCATTTTCTCCGAGGCATCAATGGGCAGGTTCACGTAATTCAGCCGAATTCTGCGGTATATATCGAAATGCTGTGTTTCGGTGTAATGGTAGTCGCCCTGGGTGTAGGATCTGACCTTGGTGCCACGACCATGCACTTCGATCTTGTTATGTAACTCGTACAACCAAAACGGCACGTACATGCCCGTAATGCTCTGAATTCGATCGGCGGACATGAATCCACTTGGCGTTAACAGGCCGTTTTTGCACCACTTTTTGAAAGCCTGCTTGGCTTGATCCTTGTTGATCGAAAAGGGAATCACCATCGCTGGGGCCAGATTGCCCGTCAGCCGATCACTGAGTACAACCGCCGCACCACAGAAACTGCATGTCGTCGCACTGGTCTCCGGCTCCGTGACAATGTCAGCTCCGCAGCTGTTACAGTGGTATTCTTTGACCTCATGTTCCGTGAACACTTGTCTCTTCAAAGGATCTGGGATCTGCTCTATGTTGTCCTGGCGGCCACAGCTGGGACAGGATAATGCCCCTGACACACTGTCAAAGATCATGCCACTGCCGCAGTTGGGACACTTATATTCAATAACCGGCATCTGCTCACCTCAATGTTAACGAAATATGATTCTAATTGACCCTGTATAACTTCGCTGGCAGAACAACCTTCCGATCGCTCTTAAGGGCGAAGTGTCTGGTTCCGATGCAGCTTTCTTTCAGAAAGCTTTTAGCTCTGCTTCTTCAGCTTTTCCTGAATCGCTGCGAGTTCTTCCTCCGCACTTGGCGACGCATGTTCATTATTACCCGCATCCGCGTTCATGTCTCTCTCCAATTGGGCAATTAATTCATCCAGATCATCTTCCTGTGCCCCGGCGCGGAGTTCTGCCAAAGCCTCTGCTTCATTCAACGCCTGGTTCGCTTTGTCTTCCATGGCCTTCAATGCAGATTCGGCTCTGCCCGCAGATACATTCCGTTCGTTGGCCTGTTGCTGTGCCTTCGCATCTGCCATGCGACCTTTCAGTTCTGCATGACGCGCCTCCAATTGCCCCAAATCTGCAACGAGCTTATCATTCATATGCTTCATCATCTTGCCTTTCGCTGAAGCCCGTTCATAGGCAGCCTGTAATTCGTGTAATTTGTCCGTCAGCTTCACTTTCTTCTCCAGAAAATCACGTGCCTTGTCTTCGTCTCCCGACTCTGCCGACTTCTCTGCGTACCGCTGCAATTTCTTAACCTCGGCACTGCACTCATCCAATGCTCGCTTCGCCCGGCTTGCATCAGACAACACCGCCGTCGTCTCCGCTTTTACCTGCCCCAGATCACTGCTCAGACTGCGCATATACTCATTCACGCTCTTCTCCGGGTCTTCCGCCCGCGATAGCATATGGTTCACATTGGCCTTCATCACGTCTCTAAACCTCGATAAGATTCCCATTACGTGTTCCTCCTCCGAAAAGTTCATATGTATACTATAATACATGAATAAGGCGACATACGTTTCACATTTCACGTTGGCAAGTGGAGTCCATATGATGCAAATCCCTATCTAATCTACGGTTCAATCGGAAGGCACTCCACTGCTGTGAAGAACACATCCAATAGTTCAACGTGATACGTCGTGCGGACGTATTCTTCGATCTCGGCTAACTCTTCTTCCCGCTGATACTCCAGACATGGACGGCCTTCACTCCACAGCGTCCTGCACGGGAACTTTCCGACAACATCCTTAATGATGTGATCTGGCTCAGCTACTTTATGAATGTCTCCCATTTAAAACTCCTCATTTCTCTATATTTATCGTGGGCAATTATGCATTAATTTTTAAATAGTTAACGAATCGATTCAGTGCACTTCATCACAGTTCACCAGAGAGCGATGGCCACATACCACACAGGCATTTGGCACACCTAACTGTGACCTGTCCCACCATAGGTGCCATTCCCTCGCAAGTTGGCTATAATAAGGGGATCAAAGTTTTCTATAAAGGCAGGAAAAATATGCGTACACGAGTCCACTTTATTGCTCCCTATGAATCGATGATTCCTATTATACAAGAGTGCATTCCCCGCTTTCCCCAGTTAGCCATTCAGACGGACGTGGGAGACTTGGCAAACGGTGTGGAATTAGCGACTCAAGCGGAGAAAAACGGTGCAGAGATTATCATCAGCCGCGGCGGAACCGCCCAATTGATTAAAAAAGCCGTGACCATTCCCGTCATCGATGTGCAGTTATCGGGTTATGATATGATTCGTTCCCTTACCCTGGCAAGCCAGTTTAACGGTCAGACGGCCATCGTGGGCTTCTCCAATATCACCTCTGGTGCACAGTCCATTATTGATCTGATGGATCTGCCCCTCAAGGTCTATACCATACATAGCTCGGAAGATGTGGCACGATTGCTCTTGGAGTTGAAAGCTTCCGGTTACCGCCAGATTGTCGGAGATGTGATCACCGTCAACACCGCGAAAACTTATGGTCTGGAGGGATTGTTAATCCAATCTGGCCAGGAATCCATCCTTAGAGCGTTGGAGGACGCGCAGTTGGTCTATCGTTATTTGAGCAAAAATCATGCGATATCGATCATCCTGAATGACCTGGTTACACAGGAACATCCGAATTTGCTTATTTTAAATGAACGGAATGAAGTCGTGTTCGAGAACCTGACCGATTTTGTGAAAAATCCGCTGACCGATAATCACCTTTATCTGACCAACACCAGTCTGGAATTCCATCAATCCCAGATCCAAAATGTGTTCATGGTGGACGATTATCAGCTCACGGTCAACGCCTATGAAACGACCCTGGACAACAAGAATTACAAGGTATATATGCTGGAAAAAGGACAACCCTATGCCTTTGCACAATTCGGCATAACAACGTTCACGGACGCATCGATGGAGCCCATCGTTGCCGAATCCCCTGCCATGCAGATGGTATTGAAGAACATTCGAGCACTCTATGAGAATCATGAACCGATCTATCTGCTCGGTGAAGCGGATTCCGGTAAATCTTTTCTGGTCAAACATATTCATCAGATGTACTCCGGTGGTGGACTTTTATTACAGATTGATCTCTCGCAAGTGCCTTCCGGTCATTTGCACAAGATACCACTCGCCAAAGTTCGAAATGTAGAGATTAACCACATGGAAACACGCATGGAAGATCCGGAGTTGCTCTCCTTTATCCAGAGCTGCCTTCACAGCCAGATTGGGGTGTTTATACTCGGGGAGCAGACATTGACCCCTCTTTGGTCACTTGATCTGGAGCTTAATACGATCATGATGCCTAATCTTGCCGATAGACCAGAGGATCTGGCTCCATTAATGCAGCATTTCCTTACGGGGTACTACCAGAAATACGGAACCACTGCGGTGAGAATAAAAGAAGATGCACTACAGCTGATCCAGGAACAGATCACACATATGAATGTCAACCAGCTGAAACATCTGATTAAACAGGCTGCGCTCAATGAACAGGAATATGTAATCACCACGACTACCTTATCCCGCTTGCTCGATCAGCAACCTTCTTCAAGTCCAATGAAGTTGAACGGTACGCTGAAGGAGATCGAGAAAGAAGTGATCCAGTTCGTGCTTCAGGAGGAAAATAACAATCAATCGAAGGCCGCAGAGCGCCTGGGGATTAACCGGGCCACACTATGGCGTAAACTTAAAGATTAACTTTAAGTTTGCGTCTTTTTTATCGCCTTGATGTGTTGCATTTTTAAACAATTTAACAAAAACTTTAAATTTACAATAATTAATTGTTGCTATATTAAACGATATGGGATAACATAATCCCTGCAAGCGCTTCATAAAAACGATTACTTCATAAGGAGCTACTACTATGAATATTAAAGCAACTTTAGATCGCATCCCTGGCGGTATGATGGTCGTTCCCCTGTTACTTGGTGCAACCATTAATACATTCTTCCCGAGTGCCCTGCGCATCGGTGGATTCACGGAAGCCCTCTTCGTTAACAGTGCGAGTACGTTGATTGCGCTGTTCCTGTTAATTGCCGGTACGCAGATTACGTTCAAAACGGCAGGTTCTTCTGTCGGCAAAGGTTTAACCTTGCTTACGTTCAAATGGGTGATTGGTGCAGGTCTTGGTTTTATCGCTATTTTGTTTGCGGATTCAAGCGGTTTATTTCTGGGTCTGGCCCCACTTGCCATTATCGCTGCGATGACCAACTCCAACGGTGGTCTGTACATCGCACTCGCTGGTCAATACGGTAAAGAAGATGATAAGGCAGCTTACCCGTTCCTCGCGCTCAGTGATGGTCCGTTTCTGACCATGGTAGCGCTCTCGATCTTTGGTGCAATGGGCTTTGCAAACGGCATGTTCTCCCCTATGGCCTTTGTCGCGGTATTGCTTCCGCTGATTGTTGGTGTCATTATTGGTAATCTGGACCGTAATCTGGGGGATTGGCTGTACAAAGGCAGTGATAAACTTGTTCCGTTCTTTGCCTTCTCCCTGGGTATGGGAATCAACTTCTCATCCATCATCCAAGGTGGACTTGGTGGTATTCTGCTTGGTGTTCTGACCGTGCTTCTCACAGGCGGAATCGGATACCTGTTGTTCAAAGCCATTGGCTGGAATCCTATCGTTGGTGCTTCCGAAGGTTCAACAGCCGGGAATGCGGTAGGTACACCTGCTGCCATTGTGGCTGCTAATGCTTCATTTGGCCCGATTGCCGAGATTGCTACTGTGCAAATTGCGGCGAGCGTTGTAACGACAGCTATCCTGTTACCGATCTTCATCGGTTTCCTCTCCAAACGACTGGAGAAGTCAGGTGGAGTCGAGAAATACAATCAACGACCAACCACATAAATGGTTATCACCTGATCCGAAATGCTTAATCTGTGCTATTTAAAGATCTGACGGACTTATTATGAAATTTTGCTTACAAGGAGGGATGACTGCATGAAATTAGCTATTATTGCAGATGATTTGACCGGTGCCAATGACAGCGGGGTGCAGCTTGCCCGTCATGGCTTGAAGACCAGTGTTCTTTTTAATATGAATGAAGAACCTCTTACACATTACGATGCTGTCGTCTTTGATACAGATAGTCGTTCCATATCCCCGCAGGAAGCGTATGACCGTGTATATCGGGCTGCTAAACTGCTGACGAACAATGGATTTGAGACGATTTTCAAAAAAATGGACTCCACCATGCGCGGCAATATCGGCATTGAGATTGATGCTGTATATGATGTCGTGAAGCCGGACTTTATGATGATTGCTCCGGGTTATCCCAAAAATAACCGGACGATATTGGAAGGAATTCATTACCTGAACGGCGTTCCGCTGGCCGATACTGAAATTGCCCATGATCCGAAGACACCTGTTACGATTTCCTACCTTCCGGACTTGTTGAAACAACAGACCAAGTACGAAGTTGGCGTGATCACCGTCGCAGATCTGGAAGCCGGGCAGAATCATATTCGTACCAAGCTGGAACAGTTGAAAACAAATAACATTCCGTATGTGATGGTGGACTCCACCGAAGAACGCCATCTGGAACTCATTTTACAGATGACCCGCGAGTTGGAGTATACCTTTACTTGGGCAGGTTCGGCGGGTATCGCCAATTACCTCCCCGCGCATTACGCGTTGGAATCCAAGGCTGCTTCACTTGATATCCCGGAGAATTCCGGTCCAATCCTCACAGTAGTAGGCAGCGTGAACAAAAACTCCCGTGAGCAGCTGCATCGCTTGATGCGCAAGTCCCGCGTGGCTTCCGTCTCCTTCCATTCCTTCAAGGCAGTATCCGCAACCGCAGACCGCGCGGAAGAGATGGAACGTGTCTATAATGAGGTCCGAGACAAAGCGCTGGCAGGACAAGATGTTGTCCTCTACTCCACCGCTGAACAAGTGGATATTGAACTGGCACGGGCAACGGGCGAAATTCGCGGTCTCAATCACACGGAAGTCAGCAACCAAATTGTACTCTCGATGGGTGAGATCTGTGCCAGACTGCTGGAAGAGGGACTTTTCAAAGGGGTATCCATGACTGGCGGCGATACGGCAAAACAAATCTGTCTGAAATGGAATATTAGCGGCTTCGAGCTGCTGGATGAGCTTGAAATCGGCGTGCCGATCTCCAAGTTTATAGGCATTGATGATCTGCATGTGATTACCAAAGCAGGCGGATTCGGTAAACCCGATGTCTTTATCCATGCGATTCAAAAATTAAAAGGGGGTATTCTCGTATGAAACCTACAATCGGAATTACAATGGGCGACGCAGCAGGTATCGGACCGGAGATTATTATGAAAGCACTGGGTCACCAAGAGATGTATGATCAGTGCAACCCACTCGTGATTGGTGATGCGAAGATTCTGGAGCGCGTGCTGCCGGTTATCGGATCAACGCTGAACGTCCATGCTATTCAAGAGCCTTCCGAAGCCAAATACGAATTCGGTACTGTAGATGTGATCGATCTGAATCTCGTTCCAGCGGATCTGGAATACGGTAAAGTATCTGCCGTAGCTGGGGATGCAGCATTCCAATTTCTCGCCAAAGCCATTGATCTTGCCAAAAAGCAGCAGATTCACTCCATCTGCACGGCGCCTTTGAACAAAGAAGCTCTGCACCAGGGCGGGCACCTGTATCCGGGGCATACCGAGATTCTGGCGGATCTGACGGATACGCAGGACTTCTCAATGATGCTGACGACGCCGAACCTGCGCGTTATTCACCTGACTACACACATGGGTCTGATCGATGCCATTGCAAGTATCAACCCGGAAAGAACCTATACCGTCGTGAAGCTTGCTCATGATACGCTGAAAAAAGCAGGCTTTGAGAATCCGCGCGTAGCCGTATGCGGAATCAATCCTCATGCCGGAGAGAACGGCTTGTTCGGTAATGGAGAAGAAGAAGAGAAACTGCAGCCCGGCATTGAGCGTGCGCAGCAGGAAGGCATTAACGTCGTTGGTCCACTGCCAGCGGACACACTCTTCTTCCGCGCTGGTCGCGGTGACTTCGATATCGTTGTTGCCTGCTACCACGACCAAGGCCATGCACCGATCAAGGTAATGGGTATCGAGGAAGGTGTGAACATCACCGTCGGTCTGAAAGGTGGCATCATCCGTACGTCTGTCGACCACGGTACAGCCTTTGATATCGCTGGCAAAAATATCGCCGATGATAAAAGTATGCTGGCTGCCATCCGCTCTGCCATTGAGCTGGCGCCGAAGAATCTGGTGTAATTGGCGTTTCACATAGCAGCATTCACCTTATCTACATGCAGCTTTATAGACGAGAAAAATAGGCAAACCCACTCTTCATTAGAGGGTTTGCCTTTCTGCATGTCACCATACATACCTGTCTCAAGGGAACATGCACTTATCTTCATCATCGTATCTAACTCAACCCTTTAAGCAAAAATCCAACTTAGAATAATAATTCCCAGCCAGATGAAAAAAGAAGCTCCACAAGCAATAATTTCATAGAAATGAATCTGAAACAACCTGTACGCGCCCTGTTCGGTTTGGCCCAGTCCCAAAAAATCACAATGCTGATTAATATAGATCAGTCCGCAAGCAACGGTTAAACCCGATAGTATAAAGGTAGATGCAGGTAAACTCATGACATAGCGCGGATTACCCCCAGTCTCCAAACTGAGCTCCCACCCGAACCATTTTGTAATCAGAAACGTCAGCACAATAATTAGAAACACAAGAAGCCCTAAGCTGAAAGGGTGTTGCCTGTAATCGATCAGACGCATAGAGGTCTGCATGAATTGACTTTGAGGCTTCAAATCCTCCTCTTGCTCCTTCAGATCTCCCCTGTCATCATTCAGAATGTAGAAGAATGAGAAGGTAATCATGCCGACAAATATGCTGATCTGCAGCATACGTAAAGCCACACCGAGATGAAAGACCGCGATAACTGCATGGATGATTAAGAGAAATAAAATTATTTTGCCACCCACAGCCTCTCGTTTTTTCCACATTCGGTTCACGAAGCGCTGCGTAGGCGTCCTCTCATCCTGTATTTCTTGAACTTCGTCCTTCGTTCGAGTCTCTCGCTTCCGTTTATGCTGAATCATACTATAAGCGAACATCATCAAGCATAGTCCGATTGCCAAGAGAACCCATGCTGATCCAGGGTAGATATCATAGGAATCGACCGTCTCCACAATCCATAGTCCATCCAAAATAACGATAAAAATACCTAACATAAGTATATAAGGTGCTGATTTATAAATGATTCATCTTCACTCCTTTGTTGCATGTTATAGGCATTATGGGAAGTGATTATTTTTTACCCTGATGGAGATAGCAATGAATCTTGTATGATATGTTATGCTAGACTGAATAGAAATCAGTGAAATCCGAAGTTACACGCATACAATGTTGCAATAATGCAGTACAGATTTTATAGATAAAAAGGAAGAGATTTCTGATGGGTAGAAAACAATCATTTACTGAAACAGAATTGCTGGATATGACCAAAAAACTAGTGCTTGAGCACGGCTATGATGGCTTTCATCTCAAACTGCTCTCTCAGCATCTATCTGGAGCCCGAAGCACGATATATCAGTATTACTCTAATAAAGAAGAGATTGTTGCTGCTTGTATGAAGCGTGTAATAGCAACCGTGTTGGAGAATTCATTAGCCGTTGATGAGACTGATCCCATGGATGCTCTTGAGCAGCTGCTTCTGATTTACGCAGAAGAATCGACGCTCCATCAACTTCTGGGAGATGCAAGCAAAATTAATACAACTACTTCTTCCGCAGCAGCGAGAGATCTCGAATTTATTGAGGAAGCACATACAACCCTTAAAATTCAATTATCACGCTTGTTTGAACGTGCACAACAGAATCAATCCCTGCGGCAAGATATCCCTCTACCTGTACTTGTTGGTGTTTTCTTCAACTTAATCAATACACCTAACATGCTGAATATCCCTACGCCTGATTGGGGGAAACTGTTGTTTCAAATGTGGATTGGAGGAGCCAAGAGCTAACGGTGTTCTTGGATTTAATTTGACACATGTGTCATTTATATCGTTTAATGAGGAGGACTGCGCGGTCGCACATCTAATTTGACACAAGTGTCAAAAAAAGAGAGAAGGAGTTGAGAAGGTCATGTTTCTAGCGATGAAGGAATTAATGCATAACAAAATGAAGTTTTTGATGATTATCATTATTTTTGTACTCATGGCTTGGTTGGTATTTATTTTATCCGGTCTGGGGAACGGTTTATCTACACTAGCTGCGTCAACATTCAAGACCATGAAGGCTGATTATGTCATCTTTGAAGAAGGGTCACAGTCTTCTATGAGCAAGTCGCTGCTGTCAGATCAATTGGTTGCGAAGGCAGAACAACTGCCACATGTGGATGCTGCTGCACCCATGGGAAGTACGATGGCAACAGCAATGAAAGAAGCCAGTACCAAGAATGAAGATAAAATGGATATCGCGATTATCGGAATTAACCCGGGCAGCTTCCTGGAACCAGCTATTGTAGAAGGTGAAAGCCTGTCTTCCGACAATCCTACGGGTGTCGTGGTGAATTCGACAATGAAAGATGAGGGCTATCACATCGGGGACACCTTCCAACTGGATGGAACAACAGAATCATTAACGATTATCGGATATGTAGAGAATCAGACGTATAACCACGTTGCGTCCGTATTTACCCCAATGACCGAATGGCGGAAGATTGCCTTCGCGGCTCCAGGTTCAGATAAAGGAATTGCCGGACCGGTTAATGCGATCATGTTACAAGGAAAGAATATCGATTCAGAAGTTATAAATAAAGAATTATCCAGTGCTGATACAGTTACCCGGGCCGAAGCTGTGCAAGGTATGCCAGGGTACAAAGAAGAGAACGGTACTATTCTAATGATGCTTGCATTTCTACTTGCCATCTCCGCATTTGTGCTTGGCGTATTCTTTTATGTCATTACGATGCAAAAGACCAATCAGTTCGGCATTATGAAAGCAATTGGTGCCAGTAACAGGTTCTTGGGCAAAACCATTATATCGCAAGTGTTTGTACTTTCGTTGACTAGCATTGTTATTGGGATCTTGCTGACTTATGGGACAGCAGCGATCATGCCAAAAGGTATGCCATTCAAGTTGGAAACCAGTCTTGTCTTCACGTATTCCATTATATTGTTAGTTATCGCCATGTTAAGTTCGATGGTTTCTGTTCGTAAAATTACAAAGATTGATCCGCTCAAAGCGCTCGGGAGGGTTGAATAATGGTTAAGGGACTGCAAATGAAAGAAGTCACCATGTATTATGCCGAAGGAAACCATCGAATCATGGCACTCGATCATGTATCCATATCAGTGGAGCCGGGAGAGTTTGTTGCTGTGGTTGGACCTTCCGGTTCTGGTAAAAGTACGTTCTTATCTATTGCCGGAGCAATGCTAAAAGCCTCCGAAGGAGATGTTCAACTGAATGGAAATAATATCTCTACGCTTACGGAGAAAGAGCTATCTAATATAAGGCTGCAAGAAGTTGGATTTATTATGCAATCTTCAAATTTGGTTCCCTATTTAAATGTTCTTGATCAATTGTTAGTCGTAAAACGAATGTCCGGAAAGGTTAAAAGGGAGGATAACGAATTTGCCTCTAAGCTGTTAGAGGAACTGGGGCTCGGATTGAAGTTAAAAAGTTTTCCAGAAGAGCTATCTGGTGGTGAGAAGCAACGGACAGCCATTGCTCGTGCTTTAATGAATAATCCCAACATCATTTTGGCCGATGAACCGACCGCAAGCCTGGATACCAAACGAGCTCATGAAGTGGTCAGTCTAATCGCGCACGAGGTGAAATCACGCCGAAAAGCGGCCATTATGGTTACCCATGATGAGCGTATGCTTGAATATTGCGATAAAGTATATCGGATGAATGATGGAGGATTGTCGCTAGCTGAATCATAAATATATGGACCCATCAATATTCTTGTTCTTTTCTATTCTATATAGAGCTTCTATCCAGAAAAGTAACATGTGAATTATCATTTTAGGTCTGTCCATCACTCACCTCATCCCGCTCACTCTGGGCACCGAAGTGGGTCGGGTCTCTCACCCACAAGCATCACTTCACGCTCCCTCTGCAAATGTCTGCTTCGACGATATGCACTTGGTGACATTCCGTTCTGTTTGTTGAAGATGCGATTGAACTGGGAGAAGCTTGTGAACCCACACTGTGCAGCAATATCTGTGATTTTCTCACTCGAATTCAACAGCATTTGCTGGGCATTCCGAATACGGGTCATTTGCACATACTCCGTGAAGGTGAAGCCGGTTACCTTATTGAATTGGCGAGACAAGTGATGGGCACTTACATAAAAGCGCCTGGATACCTCATCCAGCGATAAATCCTGCTGATAATGACCGTGAATATAGGATGCAATGGCATACATGCGTCGGGACATCGATGATCCTGTCTCTTCACGCACATACCCGTTCTCTGCCGAGTAACGATGAATGGCACACAGAAACTCCACAAACTTGCTATGAATCATAACCGATTGAAGTGCAGAAGACTGCTGCGATATAGTGAAAATATCATTGATCGGCGCAAGGACTTCCTTGCGTCTTTCTTCTGTAAATCTGAATATCGGGATAGGTTCGTCAAAGATCGAAAATAACTCCGTGTAATCGTTCTCAAGACCAGGTGTATTGCGTGGAATGGCAAAGGTGATCATCAACCGTTTTGGCGGGGAACCCTTCGGATATTGCGTTTTATGTAGCAAAGAAGGTCGCAGCAGAACGATATCATAAGGTTGAATCTCGTACAAACTGCCTTCAATGATGTGGGCAGCCGTGCGATCCAGAAGAATACAGATTTCATAGAAATCATGGAAATGCTGAAACTCCATATTTAGATCATAAGAACGCTCGTCATAATCCAGATGATAAAAAAGCGAATCTCCAGGCTGGTTCACATGGACCGCATATCCCTGCTCGTATGCCAAAACCGATTGTGTCATGAACATGCCCCCATCCTGGTTCTAATGAGTTTATTTTAGCATGAAATGCAATAAAAATACGTTGTTTTCAGCATACAATACGTAGTTTCGCCCATTTCTCTTTTGTTATGATAAAGTTGATATGTTAGCGCTTGCAAAATTTTCGCTCCATTAATGACTACAGCCTGTACTTACTACAAACCAAGGTGGGAAACCAACATGAAAATGAATTCCTTGTATACTCGAATCCATACCATTGTTAAACACTTGGAACGTGCACGACTAACCTCAAAGACATATATCCCTGAGCTTTATCATAAAGAAAGTGGTTACCACTCCTGGGAACTGGTGCATGAGGACCCGTCCTCCTGGAACGTATTTCGTAAAGGTGATGGCTGGGGCGGTAAAGACGTACACAGCTGCTTCAAAACCCGGATTCGCATCCCGGATCATCTGGAAGGAAAAAAGGTCGTTTGTACCATCGTCACTGGTGCTGATGACATCTGGAATTACGATAATCCGCAATTTCTGGCATTCCTCAATGGAGAACTCATCTGCGGTCTGGATGTGAATCATACGGAGATCGACCTGACATCCGCTGCGGCAAAAGGTGATGAATTCGAACTGGCATTATATGCGTATTGCAGTACGTCTGCCGCGGATGTTTTTCTGAATGTATATATCGCCGAGCATCATCAGCAAGTCTCCGATTTATATTACGATCTCAAGGCTGCGCTGGATGCTGCGGATCTGCTGCGTGAGGATGATCTGGAGCGGCTGAAGTTGGTCGAACATCTGAATAAAGCCGTGAATCTGCTGGATTTGCGTCAGGAGAACAGCGCAGAATTCCATGCGTCGGTGCTGGAAGCGCGCCGATATCTGCAAGATCATGTCTATGGTGATATCCGCCCTGCCGGTGATCACATCCCTACCGTGCACTGTATCGGGCACACACATATCGATGTGGCATGGCTATGGACGCTGGACCAGACCCGGGAGAAGGTCATTCGCAGCTTCGCGAGTGTACTATACTTGATGGACAAGTTCCCAGAGTATACTTTCATGTCTTCTCAGCCCCAGCTGTATGCATACCTGAAAGCAGACTACCCGTCCCTCTATGAGAAAATCAAGGAAAAGGTGGCCGAAGGCCGCTGGGAAGCAGAAGGTTCCATGTGGCTGGAAGCCGATTGTAACCTGATTTCGGGTGAATCCATGATCCGTCAGATTATCTACGGCAAACGTTTCTTCAAGGAAGAGTTCGGCGTGGAGAACCGTGTGCTCTGGTTGCCGGATGTATTTGGTTATAGTGCAGCGATGCCGCAGATTATGCGCAAGAGCGGTATTGATTATTTTATGACCACCAAAATTGCCTGGAATGATACCAACCAGATTCCGAATGACACGATGTACTGGAGAGGTATTGACGGCTCTGAAGTTCTAACCCATTTCATCACAGCGACTGACTATGACAAACATCCCGATTTCAGACAACGTCGCTTCGAAACGACTTATAATGGACGATTCAACGCCTCCCAAGTAAAAGGCACTTGGCAGCGATACCAGAACAAAAACATCAATGCAGATGTCCTGCAATGTTTCGGATTCGGGGATGGCGGCGGCGGACCAACCGAAGAGATGTTGGAGCATGGCAGACGACTGGATGTCGGATTGCCGGGTGTACCTGCGGTGAAACGTACGTTTGTACGAGAGTTCTTCGAGAAGCTGGAGCAAAACCTGGCGAATGTTCCATCCGTTCCCCGCTGGTCGGGCGAGCTGTATCTGGAATACCACCGGGGGACCTACACATCCATGGCGCGCAATAAACGGTATAACCGTCATAGTGAATTTGCACTGGCCGATGCAGAGCTGTATGCCATGATTCATCGCGAGGCGAATGCACAGGCGGCCTATCCAACCGATGCACTGGAGCATGCATGGAAGCTGACGATGCTGAACCAGTTCCATGATATTCTCCCGGGCAGCTCCATTGAGCAGGTGTATGTGGATTCCCAGGAGCAATATGAAGAGGTGCTGCGTGTTACGGATGAACTGAAAGACAGCGCACTGAACGGCATTGCCAGCCGAATTACATCTGATGGCGAAGCCATTGTCGTATTCAACACCACCGGATTCGGTCGGACGGATGTGGTTGAACTGCCTGCTTTTGCAAGAAAAGTAACCGTCTACGATGGGGATCACCCTGTACCAAGCCAGCGAACTCCCGAAGGCGGACTTGTGTTCCTTGCAGAGAACGTGCCTGCATCTGGATATAAATCGTTCCGAATTACACCGGATCTGACAGACGAACTTGTCGCGGGCGTATCGGTTGCACAGTGGGAAGCAGATCAGCGCTACATCCATACACCTTGGTACGATATTCAGCTGAATGAAAGTGCCGAATTCACATCCGTATGGGACAAGCTGGAGGGTCGTGAGCTGCTTCAGTCGGGCAAGCGCGGCAACGTGCTGCAAGTGTTCGAGGATCGACCTGCGGAATACGAGGCATGGAACATTGACGATTATTATGAACAGCATATGTGGGAGATTAGCGACCTGCAGTCGTTGGAGTGGGTTGAAAGCGGGCCGGTGCGTTCCGTGCTTCAAGTGAAGCGACAGTTCCTGGACTCTGTTATTGAGCAAACGATCATCTTCTACTCGCATACACGCCGGATTGATTTCCGTACGTTTGTGGACTGGAAGCAAGAACATTTACTGCTGAAAGCCGCCTTCCCGCTGGATATCTGGAGTGAAAAAGCAGTCTACGAAATCCAGTACGGTAACGTTGAGCGAGCTACCCACCGTAATACCAGCTGGGATCAAGCCCGGTTTGAAGTATGCGGACAGAAGTGGGCCGATCTGGCGGAGAACGGATACGGTGCGGCTCTGCTGAACGACTGCAAATACGGATACGATATTCATAATTCGGTGATGCGACTGTCCCTGATCAAGAGCGCAACGTACCCGAATGAAAATGCCGACAAAGAGCAGCACGTATTCACCTACGCGCTCTATCCGCATCAGGGCGATTTCCGCGAAGGACGTGTCATCCAAGCCGCGTATGATCTCAACCGCCCTTTGATAGCCCGTGAGATTACATCGCAAACCGGTACGTTGCCGGGAACATGGTCGCTCGCATCGGTAGATCAGGATAATGTCGTGCTGGAGGTTATCAAAAAAGCCGAGAACAACGATGATATGATCATCCGTGTCTACGAAGCACATGGCCGCCGCAGCCGTGCTTCCCTGCAATTGCCTGAGGGAGCAGGTATTACGGCGTACGCGTGTGATTTGCTTGAAAATAACGAAGCGGAATGCATCGTGGAAAATGATCGGATTTCTTTTAATATTAAGCCGTATGAGATTCTAACTTTCCGGATTCCGAGAGCATAGCGGGCACATTTACTTTCTAAGTATGTAGCTGTAGCCTTTGATTTCAAGGGGTGCTTCTTGTCATTACTGACAAGGGCACTCTTTTTCTTTTTTACTACGATGACAGAACAACCTTCCAATCGCTGTTACCCCAGATTTTTTGAGAGAATTACAAAACACCCCTTGAATATCACCGGTAGCGCCAGAGGCTTTACCATGTTTATTCACAGGGGGGTTCTGATTACAGATGTTAGATTGATATAGCAACCAACTTAACCAACGGTGACGTTGGTTTTAGAATTCTTCGTACTCACTCGGGTCCTGATCCCACAACCGTCCATCCGGACGATTAAATGCAGAGATGACCTGCATCTCTTCTGTGCTCAACTCGAAATCGAATATATCGATATTTTCCTGCTGATGCTGCAAGGAACCTGCCTTTGGAATGGGAATGGAACCCAGCTGAACATGCCAGCGCAGAATGATCTGGGTTGGCGTTTTGCCATGGATTTCGGCGATTCGAAGATTGCTCTCATCCTTTAGAATATCCTGTACGGCATCATTGCCACGTCCAATCGGACTCCATGACTCATTCACAATGCCATGCTTAGCGTCCTGCTCCCGCTGACCTACTTGGTCAAAGAACGGATGCAACTCAATCTGATTCAGACTCGGTGCGACACCCGTTTCCTTAATCAGGCGTTCATTATGCTCAGGCAGGAAATTGCTTACTCCAATGGATCGGATATATCCGCGTTTTTTGGCTTCAATCAGCGCTTGCCATGCCTCAACATACATGTCCTTCTTTGGATTGGGCCAGTGAATCAGATACAGATCGTAATAATCCAGATCCGCTCTGTACAGGGATTCCTGGATCGCGACGAGTGCTTTATCCTGAGCGTGATAACGTCCCGGCAGCTTCGAGGTAATGAGCAGTTCTTCTCTGGCGATGGAGCTTTGCTTGATTGCTCTGCCCACCGTTGCCTCATTCTCATAGTTATACGCCGTATCAATCAATCGATAACCCGCATCCATGGCAGACGCAATCGATTTAACGCCTTCTTCACCTTTTAAACTATAGGTACCAAATCCAATTGCAGGTACTTTCAAGCCATCATTCAACGTGTATTCCGGGATATGATTCATTCGAGAACTCTCCTTTGCCAAAAGGTTAGATTATCGTTCCGAGATTAGACTGTTAGAAATTGATCGTCCTCTCGTTATTCTACCCCTTCACCCGGCTTGAATCAATGTGCACCCCTTTACACCTACGCTCTGTCCAATGAGACTTCAACTCAGTGGACTTATCTCAGACATATAGACCTATTTGCCATCTCCTATAATTAAATCTGTGATGATGTCTAACTGTTTCTCTACCGCAATAGGGTCACTTGGAAGGAATTGATCAAAATTAATGGAGTACACATGACCCGCTTTCCAAGCTGGTGAGGCATCAATCAACTTTTGCACATCCTTGAGCTTGTCCTCAGCTCCCTCATTCACGGCAAGGAATAGACGGTCACCAATAAATTCGGGAATCACCTCGGTGGACACTTCCCACGTTTCGCCATGAATGACGTCCGACTCTACCTTGGCTGCTGGCTTCAGTCCAAGATATTTATAAATAATGTTGCCCCCCATATTGCCATCTCCGTATACAAAAAGAGCATCTGGACGCACGTTTAATATAGAGAACGTTTCATCTGTACGAACATAAGGACTGATTTTTGCTTTGTACGCTGCGATTTTGGCTGTAAACTTCTCATTCCACTGCTTCGCTTCTTCCTGTTTTCCGAGAATATCCCCAAACATCTCTATATCTTTGATGGGTTCATTGTTCTGCTCGATCACAATGGTTGGCGCAATCTTACTCAGCGCTTCATATCCGCCCTCCGTGAGCTCGGCAAATGTAGGCGTTGTGACAATCAAGTCGGGTTGCAGGGATAAAATCTTCTCCGCATCCGGCGGAACGCCAACATCGGTAATCCCTGTTTTGTCGCTAATATGTGGATTATCTAAAATATATGTTGTTGTGCCAACCGGCTTCACTCCAAGCGCAATCAACTCACCCAAGTGATAAAAGCTGACGACTCGCTGTGGATTCACAGGAATCTCGGTTTCGCCTTTCAAATGTTGATATATCCGCGTTTCCGCAGCTTCGCTGTCTGTAGCTACAGTAGTTGTCGTATCTGATGAAGCTGGCTGGGAAGCCGCTGCTTCTGGAGTACTGCTTGTCTGGCATGCACTTAGAAGCAAGGATGTACATAATAACATCATCGCCCCAAAGGCTGGTCTTGAAAATCTAAACATGGATGTGTCCCCTTCCCCAATCCGTTGATAATAAGTCTCATTCTCATTATGAGAACCGGAGTCAGGGGTTACAATAGACGATTCTAACCAGCGTAATGGATTATACTGAACCTGAATCTTTTGCCGATGTTCCGCACGAAACTGAAGCGGCGATAAGCCGGTATGCTTTTTGAACAAACGACTGAAATAATACATATCCGCATACCCCACGTTACTCGCGATTTCCTGGATACGGGCTTCGGACCTAAGAAGGTACTGCTTCGCTCTGTGAACGCGCACATGAATGAGATATTCGATGGGTCCCAATCCAATCTGGTTCTTGAACAAACGGGACAGGTAGCTGGTGCTGCAATGGTATCTCTGGGCTAATTCTTCGGCTGTAATTGGTTCACTATAGTGATCGTGAATGTAGTGGATTGCCTCAGTGACGATATTGGGTCTGCTGCTTTCCTTTTTGGCCGATGTCTGGATCTGTTGGCGCATAATCTCGTACACCAATGGGAGAAAGGCCGATTGTGCCTGTAGCTTGTCTATGGGGGCAGACTCTTGCCACAGACGACTCATGGCTTCACACTTTTCCTGAATAGGAAGTAACGCATTCGGAGCAAACCCATACGTCACTTGGAAGCTCTTCCGATCTTCCGGCGATGTACACTCGGCTATATATAAGAGCAAATAACAGGCAAAATCCTGATCCAACGGTATCATACTTAGCTCAGCATCTGCTCCCCCATGCAATATGTAAGGTGAACGGGTCTGATACACCTCTCCTGATATACTTATCCTAGCCTCTCCATGCGTAGTAATTAAGAAAAAGCTATTTTCCGCCACATCGTGATCAGGGACCGTTCCTTGCTCCGCACGATAGTACCGAATATCCAGTAATCTAACGGCCGTTCGACTCCAGTGTTCGATATGAGCTTCCCAATCCATACACGTTCCTCCTACTTCTACGTTCTTAAAATATGCCTATTATATCACAGACAAAAAGCCCTCAACCCAGATGGGTTAACGGCTTATGAATTGGAAGAGTATATTGGAAAAGTCAAAGCTGTTATGATGTCATATCTATCGTAATAGATAACTATGAAATAATTATAGCGCATCCATTTTTGAAAAAAATCCTAATACTCTCGCGCATATTGCTTATCCTCTTTCAGTTGCACAATGTCATGTCCGGTTGGATTCTGGAAGGCACGCAGTCCAAATGTTGGCGCCACCGCGAAGATATGGTCAAAGATATCCGCCTGAACATTCTCATATACTCCCCAGTTGATATCATTGCTAAATGCATAGATTTCCAGAGGCAAACCGCGATCTTCCGGTGCTAATTGTCGCACAATCATCGTCATATCTTTATTGATCTTCGGATGATTTCTCAAATATTGATGGATATATTCCCGGAATACACCGACGTTGGTCAGCTGTCTGCCGTTCACGTTACTTTCGGTATTGACCTGGTGCTCCATGTTGTACGCTTGAATTTCTTTCAATTTTGCCGTGACATAATCCGTCAGGTAGTGGATTTTCTCAAACTCGGCTACCATCTCTTCCGTACAAAAACGGATACTGCTGATATCAATATAGATACTCCGCTTAATCCTTCTGCCGCCGGACACCTGCATGCCTCTCCAGTTACGGAACGAGTCCGAAATGAGGGCATAACTTGGAATCATCGTAATCGTTTTATCAAAATTCATCACTTTCACCGTGTTCAATGTAATGTCAATGACGTCACCGTCCGCATTATACTTTGGCATCTCGATCCAGTCACCAACACGCACCATATCGTTTGACGATAGCTGTACACCGGCCACGAGGCCAAGGATCGAGTCTTTGAATACGAGCATTAATACCGCCGATAACGCCCCAAGTCCACTGAGGATAATGAGCGGGTTCTGTCCGATCAGACTGGAGATGACGATAATGCCCCCGATAATGAACAGGACGATCTTGGCTACCTGAATGTAACTCTTGATTGGACGAATCTTCGATACCTCATAGGTACGATAGATATCATCGAAGACATTCAGCAGAGCATTCAGAACCGTAATCATGATGACAATCATGTATGTCATAGCTGATTTTTCAATCAAAGCCTGATAGGGCGGGAAAATATAAGCAGCATAATAGATAATAATGGCCGGTACGAGATGTGACAGCTTCTGAAATAAATTTTTCTGCACCACGATGTGGCCCCACTTGAAACGATTGTTACTCACGATACGATGCACCGTCTTCAGTACCACCCGCTTGGCAATAACATTCGCCAGTACCGAGATTAGCGCGATAAAAATAATCATAATCACATTCGAAAGGTATCCAATGGAGGGTCCACTCATGCCGAGTTCTTCTAGTTGATTTCTGATAAAGTCCATTGTTTCCTCCTGACATAATCTAGTTTAGCCTATTATTATAAAGTAGTTTGAGAGGGCAAGCAAAGGTGGTGCTCTCACTCCGTTCTTCCTATACATTATATATATATATATTAAAAAAGGGACCCGATCATTCAAAGAATGATGGGTCCACTTCATTATGTCGTCTTTATATCATACTCACGAGAAATGTCCAATAACTCACTCACCGTGACCATACGGTACCCTTCCGCGACCAGTTCATCCACCAGCACACGAACCGCCTCCACCGTCTGGGAACGATCCCCGTACCCGTCATGGAATATGAGCACGCTGCCGGGTTTCACCGCAGACCGGGTATGCTCCACGATATGCTCAACGCCAGGATTGTCCCAATCCCTCGCATCCCCGTTGACCGCACCAATCGTGCGATATCCACGCTCCGCTGCCAGAGACAGTATATCATCGTTTATGCCAAAATACGGCGGTCGGAAGCTGCGGGCAGGTTGCCCCGTAACTTCTTGAACAAGACGTTCTGCCCGCTGCAACTCCTCCCCTGCTTCCTCCAGCGTTAGCTTGGTCAGGTCCGGATGCGTATATGTATGGTTTGCGATCTCATGCCCTTCACGGTGTACCTCCGCCGCAATCTCCGGATGAGCCTCTATCTCTTTACCAATCATAAAAAACGTCGCCTGCCCACCCGCACGGCGGAATATCTCAAGCACTTGAGGTGTATACACCGGATGCGGCCCATCATCAAACGTGAACGCCACAACCTTTTCCCGAACAGACTCCTGCACTACCATCGCAATATTGACCATACTATAATGACCCCTCTCTGCAACTGTCTGGCTACACACTCCCTTATTATTCCATGTACTCAGGCTCAGGTCTAGTCCAGAGATCACACCTGGCGAACTTCCCGCTCAATCCGAATCTACCAGAAAGTGAGTACAGCGAACGAGCAAGCAAGTAGCAAGATCTTTTACCTCCACGCCATCCAGTCCAGCCTCCAGCTAACCTTTAATCGCACCTGCAATCATGCTCTTCTGCACCTGTTTATTCAGCAGCAGATAGATGACTACCGTTGGCACCGTCGTAATCATCAGTCCCGCACCAATGATACCCCATTGCGTAATGTAGGTTCCCACCATCGACATCATGCCCACCGTCAACGTCTGATAAGCCGTGTTATTGATAAACGTGACCGCAAACATCAGCTCGTTCCAGCAGGACAGAAATGTGAAGATCGCTACAGTTGATATGGCCGGACGCACAAGCGGCAGGATAATGGAGAAAAACGTCCGGTATATGCCACAGCCGTCGATCACCGCCGACTCCTCCATCTCTCTCGGGATACCTTTGAAAAAGCTGCCCAGAATGAATACCGCCATCGGAATGCCAAATGCCACATAGGGAATGATCAGTGACCAGTAGCTGTTAAGCAGGCTCAGATTCTTCAAAATAATAAATAATGGCAGCAGCGCCGCATGAATCGGCACCATCATACCCAGCAAAATGAGCGTCATCGTGAACCCACTGAGCTTCCAGTTCATTCTCGTGATTGCGTATCCCGTCATGGAGGACAAGATCAGTACCAAGACAATGGAGGCCGCAGTAACCAGCACACTATTCATAAAATAGGTCAGCACATGGCCGTCGGACATTGCTTTGGTGTAGTTGCTCCACAAAAACGCTTTGGGTAACCCGGCCACATCACCGCTGAAGATTTCACTGTTATCCTTCAGGGAAAACAGCGCCAGCCAGATGAGCGGGTAGATCTGCACAATCGCAACGAGGATCAGAAACGCTTGCAGAAACACTTTCCCGATCGGTCCGGAGATGGACCTCGGCTTGGGCTTTTTTTGCAACATGACTTCTACGGTACTCATGCCTTTTGCCTCCCTCTACTCCGTTTTGAACAATGAATTAATGAGGATCGTACACACCAAACACTCCACAATGATAAAGACCGAGATCGCACTGCCATATCCGTACCGGAACGTATCAAAAATGGTGGCGTACATCAGCGTGCTTGGCACTTCAGTGGTGTAAAATGGCCCGCCGCCGGTTAGCACATAGATCAGGTCAAACACCTTGAATGCACCGATGACGGAAAAAACAAGGCTTACCTTCAGAATCGGCTTCATTAGCGGGATCATAATGGACCAAGCCGTGCGAATACGGGAAGCACCATCCATTCGAGCAGCTTCGAGCACATCCTGAGACACGGACTTTGCTCCTGCATACATCAGCAGCATGTGATACCCCACGTACTGCCAGAGGGTTGGGATAAAAGAAGCCGCAAGTGCGGTGTCCTTCTGCCCCAGCCAGTCCTGTGCCAGGCTGGATAAGCCGATATTCTGCAGCAGCACGTTCAGTAGGCCATAATCGGCATTGTAGATTTTTGACCACAACTGGGCAATAACCACCGTTGAGATCAACACCGGGATGAAATAGACCGTCCGGTAGAAGCCCTCCCCCTTGATGTTGGAAGCCAGAATCAGTGCAAGCACCAGCGAGATCGGCAGTTGAATGAACACCGAAGCTCCCGCGAATAACAGGGAATTTTTGATCGAATTTAGCACACGGGTATCCTTAAACATCTCCACATAGTTTTCCAGGCCGATAAATGTCCCCCTGCCTACGCCGTTCCAGTCCAACAGACTGTAATAACTGGAGACAAAGATTGGAATAAGCACAATGCCGCAGAACAGAATCAGTGTGGGCAGTACGAAGACAGCTATGGTGCCTTTATTGGAAAATACAGAGTTCATTGTTGTTCTCCTCTCAAAGGCGTGACCGGGATATGCCGGACCACGCCTTGTTTGGGCTTTAACTGTTTAATCTACAGGCTTAGCTCCGTTGGTTTGAGCTGTGCCATCTGTTTGCAGAACTCCTCCGGGGTTACATCGCCGGCCAGCAGCTGGGCAATCAGGTTTTTATGCGCTTCAGCAGACTCCGCTGGCAGAATGTTATCCCACCACGCGATGAATGAGGTCGCCGTTTTCATAATATCCGCTGCAGACAGATCAAGGGAGGATAGGCTGGACGTGTCGAGTGCATCGGTTTTCCAGCTTGGCAGACCGGCTCCAGCCAGGAAACCTTGCGTACCGAGCTGCTCGCTCAGATACTTGAGGAATTCCACAGCTTCCTTCGGATGTTTGGTATTCTGGTTGATGTAGAAACCATCGACGGCACCGCCGAAGATTTCGGTATTTGTGCCTTTGCCATCCTCAAACACCGGGAACGGAATCACTTTCACTTTGCCTTTGACTGCGGAGGACGGGTCCTCAATTCCTGCATTCACCCAGTTAGCCTGGAACATCATCGCCCCGTTGCCTGCATTAAATGCCCCGAGCATCTCGTCATAGCTCATGCTGAACATACTGCTGTTGAAAGCTCCTGCTTGCGCAAGCTGCTGCATTTTGGTCGCGGCGGCAACAAAGTCGGGTGAATCCCACTTTGACGGATCTTTAAAAGCTTCCATCACCGCAGCATTGCCTGCTTGGCGCATCGCAATAATGTCGTACCAGTACATGCCCGGCCAACGGTCTTTTTCCCCAATCACAGCCGGAGTAATTCCTGCCGCTTTCAGCTTCTCGATTGCATCCAGCAGTTCGTTATAGGTGGTCGGAATCTTGGCACCCGCCTGCTCGAACAATTCCGTGTTCACGTAAAGGTTGGCGATATGTGTGTACACGGGCAACGTGTAGATTTTGCCGTCCATATTGATCGCCTCAGCCATACCCGGTCCCATCCGTTCTTTGATATCGTCCGTCAGGTAACTTGAGATTTCCAGCACATTACCGGATTTGATGTACGGCTGCATGAAGCTGCCGCCACCCATGCCATAGAACAGGTCCGGCGCTTCACCAGCTGCAATCGATGTTTTGACTTTGGTTTTGTACTGTTCTCCTGTCGTGCCCGTACGTTCAACCTGAATGTCCGGATGCTCGCTGTTCCATTTCTCAACAATCTCGGGCAGTAACTTGGCCGAAGGATCGGTATTGCCGACCGATTGATCCCACAGCGTCAGCTTGATTTTGCCGTTACTTTCCCCCTGTGCACCGCCGGACGAATCGGTTGAACATGCTACCAGACTGCTTACAATGCCCAGCGTCAGAATTAGACTTGCTGATTTTTTTAATAGCGCTTTCATCTCTATGGACCTCCCTATGTGTTTAGTTGGTTCTAGCCCATATTTTAGGCAAACTGTGCTTTGTTCTCCATTTAGAAAACAGGCATCGATTTGTAATTTTCGAACATATGTGGAATTGGAAGTGGAAGTGCGTTTACGCTCAAACCCTCTCTGCACTCCCCCACACTCCCCATTTTTGCATTCTCGTTTTTCAGGTTTTTACATTCCGATACTCATTCATGGATCGGCCGATATGTTTTTTGAACAAAACGCTGAAATAGTGTGGGTCCGGGATGCCTACCTGCTCCCCAATCTCATATCCTTTCATATCCGTCTGTTTTAACAGCATTTCAGCCTTCTTCATGCGGAGTTGCGTCAGATATTCCACAAAAGTCTGTCCGATTTCTTTTTTCATCAGCCGCCCCAGATGGCCCGAACTTACGTAAAAAGCAGCCGCGGTGCTGGAAAGCCCTACTTCCGCATTGCCCATGTTCTCTTCAAGATAAGCCTTGACCCGGTCGATCAGATTATCTTCCTTGGCCTGTCGCTTGGCTTGTATGACATCCGATACGGTGCGGACATGTTGCTCCAGCATACTTTTTAGTTCGGGCAAATGATCTGCTGTGAAAATGGCCGCAACGGCCTCTTTGTTCAATGAGTGTTCTCCCTCAATCTGCTGCTCTATGGCAGCACGCTGGCACTCCGTAACCACATCCATGGCTGCCATCCGAAACTGTGAAACGTCCGAAAATGGTACAGACAGCATACGCTCCAACAACAATACGGCTTCTTCCCCCGCACCAATACTGACGTAAAACTGCAGTTGTTGGAGCAGCTGGGCATCCGAGTGGTAGGGCCTTTTCCCGCCTTCGATGATCAGATCCTCGAAGCAAATGACCTGATTTTTCCCCACAAACGCCTGATAATTGAGTGCACGACAAGCTTCCCGGTACCCCACACAGGCGTTTCCCCATCCTGATTGCCATTGCCCAATCCCTACGGTCACATCCACTTCGCACCCTTGGAGCTTAAGCGTATGTTGAAGTTCTTCCTGAAGCTGCTGTACCTGATTGGCAAATTCCGTATTCGCCCCAAGTGAGAGCACAACGATCCGATTATGCGGGTCCATGACGATAAGGGTGTGCGAATCCTCCGGATAAAAAGCCTGCACCTGCTTCATGCCTACCATTCGCAGCAGAATATATATTTCCTCAGCGGGTTGTGGATGGGCTTCTGTCTGATGCCAGCTTAAATCGGTTTGATCGTGTTGAGGCTCTCGTTGAACTTGGCTGAGTTGGTAGGGTTGACGGGCTTGATGAGCTCGTTGTGCTTGATGTGCTTGATGAGACGTCTCGGACAGCTGCTGATTTGCCTCTGGTACATCTATCTTCGCTTGTGGGACAGCAACCTGCACCTCCATTACTGCGATACGTAATCCTGGTTCACTAGACGAGATAGGAATGCCGAAGAATCTTGCCTTTTCTTGGAGTTCATCCTCAGGGATCACATCACTTAACCATTGATTCACAAATCGCTCCCTGAGATATGGCAAGCTCTGCTCCATTTCCTCCCGCAGCTTCATCAGTTCGTACTCGCGCCCAATCTCCTGCTCCATAGCCGCTCGCAGCTTCGCCGTAACCTGTAATAACTCCGAAGCACGAATGGGTTTCAAAATAAAATCGGATATGCCCAGCTTCACACTCTGACGAGCATATTCAAATTCATCATGTCCCGTCACAACGACGATTTTTATGTTCGGGTAACGCTCCATGAGAATGCCGCTCAGTTTAATGCCGTCCATCTTCGGCATGTATATGTCCGTGAACACGATGTCTGGACGCAACAGCTCCACTTGATCCAAAGCCTCTTCGGCATCGGAGGCCTCGCCAATAATGGTCATGCCTTGCTGCTCCCAATCAATACGCATGCGCAGCAGATTTCGGATGAGGTACTCGTCATCCACAATCAATACCTTTAATGGCTCCACAGTTAATTTCATGATTCATCGGCTCCCTTCGGGATCGTTATGATAATGGTTGTTCCTTTTCCAACCTCGCTCTGCATCTTGAGTCCATCTTCTCTTTCATAGAAAATGCGAAGCCGCTCCATCGTGCCCCATAAGCCAAAGCTTGGATTGTGTTTAGAATTATAGCTAGGATTAGAAGGTTTAGATGAACTAAAGGGGTTAGATGGGTTAGTTGAATTAGTTGAGTTAATTGAGTCAAAACAGTTAGAACGGTTTATTTCTTTGCGTTGAACCTGCTGCACTTCTTCCTCGGACATGCCGACTCCGTCGTCAGTGATCGTTAGAAGTACCCCCTCCTTGGATCGATGAGCTTGAATACTTATCATGCCTGGGCTACCTTTAGGTCGTATGCCATGATACAGCGAATTTTCTACCAACGGCTGGAGCACGAGCTTGGGAATCATTACTCGCTCACAGTCTGAATCGATATCGTATTGCACCTCAAACACACCGGGGTAGCGTACCTGCTGGATCGTCAGATAATTGCGTACAATCTCAACCTCCTCGTGCAGTGTAACCAGTTCACGGCCTTTGCTGACACTCAGGCGATAGTAACTTCCGAGCGCTTCTAACAGCTCACATACCTTATCGTTCATGCCCGACATCGCCAGGGAGGTGATGGAATCCAGTGTGTTGTATAGAAAATGGGGCTTGATCTGCGCCTGAAGTGTATTCAACTCTGCGCGGCGGATTATCTGTTGCTCCTGAATGATGCGTTTCAGCATCTGGTCAATCTGCTCAATCATCTGGTTGTATCCTCCATATAACTGTGCGAATTCGTAGCTGTTCAGCTCAACCGTCACTTTGCGAAAGTTGCCGCTGGGTGCCTTCTGCATGGAACGAAGCAGCTTGTGAATCGGTTTAATGACACTGCGTGAGATGATAAACGAACTGACGAAAAAGACAGTCCCGTTCACCGCCAGTAATATTAGCGCAAGCAGCACCATGGATTTATTACGGGTATCCGTAGCCTGGTATGGACTCACGCTGATGAATTTCCAACGATCATCACCAGCCGAACGATAGGTCACCGCATATTCCTGACCATGTGCATGTAAAGTAATAAATCCGGAGGGTTGCTCTTGAAATGCTTGTTTTAACTTGGCTTGATTGGCCTCTAACATCTCATACATGCCTCCCTGTCCAGAAGCCGCAGACATCAATGCGTCGGATACAGAAGGCACGGCCTTCTTTCCATTGGTTGCTGCGTTGGTTGCGATTACCCGCTGATGCTCATCCAGGATGGCCACCTGAAATGAATCTGGAGCAGACAGATTGGCATAGGCCTGAGCAATGGATTTGCCCTTGATGTTCATCACCAGGAACCCAAGCGGAGACGTATCATCCAGATCCCGAATAAGGCGAATAAACGAGACCACCTCTTGCCCATCCTTCTCCCCCGTCGCCGAGACTCCGCTGTCGTTGTTGCCACCATTCAGCCTGAGCAGATATCTTCCGTTGTGCTTTAGTGCCTGTTCGTACCACGGTGCTTCCTTCACATTTGCTTCCATAAACGTAGGCCACTCCTGTGTGCCAACCGAGAAGCGGTGCCCCGAATTATCGTAAATATAGACTGAATCAATAATTGGAACCGCTTGCATAAGATTGGTCAAATACGCGCTTAGCTTGGACTGTGTCTGTAAATTGGAGTACACGTTGCCCTGCCGCAGCAGGTTCTGCAAGTTGGGATCGGAGAAAATCATTTTGGAATAATTGTTCACGTTCCCGATCATCAGATTAACATTGGTCTCAATGGATGCGATTGTCTGCAGCGATGCTTCATTGATCTTTCGCTGCGCATCACTTTCCGAGATTCGATTCAAAACCAACGCACTAAACGCCACCGTTAGCAGAATAATGACAAAGTAGGCAAACGGAATTTTAAAAGCCAGCGTCTTGGGTTTGCGTCGAATAAACTCTTTGAAACGGGGAATCCAATTCTTCTTCATTGCACTAGAGGTTGCTCTCGTGTTTGCTTTCGTATTTTCGTTTGCTTCTGCATTGGTCTCGGCATCTGATCGGGCTGTTTCTTTTGCTGTTGCTTTCGCTTCAATCGTTGCCTCTTCTTCTGCTGCTTCTGCTGCCTCTGTTTTTGCATCCTTTGCTCTGTTTTGCACTGTAACCCTCCTTTGGTTCCGAGGTGTGATGGGTTTAACGCTTGGGATCGGATGACCTGTTGTGATACCCACCTCTATCTCGGATTTTATACAATTGTATATTATAGGACGGTGTGCGGAAGAGGCTCAATTCTTTTTTATCGCTTGAGGATGGCTAGATTGAGTGAAGTAGAATGAAATTTGAGGGCCTGATTGTTGTGAATGCAACGGGTAGAGGCCCCCGTAATTGGAGCCGCAAGAAACACTGTTTTATAAAATATTGGAGGTAGAGATAAAAAGTTGTGTCTTGTTCCGGGTGGGGAAGGAAGGGGGCGCGGATTATCTTGATACACAAAAGACGACGATAAGCATCTATTTTGATATGCGCTACTTTTGTGCAAAATTACGATATGTACGAGCATGCACAAATCTTACTATGGGGCGTGTGTTGATCGAGTGGTTAAGTTTGGAGAGTCCAATCATCATTTTCTCGTATAATGAAATTAAGTGGGGAAATTTTCGGAGGCAAAAACGCCCTCGGGCAGGACAAGTACAGAGTTCGTTATGGTAAACAGCCACAGCCACTCGTGATCAAAGCGAGAATTCGGTCACGCCTTTTTTGGAGGCATATTTCAGTGTATAGCTTCCTTCTATGCCATATGGCATCGTAGCGATTTGGATGCGGGTGTAATCGAGCCGACTCTCTCTCAGCACTTTTTTAATTAGCGCTATGCTCCGATCCTCGTCCCTTACCACACAGAAAATGTACATTACATATTCCTTCGGATCAGCCACGCGACTACCCAGATCACACCCATCCACCTCTCCCAACTCCGCCTGTGTCAGAGCCATTTCCAGATATTCCATCACCTTTTCCTTCAACCAATGATCTCGTTTGCTGCCCTGCGCACTCTTCAGTGGATATTGCACCACAAGCCAGTATTTTTCACTCATTCAGCTTCACCAACCAATCTTTATAGGATAGGGCATTACGTTATGCGTGAGCACTTGAACGATAAGAATGCATGTGTCAGCCTTACATTTCTCCTCTTCAAAATGGGCTAGATTATTGACCTTACTGCTTTTTGGAATTGTACTGCCCTTCCATTCGCGGGATGGGGAACATGATGATGTTTAATGAGATGGGAGCTTAACGTGTCAGCTGACTTTCTGCCAATAGCCACGATCCGAGCATCAGGATTCAGTTGCATCAGCTGTCTGGCGAATAACACACCATCCTCCAACTCTGCCAAAGTCGGTGTTCGATTCGTCATCCTGTTTTCAGAAGATTGATAAGGATGAAAAGGATAGATGTTCCAAAATATAAAGTCCGTCGGTTTCCACTTTGAACTGGATAACACTTCGCCCCATATAATAGATGCTGTCGGTTCTGCGAAACCATACAGCGCCTGACTCCGGTTAGGTTTGGCGATATTAGGCAGACTTGTTCGAACACCCGGCTCACCTGAAAAAATCATCTGGGTATTCACCAGCGGATGATTCCCCGTAACCATTCGCTCGGACGTCAAGGGTACGCCGGAGAACCTTGCCCCTTGATAACCCACAGCTTCCGCAATAAATATGTACCGAGCCTTGCACATTCTTGGTTCGAAATACCTGACCAAATGTTCCGACCGAATCTTCACCGCTTCGGGGCCGATATCATAACCCGCCACATAATCTCTCCAAGGATTAATCACATTTACTGGCGAGACATATGCTTGTATCCCTGCAACAAAATCGCGAATCTCTTGCTGCGTTTGGCTCATGCTTTTTTGCCTCCTTTGGGAGATTACTGAGTATATCGGGCTTGCATCAGCTTATTTTACAAAGATTATAGCATAAACAGAAAAACCACCAACCAGAACACTGGTTGATGGTTTTTGACTCTAATGGAGGCGAGGGGAGTCGAACCCCTGTCCGAAGATAACGGCACATAAGCTTCTACGGGTGTAGTCACAGTTTTGATGTCACCCGAGTATCGCCCCGTAACCGGCTATACGTTGGGTCAGCCTGATTGTCTTCTTCAGCACACCCCAGGCGGAGATGTGACGGCGTATCCCACTACTAGTTAGCCCCTATCCCTGTCACATGGGCGATGCAGGGTAGAAGCACGCACACAGTTTCTTAGGCTGCGAAAGCGTAGTTTGTTTGTTGTTTGCCGTTTAATAGGCTTTAGCGTTGATAAAGCGGACGCGTCCCCACTACCCGCTACCCATGCTCGAACTATCCCCGTCGAATCCATAAACGCCCCCTCAATGAAGAAGGGCTCCAGGATTAATCCGTGAATACGGAGCAAAGGTGCTGCACATCTTTTTCCTCCAAGGTAAAAAGATGCTTCTTTCAAACTCGGCATTCCTGTCTGCTACATAAGTAATCATAACACAGGACACATCACCGAAATAGTACAGATTGCTGGAAGACATTCCAGCAGGATGAGCACGTGTACAAAGTTATCCAATACAACAGGCTCAATCGTCTACATATTATACCGCGTCACCAATCGGAAGTAAAGTTAACCCAGATCGGATCACGAACAACGGCACCTAAGTATTTTACCCACGATTCGGGCAAACTACGCAAGAGCTAATCATTTTGATTCATCACTACGCCATATTCCATGCTCCTACTTACTTCTTTTACACATATCACAAAAATTCAGTTCATAGCACATTTCAACAACCTCATCTATTACCTTCGCTAATACAAATAAAAAGCCTCAATCTGCCCATTACAGGACAAACACTGAGACTCCTTAACTCGAACAGCAACCTTCCTAACTCCATCACGAAAAAACTAACTTATACACCTAAAATGGAGCTTCACACCCAGCGCTCCACTTTAACGTGCAACCTTCTGCTTCTCGCGCAGTACCCGTTGGATATCACGTTGTGCATCCCGCTTGGCTGCAGTCTCCCGTTTATCATACTGCTTCTTACCTTTACCCAGTCCAAGCAAGAGCTTTGCGTAACCGTTGCGGATATAGATTTTCAGCGGAACGATGCTGTACCCATCCTGTTTCGACAACCCGAGCAGCTTGTGAATCTGCACTTTATGCATCAACAACTTGCGTGTACGTGTCGGATCGAGCGGATTATTTCGGTTCCCTTGTTCAAAAGGACTAATATGCATATTGTGAATATGAATCTCACCGTTTCGAATCGTGGCAAATGCATCACCAATATTCGCACGGCCGTTACGAAGAGATTTGATCTCCGTTCCGGTAAGCACCATGCCCGCTTCATACGTATCTTCAATGAAGTAGTCATGGGAAGCCTTTTTATTCTGTGCGAGCACTTTACTCTGTCCATCATTCTTGCCCATGTCCTCACTCCTTCTCCGTAAAATAAGCCGGTACCATGCTTTATAGCAGCGCACCCAATGTTGCACCAAGGTACCACGTGCCAGACCTTAATTGTAGCAAGTACGGCTGTTAAAATCAAGAAAGAGGCGACCTCTGCCGCCCCTCCTCATTACACCACTTCCAGAGTGTGCGAAACAACGTACCGCGGAAAGTGACTATTCTCCCAACGCTTACCCTGAAGAAACGGATGGTAATCCATTTCTCCAAGTTACATTAGTTTTATTTTTTCTTTTTCCGTACAAAAGCTGCCGTGCCATTACCAGCTGCACCTTTGCTCTTCTTCCGCTTGCGTCGTGGTGCTCCGCCTTCCTGAGTGCCACCAGGTGTTGCAGCTTCTCCGATAAATACGCCGCTTGGCGAAGTGTTTTTACGTCCACTTCCGCCTTTGCCACCTTTACCAGAGCCCTTGCCGGACTTAAAGCTTCCTTCACCGCGACCGCTGCCGCTGTTCAGGCCACTTCCTTGTCCACCAGTTGAAACGCTATCCGAACCACCCGATGTAGAGCTATAACCACCTTTACCAGAGCCAAAACCAAAGCTCACCGCGCCTCTGCCACGGCCAGTTGATCCGCCAGCATCACCGGCACGACGCTCACCTTTTGGTTTGCCGCCGCCTTTACCTGTGTAGCCACCGGATGAGCCTGCGCCCGCCGCGCCTGCACTCGCTGCTCCACCGCGACCGCCACGTCCACCTTTGCTGCTCTCTTCCGCTGATCTGCCACCACGGTTGCCTCCTGCAGCGGATGATCCGCCTTTGCCACCACGTGAACCGCTGAATCCAGCTGGTCCACCCTTGGCTCCACCGCGTCCGCCGCCGCTACCAGGACGTCCACCTTTACCGCCACGTCCGCCACCGAAGCCGCCAGGACGTTCAGCGCGAGGTTTCATATCCACCATTTCAAAATCAATCGTATACTCTTCCATGCTTACACGTGCTACACGGATCTTCACTTCATCACCGATGCGGAAGACTTTTGAGGTGCGTTCACCAATCAGAGCCATATGTTGATCGTCAAAATGGTAATAGTCGTCCGTGAGCGCGCTCAGGCGAATCAGGCCTTCAACCGTGTTCTCCAGTTCAATGAACATACCGAAGCTGGTCACACTGCTAATCATGCCTTCGAACTCTTCGCCTACTTTATCGAGCATGTATTCGGCTTTTTTCATTTTCTCCGTATCCCGTTCAGCTTCAACCGCCACACGTTCACGTTCCGAAGACTGCTGCGCAATATCCGCCATGCGTGCTGCCAAATACTCTTGACGATTCTCCGGCAAAGCACCATTATTTTCAATGACTTCGCGAATCACCCGGTGAATGACGAGATCGGGATAACGACGAATTGGAGACGTAAAGTGACTATAGAATTCCGCCGCGAGGCCAAAGTGACCTGACATTTCAGAATCATACTTCGCCTGTTTCATGGAACGGAGCATCATCGTACTAATCACGGTTTGTTCTTTTGTTTCTTTGATATCCTCAAGCAGCGATTGAAGCGCCCGTGGATGAATCGCATTGCCACGTCCTTTGACCTGGTGTCCAAAATTCGCCGCAAAGGCGAGGAAATTTTGCAGTTTTTCCTGATCCGGGTCTTCGTGCACACGATAAATGAAAGGAACCTTTAACCAGTGGAAATGCTCTGCCACTGTTTCATTTGCTGCCAACATGAATTCCTCAATGATTTGCTCTGCAATGGAACGCTCGCGTTTTACGATATCGATCGGTTTGCATTCCGCATCCACAATGATTTTGGATTCTTCAAAATCAAAGTCAACCGCACCACGACGCATACGCATAGCACGCAGCTTCAGGGCAATCTCTTTCATCAGATGGAAATCATCTACCAGATCCTTATAACGCTCGAGCAATTCCGGCTCTTCACCTTCAAGGATTTTACGGACGTTGGAATACGTCATCCGCTCTTTGGTTTTGATTACACTTGTGAAAATGTCATGTTTTACAACCTTCATCTGGTCGTTGAACTCCATCTCACAAGACAGGGTTAGACGGTCTACCTGTGGGTTCAAACTGCAGATTCCGTTCGACAGACGCTGTGGCAACATCGGAATAACCCGGTCTACCAGATACACACTGCATCCACGGTTATAGGCTTCCTGATCGAGTTTGGAATTCTCCCGCACATAATAGCCGACATCGGCAATATGAACACCTAGACGGTAGTTCCCGTTAGGCAGTTTCTCTACATTTACAGCATCATCCAGATCCTTGGCATCTTCACCATCAATCGTGACAATGTTAAGTCCGCGCAGATCACGACGACCCTGTTGTACAATCTCTTCATCTGTGATGGAGTCCGGTGCTTTCTCCGCCTCTTCTACCACTTCATCCGGGAAAGTTTCAGGCAGCTGATGCTTGCGAATGACGGACAAAATATCAATACCCGGCTCATCCTTATGACCGAGAATCTCGATCACTTCACCCTCGGCTGCGGCACGGCCCTCCGGATAGCTGACGATTTTGGCAACAACCTTCTGTCCCTCAACCGCCCCAGCAAAGTTCGTACGCGGGATGAAAATATCGCGGTTAATCCGTTTGTCATCCGGAATAACGAAACCGTACACCTCATGGCTTTGGAACACACCGACAACTTGTGTCACCGCACGAGTAACAATACGGACGATCTCACCTTCCAGGCGACCGCCAGAAGGGCCTTGGGACGTAACTTTAACCAGTACCGTGTCACCATTCATCGCACTCTTCATATCATTGGCGTGAATGTACACATCCGGGTGCTCCCGATCCTCAGGAATGAGGAAAGCAAAACCTTTGGCGTGAGCCTGTAAACGTCCGCGAACCAAATCCATGCGCTCTGGCATGCCATAGCGATTGTTACGGGTCAGCAAAACTTTGCCGGATTCCTCCAGCGTATTCAGCATGATCAAAAAGGCTTTGAAATCAGCTGCGTCTTCGATAGCGAAGTGCTGTTCCAACTCCTGATAAGTCATCGGTTTATAAGCGGTTTCCCGCATGAAGTCGAGCAATTGTTGTTCTGTTATCATTAATATATTCACCTCGGGAAACATAAAAGTGTAATCGTATCTCATCTGTTTATGTATCGGAATTCTTACCTTTTTCATGCAATACATATCACTGTCTTAAAGAGTATAGTCGTGCATCCATACTATCTCATACCCTAGTATACACGAATTCAATCCAGCCCATCCGTACCTCGCAAAAAAACCACAGTTGCGGAGCGCTCCTCTAAAATCACGCTTTCACGTATCTCTACAGACATTTTATGCGATACACGTGCTGTACGCATCTGGAAAAGGACTACATCCGAAAATTTTCTGTACACATGACATTCATTATAGGGAGTGAGTTCGCGCGTAACGAATAAGCGAGGGACATTTCCATACATGATAGGGGTTGTGTTGCACGATTAAGGAAGGAAAACCGAACAGAAGTGAGAAGAAGACCGAAAATCATGGAGTCTATAGATTCGATTGTTGGAAAAGTTTGGACGCGTAAGAATTTATTAAAAAACCCCCGTTTCTCCACGAAACGAAGGTTCATCAATTAAGCCATTAGCTTAAGCTATTCATTGTAAAGAAGTTCCAATTCTTACTTGGAAACCACCGTAACAATAATAGACAAAATCATAAATCCTGCACCCAGTACCACCGTTGCACGTTGCAGGAAGAGATCCAATCCGCGCGCTTTCGTTTTACCGAAAAGATGTTCCGCACCACCGGAGATGGCACCCGCCAAACCAGCGCTTTTCCCGTGCTGCAGCAATACTACAGTGATTAGACCGATCGAGAAAACAACGAGCAGCAATTTCAAAGCAATATCCATTCTTTCCACCTCCTACCCATGTGGGCATAACATCTCACCATAAAAACAGTTACTTTAATTGTAACATAGCTATGGTTGTACTACAAGTAGTACAGTTCATACAATGCCCTAAATTTCACCATCTACGCGATCCTTACGTTATACCACTATTCCGTTTCAATAAAAAAGACAAGCCGGTTAACCGGCTTGCCCGTAAAAGCTGGATATCCAGCTTATTTTTTAAGGTTGTAGAATCCTTTAAGACCATTGTATTGAGCCAGTTCACCCAGTTGATCCTCAATGCGGAGCAATTGGTTGTACTTCGCGATACGGTCTGTACGGGAAGGAGCACCCGTTTTGATTTGACCAGCGTTTGTTGCAACAGCGATATCAGCGATTGTGCTGTCTTCGGACTCACCGGAACGGTGGGAGATTACAGCTGTGTATCCTGCACGTTTAGCCATTTCGATTGCATCAAATGTTTCAGTCAATGTACCGATTTGGTTAACTTTGATCAGGATGGAGTTACCGATACCTTCTTCGATACCTCTGCCCAGACGCTCAGTGTTTGTTACGAACAGGTCATCACCAACGAGTTGTACTTTGTCTCCCAATTTCTCAGTGAGCAATTTCCAACCATCCCAGTCATCTTCGGACATACCGTCTTCGATTGTGATGATTGGGTATTTCTCAACCCATGAAGCCAGAAGGTCAACATACTCAGCGGAAGTGTAAGATTTACCTTCGCCAGCAAGTGTGTACTTACCATCTTTGTAGAACTCAGTGGAAGCAACGTCCATACCCAGGAATACGTCAACGCCTGGTTTGTAACCCGCTTTTTCAATAGCTTCGATGATTGTAGTGATTGCTTCTTCGTTTGAACCAAGGTTCGGTGCGAAACCACCTTCGTCACCTACAGCTGTGTTCAGGCCTTTTGAGCTCAATACGGATTTCAGGTTGTGGAAGATCTCTGCACCTACGCGAAGAGCTTCTTTGAAGCTTGGTGCTCCAACTGGAAGAACCATGAACTCTTGAACGTCGATGTTGTTGTCAGCATGCTCACCACCGTTGATGATGTTCATCATTGGAACTGGCAATGCTTTAGCGTTGAATCCGCCCAGGTATACGTACAATGGCAGGTCCAGAGCGTCAGCAGCTGCGCGAGCTACTGCCATGGATACAGCCAAGATTGCGTTAGCACCCAGTTTACCTTTGTTTGGCGTACCATCCAAAGTGATCATCAATTTGTCGATACCCAGTTGATCCAATGCATCCATACCGATAACTTCTGGAGCGATTGTTTCGTTTACGTTTTTAACAGCTTGCAGAACGCCTTTACCGAGGTAACGGGATTTGTCGCCATCGCGAAGCTCAACTGCTTCATGGGCACCAGTGGATGCACCGGATGGAACGATTGCGCGTCCGATTGCGCCGGACTCCAGATATACTTCAACTTCTACTGTAGGGTTACCGCGGGAGTCGAGGACTTCGCGAGCGTACACGTCAGAAATAATAGTCATTTGTGATAATCTCCTTTAAATTTGAATTTATTAAAAATTAGGACCACTTGTGTTTCCCCTTATCCACTACGTCAGCAGAATCGTCTTCCGATCGCTGTTATCCCCGGATTCCTTTGAACTTATTTTTATAAGTTGGAATCCTCTGATAAAGGCGAACGCTAACGCTTCTTCGGACGATTTCTGCTGCCTCCGTTCAGGGGCAAACGCCAAACTTCCCAATTTCATATATGGTGGCTGTGCAACTTATTTACGGGTAGCGATGACGGATGTACCTGTCATTTCTTCCGGTTTAGGCAATTGCATCAGGTCAAGAATTGTTGGTGCGATATCGGCCAAAATTCCGCCTTCACGCAATGTTACATTGGCATCCGTAACGATGAATGGAACCGGGTTTGTTGTATGAGCTGTGAACGGACGTCCTTGCTCATCAAACACCATATCCGCGTTACCATGATCCGCCGTGATCAGTACAACGCCGCCTTTGGCAAGTACTGCATCCACAACACGGCCCATGCACTCATCTGTTACTTCAACCGCTTTGATGGTAGGCTCCAGCATACCGGAGTGTCCAACCATATCAGGGTTAGCAAAGTTCAGAATGATGGCGTCATGTTTGTCTGCTTCGATCTCGCGAACACATGCGTCAGCCACTTCATACGCGCTCATCTCTGGTTGCAAATCATACGTTGCAACTTTTGGTGAGTTGATCAGTACGCGAGTTTCGCCCGGAAGCTCCACATCACGACCGCCGCTGAAGAAGAAGGTAACGTGCGGGTATTTCTCAGTTTCTGCAATACGCAGTTGTTTTTTATTGTTTTGTACCAGAACTTCACCCAGGGTGTTGTCGAGGTTCTTCGGCGAATAAGCCACATAACCTTCCACCGTCTCACTGAACAAAGTCAAACATACAAAGTGCAAGCCCACAGGGAACTTCGGACCACGATCGAAACCGCGGAAATCCTGGTTCGTGAATACTTGCGACAACTGGATCGCACGGTCAGGACGGAAGTTGAGGAAGATAACGGAATCGCCGCTCTCTACCAAACCTACCGGCTCACCATCCGCTTTGACGATAACCGTTGGTTCAACGAATTCATCAAATACGGATTTCTCATACGATTCTTCAACCGCTTTGAGTGGGTCAGTGTATTTTGGTCCATCTCCATAAACGATGGCGCGGTATGATTTCTCAACCCGTTCCCAACGTTTGTCACGGTCCATCGCGTAATAGCGACCTTGAACCGTTGCGATTTGTCCTACACCAACTTCTTCAATCTTGGCGATCAGCTTCTGCATGAAGTCTTTACCACTGTCTGGCATAACATCACGGCCATCCATGAAGGCATGAATATATACATCATTCATTTCTTCTTTTTTGGCCAGATCCAACATAGCAAACAGGTGGTCGATGTGACTATGTACGCCGCCATCGGACAACAAACCGTAGAGATGAAGCTTTTTACCGCTTTGTTTCGCTTCGCGAACCGCTTTGACAAGTGTTTCATTGTCATAGAACTCGCCGTCACGAATGGATTTGGAGATACGGGTCAAATCCTGGTATACGATCCGGCCGGCACCAATGTTCAGGTGACCAACCTCGGAATTTCCCATTTGCCCTTCTGGCAAACCTACAGCTTCACCGCAAGCAGTCAGCGTTGTATGTGGGAATTGGCTCATAAAACGGTCGTAGTTCGGTTTCTTTGCTTGCGCTACCGCGTTGCCTTCTACCGTGTTACGCAGACCAAAGCCATCCATGATGATCAGTGCTACAGGTTTTGGAGCTGTCATCTTACTTCGCCCCCTCAACAAGCGCGATGAACGAAGCCGGCTGCAAGCTGGCACCGCCAACAAGCGCGCCGTCGATGTCGCTTTGTCCGAGGTATTCTGTTACGTTCTCCGGTTTAACACTGCCGCCGTATTGAATACGAACTGCATTCGCAACCGTCTCGTTATACAGATCCTTCACCAGTGTACGGATGTAAGCAATAACTTCATTCGCATCTTGGGAAGTGGAGGATTTGCCTGTACCAATCGCCCAGATTGGCTCATAAGCGATAACGACTTGTGCCGCTTGCTCTGCGGACAGACCTTCAAAAGCAGCGACCGTTTGCACTTTACATACGTCTTTTGTTTGGTTTGCTTCGCGCTCTTCAAGCGTCTCACCAAGACAGAAGATTGGAGTCAATCCGTGACGGAATGCTGCATGCAATTTTTTATTGACAGTCTCATCGGTTTCCGCAAAATATTGACGGCGCTCCGAGTGACCAATAATGACATAATCCACACCCAGGTCTTTCAGCATTACACCGCTGATTTCACCTGTGAATGCACCGTTGTCTTCAAAATGAAGATTTTGTGCACCAATTTTGATGTTTGTGCCTTTAACGGCTTCTACCAGGGATGGCAGATTCGTAAACGGTGCGCAGATTACAGTCTCCACGCCTTCAACTTCCGCTTTTCCTTTAACTTCCTGAATGAAGTCATTGGATTCGGAAACCGTTTTGAACATTTTCCAGTTACCTGCGATAATCGGTGTTCTCATGGGTTTCAACTCCTTCATGCTATAGACTACTAAAACTTACTTGTCGTTCAATGCCACTACGCCTGGAAGTACTTTACCTTCCATGAACTCGAGCGATGCACCGCCACCTGTAGAGATGTGGTTCATTTTGTCAGCCAATTTGAACTTCTCAGCTGCTGCTGCGGAGTCACCGCCACCAATTACAGTGTAAGCTTCTGTCTCAGCGCAAGCTTCCGCTACTGCACGAGTACCGTGGGAGAACGGCTCGATTTCAAATACGCCCATTGGTCCGTTCCAAACAACCAATTTGGAGTTTTTGATTACGTCAGCATAGATCTCACGTGTTTTAGGACCGATGTCGATACCTTCCCAATCTGCTGGGATGCCATCGATGTCAACGATTTGTGTGTTGGCTTTTGCACTGAAATCGTCAGAAACTACGATATCTACCGGCAGGTAGAAGTTTTTGCCCAGTTTTTTCGCTTTTTCGATGAAACCGAGAGCAACATCAAGTTTGGATTCATCCAACAAGGATTGTCCAATTTCATGTCCTTGTGCTTTGAAGAACGTGTAAGTCAGACCGCCACCGATGATCACGTTGTCTGCAATGTTCAGCAGGTTGTCGATTACATCGATTTTGTCCTTAACTTTGGATCCGCCGATGATTGCTGTGAAAGGACGCTCTGGGTTGGAGATGGCTTTACCCAAAACTTCAAGTTCTTTCTCCATCAACAAACCGGACACTGCTGGAAGCAAGTGAGCGATTCCTTCAGTCGAAGCGTGTGCTCTGTGAGCCGCGCCAAACGCATCGTTTACGAAAACGTCAGCCAGTTCAGCAAATTGTTTTGCCAGTTCCGGATCGTTTTTCTCTTCGCCTGCGTGGAAACGAACGTTTTCAAGCAACAACACGTCGCCATTGTTCAGTTCAGCGATTTGAGCTTTAACAGCGTCACCAACAGAATCGTCAGCTTTAACTACTGTTTTACCCAACAATTCAGACAAACGCTCAGCTGCTGGAGTCAAACGCAAGGATTCAACCACTTCGCCGTTAGGACGACCCATGTGGCTTGCCAAAATGACTTTAGCGCCTTTTTCAATCAAGAAGTTGATTGTAGGAAGCGTTGCACGAATACGTTTGTCATCTGTAATTTTACCATCTTCGAGCGGCACATTGAAATCTACACGGACAAAAGCCCGTTTTCCTGTCAATTCGATATCGCGTACACTTTTTTTGTTCATCTGTATTTCCTCCGCACCCATGTATTTGGTGGACCCATCAAGGGCTGAAATCCCTTGTCAATCCTGGTGTTTTTGAGAAATTTGCAAAATATTGATATATAAAGAGCGGAAACAATATAGCATCTGTTTCCGCTCTATGTTATTGCAGATATTACTTAATCATTTTTGCAAAGTGCTCCAAAGTGCGAACCAATTGTGCAGTGTAGGACATTTCATTGTCATACCAAGCTACAGTTTTAACCAATTGTTGGTCGCCAACAGTCAGAACTTTAGTTTGAGTTGCATCAAACAGGGAACCGAAAGTGATACCTTGGATGTCGGAAGATACGATTTCGTCTTCAGTGTATCCGAAAGTTTGTGGATCGGAAGCTTCTTTCATTACTGCGTTAACTTCTTCAGCAGTAACTTTTTTACCCAGAACTGTTACGAGCTCAGTCAGGGAACCAGTAGCTACTGGTACACGTTGAGCCGCACCATCCAATTTGCCTTGCAGTTCTGGAATTACCAGACCGATTGCTTTAGCAGCACCAGTTGTGTTAGGGATGATGTTTTCAGCTGCTGCGCGAGCACGACGGAAGTCACCTTTAGGGTGTGGAGCATCCAACGTGTTTTGGTCGCCAGTGTAAGCGTGAATTGTAGTCATCAAACCTTGAACGATTCCGAATTTGTCTTGCAGTGTTTTTGCCATAGGTGCCAGGCAGTTTGTTGTGCAAGATGCGCCGGAGATTACAGTTTCAGTACCGTCGAGGATTTCATGGTTTACGTTGTAAACGATGGTTTTCATGTCGCCAGTAGCTGGTGCGGAGATAACAACTTTCTTAGCTCCACCTTTCAAGTGTTTCTCAGCTGCTTCTTTTGTTGTGAAGAAACCAGTACATTCCAGAACGATATCTACGCCCAGGTCGCCCCAAGGAAGTTCTTCCGGGTTACGGTTAGCCAATACTTTAACTTCTTTGCCGTTCACTTTGAAGAAGCCATCGTGTACTTCAACTTCGCCATCAAAGCGACCTTGAGTTGTATCATATTTGAGCAAATGAGCCAGCATTTTAGCGTCAGTCAAGTCGTTGATTGCTACTACTTCAATGCCCTCTACATTTTGAATACGGCGGAATGCCAAGCGTCCAATACGTCCAAAACCGTTAATACCTACTTTAATCATGAGTAAGTTCCTCCCAAGTTTTGATTAATTTTTTTATGAAACTTATATATTCAAGACAGACGGTAAAGTCCGTCAAGACAACAATGGTTGTATTGCAAAGTAAACCCTATTCCATTTCAGCAACGATGACTTCGGCAGCAGCCTCATCAATAATCAGAATATCTTCCTGACCAAATCGCAACACGGAATGTATAGCAGCAGCTTTGCTTTTGCCACCTGCGATTCCAATCACGACATCGGTTCGTTCAATATCCTGAAGTCGCATACCCAGTGTAAGCATGGTATGTACCACCTTACCCTGATCATTAAAGTAATAACCGAAAGATTCAGACACGGCTCCTTGCTCCTGAAGCTCTTCAATAATCTCCGTCGCAAGTTTACGTCTTGTCGCCATCTCCACGGCATCACCAATGCCATGAATAACAATGCGCGATTGCCGAATCAGCTGCAGAATCTCCTGAACACTGGGGTCCTGGATTAATGATTCATAGGCATGATCACTTAGCAAATCCGGTACATGCAGGAGTTTGTATTGCGCTCCTACCCGTTTTGCCATTGTGGATGCAATCGTATTTGCCTGAATTTCAAGGCTTTCTCCAAGTCCACCACGTGCTGGTACGAACCAGACACCTTTAAGCGATGTTGGCGGAGTCAGTTGCTCTGCGACTTCGGCCGTTGTTGATCCGCCAGTTACGGCGACAACGTCGTTGTCACTCATGATATTGCCGAGAGCCTTCGCTCCGGCTCTGCCCAGTTCCCTTTTAGCAAACGGAGAAACGTCCGAATCACCAGGAACCACAACTACCTTTTGCAGACCGTAGGCTTGCTTGATGCGCTCTTCCAGCTCGGATAATCCAAACAACTCTTTGGCTACGGGCTCTAACTGCTGCAGCAAATCATACCCTGCCTCGCTGATCTTCATTCCTGCACTGTCAATTTCAATAAGTCCCTGAGCCTTTAACAGATCGGTCTCAGCCCTCAGAACCCGCTCGGTCATCTGCATGGAATTAGCTAACGTTCTCCGTCCGATCACATCCGATAACATGATCTGTTGCAGAATCGTATACCTCTTTTTCAAGATATCCATGAGATCAGGCAGAAGCTGCTTTTGTACTTCTAAAATCGTTCGCATGCTTTCCACTCCCGCAAGTTCTCGTTCCAAGCTCTCTTTCGTGGCCCTAAAACGTCCCGGGTTAACTTTTTAAGTCCCACGTCTATTCTACCTAAAACTGACGTGACATGCAAGTGTTTCAACGTGTTATTTCGACACGCATTCAGCGTTTGTACGCGCCTATTTTCACAATCCTGGACTTCCATGATCAAGGACTAGCTCACGCATACCATATATAGAAGAAACGAAAGAATTCAATCTACATATCGCTCAGAAACGCATTTCATACGGCATGTCCAAAACCTCTAATAGCATTTACTTAAATGCACTCTTTATCCACTCTTCTTCATCATGATCATTTTTAGGTTAATCCAAACCAATACACATAACGAACTGCTTGCAATTAAATATTTCATGAGCTATAATCATTATTGCTGTCACATAATGTGCGCCCGTGGTCCAATGGATATGACGTAGGCCTCCGAAGCCTGAGATCCAAGTTCGATTCTTGGCGGGCGCGCCATTTTATTTAACAGCTCATAACCCTTTTAACCAATGAAACCGGATAGGTTTCTTTTTTTTGAAAGTTAGTTTGACTTTCTTTGACTTTTTGTTTGGAATTGTTTATTATGTGGGTAATACGGTAACAGTTTAATTATAAACACCAATAAACATTTACATTCCAAGGAGGTTTTTCACGTGAGTTTTATTCCAATGGTCGTTGAACAGAGCAACCGGGGTGAGCGCGCCTATGATATCTACTCCAGATTGCTGAAGGATCGTATTATTTTCCTTGGTAGCGATGTTAATGACGTAGTGGCTAATGCCATTATGGCACAGATGTTGTTCCTGGCTGCGGAAGATCCGGAGAAAGACATTCACTTATACATCAACAGCCCAGGCGGATCCATTACAGCCGGTATGGCGATTTACGATACAATGCAATTCATCAAACCGGATGTATCTACCATCTGTGTAGGCATGGCCGCTTCCATGGGTGCATTCTTGTTGAATGCCGGTGCAAAAGGGAAACGTTTTGCGTTGCCTAACAGTGAGATCATGATTCACCAACCACTTGGTGGTGCTCAGGGTCAAGCTTCCGATATCGAAATTCGTGCTCGCCGCATCCTGAAAATGCGTGATACCTTGAACCGCATCATCTCTGAGCGTTCAGGTCAACCGCTGGAGCGGATTGAGAAAGATACAGATCGCGACTACTTCATGAGTGCTGCTGAAGCTGCCGATTACGGTATCATTGATAAAGTTATTGAAAACGTAGGTTCACAAGGTATCTAAGTGTGACGTAGACCACGCTCTACGCGTTGACATACGAACACCTAACGTAATCAGCAACACCTCATTGTGTTGTTTATACGAGAAGAAGCCCTCATCATGATTATGATGAGGGCTTCTTTTTCATTTTATAAGAAAAATTACTTAAGAGTGCATAATAGTGATTCGTGATTCGTTATTTGGTTCCAGTTACATCACTAAATGGTTCTGTGCCTTTAGGGAGAATCTCTTTATACGTAAATGGCATTTCCGGGAAGCCCTCTGCGTACGCCGTATACTCATACAGCTGGAAGAACACAACCACACCCGTTGGTGTCACATAGAAATCCTGATCTTTGTTTAGCCCTTTATATCCATCGAGGTATCCACCGCGGGCTTTCAGTTGCTCGCCCACTTTTTTACCCAACGTCTCACGCATGGTTTTATTATTTTGAAGCACATCATCTAACGTAAGCTCCTTGCCTGTATCCAATGCAAAGGTATGGCCCGTACGGGTTGTCATCCCATGTGCGCCAGCATAATCCTCATATCGTTGTGTAATGAGTCCCAGCACGCCTTTTTCGTTGTATGTCACTACATATGAGCTCTCAAATGCATATGGACGGTTGGCTGTTGCACCGCCGAATTCAGATGTCTGTTTTTTGAAAGCAGCAACCGCAGTATCCACTTCATCTTTCAGCACTTTGTTGATCGCCGCTTCTGCCTCTTTGCTAGCCAGACCGCTTACTTGCGGATATTTTACATCTACTTCAGCATTTTTCACAGTAACATTAACTGTTGCCGCTTTAATTTTCACGCTATTTTGTTTCACCTTGCTAAGTGTCAACGTTTTGGTTTTGCCATCCCAATTCCCTTGTACACCCAAATAATCTCTCATCGCAGAAAATGGGATATACAATCGACCCTGAATCAATTTTGCTTCGACCTGAGGGTAATAACCGTTAATATAAACGTTTGGCTGTCCATCCATCAGGCTAACGGTCATCGCATTGTTTGCTGCTGTTACCGTATATGATTTGGTTTTCGCATCATATTTCAGGGTTCCACCTGCCACATCTTTAACTGCCGTAAGAGAGACCCAAGTTGAGCCACCTTGAAGAAGTCCTTTTTGAGTCAGTGTTTTCCCACCCGATTTCAGCGTTACCTCCGCCGGGGTTGTCACTTTCGAGGATACAGAAGCCGCTTGTACTGAGCTATCCTGCCATACTGCACCGCTCCCCACAATAATTCCCGCTGCAAGCAACGCACTTGTCCATTTTTTCCATGATGTCATATATAAAACTCCTCTCTGAATTCACAATTAGGTATCATTGCGTATGTAACCCTGACCTGATCGCATATCTCATACGCTCACCTCTTTATTATAATTAACCCAATTTCGGAAAGGTTTACAGCTCGAGTTACAATGTTGATGAATATCAGGCAGAAAATATAACGGGATATGACCTTTTTGTCACGAACAACTATACAAAAAAGATACAATATACAGCATTATATTTAGCTTCAAAGGGGTATCCTCCTGTCCAACTTCATCAAAGTTTGCTTTTCCAACAAAAAAAGACTCTGTCCGCAGGACAAAGTCTTTGTCATCATTTCGTTGTACCCTCCAAGCGACCCTTAAAAAGGGTTACTTGAGCTTACAATCTGGTTCCATCTCGTTTATTTCATTTCATACGTGATATTCAGGATTGTGCTTACTTTAACTTGACCCGTTTCAATCTCAGTGCCACCTGCTGCATCTTGTGCTTTGGACATCAAAGACTCACTTGCATAGAACACAGGTACATTTGCATCGCCTTGGCTTACGGAAAGAACAGCACCCAGTTGACGTTTAACTGCTTTTGCGATGGCGCCAGCTTTTACATCTGCATTGGCAACAGCCTTCTCAATCACTTGAGATTCATAAGTTTCCGGATTTTCTACAGTAAAGCGCACGTTCTCAATATTGTTCGCACCCGCACCTGAAGCAGCATCAAGCAGTTCGCCGATCTTGTCCATCTGACGATACGTGACTGTCAGTGTATGATGCGCTGTGTATCCTTTAATTTGTTGTCCGTCTTTTTCGCTATACGTATAGTTGGGTTGTACAGAGAACTGACTGGTTTGAATGTCGTCTGCACTGATTTTCCACGTATTCTTCAGCAAGTTGGATACTTTTTGAACCTTGGCAGCATTCGCTTTTTGAGCAGATGCAGCTGTCTCTGCAGTACTGTTCACACCAATGGACAGATAAGCAATATCAGGCTTCACCTGAATCTCACCTTTACCCACGACATTAATCACATTCTGTTGTACGCCTTGAACCTCTGCAGCATAAGCATAGTTCCCTGGCGCAACCCAAGCGGTTCCTCCTACAAGCAACGTACTTGCCACCAGCACTGCACCAAACGGTTTCATCCATTGTTTACCCATCACGATAGCCTCCTTATGTGTTAACATCTCAAACTTTAATCGATTTGATACCTTAACAGACGGGACAAATTCCATAATGTTGCACTTGACGATAGCAAATACCTCAATAACGCAAAAAAGCCCCTTTCGGGACTTCTTCATTGGATTGAATCATATCTTATTGGTTTTCAAGCTCTTCCTTGCTTACCAGACTAACTAAAGCGTTTACAGCCTGTTCGGCATCCGCGCCTTCTGCACTAATCTGGATTTCCGTACCTGTGCTAATCGCAAGGCTCATGATCCCCATGATACTTTTTGCATTAACTTTCTTGTCGTCCTTCTCGACGAACACTTCAGACGAGTACTTATTCGCTTCTTGAACGAACAGTGCCGCAGGTCTGGCATGGAGACCCGTTTTCAAACGGACAACTACCGGGTGCTTTGTCATGGAAACTTACCCCCTATTATGAAATCTGGACATTAAATACACAATTATATTTATACAACATTATACCATTAACCCGTGCAGGACACTAGAAGAAAAAACTCAGGGTGCTTGGAAGGACATTATCTTGCCCTATTTCATCTTTTGCAGAGCGCATCCAATGAACTAAGTGAGTCTCCCAGGTCCTTAACGGCTGACTTTTCCGACTGTTTCTGTTCAGCAGAAACAGCCGATCTTGTTAATTTACCCTACTCCGTCTTAACCATAACGTTCTGTACGCACTTTCTCAGCCAATTCATCAATTTTGCGAAGCCGATGGTTCACTCCCGACTTGCTAACTGTACCTTTAAGGAGTTCGCCCACTTCCTTCAGATTGATATCCGGATGAGCCAGTCGAACCTCTGCCACTTCGCGGAGTTTCTCAGGCAGTGATTCCAGACCAACTTCCTTTTGCAACAAACGGATATTATCAATTTGTCTTACCGCGGCACCAATGGTTTTATTCAGGTTGGCAGTCTCACAATTGACAATCCGGTTAACGGAGTTACGCATGTCTCGCATAATCCGTACATCTTCGAACTTGAACAAGGCCTGATGAGCACCAATGATGCTGAGTAGCTCAATGATTTTCTCGCCTTCCTTAATGTATAGGATGAATCCTTTTTTCCGTTCTATACACCGGGCATTCAGATGAAATTCATTGGCCAGGTCAACCAGTGCCTGACAGTGCTCCTCATACATGGAGGCAATCTCCAGATGGTACGAAGAACCTTCCGGATTATTAACCGATCCACCGGCCAGAAACGCACCGCGAAGATAGGCCCGTTTACAACAGTTCTGTTGAAACAACTCCGGATTAATGCCTGGCGTAAACAGAAAACCTTCCGATACAATATGAAGACCATTGAGAATCTCCTGTACCATAGTTGGAATACGAACAATATACACATTGTTCTTTTTCAGCCGCATTTTTTTGCGGACCAATAATTCCGTATGCACTTGAAAATGCTTTTTAAGCAGAGAGTATGCCCGTCTAGCAATGGCGGCATTCTCCGTCGAAATATCCAAGATCACTTTTTTATTCGATAACTGCACTGCACCAAGCATACGGATGAGGGCTGAAAGTTCCGCCTTTTCGCAGCACGGTTCGCTCTCGATCATGGTTAACTCTTTTTTGGTCTGTGCTGCAAACGACATGGGACTTCACCTCTTCCGTAACATCCAATTTTGTACCAGTTGGTAGATGTGATGACTTAACTTGTCGGCATCATGACGCAGATAGGTCTTGAACAGAACAAGGGTATCTGCAACCACCTGATAACCGGCACTTTCGAGTACATTCATATCCAGTACAACTGGTTTTGCTCCTTTTTCCGCATACTTATTCTGCACTTGCAGCGGAATGTCACCATTATTGACGATAACATAGTCGAAGAGCTGATGACCTATATGCTCGTGTACCGCCTTAAGGTGGTCACTTACCGTATAGTTATCCGTTTCGCCCGGCTGTGTCATCACATTACAGATAAACATCTTCACTGCATCAGCCTCTACCACAGCTTCTGCAAGCTTAGGTACAAGCAGATTGGGAAGGATGCTTGTATAGAGGCTGCCTGGCCCGATCAGAATGGCGTCAGCTTGACGAATGGCCTCTACTGCCTCTGGCAACGGCTCCACGTGATCCGGTTCAAGGAAAACACGTTTGATGCGTCCGCCTGCCTCAGGAATCTTGGACTCACCTGTTATAATTGTCCCATCTTCCATCTCGGCATGCAACACAACGGCCTGGCCTGCGGCTGGCAATACCTCACCTCGAACGGCAAACACGCGGCTAAGCTCCCGCACTGCGGTCACAAAGTCGCCCGAAATATCCGTCATTGCAGCCAAAATCAAATTCCCCAAGCTGTGGCCTGCAAGCCCCGCGCCTGTATTGAAACGGTACTTCAACATATCTGAAAGCAATGGTTCTACATCAGCCAGTGCCGTAAGCACGTTGCGAATGTCGCCTGGAGGCGGCATTTGTAGCTCATTGCGCAGGATGCCTGAACTTCCACCGTCATCTGCAACCGTGACGATGGCCGTGATATCCAGCGGCTTCTCTTTCAAACCGCGCAACATCACGGATAATCCGGTTCCGCCGCCCATTACAACTATTCTCGGACGTTCTCTTCGTGGTCCGGCCTCTTTCATCCCTTCACCCTCTTCAATGACGGTCCCGGTCAGCGTCGCGATGGCTCACGGTGACAGCTTCTGTCTCGCTGCTTCCCAACATCTTGCCCAAATATTCCGATATTGCTACCGAACGATGCTTGCCTCCGGTACAGCCGATTCCAATAATAACCTGGCTTTTGCCTTCCTTCCGGTATTGCGGAATCAGGAAATGCAGCATATCCAGCAGCTTGGTCAGAAACGCCTGTGTCTCTGGCCACTTCATAACATATTCGTACACATCACTATTCTGTCCCGTATTCGGTCGCAAATGCTCAATATAATGCGGATTCGGTAAAAAACGTACATCAAACACCAGATCAGCATCAATCGGAATGCCATACTTAAATCCGAAAGACGTAATATTCACCGACAACATTTGGCTTTCCAGATGAGAAAAGCGGGATATGATGCGTTCTTTCAGTTGGGCAGGCTTCATTGTACTTGTATTCAGTACTTGAGTAGCGGAGTTTTTGAGTTCCTCCAACATCTTGCGTTCCAGTCGGATGCCGTCCAGCGGCATGCCCTCAGGAGCCAGCGGGTGTCTGCGCCTGCTTTCTTTGTACCGCTGAACAAGTACAGAATCTGTAGCATCCAGGAATAAAATTTCGCAATGAATGGTAAAATGATCTTTAATATAGTTCAAAGACTCGGACAGAGCCGTAAAGAATTCACGCCCGCGCAGATCGATAACCAATGCTACCTTACCAATCTTGCCGTTTGACTGTTCAATTAGTTCTGCAAATTTTGGAATCAATACCGGTGGCAGATTATCCACACAGAAGAAACCCAGATCCTCCAGGCTTTGTACTGCAATGGTTTTACCTGCCCCGGACATGCCCGTAATGATAATGAGCGTGGCGCCTGTGCCTGGTGAGCCTTCACCTTCAAGCATAAATGTCCCCTCCTTATCATATTGCTGTCTTCATATATTGTTACGAGGTTACTAGGAACGCAAGAGAAGACCTGCAGCACCCACAATACCTGCATTATTACCAAGTGTAGCTTCCAGAATCTGAACCCCTTCTTGCAGCGGTTCCGGTGTCAACTTAGCAAATACGGTACGTATTTCATCGAACAAGAAGTTACCCGCTTTGGATACGCCACCACCAATGATGAACATCTCCGGGTTAATGACAGCAGCTACAGTAGCCATGGACTTGCCCAGGTAGAAGGCCGCACGGTTTACAATGCGCTGTGCCACTTCATCGCCTGCCTTGGCAGCATCAAATACTTCTTTGGCTGCAATCTTGTCAACAAGTGCCAGCGACGTATGATCCCCGCGTTCTACCGCATCTTTCGCCATACGGATAATACCCGTTGCAGACGATACTGTTTCTACACATCCCATTTTACCACAGCCACACTTGATGGCCTCCAGATCAGGTACAACACTGATATGACCCAGCTCACCGGCCATACCAGAGAAGCCTTGATAGATGTTTCCATTCAAGATCAAGCCTCCGCCAACGCCTGTGCCGAGTGTATAACATACGCAATTGTCTACGCCTTTGCCGGCACCTGCCCATACTTCACCCAGTGCAGCCACGTTTGCATCGTTATCTATTTTGATTGGCTTGCCCAGACGTTCTTCCAGAATCGAACGAATGGCTACATTCCGAAATCCGATGTTAGGGGCATGAACGATAATTCCCTCGCGTACATTCGTGAAACCGGCCACTCCAGCACCTACACCCTCAAGCTGTTCCCAACTGTAAGGTGATTCGGCTACGATATGTCGGACATACTTCTCGATGTTGGCGATGACCGTGTCTACGCCCTTATCCACTTCAGTCGGTCCTTCATACGTATGCATTAGCTGACCTTGTTCATCGCATATACCGACTTTGATTGCTGTTCCGCCGAGATCGACCCCAACGTAGATTTTCTCAGACATGCTGCAAGCCACCTTTATCTATCTAAAATAGTTTAAGTCCTACGTACCAACTATAATTGAAGGATACGCCTGGGTCAAGACGATAAGACCTCGGATACACCATGCTCCGTTAGGGTTGTGAACCACATCACATAGCATTTTTGAATACGTATACAATCTTTTACCTTCATTTATAAACGCACGCTTCATTCCTTCCTCCATAACAGAGGAAGCCTCAACTCATGATATTGCATCATCACTCGTTCCATTCATAAAAGATGATCTTCGTCCCTTCATAAGGGTGACTCGTCTCACTCACACCGCCACCTGTCATTGTCGTACAGAAAGCTATCTAATGACGCTATCTAATGACGATATGGACAACAAAAAGCGCCTTCCATAGGTTGGAAGGCACCTTACTTTTCACAAATATCTGAAGTTGTTCAATTGGATTGAACTCAGTCATTCTTCAGCTAAACGTCACAACTTCGATTCCACACGTACCGGCTCTTCTGTCTTCTCCATCTTGTTCACATCCAGAATATCAAGCAGGAAGACAAAGATCGGAATACCAATGATCAGTCCCCAGATCCCCAGGAAGTGTTGCGACAGGATCAGTACGATAAAGGTGTAGAACATGGGCAATTTGGTCTTATGTGCCATCAGTTTTGGATTCAGGAAGTACGTCTCCAAGGCATGAATCACAATAATCATGATAATCACAATAATGCTTAATTTCAGTCCACCCATCTGATACCCAATCAGACAGAGCGGTACAAGTGAGATGATCACTCCCGCAACGGGAACCAGACTGAGCAGGAACACCAGAATGGTCAGCGCGAACAGATACGGGAAACCCAGAATCCATAAGCCCAGTATCGTCAGCACCGTATTGAACACCGCAATAAGAAGCTGTGCCTCAATGACTTTACCAAAAGAAGACACGAATTTGTCTCCCAGATAAGCTACTTCATTATAGAACCATCCAATTTTACTTGTTTTGAACTTGGATGTGAACTTAGATATCTCCTGCTTCTGCAACAAGAAGAACAGACTCAGAATGATAACGAGCAGAATAAACTCCAACCATTTGCTCAAAGCGAAAATATATTTCAATGCATCATTGGTGTAATTTTTAATATCGAAAGATTGAAGATAACCTGCAATTTTGGATGCAAAATTATCACCGTCTGCACTATCCAGAAATTTCATGATTTCGTTTGTCAACTGAACGACCTGATCCACGATCCGTGGTGAATATCTGGATATTCCAAGCACGATCACCGCAATAACGATCATATAGAGCAGGATGACCACAACTTTATAATTGATCGGGAACAATCGATTCAAACCACCTGTAATGAAATGCTGTAACCTGTTCATGACATACGTCACCAGGAACAACAGCAGAATCATGTGCAGCATACTCCCCATACTGAACAAAATTAAACAGAATAAGAGCAGGATCAAAAACCGTCTCACTGTCGCATTCTGTAACCAATCTTTTATCATTTCCCCCAAAATCTTCACCTCACAGCTAATATGCCCCATATGTATACGAACTCATGCCCACTGTAGTTTCAAAAAAAGAGAAGCCTTCCGGCTTCTCTCAATACATGAGACTTCCCGTTGTCTCTTATTCCTAACATATGCCTAACTACATGCGCGAAATGCTTATTTATCCAACGTTTCGCTCCAGTCATGCACAATGCTTCCTTCAAGGAACTTCTCACAATCCATCGCGGCCATACATCCAGATCCTGCAGCTGTAATGGCTTGACGATACTTCGTATCCTGCACATCACCACAGGCAAATACACCAGGTATATTGGTCTCCGTCGTTCCTGGTTTAACCACAACATAGCCATGTTCGTCCAGTGTGATCGCATTACCCAGAAATCCGGTATTTGGCGTGTGACCAATGGCAACGAATACACCATCTGCTTCAAGCAACTCTTCCTGCCCCGTCTCGTTGTTGCGCACCTTCAGTCCTTTGACACCCAAAGCTTCAGGTACGACCTCGAGAGGAGTACGGTTCAGCGCCCACTTCACCTTTTCATTGCTGCGAGCCCGATCCTGCATAATCTTGGATGCACGCAATTCATCGCGGCGGTGAACCAATGTCACGTCTGTTGCAAAACGAGTCAGGAAACTCGCTTCCTCCATCGCGGAGTCACCACCACCCACGACCACGATTTTTTTGCCTCGGAAGAAGAAACCGTCACATGTCGCACATGTACTTACACCACGTCCCACATTTTCCTGTTCACCCGGAATACCGAGATAACGAGCGGATGCACCTGTGGAGATAATGATCGATTCAGCTTCCAGCTCACCGATTCCTCCAACTTTGACCTTGAAGGGCGGTTTGCTGAAATCCACTTCTTCCACCCAGCCATTTTTGAATTCGGCTCCAAAACGTTCCGCTTGCTTACGCATGTTGTCCATCAATTCCGGACCCATGATACCTTGCGGGAAACCGGGGAAATTCTCAACTTCCGTTGTCGTCGTCAATTGACCACCCGGCTGAAGACCTTCGATAACCAGTGGTTTCAGATTAGCACGAGCCAGATATATCGCTGCTGTCAGACCCGCAGGTCCCGTTCCGATCACAATCGTTCTGTATTTAGACATATAGATACAGCCTCCTTAATTAAGGTGAGAAAGTGTTGTACTAGCGATGAACTTGCCAAGATGATATCCTACAGGCGTTTACGAGGCCCATTCGTTAAGTTTACCCGTTTTCCCGGTTATTGTATCCTTCACCTCATGATGTCTTTCTGAAAACAAGGGAGGGCCAATTTTTTATACAAGTGGCGGATTGCTGTTACACACCGAATGAATCTGTTTAGCATACTTGCTAACCGTTGATGCCGATATCCCATACCGCTCAGCAATGCTTTGATAGGTAACGGGCCGACTGTGATTCTTCGCTGCCAAATATTCAAGTCCTGCAGCCCAACCCTCAATCTGTTTCGTACCTGGAACCTCCGGATGTACCCGGGATACATAATCCGTCCAGAGCCGTTCCATCTCTTGCTGTAACTCAGCCTTCGCTTCAGACATCTGTAACGCACGATCAACAACAGCCTGCCAATGGGAGGTTGACCCAGTGTCCGATTGCTCTGATATGGATTGAACTTTCCCAATGGAATTCAAGGCTACAGGAGAAAAGGGACGAACCACCTGAGTATTCTGTTCACCGTGTTCAGCCGATTTTAATCCGTCCAGCACAACTTGTGCAGCATCAAGCAGATCCTGATCTTCCCCCGGCTCTTCAATAAAGGATTGCAGAGCCTGCTGCACCTCATAATCTCCAATCATTCCAAGCGCATGAATAACTTGCAGCTTCGTTGCCCGATCACCATGCCGCAAAGCCCAGAAGAACGATGAACGAATCAGTGGATCATTTTTCATTTCTTCAGGTATGCCGTTACCATAGTTCTCCCACTGTCTGAACTGCTCGTCGAATGGCAGATGATAGTGATAACTTAGCTTCTCCGGCTCTTGTTCGCCTTGTTTTACAGCCTCAAGACCTGACAGATAGTACCGGGATACTTCCGAACCCGGATCAAGCTTGGACACATGATGCCACAGACGTTCAGCAGCATCATAACGTTCTGTATTATAAGCCGCCACTGCTGCATAATGAGCAAGTGCCGGATCAGCAGCTGTCTCTTCGTCCTTGAGCAAACGCCGGAAGTGAATATAAGCCGTATCATGCTGGCCCAGAATTCCCATCGTTGTCGCCAGTTTGTAGACTTGTTCGTGCTGGAACGGCACGATGACCCGCAATTTTTTGATCAGAAGCAGCACTTGATCAGCCCGGTTCTCATTTTGATGGAAAATGGCCAGATTACAGAGTGCATGCAGATTACCTGGTTCCTGCTCAAGCACTTCGGCAATGGTCTCTTTTGCTTTGGCAAACAGACCCATATAATAGTAGGCGAGTGCCAGATTGTTACGGGCAGCCAAGTAATCAGGATAATCAGAAGACATGCCTTCGAGCAATTCAGCAGCCTGTGCAAATTTCCCTTCTTCCAGCAGTTCCCGTGCCTGATCGTGCTCCACTACACCTTTGCGTGATTTGATTCGATTCAGTTTGGTCGGACGATCCAGCTCATAATACAGAAGCTCCATCATCTCTTCGGCTTCCGTCATGAACTGACCCTGGGTGTCCTCCTCCAGATAGGTAACAAGTGCTTGCTCGGCTTCCTTAAACCGATCCATATTTGCATAATTGTTCGCCATATAGAAATAACATTCCGTCATCGACGGATCTACCACTTCCAGCACGTTAGCCAGAATGGCGTTGGAGGCTTCGTAATCCCCCTTCTCCGATAATATACCCGCCATATTACAATGATTTACCGGATTTTCCGGTTCGTATTCAACAGCTTTGCGAAAATATTTTAATGCCTTGTCAACATGATTACGGTCCAGCGAGCGGACAGCTCTTTCAAAAAAGAAAGAAGCATCCAAGTGAATCGGTATAATATTGGCAAGGTGTCCCTCAGCCCGCACTAGCTTGCCCTTCATCTTCCAAGGCACCTCCTCTTTGCATTTCATTCATACTCTTCAGTATACCACATCTTAAGGCCCACTTCTCAATATGTAGTTTCATGTCGTTTATGAAAAAAATGCAAAAGAAGATGATATTCCATTTTGCGGAAACCTATCATCTTTGGGCGTTGTTTATTCTATGGAAACCTGTCTTTATCTAGAGACTCCTACACACGCTTTCCGCAGGATCTCTTTGCAGTATTGCATTAGTCCATTCTTGTCGTTTACGGGACCGTCTTAACTGAATTGGGGTAGGTTATGATAAGATGAATGTATATTATGGAATTATTACCCTTATTATCCTAGGCACATCATTATTGTTTTAAGGAGATGTATATTGATGATCTCAAAAATAAAACCACTTGTATTCATCTTAATATGCTTGTTTGCTCTTATTGGATGTTCCAAAGATATAGAAAACAAAGAAAATAACTTCACATTAGATGAAGTGCTGAAAGTGCTCGAGTCTCAGGAACTGAATTTAGTGTCCTTTGGGATAACCGGATATCCTTTGAAATTAAATGATGTTGTACCTGAAGTGTACTCAATTGAGGCGCCAGGGAAAGAAGATCCGTATAACCCTGAATTTATACATTTTTATATTTTCAATTCTGAAAAGGATCGCATGATTGGGACAAAAGAATTCAATAAGCACATAGAACGTGCTCAATTCACAACGTTCCCTTTTCTATATGAGAAAGGTAATGTTCTTATCGTTTACTGGAGCAAAACCAAAGATAATCCTCTGTTCACTAAACCGATCGAAACTGCGCTAAGGCAGCTGGAATAAAAGAAGACCGAGCCCAAGGGTTCGGTCTTTTAGCAGTTATGGTTTAAAGGGATTGAATGGATTTAGATCTTCAGCGCCATCGAAGGCGAAAGTGTAATATGAATCGTTTTATCAAACGGTGTCATGAAATTGACCAGCACAACCTTGCACTTGTCCGGCAGTTTTGCCTCACGAACCGTTGCCGCCAGATGCCCGAGTTCGCCCCCGGTGATCTCCAGCCAGTCTTCTCCGCAGGTATAACGTAAGTTACCGCTTTTCCACAAAAAGTGACCCTCACTCGTTTCAATCGCATCCTCACAGGTAAGCTCACCTTCACTTCCAAACACAAAGGACAATTGCATCATCGTATCTTCTGGTTCATTCCCCGTGAGATGCATTGTCCAGCCATTTTCCGTATGCAGAACTTCTGCCCCTACACGGAATGTCTGCTCATGAGTAAGTTGACGACTCTGATGCGGTAACAAGTACCACGGACTTATCGCTGATGCAGCAGATTCCGGCAGGAGTTCCGTAGGAATCGGGCCGTAGTACCCTTTCTTCTGTTCACCTGTCAGGTGATATCCCTCGTGCAGCTTGGTCATGTTTTGCATGGGTACATATCCTGGATTAAAATAAGAAGCCAGTTGCACAGCAAGCAGACGTACCTTGCCATGTCGGAGTGCAAAGAAAGGCGGCACTTCTGTCATCACCGTCACGCTAGTAGCGCCATCTCGAATTCGGGCTACAGGAGCACCAAAGTCCGTATGCATCCGACTGTGAGAGATTCGTCCATGATGTCCTGCCGACTCCATCTGTCCCACATATTGCTCACGTACAAAGTGTTCATTCAGCATCAACTCATAATTTTCCGGGAGCGAGTCCTTCGTACCACTGGTTTGTTGAAGATCAGGTTCCAGCAACAGTCTAACGAGAGCGTTGACCGAGCATACACCCGGGTCCGTTAATGTACTATCTGCCCATGCTGCCATGCCCGCAAAAATGGAGTCACCATCGATCTTCGCCAAGATCGCATAGGGTAGATAATAAGATGACAAGTCATGGATACTCCCCAGATCCTGCCGACCAGAATAATCCGTAACAATTTCACCCGTAGGATGCACCAGATACACCATCATACGTAGATTTAGACGCACCGGCTCCAGCAACTCTGGACGCTTGAGCAGACGTGCCGCATGAATGAGCATAATGTCGCTTACCGCATTATAGATTCCGTTGCTTCGTTCGGTCCACTCCCCATCGGGTGTAATATCCATGCCTTCCGCCAGCCATTGCTCTGCGCGCTGCACAGCTTCCTCCACACCAAAAATGTCATGCAAGAAACCGAGCGCCGCGCATAGCACCCAGCGATGGTTAGGCGTGTGACAGCCTCCTGTAAGCATGGTTGGAATTGTCCGTTCCAGAAATAGCTTCATATTGTTCAATACAGGTTGCAGCGGCTCCCATTGCTGCTGAAGAAGAAGCTGATACAACTGTGAGTACCCCACAACAACAAATGCGGTATCGGGAGGGGAATGGTAATTGGTCCAGCCTGGCGATATTGAACCATCTTCATGCTGGAAGCGAAGTACATATTCCGTAGCTAACAGCAGTCGATTTAACAACGCCTCATCCCGGTAATAGATGGAGTCCGGATTGGAGATCGCAGCCCCCCAGTAACACATATCCGTGGGCGTTCCAGTCGTGTGGTTGACCCAGGCAACACCTGTGTAGGGATCGATGGTCCCTCCATAATAACGGCTTTCCGGGTCAAGCATCTGCCGGGATATGCCTCTTTCTACCGCTCTGTCATTACTGTCCACCAGTTGTTTGTACATGTGCAGTCCCTCCATACCAATGCATTCTCCCGATGTGCGGAGTATGTTGCTTCAGCGCCTTCAATTCAGAACGGAAGCTTACTCATACCGCCCGTAGGTGAGTTCATTTTTTCTCGTCAGTATATACCATATACCGCCAAAAGTCGCTAGAAAATACGTGCTTGTTTTACTACATATTTAGGGGTGCTCGTCACTGAGGAAACAATCATTGAACACATGCTGTGAACACCCGGCTGCTTCTCACATCACTGTGCCTAATCTGTCACTCCAAGCTTCTTCATAAGCAAGTCATGACTCTCGTGGATCTCTTCTGCCTTACAGGCAGACTTCAACTCATACACCTTCACCTGTGCCCGGCGAATCATCGGCAGATAGGCATCATAGAAGTTCATATCCTTACTGTGTACATACGGGCACCAGTGATCAGAAAGACCAAGTGTCTCATGGATATGAACCCCTACAATATCATCCATCAGGCCCTGCATTTCTCCCACACTGTCATATAGGCCCATTCGGTCCATCATGATGGCATGACCCGTATCGTACCAGATGCCAACCGGAGCCCCTTTGAGAGCCGTAATGATGGTCTTGGCTTCGGCAAGGGTAGGGATCTGTTGTGGTCTGGATCTCGTCTCAATGCCAAAACGAACATCCAGACCTTTGGCTGCCGCCCGATTGCACACTTCATCCAGACTGGCGATAATTTTCTCCACATACCCTGAACTGAGAGCTTCCCGCCGCTCCATCAGCTCAGCCCATTTGCTGCGATACTTCGGTGAATCCGGACCTTCCTCGTTATAGATCTTTCCAAGGTCTTTGCTGATATCCTCAGGAAAAGGTACCTCTCCGGGGTGCACAACAACAGCTTCTCCCCCATAACGCTGGGCATATTCAGCCGACTCTACCAGCAATTCGATCGCCCGCTTACGTTTCACTTCATCTTCGAAGCCAAGTAAGATGGAATCCGTACCATAATCGGGATCAGGGTCATGTGGAAAGGTGTTGTGGACACTAGAAATGCCGATCTCCCCACGCTCAATCATGGGCTCGATCGTCGTGAGCATCTCCTTCGTCACATTATAATTGAGCTCCACCCGACGAAAGCCGAGATCCGCAATCTCCCGAATCATATCTTCCCCGACATCATGTTTTCGGATATTCCAGCATGTCGAGAATGAGTATTCTCCCTTATCTATGTGCTGCATCTGTTTTCCTTCTCCTCCCTTTGGCTAGGCTTTTTATATCTGCCTTAACTCAACCTTTTACGGCGCCAAGCATTGCACCACTGACAAAATACTTTTGCAGCCACGGATAGACGAGTAGAATCGGAACGGTTGCAAAAATAACGGTCGCAGCCTTGAGACTCTCTGGAGTTAATGGTGTACGGTTAGCACCCTCCATCTGAGTAAGCTCGCTGACCATATTGTTCTGTACCATTTGGAATAACTTCAGTTGAAGCGGGTACAGCTTCGGATCATTAATATACATCAGGGAATCCTGGAACCCATTCCAGCGTCCAACCGCATAGAATAGCGCTAACGTAGCCAGTACAGGCATGGATAATGGCAGTATGATTTTGAAGAGCGTGTGTACATGTGAGCTGCCGTCAATCTCAGCCGATTCTTCCAGACTTTCAGGAATACCTCTGAAAAATGAGATCAGGATAATCAGATTAAATGGACTGACCAGTCCAGGCAGAATCAGTGCCCACACTGAATTAAGCAAGTTCAGGTCACGAATGAGCAAATACTCAGGAATGATCCCGCCACTGAAGAACATCGTAATGATGATGACATACATGAAGAGCTTGCGCCCTTTCAATTTTTTCTTGGTTAACGGGTATGCAGCTGCCAGTGTGAACACCATGCACAGGACAGTAGTAGCAATGGTCAGAACAGTCGTGTATCCCAGTGAATAGATCATAGACTGATCAGAGAACACCTGAATATACGCATCCCAATTGAATTCTTTAGGGAATATGGTTACTTCACCTGACGTAATCGCACGGTTAGAGCTGAATGATATCGCGATTGTATGCAGAAATGGAGCCAGACAGAATATAACAAACAAGGTGATAAAGGAGATATTAACGATATCGAAAATCCGGTTTGAGGTGCGTTCACTCATATGCGCACAGCTCCTTTACTGATGGTCTATACAAACAAGCCGATTGGCGTCTCTTGCGTTCATCTACAACCTACAAAATACCTTCACCGGTTGTTTTCTTCGAAATATAGTTGGAGCCTAGTACGAATACAAGTCCTACTACGGCCTGGAACAGTCCAACGACAGTTGCCAGCGTGTATTGTCCTGATTCAAGACCAACTCTGTATACAAAGGTACTGAGTACATCGGAATATTCACGCACGGCCGTATTACCAATGATATAAGGCCGATCAAAACCGATGCTGACCATATGTCCAAGATTAAGAATGAGCAGGGTCACAATGGTTGGTTTGATACTTGGCAATGTAATATGCCAGATTCTCTTCAGCCGCGATGCTCCATCGATCTCAGCTGCTTCAAATAATTCCTTGTTGACGCCGGTTAATGCGGCCAGATATAGAATGGTTCCCCATCCGGCACTTTGCCAGACACCTGTGAACAGGTACGTCACAAGCCATGGATTTTTTTCTGTCAAAAATGGTATTGAATTTAAGCCCATACTCTCCAGTACACCGTTAACCATACCGGATTGATTACCGAACAATTGGTATACAATTCCCCCGATGATTACCCATGAGATAAAGTGAGGAATGTACAGAATGGTCTGTGATATTTTTTTAAACCATTTGAATCGAACTTCATAGAGCATGATCGCCAAAATAATAGGAGCTGGAAATGAAACGACCAAATCCAGAAAATTCAGCATAAAGGTGTTGCGCAATGTGGTGTAGAAGTCCCGCATTCCAAACACTTCACGAAATGCATCAAAACCGATCCACTCACTGCCACTGATTCCCTGGAACAGGTTAAAGTCCTTAAAGGCGATCTGTACACCGTACATCGGTCCATAACGAAAGATTAAAAAGTAGATAATGGGAAGTGAAATTAGCGCGTACAATTGCCAATATCTCTTCAAGTATGTGGTGGTCAAGTCGGTTTCCTCCTATCAACTAAGAAACGGCTGTGCCGCCAAGCCGGCGGCACACGTCCCTTCCAAAGTTATACGGTAACATGCTTATCTGTCTTTGATCATGAAGTGTAGAACTACTTAGTTTGCAGGAAGTGCCTGAACCGCTTCTTCAAGTTCTTTTTTCAGTTCAGTACCACCAAGCGACATGAAATCAGCCATTTCTTTCTCATACACCGCATCGAAATCTGCTGGCTTAGCCATCGCTGTTTTTACGATAATGACGTTTAATTTATCTTTGAGCGCTGTGCTGTACTTCATCTCTGCTTCAATCGGTTTATCAAAGATAATCGGTCCCACTGTATCGGTGTTGGCAATATCAATGGATTGTTTCAGGAGCTCCTGGTTATTCTGCGGGAAGCCCAGAATCCATGCTTTTTCATTCGTTGCCTGATCACCAATGTTTTTACCGTTGGAGATAATGGCTGTATCCCCTGCATTGAACAGGCGATCCTGCGCTTCTTGAGATGCATCTTCCTTCACCACCGGAATGCCGTCTACCAGATCATAGTTCTCGCCTTCCACACCACTGTAGATATCAATCAGATTGTTGTCAGATGCCATCCAGTCGAGATATTTGATCGCTTCGACAGAACGTTTGCTGCTCTTCGGAATCATAATGTACATACCATTTGTTCCGTAGCGTGACTTGATGTGTTTGTTGTCAGCATTAGGGTTAGTGTATACATCAACCGGCAACACTTCGCTGCCACTCACATTTTTACGCAAATTATCCAGTGTACCATCCCCGTAGAACATGGCATCCACATCTTCAGACCAGTAACCTACGTTACCGTTTTGAATGTCTTTACCTAACTGCGTTTTGTCTTCATCCAAACTGAAATCTTTGCTGATCAAACCTTCGTTGTACAGTTTGTTCAGGAACTGCATCGATTCTTTGAATCCTTCATGCAGCGGCAACTCATACCGTTGACCATAAGTCAGGTCGCCACTAACCGGCTTAATGAATGAGTAGATGAGCGTTTCGAATTGAGCCGGTGCAAGAGCCATACCCATTGGGATGTTTTTGCTTCCAAGACCGCCAGGATCTTTATCCTTGAACGCTTTTAAAGTTGTATATAATTCATCTGTAGTTTTCGGTGCTGGCAATCCCAGCTTATCGAGCCAATCCTGACGAATGTAAGAGCTGTATCTGCCTGTGATAGCACGTTTACCCGGAACAGCAAACTGTTGTCCTTCCACTTGCCCGAACTTCAGAGTATCTTCGCCCAGGAACTTCTTCAGGTTTGGACCGTACTGATCAATCAACTCTCCAACATCAGTCAATCCACCTTGTTGGGCATACCGATAAAACACGCTTGAGTCATAAACAAAGACAATATCAGGGACATCTGTATTACTAGCCATCAGGACGTTCAGCTTGGTAACTTCCTCAGAACGCTGAACGGGTACAAACTGTACATCAATATTGTTGGGATCACCGAACTTCTCTTGAATCATTTTAGATAGATAGTTGTTCGTAATTGTGTACGGTGAAGGACTGTTACCACGGTCGAAAATCTCCACCTTTAAGGTAACGCGCTCGCCATTTCCTGATGTTCCGCCTTCAGCTGTTTCTTCTGATGCTGATGAGCATCCCGCAAGTAAAGAAACGCCCATTACCATCGTAAGCGCCAAACCCATCCATTTCTTCAGACTCCCTTTGGTTGCTTTTCTTGTCATTTTGTCATCCCCTTTGGCTTTGCGTGAATGTTTAAAGCTTGCCCAGAGTATTTCACATTTTTCCGTTATCCTGCAATAAACCACTTTCGGAAGCGCTTTCAAACGGATTATGGTTTATATGCTAAGCCCATTTTCGCAGACTGATTATTTTCCCAAAGCGGCGCTACCCTAGGCTTTGAAGGCTCTTGAGGCCTCACAACTCGGGAATGCCTGTCCCCATTCGGATAAACTATTTTCACACACTGCCTATATTCGTAAACAGAGAAAAAACAGGAATATACGCCTGCTATCCTGCGAAAACAGTTGCATCGATCTCGGGCAGCAGAGAACGGCTCAACGAAAACAGGGCGAACCTCTGCAAGCCTGCTCTCCTCATGGAAAGTGACTGCATGAAATTCACCCTATGTTATCCTGATGTACAGATCTCAGAATATGATCATCATTGCGTTACTCTTCGGGTTCTCGATGTTCACGTTTCAATCGACGATAATCTCCTGGTGTAATACCCGTTATCCGTTTAAATACACGTCCTAATGTAATTCCATTCGCATACCCAACCTTCAGGGCAATATCCTGCAAAGAGTAATCGGTATTGAGCAGAAGCTGCTCCGTCTCCTTCATGCGAAGCTCTGTTACAAAATCAACAAACTTCATATTGAATTCTGTCTTGAACAAATAACTCGCATGTTTGCCCGTAATCTGGAATCGGTCGCTCAGATGTTTCAATGAAAGATCCGGATTGGCAAACTGTTCTTCGATATAATTTTTCATTTCGTTGACCATGGCTTTATAACTCTTGGTTTCCGTTACGGCCACATACGTTCTGAACAAGTCTGTCAGACCATCAAACAAAAGAGTTTTCACATCCGTAAGCGTCTCTGCCTCTTCTACAGCACTTAACCATCTGTTGATGTTTTCTTCGGACAGCTCTTCCTGAAGCCCTTCCGACATCATGGCTACCTCTCGGCTGAGCATCTGCAGCATGGCCTGAATCAGAGAACGAATCTCGTCATCCGGCAGTTTGTTCTGTTCAAATGCTGTAAAGATCTCCTCCAACTGTTCCCGCCACTGTCCACTCGACATTCGGAACCGCTTAACAAAGTCCGCAATCATCTGCAGATAGGTATAGGTATCCAGCAAAGGATGCTGCGGTTCACCGCAGTCGGCTTGTCCAACATCTCCATTCATCAACAGTTTGCGTTGCATTACCGCTTCTGCGGCCGCATAGGAATCTCGTATTGCACCAATTCCCTGAGCAATAGGTCCAATACCGAAACTTAAGGAAATGCGTAGATTTTGTTCTACCCAGGATTTGCATTCCTCGGCTACAACACGAATCTGCCCAGACATGTCCAGGTTACTATCACTCTGTTCTTTGAACACAAACAGGATTGCAATTCGATCTACACTAATCCATTCCGTCCAGCATTGTACTCCCGTATTACGTGACAGCTCTTGCAAAACGTTCATCAAGGCAAACTTCAGCGTATTTTGCTCACCTCTTGTGTACCTCTCCTGAAATCCCTTTTCATAACGGTTAATCTCTCCAACAACAACCACAAAGCGTGATGATTCATGCACGTCATTCAGTGGAGAGAACTCTCTTAATTGCTCTTCTGCATTTTCGATGTGCTCCCCATGCAACAGGGCAATGAACAACTTGCTGCGCTGCATGAGTACATTTTCCCTGCTTTTCTTATCATAATCCATCATATGATTAATCAGATTCTCAAGCACACCATCAATCATCTTCATCTCATCCGTCCGAGCACCCGAGTGTTCAAACGCCCGAATCTGATGAGACTCAATCCGGTTCATGATGATCTGAATGGGTTTATAGTTACGGCGAGTAATGTACACGATATACACAATCGCACAGATGACAGTCACAATAGCAATGATTACCCATACATAAGACACGACAGATACCCAGCCAAATAAGTTACCGGCTTTAATTCCACTGGATATGGTCCAGCCCAGTCTTTCTAGCGGTAGCCTATTCAGCTCCTGACCGTCTATCGAGCCCTCTTGGTCCGAGTGTGCATTATACACAACCTTACCGTCCCGATCCGTAATCGTCAGGAATGAGAGCTGACCATTAACCATACTATCTACACTCTGTTCAATGCTGCTCATCTTGATATTAATGACCAATGTACCCTGAGAGCCAAAAGGCAAAGGCATGTCCTTGTTCACGGTTAATACGCGAATAGGAGTACGTTGAACAGACTCCGTATCGAATTCCCGGACCGGCTGCCAGCCTGAACCAATAGAACCGGTACCCATCTGATCAATCCATGCCTTATCCAAGAAGCTTTCCGCTTCTCTGGAACCACTTACAGTCAAAACATGTTTATTTCGCTTGTCATATAGATAGATGGATTGAATCCATGAGGACGAATTGGTTAGCTCTCGTAAGTTCTGCGCAATTGCATACACTGTGTCCGAGCTGGTCTGGTTTGTGTTATTAAAATAGAGTCTGTATGCCTGCTGACTCTGTACTGTCTCCAGGATGGATAGTTCAATATCCCTGATTGTGCGATCCACCGTGTCTATCATATAACTGGAGGAGATCCGGTCTGCTTTTTTTGTTTCCTCTTTAGAGATGTCATTGATGAAAACAAACGCGATGAAAATGAGTATGGTCACCGTAAGAAAAAAAATTGGGAAGTACGAGAACAATAACCGGTAGTACCAATTACGAGACAATAGACCCCACTCCTCACTCCACGATGCCAATGTTCTCAGCCGTGGTTCTACTGTTCAGCATCCATCTCACCTTAGGGGCTGAATACTATATGATAACGCTATCATAACTGATTTTATGTTATTATAGCACAAGCCTCTGACCAGCAAAGCAAGAATTGAATTCAAAGAGCCAAAACAAAAAAACCGTGCTGAGCAGACAACAACTCAGACACGGAACAGTTCATCTGGCAGCACCGTTATATTCTCGATGCTCTAAATGCCAGAATCCTTAAACAATGTGGCCATGGAACCACCATCCACAATAATGCGTATGGCGCGGGCCAGCATTGGCGCAACAGGTAACACTTTGAAGCATTCAGGGTGGTCATCTGGCAGTGCAATCGAGTCCGTAACTACCACCTCTTCAATTGACGGGTGATTCAACTTACTTACTGCCCCATCCGAGAACAATCCGTGTGTCGCACATACATATACATTTTTAGATCCACGTTCCTTCAACCCTTCCACAACATTCAGAATGGTTGTTCCGGTGTCGATCAGATCCTCAATAATAATAGGTGTCCGTCCTTCTACATCACCAATGACATGGGTGATCACCGATTCATTATGGCTTGGACGTTTCTTGATCATAATGGCAAATGGAGAATCCAGGCGGTTCGCCAGCTTCTCTGCCATCGAGGCTCGCCCCGCATCCGGGGAGACTACAACAGGGTTCTCAATCCCTTTGCTTAACAGATAATCACTGATCAGGTCCAGTGATGTCATATGATCAACCGGAATATTGAAGAACCCCTGAATGGCCGCTGCGTGCAGGTCGATTGTTACCACTCGATTGGCACCAGCCGTAGTTAATACATCTGCTACCATCTTGGCTGAGATCGGCTCCCGTGGAGCGGATTTGCGCTCCTGACGAGCATACCCATAATACGGAACAATAATGTTCACCGTGCGCGCAGAAGCTCTTTTCGCGGCATCAATCATCACAAGCAGCTCAACAAACAGCTCATTGATCGGATGAGACAACGACTGTACCAGAAACACATCACAATTACGGATTGTTTCTTCATAATGAACGTATATTTCTCCGCTCTTGAACCTGGACAGCTTGATCTTGCCCAGTTGTACTCCCAGCTTGTCACATACCTGTTCTGCCAGCTTAGGGTTCGATGAACCGGAAAAAATACGTAACGAATGCTGCATAATGCCCTCCCGAGGGTTGAAATCCCTATATAATCCCTTATCTAAAAGTAAGTGTTCAAAAAGACCGGTTTTCAGTACCGAGAAGATGGGATAAAGCTAGAAATGGAGTAGCGGAGCGTAGGAGGGAACTACGTGAGCAACCACAATGTTTCCAGAGGAAACATACTTCGTAAGCATCCACCTATTTCGGCTGAATTCCATATTCGATGCTGATGATGCCTTTAGGCATCCTGCGTAATCAAAAGCGGACTTTTTGAACTACCTTTAAAAGGTTATTTCCTACCCTCATTATACTCTACTGGCTTATACATTTAAAGGAATGAACGAGCGATGTCGGCCTTCAAAAACAGCAACTTCGGTACAGCCCAACTCATGTAAAAGTGCTTCAGCTTCAGGCAAATAATCACCCAACTTCAGTGGGTCATGTGCATCAGAACCCATGGTTAACGGAATGCCCAATCGAATGGCTTCCGTCAACATTCTGCGACTAGGGAACATCTCGGCACAAGGCTTCGATAACCCTGAAGCATTCAGCTCCATGGCGCAGCCACTTTTGGCAATAGCCTGCAGCGCTGCGTTCTCCAGTGAGATACGTTCATCTGTCTGCTCCGCTGAAGGAACAAAGCCAAATCGTTTAATGACATCCGTATGGCCCATAATATCGTACATGCCCGTCGCAGCTGCCTTGCTTACGGCATCATAGTACTGACGATATACTTCAAGGATGTCTTTGCCGTCCCAGTGATGGGTCTGGCGGAAATCCGTAATGTCCCATTCCCCGAGGAAATGAACAGAGCCAATCACATAATCCCATGGATAACGCTCAATGATCGCACGGATCTCTGTTTCCCAGCCTTCAATATAGTCACCTTCCAGACCAACACGTACGTCAATCTGCCCACGGTAACGTTCTTTCAGGGAGAAACACTCCTCTACGTAACGCGGCAGTTCATCCATAGGCATCGCCATTTCCGGATAATATTGAGCCGGATCGACATGCAACAAGGGCATGTGATCGGATAATCCAATCTGGGATAGTCCGATCTCCACACCACGTTGCACGTACTCTTCCAGTTTGCCAACGGCATGTCCACACCGCTCATGGTGTGTATGATAGTCTATACGCACGTAACTCGCCTCCTAATCGCGGCGAGGCCGTTCATGACGACGGCTCAACTCTGACATAATGTCGTCGAGCGGCAGCTTGCGCTCTTGTAACAGGACGAGCAGGTGATACATCAGGTCACTGACTTCCAGACGAAGCTCGTCATTATCTTTATTTTTGGCGGCGATGATCGTTTCGGATGCTTCTTCACCAATTTTTTTCAGTATTTTATCTACACCTTTATCAAACAGATACGTTGTATATGCACCCTCTGGGCGTTCACGTTCACGCTCTGCAATCACGGATTCCAGTTCAGCCAATACCTCAAAGCGACTTTCGGAGCCGGAACTTGCCGAAGCAGATGCCGCACCCGCTTCATCCGAAGCCTTGTCTGTCGAGTTCTCTGGCAAGCCAATAATCTCATTATGGAAACATGTTACCGCACCTGTATGGCAAGCAGGACCATTCGGTTTGACCTCAACCAACAAGGTATCACCGTCACAATCATATTTCAGGGAAGTAATCGTCTGCACATTGCCAGATGTTGCCCCTTTATGCCACAGCTCTTGACGCGAGCGTGACCAGAACCAGGTTTCACCGGATTCCAGCGACAACTTCAGAGATTCGCGATTCATATAAGCCATCATCAAAACTTCCCGAGTATCCACATCCTGCACAATGGCAGGGACCAAACCGTCACTCCAACGAATGTGTTCCACAACCTGTTCCAAGGACAACTGTTCCTTGATTTCATCGCTCACTTTAGTCACGGATCTCCACCCCTTGTTCTCTCAAATGTTGTTTTAACGCCGGTACGGCGATTTCTTTGTAATGGAAAATCGTTGCGGCCAGACCTGCATCCGCTTTGCCTGTGGTGAATACATCATAGAAATGAGATTCCTTGCCCGCACCGCCCGATGCGATGACTGGTATACGCACAGATTCGGATACTGCTGCCGTCAGCTTCAGATCGAAACCGTCTTTTGTTCCGTCCGCGTCCATACTGGTTAGCAGAATCTCTCCCGCGCCCAAGCTCTCAGCCTGTTTAACCCATTCCAATGCCTTGATGCCGGAGGGTTTCCGTCCACCATGTGTATAGACCTCCCACTCGCCCCAAGCTTCGTTATACTTGGCATCGATCGCTACCACGATGCACTGCGAGCCAAAGCGACGTGCACCATCGGCAATCAACTGCGGATTAAGCACCGCGGCTGTATTCACAGCAATTTTATCTGCTCCTGCACGGAGAATCCGCTTCATGTCCTCCACCTTGGAGATGCCACCGCCTACCGTAAAAGGGATAGCGATCTCGCCAGCCGTCTGCCGCACGACTTCTTCCATCGTTTCGCGACCTTCTACCGAAGCGGAAATATCGAGAAATACCAGTTCGTCCGCGCCCTCGCGGTCATATAGTGCCGCCAGCTCTACCGGATCACCCGCATCGCGGAGATTGACGAAGTTGACGCCTTTGACGACCCGGCCGTCCTTCACGTCCAGACAGGGGATGATTCTTTTTGCCAGCATGCTACCTCTTCCTCTCTATCCGAATATCCCTTACTTATTTACCGCACGTACCGCTTCAGACAGATCGATGCTTCCCGTATACAGTGCTTTACCCACGATGGCTCCACCAACACCATCATCCGCATGACGACTCAGACGAAGCAGATCATCCATGACACTCACACCGCCGGAAGCAATAACCGTCCGTCCGCTTGCCTTGGCTAGAGACACAATCGCTTCCACATTAGGACCCTGCATCATGCCATCACGGGAAATATCCGTAAAGATAAAGGTTTCTGCCCCATACGCCGCCAATTCCTTCGCGAGTACCTCTGCCTGTACTTCGGATGTTTCAAGCCATCCGCGGGTTGCCACGTAACCATTACGAGCGTCGATACCGATTGCCACTTTGTCGCCATAACGTCCCAGTACTTCCTCTGTAAAAGCACGATCCTCAATGGCTGCTGTTCCAATAATCAGCCGGCTAACACCAAGACCCAGCAAACGCTCTACATCCGCTACTGTACGAAGTCCGCCACCCACCTGAACAGGTACGTTCACAGCCGAGGCAATGCGTCCGATCAGCTCATCGTTAACAGGATGACCTGCTTTGGCACCATCCAGATCCACCAGATGCACGTATGTACCGCCTTGTTTCTCCCAGGATAGAGCCACTTGAACCGGGTCATCGTTGTACACGGTCTCCTGATTATAATCTCCCTGCACCAGTCTTACACATTTGCCGTCCCGGATATCAATCGCCGGATATAGGATAAAAGATGACATACAAGGCCTCCTGATTATGAATTAGATTTGTACGCTTTCTATAGTTAAGAAGAGATGATGTTTACCTTTGTACAGGCGCTCCTGTCAGAGCCAGAAAGTTGCCGAGCAGGTTCATGCCAAGCTCTCCACTTTTCTCCGGGTGGAATTGCATCCCGAAGTTGGACCCTCGGCCTACAATGGCTGTCACCGGATGTCCGTAATCCGTTACCGCCAGCAGATCGTCCCTGTTTTCAGTAAGCGCATGATAGGAATGGACAAAATAGACGTGGCCTGCCTCAAGCCCCGTAAATAGCGGGTTTTCCGCGTGTAGGAACTCCAAACGGTTCCATCCCATATGTGGAACCTTCAGTTCCCCTGGTGCGAATCGCACCACTTTACCTGGCAAAATATCCAGTCCCTCATGTTCGCCATGCTCTTCACTTGAGCTGAACAACAATTGCATCCCCAGACAGATCCCGAGCAGTGGCTTGGACCCTGCAGCGGCTTCTTTCACCACCGTATCCAGCCCACTCTCCCGCAAATGAACCATCGCATCACCAAAAGCACCTACGCCTGGCAGAATGACACCATCTGCGCCAAGAATCTCCTCCCGGTCACCCGTGACCAGCGCCTCGTAGCCAAGACGTTCGACCGCTTTGCCGACGCTGTGCAGGTTACCCATACCGTAATCGACAATTGCAATCGCCATCGTCTACAGCACTCCCTTCGTGGAAGGCACACCCGTTACACGTGGATCAATCATCGTAGCTTCATCCAGTGCACGTCCCAATGCCTTAAAGATTGCTTCAATCATGTGGTGGGTGTTCTGACCATAGTGCACAATGACATGCAACGTAATCCGAGCTTCCAACGCCAATTTCCACAGGAATTCATGTACCAGTTCCGTGGAGAAACTGCCTACCTGTTGGGAAGGGTATTCTGCACGGTATTCAAAGTGAGGGCGGTTGCTCACGTCAATAATAACCTGAGCGAGTGCCTCGTCCATCGGTACAAAAACACTGGCGTAACGCTTAATACCGCGTTTGTCACCCAACGCTTCTCGCAACGTCTGTCCCAGACAGATTCCGATATCTTCAACCGTGTGATGATCATCGATATCGATATCTCCACGGGCCTGCACGTTCAGGTCGAATTGTCCATGCTTCGTGAACAGATCCAGCATATGGTTCAGGAAAGGTACATCCGTTTCAATCGTGGATTGTCCTGTTCCATCTACATTAAAGGCCAATTGGATATTGGTCTCGTTCGTTTTGCGATCAACCTCTGCTTGGCGCACTGCACCTTTGTTTTCAAGTTCCACACCATTATTTTGCTTATCCATTGTCCGATTCCGCCTTTCCTTCCTGTTCTAACCGTACAGCGATTGCACGGGCATGCCCTTCAAGACCCTCATGGCGGGCCAACTCTATAATAGCCGCTCCGTTCTGCAGCAGCGCTTCTTTACTATAATAGATCAGACTCGATTTTTTGATAAAATCATCCACATCCACTGGCGAACTGAATCGCGCAGTTCCATTCGTCGGAATAATGTGATTGGGTCCAGCAAAGTAATCCCCTACCGGCTCCGAGCTGTATGGGCCGAGGAAGATCGCTCCGGCATTCTCGATCCGGCCAGCGTAAGCCATTGGCTCCTGCACCATGATCTCCAGATGCTCCGGTGCGAGCCGGTTTACCACGTCGATTCCATCATCGATAGAATCGACTACAATAATTGCGCCGTACTGCTCTACCGAAGCAGCAGCGATATCCCGCCGCGGCAGCACTTCAAGCTGCCGCTGTACTTCGGCCTGCACGGCTTCCGCCAGCGTGGCCGAATTCGTGACAAGAATGGCCGATGCCATCTCGTCATGTTCCGCCTGTGACAACAGGTCGGCGGCGACATACACCGGATTCGCCGTATCATCGGCGAGCACCACAATCTCACTCGGCCCGGCGATACTGTCGATATCGACCGCACCGTACACCTCGCGCTTCGCGAGCGCCACGTAAATATTGCCCGGTCCACAGATCTTGTCGACCGGGGCAATGCTCTCCGTGCCGTAAGCGAGGGCGGCGATAGCTTGAGCGCCGCCAACCCGGTACATCTCGCTCACGCCTGCTTCCGCAGCAGCAACAAGAATGTACGGGTTAATGCCTTCGCCACCGTTCGTAGACGGCGGCGTCACGAGAACAATCTCCGGCACGCCTGCCACCTGTGCCGGAATCACATTCATCAGCACAGACGATGGATACGCTGCTTTGCCGCCAGGTACATAGACGCCGACCCGCTTCAGCGGTCGGATGACCTGGCCCAGCAGGCTGCCGTCCGGCTGCCAATCCATCCACGAGTTGCGTTTCTGTTTCTCGTGAAACGCACGAATGTTGGCGGCGGCTTGCCGAATTGCCGTCACAAAGGATGGCTCCACGGCTGCATAAGCCGCCTGCAGCTCTTCCTGCGGTACGCGCAATTCCGCGGCCGTCAGCTTCGTGCGGTCCAGCTGCTCCGTGTAACGCAGCAGTGCCGCATCACCCTCACGGCGAATGTCGCTGACAATACGCCGTACCGTTTCATTTTGCTCCGGCGTGCCGTACTCCACTTCCCGCTTCAGATCAAACTCCCGTGCAGGTACAATTTTCATGTGTACAACCTCCTTATCCCCTGTAATGCCTGCTTTTAATGGCTGATTCGATTCTGCTTTTTCTCGTTTCTTACTTCTATTGTTTCTTGATCTATCGTTTCATTCTTTTGTTATTCCATTTGTATATTTCCCGTTCCTTGCTACCTTGCAGTCCTTGCTTATCTGTAGTTATCCCCGAAAGCTTCCAGCCGATATCTCATTCGATGCCGGTATAACCTGCTGAAGTGCATCACACAAAGCCTGAATTCGTGCATTTTTCATCCGATAACTTACCCGATTGGCGATAAGACGGCTGGTGATGTCCAGAATGCCAGTCATCTCCACCAAGCCGTTCTCGCGCAGTGTCTGACCCGTCTCCACCAGATCGACGATCCGGTCTGCCAGGCCGATTAGGGGTGCAAGCTCAATGGAACCATTTAGCTTGATTACCTCAACCTGTTGCCCCTGTTCCCGGAAATACTGTGAAGCAATCCTCGGGTACTTCGTTGCAACACGTTGCTGAATGCCTGGCTTCCAGTCGGGAAGGCCAATCACAGACATACGACACTGGGCAATTCCCAGATTCAACAGTTCGTACACGTCCCGATTTTCCTCCAGCAGCACGTCTTTGCCAACAATTCCGATATCAGCAACACCGTACTCCACATACGTTGGAACATCTACTGGCTTCGCCATTATGAATTCCATTCCCGCTTCCGGTACTTCAATGACCAATCTGCGTGTATCATCCACGTCTTCTGGAATATCCAGCCCCGCTTCACGGAACAACTTGGAGGCTTTTTTATAGATTCGGCCCTTCGGCATGGCCACCTTCAGAATATCCGACATCTCAGCGTCCTCCTTCATCAGATCCGTAAGTAATCACCTGTTCAGCTTGAACGGTTGTTGCTCCAGCAGATACAGCACTTGCCCCAGCCCCGTCTTCAGGAAGAAGGAGTGTCACTACATTTTGTCCCATACTGCGTAATCTTGCCGCTTCGGTTAGTGCCTCGGCCCGACGTTTCGGGCTATATTGGATAAGTATCGGTTTTTTCTCTTCAATGGTAATGCCGTGTACGCCATCAATAATCCGGTTGGTTTTCAGTGCAAACCCTGTAGCTGGCAACGAACGCCCGAATTGTTGTAACAGGTTGTCGTAGCGCCCGCCGCTACATACCGGAGACCCCAGTTCTGCTGCATATCCTTCAAACGTCATGCCCGTATAATAGGAGAAATCACCGATCATCGTAAGATCAATCAGCACATGTTCGGATACACCGTACGCTTCCAACACTTCGAATACCGCACACAGATGTGCAATCGACTGCGCTGCTTCAGCACTTGAACTTAGCTCTACCGCATGTGTGCATACTTCCTTGCCACCGCGCAAGCGCAGGATCGCTTCAAGCTGTTCTTTCAACTTAGGCTCCAGATTTAATGCTTCAATGGACTGGCGATAGCCGACATAATCACGTCCGAGCAGCCCTTCCTTCAATTGCTCCTGCTCCGCAGTTTGGCCTGGAATTACTTCTTCCAATAATCCGTTCAGGAATCCCATATGACCCATCGCTATTTTAAAAGAAGACACACCCGCTGCCTGCAAAGAGGCAATCGCTAACGCAACAACTTCTGCATCCGCCTCAGGTGAGTCATCTCCAACAAGCTCCACGCCCGTCTGGAAAAATTCAGCTTCACGCCCAGCTTCCTCTTCAATGGAACGAAATACGTTTGCATGATAGGACAGACGCAGCGGCAACTGCTCATCTTTGAGCATGGATGAAACGACGCGTGCAATCGGAGCTGTTAGGTCCGATCTTAACACCAGCGTGGTTCCCCGGCTGTTCAGCAATTTAAACAATTTGCGATCTGATGTAGAGCTTGCTACACCTACCGTGTCGTAGTATTCAATCGTTGGTGTGATGATCTGACGGTAACCCCAGCGTTCCATACATTCCAATACATTCCGCTCAATCGTCCGTAGCTTCGATACTACATGTGGTGTATAGTCGCGAAATCCGGTCGGTTTTTCAAATCCTTTTGGTTTGGACATTGGTATTATTCACCCCGAGTCAGTAATTTGAGAGTGGTACTCGTTCTATTTCAACAGGATTTATGTAGTGTAAATCCCCATGCTATCTTATAACCCTGAATCACTGTATTACTGCAAAAAGCCTTCAACTATTGATTTAGTTCGACCTTTATCACGTTTCATTTCTTCAAACGCTTTCACATGGTAAAGTGCTAACAAACTAAAGGATATGGGATATGATAACATGAAATCTGCACTACCGTCAACAATACCAAAGCTTGATTGCCCTTGTAACGACATATCGTCTGATATACACACCCTTACCCTCACCAATCGGTATTTATATACGAAAAAAGCTGCCATAAGCAGCTTTTTACTACGAATCATCTTCATTGATTCATCTTCATTCATTACTCTATTGACTTAATGCACACTCCCCTGAGAAGAATCATCCGTGTTAAAAACAGTGTCTTCCTTAGAGTCTGCCGCACGGGATAAATCACGCAGTGGATTGCCTCCAACAAAAGCTCCTGGTGCAACATCCTTATGTACGACAGCTCCAGCAGCTACAACGGCTCCATCCCCTATGGTTACACCAGGCAGAATCGTTGTATTGGCGCCAATCAGTACATTTTCCCCGATAATCACTTCACCGAGCCTGTACTCCTTAATGAGATACTCATGAGCGAGAATCGTTGTGTTGTAACCGATAACCGAGTTTTCGCCGACCGTTATTTTCTCCGGAAAAAACACATCCACCATCACCATCAGGCCAAAGGCCGTGTGTTTTCCCACCTTCATACCGAGCATTCGGCGGTAAATCCAGTTCTTCACGGATAGGATCGGGCAGTAACGTGACAACTGGATCCAGATAAAATTACGAACGCCCTTCCACGGACTCACTGTCTTGTAGATATGCCAAAGTGCATTCTGGTCCTCTACCGGATAGCGGGTTACTTTTCTCATGAACGTCCCATTTCAATACCAATGAGTTTTAACAAGTCTCTCATATCATGCAGCATATGATCGGGCCCATATCCGTTCAGGATTGTTTCCCCTTTAAGTGACCATGCAACCCCCGCCGAGAGTGCGCCCGCATTTTGAGCTGATTGGATGTCCACGGGACTGTCACCTACCATCAGCGTTTTAGCCGGATCTGAACCCAGTTCCGTCATGGCTTTCAGTACAGGCTCAGCGTGTGGCTTCGGATTCGTCACATCCGTCACGGTTACAATCGTCTTCATGTATTTCAGCAGGTCAAAACGCTCCAGTACCTTTAATGTAGATGGACGAATTTTGGTTGTGACCACCCCCATCACAATGCCCGCCTGATGCAGCGCCTCTACTACCTCAATAACGTGTGGAAAAGGTCTAACCATCGCTTCATGATGGATATCATTATAGGCGCGGTAACCTTTCACGTACTCGGAGACTTCCTCCTGTCCAGAGAAGGTACGCATCTGCTGCTCCAGTGTGCCACCCATATGCGGAATGATCTGTTCCCGTGTCCATGGAGCTGAATGCTCCCATCCCCCCATGACATGCTGGAATGAGCTGATAATCAGCTCATTGGTATCAATAATGGTTCCATCCAGATCAAACAATACCGTGTCAATCATGTTGCATTACTCCTTTTTATCATCAACTTGCTTCGGATCATCTTTGGCTGGAGGTGTTAACTTGCTCTCTTTGCCAGCAGCGGTTCCCGTATGTTCCATATCATCTGAGATAACTTTGGACGATACAATCGGATCACTATAACGAACATCTGCTTTACCTGTCACTCTTCTCACCACAATGAATACAACAGCAACAATAATAATGCCAATAGCGAGCAGTTGCGAGATTCTTACGTTGCCATAAGCAGGATCCAGATAGCCTTGTTCGAAGCCCATTGCAGTCATTGGAGACCACAGCCCGTTCACTAATGAAGCAACCCATTGTGGAGCCTGGAAGCCAAGACTGTCCGTACGCAAAGCTTCAATGAAGAAACGACCGATAGAGTACCAAATGAAATAAGACATGAACAGTTCACCTGAACGCAGAAACCTCTGACGACGCAGAATCAGCAGCAAGATCAGACCCGCGAGACTCCATATCGATTCATACAAAAAAGCAGGATGGTGGAATACGCCTTCAACGTTCATTTGATTCACAATAAAGTCCGGCAGATGAAGCTTGTCTCTCAAAAATGATTCTTCCACAGGACCGCCGTACGCTTCCTGATTCACAAAGTTCCCCCAGCGTCCGATCATCTGTCCAACGATCAGTCCAGGCGCACAGATATCGGCCATACGCCAGAAGTTATACCCTTTACGACGGAAGAAAATAACTGCACAGATGATTGCACCAATAAGGGCACCATAGATGGCAATACCGCCATTCCATATTTTAAAGACATCCCAGAAATTATCCTTATAATCTTCCCACTTAAATGCGACATAGTAGATGCGGGCACCAATGATGGCAGAAGGTACACCCAGCAGGACCATGTCCATGAACACTTCCTGTGGAATATTGTAGCGTTTGCCCTCGCGGATCACGAGCAGGAGTCCTATAAGTGCCGCGGCACCAAGAATAAGCCCGTACCAGTGAACCTTTAACGCTCCAATAGAGAACGCAATCGGGTTCAACAGTAATAATGTATCCATTCATTCACACTCCTATTTATTCGATCAATCGCACGCATGACGAATGGTTGGCATGCCCTGCGCCTTAAGAGAAGCAGTACATGTCAACCATTTATCTTCATTACCTTGTATACAATATTTCTTAATCCATGTCTTCCATATCTTCCGAGATGGTTGCGGTCAGCTTGTTTGTGAATTGCAGTGCAGCATTAAGACCCATCTGTTTCAGACGATAGTTCATACCGGCCACTTCAATAATAACCGCCAAGTTCCGTCCCGGACGAACAGGAATCGTAACAAGAGGTACGTCCGTATCAATGATGCGTGTAGTCTCTTCATCCAGACCCAGACGATCATATTGTTTATCCTGTTGCCATGCCTCCAGACGAACAACCAGGGTAATCCGTTTGTTATTCCGAACCGCACCGGCTCCGAACAATGTCATAACGTTGATAATACCGACACCTCGAATTTCGAGCAAGTGGCGGATCAATTCAGGTGCAGTACCGTGCAGCTGAAAATCTGACGTTTGGCGGATCTCTACCGCATCATCGGCAATCAGTCGGTGACCACGTTTCACCAGTTCAAGTGCTGTTTCACTCTTACCAATACCGCTGCTACCTGTGATCAGCATACCTACGCCATAGACATCACATAATACACCGTGAATGGTGGCTGTTGGTGCGAGTTTCTTTTCCAGGAATCCTGTGATCCGGCTGGATAGAATCGTTGTAGCCATGTTGCTGCGAAGTACAGCCAGATTCTGCTCTTCACTGATATCAATTAGCTCCTGCGGAACCTCCAGTCCACGCGTGACAACGATACAAGGCGTCTCTTCCGTACAAAGACGTTGCATACGATCACGCCGTTCTTGCTCGGGTAACATTGCAAAAAAGGCTAACTCCGTTCTTCCAAGTAACTGTACCCGTTCTTGTGGATGGTATTCAAAATAACCGGCCATTTCCAGACCAGGACGGTTCAGATCATCTACCGTAATGACTCTTTTTAATCCGTGAGATCCAGAAACAACCTCCAACTGAAACTGCTGCACCAATTCAGATACTTTCACTTTTTTCGCCATTTGTCTCTTCCTTTCAGCATTCGCTGTACCTCTATGTACATCAGATCGTGTATCAGTTATTTCCATTATTAGCGCATTCACAACATAGGGTACGGACGGCATACCCTTCCAACAGTCGATTCTCTCAAATATATGAAGACAGACCTTCAAATAATCTTAAATGAATTCCGGGATGAATGCAATCGCAGCAGCCCACAACTATTAGTAAGAAAAGTCTTCTGATCGAAGCCCCATTTAGAATTATCATTCGTAGTCTATCGGCTGTTTTTCTTGCGATTATTAATCCTTAACCCCATCGAAAACTTGTAAATCCAATAATCTTAAAAAAAGCCCCTTCCAGCAATAACGGAAGGGGCTCTCATTACAATGTATAATTGCGTTAACTGTCAGGTTCCTTCGTCACCGAGGAATCCCAGTAATATTAGTCTTGAAGAAGTACGTTCACTTCAGTCTCTTTGTCAAAGATATGAACCTTGTTCATGTCGATGGCCATTTTAACTGTGGAACCATCACGAGTGTTAGAACGTCCGTCTACACGTGCGATTGTTGTATCGTTACCAACACCGCTCAAGTAGAGTAGCATTTCGTGACCCAGGTTCTCTGTAACATCTACGTGTGTAGAGAATACGGAGTTCGGGGATGCTTCCAGGAATACTGGCTCTTCGTGAATGTCTTCTGGACGAACACCCAGAATTACTTCTTTGCCAATGTATCCTCTAGATTTCAACACTTGTGCTTTACCTTGCGGGATTTCAACGTCCACGCCTGGAGCAATAAAGTGAAGGTTAGCACCTTGTTCAGCCAGTTTACCCGAGATAAAGTTCATTGTCGGGGAACCGATGAAACCAGCTACGAACAGGTTAGCCGGCAGGTTATACAACTCTTCCGGAGAAGCTGCTTGTTGGATGATACCATCCTTCATAACAACGATCCGATCACCCATCGTCATCGCTTCGATCTGGTCATGCGTTACGTAGATAACCGTTGTTTCCAAACGTTTCGCAAGTTTAGTGATCTCAGCACGCATTTGACCACGCAGTTTGGCATCCAAGTTGGAGAGAGGCTCATCCATCAAGAAGACTTGTGGATCACGGACAATCGCACGTCCCAAAGCGACACGCTGACGTTGACCACCGGACAATGCCTTAGGTTTACGCTCAAGCAAATGCTCGATATCCAGGATTTTAGCTGCTTCACGTACACGTTTGTCGATCTCATCTTTTTTGACCTTACGCAATTTCAAACCAAATGCCATGTTTTGATATACGCTCATATGCGGATACAAGGCATAGGATTGGAATACCATCGCGATATCGCGGTCTTTAGGTGCAACATCATTAACGACACGGTCACCGATATAGAGTTTACCTTCAGAAATTTCCTCAAGGCCTGCGATCATACGCAGTGTTGTTGATTTACCACAACCGGACGGGCCTACCAATACCAGAAATTCTTTATCTTTAATGTCCAGGTTAATGTCAACTACAGTTGCTTTATCAGAACCCGGGTATTTTTTGAAAATATGCTCTAAACGTACTCCAGCCATGATTGTTGCCTCCTCAGAGATCATTTTGTAATCGAATACAATTTGTATTTTTATATTACCCTATCTGCATGAGGTTTGACTATTCGCAAACTGCACAAAAATATCAATGCTTTTTCGTCACTTTGTACATAAGCAACAAAAACTGCACTAGAACAGCACTTTCGAAGTGCCTTACATCGTAACCAATCTCCTGTTTGATCTTGTCCAGACGATAAACCAACGTATTACGATGAATGAAAAGCCGTTTGGCTGTCTCGCTTACATTACAGTCCAGGCTAAAAAAGGTCTCCAGCGTGGCAAGGGTCTCACTGTCATTGAAGATTAACGTATCTTTGCCTGTTTCCTGTATAAAACGTATACGTTGATCATCTGGAATACTCGCTACCAACCGCTCCAGATGCAAATCCCATGGGAGATGAATATGCTGCGTAACATGGAATGCTCTACCCAAGTGAACACTTTCTTTAAGAAGAGCCGTGACCGATACGAGTTGTTGTGCGGGAATGCATGGCAGGGATGCAGACAGATGGAATACCCCAGCCCACTCACTGGCAACCAATTCATGCAACCCCAGACAAAAAGCGTTCAGGGAATCCTTTTTGGCTTCCGTTGTATCTTCCTCGGCTTCTTCTGTAACAATTTCTTTATCACCCATAAAAATCCACTCTTGCTCCCCTAAAGGAATCAATACAATCTCCTCGCCAAAGTAACTCTCAAGCAACTTGTTGAGGTCCTTGGACCGTAAACGATGTGCATCCGGTGTATCCCCTTGCAGCAAAAACAGAATCTTCTCAGCGTTCAATCCTGCAGACACCACAAAGCGATCAGGAACCGCCTCAGATTCCTTCTTGGTTGGTTCTTCGATCTGCTCTTTAAGCCAGAGACCCAATTCAGTCAAATACTGCTCTCTATCATTCTCATATACAACAGGCTGTGTCTCATCGGGTAGTCCCGTGTTAGTGCGAATCAAAAGCTCAATAAATCTCCGTCTCTCCACAGTGATAGATCTTGCAGCGCATCCCCAACATACTACGGTCTCTTCTTTCTCATTCATCCGAACCTTAAAAAATATACGCTCTCCCGTATTCAAACTGATCACATCGGATGACCTTGGAGATGTAGATTGTTCAAATAACTCCTGACTCTCACCTTCATCACCAAAGGTCACTGAATTTTCATGAAGACCCATCAGATTAGCAACGGACTGCGTCCATTCTTCTATTGTAATTTCATATTCGTCCAAAGTTGTGCCTATAATGACTTCAATTTGCTGTTTTAGATCAGGTATGAACTTCATATAATGAACGTCACCACTCTGCATGTTTTCTATTAGTTTATCATATCTTGCACAGCATTAATAAATATCCATATTCCGTTAAAATTACATAACAAAAAAGAGCAACTAATCAAATTAATGATTAATTACTCTTTTCTTAAAGATGAGTCATGAAGGGCTCGAACCTTCGACACCCTGATTAAAAGTCAGGTGCTCTACCAACTGAGCTAATGACTCATAGAAAACTGGTGGAGGATGATGGATTCGAACCACCGAACCCGTACGGGAGCAGATTTACAGTCTGA
>NZ_JBHGUU010000017.1:0-32151 GCF_048976745.1 Paenibacillus sp. | reverse complement strand
GATCAAACTCTCCAATAAAGTATTGAAAAGAGCGATAAGCTCATTTTGAATCTGACGAGATTAAAAATCTCATTTGTGCTCCAGCCGATTCAAGCCAAGGCTTGTTTCAAACTTTCGCGTTCATTCTGCAAGCAGAATGTTAACTCACTCGTTGTTCAGTTTTCAAAGATCAAACTTGTTTCGTTACCTAATGTTGTTCTCTTCAGCAACTCTTATATAATATCATGTCCGAACCAACTTTGCAAGTTCTTTTTTTAAGTTTCTTTCGAAGCTTATTTTTGATTTGCTTGCCGCACCGTGTAAACTGTGTTTTCTTGGCCGGAATTAGAATATACCATGTACACATTTTGATTGCAAGCCTTTTTTTGAAAAATGATAATCACCCACAACATCGGCACCATATGTAATTTGACGCACCTGTACTATAGAGATAACTCTCAACATCCTCATTAGGCTGCTTCTAATGTACTCATTCATTAAACATAACCAGGGAAGCCACTTCCACTGCGATTGCCGTGAACAATGATTGTGACTAGCCCTGGTTTTCGCCGATCTCACTTTTCTTTCCTTCTATATAAATAAGAAAGTCATTCCTTAACGCATGGCTTACACATTTCGCTATACTTCTCAGTAATTACAATATGCGCTTTCCAAGCAGAGAAGCGATCAGTTCCACACCCAGTCGTGCTGTATGTCTATTATGGTCAAACAACGGATTCACCTCAACCAGTTCCATCGACGTAACTTGATTAGTCGAAGCAAGTATCTCCAATGCATAATGCGCCTCTCGGTAATTCAAACCACCCGGAACCGGGGTGCCTACACCCGGAGCTTCGCGCGGATCCAAACAATCCATATCAAAACTAACGTGAATACCATCTGTCCCTTTTCCCGCTGTAGCTATTGCTTGTTCAATAACTTGCTGTATTCCCATACGGTCAATATCATGCATCGTAAATGCTCGGATTCCCAGTCTCTTAATCTGCTCTTTCTCATATTCATCCAGGTCGCGCAGACCAATATAGACCAAGTTGGACGGATCAATAAACGCGCCTGCTCCAGCAATGTGCGACAGATTGTACGCAGTATGCCCCAAGGATGCAGCCACACTCATCCCATGCATATTACCGGATAAGCTGCGTTCTTCCGTATTCAAGTCTGCATGCGCATCAAACCAGATCACGCCCAAATTCGAATAATGCGCAGTTAGCCCGGCAAAAGTACCAATCGCTACACTATGATCTCCCCCAAGCACAAGTGGAAAGGCCCCCTCTTCTACCGCCGCCGATACTTCATGACACACCTTCTCGCTGACTTGGCGTACCTCATTTAAGTGTTTTACACGATTACGCACAGTAGGGGCAGCAGGTTCAGAAGGACAATCTATCCGCACTTCTTTGGAGAGGATTAGCCCAAGACTCGCGATCTCCCGCTTTAGTCCAGCTGTAATCAATTCATCCGGCCCCAACTCCGCTCCACCTCTTGCTCCACCGAGTCCGAAAGGTACCTTTAGGATGGCAATATTACGCCGCACAGATGTTTGACTTGTATTAATACTTGGATTAATAGTAGTGTCTTTTATTCCACCATGGATAGCATCATCATTTTTCATGTGGGTCAGCTCCCTCAATGTTCATCAGAACCTGCTCTATTCTCTCCAGTGCCCAGCCAATCTCGGACTCTTTAATCGTCAGTGGCGGAGCAAATCGAATGGTCGTCTCATGGGTTTCTTTGCACAGCAAACCAGCAGACATCAAACGCTCACAATAAGGACGGGCTGCTTCATGCAATTCAACACCAATAAATAAGCCTTTCCCCCGAATATCTCGTATGGCTGAACTGCGAATATCTCGAAGTCGTTTCATAAAATAGTTCCCCAAATGCTCCGATCGCTCTGCGAGTTTCTCATCTTCAAGAACTTTCAGAGCCGCTATGGCTACGGCGCAGGCGAGTGGGTTACCCCCAAATGTAGAACCATGAGACCCGGGCTCAAACAAATCCAGTATCTCCGCATCAGCAGCAATAGCCGAGATGGGCATGACCCCTCCCCCCAGCGCTTTGCCCATAATCCAGATATCTGGTTCAACCCCTTCCCAGTCGGAGGCAAAACGGCGGCCCGTTCTTCCAAATCCGGTCTGGATCTCATCAGCTACAGTCAACACCTGCTGGCTCTTACACAGAGCAAAGGCCTCAGCCAAATATCCATCAGGCGGGATAACGATCCCAGCTTCGCCCTGAATAGGCTCTACAAGAAAACCAGCCGTATTTGGCGTAATGGCCCTTTTCAGCGCTTCAATATCTCCATAGGGAATAATCCGGAATCCAGGTGTGAACGGTCCAAAATCTTTTTTATACTCCGCTGAAGAAGAAAAGGATGTAACCGTCAGAGTTCTTCCATGAAAGTTACCAGAGCATACGATGATTTCGGCTTGATCCTCCGGTACACCTTTGCAACGATAAGCCCATCTACGTACCGCCTTTACCGCAGTCTCCACCGCTTCAGCTCCTGTGTTCATGGCAAGGATCTTGGATTTGCCCGTGAATTGTGAGAGTTTCTGATAAAAAAGAGAAGCTGAGCTGCTGTGGAACGCCCGTGATGTCAGTGTAACCTGATCTGCCTGATCCTTGAGCGCCTGTATGATTACAGGATGTCTGTGACCATGATTCAATGCAGAGTATGCACTTAACATATCCATATAACGGCGGCCTTCAGGGTCTTCCACCCATACCCCTTCCGCCTTTTCAATAACAATAGGGAGTGGATGATAATTAGGTGCAGCATAACGCTCCGACCAATCGATTAACATTTTGGAATCTGACATACACACCCAACACCTTTCCAAAATATTGTATACAAAATACAATATCAATGTATGCGATACCACCGCCATTTACGACTACATCCCGCTATTTCCACAGTAGCCTACTCCTGGTCTTTCTTCGAATCCTTTATCAATAGTTATCGAGAAGTAGACAGTTTACGTTCCAACCGAGAGAGCAAGTTGGCCAATGTAAATGTGATTATAAAGTAGAGACCGGCGGCAACAAGCAGCGGAGCTAGCGGCTGGAACGTAACACCCTGAATTGTTCTGGCCGTGTATATAATCTCGGCTATGCCGATCATAGAGACAAGCGAAGAATCTTTAATGATAATAATGAATTCATTGCCGATAGCTGGAAGCATGTTACGAAAGGCCTGTGGCAGTATAATATAACGAAGTGTCATACCATGCGTCATGCCAAGGGAGCGCGAAGCCTCTGTCTGCCCTTTATCAATCGCTTGAATCCCTGCCCTGAGCACCTCCGCCATATAAGCCGAGCTATTCATCGTCAGAGCGACCACCCCAGACATAAATGCTGGCAAGTTCACACCTACAACCGTCAGACCATAATGAATAATAAGGATCTGTACCAACATTGGCGTTCCTCGAATGAGTTCAATATACGCAGAAGCCACAAATTTAATGGGCCATATTCGGGATATTCGCATTAATGCCATGATCACGCCAAGCAACGTCCCAAACAGAACGCCGAAGAAGGAAAGTTCAAGCGTAACCCATGCACTTCGTACATAATCCTGCCAATGTTCTGATAGAAAGGAAAAATCTAAATTCACGGCATATCCCTCACTCGTCCGGTTTATTCACCGAGCATCTCATTTGCTTCAACGACGAACCGCTCAATATCTCCATTTGTTTTGAGCTTTTCCAATGTAGTATTGATCTGATTCAGCAGCTTCTGATTGCCCTTCTTCACTGCGATGGCCGAACCACCCTCATCTTCAGCCTGTTCAATCTCTACATCCGCAACAACAAGTCCCTCTTGGTTCTTCACATACTGTTCAGCCACCGGCTTCTCCAGGATGAGTGCGTCTACGCGCCCCGTCTGCAACTCCAGAATCAGTTCAGGTATTTTAGCCAGAGAAGTGAGCTTGGCTCCCTCTATTTCCTGAGCAATGCCTTCCTGAATGGAACTTTTTTGTACGCCAACCTGCTTGCCTGATAGATCATTCACTGACTTTAATGCCGTATCTTCCCCTTCCCTAACAAGGACAGCCTGCTCTGCATAATAGTAGATATCCGTAAAATCAACATTCTTCTTTCGTTCTTCGGTAGGGGTTAAGCCCGATATTACAAAATCAACCTTATCTGTACCGAGGGCCATAAGAAGGCCATCAAAGTCCATGTCCTCAATCTTCAGCTCCGCTCCCAGATCAGCCGCGATCGCTTTGGCAATCTCGATGTCAAAACCTACGATAGTATCTTTACCATCGATTTTCTTATGAAATTCATAGGGTGCATAGTCCGCACTGGTTCCAAGTATAATTACTTCCTTTTCCGCAGGACTACTTCCCGAAGACGAAGTAACATCTGATCCGGTGCCTGTCGTTTTTTCCTGGCCACACGCGGACATGATTACAACCACTAACAACAGCATCATCGGCAACAATACTTTTCTCACACAGCATACCCCTATTCTTTTTTTAGACTGAGTAGCACAATGATAAATTTGTATACAATATACATTAGACAATATATGGACTTATATGTAAGTAATACTAACAAACATTCTGGTTTATCACAATCATTTTTTTAAACAATTATACGCTTTAATTCCATAAAATGTGCTATATATGACACGGCATTTACATCGGATGAAACATGAAGTTTGCTTGCCCAACTCCCCCCTCGGTGTTAAGATGATAAAAACTTGAAACGCCTGAACGGCGCGCACAGTACGGCCTCAAGCCCATCTAATCATTCACTATACATAGAAAGGAGGATTCGGTATGGAGGTACCCAAATACCGGTCCTTGAAAGATCACGTATACGATTACATTGCCCAGAAGATTCAGGACGGGACGTTACTTCCCAACCAGAAGATCAACGAGGCCGAAATATGCAAAAAGCTGGACATCAGTCGCACACCAACTCGGGAGGCCCTTTTCCAGCTGGCTTCAGACAATCTGCTGCAATACATCCCACGCAGGGGATTTATTGTCACTCCTTTTGATGCAGGCAAAAAACTGGAGTTCTCTCAAGCGATCGGTGTGCTGGAGGCACTCGCTGCCACACTTGCAGCAGACCATCTCAGACCCTCTGAACTTTTGGAAATGGAAACTCTCGTTGTCCGAATGGATGAAGATATCAGCCAGCTCGATCTTGCAGCCTACAACAAGAACCAATATCAGTTTCATAATCTGTACATTCAGCGATGTGGTAACGCCACAGTAATTGAGATGTTAAACACATTGAAGAACAGCTTCATCCGGCAGTCATATGTTAGTGATAATAAACCAAAGCTATCTGAGGTACTGCTCGAAGTTAATGAAGAGCACCGACAAATTTTAAGTGCTTTTCGAGCCAAAGATAAGTTACAACTGGAAGCCCTGCTAAAACACCACTGGCGGATTATCGACAACGACATGCTGTAGCACGTTCTGCCCGAAACAAACCAAAGGCGACCCACACTATTGTGTGAGTTGCCTTTTTCCTATTTTTCCTTTTTAACCTCCAACGGTGCCCTCGCTTCAAAAACAGCATACCCCAACTTTTTGCCGTATTTCGCGAGCAACCGATCATTGGTTTGACTCATTCGCTGCATACGATCATCCTCAAACCAATTCATATCGATCTCACGATGCGGATCATGATCAACGCCCCATTTTCCTATAGAGCGCGAATGTTCCTTGACCCCTACCTTGGTGAAACCACACTGTTTCAGGCGTTTTCTCCACGCTGTCGCCGTTACCAGGGTTCGTATACCATAAAATTGCTTTAATCTGCGACACATCAATTCAGTCTTCTGGCCTGATAGAACCATCTCCCGATCCACCATAAGTCCACCGGGCTTCAACACTCTTCTATACTCAGTAAGTGCACTCCGCCATGGGGTAAAAATCGTAACCGACTCCACAAATACCATATCAAAATGATTTTCCGGGAAAGGCAACGATGCTACATCAGCCTGAACAAATCGAACATCCAACCGTTCTCGTCTTGCTCGCCGAACAGCCTTATCCAGCATCTGGCGATTCAGATCAATGGCTGTTACTTGATAACCTCTTTTAGCCAGATAACATGCAGTCCTCCCCGTGCCACATCCGATCTCAAGGATATGACTATCCACAGGCAGAGATAAACTCTCCAGCAACTTCAGCGTTGCCAAAAATCCTCCAGGATGGGCACTCCCTTCCCCTAACCGAGCCAGCATGTCATGATAATCCACTCGACATCCCCTCCTCACTCCTCCAGTGTATGGGATAAACTTAAAAACGGCTCCTCCCTATTCGATTTACCGGGTACTCGTCCATACCAAATCCTCTTTTATTTACTATGATATACAAACCGTTGAATTCAAGCGGCAACCGCATCTAATGAGGAGGATTTGCATGTACAGAATTAATCCGGTATGTGAAGAAACGGTTTCTCCGCACGTTGGACGTTCCGTTTGTATTGTTATGAAAGACGGTAAGCATATGTATGGTACGCTTAGTCAATGTCGTGATGGCAAAGTTTATTTGAACGGATGTTTCGAGGGACCACGCCTATGCTCAGTCAAGTCCAAACAGCAGCTGGTAAAAGGCAGCAAGAAAAACGCCGTTTCATCAAAGAAAGTTAAATCTTCGGCCTATGGTCCATACGGATACGGTCGCGGTTATGGCTATGGAGCAGGGATCGAACTGGCCCTGGTAGCAACACTATTCCTGCTGCCATTCCTGTTCATTTAAACTCAAATCCGATCATGGTAAAATTGTAGTCATATTAAAGACCCTTTTGCTTATAGCGAAAAGGGTCTTTGCTTTTTCATGCGATTCCCGTCAAATTGCATTACACTTTCTGTATAAAAAGATACAAAAAAAGGCATTCGCTAAAACGAATGCCGGGAACTTCATATTTAATACCCTTACCTTCGTACAGGGTGTCTGTTTGATTTTAAAAAAAAACACCTCGTTAGAGGCGGGTAAGCTATGTTAAATCCGATTTCCTTTAGGCATCGTTTTCAGATTACTATTCGAATTCTCAAGCAATGGTAGCATCCTAGTCGTGCTGACCATCTCAGAAGCACATATCGGACAAGTAGGTACGTTATCAAACGCAAAATTGTCCCGCATCCATCCTTTGCACGTATCACTCGTACATTCCCAGATTGCCGCATCAGCTTGTGGAATCTCTTCCAACGGTTTTTTGCGATTATACATGACTTCTACCCCCTTTGTTATGGAAAAACATCTAACCGACGTTATTTCACAGAAGCCTACACTTAGCGGAAGTTTTACGTCCCACGGAACTCCTGCCTCGACAACTATTGGGTCGACTTTTATATAACTAATCAAAAAAAAGAAGCTGCCTTTACCATTATAACATGTTAAAGGCAGCTATGCTTTAATTACAGTTTTACAACTTCTTCTGCTTGAGGACCACGGTTTCCTTGTACAATTTTAAATTGCACGCGTTGACCTTCGTCCAGCGTTTTGAAGCCTTCGCCTGTAATAGCGCTGAAGTGTACGAATACATCTTCTCCGCCTTCAACTTCGATGAAACCGAAGCCTTTATCAGCGTTGAACCATTTTACTGTTCCGTTTTGCATGTGAATTACACCTCCAAATAAAGATTAACATGTTCCTTTGTTCTTTGCAGCAAGCAAATAAAAATTCACACATTGAAAAAGGTACCAGTCATAAACCTATAAGTGATCGCCCTTTACAATATATGAATTAGGTTTTCCACTCTCTACAACTTGTTTTTATTATAACTCCATTTCACCCAAAAAGCAAATCTTTGTATTTTCTTTTCAAACAGCTTTGGAAATACATGTTATTAACTCGCGCAGGGACAGGGTTTATCACACTTATGTGCCCATTCGCTTGCGTGTGGTCTTATGAAAGGATATGCAGATCTAATCCATCTTATACATTTTTTATATAATATTCTGACATGCATATCCAACACAACCAATGAATCATCTCACTACAGTATAACACATTATGTCCATGCCCACATAAATGCATCCCGATCCCAGGCGATCTGCCCACCATGAAGCTTACGAAAAGCTTTCTTCACTTCCTTGGACAATGATGTATTGCCATTCTCGTTCACAAAAACAAACTCTTCACCAAAATGGGTCTTCACATATTCTATGGCTGCTTCCTGATGAAGTGTTCCTGTGAATTTAATCTCCTGTACCATCCATTCTGCTACGCCTTGTGCTGTCTTATCCACTATATCACCTACTGTCTGAATCTGATGTACGGATAGGCAGACCTCGTATCATGCACATATCTGTCTTCCCGCCAGACTGAAGTATACCACGATCCCACTGCTGACGGGAAACTGTATGATAGCTACTTCCAAGCAATTCCCTTAATGAACAACTGTATTGGCCTGCTCACTCGCATGGGAAGGAATAGACGAATTGGTGCGATTGCTCCAGACTAACCATGCACAGTATGCAATCAGTACTGCCAATATAAACAGATCGTAAGGAAGTGTACCCGTGTCCTCCAGATCATTCCCTAGAAATTGAATCAGATTATGTATGAAATGGAACAAAACAAGCGGGATGATATTTCCGTTCTTCAGCATTAATAACGCCAGTGCCGCTCCCAGAAGCAGCGCATAGACCAATTGCATGATCGTATCCGTCATATTCTGACCAGACAATGCATTCAGCAGATGTGTAATTGAAAACAAGATGCTGGAGGTCACAACTGCGGTTACTGCACTCTTTTGAAGTAAGGTCTTGAAAATAAGCCCCCGATAGATCGTTTCCTCAACAAAAGCCACAAGCAAGGTGAAGAAAACAAAAAAGGTTACCCTGGACAAGCTCAGCTCCCCAAATCCTTTCAGGGCGAGTGTACCCAGTACAAGGAGTAGCGGAATATAATACTTTGCATGACCAGCCGGGATACTTCGCAAGGACCGGAATCCAGTCTCTCCCCACTTGCGTCTTAACGTCAAATAGATGATCAAAACAATTGCGATGGGTGTAAAGGAGATGAGTACAGGGGAAGTGTAGTCCAGTTGTTTTATCGTCGCAATCGCCCCTGCAGCAAATACAGCTAACAAGAGAAGTAGCTCAATAATCACAACGGAGAGTACAGGTCTACGCTCAGAAAAGGAATGTTTTATCTTGGATTGTCGTTTAATCATACATTAACCCACCTCGTCTCATTTATAATTTTCGTTGTCATATGAACTTATATGCCAATATAGTTGTATCACATCATCAGTATAATGAATATCCCTATTATGGATAAAACTATAAAAGTAACAAAAAAGAGACTTATCCTGACTGCTTTTCCCCTAAAATCAGGTATGGCTTACACCTTGCCCTGTCCATTATAGTATTACAAGAGTTCAAAGCTGCAGGGGTGCAACCACTCTTCAACGTCATATATCAATGAAGTATCAATTAACGATAGTTTCACAATGCATAATGAAATCAGGGGGATACTATGAAAGCATTCTTTCAGCGCTGGGGACATTTACTGGCTATTCTGTGCATACCGCTTCAAGGCTCCATTTACGTTTTCTTAGGCAGCAACACCGGAAGTGATGTGTTCTACAATTATGCTTGGATTGACACACAGATTCCTTTTATCAAAGAATTTATTTATCCGTACATTAGCTGGATGCCCATTCTGTATCTTGGATTTCTCTATTTGGGTCTGACGAACAAGTCGCTATTCTGGCGTACGCTGATTACCTATAATATTGGTGTGATGGCTGCCAATGTCTGCTTTGCTGTGTTCCCTACTCATGTGCCACGACCGGCAATTGGCGGAACTGATCTCAGCAGCGTGTTAGTACAGTTTATCTATTCGAATGATGCGCCCTTCAATTGTTTCCCAAGTGTTCACGTTCTGACCAGCTACTTGCTGTTTATTGTGATCAACAGACACTTGAACTTTAAACCGTTGGCACGGATTTCGTGGTCAGTATGGCTGTGGTTGATTATTGCTTCGACTGTTTTTGTAAAACAGCATTCCTTGCTGGACATCGCCGGAGGCATTTTGTTTGCTGAGGCCGCTTATTGGACTGTACATGTGTTTGCTCTTCGTCTGGGGCAGGCACGAAAAAAAGGCAAGCAACCACTCACAGCATCTAATCCAAGCAGCCATATTTAACAGCATCTATATATGTAACAGGTGGAATGATGATCCTGTTATACAGCAAAAGAGGGCATAGGCCCTCTTTTTTTGTACTCATTTAATTAAACCTACTTATATAGAAGAACTTTATTTGGGTTGGACTACGCGTTTCATACTATAGGTGGCCGTTCATGAAGAAGATCGGATGGTGGACTTCCCGTTATACGCTTAAATATGCGGTAAAAATAAGACAGATCCCGGTAGCCGAGAAATTCGGCAATTTCCTGGATGGAGAGTTGTGACTCAGTGAGCAGATATATGGCTCGTTTCATCCGTTGATCATGGACATATTGACTGATGGTCTGATTTGTCATGCTTTTGAATAATGCAGCAGCATAATTGGGAGTCTTATTGATCTCGTCCCCGAGTTCTTCCTTCGTCACTTTCTCCCGATAATGCCGCTCAATATACCGCTTCATCCGTTCAACATGATTATGCCTCTCCGGCGGGATGACTCCACGATCAAGCTCCCTGTTCATATAAATCAACACTTCCATCAATAAGGCTTGGCTCATCATGACATAATAAGACGGACGCTCCTGCCATTGTTGATAAATAGCGCTCATGCGTTGATGGATCAGCTCGTAACATCCAGGTTTATGCCGCAATGCCTCATACCGTTCCAGTGCAGGGAGAGTTTCTGTATGGTCGCGTTGCAATTGAATTACAATCTGTGTGTGCGTTACTGTAGGAATACTCTTGCCGTAATATGGGACACCACCTGGAATGAGAAGCAATTCACCCTTTTCCATGATCTGTTTATCACCGTTCACCCAATATACACATTTTCCATAAGTAACCAAACTAAGCCGCCAAGTTTCTTGAGATTGCACAGCTTCTTCGTACCAACCAACACCGTTAATATGTCGTACTTCAAGTGGAGTGACCATAACACACCTCATTATCGGACTATACTCTAATCATTGTACTATAGTTCATACCCTGATTCGACAGAAAACGCTACAATACACATATAAGCTTAAATATGAGGAGGAAATTAGCATGTTAAAAACAAAAATTATTTGTACCATGGGACCTGCTTGTGACTCAATCGAATTGTTGAAAGTAATGATTCAGGAAGGTATGACTGTTGCTCGTCTGAATATGGCTCATGGCGAACTGGAAGATCACGTGACACGGATTAACAATATCCGCAAAGCAGCTTCCGAACTGAACACCTACGTACCCATCATGATGGACATCAAAGGGCCAGAAGTACGTATCGGTAAACTGAAAGAAGCATCCTGCCATCTGCAAGCGGGTAAAGAGCTGATCCTGACTACCGAAGAAATTCTTGGTGACGCTGAGCGTATCTCCGTAAACTATCCAGAACTGAACCTCGTTGTGAAACCTGGCGATCGTATCCTCATCGATGATGGCCTTGTGGATCTGACTGTACTGTCTGTGGAAGGATCCGATATCCATTGTAAAATCATCAGTGGCGGCATTCTGAAACCACGCAAAGGAGTTAACTTGCCAGGAATCAAAACGACATTGCCAGGTGTAACCGAGCGTGACGTTATGCACATCGGATTTGGGATCGAAAACGATATCGAAATTATCGCGGCATCCTTTGTTCGTAAAGGCGACGACATCCGTGAAATCCGCAGCATTTTGAAAGAACGCGGTGTAGACCACGTACAGATCATCTCCAAAATTGAAAACCAGGAAGGTATGACAAACCTGGACGATATTATTGAAGCATCTGACGGCATCATGGTAGCTCGTGGAGATCTCGGGGTTGAAGTACCCATCGAAGATGTACCAATGATGCAAAAAGAAATGATTGATAAATGTAACCGCGCTGGTAAACCGGTTATCGTAGCTACACACATGCTGGAGTCCATGCAAGTGAACCCGCGTCCTACTCGTTCCGAGGTAAGTGACGTAGCTAACGCTGTACTTCAAGGTGCTGACGTTGTGATGTTGTCTGGTGAATCAGCTGCTGGTAAATATCCAGTACAATCCGTACGTACGATGGCTGCTGTTGCTCGTCGTGCTGAAACGATGATCGATTACAAAGAGCAATTCGCACAAAAATCGGCTCAACAGATCGCTGATATTACTGAAGTTATCAGTCAGGGCGCAGTAAGTTCTTCCCTCGTACTGAATGCAAAAGCAATCATCACTTCGACTGAGAGTGGATTCACAGCACGCATGATCTCCAAATATCGTCCAAAAGCGCCAATCATTGCAGTTACACAACATGAAGAAGTATTGGCGAAAATCTGCCTGCTCTCCGGTGTCATCCCGGTTATGGGCGACAAAGTAACCACTACGGATGAAATGTTCGAGTCTGCTACACGTAACGCAATCAAAACAGGTTACATCGAAAAAGGTGACATCATTGTATTGTCCGCAGGTGTCCCAATCGGTCAATCCGGTAATACGAACCTGATCAAAGTTCAACAAGTCTAATTCAATAGCTGAAACTGAAGCTATAGATCTTAGATATAGATAGAAATACAAAAATCCACCGAGAGCAGAACTGCATCCCGGTGGATTTTTGTATTAGATATGTGAGCAATGATCTTGATGTGACAACAAAAGAATTCGAAATTATAGATTCCGTGAGTAATCAACCAGATCCTGTGACATGGTGTTGATCTCATCCATTGAAGCATTCACCTGCTGTGTCAGGGCAGCCTGATTTTGCGTTAACGTGGACATATTACCGATATGTTCGAGAATCTGATCAATCAGTGTTTTCATCTTCTGCATGCTATCTTCGATATTTACGGTGGCCTCTGAACTGTGATCAGCCAGTTTCCGAACTTCACCCGCAACGACGCCAAATCCCAGTCCCAGCTCTCCCGCACGTGCAGCTTCAATGGCCGCATTCAACCCCAGCAGATTGGTCTGACTGGCAATCTCTCGAATAAACACGGTGATATTCTTCGTATCATCTGCACTGCTTTTCACTTGAATGGCTGCATCGGCAGATAACTCCTGTGCAGTAACCAGATCCTGTGCCTGATCGGTGATCGAGTTGATTCCACGTACCATCTCGCCAATGGACTCTGATAACTGTTTTGTTTTCAGATTCATGGCTTCCACGATCTGTTCCTTATTTTTCTCATGGGTTACATCTCGAATGGTTCCAGCTACACGGAGCGGTACTCCATCCTGATCCCTGATCGTCTCCCCACCCGCGTGATACCACCGATACTCCCCGTCTTTGCGTTGCAGACGATAATCCAGATCGTATGGTGTGCGACCACTGTAATCGTTCATATGTCTGGCGAATTCGTTGATCGTCCGATCATGGTCCTCCGGGTGAAGTCGGCTGCTCCAGCTGCTGAACACATTCGGGAAATCCTGCTCGTCTTTGAACCCTAATTCTCTACGGAACTGGGGTGACCACCAAAATTCGTTATTTGGATTAACCACATCTCCAGCCACAACGGTCATATCCCATGGTGCCTCCACCAAGGCGCGGTTAACAAGATCATATCGTGTCACGAGTGCTTCTAGCTCATCCGACTTGCTCTTCTCCTCATGAATGTCAAACATGATGCCCAGCAGTTTGATCGGGACTCCAGCCTGATTTCGAATGACATGTCCAAGGCATCGGAACCAGCGAATTTCTCCACTTTTGGTAATCATACGGCTGATAACGTTATACGCAGTCGTTGCTTCAGTGTCATTCACATGGTTCATTATCTCTTGCACCAGCTGAGGTCTGTCATCCGGGTATATCGATTTGGCCCAGCTTGCAAATGAATCGGGATAATCCTTGGCATTATGGAATCCTAACATTTGGCGGAATTCATTCGAAAATGCCACAACATTATTGTTATCCAGTGGATCACCGGCAACAATTTCAGATTCCCACAATCCCACATTCATTGCCTGATTCAGCATTCTAAGACGCATTTCCACGGCTTCGTTCTGTGCTTTCATCATATGTACTGCTTTTTTGATGTTACTAGCTATTTCATCGGTATCCTGAAATTCAAGGCCATCTTCAATCCAGGCGTCATAATCGCCCTTTTCTGCATTTGCTACGAGTTTACGACTATATTCCAGTAACTTCTGATGCGCGTCTACACCAATGTGTTTTGTAGATTCAGTACGTTTACGAAACATCTTCATTTCTCCTCTTAGGTCATATGATATATATTTCGACATTATCAGACACTAAATGTAGAGCAATAGTCTTAATTATGTATAAAAAAACAAGAACCCGTGCTGAATCAGCATTGGTTCTTGTTTAAAACCTTTATTTTCTATGATATTAATTCTTAAAAATTGCCTCCTACCAGCTACCAGCCAAAATTCAATGTTTTTCCCGTTTCCACCCATGTTTTGATGCTGCTTAGAATCATCCACCAGCTACTCTGTGCATTCGCAAAGGAAGGATGGTTATCTGTAAATTGATCATTAATCAGTGTCAGCTTCGTACACTCCCCCACAGTCTCCAACTGGAAGACCACTCTGGATTGAAGCTCGGCATGATTGGCATGATATGACGGTCCGGGATGCTCCTGATAACTAAGTCTGGACAATGGTTCAAATTCCAATATATCTCCATACACATGGACAGTCTCCGCACCATCATTACCTGGCCCTACATAAGCAAACGGCTGGCCTGGTTGGAAATTGGTGCGAAGTTCGCTGCCGAAAAAGCTGTTCCGTGTGCCGTCTGGTGATATTAGAGCATTCCACACCTCTTCCAGTCCTGCATTGATATAGAATTCATATTTCAGTTCCATGGACTCACTCCCTTTATGTATTGGATAAGCGATCTGCCAACCTCGCACCCCTATCCTATCGTTATACCCCAAAGGCCGTATTGTAAAAACGCGACAACAGGTAAAATATAAGCTCTTTATGTTTTCAGGAATGGTATACCCTGATCCATACAGGTTACGCCCATATAGTGCTTTCTCAGAAGATCAGATATACTAAACTGGAATGAAATAACAGGAGGGATGATTCGGATGAAACAGGTAGAACATGGAGACAGACCAAGTATGGGCCTGCTGAATCTGAATGAAGGTGATCATAAATATCAACTAACACGCCATGCTCCTTCCGAAGCACTTCGGCCTTTTGTTAAACATTACTGGATCGTATCGTGGGATCTGACTGGACTTGAACCGTATCCCCAACATGTCGTGCCTAACCCCTGTGTCAATCTGGTCGTGGAACGAAACAACACGTTTTTCTTCGGACCATCGGGACGTACATTCTCCTATCTTGTGAGCGGGAAAGGTCGTGTATTTGGCGTGAAGTTCAAACCAGGAGGTTTTTATCCCTTTCTGCGGGTTCCTGTCTCTTCATTGTACGGACAGCCGATGAATGTCTCCAATATTCTTGACGTCACAGAGGAATCCTTGGAAGACCGGCTTCTTGGGGCGGGGGATGACGCGGATAAAACTAGTTACATCGACCAGTTATTATGTGCACACCTTCCTGCTGAAGATGCTCAAGCGAGAATGGTTAACGATATTGTGCAACAGATTGAACATAACCGGGAGATGCTGAGAGTGGATGATCTATCTTCCTATTGGAATATGCATACCCGAAAGCTTCAGCGTCTGTTCAATCAGTATGTGGGCATCGGACCCAAAACGGTAATTAAGTTGTATCGTCTGCAAAATGCTGCAGAAATGATGGACCGCGGTCTTCAATGTGACCTGATCAAGCTATCTCAGGACCTTGGATATCATGATCAATCCCATTTCATCCGAGATTTCAAGTCTATTATTGGCAATACACCAGAGGAGTACTTACACGCTAGACATCCGAATGGTGAGCGCCGAGGGCTGATCAATTAAAACCTGTCCTGAAAATCAGGACAGGCGAATGACTTCTATGGGATCCCCCGTATGGATGACACCTTCTCGTTCGACCGAGCACACAATCCCACGTTTTTTGCGAGCCGCAGGCACGAATTTTTTGCGCAAACCGTCCTGTTCGTAGAATTGTTCAATCATTTTACCCGGATGTACACAGGGAAGGTTCTCTCCTTCACATATTAAACCCGTCCCGTTCGGAAATAAAAGCCGCGTTCCGGCAGGCAGTTCCGTCAATCGATCAATGCCACGGACCAGCATATTGGCACCCAGCCACTCTGGACGCACTTCAGGAATATTCATTTTCTCAGCAATAAGCGCACATTCTTCCTCAGATACAATACTGATCTGGCGGCGATTCGCAATCGGTGTACCACGCTTGTAGATTTTCTGACGCGAGTCCGCTGGACGTAGCAGACCATAATGACGGTCACCCGGAATTCCTGCGAGCTCAATGTCGACAAAAGGTACAACTCGGGTCAAAAATGTGGATGGATCATCAGCCAACAAGACGAATTGAACCGTTCCCATAGTAATCTCCTCCCTTTCCTGATCATTATCACTTCTCTATTGTTCATTATTACCCAATGAATGGATTGTCGACAATCGGCGTATGCTTACCTTTGTACGATTTTTTCATTTTTAACATTATAACTCACTTGGAAAATGATACATATTTTATACTACACACAATTAAATTGTTACAAATTAAATTTACTCTTTCCGTTCTCGTTGCAAACATTTATACTAGGATGGACAAGTAAATAAATTACATATCAGAAAGCAAGGTGTTTCCATTGATTAGTATCATTTTTGTAGCTCTTGTAGCTGTCGAACACTTTTATATCATGGTGATGGAGATGTTCATGTGGACTCGTCCACGCACAATGAAAACCTTTAATCTCACGCCGGAATTCGCCAAGTCCACCAAATCCCTCGCGGCCAATCAAGGCCTTTACAACGGATTTCTTGCGGCAGGTCTGATCTGGGGACTCCTATATCCGGATGCTGCCGTTGGACAGCATATTCAGATTTTCTTCCTGGCGTGTGTGATTATCGCGGCTCTTTATGGAGGAGCAACTTCTTCACGGTCGATCATTATCAAACAAGGATTGCCTGCGATCATTGCATTGTTGCTGGTCCTGTTTCTGTAATTTCCTGTCGATAGGTACATTGCTGCGATTCATGTTTAACTCCTTTATGATAAGGTAGTGAATAGATAGCATTGTACAATGACCAGATTCAGTCTGGGATCGGAAGGAGAATATGTCATGGGATTGTTTGACAAGCTTCGGCGGCGCAAAAAGGAGAAAGTACCTGCAGGTGGTGCTGTCGAATCGACGAATTACAGTGAAACCATCGTAGGTTTTGTCCTGCTGGAGCGTGACGATTGTGATTTTGACCTCTTCATCAGAAATATGAAGAATGAGTGGAATATTGAGATTGAGGAACGCCCGGAGGAAGGCAATCTCTTTTTCGAAGTGAATGGAATGCAGGTGGTATGTGCTCATATTGCCGCTCCTGTACCTGACCGTGAAGTTGAGGAGAATGCCAGGCTAAACATTCTTTGGCGAGAAGCGGAGCAAGTGACCTCTCGGCACCAATCTCAGATTATTGTGTCGGTTCTGAACGCAACCGATGCAATTGAGGGACATGTTCTGTTTACTCAAACAGCAAGTGCCTTGTTACAGTTGGATCACGCGCTGGCAATATATATGGCCCCCCTTGTCGTTGAAGCCAAACAGTATGTCGAAACCAGCCGTGGGATCAAACATGATGAGCTACCCGTCTCGCTCTGGATTTTCATCGGATTATTCCAGAATGCCGAAGGCGCTTCAGCTTATACTTATGGACTACGTAACTTTGGAAAAGAAGAGATGGAGATTATGCAATCTTCGGAATCCTTAAGCGATGTATTTGAGATGATGTTCATGACCACAACGTATGTGGTTGAAAATGACGTCACACTGCATGACGGGGAAACACTCGGTTTCTCGGCGGAACAAAAGCTGAGCATTTCCCTTTCCAAAGGTGTAGCAACAGAAGGTAACAGTTTGAAGATCGGCTTTTAACTGACGAAGGATTTTCACTTTATCATGTTACAATTATTGAAGCCATCTGGAGTTCATCCTCTGGGTGGCTTTTCGCTATTCAACCTTTCCTTCTGACGATGCTATGTTACAATCCCTGAATTTAACTCCAATAGGAAAAAGTAGTTCATAAGAACCACTATATTATGAATTCAGTTTTCATTCTCGTTATAAAAAGGTATAATTAATAGGCTTATAGTCTCATATATTACATACTATTTTATTATCGAGGAGTTGCCTACATGTCTGTTAGACGTTTGGATTCAACTAAACCTATTATTGAAATTATCTGGGAAGGTATCGTCACCCCTGAACATGTCGAACAAACCAATAAAGAAATTCAGAGAATAGCGGCGCAATTGGGAAATTCGTTTGATGTGCTCGTGGACATGAGAACGATGAAGGCATTTCCTCAGGATACCAAAGAAAAAATTGTAGAACATCAGAAATTACTGCTAGATTGGGGTATGAAGCGGGCTAGTGTAGCCGTAGGTGGTGCGATTGCCAAAATGCAGTTGAATCGGATTTCCAAAGAATCGGCCCACCAGACTGAATTTCAATGGGAAACGTATGACGAGGCTTTGGCCTTTTTGTTAAAATAAATTGAGGTATTACGGGGTGAGTTCAAAGAGGATATGTGTGTGCTACACGTAGCAAAAAAAGGTGTTTCCCAGGAGGAAGCACCTTTTTTTATGCAGTAATACTTTGCTTACCCTTGTTTTCTTACTTTGTAGAACGATCGCTTATCATTTAAGATTCCCAAGCACTCACTCGTACCAGCGTTACCGATGTAACACAGAGGCCTTTCTCCACAAATCCTAACCGCCTAGAGGTTCATCACCTTCTCCTGTATGCAGGGATGCGTATAACATCTCCCATAGAAAGGGGATATCCTGTTCCTCAATCGCCAATACATGATAGTTGGTCTTGGTCATGTTTGCTCCCCCTTCAGCATTTCAAATAGGCGTTCCATCTCATTCAGACTAAATTCATTCGTAATCTCGTAGTCCTCAAGATTATCTCTTGTTTTTGCCTCGCTGTAGATGGAGAGGGAATGTTCATTATAGAACGTCAGTCCGAATCCATCGGTAAAGCGACCTTCTTTATTAATGGTAATTCGCCACTCATAGTAATACGGATTCCTATCGGAAACGTCCAATTCCCGAACCTTTTTAAGTTCAACATCCTTTACCAGCTTCAGCATCTCTCTAACCTGTTTGGAATCTGTAATCGTCACTTCATCATCCTCGTTATACGGTTCATGATTAGAAACCTTTCTGATGGTCAGTCGATCCAATGTATCCAGCATCGTCATATGATCTGTAACCTCTGCTCGAAACGTCGTATGTTTGCTGGGGAGATACATCGCATATTGACCAGAGGTATACATACGCACCGAAATAGCTACAACAACAATAATCGCAACGACACCCATAATGATTTTAATTTTTCTAATCATGCCTCTCTCCTCCATCCACCACAAAACATATATAAAATGGTAAATAATGATACTTTTCAGTATATCATCTCACTGCTTCTGTTCCAAAGTTATTCTTATCTCTAATCCCTCCATTCCGATAACGTTTTTGTCTAAATATAATGATGGATAAAGCTTGAACGGTAGCGAAAAAAGCATATAAGCGGCGTATACAAGACATTCAGAACATGATTTCGTTTTCAACTCTAGTTTCCAAAATATAAATTCATGCTTGCTAATTAACTTGTTTGATTAACTAAAATTTGAACTAAAAATGACGATATACTTCATAAGCTTTATTCATTCTTACACATCCTTGACACCCTGAGGCTATATTCGGGCGGATTCAACAAGTGTACATGATCCACAAAAAGCTTGAAACAACTGCTTGTCACACACGATAATATGTTCTTTAAAGAAGTAAAGGCGTGGTAATTGTAAAACGCTAGGGGGAATTGGAATGAAGCTCAAACCAAAATTAATGATCATGTTTCTTGCCGCTGTATTGATCACCGCACTTCCACTGGCTTCACTAGGCTTGGTGCAAACCGAAAAGCAAGCCATGCGCAATGTTGATTCCAAACTGAATGGCTTAATGTCTTCTTCGGCAAATCAGTTGGATGGCTGGATCAGCAGTAATGCCAAAGTGATCGAGACATTAGCTTTTGTCATCCAGGAGGGTGTACCTGAGGGCCAACTCACAGAAGAATACTTTAACATTATGAAGCTGGGCAGTAACAAAGAAAGTCTGTCGGATCTGTATTACGGTTCAGAACAAGACGGCAGTTTCATGAATGGTTCAGACTGGTCTCCCGATGCCGATTATGATCCAAGACAGCGTCCTTGGTACCAAGTAGCGAAGCAGGCCAATCAGTTAACATTCTCTGACCCCTATCTTGATATGATGTCGAAACAATATGCGGTGTCGATTGCCATGCCGGTCCAAAATAAAGAAGGCGCATTGCAAGGGGTTGTCGCAGGCGACTTGTTGCTCTCTACACTTACCGATACAGTGGCAAAAATAAATCTGGACGGACTGGGCTACACCTTTTTAATCGATAAAAACGGACTGCTTCTGGCTCACCCTGATGATAAACTCGTTAACACTTCAGTCACTGATAACGCGGAGTTAAACCCGCTGCTGGCAGATATGCGGGCGAATCCATCAGGTCAGAAGCCTTTCCAAAATAATGGCGAGGGTTACCTGTTGTTCTATCATCAAATTCCAAGCACTGGCTGGGTTGTAGGCTCCATCATCTCTGAGAAGTTGGCCTACGCTGAGTATTATAAATTGCGCAATAACTACATTCTGATTATCGCTATCACCTTACTGGTTGTGCTTGCAGGTGCCTATTGGGTTGCAACACTTTTCATTAAGCCGCTGAGAAGTCTGCATGGAACATCCCGCCAAATGTCGAGTGGTGACTTTACAGGACGGGTGCAGATCAAAGGCAAGGATGAGTTCGCAGAGCTTGGTATGGCATTCAATCAGATGTCCGATCAGCTTAGCTCACTGTTCAGACAAGTAACAGCTTCTGCTGACCGCGTACAACGTATTTCGGGTGAGATGCAAGAGCATACGGATAACACCAAGCGCATCGCTGAGCAGATCTCCATTGCTACGGATGAACTCGCTCAGGGCTCCAGTACACAAGCCGAATCGGTGTATGATGGCTCAAGCCGTCTGTCGGAGATGAGTGATAGTGTCGGCGGTATTAATCGCAGTGTGGAGCGGTCCGTAACGATGATGCGTGAAGCAGGAGAAGCCATGCTGGCTGGTTTACAAGCGGTGGATCACCAGGTGGAACTTTCGGATGGCAACCGCCAATCGATTGATCGTGTCGGTGAATCAATCTCCCTACTCGCAGACAAATCACAGAAAATTGAAGGAATCGTCAGCATGATTCAGGCTATTGCCTCCCAGACCAACCTGCTTGCCCTGAATGCTTCCATTGAAGCGGCCAGAGCGGGTGAACATGGACGTGGATTTGCGGTGGTTGCCGAGGAAGTGCGCAAATTGGCTGAACAATCCGCAGGCTCTGCTCAGGATATCATCGTATTATTGAATGAAATCCAGGCAGCAAGCCGCCAAAGTGTGAGCGAGGTGGATTCTGCTGAACATGGTATTGAGCAGCAGGTCGCTGCCGTGCATGAGATGCGCAATTCGTTTATGCGAATCAAACAATCCATTGAAGGTATCGACAACCAGCTTCAGCAGGTATCGTCCGCAACAAACGAATTGGATAACAGCTCTGGCAAGATCGCTGAAGTGATCTCCAGTGTTGCGGCCATGTCGGAACAGAGTGCCGCTTCCACGGAAGAAGTTGCTTCTTCTACACAGGAACAGTTCAATTACATCACGAGTATCTCGGAGCGCTCCAATGAACTGGCACAACAAGCCAATACGCTCGCCGAAGAAGTGAAAAGGTTCAAGATATAAATTAACAAAAGGATGTCCCCTAAGTCATGAACATGACGGGTGACATCCTCTTTTAGTGTTATTTTAGTGTTAATTTTGTTTTAATCAAACCTGACACACGCTATTCGCTCCCATTTGGCCCTTCCCTATCCTGATACAAGAATATGACACAAGTAAACTTGGACAGCTTGGCCTCACGGCTGGTCGGCGTATGCTGGGAACCTCATTGTTTTCAGCTCAATACACGACCTGCAGACTCTCGGATAACCAGTTCGGGCTTCAGCACAATCTTCTGTGGCTCTTTTTGTTCATCCTTTAACTCTTCAATCAACAGATCTACAGCGCGATGTCCCAGTTCTTCAATTGGTTGGGCAACGGTTGTAAGCGGTGGACTGGTTACCGAAGCCAGAATGGTATTATCAAACCCGATAATCGACACATCCTCTGGAACACGTAACCCCAGCTCTTTGGCTGCCTGAAGAGCACCAATGGCCTGAATGTCATTACAACAGAACAAACCTGTTGGGTGATTGTTCTCACCGAGAAGCAGTAGCGCCTCTTTTTTGGCCGAGCTCAGGTCAGCTGCAGATTCTCGGATCTGAGTCGGTTCCAACGTATAACCTGCCTTAATCAATGCTTCACGGAATCCGCGTACACGTTCCTGACTGCTGCTGACTTTGGACGGTTCCGACAATACCGCTACACGGGTGTGCCCAAGTTCAAGCAGATGCTCCGCTGCGAGTGCCCCGCCGAGTATGTCGTCAATGGTGACCGTATGTACGGACAGGGATGGCATATGACGGGCAATCAGAGCAACAGGTATCGATTGTTGCAGGAGGGGAGATAAAATTTCGGCATTATCGATCCCGGTTCCGATCATCATGCCATCGACCCTTTTTTGCTGGAGCAGGTTCAGGTAACGCTCTACCCGCTCGTCCTTATTATCCGTACTGCAGATGACCACGCTGTAGCCCAATTGACGGCTACGATCCTCCACCGCTCTGGCGAGTTCTGCAAAATACGGATTTGAGATGTCCGGTACGAGCAGCCCCAATGTATACGTCTGCTTGCCTGTAAGTGCAGCTGCGATCGCGCTGGGCTGATAGTGAAGGCGTTCCATGATCTCCATAATCTCGGTACGCCGCTTCTCACTGATCTTGCCTTTGCCATTAATGACCTGCGAGACGGTTGCAATGGATACACCCGCCTCGCGTGCGATATCGTATATGGTTGCTTTCATTGTTTTTTCCCCATTTGTGCTATATATAAATTTCGTTATACATAGATAATTGTTCTCTTCTCATTATGCAGGGGGAAGTCTGCATACGCAACTTGAAGCGAGCACAATGTGCGTAGCATGAACTGTTTTACTTTTTCATCAACCACTCATGGTCAGGGTCGTTATGGAATTTCCATGTCCGCGTTGGGCCAGCCATCACGTTCAGATAATACACCTCATACCCCGGAGGGGCACCTACCGGATGATATCCGTCCGGCACAAGCACCACTTCCCCGTTCTTCACTGCCAGCGTCTCATCCACAGAGCGATCATCCGTGTAAATGCGCTGAATGGCAAACCCCTGCTCAGGCTGTACACGGAAATAATACGTCTCTTCCAGCAAAGATTCATCCGGGAGTGCGTCCCGATCATGCTTATGTGGCGGATAACTAGACCAATGCCCATCTGGTGTGAATACCTCAACAACGAGCAAGCTGTCCGCTTCCTTCTGTTCCGGCAAAATGTTATGAATCTGGCGCTCCAGATTGCCATACCCTCTCGCCTCTACCCCTACATCTTCGGGTGCAATGAGACGAGCCGGGTACGTGCCTTTACCGGGTGCAACACATATAGCGATTTCCAGTTCGGTACGTGCTGTGATCTGCACTTGATCGGAAGTTGAGACGTAGACCGAATACGGTGGAATTTTCTCGAAAACACTCATTCTTTTTCCGATATTATCCCATGTGTGCTCTCGGGTACTTACATTGGCAAAACCACTGAGAAGCACTACACAGAGTTCCTGATCACCGCTCTCACGGGTTAACGTCTCCCCTTCTGCCAACTTCGCTACCTGAAATCCAACATATTCCCAACCGGCCGACTCCGGTGTTACGTTGATAAGCGTACCGTCCCCCTCCGGGTTGACCACGGGTTTCACAATACGTTCTGACATCTTGCAACCACTCCTTTCTGTAGTCGTCCATAACAACCTGATGCATATAAAAGGAACAAAACTTGGACTATTCATGCGCTCTATTCAAAAAAAGTGACTTAAATCATCCACCTAGGGCGTTGCCGTTTGTGATTCCAGGGACACCCCAGGGACTTCACTCAGCTTCACAGGTCTTCCCCGCTCCATGGACATTTTTGCTGCCAGCGCAATTCGCTCTGCCTGTACTGCATCGTGGCCATCTACGATAACCGGTGTATCATGGATGATTGCATCGATAAAGAGGGCCGTCTCCTGTACATACGCTTCGTTGTAGCGCTCCAGGAAAAAGTGTAAAGGCTTATCGCGCATAAGCCCGGCCGCTGTACTGATCTCAGCCGTATTTGGATGATCATTCGCCGCTGCGGCGCTGCCCATCGAGCCGAACACTTCAACACGCTGATCGTATCCGTATACAGCCTGACGGCTGTTATCAATAACACCAATCGCCCCGTTGGCAAACGTCATCGTTACAATCGCCGTATCCACATCACCATGTTCCGCAAAGACCGGATTGATTAGCACGTTGCCCTGAGCGTACACTTCTTCCACTTCACTCCCGGACAGATACCGAGCCATGTCAAAATCGTGGATCATCATGTCCATGAAGATCCCGCCAGACACCCGGATATACTCCGCAGGTGGTGGGGACGGGTCGCGAGAAGTGATTTTGATAATATGCGGATCACCAATCGTACCATCCTGCACATGGGCACGTACCCGTCTGAAGTTGTGATCGAAGCGGCGGTTAAACCCGATCTGCAGCTTCACACCAGCCTTCTGTACTGCTGCTACAGCTGCTTGGGTCTGCGCCAGATCCATGCTAACCGGTTTCTCGCAGAAGATGTGTTTGCCCGCCTGAGCTGCCTGTTCGATCAGCGGCACATGTGTATCTGTTGAAGAACAGATCAGCACCGCATCTACATTAGGCATCGAGATCAACTGGCTGCTGTCCGTTGTTACAACAGGAATGCCACGTCTGGAGGCCCAAGCCTCCAATTCAGGACCGGCAAACAGGTCACTGATTCCCACAATCTCGGCATGCGGGTTGCGCAGGAGATTGTCTGCATGAATTTTGCCGATCCGTCCAGCACCGATGATGCCAATTCTCACTTTGTCCTTGCCCATTCTGTTATCCTCCCTATGTGCGTCCATATGGGCTGGGCGTTCCCCTTAGCCCGAGTTATGCGCTGGTTGTTACCAGCGCGCCGTTACCATCTTCTTGCGAGTGTAGAATTCAACACCATCCGTGCCATTGGCATGCAGGTCACCATAGAAGGATTTTTTCCAACCGGAAAACGGGAAAAATGCCATTGGTGCAGGTACACCCAAGTTAATCCCCAACATGCCTGCATCAATCGTCTCACGGAATTGACGCATACTTGCCCCGCTACGGGTGAACAGACACGCACCATTCGCAAAGTCGGAACGGTTCGCAAGCTCAACGGCTTCCTCCAGCGTAGACACTCTTGCCACCGAGAGTACTGGAGCAAAGATCTCATCCTGCCAGATTTTCATATTGCTCTGCACTTGGTCGAATACTGTTGGCCCTACAAAATAACCGGATTCACCTGTCGCCTGATCCTTACGTCCATCCCGAATCAAGGCCGCGCCTTCCTGCTCTCCGGATTCAATGTAACCGAGTGTACGCTCTTTATGTGGTCCACGGATGACAGGACCGAGGAACACGCCTTCATCCATACCGTTACCAATGGTAATGCGATCTGCTGCTTCCACCAGCTTTTGCACCAATTCATCAGCCACATCACCGACAGCCACAACAACCGAACATGCCATGCAACGTTCCCCTGCCGAGCCAAAGGCTGCACTCGTAATTTCTTTTACCGTTAAATCCAGATCGGCGTCCGGCATAACGATGGAGTGGTTTTTGGCACCTGCGAGTGCCTGTACCCGTTTGCCATGCTTGGATGCAGTGGTGTAGACGTATTCAGCTACAGGTTGTGATCCGACAAAGGAGATCGCTTGAACATCCTTATGTTCCAACAGGCCGTTCACGACATCATGTGCACCGTGTACGATGTTGAGCACGCCGTCCGGAAGCCCTGCTTCCTTGAATAGTTCTGCCAGGCGGCCTGCCAGCAATGGTGTACGCTCGGACGGCTTCAGGACAAAGGTGTTACCACAAGCAATAGCCAGCGGGAACATCCAGCACGGTACCATCATCGGGAAGTTGAACGGGGTAATGCCCCCAATTACGCCGATAGGGTAACGATACATGCCCGACTCCAGTCCTGTCGCGATATCAGGCAGTTGTTTGCCCATCATCAGATTCGGGGCACCTGCCGCGAACTCGACACACTCAATGCCACGTAATACCTCTCCGTAGGCTTCAGCGTAGCTTTTGCCGTTCTCCAGCGTTACCAAGCGGGCGAGCTCTTCCCAATGTTCCACCAGCAACTGCTGGTAGCGGAACAGAATACGTGCACGGCGCGGAACCGGTGTGCCGCTCCAGGACTTGAATGCTTCCCGTGCCGTCTGTACGGCGAGATCTACGTCCGCTTGTTCAGACAGTGGCACATGTGCAATAACTTCTTCCGTGGCCGGATTCACCACCGGCTCGGTACGGGTTGCCGCTGGGGTCACCCAGGCACCCCCAATCCAGTTTTGTACCATTGTCGCTGTTGCAGATGCTTCAGATATTCCTTTTCCCATAGCCCTGTCTCCCTTCGCTTATATGTGATCTCTTATGTTCAACTTATATCATTGATGTTGATCTGTATGAGCGTGTTATTCAACGTATTGCAATGAGCTTCAAGACACGGTGATCTCGCCCCGATTGCAACGTTCGATGTAATCATTCACCTGTTCCACCGTTGGCATCGCATCCGAACAGCTGTGGCTTGAAATGACGATGCTTGCTGCCCCACTGCCATACGCCATACTACGCTCAATCGTCCAGCCCTGCATCAATCCATATAGGAACCCGGCGGCGTAGGAGTCGCCTGCACCGAACGTTTTGACCACTTTGGCCGGATAGCTGTCCGCACGGTGGGAAAGCCCTTCACGCGTATAAGCAATGGAGCCTTCCTTCCCGTGTTTGATGACTACAATCTTCGCTGAGAAATCAAACCATTTCTGTGCAGTCACCTGATCACTATGATCCGGATTGTGGTCGAATGTCTCCATCATGTCGAACTCTTCGCGTGTGCCCAGGATAATGTCGCATTTCTCGGCTGCGAGGTTATAATAGACCGCTGTCTCTTCGTCTGATGTCCATGTATATGGACGATAGTCCAGATCAAACACAATAACGGTGCCATGTTTTTTCGCATACGTTAGTGCCTGTAATACGGCTTCACGAGAAGGGCTCTGCGCAAGGGCGGTGCCTGAGATTAGCAGTACTTTGGAGTCAGCAATCAATTGCTCTTGTACCTCTTGCGCCCGTAATAACAGATCCGCTACATTGTCCCGGTACATCAGGATACTGCAATCGGTCGGGCTTTTGATCTCGGTAAAAGCAAGTCCTGTCACCGCTCCGGTGTCATCAGTAACCACGTTGGATGTGTCGATGCCGTTTTTCTCCAGATAACTATGGATGAATCGACCCATCTGGTCATTGGCAATCTTACCGATAAAAGCTGTCTCCATACCCAGTCTGGACATGCCTATCGTAATATTGGCCGGCGAGCCGCCTACATACTTTGTGAACGTCATCGTCTCTTCCATCGGACGATTAATCTCATTGGCGTTCAAGTCGATGCACAAGCGACCAATCGCGGTGAAATCCTTCTTCCTTGATTCTGGAAAGGATACATAGGTCATTGCATGTGAGCCCCTTTCTGTGTTGAGATTTTACATGTTGTATATGGATATCTGGACTAGTTACTCAATCCATCGTGAGGATTAATAAACGTAAACGTCTAGAAAAGGTTAGTTTTATTTTTCAAGCGTAACGTTATAGTTGTTTTGATAGCCTTCTTGCTTTTCACTTCATGGGTAGGGTGCTCTCCCCATCGCTATGTCTGTATCAGCTATGTTGGTATAAGGACTCCATATAGTTCAAGGAGCGTTTGGCATACTCATACGGGTTATGAATCGCAGGGTCCTGCTCTCCTTCAAGCATCGCCCAGCCATCGTATCCTCGTGTGATCAGTTCTTGCAGAATTGGTGCAAAATCAATGCATCCATCCCCTGGTACGGTAAACACGCCTCTACGAATACAGCCGACAAAGTCGGATTGCTCCGCACGTGCTTCATCCAGCACATGAGGGCGGATATCTTTCAGATGGATATAAGCGATCCGATCATAATGTTTGCGCAGCAGTTCCAGCGGATTGGCTCCGCCATAGTAGGCATGACCTGTATCATAGAGCAGATATACGAGAGAAGGGTCTGTCAGCTCCATCAGTCGATCAATCTCATCCGGTTGTTCTACCACTGTGCCTCCATGATGATGGTACGTGAGCTTCAACCCATGTTCGCGGGCAATAGCTCCTGCTTCGTTTAATCCTTCAGCGAGGATATGCCATGCAGATTCGCTGAGTCTGAGCACTTCTTTTTCATTCGGGGTTCGTCTTGGATCAAAATGAAGTGACCCACCTACTTCTGCCGTACTAATCACCTTACTGCCCATGGATTGCAGAAATTCCGCATGTCTGCGATAACTGTCCAGCTCCGACTGACGATACGCCGGATCGGAGAAAAGTACGGATTTCCACTGGGAGACCAGCTTGATATTCCTTTTGCTCAATTCCTCACGCAATATAGCAGGATCAGTTGGATATTTACGTCCCATCTCTGTACCTGTCAGCCCAAGACGCTGAATATCATCCAGAATCTGTGCACACGTTGTCGCATCACCATGTTCCTTCACATCTTCACCGACCCAATTGATCGGATGGATCCCAAGCTGGAATGGCAGCTTGCTCATTGCTCCACGTCTCCTTTGTCGTTCAACATTATGGTTCACTTGGAATGTAGACTCTTATATAAATTGAACTAAAGAATATTTACACGGCACATTCCGATGACAGAACAACCTTCCGATGCAGCTTGCTTTTAGACAGATTTTGGCTCCGCTTCTTCAGGGCCTCCTTTAGAAGGACTACACTAATAAACCGGACTAAATAGGTCTTGCTTTGGCACGGTTGGCTTGCATGGTGTGATGTGCATGAACTACCTTTTCCTCGGCAGATACTTCGGGCACACCTACATTCCACCATGATTCGTATCCACCTGCGTTGGTTCCAGGCACGACCGGAATCTCAATCAACGTACTCACCGTTTCGTTCTTCGCATCTCGGATTGCCTGTTCCAGCTGTTCTGCCGTCTCGGCTCTATAGGATTTGGCTCCCATGCTTCGAGCATGTGCAGCAAAGTCTATTGGCATGTAATCCCCGGTTAGTCGTCCACTCTCGGATTCCCGATAACGGAACTCATTGCCGAACCCATCACTACCATGTTCCCGCTGCAAATTATGAATACACTGGAATCCATTATTGTTGAATAATAGAACGGTCATCTTCTTCTGTTCCTGCAAACTGGTCACAAACTCCGAATGCAGCATCAGATAACTGCCATCCCCTACCATGGCGTACACCTCACGATCCGGCTCGGCAAGTGCTGCTCCGAACGCTCCGCTTACCTCGTACCCCATACAGGAGAATCCATACTCCATGTGATACGTCTTTGGTTCAGACGCACGCCACAGACGATGCAGATCGCCTGGCAGACTACCTGCCGCACAGACGATGACGGAAGATGGATCAATAGTCCGGTTAACCACACCGACTGCTGTAGTCTGGGCCAGCCCAGCTTCATGTTGTGCGCCATACAGCCGATCCACTTCTGCATTCCACTCAGCGCGGAGATCAGCAATTTCAGATGCACCATACGCACTGCGGTATTGCCTCTGCTGCAATTCCTTCTGTAAAACCTGTAATCCTTCGCGTGCATCTGCCAGAATGGCTTCTCCGCCTAACTTGTCGGCATCCATACCGTTCAGGTTGATGTTAATAAATGATGCTTCCGGATGCTGAAAAGCAGAGCGGGACGCCGTCGTAAAATCGGAGAAACGAGTACCGACGCCGATCACCACATCCGCTTCTCTCGCCAGCCTGTTTGCTGCCAGAGAGCCGGTAACCCCGATGGCCCCCACATTCAGTGGGTGGTCCCAAGGGACTGCGCTCTTGCCCGCCTGCGTCTCGGCGATCGGAATGCCAAATGCTTCGGCGAACTCCACGAGTTGAACGGACGCCTCAGAATACAACACACCGCCGCCTGCAACGAGAAGCGGCTTGCTGCCACGGGCAATTTGCTCCGTTGCCCGTTCAATGGCTGCTTGTACCGGGGGGCGACGGTCCAGATAATGTACTTTGCGTGCAAAAAACGATTCCGGATAATCGTACGCTTCTGCCTGTACGTCCTGCGGCAGTGCGAGCGTTACGGCTCCCGTCTCTGCCGGATCGGTTAGTACTCGCATGGCCTGTGTAACAGCAATCATCAACTGTTCGGGACGAACGATGCGATCCCAGTACTTGCTGACGGCTTTGAATGGATCAGTTGCCGAGATTGTATAATCACTGCTCACTTCCAACTGCTGTAGTACAGGGTCCGGTTCCCGTGTCGCGAAGTTGTCTCCAGGAAGTAATAAAACCGGAATCCGGTTCACCGTTGCCGTAGCTGCCGCTGTAATCATATTCAAAGCACCAGGTCCTATGGATGTTGTACACGCATAGATCTGTCTGCGATTCTTCTGCTTGGCATAGGCCGCTGCCGTATGCACCATACCTTGTTCGTTCTTGCCTTGCATATACGTCAGGCTTCCCGGACTGCGCTCCAGCGCTTCCCCAATGCCTGTTACGTTCCCATGTCCAAAAATACCGATGATTCCCTTCACAAACTTGATTTCCACCCCGTCAACCGAGATATATTGCTGATCCAGATATCGAAGCAATGCCTGAGCCATCGTTAGTCGAATTGTATTCATGAATTGATCGCCTTCCTTTCCTCTACGGGTTAAGCGCTTAATCTACGTTAAGTTTAAGCGCCTTACCCCTAAAGGTTAAGCGCTTAATTGATATGGTATTACAGGTTAATGATTTACGCAAGCTATTTTTGTAAGCGTTTTTATAAAATGTGATAAAGCAAAGATATTCAGTGTTCGAAGGTGCACAAGACTAGACCTTCTCCAGTCGAACATTTCCACAATGACAAAGGACCCATTTTAAAAGAGGGGAATATATCGTGAGGATGGGATACATGCTCGTACATGCGAGTTAGCCATATAATCTGTGATCTCTGTATACAATCATGATTCATATGCCTGTGAATGCAAAAAAAGAAAGAGACGGTGAATACCATCTCTTTCTTTTCATTATTTAAGCGGGTGATGGGAATCGAACCCACGCTATTAGCTTGGAAGGCTAAAGTTCTACCATTGAACTACACCCGCATAACAACAATCGGGATGACACGATTTGAACATGCGACCCCCTGGTCCCAAACCAGGTGCTCTACCAAGCTGAGCTACATCCCGTTATCTATACCGGCGAGAGGACTCGAACCTCCACGGTTTCCCACTCGATTTTGAGTCGAGCGCGTCTGCCATTCCGCCACGCCGGCAAAGTATGAAGTTATAATGGCGCGCCCTGAGAGATTCGAACTCCCGGCCTTTTGATTCGTAGTCAAACGCTCTATCCAGCTGAGCTAAGGGCGCAAAATATTGGAGCGGAAGACGGGAATCGAACCCGCGACCCTCGCCTTGGCAAGGCGATGCTCTACCGCTGAGCCACTTCCGCAAATAAAGGATGCGCGTGGAGGGACTTGAACCCCCACGTCAAAGACGCTAGATCCTAAGTCTAGTGCGTCTGCCAATTCCGCCACACGCGCATATAATGGTGAGTCATGAAGGGCTCGAACCTTCGACACCCTGATTAAAAGTCAGGTGCTCTACCAACTGAGCTAATGACTCATAGAAAACTGGTGGAGGATGATGGATTCGAACCACCGAACCCGTACGGGAGCAGATTTACAGTCTGA
>NZ_JBHGUU010000016.1:0-68367 GCF_048976745.1 Paenibacillus sp. | reverse complement strand
GATCAAACTCTCCAATAAAGTATTGAAAAGAGCGATAAGCTCATTTTGAATCTGACGAGATTAAAAATCTCATTTGTGCTCCAGCCGATTCAAGCCAAGGCTTGTTTCAAACTTTCGCGTTCATTCTGCAAGCAGAATGTTCACTCACTCGTTGTTCAGTTTTCAAAGATCAAACTTGTTTCGTTACCAAATGTCGTTCTCTTCAGCAACTTTTATATCTTACCACATCCGAACCAACTTTGCAAGCTCTTTTTTTCAAGTTTCTTTCGAAGCTTACTTCATTCGCTTGCCGCACCGTGTAAACTGTGTTTTCTTGGCCGGAATTAGAATATACCATGTACAAATTTTGATTGCAAGTCTTTTTTTGAACTAAGTTAACATTCAGTTCAATCCCTCGGGACGTACATAGCTTATTCTTTCAATTTGGCTAGTTCGTATGCACGTCCATTTGATTTTTAATGTTTAACATTGCTAACAGGAACTTTTCTTGGCCATACACTATAGCTAAAACTTATCAGAAAATCGATTCCAATTATGATTCCCCACACTTTAATCAGATTATAGAAGACGGCTGTACGTTCAGCATCCCCAATCCACCAGATCATGGCGAATAAAAATGTACTGCCTATCGCCCAAGACAAAAGATGTCTGAACCATCCACTACGCTCACGTCTCGCATGCTCTCTGCCATATAACTTGTTGCTACGAGGATTCTCTCCGCCTTTGAACCAATATAGGAAGTATCGATCTGCCCATGCGATCATCTGATGACCATAGGCTATGCTTACTCCGATATACACCGCAGCTATACCATGAATCATGCTCGCTATAGCTCCACGCTGAAGATCCATCACAGTGGCCACCAGCAATAACAGATCCACTATTGGTGTGGCCATCAACAAACCAATGCCTAATCTTTTCATGCCAAGAAGGTACCTGACACTTAGACCCGCAAACACAAACACCCAAAAGGCAATCTCACATCCTATAATGAAATAACCAATCATCTGTTAGTCCTCCTTTTATAACACGATTGTATTAATTACAATTTAGCACATTTGTATCATAATAATCAACAGTGATATAATGTTCCCATGCCTAAAATTGTTGATCATGATAAACAGCGTATCCTCGTGGCCGAGGCAGCTTGGCGTATTATACGAAGAGATGGTATGGAACAAGCCTCTGTTCGGAATATCGCTGAAGAAGCAGGAATTTCGGTCGGTTCGATGCGCCATTACTTTTCTACTCAGTCGGAACTACTACGATATGCCATGAACCTGGTATCCGAACGGGTATCCAACCGAATCCAACAAATGTCCTTCACCGGATCTCCCTTGGATAATATGAAATACTTGTTACTCGAGTTATTACCAAACACTGATGAAAAACTGGCCGAAATGGAGGTGTGGTACGCTTTTACAGCCAGATCCAAAACCGATTCTACGCTCAAAGAACTTGCCGATACAGTATATGATGAACTCAGACAGGCTGCAGGCTATGTTATCACTCACCTGATCGAACATGGTCTCACCAGACCAGATCTTGATATTAAACTTGAGATCGAAAGATTGTATGCACTCGTGGATGGCTTGGGTATCCATACTGTGCTTAGACCGGATCAGATGAATGCCAAGCTCATGGATGATGTTCTCAACGTGCATCTTGCTTCCTTGTGCCGTTAAACCAAAAAAAACCGCAGCACATTCGTTGTACTAATGCCTGTTTCGATAACAGGAGTTAGTTCTGAATGTCTGGCGGTTTTTCTTTTTATCCGATAATGATCCGGCCCTCCGGATGACGATACAGTTTTTTCTCTTTGCGAGGACGAAGGGCATATGCGATGGTTAATGGCCCAATCCGACCTACAAACATGGTAAAGGTAATAATAATTTTTCCCCAATTGGTCAACTCATCAGTCACTCCCACGGAAAGCCCCACGGTACCGATTGCGGATGCAGCTTCAAACATCAGTGAAAGGAATGGCGCATCCTCGGTCGTCAGCAGAAGCATTACCACGATCATGAATATGATCAGAGAAACCATAATAATGGTCAACGCCCTCATCAGCAATTCCTTCGGAACACGCTGGCGGAAAAACACGATATCCTTATTTCCTCGAATCATGGCATACACTGCACCAATCATGATCAGGAATGTAGTTGTCTTGATCCCACCCCCGGTCGATCCCGGAGAAGCCCCAATAAACATCAGCAGAATGAAGAAGAATTGGGTAGCCTGCCTCATCTCCGTAATATCGATGGTGCTTGTCCCAGACGAACGTGTAGAAACAGACTGGAAGAAAGACGCATAGATCTTCTCGCTCCAGGTGAGTGAAGCCAGCGTATGTCCGTTGGTAAATTCGAAAACAAACAACACAATCGCCCCTATACCAATCAGCGCTCCTGACACAGACAGCACCAATTTGGACTGTAGGGATAGACGACGGCGTTTGCGATACTCAAAGAGATCATTTAATACAACAAAACCTAGTCCACCAGAAATAACGAGCACGGAAGCAGTCAGGTTGAATATCCAGTCTCCGGTGTAATATTGAAAGCTGTTGCCGAACAGATCAAATCCGCCATTATTAAACAATGAAACAGCATGAAATACCCCATAGTATATAGCCTGACCCAATGGCATCTCTGTTGCCCAGCGCAGCGCCAGTATGACAGCAGCCACCCCTTCAATGGTAAAGGAGAAAATCAACACCTTGCGGATAATGCGTACGATCCCTTCCATACTGTCTGCATTAATGGCTTCTTTAAGTAATAGCCTGTCCTTGAGTGAGATACGCTTGCCCAAAACTAGCGCAAAAAGGGTAGCCATGGTCATGAAGCCGAGTCCACCGAGCTGCATTAATACCATAATGACGATCTGACCAAACAAATTAAAGGTTGTCCCTACATCCACAACGACAAGTCCAGTCACACATGCGGCAGAAGTTGATGTGAAGAGCGCATCAATAAACGCCAAATGCACACCGCTTTGGTTGGAGATTGGCAACATGAGAAGCATCGTTCCAATCGTAATGATAAGCAGAAAACCACCGACCAGAATTAACGGAGGAGATAAGAATTTGGCAAAGTGAAGCCTGAACTTCATGAAGGGCACCTCTTTTAACAAAATACGAACAGGTTATTCTAACGAAAATCCAAGGCGCAGTTCCACCTAATGGCGTGCAGAATAGGGCGTTCTGACAGATTTATTTTTTAGCGCCTATGTAAACCTAAAGAGGAACTTGCCCCAGCATCATACTGAACGGCAGGTCCCTCTTCTATTATGAACGTATAATACGTTCCTTATTTAATCTTGCGTACGAGGACGCATGTGTGGGAAGAGCAGTACGTCACGAATCGAAGGGGAGTTGGTAAGCAGCATGATCAAACGATCCACCCCGATACCCAATCCGCCTGTTGGTGGCATACCATATTCAAGCGCACGGATGAAGTCATCATCCATCTCATGAGCTTCGTCGTTCCCATGTTCCTTCTCCAGCATCTGTGCTTCAAAGCGCTGACGTTGATCGATTGGATCATTCAGCTCTGTAAATGCATTCGCATGCTCACGTCCAACGATGAACAACTCGAAGCGATCCGTGAAGCGCGGGTCTACATCATTTTTCTTCGCCAGCGGTGAGATCTCAAGAGGATGTCCGGTAATGAATGTCGGTTGAATCAACGTCTCTTCCACAAATTCTTCAAAGAAAGCGTTCAAAATATGACCAAATGTCATATGTTTCTCAACCGGAACCTTATGTTCCTTCGCCAAGTTATGTGCTTCCTCATCCGTCATATGTACGGAGAAGTCTACGCCCACAACTTCCTTAACTGCATCCACCATCGTAACACGGCGCCACTGCGGTGTAAGATCTACTTCATAATCTCCATACTGGATCACTTGCGTACCCAGTACTTCCTGTGCAATATGAGCTACCAGGTTCTCCGTTAATTGCATAATATCCTTGTAGTCGGCATATGCCTCATACAATTCAATCATTGTGAACTCCGGATTGTGACGTGTGGACATCCCTTCATTCCGATATACACGGCCAATCTCATATACCTTCTCCAGTCCGCCAACAATCAGACGTTTCAGGTGAAGCTCAATCGCAATCCGCATGTACAGTTCCATATCAAGCGCATTGTGATGCGTAATGAACGGACGTGCTGCTGCTCCTCCTGCGATGGTATGCAACGTAGGTGTTTCCACTTCCAGGTATCCAAGGGAATCCAGGTAACGACGCATTGATTGAATGATTTTGGAACGTGCGATAAAGGTCTGTTGTACGTCCGGGCTCATAATCAGGTCAACATAACGCTGGCGGTAACGCAGCTCTACGTCGGTGAGACCATGGAATTTATCCGGAAGCGGATAGAGCGATTTGGACAGCACTTCAAGATCTTTTACTTTGACAGAAGTTTCACCTGTTTTGGTCTTAAAGATCACGCCAGTTACCCCAACGATATCGCCAAGGTCCAGTAGGCTAAATGCCGCATACTTATCTTCAGGCACGGTATCCTGACGAACATAGATCTGGATTCTGCCGCTCAGGTCCTGAATATGTGCGAAGCTAGCTTTACCCATTCCCCGCTTCGCCATAATCCGTCCGGCAATACTGACTTCGATGTGCTTCTCTTCCAGCTCTTCCTTGGTCAGTTCTTCATACTTCTTCAGAATGGAGCCGGCTTCTTCGGTACGTACGTATTTTTGGCCAAAAGGGTCGATTCCCAATTTGCGGAGCTCGTCCAATTTGTCGCGGCGAATTTGTAAAAGCTCGCTAAGTTCGGTTTCCTGATTCAAGACTTCATCCGTCATGATCTGTATTCATCTCCTTATTTACATTGCAGGCACCGCATGAGGACTCTTCTTCCTCAAATGTTGAAAAAGCTTCCCTAAGGAAGCTTTTGTTTACCGTGCCCAACTGCTTCGTTACTATAGCTTTTTAATATCTACAATTTTATATTGAATTACGCCAGCAGGCACACTTACATCAACAACTGTACCATTTTTCTTGCCCAGGATCGCTTTACCGACAGGGCTTTCGTTTGAGATCTTGTTCTGAAGCGGGTTAGATTCAGCAGAACCTACAATGGTATATTCTGTGATATCGCCGAATTCCAAATCTTCCACAGTAACTGTTGCTCCAACACTCACAACATCGGTGTCAATCTCATCACTGTTAATAATGCGTGCGTTCCGAAGCATTTTCTCCAAAGTAATAATACGACCTTCAATGAAAGCCTGTTCGTTCTTGGCATCTTCGTATTCAGAGTTTTCACTGATATCTCCATACCCGATGGCTACCTTAATCCGTTCAGCCACTTCGCGGCGCTTCACTGATTTCAATGTTTCCAGTTCTTCTTCCAGCTTCTTAAGTCCCTCTGGTGTAAGGATAACTTCCTTGTCGCTCATCTCAACCGATTCTCCTGTCATGGGAATAATTTGATTGTACGGCAACGGAATCAGTGCCAATTACATAGCTCCGCCCGCATACATCTTCAAAACTATATGAAGTTCTCCAGAGAAATAGAATATTCCTCCTGATGACTAACCTTTAATTAACGCACATGGCGAATTTATACTGTGAAAGTATAGGGGAACGATCTCGAAAAGTCAATGTTACGTCCCCTATAAGCTGTAAACGTTTTACAACCTTAATTACGATGCACTTCCGGCAACGACCGGTTCTGACTCCAGATTACCTTCGCTTTTCAGCTGACCCACAAAGTTCTCAAGAATCTGTACCATCTCATCCCGCTTGGTTCCTTCCATAATAACGTCCTTAATACGGGCAGATCCTTTCAAGCCTTTCAAATACCAAGCCAGATGTTTACGCATCTCGCGTACGGCAACCGTCTCATTCTTCAATGCAATCAGGCGATCCATATGCAGGATGGCAACACGGATCTTCTCTTCGCCATTCGGGTCAGGAAGCAATTCCCCCGTGCTTAAATATTGAATGGTACGATACAGCATCCATGGGTTACCCAGGGCAGCACGACCAATCATCACCCCGTCACAACCCGTTTCATCCAGCATACGGCGTGCATCCTCTGGTGTATGGACATCACCATTGCCGATCACTGGAATAGAGACAGCCTCTTTGACATCTTTGATGTGTGACCAGTCAGCTGTGCCTGTATAGAGTTGCTCACGCGTACGGCCGTGCACACTTACTGCCTGTCCGCCCGCACGTTCAACCGCGAGCGCATTCTCAACTGCAAAGATATGCTCGTTATCCCAGCCAATACGCATCTTGACCGTCACTGGCTTCTCCACCGCATCTACTACAGCGGATACCATCTCATAGATCTTGTTCGGATCAAGCAACCAACGTGCACCTGCATCACATTTCGTTACCTTTGGCACAGGGCATCCCATGTTAATGTCGATGATGTCTGCATTGGTTTCTTTGTCCACGATTTTGGCTGCTTCTATGAGCGAATCACGATCTCCCCCAAAAATTTGAAGGCTCAGCGGCTTCTCACGCTCATCTACAAATAACATCTCACGTGTACGCTGGTTGCCATGGACAATGGCTTTGCCACTCACCATCTCCGCGCACACAAGGCCTGTTCCGAATTCTTTTGCGATCAAACGAAAAGCCGGATTACATACGCCAGCCATCGGCGCAAGTACGACCTGGTTTTTCATTTCAATGCCACCAATGTTAAGCACGGTAGTCGTTTCACTCCTTTTTTAATTCTGTATAAATCAACGATATAATGTTCGATCAATATCTTGGTTGGTTGTTGTAACATGCCGAAACCGAAACGGTACTACTTGCCCTGCAACTCCTCAATACTGATTGCCAGCACACCCGCAATTCGATCCAGTTCTTGCTGTGTTACCTTACGGTTACCCCGCTCAATGGTTCCCAGAATGGCCAGCGAGATGCCGGTCTCGGCAGCAAGTTCATGTTGCGTTAAACCTTTCAGCTTCCGGAATGCCCGGATTCGATTGGCCAATTGCATGTTTTCCAAAGCTGTATTCCATCCTTTCCATCCAGTACAGACAACGATGAGTGTACAAAGGTATGCAAACCTGAAACCTCGCCCTCCGGTACGATATCCGACAGTGGCACCAGCACAAAAGCCCGTTCTCCCATACGGGGATGAGGCAATTGAAGTAATTCGGTATCGCGCGTCTCACCGTGCATCCAGAGCAGATCAAGATCAACGGTGCGCGGTCCCCAACGAATATCACGAACACGTCCAAGCCGGTTCTCGATATCCAGTAATTCCGTAAGCAACTGCTCCGGTGTCAGCATCACCTGTACGGCAACTGCCATATTCAGAAACGCAGGCTGATCTACATAGCCTACAGGCTCCGTCTCATATAGTGCAGAACAACGCAGAACGGATATATGAGGGTGTTCATCCAGCAGAGACAATGCTTCAAACAGCGTCTGTTCCCGGTCACCCAAATTGGCCCCTAAAGCAATATAAGCCTCTGAAGATTCAGAGGTCGAATGTGCAATCATGATCGGTTCTCACTTTCTTGTGCGGCGAAGCTCTACCGTTACGCCTTCAAAATGAATATCGAATGGCGGATGTGGCTTCGTCACCTTGACTGTCAATGCATTGATAATAGTATAAGTGTCTAGTAAAGAAGATGCAATATGTTCGCCCAAAGCTTCAATTAACTGGAATGATTTATTCTCTACAATCTGTTTTACCAGCTCATGGATCTCCGCATAATTAATTGTTTTGGTCAGATCATCGTTACGTCCAGCCTCACCCAGATCCATGTCAATCTCCAGATCAATATAGTACCGCTGCCCAAGCTTCCGTTCTTCTGCAAAAACGCCATGATATCCGTAATACTCCATACGATGCAATACCATTCTATCCATACGATCCGCCTGCCCTCTATATATATTGAAATTTTAATCTATTTGAAGTTTATCTCTTTGCTTTGCCTTTGAAAAACGCTACGCTTCCACTGGACGGGTCACTCAGACCCACCAGCATTATTTCCTCCGTAGACCCGAAGAAGCATATAACATGGCATCACACATGTCTGCCGTCCGCCGAATCGGCTTCACATCATGAACCCGAACCATCTGGCAGCCTTGGGCAATGCCAAATGCAACGGTCGCAGCGGTTCCTTCCAGGGCATCATCCGCAGTGACATCCAGGGTGTTCTGGATGAATCTTTTGCGTGAAGTGGCTAGCAGAACCGGATAACCCATTTCATTGAGCAGACCGAGCGATGACATGAGCTTCAGGTTCTCAGCGAGATCCTTCACAAAACCAATGCCCGGGTCCAGGATAATCTGATCTGCTTTCACGCCGGCTGCCAGTGCAATTTGAATGCTCTGATGCAAATCGCTCATCACATCACTCAAATAATCGGTATAGTCTCGCTCCTGCCGATTATGCATCAGAATGATGGGACACCCCAGCTCTGCTGCCGTGCGGGCCATATCTGGATCTGCCTTGGCACCCCACACATCATTAATGATATGGGCACCTGCCAGAATAGCCTGACGTGCAACATCGGCCTTATACGTGTCTACCGATATCGGAATATGCGGCGCTTGCTGATGCAATGCTTCAATGACCGGAATGATTCGGCTAAGTTCTTCATCGGCGCCCACGACATCTGAACCTGGACGTGTGGACTCTCCGCCGATATCAATCAGGTCCGCCCCGTCCTCCATCATCTGTTTGGCATGGGCAACTGCCCGCTCCACGTTGGTGTAACGCCCACCATCCGAGAACGAGTCAGGTGTGACGTTAAGAATGCCCATAATCTGTGTTCTTGCCCCCAGCTTCAACTCAGCTGGCCCCCATGCATAGTTCCGTTCATAGATGACAGGTTTAAGTGTCATGAAGTATACCCCGCTTTCTCCCGGTACATACCCAGAAGGCCTGCTGTAACCGGGCCTATATGTCCGTTACTGATTATCGTTTCGGCACCGTCCTGATCCCGCAGAGTCGTAACCGGAACCAGTTCGGCCACCGAGCCAGTTAGAAATATTTCATCTGCTTGCAGGAGGTCCTGCCAAGCAGCTAACGTTTCTATGCAGGGAATTCCTTGCTGCGTCGCGATCTCAAGTACCACAGCTCTAGTGATGCCCGGCAGAATGCCGGTTGAGAGCGCTGGCGTGTAGAGCACATTTTCCCGTACCCAAAATACATTGCTGACAATACCCTCAGCGACATGCCCATCACGGGTTAATTGTAGCCCTTCTGCACCCTGCACATACTGCCCATACCCGTTCAGCTCTCGTTTAGCCAGAATGCTGTTCATGTAATGCAGTGACTTGAACCGGATTTCACCCTCGGGTGTGTTGCGTGGCGTAGACAACCGTTGAAGCATTTTGCCACTTTCATATAAAGAGGGAGAGGGCTCAGGTAATGCTTTTGCCAGTACAATATGATTGGGCTTCGAATAATCACCAGAAGGTAAACCTAGCGGCGCTTCACCCGCGGATACCGTATATCGCACGTACGCCTCCAGAAGTCCGTTCGCCTGCATCAGACGTTCAATCCAATCTGTCACCTCTGCTACGGTCGTTGTAAAAGGAATGCCCAGTTCTTCACACCCCGAAGCCATGCGCTCCAGATGCCGTTCCAAAAGATATGGGACACCCCGATAGGTCCGAAACGTCTCGAACAATCCAAGTCCGTACAAAAAGCCGTGATCCGTTACAGGAACCACGGCTGCCGCCATATTAACCAACTCTCCGTTTATCGCGGCATATTGCATATTATACCTTCACCTGTTGGGACAGGAAGTTGCGAAGCATCTGATGTCCGTGGTCTGTAATAATGGATTCCGGGTGAAATTGCACACCTTCAATCGCATATTCTTTATGGCGCAGACCCATAATTTCACCTTCAGCCGTCTCAGCTGTAATCTCCAGACAATCCGGCAGGCTGCTGCGCTCTACAATGAGGGAGTGATAACGGGTAGCTGTAAATGGAGATGGCAATCCGGCAAATACCGATGTCCCATTGTGGTACATCTCGGATGTTTTACCGTGCATCATGCGCTCCGCACGAATAACATTGCCCCCAAACGCTTGTCCAATGGATTGATGTCCCAGACACACCCCAAAGATCGGAATGCTTCCCTTAAAATGCTCGATGACTGCCAGGCTAATGCCAGCTTCATTGGGTGTACAAGGACCTGGAGAGATCAGAATATGATCAGGTGCCAGTGCCTCTATGCCTGCCAAATCAATCTCGTCGTTGCGGCGAACTTCCACCGTCTCACCCAGTTCACCTAGATATTGAACCAGGTTGTACGTGAAGGAATCGTAATTATCGATAACCAGTATCATATGCCTGCTCCTCCTCATCTTCCGTCAATGCTAATGACGGTTGCTTCGTTTTATTTTAGTTTAACAGCTTCCGTTCGTTTCGAATGTTCTTGTTCAATAGCTCTGCTTGCTTCCGCCTCTTCGCTGTAATTCACAGCTCTCATCATCGCTCTTGCCTTGTTGCGGCATTCCTTGTATTCCCGATATGGATCGGAATCAATGACAATCCCTGCACCAGCCTGTACATAACCAATACTATCCTTAATGGCAAGTGTACGAATGACGATGTTTAATTCCATATTTCCGCTATAGTCCATCCAACCGATGGAACCCGTATAAGGCCCACGCCGCACAGGCTCAAGTTCCTCGATAATCTCCATGGTGCGGACTTTGGGCGCTCCGGTAATCGTTCCACCCGGGAAGGTCGCAGCAATCACATCAAATACGGATAACCCTTCTGCCAGTCTGCCTTCCACTTGGGAGACGAGATGCATGACATGGGAATACTTCTCGATGGTCATCAATTCAGGCACATGAACCGAACCGTAGGCTGCAATCCGTCCGATATCATTACGTTCCAGATCAACAAGCATAATATGCTCCGCACGTTCCTTCTCACTACCCAGCAATTCATCAGCCATAGCCTTGTCCTCTGCCTCATCACGGCCCCTTCTTCGGGTACCTGCGATGGGACGTGCACTGACTTTGCCATTCTCCACTTTGACCAGAAGTTCAGGAGATCCGCTTACCAGTTGAAAGTCTGGACTACGCAGTATACCCATATACGGTGATGGATTCACGAGGCGCAGCCATTCATAAATATGCTCAGCGCTCGAGTGAAGCCGCTTTTCCTGTCTCAAGGACAGATTCACCTGGAACACATCGCCCTGCCTGATATATTCCTGTACCGTACGTACTGCCTGTTCAAAGTCCTCCTGTGGGAAAGCGGTTTCCCACCCGTCGGTTTCCCTTTCCGCATCTTCCGGTTGCGGTGTGCGATTGACCTGCTTGTTACGGCGTTCCAGTGCCTGCTGTTGTTCCTCGGCCTGTGCAAACCCCATGATATGAAGCCATCGTTGCTTCATCGCTGTCGCTCGTGCTTCGGCCACTGCATATAGACCACGGATATCGGTTTCGTTCTGATCAGACTTTATAGCCAGATGGACCATGCAGAAAAGGGCTTGCTGCTGATGGTCGTACGCCCATATTTCTTCAAAACGCATCCACCAATAATCCGGCAAAGCGGGGTTATCTTCAGCTAAGACTGGAAGCTTCTCCAACGATCTCGCTACATCATAGCTGAGATAACCTGCGTATCCACCCCCAAAGTCTGGAGCCCCAGTAACTTTGGGTGCCCGATAAGGAGCCGTCCATCTTTTCAAAACATCAAGCGGCTTGCCGCTGTCCGTCGAGGTGGTTCCTTCCGCTACATCACGAATAACCGCTTCTTGTCCCTTACCGGAAATAACGGATACGGGATCTAGCCCCAGAAATGTATATCTGCCGCCCTTGCCATTTTCCAACACCATTGCGTATGGTGACGCCTGCTCCCAGGCTGCCTCCCACGATAACGGTAAACCGCCATGATACGGCCCCTCATCCGACTTCGTGATATAGGGCATCATGGTCCAGCCTTGTTCAGCCCACTCCATCCAGTCGGCGTATGTTGTCATCAGGTGTGTCATTGCGGTGTACCGCCCTCCATCTGTCGCTAGTTCTATTGTCTGATAGTATACTAAAGCGTCGCTCCTTTTAAAAGCATTACGCCAAAAATCCTCCATACCCGTTATGCGGGCAAGGAGGATTGGTTTTGTCATTTGTAGGCTTAAGCTTCGAAGTTGTAAAGCGGTGTGCTAAGGTAACGTTCGCCGTTACTCGGCACGATTACAACAACACGTTTGCCCGCACCCAATTGTTTCGCAACCTGAAGACCGGCACGAATCGCTGCACCGGAGGAGATACCGGACAGAATCCCCTCTTCTTTTGCTACTTGGCGAGCGGTCTCAAAGGCATCATCATTCTCAATGTGAATAATCTCATCATAGATTTCCTGATCGAGAATCTCAGGGATAAAGTTGGCACCAATTCCTTGAATTTTATGAGGTCCTGGTTTGCCACCTGCAAGAATTGGCGAAGCTGCTGGCTCAACTGCAACAATTTTAATACCAGGGAAAGCTTCTTTCAGCACTTCACCTGTACCTGTAATTGTTCCGCCTGTACCAATTCCCGCAACGAAAGCATCCAACGTACCGCCCACAGACTGGATTGCGTCAACAATCTCAGGGCCAGTCGTTTCACGGTGGATCTTCACGTTGGCTTTATTTTTAAATTGCTCAGCCATGAAATAGGATGGGTTTTCTTTCAGCAGTTCTTCGGCTTTTTTAACAGCACCATTCATACCTTCAGCTCCAGGTGTAAGCACAAGCTCAGCACCATACGCACGAAGCAAGTTGCGACGTTCCAAGCTCATCGTCTCAGGCATTACAATAACGGACTTGTATCCTTTGGCTGCAGCCACCATCGCGAGTCCAATTCCCGTGTTACCACTGGTTGCTTCGATAATGGTATCACCTGGTTTCAACTTGCCTTCTTTTTCCGCTTCTTCCACAATGCTAATTGCGATACGGTCTTTTACGCTTGAACCCGGATTCTGGTACTCCAGCTTCACGAATACTTCAGCACTGCCTTCAGGTACGATACGGTTCAGACGAACAAGCGGAGTACCTCCGATGAGTTCTGTTACGTTATTAACTACTTTAGCCATATGAATGCCCTCCTTAGTGGATGAATAATACTTGAGTCCTGTTAATCTATACTGTGTGGCCGATAGCCTCTGGGATGTTATAGAAGAACTGCGGAAATCCTGTTGCTCCCATCCCTTACTGCTAAGATTTCCAGACAGGATGAAGGTTTCCGAAAGTTTCTTTGTTCAGAAGTACATCTTTTATATCCGAGTAAACGAGTAGGTATTTATTATTTTCATCTTATCAACGATAACTCTTATTGTCAATATGAGTACTCAAAAAAAATACGCTGCCTTCGGCTCTAAGACCGTAGACAGCGTATTTTTATCAAGATGCAGCAGTACAAGACAATCTTTTCATTGCATTCAGGAGGCAGGAATCTCGGACAGGATCACAGCTTCATACTTGTTACGCAACATTTGCTCCACCTGTGGCAACGGATCAGCCTGACTCAGAGCCAGCTGCATTCGAATCTCCTCACGGACCTCTTCAGCCGATTGTACCTGTTGTTCTTCTTTATCATTGAGTCTGATAATGGCATAGCCCTCTTCCACTCGAACTGGACCACCGATATTACCTACATCCAAACCGGCAGCGAGTTGAAGAATTTCTTCTGACTGGAATGGATCATTCCGTTCAATCCAGCCCAGCCTCCCACCAGCATCACGAGAGAAGCTGTCTGTCGATTGCCTGCGAGCCGCTTCTTCAAAGTCCTCCCCCTTCTCCAACGCATCCAGTAAGGAATCGGCTTCCTCTTCTTCCTTCACTATGATGATGGACAAGTCATATTTCTCGGGGGAAACGTAATCTTCACGGTGTTCAGTCCAGTATTGCTCAATATCTGCATCCTTGATCTGTATACCAATCGTAGCGATTTTCTCAAGCAGCAGCCTGTAGCCGGCTTCCAATTCAAGTTCCTGTTTCGACAGGCCCAATTGGGACTTCATTTCGTCAAAATACGATTTCTCTGAATCGTACCCCTCCATCGCAGTAGCCAGTTCTCTTGCAATCTCCTGAGGAGTGACAATCAGCTTGCGTTCAATTGCTTCGGCATATACCGCTTTACGGTTTAACATCTGGAGTAATAACTCACTGCCGTAACGTCGTTTCAGCGCATCGGTCCACTCTTTATCCGTGATCACTTCTCCGTTGATCGTTGCTACGGTGCTTCCTTCTTCCGTATTGGCATCATGGGATGTATCTGCCTCGTCTTTGCCCTGTTTGAGACCATGCATAGCCATCACCGTACCCATGACCAACATGCCCAGCGTCAAGACAATTACAGCCGTCCACAACCCTTTTTCCTGTCTTGTCATTCCGCATCCCGTCCCCGCATAGATCAGTTCTTGGCTTGCTCTAGGATGGTCTCAAGTTGTTCTTTGTTAAAGTCATAGGCTTCATTACAGAATTGGCAAATTACTTCAGCTTGACCCTCTTCTTCAATTAATTGCTCCATCTCCGTTTGACCCAGGCTGATTAGTGTCTTCTCTACCCGCTCACGTGAACACTCACAGCTAAAATGAATATCCAATCCTTCCATCACTTGTACATCTGGCAACAATCGGCGAAGCAACTCTTCCAATTCAAGCCCCTGCTCCAGCAACGTCGTCACTGGCGGCAACGTACTAATGGCGTTTTCGATCGCCGTGATCTCTTGATCTGTCAATCCGGGCAACAGCTGCATAATGAATCCGCCTGCGACAATAACCGAATTATCGGTATCAACGAGCACACCAACGCCTACAGCAGAAGGTGTTTGCTCCGATTGAGCAAAGTAGTACGTGAAGTCTTCGCCCAGTTCTCCTGAAATAATGGGCACACTGCCACGATATGGCTCTTTCAGTCCCAGATCCTTCGTTATGTTAATGAAACCTTCCGTTCCAACCGCGCCGGCAACGTCCAGTTTTCCCACACTATTACTTGGCAGATGTACATGCGGATTAGAAACGTATCCTCGTACTTCGCCTTTGGCATTGGCATCAGCTACAATCTGTCCAATTGGCCCATCACCGTTGACTTGTACCGTTAACTTCTCTTCACCTTTGAGCATTGCACCCATAATGGCTGCTGTTGTAACTGTACGCCCCATGGCAGCTGTAGCCGTGGGAAACGTATCATGTCTTCTGCGTAGTTCCTCAACCAGTTCCGTAGTCTGGACAGCAAAGGCTCTTACCTTTCCATTCATTGCTGTACCACGAATTAACCGGTCATGCTTGTTGTTGTTTTCCAAGTCATTCAGCCTCCTTTGGCGTATCGCCATAATCGTTTTAACACAGAAAAAACGGCACAACACTTAAGCTGTAATCTCAGCCCGCTGTATGCCGTCTCTATGCTCACCTTTCCCGGTTCCGCTCATATATAATACGCAGCCCTTCAAGCGTAAGCAGCGGATCAACTTCCTGTATACTACGGGTTTCTTCTGCAATAAGTGTAGCCAGACCACCCGTCGCGATAACTCGGGGCTTCGCTCCCATCTCCTCGCGAATACGCTCTACAATACCATCTACCTGTCCTGCATAGCCAAATATAATACCTGCTTGCATGGCATGAATAGTATTACGGCCAATGACCTTTTTGGGTTTCTCCAGCTCTATACGAGGCAACTTGGATGCCCGCTCATAGAGCGCTTCAGTGGCGATCTGAATGCCAGGTACAATAGCTCCCCCCAGGTAGTGACCTTTCTCGTCAATACAGTCAAAGGTCGTTGCGGTACCGAAATCAACCACGACGAGAGGGCCCCCATATTTCTCAACGGCTGCCACTGCATTAACAATACGATCTGCACCCACTTCACGAGGGTTCTCGTATCGCAGGTTCAAGCCAGTTTTGATACCAGGTCCAACGAGCAAAGCTTTTTTGCCTACATATTTCTCACACATCGCTTCGATTACATTCACCAGTGGCGGAACCACAGATGAGATGATGACACCTTCGATGTCACTTGCCCTGATGCCGGACATATGAAATAAATTATAAATCAATACGCCGTATTCATCCACTGTTGACTGACGTGATGTACTCAGACGAAAGTGGTGCAGCAATTCCCGGCCTTGATATACGCCGAGCACCATATTGCTGTTCCCCACGTCTACAACTAGAATCAAAGAGGTTCACCCCTCTTTCTTTTCATTTAAATCCAGGCTGATATCCAGGCTCTCAAAGGAATAGGTTAACCTGCCAACCGAAATTACATCCACACCACTCTCAGCAATACCACGAATGGTCTGGAGGGATACGTTACCGGATGCTTCAACCTTCACATGAGGAGCCTGTTCACGAATAAGCTCAACTGCTTCACGCATCCGCTCTGGATGCATGTTATCCAGCATAATGATATCTGCCCCGGCTTGCAAGGCTTCTCTCACCTGCTCCAGATTTTCAGTCTCCACTTCAATTGTCATCGTATGTGGGATAACGGTTCGTGCACGCTGTACCGCCTCGGTGATTCCGCCTGCACCCTTGATATGGTTATCCTTAATCATAACGGCATCGTACAGTCCAAATCGATGATTCGCTCCGCCACCTACACGCACTGCGTATTTCTCAAGTAATCGGTGACCCGGCGTTGTCTTACGTGTATCTACAAGCCTGGTCTCAAGACCATCCAGCACATCCACGTAGGCACGCGTACGTGTAGCAATTCCGGACATACGTTGCAGCAAGTTAAGTGCCAGTCGTTCCCCCGTAAGCAGTGAATGTGTACTTCCCTCTACTTCGGCCAAAATCGTGCCATGGGTAACCTTGTCTCCATCGGTTACCTTTGGTGTAAATACAAGATCAGGATCAACGACCTGAAATACAAGCTCAGCCACGGTCATGCCTGCAATAATACCATTGTCTTTGGCGTGTATAATAGCCTTGGACTGGTTGCCTGCAGGGATCGTCACACTCGTTGTAACGTCCCCTGCACCAACATCTTCACGAAGCCAGTTTTTGATTGATTCGATAAGCCCTTCATTATATCCGTTCAGTATCATGACATCAATTCCTCCACAATCGCTTGTTCTCGCTGCTGCAGACTATGCTTCTGCCACACGATATCATCACGTGCCGGAAAATCCTCACGGTAGTGAGCCCCCCGACTCTCCTCGCGGTGTAATGCTCCGCTGGTAACTAACCAGGCACAGGTCAGAAGGTTGGCATACTCCAGCTCTTCCTTATGCGTGAGTGTCTGATCAAAATATTGCAATTCCTGTTGCAGCTTGTCCATGGCCTTCTGCAGGTCCTCACCATTCCGGCGCAAGCCTACCTGACGAACCATCATTTTCTGTAATCGTAAGCGTCTTTCGGATACCGGCTTTTGCTCTTCCATAAGCTTTTTGATCTTGCTATTCACGTCCACAGATGAAGGCGCAGTCCCTCTTACTTGTAATGAACCAAGCGGTGGAAGAGATTGAATACGATCAACAATTCTCCGGCCAAATACAATCGCTTCAGACAAGGAGTTGCTTGCCAGACGGTTAGCTCCATGCACTCCTGTAGAAGACACCTCGCCACAAGCAAATAATCGGGAGATGCTGCTCTCTCCACTTAGATCCGTTTTCACACCACCCATCATGTAATGGGCAGCAGGTGCAACGGGAATCCAGTCCGTTGTCATGTCTAATCCATAACGCATACAAGTCTCATATATGGTAGGGAACCGATGCTTGATCATCTCTGGCTGTTCATGTGTAATGTCCAGATACACAAAGGTACTGTTGGTGGACTCCATCTCACTAACAATCGCTCGTGCCACGATATCCCGTGGGGCCAGTTCAAGCTGGGCATGATAACGATCCATGAAGCGCTCACCCTTCACATTGCGCAAATATGCTCCTTCGCCGCGTACGGCTTCTGATACAAGGAAACGCGGGGCCCCCGGGTAACATAGAGAGGTGGGGTGGAATTGGATAAATTCCATGTCACGAACAATAGCCCCAGCCCGATAAGCCATGGCTACACCATCGGCAGTAGCTACATCCGGATTCGTCGTGTATCGGTACAGTTGTCCTGCCCCACCAGAGCAAAGAACGGTTGCCTGTGCCTTCACAAACACTTGCGATCCGTCATCCTTCTGAACCAGAGCACCAATGCATTCCCCTCGATCTGTAATCAGGTCAACAACAAAGTGCTCATCCCATACTTCAATCCCGGGATGCTCATTCACTTCTACAGCAAGTGCTCGTACAATCTCATATCCCGTTGCATCCCCGTTGGCATGCAAAATACGGCGGTGGCTATGCGCACCTTCCTGCGTCAATGCCAACTCGCCGTTCTCCAGATCAAATAAAGTACCCAAACGAATGAGTTCCTTCACTCCGTCCGGACCCTCATTCACCAATACCTCTACCGCCTCGGAGCGGCATAAGCCCGCTCCTGCAACAAGTGTGTCCTGCAAATGGTAAGCAGGTGAATCATCCTCAGCAATAACCGCAGCGATTCCTCCCTGCGCATATCTGGTGTTACTTTCAAGTAATGACTTCTTCGTGATCATTAATACACGTTGTTGTTCACTTGCCTTAATGGCAGTAAACAAACCGGCAATCCCGGAGCCTATAACCAGTACATCCGTCTCTACCATGGGTAGCGCAGACAGATCAAAATCAACTAAATATTGCGGTATCATGTTATTCACCTGTCTTGGAGCAAGAGTAGCGCATCCTATTTTACCAACAACATGCGCTCTAGTGATTCTCTGGCTTTGTCGGCAACAGCCGGTGGCACGTAGATTTGCGGCTTCATCGTTTCCAGGCATTTCACCAGTTTCTTCAAGTTGTTCACCTTCATGTTGGGACATACGAGGAACTTAGTCGCAAAATGGAACTGTTTATCCGGACTATCCAGACGAAGCTGATATCCTGTACCATCTTCGGTACCTACGATAAATTCCTTCGCTGATGAATTCTTGCAATACTCCAGAATGGCTGTTGTACTGCCTACGAAATCACCCATTTCTACAACCTCAGGGCGACACTCTGGATGGACAACAAACTCTGCATTTGGATGTTTGGCTCTCATCTCCACCACATCTTTGACTGTGAGCATATCATGCGTGTTGCAGTACCCTTCCCAGATAATCATTTTCTTATCTGTATGCTGCTGCACATAATGTCCCAGGTTTTTATCAGGTACCCAGATAATTTCATCGGAATCCACAGATTGAATAACCCGAACTGCATTCGCTGAAGTACAACAGATGTCAGTCTCTGCTTTGATCTCAGCCGAGGAATTGATATAAGTAACCACCTTGGCGTTAGGGTGTTGTGCTTTCAATCTGCGTAGTCCATCCACGTTCACCATATCTGCCATCGGGCAGCCCGCACGCTCATCCGGAATAATAACTGTTTTGTTCGGCGCCAGTATTTTAGCGCTTTCACCCATAAAATGAACACCACAGAAAACAATCACATCAGCATCGGTTTGTGCTGCCTTCTGGGCTAACAGAAATGAATCTCCACGGAAGTCAGCAACCTCCTGTACCTCGTCACGTTGGTAATAATGGGCAAGAATAATGGCATTACGTTCCTTCTTCAGTTCCATCAGCCGCTCACGTAGCTCGCGGTTCATCTCAGCCTTGCGCTCTAAAGCCAGAGCTTCCACCTGTGATCCTCTCCTTTATCGGGACAGCGTCATCGCTGTTTCGTAGGGCTAACCTAAGTCGTTAACTTCGCTTGAGAAACGAATCACAAGCGGTTTAACAACTAATTTACACAACGTTCACGACTCTGTCAATAAATGAAAAAGGCCCAGTACAGCGCCTTAACCACCTGTTTGCTAACTGGTTCGCCATCTAACTCCCGTTTATCTTTATCTATCCTCTTTTAAAATAATGGACAAAAAAAGAGAGCCCGAGGGCTCTCCTGATTTCATCTGCTATCCTAGCCAGGTGAATTATGCATTAAGACGTTGGCTTTGTTCCGCCATCATCCGGGTTATTGTTATTACCCTTTTCCAGATTCGGAGCTTCGTTTGGAATATCTCCGGCTGGTGGTTCAGGCGTTTCATCTTTACCTTGAATACGAACACGCACATCGCCGATGTTGTCGATGATTGGCTCTCCGCCTTCAGTTGGTGTGCCTTCACCATCATTGTCATTCTCTGCTTTTGGAGTCAAAGAACCTGTTTCGATCAATTGCTTGATCTGATCCATTTCCAAAGTCTCTACCTCAAGCAAAGTTTGAGCGATCAGGTGCATCTCTTTTGAATGTTTAACAAGCAAGTCCTTACACTTCTCATAACAGTCATTGATAAAGCGTTGCATTTCCTGATCAATCTCGTACGCAATGGAATCCGAGTAATTCTGTTCATGACCGATATCCCGACCAAGGAATACCTGTCCTTGTGAACTTCCGAATTGCATAGGTCCCAATTTCTCACTCATACCGTATTCCATAACCATGCTACGAACAATACCTGTCGCTTGCTGGAAGTCACTGTATGCACCAGTGCCAATTTCTCCGATGAACAATTCTTCAGCTACACGACCTCCGAGAAGTCCGGTTACCTTATCCAACAGTTCCTGCTTGGTAACCAGCATACGGTCTTCTTTTGGCAACATGATTACATATCCACCCGCACGTCCGCGCGGAATAATGGTCACTTTATGTACCATATCAGCATGTTCGAGGAAGTATCCTACAATGGTATGACCTGCTTCGTGATAAGCAACGATTCGTTTCTCGCGATCACTGATGACACGGCTTTTCTTCTCCGTACCAACGATGACACGGTCAATCGCTTCGTCAACTTCCTTCATGGAAATATCTTTACGGTTACGACGCGCTGCAAGCAATGCCGCTTCGTTCAAGAGATTCTCCAAATCCGCACCAGAGAAACCTGTTGTACGCTTCGCGATAATATCCATTTTCACATCTTTGGTCAGTGGTTTATTACGGGAATGTACTTTTAAGACAGCTTCACGACCTCTTACATCAGGGCGGTCAACCGTAATTTGACGGTCAAAACGTCCTGGACGAAGCAAGGCAGGGTCCAAAATATCTGCACGGTTCGTTGCAGCTACGATGATAATACCTTCGTTAGCTCCGAAACCGTCCATTTCAACGAGCAACTGGTTGAGTGTTTGCTCACGCTCATCGTGACCACCACCAAGACCGGCACCACGCTGACGTCCTACAGCATCAATCTCATCGATAAAGATAATACATGGCGCATTTTTCTTCGCATTTTCAAACAAATCACGTACACGTGATGCACCGACACCGACAAACATTTCAACGAAGTCGGAACCTGAAATACTGAAGAATGGTACACCCGCTTCACCGGCTACGGCACGAGCGAGCAACGTTTTACCGGTACCTGGAGGACCTACGAGCAATACACCCTTAGGAATCCGTGCACCTACTGCTGCGAATTTACGAGGATCCTTGAGGAAGTCTACAACCTCAACAAGTTCCTGTTTCTCTTCGTCAGCACCCGCAACATCTTCAAAAGTAACCCGCTTCTTCTCTTCGTTATAGAGACGAGCACGGCTTTTACCAAAGTTCATTACTTTACCGCCGCCGCCTTGAGCCTGATTAAACAGGAAGAAGAACAGCAGGAACATAATGATCAAAGGGATAAAGGAAGTCAGCAACGTCAACCAGATGCTGTCACCTTTCATTGGCTCCTGATGATATTGGAAATTGTTAGTTTCACTTGCAGCTACAAGCTCACTAATTGCCTCATCCGTAGGAGGAATATACGTTGAGAAATTTTCTGATTTGGCGCCATCAGGTGCCTTCTTGTATTGACCGGTCACGAGATACGTCTGACCGTTGAATTGAACCGTCAATTCAGAGACATTGTTGGCTTTGATCGCTGCACGCAACTGATCATATCTAGGATTATCGGTGGCTTCGCCGCCATTGCTGACGAACTGGACTATCCCCACCACAACTAAAAAAAGAATCAAATAAAAACCAGAATTCCGGATGAACCGATTCATCCCCTACCTCCTCTCGAGACACTTTAATTATTTTAACATAGCCCGACATGGCTTCTCAACAGAAGCCAAGAACAGCTCAAGGCTTGGGTCGGGCAGGATATTAGCTACTATAGACTTCCGGCTTCAAAATCCCGATATAGGGCAGGTTCCGGTACTTCTCCGCAAAATCCAAACCGTAACCAACGATGAACGCGTCAGGAATGTCAAAGCCTGTGTAATGAGCTTCCAACTCAACTTTACGGCCTGAAGGCTTGTCGAACAGCGTAACCACACGCACCGATTCGGCACCGCGGTTTTCTAACAGTTCAATCAGATAGCTGAGTGTAAGTCCGCTGTCGATAATATCTTCGACAATGAGAACTTCCCGTCCTTCAACGGATACATCCAGATCCTTAATAATTTTGACAACACCTGATGACTTGGTGGAAGCCCCGTAACTGGATACCGCCATAAAATCCATTTCAACAGGTACCGTTATGTTTTTAACCAAATCAGCCATAAATATAAACGCACCCTTGAGCACACAAATGACCAAAGGATTGCGGTCTGCATATTCGGCACTTAGTGTTGCGCCTAATTCCTTGACTTTACTCTGAATTTCTTCTTCACTGATCAATACTTCCTGAATGTCGTTCTGCAACTGTGCGAACCTCCTAAGTTATACTATGAAAGCCTTACCTGAACCATAACCACTACCCCTGAATCGCTGAATCGCCTACAGTCATGTACAGGATTGCGGAAGTGCCCTCCCTGACAGGAGCCACACTGGACCGTCGAACACCCGGTAACCAGATGATATGACCTGCTCCATCACATACCACAGGAATACGTGGACGGACAGATGGGGGGATTTTCTCATCGATGAAAATATTTTTCACCTTTTTGCTTCCGTTTAATCCCATTACTTTCATGGTATCTCCAGGTAACCGTGAACGCACAACCAGCGGCATAAGCAGTTGATCCGCATCAAACGCGGCTTGATCCGCCGATTCCGGTACATGATAGTCCTCGGGACTCACCGTCATCAACCGAATATACCGGTTAATTGGGGTGAGTGAAAGCTCATAAGTTCCACTCCATTGCGCAAGACGATACTCGTAAGATTGATCCTGTACGTCCGTCCGTATGCCAAAAGAAATCAGATTATACTCCCGGGTGCAGGCGAGTGTCTGTCCTATATCCAGGCTCCAGGTCGTCACATGGGTCTCCATGACCTTGCGTCGAATGGTTTCTATACGGGTAAAGTCGACAAAATCACTGTCCAAAGGCAGATAATTCAATATTAGTTTAATCAACCTTCGTTGTAAAGCGACATGTAACTTCAAGAAGGAAGGCACCTCAAAGGTTTGCCTTCCGCCGTTCACCTGCACTAGACACCTGTATGTGTCATATGCACTCTGCTCCATGAAATCGTCTTCATCACCCACAATTTCGGCAAGCCTATTCAATGACGGCGTGAGTTGTCCATTATACTGCCCCAAAAAAGGAAGCACATCCAAGCGAATGGCATTACGCCGATATTTACGCAGGGTGTTGCTTGCATCATTGAAATACATAAAACCTTGGGTATTACAAGCTTCTACAAGGTCTGTCTTGTTTATACGAAGGCATGGACGAATAAGTTCCACATTTTTTTCTCGCCTTTTAAACTTCATTCCTGAGAGTCCCGACAACCCGGTTCCACGAAGCAAATGAAGCATGACCGTCTCCGCCTGATCATCCGCATGATGTGCCAAAGCGATGCTTGCCGCATTATATTTGGTCGCTACTTCGTGCAGAAAGGCATATCGCTTGTTGCGGGCTGCCTCCTGTGGTCCTTGACCCGTCAGCTCCATATATGAAGGAACATCGGCCTTGGTCCATTCAAATGCAACCCCAAGCTGCTGTGCCAGTTCCATCATTTTCTCCGCTTCATCATCCGATTCGGTCCGGAAACCATGGTGCACATGAGCACAGATCAATTCAAGCGGGACATGCCGCTTGCTGATCTCATGCATGATATGCAAAAAAGCCACCGAGTCCGGCCCGCCCGATACTGCGACGATAATCCGATCCCCGGGAACCCATAACTGATGCTCTTCCGCTGCATCCAGCACGTTTTTCACCAGCATGTTCCAGCGTAAAGCCTCCATACCTGTTCCTCATTCCTTGCGTTATGTATATGCACTCTCACAGATCAGAAACGTAGTGCATAGATGAGCACCCCAATAAGTAATATCACAGATACAGCGAATGCGTTCTTAAGCCAGCGCGGGGTTGTACTTTTGGAACGACGACGAAGAGGCGTGGGGCGTGCCATCATTTCCTTCCATCCTTGTGCCGCATGACCTGCATCCCGAAACTGACCTCGTAAGGCCTGAATCGTCCAATGGCGAAAAGGACCCAGGCGTTCACTGCGCTCCACCAGCGCTACGAGCTGATTCACACTTCGCAGTTGCGGTAAGCCTTCTGCTGCCAGTGCCTTAAGCGCGTCTGCTTCAAGTACATGAATCAACAATAATGCAAATGCAAATACATCATAGGTACCATCTGCTGTACGGCTGCCTGCATTCCAGAAGCCTCGATCATACCATTCGGTGAACTGTTTGACGCTTCGACCAATAGACGTAACTCCGCCGTAGTCGATCAATTCCACCTGCCCATAATCGGATACCAGCACATTCTGAGGTTTGAGATCACCAAACACCCATCCCGCCTGATGCAATTGTGCCAGCTTCTGCAAGAGTCTAAGTCCCACCAGAAGTGTCCAGTCTGTCCCCTGACGCCGAATGAAGTGATGAAGAGCCTCACCTCTAACGTAACGCATCACATAAAAGGGAATATCCCGGCCACGAACGGCATAATCATCCACATCTTTAAGATAGGAAGGAATGCCGCTCTGCCGAAGGGCTTCATGATTACGCTGTAGTTGAAAAGATTTGAGCACATTGACTTCCGATTGCAGATCTACCGGATCAAATCCCATTTTTAGCGCGTAGTGTTTGCCATTTTCACCCCGTTGGACAAGAAAAACGATGCCATTGGCTCCTTTGCCCAGTAGCTTCCGAATCGTGTAACGACTGCGATTCCATTTCCCTGTAACCACTGTTCCTGGCGGGAAAGAGGCGTCAGACAACGTTGTCACCGAGCATCCCTTCTCTTTCAATGCGATAGTTCCCTTCTATTTCCTGCTGTCCCTCCAGTGTACCATAACGGTAAAAATCAATCACCTTCTGAATTGCAGGACCTGTCGGTGTTGCACCCTTCATCTGCAACCTTCCAAACAGGGACCGAACACGGCCCGGATCCGTTGTCCAGTCAATATCCATTACCGCATCTTCTCCACTGTGTCGTCCCGGAAAATGAAATACGGAAAGCTTGCTCTGACCTACACGCGCCTGCAAACTCAACATCAGATCGCGAATGCCTTCTTCAACCGCTGCCAGTTTGGGCTTCATGCTGGCACTGACATCAATCAGCAATATAACCTGTAACGCTGTAGTTTCAGCCATATCATCCATCACTTCCACGACCTGGGCACGTTGTGCAGGCTCCAGATCGGTTACCGTTTTGGGCCCCTTCTCTCCCAAAATTTGTGTTAACTCTCTATTAACCGCCTGCTGGATTGTCTGAACCACCGTTTTCCTTGTCATCATCTGCATGGTATGGGCAAGCTGCCGTGTACCTACAATTTGGCTGATTCCACCTCCGGCTCTGGCAATATCCTCAATCTCCCGACTGCCCAACTCACCAATGGTTCCATAATCAATCACACCAACCACATTAACCGTAATCCCCTCTTCCTGTGCTTCGGCCGCTGCCAGCACCGGACTTGGTCCTACATTGGAACAACCGTCGGTGATCAATAAGATTTGCTTCATCCGATATCCCTCCGTTATTCGTTACTCTCCAACTCTATGACTAGCATTGCCAGAATGAAGAGACTTCAAACAGAAGAATATGCAATTAGCTGACGGTCCTCGGACGCTCCATCCGGTTGATGCCAGGCACACGCAGTGTGGCCCATTCAGGACGGAAGTGCTCTACTTTTCCAACAACAACGGTCATATCATCCAAAATTTCATGCTGCTGATATCTTATAACACTCTCCAGCAGACAATCGGCCAAATCTTGCGGATCATCTGTATCAATCTCCTGAATGAGCCGTTTCATCCATAGCTCTTTGTTCACCGCATACCCCGGTGCATCATAGATACCATCCGTCATCATAATGAGAATATCCCCAGGTTGAAGCTGTACCGTCACCAAATCTACTTCGATATCCTTGATAATACCGATTGGCAAATTGCTGGCGGAGACTTGAATAACCTCCTGTCCGCGTTTGATAAAACTTGGCGTCGATCCGATTTTCATAAACGTGGTCTCTGCCGTATATTCATCAATCAGCGCCATATCCACTGTGGCATACATCTCTTCAGGGGAGCGTAACATCAGAACGGAGTTCACGGATTTGATCGCCAGTTTCTCGTCCATGCCGGACTGCAGCAACTGTTCCAGTATGTTCAGCGCCGCGCTGCTCTCCATGCGTGCCCGTTCTCCATTGCCCATTCCATCACTGAGCGCCACCGCAAATGTACCGTTGCCTAACTCAACTGTACTGAAGCTGTCGCCTGACATCACATCTCCCCCTTTTGCGGCGGCAGCAACACCCGTGGTGACCTCGAACGTCTTGGCTGAACCAAACGTAACGGTCGCCAGTCCCTGGCGAGGGTCCGTCATAGTCTCATGCAAGACGGCGATATGCTCGTCCAATACATCCGAGATCAGCGGAGCAATCATTTTCCGGCACTCATCGAATCCCCGTGTATATGCATGTACAATCTCAATCTCTACATTGCCCGCTTCCAGATTGATGATCTCGATAGAGTGAATGGACAGGCCCAGTGACTCCAGTGCATCTCGAATCTGCTCCTCCTGTTGCACCATCTCCTCACTTTCCCGCTGAATTTCTTTGGCCAGGTCCTCCATGACCTGCGATACACCGGACAATTGCTCAGCAACCAACTGTCTGCTATCGATAATCTGGCGTTTCCACTGCATGTTATGTTGATGCAACCCATACTGGGCACGCATGACTTCAAGAACTTCTTCCGGTTTCGCACATACCCTGTTCCAGTCCACTGGAATTTGCTTGCCTGAGATCTCCGGATTTCCTTCAATGGTACTCATCACGTCGGTCATATATTTGTAGGTTTGAATAAACTTTGCATCCCAGCATTGCGTACGCTTGAAGCAACTTGCACATGTGCCTTCGGCAACCGCATTCATGAAATGATCCATTCCACCTTCTTTCTGTACCGGCTCCCCCGCACCGGACATCTGATCGAAGCTGCGTGACAATTGACGGAATACCTGCGAGAACCGGGTTACCCGTTCTGCCGTAATATCCCTTATCCGTTTGGCATACTCATGCTGGGATTTCGTATGATCCTGCGTACCCGGTACATATTTGGATATCGCCGTCAGCAGGCTCTTAGGTGTCAACATGAATAGTACGATAGCTGCACACGTCTCCCATAATGAGTTCATAACATCGCCCGGTCCTCCCAGATATATGGATAGAATGGACGAACCCAGCAGCATGCCCAGTGCAACCGCCGCACGTTTGCCCTCTCGAAGCATACCGGCCAGCATCCCGGCAAAAGCGAGCAGGCTCATCTGATACACCGCTGACATGTCAGCCAGACTCAGAATCAAGCCGGTAATGACCCCAACCGAGGCTCCAAGGGGGGCTCCGCCCACCAGCGCAAAGATTAGTATGAGGTAACGGGAGAGCATATGCTCGACGGACAAGGACTGAACGGTCCACCCTACAGCTCCCGTCATCACGGAAGCGAGTAATATGATCAGGCAGAGGATCTCCTCGTTCTTTAGGCTGAATTTTTTTTTGCGGTAGGTGAAGATCGGTATGGCTTGTATAAAAACAAGGGTGAGCACGAAGCTTAGTACCGAATCCATCGTGAGCATCAGCATAGCGTACCAGCTGAAGGATGGCCCGATCACAACGGCGAATAATTTGACCATAAATGTAGTCGTAAACACCATCGTCGGCGCATAAGATAATTCAGCACGATCATACGACTCCAGCCCACGGAAGAGCAGATAAAAGATGGCGATCTCCGATGCAACAATGAGTGGTACGGGAAATGGTGCAAAGAGACTGCCTGCGAGTAGAGCGGCGCCAACGGGAATGATGTAATCCCTGCGCATGAAAGCAATTACGGCAAAGTAAGCAATGGCAAAGGGAGATAACTCATTCAGGATCATCGCCTTTCCGAGCAGAAATCCCATAAACGTGAGCAGCAGTACCCATTTGCGGGAAGCAACCATTTGGACAGCCTTGCGGGAGCCAAGCCAATGTTTCAGACGTACCGACAGCTCCTCCCGAGCTTCTGTACCTCCTTTACCTGCTTTCATTCCCGGAAATTGAATGACATTCCACTTTTCCATCATCCTCAAGGCACCCCATTCGATTAATTTGAATTTTCGTGTTTCGTTCTCGATGGTTCTGATTATAGATAGATTAGAAGACGTAGTTTGTCAGAATAGGTGGGCAGGGTTCAAAAAGTTTACGACAAAAGAAACGAGCCTGGCGCGGTGGAGCGAAACCCCCGGCCTTATTGTGGTTTCATTCATTCTGTTACTTGATTCCGACAATCGGAATGTCTGATTTTGAACCGGCGATGGTTAAGTCTCGCCATCATTTGAGCAGGATAACTGTGGAATGCCACGGAAACCTGTCGGTAAAAAATGGTAGACGACAAATGTTCTTATGGTTCCATTTTGCTGTGCAGAAAAACTGGGGATATGGAGCTTCACCTTACAAAAAAAGCTATTCACCTGCTCATAAGTTAAAGAAACGCAAAAAAACCGTTAGCCAGGGGCTAACGGTTTTACTTATATGTTTAGATCAGGTTGTGACAGATTACACACGCTTGGCTCCACGGCCTCCGCGTTTGCCTTCTGTGTTCTTCTTAAGCGAAGAGATCCGCTCTTCACTATCTTTCAGGAAGCGTGACATTTTATCCTCAAATGAAGGTTTGCCTGCTGCGGGCTTGAAAGAACGGCCTCCACGGTCGCCACGGTTAAATCCACCACCGCCGCCACCACGACCTTGGCCACCACTTGGGCCTCCGCCGCTGAATCGTTCGCGATCTCCTCCACTGCGTTCCGGTCTAGGAGCTCTCGGGGGTCTGGACTGTGTTTGTTGCTCAACCGGTTTGTCAACAGCTTGCTTAATGGAAAGTCCGATCTTGCCATCCTTGTCAACGTTGATAACCTTCACTGTAACGAGGTCATTCAGCTTCAGGTGGTCGTTGACATCTTTGACGTAATTGTCGGCGATTTCCGAGATGTGAACGAGACCCGTGACACCTCCTGACAGATCCACAAATGCTCCAAAATGCGTGATTCCTGTCACCTTGCCCTCTAACTTGGTGCCCACTTCAATTGCCATAGAATAAAATGATCCTCCCTTAAAAATATACAACCCGATTTTTTGAATGCCAAAATCAATGCTGCGCTAATGTAATTATACCTTATGCCGTAAACCAAGGTCAACTGAACACTACCCCATCAAAGAGCCTATTTTTTCCGGTTTAACGGCTTCAGACACACGGATAACAAACCTAGCTCGGTAATGGACCGAATTCCATCAGTTCCCTGACTCTTCAACCTGGATCGGCGTTTCCTCAGGAAGATAATATCCTTTTTTCCGTGCCAGCTGTCCTATGTATTCAGGGTCATTCAACCGGCTGACTTCGTACTTCAACTGTTCCAGCTTCTTCAACGTATCTTCCTTTGAAGCTTGCTGAGTGGCCAGATGAGAACTCTTGTCCGAAATTTGTGCATTCTGCACAAGGAATGTATATCCTGCCCATATTACAAATACAATCATAAACGTCATCCAAAGCATGAGGCGCCTTTTTGCACCGGCAGATTTTCCTTGGTTAGTTGGAGCCTTTGATCTGCCCACAGGTGTTTTACCCATTACGGACCTCCTTAAAACCAGCGTTTCCACATCGCTGCAATTCTTGTACCCACGCGGATCATGAAGCGTGGCGTTACCCAATATTTCAGGAGCGGCCTAAACATCCAGCGGAACAACTTGCCGAAAGGTACCAAACATTGCAGCACCAGCCTGCCCAGGAATAATAGTATCGCAATTACAAAACCGAATAATACGCGAATTAACTTATAAATTCCTTTAGCCGGCATAACGATCAGGATGTTAAGGATATGTCCACACCAATGAATCAGCGTTCTTGCGAGTTTAATTAACATTACCACAAAACGCTGGGTTGTAACACTTAAAAGCCAAAAATAGAAGCAAACCCCTATAATCAGCCCCAAAAAGACATAAAACCGCAACTGTCCGTGGTTTCCGGCGTATAGCATCCGAAAAACGAACAGCGCGGAAGCAACCCAGTACAACAGATCGAGTGTGTGAATACTCCATCTCGGAAACCGCAGCTGTCCGGACAGTACCCGGTAACTGTCGTAGGCCATTCCCATCACGACCCCCGAAGTAAGCATCCACATCAATGTGATCCATTGAGTATCCGGACTCATCGGAACATCTTGCCAAACAGGCCTTTACCATTTTTGGACTGGGAACCGGGGTCCAGATATTGGAGCGAACTGACTGTGCCTTCAATGGATAACAGACCTTCCTCCAGGCTCAGGTTTTTGATATGTAAATTGTGCCCCCGGATGGTCAGATGCCCAAGTTCAGTCTGCAGCAAAAATTCCTCACTGTCGAAGCTCTCCACGTTGGAGACACCCGTCAGATCCAGCAGTTTCCGATTCTGCATGCTCAGATGATGCTGTTTGGCCTTACCGTGCTCAACCATGGCATGTACCCCTCCTTCATACACCTAGCTTATGGATGAGAAGGTTGGAATAGAACCAGTGTTGTTGAACAAATAACTCGGCATCTAGTAAAAACAAAAACGCCCTTCCCTGTTACAGGAGGACGTTTCGATTCACCTTGCATCGAATGAGTATTTAATACCGAATGTACTGTTACCAGTTCATCCCGTTATCCTTGACGATCGGCTCTTCCTTCACCAAGGTGTAGAGGCTGCTCGCCTCATCCTTCTTGGTACTCTCAGCAATTCGTTCCACCTTCACGGTGACCAGTTTCTGACCGAACTGAACCGTCAGCTCATCGCCTACTTTGACATTGGCGCTGGGCTTTGCTTCACGTCCGTTCACCAGAACACGTCCCTGTTCAGAGACGTCCTTGGCCACAGTGCGGCGTTTGATAAGCCGGGAGACCTTCAGGAATTTATCAAGACGCATTATTTTACGGCTTCTTTAAGTTTGTTGCCTGCTTTGAATGCAGGAACAGTGGACTCAGGAATCACGATTTCATTCCCTGTTTGTGGGTTACGTCCGGTACGACCGGAACGTTTGCGGGTCTCAAAAGTGCCAAAGCCGATCAATTGTACTTTGTCTCCGCTGGCAAGTGCATCTGTAATTTCTCCCAAAAAGCCGTTCAATACGGACTCAACGTCTTTTTTAGTCAAACCACTTTTGGTTGAAATGTTGTTAATCAGATCTGTTTTGTTCATTTTTAAAAGCCTCCCAAATTGAAAAAAAAGTATCTGCGATCCCTGACAATACATTGATTGCCACGATTCGCGTTAGGTCACTACACATGTATTCTGGCTTGGCATCTGAAATCCTGCCTTGGTCCGCGACTTTTTTAGCTTTTTTGTCGATGGTCTGCAGGGAACAGTCTAAGACCAGTACCCGAAACCATCCGTCCCTAAACACCAATCCAGTCAATACAGTTGAACACACGTTCGTATATCATAACATACTGCATAACATGATGGAATAAGGTTTGTTGGTATTTTCCAGAAAATTGAACCCGTTATAATCCAGCCTTCTTCGCATCCTGCCAGAATTGCTCCATCTCATCTACATTGCTGTCCGCCGGTGTTCTCCCCTGTTCACGCAAACGCTCCTCGATGTATTGGAACCGTCCGACGAACTTGCGATTAGTCGCAGCAAGCGCCTCTTCCGGGTCCGTATCGATGAATCTTGCAACGTTTGCGGCTGCGAATAACAAGTCACCCAGTTCAAGTTTCCGTTCTTCCGCAGAGTGGCCTTGTTGCACCGCTTCTTTCAACTCCGCCAATTCTTCCTCGATCTTGGCAAACACACCTTCAACATCATCCCAGTCAAAGCCCACTTTGGCTGCTTTCTTCTGTAACTTGTATCCCTTCATCAACGCAGGCAAGTCACGCGGTATGCCATCCAGCACGGAAACCTTCTGCTGATCCTGGCCTTTGCGCTTCTTCTCCTCTGCTTTCATCTGTTCCCAGTTCTGAAGGGCTTCATTCGCATCTTCTGCCTGATGTTCACCAAAAACATGGGGATGGCGGAAGATCAGCTTATCATTCAAACCTTCGATGACATCATAGACATTAAATGTGCCCACTTCTTCTTCCATCTGGGAATGCAATAAAATTTGCAGCAGCAGATCACCCAGCTCCTCTTTCATATGGTCGGGGTCATCCTCATCGATCGTCTCAATGACTTCATACGTCTCTTCAATCAGGTTTTTGCGAATGGACTGATGCGTCTGCTCCTGATCCCATGGACAGCCACCCGGACTGCGGAGAATGTTCACGATCTCATGCAAACGTGCAAAGGATCGGCGACGCAAGGCATCATCCGTGTTCTTCGGTACATAGATCAATGACAGATTGCCGTATCCTTCGATCCGGTCCAATTCGTGTAGCGGAATTTTGTGAATGACCTCTTGACCCTGTACACCCAGCGCGTGACCCACAAATACGGGATAATCGTCCGGGTAGACTTCCATCAGGCACAGTTTCACATCCGAAGCAGTGAACACATCATAGACTTGTCCGATCAACGTATGTAGCTGTGGTTGTACGAGTTCTGTGTTCAGGCTGCTGGCATCCAGGAGTTGAAAGCCTTCAATCGGGTCGAATCCAAGCCGGATAAAGGCTTCGTCCAGGAAGCTCTCTCCGCCCATAACCCGCAGTGAAATGCCCATCTGCGGACAACGCTCTTTGAGCAGGCGTACACTGGCTTCTGCGACCATCGGATGACCGGGTACGGCATACACAATCTCGGCTCCAGCCTCACCCTTGCGAGCGGCCTCTATCAGTTGGTTCGCGATCTCATCATACACCTCGGGGAAGGAGGACTTCGCCTCATAGATGGCATCAAATGAGGTCATCTCCAGTCCCTCTTGCTTCAGATCATTCAATACGGGATGATCCAGCGTACGCACATACAGCGTAGCTGCATGTTTCATTTTTTTGATAATACCTACAGTCAGTTGGTCTGCATCTCCAGATCCAAGACCTACTACGGTTAAAGCTGCACTCATTACGTAAACCTCCATCCGAACCATCCTGTTGCAAGCCTACAATCATCGTGCCTATACAGGATGGCGCTCTATAATTACCACGTATTATACCAGAATCAGTCGATATCCTATAATTGCATATGGGCTGTGCTCATGCAGAAGCACCGTGAGCATGAAGTTAGCGCAGCACACGCAGTCTGCGCAGCAGTTTGGCAAGGCGAGGCCCCAACTTGGGCACAGCCGCCAGCTCTGCGGCGGTCAGCAACCCTGTCCGGGCCGCCGCCAGCAAAAACACGGCCGAGCCTGCGGCAATGCCCAGCAGGCTCACGCCCATCGCGGCCAGCCTGCGGTCGGCCGCGATACCCATGCCACCGAGCACAGCTTCGGTGGCCCAGGCCGTGCCTGCCGCCGCCAGACTCATGGCGGCGATCACCAGCGCCGGCTTCGCCAGGACGGCGCCAGGGGCAGGGCGCAGGGCGACAAGTCGCGCCAGCAGCGCCACATTCAGGCCAGCCGCCAGCATGTAGGCGACTGCGCCTGCAAGAGCCGCGCCGCTGATGCCCAGCGTCGGCACAAGCATAACGTTTAGCAGCGCCTTGACGCCTGCGGCGGCCAGCATGCTAAACGCGGGTGCGCGTACGGCGCCGAGGCCTTGCAGCAGCGCCGCCGCAATAATGCTGACGGTGCTGCCCGCAGCCGTCAGCGCCATGTACCGCAGTGCTTCGGTGCCTGCAGCATCTCCGTACAGCATGCGGTTAATCGGCTCCGCCAGCACCGCGAGACCCGCGGATGCCGCCAGGCCGATCAACCAAAACCACCGCAGCGCGAGGCCTGCTTGCTGCCTGACGGCTTCTGGCCCGCCCTTTAACCGGGCTTCCGCCATCGCCGGAATAAACAACACAGACAGTGACGTGGCAAGCATCGTCACCAGTTGAACCAGCGGCAAGCCACGGTTGTAGATGCCGAAGGAAACCATCGACTGGAGCTCATCCAGCCCTTCTCCCCGCAGAAGCCGTGGAACAGTGAAGGTATCCACCAGATTCATCAGCGGTACAGCCAGCGAACCGAGGCAGACCGGAATGGCATACATAAGCAGCGTCCTGATCCACTCCCCATTGGATCGTGATCGTTCTGCCAGACTGGGGTTAATGGCACTCACCGTTTTCAACTGCGGCGTAACCGGCTTATGATCCTGGTACTCTTGATGCTCTTGACGCTCCTGACGTTCTGATCCAACCTCTCCGTCTTTACTGCTCCATTCCGAATCCAACCGCCCCGTTCCGACTTCCTTGCCTTTCCGCCGATGACGGACCATGTACCCTAACATGGTAAGCAGCCCAACCATTCCGCCGGCAACGGAGCCCATCATGGCTCCAGCGGCAATCGTCTCAAGCGAAGCGTCCTGTCTCATCAACCATAGCAGCAGAACAATCATGACGGTGACACGTATCGTCTGCTCCACCACTTGCGATACTGCGGTTGGCACCATCTGCTGCAATCCCTGAAAGTACCCACGTAGCCCTGTCATCACCGGAACGAACAACAAAGCCCATGAAGCTGCACGAATCGATGGAGCCACATGTCGATTGCCAATCATGTCAGCGATCAGCGGCGCACCTGCATACATCAAGAGCGCCATAATAAGTCCAATTCCTCCAAGCAGCACGGAAGATAACCGGATAATCCTTCTGCTCTCGTCCGGTCTTCCAAGTGCATTCTGCTCTGCTACGAATTTGGATACGGCCAGAGGCAGCCCTGCAGCAGCAAGCGTAACAATGAGCATATATAACGGATACACCGTATTATAAATGCCAAAAACACCGTCTCCCCCCAGATTCTGCAGCGGAATCTTCTGAAAAGCACCAATGATTTTGGAGATAATGGCAGCAAGCCCAAGAACAAATGCACCCTGTAGCAACCTTGAGCCTGTAGACGGCTGTTTCATAAATCCCTCCTGCGCAATCCTTTTAAGCATACCTTGTTATTATACCTGCCTGAGGGCGTACAGACTAACTCTGTACGATGACACCCGCCTGGATCAACTCCTTGTCCCTTAAAATGCAAAAACTCCCGTATGCCCAAATCAGGGCACCAGGAGTCGATTTGCTGTCTATTGTTCCATCTGCTTGCCAAGGAAACCGGCAGCGGTCTCGGACATTTTCACTTCCATCTGAGACATCTTCACGGATTCATCCTTATTGAACAGGATCACTGTTCCGATGGGGTCACCACCAGAAATAATCGGCGCAATAACAAAAGAGGATAACGTCTCGTCATGATCTTTGCTAAGCTCATAAGAACCGTTGTTTGTTTCCAAAATGGTCTTCCTGTTTTCCATACAACCTTCCAACAGCTGACCTACCTGCTTGTCCAGATACTCTTTCTTGGAGCCCCCTGCCACCGTGATAATGGTATCCCGGTCGGAGATCATGGTTACATGACCTGTACTCTCATACAGGGATTCTGCATATTCTTTGGCAAAATCACCAAGTTCGCCAATCGGCGAATATTTTTTAAGGATAACTTCTCCATCACGATCCACGAAAATTTCCAGTGGATCACCTTCACGAATACGTAACGTACGGCGGATTTCTTTTGGAATGACCACACGACCTAGGTCATCTATACGGCGGACAATACCAGTAGCTTTCATTTCACATGTTGCCCCACTTTCTCGAGAAGATTTTTCAACTACTGTTCCTTAATGGGTAGAGGAAAGTCCCAGAACGTTTAGTGTGATATCTTGACCATAGTATTCATCTGTTCCCATTTCCTTATACATGCTTTGGAGAATATAGTTGTGTAACTTTCGAAGATGGCGACCATGTACCCATACGGCTTGAATGTATACAAGAAGAAGCAAGAAGGAGGTCCTAAGTCCTCCCCTTGCTTCTCTGTATGGTTGTCCATATTTACGTAGTACAAGGCACTCATTCGGGCGGATTTAACCCTGAACGTATGCTAACACAGCAATTTTGCCAGCTTACTTACTGCTTGTACCTTCATCTGTAGTTGCATCTTTGTCTGTTCCAGTCGTACCTTGGTCAGTCTTGGTATCTGTACCTTTGGAGTCATCCGTTTTTGGTTCGGTTGTTTTCTCTCCTTCAGTTCCTGTACCCGTTGTTCCTTCAGTCGTACCTTCAGTTGTGCCTTCTTCAGCTTTTTCTGTTTTTGGCAGCTTCACTTCTTTTACGATTTTATCCAACTCATTTTGCATGAACGTATCGATCTCAGCAGCTGCCAATTGACTCTTCAGGCTTTCTTTTTGCTCAGCCGTCAATTTGGTGAAGTCCGCTTCTGTACGAGCTTCCACTTTCATGATGTGGTAACCGTACTCCGTCTCAACCGGATCACTGATCTTGTTCAATGGTAATGTTTTTGCAGCTTCCTTGAATGCCTCTACCCAGCTGCCCACAGGTGTTTCTTCGTACAGTCCACCTTTTTCAGCAGAACCCGGATCTTCGGAATATTTTTTTGCAATTTCAGCAAAATCAGCTCCGCCATCCAACTTGGTTTTTACTTCTTTTGCAATTTTCAGTGCATCTTCTTTTTTACGCTCTTTTTGCGTTTTTGGATCTGTGAAGTTAATCAGCACGTGGCGAACGGAAGCTGTTGTGAACTGATCTTTGTTTTTCTCAAACTCAGCCTTGACTGCATCTTCCGTAACCCCTGTTTCTTTGTCTTTAATCACTGTCATGATTCGAGTCATGTAGTTTTTAATGTTATCGTCTGTCAGGTTCTGAGCTTTGAGCATTTCTGTCCATTGATCTGCCTGAACAGAAGCTTTCATTTTATCGAATTGCTCGGTTGCCGCTTTGGAACCTGCTGTTTTGGCTTCCTCACTAGCTTTGCCACTCAGATATTCATAAGCAACTTCCTGTTTTACCAGATACTCTTTGAAATCGTCCATATCCATCATTTGTGCATACTCCGGATAAAGGAATTTCATGACACGTTGCTCCATGTCGAATTCATTGGCTGTAATAGTACCACCATCATACGTAGCGACTACAGCACTTGTATCCGTCGATTCAGGTGTTTTTGCTTCTTCCTTCTTGCCACATGCAGCAAGCAGTGATAGGGATAGTACTGCGACCATGCTCACAGACAGTACTTTTCCTACTTTTTTATACTTTGCTAACATCCTTTAGTTCCCCCTTTGATTTAAAAGCAGTTTTCATGGACTCCAGAATTTTCTCTACCAGCTCCATCAGTTGCTTATCCCCAAGCCCCTTGCCTTTAGCGTGAATCAGCATATGGGGTCCTTGTTCAAATTGTACACGTCTTTCGAACTGATTTCCAATGTGTGCGATTTTCGAGAGTTCAAAGGCATGTTCACGCCCTTCATAAAACTTCACGGTAATGTCCTCTCCGCGTTGGGAAATGGATTCAATACCGTAGATTTTGCCGTATACTTTCATCCGCGCAACAGCCAGCAAGTTAATGACGGCTTCCGGAAGATCACCGAATCGGTCAACCAATTCGTCTTCCAGCTCCATCGCATCGTCGAATGATGCAATAACCGCCACTTTTTTGTAGATCTCGATCTTCTGAATACTGTCATAGATATAATCGGATGGCAAGTAGGCATCGATACTGAGATCCAGGGTTGTGTTCCACTGGTCGGAAGGTACCGGCTCTTCGCCAAGCATCGTAACTTTGCGTTTGTTGATCTCCTCCGCAAGCATCTGGGAATACAGATCAAACCCGACGGAAGCGATGAAGCCATGCTGCTCTGCACCTAGCAGATTTCCCGCACCACGGATCGACAAGTCACGCATGGCGATTTTGAATCCCGAACCCAGTTCGGTGAATTCTTTGATCGATTGCAGACGCTTCTCGGCAACCTCAGTAAGTACTTTGTCCCGTTGGTACGTAAAATAGGCATACGCAATACGGTTGGAACGACCCACACGTCCGCGCAGCTGATACAGCTGGGATAGCCCCATTTTGTCTGCATCATGTACGATCAGTGTGTTTACATTCGGAATATCTACCCCGGTCTCGATGATGCTTGTGCTCACGAGCACGTCATATTCACCATCCAGGAAGTCCAGAATTGTCTTCTCCAGCTCTGTTTCCGACATCTGACCATGTCCCACACCAACCTTGGCTTCAGGCACAAGTTCAGAAATCTCCGCAGCCATCTCCTGAATTCCCTGAACACGGTTGTAGAGGTAATACACTTGCCCACCACGAGCAAGCTCACGCTCAATGGCTTCACGAACAAGCGCCTGGCTGTGTTCAACCACATAGGTCTGTACCGGGAAACGATTCTCTGGGGGAGTCTCAATGACGGACAGATCACGCACACCCAACATCGACATGTGCAGCGTTCGCGGAATCGGCGTTGCCGTCAGCGTCAGCACGTCCACATTGGTTTTCAGCTTCTTCAGTTTCTCCTTATGGGTTACTCCGAAGCGCTGTTCCTCATCTACAATAAGCAGTCCCAGGTCCTTGAACACCAGATCCTGCGACAGCAATCGATGCGTCCCGATGACAATATCTACTGTGCCTGCCTTGATGCCTTTGGCGGTTTCATTCTGCTCTTTACGGGAGCGGAACCGGCTAAGCACATGAATGTTGAACGGATAACCGGAGAACCGCTCACGGAATGTCTCAAAATGCTGCTGTGCCAAAATCGTTGTTGGAACGAGTACAGCCACCTGCTTGCCTTCAATCGCTGCTTTAAATGCAGCCCGAATAGCCACCTCGGTTTTGCCGTAACCCACATCCCCACACAATAAACGGTCCATTGGACGGTTTTGTTCCATGTCCTTCTTGATTTCTTCGATGGCACGCACCTGATCACGTGTCTCATCGTAAGGGAACAAGTCCTCAAACTCCTGCTGCTCCGCAGAATCCTTGTCGAATCCAAATCCTTTGGAGGTCTGACGCTCGGCATACAGCTTGATCAGATCATCAGCAATATCCTGTACGGATGTGCGGACTTTATTTTTAACCCGTGTCCACTCATTGCCGCCCAGCTTGTATATTTTCGGTTCTTTCTCTTCGGAACCAACATATTTCTGAATGAGATCGATCTGCTCAATAGGTACAGACAGTTTGTCTCCACCCGCATAGAGAATATGCATGTAATCCTTATGAATACCGCCAACTTCGAGGGTGCCGATCCCAAGGTACTTACCAATCCCGTGATTCTGGTGAACGACATAATCGCCCACTTTTAACTCACTATAGGATTTGATGCGTTCCGCATTATCTACATTTCGAATCGGTTTGCGTACTTTACGCTGTTTTTGCGAGAACATCTCGCCCTCGGTCACGACAGCCAAATGAATGGACGGCATTTCAAATCCGGTTTGCAAGTTACCAATCAGCATCTCCGGCTCCGGAATATCATAATCCATCAGTACCCGGCGCATCCGCTCGAGTCGCTCCTCACCGTTCGCCAGCATAAGTACTTGAACTCCGGCCTTCTGCCAACGTTCCATCTCTGCCTTCAGCACGTTCATCTGTCCATGGAAATCCTGCATGCCACGACTGATGAAGTTCAGAATGTTCTGTGGTTGGGTATGTGGAACCTGACGCAAAAAGATCGACATAAACAGCGTCTGGAATGGACGCTCATACAATAGTTCATCACCGTCTGCGGATAATGGAAGATCGGGAAGTGTTTTTCCGTTTTGCATCAGGTGCAGATTCCACTCCGATTCATCACGGTCCAGCTGTTTGGATGTCTCCGATAGTCTGGCAGGTTCATCAAGGACCAGCAGGGTATCTTCTGGCATATAGTCGTAAATCGTTTTATTCTCCGGATAGAGCGGAGAGATATATTTATACATTTCAGAGAAATACACGTGCTCCCGCAAAAGCTCGATCTCCCGGTGAATTTCTTCACGAAGACGCAGCTTGGCCTGCCGGTCCGTCATTTTCTCCAGCTGTTGTTCGAGCAAAAGAGCAGCAGCATCGGCAGCCTTTTCCATTCGCTCACGATCTGCAATTAATTCCTTGCATGGCAAAACCGTAACCTCTTCAATCCGTTCAATCGAACGCTGATCGGCCGGGTCAAATGTCCGAATAGAATCGATTTCGTCATCAAATAACTCCACTCGATATGCAATCGATGAAGTAACCGGATAGAAATCGATGATACCTCCGCGTACACTCATCTCACCACGAGATTCTACACGCTCCACACGCTCATAGCCGAGCTTAACCATCTCCAGCAGGAAGGAGTCAAGTTCAAGTGTGTTGCCCTGTTTAATCAAAATTCGAGCATTGGCCATCACTTCGGGAAGCGGGACATAACGTCTTACTCCGGAAAAAGGAATAACAACAACACCCCTGAATCCCTGGGCGCAGCGGACCAACACATCAATACGCTGACCCAATGTTTCCGGGCTGGAAACAGCAGCTTCAGCAGCGACAAGTTCGTTGGCAGGATAGATCAACACCTGATCAGGTGAAAGCGCTTCCTGTAAATCTTCTGCAATTTTTTGAGCTGAAAACATATTGTGCGTTACTACGAGCAATGGTCGGTTCATTTCCTGATGCAGAGCAGCCAGCATAATCTGACGCGCCGAGCCGGATAGACCCGAAACCAATTGTTCCTTCATGCCGGACTTGATTCCGGCTGTAATGGACCCGAAGTCCGGATCTTTGGAAAAAGCCTGTATAAGTGCTTGTAACAAAAGGGGCACCTCTCTTATAACTTACTTGATTATCTCACGCATACGCGTAGCATCACTATTAAAATGGATACAAATTCCTTTTTGTCCTGTTTCATCATATCGGATTACTCGTAATATTGCCACATCTGTTGATGCGGCTGAGCCTGGTTTCGTAATAGTCATGGCTTTCATCCCAACTGAAAAGAAGCCTCAGCAGGCTGCCAAGGCTATAAAAGGTGGAGCGTTATTACGCAACCGCCCTCAACTGTCATTCGATCCTGTACGGGCGATGTCTACTGAAGCGGACTCGCGAGCAGGCTAAGCTCCGGATTGTGCTCCAGGGCTTCCTTACAATAATCACATGTAATCCGAACGGTAATGTCACCACCGGAATTATACGCTATTATATCCCTCCGCTCGTCGGGGGTCAAGAAATGAAAGCCGAGCTCTACTTCCGTTATTCGGGCAGAATCGATTCGTCCAATAAAGGTACGGCAATGCCTACATACGTAATTCACTGACATGTTTATTCCTCCTGAACAAGGTTTATACGTCCAGTATGTCCAGTATGGTTGAATTGAACCCGTCTGTTTATGATCATTTTACCAGATTGTTTTACAAAATTAACCGTTAAACTTCGCCATGGTTTGTTCAAACGTATGAGTCAAGCTATGCTCCAGAGCATCACATGTTTGCTCAATGGTCTGATCAAGGGCTTCCTTTTCTTTCTTCATGAATGTCGACAGTACATAATCAACAATGGCATGTCCTGGTTCAGGTCGGGATATTCCCATGCGTACCCGGTTAAACTGCTGTGTACCGGTATGCTGAATAATGGACTTGATTCCATTATGTCCGCCTGCACTACCTTGGTAACGCAATCTGACTTTGCCAATCTCTGTATCCATGTCATCGTACACAACAATCAGATCTTCAAGACTAACTTTATAAAAATCCATATATGCTCGAACCGATTCGCCAGACAAGTTCATATAGGTCATTGGTTTGATCAGTACGGTTTTCACACCGCCAATGTTTCCTTCTCCAATCAGCGCTTTACATTTACTCTGTGTAATGGAGATATTATGGCGATCGGCCAACCGATCCAGTGCCATAAAACCGATATTGTGACGGGTTTTGGCATAGTTCGAGCCTGGATTTCCAAGTCCGACAATCCACTTCATCTTGTTCCCTCCTTCGGATTAGCCTGAGGTGAGGCATAGACTTCGAATCTTATATTTCATATAATATCAGGAAAGTAAAGATCGATTTACTGTAGTATTCACTGTTCATATTTTATCGACCCAGGAAGGTGAGCGGGTTTTGCGCGAAGACCACGGACAACTGACTCAACATAGCGATTTTATCTATCATCTCGAATATCACGTACCTGTACAGGTATACGACCGCGACACCCATATTGAGATTGGTCTAATCACACGTTTCGATAATCAATTCGTCGAAATTGCCAACACGCTTTTTCATCGGCGTCGTTTCCGATTTATCTCTCGCCCCGGGTATTAACCATATAAGATGAACGAACCATTTACATTGGATCACTGCGTGTGCAGAAACATCTTCTGGTGTAAATGAGTAGTTCAACCTTATATGGACTGACCAGCGGATGCTTCACTATTAATAAACGGCACGCCGACAGGGGTTACATTTTCCATTGAACCGGAAAACGTAACCCCTCTACTACTTTATGCAGACATCCTTATTCAATTTCAAACAGCTTGCTGATTGACAATTCCTCATGAACCCGGATAATCGCTTCTCCGAGCAAAGGCGCTACAGACAACACTTTGAGTTTGCTTGTCGGGTTAGCATGCGTAATTGGAATCGTATCCGTTACGATGACTTCCTTCAATGGTGCATTCTCCAAACGTTCCATCGCAGGTCCGGACAATACCGGGTGAGTACAGCACGCGTATACTTCTTTTACGCCGCCTTCCATCAGAGCATTCGCTCCCAGTACAATCGTTCCCGCCGTGTCAATAATGTCATCGATCAGAATGGCTGTTTTACCCTCGATGTTACCGATAATGTTCATCACTTCGCTCACATTTGGCTCAGGACGACGTTTATCGATAATCGCCAGGGGTGCATTCAGGAAATCAGCCAGTTTACGTGCGCGCACTACGCCACCGTGGTCAGGCGACACAACAACCGGATTTTCGATCTGTTTCGACCGGAAATATTGAGCCAGAATTGGCACGCCAAGCAAATGGTCAACCGGAATGTCGAAGAATCCCTGGATCTGCATTGCATGCAAGTCCATCGCGATGACACGGGTTGCACCCGCTTTTTCAATCAGGTTAGCAACCAGTTTCGCTGTAATTGGGTCACGCGAACGTGCCTTGCGATCCTGTCTTGCATAGCCATAGTAAGGAATAACGACGTTAATCGTCTTGGCAGATGCTCGTTTGAGTGCATCAATCATAACGAGCATTTCCATCAGGTTATCATTAACCGGCAAGCAAGTGGACTGCACGATGTAAACGTGACAACCCCGAACACTCTCGGAGAGTTTCACTTGAATCTCGCCATCACTAAAGCTGGTTGTGTGAGATTCACCCATAGGAATCCCGATATAATCAGCAATTTGATGGGCAAGCTTGGGGTTAGAATTGCAAGTAAATATTTTTAATTTCGAATCAAAATAAGTCATAAAATAAAAACCCTCCGTGCTGGTTCATTGGAATCTATAAGCGTCTGCGACATGTCGGCACCTCCCGGATCTTCGGGAGGCAATCTTGTTATCTAAACCCCTTATTGGGGTTTGGCATTTTGTTTCTTGGCTTTGGCACGTCCGCGAATCTTCTCCGCATAACCAGGTTTATTCTCCTGACGTGGACGAGCAATGGCCAGATCATTCTCGGGAACGGAATGGGTAACGGTGGAGCCAGCAACGACATAAGCGCCTTTTCCTACCGTAATCGGTGCAATCAGATTGACGTTGCTGCCTACAAAAGCATCATCTTCAATCGTTGTCACAGCTTTATTATAACCATCATAATTGACAGTTATTGCCCCGCATCCAACATTTACGTTTTTCCCTACTTTGGCATCCCCAATATAGCTGAGATGAGATACTTTGGAACCTTCGTCAATTGTAGCATTTTTCACTTCAACAAAGTCACCAATTTTTACGTTGCGGCCCAATTTGGTGCCTGGACGCAAATTCGCAAATGGACCAACCGTTGCATCAGAACCCACTTCGGCATTGGACAACACCGAATGTTTGATTGTAACTCCGTCCTGAATAACGCTATCTTCCACATCTGCATGAGGACCAATATGACATGCTTCACCGATCGAAGTTGTGCCTTTAAGAATGGTCCCTGGATACAATACCGTATCTGATCCAATCGTAACATCCGCTCCGATATATGTCGATGACGGATCAATGATTGTAACACCGTTCAACATATGGCGTACGGCAAGACGTTCACGCATGAAGGCTTCTGCTTGCGAAAGTGCGAGGCGATCATTAACCCCGATGGATTCTGCGATGTCATCTGACATGTAAGCCTCAACCACTTCTCCATCATTGCGGAAAATGCCAACTACGTCTGTGAGATAATACTCTCCCTGAGCGTTCTGATTCGTCACTTTTTCCAGAGCAGCGAACAATTTTGCATTATCAAAACAGTAAGTGCCAGTGTTAATCTCATTCACAGCATCTTCCTGCTCCGTGCAATCCTTTTGTTCCACAATCCGTTGTACAGACCCATCTTGTCCGCGAATAACGCGACCATAACCTTTGGGATTGTCCAACTGAGCCGTAAGAACTGTTGCTGCTGCTCCGCTACTCTCATGGAGCTTCATCAGACCTTCCAACGTCTCACTGGTCACAAGCGGTGTATCTCCACAGACCACAATTGTAGAACCTGTTTCGCCTCCAAGCAAGGATTTAACCTGCTTCACTGCATGACCTGTACCCAATTGTTCCGCCTGAAGTGCATACTCTGCTCTGGAACCTAAAAATGACTGCACCGCTTCGGCACCATGACCGACAACAACTACACTGCGTTCAACGCCTGCGCTGAGTGCTGCATCCAGCACATGTCCAACCATAGGTTTACCGCATACGGGATGCAGTACTTTGTACAATTTTGATTTCATTCGTTTCCCTTGCCCTGCGGCAAGAACGATCGCCATTCGTTTCAAAATTTACGACCTCCTGTTCTGAAAATCCCATTGAAAATGGATTGTTTATCTATATCCAATGAGTATCGTTCAGCCGGCTTCAAGCCGGTCTTGTTCATCGCCTGCTGTCTCTGTAATCACACGTAACAACGCGGACACCAACGAATCGTGACCTATATGTATACGCCGTGTACCTGCGAGCTTAACCGAATCCCAATGATTCCTAAGATGCCGCCCTGCCACCAAGCGCACGATGCGCTTTTTGTTCTCTGCTAATAAACTCAATACTGAATATATCTTATTCCGATCAAAAAGAAAAGAGAGCCATAAGACATGGCTCTCTTTTCCTTCGAACCCCAATAATGTTCTCAGGCACCTTCTTCAATGACTTCTTCCTCAGTTGCGGCACGATCGTATTCAGTCAAAACTGCTGCCTGAATCTTCTCACGCGTACCGGAAGAGATCGGGTGGGCGATATCACGGAACTCTCCGTCAGGAGTACGTTTGCTCGGCATAGCAACAAACATTCCGTTGTTACCATCAATGACACGAATGTCATGAACGACGAATTCGTTATCGATGGTAATGGATGCGATAGCCTTCATTCTCCCCTCCGAGTTAACACGGCGGAGTCTGACATCCGTAATTTGCATGTGTGTGTTCACCACCTTTTTCCATCAGAACTTGGTGTATAATTCCACACAGCATATACGAACTCCTTCTTTTTATAACCATAAAAACTTCCTAATTTCAGGAATTTTTTTATTTAATACACAATTCGACAACGTTCATGCCAGGTCGATGGAAAAGACCCTTTACCGACATAACTTTCGTCATCTTTCTACAGATCAAAATAGTTGCCAGGCTTGACGGAAATCTGTCTGCTCTTGGCATCAACCGCTGTCAGCTTTGCCAGAGATACGTAATCTGTTAATAGCCGCTCTTCTGAATCTACAGAACCAGATTCCACCAGTACCCCTACCCCAGCAACAGTAGCATTAAACTCGGCCAAAAGATCGATCATTCCTTGCACCGTTCCCCCAGCCTTCATGAAGTCATCCACAATAAGTACTCTGGAATGCTCACGCATCGCCCGACGAGAGAGGGACATGGTATGCAGACTTTTATGGGACCCGGATACATAATTGATACTTACGGCCGATCCTTCTGTAGCCTGATGGTCCCTGCGTACGAGCACGACAGGCAGGTTGAGCTGGGCTCCAGTCGCATAGGCCAGTGGAATCCCTTTGGTTTCTACCGTCATAACCACATCAATATTCATATTGCCAAAGGCCGTTGCAAAGATCTTGCCGGCTTCATTCATCAATGCGGGTTGACCAAGCAAGTCGGACATGTACAGGTATTCTCCAGGCAAGATCCGATCAGGTTGCGCGAGCTGGGTCGAGAGCCGCTCCGCAAATGCCAGTGCCAGTTCTCGGGATACCTTCGGAATCCATCTTACTCCCCCGGCAGCTCCAGCCAGTGTATGCAGTTCTCCTGACCCACCTTCTTCGAACACTTCCTTGATAATCGCCAAATCTTCACTAATTGAAGACTTTGCGGCACCATAACGTTCGGCAAATGTGGTCAACGGAATAACCGTATGCGGTCTGGACAATAAGTATTGCGTCATTTCAACCAGCCTTGCGCTTCGTTTTAACTTCTTCACAGAGATCCATCCTCACGATCACGGAAACATCCAAATCCGAATAATTATTTAAAAATATACCACCTTTATACGTGTTTGTACATTATAAAAGCGAATTTTACGTCAACATACGTACAGCGTACACTTCTTTGCAGAAACCACGCAGACCATTGTATATCCGGGCAACCTTGGATTCTTTGGAGACCAGTCCAAATACCGTTGGACCGCTACCGGACATTAACACGCCGTCTGCACCCAACCGAATCATGGCATCTTTCAAATGCTGAACTTCCGGATACAGCTTCAACGTCACATCTTCAAGCACATTGCCCATCTGGTTACAGACTTCCGTAAAGGATTGGTTGCGAATAGCCTGTTCCATTCTAGCCGCACTTGGATGACGGACAATCTTGTCACTGCGGAACCGTCCGTACACATCGGCTGTAGACACATTGATTGGAGGCTTGGCCAGAATTACCCAACATTGCGGCGGATTAGGAATAGGGGTCAACTTCTCACCACGGCCTGTAGCGAGTGCAGTCCCTCCTGTGATACAAAATGGAACATCCGAACCCAGTTCAGCTCCAAGCTCCTGAAGTTCGTGATCCGGTATATTCAACCGCCACAGACGGTTCAATCCACGCAGAGCTGCTGCTGCATCACTGCTGCCTCCGGCAAGTCCGGCTGCAACTGGAATCTTTTTATCCAGATGAATATGGACGCCCGTACGCACGTTATAGCGTTCCTTAATGAGTCTGGCTGCCTGGAAAGCCAGATTCTTCTCGTCCAGCGGGATGTAACCCGCCTGACTGGAGATGAAAATGTTATCTCGCGGCAGCTCCGACATTTCCAGCCGATCAGCCAGATCGACCATGGTCATGATCATTTCAACCTCATGGAATCCATCGCTTCTTTTATGTAAAACGTCCAGCATCAAATTAATTTTAGCAGGCGCTTTTTCGTAAATTTTCAAGGCGTTCACCCGTCCTCACCTTTTCCCTAAGACAACTTAACATATTATATCAAAATGGGGCTGTCAAGTCATTTCTATTCCGCATCTAAGGGGAAAAAGCGGGGTGGTCCCTGACGGATTTCCCCGCTTTTCAGTCTGCTTGAACCGGATTAAGATTTGCGGGCAGCCTGCTCAGCAAGTTGAATGGCTCTTTTCACCATGTTTCCTGCATCCTTGGCTTTGATTCCACCCCAACCTTCCTGTTGGACCGTATCATAGAAGCCAAGGTCTTTTGCGAGTTCATTCTTCAGATCCTCTGACATGACGCTTCTTCTTCTGCGACTCATGAACCATCCTCCTCCAAAGTATCCTTCATAATGTGATGAGTTCGTTCACGTTTTGGACATCTTGCCATCAGGCCAAATTCAGTTTCCTGCATTGCTTAAGAAACTGTCTCTATACCTGTCTATATAGTATGCCGCGACCGTTCCTCGCTCATTCCTGAGTATGTATGGGTTAGTTTTGAAGATAAACGGATGATTTACCGAAAAAGAAAATATAAAAAAGCGATCCACCCGTGAGGTGAATCGCCTGTACAACGATACTTACGTCTCCATATAGGAGCTATGCGTCTGGCTGCCCGGGTCAAAAACCATGACTTCCACCGATTCCGTAAGTATATCCGCATAACTATAAGATACTCGCTTGAAGGTTTCTTGCTCCTCATCAAGCTTAACAATAAAAACAGAAGGGTACGTTTCTTCCAATACACCCGTACGCTCAATGGTCTTACGGCGGCCACCATTAGCCCGCAGCATAATTTTCTGACCAATATGTGCATCGAGATTGCGTTTGATATCCAACAGCGTGTTTTTAGCCATTGTCGACGACCACCTCTTTTCTTGTCCATTATACCGGATTTTACAGTCATTGTCAAATCAAAACTAATTATTATATCAGCATCAAAAAGTTGTTGTCAATGAATTTTTTTGCAAACAAAAAAAGCCCCAAATTGGGACTTTAAATGGCCTACATCAGACTGCCGACGGGTTCACTTTTAGTGTGGATAAATCATTCAGCCCCGGCAGACCTACCCGGTAACTCCCCCGTGTCTCGACACCACCCACACCTTGGCTACCACTGATGGTATTGTGCAGAACATCACTCATGTTGACCGTATCCCGCACAGAGGTAAAAGAGGCCTTGGCTGCCACATAGACCGGATCAAGTGCATGAATCAGAATTCTGCCTGGAGAACTGGCAAAGTTCGCTCCAGCGCGCAGCAGTGCCTCAAAATGGGACTGACAGGCCCCTGCCACAATCGTGAGTGCGTCCAGATGACGTTCATATTGTCTGGCCACCTGAATGGCCGCCACAAAATTTTGCGAGTTCTTATAGCTACCAAGACTATATAAGTCATAGGGCTGACGTGTCTTTAACACCCCATCATGACCCGTAATGACCACGATATCCGGACGTACTTTGGGTAATAACCGATATAAGGTATCTGCCATTGCCGATTCGTGGACATATTGTCCCTCTGCGGGCACACGAAGTTGCTCATAAAGATCCATACTTTTTTTCAAATAGTTCGGATCTCCATCCAGATGAAGCACCTTTCCAGGCATTTCAAAATAAGCCGGTTCCTGCTGAGCAGACCAATCCTGTACCAGACCTTCACGATTCCGCTCAGCCTGTTCCATACGATTCTGCTGCAGACGGGACAGAGTCTGATGTGCTTTAATATGCGCCTGTCTGGTCTTGGCGCTTTGTGGTTCGTAAGGAACCTGTATCAAATCGTCCACCGGGGAATCGGCAATCAGCCGGAACTCAGTCCCTTTAATGACCGCAGCATCCAACTGGAGGCCTTCCACCCGAAAAGTCACATCGCCGCCGTATGACTTCCGAACGACCAAGTCTCCGATATTCATCAACGTAATCACCTCTACCCCCATCGTATGGGCAGAGACCCGGTTTGGTTCATTCGAATTTTATAGCGCTGCGCGTACCCCTGCTTCCCACATTACGGTGCTGAGTGTAGCATACTCCTGCAGACTTAACGTTTCTCCGCGTCGGGATGGTTGAATACCTGCCTGCTCCAGCAGAATGTCTGCCTGTTCCCGGTTCTCCTTCGTGAAGAAGCGTGCTTTCAGGTTGTTCGAGATTGTTTTTCTTCGCTGGGCAAAAGAAGCCTGTACCACTTCGAAGTAATGTGCTTCGTCCGGAATCTCCACTGGTGGTTGCTCACGCACTTTCAGCTTAATGACAGCTGATTCCACATTAGGTTGCGGAATGAAGACTGTAGGAGGCACAATACACACAAGCTCCGGCACACTGTAGTACTGAACTGCGATGCTCAGACTGCCGTAATCTTTTGATCCCGGTGCAGCCGCCATCCGTTCAGCCACTTCTTTTTGGATCATGACCACAATGCTGTCTACCGGCAGCTTCTCTTCCAGCAGTTTCATCATGATTGGAGTCGTTACATAATAAGGCAGGTTAGCCACAACACTGACTTTGTCCACGGATGCAAAATCCGTATTAAACAACTCAGCCAGATCCAGCTTCAACACATCTCCATGATGAACACGTACATTCGAATAAGGCTGCATCACTTCTCCCAGGATGGGGATCAAACGCTGATCGATCTCTACAGCTGTGACAGGACCAGCTACCCGAGCGAGTCGTTCCGTGAGGGCTCCAATACCCGGCCCGATCTCTAACGCACCCTTGGACTCGTCCAAATCGGCTGCATTCACAATTTTGTTCAGTATATTTTGATCGATCAAAAAATTCTGACCCAGACTTTTTTTAAATGAGAATCCGTGTCTTTGAATAATCTCTTTGGTTCGTTTGGGCGTTGCAATTTCTATCGTCTCTTCCATGTCCTTCATATGCTCACAATCCTTCACGTTCAATTTGCGCTAATGCTGTAGAGAACTCTTCCCGTGTAATCTGAAATACACTGAGACGTTTGTGGAACTGCTTCCCGTTACAATATCCGATACCCAGCAGGTTACCCATCTCCATGCGACGTGCAGCCGCCTGTGGATGTACGATAAGTCCTGCCGCGATCAGGTCCTCCCAATCGATCAGGCTCGGAGCACCTTCGTATGAAGTATGTACACGTGCCAGAGCATGACGGATCGCCTCCGGTGAGGCATTCTCCACCCCAATGTCCCCTTTGCGGGTTGCATCGGCTTCCGGAATGAAGGCATGCTTGCAGCCAGGGACCTTATTTGCAATAATTTTACGAATGCGTTCGCCGGCATGATCCGGATCTGTCAGTACAATGACTCCCCGTCTCTCCTGAGCAAGCGCAATCCGCTTCAGAATGCGTTGGTTGATGGCTGATCCGCCTGTTTCTATGGTATCGGCTTCCACGGCCCGACGGATGGCTACCGTATCATCACGGCCTTCCACCACAATGACTTCTTTTATCATGTTCCATTTCTTCCTTTCTAACGCAAAAAGAAGAGGAATATCCTCTTCTCTGCCAAACGGCGGGGGAGACTGAATTCAGACCCCTCCGCCGCATATTCCGCATGAATCATTCATGCAACTATTTTATAGCATTCCCATTTCAAAGTAAAACGATTTTAGTTCGCTTCCGGCTTCACCGGACCGATCACGTAGACCGTCTTGCCTTTCTTGCGTCCAAAATTCAGGGCATGCTTCACACTGTCATAATATACATCAATTTTGTTGCCTTTAATGGCACCGCCTGTATCTTCCGCACGACGGAATCCCAGACCTTCGATATACACCCACCAGCCAATTGGAATGACCTTGGGATCAACCGCAATGGTGCGTCCTTCCGTTACACGAGTACCGGAAGCTGTTTTAGTTCCAATGCCAGGCTCTTCGGAAGAGTAGGCCGTCATGGATACATTTTTAAGTACTTTGGAGTATTTAAAAGAAGTCCCGGATACGGTAATTACTTTGCTGCCCGAGGCAGATGTTTTCTTCGAGTTCGTTGTTGTAGCCTTTTTGGTTGTTGAAGTTTGAGCCGATACGGTCTGAATCTCAGGTTCTTTCACGACCGGTTTTGCTTTGGTGCCGACAGCGATCACTTTATCTACACGATTATTCGCGACAGATTTGCCGACCATTTTTTTGGAGACCAATTCTCCATCCTGAAATACCTTTTCGATATGCTGTACAAGTGTGCCTTCTTTGCCGTTTACAACGACCCGGTTATCCCCTTTGTATAAGCTAGGGTCAGCCGTTTTAATGACTTTGTAAGCGATTGGTTGCTCTACCTCCACTGTACGCTTTGTTACGCGCACTACACGGATCTTCATATCCGCTTTGATAGCAGTTCCAAGCGCCGGATACACTTTATCATTACGCTCAACTTGAATACCTGATTTTTGAATTGCATCTTCTACCGATGAATCCGTTGTATACAGAGTCTTGGTGTCTCCGTCTGCCGTAATGTTGACTGGAACGGCCCGCTCAATAACGATTCGGTCTCCATCTGTAATCGCCCCGTTCATGGACATGGATACCTTATCGTGAGGGCTGACTGTGATTGACTGCTCCTCCAGCATTTCCTGAAGCATTCCTGTACGAGTCTCTACCACCTGAGCTTTGCCGTCAATAACCAGTGAAATTTGTTTCCCGGCCTGACCGTAAACGACTAACAAGATCATGATTGTAAGCGCAATTGAGAAAATCGCGATCAATGCCATTTGACGCATGTTCTCATGCTTCCACCGCAACGCGAAAGACTTACTGGATGATCGTGACTCATGGGTCTCTTCTGGTTGGAATGTGCCCACTTCTCCGTCCTCCTTCATAGCCTCGCCGTCTAAAGTAATGCATGATGTCTTTGACGTGACTATACCAAATTTTCTACAGAACACAGATCAGACCATATGACCGGTTCTGCACCATGAATCAATCTTCGCAACATGATGTCATCCTCCTGAATACCTACCGTATGATGACAATATTTCTTTTATTCAAAAACAAAAAAGCCAAAGAAAGAGTGTAAGAGGAACTCTTTCGTGGCTTCCGAATGATTTTGAATATCGGAAATTCATGCACGAGGTTGCCTCTCTTTTTCCGCTTGCGAGGTTAGCTGTCGGGTTCGGGCGAAAGAGAGCCGCCCTATCTTGGGTCACCCGCTCATGGCGGATGCCCTTGAATTCACCCCGAGACCCAAAGAAGAAATCAAATACGGCTTCGCAGTTCCCTTCGCTGCTTTTGGGTCAGCGAACGTTGCGCATCGGCCAAATATACCGATGTTTAAGCCCTATTGGTTCCCCCGCTCTCCGTTAACGGAGACTCAGCGAGACTGATTCATGAAAGTAATGTTGTTTCATCGGAAAGTGTCCCTTTGTTCATCCCCCGAACATCTGTCCAATTTTCCGCACAACAATTCACTGAAAAGATGATATCCTGTTTTGATGCATGTTGTAAAGCGTTGATCAAGTACGTTTTTCTGAATATTTGGTTAAAATATTGTAATATTCTTGATTTATTTGGATCAAAGGGCAAATTAACTCCGCTTACCTGCCTTTTTCACCTCATTTGCTCGTTTTTTTAACGAATTCCAAATCGTTCCATGGCATTTTTGGTGGTTATTGCAGCAATTTCCTCCACCGAAATGCCTTTAATTTCCGCAGCTGCCTCTGCAACCAGACGTACATGCGCTGTCTCATTTCGTTTCCCACGATATGGGTGAGGTGTCAAATATGGCGCATCTGTTTCAATGAAAAACCGGTCCATCGGAACCTTCGCGAGCACCTCTTTGGGCTGTTTTGCATTTTTGAATGTGATCGGTCCTCCGAAGGAGAGATGGAAGCCCATATCGAGACAACTTTTCGCTGTTTCCCAGCTGCCCGAGAACGAGTGCATTACACCACCAACTTCACCCGCCTTCTCTTCACGCAAAATTCTTATGATATCCTCATGTGCATCCCGATTATGGATGACAATCGGCATGTTCACTTCACGCGCCAAAGCAATTTGTTGTCGTAATACGCGATGCTGTATTTCCTTCGGTGAAGTATCCCAGTGATAATCCAATCCAATCTCACCGATGGCAACCACTTTTTCATGCTTGCATAAAGATGCAATCCACTCCAAATCGCCCTCCTGCATTGTAATCGCATCTACGGGGTGCCACCCTACAGCCGCATAGATAAAGTCATACGTTTCAGCGAGTTTCATTGTCGTTGGAATCGTCTCCCGGTTAAAGCCAATGTTGATCATGCGACCAACTCCTGCATCCACCGCACGCTGAATCATGTCCTCGCGGTCCTCGTCGAATTGTGGTGCATCCAGATGTGTATGTGTGTCGAACAGCATCATGTTTGTATCTCCCTTCATGTCGAAATAACGACTATCTCCTGTTGAAAATTCAATTTGTAAAATTCAATAACTCATGGACTCACACAAAAAATATTTTGGGTAATCTGTGTATTACCTCATTCCGTTTGTTTCTTCACAACTACAATATATAGAAGATATACGGATATTCTCATCTATATCTTGCTGATTGTGCTCATTCTACCTGCTTGCATTTACAAAATTATGTCGATCTACATATACTCCCCATTAAAGCAGATTACTGTATCATGAAAAATAGCTCTTTTAGAAAGTGTTTTGATATCGAAATTCTTCATCGGATTACATCCAGACGATTACAAGAAATAGGGGCGTATATGTGACGGTAATTCATGAATAATCGCATCCACCTTGTTTTGCGGGTAATACAAATGATGTTTCCCTCGGTGAAGCCCACTGATGGAACGGACAATGTCAGATACTTCTGACAACTCACGTAAATTGTCCTGTCGATCCAGAAGAAGAATCTGCTTATCTGTGGATTCATCCGGACGAAACACATCATACGGATTATCCGAAGGAAAATCAATTTCAAGATCATATTCGGGATCGAGCCCTGCCTGTACAAAAGCTTCCCGAATCTCTTCCATCATTGTCAAGTCGACCTGTTCAAGCTCTACATACTTATATAACTTGCGATCCATGAAACGTTCGCATAACTCACTCAGAACAGTATCGTCCTCCTTGCGCCACTGCGTAAATGCCGTCTGAATTAATGCTTCATCCAACTGCAAATATTCATCTACGGATAATTCTCCTCCAAATAATTGAGGGAGTGGATCAATCATGAAGCGAAATTGAAAACCATGCTGTATGAGCATTTTCGCTCGCTTGAATATTTGCCGCAATATAATTTCAGAACTACGAGTTACCGGATGGAAGTAAATCTGCCAATACATCTGGTACCGAGACATGAGGTAATCCTCCACAGCATGCATGCCTGACTCCTTGACTACAATCCGTCCATGATAGGGACGCAGCATCCGAAGGATGCGATCAAGGTCAATCGTGCCGTAATTTACACCTGTAAAATAAGCATCCCTGAGCAAATAGTCCATTCGGTCTGCATCAAGCGGGCTGGTCACCAAATTCACCACAATTGGCTTTTCGTACGTTTTTTGAATGACAGACGCGACTTTCTCAGGAAAATCAGGAGCATACCGTCTTAAGATCGCCCCTACTTCGGTATCACCTGTAATAATGCGACAAGTCCAATCTTCGTGATTCATGTCAAAAGCTTCCTCGATGGAGTGAGAGAATGGCCCATGCCCGAGATCATGAAGTAGAGCTGCGCACAGAGCTACAATCTTTTCTTCCTTCGGCCAATCCGAATAATGACTTCTTTCAAACTGAGAGATGATCTTACGTGTGATCTCATAAACACCTAGTGAATGTGAGAACCGACTATGCTCTGCTCCGTGAAAGGTAAGGTAAGAAGTACCTAGTTGACGAATCCGGCGTAAACGCTGAAATTCCGGCGTGTTAATTAACTGCCATATAACCGGATCTTGCACGTGGATATAATTATGTACCGGATCTTTGAATACTTTCTCTTCCGTTAAACGTTGTTCCATGTCGACTCACTCCTTTAATTTCTTTTATATTAACGCTTTGGACTCTACGATTCATCTAAGATTCGACACGCCATGACGAACTTTGTCGAATAAGGTAATTTTGTCGTTTTCCAAATCGACAAAGCTGACATTGTTGTTTAAATGCGAAAAACGGCTACCAATCCCTTACCACCAGTAACCTTGTGAAAAACAGCCTTAATTTTAAGCTAATTTTAAGGTTGACTGTTTTGGGAATCGTTGGTATGATGGGTATCATAAAACATAAAATAATGTCGAATAATGACAATGATAGTTAGCTGAGAGGAGCACTGATTATAATGATGAAATCAACAGGTATTGTAAGAAAAGTGGACGAACTGGGACGGGTAGTTATTCCAATTGAATTGCGCCGTACGCTCGGTATTGGTGAAAAAGATGCTCTGGAAATCTATGTTGACGGCGAGCGCATCATGTTGAAAAAATATGAGCCTGCTTGTATCTTCTGTGGTAATGCAGAGAATGTTACTTACTTCAAAGGTAAAATTGTTTGTAACGAATGTATTTCCGAAATCCCTGCACCTGTGACAAAATAAGAACAACCAGGTATACTGGACTTATTACATTGTTATTTCTAACCTTTTTAATATTCCTTAATGGCCTTCCCGGTGTGAACCCCACCGCGGAAGGTATTTTTTTGCCCTGTTATGGGTTCCTTAATGTTGTATAAGGTTCTTTTCAGGTTATGTTCCCCATAACAGAACATATATGGTTAGATTGGCTACTCAATTAACGCATTATATACATCCCGCTTCGTCAGACCACGATCGGTCGCCGTTTTTTTCATCGCATCTTTGCGATTATATCCTTCACCCTCATAATGGCTGACATGATCCGCGAGTGACATCAGCTGCCACCATGCTTCGCGCTCAGCCTTACGCTCCTCTTCCTTAATCCCTTCTACCAGCAAACAGTACTCGCCAAGAGGTGGATGCTCTTCAAGCCAGTCTATACATTCCTTCACAGTGCCCCTTGCGAATTCCTCATGACGCTTGGTTAGTTCACGAGCCAGGACAATCGAGCGATCACCCAGAATCTCTTCGAGGTGGACTAATGTTTTTCGAATACGGTGAGGTGATTCATAAAATAACAAAGTCCCGTTGGATTCGTCAAAAGCCTCCAGCACTTTTCGCATGTCCTTTTTCTCCCGCGGCAAAAAACCGCCGAATGTGAAACGCTCCGTCGGTAATCCGGACACGATCAGAGCAGACAAGGCAGCATTGGGTCCAGGGATGGGAATGACCGTTATTCCAGCTGCCAGTGCAAGCTGTACAAGGTCGGAACCAGGGTCGGAAATGGCCGGTAGACCGGCATCACTGACGAGTGCCAAATTTTTTCCTTCTATTATATAGCGTATCAGTTCAGGTCCACTCGCCCCCTTATTATGCTCATGATAACTAAACAGCATCGAAGGTGTAATTTCAAAATGGGTAAGCAGCTTTCGGGTCTGGCGTGTGTCCTCTGCTGCAATGATGTCACAACTCTGCAATGTCTTGATCGCTCGGAAGGTCATGTCCTCCAGATTACCAATGGGTGTTCCAACCAGATACAGCTTGCCTGATCCTTCAAGCTGCTCCGCATAGCTTTTCTGAATATGCAAAGTCATCTATAGTCCTCCTTTCGTAGTACGCTCAGTATGCTGCTGGCCATAGTAAATATCCATAATCTCTTCGCAATATTTCCCCTCTTCATTGTAGACAATGAGTGGAGGAAGCATCCTTACTTCAGGTTTACCATCTTTCATGCCTTCAATTAATACCATGTTAGCTTCCAGATGAGCACGGGGATGTACCATCCGAATCCGTTTTGGCTCCAGCTTATACTCACGCATGAGGGAGATAATCTCTGCAAGTCGCTGTGGACGATGAACCATCGATACTTTGCCGCCATTACGTACAAGGCGACTGCAAGCCTGGATCACTTCTTCCAGCGTACATCCGATCTCATGACGTGCCATTGCCTGATGTGTGTTCATTTTGAGGTCACTGCCATTCAGGGGCATATATGGGGGGTTAACCGTTATTGCATCGAATACAGCATGTCCCGTTTCTTTCACCAGTTCCCGCAAATCACCTTCACGAATCATAATCGATTCATCCAGTGCATTTAATTGTACGCTGCGACGAGCCATATCAGCCAAACGAGGCTGAATCTCGATCCCCTCCAGACTAGCCTGCGTACGCGTTGTAAGCAGAATGGGAACCACCCCGTTACCTGTACACAAATCAAGTATACGACCCCGTTTAGGTACGGAAGCAAATCGGGCTAATAATACCGCATCCATCGAAAAACTGAACACTTCATCACTCTGAATGATTCTTAAATCATGAGAGAGCAGATCATCAATCCGCTCTGACTCATGTAACACAACTTCATTTGCTTTCATATATTACGCTCATCCTCCGGTACTCTATATCTCATCTTCATTACATTTAAGTTTGTAACCTTGAAAAAAAACCGTAGGGGATCCCTACGGTCACTTCATTTATTCAAAAAAGACAGGCAGAACAGACAATCGCCTTCCGTCCGCAGATGTCCATAATAGACGTTGCAGATATGGAAGCCTTCGTGATACAACCGGGCCAGATTATCATAGCCTTCACCCACAACATCTTCACCTGTAGCCGGACCTGCTGGTCTTGCTACGGGAGCGAGTGCTGAGGAGATCGGCAGATCTGCTGGTGCCTCACGTTTGAGCAGTTTGCGTAACTGCTCATTCTCGATGGTAAGCCGCTGATTATCCTCAAGCAGCTCCTTCACAATCATTTTTAACTCTCCTAAATCACCGTGCAACTGACCCAGTTGGGTTTCCATTTCATGAATGTGCGTAAACAGATTTTTCTTTTCCAAGTTTCCACCCCGAAGCAACCTTTATGGTTTACTTGATAACGACGTCATCCAGCGGAAGTTCTTTGACTTTACTGATGTCGAACAGTTGAACATGGACTGTGCGGCTACCGGCATTAATTCCGACAACTTTTCCTTCACCCAATGAGGTGACGACCAATTTGCCTACAGCTGGCAGTTCTTCTCTCACACTTTCATAGTTATCATGCTCAAATTTCAGACAGCACATGAGTCTTCCGCACAACCCTGAAATTTTCGTCGGATTCAGTGACAGGCTCTGATCTTTAGCCATCTTGATTGATACCGGCTCAAAGTCTCCCAGCCAGGAAGAACAACACAATACACGGCCGCAAGGTCCGATACCGCCAAGCATCTTCGCTTCATCACGTACACCAATCTGTCTCAGCTCGATTCGTGTCCGGAATATGCTTGCCAGATCCTTGACCAGCTCCCGGAAATCGACTCTTCCTTCAGCTGTAAAATAAAATATGATTTTATTGCGATCAAACGTAAATTCCACATCGACCAGCTTCATTTTGAGGCCATGGTCTTTGATTTTATTTAAACAAGTACCGAATGCTTCCTTCGCTGCACGCTTATTTTCATCAACCACACGGGCATCGGTCTCGCCCGCAACGCGGATGACTTTCTTCAGCGGCAACACCACATCGGACTCGCCCACTTCCTTCTTACCAACAACAACCTTACCGTACTCTACCCCCCGCGCTGTCTCCACGATAACGCAGTTTTCTTTCTCAATGGGAAGGTCTAGGGGATCGAAGTAATAAATTTTGCCCGCTTTTTTGAAACGGACACCCACTACACTGTACAAAAAATTAACCCCCTTGTAAGCCAACCCCACTTCGTCTGAAGCCCCGTCTTCTTAGGGAACCGGCCGAAGTTATAACCGTTTGCATATGATTGGAACTAACATATCCCTCTCCCAGTCTTATGCCAAACCGATCAAAAATTGCTCCAGACAAAGCTGGCCATTGACGTTGAAACGCAATTTTTTTCTGCATGCTGCGGCCATATCCATATAGGAGACCCACTGCTCTGTGCTGCGGGTATGTGCCAACTGAGATAACATGTCTAACTGATCTATAAAAACGATATGTTCATGCCTATCGTACTGAACATATAGCATGTCCCTAAACCATAGATGGAACAAACTAAGTAACATGTCCAGATGTTCAGAGAGTCCGGTTTTAAAAAGCTTCTGCTGTGCAGAGATCAATGATGTACTTCCTCTACCCAGGGACTCCTTCCCTAATTGTAACATTACGTTTCTAATTTCTGCAAACCAATTCTGCTGGAGAATTTCTCTACATGCTTCCAATCCTGACGCTAAATGGACGGCAGAGCGAGCCAGATTGGCAGGGTGCCCTTCCTCAATTAGTGATTGCAGCATCTCTTCCGGATTCAGTGCGCTGAACGGCACCAATTGGGAACGGGAACGAATCGTAGGCAACATGGCCTGTCCATTATCTGTAATCAGAATGCCGACTGCTGGTACCTGCGGTTCCTCCAGAAATTTGAGCAAACTGTTTGCTGCCTGCACCGTCATTTTCTCGGCTTGTTCTATAATATATACTTTGGGATGGCCTGCCTCTGATCGGTATGAAAAGATACGCTGCAGATCCCGGATTTGATCTATTTTAATGTTGTTTCCATCTGGTGCAAGCATGGTTAGATCCGGATGGTTACCATGCTCCACCTTACGACATTCAAGACACTGCCCGCACGCATCATCTTCAAGCTCTGTACAGAATATTGCCTTGGCAAAGGTAATTGCCGTCTTCTGTTGCCCGCTACCAGCTGGACCGCTAAACAGATACGCGTGGCTTATTGCGTGACGTCTCAAACTGCTTTGTAACATTTGCTTGGCCGCTTGTTGACCCATAATCTGTTGAAAGGACATACTTCCTCCTCAGAAGCTTAAATTAATAAGCATCCCCCGAATTTCGCCTACTTGTTGTAATAGAGAGATTTTTCCTTCTTCTGTATCCAGCAATTCATCAGCCATGGATAACAGAGCGGAGTCAATTTCATCAATCAGCTTATAACGCTTGCCTCTGCCACGACGATCCCAACCCCTTGTCTCTTTCATGGATACACCGCGACGAACGGTCTCTTCCAGGAACCTTTTAACAAGTTGCTTGTACGCCTTCAGTTCACGAATCGTCATGGAACGTGCCAAGCGATCGCCCTGAAGCTGGATTTCACTAAACCGGCGATTCAGTTCAGCTTGTGAGGCCCGTTCCCCCTGGTGGTTCATCATATCAGAGAAATTTTTGGATTGAACCGGTTTGGAACCTGAATCAGTAGAACTGATCCCGCTCTGAATCGGTCTGAATCCAGGATTGATTTTCATGGATACGCCCGCTTTCTATCATAGTTAGCCAATCGCCCATCAGCACAGTGCGCGTTGCGCCTGTGCGTGAGGATGAGGCTTGTATATGTGCTGATCACACTCTATATATAATGGTAGATACTCATCACCATCAAGGACTTGTTGTTTGTAGTCAACCTCTTTCCGGATGAGCATTCCCCAGCTAGGAAATGCTCACCCGGAAAGAATGTGCCAATTCTTCTGATCAAGAAAGGTGGTTCCATTACGCAGCACGCACGAATTCCATTTAAATCTTCTTGCTTCCATCGTTTCCAACATGCTATCAATCATCATGAAAGACCCTCATGGGATCCATGCAAAAAGTTTAAATTAGAAATGTTCGAAGCGATCTACCGGGAGAACAAATACAGTAGCTCCACCTACTTGAACTTCAACAGGTAGCGGCAGGTAAGAGTCGGTTGTTCCACTCATCGGTGTGACCGGAGTCACGAGCTGTTCACGAACCTTACAGCTGCTGCGAATGACGTTCATAACGGACTCGACTTGACCATCATCGACACCGATCATAAACGTCGTGTTGCCTGCCTTCAAAAATCCACCCGTACTGGCCAACTTCGTTGCCCGAAAGTTTGCTTTGACCAATGCGCTGGATAATCGGTTGCTGTCTTTATCCTGTATAATCGCAACAATCAGTTTCATCCTGCATAACCTCCTTTAGAATAAGCACCTTTATTAAATGCCCTGTCTATATATTAGACAATTACTCGTCAAAATCCTTCAAAATCCCTGTCTCCAGCGACAAAATCATCGCTGTCAAAACATCCTCCTGCTTCATGGAAGCATCGATAACTCTGATTCGTTCCGGGAACTGCTCTTTTAATAGGAAGTAACCCTCTCGCACTTTACGGTGAAATTCCAGGTTCTCCAGATCCAAACGGTTCACTTCGCGGCCATCATGAGCGTTAATCCGTGCAAGGCCCACTTCAGGCTCGATGTCCAGATACAAGGTCACATCCGGCATGAGATCCCCGATCGCAAAGCGATTAATGGCCCATACATTCTCTATCCCGAGTCCACGGGCATATCCTTGATAGACCAGACTGCTATCGACAAATCGGTCACAGATGACTGCTTTCCCAGCTCTCAGCGCAGGTTCTACCTTCTCCGCCAGATGCTGGCTGCGTGCAGCTGCATATAATAGCGCTTCGGTTCGAGCATCCATAGCCGTATGAAGAGGGTCCAGGATAATGGAACGTATTTTCTCCGCAATCTCAATTCCGCCAGGCTCTCGCGTAACTACGTAAGGTATACCCCGTTCTTCAAAATAAGAACCTATTCTACCAATCATCGTTGTTTTACCGGAACCCTCTCCCCCTTCCAGCGTAATGAATTTACCTCTGCCCTGCATATGCTTCCCTGCTTTCTATGTCGATAATTGCATCTATTGCTGCTGTAGTGAATATGCTTAGACCCTCTTGCTACAGGATATGATCTCCCCCGCCCAGAGGTGTATAGCTACAGCTATATCGGTACGTAATAATAAAACCAAGATCATACAAGCTTGTTTCTTTCTATAATACTATAGGTCAGCGGTTACTCCAACATGAACAACAAAGTAACACGTTCAACCGTAGATGATCCATACCCATAATGGAAGCATAATTGATCCGGCAATGGCACTAACAATCATGGATACTGAACTGAGGGTTACTGCATTCTCTCCATATTCAAAAGACCTTGCCATGCCGAGGGCATGAGATGCTGAACCCAGTCCAATTCCATAGGCATGTTTACTGCGGACTTTGGCCCATTTCAAGAGCATCGGCCCTAGTAATATCCCGGAGAATCCTGCAATCATCACAAACAGCGATGTGAATGAGGCATTCCCTCCAACCTGATTAGCAAGTTGAATAGCAACAGGAGTGGTCACGGACTTCGGCAATAAAGCGATGACCATCTCTTGAGGATAACCAAGCAGAATGGCGATTAAGGCACCTGTGGAGACACCTGTAATACTACCTCCGATCGTTCCACCCACAATTGGAATAATATTTTGTTTCAGCACATGCAGATGTCTGGACAGGGGAAAAGCGAGAGATACAACTGCTGGTCCCAGGAGCTCCTGTATCCATCTGCCACCCAGCATGTAAGTATCCAGCTTTATACTGGAAATCACCAAGATCAGGATCATTATGGCAGTTGTTGTGAGTACAGGCATAAGTATCGGCCATTTCAGCCTTTTATATAGACGACTGGCTGGAATATATACAGCGATGGTTAGCGCGATCATTCCAATTCCGAGGATGAATGCTGACAAGTGATCGCCTCCTTTATACCTGATTGAGACGATCTCCATGTCATGAGCCACTCACTTAATTTGGCAGATATCAGACATGTGACTAATGTGCTCACGATCAAACCAATAACCAATAACAATGTGTTGGCTCTAAAAAAATCAAAATGATTCATAATGCCCACAGTTGGCGGGATAAACAACAATTGCAGATGAGATTGAAGCCACGTCGACCCTTCTTCTCCCCAGCTCATTTTGATCCATCCCAGTTGAATGGTAATAAACAATACCAGCATGCCCACAATACTGCCTGTTAACGGCAAATGTAATATAGCTTTAATCAAGTTCCCAATCCAATAAAAACCGTACATCAACAGAACTTGCAGGACTATTCCTGTATATTTTTTTAGCGGAATACCCAAAGTGTTCCCTTCTTTCTTATGTCTATCATTATAAGTTGAACTAGCAAGTAGATTAATGACCAAGAGACCCTCACATGTGTAGGGCCCGGCATCACTATCCGTACTGTCGCAAACTACCTTTGGTAAATGCAATTCAGACTTCTATGCGTATCTTTCAATCCTTCATGACTTTCAATACCTGTAGAGATACATCTGATACCCCGTGAAACTTTGCTCCTTCATCCCGTAGGAGTTGTATACGTTTCACCATCGATGAACTTAGGCGTTCACCCGGATATACAAGCGGAATGCCTGGAGGATACGGGACTACCATCTCAGCTGATCGACAGCCCGCACTTTCTTCTATCGGAACATTGATCGTATCCGTCTCCACAATTGGTTGCAGTGTGAAGGAGATCGGTTCGGAGTAACCAGTGTTTTCTTGTAAATTGTTCCACGTGGAAATATAATGCGCAGAATCTTTAGCGAGCTGATGTGATGGCGCTGCATTGGATTGGACCTGCTCATGCCCATCGGCAGAGCTGATATGGTGTAAAGCCTGCAACAAGTGCTGAGCATCTTGCACCGTTGAGCCCAGGCTGAAGAGCAAGACGACGTACCGTTCGTCGCTCATCTCGGGCACACAGCCGCATGCTTCCAGCTGCTGCTGTAGCCCATAACCGCTCAGCACCCCTGCGCCGTCATAGATGACGGCCTTGAATGGGTCCTGAGCGGTATACCCCGCGGCAGATGTCATCGCCGCCACGTTAAGGCCCTCCCGTGTCTGCTGCGCAGCGGACACGGACATGCCAGCCGGCTTCGCTGTTCCGGCTGGCGGTTCTGGCTGCAGCGGCTGTGCAGACTGCAGCAACTGGAAGCGCGGCAGCTCTGCGAGACCGCGCTTAAAGGCATTCACGGCGGCGAGTCCCGCCGTGAATGTGTCCGCGCCCTGCACGTGCAGCAGCCGGCGCGCCAGATCGAGCGAAGCCATCACCGGGTATGATGGGCTTGAGCTTTGCACCATGGCCAGGCGCTGCCTTAACAGGGACCGGTTTAACCGTGGTCCCTGAATGTGCAGCATGGCACCCATGGTGAAGGCCGTCAGCATCTTATGCGTCGACTGCACAACACCGTCTGCTCCGCATGACAGTGCAGAGACAGGCAGTTCCGGATGCTGCCCATAATGCGCGCCATGCGCTTCATCCACGAGCAATGGCATGCCAGCGGCGTGGCACACCTCGGCTATGGGCGTCAGATCAGCGCCCATGCCGTAATAATTGGGCAACGTGACTAGTACTCCCTTTGCCTCAGGATAAGACTGGACAGCAGCCTGAACCGTCTCCACCGACGGCATGACCGCAAGTCCAGACGCAGGATCGACCCACGGCTCCAGAAATACAGCTCTTGCGCCGGCCAGCATTAATCCGTGAATAACGGATTTGTGTACATTCCGTTGCACCAGCACAATACTGTTCACCTCATCACATACGGTAAGCAATAAGGACAGATTACCGGCCGTACTGCCTCCCACAAGGAAGAAACTTTCCTCAGCTCCAAAACAATCTGCTGCAAGCTCCTGCGCTTCCCGAATCACACCTTCCGGATGATGCAAGTCATCAGTGCCCGTAATCTCTGTAACATCCATCTCCATCATCTCCAGGAATGAACGATCCGGTACCAACCCTATTCCCGAATGAGTCCCTTCATCGCTGAGTCGTTCCCTACTTCCCATGTCATCCCCATGTTTCTTCACTGAACTGAATCGCTCTAGCCTTCGGTTAACATTTCTACCTGTATCACTTTGAATCTCTCCGTTGTGCTGACATTCCTCATTAATAATCTCCTTAACATGATTTTGTCCTGGTTGTCCTGCTTCTGCTTCTTCTTCCACCAACTGTCGGTAGGCTTGTCCATTCTTATGCCCAGGCACATGAAAAGAACGCTGCTTCGAATCACGATACGCAAGCAACGCTTCATATAAAGGGGCTCTACTTGATTTAGTTTTATAATCCATGAAATAACCATCCTGTACATATATAATGTGCGTCCGATACGTTCCAAAATGCTTCCTAATCTAAGGACGCCCTTCTTCCCCAACTCCACACGCGCTACTGCAATTTTTTTATATCATTATATCAGCATACGCCTTCCTTAAATGGCAGACAAGACTATCTCTCGTAAAAACAGAAAAAGGCCCATTGGGCCTCTACACACATCAGCATCGTTACAATGTGATGTTTCGCTTCTACTTCTATTAGCTGTATTCATTTATGCGTTTTTTTGTACCCAAATTTGCTTCATTTGATGAATAAAATAATTGTACTTGGCATCCTGCGCATCGGTATGAACCATTTCTGCTTCACAAGTGTCACATATGAATTCAGATACAATAAAAATGCCTTCTTTTTTTCTTTGCTCGCAGATAATACATGTGTGTTCGGCATGTTCTTCCATGAACCATCCCACCTTGTTTTACGTTTACTATCAGTATTGCACAGTTTCTATTATTTTATACATTTTCATAGTGCTTTCTTTCTATAAAATATATATATTCGCCCGCCCCCTCTAGGGTGTCTGTACCGAAAAATACATCCATTCTTCTTATCATGAGCCTTCCTCCAATCATGTCTACATAGTTATCCTACATCCATCGCATTTTCCTTAAAATCACGCATCCCTTAGTCTGGCTCAAAACTTATATTCAAATTACTTAAAAAAACTTGGAATCGCAGCCGATATATAATACATGATAACGATATCAAAGCCTGACAGTCCATGCATTCGAGAGTATACTGAGATAAGCTCTGTCGAATCTCAATATCTTGTACATTCGTCATGGCGTGAGATACAAGGTTCATATATACATACATGATTCATTCCCTTTTACACGTATAAGAAAAACGAATACCTATCCCACACAAACGTGAATTTGAAGGAGGATATATAATCGTATGATCGCCGAACCGGAGAATAAAGCAACATTTTATCAATACCGGCTCTTGAAAAAAAAGGCTATCGCCCGCAGTGTCATCTATAGTTATCTGTGCCTGCCGGTCATCATGCTCTTATTCAATCTACTTGCATTCTCCTGGACTGGCCTCTTCTTTTTTGTACTGGCAGGCCCAATCACCATCTGGATTCATTATGTCATCGCCAGAACGATATTACTTCTGGTCCGTACCTCTTACGCCAAACGGTGGCGCTGGAATCTGCGTATGCCTTGGTTGGGTTATATCCCTGATCAGCATTTCAGCTTCCGTATGTTTGTCCGGGTACACCTTAACATGAGCTGGATTGGACTATGTATCATTACAGTATGTTTGATATGGTCGCCTTTGTCCTTCACCCTCTCGCTGATCTTCTGGCATTTGTGGTTACTGGGTCCTCGCTTATATGTTGTAATGGTACTCTCCCGCGAACGCAAAGATGGACTCATCAAATTGAATGAACAAGATGTCTCATACTATCTGCAATAATTATTGTCCTTCATACATTTAATAGTATCTGTACCTCATTTACCTGTAATACATAATGGCCTGAGCCCCTCGGATATTTGTTGGAAAAAAACAAGATCCCGTATCGTCCAGTGGACTCAGCCTCACATGCTCAAACAAAGGTTATCCACAGTGGATAACCTTTGTTTTTCGTCCCCTTCTTATCCCTTATCCACAGTATGGGTATAGTCAAATTAGTTATCCCCACATCAGGCACCGTTCTCCTCCTCTTTTCATCTGTCGTTCCATAGTCTCCTCACCCAGGTATCTCGTAGGTCTTACACCTTTGAGCGATCTCGATCTCTTGCTCAGTCTCATCTCTAGTCCTCTACCTTTAAAGCTCAGGCACTCCCCTATATACTAGTTCAATCACGTATACTCGCCTTCCTGTACGACAATCTACTCCTAATATTCTGTACCTTTATAACCTCCCCTGCATTACGCCTTAGGTCATCCGATCACGAATGCCTACTTTGTAAAATAACAAAAAGCCCCCGATCAAGCACACGGGAGCTTTACTATATAAGGAACATCACAGTGTTAATTTCCATATCCAATCTTACACGCGACAACTCAATCGTCTTCATCCAATGATTTAACTGTCGTTTGAGTAGCATCATTTCTAGGAACCATTAGTGTAAAGGATCCATCATGTACTGCTAAATGCACAGTATGCCCTTCCTTTGCAAATACACGCAAGGTACTGGATTCATTGGATGTACCCTTGGCTTGCCTCTCTGTCCAACCCCAGCTTTTAATCTCGTCTAGATATACCTCAGGCAAGCTAGTACTCTCACTAATACCAGACAGCGTATATCGAACATAATCCATATCCGAATTGTTCTCGGACTGGTCAGATTTATTCGCTACTTTAGGCACCGGGAAACTCTTCTCGTTCACCGCACCTTCATATGAAGTCCATACAGATCCTGAAGCTTCACCGCATCCTGCCAGAACAACGGTCAAACAAAGCAACAGAATTGATTGTAGTCCAAGTCTCCGCCAACTTAACACACACACCCTCCTTTTCACAGCTGCACATTCCAGCTCTGTGGTCAGGTACTTTTAGCATATTTAACATAGTCCTATTATACTGGTTTTGCCGCTGTTATCCGTAACAAAAATGTTACCTTCATTTAACGATCATCTTAGAGCTTCAATTCGTCATCTCTAATCCTTATAAACAAATAAAAACCACCACCGAATAACATCGGCAGTGGTTCTTTGCTTGGCGGCGTCCTACTCTCCCAGGACCCTGCGGTCCAAGTACCATCGGCGCTAGAGGGCTTAACGGTCGTGTTCGGGATGGGTACGTGTGGAACCC
>NZ_JBHGUU010000015.1:0-3555 GCF_048976745.1 Paenibacillus sp. | reverse complement strand
ACAGCTTAATCTGCAACGACCTGCCAGCGCGCGATAAAAGTCGTCCAGAAACAAAGGCTCAGTTCGAGCCGCCATATAGTAAACTTCCCCATCTATAAATCGGTTTACGGTCAATGCGGGATACCCTTGATAGAAATCCTCTTGGTATTCTGCAAGAACTTTCGCCGTCTCGACATGAATCAGATCACACATCAACGATACCGAATACGTTCCCGATAAGCCGTCCAATGCGCTCTCCTTCATTATGAGTGAATTGCGATCCTCAAGATACAGAGAATCAAGCTCTTCTGACCATATCCCAGCTAGCTTACGAAGTGGTCCAGGGAAGCCGCCCAGGAAACATAGATCATTCTCGTCGACAACTCCGCTCCAGTACGTCAGGACAAGCGTACCCCCTGAGCGGACAAATGCCTCAAAACGTTCTGCCGTCCCCTGCTTCAGCATGTACAGCATCGGAGCAATAACGAGCTTGTAGCCGTCCAGTGAACGATCCATGGATATAATGTCCACAGGGATCCCTTGCTTCCAGAATGGCTCATAATGGCGGAGCACTTCCTGATCGTAGCTAAGATTCGGCTTTCGCGGCCCTGCTGCTCCTTCCACCGCCCATTTATTTTCAGTATCGTAAATGAGCGCGGTTTCCGCCCGGATAATCGTACCGTTAACAGGCTCTAGACGTTCCAGGTAAGCACCTAATTCCGCAACCTCGCTAAAAACTCTCGTATGCTCGTGGGCGCTATGATCCACAACAGCACCGTGGAACTTCTCCGAGCTTCCTCTGCTCTTACGCCACTGGAAGTATTGTACGGAATCGGAGCCGTGAGCCACAGCTTGTATGGAGGACAACGCATGCATGCCCGGTCGCTTCAGCTTGGCAACCTCCTGCCAGTTTGCCAAGCTCGGTGTGCATTCCATCAGCAGAAAAGGTTTATCGGGCTTGAACGAACGGTACCGGTCGTGGGTGAACGCCGCATGGCAGGCCGTCCGCCAGTCGGGACTCTTGCTGTGCCAAAACGGATAGCTGTCCCACGAAACAATATCCACATGCTCGGCCATTTGTTCATAATTGATGTTACACCCACCCAAGAAATTCGTTGTGACAGGAATATCAGGGGTAAGCCGCTTCAGAGGCGCGATCTCTTGAAGCATAAAATCAATGCTCTGATCGGTGACAAACCGTTTCCAATCCAGCTGTAAACCGTGCAACATATGTTCCCCAATAGGGGAGGGCGACTCTATTTCCATCCAGTCTGTATAGTTGTGGCTCCAAAAGGTCGTATACCATGCCTGGTTCAAACTGTCTAAATCGTCGTTGTATTTCTTCCGCAACCATTCTCGAAATGCCGCTTGGCATAAATCGCAGTGGCACTCCCCATTGTATTCGTTGGAAATATGCCACAGCAGCAAGTCGGGATGATTGCCATATCGCTCCGCCAGTAACGTATTGATAATCCTGACCTTCTCCCGATATATAGGCGACGTATAACAATGGTTATGCCGGGTTCCATACAAATTGCGCACTCGCTCCGGTCTGACCCGCAACACCTCCGGGTATTTACGGGCCAGCCATGCCGGCCGCGCCCCGCTTGGCGTACCCAGAATGAAAGAGATGCCGTTAAGGGTCAGCTTATCGATGATTCCGTCAAGCCATCCGAATTCGAATACTCCTTCATTCGGCTCCAGACTGGACCAGGAGAATATGCCCATGGTCATGACATTGCACTTGGCTAGACGCATCAGGCGCATATCTTCATCCCAGACTTCGGGCATATGGATCCACTGCTCCGGGTTATAATCCGCCCCGTGCAGCAACCGATTCAATTGCGAAAAAAGTGGCTTGCGTTGACTCATTTGCATATCCCTCCTTCAATGACATCGAATTTCAAAGATTCGAGCATGATCCAATCCATTGGTACCCAGAACCTCAAGCCGAAGCTTGCGCACCTGCTCCAACTGAACTTGACATGTAACTTGACGTTGATAATTATCCTGAATGTGCACCACTTGACAGCCGTCATCTCTGGAATCCGCTAAATAAGCCAATATCCGAAACTCCTTCAAGGTTTCAGGCTGCGGCCCCCACACGTTCTGTTGGTGCAGATTGTCATCGTGTGTAAGTGTTAGCCTTCGGTGCATACCCGTATCAAGCACAATACTAATTTCGCGGATAGATACCGGTGATTTCCACTCCAGCTCGATCCATGGCTCCCGGTCTTCCGGCTGCGCCATCCAACGGTGGGTGCCAGGAACAGCCAGACTTTGCTTGACTCCTCTCGCTCCATGTATGGAACGGGTATGTCCGTCGATGACATTTGATGCTAACCCCTCGGATTGCTCGGATGACGCCTGGACGATAGCCTGACTCGCCAGATTGGCATCCATCTGTATGCCAGGCAAATATGCATCCTGCCTGATCAGTAGTTGCTGCGTGTTCCGAATCAATTCCCGGTCTTGCCATGCCTGGTCCAGCGGAATCCCATTGCGAATTGCCATCGCGGCGAACGTACCTACACCCTGTCCCATCACACCGCATGTTGCCATAACCCGGGTGCTTGAAAAGGCGATATGCGTAGCGGATATGTTCCGTCCGGCAAACATCAGATTGTCCACATTGGCGCTGATCAAGGCCCTGAGCGGGATGCCGTACACATAGTTGGTCACCGGCTGGCTGCAGGGATCCTGGTCTTTTGCTTCGATCCCCTGAGGTGGATGTGTATCCATCGGCCATCCGCCGTACGCGATCACATCCTCAAAGTGAACGGCTTCTTCCAGATCCGATTGCGTAAGCAGATGTTTGCCGATAAACCGGCGGGACTCCCGTTTGCCGGGGACGAAGCCGAACCAGTCCAAAGCCCAGTTCTCCGACTCCAGATGGTTGCCGCTGTTCTTGATATGATCCCAAACGCCCATCATGATGGCAAGCAGTTCATCACGGATCGTTTCGTTATCGGCAATCGTATCCAGCAAACCACCGAACTCTACCCACCAATATCCGTATTCCCATGAGGAGTGGTCACGAAACTTTAAATCCTCTTCTGTATACTTTTTAGCCCATGCGGGAGGGATAAACTTCATCGGTTTGCCCATATTCCGGGTTGTAAACAACAGCGAAGAGCCGAGACGGTACGGATCGGCTTCTTCTCCTGCATGGGACTCCCCGTATTGTTTGGAGGATTCCCGGCCTGTCTTGAACAACGCTCCCGCTTCTTTGCCGAGACGGCCATCTCCCGTACAGTCCATGAAGATATCGGCGAAGAGTTCGAAGTATTGCTCCGTGCTTTCCCTTGCAGCCAGTACGGACAGAATTCGGCTTCCCTCCATCCGTACACCAGTCACTGCCGTATTGAGCATTAATGTCAGGTTCGGTTCCGCTCTGCACTTTTCATATAAGATCAGATCGAACATCGATGCACTTCGCTGTGGATTGCGGATGGCACATTCAAGCAATATTTCTTCCAGTATGCCGCCTTCCCTCGCTTCCGTCTCCAAATCCTGCCTCCGCTTGGAATTCGCCGCACCAACGATATGCATGCGAATCTCGGAAGAAGCATTACC
>NZ_JBHGUU010000014.1:0-214039 GCF_048976745.1 Paenibacillus sp. | reverse complement strand
GGCCGTGTCTCAGTCCCAGTGTGGCCGATCACCCTCTCAGGTCGGCTACGCATCGTCGCCTTGGTGAGCCGTTACCCCACCAACTAGCTAATGCGCCGCAGGCCCATCCCCAAGTGACAGATTGCTCCGTCTTTCCAGTTCTCTTCAGGCGAAGAAAACAATTATTCGGTATTAGCTACCGTTTCCGGTAGTTGTCCCAAACTTGAGGGCAGGTTGCCTACGTGTTACTCACCCATCCGCCGCTAAGTATCAAGGAAGCAAGCTTCCTATCAACTCCGCTCGACTTGCATGTATTAGGCATGCCGCCAGCGTTCGTCCTGAGCCAGGATCAAACTCTCCAATAAAGTATTGAAAAGAGCGATAAGCTCATTTTGAATCTGACGAGATTAAAATCTCATTTTGTGCTCCAGTCGATCCAAGCCAAGGCTTGTTTCAAACTTTTGCGTTCATTCTGCAAGCAGAATGTTAACTCACTCGTTGTTCAGTTTTCAAAGATCAAACACGATTTGTTTTACTCTTTTTCGTCTTAACCAAGTTTCGGCGGCGACTTAAATAATGTATCACATTTCGTTTGTTTTCGTCAAGAACTTTTTCAGTTTCTTTTTTTGAAGCTTTAGTTCTTCACTTTTCCTTCTGAAGAATTTATCGTTTGTTGGCGACAATCTCTTTTGGGGAACGAAATATAATGTATCATATATCACGAATCAGAGTCAACATTTTTTTATAAATTATTAAACAAACAAAAAAGGAAGGTTTCCCCTCCCTAATGTGATTAATATAATGCCAGACTTTCGGAGAAGTTTATGTCTCGATCCAATACCGAATCTCCCGGCCCTCTGCTCCGATCGATGGCCACCCTGCCGATTCTTTTACTATGGAACGAAAGACAAGCTTGCGTATAACCAAAGGCAGATCTTCTTGAACAAATCTTAACTGGGGATGATGAACAAGTTCATTCATGCTCCAAGGTTCCTTGCGACTTCTTATCACACGCAACAGCAGCTCCGAGCATTCGCTCATTTTGGACATAACCGAAAACTCACAGGCCAGCAGGACTAGCTCCACTCGCTGCTCCAGCGTCTCCGAGCTTACGGTAAGTTCTTGGTACAGCTTCCATAAAGCGCGATCCAGATTCTGTACATGTGTCCAGACGGCATGGTCCGGGTATATCCCCTGTTCAATCAATACAATTCTTGCCCAGTTTCCCAGAGCCTCTAATACATTGTAGTAGGCGTCTACAACATGACCTTCCAGAATATGACGTTTCGCCTCAACATACATTCTCAAGAAACAGGTGAATTCATGCAGCAGCTTCTGCTCACGTAATTCTGCCCCAAAAGCAGATAGCTCTTCTCGCAAATCACTTAAGGCATTGTCCGCTTCCCAAATGATCTCACCATCAATTAGACACTGGGTGAGATTATTATGATTCCCGGTAACTACACTACTCTCTAATTCATGACGGCTTGCATAGATCATTTGATAACGAAGATCACCATACTTGTAATGTCCCACTGCCAACTTCAATTGATCATCATTATGAACAACAAGTACTAATAATTCGAAATCTTGAATTAGGGAGCCGTGGAATCGCTCTCCCGGGTGGGAATAAGCGATAGCCCCAACTGCCCCTGTCTCTTCCGACTGTTCGGACAAAAAAGAAAGGTTCTTTAATTCCACGATTCCCTCCATACATTTCATGGCAGATAAGCGCCAAGTCAGTTATAATGTAATTCTACATCCAGACTGAAGTTTCCTTCTTTTCCAGGTCCAATACTACTCATACGATAGGAGCATTTTTCATGATTTTTAAATCAGCAAAAATTAATGCTTTTCGCACTTGGGGATTACTACTGACCATGCTAGGTATGGGCCTAATGATACTGGGAACAGCCGGGATTGTTTTCTGGGGACATGCAGGCAAGGTCTTCGCAGCTGTTGGACTTGTCATCGGACTGATTGCCATGATGGCCAGTCTAGCCATTTATTTCTGGGCAGGTATGCTCTCCACCAGTGCAGTACAAGTCGACTGTCCGGAATGCGGGAAGTTAACCAAAATGCTGGGCAAAACGGATCGTTGTATGTTCTGTCATACCATCCTCACCCTGGACCCTAATAAGGCGAATATGACCAGTCAACAACTGAAAGCGCCTTCTACAACAGTTCCCCCCACTGATGGATAGCGCGAGATTCATTCTCAACCGCTTATTGTCTTTGCCCTAATTTCATGGAAGAACAAAAAAAGGCCCGGTATGTCTACCGGACCTTTTTGGATTTGGCTTATAAATGAGTCATTGTTACTGTTATTAACAGTTAAAAATATGATGTTAAGTTATGATTCCTATGGCTAATAGAATACTAGATGACATGTAAGAGGGTATCAAACGGGAGCAACTTCTAACTTTGCAAAGCAAAGAAATATTATCCATCCGTCGAACACCGAGGATGAGTAAATTATTTACTGATAACCAGCCTGCTTCAATACCTCCCACGCGGAGGCATTAGCAAAACTTCGATTCCATGCCGCTACTCCGCCCAGCTTCAACGAAGCAATCAAATCCACACGCGCCTGAAGGGACACGGCATCTTCGATCCATATTTTCTTGGTAGCTCCGTCTTCCTCATATTCCACATAGTTCTGTCCACTTGCCTGATCCAGTTCGGGTTGGAGTTTCTTTTCTTGGATCAGTTCCACAATGGTATTCATGCCTACCGCTTTGGAAGACACTTTAACCTCGCCTTGATCATTCTTCTCTTCTGTCCAGATTCTTGTGTAAAGCGGAACCGCCATGATCAACTTGTTAGAAGGGACTTCATCCTCCTCAAGTATGCGTCTCATGGAAGCCTCGGTCCATGGGAGAGACGCTACCGAACCTGCCTTGGGACTTGCCGCCCAATGTTCATCATACGCCATCACAATAACATAGTCTGCAAAAGAACCTAATGCACGGCGATCCAGAAAGGCGGACCACATCTCACTATTTGATTTTGGTGTTACATCGATCGATAACATCAATCCATGGATGCGTGCCATCGCCTTGATCTCGCGCACAAACTGCGTAATATTCGGCCCGTCATCTGTATATACGTTCTCAAAGTCGATATTGATACCATCCAGTTGATACGTCTGTGCATACTCCAACATCTGCTCAATAATATGAGTGCGTGTCTCGTAAGAAGCTACAGCTTCTTTGGTAACGTCCGGGTCAAAGCTGTTATCCATGAGTCCCCATACTTCCATACCTGAACGGTGAGCCCAGTTCACATAAGCTTGATTCCCCTTGCTTTTCACAGTGCCCTGTCCATCCGTGATATGAAACCATGTGGGGCTGACCACATTCACACCAGGCATTTTACCGATAGAGCCAACATCAGGCTGACGATTGTACACGGCTTCCCAAACCAGATTTACCGGTTTATTCTGCCACTTCTTCTCTGCAACCGTCAGCGTATACTTGGGCGTGTCCACCTTCTTTTTCTCAGTGAGTGCAATATGATCATTATCTACATATCCGGCATATCCATTATCGAGTTGGACAAAGCTCTGTTCATCCCCCGTCTGCCATACACGTACACGTGCATCCTTTTCCATATCGGCAATGATTGGAGAGGATTCTCCCCCACGTTTATATAACGGCACCGTCTTGTCTGCTTTGGATGACAAGGTGTCTATCTCTGCATATTGTATCGTGTCTCCTCCACGCATCAGCAGAACTGCACCCGTTACCGAATCTTCCTGTATGGCAATGCCGTATACTTCCTTCAAAGGTTTGAGTGGAATGTATGCTTCTCCATCCTTAACCTCAGGCTTAACCGTCATGGGATAATCTTTGTGATTAAGCTCTGCTTGTGTGCTGTCCTCTTTCATATGAAGAACTCGCTGAGGAGAGGCAATAATGATATCACCTGATTCTGGTTCATAACGTATTCCCGCATCCACTGCTTCTTGCAGTACCTTTACAGGCAACTTGAGTTGATCTCCTGTACCCAGAGCGTCTCCATCCATCAGTTGCCCATCTACAAAAATAGGCTGGCTTCTTCCTATCCAATCGGGGTCTTCATGGGTCTGGTTCAACCATACATTTGTTATAAGCCAGTAAGCCCCCCCAGCGATCAGACAAGCCCCGAGAAAACCGGGCCAAAATGAACGTCGCTTCTGACGTGTATATCTGCTTTTTCTACCCAATCGTCTACCTCCGTTAATTATGCTGAACCATAAGGATGTGCGCATAAGTTGTTATAAAAATGAGTGTTTTGCATAAATGCTAAAAAAAAAACGTGAAGAATCCATACTGAATTCTGCACGTTAATATTGTAATTCAACTCTCTTAATCCCTGCAACTTTTGCAAACACCATATACTTCTAATCGGTGACCGTGTACTTCAAACCCTGTGCTAGACTCCGCCTGAAGCTCTACGCTTTTGAGTGAAGGGTAGCTGAAATCTTCAATCTTGCCGCATTGATCACAGATAACATGATAATGATCCGTCACATTGGCATCGAAGCGGCTTGAATTATCTCCGTATGTCAATTCCCGGACCATGCCAGCTTCCAGAAACATCTTCAAATTGTTATATACCGTTGCCACGCTCATACTGGGAAATTGGGGTTCAAGGGCTCGGTAAATTTCATCGGCTGTCGGATGCCCCATGGATTCCATCAGATAGTTCAATATGGCATGACGCTGGGGTGTAATACGGACACCGGTCGTTTTCAGATGCTCCAACGCATGTTGGACACGTGTTGCCATAAAACCCACCGCCTTACCTTTCATTCTCTGGATGAAGAGTAAGTTACCTCTCCTCGTACAGAGTTGATTTCCGGCCATGAAGAACGACAATCCATCTTTCATGCCGTGTAATCTTGCCAGTGTACATTTATTGTACGGCGATTACAAGTTTATTGTCAACGCGGCAGTCATCGAACCTCTGTAGAATCATCCTGGGAATTTGCTCCCTCCCCGGTAGTCTGATCCAGATTCTCAGCCGTATCTTCAGAATCAGATGTGACTGTTTCAGGCGTAGATACAGCCGGGTTCCGTTGAATGGTAAGATCGCTGTTGCCTTCGATTTTCACCCTGTACTCACCCTCACCGAGCTGGCCTTCTATGGTTTTGTTCTGTACTTTGAAAGGCAGATCCGTACTTAGATCTCCATAACTGCTGGAACCCGCAAGACTATAGTCTCCACGATCAGGAAGTAATACGTTAATGGCTCCCACAGCACTGTACACATCCCAGTCGCCACCGACTTTGGCAGATACGATGTTAATACTGCCATTAAGCGATTGAGCTTTGATTCCCAGATTGGCTCCATCCAGCGTGATATTGCCGTTGCGTGTCTCTGCGGTGAATTCACCAACCGAGTCCGCAATACTGATACTTCCCACTTGTGTAGTGAGATCCACATCGCCGGAAATACCACGAGCCTTCATGTCTCCACGGTTACTGTCCAGATCTACATTACCAATGGCGTTGGCTACAATGACATCCCCGTTCAACGTTTTTCCTGAGATATCTCCAACAGCATTGGTTATCCGGATACGTCCGTTACCCGTTTCGGCCAGTATAGTACTAATGGCTTCCGGACGGTTTAATAATATGGCTCCATTGGAAGTTCGAATATCCAGATTAAAACGACGATCATCCGGGATCGTGATGGTAAGATTCATACGCGGCTGCGTTTTTTCATTGTCTCCATACGTCTTGCCTGTAGCCTTGATATGAATTACTTTTGTACCATCGGTCTCTACAAAGGAGGCTGCTGCAACAGCCTTTGCCTGTACTTCCGTCGTCTGATCTACCCAGATCACCGTTCGTACTTCAATCTCCTCCGTATCTCCGCGTTGTACCGAGATGTCTCCGTTGACACCTTCGATCACAAGATCCGACGTATCCATGCCAACAGGTACACGAATCGTGCCCTTATCCTCCATATATCCTGCCGCTTGACTGTAGTCCATGGATGCCGCTCCGAGATTTAGACTCACTCTATTCCATAAGTGCATGTAATGATCCTGCTCGGTGACGATAAATACGGAAGCCGCCAAAATCAGTGAGGTTAGAATGCCTTTGGCATCAGGTCTGAAACGTACTTTGATTTGCTCATCAGGATTGCTCGGGTTATCGGATTGCACCTTGTTTCTTATGCGTGTCCACAGGAACAGCACAATATATTCAACACCTAAAACAACGAGCAAAAATGGCCACCAGTCCACCATTTCATATACATAGTCAGTTCCCCACCGTTTATCCAAAATCAACAGCACACCTACCGCTACGATTAAGGCGGCAGCCGTATAGCGGCCAATCCGGACTTTACGGTTCATCATGTTCCCCCCTTGTATCATTTCAACTACATTTTTTTCTTGTTCAACATTACCCAGAACTCACGCCCAAACAGAAGCAAACCTCCTACGATCATGAGAACCGCAAATGAATACCCGCCGTACACGGCGAGGAGCTCTTGAAACCAGCGCGGTTTACGAAAAAACAGCACCATCAGTGATCCTCCCACAATCAGAAGTAACCCAAACGATATGCCTCTCTCCCAGACCATCATTGCATCTCGTATAGAACGTTCATTGGATATCGGCTTGTCCGAGGTTGCCTGGGTCACTGCTCTGCGTCTTCGCATCATGACCCAATCCGCAGATTGCAGAACATCATATACATTGTAAAAGTAAATAACCGGGATACACAAAGCCAGCAGGATAAGCAGTGGCACATTGATCTGTATACCAATGGATGAGAAGTATAACACTGCTGACAGATCAAGCAAAACAAGCAGCATAAAGGTCAAACCTCTCATGTACAATCTCAGATAAATATGACCGAGGCCAGGAATAATGGCGCTCAGTAATCCCGCAATAAACTTGTGCGTCCGATTCCTGACCGGTTTGCTCTGAACTGTGCTGAACCTTCGGTTTGATTGACGTCTCCGTTTCATAACATACTCCTCTCTTCTGAACTGACCTTCCGCTCTTCTTGCATTTGGTTAGATAGTACCCTAAAGAGCAAGGAGAGTAACTGGAAGAAATATGGATATGACCAAAAACCCTCCGGCACTACTGGCCTGTGGAGGGTTGTAATTCATTTATTCGACCGATACCTTGGTAACGTGTTCCCATTGTCGTAACCTGGATACCAAGCCGACCGTTTGGAAATCATGCGGTACCTGAACATGTAACACAATCTCAATTTTACGCTCAACCGACACCATCTCTGCATAAGCCAGGTCTTGTTCATTCACGGTAATTTTACGAATTTTGATCTTCTCCTGCTCCATACATGAAGACAGTTGTTCGAGAAAACCGGGTTCTGACAACGTATGAAGTGTAACCACATGCAGTTTGTTCCCTCGTAAATACCTCAGCTCTAGTTTGTTGAAGACCCATAGATTAAGCAATACCAGTACAGTTGATACGATAGAGGCAAAAAAGAATCCTGCGCCTGCTGCAAGCCCAATGGCTGCAACAACCCAGATGGAAGCAGCTGTAGTCAGTCCGGTGATGGATTTTCCCGTGAAGAGAATTGTTCCTGCTCCCAGGAATCCGACACCCGTAATTACAGCCGTAGCCAGACGTGCTGGATCGATCCTTACATTTAATTCATTAGCAAAATCTTTAAAACCATAAACAGATAACATCATAATTAATGCAGAACCAAGACATACCAGGATATGTGTACGCAAACCGGCAGCATGATTGGACCGCTCCCGCTCCAGGCCTACGAGCCCTCCAAGCAGCATAGCCAGTAATAATCGCAATAAAATGTGCCACTCATCAATAAACCAGGGATCGCCCAAAGTCGGTATTCCTCCTCAAGTTGTTAATAGTATTAAAGTTTATTCTTGTGAAAAGTTGTTAATTCCACTCCAGGTGCAATTGGTGTGACTTCCACGGGATTAAAACCAAATTTGATGTACAGATTCACTGCAGGTTGATTCAGCGTTCCCGTGGAGACGATATAACGCGGAAGATCCGCATGCTGTTCCAACACATACGTCATTAAAGATGCTGCAATTCCCTTGCGAAAGTGATCCGGGTGCACCATCATTCGTGTAATGGTAAGTGTATTCTCCTCTTCCTCCGCCACAGCGACAGCTCCAATAAGCTCTCCGTCATCATGGATGCAGCCATAAAAAGTCTCTCCACAATCCCGAAGTGTCTCCATCGTATCCATCAAAGGTGGAATCTCCTGAAATCCGATGATTTCAGCTTCCAATCGATAAGCCACATGTTGTAGTCTCCATAATTGTCCCAGCGTCTCCAGATCACTCAGTAACAATGGTTGAATGTTCATTATCCGTTCCCCCGTCCGAAATACATTTGTATTTATCAATGTCAAAAAGAGGCTGTCACAGGGACGAGCCTCTTTCTGTCCGGCCTCACCGGAAGGATTAGCGGTTCAGTACATCTGCAAGCAGTTGGTTGGCTAAAGCCGGATTCGCCTTGCCTTTACTTTCTTTCATAACCTGACCAACAAGGAAGCCAATGGCTTTCTGTTTACCAGCTTTATAGTCTTCAACAGATTGAGGGTTGTTCGCAACAACCTGCTCAACGATGGCAAGAATGGCGCCTTCATCACTAATCTGCACAAGACCCTTCTCTTCAACGATCTGCTGTGGCAGCTTGCCGCTCTCCAGCATTTCCTTGAATACGGTTTTGGCAATTTTGCTGTTAATGGTGCCCTTCTCCAGCAGTCCGATCATCTCACCCAAACCTTGACCTGTCAGCGGAACCTGAGTCACCTCAAGATTGCTTGTATTCAGGTAACCCAACAAGTCGCCCATAATCCAGTTGGATACGGACTTCGCATCCTGAGTGAATTTCAAGCTATCTTCAAACAGATCGGCTATAGCCTTGGATGAAGTAATCACCTCTGCATCATAACTAGGCAACCCATAATCAGCCGTGTAACGCGCTTTACGCTCGTCTGGGAGCTCGGGTATGCTCGCCTTGATGCGCTCTTTCCAGGCTGCATCAATATGCAGCTTCACGAGATCCGGGTCCGGGAAATAACGGTAGTCATGCGCCTGTTCCTTACCACGCATCGACAGTGTTTTTCCTTGTGCTTCGTCCCAGCGACGTGTCTCCTGAACCACTTCACCGCCATCATCCAGGATTTCAGCCTGACGATATTGTTCATATTCGAGACCACGTTGAACACCACGGAAGGAGTTCATGTTTTTCAGCTCGGCTCTTGTTCCCAGCTTCTCCTGTCCATGTGGACGCAAACTGATGTTGGCGTCACAACGCAGTGAACCTTCTTCCATCTTCACGTCTGATACATCACAGTACTGCATGATTGCACGCAATTTTTCAAGATACGCACGTGCTTCTTCCGGAGAAGAAATCTCAGGTTCGGATACAATCTCGACGAGCGGAGTACCGACACGGTTAAAGTCAACCAAAGACGCGTATCCGCCATCGATATGTGTAAGCTTCCCTGCATCTTCCTCCAAGTGAAGACGTGTGATGCCGATTCGTTTCGTTTCCCCATTCACTTCGATATCAATCCAGCCGTTCTCACCAATCGGTTGATCAAATTGCGAGATTTGATAGGCTTTTGGTGAGTCAGGGTAAAAGTAGTTTTTACGGTCAAACTTGCTGACATCAGCAATCGTACAATTCAGGGCCATCGCTGCCTTCATGGCGTAGTCTACCGCCTGACGATTCAGTACTGGCAGTACGCCCGGATGTCCGAGACAGACCGGGCAGGTATGCGTGTTCGGCGGAGCTCCAAAAGCTGTGGAGCAGCCGCAGAAAATTTTGGAGTTGGTATGCAACTCCACGTGGACTTCAAGTCCAACGACCGTTTCATATTTAGATGCGGACATTTCTATATTCCTCCGTTCCGGGCAGTCTACAGCTGCGGACGCTGCTTGTGGAATTCTGTATTTTGTTCAAACGCATGCGCTACACGCAATACGGTTGTTTCATCAAAGGCTTTACCGATAATCTGCAGGCCAACAGGCAATCCATCCGAGAATCCACATGGAATACTAACGGCAGGTACACCAGCCAGATTGACCGGAATCGTCAAAATATCGTTCAAGTACATTGTAAGTGGATCATCCACCTGTGAACCCAGTTTGAACGCCGTAGTTGGTGCAGTTGGTCCGATAATCACATCATATTTGGCAAATACATTGTCGAAATCCTGTTTGATCAATGTACGTACTTTCTGTGCTTTCAGATAGTAGGCATCATAGTAACCCGAGCTGAGTGCATACGTTCCAAGCATGATACGTCGTTTCACTTCGGGACCAAAACCTTGGCTGCGGGACTGATGATACAGATCGAGAAGGTTATCCGGATTGTCTGCACGTACGCCATAACGTACACCATCAAATCGAGCCAGGTTCGAAGAAGCTTCCGAAGAAGCAAGCAGGTAATACGTAGCCACCGCATATTCGGTATGCGGAAGCGATACTTCTTCCCATGTTGCCCCAAGTCCTTCGAGAACTTTCAATGCAGCCAGAACCGTCTCTTTCACTTGTGGGTCGACGCCTTCACCAATGTATTCCTTCGGAACAGCAATACGAAGTCCTTTGACATCACCTGTCAGTCCGCTCAAATAATCCGGAATCTCTACTTTGGCAGATGTCGAATCCTTGGCGTCATAACCAGCAATGGCTTGTAATACATAAGCAGAATCTTCAACATTTTTCGTCAAAGGTCCAATCTGATCCAAAGATGAAGCAAATGCTACCAAACCAAAACGGGAAACAAGTCCATATGTCGGCTTCAATCCAACAACACCGCAATACGAAGCAGGCTGTCTGATGGAACCACCTGTGTCTGATCCAAGCGTGAAGTATGCTTCTCCCGCAGCCACAGCTGCTGCCGAACCACCGCTGGAGCCTCCTGGAACACGATCAAGTGCCCATGGATTACGTACAGGGGAGAAACTTGAGTTCTCATTGGAGCCACCCATGGCGAATTCGTCCATGTTGAGTTTACCAATAGTTACGGTGTCCGCAGCTTTCAATTTCTCGACAACTGTCGCATCATACACCGGGTCGAAATTACGAAGAAACTGACTGCCGCACGTCGTGCGCAGTCCGTTCGTAACGATGTTATCCTTAATACCTACAGGCAGGCCGAACAGCAAACCTTTCTCCTCACCGCTCACCAAACGATCATCCAGTTGACGAGCACGAGCGCGTGCCTGTTCTTCATCCAGTGCCAAATATGCCTTAACTTTATCATCATGCGCGCCAATATTCTGATACGCCTGATCCACCAGATCGCTGACCGACAGCTCTTTGGCATGCAGCTTGTTATGTAACTCAGGCAACGATTGTTCAAATAAACTCACAGTTTTTGTCCTCCTTCCGATTATCCGTTATTCCATTACAGCAGGCACTTTGAACTGCCCGTCTTCTTCTTCCGGTGCATTACGCATCACCTGTTCAATCGACAGGCTTTCTTTGGTCTCATCTTCACGCATGACATTGCTTACGTGCAGAACATGAGTGGTGGGTTCGATGTCTTCCGTATCCAGCTCATTCAGCTTTTCTGCATATTTTAAAATCGCGTTCAGCTGACCTGTCAGGGTCTGTTCTTCTTCAGCAGTCAAGTTGAGCCGAGCCAGCTTGGCCACATGCTGAACGTCATTATTCGAAATACTCATTAGCGGAGGCCTCCTTCATTCGTTCTGATTCCCGAAACGACCTGAAACGAATCGCTCGTTTAACGGGCTAAAGTCTCAAGATAACTTTTTTCATTATAGGTGAGATAGTTCGACAATTCAATGCAAATGACCCGACAGTCTTCCGGGAAGCTAAAAACGAACTTATAAAACAAAAAAGAGCCGGCATCAGCCGACTCTTCAAATTCTAAATCCATGCACGCAGATTAACCTGCTTTATAAAATCCGCCTGTGACATAACATCGTTCGCGGTTTCCTCTTCCTCTTCCACAGCTTGAAAATCTCCGTTCATCAAATGATGAAACAGCTTCTCATTGTGTGTCGCAAGGGCGTAATCTATCAACGCTTCTCGCTCGACCCGCTCAGCTTCCTGCTTCAGCAGAACCTCTTCCAGATCGACGTCGCCGGATGGAACAAAAAAGTTCCGATTCACCTGCGGCACTCGAAGCACGTAATCGAACGCATTGTCCGGATTCCGGTCATAAGCGATGATGAAACCATATTCCCCCACAGGAAGATTCTGCTCAAACGCATCCGCGACGATGACAACCTTCTCTCCTAATCGCAGCATCGTCTAACCTCCTGGTAGTCTATCATTAATATTTATTTGTATAGTCTACTAGAAAAGAATAACGATGTCTAGGAATACTAGAATTAAACAACATATTTGTGCAAAATCTTTTTTCTCTGCATTAGTACGTGTTTAAAAAGAACGGTATTAGGTATCGAGAAGATGGGATGAAGCTAAAAATGGAGTAGCGAATTTTTTAAACATCCTCCATTAAAACAATCATGTTTTCTTTGTGGGTCCACCTGGCTTGCGTTGTGATCGAATCACGACGAACCAGTATATGATGAGCGGCGTGGGAAATCCGGTGATCCCCCACAATCCCCATAGCCAAGGGAAACGTCCACGTCTGCGTGCGTCCTGAAAGATCCATGTGCCTTGAACCAGGAGGAAAATGCCAAGCAGTATAAGCCATATTGGAGAAATTTCATCCAATGAATAATGCATTTTATTCATGATGAACCTCCTTCCGGCGCCGTCCTGCCCAGATCACAACTAAAATCACGGCAACAGCTGTACCAAGAGCCTGGATACTCAAATATAGAGCTGGAGCAGATACGAACAATAATGCCCCGAACACAATGGCAAGCAACCCTACCAACCAGAAACATATCATCTCGATCCAATTGGTTCGGCGTCTGATCTGTCTTCGTTCTCTGACTTGGGCTTCAAGTGAACCTAATGAAGGTATGTTTGTTGGCTCAAATGCATCATCAAGTACTTTCATGTGATGCTGCAATCGCTCGACAACCTCTTGTTCCTGTTCATCATCTGATCTGCTCATCCTTGTTCCAGCTCCTTTCTTAACTGACGGAGACCGTAGGCTGTTCGTGACTTCACCGTTCCGGAGGGAATACCCAACATCTCGCCAATCTCGTCATATCCGTAACCATAATAATGCTTCAGCAGCACTGCAATTCGATGTTCGGGTGTCAGCCTTGTCATCGCATCCATGACATCTGTCCATTCTTCATTCCGACTCTCAAGCTGCCAGCGAAATCGACGTACAGCCTGATCACGGATAAGACTAAGCCAGCTCTGCTCTCTCTTCCTGCGTCTTGTCTTGTCGATATAGATTCGGGTCGCAATGGTAATCATCCATGATGAAAAGGCAGAGGTGCCGTCATATCGATGGATATTTTCCATACAACGAACCATCGTATCCTGCACGGTCTCTTCCGCAAGATTAGCATCCATTGTAACTTTGACAAGATACTTATACACAAACGTGTAGTGACGTTGTAACAAAGCTGCGAGCGCGCTATCATCTCCCGATACCGCTCTGCGTACCTCTTCGAGTTCAGCTGCCTTTATCATGGTCATCACCTGCTTCCCGTTCAATCTGGAGTTAATACGACAGGCTCTGCTGAAACGTTCAATGGAATTAAAAAAAAATCAAACCCGACAATTTCCCGGGCAATCAGACTTGATTCCGGTAATCTTGCAGCTTGTCGAACCACGGTTGGTTGCGGGCTCCGTTTCTCAACACACGGCTTGTCCATATATTCTGCTGAGACTTCATCTCTTCTCCGGCCACGCCAGGGTTATGTATTAAAGCTCGCTCTGTACCCGTTTCTCTTTTCCCACTTTCCACGATGCGACGGTTTTCTTCCATAATCGAATACTCGACACGTTGTCCCAACGGAATAACTCTTGTTTTCTCCACTTTGGTATTCCCCGCTCTCTCATGATCTATATAAGTTGAACTAAAGATTATTTACACGGACACTACGATGACAGAATAACCTTCCAATCGCTGTTATCCCCAGATTTTTGATTCCCTTTTCCGAAGGAGAAAATCCGGAGATAGCGTATGCTTCCGAAGTAGCTTTCTTGCAGAAAGCTTGTAGCTTCGCTTTTTCAGGCTCTTCCTGTCCTCTCCGTTATCATGTAAATGATTAGCTCAACTTATATAATATTTTCATTTAAATTCATTAATCTGTGCTTGTTGCTAACTTGCTATTGGTCTCAAACTAAATTGTGATGAAGCTCATTATGCATCTCTATGTAGGGTGAAACAGGCTAAATCTGTGATGAAAAGAGGCTGAAAACAAAAAAAGAACGCAAACCGGGTATAGACCACAGTCTGCGTGCTTCGCAAGGTTGGGTATTTCTTGGTAATGCTTCAGTTAGATGATGCCTTAACGCTTGTAACAACTAATTGCTATTCTAATGAAAAAGTTGTCACTTGTCCAGACTTTCTTCACATATCATGTCGGATTATCTTGCGGACACGTAAGGATTGTTCTGTTTCTCATAACCAATGGTCGTTTTTGGGCCATGGCCTGGGTACACTTTCACCTCATCGCCAAAGGTATACAGCTTGTTCTGGATCGAATCAATCAGATCCCGTTCACGTCCTCCCGTGAGGTCCGTTCTGCCCACACCCATGCGGAACAGCACATCACCGGCAAACAGGTCGTTATCACAAAGCAAACTTACACTGCCTGGTGAATGTCCGGGTGTATGGAACACTTTGAACGTATGTCCAATCAGATTCAGCTTCTGCCCTTCGTCCATGGCATATTCAGCAGGATCTGTCGAAAGCGGTGGTGTCGCCTGCGGCCAATTCAAGGATCCATTTAATTTCGGGGTGGTAAGCCAGTCACTCTCCAAGTCATGAAGATAAACGGGACAGCCCTTCAATTTACGGATCTCATCGACCCCGCCCATATGATCAAAGTGAGCATGCGTGAGGAGAATGGCTTCAATCTCCAAGTCTTGGATCGCCTTAAGCAGCGGCCCCGGATTCATGCCAGGATCGATAATGACAGCTTTGCCCGGATCATCTCCTTGCAAGAGATACGCATTGGTCTGAAGCGGGCCTAGTGTAAACGTACGAATGTTAAGCATATCGACTTAGTAACCCGAAATCAGTTCACGCAGCTCACGGATAATGGCCGCATGTGACTCCGTTCCTTCCCCATAACGTTTGCCAATCTCTTGACGAGCTACAGCCAAATTTTCCTGATAATCTGCAGCTTCACGATCCGGATTAAGGCGTTTGAATTCAATCATGACTTCCTGTACATGCTGCGGACGAGGTCCCCACTGACCGAGCACATGACCACCTGTATCTGCGAAAATAACGACTGGTACGGAACGGCCACCCATCGTAAGGAACTCATCCATCACTTCCGGATGGTTCTCCATAATCAGAACTTCCGTTGGGATTCCTGAGATTTCAAGCGCCTGGAATACAACAGGAATATTACGGACAACATCCCCGCACCAGTCAGCAGCCAGAATTAACACGCGCAGGTCGTCGCGATGGTTCAGGCTCTCAAAGAACTCACGATCCTCTTCGTTCGACCAAGTAAAGCTATCATAGTTGGCCTGGAATTCACTTTGGTTCTTGGTCATACTCTCGATGAAATCCTTCGGTGGCAGACCTTTTCCGAATTTGTGAGACAAGTTGGGTTTACCCATAACTAGACACTTCCTTTCTTTTTGCGAGCATTCATCCATTTAATAAGTACATAAACGATCATAAGGGCAAGGGCGACAAGCAAAATAGGCATAACATATGGTGCCGCTTTCTCATCAATATGTTTCCATTGATCTCCAAGAATCATCCCTAAATATATAAACAATGCAGTCCAAGGTATAACAGCGAGTGTAGTAAGCAAGATGAATTTGCCTGCGTGCATTTTCGTGATGCCAGCCGGGATGGAGATGGCATGTCTTACCACCGGAACAAAACGCGCCGTGAAAATGACACCTGTACCATACTTGCGGAACCACTCCTCGGAATGGTCGATGTGTTTTTTCTGGATGAGTATGTATTTACCGTAGCGTTCAAGTACAGGTCTGCCGCCATAACGGCCAATCCAGTAAATAAATAACTGGGCAATCACACCGCCCACCGTGCCAAAGATCATAGCACCGAAGAAGTTGATATTACCCTGTGAAACAAGAAAACCTCCGTACGCCAGCACAATTTCGCTCGGGATGACTTCCAACATTAAGCCAAGCATGATTCCAAAGTAACCAAGACTTTGAATCCATTCGAACAATTGGCCGACAAGGTTATGAATAAAGTCCATCTCAACCCTCTTTCTCCATCCTGATTGGCGGTGCCCTTCCGCACCATAGATGTTCGTCCCTATTTTATCACAGGGCTGTGGACGTTGCTACTTCACAAGGTTGGGATAGTGTCCCGTTCGCAGCAGTCCGCATATGGTATGGGGAGAGGAGCGTGAGAAGATGTCACACAAGTCAATACCCGGTTCTCCGCCGGTCAAACATACGCAATCCGGTCAAAACCTTCCTTCCGCAAGGGGAATTCGCCGAGCATGCAGCAAGGAATTGTACCGGACAGCCAAAAGACTAAAGGTATATGTCTCTCCCGAACGAATGAAGCAGGCGGAAGAATATTATTATGGGAAGGTGATTGCAAATCTGCTCTGGATTGGGGAGAATCGCGACAACCGCAAGAAATTATGCGAGTGGTGGAACACGGATGTCAGTGCAGAGATCGCCGCGCTGTGGGAAGTAGATGTTGAACCATTAAAAGATGCATTTCAGCATGCATTTGGCGGTTATCGTCTGTAGATATGGAGGAATTCAAAGCTTCTCTCTGGATGGTATTCGGGGTCGTCCTCTGGCATACGGTTGGCGCAGAGCATGGAGCCGATGAGCACCACAGGGAGTGTGAAGAAAGCTTGGAGTATGAACCTAAACAGGGATGCGAGCATAAACGTGATTTTGAACAAAGCTGGGTCATCTTCACATGATCACACTCATACTCATACTCATACTCATGCTTACGCTCACGCCCACGAGCTGTAACGAATCCGAGGCATCTTATTTAAGGATTTGAAGTACACTTAGAAATCTAAAGAATCTGAGACATGTTATATCGGAATTTCCGGCCTATTATAGGTTTTTTGTCAGGGGATTTGGGAAAATAACATGTCTGAAGTTCCTTACAATTTAAAAGGAGCAGTTGAAGGCCAAATAAGACGTCCTGTGTTCCTTAGAAAATCCCTGGGATTCAAGGACTCTGCTTGGTCAACTCTGGAGGAAATGGAGGAGAATAAGCCGAATCAAGCCTGCGCAGGCTCTCACCATAGCCTGGAGCATGCTCTCCAATTACAAAACGGCGGTCATTGCGAACGTCTCCTGCTTCCACTTCCTCAGCCAGCAGTTGATACCGTTCATACATCTGTACACCAGCAGCGGCAGTCTGTCGGGCTCGATCTCTATATCCTGCCTTCCATTCCCGCCGCGCTGCCTGCTCCATCCAATACAAAGCTACGGATTGACCAGTGCCATCATACCGATTCAAAGCGATCGCTTGTTCAAAATATTTTCCAGCCTGCTGTCCTTCCCCAAATTGAGCTGCCAATCGTCCGAGTTCGATGTAAATCTGAGGGTCCATCGGGGAATGGGACAGGCTGTTCAAAAGGAGTGATTCTGCTTCTATTCCTGGAAGAGATCGTGCAAGGGCTATCACGATATCCGGTCGATTCGGGTTAGACTGAAGGGCAGCCATAAGATGCATCGTCTGTGCTGGAGTACCATCCGGGTCAGACATCGCCTGACGGTACTGCACTTCTGCTACAGCGTATCGAAAGGTCAACCATCCTGTCGCACCAAGCCAGAAAAGGATAATCACCACGGTGGATAACCTTATTAACCGAGCCGTCACTCGCTGAAGAATATGAAAGAAGGTACACATCGGGATAGTTGATCGGCGGAATTGAGTTGACAAAGATCGAAAAAAACGAGTTCTTGCTCTGAATGTGGAAGTGGATGTGAATCTTGATGTGGATCTGAATGTGAATCTTAATTTGGACCTGGAGGTTGTGTATTCCGCAGTTCCACCCAATTGCTTTCCTTCCAATGCTTCCGTCTTTAATGCTGATGCCCAAGCACCGAGCCAGATGAAGAACATCCAGAATAAGGTGAAGCTCCAGTCAAAGTCCATCGCCCCATGCAGTCCAAAAACAAGAACGGAGGGCATGAGCTGTGGTGCAAAGTTAAGCATGCTTCGCAGGGTGAGGAGAAACCACCCTGCGACAAGCAGGATGCCGATCATGCCCGTATCCAGGGCGAGATCGAGCAAGCCGTTGTGGACCTCGCCTCCAACATAAGGCGAGGATTGAATGGCGCGAAACATGTTGCGCCATGTATCTCCCCCGTGGCCAAGCCATGCGGCCTCGCTCCACAGCTGGAGGGCATCCCGCCACATCTGTAGGCGGGACACCCCAGTGCCGACACCCGCCGCTAGGCGATCGGCGGTGGAGGCCACGGCCATCAGTGCGGCGGTGGCTCCCGCCAGCACGATGGCCGACAGGGCAGCGGCGCGAGGAGCCTTGGCGGCGCCGCTGTGCCATAGGCGGCACAGCAGCAGCGTGCCGAGCAGCGCAGCTGCCCATGCCCCGGCCAGTGCCAGCAGGCCGGGCACGGGCGCAGGCGCCAGCTGGGCAGCAGCCAGCTGGCGGTACAGCCAGGCCGCGCAAGCCAGCGGCGCGGCCATGGTCAGCAGCAGCGGCAGGCGGGCACCGCGCCGCTGCAAAGCAAAGGCGGCGACCGCGGCGCAGCCGGTCGCCAGCCAAGCGCCGCGCGACTCGCTCAGCAGGAGCGCGGCTTGCGCGGGCATGAGCGGCAGCACTGCCGCGATGAGTCGCCCGGCCGGCACAGGCCGGGCTATGCCTCGTGCGGCGGCTGTCAGCCGCTCCAATGCGTACATGCCAACAATGGCACCGTACGCATTAGGGTACTGCAATAATCCGCCGAGCCGGGCCCCGGCGGAGCTGATCTCGGGGTCAGCAGTCCGCATCACCCCAAAGGGCAGCGGCAATACTCCGCACACGGCAAGAATGCCGCTTAGCACAAGCAAGCCGCCTGCCATCCGCCACCCGCAGGCTAACCAACGCGCACCATCCGTGCGCGTAGCCAATATTGCGGTGAGTAGCGTAAACAGCGCAAGCATGCTCCATCTCAGCATCTCATCCATGCTGCCCTGTTTGCTTACCGAGCCTGCCCATGCATGTAGTCCAAAACAAGTCATCATCCCTAGCGGCCACAACATCCGCCACATTCCCGGGATTCGAATCGTTCGCCCAACCATTCGTTCATTGTTCCCTAGCCAATATGCCAGTGACAGGGGTACTTGTTTTCTTGCTTGCCCTTGCCCTTTCTGTGGACGAAAGACTGTAAGAAATAGAACGATCATGATTAAGGCGCTTCCTGCTGTGATCAGAAGGACAGCATACAGATCGGCGGAATAGTACACTCCCCGACTCAGACACCCTGCGAGCAGCAGGGCAATGGAGAGTATGCCCAACCCAACAGTCCATCCCGACCCTGAATAATGTTCATTCCTCAGAATTCGAGAAGAACTGCCTGCCCCCTCCGTTTGGATAGCTCCATTTGAATGATATGGTTCATCCTTTTTATACATATCATCTTTGTTGTATGTATCTTCCCTATCATATGTACTGTCTCTATAGTCTCTACTGCCCCTACTGTGCCCATTATATAAATCCCTGGTATCTACATATTCTGAATCATTGGCATGATGAACCCCCTCAAATGCCCGTGCCATCATTTTCTCGCTCTCCCCATGACCCCGTTTGTACCTTCTAATTCCCTTATCCGTTGTCCCTTTTTTCATCCACATCCACCCTCCTTCCACCGTCCCTATGCATAACAAAAAGACAGAAGATCCCGATATCGGGTCCTTCTGTCTTATAGATATATACCTGACAGCTATGATGTTGCTTGCTACGAAGTATGTGCACTCTATTGAAGTTCACATTCAGAGACCCTAACTGTAGTATGTCCCTGTATGGGCGTTGGCACACTCAACAAAGGTCGCAATTGGCGGAATCTTGAACGGTTTCTTTGCTCGATTTTGTTTTCCCGCTGACCTGCTTGCCATCGTCAGGAAGCAAATCCGCACAAGCCCGCTCCAAATATGGATCGGCATGAATGAAATCACGGAAAGCTGTGTATTCATTCCACATCTCCGTCACTTCGCCGGCCTGACCGCGAACAGCACGAATCAATATGTTTTTAGGCGTATTCTCCATATCGATGAATTCAAGCAATTGTGTTTTGTATCCCATCAGATCAAGCAACTTGGCACGAATCCCATCCGTAGCCAGTGCGGAAAAACGTTCCTTGAGGATGCCATGGGACAACAACGGATTCATCACGGAAGCCTCTACTTGGTCAAACAGTTCATGCTGACAGCAGGGAACAGACAAAATAACAGAAGCCCCCCAACGAACGGCCTTCTCCAAAGCAGCATCGGTAGCTGTATCACAGGCATGCAGTGTTACAACCATATCCACTTCGTTCAATTCATCATAGTCCGCGATGTCTCCAACCAGAAACTTCAGATCGCCATAATGCAATCGATTAGCCAGATCATTACAGTGTTCAATGACATCTGCCTTTAAATCCAACCCAATAATCTGGAGTGACCGCCGCTGTTGTACAGACAGATAATGATATAAAGCAAAGGTCAGATAAGACTTGCCACAACCAAAATCAACGATGGTCAGTGGACGTCCTTCCGGCAGATGCGGAATGACATCCTGCACCATTTCGAGGAAACGGTTGATCTGTCTGAACTTGTCATACTTGCGGGCCAGCACACGACCTTCTTCGTTCATAATGCCAAGTTCAACGAGGAACGAGACGGGCACTCCCTCTTCCAAAACATATTGCTTCTTGCGATTATGCGACAGATCCACCGCAGTCTTGGAAGCAGATTTAGTCAGTATGGATACTTTATATTTTTTGCTGATCAAAATTTGATAGTCTGCCTCGGTCGTACAGAGCAGGCCTTGACGAAACGTCTCTTCGCATAGCAAAGTCATGCGCTCAGCCGCTTCAGCCGGAGTCAAATTCTCGTGCAGCACTTTGTTGTTATAATGAAATGCAAATTGATAATGCAGCTGATTCTTCAGTGTCACCGGCTTGACTTGCACTTTGGTATACGAGACATTGTCCCGTCTGCGCAGCTGGCTCCAGGTCGCTGTAATCAGCGAATTCTGTTCAAAGATGTCTTGTATAAGCTTTCGCAATGAATCCACGGGGTACATCTCACTTTCGGTTTGGTTTGGTCAACCGTTACCATACCACACTTCCGTTCCCTCTCCAAGTGAAGGCATGTAACAAACCTTGATCCAATTCATATTTAGGAGTTCATCTCTTGACGACTTAGTTCGACTAACCCCTCTTCAACTTCGTTGCGTGGCAAACCGCCTTGCACCAGTTGTTCATCTGTGAGTTGGCTCAACCTTTCATAGAACGCCTGTACATCATCTCGGTAGCTCACCGGGAATTCAGCACCAAGCTGGAGCAACCTGTACCAACTGTTCTCTGCTTGGTCGTAACGTCCTTGTTGTTCACGATAGAGAGCAAGCTGTCTTTCAGTCCGGGCAGGAAGTTCATACTCTCTGGTGAGTCCCAATACACCCTCCACCCGTTCCGGTGCGTCCAATAACTTAGGATTAGCGCCATGATTTAATGCATAGAGGTAAAAATGAAGTGATCTCATCAATCGAATGAGCGCGTCATCCTCTGCGTCCATTCTCTCCTGATCATCGATGCCTTCCACTTTGGCCTTCTCTTGATAAATATATGCCTCTTCTTCAATCAGCCTGGCGGCTTGCTGCAGATTGTCCACTTCAATCATTCCGCGAAAACGGAACATTTCAATAACATCCTCTGCTGGCAACGAGTTCAGTAGCGATAAGTTCATCCCAAACTGCCTGCGCATCAGCTCATCCAGTTCAGACAATGCCTCGGTATGCTTACGTTGCTGTTTGAGCGTGAACACTTTGCCAATAGCTTCAGTCATTTCCTCCATCATGCGGAGCAGATAATCTTTTCTGAACATGCTGTATGCCCCCTCATCATTCGACCCTATACATCCAATCGTTCCTTTATATTTATTTTAATTCATGCCATGACAAAAAGCCAAAAACAAGACGCACGCGTCTGCACTCTGGCCATGAACACGCCAAACCCCGCCTATCCCAAAGGGACGAGGCAGGGGCTCGGTTGAAATGGAACTGGTTACTCCTCCTCTAGAAGAGGTTGAATCATCCAGAAACCAAACTATATTCAAATGAAATCAACATAAATCACTTCATAAATTACTTCGATAATCCAGCCATAAACTGTTTAATGACCTGAATTAACTCTTCAGGAGCTTCATACATGCTCATATGACCTGCACCCGCGATCACCGCTTGCACGATATGTGGCTTGTCACTTGTAAATGTACGTTCTGGCGGGATAACCGCATCCTTCTCTCCTGCTACCAGCAATACAGGCAACGGTGTGGCAGACAACACATCGCGGCGATCCGGACGTTCTCGCATAGCAAGTGCAGCACCAACCGCACCTTGAGGAGCAGTTTGGTAACCAATTTCCTTCACACGTGTGACATGCTTAGATAACGATTCCACATGTTCAGGTGCAAATAAGCCAGGAACCAATCCATCTACAAAATTCACGATACCTTCCGTTTGAATGGTGGAAACGGCGCGAAGACGTTTCTCCTTGGCTTCTTCACTGTCCGGATAGGCTGTGGAATGAATCAGGCCAAATGCATTCAAACGCTCCGGGTGACGTTGTGCAATCGAGAGTGCAATATATCCCCCCATGGAGTGTCCCAGAAGGACCGCTTTTTCCACATTTAATTCATCCATCAGCTGTAAGACATCGTTGCCCATCTGTTCGATGGTATAACTTCCTACAGGTGCATCTGTTTTTCCGTGTCCACGCAGATCAGGTACGATACAGCGATAGCTGCGTGCCAGTTCAGGTACGACCTCATCCCAATACGATGAACTGCCACAGTATCCGTGGAGCAAAATGAGTGCTTCTCCCTTACCTTGTTCGGCATAACAAATCGTCGTTCCATCACACATCACTTTTTCCATATGAATCCCTCTCTCTGCGCGAATTAAATAATTCAGGTTGTATATTATTAAGCCTACATATCAGGAATGAAACGTTTGTCCCCATTTCCATGCTTCGATTGCGGCGTCTGCAATCGTTCGAGACATCCTCATAACCAAGTGAAGCGAGGTCATCTGCAAAATGGAATAGGGTCTTGGTCCAGTGGCATTTACCACAGCTGCTACACTGTATTGTCCGACAGGAGGTAACTTACCTCCAACCGATTGGGCCGGAATGAGTGGGTTATTCGAGAGATAGTATGTACCTACGGCATGTTTTGGACCCAGACATGCATCAATGGCTATGATGGCATGGTGTGCAGGAATAAGTGCCAATTTCTTCTCCAGCGTATCTGCATCACAAGGGGAAGACAGCGTGCCTATCACGTTACCCATTCCGTTCTCTTGCAGCATACTTCCGGTCAGTGGACCCAGAGCATCCCCGGTGGAACGATCCGTACCAATACAGACAAACGTGATTTCATCTGGAGAGTGAAGTTTGAAGATATTCTTGAAAAATAAAACCAGATTCTCTGCAGGCACGCCTTTACGGACTTCCCTTCCTTGATGGCGAACCATTTCTCGCTTATACGCTGCCAAGCTGTATTCCCTCCAGTACACCCAGGTTTCCATGAAAACCTGTTGTTGTATCCATCATTGTAACCGATGCTTGGTTTCCCCGCAAAAGCATTAGCCTGAGCACTTCCAATCATGATACAATAACAAGAGTTTCCGATACGGAAGGGATGAACTTAACGATGGATTTAACTCAAGCAACAGCAGCCAATATGGAATATATGATTGAAGCGATCAAAACCAAACTTCGTATGGCAAGCGGTGCCGCCATGCAAGCTTCGTCATTCCCACTTGAGAAATATGAAGATCTGTTTGACCTGTATGAAATGATTTTGAGCAAGGAACATCTCAGTATCTCTGAAGTGGAAGCCGTCGCTTCGGAACTGGGTAATCTTCGTAAATCTTAGTCCAAAAAAAGGACCTGTTTTCCACATCAACGTGGTAACAGGTCCTTTTTGTATGTTTATATCTCAGGGTTATTTTTCACACTACAATCTGCCCCTTAAGGCAGATCCACCAGAACAAATTCGGCAGGTTCACTGGCTGTGCTCGTAATTTGCAGATCACAGCTTTTGCGAATTCGTGCAGCATCGCCAGGTTTCAGGTTAAAGCTGCCGTCCGAACAATGAATCTCCACATGTCCACTAATCAGGAAAAGGTGTGTCCTTCGATCTTCGTGTTGCGGGTACATCAACTTCTTCCCGGTCTCCAAATGGGACAGGTAACAGGTTACATCCTGGGAAATAGGCAATGCGCCTTCGGTTCCCTCTCCCCCTTGCCCGGATACAATCGGACATAGACGATTCAAAGGCTCCTGCGGCTCTATTTTTCGATTGGTATAGGATGGTTTCAGCAAACGCTCCGATGGCAAAAACCACATCTGGAGGAAACGTACCGGTTCATCCGCTGATGGATTGGTCTCGGAATGTTCCACTCCCGTACCCGCACTCATCACTTGGACCGTACCCGGTTCAAGCCATTGGTCCGTTCCCATACTATCCGTATGTTGGAGTGTACCTGATATCACATAACTGACAAGTTCAAGATCATGATGTGGATGTTTCTTAAAGCCTTCTTGCGGCATCAACGTATTTTCATTATGAGCCAGCAGACAGCCAAAATGGGCATTGCTTGGGTCATCATAATCCGCAAAGGAAAAGCTGAATTCACTGTGTATCCAACCTCGATCCGACGTGTGCCTTTCTTCCGATGTCACCACTTTAATCATGTTCATCCACCTCCAAGGGTTTAGAGCTGCTACGTACCGCAGCAGTCCATGCGTGTATATGAATTGTATAGATGAATACCAGTTGGTATGTCATCTTTACCCGGGGTCCGGCAACTCTAATCACGCCCCTTCTTAAGGTTATACGCTATCTTCAAGTGAGTGGAGAATGAACTCACTATCTGCATGACCTACAAGGGTACCGGCATCATTTCGGATGTCCGAAGGGAACACTTCAGCCAATCGTGCAATGGTTCTATCATTGGAATAACCAATCTGTGTCAGGATGGATTGGGCAATGAGGGCCCACTCTTCCTCGGAACCATCAAGTACCTTGAAGGTGATTCCCAATCGTTCTTTTTTCAGACCAAAACCGAATACGCCCTTGAATCCACCCTTCGCTACAATGTTATCGTCTTCCAACAGAACTGAATCTACACGCTCCGTGCCACCTACCATTAACGGATGTTCATTCATGGCTGATGTGATCGTCTCTACAGCTGTTCTTGTAGAAGGATCGGTGATGAGATCTGGACAAGCGAGCTTCAGGTAGGCGTTCGACAATGCCGACAACGGCAACGAAAATACCGGAAAGCCGCAGCCATCCGTCCCAAGCTCAATCTCTTTTTGCTCAATACCTGCCAGGTCGGCAAAGGTTTCAAGAATTTCACGTTGCACGGGATGATCCGGTTCAGCGTAACTGCCCAGATCAACCTGCTTCATCTGACTATATCCCAAAATGCCCAGATGTTTACCAGAACAGTTATGCAAGATGCGGCGTTTCTCCCCTTGTCCACGTATCCATTGGTTACGGCTTTCTTCATTAAGCGGGTAGCTTGGTGCACAGATCAGGCATTCTTCACCCAATCCGATTTTACCGGATAACTCCTTCAGCACCCGAATGTGCTCCGGTTCCGAACGATGCGAAGAGGACATAATGGCAATCTCCTGTGCTGATAGACCATAGTGGCTGGCAATTCCTGCGCGGATTCCTGGAATCGCTTGAAAAGGTTTGGCAGATGAGCGAGTGAACGCTCTAAAATGAGGGTCACCAGCCGAGTATACGATTCGGCCATACTCATCCGTAATACTTATGTGTCCGTAATGGGCGCATTCCATAACGCCTGCACGGTATTCTTTAATTAACAAGGCACTCTCCATGCGAGTTCTCTCCTTTGTGCTCCCGATTTCATCTCTGCTTTGCGTCACGACGCCGCATGGGATATCTTAAATAGTATAGTACAAAAGCGACGTTTTTACAGTTTTTTCGACAGGCATTTCGGGTATAGCTTTATCATCTATGTTCATCTACTACCATACTGAAGGAGAAACTTACTATGCCACGTAAAATGTCTACACCATCCTCATCTGGTTCAACCGCTGGTATGTTGTTACGCCCCCTCGTCAACTGGAGTTTGGCTGGTATGGCTATCAGTGCTTCAGTCGTATTCATTTTGGCAGGTCTGGGTGCTTGGTTGGGCGATGATTCTATTATTCGTCTGGATGACCAAATTCAGCAATTATTTTATCTGAATTCAGATTCACGTCTTTATCTGTTTCCTTACACTTCATTCATAACCGCGCTGGGCTCATTCAAAATCTCTGCTGTAGCTGCAGGAGGTTTTGCTCTTCTATTCTTCATGCAGCGCAGCCCAAGGTTTGTTATATATGGATATGCGATCTCGGGAAGTTTTGCCATGATGTGGATTCTGAACACAGTATTGAAAGAGTTTTTCAGACGAAGCCGACCTGAACTGGATCATCTGTTGGTCGTTCACGGGTACAGCTTTCCCAGCGGACATGCCATGATCTCCATGGGCTTCTACGGGATGCTCTTTGTGATCTGGGCTATTGAGCAACAGCGACATACATCTTCAGGTGTGTGGCTTCCTGTCCTATGTGGTATCATTTTTATTTTCTTGATTGGCCTCAGCCGCATCATGCTGGGCGTTCATTATCCTACGGATGTATTTACCGGATTTGCTGCTGGATTGGCATGGATCTTCTGCATGATTAAAGGCATTAAACAAAGCCGCTAAAGAATGAATTCCTCTGATTTCCAGTTCATTCATCCTCATCATTATTGTTTCACAGGGTTGCACGGGGTTTATATACGAAGTAAGCAAACGCGAACAGACAACATCCTACATCAAGTTTAAAGGAGGCGGTTGTTATGTGGGGCATCATTATCAGCATTGTGATGGCTGTCATCATCGCTTTGATCGGAGATGCACTTGCCGGTCACAACATGCCTGGAGGCATAATCGGTGCAATGATTGCTGGATTTGCCGGAGCCTGGCTGGGAGCACTTTTGCTTGGTAACTGGGGACCCGTTATCGGTAACTTTGCCATCATCCCTGCCATCATTGGTACAGCGCTCTTTGTTTTCTTGCTGGGGCTTGTGTCCAGACTGCTAAGACAGGCTGCCTGATTCGGGCAACAAGGTGTTCGTTGTTTCGTATTTGTTTTTTAATTTGAAGAAGGAGTGATTAGACATGAATAAAGCAGAAGAGCAATATCCTGTACAGACGGGTTCGACTTTCGCCAAAGGGATTTTCATCGGAGGTTTGCTGGGAGCTGCTGCGGCACTACTCTTTGCGCCTAAACCGGGACGTGAATTGCGTGGTGATCTTTCCGAGAAAGTAGGCATGGTTACAGACCGTACTAAAGAAGTTGCAACCGTTGTAGGTGATAGAGCATCTGAACTGGCTAAAACGGTCTCATCCAAAACTTCCGACATTGCAAAAACCGTAAACCAAGGCCGCAATGATGTAATGGAATCTGTGAGAAAAGCATCCGCAGATGTGGCTAACGAAGCATCCCGTGCATCTGAAGAAGTGGCTGCCGCTTCCGTAGAAGCGAAGGAAGATGCACGTAAAGAACTTAACTCGACTAGCCTATAAGGCTATACAGATCGAGTGACCAATAGCCAGCTGCACTCCAGCTGGCTATTTTTTATCCAATGTGAGTTGAGGGGGACAAATCATGAGTAAAGTTACAATGAACGGAAATACTCCAATTACGGGAGGAACACCGGCACAGCAGTATGATACTAGCGAGCATCCTTTTGAATTGCGGCATGAGGTAAAACGATTGAACACACGTCTGGACCAGATTGCGGACAGTCTGGAGAGAGCACAGATCAAAGATATTATTGAGAATTACAGCAGTCCCAAAAAGCGGATTATTACCAACTTTACAGCAGGTATGGCACGAGGACTCGGTCTGACCGTAGGTACCTTTGTTGTTCTGGGTCTGCTCGCGTTCATTCTCAGCCAATTCGTCAATATGCCGATTGTCGGACAATATATCGCTGACTTGCTTGGTTATATTGAAGATTACAAAAACTAAGAGGACTAGCCAACAGTAGGCTATTCCTTACGCTATTCCGTTGCTCCTTTTTTCTCTGTCTCTTCAGCTGAAGGCTGTGAGGACTTCACTTTGAGCAGATCTCCTGTCCAGCCTTTCATCATCAGCCATACATACATGCTGATCATGCTTAAGATAATAACAACAAGGACCAGTACAACTCCCCATGATTTATCAATAAAGGGCAGGTTCTCAAAGTTCATCCCCCATATCGCGCCAGCTGCCGTGGCGGGTATGAACACAGCTGTGACAATAGTCAGTGTTTTCATGATCTCATTGCCACGTACACCGGAGATTGCATTATCAATGGAGATTAATGTATCGATCTCTTTCTCGTAGTGACTAAACAATCGTTCCATTCGCTCAACTCGATGTTGGAGCTGTTGGAAGTATCGATTCTCATTTATTTCATCAAGGTAAGCCTCATGTGAAGCGGCCATCAGTTCCGAATAAGGGATGAACAGATTACTCCAATACAATAACTCAAATCGAGCGGCGAGAATCTGGTCCATCAAGGTGCGAGCATTGCGGGATTCCATCTTCCGTTCCAGATCACGCAGGTTCATCTCAAAATGATCCATTCCCACATGGTAGTAATGCAGTATAGCTCGAAAAAGTACAAACATCCCGTCCCTGGCCTCACTACATTGCTGTAACATATGGGCACGTTCGTCCGTCTTCATAATCCCTCGGGTACTGTCATCCATATTCAAGGTAACCAGGTTATTGCGATCAACATAAAAAAACATCTGATTATCTTGACGTTTGTCATCTCTCTCATTCTTGACCGCATACAACAATGAACCAAATATAACTGGTTCTATGCCATTCACAAAACGCACGGACAAATAATTCGATTCAACTTCCGGAATTTTATGAAGCCAGTACTGCATATCCGGAAATGCCTCTGTCAGCTCCTCCAAAGCATCGTTCATGTTATACGAGTCAGGTGCAACCCAATCCCACCATTGCCATTGATCCGTGCAAAGTAACTTGTCACGGCGGGCTTCCAACTTGATTTGGTTCTCAATCACTTTATCACTCCTGCACTTATGTTCGTTCATTGCATACTTATCTTTTTTTTGATCCCAAAAAGGACACGTATGCATTTCAGTGCAATGACGTGTCCTTCTTTATGCCGTACTCAACAACATTAGGGTTACATTTTTCATAACATTGAAGCATTCGACATGATCTGTTTCAATTTCTCTGTAGCTCGCTTCTGAATCCGAGATACACTCATCTGCGAAACACCAAGCTTTTGTGCAATTGCACGCTGAGATTGGCCATCCTGAAATGCTAGAATAAGTACCTGCTGCTCTTGTTCCTTCAATTGTCCCAATGCCTGTTGCAAGTCCATCCGTTTTTCGACCGAATCATAGTCATTAACATCTGCACTGATCAGTTCACCCAATGTTGCTGCACTGTCATCCTGAGATAAAGGAGAATCCAGTGACACATAGTGATAACATTCCCGACCAGCCAGAACTTCAATCGTCTCTTCCGCAGTCAAATCAAGGTATTCAGCAATTTCATTCACACCGGGTGAGCGCTCCAACTTCACGGTTAACTCATCAATGGCATGTTGTACAAGGGCCCCCTTTTCCTTAATCCTCCGGGGAACCTGAATATACCAGGATTTATCACGCAAGTAGTTCTTCATATGACCAATCATGCTCTTCATGGCATAAGGTTCAAACGGAATACCCAGATTGATATCGTATTGCTTAAGCAAACGAATCAAGGCCATCTGCCCGGTCTGATACAAGTCTTCGTATAGATCGGGGCGATTCCGAGCAATCTTACCTGCTGCCATTTTGACCATTGGTTCATATTTACGGATAAGAACTGTTGCAATTTCATTATCTTGGGTCTGCTGGTATTCCCAGATCAAACCTATAGCTTCAGACATGGACTCTGGGGGAGTCACTTTTTCATTCATACTTTCTCCTCACTTCTTGCAAGACGTTTTACGAGTACTACTTTCGTACCTTTGCCCGTCTCACTTTCCACACTGACATCGTCCATCAAGGCTTGCATCAGGTAGAACCCAAGTCCGCCAATCTGTGCTTCTGTCAGTTCTTTGTCGTGAAGACCGGCACGCGACACAGCAGGATTCATGTTCTCGAAGCTGGCACCTTCGTCCTTGACAGTAATGGACAATGTTTCGCCATCCACTTCGAATACAACTTCAACCATGCCGCCTTCGTGTGAGTATGCATACAGTACAGAGTTGTTACAGGCCTCGGATACAGCAACTTTCATATCCTCAATGTCTTCATAAGAAAATCCCATCTTGGAGGCAACTCCATAGAGATTAAGTCTTACAATATCAACGTAATCAGCTGTCGCCGGTAAATTAAGGGTGACTCTTTGAACTTCTGCATTCATTCCTTTTTCGATCCTTTCCTATTGGGAATTCTTCTGTGTGACAAAGAATTTGGCGATGCCCGTCATGTCAAAAAGTTTCTGGATTTGCGCAGGAACTTCCTGTACTTCAAAGCGAGCTTCCATTCCATGTCTTGCCTTCAGTACAGATAACAGGATACCAATCCCTGTACTATCAATGTACTTCAATTCTTTCATGTTGATTACAAGATCCTGTTCCTTGTTATCCACGAGCGGCTCCATCACCAAGCGGAAGTCAGGAGCAACCGACAAATCCAGTTCGCCAGTCAGATACACCGTGCACACGCCGTCCTGAGTTTCGGTTCTTGCATTGAATTTTTCATTTTTATTTGTATTCATTAGACATCTCTCTCCTGATCAATGGTTTCCTTACCTAATAACCCAACTTCAGCACGAGTGAAACAGAAAGGAGTTTGGCAAATGTTTCAATTGGCCTGATTCATGGCTGAAGGGCCTGGGTTTAGCATTTGTCGTTGTTTCTGAAACTGGGCTATTTTCTGTTTTACATTTCCCATTTTCACCGGTTTACTAATATAATCATCCATCCCTGCAGCAATACAGCGTTGCTGAATACCTTCCATCACGTTAGCTGTCATGGCTATAATGATGGGCTGATCGGACTGGGATAGGCTTTCTCGAATCCGCCGTGTACATTCCAAACCGTCCATAACAGGCATCTGCAGATCCATGAATACATAGTCATAACGGCTACCGTTTACCATATCAAGTGCACTCTGTCCATCTTCAGCAATGTCTGAGAGCAAGCCAAGTTTACCGAGCATAATCGCCATCAACTTCTGGTTAATAGGATGATCATCCACAATTAATACCGTGGGGTATTTATTCTCATTCTTCACATCCGTCGACTTCTCTTCCCCGTTCCTCTGGACCAGTTCGGTTTCTACATAACGTTTCGCTTGAATCGTGAATACAAACGTCGCTCCCCGCTGTTCTGTTATATCCAGGTAGATCTGCCCACCCATCATTTCAACCAGAGTCTTGCATATTGCCAGTCCTAAGCCAGTTCCACCGTATTTACGTGTCATGGATGTATCCAGCTGGGAAAAAGGCTGAAACAGGCGATCAACTTTGTCTGAAGCGATTCCTATCCCGGTGTCTTTAACAGCAAACTCCAATGCCAGTTGTCCGTCTTGTTCTTCCTTAACTGACACAATCAGATACACTCCACCCTGATCGGTGAATTTGATCGCATTTGCAATAAGATTCAAGAGAACCTGACGTAACCTTGCCATATCTCCATATATTAATTCAGGGACAGAATCTTCCAGGAAATAATCCAGTTCCAGATTCTTTTTGCCTGCTTCTGCAGCAAACAACCCCAACACTTCCCGAATACAAGAGACAATTTCAAAAGGATGCTCTTCAAGTTCCATTTTGCCTGATTCCATCTTGGTAAAATCAAGAATGTCGTTGATGACCGTGACCAGTGCATCCGCGCTGCGGCGAACGATGTCTGCATATTCCTTCTGATCTTCCTTCAGTTCCGTCTCCATTAGCAGATCCACCATACCGATAACTCCGTTCATCGGTGTGCGAATCTCATGACTCATCATCGCCAGGAACTCGGTCTTTGCATTAGCTGCGATTTCCGCTTCTTCCTTGGCCTGAATGAGTTGTTGGTTCATCTTCTCCAGTTCCTGTGTTTTCTGGTGAAGCAGCATCGTCTGTGTCTTCAGTCGTTTATTGGTGATAAACATCTCCACAAATCCCTCGATTTTGGATTTCAAAATCTGAGGAATAAATGGCTTAACCATGTAATCAATGGCCCCGGCTGAATATCCGGCAAACAAGTGCTCCGCTTCTCTGCTATTCGCTGAGATGAATATAATCGGCACATCCTTGGACTTGTCCCGTGCCTTAATTAACTTTGCTGTCTCAATTCCGTCCATTCCAGGCATCTGCACATCGAGAACGATAACCGCAAATTCGTCTTTTAGCAGACAGCGGAGTGCCTCTTCTCCGGAAGTTGCCTTAACGAGTTTATATTGTTCCGATTCCAGAACTGCTTCAAGAGCAAGCAAGTTCTCAGGGCGGTCATCTACCAATAATATGTGGATTGGTTCATTGAGCCCCATGGCTAACCCTAACCCCCTATTTGATCTTCCGGTATATTTTTTCGGTCCGGTCTAACGGCTCATAGGTATCACTGAACTCTGTAAAATGTATCGATTCTTTTGACCCCAGAACCAGAATACCAAAGTGGCTCAAGCTCTCATGGAACAGCCCATGCACATGGTTCCGCAGTTCATCATTAAAATAAATCATGACATTACGGCAAAAGATAACATTAAACTCGTTAAATGACCGGTCTGTTGCCAGGTTGTGCTCGGCGAAAATGATGTTCTTCCTTAGAAAAGGATGAAATATCACCGAATTGTATTTCGCTGTATAGTACTCGGAGAAGGCTCTGGTACCCCCTGCCTCCAAATAATTTGTAGTAAATAGTTTCATTTTCTCAATACCATATACGCCTTCTTTGGCCTGTTGCAAAGAGCGATCATTCATATCCGTTGCGTAGATTCTTGCCTTATCGTACAGTCCTTCCTCATGCAACATGATCGCCATGGAATAGACTTCCTCTCCCGTAGAGCAACCCGCATGCCATATTCGGATATACGGGTAGGTTCTCAGGATAGGAATAATCTTTTCCCGAAACATTCGGAAAAGCGAAGGATCTCGAAACATTTCCGTTACAGGGATGGATAAGTTCTGTACAAAACGGTCAAACGCGGAACGGTCATGAAGAACACGCTCCTGCAATCCAGATATGCTCTTAACACCTTCAGCATGTGCATGATGCCAGATTCTTCGTTTCAGGGATGGCAGTGCATAGTTTCTAAAATCATATCCATATAAACGGTGCATGCCTTCCAACAGCAACTCAATCTCGATCAGCTCGCGTTCTTCATCTTGCGGCATACGGACCAAATCTGCCCCCGTCTCGGTAGGTTCCCACGGTGTCATAAATTCTCTCCACTTCTTCATTTGTTACTTGCGTATTCGTCGTATTGTCTTTCATTACCCAAACCATGAACATACGAATAATGAACTTACGAATACAGCCATACGCGCATTAAGGATAACAATTGATCGGTCTGGATCGGTTTTTTCACATAATCAGATGCTCCGGCCTCAATACATTTGCCGCGATCCTCTTTCATCGCTTTGGCCGTGAGCGCAATAATCGGCAACTTTTCAAACTGCGGGATCTGTCTGATTCGTGTCATCGCTTCGTAACCGTCCATTTCTGGCATCATCATATCCATCAGTACCAGATCAAATTCCGGATTATTCTCCAAAATCTCCAGAGCCTCGCGGCCATTCTCTGCAAACGTTACATCCATACGATAACCTTCAAGGACACTGGAAAGAGCAAATACATTACGAATATCGTCATCAACAAGCAATATCTTCTTACCTTCAAACAACGTTTCCTTGTTGTGTAACTTCTGCAAGATGCGACGCTTGTCTTCCGGTAAATTGGCTTCTACCCGGTGCAGGAACAAGGTGGTTTCATCCAGTAAACGTTCTGGTGACTTCACGTCCTTGATAATGATGGACTCCGCATATTTGCGCAGCTTCATTTCTTCCTTGGAATCCAGTTCTTTGCCTGTATAAATTATAATCGGCAGATCGTTCAGATATTCGTCATCCCGAATCTGGTCGAGCAACTCAAAGCCGGTCATATCCGTTAACATCAGATCCAGTACCATACAGTCATAACGCTGGCTGTGTAATTCATTCAGCGCCTCACTACCTGTAGATACTGCCGTAATTGCAACATCATCATGACCAATCAATTCAATAATGGCTTTACGCTGAATTTCATCATCTTCCACAATCAACAGTCGTTTCAACTGATTTTCGGTATATGATTTGATATGCGAGAAAGCTTTATCCAGTGAATCCTTGCTGGAAGGTTTTTTCAAGTAAGCAATGGCGCCCATCATCAGACCTTGCTTCATATCATCAATGACTGAAATGACATGTACCGGAATGTGACGTGTTGCCGAACTGCTCTTCAGTTCACCCAGAATGGTCCAACCGTCCATTACAGGCAGTTGAATATCAAGGATGATGGCATCCGGCAGATATTGACGGGCCGTTTCAAGACCTTTGTCACCTTGCAGGGCAACAAGTGCTTTGAATCCTCTTCCTCTCGCCATATCCATCAAAATATGTGCAAAGTTCACATCATCCTCAATGATGAGGAGGATTTTGTCACCTTCCGTGATATTCTCCCGATCATCTTCGATCTGCGTGACATCTGGAGTGTGGGTAGGAGACAGATCTGTACCTACGCTCCGTTCCGGATCAGGAGATAGGATGGACTGATGACTTGAAAGCATGGTCCGTGTTTCAATGGACTGTTCATAAAGATCCTCTGAGGATACAGCCGCTTCTCTTGAAGCACCTTCCTCTGCCAAGGCTTCTTCTTCATGATTATCCGGCAGGTACAAGGTAAAGCAGCTACCTTCACCCTCGGATGATTCCACCTGTATTGCACCACCAAGCAAACGTGCCAGTTCTCTGCTAATGGACAATCCCAAGCCAGTTCCGCCGTATTTCCGACTTGTTGTCCCATCCACTTGCTGGAACGCTTCAAAGATCAGATCTGTTTTATCCGATGGAATACCAATCCCCGTGTCTTTTACACTAAATCCGAGATATTCCTGATTCGTGTTCATATAACCTGGCAGTTCTTCCGGTTTCATCCGTCGTCCAATCAGACTAACCGAACCTCGATTGGTAAACTTAAACGCGTTTGACAACAAATTCCGCAAAATCTGTTTCACGCGATGACTGTCCGTATACACCCATTCCGGCAAATCGCTGTCGAATTCGATGTGCAAGTTCAGTTCTTTTTTATTCGCCATCGGTCCAAAGTTTTGCTGAACAAAGCTGGTCAGCTCTTCCATTCGAACGGTCTCATAATTGATATCCATCTTCCCTGCGTCCACTTTGGACAGATCCAGAATCTCATCAATCATCTTCAGCAGGTCTGCACCCGACATGTAGATGGTCTGTGCATATTCCTGCTGTTTGTCAGTCAGATTTCCGCCCTTGTTCTCCGACAATAATTGGGAAAGAATGAGCAGGCTGTTCAGCGGTGTACGAAGTTCATGCGACATATTCGCCAAAAATTCGGACTTATACTTGCTTGTCATCGACAGCTGCGTAGCTTGTTGTTCCAACTGTGTCTTCGTTTTCTCAATTTCGTCATTTTTCTCTTCAACTTCACGTACCTGCTCTTCAAGCGCTCGCGTCTTGGCAATGAGCTCCGTATTGTAATGCTCCAATTCTTCTTGTTGACGCTGTAATAGTTCCTCGGAGCGTTTAAGCGCTTCTGTCTGCTCCTCCAGATTCTCATTGGAGCGGCGCAGTTCTTCCTGTTGGGTCTGCAGTTCTTCGGATTGAACCTGTAGTTCCTCTGTTAGTGCCTGGGATTCACGAAGCAGTTCCTCGACACGTAAACGACGACGAACGTTGTTCAGAATAACGCCCAAGTTCATAATCAGTTGAGCAAACAATTGTTTGTGAAGCTCATTGAACCCTTCAAAGGAAGCAAGTTCCACAACGCCAATCAGTTCGTCTTCAAACACGACAGGATAAATCATGATACCTGTAGCACGTGTTGAACCTGAAGCTGAACCAATATTCACGTAATCTTCAGGCGTATTTTCCAAAACAATTGGTGTCATATCCAGTGCTGCCTGACCAATTAGGCCTTCACCGATCCGGTACATTTCCTTACCAACGTCTTCGTTCTCTTCAAATGCATATGCACCGTACCGTCTCAGTTCGTCGGGATGTTTTTCCTCATCGATCAGATAAACGACACCGAGCTGAGCACCAAGGACCGGTGTGAACTCACTGATAAACATCTGTGAGATTTGTCGAATGGAACCAATTCCCCGAAGTAACTCGGGAACTCGTGCGATGTTTGAGTTCATCCAGTTTTGATCCTGTTGAGCCTGAATATAAGCCTTCTCAACTTCCAGTTTTTCTTCCAGATCACTGGATACATCTTTGAACACACTGGCAATCTGACCAATCTCGTCTGTGGATTTGATCTGTAAGCGTCTGATTGTGCGGTAACGGCCTTTGCCAAAACTGGTGATCATCATGGATACGGTGTTCAGCCCCCGCGTAATACTCGGCAGCACCCACATAATGACCCCCAATGCAAGCAACAGCCCCGCAATCATAATACTTATTGTGATCTGCACTGCTCTTGTATACGCTGCATTAGCGTTTTTGATCTCGGCATCAATCTCTTGATCCTGATATCGGGAAAGAGCATTCAAACTATCCACAGTTTCTTTTTGCACCGCGAGCCCTGTTGCATTGCGGTAGTTATTCGCATCTTCTACCCGGTTTTGGGACATGAGATTGATCTGTTTCGTAGCATAGGACGTATAAGCGGTCCACGCCGAATTTACTCGATCCACCAGCTGATGTTCAGGTGCACTGTCCGCCCGATTTCTCACTTCTTCGAGATTACGATCACCTCGTTCCTTCATCTCCTTCAGGTCACCTTCAGCAGCACTAATCGAATTGTTCGGATTTAATAACAAGTTAGCCAGCACTTTGGCAATGTCGTTAACTTCTCCGCGTGCAGCTGAGGTGAACCTCACTTTGAGATAACGTTCCTGATACATCTGATCAATCTGCTGATTGCTACTGTTCAGGCGCTCATAACTCACAAACGTGAGCACGATCAAAATAGCCATCAGAGCGGTAAAACCAATCAGCAGTTTATTTCTGATCTTCATTCATCCCCCGCCCCTTTATCTAAAGTAATCCAGACCAGACATTTATCATCATCCCGCTCCTGGGGAATTTCGTCGTCAAAAAACATGGCCTGCATAGCAGCTTCATCCCACTGATGTGAGCCGGTCAATTTTTCGATCAGGAATTCATGTTGCTCCTCCTGCCCGCCCTGAACAGCTTCCAATAATCCATCCGTATAAAGTGCTATATGCCCATCACCCTCGTAATGAATCGTTTGTGGTTCAATATCCATTTTGTCAAATAAACCAACAGGACAGCAGACGCTGTCAAATGTGGTGACACTGCCGTCGTTTCGGAAAAATAAAGCAGGTGGATGCCCTGCGTTAACATAATCAATACGCTTCATTCGTGTATCAACGACCAGATAAATGGCCGTAAAATAATACTGTACCAATTGTTTCTCCAGATGGAGCTGGTTAAAACGACGGTTCAACTCCTGAATGACCTTCTCTGGATCCACATATGTGGTCACTGTATCTTTCAAGACAGAAGCGATAAACATGGTAAACAGGGATGAAGATATCCCGTGTCCCATCATGTCGAGCAGCAGCACTCCGTAACGACCTTCTCCAAGGGGGTACCAAGAATATAGATCACCCGCTAGCTCAAAGGATGGTTTATAGATGGCGTGCACTTGGAACAACGGGTCCCTAATTGCCGGACTTAATACGGCATTTTGGACCATCGCTGCCAACTTGAGCTCATCCTGAATACGTTGATCCCGCTCTTTATGCCAATCCTTCTCTTGTTTCAAACGAAGTGCAAGTCGAATTCTGGCCATCAGTTCGACTTTATTAATCGGTTTGGTCACATAGTCTGACGCACCTGCATCCAATGCTTCGGCAAGTTTCTTGGAGTCCCCGATCGCAGTCACCATAATAATCGGTATATCCTTTAAATTTTCAAATTTTTGCACAATACTGCAGGCTTCGATACCATCCATCTCGGGCATCATCATATCTAGCAAAATCAGGTCAATATCCGACGGTTTTGGGCGAAGTTCGTTGCTTTCCTCCCCAATTCCCAACACTTCAAACATTTCCATGGCGGAACTCGCGGTTACAATGTCACGATAGTTCTCTTTTTTCAGAATTTCTCGAATGATAATGACATTCGTCGGATTGTCGTCAACAATAAGTATTCTCATTGATATCTCCTTATCTGTGGCGTCCGGGTTTGTCGATTCTTATTAAGGTAAAACGAACGTTAATTATACAAATTTTGCATACAAAACGGCAGTAGACATAATAATTCCTAGTATAACTATAATCGTAAAAACAAAAAAACTCTATCAGTAAATGGCACCATCACGGGTAATCTTCACCGCTTTTCGCCCTGTTTTTGCAGCGTCCTGATCCCGCTTCCAAACTTGCAAAAACATAGATAAGGAATGGGGGAAGCCCCATTCCTTATCTATGTTTTTGATTAAGCATTTTACTTAAGTGATTCAGAAGCTTGTCCTGTTCAGCAAACTTCCACTTTCACCGTTATATTGATCAATCTTTCTTTTTGGCAATTACGAGTACTTTACCTTTGTCTAACTCACTCTCGTAGAAGTCAGCTTCAGCTTCGGTAAAGCCCATCGAAACAATTTTGGCCCGGAGTTCATCACCACGTGAGCGGAACAGATTCGCCAAGGAATCAAATACGCCTTCTTCCTTTATGCCAATTTCTTTGGCATCTGCTGTATCAGCAATTCGATCTGTACGATCCTTCTCATGGGCGAGAACAAAGATTTGATCAGCAAGGTATCCGGTAATCTGCAATTCTTTCACCGCTTCTACCGCTTGGACTCCGTTTTCTACCACTTTTGCATATGCTTGCTCATTGGTTGAATTCATCGTTTCCACTCTCCTCTGATTTAATCTTCTGTATCGAGCTACTTAATATATAACCATACTATATGGGGTTGAAACGATTCGGTAATAACCAATCCTAGGAAACTGTGTCATCAAAAAGATCAATACCTTCAATCTGATGAGAGCCTGACTTCATATATACCTTTAGAGCCTGGTCTCCACGGAGAAACACTTCTCCGTCCTCAGCCACATAATACGGTTTCCCGAGAGCATGATGGATCGCTTCAATATTCATCTCGATTCTCTTTCCGTTTAACATAATGTGATTTTCAGATGCATCGATATGCACATAATGAATGACATCCGTATCTTCACACAAACCAACCTTCACATCACGAAAGTGATATTCAGGACATCCCAGATAAGGATCTTCCTGTTTATACACCGGCTGGCCCTTCTTGGCCAACAAATCGTCCATGGTGTCATCCAGAGAAATGCCATTCAGAGTCCGAATATGCTGGAAAGTCTCGGATCGATCAACAGCCAGAGTTACCTCTGACGCCTTCTCTTCCATTGCCGTCCATTGCATATCGTGAGCAGCGGGTACCGCTGCCGGTTGAACGGAAAAGGGAGAAATTACGCTAAACATCACAAGCAGTAGTTTCATCATGATTCTCACCCTTTCATCAGGTTCATCACCGCTCCGAAGGCTTTTTCACGGGTTACAAAGCGGTAATGTTACTTGCGCATCCGTTGCCACACATTCGCTGCTATATCAATATACTTCATCCAATTTTTCCCGCCCCTAGCTTCATCATTATATGTAGCTTCGTAGGATTGCAGCGTACGATCCGTTGATGTAGCAGGCGGTGTAATTGCATGACTCGTTTCAGGGCGCTTGCTCTGTTCAGTATTGCTACGTTTGGTCTGAAATTTAGCCATCAGTGTTGAGGAGACTTGCTTGGCTGCTGCCGTCACTTCATTCAACACTTCTCCGAGATTCTCGACAGATTCCATCACAGGATCAATTTTTTTCATTTTGTGCTGTACATCCACCGTAATATCATTGGCGTGTCTTACCGTTTGCTTCACTTCATAGCTAAGTTCATCAATCGTTTTCTGTACCTCCTGCAATGTCTGTGAGACATTGTCCAGGGAACCCTGAGCGGATTTCAAGGTACGAATTAAAAAGAACACAAGGACTGCAAATGCCACTGCAATCAGGGCCACGCTAATTTGATAGATCATAGAAGAACCTCACTTTCCATATGTGCATCAGTTTGTTATTGCTATAGTTACCCGGCGATTTCCCGGACGAAACAAAATAACATGTTACTTCAAATATGCTCGCGCTTGGAAAAAAAACCAATGTTTCAACTGGATAGCCCCCGGTTAAAGTTAGACTACACAAGGCGGTGAGGTGAACACAACTCACTCCAGAATCAAGCAAACGAAAGGATGAAACCTTATGTTGAAATGGTCTGTTTTATTTCTAATTATTGCACTGGTAGCAGGTATTTTTGGATTCTTCGGTATTGTTGAAGCAGCTGCTTCAATTGCGAAAGTACTCTTCTTCATCTTTGTTGTACTGTTCGTCATCTCCCTCATTACGGGACGTAGCCGAATGCGATAACCTCAGCTCTGATATGACTGAGCAATATTAACGAATACATACAAAAGCCGATCGTGCTACGCAGCCGATTGGCTTTTGTGCGTTTAGGCATGGGTCAACTTTTCTATATTATGTATTGCACTCCTTCCCGCTTTATTCCAAGCTGCTCTCCCATGAATTTCAAAAAAACAGGACCTTTTTGAGATAGCCAACCCGGTTTTATCCCACCGAAGTATGATATTTACAGGCTTGCTATATACCCACATATGCGCCAGTTGACACTGGAGAATGCAAGAAAATATTGTTATAATTTGTGATTCACAGGTGAGCTTGCTTGGTTACTTTAAACACAGGACAACAAATTACATACCCAACCGAGGAGGAAAAACAAATGAAAAAAATCGTAAGTTTTGCCGCTGCTTTAACGTTGATGGGTTCGATGGCTGCCGCTGCTGGTGCTGAGGAAGCGGTTACCGGAACGGTGACTCCGGAAAAAGGAACAGAAGCTACGACAACAACAACAACAACAACTCCGGCTGTTGAAGTGAACAAACCTGCTGTAGACACAGTAGAAGGTACTGCTGAGACAGTAACCGGTACAACAACAGACACTACAGGCACAGAAGGTACTTCAACAACAACTGAAACGCCTGCTACGACTACAGATGATAAAATGTTTGAAGAGCCACTTGTAAAACCAGGTGATGAAGTACTGGCACCTACAATGTTGCTGAACCTTCTGGAGCGCACTTGGTTCTATGATGCACCTAACGGTAAACCAATCGGTGCATTGAGCTCCCAAGTCATCGATACAACAGGTGAAGTGGTTGACGGATTCGACGGTGGCGAGTGGGTGCAAGTGTACACTTGGAAAGGCAAAGCGTGGATCCACGTTGCCATTCAGTAACATCGTATAATCGTTCTAACGATAAGTAAAGAGGACAGCAGGCACAATCGCGGCTGTCCTCTTTTGATTTTTCAAGATGTTCACGCCCTGTTCAAGTGTTACCTGTGACTTCTTCTGTCTTCGGTTCCACATGCACATGTACATGCATGATATTATGCGATCGCTTCAAACGCTCTTCCACTCGGTCACAGATCTGATGGCCTTCAATCAAGCTTAGGCTTCCGTCCACTTCAATGACCACATCCACGAGTACATGACTGCCATGCACACGTGCCTTCACATCCTTGATCATCTCAACACCTGGAACGCGAGCTACTGAGGATCTGAGATCCGTCAGCTCCTTCTGATCAAATCCATCGGTAAGACGATGTGTAGAATCCCGAAAAATCTCCCAAGCCGTCTTGCAGATCAACAGACCTACAGCAATGGCAGCTACTTTATCCAGCCATGGAAGTCCAAACTGCGCACCTATAATTCCAACTGCAGCGCCTATGCTGACCCAGGCATCCGAACGATTATCTTTTGCCGCTGCCATCAGAGCCTGACTATTAATTTGTTTAGCCAGACGATGATTGTAACGATACACGCCTAACATCACCACAGCACAGACTACAGCCACCGCTGCTGCCCACAAGTTGGGAGCCACAAAGGCTCCTTCATACCAGGAGCGAACGGCTTCAACCAATACTTGCAGTCCAACCATAGCCATAATAAATGAAGCCACCAAGGCAGCAACAGTCTCCGCTCTAAAATGACCATAGGCATGATCCGAGTCAGGTGGTTTCTGGGAAATCCGAAGCCCGATCAATACAGCAACGGATGCCACAATATCCGTAAGGTTATTAAAACCATCGGCCAGCAAGGCGCTGGAAGCAAATAAATATCCACAGATCAGCTTAAAGGCGGATAAGATGAGATAGGCTACAATACTAACCCAGGCCCCTCGCTCCCCTTTTCGAATTTCTTCATAAGCGTTCAAACCGGGCGACACTCCTTTAACGTTTCGTATTACGGTTTTTCCATGTTACCAAATGCGGAGCGTGTGGGTCTACAGAAACAGTGTTGCCAGGCTGCATTGCTGTAGGCAAGCCGAAACAAAGTTGCCAGACGGCAGGGCTGTAGTTAATGAGAAAAAATGTTGGCCTGGGTAAAACCAAAGGTTTTGAGCATTTTATCAGGTTGCCCTTGTGGGGCTTTTATAAAACGTATAAAATAGGTACATCCCGTCCAATTTGGACGGCTCACTGTAAGACCGGGAGGGAAATAACGATGAGCGAAAATAACGAACCGAAAAAGGTCAGTTTGCAGGATGCTATACGCCAAAAGCTGGCGCAAAAGAAAGAACAAGCAAATTCCGGTAACCAATCCAGCGCCTACTTTGAAGGCGGACCTAAAGCGATGAAGAGTCAAAACAACAAAAAGCCTAACAACCAACGTCGCCGTACTGGTGGATCTTAGGTTTTAAACCGCAGTGAAACCCATTGGATTACAAAAAGAACCGCAAGCCCTCTTCACAGAGGCTTGCGGTTCTTTGGTGTTCCTATAATCATGTGCCGTAGATGATGCTTGGTTTAAGCTTCTACCGGATACATTTTATTGCGCAGTTCTTTGATTTCATCACTTTCCAGATACTCGTCATAGCTCATTTGGCGATCAATGATGCCATTCGGCGTAATTTCGATAATCCGGTTAGCAATGGTTTGAATGAACTGATGGTCATGGGATGTGAACAGCATTGTGCCGTCAAAATCAATCATACCATTGTTCAGCGCTGTGATGGATTCGAGATCCAAGTGGTTCGTAGGCTCATCCAGAATCAATGCGTTAGCACCAGTCTGCATCATTTTCGCCAGCATACAGCGAACTTTCTCGCCTCCGGAGAGTACACTTGCCTTTTTCAAGGATTCCTCACCTGAGAACAACATACGTCCCAAGAATCCACGCAGATACGTTTCATCCTGATCTTTGGAATATTGACGGAGCCAATCCACAAGCGTCATGTCTACACCGTCAAAATATTTGGAGTTGTCTTTCGGGAAATAAGCTTGAGTTGTTGTTACACCCCAAGTGTATTCGCCACTATCCAATTCCGTTTCACCCATAAGAATATCAAACAACAGTGACTTGGCATTCCCGTTTGGACCCACAAATGCGATTTTATCCCCTTTGTTCACGACAAAGCTGATATCATTCAGCATTTTCACACCATCAATGGATTTGCTGATGCGATCTACGGTCAACAATTGTTTACCGGCTTCACGCTCAGGTTTGAAGTTGATAAACGGATATTTACGGTTCGATGGACGAAGATCATCCAGTGTGATTTTGTCGAGTTGTTTCTTCCGGGAAGTTGCCTGTTTTGATTTCGAGGCATTCGCAGAGAAACGTTGAATAAAGGCTTGAAGCTCTTTAATCTTCTCTTCTTTTTTCTTGTTGGCATCACGTTGCAACGCAAGTGCCAATTGGCTGGATTCATACCAGAAGTCATAGTTACCTACATACAACTGGATTTTACCAAAGTCGATATCCGCAATGTGCGTACATACTTTGTTCAGGAAGTGACGGTCATGGGATACCACAATAACAGTACCTTCATAGTCCATCAAGAAGTTCTCAAGCCATTGAATGGATTCGAGATCCAAGTGGTTGGTAGGCTCATCGAGCAACAGGTTGTTTGGACGACCAAACAATGCTTGTGCAAGCAGGACACGAACTTTTTCGTTACCACTTAGTTCATTCATTTTCTTATCGTGCATGTCACGGTCGATACCCAGACCGATCAGGAGTGCCGCTGCATCCGGCTCAGCATCCCAGCCATTGAGCTCCGCAAATTCACCTTCAAGCTCACCTGCACGCAGGCCGTCTTCTTCAGTGAAGTCCGCTTTGGCATACAGCGTATCTTTTTCTTTCATAATGGCATAGAGACGACTATGACCCATAATTACCGTTTCGAGAACCGGATACTCATCATATTCAAAGTGGTTTTGCTTCAAAACGGCCATACGTTCGCCCGGGGTGATGTGCACCTCTCCCGAGTTGGATTCAATTTCACCGGACAAAATTTTCAAGAATGTTGATTTACCGGCTCCATTGGCGCCGATGAGGCCATAACAGTTTCCTGGTGTGAATTTGATATTTACATCTTCAAAAAGTGCACGTTTTCCGTAGCGGAGCGTGATGCCGCTTGTACTGATCATTAAGCATACCATCCTTTATTGGTTAATCTGCATACTGCATGAATAGCAAGTTGCGTAAATCATGGATTCAATATCCCGATGCCTATTCTGGCACCATATTATAACACAAAAAAGCGGCAAATTCGAAAATTGGCCGCTTTTTACTTATTAAAGATTTGGTAAATGTACTGTTCATGCAGGCATATCCCTACATTAACATATTTGGCTTGCTTTTGTTAGTCCTGTTTGCTTTTCTCATGCCGTATCCGCAGAGTTTCACCATGACCAAGCACCCGAATCCGTTCTTTACCAATGCCTAACCGCTCACGTTCAACTTCCAGCCGATCCAATGCTTCCTTGGGTGTATCATCCGCCAGCTTGAATGTGCCATAGTGCATTGGCACCATGAGCTGGGAACCGGATTCAACGAACCCCTGCAGTGCTTCTTCAGGTGTCACATGCTGGGACGTCATGAACCATTCCGGATCGTAGGCACCAATAGGCATCAGAGTAATACCGATGTCAAAGCGCTCTCCAATCGTTTTGAATCCCTGGAAGTAACCTGTATCCCCTACAAAATACAATACAGGTGGGCCGTCTGATTTCTTGGCGGTTATGTTTACCCGTGATTGCTCCGATGATTCATCCTGACTGCTCGCTGTTGCAGCACTTTCCGCTGCTGAAGTCGTCGCCGCATGGTTCTGCTCCAACACATAACCGCCCCAGTGGGACGTATTGGTATCAAACAGCGTTCGGCGCGTCCAGTGCTGTGCAGGGACAAAGGTTATTTTGACTCCGCCAAGTGTAATATGATCCCACCACTTCATCTCTTGGCACCGATGGAATCCTTTGCGAATCATCTTTCGCTTCAGACCATCAGGGACAATTAGCAATGTCTTGGCGGTAACCAGCTTACGCAAGGAAGCCAGATGCAGATGATCATAGTGGGAATGGGATATCAGAATGACATCCAACGGTGGAATATCCTGAATCGGAATGCCGGGGGCACCGAGCCTTCGTTGAAATCCCATTTTTTCGGCCCACACCGGGTCAGTCACGATGTTTAATCCATAATATTGAATGAAAAACGTGGAGTGACCAATCCAGGTGATACTCGTGTCCTCCCGATTGGCATGCAGATAATCCAGTTCAGGCGGGTGTTTGGGAACGGTGTAGGAGTAGTCCTTCACTTTATTGCGCCGCTGCTCCCGCCATTGCTTGAATTCCTTCAGCGTTTTGTCCGTACTTACATTATCAATATTGTTATAACGGATTTTAGGCATGAAAGGGGCCTCCTCCCTTCCTATTTCTTAACAACAGATTACCCCAAATGGGAATGTACGTACCAGTCAATCAATCCTTCGGATTTTTGCATACGGCCAGATATATGAACAAAAAGACAACCGCAGCCATAATAATGAGTGGTGGGGCGTACATGATGGTGAATGTCTCAAAAAAACTCAACCCGGTTATGCCGGGTATCCCCGTGACTCCCTCAGCAGATAGTGGGTACAGCAAGGGAGTCATAAGTAAGAACATGTTCAGCAACATGAACAGACTCATCCTTTCTTTTTACCAGAATTACCGCGTACATAATTGGCATCAAACAGGAACAACTTCATAATCAGCACAAGTGACGGAATGAGCACGAGCAGCCCCAGGCTGAACGCCGTAATAAGCGCAATCCCCATCGTCCGATTTGTAAAGCTGTCATAAATATTAATGTACGGATACAGAATATACGGAAGGTGGGATCGCCCGTAACCATACCAGGCAAAGGCAAACTGAAGCATGACAGCGATAAAACACCAGCCCAGATATTTGCGTTTCCACACCAGCGACACCGCAATGACAAAACAGATAAACGAAGCAATGAACATCCATGAAATATTCACCATCTGCTCAAAATGTGCGGGATTCTGTTTGTTAATCTGCAGAAATGCCAGAAAACTCGCAAAAATGGTTGGCAAGCTCCAGAGCAGTGCATACTCTCGAAGCACCTCAAATGCCGGCTCATCCCCTGCCCGTTTGGCATAATAGGAAAGAAACATCGCCGAGATGTACAACACACTGACTAGTGCAAGCAAAACAACCGACCAGGTATATGGATTCGTCAAAAATTCACGCCAGCGAAAAAATACCTGTTCGCCCACCTGCTCAATGATTCCGCCTTCGGATATCGCCAAAATGGTGGAGAATACCGCTGGAATCAGCAATCCCGTCGCTCCGTACAATGCCATGTAGATCCGGCTGTTCTGCCCATGGTTGCCATAGGTATTGTAGGCGTAGTACACCCCCCGGATAGCAAGCAGTACAATGGCCAAAGAACCCGGAACCAGCAAGGCAGTCCCGTAATAGAAGGCGCTGTCCGGATAAAACCCAACCAGTCCGACCACAAAAAAGATCAGAAACACATTCGTCACTTCCCACACGGGAGACAGGTAGCGCTGAATGATGTTATGAATTTTGTTCTCATGCCCGGTCAAAATGCTGTAAAAGCTGAAGAACCCGGCGCCAAAATCAATCGAAGCGACAATCAGGTAACCGAACAAAAACGTCCACAATATCGCAATACCTGCAATTTCGAAGCTCAATGCACGATCCCTCCTTCAAGCCCCAGAGACTCCAGTTCCTTCTCTGCTTCCTTATTACGGAACAGCTTGCTGAGTACCCGAATGCACGAGAAACAGAGAATCAGATACAACAAGATGAACAACACCAGCATCCACCCTACCGATGTTGAAGTCGTGGCCGCTTCCGACACCTTCATATACCCGCGTAAGATCCAAGGCTGTCTGCCAACTTCGGCGAACATCCACCCCAGCTCAATTGCAATCATGGCTAGCGGTCCGAGCAAAACAATGCCGAGCAACAGCCATTTGGGATATGGTTTGCGCCCGGGCAACCAGCGCCGCAGCACATATAACACAGGAATCATCAGGATGATCACTCCGGTTGTGACCTTCAGGTCGAACATATAATGAATGGACAGGGGTGGCCTTAGATCCGCAGGAAATTCTTCGAGACCTTTCACTTCCGTATCGGGACGATTCCCCGCCAAAATGCTAAGTGCATAAGGAATCTCAATCGCGTATTTCACTTCATTGTTCTCATCCAAAATGCCGCCATAAACAAGCGGTGCCTCTTTCATCGTCTTAAAATGCCATTCTGCGGCAGCCAGTTTCTCCGGCTGATATTTCGCCAGGAATTTACCGGAGGAGTCGCCGATCATGACGGTACTGATGGCAAATACAAGCGCAGATACCGTCGTGAGTTTCAGTGCTTTTTTGTAATACACATGGTCCCGTCCCCGAAGCAAACTGAAAGCGGCTATCCCCGCCAGAACACCTGCACTCAGAGTGTAGGATGAAGCGAGCACATGAGACACCTTGGTTGGTGTTGCCGGATTCAGCATGGCTGCAATCGGATGGATGTCCTTCATGATGCCATTAATCAGGGTGAATCCCTGAGGCTGGTTCATGAAGGAGTTCACCGTCGTAATAAAAATCGCAGATGCAGATGAGCCAAGAGCTACCGGAATCAACAGCAGCATATGCGTGTATTTCTTTTTGAAACGATCCCACGTATAGAGGTAAATCCCAAGAAAGATCGCCTCTATAAAAAAGGCAAACGTCTCCATGAACAGCGGCAGGGCGATTGCCTGGCCCGCTACCCGCATAAACATCGGCCACAGCAGACTGAGCTGTAATCCGATCGAGGTGCCTGTAACGACGCCAACGGCAACGGTGATGACAAAACCTCGTGCCCACCGCCGTGCCAGCAAGGTGTAATGCATATCATTGGTTCGTAGTCCTCGCCACTCGGCCAAGGCAATCATGAGTGGTACACCTACACCGATAGAGGCAAAAACAATGTGTACAAACAGGGTAAGACCGGTTAGTATCCGGCTGAGCAAAACAGGGTCCAGGGATGACATGGTTACACTCCTCTTTCACATAATCGTTATGTACAACAGCAGTTCCTCTGCTTAAACGTGTATCTTAATAACTCATGATCCGGATGATGCTTTTCACAACGGCATACAGCACAACCACAGCTGCAACCAGACAGACGATGATGAGTGTTTTCTCTTGTTTACGGAACATATACCTTCCGTCCTCCTTTTGCATGGGATGCAAATTATGGCTCTATAGACAGTTTGCAAAAGAAGTTGTTTTTTTATCCGGGAAATTGAAAAACAAAAAAAGCCTTTCCCCTTATCACGCTTACGCGCTGAAGGGCAAAGGCTCTATTCGCAGGTCTCATACTTAATATTGATCATAAATAAAGTGGAATGCATCTCTTCATCCATCAATACATTTAAACCAATACGTCCTGCTTGGGCAGTCGTACCTTGAACGTACTTCCCTTGTCCGGTGCAGATATAAAGGTCAGCGTCCCCTTGTGATCCTCTACAATTTTACGGGAAATGTACAACCCGATTCCTGTTCCACCAATCTGCCGATGATCCGAATTATCCACTCGATAGAACTTGTTGAACAACATGTCCTTCTCTTGCTCCGCAATCCCTATACCATAATCACGCACATCAAGACATAACCATTCCTCTTCTTCCCATAACGTCACATCAATGCGGTCAGCTCCCGGAGAATACTTGACTGCATTGCCCACCAGATTGTGCAGAACCTGAACCATTCTGTTCTGGTCAGCATAAGCAAAAAAGTCTCCATTAAACGTATGCACGTAGATTCGTTGGGCAGACTTCATATTCCACTGTTCGGCAACCCCTTCTACCAACTCAACCAGCGGTACATACGTCATATGGTAAGTCATGCCTTCGTTATCGAGTCGCTGAATATCGAGTACATCATCGAGCAAACTGCTCAGCCGCTTGCCCTCCGAAGCGATGGTCTGCATGAATTCCTGCTGCTGAGCTGCCGGAAGGTCATACATCATCATTAATTCCACATACCCCATAATGGTGGCTACAGGTGTTCGAAGCTCATGAGATACTACGCTGATCAGTTCATTCTTCATCCGATCCAGCCGCTCTTCTCCGGTCCGGTCACGGAACACCAGCAGAAAACCATGGTTCTTACCCGGGACATCCATCTGTTTCATGTACAAGGAAAACACACTTTTATCCACATTATTAAATATAAATTCGGTCTCGATAAACGCCGTTTCTCCATTCAGGAATGCTCTAGTCTGTTCCATCAGATTGAAGTTGTCCGTTAATACCATTGTATCAATCGCCTGCGCCAAATCTTCGATAGATCTGCCCAGAAAATCACCCAAACCAAACATCTCTTCTATCCTTCGGTTGACGATGGTTATGGTCCCTGATCGATCAGACATCACGAGCCCTTCCCGTACGGATTCAATAAATTGCTCACTGATATCTCGCTGTTCCTGAATGGCAATCTTTTCATTGAACAACTCCGAGTTCAACTTCTCCAACGCAAGGGCATGACGCACACGATCTTCTTCTGCTCTGGTCCGCTCGGTAATATCCTTGATAAACAGGTTATATAACGTCTCATTTTTGCCAAGCTGAATTTCTACAATTTTGTACTCAATCGGAAAGACGGAACCATCCCGGCGAATTCCTGAAATTTCATCTACGGTTGTGTATCTCTTACCTTCAACATAGTCAAATCGCTCCAACAATTTCTTGATCTCCACGCAACTTGCCCCTTGGAAAAGAGTCGGCGCTTCCTTGTGCAGGATCACTTCCTCCCGGCGCAACCCAAACATCCTTTCAGCCTCCGGATTAAACTCAACAATCATCCCATTGGAGTCCACAGCGATAATCGCGTCAATGGAGGATTCAATAATGGCACGTTTGACCTCTTCACTGTTCTTGAGTTCCTTGGTCCGCTCTATGACCCTGTCCTCCAACGTTAACTTGTCGTGACGAATCTGTTCGAACTGTTCCAGCAGCACATCGGCCATTTTGCGCAAATTACCAATCAGGATCTGTACTTCAGTTACATGGCTGGTTGGCCACTCCAACTTCCCATTTCGAAACAGCAGTCTCGGCAGAGAGCCTGTCATCCTGGTCAGTCTTAACAGCGGGCTAACGACCTTACTGCTGAGCGGAGCTGCTACAATCATAGAAGCCACGATGATGATGAACAGGGATTGCAGTGTGGTCAGGTAAATCGATTCAATTCGGGGGTAATACTTGGACGAGTCGGTCACAATGAATACCCGATAAGGTGTTATTCTTGTCATTTCTGCTTCATAGATAAAGGAGGCTTGTTTCCAATGATTTAATACATCACTGTAATGGATATTTGCGGAACTTAAGAGAATGAGGTTCTCTCTCGACTTCAGAAGACGGAAGCTGTCCATGTCCAGGTACTCGCCCGCCTGCAGTGTATTCAAACCAGAAGCAACGACAGTATCATCCCGATTCAGCAGAATCACATTCACACCCAATAGATGATGATAACGCGCCATATTCTGATCCATATTGTCGGAGGTAATGTACCCTTCATCAATATCCTGAGTAACCGCACTCGCTGCATATTTCATATCACGTAATATGGCATCATCCAGCTGACTCAATTGTCTGCGGCTATCTGCGGATAACAGTACGAGAGAAACAAATACCACAAAGGCGACTACGTATTTAAACGCAATTCTTGTGAGTGGAATAGTACCCGTCCGCTTTGATTTGTGTTCACCTGTGGTGATCCAGAAATCGACTACAATTCCTGCAATCAGCGCATTCACCATACCAATTACAGCAATATACATGTACTCATACTTCAAATCGTCTATATTCAAACCCAATATAAAATGCCCGGCATAGATCGCGGGAAATAACATGACTACCCAAAAGACAGCATTAGCCTTGATTAAGCTGCCATTCTTCCAACGAATCTGCCAAACGAGCATCCAGATCAATTCCATGAAGTGGGCAAGCATTATAGATACATGGTGCGGCTGGAAGCCAACACAGACAGTAATCAGCAGATGGATGACTATAAGGGTGACAAATCCATAGATGGCCCCATGCAAACGTAGAGCAACGAGTGCTGCCGCGCTAACAATCATAAACTGTACACCATAGAATAAAGGTACCGGAAAAATAGTGCTTAGTGATCCCAGAATGATCAGAATGGTGGTCCCAATCCAGGGTATTCTCAGCTTCAATACTACCCAATCCAGCATTTCTCTTGCCTTTATACGATCCATATGTAGTTGCCCTCATAGATCATTTTTTCTTCTGTTTTCAACAACAACGTTGGTTCCCCCTATAAACTTAAGCGGATACAATCTACTTTTTTTCCCCTTAACTCGTTCTGATCCATTATACTGTAATTATTAGTTGGTGTAGATTTGGGAAATTCTGATTGATCGGCAATCCAACTACATCCATGCTAAAATATTGAGATTCATTCAAAAAGCCTAGATCTTCTCTACATATACATCCTATATTTTGGAATAGAAACATTAAAAAATTTGCGGTATTTATTCGCAATTCAGCTTGTTTTTTTAGTATTTTCTTAACATATTATTTTCACCAGGAGTGTGACCCTATGACTATCAAAGTACTTCTTATAGAAGATGAGAAAAATCTGGCCGACATGATTGCTTTCTTTCTTGAGGAGGAAGGATACATCACTGAACGGGTTCATCATGCCCGCGAGGCACTTCAACTGTTTCCACAATTCCAGCCGGATATTGTTGTAACGGATCTCATGCTTCCTGAAATGGATGGAAATGATCTCGTAGAAGCCTTTCGCCAGCACTCCACTGTGCCCATTCTGATGATCTCGGCAAGTACCATGCTGAACGATCGACTTCGCGCATTGCATAATGGTGCGGATGACTTTCTGTGCAAACCATTTAGTTTGAAAGAGTTGGATGCCCGGATTAAAGCACTGCTGCGAAGATCAATCATTTCCTATCAGGATAAACCGGTCAAAGAAGACAAGCAGGCAGAGGTTACTGGGCATGTGAATGTGAACGAGTACAGAAGAACCCTGTTTGTGGATGGCGTTGAAATCGAGGTCACTCATATTGAGTTTGAGATTATGAAGGAATTGTACCGAAATCCGGGTAAAGTGTTCACCCGTAATGAACTGATGGATCGGATCAAAGGCTCCGAACGCGCCTATCTGGATCGTACCATTGATGTTCATATCTCAAGTCTGCGTAAAAAAATTGAGCCTGACCCCAAAAACCCACGTTATATTAAGACGGTTTGGGGAACAGGCTATAAATACGTGTTCTGATTCGATCGTAACGATTGAAGTCAAAACCTTTGGCCATATCCTTCTTTTATCTCATGGATAAGATGGGCGGTATGGCTATTTGTGATTTATGGACAGACGACGAATGCAACCAACTCTCCATATCCTTGATGAGATGATTTGGGTCTTGCTCGTTCCAGAGAATCATCTTCATCTCGCCTGTACCTGTAATCTGTTGCAGGTGGCGCTTCCGAATAAGGGATTTGAAATCCGTAATGACAAGCAACGGAAGTTGTGGCATAAAGGCCCGAATAGCATTTGCTGCTGACACCGCTTCTTCGGCATTCTGATAATCAACAATACAATAACGGGCATTTTCCCAACTTCCCCGATGTGTTTCTATCGCAGAACCAGATGTTGAGTCCTCAATCCAGTCCCTGAACAATTGAATAATATTCTCATATGCAATACGACGTTTTCCATCCGAGAGCACGGTAATGGGTTCCATAGGTATAACCTCCAGTTGATTCATATCTCTATTGTGCCAATTTACGTTTAAAAATGTTTGTGCGTGAACATGAAAGAAGTGTTAACAAATTTCGCATTTCTTCACATTACGTGTTAGTCACGTCCACTTCACTTCTCGATGATTTCGCAGATTCCACACATTGATGTAAAATAGAGAAATACCCGTGTGATTTAATTTACGGGAAGGGAAGAATGAATCTGGTATTATAGGAGGTTACACTGATGAATATTGTATCCATTGAACCAACACCCAGCCCAAATACGATGATGCTGCATCTCGATGAACGTCTGGAGGACGGAATTCGCAAAACATATACACTCGACAACGAACGATCTGCTCCGGCGTTCATTCGCCAGATGCTTCATATTCCTGGTGTAAAAAGTGTGTTCCACACGACAGACTTTGTCGCACTTGATCGTAAAGGGAATGCCGACTGGTCCGTTATCTTGGGCGAAGTCCAAAACCGTCTTGGACAGCAAGGCATTGATCTGGACTGGATTGAATCCGAAGATGCCTCAGGAGAGCACTTCGGAGAAGCACAGGTATTCGTACAATTTTTCCGAGGCGTACCGATGCAAATCAGGGTCAAAGCCGGGGTCAAGGAAGAACGAATCTCGTTGTCGGACCGCTTTGTCAAAGCAGTGACAGAAGTCGCCAGTGCGACAATGATCAAAGAACGCAAACTAAGTGATTACGGCGTTCGATATGGTGAATTGCCTGATATTGCACGTGAAGTCGAGCAGGAATTGGAAGCCGCTTACCCGCCGGAACGATTGGAGCAGGTCATCAAACAGGCCATTGAACATGGTACCAAATCCGAAGAATTCGTTGAGCGCCGCCGTGAATTGGATGGAGCTGAGCTTGAAGAGGCTCTGCGAAACGAGGACTGGAATGTTCGCTATGCGGCATTGGACGGCATGGAGCCTACAGCCGAAAGACTGCCTCTCGTAGCCCATGCCCTGCATGACAACAAAATGCAGATACGTCGCTTGGCTGTCGTATACCTGGGTGACATCCGTACACCGGAAGCGATGGAACTGCTGTATGAAGCGCTTCAGGACAGTTCACCTGCGGTACGCCGTACTGCCGGTGACACCTTGTCGGATATCGGTGACCCTGCCGCTACTCCAGCGATGACAGCCACGTTATCCGATAAAAGTAAACTTGTACGCTGGCGAGCAGCACGTTTTCTCTATGAGGTCGGAACTGAAGAAGCGGAGCAAGCGTTGCGAGTTGCAGCTGAAGATCCCGAGTTTGAAGTCAGCCTGCAGGCCAAGATGGCTCTGGAGCGAATCGAATCGGGCGAACAGGCTGCCGGAACGGTATGGCAGCAGATGGCTGGCCGGAACAAAAAAGAGGATTAGTCGTCCCTCAAACCTCACATCCAACAATTGTTATTGCACTGGAAAACCATGCGCGTTATACTGATTGTCTGTTTACTAAACAGGACACATCGTGTTAAGTTGTGTCGTTCATAATTTCATAGACAATAGATACACCTCATCCATTGATGGTGAGGTAGAGGTCGCGGGTGCGATCAGTACGCTGATGGAGGCGCTAAGGAGCCGCTTATGAGATCAGCCGAAAGGTGCACCCGCCGAAGCTCACTGGACGTTCCTTATACGGTCCGGTGGGCTGGGGCTGCTGTCGAAAGGCGCAGAACTGTCACGGAAGTACATTTCCTTTATATAAAGGTATGAATTCTTCTGTGTTGAGCTATCTTAATCATCTGGGACATGGTGCGGACATTGAAATATTAAAGACCGCAGGCTGATGCCTGTGGTCTTTTTGTTTATGAAGCAATTATCGCAAACATCAGTATATCGAATGAAGGAGTGTTTCCATGCAAGACCGCAGTGACCCAACAACAACTGGACCTTCCCTGAAAAAAGGATTACGCGCACGCCATATGACGATGATCGCCCTCGGTGGCTCGATTGGTACCGGGCTGTTTCTTGCAAGTGGTACCGCCATCTCAACCGCAGGCCCTGGTGGAGCTTTAATTGCCTATGCGGCTGTCGGCATTATGGTCTATTTCCTGATGACCAGCCTTGGTGAGCTTGCGACCTTTATGCCGGACTCCGGTTCATTTAATACGTATGCCGCACGTTTTGTCGATCCTGCTCTTGGGTTCGCCATGGGCTGGAACTTCTGGTACAACTGGGCCGTAACCATTGCAGCAGAGCTTGCTGCCGCTACAGTACTCATCAAATACTGGTTCCCCGACAGTTCGTCCATGTTATGGAGCTTGTTGTTTCTCGTATTGATCTTTGCCTTGAATGTGCTTTCCGTCAAAGGCTACGGGGAGTCCGAATATTGGTTCGCCATTATCAAGGTAGCTACCGTGATCATCTTCCTGGCCGTTGGTGTGCTCATGATCTTTGGTATTATGGGTGGAGAAGCAGTTGGTTTCAGCAACTTCACCATCGGTGATGCGCCCATCCATGGCGGATTCTTCGCCGTATTAGGTGTATTCATGGCCGCGGGATTCTCATTCCAGGGTACCGAGCTTATCGGGGTAGCCGCCGGTGAAAGTGAAAACCCGCGCGAAAATGTACCTCGTGCAATTCGTCAGGTATTTTGGCGCATTCTGATTTTTTACATTTTGGCGATTACCGTGATCAGTCTGATCATTCCGTATACGCATCCGAACCTGCTCAAAGGTGATCTGGAAAATATCGGTGTCAGCCCGTTCACGCTGGTGTTTGAGAAAGCCGGACTTGCTATTGCGGCTTCCGTCATGAATGCTGTTATTCTGACTTCTGTACTCTCTGCCGGAAACTCAGGCATGTATGCTTCAAGCCGGGTTCTCTATGCCCTTGCCCGAGACGGTAAAGCCCCTCGTTTCCTCGGTAAGCTGAACAAAAAAGGTATTCCCATGAATGCCTTGCTGCTTACAACAGCCGTTGGCATGTTGGCATTTCTTGCCTCCCTGTTCGGCGATGGAATTGTGTATACCTGGTTGCTGAATGCATCCGGTATGTGTGGTTTTATCACTTGGCTAGGTATCGCTATCAGTCACTATCGCTTCCGTCGTGCATACGTTGCACAAGGCAGGGATTTGAGTGATCTGCCTTACCGGGCACGCTGGTTCCCGTTTGGGCCAATCTTTGCTTTTGTCCTGTGTATCATCGTGATCATTGGACAGAACTATCAGGCATTTACGGGTGAGAAGATCGACTGGAGTGGAGCCATCGTTGCCTACCTGAGCGTACCACTGTTCCTGGTGTTGTGGCTGGGTTACAAATGGATCAAAAAGACCAAAGTGGTGCCACTGAAGGAATGTGATTTCACACCTACTGATGCATCAGCTAATAAGCACTAACGAGACAATTTTACATTTGCCACTTCGATGACAGAATAACCTTCTGATCGCTGTTATCCCCAGATTTTTTGATTCACTTTTACAAAGGTGAAAATCTAATGATAACGGCGAAGCGTATGCTTACGAAGTAGCTTTCTTGCAGAAAGCTTTTAGCTTCGCTTCTTCACGTTATTTCTGTCCTCTACGTTCTCATGTAAATGGCTAGTTTAACTTATACAGCTGATACAATCTGACCCCATATAATAAGACCTCCCCGTGGCGTTGCAGTTTTCCTACTGTAACGCCACGGGGAGGTTTTGTTTTGGGTCCACTCTACCCTTCGAACTTTCCTGTACGTCCTCGTCTTTTCGTCTCCTGTCCATATTTTGTATAGGTCGGTAAGTAAAAATAGAGAAAGGTATACTATTTTTCTTGGACAACAGGAGTTGATGCATAATGAAAAAATTCTCTATGCTGCTTATTCTGCTGGGCATGCTGATCATCAGCTTTCCTTTCCTGCGGGACACGTATTATGACTGGCAGCAAACCCGTGTGATGAACGATCTGGAGCAATTGCAAAACGGCTTGTCCAAGCTTAATCACTCCTTCGAACAGGGCATGCAGGATGCAGCTTCTGCCGAGCCAACTACGGATAGTACAGATATAGTGCAAGATGCCTCTTCGGATACGTTGGGGATACTATCGATCGACAAGATTGATGTCCGCTTACCGATCCTGGAGGGTGCAACGGAGGCCAACATGAAGGTAGCTGCAACCCATCTTGTTGAAACCACTAGGATCGGTAACAAGGGGAATGCTGCCATAGCCGCTCATCGCGCCCACAAAAAAGGACGACTGTTCAATCGTCTGGGAGAACTCCAGATTGGTGATTCAATGAAAGTCACCTTGGCAGATCAAACGATGATTCAATATAAGGTAGATCAGATCTCCGTTGTGGAGCCAAATGACTTGTCTGTGCTGGAAGACCCCGGACTTGGACAGATCCTCACCTTGATTACCTGTGATCCACTCGTCAATCCAACACATCGACTAATTGTAAGAGCTATTGAAGTGAATCCGAAGGTTGCCGGATCTTGATCTTCCCTAAGGTGCAGCTGAAATAAAATAAAACACCCTCTAGTAATTCACACGGTGACTCTTGGTCACTTGTGAAAGCTAGAGGGTGTTTTATTATCCAAATATGATCTGTTCCTGCATTACGTGCCGCGATCTAGCGCTGAAGCAATTGTCTGCGACGGAAGTAGATATATCCCGCACTACCTAATGCCATCAGCATCATGCCTGCGACAGTGAAAGCCAATGTGCTCTCTTCGCCTGTCTTCGGCAGCATTCCCTCTGATACAACGTTTCCGGTCTGCTGTGATACAGCATTGCCAGTTCCATGTGATCCATCTGTATCCGTTCCAGCAGAAGGTGCCAGTGCACCATCCCCGTCCGTTGCATCGGTATCCCCATCGGCAGGTGCAGTGTCGTCACCGTTGGATACGCCAGGCGAAGGAGGAGTTACTCCGTTATCTTCATCTGTTGGAAGTTCGGTTCCGCCTCCAGGTTCAGTAGGTCCAGTAACCACTGTACCTGGGACAGACGTTCCTGGTTTTTCCGGTCCCGATGTTACTGGTTTCTCGGGATCTGGTGTTACACCCGTAGTAGGTGTTCCCGGATTATAAGGTCCACTAGAACCACCGCCCGATACCGGGATAGCCTGATTCGTTTTTTCCACAACTACGGCTTCGGTTTGTGTATTCGTAATTTCAAATGGTATGGGTGTTGGGTCTAAAACATATCCATTAGGTGCTTTTATTTCAACCAACTGATATTTATTGATATCCAGGTCTTTAAGTACAATTTCACCTTGTTGATTGGTTGTCAGTGTAGCTTCATCCAGACCTGTTACCTTGTGGAACTCCCAATTCCCATTGGCATCCATCAATGCAGTTTGAGCCTGTAATTCAAACACAGCTCCCTGCAGATGCTGCGTTCGTCCTGAATTATATTTAATCAATTTCACGGAACGATCATTTTCTTTATTTTCAATCGTCAATTGAGTTTCCGGTTTGATAATCGATACAAGCGTCTCTGGCTGTTCAATAACATAGCCTTCTGCCTTGGTCTCTACCAATGTATATGGACCATACGGCAAGTTATCAAATTCAATGACCCCGTTCAGATCCGTTACTTTCGTATCAATGATCGCATTGGAACGATCACGCAATTCGAATTCAATTCCACTTAATACGGAATGATCCTTGGCATTGACTTTGGTAACGACAAGTTTACCACCTGTTCCCATCGCATTCGACTTCGTCAGTGTAATAATCTGAGTCTGATTTTCTACAATGGTGAAGGGAATCGGGGTAGCATCCAACTGATAAAATTCGGGTGCCACAACTTCGACCAATTCATAATCCCCGGGCAAGAGATCCCCTTTGGCGATTTTCCCATCTTCCCCTGTCGTTAACTCGTCTATTTTCTCTCGGGTTGCGCCATTGTTCCAGTACAATTCAAACGTTGCACCCTGGAGTTTCTTGGAGGAGTCCACCGCATCCACCTTGGTTAATTCGAAGCCTTGACGAATTTTTTTATTTTCAATTTCAAAAGCGATATCCGCATCCTTGAATTCAATCGTTTTACCTGAGGCAGAGCCATATTCAGGATCAACCAAGTATCCTGCCGGTGCAGACAATTCTTTTAATTTATAAGGTACACCATTGGTCAGATTGTTTAATCGATAGTTTCTGGAGCTTTCAACTACTCCATTCTCATCCGTTGGTTTCAATGTTTCCAGAAGCGTAGTCCCAGACGCATTATAGATTGCGAAGATCGCTCCTTCCAGCGGAACTCCGGTATCACTGACTTTGTGAATTCTGATTTTGCCTAAACCTGTGGAGGCTCCTCCACCTGCTCCAGCTAATGAAACTTTAATACCCGCCTGATTTCCTTCCCCTACCACCGAAGAAGATTGGCCTGCAAATTCAACTTTATTCTCAATTCGAGCGCCATGATCGGCATTAATATAGGACTGATATTCCAGAATGAATGCAGTATGGATATCTTTCTTGAAGGTGAAGGTGAATCTATTGCCCTCCACAGCCAATTCATAATCAGCCGGATCAACCAGCCCAGCTTTATTGGATACATTGCCTGAATTGTTGGCAGGCAGGTTCGTTGCATATAATTTCAATGAATCAGCCAATAAAATTTGGTTCTCCGATAGGTTATCTGTTAATTGAGAACCCGCTGGAACATAAGATTGACTTGGATTGATATTTACCGTCCATGATGCTTTATCCGTTGTACCGATCTGTTGACCTGTTTTTTGTACATACACACCACCGTGAGCTGGCGTGACACTCGCTGATCTGTTAAAGCGCTCTTCACCGCCGTCACCATCGGTTAGTACAGCCTGGTTGGCATACGTGCCTTCGACGGGATAAGGTCCATCCAGGCTCGTTTGATACTGAATGCGATAAGCTGCTTTGCCGAAGTTGCCCAGATCCAATACAAAACCTTTACCGTCCGGGTTTAGCTGGAATTGACCAGGTGTGAGCGGAACCTCGCCACCTACAGCAGTAACATTATTTTCTCCCTGCAACACCAGCTCATGAACCTTCAATGAACCTTCTACAAAAGATTGGTTACCCGTGTAGGCATCCTTGAGGATAGCCTCCTGAATATCAAACAAGTTGTAGTTTACATCAATTGTCCAGGTAATCGTTTTGTCTTTGGCGCTGTATTCGCCCTTTTTGTTACCATTTTGAATGGTGTACTCTTGCGGTTTGACCACAGCCGATTTGGTAATTGCAGTCTGTGCTACATTGGACTCTTCCCAATTGATCTTGGCCGAGTTGCGATACTCATTATCCGTAGGCATACCTGCCGTCGGGTCAAAGCTTGTTTTATAGGTAATGACATGTTGCGTGTTAATGGTAACACCGTCCTTCAGGCGAACGGAGAATCCTTTTTCATACGTTGGATCAGCCGGGTCTGGAGTCAGTTCGAAGTCGTCTTGGTTAACCCCACTTACTTGAAGACTACCCGGAATCAGTTTCATGTGTCTGCCTTCGTAATTATCGGTGATGACGATATCCGTCATGTCCTGCAAATCACGGTTGAGCACCATCTGCCATTCGATTTCTTTGGTATTGAAGTTTTCACTTTTTACGCTTTTTGCAAAAATGACTTCCCGAATGTCTTTCCGGCCTGTTTTGGAAGTGCCATCATACATGCTCACTGTGTTCGTAATGGTGTCATTCGTATAAACACGATGAATGGATTGTGTATCATATTCGATCTCATAGGCCTTGTTACTGTCGTTCTTAAAATGTAATCTGAAGCCGTCATCAAATCCGGTATTGATCGCTTCGAGTGTGTATTCATTTGGATCGATCAGTGTTCTATTCGAAGCAACTCCACTTTCACTAATGTCCACTTGGTACACTTTGACGGAATCGTTGATCAGTTGCTGTTTTGCCGTATCAAAACGGTCTTCAATCCATGCATTCGCTTGCATGATTTCTTGCTGATTGTAGTTATATTGCACTTTCCATGTGATTGTCTGTGTCACTGGATCATACGCACTATCTTGCCCTGACTTGTTCAATGGCTCATTAAAACTTACACGAACTCGGCCAATAGCTGTTTCATCGTGTTCGCTCTGATCCGTTGTAAGCTCCACCTGGTTTTGATACTCCACGTTGGTGAACGGAGCAGTGGTTGGTGCTTTAACACTCGTCGTATAAATTACGCGATAAGCCTTATCTGTGTCTCCCAAATGAATGGGAAACTGTGGTTCCGTTTGAACTACCGGACCTTCTTTTACAGATCCATTCAATTGCACTTCCAATTCGCGAATTTCAATATCGCCCTTGAGTTCAAGGTTTGTTGGCAACGTATCTGTAAGAACCGCATTTTTCAACGTCTTCTCGCCTTGGTTAAAATCTACGGTCCATTTAATTTCGTCGGAGTTGAAGTTGTTTTTGTTTGCGATTCCCGATTTCGTCAACTTATCTATGGCTGTGTTGGCAAAATGTACATCAATGCTGCCCTGCCCCACGGAACTAAAATCTATCTGTTGTTTCAAGCCATCTTCCATCTTGCTCTCATCAAACTTAATCCACACATAGAAGTTACCTTCCAGCTGTGCATGCTCGATCAGTTCATTAAAGGTAAACACGATTGTGCCATCTGGATTCACCACATACTCTCCAACACCACCATCCAGATTACCTTTAAGCTGTGATCCTATGATGAATTTATCGGGCAAGTTGAAGGTGTATGTGGAACCATCGCTATAATTATGATTGTCATCTGCAAGTCCCCATGTAAAGACGACAGCCACCTCATCCTGAATACGTGGACGAATATCCTCAATCTTCTCGCCTTTGATTTCGATCGTTCCATTCCCATTGTCTTGCGGTGCCTGATTGTACATCTGCACACTGGTAATCAAATGTTCTGTAATTACCGGACCAGCAGCTGCCATAGCTAAACTACTCTGGTCAAGATCTCCCTCCTCTTCTTCCGGAGTGGCAGCAAGGTTGTTCACCTCTTCCGAATCTGCCAAACCTTCTTCTGACGCTGTATCACTCATTGCACTGGCTGGCAAATTAGTCAATTCATCCTGAGCGTGCATGGTTGGTGTAAATATCCAACCCTGCATCATTTGCGTGACCAGCAACAGAGCAATGATCACTAGGCTCACTTTTTTCCTCATTTTTTGCATATCCTCCTCGTACGTAGTGTTGGCATACGCCGAAGATTAGAATAGCAAAGCGACCTATACAAAAAATAGACAACACTAAAACCCTCGTTTTTGAACACAAAATTGAATGCAAAAAAAGGACACTCCGTAAGCGGAGCATCCTGTTCAAAACGGTTGTTATCGTGTCCAGTTAATTTTGACGCGCAGATCGGCAGTACCTTCCATTTTGGACACATAATAAGAGATCGATTTCATACCAAGCTGGTACAAACCCTGCAAATCTTCAATCAGTCCAGCCTCCGTACCCTTGTACCTGAACGTGAGCGAGGTTCCGCCTTCCTTCAGTGTACTTTGAACCTTGGTCTTCAGCGCAGCATGACCTTGAACAGCATCCTGTTCATCATACAGGGAATAGTCCAGAGCATGATACAGCTTCTGATATGCTGCTTTTTTGCTGTCTCCAGCTTTCACCAGCTTTAATAGAGCCTCCCGATATGGAACCGGCGCAGCGGGATACTTGCTTTTGCCTGTCCAGATATGGTCACGTGCCATCTCATCATCGCTCAGCAAATAATAGCTGTGGCTTACCTTACCTTTCCGGTCAGGGGTAGGATCATCCCAGGTGGTGTCCATGTGATACCACTTGCCGTCCAGGTTCACAATATTCCAGGCATGAAGCTGCCCGCCTGCTGTACCTTCCACAATCCGGTTTTCGATACCTACTCGCTCCAGCATCCGATAAGCCAGCAATGAATATCCCTGACAGACGGTACTGCCTGTAACAAGCCCGTCGTAGGCCGTATATTTCTTGAGCGAAGTATCGTAGGAAAGGTTAAGCACAATCCAATCATGAATGACCTTGACCTTCTCATGATCCGTCATGCCGGGTTTGATGATTTCTTTCAACACGTTTGTGACTTTACGATTTACATAATCGGTCTGTTCCTTGGTCTCCCGATAGGAGAGAGTCACATGTACTTCGGCCGATACATTGGAGCCTTTATAATTAAATGCATAACTTTTAACGGTATATTGGATATAGGGGTCACTCTTCATTGCCTCATCGATGGAGGTTTGTAATTGTTTTTTGAGGCCCTTCACATTGCCTTTGTATGTAAAAACAAGTTCCTCTGTTCGCTGTGACATTGCGGTAAGCAAGGTCTGGCGCAAATCTGTTGCCGTGGAAATATCCGATGTCCCTGATGCAGCATACAGTTGATCCAGATCAACCGTACGTGGTAACGCTACAGCAATCAGACAGCCTGCCAGCAGTATGGTGATAATTCGTTTCCCGTTCTTACCCATGAAAGGAACCCACCCTTCTTTGCAAAGTTCTCACGCCCTATTGTATCACAAAAGGCTCTATCGTCATTGTAGTTTTGTCAAAGCAAATCAAAAGAGACCTTCTATGGAAGGTCCCTTTGATCCTCAGTTCAATGAATCACAATTACCCGTTATCTTCATCCTATGATTCGCACGGGTACGATATGAGTGATTCCTCGTCTAGTACAGACGATTCCCACTCATAAACGTATCTGTCTTGCCTTGAAGCTTGGCAAGCCGTTCCAATACCTGTGAAGCTTCAGCTACCGTCACTTTGCGTGCAGGCATGAATCGTCCTTCTATGGAAGGAAGCAATCCCAGCTTCAAACTCAGGGAAACAGCCCCTTTACTCGAAATGGCACTGGCATCCGCGATGTTGGGAAGATCGGACGGCAACGTGTAGAATCCGGCCAGCTTCTCATAGCGCAGTATACGTACAAGCAACACGGCCAATTCTTCACGCGTCATCTCTTCCTGCGGATTCAAATTCTGTTCAGGGTCCGATCCGGCAAGCCAGCGCTGATCGATTAACACCTTGATTGCTTTATAATACGGGCTATCAGGCGTCACATCAGCGTATAACTTGTCTTCTCCGTCCCCACTGTAGTACAGATCCATATTTGGATTAATGGCTCTTGCCAAATAGTTAAACCAATCTCCCCGGGTGATCACACGATCCGGGAATACACGTCCCTGCTCATCAGCAAGCAATACGCCATGCTGTGTCATATTGCGAAGAGCTGCTTCGGCCACATGACCCAAGATATCCGTAGGTTCAGCCTTGGTTGCAGAGCTTGTGTCTCCGTATAAAAGCCTCCACTCTCCTGTGTTCGCATCCAGCACTTCATAATTGCCGTAGATCGAATGATCATCTCGTGTAGGCATATAAGCTAGGTTAACTCCCACCGGGATGACTTCACCGCTGTTCGTACCCCATCCACCGTAACGAGAATACGCCAGAACCAACTTGAACTCCTTCAGATAGATTGCCTTGGCCTCTTCGTAACTGATGGCTGGCTTAAGATCTGCCGGTAGTTGTTCAGACGTAGCCGCAATACGCGTATAGAACTCGTTAATCGTACCGTTGTTCAACACCTGTACTTGTGCCGTATCATCCTTAACCGGAATTCCGTTCAGATAACGTTGGAACAAAAATGTGCGAGCATCGTCCACCTCAATCACGTTAGCCAGCCTGAACTGCTCCGTTGCATCTGGAACTAGCGCAATGACCGTGTTCATCGCCAATTTCTCAGCCTGCTTCCGCGTTACCAATTGGCCTGCCTTCTCTTCAGCTGGCTTCTCCTGCTCCATCTCCGGTCCCATTCGTTGCATCATTGTGTAGCTGTAGATCTGTCCAGTGACTGCATCGACCTGTGCTGAGATATCCCGCATGAACATATAGGACATATTGGCACTTCGATCGCTCCAGCTCAGACTCCATACCTGATTGTTCGGACTTGAGTAATGCCCCTTGCTCAACTGGCTATGTTCCAGCTTATAACCCTTGGGAATATCAAAGTTCGTTGCGACCCGATTGGCGGCCTGCTGAACATTTAATCTCGTACCATTGGCCGGGACAAAAGGAGTCACATCACCTTTTAACTTCGTATCCTGCTGTAAAGAGTTCTCATCTACAGCTTTACCTGTTAATGTATTAATCCGTTCCAACGTATTGGCTTCGATCGGAACGATACTGATATTTTTCGGTGTATATGCGAGGTAATACTGCTGACCCTGCTTGGAAGACAGACGCTCTTTGGAGATATAAGCCAGTTCCACATCGAACTGTTCTTCAAACAGCTGTCTGGCCTTCTCTTCTGAAGCTGCCGGTTTTGATGAGGGATACTTGGCTTCGGTAGTGCCTCGTGAGTAACCTGTCACCAAACCACTTTCGTCCACATTGATGTAGACTGTCTCTGCATCAGATAACAATCCGTCATGTTTTAACTGGTATCCGTATCGATACTCTGTTCTACCAAACAATGACTGTTGTTCGATCGAAGAATACAGATCTCCAAACGGAGCATACTCATTGTCCTTAAGACCTGGAATTGCTTGGTACAACAACGCCACGGCCTTTTCTTCAGCTTCAGCTTTGGTTAGCTTCACATCCGATTCCGAGACATGTTTATCCAGGATATCCGACGGCAAATGTACACTTAACACTTCCCCTGTGCCTGCATGTACAGTTGCACTGAATCCTGATGTATGATTGCCTTGTGTAATCTGGAATCCAATCTCCCATGCCTTGTAGTCTGGCGGTGGGTAGGAATTAGGTGAATCGAATCGTGCAGATGAGATCGTTGCTTTTTTTAACAATGGAAATAATTTAAGTATATTTTCACTGGCTTGCCTGGATGAGATTTTCGCTCCCTCGGGCACGTCATTGCTGGTTGCGTCTAGTTGTTCATTTTCCCCCGTTGTCGCTTCGGTCACCTGTTCAGCTGTCGCGGCTGATGCACTGCCTGCAAAACCTGGTGTTTGCGAAGCAAGCAGCAGTGTTGCCATCGCTGCGGTTGTTGCTTTGGTTGCAAACATTTTGATACGTACGTTAAACTTCCAATTCAAACTCAAATCTGGACCTCTCCCTTCAATTTCATACAAAGAAACATAACAAATAACCTCGCATGAATATTGCCAGTCTATTCTATGATACCATAAGCTTCCTTTTTAATCGTCATTTTCCGGGCAATTTTACAAATGTGAATTTCTGCATATTGCTCTTAAAAGCAAAAAAAACGCCAAATACGTTGGCGTTTTCTCGGTTAGCCTGCACTCTTATGTAGGCTGATTCTACCCTGTTAACTACTCGCTATAGACGAATCATTCGACTTCGCCTGACCATGGACATGGGTTTTCAAAAATGGAATAACGGTATCCCAGAAGGCGGGATCTTCCTCGGAACAACTGTGTCCTCCGCTGTTGACCCATAGATGTTCCACAGGCGGATCGGCTTTGGACATAAAATATTCAAGCTCACTCGGGGGAATAAAATTATCTCCCTTGGAGTGCACCATAAGCATCGGCAGTTGCATCCCCCTGCGCCGTTCATTCAGCATCATCACCGGATCACGCTGACGATAGGATTTCAGAGATTCGCCCAGTCGCCAGAACCAGATTCTCGGAATTAACTGGGCCAGTGGAAACAGGGGTAGACGCCGGCGTCTCAGCTCTGAACTGACGATAACCTCAAATTGCGATGGCATGGAATCCGTTATCACTGCGGATACAGGAATTCCTTCCGTCACTGCAAGAATCGTACCCAGTCCACCCAGAGAATGTCCAAGCACTCCGATAGCATCCGCATCAATCTCTGGTCGTGCAGTCGTATATTGCAATGCCGCCAGCAGATCATCCCGAAACAGATAGGCAGATGCAGCACGAACCGGATCACTGGCCCCATGACTGCGGACATCATACATAAACAAGGCATATCCCGCTTCCCAGATCGGCCTTGCATAACGAAGAACACGGGAGCGATTGGAGCCCCAGCCATGTGCAATAATAACGAGCGGCCAAGGTTTCGGAATGTCAGCTCTAGCCGGGATGAACCAGCCATGCACCCGACCTCCCCCACTGTCAAAGGTCACGTCCTCAAATGGCATTGGAGGTGTCAGGGTAATGGGGATTTTCTTGGGTGTCTGGCTCTTAACCGCTGCCTTCCATAATCCACCTGCCGTTACTGCGGCCACGGCGAGCATGCCGCCTATCATTGTTTTAGCTTTCACAGGGCATCTCTCCTCTCCGAATTCTGGCATATATCCATCATAAAACATTAGAATGAACGGCACGTTAAACGACATCGGTTTTTATGATAACAATTGATCCAACATTAATCTAAAGGCACCTTCGTATATACCCAAATTACATATCCCCCATCTGACACTGGAGCCTATACTTTAGCTGCTTCCACAAATTTCTGTGCACAAGCTGCAATCTGCTCATCATCTCCTGTTACAAGGGCTTCTCGTGGTAAAAGTGCACTTCCCAGTCCTACTGCAGCAGCACCTGCTGCATAGTAGTCAGCAATATTCTCCAGTGTGGCCCCCCCTGTTGCCAATAGCGGGATATGGTTCAGCGGTGCTTTAATTTCCCGCAAATAGGGTATACCCAGACTCGCCATCGGAAACAGCTTCACAACACGTGCTCCCGCTTCATGGGCAGCAACAATCTCAGTAGGTGTCATGGCTCCAGGCCAGATCTCGACACCATGTTCTACAGCATATTCAATGACAGACAGATCGACATTAGGGGACACCAGAAATTGTGCTCCTGCGGCGACCGCTTCCTTGGCCATCTGCACATTCAGTACTGTACCAGCTCCTATATAGGCCTTACCCTCATGCCGCTCCCGCCAGTCTGCAATAATATCATGTGCTCCAGATGTGTTCAGTGTGACTTCCATCAGTCGGATTCCACCACTTGTCATACCTTGTCCAGCTGTTACTGCCGCTTCACGGCTGATACCGCGCACAATCGCGACCAACCTCGATTCCAATAATACTTCCGTGAGATTCATATCCAGTTCCCCTTGCTTCATCAATTCGGCAGCCGAAGACAGGTAATCATGTTCACCGCTTTTCCGTTATTCATTATTGTAAAGCATATCCTCCCCTGGATGAAATACATTAATCCATTTCCGAAGTGAATCCGTCTTTGATAGATACAATAAAGTGATTGTATTTCAACGTAAAAAACCTCTTTATGGAACATGGGACTGATTCACCCATCCATTCCACAAAAGAGGCATCATTTCCGTCGGAAACCTAAGCTTTTTCCAATACGTTATCCTTCTCCAAATCTTTAAAGTAACGATCGTTATATAACATGCTTGGATGTGTTGGATGATAGGCGAGTGCAATATCATTATGTTCCCTGGCCTTGGCACGGTTACCCATCCGGTCATAACAGACACAGAGTTGCAGATGAGGCATCCAGGTCCAGGCTGCTTCATTCAGCACCACCATAGGATCATCAGGACGTACGGCACGAGTCGCCTGTTCGTACCAGAACAGGGCTTTGCGATAATCTTCACGGTCGGCAAAATAACCACCCAATCGACAGCAGATCTCGGCTCTTGGCAAATCATAAGCAAACGATCGGAACAACGCCGTGACTTCCTGTTCCGGACGTTCAAGTGCAGCTTCACAATCTGCAATTTTCTGGCAAGCAGCGATCTGATCTTCCACCCAGCCCAGCCCGGTATCCAAAAACTTCTCATAATACTTCACCGCATCCTCATGCTGCCCATGATCCTTCAGTTCATTACCGAAATAGTACAAGTCACGCGGCCCGAATTCCTCTCCGGCCTGCTCCCTTTTGCGATAGATCCGCAGATTGCGATCAGTATATTCCTTATCTTTTTTGTGGGTAACCGCGATATCACTATGCAGCAGATTACCCGCTACAGCCAGATATTCATGTACCGCGCCAATCCAGCGAAACTGCCGATCCCGACGCACCAGGCGATTCCGGCGTAGGCTGTAGGCAACCTTGCCATCTGCTGTAAAAGACAGATTGTAATCCATCGTGACACTATCAACTTCCGGGTCCAGCGAACGTTTCAAGGCGATCAGTTTCGCTCGATCTTCCGGTTCGAACACATCGTCAGCGTCCAGCCACAGAATATATTCGCTCTTTGCCTGATCAAAGGCAAAGTTGCGTGCTGCTGCAAAGTCATCGACCCATTCAAAATCAACGATCCGATCCGTATATCTGGAAGCGATCTGACGGGTACGGTCCGTTGAACCGGTATCCACGATCACAATCTCATCGGCAATGCCGTTGACCGAGTCCAGACATCTGGCGAGGGAAGCTTCTTCGTTTTTCACAATCATACAGAGCGTAATGCTGATCGTCTCCTCCCCGCGTCTGGCTCTGCGGTTAAAAGCAGCTACCCCTGGCAGTTCGGACAAACGATAGATGTGGTACGCCGGGAGATGAGTATCAACGAACAAACGAAAACCCAGTGCCTGAGCACGGATGCAGAAATGTCGATCTTCGCCCCAGAAGGATACATTGGGAATCTGGTCATATGAAACCCCTGCTGCCAGAACATTTTTGCGAATGAGCGTACATGCCCCCAACCCGCCAACCTCGTAGCAACCCGGGATCCGCAGTTGATTCAGAAAAGCAGTCGTTTGCGCGTCCTCGTCTTCCGCCTCGTTCCCCGTTGATGATTTGCCGCCGCGGCGATACAAAGCATACTCATCTTGCAACCATACTTGTGGCATCTCCCTAGCCCCCGGCTGCCATCTGGTCCAAAAAATATTGGATACAATGTCTTTACCACTCGATACGAGTTGCTCCAGCGTCCGCGGATGCAGCACCAAGTCAGAATCAATCAGGAAGACCGCATCGTAGTCGTTGTCGTGTGCATATTGCAATATGCGATTTTTCAAACCGGCTACACGCCATATCTGCTCATCCTGCCAATAGTGTCCTCCCTCATCCTTGGTGTACACCCCTTTGTTGTCAGTGCCATGTTCATCTGCTTGAATGACCGTTCCCTCATGCTGAAGCACAAATTCACGCAATATATTGGTTGCGGCTTCTTCCACGTTATCGTCAACAAACAGATAATCCGTCTTCACCGTTGTTCGTTCCAGTGCATGCATTGAATTCAGAAATTCACGGAGCACCGGGGTTGTCTGGCGAACCGGGCTTGCGATCAGTACTTTTTGCAGATCAAGCGCTTCATGCTGTTCCGATTGGCGGGTTTCCTGCGATTTGGCAGAACGTCTGGACGGTCGATAATCACTCTGGTTCTTTATTTCGTTCTCTATCTGGTTTTCATGTTGGATTTCATGTTGCTTCCCTTTCTGATTCTCATTTTCTTCGGAATTCGGCTCTATGTTAGGTTTGGATTCTTCTTGCGATTGGTGTAACGGTTTCTTCAACGTGCTCACTCCCCCTCTCCTTATTCGAACCATGCCAACAGTCGCGGCTCTTGATCCAATATCGATTCGTACTGTTCTTTCCAACCGTATCTTGCTTCAGGGTCCAGTGCTTGATAGCGTTCATATTTGCGGATACGGTCTTCTTCCCGCGCCCACCCATAGTGCTTCACCCGGGGAGCATGACATCCATAGGACCAATGCTGGATCGTTAACGGAAAACGACCGCAATGCTGGGGTGTTTCCTTCCATTCATAACTCATCCCCGGGTGATAACGAATCAGAAATGGCCGATAATAGGCATGCGCCTGCCAGAACTTATCTTCTCGGTAATGCGTCTCACTCCACATATCAAACAATCTGAAATAGATCGCATCCTCGTTGCCACGGAGCAGCAGATCTCGTACCAACCCAAAGTCACTGGTTAAAATCTCATCCGCATCCAGATTCAAAATCCACTCTGGATCGGTTGCCACTGTCTCTTCCCATTGTTGTTTACGTAGACTTACTTCGTCTGCAAAACGAGAAGCAGAGTTCTCCACCAATACGAGTGGAATACCGTCCAGAAGTTCCCGGCACATCGCAACCGTTCCATCCGTGCTTCCGTCATCAATGATTACTGCCCGATCAATCCAGGGGCGATGTGTCTCCAAAGCCTGCCTGAGATACCGATTCTCCTCATTCCGAACAATCATCGACAAGGTGATATGTGGTCTTCGATGCTCCTTATGTTCATCCAAAGCTTCACCCCCACGCCTCAAACTTCTACCTATTAAAATCGTCGGACATCTGATGTCTGGACAGATCACAAACCTCTATTCTCAATCTATGCAGAGCCGGAATACGGATATGCAGGCCAAGGAAACCTTTCATGGGTTTAGTCTTGATGAACGTCAAAAAGCACCCGCCTTCGCGGATGCTTCTGCATGTGTCATATAAGTTTAATAGTATGATTTTAGCGGTACTCTGCCAGACGATCATTGAGATTACGTGTCTGTCCGTAAACTTCCTGGTACAGTGCGAACAATCCATCATAGACAGCAACCGTTTCCGGGTTCGGCTCATAGGACTTCGCAGGACGAATAAACGCTGTTGCACATTCCTGTAAGGATGGGAACCAGCCACAGCCATAGGCAGCCAGCATCGCTGCACCCATTGCAGGCCCTTGTTCGCTCTCCAACTTCACAATCGTGGCGTTAAAGACATCCGCCTGCATTTGCAACCAGGCTTCATTTTTGGCACCACCACCAATAGAGATGACTTCATTGACGGTTTTACCTGCGCCACGCAGAATATCAATGGACTCGCGCAGCGAGAACGTAATGCCTTCCATCACCGCACGTCCAAAGTGCTCCAGCTTGTGTCCCGCATCCATACCGATGAAGCTGCCACGAATATTCGCATCCGGATGAGGTGTACGCTCCCCAACGATATAAGGTGTAAACAACAATCCATTGCTGCCCGCCGGAACCTGATCAATGCCCTGCAAGAGCACATCAAACGATTTGTCCGCCGCAAACGTATCCTTGAACCAGGACAGGCTATATCCTGCGGCAAGCGTTACCCCCATAATATAGAAGGCATCTTTCTCCCCGTGATTGAAAAAGTGGACCTTGCCCTCGAAGTCGAGATCTTTACGCTCTTCGTAGGAAAGCACTACCCCGGACGTTCCGATGCTGCACATCGTCTGTCCTTCACTCAGAATGCCTGCGCCAATGGCGCCGCATGCATTGTCCGCGCCACCTGCATATACTTTTGTCGCAGTCGCCAGACCCGTTTGGTCCGCAATCTCCGGCAACAAGGTGCCCACTTCCTCAAACGATTCCACAAGACGTGGACATAGGGAGATTGGCAATTCGAATGCTTCTGCAATCTCTTTGCTCCACTGCTTGCCTGCAACGTCCAGCAACAAGGTGCCCGCTGCATCGGAATAGTCCATGGCGTAATCCCCTGTCAGGCGATAACGTACATAGTCTTTTGGCAACAGGAACAAGGATGCTTGCTGTAGCAATTCAGGCTCGTTCTCCTGAACCCACAGAATTTTGGGCAAGGTAAAACCTTCAAGAGCACGGTTCCGGGCAATGCTTAACAGCTTGCCATCCAGTACTTTTTCGATCCGGCGGCACTGAGCCGTTGTGCGTGTATCGTTCCACAGGATTGCATTCCGCAGCGGTTTGCCTTCAGCATCCACCAAGACCAGCCCGTGCATCTGACCGGAGAAGCTCAATCCCTCGATCTCCGAAGGCTGCACGCCAGACACTTCGAGCAATTTACGCAGGGAAACAATGGTCTGCTCTACCCAATCTTCGGGATTTTGTTCACTGTATCCAGCCTTGGGCTGATACAACGGGTATGCCTCGGATGCTTCAAATGCCACTTTTCCTTCACGATTAACCAACACAGTTTTAACCGCGCTGGTTCCCAGATCGACACCAATTACGTAACTCATAGGTTAACTCCTCTCGTTTGTAACAGGATTGTATAAATGAAACCCTTGATGCTCATGTGGCCACTCCGTGATCAGAAAACCCTCGGATCGCCGTTACCCCCAGATTTTCTTTATACCCTTTAGCAAGGGTGAAATCCGGGGATAAGCCTATGCTTACGAAGCCAGCTTTCTTTCAGAAAGCTCTTAGCGAACGCTTTGCTTGCTCGGGTCCTTTCTGCTCACTCCGTTTTGCATGCACCATATTAGACAACCATTTATATCAGCAATTTAAAAACCGCGTTGTATGTTTCATCAAAAAACCGCCCCCGCCTTCCCAGGGGAAAGTCGGGGACGGTCCGAATGTCATGCTTGTTCAGGCGTTCCGTGGTACAAGCTTGTGCGAGGCAGGCATGGTTACTAGTGTCCGACCACCTATGGTTAACCATCGGTGATCGACTTGCACCACCCCTGCCTAATCCGCTATTAGTCAGCCAGGATGTACTGGTTGAGTTGTGCTCTCAGCAATTCCTGACGTCCGGATTGGTTTTTGCGTGGGCTTTCATTGTTCAGCGCATACTCGGCAAGGGAAGCCAGTGTTGCTTTACCTGCAACCACATCTGCACCAATGCCTTCGCTGAAGCTGCTGTAACGTTTTTCGATGAAGTCATCGAATACGCGATCTTCAATCAATTTTGCTGCTACTTTCAGACCTTTCGCATACGTATCCATACCTGCGATGTGTGCCAGGAACAGATCGTCTGCTTCGAAAGAACCACGACGTACTTTCGCGTCAAAGTTCACTCCACCACGGCCGATACCGCCGTTTTTCAATACTTCATACATCGTCAATGTCGCATCGTACATATCAACCGGGAACTCATCTGTATCCCAACCGATCAGCATATCGCCTTGGTTTGCATCGAGGGAACCGAGCATACCGTTTGTACGAGCAACGCGGATTTCGTGATCAAATGTGTGACCAGCCAGTGTAGCATGGTTCGCTTCCAGGTTGAGTTTGAAGTGTTTGTCCAAACCGTATTTTTGCAAGAAAGCAATGGAAGTTGCTGCATCATAATCATATTGGTGTTTCGTTGGCTCTTTTGGTTTAGGCTCAATCAGGAATTGTGCGTCAAAGCCAATTTCCTTCGCGTAGTCTACAGCCATGTGGAACATGCGGGCAATGTTGTCTTGCTCCAGTTGCATGTCTGTGTTCAGCAATGTGTCGTAACCTTCACGACCGCCCCAGAATACATAGTTTTCAGCGCCCAGACGTTTACCCACTTCCAGACCTTTTTTGATCTGTGCCGCTGCATGAGCATACACGTCTGCGTTACAAGTGGACGCTGCACCAAACATGAAGCGTGGGTTCGAGAACATGTTTGCCGTGTTCCAGAGCAGTTTTTTGCCGCTGGATTTCATATGATCCTCAATCAGATCAACAATTGTATCAATGTTGCTGTAGAATTCGCGCAAGTTGTTGCCTTCTGGTGCGATGTCCACATCGTGGAAACAGAAGAACGGGAGATTCATTTTTTCCAAAAATTCAAATGCCGCTTCCACGCGTACTTTCGCGAGGTCCAGACCTGAGTATTTATCCCACGAACGAACAGCTGTCTCCGCACCAAACGGGTCACTGCCGCCTGCAGTTAATGTATGCCAGTAAGCCATGCCGAAACGGAAATGTTCTTCCATCGATTTGCCGGCTACCACTTCTTCCGGATTATAATGTTTAAAAGCAAAAGGATTCTTGGAATCTTTACCTTCGAATGAAATTTTATTAACGGATTCAAAATAGGCCATGTGTAAAATGCCTCCTCAATAGTTTTAAGAAATCGTTTACACCGTTATCCTATCACATCGGATTTACTTTGTCTATTGGTTAAACAAAGTAAAATAAAATTGTTTTTTACACGTTTGTTTACGCTATAATAGTCGAATAACTTGTTTCGGATGTGGGTCAGTTCCCTTTTATCAGAAGAATAGGAGTGCCTTAATCATATGAAAATTACCGGAGACCAGATGCTGGTCAAAAAAATAAACAAATCGATCGTTCTGGATACGATCCGGCGCCATGCCCCTCTTTCTCGCGCGAGAGTGTCCGAGGTTACGGGGCTGAACAAAGCAACGGTATCCAACCTGGTTGCTGATCTGATCAGTGATGATCTGGTGCAGGAGATCGGCCCTGGGGAATCCAGTGGCGGACGCAAACCACTCATGCTGCTGTTTCGAGGGACATCAGGCTATGCAGTCGGGCTGGAACTCAGTGTGACCCATTTGAAAGGCGTGCTTACCGATCTGGAAGGACACATCATGACAGAGTACGCAGTGACCTTGGAACATCATGACGTGTCTTCTGTATTGGAGCAATTGAAACTGGCAGCAAAACAGCTCATTGAAGCCGCCCCCGCTTCCCCTCACGGTGTCATTGGCATCGGTATTGGCGTGCCCGGCATGGTGGATGAGGCAGGAACGGTCCTGTTTGCACCCAACTTGGGGTGGGAGAAGGTAGCTCTGCGCTCCATGCTTGAAGAGGAATTTGGACTGCCTGTCACCATCGATAATGAAGCGAATGCTGGTGCTCATGGAGAGTTGAATTTTGGGGCAGGCATCGGTGTCCGTCACATGATCTATATCAGTGCAGGCATGGGGATTGGTTCAGGCATCATGGTGGATGGTGAATTATACAAAGGCGCATGGGGCTACGCAGGGGAAACAGGCCACATGTCCATTGAAGCGGAAGGTCTGCCCTGCTCCTGTGGTAATCGCGGTTGTTGGGAGTTATACGCATCGGAAAAAGCATACGAACACCCGGAGCATCAGTTAAAATTACCTGCTCATACCACACGAGAGCTGATTCATTATGCGGAGCAAGGCAACGAGTCTGTTCAAGAATTATACGACACAATTGGACGTAAACTGGGGATTGGCATTACGAATATTGTTAACAGTTTCAACCCGGAACGTATTATCATTGGTGGTCCGCTCTCTGAAGCAGGTCCCTGGATTGAAACAGCGTTAAAACAGGTTGTCGAGGAACGTACGTTGCCTTATCACCGTCGCAGTTTGCAGATTGAATGGGCAGCGCTAGGCAGCCGTTCCACCCGTGTTGGTGCCGCTTACTCTGCGATTTCCCAGTTTCTAGGAAAAATTAGGGTGTCTGTCTAATAACAAACGAAAATTGACATCATTTTGCCCCATTTCCTCCCTTTTTGTTAAAGAAATCCAGATGTATAATGGGGTTATGTGATTTTTGTCATGGCTGTGTGAATATAGCTGTGTTAATTCCGATAATGAAACGGAGTGAAAAAAAGCGTGACCTACGTGGATACTTCAGATATCTCGGCGCAAATGTTTGTCACCGTCCTCCTGTTCCTGATTGTGCTTGCGCCCCTGTTCAGCCTTGGCATACTCCGATTGTTTCAGAGCAAAAAGAAGGCTGGTTTCATGTACATGCTGTCAGGATTGCTGGTGTATGTTGTATTTCAGACTTTCATGAGTATTTTTTTCTAAATCATATTCTGTGTTTGCACAAAAAACCGTACCCTTCCGGGTACGGTTCTTTCTATATCCTAACGGCTCGCGAAAACCGGAATTGCATATGAATTGAATCTCTCATTCTTCACATGATGATCCAGATGATCAGCCTGATTTAAGCGTCCAATGCTTTGGCGAATTGGGTTTTGTTCATACCCAGAATGCGGTGTTCACCAATGACAGTCAATGGCACGGCACGTACACCCATGTCCCATACTTGTTGTGCAAACTCATCGCTAGTTTCGATGTTGCGCTCTTCATAAGAGATACCTTTGTCAGCCAGGAACGTTTTTACGGATTTGCAGTTCGGGCAGTTCGTTGATGTATATACAATTACGTTTTCCATGTTTAATTCACCTCATATAGTTTGTATTAATCTATCGTTTGTTTGGAATCAGCTCATTTTATTACAGAACAACTGCGCTGTGCTCCAAGCTTTCAATGTATTTCTCTGTGTCCATAGCAGCCATACATCCGCTACCAGCAGCTGTAATCGCTTGTTTGTAACGTGTATCCTGAACGTCACCACATGCAAATACGCCTGGGATGTTTGTCTCGGATGTGCCTGGTGTAGTCAGGATATATCCGTGTTCGTCTGTAGTGATCTGTCCGCCAAGGAATCCGGTGTTTGGTGTGTGACCAATGGCTACGAATACGCCGCTTGCCGGAATCACTTCTTCTACACCTGTTTCATTGTTCAACACTTTCAATCCGGTTACGCCGTTGTCGCCAGCAAGTACTTCGAGTGGTGTACGGTTCAAAGCCATTTCTACTTTTTCGTTGCTGCGTGCACGATCCTGCATGATTTTGGAGCCACGCAGTTCTTCACGACGGTGTACCAGCGTTACTTTGGAACCGAAACGGGACAGGAAGCTTGCTTCCTCAAGAGCAGAGTCGCCACCACCGATAACGATGATTTCTTTGTTACGGAAGAAGAATCCATCACATGTTGCACATGTGCTGACACCGCGTCCTACATTCGTTTCTTCACCAGGGATACCCAGGTATTTAGCAGATGCACCTGTAGACAGGATCAATGTTTCGGATACAAGTTCCCCCATCCCTTCAACTTGGATCTTGAATGGACGCTCGCTCATGTCGATGTTGTTCACCCAACCTGTGCGGAATTCAGCACCAAAACGCTCAGCTTGTTTACGCATGTTGTCCATCAGTTCAGGACCCATAATGCCATCAGGGAAACCTGGGAAGTTCTCCACTTCAGTTGTTGTTGTCAGTTGGCCACCAGGTTGTGGTCCTTCAATAACGAGTGGGTTCAGGTTGGCACGTGCCAGATAGATTGCTGCTGTCAGCCCTGCAGGGCCTGTTCCAATAATAATTGATTTATACATGTATAGTTCCTCCCCCGGGTTCTGCAAAAGGTTAGTCCCTCCGGCATCAAAAGCCTATGCTTTTGCATACACTAGAACGAAAAGCCTAGATCATGTCCACAAGACTTGCCTGTGAAATGACAATGGCCCTATGCAGAAACGGAATTCTAATTTATAATCATTCTAATCTGTTGTTCATTATGATCTCTTTTATGTACGGTGTCAATGCTCGGCAGCGATTATGAAGAAGTCTTCATCAGGAGGGAAAATGGAAGCATGAACGATGCACTCATTGGCAGTTTTATATCAGCCATGTCTACTGGCCTAGGGGCCGTACCGATTCTATTTATGCGCAAAATATCGCACCGTCTCCGTGATATCTTGCTGGCATACGCCGCGGGTATTATGACCTCGGCCTCGGTGTATAATCTCATTCCCGAAGCGCTTGGGCAATCAAATCTCTTTGTACTCGCATTTGGCATTATGCTTGGTAGCCTGGTTCTACTGGTGCTGGAGATGAAGATCCCACACGTTGATCTGGAGAATCCCGAGAAAATGCCTTTTAAAATTGAAGCCAAAGCCTTCATGATTATTGCAGCCATTACCATGCATAATCTGCCTGAAGGGTTATCCGTTGGAGTCAGCTACGCAAGCTCGGATGAGAACTTGGGCAATCTCATTGCCTTTTCCATTGGATTGCAGAATGCACCGGAAGGATTCCTGGTAGCCCTTTTCTTAGTGAATCAGAACATTGGCCGCTTCAAAGCGCTGGGTATTGCCACCCTGACTGGAGCGGTAGAGATAATTACAGCTATGCTTGGTTACACATTAAGCAGTCTCGTAGCCGGCCTTGTCCCTTATGGTTTGGCATTTGCAGCCGGTGCGATGATGTTCATCGTTTATAAGGAACTCATTCCTGAGAGTCACGGTGACGGTAATGCACGTGTAGCAACTATCTCGTTTTTACTCGGACTCATCACAATGATCGGTCTGACCGAACTGTTCTGATTGCAGAACGAATACTTACATTACAACGAATAAGATATCCCGTATAATCACAACATAAAGAACCCGAGTGAACAGTCCATGACTGTCGACCGGGTTCTTTGTTTTGCCACAAATGAAGATTCCATGAAATTACTGGGATCGTCTGTCAGAGGCACCGCATATTACAGCGAAACCTAGTAACCATTTTCCTCTCCAAAATCTGATTACCTCAGCAGCCTAAGGCCATTCAGAATAACCAGAATTGTACTGCCTTCATGACCTACCACACCTAGAGGCAATGCAACGTCTTGGAGGAAGTTACCCGCAATTAAAGCCAGAATAACGGTAATGGCAAAGAACATATTCTGCTTCACCGTGCGCTGTGCTCGACGAGCCTGCCCAATCACCCAAGCGATCTCTTCAATGTTGTCGTTCATGAGTACCGCATCAGCGACCTCCAGTGCAGTCCCACTACCCGATAATCCCATCCCCATACCCACAGTGGCAGCCGCAAGTGCTGGTGCATCATTTACGCCATCCCCTACCATCAGCACAGGACCATACTGTTTGCGGAGCATTTGGACCTGCTTCACTTTATCTCCTGGCAGCAAGTCTGCATAGACCATGCTTACTCCCGTTTCACGCGCAATCACAGAAGCGGATCTGACTCGATCTCCTGTTAACATCGCAACTTTAACACCCATCGCTTCAAGCTTTCTCACCGCAGCTGCTGCCTGAGGCCGTACCGTATCCCGCATGGCGATCAGCCCGACCAATTCACCATCAGCCATCACAACGGATACGGTTTTTCCCTCCCCCTCAAGACGGGAGCGTACATCATTCCATTCAGAAGACTGCATCGATTCCAACCCATTTGTTTTGCCAATGCTCCAGATCACATCGTTCACTGTTCCTTCGATGCCCCAGCCTGTTAGGGCCTGTACGTGTTCCGCTTCCTGAAGGGTAATGTTCTCCTTGTTCGCCTGATCTACGATGGCACGAGCCAAGGGGTGCATGGAGATGTTCTCAATCGCTGCCACCGCGGCTAACAGCTGGGTGCGATCTACATGTTCAGCTGTAATAATATCTGTGACTTGCGGGGTGCCCATGGTCAATGTACCTGTCTTGTCAAAAGCCACGACCCGCGTGCGAGCGATATTCTCCATATGAGCACCTCCCTTAAAGAGAATACCACGGCGGGCGCTGCTGGACATTGCGGACAACATGACAGGCATGATCGAGGACACCAGTGCACAAGGCGAAGCAACAACCAGAAATACCATTGCTTTATAGAATGCCTCATTCCATGTCCAACCAAGCAGCAATGGAGTTCCAGCAATCACGAGTAAAGTTACGCCTACAACAATTCGTGCATATATTCCTTCGAACCGCTCCATAAAACGCTGGGAATCCGGTACTTCCGCTTGCGCTTCTTCCACCAGTTTAATGATTTTGCCGAACACTGACCCTTCAGCCGATTTGGTGACCTCTACGTATAAGGCGCCCTCCCCGTTTACCGTACCTGCATAAACTTCATCTCCCGCAACTTTGTCCACGGGCAGGGATTCTCCAGTGATGGACGACTGATTGATAAAAGAACTTCCCCGGTACACGACACCATCTGCTGGGATGAGTTCTCCCGGTTTGACCAACAGCAAGTCACCCGGCTGCAGATCATCGATAGCCACAAGGTTCATCTGTCCGTCCTCAATTCGCAATGCAGTCTCCGGCTTCAGCGCAAGCAACGATGAGATATCCTTATGACTGCGCTCTGTCGCATAACTTTCCAACGCACCACTGAGTGCAAAAATAAAGATAAGCATTGCACCTTCATTCCAGTAACCGATGGCTGCTGCCCCAAGGGATGCGGCAATCATCAGCAGATTTACATCCAGATCACGGTTCTTGACCAGTGTCTCGATGCCTTCCTTCGCTTTGGTCCAACCGCCAACGGCATACGCCACAATGTAGAGCATGATGGATAAGGTACCAAAATACGGTGCAGTTCCCCAGGCAATCAGCATCAACAGCCCGCTGCCCAATGCAGATTGCATCTCTTTATTCTGTACCATGGCTCGAAAATCAGGCTTCTTGCCACGATTGGGACCGGGTGTTTGGGATGAGCGTTGTTCTGATTGGTTCTGTCTGTGTAGAGGTTGATGTATCGCTTGCATATAAATCACGTTCCTTTCGAATGGTAGGTTTGCGGATCATGAGTGTGCTCAAGTTCCGCTTCCATAAATGAAGTTGTATTGAGAATGAGAGCCATTGTTAATGCCCTAAAAATGACACATGCTGCTGCGGGAATCCCGCAGCAGCATGGTTTTGTGAATGATTTTGCAATAATCTCGAATGAGAATGATAATCATTTTTGTACTTATGCAATTATTTTTACCCAATACAACTTTTAATCAGTATATGCCTGTGATCCTCATTTGTAAATGGGTAATTTGCGACGGTTAATCCTAAATGCGTGTTCAAAAAGGCAAAAAGCCGCTGTCCCGGAGGACAACGGCTTGAAGCATCTATTGATATACGTTTGACCATTCTATGGCATATCGCTTAAGTGAATTTTCACATCCACCCGATACCATTTACGCGCCTACGCTTGCACCCTGACTTGCTTTGATCGCTTGCTCCAGATCATAGATAATGTCTTGAATGTTCTCCGTACCCACAGACAGACGAATCAACTCGGGATTAACGCCTGCCGCAGTTTGTTCATCTTCGGTCAACTGCGCGTGAGTTGTACTTGCCGGGTGAATGATCAGTGACTTGGAGTCTCCCACGTTCGCAAGGTGAGAGAACAGTTTGACACTTTCAATCAATTTGCGACCCGCGTCCGCACCACCTTTGATTCCAAAGGTCAGAATGGCACCCTGTCCTCTTGGCAGATACTTCTGTGCAAGCTCGTAAGAATCATGGCTCGGCAGACCTGCATAACTTACCCAAGACACATCCTCATGTTTCTCAAGGAATTCCGCAACCGCAAGGGCGTTGCTACTATGACGCTCTACACGCAGATGTAATGTCTCCAGTCCTTGCAGCAACAACCATGAGTTAAATGGAGAGATCGTTGCACCCAAGTCACGTAGAAGTTGTACACGAGCTTTGATAATATAAGCAATCGGTCCGACCGCTTCCGTATATACCACACCGTTATAACTGGCGTCCGGCTCGGTCAATCCAGGGAATTTCCCACTTGCTTTCCAGTCAAATTTTCCGCTATCCACGATAACGCCACCAATGGATGTACCATGACCGCCAATAAATTTTGTTGCAGAGTGAACGACAATATCCGCTCCATGTTCGATTGGACGAAGCAGGTACGGACTTGGGAATGTATTATCCACGATCAAAGGAATGCCATGTTCATGGGCGATGGCGGCCACCGCTTCAATATCCAATACATTCCCCTTCGGATTACCGATTGTTTCGGCATACAATGCCTTCGTTTTCTCCGTAATTGCTGCACGGAAATTTTCGGGATCACTCGAATCCACAAATTTCACGTCCAGACCCAGTTTCGGCAAAGTCGTCGAGAATAAATTATATGTACCTCCATACAAACTCGCCGAAGACACGATCTCATCGCCTGCACCAGCAATATTCAGAAGTGAAAACGTAATGGCCGCTTGACCAGAAGCTGTAGCCAATGCACCCGCTCCGCCTTCCAACGCGGCAATCCGTTGCTCAAACACGTCGGTTGTTGGATTCATCAAACGGGTATAGATGTTGCCAAACTCTTTCAAACCAAACAGGTTAGCTGCATGCTCGGTATCCTTGAATCCATAGGATGTTGTCTGATACAAGGGTACAGCTCGTGCGTTGGTGGTTGGATCAATCTCCTGGCCGGCATGAATTGCCAATGTTTCAAATGAAAGCTCACGTTCGTTTGACATAAATCTGAATCCTCCCTCGATATATAGGTTCTTTACGTTCCGGATGTCTTCGCATGGTGGCATATGTTTTCCATATTCTCTCACAAGATGTCGCATTTGAAAAGACTTATTTCCGATTGTTCCGATAAGAAATATTAAATATGTACAAGATTAATTTCTGTACCAAAAAAACCTTTGCCCTCGCAAAGGTTTTTCAGCTACTTTGGCTTCGGTATGTTATACCTCATCCAGGGTTTGGTTAGACCCGAACTGCACTCCATACTTCACGCAAATGTTTGGCCGCAGGCACAGCTTCCTCCGCAGTTACACCTTCAAGTGAAATATCGATATGTGGCTTATACGTTTTTAGCAATTCAAAAAATAACGGGTAATCCAGTATGCCTGCCCCAGGTACTGGGTTGAACTTCTCACCCTGTGCATCGAAGGCTACATCCTTCGCATGAATCACAATCATGCGCTGATACAGCGATTCCATCACCTCACGCAAAAAAGCCCCTTGATCAGTTGCATGTGGCTGTTTGATCAGATTACACGGGTCGAACAGCATTCCCAGATTGGATGAAGGAATCTCTTCAAACAAACGGGTCATATGTTCATGAGTATGAAGGGTATGCGTGGACACAGGCTCAATCGCCGCATGCACGCCCCACTTCTCCGCTTCTTCAGCCAACTCCTCAACCGTTTCTTTCAGCACGCTCCATGCCTTCTCTTCATATCCATCCGGATGCGTATCCTGATACGTGTCCAAGCTTCCGGTCTCCGTTGCCACCATGCTGCAACCAAAATCCCGGGCATAACGCAGATGCTCCTTGAATCGATCAATGTCCGCACGCCGTGTTACCGGATCAGGATCAATCGGATTAATATAACAACCCAGTACCGCAATCTTCACCCCACGCTGTGCAAATTGATCTCCAATCTCATTCGCCAGACCGGGACTCAGCTTGCCATTTGATGAGTCCACATCGGATAATGCTTTGGCAAGCGCCAGCTGTACGGAATTAAAACCGTTATCCGCAATCGTCTGCGCAAGTTGTGCTGTAGGCTGTTTGCCAAATGTATGCGCCAGAATACCAAGTTTCATCTCACTGCCTCCTTATACTAATCCAATGATCAAGTGATTAACGTGCCATCCAGCCGCCATCGACATTCAGCACATGACCATTCAGATAATCCGAAGCGGCAGATGCCAGAAAGACAACCGGGCCTTTCAGATCTTCCGGTGTTCCCCAACGTCCTGCAGGAATACGGGCTGTAATATCCCGGTACCGATTCTCATCCGCACGGATCTGGGTCGTATTATCGGTTTCCATATAACCAGGTGCGATACCGTTAATCTGGATTCCCTTCCCTGCCCATTCATTGGCGAGTGCTTTGGTTAAACCGGCTACGCCATGTTTACTGGCTGTATACCCTGGCACGTTGATCCCACCTTGATAGGACAACATGGATGCAATATTAATGATTTTGCCACTTCCGCGTTCAATCATATGTCTGCCAGCCAATTGGCTCAGGAAAAATACAGTGTTCAGGTTCAGACCAATTACATCATGCCAGTCCTGCCCTGCATGATCAGCCGCAGGTGTGCGACGAATGATTCCGGCATTGTTGACGAGAATGTCAATTCTGCCCTGGAACGCAAGCGCCTGTTCGAACACAGCCGACAACTCATCTTCACGACTTAAATCCGCTTCAATCACATAAGCTTTGCGCCCAAGGGCTTCAATGGCACTTGCCGTTTCTGCAGGTTTGGAATAAGAGACCAGCACCACATCAGCACCAGCTTCCGCCAAGCCAATGGCCATCCCTTGTCCAAGTCCTCCCGAGGTACCTGTTACCAGTGCAACTTGTCCGCTTAAATCAAATGGGTTCATGAATGATTCCCTCCGCATGGTTGTGATATGCAATCCATAGATCCGTCTGTTCTTTAATCCCATGAAACATGAATGAGGTTAACTTTGATAATCCACTGTGACACCGCTCTGCTCGTATAAGGCAGCTGTCTCTTCATCCAAACGACTATCACTGATAATGTAGTCCAGTTCCGAACACTTGGCGAAAGTTCGCAGTGCAAATTGTCCGAATTTATAATGATCCACAACGCCATATACTTGCTGCGAGGCAGATATCATTGCTCTTTTCAAAGGAACCAGATCTCCCGTGTATATGGATAGTCCAAATTCCGGATGAAGGGCTGTCGTGGATATAAAAGCTTTATGAATGTTAAGACCGGAGATAAAGGTAGCTGTATCATCGCCCACCAGCATATTCCGTACACGAGCCCCGCCAGGCACAACCAGTCGCACTTGTTCCTTCTTGGTAAGCTCCGCAATAATGAACAAGTCATTGGTCACGACTGTCAGTGGCTGATTATCGAGACGTTTGGCCATCTCCAGCGTGGTGCTGCCACCATCCAGAGCAACGATATCTCCAGGTTGAATGTAAGCCAGGGCACGTTCAGCAATCTCCGTTTTCTCCGAATGATGCTTCTCGGTAACTCCGCGGCTATTCAAGATGCCATATTGGTCATTCTGAGCCAGCATTGCACCACCATGGACACGTACGAGCAGTCCCATACTCTCCAACTTGTCGAGATCCTCTCGGACTGTTTTCCCAGTCACCTGCAACAACTCACTCAAATCACTGACGGTTACTTCCTGGCGCTCCAGCAGAGCCTCCATAATTTTTTCATGTCTTTTCAATGGATTCATCCTAATCAACTTCCTATACTACCTGAGTCAAATGGCAGTTTCACACGTACACTTTGGGTACAGAAAACCTTCCGATCACTCTTATCCCCAAATTTTCTTTAATCCCTTTTTTAAAGGAAAAAATTTGGGGATAAAGGCAAGCTTATGCTTCCGAAGCAGCTTTTTTTCCAAAAAGTTTTTAGCTTCGCTTCTTCTGGTCCTTTCTGTACCCTCCGTTCTAGTGTCTACCCTGTCAATTTAACTCAGACATCTGTAATTTATTATTTCAGGTCTTTCATGGCTACGCCGTCCATATCTTCGAACGTCTGGTTCTCACCAGCCATCGCCCAACAGAAGGTGTAATTGCTTGTACCCACACCACTGTGAATGGACCAGCTTGGGGAAATGATCGCCTGGCGATCACGTACAACCAGATGGCGTGTTTCGTTTGGCTCACCCATCATATGAAATACAACACCATCTTCAGGCAAGTTCCAGTACAAGTATACTTCGGAACGGCGGTTATGGGTATGTGCAGGCATCGTGTTCCACATGTTCCCCTTGTCGAGTTCGGTAATACCCATTACCAACTGACAACTCTGAATTCCACCTTCTCCTTGGTGAATGTAACGATAGATTGTACGTTCATTGGAAGTTTCGATGCTGCCCAGATGATTCGGCTGAGCTTGTTCTTGCGTTGCTTTTACCGTTGGATAGGTGTGGTGAGCTGGTGTGGATACAAAATAGAATTGGGCAGGTTGAGCCTTGTCACTGCTCGTGAACACAACTTCCTTCACACCTCTACCGATGTAGAGACACTCCTTCGCTCCAATCTCATAACCTTGTCCGTCCGCTGTCACTGTTCCGTGACCACCGACATTAATGATACCGATTTCACGACGCTCCAGGAAAAAGTTCGTTCCGATATCTTTCAGGTTCACTTCAAGGGTAATGTCCTTGCTCTCAGGTACAGCCGTTCCCACAATATAACGATCCACATGAGAATACACCGTTACCAATTCATCGGTTGCAAACAGTTGCTCCATCAAAAATTCCTCACGCAGGCGAGATGTATCATACGTTTTCACTTCATTGGGATGTGCAGCATAACGATTTTCCATTATTAATCCATTCCTTTCGTCATTTAAATTAGTTGGTAATGAGCTTGATAATGTTCATATAAGTTCATTTTAGTTCATTATGTATCTTTTGTGTACCTTTATTTTCGAAAATAATTCATATCATTAATTACTAACGGTGTTTATTTCTTAAATAAGAACAAAAAAAAGATCTCCGCAGTCTGTAACACAGACCGGGAGATCTTCTTTGATTCACATATTAATGTGCAACAGCGTTGTTAAGCATGATCCAGATTGAACCAATTACGATGGTCATCATAATCAGTAATCCGAATATAAGGGCCATTACATTCCAGCGTGGTTTCTCTGTTTCACGGATATGCATGAAGAAGAAGAGTTGAACCACAAACTGAAGTGCTGCTGTACCAAGAATCACAACGAGTGTTCCTGTTTTGCCCATCATGTCGTTCAAAACCACCACAAGTGGAATGATTGTCAGTACGACAGACAGAATGAAGCCGATGACATAAGACTTCAGTGAGCCATGTTGTTCATGGCCGTGGGAATCATGTGAGTTGTGCTCTGCCATCTACATCACCCCCATGAGATAGACGATCGACAGGAGGAAGATCCATACGACGTCCAAGAAGTGCCAGTACAAGCTGATCACGTTGATTTTACCGCGAGTAACGTCAGTAATTCCACGTTTTTTCAGTTGGAACATGAGTCCAATCATCCAGATCAGACCAAGCGATACGTGAAGTCCGTGAGTACCCACGAGGGTGAAGAATGCACCAGATGCTGCACTCGTCGTGTAACTAAAGCCTTCGTGAACCATCTCAACAAACTCGTAAACCTCCAGGGCGATAAAGCTTGCACCCAGAACGGCTGTAACAATCAGCCAGTTAATCAATTGTTTCACTTTACCCTGATTCATTGCCAGAACGGCAAGTCCGCTTGTAAATGAACTGGTGAGCAAGATAAATGTCTCAGCGATAACGCCAGGCATTTTGATCAGTTCGGACAAAATCGGTCCGCCCGCCGAATTGTCACGCAACACAATGAAGGTTGCGAACAATACGGAGAACAAGATAACGTCGGAAATCAGGAAGAACCAGAATCCGAGAATTTTCATTTCCTGTGGATCATGGTGGCCATGGTCATGACCATGCGCATGATTCTCACCGTGCTTAGCGGCTGCTTGAGCCATCTATACCGACCCCCTTAACGACGCTTCGGTACGCTTAATTTCGTCGACCGGAATGTAATAATCCGTATCGTAAGAGAATGAACGGGCGATCATACAGATGCCTACGCCAGCAAGTCCGAGAATCGCCATCCACAGCCATCCGAATACGAAGCCAAAACCGGCAACAAACCAGAAGACAGACATAATGAACGGAATCGAAGAATTCTTAGGCATATGAATTGGCTCATATACAGGCTCTGGCGGATGAATGCCTTTGGCGCGACGTTCTTTCTCTTCCCACCACTCATCCAAATCATCTCCGCGTGGTGTAACAGCGAAGTTATATTCAGGAGCTGGTGAAGGAATCGACCACTCGAGCGTACGACCATCCCATGGATCGCCGGAAGCTTTAAGTGTTTTGTATTTGCGAATACCGTCTGCAATTTGTGCAACTTGGAACAGGAATCCGACACCCATCAGGAATGCCCCGATTGTGGATACGAAGTTCAGTTCCCACCAGCCGGTATCCCAGCCGTATGTGCTCAGACGACGTGTCATACCCATCAGACCGACAGCGTACTGCGGCATGAAGCAGACATAGAAACCAATATTCCAAGTCCAGAATGCCCATTTGCCCAGTTTCTCTTCGAGTTGGAAACCGAACATTTTAGGCCACCAGTAATACAAACCAGCGAAGTATCCGAAGACAACGCCACCGATCAATACTTGGTGGAAGTGGGCAATCAGGAAGTAACTGTTGTGGAACTGGAAGTCAGCAGGAGCAACGGATAACAGAACGCCTGTCATACCCCCGACAATAAAGCACGGGATAAAGGCAAGTGTCCACATCATCGGAGTCGCCATGCGAATCCTTCCTCGATACATGGTAAACAGCCAGTTAAATATCTTAACCCCTGTTGGAATAGCAATCAACATCGTAGTTACGGCGAAGAATGCATTCACGTCCGCTCCGGAACCCATCGTGAAGAAGTGATGCGCCCATGTGAAGAAGGACAGGAAGCTGATGATTAACATTGCAAATACCATTGACTTGTAACCAAATAGTTTTTTCCTCGAGAAAGTACTTACCACCTCGGAGAATATACCAAAAGCAGGAACAACGACAATGTATACCTCAGGGTGACCCCACATCCAGATCAAGTTGATATACATCATTGGGTTACCGCCCAGATCAAGTGTGAAGAAATGCGCCCCGGCAAACCTGTCGAGGAATAACAATGCAAGTGTCACGGTCAAGATCGGGAATGCAAACAAGATCATGATACATGTGGAGAATACCGACCATGTGAACATCGGCATTTTCATCCATCTCATGCCTGGCGCACGCATTTTAATGATGGTAACCAGGAAGTTGATACCGGTAGCCAGGGAACCGATACCCGATATCTGTATACCCCATATATAGAAGTTCTGTCCGACCCCCGGACTGTGTGACAGCTCCGATAGAGGTGGATAACTCAACCATCCCGCATCCGGTGAACCACCGATAACGAAGGACAGGTTAAACAGCATTGCTCCCAGGAAGAATAACCAGAAGCTCAATGCATTCAGAAACGGGAAGGCAACGTCCCTTGCTCCGATCTGTAATGGCACGATAACGTTAAATAGACCAAACATAAATGGCATCGCCATGAACAAGATCATGATCGTGCCGTGAGTTGTAAAGACCTGATTATAATGTTCAGGATGTAAGAAATCCATGTTAGGCATAGCCAGCTGCAGACGCATCATCAATGCATCCACACCACCACGGAACAACATGATAATGGAAGCAATGATATACATAATACCGATCTTTTTATGATCGACGGTAGTTAACCAGTTACGCCAGAGCCAGCCCCATTTTTTGAAATAAGTCAGCACCGTTACGATAGTAATCATCGTAATACCGATGGCCACATCTGCTCCATAGATCAGCGGGTCGCCAGTTACGAAAAACTCCGATGCAAACTCTTTAAGTCTCTCTAACATTGGGGGCCTCCTTTCGAATCTTTAGTTAGCACTCTTGTCCTCATCTTGATTGGACACATCGGTTTGACTTTGAATGGCTCCAGAAGCTTCACTTGAACTTCCATGCTTACTGTGAGCACTTTGACCATCTACAACATACTTGGTCACAATATTTTGGAACAATCCTTCTGGGAAGGCAGAATAATAAGCAACATTGCTTGTTCCCGGTTTAGCCAGTGCAGCGTAACCTTCTGTAGTCAACGGCTGAGAATTCTGTTTCACTTCAGTTACCCATTTGTCAAAATCGTCGTCTGATGTAGCATTCACATCAAAACGCATTTCTCCAAAATGCTCACCTGTGAAGTTAGCGCCTGAACCCCAGTACTTGCCTTCATGATCTGCCTGAAGATACAAGGTCATCGCCATACCCGACATCGTATAAATCTGTCCTCCAAGTTGCGGAATCCAGAATGAGTTCATCGGTGAATCCGCAGTGAGTTCAAATTTCACGGGCCGGTCTGCCGGAATATTCAGCGTGTTGACCGTTGCAATCCCTTGCTCAGGATACATAAACAGCCATTTCCAGTCCAGTGAAGACACTTGGATGGTAATTGGTGCTTTCTCGTGAGCCAACGGCTTCGAAGGCTCCAGAACATACGTGTAACGAATCGTTACAACTGCAAGTATTCCAATAATAATAATTGGAATCGTCCACCATACAACCTCCGCTTTGGTGCTATGAGCCCAGTTAGGTTCATATGCTGCTTTGTTGTCCGGTTTCTCACGGTAACGCCATACGATTACGGCAGACAAAATGAGTACTGGCACAATGATGACAGCACACAAAATTGTCGAGATGACAATCAAATCTCTCTGCGAAGCGCCAATTGGCCCCTTCGGATCCAGAACAACGTACTGCCCGCCTGCCAGCATTGGCCAGACAATCAATGCAATTGTAACCAACGTCAGGACAACCGGAATGATAATCCGGATTAGCGACCTAGGTTTCTTGTTCATTTTGATCCCCTCTCCTTAAATTCGCTCATACTGAAAAATCAGTATACTACTCTCTTCCTACTAAAGATATCAGAAATGAACAACTTTTTTGTTCTTGTTAACAAATTTGTCGATTTTACACCTTAAATGTGTGAATTTTTTCTCACAAATCGCTTGCATGGTTGATATTTGCACATTGTAATCTTTACACTTCAAGTCACAAAATAAAACCCTTTGCAGTCCCGTTGAACAGTGTCAACGAATCCGCAAAGGGCTTTATTGACTGGATTCCGGGAACTTATCCAGTCTTATTATGAACGAATTAACGCAGGATTATAATCAATCGGCGCCTTCGTCTTCCCGGCGTGTATGAACAAGGCCAATCGCTTTGGCAATAACGTAAATAAACACACTACCTACAAGGAATCCAATACCAACCATCAAACCAAGATTACGATCATTAAAGTCATTCAGATTAATCAGACACATGACCACTCCCGTAATGAGTGCGATCCATGCCAGAACTGTCATCGTCAAGACGGCGCGCCGCATATTTTTGTCTTTGCGCTCCAATTGGCTGACCATTGCTGTCTTCGATGCCATAGTAAACACTTCCTTTTCCCTTTTTGTAAGTGCTTTCCTTATACCAATATACCACATCAGTATGAATTTTAGTCAACAAATGTTCAAATTTTATTCTCAATTTGGACACTTTATTTTGATTTCTACCGTTGACAAAACGTTTTTCATTTCTTTCATACTTCTTATAACCCAAAAAACGTCTCTTCATAACAGGAACTGCACTTGACCTTATGAAACCTTTATGAACTACTCATTTGGATTTGTAAAAAACACAAAAAAACGGCACATTGGAATATTCCAATGTTACCGTCTTTTTAGGCTTTTCATACAAAATGGGATACCCTTAGTTCCGTGTCTCCAACCAATTATTCTTGATGACATTCTGATACCAGTAATAGCTCTCTTTCGGCGTTCTCACGAGTGAGCGATAGTCCACATGCACAAGACCAAAACGCATCCGGTAGCCTTCTGCCCACTCGAAGTTATCCATCAATGACCATGCCATATACCCTTTCAGGTTAATGCCATCATTAATGATGCGATGAATTTGAGCCAAATGCTGCTCATAATATGAAATTCGGCGATCATCGTTGATTTTTCCATTCTCCAAATCATCATTAATGCAAGCGCCATTCTCTGTGATATACACATCTACATTGCCATACTTTTGCAAGTAATGCATGAATTCATACAAACCACGTGATTCCACTGGCCAGCCGATATCCGTCTTGGTCAGGCCCATATCGACTTCCTCCGATTGCAGAACGCCTGCTTCCGGATTGAAGCGATTGATTCCCATCGTGTAATAATTAATGCCGAGCAGATCGATTGGTTGCGAGATAATCTCCATATCGCCTTCCTGAATTGGTACGGTAGCCCCCGCTTCTGCGAACCAGTCCACCATAAATTGCGGATACGATCCTTTGTAGATCGGATCAAGGAACCAGTCGGTATTAAGCGCAATTGATCGGTCACACGCTGCCTGGTCTTCAGGAGATTTGCTGTACGGCTCAGCCCAGCATACGTTCGGAGCAATACCAATCTGACCGGTTGTTCCCAAGCGACGGAAGGATTGAACGGCTTTACCATGAGCAACCAGCAATCCATGTGCCACATTAATTGACGTCTGCAGGTCTTTGTTTCCTGGCGCATGAATCCCAAGAAGGTTCGACAGGAACGCGATGCACCATGGTTCATTAAATGTCAGCCAGAAGTTGATTTTGCCCGAGAATTCTTTGAAAATCACTTCGGCATATTTCACAAAAGCGTCTACAGTTCTACGGTTGCCCCAGCCCCCGTCATCCTCCAGCGTTTGCGGAAGATCCCAGTGATACAGGGTGAGGAACGGTTCGATACCAGCCTCTATCAATGCATCCACGAAGCGATGGTAGAAGTCCAATCCTTCCCGATTGATCTCCCCATCTCCGTCAGGAATAATGCGCGGCCACGCGATGGAGAACCGGTACGTATTAATCCCGAGTTTTTTCATCAGTTCGATGTCTTCCTCATAACGGTGGTAACTGTCACACGCGACATCCCCATTGTCTCCGTTAAATACCTTGCCAGGTGTGCGAGCAAACGTATCCCAGATGGATACCCCGCGTCCACCTTCCTGTGCCGCTCCTTCTATTTGATAGGAAGCTGTTGCTGTACCCCATCGAAAATCTTGTGGAAATTGAAAAATGGTCATGGTTGGCTCCTCCGTCTCATGATGACACGCGGATCGTCTGTCCTGCGGTCATCGTTAAAATAATTACATAATCGCCCTTAGGCGTAAGCTCTGCCTTCGCTTGTTCATTTCCTTCCACACGCAGCGGATAGGCACTGCGAAGGGTCAGCGATTCACTTTGATCTGCTTGAATAACCGCTGACGCAAGCTTGTTGTCCGTCCACGTTATAGCTACCGTATAACCACCCCGTGCACGAAGTCCTTCCACATGGCCTTGGGTCCAGAGTTCAGGCAATGCCGGCAGTAAATGTAACTCGTTCAAGTGGCTCTGTAATAACATCTCGGCGATTCCGGCCGTACCACCAAAGTTACCATCGATCTGGAATGGTGGATGGTCATCAAACAGATTCGGATGTGTGGATCGGGCGAGCAATGTGCGTACAAACTGATGTGCCTGGCTGCTATCCAGCAGTCGTGCATACAGATTGATCAACCATGCACAGCTCCATCCTGTATGCCCGCCACCTTGTGAGATACGACGTTCAAGCGATATTCGTGCTGCTTCCACCAGTTCCGGTGTGTGCACACGATTGATCTGCTCCCCCGGATACAGTCCATACAGATGGGAGACGTGACGATGCCCTGGCTCGAATTCGGCAAAATCCTTAAACCACTCCAGCAATTGTCCTTCGCTTCCAATTCGGAATGGATAGAGTTTGTCCAGGGCCTCACTCCACTCACTTGCCAATGACTCATCCATATTCAATCGCTTCGCGGCTTCAATGCAGCGGCTGAACAGCTCACGAATCAAGCTCATATCCATTGTTGAAGCCATGGATATACTCCGCGCCTCTCCAGCATCAGTGAGAAACTTGTTCTCTGGTGAAGTGGATGGAATCGTAACCAGATAACCATCAGGCCCTTCCACCAGCCAATCGAGACAGAACAGCGCAGCCTCTTTCATGATGGGGTAGGCACGTTCCTCAAGAAAACGCTGATTACCGGTAAATTGATAATGCTCCCATAGATGCGAGGTAAGCCATACCCCGCCCATCGGCCAGAAAGCCCAGCTAGCATCTCCACCTGTCGGCGTAGAGGTTCTCCAGATATCCACGTTGTGATGGGCAGTCCATCCACGGGCACCATACAGAATCCGCGCCGTTCTGCGTCCTGTATCACTGAGATCGGTCAGCATATCAAACAGCGGCTCATGACATTCACTGAGATTGCAGACTTCTGCCGGCCAGTAATTCATCTCCGTGTTGATGTTGATTGTGTAGTCACTATGCCATGGCGGTTCTACCTGATGGTTCCAGATTCCCTGCAGATTGGCAGGCTGGCTGCCGGGACGCGAACTGCCCATTAACAGATATCTTCCATATTGAAAATAAAGTGCCTCCAGTCCCGGGTCTTGTTCCCCTGCCTGATAAGCTTGCAGCCGCTCATCCGTAGGTAATTCGGCGTTAGCCGATACCCCTAAATCGATAGAGACTCTGTTAAACAACGCACGATGATCTTGAACATGTCGGTCACGAAGCACTTCCGCGTCATGGGTGATCGCTCTGGAGATCATCTCCTTGCATTCCTCTTCCAATACAAGATGACCCTTCACAGGCAACACATCGTAACGTTCAAAGGACGTAGCCGCTGCCAGATAGAAAACAACCTGATCAGCACCCGTAATATGTAACTTGCCTTCCAGATTGGAGACCTTTGCCTGCTTCCCTGTTGCCTTAACTGCTAAACGCACAGCGTAAGCGGTTCCCCGATCCTCTTCATAGAGGACGGATTCCGGGTGATCCCTGAAGTAATTGGACTCCACATGACTTGGGCACCGACTGAACATGGTTAGTGCATCTCCTGAAGTCTCAATACGATAAGGATGGGGACTGTCTAGCGTAACACTTACACTCACAGCACCCTTCCGATCAGCACTCAGTGTGCAGACCATCAGATCATCCGAAGTACTGGAATACACTTCACGTACATAACGAGTTCCTTTCCACGAGTAGGTCGTACCTGCAATACCCAATTCCAGATCAAGTTCACGTTCAAAAGCATCATACGAAAGATCCTCTAGACCCTCATGATGCAATAGAAAATGACCCATTGGCTGGTAAGCCTCCACATCGCGGCCGAGCATTTCACGGTTCAACAAATCCTCAGCTTCACCATACTGTTCAGACATGATCAACTCACGCGTCTGCTTCAAATACCGCTGACTGCTGTATTGAATCGTATCCCGTGGAAACCCTGACCATAACGTATCTTCATTGAGCTGAATTCGTTCATCCGCTGCGCCGCCATACACCATGCCTCCAAGACGGCCGTTTCCAATTGGCAGCGCTTCTTCCCAGCGTTGTGCCGGTTGTCGATACCATAAACGATTGATTTTAGTTTGGTTATTGTGTTGGGACATGATTAGCTCCTGTTCCTGAATCAGCTATAAAATCATTAATGACGTAAAACGTTTTCGGTAAGTGCTTACAATAATAAAATTATATGTGATTTCAAAATTTGCGTCAATGCAAATCATCATATCATCCTACAAAAAAAGCCCCCTATATAGGGGGCCTCTTTTTGTAACATGGATTCTCTTTAATCCATGTTACTTTACATCTTTTCCTGTCCATAAGGAGACACGATCTTTCACCCAGACGGTGTACTGTTTCTCCATCTCCACTGCGCCTGCTTTGTCCAATTCAGCCAGGAAGGCGTCATAGGTAGCATCAAAGTTCGCTGGTGTAGTCAGGACAGCTTCCGGAATCCGTTTACGAACGATATCCTGTGTTTTACGGAACGTTACTTCATAATCTGTACCTGAAGGTACTGGCATGTTGTATGCTGCGCCCCAATCTTTCAGCTTCAGATCTTCTTCGGAAGGATAGAAATCTTTCCATGTTGTAATGCCATACGCTTTTAACGTCTCTTTCTCAGCTGCAGTGTAACCTGCCTGAATCTGCTCAGGGAAGTTTGTTGTGTAGTAGTTTTCTGTGGAATCTTTCACACCATCACCGTATCTCGCACTGAATACGTTATACAATCCGATGCCTGTTTCTTTAGTGAAATTCGAGTTGTCATTGGTTTTACGATCCTGAATCTCGGCAGGGATCACACGTTGGCCATTTTCTACGTTATAGTGTTGACCTTCAATTCCCCAGTTTCTCAATACTTGTCCTTCATCAGAAGCAAGCCAATCCATGAATTTAATGATACGAACCGGATCTTCAGCCGAAGTTGTGATCCCGATACCATACCCATCAAATCCGGTTGGTTGGAACGTATGATCCACAATGTCCTTATTCAGCGACACGGAGAAGTGAGCATATGTGGCATCGTCCTTGCCCGCAGATTTGAGTGCATTCTCCGCTTCTTGATAATTCCACTCTTGGTCAATCAGACCGAGTACACGACCACTGGCAATTTTGGACTTATATTGGTCATCTTTTTGAACAAATGCATCTTTGTCCAGGAGTCCTTCATTATACATTTTGTTCAACCAACGGAAATATTCTTTCTCCTCTGGACGTTTGTAGTGAAGCATCGCCTCATACGTCTCGGGGTTAATGTAATATTCACCATCGTCCGGTGCACCCGTTGCTTGGAATGCAGGGTTCGTTACCGTGATCATGATCTTCCAGTCATCTGCATTCAAGGTCAAGGGAATAGTGGGCTGACCATCAATGGTTGGATGTTTTTCATAATAGGCTTTCAGGACGTTCTCATAATCCTCAAGTGTTTTCACTTCAGGGTATCCAAGCTCTTTCAGTACTCTTTGTTGAATTTCGAATCCACCACCTGCATCAAACACAACATTATCTACACCCATGTTCGTTGGGATTGTATATATCGCCTGATCTTCCGTGCTGTATTTCAGACGGTTCATCTGGTCGCCATAGATTTTTTTCAGGTTCGGAGCATGTTCTTCAATCAGATCCGTCAGATCCAGCATCGCCCCTGCATCCACAAGCTTAGACAAGTTACCTTTAGGGAAAATCATATCAGGGTAATCACCACTGGCAGCCATAAGTGCAACCTTCTGATCACCGCCATTGTTTACATCATACTCTGCTTCAATTGTAACGCCTGTTTGCTTGGTAATTTCTTTCCCGACTGCATCTTGCATCTTGTTCCAGCTCGGACTAGCATCTGCCCCAAAAAACGAGACTGTAATTGGTTCGGTTCCACTGGATTCCGTAGTCTCTTTCGTACCCGAATTCCCACAACCAGCTGTGACCAACATCGCACTTGCAAGCATCAACATTGCAAACGTCTTGGGTGTATTACCTTTCATTTTGCCTCTCATTGTCTAGTTCCCCCTATTATTTATGAAGGTTTTATCTGTATAACAGGCTTTATGCCTGAGGATACCACTTTTTTCTAAATATGCTTTTGATCTCATTCATTCCGACGTTTGTATGAAGCTGACGCCTCGATTCGGAAACAGGAAAAAATCTTTCTTCTAACAGACATAAAACGTTTTCGAAAATAAACTTAAAACGCTTACTGAAAGTGCTTACATGATAGATTATAGGCTATCCACCACCCTACGTCAACAATAAAAAAAGCCCTTTCTCAAGGGCTTTTTTCGCTATGAAAATCAATAGCTTTTATGCTTGGTTTTCAAACTTATTTCACATCTTTTCCAGTCCAGAGAGCTACACGTTCCTTAATCCAAACCGTGTATTGTTTCTCCATCTCTACTGCACCCGCTTTATCGAGTTCAGCCAGAAGACCATCATATACGCTGTCGAAGTTCTCTGGTTTGGCAAGAATAGCCTCTGGAATACGTTTACGGACGATATCCTGTGTTTTCTGGAACGTTACGTTGTAATCCGTGTCAGAAGGTACAGGCATGTTGTATGCTGCGCCCCAATCTTTCAGCTTCAGATCTTCTTCGGAAGGATAGAAATCTTTCCATGTTGTGATACCATACGCTTTCAACGTTTCCTTCTCAGCGGCAGTGTAACCAGCTTGAATCTGTTCAGGGAAGTTCGTTGTGTAGTAGTTATCCGTGGCATCTTTCACACCATCACCGTATCTGGCGCTAAATATGTTATACATGCCTACACCTGATTCTTTCGTAAACGCAGAGTTATCATTGGTTTTGCGATCTTGTACGTCAGCCGGAATGACGCGTTTCCCATTCTCGACTTGATAATGTTGGCCTTCAACGCCCCAGTTTCTCAGGACCTGACCTTCATCGGAAGCAAGCCAATCCATGAATTTGATAATACGTACCGGATCTTTGGCCGAAGTCGTGATTCCGATACCATAACCGTCAAATCCCGTCGGTTGGAACGTATGATCCACAATATCCTTGTTCAAGGACACGGAGAAGTGGGCATATGTTTTATCGCCACCGTTGGACGATTTCAAAGCATTCTCCGCCTCACCATAGTTCCACTCCTGGTCGATTAGACCGAGTACACGGCCACTGGCAATTTTGGATTTATATTGGTCATCCTTTTGAACAAATGTATCTTTGTCCAGCAGACCCTCATTGTACATTTTGTTCAACCAACGGAAATATTCCTTTTCTTCAGGACGTTTGTAGTGCAGAACGGCTTCGTAAGTCTCAGGATTGATATAATACTCACCATCATCCGGTCCACCCGTAGCTTGGAATGCAGGGTTCGTTACCGTGATCATAATTTTCCAGTCATCTGCATTCAATGTTAATGGAATCGTCGGTTGACCATCAATCGTTGGATGTTTTTCATAATACGTTCTCAGTACGTTCTCATAGTCCTCAAGCGTTTTTACTTCAGGGTAGCCGAGCTCTTTCAATACTCTTTGTTGAATTTCAAATCCGCCCGTAGCATCAAACGCAACGTTATCTACACCCATATTCGTCGGGATCGTGTAAATGGCTTGATCTTCAAGACTGTATTTCAGACGGTTCATCTGATCACCATAGATTTTTTTCAAATTGGGAGCATGCTCCTCAATCAGATCGGTCAGGTCCAGCATCGCGCCTGCATCCACAAGCTTAGACAAGTTGCCTTTAGGATAGATAATATCAGGGTAATCACCACTGGCAGCCATCAAAGGAATCTTTTGGTCACCACCATTATTCACATCATACTCAGCTTCAATTGTAACTCCCGTTGCCTTCGTAATCTCTTGACCGACAGCATCCTTCATGTTATTCCAGTTTGGACTCGCGTCTGCACCAAAGAATGTAAAGGTTACTGGACTCGTTGTGTCTCCGGAATCAACCGGCTTTTCTGAAGCGTTAGATCCTCCTCCATTGCCACTGCATCCTGCTGTAATTGCAAGAGCACTGGCTAACAGAAGCATTGCGAATGTTTTTGGTGTTTTGCCCTTCATGTGTAATCCCCCTTATGGATATAATGAAGCTGTATATTTGTATAACAGGCTGACCTGCGCATACCGTGACCAGATGAAACGAATGTAATTTTCTTGTTTTTATAACATTTGAAGCGTTTTCCTGAATATAAAATGGTTCTTCTCTTGCCTTATTTCTGCTTCATTCCTGTACCTGTTTACTTTGAGCTTCAGGTGAAAATCACAAGCTGTACAAGTAAATGTAAGTGCTTTCATATTTGAATAATAATCGCTCCTATAGTCCTTGTCAATAGTGAATTTGTAAAATTGAAAACGTTTTTCAGAAAACGTTTTAGGTGATAAAAAAGAACCCAAAATATCTGGGTTCTTTTCCGTTTGAAATATGACTTGCTAACCGTTTACTTAGCCTCTTCCCCGCTCCATAATTGAACACGGTTTTGAACGAGTTCTGTATATTGTTTCTCCATATCCTCTGCGCCTGCTTGGTTCACTTCTGCAATCATGCCGTCATAGATCGCATCGAACTGTTCAGGCGTACTCAGAATCGCTTCAGGTACACGTTTCCGGATGATATCCTGTGTTTTCTTGAAGATGACGTTATAGTTAGAGTCACCAGGTGTTGGCAGATTGTACGCTGCTCCCCATGGTTTGATTGGGAACTCGTCTTCACTAGGGAACAGATCTTTCCACGTTGTAGCGCCGTAAGCTTTGAGTGTTTCTTTCTCTGCTTCGGAATATGCCGCCACGATCTGTTCAGGGAAATTCGTAGTATAGTAGTTATCCGTTGAATCTTTCACACCGTCTCCATAATGACCGGACAAATTGGTGTACAGTCCAATACCCGTTTCTTTCTGGAATACGGCTGCATTATTTGTTTTTTGGTCCTGAATGTCGGCAGGAATAACACGTTTGCCGTCCTTCACTTCGTACTGTTTACCTTCAATTCCCCAGTTCATCAGTATTTGCCCCTCTTCAGAAGCCAGGTAATCGAAGAATTTGATCGTACGAACCGGATCCGGATTCGTGGTTGTAATCCCTACACCCCAACCGGACACAAAACCAGGGTCTTGAAAGGAATGATCCTTGATTTCCTTGGACAGGGTTACCGGGAAGTGTGAATACGTTGCTTCAGTCTTACCCGCGGATTTCAATGCATTTTCTGCATCGGAATAACCCCAATCCTGGTCAATGACACCAAGAACACGCCCACTTGCAATTTTGGATTTGTATTGGTCTGTTTTCTGGATGAAGCTGTCCTGATCAAGCAGTCCCTCATTGTACATATGGTTCAACCAGCGGAAGTACTCTTTTTCCTCTGGACGTTTGTAATGCAGCGTTGCTTCATACGTTTCTGGATCGATGTAATATTCACCGTCATCCGGTGCACCCGTTGCCTGGAAGGCCGGGTTTGTTACGGTAATCATGATTCTCCAATCATCCGCGTCCAATGTTAACGGGATGGTTGGCTGACCATCAATCGTTGGATGTTTCTCTTTGTAAGCCTTCAATACATTCTCGTAGTCCTGAAGTGTACTTACTTCCGGATATCCGAGTTCTTTCAGTACACGGTGCTGAATACCAAATCCACCACCTGCATCAAAGTACTTCTGGTCTACCGCATAATACGTTGGCAGCACATAAATAGCCTGATCTTCATTACTGTATTTCAACCGGTCCATGTAATTACCATACAGCTTCTTCAGATTGGGAGCATATTGGTCGATCAGATCTGTCAGATCGAGCATTGCCCCGGCATCCACCAGTTTGCTAAGTTCTCCTTTGGGTGACACGATATCCGGATAGTCTCCGCTCGCCGCCATTAAGGATATCTTATCTTGACCACCACTAACGGCAAATTCACCATTAAGGGTTACCCCTGTTTTTTCTGTAAGGACTTTGCCAATTTCATCTTTCATGCCATTCCAGTTCGGACTGGGATCGACACTGAAGAAATCGAATGTAAGTGGAGTTGTCTCTGCGCTTGTATCCTTAAAGGACGTATCACCGCCGCTTCCTCCACCACAACCTGCGAGCAAAGACATCGCAAGCACTGGAGCCAGTGCAATCTTCATTTTGGAACTTGCCATCATGGTAATCCTCCCTGTTTCATATGTCTGTCTTATCCGGGACTTTTTTGTCCCTGTCTATAGCTTCATGAATACCACGCCGCAGCCCTATACGGTGAAGCGCAGACCACAAGGCTGCGCTTCGGGTATCCTGATGCTTCATTTGTAGATGTACGGCCGCTCTATGTGGCAGCCTGTACAAGCTTGCTTATGCTTTTACTGCGCCCAATGTCATACCGCCAACAAAATATTTCTGAAGGAACGGATATACAATCAGGATTGGAACCGTAACAACGATCGTAATCGCCATTTTGATCGATTCTGGTGAAATCTGTGTCATTTGTTGTGCCATATCATTGGCATTCCGTCCAGCCCCTGAGCCTTGCTGTGTACTTTGCAGTACTTTCATCAGCTCATATTGGAGTGTGGTCAGATGTGCCTTTGAACCATTGTACAGGTACGTATCAAACCATGCATTCCATTGACCTACAGCCAGGAACAACGCAATGGTTGCAAGTACCGGTTTACACAGTGGCAGGATGATTCTGTAATAGATCGTAAAGTCGTTTGCACCGTCCAGCTTGGCGGATTCCTGCAATGCATACGGCAGACCATCAATGAATGAACGGATAATGAAAACGTTAAATGCACTGATCATGCCTGGCAATACATATACCCAGAATGTACCGATCAGGTTCAGGTCACGCATCAGGATGTATACCGGAATCAGACCACCGGAGAAATACATCGTGAGTGCAAGCGTTGTAGATACAAATTTTCTAAGCCCAAAGTCAGGTCTGCTCAGTGTAAAGGCGATCATAGAGGAACTGATCAATCCGAGCACAGTACCTACAAGTGTACGCAGAATGGAGATCTGCAAACCTTGTAACAATCCATCATATTGGAAGATCGTTTTGTAGTTCTGTAATGTGAATTCGCGAGGCCACAAGTAAATCCCGCCACGTACTGTATCCGTTGAGTTATTAAGTGAGATGGCTAGTACGTTAAGGAATGGATATAGTGTTACGATCAGCACCATGGTCATCGCGAGGATGTTGAATATATCGAACAGTTTATCGCCTCGACTAGCATTGAATGCTTTGTTCGCCATAATGTCGTCCCCTCCCTACATGATGCTTTCTTTGGTGAATTTTTTGAACAAGCCGTTCGCAGTAAACAGAAGGATGATACTGACAACGGAGTTGAATATACCTATGGCTGTACCATATGAGAATCGTCCCATATTCAAACCATAATTGAGCGCGTATAGATCAAGCACTTCCGAGTAGTCTGTGACCAGACTGTTGCCAAGCAAGAACTGCTTCTCGAAACCGATACTGATAAGATGTCCAATCGACATGATGAAAAGTACGGAAATCGTGGTCCGTATGCCAGGCAGCGTAATGTGCCACATTTGTCTCCAGCGGTTGGCTCCATCTACACGGGAAGCTTCGTACAACTCTTGGTCAATACCGGTAATTGCTGCAAGATAGATGATGGCATTCCAACCGGTTTCTTTCCACATATCTGAAGCGGTTACAATGTACCAGAACAAGTTCCCCTTAGCCATGAATTGGATCGGCTGATCGATAATGTTCAGGCCTACCAAAATGTCATTGATAATCCCTCCATCGGTGGAGAGCATCTTGGTAATGATCCCCGCTACAACAACCCAGGATACAAAGTGAGGCAGATAGGATACCGTCTGCACGGCACGTTTGAAGAACATGCCTCTCATTTCATTCAGGAGAATAGCGAAGAATATCGGCACGATAAAACCGACAACTAGTCCCATCAAGCTCATTGCAAGCGTATTCCGAAGTACCAGATAGAAACGTTCATCACTGAACAGCTCTACAAAGTGTTTAAAACCAACCCACTCCTGATCACCAAACGATCTGGCAGGTTTATAATTTTGGAAAGCCATCGTCCATCCCCATAGTGGCAGATAGTTAAATACGAAAACCCAAGCTACGAATGGCAATGACATGAGATAGAGATATTTCTGCTGTTTCATTCTGTCCCAAATTCCGTTCCGCCGATTCTTTAAAGGCGGTTTGGGGTCACTGCTTCTGTTCGCGGAAGCGGATTTTTTTGTTAGCGTTTCCATCTCCGTTCCCCCTCCTCTGTTTTATAAAATAATCATACTCGATAGAGCGTTTTCAAAATACCATCTGGATTTTAGAGAAAATCATATAAAAATTAGATATAGACATATATAATCAGACATTAATTCGTTAAAATCAGTGCTAAATTCTACTTTTAAAAGCAACATAAGCAATATAAAGGAAAAATTAAGTTTAAATGGGTTATTTCGAAAACGTTTTATAGTAATCGTTTACTTCAACTGAATAACATACAAAAGGGACCCTTTCAGGTCCCTAGGATTACAATGTAAATTGAATGGTTTGCAGTTTCACGATCCCGAGCAATTGTGCTACAGATATGGAGGTTGCTGGACGAAATTGATCCCCATTCAGATACGCCAGTATCTCCTGAAATAAGTAGGCGGCTTCCGGACGTTTCATTACCGCCAGATCGGCAAATGGAAGTGAGGATACCAGAATCTTGCCCTTCCCTACATTTGCCTCAAATGCATAAGCCAGCCGTTTCGCCCGATGGAAATGATCCACCACTTCAATCAGTGGCTTCACCCCGTGCAACGTATCCAAACATATCGCTGGCGTACCGTTCACCAAGTGATACCAATGCCAGTCCGAAGCCCCATCATGCGGGAAGGAGCCCAGCAGTGCTTCCTGATCTCTCAAATACATGCCCATCGTTGCACCAGGCTGTGTAGCAAACATCAGGTAATTCCAGAACACAGGCAGATACTTGGTCTCCACTGAATCATATAACCCTTCTGCGGTTGGCTGTAGCCAAACACTCCCCCCGTTGACCACATAATCAACGACATTGGGTGTTAACGACTGAACGATAACCAAGTCAATCTCCCGATTTTTCAACAACTGGAATCCATCGATACGATCCACAGCATCATGTTGTGTTTCCCCGAGAAATGGCTGCAGCTCTGCCACGGTATTCCAGATTCGTTTTGATTGAGGTTGAGATTGAGTTCGATAAAATGGGAAGGACCAGCCCTTCCACACATTGAATGCGACCCTTTCCGAATCGCCCGATATTAGTTCCGCTTCAATCCGAAAAGCTGCTGCTCCTTCATGAGGGGCTATAGCCACAATACTTCCCAGTGACATGACAGACCCACATGGGATATCTCCAGTCTTCCATCCCCCTTCATTAAGTATCACATCATCGCTTATTAACCTCCACTGAATGACCGCTTCCTCAATCGGATCTTTACCGTAGTGAGAGATGCGTACATCGACATGAATGGGTTCACCGGCGTAGAATGTACGCTCCTTGCAGCTTAGCAACACTACCACATCTGCGTTGAAACGCATGAATTCTTCCGGTGTTGTAATGCCTTTGTCATCCCAAAATACGTCCAAAATGCCCGTTGTAGCATGTCCCTGTCCTGGAAAATCACGAATATCCAGCAGCTGTACGCCAGCAGCGTCCGGTGTTCGCCGAATCCGCTCCATGGCTTCCTTGAGGGAACGTATCAGGTGGGTACCACTGACCTGTTGAAAATGCTCCAGATCCGCCATCAACCCTTTGTTTGTCAACGATTCTTCGATCGGCTTTAACCAGCTGGGGCGCAATACGCCCGTATACTTGGCTCGCTCTTGGGGACGCACATACATCGTGTATTGTGCATGTTCGTGCCCAATGACGGGATGCTCCGCAAGCCGGGTGACTGCATGATAATCCAGCGTGGTATCCGGTACAGCAGAATATGCGGATTCCAACGGGGGATGCCAGTTTAAAGACTGAATATAATAATCCCCCTCCCGCCCTTGCGCCGGAAGCTGTCCAAAACCTGTATTGTCCGTATATAAGCGCGTCGGGTCTGTATCCCTTGCCCTCGATACCAATGCATTGAGTTCAGGATGACCATTCGGACCAATAAGTTCATTCCCCATGGAGAACATGACGAATGAAGGATGTCTGTGCAACGATTGGAGCAACCCATCCAGTTCTTGTGTCAGATAAGACAGCACTTCAACTGGCGCAGACTGATTCGATTGCTCAAAGAAACGAGACCAATGTGGAAGTTCTGCCTGCACCAGCATGCCCTCTTCATCAGCTGCGTCCCAGAAGGGCTCCGGCGCGCTCCACCCATGCAGACGGACATGATTGAATCCATACGATCTGGCGACTCGAAACTGCTGAAGATAATGCTCCTTGTCCCATACGGGATAACCCGTCAGTGGAAAGATACAGCAATCGACGTACCCGCGAAGATACACGGGTGTTCCATTCAATTCAAGCTGCTTCCCGTTTGTTGCAAAGGAGCGAACACCAAATGATTGCTCCAACCGATCCAGTTCCTGTTCACCGCTACACAGACGGATCACTGCCTTGTATAATTCAGGGGATTCGTCCGACCATCTTGCGATAGGCTTCCCTGTTCCCAGTTCCAATCGCCAATGATCTATTAAAGCGTTGTTGTCAGTTACACCTGCTGAGCTTATATCCACATGCGCTTGAACACTCAGATTCACATTACAACTATATCGATCAAGCCATGTGCCGTCTGGATGCTGGATATCCACATGTAATTGCATGGATCTAGCTGATTCATTTGAGGGAGCGCTTACAGTACAATCAATCAGAAGGGTTCCATTTTCAGCATCTGGTTGAATCCGTAATGTCTGTAATCGGCAGGGGGGCAGAACATCCAGATATACACCACCTGTGATTCCCCCCCAGGCTGTGGCCGTATGCAATGAATGAATATGGCTACCAGCCAGCGGAAGTTTCATCGTATTATCCACGCGGATCTCCACCCGATTCACTTCTCCCTGCTTCACCAGAGAGGTAACATCCCACTTCTGTTGATTCACCAGACTATCCTGCACCCCGGCATACTGTCCATTGATCCAGAGATTCGTTGTCCATCGGACACCTTCCAATCTGAATACATAGTGACATCCGGGGTCGTCTGATGGAACATGCACATCCTGAGCATACCAGGCTGAGCCTTCATACTCGCGAACCTTGGTCCAGGTATCGAGCCTCTCATATTCAGGCTCAGCTCCGTATCCTTGCTCTTCCCATGAACCGGGAATCTGAATGGTCTCCCATGATGTATTTTCACACTGTGAAGGCGGTGATATCTCTTGTTCAACGAGTTCATCGTACTCCAGATCCAAACGAAACTGCCATGTTCCATTTAAGTTCAATGTATGACGTACAGCACTTATATCAGACAAATTCATATCGTATAGCCATCCCTTCATCTGGATTCTTGTAAATCCAGTCTATGATGTGAAGCATTCCGTAACCATTGCTTATCATGGGAAGTGCATGGACAATATGATGAATCTGAAATTCCTGAATATCGAAAACGTTTTACACAATAGGCAAGGGCAAGGCCCAGCACTCCTTACTTATTCCTCGTTTGTATCTGTAGCTGTTCCTTTCAATGAAGATTGGGTTCTGGCCTGTTTGTAAGCGGAAGGGGATTCCCCTACATATTTCTTGAACTTACCGTGGAAGTAGTCCACATTCGCATACCCCACTCTTGCCGCGACCTGATGTACCTTCAGTCCTTCATCCAGCAATTCCTTGGCCTTTTCCATACGAACCTTGTCCAGAAATGCATTGAAATACTCTCCAGTATGATTCTTGAACAACTTACCCAAGTAGCTGCTGTTATAGTTAAACACTTCAGCAAGTACCTCCAGCTTGAGATTTTCGCCAGGGTTACGTTGGATAAATTCAATCATCTGTTTCAATACAGTATCCTTGCTCCCCCCACCCATACGTTGAATAAGACGATTAAAATGTTCTAATGCCATGACTTTGAGATCCGACATCGTAAATTGATGATAGACTTCATTAATCAGAACCGAATGTTCCTGCATAATGGAGTGCATATGTTGATTCGTCGCTGCAAGCTTGTTGAACGCCAGGGAGAACACCTGTGAGAAAGCCGTTTTGATGGCTTGCTCTGTTCGATGGTATGGGACCAAGCGCTCTTCCATCTCACCCAGTACCCGCATGACTGACTCACTGCTGCGAATGTCTAACGCATAATACAGCTTGTCCGCAAGTTCGTCCTCAACTGGCTCATGTGCTCCGTCCACAGCTTCAACTCCTGGCTTAACAACAGCTTCGCTACCTGCAGTCCACAGCATGATACGTTTCTCCGTGAACAAAAAGCGTTCACCAAGTATACGATTCGCCTGCGTGTATGACCGCGCAATTTCAGAAGTGGAATGTACGGGTTCACCTGCAGCACCGTACATGTGAACCTCCCATTCTCCCAGAAGTCCTTCCAACTCATCATAAAGATTTCTTGCGGATGACTCGGATGTGATGGTTTCCTTGCTTAGCAACCCCAGACCGGAATGGAACGAAAATACGATGCCTCGGTCTTTCTGGTCAAATGCTTCAATCAGTTTGCGTTTCATAACACTTCCCCGTTGCAGGTCAGGCGCCGCATGCATCTCAAGCAGCACAATCTGATAGTGAGGCCAGTGCAGTCCCAGGCTATCTTCTTCCATGCTGCCTTCACCCTCCAGACTGTCAAAGAGCAAAGCCTCAATCTGATGCTCCCTAAAGACGGTGTCCTCACCAGCTTGACGTGCCATCGTCTCCCGTTCACGGGTCAGGATCGTAGCAATCCGCTCTAGTTCACCAATAATCTCTTCTTCATCCACCGGTTTGAGCAGATAACCATCCACACCAAAACTGATGGCTTTCTTGGCATAATCAAAATCCGCATAACCGCTCAATATCAAAAAGTGCGAATCCGGATGATTCCGGCGCACTTCTTCAATCACATCCAGCCCGGTCATACCGGGCATGCGAATATCAATAATTGTCAGATCAGGCTCCAATTCCGTAAACCGGGAGATGGCTTCACGCCCGCTGGCAGCTGTAGCGATGACCTGAAATCCGTATTTTTCCCACTCGATAATGGTGGTCAGTCCCTCACGAATGCTCGGTTCATCATCCACCAAAAACACTTTATACATGTTGGTCCCCTCCTGCTGGCAAAGTGAAAGAAACCTCTGTTCCTTCCCCATATACACTCTTAATCTGCAATCCATATGGCTCCCCGTACGTCAATGTTAAGCGTTGATGTACATTCCGCATGCCGATCCGGCTTTTCTCCTGTTCCTCCGGTCCACAGATAAACTGCATCACCTCAACCAATCGTTCTGGCGTTATGCCTGCACCATTGTCATCCACACGGATCTGCACAATGTTTTCTACCAAACGAATACTTATATGAACACGGACTGTACCCTCTTTATTCTCCAAACCATGGACAATCGCATTCTCAACCAAAGGTTGAATAATCAGAGGCGGAATGTACATCTTCTCCACCTCGGGATCGATATCGATCTGGAATGCAAGGCGGTCGCCGTAACGGAATTTCTGAATTTCCAAATAGGAACGTACCATTTCAAGTTCAGCCCGGAAGGTTGTTTTTCCACTGCCAATCTCCAGACTCTTGCGCATCAGCTTACCCAACAGCCGGACGATGTTCGCAATCTCTGCTTCTCCCTTAATATGCGCTTTCATCCGAATGGACTCCAGTGCATTAAACAAGAAATGTGGATTGATCTGGCTCGCCATCATTTTCAGTTTAATCTCTTTTTGGGCGATTTCCAATTGATTGTTCTGTTCTGTCGCTTCTACCACCTGTGTCATAAGTTCATTGATACTTTTCACCATATAGTTGAACTGTCGTGACAGTTGTCCAATCTCGTCGTTTCCATCAATCCGCGAAGTCACGTTCAGGTCACCTAATGCCAGCTTGTTGAGGTGTTTACTCAGCCGGAGCAATCGGTTCGACGTGAGGAACGAGATGATATATACGAATAGTAGGGCGATAACAAGCACAAGGATAATGAAAATCATGCCAATCATGCTGACGGTGTTGGCATCTTTCACAATATTTTTGGTAGCAAAAACCGAAATAACCTTCAGGCTGTTCATGCTCGATCCAGGGCCTAACTCATCAATAACAATGTTGGACGGCTCCCCCCGAAAATCAGCTTCAATGGTGCCTTTTGCCTGATTCTGCAGATCAACGCCAAAATCAAGCTCGTCCAGCGTTTTCCCTACGAGTTCGGTATTCTTGGCTGCAACCACATAACCCTGCTCGTCCGTAATCATCGTCTCGAATTGTTCCTGACGGAGCAATCCATTCAGCTCATCCTGATTGATCACAATCATCAATACGCCCTCAGTCCGATATTCGGCAAAAGGTACTTTGCGCACCAAACTGAGCTTGTGTACAGGATTATCCTCCTTGTCCGGAATGTAGAACCACCCGATACTGGTTGTTTTCAGTGCCTGTTGGTACCAGTAACTCTCTTCCGTCTTCTTGTCTACCGGGATGAATTCAAGGTTGTTGATCAATGTTGGGTTCGTGGAGTAAAAACGGATGCCGGCTATCTCGCGGTACAAACGCCTGTACTCCTGAAAGTCTTTGTATGCAAGATAAGCCGAGGTTAGCTCCACAACGCTCTTGTACCGTTTATTCACGATCTCCTTGAGATCCGCATTAAACATTAAAAGATTGGATATATCGGTTGGTACACGCAGCATGGTCGCCGTCTGGCTCTTGATCTTGTCCACATTGATGATCGTCTGTCCTATCGCATTGTTCAGGGCTTGTTGGCGAAAATAACTGGTCACAGCAAGACCAACAATCAGGACCGGAATCATAACAACCAGCACATAGGAAATGAGCAATTTATGCTTTAGTTTGAGATTATTAGTGGTTCGTATTAGCCTGTTAAACATGTCTGCACCTTCCGTCATCTGTATAAGCGCTTACATATAATGAGCAGGATCAGGATGTTCTGTCCTCTGAATTAATCATACCACATAACCGCCAGAATTCGGATTGTCATTGATATGGGTATATATTACCGAGCAACAAGCCAGGCTGACTTTACCTAGGAACTATTGATGGGGAAGAAAAGCCAAAAAAGGCACTCCCACGGATTGGAAGTGCCTGCTCAGTATAAGATTTACTCATATGCTGTTAAGGACGAGGTGTGCTTACCCCGTTCAGGATCAGTTTTGGATGAATATCGGCGCTCAGCGAAGCGGAGACAGCACAATATTTCTCTTCGGCCATCTGGATCGCTTTCCAGATGCGATAATCCGGGATATCACCATCAACTTTGAAGATCAGATCAATGGATGTGAAGCCCTTTGGCATATCCTCGCTGCGTGTGCCTTGCGCTTCAATCTCAATCGATTCGATTTTGTCCAGAAAAGCGTCCAGAATCATCGTAATATCGATTCCCATACAGCCGCCGAGACCGGCCAGTAACAATTCCATCGGGGTCGCACCCTTGCTGTCACCACCATACGCAGCAGTGGCATCCATGCCAACGGCATAGCCAGAGGGTCCTTCGGAAGTAAACGCGCGTTTGCCTTTCCATACGGTTGTTACATTCATGATGTTATCCTTCTTTCTTAAAATAGGTTACGATTTGCAGAACTCCGTTCCGGGTAAGGTTCGTTCTTCCGATCGCTGTTGTCTCCAAATATTTTTGATTTTTATTCACAAAGGACAATATTCGGAGACAAAGGCGAGCGCTACGCTTCTTCAGAATCGATTCCGTCCCCTTCACTCAGCAGTTTATCGCTATAATCGATCGTATCAATCAGTATAAATTGTAGTAATGTAATTAGAATTCAGTAATTTGTTGCAGGAAACGACGGGTGCGTTCCTGCTTCGGATCTTCAAAAAAGGCCTGTGGACTTGCCTCTTCCACAATTGATCCATCCGCCATAAAGACAATTTTGTTCGCCACATTACGGGCAAACTTCAATTCATGTGTCACGACCAGCATCGTCATGCCTTCCTCTGCCAGCTCCTTCATGACGGAAAGTACCTCTCCGACCAGTTCGGGGTCAAGGGCTGAAGTTGGCTCATCAAACAACATCACTTCCGGTTCCATCGCGAGTGCGCGTGCAATGGCAACCCGCTGTTGTTGCCCACCGGACAATCGGGATGGATACGCATCCTGCTTATCCGACAAGCCGACCCGATCCAGCAGAATTCGGCCGCGTTCAGCCGCTTCGTCACGCTTGATTTTTTTCACCGTAACGAGACCTTCCATCACATTGCCAAGTACCGTCTTGTGCGGATACAGATTGAACTGCTGGAATACCATCCCGGTCTGGCGACGGATCTCCAATACCCGGGCACGCTGGACACGCAGCGGATCAGCACTGTTAACCACAATGCCATTCACTTCAATCTGTCCGCCAGACAGCTCTTCCAGTCCATTCAGGCAGCGCAGCAAAGTACTCTTTCCTGAACCACTTGGACCAAGCAATACAACAATATCTTTGGCATCGACATGCAAATCGATGTTGGTGAGCACTTCATTTTGCTGAAAACGTTTGGTAAGTCCAGTTGTGGTAATCATCGGTTCTCTCCTCCCATCAGTAAGCCCGGGCTAACCGGCGCTCCACTTGTTCCAGAATGGCCGAGAAGCCGATACTCATAATCCAGTAGATCACACCAATCGCCAGATAAAACGGCATATTCACCGCATATTGTGATACCAGTAATTGTGCTGAACGCAACAACTCGGTAACACCAATCGCCGCCACAAGTGAGGTTTCCTTCAACATACCAATAAAGGTGTTCCCCATCGGCGGGATGGCAATACGCACAGCCTGCGGGAAGATGATCCGTCTCATCGCTTGAGCCGGGGTCATTCCGGTTGCGTATGCAGCTTCCATCTGCCCTTTTGGTACAGCCTGAATCGCTCCACGGAACGTCTCCGACAGAAACGCACCTGCATTCAGACTCAGTCCCAGACATGCTGCAGTGAGTGATCCCAGGGTCACTCCATAATCGACCAATCCGTAATAAATGACGAATAATTGCACCAGCAGCGGGGTTCCCCGCATGATGGATACATAAAACCTTGCGATCAACCTAAGCCACATCGGCCCCTTTAGACGAGCAATAGCAACAAGTAATCCGATGATGAATGCAAAAAACATGGAGATCACAGTTACGTATAACGTATAGTAAGCCCCCTTCAGAAAGAAGGGGATATTCTCAAATACCAGTTCCATGGGTTAAATCTTCCCTTCGCCTTGCCAGTTCATTATTGCGCAGGCTCTTCACCAAACCATTTTTTGAAAATGGTATTGTACGTGCCATCATCTTTCATGCCTTTGAGAGCATCATTTAGCGCTGCTACGAGTTCCGGATTGTCTTTGCGAACAGCAATACCTGCTTGGTCACTCTTAATTGGTTCACCTACGGCTTTGATACTTAATCCATTGGCATCCACAATCGGTTTCAGTGCATACATGTTGTTGATTGTGGCATCAATCCGTCCAGCATTCAGGTCTTTGAGTGAAGAGATGACATCGTCATACGTCTTGATGGTGAATTCTCCCACTTTCGGCAATACTTCATTACGCAGATACGTCTCATCATTTGTACCCAGACCTACGCCAATCGTTTTCCCTTTGAAATCTTCCAGCTTGGTAATATCGTTATTGTCTTCTTTTACAATGATTTTAACTTGGTTCGTAATATACGGATCACTGAAGTCGAGTACTTTCTTACGATCATCGGTGATCGTCATCTGGCTGATGATTGCGTCCAGCTTTTTGGCTTGCAGGCTCGGTGTCAGACCGGAGAACTCCTGGGATACAAATTCAACTTTAACCCCAAGACGTTTTGCAACCTCACGTGCGATATCGGCATCGTAACCGTCCATTTCTTTTTTATCATTCAAGAAGTTGTATGGTGCGTATGTGCCCATCATGCCCACTTTGATCACGCCAGCAGACTTGATCTGCTCCAGTTCATTACTTGCCTGTGCACCATTCGTGCTTCCATTGTCTGTTGCTTTACTTCCGCAAGCACTAAGTACCAGCACGGTCATCAGCAGAATTGCCGTCAAAGACCAGCCTTTACGAGTTTTCGATCCATATGTTTTGTTCATTACGTTAACTTCCTCTCAGTCATGTATTGTTCTGGATGTACATTAGGTTACTTTATTATGTGACCAAACCGCAGTTGTACCCATTATTCCCTGCTACTTGTTTAATCATGTGAATCTCTGGTCTATCGCTTGAAAATAAAGCTCCGGACTCTGCACATTGTTTATGTGCCCAATAGTCCGTAAAACTCAAAGCTTGCTGCCTCTGCGGCCAGCGAAGAAGCTGTCATCGCTGAAAACTTGCTGTGCAACTCATCGGAACCGAACAACCAGCGTGATATCATGCCTTCAATCATGCTTACCAACAGCGCTGCTCGAAGAGGTACATCCATGCCCTTAGGCAACATGCCGAGTTCGATGGCACGCTCCATATTGTGACGGAACGCCGTTTCGACAGCATTACGTGTCTCCTCAACCAGGCGTTGTACGGATTCTTCCGTCACGATGCCTTTGAGCAACAGTTCCATAAAATAACGATTCTGCGCGGCAAACATGAACAGGTCAGTGAACAGCCTTTCCGATGCTTTCACCATATCTTCTACCGATCCGGCATCCTTGCGATACCCTTGTCCAATCGATTCAAGCAACTTTTCCTTGCCCGTTAAGACAATCTCCGAAGCAATGGCTTCTTTACTCTTGAAGTGCCAGTAGAACGTGCCTTGCGCCACACCAGCCTCACGGACGATATCGGAAATTTTCGTCTGATGGTAGCCTTGGGTTGCAAAACGCTCCATCGCTATGCGTATTATTTGGTCCCGGCGTTCTTCACCGGGTTCCAAACCGTTGATTTTGGTCATTCATGTACCCTCCCGATTGATCAGTCAGTCAGTTAAGTTATATCCTATGGGATAACTAGGTTTTTGTCAATATAGTTTTAAACAAATGATTACAAGCATAAGTTGAAGTTGAGTGCATTTGTGATCATAATAGGTGATAGCCTTGTTCAAATGAACAGGCATGGTCAAGCAGGACAGCCTGTGCTGTCACCTGCATTTCAAGGAGGAAGAGAATTGGACATTATATCATCCATTATTATGGGCATCATCGAAGGTTTGACTGAGTTTTTGCCCGTGTCCTCAACTGGACACATGATTCTGACTGCCCACTTGCTGGGTTTATCGGAGGACAACGAGTCAGTCAAAACGTTTGAGGTGGTTGTTCAACTCGGAGCTGTACTTGCTGTTGTTGTACTGTACTGGAACAAATTCATTGATATGTTCCGCTTCACCGGAGGCAGCAGACCATACTCCCGCCGCCTCAATCTGGGACATATCTTCCTGGCGATGGTTCCTGCCGTAGTTATCGGACTTGTATTCCGCGACTGGATCAAAGCACATTTGTTTGGTCCGGAAACAGTGCTGTACAGCCTCGTTATAGGTGGTATATTGATGATCGTGGCCGAACGCTGGAGCCGTAAGAGTGAACGAATTACTACCCATGATGTCGATGATATCTCCTACAAACAGGCATTCGCTGTGGGTATATTTCAGATCTTGGCATTGTGGCCAGGCTTCTCCCGTTCTGGGTCAACGATCTCAGGCGGTCTCTTTGCAGGGGTAAGCCGTGTAGCCGCTGCGGAGTTCACATTCCTCGTGTCTGTGCCAATTATGATTGGTGCTACGGGATATGACCTGTACAAAAGTATCGATCACCTGAACGGCAGTGATTTCCCAATCTTTGCGATTGGATTCATCGCTGCTTTCATCGTCGCCATGCTTGCGATCAAGACGTTCCTGTCCATTTTGAAAAAATTGAGCCTGACCGTCTTTGCTGTGTATCGCTTTGTCTTGGCAGCCGTGTTCTTTATTATTTTGATGTAATCATTACGATCAAGTAATTAGACAGGCAAAATCAATGGCGGCCTTTCGTTCCATTTGGAACAAGGCCGCCATATTTTATATTCTTTTTTTGCTTCCGTTACTTCATGATTCTGTTGGTTCATCATTCTTTTGGCTGCTTAGAGACAGGAATATGTGTAATTAGAGGAAGTCTTGCCCTTCATTACTTCCTTCTTTCCTGGGTTGGATCAATGGTGATGCCGACCAGGGTTATTATGTATCATGGACATTCAGATTCATGTTCACTTCTAGAAAGCGATCTGATTTATTACCACTCTTTCACTTGAATACTCCGGTGTTTCTTCCGATATTTTAATCTCTCACGCAGATTATATCTATTCTCCTTTTGTTCCTGCAGCAGTTGTTTCACCCCGATCATCAACAATCGGTATCTTCGGTCATCATTGTGACTTAATTGATGCATTTCCTCAAAAATTTCATTCTTCATATGGATCTTGTTCACTCCAAATATTCAGTTTGTTCTCACAGTATACAGGGAAGCACTGAACAAATTCTAAACAAGCGTTGGACCTCAACTTCAGTTATTCGAATGCACATCATACGTGCAGGAATGAAGCAGAAAGACCCCTTCCTGTCGCAGGACAAGAAGAGGTCTCCGTAGTTAAGTTAATTAACAAACTGCTTTTTCTTCATACGCTTAAACTTTGGATTCAAGTGTCTCCAGATACTCGGAGATTTGAGCAGGTGTTTTAGCCCATTTGCTATGCAGATGTGCGATTTTCTTACCGTTCTGGAAGACGAGCAGACTTGGAATGCCGCGTACACCGTTCTCATCGGCAAACGGCTGGAACTTTTCTGCATCCAGGGCATAGAAGGTTTTGTCCGTATGTTGGTCGATAACATCCCCGATAAAACGATCCAGGTTTTTGCAATCCGGACACCAGGTTGTATCAAATTTAATGACGGTATAACCATCAGAGTTAATTGTATCCAAATATTGCTGTTCACTTTGAATTCTTTCCATATGTCTTCTCTCCCTTATATGTTCCTTTAATGGCTGACCTCCATTGTACCTTGTATAGTTACAATTGAAAATAGGCTCAATGGAGTTAACGATGCTGCTTGTACAGATTAGCGGGACTGAGCTCTTGTATTTCCTGAATTTCTGCAGCGGTAAGTGCAGGTGAATTCGAAGCGGCAATATTGTGCAGCAACTGATCTCTTGAACTGGCGCCGGGGACAACAGCTGCTACGGCAGAATGGGATAACGCATAACGAATAGCCGTCTGAGCCATGCTGCGTTGGTCTGTAACAAGACGACTCAGCCCTTGCCGAATGGTATATAGTTGCTCTGGCGTATAGTCCAGATAACCTTTGTCTGCCTTGGCAGATCCGGAATCGGCGAGCACTCCGCTAGCTACGGGCCCACGGGCAATTACACTGATCCCCTTTTGTTCCAATAAAGGCAGCACTTCTTCTTCCGCTCTGCGGTCAGCAACACTATACTGGTTCATCACACTGACGATGGATGCCCTCTGTACATACTCCCGAATCACATTGGGGCGAATGGAGGAAATACCGTAATATCGGATAAGTCCTTCCCTCTTCAGTTCCTCAAACGCTTCGATCGTCTCTTCGATGGGGTCGTCCATGGTCCCGCCATGCAGCTGATACAGATCGATATAATCGGTCTGGAGTCGTTTCAGACTTTCATGTACAGCCTGCTTGATATAGACTTTGGAAGGGTCCCATGACCAGCCCTCTTTGCCGGGCACACGACGATTACCTACTTTGGTCGCCACAATGACTTGGTCCCGACGCCCCTTAATAGCTTGTCCTACAATTTCTTCATTACGCCCTGCGTCGTACAGATCGGCTGTATCCAACAGATTGACCCCATGATCCAGAGCCTCATGAATCAGGCCCATAGCGGGCTCCATTTCGGTTCCAAGTGACATACATCCCAGCCCAATCTCAGACACCATCAGTTCGGATGTACCCAGACGATTTTTCTTCATATGTGCATCTCCCTCCATACGTTCTGCAAGTATCCATTGTATCATTCTTGCTGGCAAAAATCGCATTACACTCAGAAGCAAGAGATTGCCTTCAGATTGCACAAAAAAAACCTGGAACGACTTCATCTCCAGGTTTCTCATGATCATCATTTTAATTCAACCGATAAACGATCGATCGAAATCTATTTCACTTCCACGCGTGGTCTGGCTTTACTTGTTCCATTGGACGAATTGGAGCTTTTCATCATACCCGAGACAGTACTAAACAGCTTATCTCTTGCTTGTTTGTTCCTCATCAGATAAGTTACACCTGCGCCGATAGCCGTCATGAGTATTCCTCTTCTTTTAGACATGTGCTTCTCCTCCTTCAGGATAAATGTACATCGTGTCTTGTTTGACAATTACCCTGTGAGAGCAAAACGAAACGAAGTGGAGGCTTGATCGCATAAAAAAAGATGACCTCCGAATTAAAATTCAGCGGTCATCTTTCACTTGCTCGGTTGAGGCATCAACATTCACGTCTGCTTAATCGGACGGTGTTGCCACATGGGCCATTTCTTCATGTTTGTAGGTCGAACCATCCGCGGTCAGATAGAAGTGACCGATGGGATGCAGATCTTCATCCAATTCGTAGACAAGCGGAATGCCCGTTGGAATATTGAGTGCCATCACGTCTGCTTCGGACAATTGGTCCAGATGCATGACGAGTGAACGAAGCGTGTTACCATGCGCAGAGATCAGCACTCTTTTGCCAGCAGACACCATCGGTTTAATCTCCGCATTCCAGTACTCCAGCACACGCTTGGATGTATCCATCAAGTTCTCCGTAAACGGGATGGTGCACCCGAGCCGCTTGTACTTGTCCAGATCCTGCACATATCGTTCATCAGTTTCGTCCAATGCAGGGGGAGATACGTTAACGGAGCGTCTCCATTCCTTCACTTGGTCTTCCCCATACTTCAACGCAGTCTGCTGTTTGTTCAGTCCTTGCAGTGCACCATAATGGCGCTCATTCAGCTTCCAGGTCTTTGTAATGGGGATCCACATGAGGTCCATTTCATCCAGCGCAATATCAAGTGTTCGGATAGAACGTTTCAGCACGGATGCATAGGCGTAATCAAAATCAAATCCCTGTTCCTTCATGATCTTGCCTGCCTTACGTGCTTCTGCGTAACCATCCTTCGTCAGATCCACATCTGTCCAACCGGTAAAACGATTCTCTACATTCCACATGCTCTGTCCATGGCGAATCAAAACAACTCTGTACATAACCGTGAACCCTCCTTCCATGGAAAATTACCCGCAGGTCAAACTAATTAGCACAGTGAAACGTTCATTACATTAATAATAAGGTGCCATCATCAGGTATACCACAACACCTGTGGAACTGACATACAGCCAGATAGGCATCGTCCAACGTGCAATTTTGCGATGTTTTTTCAATTGATTCGTCCAGCCCCACACCAGTGTAAACAATGCCAATGGAACGATCAGGGCCGCAAGTATACTATGGGTAATCAGAATAAAGAAATAAATGGAACGAATGATACCCTCGCCTCCGTATTTGGACGTCTCTGGGGAGAGGTAATGAAACGTCAGATATGTCACGAGGAATAACAGTGTTGTTGAGAATGCAGCAAGAATAAATCGTTTGTGCAGCTTCACATTCCGCTTGATAATAGCAATAAGTGCTGCGAGCAGGAAGATGAAGGTAAAACTGTTAAACACGGCATTAAACCGTGGCAACACCGTAATATCAAAGGTTACATCACCTTTGTAACCAATGGACGGTGCAAAGAACAATAATAAAATAATGACATTAGCGAGAATGGAAATCGTAATAATGATGCCTGCGAAATTTTTATTGCTCGTCGGGGATGCAATGTTCGGTTCCCCTTTGTTATTTTTGCCCAATGCAAAATCCTCCTCATATCCTAACTTCTATGTTCTATATCATTATATCGCGGCAATTCCGGGCTGTTAAGTGACAACACTCTGAACAAAAACCTCAGTACTTCCCTATAAAATGCCCCTTTGCGGCTATTTTCAATCAAATCCGGGCCGGCTCCCATTTACCGAAGTCCTTTTTTGTGGTATAATTAACGTAATTAATCACATACGCGTTGAAACTGGAGGAGCCTGTCACCAAGGGCCCCTCTTTGTCTTTTTCAGGCACAGAACGGCACTTTTCCTAATGCCTTTCTGTGCCTTTTTGTATTGTTGAAGCTGAGGATGGATCGCCCTTGGGTTGGTTAATCTAAAGACGCTACTACTCGAGAGGAGCACACCTATGGAATTTATTTTAGTTCTTGCACTTATTCTAATCTTTACCAAACTTGCTGGTGACTTATCCGTAAGATTGGGTCAGCCATCGGTATTAGGAAAATTGATTGTTGGTGTCATACTCGGCCCTGCCCTGCTCGGTTGGGTTCAGCAAAGTGATTTCGTTCATTATATGGCTGAGATCGGGGTACTCCTGCTGATGTTCATTGCCGGATTGGAAACCGATCTGGAGCAGTTAAAGAAAAACTGGAAGGCGGCCTTTGCCGTAGCGGTCGGCGGTATAATTTTGCCTTTTATCGGGGGATACGGTTCGGCCATGGCGTTTGGTATGTCACAGACACACGCACTGTTCTTTGGACTTTTATTCTGTGCCACTTCCGTCAGCATCTCCGTTCAGACACTGAAAGACATGGATCAACTCAGCTCTCGTGAGGGTACAACCATCCTTGGTGCCGCTGTCGTTGATGATGTCCTGGTTGTTGTCATTCTTGCCGTTATGATGAGCTTGCTGGGTACAGGTGGAGGAGACACTTCAATTTCTCTGCTTATCGGCAAAAAGCTGTTATTCTTTGTGATCATCATCGCTGCCAGCTGGTTCCTTGTTCCACGCGTCATGAAATGGATGGCACCACTGAAAGTAACCGAGACCGTTATTACTGCCGGACTTATTATTTGTTTTGGCTTCTCCTATTTTGCAGAGTGGATGGGTGTTGCTGGAATCATTGGTGCATTTGCTGCTGGTATCGCCATCTCCCAAACCAACTTCAAACATGAAGTCGAAACCAAACTGGAACCGATCGCCTACGGAATTTTTGTTCCGGTGTTTTTTGTCAGTATCGGTTTAAATGTCACCTTTGATGGTGTGGGTTCACAAATTTGGTTTATTGTTGTTATCAGTCTTATCGCCATTCTTACCAAACTTATCGGTGGTGGAGCGGGTGCCCGACTGACCGGATTTAATATGTCATCTTCACTGGCCATTGGCTCAGGAATGATATCAAGAGGTGAAGTTGCCCTGATTATCGCTTCAACGGGACTTGCTTCCGGATTGCTTGATCCAGAATACTTTACGAGCGTTGTAATCATGGTTATTATTACTACACTGGTTACTCCGCCACTCCTCAAAATCACCTTTGCACGCAAAAAAGGGGAAAAGCGAGTCGAAAGAGGAATTGAGGAATCACATTTAAGTGGGTAAAGTACTGAAATCATTTTTGTATTTATAGCTCTATAAAATTCATTACGTTCGTGAAGCATACGCCGCTTTGATCCATTCTTCTCCTTCGATATGAAGGTTAGAGATGGTCAGAGCGGCGTATTGTATTTTACAAAGTAATCCGTATTCGTTACTCATTCAAGTTTGTTATATGGTGGAAAAACAAAAAAAGACCACCTTACACTCAAGAGGTCTTCCATCCTTGCCCGTTGTTACAACAGGCTGTCCCATTTTAAGTTAACACGCCAACATAAAACCCAATCGAGATAAAGACAACGCACCAGACGAAGGCACCGATGCTGGATACAACGACGTACCTGCCAAGAGCCATGCGGCTGATCCCGGAGAAACAGCACATCAGATGACGAATGCCTGGAATGAAGTAACCCAGGATGATGGACCAATACCCATATTTGAGAAACCACGACTCCACCCTGCTGAATCGTTTGGCATTAACGCCAACCCACTTGCCGTATTTTTCTACCAGCGGTCGGCCAGCCTTCTTGCCAATCATGTAGCTGAGCAGCCCTCCGGTAAACGCGCCACCAAAACTGACGGCTATGGAGACGGAGTAATTTAAAACCGAGATGGAGGCGAGATACCCGACAAAAGTCATCATCACCTCATCCGGAATCGGCATACCAATAACACCAAGAGCCAGTAATCCGTATATTGCGAAATAACCATATTGACCAATAAATTCTTTTGCAAATTCCATACTGACTCGCTCCTTATTTCGGTTCCACAATATCCTTCTCATGTGAGGCTAACACTTGTTTTAGAGACGGGAATCGGATTTGGCTCACCATAAGACCGGATAATACAATAATGACAAGATAGGCTACACCATGTGTGAAATAAGGACTCCAGAGCGCGAAAAAGGACATCAGACCACCGGCAAATGTAATCGGCATCCCGACAAAACCACTGCTTGCTGTCTTCTGACAGTTATAACGGGCCAGTCGTAATGCACCACAAACCGGAAACAATGCGGTCAGTGCCATCCCCAGCACACTCACTTCATTCATGGAGTTCAGGTACAGAATCAGCACTGGAGCTGTTCCGAATGAAACTACATCCGCAAGCGAATCCAGCGCTTTGCCGAACTCACCCTCACAATGCAATTTGCGGGCCGCATACCCATCAAACAGATCAAAGAACATCGCTACCCATATCATCATCACAGCCAGGGCGAATTCACCATGAATAGCCATAATGACTGCCAGCATGCCTGAACTCAGATTCCCCAAGGTTAAAATCGATGGTAAAGACTTCATAAGATTTGACTCCCTTTCGTACTAGGCTTTAGGAAAAATAATATAAAAACGGACGCCATCCGGTGTATTCTCCACTCCATAATTGCACCCGTGCAGATCGAGGATCTGCTTCGCAATGGCCAGACCGAGCCCGGTTCCCCCCATTTTGCGATTACGTGAGCGCTCTACCCGATAGAACCTCTCCCATATATACTGACGCTCTGCTTCAGCGATCTGCTCGCCCTTGTTCTCAATGGAAATATGGACAAAACCTTCACGCCTGCTAATCTCAATAGTTATATCGGTATGTGGTATCGCATGACGTATAGCATTCATCATGATATTAAAAATAACTTGCTCCAGCTTGCTTCGGTCACCCTCAACCGTCTGTTCTGTTGTGGATACAAGCACTACATCCAATCCTTTGTCCTTCAGTTGCGGACCCAAACGGCCGGCGATATCTTCAATCATGTCAGCCAGTGCAACAGCATCCGTATTCAATTGAATTGCTGAGGATTCCAGTCGCACCAGATCCAGCATCTCTTCAACCATCGTTTCCATTTTGATCGCCTCATCGGCAATGATCTCAATATAGCGCTCCCGTTTGCTCTCACTCACGCCATCCTTCAGCCCTTCGGAATATCCCTTAATAATGCTGATTGGTGTCTTAAGTTCATGAGATGCATCGGCAAAAAACTTGCGCTGACGCTGTTCAATCTGCTGCTTCATTTCCATATCTGTGCGCATCTGCGTGTTGGCCTGCCTCAGCTCTTCCAATGTCTGACCCAAGGTTCCCGATAAGGCATTGAGGCTGTTAGACAGACTGCCAATTTCATCATTACGCCGGATGGGTGATTTCACCGTGAAATCCAGCGTAGACATTTTCTTGGCGACATGGTTCAGGGCCAAGAGCGGCTTCGTTACAATTCGGGACAGGAGCAATGCCAGTAACAGAATCAATATAAATGCCCCGATGCCAAAATACCCATAGAACAAACGTGTTGCCTCATTTGCTTCCCTCATCTCCTGAAGAGAGGTGAGCGAGAAAATCAGTTGCTGCTCGGGTCCGGAACGATGCACTGGAGCAATGGTGATGACATTGCGAACACCACTCCAGCTATCCATCCATTCTTCATTGAGCATTTTGCCATTGGCCAACGCAAGTTGATCTTCCGTCGACAAAGGGAACCGGCTATCCAGTGCTTGCACCAGCAATCCCTGTCTCTGACTCCACGTTGCCAGATTGGGGAGAACCACCTCGGTCAATACACCTGACCATTCCTTCACCGGTTCAATTGATTCCTGAAAGCTTTCGGTTCCCCATGCGGCAGATGTGGCATCCTGGATTTTGAATGGGTAGACCATGGACCTGCTGGCCGGGCCTCTCACCGTCAGTTTCTGCCCATATTTCAGATGGGATGTAATCCAGCCAGCATTCTCACTATTGATAAACAAGGACAAGGACACCTTCACGTGACTCCCATCCTCCTGAAGCAAGGTAATGTGGAACGGGTCATTAACCAGTCTTCCGGTATTCGTCAGAATGACCAGATGTGACTGATTCTGACGCATGAACTTGCCGGTCTCCTTGGCTAGCTGCAAATCACTCCAATGTCCATTGGAATATTGCTGTTCGAACTTGGACAGCTTTTTCTTCATACTGCTTACCTTTTGATGCTGATAAAAATCGGGAAACCAAACCAATTGGGCAAATACTGTCGTCCCATATAGAAGAACCAGACATCCTGCCATGACCAGGAAAAGCTTCATCGTTACGCCATTTCTTCTCATGCTTCTGCCTCGAAACGATATCCAGTACCAATCACAGTCCGGATACACTTGGCCTCATCACCCAGTTTGCTGCGCAGCTTCTTGATGTGGGTATCCACAACACGTGAGTCTCCTTCAAAATCAAATCCCCAGATCCGATTCAAAATGGCATCCCGGGACAACACAATACCTGCATTTCGTACCAAATATAACAACAGATCATATTCCTTTGGCGCGAGTTCCACTTCAATTCCGTCCTTCTCCAGCCGCCGAGCCCATGGATCAAGGGTTACCTGTCCGAAACGAATGACACCTTGCTCTCGTCCAACTGCGCCTTCAACACGTTTCATTAATGTCTCTGCACGTGCAACCAGCACACGCGGACTAAACGGCTTGGTAACGTAATCGTCTACGCCCAGCTGAAATCCATGAATTTTATCGTCATCCTCGGACCGTGCAGTCAGCATGATAATAGGTACGGTAGATTGGGAACGAATATGCCCACATAACGTCCATCCATCCATTTCAGGCATCAAAACATCCAGAATGACCAGATCCACCTCATGCAGAGCCAGCAGTTCCAATGCCTGTACTCCATGTTCTGCTTCTATAACGTTCCATTGTTCTTTTATGAAATAATCGGCCACAATCTCACGAATGCGGCTTTCATCTTCCACCAGAAGCACTGTTCTGATCATGACCGACTCTCCTTTTTGGATTTCTGATGATAACATACCTATTCCATGTGTCGTTCATGTGTCCATACATGTTTTGGAATGAACCCCATGATATATACGATTAATATAAGCCAAAAGTTACTAATTTTTATCAAAATTCGCACAAAAAAGAAGCCATCAACGAGCAATCTCTTGCTCATTGACAGCTACTTGAATGAAATCGAAGTGTGTTATCCAGAGGTGATGCGCTGCTGCGCGTTCACAGATAACACTTAACGTTGTTGCTCCAGACGGTGTGCCACATGCAGTGTAGGACCCACAAAACGATTCAGCGGGAATCCGCCGGCAATTGCTTTGGTCACGAAGGCTTTACCTTCACGAACAGCCTCTTTCACTGAAAGACCACGAGCCAATCCTGCGGTAATCGCCGCAGATGTTGTGCAGCCCGCACCGTGCGTATATCCGGAGCCGACAACATCGGCTTCAAACCATTCGTAGTTGGTTCCATCATAGAGTAGATCCATTGCTTTACCCGGGCTAATTACACCTCTGTCCTTGATCAGAACATGTTTCGAGCCATGGGCATGAATTGCTGCTGCCGCTGCTTCCATCTGTTCCTTGGAACGGATCGGTCCACTCTTCGCCAGTTGAGATGCTTCGAACAGATTAGGTGTAACCAGATCAGCACCTGGCAACAGGAATTCGATCATCGCTTCCGTATTTTCCGGTTGCAACACTTCATCTGTACCTTTGCAGACCATCACTGGATCGATAACGATCTGTGGCAGGCCACTACGGCGAATATGTTTTGCTACCAATTCAATAATATCTACAGAACCAAGCATACCTGTCTTCATGGCATCAAAACCGATACCATCCAGAACAGTGCGAAGCTGGGCTTCAACCACATTTAATTCCACAGGAAAAACTTGGTGATCCCAAGTATCGGGCTCCATCGCCACAACTGTAGTCAGTACGGTCATGCCATACACACCCAGCTCCTGAAAAGTTTTCAAATCAGCTTGAATACCTGCACCGCCGCTCGTGTCCGAACCAGCGATTGTTAATGTCTTTGGAATCGTCATGATCGTTGCATTCTCCTTCGTGTCTCAGTTGACATTATCCTATCCCTTGTACGAGCGGATGTCAATGGCATCTGAAGCCATACGGTGCATGGCTTTCACGATGATTCAGTTCACATCTTTGGTCTCCAGACGAATCATGGACATGGAAGCAATCCATATCCCAACAGCTCCAAGGGTCAGGGGGATTATAATAAGCGAATGAATGGAATATTCAGACCCGTTGAATCCGGAGCAGACAATCAAAACCAGCAGAATGGACGAGACCATTGTGGCTGTAACAGAATGCTTACGCATACCGAAGAATAAGGGAATGAGTGCCATACTCGCAGCCGATAAGGAACTCATACTGTACTTCACCAGAAATTCCAGTGCATCCCGATTCGTTAATGATCCAGGAATAAAGGAGTAGAAATGATTAGCAATCAATAACAGTGAACCCATCAACAGATCGGTAAACATAATCATCACAAATGTAAAAACAAACACGATAATCAATTTGGCAGCTATGATTTTATGACGCTGGATTGGATACGTGAACATGACGTTCATCGTTTTATTTCGATATTCACTAATGACGAACTTGGATAATAACACTCCTGCAAATACGATAAAGGTCGCTCTCACAAAGGTATCAACAATCATGAAGGCGGTCTGGTAACTGGCATAGGCATAATCTTCTGCCCCCACATCCACAAATCCAATCATGATCAGAAAAAGAAGAATGGCTATATTGGCAATTCCTGCAACTGCAAAATTTCGTGCAAAGCGATGCTTCCGCAACTCAAGCCTAATCAGTTTAAGCAACATCTTCATCCCCTTTTACCAGCTTCATGAAGTGCTCTTCCAGGGAATGCGCCCGTTTGGATATCGATTCGATCTCAATGCCGTGTTGGATCAGCTTTGTGTTCAATTCTGATGGAATGATTCCCAGATCATAGATGCGTAACGTATGGTCATCGACAAGTTTATAATTACTCAAACCAAGCTGATGCTCAATGATATAGGTCGCTTTGCGAATATCCACCGCCTGTAACTCAATGTATTCATTTTGACTTCCCCGAATGCTCTCCATCGACACCTCCTCCACCAAGCGACCGCCGCGAATGACACCAACCGTGTCAGCAATCTGCTCCATCTCGCCAAGAATGTGACTGGAGACCAACAGGGTGATTCGATACTCATTGCTAAGGCGCTTGAACAAATCTCGCATTTCCCGAATCCCTACAGGGTCCAATCCGTTGATGGGTTCATCCAAAATGAGTAATTCGGGTGTTGTTATGAGTGCACGAGCCAACCCCAGCCTCTGCTTCATGCCCAGTGAGAAATCCTTAACCGGTTTTTTGCCTGTATCCTTCAGACCTACCGTTTCCATCGTGTTGTCGATAATCTTTTTATTGTAAAATCCCATGTATTCACAGTGAAGCTCCAGATTCTCGCGAGCAGATAGTCTATCGTAGAAAAAAGGATATTCAATAATGCTGCCCATTCGTTTCAGCACTTCATAGGAGGTCGGCGTAAGCTTCTCCCCAAACAATTCAATCTCCCCTGTTGTTGGTTTGACGAGATTGGTCAGCATCTTCATGATGGTTGTTTTGCCTGCACCATTTGGACCGAGGAACCCATAGATCTCACCTTGTTTAATATTCATATTAACGTTGGATACAACCTCTGTCCCTTCATATACTTTGGTCACATCTATCGTTCGTGCGATATAATTCATCGTCTTGTTCTCCTTTACGCACCCTGTCCGGGTTCCTATATCTGTATTGTAAAGAGAAAAGTCTGCTTTTTTATTAATCAAATCTTACAAAAACCTTAAGCTTGACCAAAAACGCCAAAACAGGTCCTCCTACCAGGCCTTTAAGGTAACTGAAAATACAGTCCTTTTATGTGGCACACTATGTAAATGAATCCTTCCACCCATCCGTTCGACTAGTCGCTTCGTGATCGTCAGCCCAAGGCCGCTGCCCTGATAGAGTCGATTGCGAGAATCCTCCAGTGTATACATACGTTCGAACACACGGCTATGCTCACTTTCAGGAATTCCCTTCCCTTTGTCCCAGATGTGCAGCGTCACAGATCCACCTATCGAATGTTCAAGCGATAGCCCCAGCACGTTACCCTCTGCCCCATATTTCATCCCATTGGTAATGAGATTATCCAACACACGATCCAGAGCTTCTTCATTCGCTTGCACGAAGATATCCCCATCAGGTATCTCCAACTGCACGTGCAATCCAAGATTCGTCAACATCTCATAAAAGGAGAGCATCTTCAAGCGACTTAATTCACTTATATTTACTCGACTAAGCACCAGCTCAGTGTCCCCAGATTCCAGCTTTGCCAAGTCAAAAAAGGAATGGATCAGACGCAACACTTCCTGTGCTTTATCTTGTATTTTCTCCGTCATATTCTTCCGTTCCTCATCAGTCAGTGATGGACTGTGCAGCAAAGTCTCACTATAACCCAGCACAACCGTAAGCGGTGTTTTCAGATCATGCGAAATGTTGGAGAGCATATTGCGCATCTCCTTCTCCTGGTTTGCATAACCGGCCTTAGCGCGGTGCGCATGATCCAGCAGCTGGTTCATATCTTTCAGAAGCTGGCTAACTTGATCATCACTGTTGAATACGAGCAAGCGCTCAAAGGTACCTTGATCCAGGATATCGGATACTTTGTGATGAATATAGGACAGGTGTTGACTGCGTTTCCGCAACCTCATCCACAACCCAATGACTACAATGGTTAGAATACCTGTTGCAATAGCAAAAATCAGTGTCATGTTTGCTCTGCCTCCAACTTATATCCGATGCCCCAGAGCGTCTTGATATACTGGGGAGCCGAAGGGTCCGCCTCCAATTTCTCACGCAACCGACGCATATGTACGTTAATGATATTTTCGTCTCCATAATAATGATCGTTCCAGACCGAAGCGTAGATCTGAGCCTTGGTGAACACTTTGCCGGGATGAGTAACCAATAACTTCAGGATGCCAAATTCCTTGGACGTCAGCTTGACGGGTGTACCTTCACGCTCCACCTCGTACGTCTCCATGTCGACCAGAAGTCCGCCAATGCGAATACGCTGATCTTTAGCCACTTCAGTCACAGGCAAAGCGGTATAATTGGCGCGGCGAATCGCAGCTTTAATGCGGGCAGTCAGCTCAATTAATGAGAATGGTTTGCTCAAATAATCGTCGGCGCCAAAACCCAGACCCAGTGCTTTGTCCACCTCCCCATCCTTCGCAGACAAAATAAGCACAGGCACCAAACTGACCGCTCGAATGGTTTGCAGCACATCCATCCCACTCTTGCGGGGCAGCATCAAATCCAAAATAACCAGGTCATACCCCGGTTGTGATTGGCTGAACTGACGCTCTGCCTCTAAGCCGTCATATGCATACGTGACGTCGTATCCCTCTTTTTCCAGATAAGGTCCAACCATTTCACTAATTGAACGATCATCTTCAACAAGCAATAAGCGCTGACTTGACACAAGTTTCCCTCCAACACGAACATTTTCCTTTATTACCTCACAGTTTGTATGAATTGGCAATGACATTACAAAAAGACCTGACAAGTCATCACTTTGGGATAAAGTGTGCTTCCTGTCAGGTCTATGTGGTCTATAGCTGAGTATTTATGCTTTAATTCCTATATCCGTTCTCGCTGTGTATCCAGCACAGTCCAATGGTTCCTGCACCTGCATGGATACTTACCACAGGGATGAACGGCATAATTTCGGTCTTTAATTTGGGGAGCAGATTAGCAATCTGCTTCTTGATCGTGACGGCTTCTTCTTGATTGTTTGCATGCATAATGCACACATGTTTCACTTTCTCCATATCCAGCTTAAGCATATCCAGCATGCGATCTTTCGTCCGCTTGAACGTGCGAATCTTCTCATTCACAACCACTTTGCCCTCTTCAAATCGGAGCAGCAGATGGATCTTGAGCAGTTGACTGATGATTAGCTGGGTGCCGGACACCCGACCACTGCGATGAAGATGCTGAAGGCTGGCCGGTATGAGGTAAAAGGACATATTATCAATCATCTGTTCAATATTTGCTTTGATCTCGGAAGCCGAACACCCCTGCTTCTGCCATTCCAACCCTTGCATAACCATCTCGCGAAGAGGATAGGCGCCTGCCTTTGAATCAATTGCGGTCACCGTCACCCCTGCAATCTCCGCAGCCTGCATAGATGTATGCAGCGTTCCACTTAGCTCAGTAGAGCAATGAATCGTAATAATCTCATCGTACTTGTCTTTAAGCGATTCATACAGTTCAATGAACTCGCCAATGGGTGGCTGCGAACTGCTCGCACGTGAAGCCTCCGCAAGTTTCTCATAGAACATTTCAGATGTAATGTCATCGGTTTCCCGGTAACATTCCTCTCCAAATACGATGCGCAGCGGTACGATGTAGATATGATTTTGCTCCGCAAAAACGGGATCCAGTGTACTGGTACTATCGGTGACCCATGCAATTTTCTTCATGACATCCTTCTCTCTTGCCGGATTGTTCGTTCTGTATCCTCAAGCGTCAGGCACAAGCCCGGCGGTTTATTTAAAATTTGAATATTTCACATTGTAAACGTTTGCGATACTACCTCTCAATTATAAATGAACGGACAGAGCGTTGTCTTGTGGCGCAATCATGAACACCCCTATTACTACCATTATTAGCTAAAAAAATGTCTTGCCTGTGAAGGAATATATTGGTATGCTGTTGTCCTTCTCTCTTTTTCGCCTTGACTGAAGTGAACGGAAACGCCGTTCAATCCACTTATCGGAGGTGTCACATGCTTTATTTCACTCTGGCTTCCAAAGCCTACGCCCGGAATCTGCAATACCGCGGGGCACACATGGTACATAACCTGGCAAGCGCCATGTTTGGATACATGTATGCCTGCCTCTGGATCGGCATCGGGGCCGACCATACTCTCGGAGAATACGGGACACAAGGGATGATCAGTTACATTGCGTTCACGCAATCCTCTCTCTGGATCTCGGGTTTTCTCACGAATGGATTGGGTATTCCCCTGTCCGTCAGGACAGGGCAGATCGCACTGGACCTGATGAGGCCAGTTCATCTGTTCACACACCTGATGGCACGCGAATGGGGGCAGATTGCCTACCAGTTCGTGTACAAAAGTATTCCGATCTACCTGCTCTTCTCCATTGTCTTTTCCCTACATTGGCCTTCAGACGTTTCAACACTTGGTTATGCCGCACTTGGTCTTGCCGGCGCCTCATACTTGTCCATCTGTATGAACTACATCATTGGCGCCACGTCGATGTGGACCACGGAGTCCTCCTGGCTTCACTGGGGCAATCACGCGATGATGAATCTGCTGGCTGGTTTTTTCATTCCGCTGGAATGGCTACCGAATTGGCTTGAACAACTTGCCTGGATAACACCCTACCCATTCCTGCTCTATGTACCTACCCGAATCTATCTTGGTTTCGAAGATGGCTCCTTGTTATGGGGAACCTTGCTTTGGTGCGTCTTCATGACGTTAATCTGTCTTATGATCACCCACGTGTTACGTCGTAAAGTGGAGGTGCAGGGCGGATGAAACAAACTTCCTGGTTCAATTTATATAAAATGCTCATTCGAACAAGCATCCGCAGCCGGATGCAATACAAGTTCAATTTCATCATGGCGTCCGTACTGGCTGCTTTAATACAGATCTCCGAGTTTCTGATGGTTGCTCTCGTGCTGCACCAATTCGGAGCCATTAAAGGCTGGTCCCTCCATGAGATCGGTTATCTCTTTGCCATCATGACGTTATCCAAAACACTGTATCGAACGTTTGGCAACGAGGTTCATCATCTGGAAAAATATCTGGTTAATGGTGAGCTCGATCAACTGTTAACCCGTCCCATGCCTGTATTGCTGGCACTGTTGCCCCAAAACTTCCGCATCATGGCTGGAGAAGTCCTGCAAGGCGGGTTCATTCTCTGCTGGTCTCTGGCAGGCATGATGCAGAGCGGACAGATCGGCTGGACTGCCATTCCTTTCTCCCTGTTCATAATCCTGACGGGGGCAGTCATTCTCTTTTCCATTGGTCTCGCTACTGCCACACTCGGATTCTGGACCACACGCATCGAGGAATTACAGACGATCACCGAGGATGCAGCACGAACGGCTGCCCAATATCCGCTAACGTTATATCCCAAATGGATGTCCGGCATTCTATTAACGGTGATTCCCGTGGGGTTCGTCAACTATATTCCATCACTTTACCTGCTACGAGGTGAAGGAGGAGCGTGGGTTCTTGTTGTTGTTGCGGCGGTTGCCGTACTGAGTTTGACTGCAAGTCTGCGTTTCTGGCAATTCGGCATGACCAAATATCAAAGTACAGGTAGCTAAGGAGGCGGAAACGAATCATGAACATGATCACAGCAAGGCATCTGCAAAAGGAATTCAAAACTCCTGTTATTCGCGAAGGACGTTTCTCCGGGTTACGTACGTTATTTTCACGTGAGTATGTGTCCAAGGAAGCGGTACGCGATATCAGTTTTGATATCGGCCCAGGTGAGTTTGTGGGTTACATCGGCCCAAACGGGGCTGGCAAGTCTACCACGATTAAAATGCTGACAGGTATCCTGCACCCAACCTCGGGTGAGGTAAGGCTTGACGGTATGAACCCGCATCTGGACAGGCGCAGAACCGTTGGTCGACTGGGCGCTGTGTTTGGACAGCGCAGCCAGCTCTGGTGGGATCTGCCCGTGAAAGATTCATATGATATTCTGGCCGAGATGTACGGCGTCCGTACCGAGGACAAAAAGAAACGCCTGTCCCAGTTCGCGGAGCTGCTGGATCTTGAATCGTTCTGGGCCACGCCTGTCCGCAAGCTCTCGCTTGGACAACGCATGCGTGCGGATCTCGCAGCTTCCATGCTGCATGATCCCGAATTGCTTTTTCTCGATGAACCCACGATTGGCCTGGATGTGAATGCGAAACGGAACATACGCCAATTCCTACGTACTTTAAATGAAACATTTGGCAAAACGATTCTGCTGACCACACATGATATGGACGACATTGAGCAGTTATGCAGCAGGGTCATGGTAATTAACCATGGTCAACTGACATATGACGGCACGATCTCATCCCTTCGCGAAACCATCGGACTACCTACATTGATTCGGGTAACGTTCCGGGGAGCGTTTCACCTCCCTGACGTTATTCCGTCCGTTATACACATTACAGGAGTGGAAGGGCAGATTGTCACCGTGGAAGTGAACCGGAAGGAATGGAGCACGATGGAGATTCTGAAACAGCTGGAACATTGGGGTGAGATTGAAGATGTAGAGATGAAGGAACCCGATTTCGAAGATATCATCCACCGGGTGTATTAATTGGCCCATTTTGTGAGGAAATAGGATGAAGACCTGTTCTTACGCCGTTACATGAAAGAGGGACATGGCGTACTGTACTAATGGAGGTGAAGCGTCATGCTTGTGACCAAACATGTCCTTGCAGCATCCAGCGTACACGCCACTCCCTATTTCATCGTACGTGGCATGATGTCGGGACCGGTGATGTTCATTACATCCGGGGTTCACGGGAACGAAACGGCGAGCATGGCTGCTGCGCAAAAACTCGCAGATGATTGTGCGACAGGTCGTCACGTCATTCAGCGAGGGCTGTTAATTATCGTGCCACGTGTGAACCAGCAAGCCTACGCTAAGAAAATCAGAGGCAAGCCGGATCTGAATCGTACGTTTCCACGACGTATGTCAGGCAAGGCCAAACATCCGCTCGCTGCGGCGGTTTATCAGTTGGCGCGTGAATATCAGGCCGACTGGTGGCTCGATCTGCATGAAGCCAACGGCCTGTCTCAACTGAGTTCACGAGTGCTTGGACAGACGCTGATTACCAATCCGGGCAGTCGTACCATTCCGGCTTGCAGAAGAGTGATCGAACGGATGAATCGGTCGATATCCATTCGTGATCGTCACTTTAACCTCAAGCAGCATGAATTGCCGGGATCTGCCCGTACAGCGGCTTCAAGACTATTGCAAGCCCGTTCTGTTACAGTTGAGACCTGCTGGAGTCTGAAACGCTCGACCCGTATCAAGTATCAGACGGAGATTGTGCACCATTTTCTGCGTGAAGCGGGCATGACATGATTGAAACCATGAAGATCAACCTAAAAGAAACCACAAACAGAGAGCGCCCAAAGTACATCCTCAGGTGCTCTCTGTTCGTGCATTTATCTCTGCATCATCGCTTCCAATATTTTATTGCCCACAGGTTCCAGCGGCATGAGTGGATAAAGGTCTTTTTTAGTTATGTACTTGAATATCGCATCCAGATACTCATCCACAATGGAGGCTGATCCAAAACAATAATTGGACAATAATACAACGCCCATACTCTGTTCTTTATTTATGGCCAAATAACTGGAGAAACCAAATGTGCTGCCGTTATGCCAGAGAATATTCTGATCTGAGATAGTATCACTAAACCATCCGTAACGCTGAGTTGAATCTCCAATCATTACGGGCATGTGACTTTGTTGTATTGCAGAGACTGCAGGATGATCTTCATTCAAATTGGCCTGCACAAATAAACACATATCGTGAAGAGATGACTTGATCGCCCCTGCGCCTTCATGTACACCCGTATCCCAGTGAGGCATCTTTTTCCCTGTTGACGTATGTCCATCCACAAATCTGCCATTCTGTTCTGCATTCAGCATAACAGCTGTCTCCGTCATCTTTAATGGACCTGTGATATATTTTTTCAGCAGATCGTCATATGTACTGCCTGATACTTTACATAGGATATAACCCAGTAAGCCCACGCCGGTATTGGAATACTCAAATGAACCCATCTGATCCGTAAAATCAGCATCGGATAAAAAAGCAAGTAAATCATCCTCGGTATAATTTGAAAACGGATTGTATCGATTTTTCTTCGAGGACAGATTGGTGGCAACTCCTGGTAATCCAGAGGTATGCGTAGCAAGACTTTTTAAGGTAACCTTATTCAAATAATCGTTTTTACCGTTGTGTATGTACTTGCCTACCGTGTCATCCGTGGAAAGCTGCTGTTCACGTTCCAATTCTAACAGAAGGATCGATGTAAAAAGTTTGGTTACAGAGCCGATTTCAAACAATCTGTGTTCAGGAGCAGCCGTACTCTTCTTTTGGGGATTGCCTAATGAGTGATATTCGATATCTTCCTTCGTAATAACGCCAATCTCAAGATGCAGATGTTTTTTGCCCTTAATGTAATCGGATACAAAACCTTGTAAATCCCTCATAGAAAATGTAACTCCTTTTATGGTGTGAATTTTATCATTGAAGATTGAAGTCACGTTAACCACCACTATGTATTGGCAAACTATATTATGTATTCGTTCTACATCTCCGATTCCCTGCTTGTTAGCCGACGCCTTGTTTTCTCCTAAACAGGAAAAGAGCCGCGATTACGGCTCTTTCTTCTGCACTCTGAACGATTGAATATAATTGTCGATATCGTCCTCCGGTGTATGCAACAGTCGTGCCAGATGGATCTGCATCTGTTCCAGATGCTCAATATGCTTCTGAATATCAGCGATTCGGTCACGGACGAGTGTTTTTAACGTATCCTTTTCCATGTCTTCCTGGCTAAGCAGTTGCAGGGTCTCTTGTATCTCCTTTAAGGAGTAACCCAGTAACTGGGCATCCTTAATGAACTTAATTTTGACCAGATAATCCTCGGTATACACCCGATATCCGTTGGAGGAACGACGGGGAGCAGGCAGAATTCCACTATCCTCGTAGTAACGGAGGGTTGCCATACTCACACCGGTACGCCTGGCCAACATTCCTCTTGTCATGGTTTCCATGCCTACTCCTCCACCCTTCTGCGGATTTATTGTGTTTGTTCGCTGCGTATCTTAGTATATGTGGCATCATAAGTGACCTCGGGATAATTCACTGAAGTTCCTTGCAGCAATGGCTGTTCTTCCCCTTTCAGATAACGGTCAAAGAATGCCAGCGCATAGGATCTTGTTATATCCACATTATGTTCTGGCGTCATGCCTCTGGCAAATAGTTTCGGTGAAATTAATGAAATATCCGTAAAGCTTTGATGGAAGAAGTTGTCCACCGTCAGATAATAGGTATCATTAAGACTACTTGTCATCACATGGTCCAGATCAGGCTCAAATTCAGGGTAAAACACTTTATCTTTGGACGAAGCATTCGGATCGAAGCTTTTAGCTGTTTCGCCAGACATGATGTACATAAAAGGCTGTTTCAGGGCTGTCGTGGATACCGATCCCCAGAATCCGCCTTCCAAACTCAGGCCTGCTTGAAAACGTTCATCCTGTGCGAGTGCTTCGGCTGTTGTAGCCCCGCCATACGAATGTCCCATGATGCCGACGTGATCCAGATCAAGTTTGCCCTCCAGCACCTGATTGGGATCATTCAGGTTCCACTGTTCAAGCGTGTCGAGTACAAACCGTGCATCTGCTGCACGAATACCTATGCCTTCCACATTATATTGATACAGTTCTTCTGACGTTGCAAATTCAGGCCCGGCTTCATAAGACACTTTACGCCCATCGGGGAAGGTAACACGTGCTGAGGTATATGGATGATCCATACCTACAACAATATAGCCATGGCTTACCAGTTCCTCGACAGCAGTCATGCTCTGGAAACGGGCAGAACGGACACCAGGAGAGAACAGCACCACCGGATAAGAACGGCTTGCGTCTGACATGGCTGCACCTTTAACCACATGTGTCGGAATGGTATCGAGGTAGCTGAACACCTTAGGCGGGATGCCAAATACCAGACTGATGGCTTCTCCGAGTTCAGACGGGTAAGACTCAGGAGATAACCCCTTCGCATCCTCCGGGTTTACCGGATACCACACGTTAATCATCAGTTCCCGTTTGTCCCCGCTTTCGGGAGAAAACGTCTCTTCACGGGTTTCATCCACCAATTGTTGAGAAAACGTACCGATAGCAAACTTCCCTGTAGGCTCAGGCATTGTAAACGCTGGAAAATACCAAGTGAGCAGACCTGATCCGGCGCCAGAGACCAGAGCCAGCACCCCAACCAGCGTGAGTTGAAGCCACAAACGCCATTTCGGTTTCTGCTTCTCTGCTAATTGCCCAGTGACTCTGTTACGATACCCTTTCACTAACTTAATGATTAATACGATGAAGATTATGCCTGCAACAAGATACGTTGGCAGCAGCATCACGCGAAACGAATCCAGTATGCCGTGAAGTGCCACTGCCAATATCATGGCAGCAAACATGCCTGCCACGAGCTTCCGACGCTTCGAATACATGGGGATACACACCGCTGCGGCAATCGTTACAAGTACCAATATCCATTCCATTAATTTCATCATTCAGCCTCCAATATTTCTTGATGAAACAAGGATAAACCTTGAAGTATACTTCAAGGTCAAGGCTGTATTTTTTTAATTTTTTAACGAGGAATTTGTATATCCCATTTGCGAAGTTCGGTCAACGTACACGTTCCAGACGAGAAAGCCTTAATACCTGTTGAGTTCGGCCCAGGATATATTCGCCCTGTCATGACCTGCTCTCCCTGCTGAATGAACACCTCAATGGAGCTGACATCCATAAAAATATGAAGTTCCAGCTTCCCGTCAAACAGTTCCACTGTCGCAGCTCGTTCTCCGCCCGGCCCTTGCCCGGCGTGCTCGCGATTTAAACATAAACGACGCCGCTCTACATCATAGGAAATCACGGTTTCTTCATCCTCACCCGTGCGCAGCTTCAACCCGAAGTGTCGTGCCTGTTCCGCTTCGAATACAGCATAAAGTTCGTAACAGTCTCCGCTACCGCCAAGATCAAGATCATGCTCATCACCGTTTAAATGTATATCATACTGCTGGGTGCCTTCCGACCTGTACTGTTTAAGCTCAGGAAGAGGCTGGAATATCAATCGTTCTCCCCTGCGAATCAATTGTCTAGGCAAAGTCATCGCTCCCGCCCAGGCATGGGACTGTTGTGTCGGAATTTCCGTCTCCCACGTATCCATCCAGGCCATCATAATTCGTCGCCCCTGTGCATCCTCCATCGTCTGAGGAGCGTAAAAGTCGAAGCCACAATCCAACGGAACGTACTGCTCATACTTCAGCAACCCCTGGGCTTCATCCAACGTTCCCATCATATAAACGGTCGAATGCAAGTTGCGATAGTTATCTCCCTGAGCAGGCATGCGCTGCGGAGACATGATCAGCACATCTCGGCCATCCAGTGTGAACAAATCGGGACATTCCCAATTGTCGCCAAGCGTCCCGTCACTCTGGGCCATAATGTTGACATAACTCCAATCCAGCAAGTCCGTTGAACGGTATAATAGAATGACACCTTTGCCCGCAGCATCATTTGATCCAAGGACGCAATAGTACACACCGTTTCGTTCAAACACTTTTGGATCACGAAAGTCCTTTGGACTGGTATGCGCTGGGATTTGATCCAGCCGAATAACCGGATTCATCACGCTTTTGACAAAATCAATTCCATTGTCCGAGACAGCGATATTCTGTGTCTGCAAGTAATCGTTATCCTTGTCGGGTCCAGTCACAACATGCCCCGTGTACATCAGCACCAATTTGCCATCCTGCACGATTGCACTTCCGGAGAAACAGCCTCCACTGTCGTAGCTCTGATCGGGTGCCAGAGCAACAGGCAGATAAGACCACGTAACCAAATCACGGCTCACCGCATGGCCCCAGTGCATCGGCCCCCATACCGGCTCGTACGGATAATGCTGATAGAACATATGATACATCCCACCGAAGTATATGAAGCCGTTAGGATCATTCATCCAGCCCACCTCTGGCATCAAATGATAGGCCATTCGATAGGTTGGATCAACCTGATGTCGATGCTCCTTGATATATGCGTTGGCCCGAGCGAGTGTATAACTCTCCTTTGTTTGATCCGAAGAACTCGTCAGTCCAAGGTCTGTCTCTTGCTTTGTGTCTATTTCCTGTTTCCCGTATCGTTCCTGATTCATATGTCCTTCACTCCTGTCTCTCTCTATATCACCCAACTGAACTTATTTAATAGCTCCTTGCATGACCCCCTGAATAATGTACTTCTGCGCAAACAGATAAACGATCAGTACAGGCAGGAGAGTCAACACCAGACCGGCCATCAATGGGCCGTAATCCACGGTGTAAGTCCCATAAAAATAAAACGTGGACAGCGGCAGCGTTCGCTGCTCGGATGAAGTCAGTACCAGGGAAGGCAGCAGAAAATCATTCCATATCCACAATACATTCAGTACGCTAATGGTAACGGTTGTTGGCAGTAACACCGGCAGTACGATGCGGAAAAAGGTCTGCACTCTGCCGCAGCCATCCATTAGAGCCGCTTCTTCAAGCTCCAGTGGAATACTTTTGATAAAGCCATGGTAGATAAATACGGCGAGCGGACTGCCAAAGCCAATATACATGTAGATCAGCGACCACTTGTTATCCAGCAGGCTGAGCGATCCGTATATTTTAACCAGCGGAATCATAATGGCCTGAAACGGAATAATCATTGCAGCTACCATCAGGAAAAAGAGATACTGATTCAGCTTGCTTTTGTGACGGACAAAGTAATGGGCTGTCATCGCCGCAAAAAGAGCAATCAGTAATACACCTGCTATGGTAATGAGCAACGAATTGCTGAAGGCGGATACATATCCCATTTTGTCAAACGCATTGACATAATTATCGAATTGAAAGGAGCTTGGCAACCCCAGCGGATCGGAGGTAATTGCCTGATTAGCCTTGAACGAATTGACGATTAGAAGTACAAACGGAAATACAAACAAAATCATCACAACGATTAATGCAATAAACTTCATCCAGTTGAGAATACGCGATTGTCCAGCCATCATGCCTCGACCTCCAGTTTTTTGCTGAAATAGACCTGGAGCAATGTAATGGCGGCTACAAGGATAAACAGAACAAAGGCTTCTGCCTGACCCAAACCGTAGTCACGAGCAAGAAAGGCCTGCTCATAGACGTGCATGGATACCATCTCTGTACTCTTGAAGGGTCCACCACTGGTCAGGGAGACGTTCAGATCATACACCATGAACCCCCGTTGCAGTGACAAAAAGATGCATACAATAAATGAGGGAACCATCAGTGGCAATACAATGCGCGCCAGCATTTTACGATTACTAGCCCCATCAATGCTGGCTGCTTCCATAACATCCTTCGGCACATTCATCAGTCCTGCAATGTAGATAACCATCATATAGCCCGCATACTGCCAAACGGTCACCACAATGAGTGCCCAGAATGCTTTATCCGGGTCAGCCAGCCAAGAGCTGGAGAACAGCGAAAGGTTCATTTTTTGTCCTGCAAAAACGAGTACCTGATTAAAAATAAACTGCCAGATGAAACCAAGCACGATTCCACCCACCAGATTCGGCAGGAAAAATCCGGCCCGAAACCAGCCCTGTGCCTTCATTCCCCGAGTTACCGCGTAAGCGAGCAGGAAGGCAACCGCATTGGTCAGCACAACGGTAATAAATACGTACTCCAGCGTCATCCCGAATGATTTCCAGAACACGGTGTCCTTGAACACACCAATATAGTTATCCCAGCCAACAAAGGTTTGATCGATGGCAATGCCATCCCAGTTCGTAAACGTCAAATAAATACCATACAAAAATGGAATAATCATCACTGTAGCAAACGCAAATAATGTCGGGCCTGTAAAGATCAGGCGGGTGCGCAGACGTGTCCATAATCCTTTTTCGGTCAGCATTGTCAACCTCCACTCTATCCAAATAATTAGCCTAACGGTTATGCCGGAAACAAATTGAACAGACCTCATGTGGAAGCTGTACATTCATCTCCGGCGTACCGCAAGTCTCTCTCTATGTGCTACATAGTGCTAAAATTAATTCCTTTATTTCACGTTGCTCCAGTATGCCTGAATTTCGCTGGCAAGTCCGGCACGGTCAATGACGTCAGCCAAATATTTCTGCATGGATGCACCCAGTTTGGACCAGTGATCCGCAGGAAGTGTGCTCATTGATTCCTCGATTTTGCCTGCCTTGATGTATTCACTAATGGATTTGCCAAGCGGGTCGGTTGGCTCCAGTGTAATGTTGCTGAATGCCGGAATAATACTGGCTTGATTCACCAGGAAATCCTGACCTTTTTCGTTATAAACGATCCAATCCAAAAATTTCTTTGCCGCTTCCTGCTGTGCTGGTGTGCTCTTTTCCTTATCCAGCAATATTCGTTTGGATACAGCAGCAGAGATTTGCGTATTACCGAAATCCTCCGGATTATTGCTCACAGGTACCGGGAGGAAACCATATTTCCCATCTGCTGTATCAAAGCTTGAAATTTGCGGCCAAGCCCAGTTGCCCTGGAACCAGATGCCAACCTCACCCTTGCCAAGCACCTCAGGTCCACGCTCATAAGTTCCGGACAGTGGAGAAGCCTTGTCAATATTGTAGGTTTTCATCAGATCAAATGTATCTAACAAGCCATTAAACACGGCATTGGAAGCAAGGTCCACTTGACCAGCCTTCAGATCAGTAATGAATTGATCAACCTTCGCACGGTCTGCCGACTGCCCACCGTATGCAAGCCCCAGATAATGCGCACCAAGCGACCAATCCATCGGAGATACAATCAAAGGGGATTTTCCAGTAGCAGCGATCTTTTGGAACAGTTCATCAAGCTGTGCAGTGGTCTGTACAGACTTTGGATCGAATGTTCCACCTACTGCCTGATCCAATACATTCTGGTTATAGATGAATCCATATCCTTCAATTGAGAATGGGAAGGCATAATTTTTGCCATCAAACGTTGTAGCCGCGGTGCTGTTCTCCACAGCATCCTTCATCCAAGACTCGGATGTCAGATCCAGAACACGATCCTTGAATTTCTCAACATCCCCTGTATCCAGCATCATCATCGTTGTAGGGCTGCCAGAGGCATACAATGCAGACGCTTTTTCAAACGGAGACTGTCCACTGCCGACAGGTACAATTTCGAGTGTGATATTTGGATTTTCGGCATGGAAGTCTTTAGCCGCTTGCTCCAGCTGATTATTAATTTCCGACTTGGAATTGAGCAAGGTGATTTTGACACTCCCACTGTTGCTCTCCTCTGAGGAGGAGTTGGAATCCGTTGCCGCTTTACTTCCACATGCCGACAATACAAGCATCATAATCAAAGACAATACCGATAATTTCATCATCCATCTCTGTTCTCTTTTCATCTTGTTATGGCCCCCGTTCAATAGTTTAAAAGGAAACGCTTACAAATCGAATTATAATGTCAAAGGTTTGACATGTCAATCGTTTGACATAACATTTTTAAAAAATTATCCCGCCTTGATTTTATCGTGGTAAACGGAAAAACAGGAAAAAACGACCTGTATCAGGTCGTCTCTCTCTCCACGATGGTAACCGGCAAAATATGCTCCATACCAATCTGCTCTTCCGCGAGCTGGTGCCGAATCAGATCAATCGCAAGCTTAGCCATAGCCTCCACCGGCTGCCTGATCGTTGTTATGCCAGGCATCGTATACGCTGCCGCACGACTGTCATCATAACCAACAATAGCGATATCGTCGGGTACCTTGCGCCCGCCTAACACGATCTGCTTCAGCGCATGCACCGCCATCAGGTCACTCGTTACAAAGAGCCCGTCCACCTCCGGGTGTTGTGCAAGCAGCTGATCCACCAATTCCGTATACTGATGCTGATCAAACACATTCAGATCGGTTTCATGAATCATGACTGGTTTGACTCCATGAGCCTGCAATGTATCAACGAAACCTGTCGTCCGGCGATTGGACAGCATTTGCAATTCCAAATTACCGCAAATATGTGCCAGATGCCGCCTGTTCTTCGCGAGCAGCAATTCAGCAGCCATAACCCCTCCCTGATAGTTATCAGATGAGATAAACGGGATGTCTTCACCGATCTTACGATCAAAGGTTACGATTGGGGAATGCAGATTCATATACTCATCAACTTCCAGTGTATGACTTCCCATAATAATGCCATCCACGCGATTACCCTTGAGCATTTCCACATATTCACGTTCTTTGGAAGGGTCCATGTGGGAATTGCATAACATAATTTTAAATCCATTCTGGTAAGCATGATACTCAACATAGCTAGCCAGTTCTCCAAAAAAAGGATGGGATACATCCGGAATAATCAAGCCTATCACATTGGATTGCTTACGCAGAAGAGAACGGGCAATTTCGTTGGGTCGATAGTTCAATTCGTCCATGGTTTGATACACTTTGTCCCGAGTCTTCTGACTGATATATCCCCGATTGTTTAATACACGCGAGACGGTAGTTACAGAAACTCCTGCCCTGAGTGCAACATCATGAATAGTTGCCATAACAGCCTCTTTTCCTACAACATTCTTCATACCCATATTATTATAAACCTATTGCTAACCCTGAACCAAACCCCCGGTATCCACCCGCTGCTTCACTCCGCTACAATTCTTGCTCTGGGCATGCTATGCATAGCTCCGTGTGTAACATGGACCTGTACCACATACGTGCCTGGTTCTTCAAAGGTATGCTGGATCTCATACAGTCCTTCCTCTGTCTCATTGGCCGTAATAGCCCCCTGATTCTCCAGTTCTTCTGCTGTCATCATACCTTGTTCCGGGGATACAGAAGGCGGATCTTCAAGCTCATTCCAGATCTGAAATTGCACATGGTCGGCATGGCTTAATGGTGCATCGCCCTGTGTAAGCTTCACCTGCAACTGTATTGGTTGATGAAGAGAAGCCTTCTCTGGAACGTCAAGCTTCACTTTGATCATCTCTGGCATCTCGCCCGATTGTGACTGTTCCTCATAAGAGCATCCCACCGTCAGGAGGAGCAGAATAATGAAGGGCATGAACCAACGAGCTTGTCCGCTCATCACCATCTATCCTTTCTTATTAAGAAGATTTTGGTGTTTTGCCGATGCCCCACAGCATCACGATGATGATAATAAAGGCGATCAGTGCCAGTAATGGAATGGTGATGAAACCAAACCAGTTCAAATAGTCGGTATAACACGGAACCTTCCCACAGGCTACGGCATTACCTGTAGCCGAAAAAATACGCTGGATCGTTACATGATATAACGAAATGCCGCCCCCGATGAAACTAAGTGGGAGTACGTATTTGGTGATGCCCACGTCATCCTTAAAGTACGCAATGCCCAGCAAGATGGTTAGTGGATACATGAATATGCGCTGGAACCAGCACAGATCACATGGAAGAAAGCCCTTGATCTCACTGAAATAGAGACTCCCCCCTGTGGCAATAACGGAAACGGCCCAAGCAATAAATAACCGGGTATCCACATTTCTCGCTGGGCGTTCCGATTTAGATGATGTTGATGATGTACTCATTCCTCTGTCCCCCTTTTCATTTTGCTTATACCAAATTATCATACATCATTCTAGACTCCATCGGCTATTCAAGCTGTTATGTAGGTCATTACTCGATGATTATACCAAATATTTGAACTTATGGGTGAATGCAAAAGAGCTGCCGTATGGGGCAGCTCTTTTGTTGGACTTATATAAAAAACGTTGTATTACATGGATTTTGTCAGTGTAATGGAACCATCTTTTTGTGCCCATTTCACGTCCCAGTTCAGAAGTTCAGCAATGAAGCGCAGGGGTACTTGCGTACGTCCATCTTTGTTTACAAATACCGTTGCACCCACGTTTTTCTTCACGCCGTTCACTTCCATAACGTTGTTGTTCACCCAGAATTCAAGGGTATCATCGCCAGCCATTACCGTTACTTGTTGTGCTTTTTTGTCCCATTTCACCGTTGCGCCAATACCTTCACTCAAGAAACGCAGTGGAATGTATGTTGTGTTTTTCCAAAGCACTGGTGTGGTGTCCATGTTGGTTGTATTGTCGTTAATTTTCAGCATTTTGCTGTTCAGTTTCATCCACACCGTTGTCATTTCTGGCGTTGGTGCAGGTGTTGCTGGCTCTTGGAATTTGTCATTGAATTGAGTCACAATAGCGTTACCCAGGGCTTGACCTACACCAAACATCACTTTGAAACCTTCACGATTGGTTGTGTAAGAAGCATCATAGTTACCTGCTGCATATTGATTCAATACGTTTTGCACTTGTTTTTCATGCGTTGTCAGCGCTTGTTGTCCTGCTGCTTTTGGCAGATTGCCAGCTGTGGCAGAATCCAGGAATGTAGCAAACTCTGTTGTAAATCCATCAATACGTTTCTCTACTGCTGCACGAGCCGCAGCATCGTTGTTTTTAACCGCTTTTACGTAGTCGCTTTGCGCATTAACATGATTGGTTACCCAAATTTTCTCGAAAGCATTGGCACCATCATTACCGTAAACAGAAGCAATCGCTGCTTTGAAGTCAGCTGTGTTTCCAGCTTCAGCCGTAATCAGTGCGTTGGAAGCGGCTGTACGTCCATCAAACTCCTCTTGCATTTGCAGTGCCGAAAGCGCAAAGTGCTCGGAAGCCAAGTGGTTGAGTGCAGATCTCAGATCGGCTGCTTTGGTATCCGCTTTGGTATTTTCGAATTTCTCAGGCATTTGTGTAGTAATTGCCGTGGAGAGTGCCTTACTTACGTCGAACATTTCTTTGAAACCTTCACGGTAAGCCTTGTATGCATCCGCATAATCTCCAGCTACATACTCATCAAATACTTTTTGCACGAGATCTTCATGTACTTGCAGCGCCTGTTTGGCTGCTGCTTTTGGCAACTTGCCTTCGGTAGCTGTGCTCAGGAATGTGGAGAACTCATCCACAAAACCGTTGATGTTTGCCTGTGCTTGTTTGATGCCAGCCTGGTTGCCCATTTTGGTTGCTTTCACCAGATCATCGGTGTATTTGTTATGAGCGCGGAAGATGCGTTCGAATTCTTTGGCACCTGCATCCCCGTATAGGGAAGCGATCGCTGGTTGCATATCCAGTGCATTCTGGTCGAGTGCTTTATAAGCTGCATCTGCATCTTTTGCTCCGTCATATGCTTTTGCCATGGCCGTTACGGCGAGTGCAAAGTGCTCGGACAGCAGGTGGTCCAGGTTCGCTCTCAGGTCAGCTGCAGGTGTGTTCACGGATGCTTTCATCATGGTCATTGGTGTCTGTGGTGCGGAAGCTGCTCCAGCGATTCCCGGCATCAACAGTGTCAAGCTAAGTACAGGTGCGATAAACTTCTTCATCTTCATTTTCATTACGTGTTCACTCCTCGATTATGTTTTGTGTATAATTTCTTTCCTTGTCGTTGTCTTCATAGGGTGTAACGCAAGGTTCTCTAGTCTGGATCACTCTGTAGGCAAAAAAATTCGCAACCTTCAGTGAAGAAAGCTGCGAATGCCTGTTATATCAAGGTTTTTTTGAATTAAAAAATTTTAAATTATAGTGATCTTTCCGATCCAAGACGTCATAGATACTGTAAGACAGATACTTCATTTCCCTTATTTTCTCAACTAAAGCTTACATCAAAGGTTATCCTGAAGTACAATAAAGACATATCAACTTATTCGCGAAGGAGGTCCATTCATGACCTGGCTGCCTTATGTTTTAATTATAGGTATCGCCTTATTTGGAGGTGTTGCTACCATGATCATCGGAAATTCCAAAGCCAATCAGACCAGCAACCCCGAATATGACCGCCGCACCAAACAAAACCTAAGCAAACTTTCCTATGTATACGTTGGTGCGATTGTACTTGGTTTTGGCGGACTAATCCTCTATCTGTTTAACTAAAATGTTTCGATTCCGCAAAGAATACGCTCAAACATGCCTAGCAGCTTCAGTTTTCGTTCTACATTCTCCTGTCTATATACACATGTTTACAAGTTGGAGACAATTCAGAATTATTCTGGATATGTTCGGCGTTTAATATAAAGCCATAAGGGACAGCGAGCCCATTAAACAAACCAAACACCAACTTGAAGGAGAGATATATGATGAAAAAAAACATGAAGAAATCCGTAGCAACGATGATGGTACTTGGCATGACATTAACAGGAGCAACGGGCGTATTTGCCGGAACGCAACTGGAGAAGATCTCCGCATATCTTAACCATGGAATCAGCTTTAATGTCGATGGAGCGGCTTACTCACCAACGGATGGCAATGGCAACAAACTGGCGCCAATTACCTATAACAACTCTACTTATCTGCCTGTACGTGCGCTTGCCGATGCGTTGCATGTGCCTGTATCCTATGACGGCAAAAAAGGGCAAGTCATTATCGGCCAAGCTACGAGCAATCCATCAGCTCTGACAAATGTAACGTATAGCGGCGCACAAAAAGAGGCCATTCAAAAGGCTTTTGCACAATTTGATGGGTTCGAGACAGCTTATGCCCCTCAGCAGATGATCGCAGGTGACACGTTCAAAAGTGTGGGTGCGGGTGGCGACGGCGTAAGCTTTATTTTCAACCATATGAAAGTGGATGTGTCTCCAAGAGATTATTCGGACGGCTATACGAGCAAAGACGTGAAACTGTCCAATGGCGTAATTGCCAAATGGTACACACCCGATCAAACGGGCATGCTCACATTCCAACTGGATGATCGCTACGTTACCCTTAGCTCGCCGGATCATAAGCTGAGTCAAGCTCAGTTGCAACAAGTCGCTGTCTCTGTTCAAAAGTCTAACAGCAACAACGATCAAGGGATCACTGCATTCGCAGATGTGAACTACAGCAAGCAACAATTGGATAACATTCGCAAAGCATTTGCGAAGTTTGACGGGTTTACAACAGCTTATGCCCCACAACATATGGTTGCTGGAGATACGTTCAAAAGTGTAGGTGCAGGCGGTGATGGTGTAAACTTTGTTTTTAATCGCATGAATGTCACGGTATCTCCTAAAGACTACTCCTTCAGCTATGATGGCAAAACGGTAAAACTGCCTAATGGCGTATCCGCCAAATGGTATACACCAGACCAAACGGATATGCTCACGTTCAAGCTGGATGATCGTTATGTAACCATCAGCTCACCGAATAACCAATTGACTCACAATCAACTGGAGCAAATGGCGGTATCCGTACAAAAAGTGAAATAAACTAAAATAACACACATCATTTCGGTCCCGCTCTATGAGCTGGGGCTGATTTGATGTGTGTTTTGTCCTATGTAAGACAGGCTACACTGATCTGAAAACAAGGCTTTTGTCCAGCTTCATTTTGAAAAAGATGGGGTTATAATGGAATATACATTATCTTATGCAAGAAGAGAAACGGAGTGGACCTCATGAACCAGCGTATTGATCTGTCCCCAGAAGAACTGCAACAACTTGCGGGTGAGTTCAATAAGGCATGCCAGAACGGACATGATATTCTTACCCAACTCAAAACGATGATTGATCAGTCTGAGGGACAGTGGGAAGGGGAACGCCAGCGAGAGTTTCTCGGGCGTATGAATGACAGCATGACAAACATAGGTCATTATTTGCGCGGTTTACAGGAAACCAGCACCAGTCTTCAACAGACAGCGACGCGTTTCCGCGAAACGGATCAGTCACGTTAGGACTGATCCGTTTTTTTCATTTCCTCATATGTAGGACCGACCTTTACAACTCGGGCTACTTACGCTCCAGTTCCGCCGCAAATGTCTCTTCCTCCTGATCCACATACCCTCTGAAAATGATCTCTTCGATATCTTCATGATTGAATACATACGTATAATCCGGATTAATGTAACCCTCAGGGTATAGACAGCCAATATAATCAAATTGACGGGGTGGTTCTGTCATTAACATCTGCTTGCGTCCATAGATGACAAGCTTCTTGGTGCCTTCTTTTAAACGAATAACAGACCCATTCGGTAGAAACGAAGCTATATTTTTTTCCAAAATGATCGCCCTCCTTAATTATGACTCTATCCTGCAATTACCCCTCTGATTTGTTCATAACCTGGCGAAGCCAGTAATACCGATGCAAGTCCATAATGAAGTGAAACACGACAAAGGCCAGCATAATGTATACACACATCAGCACAACAGCCACAGTCTGCTGCGTAACAAAGGCCAGTGAAATATTGGCCAGAAGATATGCTCCGCCCGTAATCATCGTTAATGTGGCAACAGGCATACCCGGGCTTTTATCCCCTTTTTTCCGCTGAGGGGGCTGCCGTAGCTTACGCAAACGAAACTTCACGTATTGAAACAAGGCAAAACCATATACTGCAAATGATCCAATGGCGTACCAAGGTGTCGTCAGAGCAAGTGTCCCGTAGGCAAATTTCTGTATAATCACCATAAATCCCACAGAACAAACGATGCCAAATACCCCTCGGAACAATACATAATTCAGTTGGAGTCTGCGTGGGGCAGCAATAAGGGCAATCGCCCATATATTCATAAAGACTAGCGGTGGCACGAGAATATACGCATACATAGATTGGAACGGGACACTGAACACGGGAATGAGCAGAAATACGTTAAGAAAAAACAGAACAAGCGTACCTACACTCAGTCGAATACCATCTGCCGCATAGATGACCAGATAGTTCTCAAATGTTTCCCTTGGGTAAGGAGTGCCTTCATACATTGTAGAAACAACGACGTCACGGGCCGAGGGTTTTGAACGTTTTTTGTTCGCCATTTATTTAAACCACCCCGCCACTGTGGACCAGGCTTTCTTTGCACCATGCTTAACAACATCCTTCACCGAATCATCCTTTCCGTCACCGTCCAAATCCATATTCACCGTAACCCCTTCAGCTAGGTAAGTCAGACCTACGGAAACGCCCAACCCCACTGCACCTACTGCAAGCACAGGTGCCGCCGCAGGCAAGATGGCCGCAGTCAACAGCGTTGCACCTACCGTTGTTGCACCGCCTACGACAACATTCCCAATGATATCACCAGCAATTTTGTCACTGCCCGCGTTCTGATTGATGTTCTCTTGGGTATCTGTAAACACGTCTATTCCCACACTTGCCCAGCCAAGCTTGTCTGTCAAGGCCGATTTTACGGCATAACCAGGCTTGATCATAGAAGCTACTTCTTTAATCTGAGGAGTAGCCGTTCCATTGGCAATTTTGGCTTCGATATCACGCACATAATGTATTTTGTAATCCCTTGGTCTGCCGTTCGCAGCCTTATTGTCTTTAACTGAATCATAGCTCTCACGGACCAGAACGCGAGGAGAATTCCGATCCAATTGAGCCTTGATCATATAACCGTTCTTCACGCGATAACCCAATCTGGCAACTGCTGCTGCTCCTGTCAATGTTCCTACCGTGCTCCCAGGGCCATCAAACGGAGCGAGTGGATTGATACCCGTAAGCCCAAATGTCCCCCCTGACTGATCCTCCTGTTCCATCTTCTCACGGGTTGTCTTTACATATGCAGCCAGCTGCTGCATGCTCTGTCCAGCCGTCTGAAACCGATGCTGATGTGTCTGGTACAGACCAATAATAGTCTGTCGATTCCCCGACTGCCAGGCAACTCCCTGAATGGCATGTTGGAGAACACTGTCCACCTGTTGCAGTTGTGCCGTCACCTGTTCAATCTGCTGTGCGAGTGAATTCAGATAGTCTGACTTCATGACAATTTTGGTCAACTGGATTCCCCCTTAGTTTACATATATGTATGACTCATATCGGACTTAAACTCCGGACAGTACGGATAATGAACGCGTCGTTAGCAGAAACAGGCTTTGCACCAGTTCTTCTTCCGTTATCTTGAAAGCTGTAAATAGACCATTCTCTTCCCCCTCAAGGAACAACCAATTACCGTGGATACTACCTATAAAATAAATGGTTTGCGGCTGTCCTTCCTGTCCTCGGGTGTACACTTCATACTGCCCCCACTTCTCCAGCGCGGCAAAGCCTTTAGCCAATGTCTGCATCAAAGCCTGATCCAGATGCCGGTCCTCTTGCAAAATAGATTCGAACATCTCCAGTACTGAATCGACCGCCAATGCAGACAGACGCTGCAACGTTTCTACCTGCATGGGTGTACGAATTGTATCCTGTGATTGAGGGTTTACATTGGAAGCTAATGGATCAGGTAGTTCAATCCGATTCCCAATGACCTGAAACATTTTTTCGAATTCGTCAAAAGAAGTGAGTAGCGCCTGATCTTGTGCAGGTTCCCAGACCAACTCAACCAACTGCATGCCTGACAAAAATCCATAGGTCACCGATGATTTTCCATCTGTTGCACGCAAATCTAGTCTGGTTATTGCACTACTGAGCTTACAGCCTGTAAGCAGGTTGTATATTTGCGGGTCTATGATGATCTGTTGATTGTCCAATTCAATAATACCTTCTTCAACAAGACCTGTGAGAATTTGTTCATAACTATGCTTGGCCTGTTCACCCTGTAATGGAGGGTCTTTCAGATCCATGAGAAGCTGATCCGCTTCCGGAATATTCATCAGTTGGAACAACAACAAGGCCTCCCGGCCGCAACACTGAAATGATGTATATGAAGGCAAAGTCATTCCCCTTTTCCATGCTGTCAATTTAAAGACGTTGGCAAAAGATTCTATTCTTTTATTGTAAAAGGAACCTTGGCTGGGCTCAATGCGCCCCCACTCCTGATCTTAAGCCATTAGGCCTGATTATATTTACCCAAAAAAATGAAAAAGGCACAGCAAAAATGATGCTGTACCGGAACTGCTTATTTTCTTTAGAATTTATTTTTATCAAATGGTTCTGGAAGCTTTAAGGAGTACACCATCGTTGATTTTCCTTCTTTCACGGGAACAATCACGTTAAGCACACCATCTTGTAACATGTTTTCTGGAATCTCGGCTGTGCTAAATCCCCACTTCCTCTCAGGTATGTCCGTTAAAGATACTTTCCCGAGCACCGAAGTGTAGTCTGGATTGGTGAACAGCAACTCTGTAATTGAATCTTTAGAGGAGGAAATGGTCAATGTTCGATCAAAATTTAGCACTACACCATCAATTCGGTCTGGCACAGCTGATTCCATCGGCCTTGTATTTACCGGATCTAATTGGTAACTGTCCCCTACCCGATCCATCCATCGTGCACTTGCCTGAAAAGGGAGAATTTTGGGCTCCATGGCCAGATCAGTACCCTTTTCTTCATCGCTTATGCTTAATTGTTTGTTGTACCTACTTCCTTTTGTTTCCGATACTTTGAGCCCCAAGTCCTTACTCCACTGACCTAAAGGAATAAAGGTCTGATTGTATAGCGTCAACAATTGTTTTGAAGGTTGATTCACACTGGAAGAACGCTGTCCACGAGTGAAGGTGATCTTATCCTTGCCCAGATTATATTGAATATGAAATGCTTTAGTGAATTCTTCTAAAGGAACATAATGCTGCCCTTCCATATAGAAGGTGGGCTGTCCTTTATACTCCAATACACCCTGATCAGACTTAATGCCTACAGGCTCCATGGGGAAAAAGATAGTAGAGAACTGAAAGGAATTCCAGTAATTTTTCCAGTCAATGTACCTTTCATAATTCAATTTAAGATGTTTATTTTCTGAAATAACATATAAGGATGGCGGGTAAGAACCTGGATTGGAAAAGTACTGTTCAATAATATACTCATCCTCAGTAATCCACTGGATACTTTGGGTACGAGCACGGTATGGAGAATCATAGGATCGAATCCGTTTAAGGGTCTTCAGATCATAAACTTGCACCTTGGAAGACTCCATCTTACTATCCAGACCGTTCTCTGTGACCAGAACCAATGTTTTTCTTTCGGGCGAGATAAATGAATGCACATAGCCTACTCGCTCTTTAATCAGTGTGGTTTTTTCACCATTCTTGGTTACAACCACGGTCCAGTCTGATTTACGATCCCTCGTGTTACCTTGAGAAACATTTAAATGAACATCTGCACTTACCTGAAAAGCTTTAGTAGACAAGCCTGTCTTCTGGTCAGGCTTCATCCACAAGTCGCTTACTTTGGCCTTTTTCCCCTTTATACCGCCATATTCAAGATAGTGGCAATCTAAAGTATCTGTGCAATATACCCCAAAATTACGGGTTTGTGGAATCGGTGATACCACATATTTAGTATCTGTAAAATCCCTTTCCAGCAAAATATTTCCGCGAGTGTATACTTTTTTTCCTGTGACCATGGAATAGTAGTTGGATTTAGGAACGTTTTTCTCGTAGATCGTATAATATATTCCGATTTGAGGTTCCAAGTAGATACGGTTTTCTCCCTCATGGACTTTGCGAAGTGTGTTCGATCTATAGTCATACTCATACAAAACGTAATAATGCTGCTTATCATCCGTGGCATAATAAGTTATGTATCCTTTTAATCCTGCTGGTGTGTCACTAACAATAGGATCATACTGATGGGAAGTTGTCGTCAGACCGGTATGTATTCTAGGGAGAATAGCTGGATCGGTAAAATGGTACTCATTTTCTTTGAGTTCACCAGTATCAAAACTCGTTCGAAGCGTAGTCACGGCCACCTCCGTGCCTCTGACTGCAAAACGAATGTTGTGTTGTACCCGATCTTTGGATGAAATGGATCGCTCTGCGTTCTGTGCGGTTTGAACTATTGAAGTAGACGCTGAGACTGTGAATTCCGACATGCTAAGTATAAAAATTGAAACTAAACTAACGATGAGCCATTTGGATACTCTGGACATACTTAACTCCTTCTCTGTGTAATGGATTTGGTTGAGACTCGTTAAGTATAGAACTTTTGATCTAAATATTCATTACTTTTTCTTCCATCTTCTGGCCCTAATGGAACATTCCAAAGGACAGAGACAGATCTATTCATTTATCTGTCAACTGCTCTTTAGAATTCACTAAATCTCTTTCTACGTATGGGATGCTACCGCTTAATAGCTGTTTCGGTTAACCCATCAAACCTTTAGTTCTGGCAAACGAACAACCCTGCGATAGTACATCGCATCCATCAAATCCTCCCAGTCGAGTTCACTGGCATTAACGTCTCGATAATACACCGCAGCAGCAGGCAAGAAACCAACCAATGGACCTGTACCACCACATATTAGGCTACCGCCGTCCCCGCCTTTAGGCATCACGTCTCCATCCGAATCGAGCGTAAGCTCAACCTTGTAGGGATCACCGGCAAATTGCACCCCGAAGAAATTCGGCAGTTCCAGATCATAAGCACGATCATCTTCCTTTTCTTCAACCCGTGAAGAGGCCGACTCTCCCGATCCATCCACAATCCCATCCACACCTTCCAGAATTCCAAAGTGCTTCAATCTCATCGTATAGTCGAAGCTGTCCCCCCAGGGAAATAACGTGCGACAACCGCCACCATAGATATACTCCCATTCATCTTCAGTCAGCAAACCAAAGCCCGCCGCTGCTTCCTCTCTCACCACGTCTTCCAGCTCTATTCCTTCGTTGAACCACAGGATTCGCACTTCATCCTCACTTTGGCGAATCAGACGGAATTGTTGATGCAATTCATACTCACGGATATCCGACTGCTTAAACTGCTCCAATGCTGCGGGGAAATCAGGATCTTCCTGTGCAAATGCTTCCTCCTCGGACACTTCAATCCAGCCAAGCGAGATCAGTTCACATTCCACAAGCATCGGCGCAATAGTAACTTCTCTCACAGGTGACATCTGACTCGCCAGAAACGAATCCACGTCCTCCACACCATACTCACTGACCGTTTCATGCAAGTCGGCTGAGGTCTCTTGGTTCATGCCATGCTGCCAACGATCCCAGCCAAGCGTGACCTGATCCCCTGGCACAAATACAAATCTAAGCCCATCCTCCGTAAATACACCTGTCTCCATTCGCTGACCGAATCGTTCAAATGTTTCAAGCCCCTCATATTGCATGCCATCTGGTAACTGACGAACCAGCCTACGCATCCAAGCATCTTTGTCTTGGGCATTCAACTCCTGCCACATGTCTCGACTCAAAGCTTCCACAACTTCCCCCGCCTCTCCTAATGCACTTTCAATTCGCTAAAATGCTCCACTGTCTGGCCCAGTACAATCTTACTTGTCTTGTTTACACTTTTATTTTCCTGCGGCCTGCAATAGTTTCAGCAATAATTCCTTCCGTATTCCTTCCGCTTTGCGAGCGAGCGTTGTGAGCTTCTCCATCTTGCCGAAGATTGGGTAAAGTACACGTTCCACTTCGTAATGCTCAAGTCCTTGAATCTGCCTAACCAACCGTTCAAGTATCTCGTCATTCTCCAGCTCAGTCTGAATCTTCAGCTTCAAGCTGTCCGTAGAACGACGCAAGCTGGCGACTAAGGCAGGTATGGATTGAGCCGTTACTCCCTGTTTTTCTACAAATACCCCAATGAACTTGTCCTGAATTAACTGATGCTCATCATCCACTTCACCCATGTAATATTCAACCAGCGGGAAATACCGCTCATCTATGAGCCCCAGTCCAAAGGTTGCATAACTGCCTGGCATACAATTCTTCTCGCCCTCGGTATCCTCGTAGAACTCGAACTCCTGGATAGCCTCACGCGCATACTCTTCCAGAAGTGGATGCAACTCCGGATACGCCAGTGCATTGGCAAAAAATCGGTGGGTATCCGACTTCGCGAGACCTTTGATCGACAAATACTGCTTTACGGCAGATTTCAGCTTGATCTTATAACTTTTCGGAAAGCCCTGCTTCAACAAATGAGTGATAAAGGTAAGTGCTTGCTGATAGGCACCCGGCTCTTCCTTCCGAATGTGAATGGTCATCAGAGCAAATACATCATTTGCTTTGCATTCCACTTCTTCCGTTTTCACATAAATATCGTCCTTCGCATACGTCCCGCTACCTTCCGTCATCATCAGTGCCGCTCGTCTGCTGCCGAGTTGCTTCGCGAGTTCTAGGTAAGTCTGACCTTCGACTTTGCTATAATTCGGCTCATATCGTAGAATCATCACCGCCGCGTATAACAGTAGATCTATCGGTTGAGTCCCGGCTACTTGCGCCTTCTGCTTCTTATCCGACAATTGGTCTGTCTGTGATTCAACATTCCATTCCAACGTCGCCCCTGGCTTAAGCGAATATTCATTGGCACGATACGCAGAAGACTGCACATCATAATACTGTGGCAAGAACTGACTCTCCGCCCATGCCTTCAACGCACGAGTAATATCACCACGGTGTTCGGCAAGTGCCTCCGGGCGACCCTGATTCAACTCTTGAATCCGGTCATACTGCCTGATGACCCAGGCTACATCCAGCTCAGGAAACAGTTTCGGGTCAAGCAGATGACGTGTCAAAAAGAAGGACTCCAAGGGCTTTGTTGGATATGCACCGTTCTCCAGCTTCTGATCAATGTATGTATGAATACGCTCAAGCAACTGCTGCTTTTTCTCTTCATGGATATATTCCAGCAAAGTCAGTTGCAGCTTTCCTTCTGTTGTAGGGAATTTACCACGGAAGGTAAATTGATAGTCAATCAACGGGGAATCGGACAGCTTGTCCAATCTTCCCTGAACAACCTCTACAAGCTTAGGTCCAATCTCGTTACGAACCTGTTCTTCGGTAAAGGCTCCTGCCTGCTTCGATTTCAGGCCATCATCCAGGCCCAAATCCACACTATCCACTGTAGTCCGTCCAGGTCTATAATCCAGCAAAATATCATTGAAGATGCCTATTTGCAGCGTAGTTCGCTTCGTAACATTTTCCAAGTCATCCCGCTTTTCCTGTTCATCAAACCATTCATGAATTGTCGTCATCATCTCTTCCATTGCCTGGTCATAAAGTGTACTCATCGAATCTCCTGCCTTCCCTCGCATCTAATGATGTTCATCAACCAAACTTGAACCTCTATGAATCCCGGACCAATCCAGGGCATCTCTGTTATAAATACGTATTGATGTTCGCATACTACCTATTATTTTACTCTCTCAAGTACACCGGGAACAATAAGGCAGCAGGGGGAGAAAAGGTGGTGAAAGATGTCCATAAGTGGTATTTAAGACACGCCCTAGTCAAAGAGATCTACGGATACCTTTCACATCTATGTAGGCTCTCGGTATGCCCTCGCTATCATCATTCCCACGTTGTATAATCATTGTATTCCTTTTCAGGAGGTCTGACTAAATGAGCTACAGCAAATACTTCCCTTTGGAAAACTATTTGAATCAGGTTTCAATCACCCTTACATATGCAGAGCTTGAGGAAATTCTCGGATTTACGTTACCCCCGACAGCCTATAATCGCGAGCAATGGTGGGTGAATAATTCCATGAATCATACACAGGCACTATCCTGGTTAAATGCCGGATGGAAGGTGGATCATGTGATTTTAGGAAAAAACGTTACCTTTGTCCGGTGCGAGTCATCATCGGTCTGAGACATACCAAAAAGCAGGGTAGATCCGATGAATTCATCGTTCTACCCTGCTTTTGTTGTTTAATTGACTGTTTTATACCACTCGTTCACTTCGGCGGTAATATCATCGCCACCCATGGACTTCCACTTCGTCACAAACGCATCAAATTCCTCAATGCCCACTTGACCATAGATGATCTTGCTGAACGTATCCTTCTCCAGCTTGTCGATTGCGTCCTTCTTCATTTTCATCGTCTCCGTCGGTGCCCCGGTGAACTTGTTCTTAATCGCATTATCTTTATTCGCAACGACGACTTCAGCGGCTGCAAATACTTCAGGTTTGTTGGCCATCTTCGTATTTTTCTCGAAAGGGGTCTCCGGCTCTTTACCCTTCGCAAGTTCCGCCAGCGTATCCATCATCAGATTCGGAATCCGTGCACCATCATACGTAATCGTATATTTGAGTGGTGATACCCCGTCCTTCACTTCGGCTTCACCAACCACTTTGCCGTCCACGATGTCATAGTCGTATCCTTGCGCGAAGCCATGTTCGAACTCGCTGCCCACTTCCGGGTTGGCAAAGTTGTCGAACAGATAATTCTGATATGTGAAGAAAATCTCCGGGTTCGCCATGTCCTTGTTAATCAGCACCACCCCGTTGCTTGCCCCGGAACCATGTTGGTGGCTCTCGCCAGTGGGTCCTGTAGGTAAGGCAATAGCCTTGTACGTGGCACCGTCCACATTTTTCTTCACATCATCAATCGGCCAGTTTGGCATCCAGTGTGGCCCCACGATAATGCCTGCTTTACCTGCGGTGAACAGTTCTGCTGCCTTGATCTCGTCATAGACACCTGCTTCTTTGGGCAGATAACCTTTGGACAACCAATCTTTCATCGTTGCCAGGCCTTCCTTCACACCAGGCTGAATGGAGCCATATTGCAATGTACCGTCTCCGGCATCATTCCACTGTCCAGGCATTGTGTTGTACATGCCGAAGATCCAGCCGGATTCCGTCATCCAGGTATTGAGCGCATTCTTCATGCCCACGGTCAGACCATACGTATCTTTCTTGCCGTTCCCATCGGGGTCCTGATTCGTAAAAGCATCCATGACCGTAACCAGCTCATCCATGGTTTTGGGTTCTTCCAGTCCCAGCTTCTTCAGCCAGTCTTCACGGATGAACATGACCGAATCACCGTTGTATGCATAATCGAAGATTGGAATGCCATAACGCTCGCCCTCATACATGTATGGATACCATTCCTCTGGTGCTGATTCAGATGCCTGTTTCCAGGTGTCCGAAGCATACTTGTCAAACAATTCGCCTGCATTGGCAAACTTGCCAGACTCAATTAATTCCCGTACCAGATTGTAATCTCCCCGTATGGAGACGATATCCGGCAATTCTTCGTTAGCGGACAGAGACAAGCGCAATTTCGTGTAAAATGCATCATTGGTCACCGATACAGCCCATGGCGTAGTCAGATCGATGCCAAGTCGTTCCTTGGCCCATTTGCTATGCACATTGTTCTGTGCCGTTTCCCCATTCTTGAATTTCGTATCATCATTCCAGGCCCGCAAATAACTCATCTGTACCGCCGGTTCATACTTCCCGTCTTGCAGAGCAAGTGGTGCCGCGGCTTCCTTCGCTGGTTCTTCCTTGGCCCCCGAACTGCATGCCGTTACGGCAACCATCGTGATTGCGAGCAATGTCGTCATCATTTTTCTATACATGAACTAACCCCTCCTCAGGTAACTTGGATACCCTTTTGTGCCAAGTCGATTGATGCCAAATGCACCTTACATGAAAAGGATAGTGCAGCCGGGGAGGCAAACATATATCACAATTTCAATGTTCATATTGATTTGTTAACCGTTCCGAAAATCTTGCGGGGTCAGTCCATAATGTTTGCGGAACACCTGAATGAAATAAGGCGTGTTGTTGTACCCCACTTCCTGACCGATTTCATAGATCTTCATCGCTGTATGCTTGAGCAAATGAACCGCACGTTCCATTCTGGAACGAATAATATAATCACTAATGCCTTCACCTGTGGATTGTTTGTACATTTTCGACAGATATACCGGGTGCAGATGCACCTCACCGGCAATGACCTGCAACGACAGATCCTCGCCCAGATGATGGTCGATCCATTGCTGCACCTGCCGAATCAGCGTTGATCCGGCATCCTGACCCGCATCGCTGGTGCTCTCAGCCCACTGCTGCATCACAGACCGAGTCCACGTTTCCAGACTGCGCAGCGAGATACCATAGCCGTCCTTGAGCAACTGCTGATACTGCTCGCCAAGCACTTCGGTTAACTGTCTTCCTTCCCGATGAGCCATGGTTGAGAATGCAGCCGCCAGATAATGAAAAGCGACATACACATGCTCCGGGAACACACTGTTCGACAGTTCGGCAAAGATCTGATCAATCTTGCGGTGAGCATCCTCCATGCGCCCCGCTTCCATTAACGTCGTAAGACCCGGCGGTTCATACAGCGCCGCAAGTGACTTTAATGTGGCCCCGCTGGTTCCTGCCGCCGCATTCAAATGCAATCCTTTGCCCGCCTCTGCCTGCTTGCGAAGTGCACTCACGGCCTGATGATATAACTGGGGCACCTGATCCGGGAAACGTCCCATACGACTAACGGACAGGGAAATGGTCGCGTTCAGATACTGCCTTACACTGTGGATTAACCGTTCTCCAAGTCGGCCCATTCGTATTTCCGGTTCGGCTTGGGGTTGTTTGGGACTGGCCATGAAGACCAGATCATCATAGGCGTCATCCGTATGGCAGAGATGATAGGTACTGCCGTAGATCTCCTCCACCACATTGGAGATGGCATACTTCATCAGTCGAAACGCTTTATGTGTGGGTTGATGGTCATCATACCGGATGAGCAGCAGTTGCATTTTATCCTGAGGACGAAATCCGATCTCCAGTTGCTCAAGCTTGCCTACAAGTTCGGCATTCGCAAATTTATGCCCCAACAGTACATCCTTCATCAGCTCCGCCCGCTTCTCCGGCAGATGTTCCCTTACCGAATACATAGCCCGCTGATGCAGCATTTGTTTCTCCCCCTCCAGGCGAATCTGCACGGCGGCCTGCTGCACGGATTCGATCAGTTCCTCATCCCGGACCGGTTTGAGCAGATAACTGACTGTCCCATGTTTGAGCGCCTGCTTCGCATAATCGAAGGAAGCATGCCCCGATAAAATAATGCATTTTGTCTGTTCCCATTTTTGCCTTATGTGACTGACCAGATCCAGACCGGACAACCCCGGCATTCGGATATCTGTGATAATAATATGGATCTGATGTGTTGCCATATGTTCCAGTGCTTCTTTGACTGAATAAGCTTTAAATACCTGACCAATCCCGTGTTGTCTCCACGGTATGGAGACAGCGATCGACTCAACTGCGGAATGTTCATCATCCACGACCATCAGATTCATCATGCGGTTGTTCCTCCTCAAACCATCGAATTTCTACACTAAGTCCACCATAGGGAATCGCTCCAAAATGAAGGCCGGACGAGAACCCATATCGCGTAACGAGACGCTGGTGTACATTCCACGTGCCTGTTCCAATCTCCTCGCCCATCGGTTCATTGATCTCCCGTTCCAATTCCGCAATCTCTTCCGCTGTCAGCGTGACACCGTCATTGTCAACAAACAGGCTATATCTGGTATATTTGCGGCCCTCAATATATTCGGGTACCGCCATCCCCGTTACGACGACATGCCCACTGCCCTCCATCGGTTCAATGCCATGGATCACCGCATTCTCTACGATGGGTTGAATGAGCAGCCGTGGAATATGGAGCTGCATCAATTGCTGCGGTACGGCGATCTCGTAGGTCAGCCGGTTGGTTCTCATCTGTTGAATGGACAGATAATGGTCCAGCAGCCGGATTTCTTCTTCCACTGTCGTCATGTCATTCTCGCCCCGCGTAATGTAGCGGTAGTAGTCTCCCAGACTTAGCGACATGGCAATAACCGCTTCCCGGTTGCCGAGCTGGGTCATATTTTTGATATAAAACAGGCAGTTGTACAGGAAATGCGGATTGATCTGTGATTGCAGATGTTTCAATGTTGCTTCCCGTGAGCGGATACGTTCCTCGTATACCTTCTCGATCAATTCCTGAATCTGCTCTGCCATATGGTTGAAGCTCTGGGTCAGATACGCGAATTCATCACGGGAGTGATCGACTGGAATCCGCGTGGACAACTGCCCTTTGCGAATCTGTTGCAGCCCTCTCATCAAGCGATGGATGGGCACCTGGACTTTTCGATACAAAAGCAGTGCAGCCCCGATACTCAGCACGAGCAGTAACAGAATGGAGGTAATAAACATATTTCGGCTCTTGTCCATCGGGTTCAACAGATCATCCAATACGACCGGGTTCACATATACCGCTTGCAGTTGTTTCGAATGCACGTAACTGACCAGATACTGTTTGTCACCTACCTCCAGCTGATGATTGCCTTCCCGCTCCGGTCCGTCAAAGGGGATATCTCGCATGATCGCTTCGACCAGTTCAGGGTCTGCCGTACGGTTCAGCAACGGTTCGTTACCTGGGACGATTAAGAATGGATCTCCGCCCTGCGTTTCTTTGAAATCATCCAACATGGCAACCACGTTCATCGGGTCAAAATTAATCTCCATCACCGTTCGCACGCCCGTGTTCACCGGTTTTTCATTCCACTCGTAGTTGTCCGTGAAAAAGTAGGTGAAACTCCCCTTCTCCAGCTGCCATTGGCCAGGTTGCGGGAACGTCAACATCTTTTCATCGTAGACCGTCCGGCTGGACATGGTGGATAACACAAGTTCTGCCTGTGGCAAGACAATGGTAATATCGTTCTTCCAACGGCTGGTGGACTGGTACAATGACAGTTTGTCGAGAATATCCAGATAGATGCTGTTTTTCTCATATTGACTGGTTGAGTCCGTCATGTAACGGTAATGCAGAATACTCGGATCTCGCAGCAATGTCAGGCCATACAGCGAGAGCTGCTCGATATTTTTATCCACCTGGGAACTGAAATAATTGAACTGATTCAGACTCGATTGCTGTTTCTCTTCGACGACCATATCGACATTTGCCTGGTTCGCGTACGTATAGAGCAGCAGAATCGGTACGAGCAGGCAGATCAAGAGAATGACCGTCTTCGCAAATACTGTGAATTTCATCGTTTCACCCTGTCCCTGATTTGAAGTCGTTCTACATCGAAGTCCTATTTTATATTGAAAACCCTTACATTTCTAGTTGAATTTATATTCGCCTGCTTTCCTGCAACTCGTAATCCCCTGTTTCCATCAACAAGTTAATATTTCAACATCCGCATTGAAATGTTGTTCTATAGTCCGCCCTTTTCCGTTGTTATAATTCAGTTGCTCCACTCTGTGCAGAGGCTTGCTCGCCTCATGTTGCCGGGGGTGGACGAGATAAAGGAGGGACCCTGATGGCTATGGAACAACCGCTAACAACCAATACGCCGGTACGAAAAATGACACCCCATCCACGCAAACGTACTCGCTGGAATTTCAAACGCACGTGGCCGCTGCATCTGATGCTGCTGCCTGCTGTACTGCTCACTTTACTGTTTGCCTATGTGCCCATGGGCGGCATTATTATTGCTTTTCAAGACTTCAAACCGTGGCTGGGGTTCACTGGCTCCAAATGGGTGGGCTGGGACAACTTCCGGTTCATGTTCGAATATCCCGACAGCGTTCAGGTCATCTGGAACACGGTACTGATCGCATCGATGAAGATTGTGGCCGGACTTGTGGCCCCCGTAGTGTTCGCCATTTTGCTGAATGAGGTACGGAACTCCACGTTCAAACGTTTCTCACAGACCTTGGTGTATCTGCCCCATTTCCTGTCCTGGGTTGTCCTGGGCGGCATTCTGCTCGATATGTTATCACCGGAAGGTGGTCTGGTAAACCAGGTGCTGGCGGCGGCTGGTGTTGAACCGATCTTCTTTCTGGGGGATGGGGACTGGTTCCGTGTAACCGTGGTTGTCAGTGATGTATGGAAGGAATTTGGATTCGGTACAATTGTATTTCTGGCAGCACTTGCGGGCATTAATCCTGCATTGTATGAGGCTTCCGAGGTGGACGGGGCAACTCGGCTCAGACAGACATTACATATTACCCTGCCTGCACTTGTGCCGATGATTATCGTGGTAGGTACGTTATCGCTGGGCAATATCCTGAATGCAGGTTTTGACCAGATCTTTAACCTGTACAATCCGCTGGTGTATGAGAAAGGCGATATTATCGATACCTTTGTCTATCGGATGGGGATTTTGAATGGCAAAATGAGCTTTGCGACCGCCGTTGGACTATTCAAATCATTTGTCGCGATGTTCCTGGTCATCTCTGCGTACCGGATGGCTTACAAAATCGCCAATTATCGTATTTTCTAAAGGGTTAGCATAATGCATTAAGGGGGAATCAAGGTGTATCACAAAACAACCGGGTACCGTATATTCAATGGTTTCAACCTGATATTTATCGCGGCCGTATCGATCCTGTGCATCCTGCCGCTGGTCCATATTCTGGCCGTTTCCTTCAGTGGCAAAGCGGCAGCATCCGCCAATCTGGTGACACTTTGGCCGATTGATTTTACGGTGGACGCGTACACCAAAACATTTGGTAACAGTAACTTTCTCAGTGCACTCTGGATCTCAGTCCAGCGTACGGTTCTGGGCACACTGCTCAGTATGACACTTGTCTTTCTGACGGCTTATCCGTTATCCAAGGAGAGTCTGCACTTCAAGGGGCGCTCGTTATATGCGTGGTTTTTCATCTTCACGATGCTGTTTAGCGGGGGATTAATTCCATCCTATATCTTAATCCAGAAGCTTGGACTGATTAATACGATGTGGGCTCTCATTTTGCCGGGAGCGGTGGCTGTCTGGAACCTGATTCTCATGATGAACTTTTTCCGTAACGTGCCAAAAGAGTTGGAAGAAGCCGCATTTATTGACGGAGCCAACCACATCACGACGCTATTCAGAATTTATCTGCCCGTATCCATGCCCGCCATTGCGACGATCTCCTTATTCACCATGGTAGGGCAGTGGAATTCCTGGTTCGACGGGCTGATCTATATGAATGATGCTTCCAAATATCCACTCGCCACGTTAATGCAAACTATTATCGTACAGCAGGATTTCTCCAACATGAACGTGGATGCCACACAGCTCCAGAACATGTCTCAGCGTACGGTGAACGCTGCTCAGATCTTTATTGGCGCTCTGCCAATCCTGCTCGTCTATCCATTCTTGCAGCGTTTTTTCGTAAAGGGAATTGTGCTCGGGGCGGTAAAAGAGTAACACAAACACATGGAATCCCGTCATGGGATTCTATTCTTCTTCATTTTATAAGTGCATTCTATACGTTCATTATTTCAGTTGATTCGAATTCGTTCTTCCGCGAGTTGCGTTGTTATATTCATTAATTAACTCATCCAGCACCATGGATTGGCGAATAACCTCCGGATGCCACAATTCCGCATATTGATCAGCAATCTGGTAGAGCCTTTGCCGTGCATGTTCGATACATTCCTGAATGGTTTCCGGATTATGTACCATACTCCCGCCCCCTGTTGTCCTTGAATATCCAACATCCAAAAAAGACCATCTAATATAATATTCGGAACAACAAGGGGTTTGGATTACCCCAAAATTAAAATTTTGGTTATTTTTTCTTGTGAAAAATTTTATTAGCGTGGATCACATAACCTGATGTGCATATATGTTGAATGCAAATAAACCGGATCGGCTGCGGCCTGTCCGGTTTTATTCATGCTGAGCTTTTCAATTTTATCTATCATGCTATTCATCTTAAACCAACGTCATCAAAACGATTGCCTATCGTCTCTCGAAAGGCAAGTTTAATGGCATCAATGGCACGCTGTTCCGTAGCCCCCGCTTTCCGTATAAGCTCCATCACGCTCTGCACACATTCTGGTTCTCTTGAATCCCACGAGATGGAGTCATCTATCACCTCAACGATCATTGTATACAGGCTTGCGAGTTGCTCATACTCGTCTATAACCTGATCCATATGAATGGACAGATGCTTGAGCCCTGCAACATAAGAGGCAATGTCCAGTCTTGATTTGGCATAATAGTGCAGTACAGTTGCCGCTTGTTCTGTGTCATATGTTCCAGACTGCAAAGTAGCAGCCATAACCGTATACGCAGCCGCTCCACAGGCGTAATCCTGGGACGGCAGCATGTAGTCATGGTTTTCCCATTTGTATACGGCCTGAATTAATGATTCCTTGCAGACTTCCCATAGATCCACAGATTCATGAGATTCCAGCACCTGATAGTACCAGTATGGCGTACTGTTCCTGCCAAATGAATCATAGGGCAGACGAATGACTTCATGTCCTTCACTTTCTCCAATAAACAGCACCTGCTCCTCATCATCATATCCGGCAGCAATGACAAATTGATCATGCCAGAGAATCGCACCTACGCCCCGGTCAATGGACGCCTTGATGTCCAGCACAGCCTGCTTCTGATAGAGCGAAAAAGTCGGTTCAAATGAAAATCCACCATGTTGTCCCGTTGTTACGCCAAGAAAATCAGCCGCCACAAAGTTCTCTGCCATCCAGTTGTATGCCGAGATTGATTCTGCGGTCAGACGCCGATCCACCACTAATCGGAATGCACTTGCCGTCATACCTGCAATCATGTGACGCGGGAAATCCATCCACTGTGTGTGCAATAAAATTCGGTACATCGCATCGATATACGAACCCACACCTTTCCATGATAGGTGTGCATCAGCAGAGGCTGGGGCTTGCGGGAAGCGAATCAAGTCCTGCAATACTTTGGCTGCCATCGTCCGTCACTCCTTCCTCCCTTATCCTATCGTGCTGAATGTGCTCCCCACCGTGGTATAGTGGACCTTTTACGGTCTGGATACTTCCTGGAGATCAATCGAAAATTATCAATAGCCTGCTCTTCCAATGCTTTTGCCTTCACTAGTACCTGCGCTAGATCTTCTGTCGTATCTGGTCGCAAGACACGTCTATTCTTCTGCTGAACCATATAACCTTTCATTTGGTCAATTAACGTCCCAAGATGTTCATAACATGCAAAAGCCTGGTCCAGTTCGTTCCATATCCCTCGAACATCCTGCAAATACATCCTTATTTCAGTTCGAGCATGGCAGAAGGATTCCAAAATATAAGCCGCACCTGATTCATCAAAATCCCCACTCCGCAGGGCCTGCACCCACACATCATATGCCTGTCTTCCTGAAGCAATATTCCGATCAGGCAGCAGACGATACGGGATATCCCAATCCTCAATCGCCAGTCGCAGGGATTCCAGCAGCATCTGCTGTTCAGGAATACGGACCTGATCACCAAACACCTGACAATACCAAAATCCAGTAAAGTTCAATCCGAAATTATCATACAGCAGTATCTGAGGTTCCTTGCTCCATCCGTCCTGCACATAAAAGATGCGATCACTGTCATCATATCCATGAATGACACCGAACTCAGGAATCCAGTAAATCACTCCAGTACCTTCATCGATACTCCGTCTCACCCAATTCACTGCATCTCGCTGGTAATAACCGAACGTGGAATGACGTGTACGTCCCCCATCCCAGATCGTGAATATCCCCAGGTTATCAATTCCCGGACGGTGCGCTTCCCCCCACTGCCCATACGCTGTAACCGACATGGGAAGTAGTCTGCGATGTACCGCCAGCTTAAAAGCCATGCCCGTATATCCGGCAAGTAAAACCTTGGAACCTTGAAACTTGCCCGTATGGGTGAGTATCGCATGCAGACTATCCACGTACGATTTGGACTCCCGCTTCATGATGAGGTGATCTAAAATATTCTCAGCCAAGAACGTACCTTCTCCTCTCTACGCCGGTTTACTCCACGTTTTGTTTATGTTCTATCGCAAGCCTGTCAATTAATTCTTCTGCGCTTTGCTGAAGCTTGCGTCTAAGCCACCCAGGAGACAAAATTTCTTCCCATTCGCTAATAAACAAATGCTGCAGGAAAGTGTCCGTATCATAAAATTCAATAGAATAAATCTGATCTTGCCTAGCCCGAATACGATACCCTTGCCATAGGTCCATTTCCTGCAATTCCTTTAATCGAATCTCAGCTACAAACGGTTTACGCACAGGCAGTGGTTCTTCCCATCCAGCTAACAGAGCATCTGGCCTGTAATCGAATCTTTCATCCAAGATCGATACACCAACAATGCCCTCCAATCGAATGGCCACTTGCTGCACAGGATCTGCTTCATAACCCACCACGTAATCGGCGTTAAACTGGGATATCATCTTCAATGGACACAAGGCAAACTGCCTTTCTCCATCATGATCCCTGTAATGAATATGTGCTCTGCGCAAGTCAGTTATAGCATAGGACAACAATTCAAAGAATTGTAGCTGCTTCGGTTGTGCAGAAAACAACGGAAGATCGATAGTTCTCATCTGTTGTTCCTCCAATGTAAAACGCTCCAGCAAATGTGCTACACGTTTCACCGTGTCTGCTTGATCATAATTGTAATGTCTATAGCGATGGGCCAGATATTTCAGCACTCGCTGCTCTTCTTCGGTCATATACAAATGGGGCAATCGAAAAGTCTGATCTTCATAACAATAGCCCCGATATTTTGCCATATACACCAAAGGGGCTCGCAGGGAACTTGCCATATATTCAATATCACGCTGAGCCTGACGACGGGAGATTTCAAATTCACGGGCAAGCCAGCTGCTATTCGGAAAACGTCCACCCCGAATCTGTTCGTCAAACCAGTGAATCCGATGCATGTTACTCATCTTCCCGCCCCCATCTCATTCCATTCCTAATATATTCCATTATATCAAAAGACATGGCCCATTCCGCAGAACAGGCCAGTTATGTTATACGTGTGCATTATCCACTCTGGATTGCACGGCTTTGAAGCATTTCTTGCATACTTTCAGACTTGTACCGTCTGTTTTTGTTTGCGTATACAACAATTTAATTCGGGTACTGCTGCACACCGGGCATGTTCCCCGGCCCCTGGAAGGAAGACTCCACAAGACGCGTCCTCTTTTAGTTTTTGCCAATGGTTGTGAACCTCTTTTCGATATGGTTTGTGTGTTCACCGTTATTATATATGGCATGGTACGACACAGAATGTCGCATCAGTTTTAGAGGTTGTTCAGTATCAGAAAATAAAAATGTCCCCTCTTCGACCTGAAGAAAGGACAACATTTAGGAAGGATCTGTACTCGACTGAGCTGCGGCCTGCAATAACGGTTGCAAAAGACCTGGAAAACGCGTTTCCAAATCATCGGATCGCAAGGTGAGAAAATGCTGTGTGCCCTGTACTCTGACCCGAATAACTCCGGCTTCCCGCAGCGTGCGAATATGGTGTGACATCGTTGACTTCACAACAGGTGCATGAAAATGACTGCACGGTTGCTCCCCGCTTCTGGCTGCTTCCGCAACAATCCCAAGACGGGTTGGGTCGCTTAACGCATACAACACGGAGGAAAGTTCAATATCTGACACCTGTGGATGATGTAAAATTTTCATACTGTAGTCCCCTTTTCTCAGACTATCCATTGTATTTTAACACAAATCCATGATATATTTCTAATGTTCGACACCAATCGAACTTTAATGATTTCGTTATGTAACCCCTGCTGTCAGGCACGGGATTGACATCATACTACATTTTGCAAATGTTACACACCGTTTCTGAAATGTTGCGAAATACACATCACTTTAGGAGGTTTTTATGAACAACACCGCAACCGCATCATCAGGGGAACGGACCGGAATACAGGAAGGATTAATTGTAAGCTTGCTTGGCTTCACCGTTGTACTCGTTGTTATGAATACAATGATGTTTAATCTGGCGCTGCCCAAAATTGCAGCTGAATTCATGCTTACTTCTGTCGCTTCCTCATGGATAGTTACTGGATATTCCATTGTATTTGCCATTTCCTCGATAACGTTCTCACGTCTATCGGATTTCATACCCATTCGTACCTTATTCACGACCGGACTTACATTACTTGGTGCAGCATCCGTTCTTGGCTTCTTCAGTAATCATTTCATCATTTTGCTTATTGCACGTCTGATTCAGGCTGCGGGTGCTGCTTCTGTTCCGGGGCTCGCCATTGTACTGATTACACGATACATTCCCAATGATCGCCGGGGTAAATCGATGGCTGTCATCATGTCCGCCAGTTCACTGGGGCTTGGACTTGGTCCCGTCATCGGCGGAAGTATTACTCAATTTCTGGGATGGCATGATCTGTTTATCGTTACAGGATTAACGTTATTTTTGATTCCTGTATTCTTCAAACTGCTTCCTAGGGAAACACCGCAAAAAGGTTCATTTGACCTGCTCGGTGCCGTGTTTCTTGCCATCGGTACGACCGGTGTGCTGTTATTCCTGACTTCCCGGCAGTGGTTCACACTTGTCATCGGTGCAGCGGCACTGCTTCTGTTCTGGCTCCGAATTCGGCGCGCGGCAGACCCATTTGTACAACCTGCTTTATTCAAAAACAAAAAATACATGATGCTCAGCTCGCTGGGTATTGTATCGTACATCAATAACTTCTCGACGCTGTTCCTGCTGCCGCAAATTTTGGCGCATCTGTATGGATTAACCCCTGCTCAATCCGGACTCGTCATCTTCCCGGGTGCAGTCGTGTCCATGCTGCTCTCCAATCGAATCGGCCGCATGATTGACCGACACGGCAATACATTATTACTGAAGTTTGCGCCATGGTTGCTCTTGGCCGCTGCCGGATTGTTCGCCTTATTTGCAGACAATAACATCTACGCCATTATGGCTGTGTATGTCCTGCTCAGCGTTGGTTTCTCATCCCTGACCACCAGCGTGTCAAATGAATTGTCTGGTAACCTGACCATGGATCAGGTGGGCGCAGGTATGGGACTGTTCCAACTCAGTCAGTTCTTCAGCGGTGCTTTCAGCGTTGCAGTTACGGGCGTAGCCTTAACGGCGATGCAGAACTTGCCACTCTCCTCGGCGTACACCAATATTTTCTGGGGTATGACCGTGGTCGCACTGGCATCCGTTATTTTCTCTCAGGTGTATCTGAGAATGCAGTCACGGAAAGTCACGAAAACAAGTATTCGGATCTAAAATTTCATCTTAACTAAAAGAAGTCAGGAAAGGACCCACGGGTTCTGAACCTGACTTTTTTTCTACCTATTTTCTATGCATGTGTCAGCTGCTGCACCTCTCCCACAAATATAAAAAAAACCCAAGGACGCGTTGATCACGCTCCTCGGGGCCGTTATTTTAGGGTTGACCAACTTCTCTATTCTTCTACACGGATTCTACTATTCAAACAGGTCCAGACGAAGACGTTTCAGAGTTGTATGTTTGATGTACCACTGGCCGTCGATTTTGACAAAAGTTTCGTGGTAGTGCCCAAATCCGTGGAAGGATTTGTTCTCATTGCCCTCCGGGAACGTCACCCAATCTTCCATTGGGGAGATGACCTTTGCTTCATTCTCGGATACAAATTCAACTTCGGCGCTGTGCACATGATGTACGGTTACAGCAACATCCACCAGATCACGGAATACTTGTACGATGGTATCGCGGCCCGTTAATACCGGAATCGGATTGCCTTCTGTGCTGAAATCGGCCACTGCATCGGGAGCAAACACATCACCCAAGGTATCCCACTGTTTTGTATCAATATAGCGGCAATAACGCGCCTTGGTGTTCCGAATGTTTTCCAGCGCGAGCAATTGTTCCAGTCCTGTGATCGTTGATTGGCTCATGTGTTGTCCCTCCAGAGATGTAAAATATAATGTAAGATTTGGATCAAGTATGTATGCAACTATACCTTCCTTATTGTACCATTCGACTTCAATGAGGTACAACGATACAAAAAGATCTTCCTTACCTCTTGCGAGGTTGAAGGAAGATCTGGATATACCTATGTGCCAGAAGAGTCCACAAGTCGACTGAGGCTTCACTTCCAGTACAATTTACTGAGAGTGTGCACTCCAACTTTTCATCTGGGAGGCCAGTTCTGACATTTTCTTATTGTGCAAGAAACTCTCCATCTCTTCTTCCGCCTGCACCATCACCTGCTGGATCAAACAGCCTGCGTTATGATTCAGGGAACATTCGAACAGAGAGGCCTGACCCTCAATAGCATGAATGATCTCCAGGAAAGAAGGGTCGGGATTTTTACGACTAAGCCGGTAGCCACCATTGGCACCAGAAGTCGATTCGATCATGCCCGCCTTAACCAATTTGGTCAAAATTTTGGATAGGTAGGTTGGTGATACCTTCTGCAATTCTGCAAGTTGGTGTACACTAACCAGCTGTTCGGGGGCAGTGCTTACAAGATGAAGCATCGTATGCAAAGCATAATTGGTCGCTTTTGAATATTTCATGAGGGCACCTCATTATACACGGATTTAATTTATCCATAATAGACTTGATTGAGCTTACTGTCAAACTACTACACTTCAAGCGTGGCAACATCGAAAGACTAACGATTAATTGTGGTACAATCCGCGATAATCCGTAGGTGTCATCCCCTCATGAGCCATGAACTGGCGGTTAAAATAACTGGCATTGGGATACCCCGCTTCCTCCGCGATCTGTCCAATGTTGGCCGTAGGCCGTTCGAGTAACCATTGCTTCGCCATCTGTAGACGTGAACGGGTGATAAACTCCATAGGCGTCATCTCTACAGCACTCTTGAACATTTTGCAAAAGTAATACGAACTCACACCTGCAAGATCCGCCCAGTCCTGTAACAGGAACGGTTGACAGGCCTCTTGCTGCATCTGTGGAAGAAGGGCAAGTACCCGACTCTCCGCCTTACTTGTAGTACGTGTGCTCTTTAGAGGTACCGCATGCTGCACGAATTCGGCAAGTACGGCATAGGTCAACGTGGATAGCTGAGCCGGACGCAGCATCGTGTTCTGTTCCGCTTCAGTCAGCAAGGCCAGATGAGCCTCTTCCCAAGAGTTGCGCTGCCGCAGTGTCCATAATAGATTGCGATGTAACCCACGCTCGATCATATAATCATGCAGACGTTCACCGTAAAAATGAACCCATCGTACATCCCACGGATCATCTTCACTACTATAATAATGCTGTCGCTGCTGCGGGAAATAGAGTACGGCCTGACCTGCACGCAGTTCATGCTCCACCCCGTCCACTTCCACATATCCCTTGCCCGAAGCGACGTAGTGAATATTAAAGTTGTTCAGTACACCTGCCTCCCGCAACACGGAATGCTGGGGGTGATCCATATAATGTCCAACGGATTCGGGATAACAAAAATATGGAATATCCTGCAGGGTAAGCAATACGGTTTGTCTCATCATAGCCCGTTCTCCTTGATCAACAATATTGTGTTAACTAACTTCAATATATTATCATTTTAATTCATTCGTCTATTCTTTATAATCACAATATACATTTATACACAGGAGGATACAACACATGAATTCAGTTCAAAAATTGCGTTGGGGCATTCTTGGTAGCGCTAGCATTGCTGTGGGATCCGTCATTCCAGGCCTGCAGCAATCCGAGTTGAATGAAGTAACCGCGATTGCCAGTCGAGACGAAGATAAAGCCAAACAGACGGCCGAACAACTTGGGATCGACAAGGCTTATGGCAGTTATGAAGCTTTGCTCGCTGATGATTCCATTGATGCCGTATATATCCCACTGCCGAATCATCTGCATCGGGAATGGGCGATCCGGGCTGCTGAAGCAGGCAAACATATATTGTGTGAAAAACCACTGGCTCTGACAGCGCAGGAAGCTCAGGAGATGGTGCAAGCTTGTGCAGATGCAGGTGTGCATCTGGCTGAAGCCTTCATGTATCGGCATCATCCACGATATGAGCAGATCAGAGATATCATTGCCAGTGGTGAGATTGGTGAGATCCGCAGTATGCACAGCACATTTTCATTCAACAATTCTGATTCATCAGGCAACGTTCGCTTTCGTAAAGAATGGGGTGGCGGCGCACTCTATGATATCGGTTGTTATTCCATCAGCGTTGCTCGCCTGCTGCTAGGTCAGGAACCAAGCGCAGTTACCGTTATTGGCATGTTCTCCCCACAACATGATCAGGTCGATATGATGGCTTCCGGACTCCTGGAATTCAATAATAACGTTGGTGTGACGTTTGACAGCAGCATGTGGGCAGCCTTCCGCAACACGCTGGAGGTGTTAGGGTCCGATGGCATCATTGAAGTTCCTTCTGCATTTATCGGCCGTCAGGATTCCAGTTCCAACTTTTATGTAACGGCTGGTGGTGAACGCAGAGAGATTGAAGTCCCGCAAGTGAACCACTACTCCCTACAGGGAGATGATATGGCTCGTGCCGTACTTCAAGGCAAGGATCTGCGCTTTGCACCTTCCGATGCGGTAGCTAATATGAAAGTGCTCGAAGCCTGCCTTCGTTCAGCGGAAGAACGTACACGAATTACACTATAATTGAGAGGATGAAACTGACTTATGGAATATATCGAAATTGCTGGTGCAGGTAAACGCGTCTCCAGATTGATTAAAGGAACCGATTATTTCGTGCATGATGCCTACGATAAGGCAGCTACAAACATGGATGCTTTCCTGTCGATTGGTGGTAACACCGTAGATACAGCTCATATTTATTGTGGCGGACAGAGTGAAGAAGTTCTTGGTCGTTATATGAAGGAACGTGGTAACCGTGACCAGATCGTCATTCTCACCAAAGGCGCACATCATGACCAGAATGGGCCACGCGTGAACGCTGATGCCATCCGCAGTGACTTGATGGATAGTCTGGAGCGTCTCCAGACGGATCACGTAGAGATGTATGCCTTGCACCGGGATGATCCAAATATCCCTGTAAGTGTGATTCTTGAAGCATTGAACGAACATATTGAATCCGGCAAAATCGGCGCGATTGGCGCCTCTAACTGGACCTGGCAGCGGCTTGAGGAAGCCAATGCGTATGCAGCTGCAAACGGCTTGAAGGGTTTCACCTTCAGCAGTCCGAACCTCAGTCTCGCCAAAGCAAACGAACCTTTCTGGGCAGGTTGTGTGTCAGCAGATGCAGAGACCCTGGCATGGCATGACCAAACCAAGCTGCCATTGCTATCCTGGTCCTCCCAGGCGCGTGGTTTCTTCACGGGAAGATTCACACCTGAAGTTCGCGATAACGAAGATCTGGTGCGTGTATTCTACAGTGATGGCAACTGGGAACGGTTGCGCCGGGCTGAACAATTGGCTAATTCGAAGAACACATCACCCATTCAGATTGCACTCGCTTATGTATTGAATCAGACATTCCCAACCTGTGCCCTGATCGGTGCCCAGAATCAGGCGGAACTGCTGTCCTGTGACGAAGGCTCCCGCATCACGCTGACTCCTGCTGAAATCACATGGCTGGATCTGGGCAGTGATGTACCTGCTGGCATCTAAAACGGATTTTCGGTTAAATGATTGAACGGTTCAACCTTCATATGGAGACTGACACTTCTGCATGATATCGGAAGCGTCAGTCTTTTTGATGATATCTCTAAAATCACATAAAGAAGGACTTATCCCAGAACACTTCTCTGAAGATAAGTCCCTTATACCATTGATTAAGCCCTATAGAATGTTAGAAATTGTACTGTCATTCGTATGGATTACAGTTTAACGATCTGACCTGTTTTCTCCGATTCGAATGCTGCCAGAATCACTTGCAGGGAACGCAAGCCCTCTTCCCCGGAAATCGCTGGAGGGGTTTGAGTAACAATTGACTCTACAAATGCGTCAATGACACCACTCGGCACTTGTTTCTCGTTGGTAGCCATGGCACCAACTTTGTACGTCTCAACTGTGCCATTGGTCAGTTCAACGATAACTTCATCGCCTTCCACTGTTCCAATCTTCATGACACCATTTTCGCACCACAGCACTGTACTGTTGTCTCCAGCTCTGTATTGCGTCCAGCTCGCTACCAGCGTTCCGATCGCTCCGCTCTTCATACGCAGCAAACAAGTTGCGTTATCGTCAACCTGAGTACCTTCCTTGTGCAGTGTGCTGATGAAACCAGCCACTTCAGATACTTCATCATTCAGCAAGTAACGGATGAAGTCGGATTTGTGCACGCCAAGGTCGCCCATCGCGCCCATAATAGCTTCTTCTTTACGGAAGAACCAGCTTTCAGCCCCGTCCACACTCCATCCTTCCGGACCGGGGTGTCCAAATGATGTACGGAAATTCAGGACTTTTCCGAGTCTGCCGGAGTCGAGAATTTCTTTTGCTTTGACGTGTGGAGGCATCAGACGCTGGTTGTGTCCAACCATCAGATACACGCCATTTTTCTTGGCAGCTTCGATCATTTGCTCGCCTTCTTCAGTGGAAACGGCCATTGGTTTCTCAACCAATACATGCTTGCCTGCATTGGCAGCAGCAATCGCCATTGGCGCATGCAGATAGTTCGGTGTACACACACTGACTGCATCAACCGTTTCATTAGCAAGCAATTCTTCGTAACTGGAGTAAGCTTTACCTCCATAAGTTTCGGCCATTTCTTCCGCACGCTCCACGATCGGATCGGCAAAAGCAACAAGTTCTACGTTCTCATTGGCAGCGTACTCAGGAATATGTCTGCGCTGGGCAATGGCACCACAGCCGAATACAGCAACTTTAATTTTACTCATGTATATAAGTCTCCTTTGACATATAGATTAGCATTTTAGCAGCGTTCAATGGTTCTATTAAAATTGGTTCAAATAGTTCTGTTTCAGCCAGTTGTAGCTATTGGATACGCTCTCAAGCGGAGGGTTCTGACATACGTCTTGTTCCACGATCAGCCATTCCACGCCTGCATTCGTAGCGCCTTCAATAACAGCTGGCAGGTCAACCGAACCTTGTCCCAGTTCCAGGGTTTTCATCTGGCCCTGTTCGTCTTTGCTGAAGTCCTTCAGATGAAGCAGCGGCAAGCGGCCCGCATATTTATTAATATACTCGATCGGATTTTGTCCCGCAAATTGAACCCAACATACGTCCATTTCCACTTTCACCGCTTCCGGTGATGTTTGAGCGAACATGGCATCAAAGGCATTTTCATCGCCAACCTGGCCATGGAATTCAAAGTCATGGTTATGGTATCCGAAGATTAATCCTTGTTTCGCTGCTTCAGCTCCATATTGTTGCAATTCTTCGAACAGCTTGGTCCAGCCTTCTGCATTCTCAGGACGATCCTCAGGCATCAGGTACGGACAAATGATATATTGTGCACCAATCGTTTTCAGGTAATCGATTTGTTTTTGCAAGTCCTCGCGCATCGCATGTAGTGAAACGTGGCTGCTGAATCCTTTCAGTCCAAGTTCGTCTAGTAGCGCTTTCATTTCCTCAGCTGGAATATCGCCATATCCGGCAAACTCCACACCTTCATATCCAAGGGCCGCTACCTTACGCAACGTACCACGAAAATCTGCTGCAGTTTCATCACGGAGTGTAAACAATTGCAAACCAATATTAAGTTTTTTCATGTAGGATACACCTCTGTTCTCAAATTTGCTTTCATTGCTCTATCTGGTATCATCCTAACGCAAAACAGGCTAGAATGAACATATACAATATAGTCAGAACATGAACTATCTGGTCAAATTTTATTTCCATCATTTTGCATCTATTCAATGTACCTAAATTCAACTGAAGATATTTACACTGGCACTCCGATGACAGAACAACCTTCCGATCGCTGTTATCCCCAGATTTTCTTGATTTCCTTTTCAAATGGATAAAATCCGGGGATAAAGGCGAACACTCTGTTTCTTCAGGTTCTTTCTGTCCTCTCCGTTATCGTGTAAATGTTAAGTTAATCTATTATGTAAAACATCGATATATTGGGGGATTTTATCTTTGGATACGTTAGAGACATCCGTGCTGATCTGTGACTACTCATACCACTATAAAGCGTTCACTCACAATATGAGGGGCGAGCTGCAAACCTATCTGTTCCGTCTGCAGACCGAAGGCTCGTGCAAAGTGTATGTACAGGATAAAGAATTCAGGATGACTAGCGGGGATTTGCTGCTGCTCAAACCTGGCGACGACTATCATCTCGTGGTTGATGAACCACATAAGGAAGGACGGTTGTCCAGCGGAGATTATTATCTGTTCTGCGAGGGCAGTTGGATCGAGAACTGGTGGAAAAGGAAGCAACGTTCTACTGTGAGCCGGATTGGACTTGATGACAAGCTCATCAGCCTGTGGAGAAATATGTTACTTGAGAAGCGTCGCGGACCTCTTGAGGAAAATGCGGAACTAAAGGATGCGTTACTGCGCGGATTATGTCTATATATAGACCGGGCAATCACCGAGAATATTCAGACCGATCGGGCAGTTTCCTCTGCGCTAAAGTTAAAACGTTATATTGAGGAACATGCCACGGTTACGTTCAAGCTTGAGGAAGCGGCACGTTATGCCGGACTCAGCCTGTCTCGTGCAGTCCGTTTATTCAAGGAGCATTACAATCAGACCATGATTCAATATGCGATTGAGATCCGTCTGAATGCAGCGCTGGAACGAATGAAATACAGTGAAATGACACTGGAGCATATCGCCGAATCCTGCGGTTTTGCAAGTTATTCCTATTTCCACCGGGTATTCCGGGCGCACTTCGGTGTGTCTCCGGCGGAGTATCTCAAATCCAGACAGCATGAGCCTATCGATGATCTGGAGCATGTGTGACGAGCAGTATCAGATCAGAAACCCATGACCTTAAAGAGGTTCATGGGTTATTTTTGATACGGTAAACTGTAAACAGCTTTTAGTGCGAATGGAAGTCAGACCATTTTTATAAAATGAAGTTCACTTCAATATTTTTATATGTGACTCCCACAGAACAAGACTGTACAATTATAGAGACATCCATTTTACAAATTCATACATATATATTCGATTGACATCTATCATACTGGAGCGATACATATGCTAAACCATCCGCGTAAAGTCCTCATCATTGAGGATGAACCAGATATTTCGCGCATTCTGCGAGATTATCTAACCAAAAATCAATATGAAGCCGCCGTGGCAACCACTGGACAAGACGGGCTTCAGATCATGGGGCTTATTCAACCAGACTACATTATTCTGGATATTATGCTTCCTGACATGGACGGGATTGAGGTCTGCCGAGAGATTAGACGGCGCAATAATATCCCCATCCTCATTTTGAGTGCCAGAGGCAGCGATACCGATAAGGTGCTTGGTCTTGGCTTTGGAGCAGACGATTATATGACGAAGCCCTTTTCGCTGAGCGAATTGTTAGCACGGATTAATGCTCACTTCAGGCGTTATGACAGCATGACATCAGATCGGGACAGAACAGATCTACTGCATCTTGGAAACCTGGTGATTGATAAAAAAGCCTATAAAGTTACTTTGAACGGATCGGAAGTTTCTCTGTCCGCCAAGGAATTCGAATTACTTCATTATCTGGCAAGCCATAAGAATCAGGTATTCTCCAAAGCCCAGTTGCTTGACGCTATCTGGGGATACGCAACCTACGGTGATGAAAATACCGTAACTGTGTACATTCGCAGACTGCGCGAAAAAATCGAGGCAGATGCCTCACATCCGGCCGTTCTGAAGACGGTATGGGGTGTCGGGTACAAATTTAATTACGAATAAGCACGATTGGAGGCATCCTCATGTCAATGGACAGCTGGTCCAAACGCTGGTTGTTAACAACACTTGGCCTTCTCATTATTATGGTTTTATGTATCCTCGCGCTGTCGATGATGCTGTTACATGATCGAAATTCAGATGAATCCAATCTGTCCCTGAATCAGGTTCGCCTCAAGGTCAATCCGCTTTTACTCGCGTTGGAGCAAAATCATCAACATCTGGGTGAACAAAATACTCGTGAAGATATACGTTCCATCGCCAGAGAAAGCGGGGTTCTGCTTACCTATGTGAATTTGGATGGAACGGTAATCCTGTCCTCTGTCCCTACCTCCGAAGAAACCCAAGTTAATCTGCGTTCATCGCTTCATTATGATCTACATCATGCCGCCGGGCAGGCTGCGGATGGTAACGAATCCCTTGATATTGCGTTTCCCGTGTTGGACGGACCGTTGGGAAGCCAGATCGGCAATGTCATCTTTTCCCTCCCCCAAGCCATGGTTACGGTTCAGAGACCGATAACTTTTCCGGTTATATTGATTAGCGTACTCTTGCTCCTGTCACTGATCCTGAGTTTATTTCTAGTCTGGATGAAACGAAAACTGGATAAACACCTGCTCTCTCCAATCCATCAATTGAAGCTTCATGCGGAATCCATCCTCAAAGGTAATTATGAAGAAAAGATTCAGTACAACCAGATCAATGAATGGGGCGAAGTGTTTGCCATGTTTGACCTGATGCGCACAGAAATCAAGCATATGAACGACCTGCGTATCCAGCAGGAACAAGCACAAAAAGAACTCATCACCAATATATCTCATGATATTAAAACACCGATTACCACGATAAAAGCATACATAGAAGCTATTGAGGAAGGACTTTGCAATGACCAGGAGACGCTGATGGAATATATGGGAGTCATGCGGACCCATACGGATAAAACAGCCCGACTTGTGGAGGATCTACTGGTTCATGCACTTCAGGAGCTGGGGCAAATTTCGGTAGAAACCCGTGAAATGTACAGTGGGCCTATACTGGGGACGATGTTGAAACCTATTGAACATGTTGTCCTAACAAAGGGGCTTATCTATAAAGGGCCCAACTACATCCCAAATGTGTTAATCGCTATCGACCCCACCCGAATTGAACAGGTGATCTCCAATCTTGCCGCGAATGCCCTCAAACATACAGCTCAGGGAGATACGATACGTATAGACACGGAACTGGAATCTGGGCATTTGAAAGTAACCATTACCGACTCGGGTCAGGGAATACGTGTACAGGACATGCCGTTTATTTTCCAGCGTTATTTCAAAGGCCAGGCGAGTCATGCAGACCAACATGTTCAGGAAGGAACAGGTCTGGGTCTTTCCATCTGCCAAAGCATTATTGAAGCACACGGAGGCCGTATTTCTTTTACTAGTAAAGAAGGAGAAGGTACGACCTTCCGATTCTATCTGCCGATCTGCTGAGCCCACACTCCAAAGCTATTGTGCGGAGCAGCCTTCCATTTCAGAATTAACTTAGATGCCTGTAATACTTTATTCATAATTTGATAAGGCTTTCTCAACATCCCTCCTCTAGAATGAATCCTATACTGCACTCGGGAGTGATTCGACTTGTCCAAAAAAGTGATTATCCGTGCACAGAATCTGTGCAAGACATACAACAGCGGAAGTGATCAACATCATGCCATCCGTAATATTGATCTCGACATCTATGAAGGGGAATTCACGGTCATCATGGGTAACTCTGGCTCTGGCAAATCAACCCTCTTATATCTGCTAAGCGGACTGGATCAGATCACAGCTGGTGAGGTCTATTTTCACGACCAGCGGATTGATGGTTACAGTGAACGGGCAATGTCCAACTTCCGCACCCGCCGGATCGGTTATATTTATCAAAGTATCAATCTGGTCCCGGACCTCTCCATCAAAGAGAACATTGCTTTACCGGGATATATCGCGGGAAACAAGAAGAATGACATCCAATCCCGAGCTGATGAGCTGATGATTGCGATGGATATCGATGCACAACGCAATCGTCTCCCCTCCCAGACATCCGGAGGACAGCAGCAGCGAGCTGCCATTGCACGGGCTTTGATCAATTCGCCGGATATCATCTTTGCAGATGAACCGACCGGAAGCTTGAATCTGGAACACGGCACAGCCGTTCTCAATATCCTTACGGATATCCATCGTAAAGGACAGTCCGTAGTGATGGTCACGCATGATATTAAGGCGGCCTGCCGGGCAGATCGCCTGATCTATATTCAGGACGGCAAGATTGGTGGAATCCTTGAGTTTGATACCTATGACGAACATCAAATTCAGGATCGTGAAGCGATCATCTTTGCTTTGGTTACGGGGAAGGAGTAATCTATGGCTGCCATACTGAAGCTGAGTTTTTCTTATCTGAGTAAAAATAAAATACAAAATACGTTAATTGCGCTGCTCCTACTACTCTCGACACTTCTTGTATCTACAGCTATTGTCATACTGGCGAATACGGGTAATCAGTTTCAGGAAATGCATACCCGTACCCATGGATCTCATCAGATCCTGACGTTTGAGAAAGGACTGAATGACCCAGAAATTGTGCACGACTGGTGGGCTTCCCAAGATGGTGTTGAGGTATCCCCAGTGCTAACGTATCGCACATTATCAGGCATCGTTTTTAATGAAACGGACATTCCCAACCTGTATCTGTATATGTTTAATACGCCTTTACCGCCCTGGGATGTGGATGAGCTTATGTTCTCAAGTGGGATGCCCAGTACACTTCCCGAGCAAGGCTCCGTCTGGATACCAACGTCCATGGCGAATGCCTACCAAATCTCGGTAGGCGATACCATTGGGTTCAAAACCGGCTCAAGTACGCTGAATCTGAAGGTGTCCGGAATTGTAATCGATGTACCCTACGGAGCCCCTTTCTCCAATACAGCACGGGTCTGGATGAATCCTACCGACTATCAACATGATTTCGCGACAATCGCAGGCAACGAACATCACATGATCGGCATCCATTTTAACGATTACAGCATGAATTCGGAGTATTGGGAACGATACAATCGTGAGACAGGAACTCCGTTCCTGGAATCCAAAATGGAGTTCGAAGCGATCTCCTCTTTCTATCTGATTATTAACCAGGTTATTGGCTTCATTATGATCTTCATGGGCGTTGTCATGCTCTCCATCGCTTTGATGACCATCGGGTTCACAATTTCGGATGCCATACTGGCCAATTACAGAACGATAGGTATTCTCAAATCACTCGGGCTAACTGCCCGGAGAACGATAGGCACCTATGTTATTCAATATGCGATGCTATCCATCGCAGCCATTATCCCAGGACTTGCACTCAGCGTATGGATCTCCAAGTGGATCATTAATATATCCGCGTCCTCTCTTCGAGTGAACAATCGGAACATTCCAGTCCAAGGGTTGGACGCGGCCATACTGGCTGGTGTGCTTCTATTTGCTTTAGTGATTTTGTTTACTGTGTTATACGCCAAAAAAGCACGCAGCATCCAACCCGTTCAGGCGATTCGTTATGGTATGTCGGAAACAGATCACAGCCGGATGGCCAGTAGAATGAATTCGCCATGGGCACAACACTGGGTCGGGTTCACACGAATGCCTGTGACCGCGGTCCTCGGACTTCGACATGTTTTCAAAAACACCAAAAGTTCTGTTCTCACACTTTTACTGACCACCATGGCTTCCTCTGTACTGGTCTTAGGATATGTGCTGCTGACCAGTATAATCGGGATTGAACAGACAGCAGCTAAATGGGGGTATGACAATGCCAACATCGCAGCAGTAGTGGTAAACAGAAGTACATTCCCGAAGGCTGAGCTGAAGCAAGCGTTAGAAGAGGATTCAAGGATAAGCAATGTAGGCTGGCAAGGGAACATCACTGGTGTAATTAGCCTGGAGTCCTCGGCAACAGTAAAGGGTCAATCCATTAGTCTTAACTTGAGTGTACTGGACGGGAGTTATCAGGAGCTTGGATTCGAAACGTTGAGAGGGAATAACCCACAGCACGTGAATGAAATTGCCATTGGAGTAAGTATCGCCAAAACATCGAACAAAGATATAGGTGATCTCATCGACATCTATATTGAAGGAGAAAAGCGGACATTCCTCATCACAGGCATCTATCAGGCCATTGCCAACATGTCTGTTTCAGGTCGAATCACCATTGATGCCATGAGAAGTGTGAACCCAGGTTATGGTGAATTTGATACTATCTTCATTAATGTTAATAATATGGCACAAGCGGATAAGGTTGCCGGGGAGTTGAATGAGCAATTTAAGGACTTCGCTTCGGTAATCAGCCAGAAGACATTGCTTGATTCGGTTTACGCGGAAGCTGCAAACATCCTGATCTATCCGATGAGCCTGATTGGATTGATGTTTATCCTTGTGACGTTCATCATTATTTTCAGTACCTGCCGGATCAATATCCGCAAAGAGAGCAGAACGTACGGGATATACAAATCGCTAGGGATGACATCCCGTCAAATTCGGTTATCGATCACCATGGGAATGGTCCTGCTATCCGCTATGGGAGCCATACTTGGCATATTTCTTGGCGTATATGTACTGCCTCTTCTGCTCGAAATGGTCCTTTCCGGTTATGGTATCGTGCAACTTCCACTGATCCTGCATTGGGGTGGAATGATACTGTTCGCCTGCCTAAGCATCGTTGCAGCAGGTCTTGGCTCATGGTTCTCTTCCCAAATCATTCGGGAAACATCGCCACGTATGCTGGTTATCGAATAATGTAATAAGGATGCTCTAACATCATAAAAGAGCCCTTTCACACCTCTATAGGATGTGAAAGGGCTTCTCATAATGATATGATTTAATTTCGCCACTTCTTCGCAAGTTCGCCAATCTGATGTGGCGTAGTACGGCAACAGCCGCCAATGATTTTTGCGCCCGCAGCGACCCACTGTTCCGAAGCATCACTCATACTGCCACATGTTCCCTGTCCACTCCACGTCTTCGTTGCTGCATCGTATACCTCTCCCGAGTTCGGATACACAATAACAGGTTTGTCGCTGGCACGGCTGAGAATACTTACGGCTTCTGTCACCACTTCCATGGGAGCACAGTTCAGGCCAATCGCAGCAATCTGCGGCTCGGAACCAAACGTCTGTGCACATAACTCAAGCGGTGTACCCTCGCTGATGCTTGTCCCGTCTTTTAAAGAAAAAGATAACCAGGCATATGCATGAGGAAACTCCTTCAGCAAATCAACCAGCACCTGTGCTTCCTGCAAGGATGGAATGGTCTCAAAAGCCAGAATATCTGCACCCGCTTCAAGCAATGCGGCCATCCGCGGACGATGGAATGCAGCCAACGTCTCATCTGTCACACCGTAGTGACCGACATACTCCGATCCATCAGCTAGATAAGCGCCGTAGGGCCCAACGGATGCAGCAACCATCGGTCGTGGCCGAGACAAGATCCCTGTCTCCAAGACATCAGATGTATGACTTTCCATGCCGATTACCAGATTGCCCTCCGGTTTGACTGCCGTGTTTTCAAATCCCCCGTCCTGCACTTCTGCCCATACTTCATCTCTTGCCTGTGCAGCCAGCTGCACCGTCTTGCGAATCAGGTTCAACGCTTCTTGCTCTCCAATTCCTCTCTTGCGGAAACCATCCACCGTCGCCTGATAACTGGATGTAATTGCACAGTCGGCTCCTGCGCGAAAATAATCCGCATGGACCTGAACGATAACATCTGGATTTTCGAGCAATACACGAGCCGACCATAGCGGATCATCGAGATCACATCCATGCTGCTCGAGTTCCGTTGCCAACGCTCCATCCAGAATCATGACCGGATGTTCACGAAGGATCTGTTCTATGGGGTTAGTCTGTTGTGCTTGCGTCATGTACTTGACCTCTTTTCTTATTCACACGTTCTGTCAGATAATAAGCAGCATAACATACTGCGATAAACGGAACACCACAATACAGCGCAATTCGCTGTGTCGGGTCAAAAGCAATACCTATGCATGAAGCCAGGCATAATATAAATGAAACAATTGGTACCACCGGATACAGTGGTGTGCGGTAGACCAGATCTTTGACCGCATGTCCTTCCCGGATATATTGTCTGCGGAACATGTATTGGGAGGCACTGATGCTCATCCATACCGCAACGACAGCCAGACCTGAGATGGAAACCAGTGTAATATACACGGTACCTGGCGCAATGATGCTAGACAGCAAAGCCAGTGCACCACCAACCATACTGATCAGAAGTGCATTCAATGGCACCCCCTGTTTGGTCAATTTGGCAAACCATGGGGAGATCGTCTTTTTATCTGCGAGAGACCAGAGCATCCGCGACGAAGCATACAGACCTGAATTCGCAGCAGAGAGGATCGCGGTCAGAATAACAAAGTTCATAATGTCTGCTGCATAGGGTACTCCTACCCGCTCCATTACCGCTACAAACGGACTTTCCAATACACTGGCATCCGACATGGGCAGCAAGGCCGACAAGATAATAATTGTTCCGATGAAGAAAATAACCAAACGCCATAGCGTGGTATGAATAGCTTTGGGAATCGTCTTTTCCGGATTCTCCGTCTCACCAGCGGCAATACCGATTAACTCCGTGCCTGAGAATGCAAAGTTTACAGCAAGCATGGTCATCAAAATCGCTGTAGCCCCATGAGGGAACCACCCGGATGCGGTAATATTCGATAGAAACGGAGCTGGTTCTGAATCCGCCATGGGAATGATGCCAAACATGGCTGCACCACCGATAATAATAAAGATAACAATGGTAACTACTTTCACAGATGAGAACCAGAACTCGGATTCCGCAAATAATTTCACCGTTAAAGCATTGAACAGAAAGATCATCAGTGCAAAAAGGGCACTCCATATCCATACGTTTACCGAGGGGAACCAGCGCTGCATCAACAGACCGGCAGCCGTAAATTCAGAACCAAGTGCAACAGTCCAGGTTAACCAGTACAACCAAGCCACCGTGTAACCTGTTGCCGGTCCGATATATTTGGCTGCATAACTATGAAATGCTCCCGTCTCTGGCATATGAACAGACAGTTCACCGAGACAGAGCATCACCAGATATACAACGACGGCTCCGATCAGGTAGGAAAGAATGGTTCCCAGTGGTCCCGCCTGCTGGATTGTGTAACCCGAGCTCAGAAATAATCCCGTTCCAATGACTCCTCCGAGAGAGAGCATGACCACATGTCGTGCCTGCATTTTCCGTTGAAAATGCCCTTTGTTGTTGTTATTCTCCATACCTGCTGCTCCCTACTTCTTCATCCAGAAAAACAAAAAAGACCCACTCTGCCTAAAGAGTGCGCCGTTACTGACAAATAAAAACAAACGCTCCTATCTATCAGGCTGTTCACCCGCTGGAATTAGCACAGTATCCTTCAGATCTGTTGCTGAGGTTTCTAAGGGCCAGTCCCTCCACCTCTCTGGATAAGAAAATGATTTTTTATAAATATAGCGATTGATCATGAATGTGTCAACATTTAAATAATAAATGGCACACCTCGCTATTCTGTAGATGACCCTAGATTGGTGATGGTGGTCTTTACCTCATACGTGATTGGCACGGTGCTAAAAATTTTATCCCAATCGTCTTTAACTTTTTTCCATGTTTTTGGATGTTTGATACGCAAGCTGTCCCGAAAGTCTGCAACATCTACTTTATAGGTATGCTGAAGTTTGTATAATAACTGACGAATCTGTTGTTCAGCCATATCAGAAAACTCTTTTTCCAACTCTCTGAGGTACGCACCTTTCTCCTCTTCCTCTGGAGCACGCCAATCCTCCATCAGCCATCCTTTGGTTTCAATTTTCACGTCAAATGAAATATCATCACCAACCACTATAGGATTGATCTTCACCTTCTTCTTCTTGAGTTCATATACAACCGTAAATCCCTGCTTGTTGTATGTCTTCAAGATGCCTCCCTTTTCTTCGGGGTTGAGCCACGACAATCCTTCCAGATCCGTTTGACTAAGTTCTCCGATGAATTTTGTTGTTTTTCCATCAAAAATACTGCCTCCAGAGAACTTGTCCTCTCCATTGAAATTTAGCACATTTTGAAGTAGGAAGCTGGATCCCGATTGCATTTGAGCATCCAATTTAGAAAGTAAGACGGGAGCAAGAATCTTGTTAGACAGATACGAATTTTTCGTAATTCCTGTGAGATAAAATGCTGGGATTCGAGACGGGTCCTGAGAAGTCAGTACATCCACTGCACGATGATGACTAATCAGCACCAGACAGTTCGGGCGAATATCGTTATCCCGAAGCACAAAATCCAACAGTTGATCCAGGCCATATTTTTTGGCAATATCCTTGGAAATTACAATGACTTTCAGATGATGTCCGATTAGAGGACGATCTCGCCTTAATGCAAACTGACGAAAGATTTGCAGCAAGGAATCTCCAGTAAGCTGTTCGTTGGAATAGGATGTTTTTCCAGAAGAAGGCGAGCCGGGTTGCTGGCTCTTTTTACTATCAGAAAATCCTGGAGCGATCTGCACTGTTGCTGTCACATTTTCCTGTTTAGCATAATTGCCCCCCTGAGCTGCGATATTCTTCTCAAATTCTGTCACTTGGCCGACATCAATTCCAAGACCGACATAGAGACTTAGATCCTCTATTTCCCGACTGCTCCAACATCCAGATATCAATAACAGAATGCAAAAGGCAGAGGCTGCACGCAAAAGCATACGAAATGGAATCATACATGCTTGCCTCCTTTTTTGCGAATCAGACTTATCAAGAGTAATACTAGGGGTAGAATGCCAAATAAAAACACAGATGCATTACCCAGCATATCTCCAAGCGCAAAAGTATCGTCCACCTTTTTGGGCATCATTGCTGTCAAATAGATGAACGGAAGCAAACCATACATAATGCCCTTGATTTTTTTGGAACGGAACAAATCACGAATACCCACCGACGCGCAGTAATGTGTAATCGCTGTAGTCGAAAAGATTTGCATAATCCAGATGACCAGCAATAAAGATTCGAACCGTTCAAATATCAGACCTTGTATCTCAAAGCTTCTTACCAAATCCAGCGTTGGCCAGGTTCTGGTTTTGATACCATCAAGCGATAAACTGCCGATAACCATCACTACCGTGATCAAGTAAATAATAGTGGATAAAAATATCCCCCAGGTCATCGCTTTATTGCTCTTCTTCGGATTTTTCATATAAGCAGTCATGATTAACATCACCTCGTAACCTGTGTATGACAGTAGCGAAGGCTTCAGTCCTTTGAAAACAGGCATAAGCCCTTCCCCCAGTACTGGTCTTAGATTCCCAATCTCGAATAGCTGATTACTAAGCAATATTTCAATGATAAAAATAATGATTGTAATCGGTAGAATAATCTCGAATACCCTTACAATGACACTAAGTCCACCGGAGATCATATATACACCAATCCACATGAAGACCATCATAATCGCCCAAGTCGGAGTACGCTCAAGCAGAAACATTCCTGTTACATCAGCCATAACCCTAATTTCAAATGCGGCAATCACCATAAAGTACATAATCATGGCAAATCCCAATATGTAAGCAATCCAGCTCCCCGTGATCTCACGGGTGAACTGGAACACGGTTTTCCCTGGAAATCTTCGACACAGGGTAACCAGAATAATTCCGACACCTACAATAATCATTCCAGAGAGAATAATCGAAATCCAAACGTCCGGGGTTCCAACAGCTTTGCTTGTAGTTCGAGGGAGCGTTAAGATCCCGGCACCAAGCATATAGTTGACAATGATTACAGTGGCTTGCCTTGTGCTGATTTTTTCCTGAATGCCATTATTCAATTCATTTCACCTCCAGACCTTGGATCCTATATTTACTTTTTCCTGTCCTGATCTACTGGATTTGTCAGCTTAGGACGCATTCGCATCATATTCAGCGGAGCACGAATAATAAAATCCTTCCATTCTCCGAACCGGTAAGGAACCGCTGGTGCGACATAAGGTACGCCAAAGCTTGAGAGTCGTGCCAAATGCGTACACACAAGCAGAAAGAACATAACCACGCCAAACAATCCGAGTACGGCTGCGCTGAACATAGCGGCAAATCGCAGAATTCTTAGCGTTAATCCCGCACTATAGACCGGAATCGTAAAGGAAGAGATGGCTGTTACCGCAACAACAATGACCAGAAATTGGCTTATTATTCCCGCCTGTACCGCTGCTTGGCCAATAATCAGACCTCCCACGATTCCCATCGCTGGCGCAATTGGTTTGGGAAGGCGTATCCCGGCTTCCCTCAGAATTTCAATTGATAGCTCCATGATGAGCACCTCAATAATTGAAGGGAATGGAACTCCAGTACGCGTTTCAATAATCGTCAATACCAGCTTGGTAGGAATAAGACCCGGATGGAACGAGATAAACGAGATATAGAGCGCAGGAGCAAGCAAAGCCAGCATCGCGGCCATAAAACGCAGCACTCGCAAAAATGTTCCGGGAATCCAGCGTTCATAATAGTCCTCGGGAGACTGAAGCAACATGCTAAAGGTCACCGGTACAATTAATACAAATGGCGTTCCATCCAACAAAATGGCCACTCGCCCTTCCAGAAGTGCCCCCATCACCCGGTCAGGCCTTTCCGTATTCAGTACCTGTTGAAAAGGACTCAGGGTACTGTCTTCGATGAGTTGTTCCACATAACCTGATTCCAACATCGAATCCATATCCATCTCTTCAATTCGCTTGCATACTTCAGCCACGAGATTCGGATCGGCAATATCCTGAATATAAGCTATCGCCAAATCTTTTTTAATCCGTGAACCCACTTCATACTTCTTAATAAACAGGCTCTGATCACTTCCATAACGTCGTAAAATACCTGTATTATCACTTAACTGTTCTGTAAAACCGATCCGTGGACCACGGAGCAACCCCTCTGACACCGGTTCATTTACACCACGTGTTTTGATCTTATGAGCTCCAATTAACAGAACCCCCGGCAATCCATCGACCAATAGTGCATTCTTGCCAAAAAGAACGCCAACTGAGACCTTTTGGAGGGACTGGGTCTCCTCAATCAGACTGACAGGTAGTAATTGATCTTGCAGGTAGGCCGACAGTAAATGTGCATTATCCGGATGGAGGAAACCCTCCCGCTTAAGCTCTGGAACGCCCTCCAACATTAACGGTGTAATCAGATGATCATCGATTAAATCTTGATCTACCAGGCCTTCGGTATATATAACGGCTGCCCGTGTATTCGTACCCCTAATAGTAAACTCCCGAATATGCACGTCAGCATTTTGACCAAAACTTTCTCTTACACTGGTCAGATCCGTATTGTACTTGCCGGTTATTTTAATATTGGCATAGTGGCCCGTTTCGTTCCCCTCGCCCTTCCCTTGAGCTGCTGGCGAGATATCCTTCGAGGATATGGACGATTGCTTCGAACGAGAGAAGCTTCCACGCTTAATGGCAGCATTGATCCAGCGCATGCTTAAGGTAATACCAATTGGAACGATGAAGACCAAGAATGCCTGAATCCATATGGACCAATCAGGCACGTAGGATACAATTGTTGACCACATGTTCCCACCCCAACATTTCTCTGCATGTGAAGCTGCAGGTATTCCCAAGTATTGTGTCCCCGTTTGATCACAAAAATTCCCGTTTTTTTGTATACTGAACGACAAAAAAACGGTTCCTGTGTAAGGAACCGCTATCACTATATATTCTTATACGATTCTGGTTACATGCTCCGCCTTGGCATCCAGCAAGTGAGCCGATGCAGCAATTGCCATAAAGTCATTCAAAGCGATCTCAATCTGCTTCTGGCTCCGCTCGACGTACTCCTCTACTTTTTTGGTGCCACCTGTAATATTACCAATTTCCTTGGTTATCCCAGTCACGCTATCACGAATCTCATTGATCGAACTCTCCACCATTGCGGATAGTTTCTTGACTTCCTTCGCCACAATATCGAATCCTCGTCCGTATTCCCCTGCATGGGCAGCTTCAATGGCAGCATTTAGTGCAAGCAACTGTGTCTGTGATGAAATCTCGCGTATGGTTCGTACCACGCCCTGAATCGATCCCGCTTGTTCCTGCAAATGAGTCAATGTTGCACGATTAGTAGCCGACACCTCTGAGATATAGGAGATACTGGACATTAATTCCTGGCTCCGTTCAATACCTACATCTGCCTGCCCATTCAGCTCATGTGACATCGTTTTGAGCTCATTCACTACGACCGAAATATTATTCTGACGATTGGTGATGTTGGTGGCAATTTTGGAGACACCCAGTATCTTCTGATTCATCTCATCGTACACCGGCATATACGTCGCCTCAAGCCATACGGAATTTCCCTGTGCATCCTTGCGTTCAACCTTGTCCTGGAAGCTCACACCATTTAATATACTATTCCAAAAAGCATCATATGCCGGGGTATTCGCAAAATTGCCAAAGCATAGTTGCTCATGCTTCATGCCATACATCTCATCGACCGTATATCCCATGGTCTGGGCAAAAACTTCATTCACATAAGTTACCCGTCGATTCAGATCGAATCGAATAATAGCCAGACTTTTCTCCATCGCCTTGATGACCAGTGCATCGGTGACAACATCTTTCTTTTCCATAGCTAATATAGGCACTTGATAACCCCCACAGTTCATTCCATAATAGACAGCCTTTTAACTAGCAAAACAACAATAAAAACAACATATGTACCCATTAGCTTCTAATGACTCTACTATTGATACCCAATTTGCAGCCTTTTGGATCACCTGTTGTCATTTTTTTTAAAAAATAGAATCTGCTTCACCTCATACGCTGGTAAATGGCTTATCTCATCCGTAAAATGTCTCTGTCTCTGTATCTACATTTAACGTATCGTAACACATAGCAATGCAGCCTACACTTCTGTATTTCTAACATTTTTATGTTATTTTGTATCCACTATAACCATCACCCCTTCCCATCGCGTGCCATCAAGGAAGACATGCCCAGATTCAAGTTTCCAGTAAATCAACACGTTCCACCCTTTCATTCTTCTTATATTGGGTAGGCGACTCGCCCATCGTCTTTGTGAACAAAATTGTGAAATAATTTGCATTCTGGTAGCCCAATATATGTGCAATTTCACTTACCTTCATGTCCGTTGTGGTTAGCAGCCGCTTCGCTTCTCCCATTCTTCGATAGACGATATATCGAATCGGGGAATCATTATATTTGTCCTTGAACACATGAGATAAGTAATAAGGGTTCATATGAAAGTACGCAGCGATATCCTGAAGCTTCAGGTGCTGAAGGTAGTTGTCATCGAGAAAATCCTTGATCCGTACGGCGAGATGGTCCGAATCTTGTTTTTGTGAGGCATTTGGTTGAGCTAACCGCTGAACGATGGCAAGCAGCACACCAAGCAATCCCTCACAGATCTTCTCATAACTCCCCTTTTGATTGGAGGACTCCTCATACATGAACTCGAACAGATTGCCAATCCTGCTAGCATATTCTTCCGTTTCGATATACGGAGAAGCGTTTTCAGGAATGATGAGCTCCGTTTGCGTTCCATCCGAATAGATATTCGCTATTCCACAATAATAAAGACTGAGTGGACATTCGGGAGAGGTACATTGTTCATGAATTACACCTTGGTTGTAGATTAACAGATCGCCTTTTTTGACTGTATATGGATGTTCATTAATCTTAATAACACCTTCTCCATCAGACACATACACCATTTCGCTGATATCCTCATGCATGTGGCTTGGAAAATTCCAATTGGGATTGCCGTTCACTTTTCCTATATATAACAATCTGGAGGATTCTCGTTTGCTTGTCTCGGTCATTCCAGTCTCCTCCTGCATTCGTGTATTGTTTTCTAGATGTATTAATATACCCTTTTGCCACAGCAAGATCTATAATCTTTCAGAAAAATAAAGCAAGATCTTTCATTGTTTTCCCCTCCCCATTTTCTTATGATGAGTCATGCACCTTTACATTCAACCCATTTTAAGGAGTCGAGAATAGATTGAAAAAGCTGATTTTTTACATGATCGCTATTGCAACAGGTGCTCTTCTAAGCTTTGAAGGGGCACTGTACGGCAAACTTGGAGAACAAGTCGGCACACTGGAAGCTGATTTCTACAACTTCTTCATGGGGGCAATTATTTCGCTGATTCTGCTGATTTTCTTCGGTAGAGGAAACCTCGCTGCCATCACCAAATTTCCTAAGTGGAACCTGCTCGGGGGTTTGCTTGGGGTCACCTACCTGCTTACATTAGTCATTGGTGTTCCCATTGTGGGTGTAGGAATCTCCATGATTGCCATTGTTGTTGGGCAGATGGTGACCAGTATTCTGATTGATCATTACGGATGGCTTGGGAGCAATCGCAAAGCGGTAGGAAGCAAACGAATTGCCGCCTTGGTACTTATGCTGGGCGCGCTGGCTCTTACTTTATTCTAGAGGAGGATTACGATGGGTATAGGTTTATTGATTGTTCTTGTCACCTTAGTTGGTGGAGCTGTACTTAGTGCGCAGTCCTCGATCAATGGTACGATTAGCCGAAATATTGGGCTGTTGGAAACCGTTTTTTTTACGTTTGCGTCAGGTACACTCATTCTGGCTGTACTCATTAATTTTTTTGGCAGTGGACATCTACTCGACTTGCTTCATGCGCCCAAATTACAGCTTTCTGCGGTTTTCCTTGGTTTCGGATATTTATTCCTGTCCACATTGGCCGTTAATAAGCTGGGCGTAACACCTGCCAACCTTACGGCGATCGTAGGTCAGATTGTTGCCGGTTTTATCATCGATGCCATGGGGCTTTTTGGTGGTGAATTCATTGCATTCTCTTGGCAGCGAGCTGTCTCACTCATCCTGATGTTGGCTGCATTAGCTCTGATTTTCAGTGAAAAAAATGACCAAGCTCAAGCGGTAACGCTTAGCAAATAATTGATTGATAGTGAGAAACCGAAGAAAGAAGAGCACATGATATCCATGGCTCTTCTTTGTTGATGTTTTGAAGTTAGTTGTAGGCTTACTTGCCGAGTGAGTACCCGGGGGCATGGACTCATTTTAAAAATCGTGCACAGTCACACATAGCTGTATCGCAATGCCAAACGGGTCCCGCACAATGCCATAACCTGGACTAAATTCATTTTGTTCATACGGAACCAGTACCTTCACGCCCTCATGTTGCACCAAAGAATGATACAGTTGATCGATTGCTTGTTTATCCTTGGATTGAATACATAGTGACGTGCTGTTCCCCAGCTGCCATGCTCTCTCGGTGTCCATTGCTTCTTCCGCAATCATCACTTTGTTAACCCCAATCTCAAGTACCGAATGTGTAATATACTCATCTTGACCAGCAGGGTACTCGAAGCCCGGGTTCATCTCCTTCATCTCTTTATAACTTTTCTTGAATATGACTTTAGCGCCCAGAAACTCCTCATAAAAAGCAATGGCTGCCGCCGCATCCCCGTTCATTGACAAAAATGGTATCACTTCAACATTCATTAGTTTGCCTCCTTGTTCCTATTGGATTACACTTATCACTATAACAATGAAAGGTGTCAATCTATGGCACCATTAAGAGGATTCGATATGAAAAAATCAGAACGCATGAACCAGATGCTGCGCTTTATTAATCAAAAACAACAGTTTACCCTGCAAGATCTTATGCAGGAGTTCCAGATCTCCAAACGAACCGCGATAAGAGATATCGCTTCATTGGAAGCGTTGGGTGCGCCCATCTATGTCGAATATGGACGCTACGGCGGATATCGACTGCTGCAACAGATGCAGCTGCCACCCATTTCGTTTAATACGGGTGAACTTCATGCCCTTTATTTTGCGATGCAGGCCCTCCGAAGCTTCTCCAGCTTACCCTTTCAGGTCTCTTTCCGGACCATTCATGAGAAATTTATGAGCGCGTTATCCGACAAGCAACGACAGGATATTGAGAACATCCAACACCGTGTTTCCTTCCGACATACGGAGCAGATCCGGGATAGTGAACATTTGGAGTTTCTGTTGGTGGCTGCTGTGCAGAGTATAGTGATCCAGATTACGTACGCTAATCAACGTAGATCGCCTGATCACAGGCCATCTCCTGCAAATCTTCCTGATTCTGAGCAACCAGATTCATCATCTCGTACATCCAGCACCAGCGTCCGTACCATTCAACCCATTGCACTTTATGCAAGGAAGGGCTACTGGTATTGCCAGGCTTATGATCTGCATAAGCAGGCATATCGTGTGTTCCGCTGCGACCGGATCATTTCAACCGAAGTGTCCGACATTGAACCTTTGCCTCATGTTATTGACCTTCATGCACAGGATACCCATTCGTTATGGCAACCATCACCAGATGCTATTCCATTTCAATGTCGAATTGATGAAGCCGGAGTTGAACTTTTCCAGCAAGAACATTTTCCATCCATGCAGATCATACACGTCAAAGAGTCGGGCAGTGCATCGGCACAAAGGTTTCTTGCAGGTTCGTATGAACCTCATGAACTTGATTTCATCACTCGGTACCTTGCAGGATTCGGTAAATCCATTAAGATCTTGGAACCCGACACATTAAAGGAAGCCTTGCGGCAGTACTATATGGACTTGTTGGATCAGGTATAACGATCATATTTCTATAATCATTTTACTTTACATGCCTTTTAGCTCCTGCGCTGGGTCAACAACTTTTGAGCTTTTCTTGTTACCAATAGCTATTTGAACGATAATCTGCAGCACAATAATAATAGCCAAACCATAGAATGCTTGCACAAAGCTGCCTGTCAGATCATGAAGCCAACCGATCGCAAGCGGGCCAAGTGCTCCCAGAATATAACCGCCAGATTGCGTCATAGCGGACCAGCTGCTGGCTTCCTGTGCATTGTTTGTCTCATCTATCGGCAGCATCAGTGCGATCGGGAATAGCCCACCTGCACCAATGCCAAGCGGAATCGCCGCGAGCCACGGGCTAACAGAGAGATTCAGCATCAGGACACCTATCAACTCCAACATCGCACATCCAACAAGCCAGAATACTCGTCTTTGATACCGGTGTACAAGCATCGGAATGAATAACGTTGAGGGCAGTGATATCAATGTAAATAACGTTTGGATGTTGCCAGCAGTCTCTTGGCTATATCCCTGGCTTTGAACGGCTGATGCAAGCCAAGCGGTTAATGAATAGAAGATCGCTGCCATCAGTCCAAAGAACAATGTCAGCACCCATGCACGCCTGTTCTTCACCGGAAGTGGTGCATGAATGACAGATGAAGTTTGTCCGGATTGCCGCTTTATACGCGCAGACCAGGCTAATTTCAACCAGATTGGCAATGCAATGAATGCGAGCAATGCCCATATGGCTAAAGACCTTCTCCAAGATCCACCCAGCGTATGCTGAAGCGGAACCGATAATCCCACACTAATGCTGGCCCCCATCACCATCGCTGTAGAGTAGATGCCTACCATGGCTGCCACTCGGTTAGGGAAATACTGCTTAATAAAGCTGGACAGCAGCGGGCCTGCCAATGCAATCCCTACACCCGACAGAAAAGAAGTAAACATCATTAGAGGGGATGCGCCCACGAACAATCGTAATCCTGTACCTATCCCAATAAGGATTAAAGCCAGTGCAATGGCCCCTTCGTTTCCCCACCTTCTACTTAGTCTTACGGAGAACGGAGCGAATATGCCCATACATAATACCGGTAGTGTTGTTAAGAGACTGGCCGTCATGCCACTCAAACCCAGATCATTCTGTATGGTGCTCATGAGAGGAGAAATGGAGGTAATCGGTGGTCTTAAGTTCAGTGAAGCCAGAATCAGCGCCAATATAATATAAAAAAGTTTCATTATGGATCACCTCGTGATAGTAGTATCCTTGCCTTCACCATAGTTCCTATTGGTTAATGACAGTATCTTTAGGTGGTGCAAGATTAAGTATAGGATGATCATAATAATTGAACAATACTATTATTTCTATTAAAATGATTACTAAAACCAATGATTAGAGGTGAATTCATGGAGATTCGTCAGATGGAAAACTTTATTATGGTGTGCGAGGAGCTTCATTTTACCCGGGCAGCTGAGAAACTTGGCATATCTCAACCGACGTTGAGTCAACAAATACGTGGATTAGAGGATGAACTTGGTGTCCCTTTGTTTGACCGTGTCGGCAAAAAGATTGTGATGACCCAGGCAGGGACTCTGTTTCTGGAGCACTGTGTACAGATGATCCGGCATCTTCAGAATACCCAAGATGCGCTAGCAGAATTCCGCAATGATCAGCGGGGACGATTGGTTATCGGTGTTCTTCCATCCGATTTGGATTACCGTATCACACCATTGCTCGTTGATTTTCATGCTCGCTTCCCCAAAGTGCAATTGAAGGTGATCTCTTCGATCTATGTCGTGAATCAGGTGTTGGAGAATGAAGTCGATATCGGCATTGAGATCACATCTGCCCCAGATGATCGGCTTGTTCGCATTCCTTTATGCAGTGAAGAATACGTACTTGTCGTTTCCGAAAATCATGTTTGGGCTGAACGAAACACGATTGAAATTCAGGAGTTACGTGATATTCAAACGGTGATGTTCCCCGAAGGATTCACGGGTAGAGAATTGGTTGACGGTTATTGCCGTAAATATGGATTCAGCCTAAACACCATCATGGAGACCAGTTCGGCAACCTCCATCATTAGCCTGGTCAAAGCCAACGTCGGAGGAACATTGCTGCCTTATCCTCTGATCCAAGCCATGAATGAGCCCACGCTACGTTGCATTCGGATAACAGATGATCCGCCATACCGACACTTTGAGATCATCCATCGCTCCGACCGTTATCTGACACAATCAGCCAAGGCATTTATTGAGAAAACGATCGAGTATTTTAATCAAGGATGAGTTTAGAAGGAGGATTTTGAAATGAAAATAAGAGAAGTTGGTTTGTTGACACATCAGATCGAGGCCATAAAAGAGTTTTACGGTACACTACTCGAATTGGAGCTTGTGGAGGATGGTACAACATTTGTTTCATTCCGTGCAGGAAGCTCGGTCATTTCTTTCAAAAAGGCTACAGAACAAGAGAAGCCATACTATCATGTAGCGTTTACGATTCCAACGAATAAACTTGCTGACGCGAAAAGGTGGGCCCAAGACCGTAACATTCCGTTACTTTCCAAAGATCGAGAGGATGAATTCTATTTCTCTTACTGGGATGCAACGGCCATCTATTTCTATGATCCAAGTGGCAACTTGATGGAATTCATCGCTCACCACTCACTCGAAAATACAGTCGATGAAGCTTTTGAAACGAACCATCTGTTATGTATTAGTGAAATCGGCATGCCCGTGGATGATGTTCCTCAGACAATGAACACACTGAATGGGCATTATCAACTTGAACCCTTTGCTGGAGACGGAAAGAAATTCTCCCCCACGGGTGATGCAGAAGGCATGTTTATTGTCATTGATAAACAGATGCCCTGGTTCCCGGACGGGCGCATGCCCGGTGTATTTGCTACTGAGGTTAAGGTGGAAACTGGGCTACCCGGTAATCTACGTTTACAGGATGGTCTGTACTCTATTGTTTCGATTTGACGTACAAACCTGCTGACTGAAAAGCTCAAGAGGAACGTCCGGCTCAATACTTACCAAAACCATCCTCACACGTGATATCCGCTTTAAGAATTTCGAACAAATTTTGTTTGGAATTTTCTAATTGTTTTTGTGCTTCTTCAATTTCTGATATTTTGGCTTGGATAATACTTGCTTGATCTGTACTTGAAAACCCATTTTTAGAGATCATCAACTGTATCTCATGAATCGTAAACCCCACAGCTAAACATTGTTTCACAACTTCCAGATGCTGAATTATGCTCTGCGCATAGATGCGATAGTTATTATGATCTCTCAGCACATGTTCATCTGTGATAATACCTATTTTCTCATAGTACCGAATCGTGGATATCGGAAGGTTTACACTGTTCGCTACTTCACTAATTTTCATATGGATCTCTCCTTTTCTTCTTCTTGCTATAAAGTATACTTCATAGTTTACACTCCTCATAGTGAGACGGATGGAGATATAACCCATACCCCAATCTCACCAAAATTAGATATGAGGAGAGATTTCAATATGAATACAATTACTGGCCAATTCAACAAAACAAATGATTTTGATACCATCGTTTTGGAGCGCCATTCCGTTAAAGTTTATGACCCTGAAGTGAAAATCAGTCGTGAGGAGATGACCGAAATATTAGCGAAAGCTTCACGTGCTCCTTCGGCCATTAACATGCAACCGTGGCGTTTTCTTGTCATTGACAGTGCTGAAGGCAAAGAGAAACTTGCACCACTGGCCTCTTTTAACCAGACCCAGGCACTAACGTCTTCCGCTGTCATTGCCATATTTTACGATGCTAACAACGTTGATTACATGGAAGAGATCTTCAGCAAATCGGTGGAACTTGGATACATGCCCCAAGACATTATGGATATGCAGATGCAACAGGTAAAACCTTATTATGCAAACATAAGTGCATCGGAACTCCGTGATATGAACCTCATTGATTCAGGCCTCATATCCATGCAACTCATGCTCGTTGCCCGTGCACATGGCTATGATACGAACCCTATGGCCGGTTATGACAAAGCCCAGATTGCTGAGGCCTTCGGCCTGGATAAAGAACGATTCCAGCCCGTGATGTTGATCTCCATAGGTAAAGCAGCCAAAGATGGTTATCCTTCCTATCGTCTCCCCGTTGAAACAACTACGACTTGGGCGTAACCAATGGTTTTACTCTTTTCATATTACACGGAGAGACAACAGATGATCTATTTGTATAGTTTTGAACGTGTATTTCAAGCTTGGCAATCAGTAAATGCTTCTTATCTAGACTACTGTTAACATAGAAAACGCGTACTTTGTATTTAAATAAAAAAGAGGTCCTATGACAATGTTTTATGTCATTAGGACCCTTTCTGTACTGTATGGTTTTAATTTCATATATCAAAATACAGATGTTTCGTTTCAAATGAGAATTCTCATGTAGTGAGTTATCATGTAGTGAGTTTGTACGATCCGTTTCTCTACGATTCACCATTTATCCATTTCAAGAATCTGTCGTTCCATATATTTTCATAAAAAGAAATCGTTTCTTTTCCAGACATCCATAGATTATCTAAAGTGGACGTTCCATTCTGGATCATATAGTTTTCGTATCCCAATCCATGCGCATATTTTATTGTAGCATCCATACAGTACTCTGTTTGGGCGCCGCAAAACTCGATACGATGTACAGCTAATTCGTCCAAGAGACTTTTCAGATTTGTTTCGTAAAACGAATTCGCATGTGTTTTCCGCACTAAAAAATCTTGCTCTTGAACATCAAGATCGGCATGTATAGCCCATGGTTCTTCTCCAGGCACTAATGCTTCATCACAGTGTTGAACAAAAATGATTGGTTTTTGTAATTCTCTGTACATAGCTATTCTTCTATTCACTCTATGGAGTAGATTATTCAAATCATACAAATGATTCCCATCATAACATACACCATTTTGTAGATCGACCACGATCAATACATCTGTACAAGTCTCCATCATTTTCACCTCTCTTGATTTGCGATATGGTCATTCAACTTAGATCCATTAATGATGAAAAATTCCTATGATCAGTATACCGGATAACAAAAAAAGATGATATGACCAGGTCATATCATCTTTTTGAATAACTTTTACTTGTTATAAGATTATTAAATCCAGACTCTTATCACCTTACTCAACCGTTACACTCTTCGCCAGGTTACGTGGTTTATCCACATCGTGACCCAGTGCCAGAGAAGCGTAGTATGCCAACAATTGCAGAACAACTACAGACAGAGCCGGGCTAAGCAGTGGCAGCGTCTTAGGAATCGCAAACGCTTGGTCTACGGATTTCAGCAATGGTGCTACGTGCTCTTCGTACGTAATTGCCAGTACATCCGCGCCACGTGCTTTCACTTCTTTGATATTGCTCACTGTTTTCTCGAGTACGTTCTCCTGCGTTGCCAAGGCAATAACAGGGATACCGTCTTCGATCAAGGCAAGCGTACCGTGTTTCAACTCACCCGCAGCATATGCCTCGGAGTGAATGTAAGAGATCTCTTTCAGTTTCAACGATCCTTCTTGAGCTACTGCATAGTCAAGACCACGGCCAATGAAGAAGAGATGTTCATGTTTGGAGATTTGCTCTGCATATCCTTTGATTGCTTCTGCTTGCTCCAACATGGATTCCACTTGCTCAGGCAATGCTTGCATCGCTGCCAGCGTGTGCGCAATCTCTTCAGCAGACTGTGTACCACGAACTTGTGCAAGGTACAGACCGAGCAAATTGAACGCGATCAACTGTGAAGTATACGCTTTGGTAGAAGCTACTGCAATTTCAGGGCCTGCCAATGTTGCGATAACATCATCTGCATCACGTGCAATGGAGCTGCCCACTACGTTTGTGATTGCCAGTACATGTGCACCATTGGATTGTGCTTCACGCAATGCAGCAAGCGTATCGGCAGTTTCACCGGATTGGCTCACTACGATCACGAGTGTATCTTTGTGCACGATTGGAGAACGGTAACGGTACTCGGAAGCCACATCTGTTTCAACCGGAATACGCACCAATTGTTCAATCACTGTACGTCCAACCAGACCTGCATGGTACGCTGTACCACATGCAATGATTTGAACGTTACGGATATTTTTAATTTGTTCTTCAGTCATTTTCAATTCAGGAAGTTGAACCTTTTTGCCTTCATTATCGATGCGACCAAGCATTGTATCACGATATGCTTTTGGTTGCTCATGAATTTCTTTCAGCATGAAGTGCTCGAATCCGCCTTTTTCTGCGGTTACAGCATCCCAATCGACACGAATCATTTCCCGAGAAATAAAGTTGCCTTCAATCGTCATCAATTCGACAGCATCATGTGTCAATACAGCCATTTCGCCATCATTCAGAATGTACACGTTACGTGTATGTTCCAGAATTGCCGGGATATCGGAACCAATGAAGTTCTCGCCTTCACCAATACCAATAATCAATGGGCTTGCTTGACGCACAGCTACGAGTTTCTCAGGCTCATGCTCTGTCAATACACCCAGTGCGAATGCACCACGCAACAACGTGATTACTTTTTGCACTGTTTTAACGATATCACCATTATATTCACGTGCGATCAGGTGAGAGATAACCTCAGTATCTGTTTCGGAAGTGAACGTGTGACCTTGAGCCATCAATTCGTCCTTCAGATCCAGGTAGTTCTCAATAATACCGTTATGCACAACAGAGAACTTCTGGCTTCCATCCGTGTGTGGATGGGAGTTCTCATCTGATGGTTTACCATGAGTTGCCCAACGTGTGTGTCCAATTCCGGCATTACCTACCAGTGGTGCACCATCCAGCTTGGCTTCAAGGTTCGCAAGACGACCCAGAGCTTTCGTGATTTGCAGACCTTCCGGTGTGAATACCGCGATACCTGCAGAATCATAACCACGATACTCAAGTTTCTTCAATCCTTCGACCAATACCGATTGAGTGTTCTTATTACCAATATATCCAACAATACCGCACATAGTTTATTTCCTCCGTTTGTATATGAATACTGTGTCACGAAGGGAAACAGGCAGAGGCGGCATATCGAAAAAATGAGTGATTGCCTAGCGTTTCATGAATACTTGTTACTTATTCAATTATCAATGATCAGAGCGACCTCGTGTCGCCCCGCAGTCATCATAAGCTGTTATGAATGCAATCATGAATGTACATCATTTTCCCGTCCGCGTACTGTTTACGCCCTTCGCGCACATTCATTTGAATTTTAGTTTAACTCTTGCACCTGCACCGGCGCGTTGTGTGGACAGTCACCTATCCATTTTCCGCAATCCGGTTTACGGCTCTGGTGCTTCACCGGGAGGTCCCCGCCGAACAATCCGAACACCTCCACCTCGTCAGCTTGATTGCCGTTGATGTTAATCAGCTTTCCTTCAATCTTGAAGAAATCCTGTGTTCAACATCTTCCCGCGCAACTCCAAGCTCTGGCGCTTGTGTAACTGTAACCTTACGTTCCTCACTTTCTGTGTCTGAATGACGACTCCACTCATTATATGCACGTCAGGTCCATTTTGCAATGGAGCAAAGTACCTGTGACAATTTCAGCATATTTACCCACAATCCCGACTGGAATATCAGACCTTAGGCCTTGCCAATCGGGACGCGGGTTTTCTGTTCTAGCTTCAAGCATATACCCTTTATTATAACATTCTATGATGGCAATCCCACAGTGGGAATGTGTACACAAAATGTATATCTAAGGTGTTAAACCAGTTCCTTTTGCACCACGTCTGCAATCTGGGATACAAACTGCTCCAGTTCACCTTTATCTGGTCCTTCCGCCATAACACGGATCAGGGATTCTGTACCAGAAGCACGAACGAGTACACGTCCATTATCGCCGAGTTGTTGTTCTACTGTAGCAATAGCTTGCTCGATTGCAGAATTGCCCTCGTATTTGCTCTTATCTTCAACACGCACATTCACCAATACTTGTGGGTACTGGGTCATTAGTGATTTGAGTTCACTCAGTTTTTTACCTGAAGCCTTGAGCGTGTCCACGAGTTGAATCGCAGTCAGCATACCGTCTCCCGTTGTGTTGTAATCCAGGAAAATAACATGGCCAGACTGCTCTCCGCCCAGGTTGTAACCACCGCGACGCATCTCCTCCATTACATAACGGTCACCTACAGCTGTTTTAGCTGTTTTCAGTGCAAGTTTCTCTGTTGCTTTGTAGAATCCAATGTTACTCATAACCGTTGATACAACGGTACTGTCCTTCAACTTGCCTGCACGATTCATCGCATCACCACAGATACAGAGAATGAAGTCTCCATCCACTTCAGCGCCTGTCTCATCAATAGCAATCAGTCGATCCGCATCCCCGTCAAAAGCAAGACCCAGATCCGCTTTATGTTTCAGCACTTCTTGTTTCAAGTTCTCTGGATGAGTTGATCCACATTGCTCATTGATATTCAGGCCGTTAGGCTCAGCGCCAATGGCAATGACTTCTGCACCAAGTTCACTGAACAATTTCGGTGCCAGCTCATAAGCTGCTCCGTTTGCACAGTCCAGAACAATTTTAAGACCAGAGAACGACTCATTAACAGTCGTTTTCAGGAAGTCGAGGTAACGATAACGAGATTCTTCATCCGTCGTTACGGTACCCAGCCCGCCACCAACTGGCCGTGGCAATTGATCTGTCTCCGCATCCATCAACTCTTCAATCCGGTTCTCTGTTTCATCAGACAGCTTGAAGCCATCTCCGCCAAAGAACTTGATTCCGTTATCCTCAACCGGATTGTGGGAAGCCGAGATCATCACTCCCGCGTCAGCCTTCAACAAACGTGCAATATACGCCACTCCCGGAGTGGATACAACGCCCAGACGAATCACATCAGCGCCAATGGACAACAGACCTGCAACCAGTGCGGATTCCAACATCAATCCCGAGATACGAGTATCCATGCCGATAACCACTTTGGGTCTTTCCACACCACCTGCAAGCACGTAACCACCACAACGTCCAATGCTGTAAGCCAGCTCTGCCGTTAACTCTTTATTGGCAACCCCTCTTACACCGTCTGTTCCAAAATATTTCCCCATGATTTAACTCCTTCTATTCGCATCATATACGAGCACTATTATTATTTTTTGAGAATTTTAAAATTAGAACGTTTACGGATTCGCGCCACTTTTACTGCCAGTACCGCTGTTATTATTATTTAAATTACCTCGACTGCTTGTGCTCCCCTGTTGGCCCTGATCCTGAGTATCCGTATTCGATTCCGTTTCATCTTCATCAGGAACAGGCTCCGTTTCCCCATTTTCGACCTCGGCTGGTGAAGGGTCAGGTGCTACCGTTCCCTCGTCAGTCGGATCTTCGCTAGGAGGAGTCGTTGTGTCTTCAGCCTTTTCGCTAATTTTGACCGTTGCACTCAGAGCATTGGATGATTCATCCAGTTTGGCAAAACGGGGCAGGTCGGCTTCAAGCTTGATCTCATGCGTTCCCACCGCAAGTCCAGCAAGATCACCGGTCAACGTGAGATCCTCACTGCTTAGACCCTCAAGCATACTTGGTGAGCCTGTGAGTGTAAGGTTCAGACCGCCGCTTCGAGGCGTAACCAGCGTCCCTTCCAGTCCATTCCCCGCACCTGTAAGTGTGATGGGCACGTTCGGAAAGACTTTGGTTGTCTTCTCTGCCTCGTCAAATGGTGATATGGTTACCTTGATCTGAATCGAACTAGGCTCGATTTTCTCAAAACCGGAAGGCGGCGTCAAGTCCACGTTAACTGTCGATGTACCCGACTGATCAAACTGTGTAAGATCAAGGGTTACTTGGTCGTAGGACTGTATACCCGCAAGTGCATCCTCTGATCCATACACCGAGACTTCTTTCACGCTAGGCTCTACTGTGGAGAGAACCAGGCCTTCTGGTAGCTGTCCCGAATATTTGATCCTTAAGGGTACAGATGTATAGGGCTGATTGACCGGAACTCGGACTTCAACCGTTTGAGGCGTTATAATCGCGTTTTCAAGGACTTTACCTTCAGCATCGTATGCTTGAAGTTTCACTTTTTTCTGTATGACATCTTCCTTGGCATCTTTGATGCTCACACTGCCCAGGACCTTCGCTACGGCCTCGAGTTGCCCTTCGGGAAGAGTTACCTTAACTGGCGTAGAAGGTTCAATTACGGGCGTTCCAGCGCTGTATCCGGCGGATGGTTCCCCTTCGGGTACAATATTCACATTGAAGGATTTGGTGCCCAATTTTTCTACATTCACGGTAACCATGGAAGGCTCCATACTGACCACTTCTACACCGGAAGGTAAATCAGGTACCAGCGGCAGTGTATTGGACCCATCCTTAACCTGACTTAGATCGACCAGTACCTTGTAATCGTCATTGGTAAAAATCGATGTTAACATCGAGCGCTGCCCTTTGATCTCCAGCCGGACCTCATCCGTACTTAATGAAGTAAGCACATAGCTGTTGCTGTCTAATCCATAAGGTTGAACAGGCACCGTACGTTCCACAATCTTGTTGGTTGTCCCAGTTGTGATCGTAGGAGTGGTTGGTACTTCGTCCAGATGAATCATAAACCAGAGCAGCAGGCTCACTGCAAGCGCAAGTATTTTGGCAAAGTTATTATTGTTAAACCACTTATCCATTGTTACGTCCTCCCTTCCGTTTCCAGAAGGTTGTCCAGCCATTCTTTTTCAGATTGGATGTAGGGCGCAACTCCTCATACAGTTTGGCAATCAGTGATTCTTCCTTAATATCACGAACGACCTGTCCATTCATTGCCAGCGACACTTGCCCTGTCTCCTCCGAGACAACCAAACAGATCGCATCTGCAACTTCGGTAATCCCGATTGCCGCACGGTGACGCGTTCCCAGTTCCTTACTGATAAACGGATTCTCTGATAATGGCAAATAACAGGCTGCCGCCGAAATCTGTTTCCCTTGTATAATGACGGCTCCATCATGGAGCGGTGTATTTGGAATAAAGATGTTAATCATCAGCTCCGAGCTGACCAGAGAGTGCATTTTAATGCCCGATTCCGTGTAATCGTTCAGACCCGTTTCACGTTCAAATACGACCAATGCGCCAATTTTACGCCGTGACAAATAATTAACAGACTTAATAATCTCACCAATTAACACCGTTAATTCTTCATCACTCGCTGCCGCTGAACGTCCAAACAGCTTACCGCGTCCCAATTGCTCCAGACCACGACGCAGTTCCGGCTGAAAGATAATGAACACCGCAACCACACCAAACGTAAACATCTGGTTCATTAACCATTTGAGCGTATACAGGTTTAGCCACGTACTTAATGCCCAGATCAGCACAAGGAACAGAATTCCTTTCAGGAGCTGAACCGCACGTGTACCCCGCACAAGCAAAATCAGTTTGTACATAATATAGGTAACGATCAATATATCGATAACGTCCTTAATGGACTCTGTCCACGTTAAGTCAGCAAAATAATTCATAAGCCAGCCCCCGCTATCCCCATTGATGAGTAAACCCTGATCTCATATTAACCCATTAGGATTTTATATAATCCTTTGTCTCCGCATTTTTGCATCATTTGATTTGTGCAAGATGCGTATCTATATGTAGTAGTATGTTCTCTTTAGTATCTAGGTTATAACGTTAACGTTCAGGTTGCAAGTTACGGCAGTCTCAAACTGCGCATAAACATCACATTTACCATGAATTACAAAGTTTACGTATAAAAAAGAGTACCCCATGCAATCTGGAGTACCCTGCTTGGTATATACCATTGAAGAATTTACCCTGTTCTAGCGATAAGCCACTTCATTTACCATATTGGTTATTTTGTACCAGAACCAGTCCAGCGCCTGATCAATGCTTTTCACTTGACCTGAAATATGCGCTGTTGAAGCCTGAAACAGTTGTCCGTCGATAACCGTCAGATTGCCGTTCACATCCCCATATACTTGCGCGGTTCCATTTTCTATCGTAAGATCGCCAGCAATTGACTTACCTTCAGGAACAATAACCGTGTTACCCTGAATCACGATCTGGTCCAAATTATTTCCCTTAACGACCATTTCGTTATTCTGATTCCAGAAATTCAAGGCGCTAAAGAGCATCACGACCAAAAAGAAGGCTGCCGCCGTCAGCGCGGGATGTCCTTTGACCCATTTGAGCCATACTTGCTGTCTCTTGGGCTGGGGCAGAGCATTCATAATTCGATTGGTCAGCTCATCAGAGGCAGACGGTGAATAGTGTTTCATGGCAAAGAGTAGCATTTCCGTCTGTTCCAACTCTTTAAAGCGCATGCGACAATCCGGACAGATCACAAGGTGACTTTTCAATTCAACCTTCTGGGCCGGGGACAACGACTCATCCAAACATTCATGCATTAAAGAGACGGCCGAGTTGCAATCCATATGAGAGCCAATCCTTTCTTAAATCACTTAGTCCATGAGCCATTAAATAGCACACATAAGACTTGCATACATTACATACGCATCCGTTTCGGATATGTTTCAAATAATTTCGCCCATATTTAAAGGCGTTTAACATTTATAACTTATACTCCAATTTTTTACGCAGAAAATCACGGCCTCGATGAACGCGTGTCTTGATCGTTGTTACGGGCATACCTGTCACGTCACTGATTTCCTGTAGCGACAAGTCCTGTAAATATCTCAGAATCATAACGGACTTATACTTGGCTGGCAAACTGTCAATGGCTTCACGAATGAGCGTCTGCGTTTCCGACAGGAGTGCTTCACTCTCCGGTGTACGATCATCACTTGGAAGCATCGCATAACCATCAGATCCCTCCTGATCGTTCAGTTCAGCATCCAAAGAGTATAAAGGTTTCTTTCTACGCAGTCGGTCAATACACAGATTAGTCGCGATCCGGTATATCCAGGTTGAGAACTTCTGGTTCGGATCATACTTCTCCAGATTGCGAAACACACGTAAAAACGTCTCCTGCACAACGTCTTCAGCTTCATGACGATTGTTCAGCATCCGGTATGCCAAATGAAATAGCTTGTCCTTATATAGTTCAACGATTTCTGCGAAGGCTCTCTGGTCACCCTTGAGCACCAGTTTCACAAGCCTATTCTCCAAATTGTCCACCCTTATTCCCCCAGACATGCTGATGGGTCTTCCGTCTTCTAATACCCGTCCACACTTGTAATTCACCAATCAAATCGTAAATCAACTTTGGTCAAAAATCAAGACTGTATGACAAATATCCTCCAAAAACAGTAAAAACGGGAACTCCCGCAGGAGTCCCGTTTCATCTCTCACTCCGTAAAGGAGAGAATGGAGCTTTTATTCAACAAAGTAATGGGTACTTTGTTACACATCATTATTCAAATGCAGCCCTTCAATGATCAGCCTGTATTCCGCAGCCCTGCAGCGATGCCATTGATTGTCAGCAACACTTCTCTGAGCAGTTCCGTATCATCCTCACCACGTTCACGCATATCTCTAAGCTCGCTTAGCAGTTGAACCTGCATGTAGGACAATGGATCCACATAAGGGTTACGAAGACGAATGGATTCTTGAATAACTGGAACATCATCCAGAATCTCAGCTTCTCCGGTAATTTTCAGGATCAGCTCTTTGGTAAGCTTGAATTCGGCTTCAATCTGACCGTATATGCGATCTCGAGCTTCCTTATTGGAAGTCATGGCTGAGTACTCTTTGGCAATCACCAGATCTGCCTTGGCTACAGCCATCTGAACCGTATCAATCAGCGTGCGGAAGAATGGGAAGCTTGCATACATTTCTTTCAGGACAACCAGGTTTTCCTCTTTATCCTGATAGAAACTTTGCAGCCCTGTTCCTGCAGCATACCATGCCGGAAGCAGATAACGACTTTGCGTCCATGCAAATACCCAAGGAATCGCTCTCAGATCTTCGAACTTGTCGCTCCCTTTCCGCTTGGATGGACGTGAACCAATATTCAGTTCACCCACCTCTGGAAGCGGTGTGGATTCCTTGAAGAAAGTGAAGAAGTCCGGATCACGGAAAATCAAATCCTGATATTTCGTCAGGGATACTTCCGAAATCTCTTTGATGATGCTGTCCCAATGACGCTCGGATTCTGATTCTTGCGGCTCAAGACCATTCAGTGCTGCGGTAATCAAAGCAGAAGTTGCCTGCTCCAGACTACGGTATGCAATCCCCTGAAGGGAATAACGAGAAGAAATAACCTCTCCCTGCTCTGTAATCTTGATGCCTCCGCCAATCGTATGCGGTGGTTGAGCAAGAATACTGCGGTTGAGCGGCATGCCGCCACGTCCAAGAGCCCCGCCGCGTCCATGGAAGAACTTCAGCTTAACGCCATGTTCATTACCTACAGCCGTGATCGCATTCATGGCTACACGCAGTTCCCAGTTGGCTGTAACCACTCCGCCATCCTTGTTACTGTCTGAATAACCAAGCATGATTTCATGCAGTTCATTCCGTCCTTTTACGCTTGCGCGATATACAGGAAGGTTGAACAGCTTTTGCATAATGTCCGAAGCCGCATGAAGATCATCAATCGTTTCAAACAGCGGTACCGCTTGAAGTGTAGCTACAACCTCACCATTGTTTCCTTTGGTGAATAAGCCCACTTCCTTGGCAAACACCATAACCTCCAGCAAGTCACTTGCGCCCTGCGTCATACTGATCAGGTAACTTGTAATACAGCCGGTTCCAAATTCGTTCTGGGCACGCTTAATGGTGCGGAAGACATCCAGACACTCTTTGGTCCCCTCTGAGTATTGGTGATAAGGAGAAGTAAGCGGACGTGGATCATCCAGCAAACGAGCAAGCAGATCGATTTTACCGTCTTCTGTGAGACGTGCATAATCTTCTACAATGTTCATTTTCGCCAAAATCTCCGACATCGCATTTTCATGTTCCTGACTGTGCTGACGCACATCCAATGCAGCGGTATGGAAACCAAACAACTCGACTTGACGAATCATTTTACGAATAGTCGTATCTGCTACGTAATCGGCAAAATGATGGCGCAGACTTCGATCAATAATCATCAGATCATCAATCAAATCCTGAGCGCTATGATAACGGTCAGCCTGACCTAATTTGTTCTCATCCAGCACATTGTTCAGCTTGGCAATCATATAGGCCAATTTGATGCGATATGGCTCTTTTTCATTCCGCCAGATATCCACTTTTTTCAATGTAACAGAATTGCGGTCCTGCTCAATCGACTGCACCAGCTCATCCGATACATGAATGATGTTTGTGCTGAAGCTGAGATGACCCATAAGTTCAATCATAATCCGTTGGTATTCACGCAAAGCGAGCTTGCGTTGCATCAACAACGTCTGCCATGTTACATCTGAAGTTACCGAAGGATTTCCATCCCGGTCTCCACCGATCCAGGAACCGAACCGCAAATACGTCGGCACATGCCAGTCATGGTCAGGATAAAATTTGTTCAGGCAGCGTTCCAGCTCCTGATATACATCCGGAAGTACGTGGAACAACGTTTCGTGAAAGTAGTACATCCCGTTCCGCACTTCATCGAGTACAGTCGGTTTGCGGTCGCGAAGTTCATCTGTCTGCCAAAGAGTAATAACCTCATTCAGCAGTTTCTCACGCAACTGTTCACGTTCACGCAACGTCAGCGTAGGATTATCAAGAAGCATGACATCTTCAGATATCCGTTTATGGATATCCAGAATAACCCGGCGCATGGCTTCGGTTGGGTGAGCTGTCATAACGAGTTCCAACGACAAATCGTCGAGAATCTCTTCCACCTCTGTATGAGACAATCCACGTTCCTTAAGATCCTGTACTGCTTTCTCAATCGATCCTGGCTGCACAGCGTTCCCTGCAGAACGTTCATAATCCCGTTTACGCCGGATCCGATGGTTTTGTTCAGCAATATTAACTAATTGAAAATAAATAGCGAAAGCCCGAATAACCTGGTGACGATTGTCCGAGTCTAATTCCTGGATCATCGTTTTGAACTCTGCATACAGTTCTGGCAAAAATTCTGCACGTAACGATTTGCTCGTTTCCCGAATCTTCTCAACGATATCTAGAAGCTCCGTGCCGCCTTGATGGACAAGAACTTCTCCGAGTATATTGCCCAGGAACCGCACGTCTCTACGAAGCAGGTTGTTGGATTGGCTTTTGCTGGCGGTTACCATAGTTTCAGTCATGCTTATCCTCCCATCTGATCGTTCCATTCGTACACGTAAATTTGACACCTTCATAACATCATACAATAAAATGGTACGAAAATCTTTATTTTTCTACTAGAAAAAATGGGGATTATCCCCGATTTACAGCACAAAAACACGCTTTTTTATTCATTTTCTTGTTCTGCTTCATTTAATGGTCATATGCTGTCGCATGATACCTTTTTCACGTACTTTACATAAATCAAATGTCTCATACCTATACTTAAAAATTCATAAATATACAGTTCTTTTAGATATAGTCCAATATACCTGATACTGAGGTTAAACCGCATAAATTCATTGTTTGAGAACAGATGATATACAAAGAAACATGACCGGCAAAGCAAGCTTTTGTATACTTTACCACAGTGACGCAATAAATTAAAGATATAATTATAAATTTCTTCCCACTACAAGTCTGCTTATTAGAGGAGTTTCTTATGTATGTTCCTAACCTGCTGTAATCATAGGGATACTTTAACAGACCATTTCTACATAATGTCCTTCGCTTTTTGGGCAGATTAATCTATAGATCTAACCAAAAAGGAGGAATCCCCATCATGAAAAAAGTGACTACAACGATTGCATCCTTACTCCTGGTTGCAGCACTGGCTGGTCCAGCTGCTGCTGCTGATGGCCAAATGGCTAAAGGAATGGATACCAACACCAACGGATCACGCGTCCGGTCTTATCAGGACATCAACTACATGGATCGCACAAACACCAACGTGAATATGAATGGAAACTACCGCAACAATGGTGACTATCGTACCAACAGTGTTCGTGCAAATGCCACAACAACCGACCGTGACAACGGCATGGATTGGGGCTGGCTTGGTTTGCTGGGTCTGCTTGGTTTAGCTGGCATGCGTAAAAGAGTGACCGATCACAATGAACGTTAAACTGAATCACATCACGTAATAATAGCTGCTTTGTCTTAGAAGCAGCACATCCACAGAGATACACAGAAGAGCCTAGGCCTCCCTATTTGAACAGTAAGGGGGTCTTGGCTCTTTAACAATATACTCTTACATAAAATCAACTGTTATTCCTATATAAAGATAAAAAGCCTCTGCATCTGCAAAGGCTTTTTCATTATGTAAGCGGGTGATGGGAATCGAACCCACGCTATTAGCTTGGAAGGCTAAAGTTCTACCATTGAACTACACCCGCATAAGCATAAAATCGGGATGACACGATTTGAACATGCGACCCCCTGGTCCCAAACCAGGTGCTCTACCAAGCTGAGCTACATCCCGTCAAAACATGTAATTACTTATTAATAAAAATGGCGCGCCCTGAGAGATTCGAACTCCCGGCCTTTTGATTCGTAGTCAAACGCTCTATCCAGCTGAGCTAAGGGCGCAAAAATTATGGAGCGGAAGACGGGAATCGAACCCGCGACCCTCGCCTTGGCAAGGCGATGCTCTACCGCTGAGCCACTTCCGCAAAATATGGTGCGCGTGAAGGGACTTGAACCCCCACGTCGTGAAACGCCAGATCCTAAGTCTGGTGCGTCTGCCATTCCGCCACACGCGCACACTTTAAAAATAATGGTGAGCCATGAAGGACTCGAACCTTCGACACCCTGATTAAAAGTCAGGTGCTCTACCAACTGAGCTAATGGCTCTCATAAATGGCTGGGGATATAGGATTTGAACCTATGCATGACGGAGTCAAAGTCCGTTGCCTTACCGCTTGGCTAATCCCCAACAATAATTAACTAAATGGCGGAACCGACGAGATTCGAACTCGCGATCTCCTGCGTGACAGGCAGGCATGTTAGGCCAACTACACCACGGTTCCAAAGACATAATGCATAAGTGAAAATTGGTTGCGGGGGCAGGATTTGAACCTGCGGCCTTCGGGTTATGAGCCCGACGAGCTACCGGGCTGCTCCACCCCGCGTCGTTCTTAAGTATTAAATCCCTTGGGCCCCCGGAAAGTACCCGGAATCCGCAGCGAAGCATTAACTTCACTTTTTGGGGATGTTTATGGTGGAGGCTGAGGGGATCGAACCCCCGACCCTCTGCTTGTAAGGCAGATGCTCTCCCAGCTGAGCTAAGCCTCCATGTTATGACCCGTATGGGATTCGAACCCATGTTACCTCCGTGAAAGGGAGGTGTCTTAACCCCTTGACCAACGGGCCATGCTAATAAACTTTGTGGCGGAGAGAGAGGGATTCGAACCCTCGAGACGCTTGTGGCGCCTACACGATTTCCAATCGTGCTCCTTCGGCCAAACTCGGACACCTCTCCATAAATGGCTCCCCGAACAGGACTCGAACCTGTGACAACTCGATTAACAGTCGAGTGCTCTACCAACTGAGCTATCAGGGAATATGGTGGGCCTTAGTGGACTCGAACCACCGACCTCACCCTTATCAGGGGTGCGCTCTAACCAGCTGAGCTAAAGGCCC
>NZ_JBHGUU010000013.1:0-85350 GCF_048976745.1 Paenibacillus sp. | reverse complement strand
TGGGGGGATCAGGAAGATCTCTATCCAAACCGTACCAAAGCCAAAGACAAGCTCAGTCTATACGGACAATACTTCTCCACCGTGGAGGTGGATAGTTCCTTCTACGCCGTTCAACCCCGGGATCGAATGGCACGATGGGCTGCAGAGACGCCCGAATCCTTTGCTTTTATCATCAAAGCCTATCAGGGAATGACCGGACATCTGCGGGGCAAGCCCTACTTCACGAGCACGTCGGAAATGTATAAAGCCTTTCGGGAATCACTCGAGCCCGTCATGGAAGCCGGCAAGATGCAGGCAGCCTTGTTTCAATATCCACCTTGGTTTGAGTGCAATAAGGACAACGTCAAAGAGCTTCGTGAAGTGAAACTGAGAATGGAGGGTATTCCGTGTGCCCTCGAATTCCGTCATCGTAGCTGGTATGAAGGCGACATGCGAGAGCGCACGCTTGCGTTCCTCAAGGAGCAAGGCTGGATTCACAGCGTCTGTGACGAACCTCAGGCAGGTCCAGGTTCCATTCCCATCGTTCCCCAGGCTACGGATTCGGAGATGACGCTGGTTCGCATGCATGGACGCAACGTGTCCGGCTGGCATCAAAATGGTGCGCCAAATTGGCGCGAGACCCGTTATTTGTACCGTTACAACAAGGAAGAACTGTTGGAGTGGAAAGGGTATCTGGAGCAATTGCAGGAGCAGAGCAAGGATGTCTATGTTATTTTCAACAACAACTCGGGTGGCGATGCAGCAGCGAATGCCCAGATGATGATGGATCTGCTGGATTTACCAGTGAAGCCTTTTCCTGACCGTACTGAACCGGAGAAGGAAGAAGGACCGGAGCAGCTGGAGTTATTTTGATTCTTGTTTATTGATGCAGTTATTCACATTATTGGGTGAAGGTAAGTGTATTTATCAGTGCTATTATGCAGATCACATTCGGAACCAGAGTTCTGTATTGAAATGGGATTAACTAAAAGCGGCAAGCCCGAGGGCATTGCCGCTTTTTTCAGTACGTTATCCATAGCCACTTTTACGATTGACTTCATTTGATTTACTGACTCTCTTTTACACAATCGAAAATAAAGGATCGATTTTTAGCATTTGCTTGTTTAAATTCCCAATCACCATATGTTTCAATTATCGAAAACCCTGCTTGTTTCAGCGACTCATGCAGTTCCTCTTGATTTCGAAATCTTATCTGCATTTTTTCATGAACTAGGACTTCGTCTGTTTTAGTATTTTTCACAGTTTCATAAAAAGTATAGATATCCCCCTCAAATCCTTCATATTCTGTATAGATTTCAAGCGGGTCTCCACTTAACATATCTTTAGCTAAGTCGGGAGTCCTGTCCTTCTCCCACTCTTCCCACACTTTTACCAAAGGGTTTCTAATATCAAATATAAAGTGACCGCCAAATTTGAGGGATTGGAATACGTCTGAAATTACTTTCTTCCAACTATCATCTGTAAGAAATACCTGTGCAACATTGGCAGTCATAATAACCGCGTCATAGGCATTGGTTTGTAAATCTGAGCTATCTCCTACTATCCATCTCACATTGCCTGAATTATCTTTCATTCTCGCGACTTCAATCGCTTCTTCATGGGGATCGATAGCTGTAATTTTATAGCCGTACTGAACGAGGTGAGTAGTCCATCTTCCTGTTCCGCAGCCTAAGTCAGCTATAGACTCTACTTTTAATTTCTTTAGTATTGCAAGGAAAAATTCATCGTCTTTTCCCCAATGGTTAATCTGATCATATACTAATGGAATCATAACTTTCCTTTCCGACTTTCTATAGCCTTTTTACTAGGTATACATATAAGAAATCGTTTAGTCAACTAGAGTCAAGCAATTGTTGATTGAGTTTTGAATGATGTCTCTTTTTAGCCTAACACGAATGTAAATATCTGATCCTTTTTTGGCTTAAGCCTTAGATAGACGCCTTGCGGAGCTGCTGGTTCATTTTATGTGCTTCGATACCTGCCAAAAGCACAATGCCAATCCCATGAGTATCGTTTAGATTCCACCCCAGATCATCGCGATAATACAAGGCGGTAAATGAGTACCCCGAACCCCGGCATACCCCATATACATTACCTTTATAGTCAATCGACAAACGTGTCATGCCTTCCCATCCTTTGCGTACCGCCTCCAGATAAGGCTCTGGCTGTTCCAGCCAGCCTTCCCGAATACCACGGGCATAAGCGTAGATGAACATGGATGTGCAGGAGGTTTCTTCATACGAATCCGGGCGGTTCAGCACCTGATGCCATAGTCCATTTCCCCCTTGCAGCGACAGATAACCTTGACTTAAATCACGATAGAAAGTTAGCAGTTCCGGCCTGTTCACATGATCTATCGGCAGGATCGTTAACAATTCGGTTAATGAAAAGAGCACCCAGCCGTTCCCGCGTCCCCACGGAATGCCTGTCGCCCGACCACGCACAAAATCATACACATGGGACATGATCCGTTGTTCGGGAAGGTAGAGGTATCTACGGAACATCAGGAACTGATTGACCGCATCATCCCAGTACGCCCTATCTCCTGTCAACTGACCATAACGCATCAGAAATGGTGTACTCATGTACAAATCATCACACCACATCGTCTCCTGACGCATCTCCCCACTGCCGCGAACCCGGTAAAAGGCACCATCCTCCAATCGTTCCTGCTCATCCGTGATGTATCCCGCAATCCGATCCGCAGTATGTCTTCCCCCACGAATATCGCCGAATTCCATCGCAGCAAGCAGCGTGGACCCAAACGAACCGCAATCATCCAGACTGTCTATCGCAGACAATTGATTATTGATTCCTGCCGCACCATACCCTTCCCGATCCCACAGACCATAGCGGTCAAATGAAGTACTCAGTTCAATATGTTGCCGTACATACTGAATGTAATCATCCCGTCCCAATTCCTGTCCTGTCTGGAGCAGTCCAAGCAGGGTAACGCCAAGCGGATAATTCCACTTTCCGTAATGTGTATTCTCCAGGTAAGGACGAACATGTGTATCAGGAAGATCTACCCGCCAATACACACCTTTTGCACCATCATCAAATACGGTATCGGTTCGCACGATGTCGGCGTGGAATGGTTCAGCACCGGGAGCAAACACACCTGTGTACAGCCAGGGGTCAGAGCATCCCGCAACCGGATGAGGCGGTTTCAGTCTCCAGCCTGTGAAACTCGAATGCTCGGCATCTTCCAACGTGAATCCCCATGAAGCGCCGACTGCCTGGACCTCACCTTTTGCGACCAGATCAGATGAACCGTAACGGCGGGGGAGTTCAACGTGAAAGTTAGCACTGCTTCCAGCAGAGTATACTTCCATGCCATCCACATACAGGGTCAAAGCTCCATCATGATTGCCTTTTAAAATAACTGGCGTTGATCCTGGCAAGGTTACATCCAGTTTGGCCCATGCATAGGCAACAGCCGGTTGTTCCGTACCAAAGATACGAGCAAATGAGCCCTTGCTCTGTTCCGCCTCTGTCCAGCTCCTGCGTGGATACCAGGTAAGACCTGTTTCTTCTTCTGTCATGCCATTACGAGGGAGAGATAATACAGGTTCATCCACAGGTTCTGAATATAACCAGCCTTCCTGTCCCTGACGATCTGCCCCAGGAGTAAGGAAGTGCAACGGGAAATTTTTGAAAGAGGCTGTTCCGTAGATCCCGCCGAACCCCACTTCTGTTTTGACAAAACATAACAACACATCATTCCAACCATAGTTCACAGAGATCGGAATCTGGGTCCTCCGCTCAGGAAATAATTCCTGCAACAACTCGGATTTAAACACCTCTTCGCCGTTCACATAGATCGTCACTGGACTATAACAGTTCAGACCTGTATTTAACGTTGCATTCTGCTCGCTCCATAACTTGCCCCATACATACACGTACTGCCCTGCACGCGCCTCTATGCATTTCTCATTCAGATTCAGGTCGTAGCGATAGTCCCCAAGTCTAAGAAAACCACCCTGATGATAAGCTCTGAACAAAAAGGAATGTTTCGGATGATCGCCAATATAACGCTGAGCCACCGTAGTCAATATATCCGGAATTGAATCGTACACCTTGCCTGCAATCGCCTCGTTCTCATGAAAATAACGAATGATCGTCAGCTCCCTTCCTTATACCTTGATTCGTTCGCTTAGCCGCAATGTCTCTCCGCCCTGCACTTCAACAACCTGCTGATCTGCCGTGAAACAAACCGGGATGGCAGACGGATTATGGATGATGGATCGATCGGCTGAACACTCCAGTCGTTGCACTGCCTTCCAATAGGAGATCACTTCGATGTTCGTGGCGTACCAGATGTCGTTCCTGCCGCCAATCTGCTCACCGAACTGTTCGATGATCTCCCAGTTGTCGTTGTCATTGAACTCATAGCTGTGACCCCAGACGTAGAGTAATAGTGGTGTACCTGTTTTGGAATGTTGGATAAAACGCTTGGCATGTGCCGCAAGATCATGGTTATGATGACAGGTCGGATGCCATTCAAGGGGACGGTCTGGCAACGTGTATCTGCCATGTGATTCAACGGTACGGGCATAATCGATGCCGAGCCACTCCAGCTTCGTACTTAACGTACGGTCGTACCCTCCATTGGGATAAGCCATACCTCGTACCGGATAACCAACCAGCTTCTCCAGCGCTTTTCGATCCTCCATAATCTCTTCGGTCAATAGTTCATTCGGAACATAAGGCAGCGTAGGGTGAGTAACCGTGTGAACGGCTACTTCATGCCCCGTATACAGTTCAGCGACTTCCCCAGCCTCAATGCGGCCTGGATTACCTAGCGTACCGGAGTTCAGATTAAAGGTTCCCCGCAGACCATACCGATTACAGATTTCCACCAGTCTGCGATCATGCACCACTCCATCGTCATAACTGAGCGTTAACGCTTTCATCACACCACCTGGATAACGGTCAAACTGAATACGATGTCCCATGTCCTACTACCACTCCTTTATCCGAATTCTGCAGCAGGTACATGACCTGCATCCTCTAACCGATGATGTTCCGAATCAAAATACGTGCCTTCCAGCAGGCCAATCAATGTGTTGGTAATCCGCACCTCAATGTCGTTCTCCCCAGGATGCAACCATGAGGTATCTCCCTTCCAGCGATACGGAGACCAACATCGTACACCCAGACTCTGTCCGTTCACCCGCACTTCCGTTACATCCTGTACCCGCCAATCGCTGAATTCCAGTTCAAATGAGGCAACATCTTCCCCAGGCTCATCATGCCAGAATGTTCGTCTGTAACTCATCTCCCCGGCAAAATGAGGATAAAGCGGCTGTGGTTCAGGTCTGATGCGAAGGGCCGTGTCGGACTCCCGCACAAGCGAAGCCATTCCTTCATGATGGAACTCCAAGCCGAATCTTCCCTGTAGATACAAAGGATCAACGAGGCCATCCTCATCTTTCGTTACCTGCACAATCACCGTCATTTCGTTAAGACCGCTATGCAGCAGTTCCGTGATATCACAAGCGATGTTATTGTGGTCGGTTATTTCAATTGGATCGAATTGTTCTTTTTCAAGCGGGTGCCCATTAATCTCTATCGACCAAATGCCCGATATCGCCGCTCTATCCATGAATAACAGGCATGCAGGCAATGTCGTTCTTAGCTCAAATGTGGTCGTATATCGACACTCAATCGGGTAAGCAATGGATACTTTTTTCGGTGTGCCAAATACCTGGTTAAATTGGACTGGTAGATGCTGCTCCGATAATTCTGCCGCCTGATCAATAAACGGTTTCACAGCTACATGCTGGCTTTCCAGAATTATTCCGTTAGCATTGGAGGCCCGCAGATGGAATTGTCCCATTCGCAAGTTGTTAGGCTGCACCGTTTCCATTCGCCATGGACCTTCCGAAGGGAGCATGATCTTACAAGATTGATTCGCTCCTGCCGATACATCCGTTACAAACGTTGAACCCGTTTTGTCTGTTACATCCACCTTCGTTGTTAATGCCTCTTCCTTCGCAGGTTGTAAAGTAAGACGAACAGCATGCGCTTCGTAAGGCGCCAGCGTTAGTGAAATGCACCATTCCCCGCCACTGCTCGTATACGGCAATGCTTGAAGCCGCCCTGTCTCCAGATCAAGTCGTTCTGCCACGAGACAAACACCCTCTGCCAGCTTCGTCCCATCCCACAACTGTCTGGCAACCAGCTTCAATTGCCCTCTCAATTCCTGACCCTCCTGATTGGTCAAGAAAACCATATGCTCTCCAGCCGATAATTGACGGGTGTGCATCAGCAGCGATGCGCTTTCCTCCTCCATGATCCAGCAGATGGGTTCAGGCAATACCTGATCGAGCAGGAGGGAGATCAGCTCCAGTGAAAAGTCATCTCCTTGCCCCGTTCCTGCGGGTAAGAAATAGGCATTGCCCTTACCCTGATTCCACATGGATTCACGGTTGTCATGATCAGTTGTCCCGCTACGACCCCAGTACACTTCTTGCGGCTGTTCACCCGCACCAAAGAACTGGGCAGCTTCATCTCCCTCCGGACTTCCCGGCTGGATGGCAATATGCGGAGGCATCCCAACAGAAATAACGGTTCCTCCCAACTGAACGAATTTCTTCACCTGTTCCCAGGCCGCGGCCTCCAGATTCAGCATCGGTGGCAGAATCAACACCTCATAACGGGCAACGCCGATCTGAAGGATGCCATCCTTCAAATCAGCTTCAGCCAGCAATTCGGGATCAAGGTGATCGTAGTCACGTCTGTTTTCGAGCAGATGGGTTGTGATCCGCATCCAGTCCTTTGTCAGACGATTCAGTTGGACCCGTTCAGCTTCGTCTTCGCCGCTGTACTCGAATCCATGCAGCGGATTCCCCATCAGACTCCAGAATGTCGTTGTTGGGTCAAGTACAGCAATTCGAATATCTGCTGCTCCGGTGCTCATGAGATAGCTCAAACGTCCGGTGTAATCCCCCAACTGCCGGAAATGCTTCCAGTAGGGATTCTGTAAAAATTGAGATGGCGGTGCATCATGTTTTGCCAGCCCACCAATCGTATAGAAAAAGGCGTGAAAGTTATAGAAATTGGTGCCCATGGCGGCCATGCGATCAATCATCCACTTGGCATCCTGTAGCGTCATGGACCAGCCTACACTGTGAAAACATTCAATCAGATTGCGGCTTCGGCACAATTGCCGGGCAAGCGAACTGACCATCTTGGGATTGTCACGCATCTTTTGACCATACCGTTCCAGTATCCACGATAAGGATCGTCCGATTTTCTCATGGGCCGAATCACCACCCGGCATATGACTGAACAACTGGGTGGTCATCCGTACGCCAGGCACCTCTGCCGCGTACTGGATTCCCGCTTCCTCACACCAGTCATGCACCTGTTTGTGATAGGACTCCCGGAGAAGCAGGTGCAGAGACTGGTAATAGTCATACCGAATCCGATGCGCGTTCGGAACATCGCCATATAGCAAAGCCGGTAGCGAATCGATCAGACTATAACCACAACGCTCACTGAAATAACGGGGAAGCTGTGATGACCAGGGGATACGCCCCAGCGGTGCAATCTCATCCGAGAACATGCCTTGGATCACGCTTTTAAATTGATCTCCAACCGCAGACTTGTAGCGCTCGTGCGTCAGTTCAATAAATCGGCTCATCGCATCCTTGTGGCAAGGATCAACAAAGTTACCGTAATATTTGAAATCGTCGATCTCCATTTCTTGAAATATAATCAACTCCCAATCACCCTCGGGCAAATCCCACAACAATCGAAACGCTGTTCGGTAGGTGAAGAACCGCTTACGATTATACGAAGTGAGTCCGGTCTCCTGATACACCTGATCGGTCTGGATATTGCCAATTTTGCTGCGCAGATCAATGGATTCATGCCACAACCGCTTACCTTGTGCATCCTTGGGAATCGCTCGGGCAACCAATACTCGTCCCCACGGCAGCTCCAGATCCACAGCTTCTCCGCCCTGAGCCAGCAGTTGATGATGAATGAGCTGACGCTGCTTTGCTTCAGGAAAATCAAGGGTCACTTCCCCACCAGCCATTCCACTGGGATAAGGGTACTCGTCATATAACCATACCTGCATGCCGTGAGCATCTGCCGCTTCCACTGCAATTCGCACCTTGTCAAACCAAGCTTCCGACAGATAGGGAATCTGTAGCCCCTGACGCGGACAGATGAAGAACCCGCCTACACCTTGCACGGCCATCTCAGCCACCTGCCGCTTCATCTGCTCTTCTTCCATATCCCCGTTCCAGAACCAAAAGGGATGAACCCGGTACTGCGCCTCGGGATTTTCAAATGCATCCCCGTTCCACATGTCGCCTTCCTCCCTGCCTGTTCAAGCGTATTATTGGTCTCCATCTACTTCAGTGCAGCGTACAGTTCATTGACTTCTTTCACATAATCGTCTCCGCCGTTGTTCTTCCACAGGGCAACAGCATCTTCGAATCCTTTCTCATCAATCTGTCCTACGATGAATTTGATTCGTGCATCGTTAATGATATTGTCCAGCTGTGGTCCTTTCTGGGCGTATACATCAGAGATCAGCGGTTCGCCAGGATTAGCGATAACAATCTCTTCGTTGGCTTTCTGCACCTGTGCAACCTTTTCCCGGACAGGTGTCTGTTGTACGCGAAGTGTTCTGTCTTCCGGCACAAACATCAAAATCTGATTTAGGCCTTGCAGGTCACGGAGTGCAAGCTTGTCAGTGGTTGGTACAATGTAGTCTTCTTTTTTCTCATATTGCTTACCTTCCAGTCCGTTGTACAACAATGCCTGCAATTCAGGTTCGTTCAACTGATCCAGGAAACTCAGTACCTTCTTCAGGTCTTCTTCCGTTTTGACACTGCTTTTGGAGATCGCAATCAGGCCAGAGTAACCGGATGTTGGCATATCACGCAATCCCTTTGGACCTTCCATCGCTTGCAGCACATCCACACGTCCTGTCGCATTGGGGTCTTTATCCAGTATTTTCTGATCCATGCGCTGTGCATTATCTGCTACATCCACCATGACACCGGCTTGCCCATTCACAAATGGATCAGGCAGTTTCGTTGCATCCATTACGGCAAAGTCCTTGTTTACCAAACCTTCGCTATAGATTTGACGGAAAAATTTCAGGGCTTCCATGTATTCTGGTGTCTCATGTGCCGGAATCAGCCCCCCGCTGCCATCCTCTCCCCATTTGTTGGGCGCACCAAACCATACCTGCATGTTATCCCACGGGCCGGTAAACTTGCTGGCAACCAGACCGTACGTATCATCCTTGCCGTTACCGTCTGGATCATCCTTTGTGAATGCTTTCAATACATTGTAAAATTCATCAATCGTTTTGGGCTCTTCCAGCCCCAGATTCTCCAGCCAATCTTTGCGGATTGTGACCCCGTTACGTCCGAGGGCACGTGCCCGGTAGATCCCATAGGTTTTGCCATCGATGGATGCATTGTTGGTGATGATTTCATTCATTTGACTCAGATTCGGATAATCTTTCAGATAAGGACCAAGCTCCCAGAATGCACCGGTTCGTGCCGCATTAATGAAACTTGGGGACTTCCCTAACACCACCATAATCTGAGGCAGCTTGCCCGAGGCCAGTGTAATGTTGAATTTGTCTTCGTACGAACTGCTCGGCACCCACTGCAAGTTCACATCCACCTTGGTCAATTCTTCAAGCTTCTGGATGACCGGGCTATTCTCTGGCGGATTCTCCGCTTCGAAGTTCGGAAGCATAATGGTAAGTTGGTCCGTTCCTCCTCCGCTTGCTGTTCCAGAGCCTTTTTCACCAGTAGAGCATGCGCCCAGAATTGTACTCAGTACCAGTGAAGCCGAGAGTAACAGTGCACCTTTTTTGAATCCCGTTTTTTGTCCCATACGTTCTCCCCCTTGGCTTTAGCCTTTGATTGAACCTAACATGACACCTTTGGCAAAATGTTTCTGCAAAAACGGATACACCAGCAAAATTGGAATGGTACCTACAACGATGACTGCCATTTTGATCGACTGCTCTGGTGGCTGTACAAAATTGGGGTCCATGTTCGCCATATCTCCGACACTGGCTTGCGAAAGCAACACGATCTGTCTCAGCATGACTTGCAGCGGCCATTTGTCACTATCGGAAATGTACAGCAGTGCCGAGAAAAAGTTGTTCCAATGTCCCACGGCGTAAAATAAGGCAAACGTGGCAATGACCGGCTTTGATAAAGGCAGAACGATTCGCCACAGCACCCCGAGATCCGAACAGCCGTCGATGCGGGCCGCTTCCTCCAGCCCGGGTGGCATTTGCTGAAAAAAGTTTTTGACAACAATTAAGTTAAAAGCGCTGATCGCGCCAGGAAGCATAAGGGCCCAGTAGGAATCAAGCAGTCCCAGTCCACGAATGACAAGATAGGTTGGGATCATGCCACCACCGAATAACATCGAGAAGATGACCATGTTCATCATGACGTTGCGACCCCAGAAGTCACTTCTGGATAGTGGGTAAGCCATCGTTAAGGTGAAGAACAGGTTCACCAGTGTACCTGCCACCGTGATGAAGATGGAAACGCCAATGCTGCGAAAGATTGTGGACGAAGAAAAGATATACTCATACGCACTGAAGGAAAACACCTTCGGAATGAGGAAAAATTGGCGTGAGGTGATCTCGGCTTCCGTTGCGAAAGAATTCCCTATAATATACAGGAAAGGAAGGACGGTTAATATGCCCAGAATCCCCAGCATGACGTAATTGAAGATATCAAATACCTTGCCGGCAGGGCTGTTGTATAGACGGCTGTTCATGGGCGCTCCTCCTTAATAAATTCCGGGGTGACCGAATTTTTTCGCAAGTTTATTGCTGCCGAGCACCAAAATGATGCCCACCACAGACTTGAATAGTCCAACAGCGGTACTGTAACTGAATGCACCTTGTGTAATCCCCACCGTATACACGTACGTATCAAAGACATCTGCGACATCCCGGTTGAGGGAGTTGGTCATCAGGTAGATCTGCTCAAATCCGGTATCGAGAAAGTTCCCCAGTCTGAGAATGAGCAAAATGACAATCGTCGTGCGAATCGCGGGAAGTGTGATATGCCACATCCGCCGTAACCGTCCTGCGCCATCCACAATGGAGGCTTCATATTGTTCCGTATCTACACCTGCGAGGGCTGCAAGGAAAATGATTGTTCCCCAACCCATCTCTTTCCACATCATCTGAACAATAATGAGGGGACGGAACGAACCCGGACTGGAGAGTACATCAATAGGCTTGCCTGTAATCCAGGCGATCAGGTCGTATAACACCCCGCCTTGCGGGGTTAGAAACACGTACGTGATACTGGCGATAATCACCATGGATACAAAATGAGGTACATAAACCAGAGTTTGAATCGTTCTTTTGAAGAAAGCGACCCGAATTTCATTTAATAACAAAGCGATAATGATGGGTGCCGGGAAAAAGAAGATGAGATCATACAGGGCAAGGACCAGCGTATTGCGTAATAGTCGGAAGAAGTCCGGGTTGGAGAAAAAGTTCGTAAAGTTCTCTAGCCCCACCCAGTTACTCTCCCGGATGCCCAGAAAAGGCTGATAGTCCTGAAAGGCAATGATGATCCCCCACATGGGCAAGTATTTAAAGATGACAAAGTACAAAAAGCCGGGAAGCACAAGCACATATAACCATTTGTTTCGTTTGATCTGCCTTTTCCAGTTAGACTCTCGTCTCATGGGTCTTGTAGTCATATCCGCTTGAGCAGTTGCAGTGGCGTTGGTATTCCAGTCCGTCTTCCCGTTCATCATGTCTCCCCTCCTCTTCCGTTGTAAGCGTTATCAATAAACCTGATACTCAGACTATACAGCCCTTCTTTTTCCGGCAACCTTCATTTTTTGCATTGCTCCAATGCACTGGCTGGAAAGCCCGCTATAACGCCATTCTCACGCGATATTGGACATATCGTAGCAGGTAGAATTGCACATTTTTGCAGGTTTATCTTTCTTTGGTTCACGGTAAAAAAAGAAAAAACCGGCATCCGCTAAAGCTGGATGTCGGTCTGAAAGGACTAAGATATAAACGGTTATTGTCCGAACCATTGATCGCGATACTGACTCGGCGTAACTCCCTCCTGTTTCTTGAAAATCCGATTAAAATAACTATGCTGATATCCCACAGCCGCCGCAACATCATTGATTTTCATCGTTGTCTCCCGTAACAATTGCTTCGCGGCATCCATTCTCACACGTGTCAGATAATCAATAAAATTAATGCCCGATACCTGTTTGAATGCCTTGCTGAGTGCATAAGGGGTCATCTGCTCATCGTCAGCACAGTTTTCCAGCGAAATGTCACTGCTGCGGTAATGTGTATCGATGTACAACATCGTTCGTTCTACCACCAGTTTCAGCGGTTCCTGCGATCGTAACTCAATCTCTTGTATATACGGTGTGAATACCTCATTCATCATCCACTGTCTCATCTGTACAGGTTCACGAATACCGGATAAGCGCTCATACATGTTGCTACCACCAAACAACTTATACGGTGTGACCCCCGTTTGCAGCATCATGTGCTGAATACTGCCGAGTAATTGAAGCATCATCTGCTGCACTTGAAATTCGGTACTCCCTGTCCGCGTAATCTCACTCATGAATTGGTCCAGCACTCGCTCCGCTTCGGCTTGCTTGCCCAGCCTGATCACCTGCAGCAACTCGCGTTCGAGCCCAAGCGGATAGGAAGCTGCTTCGTTTCTGCGGAAACACGCCTCATCCTCCAGATCGAGAATCTGACTTCCTTCCTCCACACTGCGATAAGCCACAGCCTGTTCCATCTCGACAAATCGTCCGGGCAGTTCCTGAAGTGAAGCCGCCGGGCGACTGATCATCAAGGTAACCTTCATTTTGAGCGTACGTCCAATGACCTCCACTAGCTCCTGTCCCCATAACAGCGCCTGTGATTTCACAGGTTCGTCCTGGGGAGCAATCACAAGCATGGCGGAAGACAGGTCATGAAAATTCATGACACTGATCTGTCTAAAGTAATTCTTTGCCACTTCCTGAGTGATATTCACGGCTGCAAAGGTGACTAATCCCGTGTCCTGGCTCCCAAATCTGCCTTGCAGTTGCTCGTACCCCGTAAAGTACATTTGCATCAGCAAATACTGCTGGCCCTCCAGCTCAAATCCAAGATGACGCATGCGCTCCTGGAGATCCTGCTCGTTATAGGCATATAGATGCCCCTGTACAAGTTGTAAAACAAAGCTATCGCGCAGATGGGGAAGCTGCTCTTGCAATTGGCGATGTGCCGTAACACTGCGGGAGGTCAGTTCGTTCCACTGTTGCTCCAGCAGCTCAAACTCATCCAGCTTGGCATCCGTTGGTGTGGTTTCGTTTCTGCCAGGCGTAAGCAGATGGAGCATCCGTGCTACAGGTGAATAGATGCGGCGGGAAGCAAACCAGGATAACAATAATCCCAGGATTAGACTGCCTATACTCGCAATGACGATGATTTTGGACACCAGTTTGACTGGCGAAGTGACTGAGGTCAAAGGTGCTGCGGAGACGTAAGTCCAGTCTGAATCGATCCGACTCAATGAACCGTATGAGACAGAATAGGTCTGATCCTCATATCGGAACAGGAATGAGCGGCTGTCCGCATGCAGGGCCACTTCTTCTTTTAGCTGCTGCTCAAAAGCAGACGTCTCTCCCGCTGTTCCCGGATTCCCGGTAACCAGTGTGTTTCCTTCCTGATCCATAAGAAATGTTAACCCTTCATCATATGGAGTAAGCGTTTTCAATAAACTGGCGACTTTCTCGTTATCCAGCGTAATGATTAGTGCCCCAAATGGATTAATGCTTTCGCCCGGGATCTTATGTACAAGAACGAGTGCATTGCCCGCATCCATATGCAGTAGACTATCGTTGGTCGAAGGTGCGGTATCTCTGTTGATGCTGGAAACCCAGTCTGTCCAGTACACGTGGTTGCCCATGGAGAGGTAACGATCATACGCTTGTACTTTGGCATCATCGTTCAACTCGGTATAATCCCGATTAAACAAGATTGGCTTTGGTTCCTGCAAATACAGCTGTGCTGACTTGATCAACGGGTGGGAGCCTTGTAATACATATAAAGTAGTCACAATCTCCTGCGTTTCATTGAAATAATACACATAATCCAGTGTCCGCAAAGCATTGCCAAACCTCGGTTCAAAAGCCCAATGGGATAAGTTCATCTCCAGATAAGCCAGTTGATCATCCACATTGCGTGCCCGGTTCTCGATCTGATTCTGATGCATCCGATTGAATTCGGTCTCCATCCGTCCAACAACCTGTTGATACATAACGATACCTGTGATTAACCCGGGAATGCTGGCAATGAGTAAAATAAGCATGAGGCTGTTTCGATAAAATCGTCCTTTATGTCTTCCTGCCTTTAAATCGGATAACCGCTTTAATCTGCCAAATATTCGATCGCTCCTCGTCGGTTCCATCGCTGCTCACCTGCCTGCTTGCATCGGGTCTGACTGTCATGGAAACTTCCTCAACTCCCCTGAGAATAAATGGATGAAATCCTTTTCTTGTATTATACGCACAATCTTCCGATGAATGAAACGATCTGTAACCGATCATTTTTTTAACCAATGTTTTATTAACATGACAAAATGGATTACAATGAGATAAAGCAAACATGAAGGAGGCCTTTTAATGAAAGAACAGATTTATTTTGAACAAAATAGAGAAAAACACCTGGCAGAACTGAATGAATGGTTGTCCATTCCGAGTATCTCCGCCATTTCTGAGCATAAAGAGGATGTTAATCGTGCAGCACAATGGGCAGCAGATGCACTCACACGTGCAGGCATGGAGAACGTAGAGGTCATTCAAACGGCTGGACATCCAATTGTCTATGCAGATCACCTGCATGCACCAGGCAAACCGACAGCTCTGATCTACGGTCACTATGATGTACAACCTGTAGACCCCCTTCATCTGTGGGACACGCCTCCTTTCGAACCTACCGTTCGTGATGGCAAGCTGTATGCTCGTGGTGCAACGGATGACAAAGGACAGATTTTCCTACATATCAAGGCAGTAGAAGCTCTGCTTGCCGAAAACAAAGAACTTCCGGTTAACGTCAAGTTCTGTATCGAAGGTGAAGAGGAAATCTCCAGCCCGAACCTGCCCATCTATCTGAATGAACATACAGACAAGCTGCGTGCAGACATGGTATTGATCTCGGATACGTCTCTTCTTGAAAAAGGAAAACCGGCGATCTCCACTGGCCTGCGTGGCCTCTGTTCACTTCACGTAGATCTGAACACAGCCAATACCGACTTGCACTCCGGTTCATTTGGTGGTGGTGTACCCAACGCATTGCACGCACTCGTGTCCCTGCTCGCTTCGTTGCATGATGAGCAAGGTCGTGTGAGTGTAGATGGTTTCTATGACGGCGTTCTGCCACTGTCTCCTGAGATGAGAGAAGAATTTGTGAAACAGGGCTTCAATGAAGAACAGCTTCGTCAAGACCTCGGGCTGGAGCAATTGTACGGCGAAGAAGGTTACTCGTTCGTGGAACGTATTGGCGCTCGTCCAACATTGGAACTGAACGGCGTATGGGGCGGTTTCCAGGGCGAAGGCAGCAAAACCGTTATTCCGAAGGAAGCTCATGCCAAAATCACCTGCCGCCTCGTGGCGGATCAAGATCCACAGCATGTGCTGGATCGTATCGAGGCACATCTGCGCGCTCACGTTCAACCAGGTGCAACGCTGCATGTGAAACAGATCGAGAAAGCTTTTGCGTTCAACACTGATCCTTCCAATTCCATTCTGCAAAAAGCGGCAGATGCGTATGAGCACGTGTATGGCGTTCGTGCCCTCTTTACCAAAGATGGTGGCTCCATTCCGATTGTTGAGAAGCTCTCACGTGTACTCGAAATCCCTGCTGTTATGATGGGCTTTGGCTTGCCAGATGAGAACTTGCACGCACCGAACGAGCACTTCAACCTGGAGAATTTTGATAAAGGGTTGTTGACGATTGTTCGGTTTTTGAAAAGTTTGTAATAGTTAAGGCTCATCGTTTCTAAAATAAGTGCTGGGCAAGGTGCTGAGTGGACGTTCCGGTGCCGAATCGTTCTTTTGATCGCTGTTATCCCCGGATTTCCTTGATTCCCTTCTTAAAGGGAGAAATCCGGGGATAAAGGCGAACGCTCCGCTTCTTCAGAATCGATTTCGTCCCCTCCACTACGTCGCAGCTTCTCGCAGACTGATTTTAAGATTGTGCCTAACTTTTAATATGGGTTAGGTAATAAGGATAATAAAAAGACGGCCTTCGGGTCGTCTTTTTTGTTATTTAATTTTGTTTTTTTTGATTTTGTTGTTTGATTTTTTTCTTATTTTTTTGATTCTTTATTCTTTGTTCTTTTTGTTCTTTGTTTCTTTTGTGATGTTATTTTTTAATTCTTTCTTTAGTGGTGTTCTAGTTTTTTCAATGGCTATCTTTCATGATGGAGACTTGCTTTTAGCGGGCATTAGTAATTTAGAGAGAATAAAAAAAACATTGGCTACTGGCGACTCTTTGAACTTTGATTTTGTCTTGATCGTTATGTTGTAGTGTTGTCATGTTTACTCTAAAGGATCGGGTCTGCTATGAGTTTGTGTGATAGATACAAAAACGATATCCTTCGAGATTTTTATTTTTCTCTCCATCATTCGTTGTAGTTCTTCCTATGATTGATTTTATAGACGGGGTCTCGGTTTTAATGATTTAGTGTATTAGAGATAACATGCGCGACGGCTTATCAGCTTGTTTAGATGGATTCGATATCCTTCACTAGGTTTCAACTTTTGCTTCTGCTTTTGCTTCTTTATGGTGAATGATTTTGTTGAGGCCTAAATTTTAAAGGGTTGTGATAGAGAAAACACAAGTGGCCTTTGGGGATGTTTGTTAGGAACGATTGATATCCAGAATATCCCCTGATGGAGTCGTGGTGCGGATCGGGTAACAAATGTCGTTGGTATCTATAGGTGCCCTGCTTCATGACAAGGCTGGTCAGCCACGGGGATACCTGATGGGAGGATCTTTCGGAATTCCTGCGTTTTGACTTGCTTATACTCAGGGCTTCGCTACTGGGCTTTTGCCATGAGTTGTTACCTGCTGTTACGGCCAAGTAAGCTAATCCAAAATGATGAGGTGAATGTTGTGTCTGCTTCTCATCTAACCAAACATGCGCTGGCTCACTCGCTTAAATCACTGATGGAGCATACTCCACTGAACAAAATTACGGTCAAACATCTGGTTAATCATTGCGGCGTGAACCGGCAAACCTTTTATTATCATTTTCAGGATATTTACGCGCTGCTTGGATGGATTTATCAGACTGAAGCAGTGGAGAGTCTTACGGAGTATCGAAGCTACAGCACATGGACGGACGGATTCCATAAAATCTTTTGTTACATCGAGAATAATAAAACGTTCTGTTGCAATACACTCGACTCGCTCGGGCGCACCCACTTGGATACATACCTCTATGAAGTAACCCATGATCTGATCATGGGCGTTATTGATGAGTTGGCCTGTGGGATAAAGGTCAGCAGTGAAGACAAAGAGTTCGTCGCCAACTTTTATACCCTCGCCTTTACTGGGCTGATCATTCAGTGGATGAGGGGCACTATGCAAGATCCTCCAAAACAGATTATCGAGAAGCTTAGTGAGCTGATCGAAGGCAATGTTCTGAGGGCATTGCATAGGTATGAGAAGAAGCTGCCATCCGATTAGGATGCGCGGCTTTTTTTACATGTGATCCAGGCTTAATCTTTAGACACTTTTTCAAAAGTGACCAAAAATTGGACACTCTCGGTCTTTTGATCATACCTTACGGGACCTGCAAGGCTTACATTAGGGCTGTGGTTACAGAACCTTTTGGAGGCGAATGATCGTGAAGAAAGAGCACGGTAATAAACAAGTCTATTTTGTAGGCGGCGGCATTGCATCATTGGCGGGTGCAGCATATCTGGTCAGAGATTGTGACTTTCCTGGAGAACACATTCACATTATCGAAGAAATGGCGATTCTCGGCGGCAGCAACGACGGCGCTGGTAATCCCGATCAAGGGTATATCATCCGCGGTGGGCGGATGCTCAATGACGAGGCCTATGAGAATCTATGGGAGCTGCTGGCTTCCATCCCTTCCATCGACCGTCCAGGCATATCTGTCCGACAGGAAATTACCGAATTTGACGATGCCAATCCCACACATTCCAATGCACGACTCATCAACCGTGACGGGAAGGTCGAAGATGTGCTCTCCATGGGTTTTGATATGTCGGACCGTCTGGCGATGGGAAAACTGATTATTACTCCTGAAGACACGCTGGGTAAACTGCGCATCAACGACTGGTTTGGCCCTCACTTTTTCAAAACAAACTTCTGGTATATGTGGGCGACCACTTTTGCCTTCCAACCTTGGCACAGCGCCGTGGAATTCAAAAGATACATGCTTCGCTTTTTTCACGAATTCCCGAGAATTCAGACGCTGGAAGGCGTTACCCGCACACCCTTCAACCAATATGACTCGATCATCCTTCCATTGCATCACTACCTGGAACCGTTTGGCGTAGATTTCACGCTGAAATGTACCGTCACGGATCTGGATTTCAAAGACGGCGAGGGCATTACGGTAAGTCGGATGCATGTGCTCAGGGAAGGTGAGGAGGAAGTTATTGACATCCACGAAGGTGATCTGGTCATTGTTACAAACGGTTCGATGACCGAAGGGGCTGACATCGGCTCCATGACTTCCGCCCCGAAACTGAATGGCAAGGGCAGCTCATGGAAGCTGTGGGAGAACATTGCCGTCAAGAAACCGATGCTGGGCAACCCTTCTTCTTTTAATGATCATGTGGATGAGTCCAAATGGGAGTCGTTTACAGTCACCTTCCATGATTCGGTCTTCTTTGATCTGATGGAGAAATTTACACGCAACCGGGCAGGTACCGGCGCGTTGGTTACTTTCAAGGATTCCAGCTGGTTCATGTCTGTCGTTCTGGCCTTTCAACCGCACTTCCGCGGTCAGCCGGAGCATGTAAAAGTATTCTGGGGATACGGATTATACCCCGATAACGTGGGCGACTACGTGAAGAAAAGAATGTGCGACTGTACCGGGGAAGAGATCATACAGGAGTTGATTGGCCATCTTCATTTTCAGGAACATCAAGAGGCAATCATGGCTACTGCCAACTGTATTCCATGCATGATGCCTTACATTACAGCGCAATTCATGCCTAGACTGAACAGCGACAGACCAAAGGTTGTGCCTGAAGGCTCCACCAACCTGGCCTTTATCAGCCAATTCTGCGAAATTCCCGATGACGTGGTATTCACCGAAGAATATTCGGTCCGGGCAGCACGGATCGCCGTCTACACCTTGCTTGGAGAGAACCGTCCAATTGAACCGATCAACAAATATCAGTATGATGTCCGGACGCTGTTCAGCAGTTTTGTGACTTCGTTTAGATGACCATTTCAAAGAGGATTCAGACATAGGATGAAGGAATGGTTGGATTCATCGGTGGATGGGGATAGATCGATAGATCTTTGGAGATATCTGTAGGATTCGATGAGTAACTTTGTGATCTTTAGGAAGCTTGTTATCTTAATTCTATTAATTGTGCCAAGTTAGCAAGATATGAGTTACTACATGAGTTAGCTTCAGAAGCTTGCATCCCCGTTGAACGAGTCAATGAGTGAATATGGTTGTTGCTGAACTGATTAGTCGGTGTACAATCAAATAAAGAGAGTTCCGTCAGTGATGACAGGACTCTCTCTTTCGTTTACTCGTTTATTATCTAAATCAGATACATAACCTTCATCAAGATCGCCAACTGTCGTCCAAAGAATCTCACAAGCCTTAATGCTCGAAATTCCACAGGTTTGTAAATCTAACGAATCGTAGACTCCTTAATCGGAGTGTAAGCATGATTTAGTAACGTAATATCGCTCATTTTCATTAAATAGCGTGTCAGAGATTCGTTACATTTTGTATGACAGCCAAATCATTGAAATAATGCTTCGCAGGTTCGAACTGAGCGACTCTTCGGAGATGACTACTTATGAGATGCACTCCTTAACTTATCACGCTTCCATGTTACTCATGTATACTCTTGTGGTTCTTCTTATTATTCTTGGTGTTACTTTTCATTTTTTCGTTGTTACTCATCACTTATGAAAGCCACATATCATACTTGGGTTATGTGCGGAATGTTGTAAACTTCAGCATGTGCACAAGCCGGGATAAGTGTGCGATCTCCTGTTGGACTCCAGAAGTATCTGTCCCCGCCATCGCCTGGTTCGCACGCAGTGTTCTGCGTGTGTTCAACATACCTTCGATCAGTTTCATGACGGTGTTACGTCCACGATGATCAACAATCATATACTTTTTGCGTGCATCCAGCTCTACCCATACGATGTTACTGAATGATGTGAACAGATGTCTGCGGTACAGCTCCATATCGGTCTCATTGTAATGCTCGCCATAAAAGGCATAATATCCGTGTATGTGCAACTTCTCCGCCAACACTGTGATGAACGGATCATGTTCGAGCATAGCGTTACGTTCCATGTTTCACGCCTCCGTTATGCGTGATCCGCAGATCCCGTCTTTTTGAGATCTATTTTAACATATTACGCGAGGTGTTGCCTCTCCACAGATAGAAGCCAAGTTTTAACTCCGAAGACCGATGCATCACGTATGAGAGTTATTAGCGCAGTACTAATTTTCTATATCTAATATGACTCGCCGATCCGTCTACCCTTCACCCATACACCCTCAATATCCAGTTCCGCATTTAGCAAAACGATATCTGCCTGTTTTCCTTGAGCCAGGGAACCTGTCCGGTGATCAATGCCGAGCAGGCGTGCCGGAGTCAGACTTGCTGCACGTGATGCAGCGTTCAGACTCAAGCCCACTTCCTGTATCAGGTAACGGAAACCGCGAATCATCGTCAGGGTACTTCCCGCCAGTGCCCCACCGTCCTTCAGTCTGGCCTCGCCATGCTTCACGATTACGGGCAGGTCGCCGATCTTGTATTCCCCGTCTTCCAATCCCGCAGCAGACATGGCGTCTGTGATCAACACGAGTTGATCGTTATGTCGCTTCAATTGAGCGAGAATCGATATCGCCGCAGGGTGTACGTGAATACCATCGGCAATCACCTCGGCACTGATGCGTGGATCACTCAGCACAGCTCCGGCAGCCCCGGGTAACCGGTGATGCAGTGGTGTCATGGCATTGAACGTATGTACCGCATGATGCAGCCCTGCTTCCACTGCCCGCTCCACCTCTTCATAGGTCGCGTCCGTGTGGCCGAGTGCCGCTGTAATCCGCTGTTCGCGCAGCCACGAGATGACTTCCAGTGCGCCTTCACGTTCCGGTGCCAACGTAACTTGACGGATCAGGCCGGGATATTGCTTCTCCCATGCTTCGAGCCAGGATACATCAGGCAGAATGATATGTTCCGGATTTTGCGCACCAGGCCATTTCGGACTGAAAAACGGACCCTCCAGGTGTACACCTTCAAGCTGAGCATAAGGCATTTCACCGGAACGGTAGCGGTTGACCTCAGCAAGTACGTTATCCAGTCGCTCTTTCGGAGCGGTCATCGAAGTCGCAAGCATCGCTGTTGTTCCCTGGGTACTATGAAAAGAAGTGATCTTGTCCAATACCTCCGGGCTTGCGTCCATAAAGTCTTCTCCATTCCCACCATGCACATGGATATCAATGAATCCAGGCACAATGAGGCCACGTTCCGGTACAGACAGCGGCAAAGCCTCTCGCCGAATCTGTTCAGGAAGAGCTTCCGGTATCCCGGCATAGAGGATTTTCCCATCCCTCCAGGCTATTACACCGTCTTCCAATATTTCATCTGCAAGGAGCAGCTTGCCCCGAAGAAGAGAAATATTTTCATCACGCTGGCTCCCAGGTTCATGGCTATTCGGTCCGGTCATCTCACCAGCCTCCCTGCTGCACGGTCCAGCAATACCACCACATTTGGATGACATTGCAAAAGCGATGCAGGACATGCCGTTGTGATTGGACCCATGAACGCTTCGCGTATAATCTCGGCTTTTTCCTCGCCACGGGCAATGAGCAGGATCTGTTTGGCTTTCAAAATGGTACCAACACCCATTGTAATCGCCTGCGCCGGAACCTCATCGATGCTATCGAAGAAACGTGCGTTTGCCTTTCGCGTCTCGTCTTTTAGGTCTACAACATGTGTGCGTCCAGTTAATTCAGTTCCCGGTTCATTAAAGCCAATATGACCATTATGTCCAATGCCTAACAGTTGCAGGTCTACGGGTCCACGATCATCCAACCGCTGCTCATAGGATTTACATTCCTGTTCCAGATCGGCAGCCTGACCATCAGGCACATGCGTTCTGGCCAGATCCATATCAATATGATGGAATAATTGTTCGTTCATGAAACTGCGGTAACTTTCACGATGTTCTGTTGGAAGTCCGACATACTCATCGAGATTAAAAGAAGATGCCTGTGAGAAGCTGACCAGCCCCTTCTGGTACAACGTGATAAGCTGTTTATATATGCCCACAGGAGAACTTCCTGTCGCAAGCCCCAATACAGCCCGTGGTTTGGTCTGCAACAAACTGGCAATAAGGCCAGCACCCGTGGCGTTTAAATCTTCTTCATTTTCAAAAATGCGGATATTCATCTTCATCTGTCAGGCACCTCCGTTGTGTTGGACTCGATAAGATTGTACATTATGATAGGATTGTTCCAGTCTGGGTATAAAACGGTCGAAGTCGGCACTTACCATGCCAGTGAACAAAATATCGACGACATGCAGCAGTGCAATACGTGAAGCCATATCTCCACGCCTCATGCCCTCTTCCAAAGAAGAGGTGAACAGTGGGATATCAGATACCGTTGCGAGTGTATTACTTCCATAGGAAGTCAGTGAAATTGTAGAAGCTCCAGCCTGTTTGGCACAATGCAGGGCATCGATGGTTTCGGGTGTTTCGCCTGAATAGGATACGGCCATCGCCACATCGCCCTCAGCGAGCGAAGATGCGGATGTGATCTGCATATGTGAGTCAGAGAAAGCAGTACAGCTTTTGCCGATCCGCACCAGTTTCTGATAGAAATCCTGTGTAACAATCGATGAGGTAGCCACACCGTACAGATCAATACGACGAGCCTGGCACAATAATTGCACCGCCTGCTCCAATCTGCCCAGGTCCAGCAAACGGGTGGTATCTGAAATAGATGCAAGGTGGTTGGCTTCGATAGCTTCAACAATTTTGGATAGTGAATTGCCCGCTACAATATCCTGATACGCTGTTTCATCAGATGCGTGGGATAATTCTGCGGCGAGTTTCATTTTGAAATCGGGGAAGCCCTTAAAATGAAACGACTTGCAAAAGCGGGTTACTGTTGCCGCACTTGTGCCACTCTGCTCTGCCAGATGACTAATCGTCCAACCGGGAATGTCCGATGGAGATTGCATAATGACTTCCGCAATACGGCGCTCCTGAGACGGAAGATTATTCAGTTCTTGCTGCAACGCACGTAATATGGCTGCCATAAGGACCTCACTTCATGAAAATTATTTTTATATATTTTTAATAAATAAAGAAAATTATTTTTATAACTTCATTTTAATCAAGACGATCCTGCAAATCAAGAGGAATTTAACATGAGTTTCGTAATATCAAAAGAAGGAGCAATCCAATGAATCGAAGACAACGGAAAAAGTTCATTCCTGCCACCTGGATTATTGCTACCAAACAAACAGAAGGACATGCCTATTATGCCCTCTATGCCATCGACTGGAAACGCGGAGGTAGGCTAAGTTGGGAAGGCTGGAATCAGTTCGAAGACCTGCTGCAATTTCATATTCCGATCAAACGAAAAGCCGGAGGTAGGAAATCTTCTTCCACGCCTGCCGCCAAAATAGCGAAAAGGGCGCTCCATCTTCATCTGAATGAAGCACAGTTTGAGGAACTGGAGCAGCTCTTTTATCAGCCATTTTCGAAGAAAAGATGGAGGATGTTCATTCAAACGAATAGGAATCAATAAGTGATAATGTAATATGGATTCGATTGTTTCATTTTTCACGCTAAAACAAAAAAAGCCTCTTCCTTCTTTAGTTAAAAGAATAGGAAAGACTTTCGCGGTACAACGATTCAATTCTTTTGATTCAATTTAACTCAAGTTAACTCGTTCTAGTTGATGCCATCATATCGTTTTAAGAACTTGCTGGCTAAACTTGGCACAGTCATTTGATGAACCGATTGATTCTCAATCTCCTCGGCCAGATCATCATCTGTTAGAGATACGAAGAACGTAATATCAGCTTTGGTTTGTCCATATCGGGCAAAAACGTCATCTGCTGTTTCATTCACAACTTTGGCAATGATTCGAATGATCTCATCCTTGTACTCCTGAACATCTTCTGTTGCATACAACAATCGACTGATGTGGTTAAAGTGCGTATCGTTGCCATATTGATATTCGGAGCAGCCCCATCTGTAATAGATCTCGTCCTGCTCGCTGTCGCACAACCCCTGTTCCTTCATATTGGTAATATGTTTGCTCAATGACTCCTCTGTATTTACCGCCATAAACAGCGTTACCCAATCACTGTCCGTTCCAAATGCACAAGCATATACTTTCTCATCCCGCACCTTAGCCAGCGTTTGTTCCAGATCGGGTAGAAAACCCGCTCGAAAATGGTCTTCAAATTCATTTAAGAAACGGTCCATTTAGATCATCCTTTCATGTTTTATATAAGAATACCGAATCGTTACACTTGCCACTTCGCTGACAGAATAACCTTCTGATCGCTGTTATCCCCAGATTTCTTGAATCACTTTTATATAAGTGGAAATCTGCGGATAAAGGCGAACGCTCCGCTTCTTCAGGTCATTTCTGCCCTCTCCGTTCTAGTGTAAATATGTAGTTTAACTTATATAGATGTAGTACAAAAAAATCCCAAACCCAATTTGTCCAGCCCATTGTTTCACTTTCAAGCCTTACCTACAATCTCATCTGCTTGATATATGTAATCATTATGGTCTACTAAAATAATGAAAACAAGCGATGCTACGTTTCGGATATTCCCTCAATTTTAGTTCCCTCAATCCATGGTCCATACCAGCAAAAAAGCCTTGCCCCATTCTTCATGACAAAGAATAGAGAAAGGCTTTCATGCTGCTACTTAATCCTAACTGTAATTCGCAACTAAATCTTCAGTTCTCCAAGCTTAATCAGCTCGACAACTGCCTGCGAACGACCCTTAACATTGAGTTTCTGCATCACATTCGAAATATGGTTACGCACCGTTTTCTCGCTGATGAATAACTGCCCTGCGATGTCACGCGTTGTTTTGTCTTGAACCAGTAATTCGAATACTTCGCGTTCACGGTGGGTTAACAAAAATTTGCTTTTATGATCGATACCCTTCAATGTTCACCCCTCCTTGCTCGGGTTGTGTTGGTGTAACAAGGTTAAGGGGATACAGTCAACTCATCTTATGTCAGGTCAAGGGCGTTGGTTCAATTTTATAAGAAAAATGGGCAGGAATTATGTGATTCATTGTCCAAATAGAACGTATTCAGTTATATATGTATTGGATCATGTAAAACAAACATGCCCCTGCAGCGGATGTTACCATCTGCGCAAAGGCACACTTGTACATCTGACTTATGAACTACCGATTCATTCGATTCATGACCCCACCGTTGTGATTACGGTTCATCAGGCCATCGTCAAGGATGCCATCACGGTGATTGGTATCCGTGCCGTTGGTTGGGAAAATACGCTCTACCATCGATTGGAACGTATCGATCATGCCACTGACGGGCTTACCATTACGAATATCTGTGGCATAGCTCTCGACATGCTCCACAAAATCCGGATTGGCTGATACATATACATTCTCGATGTTTGGTGCAAACTGCTTGATTTTGGCTGAAATCTTACCTTTAATCTCTGCTGATGTGTTATCATCCGTGCTGTCTACACGCTGCCCTTCACTTTTCATACCGTAATGCCCATCGTCCGTTCCACGTGCTTTGCCGCTGTTTGTCAGCCCACGCATCATGCCAATTGTACCTGTGCCCATGGTTCCATAGATGCTGCGATCATTCCCCATATGGCTGCGATCCGTTGCTGAATTTGTGTTCAGCCCTGGAGCGATTCCACTGGTGCTGTACGGAGACATGGTGCCCGTACCGCCATTCACTCGCATACCACCCATATCGTGATTCATGTTGCCCCCACGCATGGTATCACTGGCACGATTACGCATTGTTCCATTCAGCATGCTTGTACGACCATTGGACTTGCTTTCCAGCTTGCCTGCATGACCATCTGCCAAACGAACCGCGACATACGCATTACGATCCGTTAACATGACACGGGCTGATTTTACTTCCTTCATCTCCGCGATGCGTTTAGCCAACTCTTCACTGGACTTTAGGTCAGTGACATTATGCATGCGATAACTTTTCGCACGGATGCCATCCATGCCATTTGTTTCCACACCATAACGGTTAATGCCGTTCGCTTGCTGACGAACACTTTGCGTATGCATATTGTTGGTATCCCGATTCGTGCCACATCCTGTCAAACCGGCCATTACAAAGATTGCAGTAGACAATGATAACGTAATAGCTGTTGCCTTTTTGACTGCTGGCATGTACTCATCCTCCAATGTATGTTGGTTTTGGTCACAAAGATAGGATGCTCTTCTGTACGTACCGGTATGCTGAAAGGATATGGTACCTTTCCCTGTAAATTTGGGTGTTTGGGTATTGGTCTTTGTTAATTGGTCTTCCGGTCTGATCTGTGAGATTTGATCTGTAACCAGTAAAGATTTCGCTCTAATATAAAAAAACAGTGCCGCTTTGATCGCAGCACTGTTTCCATGTAACTGTAACTTGAAATTCATTTCAAGTTAGTTATAATCACTTATCACTTATCTTCCGCCACACATATTTCCCATCTGTTGATGAAGAAGTGGTTGCGTCATTTGCCGAAGTCGATGATTCTTCCGCCGAAGTTGTTGATGCTTTAATTGTATCCGGGAATTTCTCGGCTTCCGTTAGACTCGTCGCATCCATGGCATATGCCCATTGACCATCCGGCGTAATGACCCAGATCTGATCCGGTTCGGATGGCATCGTGAGTCCGCGATACACATCTCGAACTTGCTGCCCATTGACCGTCTGTTCAACAGACAGGCTGAATCGGGGAACCGAGTTCTTCAACTCGGACGCTTTACGTACATCATCTGCTGTCGACAGATTTTTAATTTTACCGATAAGAGACACGGCGTCTGTGGCTTCAATCGTTTTTCCATTCAGTGTCCAGGTCTGCTCTGCAGCACCGTTCTCCGATGTCGATGTTAACATCCAGGTTGCCGCTTCACCTTCCCACTCCAGAGACCCAACATTTGTCTCGTCCATGTTGAACGGTGTAGTATCCAACAGATCACGACGTGACAAGGCTATATTGGTAATCGTCTCTGTCTGTACGGCAACTACGGGACCGTCATCTACGCGTACATACCGTGCATCATCTGCTGGAAGCTGGCTTCCAATAGCCAGTTTAATCTCCCGATTATCCTTGAGTTTGATATCCAAACGAGTGGCATCTGTTCCTAATCCGTACTTATCCAGATCCGTCGGTGCTTCTTCCACCATGAGTTCCTGATTCGCACCAATCAGGGCATCCAGCCAACTGCTAACACTGTAACCGTTCAGAGGATAGGACTTTGGCTCAACCATCTGCCATACGCCATTTTCAAGCGTCAGGATCGAAGATGCTGCTGTACCGGATGTCTCCGCCGTTGTGTCATGTATCGTGATGGATTGAATATCCCCGGTTTGAATACCGAGCAACTTGGCTTGCTCTGCTTCTTCTTCGCGAAAATAATTTTGATTGGCTGCGTACACCCAGCCTACAATTAAAACGATGACCACCAGAATTGTTGGTACCCATTTTCTCATACCCGTCTGCGCCTCCACCATAAGAGTACACCGATTATAACAAAGATGAGTGGGAACGCTACTATAGCCACGAAGAAAATCGTTCTGGCCTGTTCGCCATTCAAATATGCCGTCTCATACCCGGCTTGTACCCGTGGGCGAATCGTCAATCCATTTTCTTTCTCACTCAAATAGTTCACTGTATTCAAAATAAAGTCCCGATTGCCGCCATTTGCAATTTCCGAATCCTGCATGAAAATGGACGAGCCCAGAATAACCGCCTTTGGTTTGCCATCTGTCGTATCGGCTGCATATCCTAATTCCACGGGTCCCTGAATGTCCTCTTCAGCATCATTGGTTGTTTCATTTTGCAATAAGCCGCCAATATTCGTCTCCCCATAACTGTCATTCGAAGAATGAATTAAAGGTGAAAGAGTATATTTATCCTGTTCTTTGCTGGTCAACGCAATCGACAGCGACAACATCGGGTACAATTGGCTCGCAGCAAGTTTATCCGTGATTGCATGTGTACCATACTCCGGCACCACCCATAGTGGTCCCATCGTACTGGCTTGTTGATTATCCACCATGACTGCATGCTCATCAACGACACCATAGTCTGCCATGAGGGCATCGATGTTTTTCCAACTGGATTTCATATCTTCTACAAATCCGAGGGATAATAACAGCTTGCCTCCATTACTCAGATAGGTGCGAATGGCCTTCATTTCTGCATCACTGAGATCACGTTGTGGACCTATAATGGCAAGCACATCTGCATCTTCCGGAACCTTCCCGGCCTGATTCAGCTGCAACTGTTCCGTTTGCACATTATTTTGTTCCAAGGAGGATTTCAGCGTAGTCATCTGATCAAGACTCAGCTCTTCATGTCCGGTCAAAAAGACCATTTTATGCATCTCGGTGGATGACATATTCATGAGCGCCTGTGTCAGTTTTTCCTCACCTGTGAATTGATACGATCCGTCACTGCCGTCACCTGTCGCGGTGAACAAACTGGCGATATCAATCACTTTGTGTTGATCGCCCTGCTCCAGCACAATGGAGCTGCCTGTTATGCCGTATTTGGATGCAAGTGCAGGTTCCTGCGTCAGATTATACTGTTTTAGCTTCAACTTGCTGTTACGTTTCGTATATTCCTCTACCATATCCGTGACCTCACGGTTCAGCACGGTGTTGTTGGCATTTTCAACGGTTAACACCAGAATGTTAACGTCATCCTTCACATCTTTGATCGCAGTAAGGGACTGGTCAGACAACGTGTATTGTTTGTTCGAGGTCAGATCGAGCTGGAAGCCGCCAAGTGAATTCAGGAACAGTGTTAGCAAAATAAAGATGCCAATCACCGCTACAGACAGCACGGTACTGTTGGTATGACTTAACCATTTTTTCATCTTCTCACCTCCACCGTTTCCGTTCCACAATTTGAATGCTTAACAGCAGAAACACACCTGAAAGTGTGACATAGTACAAAATATCCGGTCCACTAAGCACGCCTTTCATGAAGCTGTCAAACCGGTTAGTCAGGGCAAACGGATCCAGCCACTGCTGTAAAGCAGACCCTGTATTACCTGCGAATGAATCAAGCATCCACAAAACGAGCAAGATAATAAAACCCGCCACCGCAGACACCATCTGATGCTGGGATAGTGTGGAAGCAAATAGTCCAATCGCCATCATACTTCCACCCAGGAAGAATAAACCCAGCGCAGACATCCATACCGTTGTCATATCCAATGTTCCATAGAACGACATGATGAAAGGGTACACCAGACTGCATAGGATGAGCACGACCAGAATGGCCAGAGAAGCAAGATATTTGCCAAAAATAATTTCGGTTACACGTGCCGGAGAAGTCAGCAACAATTCATCCGTTCCCTGTCTGAATTCCTCTGCAACGAGTCGCATCGTTAACAAGGGCACAACAAACAGCAGCATGGATAACGTATCCCCCAGCACGAGTCGATAATCGACAATACTCGGCTGGTAATATACGAAACTGGAGTAGAACAGCAAACTGGTCATCAGTACATATACGGCAAAAGCAAAATAGGAGGTCGGAGACAGAAAGTAAGCTTGCAGCTCTTTGTTACATACCGCCATCATTCGTCTCATTTGGAGCCCTCCTCTTTGCGCGATTGGGGCGAAGTGTCCTCTGATGTTTCCGATGTACTCGACGAGTCGATGTCCGCAGTTACGTCCTGATCCATCTCTGTCCCAGCAACCCTATCCACATCTGGCGAATTTGTATCTGTATCTGTTGTCTCGGTTGTGGTCAGCTTCAAGAAAATCTGCTCCAGGCTGAGATTCTCCTTTTTCATCTCCAGGATGGGTAATCCTGCACCAGACAAAAGGTAGAATAGCTCCTCCCGAAAATCTTCCGAGTTTTCTCCAGTAAGCAGCATTTTAACCGTATTCGCTGAATTTGAAGTAAGTGAAGTATCTCTGGTTGTATTCACATCCGACGCCTGAATGACTTCACTCCGCACCTTCTCCCATGGTGTCAGCACATTATGTAATTGCTCCGCAGTGGCCTTCACTTCAATCGACACCTTGAACTGATCCCCCATTGCTGATCCAAAATGCTGAGGTGAACCATCCAACACGAGCTGTCCCTGATTAATGATCAACATTCGATTACAGAGCGTGCTCACCTCAGGCAAAATATGTGTACTGAGCAGCACCGTATGGTTCTCCCCCAGTTCGCGAATCAGATCTCTGATCTCGATAATCTGATTGGGATCAAGGCCCGATGTTGGCTCATCCAGGACCAGCAGATCCGGCTTATGAATAATGGCTCCTGCCAATCCAAGGCGTTGCTTATATCCTTTGGATAACCCACGTACCATTTGCCTTTCTCGACCCTGAAGTCCCAGTCTGCTAACCATCTCACTGACCCGCAACTTAACCTCACGTGCCGGGACATCTCGCAAATTGGCTACGAATTTAAGATAGGACTGCACCGTCATATCCGGATACAGTGGCGGAGTCTCAGGCAGATACCCAATCTTGGAACGAACACGCTGACCCTGCTCATGCACCGACACCCCATCGACCATAATGGAACCCGCGGTTGGATGCACATAACCCGTAATCATACGCATCGTTGTTGTTTTTCCGGCACCATTCGGACCGAGAAACCCAACAATCTCACCACGTTCCATGGTGAAATCCAGTTGATGTACGCCCCGTTGCCCTTCGTAAACTTTGCTGACCTGTTTCACTTCGAGCACATCCTTCATCCTTTCCCGTTAAAATACCCATGCACCATCGTTCAGGTTAGATGATAGACACGGGAAGTTCCTTGTATCTTACGTGAGCTATCCTAGCCTCAGCTTAATGTCACTTAAAAGCTAGCTTAAAAATATTTGTCCAAAATGTGAACAATCCGGTTAACACCCACACCCTGTACTTAAAGCCAACGTAACATAGAGTACAGGAGAATGTGCTCCTGACCAAAAGTCAGAGGGTGAATCGTGTGAAAGTATTATTCACGTTTTATATTCCAAGCGGGGGCGTGGATACGTTAAATCGACTGCGCACCGCTGTTCTGAAACGTCATGGCATTGAAGCGCATCTATTGTATCTCAACACAGGGTCAGGATTGCAGAACAACAGTGATACGCCCATTTTCACCGCGTCCAGTGACGAGGATATCCATCATTTAATTCATACTCAACATTATGACGCCATCATTGCCACTTCAGACATCGCTATGCCCGGCCGCTTGAGAGCGCTTGGTTATACAGGAAAAATCATTTTTGAAGCGCAGGGACTTGGAACACGCGATCAGGCACTGGAAACGATACAGATGGGTGTACCTTACCTTCAAGCCCATTGCGATGCTGCCGTTATACCTCCCACAGACCATCTGCTGGATATGTTCATTCATATCTGTCCTTGGCTTCATCGGTTTGTTATTCCCAATATGCTGGATACAAACACCTTCGCACCCATTTTGGTGGATACCCCACCCTATCCGGTGCTGGCTTGGGTAGGACGACTTGAACACAACAAAAACTGGCGTGAATATTTAATCATCTCCAGTAAAATCGTCAAAAAAAATCCGAAAGCCAGACTATGGTTATTCCACGATCCAACTTTGGCTAATCCAGAAGATGAGGTCATGTTCCGGCACATGCTGGTAGAATACGGGCTTGAGGATCGGATTGGCATCTTCATCAATGTTCCACATTCTCAGATGCCTGCATACTATTCCATGATTGCCGAATCAGGGGGGATCATGTTATCCACTTCCCTGCTTGAAGGATTCGGCTATGCCGTCGCTGAAGCCATCAGTTGTGGCTGCCCGGTGCTCAGCACAGATTCGGATGGTGTACGTTCATTTATCACACATAATAAGACTGGAAAGTTTTATCCGATTGGAAATGTAAAGGCGGCTGTAGCCGAAGCAAGGGAGCTCATGGATAACAAGAAACTGCGGGACTATATTCGCATTCAGGGCAGACAGCATATGAGCTTGTCTTTCTCACCCGATCGATATGCCATTTCTTTCCGTGAAATGATGACGGCACTGCGAATTTTCCATTGAGCAGAACAAAAAGGCAGTTCAGCAAAATTCTCTGAACTGCCTTAGCATGGTTTTTTAAGAAGTCTTAGTGACCCATCATCATCGCTGGATCAGGCTTGTCGCCATTTTGAAGTTCTTCTTCCGGCATCGGTTTTGGTTTGCGCAGAATCAGACTGAGCAAACATCCAAACAATGCAATACAAGCGGCCAGGAAGAACGTATCATTGAAACCAGCCACCAAACCATGAACGATGGCGGTCGGCTCTTTACTTGTTGTATTATCTGCAATTCTTGAGGTAAGGAAGCCCGTAAGTCCGGCAACGGCGAAGGACACAACCACTTGCTGTGCAGCAGCCGTGAGCGGTGTAACCCGTCCAACCAACTTACGCGGTGCAGCATTCAATACATGCGTATTGAGTGGCATCATGGACAAGCCCATACCCAGGCCCATCATAATCAGAGCCGTTATAATCAGGCCAAGACCTGTCTCTGCCGTGATGGAGGACAGAATAAACAATGCTCCCGAGATAATACCCAGACCCACGAAGGCCAGAGGTCTCGCACCGATTTTATCAAACAACCGGCCGCCAAGCGGCATACCCACTCCGGAAGCCAGAGCCTGTGGCAACAGAATCAATCCTGTTTCCAGTGCAGTGTATCCTTTGATCTGTTGCAAGTAGAGCGGGATCAGGATCATCGCACCGAACAGTGCTACTTGTGACACCCATGCGAGTACAATCCCCCGTGAAAAATCAGATGATTTGAATACCCGGAGTTCGAGCAATGGATTCTGATGACGAAGTTCTACAATAATGAATAAGATGAGCGCCACACCACCTACAATTACACCAGTCAGTGTTGTTGTAGATGTCCAGCTCGTTCCACCCTCGCTCACACCATAGGCAAGCATCGAAAACGCAATTGGTGCCAGGATCATACCAAGCAGATCCAGTGCAGGCGTACGTCCACGATCTGTATCAGGCAAGAACTTGATACATAGAATGAACGCTGCAATACCTATTGGCAAGTTAATCAGGAAGATCCAGTGCCAACTCAGTGATTCAATAAACCAACCGGACAATACCGGTCCCAGTGCAGGAGCAAGCAACATGGGAATTCCGAGCATGCCCATGATGGAACCTCTTCGTTCAGGAGGAGCCAGACGGAAGACCATTGCCATACCAATAGGAGCAACCATGCCTCCGCCAAGACCCTGAATGACACGGTAAATAATTAATTGCTCAGGTGATTGGGCAATCGAACATAATACAGAACCCAAGGTAAACATGGCAATCGTGAACAAAAATACTCTTTTGGCACCAAACCGGTCCGTTAACCAGCCTGCCAGTGGAATAACCGCAGACAATGCCAAGGTGTAACCCGTAACCGTCCATTGGATCGTCTTAAGATCCGTCTCGAAATATTGAACGAGATTCGGAATGGCCACATTTACAACCGTGCTGTCCAGAATAACCATAATCATTCCGACGATAATAGCCAGGAGTGGCAGTATGATCGTTTTGATTGAAAACTCTGCCGCCTCCTGGGGTACTGCTGTTTGTTCTTTCACGTTCTCCACACTCTTTTCCGGCAGGAGATCACAGATTTATCCATGCGTCTCACTCAGCCTTATATTGACGACTAATTTCAAACTATCGTTTTAAATTGTCGTTTTAAACTTTCGTTTAATACTGATCTAATTTTAATGAAAATACCTTTGCTGTCAAGCTATTTTTTCAGACATTCCTACTATGGATGCAATACAAAAAATGGAGCAGGCACTTCCCTGCTCCACACGTTTGATAATCATGATTATTCAATTATGTCCATATCAATCTGCAAGTTTCATCATCTGATATTCTGACAGTATGCCCAATGTCTGACCGTGAATACTCCTGCAATACATTCGAATAACCAGATGATTCGCTGAAGAGCTGTTACTGATAATTCTCAACTCATAAGGCTCGGAAGATACACCCAGATTACGAATGACCTGATTACCGCCCGCTCCCCCCGTATGTGACCTTATATGAAAAAGATGTCGGTACAGTTCTCCGTGAATACTGGCTCCGCCAACAAATACATCCGTCCCTTCCTCGCCCCCTACATAGGCCAACTCCACGTCCATGTACTTGACTGGAACCGATGTCTGCAACAAATTTTCATGAATATTGAGTAAATATACGGCCACTGTTGATCCCTCCTTCAGCGCATGAGCCTTTCTATACATAGGATATGCTCCCTCTCGTCCATTGCCATTTGCATTTACCCATTTTCGACCAATTACACGGAAATGCCCGACCTTCCGGTCCTCTTTTTTCATAGAATAAAAGCATGGAAGCTCGGTCGGTGCAGGCCGTGACAAGGAGGTAGCTATGAGAGTTCTGCTCGTTACGTATTGGGAGCTTACACATATGGGAGGTATATGGACATATGTTAAACAACTGGCTGACAGGTTAATCGCACTTGGTGTAGAGGTTGATATCATGGGTACAAATGGTGCCAATAACGAAGTATATGTTCGTAATCTGAACCGCGCTTTCTCCAAGGATACAGTGTGGCCCATGCTGCAAGCCAAACTCAATCCAATGGATCTGCCACAATTCACTGCCGATCCTCTTCTCGCTTTTTATGAACTGAATAGATATGCCTTCGAGATGGCCGCCGCTTATCTGGGGGTAGACCACTATGACGTGATTCATGCGCAAGATCCGGTAGCCGCCGTAGCGATAAAACGCATCTTGAACCGCAATATCCCACTGGTTACAAGCTATCATGGCGCTCTTGCACGCGAAGCCTTTTACGATGCTCAAAATTCCAACCCGCAGCTGACTCTCCCTTCTTATTTGCAATCCAAGCGTGGACGTTATTTTCTCTCATTGGAAAAGCGAAGTGCAGCACAGTCCGAGCTCATTCTTGTGTCAAGCCACTGGATCAAGAGTACCCTTACAGAACTTGCCGTTCCTGAATCAAAGTTCAGACAGATTCCCTATGCTGTGGATCTTCCAGCCTACCGTGCCTCAGCAGCTGTGAAGTTCCGCCAGCGACCGCCTGCGGGCAAGAAAGTCATTGCCTTTACTGGAAGGCTTGAATACATCAAGGGTGTTCATGTGTTAATCAAGGCTCTGGCCAGTCTGAAAAGTAAACGTTCCGACTGGGTATGCTGGATCGCTGGAGAAGGTAACCTGCTCGATGAATTGCGCGCACAGACTACGAGTGCCGGGATTGGAGCGGATGTTGTGTTCTGGGGCAAGCTGGACAATATTCCTTCATTCCTCCGCCATGCAGACATTTATGTCCAGCCCAGCCTGCAGGACACTCAGCCGTTCTCCGTTACCGAAGCGCAACTGGCGGGTGTACCTGTTATCGTCAGTGGTACAGCCGGCATGCCTGAGATGGTTGAACCTGGGCGTACGGGATGGGTTGTTCCTCCGCAGGATGTCGACTCGCTCCGTGAACTGTTGGATGCACTACTCGAGGATGATGTTACCCGGAGAACAGTGGGTGCGGCGGCGAGAGCCTGGGCTGAACAACACCGTTCACTGGAAGTGATGGGATTTCGTACATTTCAAGTCTACCAGGAAGCCATTTACAGAGGAGGACATCCAATATGACGTTACTTGTACCGAGCGATCTATACAATCGCTGGTTTTCGACTCCAGTTTCCACACCTCACATCAACGTGGATTACGCTGTAATGAACGAATTGATCCGGAAGCTGCCTAAGGGCTATGTATTTCCCGATCCTGCATCAATGGCGATCATGAATTCAAAAGATTAAGTCGTCCAATGATATGTCATCTTCATACAACCTGCCGGAATATAAACAAGGGCTGTCCCACATGTCATACAAATGACTGAGGACACCCCTTGTTCGTTGTAAAGGGTTCTAACGGACAGAGAACACGCTAGTGACTGGGATTTGTTAGGATTTGTTTTTCGTGGTAATTCCCCTAATAAGACGTGGCAGATTCGTTAGCACTTGGAGCTGGGGGGAACTCCATATTTTCCTAATCTGTCGCCAACCTGGAGTACATATTCAGATCGTTGAACGTTTCGCCTGCCCTCTCGTATGCTCGAAGGGTCCCTTCGTATGTGAAATTGAGCTTTTGTAATAGCTTGATGGAATTCACATGATCGGGGTCCACCTTTGCTTCTATTCGATTCAGCTTCATAGTCGAGAAGGCGTGAGCTAACAAAGAAGAGATCGCTTCCGTAGCATATCCTTTTCCCCAGTGTGATCTGGCAATGTCATACCCAATTTCTGCTTTAAGATTGTCAAAATCCAGCGAATTATAACCGCATGAACCTATAATTTCATTGGACTCTCGCACAATGATACAGAATCGAATAGCCTTGTTTTCCTGAGAAAGATCATTCAGAAGATTAATCATCGCTATAGCTTGATTCTCATCTGTAAAATGAGTGATATTCATAAATCTAGTCACATCTGGATCAGACCAAATTTTAAACAAACTGGCAGAATCCGATACGTTCATTTTTCGCAAATATAACCGTTCTGTGTGTAACTCTGTAATCAATACTTTTACCTCCATTAGTTTATTAATAGTTAGGTTTAAAATATTGATATCTGCGCATAGTCCAGTCCCTTCCGTGTATGAATCATTTTATTATACAGAGACTTCAGCAACCCATCTACCTTTCTGTCCAAGGATCGTCCATGGAACAAAAAAGAGCTCCCCACTTATAACACTTAAAAAGTGCTTCATAAGGGTGCTCTCCTGCCATTTTAAAAACTCATCCATTCAGCCCTCATTGCCAAATCCATCTACTTCCAATATCCACCCACCTGAAGCAAGTTGAACAGAATGGGCCGATGTTTCGCCTGAACCCGTTCCATCTCGGCAACCAGTGCCTTGAAATGGCGTTTGGTTCCCATCGACTCATGCAACCGATAGCACATCAGAGGTTCATTGTAGTAGAACAGCTCATACATCGGAAACAGTCTCATCCACATCTCATAGTCATGTGTATAGCGAAAATCGGTATCGAACAAGCCAAACCGCTCAAAGGCATTCATCTCCAACATGACCGTGCAGCCGTTGATCGGACAACCTTCAAGCAGTACCTGCAACATCTCCAGACGACTGCCGACTTCCGGCTGCACCGTATCCAACCATTCACTCTTCTCATTCACATAATGATAGGCACCATGACAGAATGAAGCCTTAACCTCTCGCATAAACTTCAGTTGTTTCTCCACCCGATCCAGCAGCATCACATCATCTGAACTGAGCCAGACGAAGTAATCGCCTGTTGCATGCTTGATACCCTCATTTAATGCTGTCGCGGTTCCACCGTTTTCTTTGCGAATATAGTGAATAGAATCCATGAATGGTTGTAATCGCTCCACGTGCTCCGTTGACCCATCATCCACCACGATCACTTCAATATGCGGATACGTCTGGTGAATGGCGCTGTGAACCGCCTGCTCGATATACGCACAATTATAAAAAGGAATGACGATCGATACTTTCGGCTCCATTCGGACCTCTCCTTCCTCTTACTGCCTTAGGTAAAATGCTGCACAAAGAGGGCGTTAATCAGCCATCTCTTGGCTTTCATAACTGCCCTCACTACGCTAGCTACCCGCCAAGTGCCGCTATTCGCTGTAACAGCGGTTCCCGATATCTGGACCATACCATGGATGCCTCTCTGCCGATGACATCAGCATGACGAAGTGAACCCATACCCCCATGCCAACGATACGCAGTAAGCGGCTCATTCAGGTATGGAAAACGATGACCGTTCAGAAGAATACGCAGCCAGAGATCCAAATCGTGCGTGTAAGGCAGAAGCTCATCGAACAGCCCCACTCCGCTAAAGAGATCCTTGCGAATCATGACCGTGCAGCCATTGACCGGATTGCCGTTAACAAACCGACGAAGTAAGTCCAGATCCGACATCGGTTCAGGTCCACCATGCATTTGCGTAACAGCTGAATGCTCGTTGATATAGTGGAAGTTCGTGTACGAGACGAGTACATTCTCGCGCTGCATAAACTCGAGCTGATAACGGATTTTATCCGGGTACAGATAATCATCCGAACTGAGCCAGGCTATATAATCACCAGAGGCATGACGGATGCCATGATTCAGTGCCGAAGCCGTCCCACCATTGCTTTTGCCAAGCACATTAATGTAAGGAAGATAGGGTTGAAGCAACTCTGCATGCCGGATGGAACCGTCATTCACAACAACGATCTCCACATCAGAATACGTCTGGTTCAGCGCACTCTGAATCGCCTGAGGTACATAGGGGCAGTTATAGAATGGAATGACAATGGATACTCTCGGATTCAACTTGTCGTCCTCCCTTGCTGAGCACGAACATCACTTAGGATATCCTGAAGCGATGTGGCAAATGGAATCATCGGCTGCCAGCCAAGCTTGCGCAGCAGTGATAATTCCTCCTGTTTTCCCGAACCGTCCGGACCAGAAGAGGCCCCATCCCAGCGAACAGGAACATCCGCTTCTGTCATGGACAACAGCAGATCTGCAATTTCGCCAAGACTGCGCTCGACTCCAGACACCACCGGGTATACTGTACCGCTGGACCCCTGTATCAGGAGGGTCGCATACGCTCTGACTGCATCCCGCACATCGAGAAAGTCACGGGTATTGTCCCGTCCGGACAGCCGGAAAGCCTCGGTTTTGCCACCCTGCTCACAGGCAACAACATGGCGCGCAAGCAGTGAACAGATGCCTGTGGAAGGACCCGCACCAACCAGGTTGCCCGGTTCGGCGAGCATGATCTGTTGTCCGAAGAGCGACATCCACGACAAGGACACCATCTCTTCCAGCGCTTTGCTGAGGCTGTATGGATGTGGAGGATGGGGAATCTGTCCAGGTTCCGGCGTATATTTTAACCTCGATCCTACAATAACGGTTCGTGCTGCCGGACAACTGCGAAGCGCATCCAGCAAATACAGCACGGCCATCACATTGGTCTCCAGGACCAGTAACGGATCAGACCATGAATCAGGCACTGAATTTTTGCCAGCGAGATGCAGCACATAGTCGGGCTGCACCTCGCTGATCAGATGACGCACTTGCTGTTTATCATTCAGATCACAGACATGGACCTGAATACCTTTACCAAACGAGTGCACATCCGGTCTCCGAACTACCGCTGCAACCACTGCACCAACTTCCTGAAAATAGGATACAGCATGTCGCCCGGTAAAACCGGAGGCGCCTGTAATCAGTACTTTCTTGCCTGTCAGCTCTGCTCCATCCATAATGCCAACTCCTTCAGCATTGTAGAATACTCCGGCAGGTCTGTCTTCACATCCTCGCGAGTGGACACCAGCGTACGGTCCTGCACTACACTGTCATTACGCACAATCGTCACATCCTGCTTATCCCAGGTCTGCTTGAACAACACAAGCAGGTCATGTTTGCTGACAGGTGCCGGATGAGCCAGATGGATCAGACCACTAACAGATGAGTCCAGGTAATGATCAACCCATTTCGCCAGCTCAAGCGTGGTCACACCGTTCCAGAATACACGTGTATACCCGCCAACTTCACCTGTGCTGGACATAAACCATTGCATCAGACCAATGCCACCCTGCCGAATTTCGGGTCCAATGATGGACGTACGGATCGTCAGATGACCTTCATCCTGAATTTCACCAAGTGCTTTGGTAATGGCGTATGCTGAAGTCCCATCCGTAACATCATCTTCCCGGTATGCTCCCCGTTCCCCGCTGAATACACAGTCCGTGCTGATATGAATCAAACGTGCACCAATCGTATCTGCAACCCGCCGCAGACGATGCGGCAGGAAACCGTTAATATGATATGCGGTAATTTTGTCCTCTTCTGCGAAGTTGTTCAACACACCTACAGCATTAATAATCACATCCGGGTGCACCGCTTCTACCAATCGGTCAACCATGAAGCTGTCGTTCACATCCAGGAGCAGACCATTGGGGTCCGTGACATCCCGAGATGTGTAGAAGACGCTGTGCACACCTTGACGGCGGAAATAGTCGACCAAAATATGGCCGGCCATTCCGTTTCCACCAAGTATCAGCAGTTTCATGACAGGAATCCTCCGCGTTTCAGAATTTCACGAATCTCCTCTTTGGTCATGAGTTGGTGTTCAGAGCTGAAACTGTTAAAGGAGACTGGCGGACAATGGGTATAATGCTCACGCAGACCCGGTATACCCAGGGTAGGAAGAATAACCAGGTACTGCTCATCGTAGACAACGGTAGTCATGCTCTCGAATTCACTCATCAATATTTCATGGATTTTCTCACCTGGACGAATGCCCCGTTCCACAATGCTCACATTCTCTACACCGGAATCCTCAATCAGCACTTCCGCGAGATCAACGATTTTGCAGGTTGGCATCGTCATGACAAAGATCTCTCCGCCGACACTTTCCACCGAAGCTTTGAACAGCAGGGTAATTGCATCCTTCAGTGTGAGAAAGAACCGTGTCATACTCATATCCGTGATGGAGACCTGCCCTTTCTGGCGGATCTGATTCTTGAACAGATGTACCACACTGCCGTTTGTTCCCAGGACATTCCCGCCCCGTACTGTAACAAACTTGGTATCACTGTGTAACAAGTTGGCATATACAATTAATTTCTCGCCGATCGCTTTGGTCATGCCGTAGAAGTTCGACGGATTGGCAGCCTTGTCAGTCGAGATATAGATGACTTTTTCCACCTTGTTCTCAATCGCAGCCTCAATTACGTTCTGTGTACCAATCACATTGGTTTTGAGTGCTTCGTACGGCTGATCTTCGCACACCGGAACATGCTTGAGCGCCGCCAGATGAAATACATAGTCCACATGCTGGCAAGCCGCCGTCAAGGCATCCTTGTCACGAATATCTCCAATCCGGAAATGAAGACGCGGGTCTTCGAATTCACGACTCATGGCCACTTGGCTGGACTCGTTCCGGGAATATACAATAATTTCTTTGGGCTGCTGGGGCAGCAGTTGAGCCACAAGTTCATAACCCCATGATCCCGTACCGCCAGTCACGAGTATACGCTTATTTTCAAACATGCATTTTCCCTCCAAGCAGAAATTTAACCACTTTACTGGATACATCTGTTGCTTTGTAACCTTGCGGGCAATCCCAATCGGCAGGCATCTTTGTCATGACTTTTACGCAATCAGCAATCCGTGCCGCATCCAGACCGGAGACTACATTGCTGCCGCAATCCACCGTTTCCGGCCGCTCCGTAGTTCGACGCATCGTTACGGTTGGCACACCCATAATGCAGCACTCCTCCTGTACGGTACCGCTATCCGTAAGTGCACAACGTGCATGACGTTCCAACATCACAAAGTCGAAGAACCCAAACGGTTCGTGAAACTCCACCAGCGGATTCATCTCCAGCTGCAGATGTTCTGCAATCCGGATCGCTGTACGCGGATGGATGCTGCAGATGACACGTAACCCGTGTTCCTCCGCGACTTGGTTCAGCCCTTTCATAATCTCCAGCAAATGAGGAGCATGATCCACATTCTCGGCTCGATGGGCTGTAACCAAAAAGTACTGCCCGGACTTCAACTTCAGCTTCTTGAGTATTTTGCTGGAATTTACCTGTGCGTCATAGTGCTGCATCACTTCATAGATGGGATTGCCCGTGAGCACGATGCGCCTGCTTGGTACCCCTTCGCTGACCAAATGTTTCTTGCTCTGTTCCGTGTAAGGCATATTCACGGTAGAGATGGCATCAATCACTTTGCGATTCTTCTCCTCAGGCACATCCAGGTCAAAGCAACGATTGCCTGCTTCCATATGAATAACAGGAACACCCATGCGCTCAGCCAATATTGCACATAATGCGCTATTGGTATCACCGAGCAGCAGCAATTTATCGGGCTTCTCCTGCAATATCAGATCTTCCATCTGCGTAAACATCGAGGACAGCTGTCGTCCAAGAGAGGCCGCTTCATCCTGAAGAACGTAATCCGGTGCGCGCAGGCCCATTTCCTTGAAAAAGAGACCACTGAGACTTTCCGTGAAGTTCTGTCCCGTGTGCACCAGAATATGGTTGGACGCGTACTGGTCCAGCTTGGAGATGATCAGGCTGAGCCGTATGATCTCAGGTCTCGTACCCAGCACCGTCATGATCTTCATCGTAATCCCTGCCTTCATCTTGTATTGGAACCCTTGCGCCCTACTCGGCTACGTCCCGTCTTGGCAGATTTGCGTCTGCGACTAGCCGATTTTCCCCTATGCGGACGCGGTCCCTTCGTTGTACGGGGTCTCCCCTTACGTCTGCCAGTTCCGGAAATACGTTTCAGCCCCTCGCGGTCTCGGCGAGAATGAGGTGTAAGTGACTTGCGACGACGTTTCCGCGTTTTGCCTCTCTGTTGAATCAGCTTGGCAACTGGGCCAGTACCTGAGGCAACAGGGGCATCGTGACCCAATGCGATCGGAGGTAATGAGGAATGTGGCAACGCCTGTATGACCGTCAGCGGGAATAACAGTGCCCGAACCGTAGCCGGCTCCAGAATCAGTACAGTGCGTAGTCCTCCCTCCCCATGGGTATACACAGGTCCATTCGGAGGTTGGATATAAGCAAACCATCCGGGAAAACGCAATAACCACTGTGTCACCATCGTATGCAGTTTCGTTCGGTAGGTTTCAATCCCGTAGAGCCTTTCCGCTTCTGTACGATTGCGCCACCCCGTATTCGAAGCCAGCTCTGAATCATTCAGCAAGGTTGTCGTCAAGGTGACAAGCGCTTCCGTATCGCCCGGTGGGGCCAGAAATGCACCACTGCCTACGGATTCCATTAATTCCTTCAGTCCACCCTGAGCGAAAGCAATGACCGGTTTGGCAAAATAGAGACCCTCCAGTGCGGTCATGCCAAATCCTTCTTTGACCATGCTTGGGATGACCACGATATCCATGGCGGTATACGCCAGAGATATGTTCTCTTCAAACGTAGTGAAGGTAAATCGGCGTGAATACCCTGATTTTTTCACCCGTGATACACACTCGTCGTAATACTTTTTATCCGATGGTGCCCCAATGATCCAGAAGCGACAGCGCGAATGCGCTTCACAGATCCTCAAGGCCATATCCACAAAAGGTTTCAACCCTTTGGCATCATATATAAATGAAGAAATATAACCGATACAAGTCTGCGAAGATTTGAAACCGAGTTCCTTGCGCTTGCGTTCGCGCAGCTGAACCCAGCGGTCCGGTGCAGGTAGCGCGGGTTCCCAGGTCGGGGAAATGATCGTCAATTTGTCACCCATACCAGCTGATTGGAATGGGGCCACCGCTGTCTCGGATATACCGATAATCCAGTCGGCGTAATGGCCAATCATCTGGATCGCCTCGGATGTATGTTCATTCGTATGAATGATCTCGGTAATCTTCCAGATGACCGGAATCTGAAGCGACTTTGCTGCTACAGCCGGCATCACATTGACGCAGGTGTTGGTTAACACCATATCGGGAGCAGTCTCCCGGATTAGGGAGACCGCCTCCTGATACGCTGGTGTATGGCGAAGATGCTCCGCATCATTTGCAATGCCCAGGTAAGGTGTGTACACACCGTGAAGCATCGGCAGAGTGCATATTTTGACCTGAATGCCGAATCTTCGTGCAAGCCCCGCAAGCTTCCCCTCCTGGGGAACAACGAGCACACATTCAAAGATCGTACCGATCTCTCTCATAAAATGAAGCAGCAGTTTCTCTGCACCTGTAATGCTGCGAGTATTGCACACATGTGAAAATAACAACATCTTTGGTTTCGTTGCCATGGCCGCACGGACCCTGTATGCGGATATCCGATACAGGGTACTGTGCACACCTCCTCCCGGCCAGAATTAAGGGAATATGATGGTTAACATTTCATTAATTCTTTTGCCATACGTGTGGTCTTTCAGTGTACGTTCGAGTCCACGAAGGGCAATCTCACGGCGTTCCTTCTCATGAGTAAGATAGTATTCCACCTTGTCGAGCAACTCCTGCGGCGAGGAATATGTCTCAATCTCCACACCCGGTTTGTAGAAACGCGCAATGTCATCCCGTGCGTCGGTCAACTGTAGCGTCGTGGACGCGGCAATTTCAAACGTTCTCGGGTTCGGTGAGGCTGGCGGGATTTTGAGGTGATTATTATTGACGGAATCATCTTCGTGGGATCGATGCAGGTTGATGACAATTTTGGTCCCATTGTACACATCATTGGTCTCCTGCGGACTCATCCAGCGGCCGAGTTCAATCTTCTCGCCGTAGGCAGTATAGTCAGGCAGACGGTCCCACCAGATTCCGTTAAATACGGTATTGTGTGACATCAACTGAGGCATGATCGGATTGAAGAAGTACACCCGGTTCCAGTAGGCCGAGCCGATAAAGCTGACATCCCGTTTTAACGGGGAAGGGGTTGTAATCGGAAAATAATGATTGGTGAATGCGGCAAATGGGAGGTAGTGAACCGACGCGCAGCCGTTTTGTCGATATAGATCGATACAGTTCAGTTCCAACGTGAAGATATGGTCAAAATGTTTTACGATATCAAGTGTCATGTCTGTATAGTACGGGTCATCGGTCAACCAGATCGCCGTCTGAATGCCAGCTTGGCGAATCGCATCGATATGCTCGATGGGAATATCCATTCCATCCAACACAAGCACCAGATCAGGACGCGTCTGCAATGCAATTTCAGAAACCGGTTGACGTGGATCAGTGAGGGTTACCTGAGCTACCATGCCCTGTAGCGTGGCCATGATGGCCTCATCCAACGGGGAGTAAGGGAAACCTTTACCCGAAGATACATACAGCACGTGAACTTGCCGGAACGGCAACGGTTCCTGTGCACAATTCACAATATAGTTGGCGCGACCGCGCAGATATCCCTCTTCCTTACCTGCGTCATATCCGGCATGTTGCCCATTTTTGCGCGCTTGATCAGCCAGGCTCAGTACGGGTGCATGAACCTTTGTGGTTTTACGGTGTTTGAGAGACATACCGCCACTCCTTTATTTTTTGGGATAGGTACTCTTTGGTGCTGTACTTCAGATGGGAATTACAAATATTCCAGCAACTGACCGATGCGGCGAGTGAACGTGTGCTGGTTCATCGTGGTGAGAAGTCCCCGCCACGCCATCACCTGTCGTTCTTCTTCATGCTTCAGATAATAGTGGATCTTGCGCTGCAGTTCTGCTGCGTTGGTGAACGTTTCGATGTCATATCCCGGCTTATAATAACGGGGTAAATCCGCACGTGCATCCGTAATCTGCATGGTGCCGCAGGCGCTAATCTCATACGTGCGTGGATTAATCGAGTGACCTTGCAGATGATGTGTGTTGCGATTGTCTTCCCCATTCTCACAAGTCCGGTGAATGTTAATGACAATCTTGGCGCCGTTGTAATAATCTACTGTCTCTCCGGGAGCAATCCATCCTTCGTGGATGAAACGGCCTAATACATCAAAGCGCGCCAGCCGGTTCCACTGACTACCTGCGATGAACACCTTTTTGTCCGCAAGAAAAGGAGCCAGCTCATCAAACAAGGCAATCCGGTTCCAGAATCCAGTACCGATAAAACAAATGTCGTGCTGATGCTGCGGTGCCGCACGGCGCGGCTGAAACATACCCGGATTCACCGCAAGTGGCATATAGATAACCCGGTTCGCTCCATGTCCTTGATAGAATGGCACAGCGGCCTCTTCATGCGTGAACACGACATCATAGTGTGGACACAGGGACACTGTATCTTCGGTGAAATACGGATCATCCACAAACCACACCGCTGTTCGAATACCGAGTGCACGTATGCCCTTCACCTGCTCCAGATGATCTGGGGGAAACACATGCAGACCATTCATGACGAGCACAACATCTGGCCGATGCTGACTGGCTTCCTGCAACATCGCTGCTGGCGATCCAACAACGCATTCACGTACAGACTGCTGCAGGGCCAGGGTGACACCTTCATCGATGGCATCGAACCCTTGCGGAATATACAGCACCTTCATGTCCCGCAGGGTCGGTTCAAACATCTGCACACGCTCCATCATGGCTTGACAGCCACCAAATCTGCGGCCTTCTGCATATCCGCCGCGGTAAGCTGTCTCCGCTTCAGTTAGCGGACGGTGTCTTTGTTTTGCCACATTCTTCACCCTGTCTTCCTTCAGGAGATCTCACTTCCAGACTCTCCCCGTGATTGGTCTTCCCTCTAAAGGATATGCCTCGGGGTCAGATGCATCATGGACGGGTGTCCTGCAAGGCGCAAAATTGGCGCTTGCCCTCCACATCCGCCTGTACGGGCATGTCCGCTTTTGCGGTGATACAAATAACCCGGAGGGATCTGTCCCCCGGGCTACATCATTTGTTAGAGGTTGTCATAAAGTTCGCTTTTGATTACGAAGGATGCCTAACGGCATCACCAGCATCGAATAGGGAATTCAGCCGTAATAAGCGGGAGGCTTACGAAGTATGTTTCCTTTGGAAACATTGTAGTTGCTCACGCAGTCTTCCTTGCGCTCCGCTACTCGGTTACTGTGCTTTGTACGCCAGCTGATGTCCGTCCTCGAATCCCTTGGCGAAACCCGCGTTGAATCCCTCGTTGTACGCCTCGTTGTATCCCTGGCTGTATGCACCGTCCGGATTCGGATCGGTAGGGGTAGCCGGGACGACTGGTTGTACGGGCTTCGGACTCCGGTGCCGCCGTACCGTACGTTTCTTTTTTTTGAGCCACGCTCTGCGTCCTTTAAGTGGGCGTTTGTGAAGAAGACGTTTGGCTCTGAGGGCACGCAGCTTGCGAATTTTGCGCAGACGGGCTCCACGAGTGACCAAAGCTCTTTTGGTTCTCAGTCGTATTTTCTTCTTTTTTAACATGTCATCATTCCTCCTGTATGTCCCGAACGATACGTATCGCACACCCGGGGTCTTTGAGCCATGGCAAGCCAGGCTCCCCATGCTGGATTCGGGCCAGCCTGATTCCCGTAACCATACGAGACATTTCTTCCTGATAGCGACTCAGCAGACGAATGTTCTCGGCCAGACTGCGGGCGGATACTTCCGAATGAGCGGTTACACTGGCTACACTGTCCAGAATGCGTGCCAGCGCCTGCTGACTGTGTGCAATGGATTCAATGAGGGCCAGTTTAGCTTCCTGCTCACGCCGCATCAGACTCATTTTCCCATGTCTCCCAGATCCATGCCGCCAAACATGCCACCGTCCAACCCGCCGCCATCTTCGCTGTCGTTCTGTACCATCACCGCTTTGAGGTTGTTGCACAGTCCGGTCTCCATCCGGGTTAACCCTTCCAGCAATTCCACCAGCTGATCATGCATTTTGAGTGGCTCGCCTACCTGATCCCCATGCGTCAGAAAGGTATCCCCATTCAAATGATTCAGTGTCCAGTTCCGTACCTTCTCGGCCTCAACCGCTTTTGCCTCCAGGATCAGGGCAATATTCCACTGCATCTTGGCTGCTGCGTCCAGCATCAGAATGAGGCTCTGTTCTCTACTCATGTTCCTTCACCCGCCTTCCGGGCTTATTCTTCCTCTTGAACCGCGATCTCCCGCATGACTTGGGTCAGCGTTTCGGCTACAGCCTCTTCCAGATCTGCAAGGCCTCCCAAGTAAGAGATAATGCTTTTGTTGATTTGCCCAGAGCTATCCAGCAGACCGTCAACGCCATCCAACTCCGGTTCGATATCTGGCAAATGATTGATGATTTCAGACATGCGTACAGCGACTTGGCGTTTGGCATCCAGCACACGTGCGATCTGCTGGTGAGAGTGTGCAATATGTGTGATGATTTCATCGATTTTGCTCTGCATGGTCCTCCTCCTTACCGTCACGGCCTGCTTCACCCATAGAAAAACCCGGCCTATCAGCATTTGCCTGTTACAGCATATGCCGGGCCGGGATCGTCAGTTACTACAGCTTGCGCCTATATCGTCAGATGACATAACTCCAGTCAGAAGAATACCGACTGAGGAATTGGCGAGTACGTTCCTGCTTGGGACGCACAAATACCTCTTCCGGGGTTCCTTCCTCTACAACGGAACCTCCATCCATGAAAACAACCCGATTGGCCACCTCACGGGCAAACCCCATTTCATGGGTGACGACAATCATGGTAATTCCCTCTTGAGCAATGGAGCGGATGACAGACAACACCTCACCCACAAGCTCGGGGTCCAGCGCTGAGGTCGGTTCATCAAACAAAATCACTTCGGGATTCAGTGCCAATGCTCTGGCGATACCCACCCGTTGCTGTTGTCCTCCGGACAGCATACTCGGATACTCATTGATTTTGGCAGACAATCCGACTTGTTCAAGCACACGCAAGGCACGAGTGCGGGCATCGGCTTTGGACATTTTCTGGGCAATAATTAAACCTTCCGTGACGTTATCCAGCACCGTCTTGTGTTTGAACAGATTATAATGCTGGAACACCATCGCTGTTTTTCGTCTCAATTGCACAATGTCATGTTTGCGTGCATGCTTGCAATCTACGGTTAACCCACTGATCTGAACCTCGCCCTCATCGGCACGTTCCAGAAAATTGACGCAGCGCAGCAACGTTGTTTTACCTGATCCACTCGGTCCAAGGATTGCAACGACATCGCCTTGTTCCACGGTTAGATCAATCCCCTTCAATACTTCCTGCTTGCCAAATGTTTTGTGTATGTTCGTTAATGTAATCATGACACGCCTCCTTTGCTGTACACGGCAACCCGACGCTCAAGCACAGCGGTGATCCGCTCGGCAATGATGGTCAGCCCCCAGTAGATGAACGCGGCGGCGATAAAGGCCTCCAGAAATTTCAGACTGACGGATGCCACCACATCCGCTTTACCAAGGATGTCCATCTGCGACACGGTAAAAGCGAGTGTTGATCCATGCAGGAAACCGACAAACATGCTGCACAGGTTAGGCAGTACCGCTCCGATTGCTTGAGGGATGATGATGCGCCTCAAAGCCTGGAATGTGCTCATACCCACAGCGTGAGCGGCTTCCATCTGGCCAATTTCCACAGCAAGAATGCCTGAACGGATAATCTCGGACATATAGGCACCCGCGGTGAGCGAGAAGGCAATCAGTACAAATACGAGAATGGGGATCGACGAGGATTGGAAAGCCCAACCGTAACGTTCCGCCAGCTTGTCGATGATCATCGGAATACCGTAATAGATGAGGAATAGATGCATCAGCATCGGCGTTCCACGCAGGAAAGAAACGTAGAAGTCAGCAATGCGGTGAATCCACCGCACACGATAAATACGGATCAGAGCCGTAGCCAGACCGATTCCGAAGCCTGCAATCAACGGAACAATCGTAATGACGAGTGTCAGTGGCAATGCCTTCAGGATTTGAAAAAAAGAGGTATAGATAAACTGGAGATCAATCGACATATGCTCACCCCGCTATTCGTTTCAATGCAAGTTCAAAAAGTCTGGTTTTCAGTACCGAGAAGATGGAATGAAGTTAGAAATGGAGTAGCGGAGCGTAGGGAAACCTACGTGAGCAACGGACATTTCGGCTGAATTTCATCTTCGATGCTGATGATGCCGCCAGGCATGATTCGTAATCAAAAGCGGACTTTTTGAACAACCTCTTTCAGGCGTTTGGCTCGAATTGCCGGTTTATGTACGACTCTTTTGCGTTCATGACGCTGGAGTCTGCGTTCGGCAACGGCAAATCCTTTTTCGAGTACAATGACAATGACATAATAGACCACAGACAGACTGATATACACCTCAAGTGCGTGGGACGTGGCGGAGATTAGTGTCTGCCCTCTGCCCACCATATCCATAACACCGATGGAGAAAGCCAGAGACGTATCTTTTAATGAACCGATTAACGTATTGGCCATGTTTGGAAAAGCAACAATCAGTGCCTGCGGAACGACAATCCGCCGAAAAGACTGGAATGTCGTCATCCCCGCAGCATAGGCTGCTTCCGTCTGACCTTTATCCACACTGCGCACCGCTCCGCGAAAGATCTCGGCAAAGGATGCCGCGTCACTAAGCGCATAGGTCACAATGACAAACAGCAACGGGTCGGTTCTCGACAGGTCGATGCCAATCGGTTTTAGCAACTCGGGAAGTCCGTAATACACAAGGAACAATTTGATCAGGATCGGTGTGCCCCGCATGAATGAGACGTACAGGGTGGCCAGCTGGCTTACTACCGGAATCCGATACAGCCGGGGAACGGCCAGAAGCACGCCGCCCACCAGTCCAAGCATGATGGAGCCACCCAGTACAATCAGTGTTATATGCAAATATCGTAGCAGTTCCGGGATGAAATCCAGAACCAATGACAGATCAAATGATTTTCCCATTACCGCTGCACACCTTTCTCAGACTACTCTTCAACCGTATAGTCAGCTCCAAGCCACTCTGTGCTCAGTTTGCCTAATGTTCCATCTTCTTTGATCGATTTGAGCGCTTCGTCCACTTTGGTTTTGAGCTCCTGCTCATCTTTGTTCAGAATGAAGTACACTTTGGAGTTGGAGAGGGCATCTCCCACCGTTTTCAACTGAGCATCAACCGCTTTATTCTGATAATCAATGGCAAACTGAGTGCTGATCGTTGCATCCACACGTCCTGTTTTGATCTGGGTAATGGTGTCCTCACCTGCGCCGGAATAGACGATATCAATCCCGTTACCGTTCGCTGCATTCCATTTCTCAGCAAGTACAGCCGCATTACTCGTAGCACCAACGATCAGTTTTTTACCCTTCAGATCCGCAATCGATTTTACTTCCTCATTTTTCTGACTTACGACAATTTTATTTGGGAAAATATTATAGGCTTCATCATTAAACAGGAACTTGGCCTGTCTCTCTTCGTTCACTTCCATCTGGTGCGCGATCAAGTCAATTTTTTTCGTTTCCAGACTCAGCAGCAGGTTTTTGAAATCCATGGTGCTGAATTCGAATTCATACTCAGGCAAACGTTTGTCGATCTCCCGAATCAGTTCCACATCATAACCTGTTAACTTGCCATTCTCATCAATGAAGCAGACATTCGGGAACTGTGTACCTGTTCCTACAATGATTTTTTTTACCTTTGTGTCGCCTGCTGCTGAAGCAGATTCTGACTCATTGCCTGCAGTACCTGTGCTGCATCCAGCCAGGACCGCCAACATTGTAATGAACAGCAGTGCTGTCCGGAATTTTTGAATCCCCCGTTTTTTAACCATTCCCAATCTCCTCCACAGGCTGTTATCACAGCAAATATGATGTGTACTCCCATTCCTCTATCTCATTAACAAACCATTCTTACTTGTATAGTCGGAATTAGGTTGAACAAAGAATATCATTACAAGTCATCTTTGAGCAATAACTTAACTAATAGGACATCCTGATATGGTTATAGAACTTCTCTATAGTACACGAAAAAGCCATCCCCAATATCCATTGGCGGACGGCTTCTTCATGTATGAATCTCGTTCCATTATATCCTGTTGGCGTTACACCACGTCGTGCTTTTCTCTCTCATCTATCTGCGACTTGCCCATTTAATTTTACGCGCAACTTCCACTCGCTGTAATTGCAAGAGACCGATCCGTTCCTCGAACTTCTTGCGTTCATCCATGGAATGAGCGGCATGAATCTGATGGCACAGACCTGTTAATTTGCTGTTAATATAATCAAAGCGTGTCCATAATTCCTCTTCAGGTGTGCGCTGCTGCTCCGTCGCCGTCTGAAATATTTTGAGTTGGTGGATTAAGGATTGCTGCCATTCCTGATCTTGAATTTGGATGGCAAAATGCAAAAGATCCAGATAGTCATCGATTTGCAACGAAACGCCGCAATCAGGTTTAGTGTTCATCGTCGTCTCTCCTTATTTCAGTACTTGGCTGGAATCAATTACTTCTATCTTACAGGAACAAGCCCACTGAAAGCGAGTGCTGAATGATTAAATTTTGGTATTTTTTTTATTTTTTTATGTTAAAACAGCTTTACATTTCCATTAGGGCCAATTCGGTTAACTGTTTGATATTGGTGCATATGAAATTGGCAATAAAAACCCGCATGAAGGAAGTATCACTTTCCTTAACACGGGTTTTTCGTCATGTTTTTATATAGTATGGATGCGTGTAAAATCAATCATGCTTACCATCGCGTTGCTGTCTGGTCATCAATAACATGATAAACGAGATGATGATAATGGAAACCGTCCATGCCCAGGCCATGGTCTGATTGCCTGAATCCACAGCGACATAGATTGCGGTGGGTACCGTTTGTGTTTTGCCCGGAATATTGCCTGCAATCATCAACGTGGCTCCGAATTCCCCAAGTGCCCGGGCAAAGCCCAGGATGAAGGCAGTCATCAAGGCTCTGCCTGCGAGCGGCAAGGAAATGTAACGAAAGACCTGCCACTCATTCGCCCCAATCGAACGTCCCGCATCTTCAAGATCCCGATCCACACCGCCGAATCCCGATTTCATGGTCTGATACACGAGTGGAAAAGCAACCACCACCGAAGCAATCACCGCAGCCCACCAGGTGAAAATAACCGGCGCGGAGAATAAGGCTTCAATCCATTGTCCAAACAGACTTTTACGTCCCAACATGACAAGTAACAGAAATCCAACCACCGTCGGAGGCAGTACAAGCGGTAGCATAAATGCCGTCTCCAGCAGAATCTTTCCCCGAAATGAAGTACGTGACATCTTCCAGGCTATCGCAATGCCCATTATGGCAGCGACTACACTGGATAACAGCGCAACCTGAAGCGACAGGCGCACTGGTGACCAGAATACGGACCAGTCTATGGCGTTCACATTCATTGCGGAATCGTGAAGCCGTATTTCGCGAAGATATCCAATACTTCAGGGGTTTGCAAATACGCATAGAATTGTTCGGCCTCTGTACGGTGTTTTGTTCCTTCAATAATGCCTATGGGATAATTGGCGGGTGTGTAGCTGTTCTTGTCCACCTCAAACGCAATGTTCACCTGGTCTGAAGTAAGAGCATCTGTTTTATATACAAATCCTGCATCTGCATTGCCTGTCTCTACATATTGAAGAACCTGTCTGACATCTTTCCCCTGCACAAGTTTGCTCTCCAGTTGATCCCACAGCTTGGCATTCGTCAGAGCTTCCTTGGCATAGGTTCCCGCAGGCACACTTTCCGGAATGCCAATCGCTACCGTCTTGATGGAGTCGCTGGTGAGATCCGTTTCGCTGGTTACGGTATGGGTCCCATCTGCTGGCACAATCACCACCAGTGAATTCTGTAGCAGATTCTTCTGATCTCCAGATGCAATCAGGTTCTCATCCACCAGCGCATTCATATTTTTCATTGCCGCCGATACAAAGATATCAGCCGGGGCACCCTGTTCAATCTGCTGTTGCAAGGCACCTGATGCACCAAAGTTGAAATTAAGTTCTATATAAGGATTAGCTCGCTCATAATTGGTTTCAATCTCTTTCATCGCATCGGTCAGACTGGCAGCCGCAGAGATCGTCAGATCTACCGTTTCCTGAGGTTCACTATTTCCCGCTGATGAACTTTCACCTGATGCCGCTGGCGTTGAAGTCGTTTGTTCTGCACTTGTGGATGTATCCGTAGAGTCCGTACTTGCACCACAACCAGCCAATACAAGAGCCAGTCCCAGTGACATGCTCCCCAATACATATCCGATTCTCTTTCTCATTCACTTCTCCCCTAACGTTATATTCAGATATAACTAGTTATAATTAATTATATCTAATTATACACAAGACCAAAAAAATGGGAAGGTGATTTCAATTACATTTGATTTTGTTACCCGATCCTATGGGTTTCTTCCGCGTGCTCAGGTTTATGCCATCCCTCAATTAATGGTATAGTACAAGAAACATAGCAATACATTGAATGAACTATTCACATCAATTACATCACCTACATGATATTACGCTGATGTAATCCAACCATAGTTGCTCTATACCCTTGAAGGAGGATCTTCACTTATGACGGAGGAGCAATCCTACACAACCGAAGAAATATCCAAGCTGCTCAAAATATCGAAACTAACGGTCTATGACCTGATCAAAAAAGGAGATCTCGTCGCATACCGCGTGGGTAAACAAATGCGGATTGATGCAACGGATCTGGAGGCATATAAACGTCGCTCCAAGCAACTTCAATCTTCAAATCAACGCATCCCGGCTTCGGATCAAACCTCGGCATCGGCTAATCAGCCAGGTCATGGTGATTCTCACGGAACTTCCTTACTGTCAGCCACCCCCGCCGGGTCTGCGCATGCAATTCCTCCAGCGAATTCTATCCATACCATGACTGCTGCACCACGGCATCTGGTTATCACAGGTCAGGATGTCAGTCTGGATATCCTAATGCGCCATATGGAAAAACAAACCCGGGACATCCGTCCGCTGCGCTCGTTCATGGGTAGTCTGGACGGGCTTATCTCGATGTATCGTGGTGAATCCGATCTGGTCAGTACCCATCTGCTTGACGGAGATACCGGTGAATATAATCTGCCGTATATTCGCAAAATCCTGACGGGACGCTCTTATGTAGTGGTGAATTTGCTGTCCCGACCCGCAGGATTGTATGTCGGGCGCGGCAACCCGCTTCATTTGCAGAATTGGACCGATCTGAGCAAGCCCGAACTTCGTCTGGCTAACCGGGAGAAAGGTTCTGGCGCGCGCGTATTGCTGGATGAGCAGCTTCGGCTGCATGGAATTCCTGCCGCGAATCTAATCGGATATGAAGCCGAAGAAACCAGTCACATGGGCGTGGCTGCCAAAGTCAGTTCTGGTGAAGCCGATGTCGGAGTTGGCATTGAGAAAGCTGCACGACTTGTAGGCCAGGTTGATTTTATCCCGCTTGTCCAGGAGCGCTATGATCTGGTCATGCTGAGGAAACAAGGCAATAAAGCCTGGACAGAATCGGTACTGCGAATTCTCCAATCGCCGGAGTTCAGGCAGGAACTGCAATCATTCGAGGGCTATGATGTATCGCGAACAGGTGAAATTTTGTACGAAGCATAGTTATATGATGTAGAGCTCTTCAGTCCGTCCATGCTAAATGTATGGCGCACATGATGCATATACCAAACGCCTTGCAATGGCTGCAAGGCGTTTTTTGGATTTTTTCTATATATAATCACTCATCAGATCGAAGGATGGGCTGCTCATTGCGGCAGATCGATCTCCAAGATAAATACACCATACGCGGGTAGGTTGACCTCATTATGAAGCGTTGTACCCGATAACAACTCTTTGGCTTCCTTTTTAAGCTGGATGGCCACTTCGTGGTCCGAGTAGTTGAGTAAAAATACATAAGCTTTATCCTTACCGGAACGGATCCCAAGCTCAACTTCGGACGGCACCTCTACCAGGTCATCCACAGGCGAGACTAGCCCGATCTCATCCAGAAGAGCATCTACGACCGGTTCATTATAAGCTGCACCATAATACCACACATGCCCTTGACCTACCGCGCGTTTGGTCATAGCAGGACTACCTGCATAATATTCGGATGCATACTCGGCTACGACCTGCACGTCAGGATACTCCACATGAAGGACTTCGTTAAATCCGGTCGTTGTTGTTCCCTCCTGAAGTCGCCCTCTTGTCCCGCTCCATTGCAACGTGGCTGCGGGAACGGTTCCTTTGATTAAGGTGAAATCCTCTACGGTTACACCACACAACTCAGCAACAGCGCCTGGGAATGGTCTCATATAACAATGTCCCTTAAGGTCCTTATAACCCGTGCGCGCACCGAAAAACAGGGTACCTCCTTGACTGACATAAGCTTGCATCAGTTCTGCTGTCTCGTCTGTCATGATGGCGGGGTGAGCATAGATGATCACCTTATATTGGGATAACGCCTCCAGTGTTGTCGTTGATTGCAGGGTAACCAGATCTGTCGGAATATGACGATACTGGAGCTGCTTATACCAGGAGCGTACGCTCTGCTGATGAAGCGGTCCGTGCCATTCGTCCAACTCTCCGTCCCAGATGTTATCGTAATCCTGCAGGATCGCAACGTCGGCTTGATAGGTAGTGCCCGCAATAACGCGCCCGATCTTGGCAAACTCCTCCCCTACTTGCGCAACCTCGCGTACCCTTCTGTTGGGTTGATTATGGTAATCATTGATGCCATGCCAGTACATCTCCGTGCCAAATGTTGCCGTCCGCCAGCGGAAATAGACGAGCAGGTCTGTTCCGTGAAGAACCGATTGATACGACCATAATCGGATCTGTCCCGGTCTTGGCGTACCCATGCCTATGCTGTCGACCCAGCCTCCTGGACCAGACTGTTGCTCCATCACGCAGAAGTTCGGTGACATGTTGCGTACGTTGGACAGTTTCATGCTCCAGGCCCGGTCTTGTAACGAATTATCATCTGTTCCCGGGAAGATCGTGGCAAACTGCGGATACGAATCATAAGAGAAGAAATCGAGCAGCTCCTCTGTCATTTCATGATTATCCAGGTGTCCAAACGTACCGTTCGTTGTGATCCAATGTTTCGGGTCCAGTTCCCGAATGACGTCCACCTGCAGCTTGGCAAATGAAATCGTATTGGCTGAGATGAATCGCTTTTCATCCAGTGCCAGGTGAGGATTGGGCGATGGACTGACCATATTTTGGGTAAGGTGAACTTGCTCCCAGTCGGTATAGGTCTGACTCCAGAAGACTGTCCCCCAAGCCTGGTTCAGATTCTCTAACGATTCATAACGATCTTTTAACCACTCACGGAAAGCGACATGGTCTGCCTCAGCGTAGAATACGTCCATATGACAATTGAATTCGTTATCAATCTGCCAGCCAATGAGAGCCGGATGATCTTTGTAGGCAATCACCATATTACGCACGATTTTCTCACATTGCTGTCTGTAGATTGGGCTGCTGTAGTTGGTATGGCGTCGCATGCCATGTTGATACAGTACCCCATCCTTATTCGCGTTTAATACTTCAGGATACTTGGATGTTAACCATGCGGGTGGAGTTGCAGTCGGTGTTCCCAAAATAACACTCAACCCATATTGATGCGCCAGATCCAGTGCCTTCTGGAAAAAACTAAAATCAAACTGGCCTTCTTCCGGTTCAAAAATGGCCCATGCGAATTCAGCCATGCGAATAACCGTAATATTCATCTCTTTCATCCTGCGAAAATCGTCCTCCCACAACGCTTCCGACCAGTGCTCAGGGTAATAACAGACCCCTAGTTTCAATTCATCCATATGTATAGACTTTGCCACCTTCAATTGCCCCCTTAACCTGCTATATTGCCTCCATTCTATTGGAACCTTCATGTATAATAAATGACAAGATTATGCGACTTATAATAAAATATTGTCATTACTATAGATTCAAATCACAGTTGTCTGAATCTATTTGGATTGATTACATAAAAATATTGCGTTCAAATGGAGGATGCACGTGAGAGAACACATCTTTCTCCCCAAGCCGATTTTCCCCAGACATGTATGCTTTCCCGATTTTATTGGAGGGTACAGTGACTTTCCGAAGCATCGTGTGCATCGAGAATATGGCACCACTGAAATCAACTTGGATCAATGTTACAATTTGCACCTTGTACTCAGCGGCAAAGGATTCCTGGACACCGGAACCACACGATATGAGTTAATGCAAGGACAGGGATTCCTCTACGGTCCCGGTCTCAGACAAACCTACTACTCTGATTCGGATGATCCTTGGAGTATTCGTTGGATTCATTTTTATGGCGTTCGTCTTGAAGAACTGCTAAATGGAAAGGGCGTGGACGAGCCTTGGCTGTTTCAATGTTCCAACTTTCCGATGGTTACCGCGCTGATGGATAGACTACTGGACCTAGGAAGAGGCTATCAAGTGGAGGACGAGCACAGCATGGCAGCAACTCTATATGAGCTTCTGACCCGATTGCAATCCGCAGCGAGCCGAATCAACGTTTCGCTCAATCACACTTCAGAGCGAATTCGTGAAGCAGGTAATTATATTCGTTCCCATAGTAACGAGCATATTACACTTGAACACGTTGCCGGGATCGCCGGATACAGTACAACATACTTTAGCCGCAAGTTCAGTCAAACGTTCGGCATCTCCTTCCCGGAATTCCTGATGGAATCCAGGTTATTGCATGCCAAGCAGCTGCTTGCGACAACCAACCTTTCCATTAAGCAAATTACGCTGGAAACGGGATTTTCACAGTCAAGCTACTTCATCCGATGTTTTAAAACCCAGGAAAACGTAACGCCTATGCAATTTCGAATGATGCACAATCATTCGTTATAGGCACAAGTTACTTCATCATGCTGACGCAAAAAGAAGACTCTGCATACAACATGCAGAGTCTTCTTCACTCATTTTAATAGATGTTCATTCGGATCTTCATCCTCATTAACCTCACTCACGCCAGAATACCCCGGCCTCATCCCGTTCGACCTGCTCGAGCACATCCTCAAAATCAGAACAAGGTGTAATCACATCTACCGGGTTCCAGCTGCTCTGTTCATCTCTGGCATACACCTTCCACCGATGATCTTCCCAGTAAAATCGGGCAATATGCATCTTGTCCCATTGATACCGTTCCTCGGCGGGTCTTTCTTCAGTGAGGATCAGTTCATTGTCATTCATCTCATACGTCAACTTCACCATCGTACGCAGTGGCGCGGGTACCTTCTCATGAATATAACCGTTCATTACGGACTGAATCCTTTGGAGTGTAAACAAGTCCAGCATGAAGATGCACATCCTTTCAGCAAAATACGCCCCCTTGATCCATTTACCAACTGGATTTTGTTACGCCAGGGATCTGCCCTTGATGAGCCAGTTCTCTGAACTTAATCCGAGATACCTTGAACTTGCGTAGATAACCCCGCGGGCGGCCTGTTACCTCACAGCGGTTCTTCAATCTGGTCGGTGACGCATTCCGCGGCAATTTCTGCAAGGCTTCGTAATCCCCTTTTTCCTTCAATTCCCGGCGCAGGTCCGCATATTTTGCCACGATGGCCTGACGCTGCTTCTCACGTACCACTTTTGATTTTTTAGCCATGCATTACAGCTCCTTTATCTCTTTAATTTATGTTTATAAATTGAACTAAAGAATATTTACACTGTACACTCCGTTTTGTGTAAATGTTTATTTCAATTTATATAGATGTGCTTATATCACGCTACTCCATCATCTTCAGCCTTATACAGCCTCCACAGGCCATGGCAGTGGATTGTCGAAATGACCCCAGTTGGCCAGCATTTCTTCATCACTGAGCAGACACTGGTCCAGCTCGTCTTCAATGCTGGCACGCTCCATGTCGATCCCGATCATGACCAGCTCCGTCTGGCGATCTCCCCACTGGGCATCCCATTTCTCCAGCACATCCGGCTCGTTACGTAAAATCTCTTCCTTGTCCGCTTCCGGCAACGCCGCGACCCAATGTCCCGCAGGACCGAACTGAATGGATGGACCCGCTTGACTGAGACTTGCAGCAACATCCCCATCAGCCGCAAGCCATACCAAGCCTTTGGCACGTACCACTTCTTCCGGCCAGTAACTCATGAATTCAGCCAGACGGGAAGGATGGAATGGTTTTCTGCGGCGATAGACAAAGGAAGCAATACCATATTCCTCCGTTTCCGGCGTATGCGATTCCTTCTCCAATTCCTGAATCCAACCAGCGGACATGCTCACTTTCTCGAAATCAAAGCGGCCTGTATTCAGAATCTCGGACGGATTCACCTGTCCATTCTCCGTGCGAATGATCTTGGCGTTAGGCTGTAACCTGCGAATAATGCCTTCAAGCTTGTTCAGCTCATCGTCATCGACCAGATCACATTTGTTGAGCAACAACACATCACATGTCTCAATCTGATCGATCAACAAATCTACGACGTCACGCGTGTCCTCAACTCCAGTCGCCTGGTTACGATCCAATAGACTCTGCCCTGATCCAAAATCATGCCAGAAACGATTGGCATCCACTACTGTTACCAGACAATCCAATCGGGCTAAACTTGTCAGATCAATACCCGACTCCTCATTGGCGTATGTAAAGGTCTGTGCAACGGGAACAGGTTCACTGATTCCAGTGGATTCGATCAAAATATAGTCATACTTGCCTTCGTTCACCAGCTTCTCAATCTCCTGCATCAGATCATCCCGCAAGGTGCAGCAGATACAGCCGTTCGACAACTCCACCAGCTTCTCTTCGGTACGAGACAAGGTTGCCTCCCCCTTAACCAGCGCAGCATCAATATTCACCTCACTCATGTCGTTGACGATTACAGCAACTTTGAGCCCCTGTCTGTTGTTCAACACATGATTCAAAACCGTCGTTTTCCCTGAACCGAGGTAACCACTCAGTACGGTTACCGGAACTTGCTTTTGTGTCATAGATCTCTACTCCTTATATGTGCAGTCTGTGTAATCCAGATTTAATAGTAATTATTACGATTAACAACAATGACTATAATCCTGTTAGACGGTCGTTGTCAAACTATTTTTGATATAACCTTGCAAAAAAAACAAAAAAGGCTGATGACTTCCCCCGCTCTTTCGCATCCTGAGGATGCGTTCTGGCAAGAAGTGAGTCATAAACCTCCTCTGTATATATTCGCAATACATGCGGGATAGGCTAGAAAGCGGACTGGGGATAACAGCGATCGGAAGGTAGTTCTGTCATCGGAGTGATCCCTATAAATGCTCTTTAGTTCAATCTATACAGACACCATAGATGCAGCCTTATTCCCCGCTTCCATCCGTTGCCTGAACACCAATACCAGAATCATCGCTGCAACAGACAGCAATGTGCAGATCATGAACATGGTCGAATATGAACTCACCTGCACAATGAACCCCATCGCCAGTCCACCCAGAGAGAATCCCAGGTCATAGGAGGACATGAATATCCCCATGAGTACATATCTGGAATCCGCAGGCAGCACAAAAGACAGATAGGTGGTTAATGTCGGGTACAACAATGCCAGGGCAAAACCGCTGAACACTGCAGAAAGATACACCAGTGGCCCGATGGTCTCCAGTAGACTGAGCAACTGGGTTCCCAATGCAGCACACAGCATTAACCCTGCCATCAGCCAGGTATTCCAGCTGCCGTCAGACGGAATTTTTTTACGCAAAACAAACCTGCACATAATCACAACCAATCCCTGAATTGTCAGAAATACGCCTGCACTCGCCATACCAGTGGATACCATATACAGGGGAAGGAAGGTCGCTGTTGCCCCAAACACGCAGGACGCAAACAGCATCACCACGCTGCTGATCAACAATGGCGTACTGCGCCAGATGCCGCCGAATGAACGCAGCATGTCGCGCAAGGTATACGATTTGTTCTGCACCGTACTCCGGGGCAGATCCACATTGTACCCAATCAGGAGTGGCAAAGCTGCCAGTCCGATCATCAGCAACGTAAATGCCAGATCACTGGCATTTTCCCAGATTTGGATGGCGAGGATCGGAATGACGAGAGAAGGAACCATCGTAAACAAGGTGTACATGGACAGCCCTTGTGCCCGGTCTTTGTCCTCCAGCTTTTCCACAATGCCCGCCTGCATCGTCATGGAGAAAAAGGCCGTAGCCACCCCCTGCATGGCCCGCAACCACAGATACGTCTCCACACCGAAAACAACAAATAACAGCAGCGTGCCCGCATGCAAAAGCAATAACCATTGCATCACTCGAAGTGGCCCATGCTTACCCAGCAGCTGCGCTGCAAAAGGTCTCAAAAGCATACAGGTGAACATGTATGCCCCCATCATCAGACCAATCTCAGCCTGGTTCAGTCCGGCGGCCTCGCTTCGCAAAGGCAGAATAATCGTCAAAGCTGAATTTGCTGCAAAAAACAAAAAGGCGAGCATATAAAACCGGATAAACGAAAAGGATACCGGATTTAATTTTCCATCAGATGTTCCCGTTACAGAAGACTTCAAACGTTCGTCCCCACTTTCTCTTCTGGCTATCAACTCACCGATGCACCTGTCACGGGCCTACGCCGTTCATAGGCAACAACGATCATTACCGCTCCTAGGATAGCACACATCATGTACATAAATGAATAGGAAGAGAAGTCAGCAACGGGTCCCATGATCACACCACCCAGAGAAATCCCCAGGTCCGCCATCGCGATGAATAACCCGATCAGGACGTTCCGATTCAGCTTAGGCAGTACAAAAGATAAATAGGTCGTGAGTGTCGGATACAGGATGGCCTGACCGATTCCCATAAATACAGCGCCCACATAGAAAAAGAGCACCCCGCCTGTCACGGCAAAACTGACACATTGGGCAGCTACGGCAAGCAGACACATGGTACCCATCATGAAAGGAGAATGCCAACTGCCATCAGAAGGAATCCTTTTCCGGAGCATGATTCGAGCCAGCACCACCGTTCCTGCCTGAAGCATCAGATATACGCCGGCATTCCCGTTGGGTACCTGGCTGGCGTACAGCGGAATGAAGGTTGTAATCGCGCCAAATACAACGGAAGCAGAGAGCATTAACACACTGCACCGAAATAAATGTGGATTCTTCACCAACTGCCCAAAGGATTCCCACATGCTCACATGCTGCTCCGATGGATCCACAGCAGGCTGCTCCTTGTTTGGTTCCATTTTGGCGGTATATCCGAAGACACCTGTACAGACGGCAATGCCGATCAGAACCACTGTAAAATAATCCATGCCTCCCGCCTGCCATATCCCTAATGCAAGCACAGGTCCCATGATCCCCGGTATATAACTGAATAGCGAATAATACGAAATCCCCTGTGACCGATCCTTCTCTGGAAGGGCATCAATAATGCCAATCTGCAAAGCCATCGAAAAAAACGCTGTCGATACCCCCTGCAAAATACGAGCAACCAAAAAACCATCAAGTCCCGTAAAGGTATATAAAATCAGCGCAAATCCATTGATAATCAGAATCAGGCGTAATATTTTGATGGGTCCGTGCTTTTGAATAATCCGACCGGCCCATGGTCTGAAGAACATCGTTGTGAACATATAAGCACCCATGATAAGTCCGATCGTTGTACCACTCGCACCCAAGGACTCGCCTTGCAATGGGATGATCACGTTAAGAATGGCATTAGCACTGAAATATAGAAGAACCAATAGGTACAAGCGTAGAAAAGGCCAAGACATCGCTCCACTCACAATGGGTGTTCCCCCTAAAATGGTATTAAATGCTTCAATAATTTCTTTGCATACTCTGACTGAACATTCTTTAGCTGCCCAATAGGAACGATCTCTACAACCTGCCCCTCTCTGAAAATAATTACCCGGTCGCAAATATAAGCTGCCGCCTGTATATCATGCGTGATAAAGACATAGCTCAACTTGTATATATCCTTCAGCTCTTTCAACAATTGCAGCACCTGAATCTGAACAGACACATCCAGTGAACTGATCGCTTCATCAAACACGATACATTTAGGGGCTGTCGAGATTGCTCTTGCAATGCACACTCTCTGAGCCTCGCCGCCGGATAGTTCATGCGGATATTTGGATCTATAAGAAGGGTCCAGTCCAACTTGGTTCAGCAACAGATCCACTTTCTCTGAGCCCTCCAGATCCTTTCGCAGCTTTTGCTGCGCTTGCATCGGTTCCATAATGGCAGCTTCCACCGTAAGAAACGGATTGATCGAGGACGTATAATTTTGAAAAACCGCGCTGAGATTGCCCATCCGTACACGTCGATCCTGTAAATCTTTCCCATCGAGCGAGATCGTTCCACGATCCGGTCGTTCAATGCCCAGAATCAGACGGCCCAACGTAGATTTACCGCTTCCGCTTTCACCGATGATACCGAGACACTCACCCTGCTGGCATTCAAAGGTAACCTGTTTCAAAACTTGTTGTTTGTGCTTGGAGAACAGTCCGCCTTGCTTATATGATTTTTCAATACCTTCCACCTTTAACATCTATAGATCCTCCTGCATCAACGCCTTAAAATGATTGCTCAGCTCCAGCCGGGTAGAGACCAGATACTGCGTATAGGCATGCTTCGGCTCTGTCAAAACGGATCTCATACTGCCGCGCTCTACGATGTTTCCGTCTTTCATGACCATCACGTCATCTGCAATCTTCTGGACGACGCCGAGATCATGGGAGATGAACATCATGGAACAGCCCATGCGTTCGCGTAATTGAATCAATTGCTCCACCACTTCATATTGAGAGATCGTATCCAGTGCCGTTGTTGGCTCATCCGCAATAATCAGATCAGGCTCCAGCACCAATGCCAGTGCAATCATGATTCGTTGCAGCATGCCACCGGACAGTTGATGTGGATATTGATTCAGAATCTCGCGTGGATGTCTGAGCATGACACTTTCCATGGCATGCATGATTTTTCGTTCAATGTCGCGGGTATTCCAGCCAAAATGCTGCCGAAGTGTCTCCCGGATATGTACACCAATGACACAGGAAGGATCGAATGCACTCATGCCATTTTGCAAAATCATACACAGCTGTTTACCCCGCTTACGACGCATCTCCAGTTCCGAAAGCTGGTTCAGGTCTTCGCCCTGAAATAACATCCTGCCCGATTGGCGAATCCATGGCTTGTTCAATCGCATCAGTGCCCTGCATGTGACGGACTTTCCGCTTCCACTTTCCCCGACGATGGCCATACAACTTCCCTGCCTGACTTGAAATGAACTATTATGAATGATCACTTTGCCTGTATTGGTGTCCCATACTTTCAATTGTTCAACCTCGACTATATTCATAAGCGGTCTTTCTCACCTCACTTTCGTAAGACTTGTCAGACTTGCCTTGAGAGTTCATCAATTTGGGGTCCAGAGCCACTTGAAGCGCATCCGATAGAAAATTAAAAGCAGACACGACCACCACAATAGCCAGTCCCGGTGCCAACATCAATTCAGGTCTGGAGAACATAACTTCCCTCGCCTCATTGAGCATCATGCCCCACTCTGCATGCGGAGCCTGAATGCCAAGCCCCAGAAAGGAAAGGCCGGAGATCTGCAGCATCATTGAACACATGGAACCACTCGCAATGACGGCAATATCGGCAAAGGCAACCGGAACAATATGTTTCATTACGATTCTCAGATTGGGCGTGCCGGTAGCTTTGGCGAATTTCACATAATCCATATCAGAGAACTGCATCACAGAGGTGCGAATAACGCGGGCAAACCAGGCCCATTTCATGCAGACAAAGGCAATCAAAATATTCTCCAGTCCTGCACCCAAGATGCCGACCACTGCCAGTGTCATCACGTATCCGGGAAAAGACAGCATTATGTCACAGACCCTCATGATCCAAGCATCGACGTTCCCCTTGAAGTAACCCGCGATGAATCCAACAATGGCCCCGATCAGAACAGACAGCGTTAACGCAACCAGAACCCATAACACACTTGGACGGATGCCATAGATAAGCCGGGATAATACACATCTGCCCAGATGATCATTGCCTAATAGATACTCCCAGGACGAAGAAGCATAACGAAGCTTCATATTCACTTGCCCAGGGTCATGCGGTGCAATGAGAGGGGCCAGAATGCCCACCATAAGCGTGACGATAATCACCACCAAAGAGGTCATTGCAAGCTTGTCTTTGCTCCAATTTTTCAGTATTCGCATCAGAATTCCTTTCTCAACCGGGGATTCATCGCCGCGTTAATGATGTCGGATAACGTGTTAAACAAGACAAAGGTGACAGCCAACATCAGAACATACCCCTGAATAATGGGAAAATCCCTGCTTAAAATGGATCTTACGCTGAGCCTCCCGAGTCCGGGCCAGGCAAATACATTTTCAATAACCACCGTACTGCCCAGCACAATCGGGATCGCCATGCAAAAGATGGATACAGCCACCTGTAAGGAATTTCTTAGAATATGCAGGGTTACTTTTCTCTCGCTCAGACCGCTTGCCCGTGCATATAACACATAGTCCTCATTCATATTGCTCAGCATGGAACTTCGCACTGTTCGAAAATAAATGCCTGTATAACTCACCGTGATCACAATCACCGGCAGAATGTAGCTTCGATACGAGTCCATGCCACTGGTAGGCAGCAGATCCAGCTTGACGGAAAAATACCAGATCATCATGGCTGCGAGCCAGTAGGATGGCATGGCTGTGAGGAAAAAGGAAATGCCTCTAACCGATCGATCCAGCAGCTTGCCTTCTCTCATGGCACAGATCACACCCAGCAGGATGGACAGCGCAATAATAAATATCGATGAGACGAGCGTTAACTTTAATGTGTTCATAAAAGCCGGCCCCATCAATGACCATACGGGTTCACCCGATACATATGAGTTGCCAAAGTCCAACTGTAAAACAGCCATGAGCCAGTTCGCATACTGGATCATGAACGGCTGATCAAACCCTAATGCCCGGTTGGTCTGGGCGATCAGTTCATCCGTAATCTGCGGAACTTCCTGTGCCTGTAACACAACAACGGCCGGTTCCAAGGGAGATAGATTAATCAGAACAAACGTTATAAATGAAATGATAATCAATAAAGGGATGGTTAACAGAATCCTTTTGACGATATAACTTCCCATATCCATCTCCGCTCTATTTAAAATTCATTTTTTCAAAAGGTAGTTCATATTGGGTCTGCTTGAATGAGATTCCTTCGAGATTCTCGGGAGCGACTACAGTGACACGTCCGTTGGTAATTGGGATGAACACCGCTTCATCATGGACGATCTTCATAATGTCGGCATACAGGGATTGGCGAGATGCCTCATCTGTGGAGACCATGACCGCTTCGATTTTCTGGTACAATTCATCTGCTTCAGCAATTCCGCTTGTTGTATGCTTGTATGCCGAATCTGATGTAAATGCAGCGATGGTACTCTGTGGATCATAGGCCAGTCCCCAGGTTTGATTGAATAACAGATCATATTCCCCTGTGGCTCTCCGATTCGCGATGGAAGTAGACTCTTCGCCTATGATTTCAAGCTGAATCCCCAATTCTTTCATGGAATACTGGATCAATTCGGCCTGTATTTTCTGTGAAGACGAGTTGCTGTCATAATATAGTGTCATGGCTAAAGGCTGACCGTTCTTCATTCTCACCACTTGACCGTCTGCCCATGTCCAACCAGCTTGGTCCAGAAGTTTTCCGGCCAATTCCGGATCATACTCCCTTTTCTTCAGGTCCACCTTGGCATAATTGACATTGGCTGAAAATAACGTGTCCGCTACGGTTTGTGTACCATTGAAAATATCCTTACTGATCGTTTCGCGATCAATGCCAACCCAAAGTGCTTCCCGAACTGCCGTTTCCTGAACCGGACTATTCTGGCGACTGCTATTGGCTACGATCATATTCGTATTCATCGCTTCACTTCGGACCACTTGATAATCCCCGGATTCAGCCAACTGGTCCATGGCTTCCACATCAATACTGTCTGCTCCCCGGTCATCCGTGAACACAAAGTTGATTTCTCCCTTTTGTAATGCAAGGAATGTCGTTTCACCAGCCGGAAGAACTTTGGATGTGATTTTCTTGATTGCAGGTGCACCACCCCAATAGTCTTCATTGGCTTCAAACGTGGCATTTTCTTCGACTTTATGAGCAGTAAGCATATATGGTCCTGTGCCGTGGAAACCATTTACCCCGTCCTTGGTTCCTCCATCCTTGAAATCGTTGGGTGATATGAAGACATAAGGTCTGGTCATGGACAGTTCCACTAGCGCCGGATAATAGGCTTCCGACAGTGTCAGCTCCACCGTGTGTTCATCAATGACCTTTACACTTGTGATTTTGGTGGATAGCTTGATCCAGGCATGTTTTTCGGCATTGGCCTGAACGGCATCGATATTTTGTTTGACCGCCTCTGCATTGAACGGCTCCCCATCATGGAATTTCACATCTTGTCGCAGATGAAAGGTATAGGTCTTGCCATCCTTCGAGATATCCCATGATTCCGCCAGTAATGGCTTGATCCCATCAGGTGTGTTTTCCACCAGAGACTCATATACCATCCCTTGTGCAGGCATGGAGCCTGTGTACAGATGGGGGTTCATATCATTAATATCTTTGGCAGAAGCATAGATAAGCTCGGTTTGTACCTGGCTATTGGCAGGCTCCGTTTGGGTGCTCTCTTTCTCTTTTGTGCTCTGAGCGCATCCGGTTAGTAGCGCAATAGCAGACACCAGCAATAGTATGGATGTAAAAGTAGGACCTTTTTTCACAACATTTCCTCCTGATGATTAAGTTACAAGCAGACCTTGTAGGTTACATCGGACCACTCCGATTGCAGTACCATCTTCCGATCGCTGTTATCCCCAGATTTTTTTGATCCTCTTTTTCAATGAGAAAATCCGGGGATAAAGGCGACCGCTTCGCTTCTTCAGATTGGTTCTGCACTCTTCGTTATGATGTAAACATCAGGTTCAACTTGAATAATTTGAGATGTAATTAGACCCTTAAAAGTCCCGTGCAGATCATGCGGATGTCCTCGTCAAAGGATTGGATCACAAAGGCATTGGACAAGCGCTGATCCGGCTGTGCGTCAGCCACTTCCTGAATCTTCGCCTCATATCTGGCGATGAATTGATCAATCGTGGGGCAACTCACATCCAGATGTCTGGCGATGCCCTGAATGATTTTGATGCGATAGTAATCTTCCTTGGGCATCCGCGGGATGTCCAGCTCTCCTTCGCGGTTCATGAACGTTTGACGAAATGGCACTGCTGAAAAATCGAAATATTTGCCTTCCGAATCAGGTTCCGAGAATGGATCAATCAATAGTGAGGTGTACCGTATGTATAATAAATACTCTTGATGAATGACCTGCAGCTGATTGAAATTCTCGATATCCTGGCGTGATATACTCTCTAATTGAACCGGATAGTTGTCATCCGTCATGAATTGAAGCAGGTTTACTCCCTGGATATGGAGCCGGTCCGTAATATTCATAATCTCCTGCCACTGTGCCCGCATTTCTCGAATCAAAACTTGTGTAATCGGACCTTCAGGATACATCTTGTATACGTATTTCTGAATATCTGATGCTCCAAAGATGGCTTTTAATGAGAACTCGTTCATGAACAAGGGCGGGTGTACGTACAACGAAATATTTCTCGTTTCCGCTTCCAATGGAGATCGCATCACTTCCAGTGCAACACCCAAACGTTCATACACTTGGCATAGTCTGCTAACCTGTTCAGACGGGGATTGAGTGGAAGCGATATAGACCTTTTTCTTGACCCCTGTTGTGATCACATGATTGGACGGATATTCGTGCATCCAACGGGTATCTCCGAGGTAGGTAGAGAAACTGATCACTTCCGGCGCAGCATTCCGCTCTCTCATATAATGGCTCACTAGGCGATTCGAACCGAACGTTGGAGAAACCAAAATAACACATTTCAGTTGTTTGACGAATTCTCTATTCATTTGTTCCAAAACATCGATATATGCATCTGTGGTGACAGTCAAAATAAGTGTGTCCCATTCCCCCTGGATGGTGTCATATCCCTTGAACACATGATCAACGAAGCACTCACCTGCCAGCTGCTGATGCTTCTCATTTTGAATGCTGACCCGGACATGTCCATTACTCTGTTCGAGGGCTGCAAATACGGATGCTGAACGAACCGATGGTCTCCCTGCAATGCCTATGCAGCAGTTGAGATGATCTGTGAGTGTTACCGCAAGCTGAATGGATGCTGGGCCGGTTCCAAGTATCAGAATTCGCTGAAGATTGCGCATATATGCCTCCTTAATTCAAAATTCAACCTGGAGTCCATTTGGATGTACTTGAGATGTACTTGAGACCTACTTGAGACGTACTTGGATGCACTTGCATCCTATGCTTTCTGGTATAACGCTATATCGAACACATCATCCGGGCGCAGGATCTGGTCCACCAGCTTCCATTTGCTAGGGTCCGTCTCCTTCATGGGATAATTGAACAGGGACTTCAATTGGTCACCATATCTCATGGCTACAACGACCTGTGCATTCGTCAGGGCATGCAGTTGATCAAGCAACTCATATTTAGGAGCCACGGTAGAGCTGAAAATGATATGTGTTGCTTCCTGGGTATACGCCAGATTTTCCAGCAATGTTGACTCCAAACGAATCTTCAAGTCCGCGCCCAGCGTCTCCACCACCTTTTGCCCGAGTGTTATGGATTCTTCATCAATATCGATCCCGACGACCTCTGCACCTGTTCGCTTGGCGATGAGTAATGGTGTCATGGGGAATGAACCGGAACCTACCAACAACACTTTCGAATCAGGGGTGACATGGAAGCTGCCAAATTCTTTATCGATGCACTCTTCAATGTTTTTGAAATAATCGGCAATCTGCACATCCCCGTTCTCTAACTTCAATGCACGATATTTCTCCATGATCGCCACACACTGGGCTGACTTATTTCTCAACTGCCATATAAGCGAATCCAGTTCTTCAAGCTCCGTCTGCTCCAACTGTTCCCAGGCTGCCTTATTCTCCTGATTGGTCACAAAGTGGGCGTAGTCATTGATCACAGCCTCCAGCTCCGCACTATGTTGAATCGTATGATCATACTTGTTCGCAAGCTGGTTGAATTTCTCTGAAAATTCACTCAGACAAGTCTGAAAATGGACCAATGTGATCATTTCTATTCCCCCTATACGTTGTCTTGGTCTTGTATCTCATGCATTCACACCACTCCACTCCATTGGAGCATCTATGTAGGCTTTTCCCTGTGCCACGATGCCTACCGATCCCTCAATCGTAATGCCCCCAAGTTCTGTGCCATTCCAGTCGGCTATCACTTTGATCGCACCACCGGGCTGCTTGATGTACTGCGTAATCTCCCTCTGCTGGCTCCATGCAAGATAAGCTCCCACAGAAGCTGTACCTGAACCACACCCTCTCTCCCAGATCAGACTATCCAGCTCCGAAACATAGATGAGCGGGGCCATTTCTGCGGAGTGTGATTGATATAACAGGATACCGATCAGCTTATCTCCCAGTGTTAAACCCAGTAATCTTGCAAGGGTCTGTGCCCTCTTTTTCATGATATCGTCGAAGTCATCCACTTCGATCACGATATGGATGAACTCAGCGTACCGGATGATCACCAGATCCAGCTCCATGCCTTCGTAGCGAATGGTTCGCTGCTCGATCTGTCTTGGAACCGGCATGGTTACCTGGCAGTTGTATTCATTCTGCTGCTTCTTCACATGGCACATGATCAATTGATCTGTTCCGGAAACATCAAGCGCGATATCCACGCAATCCTGTTGTGCCAACCCTGCCTCAGTTGCGAGGTGTGCTGCAAGTGCCATGCAAGCATTACCACAGAACTCTCCTCCGGCCATTTGCAGATGAGCAGCAGCTTCCGGTCTCGTCGTTGGTTCAATGAATCCCACTTGCTCAGCGTAAACGTTATCATACGACATTAGACGGGTAGCAATATGACTGTATTGCTCGGCTGCATGAACCGTTTTAACCAGAATCGTCATGTTTTGAGTGGGACTGAACTTGATAAAATCGATCTCCTGTTTCATCGCAGTAGCTACTCCTGTTCTTATTTTGTTATCTAATAGTAATTATTACGATTAAAGGTCGAGAAAAATATAGCACATCCATTTGGGAAGCGTCAACAAATATTTCCATTTCAAAAAAACTGCACCTCATTCGCTCCTTCATCCCCTCCTGTAAGCAAAACCAAACAGAGCTGACGCTTATGCGCCAGCCCTAGCCATACCTACACCATCTGATAAGGTTCAACAATTCGTCATCCCTACCTCTCTCTTGCTACAAAAAGAAATACGAAAAACGGTTGCCGCAGAGCGGAACCGTTTCGATCTGGATATGATCCAGAGGCTCACTGTACCTATCCCTCCTGTTGTGCTTGGACATGGTGCAGTGCCTGTTCAGCCAGTGCAGCCAGGAGATGTGCTCCGAGCGGCAATGCCCGTTCATCCACATCAAAGCCTGGGTGATGCCACTCATTCGGGCCAGAGGTGCCCAGGAAGAGGAACAGGCCCGGAACTTCTTTTTGATAAAAAGAGAAGTCCTCACCTGCTGGAGAAGGCAGCGGTCTAACGCTATTCAGCCCAATCTGACCTGCGACTTGTTCCGCCGCAGATGCGAGAGCTTCATCGTTGACCACGGCAGGTGGTCCCTGAATCCAGCGAACCGTAGCCCGTGTGCCATAAGCTGCCGCCACGCCGGCGACTACCTGATTGAAACGTTCACGAATCCGTGCACGCACTTTCTCATCAAAGGTACGCACTGTGCCATCAAGGATCGCTTCATCCGGAATGACATTCCAGGCTGTACCGCTGTGGAGCTTGGTAACGCTGATTACAGCACTCTCCTGTGCTCCTACATTACGACTCACAATCGCCTGAAGAGCGGTAACGATATGTGCGGCAACCACAATCGGATCAATGCCTGCTTCGGGTACGGCCGCATGGGTGCCTACCCCTTCCACTTTGACAACAAAACCGTCTGCCGCCGCCATCAATGCACCTTCCCGAATGCCCACAGTACCTACTTGGAGATCAGGCTTGTTATGCAAACCAAATACGGCCCGAACATCGGACAATGCGCCGCTCTGGATCACTTGCCGAGCACCCGTTGCTTTTTCCTCCGACGGCTGGAACAACAAGCGTACTTTCCCAGGAAGCGTGGACTCGCGCTGTTTCAGTAATCGTGCAGCACCAATGAGAATAGCGGTATGTGCATCATGTCCACAGGCGTGCATCTTCCCAGCCACCTGCGAGGCAAATTCCAGCTTTGTCTCTTCCTGAATGGGCAGCGCATCAATATCCGCTCTTAGGGCAACCACAGGGCCGTCCCCTTGACCTACTTCAGCGACTAACCCTGTCCGCAGCACATATTCGTCTGCAATACGGACGCCTTCCTCTTCCAGCCAACTGCGGATGGCTGCCGTCGTCTCCCTTTCCTCGCCGGACAACTCGGGATACCGATGCAGGTGTCGCCGAATAGTGATTAAACGTTCCGCGAATTCTTCCGCCCGCTCACCATGAATTTCATGCTTGGGGCCCTGTACTTGTTGCTCAGAATGCTTCTTGGGCTGTTCCAGATCACTTTTCATCACATGGCCTCCCATTCGTACATATTCACTGTCCTAATTCTATCCGATTGCGGCTTCCTGTTCCTTGGATTCCAGTGCAAATTCGCTTAATCCCTGCTCTGCCAGAATTTCACGCAACAGTTCGAATGAACGAATCCGCTTGGCAAAGTCCCGTGTCGCTGTAGTCACAATGAACTCATCCACGGCAAAATCCTGCTGGAATTTCAGCAGTGCCTGACCTACGGTTTCTTTTGTACCCCGGGTCACGCTTGGTTCAAGAATTTCAAGTCGGTACTTTTCGTTCGATTGACGTCCGAATTCTTCCGCCTGTTCCACAGAACCAACCGTCAGCACCTTACCACTCTCCAGATGGATCTTCACCAGCATATGCTCACTCGCAAGTCCTTCCGCTTCTTCCTCACTCTCAGCCACAATCAGGGATATCGCCAGTGCAGCGTAAGGCTCCCGCCCCGGGGAACGATTGAATTGTTCACGATATACACGGATGGCCTCAAGCGCGACCTCGATATTACTGTTAATGAACAGGGAAAAGACATATGGTAGTCCCAGTTCCGCAGCCATACCTGCACTATCAACACTGGCTCCAAGCACGTACAGCTCCGCTGGAATGTCGGACACAGGCGAAGCAGTGAGCCCAGCAAGTGCATGAGCTGAATCTGGATGTGGTTCATTATGGATGTATCGTTTTACCTGAACAATTTTCTCTTGCAGAGATGCCGCATCCTGAATACCTTCCTGTAACGCCTGTGTCGAACGAGGTAAACCACCCGGCGCACGACCAATACCCAGGTCAACTCTTCCTGGTCCGAGTGCTGCGAGGATATTGAAATTCTCGGCGACTTTGTATGGACTGTAATGCTGGAGCATCACTCCGCCAGACCCCAGACGAATGCGCTTTGTATGTGCAAGCAAGTGGGAGATGAGTACCTCCGGGGAAGAACCTGCAACATGCCCGGAATCATGGTGCTCCGATACCCAGAACCGATGGAATCCAAGCTGCTCAGCCCGCTGTGCCAGCTCAATCGTATGCCGAAAAGCATCCACCGCCGTTTCCCCTTCATAGATTGGGGTCTGATCCAAAATGCCCACACGAATACTCATATCCTTCTCCTCCTTGATTGTGCTGAACCGCTGTTCTTACATAACACTCTATAACTGTCGCAGCAGTTCCCCGAAGGGCTCTGCCAATGGCGAATATTCTTCCTTTAACGTGACAACGCTGATCTGCAACGATACACCTGCCACCTCATGTACCTGAATGGGGAATAACTCCTGATTCTGCACTTCCTTCTTCACCGTGAGTCCCGGGAGAAAAGCAATGCCTGCCCCTTGCATAACCAGTTTCTTCGCTGTCTCCGAATTATCCACATGATATGTAATATTCGGCGGATGTTCCAGCGAGTCGAAAGCCCGGTGAATGCGAAGCCAGTCCAGTGAACCACATTCGAAAAAGACCAGTTGCTCGTGCCGGATTGCTTCCATGCTGACATGCCCGCTCTCAATGAATGGATGTCCTTTGTACACATAGAGCTGGATCGGATCTTCATAAAAAGCAACCGTACGGATCGCAGGATGCATGACCTTGCGTACAAAAGCAAGATCGATCTCCTGACCAAGCAATTTGGCAATCAGCTGATCCGTCGTTGCCGTCGTCAATTTGATATTAATCTCGGGGTAAGCTTCCTTGATCTTGGGTAGAAAATCGGGAATGACATAATTCGATACCGATACGGTACTACCCAGTCGAAGCGCATCCGGTGTTGTACGGCGCTGCTGAATCTTCTGTTTGCCCTTCTGAATCACTTGCAGCACTTGCTGCGCATATGGCAGGAATTTCCGACCTTCTTCTGTCAGCACGATTTGCTTGCCAAGCCGATCAAACAACTTGCAGCCCAGCTCCCTTTCCAGTGACTGAATGCGAGCTGTGACCGAAGGTTGGGACAAGAAGAGTACTTCGGCAGCCTTATTGAAGCTTCCATAATGATTGATATATACAAATGCTTCAATATTCTCGATATTCATGAGCGCCTCCGTATCCACGTCCGCAGACGATTGATCTTATATTGATTTATCCAATGAACTTACTTGGTTTTATGATATCGTAATGCCATCCTTTTCCAGTGTCAATATCAATTCATCCAGTGAGCGATCCAGACGGGTTGTAACATCCGCCGAAAGTATGAATTGTCCATCATCCAGTCGTTCGATTCCTTGGTCCACAGCATATACGCCTCCCAGGATATGTCTTCCACCTAGTGCTGCCAGTACAGGCTTCAATGCATAATCAATGGCGAGCAGATGAGCAATGGAGCCACCGATAACGAGTGGAAGTGACAACTTACCCCGTAACCCTTCTTGCGGAATCAGGTCCAGGAACAGCTTGAGTACTCCCGAGTACGATGCCTTGTATACCGGTGTAGCTACAATGACTGCATCAGCCGCTTCCACGACAGCAAGTGCATCACGAAGGAATGAACTGTCGAATCGGGCTTGAACCAGGTCTTCAGCCGGCAGATCCGCAACGTGAATGACTTCAACGGTAACGCCTGCTTCCGTTAATTTCTGACTACTGTAATCCGTCAGACCTGTCAAACGCGAACGTTTGGAAGGTGATCCGGCAATAATGACAACATGTGACATCAGTTATTCCTCCTCAAGCGTAAACGGCTGTCGCCGACCTCTGGTGGCACAGCTACCGTTTCGCAGTGAAATATAAAAATGGATAGGGTGAAATTTATGAATTCTTATATTTTGGTATGGCGGTCAGGCCGCTCCTTTTACTTTGGGGTCCAACCGATCGCGAATATCGTCTCCAATCAGATTAACCGCCAGTACAAACAACGTGATCGCCAGCCCCGGGAACGTACAGATCCACCAGGCAACCGTCAGATAACCTCTACCTTGTGAGAGCAATGCACCCCAATCCGGAATTTCCTTCAGTACCCCAAGTCCAAGAAAACTGAGGCCGGAACCCGTCAAGATCGACGTACCTACGCCCAGCGTAGCCATAACCAGCAACGGTGACAACGAATGTGGCAGTACATGTTTCCAGAAAATACGGGTATTGGAACCGCCCAGTGAACGTGTCGCTGTGATGAAAGGCAGTCCTTTAACCGATATGACCTGCCCACGCATGACCCGTGCGTATCCCGGAATGGAGGAAACGGCAACAGCCAGTGCAATATTCATCAGTCCTGGCCCGAGAGCAGCTGCAACAGATAATGCCAGGAGCACCCCGGGTACCGCCATCAGAATATCAACAGCCCGCATGGTGATTGTGTCGACAATGCCTCCGGCATAACCGGAGATAATTCCAAGCGCACTACCGACAATACCGCCCACAAGAACCGAAGCGAATCCAATGAGCAACGAATCCCTGCTTCCATGCACGACCACACTGAAGATATCCCTGCCAAAATAGTCCGTCCCGAACAGGTGCGCAGCAGAAGGAGCCTGCAGAATGGCATCCGTCATCATCTGAGTTGGATCATAGGGCGCAATCCAGCCTGGCACAATCGCACATGCCACGGTAAAGACCACCACCAGCAATGCTGCATAAAAGAAAAATCGGGATACCGCGAATGAGACGCGATAACGCCAAGGGCGGCGATTCCACAGACGGATACGTCCTACACTGCCCGCCCATGCTTTTTTGTCACCAGCCAAAGGTTTCATGCTCATGAGCTACAACGCCTCCTTCCATACTCCGTATCAGGACACTTCCGACTGTTCCAGCGGTCATTATGTTCGGACTGCACGCCGAACCCGGGGATCAATATACGAATACGAGATGTCCACCAACAGGTTCAAGACAACATAGATAATGGATGTGAAAAAGACGACACCTTGCACCACCGGCAGATCCTTGGCCATTAGCGCATCTGCAATAATTCGGCCGATTCCCTGTCTGGAGAAGACGGTCTCCACCACAACCGTTCCAGCAAGCAGATCACCGATCAGCATGCCGATTACTGTTACAGCAGGGATTAGCGCATTACGCAGTGCATGACCATACATGATAGCTCGTTCCGAAAGTCCTTTGGCCCGTAAGGCCACGATAAACGGTTCATTGATCACTTCCAGCATGCTGTTCCGCACCATTCGTACGATAAATCCTGCACCCACGAGACCGAGTGTGGCTGCAGGAAGAACCAGTGAGCTGAATCCGTCGGACCCCATCGCCGGGAACCAGCCCAGCTGTACCGAGAATAACAGGATGAGCAGGATCCCCGTCCAGAAGGTTGGCATGGAGATACCGAATAGTCCAACGAGCCGGGCGACGAAATCAATTACGCCATTGCGATGAATGGCAGACAATACACCGAGTGTAATTCCGATTGTAATGGCAATGATTGAGCTGAGAGCAGTCAGAGCCAGTGTAGCTGGAAAATGTTCCAGTATCTTCGGCAAGACCGGATCCGAATTGATCATGGATTTGCCAAAATCCCCACGCAGCATATCGCCGAAATAATTCGCAAACTGGATGTAAAACGGCTGATCCAATCCAAGCTGCACCCGCAGATTTTCAATCATCTCCGGGGTAGCCGAGGATGGGTCCAGCATGAGCAGAACCGGATCACCCGGCAGGAGATACATGATGCAGTACACCAGCACCGAAGCTCCGAATATAACCAGAAGCGATGTTGCAAGTCTCGACAGTATCGTTTGAACCATACCGGGATATCTCCTTCCTGTATCTGGATTGGTCGTTACTATAGTGCGTGTTCAAAAAGACCAGTTTTCAGTACCGAGAAGATGGAATGAAGCTAGAAATGGAGTAGCGGAGCGTAGGAAACTACGTGAGCAACGGACATTTCGGCTGAATTTCATATTCGATGCTGATCATGCCATTAGGCATGACTCGTAATCAAAAGTGGACTTTTTGAACAACCTCTGTTAGGGCTGAATGCGGACGTCGTTGAAGAGCGGATAGCCCAGTGAATCGAACTTGATGCCTTCGACCTTTTTGGATGCTGCGACCGTATATGGGAATACATAGATCGGCAAAATGACCGCTTGCTCAATCAGGTATTGTTGAATCTGATTGTAGATCTCGACACGTTTATCCGGGTGACTCTCCACGGCCCCCTGCTCCAGCAGTTCATCGATCTTCGGATCAGACAAACCGGATAAGGTCGGACGCTGCCCCTCTGCACTCGTATGATAAAAGGCGTACAAGGCATTTGGATCGGAATTGACCTGGCTATTGCCATAGAGATCATAATCCCAGTTCTGATAAATGACCGTTGCAACGTCTTTGGTAATTTCCACTTCAACGGCGATGCCTACCTGTTTCAACTGTTGCTGAATAATGGCGGCAATGTCATTACGTTTCTCCCGATTGGGCGAACCATCGACATAACGCAGGGTGAGCTTCTGGCCGTCTTTGGCACGAATACCGTCAGCACCTTTCACCCAGCCTTGTTCGTCCAGTAGCTGATTGGCTTTGTTGATGTCCGGGTTGATGCTTCCTTCCAACGATGCATCATAACCCAGGATTCCAGGAGAAAGTGCAGACCACGCTCGTTCGTAGTTGCCCAGATACAATGTTTTCACAATTGATTCCACATCTACGGCAGATTGTACCGCCTGTCTTACTTTCACATCATCCCAAGGCGCTTTGCGCAGATTGAAAAAGAGTGTGTACGGCAACCCAACCGTATTGGCCTGCAACAATTGCTGGTTCGGATCGTTCTTTAATGCAGCGATATTTTGCGGCGGAACAGTCTCGGCAGCGAGTACCTGACCACTCTGAACACTTCCGATACGCGTCGCTTCTTCCGGTACGATCTTAAATGTGATCGTATCCACATGAGGTGCGGCTTTATTTTCAACCGTCTCAGGTCCCCAGTTGTAATCCTTGTTTTTGGCAACGACGATATCCGCATTTTCATCCCATTTCACAAAGGTATACGGACCTGTGCCCACCGGATTTTTACCCAGCTGATCACCATATTTTTGGGCAGCTGTAGGGGATACGATCCCCAGAAGTGCCTGACTCAGATTGCCGAGAAAAGCTTGCGATGGTGAATCCAGATTCACCTTGATGGTATATTCATCAATGACCTCGGAGGAGCTATAGGGTCTAATCAGGGCTAAAGAATTGGCAGCTTTGGTGGCCGGATCAATCACTCGGTCCAGATTGTATTTGACGGCTTCCGCATTAAACGGTGTACCATCGTGGAATTTCACGCCTTCACGCAGCTTGAACGTATAACTCTTGCCGTCCTCGGATACGCTCCATTCCGTAGCAAGCCAAGGTTTGATGGAACCGTCAGGCAGCTGCACGACCAGATTATCGTAGATCGTCCGGATCGCACGTACAGCTACGGCAAGCCCACTGCGATGAGGGTCCAGCGAATCCGGGGAAGTCGCGAGTGCAAAAGTCAGGTTGCCTCCTTCCGCTTGCCCGGCCTGACCCCCGCCTGATGCCTGTGCTGAACCATTCGTGTTGCCTCCCGCCGCGGCTCCGCAACCGGATAATACCATCACCAATACTGCTGCCAATGCCATATATTTCATCCATGAGATAGACCTGTTCATATCGCTTCCCCCTCTGTGTATACAGGTGTCATTAAATTGATGCTTATACCAATAATCTATATTTCCTATGAATTAAGTCGGTTTTAAGATAGTGCAAATGGTTGAGCTCATGGCTTATAAGTTAAACGCTAGCCTTTACATGCTAACGAAGGGATCAGAACCAATCCGAAGAAGCAACGCGTTCGTGTAAATTGAATAGGGCTCATCTCAATTATGCCAAATCAGATACAACTTGCTCCCTGGCAGCTGTATAACGGTTAACCGGAATTTTCACCCCAAGGTTCCCCCGCAATGTATCGTGCTCATACTCCGTACGATAAAGGCCGCGCTCTTGCAGAATCGGAACAACCAGTTCTACGAAATCAGACAATCCACTTGGCAGTTCAGAAGCAATAATGAAACCATCTGCCGCTTCCGTCTCAAACCATTCCTGAATTTTGTCAGCGACCTGCTCCGGTGTGCCCAGGAATTTGCTGCGTGGTGTTGCTGCCCGCAGAGCCACTTCACGCAAGGTCAATCCCTGCTCCTTGGCATCCTTCTTGATCTTGTCTGTGCCACTGCGGAAACTGTTGCTTCCAATGCCGTTCAGCTCCGGGAAAGGCTCATCCAATGGATATTGGGAGAAATCATGATGTTCGAAGAAACGTCCCAGGTAATCCAATGCCTTGTCAATTGTGACCAAGCTTGCGATCTCCTGATATTTCTGTTCAGCTTCTTCCTCTGTCCGTCCAACAATAGGATTGATGCCTGGCAGAATGACAATATCCTGTGAAGAACGTCCATAGGAAGCTGCCCGCGTTTTCACATCCTTATAGAATGCCTGTGCATCTTCAATTGTATCGTGTCCGGTAAAAACAGCATCCGCTTCTTGTGCAGCCAGATTTTTGCCATCTTCCGAAGAACCTGCCTGAAAAATTACCGGCTGTCCTTGCCGTGAACGGGCAATATTGAGCGGACCCTGTACGGAGAAGAATTCTCCTTCATGATTAAGGGTGTGCAGTTTGGAAGGATCGAAGAAAACACCGCTCTCTTTGTCTCTTACAAAGGCATCATCTTCCCACGAGTCCCACAATCCTTTGGTTACCTGCAGATATTCCGTAGCGATGCGGTAACGTTCCGGATGTGTTGGATGATTACTCTTGCTGTAGTTTTTCGCTGTACCTTCCAGTGGAGAGGTCACCACGTTCCAGCCTGCACGACCGTCACTGATCTGATCAAGGGAACCGAACTGTCTGGCTACGGTGAACGGATCACTATAGGATGTCGAGAGGGTACCCACCAGTCCAATCCGTGAAGTAACGGCAGCCAAAGCGGACAGGATACTGATCGGTTCGAAGCGATTCAGGAAATGAGGAATGGATTTCTCGGTAATATACAGACCGTCTGCGATAAATACCAGATCGAACTTGCCTTCTTCCGCTTTCAGCGTCTGACGCTTGTAGAACTCAAAGTTAACGCTGGCATCTGCCTGAACTTCCGGGTGTCTCCATGTGGTATTGCTGCCTCCAACGCCGTGTACAATTGCTCCGAATTTCAAACTGCGTTTCGCTGTCATCTGCATTCCGCCTTTCTTGGATTAAAATCTTCAAATGAATGTTCAGGGGACAATCTGAACTGATTACGTATGCGAAATAACTTAAAAGTTAACTATTCCTATGAGTTTGGTTTGTTTTAATTTCACAAATCTTATCACTGCCCCGTAAAAGGGTCAACAGCGCGACTAATAGATTTTTTCTATATGTGTATTGAAGATGTGAATTAGAACTTTTTACATCTCATTAAGCGTTCAGTTATGAACGTTCCACCTGCTGTACAAATGCGATCTTGCATCATACAGCAGCCGGAACGACTTGTTCCAAGGGGTTATAACAACTCCTGTCAGACCGCTGCTGCTTCGTCCGGTTGTGCCAGAAGTTCAGCCAGCTTCTCCAGATCAGGTTCCAGCAAGGCTTCAAACTTGCCGTCCCCTCCCACTTCAATAACGGGTACATGCCGAATGCCATATTTTGCTTCAAGTACATCTCGGAGCACGTCATTCCCCTGCACTTCAATGTTCTCAAAAGGCTGGTTTCGCTCTGTCAGAAATGCTTTCACTTCCCCGCAGAAATGACAGCCTGTTTTGCTCCACAGCACGACTTTTTTGGTTGATGATGACATCGACATACCTCCTGGTAGGTTTATAAATTATGATCCGGGTGATTACATCTGGACGCCCTAGACCTTCAATTCCCATCTGTTAAATAAGAATTATGGCTATAAATGTACTCCTGCGCCCTTCATGCGTCAATGGATCTGCTAATAGAATAAACCTATAGCTAAATAGAAAGATTAAATTTTAAATTTGAAAGATGCAGCATTTAACTGGAATGAATCACTCTGCTTCAGTAGTCTAGCTACCCGCTCATATGTAATATTCGGATGCGGAATGAATCAGAGCGATTACACAGGATATCGCTGCATCTTCCATTCCGCATCATACTGCTGCTCCGGATAAACAGATCGCCTGACATTACAGATCTGGGTTAAAGAGCTGAGGTGGTGCGATAATGGGCCATCCTTCTTCCATCGAATTCAGTTGGTCCGCAGACACGCTGATCATATGCCCGGAACGTACGCCCCAACGTTCTGAGGCATAAACCGATACAAATCGTCTGCGCTTACCTCCGCTGATCTGATATCGAACCTCGGGTGCATCCACTGCGGTAACAATACTTCCTTCTGTCAAGACATGGGGAGAACCCTGAATCCCTTTGTTCTGCACCTGTTGTGCCTCCATTGGCCAGCCGTGCACTTCCCCCGCTGATATCAGTGCTTCTCCGGCAGGAATGGCGAGCAGGTCCGGTTTGGCCACCTGAACAGGAGATATTCCACGCGGTACAGGGATATTCAGCTTACGCCGCCGACCGCCAGTTAATGTATAGACATCTCCTTTGGCATCGGACAGGAACGAGCCTTCCGGGTAGAAGTCATAACTGTGTCTGAACTGTAATGCTGGATCTTGGCTGCCCTGCGTTGAAATTTGCTGACGCGGATCGATTGTGCTTGTGTCTCTATCCTCTTGTTGACCGGATAAGGTACCCGAGGTTTGTTGCTTCGCCAACCGGGATGTCTCGGCAACCAGCACATGGGGATCTCCCCACTTTTGCCTATAAAACTGTTCATTATCCTTGTTCACCACAGCAAAGTCCTGCTCCCCCAATGCTTTCATACTGACACTTCCGAAGTGGTGGATAAAAGCATCCCCGGCTACCGCTAGCTGGTATCCTGCCAGCTTCACCCGGATGATCCAGTCATCATCTTCAAAATTGCCAACCGCGTACCCTTCGTCCAGATAACCCACCCGTTCCAGCAGCTCCCGTGAGAACAGCCAGCAGAATCCGACCAGGCGATCGGTTATTCGATGTTTGTCTGCATCCGGACGATTATGTGTGGCGGCAAAAGACCACATCTCTTCTACCTCACGATACGGAACCTCAATCTGCTGATCCCCGCCAATATAGTTGGTCACCGGACCCACCACACCAATCTTTGGATCACTGGCAAGACAAGTCATCATGTTATCCAGCCAGCCCGGCGTAACCAGGGTATCGTTGTTCAGCACGATGATATGTCTTCCTCTCGCCATCATCAGCCCATGATTGACACCTCCGGCAAACCCGCGGTTCTGATCCAGGACAGCAACCCTCACCATGCCGCCTTTGCGGAGCATGGCCTTGGCAGTTCCATCCTTGGAGGCATTATCCACGACGATAATTTCGAAGGGAGCAGGTGTATGCTTTTCGATACTGGACACACATTGCAGCACATACTCCCGCTGATTGTACGTGGGAATAATGATGCTAACTCCTTCAAAAACAAGCCCAAATGAACTCTGTCCTTGGCGGACACCTTCGTCGTAACCTCTATGATAACCCTGTTTGTAGAGTCTGGCTCTAGCATTACGGCTGCTTTTACCTTTGCGTCTGGATTTCCGCGTTGAGCGACGACCTGCTGCATGCAGAACTGCCATCGCAGGTCGCGAGATATCGCGCTGTGTGGCACGGCAGACCGCTTTTTTTTCACTGCTTATGCTGCCATTCCGATTATTTTCACTGCGGCTGTTGTCACTACGAGGGCTGATATTTGGCGTGATGTTGTGATGACTGTGACCATTTCGACGGATGACGTTTCGAGCATTAACCTTGTTGCTGCGGCCATGACGTTCTTCCCTGCGCTGTTGATTAGGTGTGCTCATATATATCGCTCCCTCCATTTCCACTTGTCCGTGAGGCCAACGTGCACATAACCAGCCCCCGGACGGCCCACTAGAGTTGAAGCTCTCCTTTTACCAGTTTGTCAGCCAAATGTCCAAAATCAAAAGCGACCTTGCCGAGTTCACCTGCGATTCGCCGACACAGAATAACTGCCGGAATACCCGCTGCCACCAATGCGATATCAAAGGCATGTTCTGCGGTTAGCTGCATCACTCTCGGAATGTCCATCACTCCCGCCACAGAACCAATGATACCTGTGACATGAATCCCCCGGTCATGCAGCAGTGCCCCAAGCTCGGCAGCCTGACTGCCGATAAGCAGAACCCGCCGCCCTTGCAGCATCGGCAGCACCAAGCCGGACTGGTGCAGACTGTAATTGATCGTGGAGCTGGTCAACTTCAGCCGGGACCAGTCGATCCCGAAGTGGCGCAATACAGGGAAGAGCAACCCCTGAAATGTGGGCGCCCGCGAGATCGGGACGCCAACCCAGTCGGCGGCCTGTATGGCTTCCGCAAGCATCGCGCGGATGTCTGGCGTTGAGCATGGCACCCCTGCATAGGGCAGAAACGGTGCCAGCTCCTGCACTTCCTGGCCGGGCAGCACCGTATCGGCTGCCAGGGTGAGCAGTTCGCCATCTCCAAGGCGAACGACAGACAAGGGGCGCTGCGCATCCAGCGCCGCCACGATGTGTCCAGCCATCTCATGAGGGCTGGACAGCCGAGTCAGGCTGGGCGCGTATTGGCGGAAGCCCGCCGCGATCAGATCTGCCGCCGCCACGGCTGGCAGAATGTGATCCGGCGGGATGTGCTGCGCCACCAGCGCCTCCCCGCCGGCGAATACGCCGTCGCGGTAGCCCTCGGCGTAGCCGCCGGGCACAGCCGCCGCCTGCACTGCGTGCTCCGCAGGCGGCGGCAAGCCCTTCGCGCTGCCCGCATGCGCGGCGGCAGCGCCTCCCCGCCCCGCGGGCGCGTGGGCGACACCCTTCTGGTGTGTCGCCTGGCGCGGGGCGGGGG
>NZ_JBHGUU010000012.1:0-307859 GCF_048976745.1 Paenibacillus sp. | reverse complement strand
CCCCCCCCCCCCCCCCCCGCCCCCCCCCCCCCCCCCCCCCCCGGCCCCGTGCGCTGCACTGCGGAGCAGCAGCGCACAGGCACGGCTGCGCCCCAGCGCGAGGCACGCCTCGCAGTAGGCGCACGCCGCCAGGCCGCAGGCAGCGCAGGGCACGCGCTGCCTGGCTTCGCTGCCACAACGGTGGCAGCGGGGCGCGCTCCGCGCGCGTCCAAGCCACGCGTGCCGACAGCGCGTGGCAGGCCCTTGGAGGGCGGCTGTGATACTCAGCCGCCCGTGCAAGCGCGCGAGCTGCGCAGCCGCGCGCCAGTCCCTTGGCGGCTGGGCGGTATCCGCCAGCAACGCCTCCGCTTCGGTCGCCAGTAGTTGGCGGCCGCTGATCCGCTCAGCTAGCAGGGCCGCGTCCCGCTCCAGCTGAGCCCACTGCCCGACGGGATACGACGGCGGCATCCCGCCTACCAACGCAACTCTCACAGCGGCACTCCCCGCTGTGCCCGCTATACCTTTTCTCGCCTCAACTTCCCCTGAGGCCAGTTCATATACATCCAGCTTCCGTGCAAGATACCTCTGCCATTCGTGCTGGCCCCACTGATCCATACCTCGTTCCATCTGAAAATGTTCAACCAACCAGGAGGCCTGACTTAACGGCAACGCCTGACCTAACAGCAACCAGCGCAGCACATGTTGTCCACTTCCTCCCTCTAGCCACCAGGACACATCCACACGAATGTCGAGTGATAACACCATGTTCCATCCTTCTCCTACACGGCACACATATAAGGCAACCTTCATTTACGCTCCTCCCCCATCGTAATTTTTCCGAACGCAAAAAAAGCACATGCCAATCCGGCTATTCGCCGGCGCATGTGCTTCATGTCCATATTCCATCTTCTTATGATCAATCTACTTATCACTATACCAATTGAATCTTCACATCACAAGGTTAACCACGCATCATACAATTCTGCTAATAACCAGAATCTTTCTTTAAAATTGCGAAACTTTTTCCAATCTTGATCGTCTATACTTTTAAATTAAGAGTTCTTACTTCGAAAATCTTATTTTCATGCTCAAGAACTCCTCACACCCAGGCAATAACCATAGATTGCATAAAAACCCATTTTTAATTTAAAAGCAGACTTGGCTACAATTACAAAAAAAGACTACAGCTTCTGCTGTAATCTTTTCACTGTAGATCTGCGAAATGCTAATCCCATTTCCCGTTCACAAGATGATTTATTGCTCTGACTCACGCAAATCAATCAGTCGAAACGTGTGATCGGTCTGTGCTACCCGTTCAATATCAGCAGGGACAGCAGACAGATACGATGTCTCCATGCCTTGCCTTTGCATAAGCTTTTCAATAATCGTAATCGTTTCCGCTTCTGTACGATCCGCAACAACGGTTAATCTGAAGCTTTTTCCACGGTATAACAATTCCCGGCAAAGTGCTCTTACAATGCCTTCGATCCGCCCTGCCTGATTGGAAGGGATGAGCAGGATCTGCTCGAAACCTTCAGGTTCCGGACGGGAAAGATGGCGCTGGTGCATGGCATGAACGGCCATTGCCGCCAGGAAGTATATGAGCAGAATCATAGTCAGATGAGCAACCATGGCAACTGCACCTCCTCGGAAGGTCATGCTCACCCATGGCGAACATCCCTGTATACAACAAGTATATGCTGTACTTCCTGAAGGGTTACACTTGCACTTCCTATCACTCATATTCCACGCTGATCGACACCGGACGAAGAAAGACAGGCCAGGTCATTCATTCACGCCTAAGCTTGAACATATGTTCCGCATAACCTTACGCTTTGCTCATGTGCAGTGATAAAGTCCATTAACCCGCAGACCAATCCAACATTCTGGAAAGGGCGCGAGTGAACACCAATCTATACATCGTCAAGGTTGAATCAACCAATGGACTGACTTACCGTAAGAATACTGCTTTACGAAAAACATAAGGTATTAGAGCGTAACCCAACCATATTTGATCGAATTGATAACCGCTTGTGTACGGTCGTCCACTTCCATCTTCTGCAGAATACTGCTGACATGGTTTTTTACTGTTTTTTCACTGATGAACAGGAATTCACCAATCATTTTGTTGCTCTTACCTTCTGCCATTAAGCGAAGCACTTCAGCCTCACGACGTGTGAGCGGGTTATTGTCGCCAGCGACAAATTTAACACCTGCTTCCTTCGAAGCTCCTTCACTCATTGCCCCTGTTTCATTAAGATACGTCATACGACGCAGCTGCATGATCAGTTTGCCTGTTACTTTCGGATGTATGAAGGCATGTCCTTCATGCACGGAACGAATCGCATTGATCAGTGACTCGGCCTCCATATCCTTCAGCAAGTATCCGTTAGCCCCTTTACGAAGCGTCTCAAATACATAACTTTCATCATCATGAATGGACAAGATAATCACTTTGACATCAGGGAACAGCTCACGCAATTTCTCCGTTGCCTCAACCCCGTTTTCGATCGGCATGTTAATGTCCATCAATACGATATCAGGTTTATCCTGATTGCAGAATTCGAGCACTTGAATACCATCGCCGCATTCGCCGATGACCTCAATGTCGTCCTCCATATTTAAAATGCGTTTCAGTCCCTCACGGAACAGCTGATGATCATCAGCCAAAAGAACTTTAATCGATGCTTTACCAGTATCACGGTTTTCCATCATCCTGCTACTCCTTTCCCTTATCCACGTTTGTCGGGATATGAATCACTATTTTGGTTCCTTGATTTTCTCCGGATTCAATCTCTATTCTTCCTTCTAACAGTTCAACCCGTTCTCTCATCCCAATCAGACCGAAGTGGGTATGATCCTTGCTTTTCTTCGCAAGAAGCTCCGGTTTGAACCCAAGCCCATTGTCCTGAACGACAATTTTGACGAGCTGAGCCTGATATGTAATTTCCACTACAACATAAGTGGGATAAGCATGCTTTGCAGCATTCGACAGACCTTCCTGCACAAGGCGGTAGATCGCAGCCTCCATTGCAGAAGATAAACGGTGTTCTTTACCTCTTGTTTCAAAAAGCGACCGGATTTTCGTTTTTACTTCAAAATCCTGCACGTACTTCCGAAGCGTCGGAATTAGTCCCAGATCATCCAGTGCCATAGGACGCAAATTGAAAATAACTTTTCTCATTTCTTCAAGACTGGAACGAACCTGGCCTTTCAAATCTACTATTTCGGCCTGGACCATCTTAAAATCCTGCTTAATGAGCATTCTTTCTACAATTTCCGTCCTAAGCACTAGATTTGCGAGCATCTGCGCCGGCCCGTCATGAATCTCACGAGCAATACGTTTCCGCTCTTCTTCCTGGGCCAAAATTATTTTCAAACCAATCATTTGTCGATTTTTGGCTGATTCGATGATCCGGGTCACTTGACCCAGTTCACCTGACAGGTACTCGAGTACAACACCCATCTGCGAACCGATGGTCTCGGCACGCTCCACAGAAGCTTCCACATTTTTGGCACGCTTCTGCAGATCATCCCGACGGGCCTTCAGATACATTTCCTTCTCACGATAAATCATCAGATCCAGCTGCAGCTGTGTTGCTTTCTCGTACGCCTGCTTGATATCATGCTCGGAATAACGGACAAAGTCGCGGCTAACCTCAGTCAGCCGGATCCGGGAACGGCGATAGTTCAGCTCCAATTGATCTACTTTCTCGATCGTTTCCGCCGTCTCCTTCAGTACCGACTTTAACTCCTCGTTGAGTGTTTTCAGCTCATCGCGAGTTGCGTCCATAATTTCGAACATTTGATATTTGCTGTTTTCCATGACTTGTATGGCGTTTTTAATGACGCGGTCTATGGCATCGGCTTGTAAATCCACGTTTGTTCGACTCCATTTCTATCGTTTCCGGTATATATCATACCATATCACGATGAGATGGTAACGGTCTTCGTTTTCTGTTCCCATTTTACAGTCAGACCAAGTTGCTCGGAAACGAGTCTGAGTGGGACTAAAGTCCTGCCACCCGTTACGTATGGTGCAACAGTTGCGCTCTGTCTTTTACCATTCAGAATGAATTCTTTCTGCCCTACAACCAGATCAATCAGCTTGCCACCACGTAATACTGTGATTCGCTGATTTTTGCTATCCCAGCTTGCCTGACCACCAAAAGCGTCCAAAACATGTTTGATTGGCACATAGGTCGTACCATTTTTCAGGACCGGTGCTGCATCAATGGCCTTTTTCATTCCGTTCACCGTCATCGACTTCTGTCCGAGCACAAGCGAGGCTGTACCCGTAGGCAATCCAACTTCACTGGACTTGGAAGGCATCGTGAATGCGATGTTGTCAAAAGCAACCGTACCTGATTTCGCACGCTCATCCTGACCTTCTTCCACGTTCACCACATAGACCCGCTTCAGCTTCGCCGGATAGGCAATGTTCAGTCCGTTCAGGTCCACACTCAGCTTCTTCCACCCGTTCCAGTCAATCGCCTTGGCGAGATCGGCATATACCGTTTTGCCATTGGCATCCGTGAATTCGGCACGCAGCCAGTTCAGGCTCTTATCTCCCATAACATCCATGGACATTGATGTAGCTGCTGCAGATACTTCTTTACCCGTGGAACCGTTCAGTTGTGCATATGCATACATTTTGCCTGTTCCAGCAGTCATATCATAATTAAGTTGCAGCACATTGGAGCCGGCTTTTTCACCCGTTCCTGCAGTAATGGTTGCTGAACCTGTTACACCCGCTGCGTTCGTCGTGAAGTTGATCGGATAATTCACGTTCTCGAAATTCTCCCAAATCGTTTCGCTGGCAGAAGCCGAGAGGACTACGACTGTGCTATAACCATCATAACGACCAATCGCATATCCCACTTGTGCACCAGCATTGACGGAAGATACGGTTAATTGGTCAGCTGTAACTTTACCTTTGAATCCGATAAATTCCCATGTCAGCGAGTCTGCCGGGACCGTAACACTTTGTCCGCTCTTCGTTGTTGCCGTTACCGGAATGGACATCGTTGTGCCCGCTTTGAGTGAACCGAGACCCGATCCTGCTGTCAGGGAAGCCAATTCACTTCCACCCAGTACCGATACTTTAATGGAGGATGAAGCTCCGTTGCTCGTTGCCGTCAGGGTTGCTGTACCTGGCTTCACGCCTTTGATCGTACCGTTGCTGACACTCACGATGCCGTTGTTGCTGGATTTCCAGGACATGCTGATATCGCCTGTTGCAATCGGGTTGTAGTATGTGTCATATCCTTTGGCTGTGTACTTGCCCTCTTGTCCCACCAGCAACGTTTGGGTGCCACTCACGGCAAAGCCCTTCAGTTTACCTGCAGGAGCCGTAGAGAACACCCCCAGCGTGTTTACAACCTGACGTTGCTCGGTACCATACTCTGTGTTGAACGTCAGACCAGCAGTTTGCTCACCTAGCGGACGGGTTACCATCGTTGTGGAGCCGCCACCGTCCAGGTTCATGCCTTTCCAGACACCCACGCTGGTCATAAACGATTGCAGTTCCGTCAGCGACATCCCGCTGCTGTTGCTGTTTTTCTCCGCTGCAATGATGTAGACGTACCGACCATCCTGAGAGTAGCCTACTGCCGTTCTTGCTCGAATACCGCCAATGCCGGACGCTGCGATATCCCGGGAGAAGGAAGCTGCCTTACCACCGTTCACCAAAATGGTGTGACCACCAATCATCATCTCCAGATTACTTGGATCGACCGATTGCCCGGTAGTTTTGGCTTTCAATTTGTAATCCGCATCCAAGGTTTGCCCAACGGATAGATGGCTCATGATCCATGTCGCCGCTGTCCCATGCGCACGCAAAATGTACCCATCCTGCGGCACCGTCATGTTTAGCGCTTTTTTATCCGAGATTTGGGTAATGACTCCGTTCTGCACGAGAACCTCTGTCGGCGTTGTGGAAGGGTCATTTGGGCGTTTGGTGGATGTCCATGCTGGTGTATAAATATACATTGAGTTGGCATGACTATATTTCACCGAGCCCGACTCTACCGTATAATCCTCTTTATTAATCCCACGCAAAGCAAAGGTTGAACCATCCTGTGCCTTCACCGTTCCGTCAAAAGAATACTCGTCGATCATCGGCTTGCCATCCTTGGTCACCGTGAGGGCATACATGCCCGACAGTTCGGAAGGTGTGGAGACCAGTACGCCGTCAGAGACCTGCCCACCAATGGGTGCGAGCTCCCCGGATACATTGAAGTAATCACCGTTCACAGCGGCTACTGCACCATTTTCCTTAGCCATGGCACCTGTGCTCTGTTTGCTGTTCAAGTTACCGCCCTTGCCTGTCATTACATCCAGCTTCACATAAGGGTTTTGCAGATCCACCTGGATCACATCCGCCAGTACGTTAACCTTGGAACCGGAACGTGTTGTTGTATATCTGTATTTCATGAGCTTCGCACCCGAAGTCAGAATTTCCTCACTCAACTTGCTTGTATTCGTAGATGCCGCTGCTGCCACCGATTGCCACGAAGTACCTGACCACATCTGCCCGCCCGCGCTCATCACCGGTGCAATCCAGATCACACCCGCCAGCGTCACAATCGCCCATTTTTTCACCTTACTGCCCTTAACGTCTTCCAGCTGTTTCCCATGTTTCCCCAGCATGTCTGAAACGTCTCTCCCATCTTGTATATCAATCTTAGACATCCCCTACACTGCCAAGTAGGCAACAGATAGCGAGATCCCTAGTATACTCTTCTATTAATAGACTGCTTTTAGTGGAAAAAGTTACGCCCCCAGCCAAGATTGAGGTATATATTGGTTAATCGATTCCACACGTTTCTGCTATGTACTTATCCTAATCAAAAAAATAGACTTCGTCTGTGCACGAGTCAGCACAACAGAAGTCTATTTATGATTCATATATATCCTATTAACTTACAAGTCTTCTACCACAAATTCAATATCACTATAGTACCTCTGTAATGATAATTGGTTTCGACTCTCTAATACCTTTTTACCAATTCATGTGGTGATCGTTTAAATCTAGGATTACCAAAAAGGAACACCTCAAGAAATGCGCTTCCTTGAAGTGTCCCTATTAATTTATAGATATCCTAATTTGTCCAAAACCCGTTTCAACATCACTGCTGCCTGAGCGCGAGTCGCGTTCCCTTGGGGTTCGAATGTTCTCGCTGTCATGCCTTGAATAATTCCCTCCTGCACCGCTTTGGCAACAGAATCCTTGGACTGGATTTTGTTGCTGTCCTTGAACTTGGAAAGAGTGGTGGCAGCCGAAGATTGAAGAGAAACTGTTTTCCCACCGTAGTTCATCGCACGTACCATCATGAGAGCCATTTGTTCACGCGTGATTTCACTTTCCGGTTTGAATGTACCATCCGTGTTGCCTGTAATAATCCCGGCTTCTGCCGCGGCACCAATGTAGGCACTGGTCAGATCACCACCACGAATATCACGGAAACGACGTGCAGCATTCTGATCTCCTTTCAAACCAAGACCTTTCGCTACCAATTCGGCAAACTCGGCACGTGTTATTTTCTGGTTAGGTCCGTAATAGGAGCCGTTTGTGGCCCCAATAATCCATTTCGACGACAATTCTCTGATGACTGCACCCGCCCAATGGCTGGAGGTATCCTGATAGCTAACGGAATGTGTGACAGGCACGATGGTCTGGTTACCGTTCAGTTGTCCTTTAACGACTACTCCTCCTGTTGTACTCGCAAACGTATGCGGCACATTCGCTAGAATCAGTGTAGTCGGATCAATATACGTAAACCCGGAAGTCGCTGTAGGTGTGTTTACAGGCAACTGCATCGCGAGCTGGCTCTTGATATTTTGTTCTACACGTTGATTCGTATTTCCACTAAACGCAGATAGGTAGATGTCTGTAACATTACCAAGTTTCTGTGCTCCTGCAACGGCCAGCATTCCATCTATCGTACCTGAACTGGAGACAGGAACCGTCTCCACCTGTACATAGAAGTAGGAGGCATCGGTGTTGGTTGTGTTTCCCCCTACAGCTTGACTCATTGCGGATATATCCAGATTGGATAGTGGGACCATCCATAAACGATCACCATATTTGACACCAATTGAACCTGTACGGTTACTTAATGCAACCTGAGCCAATGTGTTCAAAGGGAACCCTACATAAGCTGACGATTCGCTCGCAGGGACTTCAAATACAACAGGTTGTGTTGTTTTGCCAGTCGTTGTTGCGTACTGGAAGGCCTGCAAGAGCTTGGCACCGTCAACATTGAATTGACGAGTAGAGCGATTGTTGCGTGACATCATGGAAGCTGTAGCTGCCGTATCCGTACTCATCACAAGCAGCGCTTGTCCATAACTTGACGAGTCTTGTTCTGTAAGCCAGGAAGGGCGGCTGTTTGTCTGGTTGCCTGTCGAACTACTGCCATTTTGTTGCAGGGGAAGCGGTCCAAACGCAGTAATGGTGTTATTCAACGCATCACGTAGCGGAACTGCTCCCGGAGTATAGCTCACCGTACCTGTCTGTCCTGCTGTTGCCGAGTTCGAAAGATTAAGAGTTACGATCGAACCCGATATGGAAGCATTCAGAACATTCGTTGTTGTCCCTCCAAGCTGCACACTAAACTGTGAAGCAGTTAGAGCCGTCTGAGCCTGAAGTGCATCTCTAAAGTTAATATATACTTTGTCCCCTTGAAGAGTTGCTGACAAGATTTTCCCGTTACCAAAGGTATATTTTACTGGAGCCAGATTAACATATCCTGCAGGATTGTTGTTTAGATCGGTTAACCGCAGGGTACCTGGCACATAAGAAAAGGTTACGTTTTGAGTACTGGCAACTGTGTTGGCCAGCGTTAATGTAATCAGATCATCCTCAATCTCGGAATCATTGACAAATACGGCTTTACCATCTACCAATACGGAATATTGGCTCTTGAGTGGCTTATTCGTCCGGCTCAGCGGCTCATTATATCTGATCCACATCGTCGTACCACTCACTTCTGCATTCTTGAACTCAGGTGGTTTCGTATCAATACTGTTTCGTACATAGAACCCGTTGAATCCAGCGAGAGCTTGACCACGACTGTCTTTCACTGGCCATGTTCCTGGCGCATATGATACTTGTACCACTTCACCATTCTGGATGGAACGACTGAGATTGAGCGTTACCAACGAACTGTTATTGGTGGACATACTGCTGATGCCCACCGCTGATCCGTCTGCTGTAACACTGAATTGTCTCACCGCATCACTGGAGTTGATATAAACGGTCTCAGGATAGTACAGACTGATTGTATTGTAATACGCTGTACCTTCGCGTGGTTTCGACATAATGGAATCGAGACTGTTCTCTACATCTCTTGCTCCGAATGCTGGAGCCGCGTTAAGAGACAAATCCTGAATTTTACGTGTTCCTGTTCCCGGTGCATAGGCAATGCGGACAACCTGTCCTACAGCTACACCTGTATCCAGAACAACATACACACTGTCTCCCGAAACATAGGAAGAACTTACATTCCGGTTCTCTCCGTTAACCGTCACTGTGAAGCTGGAAGCAAACGGATCAAGGCTGGAGAGCAACTCATCATACGTTAATCGAATGATCGTATTGCTGTACATTTTGGCTGTTTTCAGTACAGGTGGTGTTGTGTCTACAGTCAACGTTCTAAAGGTCCACGATGCGGTTCCATTCAGACCCGTGAACAGATTCCCCGTCTGATCCCGGAATACATTTGCAGGAATATCAATCGTATACGTTGTGTTGCTTGTCAGAGTCGTTTGCGGGATGATGCGCAACTGTCTCGGGTTGGACGTACTAATTAATGTCGTCGAAGCCACAATCCCGCCGTTAGCATTCTTAACCGTAGCTGAACTTGCAAAATTCCGGTCCAGGTCTTTGTTGAATGTCAACGTAAACTCATTCGTGAGTGATACGCCTGTTGCTCCGTTTGCAGGAGACAGGCTGGATACGGTTAATGCTGTGGGATCGGATACTACATTGAACCCCCACGTCGTTCGTTGAATGGCTCCCGTATCATTGTTCAGGTCATCACGCAAAAAACCTTCCGGTACTGCTATGTAAATCGTGCTGTTATTCGCCCAATTGTTCACTGGATCAATCGTTACCGTTGTTCTCGCCGTATTGAAACTGATTCGGGTTGACTTGGCATCGATCTCTTCCAATAAAGTACTGCCACGATAAATCTGGAGTTTGCCTGCACCGACCTTCATTGCCCGATCATAAGTTAGTTGAATATTGGCTGAAGGAGATACATTCACAGCTGCGTTAAGAGGCGACTGCACAGTTAATTGAGCTGTACTAACTCCTGCTGTGCGGAATGTCCACTCTTTATTCAATCCCTCAACGGGTTGACCGTCACCATATACGAAAGACTGGCTACCGATCGTAACATAGAATGACCCTCCAGGCAGAGCCACAGGAAGCTGGATTTGCACACGTTTCCCCAAATATGCATCAATAGCTGCATCATCTGCAATGACAGTCACAGCTGCATTCGTCACGGGAACTTTTGTTACCATCGAGTCATCCTGAACTCGGTAAACAGTAATCTCCTCAGTAGAACTGTCGATTTTCTTTACTGGCTTAATAAAATCAATCGTCAGTGGTGCTGATCCACTTGCCTGTTGTTCGTTCACAGCAGGTGACGTTGTGCTAATTCCTTTTTCCGTCAACTCATCGGCGGCATATGCGGACTCTACTCCTATCCATCCGGCGAGTATCCCTTGAGTGACTAACATCAGAATCATAAGACTAGCTAATCCCTTACGGGCCATTTTCTTCACAAACACCCGGCCTTCCCCCTCATCTCATTTTCCTAATTGTCTGATATACAGACCTCTATATTTATGTCGGTCAGAGAGAGATTTTCAATTAATAAAATGGAAATGTATGGTGTTTTATTTTGTAAAAAGATGCAAAAAGCCCCTGATTCCATATTGGAATAAAGGGCTTCAATAGAAGATCAATATGCAATTAGCTAATTACAGACCTGCTTGAGTTTTCAAAAGGTCTACTTTGTCCACTTGCTCCCAAGGTACATCCAGGTCTGTACGGCCGAAGTGACCGTAAGCAGCGGTTTGTTTGTAGATTGGGCGACGCAGATCCAGCATACGAATAATGCCAGCAGGACGAAGATCAAAGTTGTTGCGCACAAGCTCAACCAATTTCTCTTCGCTGACTTTGCCAGTTCCGTATGTATCCACGTTGATCGATACCGGGTTGGCTACACCAATCGCATAAGCGAGCTGGATTTCCACTTTGTCTGCAAGACCTGCAGCTACAAGGTTTTTCGCTACGTAACGAGCCGCATATGCTGCGGAGCGGTCTACTTTAGTTGGATCTTTACCCGAGAACGCACCACCGCCGTGACGTGCATAACCGCCGTAGGTATCTACGATGATTTTACGTCCCGTAAGGCCTGCATCTCCCTGAGGTCCGCCAATAACAAAACGTCCTGTTGGGTTGATGAAATATTTAGTCTGCTCATCCAGCAATTCCGCTGGAACAACAGGCAAGATGACATGTTCTTTGATGTCTTTTTGAATCTGCTCGAGTGTAGTCTCTTCAGCGTGCTGAGTAGATACAACAATGGTATCCACACGTACCGGCTTGTCACCGTCGTATTCAATCGTTACTTGTGTTTTACCATCCGGACGAAGATATTCCAATGTACCGTTCTTACGCACTTCCGCCAGACGGCGTGCGATACGGTGGGACAGAGCGATTGGCAAAGGCATGAGTTCCGGTGTTTCGTTCGTTGCAAAACCGAACATCAGACCTTGGTCACCTGCACCAATGTTTTCTGTTTCACGCGCGACTTGTTCCGGGTCACGGTTCTCAAGTGCTGCGTTAACGCCTTGGGCAATATCAGCGGACTGCTCATTCAGAGAAGTCAGAACTGCACAAGTGTTATAATCAAAACCGAACTTGGCACGTGTGTAGCCAATATCCTTAATTGTATTACGAACGATGGACGGAATGTCCACGTATTCAGAAGCTGAACTGATTTCACCGATGACAAGCACTAAGCCTGTGGCTACGGAAACTTCGCAAGCTACACGAGCATTGGGGTCGTTTGCAAGAAACGCGTCCAATACGGCGTCTGAGATCTGATCGCAGATTTTATCCGGATGTCCTTCAGTTACAGACTCCGATGTAAATAGATGCCGGCCTTTAACAGACATGAAGTTTCAACCTCCCATAACTAGTAGTATGGCGATTGCCCGAACAAAACATGACAGCGATTCGTTCACTGTACCCTCGAAGCTTTCCAAAATGGAATAAGGACGCAGGGTCCGCAGTACCGAAGATAAGGATTTTTCAGGTAATTGCCTCAAACGAAAATCAACCTTTCCCTAGTGGAAAAGGTTGCATACCTCAAGTGCCATCTTAACGTATTTGTCAAGACGTGTCAAACGAAACGGGGTAAGGAAAATGCCCTATAAGTGCTGCTCTGCCTGACGTATTAGCCTTTTGGTGATCTCTCCACCAACCGATCCATTCTCGCGGGAAGTCAGATGTCCCCACCCTTTGTATTGCCCATAAGAGTGATCACTCACTTCGCCCAGTTCAGATCCAAATTCTGTATCCGCACCAGCCAATCCTCTGCCGCCATACCCCACATTGAGACCAAACTCTGCAGCAATCTCATACTTCATCTGATCCAGCATTTGACGACTTTCGGGTACCACTTTGCGGTTGCTTCTAGCCATGGTTCCTGCACCTCCATTAATTGATTGTCAACAGTTATAGAGTGAGCAGGAACAAGGCTGGCTAGCCGTATTAATGTTTGTTAGAACTGGGTAATCTGAGCAAATGAAATGTATGACGAATGAATAATTCCTTTAACAGAAGCAAAACCTATTTCAAAGTATATCCACCACGAACCATTACGGTTAGGCTATATTTGTTCCCTTCCAATACCGCAATCCCCCGTCCATCCCTTGGAAAAGAGAGCAGGTGATTGGTCGGCGCTGCCTGTCCATTCGTCAGGTCAATCCCGTCCGTCAGATCCGCTACACCATTCGTACCCTCACTGACGATCACAGCCTTGCCGCTACGTACGATGAACTCCGCGCCAGACTTGCCGATCAGCTGTTGACCCGGCTTCACGGTTACGATCTCAACGGCATCAGAAGCACCTGAGACCAGTGGAGGAAGCGAAGTATCGCCACCTGTGTTACCGGAGTTCCCTGTTCCTGTAGAGCCGGAATTATTACCGGATGAGTTGCCAGAACCCGTACTAGCACCGCCACCCAATGCTTTTTGAATCTGTTGATCTACATAGCTCTTGGTTACAACCGGATCGTCTGCTGTTCCTGGCTGGCTTGTCCCTGCACCAATGGCTGTATTGCTGTATACCGACCCAACCCACACGCCAACACCAATCGCGAGCGCAGCAAGGGATACTTTCATATAAGGTTTCATGTGAATCATTTTCCTCCTCTGGTAATCTATTAACTTTAACTATAGAGAAAAAATAGGGATGCGACAAGCAAAACCTCGTTTCCATTGGGGTGGAAACGAGGTTTCGTGGACAAATATAACGATTATTTGAATCTATGCCTCTATCTTATATCGACGGGTTCTTCCTTCGGAAGTTTGGTCAGGTCATATCCGTAGCTTTGTTCCGCAAGACGAAGACGTTGTCCCTGGAACTGATCATCTACGCTTAAGCGATACGAACCGCCACGCAGCTTCTCGAAGAAGCTGTCTTCTATGCTCCAGCTCAGTGTCTGATTGGTTCCCACTTTCAGATCGGTTCCCAAAGTCAACTCTTTCTCGTATGATTTGCCTGCTTGATCCGTCATTGTAAGGATTAACTTATGCTCGTTCTCACCCATCTCAATCTCTTCATTACGGGATAAGCTGTAATTCATCTCGATCTGTACAGATGAGCTGCCTGCCAGATATGCTCTCACACTGTTGGCAGTCCAAGAGTAAGGATAGAGATCAATATTGGTTAACGAGCCTTGAACACTAATGGAGGTTGGCGGCACTTCGAATGCCAGAGCATTCACATAAGCAGTTGCTTCCCCTTCACCCGTTACAAACTTGCTATCTGCAATACCTTCACCCACAATCAGACGCAAGTCTGAGAAGGTAACGGTCTTCGGAATCTTAGCCCAGAATGTAACAATCGACTTCTGGCCCGGTCCAGGCAGACGCTCTGCTTGCTTCGCAGTTGCTCTGTAATATTGGCCATCCGATGTTTTGAAGTACCCTACAAGTTTGCCAAGCCCACTTTGACGCAGTGATTTGTTCGTCATTTCGAATTCGGTATATACAATGTCTGATGACGTTCCTGGATAACGAATCGTTCTGCGTACACCCATTTCGGTCTCTTTATCCGCCGTACCCTGTGTGTATGTCTTGCCGCTTCCAACATAAGATACCGGTGAAATCAGTCCGGACGTATTCAACGTAATCCATTCATTAGTTTCTTCTTCACTAACTTTCTCGTTTAGACTAAGCTCCAGACGAGAGATACGTAATTCAGAAGGAATCTTGGTCAAAAGGTACGCCTCAGTGGTCATGCCCGCTCCAAGTAGCTTGCCACTTTGTGTGTAAATTAGTTTCTTATCTCCTTCAATCTCAGCAGAATCAATCATAAACATTGCTTCAAGTTCAGGAAGTTGGACTGTTTTGTTACCTGCATTACGAATGGTCACTTTTGCCGCAATAATATCACTATCAAGCCACGGCAACCGCTGTAACGATCCAAAAGAAACACCAAATGTACCTTTGTTATTCTTAATCACGGTCTCAGTCGTTAATCCATCCCCACTGGATACCGATTCTGGAATCGCATAGACACCTACAGGATAGGAGAAAACAAAACCATTGGTAGGAGAAGAAGCTGTTGCTGGCTCTGTACTTTCATTTTTGTCCACCGGACTCATTACATAGAGCTTTATCTTTTTGGTATCCCCATCACCCTGAAGGGTTGCATTCAGCTTAATCGTCTTGATATCACCCGGGTTCAACTTCAATGTATCCAGTGCTTTCGTTTCAATGGGATAGACTGTTCCGTCTGTATTCCGTATCTCGAAGGTATATGTGGGCACCTTAATGGCCTTCTTACCTTCATTCTTCAGCTTCATTTGAAGGTTAAGACTATACTCACCATCATCCATTCGAACTTTGGCAGATTCAAGCAATGTGGACAGTCGTTGTCCTTCAACAGAAATGATGTTTGGCTGATTGGCAGCAACCTCTACATTCGTCTTGCTAGCCTCTGGCAATTGCAGTGCAGCAACGGGCAGAACACTCTTCTCTTCACCCTGTTCTTCTACCAGCAGCAACTCAGACTTTTGCAGCTTCACTGATGTAGGAAGAGATGCCATCAGACTGAGAGCCTTATTAGCTTGGGCTTGGATACTGACAATCGTGCTGTCTTTATCCGGGGTTAGCGGATAGTTCGTGCCACTTGGCGTACGCAAAATCCATTTGATATTCGGATTTTCAAGTAATTTATAACTGATATTGTTTAAATTCACGCCAATTTTCACATACTGTTTCTTATCTTCACCTGGAAACACTTTGATGCCTGATACTTTCACCTTCACAGCAGAATCACTCAGACGAACTGTCTTCGGTTTGCCCACAGGTGTAGTAATGCTATAGGATGCGGGCACGTTAAATTTACCCAGCGTACGTTCATAGTTAGCTTGACTGAAATCCCACTTAACAATGAGGAAGTTCAGATCACTGAGTTTCACTTCGCGGCCGACCTTCATGACGTAGGTCAACTCAACAGTTGATCCAGGCGCGACTGTCTTCTTTTCCTGATCTTTGGCGATCAATTTAGGCGAGAACGATGTTCCACCCTTTGTTTTTACCTTGCTCCAGTAATCGAGCATCATCATTGGAGTGCTGTCATTGTTCTTGTAAGACAATGTATACGTAACCACATTGCCATCGTCCTGAGCCAAAATATTGACATCTGTTAACCTTACGGAACTTCGCGCTGTCACTTTAACAGCTGACAGGTTACCGAGTGTATGTACAACCTTCTGCGTTGTTGTTGTCGTTTTCTTCGATGTACTACTATTTGAACTGGTGGCAGCCGTTTTATTAGTTGTGCTCGCTGCCATGGCGATGCCAGCGGTTGAACTGATCAACATTGCACTTGCGAGCAAGCTCACAAACATTTTCTTTTGATTCACTTCCAAACCTCCCATAAGTTGCTTGTTGCTTTATAGTATAAACGTTTGGGAAGGGGAGAAAGTTACGATGTTGTTAAACAAAAAAGCAAGCTAGGTTTCCCTAGCTTGCTTTTAAAACTTAGTAATTATTGTACTGTAATTGCTCCAGTGGTAGGAATAGTTACAGTGAATGTTTTTGTTTCAGCAGTTGCATTACCTTTAGTGATTCTTGCAACAACTGTTTGTTGAACAGAACCGGAAGCTGGTCTAGCAATAGTTGTAAAGGATCCAGTTGCAGCAGATCCATCAACAGTCCAAGTAATAGCAGTGCCGTTTGCTCCAGTTGCAGCAAGCGTGAAGTCTACTGTTGGGTCAACAGCAGGGTCACCTGTAACAGGCAAAGCCAAAGCATTTTTGTCAGCAGTAACATCAGCTTGATCAGCAGTTACTCCTGTAGCTGTTTCAGCCAATTCTGCACTCATACCGTCGAATGCAGCAACAGAGTTACCAGCAATATCAGTAAGGATGTTAGTGTCTTTAACAGCTACTTTATAAGCAGTTGCAGCTGTGCGAGTAGCAAGATCATTAACAGTTACAGTTACTTTGTTTGCATTTGCGCCTGTTCCGATTGCAACAGTGAAGTCATTCTCAGATGCTTTCAATTCTTTGTTATCACTATTACGGTGGATAGTGAATGCGCCAGCTGCAAGTTCGTTAGAAGCAGATTTAACTGGCTCGGAGAATTCAATTACGAATTGATTGTTACTTGTTTGTGTTGCTTTTTCGAAAGCGTATGAAGAATTTGCTTCCACAACAACTGGTTTAACAGAGTCAGTGAAGTTTGCAGTATTCACAACTGCTCCCGTTCCAGTACCTACGTTTCCAGCGTTAGTAGTCAATTGTGCATAGTTAACAGTCAAGTTAACATCGCTACCATCTGTTTTCAAATCAGAAGCAAATTTAACTGTTACAGTGGAAGTACCATTAACTTCAATGCTGGATACAGCTGGGTTATTAACTGCATTCGTAATTGCTGCATTGGAAGTGTAGTTGTTGATTCCGCCATTAAATTTGAGTTTAACTGTTCTTCTGTCAACCAACTCAGCTTTTCCTTCAAGAGCAATAGTAGTGCTAGCGTTCAAAGAAATTACATTCGCTGCTCCACCTTGAGTGAACTCTTTCAGAACAACACCTGTAGCGCTCTTAACAGCCAATACTGTCAGAGAGTTAATGTTTGTTGTTGTAGTAGAACCTGCACCAGAAGCCAATGCTACAGTTTTACCATTCAGACTTTCTGCAAATTTGATAGAAACCGCGGAACCATCTTGGAATGGTGTGATTTCTGCAATTGCAGGAGTCAAAGATTGATTTTGGTTATCAATGCTAACCAAGTAGTTAGAATAGTTAGTCAAGCTTTCGATATCCATTGCTTTATCAAATTTAACAACTACACGACGCTCAGTAGCTGAAGTATTGATTGTTTTGGACTCAATAACCGGAGCAGCTTTGTCAGCCAAGTTTACTTTACCAGTGTAGTCCAGGATTGTGTTTTGCAGTTTAGTGTCATCTTTCACGTTTTGGATCGTGAATGTGTTGTCACCAACAGACAATTCAGTGTACAGTTTTACGCGAACAACTTTAGTGTCAAGAGTGTCACGAGTTGCACTTTGTACTGTAACTGTTTTCCCGTCTTTATCTTTTACAGTGTAGTTAGTGCTCAATTGCGCACTAGCTGCATCTACTGATTTTGAGAAAGTTACTTTGATTGTTTTAGCGTCTTCAGCAGTTACAGAAGCAACTTCTGGACGAACTTGATCAATTACTGGAGTTACAACAACAGATGTATCTGCAGCAATTTGGTTTCCGGAGTAATCTTTCACACCTTCAACGAAGATCGAAACTGAACCTGTTGGAAGGGATCTGTTAACACCGAAAGTGAACTGCCATTTGTTATCAGCAAGTTGTTTTTTGCTTACTGCTGTAATTTTGTTAGTACCGGATTTCCAGTAAACTTTAGCAGCATCAATTGTATCTACATCTACATCTTCAGAGAAAGTAACTGTTACACTTTCCAAAGTTGCAGTTGCTTCAGCAATTGTAGGAGCAGTAGTATCTTCTACAACTTTAACATCGTGAGTAGAAGCCAAAGATACGAAGTCGGCGAAGTCTTTAACGCCGCTTACTGTAAGTTTGTGATCGCCAACAGCCAATGCCGTTGTGCTGTATGGAGTCAATACAACTGTTCTGTAGTTGTTGCTTACAGTTACTTTACCGAAGTACTCTTTGCCATCCAAAGTGAAGTTGGATTGAGCAACGTTTTTAACTGGCTCGCTGAATACTACTTTAACAGATTTAGTTCCCAGAGATTGTACTGCTGTAACTTCTGGAAGAACGTTATCTACTGCTGTGAATTCAACGTTAGTAGCGCTAACTGTAGCTGTTCCAGCTTTTACATTGGAAACAGTTACTGCATCAACACGATTGTTAGTCAATGCGCTGTCTTTCAAGAGCAATGTTGCAGAAGTTTGATCGTCGGAAAGTGTTACACTATCAATCACTTTACCAGATCTCAGAGTGTAGTTAACTACGTTCTCTGCGGAATCTTTATCAACTTTACCATCAAATTTAACTACTACTTCTTTGAGGTTAGTTGCAGTTGCACTTTGTACTTTAGTAGCTGTAGTTACTACATAAGTAACTTTCTCAGTGAACTCTTTATCTTTGTAAGTGAATTTCACTTCAGTTTCTTTGTTAGCTTCAAGAGCTTTATCCAAAGTTACTTTTACAGTTTCGCCGTCGCTGATTTTGAACTCAACTACTTTACCAGCTTCAGTTACTGTGTAAGATTCTACTTTCAAGCTTTGAGCTTGATCGATAGAGTAAGCTGCACCTACCAACAATTCGCGGGAAGCATTACCAGAGAAGTTAGCGTTAGCGTCGATCAGACCTGCGTTGATCGCTGCTTGAACATAACCTTTAGCCCATGCTGCTGCATTGTTGTTAGTTTCAGTTGGGATTTCAAGATCAAGTGCACGAGTCAAGATTGTAGCCATTTCAGCTACTGTCACTTTACCATTGAAGTCGAAGATTTTTTTCTCTACGTTTTTACCTTCCATGATACCCGCAGCAGTTACTGCTTCGATGTAAGGTACAGCCCAGTTTTTAGCTGTGTAGTTTTTGTCGTTGTAAGAAAGAGTTCCAGTGATCTCTTTCAGACCCAACAATTTAGTGATAACTTTTGCGAACTCAGCGCGAGTCATCTCTTTGTCCAGACCAGCTGTGCCATCTGGGTAACCATTGAAGATACCTTTTGCTTTCAATGCGTCAAACTGTTGTTGTGGTGTTACTGCTGTGTCACCGAATGCTACAGATGCAAACATTGAGAATGCCATTGCTGTAGACAGTGCTACGGATAAAATTTTCTTCATAACCTTTTTGTCTCCTCCTTGGGCGTTCATAACATTGGAATTTTCTTTAATAGGGTCGCTCGTATTCCTCATTCTATTGTCGCACCCCCTTTCCAGAGTTATGAGCAAGTTAATATAAATGATGTCTGTGAGCATATCACAGAAACTTGTAAACAAGAGTAAAAGATAGAATCATACGTAAATAGAGTAGTTTCCTAATCCTACCTTACGTATTATACAATGGGTCTCTCGTGCCGTAAAGCAATTTTTTCTAATAAATAGACAAGATTCTTCACGAGGTCATTCTTGGTAAGTTGCCCAATGTTTTCGACTCTACATCTTAAACGCAGTAGATTTCAAAAAGTTGCGGATTCCTCAAAAAAAGTTTTGAATTTATTTATGTATTGATGCAGTGCGGGTCTTTAACGGATTCAAAACCTTTAGTGAAGTTGAATTCATGACGTATTCTCCGAATCCAATCTGCGTAAGGATTGATGTGGACGTTTATTTATACCCGTAATTTTCCACAATGAAGCGACAAATTCTACAAAATCGAAAATAAAAAAAGAGGGCCCTCAGGGCCCTCTTCTTAAATAAGTGACTAACTTAGCGGATCTTCATCGCCAACTCAATAATCTGAGCACGCATATTCGGATCACTATTCAATCTCAGATACATATCGTCAATTGGTTGTCTGTTCTCCCGGTATGTCTTCTCATGCTTCATCGTGGTGTGAGACCATTCAATCAATTCATTCTCGGCCAGAACCAGACTGTTATACGCATCATGGAAGCCGGTGGACTGTACAAGTCCTTCCATAACTTCCTGAGAGATCTCTTCTGTCTTACGTGTATCTTCCAACTTTTTCTCCAGAATGACTGCCTGCTTCTCGAACTGTGTCTTTGCCTTCATGTAGCCCAGCTGGGCTCTCGAATAAATCGGTTTCATTAGCTAACTTCACCCTCTAGATCATTGTGTATTTACCGTTATTGTATCTTAATCTCTAGCAAATTACAAAAATAGTTATTGGTAAAAAACAGATTTCTTCTATTATAAATGAATTCTATACAAGCTATTCTAGAGTCATAAAAAGAACCCGCCCCTTTAGTAAAAGGGACAGGTCCTTCCTAAAATCATCTCAATACTGTTAGATTAGCTCAATGTTTTAGGGAATAGTTTCGTGCTCTTCTTAAGCAGTTCTACTGCAATCTTGGCTGCTTCTGCACGTGTCATATTACCTTTTGGATTGAATTGGTATTGCGTTTTGGCTGCACCTGGAATGTTTACAGGGCTTCCTTCCATGATTTTTGCTTTGGTAACCGCCACAATAGCTGGTCGTGCATAGAAATCGATAGAAGTTGAATCCAGGAACGATTTGGCCAACGTAGCCGTCAGCTTACTGTCATTGGCAGCAAGCTTGGCATTCATCGCACGCGCAATCATAACAGCTGCCTGCTCCCGTGTAACCGGCTGGTCCGGTCCAAAGAAACCATCACTAAGTCCTTGAACAATACCTGCGCGTGCTGCTGTTTCGATCGCTTCATAGGTCCAACGATCCGATTTGGTGTTCTCCGAAACGTCTGTGAAGGTTGTTTTGCTTGGTTTAACCAGTTGGATATCCATACCTTTGACAAGCAAAGTGGCAAATTCGCCACGTGTTGTCTGATCATCCGCACCAAATGCATTGGTTCTGAGCGGATTCATAATTCCTTTGGAATACATCGCATTTAACAAGTTCCGTGCCCATGGATGATTCGTGATATCCGGGTAGCTTTGACTTTGCTTCATGACTTTGTAATAACCAAATTCATCAAACGGTACGGTGATGGTGTGACTCTTCGTGTCCACTGCACCGCCTATGGAAACCCATTTACCTACATTTGAATCATCCGAATAACGATAGACCGTAATTGTAGACCCTACATCGTCAACAATGGATGGATCATAGTTCAGCGTTAACGTTCCGCGTTGGGATGGGGTCAGAATACGCTCTTGAGCATATCTTGTAAACTCTCCATCAATGGAATAAGGCGTAATTCCGTTTGTTCCTGCTTTGTATCCGTTTGTACCACGATCACCCAGTTCACCCAGACCACCGTTGATCCAGTAAATATCAGATACTTGAGTAAAGTTGGCTGTATTGATCACCGAGGCGAAGAAGCTCGACAACTCGGTAGGAATACGGATTACGCTGGCACCATTGGTACTTCTGTCATCTGCATTAACTCCGATAACATTACCGTAGTCATTCTTACGTTCTACAACGCCATCTTTAGGATCAGCGATACCAAACAACAGTTTATTGTCTGGATAGAACTTCACCATGCCACTTGTTGTTGTCGATTGCAGTACAGTCCCTTTCGGGAATGAAAGCACTACATTTTTGTTAAACACAGTATATTTGTTAGCTACTTTAGGAGCCATGTACTGTGAATCAATTGCGATCGCACCTGTATAATACACATTAATCGTATCGTTGATCGTGCCGCCCTCGCGTATAATCTGAATCTTGATTGCATTATTCTTGTCTGCTTTGAGTCCTACATAATCCAATACAAAACGGTTATTCATATCCGTACGTTTAACTGCAGGCTCTTTGCCAATTAATACTTGGGATGCTCCCTCAGCTTCAATATCGAAACGAACAAAGTTTTTGTTCACAACAATGTTATTACCTACCGTAGGTTGTGGAGACAAAATGCGGTAAGAAGAAGGTTCGCGTACAATCTCCAAACGTTGTGTCGTTCTCGCACCTGTGCTGTTGATCAGTTCGAGTGTGTACACATGTGTTCCTGGTACATCAAACTTCAGATTCTGAATCCGTGCGATAAATAGGTCACTATTACCTGTAATATCATAGCTTGGCAATCCGGTTGTAGCTGGTTGATTTACTTCGAAAATCGTTGTACTTGTCAGTTCTTTAGTGAAAATTTTATCGGAACCAAAGTAGACGTTCACAATATCTGCACCACCGCCATTAATGACGAGGTCATAATTCTCTTCACTTGTTACATACTTATCTTCTTTGAACGCAAATTCAGGTGTAACCGAGAAAATGCGCTTCATCTCGTCATCTTCATATTGCGTAATCGGTTTGTTAATAAACTGCTGACGTGAGTCCTTAGGAATCAGCGTAGGCATGAATGATGTCACTGTCGACTGATTTTGGTCAATGACATTGATCTTCAACGTTGTCGAGATGGTGATTGGGAGTTTGTTCGCATCCTCGTCCGTAGCACGGATCAAGATCGTATTCTCACCATATACAATCGGTCCTGATTTCAAGACCGGAAGATCTACACTGAACGTTCCATCATCAGGTTTCGGGAACGCTTCTGTCGTTGTATATTTTTTACCATTTACAAGTATTTCAGCGACAAAGTTATTACCGCCTAGGGTTTTGAAACCAATAAAACGTCCCTTTAACGTAAGCTTTTGCGAACTACTCTTGGAGTTAAAGGTGTAGGTTTGTCCGTTTTGAAGACTCTCCACATAAATAGAGCTCGCTGTTACATAAGAAATTTTTACAATCTTAGGCAAGTTCGTCGGACTACCATAGTAAAAGCGTACTTGTTGATCCCCACCAAGGAAACCGGAGACTTTATAGATTTTTTGGTTATCTTTCAGTTTCATCGCATCAACAGTAGCAACCGGGTCAATTTTAAGCTTTGTAGTACCTGTTGGTAAATATTCACCTACAAGCGTTCCTGAGATAGGTTCGCTGGATTCTACCAAGATGAAGAATTGATCGGTTTGCAGCTTAGTTCCATCAAGTTTCGTTTGGGAATCAATGGCTTCGCCTTCTTTATAATCAGGCAAATAGTAGATCTCTGTGATATCCTGTGCCCCTGGGGAGAAGGTATAACTTGCGTTATATCCTGCACTGAAATTACCGTATGCGAGACGGAGACGAAGCGTTTGATCCTTCTTGGGAGATGTGCCATCTGCGGCAAGTTCCAAGTTATACGGTGTTGTGACCTCAAATTTCACCAATCGGTACTCAATGGTTACACCATCGGAACCCGTGATTAGTACTTCTTCAGCCGGGTCCGACTCAAACACAAAATTAGTTGGTTGCGTCAAGTTGCCATTAGACAACGTGATCTCACCATTCGTCGGACTAAAGGGATTAGGGCTCGCTGAATACGGAAGCAGCACCTGTCCTGTTAACGTTGCTGTTGCTTCAGCTGTGCCCGTAAATACCGGATTACTGTCCAGAATAGATTTATTCTGGCCCCCCAATTGTACCTTCAAATCTGTGAATGGTTGGTCTTTATCAAAATAGTAAATCGAACGTTCAGTTTCAATGGCATTGGATGCACTTGAAATTTTGAACTTCAAATTATTCAGTCCTGCTTTTAATGCTAGCTGTGGCAAGAAGAATGATCCATCTTGCAGCATGGAGGCATTAATTTCATCCCCACCGTTAACTTTCACACTAACTAGGGTGGAGTTCTGTACTTTACCTTGAATGGACACACGTTGTGTATCTACAACCGTGTTGGAACCCTCATTCAGGTTATAGGATTTGTTACCGCCAGTAGCGGAACTGTCCGTAAATACTTGGAAGCTTTCAATAAATGGAGCTTGATCGTACAATACATAAAATGTATCTGACCGTTCAACTGATCCCTGGTTACCAGAGAAAGTAACTCGGTTGAACCCCGGGAACAGATTTAGATTATTGGCTGTGAATTTGTTATTACCACTTGGATCAGCAGTAACCGCAGTTGTGATTGATTTAGTCGAGTCTGGAACCCATTTACTATCTGAACCGGTTGTAACCAAGTTCAGTTGTTCAACCTTAACCTTTAAGCTCGTATTGGATACAAATGCATAAGAACCTGAAATTGTAATTGCTGAAGTTGAGGTTGTATATGCATTCGAACGTGTCAAGAAAGCCTTGGTTGCATCTTGAACTATAGATAGAGCAGCGGTCTCCCGCAATGTTCTAAGATCTGGCGTAAAATATGTGGTATAAGCATTAGATCCAGGAGTTACCGGATCACCGTCTGCAGCCGAAGCAACAGCCCCACCGAATAGACCCTGCGGGAACAATGAGAACACCATGGTGACCAACATGATCCAGACCAACGGCCGTTTCTTTTGTTGCATTACGTATCATCTCTCCTCTTTTTAAGTCAGTTACCTTTATATATCGGCAAAAGGTTCCAATTATTTAGTAAAAATCTCAAAATAAACAAAAAACCTTATCCACAAGGGATAAGGTTGGGTCTGGAATAATATTCAAGAATAGCTATAAGCATTACATTTATCTATTTATGATTTCGAACGAGTCTCTGGGCTCATCTTGACGCGCATGCGCATCAGGAAGTTAATAACCGGTCTTCTTGTTTTGCTAACAAGTCCGATGACTTCTGCTCCTACTTGGAGGAAGAACATCATGATACAGATGACCACAAACGTTACCCAGTTCGCTTCAAACATGGCAGCAGAAGATTGGATAATTGCCAGAACTCCGAAGAATGCGGCAATTCCATAAATGATCAGTACCGTCTGACGGTGACTGAATCCAAGTTCACGCAAGCAGTGATGCAGGTGACCTTTATCCGGTGAGAAGATCGGTTTCCGTTGTACCGCACGACGAATGATCGCGAAGAAGGTATCCGAGAGCGGCACACCGATGATGATCAGCGGTGTAATGAAGGACACGACAGCAATTTGTTTGAATCCGAGCATGGACAGCATCGCCAGGGAGAAACCAAGGAAGAGTGATCCGGTATCCCCCATGAAGATCTTGGCCGGGTGGAAGTTGAAGAACAGGAATCCGATTATACTACCCAGCAATACAAGACACATCAAGGCGATCATCATGTTACCCATCAGGAAGGACATCACGGCAATGGTACCAATTGCAATACCAGATACACCGGCTGCCAGACCATCCAGACCGTCAATCAGGTTAATCGCATTGGTTACACCAACGATCCATAAGATCGTCAGCGGAATGGATACCCAAGCTTCGAGTGAAGAATATGAATCCTGAAAAGGAATGTTAACGAAATCTACGCGGATGTTAAATCCGAATACAACAACAGAAGCAGCAACGATCTGACCAAGCAACTTCACTTTGGCTGACAGTTCAAACCGATCATCGAGTGCTCCGATTAGAACGATAATGCTTCCACCAATCAGAAACGCGCTGACAAAACTCATGTCCCGAGTGGTAAACCATGCCGATACAAACGGAAGCAATGCAGCAACGGTAATAATAAAGGCCAGGAATATCCCCAGACCACCAAGACGCGGCATGATCCGTGTGTGTACTTTACGTGCATTCGGCGTATCCATTGCGCCAATGCGGACTGCGAACTTTTTGACAAGCGGTGTCAGGGCAAGAGCCAGTCCCATTGACACGATAAATCCAATGATAAAGATCGCTACCATTTGAACATTCGACCCCCAATTATAATACCTGTACGAAATTATAAATCCCCTGATCTCTTTTTATATATAAAAAATTATTGTTAGTCACTTTTGATGAAAAATCATGTTACATGTTACACGATAACGGAGAGTGCAAGGAAAACCTAGAGAAGTGTAACGTTCGCATTTATCACCGGATTTCATCTTTTGAAAAAGGTAAAAGGAAATCTGGGGATAACGGCGATCGACAGGTTGCCTTGTAATCGTAGTGGCAAGTGTAACGGTTCTGTTTTCGTGTTGTGACACAGCTTCTGCTTTCATGGAGTGGCACACATGTAATCCGGAATGAATTATACGCCGATCCCACCCGAAAAGCTATCCTCAATTTCTAGCATAAACAAGCAATTATCTCTTAATTACCTGTTTTTAACGGGCTTTTGTCACGTTTTCTTTGTCACGCATCACCTTAACAGCGAATTTCGGAAGCGCAAGCATCCGGCCAGCCCGGCTTGGTTCACGCAATAAGCGATAGAACCACTCCAGTCTTAACTTTTGGAACAGCATAGGCGCACGTTTGGTTTTACCCGAAATCACATCAAAACTGCCGCCGACGCCCATGGTAACGGGAACCTGTAGTGCGTCTTTGTGCTTGTGAATCCACGGTTCCTGTGTGTCGGCCCCACGTGCTACAAACAACAGATCAGGTGCCGCTTCACGTATGGCAGCGATGACCTGTTCATCCTCAGCCGGACCAAAATAACCGTCGCGATAACCCACAATTCGAATCGCCGGATATTGCTGTTGTAACCGAACTGCCGTTTCTTGAATCACCTCAGGGGTGGAACCTAACAGATATACGCCCCATCGATAGTTTTCTCCAACACGCAGCAATTCATGTAAAAGCTCAAATCCCGGCACTCGCTCAGCTACTGGATCTCCACAATAGTTCGCCGCCCATACAACTCCTGTTCCATCAGGAACAATTAATTCCGCAGATTGCATAACTTCCATGATTGCGGGATCTTCCAATGCGGCCATCACCATAATTGGGTTGGCTGTAATGACTTGATGGGGTGTCTGCTTGGACAGCACAGCTTCCTGGAGAACCTTTACCGTTTCTTTCATTGTCAGTTTGGAAAAAGGAATGCCGTAGATCGAAACGGTAGGTATTGATCCGGTCTGACTCATCTTTATCTCATCCTTTGCGGCCTAAATAGTTAATTATCTGCTGTGCAGGTACTCTGGCTTCCTGCTTCAGTTGAGTGATACCTTCTTCATGTTCCTTCAGCCACTGTGAACGTTGATCCAGCAGTCCAACGACAGTCTTGGCGAGTTTGTCGCCATCGAGTGTATCCGTATCGCCTGCTGGTTCACTGTCCAATCGAAGCAGAAATTGATCAATTTTCGGATCGTACGAAATGCCCACCGGAGGCACATACTGCGAAGCAGCATAGATCAGACTGTGCAGACGCATACCGATCACGAGATCACACTTGCTGACTTCCTCCAGCATAAGCTGAGGATCGGTCATATCCGGTGTAATGCTAATCTCACTGCCTTTACTGGTCACATCACCGAGCATTTCCATAAGGAATCGTGAAGCCTGTTCATCAACTGGCAAATGGAATGGCAGAAAGCGCAAGTGCACGGCTCTTTTGGAGCACAACTTTTTCAATCCAGCAGCAATAGCAGTAAGCTCTTTACGATCAGACTCCCAGAAGCGTACCGATATACCGATCACAGGAAGCTTGGTGTGTGCTCCAGATGTTGTTTCCACGCGATTAGCTTGAGTAGCAGCATCGGCTGAGATAGCACCTGCACCACTCTCAACTTTTGTTTCAGGTAATGGCAGGCCCATTACCGGGTCGGGTACAACATGAATCTGATTCCACTGTAGCCCGAGCCCACGCAGGTAGTCTGCAGATTGTTCATCCCGAACGGATACATAGGTGCAGGCCTTGAAGACCGATTTGATCATCGGATTAAAAATCTTACGATTCACAGGGCCAATCCCCTGAGCATAGATAAACGTTGGTTTTTTCATCCACTGGGCCAGCTTGATTACACCCAGATAATAAGGAATGGATTTCAGTCCAGTTGCATCCTGCAACAGACTTCCGCCGCCACTGATTAACCCGTCACTCTCCTTGAGTGCTTCACGGACTTCCTTCAATTTCATACGATGCACGGAGCGCACACCGTACATGGCCGTTGTTGACTCGGGATCACCCGAGAGAACAATAGGTTCAATGGTTATGTTCGACCTTTGGCTTTCCTCTTCCAGCGCTGTCAAAATCGACTTTAGCACCGCTTCGTCTCCGCTATTGCGGAATCCGTAATACCCCGAGATGACTAACTTTTGAGAAGTGGTGACCATTTTTTCCAACATCCTTCCGCTACTTGCCACACACCCACAGCAATGATACCGAAGATTAAGCCAAGTCCCAATCCCATCACTCCACGAATGAGTGACAATACAGCCGGCGTATGGATATGCGCGAACGTATCCACCATGGACAATTGTCCAATTGCTGCAATAATGAGCACAAAGATGACTTTACGATATTTTAAAGCGGCGAACACGCCAACGATAAACAGCGGGTGTCCCAGCATAAATTCTTTGAATCTCGGACGTACACCGAACGTATCTTCCAACGTGGTACGAAGGAACATCTCAAATGGTGTTACTGAACCCGAGTTGCCTGTACGGCTCAAGTAATAGTATCCAACAACGGCAGCAACAAGTGCCAAAACAACCATCAAAACATTAATTGGCATACGAAGCATTTCTTTAATTTTCTGAATAGAGAATGAACCCGAACCACGATAAAACACAATATAGATCGCTACCAGTGCCATAGGTGCAAAGTGCAATAGACTTACGCCGCGGAACTGGTTAATCACCAGACTGTACGTAATACTGTTAAGCAACGCGATGACAAAAGGTACTGCCAGGAACGAAATAATTGACGTTCTTACATATAAAATTACAGTCTGCTTCAAACGCTGACCCGCAGATGCGTCGGGTTGACGCTGTTGCTGATAGTTCACGGTACGAACAGCCAGCACCATCGCTATGGTCGGCGCCGCTATGGCCACAAGCAAGGCAATTCCTTGCTCCAGCAGCGTTGGTTTCAAAAGGAACAATCCTGCACTGCCCACCAGAGCAACTACAAATGCGATCAAGGTCAGCAGTGGGATGAAATAAGAAACCATAAGTGCAATCATGGCAATCGCACCAACGAGAGCAACCAGTTTGGCATAACGCTGAATCGACGAATCCTTAACTGTGAATGCTTCAGCTTGTCCTAGCTCGAATCCGTGCTTCGCCATACGTTCTACCGCATGACCAGGTTCACCCAGGCTGTTGATCAGATTCTCAATTGGATCTGTAATCATAGCCTTTGCTGTATTCCGGCTTGGCGATGCATTCATATAGAGCATACGAATGTTGCGATCCTTGGTTGCGAGAACAAAACGGTCAGCAATCGTGTCCACATCCAGATTGGCATCTCCATCACTAAGTGAGTATAGACGCGTAACGTTGTAATCCGTTTTATAAGCAAGGGTCTGGAATCCAGACTGCGGTTTCTTCAAGTTCTCGATGGCTGCTAGACCAATATTGTGCTTGTTCAGCAACTGTGCAAATTGGTCGAGACTTTTCATCTCTGCATTATCATTGTACCCTTTCACAGCATCACCATCAAACAAGATGCGCTTTACGCCATTCTCTTCGAAGAAGGTAAGCAAGCGCTCCATCGATTCCTGGCTGTATGGCACACTGTCCGAGATCCGCGGCAAAATGTAAAAACCTTTATCACGCAGCATCTTCACGGCAACCGGATCGGGCTGCAAAGGCTGCATGTTGGCATTCTCCGGAGGAGTCTGCAATATTAAGCCGCTACGACCTTCATATTCCCATGGTACTACCGGAATCTGCCGATCAGCGAACGTTCGTTCAATAATAGGGGTATACGTCAGTGCATTTTCCTCCGATGTAAATAACACATACGTGTAATTTGCGTTAGAAGGAATCACATCTTTGGTCAGGTTCGCGAGATCCTGGCCATTGTACACCATCAGTCGGCGTGTCTTTCTCAGCTCGTCCAATGTACTTTCGAACACAGCCATCGTTGTTACGCCTGCGTCTTTTAGACGAGTCAATTGTTCATTCATGAAATCTTGCGGATGTGCCTGATACGCGGAGATATCCAACAGACCCCGATAGTTGAAGACAAGCTCTACCTTTTTGGCAGAAGATTCTGTCTGCACCCGATCACTGATGACAGGGATGGACGCAACCAGACCGATAATAACGACGAGCCACAACCACTTCCGAGAAGCGTTATTCCAATAAAGCCATTTTTGACGCACTACATGTACCTCCTCAAGTGTTGGAACCAAATGCACGTTCAGCTCAAGTAATTCGTTCATTTAACATTTATACAATAGGTTACAAACAGCTTGTGTCAACAAGCCCTGTTATATGCCATATAGATTGAACTAAAGCAATAATTACACTTGCCACTTCGATGACAGAACAACCTTCCGATCGCTGTTATCCCCAGATTTTTTGATTCACTTTTAATAAAGGTGAAAATCTGGTGATAAAGGCGAACGTTCCACTTCTTCAGGTTATTTCTGCCCTCTACGTTCTCGTGTAACTGTTCAGTTCAATTTATATAGATCCATCTGTATATTATTTCAAAGAAAAACCCCTCCGCCAACCAACCTTACGGTGCGGAGAGGCCTTCTCATGTTCTTGCTCATTGTTGCATTCGTATTATTGTGCGTCTACACGTGACATCACGGTAGTCACAAGACGCTCGATCCGGCTTTCCGCATCTTCCAAGTTCTCTCCACGTACGGCGAAGTATACTTTGATCTTTGGCTCTGTTCCTGAAGGGCGCAAGCAGAACCATGATCCGTCTGCCAAAATGAACTTCAGTACGTTCTCCTTCGGAAGACCGTCCAGACCAAGGGAGTAGTCCAGTACATCTTGTACCGCAATTCCCGCTACTTCTTGTGGTGGATTCGAACGCCAGTCCGTCATTTTGGCTTGAATCTGAGCTACGCCGTCTTTGCCTTTCAGCGTACGGGACTCCAGCTTCTCCAGGAAATATCCGAATTGGTTGTACAACTCCTGCAAGACATCATAGAGGGTCTTGCCTTGACTCTTATAATACGCAGCTGCTTCAGCAATCAGCATCGAGGCAAGGACAGCATCCTTGTCACGGGCATAGTTGCCTGAAAGGTAGCCATAACTCTCTTCATATCCGAACAAGAAGGTATGACTGCCTGTTGCTTCGAACTGGTTCATTTTTTCACCAATATATTTGAAGCCTGTCAGTGTGTTCATCACTTCTGCACCGTAATGTTCAGCAATAACAGCACCCATCTCACTTGTTACGATCGTTTTGACAACTGCACCGTTGCTTGGCAGCGTTCCAGTCTCTTGGAGGCGACTGAGCAGGTAATGTACCATAATGGCACCAGACTGGTTACCAGACAAGACGAAATATTTGCCATCGTTGTCTTTCACGACAGCACCCATACGGTCTGCATCCGGATCTGTACCGATCAGAATGTCAGCGCCCACGGATTCTCCCAGCTTCATCGCAAGCGTAAACGCTTCGCGTTCTTCCGGGTTAGGAGATTTCACGGTAGAGAACTCAGCATCCGGCTGTTCCTGTTCCGCTACAATGTGCACTTGCTCGAATCCGATCTGCTCCAGCACACGACGTACAGGGATGTTGCCTGTTCCGTGCAGAGGTGTGTATACGATTTTGAAATCACGGCCAATGCCGGATTGAATCAGTTCACGGCTCAGACTGCGACTTGCTACGGTATCCACGAACGCTTGGTCTTGGTCTTCACCCAGCCAGATCAGGAGGCCTTGAGCTTCTGCTTCTTCTTGGGTCAGTTTCTTCACGTCGGCAAGGGAAGGCACTTCCTGGATGTACTGAATGACTTTTTCCGCTTCATCCGGTACCAATTGACCGCCCTCATGATTGTACACTTTATATCCGTTGTATTCCGGTGGGTTATGACTCGCTGTTACAACGATTCCGCCAGTTGCCTTCTGATGACGCACCGCGAATGACAACTCAGGAGTTGAACGCAGGGATGGGAACAGCTTGGCTACAATGCCGTTTCCAGCCAGTACAAGCGCAGCATCCAGTGTGAATTCAGGTGAGAAATGACGGGAATCATGAGCTATGACAACAGAAGGTTTGCCTTCTTGGTCACCATGCTGCTCAAGCAAATAACGCGCAAATCCTTGCGTTGCCCGACCTACGGTGTAACGGTTCATCCGGTTGCTTCCCGCACCAATGACCCCGCGCAATCCCCCTGTACCAAACTCCAGGTTTCTGTAAAAACGTTCCTCCAACTCTTTCGGCTGATCCTGCAAGTCACGAAGCTCCTGTTTCGTTGCTTCATCAATCGAAGCATCCTCCAACCATTGCTGCAACGTCTCTGCTGCTGCTGTGCTTAACTGTTCCATTCCGATAAACCCCTTCCGTCTATATAAATTCAGGTGTGCTGAGTTACTTCAGCATATTGCATCATTCGGTCCCTCTACGTCCCTGCATGATGTAAATGCTCACGTATGGTAATCAGCTTGGGTCAGACAGTGCAAACATAATCTCGCCTTCAGCGACTACTTTGTCGTCCACACGGGCGGTTGCTTTACCTTTACCAATCGAACCCTTCAGGCGTGTAATCTCCACTTCCAGGATCAACGTATCTCCAGGCACAACTTGTCCACGGAATCGGAAGTTGTCCAGTCCCGCCAAAAAGCCGATTTTGCCTTTGTTCGCTTCCAGGTTCAACATAGCCGCAGCACCAACCTGAGCCAATGCTTCGGTGATCAAAACACCCGGCATTACCGGATACTCAGGGAAATGACCGATAAAGAATGGTTCATTAATCGTTACATTTTTCAAACCAACCGCACGTTTGCCATCTTCCATCTCCAAAATTCTGTCCACCAGCAGAAACGGCGGGCGGTGCGGGATGATCTCTTGAATCTGTTTGATATCGAGCACAGTGTAATCTCCTCTCGGGATGTTTATATGAGCGTTCTTCATCATAAAATTCTCATGTGCGCATAGATGACCGTTACGGTTACGGATCGTTCTTTCGATCGCTGTTGTTTCCTAATGTTTCTGAACTATATCTCAGATGGATAACATTAGGAAACAAAGGCGAACGCTTCGCTTCTTTCGAACGATTCCGTTCCCTCCACTTACTTCGGTGCGGACACGGAAAACCTTTATGATCAAATCGAAGCTCATATAAAATGTTTTAATTTAAATTGTTGTATGGAAAGCATATTTTCGGTTAACACTAGTTATATCCTTCATGACTGCAGTAGTGAAGGTTAAGATAAGGGGTCTCTCTTCGCGATGACAAATGTCTTTCGCAGGGGAGGCCTCTTTTGTGACGTCAAACGTCATCCATCATTATACTGTTTTCAACGTCAAAAAGAAAACTCCTGCCTGCGCAGGAGTTTTCGCTTAACTCGTTACATTATGGAGCGAACACCAGATTATATACATGTTCCCATGTACTCCATTGCCATACGGAACCGATATCCTGTTTGCCCAGTACCACATATCCAGCTACCATTCCGCCAGCGAGGGCAAGAACAAGCAGGACCGGAACCAGGAACCATCTAGCGATGCGCCATCCACTCTTCTTCTTGACTTCCTTTTTCTCTGGCTTACTGTTCTGCTGCTGTGTTTCTGTCATCACATTCACCTTTTACGCTCTCATATTGTTGGCAAGACCCAACATGGAATCACTTGAAGTTAGCGCCTTGGCCGCCAGTTGATATGTCCGCTGTCCTTGCATAAGCAGAGTCATCTCCTGTGTCATATCCACATTGGATTGCTCCAGAAATCCTGGACGGATTAAGGCAGCTGCTTGACTTGTAGCTGCATTCGCGCCAAATACATCATCCTCGGTTAATCCCGCATCCAGGCCGAACAGGTTATCCGCATATTGTACCAGACCTTCAGGGCGTTCAATGTCTACCACTTGTAGTTGTGCCCCAATGGTGGCGTTTGCCTCATTACCACGTCGGATTAACAAGTTGCCATTTTCATCAAAAGCAACCTTGCTATTATTCGGTGCCGTAATACGATTGCCTTGACGATCCAGGGCAAAGTGACCTTCGCCATTAACCATCACCATCATATCTGGTGAATTCGGAGTAGGCTTCGGTCTTGTATCCGGTACAAAATGAAATGCACCCTGACGTGTCCACATTTTCTCCCCATTCGCTTCAACCGCAAACATCGCATTTCCCTCAATAGCCAGGTCGGTCGGAAGACCTGTCTCGTTCAAGGGGCCTTGAGACATATCCTTCGTCACATCCGCCAAACGAGCACCAAAACCGAGGTTATATCCCATCGGTGTGGAGCGTCCATCCAGTTTGTACTTGTCCGGTTGTTGTTGCACCCGGGTCAGCACATCCTCGAAGGCCGCTTGCTTGCTCTTATAGCCTGCCGTATTCACGTTGGCAATATTATCGGCAATGACATCCAGTCGTTGCTGTATGGCAGTCATGGAAACCTTGGCACTAATCATGGAATTGTTCATTGGTGGTTACCCTCCCGCTGCGCGGTTATATTTAAACGTCGGCGTTATACACGCCCGACTTCATTGACGGCTTTATCCAAACTGCGGTCGTAAAATTGTACGACCTTCTGGTTCGCTTCATACGCACGGTATGCCGCGTTCATATCAACCGTTGCCTGTGAGGCATCGACATTCGAGCCTTCCAGGTATCCCTGACGGATCTGCACATTATCACCGGCAGCCATCATCCGGGCAGTTGCCCCATTTTGATCACTCAAACTGAAATTGCCATCACCTTGACGAACCAGTTGATTCGGCTGGTCAATGACACTGATGCCAAGAGTAACCCCTGTCGGTTCACCCGTTGCTGCATCCATCAATCGGCCTTGCTCATCCACTTTAAATTGCTCTACGGAACCTGTCAACACAACAGGTTGTCCGTTATTATCCAACACTTGTGAACCTGTTGAACTCAGCAATTGTCCCGTTCCTGTAATCTCGAAGTGACCATCACGTGTATATCTGGTGTTACCATCTGCATCCTGAACTGTAAAATACGCCTGAGGCTGGTAAGTCACCGTACCATCGGCCCGTACAAATTTGCCTGACGCGTCAAACGGGACAGGTTGTCCAGTCTGCGGATCATTGACCGTCATATTGGATGAAATGGAAAAATCATTTTTCTGCCCAGTCTCCATAATGGTCCCCTGCAAATTCATGGACAAACTCTCTTCCGCGAACACCCCCGTGTTCAGCTTGCCCAGCCGCTTTGTCGGGAGATTTGCATCTCCGCCTACCAAGGTAATGAGCATTTCCGGGAAGGAACGGCTTACGCTGTTCACTTGTTTGTATCCCGTGGTGTTCATATTTACGATATTCTGTGTTGCTGTGTCATGGCGGCGTTGTTGCGTAATCATTCCCGCAGTAGCGGTGTACAGACCTCTTAACATGAATTAACCCCTCTCCTCAAGCGCTTGACCTGCTTTGCAGGTTGGCTGCTTGTCCGTTCTGCTTTCCGAGCATGGCGAACCTTTGCTTTTTATATCGGCAGATTAGAACTTTTTCTTAACCACCTGATCCAAATTATTAAGCATAATGCCTGTCCCCTTCACGACACAGTGCATTGGATCTTCCGCAACCCATACCGGTACATGCAATTCATTGGACAAAAGCTCGTCCAGTCCGTTCAGCAATGCACCTCCACCAGTCAATACAACACCACGGTCGATAATGTCCGCTGACAATTCAGGCGGTGTACGCTCCAATACCGACTTCGCTGCCACGATAATGGATTGTACGGAATCCCAAAGCGCTTCCTGTACTTCATTTCCCGATACCGTTACGGTAACAGGCAGACCGGATACCATATCACGTCCGCGAATGTCCATCTCCGTTTGACGTCCACCCGGATGTACGGAACCAATCGCAATTTTGATATCTTCAGCGGTCCGTTCACCAATCATAAGCTTGTACTTGGCTTTGATAAACTTGATAATAGCTTCGTCGAACTTGTCCCCTGCGACTTTAATAGAAGAGGCGGTGACCACGTCGCCCATAGACAGGACTGCAACGTCAGTCGTACCGCCGCCGATATCCACGACCATATTGCCGCTCGGCTGAAAAATATCCATTCCCGCACCGATCGCTGCCGCTTTCGGCTCTTCTTCCAGAAACACTTCTTTGGCACCACTGCGTTCTGCCGCCTCGCGGATGGCCTTCTGTTCCACAGAAGTAATGTTCGTTGGTGCACAGATCAAAATTCGAGGGTGGCTGTACCAGCTTCTTGCACCCACACGATTAATGAAATGTCTGAGCATCGCTTCCGTAATCTCGAAGTCCGCAATAACGCCGTCACGCAGCGGTCTAATGGCAACAATGTTACCTGGAGTACGCCCCACCATACGACGCGCTTCTTCCCCAACAGCAAGGACACGCTTCGTATCTCTTTCAATGGTCACGACGGAAGGTTCATCGAGGACAACCCCACTTCCTTTCACGTGAATAAGCACGTTGGCCGTGCCAAGATCAATACCGATATCCTTGCTAAACATAAAAGAGCCCCCAAAGTGATATTATTTGGTCAGCGTATCCTGTGAAAAAGAGTCCCTTATCACGTCACCGCTCGTTCGACAAAGTGCAACATATATATGTAAAAATCGGGCTGATAAGATGTCATAATTCGATCCTGTACCAGCTTTTAACATATCATACTTCAGGGGAGGGATTCAATGCATGTGTGAGCTTTTTGGCCTACGTCTTTGTGAAGATGCTTACGATTTGGCGGAAGCCAACACCTCACGTTTCTTGCCACTCGTTTTTTTGTATTTAATTTTGGTCGCTTCACCGCCCCGCAAATGGCGGATTGACTTGTGATACTCCAAAATGTGTTTCACCTGGTCAGCAAGATCAGGGTTGATTTCCGGCAGACGCTCCGTCAGATCCTTATGCACAGTACTCTTTGACACGCCGAATTCTTTGGCTATGGTACGGACCGTATTCCTCGTCTCAACAATGCAGCGACCAATTTTGATGGTCCGTTCCTTGATGTAATCGTGCACGCTCCCGCCTCCCTACTGTGTGGATAGTTTGGTACATTATATGAGGAGCATGCCTATATATTCGCGGTTTAGAGGTGTGACAAGCTTCGAAGGTCCCATTATTTTCTGAAAAGCACAAAAAGAGCAGAGGTTAACCCCCTCTGCCCATCATGTTGCTGCGGTAAAAATCATTTATTTTTCCGGAAGATATCCTTGCGGGTTAACCGGCTGTCCGTCTTCGTACACTTCAAAGTGAAGGTGGTTGCCAAGTGTTTTACCCAATTCATTGACTCCAGCTGATGCAATTGCATCTCCCTGTTTCACTTCATCGTCCTGTTTCACTTTGACGTCTGCCAGGCTTTGGTATACCGTTTTCAGGTTATCGCTGTGTGTGATTTCCACAACTTGACCTGTGAGCGGGTTTTGCTCAACCCGGGTAACTTTACCGGCAAGTGCTGCTTTGACTTCAAACGTTTTGTTATCCCCACGTGCCAGATCCACACCCGTGTTCGGGATGAATGTATCATTGTACTGCACCATTGCCGCTTCATGTTCCTCGGTTGAAGCTTCGCTGTCATAGAAAGGTTTCACTACCGAAATTTCGGACGGTACCGCTACCGGCCATACAAAATTCTCCGACTTTGCAACAACTTCCACACTTTCTTCTTCGCCTACTGCTGTTCCTTCTGTACCCGCCGATGCGCCTGTTTCTACTACCCCGCTAGCAGGGTCCGAGTTCAGCGTTTTGTCGCCTGTGCCCTGATAGACCCACACTAAGGTTAGTATAATGCCTGCTGCTGCGATGTAGGCTGCCGGGAAGACCCAGCGTTTGGACATTGCTCTTTTCCATGAAGAGGGCTGACTAGCCGGTACTCCTTGTGTTGTTTTAGGAGTTTCTTCTTGGCCTGTTTTTTTGTTTTGTTCATTCATATTGATCACCTCAGTAACAAGTGTTACCGGGTGCAACTCTTTTATACACGCGCGACTCTAATTATTTTCACGGAGGTTTCAGAGAGTGCTATATATGTGAGGGGTGAGTGTTAGTTGGTGCGCCGCTTCGGGGCCAGAAAACCTTTCGACCGGCTGTTATCCCCGGATTTCCTGATTATTTCTCCCAATGGAGAAATCCGGTGATAAAGGCGGACGCTTTGCTTCTACAGGTCTTTTCTGTCTCCTGCGCTCCCCATACGGCTAGCACTCTCGGCATATATAGCCAAATCTCGAAAGCTCCGGAATCGGTGGCTGGTAGAGAAGACTGGATTGCTGGTTTGGCTGTGATGGTCAATCCTTCTATGAAGTAAGTTTATCGGCAGAGAGCGAAATGATATAGGTTGTGACTGAGATACCACGCGTCTGAGATTCGTTAGCGTATCCATTCGAAATTAATTCGCCATCCATGTTCATCTCTCCTACTTCGATGCAAGCATCTTGGATGCCTGTCCGAATGAGATGCCTGTATAGTAGTGTTTGAGAATCTGGGTGGCCGTGTGTCCCTCCTGCGCCATGCCATTTGCTCCCCATTGACTCATGCCAACCCCATGCCCGTATCCATACGTTGTAATCTGGACCTCGTCACCTGTGGTTTTCCAACTGAACTGGCTGGATCTTAATCCGAGCAGCTTGCGAACCTCTGGGCCGCTGAATGTTTCACCTGCGATTTGCATTTCCTTAATTCGATGTCCTTTGGTTGTAGACAATACTTCCATCCACGATCCACTCTTCTGGGTGGCAACCGGAATGGCATCCAGGTTCAGTTTCTTCAGAATTTCGTTACGCTTCATGGTTACGGTCTGCTTGTAGCCTGGTGCCAGGTTTTTGTCCCACGGACTGTCTACACTTTGCAGATAAGGTACAGCGTTCCCCCATACATCCTCCGCATTCTCGGTATACCCATTACTTGTGGAAAAAAAGGATGCAGTGATCGCCTTGCCCTGATAGGTCATCACCGTATCTCGACTTTCGCGTACAGCCTGTTGCAGCTTCTCCCATTCCTTCGCCTTCCCTAGACGAGTCCAATCCGCTTTCACCTGATCTGGCGGAATAAACACCTGATGGCTGACCGTATCCGTCACATCCGCCGCACCTGATGGAACACCGCTTGTATCACTAGCAGCAAGTCTTCGCACGATAAATGTGCGAGCTGCTATCGCCTGCGCCTTTAGTGCCTCCAACCTGAATGCCGCCGGCATCTCGGCTGCCACCACCCCGGTAACATAGTCTTCCAGTGGCAGATTCATCGTTGTCCCTGTTGCAGACAGGTATACACGCACTTGGGGTTCAGGGTAGGTAACAGGAACGGCTGGCGCAGGAGCTGGGGTTCTTCTACTGCTGGCATCTGTTGGAGCAGGGATCGGCTTTGGTGATTCGCTTGTCCGCGGCCATACCAGAATTACTGGTATCAGCAGTGCCATTGCCAATAAAGCAGATACAGCGGCTGCAGGTTGCCATCGCGTCGTATAGTGTCCCCATCGGGGTTTTCGTCCAAATGTGCGCATTCGGCGACGCTTCACGCGACGGAAATGGTCCAGCTCAACAACAGGTATATGAATATGATCGGTTGCCTGCCGCTTCGGCTCATCTGTCGACACCCGTTCGGAAGTTGATAATTTTGCAGGCTGTGATGGAACAGTCCTCAGGTTTAATGGGGCAGGCTTGTCTCTTTCCACTCCAGAAACGGTATTCTCCTCCGCTTCTTGCATACCTGGACGTGGGACAAGGGGTACCTTTACCTGTACACGAGCTTCTTTCATTCGACTATAACCCTCCGTTATCTATGGCCGGTCATGTGCCGGTCGTGTTGTTCAAATCCATAGTTTAGGTTATGAGCTAGCTCGATCTGATAGAACTTGATTTAAGAGAAACGAGTCCCTTTTCATCCCGTTTCCCTTCCTGTTTTCTTTTGCTATACACATCTTAGAAATGTTGATCTGTCGCCAAATCCAGGTGTTTACCGCGATATCAAATCCTTTAAAAAAGACGCTCTTTCATTTTGTTCAGAATGGGTGCAGAATACAATGTTATGTTATATAAATTAGGACCAGCTATTAATAGAATCAGGTATCAAATGACTCTTCATCTTCTTGAAAGTAAATACAAAAAAAGCCAAGCCGGATGGCTTAGCTTTATCATTTTTTACAATATACGTTCCATCGCATTCATAATCCACACAATCGTGTGACTCATCATAGGGGGACCATATTTTTTCTATTCAATCCAGTGTTAAGCCAGAGTTGGTTGCACCTTAAACATCGGTACTTCTTTCTCCACTTTTTCACTAGGGGCTTTGATTGCTTCCAGCTTAGGCTCATCAACCGAGATCCGATAGATGTCAGCACCAAGTCCGTTCAGCTTCTCAGCGAGATGTACATAGCCACGGTCGATGTGATGAACACCGCCCACTTCCGTTGTACCTTCAGCAACAAGACCTGCAATAATGAGTGCGGCACCCGCACGCAAATCGGTAGCTGTTACTTTGGCACCCTTCAGTTTGGCATTACCTGTGATGATGGACGAACGTCCTTCAACTTTGATCTCCGCATTCATCAATTGGAACTCATCCACATGCATGAATCGGTTTTCAAAAACAGTCTCTGTCACAACACTTGTTCCTTCAGATGCAAGCAAGAGTGCCATCATCTGGGATTGCATATCTGTCGGGAATCCTGGGTATGGTAATGTTTTCACATCCACAGCCTTAAGAGGACGATCTGCGATTACACGCACGCCATTCTCATCCGGTTGGATGGTTACACCCATCTCTTCAAGCTTCGCGATAACGGAGCCTAAATGATCAGAGATTGCACCTTCAATGTACACGTCACCACCAGAAATTGCAGCAGCAGCCATATACGTACCAGCCTCTACCCGATCCGGAATAACCGTGTGTGTAACGCCTGACAGTTTCTCCACACCTTCAATGCGGATCACTCCAGTACCGGCACCACGTACAATGGCACCCATTCCATTCAGGAAGTTGGCAAGATCCACAATTTCTGGCTCTTTCGCCGCGTTCTCCAGAACAGTTACGCCTTCGGCTAATGTTGCAGCCATCATAATATTTTGAGTGGCACCTACGGAAGCCACATCCAGATAAATTTTCGCGCCACGCAACCGTCCTTGGCTACGAGCTTCGATATAACCTTGGCCCAAGCTGATCTCTGCGCCCATGGCTTCAAAACCTTTCAAATGCTGATCAATAGGCCGTGTACCGATGGCACATCCACCAGGAAGTGAGATTCTTGTATGACCCATTCGAGTCAACAATGGCCCCATGACCAGGAAAGACGCCCGCATTTTACTAACCCATTCATACGGGGCTTCACAGGAAGTAAGTTTCTCCGCATTTACGGTAATCACTTCGTCCCGGTATGTAACTCCCGCTCCCAGCGATTCCAACACCTTGTTAATCGTCATCACATCGTCTAGAGGAGGCGCGTCAATAATAACGCTTTGTCCTTCTTCCCCTAAGAGAGAGGCAGCGATGATCGGAAGAACAGAATTTTTAGCGCCGCTAACTTTGACACTTCCGGTCAACCTTTTGCCACCGCGGACGATTAATTTGCTCATCATGGTTCCCTCCGCGCTTTTATTCCCTTTTCTTCATTCCGGAATACGTAAGCCCCACTGTGGTAGAAAGGACTGTTGCTGTGTGTGGAATTTCGACATATTCTGGCATATTGCCACAGATGTCTGTTCAGAAAAGAATTGGTTTTTATAATCCATATCAATAATACCATGTGCCGTGCATCTTGCTATTCAGCATGTAAAATCAGTGTCTTACAAGCCAGCAGAGCATCAGAACAGACAGAGTGGGATGGTTATTAGCCGGCATGAACCGGATATCCCGTTTATAACTACAAAATAAGTGAACAATTGTGAATTCCCTAACTTCCATCATAACATTGTTGAATTGTACGATACAAGCATTTTTACATAAAACATCTCAAATTCATCCAATTTTACGTCACATTTTTTTCTTAATTTCTTTACCGACAACTCATACTCTAATTGTTAACACAATTAATCGATGTTATTCGACAATGAGCTCCTTCAAGATCCTAACAGATGATTAACCAACCATCTCAACATTAAAACAAATTACGCAACATTTGAGTCCAGGACAAGTAGTCAATGACAAAGCCAGCAACGGCATGCCCCAAAATAATGGCGAGCAACAAATGTAACAATCTTCCCTGAGCACCTCGTGGTTGTCTAATGATTAAATCCAGTTTGAGATTTGTCAAAGCCCACCAAGACAACGCAATACATAAAAGGGAGACGATGATTGAGACCAAGCCATTGGTGCTCAACGCCTGGTTCACCTGATTCGTCAGATCAGTATCCATATATTCTTTACCTCCACATTTGTTGCAGCGATCAGCATATCATATGCCCGGCACCCATAACTTGTTAGTATACTGGAATGTCTTAAGCATAACATACTGAGCGTACTGTCAGATTTACTCCTGCCAGGCAGGAATCTCCTGATGCCCATTAGGCGAGCAGCAACAATCAGGCTGTGCATGACTATGGAATCTACTACGCAGCTTCCTGCTTCTGCTGACTCTATGGAATATAGGCTCTTTCATCATACATTGTCAATTACATTGATTTCCACTTCTCAAATATTTTAATTTTAAAATGCCGGGATTTTGTGACTAAAACGACATAAAAGAGCGCTATTTCGATATCGATTCTGTCATTTCCTCGGAAATAATTTTAATTATCTCATGAAAAAAATGGTTCTCTTAGTGGTAAATACGTCCACTACTTTAGTCCTACATTCTATTCAAATCCTCATCATCTGTGAATATTTTGCTTAAAATATTTCTGTTTACTGAAGGGATATGATGGAATTTCCGCTCAGGCAATTTGATATATTCGATAAAACAATTCTATCAAACAAACTCAAAAAAGCCCGGCAGATTAAGCCGCCGGGCTTCCAAGAATCATTTATTTGCCAAATACATTAATCCGGTTAACCGCTTTTTGCAGCGCAATCTCTGCACGACGGTGATCAAAGTGGTCCTGATTACTTTGGCTTGCAAGCCGACGTTCTGCCCGCTCTTTCGCCGCACGCGCACGATCCACATCAATGTTTTCCGGGAATTCAGCACTCTCTGCGAGTACAACAACCTTATCCTTACGTACTTCGATAAACCCGCCACCGATAGCAACTTGTTTATTTTCTTTTCCGTTACGAATGTAGATTGGTGCAATCTGCAAAGGTGTAACCATAGGAATATGACCAGGCAGAATGCCCAGTTCCCCTTCAATACCACGAGCTGTAATGCTATCCACTTGTTCTGAATATACCAGACGCTCGGGTGTTACAATTTCCAACAAAAAGGTGCTCAATTCCATCCCTCCTGAAACTATCCGAAGGATAGCCCACATAAGGACAATCCTGGATTCAGACTAAACCAGTGTTTTGGCTTTCTCCACTGCCTCTTCAATTGTACCAACAAAGAGGAAAGCTGCTTCCGGAAGATCATCATACTTACCTTCGAGAATCTCTTTAAAGCTGCGCACCGTTTCTTTAACCGGTACGTATTTACCTGGAATACCGTTAAATGCTTCAGCAACGTGGAAAGGCTGGGACAAGAAACGTTGGATTTTACGAGCACGGTATACAAGTGCTCTGTCTTCCTCACTCAACTCGTCCATACCCAGGATTGCAATGATATCTTGCAATTCATTGTAACGTGCCAAGATACGTTTAACGCCTTGAGCTACGCTGTAGTGTTCTTCACCTACAACTTCAGGGGACAAGATCCGGGAGCTGGATGCCAGCGGATCTACCGCAGGGTAGATACCCATCTCGGAAATTTTACGCTCCAGGTTCGTCGTTGCATCCAAGTGGGCAAACGTCGTTGCAGGAGCCGGGTCAGTGTAGTCATCCGCAGGCACGTAGATGGCCTGAATGGATGTTACAGAACCTTTTTTCGTTGAAGTGATACGTTCTTGCAATTGACCCATTTCTGTTGCCAGCGTAGGTTGGTAACCTACAGCGGAAGGCATACGTCCAAGCAAGGCAGATACTTCTGAACCCGCTTGGGTGAAACGGAAGATATTATCGATAAAGAGCAACACGTCACGGCCTTCTTCATCACGGAAGTATTCCGCCATCGTCAGACCTGTGAGAGCTACACGAAGACGTGCGCCTGGAGGCTCGTTCATTTGTCCGAAGACCATTGCTGTTTTGTTGATAACGCCGGAATCACTCATCTCGTGATACAAGTCATTACCTTCACGTGTACGCTCACCAACACCCGCGAATACGGAGATACCACCGTGTTCTTGTGCGATGTTGTTGATCAATTCCTGAATGGTTACCGTCTTACCTACACCGGCACCACCGAAGAGACCGATTTTACCACCTTTAGCGTAAGGAGCAAGCAAGTCGATAACTTTGATTCCTGTCTCCAGCATTTCTGCTTGGGTAGTCAGTTCATCAAATGCAGGTGCTGAACGGTGAATCGGGTTCTTGTGCTCAGCAGCTACGGCACCGCCAGTATCAATTGCTTCGCCGAGTACGTTAAATACACGACCCAGTGTTGCTTCTCCGACGGGTACAGAGATTGGTGCTCCTGTATCTAAAGCTTCCATACCACGAACAAGTCCATCCGTGGAGGACATCGCAATACAACGTACTCGGTTGTCACCCAGATGTTTCGAAGCTTCGAGTGTAAGGTTTACACTAACGCCGCTCTCACTTACTGTAGTGATCGTAATGGCATTGAGGATTTCCGGCAGACCGCCGCGATCAAACTCGACGTCAACAACCGGACCCATGATGCTCACAACGCGTCCTTTGTTCATCTTAACGTTCCCCTCCTACAAGCCTGCTACTTTTGCAAAAATAATGTACCGTTCGTTTATCTTTGCTCTGCAAGCCTTCATTAATAAAAAAACGGTTAGCCTTGTGCTGCGTTGGCACCTGCCACAATTTCCGTAATCTCCTGCGTAATCGCCGCTTGACGGGCACGGTTGTATGTCAATGACAAGTCGTTAATGAGTTTCGATGCATTTTTGGTTGCATTACCCATTGCCGTCATTTTCGCGCCCAGCTCACTTGCCTTACCGTTCAGAAGTGCACCATAGATCAGCGTTTCCGCGTAACGCGGAAGCAAAACCTCCAGTACAGCCTCAGCAGACGGCTCGTATTCGTAGCTTGCCGTTGGTCCTTCCGCAGCAGTTACCTCAGGTGTTTCCATCGGGAGAAGTTTTTCTACCGTAGGAATCTGGGTCAACGCATTCACAAAGCGGTTATAACAAATGTACAATTCATCAAATTCAGCCAGTTCAAACCCATGAACAGCTTCGTGTGCGATGGATTTGATGTCTGCAAATGAAGGCGAATCCGACAGATCCGTTGTTGTGGATGCCATCGCCATTTCACGACGTCTGAAGTAATCGCGTCCTTTACGTCCAATGACGAACAATTCGTAGTCATCCTGGGAGTTGTGGCGCTCTTTGAGCGTCTGATTAACCTGACGCAAAACGTTCGCATTGTATCCACCTGCAAGACCACGGTCCGATGTAATGATCAGGTAAGCTGTCTTTTTGACCGGACGGCTCTCCAGCATCGGATGCTGTATGCCTTGCGTGCTTGATGCAATACTCGCTACAACTTCTTTCAGTTTCTCCGAATAAGGACGGGCCGCTTCCGCTTTTTCCTGCGCTTTACGCAGTTTTGCAGCAGCTACCATCTCCATTGCTTTGGTGATCTGCTTGGTGCTTTGTACGCTTTTAATTTGCCGCTTAATTTCGCGCATGCCTTTTGCCATGATTTCACCACCTTAAAGTTTTGACAAAGTCAAAACTACATCGTAAGCACAACCCTACTTTGGCAGAGCCAAAGTTACTTCGTAAGCAATAACATAGTTTTGACAAAGTCAAAACTACATCGTAAGCATCATCTTTTTTTGACAGAGTCAAAGTATTACATGCAGACATGCGGAATCGGTTAAACAACTCCGCACCTGCAATCATTTATTTAGACAGAGACAGCAAAGCTCTTTCTGAACTTCTCAATTGCACCTTTCAGTGCATTTTCGTTGTCTGCAGTCAATTCTTTAGTATCACGGATGGATGCAAGAATCTCCGGATGGCTGCTCTCCATGAACGCGAGGAATTCACGCTCGAAACGAGTAACATCACCTGTTGGAATCTCATCCAGGAATCCTTTAACCGCAGTGTACAAGCTGACAACCTGTTGTTCTACAGGCAGCGGCTGGTTAACACCTTGCTTCAGGATTTCCATCATCCGTGCACCACGATTCAGGCGGGCCTGAGTCGCTTTATCCAGATCGGAACCGAACTGGGAGAACGCTTGAAGCTCACGATATTGAGCGAGGTCGAGACGCAGGGAACCTGCAACCTTTTTCATCGCTTTGATCTGAGCAGAACCACCGACACGAGATACGGAAATACCTACGTTGATCGCCGGGCGTTGTCCAGCATTGAACAAGTCAGCTTCCAAGAAGATTTGTCCGTCCGTGATGGAGATTACGTTCGTTGGAATGTATGCTGATACGTCGGAAGCTTGTGTTTCAATGAACGGAAGTGCGGTTAAAGAACCACCACCCAGTTCATCATTCAGCTTCGCAGCACGCTCCAGCAAACGGGAGTGCAGATAGAAGACGTCACCCGGATAAGCCTCACGGCCTGGTGGACGACGAAGCAACAAGGAGAGCTCACGGTATGCAGAGGCTTGTTTGGTCAAGTCATCATAGATGACCAGAACGTGCTCGCCTTTGTACATGAAGTACTCACCCATCGAACAACCGGAATACGGTGCGATGTACAAGAGTGGTGATGGATCAGAAGCTGCTGCAGTTACAACAATGGTGTACTCCATTGCGCCTTTACGACGAAGAGTTTCCACAACTTGAGCAACTGTAGACTGTTTCTGACCAATAGCCACATAGATACACTTCATGCCGCTACCTTTTTGGTTCAGAATCGCATCAATCGCGATGGATGTTTTACCTGTTTGACGGTCACCGATGATCAACTCACGTTGTCCACGACCGATTGGAACCATGGCATCAATGGCTTTGATCCCTGTTTGCATCGGCTCATGAACCGATTTACGATCCATTACACCTGGTGCTTTACCTTCAACCGGACGGAATTCCGTTGTAGCGATTGGCCCTTTGCCATCTACAGGAATACCGAGCGGGTTCACAACGCGTCCAATCAATGCTTCGCCTACAGGCACTTGCATGATTTGACCTGTACGTTTCACTTGGTCACCTTCACGAATATCGTAGTAAGGTCCCAGGATAACGACACCGACATTGCTTTCTTCCACGTTCATGGCGAGTCCCATAACACCGCTTGGGAATTCAACCAACTCGTTGGACATGACGTTCTCAAGTCCATAAACACGAGCGATACCATCACCAACCTCGATTACCGTTCCGACTTCGACTACATCGATATCGGTCTTGTATTGTTCGATTTGGCTCTTAATTAATGTACTGATTTCTTCTGGTTTGATACTCAAGTGTCCTCACCCCAATCTACTGTACTCGTCTGTTAAAAGACTGCTCAAGACGTTCGAGCTTGCCAGCCAAGCTGCCGTCATAGATCGTATCGCCAATGGCGACTTTCAATCCGCCCAGCAGAGTCGGATCAACAATGTTCTCGATACGAATCTTTTTATTCACACGGCCACCGAATTCACGGGCTACCGCTTCTTTTTCTTCATCATTCAACGCATAAGTCGAGTAGACACGTGCATCAGCGATGCCCAGCGACTCTCCCTGGATCTTCCGATAATCATTCAGCAAGTCTCCCAGCAATTCAACGCGTCCGCGCTCAATCAACAACAAGACTGTACGAAGGACTACATCGGATACCTTGCCATCAAGACTTGAGTGAATCACGTTCTGTTTGGCTTCATCAGAAATATTAGGGGATACGATAAATTTCTCGATATCTGCATCTCCGGTCAATGCACTGACTACTGCAACCAGTTCCTGTTCAACCTCAAGCACCTGCTGTTGCTGAAGAGCAACTTCGAACAATGCTTTCGCATAACGCTTGGCAACAATCGTATCGCGGCTCATTGTCGGCCTCCTACCTCATTGAGGTATTGGTTCACAAGCTCTTCTTGTGCAGGACCGTTCTCAACTTCTTTTTTGATCAACTTGGATGCAATCTGAACGGAAGCTGTACCCAGTTCGCTGCGAAGTGCTGCGACTGCTTTGTTCTTCTCGCTCTCGATTTCGCGTACTGCATCGTCTTTGAGACGATTAGCTTCAGCTTTTGCATCAGCCAAAATCGATTCAGCTTGTTTACCACCCGTTTGTTTGGATTGTTCAATGATGTCGTAAGCATCTTGACGCGCTTGCTCAAGAGCTTGTTTTTGTTCCTCCACATAGGCAATGGCCTGTTCCCGAGTCTGTGCAGCCTCATTCATCTGCGTCATCACGAGTTCACGACGTTTTTCCATAATGGAGAACAAAGGCCCGAAGGCATAACGGCTAAGCAGCCAGTATAAAATTGCAAATGCAACAATCGCAAGAAGCGTATTTTCCCATATGAAACTCAATCTGTTCACTCCTTCCTGGAGGTATCCTTAAAACGTCATCCGTTCGAACGGACATTACCTAAAAAGAAGGCGCGGATGGCTATGGCCTTCCCCGCCAAACCTTTAAAATTAAATTAAGCCATACCGTAGAACATGAACGCGAGTACCACACCGATGATCGGCAATACCTCGATCAAACCTACACCGATAAACATTGTTGTTTGAAGAGTGGATTTTGCTTCCGGTTGACGGGCAATACCTTCCACCGTTTTGCTGATTACCATACCGTTACCAATACCTGCGCCAAACGCGCCCAGTCCTGCAACAATTGCTGCTGCGATTAATGCCATTGCTCCCATTTGTATATCCTCCTTAAAATGATAAATCGAATTTTTTATTGTTCAGCCTGGTGAAGAAATCTTCGTAGGGCTTGAAACTTAATGCTCGTCGTGCGTCTCGATGCTCTGTGAAATGTACACCATCATCAAGATAACAAACACAAATGCCTGGATCGCGCCGATAAAGATACTGAAGCCTTGCCACACCATCAATAGCGGGATTGCTGCGATAGCACCAAACACTTTGAATGTGGTCAGTTTCAGGATCGTTGCAATCAGTACCTCACCCGCGAAGATATTCGCGAATAGACGCATACCGTGTGTCAACAGCTTGGATGCCGTCTCAATCAAGTTGATTGGCAAGAACAAGGCGAATGGCTTGAGGTAATGCTGGAGATACCCTTTTGTGTTGCGGAACAATCCCAGTCCATGAGATACAAGGAACGCTACGAGAGCAAGTCCCATCGTTACAGACAAGTCGGCTGTCGGTGATTTCCACCAGGCCAGTTCAACGTGTGGATGTGCTTCAGGGTCCTTGGCATGCGCTTCTTCAAACGCCTCCACCGCTGTAACAATCGGCTTACCGAATACCTGTGCCTGATTAACATCCGTTACTTCAGATACAGCTACGAGCGGAAGACCGAGCATGTTCCCTACAAAAATGAACATAATCATGGAAAGAGCGAGAGAGATAAAATGTTTACCTTTCTTCATATCCATTGTACTGGAAATCAGATTGCGGACGAATTCTACTGCCCACTCCATAAAATTTTGCAGCTTGCCGGGATTTTCAACGGATAATCTCCGTGTTGCCAGTACAGCAAAAATAAAAACAATTGCACCTGTAACGACCAGCATCAACAGAACCGATAGATCCAGTCGAAATCCGCCAAGCATAATAATTGGAGCTTCATGCATATTTTTCTCACCCCTTTCTCGACTTGAAAGCTGCAGCCCTTAACATCATTCTGCTCTGCGGGAATGGACAATCCCTATAATCAGTAAGGAAAATTGTGCAATGACGAGACCGCCTGCAACCGCATATGTATTGAAGTACTGCGGAAAGCGCATCGATATGAAGATACCGAGCACAGCGAGTGCCGCTCTTGTCAAAAATCCCAGGTTCACACGCTTCAAGTTACCTTCTGCCGCATCATCAGACATTTTCCTTACTTTGTAGCCCAAGTAAAATGCATTGATCCAGCTAATTCCTGTACCCAGGGCCAGTCCCAAAGCAATTGTCTCCACACGTGGCATAAAGGCCGCTGCGAGAAAACAAATCATAAGAAAGTACATGATGAAAACAGTCATCGATCTGCGGTATCTGGTTAGTTCACTCATCACTTTCCCCCATGAATTTTTTCGCGATAAAGTAGATGCTTACACCGCCTGCCGCAAGAAAAAAGAGAACGCTTACGGCGATCCATATTCCGTTACCTCCGATGGTCTTGTCCAACCAGGAGCCAGCGTAATATCCGGCAACAGCGAGAATGGCAATCTCGATCCCAAAAGCTGTCACGAGCCCCATCGCTTTCCATACATTATCGTCATGGTTACGGGATGAATTTGGTTTGTTCGAATCGGCCATTTTCCACGCCACCCTTGCAATCCCAGTTAATTTTACTGAATGATGAGAGCCTTTGTCAATTGAATGATTTTAGCGTTTTAAAGGGGGAAACGACGGGAATACAGACCCTCAAAGCCCATAAACCCGCGTAAACCGTACAGTTTAACTGTATGCTATGCCCTTTATAAATCCGTCAGAAAAAATGTATTATTTTTTGAATTTTCTGTGAAATGATTCCGGACGCTCACTATTTACACCAAAATGGTGCAAAATCGCATTGACAATTCTTTCCGAAGCATGTCCATCACCGTATGGATTAGCAGCCTGACTCATGCTTGCATATAGGGTTTCATCTGTGAGCAGAGCTTTGGTCCGTTCATATACACGTTCCTCTTCGGTACCTACCAATTCCAGCGTTCCGGCTTCAATACCTTCCGGGCGTTCTGTTGTATCGCGCAATACGAGCACAGGCACACCAAACGAAGGCGCTTCTTCCTGCAAACCGCCTGAATCAGTCAGAATCAAGTGAGTATGCGGGTAAAAGTTATGCAAATCCACTACGTCTAGTGGATCAATTAATTGAATACGGGGATGATTCCCCAAGATCGCGTGAGCCGGCTCCTTCACAGCAGGACTTGGATGCACCGGGTACACGATGGCAATATCTTCAAATTCGTCGGCAATCCGTTTGACGGCCTGGAAAATGTTGCGGTGAGGCTCGCCTTGAGATTCACGGCGATGAGCTGTCATCAGCACAAGGCGTTTGCCTTGGGCCCAATCAAGTACCGGGTGTGTGTAGTCCTCCCGTACTGTATATTGAAACACATCTGTTACCGTGTTGCCTGTGACGTACGTACTAGACTCGGATTTATTTTCTTTGGCAAGATTGGAAGAAGACCAATCCGTAGGCGCAAAGTGTAGATCAGCCAGTACGCCCGTCAGCTGACGGTTCATCTCTTCCGGATATGGAGACAGCTTGTTCCACGTCCGCAGCCCCGCTTCCACATGCCCTACCTGAATCTGTTGCAGGAATGCGGCGTAGCTCGCTACAAAGGTTGTTAATGTATCCCCGTGAACCAGCACAATATCCGGCTTTGCTTCCGCTAACACTGGCTCCAGACCACCAAGCACACGAATTGTAATCTCATTCAATGTCTGGCGGTCTTTCATTACATCCAGATCATAATCGGGATGAATGTCGAAAACCTCAAGTACCTGATCCAACATCTGGCGATGCTGCGCAGTTACGCAAACAATAGATTCAATAGACTCAGGATGTTTTTGCAATTCCAAAATAAGCGGAGCCATCTTGATGGCTTCTGGACGCACCCCGAAGATCGTCATGACTTTAATTTTCTTGGACATTCGAGCAAAGCCCCTTTTCTATAAGTTCCGATTACAAGCATGCGATATGCTTATTTAGTGCCGTATAGACGGTCTCCTGCATCTCCAAGCCCTGGAACGATATAACCATGATCATCCAGACGGTCGTCCAGTGCTGCTACATAGATGTCCACATCGGGATGTGCATCCTGCACAGCTTTTACGCCTTCCGGTGCTGCCACGAGGTTCATCATTTTGATTTGGGTACAGCCGCGTTTTTTGAGCACGTCAATAGCTGCAATTGCTGAACCGCCTGTTGCAAGCATCGGATCGATAACAATCAATTGACGCTCTGTTACGTCTGTAGGCAGTTTGGTATAGTATTCTACCGGTTGCAGTGTTTCCGGGTCACGGAACAGACCAACATGTCCAACTTTTGCTGCTGGCAACAATTTCACAACGCCATCCAGCATTCCGAGTCCTGCACGCAGAATCGGCACCAGTCCGAGCATACGTCCAGAGATGACTTTACCTTGTGTAGCAGCTACAGGAGTCTGTACATCAATCGTCTCCAGTTCAACATCTCTTGTAATCTCATAAGCCATCAACGTTGCTACTTCATCCACCAATTCACGAAAATCTTTCGTATTCGTACGCATGTCGCGTATAAACGTCAGTTTGTGTTGAATCAAAGGGTGATCACATATTACTAATTTTCCCATCTAATTTGTCCCTCCGGTAAGTTCTTCATGTTCAGCATTTCCAAATATACCTAGCCACCATTCATGGGCTCGATAAATCCTGTATATTATATCATCACCAACAACGAATTACACCATCAAAGGGCACCCAATCATTACAGAATACCGAATCCTATAAAAAACAGGACCGGAAAATGATCCATCCGGTCCTGTTTTGCTCATGTTGTTATGTCATTGAGAAAATGAAAATGATGAATACAATGGCACTCCGCCTACAGAATGATCCTTCGATCGCTGTTATCCCCAGATTTTTTTATTCTCCTTTTAACAAGGGAAAAATCCGGGGATAAAGGCGAACGCTTCGCTTCTGCGGTCTCATTCTGTCTGCTTCGTTTTTTTGTATCCCATTTTAAGAACATCTCAAATACAAACAGCATGAGCAAAGTTTTTTAGTATTTAAGGTCGGTATAGAGCGGGAATTGGTCTGTCAGTGCAGTCACTTCTGCACGAGCTTCATCCAGCTTCGCTGTATCTTTTGGATTTTTCAATGTTTTGGCAATGATCTTACCAATAGCAACCATCGCTTCTTCGTTCATGCCACGGGAAGTTGCAGCAGGTGTACCAATTCGAATACCGCTCGTTACAAACGGGCTCGTAGGGTCGAATGGAATTGCATTTTTGTTCACGGTAATACCGATGGAATCAAGCACATGCTCAGCTTCCTTACCTGTGATGTTTACACTGCGTGTGTCGATCAGCATCAAGTGGTTATCTGTACCACCGGATACGATGTTCAATCCTTCAGCGATCAGTGTTTCAGCCAGAACCTGTGCGTTTTTCACGACATTCTGTGCATATGTTTTGAACTCTGGTTGCAAAGCTTCTCCGAATGCTACCGCTTTGGAAGCAATCACGTGCATCAGAGGGCCACCTTGGGAACCAGGGAATACGGCTTTATCAATTGCTGCTGCCCATGCTTTGCGGCACAGAATCATACCACCACGAGGTCCACGCAGCGTTTTGTGTGTTGTTGTTGTTACGAAATGCGCATGTGGAACCGGGTTTGGATGCAAACCAGCAGCAACCAGTCCTGCGATGTGAGCCATGTCCACCATGAACAATGCACCTACATCATTGGCGATGGAAGCCAGCTTTTCAAAATCAATGGTACGCGGATATGCACTTGCACCTGCAACGATCAGACGAGGGCGGTGTTTGAAAGCCGCTTTGCGTACTTCATCATAATCAATCAGGAATGTATCTTCCTGTACGCCGTATGCGACAAAGTTGTACAGCAAACCGGATGCGTTCACCGGGCTACCGTGTGTAAGGTGTCCACCATGGGCAAGGTTCATACCAAGTACAGTATCACCAGGTTTCAACGCTGCAAGATAAACTGCCATGTTCGCTTGTGCACCGGAGTGAGGTTGAACATTCACGTGTTCTGCTCCGAACAATTCTTTGGCACGATCACGTGCGATGTCTTCAACGACGTCCACATGCTCACAACCGCCATAGTAACGTTTGCCTGGATATCCTTCAGCATACTTGTTGGTCAGTACAGATCCCAATGCTTCGATTACGGCTTCACTTACGATGTTCTCGGATGCAATCAGTTCGATGTTGTTCTGTTGACGTTTCAGTTCAAGATTCATCGCTTCCAGTACTGCCGGGTCATTCTTGCGCAATTGTTCCATGATTAAATTCCTCCCAGTTATAAGTGAAGTTATAAAGTGAAACTAATGTTTACACGAAAACGGCGAGTGCAACACCAATCTGAAGAAACGAAGTGGTCGCCTTTATCACCGGATTTCCCCTTTAATAGGGAATAAAAAAATCTGGGGATAACAGCGATCGGAAGATGGTGATGCATTCAAAGTCAGGAGTGTAACCCAATTAGTCTCGCTTTATATGTTAGTCACAAAATGTCGAATCTGGTTGTTCTTCCATACGATACACCGCGCGTTCGCCGCCAATTAACTTCGGACGAGTCAACGCTGTGGTCACACGTGCATCTCCAACATAACGGAGCGCTGTACGAAAAGGTACGGCTACATGCCGGAGATGCATCCCAATCATCGTCTCCCCAATGTCCAGTCCCGCATGGGCCTGCACATGTTCAGCCAGGCATGGATCGGTCAGCGAACGATATGCTGCGGATGCCATTGAACCTCCGGCCTTGGGCACGGGTACTGCACCAACCTCAGTCAATCCAAGACGAGTGAGTACAGAACGTTCCATTACCAGCGCACGGTTCAGGTGCTCACAACATTGGAATACCGTGTCGAAACCGAATTCCTCCTGCACCTCGCGTATACCCGCAAGAAGCTGCTGCGCCACTTCAATGGCACCACTCGTACCAATCCGCGCACCTGCGACTTCACTTGTGCTTGTACCGATCACAACGATCTGTCCAGGCCCAAGCTGTCCGGCAAGCGCCAGTTCATGCAGAATGGATGCGGTCTGTTCCTGCAATCCGGGTTGTTCTGAATCTAACTCTATAGTCATCCTATCATCGCCTCCCGATAAAATCATGCGCGCTGTCTCTTGGCTGTCCTTCGTATTCTTGCACGGCATCTCAGGTACTATTATAGCGAATAATCAGATGAAAGACGAAAAAAAGAGCAGTCTGCGGGTAACGCAGAATTGCTCTTTTGCCCAGGCGACCGGCCGTTTGTTCCGGTGCTCCATCGTGGTTATGCCCACTTCGTCGCCAGTTACACCGGATCCCTGTTTTCCCCTTCATCATAAAACAACCTGCGTCTAAAATCAACGGTTAATTTACATCACATGTCCTGTTTCTATAACCTGCCCCGCACGATCAGAATTATCCCAGCTTATCCAAAAGCCGATCCAACGCAGTCCGAATCTCAGCCGCAGCGATATTGTAATCATCACGACTTCCCCCAAACGGGTCAGAGATGTCGAAACTTGGAATTCGTTGTCTGATCTCGATGGCTCGCTCACGCTCCGATGCCAGGATCTCTTGACCAAGGGCACGTTTCATCTCCAGCGTTGCAAACAGGCTGTCCAATTCCTGAACATCTCTTAATACCTGCTCGTCGTCTTCCACATACTCTTTTAGAGTATAGGTTTTGTGGATGGAGTCGGGAAATACCTGCATGACATGCTGCTTATGACTCCGTGTTAATGTAAGAACCAGATCGGCCCAACCTACCAGGTTAGAGCTAAGCTGCGTGGAATGAGGTGGACCTTCAACGTTATGATCTCTCAAAACCGCTTCCGCATGACGAGAGATCGGCATACCCGACGTTGCTGCCACACCTGCGGAACGAACCTCCACCTGAATGCCGCGCTCCGATGCCAGTTTTCTCAAAAGCCCCTCTGCCATGGGGCTGCGGCACGTATTTCCTGTACATACGAATAAAATATGTTTCATTGTGATAGCCTCCCCATTTTACATATGATGCGAATGATATGATATCTCAAGTTTTATTTTAAAATATAAACAAAAGTCCAAACGCAAGCAAGATTGCGCCACCAATAGCTTCGCCGTAATCCCCTAGATTCTGGCTCACCCGGCGGCCTAATAGCAGACCCATCACCGACATCACCCCGCCACAAATACCAAAGGCAAGTACAGTTATGATTAGATCACTGCTAAACATCCCCAAGGAAACACCAACGGAGAACGAATCGACACTTACGCTGAGAGAGAACAAAATAACGCCGAGCAGGGAACGGTGGTCCACCAGCTTGGTATCGCCTTCACGGAATGCATTCAGAATCATATGAGCACCCAACAGAACAAGCAATCCACCTGCCGCATACGTCGTAATGTCACCAAGCAGCGAGCTGACGTATTTGCCCATATACATGCCGATGAGCGGCATGATGATATGAAATAGCGCCGTTACTGTACTGATTCGCAATACATCCCTCAGCCGGATGCCCTTCATGCCTATTCCGATTCCGAGCGAGAACGCATCGAGGCCCAGCGCAACAGCCATGATCAAAATGGTTACCAACTGCCCTACATGGGCAGACACATCCCACATCCCCATACCCCCAAGTCACGTAAAGGTTCTTGTACACGATATGCGGACAAGGACCCAAACATGACCGATGAAAGGTAAACGGCGACGAACCTACTCGATATCTGAGGTGCATAAAGCTAGATTGGCGTGTAAGTCGATATGGTACTTAATTAATTGTTTGTTTCGGAAAAGAGTACGTAGCTCTCCTGACTGTATGATCAGGAGAGGTTACGATGACTGCTGGTTGCCAACTTGTATGAGTTGGTTACCCGCAGCCTTGAGCAGCCGATTCATGACGGCTGCGCCCATTCCTTCGCGAGAGCAGGCTTCAGCCACAATATATGTGGCGCCTTGCTCATCGCAGCTGCGCAGCGCGGCGTATAGCCGGCGCGCTGCTTCTTCCAGCTCGCTGGCGTCTCCCAGCGAGAACACGGCATCGGCGCGGTACTGCTCCGCGTGCTTGGCGAATGCCAGCACGGCGGTGCGCTCTCCGCGCTGCGCCGCCTCTGCGAGGGCGGCGCTGATCCAGGCCGCCACCGCTGCGGGCGGCCCTTCCACCACGCACAGCGCCCCTGCGGGTGCGTAGTGCGTGTACTTCATGCCCGGCGAGCGCGGCGCCGGGCTGCCCACGCCATCGGCCCCCTCCGCGAGTAGCGCGGGGTCCGTGGCGACACGGGCGGCAACGGCGGACAGCTGTTCCGCCGTAATGCCGCCAGGGCGCAGGATGGTGACGGTACCGTCGTCACCGACCTGCACGACCGTGGACTCGACGCCCACCCCGGTGGGGCCGCCGTCCACGATGCCGCCGATGCGGCCATCCAGATCCTCGCGCACATGAGACGCGAGTGTCGGGCTTGGCCGCCCGGAGCGGTTGGCGCTTGGCGCAGCCACAGGGCATGCCGCCGCCGCGATCAACTGCAAGGCCACCGGATGGTCCGGCATGCGCACGGCCACCGTGTCCAGACCGGCGGTGACCCGCGGGGACACCGCCCCCGGCCTAACCGGCAGCACCAGCGTCAGCGGTCCCGGCCAAAAGGCCGCCATCAGCGCTTCGGCTGTTTCGTTCACTTCCGTGACCAAAGCATCCAACTGGTCACGATGCGCGATGTGCACGATCAGTGGATTGTCGGAAGGTCGGCCTTTGGCGACAAATACAGCCTCCACGGCTGCTGTGCTACGCGCATCAGCACCCAGGCCGTAGACCGTCTCGGTCGGAAAGGCCACCGTCTGACCTTGACGAAGGCAGGCTGCAGCAGCCTGCAAGTCGTCGAGCGCCCTTTGGTGGGCGCTCCCCTTTTTCACATCTGCTAATTCAATATTACCCAATTCATGATGATGATCAGCGTTCACCAAAACGCGCACATCCCAATTGGCTGTAACCATCTCTGCTAGAGTTCCCTTGTCGTGAAGCTCCATGTCATTTCCCATTGCTGAGGTGAATTGCACTTGTTCGTTCTCTCTATTCATATATCCATCATTCCTAAACTTCATAATAGGTTGCTTGTGCACGTAAGAAATAGACCCTACCCCACACTCCATACACATCCATGTTTACTTCGCTTCATATCCATATTCAATATAAGTAATTATAACATACCTGTCTCGCTTCGGATGCCCTTCACACTTCGCTCTACGCATGAGTCTCACTGTAACTTCGCCACCCATTCATATCAAAAGGGCAGCTTCCTGAATCGAAGTTGCCCTAAAATATAGTATAATTACGTTGTTATACGAATAATCCAGTTACCCAACTCCACAGTTTCACAGCCATATCCCACAGAAAGAATCTTGCCTCTGGTGTACCTCCCTGTACAGATGCCTCTGCATCTCCGGGTTCAGCGGCTGCGGCCGATACGGTTGAAGGTTTCGCCAGTGCATCCCCGGTCCCTGCATCAATGAAACACAGCGGCGGGAACAACACACACCACCAGTTCTGACCCTTGCCCTCACCCAGTGTAATCCGAACCGCTTCATAATCTCCCGCAGGATAGACGGTACCCCCATATAGTTTGGTCGGGAACGGAACAGAACCCAGTTCCACCTGATAAGCATAATGCAAGCCACGACTCGCCAGCTCTTCTCCTACTCTATTCTCAATCTCGGACAAATGTTCACGAATGACCTGGCGCGCTTCATCCAGACTTTGCGGATTCTCCAGTTCGGCTACCCAATCGCCCATCTGAGCAACAACAGCATCCCGAATCTCGCGTTTCACCAATTGATCTCCCGGTGCATCCGAGTTTGCCAGAATACGCAAGCGAATGGATTGTTCAGGAATGGCTGTGGCGGCCACAGCTGCATCCGTTTTCTGACCTTCCCACATCATGATAATCATCATAAGACATACAATAATAAGTCCAATTTGTTTTACAATTCGTCTGCTCATTCCATTCTCCCCCTCGGCTCTCTGATCACGCTACCTGCAACTCTCTCATGTCTATCAGTATGCCCGGGAGAACCGGAAGTAAACCTAGCATTTGCAATAAATCTACTAAATCGATTCTCTCATTCATAATTTCTCACCCATCATGTTAAAAAGGCTGATCTGCACCTGGTTACAGGGCAAATCAACCTCTTCATTCCTACAAACGATTACGTTAGACGCTCCAACTCTATGCTTTTCACAACACCAACTCAACCGTTACATAACACTTTTCTCTTTCTTGAGCATATTCCATAAACGTTCCGATAACCGGGGTTGCTGCTCCCCCAAGAGAAGTTCATCCTCCTCTTCCTGTCCATACAACTTAATGCTCATGACCACTCCAATACAAGCCATATTAATGAGCAAAGAGGTGCCGCCGTAACTGATGAACGGTAACGTAATACCTGTGAGTGGCATCAGACCAAGGAAAGCCCCTACATTTTCAAATACCTGATACAACAACATTCCGATAATCCCTACAATGATGACGGGTCCCGCGCGATCTCTGCAGTTCAGAGCAATCAGCACCATACGGTGGATCAGAATAAAGTACAGCAGAATCAGTACGGATGCACCAACAAAGCCAAACTCCTCTGCGATCACAACAAAAATGGAATCAGAATACGTATAGGGAACTCGTCCACTTTGAACGGATGTTCCTTGCATATAACCTTTGCCAATGATGCCCCCTGATCCGATGGCTAAACCTGCATTTTTGGTATGCCAGGAAGCTTTGGAAGTAGCCTTTTCCGGTACAAGCCAAGGATCAATTCGCTCGGCCCAATGCTCCCGTTTTATCTTTTCAAGAAAAGTAAATATTTCATCATGGTAGAACGTATAGGCTTTAATAAAACCAAAGAACGCCACTCCTACAATCGCCATCGTAATCAATACGTGCTTCAGCCTCATATTTCCGATCCAGAATACCGCAGCCAGAATCACCACATACCCCAGCGCATTTCCCAGGTCATTCTGAGCCATCACAAGGGCAAACGGAATAAACGCCCAGCAGCCAATCGGCACAATATCTCTCCAAAATTGCAGCGTGCCTCGTTGTCTCTTCACAATTAAATGGGCGAGGAACAGAATCAGAATCATCTTGAACAGCTCTGCCGGTTGAAAAGAAAAGTTCTCGCTCAGCTTCAGCCAACCGTTAGCATTATTAATCGAACTGCCCAGAACATTAGCCAGAATCAGCAATATAATTCCCAACCCATACAAATAAAACGCATATTTCACGTACAACTTGTAATTCACAAGCCCGATCACAAGCACCGCAATGAACCCGGCCACATAAAAACAAATCGTTTTGACATGGTGATTTGCCAGATTGGCATCTGTCTGCGTTCCGCTGTAAATCGCAAATACACTAATAATCATAAGCAACAGCATGACGAAGAGAATCACACCGTCCATCTTTTTCAACATTCTCACCATGATTCCGTCCATCCCCCTGAATCTAACATTCTATGATTTCCAATTGAACTCAATATTACCATTGTATATAATTGGATAATAAAATGGAAATCCGGATCACTTAAGGGTGACTGGTGACTATTAAATCATTCAACGACCTGTCTCCCACCGTTAAAACAATAAAAACCCCAAAACATTCATCCCTAAGTGAATAGGGCTGATCTGTTCCAGGGTTCTATCGTTAGCTATATAAGTTGAACTACAGATTATTTACACTGACACTTCGATGACAGAGTAACCTTCCAATCGCTGTTATCCCCAGATTTTCCGATTCGAGAACGTTACTGCTCCTGCTGGGTTGGCTTGCGTCTCAGCAATTTCCTCACCAGATCGGTAATACTCGGTTGTTCCGCAGAGCCGAGAATATCCTCGTTCTCTTCCGTATGAACCTTGATACTCATCACAATCCCCATACTGATCATGTTGAGCATAATGGAGGTACCACCCGAACTGATAAACGGCAGCGTAATCCCTGTCAACGGCATCAGACCAATGAATGGGCCGATATTAACAAAGATCTGGTAGAGCAGCATCGCTATAATACCCACAATTAGATATGGGCCAGCACGATCCTTACACTCCAGTGCAATCAGCACCAGCCTGTGAATGAGGATAAAGTACAGGAGAAGCAATACTGAGGCACCGATGAAGCCAAATTCCTCCCCAATCTGTACAAAGATGGAGTCAGCGTAGGCCAGAGGCACCCGATTCGACTGAATCGTCGTACCCTCCATATACCCTTTGCCCGTAATCCCGCCAGAACCAATCGCAAGTTTTGCATTATACGTCTGCCAGAGCACATCTCTTGAGGTCAGCTCTGGTACAAGCCAAGGGTCAAAACGATCCGCCCAGTGCGAACGTCCAATGTCATTCAGGAATTTAACAATCTCATCATGATAATGAATATATGCCTGTGTACCGCCGATAAAGGTAGCCACAGCAATAATAAAGCCAATGAGGGCATGCGTAAATTTAATGTTGCCGATCCATAATAGGCCCACAAGAATGACAACATAACTCAACGCATTTCCCAAGTCATTTTGAAGTAATACAAGTAGTAATGGCGGCAGAACACAGAGTGAGATCGGAATAACATCACGTCCAAAATAGAGCGGACGATTCTTCTTTCGGGCCAAAAAGGCCGATAAAAACACAATCAGGCATAACTTGAACAACTCAGCAGGCTGCAAACTGACCCCGAAGATGGACAGCCAGCCTTTTGCCCCGTAGTACTCTTTACCAAAGAACATTACGAAAATGAGCAGCAGCATACCCACGCCATAGATATATAAATAATTTTTGATTATGAATTTATAGTTGATCATCGACATCCCAAAAAAGACTACGAATCCCAAAATATAAAAGATAACTGCACTTTTCGGGAGTCCCTCCAGCTTTGGACGACCAAACGTTGTACTGTAAATCGACAAAATACTGATAACCATCAGAATAACCAGTATAAACACGATAGAATAGTCTATCTTTTTAAATTTGTGCAGCATGTAATTATGTTCCCCCAAGCATTCAGAAATCTTCGGTATATCTCATTGTAGAGGATTTCACGGTAAAAAGAAAACCCGCGGAACCTTACATTTTCGTCACCTGTTCCGAAGTACGAACACCCAGGACATGCCGCTCGATTCCGGCAAGGTCCGGTACAATGATTATTTCCGGCCAATGTCCCGCCGATTCAAGCAGAGCCGCGATGTCGCGAGCCTGCCCCTGGCCCAGCTCAAAACCAATAATCTGCGGCGGCGCAGGCAGCAGCGCCAATTGCTCCAGCATAACACCGTACGGTGCAAGTCCGTCCGGGCCGCCGTCCAGTGCCATGCGCGGCTCATGATCGCGCACCTCTTGCTGTAACCCGGCGATATCTGCCGCCGGGATGTAGGGCGGGTTGGACACCAGGATGTCCACCCGTGCCCCGGCGAACGGGGCCAGCAGATCGCCTTCACGGAAGTCGATCTGTACCCCGTTCGCGGCCGCGTTCCGCGCGGCCACTTGCAGGGCAGCCGCCGAGAGATCTCCGGCGCCGACCTGCCAGCGCGGGCGCAGTGAAGCCATCGTCACCGCGATGGCACCACTGCCCGTGCCGATATCGACGGCGAGCGGAGCGCCGTCAGGAAACACGCGGTCGGCTTCGCGCAGCACAGCCTCGACCAACAGCTCCGTCTCCGGCCGCGGAATCAGCACGGCCGGTGTGACCTCGAACGGCAGCCCATAGAATTCCTGGCTGCCGATAATGTATTGCGCCGGCTCACCCGCAGCCTTGCGCGTAACGGCGTCCTCCCAGCGGCTGCGATGCTCGCTGGGAAAAGGCTCCGGCTGCATCATGTAGTACGCGGCGCCATAAACGCCGAGTACATGTTCCAGCAGCAGCCGGGCATTGTTGTGCGGCTCGTACACGCCGCACTTCTCCAAAAAAGAGGAAGCCTCCACGAAGGCTTCCCGACAGCTCTGTTCCGGCGTCATGACAAACTGCGCGCGGGTCACAGATTATTCTCCTCTATCCATCATTTCAGTCTGCTGAGCAATGGTCAGTGCAGACAAGATATCTTCAATCTCTCCGTTCATCACCTGGTCCAGCTTGTGCATTGTCAGGCCGATACGGTGATCCGTCACACGACTTTGCGGGAAGTTGTACGTACGAATCCGCTCACTGCGGTCACCCGTTCCCACTTTGCTCTTCCGTTCAACAGAGATCTTTGCTTCTTCTTCCATACGTTTCATATCGAAGATACGTGTACGCAGAACCTGCAACGCTTTTTCCTTGTTGGAGTTCTGTGATTTTCCATCCTGACACGTCGCCACGATACCCGTTGGAACGTGTGTTACCCGTACTGCGGATTTTGTGGTATTAACCGATTGTCCACCGGCACCACTGGAACAGAACGTATCCACACGGATGTCTTTGTCATGAATTTCGATATCAAAATCTTCGGCTTCAGGCATAACCGCAACCGTTGAAGTTGACGTATGGATACGTCCGCCCGATTCGGTTGTTGGGATACGCTGCACACGGTGTGCGCCGCTTTCGTATTTCATTTTGCTGTAAGCGCCACGTCCGTTGATCAGGAAAACAACCTCTTTGAATCCACCGAGATCATTGGTGTTAACATCCATCAGCTCTACACGCCAGCCTTGTGCATCTGCATAACGTGTGTACATCCGATACAGATCTGCCGCAAACAATGCTGCTTCATCTCCACCAGCTGCTCCGCGAATCTCCACAATAACGTTTTTATCGTCATTCGGATCTTTTGGCAGCATGAGTACACGAATCAATTCGTCCAGTTCCTTCTGGCGAGTGCTCAGTTCGTCAATTTCCATTTTGACCATTTCGCGCATCTCATCATCCAGTTTCTCCCCCTGCATTTCCTTCGCAGCTTCGAGATCCTGACTTACCTGTTTATATTCATTGTACGCTTCATAAGTTGGTTGGAGATCGGATTGTTCTTTGGAGTATTCCCGCAGCTTTTTGTTGTCACTTGCCACATCCGGGTCACACAAAAGCTCGCTCAATTTGTCATAACGGTCGGCTAACGCCTGTAATTTATCCAACATGTATAGTCACCTCACGCATTATTTTGTCCAAACACATCACATTCTCAATTAATATTTCAATTCATCATTAATTGCATCTATAATCTATATTCCACAACGCACAGGATTCTCATTGAATCCCCTGACCGCAGCATGTATTCACATTCATGTATGATCGACGTATAACATCGCTACAACGTCATCAAATCCTTTACTTTTAAAGTGATATCAAGAAATCGTGTACCCTGTGTGAAACCCGCTTCAGCTCATCTGTTACATCGCGAATTTTAACATGGTATACGACTCTTAATTATAGCATATTCTTATGGTTCTGAATAGTAACTGATCGACGCACAACACAAAAATATTTCTATTTTACATATATCGGATTGTGCCTTTTCCTTTATTATATCCACTACGTGTGATCAATCTAGTACTTGTACACATTATACAGCGATCAAAAACATAAAAAGCCCCATCATCTTCCAAAGAAGATAACAGGGCCGCTATAACCATTATTTAAACATAGTGAATGATTTAGGAATTATACGTTGAAACGGAAGTGCATAACGTCGCCGTCATTTACAACGTACTCTTTACCTTCAAGACGAAGTTGTCCGCGCTCTTTGGCACCGTTCATGGAACCCGCTGCAACCAGATCGTCGTAAGAAACAACCTCTGCCCGGATGAATCCGCGCTCAAAGTCTGTGTGGATAACACCCGCTGCGCCAGGCGCTTTGGTTCCTTTACGGATCGTCCACGCACGAACTTCCTGCACACCTGCTGTGAAGTATGTGTACAGACCGAGCAATTTGTAGGCTGCTTTGATCAACAAGTTCAGACCGGAATCCTCAATACCGAGTTCTTCCAGGAACATTTGTTTATCTTCGCCTTCCAGCTCGGAAATCTCTTCTTCAACCTTCGCGCTGATCGGCACCACTTCTGCATTTTCAGCAGCTGCGAATTCTCTTACTTTTTGCACGTAAGCATTGTTCGCCACGTCACCGATTTCATCCTCAGCTACATTGGCTGCGTACAGAACAGGCTTCAGGGTAAGCAAGTGCAGATCGCGTATAATCAGAAGCTCGTCATCCGTAAGTTCCATGCTGCGTGCTGGCTTGTCATCGTACAGAACAGCCTTCACTCTCTCCAACACTTCTACTTCTTGAGAGGCAGACTTGTTGCCGCCCTTCATGTTTTTCTTGGAGCGATCGATTTTCTTCTCAACACTCTCGATATCGGCCAGGATCAGCTCCAGATTGATCGTCTGGATATCACTTACCGGGTCAATTTTGCCATCGACGTGTGTGATGTTCTCATCTACAAAGCAACGTACCACGTGTACAATTGCATCTACTTCACGAATGTGGGCAAGGAACTTGTTACCCAGACCTTCGCCTTTGCTCGCACCGCGAACCAGACCAGCGATATCTACAAACTCAAACGCAGTTGGTACTGTTTTCTTAGGTACAACGAGTTCTGTCAATTTGTCCAAACGCTCATCGGGTACTTCAACGATCCCCACGTTAGGGTCAATCGTACAGAACGGATAGTTTGCCGATTCGGCACCTGCTTGTGTAATTGCATTAAACAATGTAGATTTACCAACGTTCGGCAGACCCACGATTCCAGCTTTCAAAGCCATGTATATGACAACTCCTCATTGATTACTTGTTCGGTATGGATAATCCTATACATTATATATGACAAACCTCAAGGCATCAAGGAACTTCGCCAATTCGACCAGCGTCCCATCCGCTATTGGTTTACCCTTTGATTTCCTTGTACATCGTCAGATCCGTTACCTCATATCCCATCTTGCGATACAGGCTGCTCGCCCGCACATTATGTCCAAACACATGCAAACCAATGCGATCCACGCCAAGACTCAAGGCCGTCTGTTCCAGCGCCTCCATCGTCTCTGTGCCGTATCCCTTACCACGATGCGCTTCTTCAACTACAATATCCAGCAAAAAGGCATCCTTCCCACGGCGATTATCCGTGATATTAAACCAGATATACCCCACATTGCCATCCACAGGATGCGCCAGATTGTAGAGATACGCTCCGGGTGTATCCAAGCCTTCTGGCAGATAACGTTCATAAGATTCCTCCGCCAGTTGCTGCGCCTCTTCCTCCGCCCAAGTGCCTGCTTCTACTTTTTCCTGTGCAAAATCCTTAATGGATCGAATGCGGAAACTCGCATAATCTTCCTGATTCATTGGAGATAGTTTCAATCTAATCCCCTCCTTATTTTGAGTGATCTTCATTATGTAGGATCTCTGTGCAGTCCTTTTTGCACTGCTAGTATATTATTGTATCCTGTTCTCCCGCTTGGCGCATGAAGTAATTCTGACAATTCAAAATTCAATTTTCGTGTTTAACCATTTTAATTATAACTTTTGATCTCTTCCCATCGTTTATACCTCATGAAGGAAAGGAGTGGATCATATTGAACACACATCGCCGATTCTCAAAAAAGAAAATCATTATCTTGTCCGCCATCGTACTCGTCATAGGTATCGTCGCCTTTAAGAGCTTGCTGAATGCAGTCGATCCCTATCGTCACTTGAGAATCACAATCCACAATCAGTCCGACTATAATCTCACCGATATTCAGGCTAGCCTCGTTCAAGGCGAATCGTATAACACCAACGAGAGTGGCTCCACCTACATATTCGATAAGGATGTTTCCAGCGGATCAAACGTGAAATTCGCCCCGCAGCTGAAACTTTCCGGGGAGGGCGCAGTCTCCTTAACGTTTACGGACAGCCGCGGAAAAACCTATAATAAAACGGTTTGCGGTTATACGGAATATTTGTCTGGTAACTCCTACGTTACTGTAACCAATGAGAATGTCACCGTGAAAGAGGAATGTATGTAATAATTTAGAAACACGATTATGTAAGAAATTGGAATATAATTACATACGACTATCATAGAGGAGGGAATCAAATTGATCTTCAACGTAATTTTAGGTGCAGGGTTAGCTCTGTCTATATTACTTTCTGCAAATTCAGCTAGTGTTGTTGAATTAGAGGATAGAGTGAAAAATGCTTATATTAATCCTCCAATCACTGTGGAGAACATTAATGATCCAATTGTTACTCCATTGGATATACAACTTATAGAACCATTCAACTACAGTAGTTACAATGCATATGAAAAATCATTCACATTGAATTCTGAGAACGGAGAGACTTCTAATCTTTGGATTAACAACACTAGTACGGATACTATTTATGTCAAGATTACTGTAGGCAATCTTTCTCCAATTGATATTCCAATCAAAAAAGGGACTCATAAAACAACAAGAATAGGTGTCATAGGTACAACCAAAGTCAAACTTTATATCTACAGTTCAACAGGTCATAAAATGGATATGAGTATCAGCGCTCGAAAATTCTAATATAATAAATAGAGTAGAGGATATTTCTTAATGAAGTATCCTCTACTCTATTTTTGTTCCAGATTATATAGGAAGTAATATGAGTCGACTCAAATTATATAATTAAATAATTCCAATGAAGTTTATATCATCTTCATTTTAACCCCGCGCCTAACGCCGCTCCACCAGTCGCTCCGTCTGCTTCAAATCCTCAATCCGCCCTGCGCCAATACCAAACATCACGGTACGAAGTTCAAACTCCACCTGTTCCAACCGCTCATTCAGCGCATCGTCGGAAGCGACTGCGGATTCGAGCAGAGATCGCCCAAAACCTGCCAGGTCGGCACCGAGCGCGAGGGCTTTGGCTGCATCCACACCCGTGTACAGTCCACCGCTGCCGATCAAGGCACCAGTAGGGTTCAGCGCTCGTACTTCCTGAATACACTCCGCTGTCGGAATGCCCCAGTCTGCAAAAGCTTCAGCAGCTGCCCGGCGTACAGGGTTATTGTTGCGGTACTTCTCTACCTGTACCCAACTTGTACCGCCTGCACCAGCCACATCGATAAACGCGACACCTGCTTCATATAGGCGTTGAGCCGTCACGCCATCGATACCAAAACCTACTTCTTTTACGCCAACAGGCACGTCTAACTCACGACACAAGTTCTCAATCCGCTGAAATAGTCCGCTAAAGTTGGTGTTGCCCTCCGGCTGGAAAACTTCCTGCAACGTGTTCAGATGAAGCACGAGCATGTCCGCTCCCGCAATGTCTACGGCACGCTGGAAATCAGCCGTGGTGAAGCCATAGTTCAGCTGCACCGCGCCCAGGTTGGCAATGACCGGGATGTCCGGTGCCCAGCGCCGCACATCGAAGGTACTTGCCAGTACCGGCTGTTCTACGGCAGCCCGGATTGAACCTACGCCGAGCGCCCAGCCTCTGGCGTTTGCTACTCGCGCGAGGCGCTCATTGATGGCGCCCGTTGTTTTGCTTCCACCCGTCATCGAACTGATGAGCAAGGGTGTACGTACTTTTTTGCCAATAAACGAAGTCTCCAGATGCACCTCTTCAAAATCCAGTTCCGGCAGTGGGTGATGACGAAACGCATACCGCTCCATGCCGCTGGTTACCCCTTCTCCTGCCACATTCTCCTCAAGACAGAGGCGCACGTGTTCCAGCTTCCGTTCTCCCGTAGCCACTTCGGGAAGCAGCCGTTCGCCGGCTCGCTCTTGTTCATTCATGATGAGACCTCCTATGTGAGAATCGTGCGGATCGACAGGATAACCTGCCCGTCCCTTACTTCTATGTATACGTCTTTTTGCAAAAGACAAAAACATTAATCCTATAAGCATTACAGCATAACTCTATCCAGTATAACGTTCCAATCCAGCTATTGAAAGGATGCCCTGCTACCAAATGTCTCACTTAATCCTCAGGGCACCGCTATTCATGCCTACTCAAAAACACGGATCTTCCGTCGCACCTTCAAAGCTGGTTAGCACAGACGATGCACACGCAGATGGATCAACAGAATACATTTCACTCCATCATCCTGCACAACGAGCTTATCTCAAAATTTCCGATGCCAATTGCTCACCAACAAGCTGTCCGGACAACGTCACTATCGGGGTTCCGCCTCCTGGGTGCGTGGTTCCGCCGACGTACCAGAGTCCTTGTACATCTTTGCTTCGGTTGCCCGGTCGCATGAAGGTCTGCTTCACGGAGTTGGACGAGATGCCGTAGATCGAACCTTGATGCGCTAACGTATCCCGTTCGATATCTCGCGGCGTGTACCGGATCAGCACATCGGATTGGTTCAATCCGGTAATCCCTCGGGCCGCTAACTGTTCCAACACAAACTCCCCGTAACGCTCCGTCTGCTGCTCCCATTCCCATGAATCCGACAAGTAGGGGGCATTAACCAGAATGAACAGATTACTGGCTCCCGCCGGGGCCATGCCTGCTTCGGAATAACCGGAATAACAGATGTAGATCGTCGGATCGTCGGGCATTTTACGTTCACGGAAAATATGGTCAAACTCCGGTTCATACCGTTCCGGAAAAAAGACGGTATGGTGCAGCAGTGCATCATATTGTCTTCGCACACCTGCCAGCGTCACAAATCCCGAAATGGATGGCTCATACTTCCGTATGCGGGCATCGCTCATCTCTTTCCGGTGTTCCGGTGCGAGCAGCAGTCGGTTCACACTAAGCACATCTCCATTGGCAACCACCTGATCGGCTTCACGGAACCCCTGATCCGTATCCACGCCTGCCACTTTCCCATTCCGCACAACAATCTGCCGGACCTCTACGCCGGTAATGATCTGTACGCCTTTTTCCTGTGCCAGCCGAGTCATGCCTTCGATCAGTTGATAGGTTCCACCTTTAACTCCGTAGATGCCCACCTCCGCTTCCACATGCCCCATCATGGCAAAGATCGAAGGCGACTGATACGGCGATGATCCCACATAGGTTGCGTACCGTCCGAACATAGCCAGCGTATGCGGATGTTGGAAATACGAACGCAGCAGTTTATCCAGCTTCACCGTTGGCCGCACGCGGAGCAGACTGCGCAGCATCTGAAGATTGTATTTGTCAGAAGGAGATAGCAGCAACTTACCGAGAAAATGACGATTGGCTTCCGCATACAGTGCAGCAGACTCATCCATAAATGCATCATAACGAGCCGCATCCTCTGGACTGTACGCCGCGATCTGCTCTTTCATCCACCCGCGATCACCTGACAAATCTACCACTGTGCCATCTGCGAATACATTACGCGTGCGCGGCTCTAACTCATATAGCTGTACGTAGTCTTCCATCGTTACTCCCGCATGGTCGAAGACTGAACGAAAGGTCGATGGCATTGTGATCGTGCTTGGTCCCCGGTCAAAATGATACCCGCTCCGCTCAATCTGCTGCAGCTTGCCACCTACATGTTGCTGCCGTTCCAGAATGGTCACCTGCACACCTTGTGAAGCCAGTCTTATTGCACACGACAGACCTCCAAATCCTGCACCGATAATAATGACGTTACCTCTCAACTGTACCGCCTACCTTTCCATACATACCCCTTGCCGGAGCGGCCTGCCTGCCAGGAAGCAAGTCCGATGGCAATGACACAGGCCATGCTGACCGGTTGCAGAAGGGCAAGCCACCAGGGTTGTCCGCCAGCATGATCCGCTACTCTTTTCACAGCCATACCCAATAATGTGCCTAACAATCCATACAGAATGGACATCGTACTTCCCGTTATGAGTCCAATAATCAAGCCAAGCGGAGGCACAATATACATCAGTGTATAGATCAACATCGTACCAAGCAGCAGTACGTCTTTGCGTCCCATACCTTCGTACATGTTTTTCTTATATCCGTTCCATACTTCTGCCCCGTTCTGATACATGCGGGTATTTGTTACGTCATGCACATCGGTCAGCATGACCGGATGACCTGCACGCTTGACTGCTTTGGCGAGACTCATGTCATCCACCAGATGCGCCTGAATGGCAGCATGACCGCCGGAAGCCTCGTAACTGGAGCGATGAATCAGCAAAAAAGCCCCCGTAGCGGCCACAAACATCGGACTGGATGATCTGCGGATCATGAAAATGGGCAGATGACTGATGATGGTAAAGACCATCATCGGTACGACAAGCTTTTCCATCCATGTCTTCGTTACCTGATAAGGAAAACCGGTTACCAGACCCCCGCTCTGCTCACATCCTGCCGCAAGAGTCTGCCTAATGGCACTTGGCTCGAGACGCACATCCGCATCCACAAACATAAACCATTCTCCCTTGGCCTCCTGAACCAGCCTGTGACACGCATGTGATTTCCCCATCCAGCCCTCGGGAAGATCGACGCCATGCAGCAGACGAACACGTGCATCTCGATCCGCAATCGCTTGTACCATGGCCGCTGTCTCATCTTCGGAGCGATCATCCAGCACCAGTACTTCCATCCGGAATCCCGTTGTATCACTCGCGAGCACACTTTCCAGACATCCTTCGATATGTAGTCTTTCATTTCTGGCCGGAATCAGCACCGAGACCAGCAGGTCCGGTGGTTGTATCTTGTCTGGTCGGAATGAACGTACTTTGGGCAGACAGGAGACGTTCCATAGAGCGAACAGCAACTGTATGCCCAGTATGCATGTAAGCACAATCCAGAATATTTCAGATGCATTCATCCTAACGGTTCACCCGCTTTCGCGTGGCATCGTATTTTTCACTTGTTGAACGTACATGACGAATTAGCGGAAGCGCATCTGGCAAACTTCCCTGCCCCATCCGTACAAGCGCTGATCTGTGATCGTCTAACTGCTTTTCCAACATAAGGCCGAGTCTGGAGGCAATCTCTTCACTCTTCAACGCTTTCCAATCTTCTATCACAGGCGGGCCTGCCTGCATCGATATTTCCGGCAGATCATGCTGGACCATCCCATGGCACAAGGTTACGGGTACGGCGATGGCATTTGGGGAACGTCGAAGCAACAATCCGATGCCTGAACGGAACTGAATCGGTCTGGCCTCCTGATGCAGAATTTCTCCTTGCGGAAAAATCCATACCCTTTTGCCTGAATCCAATAATTCACTGGTGTACTGTAGAGAGGTCCGAATACCGGACGCACTCTCCTTATTGATCGAATACGCACCCAATTTACGAAAAAAAGCATATTGCTGAAGCTGCTGCTCCTCCATCATCACATAATGATCCCCCCGCGATGTCTGCCTGGCCGCATGATAGAGCAGCAGACCGTCCCACCAGGAGCTGTGGTTCATGAAGTAGATCACCGGACGAGCCGGATCAATCGGGGAGTTGTCCCTGATGTCCGCCTGCGGGTCCAGTGAACCCGTGAGCGTGAAGGAGCGGAAGCGCCGACGCAGCAGATAATAATGATTGTATAAGGCAAAAATACGATTAAACGGTTTTGATTTTACGGCGCGAATCATAGAGCCAGCTCCCTTCGGCAAGAAGCACACCAGCAATAGCGATGATAAAGCTGCCCGTAATCCCTTCCTTTAGGGCAAGCAGGCCGAACAGGAGAATAAACAGCTGATACAGCCATTTTGCACGCAGTAATGAGCTACGGTCATTAGGCATGGCCGGAAGGAAGAGGGACAGGAATGCACCCATGATAAACCAGCTTATGTAATTGGTCCACGGAACACCGTAGAATCCACCTGGAGCCTGCCACTCCCAGAATCCTCTCGCATGTGCAACAGGATCAAGTACCAGATCGAGTACAATCGACCAGAACCCGGTCTTCACTGCTCGAAGCAATTTGCCAGTCCAGGTTGAACCACCACCACTTAACAGTGCCGAGTTACCAACCACTGCGATCCAGGCAAACCCTAGCGTAACTGGTACACTGAACAGATGTATTCCGAAGAAGTCAGAGTAGGCATACTCACCAAAAGGCCAATGCGTATGAACCCCTACCCACTCCACGCCCATGCCTCCCAGCCAGATAATTACGGAAGAAATCCAGAGTCCGGGTTTCATCCAGATGACTGACTGGTCGGACAGAACTGTCCGATTACGCCCCTGATAGATCAGATCCAGCACATACAACGCATAGAAAATTAAGAATAAACCATTGGAAAAGGACAACACGTCCGGCACGCCGATTGTCAGCATCAAGGTTGCTCCAATGACATACCACGCCCAGTAGAGCCACTGGATCATCAGGATACCGCCGTTCGGGAGGCTTGATAGGCCAGCATCGGGTAACGTTTCATAATCGCACCCAGCATCTCCAGTTTCAATTCATCACTAACATATGCCCGTTTGGTATATACGTCATAGTCGTTGCGTTCAACCGCGTGGAGAATGGTGGAGTAAAAGGCTGCTGCCAGCTCGATGGAAAACGCACTTTCCGTTGGGTACGTATCCAGACGATCCATGCCAATACGGAACCAGTTCAATGCTGCAGCTTTTAATTCATGAATAATGGCAATAAAACGTTCGTCCACGACCCCGTCTTCAAAATCTTGCTCGGAGTAACCATGCTTCTCCATGATTTCCAGCGGAACATACCGGCGCACTCTGGCCCGATCTTCACCAACATCCCGAATAATATTAACGATCTGCATCCCTTTACCCAACGCGATCCCGTTTACGGCTACTTCCGCGCCGTTGTCATCCCGCAATACAGGCAACAACATCTCGCCTACAGTGCCCGCTACCAGATAACAATAATGCTCCAGTTCCTGCATCGTTGCATAATGCGTCACTTTAAGATCCGTGAGCTGACCTTCCATCTGACGGAAGAATGGTCCCTTATCCAGATGAGGGAAACTGCTGAACAACCATCTCAGTGCTGGCCAGATAAAGTGTCCTTCCGCTTCATCCAGACGATCAAATAAGTCATGGATCTCGTGAATCGTATAAGCCGATTGTTCCGGTTCATCCACACTGTCATCAATCATGCGGCAGAAAGCATAAATGACATATACCGCTTCCCGACGTGGACTAGGCAGCCCTCTAAAAGCCTGATAAAAAGAGGAAGAACCCTTTTGCATCAATTCTTCACACCTGCTCAAAATCGCTTCATTCATGTTCCCATCTCCTTCATGAGTTGATTGACAGCCATACGTGCACTCTGCATCACAATTGGCACTCCGCCTCCAGGATGTACAGATGCTCCTGCGGCATATAATCCCTGTATATTGGGGAATGGTTTGGGTTGTGGTCGATATACACCGGATTGGAACAATACTGGCGCAATTCCGAAGCTTCCGCCCCCATAGAGCCCGTCTCGCTCTGCGTCAGCGGGTGTACGCACCTTTTTCCATTTGATCGCTGCCCGAAGTCCCGGGAATCCACGTTGCTCCGCTTCTTCCAGTACTCGTTCTGCCAATGCTTCGCTCTCTTGGTCCCAGTCGACACCTTGAGCATCGGGCACCGGAATGAGGAAATATAATACACTCTGCCCTTGAGGGGCTGCAGTTTCATCCAATGCGACCGGATTAAATACGTAAAATGACGACTTTGCCGGAATGCTTCGCTGATTAAACACTTCCTGTAAACTGCCTTCAAGACTCGGTGGCAGGAAGAACTGGTGCGTCGTTGCGTCTTCCCAGGTTTTGTCTACGCCCACATAGAGCAATACACATCCGGAGGAGGGACGATACGGCTTTCTTTTGCGCGCTACCTCTGATGACTGTCCAAGCAAACCTGACAGATGGGGGAAATCACCATTGTAGATAACTGCATCCACATTTTCTGCGCCTGCTGCCGTTTCTATACCTTCACATACACCATTTTTAATCGTGAGCCCGGTAACTTCCGCATTCAACACGACCCGTCCACCACGTGATATCAGTTCCTGCTCCAGAATAGCCGGCAATGCTGCGTATCCACCTTTGACCATCCAGATACCATATTCATGCTCCGCATAAGGCAAAAGGGAATAGATGCCTGGGGTCCCGAACGGTGACCCACCGATGTATAGACTTTGCAGAGAATAAGCGTCGAGCAGTTCCTCGTGCTGAAAATAATCGCCTACCGCTTTCCGGACACTTTTGTGTGCACGCAATCTACCCATGAGTGACATGAGAGATGGTGTGAAGAAATCTCTTTTGCGCGGAAAAGACCTTTCCAGGAACGCTGCACGTCCTGCCGGAAACAACGTGTCCATATCTTTCATGAATCGTGTGAATCCCCGGCTCTCTCCCGGGAACAAACGTTCAATCTCCGCCGTCTGCTCTTCACGTGACGTCATCTTGGTCATGACCCGACCACTGTGGTAATGCACTCTGTATAACGGATCACAGCGAAGCAACTCAATCTTCGAACGATCTACGCCTGCTTCCTCCAATATGCCAAGTAACATCTCCGGCAAAAGCACAATGGTTGGTCCCTGATCGATTCGATACTCCCCTTCCTGCTCATAACCAATGCGTCCGCCAACACGGGACCCCCGTTCATACACAGTGACATCCCACCCTTGACGATTCAACAACAGTGCAGAAGTAAGTCCGCCAATCCCTGCACCTACAATAGCGGCCCGCTTCATGAATGTCCTCCAGCTTCTGCCGTCTTCACATACGAGGATGGTTTGGAGCGTGTGCGCGCGTCCTCTTCCTGGATCAGCCTCACGCTAATTCGAGCCGACTCAAAGATCGTTGGCAACCCGCTGCCCGGATGTGTTCCGCCGCCCACCAGCCATACACTTTTCAATTCTTCAAACTGGTTATGAGGACGCAAGTACATCATCTGACCCAAGTTATGTGCCATATTAAATGTGGCTCCGCGGTACACATCCAGTTCAGTCTCCCAATCTAGCGGGGTGAACAGCATACATTCTTCAATCCGGCTGCGAATGTCTGCCAGCTCAGGAATGCCCTCCATGCGTTTCATCATGGCCTCCTGCACATTCTCCCGTTCTGCATCCCAATCAATGTCTGCGGTAAGGTTAGGTGTAGGCATGAGAACATATAGAGCCGATTTCCCTTCCGGTGCCAGCGTCGAATCAAGTCTGGAAGGGTTATGAATATATAGAGATGGATCGGCTGACAACATTTTGTGCTTTGTAATCTCATCAACGTTCAACCGATAGTCTTCTGGAAAATAAATCGAGTGATGCGGCAGGTCCACTTCACCATCCACACCCAGATACAGCATCGCTGTAGAGCAGGAGTACTTTTTGCGTTTCATTTTCTCCGGGGTATATTTCTTAAGTACGCCCGGTTCGAACAGATGGTTCACCGCATGTGCGAAGTCGGCGTTCACAACCACATGGTCCGCTTCGATGCGTTCACCGTTTTCCAGCAATACACCTTCTGCACGACCATTGCGAACGATAACCTGTTTCACCGGGGTGGACGTATGTATGCGTCCACCGTATTCTTCCACGACATCAGCCATGGCCTGGAAGATCCGATTCACACCGCCAATGGGGTGGAACAACCCGTAGTGATGCTCGATGAACGATAGTATGGTAAAGGTACCCGGACAATCCCAGGCAGACATGCCGAGGTATTTGGATTGGAATGTAAATGCCCAGCGTAGACGCTCATCTGTAAAATAGCGGGACAAGATCCCGTAGACCGTATTATGGACATCAAGCTTGGGTAGAGCTGTTACCGCATCTTTGCGCAAATAGTCTGTCAGCTTGCCAAAAGGACGGCGGAGCAAAGGCATGACTTTGCCAAATTTCACTTCTTCTTCTTGCATGAACCGAAGGTAATTGTCTTCATTGCCTGGAAACAATTCCTTAATCTGTGCAGCTGTATCTTCCCGATTCCGAGAAGGCGTGAACACCTTATCACCAAAGTTCAGTGCGTACAGTGGGGTTAGTTCTTTCATATGCACATAATCGGATAACTTGCGTCCTACCACGTCGAACATCTCTTCAATCAGCTGAGGCATCATCAAAAATGTAGCACCCCGGTCGAATCGATATTCACCCAGTTCCAATCTGGCAGAACGCCCCCCGATGACTGGCTGTTTCTCATACACATCTACTTCGTACCCCTGACCGGACAATAACATCGCTGCTGCAAGTCCACCCGGACCTGCGCCAATAACAGCTGCACGTTTGCGTTGTTGATTCGGTATCATGCCACTCACCTCTCTATGTAGGGAATTCCTATAGTTCTCTAGCCCCTAACCTATTATTAAACCGCCCAAGAACACTTTAAGCGGTAACTAGCAAAAACATTATACAAATATAATACAAATATTATACGACCTTGTAAACCAAAAAATGACCCACCGGTCAAAATACAGGAATACTCCATTTATAAACGAAAAAAAAACATCCTTTGATCACTTCGTCAAAGGATGTCCTGTATACACTAACCTATTCATTAAATGATAAGATATGTTTAATTATTTGCCTGTCCAAACCTCGTACCAGGTGGTCGATCTGCGAGGTACTCACGTTCTATCCATGACTGCCAATCTGCTGAATCCTCTGGCATAATCCACTGCGGGTAACGAGCATGTTCTGCACGCTCATAGCCCTTACCACCAAGTACGAATCGAATATCCGGAAACTCGTTTTTAATCCGGTCTATAAGCTGATCACATCGTTCAAGAAGCCCCGTACTTGTGATCGAAAGACAGACCAACTTGATCTTCTGCTCCCGGATAATTGGGAAGATACCTTCTTCTGGCGTGTTTGCACCGAGATACAGTACTTCCGCTCCATTTTTACGCATAAAGAGAGAGAACAGCAACAACCCAACCTGATGATGCTCTCCTTCCGGACACAACGCCAGAACTTTGGGCAAATGCGGATAGATCGGGAACAGATGGAAAAACTGATAAAACCGCTGTGATATCAGCTGAGTCATGAAGTGTTCCTGAGCCACTGAAGCCCTGCCTTGCTCCCATGCATCTCCAACCCGAACCAGTATGGGCACCAGCACATGATAGAACATCGAGTCATACCCGTACATGGTGAAACCAAAATCAATCAAACCATTGGCACGTTCACCCTGAAAGTTGTAGAGCGAGTCATAGATCTGATCTGCCATGCGTGCGTAGGCTTCTTCCATCGTAGGCACCGGAGCCATGATCGGAATAGGCACAGCCTCCTCGGGTGGGTTTAATTTGTTTTGTTTTAACATCCGTACCGCTTCCGAGATATTGGTCTGATGTAGCTCTACCTGTTCTTTTAACCAGCGCAGATCCGCAACATTCTCTTCGGTATACATTCGATAACCCGATTCCGTCCGCTCAGGGGTGACCGCACTATACCGATTCTCCCAAGCCCGGAGCGTTACCGTCGGGATACCGAGCATGGCTGCGACTTGTTTGATGGAATACACCTTATTACCCACTTTCTTTCCTAAATGTCCAGATTTCACAGGTTATATCATTGGTTCCCCGTCCTTGTCAGGCATATGAAAACCCTAACATTCTACAAAAATAATACACTCATTATACACAACGCTCAGACACCTGTCGATTGCATCCTGCCAATTTTGCTATATGCATTTTACGGCTATATTCGTTATTCAACCGGGTTCTCCTGCGTCAACGTGATCATCCGTGTGGTAATAGAAGTCAGCAAGTACAGAAGGGGGAGTCCAGCGTTGGTCTCATTGCGCCGCCATACATCCGACCGCAAGTCTTCACGCGGCAAATTTCCATACATACGAACAGGGATCACCCTATTGGTCCTATGGCTCATCGCCGTCATGCTCTATCAGACTTATAAACCATTACCATCGGGCATTTCCTACGAAAGTCCAGAGTACCATGTGGATCAAGTCGATTTCCTGCATGATCTCACTTATCCTTCCTCCGACGGACAGATGCAGCACGAACAGCAGATCTTCCAGCGCATGATGCAGATTGTAGAGGAAGCAGAGCAGTTTATCCTGGTGGATATGTTCCTGTTCAATAATTATCAGCACAAGGGACAGAACTTTCCTCCCGTGAGTACTGAATTCACCAAAGCTCTGATCGCCAAAAAAAATCAGCATCCTGATATGGACATCTGGTTCATTACAGATGAAGTAAATACCAACTATAACTCAGCACCTAATCCGTTGCTGGAACAATTGACACAAGCAGGCATTCATGTGGTCATCACGGACGTGGACCCTTTGCGTGATTCAACTCCCGTATACTCTGCGGTCTGGCGGACCTTTTTCCAATGGTTCGGCCAATCCGGAGAGGGCTGGATCAAGAACCTGATGGCCACGGATGGTCCGGATGTCACTATGCGTTCCTATCTCAAGCTGCTCAATGTGAAGGCAAATCATCGCAAAGTTGTTGTCAGTGAGAAGAGGGCCATTGTCTCATCTGGCAATATACATGATGCGAGTGCCTACCACTCGAACATTGCATTTGAAGTAACAGGTCCAATCATTGGCGATATTCTTCAGTCAGAGCAAGCTGTACTGGACATCTCAGGCGGAGGCCAGGTTCCTGCCTACACAGCGCCTTCCACGGATTCAAACACGGGAGATATACGAATACGCTATTTAACGGAAGGCAAAGTGAATGACGCTGTACTCCATGAGATCAATCAGGCAAGCAAAGGTGATACTTTATGGATGGGCATGTTCTATGTGGCCTCTCCAAAAGTATTGGAAGCCCTGCTGGAAGCAGCAAAACGAGGAACCGAGATCCGTTTAGTGCTTGATCCAAATGAAAATGCCTTTGGTCAGGAAAAGATCGGCATTCCGAACCGTCCTGTCGCCGCTGAATTGCATGATAAATCCGACGGTAAAATTCAGATCCGCTGGTATAACACCACCAAGGAGCAATATCATACGAAGATGATCTATATTGCCAAAGCTACCGGAGACCATATTGTCCTTGGCGGCTCAACCAACTTTACACCCCGAAACATGAATGACTACAATCTGGAGAATGATCTATGGGTTGCTGCTCCTCCAGACAATAAGTTCACGCTTGATATCGCGAATTATTTTGAGCGTATCTGGAATAATGATGATGCCGAGTTTACGTTAAACCTGGATGAGTTTCAGGAGAAGACTACGTTTTTGAAAGGTATCCTGTATAAGCTGCAACTGATTCTGGGTCTAACGACCTTTTGATTATAAAGCTCATTCAAACCTCTGATGTCCGCCTGCACTCTACTGTGCAGGTGGTTTTTTTATTGACAGGGGATGTAAAATGTGAAAATATAATTACCTAACGACCGTTAGGAAGGTGATTGAATGACTGCACAATCCATTCGGGATGCAGCCCTGTTCCATTTTGCCAGAGATGGTTATGAAGGCGCCTCTCTGAGGGCTATTGCTGATGAAGTTGGGATTAAAAAACCGTCCATATATGCACATTTTAGTTGCAAAGATGACTTATTTTTGCATACCCTGTCCTTTGCTTTTCACGAGGTAAAACGGCACACACTGGAATATTTCCGTGATCATGAAGATCTGCCATTGGAGCAGAGGTTGAAAGGCTTGCTGGTCTGGTTCGAACAAGAATATAATGCCCATGCTTCGGCTCGATTAATGTTGCGTAATTGTTTTTATCCACCACTTTCTCTTTATGGCGAAGTGATGGATCAAGTGTATCCATTTATTGACGGCATGGAACGCGCACTAACTCGTCTGCTGCAACGGGCAATGCGTCATGGAGATATTCCGGCCATTCCCGCGGAACAGGCTGCCATTGCATTTATGACGTTTCTCGACGGTATTACCGTAGAGATTATCTATGGAAGTCCACGTCGGTACAGGAGACGATTGGAAGCATCTTGGCCTGTCTTTTGGCATGGGATTCATCATCTGAACGAAGAGGCACAACACGTTGTGCCGGAAGGAGATTCAACAACATGAACCGCAACTGGTTATATGTATTTATCGGTGGAATTATTGAGATTGTCTGGGTAAGCGGTCTGAAACATGCTTCTAATGCCTGGGAGTGGACTTTGACGGGAATTGCCATCGTGATCAGCTTTGGACTGATCATTGCTGCATCCAAAAGACTGCCTGTGGGTACGGTATATGCGGTCTTTACGGGAATTGGTACGGCAGGTACCGTCCTTACGGAAATGGTACTGTTCGGCGAGCCGTTCCGCTTGGCCAAAGTATTGCTTATTGGCCTGCTGCTCTGCGGCGTAATTGGACTGAAGCTGGTTACCGATCAGCAAGAAGCTCAAGGAGGTGCGGCATAATGGCTTGGATGGCAATTGTAGGTGCAGGTATATGTGAAATTTTTGGCGTGATAGGTATTAATGGTGCTTCGACTCGCAAAGGATGGCCTTATATCGTACTGATGCTGGTATCATTTGTGTTCAGCTTCTCGCTGTTGTCCTACGCCATGACGTCCATTCCCATGGGCACAGCGTATGCAGTGTGGACCGGGATCGGGACGGTAGGCAGTACGTTAACAGGCATGTTCCTGTTTGGTGAACGAAAAGAAGCGAAGCGCATCCTGTTTATTGCAATGATTTTGGTGGCAGCTGTTGGTCTGAAACTGATCACATAAGCGGAACGAAATGAAGTAGCACTTTATAATAACTCCGATTGCAGTACTACTTTCCGATCGCTGTTATCATGTAACTGTTAGCCTCCATTATGATATCTATTAAATGAGTAATATAAATCAGACGACTTCGATCAGGAAGTCGTCTTTTTTGGGTTATGATAGAAATAGGAAACCTCTCTATACTTTGCTACGTAAGAAAGGAAGTCGTCATGATGAAAAAATTATTGGCACGCATGGGTTCTTATACAGGGTATGCCTTTCTGATCGCCATCTCCATCTTCTATCTCATTGCACTTATCGCCATTATTATACTCGCCTTATACGCCTTCACTGGAGAAAACCACCCACTCTAATTTTTCCAATTTACTCCCATTTGAATTCCTTCAACCAGATCGTTTATACTTGGTTTGACCCTAAAGTCAATTCAAGAACTCACAAGTTCCCTGATGAGGTGAATGTATCGTTAATGAACCCTATACATGAGATGAATGAGAAGAAAAAACTCATCATTACTACAGCACTCAAGTTATTTTCATCCAAAGGCAGTGCTGCAACTTCCATGCAAGAGATTGCAGAATTATGCGGGATGTCCAAGGGTAGCCTCTATACCATGTTCAAATCCAAAGAGGAATTGGAAGAGAGCACTCTGGAGTATTGCATGTACACACTAATGGACGAAATGACACAGATTGAGCATGAAACCAGCCTCACCTCGCGAGAACGTCTGCAAAAGCAGATCGAGACACTGCTCATCCACGTATCCGAACTCAAGGAATTTTTGCGGGTACAGATGCGCAGCATGATGATGGATGATGAGAAACAACGCAAGGAACAATGCCATCCGCTGCAAAGAGATCTGGAGGTCCGTACCTTACATTGGTTTAAGGATAAGCTGGAGGAGCAGTACGGATCGGAGATTGAACCTTATACGATTGACCTTATTTTGCTGACACAAGGGCTGTTCCTCTCCTACGTCAAAATCTGGTTTACAGAGATGCCATCCCTGACCGTTACCAAAATGGCAACCAATTTACTTCAAATGATGGACTATGCAGCGCACGGCTTTCTTAAACAGCGACCTTTGCCTTTGATTCCTTTGGAGGACTGGCCTGCCTGGATTACGGAGTCCCAACCGGATTCCACAGTGATGCGGCACCCTATTCATATTATCAAGCAAATGCAGGATATCGCTGCCTCCGAGTTGCCACCAGGGCAACCGAAGAATGATGTACTTGAAACCATTGCCATTCTCAGGCAGGAGATGATGGAATTCACGCCGCGGCGTGCCATTATTCTGGGCATGATGCACAATCTGGAGAACGTAACTGCCATTCAAGCCTTGCACTCCGAGCTTCAGCATATTTTGGATGCCATGTATAGCCGGTTCATCCAAGCTGACTCGTCACACACATAAACAGGAGAAACAGAGAGGAGAAGAAACCATCGTATGAAAGGTATTATTAATTTTTCACTGAACAACAAGTTTGCGATTTGGATTCTGACGATTATCATCTCTTTTGCAGGTCTGTACAGCGGACTGACGATGAAACAGGAGACAATCCCGAACATCAACGTACCGTTTCTGAATGTCACTGCCATTGATCCGGGGGCAGCACCGGAGGGTATCGTTGAAGATGTTACGAAGCCGTTGGAGCAGAAGCTGCGCAATGTTGATGGCGTGAAGACCGTTACCTCCACTTCCATGGAGAATGCGGCGTCCATCACGCTCGAATTCGATTATGGTACAGATCTGACCAACGCAACGGCAACCGTTCGTGAGGCACTGAATGAGGTTCAATTGCCTGACAGCGTGCAGAAACCGACCATTTCCAAGTTCAGCATTAACTCTTTCCCGGTTGTATCGCTGAGCCTGTCCGACAAGGACGGCGGTGACCTGGAACAATTGACACGACTGGTTGAATCGGATATTCAGCCTGCACTCGAAGATATTGATGGTGTAGCTCAGGTTCAGGTGTCCGGTCAATATGTGAAAGAAGTTCAACTGAAGTTCGACCAAGCCAAAATGGCCGAGCTGGGCCTAACGGAAGATACCGTAAACGGCATCGTTCAAGGTTCCTCCATCCGTGTGCCTCTTGGACTGTTTGAACTGGATAAATCCCAGAAGGCCGTTGTCGTGGACGGAAACATCGTCGACATCGATGATCTGAAAAACCTTGCCATTCCAGTTGTACCCGGCGGTGCTGGTGCTCCCACAGGCAATGGTTCAGGCGCAGCTGCACATAGCTCTGGAGCACCAACTGGTGAATCCTCAGTAGCTGGCCAAGCAGGTCAAGGTACCGCTCCTGGCTCTGCACAAGGAACAGACCAGGCCGCAGGTCAAGCTGCTGGCGGTAACGCCAGTGCAGGTAGTCCTTCAGGTGCTGCCAATTCACCTGGCATTCCAACTGTAAAACTCAGTGAAATTGCCAAGATCGAAGTCATCGGTCAAGCGGAATCCATTTCCCGGACAGACGGCAAGGAATCGATCGGTATTTCCATTGTAAAATCCAACGATGCCAACACGGTTGATGTCGTCAACGCAGTCAAAGACAAAGCGGAAGAGTTGCAAACGCAGTTCAAAAATGCTGATTTGACTGTACTGCTTGACCAAGGTAAGCCCATTCAGGACTCAGTGAACACGATGCTGGGCAAAGCCGTTTTTGGTGCTTTGTTTGCAATCCTGATCATCCTGCTATTCCTGCGTAATATTCGTTCAACCATTATCTCCATTATCTCGATCCCGCTCTCCTTGCTCATGGCATTGACTGCGCTCAATATGATGGATATTACCTTAAACATGATGACGCTGGGTGCCATGACGGTTGCCATTGGACGGGTTGTCGATGACTCCATCGTTGTTATCGAGAACATCTACCGCAGATTAACACTCAAAGGTGAGAGATTGAAAGGCCGTGAACTGGTCCGCGAAGCAACGCGCGAGATGTTCATTCCTATTCTTTCCTCCACCATTGTAACGATTGCTGTATTCCTGCCACTGGCATTGGTAAGCGGTATGGTCGGTGAGCTATTCATGCCATTTGCACTGACCATGGTATTCGCCTTGCTGGCATCCCTGCTCGTTGCCATTACCATTGTGCCGATGCTTGCGCATACCCTGTTCCGTAAAGGGTTGAAGAACAAACAGAATCACGAAGAAAAACCAGGCAAAATGGCGGAAGGTTACAAACGCCTGCTGAACTGGACGCTGTCTCACAAACTCATCACGGTTAGTATTGCAGTGATCTTGCTGGTCGGAAGTTTGTTCCTGTACCCGTTCATCGGTGCAAGCTTCTTGCCGGAACAACAGGATAAATATGTGACGATTACGTACAGTCCACAAACCGGATCCTTGCGTGAAGATGTAGAAAAAGAAGCACTTGTTGCCGAGAAGTGGTTGCTGAAACAACCAGGTCTGGAGAAAATGCAATATTCCATCGGCGGAAGTAATCCACTGAGCAGCATGGGTGGCGGTGGCTCCAACTCGGCTCTATTCTATATTGAATATAACGAAGATACGAAAGACTTTACTCAAGTGAAAGAACAGCTTGTCGAAGGTCTGAAGAAGGAAGTTAGCGTAGGAACCTGGAGTGAGCTTGATATGTCCGGGGGTCTGGGTGGCAGTGGCTTGAGCCTGTCCATCTATGGCGATAATGTAGAGCAACTCAAACCTGTATCGGACGAAATTCTGAAACTGGTTGAAGCGGATAAGGATAATTTTGAAAAAGCAGATACAACACTCGCTGACACCTACGGGCAGTATACGCTCGTTGCAGATCAGGAGAAACTAAGTTCCTTGGGCCTGACTGCAGGACAACTGGCTATGGCATTGAGCCCGACACGGGAACGTCCTGTGCTCACGGAAGTCGATATCGATAATAAAACGTACAAAGTATATGTAGAGACAGATGATAAAACATTCAGCAGTATTGATGAGATTGAGGATGAGACCGTCACTTCACCGCTTGGCATTCAAGTTCCGATCAAAGATGTTGCCAAAGTGGAAGAAGGTACGTCCCCGAACTCCATCATGCAGATTGATGGTAAAGTTGTTGTACAAGTCACAGCCAACATCCTGGCTTCGGATGTGCAGAAAGCTTCAAGTAACTTACAGGCTGAGATCGACAAGTTGGATCTGCCTGATGGCGTTGAAGTAAAATTCGGCGGTACAACCGAACAGATTAATGATACCTTTACTCAACTTGGTCTCGCCATGCTGGCGGCCATCGCCATTGTATACTTCGTGCTCGTTGTTACATTCGGCGGCGGATTGGCACCATTCGCCATCCTGTTCTCCCTGCCATTTACGGTGATTGGTATTATGGTAGGTTTGTTCATCGCTGGGGGTACGCTTGATGTCTCCGCCATGATGGGTGGACTGATGCTCATCGGAATCGTGGTCACCAACGCCATCGTGTTGATCGACCGTGTTATTCACAAGGAAAAAGAGGGTATGCCTACCCGTGAAGCCTTGCTGGAAGCCGGCGCAACTCGTCTGCGTCCAATTCTGATGACCGCTCTCGCAACGATCGGTGCCCTGTTGCCACTGGTTACGGGTCTCGAAGAGAGTGCGGGTATCATCTCGAAAGGATTGGGAATTACCGTAATCGGCGGTCTGATCAGCTCCACGCTGCTCACGCTGGTTATCGTACCGATTGTGTATGAGTTCCTGATGAAATTTAAAAAGAAAAGAATCGAAGATTAAAAAGTAGAGAGTTGTGCTCATGTAAAGATTTGAATACAACTTAACTACAGACTGTACACTCTAGGCTCTCGCCCCTTAGCCCATATTGGAATGATTCAATTCCGATGTGTTGCTAAGGGCTTTTTTATTTGAGTCGAAATTACGTCACATAGACTGACATAGAAATAATTCATTTTAATCATAATCACAAAAAGAATGCTCTTGATTGTCATTTGAAACAAATGAACGTGAGATTTTAGCCCATCTGCTGTAAATCGACTTATAATATGGATGAATTATGCAAGTTGAAGAATTCCAGACTCCAGATACGTCACATGTGATTGGGGAAGGATGGTGGTTGTGTGGGGGAGACAACGCTACATATTCAAGTCAGAGACATGTTAAAACGCCCCGTGTTTCGCAAGGCGGAAGTTTTGGCCAGTGATCGTGCACTGGAGCGGTATGTTCGCTGGGTTCATATCATGGAAGTCCCTGAGGTAGGGGACTTGCTCAATGGCGGGGAATTGGTGCTAACGACAGGCATTGGTTGGCAGAAAGGTGAGCAGCAAGGTCTGTCTTTTCTGCGTCAGTTAATTGCACGTGGGGCTGCCGGACTCTGCATGGAACTGGGGGATCACACCAAGTCGCAACTCGGTGCCATGAAGGAAATTGCAGTCGCCGCGGATTTCCCGTTGATCTGGTTCCACGAACAAGTCCGTTACATTGATATTACGCAAGATCTGCATTTCACCCTGATTCGCAGTCATCAGCGGATGATCGCCGAACTCGATCATCTTACCACCTCATTTAACCAACTTCTTCTGAATGGAGATGGCGTACAACCTCTGCTTCGATTATTGTCACGAACAACCGGATATGCCGTGGCGTTATACCCACTTGAAGGGGAAGCGAGTAGCGTTCCCTATTGCTCTCCTGAGCAGCTGGAGACTCGTCGGCAGGATTGGTTTTTGCAGCGGGGACATTTGGCAGGAGAGGATATTCCAAATGTAATGCAGCTGTCAGATAACAGATTACATGCGTTCAGTATGCCTGTTCGGGCGTTAGACTACACCTTTGCCGATCTTGTACTCATGCACCAAAAACTGCCCGATCACGATTCAAGCATACCCAACCAACCTTCGGATGAATTCATCATTCAGGCACTGGAACGTTGCGCAGCCGCAATTGCCCAGGATTGGATGCGAACCAAATACATGGAAGAGAAACGTCGCTACAAAGAAGATATGTGGGTCATTGACTGGCTTAACGGACATCACTCCACGAAGGAAATTCATGAATATGTATCCGCCGTTAACCCCCTTCTCGCAACGAGCAAAGCCACGATTATTTTATTCGACAGTAACCCTGTATCCACAGACAGCCTCAGGCTTCAGAAATTATTGATCCAACGTAACATCGTCGCCCGTTCCGTGTTCGCTCGGGAGAACTTCACCCTCTACAGCACCGTTCTGAATCACCAGATCATTCTTATCATTCTCGACCCACTACCTGGATCTCAGCGCAAAAGCAGTCTCTGGCGCTGCATCGAACAGCTGCAGCAGCACGAGCAGGAACAGTCCCACTGCCTCTTCTCAGGCATGTTCGGTATCGGTCATAGCTGCACGGACCTCTCCCGTCTCAAGGACAGCCTGGAAGCCGCAAAGGAGACCCTGCGGATTCAGAAGGACATCGGTGTGATGCAGCAGCCCTTTTACAGCAATCTTCATTGTTACCGCATCATCGCCAGTATGAAGCAGAGTGGCAATCTGGATGATTTCATCGAAGAATATCTGGGGCCGCTCATCCGTTACGATGTAGAGAAAGGAGGCCAGCTGCTACGCACGCTCAAACAATATTTGGTCCTGTGCTGCTCCAAACAAGAGACGGCCACCGCGCTATATATCGTCAGACAGACATTGTATCACCGTTTGGACAAAATCGAAGCCCTTTTGGGAGAAGACTATATCCTCCCGGAGAAAAGGGTTGCTATTGAGTTAGCGATCTATGCGTACGAGTACGTTAATGGCCCCCTAGGGTGAGAGGAACTTTGCTCTTGTTCTCTGTCCTCACCTCACAGGGTTGTTCTATGCTATTCCAGCTCCCCGCTGCTCCTGAAGCTGGCGAATCAGGATATGACTGAACCACTTACGTCCAGACGCCGTGCCCACGTATTGCTCTTGTTTCTCTTCGGGAAGATCCGGGTGCCCCCATATGACGTGAGCACCCTCCAGATGTTCCCGTACCGCATAGATTCGATACCCCTGCGCAACCATTCGCTCGATGGCAATCCGCTCGGCCTCAAACACATCATGATCCGACATCAGCTTCTCCCTCCATTCACTGCCGTCACAGGCTGTTTCATCGGAATGGGTGCGCCTGCATCATACTTGTTACGCTTCACATATTGCCCTGCCCCTGCTGTTCCGGCATACTGGCGATCTCGAATGACATACTCCCCGCGGCACAACACCGTCACCGGACATCCCTGTACCTGCATCCCTTCAAATGCACTGTAATCCACATTCATATGATGCGTATCCGCCGAGATCACCCTGTTTACAGAAGGGTCAAAAATAACGATATCCGCATCTGTCCCTACAGCCAGAGTCCCTTTCTGCGGAAATAACCCAAATAACTTACTCGCTCTTGTCGAACATAGATCGACCCATTGATTGAGCGTAATCCTCCCTTTGACTACACCTTCCGAATACAGAATGCTAAGGCGATCTTCGATGACCGGCCCCCCATTCGGGATTTTGCTGAAATCATCTTTGCCCAGGTCCTTCTGCCCTTTGAAGTTAAACGAGCAATGATCGGAGCCAATCGTCTGCAACTGACCGCTTTTCAGTGCGTTCCATAGTACTTCCTGATGAGCTGCTTCCCGCAGCGGTGGTGACCAGACGTACTTTGCACCCTCGAAGTCCGGCTGATCCATGATTGACTGATCCAACGTCAAATACTGAGGACAGGTCTCCCCCCAGATTCGGTATCCCATTTCACGCATACGCGCGATCTGCTCCACAGCCTCCGCACAGGTCACATGCACCACATACAACTGTGAATCCGCAAGTGCAGCCAACCGGGCCGCCCGGCCTGTCGCTTCTCCCTCCAGCATGGATGGACGAGTCAGCGCATGATGAATTGGTTCCGTTCTCCCATCGGCGAGCGCCTGTCGAACCAGCAGGTCAATGACATCTCCGTTCTCGGCATGAACCATGACGAGTGCGCCGTACTCTTTTGCCTTTTGCAACGTCTGGAAGAGAATCCCGTCATCGGCCTGGAACTGGTTTTTGTACGCCATGAACACCTTAAAGGATGACACACCCTGTTCTTCAATGATCTGCGGTAACTCTTCCAGCACCTGATCATTCATCTCGCCAATCATGAGATGGAAACCGTAGTCGATGGCGGCTTTACCCTCGGCTTTGGCATGCCACTCCTGGAGGGATTCGATTAAGGGACGACCTTTTTGTGTCAGGCAGAAATCAATGATCGTTGTTGTACCACCAAAGGCTGCCGCTGTTGTTCCCGTCGCAAAATCATCCGCCGTTACCGTTCCACCAAATGGCATATCCAGATGTGTATGCGGGTCGATCCCGCCAGGAATAACGTAACAACCCGCTGCATCCACAATTTCCGTTCGTTCGTCAGGCACCAGTCCGATGCCAATCTGTGTGATTTTACCCTTTTCGATCAAAATATCTGCTTCAAAGGTATCTGACGCTGTGACCAACACACCATTACGAATCAATTTGCGGGTACTCATGATATCGCCTCCTTGGTTGATTGATCTCTGACCGATTGCAGCATGGCAATCGCAGATTGACGTTCATTCCAGGTTACGGGTTCCTGCTCTGGCACAAGCTCAATCATCTCAATGGCCCCATCCACCGGGCAAACGATCGAACACAGATTACAGCCAACACAATCCTCCTCCACCACTTCCAGATAGGAGCCGGACGGATCGGTCAACATATCAATACACTGATGCGAGGTGTCCTCACAAGCAATATGGCATTTGTTGCAATTGATGCAGACATCGCGGTTGATGCGGGCGACCACTTTGTAGTTCAGATCGAGATTGCCCCAATCCGAGTAACGTGGAACGGTCTGACCTACCAGTTCTGCTACGCTGCTCAGACCCTTTTCATCCAAATAATCGTTCAGCCCATCAATCATGTCCTCCACAATGCGGAATCCATGATGCATCGCTGCGGTACATACCTGAACCCCTGTAGCACCCATGAGCAGAAACTCTGCCGTATCACGCCAGTCGGATATGCCACCAATACCCGATATCGGCACACCCACCTCCGGATTACGAGCGCACTCGGCAACCATGTTCAGTGCAATTGGCTTCACGGCTGGGCCACAGTATCCACCATGCGCTCCTTTGCCACCCACATGCGGCACGGTATTCCACGAATCCAGATCCACACCTGCCAGGGAGTTAATCGTATTGATCAGAGAAATCGCATCTGCGCCGCCGCGGACGGCTGCCCGGGCGGTTGCCGTAATATCCGTGATATTCGGCGTGAGCTTGACGATCACCGGTGTGGTTGCCACTTCCTTCACCCACATCGTCTGTAACTCGACCAAGTCAGGTTGCTGACCAGAGGCGGCTCCCATACCACGTTCGGCCATGCCATGCGGGCAGCCAAAGTTCAGCTCCAGGCCATCAACACCGACAGCTTCCACTTTTTTCACAATCTCATGCCACTTCTCCCGCGTAGGTTCCACCATCAGTGAAGCGACAACCGCGCGATCCGGGAAGCGCTTCTTGGTCTCGGCAATCTCCCGCAGATTCACTTCCAGCGGACGATCGGATATCAATTCAATATTGTTAAACCCCGCCACGCGCTGTCCGCCGAAATGGACCGCAGCGAAACGCGAGGATGTATTGATAATTGGCTCACCCAGTGTTTTCCACACCGCGCCACCCCAGCCCGCTTCGAACGCACGCTGAACCTGATACCCCGTATTGGTCGGTGGTGCAGAAGCCAGCCAGAATGGATTGGGTGATCGAATACCTGCCAGATTAATGGATAAGTCAGCCATAACGATCCCTCCTTGGTGTTGTTTGAACTCACTAGTTACACTGGACACTCCGTACCTTGTTCCCCTCACAACTCACGCCGTCTCTTCCACCTGTCCAGGCAATGCCTTCATGACTGCCGCAGCAGCGAGCTTACCCTGCTGTGCGGCTGAGACAACCATCGCCTCACCCTGGCCCTGACCAAAAATAACATCTCCTGCCGCATAGATCTGAGGATTCGAGGTACGGTACGAATGCGGCTCAATCTCGACGACACCCCAGTGGTGACGCAGTCCAAACGCTTCGATTAATGGTAATAAACGATGCTGTCCAATCGCCCGGATGACCGTATCACATTCAATCATGAACTCCGAACCCTCCACAGGCACGGGCAACGCACGCCCACCGCCAGGCGGGGTAACCAGTTCCATTTTCACGCATTCCACAGCCTCAACCCGACCGTTCTCGTCTCCGATAATACGCTGCGGCATCGTAAACCAGCGGAACTCCACACCCTCCTGTTTGGCAAACGTATATTCAAACGCATACGCCGTCATCTGGCTTTCGCCGCGCCGATATAACATCTGCACCCGCTCTGCACCCAGACGTACGGAACAAGTTGCTGCATCTACCGCCGTATTGCCCGCGCCAATCACGGCGACCTTCAGACCATTCAGCGCGGGCGGAACCCCCTGCTTGGTAGACTCCACCAGTTCAATCGCATCATAGACACCTTCCAGTGTCTCCCCTTCAATGCCCAACATGGGTACTGAGCCCATGCCACAGGCCAGAATGACCGCTTCATGCTGCTCCAGCAACTGCGTAGCAGGAATATCCACACCAATGCGTACCCCGTAACGGATCTGCACACCCAGTGCTTCCACCTGCTCCACTTCCCATAGCGCAACCGATTCGGGCAGACGGAAAGATACTATGCCATACGTATTCAGCCCGCCGCCTTTGGGTTTGGCTTCATAGATCGTCACCTCATACCCTGCGCGCCCCAATTCACGTGCCGCCGACAGTCCCGCTGGCCCGGCTCCCACAACAGCAACATTTCTCCCATTGGCGGGCGCTGCCTGGAATAACGGCTCATTCTTCGCCCGTGCCCAATCAGTGGCATAACGCTGCAAGTCACCAATTCGAATCGGCTTCGACGATTCGTTAAGCACACATGCGCCTTCACACAGTTCCTCTGTGGGACAGACACGTGCGCAGCTGGCTCCAACCGGATTCGCATCCATAATGGTGCGGGCCGAACCTTTCAGGTGCCCTGTGGATATTTTGCTAATAAAAGAAGGGATGTTGATGTCGGTTGGACAGGCCTTGATACAAGGTGCATCGTAACAGTACAGACAGCGGTTTGACTCCTCCATCGCTTCCTTGCCTGTCATGGCGGGTTTCATCTCGGCAAAACGACTCTCCCACCCATAATCGGATAACGTTGTTCCTGAGCTGTTCATCAATGTCATGCACCTCCTGGAGAATGATTCGTGCTAGCTTCCAGCCACTTTTACAGACTAACCAGATGTTCGTACGTTTCCGGTCTGCGATCCCGATAGAATTGCCATACATTACGTACCTCACGAATCATCTCCGTATCCATCTCGCCAATGACGACCTCATCCTGATCACGGCTGCCCATGGCTACCATTCTGCCTCGCGGGTCCACCAGATACGACTGCCCATAAAATTCACCCATATTCCACGGCGCTTCCACGCCAACCCGGTTAATGGCTGCAACATAATAGCCGTTAGCTACCGCGTGAGCAGGCTGTTCCAGTTTCCACAGATATTCCGATGTACCCGCAACTGTAGCGGATGGATTGAACACAATCTCTGCCCCCGCCAATCCGAGCAATCGTGCCCCTTCCGGGAAATGACGGTCATAACAGATGTACACGCCAACTCTGGCATAAGCCGTATCAAATACTGGAAACCCGAGGTTGCCTGGTTTGAAATAATACTTTTCCCAGAACCCGTTCGTACCCTCACCTGCTTTCACATGCGGGATGTGATGTTTGCGGTATTTGCCCAGATACGTACCATCTGCATCAATGACGGCCGCCGTATTGTAATACGAAGCAATGCCCTCCACCTCGTACACCGGCAAAATAATCACCACTGCAAGCTCCTTCGCCAGCTCCTGAAAAAGCTTGGTCGTCGGTCCTTCCGGCACCGGTTCAGCGGATGCATACCATCTGGGATTCTGCTCTGTGCAAAAGTACGGGCCATAGAATACTTCCTGCAACCCGATAATCTTCGCCCCTCGTGCAGCCGCTTCTCGAACCAGCGCAATATGTTTCTGAACCGCAGCTTCTTTGTGAACCTCAACGGGAGCCGAACCTTCAATCTCATGAGAAGCCTGGATTAATCCGATACTGATTTTGGCCATAACGTCACAACGCCTCCTCAGGTAAAATGGTTGGTTCATTCTCTCCACTGCACATCCTCCGAATGGTGCGATACAACACTTCCGTACCCAATCCAATATCCTCGGGGGTGGAATATTCACTGGGATGATGACTGATGCCGTCCTTGCTGCGGACAAAAATCATGCCATAATCACATACAAAAGAAAGGGCTAACGCATCATGGAACGGACCACTCATCAGTTCTGGCAAAGGAACCCCGATCTCTTCCGCGGATGAACGAATCACCGACATGATTGGCTCTGCACAATACCGCGGCTCACTGTTCGTATCCTCTGTCAGCGAATAAGTTAGACCATAACGGGAACTCACGTCATCCAAAATGTTCATCAATCGAGCTTCAAGCCGGTTCCTGCGCTCCATCTCCATGTCTCGCAAATCCACTGTGAAGCTGACTTCCTCCGGGATGATATTCCGCGAATCTGGAAACACCCTCAGACTTCCCACCGTACCTACAGTTGGAGCTTCCGGGTCTTCTCTCACCATATCGTCAAAAGCAGAAATGACTTTGGCGCTGCCTGCCAAAGCATCATGCCGCATTGCCATCGGAACGGAGCCGGCATGACCCGCCATCCCTTTCATCGTCACCGTGAGCCATAGCGGGCCCGAAATGCCCGTCACCAGACCCACAGGAGCATTCAATGCTTCCAGTACCGGCCCCTGCTCAATGTGCAGCTCCAGATAACTGCCTATGGAACCTGGCGGATAGATCGCTTCTTCAAAATCCGAAGGAGAACAACCAAAGGCTTCCAGCGCCTCACGGCGGGTCACTCCGTTTTTATCCTGCCGATCCAGTTCGCCTTCTTCCAACTGACCGGTTATGCCACGTGAGCCGAACAGGCCTTTATTAAAACGGGAACCCTCCTCATCGCAAAAGGCAATCACCTCAATCGGCATACGGGGCTGAATGCCATTTTCGATCAGGCATTGCACCGCTTCGAGTGCGCCAAGCACACCAATCGCTCCATCATATCGTCCGCCATAGGGCTGAGAGTCGATATGGGAACCAATCATAAGGATCGGCAGGGCCTGATCCGCACCTTCCAGACGACCAATCAGATTGCCGAAGGCATCAAGTCGAGTCGTCAGACCAGCCTTTTCCATCCAGAGACGAACCTGTATGATGCCGTCCATATCTTCCGGGGTCAGGGCAAGTCGGCAGACACCCGTCTCTGCGATTCGGCCAATACGTGACAACTGCTCAATTCGTTCATTCAGCCGAAGCTGATTAATGAGTGTGCCTGTTGTGGTCTGCATCCTCCCTCGCCTCCTTGCGCATATTTATCGTGTTAACCTGCGTCCAGACTACGTAGTGCAACGAGTAAACTTCCAGCGATCAGATCCAACTCATCCTCAGTGGTGACAAACGGTGGGGAGATCGTCAAAATATTCGCAAACCCCGGCACGGTATCACCGTTCTTGCCAATCAGAATACCTTCCCTTTTACAACTGGCGAGTACCTTCATTACTTTATCCGCTTCTGCAGGAGACCCGTCTGCTTCAATCAATTCCACCCCACAGGCGAATCCGAATGAACGGATATCCCCCACAATGGACAGCTCTAGCAAAGGTTCCAGCTTCTCACGAAGCAGATAACCCAGTTCCTCCGCGCGGCTGACCAGATTCTCTCGTTCCAGAATCTCCAGATTTGCCAGTGCCACCCGGCAGGACACCGGATTGCCACCAAATGTGTTTACGTGGCGAAAATGGGCATCCGGTCCGGGTTCCCGGAACGTGTCATACAGATCAGCTCTCACAGCCGTTGCCGATAGCGGTGAATACGCACTGGTCATGCCTTTTGCCATCGTCACAATGTCTGGCTGTACACCATAATTCTGATGACCAAACTTCTGCCCCGAGCGGCCAAAACCACAGATGACCTCATCGACAATGAGCAGCACGCCATAGCGCTGACAGATCTCTTGCACGGTCCGCATATAATCCGGCGGGGGCACAATCATGCCGCCCCCTGTAATCACCGGCTCCATAATTACTGCGGCAACCGTCTCAGGACCTTCCCAACGTATCACCTCTTCATAGATGGTTGCGCACTCGAGTCCGCACCCATCCTTGTTCCGCCCAAACGGGCAGCGGTAACAATACGGTGGCGGAACATGAGAGAAACCTACGCCGAGCGGTTCATATTTGATCTTGCGGGCGGCTTGCCCGGTCGCACCCAGCGCACCCATGGAGTTGCCGTGATAGGCCCGGTGACGGGAGATGAATTTGTGCCGAGTAGGCTCACCATTCTGATGGTGATACTGACGGGCTATTTTGAAAGCCACCTCATTCGCATCTGAACCCGAGTTGGAGAAGAATATTCGATACTCCCCCTCCAGCCATTCATTCAGCTTCTCCGCCAGCAAAATCGCCGGTTCGTGACTCTGCGTCATCGGTACATAAGCGAGGGCTTTCATCTGTTCGTAGGCACTCCTCGCAATCTCCTCACGGCCATGCCCCACATTCACACACCAAAGTCCAGACATCGCATCCAGATAACGTGTGCCATCCTGATCAGTGATCCAGCTGCCCTCCCCGCTTACCGCAATCATCGGATGATCGTTATGAGGCGAGATGTGATGCCATACGTATTTACGATCCTTCTCCAGCCATTCTTCCTTCGTACCGCCAAGCGGCTGCGGCTGCTGATCTACAGAACTCATTCGTCATCCTCCTCAACGCTTATTTCACCGCTTCTTCATAGATGCTTTTCTCCAGCGCTTCATCCAGGTTGGCGGCTTTTTTGATTAGTCCATAGTTCAGTGCAATATCCGCAGTTCGGGTAAATGATTCATCCACAAAACTGCCAACTTGCTGCTCCGTAAATCCTTCCGGGCGAATCAGCTTTGCAATCTCTTCCAGCATCGTGACCTGATGTTCACGGGTGGTACTGCCCTCCGTCACATTACTCATCACGATATCTACCGTCTCCTCCTGATTGTCGATGGCATAATTCCAGCCTTTCAGAATGGCACGGGTTACTTTGACCGCAAGCTCATGATTACTGTCCACCCAATCTTTCTTGGCAATCAGCGTATCCTCCAGCATGCCAACACCGGCATCTTCAATGTTGAACACATCCAGATCGGACTCTTTCGTTCCACTTTCCAGCACCACGTGGTACTCGTTATAGATCGTTGCTGTCGCCACATCTACCTGGTCATTGAAAAACTGATCCATCGTGAAACCCTGCTTCACCAGTTCAATATCTTTCTTCGGGTCCAAGCCATTCTTCTCCATGAACGCGAGCACCTGAAACTGCTGACTGCCGAACCAGGTACTGACCTTCTTGCCTTTCATCTGAGCGGGATCGGTGATGCCGAGGGACTTTTTGGCAATCAAGCGATAGCTGCTCTTCTGTGAGATCTGGGCGAGTGAGACAAGCGGCAGACCGTTATCCCGGCTGACCAGCAGACTGTCTACTCCGGTGATGCCCACATCGGCTGCACCATTGACTACCTGCTGTTCAATCACGATATCCGGACCACCCGGAATAATTTCGGCATCAATGCCTTCATCTGCAAAAAAACCTTTTTCCTTCGCTGCATAGATTCCGGCAAACTGTGCCTGAGGCACCCATTTCAGTTGAATTTTCACTTTGGTTAAGGGTTGATCCGCTTCTCCCGCCCCTCCTGAACTCGCAGCAACAGGATCCGTAGCTGGCTCGGATTTCGTAGAACATGCGCTCAGCGCCGTAACCACCAACATAACCATGATCAGCAGACCCAACTTCAACGTTTTGTACATGGACAGAACAACCCCCTGTGTATATACGATTTTTCAAGCAGATAGTATGAGGCTCTACTTCACCAGCTCTATCAATCTATGGTTGCTATCCTGATGTACGTTATGGATCTGTGCGTGCACGATTCCAAGGAATGAGTCGCTTTTCTGCCAGGACAACAGCTTCATACAGCACAATGCCAAGCACGGCGGCGATGACAATACAGGACCAGGCCAAAGGCATATTTGCCAGTCGAATCTGATCTGAGAGCAAGTACCCCAGTCCCTGGGAAGCGATGAAAAATTCACCCACAATGGCCCCGATAATACTGGTCGACATGTTGATTTTCAGACCTGCAAAGAGGGAGGGTATGGCGTGAGGCAGTCTCAGCTTCCAAAAAAACTGCATCCTGCTCGCGGCAAGGCCACTCAGCAGATCACTGTACTGCGGCTGAATCGAGGTCAACCCCTTGAACAGACTGACCGCCATAGCCGCCATCGTAATAACGGTGATGACTGCAATACGTGACCAGATTCCGTCACCGAACCAATTGTTCATAATTGGGGCAAGGGCCACAATCGGAACGGCGTTCAATGCAGACAGAACGGTAACCGCCGCCTTGCCGCTTGTTGGAAAGAAAGACGCACCCGCGGCCGCCAGAGCGCCTAACAGGGAACCCAGCAGGAAACCACCCATCATTTCCGTTCCGCTGTACATCGCATAACGAAAGAGCATATTGGCATTGTCCTGAATGGATATCGCAATCGCGGAAGGCACAGGCAGTTGGTAGCTTTCCAGCGAGAATATCCAATGAAACAATCTGAGCTGCCAGAGAGCGAGAAACATCGCCCCTGCACCCCAGGGAAGCAGGTTCAGTACAATCGAACGCCCACGAACACGGGTGCCCAGTCTGGCCTTTCCGGCTTGTCCCGGATGTCCATGAATTTCCGTTTCGGGAGCAGAGGTCATCTGTGAACCCGTGAGGGGTGCAGCCGCGCCATTGATCGCAGCAATTGCCACACCTTCGTCCCGCTTCCGCTGCATCACTCTCCCTTCACTCACGTGCCATCGCCTCCTTTGGCCCTGAATTCAGGCTGCCAGGGGGTCAGCCAACGTTCGGCCAGACTGATGACCAGATACGAGATCAGGCCAATGCCAATGCTAAGCATGATGGTGGCCCAGAACATGCCCACTTGGGCATGGCCGTAATATAACGAACTAACCATCAGGACACCGAGTCCGTCAGGGGCACCCATCAATTCCACAACGATGGAGGAGGTCACCGCCAGCGGAGCAGCTATTTTCATACCTGAAAATAATCCCGGAAGTGCTGAGGGCAACAGACATTTGATATATCGTGCAGTCCACGAAGCTCCACAGGAACGCATCAGCTCCAGATGCTCTGGTGCTGCACTTTTTAATCCTTTTAACGTATGGATAATGATCGGGAAGAAGGTTACATACGCCGCCATGACAATTCGGGCCCACTCCGCGTTGTGGATAATGCCGTACACAATGGGTGCAAGACCAATAACCGGAACCATCTGTGAGGAGACTACATATGGCGATAATGTGCGCTCCAGCCAGACAGCCGCGCTCATGAGCAGAGCCAGACCCAGGCCGAGCAGCGTTCCCCCTGTAAAACCAATGGCGGCATTGCCAAAGGTGACAGCCCCCTGCTCTGCCAGCGTACCCGAGTAACGAAACAAGGCTGCAAGGACATCATGCAGATAAGGAAGGCGAGACGCCGCCTGCTGGGGTGACAGGAACAGTTGCAGCATCCAGGCGATTGCTTCCCACAGCACCAGTACGGCTATAATCCATATGGCGACCCAGGATCGATATCCCGGTTTAAAGAACCGCAGGGACATGGGATTCATCACGCTCCTCGTAGAAGCAATTGCGAATAGTCGTGATCATGTGGTAGAAGGCTTCGGTTTCTCTCAGTTCACCATGACGTTCGGAAGGCAGATTGACGGAATGAATGGAATGCACCTGCCCCGGATGCGCCGAGAGTACGATGATCCGGTCGGACAGAAATACCGCTTCGGGGATGCTGTGTGTAACAAAGAGGAAGGTCTTGCCTGTCGAGCGCTTGATCTCAAGCAGCTCCAATTGCAGCTTTTCTTTGGTGAATTCGTCCAGAGCCGAGAAGGGTTCATCCATAAGCAGCAATGGCGGATCAAGCGCAAGGGCTCGCGCAATGGATACCCGTTGCTGCATGCCTCCACTGAGCTGCCATGGATAATGGTCGGCGAAGCGGGTTAGCCCTACCATTTCAAGCAGCTCACCGCTAATGCGGCGACACTCCTTCCGGCGGGTGCCGAGCAGCTCCAACGGCAATTCCACATTGTGACGAACGGTGCGCCAATCGAACAGGGCTGGTGTCTGAAAGACGATGCCGAACTGTCGCTGTAACCGAGCCCGTTCAGGTTCCTGACCTGAAATACGAACGGTGCCTGAGGTGGGCTGAAGCAGGTCACCCACCAGCCGGAGCAAGGTCGACTTGCCACAGCCGGAAGGGCCCAGTAGGGAGACAAACTCATTGGACTGGATCTGGAATGTAACATCCGACAAGGCAGTGACTTGTTGTGTTCCTGTGCCAAAGACAACGGACACATGATCTACATCAATATGGCAGGCTTCGGGAACTGTGGCTGAGGATGCGGAGGACATGGGCATTCTCCTTTGTGGAAGTTATTTTCATTGCACACCAAGGCTGAATGGGAGGTTTATATACACGACGTAACAGGTTTTGCTTGTTAGATAATACTATATCGCTTTGGGCGGGGATTACATTATACAGTGTGTTTTGAGTATGGGCCTGTTCATGTTACACAATGTAAAATGAGACCCATTCTCAGATACATCCATGTGAGTTTCCTTCGTATACAGCTAACATGCATTTCACCTAACAACAAGCGCACGATTATTTGTATTTATTGAATGAATATTCGGAAAATATGACATATGCTCTCGTATTCTTGTTCATTTTCTTGTATAAAGATTGAATAGACGTACAAGGACTTCCACCTCCACGTGAGTCATAGCTCCCGAATGATGAAGGCGTTATCACTATTCCGGATCAATCACTGCGCGGGCTGGCTTCCTTTTGTCATATATCACGTTGAAAACCACATAGATAGGTCTATCCAAAGATCAGTAAAACGAAGCTTTCAAATCCAGAAATCGGGGTGGTTATGATGTTTGATTGGCTGGGATGGAGAAAAGGATTGCCGCTGTGGCGATCGTATCGGTTGAACGCACATATAAAGGAAGATGTAGAACAGATTTTTGAAGGTATTGCCGAAACGCGGCGGCAGCTTATGATGGATTGGGCAGATGAACAATGGAATCACCTGGATCGATTGCTTCAACAGATACAGTCGGTTCAATTCCAAGAGGTATTAGAAGGTTCACAACAACGAAGCAAACTAGATGCATGGTTTCAATCCAGTTATATTCGAGCCGTTGACAGTACGGAGCTATTCATGCTGAACGAACAGAATCAGGTGGTATTCTCTACATATAAGAAACACGTTGGACAGAACTATGAAAATCACGAAGCATTGATTGGACCAGGATTGAAATACTCCAGAGCAGATCGTCATGGCAGAAAGTGTTTGTATGGGCCTTATTCCGATCCACTGACGCTGGATATTGGTCCACGCTCGTCCGCTTTTCACGATGATGTCACCTTGCTGTTTATCAACCCCATTCTACAGGAAGGTCGATATGTTGGTTCATTATGCAGCCGTGTTCCCGGGGATGTCCTCGGTGACCTGATTCAACGGGAATCAGGCCACATCTATCCCGATTCGGGTGACAACTATCTCTTTATGGCTGAGTCGATATTACGGCCCCATCTGCAACCCGGCACCGCCTTATCCCGAAGTCGCTTCGAAGACCGTACGTTTACGCATGGGGAAAATCTGGAAGATGGTGTCACCACCGATTGGGGTATTGTTTCCGTTAAGGAACATACCGAGCTGGAACTCATGTTCACTGATCCGTCGACCGGAGAACTGCACCCCGGTGTAGCTAACACCATTCAGAATGGTTCCAATCTGTTTGTTGCCTTTCCCGGCTATTCGGATTATCGCCATATTTCTGTGATCGGTAAAGGGATCACCTTCCAGCTACCTCACTGTCCCGATCGCTGGGGCATGATGTGTGAAGGGGATCTGGAGGAAGTGTATCGGATACGAAGCATCGGCTGGCGCCAGTTCAAACAGCACAGTTTCTTCACGATCTTGTCAGGTCTTGCAGGAGCCGCGCTCGTCTATGCCCTCACTGGTAGTGGGTGGAGTGCGGCAGCAATGGCGGCTTTTAATATGTTATTCGGATTTTTCACTGCATTACAGCTGCATCGCAGCCAATATCGACGGGTTCATGAAGACTTGCGTCGAATAAGCCGATTTATTCGAATTAACGCCGAAGGCAGGGGTGATCTGACCCAGCGCCTGGACACGTCTGCTTTTGCCCAAGACGAATCGGGTGAACTGGCGAAGTGGATCAACAACATGATTGACTCTCTGGAAGGCATCATGCTGAAGGTACAACTCGCCACGGTAGACGTTATGGACAACCAGTATCAGATGCGCACTTCTACAGAGACAACTCAAGGCACGACTGAGCGCGTGAACCACAAGCTGGGTTCGATGATTCAGGCCATTCGCACCCAACTGGAAGATCTCGATGAGGCCAAGATCGCAGCCGATCACATGCGCATAACGCTACAACAACTGGAGACCTCTGCAACCGAACAGATCGGTGTCGCCCAGCAGGAAGTGGAACGAATCGGGGATAAAATGACCCAAATCTCAGGAGCGGTATCCGATACTAACCGTACGATCCTGTCCTTCATGGATACGATGAAAGAGATCTATCGTGCCCTGGCTGTCATTGATGAAATCTCAGCTCAGACCAACCTGCTGGCTCTGAATGCTACGATTGAGGCTGCACGCGTGGGCGAACACGGCCAAGGATTCTCGGTTGTGGCGGGGGAAATCCGTAAGCTGGCCGATTTATCCCGCTCTTCCACGGAAAATATTCATCAGATTCTGGACCGAATCTCAACAGCAGCAGGAGCTGCGTCCCAGTTAATTACAGAGGGAGATCAGGTACTGGCTGAAGGAACAACACTGGTTCAGGCCGCTTCGCAACTTTTGCAAAATGCTACCGCTGAAGAAACCGAGCGCACACAAGTCGTGGATCAGGTGGTCATGCTGATGGAGAATATTGCTGCAATCAGCCACCAAAACCGGGCTACTTCCGCTGAGGTGGAGGCCGAGATGATGGAGCTGATTCGTGATATGCTGCAAGTTCAGCATTCGTCGCAAAACGTGGAAGCTATTACCGTCTTCCTGCAACAAGTTGTGGGGCAATTCCATCTGAATCATCCCGCCAAAAATGCTGTCATCTGACGTTATCGTTGACGCGGATTGGAGAAATAGCTAAAATTTGATGCAACTGTTCCTTTTGAAATTGTCGTATCATTTATAATAGAAGATTTCCAATCTGAACCGATGAAAGGGTGGTCTGCATGGAACTGCTTCAGGATTCATTTGGCCGGATACATGACTACATCCGTATTTCTGTTACGGACCGCTGTAATTTACGCTGTGTGTATTGCATGCCCGCGGAGGGCATGGAGTTTGCTCCACATGATGAAATTATGAGCTACGAAGAGATTGCACAGGTATTGATGGTACTTGCCCCGATGGGCATGCGCAAAGTTCGGCTCACTGGGGGCGAACCGCTGGTACGCAAGGATCTGCACAAGCTTGTCGGCATGATCTCGGCGATTGACGGGATTGATGATATTGCACTGACGACCAACGCTCTTCTACTGGATAAGCAAGCTCAGGCGTTGAAAGATGCTGGATTGAACCGGATTAACATCAGTCTGGACTCCCTGCGCGCTGATCGCTTCTCCATGATTACCCGCGGCGGAGATGTGAATAAGGTACTGAAAGGCATTGAAGCTGCAACAGCCGCTGGCCTTGCTCCGATCAAGCTAAATGTCGTGCTGATGAAGGGCATTAACGATGATGAGATCAAGGATTTTATTGCCATGACGATTGACCAACCTCTTCATGTGCGCTTTATTGAATATATGCCAATTGGACAGGCTTCGGATTCATGGCGCAAATCTTATTTGCCACTGGAAGCCGTGACAGATGTATGCGCTGAAGCGGGCTGGACGGTAGAAAATACAGCAGGCCCTGCGGGCAATGGCCCATCACGCAATATGAAAATTGTGGGCTCTGAAGGCACATTTGGATTGATTCATCCCGTGAGTGATCATTTCTGTGACAATTGCAACCGACTTCGGCTGACCGCTGACGGACATATCAAAGCCTGCCTCTACTGGTCGGATGAGTATAATGTTCGTCGCTTCGTGGATGATCCGGATGCCATGGCGGCACTCTTCCTCAAAGCACTGGGTACGAAACCAAAGAACCATGAGATGGCTCTGGCTTTGGAACAAAAAATGCAATCTCATACGCCGACTGTACGACGTATGTCCCAGATTGGCGGTTAGCAACCGTAAGCAATATAAATTAGCCGCGCATTCCTGCGTACGGGTACATACCTGTACCGTCAGATCGACGCTTTGCACAACGGATGAGGTAACGCTGGCGGGGTGAACCCTTATGTAAATCAGCATGGATCACGAAACATGGAGCATTGCACAGAATAAGTGGATAGCAAAGCAGACGAGAACTTGATTGTTCTCGCCTGCTTTTTCGTTATGTTTTCATAAATTCCTGAAAGTCATCAATTCTCATGTCTCATTTGTTACAAACTTAATTAATATACCTTATTGCCCTTGTTGGGTCTTCAAGATTCCGATAATTCTGACGATGTATATACGATACATCCAGATGATATGCATACATACACTATAGGAGCTGAATATTATTGAACATTGTTGAAGCACTCGTTGCAGCGAGTCCGTATTTTAAAATTATGCTCAAAGAACACGATATCATGATTGCAGTAACTGACACGGAGAAGTTCTGGTATTACGTTCCCAGCAACGAGCTTGATCTGGGCATCAAGGCAGGAGACCCCGTTTCCCTAGATGACCCTACACTCCGTCGGGCACTTATAAATGGAGAAACTTCAGCGAACCGTATTGATGCGAAATTTTATGGCACTTCAATTAACTCGGCGGCCACCCCTCTTCGGGATGAGCAAGGAAATATTGTGGGTACACTTGCCATTGGTTTCTCTCTTCAGAATGAGGAAAAACTGGAGTACTTCACTGATTTGATCGGTGGTATTAGCGGAAAATTAACAGATATGGTACAGACGGTAGCTGCCCAATCTGAGGAATTGACAGCCTCTTCCACGCAGATTTTGGATAATACCCGCATGGCTGTGCAGAACTCTGGCGAAGTGAACAAAGTCGCCGCATTCATCCGTGAAATCTCGGAACAGACCAATCTGCTGGGCCTGAACGCAGCTATTGAAGCCGCTCGAGCAGGCGAAGCAGGCGCCGGATTCAGCGTTGTTGCATCTGAAGTGCGTAAACTTTCTACGGGCACTAAAGAAGCTACAGTGAATATCGAACGTTCCTTGAAGGATGTTCAGCATTCCATCCAGCAGATGCAACAAGAGATCACCTCCATCTCACAGTCCAGCAACCAACAGGCTGTACTAGTAACCGAGTTCAGCGAGGTCATTGATCAGTTGAACAGTGTAAGCCGTGATCTGAAATTGTTTATTGAATCCATGCTGCTGAAGGCAGAATAAATTCGTACGATGACTCAGATGGTCGTCCAGATATTGAATAATCCCGATGCATTATCGATCACTACATATTCCAACTCGGACTCCATAACTGGATCAACAGGCCATGCAATTTCCAGATTAACACTCACATTGAACTCCCGCGATTAACGTCATAGGGAGTTTCTTTATTTTTACAAGATGAGCCACACCACAGTCTTCTATTCAGCGATAAGCTTCCACAGCATCATACACGCCAGCCCGACCATGACCACAGCGGACAATCGATTGAACACCAGACTGATACGTCCAGTTCGATCCGTTCTCCCAATTACTCTGCCCGCACCTGCAAGTCCAAAGAACCATACCCATGACACAACTGCGGCTGTCAGGGCAAAATAAATACGCTCCACCCCTTCATACTGAAGTGAACTGGTGCCAATCACGGCAACCGTGTCCAGCAGCGCATGGGGATTGAGTAGAGATACCGATGCAGCGAACGCAATCTGTCGCCCCGCTGACATAACCGTCTGCGGACCTTCCACAGATTCGGACGACCTCCAGATACTCCATGCCATATACAGTAAAAACAAACTTCCTGCGGCATACAACACATTCACCAGCACTGGCCATTGCAGCAAAATAAGCGACACCCCTCCAACGGCTGCCCCGATTAACAACGTATCACTGACCCCTGCCGTTATAACAGCAGGCAGTGCATGTATATAATGTCTCTGGCTCATGCCCTGATTAAAAATAAATACATTCTGCACACCCAGCGGCAAGATCAGACCAAACGCCAGAATCATGGCGTGAATAACAACCTCCATCGTTCTTCCCCCTTCTCTCTGTAATCCATAGTAGGACAGATGAGGGCTGGCGTAACCAACCACTTGGATGGCATCACACCCAACCAAATGATATAGTGTTGGTTACACAGACAAACGGAGGTGATTCTGCCTGTCATGGAACGTTCTGATTCACGACTATATATGAGTTGGAAGCCGAATCCTTCTTCCGACCTGCCTTTATATCGCCAGATTGAAGCCTATATCCGCCAGAAAATCACAACAGGTGAATGGTCGACAGGCTACCGTCTCCCCTCACAACGAACATGGGCTGAGTCCATGGGGGTGAACCGCAGTACACTGGTTACTGCCCTTGATAATCTGGCCGCCGCGGGTCTGCTTGAAGGCAGACATGGCGGAGGAACTTATATTTCCGGTTCCGGTTGGCATGGCATGGCTCATGGAGCAATGCCCAACTGGAATGAAGCCATCGAGGAGGGCTGGTATTATCCCAACCTGCCCGAGATTCAGCAGATTAATCAGGCTGAATTCAGGCCCGGCATCATCCGTCTTGGTACAGGGGAGCTTGCCCCAGAGCTGATGCCTCACGATGCTTTTAATGACATTCTGCGCTCACTGTCCCTTCGTTCTCGTACACTGAACTACCTGGAACCTCAAGGAAGCCTGGAGCTTCGTGAGGCTTTGTCCGTCCATTTGCAGACAATTGGCATTCAGGCTTCTCCAGATTCCATACTGATTGTATCCGGCTCTCTTCAGGCCCTGCACTTGATTTCGGTCGGACTTCTCCCTCGCGGATCAGCCGTTCTGCTGGAAAAACCATCGTATCTCTATTCGATTCACGCCTTTCAATCGGCAGGGTTGAAAATGAGTGGTATCCCGATGGATGACGAAGGTCTACACATTTCACGTCTGGAAGATGCAGCTCAGCTTGTAAAAGATCAAGACCACATCTCGCTTCTCTATACGATCCCGAGCTTTCACAATCCCACCGGATCTGTGATGAGTGATCACCGCCGGGAAGAACTGATGACCACCGCTCGAACAATGGGCATCTCCATACTGGAGGATGCCGCCTATAGTGATCTGTGGCTGGATAAACCTCCTCCGTCATCGCTAAAAGCGCGTGACCAGGAAGGACGTGTGCTGCATATGGGCACCCTGTCAAAGGCCGTCAGTCCCGGGCTGCGCCTCGGATGGCTGGTCGGGCCAGAGCCGGTCATTCGCCGACTCGCAGATATCAAGATGCAGACCGATTATGGTACAAGCTCACTCGCGCAAGAAGCCGCGGCCATGTGGTTCGCAGAAGGACATCATGCAGAACATATGGAGCGCCTTCGCCCTGAGTTACGCAGACGCAGAGACATTATGCTGGAGTTGCTTCAACGTCACTTCCAGGGAATTGCGGAATGGAACATACCTGCTGGCGGCTTTTACATCTGGCTTCGATTCACGGTTGAACCTCTTTCCATCCGACAGTTGTTCCATACCTGTCTGGAGCAGAATGTGCTTATCCACCCGGGCTATCTGTATGACCGGCTGGATGCGAGTCATATTCGGCTGTCATACGCCTACGCTGCCCCTGATGAGATGGAGCGTGGACTACAATGCCTCGTAGAGGCTGTACACAAGCTCATGGATTCTGGCTCCTGATTTCAAATACTGGCTCAAGACTTCACAACCAAAAAATAGCCTTGACCTGAAAGGACTATGTCCTTTAGATCAAGGCTATTTGTATGTTTTACCCTTTTACAGCACCCTCTGCAATCCCCTCCATGATAAACTTCTGGAAGAAAGCATAGATCAGAATAACCGGAATCGCAGTCAGTACCAGGGAGGACAGAATCAACGGCCATTCCTTGTTATATTCACCAAACAGCATGTTTGTCGACAGAATCAGCGTATAACGATTCACATCGGTCAACATGAGCAGTGGCAACAAGAAGTCATTCCAGATCCACAGGAAGTCCAGAATCGCGATGGTGACTGTGATCGGAAGCAAAAGCGGGAAGATAATCTGGAAGAACGTCTGGAACTCATTACATCCATCAATCTGAGCCGATTCCTCCAATTCCCGCGGGATGGACTTCACAAACCCGTGATAGAGGAAGATGGCCATGTTCACACCAAGCCCGATATAGATCAAGGCCAATCCGTACGTACTTCCTTGTACACCCATGCCTTTGGCTACCCGTGTCAGTGGAATCATGATCGAATGGAACGGCACCAGCATGGATGCGACAAACAGGAAGAAGATCAGGTTGCTCAATCGACCAGAGGTACGTGACAGCTTGTATCCCGCCAGTGAGGCACAGAAGACGATACCACCGATCCCCAGAAAGGATACAATCGCTGAGTTCATCGAACTGCCCAACAGATTGATTTTATTAAACGCGTCCGAATAATTCTCCCAGTGAAGCGTCGTCGGCAGCGCGATAAAGGATTGGAACATCTCACCTTGTGTTTTGAAAGAGTTCACCACCGCCATGTAGATCGGCAGCATGGCTACAAGAGAACCCAGCATCAGCAGCAGTCGAATCAGATAACTGTTCAGTCGTTGCATCCTCATGCTTCCACCTCTTTCTTCTTCATGACGGTGATCTGGATGAGTGTGAAGATGAGTACGATAATGAACAGCACAACCGATTTGGCACTTGCATAACCGTATCTGAAGTTGTTGGAGAATGCTTCTTCATAGATATTCATCGTGATAACCTGCGTCGCCCGGCCCGGTCCACCACCAGTCAGTCCATACACCACTTCGAACACTTTAAATGCTCCGTTCAGCGTCAGGAAGAAACAGATCGTCACCGCATGAGTAATCATCGGCAACACCACATTGCGCAGTACCTGGAATGCGTTGGCCCCATCAATAACAGCTGCTTCCTTGAGACTTTTTGGCACACCCTGAAGAGCGGCCAGATAGATGATCATCATATACCCCACACCGTTCCAGAGCGATACGATCAGAATGGAGTAAAATGAAAACTTCGGATCACCCAGCCATTGCTGATCCAGGAAAGAGATGGCCAGTTTCTGTGCGAGCTGTGGCAGCACCTGAGAGAAGATGAAGGTCCACATGAAGGCACTGATGATCGTACTGATCATATTAGGCATGAAGAACAGGGTCCGAAATAGCCCTTTGCTGCGCGTCCGTGATTCAATCAACACGGCAAGCAGCAAGGCAATTCCATTTTGCAGAATGAGCATAAATATTACATATTTCATTGTGAACCACAGAGAGTTCAGAAAGTCCGGATCTTCTTTGAACAACTCAACGAAGTTGCCCAGACCGATAAAGCTGTAATCCCGGTTAAGCCCGTTCCAATCCGTCAGACTGTAGAACATGCCGCTAAACGTAGGGTACAGCAGGAAAATCGCATAGATGACAAAGGCAGGCGCAGTGAACGCAAGCAGTGACAGATACTTCTTGAACACATTCGTAGCCATTGGTTCTCCCCCTTTTCACTCGAAGCGGATGATCGTAAACGAGGGAACGAAGAACGTTCTGCCTGCCGTATCATCTGCTTGGAGACTGCGACGAAATAAAGTACCGCCAGTTTGTTGACAAAACCCCAAAACCGTTGGGATTTTGCCAACAAAAGCGGGTACTACATTCCTCGCAACTCCTTACTTGTTGACTTTGTTGTACGATTTCCACGCTTTGTCGAGTGCATCGATAACCTGCTGTTGATTTAATTGCCCCGAGTAGTAGCCTTGCAACGCTTTACCCGATTCGTCTTTCACCGCTTGCGGGATGGATGGGTCCTGATAGGCTTTACCTTCACTCACATATTTCTGGGCATCGTCTACCCATGGGAAGCTCTTGAAGTCATGGATCTTGGCAACCGGATTAAACTTGAGTGCTTCGTAGAATGCACTTGAATCCTTGTCATCGAGAATGTAGTTCACGAAATCGAGTGCCACTTCTTTGTTCTTGCTGGATGACGATACGGCCAATGAAGTAGAAGTACTCAGATTGATTTTGGTATCATCCGGATTGTCATTGATCGGCATTGGTGCTACACCGAAGTTCAAGTCCGGGTTGGACTTCAGAATGGTTTCGGCAAACCATGGTCCCTGAATCCACATGGCGGCGTTTCCTGAAGCGAAGGCTGCTGAACCATCATCTCCGCCCACTTCCAGCGCTTTGTCCGTTCCATTTGCATTGACCAGATCAAAAACGTCGAACAACGCTTTCATATCCGAGAAGGAGCCTTGATCCTGATTCATCTTGTCGATGAAGTCTTTGTGCTCCGACTGTGTTAATGCCCCAACGGTGAGTGGCAGGAATAATTGCGGAATCCAGGATTCTTTGTAGGACAGTTCAAATGGTGTGATGTTGGCTGCTTTCAGTTTCTCCACGACCGCTTTCATCTCCGTTAACGTCGTTGGTACTTCCAGCCCTTGCTCCTCGAAAATATCTTTATTGTACAGATAGCCCCATGATAACGTTTCCAAAGGAACAGCCACAACTTTGCCCCCTGCATCCGTTACGGAAGGTTTAACCGAATCCAGCAACTTATCGACAAAAGGTTGGCTCGACAGGTCTTCCAGATAACCGGCTTTACTGAATGGTGGGATCTCATTGACTGCATGCAGGGCGAACACATCCGGTGCATCATTGGAGGCGAGTCTTGTCTTCAGAATCTGCGGTGCATTGTCCGCTGGCGGCATCTCCAGTTGCACGTTCACCTCAATATTTTTCTCTGCTTTCTCCTTGGCTTTGAACTGTTCTATATATTTATCGTAATGTTCTTTCAGCCGAGGTTGTGCAATGAATACTTTGAGTGACACCGTGCTGCCTGATGCAGATTCCTCCTGCCCATTGTCCGTTCCTGCATTGGAGCCGCAACCTGCGAGCAGAACACTGACCAGTACCGCACTTGCTACGCTTTTCCATACTTTCATCTCTTATGACCTCCCGGTGTGACTGGTTTGTCTTTCATAGGCTCATTATATATCAGAAAATGAAAGCGCTTCATTGGACAAAATTAGACTTGTGTATTGGATTATTTTAAACCTTAATCCAGCCGCAAATGCTCTCTCGAACGGCTTATTCCGTGCTCCTGTCTGAATTGCCTCACATACGAGGTTGTCCCTTTCTCATCTCCCCTGGGGAAACTCCGAAATGTTTCTTGAATACCCGATAGAAGTAGGACACATCTTCATAACCCGCCATCTCGGCAATATGCTTAAATGGAATCTGTTCGTCCATTACCCACTCTTTCGCTCTCGTCATACGTAATTGGACAACATAGTCGGTCACGTTCACATCGTACTCTTTCTTGAAGACCTTGCTGAGGTATTCCTTGCTGACAAAAAAGATCTGGGCGAGCTGCTCCAGCGTGATCATCTCCATACAGTGCTGCTCAATGTATTGTTTCACCTCATTCAGATTCAGCTTGTTCTTGAACTTGCGCTGCGCAATCAGTTGCTCCAAAGCCTGGTAGTACGGGGCGGATATCCAGGCAATTGTGGATTCTATGGAAGCCAGCGCCGTTGAAGGGGGTAAAACCGTTGTCTCGCCCCGCTCGTACAATCCATTGGAGACACAGAGTTCATCCAGCAAAGCCTGTAATTCATAGGCTACTCGTCCAAGCTGCCGGGGTCTGTTAATCTCGCTGCGTTCCAGCTTCTGCTGCAACTGCTGGAACCATTCACGCAGACTCTGCCCGTTCAGGTCATTAAACCTAAGACGGGCCTGCTGTTGGAACAGGGAGAATTCACTAGCGAACGAAGAGGGGTATGCCTCCCATGATTCAGGCGCAGATTCAACCTTTTCCAATTCTCTTGCACATTTGGCCAGCACACCGTTCAGTTCATCCGGATTCACCGGTTTGAGCAGATAATCTGCAGCCCGATGACGGATCGCATGTTTTGCATAATTGAAGTCATCATACCCGCTCACCACGATCACCTTGATCTGTGGATACTGTCCGCTCAGCGTCTGTAGCAGTTCCACACCGTCTGTGCCGGGCATACGCATATCCGTAATGATAATATGAGGCTGATGCTGCTTGATCAGTTGTATGGCCTGCTCACCGTCTTCTGCCTCACCTGCAACGGTCATGCCAAGTTCATTCCAATCTCCCAAGTTGCGTAAAATATCCCGGTTCCACGGTTCATCGTCCACCAGCAGCACTCTGTACAATTCCTTGTTCACAAGGCTTCGCCTCCTGTATTGCAGGGAATTCGTACCGTAACGCTCGTCCCCTGTCCATATTCACTTTCCATGCTCATCCCATATTCAGGTCCAAAATGCATGACCATTCGTGAGGCCGCATTGACCAGTCCAATACTTGTACCTGAACTCCATACCCGATCTGCCTGCCGGGTGATCCGTACCAGTCTGGATTGCATCTCCGTTAGTTTCTCAGCATCCATACCCACGCCGTTATCACGAATTCGAATGGTTACATCTCCAGGTTCACAGACAACCTCAATGCCCAGCTTCCACTCGCCCTGTTTCTTCTCCAGACCATGCAAAAATGCATTCTCCACAATGGGTTGCAAAGACAACTTGGGAATATAACACTCCCGAAGTTCTCCGGTAATCTCCAGTGTATATTCAAGCTTGCCGCCAAAACGCTGCTTCTGAATGAGCATATAATGTTCCAACTGATCGAGTTCAGACTTTAAAGGGACAAGTCCATCCGGTGCTCGCACAATATAACGAAACATCTCGCTTAAGGCTCGAATGACTTTATAACTGTCTGCCGGTTTTTGCGAGTAGACCATGCCGCCAATCATCTGCAACGTATTTTGCAGGAAATGCGGATGGATCTGGGATTGCAGTGCTTTGAGCTCCGCCGTCTGCTTCTCCAGATTCATCAGGTAATTGTCGCGAATATGTTCCCGAATACGACTAGCCATGCCGTGCAGATTTTTCTCCAGCAGGCCAATCTCATCCACCCGACCGCTTCGAACCACTTCCCTGTCCTTAATTAACTGGATACCCTTCATGGAATTCGCCAGTCTGACAATGGGCTTCGATGTACGCCAAGCCACGAGCGCAGCGATTCCAATAGATATGAGGGTTGCCAGGCCACCTACAACCAATCCGTATTTCATCGTTTCCAAGGCACTTTCATTAATGACATGGGCAGGTACAATTTTGATCACACGCAGTCCTGACGGCTCAATGGAATGAAAGAATACGTATTCCTTGGCTGTACGGATGAAACCTGAACTTTCTTTCGTACTTGCCAATTTCTCCATTGCTTCCGCCGACGGCTGAATCTCATGGTTTGGTTGATAGACCGGAATGCCCGCGCTATCAGCAATGTATACCGCATAGTCTCCCCGGCTATCCAGCAGCTCCAGGGTCTGATTAAACTCAGCCCACTTGACCTCCAGACTGATGGCGCCGATCTGTGCCTGATCCTCGAAGCGGTTCATACTGCGGGTCATGTGAAACTTCTGCGGATCGTCCGGATCATTAATAATCGTAAAATCTTTATGTTGTGCAAAAAGCTCATGATATCCTTCCGGTATTTCCGATACCGCTATGATGCGAGAATCCATGGAGTTGAAGGTGAACAGGGTGTCCAATTCCTTCAGATACAATTCAACGCCAAATACATAATTGCCAGCCGAATAGTATACACTGTTCAGCATATTGAACATGGCCTTCTGTTCATCGAATCGACTGGCGGCCGGCGCTTCCTGGTTCAACGCCAGATATTGATGCAATTCGTCACTGATCTGAATGGAATAGATAATATTGTTCATGCGAGCGAACTGTTCACCCAGATAGATGGAGGCCCAGTTCATATTGGCCCGGTTGGTCTCCATAATCTCCTCTTCCATGGAAGAGCGGGTATTCTCGGCTGCCATAGCGGTCATGGCAATGACGGGCAGAACAGCCAGTAGCGTCATGGTAAGAATCAATTTATTGCGAATGCTGCGTTTGAAAGGGTCTGTCAGCTTCCGATAACATTCGGTAAACACAGCGCATCCACTCCTGAGCTAAAATAGACAAACGCCCCAGCATGGAAGCCGAGGGCGCTTTGGTCTTTATATTCGTTTGGAAATGTTAAATATCACGTTATACAACAGAATGAATGGTTACACGAGATCACTACGCGGTCAGAACAACCCTCTGATCGCTGTTATCACCGGATTTTTTTGATTCCCTTTCTAAGGGGAAAATCCGGTGATAAAGGCGAACGCTCCGCTTCTTCAGGTTATTTCTGCCCTCTCCGTTAACGTGTACTTGTAAAATTCAACTTATATACCTATATTTATTATTTCCTATTATTGTTCAATAATCCGTATGCCCCATGGCTCCAGTTCGATCTTCTCTCCAGAAGCAATCAGGGTTCCTGCCAGAAGTTCGGTCCCTTCCCCATAGGTATTCACGAAGGATGTTGACTCATCCGCGTAATTGAAATAGTAGCGAATCGTGTTCCCCTGATCGTTCACACCAGTCTTCACAATAATCGGAAAAGCCAGTTCCTGATCAGCTCCCCATACGCCTGCATCGTTCATGACACGTTCCAACACCTGTCGGATCACCGCAGAACTGGTATAACAGCCGACATAGGTTGCTTTGCCTTTTCCATAGGCATTCTGGGTAATTGCCGCATATTCACCCCAATGTGGATGATCATACCAAGCGAGTACTTCAGCCGTTGTTGGTGTAATCAGTTCCATCCAGGTGTGAATCTGGTTCTGCTCCTGACCAACTCCAAATGGATCATCCCGCAGCGAGACATGTTTTGGCTCTACAAAAAGGTTATAGCTGATCCCGCATGCCTCACTGATCAGGCCGGGCTGGCGGGTAGAGCGTACCTTGATATGCTCATTTGCGAATCCACTTTTGAACGAGTAAACGATATGTCCGCCATCCTGTACGAATTGATTTAATTTTTCCAACAACGCATCCGAAGCTGCATACAGAGCAGGTACAACAAGCACATCATACTCCGCATAACTTTCAACAGATGGGTCGATCAGGTCACATCCAATATTCATTTTGTACAATTCATCGTACATCCAGCGCACCACGTCATTGTAATTCTTGTCACTGGTGAAGTTAAAGCCAAACCACTTGATCGATGTCAACGCCTCATTGCTGAACAGCACAGCCACCCGATTCGTTTTCTTCAGATTCACGAGCTTTGGACTGAGACGGGCAAAATCCCTGCCAATGGTCTTTGCTTCGTTGTACACCGGATTTGGTTCGAAGTCATGACTAAGCAATCCTTTCCAATAGGTCTCAAACGAATTGTGCAATGAATGCCAGTGCCAGTAGGCGACCATGTTCGCACCTGATGCCAGATGACTGAATGCCTGCAATCGAAGCTGCCCCGGATAGGGAACCCAATGCCAGAACGCCTGCGCTTCGGTCTCCAGTACAAGATAATTCGATTGTTTGGTCGAACGCGCCACATCCCCGCCGAATGAAATCTCAATGCCCGTCAGATCATCCTGGGAAGGATGATAGATGTCCACACTCGTGATGTCAAAAGGTTTCGAAGCGGCAAAATGGTCCACATCCCCTTGAATACCGTAGGAATATCCACGCCAGTCAAAGTCAAAGTTCTGGGTTACAAACTGTCCTTCCTGTTTGTATTCATTCACGATCCCCACTTGCCAAGCCAGAAAGTTGGTTACCAGCTGTCGCTGGAACTTGGCAAACTCTGCGCCCAGACTGCCGTTGATCGTTCCCACCACAGACGGGAAGTCCTCCCAGCTATTGATTCGATTGCTCCAGTAGTCGAGGCCAAATTCCTTGTTCAACTCGTCCAGGGAGCTGAACTTGTTCCGCATATATTTGACAAATTGCAATTGTACATTATCTCCGGCCGTATTGTAATGTTTCGTCTCGTTATCCGTCTGATAACCGATGACCGCTGGGTGTGTGCTTACCCGAGAGATCAGCTTACGGATGATCCGCTCGGCATAGAATAGATAGGTTGGGTGTGTAATATCCATGATCTGTCTTGCACCATATTTACCAGGTCCCTGTGCGGTGGTAGCCAGCACGTCCGGATGTTCCTTAACCATCCACGTTGGAACAGCATACGTTGGTGTTCCTACGATAACCTGAATCCCCGCCTCATGCATGGCATCCAGTACACGGTCTACGGAAGAGAAGTCAAATACGCCATTCTGCGGTTCATGAGTACTCCAGGTTGATTCTGCAATGCGGACCACGTTGATCCCTGCATCCTTCATCATCTGAATGTCCTTGTCCAATCTTTCGTAAGGCATATATTCATCATAATAGGCTACGCCATATAATAATCTGTCCATGATGTAATCTCCTTTTTGTCGGTAAAATATAATGATCTTGATGTGTGCACGAGTTGACATATTCCAATCCATAATGGTAGCGTTTACAATATTATCGGTTAAAAAACCGGGATCGTTCAGTAACCCCTTCAAACGTTGATACATCCCATGCATGATCCATGCTTGCGTTAAACTGATTATAATGAAGTATACTAAAGGTGCCGATTGTACAAGGCGAGTTGTTTTTACCCTTTTCCGAGGTGAATGTTATGGACATCCGATCACAGCTCCGAGAAATGCCTCACCATACGCTGGCTCATTGGCTGCCTATTATCGACTGTAACATCAAATTCTATGGTGCGCACAGCCAACAAGTTCCATATGGATGGGCGATGCCGGAGGAATCACATCCGGGCTTTGAGATTATGTTGATCATCGAAGGTACGCAAGAAAGTGTGATTCATGGTTATACCTATACCGTAGAGGAAGGTTCCATTCTTCTCATTCCTCCCGGATTCAAACATACGAATCAATGTGTATCCCCGGAAGGCATGACTTATTTTAGCGCTCATTTTAATGTGGATGATCCGGTCTTTACCTTGAAGCTGATGTCTCAGCATAGCCAAATCTACGCAGCAGGGACGGAGGATAACCGGAAGATGCGCGTTGTGCTGGAGAGCTGGATGGGGATGATTAACGTATCCGAGGCCTACACGTCTACTGACAAAATAATCATGCAGGCACGCATGTTTGAACTGTTTGCTCTGTTGTCCCAAGCCGCTGACCATGAACCGGAGTCCACCACATCCGTTGCTGCTTCACATGCACCAGCCCCAACAGCGATGCATTATGCAGGAGCTATAGCGGAGGCGATCAAGCAGGCCTTTCATGCCCAGCTTCGAACCAAGGAAAGCAGTGTATCCACGGTCAAAGTGGAGCAGATTATATCCTCGTTTGGCATCAGTCCGGGATATGGTTTGCAGGTATTTCGCAAGGTGTATGGGCGATCACCCAGGGCTTACCTGTCCAGCTTGAAGTTGCAGGAGGCCAAGGTACTAATCGAACAGCCAGAGCTGTCGCTCGGTGAAATTGCATGGAAGCTCGGCTACACCCACCTGTCCCATTTCAGCAGACAATTCAAACGTTGGACAGGCCAAAGCCCGCTTCAATATCGCCATCATCATGCAGACGCATCAGGTGATCCTGTATCCTACAGATCTGAATCAAGTCCAGAATCTTGATTACGTATACGTTCATACTCTTCCGGCGTGTTCATATTACTCATTTGCATCACTGCATGATGAACACCTGCTCTCTCAAGCTCTTCCACTTCGACATAACAGCAACCGATCTCTTCTAGCCATCGCATGACTCGAAGATGATCGTGGTTCAGCTGCTGCTCCAGATTAGGGAGCACTCGCTTGTGGTAAGCCCCTGCAAGAGGGTGGACATGTCCATCCACGCGTGGAACGATAGCAGAATAAGTGTCATTTATCTCGGCCAGTTTTTTTAAGCCATCCAAAAAGGACGTTTGCAGGAGCGGCATGTCGCAGGCGCACACCAGATTCCAGTCTGTGTCCGAAGCTTTCAGTGCCGCATGAATGCCCGCGAGTGGTCCCTTTCCCGGATAGTGATCCTGGACGCAGTCGTAGCCCATATCGCTGTAGGTTGTCACGTTGGGTCCACCAGCCACGATGATACGGGATACTGCGGGTCTCATGGCTTCTGTAACATGTTGAAGTACGACGGAACCGTCCAGTTCCAGCATGGCCTTGTTGGTTCCCATACGGCTGGATAAACCTCCTGCCAGTATGATGCCTGTCCATTCTCTCGTGTTCATGATGTCTTGCTCCCTCCCGGTAACGATGTAGGCTTACTATATCAATCGATCAACTTTTTCTATAGATTGAATCCCCTTTCAACAAATGATACATTGAACAATATGCATTTGAAAGGAATGGCTTAATTGGACAGACCTGTACCTTCAAAAGGTAATCCCTCATTGGGATCTCTGAAACTATATAACTTTTTCATATATGGAGCCATCTCGATTTTTGCCGGATTCCTGCAGCTCTATCTGCAAGAGATTGGCATGACCAAACTGGAGATTGGCAGTCTGATGGCAATTGGACCCTTTGTATCCTTGTTCGCCAACCCGTTCTGGGGTTTCTGGAGCGATAAATCCCGCAATATTCGTATCATTCTGATGATCATGATGGGAGGCACATTTGTGCTCGCCCAGGGTGTGTTCTATGCGCCAAGTTATACATGGATCTATGTAGCCATGATTTTCTTTTATTTTTTTCAAAGTCCATTATTTGCTCAAACCAATAGCCTCATTCTCGGATATATCGATGGCACAACCCAGAAATTTGGATCATTCCGGCTCTGGGGTTCACTCGGTTGGGCGCTGACTGCCGTCGCTGCCGGACCGCTCATTGACCGATTTGGCATTGGCAGTGTATCCATTATCTTTGCGTGCATGATTGCCATCGCCTTTGTGTTATCCGTATTTCTGCCCAGACAGCCGATCGCTTCGGATACACCCGTAGTTACTTTTCGGCGGTTTGGCAAAGTCATGTTCAATCCGTATTTTATGACATTTATCGGCCTGGGTGTACTCGTGTCGGTGCCCAATGCGATGAACAGTACATTTATGTCGCTATATATCGTAGAGATGGGTGGCGACAAACAGATGGTGGGCTGGGCCATCTTCACCTCTTCCATTCTCGAAGTCGGTGTATTCCTGCTGCTCGACCGCTTACTCAAGCGCAAAATGAGCATGCTCTTGGCATCTCTCATCTTGATCAGTCTGCTATTTGCACTTCGCTGGCAGCTCATGGCGCTGGCCACCAATCCGATGGAGATTGTATTCATTCAGCTGATGCACTCCATTACGTTCGGCGGATACTTCTATGTGGGTACACAGCTGACCATGCTGTTCATTCCAAGACCTTATCGTTCCTCCGGTCAAGCGGTGTATACGATGGCCTGGGGTGGTCTCTCCGGCGTGATTGCCGGTCTGTTTGGCGGCTGGTTGTTCCAGAGCTTCGGCGCGGAAATCATGTATAGCATCGGCGTATTCTTCTCGCTCATCGGCGCAGTTGGATTTAGCATCATGTGGTTATCGAACCGCCGTAACGGCTATCAGCCGGTTGTGTTGACGGAGATGGGCAATATGGATGAGGACAGATAATCTTTTGTTAGAAAGAGTTGAGAGATCGATTTACACAAGAGCACTACGATGACAGAATACCCTTCCGATCGCTGTTATCCCCGCATTTTTTGATTCCCTTTTTTAAGGGTAAAATCCGGGGATAAGCGTATGCTTCCGATGTAGCTTTCTTTCAGAAAGCTTTTAGGCGAACGCTCCGCTTCTTCAGGTTATTTCTGTCCTCTCCGTTATCGTGTAAATTAACGTTCAAACATTCAAACAAAAGATTATGGATAGTAGTAGTAGTAAAGAGAAAGGAGTCTAAGGCTTGTTGCACCTAACGAACCTTAGACTCCTTATTTGCAGCAATTCTACGTAATTCAAAAGCTAAAGAACCTCAGCCACCTTATTTTTCATAAAAGATGTTAGAAACCACAAAAGACCAGCCAAATGAGGAAATAAGGTGTCTACGATTCGCTACGTTTCTGAAATGCCCAGATACGCTTGAATAGCGAGTCCTCGATTCGTTAGAATCTTGCCGCACAGGGCCCTCACATTCTAAGGGTTCTGTTCATGTTCATGCCGCATTATATGCTCAGTCTAAAACTAACCTGACTATTTCCAAAATAACAAAAGGGCATCCTTCGCCATAATCATGACGAAGGATGCCCTTACTTTAACTTATCACTTGTCTGTTTATCAGCACTATGACAAACAGGCCTTAAGTTCCTTAGCTTCGTGCATTAACCTTATGCCTTCGGCAGTTGGAATGAGCTTTTCAGGGATACGACCCGGTTAAATACCGGACGTCCTGGCTCGGAATGTTTCGGATCTACACTGAAGTAACCGTGACGGAAGAATTGGAACTTGTCCTGAGCGTTCGCTTCCTTCATCTCTTGTTCCACATACCCGTGAACAACCTCAAGGGAGTTCGGGTTCAATTGATCCAGGAACGTTTTCTCCGGTTGCTCTTCCACAACCTCCGTTTCAGCCCCAGCTACAGCCACTTCAACCTCAGCTTCTGGTGCTTCATCCAGGATCAAAGGCTCATACAGACGGAATTCAGCAGGTACCGCTTGAGTCGCTTCTACCCAGTGGATTGTACCTTTAACTTTACGGCCTGTGAAGCCACTACCGCTCTTCGTCTCTACATCATAGGTACAATGAATCTCAGTCACATTGCCTTCTGCATCCTTGATTACATCGTTACATTTGATAAAGTATGCATGTTTCAGACGAACTTCGTTGCCAGGGAACAACCGGAAGTATTTATTCGGCGGATCTTCCATGAAATCGTCTTGTTCGATATAAATCTCACGAGAGAACGGAATTTGGCGATTACCCATCTCCGGGTTCTCCACATTGTTCTCTGCCTCAAGCCATTCCACTTGCCCTTCCGGGTAGTTGGTGATAACCACTTTGAGCGGGTGCAGGACAGCCATCGTGCGTGGAGCTTTCAGTTTCAAGTCTTCACGTACAAAGTGCTCCAGCGTTTGCAGATCGATAACCCCTTGGCTCTTCGAAATGCCTGTCTCAAATACGAAATCACGAATGGCTTCCGGTGTATATCCCCGGCGGCGCAGACCCGAAATTGTTGGCATGCGAGGATCATCCCATCCATCCACATGGCCTTCGTCCACGAGCAGTTTCAACTTCCGCTTGCTTGTCACCATCTGGGACAGGTTCAGGCGGCCAAATTCGTATTGACGCGGTTGGCTCTCCATCTCACATTCTGCAATAACCCAATCGTAGAATGGGCGTTGATCCTCAAACTCCAGCGAACAAAGGGAGTGCGTTACACCTTCAATCGCATCTTCGAGCGGGTGAGCGAAGGCGTACATCGGGTAGATACACCATTTGTCACCGGTGTTATGATGGTGTGCATGTGAAATCCGGTAAATCACCGGATCGCGCAGATTGATATTCGGTGCAGACATATCGATCTTGGCACGCAGCACTTTCTCTCCATTCTTGAATTCGCCTGCACGCATACGTGTGAACAGGTCGAGATTCTCTTCCACCGAACGATCACGGTACGGGCTGTTCTTGCCCGGTTCCGTCAGCGTTCCGCGCATTGCACGGATCTCGTCGGCGCTTTGGTCGTCGATGTAGGCTTTTCCTTTTTTAATCAACAAGACAGCACGGTTGTACATCTCATCAAAATAATCCGAGGCAAAACGTTTCTCGTTCCACTCGTATCCGAGCCATTTCACATCTTCCTGAATCGATTGAACGTATTCCACATCTTCCTTGACCGGGTTCGTGTCATCAAAGCGCAGATTCGTTTTGCCGCCAAATTCGCCGCCCAGCGTAAAGTTGATCCAGATCGCCTTGGCATGACCAATATGCAGATAACCGTTCGGTTCCGGAGGAAAACGGGTAATAACTTCCTGGACTTTCCCAGACCGGAGATCTTCGGTGATAATATTTTTGATAAAGTTAGGTGGGGTTGTACGATTGTCCACAGGTATCAAACCTTTCATGAATGGATTGGAGCTTTCGGGAATTGCAGCAATTCCGGCTATAATTCCTTGATAACGAAGTCATTTCCTGAAAAAATCTATTTTCTTGGAAAGTTTCGTACGCGTTTCATTTAAATATACCTTTAACGGGGAAGGAGTTCAATAAAGAAGGCACCAAAGTCAGGATCAGCCATGAATAAATAGGCCCAAAACCATTTTGACGGGTTCGCTCGAATCATGTAGCATGATAGTAAAAACAAATTAAAGGGAGGGTTTCCCATTCCATTGAATTCGCTTAAACTGACCAAAGAACAGCAGGATGAAGCCATTCGCACCATCCAGTCGTATTTCGAAGAGGAACGTGGCGAAGAACTGGGTGATCTGGCCGCTTGGGGTGTCCTCGACCTGTTCATGACACAGCTCGCTCCCTACATATATAATCAGGCACTCCGTGACGCACGCACAACGGTTAATCAACGCATGGCCTCGATGGAAGAAGACCTGTTTGCACTGGAGCAAAAGTTACCCAAAACTTCCCGTTAATCCAAAACAACTAAACCTACACTATATGAAGAAAGAAGGTTGCATTCATGTTTACCTATTCATTGGATGAATATACCGAACTCCGGCCGCTGGCCATGGAACACACCAAACCGCTGTTCGAACTCACGGATCGTTCACGGGATCAACTGAGACATTGGTTACCGTGGGTAGATCATGTAACAGAAGTTGAACACACCTCAAACTTCATTACTAACGCATTAAAACAAGGTGCTGAAAATGGTGGATTTACTGCCGGCGTGTGGTTAAAAGGTGATCTTGCCGGTATCATCGGATTCCACGAGATTAACTGGACCAACCGCTCGGTGAGCATCGGATACTGGCTTGGAAAAGGTTTTGAGGGTCAGGGCTTGATGACAAGCGCTTGTCGCGTTCTGGTCGATTATGCCCTGGTGACCCTGGATCTGAATCGCGTCGAGATTCGCTCGGCAACGAACAACAAACGAAGTCGTGCCATCCCGGAGAGACTCGGATTCGTTCTGGAAGGTGTCATTCGTCAGGCAGAGAAGCTGCCTAAAGGTTACGTGAACCATGCAGTATACGGCATGCTGCAGCATGAATGGGAACTTTTGCGTTAATTCGCCTACATAATGAATCGGGAGTGATCTCTCCCATCATATCAGAATAACAGGAATACCCTCTATCTCCACGGCATGTGGTGACAGAGGGTATTTTATTGTATCCATGACTTTTATAGGGCTCGAACCATACCACCGTCCACGATCAGTGAGGTGCCGGTAATGTACGTATTGGCCCCGGATAACAGGAATACCACTGCTTTGGCGAATTCCTCCGGCTGACCATAACGGCCGAGTGGAATCTCCTTTTGGAACTGTTCCGAGACTTCATCCTCACTGACTCCGTTCTGTTCAGCCCGTGCTGCATCCAGTTCACGAATACGGTCTGTTGCAATGCGTCCTGGCGCCACCGTGTTGATCAAAATACCGTATGGAGCCAGCTCTTGGGATAACGTCTTCGCCAATCCGAAAACGCCGGTTCTGAACGTGTTGGATAGCACCAGACCCGGAATGGGCTGCTTCACCGAAGTTGAAGCGATATTCACAATGTGTCCTCCGCGTTCTTTCATATAAGGAAGTGCACCCCGAATCAGCCTTACATAACTGAGTACATTTAATTCAAATGCACGTTCCCAATCCTCATCGGTCAGTGACTCGAATGAACCCGACGGTGGGCCACCCGAGTTGTTCACCAGAATATCAATCTGCCCAAACAACTCCGCTGTCTTGTGAATCAGAGCCTCAATATCTTCCTTGCGTGTCACATCCGTTGCACAATATTCCACACGGCCGCCACCACCAAGCGCCAGAAGCTCCTGCTTCACAGCTGCGAGCTTTTCTTCACTCCGGCTGGCAAGCATGACGTCAGCACCTTCTGCCGCCAATTGAGCAGCTACCGCTTTGCCCAGCCCACGGCTGGAAGCCAGCACCAGTGCTTTTTTACCTTGAAGTCCCATCTCCATCGTTGTTCCTCCTTCTCAGCTACGTTTCTATTTGGTCTTAATAAAATAACCCATAAGAATATCGTCCACATATTTGCCGCCGATATAAAACTCGGATACCAACCTGCCTTCTGTCACAAATCCACACTGGGTATAAAACGTAATCGCTCCCGGATTGCTGGATAGCACGCGCAGCCTGAGCTTGCAAACGCCTTGTTGGGCCGCATGTTGCTTGATGGCATCCATCAACGCTGTAGCAATACCACAACGCCGATCATGAGGATGAACTGCAATATGAATCTCGTAGACATGACGGTTAACAGGCATACCTGTGGCTGGCTGAAAGCCCACATAACCACATACCCGCTCTCCCTGTACGGCAATCAATTGACTGCCTGGCGGGCAATGCTGTAGGTATTGCTGTCGTGAACGCCACTGCATCGGTGCAGGAGAGGTGTATTGGTCCCATACCAAGGTGTCCAACTCCATTAGCTGGGATGCATCCTTAATCTCAGATGGACGAATCGTAAATGTATGGCTGGTAAGCATAATGATTCAACCTTTCGTGCTATAGTCGACCACGCTGTACTTACAACGTTGGGAAAGTTTAGAAAATTAAGAGTGTTAAGAGACTTGGAATATATCGTTCGTTCGCTTCACTTTTTAAATTTCTTTGTTCTATATATTGTAGCATAGCCACACCTTTGACTAAAATTCCACCCGGGATTGAACCTTTTCGCATAATGAAATGAAATAAACACTTAACCTTGCCGTAACGTCATGGTTTATACTGATTCGATAAGGAGGGGATACATGATGAATATCAAAGAGGCAGCAAGCAGGCTCGGTATATCGGCGAGAGCCATTCGCTTTTATGAGGAAAAAGGATTAATTCTACCCGCCAAACAGACCACTAACGGGTATCGCACATACACAGAAAATGATATCTGGCGGCTTCAGACCATTGCTGCGCTGCGTGAGATAGGCATGTCCTTGCAGGATATTACACACGCGCTCGGAGAGATTGATCAGGGGAACCAGCAGCGGCTGGAAGAATACCTGGAGCTGCAACAGGCCGTCATGTATGCCCAATGGATTGAACTGAAACGGATGATGGATACAACCCAACGCATGATTGACCTGAATCGTCAGGATGGGCCGCTGGATGTCAGCCATCTGCACGATCTCGCAGACAGTGCGCGTCGCCTGCGCGAAGCACGCCAGAACTGGCATGATCGGTGGAATTATGACACTCAGGCAGCCATCCACGATCAGCGAGTGCAGGTAGAAAGCAGAGTCAGTACTGGACAAGGACAAACCAACTCAGAGGACAAGCATCGTTCGGACAACGTCTCGCCTATAAACGATGAGAATGTAGTCTCACATCCATATCATAATGCAGATCAGTCCACGTCGAGTGATTCCAATGATACGTTACAATCTTCCTTTTATCTGTATCACAACTATGATGAGGGGCTGGAACAGACGACTCAATGGATCTCACCCGCCCCAGGCGAAAAAGGACTTGATATCGGTACAGGGACGGGGAATCTGGCTGGGAGACTGCTACAACACGGCGCAGACATGACGGCAATCGACCAGTCCCGGGAGATGCTCCGCAGATGTCGTACCAAATATCCCGAGATGCATGTGAAACTTGGTAATTTTCTGGCTCTGCCTTTTGCGGATCAATCCTTTGACTTCGTTGTATCCAGCTTCGCCTTCCATCATCTGAGTCCAGATCAGCAACTACTGGCCTTACAGGAGATGCAGCGAGTTCTAACCTCGCGCGGACGTATCGGTCTGACCGATCTGATGTTTGTCGATGCTGCTCACCGTGATTCCTATACTCGGCAGGCAGAAACCACAGGACACGAAGAACAGCTGCGCGCCTTGCGTGACCGTCACTTCCCGCTGCTGGGTGAGCTATGCGGCTGGCTGGAGCAACAGGGGTACGTAACGAAGCATGTGCGGCATAATGAGCTGTTGCACACGTTGTTGGCCGTTCCGCTGCGGTGACCGATCATGAGTATATGCCAAAAAGGCCATCCCGCCTTGAAGAAAGGAGGATGACCTTGATGTACATCATGCTATGAAATTACATATAAATATCAACAACCGTGCGCTCAGTTGCACTGCGTGCCTGTCTGAACTCATCCAGTGAGATGCTAACCCCGCCCTGACGGTAACGGTTCGCTGTACGCTCAGTGCGAATGTCCTTGCCATTCACCGCTACACGGCTCACCGCACCTTCATTCAAGTGATAGATGAACGTCACTGGCTCACCCGCATACTCGAATTCGAATTGCATACCGTTCAACTCAGCTGGCAATACCGGGTCAATGACCAGATCGCCGCCCTCTTGACGAATGCCAAGCGCGTTGGAGATCAGTTGGTTCATGTAGATTCCAGGGCCGCTGGAGTAGATTCTCCATCCGCCTTTCACCTGTACAGTCCCTTTACGAAGCTGGTCAAAATGTTCCTGTGCCTCGTAACGTGTATTGAACTTGCCGTCTGAACTACTGAAGTACGAGTTCGCCTGGCGAATCTCCGCGTTAGGCACAACCTCGCCGATCCCAACCGGGTTGATCATCGCGAGACCATTCCACACCTGATCTGTCTTGCCGAGCTTCGCCATCGCTTCCACGTAACGGATATGGGCGTGTACATATTGCAAACCAATCTCACGTCCGAAGTTGGATGCTTGCTCTGCACGTTTGAAGTGTGTGCTTACGCCGCCAGCATATTGAGCCGGACGATTCATTAGACGCACGCCATCCGGGCACAGGAACTGTTCACGGATCAATGCATAATGCGATTCTGCTTGCTCTGCATTCAACAATTCACCGATCATGCTGCGCGTCATTGGCAACAGGCGATATTGAATGCCTGTCTCTGTATCCGTTGGATGAAGCATCAGCTTCGCTTGGTCGGCTTCTTCCATGTACACAAAGCCTGGAATCACATCTGTGCCCAGCATGTAACGGTTAAAGTCCTCACGAATGCCTTGTGCGAGTACGTCAAGCTCCTGTGCAAAGTCCGCATCCTTGAATTTCAGCGCTTGCGAGAGCACATTCACGGATTGATACGTCAATGCCACCGTCCAACTGCTCACCATGTACTGCTTGAGCTGTGCATTGGCTGGCTGGAGCGTATCATCCCAGTCGCCATCTCCGTAAGAAGACAGGAACGTATCGTGCAGGAAGTGCGAACGGATATATTCGATCTCTTTTTTCGCGTGATCCAGTACCGTTGCCGTCTCTTCCGTGAACCCAAAGCTATGTTTAACGGTATAAGGTACTTTCTCATCCAGGATTGCATAATCGCGAGTCGCTGTCAGGTAATCCGCCAGCACTTTCAGCGGCCATACGATGATGTCACCATGACTCTCTTCCTGTTGAATCGCAAAGTATTTATCAAACATGAACCATTGCGGCCAGTTGCCATCATCTTCATATTGGTGAGTATAGACCATTTTGATGATATCGCGAACTTGCTCATATTTTTGCGTTGCCATAAAGTACTCTACCGGACCTTGGCACACATCCCGTGTACCCCAAGCCGCGCCGCCATACTGTTCCAAACCGTGAGGCACGGAGTAGTGAACCAACATGTTGTGGGTGTACCACCAAGCCAGCGCGTTTACTTTGAACAGATCGTCTGCACGCTGACCTTCTCCACGGGACAAACGGAACCCGTTCATCACACCTGCGAAGAACTCGCGATATGCCTGTACTTCCTCTTCAAACGTCAGACTTGAACCTGCTGCCGCTCCGCTATCCGCTTGACCTTCCAATACCCCTTGTACCTTCAGCGTCCATTCAGCACTCGCTTCCAGACTAAGTGTAACGAGCGATGCGGAACCACTGCGGATACCACTTGCCAACAGCGTTTCGTCACCTACATTTACAGTCGCGCCATCCACCGACATACGGTATTGCAGATCCGGATACGTTCCAGCACTAATCGCTTGTGGATCAGCCTTAAAGATCAACGTATCGCCATCCTGCGTCATATGCAGCGGATACTCGTATTCATTCACATTCATTGTAATCTGGTTCGTTACCAGGTAACGGTATGCCGTGCCACTTGTGGAGCGCACGTTCATGCTTACTTCCGTCGTATGTGCCCCTGTGTAATTGGTCACGATGATCGTATCGGATTCGGTTTTGTAGATCCAGCGTGCATAGTTGAAGCCAATCTCGAACAGGGATGGCATCGTCAGCAGACGATATTGTCCGTCCATTTCCACATAGATGCGTTGTCCAGCCGTCTTCGGCACGTTCAAGGCATTGCGGGCATTACTGATCATTTTATTAAAATTGGTGTTCCCAATAACGAGCTGTGAGTTGAAAATACCGTACATATACGATGTTGTTGTAATAACCTGTGCCCCAAGTTGCACGTTGCCACCACTCATCAGAATGTGACCGTGCGGACGCTCTACAAGCAATTCTTTTGCTTTCAGAACGATATGTTCGTAGCTGCCTGTGAAGAAGGACAACAGTTCCTCACCGCTACGCTCTTCCTGATGACGATCAGGGAACAGATCATGAATCTCATCTGGTGTCAGGTCTAGCGTAACCAGTGGTTCACCCAGGAAGGAGGACAGTTTCACCTGTTCCAACGTGTCGCCATGGTCCACAGACTGAGCCTGTACTTCATTCCATGCTGCTGTAATTTCATCTCCGAATTCCAGTGCAGAGATTCCTTCGGCATGATTAGGCTTCGCCAGTCCGTAGAAGACCACCTGAGCTTCTCCGTTCAGATTGAGCAATTCAGATTGCAATGCCGTGTAGGCAAATTCATACTGATATGTCTCATTCGCCAGTGTTGGGCGATTCAAGCTCTCTGGTTGATTGGTTTCCTTATATGTCAGACCGAAGAATTGGAATCCGTCTGTGGAGTAACCCACTGCTTTGGTCAGGGAACCTTGTTGCATATACGGAAATGCACCGCCCTGAGGCTGGTTTTGACGGGAACATACCACATAACCTTTCGCTTCATCTTCAAACACCGTATGGTCAATGTATTGTGACAGATAAGCTTCATTGCTGCGTACCGCACCTGGATCAGCAAGACCTACATCCTGTCCATATACCACGTCTACGTTATGTTGTTGTCCTGTGAGCTTCACATCCCAGAACCAGACACCTTGTGATGTAGCCGTAAATACGACCTGGTAGCCGATGCCTTGTTCGCTACCTTCCAGCTGGACTGTGCCCTCCCAGATCAACTGGTTGCTGGACTGTGCCTTGCTTGTAATCACCTTGCTGTTCGAACGTACACCGAGCAACGGGAACGAACTGATGTTCTCTCCCTCGTGTACACGCAGGTACAGGTTGTTCAGAGATCCATCAATCTGGTTGCTGAGCAACTGGTTCAACATCGTTGTACCAGAAGTAGCCTGGTATAGGTCGCCACTGTTCAAAAAGGTAAAGGATAACTCCCCGGTATTCAACCGGATCGGTTCATTAATCATCGTTGTCATAAGGTTCACTCCTTGAATTAGTATAAAATCGAAACGTTTCGATTAACTTGAAAAAGAATAGGGGTCTCTTCAAACCGGCCCTTTACAGCCCGTTCGGACGATAACCCCATCATTGAACTTTCACTTCAGCATGCAGGCATTTCTTGGTTTGTCAGACTCGGCCTAAACCGAACGTACAGAGCTGCGCTCGATCATATTAATCGTTAACGTATAGGATGGATCTACTGCTTCGCCATTGAGCATCTGGAATAACAGATGTCCGGCGAGCGATCCGGCTTCATGCTTCGGCTGACGTATCGTTGTCAGTGGTGGACGAACGTATTCCGACAATTGAATATCGTCGAAACCGATCACGGAAATGTCATCCGGCACCGATATACCACGCTCTTCCAATGCTTTCAGGCCACCAATGGCCATCTCATCGTTACCGTAAAATACCGCTGAGGGGAGATCGCCCTGCATCATCATCATTTTGGTTGCACTGTATCCGCCCTCACGCACAAAGTTGCCGTTCAGACGCCATTTGGACTTTTCTTCAAGTCCCGCTTCCCGCATCGCTCGCAAATACCCTTGGTAACGGAGCGCATTGTCATACGAGTTGGATGGACCACTGATATAAGCAATCTTCTGATGGCCGGCCTGGATCAGATGTTGCGTGGCGAGATAACCGCCCTGCTCTCCATCCACCAGCACGTTAACCAAATGGTCACTCGTCAGTTGACGATCCATCACAATGATCGGAAAGCGATGACCGGCTGATTCCACCAAAATATCATCTTGGATGTTATGCGCAAGGATGATCGCACCGTCTACTCTTTTTTCACGCAAAAATCGTACGGCCGTTGAATCCCGTCCACCCATGGAACTGCACGCAATCAGGTCATACCCGTTCGCGAGAGCTACATCCTGTACACTGCGGATCAACTCGGAGTAATACGGGCCCGACAGATCGGTCAGGATCAAAGCGATCGTGTTCGTCCGGCTCCGTTTCAGGTCCATGGCAAAGCCGTTCTTGCGGTAATTCAGTTCTCGTGCTGCCTCAAGCACTTTAGCCTTGGTCTTGGCACTAACCTTGCTATCCCCGCTCAGCGCATAGGAAGCAGTCGAGAGTGCTACACCTGCCAGCTTTGCCACATCCTTAATCGTTGCCATTCCACGTTCGCTCCTTCTAAACTAGAAAAAATTCAAGGTTATCTACATTTTATACGATACATGGTCAGAACAACCACTAAATCCTGTATTATCGTTTATTAATCTTAATACATATCCTAGCTACGGATGTCAATCGAAACGTTTCGAGGTGTTCTCAAAAAAAATCCTTGTCTCCAGCCTTATGGCACCACGGTTGAGTGTGTCCCAATCCAGTCCGTACCATTAGTTATGGTCATGACACGTCTTTCAATCTGATGCGATCTGACCCGTCTGTGCTTAACACAATGAAACTGGCAGTAAACACCAGATTGAAACGTTTCGACATTTTCATTATAGTCGGTGTTGATAGCGATTTCAACCACTTTATCCATTTTTCACAGAAAAATATGAATTGTCCAATCTGTCCATCCACGTCACTTCATTTATAGTATATACTGCATAATAGTCGAGATCCGAGAATTACGCCAGTATACAAAGGGCATGAGACGAATAATGCCCCTGCTGACTTATGTAAGGAGACAGGTATCTAATGAATATTTCCAAGCCCACGTATCATCAAAAATCGCTGTCTTGCCCCATTTCCTTGCAGAAGATTCAGTCCGTACCCGTTGCCGGGTTCAAGTTCTGCCATCTGGTGCAGCTTCACGACCGCGAGGCATTCTCCCGCATAGATGAATTGTGGAGCACACTTCATGTACTATACGTGGTTACTGCTGGGCAGGTCAGGATCATTAGTGCACAGGGAAAACTGACATTAAATGCAGGCTCCGCCGTTGTTCGGCAAGCCGGAAATCTGCTTCAGCACGAGAACAAGCGCGGCTCCCTGTCGCCAATACAGGGCATTGCTATTGCTTTTGATTCCACAAATGAACAGCTGTTCTGGCCTTTTGGGTTACCAGTACCCATTGTGGGCCGCAATCTCACGGACAGGGCAGTGGAGCTGGTTCAAGCCTGTACGAAAGGCCTTGATTCCAGCCCCTTCAGGCCACATATGCTTTTCTATGAATTACTGGACATGTTACAAGATCATGTGGCTCACTCTGCCCATGAAGATCACTCCTGGCTCGATTCCGTGCTCAGACATATCCATCAGATGTATACACAACCGCTGACCCGCGATCAATTGGCACGAGATGCAAATGTAAGTCCCGAGCATTTCTCACGGGAGTTCAAAAAACATACAGGCCTTACATTTGTTGAATATGTGACTCGTCTCAGAATCAGGATGGCTCAGGAACATCTGTTGTTCTCGAACCCTACGCTACAGGAAATTGCACAATTGACAGGCTACAGGGACACTTTCTATCTGAGCCGCAAATTCAAACAGATGGTTGGCTCGGCACCGACTCACTACCGGAAAATGCCCAAGAAGATTGTATCATTGACTTATAACTATACGGCCTCACTTCTGGCATTGGGCCACACTCCACACATGGGGGCCGTAGCCAGCTGGATGGAAGAAAAACGTGGTGAACAGGGTCAGATTAATCTTGAACCATTTGAGCAGCATTCCGAATATGAGCTGGTTAAACATCCGGAGCTGATTGCGAATGCTCAGCCTGATGTCATTATCGGGTATGCACCACACCCCGCTTCTGATGAATTACGTCTAATCGCACCAACCATCCTGATGCCCTTTGAGGAACTTGATTGGCAGGAACAGCTTCTTCATCTGGGCCGAATTACCGGGCTTGAGTCCAATGCACAGGCTTTATTAAATCGTTATCACCAACTTGAGCAAGAGGCCAATCATGTGTTGGATCAATGGATGGAAGGGACACGTGGGTCCGCCGTTTGCATGTTTATGATTGGAGAAGACGGCGCTTATATCTATGGTCATGGCTGGGGCAGAGCTTCTCATGTGCTGTATCAATCACTTGGTTTCACCCCACCCTCACGTATGGAGCAGGATGGGCAATTACTCACGGGGTACATTCATGTTCCGTTGTCCGAGATTCATTTATATGCAGCAGATCACATGTTTGTCGCTTTTTCAGAGGATGCTGGCGAACGAGAAATATTGGATGACCTGCTGAATCAGGAATCCTGGGGCACCCTACCCGCTGTTCGTGAAAGACGTGTATACGAGATTGATGCCGACATGTTCTACGGATTTGATCCCTTGTCCGTTATGGAGCAATTACAGCATATCATGCATCACCTGACATCATAATTGTCCATGTAATAGTGATCATAGTTGTCCATGTACAAAACTAACATCTTCCTCTATGTTATTAATGAGAATAATAATCATTATTGATTATACGTAGGGGGAACAGGAACATGTTTGCTGTCAAAAAACGCTTTTCCGGCTTGCTGCTGATGCTCGCCATCATTATGATTCTGGCTGCTTGCAGCAGCGGAACAGGCTCAAATGCCACTGAACAGGCATCGGCAACAGGAACAGAAACAACAACAGGCTCTACCGAAACCAACACAGACACATCGTCCGTTTCGGATAATTCAAATGCCACACGCATCTACAAGTCATTAAGCGGGGATGTTGAAATTCCGGCTGAACCAAAACGCATCGTTACGGATATGTACGTAAGTGATCTGCTTGCACTGGGTGTGAAACCCGTTGGGGCTGTTCAATATTATTTGGAAAACCCGTTCTATGCGGATCAAGTGGCGGGCATTGAGAGTATCGGTGATCGGGCGGCGGTATCCATGGAGAAGGTTGTTGCCTTGAACCCGGATCTGATCATTACCTACTCTGACCAGGCCAGCGAAATTGAGAGTTATCAAAAAATCGCACCTACCGTAGTCATCCCTTATGGTACATTCACCAATGTACATGATGAAATCCGGGGATTCGGAGAGCTGATGAACAAATCCGAAGCAGCCGAAGCTTGGCTAAAAACGTACGATGAGCGGATTGAAGCCGCTCGCGCCAAGGTGAAAACCGTCATTAAACCGGAGGAAACCTTCTCCATCCTTGAAGTTTCCGACAAGAGTTATTATGGATATGGAGACAATTTTGGTCGAGGAGGACAAGCGGTCTACCGCGCTTTGCAACTTGCCCCTCTCGAAATCACCAAAAAAGAACTGATGGGTGATACCCAATGGAAAGAGATCTCGCGTGAAGTTGTTGGTGATTATGCAGGGGATCATATCTTCTTGACCGTTGGGGAGAACAATAAAAATTACCAAGGTGACTCCATCTGGCAATCCCTGCCGGCTGTGAAAAATAATCAGGTGTACGAATTGCTGGAAGACCGTTACTGGTACTTTGATCCGATTGCAATTCAAGGTCAAGCTGAAGAATTCGCCGATATGATCGTAGAACGAGCAGAGCAAAACCGCAAATAACATAAGCATGAATACAGGTGTCCGGACAGGCTGATTTAGCCTGCTCGGGCATTTATGTCATATTGAGAATGAGGAGGGCTTACATATGCTTCGCCGTTTTATGTCTTATTATCGTCCTTACAAAAGGCTCTTTATATTGGACTTCTCCTGTGCCATCGCTGCCGCACTGCTGGAACTGGCCTTTCCACTCGCTGTGAACCGAGTGGTCGATCAACTGCTTCCGCCTGGTAATTGGTCCATGATCTTGGCGGCATGTCTCGGGTTGCTCGGCATCTACCTGCTCAGTTCCTTTTTCCATTATGCGGTCACCTATTGGGGCCACAAGCTCGGCATTAATATTGAATCCGATATGCGCAGAGAACTGTTCACACGTGTACAGAAGCAGTCTTTCCGCTTCTTCGACAACAATAAGACCGGGCATCTGGTCTCCCGCATGACCAACGATCTGATGGATATTGGTGAGATCGCGCATCACGGACCCGAGGACTTATTCATTGCCTTCATGACACTCGCCGGAGCTTTCGGCATTATGCTGGGGATCAACTGGCAGCTCGCTGTGTTGACGTTCATCATTGTGCCGCTGATGATCTACCTGTCGCTGTATTTCAGTCGCAAAATGTCCAAGGCATTCAAGCGCATGTTTGCAGATATCGCCGATTATAATGCACGGGTAGAGAACAATGTAAGCGGCATTCGTGTGGTACAGGCTTTTTCCAACGAAAAGCATGAAGTAAGACGTTTCGTTGAGAACAACGAACGTTTCCGGCTTACCAAACTAATCACCTACCGCATTATGGCCTGGAACTCTTCACTCAGTTTTATCCTGATGAAATTTGTATCGCTGTTTGTACTGGTATGTGGAACCTGGTTTGTCATTCAAGGAAGTATGACTTACGGGGAGTTCATCGCTTTTGTCATGTTATCCAATGTATTCCTCGGACCAATCGAGAAGATTAACTCCGTTATTGAGACGTATCCCAAAGGGATTGCCGGATTCAGACGTTATCTGGAGCTGCTTGAGGCCGTACCGGATGTAGAAGATACACCACAGGCAAAACCAATTTCGGATGTGCAAGGCGATATTGCCTTCCATAACGTTACCTTTTCTTATGGAGAACATAAACCTACGCTGTCTCAGGTCAACCTTAATATTCGGGCAGGACAAACGGTTGCTCTGGTTGGACCTTCGGGCGGGGGCAAAACGACGTTATGCAGTCTGATCCCACGTTTCTACGATGTGGATGCAGGACATATCTCCATCGATGGCATTCCCGTGAAGGACATGACCCTGGAATCACTGCGCTCCCATATCGGGATTGTGCAGCAGGATATTTTCCTGTTTGACGGAACGATTCGTGAAAATATTGCATACGGCAAGCTAAATGCTTCGGATGAAGAAATCTGGCAAGCCATTCGCCGGGCTCAACTGGAAGAGCTGGTACAATCCCAGCCAGATGGACTGGACACCATGATCGGTGAACGTGGCGTAAAACTGTCCGGTGGACAGAAGCAGCGTCTATCCATCGCAAGAATGATCCTGAAAAATCCGCCAATTCTTATTTTGGATGAAGCCACTTCGGCGCTTGATACCGAGACAGAAGCTGCCATTCAACTGGCGTTGTCCGAGCTGGCTCAGGGACGTACGACATTGGTGATTGCCCATCGACTGGCGACCATCAGACACGCCGATCGCATCGTAGTGGTGGAGAACGGCAGCGTAGCCGAACAAGGCAGTCATGAAGAACTGCTCGCGCGTAAAGGCTCATACAGCCGACTGCATCAAGCCCAGTTTGGTTAAGCTGGTACGCTTAAAGGTGAAACCAAGTGGATTGTAGGCTTAAACACATGGTCACAACAACAATAACAGCAGAACAACCTTCCCTCTGTCCTAGAGTGAAGGTTGTTCTTGTATTTAGGATAACAGCGATCGGAAGGTTGTTCTGTCATCGGAGTCGCAAGTGTAACTAACGTTTAGTTCGATTTATATCATTCCCTATCCAGTATGGCATTCGCCCGCTCACGAAAATCCTTCGCCGCCTGCTCAGGCATAATTTTGCCAAACAGCAGCAGATCATACAACTCACGTAACACGGCAGTCACTTCGGCTGCACCCACAGGATCAGGCGGGTCCATCTGGCTGCTGTTATCGGCAACCCAATCAATATAATCAAACACCTGCGCCAGCTCCGGTTCGACCACCAGCTTCATTCGCTCTTTGACACTGGATGAGACGGGCACACCCCGCTCCCCTTTGAGCAGCAGATTGGCATCCAGATCATTCACGAAAAAGCTTATGAACTTGGCAGCCTCCTCCTTATGTCTGGAATTGCCCGCCATGGAGAAAAACATGCCTGGCTTCAAAAACAACCCATCCTGGCTGTTTGGCCCAGGCATCGGGGAGATGGTTAATGGTTTGCCATAACGCTGAGCGGTGCTGATAAATTGGTTGGAATACCCCCAGCTAAACAAAGCCTCTCCCAGATAAAACGGGTCGTTGTCGGGTTTGCCAATGTCTGAGGTCCAGATATCCGGTGCAAAAATAAGCTTCTTCTCCGCGAGTTGCTGCATCCTGCCAAAGTAATCAATAAATAACCTATCATCCTCATAGCCCAATCCCCTGCCATCCTCGGCGTACAGATTGGAACCATACTGTCTCAAGTAATATGCAAAAAACTGTTCGGGGGTAAAATAGGTCCCTAGATAGATGCCTTTCCCCAGCAATTGCTCGCCAATCCGGTCAAAATCCGCCCAAGTCCACGTATCCGTTGGCAATTCAACACCATTGGCCTTCAACACTTCCGGATCATAGATGCTGAGCATGGCGTTAACCCCCAAACTGAGACCATAGGTTTTTCCATTCAGACTTCCACTCTCCAGCTGTTCCATCTCAATATCTGACGTGTCGATCAGCCCGCTCTGCATGTACGGCGTCATATCCTCCAACAGTTGCAGCGAACTGTACTGGGACAGATAGGAGATATCCATCTGGATAATGTCGGGCAACGCATTGCCTGCTGCATGTGGGGCAAGTTTTCTCCAGTATTCATTGAAACTGCTATATTCGTATTCAATGTTCACATGTGGATTCAACTTCTCATACAGGTCGATAACGGCTATCGTTGCATTGTTGCGGAACTCCCCACCCCACCAAGCGATGCGCAGCGTAATCGGCTCTTCTTCCACAATCATGCCTGGCCTTTGATCCAACTGGTTCACGCAGCCAGGAAGAGTCAGCATAAGGCAGAGTATGCCTATTATTCGCATCCATCTTCCCATAGCTTCTCCTCCTTACCTGGTGATGGGGGTGGCAGCAGCACCGTTACTCTCGTTCCACGCCCCGGCTTGCTCTCCAGCAGAACATCATATTCTTCGCCAAAAGCCAGACGTACCCGCTCCCTGATATTCAGCAGACCAATCCCTGTTCCTCTGGTCTTCACTTCTCCGCGCAGCACTTGTTCCACATATTCGGGTTCCATGCCTGAACCCTGATCTTCCACGATCAGGGCCAGCTTGCCCCCTGATATCTCGGCATACACTCGAATCAGACATGATCCAACCTGTGGTTCCAATCCATATTGAATGGCATTTTCCAGTAGGGGCTGCAGAGTTAACTTGGGAATGGCACACCCCAGATAAGGAGCAGGCACATCCATACGGAAATCCAGCCGCTGTCGGAAACGGTAGGTTTGAATGGTGATATAGTGGTTGACGATCTCCAGCTCTTCGGCAATGGTAATGATATTTTGCTTGAAGCTGATGGAGGAACGCAGCAAATATCCAAGTGATAGCACCATACTGGAGATTTGCTCCTGCCTATTCTTTTTGGCGAGCCAATGAATCGAATCCAGCGCATTATACAGGAAGTGGGGATTAATCTGTGCCTGCAGTGCCTTGAACTCCGTTTCTTTAATGACCAGCTGGCTTGCATAATTTTCTTTGATCAATGTATTAATATGTGTAATCATCAGTCGATACGTACGCTGGAGCAACCCCAGTTCATCCATGTGCTTTTGTGTGGGAACGGCCAGGTTGGCATCTATGTTGTCCAGGTCCCCATACTGTACCTCCTTCATCTGACTGATGAGCTGCCTGATCGGCCTTGTCAGACTGCGTGCGAACACCATACCAAGCGCAAGCACAACCAGAATGGCGATAAGATAAACGACAATCAAACTATTTTTCAACCATATAATCCGTTCAAAAATTTCATCATAAGAGGCCATATTATAATAAACCCAGCCGGTATAGGCGGATTTCTTCTGGGAAAGGAATATCTCCCTCCCATCCAGATTTTTGATCTCATATCCCCCACTGCCTGGGAGTGGATTCAGTCCCGCGGACACCGCTTCTGGAAGCTGGCGATAAGGATAGACAACATCACTACCTGCTTTTAAAATAATGTCACTGTCCTGGCTATCCATGCCCGCATACTCCTCAACGAGTCGCTCGATATTAATACGCAGAAACAGTATGCCTACCGGTTCCAGGGTCATCGGTTCGTAGGCCCGCACCTGACGTACCATAACCAGCATCGGGTCATCGTCATCGGGATATAGCCAGCGTACTGCACCATTGGCCTGCTTCGCAGCCTCAATCATCCGATCATATTTTTCCGGGGATACGGTGAGCGTCTCGCCGTATTTATTCACCCTTCCCCTGGAATCAATCAGATGAACGGACTGCACATATCGTGCAGCCCCACTAATATGCTCCCATAGCCGATCCGTGATCTTCTTCCGTTCAATAAAGCTTGAATATGCGCTGTCGTCATCCAGCAACGACTTCAAGGCCCTTTGAATCTGAGTATCAGAGATCATATTTAATGATAACGCTTCCAACTTCTGAAGTTCAACATCCACAGTAGACGAGGAAAGGTTCAGAAGTCGGGATGACTTATCAAACAGCTGTTTGTCATAAACGGAGTAAGTGTAGTACAAGGAACCAAACGCCAGGATGATGATAAATGCCATCATGAACATAATCATCAGAAATATTTTCATTTTGATGCTGAGTTTGCGGTAGGCTGTCATGACCAAAGCGCTCCTTTGAACCACGTGATACTACTAGGTATATCACATGCAGGAAGGTTTTCCCAAAGTTTTAGCGCTCGATTTCTCACGAGTTATTTGGACTGATATCGGTCATAGGCCGCCTGATGAACCTCAATTGCCCGGTCAATGCCCATGCTCTTGATGGTTTCGACCATCGTGTCAAATTCGGTGATTGGTTTCTGTCCGCTAATGATGGCAGTCATCGTTTCATTCAAATACGTATTCACTTGGCTCATAATGGATGTACTTGTGCTCACCTCATCTGTTGACAAACGAATTGGGGGAAGTGTTAAAGACGAGCTTGCTTTCATCCATTCCGCATTCGCTGCACGCTGTCCGTCATCGAACAGTAATGCATCCAGGTAACGGCTATCCTGATTGATTGGACCATCCATAATGGATAAGGCATACGAAGCCAGTGCCTGGTCATATGTCAGCCCGTTCGGATTATTAATGATGGTATCTGTGAATTTGACACCTTCCCCGTCACGAACATAGCTGTCATTTTCAATACCAAAGTTGAACAGATCACTGCCCTCTTCGCTATAGTTGTAGTCCATCCACTGCACAATATATTTCAGTTTGTCTTCGTCCGCGGAAGCAGTTATGGCCTCACCATAACTTAATACCTTATTCTCCAGATTGAAGGTGGCGTAAGAAGTTCCATCTGGAGATACGGGCCACGGAACACCGGTTACGTTAAAATTAGGATCGGTATCTCTCATCAGATTGAAGTATTTCCCCATACCACTGAACACCCCGCCCTGATATGCGCCTGCCAGATTGCTGGTGACCTTATAGTCGAACGCTTTGCCGTCATTGGTCATGATCTCGGGATCAATCAGCCCTTCCTTGTACCACTTGGCCATAGTCTCCAGGAAATCACGGTAACCCGGCTGAATCGGTCCGAACTCCACCTTGTCTCCATTCATCTGAAAACCACCAATGACACCAAAGGCCGCAGCAAAATCATGGAGCTTGGTCAGGTTGCCTGGTCCCCAGTTACCGGTGAATGGCAGCTCATCTGGCTTGCCATTGCCGTTAGGGTCCTGTTCCTTGAATGCCTTGAGTACCGTATACCACTCATCGATGTTGGTGGGTACCTCAAGGTTTAATTGATCCAGCCAATCCTGGCGCATAATTAATCCGGAAGTGGCATTCAGCTTCAATGCATCCAGCTTGAGCAGCGGGAACATGTAGATTGTTCCATCATCGAGCGCAATCTGCTTTTTCACATCCGGATCGGATTCAATAATCCGTTTCAGGTTCGGTGCATAACTGTCGATCAATTCATTCAACCGGATGATCCGTCCGTCCTTGATCATTTTTTCCGGACCGCCAACGGCATCTGCCCAGTTATAATATATGACGTCCGGAAGTTCCTTCGTGGAGATCAACAGATTGAATTGGTCACGCTGTTGTCCAAGCGGAGGATGTGTGAATTTCACTTGGATACCCGTCAACTTCTCCTTTTCCTTATAAGCGGCCATATCGCCAAAATTGTTCAAGGAAGCCGTCAGTTTGGCGTCATTGGCGCGCCAGTAATCAATGGTAAAGGGCTCACTTGTAATCGGCAGCGGTATCTCGGTCAACGCCTGAACCGCAGGTTCTGTTCCCTCCACTTGCTCTGCATTCCCTGGTTCATTATCACCCGTACAGCCCGCCAGTAAAGACATGGTAAGTAACGATGACAACAGGATGGACCCCATTCTTTTTTTCACACAATTCGCCTCCATAGGATACATTTTTTATTGTTTCACAGCACCGATTAGAGCGCCCTGAACAAAATAACGTTGGATGAACGGATATACCAGCATAATCGGCAGCGTGGAGATAATAATGGTCGCATATTTGATGTTCTCCCCAATGGCAAAGCCGGTATCAGCGCCAGCGCCCATGGCCTCCGTACTGCTGCTGATCAGAATATCACGCATAATAATCTGGATCGGATATAACTCCTGACTGCGCAGATAGAGCATCGGCCCGACATAATCATTCCAATGGTCAACTGCATAATACAGCATCATGACCGCCAGGATTGGCTTTGACAAAGGCAGTACAATTCGGAACAAAATCAGAAAGTCATTGGCACCATCAAGCTTCGCCGATTCGATCAGACTGATCGGAATGCCCTCAAAGTTTGTTTTCATAATGAGGAAATAAAACGTACTGATGGCACCCGGAATAATAAGCGCGAAACGGGTATCCACCATGCCCAGATTCTGAATCAGCAGAAAAGTCGGGATCATGCCCCCGCCAAAAAACATCGTGAACGTAATTAATTTCATCAACGTTTTTCTGCCCATCAGATCACTGCGTGATAACCCATAGGCTGCCAGCGAAGTCATGAGCAGATTGATGGCTGTACCCACCACAACATAGAACAAGGTGTTCATATATCCCGTATAGATGCGAGTATCCTGAAATACCGACTTGTACGCTCCCAGCTGGAAACCTTCAGGAATGAGCATCAATGACCGGGAACGTAACATCTGATCCGGATCGCTGATGGAAGAATTGAACACGTACAGCATCGGGTAAAAGCATAAAATCATGATCACCAGGAGCAGCAGTGTATTGAATACATCAAAAAGTCGTTCCCCTATAGACTGTTTCATCGCTTCACCTTCCAATTACCAGAGACTGGTTGAGTTAAGCTTTCTGCTGATCGCATTCGCAATAATGAGCAGCGCGAAATTAATGACACCGTTAAATAGTCCGATGGCGGTTGAATACGTATAGTTCCCTTCCAAAATACCGGATCGATAAACAAAGGTGGAGATGACATCGGATGTCTCATAGGTCGGAGCCGTTTGCATCAGCAATATTTTCTGAAAATCAGCGTTCATGACCGCCCCCATGCGCAGAATTAACATGATCACAATTGTTGGCATGATGCCCGGAAGTGTAATATGTAACAGCTGTCTCCAGCGGCCTGCACCGTCAATTTTGGAAGCCTCATACAACTGTGGATCAATGCCACTGAGTGCCGCCAAAAAGATAATTGAGGCCCACCCTGCCCCCTGCCATATGTTGGACAGAATGTACATCGGACGGAACATATCCTTCTCCGCCAGGAACATGATTGGCTGCAGATCAAAAAAGTCACGAATGACATTAAATAATCCGCCATCCAGAGATGAGAACGTTTTCAACATTCCGACCACGACCACAACCGAGATGAAATGTGGCATATAACTGATCGTCTGTACCGTGCTTCTGAACCACTTTTTCCGTACTTCGTTCAGTAACAGGGCCAGGATGATCGGAGCCGGAAAACCAAACACAATGCTGTAAAAACTCAAAATCAGCGTGTTTTTAATCAGTCGCCAGAAATAATAACTTTCGAAAAACATGGTGAAATTGTCAAAACCAACCCATTCGCCTGCCAAGATTCCTTTGACCGGGCTGTAGGATTCCTGAAATGCCATCAGCAGTCCGTACATTGGCCCATAGCTGAAAATCAGATAGTAGGCTACAACAGGAACGAGCATCAGATATACGTATCTGTTGCGGACAAGCTCCTTTTTCACCAAACTCCATTTGCCAGCTGGCTTCAAACGCCCAGGTCCGATCCCCCGGCTTCGATTCAGCTCCATCCACTCAACCTCCACTCTCGATGTTCATTCATTAACATGACACTTCTAATGATAGAATCGAGCGCCTTTTCTTCCCATGCTCATTTCCGTTGAATGGATGTTCAAAACCGAGTTCCGTCCGACAAAAAAAGACCCTGCAGCCGATGAATGGCACACAGGGCGAGATCGCAGATCGGATATAGAGGTTGCTATCTATATAAATCGAGCTAAAGAATATTTACACTTGCCACTCCGATTCGTATACATGTTTAGTTCAATGCTGTAGAAGCGACAGCAGCGCTGTCCTAAGGTACTTTTTTATACTCGGAAGGGGAGAAGCCCGTGTATTTCTTGAACATTTTGCTAAAATAAGGCCAGTTCGCACCAAACCCCGTCTGTTCCGCAAGCCAGGATACCGTGCAGTTCCCGTCCTGCTCCAGAAGCTTCAACGCTTTGCGAATGCGGTAACTTAACACATAGTTTGTAAATTTCTCACCGGTTTCTTTTTTGAACATTTTGCCAATGTAATCTGGGTTCATGTATATTTCTCCGGCGATGGACTGAAGTGTCAGTGTTTCGTCCCTGTAACGATTCTCCACGATCTGCTTCACACTTCCCACCATCTGCGATTGTCTGGAGCGATGTTGTTCGTAGCGGCGCAGCGTGATTTCCTTGGCGACGGCAAGCAGAAACTGTTGAAATGAATGCAAGGTACTGGATTCAATCATGCCTGGCAACTGGTCCATATACCTTTTCATCTCGGCAGAGCCACTGAGCCGAATCATTTCCATAAATATTTGAATAAGATAAGACTTCGTTTGGGATATATCGTATCGCAAGTCGGCGAGCAGCTGAAACATCCGGTTCAACTCTGTTCCGACTTCCTGCCAGTGTCCAGCCTTGATTGCAGTAGCCATCCGCTCTGGATCATATTCGAATTCGGGAAGACTGCGCTCCCCGGGAGAGTAGACATCCCGCTCCATAATAAGACTGCCCTCACCAAGGTAAAAACGGTAATTGAGATAAACCAGCGTCTGCATGTATAATTGCCTTGCTTGCGGAAGATCCCCTGGTTCGCTCAGCGCAATCGTAAGATCATCATGATAATATCGGGTAAATGTGGCACGAATCTCATCGATATTATGGAACAACTGTGTTTCAGACAACTTGTCCTCCATCATCAGTAACACATGACCTCCAACCGTGGTACTTAAGATCGGATTGTGAAAAATATCCTCGGCAATGTTCTTGACCGCGAACAAGTGCAAATACTCATGATCCCCCTCAATCTCTACCAGCAGCAACCGCACACGCTGATCCTGGAACTGCACATCGAACAATTCCTCAAAATATTTCCATTCCTTGACCCCATACGTTCTATTGGTGACCAGCTCTTTCAGAAAATATTCCTTGGCATGTGGCAGTACTCGCTCCAGATTATATTGAATCGACTGTACAAAGCGCTCCTGATCGGTCAACTCCCGCTTTTCACTGACCAATTCACTAATAGCCTGTACAAGATGCTCCTCGCTGCAGGGCTTGAGCAAATAGTGCTTCACCCCATATTGCATGGCGGTCTTTGCATATTCAAACTCTGTAAAACCCGTGAGCATAATAAACGAAATATGCTGATACTTCTCCGCTACAGCTTCAACCAGCTGTAACCCATCCATTCCCGGCATGCGAATGTCCGAGATGATGATATCCGGGCGTTGCATCTCGATCTTAGCAAGCGCTTCCAATCCATCTTGAGCAATACCGATCAGTTCTGTTCCTAAGCGGGACCAATTCACAACACTGGAGATCCCGTCCGAGATCATAAATTCATCATCGACCAACAAAACCTTGTACATCGTATGCATTCCCCCTGCCTTTAACCAGATCCATTCTATTATATGAGCATTATGCACAAATAGAGGGGAGAACGTTGAATGACATGGAATTGAAGCATAAAAACAAAACAACCCTCACCCCACTAAAGGGTGAAGGTTATCTTCTCTTCATTTTACACTATCATCGGGGTACGAGTACGGGAAGATAATAATTACGTTACAACATTACGTATCCATCCCATACTCCTTCACTTCACGATTACGGTTCAACACCGCATGCAGCACAAAACCCAGTACGGCAATTGCGGCTGTGCCCGTTGCCAGCCACGCTACAGGAATAAGCCCTTGCTTGTCATACATGACTCCCATGGCATAGGGCCCGATAACCCGACCAACCGCGCCAATTCCACCCGATATCCCAATGTAAAAAGGTGCTGCCCTGCCGGCATGCTCCGAGATGAATGCAGGTGTTGCAGGGGAGATCAACATCTCTCCAAACGTGGCCAGTACCATGGCAAGAACCATGCCTGGATAGCTGTACATGGTAATCATGACAATATAGGCCATGCCATAGAATACCGCACTCGCGGTCATCTGGGCCGTGGAGGTACGGGCCATGGTCCGTTTCACCCAACTGGTGAAAGGTTGGCCTACAAAGATCAGCACCCCGTTCAGGGTCCAGAGCAGACCGTACATTCTTTTTTCCATACCCTCAGAGATGATATATGGGGACACACCTGTGTTCCAGATGGAATTGCCGAATAACAGGAACAGCACGCCCAAGCTCATGAACAGATATAACCGGGTATTGCCCAGCAGTGCCCAGACGCCCGGCCCATCGGGAACGGTTTTGCGTTTCGTCAGATGCACTTCCCCCTGATCCGGTTCAACCCGCGACAAGTAATACCAGAAGAATATCGCAAATCCGGCTGAGGTCACTCCGTTTAGTACAAAGCTGAGGTGATAGGAAAAGTCAGCCAGAAAACCACTCAGCGCCGTACCAATCGCCACCCCGATATTGTTCGCTACATAGATGATATTGAATAATTCCCCACGTCGCTCCGCAAACCGGAAGCCAATAAAGGCCTGAATCGCTGGCAGGGACAATGAACTGAACAGACCAATCCAGCCCATGGCACATATAAATACGACCCAATACGCGCTAATCCAGGGCAACGCAAACAAACCTAACGCATTAAGCGCCAGTGAGCCAATGATCAGCTTCTTCACGCCCACCCGGTGATATAACGAACCTCCAAGCAATTGTCCGAAGATGCCACCCAGGGATTGAATAAGGATTACAAAACCCGCGTTAGCCATCGTTCGTCCTAGCTCATCAAACACATACATGGTGGTCAGCGGCCACATCAAGGCACTACCGGTTGCGTTAACCAGACTTGCCAGCAAAAAAACTTTCACTTCTTTTGGATAGTTATCCAGCCATCTCATCATCTCTAGTTCATTCTCCTTAATACGCTACAAAACGTGTTCCCATACCAAAAAAACCTTTGCCCATAACCAGCCAGAGCGAAGGCCTTTGGAAGTGTTACATGTATTGCTCTTTAGATCCTGCTCAAGTTTTATCCTTTGTTCATCTTACCTCAAAAAAATCATGCTGCAAGCACACTCATTGACGCTTCACTTCAACAGTGGCGGAGAAGAATGTAGCCCCGTTGCCCATGTCCGACAACCGATTGGACGTGAGTGAATTCGCTCGCTGCTTCTTGCCTTCACCATCCCACCATAAGCCTTGGCTGATGACGGTTCCCGGCAGCATGGCTTCACTTACCTTGGCGGTCAGTTCGATGCGTCCACGATCATTCCATACGACCACTGCATCTCCATCCTCCACGTTTCTGCGGGCAGCATCCTCTGGATGTATTTGTAACAGAGGCATCTTTTCCAAACGCTGGTGTTTGGCTGAATTGCCAAAGGTGGAGTTCAGGAAATTATGGTTTGGCGGTGACAGGAACATCAATGGATAGGTATCGGCAGGTCCAGCCGGATTTTCGCCATCATAGCCTTCAACCAGAGCGCTATAGGTAGGGAGCGGCGGAAGCCCTCGCTGTTCCATCGTCTCCGAATATAATTCAATTTTGCCTGAAGGTGTGGGCAGCTGATCCAGAAATGCAGCATGTGGCGTCATATCCAGCTTCACGAATCGGTGTTCCTTCAGTCCTTCCAACGTAACTCCATTCATGTAAGGATTGCCTGTATCCTGGAGTGCGTCCTTAATCATCTGTTCCGGCGTTTCTCCGAAGATTGCAGGATCGTACCCCATGGCCTGCCCAAGCAGGGAAAACAATTCCACATTGCTCTTGCTCTCCCCAATCGGTGCAATCACCGGCTCTTGCAGATGAACATACTGATGCCAATAGGAGGCATACAGGTCCGTCGCTTCAAATGAAGACGTGGCCGGCAACAAGATATCTGCATATCTCGCTGTATCCGTCATGAACAGATCATGTACAACCGTGAACAGATCTTCCCTTGCAAAACCTCGCTCCACTCGTTCCGTATCCGGTGCCACCACCAGTGGGTTGCTGCAGTAGACCATCATGGCCCGGATCGGCTGCTCCGCTTCCAGCAGCGCTTCACCAATCCGGTTCATATTCACCACCCGCGGCTCCGAATTCTCCCGTAGCTCTGGACGCTCCAGCGCGTCGCTATTCGTGCTCGCGTAGCTGTTGGTACGAACCGCACCGCCGCCCTGCTTCAGCCATTGCCCCGTGATGGCAGGCAGACATGCAACACTACGCACGTTCATCCCGCCATTATCATGGTGCTGGAGGCCATTTCCAATGTGAATATGAGCTGCCTGTGCGTTGCCGTATAGTTCGGCCAGCTCCACAATCGTCTCTTCCGGCACGCCCGTAATGCGTGCAACGCGTTCAGGGGTATAGCTGCGGACATGATCACGCAGTGCCTCATGGCCCACCGTATACTTTTGCATAAACGCTTCATCCGTCAGTCCACGTTCGAACAGCACATGCATCAAACCCAGCGCCAGTGCGCTGTCTGTGCCAGGGTAAAGCGGAATAAACCAGTCGCCCCATTGGGCCGTACGATTACGATGAACATCGATTACGACAATCTTGGCGCCTTTCTTGCGGGCTTTCTCCGCCAAAACGACCTGATGCATATTTGTACTGACGATATTCCCGCCCCATACCAGAATCAGATCCGCATGCTCCGTATCTTCCGGCACCGTTCCATGGTTGGCTCCCATCGTATATTTCCAACCTGTATTCCCGGCCGCATTACAGATGGTCTGCTCCAGCACACTCGCACCTAGCGCATTAAAGAAACGTCGATCCATGCCGTCTACACCAAGAATGCCCATGTTACCGTAGAAGCTGTAGGGCAGGATACTCTCAGGCCCGTAGGTCTCGGACAATGCCGTGAATTGGATCGTAATCTCGCGAATCGCTTCATCCCAACTGATTCGTTCGAACTTTCCTTCGCCCTTGGCTCCAACACGTCTCATCGGATATTGCAGACGCTCGGGGTGATACACCCGCTCAGTCATATTTCTGACTTTATTACATATGGCACCCTTCGTTATCGGGTGATCCGGATTGCCTGCCACCTTCACAATTTTGCCGTTCTCTTTATGTAGTAACAGACCACAAGTGTCTGGACAATCGAGCGGGCATACCGCTGCAAATACCCCATTCTCCTGATCGATCATTGTATGGCTCCCCCTCTTAAAAATCTATCCCTATATCATATCTTCTTCGAGGTTATCGCGTAAAGAGAACAGTATGTTTTTGCTTCATTTTCACCGCTATAGCGACTTTAAAATATTTTCAAAAAAAGTTTTGCCAATTGATTCAACTTCAGAATTCAGGGGTAAATTAAAAACAAGGCATTAGGCTAGTGTTTCCCCACTTCCTCCTCATGCCATATCATGGACCACTCCCGAAATTCGCCATGAACAGGTTTCGTTCCCCCGAACCTTTTCATGGCGAATTTATTTTGCGTCAAACTCCAGTAAGTACTCCAAAAAAAGATTCCGACCTGCTCCATCACAGCATATTCGCCATGAAAACAGCAAGATCAGAATCCTTTTCACTTCTATGTGTACATGAAGCGTGAGTATCAGGTCGTGCATTGTAGTGCCATTCCGCTACGCCTGCTTGCTCAACATCACTCTGGCCTCGTTCTCCACAGGTTCGATCGACGTTGCTACCTCTGGTTTCACTTTCGGCTCAACTTGACGCAGGTACACCACCCAATAGGCTGCAGCCACAAACAGAGCACCTCCCGTCAGATTGCCGAGCCATACCGGAATGAAATTCATCACATATTGGCCCCACGAATAATGTCCTTCGAAGATTGCCGCCGGAATGAGAAACATATTGGCCACAACGTGCTGGAATCCAATGGCCACAAACGCCATCGTTGGAAACCAAATGCCCAATACCTTGCCACTCATCGTATCCGATGCATAAGATAGCCACACAGCCAACGCGACCAGCCAGTTACAGCCGATGCCGGAGATAAAAGCTTGCAGGAAACCGTCATGCAACTTGTGACCTGCCATATCCACCACTTTCGCCAGATATACACCCTCTCCAGTCAAACCCAGCACATGTCCAAAGGCATATGCGACAAAGATTGCTCCAAGGAAGTTACCTATCGTTACTAAGGTAAGATTCTTCACCATGCTGCCTACCGACAGCTTGCGTGCGATCGTAGCGAGCGGAACAGCCATCATATTGCCTGTCAGCAATTCACCGCCACCTATGAGTACTAACATCAATCCCACCGGGAATACTGCTGCACCGATCAGATTAACCAGACTTCCCCACTCAGCAGGAGCAGATGCAATCACCCGAATATCCAGCAGAAACCCCAGCGCAATAAATGCCCCTGCCAGGAAACTAAGTACGAGTACAGAAGATACCGGGTTTTGAGCCTTCTTCATGCCTGTTTGCGCCGTATATTGTGCAACCTCAAGAGGTGTTTTTGCTGCCATATCATTCATCCTCTCCTTCATTGTTCATCGTGAGATAAAACCATCTGAATTTCATTATTTATGTGTTGAATGCCTTATCTCAATTGTATAATGGTACTGTGTCAAACTTTGTGCATTTTATCACAATGATGTTTAAAAGATGTTTTTACACTCATTTGTAAATGTTTATGGGCGCAACAATATGTTACATCTTATTATGTAGCTCCGAACCAGCATCAAAAAAAGACTGACGATATCATCGCCAGTCCTTGTGCATTTTAACCATGTATTCCATACACTTTTCTGCTTGCTTAGCATCGATTCTGCTTCCTTACACCATTGCTGGTGCTTTTACTTCTACCGGTGGCAGTGCTTGCAGACCAGCCGTGTTCAGGAAGTTCCACGGTTTGTTGTAATGTGGCTGGAAGAAGAAGTCGATGAAGGCCAGCTCATCTACGGTCATGTTGTTTTGGATGCAGACCGAGATCGTATTAATCGATTGAGTCAGATCAACCTGGGACATCACCTGTGCTCCAACGATCCGACGCGTAGCCTGCTCATAGACCACTTTGAGCAACAGTTTCTCCGCCGTTGGCATGAACTCCGGACGATAACTGTCTTCCAGTAAGACAGATTCTACAATCAAACCTTCGTCAGCAGCAGACATTTCCGTCATCCCTGTACCCGCGATATTTTGCTCATAAATTTTGATACCAGATGTTCCTTGTGTACCCATGTACGGTGTCGTAGGACGCACCAGGTTACGGGCTACAAGTGTACCCATCCGCACGGCGTTAGTTGCCAGTGGAATGTAAGATGCTTTGCCTGTCGGGTTGTAATGAATAGCACAGCTGTCACCCGCAGCGAAGACGTCTTTTTGACTGGTTTGCATATATTTATCCACGATGATTGCGCCGTTTGGCAGCATATCCACTTGGCCTTTGAGCAGCTCGGTATTAGGACGGAAACCAATGCACAGAATAACCAGATCAGTTTCGAACTCCCCTTTGGACGTAATCACCTTGGTCACTTTGCCATTCTCTCCAGTAAACTTCTGTACCGTTTGACCAAGAGCCAGCTTGATGCCGCGTCCAGTCAGCGTATCTTCAATCGCATCCGTGAATTCAGGGTCCAGGTATTTATTCAAAATCCGGTCCACACTGTCAATCAGGGTAACTTCCTTACCGTTCATTTGGAAAGCTTCCACCAATTCAACGCCGATATATCCGGCACCTACAACGGTAACACGTTTCGCATCTTTGGCTTTTTCAATAATGGTGTTGGAATGATTGTAGTTTTTGCATAGTAAAATGTTATCCATCTCGATGCCTTCAAGCTTCGGAACAACAGGCCATGAACCCGTTGTCACGATCAGTTTGTCAAACGTATCTTCAAATTCTTCCCCGGTTTGCAGGTTTTTAGCCTGAAGGGTATGGCCCTTGGCATCAACTGCTGTCACTTCATGAAGCATCTTGGTCTCAACACCAAGCTCTGCCAATTGATTAGGCGAAGAATAGAACAAACCGTCAGGGTCTTTCACAACCCCACCTACGTAGAGCGCAATGCCACAAGATAGGAAGGAGATGTTGTCATTGCGCTCATACACGGTGATGGTAGCATCCGGGTACAATTTGGCGGTATTTACGATGGCTGCGGTTCCTGCGTGTGTACATCCGATAACTGCGATTTTCATTAAAAGTTCCTCCTCGAAATATATAAATGAGTTTGAATATAACGTTATTATAGTTGTGAAATATTTCACTTCTCATTCGAAACTGCATATGTGATTAATTTCACTTTATACACTCATTATAATGTGATCTTTTTCACATTGCAATAGGTTGAGCAAAAAAAACTTGTCGAAGGAGGTCATTCCCTGTCTTTAAGCCTTTCTTCCCTTCATTGTATTGATTTCATTCTCCCCGGATTCGGGTCGGTTTATGCTATGCAATGGCTTCCGCGATCCCTGTATCGACACAGTATGGATATAAATAATCAAAGAAGCCCGCCCTTGCACATGCAAGGACAGGCTTCTCAAACGTTCATGTATTAACCAAGCAATTTCTCGATATCTGCAATCATGGTCTCCGGGGATTCTTTCGGTTCAACACGACCCACTACTTCACCTTCACGGTTAACAAGGAACTTGGTAAAGTTCCATTGGATGTCGCTGGTTTCACCTACGCCAGGTTGCTGCTCCTTCAGGTATTGGAACAGGGGATGTGTATCTGTACCATTCACATCTACCTTGGCAAACACCGGGAAATTCACACCATAATTAATCTGGCAAAATGACTCGGCTTCCTCACTTGTACCTGGCTCCTGCCCTCCAAACTGGTTACAAGGGAAACCCAGTACAACGAGACCCTGATCGCGATAACGATCATAGAGTTTTTGCAATTCACCGTATTGCGGGGTTAGTCCACACTTGCTGGCTGTATTGGCAATGACCAATACCTTACCTTGATACAGATCCAGTGAGACTTCCTGGTTGGCGGTGGTTACCGCTTGATATGAATATACGGACATGACTGATTCCTCCCATGACAAGTGTTGGTTTGGGCTGCTCCGAGCATGTAATATAACCAATGTACTTACAGCCTGTCTTATTATTATAAACCTGATCCAATGCGATTACCAAATTCCGGGTCTGCCCGTCCCCTTTGCTCTCCCCGAGTTGAAAATTCCCCATCAATGCAAAAAAGCCGCGTGCGTTAGCGCACAGCGGCTTCATTCTATAATGTAAGGACCACATATGGCCCATTTCGTTAACTTCCTGTCGCTTGAACACGTGGTTCTGTCCGTCCTCCAGCATGAACCATCGCACTGTTCATGACCATTTGTTCCGGCGGCTTCGCTTGCTGGCGTTCACCTGCAAGCGCGTAAGGCAAGCAGAGTGGTACACCCGAACGCGGATCAATCACGATATCTGCTTCAATGTTGAATACTTCACGAAGCACATCCGAGTTCATCACTTCCACAGGTGAACCATGAGCAATGGCCTTACCTTTTTTGATACCAATCATGTGATGTGCATATCGGGAAGCATGATTCAAGTCATGTACCACCATAACAATGGTGCGGTTCGCTGTTGCATTCAGCTGCTCCAGCAGTTGCAGTACTTCAAGCTGGTGAGCCATATCCAGGAACGTTGTAGGCTCGTCCAGGAAAAGGATATCCGTCTCTTGAGCAAGGGCCATGGCAATCCAGGCACGTTGACGCTGTCCACCGGACAGTTGATCAATCGGACGATCGTGGAATTCTGTCATGCCTGTCACTTCAATAGCCCATTCAATCATGCGTTTGTCTTCCGCACGCATGGAGCCAAATCCTTTTTGATAAGGAAAACGGCCATACGATACCAGTTCAGTAACGGTAAGTCCTTCAGGGGCTGTTGGGTTCTGTGGCAAAATCGCAAGTTGCTTGGCAACTTCACGCGTGGACTGTTTATGGATGGACTTCCCGTCGAGTAATACATTACCTGCTTTTGGTGCCATAATGCGTGCCATCGTTTTCAGGATGGTTGACTTCCCTGATCCATTGGCTCCAACAAGTGCTGTAATTTTTCCTTGGGGAATCTGAATATTCAGATCCTCTACAATTAGTCTTTCCTCATAAGCGATATCCAGCTTGGTCGTCTCCAGACGAAACATGCGATCATCCCTCTCTCATTTATCCCGATTATGTAATCCGGCTATAACAACGAAAACGAAATTGTAATTTGTATTTCCGACGCAAATATCTTCTACACTAAAGATACTGATAATCATTATCATTTGTCAACATGAAAATGCAAATTTACTGCTTGTTCCAAGCTTTATTTGGACCTTTTTAAGCAAATTGGCGTTCTTCTTTACGATTACATATGAGAGCTTTTCTCATTCCTCACGCGTATTTCATCACTGCTGCTCATCCTCGCACGCTTGAATCGCTAATTTTGTGTCAAAATTGTGAATGAATGATTTTTTTTCATGTGATTGCTGCATCCGGGATGTGAATCAAAAAAAGATGACCTTGAAATCTAAGTCCAAGGTCATCTCACATACGCTCATTTAATAAGGTATGAAGTCAGCATTTTTCATTATTGGATCACAAGACACTTCATAAATCTATGCAGCTTGCTCATACAAAATAACTTACAGCTTCGGCTTCGGCATCAATTGGATTACGGTCATCCCGCCCTGAGTACTCTGCACACTGGCAATACTCTCAGCATCAAGATCTGCTGGAAGATCGGTCTGTAATCCATACGGATAGAGACGATCTACATCTGCAATAGACATCTGTGCAGGAGTGGTTGCATCCTCTTCATTGGATACGGATGTGTCAGGAGATGTCGAACCTGTAGTCGCTTGATCTGCATCGGTGCCTTGATCGGTGTCTCCACTCGCAGCATTAGACGATGCATTTGTACCGGTATCCGTTGTTGTGTCGGTAGCAGGATCAGAAGTGGAATCACCCGATGTTGACGGGTCTGCCTGCTGATCACCATCCTCCGCCTGCTCTCTGTTTCCCATGTCTCCCGCTGAGGACCCACCCGTGCTTCCTTCGGAAGTACTTCCTGAACTACCATCGGAAGGATCTTGGCTATCTGGTTCCTCATTGCGATTAAAGCTCTCCCACTTGCCTGTAGCATCCAGCTCCTGGGTACTGCCATCTTTCATTGTCAATTGAAGTTTGCCTTGCTCAAACTCCGTGCTTCCCGTATCGTTCCTGAAACGGATTACCAGCTTGGCAGGGGATTCCGTACCCTCCTGTTCACTCGCAGGAATCATATAAGCAATCTGCTCCGCGAGCTGTACCTCGGGTTCAGCCGGAATGGCAGGCTCCTGGGTAGATGGAGGGGATGCTGCTGGCGGCTCTACAGAATCTTTCATCCATGCATATGTACCGCCAGCAATACCCAGAACCAGAATTAAGAGGAGTAATCCAAACAGATTTTTCCTTTTACCCGTTAACATCCGTACCAGTGGAGAGGACAATTCCGTCTTCGCACGGTCATAGGTCGGTTTCATTGTCTTGACCGCTCTCGCATAATACGGTTTGAACGCCGACTTCGACTTGAAAGCTTCACGGTCATGGGCCTTGAAATACGCCACGATGGCATCCGCATATCCTTTATGCGCATTGGAACCCCGGACAAACATTCGATGATCTCCTGACCATTCGAAAAATGGATACAGCCCTTCAGCACGACTTGCATTGGTGCGGACGAATTCAATCAGGCCAGGGTAGTCCAATCGGTTGCTACCGCTTCCTCCCCGATAAAAAGCCATCGGCAAAGCTTCATAAGCCGCTATTCCCGGATGAGCCTGCAGCTCTCCGGCAAGCCAGCGACGCGTCCAGCGCTGAAGTTCATTGCGCTCTGCAAGAGAGAGTGCCTCCAGCTCTTCTTCGTCACTGCTTTCACCACTAAGCCACGCTCTCGCAGCCAGCATTATGTTCGTTCGAGTCGATACATCCGAGCCCTGACGTGCCGCCCACTCCCGTACCTCATTGCCATGCTGCAAAATATCAATGCTGAGCAGCTGTTCACGATTAACCCGTTCCAGATCCAGATCCTGAATCATAAACAGGTTAATGACATAAGCAAGCTTGTCTGCTAGGCGGGTTAACTCCTCCTGATATGCCGGATCTTGACTGGCAGAGGAAGATTTCCCTTTTCGATTAGGGCGGGCTGTAGATTCAGACTGACCAATTCGTGCCGTAATACCTGTATCATACATACTTTCAGCTGGTACCCGATCCAGTATGCTAACGCGCTGGAGCGCTTCATTCGCAGACTGCACCGGACTCGGTGCAGAACATAACCGTTCACGCAGCTCACTGGCGATCCGCTCCAGCAAGAAGCTGTAATGGATCGCAGATGGATGGTTCGTAACCCATCTTTGGATCACTTCCACAACGTTCGCTGCCGATTCGGTACGTTTCAGCTGATTGTCCAGATAAGGCTCGAACAATAACTTGGTGAGCGATTCATTGGCCAGCACTTTATCAAAGAATGCCCGATTCAGCTGCGTATCCCGATCCAGCACAGCATACAGTTCCTGCACAGCACGCATACGCTTCTGGGCGCGGGCATTATTCACACCGTAGATGAAATAGTCCACAATCCAGGATTGCACCACGGGTGCGGCAACACTGAAGTATTCTCCAATGCGAGCAGCGACCGCTTCTTCGGGTACATTCTCACGCTTCACGCTGTCCAGTTCACGGCTGAGCAAGGTCAGGAACAGCTCGTTTAGACGCGAACGCTGCTGTGCTCCACCTTCCGGCTTCAAATAGGTCAACAAGCCACTCAGGACATGGCTTTTGTTATCGAGGTACAGATCTTCCAAGCCTTGTTCAAGAGCATAGAACACTGAGAGTTCGCCATAGGCTTCAATGGAAAGCTCCCGTCCAGGCTCCATGCCAGACAGCATTTCGTCCGCAAACGTATAGAACGAATCCGCAGCACGAGGTTCCTGCAATAAAGCCCAGGCGAATTCCGCATAAGGTAACTTCGCCACAGATGCATCCGCATGTGTCACTCTGCCGGATACCAGATCAAAGGTGAAATCCTTCTCCGTATTCCGGTCTTTTGGACGCAACGTCCCCCGCTCTACAAACTGGACATGGATGCCCTTCTTGGCCTGCGGCTCCTTGGCAAACGTCATGAATCCCAGTTGCCGCCGGAAGGCGTATGGTAACGCTGTGTACAGCAAACGTAACAATCCTTTGGCCCCTGCAGTCACTTCTTCTGGGGGAAGGTCCAGCGCAATGTATACTTTTCTGCGTGTCGCTATAGACTGCATCACCGCATAGAGAAGGCGCTTGAACAGCACCTCGTTCATCTTCAAGGCGCTGAGCATTTGGCTTGGCGATGAATCTGCACTCAGACTGCCGCCAGGGTGAGCATCTCTTGCCGCGCCCTGTCCACTTCCAGGTAACATAGGCAATTCAGCAAGCGTAGGCAGTACTGTACCTTGTTCGATGTCATAGGATGTGGCGAACACGGCATCCAGCCAGCCGCCTTTCTTCATCTGCTCTTCCGAGCGTTCGGGGGACAAGACGTAATTATGAGCAAAAAAGGCACTGCGCAGCCCCGTGAAATCCGCAGCCTGGTACACATTTTGCCCAAGGATCGTCTCTCCACTCTCCAAATGAAGCAGATGAATGGAGGCTGGAAACTTCGTCTCGTCCTTCTCGCTACGGCCTGTCAGCTCTGCTGGAGCGTCATAGACACAGTAGGGGTGAAGCACTTTTTTGATAAAAGAAGGGTCCAGTCCCGGCGATGCCGCAACCGTATCAAACCCCTCTGTTGTGCGAAACACCCCGCGCCGCTCTCGGGTATACAACTGTTGTTCAATGGGCGGGGTTACGGAAGAACGCATCATCCCACTCTCCCCTCAATGTACTTCAGCTTGTACAGCAACCACAGGAAGGGTTCATCCACACGAATCGGGCTAACCACACCCTGCAATTTCATATCGACCGGATTGCTGCCCAGCGCAGATACGGCGAAATAAGCTGTATCCTTGAAGTACACATCCATCGTGCCCTTGAACGGACGATCAACTTTCTCGATAAAACGCCGGATCTCTCCGTCGATATTCTCGAACTCGGTTAGGTCGAACCAATCACGGTGAACCATGTTACGGAACACATTACTGTTGGATTTGATATAATCCCCCTCTTCATCCTTGAGGGAATGCAGCATGTCGCTTTTCGTGAGCACCACGGCTGTTGGAATATTCGTCTTGGCTTTGTCCTGATACGCGATAAAATCTCCAAACATCGTCAGCACCACGTCACGTGGCTCATCGTATCGTGGTGTCCACTCTCCCGGCTCGTTGCCAAGGTTAATGCGGATTTTGTCCCGAATCGAACGAATCTGAAGCGGGTCCACCATGAACAGGATACCTGCCGAGTTCTTGATGTGCTGCCCGTGAAGTCCAAGATAATCCTGCTCCACCATACCTTCACCCGCAACGTCAAAAAACACCAGTGTCAGCGGCGCTTTATCTTCGTCCTTGAACACAAACTGGAAGATAAACGGCTCCTGCAACTTTTCCTTCTGTGTAGAATCCAGCAGATCGCCCCGTTCAAACAACGGTTCTTCATAATCCGCACGGAACCGGCGGCTGATCTCCGCATTCAGTGGCATGCAAGCCGCGTCAAAATGATCTGCCGTATAATGCTGCAACGTATGAATCAACGAAGTCATGTAGACGGATTTCCCCACCTGGGATGCACCGATTATGGAAATGATATTGCTCGGCGCTTTACCTGCTGTAACAGGTAACTCGTTATGACACTGCGGACACAGCCGGCGGCGCGTAACGACACCATACCGATCGTTCAGACCCATCACGATGTTATCGGAATAAATCCGATGTTCCTCCGGTACATCATGTGGAGCCAATACCGCCTCCATATCAAATACCGTGTCGAGGCCGAATCTTTCACGATACCGATTCAACTTCGCATCTTCCCCGAGTGCGTAGTCCTCATCATCATCGCGGTGATGGGCGGCGCGGAACACCACCTCTTCCGGTGAAAACTTGCTGAAACAATAAGGGCATACAATATCGTAAAACAGCGGACGTTCCTCCGGCTGTTGTCTCTTCAAAAACCGACTAAAAAAGCTCATAGCCACTCCCCTCCCCTGATCAGTCAGACTAAGGTGATTTACACTCGCACTACGATGACAGAGTAACATTCCACTCGCTAGTCCAACTATCTAGTCTGATATAAGCCGATAGGCGGCTCCATACTTCGGTCCGTCTGTGAAGAATAACCGCACATAATCATCCTTGGCAACTTCAACGGGCGGCATCTCATTTCTTCCGGGAGCAAAATCACTCACAAAAGGATACACCGTGCCATCTTCCTTATTCAGCGGGACCCCGCCCTGCTTGCGAACATAACAGAGGGCTTCCTTCGGAACAGGTACTTCCGCTGTAACGGTGATCAATACACTTTTTCGTTTCTGAAAAAAACCGCTCTTGTAGCGAATGGAAAAGCGGATATCCGCCTTCCCTGCGCTTGCAATCACCATGTTGTCCTCGTCTCGCTGACGGATCAGCACGGGCCCGTCTTCCTGCATCAGACACACATACACCGTGTACTTGATGGCCCCAAAACCCGTGATCCGATCCGTGTAACCATTGCTCGCCTTATATTCCTCTCTCGTGTACAGCTTCAGCTTGCCCTGTGCAAGCTCTGCCCCGGTACGATCATCGCTCATCATATCCAGCTCCAGCCGTTCCACATACACAGCTTCTACTGCTTCCGGCCAGAGCCAGCGAAGTGTACAACGCCCTTCATCCACCGCAAGTGTCAGTTTTCGAATCAAAGGTGTCGAAGGGTCTGCATCCGTAAACCGCATTTCCATTGACCTCCCGACGTTAGAATCCTTTGCTGCGTGTATCTCTTGCTCTCTGACCGAATCCTTCGGCAGAAGAAGTTCCACCGCCAGCTTCACGACGACCCCTGCTCTTCCGCGGCGTGTTCTCCTTGATCGGAACAATCCAGGAGAACAGGGTCAGTACGCCAGATAAGATGAGCATCGCACCAAGTCGTACGAAGGTATCCCCCACGTTCGAACCGTCGAGGCCCCATTCCAGCAGCAACCCTGCCAGTAGACCAGACACTGCACCACCAATACCAAAGCTGAGCGCGAGATGACGATTATCAAATACGAGTCCGAGTGACACACCCAGTGCTACTCCAATCAGCAGCACGGCAATGATACGGAAAATCGCCAGATAAACGCTATGCTCCATCATGCCTGTACGCTCCGTCACCAGCGTCCGTTCATCAATCGTATCGTAGATCTGCTGGAATGCCAGATTCAGACCACCGGAATCCGGTACATCATAATACATGCCACCTGTTTGCTGGGCAATATTACGCAGCAGGTCCGTTCCTGATGGGTCCACCAGGCTTAGGCCGACTGTATTGATCGATATCTGTTCACTCGCATATTGGGACAAAATATCTGCCGTATCCGCTTCACTGAAGCCATCGGATAACAAGATGACAACGGTACCGCGTTTCGGGTCCTGTTTGCCCTGAATCAGTTCCATGCCTTCCCGCAGCACGGCATCAAAATTGGTACCGCCCGAAGTCGTGACAATGCCATCGATTTTGCCATAAACCTCATTCTTGGCCGCGTCACTATCCAACGCAATAAAGGGTTGCAACAACTGCGGCTGGTCATCAAACGTAATGACCGCTACCTGTTTGTCACTCTCCATTTGGCTGATCAGTGTCTTGGCTGCTTCAAAGCGTCCGTTATCCGGATCTGTCCCGCTCATGCTGCCCGAGTTATCGATCATCAGTACGATGTCCTTCACTTGCTTCACACCGCCCGGATTGATCTGATACAGCAATTGCAGCGCGAGTCCAACAACAAACAACAGAGCCAGCGTTGCCGGAACAAGCAATTTCCACGACAGTCCCAGATACCGGAGCTTCCATGAAGCGCCATTCAACTTGGGCGAGATCATCTCTGCGATCAAACAGAACAATCCTACACTGAGCGCCAGTACGCCAAAGTATAAGCCCATCAGCAACAGACGCGGCATCTCCCCAAGCCATTGACGCAGCATGATTTCTCCTGCCGCAAAGCCCACTGCCCCGCCAATCAGGCTGAACAGGACCAGGAGAAGATTGATTTTTCGCTGCATGTCCACATGCATCCTTTCCATACCAGCCCTAAACAGGCTGAGTTAATACAAGATTGTAGCAAGGTGTCATGACATATCCAGACGTCTTAACGGATGGGTGACAACTTCTCCACCAGACCTGTGGGGTGAAGTTCATATCCATTCTCCGTATACGAGTCATAATATACCTTGCCGTTCCGATACACCATGAGATCCTCCAGATGGAAACCTCCCATCAGATTCAGCTTCTCCACACCACTGCTGCGTTCTTCGTACACCACACCCAGCTTGTAGATGCGTGACGTCTCTTCGGCATGCGCCGCGTAGTCCATGAAAGCACTATGATGATCACCAAAGAAATACTTCTCTTCATACCGATGTTCCTGCGTATAATCGAATACCCGTACCCGAACGACCGCCTGATCCTCCAGCGTGTGGTACAACCTGCGGAACAGATCATCCCGGGTTAATACGTCTTTGTCTCCATAGGCAATGGTTACATTGGCCCGCTGCAACAGCTCTTCTTCAAATGGCAATTGCAACGGCTCGGCCGTAAGCAGCAACGAGTGACATACCTCCATCAGACGTTTCAGCAGACGATCATCACCTTCTGTGGCGAGCTGGTTCATGTCTCCCATGTAACGGTCCTCAAACCATACGTCCCGTCCGCGCTTGGCTTCCAGGTCGGTGATTAGCTCTTCCGTCACTTTGCCGTAGTACTCCATCACGTTCTGGCCGATGTATTCATCGGCAGCCGCGATACTTTGGGTTGCTGTCTCTCGCAGTGTGCGTTCCAGCGCTTCAAGGGCTGCTGTGACGTGGCGACTAAAACGGTGAAGCTCTTCCATCTCCGTATCGTAGATGCGCAGCAGATGTAATTCATTTTCCAGTCGCAGCAATTCTACCTTGGGTACATACACTCGCTCCAGCATGCAGTCAATCAGATTGCGCACATTCTGTTTATCACGGAACAACGCTCGTTTGAACGACTGATCTTCCACTCGCTCTTGCTGACGTTGTTCCAGCAGAGCACGTGCCGATTCAAGCTGCATCGATTTATCCCGAATCAGTCCAAGCAGCGCTTCACGTACACTGCCAGGCTCACTGTCACTCCAGGCTGCCCACTGGAAGTAACCAACCTCTGGATGCTCCGCGCGGGATTGTTCGGCCTGACGGCGCAGAGAGCCGCCAGAGCTGCGCTCACGCACACGCTCTTCGACAAGACGGACGACGTTATCGCGGAAGTACGCTTCAGCTCCTTGTCCAAACAGCGCTCTCTCCGCTTCACGAAGCGAGAGCGTCTTCAGATCAGAGAAACTGACGTTATGCGTCATGATGCCACTCATGCCACTAACCAGATCTTCATTGGGCAGCAGACCTTCGACTTTGCGTTCCACCGAGGCCGCGTCCAGTCCAAAGAAAGCGAGCTTGTCCTTGATGCTCCAGTCCGGCTCCTGCCGCATGCGTGCAAGCAGATACCGATACATGTGATATAACACCGCCAGTGCAATCGGCTTGTTTGGCCGCCTGATCTCGGCAAAACCCGCGCTTGCATAACCATGCTGATCAGAGGTGGTACGAATATTGTTTTTGAAGGATGTATTGTTGTACGTGTTCGCTCCCGTGCTTGAAACACTACCCGAGTGATCTACATCCTGCTTCCGGTTCTTCAGCAGGCAGATGCGGCAGATGATCTCGGCATTTTCGACCCAGCCACCGGGAACGCCGGTCCCACGCTCATTTTTGTCAGACAACAGATACACCAGATCAAACAACGGTGACGCGGGATGTGTAACGGGAATGGATATCCCATCCTCTGTTACCAGCAGATTACCGCTGAACGTGTAGTCCAGGGACTGCATATAATCCAGCTCCCGTAAGAAAGCAAGCCCTGCTGCGCTGGCATATCCGAAGGAATCCACCTGTTCCATCTCGCTGACCAATACATGCAGATCTGTCTGCACCGACTTGAAGGCTTGGGACAAAATGATCTCCGTCAGCTTGGTGAGCTCTGGCAACAATACATTCAACGGATCATCCGCTCTGGTTACCACCGTAACGTAAATTCGATCAAATGACGAGTACAGCCGCCCATATTCCGCAATTCGGTTACTGACCCGCCGAAGCGTACGATTAAGGTCAAAGAGAGCCTGGTCCGATTCGTGGAAACTGCGATGTACATCCTTACGCCGTGTTTTGGATGGTCGCTCCGTCTGCCCAGCGGACAGAGGCAAGCAGTGACGAGTCACCTGACCGTGGTCACCAGATGAGCCCTTGCCATGGCTCGCTCCGCCTAAACGATCCATGCGAGAGTTAGTCGATGTGTAAGCTTGATTAGGATAACCATGGTCATTCGCACTTTGCTCAGCTGCAGATCCCTGATGTTCATCTGCCTCGTCTTCCGTCCCGATCTGAACGTAAACCACACCGTCTCCGTTATCCCACTTCAGCCGATTGATCTCCTGCACGGCAGACACGGCAGGTGCAACCAGATCACCCACGAAAAGGAACAAAGCCGGGTAATGGATACTGCTGCGTCCATCACCCAGGCTACCTTGACGTTCCTGCTCGATTGCATACTGTGCTGCATACTTCTCCAGATCACGCTTCAGGGTATTGTTCGAATTGAACTCCATCCCGGCCACCATCTTACTTCAGCCTTCTGCGAATGTCGTTCAGCTTGGACGACATCGTTCTGTAGAATTGGTAGATGTCTTCTCCGTTAGCCAGTTCTACCCGTTCGTATTCCAGACGATCACGTGATTCCATGAACAGCGCAGCCAGATCATCCAGCTTTGTCAGCAATGGAGTGATATCTTCTGAAGCCGTCAGATCGTTATCCCGACGGGAGGCTTTACGCAGCAATGTACTGCGATCCTTCTCCGCCAGGCCGCGGAAGTTACCAAACACTTCATACTCGGCAAAGTTACGGCTCTTCATCAGGTTTGCAAACGGCTCCCATGCATCTTCTTCCGGATCACGGTCATAAACGTAGAGCGCACCTTTTTTGACGATGGTGTCGGTATATAACGCTTCAATGAAGCGGTCATACCACTGCTCTTCGTCCTGGTACTGGGCGAGAATGCCTTCGAGTTCGGCAATTTTGGCCGAGATGGCATTCATCTTCGCCAGTTCCTCACGTACACGCGCGATCAGCTGCGGAGAGCGTACCAGGTTTTCTTTGGCCATATCTTCATTAATACTGCCGAAAATATCCTTAACCCCTACACGCGGCAACCCTTCGGATTGCAGACGTTTCAGCTCAATCACGGCCCGCTTCACTTCGCCGAGGTTCGGCGTGGTGGACGTCAGACGCATGTCGTAAGCTGCCAGTTTGGCGGATAAGTCAAATGCTTCTGTTGTCACAATCGCATACCGGTTGCTTGTATTCTCATCAATGGATTTGGCTGTCACGATGTTGTATCCAAGCGCCTGCTCGAACTCGTTACGCACACGGGCGTTATACTGCTTCACGCGGGCGTTCTCATACACATCTCCCCATGATTTCTCCGGAATCGGAGACGGCAGATAGGTCCAGTTGTTTTTCTCCGTTTGCACCAAGTGACGACCAATGCCTTCTTTGTCCAAAATGGTACGTTCATAACTTTCCTCATATACCTTGAGCGGTGTATACACAAAGAGTGGTACCCCGTTGCGGGTGTTCAGCCAGAAGATCCGGTTACGCACTTCACTTTCCTTCACGGTAAAATGGGATTTGCCTACCGCATTGTTCTGATAATTGCGAATCCCTTTCAGAATGCCCGGCGCCTGTGCCGGTACCGATACAAATCCCCATGAAGGGAAATGCAGACTGCCCGTACTGTTGCTCAGATTGAATACCGGAACGGCCTCATCATCCAGCTTGCCAGCAATGAAACGTTCCACGAATTTCTCGACCGACTCATCCTGACCGTATTTGATCACCAGGAAATCTTCCATGGAACGCGTAATCAGATCACCGAATTTCTCACTCAGGAAGTCCGAAATGGAGCTGACGATATCAATCTCGTTTTCTTTCACCCACTGGCTGGAGTTTTCCAGCAATTCACGGGAGAAGTCACGGATTAGATCATCTGTATCGCGCTTATCCAACAGCCCGTCCACCACACTGACGATATCCGGTACACTTACGACGTTCCAGTAATATGTCTTGTTGCCTTTGTGATCGGATTGTTCCTCGCCTCGTGTCAGCAGATCGCCGTTCTTCGCGAATATCGAGCTAAGGGCGTTCAGCGTTTCGGTAAATACGTTATAAATGCGGCTGTTTTCCTGGTTCAGCAACTCATACAGATCTTCATAGAACTCGATCATCTGATCGTTGCGTTCCACGTCGGCGTGTAGCCAGTACTCATGAATTTTTGCTTCAATATAAGCATTCTTTTTCTTCTCTTTGGAGACAAAAGCACTCTTCGCATCGCCCAGTTTCTCTTCGGACTGCTCCTGAGCCGCTTCAATATCACGCGGAATGCGGAAGGCATTCTCTCGCAGGGTTTCGATGTACGACTGAATCATCTTCAGTACACAGAAACCTTTTTCCGTATAAATCAGACGGGAGACATAGAACGGACCTTGTTCGGGGTGCAAAAACATACGCCGGATCTGTTCGGTGAACTGACCGGCAATCTCGCCCGGCAGCTGTTTCTTCGCCTTGATATATTCTTCACGGGCACGCGCCAGGAAGTTCTGTTCCAGTTCGGTGTCCATATTTACAACCTGTGATTTCACCACGTTGCCATAGGATAAGCGCTCGCTGTTCTGATAACCAGGCAGCGGCTCTGGCACGCGCGCTTCAAAGGACTTGACCACACTTTCGAGATCAATGCCCAGCTTGCGGGCAAACTTCTCGGTATCCTCCTGGTTCGGTGCTTTGGAGAACATGGTGTTCATTTTGTCAAACATGCGATACGCCAGATACGTGGTCATCTCTTCGATTGGCAGTACAGCCGAAGAGGCACCGATGATGTTGTAATCATAGTTGGCCGGGTACACCTTGTTCATCTGTGCAATGTTGGTGCGAATGTTGCTGATATAGTCATGGATTGCAAACTCCTCACCCGACTGCTTCTCCTCACTTGCCATGAAGTTGGTAATGTTCTCGGCCGTGACGTTCATGCAGTAATCGTAGGCGTTCTCCAACAGTTTGCCTTCGGTATTCGTCGCTGAGATCAGATGACACAGGTTAAATGGCGGCAGTGGTGAGTTAACCGTTAAAATATTGCCGTACTTCTGTGTAAATCGCTCACCGCGGCTATCCACGTTCATCCAATAATCCAGCTCTTTGAGCGCAGCATACCCGTTCTTGCGAATGTATTCGCGCGTGTGTTCGCTCAAGCTTTTGTTGGACAGGTTCACGTCTGGCGTGAACAGATACCCAAGCGTATTGACGCGGTCAATCCCGGCAGAGCCGTGATCCCGTTCGATAATGCCGCGCACGATATAGGAAATATCGAGGAAACAACCGCTGCCTGTACCGCCGGACAGACCTGTCAGCAGGAACACCATCAGTTTTTTGTTAGTGCCTACGGATAAGGTTTTGATCTTTTTGTCGATGGCCTGCACAACCTGATTAATCTTCGTGAACAGCAGCAGACGTCCAGCCTGACGCACACCTGCGGCGCCGTTCATACCGTCGGTGATGCTCAGTTCTGGGGACAACCAGTCCGTAATGTACGGCTCCAGCACGCTGCGGTTCTGTAGAAGTCCGCCAATCTCGGCATTGGACAGCAATACGAATTCATTGATCGGATCAAGTCCGATCCCTTTATACTTTTTGGCGCGATCCTGTTCGTTTGTCTCAAAAGCCAGAAACTCCACATTGTTTGGCTTGTCCATTTTTTTCTTGGATACCGGGTCCTGTGGCAGCTTGAAACGACGGTTAATCTGATATTTGAGACGCAGCAGTGCGTCAATTCCTGTTCCTCCCAGACCGATAATCAGAATGGGGTTATCAATGGTATCGACCCGGATTTTCTCACTGACAATCCCTCCGCCAAGTGATACATCCAGTTGCTGAATATGTTCTCTAACAATCGGTTTCATTCGTTGTCCTCCTTTATTTAAACCAGTTGGGCTACAGGCTCATTACACTTGCCACTCCGATGACAGAGTAACCTTCCGATCGCTGTTATCCTCAGATTTTTTCGATTCTCTTTTTCAAAGGTGAAAATCTGAGGATAAGCGTATGCTTCCGATGCAGCTTTCTTTCAGAAAGCTTTTAGGCGAACGCTTCGCTTCTTCAGGTTTTCTCTGTCCTCTCCGTTCTCGTGTAAACAATTATACCCAACCTAAATTTGCATTCCTTTTAAACCAAATAATCCTTCACACCAAGTACTCGATCAAAATTGTTTTGTCCGCCTGTTGCAGCGGGATGCTCAGTCGGTCACCGTTCTTCAGTTCAACGCCTGAGCTTGCATCGACTGCACGACCAGATTTCTCCAGCGTACCGCCTGCGGTGTTACGGATGATAATTCGATCCCCATTGCTGGGTGTAAATACATATTTTTCGGTTTCCTTCAGCTCAGGGTCCAGTTGCAACAACTGATGCAGATGGAATCTGCCGCGGAAAGATACCAACTTTTTATATTGTGGATAGGACTTGTCTCCCGTGTTCTCATCACGAATCTCCACAACCATCTGTCCTACAAATCCCCGGTTTTTGCGTTTCAGCCAGCCCATCAGGAACCAGGCACCAACACCGACCACAATCAGGGCTATAACACCGAGTATGACAGGTAACCAAGGAAACGGTTTGTCCTGTTCACTGCCAGATGTGGTCGGTTGAGATCCGCTTCCGGCTGTTCCGCCTGCGTTGATCGTAATTGGCGCACTTTCACGGTAGAAGCTGTCTTCTTCCGCACGGATGACCAATTCATAGTTATGATTGTCTGGTACTTCAAACGTTCCGGCAAAACCAGAACCTGTGTTTTCCAGCGATTGTTCTTCACTCTTGCCTGTATCCACATCTTTCACGACTAACGTGGCCTTCATGTCTGCATACAGATCATTATCCTGAAGCGGCTGACCGCCATTCTCCAGTTTGGCTGCTAGATCAACCTTGTCCCCTTTGGTATAGGACTTGGTCTTAATCGGGTCCACAACGAGCTGAAGATCATAGTTGAACAACAGGTTGATATCGATGCTGTCTTTCGGAGCCCCTTTTACCCGAAGTTTCCAGTCTCCCTCTTGGGGTTTCAACAGCTTCACGAGTGAATAACTCTTCGACGTTGAGAGCTTTGCTGCGTCCGAGTTCAGGTCCACGGCTTGTCCGGAAGGGTCCGTCAATTGCACTTCCACTGGCTTCGAGGACATGATCGAAATGTTTGCTTCCAGCACACTGTCGTTTGGCACGTTCACGGTAACTTCCTGATAACTGCCGTTTCCCGTTACAGAGGGCAGCTTCACCACATTCAGTTTGGCATGATCGGCGAAGATCTCACTCAGAATCTGTGGCAGATCATCCGGCGTATCGGTAATAAACGACTTGCCTCCAGTCTGCTTCGCGAGGTCTGCGAGTGCATCCTTGTTCAGCTTCCCATCCGCGTTCAGTCCAATCGTATACACCGGGATACCCTGATCCTGTGCTTCCTTCACGGATTTCGCCAGATCAGCGTCCGATTGTGCCTGTGTACGACCTTTGGTTTTGTTAAAGTCATTGTTACCATCCGCCAGAAGCACGATCATTGGCGAGTGAGCTGGGTCTGCCCCATGATTCAGTATGTTCATGGCTTCGGCGACACCCACCGAGACATCGGTATATGGCCCCCGGCCAAGCTGATCAATAAAATCCTTCAGGCTGCTCTTGTCCGCATCGGACTGAATCGTAAGCATCGCCTTTTCCCGCTCCACCTGATCGGTATAAGCGACAATTCCTACCTTGTCCCCCTGGACCGGCAGCATATCAATAAACATTTTCATGGCTTCATTACTGATCTTGTCACGGTCACTTGTATTCATTGAGTTACTTACATCGGCTACAAGTACCGCATCAATTCCGCTTGTCTGTGCCTGAGCCGCTGCAGCTTGTGGCAGCAACGCTTGAGGTAGCAGTAGCGTTAGAATAGCCAGCAGAACCATCGTCCCGCTGAGCCAGCGTATTTTGCGTGTCCGCAGCATTGGGTGTACTCCTTCACGTTTGAGATTAAAATGGGAATAGTTTATTATAGGCGTCAAGCCTTAAGGAAATCTTAACAGTCTACTAATAAATTCTGAAAAGCACCCCTATCTTGAGTTACAGTTTTGTAATGACTGACAAAAATCGACGATTTCACGCCTGTCACTGGCACAAAAGTACCAACTATGGAAATATGATATAGTTATTGCCAGCAAACTGCAATATAACAGCGCTTGTTCACCAAGCCATAGAAGGGAACGGATTATGGTTACATACGGATGCCTCGCCATATTGTTTCTTTTTGTCATTATAAAGGTAATTTCACTTCAGCTTCATCGGCGGAAACCGGTCTCCCGCGAAGACACGGATCGTACCCTCTACACTATTCTGAATGGTGAGCGTGATTGAGCATGAGTACTAAACTAGTTGTATCCATACGACCATTTCAACGAACGACCCATGCCTATGAAAAGTTGCAAGTCTGCAGCCGTTGTGGACAGTATACCTGCCTGTGGGAAGAGGAGTGCACGGCCTGTGGCCGGGGTACACTGAACTCCGTTCAGGCGAAGGCAACTTCCCGAGTGAAACGCCGAATTGCACGCGACCTGTTCATTACGATCTTGTTCGGTGCAGCGGCCACCTATTTTGGTGAAACCATAGATCAGACCATGGCGGCAGCCAGCGTTTCCTTGCTGCTTCTGGCCTTACTGATCTTCATGCAGAAACGTTCATTCGAGGTAGAACAGCAGCGCGAGTTGAAGCGCATGTTGGAGCAAGATGAGGAACTCATCCGCCAGGGCATCAACCGCAACTGGGCTCTGGTCGCCGAAGCCCGCAAGCAGGATGAAGCACTCGCCTATGAGATGCTCCGCGAGATCGGCTCACTCGTCTATAATGACCGGATTCGACTGCAACAGGTTGCACTGTTACAATCCTTTGTCCTGCGCAGTGATATGGATCTGCAGCTCAAGCCCTTGCTGTTACGCAGCTTCGAGCGGTTGCTGGCTGAATATATCGGTGAGATTGCACGGCTTAAGCCGGATTTGATCCGTGAAGATGCGATTCGTTATATCGCGACCTATGAAGTGAACATTTTACAGCTCCACAACGGAATTCAGATTCTTACAGCCGTAGCTGCTGCTGCCGTGCGCAAGAGTAAATATATTGAGTTATTCCCTAGTCTTATTACCCGCTACGCCCGCTTTATGCCCAAGGATCGATTCATGCGGCTCTATCACACGATTGAACGCTATCCAAGCAAAGCACGTGGGGGTCTGGCGGAGTCGGTAGGCCGGGTGTATAACGAGAAATATCGGGATCAATACGCAGATGTTCAGCTGTAGGGATGATATATTGAGAAAGAAAAACGTAGTTTAGTGCAAACTCATTCCCTGTATATAGACGAATGCAATTTCATCCACCCCTGCATGCCTGTCCGCACCACAGATCGAAGGTTATGCTTCTAATGATATAAGAATTCATCCAAAAACACCCCATCCTTAGGTCTAGGATGAGGTGTTTTGAATTTTATGGAAGTTTTCCGAGTGCTACCCTTTTTACATGATCAAAAGGACAACTACCCAAATGGCATTTTTATGGAATGAAGCAGGCACGCGCAGACAGGACTCGCAGACGACCAAAACAATAAGTGCAAGCGATCATCTGTCCTGTTGAAAAAGGGCCGCGACGTGGTTCCGTCGCGACCCTTGATCTGAGGTTTCGGTACATCTGTACCCGAATCCTCTCATATGTGCCATGCCAAACGCTGTGGCATGGCATGGCGCCTGCGCAGGCGCGGCTATATCGCCGCTTGCGCCAAGGTTTTACCGTCCGCGACGAGAATCGCGACGGTCGCCCTTCGCCGGTCCGCGTCCTGCGGATTCCGGACGGCGAGAGCCTTCGCTGCTGCGCCCGGAGGTGCGCTTGTCGGCGCTACGGCCAGCCCAGCCGCTGCTCGCTGCACCGCGTCCGCCTTGGCCCGCTGCACCGCGACTGCTGTCGCTGCTGCGCGCGGAACCACGACCTGCGCTGCGCTCATCGCCACTGCGACCTGCACTGCGTCCGCCTTGACCTGCTGCACCGCGACTGCTGTCGCTGCTGCGCGCAGAACCACGCCCTGCGCTGCGCTCGTCGCCGCTGCGGCCACCGCTACGTCCGCCACTGCGTCCACCCTCACCACCGCGGGAACCACGACCCCCACGTCCGCCATCTCTGCGATCGTTACGGCCTGCACCGCGACGGGCACTGCCCGTTCCGGAAGAGCGTCCGCCTCGTTCGTCATCCCCCTGACTGTTGATGGAACGTCTGGCTGCTCCAGTCGAAGCAATTGGACCTTCGCTCGTCCACTGGATACGGGACAGCTTCTGGTCGATCCCTTGTTCAATTCGTGCAAGTTCCGGTCTGTCATGCTCTGTAGCAAACGTTACAGCAAGACCTGTACCTCCTGCGCGGCCCGTACGGCCAATCCGGTGGATATAACTTTCCGCATCATGCGGCATATCGTAGTTAAATACATGCGTTACGCCTTCAACATCAAGTCCACGTGCAGCTACATCTGTAGCAACCAGCACTTGCAGTTTGGCATCACGGAACGCTTTCATTACGTTCTCACGCTTGGATTGGGACAGATCTCCATGAAGTTCATCACTTGCATAACCTGCTTCACGCAGATCTTGGTTCAGCTTGGATGCACGACGCTTGGTCCGGCAGAAAATGATCGCGAGGTATGGGCGATACGTATCAATCATGCCGCGAAGTGCTTCTAATTTACCGCGATCCGTACATTCCAGCACTTGCTGACGAATCTGTTTGATCGGGATAACTGATTGGGAAGATACTTTTACATCTTCCGGATCTTTCATATAGGTCTTCGCCAGATTGCGAATGCCCTTTGGCATCGTTGCTGAGAACAGCATCGTTTGGCGTTTGTGTGGCAGCTCGCTAAGAATCGTCTCCACATCGTCCAGGAAGCCCATGTGCAGCATTTGGTCGGCTTCATCCAGCACCAGTTTTTTCACATTATCCAGCTTCAACGTGCCACGGCGCAGGTGATCCAGGAGACGCCCCGGTGTACCAATAACGATCTGGGTACCGTTCTGCAATTTACGCAGTTGCTTGTCCACATCCTGCCCGCCGTATACGGCAAGTACGTGCAGTTTATCGTCGTTAGCCGTGAGTTTCTTCGCTTCTTCCGTAATTTGCAGCGCAAGCTCACGCGTCGGCGCGATAATCAGCGCTTGCGGCGAACGGTCGGATACATTAATTTTCTGAATAATCGGCAGCAAAAATGCCAGCGTTTTCCCTGTTCCTGTCTGTGCCTCGGCGATAATATCGCGTCCACCCAGCAGTACCGGAATCGAACGCTCCTGTACCGGAGTCGGCACGGCGATGCCCTGATGTTTCAGGATCTCGCACCATTCCGGGCGTATGCCCAGTTGTTCAAAGTTTGCCAATCGTTACACCTCTGTATATTCATTTAGATAAGTCCATTTCATAATGACTTCAGTATCAGTATCTGCCATCAAGACTAGTTTTCCTTCGTTCAATCATGATTATGAAATGAATTTTTTAAAAAGCAATCCACTCGTTGCTCTTCTTCTCCATACCCTGTAGTTTACACGTTAGTCAAGCAAAACAAAAGGGGATACAACGTTACCCCCCTAACTTGTAGCACAAAACCCCGAGATCCGTGTGACTTGTATCAACCAAGTGAGTTTGAGGATGATTGTAAGAGTAACAACAGAAGACCTCTACGAAATCAGGATGAGTGGAACAACCTAGGCACTAATAAAAACAGCGACGCTTCTCCCCAACTTACATTGGGAAAAGTGCGTCGCTGATAAAATAATAGACTTCATAACTTCATTTTCATTACTTGGTTAGATCCTCCGTTCCAGATTCACTGAACCGCTGAGTTTTCATCTTGTCCACGTAACTACGTTCCGACATCGCACCTTCGTCCAAAGAAATTAAGATCCGTGTCCGCCCGCTGTAGCAAATCCACTCCGTTCAAGAATACGGGAGCTTTCCTCGTTTAACCCGCGCAGGTGCACCGTTTTGCCCTGCTTCGCGTATTTGAATTTCACTTTGCCAATAGCCACAACCGCGGTATTATCCCAGATATGTGACCCTCCAAAGTCAATCGTGATCTCCTTCGGATCAGCCTCTGCATCGAACTCATCCACAAAGCGGGATGAAGACCCGAAGAAGAACGGTCCGTGAACCCGGTATACCTTCTGACCTTGTTCCTGGCTCGCCTTTACGCGGATTTTGGTCTGTTTCCAGCCAAAATGCAGCACACTGAGCACAACACCGACCATGACCCCGATCGACAGATCGTGGGTATAGACCACAATCGCTACCGTCACGATCATGACAAAGGCTTCCGCCCGCGGCACACGAGCGATATTTTTGATGGAACTCCAGTCGAAGGTTCCGATACACACCATAAACATTACACCAACGAGCGCCCCCATCGGTACCTGTTTCACCACACCGCTAAATAACAGCAATAGGATTGCCAGAAACGCACCCGCAGTAAACGTGGATAATCTTCCACGTCCCCCAGACTTCACATTAATGACCGACTGCCCAATCATCGCACAGCCGCCCATGCCGCCAAACAAACCGTTCACAAAATTTGCGATTCCCTGACCACGCACCTCACGGTTCTTGCTGCTCTTGGTCTCGGTCATCTCATCCACGATGGTTGCGGTCAGCAACGATTCCAATAGCCCAACCAGTGCCATGGTGAATGAATAAGGCAGCAGAATCATTAGTGTGTCCCAAGTCCATGCAATATTCGGCAAATGGAACATCGGCAGCGTACTCGTTATATTTCCCATGTTGCCGACTGTTTTTACATCCAAATGAAACACCACAGTGATAATCGTCATCACGATGATTGCAATCAGTGGAGCCGGAACGCCTTTAAAAAACCGCGGTAAAATATAAACGATCGCCAGCGTGCCCGCCACCATCGCATACATGATCCAGTTCGCTCCCGTGAAGTGAGTTAACTGTGCCATAAAGATCAGGATAGCCAGTGCATTCACGAATCCGGTCAGTACCGAATGAGGCACAAACGTAATAAATCGCCCAACCTTAAATATGCCTAAAATAAACTGAATAATTCCCGTCAAAATCGTAGCCGCAAAAAGATATTCCACGCCATAATCCTTGACGAGTCCAACCATCAGTACCGCCATGGCACCTGTTGCCGCCGAGATCATGCCTGGTCTTCCACCTGCAATCGAGATCACAATCGCAATCGTAATCGAAGCGTACAACCCGACCATGGGATCGACACCTGCAATGATGGAGAAAGCAATGGCTTCCGGAATTAACGCCAGCGCTACCGTAATGCCTGCCAGCACATCTCCGCGAATGTTGCCAAACCATTGTTGTTTTAACGTATTCATATGTTCTTAGCCGTTCCTCCTACGTGTATTCCTCATATTGGATAATCCTGCTGAAGAGTAACGGAAGCCGTCCACACTAACCAACTATCCAGGACAGCACAAAACAACGGGATCCTCTCCGCATCATTCGCCTATGCTGTTGCCTGAATTGTAAAATTGCACCATTCTCGCCATCCGTACAGCCTTGACGGGTTAATGTGCACTCACGTCGTTTCCGTTCCAATGTGTACCGCTGATGTTTCATTACTGCCTTCAGTTGTCTTGCTCGTGCGACATCAGGAGCTGATCCTGATGCCCATAGGTTTTCCCCTCTCAGAAAAACCGGGTCCGTTAATGTACTGACCTATTATTATAGTCACCGGACATGATGATTACAAATAAAGAATTTCCTAAAGAAACGAGATTTTCTTAATCATTCGTCTCTCGAAGCCTATCATCTCAGGTAGACTTATTATATTTTATAAAAATATGAATAAGTCTTTCTAAACAAAACTTTAATTTTCCTGCTGAAACGGCACCCTATATGTAAAATTTTACTCATAAAACAAACAAAACTAATATTGGGAATAATAATACAAAATACCCATTTACCAACACTGGATAATAAGGTAATATTTAGTGGTAACAAAAATACATATAAGGGAAGTGACAATTTGAAGTCTAATTTCTTCAAAAAAAGTTTATTGGTTTTGAGTTCCGTTTGTATTTTATCAGCGGCCGCTCCTTATTCCGTTTTAGCTTCTGAAATGAGCACATATGAAGAGAAAGTTATTGCTAGACAACAATACGAGTTATCCAAGAAAAATAATTATATTGTTCCTAATGATAGGATTGATGAATTATCATTGGATGAGCCTCAAGTAAGTATTATGGCTGAAAATCCAGGTGTAGGCGCAACTCGTGTAAATCTTGTTACATATGGTTGGTACGGGCAACCAATCGTTCAAGATCAAAAAGCTGGAAACTTTAATGTTATTAAGGGTACTACAATAGTTATATTATCCCCTTTATTAACTACAGTAGGAAGCGTAGTCTTATCAGTTGCTGACCTGATCTTGTCTAATGTAAATGTTACTCAATACGCAACTGCTAAAACTATGATTTCATATAACTATCCAACTAAGCAAGGACAAGTTTACTACTCTAATGCGTGGCATACTCTCTTTGAAAGCACAAATAGAAATACTTACAAACATTATTATTCCATCTTTATAGATACAAATAAAAATTCAAGACAAGGAACCGTTGACTATGTTCCAGCCAACGGTCATTCTGCAATAAAAGTGGAGTCAGCACCTAATTATAATAATAATTCAGTTATTCAAAGTAAAGCCTATCAAAATTACCTACAAGGCAAGAAATATACCGATGAAGATTGGACTAGATAAAAATTTTGATATCTACTATAACAGATCTGCTTAAATTAGCAGATCTGTTATTTATTAAAAAATAATATGCGTTGGAGGTATGACTTTGAATTCACGCTTAATTAACTTAATGATTGGTTTCTTTGTACTAATATTACTGGTGGGTTGCACTGCAAATGAGGAAGAGACAGAAAACATATCTAATTCAGAAAATATTATTTATTCTCAAGAATATACAAAGGAATTAAACGATATAGAAAAAAACATGCTTGATAATCCTGGAATTTTCCAAGAAACTAAAAATAAAAATTATAAAATTTCTGCATCTGTTAATTTAAGCATTCAAGATGGGGTAGAACGAATGGTATATGAAGTTTTCATAAAAGACCCTAAGATTAAACTCGAAGACCTTAAAATGAGTTTCAATTTGAACCCAAAAATGTTACAAAAGCTTAATACGAGTAATATTTTCGAAAGTAATGTTTTAAACGATAAACCCCTCACAATCTCTACTGATAGTGAAACTACTGGCGCTAGCCTATTCAGAGCTTTTTTACTTGACAAATCCAAATTGGACAAAGGAACTCTTAATTTGTATAAAGATATGTTTGTAAAAATATCCTATATAATTGATGGAAAAGTGTATCAAGATTTTTTTAAACTTCAAGCAACTCCTTCAGAAGAGATACAAACGTATTTAAAAGAAGCTTCTTCAGAAGAGTAAAAATGAAAAATTACTAGTATGATACACAACACATCGTGATAAACAGAGTCTTCTCATTAAAAATAAAGTTACTTTTCAGATTAAGATACGGTACTCCAATTAACCTTCAATAAATCTACTTGATGAAACAATTTCATAACAAGTGGATTTTTTGTGTTTAAAAAAAATCCGACATTTCCCTTTTGAGGATGATAGTCGGATTTTTATGATTTTTTTCTAGAACCTGCCCGATTTGAATATCGAATAGAGCAGGAAAGCCACCATCAGAATCGCCACCAGGAAACCAATCTCAATGACCGGAATATCCCATAGCATCGTGGATTGATGACTGATTGAAGAACCAATAATCAAACCCACCATGATGATACAGAAGGCGAGCAGCACAATACTGAAGGACAGCCGATTGCTAATCTGGTCCATTCTGCGCATGAGGGCATCCAGTTCAGGGACACTGATCTCCAGTCTCAGCTTGCCTTTGCTAATAATGGATGATAACTGCCTTAACTGTCCTGGCAGACCGATGACACTTTCGGCCATATCAGAGGCACTGCGGAACAATCGATTCTTGATTCTTCCGGCGCTAAAACGTTCCTTGATCAGTTTTCGTCCAAAAGGCTCGGCCATATCTACAATGCTCAGGGAAGGGTCGAGATGTTCGATGACACCTTCCATCGTCAGCAACGATTTACCAAGCAGCAGAATATCGGCAGGCATGACAACCCGGTGCCTCTGGGCTACGCCGAACAAATCATTCAACGCTTGACCCACACTGATCTTGGAAAAGGGAATATCATAATATTTGGTACGCAACTTGTCCAAATCCACATGAAGGCCGCGCAAATCCATGTCATCTGGCATCATGCCCAACTTCTCAATGGCCCGGATCATACTGTCCGTATCTTTACGCATTAAGCCAATAATAAGCGAAGCAAGCTGCTGTTTCATTTCATCGCTCAGACTGCCCACCATACCAAAGTCGATAAAGGCAAGACGTCCATCCTTCAATACCATCAGGTTGCCTGGATGTGGGTCAGCGTGAAAGAATCCATGAATAAAGATTTGATTCAATAATGAGTCCACCAGCCGCTCAGCAATATTGTTCAGATCATGGCCGCGTCTGACCAGTTCTTCACGATCATTGAGCTTGATACCTTCGATATACTCCATCGTGAGTACGCGTGATGAGGTCTGATCCCAGTAGATTGCCGGGATTTTCACCTTGTTGTCCTGTTGATATTGCTGTGCAATCTTTTCTGTATTCCGGCCTTCGACCGTATAATCCAGCTCAGCCATCAACGCCTCAGCATATTCTTCGACCATTTGCGGAATCTGATATTGCTTCACCCAGTCCCATCGTTTCTCGGCCATGGCTGTCAGCTCACGCAAAATATCCAGGTCACGCTGCACAATACGCGATATGCCCGGCCGCTGAATCTTGATGGCTACCGATTCACCGCTTCGAAGTTTGCCCAGATGTACCTGTCCAATGCTGGCCGCAGCTACAGGGGTATCCTCGAACCGGGAAAAGATCTCCTCCAGCGGTGTATCCAATTCCTGTTCCAAAATACCCCGTGCCGTCTCGGAAGAAAACGGCGGGACCTGATCCTGCAACTTCACCAGCTCGCGAATGACAGACTCGGGCAATAGATCTGCCCTTGTGCTTGCGAGTTGCCCCAGCTTGACGAAAGCTGGCCCCAGCTCCTGCAGCACAAGCCTGATGCGTTCACTCAGCGTTTTGGTCGTGTGTGCTTCACGCGACATCCACCGTCTGGGCAGAGCCAGCAGCTGGAACAACCCCAGCTCCTCGACCATATAACCGAAGCCATGACGCACCAGCGCCATGGCAATTTCACGGTATCTGCCGACATGTTTGATTCGCACTGCCATCTACTCGATCTCGTTTCCTTTGAGAGGAGGAGGAACTTCAAGTGGAGCCGGGGATTCATCAGGTTGAAGCTGTGGTGAGTGGCCCAGTTCAGCAAGTTTTTTCTCCAGGACGGCAACACGTTGTTCCAGACTGGTTACATCACTTTCGGATGCCACACCCGCTTCCTGAAGCACGCGCTTGACCTGTTCTTGAATCATTCTCTTGAACTGGCCTTGCTCTTCATCGCCCCGTTCCAGCAGACGTTCAACCAAAGCTTTGGATTCACCGGGCGCAAGTTCCCCGCGCTTGACCAAATCATCCACGGTTTTCTCAATTTTTTCTTTGCTTACAACAGTAAGACCAAGCCCTAACGAGATCGCCTTTTTGAACAAATCGCTCATTTTGTCATCCTCCTCTTCGTTGATCTCTATATTATACCCCTTAAGCTTCGCATGCAAAAAATGTCCGTCCGATCAGACGTAACGTGCAGCCCATTTGCCTGCTTGCAGGAGTAATTTACGGTACGTTTCGTGTGCAAACGACGGCACATGGTGACCCGGCATAAGATAAACAATACGTCCAACACCATAACGATGCGCCCAAACCGCAGGCTTCGGTCCTTCTTCGGATTGATATTCCAGCAGTATCTTCGTTTCGGCAAAAGAACCAAACTCAAACTGATACGGCTCTTCTTCCATGGTAAACGCTGTAATCCCTTCCGTCACCGGGTGGCTTTCATCCGTCACGGTGAATTCAAGTGGTGCATAAGCCGGATGATGCAGGAACTTGGCACCGATCATCTGTTTGAGTTCATAACGATTTTGGAGCGAAATGCCGTTATGTATAATGACCAGTCCACCTCCATTACTTACATAGGACAACAAACCTGCTGTCTGCTGTGGAGAGACTTTTCCCTTCCAATCGTCCATGTATGAGATACACACATCAAACCCGGTTATATTTTCTTGCAGCAGCATATTTCGATTCTCACTGCACTGCACAGTCATAGTATCATGGAAAATTCGGCTAATCTCCGCATCTACACCCTGTAGCGGATGCCAATCTGGATGCGTATAATCGCCAAGTAGTAACGCTTTTTTACGATGATCCATTCAATCAATCTCCTTTCTTGTTCACCTCACTGTATAAAACCAACTACCAGGGGAGCTTCTCTCCCTTGTAGTCCACATATGCGGGCTGATCTCCTTTAAATTGTTCATGGCGGTCGATAAGTACTGCGATATGCTGTGCAGATTGCTCGGGCGTGAGATCCGCAGAAGCATCCAATTCACCCCGCATATAACTCTGTACCCAACCGGGATGCACAAGCATCACTTGTCCGCCTTCATCCTTCAGACCATTGTGCACAAGACGGGCCTGCATGTTCAAAGCAGCTTTGGACATACAATAGGCATACCACCCATCCCGACTGCATTGCTCTATACTTCCAGCCTCAGAAGAGATATCAACAATCAGCTTGACCTGTCCTTGAAGAAGGAGGGGTAACAGGGCATGAGTCACGCGCAGTGTACCTAAGGTATTTACATTAAATACTTCAGCCATCTCCGCCATATTCAACGGCCCGCGGATATGATCCGTAATATTCCCTAGTATAGCCGCATTATTGATTAGCATATCCAAATGATTCGTATCCAGCTTCAATGTCTCTGTGAACAGAGCCACCGACAGGTCGTCCGCAATATCCAATTCGATCGCTCGCAAATGGTCAGGATACCCTTCTGCAAGCATACGAAGTCCCTCGGAATCTTCCACGTCCAGACCAGCCGCATACACAAGATACCCTCTCTTCAGCATCTGTGCCGTCAAAGAGAGTCCCAATCCCCGGGCAGCTCCCGTTACACATACGGTTCTCATCATGATGTCCCTCCCTCGCAAAATGATTCTGTCTTTTATTCATTCCACATATTCATCTGAAAACCTTTAATTCAGAATGGGATCGCCAACTTCACGACCAAAGACTCATGAGGTAAAAGTAAGATTAGAGCCATTCTGCTTATTGAATTGAACAGTTTATTGCTCTGTTATTATTCCTGACCCATATCGCTCCTGCCGATAGGCTGAACAATGCTCCACCCATCTTCGAGCGGCTGCCGGGTAAGAGCCCAGATGAACGTGCGTATACCCCGCCACGATGTTGCCAGCGGCATATCCCTCTTGCTTCAAACCACGTAACCCCTTGGTCTCATACGCATAAGGAATCGTTTCTTCTTCACGATAGGTCATCGTGGAATAATGAAATTCATGCCCCCGAAGTACTTCGCCCTTTTTCAGCAAAAAAGAATCCTGAACGCCACTCGCTTCACGATAGCCAAGCGCAGCGCGCTTCTTCTGCATCTGCACCCGTGCGGGGATAATACCCGCCATCTCGAAAGTAATACCTTCACGGTTGGTTAACGTTTCTCCGAGCACCATGTAGCCCCCACATTCGGCAAATAACGGCATGTTCGATTGTGCTGCCTGACGAAGCCCTTCCAGAAACTTCTGGTTACAGGCAATCTCTGCTGCAAATTCCTCGGGAAACCCACCACCCAAATAGATGCCATCCACATCCGTTGGAATATCTTCGCCAGCGAGCGGACTGAAGTATTGTAATCTGGCTCCGGCTGCTTCGAGCAATTCCAGATTATCGGGATAATAGAAATTAAATGCCGCATCACGCGCAACGGCAATCACAGGCTGTACGGCATAAGATACATGTCGATGATTAACGTGGATCACTGAGTCTGAATGTGAATCGTAATTTGAGCCAGTTTCAGCACTGGCTGAATCTGTGTCCGCAGTAGTGGCCGGGCTCCAATCTGCTGTATTCAAAGGCGGAGCACTTGCCGCCAGCTCCAGCAGAAGATCCAGATCGGTGCCTTCCATTAACACATCGGCAGCACGTTGGAATAATGGCTCCAGTTCACCGCGCTCAATGGCAGGTACCAGTCCCAGATGTCTCTCGGGGATGGACATATCTTCGTCCCGCTTTAGCCAGCCAACTACCGGAATGCCGCACATCTGCTCAATGGCTTTTTTCACAATGGTATAATGACCTGTACTTCCACAACGATTGACGATCACTCCGGCAATATGTAATGCAGGCTCCAACTGTTGAAAACCCAATACAATCGCGGCCGCACTGCGAGCCATGCTGCGTACATCCACAACCAGGATCACAGGGGTCTGTGTCACCAGAGCAATCTCTGCAGTTGAGCCTGTATTGCTGAGCGGATCTTTGCCATCATAGAGGCCCATAACCCCCTCGATAATGGAAATATCATGTCCCGCTGATGCCTTCTCGAACGTATCTCTCACATACTCAGGCGATGTCATCCATGCATCCAGATTACGTGACGGTCTGCCCGTGACGGCGGTATGGTATGTTGGATCAATATAGTCCGGGCCGCACTTGAACCCTTGTACACTCAAACCACGCTGAGCGAGTGCTCTCATCAGCCCCAAGGTAACTGTCGTTTTGCCTGCACCACTTCCGGTGCCTGCAATAATCAGTCGGGGTCTGGCGTTTTGATCTGAAATGGTCATCATCAATTCCACCTTTACGTCTTTTCTTCCATATAACAAAAGCTTCCTCATCGAAGCTCTATCAAGGATGAACCATTCGTGTTTTAGTTGTTGCTTTTCTTGCGATTATCGAATCCTTCAGCTCCGCTGAAAACGTATAAATTCTATAATCTAAACAAAACCGCATCACATAGCGATGCGGTCAAGATTAATGCATACTCTTTATTCATTAGGTTGTTCTGTCATCGCAGTTCCTGTGTAAAATAGATTCACTTCATGCATATCTCTACTTAAATGTAACGCGTGCTACGGAGATCGTCAGATTACCGCTCTTTTTCTTCTCCAGCAGCCAATGATCCGCTCCGGAGGAAAGCAACGCCGCAGGTTCACTTACGCCATAGGCTCCGGTATATTTGAACACTGTCTCGGAAGGATTCGCAAGGTTCACGGTATTCAGTTCCGCAGGCGTGTAAGTCACCAGTTCCCAGCCGTATTTGGCGCATAGGGCAATCAAGCCTTCTTCATCTTTTTTCAGATCAATCGTGGCAATGTTGCGCACACTCTTCACGGAAAGGGATAACTCCTCCAAGGTAGCGAGGACTTCCTGCTCCAATTCCTCTACAGATGTGCCGCGATTACAGCCCATGCCGAGCACGAGGCTTTTCGGACGATACAATACACCATTGGTGAGATAACGTTCCTCTTCTTCTGCCGAAAGCAGTCGGTCGCTGACGACCAGCGCAGCGTTGAACGGGAAGGATTCCGTTTCCTCCAGGCTATTGAAGACACGGATATGATCCGGTACGGGTTTGTTATATTTCCACCAGTTTCGCTCCCCCGTCTCCTGAATGAGGGCGACAGGCTCTTCGTTCACTACAGCCGCACTGACAGGTGTCGCCTTGTCGAAGCTGTCTACGATCCATCCCAACTCCCGGCCAAACATGTCCACCGGAATGGTGCCCTGCACGTCTGAAGCTGTCGTGATGACGGCACGTGCGCCGAGCACTTCCGCGACCTGACGAGTTAACTCGTTCGCACCGCCGAGGTGACCAGAGAGCACGCTGATAACATTTTCGCCGCGGTCATCAATGACCAGGACGGCAGGATCAACTTTTTTGTCCACCAGAATCGGAGCGATCATACGTACAACCGCACCTAGGGAGATGAACAGAATAATGCCATTATATCGTTTGAACAAGTCAGGTAAAATCAGCTTCACCGAGCCTTCGAACAACTGATAACCAAGCTGCTCCTCATCCCCGCGTTCAAACTTGCTCATATAATACACGTCCGTGCCCTGGAACTGCCCTGACAGATTACGCACCATCTCTACACCATGTTTCGTAATGGCAACGGCTGCAAACGGATTACTCACCGGACTTCACTCCCTTGCGATAGCCATGGGTGAAGGATTTATCGTACAGCTTGGAACGGTGGGCATCCCGGTTCACGAGATCCGGGTCAAGCGCCCAGCCTGCCAGAATCATCGCATGCATTGTGATGCCGGCGGCACGCAGATCCGCTGCCAGGTTGGCAAGCGTGGTCCGTACAATCTTCTGATCAGGCCATGTTGCCCGCTGCACGACTGCCACAGGTGTATCTTCGCTCCAGCCTGCCGCGAGGAATTCAACCACGACTTTTTTCGCCAAAGTTGCACTCAGGAAGAGCGCCACCGTACAGTGATGGGACGCCAGATCACGCAGCTTCTCCCGTTCAGGCACAGGGGTACGGCCTTCTGCACGTGTCAGAATAACGGTCTGTGTGAGTTCCGGTACCGTCAATTCAGCTCCTAACGCAGCGGCCGAAGCAAAGACCGAACTCACACCCGGAATGATCTCATATTCCACGCCCTGCTGTTTCAGCAGTACCATTTGTTCCAGAATTGCGCCGTACATTGCCGGATCACCCGTATGCACACGGGCCACACTTCTGCCCGCGCGAGTGGCTTCACACATCAGCTCGACCTGACGTTCCAGATCCATGCCAGAGCTTTGCAGCACTTCTGCTTCGGGCTTCGCGGTTGCGATCAGTTCGTCATTCACAAGAGAATCCGTATACAGCACCAGATCCGCACTTCTCAAAATGTTGGAACCTTTCACCGTAATCAGTTCCGGATCGCCCGGGCCCGCACCTACAATGTAGACTTTCGCTTCCAATGTTTTCATTTGCTCACCACCATCAGGCTCAGATATTCCAGCTCCTGCCCTTTCAGTTCACGGGCATCACGCCAGACGAGTTCATATGGAGAAGTGACTTTGGTAACCACCGACGCTTTGCCGCCCAGTCCCATCTCGTCCAACAGTTCCAGCATCGGGTCAAGCACCTTTGCCACTTTGATAAATACAATCGTATCGTGATGCTCAATCGCCTGCCGCATCGCTTCTTTATCCGCTGTAGCCGGAATAATGCCGACTTGCTCGTCACCATCGGCCAGATGGATATCCAGTGCAGCCGCTGCACCCAACACAGATGAGATGCCAGGAATTGAACTAATCGGCACTTCAGGATGCAGCTCTCGCATCAGCCGGGCCAGATGAATAAATGTGCTGTACAGGTTCGGATCTCCTTCGGTTACAAAAGCAACATCCTTGCCTTCCTTCAGCGCGCCCCAGCATGCTTCAACCGTCTTGCCCCATTCGCGTTCAAGCACAACCGGGTCCTTCGTCATCGGAAAGATCAGGCCAAGCATCTCTTTTTCTTCCGGGTTCACATACAGTTCCACGATCTCGTGGGCGTATGATTTACCGCCTTTACGTTTCTTCGGATAAGCAACCACGGGACATTCCCGGATCATCCGATATGCTTTCACGGTAATTAGTTCCGGGTCTCCCGGCCCAACACCCACGCCATACAGCGTACCGATGGCTTTGTGATCGGACAATTTATTTTCCAATGGTTCTGCGGAAGTGCTTCCCCACGCTGTGTTTCCTGTTGTGCTTGCTGTTGTTGTGCTAATGCTGCTCTCCCCCTTCTTCAATCCTTGCCAAACTACTCTGCTCCGTTCGCTGTTTGCGCTTCTTCTGCTGCGATATATTGTCCTGTAATCACGTAAATCGGATTTAATCCGTCAAAACGGGTCATGTTCAGGATCGGCTTGCTGCGCGCCGTCTGAAGTAACGTTACGGAGGCGTCCATGCCTGCTTCGCGCATCGCCTTCATGCTGTCATGCAGCGTTTCGATGGTCGCTGCATTGACAACGAGGCGTCCCTCGGGGCGCAGCCGGGACGCACACAGGGCGATCAGCTGGCCGAGTTCGCCGCCGCTGCCGCCAATGAACACCGCATCCGGATGCGGTAGTTCGTCCAGCCCCGCTGGTGCTTTGGCATGAAGGACGGTGAAATCGGTCCGGAATTTGACACGGTTGGCCTCGATGTTCACGAGGTCACCTTCGTTCTTCTCGATGGCGAAGACCTGGCCCCGCGGCGCCAGCCGCGTGCACTCCACCGCCACCGAGCCTGAACCTGCGCCGATATCCCACACGATGCTGTCCTCGCCCAGTTTCAGCTCGGATAAGCTGAACGCGCGGACTTCACGTTTGGTAATGAGGCCCTTTTCGGGTTTGCGCTGATGGAATTCTTCATCTGCAAACCCGAAGCCTTTACGCGGCGTCGGTGCATCCTTGCGGCGCAGCAAAATGACGACGTTCAGCGGGCTGCATTCTGCTGCCGCCAGCTCGTCCAGGGTATAATGGCGGGCACGTTCGTCTGCGCCGCCCAGGTTCTCGGCAACGTAGGCATCATACTCTGTCATGCCGAACTGTTGCAGATAAGCCCCGATCGCAGCGGGGCTGTTGTGCTCGTCCGTGAGCAGCGCAATTTTGGCTTTGCCATCGATGCGCTGTGCGAGGCCTTTGAGCGGGCGACCGTGCACGCTTTCGAGCGCGGCATCGTGCCAGCTCTCGCCAAGCCGGGCAAATGCCAGCTGCAGCGAACTGAGATTAGGCCGGATCTCCAACTGATCCGGGCCGAGTTTGCGCGCTAAATACCCGGCGATGCCGTAGAACAGCGGGTCACCCGAGGCAAGCACAACAACGTTGTGTGTGGCCTGTAACGCTTTTATTTTCACAGCAAGATCGCTTAAACCGCTCTTAATCGCTAACCTTTCACCCGCAAATGCCGGGAAATACTGTAGTTGGCGCTCTCCGCCAACAAGTACATCTGCTTCCTGAATGAGATTCAGGCTCTCCGTTGTTAATCCTGCCGCGCCTTCTTCACCCACGCCGATAATGCGGATTTTACGATTCTTTGCTCCAGTTGCTGTCTTCGAGTTCACTGATTTCCGCCCTCCCCAGTTCCATTCCTTTCATCGTTACCAATACCACTTCCACCGTCACGCCGCCTCCGGCATGTTCCAAACAGTGCCGACAGGCGTATGTACATAACTTTTCAAAATAGGGTAAGTACCCGGCCTCAGTCATCATGTCCGCCACCTGAGTTGCCGTGTTGGCTTCCTCGATCGCTTGCGCCAGCTCATCTCCGGCTCCGGTCTCGCGGGCCACGGACGCAAGAAATCCAAAATCCACCGGCGCACTCTTGGAGTGCACCATCATGACGCCTTGGGCCACTTTGGCAAATTTGCCTGGCATCCCAACCAGCGTGATGCGTTTCATGCCCAGCCGTTTCCCGTGTTTGATCGCAAAGCCGACAAAGTCGCCCATCTGGATAAAAGCTTCCTCCGGCAGTTCGGGCATCATTTTCATCGCGTATTTCTCACTACTGCCGCCTGTTGTCAGCACAATATGTTCACATCCGGATGCCTGAGCAACCGAGATTGCCTGCACCACACTCGCTCTGTAAGCAGAGGTGGAGAACGGAACAACCACGCCGCGTGTACCTAAAATGGAGATGCCGCCCAGAATACCGAGCCGGGAATTCAGTGTCTTCTTGGCCATCTCTTCGCCATCCGGCACGCTGATCACAACCCGCACGCCTCTGGCTGTGCCGTGTTCGGCGAGCACCTGAGTAACGGCTTCAGTGATCATGCGGCGCGGAACGGGATTGATTGCCGCTTCGCCTACAGGCACGGGAAGTCCGGGCTTGGTGACCCGACCTACGCCGATGCCCCCATCCAGCTCCATGCCCGGCTCGTCCCGCCAAGACACATGAGCGATAATCTTCGCCCGATGTGTAGCATCCGGGTCATCCCCGGCGTCTTTGATCGTGGCACAAGTCGCTACGCCATCGGTCAGTTCCTGCTCGATCAGTTCGAACGAGTGGTCAAAGCCCGCGGGCAATGAAACCACAGCCTGTGCCGGAATAACACCTGTTAACAGGAGCTGCGTTGCTCCCTTGGCTACCGCTGTGGCGCACGCTCCTGTGGTGAAACCGGAACGCATTGGTTTGTCGGGGTCTGGTGTATTGCCGCCTATCATGGGGTTTGAACCTCCCGTCCTTTAATTAGCTAGTTTAAATGAGGTGGCATTACGCTGCGTGTGTGGGTGGTGGCTTTGGGAGCTTGGGTGGCCGCTACGGGTACGGATCGTTCTTATGATCGCTGTTGTCTCCAGATTTCTTTGATTCCCTTTTCCAAAAGGGAGAAATCCGGAGACAGTGTATGCTTCCGAAGTAGCTTTCTTGCAGAAAGCTTTTAGGCGACCGCTCCGCTTCTTCAGAATCGATTCCGTCCCCTTCGCTGCTACCTGCTTCTGCATCCACCTGGCACAAGTGCATAATGCCACCTCTGGGCTAAACAATGCCCTGAGGTTTATATTGGGTAACTAATCATTCCACGCCAGTAGGACTTGGCTTGGAATGTAGTTACGCAGTTTTGCGGTTATCTGCAAACCCAACTCTTGGCTGGACCGATATAAGGTTTGTGAGGTCCGTTGAGGTTCGTTAAAGGTTCGTAACGCTCGTTTGTTTGCGTCACCATTGCCTCTACTAACCTGCGGGCGTTTACTTAAAACGACTACGCCTTCACTGCCATCAGGGAGATGGCGTTCAGGGCGGCTACAACGATGGTGCTTCCGCCTTTTCGGCCGATGTTGGTGATAAACGGGATGTCGAGCTTGCGCAGCTCGTCTTTGGACTCCGCTGCGGATACGAAACCGACGGGCATACCGATGATCAGGCCAGGTTTGGCTTCGCCTTCTTTGACCAGACGGATCAGTTCCAGCAAAGCGGTTGGCGCGTTACCAATGGCGTAAATGCCGCCCTCGTATAGTTGATTCGCTTTACGTGTTGAGATAATTGCGCGAGTGGTGTTCAAGCGCTTGGCTTCCTCCATCACATCCGGATCGGAAATATGTACATGCACGTCTCCGCCAAAACCGCGAATGCGATCCTTGCTTACACCAGCCTGAATCATCTGTACATCAGCAATGACGGATTGACCGGCGCGAAGCGCTGCAATTCCTGCTTGAATGGCATCCGGGTGGAACACCATGCTCCGGCCCAGTTCGAAGTCAGCCGAGGCGTGAATGACACGCTGTACCACGGGATATTGCTCAGCCGTGAACGGATGCTCACCCAGTTCCTCCGTGATCATCTCAAAACTTTTGCCCTCAATCTCCTGTGGTTGTACGGTCAACGGTTTAAATTCCGTTTTGAAATCCATGTGCATTTCACTCCTTCAAATAGTGGTGTCATTCAAAAATGCATTATTCAAATTAAGACTATTGGGGTGCTCTACTGCACCAATACACGTTTCAACTCATCCAGTACACCTTCAAAATGGTCAAACACCGTTCCAAATTCAGCCTCGGGGCGTGAAATCAACACGACATGAATGCCCAGCTCCAGTGCAGATTGAATTTTCTCATCCACCGCTCCGGTCTTGCCGCTCTCCTTGGTAACCATTACAGTCGTCGCATAGTGCTTGTACAAGGCTTCATTCATTTCACGTGAAAAAGGTCCCTGCATCGCAATAATATTACGCTGCTCCACGCCAAGTTCACCGCATTTCTCCATATTATCGAGACGTGGAAGCATGCGGGCAACGAGACGAATGTCCGAATCACCGAGCAGGTGCTTGGTGAAGATCTGCAATGTTTTGCTACCTGTCGTCAGCATAACGGAGCCCTTGAGCTCTTTGGCCTTGAGTGCCGCTTCATCATAGGAAGATACGACATGCAGCAACGTGTGATCATCGTACGCCAGACCCGTGCGCTCATAGCGAATATATGGAATGCCCGCCTGTTTGGCTGCTTCCATCGCATTGGCATGTGCTTCTTCGGCAAATGGATGACTTGCATCCACGATGGCACGGCTACCTTTTTCACGCACAAGTTCCACCATGGCTTCCACAGTCAAACGGCCTGTCCGAACAGGTAATCCGGCCTCTGTCAGGCTATGGGCAGCACTGTCGGTTACGACAGAAGTCAGCACGTCTGTACCTTGCTGCTGGATCTGTAGAGCCAGTTCCCTGGCATCACTCGTACCACACAACATAAAGATCATGGACGATTCACCTGCTCCGAAGTTGCTGCAACCTGTGACTGATCGGGAGAAACCTCTTCTTGTGCGGTTCCTTCTGCGTCATCCTGGTTGTTCCGATGGACTTCGTGCTCGTGATGCGAATGATGCAACTCTTCATCGTGATCATGATGGTAATCGAGTGACGCTTGATGATCGATTGCTGTATGCGTCTGATCATGACCGTGGTCATGCTTATGTGGATGGTCATCATGTGCATGTACATGCTGGTGGTCATGATCATCATGATGATGCGAGTGATCATGGTCCTTATGATCATGGTTGTGCGCATGGTTGTGCGCATGGCTGTGTTCATGCTGGTGGTCGTGACTGTGCTCATGTCCATGATCGTGGTCGTGATGATGATCGTGGTCATGCCCATGGTCGTGATCATGATGGTGATGATGGTGTTTGGCCGCTTCCAGTCTGAATTGGCAGTTATCACAGTTGGCTGTTACACGTCCGTATAACCCCTCATGGGCTCGCTCCAGTACCAGTTCAACCAGCTTCGGGTGGAAGCCAAAGTATCCGCCAACCTCCACCTGAATGTCTGGATGGGCCGCTGCAAATTCTGCGGTCATTTCATCAATGCGCTTGATCAGTACACCTGTGAACAGGAAATAAGGCATGATGATAATTTTCTTCGCGCCCAGCAACAGACAGCGCTCCAATCCATCCGGAAATGAGGGCTGAGTCACGCCGATAAAGCTGCTTTCCGTCCACTTGTACGGCAGTTTCTCCCATAACATCCGGGTCATTTTGAAAAAGTCACTGTTGGCATCCGGGTCACTGCTTCCGCGTCCAAGCACCAGTACGGCAGTCTCTTCATCCGTCACCGGAGCAGGTGGAGCCGCTACCGCTGTGCCGCCTTGGGATGCGACAAGTACAGGTTGTGCTTCTTGCAGACGGGTCTGCATGATTTGGACAACTTTCTCATGAACACCGATGGGACGACCGTATACGAATTCCACCTGCGGATAACGTGCCTTGGCGCGGTCAATGGCGTTAGGAATATCAATCTTGGCATGACCGGCAGCAAACAGAATGATCGGCACCAACACAACACGTGTTGCCCCTCGATCCACACAAGCGGTAACACCATCAGCAATGCTTGGTCTCGTTAACTCCAGAAAACAAGTCTCCACCAACGTATTCTCGGGTGCCTTCGCCGCTACCTCATTTGCAAACTCCTTCAGTTCCCGGTTCCCCTCAGGATCACGACTCCCGTGTCCCACCAACAATATTGCATCCATCTTTGTTATTCCTCCCCCGTCTGACCCGCAGATCAAACTTTTCATATTTATTCGGCACTCCAGTTCATCCGGCTAAAACTGCGCCAAACCAGTCATTCCATCCATTCACTGCATTACTCGTAAAAATCAATCCATCTATGTCAGCTGAAATCCAGCGAATATTGCAAAATATTAGATAGGTCCTGACAAGCTGCACCCTCATGTCTCCACGAAAGAAGTCGTGCAGGCAGGGACTTAATTAATGCTTACTCAAGACTTATTTAGAAATTTAGTAAGGAATTAAGTACGGAATTAGTCACCACATATCGGGTTTACTTCCACCGTGACCGGTGCATCCACATGGCGGAAGCCCTGAATTACGCCAACTCGTTTGAAGAACTTGTGGAATCGCTCATTCGGATGGCCCTTTTCCTTGTAATCCGCCACAATACGTTCCACAATGCCACCAATCTGGTCACCCGGAATTCCCTCCGCTACAGGCTGGGCAGGGTGAGCATTGCGGCCGAATTTCTTGCCACCTAGGAAGAGGTCATATGCCCCTTTGCGATACACGATGCCGATATCCTCCAACACGGCCCCGTAACAGGCCATACCACAGCCATTCAGCGCCACACTTGTTTCTTTGGGTGCACCGAGTCCGCCAATTACAGCCTGTAAATGGTTAGCCATCGGCACAGCATCGTCCTTCTCCATATTGCAGAAGTCACAAGCCTTCACCTTGATGACATCACCAATCGGTACAACGATAAAATTCGCTGCACGCAGCTCTTCCACCAGCGAGTCCGATTCAAATGTCGGCACTCTCAGAATAATCTGGTGCTCCGGCGTGTACTCCAGTTCGCCATCTTCACTTGCACACTGCGCCAGCAGCGCCATCTGGGCTGCGGTGAATTTTTTGTTGCCCACGCCGGGCGACACGCCGACTTCGAACAGCGGCGCCTTGCGCCCAGGCTCGGGCGCAGTGCGTACCGCCGTTGCGGTCGCAGCCTGCGTTGCACTTGCCGCTTCGCTCGGCGCTGCTGCATCCAGCCAGCGGCTCGCCGATTCGCCCGCGAGCGCGCCGCCTGCCGCGAGCCGTGTCAACGCCTCGGCGGCGAGTGCAGCTGCGCCGGCGCGTGGCGCTACTGCGACTGTGCCCGGAGCGGCCTCTGCCGCAACGGGCGCAGGTCGCTCGCCGGCAAGCACGGCTGTGCCAGCGCCGCTCGCCGGGCTTGCCGCAGGCATAGTCGCAGCAGCCCCTGCGCCAGCGGGCGGCTGCCCTTGCGGAGCCGTGCCCGCTCCGGCGCTTGCGCCGCGCAGGGCTGGCTCCGCCTGTGGCTGCGCGGCCGATGCAGCGCTGGCCGCGCTCTCGCCCGCTGCCTCGCCGGAGGCGGCAGCGCGGGCATCCCTTGCGCCGAGCGACCATGGCTCGGCTTCCGTGCGAAGTCGCTCATGGGGTCTGAGCGACTGTTCCGCGGTGTTCAGCGTATATTTCCGCTGATACCCGCGCGGGGTGACCATGAGTCCTTCGTACATCATGGTCGAAGAATTGCCGATAATCACAGTTGTCAGCATGCCGATATCATGATTCAGCATATCCTCCAGTGTGGTCATGACCACGTCCTGACGCTCACGGTATGCACTCTTCACCAGACCTACCGGGGTCTGTGGGTCACGATAACGCAGGATCATCTCCTGTGTCTCCACGATCTGGCGTGTGCGCCGTCCGCTGCGTGGATTGTACAGCGCAATGACAAAATCAGCGGACGCTGCGGCTTCGACCCGGCGAATAATGGTCTCCCACGGCGTGAGGTGATCACTGAGGCTGATCGTACATGCATCATGCATGACAGGGGCACCCAGCAGTGATGCACAGGACTGAATAGCCGATACGCCCGGAATAACTTCGACGGCAACACCCGTATCCGGCTTCCAGCCTTGCTCCATCAACACCTCGTACACCAGACCCGCCATACCATATACACCTGCGTCACCACTGGAAATTACGGCAACCATTTTGCCCATCTCCGCCTGTCTGACCGCTTCTTGTGCACGGCTTACTTCCTCCGTCATGCCTGTGCGCACAATCGCCTGCCCGTTCAACAGAGGTCGAATCAGATCCACATAGGTGTTGTATCCGATAATAACCTCGCTCTCCTGAAGTGCTTCGAGTGCCCGCTTGGTGATATGTTCCATTGCTCCCGGACCAAACCCGATAATCAGCAGCTTGCCTTGATCTTGCATTGCTTTTCCTCCTCCATCACACTTGTCGAACTGATCTAAACAGTGAAAAAGGGCGGCTATGCCGACCTTCTCCCCTACTGTACTGCATGTTCAACTCGTCAGCTCTGTTTACTCAGACTAACAAACCAGGCTCATAACCCACCTGTTATGATCCATCTAATCTATTCCTCTACCTGCAATTTCCCGACATAGGTTAGGTCTCGCAAAGATATACATTTATCTAAAAAAACAAAAAAATCCCATCCTTGTAACGGATGGGATACGCATGTACGTACACTCAAGAACACAGTCGAGACTCCCATAGGGTAATCCTGTGACTATGTGGCCAAGGGGGGCCAGCCAGGCGAACCGCTTGTTCGCCCATTTCCTGATTCTTCGTACACCACTCCTTTCCGCGAAGGGTTTGGTGACACATGCAAGGTAGGTCTCCTGGCTTTGGATCATCAGCTTCCTTTTCTGTCTTCCCCGGCTTTTGCGAGTGACTTGGATCAAAAAGGGCTTCACCATTACAGTGGCGGGACCGCTCGGGACTTACACCCGATTCCCTGTTACCTCTTGCTGCACGCAAGAGCACCTTGCTTGTTTTCATTCAATATTGTTTTCATAATAACACCGCTCAGGAAATAATGTCCATGCTTATGATCCTTGTCCGATCTTCAATTTTCAGACAAAACAAAAAAAGTCCTGACCCAAAAAAATGGATCAGAACCCGATGTAACATTAGATATACAAATTCGTTTACAATTCGTTCTAAACCGTCCATCTACCTAATGATTACATACGTTCACAGTTATTGATAACTAGGATTGCATGCCACTAGTCTTGGCCGCACGCCCCGCAGCAAAGTAACGTCCTAACTCAACGATGAGTGCGCCCATCTTCTCTTCCTCCGGAATGACCAACGCCTCGATGCCTTCTTCACGCATGGAGTTTGCTGTAACTTTACCTACAGATGCAGGAATTACGCCTTGTCTGAAGGCGGCAAGCATTGGCTCAAGCTTGTCCTGGGAAGCCGCATATTGCGTCAGGAATCTGACCTGCGGTCCACTTGTAAACGCAACAGCATCTACCTCGAACTTTAGAATTTCATTCAACAGCTGTTCCAGCTCTGCCTCTTCCGGCGGTACATGGCGGTAAGGGAGCACTTGTCTGACGATTGCACCTTGTTCTTCTAACCATGCGACGAGTTTGGGAGCTGTCTCCCCATGAAGCTGCAACATGACCTTTTTCCCTGCGAGATCATGCGGGGCGAATTCTCGAATGAGCCCGTCCGTGCTGCCGTCATCATCTCGTACCAGCGGTGTCAGCTTGCGCTTTTTGAGCGCATTCACCGTCTTGTATCCCCTCGCCGCAATGGAGGATTCCGATAATACATCCAACAATTGATCTGCGATTTCCATATCCTCAGCCATTTCAAACAATGCATCCAATCCCATACCCGTCGTTAACACCGCCCAGTCTGGCGGGTCTGAGATCCAGGATACCAGCCCGTCCCTGATACTCCGATCATCCAGGAATACCGTCCCCTGTGCCGGTCGCACAAGCGGGATTCCACCCATTTTTTCAACCAGTATGGACATTTCTTTTGATTTTCGTGGTCCTGTCAATGCTACACGTATACCTGCCAAATGTTGAGCCATTCATGTTCCCCCCGTTAGTTCAGCCGAATCTTCATCAGTCTGACTACAGTATACAGGGTACTTCTGCGAAGGGAAACTGTGCTCCCCCTCTTTTTGCCCATTTCATCTATAACGATTTTTGATGGGATATATCAGGAAGGCTGGAGTTCTCCACCATGAGAATCCTGCCTTTTTTTCTCAGAATCAGAGGAGCCTTGTCCTTGTTCATGCTTCTCTTTCTTGGACTGATCTCCCGATCTCTGGATGGCAGATTCTTTTTTATCCTTTTTGCGAGGACGAAGGAAAAGAAACAGCACTATCGGGAACAGTACTTCAAACACAATGGCGATCCATGTCCATTCCCGGGTAAAACGATAGAGCTGAATGGCGTTTCTGAAGAACCAGAATGCACAGACAAAACCCACTAAGGCCACTGGACCTGTCATTACCTTTCCCGATACGTTTGGGATCATTCGCTTCAATCCCCAACAGACAAAGTACAGATCAAATGCAATCTTCGTAATCATCGCAGGCAAGGTGGCCGCTGCCAGTGCCAGGTCAAACCGATCCAGAAAATCACTAATTTGCAACTGTCTTGCCAGTTCATATGAAGGGTATACCAGTCTGGACGCAATAGGCACACCAATCGAAGTGATGGTTTCCACAAGAATCAGCATCATCAGCAATCCCGAGATTGTGATGCCCCATAACACAGGCTTGAAGCGAAAATCACTGCCTTTGACGACAAAAGGTAAGGCAATCATCTCCCCATAAAATGAAAAAATGTACCAACTCCCTTTCCCTACACCCGCCGGATCAATATGAAAATAGGGCATCAGATTATCCATATTCAACTGCTGGATAAGCATGAAAGGCACAATGATAGAGTTCAGCAGGAACAGGGTAACATATAGTTCTGACATTCCGATCAACGAACCAAGCCCGCCTCTGACGATAAATACCGCCATAATCATGAGTGACAATACCACAATGGATATCGGCGTTGTTTCCAGCAAGGTTATACTTACATAATCACCAATTAATCGGATATCTCTAGCGAATATGAAGAAAAAAAACAAAATGTACATTACGCCTGCGAGCCTTCCCATAAAGGGGAACCGCTCAACAAGCGCCTCAAATAGATCCTGATTCGGAAATCTCCGCTGAATTCGGCTTACCATCCACATGGATATAATCATTACGAGAACAACTGGCACATATGAGAGATAAGCGTGCTGCTCCGCATAATAAATGGCCTGTGCATGGGGTTGAATCAACGTGCCCGTCATACTGAGCAGCAGCACAAGTAGTACAATCTGTCGAGAAGTCACACTTTGATTCATACCATACCTCCTTTCTATCATTCAATCTGTACTCCCCGCCATCCCCAGTCCATATCTATGGTAGCGGTAAGAATCTCTGGATGACATGGCTGATCCATACCGCAACAAAAAAGGTTTTACTTAAATGGGTTACATAAAACCAAAGGCCTGTTCCTAATGCAATCAGGCCATAGGATAACCAGCGATTAATGGCCGCCGCTTGCTTCAGATGTCTGAAATCCATCACAATGACGATGATAACCATCCCCAGATAGGTGAACAAAAGTGGTTTAATCATGTACGATATCCTCCTCAACAACACCGATCGGTTTATTGACTACCCCTACATTTTCAATAATGACGTGGGGGACAACATTCACCTCAACATCAGGATAGAGAACATCCCATCGATCCTTCATTTTGTCCCATTCTTTAGGCAATTGTTGATGGATCGACCGACCAATCCCGAGAATATCCGCATGATATTTTTGCTGTATTAATCGAACCCCTTCAACGATATCCCCTTTTATTTTTTTGTGGATCGCGTCATTTAATTTCAAAATCTCTTTTTCACGCAGATCACCGTAATTGGATTCGTTATCTACAACCACGCCTTTAGCGTACAATTGAACGGTCACAGTTACCTTGTCATTCTTGACACTGGGGTGCAGTGAAGAATTGTTCTCGTTCAATTTGATGAATATATCTCCATCCCCGCGCGGGGCCTTGACCATAATTTCCGGCGCATTGGCTTCCCCCATGGCGAGAATTAGGGCATCGGCGGGAGCCTTGTCAATCATGCCAACCAGCTTATCCTTCTTGAAAATGGCCAATCCATCCAGCTTGATGTTTGTTTTGGCGTCCTTCCAATCTTTCGGAACATTGTCCACTTTCGAGGCAACCGGCAGGAATGGATCTACACCATCACTAAGAATGGCATCTATAAACGTTTTGAGCGAACGTGGGTTCCGCATATTTAGAAAACATAGCTCTCTCACCATCTCGGATGGGAACTTCTCTATCGGGGCATCTGTATCCATAACTTCGTATGCCGCACCTTTCGTAACAATCGGTAATGCAGAGAATCGGTTGAGAGGGTAGCGCGTAAACAAATCAAGCATGGGAGCCACGCCATCCCGGGCAAGGTCCTCTCCAATCAGCAGGGTACGACGATGCGCATAATATATCTTGCGAGAGAGCGATTTTTGACCCTCAAGTGTAGTCCCCCGCAGTGTCTTTGCGGTGTTGGACAACATAAACCATGATTTGTCCCCACTTGTACCCCCGCCACCTCCCGAACTGCCGGTAGAACCGGATTGACCAGGAAGAGCGATTTGCAGACTGGACCTGTAATTCCCCTCTTCCTTATCCACAGCTATGCCAATGACAAAGGCAATATCATTAATTTCCTTACGATCCCAACATCCTGCCATGAAAATGGTACACAACAGCAGGATCAAGACGGAGCGAATTTTACGAATAAGAAACATGTGTTCACCATCCTTCCTCAGCTTCAGGCGAACCGTTGATCTTTTCATCCATCCGTTTCTGGTTATCCTGGACCGTAGAAGGACGATTGATCATTTTCCACCACGGCACACGAATAAAAATATCCTTGTTATCTGTTTTACTGTATGGGCTAAGACCTGACAGATAAGGTACACCAAAAGAAGTCATCTGTGTCAGATGCACCGAGATCAGGACCAAACCAATGACAATGCCGTACAATCCGAGCATGCCAGCCAGCAACATGATGGGAAATCGAAGCAGACGCACCGTAATCGCGAAGTTAAATCGCGGGATCGTGAAGGAAGCTATTCCTGTCATGGATACAATAATAACCATCGGCGCAGATACAATCCCCGCCTGAACTGCCGCCTGCCCAATCACAAGTGCACCGAGAATACTGACGGCCTGACCCACCGTTTTGGGTAACCTGACCCCCGCTTCACGGAGGGCTTCGAACGACAGCTCCATGATGAGAGCTTCAACTAGTGCCGGAAAAGGAATAGCTTCCCGTGCCCCGGCAATACTCAGTATCAATGTGGTTGGCAGCATGTCCTGATGAAATGTCGTAATAGCGATGTACAGCGCTGGTAGAAATAGAGCAATAGCCACAAATAAAAAACGAATCCAGCGGACCAGATTACTGATGAAGAATCGCTCATAGTAATCCTCACTGGCCTGAAGCATCTGCCAGATCGTGACTGGAGCAATTAACGCGAAGGGCGTGCCGTCTACCATAATGGCAAACCGCCCTTCCAACAGGTTGCCCGCTACTGTATCCGGACGCTCGGAATAGTGCATCTGCGGGAATGGAGAATACGGGTGGTCTTCAATCAGTTCCTCGATATAACCCGATTCCAGAATGCCATCGATTTTGATTTGTTCCAGACGTTTCTTCACGTCCCGGATCAACTTCGGATCAGCAATATCGTCCAGATAAGTCAGAACGATATCGGTCTTGGTTTCTGTGCCTAGTGTCATACTCACCATCTTGAGAGAGGGGGTTTTCAGCTTGAACCGCAGTAAAGCCGTATTCACACGAAGCGTTTCAGTAAATCCCTCCCGCGGTCCCCGAATCACGGATTCTGTCTGCGGTTCCTCCACACCACGTCTGACGCCGCCTTTGACATTGAACATCCAGGCTTTGCTACTTCCATCAACCACCAGAAGGGCAGAGGATGCCAGTACCCCCTCTGTCGCAGCAGCCCAAGTATCCACTCGCTTCACCTGTGTCAGCTCAACACGTGTATCATCCAGTGGAACATCAGGTTCATCTGTACGCTGTTGTACCAGCCCTCGAATAATTGGGCGCAGCATATGCTCCTGAATATCCGCCGAGTTAACAATGCCTTCAATATAGACCAGAAGCCCTTTCACTTCCGGCGTAATCATGACGTTGCGTAAAACCACATCCGAGCATTCGGAGAAGATTTCCTTTACCGCTTGAATCTGAGTTTCATGTACTGAACTAATCGGCTGCCGCAGAAAAGGCGGGGACGGCAGTCCCAAAGGGATATGTTTTTTCTCTTCTGAAGCTCGTCCCGGTTTTCGGGACTTGTCTTTCCCAGATGTTTTGTCCGCCATATGCCGCCCCTCCGTTTCTTGTTTTTATACAAGGTAGCTTGTGCCAGACAGTTGGGAATTATGTGGTCCTTTTTGCAAAATTACGATTAAATTCTCTGAATCCAGATAACAAAAAGGCCTCTGTAATTAACAGAGACCTTCTTAACTATTCCAGATCCTATGCAACCTATTTTTCAGTTAATCCGCAAAATAATCTTCAGGCACATAGCGAATCTCCGACTTCGCATAGATGCTAAGCGTGTGACTCTCGCTATCGTAGACTACCCGCTCACCTTCTACGTAGTACCAGTGTTTCAAAAGGGGCTGATCCTTGCGTTGCACGAAGCGAAATACGTTTAGTTCCTGTCTAAGCTCCATAATCTGCTCCACAATCTGCTCGTCCAGACCCGTCACGGTAAATATGAAGCCTGTACCCTCCTGCTGGAATCGATAGGACAGGGAATCTGTTTTGCTATTAGCCAGTCCTCGCCCGGTCACCGCATGTTTGACCATAAACCATTCCTGTTGCGCCATACGTGTATATCCTCCTTCATCTTGGAGTTCATTTCATCAGCCATCTACGGCAAATCAATCATCATATAGAACGTATCTTCGTTTGCTTGAAGTTCGATTGAATTCCGCTGTTCCACACGAGCCGTATCGCCTTCGTTCAACAGGTATTCTCCATCCAATCCCAACTTGCCTTCGATGGAGAAAATGTACATCCGGCGGCCTGTCTCCTGATGGAAGGTTATCGTTTCGTCTTTGGTTAATCGACCAAGATAGATCGTCATATCCTGATGAATGGTCGCAACTCTGGGTCCCCCATCCGGGGATACAATCGGCACAAGTGCTCCTGCCAATGCCGCTGGATCAAATGATGTAGTCTCATAGGATGGCTCCAACCCTTTCGTCTGCGGCATGAACCAGAGCTGAAGCAGACGTACTTCTTCGGTATCGGATGCATTATGCTCGGTATGAATCATGCCACTGCCTGCTGACATTCGCTGAATACCGCCAAAACCTGTAACGGCCACATTGCCCAGGTTATCTTCATGTCTTAACTTGCCGCTGAGTACGATGGACACAATCTCCATATCACTATGTGGGTGAGCTCCAAAACCGCGACCAGGCGCAATCACATCATCGTTTGCTACCCGCATCGGTCCAAACGCCGTATTCTCCGGGTCTTGGTATTCTCCGAAAGAAAAGCTGTGACTGCCACGGAGCCAGCCTCGATCGAAGCTGGAGCGGGCATCGGATGGAATGACGTTAATCATAAAATGCATCCTCCTTATTTTTTCTTAGTAGCATACTTATTTTCATTGTACCAAACCACAAGCTCATCGTCCAAATGAAAAAAGTTCTCTACCGATCAGCCCGGTTCGCAAATATAATTCCCGAACCGGCCTGGCCAATAAAGAACCTCGTTACAGGACTAATCCTGCACTTCATTATTTTTTAGCAATCGTTAATCGATCAAGCACTCACATTCTGGCGAGCGTTCCCCTGTCTGGAGAACAGATAATCCACGGCCAGGAAGCGACTTCCTGTGAAGAGCAGTGTCAGGGAACCCGCCAGCAGCAGGTAATCTAACTCGGTACCACTCAGGAACGGCTCACCCATTTTGGCTGTAAACAGGACTCCAACCATCACAATGGCAAACAGGGCTGCAAACACACGTGTACCCAGACCCAGAATCATCGCAGCACCACCTACCAGCTCAATGATGGCTACTACGGATGCAAGAAATCCGGGAATACCGATACTTTCGAAAAATCCTACCGTACCGCTAATTCCACCTTCGAATTTACTCCAACCATGCAATACAAAGATCAAACCAATCATAATCCTGGAGAAAAGCAGTCCAATCTCTACACTTTTATTATTCATGTTCATCTTCCTTCCTCGTTATATTCGACCTCGCATTTAGCCAAATTAATCTATCCGATCGACCAGACAAACAAGATAGACAGCAATAGAAAAACGGTAACCGACATCAGAACAGCATAACGTGGCAATCTCAACGTCACGTCCTGTTCCGGGTCAAGCAGACGTGAAATTCGGACATTCACCGACGTATCCGCAAATGAGGATTGAACGGTCAGTTCTTTAACCCCCCAAGGTTCAGGACAAGCACGGAGCAGCTTGAGCAAAGCACTGCCGATGCCTGCCACATTGCCTGTACGTTCAATGGCCTCATTGTCTGCCAGAATTTCTCTAACGATATGATATTGTTTTGAAGTGTGCTTCAAGACGGGAATATACGGCATCATGATTGCAAATACCGACAGTAACGTCGTCTTCAGAGGATCACGGTGCCACAGATGGTGTACTTCATGATAGACAACCGCTACCTCCTCTTCCGCATCAAGCATGTCCAGCAGCCCAGTGGAAAGTACAATATAGGGTCTCCATAGACCAATGGTAAATGCCACGGGTGAAAGCTTGTCCACCACAATGAAACTTGGCTGTCCCAGATCATGATATGTGGACTCCAGCTCACGGGATAGCGCCCGAATCTCCATGGAGCGGAGCTTGCGGATCGCTGCTCGTGTTTTCATCATGCGAACCGTAAGCAACCAGCCTGTTCCCGCAAATGTCAGCAAGACCAGTGCCAGCAGGAAATGTCCAACAGATAACCAGCCCAGACGACTCATCCAATGATTGCAGAGCCAGAGCAGATTAAACGGGATATCCCAGCCAAAGATTTTGTACATCGCGTACATGAACATCTGCATGAACACGAGTAACGGAATGCCAAACCCGACGGTAAACAAAAGTTTCGAGCGGGTCTTCCACATCTTAATCGCTATCCTTTTTCCATTGTTTGATCTTCTGTTCCAGGCGTTCAATCAGACCTGCATCTGCTTCGTCCAGCGCATCCAGCATGTGATTCAATGCCAATGCTCCGAATTCATCCACCAACTCATGTGACAGTTCCTTGGATTGGTCGTTCATAAACTCCTCCTTGCTCTGTACCGGTTGGTACAAAGATGTTCTGCCCTTTTGTGACTTTCCGAGAAGTCCCTTGTCCACGAGCCGATTCATCACGGTCATGACTGTATTAAAATTGACATCTTTGTCTTGTTCAAGCGCGGTCTGTACTTCACGGATGCTACTGCCGGGACGAGCCCATAAAATGTCCATGATCTTGGCCTCCAGCGGACCGAAAAATCGGTTGAGCCCACGCTCACCCACTTTGAAATTGTGTATTCTCATGTTCTGACACCCCTCACACTACCCATTGTAGTGCCATCAAGTGAGAAGTCAACCTCTATGTCAGCTATTTTATGTAAATGATTTGTAAATTTGTTTTCCATTTCAGCAAAAAAAGCGAAAGACCGGGAAATTCCGCACGTTCACGGTTTTGCCCGATCTTCACCACTTATCAGTCAATATGATGTTGTGAGAACATGGTCACACTGTAGTTTATTTCCCATCCTGTGACGGCATATGTGCAGAAATATCCACACCCAGTCCATGAGCCAAACGTCCGCCAAGCTGTCCATCCGCCCGGAAGAAGTGGCATAAAGCACGCATTTGAATATCGACAGATACTCCCTTGAGGTCATTGATCAGGTTATCCAGCAAATGCTGCTGCTCTACAGGGGTAAATGAACGGAAAAGCTCCCCTGCCTGCGTGTAATCATCCGTTTTCTCAATTTTCTCGCGTGTGACATACCCTTGCAATGGAACCTGACTATCCCGGTATGCCGGATCTTCCTGCGGGCTGTTTCCGGCACTGTTCGGTTCATAGTTCACCGGTGATGGGTCCTGATTCACATTCATGAGCCCATCACGCTGGTGATTACGAACAGGTGCGTACGGGCAATTCACCGGAATTTGCAAATAGTTGGGTCCAAGCCGATGCCGCTGTGTATCTGGATAGGAGAATAGGCGTCCTTGCAACAATTTGTCTTCGGAAGGCTCAATTCCAGGTACAAGCGCACTAGGTGAAAAGGCCGCCTGTTCCACTTCAGCAAAGAAGTTTTGCGGATTCCGATTCAGAGTCATGGTCCCTATCGTATGGAACGGGAGTACATCTTCAGGCCATGTTTTGGTTGGGTCGAGTGGATCAAAAGCAAAATCATCCATTTGTTCCGGCTTCAAGAGCTGTACCTGTAACTTCCACTGCGGGTATTGCCCGTTCTTGATATGTTCATGCAGGTCCCGGGTAGCATGATTAAAGTCCTGTCCTTGTACCTCGGCAGCTTCCTGACGGGAGAAGCCTCGAACCCCTTGTGCGGACTCCCACTTGTATTTCACATAATGAACCTGCCCCTGTGCATTAATCCATTTGAACGCATGTACACCGAAACCATCCATCTCCCGATAACTCGCCGGTGTGCCCAGATCTGAGAACAACCAGGTCATCATATGCGTTGATTCGGGTGAGAGGGTCATAAAGTCCCAATATCGGGCGGGGTCCTGAATGTTCGTATCCGGAGCTGGCTTCAGAGAGTGAACCATATCGGGAAACTTCATTGCATCACGAATGAAGAACACAGGCAGATGGTTACCAACGATATCATAGTTGCCTTCCCGGGTGTAAAACTTGACGGCAAATCCACGCGGATCTCGTGCAGTCTCTGGTGATCCTGTACCGTGAATAACGGTTGAAAAACGAACCAGCACATCGGTCTCCGTACCCGGATCTTGCAGGAAGTCCGCTGTTGTATAAGCCTTCATACTTTGCTCCAGCGTGAATACACCATGTGCTCCGGCACCTCTTGCATGTACGACTCTTTCAGGAATACGTTCACGGTCAAAGTGGGCTATTTTCTCAATGAGATGGTAGTCTTCAAGTAGTGTAGGCCCTCTTCTGCCTGCTGTACGGGAGTTCTGGTTGTCACCTACTGGTGCTCCCTGATTCGTTGTCATACGTTCTGTCATCCTGTCGTCCTCCTCTAATGGGTCTCACGGCTGCTATATTTCTACTATTAAAATCATATTCGTCATCATTATAAATATACATTTAGACTTGATCTAACTGTTAAATTGATTCTAACATGTCCCTCTCTGCTCTTGCATGAGAATCACATGAGTTTAAGATGAGGTTCTTCAACACTTCATGAATGAATAATGAAATTGCTTTTCAGACAACAAAAAAAAAGCGGACTAATCCGCCAGGCGGTAGCCCACTCCTCTTACAGTGACAATATATTGAGGCGAAGACGCATTATCGCCCAATTTTTTGCGCAAGCTTTTGATATGAACATCGACCACATTACTTCCACCCGTAAAATCCGTCTCCCAGATATCGCTGAGCATCTCTTCACGGGAAATGACTGCGCCTTTGGCATCAATCAGCTTGAGTAATAGATCATATTCGGTCTTGGTTAGATGAATCCGGTTATTATCACGCTGAACGCTCATCCGTTCACGATCGAGCCACAGATCTTTGAAACCTACACGCTGCCCTTCCTCAGGCAAAAATCCACGTTTGGGCAGAGCAGGACTGTTGCCGATCATACGCTGCACCCGGTAAAGAGCTTCCTGCGGACGTGCAGGCCACACCAGCAATTCCTCCTGAAGCATCGGTCCACTCGCGCTGCCGATCATCTTCTCACCGACCAGATACAGACAAGGGGTTGTATGCTCAGCCTCACGATTCAATCGGCTGCTAATACCGGCAAATGCATCGATCGTTCCGGCAACGGACAAGTCATAGATCAACAGATCGAAGACAAGACGTTCATGCAGATCCGGTTCCCAGCGATGAAATACCAGTACATCGAAGCAGCTATCCGTTAAGGCCTTTACCAGTTCATGAACCTGCCCTGGCATCGGACTGATCAGAATAACACGGCGTGTAACAGGACAATTGTCCACAAGGGGCGCTGCATCGGACAAGGCGGGTTTAACCCTAAGGGGCAAACGACGGCCAGGCAGTTTTATTTTTACTTGATCCGTTTGTTTCTGCATTCCCCGCAGACACCTCCAAACACCACATGAGCATGATCGATTGCATATCCGGTTTCTTCAGCTACCTGTTTCATCCATTGTGGAGGAACCTCCGTCATCACCTCGTCCACTTTGCCGCACACTTCACACATAATGTGCTGATGATCATCCATACGAGCATCATATCGGCTAGCTGTCTCTCCGAGTTTAAGCTCCCGTATCAATTCTTTGTCCGTCAGATAACGAAGGGAATTATACACCGTACCATAGGCCAGATTATATCCTTGTTCCACGAGTCGATTCATAACATCAGCAGCTGTCGGGTGATCCTCGGAATGGCGCACCACATCATATACCGCTTGCCGTTGTATCGTCAGATTTAAAGTTCTCACAACCATATCTCCTTTATTATTGATCCATTTTATATGAAATCAGACACTGATCTTCTACTTATGATGCTCTTCCCAAAAAGAAGGAATACATTTTGATTTAGATTAAGTATAAATCTCATTGTATATTGAAGTCAATATCCACGCCAACAACCTGGATATGGAAATAAAAACACCTTTCCCAGTAATCCCCTCAATAATTTGGGATAATATGGTTCGCTACAGCACCATTTTTCAGATAAAATGTAGGGATGTGCGTATAAAGGGGGAATGTCGGTTGTTAAGCACTTTTTTCATCAATATCTGTGTCATGATTACGTTTATGTATGTGTCCGGAATCATCGCCAAGTTCTATAGTATCCGATTGCCTTTTCCCTCATTACGTGTTCAGTTGATCGGCGGCTTATTGTTCGGCATATATGGCACAGTTCTCATGAACTACTCATTCCCTCTGAACGAGACCACAATTGTAGATCTACGGCATCTGGCCATCGTTACGGCAGCGGTATATCTGGGAGGAATAGCTTCGGTCGTTACAGGACTTGTACTCTCGGTCCTTCGTATACTGATATTTGGCATATCATCCTCTGCCATAGATGCAGGATTTGTCATGACTCTGATTGGACTGTCCGGTGTATATTTCGCTTATGCTTCCTGGTCCCGACTAACCAAAATTATTACGATGAATCTGCTCGGCATAACTTTAATCTTTATCATCCTTATGTTGAACACAGACAGCATGAATTCATTAATGAAGGTATATCCGTTACAAATGACCATTTCCTTTGTCGGTGGAATATTTATCTATATCATCGCAGAATTCATCAATAAATCCAATGAGATGTTATTTCTGTTGGAGAGAAGAGCATCTACCGATCATCTTACCAATCTTGGCAATCGACGACAGTTCGAAAAATCACTTCAACTGGAACTCCAGCGTGCGCGTGATTACCAACAAAAGCTGTCCTTGCTTGCCATTGATATTGACCGGTTCAAAAAAGTAAACGACACCTATGGTCATTCCGCCGGTGATGCGGTCCTGAAGCAACTTGGACAACTGCTCGTTGAGCATGCACGGTCTGCCGATATTGTGTCACGAAACGGTGGGGAAGAATTCGCCATTCTCTTGCTCGACTGTGGAACCCGTCAGGCAATGGCTACTGCTGAATCTATCCGCCAGGCGGTAGAGAAATACCATTTTGCTCTGCCCGACGGCCAAACGACACGTCTGACCATCTCCATTGGTGTAGCCGTGTATCCGGATCATTGTGATGATCACGACGATGACGACTTCTTCGAACAGGCCGACCGTGCTTTATATGAAGCCAAGAATACAGGGCGTAACCGTGTGTGTGCCATAACTTTTCGTTCCTTGCCTCTAACACTTTAAAATAGAATCTAACCTTTCAACAATCCAGCAACCGTATCAACGTTATCCAAAAAAGGGATGTCTCGTTCGCCCATTCAGGCAAACAGGACATCCCTTGCTTTATGGATTATTGCATATCATCTCAGCTTGTGTGCTGACAGAAGATCAAGCAAGGATGCTCTCAATCTCCTCGACAATGGCAGCATCCAGCTTCACGCCAGATGCAGCCGCATTCTCCTTGACCTGCTCGGGACGACTTGCCCCTACAAGTGCACTGGATACATTCTTCTGGCGCAGAATCCAGGCCAGGGCCAGTTGGCCAACCTTCAGATCCAGCTTGTCCGCCACTTCAATCAGTTGACGAACTTTCCCGATGCGATCCGCATTGATCTTTCCTTCATCCCATCCTAGCTTAGCCGCACGGCTATTCTCCGGGATATCGGAAACGGATGTATATTTCCCGGTCAATAGACCTTGAGCAAGCGGGGAGTATACGACTTGTCCGACACCTTTACGTTCACCCAAAGGGATAATCTCATTTTCAATATATCGGTCAAACATGTTGTACACCGGCTGATTGACCACGATACGATCCAGGAGCAGACGGTCTGCTGTACCCAACGCATCTTCCATCTGAGCCGCAGTCCACTGGCTGACGCCCACATATAACACTTTGCCTTGGCGTACCAGATCATCCAGTGCACGGAGTGTTTCTTCAATCGGTGTTTCGGTATGATAACGATGGCAGTAATAGATATCCACATATTCAACGCCCAGGCGCTTCAAGCTGGCTTCACATTGCTCCTTGATATGTTTGCGCGACAGCCCCTGGTCATTCGGACCATCACCCATTTTGCCAAATACTTTGGTTGCAAGTACATAAGAGTCACGGGAATACGCTTTGAGCGTCTGCCCAAGCAGTTCTTCTGCTGCACCCCGTTCATATACATTGGCTGTATCAAAAAAGTTAATGCCTTCATCAAATGCAGTTTCAATTGATTTCACCGCATTTTCACGTTCCACATACCCTCCGTACGTCAGCCAGCTTCCCAGGCTGATCTCGCTTACTTTCAGTCCGCTTCCACCTAATCTGCGATAATCCATTGATTGCATATCCTCCTCTATTGGTTATAAAGATGAAGTTCATATTCTATTGTAACGTAACCAGCTTGGATGAAAAGGGCTTTGGCTCAGAAAATGGAAAATGCAAAGAAGCGCACCTGTACCAGGTGCGCCGAATAACGATTTATGATCCGATCATGAGTTAAGGCAAAGTAATGCTCAATGCATTCAACAGATCAGCCTGTCGGACCGGCTTGGTCAGAACAGCATCAAAGGCTTCTGCTTCGTGCAATTCAATATGCATACCATAAGGAATAAGAACCATGACAGGCAAATTTTCCAGTTGCTGTTTCAGTTCATGTACAAATTCGACCGCGCCGCCTTCCAGTAACCCCATATCCACAACGGCTACATCCGGCTTGAATCCTTCCTTGATCCAATCATGCGCTAATGTCAAACCGGAGGTCATGTGAACATCCATCTCCCACCTACGCATCAGGGAAGAGACGCCTTGCAGAATGTCAGGGTCCTTGGCAAGCAACACCTTTTTCCCTTTTAACCGCTGCTGAACACTCGCGAGTTGAGGTAACTCCCAGTATCTGCGCAACGGAAGGGAAATGTTGAATTCTGTCTCATTTTCTTTCACACTAATCACTTGAATGCGGCCATGCATGAGAATGGCAAGATTCTGGCTTACAGCCAAGCCCAGATTGCTTCCAATCAGTTTTTGAATATTCAAATTTTCATCTTGCCTGTTAAAGGTTGGTGTCTTCTTGTCCGATAACATCTGACCTGTGTACTTCACCTTGAGCTGAAGTGTACCGGTCTCCTCCAATTCTTCTCCGTTCACCACTGCTGTGATCAAAACCGAACCTTCACGCGTTGAATCGAGAGCATATTGAATAACGTGGGCAAGCAACTGCCCAATCTTGACTTCATCACCAACGAACACTTGAGATACATTCAGTTCAAGATTTAATCCCAGCTCAATGTCCTTGCCCGTCGCAATTCCGGCAAAGAGATAAACAGTATTCTCAATGGTGCCGACCAGATCGAACGGATCATCATGTATTACCGTTTTACCTGCTTCATTAATATTAAAATTCATCATATTATTCAGCAAAGAAAGCAAAATATTACCGCTTGTCTCAATCATGTTCACATATTCGGACTGCTCCTCGGGCATATCCGATGTGCGCATCAGATCTGTCAGTCCCAAAATACCGTTCAGGGGATTGCGAATCTCGTGACTCATCAGCTTCAACATCTGTGTTTTGGTCATGGCCTCGGATTCGGCACGTTCTTTCTCAGCCTGGAGCTGTTCTTGCATTTGTTCCGAATGACTTAACTTTCGCTTCTGAACATGCAACGTGCTTTCCAGATCGACAACATAGCCCAGGAATACAGCCATCGCTTTCAGTGTCTTCATATCGGTTTTGCTGATCACATAACCAGGATCATCCATCAGACAGATGGTACCATATGTTTCGCCAGATCTTCTCATAATAGGCACGCCCACGAAGAAGCGATTGCCGAGTCCGCTAGTAACACCCATGGATCGTGTCATCGGATGTTCACATGTATCTTGAATTGCGAGGGTTTCATTTTTATCCCTTAATACCAAGCTGCAATAAGACTCTTCAAATGGAAGTTCGCTACCTTTTACAATCAACTCTTCCTTACGATTAAATGCCTCCAGAATGACATTCGTCAAACCGTCATTCGTAGCAACAAATATGGTATTGACCTTTAATATACCACTCAGTACGTCTACGATATGGGCCGCAGCTTCCTTTATATCTTCATAGAAGCCTCTCGTAATGCCTTCTGCCGTCCCCATGATCCACCCCTTTTGTCTTAGCTGCACTTTCAAATCTGTATATCAGAATGCGTAATCCACGTACAAGGGTTCATCAAAAATCCGAATAGCTGTCACAATCTATACTTATATGATTAACACCGTAGAAGTAAAAGAGAATCATACTCCCTGCCCATAGCCCGTTTTTGGACAAAAGCAGGTCTTAATCTGATGGCTTAACAATGGAGTATGGTTTGAAAATCAACCTTCCAGATTGGTTACAGTCCACCATGTTTCACTTCAATTATTATCCTTGCAGGATAACTAGAAATTATACGCTTCTACTCAGACTTTGGGAACCTTTATCCACAGCAATTAAAGGAAACTTCACTTTGTCCAAATAAGTTGTGTGACCATTATCACACCCAAAAAACCACATATAGTTTATAAATGGATAATACCAAACTACATATAGTATTTTACAGAAATTGAATGAGACCCAAAATCATTTTAGGAGGAACCTTACATGAACATGCTTGAGTATGCCACTCCACCGGCATCCGATCTATTATCCGACCTGGGAAGACGCATTATTGGCGCAGAAGACGCCGATACGCTGAGGGAAAATGCAAATCTGAACGGGGACTCCTTCAGCGGCAAGATGAGCAGGCTCGGTTCGGAAACCGCCAAGTGGCATGCTCTGCGTCATGTGTTGCCAGAAGAGCTTGCCAAAGCTGTGGAGAACGGGGATCTGTATGTACACGATCTGGATCAGTATGCGCTTGGAACAACCAACTGCATTTTCATCCCGTTTGACCGTCTTCTTGCTTCGGGTTTCAATACAGGTAACGGATCGGTTCGCACACCTCAGACGATCATGTCTGCCATGGCCTTGGTTGCGATCATCTTCCAATCCCAGCAGAACAGTCAATATGGCGGTGTATCGGCCAATAAAATTGACTGGGATTTGGCCCCTTATGTACAGCGATCGTTCCGCAAACATTATCGCAAAGGGCAACGCCTCTTTGGTGAGCATGCCCTGCTTGAGGATGAACAGCTTTATCTGGACAGCATCGAAGCGAAAAATCAGTGCCCACGCGCATATGCCTTCGCCTATGAAGAGACTGAAATGGAGACAGGACAAGCTGCCGAATCCCTGATTCATAACTTGAACACAATGAGCAGCCGTGCAGGTGGTCAGATTCCATTCACTTCACTGAACTATGGATTATGTACTTCAGCGGAAGGAAGGTTGGTATCACGTTCATTGCTCGAAGCAACCATCCGTGGCCTGGGCAACGGGGAGACTCCCGTGTTCCCTCAACATATTTTCCAATGTAAACAGGGGATCAATCAGGCTCAAGGAGAGCCGAACTATGATCTGTTCCGTCTCGCAGTCACCTGTTCATCCCGGCGGATGTATCCCAACTTTGTCAATGTGGATGCTTCGTTCAATCTGCCCTATTATCATCCGGAAGATCCGGATACAATCATCGCAACTATGGGATGCCGCACACGTACACTGGCTGACCGGTTTGGCCGCAATCGTCAAAGTGGCAAAGGTAATCTGTCCTTCAACACCATTAACCTCGTCAAACTCGGCATCCGGTTTGGCATCTGCCAAGGTGCCAGAGCTGTCGCTGACCGGGCCGGATTCTATACTGCTCTGGAGTCGGTTATGCATAACGCGGCTTCCGGCCTGCTGCATCGCTACCGAATTCAGACAGCGCAGCCTGCCAAGGCATCCGACTTCATGATGCGGGAGGGTGTATGGGAAGGTGGAGAACAGCTTGCCCCGAACGAGCCTGTTGCCGATCTATTAAAACATGGAACGTTATCCCTTGGTTTTATCGGTCTCGCTGAATGTATGACAGCTCTGTATGGTCGCCACCATGGGCAGGACCCGCATGTGCATCGTGAAGCACTGAACATTATTCGGATCATGAGAGAGTTCTGTGACCGGATGAGTGAGCAACATAACCTGAATATCACCCTGTTTGCCACACCTGCTGAAGGATTATCCGGCAAATTCACGAAGATCGACAGAGAGCGTTATGGTCTCATTCCTGGAGTTAATGATCGGGAGTATTATACGAACTCATTCCATATCCCGGTATACCACACCCTTCCAGCTTATCGGAAGATTGAACTGGAGGCCCCGTTCCACACGTTATGTAATGCAGGTGCAATCTCCTATGTGGAGCTGGATGGCAACGTTCGGGCCAACACCACAGCTTTCCTGCGAATTGTACAATATGCACTGGCACAGGATATCGGTTATTTCTCCATTAACCATCCGATTGATCGCTGCCCTGCATGTGGTTATGAGGGGGTCATTGGGGATGTATGTCCAGGCTGTGAAGCTCACGAGAACCATGTACACTTCCAGCGGTTACGCCGCGTAACCGGTTATCTGACTGGAGATTACAAAGTACGCTTCAATGCTGCGAAGCAGGCCGAAGTGCGGGATCGGGTGAAACACCGGTGAATCTATATGGTTACATTCCGGAATCGGTCAATGAAGGGACAGGCCTGCGTGCCGTGTTGTTCATCAGCGGATGTCGACACGCCTGTCCGGGCTGCTTCAGTCCGGATTCATGGAGCTTTCGAGCGGGTGAGCCTTTTACTGAGGAGCGGCAGCAGCAGATTCTGCATGAAGTGACGACCCATCCGCTGCTGGATGGCGTTACGTTATGTGGTGGTGATCCCTTTTTCTCGGCAGCAGAATGTACGTCCTGGGTTCAGCAGCTCCGCGCTGCACGTCCTGATCTGACGGTATGGGCCTACACGGGATTCGAATATGAAGAGCTGGTCACCGACCCTGCGAGAGCGGAGCTTGCCCGGTTGTGCGATGTGATTATTGACGGGCGCTACATTGAATCAGAGCGTGATGTCTCCCTGCCCTTCCGCGGCAGTCGGAATCAACGTTTGATTGATGTGGCTGGCACGATGGCAAGGCATACCGTTGTGACGCACAAACTCATATGACGAAGTATATTATCCAAACCATGGCGAAGCGAGTACAACCGCTGTAATGAACAGCAATTGAAGCATCAAACGTGGAAAAACTGGCCACACTGGCTTGCCGCCTATGGTCAACTTCTCACGGGCCGCTTGGACATTAGCCGGGAACATGACAATCAGCATAAGCAGCAACCCTGAAGCGGCAATCCATGCAACACCAGGTATTAGTAAACCAACTGCACCTGCGATCTCCAGGATTCCAGTCCACGTGACAATTTTCTCCTTGTGGACTATTCTACGAGGAACCATCTGAACCAAATCGAATCTGCGTTTGCCCCAGTGTGCGGATGCGGTCAACAAAAACATGACAACAACCGCACCTTGCAACGCAGGATGCCAATGATTAAACATCGGAACTCCAAGCCAGCCGATCCCCCGAAGTATCATAAAAGTTGTGCATAATGCAATAAGTGGTGCCATTTCTTATCCTCCTTCATCATTTTTACTATAAAAAGATCCGTATCAGTCTTGTTGCTTAAGCATGGTAGACATGAAATTAGCTATATCTGTAGAATTCAAGTGTGACCGTCCGCTTGTATGCATTGAGGTGCGTACCCGCAGTCCCATGGAAAGCAGTACAAAAAGTTCTCCCATCTGCTCTGCATTAATTGAGCTATCTATCACACCATGTTTTATTCCCAACTCAATCCACTGCATCGAATAGCTGACCGACCTATCGTGAAATTGCTGAAGTGCTTCGGACACCTGAGGCTCGTCCTCTTTGCCCAACAAATAGAGCAAGACCTTATTGGTTATTGACCCCTGCTCCTCCAGTCCCACCAAATTCGCAGCGATAATCTGCATCGGACCTTCAAACGTCTTGATATCTGCTTCCGCAATGGTAGACAGAACGGCAGAGTGCACCGTCTCCAGATGCTCCATAAGAACCCAGATAAATATTTCGTCCTTACTTCTCACATAATGAAAAATCGCCCCTTTGGACAATCCCGAGCGCTCCATAATCTCTTTAAAGGTAATGGCATGGCAGGCTTTCTCCTGTAACAGTTCCTTGGTAGCTCCCAATAACTGAGCTGTTGTATGTTTCCGTCGGTCTTCATTCTTCAAGTACGTATCCTCCCTTGTTTATTCCGCTACTCTTTATCGACATTATACAAACCGACTGTCGGTTTGTAAATTAAAAGATATAAACTCTAATTGGTTGTCGGACGCTCTCCCATAATTGAAGCATCGTAGAGACCTGACTTAAAGAAATATGTTTTATCCATTTTCTCTATTTTCCTCTCTATTGCATGACGATATATAATATAGGTAGTTAGTATTTTAGCATTTAAAATTTAACCGTTTACATAAGGTAATTAGGAGGAATCATCTTTTATATGGATATTGTCCAAGCATTAATTACATGTATGCCTTTCTTTCGAGATACGATTCGTCAGGATGTAACCCTCTCCGTCATTGATCATGAAAAATTCTTATATTTCTCAGCAGGAGAATCGTTAAAACAACTGAATTATCAACCCGGCGACCCTCTGTTGGATGAAAATCGAAATTTTGCAGATCTGAAAGGGGGTACCGTCAAACGATTCGATCACTATCCTAAAGATTTATTTGGTATTCCTTTTGACGTGGCTTTCATCCCCATTAAAAATGAACAAGGTGAAGTCATCGCCCTGTTTAACCTGCTCTACAGTATGGATGACCAGGATCAGCTGCAACAGCTCATGGATGCTACCGAAAATCTGACCAACCAGTTAATTGACAGTGTACAGCATGTAGCTGCACACTCCGAGGAACTTAGTGCCACAACCGAAGAGATCCGGAACAACTCCAAACAAGCCGTACAGAAATCAGGGAATGTAACTCAGGTTGCCAGCTTCATTCGTGAAATCTCCGAACAAACCAATCTGCTCGGCTTGAATGCAGCCATTGAAGCGGCTCGTGTAGGTGAAGCAGGTGCAGGTTTTGGCGTAGTAGCCAAAGAAATTCGTAAACTGTCTGTCGATACCAAGGAAGCAACGACCCGGATTGAAGATTCTCTTCTCTCGGTCCGTCAATCCATTCAAGGCATGGAGAATGAACTTGGTGAGATCACGGCAAGCTCCCAAGAGCAGGCTGAACTCGTAAACAATTTCATGAGCACAATTGAGCAGCTGAATGAAACCAACAAACAATTGAAGCAATTTGTGCAAAAAATGATTACGTTTGACGGAAAATAAAAATACGTTTGATGTAGATAAAAAATACGCTCCATAGAAAACAACAAACAAAAGCCTCCGAATGCATTCGGAGGCTTTTCCATGAGCTATTTGCTTTAACGAATCTCGAAGTGGCTGATACGTACACCTGCGGACAGCACAATGTATACATCCTGCGCACCTGATACACCCGTGAGTTCTGCCTTCACGGTAGACCACTGCTGGGCCTCACCTTGTGCCAGTTCCACACGTCCTGCGAGCATACCGTCCGGTGAACCGAGTCGCACTTCCAACACAGCGCCTGCTTGTTCTGCGGATACACGCGCTTCAATTGCTGCTGCTCCACTACCCAGATCGGCATCTTTGAAGGCAATCCATCCTTGCTCTCCAACTACACGGACAGCACTTCCGCCCTCTTTGCTCTCATCCAGGTCAACACCCAGGTAAGCATCATAATTCTCAGCACGAGTAGCCACACCCAGATTACGGGGAGGGATCGTCTCTCCTTCTACCGTCAGGTCTGCAACCAGCTGAACATCGGAGGATGACTTGGCAACCATAATGGAGTAAGTTCCACTTTCCACGACATACCGATCACGAGTTACATCCCAGATTGCCAGTTCCTGAACTGGTAAGGTAAATCTGACTTTCGCTGTAACTCCTGCTTCGATATGAAGACGACGGAATCCCTTTAACGTTTTGAGTGGACGTTTCACCCGGGATTTGCCTGCACGAACATACAACTGTACAACCTCGTCACTGGCGATTGGACTGGTATTGGTTACATCTACAGTTACCGTAACGTTACCCTCTGTACCCACCTGAGCTGGGCTAAGTTCCAAATTGCTGTATTTAAACGTTGCATACGTCAGACCATGTCCAAACGGATACAATACATTCCCTTCAAAATATTGATATGTCCGACCGGATTGAATGATATCGTAATCCTTGATGTCGGTCAGTTGATCTGCCGATTGTACCCATGTCATGTTTAGACGGCCGGCAGGCGCGTAGTCGCCATACAAGACGTCAGCTACTGCATTACCCAGTTCCTGTCCTGCGTGTGAAGTGTACAATACCGCAGGGATGTTCTCCTGAACCCAATTGGACGTGAACGGATAACTGCCCACGATAACGACTACCGTGTTCGGGTTCGCGGCATAAATCGCCTCAACCAGACGTTGCTGGGATTCGGCGAGATCCAGACTTGGACGGTCAATCTCTTCTTTCCCGTTTACAAGCGGATTATTACCAACAAAGACAATCGCCGTTTCCGCAGCCTTGGCAGCTGCTACCGCTTCCTCAATTCCGTTCACAACCACATCCTGCTTGAATGTCTCTGTGGCACCAAAAGACTTCAGTTCTTCGGACACTGCAAATGCATCGTTTCCACCATTAGGTGCAGTTACCGTTTTGCCATTCCATGTGGTGAGACCTACACTACCATCCTGTTGTGGCAACAGGTGGAATACTTCCTTCACGAACCAGCCGTACACTTCATCTGCGGAAGCCGTTACGGTCTCTTCATCTGTGGTCAGATATTTGCCGTTGCTTTCCGCCTGCAAGGTATAACTTCCGAAGCCCCAGTCGGACACCATAAACGTCTCCGCTTCTCCCGAAGCAATAATAGGTGACTTCTCACCATCCGCCAGACCAATCTGCTTCCCATTGGCCACAGAAGTTAACGTAATGCGGTCATTTCCATCCTTGAACGTCACTTTGTCGCTGCCTACTTTGCCACGGATCGCTTCAAACGGGGATACGTTATACGGCATGGTGCCTGCATACCAGTCACGATAGACGGTTCCGCCCAATTGACCAATGACAGCCACTTTACCTGCTTTTGTTTTGTCCAGCGGCAGTGTGCCTTTGTCGTTCTTGAGCAATACCACTTGTTCTCTCGCGGCTCTGAGCGACAGTTCTTTTGCTTTTTCCGTCATCATGGACTCTTCCCCAATAGCAGCGTACGGATTACCTTCTTCCGGATCGAACTCGCCCAGACGGAAACGCACACGGAACGTATTAAACAACGCCTTGTCGATGTCATCCATGGTGAGTGTACCTTGTTCCAATCCTTCACGCAGGGCCTGTTTGGACAGCTCAGCATCATCGGTGATGCTATCAATTCCTGCCTTCACGGACTCCACCGTACCCGGTGTGTGGGAATCATAGTATTTATGATCGTTCTTGATGCCCATTACGTCGCCTGCATCACTGACAATGAAACCATCCATGCCCCATTCGCCTTTGACAATCTCGTTCACAAAAGGATGCAACAATGCTGGCGTACCATTAATGGAGTTGTACGCCGTCATCATGGACTGTGCGCCGCCTTCTTTGAACGGCTTCTCAAACGCCTTCAGATAATATTCACGCATGTTGCGGGGATCAATGCTGGACGAACCGCTTCCACGATCCACTTCGTTATTATTCGCAAGAAAATGCTTCAAGGTAGCGACTGCTTTGTAGTACTTCGGATGGTCGCCCTGAATTCCTTTGACCAAAGCGGTCGTCAGCTCGGCTGTCAGTTCCGGATCTTCACCATACGCCTCTTCATTCCGTCCCCAGCGCGGGTCACGTTCCATATCCACTGTAGGTGCCCACAGCGTAAGACCGTTCACGGCCGGATTGCGTTTATAAAATACACGTGCCTCGTCTCCGAGAACGGAGCCAATCTCCTTCATCAGATCCGCATCCCATGTGCATGCAAGCCCCACCGGTTGTGGGAAAGATGTTGCTTCTCCAAGCCAGGCCAAGCCGTGTGCTGCTTCTGTTCCGTGTTTGTATGCAGGCACACCCAGGCGGTCTACTGCCGGCTGATACTGCAGCATGGATTCAATTTTTTCATCTTCAGTCAAGCGGGATACAAGATCTTTCACGCGTAAGTCTAACTCTAGTGCTGTATCTTGAAACGGATATTTTGTTTGGTTGGTCGTCATATGGAATCTCCTTTGGTTATCGGTCGTTAATTGAAATGATAGCGAATACATATCTTATGAAAAAATGGGGATTAATTCGGATGAATACGTTCGTCCGATGAATCAATTAATCCCTGTAAAATCAACGTTTACAAGTGTAAATCTCTATTTCCTTTTCAAAACCTAAAACGGTTTCGGTAATCTTATCATATAGCATGTTTAACAAAAAAAACAGAGGTGCTACGCAGGAAATTGTGAACATCTTCTCTACGAAATCTGAACAGCATCGTTTTTTTCTGGCACAGTCTGGCAATTATGAATAAGAGTACAATGACGTGCGCTGAACAACATACCATTCAATAGATTGAAGATGATCAAGGAGGAAGAAAAATGAGTGACAATCAGCAGCCCAAGACGGGTCTGCCCCCCGTCCCCGAATCATTGTGGCGTGCGACGCATGAATTCGATGCCTATCCAAAACTGACCGAAGATATCACTGCTGATGTAGCGATTATCGGTGCCGGTATTGCAGGGATTACCACCGCTTATCTGCTGGCACAAACGGGCATGCGTGTGGTCGTGTTAGAGGCTGGAAAAGTGTTGGATGGCACGACTGGTCATACCACGGCCAAGGTATCCGCACAGCACGGCGTTATATTTGATGAAATTATGCATCACTTCGGACAAGAACAGGCTCGGATGTACTATGAAGGCAATGCCGATGCCGCGAAGTGGATGCGCAATCTGGTGAAGGAAAAACAGATTGATTGCCAGTGGGCAGAGGAAGATGCCTACGTCTACATTCAATCCGAGGAAAACATCAAAAAACTGGAGATCGAGCTGACCGCCTATGGCAAACTCAATATTCCTGGTGAGTGGGTTGATCCCCTCCCTATTCCCGTTCCCGCCAGAGCAGGCATTCGCATGCCAGGTCAGGCACGCTTTGATCCGCTGGCCTATCTGCACTACTTGCTGGATTCCGCTGTGAAACAAGGGGTACGTATCTATGAGCATACGACTGTAACCGATGTGGAGGAGGATGCTTCACTTCATGTCAGAACTTATAACGATGGCCCATCTGTAACAGCGGAACATGTTGTCGTGGCTTCTCATTTTCCCGTCTATGATCCCGGATTTTATTTCACCCGATTACACGCAGAACGATCCTACGCCGTATTAGTCGAACCGGAGAAACCGTATGCTGGTGGCATGTACATCTCGGATGATACACCGTACCGCTCTCTGCGCTCTGTCCTTCATGATGGGAAAGAACTTATTCTCTTCGGCGGCGAAAATCACAAAACCGGACAAGGTATCTGTACTTTCGGTCATTATGAACGTCTGGAGCAGTTCGCAGCGGAGACATTTGGCGTTCGCAACATTACTTTTCGCTGGTCAGCCCAGGATCTGATCTCCATTGACAAGGTGCCTTACATTGGGCCGATTACCGGCAGACATGAACGTGTCTATGTGGCGACCGGGTTTGCCAAATGGGGAATGACAACGGGCACGATGGCAGGACACATTCTTGCGAATCGCATCAGTGGACGTGACAATCCTCATGCCGCCATATTCGATCCAGCAAGATTCAAGGCCGATCCTGGCATGAAACACTTTATTGTGGAAAATATGAATGTAGCGAAGGAATTAATTTCCGGTAAAGTAGGCATCGTGCACAAAAACGTTAGCGATATTGGCGAAGATGAAGGAGCTGTCGTACGTCATAATGGCAAACGGGCTGGCGCCTACAAGGACACCAGTGGCAAGCTGTTTCTGGTGGATACCACTTGCACTCATCTGGGGTGCGAAGTCGAATGGAACAAAGGCGAGCGTTCATGGGATTGCCCATGCCATGGTTCCCGCTTCGATTATACAGGCCATGTGATTGAGGGCCCTGCTGTGGAAGACCTTAAAGTTCTCGACGCACAGAATTAACCAACATGGAGTGATTAATCTGTAAAACAGAAGAAACAAAAGTTCATCTCTCAGACCGGATCGGAATCCGCCTCCAGACGGAAGTAACCGATCCGGTTTTTACGTATGCTCAATGATATCTAAACAAACAGCTTCAGCCGAGCATTAGTATCAAACGAACTTATTACGATAAATCGTGATACGGAACTATTTTAAAGTCACTACCTTGCAATGAACAGTACTGAATGCTATGATGATTTCAACACTACTGAACAATACACACTAGCGATAAATGAAGCTATTAAGGAGGAACCTGTGTGAATGTGAACATCCAGTTCAAAAAGGGAGTATTGGAGCTGTGCGTCCTGGTACTAATCAACCGCCAGGATCGGTATGGCTACGAACTGGCTCAGGCGGTCTCCAAACATATCGAAGTTGCTGAAGGTGCACTGTATCCCTTGCTTCGCCGGCTTGTAAACGACGGTTACTGCACCACCTACCTGCAAGAATCAAGTGAAGGACCGCCGCGTAAGTATTACCGACTGTCCGATACAGGTCGCGAGTATATGACGGCACTGACGACAGAGTGGAATGAATTTGTGCGCAATGTCGCAAATCTGATGGAGGAAGGAACTCATAATGAATAGACAACAATTTATGCAGGCCATGGAAATTCATCTACGGCCGATGGAACCGCAGGAACGGGCTGAATTGCTCGCAGATTATGATCAACATTTCGAGCTTGGGCTCAGAGAAGGCAAACTGGAAGAAGAGATCGCTCGGGAGCTGGGACAGCCGGAAGAGATCGCCAAGGAAGCACTCGGTGATCGTTATGACATGCATACGCCGGGTACAGATGCGTTCTATGCACCGACGTATCGCGAAATGCGATCCCCCAGAAACAGCACCAGAGCTACGCGCAACTTCTTTACAGCCGTTGGTCTGTTATTCCTGAATCTGATGCTTGGCATTCCAATTGGTCTCACGCTATGGTCAGTATGGCTTACGCTTGCCAGCCTGTCCTTACTGGTATTGGCTCCTGTGGCAGCAGTTGTGGACTTCGTCTTTCTGGGCCAACTTGATAAACCGGAAATCTTCGTTGCGATTGGTGCATTCGGTGTCGGCATTTGTTTTGCCATCGCATCGAAGTACGTTTTTAGAGCCTTCAAAAACATTACTCTTCAATACATTCAATGGAATAAAAACATGATGAAAGGAGATGTTCCCGCATGAGTACCAAGAAATGGCTTGCGCTAGCCGTGATCTGTATCGGAATAGGTTTGCTTGGAACTTCCATCTATGGTGTTCAGTTCGGGGATAAACGGGAGCATTATTCCAAACGATGGGATTTCAAAGCGGATGAATTGCAGAATATGATCATGAATGCTAATTTCAGTGCAGATATTGAATTTGTCGTAAGTCCGGATTCGAACGGTTATATCGAAGTGGATGGAAAATTTGACCCTGCCGTAGTCAAGAGCTTCGAACAGGCCACTATATCCAACGGCACATTCCAACTATCTCAGACAGAACGTGAACAATTGCAATTCTTCACCCTGTACTGGAATGATCTAGACTCCACAATTACCGTGGCTCTGCCTGAAGGACACCAATTAAATGAGGTTAAGCTGGACTCTTCTTCAAGTGACTGGCATCTGACGGACCTTACTGCAAAACAGCTTGAGCTGAATAACACCTCAGGTTCCATACGTCTGGAAAACATCAAGGTACCTACTATTGAACTTTCTCTCACTTCAGGTAACATTAACGCTTCCTTGATTAATGGAGACATGACCGTGAAACAGACATCCGGGAACTTCACTGCGGATCAGGTAGCTGGTCATGTAAATAGTAAGATTCAATCAGGAGAAATTGAGATCACTGAGTTAAACGGCGCAGCCGATGTTCAATTCACTTCGGGTAGCATTCATATTGAACAGTCCCATTCCGCCCCGATTAATGCTTCCGGAACATCAGGTGATATTTTCATTCAAGCTGCACCTGATTTTGACGGAATTTATGATGCTAGGGCTACTTCCGGAGATGTAGATGTACCTGAATCGCCAATGGTAAGCCGGGAAGTGATCAAAGCCCGTACCTCTTCAGGTAGTATCGAGATCACCAAATAGTGATGAAGCAAATTTCCGAACTGTGGGTAATATAGTATAATCAAATGCCAGTCCAATTCTAAGGAGGAATTATCCACATGGAACTTAAAAATAAAACTGCTGTCATCACAGGTGCCGGAAAAGGTATCGGTCGTGCCATCGCTGAAGCCCTTGCCAAAGAAGGTGTGCACCTTGGCCTTATCGCACGTACCGCTTCCGATCTACAGGCGCTTCAACAGTCTCTTAGTCAAGAATACGGTGTGAAAGTAACCAGTGCTGTAGCAGATATCTCGGATCGCACACAGGCGGAAGCCGCTGTAGCAGCCATTGAGATGGAACTTGGTGCGGTGGATATTCTGATCAATAATGCAGGTATCGCAAGTTTCGGCACACTGCTGGATATGGACCCGGAAGAGTGGGAACGCATTCTGCATGTTAACGTTATGGGTACATATTACGTCACACGTGCTGTCCTTCCAAGCATGATCAAGGAAAGTAGCGGCAGTATCATCAATATTGCTTCCACTGCAGGTGAGCGCGGATTCGCTACAGGTTCGGCATACTGTGCATCCAAGTTTGCGCTACTCGGCATGACTGAATCCCTGATGCAGGAAGTACGCAAGTCCAACATTCGTGTGACCGCACTGACACCAAGCACAGTTAATACAGAGCTTGCCACCAATGCCGGACTGAAAGTTGGCGACGAAGATCGCATGATGCAAGCGGAAGATGTAGCTGAACTTGCAATCGCAACGCTCAAGCTGTCCGACCGTGTCTTCGTTAAAGCAGCAGGTATCTGGACGACGAATCCACAATAGATAAAGCGCTTCTGATTTTTGTAACGAATCTCAACGGCGTTATTTCGCCAGAAGTCTGTGGAGATTCGCTAACTCGGACTTGAAATACTGAAATAAAGCGTCTAAGATTCGTTACATCTCAATATCTGCTTTAAATCATCTACAAAGGCTCACTCCGTTTGTTAGAAATACGAAAGAGGACGTTTCCCATTGTATGCATGTTCGCATGTTCATGTACTTGGGCGACGTCCTTTTTTAATTCTACAAATGATCCAAACCTAATTCCTTGGACACTGCAATGAGCACCACCGCAGGCTCCTCACCGATATTGGTCACTTCATGAGGCACTACCGCATTCCAGGTAAACGAATCACCCGCTTCAAGAACTTCCACATCTTCGCATTGCTCTGCACGAATCTTGCCCTGTAACACCAGATGGCTTTCCTCCCCGGCATGTTTGCTAACTCCTGTTGATGCGCCTGGAGGCAATTCTACAATGGACATACGCATTGCACCTTTGGCTGTAAGCTGCTGTACTTTGATCTGTCCGCTTCCTGCTGTCGTCTCCTTGCGCTCGTTCTTGCGTACCACATTCATCCGTTGCTCCGGTGTCAACAGCAAATAGGGAAGTGGCACTTCCAGATAATCCGCAATACTTTCAAGCGTAGCAATGGACGGTGACGTTTTGTTATTTTCTACGTTGCTAATAAAACCTTTGGACAAACCGGTTCCCTCACACATCTGCATGATTGTAATCTGTTTCTGCTTGCGGATTGTACGAATAGCCAAACCAATATCCATATGGCGTCCCTCCCCATTAATCTAATTAAGCACCAGGCGCACTACGCTTGGCTTCTTCAGGTTATCTATTCGCCACGTGTCTCAACAAATATAATTCAGTTGCACAGCGACACTTCTTTTAATACCATTCAAGGTTTCTTATAAACAACATATATTCATCATACAAAAAAAGTATTGACCCTACAATGAAACCATGATAAATTTTGTTCATAAATAAGAATATTTATTTCATATTGGTGAACTTTATTATCCAAACGATAGTTGTAACTCATTTCCTTATCAGGTGGTGTTGTCAATGCATTCTCCTTATATACATGAAGTCCGTTTACCGTCCCATTACAATGTCAATCAACGTTATCCTGTGATTTTTGCCTTACATGGCATGGGATCAGATGAGCAGGATATGCTTCGATTAATGGAGCCCTTGCAGTCTGATTTTATTATTGTTGCCATCCGTGGGCCTATCGTTCAGGGTAGTGGTTATGCTTATTTTCAGATTAAAAGCATTGGCAATCCCGTCCGTGAATTGTATGATGCCTCCGTGCTGGGGCTGCAACAGTTGATTGTTGATCTGTCCGCCAAATATGCGATTGATCCCACGCGGCGTTATATCGCCGGATTCAGTCAAGGTGCCATTATGGCGATGACCCTATCACTGATCATGGGAGATGGCATTAAAGGCATTGTCGCCATGAGTGGGTACATCCCACAATTTGTGAAAGAGGAGTACAAGCTGCAACCCGATTCGGAGCTGTCTGTGTTCATCTCCCATGGGGATCAGGATCATCTATTCCCGCTACAACTGGGCGAAGAAAACGCCGATTTCTTCCGTCAACATACCAATCACGTCACATATGTACCATACAACGGTGGGCATCAGGTGACCCCCGATCTATATCAACAATTCCAACAATGGCTTCGGACAGATGCAAATCTGACTTCCGAAGACCCGAAAGGACTGAATTCATAATGATGCCATCCCTGTTTATTGCTCACGGTGCCCCATCACTGGCACTGGAGGAGAATGTGTACACCGAATTTTTGCAGAAACTTGGACAGGAACTACCAAAACCCAAGGCAATCGTATTGTTCTCTGCTCACTGGGAATCCACAACTCAACTTGTATCCTCTGTAGCCAACTATGAGACCATTTATGATTTTGGCGGTTTCCAGCCCGAACTGTATCAGATCAAGTACCCGACTCAAGGGGATTCTGAGACTACAGCCGAGGTGCAGCGCCTATTTGCAGAAGCCGGGATTCCGGTACAAACGGATGATGTTCGTGGCCTGGATCACGGGGCTTGGGTTGTTCTGCGCTTGCTTTACCCAGACGCGGATATTCCCGTAGTTGCCTTGTCCGTGAATCGTTATCTGACAGGTGAGCAGCAATATCAGGTCGGACAAGCGCTCGTTTCCTTGCGTGAGCAGGACATTCTCGTTATTGGCAGCGGCGGGACCGTTCATAATCTGCGTCGATTGAACTGGGAAAGTAACGGCGTTGACCCGTGGGCATCCGAGTTCGATAACTGGCTGCATGACAAGCTGGTGAGTTGGGATACAGAGTCTCTCTTCTACTATGATAAATTGGCACCGTCAGCGCAAGCCGCCGTGCCTACGCCGGAGCATTTTGTACCGCTACTGCTCGCCATGGGCGCTGGAGACCAGAATAAGCAGGCATCCCTGCTGTTCAAAGCCTATCAGTATGGCAACCTGAGCTTGTCCTGTTGGAAGTTTGATTAAAGAGGACGAGTAAAAGATTAGTTTCATTTATATAGTAGATAAATAATAAGCGTGGGTTACAGGGATTGCCTCTGTAACTCACGCTTTATTTGTTGTTAAGAGCGACAACAACCGTCTTTGAATAATGAGACCATTGTAGTATGTAAAGCAAGGACTCCGGTTTCTTGTATGCTTTTCCGGATTATAACTATAATATGAGGTGAAATCAGGCACAGTTTACTCGCATATCACTCACCATATTATCTGAATAGCTCATACGGAGGGGAATTGGATGCCAGAACAGCGTATATATGAATTGATGGATGAACTGGATATGTTGCTGGAGGAGAAGGTACAGGATGAGGAAAACCGGGAGCTGCTCACCGCATATCGCGAGTTTGAAGGTGTGACGGATGAGCAGCTTGACGCATTCGAGCGTGAACAAGGTATTCGATTGCCTGCTGATTTTCGTGCGTTTTATAAACGTAAAAATGGGAGCGGTTATGCCTTTCACGTCTTGTATCCAAGCCTTGAGGATGGACAGGAATCCGAACCATTTTACCTGTTATCCCTGGAAAAGATTCAAAAGGAGCAGTCCACCCTGGTGGAGAACCGCATGGATGATTATTTTACCGAAGAAGAGATCCGTGAGCTTGATCCCCGAATCAAACCTTACCTTTTTCAGAAAAAATGGGTTACGTTTGGCAAGCTTGGAGGCGGGTCCTTGTATCTGATGTTCGACTTTGATCCGACAGAGCAAGGAACAGTTGGGCAGATTATCATGTATGTGCATGATCCGGATTTTGTATATTACGTGGCTGGAACGTTTACGGAGCTTTTGGAACAGTCCAATCGGAACTTACGTGCCTTGGAGGCCATTGAATACTAAGATCCATATGATGATATGACCTTTTTTGCATAATGCTGGGATATGTCAAAGCGGTTATAATAACATTTAGTGGAAATGCACATGCTATATAGATAAACTGCCTTTTCTACACCTAATACATTGATCTGGGAGGAACAACCGAAGTGGCTGAACAACCGAAGTCTGAGAGCTTTATGTCTCTCGTCAAAAAAGGAAACACATCTTCCGCCGTAGCGATGGCAGGTAATGCTATTCTTGCCGTGTGCAAAGGAGGAGCCTTCCTATTCAGTGGCAGTGGCGCCATGTTTGCTTCAGCGATGCATTCATTGGCCGATGCCATTAACCAAGGGTTTGTCTTTGTCGGAAGTGTGTTGTCTGAGAAAAAACCTACACGCCGCTTCCCAACCGGATTCGGACGGGTCATTAACATCTTCTGCATGATCGCCGTGATTGTTGTGACGATTATGGCCTATGAGACCATTCATGAAGGGATTCACCTGCTGCAACATCCTGCCGGTCATTCCGGGGGACTCTGGATTAACATCGGTGTGCTCGTCTTGAACATTCTCATCGACGGTGCGATTCTAATCAAAGCCATGAAGGAAATTCTAAAAGAAGCACGCGCACCCAAAGCCGCCGGATTTGCCTTGGTCCCTGCTGCCATCAAAAACGTTGGCCGTGCTGCGCCACCAACCCGTCTCGTATTCTACGAAGATGTTGTCGCTGTACTTGGTGCCCTGCTTGCATTGATCTCTGTTGTGGTGATTGCCTTGACCAATTTTGCATTGCTCGATGGCATTGTGACAACGATTATCGGATGTCTGATGATCGCTGTAGCCTTCCGTGTCGGTTATGATAATATGATCGGATTGATCGGAGTAGCGGCTCCCCAGGATATTGAGGACAAAGTATCCCAAACCATTCTGGCAGACCCACACGTTGCTGACATTCAGATGATGCGTATCATTCAGGAAGGCCGTTATTATCATGTGGAAGGTCTCATTGAGTTGACCAAAGGACTCAGCCTGGCTGATGCGGATGACATCAAGTTCCGTATTCAGGAGAAGTTGATGACAAACCCCGACATCGCGGACGCAGCCATCTCCATCATTGAGGATGACGGCGTGAACAGTTGGGGCAAGAAACATTCCGATGTGGTGAAATAACAAGCTTTGCTTTGGATAAAAAAAATGACAGAACCCACTCTTCAACAGAGTGGGTTTTTGGTATGTTCAAGTGTACACTCATCTAGGGAGTATAGTTTCTCAAATTTACGTACCTAGACTTTGGTCTAGGTTCATTTTAACTCCAAAGACGGAGGATAGACTTTTCCAGTTCATGGTATGCTGTGAGTAACGTAAGTATTGCTCTACATACAACCGTTCGGAAATTGATCTTGTATTGAGAAGGAGAGATATTATGGCTAAACGTACGATCCTTGCGCCTGTTCTCATTTTGCTGGGCGTGTACCTGATTCTGAACCAGGGAGGTTCACTCGGTCCGGGTACAATCTTTGCGACCTTCTGGCCCACGTTATTCGTAATTCCGCTTGGACTGTTCTTCCACTGGCTGTACTTCTCCATGATTGGCAGAGGGGTTGGACTGCTGGTTCCCGGAGGATTGTTGCTCACTGTGGGTGTTGTCTGCCAGATCGCCATGCTGTTTAACAACTGGGGTACGATATGGCCGGGCTTCATTCTGGCTGTAGCTGTTGGTTTGTTTGAATTGTACTGGTTCGGTGGTCGGAACAAATGGTTGCTGATCCCCATCAACATTCTAACGGTTATCTCCCTGTTGTTCTTCGCCGTAATGTCGATTGGCACGATGCTGAGCAGCTTGAGCTTTATCCAGCCGTTCGTGGCGATTGTGCTGATTATGGGTGGGGCATGGATCATGGTGGGTCGCAAAAAGCGCATGTAGTGGCAATTATATAAGATGAATAGGATGCGGGGTCACACTGAGCCACTCCGCGTGCAGAATAATCTTTCGATCGCTGTTATCCCCGGATTTTTTTGATTCCCTTTTACAATGGGAAAATCCGGGGATAAAGGCGAACGCTCCGCTTCTATAGCTTATTTCTGCCCGCTCCGTTAACGTTTGATCTTTAATGTTCATCTTATATGGCACTTCAAGCGCTATTGCTCTGAAGTAGGTAATATAAAAAAGGGTTGCAGCTTGTCATTCAAGTGAAATGACGAGCTGCAACCCTTTTTGTTTTTTTTCAGAATCTAACGAACTGTTCACACGCTAATGACTCTACTTAATAAGCCACGGTGAATCGTTATCAGATGCTATTACCTCTTATTTACTGTGCATTTTAAACTCCAGGAACAGGTCGTTATAATGCGAGAGCATTTTTTTGCCCAGATTATCGTAGACCTCCAGCTTGCCTGTCAGTGTCTCGTCTGGATAGAAACGTTCATCCTCGGAGATGTCCTCTGGCAGCAGCTTAAGGGCCTCAGCGTTCGGTGTGGAATACCCGACATACTCCGCATTGCGAGCGGCATGGTCGGGGTCCAACATGAAGTTGATAAACTGGTGTGCCCCTTCAATATTCGTCGCCGTCTTCGGAATAACCATGTTATCAAACCAGAGGTTCGAGCCTTCTTCCGGAACCATGTAATCCAGTTTGTCATTCTCATCCATAATCTCCGACGCATCCCCGGACCATACAAGTCCAACTGCCGCTTCCTCGTTCGCAAGCAGCATCTTGATCTCGTCACCCACAATTGCTCTGACGTTCGGCGTCAATGTAGACAGCTTCTTCAGTGCTTCTTGCAGATGGTCTTCGTTGGTATCGTTCAGGGAATACCCGAGACTGTTCAATCCCATGCCAATGACTTCGCGTGCGCCATCAAGGAGCAGGATTTGATTTTTCAGACGTGGGTCCCACAAGTCATTCCAGCTATCAAACGTCAACCCGTCCACCAGTTCAGGATTGTATACAATCCCCACCGTGCCCCAGAAATAAGGAATGGAGTACTTGTTGCCTTCATCAAAGGACAAGTCCATGAATCGCGGATCAATGTTGTCCAGGTTGGTTAATTTGCTATGATCGAGTGGCACGAGCAAGTCTTCTTCTTTCATTTTGCTAATCGCATATTCAGAAGGAATCGCCACATCAAACGTCGTACCGCCCTGCTCAATCTTGGTCAGCATCGCTTCATTGGAATCAAACGTCTGATAGATGACCTTAATGCCCGTCTCGTCCTCAAACTCCTTGAGCAGATCGGGGTCGATATAATCGCCCCAGTTATAGATGGTCAGCGTGTTGCCGCCAGAATACCCCTGACTCTTGTTCAGATACGAAGCCAGGATCATCAGGGCAAACGCGGCCACAAAAACAAGTGCAAATGTCCGTACCAGTTGCTTCATGGACGCAGCCCCTTTCCTCCGGGTGGTATCCGTGTTGCACGGCGATTAATGAAGTAATATCCAACCACCAGCAGCACCGTGAGCAGGAATAACAGGGTAGACAACGCATTGATGGACAACGATACGCCCTGCCTTGCTCTGGAGTATATCTCTACCGAGAGTGTGGAGTATCCATTACCCGTGACAAAAAATGTTACTGCAAAATCATCAAGTGAGTACGTCAAGGCCATGAAGAATCCGGCAAAAATACCTGGTTTCACGTATGGCAGCACCACACGCGTCAGAATCTGCCATGATCCTGCACCCAGATCGCGTGCCGCATCCATCAATGTTGGGCTCATCTCCTGCAGCTTTGGCAGGACCATGATCACGACAATAGGTACACTGAATGCGATATGAGATAGCAGGACCGAAGTGAAGCCCAGTTTGATGCCAATCATGGTGAACAGAATCAGGAATGACGCACCAATGATGACATCGGGACTCACGATCAGCACGTTGTTGAGTGATAGCAGCGTATTCTTGGTCCGTTTGCGACGCACATGGTAGATCGCCAGTGCTCCTGCTACACCAAGGATTGTTGAGATCGCCGATGACAGGAGTGCAATGATAAATGTATTCAGCACAATGATGAGCAGCCGTGTATCGGCGAACACCTCTCTGTACCATTCAAGCGTGAATCCTTCGAAGCTGCGCATGTGACCGCCGCTGTTGAAGGAATAGAAGATCAGATACGCAATCGGTGCGTACAGAATGGCGAATACAACGGCCAGATAGACGTTAGACAGCTTTCCGTTTCTTCCCATTACGCACCTCCTTCTTGCCTGATCCGGTCAGGAACATAATAATCGCCATCGCAATAATCAAAAAGACGGCAATCGTTGAACCCATCCCCCAGTCCTGGGTAACGAGAAAATGCTGTTCAATCGCTGTTCCCAGCGTAATCACACGGTTTCCCGCAATGAGGCGGGTAATCATGAACAGGGACAGCGCAGGAATAAATACAGCCTGACAGCCTGATTTCACACCGCTAATCGTCAGCGGAAAGATCACCCGGCGGAATGTCAGCCACGATGAAGCCCCCAGATCACGCGCCGCGTAGATCAACGATGGATTCATCTCTTCCAGCGCATTAAAGATCGGCAGAATCATGAATGGAATGAAGATGTACACCGAGACAAAGATAAAACTGAAGTCGGTGAACAAAATCTGCTGTGTGCCAATACCCACCACTTCAAGCAGGGAGTTGGTCAGACCATACGTTCCAAACAGCCCGATGAAGGCGTACGCTTTTAACAGGAGATTGATCCAGCTTGGCAGAATGATTAGCAGCAACCACAGCTGCTTGTGCTTCGTCCGGGTCAGCATATACGCCGTCGGATATGAGATCAGCAGCGAGAACGCCGTAATCAGAAATGCATACCAGAACGAACTGAGCGTCATCTGCAAGTACACCGGTGTAAAGAACCGGGCGTAGTTGCCAAACGTGAAGTTACCCTCCACATCGAAGAATGAATAATAGATGACCAGCAGAACCGGCGCCACAACAAACAACACCATCCATAATACATATGGAATCAGATACGCATTGCGTGTGCTGGCCTTAGTCTGCATGAGCGGCCTCTTGATAAGCTTCAAGTCGCTTGTCGAACTCTTCTTCGGTCTCGTTAAAGCGCATGACGTGTACAGCTTCCGGGTCAAAATAGAGCCCAATCCGCGCGCCGACAACGGCTTTTTTCGTTGAATGAACAAGCCACTCATTGCCCGCATCGTCGTACGTGGATATCTCGTAATGCACCCCGCGGAATAACTGGGAGTCCACATTAACCTTCAGCTTGCCTTGTTCTTCGGTTGTAATCTCCAGATCCTCTGGACGAATGACAATCTCTACCGGCTCGTCCGGCTGGAGACCCTGATCCACACACTCGTGTTGTGCGCCAGCGAATTCCACCACAAAGTCCTGCTTCATTTTACCCGATACAATGTTTGATTCCCCAATAAAGTCTGCTACAAAGCGGTTAATTGGCTCATCATAGATATCATTCGGTGTACCGCTCTGTTGAATCACGCCGCCATTCAGGACAAAGATCTCATCCGACATCGCCAAGGCCTCTTCCTGATCATGCGTAACAAAGATAAACGTGATGCCCAGTCGCTGTTGTAGCTCCCGTAATTCATACTGCATTTCGGTCCGCAGCTTCAGATCGAGTGCTGACAAAGGCTCGTCCAGCAGCAGAATCTCGGGTTCGTTCACAATTGCGCGTGCAATCGCGACACGCTGCCGTTGTCCGCCAGACATTTCACCAATTTCACGGTTCTCATAACCGGACAGATTGACGAACTTGAGGGCTTCCAACACTTTGCTGCGAATTTCAGCCGTTTTCATCTTTTTGATCCGCAAACCAAAAGCTACGTTCTCAAATACATTCAAATGTGGAAATAACGCATAATCCTGAAATACGGTATTCACCTGCCGCTGGTGGGCAGGCACCTTGTTGATAAGCGCACCGTTAAAATAAATACTGCCCTGTGTCGGCTCCGCAAAACCGGCAATCAGCCGCAATATCGTTGTTTTCCCGCAGCCCGATGGGCCAAGAAGCGTATAAAATTTACCCCGCTCAATCTCAAAGCTGACTGCCTTCAATACGGCTTCATCCTGATCGTATTGCTGAGTCACCGCTTCGAAGCGGATAATCGGTTGTTGTTCTGACATGCCTCACATCGCCCCCTTATACTTGAGGTACCTCTTCATTCTGTACACTTTTGTTCATTCATCCTTATAGATAACCCATCTATTATATATGATTCAGGTATATCCGCAATGGTTTTGATGTAAACGCCACGTGTCATATCTTCTTATTTTATAAAATTCTGCATACATTACGGGTAATGCAGATAATACGTACCCATATGGAGTGAATGAAGCACGTTTAGGATTCCATTTTATGTGTGAGAGGAGTCTTGGCTCTTGGATATTCGTCGTAACCTGCCTTTGCTGATGACCATTTGTTTCCTTAGTCAGATGGGCGGATTCATGATCCTGCCCCTGTTTCCTTTGTTTATTGAGGAATTCGGCCTGTCTGGCTGGATGATGGGGGTTATTTTTGCGCTTTTCTATGTGGGGAAAGTGATTGGCGGTGTTCCTGCTGCGGCAATTTATAAGAAACTCGGGGGTAAACGCGCGCTCATCCTCATGCTGTTACTGCTCGCTGTCTGTATGGGTGGCTTTGCGGTGTCTACTGCTGCGGTGTTGTTCGGCCTGCTCCGGCTGCTGCAAGGGTTGGCTTCCACCGGGCTTACCGTGGTCGTGCGTTCCATCATCGGGGATGGGGGTAATGTAGACAACCGCGGCCTGTACAATGGGTATATCAGCAGCAGTGAAGGCGGCGGAATGGTGCTTGGTCCGGTCATCAGCGGCTGGCTCGCGCTGCACTGGCCCTTGTCGGTTCCTTTTCTTCTTGTTACGTTATGTTGTCTGATGGCTGTGGTCGCTGCGATGGGGATGAAGACGACGGCACCAGTTAGAGCTAATCATGAATCTGGGGAACCGCTGAACGATCCTCAATTAGAAAAACCTTCGGCTGATGTGAAGCCAGAACCTCTGGACAACTCGAAACGCTCGGTGCTCCATACGGATGACACCTCTCCTTTACCTTCAGCGACCTCTGGCCTAACCACAAGGCTTACCTGGCGTCAGCAGCTTCTCGGCTACGGTACGGTACATTTTCTGGAGATGAGCGCTTATGCGGTGTTTCTCACCTACTTCGCACTGTATGCAGCTCACATCATGCATTGGGACCCCTTTGCAACCAGTCTCGCCTTCACCATATCCGGGATTTCTACGCTTGCCGCTGCTCCCTTTGTCGGTTATCTCTCTGATCGGATGGGCGATCGTCTGTTGCTTTGCATGCTCGGTATGTTCCTCATTGGAATCGAAGTTGCTGTATTTCTGAGCACGTCCTCCCATCTATGGGTGTACGTTGGCATGCTGATTGGCGGGGTTGGCGGTGCATGTTACATGGACTCGTTCTTTGCTCATATCGGTGATCACATACCAGACGAGAGTCGAAGCTCCGTTATAGGCAAAATTGTCTCTGCGGCCGAGATCGGCTCCATCGTATCTCCACTGGTTGCAGCCCTGCTGATGGAGGTTGGCTCACTATACTCCGTGTTTGTGTTCAATCTGGTGCTCATTGCGGCAGCCATTGCCGTTCAGGGTGTAATGCGCAGTCGGTATAAGACAAAACGGGTGTAAATGCAAAAGGGAGATGTCCCACAATTCATGAACATGATGGAGGACATCTCTTAATTGACATAATTATTTTCTAACGAACTATGCAAGTCTCATTCGCTTCAATTTCCACAGAGCTGTAGTGTAACGAATCACAGAGACGCTATTTCCTCGATTTGTTCATCCTACATCGGTTTCAGGCAGGTTAATGCCATTATAACGCCACTGAAGTTCGTTAAATTATAATTCCACAATTAATTCGCCGGGTAAGGTGCGCTCGGTTCGTTAGCTCTGCAACTCATGAGACAAACCATTTCGACGGCCACCTCTCGATTATCCTTTTTCCAATAATGTTGCTATGTGCACTGCATTTTCTTGGATTTTGCTTTTTAAGTAAGGGTCAGTCCTGTCAGGTAATTCGGTTGGTTTGTAAAACTTTGCTGCAAGAACTTCAACCCCATCTGGCTTTAGTTCTCCCTCATACTCCGTGCAAATATAACCAATGACCACATTATAGTATTCATGCCCGTTTCTTAATTTCGTATATAACTCTTTTCCTGAGAAGACGCCATACAGATGAAGTTTCTTAATCTCTATCCCAATCTCTTCTCTGACCTCTCGTATTGCAGACTCTTCCACCGATTCGCCGAGCTCCATAAATCCACCCGGTACTCCCCAAGTGTCATCCAGATGTCGAACCAACAGAATCTCACCCGTCTTATTCAAGATCAATATACTCGGTCTCACCAGAATAACAGGAGCATTGCCAACCATTCCTCGCAACGTTTCAATGTAACCCATGGATTGTTCCCTCCCTTATGTGGAGCCATAACCTCATTATAGTCATGTTATATATTTCCATATAGAGAAAGAATATTCTTCGTTTATTCCTATTTTAAAGCCCTCCCTTTGATAAAAAAGGATCACAAAAAATAACCCGTCTGCACAATTTAATGTGCAAACGGGCATTTCATTGGTGCATCTCCGGCCTGTGGCTGGGGATGCTCTACCTGTGCATTCTGCTGCTCGCTGCTTCGCGGCTCCACGGCAGATGCCACGCCATCTTTCGGCGTATACGCCTGATCCTGATGGAAAAAGTTCGGCTTCACAATCTCATTGCGATAGGAGCTGTGAAAAATATGCGTCGTCGCCGGGGACACTGGCGGGATCAGCCACACCCAATCCCCGGTCAGCTCACGCCCAGCCTTCTCTTCCCGCTGTTCAAACATCGCAAATTGCGCTGCCGCCGTGTGGTGATCCACAATGCTCACGCCTGCTTTCTTAAACGAATGCAGCACAGCGACATTCAGCTCCACCAATGCCCGGTCCTTCCACAAAGTTGTTTCACTGGACGTATTCAACCCAAATGCTGCCGCCACCGCAGGCAGCTTGTTATACCGGAACGTGTCCGCCAGATTACGGGCACCGATCTCGGTACCCATATACCAACCATTAAACGGCGCTGCCGGGTAGGATATTCCACCAATCTCCAGACGCATATCGGCGATCATCGGCACACCATACCAGCGCATACCCAGCTCAGCAATCTCCTTCTGCTCCGGATGCTCGATCATCACTTCCACAATCTCTTCTTCAGGTATAACATACCACTCTGGCGCTTGTCCTTGTGCCTGAATAATGAGCGGTAACACATCATAAGAGCTACCTGCTCCTTGCCAGCCAAGGGATATGGCAGCCTTGGTCAACTCCACGGAAGCAGGATCTCCAATAATACCTTGCTCTGTCTCATATCCTGCATAACGAATAAGCTGATGATTCCAGATACGTACCGGAGCTCCATTCGGTCCATCTGGTGGAAGGATCGTAATCATCGGGATCACTTTGCCTCCGTTGGATGCCACATGAATATGATTCAACACAGCATCCGCTGCCATTCCTGCCGTATCGGCATGACGGGCATCCACAATCCGTAATTTATCCCAGAACAGCCGACCGATGCAGCGGTTGCTGTTCCGCCAGGCCATTTTGCAACCTTGCTCCAATTCTTCTGTGGTATGCATATAGGTACCTGTTACCTCGATCTCCCCCATAACGACAACAAGCCGGGCCTGCGCTTCTTCACGCGAATGGCCCAGCTCTTCATAACATGTATATATAAACCGTTCAGCTTCTTCCTGCAATTGTTCCAGGTCTGACCGCATCATTCATTCCACCATTCTGTACATCTTGGATGCCATCATTATACGGCAAGCGCACTGGATTTGTAAGCGAACGGACGGTTTGTTCACGGACTCTACATATCGTTGTCAGGATGAGGGGTAACTATGCTTATTTGCCCAAAAATGCGTTTAACATCCAGACCTCTTTATCCAGCGCAGCGGTGAAACCAATCAGCATATCTTCCGTTGCGTTATCCTCTGCTTCTCCTGCTTCGTGAATGCCTTGATGAATCACTTCCACCATCGTACGCAGATCAGCAACTACCGACTCTACCATACGCTCTGCAGACAACTGGCCTTGTGCCTCTTCAATTGGAGACAGACGCAGCTGTTCAGCCATCGTAGCCACCGGACGTCCACCAATAGCCAGCAAACGTTCTGCAATTTCGTCCATATTGGCCGTAGCCAAATTGTACAGCTCTTCGAATTTGGCATGCAGTGTGAAGAAATGAGGTCCTTGGACATACCAGTGGAAGTTATGCAGTTTCGTGTATAGTACAGACCAACCTGCGATCTGACGGTTCAGGACCTCTTGAAGTGCTGTGGCGTTGTTGGCAAAAGTGTTGTTCCTAGTTTGGATTGTGCTCATGGAATTTATCCCCTCTCGAATATAAAAATAGAATTTAAATGATTGTTATGGCGTTGCTTTGATTCATTATTTTAATTTAGACTTAATCTAAATCTTGTTTTAATTATAACACTACATTTATAGTTTGGGAAGGCTTTTGCACTGTCTTATGAATGAAGATTCCATGAAGTACAGCTTCATAGAAACGACGGCAAAGGCACTTAGACAAATGATTTGAAGCAAATTTCTCCCCCAACCTATTGGAGCTATGATAAACTCATCTGATTAGGTTACCATCAATTTTATGGATAAGATGAGATGATACTCATATTAAAGACAATTTTCGTTACAGGAAGTTAACTTAGTCACGATTGCGGAGGTAAACATGAGGATATTTCAATTTAAACAAGAGTCCGGGAAGAAGATTACCCAATTTGATTCCAATTTCGTCATGTCACGTATTACGCAGACAGACAAAACAGCTCATATCGGATGTATGCACTTGCCTGAGGGTGGAGTAGTAGGTTATCACCAAGCTGTGGTTCCTCAACTGCTTTTGATCGTAAGCGGAGAAGGCTGGGTAAGAGGTGAAGCCAACGAATACATCAAAGTGCATTGTGGCGATGCCGTACTCTGGGATAAAGATGAATGGCACGAAACCAAAACAGAAGCTGGACTCATGGCCATTGTAATTGAAAGCGAGGAGTTAGACGCCTCATTATTGTTGCCGTTATAGAAGGTATTAATAGAGGTTTGGCGTAGTAAATGGCGTCCTTCTTTAACACTAAAAAGCAGACCTGCACCTAAACGGTAACAGGACTGCTCCTTTAAACATATATCTTCTTAAACACGGACAACCTCAAAAGTCAGAATACGACTGATCTCCTCATAGCTCGATGCTACAAAATGTGGCTGATGATCGGATTCCGGCAGCGCCTCCCGATGGTTGAACCAGATAACCGTCCAGCCTGCATCCACTGCACCTACCACATCATTACGCCACGAGTCTCCAATGTAATAGCTGGAACGGGCATCTGTCCCGGACTGCTTACTCACATAGTCAAACAATCTGCGATCCGGTTTCGCATAACCAGTCGTACCAGAAATGAAGATCAGATGCTCGTCCACGAGACTGAGCACATCCAGTGCTTCAAGCTTGCGCCGCTGATGCTCTCCTTCTCCATTGGTGATTAGTCCAACGGTATGGCCCTCTGCCTGAAGCCTTCTAATTAGCTCAAAGGCTCCTTCAAAAGGCACAATCTCAAACTGTCTGCTCAGATACTGAGCTTGCAGTTCTTCAGCCTGACCCGGTTGTAGGGGGAGTCCGAATTCTTCCATCGTCAACTCAAACCTCTGACGACGCATTCGCTCTACCGCATCTGGCTCTGGTACAGCGGACAGATCTTCTTGTGCAGACAGCCAGTCACTATAATAACGAAAACGGTGATAAACCTCAGCAAAAGGAAAGTCATCCGTCAGGCCGAGAACATCCTGCAACGCGCCACGAAGCGGCTGCAAGTGATCATATAACGTATCATCCACGTCGAAAAATATCGTTTTGGCATTATTTACTATATTCATAATTGTTACTGATCCTCCTGCTCCTGTCTCAAGCATTCTCTTCTTACTACTATATATGTAATCCTATGCCTCGTCCAAAATGGATTTGGTAAACGTGGACAATCAATAATTGCTACATCCCAGTTACTGGAATATAATTTATTAAGGAACACATCCAAAATGATTAAAAGGTGGAATGAACATATGAGTACTACAGTAGAGAAATGCACCGATTGTGGAAGCACATCTTTCGTACAGGCATCCGACTTCATTAATCTTCGTCCATTGGATAAGAAATTGTCGATTGGTTCAGAAAGGGTATATACCGTTTGTTTGGATTGCGGAGAAGTGGTCTCCATTAAGGTGATAAATCCAGAGAAATTAATATAAACAGGGTTCGTATTAACTATAATTACAAGAACATAATAATACGTATATGAATTTGCCAAAAAGAAGCCCCGGTTCACTTGAGTGAACCGGGGCTTCTTTTTCTTATAGAACACACCAACGATATAACAACGAATAATCTAATCAATCATCGGAAGAATACCACCAGATGTGTCTATCCCACTTATACAATCAACGATACAACCTTACCTGCATTCACATCAATCAGGCCATGGTCCGTAATCTTCAGCGCGGGACTTACTGCAAGAGAATGGGTACTGATCGACATGATCGGGTTGTAATGCACGTACCCAAGAGACAACATCGCTGCTCTCAGTTCCTTCACTTGATGGGACACCACTGCAAGGGGCTCTTCCGTCAAAATGCCACCTACGGGAAGTTCCAGATGGGATAACACCTTGCCGTCTTCCACGACACAGAACCCACCCTGGCTCGAAATTACCGTGTTAGCTGCGAGTATCATATCTTCACGATTGCGTCCCACAACCAGCAGGTTGTGATTGTCGTGTGAATATGTGGTAGCAATAGCACCACGTTTGATGGTGTCTCCACCGATCAGACCATGTGCATGATTGCCGTTCACGCCATAACGTTCAAAGGTTGCGATCTGCGCATATCCGCTTTCTTCCCAGCGCAATTCGCCATCCGCAGACTGAATCGGTGCAATATGCTCCTCCACAAAAGTAGAACCATCCTTGACCATCATGACACGACATTGATATTCACCTTCGCTAGCGAGATCAATACCTGATCCACTGACTTTCGGGTCTGACAACTGAATTGCAAAGTCTGCTACGCCCAGCTTCTCCAACTGTACACTCTTGTAAAAGTGAGGTGGGAACTGTCCACTGATCCGGTCCTGCTTGTACGGTTCGTAGTCGTCATAAGCTTTACGGCCATTTTTGTACACCTGCTCTACTGCAAGTGTATCTAAATTGGACAGCAGCACATAATCCGCCACTTTACCTGGGGCAATACTGCCGCGATCAGTCATTTTCATCCGGGAAGCAGGGGTAGATGTTGCTGCATAGATCGCGTCTTCCGGGCGCATTCCCATCTGAATTGCCTTACGTACGATATGATCCAGATGTCCTCGCTCCACCAGCGAATCCGGCATTACATCATCCGTTACGAAGCAGAAATGCTGCGCCACATCATGTTGAATCAGGTATTCCATGACTTCCGGGGTCATCGATTTCTCCTGAATTTCAATAAACATGCCTGCCGCAATTCGCGCCTGTAATCCCTCAATGCTCTGATGGGTATGATCGGAATCAATACCTGCGTAGATCAGTCGATGCAGATCGAGTCCAAGCAGTTTCGGTGTATGTCCTTCGATCACGAGATCGGGATAGTTTTTGCGAATATGTTGTAAAATCTGATTGGTCTTGCACTCCGGATCACGGATGACATCGACATAGTTCATGATTTCTCCCAGACAGATGATCTCACCAGTTGCGAGCAACACATCCATGTCTTCGATCTCAATCGAACCACCTGTTGTCTCCATCGGGGTTGCCGGAACGGAGCTTGGGATCGCATAGAACATGTCCACCGTGGTCTCTCGACTCGCGGCCATCATCTCCTGCACCCCTTCAAGCCCAAACACATTCGCCATCTCATGCGGTTCTGCGACAATGGACGTTACTCCACAACCAATCAGACCATGAGAAAAGGTTTCCGGTGTCACCATCGTGCTTTCGATATGCAGATGGATATCAATCAGGCCAGGAATCATGTACCTTCCCCGCGCATCAATGACTTCATCTGCCTGAATCATCTCCTGCCCGCCGGGTCCAACGTATAGGAATCTGCCGTCCAACACAGCAACGTTGTTCATTTCAAACCGTTTATAATAACTGTTATACACATGTACATTCACAATCAGTTGATCTGCACGCATGGGACATAATCTCCTTCTTCACAAGCATTTCACCGCGATCCGAACCGGACAATGAACCTGCACTTTAATCTGCTGTACTGCACATGACTGCGCACCACTGCCATCGCCCGGAATCACCACATGAAATGCTTTCTTTACTGCTCTTATTTCTTTAAGCTATTCCAACCATTCACGGCTACTCCACCAGTACAAGCTTGTCCTGTGGGAAAATCAGGTTAACACGCTGACCGCTAAGGTACGGTGTTTCCATCTCCTGATTGGCTGTAAAATCACCAAGCTCCGTCTCAACCACATACTGATAACTGCGTCCCAGATACGTACTCACTTTAATAATCCCAGGCAAGGCGTTCACGACATCTGCAGAAGTATCACCACTAACGATCAGATCATCCGGGCGAATTGCGCCTTTGCGAGCACCGGGACGTGCTGTACCAGGATGTGCTGTTGCCGTAAATGTGCGTCCACCCGCATGCAATGTGATGAGTTCACCTGCATCGCTGCGATCCGCGAATTCAATGAAATTATGGAAGCCGATAAACCGTGCGACAAACTCCGTTGCCGGATATTTGAAAATCGTTTCCGGGCGGTCGAGCTGCTCAACCACGCCTTTATTCATAATCGCGACCTGATCCGAGATTGAGAAGCACTCTTCCTGGTCATGAGAGACATACAGCGTTGTAATACCCAGCTCTTGCTGAATCCGGCGAATCTCCACCCGCATGTTAAGGCGCAAGTTAGCATCCAGGTTACTGAGCGGTTCGTCGAACAAGAGCAGGTCGGGCTCAATGACCAATGCACGAGCAATTGCCACACGCTGACGTTGCCCACCGGACAGTTCTTGTGGAAAACGTTTCTCAAACCCATTCAGGTTAACCACTTCCAGGATTCGCATCACACGGGAAGAGATATCCTTGTCTTTGACCTTGCGCATCCGCAGGCCAAAGGCCACGTTGTCATAGACCGACAGATGCGGGAATAACGCATAACTCTGAAATACAAATCCGAAGTTCCGCTTGTTCGCGGGAACCTTCGTATAATCCTTGCCGCCGAACATAAACTTGCCCTGTGATGCTTCCAGGAATCCGGCGATGAGGCGCAGCGTAGTTGTTTTGCCGCAACCGCTCGGTCCGAGCAGGGAGAGCAGTTTACCTTTTTCCAGCTCCAACTGAAAATCCTTCAGGATTGTCTGCTTATCGTATGCCACGGATACGTGGTCTAATGTCAGCAATGCCATAGCGTTCTGCGCCTCCAATTAACGTTTAGTAAAGTATGAAAATCCGCCCATGATCCGTTCGATCACGAACATTAAGAGTCCGGTCAATACCATCAACAGCATGGAAATCGCTGCAATCGTTGGGTCAAAGTAATTCTCCACATACGTCAGCATCTGGATTGGCAATGTGCTTACCCCCGGTCCAGTCATGAACACGGAGATATCCACGTTGTTGAACGACTCCAGGAAGGCAATCAGCACCGCAGCGATAATTCCTGAACGGATGTTGGGCAGCACAACTGTGAAGAACGTTCTTACCCGTCCCGCACCAAGACTCAGCGCCGCTTCTTCCACGGCAAAGTCAAAGCTCGACAGACTCGATGCGATAACCCGAATGATGAATGGAAGCATGATGATCGTGTGACCAATCAGCAATCCGAGATACATTGGCAGATGGTAGATGACGATCAGATATTTCATCAATGTAAAACCAAGTACGATTCCCGGGATCAGTACCGGTGACAGGAACAGTGCGTTCAGCACGGACTTGCCTTTAAAATCGTAACGACTAAGTGCATACGCAGCCGGAACTCCAAGCACCAGCGCCAACAGGTTCCCCAGCAGGGATATGATGATGGACGTCTGGAACGTACGGAGGAAACCGCCTGTGTTGAAAATATTCTCATACCAGCGGAAGGAGAACCCTTCCGGCGGAAATTTGAGTACCGTTCCCGGTTCAAACGAAGTGACCGATATGATCAGAAGCGGGCCCAGCAGAAAGATAAAGACCAGCAGACTGAACAGGCCCAGCCCGATATGTTTCTCCCGCATATGTCTACCCCTTCGGATTTAAAGTTTTGGCCATTTTGTTCATGACACCAACCACGACAAATGTAATCACAATCATAATCGCGGCAACAACCGAGGCCAGATACCAGTCGTTGAGGGTCATGGCGTTCTGATACAGGAACGTAGCAATCACGCGCTGCTTGCCTCCAAGGAGGGCAGGTGTGGTATACGCCGTCAGGCTTCCAACAAAGACAAGCACGGCTCCAATCACAAGTCCTGGCACAGCCAGTGGGAACACAACCCGGCGGAATGCCGTAATACGCGACGCGCCCAGACTTTGTGCTGCTTTGAGCAGGTCACCGTCAATGTTCTCAAGTACACCGACAAGAGAGATAATCATCAGTGGCAGGAATAGGTGTGTCAGACCAATCATCATCGCTGCCGGGGTGTACAGAATATCCAGCGGCTTGTCCACGATACCCAGACCAACAAGAGTGTTGTTGATCAGACCTTTGCGTCCAAGGATAATCATCCAGCTAAACGAGCGCACAACCGGACTTGTCAGCAGTGGGAAGATTGCCAGTGCCAGCAAAATGCCTTTGCGGCGTGGCGCTTTCTGCGAAATATAATAAGCTGTCGGGAATCCGAGCACCACACAGACGATGGTGGTGACCACGCTGACTTGCAGCGTCGTAAGCAATATTTTCAAAAAGTATGGGTCTCTGAAAAAATGCATGTATCCTTCAAACGTGAAGGAGTTTTCTTGGAAAAACGTCGATCCGATCGTCAGGACAATCGGAATGATCATAAATGCCGCCAAAAACACGAATCCCGGCAGCAATAGCCAGTAGATTACTGATTTCTTCATCGCGATACTCCTGACTCTTAAAATGGTTTTATTCACACGTTAAAAGCACAACTTTACACTAGCTCACTCCGTGCCAGAAGAATCTTTCGATCGCTGTTATCCCCAGATTTTTTTGATCCTTTTTGAAAAGGTGAAATCCGGGGATAAAGGCGAACGCTTCGCTTCTCCAGCTTTCTTCTGTCACTACGTTATGGTGTAAAATATGAATTTAACTATCACAACTACGCGTTTAACGCGTTGATAAATAGTTCAAGGAAGCTTTCTGCGTCTACGGTTTCGCAGACGAGCGTGTTGGGCGGCTCGCCCAAACGGTTTTGGAAGTCGCATACCATCTGGCCATCGCACAGGCGGCTGGCGGTTTCAACATCCACGTAATACGATTTGCGTCCTACCAGTTCAGGCGCAAGGGCAACGCCTACAGCCAGTGGATCATGTAACGCACAAGCGCGGACGCCGTTCATTTGTTCATAACGGTTGATGTAGATCTCCGTACTCTGAGCCACGTACGCGCGCAGTGCAGGATCAGTAAGACGCTCAATCGTTGCTTCATTCAGCAGTGTTTGACGGGTTACATCCAGGCCGACTTGAGTAAGCTTCTGGACGCCTGCATGCAATACAATACGTGCCGCCTCTGGGTCAGCGTATGTGTTGTACTCGGCGGTCGGTGTAATATTGCCATGTCCGCGAACCACACCACCCATGAAGATGACTTCCTTCAATAAAGAAGGTAATTCAGGACACTTCATCAGCGCGAGTGCCAGGTTCGTTAATGGGGCGGTCATGATCAATGTCAGTTCGCCCGGATATAACTTGGCTTGCTCCACGATAAAGTCCGGTGCAAAACCGTCCTCGGCTTGCTTGGACACGGCCGGATCAGGCAGCGCACCGCCCAACCCGTCCTGTCCATGTACCCGGTGTTCATAATGCGACTTGCGAGTAAGGGGTCCTGCCGCTCCAGCAATCACCGGAATTTCAGTTGCACCCGCGAGTTCAAGAATTTTGCATGTATTCTCTGTTGCCTGCTGGAGTGATACGTTCCCACAGACTGTGGTAATGCCGAGAATGTCCAGCTTCCGGCTTTTGACCGCCAGCAAAATGGCTAGTGCGTCGTCAATTCCCGTGTCCACATCCAAAATGATGCGATTCTGCGATTCACTCATCCGTTCTCAACTCCTGTGCGGTGATATTGTTGCTTGCTGCAAATGATATAAGTTCAAAATATAGATCAAAGATAACTATCAAGAAACTCGGTTGTTTATTGTGCAATCTCACGGTTCCAACGATCTGTCCAGCCTTTAACCTGTTGATTCACAAATTCCATATCCAGCTTGTTCAGCTTCTCAACAACCTCAGCGCCATATGTTACGCCCTCTGCTTCTTCAGCAGTTAGTTCAACCTTGGTGTTTACCGGGGAATCGACTTTAGCTTTGGCGGATTTTGCTTGTACATCCTGGCTCAGCTGCCAGTTGATGAACTCTTCAGCGAGCTCTTTGTTTTTGCTGCCCTTCACGACATTGATCGTGTTCATTACGGCATATGCACCTTCGCTAGGTGTAACAAATTTCGCATTAGGCACGGCAGCTTTCAGATCTTTGAAATACATTTCCATGATCGGTCCCCCTGCAATCTCTTCCTGGGAGAACATGTTCACGAACTCGGACGTTTGGCTGTAGAATTTCACCACATTACCGCTCAGTTTTTTCAGCTCAGCAAATGCCGCATCTTCATTAAACGTATCATTACCAGCTACACGGGAAGCTGCATCCACAACCATCGGACCAGCTGTTGCTGTAATATTCGGAATAGTGAGATTACCTTCGAACGCCGGGTCCCACAGGTCACTCCATGAAGTCACTTCTTTGGAAACGAGGTCCGGGTTATAAGCGATTCCGAGCTGTCCAACTGTGTAGGCCGGGCCATAATCTTCACCAAGTGGTGCTTTGGCAATATCATAAATGTCATTTACATTTGGAATTTTGGAGCGGTCGATTTTCTCAAACAGACCTTCATCGATACCTTGTTGTGCATAGTAGTCCGACAGGTAGATGACATCGACATTTGATGTACCTTGACGGATTTTGTTCAGGCGCTCAGCATTATTTCCGACTTCGAGCACGATGTCCACATTATGTTCTTTTTCAAAGGGACCAAATACCGATTCATTGAAGAAATCTTCCGAGAAGCCCCAAGTGGAGATAACCAATTTGGTGGCTGCCGTTCCTCCATTGCCTGATCCGCCTGTTGCATCCTCTGTGCTGCCACAACCTGCAAGTAATACCGATGTCATTGCCACTGCTGCCAAACCGCTAATCCACTTTTTCATCATGATCCTGATTCCCCCTGATATATGTGTTTTAACAACCCAACCATTAAGTTGAACTAGCTTGATAACACATCTTACGTAGAAAACAGAAAGAACCTGGAGAAACGAAGTGTTCGCCTTTATCACAAGATTTCTCCCTTAGATAAGGGTAATAAAAGAAATCTGGGGATAACAGCGATTGAAAGGTCTTTCTGATTTTCGAAGAATATGATGTGTTATACAGGGCTAGTTCGACTTAAAAAACAAAAAGAAAAGCATTCTTGTATAAACAAGAACACTTTTCTTCGTAAACAAAGGAAAGCGACACCCGCTGCCGGTACATCATCGGTTTCTGCTTCAGAATCAATCCAAAGACAGACGCCATACATATGAAATTGTACGAAACCTGATCATGAATCCGGGCCACAACCTCCGTATACATCAACAAGAATCAATCCTGCCGATCCATCCTTAGGCCTGTTCCAGAATCACATTGGTGATCGCCCACTGAGTGGAGGCATCATAATCCCGCAATATCGCTTCAATTGGCAAACCCATGTGTTGCTCGAGCTTCTCCCGGAATTTCTTCTTATATAAGACAGACATGCGGAAGTCCACTTCCAGCTTTAAGCCGGGGGCCTCCCCTTCCAGGGCGTCAGAGCGCGGTGAACGTCGGTGCTTCGCGTAGAAGGTCACAATATTCTGGTCAATGGTCACTCTCAGGAGAGTGGTGCCAAATCCAAACAGTTCCTTCGAGATTTCGTTATAATACTGGCACATCTTCTTCTTGCTCTCATTGCTGTCCAGTAGTTCCATGAACTCACCCACATCTCCTACTACCGTACATTCGACGTGTTAACACGATTGATTATACATAAATCTTCTGAAATGAGCAACCCAAAAGATATACTTAACATGAAAATCACACACAGAAGCGAACGATAAGACATTTACCCCAAAAACAATTCGTCTTAAACCACAGTGAATTTACATTAAAATGCCTGCATGGCAGTCCTATACTATTGTTACTTCTAAACTACGCTTTAATACACAGCATTCGAGTCCTCGTTTCAACTTTCCCTATAAGGGTATTAATTCCTGCGAAACATAGACAAACTTCGTCATTAACCGTTAAAATGAGACACAATGTTGACATGTTTTTTATTTTATAGAAATTGGAGGCTTAACCCATGAAATGTCCAGTATGTAATCATGAAAATGGAGATGCCCATTTTTGCGAGAGGTGCGGCTCTAATCTAACGCAAACCACCTCTTCGCCAACTCCTGTACCGAATCCCGAGTCTGCTGCTGCTTCCGAACCCGAATATACCCGTTGGTCCAGTACCCAGTCTACATCTTCCCAGGCATCCGTTCCATCCAACACACCATCCGTATCTATACACAAGGAACAGACAAGAGAATCAACAGGCACCAATGACCATACTTCTGCAGGGGACAATAGCTCCAATCAGTGGAATAATATTGTGCAGAATGAGAAAGTTCAGCAAGCCAAAGAAGTAAGTAAACAGTATCTATCCTATTTCCTCAGTGTATTGGCCCGTCCTTATCAAACGATGAAAACGGTTGGCGACCAGCATTCACTAAAAGGATGGCTAACGATGGCGCTGATTGCAGTTCTATCTTCTACATACTTCTTAATTACCTTTAGTCGCATAGGCATGGACGGCTTGTTCATTGGTGGATTTTTAAGGCCGCTATTGTTCACCGTCATTATTCTGATTGCCTCCATTGCACTGATGTACGCTATTCTGAAGATTGAAAAAATAACCTTCCGTCCCAAAACACTGGTTGCCCAGTTCGGTACATTGCTTGTTCCTGCTGTCGTATCCCTTGTTCTGGCGAATCTGTTTATTATCATCTCGTATTCCATCGCAATCTCGTTGCTTGCTGTCTCATATATCATTGTGTTTGTCGCTTTGAATTCAGTGTTGCTTCAATATCCATTGAATCGCACCAAAGCAGCCATCGACAGCATGTACAGCGTGCTGATCGCTAATGCGGTCATCTTCTTCATTCTTTATCGCTTGTTGGGTGAGATTATTATCGGACTGATGTTGTCGCCGTTTGGCCGTCTGTGAACTATATCAGTTGGATTAAAGCTATGACTCTTTAGATTTATATTAAGACCTTCCTTGCTCATGCCGGGAAGGTCTTTTTTAGATTTCCTATGGCAGCGTTGCGCCGAGCATGGTTCATACACTATAATGTGTAGTGCAACAGGTATGTTCTTATTTACGTAATAAATCAATTCAGCCACTCCGGTTACGGAATGAGAGGATTCATCGTTGCCGTTAACACTACATTATGTAGTGTATCAATAACTCATTTTACAAAGAAAGCAGAGGAACTCTCTATGGACATGACTCATATGGATCATATGCAAATGGAACACGAGGCAGGCACCTCCTACCTGTGGCTCATCGTAGGTATAATCGTGTTACTGTTCTCCATCGCCGCCTATATCTGGGCATCACGCACACAGGGCAAAATCCTGGGCCACATGAAAAAGAAAGAACGCGCGGACATCCAGAAAAAAAGTCGCTCCCTTCGGCTGGCTGCACACGTAATGATGGCTGTGTCGATTATTACGTTTGGCCTGTTTTTCATGCAAGGTGCAGGTAAAACCTATAATGTAGCTGATCTGGAATCCAATGCAACAATCGATGTGACGGACGATAAATATTATGGTGCTGACCATACGGAGGACCCTATCCAATATGAGATGACAATTCCAACGTCAGGGCCGCATAATCCACATGATATCAAGTTTGGATTTTACACCGACTTCCCGGGTTATAATTACCTGGTACACAATCTGGAGCACGGGGATATCATCATCTATTATCGTGAGAACGCAAGCGAAGATTTGAAGGAACATCTAAAATTCCTCGCCAAATTCCGCGAAGCTGGGGCAGGTATACTCGCCGTACCAAACAAGGATATTCCCGAAGGCAGTGAAGTCGTCGTAACTGCATGGACCAAAACGATGAAACTCGACCAATTCGACGATGCCAAAGTGGGTACTTTTATCAATAGATATATTAATCAGGGACCTGAAAAGATTCCTGCCTCCATTCGCCAGGGCGGCGGAACAATGTAATGATGTAATGACGGAATCACTCAGTCATGTGAAGCGCCTCTAAGTTGTAACAATGAGGTTTGTTCCAATGATGAGCATGGTTTATATAGATTGAAACTAAGATTGAAACATTGTGAGCTCCCGGATCAAATTGACTCGGGAGCTAATTCTTTATGGACCGGATGCCGATATTTCAAGTAGAAAATGGTACATTTGATATATACAATACATACGAACCAAAGAAGAACGAACAACACGCACCAAGTAAAGAGACAAAGAGACGATTCATCCAACAGATCAAGGGGGAACACTTTTACCAATGAACAGTTTGTTTATGCGGATCTTTTTATTTTTTTCCTGTCTGATGCTGGCCGCAGGAGCGGTTCTTGGCATTACCATGTACCGTTCATCGGCTCAACTGGTCGAGCAGTCCATGGGGATGCAGGCACAGGCTGTGGCCGAACGGGCAGCAGCATTGATTGATACCTCCCTGTATGCACCACTTAGTACCGGACAGGACGAGACAGCGTATTATGGCACATTGCGTGAGCAGCTCAGCCAGCTGCGTGAAGCCAATGGGCTCAAGTATCTGTACACACTCGGTACACGCGAAGAAAATGGAACTGCTACGTATTTCTACGTTGTGGATGGAGCAGCTGCCGATGTGGCAGAAGATGACTTTTCCCCTTACGGTTCCGCAGAAGAGAACCATTATGAAGGAATGCTGCAAGCTTTTGAACAGAATGAGCCTATTCGAGGCGAACTCACACAGGATGAATATGGCGCTACCATTACTGCGTATGTGCCGATCCATGGAGATGACGGGAAAGTACTGGGGCTGGTCGGTGCGGATCTGGACTCCACTGCGGTCTATGAACTGATGTCACGCAACCGGATGACCATGATCTGGACAGCCCTGGTTATTGTGCTGCTCAGTGTCTTGCTGGTGTACGGATTCGCCCACTACTTGACCCGTCCATTGGTGAAGCTGAAGAAGTTGATTACCGAAGTTGGGAAAGGTGACCTGACCGTCAACGTTGAACTCAACCGAAAGGACGAGGTAGGACAACTCGCTTCCGAGTTCAAACATCTGGTTACAGGTACCCGGGATGTCATGACGGGCATCCGTCAGAGCTCCGATTCTCTGCTACAGGCTGCGGAAGGTGTATCGAAACACTCGCAGACGACTGCCGAAGCCAGTCAGCGTATTGCTGAGCATACCAATCATACGGCCAGTGGAGCTGCCGAACAGGTGGCCCGAGCAGGCGAAGTCACCGTAGCCATGGAAGAGATTACGCGCAGCATGCAGCATATTGCGAATTCTTCTTCTATGGTTGCGGATGTCTCGCAGCAAACGACCAATAATGCAGTGCAAGGTCAAACCAACATTAACACGGCAATGAACAGTATGGACAAAATTCATCAGGCGAATATGCAGATGGTGGCCTCCACCACTCAGCTTGAGCAGTACTCTGATAAAATTGAGTCAGTAGCACATCTAATGAAAGGCATCGCTTCACAGACCAATCTGCTCGCACTTAATGCGAGTATTGAAGCGGCTCGTGCAGGAGAGTATGGCAGCGGGTTTGCGGTGGTTGCCTCAGAGGTTCGCAAACTTGCGGGGGAATCAGAGCAATCATCCCAGCATGTAACCGAACTGATTGCCGAGATGACACGCCAGACTGCCCTGTTGTCGGAACATATGTCAGCCAGCACATCCGCAGTCCAGTCCGGTCTCGCTGTTGTTCAGGAGGCAGGCCGTTCGTTCACATCCATTCATACCGGAATTGAGACGATAAATGAACGCCTGCACGAAGTATCCGCAGCATCCGAGCAGCTGTCTGCCAGTGCAGAAGAAGTGTCCGCTTCTGTGGAGGATATGGAACATATCTCACGCGAGTCCTCTTCAAGTATCCAACAGGTATCACACGCTACCGGAAGCCAGTTGCAATCCATGGATGAGATGCGTGCATCCGCAGAATCTCTCCGGGTACTGTCCAGTGAGCTGAACGGATTGATTAGTCGATTTAAAATATAGCGGGCAGCTATATTGTGTTAGATAGATTGAACTAAAGGATATTCACATATACCACTTCGATGACAGAACAACCTTCCGATCGCTGTTATTCTCAGATTTTTTCTGTCCTCTACGTTCTAGTGTGTAAAATGATAGTTCAATCTATATAAGTCAGCCCAAAACAAAAAGCCGCACGGCAGGGACGGGATCATGGGGGTCAACCCCATTTCCGGACACTGCCTGCGGCTTTTTGTTTTTGTACCCTTAAGGATGGCAAGCCCTGAGGCCACCTGAATTAGTAGCGCTGCGGAGCAGCTTTTTTGCCCAAATCCGTCATGTACGTAAAGAACGCTTCCGGATCGGTATCATACACCAGTTGTACTGGACGTCCGTCTGCTTGCTCCACCGTGCGGCCCTGGCTAGGACCATCCGGGATGACAATACAGTTTACAGTTTTCTTCTTCACGATGTCCTCGCGTCCAACGGAAGCCGTTGTCAGCACATCCCACAGATAGTAGGTCGAATTGGTCTCACTGTACACCAGTGGCGGACAACCTGCGTAACAGTTACCCAGGAAATCAACGCCTTCGAAGCGACGCTCTGCTGCCCAGCGGTTACGAACAGCTGGTGTCAGAGGTACTTTGTTCGTGCTTTCCAGTGCAACCAGGTCGATCTGGATGCCACTTTGCCATACACGGTAAGCCGCTTCCGGGTCCCAGAAAACGTTCCATTCCGCTGTGCCGTCATGCTCGGGCTCTTCCACGTTACCACGCTCGAATGTGCCGCCCATCCATACCAGCTTGTCGATTTTCTCTTCAATGTCTGGTGCTTCGTCCAGTGCACGCGCAAGGTCCGTCAGCGGGCCTGTGAACAGGAGCAACGTTTTGCCTTCGGTATTGCGCACTTTCTCAATCAGATGCTGGTGTGCCGGAACGGCAGAGAGTGGCGCTTCCATTTTACCGGATTCATTCAATACAGGAAGTGCATCTACATAGAAGGAGTGCAGTCTCCACGCTGGAGGAAATGGATTTTTCCCTCTGGAGTTGGATTTGGATACCTCTACGGAATATGTACCGAAACGATCGATAATTTTACGGCTGGCATCTGTTGCTGGCTCCAGATATCCGTCTGCCGGAATAACCGATACCCCGGTTACATGTACATTGTCCATTTGCAGAAGCATGAACAGCGATACGAGGTCATCCACGCCGCCGTCATGGTTGAAATACACATTAAGTTGGTTCGTCATACTTGCTTTCATCCTTCCCCCTGGTTGTCCTATTGATGTTGATCATTCGTCTGCCCAATGGCCGACGCTCCCTCTATTATGTCCCAAAACCCTTGGCTACGTAAACCTTCCCTATGCAAAGAAAACAAGGGCCACGCCTCATCCTGCGGATATTTTACAGTTCCACCATTCCATCTCAGGAGGACCCACCGCTCTACTCTCATGGTTATAAAAATAAATAAATGGACAGCAGGCTTGAAGCACCACTGTCCATCTCACCCCATCCATGCATTAAATGGACTGGTTTTGTTTCTGGTTCTTCTGTTTCTTCTCATTTTTCTCAGCAATCGGAACATACTTGCCTGGCCAGAAAGCCCATTTGCCCAGTAAAGCGGTGATAGCCGGTACCATAAACGGACGAACCAGGAAGGTATCCAGCATCACACCAACGGCAGTAATAATACCAAATTGCACCAACACCTGGATCGGCAATGTAGCAAGTACCGCAAACGTTCCTGCCAGGATCAGACCTGCAGACGTAATAACCGAACTTGTCTCACCAACACCTTCTCTTATAGCTTGACGAAGCGGCATCGTTTTGCGTTTCTGCCAGATGCTAGAGATCATGAAGATGTTATAGTCTTCACCCAATGCCACGAGGAATACGAAGGAGTACAGCGGAATCGCTCCCTGAATGGCATCTGCGCCAAGTCCGTAGTGAATAATGATCCAGCCCAGACCCAGTGCAGAGAAATACGACAGAACAACCGTTGCGATGAGATACGCCGTGGCTACAACGGAACGCAAGTATAATAGCAGCAACAATGTAATCATGCCGATAACCACCGGAATAATAATCTTGGCATCCCGTTCTCCGGTCACTTCAATATCGTACTGTTCAGCGGTCTGACCATTGATCCAGACCTGACTGCCCACATTCGCTACACCAGCATCTTGAAGCGCCTGTTCCGCAGTAGCCCGCAGATCCGGAATATGCTGCATCGCCTCCATGGAATATGGATTCAGATTGAATTCCACATCATAAGCAGTAATGTTGGCATTCTCGGCGCCCTGCTGGGCATCGCCTACTTTGCTAATATAATCCAGCGATTCGAGACGTTGCTTCAGATCGGTTTCTTTGCCTTCAGCATCAACGATCACTTTGACTGGAGCGAGCTCCCCTTGGGAGAACTGTTCGCCAATGACTGTAAATCCTTCACGGGAAGGAACATCTTCGGGGAAGGAAGACAACAGATCATATGTGAATTTAACTTGGGTAGAGAATGCCGCCAGTCCACCCAGCAATACCACGGTAATCGCGAGGACGGTCCACGGCTTCGTTACTACAATACGACCAATCCAGCTTTCCTTAATTTTGCGCGGAGCAGGAGCTGGTTTACCTTTTTTCTTGGCACGTTCCACTTCCATCTCATGTGTACGTGGTACAAATGGATAGAATGAACCCCGACCGAAGATCGCGAGGAGTGCCGGAACCAGTGTCAGACTTGCAATAAACATAATAAAGATGGACAGACTGAATGGTACAGCAAAACGTTGATACGCACCGTATTCAGCCAGCAACAGTACCAGTAGTGCTGCAACGACGGTGAATCCACTCATGGCAATGGCGCCGGAAGATCCGGTGATTGCCTGGAGAATGGCTTTCTTTTTGTCCGACTCATGATAGAGAATTTGGCGGTATCTGGAGATCATAAACAGGCAGTAATCCGTTCCTGCTCCAAATAACAATACCGTCATGATTGAGATGGACTGTGCATCCACTGTGATCCAGCCTTGATCCGCCATGAATCCGAGAATCGGACTGGTCACCATATACGCGAATCCAACTGCAATGATTGGGATAATCGCCAGCACTGGTGAGCGATAAATCAACAGCAACAGCACTAATACCAGTACAACCGTAGCGATTAGCAAGGATACATCGGCGGAAGAGAATAGTCCGCTCGCGTCAATGGATATGCCTACTGGCCCTGTTACACGGGCAATCAGTGTATTGGCATCATCTATAGCTACATCAAACGGGTTAGCCCCGAAGATGTCTTTTGTTTTTTGCTCAAGTGCTTCAATACCTTCCTTCAATTGTTCCGAATCAGCACCTTCATTGAAAAACAGTGGCATAACCAGGGTGCTTCCATCTTCCGAAAGCTGACCTTTCAAAGCCTGTGGTGGCAATTGATAGAGTGGTACAACAGACTGCTGTTGTTCTACCGGATCTTGATCCAGTCGCTCCGTTAATGCCTGAATGTTCTGAATCTGCTCATCCGTCAGACCGCCGGCTTGACGCCATACGATCAGCGCGGGCAATCCTTCACCGCCCGGGAATTCCTTCTCGGCAAGTGCAGCTGCCTGAACCGATGGTTTCGATTCACTCAGATCCTGTGCGTTATTGGTTTCGCGATCACCTACAGCAGGCCATACCATGCCAAGCACAACGGCGATAATGATCCATACCAACAGCGTAATCCATTTGCTTCGTTTGCCGGCAACCCAGCGACCGTAACCCGAACCTTCCTGCATTGTCTCTTCATCTCCCTATTCTGTTTCTATGAAGCCCTATTTATGTGATGGTGTAGTAATGAACCACGGGTCATAGTATAATCGAGTTAATTATATATACCGGAAGGTTAATTTTGCAATGCCTAATTTTGTGAACACGTCTAACAAGCGATTAAATACGTAAAGAGGTATGTACCTATGAGCAAAAAAACAAACATTCCCCGGTCACCGGGCAGACCCAAAACGGGTGCCGATCAGGCATCTGTGCAAACCAACATATTGATGACCGCGTCACGTCTGTTTATGGAATACGGGTATGAACCCGTCTCTCTCCAACAGATCGCTTCGTTATGCAATGTGACCAAAGCATCGATCTATTATCACTTCACCAGCAAAGCTGATCTGTTCACCGTTGCCATTACACGCATGATGGCAATGAGCATGCAGCAGACTTCACTCCGTCTGGATGAACCAGGTACGCTGCAAGATCGGCTGATCAAGGTTGCGGAAGCAAAGATGCAACACTCCCATATTGAAACGGAGACCATGATGCGAGAAGCCGAGAAACATCTGGACGCGGAACAGCTCGCCCAGATTCGGAAAGCCGAGGTCCGCATCTTTGAAGTGCTAGCAACCCACTTCCAGCAGGAGATGGACAACGGTTATTTGCGTGTTGGGAACCCCCTGCTGCTTGCCCATGCGTTTACGTCACTTCTCATGCTCGCGAACCGCGAAGATGTACGCAACATGAATGGCGGCAGCATTGAGGAACTTGCACGGGAACTGGTGGCCCTGTTTCTCGATGGAGCGGTTAAGCGGAACTAATAATCGCCCCAGATCCTAGCCAGTGCGGCAATTCCCGGTTCGATGCGTTCTGGCTCTATTCCGGCAAAACCGATAATGAACTCTCTTTTGCCGTCTGCTGGTTCGCTCCCGTTCGCCCACAAATATTCCGTTGAACTGATCTGTATCCCTGCCTCTATCGCTGCGGTTACCAATTCTTTAGCTGACTGTTTGGTTGCCATTCGCAATACCAGATGGAAGCCTGAATGTTGACCCTTTATTTCAACTCGATCTCCGAAATGCAGTTGAATCGCCTGAACAATCAGGTCATGATTTCGTTTGTAGACATTACGCATTTTACGTATATGCTTGCCCAGTTCCCCTTCACGCATGAACATCTCCAATGTTCGCTGATGGAGCCGGGAAGCTGATTGCTCGAATAGGACAGTCTTATACATTTCGCGAAAATGATCCATTAATTCTTTGGGAAGTACCATGTAATGTATACAAAGAGCAGGTGCAAGCGCTTGCGAGAAACCACCCATATAGATCACGCGACTTCCATCACGCAGACCCTGCATGGAAGGAATGGGCCTGCCATAATACCTGAACTCCCCATCGTAATCATCCTCGATAAGGTATGCTTTTGTGCGTTCCGCCCAATCCAGCAACGCCAATCTGCGAGTTATCGGCATCGTCAAACCTAGTGGAAATTGGTGAGAGGGTGACACAGCTGCCAATTTCACTCCAGTCTGTTCCAGCTCCGTCAAGTTTAAGCCATCATGATCCAGAGAGATTGGGACAACCTGATAACCATAATTCCTGAATGTGCCCGGTAGCAGTCGGTACCCAGGATTCTCTACACCGATGGAATGTTGTGCTTCTCCCTTGTGAAGCAGGGTCTGTGCCAATAGCGACATCAACAGATGCTGTTCAGCACCTACAACAATCTGCTCGGGAGAACTGCTGACTCCCCTGAACTGCGCCAGATAGATAGCAATTTCACATCGTAGTCCCCATTCTCCCTGAGGGTCTCCATAGAATAATAGCTCCTTTGCTTCTTCCCGCCAGACCCGATTAACAGTTTGTTGCCACTTGGCCATAGGAAACAGACTGAAATCGTTGCGTGACATATGAAAATCATATTGAACTGCACGGACAGGACGTATGGCCTGATGATCTGACCACGTCGTTCGAGCCTCGGGAGATTGTCCAGCTATCTGTGGATCTAATTTCTCAATTTGCATGGCATGATAGCTGTCAACCATGGCACGAACACAATAACCACGACGTGGCTGACTGTATATATAACCTTCAGCGATCAATTGTTGATAGGCCCACTCCACCGGAGTGGTGCTTATCCCAAGCATCTCCGCAAACTTTCGCACCGAAGGCAATCGACTATGTTCAGCCCATTCCCCGTGACTGATTTCCCTTTTGATATGATTCGAGAGCTTTACATAGATTGGTATGTTATCGTTATCGTCCAGCTTCGGTAATTTATTCATAATGATGCACTACACCTCATCTGTCCTGTGAAATTTATTAAATCTGTATATTTGGAAGTATACAGTATTGGGATATACTCATGTCATCATCAATATGTAACACCAATTTTTAGAAGCAGGGCACTCACAATCTGTCCCACGCTTGAACCCATAGGAGGAACAACGATGTCACAACCAAAACTATCCCCACGAATCCCCCGCCTGCTAGAAACGTCGCGCATATATCTGCGTCCTTTCGAGATTACAGATGTGGATACGTACTTCCCTGGGCTGTTTGATGCCGAGATGCGTAGGCTGACGGGAACACAGAACAGTTTTACCCGTGCTCAGGTTGAACGTTATGTTGAAAATGCAGCACAGGATGACTCCAGACTGATGCTGCTGATTGCTTTGCAGGAAAATGACCAAATCATCGGAGATGTTGTCCTGATGGACTTGCATGCCAAGAATCGCAGTGCACATATTCGTGTTGCCATCGATCAGGCGGAGCATCAAGGAAAGGGATACGGTAGCGAAGCTTTGCTACTTATGCTGGACTATGGCTTCGGCATCTGTAACTTGCATCGAATCGAGTTAGAAGTGTACGCCTTCAACGAGCGCGCGATTCGCACGTATGAGAAGCTTGGATTCCAGCGCGAGGGTGTAAAACGGGATGTCTTGTTCTACAATCATCAATATCATGATGCCGTTCAGATGAGCATGCTGGAGGATGAGTTCAGGCAACGTCATATGAAAGATCAAGCAGAGAATGATTGAGATTTCGATCAGCCAAAATCAAACCAAAAAACCGGGGATTCAGTACACCTCCCCGGTTAGAAATTTCAGATGACCCGCCAGTACCGACAGCTCGGCGGGTGTCTTCATATACAATTCGCCATCCATGTCGGCTGACATCGGCGCATCTGTGTTCACTTTTATCGTAGATGCCTTGAAGTATGAAATGCTCTCACTCTGAGGTTGCCATTCTCCCTCCGGCTTGTGTGACAGAATCTCTCTCAGTAGCGGGATGCCTGTCTCATGAATAATGAGCACGTCCAGTTCGCCATCCTGCAATGCATCCGGTGCAAAGGGCAGGGCATTCGTTCCCAGAAAACGGCCGTTGGCTGCGTAGATCATCACCGCTTCACCTTCCATCTCTTTCCCATCCGCCTCCAATTGATAACGAAACGGCTCCGTATGACTAATCGTCTGCAACGTGCTGATGAAATAACTGAGCTTACCCAGCGCACCTTTCAGATTCTCGTTAATATTCTGCGATGTATCACTAATTAAGCCAATACCAAAAAAGTTCGTGAACACCCGATCATTCGCTCGTCCAACATCAATGGATACCACCCGACCTGCGAGCATTTCTTGTGCCGCAGTCTCTGCATCCGGTGAAAGACCGAGCGAACGTGCAAAGTCATTACAGGTGCCTCCAGGCAATATGCCAATCAATGGAGGATGCTCCAGATCAGCAAGTCCATTCACGCATTCATGCACCGTGCCATCCCCACCCAGAATAAACACCACATCGAATTGTTCCCCGCGCTCACGACACAGCTTCTCCCCTTCACCCGGTTCATCCGTTCGCACAATGACGAGTTCATGGACAGCGGGAGCCAGCACACCCGTCACAAGTCCCACTGTATTCTCACGATTGGCCTTGCCCGAATGATGATGATGAATTAACAACGCTTTGTTAAACTCCATCCTTCTCTTCCTCCATTCCAATACTTGTTAACCTTTACCCACAAAGGGTGAAGCCGTAAACAAGCCCTGCGCTAAGCACTCATCTTGATTTCAGATAGGTTCCCCAACCGGATATGCATCCTAATCCTCATTCATTCGTAATAGCTAGATGGCCCGTTTAACTCATAAACCATTTCCTTGTTTAACCAGATGTATGCATGAGAAAAAGGGTTTCTCCACACCTTATGTCATAAGGCTGCAAATTTTGCTGGTGAGAACCCATTCAAATCAAGTCAAAACGGTTATATCTATACCATATACGAATGGAGGGATTCCCTATGATTCCGGCAACGTTGGAACAATTGGAGCAAGTTCGCAAGGAATGCCGTACCATGGTTCGCAAAAGAGCTACCGCATCTGCCGGTACAACACTCGTTCCGCTGCCCGGTACAGACGTACTGGCTGATGTAGGGATGCTGATGCAGTTGTTGCCTGCCATTAACAATAAATTTGGATTATCCCAAAAACAGCTGGATGGCATGGACCCCGAGACCAAATCCATGATCTATGGATTCGTCATGTCCATCGGAAGCAAAGTCATCGGACGTATGGTGACAAAAGAGCTGGTTGTACAGGTTCTGAAAAGAGTAGGCGTTCGCGTAGCTACCAAATCCGTCGCCAAATTTGTCCCCTTTGCAGGACAGGGACTGGCTGCCGCACTCAGCTTCACAGCCATGCGATATGTGGGTAACAAACATGTGGATGACTGCTACGAAGTCGTCAAACGCATGATTGAGCAGCGCGAATTGATTCCGGGTGAACCCGCTCCGTCTGCACTGGAGGAAGCTACCGATGATGCACAGGTAGAAGTGAAGTCGATCTCTAACAACGGCGCAGATGAGCCTGCGAAGGAGTCTAAGGATCAATAACTAATCCATATTCTAGGTTCACTCCTCTGGATACACGACAAACAGCCGGGAATCCCTAATAGGGTGCTCCCGGCTATTCTTGTTAATTACATTTGTAATCAGATCGCCTGCGGTTGCTGCTCCGCAAACTGACTATTGTACAGATCCGCGTAGAAACCTTGACTCGCCATCAATTCCTCATGATTGCCCTGTTCAATCACGTTACCATGATCCATAACCAGGATCAGATCGGCACCGCGAATGGTAGACAAACGATGTGCAATGACAAAGCTTGTGCGATCCTTCATCAGATCATTCATTGCTTTCTGGATAAATACTTCGGTCCGTGTATCCACGCTACTCGTCGCTTCATCCAGAATGAGGATGGCCGGATTCGCCAGAATCGCTCTTGCAATGGTCAGCAACTGTTTCTGCCCTTGAGAGATGTTCGACGCCTCTTCATTCAGCACCGTGTCATAACCATCAGGCAGTGTACGGATAAAGTGATCCGCATGTGCCGCAACCGCTGCCTTGATGACATCCTCTTCCGTAGAACCTTCTCGACCATAGGCAATGTTGTCCCGAATCGTTCCGTTGAACAACCAGGTATCCTGAAGCACCATGCCGAACAGACTGCGCAACTTGCCACGCTCCATGTCCTTAATGTCGGCACCGTCAATCGTAATCTGACCATCCTGAATTTCGTAGAAACGCATTAACAGGTTGATCAGGGTTGTTTTACCGGCTCCCGTTGGTCCAACAATAGCTACCGTCTGTCCCGGTTTTACATCAATATTCATGTTATGAATGAGCAGTTCATTTTCTTTATATCCAAAATTAACACCTTGGAATGCAACTGCACCTTTAGGCTGCAGCAATTGAACAGGTTGTTTCGACTCTGGAACTTCTTCCTCTTCATCCAACAATTCGAATACCCGTTCTGCCGAAGCAATCGTTGATTGAATGATATTGGAGATATTTGCAATCTGGTTAATCGGTTGTGTAAATTGACGGGAGTACTGTGTGAAGGCCAGAATATCCCCGATAGAGATAGATCCGCGTGTAACGAAGATCCCCCCAACCACACAGATCAGTACATAACCCAGGTTACCAACAAAACTCATGAGCGGCATAATAATACCGGAGATAAACTGCGCTTTCCAGCCGGATTCATACAACTCTTCATTGACCTTCTCGAATTGCTGTACCGATTGTTCTTCACGTCCAAATGCTTTGACAACCTTGTGTCCCGTGTACATCTCTTCGACATGACCGTTCAGTTCCCCGAGGGATTTCTGTTGACCCGCAAAGTGTTTTTGTGAACGGGAAGCGACCAGCATGACAACAACCACACTGAGTGGCAGCGTCAAAATCGTGATCAAGGTCATCCATGGACTAATCGTCAGCATCATGATAATTACGCCAACGATTGTGACGATCGACGTAATGAACTGTGCCAAACTTTGCTGAAGTGTATTACTGATATTATCCACGTCATTCGTGGCACGGCTAAGTGTCTCCCCAGTTGTGCGGGAGTCAAAATATTTCAAAGGCAGGCGTCCGACCTTCGCACTAATCTGCTCACGCATGTCATAGACAACACGTTGGGCCACGCCAGCCATCAGATATTGCTGAACATACATAAATGCAGCACTGAACAGATAGAGTCCACCAAGCAGGTATAATACTTTCATCAATGCAGGAAAATCAATCGCCGCTCCCTGCACACCCTGAAGGATGGCGATGGCGCCTTTACTGAGGATATCTGTTCCTTCTGCCATAACTTTTGGACTGATGATGCTGAATACGGTACTCAAAATGGCTGCGACCAGCACACCTAACAGACGAGAACTATGGGGCTGGAGATAACGAATCAAACGCCGCAGTGTGCCTTTGAAATCTTTGGCTTTCTCAGCGGGAGGTCGCATGCCCATTCCGGGACCTGGACCCGGCCCACCATGGGGACGAGGCGACTTGCGTTCTGTACGTTCACTCATGCGATCTCCTCCTCTGTCAGCTGGGAGGATACAATCTCGCGATACACTTCATTGTGCTCCAGCAGCTCTTTATGTGTTCCTGAACCGACAATTCGGCCCTCATCCATGACCAGAATACGATCGGCATCCATTACTGTACTTACGCGTTGGGCAACAATCAGCACAGCCGCTTCTGTCGTTTCGGTCTTCAGCGCAGCACGAAGTTTAGCATCCGTTTTGAAATCGAGGGCAGAGAAACTGTCATCAAAGATATAAACTTCCGGACGGCGAACAAGTGCGCGAGCGATAGACAGACGTTGCTTTTGTCCACCAGACACGTTGTTACCACCTTGCGCGATCAGGCTGTCATATCCATCTTTCATCTCGGTAATGAAGTTCTCTGCTTGAGCCGTACGAGCCGCATGAACCACTTCATCCATTGTGGCATCCTCTTTCCCTTGACGGATATTCTCCGTGATTGTACCCGTGAAGAGGACCGCCTTTTGTGGTACAAAGCCAATTTTGGCACGCAAATCTTCCTGCCGAAGTTCACGCACATCCGTACCATTGACCCGAACACTGCCTTCGGTCACATCATAGAATCGTGGGATAAGACTCAGCAATGTCGATTTCCCAGAACCCGTACCGCCAATGATGGCTGTTGTTTCACCTGAGCGAGCTGTGAAGGAGATATCGGACAACGCTGGATTTTCTGCGCCCGGATAACGGAAGGTTACATGTTCAAACTCGATCATACCCTGCATAGATCTCATGCCAAGAGGCTGCTCGGGATTGCTAAGATCCGGCTGCATATCAAGCACTTCGTTGATCCGTTCTGCCGATGCTGAAGCTCTTGGAATCATGACAAAGATCATGGAAACCATAATCAGTGAGAACATGATTTGCATGGCATATTGAATGAAGGCAATCAGTGCACCGATGTTCATATTGCCGCTGTCGATCCGCATTCCACCAAAATAAAGGATGGCAATCATCGAAAAGTTCATAACCAGCATCATCACAGGCATGATGGTTGCCATGAGCACATTAACTTTGATCGAAGAATCTCTCAGTTCCGTGTTGGCCCCGTTAAAGCGCACGCGCTCATGCTCTCCGCGGTTAAAGGAACGCACGACGCGAATCCCTGTTAACTGCTCACGCAGCACCAGGTTGAGTCGGTCCAGCTTTTTCTGAATGGTTTTGAACAAAGGCAGACCCTTGGAACCAATCAGCGCAATGGCTCCACCCAGTACAGGAAGCACGACCAGGAAGATTGTAGATAATTTGGCGTCCTGTGATACCGCCATGAAGATACCCCCGATACACATGAGCGGAGCCATAATCATCATGCGCAGCATCATCGTAAGTACGTTCTGCACCTGCGTGATATCATTCGTCGTACGCGTAATCAGTGAGGCAGTACCCATCTTATCAAACTCTTGAAGCGAGAAGTTCTCCACATGACGGAATACTCTGCTACGAAGTTGTTTGGCAAATCCACCCGCTGTGCGGGATGAGAGGTAACTGGCGATCACGGAACACGCTGTTCCACCAATCGCGATGACCAACATCCATCCACCAATCTGCCAAATATACGGGATATCTCCTTTAATGATGCCGTAATTCACGATATCTGCCATTAGCGTAGGCAAGTACAATTCAGCAAGCGACTGAAACAGTACCAGAACCAGAATGAAGATAATTGGTATTCGGTAAGGCTTCAGCATGCGAAACAGTTTCATCATGGCGTATCATCTCCTTGTGTGGACGTCTCCGTCTGTTGGAAAACCACTGTATCAAAAAAGGTATATACCTTGGTCAACAACTCCGTCAATTGAATGCTTTCTTCCTCACCCAAATGCTCGACGAGCTGGTTGAACGTTTGCATGCGCTCCTCATGTGCCGCCCGAATAATGTTTCGCCCAGCCTCCGTAATCGTGATACGTACAGCACGGCGATCCTTCGGGTCCATCGTTCGTTCCACCAGCCCTTCGTCCTCAAGCCCACGAATAACCGGGGTTATCGTTGGTGATTTCACCCGCAGTAACGCACTGATTTCCGATACTTTTAGTCCTGGGCGACTCTCATTCAGCTCTCTCTCAAAATCTGGCGGATTATCCCGCCAATCCATACGTTCTCCCGGATGCGTACCATGCAGCAAACAAGCCAGTACCATAATTTCATTGTGATTGCGACCATGAGGTTTATGTTGCCTCCACTTGCCTTTATTAAACTGCATGATGGAGTACAAAAGCTTCTGAGCGACCGGATCTATATCCGTCATAATGGATTCCTCCTTCTTTCTTTATCATTCCATAGAGATCCAACATCATAGGATATCTATTAAATAGCATTGCAATTAAATAGATATACAATTAATTAGGTGTACTAAGTATATTATCGTGAGAAGCCAATGTCAAACATCTATAGATAACCAATATAAACCCCATAATCAAGAGCCCATTCGCGCTTGATTATGGGGTTTATCATTAGCTGGCTATAGTTAATATGTGCATTATCAGGAATGAAACCCACAAAAAAGCTCTCATCTGATACGCCGGTATATGGAGACCCGGGGTACGAAATGGGAGCATTGTTATACCAATGGAATGAAAGAAACAAGATAGCCTCTGTTATTGCATAATTAGATGAACTTGTTGAGCATCACGCATCACCTATCACCTATCAAGACTTTGAAGCAGAGACCGTTTTAAGCACGGAGGCAAACGGGAAATATTCTTTTGCATTGTTGTAGGCGATGCCCTGTACGATCTGACCGAGCAACTCCATATCCTGCGGTGCTTCGCCCTGTTCAGCCCATTCACCAATGAGGTTGCAGACCAGACGGCGGAAATACTCATGCCGGGTGTACGACAGGAAGCTGCGTGAATCAGTTAGCATACCGACAAATCGGCTGAGCAGACCCACATTCGCCAGTGCCTTCATCTGAGCGATCATGCCATCCTTCGTATCATTGAACCACCATGCTGCACCAAGCTGGATTTTGCCTGGAATGCCTCCGCCCTGGAAGCTGCCGATGATCGCCGCGAGCACTTCATTATCCCTTGGATTCAAAGAATACAGAATCGTTTTGGGCAACGCCTGTTGCTGCTCCAACGCATCCAGTAATCCGATCATTGCTGAGGATAGTGGTGTATCATTGACGGCATCATAACCGGTATCCGGCCCAAGCTTGGCAAACATCCGTGTATTGTTGTTACGGGCTGCATTAATGTGGAACTGCATGACCCAGCCGCGCTCTGCATACAGTTTGCCGAGGAACGTCAGCGTCACGGTCTTATACTTGTCCTCTTCCTCACGCGTTACCTTCTGACCTGCAAGGGCCTTTGCAAAAATTGCAGACGCTTCTTCGCGTGTAGCCACTCCGTAAGGAACATAATCCAGTGCATGGTCAGAGACTCTGCCACCGACGGAATGGAAGAATTCCACACGGGACTCCAATGCAGCAAGGAAGGATTCATAATCGGAAATCGCGTTGCCCGATGCCTGCGACAGCTTGCCCACCCATTCGGTAAAGGTATCACGGTTCAATTCGAGTCCTTTATCTGGACGGAAAGAAGGCAACACCGCTGTATCGAAACCTTCAATCTCCTGAATCTTCAGATGATACTCCAGAGAATCGGTTGGATCATCGGTTGTGCATACAACAGTGACATTGGATTTGGTAATCAGATCACGTGCACCGAATCCGTCACTGTTCAGTTTGGCATTTACCTTTTCCCAGATGGCAGGCGCACTTGTCTCATTTAATACTTCGTAGACACCGAAATATCGTTGTAATTCCAGATGAGACCAGGCGTACAGCGGATTACCAATCATCATGGGGACTGTTTTGGCGTATGCCAGGAAGCGATCGTAATCGGTCACTCCTTCGCCTCCGGTCACATATTGCTCTTCAATTCCGTTTGCGCGCATGAGGCGCCACTTATAGTGATCACCGTATAACCAGGCTTCTGTAAGATTGCCGAAGGTTTTGTTCTCGTAGATCTCCTGAGGACTGAGGTGGCAATGATAGTCAATAATCGGCATGTCTTTGGCATAATCCTCATATAACTTGATTGCCGTTTCATTGTGCAGTAGAAATTGTTCATCCAGAAAAGATTTCATTCGCCTCGCACGCTCCCTTTAGGTGAGTTTACGTTCATATGGGTTCACTTCCCATCTTTACGCTACACTGTTTGCCATCAAAGTTCAATATAAAATGATAGCGTTATCAAAAAAGGTTGATTTAGGCATATATTCGGGAACAAGGTATACTGGATTTAACGCAAGGATGCTGATCTGAAGACCACACAAGGAGATGAAATGGAATGAAAATTACTTTTCTCGGCACAGGAGATATGTTCAGCGTGGAGCAGCACCATAATAGTATGTTGGCTGAATTCGACGACACGAATCTGGTCATTGATTTTCCGGAATCAAATGCCAAAGCTCTCAAAGAGTATGGATTCCCCATGACCGATATTCACAACGTCTTTATTACCCACCTGCATGAGGATCATATTAACGGTGTACAGATGTTGGGTTATTACGCCCAAATTGTGGGTGACCGTAAACCTCGTCTGTTCATCCACGAACAATTGGTAGAGCCGCTCTGGAACATTCTATCCCCCGGCATGCGCTACACAACAGATGGTGAACGGACCATGAGTGATTACTACGATGTCGTTCCCCTGCCAGATGGAGGCACATTCGAGCTGGGCGGCGTGACGTTTGAGACGTTTCGAACACAGCATGTTCCTGGTATGGTCAGCAATGGGCTACTCGCCAAACCTTACTTCTATTACAGTGCAGACAGTACACTCGATCAGGAACGGGTGGAGCAAGTTGCCGCTGATGTGCAGCTGATTTTCCATGAATGTCACATGCATGATCTGGTGATCAAATCTCACACCTCCCTGAAAGACCTAGAGCAACTGCCTGCCGAAGTGAGACAGAAAACCGTCCTAATGCATTATCATGATGAGTACGCGGATGCGGACAAAAGGAAACAGTTCAACCGCGAGCATGATCTGCGGATGGTTGGTACGCTGGAATCATTTGAGTTGGAGTAGGTAAACGGGGAGATTGTATTGGGTAATTTCGTATTCGACCTGTATTCTAATGGAGGTAATTGTGATTGCTATTGAATATCGATTTGAACAAGGTTACTTTTTGATATATTCTCCTGCAAGAAGCACCATTAGTGGAGACATCATGGTTGTTAATTTATTGGACAGACCCTTCAAAGATAGGATTGAATTCCTTGTTAACAGCAAAAGCTATGCGTGCACTACACACCATGAATACTTAAATTTCGAGCCGACTGCTCATCATAAACCCGAAAAGCCTGGAGCATTTTCAATGGAACGAAGTGAGTTCAATCGCATGTGGGATACGATAAATCAGTATTTTGAAGAGAAATAGCCTTAACATGCCGAAAATCTAAGCTGATTTATTTCATTTCCTGTTTGCTTGCAGCTGATCCGTTTGGCTAACGAATCTCAGACACGTTAATCTGATGATATTGCTCCAATTGGTGCTATTTCAATTAATTTTGGCAGCAATAAGGTTACTGAGATTCGTTAGAATTCCAATAAGGCTAATTCGGTGCAAATAAGGCGGGCTGAGTTCGTTAGGCGCGCTAGGTTCTTTAGGATGGAGTTTTGGTCATACATAGAAAAATGCAAAAAAACCTGAACATAGGAGTGCTATCACTCCTGTTCAGGTTGATTATCGATCTATACACCATTTTCATATCAAAACGCTATCTCTTTTCTCATACTGCCTGGATTATGCCGTTACTCTGCGTCAGCGCAGTCCTCATTCTGTTCGGACAGAGCCCATACCGAGACTCCTCCACCACATACATGGAAGGTGGCCCAGCCGTCTTCCTCGATGGTAATCTGATCCTCACAGCTATGTGTCAGATCCACCCAGACTTCACCAGCACGATGCTCTCCGATGAACATTCTTTTCTCACCGTCATCCCCGTTGGAGATAACTACTGCACAACCGGAGCCTTCGATTTCCTCTACTCCGCGACGCACCCAGCCAATCGTATTGGCGTGATCGAAGTAATCTTCCTGCTCACCATATGCCTTGTTGCAGCGGGCAGACAGCAGAATGTCCAGAATTTCTTTTTTGCCATCCACAGGTTCAGGTCCACCAATGCCATAATAATCGCCGTAGAACACAACCGGGTAACCATCACGACGTAATAACGTCAACGCATAAGCGCTCGGCTTAAACCAATCTCCAATCCATGATTCCAATGCTTCATGGGGTTGGGAGTCGTGATTATCTACAAAGGTTACTGCATGGGTAGGATGGGTCTGTACCAAGGTGTCATCGAAAATTTTGGAGAGATCAAAGTCTCTGCCTGCAAGCGAAGCCTCATGCAACTTGTAGTGAAGAGACACATCGAACAGATCGATCTGATAGTCTACCGTATCAAGGAATTCACGACATGCATCCAGGTTCGAGTTCCAGAATTCACCTACGATGTAGAAGTCCTGACCGCGTTTGCGGATCATCTCTGCTGCGAATTCCTTAATGAATTCATGGTTGATATGCTTGATGGCATCCAGCCGGAACCCACCGCACTGGAGGGTGTCAATCAGCCATTTCCCCCAATCGATCATCTCGCGCCGTACATCCGGGTGGTTATAATCTATATTCGCGAACATCAGATAATCGTAGTTGCCAAACTCATCATCGACATTCTGATTCCAGTTTTTGTTCTCACCTGCAATGCGGAATACACCACTCCGTTCTTCCTTGGCATCAAAGTCCGTACCGTTGAAATGTTCGGAGCTCCACTTAAAGGAGGAGTATTGATCGCCGCGACCCGGGAATGTGAATTTGGTCCAGCCCTCAATTTCGAACGGCTCAGAAATTTCCTTCGTTCGATCATTGGGATCAACCTCGATCACTTTGAACACTTCCGTCTCATCTGCTCCAGCCTTGTGATTCATGACCAGATCCACATAAACGGCAATTCCGTTCTTCTGACACTCAGCAATGGCCTCGACCAGTTCCTGCTTGGTGCCATATTTGGTCCGCACGGTACCCTTTTGATCAAATTCGCCCAGATCGTACAGATCATATACACCATAACCTGTATCTTCTGCGGACACTGCCTTGGTTACGGGTGGGACCCATACCGAGTCAATGCCTTTGGCTTTCAGTTCCGGGGCCATTTCAGCCAGTCGCTTCCAATGATCTCCGTCTGCAGCCAGGTGCCATTCAAAAAACTGCATCATGGTATGATTTCTCTTCATTATAACCGACCTCCTTGATTGCTTTCGAAGCGGACCGCGGAACGGATAGGGTAATCGCCGTTGTTCGTTCGTTGCTAACCAAGTTATAACCCTTTCACCCTACCCTTCAATCATGTAAAGGAAAAAAACTGAAAAAAAATGTTAAACTCTTGGTTCAGCATTTGCCTGATTCCATTGGGAATGCTTAGAATATGAAATATCAAATTCGCTTATAGTCCCGCCACTCTTCGGGCAGCAGGGAACGGTACGGTTCCTGCGTAAAACGATCATCAACCAGCACCAGCACACCCCTGTCTTCTTCCGTTCGAATTAACCGTCCACCCGCCTGGAGTACCTTGTTCATGCCCGGGAAAATATAGGCGTAATTGAATCCGTTGCGTCCTGTCTGATCATAATAATCACGTAATACGTTGTTCTCCAAACCAATCTGCGGCAGCCCCGCACCTACCACCACGACACCATTCAAGCGATCTCCCGGCAGATCGACACCCTCCGAGAATACACCACCCATGACGGCAAATACCAATCGTGTTCGTTCAGGATTGGGTTGGAATCCATCCAGAAATTGCTCCCGTTCCAGTTCGTTCATGCCCTGCTTCTGTATGACCGTATCCGCTTCACTTGGAAGCTGTGCATAGGTTTCATAGATCTCGCGCATATAAGGATAGGAAGGGAAGAACACCATGAGATTGCTGCGCGGCCACTCGCTTACCAGCTGTTGCAGCATCTCCGCAATGGGTCGCCGGGATTGCTCCCGGTCTTTATATCGCACAGATAAGGGCAGGAGTCTCACATCCAGTTGGTCGCGCTGAAATGGGGATGGAATCTGCAATGTATAATCCTCTTCCTCTGCACCCAGCATATCCCGATAATAACGAAGGGGTGACAATGTGGCCGAGAAATGAATGAGGGAGCGGAATCCTTTGGCCGTCTGACGAAGCAGTACCGAAGGGTCGAGACAAAATAACTTGACTCTCACTTCACTTCGAACACACTCTGCATACGTAATAAAACGTTCATCATACAGCTTGGCAATGCGCAGGAAATTCTGTGCCGTGAAGTAGGCATCCAACAGCAACTGATCCGTCTCGGCATTCCCCGAACCACCTTCAACAAGACATTGCTCCGCGACCATGACAAAAGGCTCCAGCCGTTCAATCAGTTCCTCCGGTGCCTCCTGCTGAATGATCTTCCCCTCATCTCCACCGTTTTTCCGAAGGGTAATCAGATATTTATCAATGGCTCCAGTGTAGTCAACAATGGCTTTGGCAGCAGGCACACTGCTGTTCAGCGACTGGAACTCCCTTTTCACATCCAGGAACACTGCCTTCTCCAGCTCGGCGGAAAACATCATTCGGCCACGATCGACCAGATTATGTGCCTCGTCCACCAATAACACCGTCTTGCGTTTCTGCTCCTCCAACATTCTTTTCAAAGAGATCCGCGGATCGAAAATATAGTTATAATCGCAGATCACCGCATCGGCTGCATACGCCGCATCCAGTGAAAACTCAAACGGACACACCCGATGTTTGCGCGCATACTTCTCGATGACCGGACGTGTCATCAACGTCTCATGTTCCAGCATGTCCAGCACGGCCCCGTTAATACGGTCATAATATCCTTCACACATGCCACATTGCCCCGTATCACAAGCTTCCTCTTCCTTAAAACAAATCTTGTCCTTCGCGGTCAGACTAATCACATGCATCTTTAATCCTTCCGACTGCATCCGGGCAAAAGCTTCTTCTGCCGCCACCCGTGTCGTTGTCCTCGCGGTCAGATAGAACAATCGGCTCGCTTCGCCTTCACCAATCGCTTTGACCGTGGGGAACAGCACGGACATTGTTTTACCAATGCCTGTTGGTGCTTTAGCCATCAACCCCTGACCCTCACGGATCGTCTTGTATACGGCTCCTGCCAGCTTTCGCTGCCCCTCCCTGTATTTGCGAAAAGGAAACGGCAGCTCTTTCACACTGATATCACGCTTTTCTTCATACGCAGCGATCATCTCTGCATACGGCGCATAACCGGCAATTACTTCTGCCGCAAACTGCTCCAGTTCATCTCGTTCTGCCATTCGGCGTAACCGTCTTTCTTCATGGGTAACCGAATGCACATACGTCAACTGCACTTGCATACGTGGTTCGTCTTGCTGAACGGCGTACATATAGGCATACATCATCGCCTGCGCCCAGTGCACGGGAAGACCCTCTCCCAGATCATCCAGATTGCCCGCAGTTGATTTGATCTCATCCACCGTCAACTGACCGTCCAGACGAATTAATCCGTCACATCGCCCCTCCACCACATAGGTCAGATCCCCATGTTGGATCTCAGCTTCGAGCACTATCTCTTTGAGATCCTCTTCGGTGTACTCCTTCTGTACCCGCTGATGGATTCGAGTCCCCTCCTGCATCGAGGCATTGGTCCGGAACCCTGGACGTATGCTGCCACTGCGGTACACATACTCCACCAAAGGTCTTACCGATATCCGAATTGTTGTTGTCATACGATCACCCGTTCTGTTTGTAGTGACTATACTTTATCATGAAAAGACGTGCTCAAACCAGTTGATCCGCCGATTGGACTCACTGATTTCCATATGCTATCTTGAAATAGAATGTACTTAATGAGGAGGCAGCTTCTATGTATATCTATTTGGTTCCTTCACCGATTCCGGATGCACTTGCTGCATACCCGCATCTGACTTTGCGAAGCGAAGAGCACGTGCGTCTGGCTATTGAATCCGCAGAACGCCTGATGAATATCGAGTCTGATGATAAAGTAGCCGCATATGAAGCTTTTGATGCCGCAGGCTCCTGGGCTGGCGGTGGTTACGCTGTCTTGAATAATATCCCTGTCACAGAGGATGGTCGTAACGATTTTGAAGAACGGTTTAAGAACCGTGCCCGCAAGGTAGAAGACGAGCCTGGCTTTGTCGGTATTCGTGTGCTTCGTCCTCTCAAGGATGACACGTATGTCGTACTTACACTCTGGCAGTCCGAGGAACACTTCAAAGGCTGGCAGGAATCCCAAGCCTATAGTCACGCTCACCGTAACCGCAGTACAAGCGAAGGCTTGACTGCACAGAAGCCTACCATGTTCCCCAGACCTTCTTACGTCACAACGTACACTATCGAATAACGGATTGGGTCGCATCAGGCTTTTATCGCATTAACCCATGTTTTTCAACCCTCTTCCTGCGTGGAAGAGGGTTTTTGCCGTCAATTGTTGAAACCTTTCATTTTTGACACAGCCATGCTGAGATAGGATAATACTTGTTAAATGAAACTTCGGAAGGGAAGGCGGTACCTTGGCACGCAGTTCACTTACCCGATTTCTAAGCGGACCGTTTATATTTTTTACCATCATCATGATGATCAAAAGCTCACTCGCCTGGATCGTTATTTTCGATGATATCCCCGTCTGGAAACCATTGCTGACCGAATTGCCGCTCATCTGGATCGGTTTCTGTCTGATTGAATGGTTTGCTGCCAAGCGGCGGATGTGGATGTACCTTGCCATGAATTTGCTGCTCTCCGGGATTTTCTTTGCAGCCATCATGTACTACAAATATTATGGTGTAATCGTTAACTATCACGCGCTCGCACAGGTGAATCAGGTGACTTCGGTCAAGAGCAGCATGTTCTCTTTGCTTGATCCCTATTATTTGTTTATTTTTGCAGACGTGTTGATCATTGGAGGGATACTCATTCGTCGTTGGATCAAACTCGGGAGTACAGAACGCCCGAATCGTATTCCGCTTGAACGACGTGCCAGAAGACGGGTTGCTTCGGTCATTCTGACCCTGTCCATGATCCTGTGCATGCTTAACATCTATCCCAATCGGGCCAGCATGAGTGAGCTTACACAAGCAGAACAGATGGGCATCCTCGGTTACGAGGCGTATACCATCCTGGATCGACCTGATGAACTTGTGCCCATTGCTCACATTGATCAGGCTGACATCGACCAATTGAAACAAACCACCGAACTGCCTGCGATTGTGGAGCAGGGTGCCGCGACCGGACGCAATGTGATCATGCTCCAGTTGGAATCGTTTCAGAACTTTCTGATTGGATTAGAGGTAGATGGACAGGAGATCACGCCCAACCTGAATCAATTGGCTAGACAGAGCTTGTATTTTCCGAATTTTTATCAGCAAGTCGGACAGGGAAATACATCGGATGCAGAATTTGTTGTGAATACATCGTTCTACACCCCGCCGAACGGGGCAGCAACAACTGTATATGCGGACAAGGCTCTGCCAAGTCTACCCAAGTTGATGTCAGCAAACGGGTATCAGACAGCCACATTCCATACAAATGATGTTCGATTCTGGAATCGGGATCAGTTATACAAGGCACTTGGATTCGACCAGTATTATGATATTGATTATTTCGGCACACAGGATTCTATCGCCTTCTCGGCCTCGGATGAAGTACTGTATTTCAAAACACTGGATAAGCTGGAATCCATGCAGTCTTCGGGCAATCCCTTCTATGCCCATATCATCTCCATGTCAGCACACCACCCGTACACTTTGCCTGAAAATAAGGTGAAGCTGACGCTGCCTGAGCGTTACAAGGATACGTTGCCCGGTGATTATCTGATATCGCAACATTATGCAGATCAGGCGGTTGGACAGTTGATTGCGGGATTGAAAGAACGGGGATTATGGGAAAATAGTCTGTTCGTCGTGTATGGGGATCATCTGGGGCTTCCCATCTATTCACTGGATCGGGAAGACAAAGTTGTCATGAAAGAGTTGTATGGTCGGGAATATACATCAGCAGATATGATTAATATTCCACTCATGATCTCGGCCCCGGGCGTTACCCCGGGTGTACAACTGGCACAGATTGGAGGTCAGGTGGACATTTTGCCAACGATTGCCGGTCTCACCGGAGTATCACTTGAGGACCAATTACATTTCGGACAGGATTTGCTGCGTGAGGGCGGAAATCTACTACCCGAACGATATTACCTTCCTTCCGGGTCGGTGCTAAACGATGCTTCTCTCTTCATTCCCGCGAAAGGATACGGGGATGGGACGCATTATTCGCTAGCTGATGCGGGCAGACAGGATGCCGGACAACAGCAGATGAATGTTCCTTTAGAAGAGACGACGCAGATTTCGGCGGACAAAGTCCCTTCAGCATTCACCACACCCAATAACAGTGATGTATCTTCTTCACGGTTTATAACAAAGGAACAGTATGATCGGGCATTGGATCTTGCACACTTGTCCAACAGTTATTTGAGCCAGCTACCGGATCGAAAGGCTACACAATAATTGAATCTTTTCACTCGAACTCATCCATGCGGCGACCTTCCTCTATACCATAGAGAGACGGTCGCTATTTATTTTACAGAACCAGACTAGAAGCCTATCCATTCGTGAGCAGACCATCAAAGAGCCAGTTGCCTTCCTCGGAACGATTGAAATAGATATCCAATGCACCGTTTCCATCAGACCATACTATAGCCATATGTAAAATGACACGATCTGAATCCAGCGGATTAAACCCACGGTACTCCAAATTATTAAGGCTAACGTTTTGCAGAAAAGGGACTTCGTAATCCCCCTGTTCCAGTTTCGAAATAATGGTATTGTTCTGCTGCGATATTTCTATGTTCGGTGAAGACACCGATTCAAGATATGTATAGTTATTGGATTGCATCGCCGCCATCAGTTTAAACGTTATGTTCAACGTTTCTCTTAAACTTTCTACTTCTTCTTGCTCTTTTGCATCTTTTTCCTTCTGAATTTGTTCGGTATCTATGGCATCCTTGCGCTCCCTCTCCTGTACGTCTAGTAGGGAAGCATCGTCACTTGAACTGCAGGCTGTTAAAAATAAAGCGAGTATCCACATCAACAAGATTCTGCTTTTTCTCATCTAATCCCCTCCTTAATAAAATGAACACAAACACATATCTTCCATATTTGTGGTAACATATCCCATACAAAAAAAGAGGATCTGGTTTGTTCTGAAAAATAAACAAAATAAGACCCGAACCTGTTAGTCCAGGCTCGGGTCTTTCATATGATTACAATGGGCGCAACGCAACCGTCTTACGAGCAGTCAATTGCTCTACCATGGCAAGCCATTCTTGCGGTTTGTCTGGTAGCACTGCATAATATCGAATCAAGAAATCAGCCACCAGACTGGCTGGCAATTCACCAAGCGACTCATCACCTGGCATAAAGCACAGGTCCAAGCCGCCAACCGCTTCCCCGTCCCCTTGCCAGGATGGATGAACATAAGGGAAGTCCAGACGTTGGTATCCCAGATGGGACAATACTTCGCGACGTACATATGGATCCATCGGCTTGATCCCGCCAAACTCATGATCCTGACTCAGATAAGGGTTATAGATTTCGGCAAACATGCCGAACAATTCTTTCCCGTTTGCCGAAGCCAGCTTCTGCAGATCACGCTTGCGGTGATTCGCCAGGAAACTGCCGATTCCCAGTCCTTCGCGCCCAATAATCGTAAAGTCCGTCATGGCCACGTTCCAGTCCTCGTAATAACGGTACTCTGTCGCTCCAACGACCTGTCCTTCATGGACAGCCACGAACACCCGAATACCCGGATCTTCCAGCGGTTCTTCCCACAGGGGAAAGTCCAGCACTTCTTCCCGCGGGAAGATCTCCTGCATCAGCTTGTGCATTTGGGCAAACAATGGATCTTTAATGGATGTAATGCGTGTGAATTCCATGCATATATGCCTCCTTGTTTTGGATGTGTATCTTAATCATGGATGTATATAACTCGTTCGAAATTGGGTTTGAGCTGCAATTGTGATCGCTATAATTTCAGCGGCTTGAAAGCTCAGGGGAGCAACCCTTATCGAAATGGATTTCGCCATTCCATCAGCGCAGCATAATTGCAGGACTCCTCATCATCCAGATAGTCTGCGGTTACGCCTACTGGCATGCGGCCACAACGAAGCAGGAATGATATCACCGGGTCACGCTTCTCTCCCGCGGCTACCTGATCCAGATATTCCTGCGCAGACAGTTGGTCTGCAACCAGATGATAACCTGGCATTCTGCCCGCACCCAGTAACCGATCCATCCCCTGTGCAATGACCAGATGGTACATCGCCTGCATCATCAACTGAGCCAGTCCCCACTTGCGGTACTTCGGACGAACACAGAGATCAACAATATACAACGTGTTGCCATCCGGCTGGTGGTTACGAATATAGCCGTCATCCGTTACTTCGGCCCAGGTATGACTTGCTGGATGTACAGGGTCCCACTGCATCCGCAGCGAGGTCATTGATCCGGCCAACTCTCCATCCACTTCAATACAGATGGCACCCTCCGGGTAATGCTGCACATGACTGGTGAGCTGCTCGTGACTCCAGAGCAGCTCTTCCGGATACGGAGGAGGGAAACTCTCCGCCTGAATGCGAATGAGTTCCTCATAGTCGGCTGCAACATAATTGCGAACAACCGCCTTTACCCTTTTGCCACTTCGCTCCGGGTCGGTGATCAGCATTTCTTTGGTATACATATTGCCGGGTCACCCCTCTCCACTATCAAATGAATTCTGATAAATGTTCCCGTATCCTGTTCGTTTATAAAACGGAGTTGTCTACTCCCAATCGGTATACAGATCGGTACGGCGGTCACGCCAGGTTGTTACCGATCCACGTTCGCGGACCTCATACAGCAAATCCAGATCCAGATCGGCGGTCACGATCATATCGTTGTTAATCTCACCCTCGGCCAGAATGCCACGTGGCGGGAATGGGATATCATTCGGCGTAATCATTGCAGCCTGTCCGTAGTTGGCACGCATGAAATCAACGGTTGGCAAGTTACCCACTGTTCCGGTTAACACAACATACACCTGATTCTCCACCGCGCGGGCATGACTTGTATAACGCACACGGTAGAATCCGTGACGATCGTCCGTGCAGGAAGGACAGAAAATCACATCAGCGCCTTTGGCTTTGGCCATCCGCACAATTTCCGGGAACTCAATATCGTAACAGGTCAGCATGGCAATACGGCCTTTATCGGTGTCGAACACCTCAAGTCCATCTCCGGGAGCCATATTCCATTCCTGTACTTCGGTTGGTGTAATGTGAATCTTGTCCTGGCGCGCGATGCGACCATCCGGGTAGAACAGATGGGCTGTATTATACAGTTTCCCTTCACGTCGAATGACATGGGTTCCCCCGATAACGTGCATACCATATTGGGCAGCAAGTGATGTGAACAGTTTTTCATATTGCTCCGTAAAGTTTGGCAGATCCTCAATGGTCAGTGCATGGCCTTGTTCGTCCCCAATGGACATTAATTGCGTTGTGAAAAATTCCGGGAACAGCACAAATTCGGTTCCGTATTCACTCGCTGTCCGTATGTAATGCTCAGCCTGAGCGGCGAACTGCTCAAACGAGCTGATTGTTTGTAATTGGTATTGTACAGCGGATACCCGCAGTTTCATGTTCGTACACCTCCACCATTATTATGCTTCCATTGTAACAACGATCCGGGGTCAACAAAAGAGTATTTACACTGGGCAATTCAATGACAGGATAACCTTCCGATCGCTTTCTTACTCACCCAACATCGACTGTGTGAATCCAATCCACTCTCTCGTGGCAAAAGACAAATAACGATCCTTCCGCCAGATCATACCGAGCTGCCATGGAATCACCGGTTCCACCACGGGTATAATGCGCACGCGCATATGGTCCACCTCACGACAGATCGTCTCCGGCAGTAAAGCTACACCCAGGTTGGCGGCAACCATCGCACTGAGCAGATCCCACTGGGAGCTTTCATATACCACACGGGGCTGGAACCCGGCATGTTGACAGGCCACAATAATCCGGTCATGCAATGCAAAATCTTCTCGAAACAGCACAAAGGCGTCGTTTTCCAATTCATGCAGCGCAACCGCTTCTTTCCCCGCAAGTGGATGTGAAGGGTGTACAAGCAGGTTCAGCTTCTCTTTGACAAACACAAAATGATCCAACAGCTCATCCACGGTTGGCAGTACGGCAACACCAATATCCAATGCACCGCTGATCACATCGGCCTCCACTTTTTTGGCACCATCCTCAAATAGCTGAATGGTCACCTGAGGGTAGGCTTTATGAAATTCACCAATAATCATGGGGAAAAAGCTGGACCCTACCATCGGTGGCAAGCCAATCCGCAGATGGCCTTTCTTCAAGTTCATCAGATCGTCCAATTCGGATGACAGACTGCGGAATGATTTTTCAATCTCCAGTGCCTGCCGAAAAAACACATGACCTGCATCCGTCAGTTCAACCTTCTTACCATAACGATCCAACAAGGTGATACCCAATTCCTCTTCAAGACTCTTGACCGTCTTGCTGATGGTGGGCTGGGTAATATACAGGACTTCAGCGGCTTTTGTGAAGCTCTGCTGCCGGGCGACTTCCAGAAAATATTGCAAATGGCGGATATCCATCGGTTGATCCCCACCTCTCATAGACAAATGGAATAGCAAACATTCTTAATATGCATTTTACTCATGAAAGAATGCCATGTAAAATTTATGATATCAAATGAATCATTTTCATAATAACTCAAAGGCTTACGTGTTAATTATATAAGGAGGGATTGAAGTGAAAAAGTGGGGCCTTGGTATTGCACAGGTTGCGCTCTTAATGGTTTTTTCACTGCTTATGGACCTGCTGGCCCGTACTCTCCATCTTCCTGTACCCGGTTCGATCCTCGGTATGGTCGTGTTATTCATTCTGCTTCAGACCCGTGTCGTGAAGCTGCGCTGGATTGAAGTTGGAGCTGCCTGGCTGCTTGGTGAACTATTGTTATTTTTTATCCCGTCGGCCGTTGGCATCATGAATTATATGCCCATGCTGGAGCATGACGGACTACAGATTTTATTCATTGTCCTGCTTAGCACATTTCTGGTCATGTCCTGCACAGGACTCGTTGCTACACGAATTGCAAAACGAAAGGAGCGTCACACCGGATGATTGGATTTCTCTGTCTGTTGTTAACCGTCGGGATCTATGCGGTCGCCAAACGCATGTATCGCAATCTGCCAAAAGTATACCTGTCTCCGTTGCTCATTACGCCGCTTCTTGTCGTTGGCGTATTGCTCGCAACCGGAACGGATTATACCACGTATAGCAGTGGTGGCAAATGGCTGAGCCTGTTGCTTCAACCGGCCACCGTAGCTTTTGCCGTACCGCTCTACACCTTTTTCCATGTACTCAAAAAACATATCTCCGAGATTGTCTTCAGTGTCATGACCGGCTCGGTTGTTGCAGTACTCTCTTCTGCCCTGCTCGCCAAATGGTTGCGTCTGGATTCCGGTCTCATTCATAGTCTGATCCCAAGATCGATTACCACCCCAATTGCCATGAACGTATCCGCTACAATCGGTGGCATTCCCGCAGTGACGGCTGTTTTTGTTATTATGACAGGTCTGCTCGGGGTAATTATGGGACCTTCGATCGTCAAGATGCTGCGTATTGATGGGGAGATTGCACGAGGCACACTGTTTGGAACCGGTGCCCATGGCACAGGGACATCCAAGGCATTTGAACTGAGTTCCCTGACAGGAACCATCTCCAGCATCTCCATGGTGCTCGCTGCATTATTCACTTTAGCTGTTGCACCCATCCTTTCCAAACTTATTTTCCCATAATAGATGGAATTATCCCACTTTTTTGAAATATTATTGTTGTATTAAAGCCCTTTCTTCCTTACAATAAGGACAGGTTTTAATTGTGAATATTGCGGGGGAGATGCGATGAAAAGAACCGGAATGAAGAGATCTCTGGACCGTCTTGGACGAATTGTCCTTCCCAAAGAAATGCGGGATACGATGGAAATCCATATCGGCGATCCGCTTGAGTTTTTCATTGAAGGGAAAGAGTTGATTTTAAGAAAGTACAAATCAACATTATGTATTTTTTGCGGTGATGTAGATACGGAAATGTATTTCAAAGAACAATTCATCTGCCGGACTTGTGCAATTCAATTAAAACACCCGGATGACTCTCCCGACTGGTTCGTACCTCAGAACAAACAGGCTCCTGCACCCGTGGAGCGTCCTGCTTCCAAATCCGCCTCAGTCTCATCTCCTGCTAGGGAAGAAGGGACCACAGCTGACAACCAAGAATATCCGGATCTGCGGCCGAAGACGGCACGCATGCTGCAACAGATGAAAGAAATTGTTGAACAGAATCCTGGTTTGGCTCAACAGCAAATTGCGGAAAAGCTTGGCATCAGCCAAGGACGCGTCTCTCAATTAAAAAAGTTACTATAATCAAAATGGCATTCGATCATTTATAGTCAGAAGACCTTCCAAACCAGGAAGTCCCGCTGCAAGAGAACCCGTTGTTTTTCGTGGGTTCTTCTTTTTTTATATTCATATCATTATCGCAAATCGTAAAGGAAAGGAGTTCTATGGATAAAATTCTGTATTTATCACAATTCGACCTCATGTCCTCCTTGTCCGAGGCAGACCTGATTGAAATGGATGGGATGACTTCTATTACGACCATACCCAAAAACAGACTGATCCAGACACCGGATACGTTTACAGAAGGTTTCTATTTTGTAAAACGGGGCAAGGTTCGTTTATATACATTAAACCCGGAGGGCAAACAGTTCACTCTTGATATGTTGACGGAAGGTAACGTGTTTGGAGAAATGAACGGAATCTCACTCGGAACACGTGCCGTTTATATTGCAACGATGGAGGAGAGTGATATTTGCCTGATGAACAAACAACGTTTTAAGAAGTTTCTGATTGAACATCCGGAATTTATGATGAGACTGATGAACGTGCTAAGCGAGCGGATCAAACGAATGAGCGAGTTGACACAGACGCTCGCACTCGGAAACCTGCATGAAAAGGTGATACATAATCTCTTCCGGCTGGCTGAACAGATGGGATGGATTGAAGAAGATGAGTTCTGCAAAATTCAACTCGCACTTACCCATCAGGAGATTGCCTGGATGGCGGGAGCCACACGGGAATCGGTCACCGTTGCCATGCAAGAGTTAGCAAAAGCAGGCCGTATTCGTACCGGATTCAAATCAGTCTCCCTTCATCGTGACGAAATCGCTACCCTTCGGAAAATCACTGCCCACTTGTAAGCTGCCTTACATCCCTGTTCTCCAGCAAGTTGTAACGTATACCATGATGATGTTATACAACCAAGGAGGAATATACTGTTGGATGCCAAGCCAGATCTATTTATCCCTGAGAACATTCTTCTTCGCAAAGGTGCCCGTAAAGCAACGGAAATCCCTGAGCATATCCGCAATTGGCTACAAGCAGGACATATCGAATCGGTTAATCTGACCGAATGGCTGGCTGTAGATCATGTTTCTCTTTTCCAGAAGGTTACCCATGAATGGGGAATGGATGCCAAAATCAGCGCAATTACAGAGCAGTTAACACAGATGGATGAGCGGCGGATCATGAAAATCATCCCGGCCATAGCCATGCAATGGCTTAATCTGTTGAAAGGTCTAACCATCAATGAACGAGCAAATCTCTTTCGTTCCATTGCAGAGCATCGTTCAGACAGTGTTCGCTGCTGGGCGGCTTATATCATTGGGCTGGATTCCGGTCTGAACCTGACTGAAAAGTTGGAGCATATTCGGCCCTTCGCAGCAGATCATCACTTTGGTGTAAGAGAAATTGCCTGGATGGCTGTGCGGGAGTCCATCTCTGCCGAATTATCCTCAGCTATGCACGATTTGATCCCATGGAGCGTTGATCCTGATCCACTGATCCGTCGCTTTGCCATAGAATCAATCAGACCCCGCGGCGTCTGGGCCAAGCATATTCAGGAGTTAAAAGAGAACCCCGCCATGGCCCTTCCCTTGCTTGATGCGGTGAAATCTGATGCCCATAAGTATGTGCAGGATTCGGTAAGTAACTGGCTGAACGACGCCAGCAAGACCAACCCAGAGTGGGTGCGGCAGGTCTGTACCACTTGGACCCAGCAGTCGGATACCCAACATACGCGGCGAATCGTTACACGTGCCACGCGAAGTCTTACATAAAAAAAAGATGACCACCGCTCACTGGCAGTGGTCATCTTCTGTATAGGCCTCTTATCTCAATTAGGCCTGAATTGTATCCATCTGTCCTTCTTCTTCCGCTTCCAATCTGCGCATGCCCACAACCAAAACAATAATGTTAGCCACCAACAAAACAGCCGGGAACGGAACAGCCGCATATTGTGCATAGATCAGATGACTCCCCACGGCCCCAATCAGAATGAAGGTCAGTACACCAGAAGCCAGGATGCGAGTACGTGGAATCAGCAATCCTACGGCACTGAGCAACTCCGCAGCCCCGAGCAGATACATGGTCCAAGTTGGATAAGAGAAACTCTCGAAGGTCTGAATCATCATGTCTGCTCCACTAATCTTATTAAACCCCGTCATGACAAACACACCTGCAAGAATAACCAGAAAAATATAACCCAAAATTTTGTTCATATGTAGTTCCTCCTATAACCAATGATATGTTCCTACTATGTAATGATTATTTTTGCTATACATTTTAAAAAAAGAATCTATGTAAAAGTTCCCAAAGGTCACTCTGTTTTCAACCATTCAGCCCAGTTCAATATTCAAAATAGTACGCGTTCATATTATACGTATTATTTATCACCAACTTACTTTTGTGAAGTTAGTATATAATAATAATATAATTTCTTCAAGTAATTTTTCTCTGGATGATGTATAATACATACAAAAGGTATGTTACAGTATATTTAGTAGTAACCCTCATCAACGTGAATGACCTACCATTTCAAGAGCGGCAGAAACCATGTCCTTTCATATACAACTGTTAAGAAAATGATCATGAATCGAGGTGAATACGTTGAAGCTGAGAAAAGTAAAAGCACCAAGTCCCTGTATGATCACTCAGGCCATAGACATTATAGGCAAGAAATGGGTACTGTTAATCATGTACCAACTGTTGTCCGGACCCAAACGGTTTACGGAGCTTGAAGCAGAGATGGCGATCAGTGGACGACTTTTATCGGAGCGATTGAAGGAAATGGAGACGGAAGGTATCGTAACCCGGCACATGTTTCCGGAGATTCCTCCTCGTGTAGAGTATGAGTTAACGCCCAAAGGCAGAGCCATTGAACCTGTCATTGATCAGATATACAGCTGGTCTTCCGACTGGTTGAAACAGCAGAAATCCGAGTAACTTGAATTGCCGCTCCATTCATCTCCACTCAACACAAATACGCCCGAATCAGGCTGATCTTCCGATCAGTTCCCGATTCAGGCGTATTTATATTACGTCCAACTATGACGTTCAACTTCTAATTAATGAGAGAGATGTTTCGAAGGTTGAAGCTTAACAGGCAGACCGGAGTCTGCCGATGCCAACGCCGCCGTCGTAATCTCCTGTGTACGGCAGGCATCGGCATAATCGGACAGAATTCGTGAACGGTCTCCCGTACGCAGGGCGTGAATGAACGCTTCATTCTCACGCTCGTATGGATTATGTCCTGCCGAGATCTCCTGTCCTGCCATCGCATGTGTTGCGGCACTTGGCAGGAGCAAACGTTCCGGCGTCCAATCCCACACACCTGCATCCGTGTAGAACTGGAGTCCTGCGCCGCCCTCTCCGTCTGGCAACAGACATGTATTGGCGATACTTGCAATCGCTCCACTTTCCAGTTTAAGTGTCACATTTGCCACATCGGCAACACTGACATGCTCATGCTTCTCATGCATGCTTCGCTGAGCTGCTACAGCATATACCTCCGTAACTTCTCCTGCACAATATCGAAGCAAGTCTACAATATGTGTAGTCTGCTCGACGAATTGTCCTCCCGAACCGTCCTGACGCCGCCACCAGGCAACCCCTGGCATTCCGCCCATCCAGCGGCCAAGAGCCATGCCAATCGTCTGTTCTTGCATCGCTTGCTGCAGTACCTGCGCAGCCTCCTGATAACGGAAATGGTATCCGACAGAGGTTAACAATCCGCTCTTCTGCACCTGATCCAACACCTGACGCGGAACGTCCATCCCGGTGCTCAAAGGTTTCTCCACCAGGAATGGAATACCGCGTCGAATTAATTCTGACTCAATCGATCCGTGAGACATCGGAGGCACACAGATGTACACCGCATCCAGCTTCTCACCATCCAGCATATGTTCAAGTTCCCCGTAACCAACAGCATCATAAACGGAAGCCATAGCCTCTGCCTTTTCCAACGTTGTTCCACAGACACCCGCGACACGAACACCTTCCATCCGTGCGAGAATATCCGCGTGCACCTTACTGAACCAGCCTGTTCCAATGATTCCGATCTGTAATGTCATGGATGTAATCCCCTCTCTATGTTACACGCTTACATGTTCCATTCGACTCTCGACCTTGAAATCCTGCCTCAGATTTTGCCGGATGCTTCCAGCAACAGCTGATCCAGTTCCTGTGTATGCTTGATCAATTGCTCTTCCGACCAGTCCAAACGCCCCGCCATATACGAGATAACCGCTGCTTTATAGCGACGAACTTCGTCAATGCGGAAGAATAAATCACCTGTTCTTCGTACCAAAAAGTCAGACGGGGTTACAGCCATCTCTTCATCAATCGCGTAACTTAACATCAACAGTAGCTCCTGTGGCATGCCATGAAGCTCAGCCTTGGTCCGGGGATCAGGCATTCGCTCATACAGTGCCTTCACATTGGAACCATACGTGCGAACCAGCCGCTCTGCAGCAGGCCTGGTAAGCCCCAACGCGACACCGTCCTTGATCTTGCGCTCCGCGTACGATACAAATCCAGCCGAACCCCCTACGTCACCGCCGGAGATGAGCAACTTCTTTGTTACGCAAGGGCCTATGGAATGTCCACTTTCCTGCTCCATCTGACGTGCGACCAGATCAACAACCATCTCGGCCATTTTACGGTATCCGGTTAACTTGCCCCCGGCAACCGTAATCAGATTGGAATCAGAGACCCAGACTTCATCTTTACGTGAAATTTCGGAAGGATTCTTGCCTTCCTCATGAATAAGTGGACGCACACCCGCCCATCCGGATTCCACATCCTCGCTGCCAATATGTACATCTGGAAACATGCCATTGACTGCATCAATCACATAATCGCGATCCGAGTCGGATATTTGCGGGTGTGCAGGATCGTCCTGATATACGGTGTCAGTTGTGCCTACATAGGTTTTGCCATCACGCGGGACAGCAAACACCATTCGACCATCTGGTGTATCAAAATAAACTGCCTGCCTTAATGGGAATCGTTCACCATCAAAGACCAAATGAATGCCTTTGGTCATCTGTAGCGTTTTCCCCTGACGCGAACCATCCAATTCCCGCAGACCGTCCACCCATGGGCCGGAAGCGTTGATCACCTTGCTTGCTTTCAACGTATAGGTCTGCCCATCGATCTGATCCACGGCCTGAATACCTGTAATTTTGCCATTCTCCTTCAGGAAACCTTTTGCCTTGACGTAGTTCACTGACTGTGCCCCACGTTTAACAGCTTCTTTCATCACTTCAATGGTGAGCCTGGCATCATCAGTCCGGTACTCCACATAGAGTCCACCACCCAACAACCCCTGCTTGCGTAATAAAGGTTCACGATCCGACACCGCTCCGGCATTCAACATTTGGCGTCGTTCACTACGCTTCACCCCGGCGAGCCGATCATACACCATCAGTCCAATGGATGTGCTGAATCGGCCGAACGTACCGCCCGTATAGATCGGTAACAACATCGGTTCCGGTGTGGTCACATGTGGTCCATTCTCGTACACTACAGCCCGCTCCCGTCCTACCTCAGCAACCATCTTCACTTCGTATTGCTTCAAATATCGCAATCCGCCATGGACAAGTTTGGTCGATCGACTGGATGTACCTGCTGCAAAGTCCTGCATTTCTACAAGCGCTGTCTTCAATCCACGGGAAGCCGCATCCAATGCAATCCCTGCGCCTGTAATCCCACCGCCAATAATTAATACGTCAAAATGTGCATTCGCCATGCTTCGCAAATATTCGGTCCGGTGTGCTGACGAGAACGTTTCTGTCATTCTTGAACCTCCCATTGATTTCCTTCATGTTTCCGTATAAAAAACAAAAAAAAGGACCACGTCATTCGCTCAGCAATTGCTGAGCGGCACGTGGTCCCTCCCGATCTCCAGACATCATTTTTTAACTTGTGCCTTTATCCTATCACAGATTTTTGACGGCGTGAAGTCCTGAAATGACACATTATTCAAAAAAAATTCAAAAAGTTGTTCTGCCAAAGGATGGAATTTCAAATGAATCCACTAATCTTGTTTTTTTCCTTATAGTGGTTATATGTTTGGGCTTCTCCAGGAAGAATAACCCTGTAAATCATGCATCATTTTCCACCAGTAAATATCATTTATAACATATGTTTAGTTAAAAAGTACAAATACCCACACCAAGGAATATTCATTTTATTTTTTTACATTTCGATCTATTTTTTGCTGATTGGAAGACGCTCAGGGGATTTATGAAAAATGCTTATTTAAAAGCCATCGCTGCATTCACTGCACGCTTCCAGCCTGCATACAGTTCTGTCCGTTGTTGCTCACCCATCACAGGATGGAAGACACGCTCTGTATTTTCATGATCGGTCAATTCATCCGCACTCGTCCAATATCCAACTGCCAATCCTGCCAGATAAGCAGCCCCCAATGCAGTTGTTTCATTCACCGTTGGGCGTTCGACAGGAATGCCCAGAATATCACTCTGGAACTGCATGAGAAAATCATTAGCCGCCGCTCCTCCATCCACACGCAGAGCATGCACGGGAATACCCGAGTCGGATTCCATTGCCTCCAGTACATCTTTGGTCTGATACGCCAACGCCTCAAGTGTAGCACGGATAAAGTGTTCCTTTGTCGTGCCTCGGGTCAAGCCAAACACCGCACCCTTAACCTCACTATCCCAATACGGACTGCCCAGTCCCACAAATGCAGGGACCATATAAACGCCGTCTGTTGAAGGTACACGTGAGGCGTAATCCTCACTATCTTTGGAAGAGCGAAGCATTCTTAATCCGTCACGCAACCATTGGACCGCTGAACCTGCAACAAAAATGCTGCCTTCGAGCGCATACTCAACCTTGCCATTCATCCCCCAGGCAATGGTCGTAATCAGTCCGTGATTGGATTGTACCGGGTTCTCTCCGGTATTCATAAGCATGAAACAACCGGTACCATATGTATTTTTCATGCTACCTTTGGTGTAACAGCCCTGACCAAACATCGCTGCCTGTTGATCTCCTGCCGCTCCCGCAATCGGAATCCGATGCCCGAAGAAATGATAGTCTGTCGTGTGTGCATACACCTCGGATGAACCTCGTACCTCTGGCAGCATCGCCTTAGGGATGTCGAGGATATCCAACAATTCGTCATCCCATTGCAGATCATAGATGTTATAGATCAGGGTACGTGAGGCATTGGATATATCCGTGACATGTGTCCCCCCGCTAAGTTTCCAGATCAGCCAGCTATCAATCGTGCCAAACAACACTTCACCCTTCTCTGCCCGCTCCCGGGCACCAGGGACATGATCCAGAATCCATTTCACCTTCGTTCCCGAGAAGTAAGGATCGATCAGTAATCCAGTTTTACCGCGGAAAAGGTCCCCAAGTCCCTTTGTCTTCAATTCTTCACAGATGTCTGCAGTCTGTCTGGACTGCCACACTACTGCATTGTAGATGGGTCTGCCTGTTTCTTTGTCCCATACCACAACCGTCTCCCGCTGATTCGTAATTCCAATTCCAGCAATCTGGACTGGTTTAATTCCGCTCTCGGCCAGACATGAAGCCATCACGGCAAGAATGGAACTCCAGATTTCGTTGGCATTCTGCTCTACCCAGCCCGGCTTGGGGAAATATTGTGGGAATTCCTGCTGTGCAATGTGCACGATCTCTCCGCCCCGGTTAAACAGAATAGCTCGGGAACTTGTCGTTCCCTGATCCAGAGCCAATATATATTTTTCCATACAGATAACCTCCTGTTGTGGGTTCTTTTAAGGTGTAAGCGATTTCTCAAAGTGTCGGATCAAATCTGCATTGGATGTGGTCACTGCCGTAGCCCCGACGCCAAGCGCAAGTTCAACCTCTTCCGGTGATCGAATCAATCCTCCTGCAATAATAGGGATACCGGTACGCACAGATACTTCCGCAATAATATGCGGAATGACGCCAGGTAGTACTTCAATATAATCAGGTTGCGTTTTGGCCAGCAACAGATAACTTTTCTCCAGAGCATGGGTGTCCAGCAGGAAAATACGTTGAATTGCTGTAATGCCTTTCTGCTTTGCCTTCTGAATGACACTCGCTCGCGTAGAGATTAGTCCTGCCGGGCGAATGTGCTGACACAGGTACTCTGCCGCATACTCATCATTTTTCAATCCCTGAACCAAATCTGCATGCAAAAGTATTTTTTTGTCATGCCTCCGCGCCTCGTCCATTACACTCTGAAGCTGTGCAATATGGGTTTCCAGCATCACCCCATAGGTATAAGGGCCTTCAATCATCGCTTCGAACTGCTTCATGCTCTTAGCAGCCGGCAACATACGTTGTCCCTCAAATGGCACCTTCGTTCCTCCCGCATTCATCAGATGACTATATTGTATATTCCGTACTGTGAGAACGGCAAGCCATTCCGTGAATCAGGAAAACCTGATCGCTAACCTATCATCCATACAAAAAAAGCCGCTGCTGCACTTCTCCATAACATAACGGAAAGTACAACAACGACTAATCAGCTAATCGAATACGTCTATTAATAAGGGTTAAGCCTGCGCATGCGGAAGCAGCGTCTCTGCCCCAGCCCATCCATCACTTTCTGCCAAGTGACCGGAACGGTTCACTTTCGTTTGCAGATATTTCTCGTTGAATGCAGAGCGATCCCCCCACAGTGGGACACGTCCGCCCACATTCAATCCCGCTTCCTGCAAGGCAGCCAGCTTCCGTGGATTGTTGGTGATCAATGTAACGGGTGCGGAACGAAGCGCACGTAACACAGCAATTGCATCGTCATAATTGCGAGCATCGTCCGTGAATCCGAGCTGCAAGTTCGCATCTACCGTATCCAGACCTTCTTCTTGCAAAATGTACGCCATGGCTTTGCTGAACAGACCGATGCCACGTCCCTCATGGTTCGCAAGATAGAACAGTGCACCCGCTCCGTGAGCGGCGATCATTTTCATGGATTGCTCCAATTGGAAGCCGCAATCACAGCGTTTGCTGCCAAAGATGTCGCCTGTATGACAGATGCTATGCATCCGGATTAGCGCTTCTTGTGCTTCGGCAAAGTCACCATACACCAGAACACTGGATTGTTGACGCTCTGCCAGTTCAGCCGCAGCAAGGGATTCAATTAACTCGCCGCTCTCCATCGCTTTGTCCGATTTCATCCAGCTGTACCACTGGAATGTCTTGGTCTCCCCATCGAGGTTAACCGGGAGCTTGATTGGTCCCACCAGGTATATGAACTCTTTTCCACTCGGAAAAGTCTGAATTTTGGGGGCAAGCAGTTGAATAATATGTGAATTGATCATTGTCGTTCCTCCTGTTTAGGCCAACTTGTATGTTGATTGATTCGCATCGAGAGTGAATTTGGATCACTTGGATGTTATATAGTACGTATCTATATTATTCTCATTATCATTAGTTACTTTATGTAAGTTAGTTTAGAATAAAAATTATATTGTGTCAAGTAACTTTTATTTTTAAAGTAACTACCCAATTTATGTTACGCAATCGTCACAAATATGTGTTTCATCTCAGGAATAATGGGTATGAGTTTATAAACTGCTCATACACTAATGTTGTAGTCCAAAGCACTTCATGCCTCGAACTTAACGATGAGGGGGTAATACACATGATCCGCCGGAAAAGAACATGCTGGACAGCCATACTGATGGTCTGCGTCCTGCTCATAAGCGGATGCTCCATCTGGCCCGGACAGGACGATTCAGCGAACAACAAAAAGGTAGCGCTTACATTATGGTACTGGAATCGTTCCATCGATGATAAGTTGATTGCCAGGGCTAAAGAAAAGTTCCCCAATATTGAACTGACAGCTCAGAAAATCGGCGGTGATTTCAAGGCAAAACTCAAAACAACACTCGCTGCACGCTCAGGTGAACCAGACATTGTAGCATTGAACGACTGGATCATGGAGCTATTCCCCAGTGAGGACCGTTTCTATAATCTGTATGATCTTGGCGCAGGAGATATTGAAGACCAATATCTGCCGTGGAAATGGAAGCAAGGTGTTACGCCAAGCGGACAGATGATTGGTTTCCCGATGGATACGGGGCCAACAGCTCTCTTTTACCGAGAAGATCTGTTCAAGGAAGCCGGATTGCCATCTGATCCCGAAGACGTTACACGTCAGATCAACAGCTGGGATGCATATGCTGCTGCCGGAGAACAGCTCAAGGAGAAATTCGGAGGCAAGGTTTTTCTAACCGACAATATTGCAACCGTTTACAATCAAGTGATCTCGCAGTCCGCGGAGCGTTATTTCCGGCCGGACGGGTCCTTTATCGGCATGGATTCCGCTACTGTGCGTAAGAGCTGGGATACGGCCGTTGCTTTTAAAGAGAAGGGACTGCTTGCCAATGCAGATGGCTGGACTCCAGGCTGGAACGCCGCGATGAATAATGGCGAAATTGCCTCTTTCGTCGGTGCTGTCTGGATGAAACAAGTTCTTCAGGAAGCCGCTCCGGATACATCCGGAAAATGGCGGGTCGCTCGGGCACCAGGGGGAGATGGCAATAACGGGGGATCATTCCTGTCCATCCTGAAGTCGAGTGAACATCCTCAGGAAGCCTTTGAACTGATTCGCTGGCTGCAAAGTCCCGAAAATCAACTGGAGCAATATCAGACATTGAACCTTTTCCCCTCTGCACCGGGTGTGTTTGATGATCCTGCTATGAAAGAAAAAGAACCTTTCTTCGGTGGACAGGCGACAGGGCCTGTATTTGCCGAATCGGCACAGGATGTACCGGATGCTTTCTTTGGCGAACGATACCCATCCGTACACAATATTATCACCCGGCGGCTGAATGATGTCGCAAAGCAAAATGCCGATCCACAGCAGGTCTGGACGGATACGGTACACCGCGTCGAGCGGGAATTACAGCGTTAACCTGAAGAACGTGTGGTTTCGTTATCCGCAAAGGAGGAATTCATATGGCTGTAACTGAACCTCGTCTTACGCCCGATCCCGAACATGCAAGACCTGATCTGGATCGGCAGAAATCACTGTGGGCGAGAATGTGGGAGCATCGCGCACTCTATGTTGCGATATCGCCGTTTTATATTCTGTTTGCGGTATTTGGGCTGTTCCCCATCGGGTTCTCACTCTATCTGGCTTTTCATAAATGGGATGGCATCGGTGTCATGACGTACAACGGGTTCAACAACTTCAAATACATGCTGACCGATGCCGAGTTCTGGCAAGCCGTGGGTAACACGTTCATGATCTGGATCTATTCGACAATTCCGATGCTCTTCTTCGCCCTGATTATTGCCTTTCTATTACATGCACCATTTGTGAAGTTCCGTACCTTATTTCGAGTCGGTTATTTCCTGCCAAACGTCACGTCCATCGTAGCGGTAGCCATTATCTTTGGTGCTTTATTTGCTAACAATTATGGTTTTCTCAATTATCTGTTACAATCGGTCGGGCTACCGGTTGTCGAGTGGCTGAATGCACCATGGGGCATCAAAGTTGCGATCTCCTCCATGGTCGTCTGGCGCTGGACCGGATATAACGCCGTCATTTATCTGGCTGGACTTCAGAGTATTCCACAGACATTATACGAAGCGGCCAAGATTGACGGCGCATCAGCGATACAATCCTTTTTCAGAATTACAATTCCGATGTTGCGCCCTGTCATCCTGTTTACGGTCATTACATCAACGATCGGGGGTATGCAGCTGTTCACTGAGCCGCAAGTATTGGTAGGTAATGATGGCGGCGCTGGTGCAGCAGGCATGACGATTGTACTCTACCTCTACCGTGAATCCTTCATTAACAATTACTTCGGATATGGTGCCGCCGTTGGTTGGGGCATGTTCCTCATTATCGCCCTGTTCTCGATTGTGAACTGGAAGCTTGTTCAAGGCAAATCATCCTGATGTGACAAGGGGGAGCGCTTATGGCGTCCAAACACCTCAAATCGCTGGTGTTGTATACCGGTCTTATCGCGGGCATGCTCATATCTATGTTCCCGTTCTATTGGCTGATTGTAATGTCTACCCGGACAACGTCCGATATCTACAAGTTCCCGCCTCAGCTCTGGTTCGGGGGTGAACTGTGGAATAATATTACGCGGGTATTGCAGCAGATTGATTTCTGGGGCGCCTTTCTGAATACATTGTTTGTGTCGGGCCTCGTGACCATTCTTGTACTGTTTTTTGACTCACTGGCGGGGTTTGCGTTTGCGAAGTTTGAATTCCCTGGCAAAAAGTGGCTCTTCATCCTGCTGCTTGCGACAATGATGGTACCTTCTCAACTGTCGCTGGTGCCTTCTTTCGTGCTCATGGCTACGTTCGGCTGGGTCGGTTCCTTCAAAGCCCTCATTATTCCGGGCATGGTTAACGCCTTCGGCATCTTCTGGATTCGTCAGTACGCGACAGAGTCCATCCCGAATGATCTGCTGGATGCAGGCCGGATTGACGGTTGTAATTTCTTCCGACTGTATTGGAACGTGGCGCTTCCGATTCTGCGACCTGCCTTTGCTTTCCTCGGCGCGTTCACCTTTATCGGCGTATGGAATGATTATCTGTGGCCTCTGATTGTCCTGACGGATGAACGAAAATATACGTTGCAGATTGCATTGTCTCAATTAAACGGACTGTATAACACAGACTATGCGATGGTCATCGCAGGTACGTTGCTTGCCGTCATTCCGCTCATCGTGATGTTCCTGTTCATCAGCCGCCAGTTTATTTCGGATATTGCCGCTGGAGCCGTGAAGGATTGAAGATGTGTAAAAACGATGAGCATGGTCTGATCCATTTTGATCCATCCCTCAAGTCTGATATTCTTATCTATAGATGAAATAACAGATGCCATATAAGTTGGACGAATAGCGCCACCTTATATATTCAAGAAAGAGGGATGACAAAATGGCTTCTTCACCCTATATGATTGGCGTAGATATCGGCACGACCTCCACCAAGGCCGTCTTGTTCGAACAGAACGGAACCATTGTGGCTCAAGGCAGTGCCGATTATCCGCTGCACACCCCCACACCTGCGATTGCGGAGCAGGATGCGGATGATATTTTCAAAGCAGTCATTACATCGGTTAAACAGGCTACCTCCAAAGCTGGAGTGAAGCCAGAAGATATCCTGTTTGTATCCTTCAGTTCGGCCATGCACAGCATTCTGCCTGTCGATCAACACGGTACACCGCTGATGCGGGCCATGACATGGGCAGATAATCGCAGTGCTGAATGGACCGAAGTACTCAAATCGGAGATGAATGGTCACGAAATCTATCTGAGAACAGGTACACCGATTCATCCGATGTCCCCACTCACCAAAATCATGTGGCTCACTCGGGATCAACCGGAACTGTTCCAGCAGACGCACAAATTCATATCGATGAAAGAGTATGTTTTCTATAAATTATTTTCTGAATACGTCATCGACCACTCCATGGCCTCCGCCACCGGACTCATGAATCTGGAAAAACTCGACTGGGATGCAGAAGCGCTGCATGTGGCGGGCATTACGCCGGAGCACCTGTCTCGATTGGTACCGACCACACATGTGCTCAAACATGGATTGCACCCGGAGTACGCCAAGGAGATGGGCATTGCGTTCACCACACCGTTTGTCATCGGGGCCAGTGATGGCGTGCTCTCCAATCTGGGCGTTAACGCCATTGATCCAGGGGTCGTGGCCGTGACTATTGGCACGAGCGGAGCGATTCGTACGGTCGTGGATAAACCGGTGACCGATCCGAAAGGACGTTTCTTCTGTTATGCACTCACGGAGGATGCATGGGTCATTGGTGGACCCGTGAACAATGGCGGTGTTATTTTCCGCTGGATTCGGGACGAGTTTGCAGCTTCCGAGGTCGAGACCGCGAAACGACTTGGCATTGATCCGTATGAAGTGCTCACGCGTGTTGCGGAAAATGTACCTCCCGGTTCGGAAGGTCTCTTGTTCCATCCGTATATGACAGGTGAGCGGGCTCCGCTCTGGAATCCGAACGCACGCGGCTCTTTCTTCGGCCTGACCCTGCATCATAAGAAAGAACATATGATTCGCGCCGCGCTCGAAGGTGTATTGTTCAACCTGTATACGGTTATGTTAGCGATTGAAGAAAAGATCGGTCGTCCGAAAAAAATCCAGGCGACAGGCGGCTTCGCCCGCTCCGAGTTGTGGCGACAGATGATGGCCGATATTTTCGATCAGGATGTCATCATCCCCGAAAGTATCGAAAGCTCCTGCCTCGGCGCAGCCGTACTGGGCTTGTACGCCCTGGGCCGCATCGATTCACTAAGTGCCGTCTCCGGCATGATCGGATCGACGCATCGGCACCAACCAGATCCGGACAGTGTTCGCGTCTACCGTGAATTGCTGCCGATCTTCATCCGCATCTCCCGCAAATTCGAAGATGAGTATGCGGATATTGCTGCTTTTCAAAATAAGACGATGCAAGGATAGGGAAGGCGTCAAGATGACCGGAGAATGAGGCGGTTTAACCTTTGAGCTTTGAGTTTTTGGGGTTTTGGGGGTTGGGGATTTGGAGCGTTTGAGCATCCCTCGCTACCACGCAGCGAATCACTTTCTCCTTAGCTATATCCGGCTCAGATTAACATTCGACTCTAACGATTACGTTTTATGCACGTTCATGAGGACCGTCTCGCCATGTGTAGAACATGCAGGATGGTCTTTTTCATGTACAGTTTTTATGTGCATTTTTTATGTACATATCTTTATTGTACGGTTTCTATGTAAAGATTCCCTAGAAACTGTGCAATTAGAGTGGTGAAATCCTTGTCCTCAGTGCCTTTTTAATTACTAAAAATGGCTACAAAAAAAAGCCCACAGCATGGAAAACTGTGGAGCTAAAGTTCGGCTATCTTTTTCGTGATTCAGATTTCTGGTTTCTCATTCATCAAACTGAAATCCTGGATTTCAATTACTGATTATACTTGCTGAATGCATTCTGGTCGGCTTGTACGTTTTCCAGATATACAATCTGCCCTGCCTCATTCACACGTGCGATATCAATGCCTGCTTTGGCATATACCGTTCCGTCTGTCGCTTGTCCGCATACCGCCCAGTTGGTTTGGTAGCTGCCGTCAGGCTGTTGCACCCACCCGTCCCACATATGTTTTACGTCCTTATTGTACTCATAGAACGCCTTCATGAAACCATCGAACCCTGTTCGGCTGGTGCCATTAAGCACAATCTCTGCGTCCGGTGTAAACAGGGACAATAAATCCTGCATGGCGCGCTCGTCTGTACGTGAAGCATCAAATAAACGGAAATAGTTGTTCAACAGTGTAGTGGTATTTGTAGTACTCATTTATATTCCTCCTAGAATAAAAAACCGATTTCCAAATTTATAGTTCGAATATTTTCGAACTAATTGAAAAGAAATGTATCACACTTCTTATACTGCCCGCAAGGTATAGTTCGACTTTTTTCAAACATTGAAAGAAAAACCTGAATATGCTAACGTCATAGATATGAGAACTCCAACGATACCTATGGCTTCGGAACTGAAGCTAACCACAGTCTGCAACGCACTCGGTGATCCGATCCGCATGAAAATTGCACACTGTCTGGCCAGCTCTGGCGAGAAAAACTGTTCCGCCTTCGAAGTAGACCATATTTCCAAATCCACGTTGTCCCATCACATCAAAATTTTACGTGAAGCTGGAGTGATCCAGCCGCGTATTGAAGGTAAACAGCACTTTTATTCCCTGCGAAAGGAAGAACTGAACACACGTTTTCCAGGCCTCGTCGAGATGATTCTGAATACAACCGAGGAATACGTAAATTAAAGTAAGCAGGTCTGGGATCGATAGAAGAACCACTTTCATCAGGATTGTAATTCCCATAAAGGAGGCACAACATATGGACAAGAAAGCAGCAAAGATACTGCTGAGCACGTTCTGGGGAGGTGGCGGTTGGAAAACAACTTCCGCACCCTTCTCCGGGGATGAATTTGAGTATGCCAAAAGCAAAGGCGTGATGTTTGACCCACTCACGATCACGCATGACGAGATGGTTCAACGTCTATACGACATGCATCAGGATGGCTCGCTCAAAGAGCGGGTAATTACGGCCTTTTTACATAGTCTGTCCACCAAAAAAGTCCATCTGCGCAGCGCATTATCCAGCTTTGCTTTAACATCGAACATGCCTTTGCATACTTACGGAGAACGTCCCGCACTTCATGCCAACACCAGTGCCTGCGGGGATTGCAATTTCCTGCGCTTACAATCAGACAAAGAATATACCAATGTCGACTTAAACGTCCTGAACTTTGAACGAATCAAGTGGGGCGGGGTTCGTCATGGCTGGTTGCTCTACTGCCTGATGGATCTGGAATTACTGCTTCAGGACAACGATGCAAACTATGAAGTAACCCCGGAAGACCAAGCTATTCTGGTCAACCTGCTTGAAGCAGCGCAGACGGAAGACCCCAAAGATAGTGCTCGTTCACTTGAGAAAAAGTGGAAGGATATCTTGCCTTCCAGCAAACAGGAACGGGATGCCCTGCTGGAAATCTGGGCAGCAGCCGGTATACTGGTTCCTGGGGATAAACCGAGGAAAGGCAAAGGCGGTTCTGGCGATTTCATCTTTGCAGCAACCTGGCAAGGTGATGATGGATATCATGCAGAAGCCGTAAAACATTATTTCGGCTCCTATCTTCCTCACATGCAATAAAATCTGAACTTTTGCTCACCTTTGCGTGCGTCTGGTTACAATAATGACATCGACAGATTTCCTGTTTAACTCGTATAATAAGGGGAAATGGGTAGATGGGAGTGAAACAAGCGAGTTTATGGTATACATACTGGCTTTTATAGTGTCTTTTGCTGTCGTTGTTCTGCTTATTCCTCCGCTTGGTCGACTGGCTCACCGGCTCGATTTTGTGGACAAGCCCCGGGAGGATGTGGAGCGTAAGCTGCACAGGCAACCAATCCCGCTCACGGCGAGTTACGCGATATTTACTGGATTTTTCCTGACATACATTGCTCTGACCAAAGAAATCACATGGGAAACGGCGGCACTGGTCGCTGGTGGCATGCTTCTCCTAACGATTGGTACCGTCGACGACTGGTACAAAACAAAAGGCAAAGATTTTCCTGCCCTGCCCAAGATGCTCGTACAGGTCTCTGCAGCAGTGCTCGTATTTGCTTCTGGCATTGCGTTCACCGGATTCGTGAATCCCTTTAATGCGGAATATGTCATGCTTCCAATCTGGCTGCAATTCATTCTCACGATCCTCTGGATCTTCGGGGTGACCACCGTCATCAACTTCTCGGACGGCATGGACGGACTGGCTGGCGGATTATCGGCCATCTCGGCAATCACCCTGTTCATCGTGGCCATTACCAAAGGTCAAACGGATTCCGCACTCATGTCGATTATTTTGGTCGGGGTGACGATTGGTTATCTGAAGTACAACAAAGCTCCTGCCAAAGTGTTCATGGGTGATGCGGGTGCTACGTTCCTCGGCTTCATTCTGGCGGTTATTGCTCTGGATGGTGCATTCAAACAAGCAACCATGTTGTCCATCTTCATTCCGATTCTGGCGCTCGGTGTACCGATCTTCGATAATATCTTTGTCGTGATCAAACGCTTTATTCAAGGTAAAGCAATCTACCAGGCCGACGCGAGTCAAGCTCATTATCGACTGCTGCGTGCCGGATTGAATCACAAACAGGTGGTTGCTGTGCTCTATCTGGTCAGCACTTGTCTGTGCCTTTCCTCCATCATATTGATGTTGGTAGAGATGTAAGTATCCGCAACGAAAGCGGTCATATCCGAATCGAAAAAGAGACGAGTCCAAGATTTCTTGGCTCGTCTCTTTGTTATGTTCTATCTAATTCGGCGCTCACAGGCTCACACTTATCTCGAAGCTGCCGGTGGCAACGGTTGTTCGTGTTGCTGCCGCCCTGTCCATCCCGGCCGATCAAGTTCAATGAGACGGCGGTACCGCTCTTCCCCGGCCAGCAGTTGTTCGTGAGAACCCTGCATGGCAATCTTTCCATTTTCCATAAAAACAAGTTCGTCCATCTGTTCCGCACCAATCAGGTGATGGGTGACCCAGATCATCGTTTTGCCTTGCAAGCTGTCCAGAATGGTGCGCATCAGTTCACGTTCCGTCATGGGATCAAGTCCCACAGTCGGTTCATCAAATATCACAACAGGTGTCTCCCGGAGCAGGACCCGCGCCAGTGCAATTCGTTGTCTTTCCCCACCAGAGAAACGCATACCCGTCTCCAGCATCGGCGTATCATATCCCTGCGGCAAGGATTCGATCAGACCGGATAAACCGACTTGGGCGGCCACCTGACGAATCTCCTCATCCGTTGCATGTGGACGACCAATCCGCAAATTATTGGCTACCGTGGTGTCGAACAGATGTGGGCTCTGATTCAGCACCGCGATGACATCAGGCACACTTTCACCCAGGGTCTGCACAGGCAAATCATTGATCAGTACTTTCCCCGCAGACGGAAGTAATGCTCCCTGAACCAGCTTCAACAAGGTCGATTTGCCGCCGCCGCTTCGTCCAAGTATCGCTAATCGTTTGCCTTGTGGCAGATGAAGGGATACATCCTGTACGGCATAAGTATCATCCGCTGTATAACGGTAACTTACGCGATTGATCTCGATGTCTGCTCTGAGTTTGGGCGGGATGCGAAGACGAATTCGTCTGTCCGGGATATCATTCACAACCGGCAAAGAGTCTGATATCTGTCTAGCCGCCATGTTGCCGTTTTTTACTACAGAGATCGAGTCACCCGTTTCGCCAACATCATCCACTCCATTCTGCCCCGGAAGATACCCTTTCCCTTCCAGCTGTTTCAAGCGGTCCAGTGATTCCCGGTACTGTGGAAGATGCTCCACAGCATCCCCTACTGGCAGAAGTGATTCCGTAAGCGGAAATAACACCAGCACAAAAGCAGCGATCATCACGGCAGGCAATTGCCCAACAGAAGCGGCATTTCCGGCCCATAATGTAACCGATACAACCATCAGGCCAATGACACACTGGGCCATCAGATCACGCCAGCGAGTCCAGCGCCGTAACTTGCGGCGAACCGCATCGACCTGTTCTTCCGCCTCTTCCTGCCGCTGAACAAATTCCGCTGCTCGTCCACTTGCAAGCCAATCTCCCAGTCCAAGCACACCATCAGTCAGACGGGTATACAACCTGCTGTTTTCCTTTTTCAACCGCACACGCCATTTCCACGTCACTTTCAGGGAGATCGCAGGTAGCGCGGCAACAAGAAATAACATATACAAGCCCATCCACAGCGCAAATCCCAGATCCACACTGCCAAAAGCAATCACAGCCCCACCGTACATCACAAGCGCTGTAACAGCGGGGAAAACGGTACGCAGATAGATATCCTGCAGCCGCTCCACATCATCGGCGAGTGCTCCAAGCACATCTCCGGTCTGCATACGAGAGCGTAGGAACAGGGCCTGTGGCTCCAGAATGCGATATAACTTCACCCGTTGATCGGCCAACACACGCAGTACGGCATCATGTCCTGCCAGTCGTTCGATATATCGAAACACAGCGCGGAATATCCCAAATGCACGTACCCCTACAATAGGTACATACACCATCAGAATGTTTTCAGGACGCAGTGCAGACTTCGAGATCAGAAATCCGGAGGTAAACAGCAGCAGTACCGCACACAGTGCAGCACAAGTGCCTAGCGCAATGACTGCAATGAATCTCCAGCGGTACTGTGCCACATACGGAGCAATCCAGCTATTTTTTTCTTTTCCATTACGGACGGTCTCCACATGTTCATATCCGGACTTCATTTTATATCGCCTCCATCTGGGCCTGAATCATCTGATAATATACACCTTGCCTTGCGAGCAGTTCCTGATGTGTTCCTGTCTCTGCCACCGTGCCGCCATCCATAACAATAATCCGATCCATATGTGGCATCCAGTGCAGACGATGGGTAGCCAAAAATACAAGTTTGCCTTCAAACAGCGGCAGCATCGTCTGTTTCAGTTCATACTCTGTTTCCACATCCAGATGCGCTGTCGGTTCATCAAGCAGCAGAATGTTCCGTTTACTCAGCAAAGCTCTTGCCAGTGCCACCCGTTGCTCCTGCCCACCACTGAGCTGTCGGCCGCCAGCCCCAATGAGCTCATGCAAGCCACCGGATAATGAGTTCAGAAGTTTGGTTAATCCGGCAGCGCTAACTGCCTTGGCTACTTCTGCATCCGAAGCCTCCGGCATGTAGAATCGAACGTTATCGGCCAAACTTCCGCTAAAGATATACGGATGCTGCGGAATAGCTGCCGTCTGTCTTCGCCAGGATTCAAGCATATCCGGTGTCACAGGCTGACCATTGGCTAATACCTGGCCTGAAGTAGGCAGCTGATATCCAGCCAATACATCAATCAACGTGGACTTGCCTGCTCCGCTGGCGCCGATAATACCGATTTTTCCAAGACCTGTGATCTGGAAGGTAATATCCTTTAACGAATAAGGACCTTCATCATCATGCCGTACCTGTACATCCGTTAGTGCCAACCTGCTATTCTCATTCCAAGAGAAAACCGAGGAAGAAGAAGAAGAAGAAACAAGATCAGGAGTAGTAGCATCAGGATCAAGAGCAAGATGTCCCTCAGCCGATCTATCGTTCAACACGACGCGTATGGTCGAATTGCCAACTTTCCTTTTACCCGAAGATAATGATGATACAGATCCATCTTCGTCCTCTGCCGTAACTGTATGCGCAACAACATTTGCATAGGTTTCTTTCTGTTTCTCTTCAGCGGCTTTCCCCCGTTCATTCACCTGATTAATGGCCGCCCCGGCTTCCTTCCCATCCAGAGTGGCATGATAATCAGCGCCGAGCATACGTACAGGCAGGAAATATTCGGGTGCCAGAATCAGTACCGTCAGCGCAGGGCCGAGCAGCATATGTCCCTCCGTCAGACGTAATCCCAGACCAACCGCCACGGAAGCAACGGACAGCATGGTGAAGAAATCGAGTGCAAACGAAGAAAGAAAGGCCATGCGCAGGGTAGACATCGTCGCTTTCCGATACCGCTGACTCACCCGTAGAATGGACCCTTCGTGTGTTTTGCTTTGTCCCAATGTCTTTAGCGTCTCCAGCCCACGCAAGGTATCCACAAAATGATTAGCGAGCGCTTTGTAGGATCGGAATTGTCCGTCAATTTTGCGCTGAGCTGCAAGACCAATCAGAATCATGAACACGATCAGGATCGGGAGTGTCAGCATCAGAATAACCCCGGACATCAGATCCAGCTTGAACACATACAGCAAAATGAGGATGGGTGTGAACCCTATGCCCAGCATGCGAGGAATGAATAGTTCCAGATACGTCTTGTATTGGGCTGTTCCCTCTCGTGCCAGTGTGACCAGATGGCCTGTTCCCTCCGTCTTGGCATAACGCGGTCCAAGCCTGAACCACTGCTCCACCATCTGTCTGCGCAGATCGGTCCCTGTCTTCTCCGCATATCGCGATGTCACCAGTTGTAACCAGAAGGATAGGGCGTAACGGGCGGCAAAAGCAGCCAGGAACAGCAGCAGTACCGGGTACTGCTCTGTTACGGATGAACCTTCAAACAATGCCGTGATGGCCTGTGCCAGCCATTTGGCTTGCATCATGATTGTCATCGCCTGTAGCAGTACCAGCGCTGATGCCAGCGCGAGTACAGGCCGGATGCCCGGCAGCTTCATTAGCCCCCGTCCCATATCAGTACTCCAGGTGGTGCTGCTCGTTCAGACGTTTGCGGAAGATATAATAACTCCAGATCTGATAACCAAGAACAAACGGCAGCAGTGTGCAAGCCACAATCGTCATTACTTTCAATGAATAAGCACCAGATGCCGCATTGTATACGGTCAGGTCAAATGCAGAACCAAACGAACTTACCATGACCCTTGGGAACAGACCGATAAATACCGAGGCAAAGGCTATTGCAATCACAGCCCCCGTCATACCAAAAGCCCAACCTTCACGCTTCTGACGAACGAAGTAGGCCGCAAGCGCAAGCGAAACGGCGCCAAGTACAACCATGATCCACAGTGCCCAGCCACGCACGGCGAACACATCGGTCATGAAATACGTCATTATTGCATACACGGCAAGCAGCGCAGCCAGCGGCAGCATCAATTTTTGCGCTGTTTTCAAGGCACGATCTCTCAGTTCCCCCACTGTCCGTAGTGAGGCAAACAGCAAGCCATGAACCAGGCACAGCAATGTTACGCTCAAGCCACCAATCACGGTATACGGATTGACGATATCCAAGAATCCTGCGCGTAACTGCATCTCCCCATCAATGGGCAGACCCTTCATCAGCGTGGCAAAGACCACTCCGAACAGGAACGGCAAGAGCGCACTGGAGATAACAATGATGATGTCCCATGTTTTGCGCCAGCGCTGCTGTTTCATTTTACTGCGGAATTCGAAAGCAACCCCGCGTCCAATCAAGGCGAGTAACACCACGACGAGTGGCAGGTAAAAACCACTGAACAACGTTGCATACCAATGCGGGAAGGCAGCAAACATCGCACCCCCTGCCGTAATCAGCCATACTTCATTACCATCCCAGAACGGACCGATCGAGTTGATCAGGGTCCGGCGTTCACGGTCTGTTTTGGCAATAATACCTGTGGACATCCCCACACCAAAATCAAAACCTTCCAAAAAGAAGAATCCCACAAACAATACGGCAATCAGCAAAAACCACAACTCACTTAGTGACAACGGAATAACCTCCATCCACGCCGAACGGATCGGCCGATTCATCGTGATCTTCTGGCTTCTCGACCGCATATGGCCCTGCCTTGATCTCACGTACGAACAGGTATACCATCACGATTCCGAGAACCGTATACGCGGCGGTAAAAGCGATGGTTGAGAACAAAATCATTCCTGCGGATACGTTCGGCGAGACCCCTGCTTCGGTGGTCATGTAGCCAAATACTGTCCATGGCTGCCTTCCAACCTCAGTCATGATCCAACCTGACGTATTAGCGATAAACGGCAAAGATATGGCAAATACCATCATACGCATAAACCACTTCCCAGCGACCTCCAGCTTCTTGCGCATGGCCAGGAACGTTCCGTATAACGCCAGGGCAATCATCAGACCACCCGCTGCAATCATGATGCGGAAACTCCAGAACGTGGTCCGTACTGGCGGAATGTAGTCCCCCGGTCCATATGTCTGTTCATACTCGGCCTGAAGCTCCTTCATGCCTTTGACACTGCCGGAGAATTTACTGTAGGACAAGTAGCTGAGCAATCCGGGGACTTTGATCTCCCCTGTATTCTCCTGTTTATCCGGATCGATAAAAGCAACCACCGTCCATGGTGCCGGATCTTCTGTCGTCGTCCATGTACCTTCACTGGCTGCCATCTTCATCGGCTGTGTCTCCACCAGATATTGCGCCTGGAAATGCCCGGAGAAAGCTACACCAAATGAAGAAACGAGTCCAATGATAATCGCAATATTAAACGATTTGCGGAAGATCTCCACATCCTGCTTTTTCATCAATTTGTAGGCACTGATTCCGGTGACGACAAAAGCCCCTGTCATCAATGCCCCAAAAATCGTATGCGGGAACTCGACGAGAAGCTGACCATTCGTGATCAGTGCCAGGAAATCATTCATCTCGGCTCGGCCGTTGTTGATCTCAAACCCGACAGGATGCTGCATGAATGAATTGGCTGCCAGAATCCACAGCGCGGACAGGAATGTGCCAACGAACACCAGCCAGATGCAGGCCAGATGCACTTTTTTGGACAAACGATCCCATCCGAATATCCACAACCCAATAAATGTAGATTCCATAAAAAACGCGAGTAACGCTTCAACAGCCAGTGGCGCACCGAACACGTCCCCCACAAACCGAGAGTACTCGGACCAGTTCATACCGAACTGGAATTCTTGCAGAATACCTGTGACCACCCCGACGGCAAAGTTAATCAGGAACAGCTTGCCCCAGAACTTGGCCATCGTTTTGTAGATTTCCTTCCCCTTAACAACGTACAACGTCTCCATGATCGCAACCAACAGTACAAGACCGATGGATAGCGGGACAAAAAAGAAATGGAAAATCGTTGTAAGCGCATATTGGATACGCGATAACATAATCGGATCCATACCGTTACCCCTTCTTTCTGTTCACTTCGCAGTATGCGTATTTGGCATTGAAGCTGCACCTTCGCTGTCTGTCCGCCAAATACGTTGATGAACGTATTGTGCCAGATTCCCTATTTTATACATGTGAGAATTATCACAATCTCCGTGTTTAGAGCAAAAAAAAGTGATCCTGGTCACACAAAAGATAAAAATCAGCCTATTGTAGTGCGGATTCAAACATCTTTTTTCAGCACCGGGAAAGTGAAATGAAGCCGAAAATGGAGGATTGGAGTGTAGTGAAGCTCTATAATGGCTTGTTCACTTCATGTATTGATGGAAGATACTCATGTTTGGGACGGAATGCCCATATGTTAGTCTCAGGCGTATCATGCGAAGTACCGTGAGGGCTTTATATATGAAGTGAAAGCATCCAGCACATGCAGAGAGAATGGCGCTCCATATTACAGTCAAGGTGAGGTGAACGATTCATGGAAAAAACTGCGCCGTTACCAGGTGAAGACTCCGAAGTCAGCCCCGATAAGGCCAGTACAACGCGGTCCCCTGTCCGATATGTTCTCTTCCCTCGCAAAGGGGGCTGGTCATCCTTTCCCTATCCCGATATTGCTGCATTGCTGTCGATCGAGGGAGAGGTCTATTATGTCAGCAGCCTGACGCCAACAGAGGATGTACCTGCGGTGATCAACGTGATCTCCCTACCTGAAGCCGAGCAGCTGTTACTGGAGCCACGCACCGTTGCGGTCGTTACCCATCCCTATTGGCTGATGACAGCGGCCTCAATGGAGCCTGAGCTATGTATCGTATTGCTCCCAGAGCCTGCTGGAAACGAAGCAGAATCACCGCTATGGGAGAGCAGTATTTCCAAACTGGTCGGTATCGCTGATCTGGTCGGTACATCCTCCGAAACACGTTATATGAAGCTGTTATTCCAAGGCGTACGCGCCATCTGGTTAGGAGGCGAAGACCCTTCACCCGCCGGTACGATACAAAAGGATGATCTCGAAGTCCCTCTCCGTGACTACGAGCTGTTCTTCCTGCATGCGCTGCGGCAGATCCTGTCAGGGACGCCGGATACCGTCACCCTGCTTCAATGCAGTGTGCGTGCCGACTTCTACCGCCAGCTTCGAGCCAAAACAGGTGCACATGAGACCATATCCTTTTTGCTGGCAGCCTATGAATACTTGCTTGAAGATCCACGGGCCATCCAATCGTTGCAAGAGGCCTTCACCCATGCAGTCATGAATGGTCGCAGTGATTGTGTGATCTCCCACTATCGATTCCTGTCTGCCATCCATGCCCGGGCCGGGCAGTTGGAGGACGCCTTGCTGGTGTACGGGATTAGTGCATCCGATGAACAGGAACGACATCATTACGAACAGCTATGTCGCTGGCTTGAGGCAGGAGAAGATCAACTTGTACGAGCGGAATTACTGCGTATGAACGATGATTATGGAACCGCACTGCGCATCCTGGACGAACTTGGCGGAGAAACCGCGAGACATTGGCAATTCCGCATTTATCAGGAGACAGGACGTGTGGAAGAGGCACTGGCACTGGTGCATGCAGTCGATATTCAGGATGATGCCAGTCGCCGGGATTATCAGCAATTATCCGGAAGTGCGATGGCTCTGCGAGGGGACAGACACGGGGCAGTCAGACATTTTCTCGAAACGGCACTGGAGGATGAAGATGCGCTTGGCCGGATTGTTGAGCTGGAGTTGTTGGATCAAGCTGTACAGCAATTGCTTGGGGAGGTGCCATGATGCTGGACCCGAAGAAGCGAAGACAACAGTTGAATGGGCCAATGGTGCACAGGGATATCCGAACCGAAATCACTTACACGCCAACGGTAACAGTGGATCTGACACATACGGACACATCGGGAGATGGCGATCACACGCCCAATCATGCACAACCAACGCAGAACACGCGAAGCCAAGTGCATCACTGGGGTGATTTGCAAGGTCCGAGTGAACAGGATGCTGCTGTATCACAGGAGGAACCGAGTGTATTCAAAGAGCCCTTCTCCATTCGTCGGGTTCGCAAAAACAAAGGCAACAAGCTGACCGCCATGCTCCAGGTTCGCAATGAACGCGGCCGATACCTTGAAGAAGTATTGCATGATCTGAGTGAGTTCGTGGATGAGATCGTCATTGTGGACGATGCCAGCACAGACGGAACCCCGGATCTATGCAAAACCTACCCGAAGGTGGTCCGTCTGGAGGTATTGGAGAAACCGCTGTTCGCCGAGGAATGGCGACTTCGTAACACTTTATGGCAAGCGGCGGTGGGAACATGTCCCGACTGGTTGCTCTCGGTTGATGCGGATGAGCTGTATAGCGCAGAGGCCAAGAAAGCCATACGTACTCTGATTAATCAGGAGTATGCAGACTGGTTTGCATTCCGTTTCTACGATATGTGGGGCGGCCGGACCCATTACCGGGAAGATGATCTCTGGTGTCTGCACAAGCGGCACACCGCTTCACTTGTACGGTATATGCCTGGATATCCTTATTTTTATCCGCAACAGAATCATCATGTTCCCCGTCTTCCCTTGTCCTGCACCGTATTGCCTGGGGTGAGCACCGAACTGAAGGTTCAGCATCTCGGCTGGGCAGGCAGTCTGGAGGACCGGGTGCGTAAATATTTGCGTTACAAGCGCATTGATCCTGGCGGTGAGTGGGGCAATCTTGCACACTACGAGTCGATTCTAGATCCGGAACCTCGGCTGATTCCCTGGAAGGAGGGTCCGTGAGATGGGCGTGGTGAGTATCCTGACGCATAGCTTCACCGACGGGTATAACCGGGAATTCGGCCGGGTATTTGGTGGTGGGCTGGAACGATATATTCTGGATCTGTGCAGTGTCATCCGTGGACTCGGACATATTCCCGAGGTTCATCAACTTTCCTATTTTGAAGCATTCCAGACTCGGACGGAGCAGATTGACGTATTTGGTTATTCGTACGATATGGATAATGTACCGGAAGCCTTTGACCGGATGGCATCCGCGGCGCGCGGCCCCGTGATCTATGCCAGCTGTCTGTGGCAACCCATCACCTACAAACCGGGCAGTCTTGGCATCTGTCACGGCATTAACTGGGATCGTCCCGGACTGCCTTTGGAGACCAAACAACAAGTGGCGGAACATATTCAACTGGCTCTGGATGGACTCGTACGCATTGTATCTGTGGATTCCCATTTCCAGACCTTTTGCCGGGCTGCATGCACCTATCCCGATCCAAGGCAGGTCGTCCTGATTCCCAATGCAGTGGATACGACCTATTTCACACCTGCCCCGCCAACACGAACCTTCGAGCAGGAACAGGAAGACGAATGGCTTGCCGCATGGAAGACGGATCTGGCGAGTCATGAGGAGAATGCTGGAGCGGTTATATCAGGCGTGAAAGTTGTAAAAGGTAAGGCTGGAACGAGTGGTGATGGAGCGAACAGTGGGAAGGCTAATGGAGATAGAGGTGGGGACGGAGATGAAGAACGAGAGGGGAAGGAAACGGTAGAAGGCGAATCGTACACGGTTACTCGTAATCACCGGAATACAACGGATTGGACTACGGATGTTGTAGTAGCAGATGCTGAGTATCAGGTTAATAGTCTGATTCAGGGTCATGTTGAAAAGGAAACGGCGGATGCCCGCGTGACCTCTCCTCGTCCAATTCGCATTATCTATCCGCGCCGAATCAGCATGGAACGGGGCATTATTCCCATGATGCTGGCGGCAGATAAGCTACTGGGGGCTTTTCCGGATCTGGAGATTGAATTTGCCGGGGAACTGGTGGAAGGCAGTACGGTCGGGAGAGCCTTTCGATACTGGCATCGTACTCATCCACATGCGGAGCGAATTAACCAGCGCACGTATGATTTTCGGGACGTTCGGGAGGCCTACCATCAGGCAGATATCGCCGTTATTCCAACCGTGTTCTCGGAAGGTACCTCCTATGCCTGTCTGGAAGCGATGAGCTGTGGACTTCCAGTGATCGCCTCCAATGTTGGCGGGTTAAATGATCTGATTCAGGATGGGTTTAACGGGATATTGGTACCTCCTGGCGAGCAGGAACTAACTGCCGCACTGGTACGTCTCGTACAGGATCGGGCCGAGCGGGAACGACTGGGAATCTATGCGCGCGAGACCGCACTGTCCTATGATCTTGCCAGGTGGCGGAGCCGGTGGAGCACAGTGTTGGAATCTTTTTTGGCAGAGACAGGATTAAAGGAGGGAATTCGGGGATGAGGGATACGCCCAAGGCAACGGGATTCATGGAATCAAGATACATTAGGCAAAGTGACCCTAAAACGGACACATTGATCTTCCCCCTGCATCCGGCATGGTGGAGCCGTCCCTACGAATATGAATGGGCCCGGCAGTTCGCACGTCCAGATGATGTTGTCCTTGATGCAGCCTGCGGCATCTCTCATCCATTCAAATTCTGGCTTGCCGAACACTGCCGCGTGGTTCACGCCTGCGACTGGGATGAACGCATTTTGTCTGAGGAGGCGATAAGACTGGATATTGCTTCTGATTTTGGCGAGCAGGCCGCTCAGGATCTGCCAGAATCAACTCTTGTCCGATTGCACCGTGCAAAAGCCAATCTGGCCCAGCTTCCGTACGAGTCGGGTAAGTTTGATCGGGTGTTCTGTATCTCCGTACTGGAGCATCTGGATACAGGCACAATGTTGCGGGCGTTTCGCGAATTCGCCCGGGTGCTGAAGCCAAACGGACAGTTGATTGCTACCTTCGATGTACCCGAGATGCGCCCTGATCTGCTGGAGACAATCATGGCGGTCACCGGATTAACCATTAAAGATAAGCTGAATGTGGAAGAGCCGGACGACGCCATCTGGTCTGACATGTACGGCACGCCGATCCGCTGTTTTCGAGCGGTGATATGCAAGAGTTGAGAATGAATGGGTTGAGTACAGAGTCAGGAACGAAGGAATGAGGGATCAGGCTACTGGCAACGGAACCATGCACGATTCGGAGGGATACTCCGAGGACCGGTAGCTCCGTTGCTTTTGCAATTTTAATTGGATGGGCTATGGAGGAACTGATCGGGATTAAAAGGATTGAGGGGTAGGGACTGGGATTTAGAGACTAGAGGTTGTGGATTAGAAATTAGAAATTAGAAGTTAGATGCTTAGAGGTTAGCGATAACAGATATGAAATAAGAGATAAAAGATAAAAGATAAAAGATAAAAGATAAAAGATAAAAGATAAAAGATAAAAGATAAATAAATTATAGGTGTACCAGTAACATGTTGCACTGGTTGGTGTATTCATCCCCAGAGGCTGCGCCGGGTGCAGTCAGGCGCTGCAGTGTACGCAGGCCCGGCGGAATTGTCGTCGCCGGGCGACCTGTGGCGGCAGCTTGCCGCGCCGTGAGTTGGGCCGATTCGGCCCATTCACGTGCCAGGTTCTGCCGCCCGGCGAGCAGCGCGAGCGTGCCCGCGAGGAGCGCGTGAGCGATGCGCTCCGGGGCGGGCACTTCGTCCGCGTGGGGCTGCTGCGCGCCGTCAGGCGTGCCGCATAGCGCAAGCAGCCCTTCGCGGACGCTTGCGGGTGCGCGCAGCAGCCCGCCGCGTGCCGCAGGCGGAAGCGCTGCGAGCAGCGCCAGCGCGCCTCGGGGCGGCAGGGCTTGCAGCAGGCGCAGCCATGCGGCCCATGCGCCTACGCCGGCGAGCGCTTGCGCAGCTGCGAGC
>NZ_JBHGUU010000011.1:0-304998 GCF_048976745.1 Paenibacillus sp. | reverse complement strand
CCGAAGGCCGCAGGTTCAAATCCTGCCCCCGCAATTAACTTTCCTTGAGAAAGTATTATGGAACCGTGGTGTAGTTGGCCTAACATGCCTGCCTGTCACGCAGGAGATCGCGGGTTCGAATCCCGTCGGTTCCGCCATTTTTAATTAAATATACACCGTGCCGGTGTAGCTCAACTGGTAGAGCAACTGACTTGTAATCAGTAGGTTGGGGGTTCAAGTCCTCTCGCCGGCACCATTTTTAGTATTTACATCTGGATTTGTGATAGAATGTATATTATAAATGCAGTTGCTAATACTAAGAATCTCTTAGTGGATGAATGGCTTACTCTATGGCGATCGTGGCGAAGTGGTTAACGCACCGGTTTGTGGATCCGGCATTCGGGGGTTCAATTCCCCTCGATCGCCCCATGATTTTTTAATGGGGATTAGCCAAGCGGTAAGGCAACGGACTTTGACTCCGTCATGCATAGGTTCAAATCCTATATCCCCAGCCATTTCACTATGAGTCATTAGCTCAGTTGGTAGAGCACCTGACTTTTAATCAGGGTGTCGAAGGTTCGAGCCCTTCATGACTCACCATTATATTTTGCGGTCGTGGCGGAATTGGCAGACGCGCACGGTTCAGGTCCGTGTGGGCTAACCCCCCGTGGAGGTTCGAGTCCTCTCGACCGCACCATATGTTTTGCGGAAGTGGCTCAGCGGTAGAGCATCGCCTTGCCAAGGCGAGGGTCGCGGGTTCGATTCCCGTCTTCCGCTCCATATTTGCGCCCTTAGCTCAGCTGGATAGAGCGTTTGACTACGAATCAAAAGGCCGGGAGTTCGAATCTCTCAGGGCGCGCCATTATTTCATAAGTATCGGGATGTAGCTCAGCTTGGTAGAGCACCTGGTTTGGGACCAGGGGGTCGCATGTTCAAATCGTGTCATCCCGATTTTTTTATTTTGCGGGTGTAGTTCAATGGTAGAACTTTAGCCTTCCAAGCTAATAGCGTGGGTTCGATTCCCATCACCCGCTTCCGAGTAACATACAGAAAAGCCTTTGCTTATAGCAAGGGCTTTTTTTGCGGTAATTAGAAAAGTGGATTTCTTTTAATAAAGGGTCAATTGTCATTTGATTAAGGATAGAATCTTTATTTAAATAGAACATTCCGTATGACCAAGTTGAAAATAGACATACATAGTTCCCAATATCCATGCTGTTAAAGGAATAATCAGTAAAAATCTCAACTGATGATAATTCTAGAATTACTTGAGTATTTGCATAAATGAAAGACTGACTTGAAATCAGCAAGATGGTTACACTCGTTAATACGTTGGATGGATTAGGACCCTTCTTGCTGTCTAACTCTTGTACCCGGGACGATTAGAATTCAATTATGCAAATGTTGACTCAAAGACTAATTTACTTTTATTCAAAACGAAAAAAGATAAGCTCCTCTCCTACGATGTACGCAGGAAGAGGAGCTTGTTTTTTTGGAAGGGCTAGCGATTAATATCGTTCAAGAATTGTCTGTGTCTTCAAGCCATCGGCAGGAATCAGCCAGTTGTTATTCTCCAGCAATTGCATCAGTTGGGTACGCAGTCCGGATACGACTACAGCATCATCGGTTTTGAAAGAGACCTCTACGATATTCTCAGTACCTGTACCTGCTGCATTACGGATCGGCCATACTTCAAGTGTAAGCTCTTGACCATTCCATGTTCCTTCATATCGTTGGAATGTGATCGGGCCATATGCACGGGATTGAGTCAGTTGCTGCTTGCCCCAGTTGGAGGCAGACCAGTTTTTCAATTTGCCAGGGAGCTTGTCCAGTAACATGTTCAAGGCTTCTTGCTCCGAAGGAAGCTGAATACCTGTCGTTTTGGTATCGACTTTTTTGGTGTTGGAGAAACTTAGCGTTTGTTTGCCGTATCCCCAATCAATCTCAGCCTCGTAATTATCATCTGATTTATCGAATCCTTCTTGGTTAGCCAGAGTCAGCGCTGCGTTGATGTCGCCATTGATTACAGGGTAGCGTTTTTTATAAGTCAATTCGTAGTTATTCTTGTCATCCTTTTTGCGAAAACGAACGTTCCATCCTTGCTCATCCAGTCCGAGCGCATTGGTGTCAAAGTACTCTACGTTAATGTTTTTTGGTGTGGAACTCAGGCCGAGGGTCTGAATCACTTCACTGCGTGGTGTTCCATCTGTATTCAACACCAGTTCCGGCTTGGCCAGAAACTTCACTTCATAAGCAGGAACGGCATTGGCAGCAGCGGAAGCCTGGGGTGTTCCCAGAAACGTCAGTCCACTTCCCAATGTTACGATGCTCAGCATGAATGAGGCGGTTACCTTTTTCCACTTTTTCAAAACCAATCACTCTCCTAATCTGGATTAACGTACAGCTCCCACTTTATCGTCCGAGTATCTGATAGCGATTAACGGGGAGCGCACATTGCGTTAACCCTGCATAGATTTGATGAATGGCAAACGATACTTAATAGAGGATCAAGGCAATCAGCCATGGGAAATGGGGAAGCCGTGACTCACCTCTCGCAGCACTTCTTTGAAGCGGTTTACCTGAACGGAAGGGTGGCGGTCTTTATTATGCACGGTGTATATATGGCGCGGTGCCTGTTCTCCGGGAATGGGAAGAACCTGAATGAGCCCGTGCTGTTCCTCCCACCGTACTGCCATCCGAGACATGAACGAGACATGCCCCCCGATTAACACAAGTTGTTTGATTGCTTCCAGAGAATCCATCTCTACCGTACTCCGCAAACGAATGTCATGCTGCACGAGCCATTGGTTGGTTAGCCGCCGAGTACTGGATTGGTCGCCATGTAAGGCAAAAGGAATCTGCGCGATATGGTCAGGTGTCAATACATCCTTCTGGGCCAAGTCATGCTGTGGAGAGCAGATTAGTACCAAGTCATCTTCACATAACGTCTCAGCTTGCAGCGCGGGTCCGACAAATGGTTCCGAAGAGATCACCCCCAGATCAATCTGATGCCGAATTAACATCTCGCGAATAACAGGTGATGGTTTGACGGATAAGATGATACGAATGCCCGGAAATTCCTGAGAAAAGGTGTTGAGTATGGTGGGCAAAAGATATGTAGCCGGTACATAGCTTGACCCAATGTGCAGGGTGCCCCGATAAAGACTGTCATATTCCTTTACTACTCGTCTTGCCTCTTGGGTCAGAGCATTGATTTTGACAGAATAGTGGAGCAGGGCTTGTCCGGCCTCGGTTAAAAAAGTCTTCCCACTGCGCGATTCGAATAATCGCACGCCCATCTCTTCCTCCAATGACTTCATATGAAATGTAACGGTCGGTTGTTTGATCCCCAGTAACTCGGCCACGCTTGTCATGTGATGATGCTTGTCGATCAGCTCAACAATTTGCAGTTTGATCAGATTCAAAGTCCCAACACTCCTCTCACTTCTACTAGTTCATCTACTATAGATTTAATCTATGAACATCAACAGAATTCATCTAAAAAGTTAATTCCAATTTTACATACAAGACATACAACTCGCGAAAGCGGACGTTAGACTGAGAACAGTGCAAGAGATGAAGTAACAAAAGAGATCAAGTAACAGAAGACAGGCAGGGATGCTTATGAAATTAGAGATAACGGGAATTCAAAAATCATTTAATCAAACCCCCGCACTGCTGCCGACAGATCTAACGCTTGAACATGGAAAGTTCACAACACTGCTCGGCCCATCGGGCTGTGGCAAAACAACACTGCTCCGTATGTTGGCCGGGCTGGAACAGCCGGACGCGGGGGAGATTCGTGCCGATGGTCAGTGTATCTACTCTGCGGCGAAGCGGATTGATATACCGACACACAAGCGTAATCTGGGCATGGTGTTTCAGGATTTTGCATTATGGCCGCATATGACCGTATATGAAAATGTAGCGTTTGGCCTGAAGGCCAGCAAACAGAAATCCGATCTGCGGCAAAAAGTGAATGAAGCCCTTGGCATGGTTCGCCTGCAAGGCATGGAAGATCGATATCCGCATCAGCTGTCTGGTGGACAGCAGCAACGGGTTGCTTTTGCCAGAGCCGTAGCTGTGAGACCTGGGGTGATCCTGTTCGATGAGCCGCTGAGTGCACTGGATGCTGTACTTCGGGAAGAGATGCGGATTGAGATGATGTCCTTGGTGCGGGATATGGGACTGACTGCGCTGTATGTCACACATGATCAGATTGAAGCGATGTCGATGTCGGATGAGATTGTGGTAATGCAGAAGGGGCGGATATTGCAAAAGGGAAGCCCGGAAACGATCTACTCCGCGCCAAGTGATCCGTATGTCGCTTCGTTTATCGGAAAGTCCAACTGGCTCACGCCTGATCAATCGATGGTGCGTCCAGAGCATGTCACCTGGAACAAAACAGGTCATGACGATCTGTGTTATCCGGGAACTGTACTCAGCGTCAGCTATGTAGGTGAACGCTACGAAGTGCGAGTGCAGATGGAAGGGCTTGGCGTATGGACAGCCTATGTGAACCAAAGAGTACGCGTAGGGGAGAAGGTCCAGCTCCATGTTGCTCCCGAGCGGATATGCCGCATGGATGGACAGGATGTCGAAACTGTGAATCACCGTGAAGTGATCGCAGCAGCTAATTAGCGACGAATTGATGTGTGAACTCCATCAAGAACAGTACAGGTTGAACAACTAAATTAGAGACCAGGGGAGATGGATGAATATGTTGGGGATGAAAACAGGGAAAAAGAGCGCGACTTTGCTATTAACGGCGGTTATGAGTATCAGTTTGTTCGGGTGTAGTACAGGGAACTCGACCACTGGCAATGCGGCTCAACCCGCAAGTGAAGGAAACACGGCAGCAGCGGCAGAAACAACGAAACCGGCTGGCGGCAAGCTGGTATTGTACAGTGCTGGCCCACAGAAGCTGGCCGATAACATCGTGAGTGGATTTACAGACAAAACAGGGATCGAAGTTGAGATGTTCCAGGGAACGACAGGCAAAATTCTGGCTCGTATGGAAGCTGAGAAGTCCAATCCGGTGGCAGACGTTGTAATCCTGGCCTCTTTACCTTCAGCACAGGCTTTGAAAGCCGATGGACTGACGATGCCTTACCCGGAAGCAGCTAATGCAGACAAGCTGAACAAGGACTGGTCGGATGCAGAAGGCAATTATTTCAGCAGCAGTGCTTCCGCACTGGGTATTGTGTATAACACCAAACTGGTATCTACACCGCCAACAAGTTGGGCAGAGCTTGCTACGCCTGCGTGGAAAGATGCAGTGAACATTCCCGACCCTACATTATCAGGTTCAGCACTCGACTTCATCACAGGATACCTGAGTGCGAATGGTGAAAAAGGGTGGGATCTGCTGAGTGCATACAAAGCCAATGGAGTAGCGATGGCTGGCGCCAATCAGGAAGCCCTTGATCCGGTCATTACAGGTGCCAAAAGCATCGTAGCTGCAGGTGTGGACTACATGGCGTATTCCTCCAAGGCAAAAGGTGAACCACTGGATATCGTGTATCCTGAGGAAGGCACGGTCATCAGTCCAAGACCGGCAGCGATTCTGAAATCCAGCCCGAATGTAGAGAATGCCAAGGCGTTCATTGACTACCTGTTGTCCGATGAAGCCCAGAAGCTTGTTGCAGATGCTTATCTGATCCCGGGCCGCGAAGACATTGAAGCGACTAATCGTGCCAATGTGAAGGATATCCCACAACTTAAAGTGGATTGGAACTGGATGAGTGAACATGGCGAAGAGACAGCAGCACGTTTTTCCGAGACGTTTAAATAAGTACTTTTGCATAAATCCAAAGAGCGTCTTTCAATAAGCAAGGTATGGATCGAAATACTTCTATTCGTCTAAATCATATCTACTGTCTGTGGAAAGTCATGTGAGGTGAACGTAGTGAAACCTGTTGGAATGGAAAACAACCGAATTTTTCGGAGAGTGGGCGTGATTCTGGCCCTGTTTCTACTGACCATAAGCATTGGGGTGCCGCTCTTGCTGATCTTCTGGCAAAGTGTATATGTGAACGGACAATGGGACTGGATGGCTCCAATTCGCACGATTATGGGACATCATCTATCAGGTGTGTTGCTGAATTCCGTCTGGCTTGGCATCTGCGTTGTAGCGGTAACCACGCTGCTGGCGCTGCCGCTGGCCTGGATGATGGCGAAGACCCGGATGGGCGAGCATCGCTGGGTGGATGTAATCCTGATGATTCCGTTCATGACTCCGCCGTATATTGGATCGATGGGATGGATTCTGTTTATGCAAAAAGGGGGATACCTGCAGCAATGGGTGCCCTCATCAGCAGGCTGGAGTGAGCTGTTCTTCAGCTTCTGGGGTATGGTGCTCATCATGAGCCTGCACCTGTTCCCATTCCTGTATCTGCTGCTTCGGGATGCATTAATCCGCATCGGCGGTAATCTGGAAGAAGCGGGCGCTGTGCACGGTGCACATGCAGGGTACCGTTTCAGACGCATTATTTTACCGTTGTTGTTGTCGTCCTACGGCATGGGGATCATGCTGGTCTTTGTCAAAACGATTGCGGAATTCGGCACACCGGCAACCTTTGGGCGCAAGATTGGCTATTATGTCATGACCTCCGAAATTCATAAGTACATCTCCAGTTGGCCGATTGACTTCGGCAAGGCGACTTCACTCGCATCGGTGCTGCTGTCCGTCTGTCTGGTGATGTGGTATATGCAGTCTGCCATGAGCCGGAAGTTCACGTATCGTCTGGTTGGTGGCAAAGGGCAACGTTCGAAGCGATATTCTCTACGTGGCGGAGCAGGATGGTTGTGCGGGGTGTATCTTGCGATCCTGTTGATCCTGTCGGTAGGTATCCCGTATTTCTCCATCATCGCCGCTTCGACCATGAAGCTGCGGGGATCGGGACTCGCATTTGATAATCTGACACTGGATCATTACAAAGAGTTATTATCTTGGGGATCGGTGAGTATGAAGGCCATCGGCAACAGTCTGGGATTATCTCTCGCGGCTTCAAGCGTTGCGGTTATTATCGGTACGGGGTTTGCGCTGGCGATCGGCAGATCATCTTCATTCATGCAGCGTGTGATTGACTTGTTCAGTCTGTTGCCTAATACGGTCCCGGGTATCGTGATGGTTGTGGGTCTGATTCTCTTCTGGAACTCACCCTGGATGCCAGTCACGTTGTATAACACCTATGGCATGGTTGTGCTCACATACGTTGTTCTCTTCTTGCCTTACACTGTGCAGTATGTAAAATCGAGCTTTACCCAGATTGATGGAACCTTGTTCCAGGCAGGTCAAGTGTTTGGCGGGAAGCCGCTGTATGTTCTGCGGCGCATCCTGATCCCCTTGATCCTGCCCGGCATGCTAGCCGGCTGGATGATGACCTTTACAATTGCTACCCGGGAGCTGGTAGGTTCGTTATTGATTCTTCCGCCGTCCATGCAGACGTCGGCGACGTATATTTTTGCCCAGTTTGAACAAGGTCAGGTATCACTCGGAATGGCGATGGCCGTGGTGACTGTAGGCATGACGGTGCTGATGCTGCTTGGAATCGAGATGCTGAATTCAAAGAGAAAGTGGAATGCATCATGATCAAACTTAACGTATGGGGCGGTGCAGGGGAACATGGACGTTCCGCCTATCTCCTGAGCGGGAGCCGGTTTCACCTTTTGCTGGATTGTGGTGTCAAAAAAGAAGGCGCAGGCCAGTATCCGCTGATTGACCCGGAGATTGTCCCACAACTGGACGCGGTCCTCTTGTCTCACGCCCATGAGGATCATTCGGTCGCCATCCCTTTGCTGTATAAGATGGGCTACCAGGGTGAAGTGTGGACGACAAGGGAGACGAGGGAACAGTTGGGTACGTATTTTCGGGCATGGCGCAGCAATATGGAACGTGCAGGATATGTAATACCCTATGATGAAACGGACGAGCAGCGTATTCGATACAGGTTCCTGGAGAACGAAGCCGAGCGAGGTCATTGGTTTGAAATCATACCTGGGGTGGCGGCAATCTGGGGGCGTAGCGGGCATCTGGCTGGTTCGGTCTGGTTCGGTCTTGAGATGGAGGGCAAGCGGGTTCTGTACTCCGGTGATTATACGTCAGAGTCCATGCTTCTACAGGATGACGATGTGGCCGACGGATTCCGGCAGGCAGACCTGAATCGCCATAGCCGCCTCCGGGCTGTTCCTGAACCAATGAAAAGCTTTCAGGTCATATCCAGTGTATCCAGCGCACCCCCTGAAAAAACGGATGTGAGCGGCGAACAGGCCATGAAGTTGGTAGGGGGCCAAGCCATGGGACAAACACTGGTTGATCAAGCAACATATGCTCAGACCCTTGCTGCTACAGGATCTACCGGATCAGAGGCAGCACTAAGCTCATCTACAGGAATACACAGCAGAATCCTTACCGAGCCAATGCACATGAGAGAAAGTATAGGAGCCATGGCATCCATGTCTAACTCATCCAAGGTTAAGCTTGATCTGGCGATCGTGGATGCTGCTTATGGTACGGACCGGGATACGCAGGCCGATAAACTGCAACAACTGGAGAGCGCTATCGGCAATAGGATTGCTCGGGGTGGCAGGGTGTTATTACCCATGCCTGCGGTGGGCCGCGGCCAGGAGATAATCCTATGGGCGCAGCAATATTTTCAGGGTATTCCCATGATTGTGGAACAGAAATTGGTGGATGGGATGGCACAGTTACATCGTGTTCCCTATTGGCTCAGGAGGGAAGCGCGGATTGGGGAAGTTTCGCCTGAGGACAGCATCGATCATTTTCTGAACGGAGAAGGTTGGAATAAGACATCTACCGAGGAAGAACGTCTGCAGTTGCTGGAACAATATCATGCTTCCCTATGGTTTGTCCCGGATGGCATGATGCAGTCCTCACTTGCACATTGGTACTACGAGAGATGGTCATCGGATGGAAAAAATCTGATTCTGCTCACCGGGCATGTTGCTGCAGGAACATTTGCCGATGAGTTATTGCGAAATCCAGAGGCGTATGGAAAATGTGAAGTAAGAAAATTACGTTACAAAGTTCATCAGGGTTGGAGGGATGTCGAGCAGATGCTGGATCGGATTTCGGCTCGACATACGGTGCTTGTACATACCGACCTTGCGGAGACGGAACGTTTGAGACAAGGTCTGCTTGATGGAAGTTCATCTGCGGGAGCTGATATCTATGCGTTGTCTCCAGGAGATGAGTTGTTTTTTTAAAAGTGGTTGCATATCTGATTCTAGTACGTCCGAGGCGCCTTTGTGCGCCTCTTTTTGTCGTCCAAATTTAAGCGTTTTGGATATTTGGCATGTCTTATTGAATTGATATATTACCTGATTTGGTGAGGATATGGACTTGATATGTCCCTTGTCCTGTAGTGCCTTGGGAGGTGTGTTTGTTATCACGAATATGCTGCAAGTCAAGGGAGTGGGAACGTCTGTCACTTCGCGATTCCAATGTCCAGTTTACATCCGGATTTTCTTCCACGACGCTCAGTGTTATATTACCGCTAGTTGAGGCAAGGTGAATGTTGGATAGAATACGTTCAGTAGTCAGTTCAATTGAACCACTAGTCCCATCAACCGATAAGTCGGATTGAATATGGTTGATCTTGACTGTTCCGGAGGAACTGTTAATACGTAGATCACCTTCATAATGAAGAGGTACTTTCACAGTGATCACAGGTTGGTTCGCCAGATTAAAGATCCGAATCATATGATTGCTTGCAGAGATCCTTACGTCTCTTTGGCCGCGGACCATATTAAAAACGGGCTTGTGATCGTATGCGTTGCTTGATACTTCCAGAGAGGTAATATCGGCTGCAGTCTCCACGGTTACGGGAGTACTCCCATTATCTATCGAAATGAGGTCAATGGAATTCAGGGATACCTGTTGTGTGTCGGTAATGGCAGTGCTGGACAGGCTGCAGGATGTTAAAACCAAGAGCAGACAGAACCATATGGGCATAACTTTGGTCATCAGATCACCTCGGGTATGAATTTGAATTTTGTATGACTTCATGTTATACGATGACGTAACGTCAGGATCAAGGTGTTTTCCGAACAAAATGGGGGTTGAAGTTGACGCAACGTCATTATGTATAATGGTCAGGAATTCAGATATACAGGGAAAAGGAGGGAAATGATCATGAAAACAGGAGATATTCTCATATATAGTTGTGTTATTATCGGGGCAGGGTTAGGACTAATTATGGATCATGTATTTCCAGGTGTGTTGATTGGGCTGGGGGTAGGCTATCTGTTGAAGTATACGATGATAGATGGGAAAAAGAAAAATGATATATGAGCTGTAGGAGGTGTATAACACATTGTATATTCATATTCATGAACTCGCACGCAGAACGGGGATGACGGTAAGGACATTACGATATTACGACTCGATTGATCTCTTAAGTCCTTCTTCCAAAACGGAAGGCGGGCATAGATTATATGTAGAAGAGGATTTAAAAAAGCTTCAGCAGATTCAGTTTTTCAAAAATATGGGTTACTCGCTAAAGGAGATTCGGGAGATGCTTACCGATGAATCATGGAATTGGGAACATTCTCTAAGGAATCAGCTTTCCTATATTATTGAAGAACAACAGCGGTTGGACTCGATGGCCTCATCTCTGAGAGAGATGTTAAACAGTCTTATCATGGAGCAAGGTAATAAGCAGGATACGCTTGAGAAGCTGATTCAGCTCTCCAAGCCGAATATGGACAGGCTACGATCATATAAAGAAAACAGGTTTAGCCATGATGAGCTGGAACTATGGGAGAAACTGCCCCGTATGCAGGGTAATGATCCCGATTCTCTGGAATGGATTGCACTGATTGGCCAGTTAAAAAGTCATATGAATGAAGCTCCTGATTCCGATAAAGTCCAGAATGTCATTCGTCGTATGATGGAGAAGCAGAAGGAACAGTTTGAGGGAGAGGACGCTTTTTTGGATAAATTATGGGATGCCAGAAAATCTGCTCAAGCATCCAATGAGTTAGGATTTTATCCTTTGGAGCCAGAACTGCTCAGTTATATGGAAGAAGCTTATGATATTTTTATGCAGAACAAGAGTGGACTTACTCATGAAAGCTGAATTACTGTTTTATATTGGGGGACTTGCACTACTGGACACGTTAAGTCCAACGCTGATCGGTGTGACGTTATATTTAATGATTGAAGAGAACCGGAGATTTGGCTCACGACTCATGATCTATGTGGCGACCGTCATGTTTTTATACTTTGTCCTGGGCTGCTTAATGATGGCAGGATTGGATCTGTTACAAGCCACCTTCACTTCATTTTTTCAACATAAAGTTGTGAGCTGGGCCCTTTTGATCGTAGGGGGCGTGTTGTTTACAGGTAGCTTCTGGGTCAAACCAAAGACAGGTGGAAGAAAGAAATATCGTGTTCCCCGTACCACCGGGTTCAAGGGATTATTTGTCATGGGTATCACTACATTTTTGCTGGAAGCGGGAACTGCTCTTCCCTATTATACAGCGGTAAGTCTGATGACCACGGAGGGACTTCCAATAACGGGGTGGATACTCATTCTTATTGGATATAATCTGATCATGATCACGCCACCCCTTCTAATCTATGTGTTGCATACATGGCTGGGTTCCAGGGTGCAGGGGATCGTGGAAAAGCTGCAAAGAAAACTGGAGGAACAGTCCGGGTCAGTTCTCTCCTGGATAATGTGCATTGCAGGGCTGATTCTGATCTTTAATGTGCTTGATTACATCTAATGTCTAATGACAAATGAACAGGTTTTCGCTGAGGGCGAGAGCCTGTTTTGGCGTACCGTTTTTGTCTTCAAATCGCAGAGCATAGGAAAAGATACAATGAGAGTCGTTAACTTAAAGTTGATGTAATTTAATTTCACATTAAGTTTGACTTGTGAAATTTTATATCATATACTGGGTAAAATGTTGGCAGATGACGTGATCATCGGGTCTTGCAGGAGGTTGGGAGTGGATGGATACAGGCAGCTATCCGATGTGGGAGAAGTATCGTTTGAAGCAGGAGCATCTGGTCATTGGACTAATGTCAGGGACATCTCTGGACGGAACGGATGCGGCGCTGGTGCGTATTCAAACCGATATGAGCGGCGCATTACAGCAGATCGAGCTGGTTGATTTCGTCTGTGTGCCGTATTCAAATGAATTGAGAGACGTATTGATCCGGTTATGTTCACCGGGGACGGCACGTGTTGACGAACTGACAGCCGCACATTTTGGTGTATCGGAGTGGTATGCACATAGTGTTAAAGAACTGATGCGGTCTGCTGGCATCTCAACGCAGCAGGTGGATGTGATTAGCATGCATGGACAGACGGTATGGCATGCTCCTGTAGCATCTGCATTTCCAGGGCCAACGGGAGCAAGTATGGATGTGGTATCGACATTGCAGATCGGTGAATGTGCTGTCGTTCGAGAACGAACAGGACTGCCAGTGATTGGCAACCTGCGAGCCAGGGATATGGCGGCTGGTGGGGAAGGTGCTCCACTTACGCCTTATGCGGATGCTCTGATGTTCCGCAGCCCGACGGAAGGGCGGTTGGTGCAGAATATCGGCGGCATTGGCAATGTGACTGTGCTGCCATCCGAGTCATCTACCGAAGGTTTTTCGGCTTTTGATACAGGGCCAGGCAATATGGTGATGGATGCCATTGTGCGTCAGGCAACGGATGGGCGGCAGCATTATGATCCGAGTGGAAGCATCGCCGCAAAAGGGAAGGTTGATCAGGGTCTGGTAGACCTGTGTTTGGAAGATGAGTACTTCAAAAGACTTCCGCCGAAAAGTACAGGTCGGGAAGTATATGGCGCCGCGTATGCAGTGAGACTGATGGAGATGGCCGCAGCACGTTCCTTAACACTGGAAGATACGCTGGCTACTGCAACCTGTCTGACCGCGGAAACCATCGTGCGTGCAGTGAAGGATTTTATCCTGCCCAAGGTGCACATATCGGCCATGCTCGCCTGCGGTGGTGGCACCTCCAATACCACGTTAATGGAGATGATCCGTCATAGACTTCCAAAGGATATCCGTTTGGAGAGAACAGCAGATTATGGCATACCCGATGATGCTCGGGAAGCTATTGGATTTGCTTTACTTGGCCATGAGGCACTTATGGGGAGAACCAATACGCTCCCGGCAGTAACCGGCGCGAGACACGCCGTAATCTCAGGCAACCTGACACTCTAGTGAGACCTGCCTTCGAATGGAGTTCAGTTATGGAAAGACAAGGAATTCAATTAGACGCGAGTGAAATTATAAGATAAAATGCTTGTACATGAATGCAGTATGGAAAGGAGGAGCGGATGGAGAGCATGAAAGGTGGACTTGTACGTTTACGCGCATTAATGGATGACCTGACCCCATCGGAACGGAAGATCGGAGCATATATTCTCGATCACCCGCAAGAAACCGTCCAGTCGTCGGTGGCACAGTTGTCCGAACGTAGCGGGGGGAGCCCGGCGGCTATTATTCGTCTCTGCAAATCGCTCGGGGTAGCGGGTTTTCAGGAACTGAAGCTCAAGATTGCCGGAGATTTGCAGACGGATGAGCAATATAATTATACGGAGATTCGTCCCCAGGATTCCATGGAGAGTATTATTCAGCATGTGTCGGCTAACAATATTCAGTCGGTGAAGGATACGGTTCATATTCTGGACCCACGTCTGGTGGAAAAGGCAGTGGACGTACTTCATCAGGCGAAACGGATTTTTTTCTATGGGGTAGGGGCCTCGAACCTGATTGCGCTGGATGCACATTACAAGTTCATGCGAATCAATCGCACAAGCTTTTCGTTTGCCGATCCGCATATGCAGATTTCGTCTGCAACAACGCTTCGTGAAGATGATGCGGTCGTATGTATCTCGTATTCAGGGGAGACCTCCAACGTGATTTCCTGTCTCAAGCATGCTCACGAAGGCGGTGCAGCGACAATTAGCATTACCAAGTGGGGCAGCAATACACTCAGTGGTATGGCGGATGTGCCCCTGATGATTACTTCTACCGAAAGTGATATCCGGAGCGGAGCAACTTCGTCACGGATTGCACAGTTGAACGTGATCGATATTCTGTATCTGGCCATCGCCAGTCGGGATTACAACCAGTCGGTGGAGTATCTGGAGAAGAGCCGACAGGCTATACTGGAACATAAATGAGAATAGACAAGTCCCTTGCTGTTTTATACAGGAGGGATTTTTTTAATAGATTGAGATTAAGCACACTCGTGCGACATATAAAAATCAAAAAAGGGCCCAGACCAATGTCGGGCTCCTTCGTGTTTAACCATAGCTACCTGCGTTATTTACCGGATATGGCATTGCGGACAAATCCGTCAGCCAGCTCAAGCTTGCGCTGGGCTTCTGTTGCGCCCACGTCTGCCATCAGCATGACAATCGCCGTTTTGACATGTCCATCAGCCGCGATAAATACTTGTTCAATCTCTGCTTCACTTGCGCCTGTTGCCAGCTGGATCATTCGTTTGGCGCGATGGACAAGCTTCTTGTTTGAAGGATTCAGATCCACCATGAAATTGCGGTAGACCTTGCCCAGACGAATCATGGCGGTCGTGGTGAGCATGTTCAGAATCATCTTCTGGGCACTGCCTGCCTTCATACGTGTTGACCCCATAACAACTTCCGGGCCGACAACAGCCTCAATGCTCACATCAGCCAGCAGGGCCATCGGTGTGCCTGCATTATTACTCAGGCTGATCACCGTAGCTCCAATCTCCTTGGCGTGTCTCATCGCACCCAGCACATATGGTGTTCGTCCACTGGCGGCAATGCCGACCACGACATCGTTCTCATCTAAACCATGTTCATCAAGATCGGCAGCTCCCAATTCCTCGCTATCTTCAGCACCTTCCACAGGGTCCTTCACTGCCCGAAACCCACCTGCAATAATACCCTGTACCATGGAGGGAGGGGTGCCGTAGGTAGGTGGACACTCCGAAGCATCCAGAATCCCCAATCTTCCACTGGTACCTGCACCCACATAGAACAGTCTGCCACCTGACTGAAAGGCTTCTACAATCCGGTCGGCAGCCTGTGCAATCACAGGAATGAGCGGTTGAATTAACTGTGCAATTCGTTGGTCTTCGCTATTAATCAGTTCCATAATTTCTGCCGAGGGAAGTTCATCTATATGATCTGTCAGTGGATTCGGTTGTTCGGTTATCAATAAGTTAAGCATGTGATTCATTCGTATGGCCTCCTTATCTCTATCAAAATGATCCATTCTGGGAACAGCGCTGCCTTGCCAACTGTGCCGCACCGACTGCCGGAGCCGGTGCATCCTCCCGGTAAACAAATCTCAGCTCTCCACCATATTCCGAAAGCCTCTGAATAAATGTATCTCGGAACAGCTCAGAGTAACGAAATAGTGATCCGGACAGGACAACCTGTGCGGATGCGAATACTTGATGGCGTGCAATCAGTGCCTTTGCGGTATTGGCCAACTGCCCGGCTTCATCAACGATCAGCATCCGGGCAACCTCATCGCCTGATTCGGCTGCTTCTATTGTGAGACGGGCGATGGATGCTGTCTCGGTTTTGCCCCAATCCGTCTGGTACACCCGTACCTTTAGCTCCAATAAATTTTGAAGATTCAGCTTCTGTATGAGAAGCGTGGTTAGCAGAGTCGGTGGAAGAATGCCGTCATGGCTCTGCATGATGGCTTGAAGAGTCCGTTGTCCGATTCGATAGCCACTTCCTTCATCTCCAAGCAGATGCCCCCAGCCTCCTGTGCGGTACTGTTTTCCTTCTGGCGTGAAGCCGTAGACGATGGAGCCTGTTCCAGAGATGCACAATACACCGTGAGTGTGGCCAAGGGAGGCCATCAGCGCAATTTCACCTTCCGATACAACCCAAACTGAACAGGCTCCCAATCCTTTCGAATGTCGATTCTTCATATAGTCATGTACTGCATCAACAATCATTTGGCGTTCTTGAATCGTGTCTATACCTGACATTCCTAGACATATACCTTCACATTTTGTCGATAAATCATTTCTTAGGTTAAAGAGTTGATCCAGCACCCGATACAGTTCTGAAATGGCCTGTTTGGGCGGTACGCTATGAGGATTGGTGGGTCCGCCACGGAATCGGGCGAGTACTTCGCCAGAATCAGAAATGATTGCTGCATCAGTATTGGTACCGCCTCCATCAATGCCTGCATACAGTTGCAAACTCGCTCACCTCGCTTGCTTGGGTTTTCTTTTTACATAGTATAGTGGCATGAAATGAAAAAGTAAAATTAAATTTTATGATAAAAAATAATGTTGAATTTTTATTTTACAACTCATATAATGAACTCAATCTACAATTTTGGAAGGAATTAATACTGTTAATGTCAACTAAGTTGACGTTAATATTGCATTTAAGAGATTTAGCCTGGCGTTAACTGTCGGGCCCAATCTACAGGGGGGTGCTTTTCCTTACTGCCGCGTGTATAGGTGGATGGTGTTCGAAGGCTGAATGATCTCAAAGGGGTAGCATGGTTAGGCAAATGAAAGAATTGGAAGACGACATGCGAAGGAGATGAAGGGATGAAAAAGAAGGGTCTGGTATGGACAATGTTGTTGATGATGGTCTGGGTAACGGCCTGTGGGAATAGCGGAGGGGCTGCTTCGGATGACCCGAATGCTGACGATACGGTAACGGTATGGACCTATCCTGTACATGGCACATATGAAGATGAACTGAAGGATCTAATCTCTGATTTCAATAAAGAACACCCGAACATTACCGTAAAGACGGAAATGCTCTCCTGGGCGGAAGGCCCCAAAAAATTCGATGTCGCTCTGAATGCCGGGAACCCGCCGGATCTGTATTTCCACAGTGTAGATGGTACGTATGTGAATACGGGGCTGGGGCTTGAACTGGACAGTTACATGACACCTGAGATCAAGGACGACTACCTGCCAGGTACGCTTGAATTAGGCCAGATTCAGGGGAAACAGTATGGACTGCCTTTATATCAATTCCAATGGGCTTGGGGTGGTAACAAACGCATTCTGGAGGAAGCGGGCATTGATTGGAAATCGATTCAGCAAAATGGCTGGACCTGGTCCGAATTCAACGATGCCGCGGCCAAGTTGACCAAAACGCTCGATGGCGGGGCTAAGCAGTATGCGTTGGTTACGGATGGTACTTCGCTCGACTTCATTGAGATGTTATCCCGGAACAACGGGATGATTGATGTTCTTGACAAAGACGGCACGTTCCAATGGAATGATGGTCGCATTCTGGATACCCTCTCTTTTATCAAAAATCTGATGGATCAAGGGTATATGCCGAAGGAAACGGCGGCTCTCGCTCCAGCGAAACGGACGGATATGTTCTACGCAGGGGAAACGGCGATCATCTCCAAAGCGATTCCTTATTATGATGTGATGATTCAGAACCGCAACAAGGACATCGATGATGGCAAGGTGCAGGGAGAGAAGATTGATTTTGTCCTGTTGCCTGTACCGCATAATGATGATCAACCTGCGGCCACAACAATGGGCGGCGAAGGGTATGTAGCCTTCAAACAGAAGAAGGACAAAGGTGAACAACATGCCAAAAATACGTTCCTGGTGATGGAGGCGCTCAGTAGTGCCAAAGCAGGAAACTCAGCCAATGAACTGGCGCTCCCATTCGTAAGACAATCCCAAGTGGATCTGTTTAAAGGAAAAGAGCTTGGTCAACCGGATAATCTGGCTGCTGCGAAAGTGATGGCAGAGAATATCGCTATGCCGGTAGTGCTTGAACTGGATATCGACAAAGCAGCTCAGCAAAAACAATTCAAGGAACAGGTTGTGAAGCCAAACATTCAGGCGCTGTTCTCGGGTGAGAAAACACCTGAGCAGATCGCAGAAGACTTCAAGAGCAAAGGCCAGCAGATGTTTGGACAATAACTCGGACCATAAAACATAACGCAAAACACACTGATTAGGAGAGGAGGATTCGCCATGCAGACCGCCCTTGCGCCAAAACCGTCCGTACCCCGGACTTCCCGGGTTGCCCGGTTTTGGCGGGATTACGGGTGGGCGTATTTGTTCATTTTGGCGCCTGTCCTGCTGTTTCTCATTTTTACGCTGTATCCAGTACTTACGGCTCTTATTATGAGCTTCCAGAAATACAACATTATGAATTCGACGTGGGTTGGATTGGACAACTACGAGCGACTGGTGAAAGATGAGACGTTCTGGAAGTCAATCAAAAATACGGTGATTTTCACTGTTGGCACAGTCCCGGTCAATATTCTCATTACATTTGTACTGTCCTATTTTATCTATCAGATGAAAAGCAAATGGCAGACTTTTTTCAAAGCTACCATGTATCTGCCTGCGGTAGCCTCCGGGGTAACCATCTCCATTGTATGGTTGGCGATCTTTGACCCGACGGATTCGGGGCTACTCAACCGTTTTCTCGGCTTGTTTGGCCTTGATCCGGTGATCTGGCTCGGCCAGTCGGGAACGGCACTCTTTTCCCTCATTCTTATGAACTGGCTCGGATCACACGGGGCGGGCATTATTCTGTACCTGGCAGCCATGGGCGGTATTCCAAAATCGCTATACGAAGCGGCGGATATTGATCATGCCAGCGGCTGGACCCAGTTCAGCAAGATTACATGGCCGCTACTCAAACCAACAACGCTGTATCTGCTCGTCACGGGTGTTATTACATCCTTCCAGGTGTTTATCTCGGTATATCTGATGACACAGGGTGGACCAAACTTTGCGACAACTACAATCGCTTATCTGATCTACGAGACGGCATTTAAGTTCTATGAATTCGGATTGGCTTCGGCACAGTCGTTCATATTGGCGATTATCATCATAGTCATCTCCGTCATACAGTTCAAATATTTCTCCAGCGATATTGAGTATTAGAGGGAGTTCCATTAAGCATCCGGGGGTGAATAAAATTCATGAAATCAACACAGAAAAAGATACTGCTCGTGGTTGCATCCATTCTGCTGGTGGTCTGGGCGTTGGTGACGGTCATCCCGATGTATTGGATGCTCGTCGGTTCGGTGCAGGATAGCGCAATGTCCGCTTCGTTTAAACCACAGATGATTCCGGAGCAATTGTCGTTGTCACCGTATGAGCGCTTTTTTGCCAAAACGGATGCCTGGCGCTGGCTGTACAATTCGCTGCTCATCTCGATCATTCTGACCGTAACCAATGTATTCTTCGCCTCCCTGGCGGGATATGCATTTGCCAAACTGAAGTTTCCAGGTAGTCAGGCGGTGTTCTGGACCCTGCTCGGGACCATGATGATTCCGGCGCAGGTGACATTAATTCCTCTATATATTCTGATGGTTAATGTATTTGACCTGGGGGACACCTATACAGCCATTATTCTGCCTGCTGCCGTTAGCGTAGGGAACATATTTCTGATGAAACAGTTCATGTCCACACTGCCCACATCGCTGATCCATGCGGCGCGTATCGATGCATGCAGCGAGTTTGGCATCTTCTGGAAAGTCATTCTGCCGATGGCAAAGCCGGGAATTGCAGTGCTGGCGATTTTCACGTTCGTCGCTTCGTGGAATGAATTTTTCTGGCCGTTTCTGATTACCAATTCCAACGAGATGCGTACCATTCAGGTGGGGCTGGCCTCGTTTGTATTTGCCGAATCAACGGATTTCGGCGCGATGATGGCCGGGGCAACAATAGGTGCGCTGCCCATGATTATTCTGTTTTTCTCACTGCAACGTTACTTCCTGCAGGGCATTACGATCGGTGCGGTTAAAGGTTAACTGTTAGTTCAGGATATGCGACAACGTAAAGGGGGATCTACCTATGGCACGCGTGGAGTTTCGCCAAGTGCGCAAAGAATTCAAAGACGATCATAAAGGAACGTTCACGGCTGTGGCCGGTTCGGACTTTGTTATAGAAGATAAGGAATTCGTAGTGTTTGTGGGTCCTTCGGGCTGTGGTAAGACAACGTCACTGCGAATGATTGCCGGACTTGAAAAACAAACGAGCGGTGATATTGTGATCGGTGATCGGCTTGTTAACGATCTGCATCCGAAGGATCGGGATATCGCGATGGTGTTTCAGGATTATGCACTTTATCCGCATATGACCATTCGTGAGAATCTTTCCTTTGGCCTGAAAAATCTGAAAAAGCCAAAGTCCTATATTGATGAACAGGTGCAGAATGCGGCCTCCATTCTTGGACTGGAAGCGATGCTGGAGCGGAAACCGCGGGAGCTGTCTGGTGGTCAGCGTCAGCGTGTTGCGGTGGGACGGGCGATCGTCCGTGATCCGCAGGTGTTTTTATTCGACGAACCACTGTCCAATCTGGATGCCAAGTTGCGGGTGCAGATGCGGGTGGAGTTGGGAGAGCTGCATAAACGTCTTGGTGCAACGATTGTGTACGTGACACATGATCAGGTGGAGGCTATGACACTTGGGGAACGTATCGTGGTCATGAATCATGGAGACATTCAGCAGGTGGCTTCACCGAAAGAGCTGTATGCGAGTCCGCGGAATATGTTTGTTGCCGGATTTATTGGTTCACCGGCGATGAACTTCATTGATGCACGGATTGAAGGCACGCAGGTTATCATTGATGGGGCATCATTCACCTTGCCAGCAGATGTACTCGCTCGTCTTCAGAGTCATCAAGGCAAGCCGGTGATTATGGGTCTGCGTCCAGAACATATTTTTGGTGATGATGTCGCTCCGAATATCCCGACAGACCATATGCTGCAGGCGCGAGTTCAGGTTGTAGAGCATCTGGGCTCCGAGAATTTGGTGTATTTCCATTCCGGTGCCCGAACTGTTACGGCCAAGGTTCACCCGGAAACACATGCTTATGTAGGAATGGACAAAAATTTTGTCCTGGACTTGCGTAAGGCACACTTTTTCGATCCAGAGACGGAGCTTGCGATTGGACGGGAGTAAAAGACGTGGCCTGGTGAAGAAGAAACGGTGAGAAAGGGGAGGGTGATGATGCGTAAGTTGAGTGAAGTATTGATCAAGTCGGGCGCAGAAATTTATCGGGATATTATTCCGGTGGCCTTGTACAGTGTCATTAGCTCCATCGTATTGGTTCCCATTCTGATGTTTGCTCCGCTGCCGATCGCGGTGCTGCTTCTGGCCCTGATATATATGCCCATCCTGTTCGGGGTCTGTTATGCCATGCACCACAGGCTGGAGCGTAAGGAACGGCGCAATGGACTTAAGGATATCTGGATCGGAACGATGAAGGGAATGATCCCGGGAGGATCGGTGGGTGTGCTTTTTGCGGTGCTTGGGTTCATTCTGTGGTCAACCTGGTGGTATTACGGTGGACAGGGGGGAATTACAGGTACAGCAGTGGGTGTATTCCAGACGTTCTTTGTTCTCATGGCGCTGATGTCACAGTTCTATACCTGGCAGCTCGTTTTACAAAAAAACATGGGCATCCTTCAGGCGATGGGGGAAAGTGTAAAGCTGTTCTTCCGTCACCCGGGATACACGATGAGCGCCTGTTTTCAGGCCATGTGCCTGACTGCTTTGCTGATGCTGACTGTTGTTGGTTTCGGAGCGCTGTTTGGAGGCATGTTTGCCATCTATCAGCATAAGGTAGCTCAAAATGTGCTGGAGCCTGAAGAGGAACCTGTCGTGACCGGCGGTAACGATCATCAACATACGGGTTGGATCAGCCAGGGGAATGTGTGATGGCCCAGTTGAATGGAACCGAGCAGATGCCGGCTATACAAACGGGAGTTGATCTTCTGTCCGGAGGGTTATCGCATCCATGGATTACGGGTAATCGAATCGGTCTAATGACCAACCCGACGGGTATTACAGCGGATTTTGTATCGACAATAGAGGTGTGCGCCGGAATGGCTAATGCCGAGCTTACAGCGCTCTATGCCTGTGAGCACGGATTGGAAGGAGAGCTTCAGGCTGGCGTCAGATTCGGAGACATGCTTCATCCGCGTCTGGGCATTCCGGTGTTCAGCTTATATGGAGATTACAAAAAACCTACACCCGCAATGCTGACTGGAGTAGATACGGTCCTGTTTGACATTCAGGATGTGGGCGTCCGTTATTACACGTATGCCTCAACCTTGTTCCATATGATGGAAGCCTGTGCTGGAGCAGGCAAACGCATGTTGATTCTGGACCGTCCCAACCCTCTGGGGGGAAACGTTGTGGAAGGCGGTGTGCTGAACGCGGGGTATGAATCACTCGTTGGCGCTTGGCGTGTCCCTGTGCGTACCGGATTGACGATAGGTGAACTCGCCCTGATGGTTAACAGCGAGATGGAGGTACCTTGCGAATTGGACGTGGTTGCCATGGAAGGATGGCAGCGCGCCATGGAGTTTGCGGATTGTGGGCTTCCTTGGATGCTACCCTCTCCCAATATGCCTACGCTGGACAGTGTGCGGGTATATGCGGGTACGTGCCTGTTCGAAGGCACGAATGTATCGGAGGGCAGGGGCACGACCCGCCCATTCGAGTGGATTGGAGCCCCGTGGGTTGAGGGGCAGCGTTTGGCGGAACGATTTCGAGAATACAAGCTGGAAGGTGTGCATGTGCATCCAGTGTACATGTCCCCAACATTCTCCAAACATGCAGGTGAGCTGTGTGGTGGTGTAAGGATTTTGGTAACGGACAGCAGGAAATTCCGGGCGGTAGAGACAGGGCTGGTACTTTTGCATGAACTGCTGACACTTTATCCGGAACAGTTCTGCTGGCTGGAGCCACCAGAGCCGGGTTCAAGGTATTTTATCGACCTGCTGGCAGGGGGAAAGGCCGTCAGAGAAACCATTCATGACCGCACGGAGTTCGTTCGTTTAATGGAAACGTGGAATGTACAGGCAGCGGAATGGAAGGAGCGGCGAAAGCCATTTTTGTTATATCCATGAACGGATGTTTGTCATCGGAGGGAGGTATGAAATGAGTGGGCAAAAAGAGTTATACCAGTTGAAGCTGAAACAGATGACTTTGCGTGAGAAAGTCGGGCAAATGCTGCTTTGTGGCTTTCATGGCACTGAAGCTGCTGGCGATGTGGAACCCTTTCTCCGAAAGTATCCAATCGGTGGCGTAATCTATTTTACGCGCAACATTGAGTCACCAGAGCAGGTAGAGCGGTTATCGTCAGGGCTGCAACAGATTGCCAAAAGCAGCGGTAATGTGCCGCTCTGGATATCCATTGATCAGGAGGGCGGCATGGTTGCGCGAATTACTGAAGGAATCGCTCTGATGCCTGGACCAATGGCCATTGCTGCTGCCGGTTCCATTGACGATGCATATCAGGCGGCATATATCAGTGGGTTGGAGCTAAAATCCATGGGTATTAACATGAACTTTGCTCCGGTATTGGATGTGAACAATAACGCAGCCAATCCGGTCATCGGTGTACGATCATTCGGTGAATCTCCACAATCGGTTGCAGAATATGGGGCCAGAACCATTGCGGGAATGCAGGACGCCGGGATTGCAGCGACAGCCAAGCACTTCCCGGGGCATGGGGATACGGATACCGATTCTCATCTGGACCTGCCGATCATCACTCATGATCGTGATCGGGTAGAGCGCCTGGAGTTGATTCCGTTCCGAGCAGCCATCGCCGAAGGTGTCGATGCCATGATGTCGGCGCATATTTATTTCCCTGCACTGGAGTCTGAGCGCCTGCCCGTAACGTTATCGCAAACCATATTAAGTGGTTTGCTTCGCCAGGAACTGGGTTATGAGGGCATGATCGTGACAGATTGCATGGAGATGGATGCCATTGCCGTGAACTATGGCACGGTCGATGCAGCTGTGATGGCGGTAGAGGCCGGAGCGGATCTGGTGTTAATTAGCCATACGGCCAAACTTCAGGCAGAGGCATTTGAAGCGCTGCTGGCAGCTGTGGAGAGCGGACGAATCAGCGAGAGTCGTATCGATGAATCGGTAACCCGCTTGCTGATGTACAAGGCGAAACGTGGTTTGCTGGAGAATGGAATGCACGGTGCAGGTGATGATGAAGTGAATAGTAAGATCTCAAATGAGCCCTTCCCTGATTCCTCAAAGGATCTTTCAGATTCGAGCGGTTCTGAGCGCAACAGTTCTTTACACCGAGAGGTTGCCCGACGTATTAGCGAGAATAGTATCACACGGGTACGCGATCAGCTGAATATGTTGCCGTTGAAGCAGGAACGCACGCTGGTCATAACGGTTGCCACGTCTGTGACGACAATTGCCGACGAACAGCTGACTCAGAAGTTCACTTTGGGCTCAGCCTTATCCAATTATGGTCTGGATGTTGTCGATCTGACGGTAACGCCCGAGGAAGTCGCTATTCGTTCCGCACGTCTGCTTCAGGCGGCGGAAGAGGATGACATTCGGCAGATCGTGGTAGGAACCTATAATGCGGGAAGCTCCTCCGGCGATCCACAGTGTAGGCTGATTGGTTGGATACAGGACTTGGGCAAACCATTGGCAGTTGTGGCACTGCGAAGCCCCTATGACCTGCTTGCGATTCCGGATGCCCAAGTCTATGTAGCGGCTTACGAGAGCCGGCCACTTGCCATGGATAGCGTCGCTCAGGCGCTGATGGGGCGTATTCCTTTTGCGGGGAAACTTCCTGTGACGATAAGCTAGATGGATGATGAAAGAACGGATGGTGACTAGGCAGTGATGAGAATATGAGCTACTCTGCCTTTTGCAGGATGAAGAAGAAATGAATATTGGTTGAGCGAAGTATAGTAGTATGAGCGGTAAAATTGAAGACATATACAGAGCAAAGAGACGATCCTCCATAGGACCGTCTCTTTGCTCTGTATAAATGAATCATTATAAATTATTGCAATTGCAGTGCTTTGGCTGTTTTGGCCTCAACTTCATCCAAAAGTGAAGTCATGTCCATGCCTGCGTGGTTGCCGAGCAGGATAATCGTGATATCATCGGACAGATTACGTGAAAAGGCTGTGGCAAACCCTCCGCCACTACCGTTGTGGAAGACGGTTCGGTTGGCGCCATTCTCTTTGAGAATCCAGGCATAGCCATAATTTTTATCGGAGTAGGGCTCATACATCTGTTCAATCGTATCCTGGCTTAGAATCTGGTCCGTATACAGTGCACGATCCCATTTCAGCATATCGTCCACCGTGGAATAGATGGTTCCTGATCCGGATTGAGAAACATAATAAGGGGCAGTTACCCAGGCGTTATCTTTTTGAACAAAACCACTAATCGTATGCACTTTACGGGAAGCCTCTCCCGAATTTTTCATGCCAAGTGGCTTCAGTATCGTCTGCTGCACGTAATCGGCATAACTCATGCCGGACACCTGTTCAACGACGTATGCAAGCAAAACATACCCGCTGTTGCTGTATAGATAAGCACTCCCTGGTTCAAACTTCAGCGTTTTGTGGCGAATCTCTTCTACAGTCTCTTCCATGGAAGTTCCTTCACTCCGACCAAATGCGGATGGCAGACCTGAAGTCTGGGATAACAGCATATGCAGTGTGATCTGATCTCCCTTAGGAATGCCTGAGATATACTTGGAGATTGGATCTTGCACCTGAATCTTACCTTCCTCCACGAGACTCAAAATGGACGCGGCCGTGAAGGATTTGCTCAGCGATGCGATTCGGGTCTTCTGATCCGGACGATTCAGCGTCTGTTCATCGGCAAGGCCGTAGCCTTGTCTTAACAGGACTTCACCATCGCGGGCAATCAGCGCCATACCTGGATAGTTGATCTCTCGCAGATACGTATCTACGCTGGCAACTTCACTGTTCAGCAGGCTGACTTGATCCGTGACCATATTCACACTCATCTGACCCGTGGCTGTTCGTTGGACCTTAATGTCTGCCTTGATTGCATTAGCCATGGCCCGGACAGGCACCATCAACGTACCGTTAATGGTACGTGAATTCACACCTGTAGCAAGATTAACCTGATTTACCCTAATGGAATTACTGCCAGCCTGATGCACCAGCTTGTCTCTGCCAACGGTAATGGTAGCTGTCTTGGTGTGATTATCCCATTTCAAGGTGCCTTTAACGGATGTGACGACATCCCGCAATGGAACAAAAGTTGAGCCTTTGATGATAAGTGGTGCGTTCTTCCAGGATTGCTGCTCACCATTCACTTCAATGTGAACTGCTTGCGTTGTCTGGGCTGCGGCTGCCGTGATAGCGGCTTGTCCCAGAATCGGGCCTGCGCACAGGATGAACGCTAACAGGATACGAAACATGGATGAATATACCGTGGAAACAGGTTGTTGCATGTGTGACTTACGTAAGATGTGAATCCTCCCCTTCCAATCGTTTCATGAATAGACAACTTATGAGCATTGTAAACGATCTCGCCTGGAGGGTCAAAACGATTAACGGATATAATTCATATCATCTGATCAGAGGATTTAGATTAAATTTGTACCAATTTAGTATATATACATAATATTTTTACAGCGATTGTCCGATAAAAGGATGGGTGAAGATTATGATGGGGGATAGTTAGATGAAGAAAAGGATTCGAAACTGGTTTACTTTAACCGTAAAAAAACGCCTGGTCGCTGCATTACTCCTGTTCCTGATTGTACCGAGCATTACCGTTGGTTGGTTGTCTTATCAAAAAGCTGCTGACCAGGTTAGGATGGAAATTATTCGTTCCGCACAGGCCAAAACAGAAATGCTTAGTCTGCAGATAAATCAAATGCTGGATATGGAGAAGGATAACGCAGCGCAGATGGCGGCGGGTATGACTTCAAACGATATTATTAACAAATCTCCTGCGCTGCAAAGGCAGATGGATCGGATGTCTCAGAATCATAAGGAATTGGGTGTACTCACCGCAGGTGCGGAAGATGGCAGCTGGATGAAATCCCCACAATCCGAGGAACAGAATTATGACCCTCGTGAACGTTCATGGTATAAGATGGGCATGTCTCAGGATGAACCTGTAATCTCGGATACGTTCCAGTCGGCTTCGACGGGTGAATGGGTTGTGACCGCAGCGGTCAAGCTGGCTGACGGCAAAGGAGTATTCGGAGCCAATGTGAGTCTCAATCATCTGAAAGAATCCGTTGATCAGATTCGCATTGGTAAAGAGGGAAAACTGTACATGCTGGATAACGGGGGTAAATTCCTGTTCCACTACAATATTGAATCCGGTACACAATCGGATGAAAGCTATATTAATGAGATGTATACGCAGGAAAGTGGTATCGTGAAGTATACATATGATGGTCATGAAGTGGAAGCAGTGTATTTCACCAATCCGGTGACAGGTTGGAAAATTGTTGGGGAGATGGTTCCTTCTGAAGCAACTGAAGCCGTTATGCCTATTTTGATCCGTTCAATTACAATTGTGGCATCTTCATTGGTTATTGGGTTAATTCTGCTTATTTTCATTATCCGCAGCATTCACCGGCCATTACTGCAATTAACGCAGGCAGCATCCCAAGTGAGTGCAGGTGATCTAACCGTTCGTGTAGGCTTGCAGCGTAAGGATGAGTTCGGACAGCTTGGAGAAAGCTTCGATATGATGACGACTTCACTACGTAGTGTGCTTGGAGAAGTACATGATACTTCAAGCCAGTTGGCTGCATCTTCTGAAGAGCTCATGGCAAGTTCCGAGCAGACATCCAAAGCGACAGAACAGGTGGCTGAACTGATGCAGGATGCAGCGGCAGGAACGACTTTGCAAAACAATAGTCTCGCTGCTACAGGCCAACTCGTGGGCGAAATGTCCATTGGAGTCAAAGAGATCTCATCCAGTGCTGAAGACACCGCTCGTATCGCTCTTGATGCTTCCACCAAGTCGGAAGCGGGTATGGTTACAGTGGAAGAAGCGGTTACCCATATTCAGCAGGTGAATGACGAGAGCAAAGCCATGTCTGTGGTGATTGAAGATCTGCGCGCGAAAAATGAAGAGATTCTTGTGATTGTGGCCGAGATTACGGCCATTGCCAAGCAGACGAACATCCTCGCATTGAATGCATCCATTGAAGCTTCGAGAGCTGGCGAGCAAGGGCGAGGATTCGCAGTTGTAGCCAACGAAGTGAAGACACTGGCTCACAGTTCAGGCGCTTCAGCCGAGCGAATTAATGAGCTTATGCATGAGATGCAGGAGAAAACCAATGCGGTGCAATCGACCTTTGCCCGTACGGGAGAAGGTATGGTGAAGAGTTCGCAGATGGTTACGGAAGCGGGCGAAGCCTTCCAGACTATTCGTACTGCTGTACAGTTGGTTGCTGCACAAGCTGGAGAAGTATCCGCCGCTTCCCGTCAGATTGATGGAGGCATGGGTCATATCAACAAGGCAGTAAATGATACGATGGTTCTGTCAGACAGAATTGCCTCTGGAACGGAAGATGGATCGGCGGCAGCTCAAGAGCAACTGGCCACCATGGAAGAGGTTGCAGCATCTTCGGCAGCATTGTCACGTATGGCTGAAGATCTGCAAAGCATGATTGAACGGTTTAAGTTGTAATTGTGATTGAAGTGAGCCAATGATGAGGATACATGTTTAGGGAAGGTGCTGAAATGCCCTTTCTGCGATGAGACTGCAGGGTTACGACCCTGCGGTCTTTTTTTGTTAAACAAGGGGTGACCGTGATGTCCTTAAACACAGCTTTCTTTTCAGTTAAGTTGACATATTACAAACAAAATAATAATATATCTATAAATAGACAAACATTAATATATTAAGTTAAATATTTTTCGGTTAAAATGACCATAACAATAAGAGGAGTTTTACCATGAAATCATCGGAAAGCTGGTTGCAAACCGCTTCATTGGAAGAGATCAAGCGTGGTTATCTGGAGGAAGGTCACGTCTATGTATGCGTCTGCTGTGGATACAGGACGGAAACGGGGATTATCTACCCTGAAGAAGGGGTGCTCTATGAGGCAGCCCGCTACATGCGAGTGCATATTGAGAAAGTTCATGGATCGGTATTTGAGTACTTGCTGGAGCTGGATAAAAGCGTAACCGGATTGTCTGATGTCCAGCGTGGCTTGCTGGCCCAGTTTTATGAAGGGAAGAAGGATGCTGAAGTACAGAAGGCCCTGGGTATTGGGAGTGCTTCCACGATCCGGAATCATCGGTTTGTATTGAAGGAGAAGGAACGGCAGGCCAAGGTATTCCTGGCATTAATGGAGCTTCTCAAGAGTAAGGATACCCAGGCTCCAGCCGAATGGGTATCACCGGTGACAAGACATGAGCATACGATCCATCCTGGCTCATTTGATATTACAGAACAGGATCGGCAGAAGGTGCTGAATAAATATTTTCCGGAGGGTACTGGCGGTCCACTGATGACGTTTCATATGCAGCAAAAGCATAAATATATCGTGCTCACCGAGATAGCCAAACGATTCGATCCAGAGCGTCAATATTCCGAAAAACAGGTCAATGAGTTGCTGAAGGAAGTTCATGAGGATTACGTGGAAATACGGAGGTATCTCATCGACTATGGTTTGCTCAAACGTGAGTCAGACGGCAGTCAGTATTGGATGGGAAGCCGCGCAGATCAACAGAGCGTCGCAGATGGAAAACAGGAACGCAAAGAAAAGGGGGAGCAGGAGAAGATGAATCGTCGCAAAGAATTGCAGGAACAGGCGAAGGAAGTCAAAACGGAAGCAGGCGTCTACCAAATTCGGAATGAACGTAATAACAAAGTCTATATCGACAGCACACTTAACCTGAAAACCATTAACGGACAACGGTTTATGTTACAGATGGGTAGTCATCTGAATCGGAGGTTGCAGGCTGAATGGAATGAATATGGGGAGAATGCCTTCGTGATTGAAGTGTTGGAGACATTGAAGCCGGATGATAACCCGTATTACGACCCCAAAGAGTCACTCGCCAAATGTCTGAACCGCTGGTTTGAAAAGTTAGAGCCGTATGGAGATCAAGGATACCACGGAGATAAAAAGCAATCTGCTGAATAAGCGGGACATTTTCCTCTCTAAAATGCCTGACCTTTATAACCTAAAGCCCCTTTGCCAATATGATGGCAAAGGGGCTTTGAGTGTTACAGACTACTTATTATATAAGTTGAACTAATCTTTTACACGATAACAGCGATTGGAAGGTTATTCTGTCATCGTAGTGTTAGTGTAAACAATCTTTAGTCCAACGATTACAGCTTGAATTGTTCCACCAGCTTCTGCAGCTTGTGAGCCAGATGGGCAAGGGAATCAGCAGAGGATGATATCTCCTGCATGGAAGCCACTTGCTCCTCCGTAGCAGCAGAGATGTTCTCCGTTCCATCGGCATTGGTTTCCGATATGGCGTGGATCTGATCAATGGATTGCACCACTTCGGCTGTACTTGCAGACATCTGTTGTGAGGAAGCTGCAATGTTCTCAAGCTGATGATTAACGACCCCGACAGCCTGACTAATCTGGGCAAAAGCTTCATCTGCGAACTGAACAGCGCGAATGCCATTGCTTACATCTTGTTGCCCGATCTGTACATTCTGATTGGCCATTGAGATCTCCTGTTGAATCGCTCCAACCATCTCTACAATCTTCTGGCCGGACAGGCTGGATTGCTCCGCGAGCTTGCGAACTTCACTGGCAACAACGGAGAAGCCACGTCCATGCTCACCTGCACGTGCTGCTTCTATAGAAGCATTAAGCGCAAGCAGATTGGTCTGTGCTGCGATGTCTGTAATAACAGATACCATCTCGCCAATGGATGTGGAATGCTGTTCAAGTCTTCCGGCGGTATCTGCCATACCCTGTACAAAGCGACTGACGGAATCCATCTCGGATACGGCTGTCTGCATGGTAGCATTCCCTTTATCCGCGATTTCACTTGCTTGCATGGCAGCTTCGGATACTTGCTGTGTGCTGTTCGTTACCTGTCCGACACCGCCAGCCAGTTCATTCATCTGCTGTGCAGTATGCTTCAGGCTGGTCGCTTGTTTCTCAAGTCCAGCCGCAGACTCTTCGGTGATCAGGGCAACTTGCTCTGTTGCTTTGGTTGTCTCCGATGAGTTGACTGCCAACTGTGTGGAAGAGGCGGTTAACTCATCAGCTGTGTGTCGCACGTCCTGAATAACGGTTCGCAAGGATTCACTCATTTTATTGAAGCTGGTGCTCAGCTTGCCGAATTCATCCTGTCCCAATACAGCAACCTCGATGGACAGATTACCATTACTGATATCGTCAGATGCCTTCACCAAGCGGTTCAGCGGTTTGGTGATGGATTGCACAATCCAGAAAATAATGATGGAGCTTACAGCGATCGCTATCGCAATAACGATAAGTGTGGTGTACAGGATCGGCCGGACAGATGCCGTTACCTCACCACTATCAATGACACCGACAACGGTCCAGCCCGTTGTTTCATTGGTGGAGAAAAAGGCGTGTTCCTGGTTTCCGTTTAGCGTATAAGTCAGACTTCCGTTTTTCTGTGCAAAAATATCTTTATAGGGTGCCATGGTTCCTTCGGTCCCCGGTTTTTCGGTAGGATGTACAATGATTTTGTTGGCATTATCAATGATATAGACATAACCCTTCTCACCAATCTTTGTGGAATTAACGGTCTTCGAGAGGGCTTCAAGCGACAGGCTGACAGAGACGACACCATGGCCATCTGCAGAGGTCTGAGCTACCGAAGCAACAACATTGCCGGTATTGCTTGATATGTAAGGGGTGATTACAGTAGGGACATCTTTGTTCTGTGTAGCAGCCTGATACCATGGGCGTTCGCGCGGGTCATATCCTGCTTTGTTCACCGCAGTTACAGGGGAGTTAATATACACGCCCTGATCCGTGCCGATGGAGGCAAGTTCCACGTCATCATGGGTTTCCTTATACGCGTCGAGCAAGGTACGGATGGTATCCGTCTCGTCACCTTGGTTAGGTCCGACATTGCCTGCATCTAGCTGACTTGCCAGAAAATCCACATTTTTGCGTGTTGCGCCAATGATCTGATCAATGGTCTGGTTGAGCACAGTAACATTGCTAATTGCGTTCTCATACATTTTCTCTTCGACCTTGGCCTCTGCTGTTTGGAACGAAATAATGCCCAGACTGATTGTTGGAATGAGCAGCACGATTGCGAATGACAAAATCAGTTTCTCTCTCATCTGCATCGTTCTCTTGGCCCCTTGTTTACGAATCTTCTTCATACACATTCCCCCTCTGTGTAACCCATCCCTATGTCAGATGGACAAGTCAATCTGGTAAAAGATAGTTCATTCCATCATTTCCAGATGTTTCTGGTGCTATCGTATGACAAAATTCGAGTTTATTCAACATTATTTATGAGTTTTACGAAAATATTTTTTGGTTTTATAGGTATTTAGGATTACATCTGTTCTATAAAAAATAATCTGTCTCTCCATTAGTGCACATCTTGTGGTATATTTCTGAGTTAATGTGAAGTGAATTTTGCAAATTGCGAAATCCATAAGGCATGTACCTGTTCATGTGGAATATAAAATGAAGTTGTTTTCATGAGGAATGGACCTGAATGGCTCTACATCCATATATATCGGTTTATGGAGACAGAAATTGGAGAGGGGTTGTACCGCAGTTGGATCAAAGTACACTACAGATATCTGGACAGGAGGACATGGAAGAGGTCCAGGATCAGGCTACATTCATGCAGGGGGTCAAAGATTGTGTTCCAACCCTGCTTGGTTATTTGAGTATTGGTTTTGCAGCGGGTGTCATTGAAATGACCGCCGGTCTGAGTCTGGCGGAAACGGCTCTGCTCAGCCTGATTTTATATGCAGGATCGGCTCAGTTCATTGCAGCAGGCATGCTCGCATCCAATGGATCAGCAGTAGCGATCATGTTCACCATATTTTTTGTGAATCTTCGTCATTTGCTGCTCAGCGCAGCTGTATCGCCGTATTTTCGGCATCTGACCCCGCTTAAAAATATGTGGCTTGGTTCATTGCTTACGGATGAGTCTTTTGGCGTAGCGATGACACGTGCGATTGGCAGAGAAAGACTCAGTGAACGGTGGATGCACGGTCTGAATATCACGGCTTACTTGAACTGGTTCGTGGCTAATATGGCGGGAGCGTACTTTGGACGATGGATTACCAACCCGGAACGGCTGGGTCTGGATTATGCCCTGCCTGCGATGTTTATTGGACTGGTTGTACTCCAGTTGGTGCATCGTAAAAACAAAAAAATACACATTAATGTGGCTATTATCGCCGTTGTCTGTGTAATCTTCGCCAGCATGGCTTCACTTGGCAGCATGAGTGTCATTGTGGCTGCGGTCATTGCGGCAACGATGGGAGTGTTCATGGAACGATGGAAGTAAGATGGGATGTATTCTGGATTATTATGGGTTCGGCACTGTTAACATTTATCCCGCGTGTACTGCCACTGATGCTGTTCAGCAAGATACAGATTCCAATGTGGTTGTTACGCTGGCTGGAGTATGTACCCGTAGCGGTCATGGCAGCACTGATTGGTCAGGAACTGTTCATGTCGGACAACCAGTTGGTGCCGATTACGCACAATGCAGCGCTGTGGGCATCCCTGCCTACGATCGCAGTCGCCATTTGGACACGCAGTCTGCTTGGAACCGTATTGGTTGGTATTGTGGCTATGATGATTTTGCGATATTGGATCGGATAGTTGCAGGTTGTATTGTAATATCCGGTAATTCCTTCGCCTGATCGGTTAATACTGTTTTATAAGGACAGATAACCTATCTGAGCGAAGGGAGCTGGATTCATGAGTGAACTGAAGCGTAAGCTGTTAATTACAGGAGCTGCCGGAGTCATTGGTCGCAGTCTGCTGGAGGGGCTGAGAGCCAAGGGTACGTATGACATCGTTGCAGCGGATCTGCGTGAGGATAAGGAAGCTGGCATTGTAGCTATGGACGTGACGGATCGGGAACGCCTGAAAGAACTGATGCAGGGGGTTCATACTGTTCTGCACATCGCATGGGCCAAGGATGAGGAAGATTTTCTGGGCAAAGTTCTGCCTATCAACGTAACCGGAGCCTACCATGTGTATGAAGCGGCACGGTTGAACGGTGTTCAACGGGTGATCTTCGCAAGTTCCAACCATGCGACTGGGTTCTATCCTACAGGTAAGGATATTGAAGTGGATGATCCATACCGACCAGACAGCTTCTATGGACTCAGCAAATGTTATATCGAACTGCTGGGACGTTATTACGTCGACAAATATGACCTGTCCTCATTCAACATTCGGATCGGAAACTTCTCAGGTGATACATACCCGCACTCGGAGCGCTCGGCCCACATCTGGATCTCGCCAAGAGACATGGTCCAGCTCGCCGAGTGTTGTATTGAGGCGGATTCGGATATGAAGTATCTGAATCTGTATGGCACTTCAGCGAATACAGACAATTACTATGATATTGGCTACTTGGCGGAGAAGATTGGATACATTCCACAGGATGATGCAGCGGAGTTGTGGGAAGAAGCAAAACTTAGGGGCGTACCCGATAAACAGGATGAGACAGCCTTTCAGGGCGGAGGCCATGTGGAGAAAGAACCGGAATCTTCATAGATGGGTATCTATATAAGATGAATTAATCATCTACACGATAACGGAGAGGGCAGAAAAAACCTGAAAAAGCGAAGCGTTCGCCTTTATCCTCGGATTTTTCCCTTCAGAAAAAGGGAATCAAAAAAATCTGGGGATAACAGCGATTGGAAGGTTGTTCTGTCATCGTAGTGTCAGTGTAAATATAGTAGTTCAACTTATACAGTGATGAAAACGCTATTTTCTATTGTGACCGAAAGGGATAAAATGGAGACTGAGGTGTTCAGTGTTTCCATTTTGCACAAGAGGAAGGAACGATTTCAATCATGAGTACAAGTCCATCCGTTATATTGTTTCAGGGAGACTCGATTACAGATGGGGGAAGATCACGCAATGATGATCCGAATCATTTTCTCGGACACGGATATGCGTATCTGATCTCCAGCAAACTGGGTATGGAACTGGCGGGCAAACATAAAACATTCTATAACAGGGGCATCAGCGGGGATCGGGCATCCGATCTGTACGCACGCTGGAACGAGGATACCATTAGTCTGAAACCGGACCTGATCAGCATCCTGATTGGGGTTAATGATGCCTGGCGCACGATGAATGGTGAACCTAGCGGGGTAACGGATCGTTTCGGACGAGCGTATCGCCATTTGCTTGAAGAAACACGGGAAGTAATGCCGGATACGGGGCTGGTTTTGATGGAGCCGTTTATCTTGAATACCGGAGCGACGGCGGAGAAATGGGAAGCTTGGGAAGAGTATATCGGTCAATATCAGAAATTGGCCCAAGGTCTTGCTGAAGAATTCGGAGCGGTGTGGGTGCCATTGCAGCAGACGTTTAATGACGCTCTGGAGAAGGCGGACGCAGCGTACTGGTTATGGGATGGCGTACATCCAACCGCAGCAGGTCATGAGCTAATTGCACGTCAGTGGTTGTCTGTTGTACAGAATTCTCCGCTTGCAATTGTGTAACAACAGCGGACATATGAGGTAGCCATAAAAAGCCTGTGGTGACAGGCAGAATGCAACGGAGGACCTGACGAAGGTTCTTCGTTTTTTTGGGTTGGGAAGGAGAAGGGCGTAACGTTGTGGAAAGGGTTCTAATGGATAATCCTTCAAAAGTGCTATCATATCCGGTAATATGAAATCGATTACATTGTAATATGAGTATGACAATCCATTAACCAAGAGTGGTGAATCCAGTGGAAGATTCCATTCACGAGGTCGAAAATGAAAACATAAACCAACGTGGAAATGAGTGTAACGCAGTCAGCTATCTAAGTGCCGACAGACTCTTAGAGAAGTTGTTCCAGCCTGAATTGGCTACATTATACACAGACTTGAAGGCATATGGTGAACGCGCCTTGAACGAACCCTTGCCTACCTTACCGTTCCGTCTATATCGCCAGTTCGGCGATACGGGGGAGCGGAAAGCCTATGAGCAGGCTTATTTTGATCGAAGGGGCAGACTTGCTGCTGTGGCGATGCTCGCTTTGGACACGACTAATTCGGATGCACTGCAAGCGTTGGAAGAAATGTTATGGGACGTGTGTGGTGAGTATACGTGGTGTTTGCCCGCACATCTGGGTACGGGCGAGGTCGACCAAGTGGCTGGAAACATCGATCTGTTCGCCGCAGAGACGGTACATATGCTTGCCGAGATTGTGACCATTCACGCCGAGCGACTGGACCGCCTTGTCATAGAACGGGTCAGGTTCGAAGCAGAGCGGCGAATCTTCACCCCGCTTTACCGAGATCAGCAGAAGTTCCACTGGCAGACGGCGGATCACAACTGGTCGGCGGTCTGTGGTGGGTGCTGTGGTATGGCCGCATTGTTGCTGCTCAAGGATGAGTCCACACTACGGGAATCGATCTCCCATACGGTAAGCTGTATGAACGCATTCTTGAGCGGATATGGCGAGGATGGCGGCTGTGCCGAAGGTATTGGCTATTGGGTATATGGCTTTGGTTATTACACCTATTATGCCGAGATGCTTCGTGAGTATAGTGACGGTGAATCAAATCTGCTGACGGATTCCAAAATAGCAGCCATCGCAGCCTTCCCGCTGAGAGTTCATCTGTCGGGTGGCACATATGTGAATTATTCGGACAGTGCCGAGCAGGAAGAGATTCCTTCTGGATTACTCTCCCTGCTCGCATCCCGTTTCGGGTTGCAGGTGGATCTGCCGTTTCATATTCCACTGTTCACCGATGATCCCTGTCATCGCTGGGCCCATCTGTTGCGGAACGTGATGTGGAGCGATCCGGCAGTGTACGGTGATGAAGGAGCCTTTAAGCAGGCTGAACGGGGATTTATTTTTCAAAATCTGGGCTGGATGATTGCAAAAGGATCACTCGATACTCCGGATACAAAATGTACAAACGGCGATCCTCTTCAGGTGGCGATTTCCGTCAAAGGCGGGCATAACGATGAACCTCACAACCATAATGATCTCGGGCAGTTCATTATCCATTGCGGTGGTGAGAATATTCTGTGTGATCCAGGAGCGGGGTTGTATACCCAAGCGTATTTTGCGCCTGGCAGAGAGCAGTTGTTCCACATCTCGTCATCCGGGCATAACGTTCCGCTCATTGAAGGTCAGGAGCAAAGCTCAGGCTTGCAAGCACAAGCTCATGTATTAGAGGCAAAGCTGGCAGAGGATGGCGGTGAGCTGAATACAACGTTGGATCTGACATCCGCATACCCTGGGGCTGCTTCACTGGCTTGTTATACGCGCCAATTTCATTGGAAGATGGCTTCTGGCGATAACAGGAATAGAGCGGAATTGCGTCTCATTGACCGTTTTCAATGGAAGAGCAGGATGGTGTCTTTGGCTGAACCATTCTCTTCGGAGGGGGATTCAGATGTAGGATATTCAAGCATTGTGGAGCGATGGATGAGCAAAGTGCAGCCTGAAGTGGTGAAGAGTGGCAACCTTTGTTGGCAAGGTGTACATGGAACGGTTCATATGACGTATGATGCGAATCACTGGCAAGTCTTTACGGAGGCAATAGACACAGTTGATCATAACAATGTTCCAGTCACATTCTATCGAACCTCACTCTCATGGACAGGTGTGCTTGATGCGATGGATGTTCGGATAGAACGCCCTAATGCGCTTGAAACGGTATGTGAGGTACGCTTCATCATTGAACCGAAAATGGGAGAATTCGAGGTGAGCATGCGTGAGTAAATATACATCCGCGTCCACGTATCCATGGAAAGACGAACTGGAACATTACCGCACATTGGCAGAACAAGCGGGCCCCCCTCCGGCAGACGGCTGGAATAGGGAGCGCAAGTTGGCACTTGTTGAAAGTGTTGTTCGCGCTTACACGCCATATCAGGACAGCCAGGGTGCAATTATTGATCCGTTCTCGGGTGTGGAGCGATATTATTCTACACCAGCCTATGCGATGGCTGCGGCGGTTCTGGTTGAGGCGGGGCGTACGGATCTGCTCCAATCCGCAGCGGCAGCCCTATCACAGAGCATTGATGCCGTGGTCAAACGTAGTGCACCTGACAATCACCCTGATTTTTTTCCAGTACTTATGATGAGAGCTTATATGTTGTTGAAGTCACATCTGCCTGAACAAGCAAAGATCTGGGCTGAGGCACTCAAAACGATCGATCCTGAACAAGATTATGTATTTACGATGAGCAACATGAACAATCCCAATCGCATGATTAACTGGAACGCCATTATGATCTCTGGCGAATATCTGCGGTGGCGTGAACAGCTGGCGGGTGAAGATACAGCGTGGATGGATCGTTATCTGGAAGCCTATCATCTGCCCCGATTTACGGCACTTGGTTTGTATCAGGATGGACCGCTGGACCGTCCGAATTGTCCATTTTCCTATGATATTGCCACCCGTTATCATCTGGGCGTGATGCTTGAGGCGGGTTACGAGGGAGCCACTGCCGATAGGTTACGTGAGCAGCTGCGCTATGGTGCCTTCAGCTCGCTACTGACGCTCTCGCCACTAGGTGAGATTCCACCGCGTGGTCGCAGCTCCCAGCACCAGTGGAATGAAGCGGCCGCAGCTTATGTATGTTCTACACATGCAACGCAGGCTCTGGAGGCGGGAGATTCGGTAATGGCGGGTGCTTTTGTCCGTGCGGCTAATCAATGTTTTGCTGCTGTAGAGCGCTGGAAAATGGATGATGGTCGTCTGAAAATTGTGCGCAATGAATATGCGCCAGAAGATCGCCATGGGTATGAAATCTATACCAACCATACCTGTTACAACCTGTGGACGGCAGCAGCGCTGGCCCATGCTTGTCTCAGTGATCCGGGAGAGGATGTAGGCGAAGTCTACCTTCCTTCCGAACTGGGCAGCCGAGTGTTGCAGACCGATGGGTGGTTCGAAACCGTGATTGCATCCGTACCTGGTCAGCAACTGGTATTACACACGGCGATGAATGATCCGTATACGATTCCTGGTTTGGTACGGATTCAGCAGACCGGGTTACCTGGTCTGATTGGTCCGTCTGCTGCCAGCCATGTGCAGGCCGGATTCACGGAATTTGCCGAAGGGGTGGTTCTTCCTCTCAGTTACTGTCCTGCCTGGAAGACACCAGATGGAGTATGGCATAGCCTTGCAGAGGGCATTCCATCGGGGGGCGCATATGATCGGGATGTTGGTTTAGACCCTGCTCAGGGAGGAGGGTCAATAGTATATGAGAAAGTGGGCCATGATATGCGGAATCAAGTGGAGCAGCATGTTGCGGAAAGAGTCGCAGAAGATGGTGAAAATATCGTGGCGAACTCTTTTGCCGTGACATGGGTTGGTCCATTGCCCGGAATTGAAACATTGCGTACTCATTATGTGCAGCAGGAAGACTTGCTGACCATAACGTATGAATTCGAAGGTGAGATCGCGGCGGCAGGTGCACTCATTCCGTTGATGTTCCATGATGGTCGTGAACAGGCGGTGATTACCCACACGGATCATCGTGTGCGAACGGAGTATCGCGGGGCATATGTAGAATCTACAGCGCTGGATCAGGGTGCCATTATTCATCTGGAGGAGCAGGCCGTGGCTTCCCGTAATGGGTTGCTGAAAGAAGCGCGGATTGAAGTGAACGGAGCACATAGTCTGTCCTTTACGATCCGATTGGGCGAGGTTATACATGAAGGTGTTCAGGTTGAGTTGGAGCATCAAACATAGGTGTCTGGTATTGAATCGAGGAGGGATATGTTCATGAACACATCAACATCGGTAAAATGGCTCGAGGAAGCGTGGCAACAGGGTGCTGCCAAAACGATTCGGAACGCAAAGCGGATCAAGGATACATTTCCGCACATTGCCCCGCAAGGGACGTATGATCGGAATGATCCGGAATGGTGGACAGCAGGTTTCTGGCCTGGATTGTTATGGCTGGTCTATGGGGATGCGCCAGAAAGTGAAGCGGTCGCTCCGCTACATCGCATTGCCGAAAGCTGTGAGCGGCAACTGGAAGGTTGTCTGCGTGATCCCGAATCGGTGGATCACGATCTGGGGTTCATCTGGCTGCTTAGTGGCGTAGCCAACTACCGCCAGACGGGCAGCATGGATGGACGGCGGCGCGGCATGCTTGCCGCCAACCTGCTCGCTGCCCGGTTCCACGTGCGCGGTGAGTTCATCCGCGCCTGGAACTTCAGCTCGTCAGCAATGGATACGCGCGGCGTAGCCATCATTGACAGCATGATGAACCTGCCGCTGCTCTACTGGGCATCCGAGCAGAGCGGCGATCCGCGCTTCCGCTGGCTGGCGGAAGCACATGCGGACACCGTGGCGCGCGAATTCATCCGCGCTGACGGGTCCATCTGCCACGTGGTGGAGTTTGATCCACACACGGGGCAGAAGTTGCGAGAGCATGGCGGACAGGGCCATGCTCCAGGTTCCGCCTGGGCGCGGGGTACCGCCTGGGCGCTGCACGGGTTTGCGCTGTCTTTCCGGCATACGGGCGAAGCCCGATATCTGGAGACAGCGGAGCGTGCGGCCGATTTCTTCCTCGCCATGCTTGGCGAAGAGATCGTGCCGGTGTGGGATTTCCGCGCACCTGCGGAGCATCAGGTGGCGTGGGACTCGTCCGCTGCGGCGATTGCCGCGAGCGGGTTGCTGGAGCTGGCGAAGCTGTCGCCACGCGGGGAAACCTATGCCGCCGCGGGAGAGCGTATCGTCCGCGGCTTGCATGAGAACTATAGCTCCGGCGACTCGGCAGCGGAAGAAGGTCTGATCATGCAGGGAACGGTGCATTACCCGGAAGGGCGAGGGCTGAATGTGCCGATTATATACGGCGATTATTTCTATATGGAAGCGCTGGCGAAGCTGCGTGGACGTGCGGGTTTATTTTAAAGAGGAAATAAGAACATTAACAAACCATCATCACCTGTCCGCGTGCGGCTGTCTCCAGTATCAGAAACGATATCCCTTCTATTGGAGGCCGCGGACAGGCAAATGATGTGTACTATGTTTTATTGAATAGAATTCATCTCACTACGGAAGGTGTACGTCTCAGGATAACAAAGTCGGCAGAAGACTGATCCGGGTATCGCTGCGGAATAATCTCATGAACTTTGAAATCAGGGTAGTCGAAGAGATAATCGAACAGATTACGGTCCTGGATGGTATCAATCCCCGGGTTGCCGTTTTCATGCAAACGGGTGTAAAGCACCACCCATGCTGTTGAAGAGTGCAGGACATCATAAAGGGTATTGCGAAAATCGGTTTCATCCGTAATGTGATATAACACATCCAGACAGACCGTCAGATCGGCTTGCAGGAAACCACGGTTAATCCATAGACCTGGTGTATACAGCATGAAGCTTTTGGACGAATCTTTGGCAAACTGGGAAGCACAACGTTTTATCGAAGAAGGAGCGACATCAACGCCCAGGTAGTCCTCATAATTCATGTATTGTAACTGGTTGCCATCCCCACATCCAAACTCAATGACACGATGAATGCCTTCACGTTGAATCAGTCCATTCACAACTTCGGCCTTGAATTCAGCCAATACCCCGTATGAACCCCTCCCGGAAGTTTCACCTGAACGATATGTTTGCTCCCAATATCCGATGTAATCAAAAGGCTGATGCATATGCTTCCCCCAATCCTGTTAAAAGAAGTCCAAGACAGTCACTATACATAGATTATGCGTAATATTCGCAGGTATGATCGGTTGAAACAGGAATAGGAGATGAATTAATTTCCATAGAATTCCCTGAAAATTTCCTGAAAGTCTAAACATCTGGAAAGGACTTGCCGACATAAAACATAAGGAAAAAAATGATGATAATCGGGGGGAAATGATGTTAAAGCCAAGATTGACCAAGTACATGGTGATGATGCTGGTGTTGATACTGAGTATATCCAACGTAGGCTTGGCCGCTGCGGCAGATAAAGAACTGTCCAAAATTGTGGTTTCCAAGAATGAAATGTCGCTCGAAGTTGGTGACTCCAGTTCTGTTACGGTAACAGGGGTATACTCTGATAATACGTCGGCAAACGTAACGATCAGCTCATCCTGGAGTACCAGTGATACTTCGATAGCAACTGTATATAATGGTGCAATTACAGCCAAAAAAGAAGGTACAGCTACGATTACAGCAGCGTACCAGGGTCAGACCCAGACCGTTCAAGTGAAAGTAACGAAGAAGGTCAAAGCCCTTTCGAAAAACGTGCAAAGTCTGGATTTGCGCACGGGAGATACAAAAGAAATTATTTTGACAGCAACGTATAGTGATAATGAAACAAATAATGCAGCAGCAAGTACCGCAGAATGGTCTACCAGTGATGAGAAGGTTGCTACCGTGGTGAATGGTAAAGTAACTGGACAAAGCGCGGGTACAGCTGTGATCACAGCCAAAGTTGGCAGCCAAAGCGTGACGGTGGATGTTAATGTTGAAGTGGTTAAACGTGTAGATGTAGATAAACAGCAGGTTAACCTGTTGTTGAACAAAAGTGAAAGTGTAAAAGTGACGGCCACATATCCAGATGGTACAACCAAAGATGTAACCGATCTGGCGGAGTGGACATCCAGCAATGAGAAGGTCGCAGACGTTCTCAAAGGCGAAATTACAGGTTACTCGGCCGGTTCTGCCAAGATCACAGCCAAATACGGTACGAAGTCCGTATCCGTTGACGTGGATGTAGATCTGACCAGCAAGCTGAGTGTGGAGAAACAGAGCATCTTTTTCCGTTTGAGTGAGACATCCAAAACGGCTAATGTCGTTGTAACGGCTTCTTATCCAAACAGCAGTGATGTGAATGTAACGGATCAAGCGACTTGGACATCGAGCAACGAGAAGGTTGCTACGGTATTTAAGGGACAGATCACAGCCATTAGTGCAGGTTCAACAACGATCAAGGCAACCTATAGTGGCAAAACTGTAGAAATTGCTGTGGATGTAGATACGGCAAGATATTTGGATATCAAAGATGTAAATGACAAAATCGCCATGAGTGTTACGGGTGATAACAAGTCCAAAACATTGGTAGCCAATGCAGAATATATTGATGGAAGCACAGAAGTTGTAACATCCAAAGCAACGTGGACTTCAAGCAATGCAGATGTTGTATATGTATCCAACGGCGATCTGATCGCATACAAATCCGGTACGGCTACGATCTCTGTAACTTATGGCGGTAAAACAGCTAAGTTTACAGTAAATGTTGACGTTCCGGACAAGTATGAAATGGATAAGAAAAAAGCATCCGTAGCTGTTGGTGGAACGACTTCTGCCAAAGTACTGGCATTGTATGGTGAAACATCCAAAGATGTATCCGAAGACGCAACCTGGAGCAGCAGCAGCGACAAAATCGCTGAGGTAGATAGCAAAGGGGTTATCACAGGTGTTGCCACAGGTAAGGTAACCATTACCGCGAAGATTGAAGGCAAAACGCTGACTATGCCTGTTGAAGTAGGTATGGCTAGTGGTCTGGAAGCCGATGTGAACTTCGTTGTATTGTCTGCCAAAGAAACACAGAACATCCTTCTAACAGGAACGGATGAGGACGGCAACACACTGGATGTTACATCCGAAGCAACCTGGAAATCCAGCAACGCACGTGTAGCAGATGTGAAAAAAGGCGTGATCACGGGTAACAGCAGTGGTAAAGCCAACATCACAGCAGAATACGGCTCCAAAAAAGTGACGATCCAAGTTGAAGTCGATGTCATCTCACGTATTGAAGCTTCAGAACCGGCTCTGTCCCTGAAATCAGGCGATACAGCTGATCTGACGGTAACTGCGATCCTGAGCGATGGTAGCGAGCGTGATGTTACGGATAAAGCTGAGTGGAAAACGAACAGTTACAAAGTAGCTCAAGTGACCAAAGGTAAAGTCAAAGCTACAGGTTCAGGTAAAGCCAAAATCACAGCCAAATACGGCAGCAAGTCTGTCACAATTGCGGTAGATGTGGATACACTGAAATATTTGCAGACGGATAAAGTAACGTTGACCATGAAACCTGGTGAAAAGGTAACTGTGGCGGCAACTGCAACGTATGCCGATGGCAGTGAAGCCAATGTATCCAAACCGGCTCTCTGGAAATCTTCCCGTATTGCAACAGCATCGGTGAAAGATGGCGTTATCCAGGCGAATGGTAAAGGTAAAGCAACGATTACGGTGACATTTGCAGGTATGAAAACCAAAGTCACGGTAGTGGTTGAAGCGAAGTAATTGCTTTTCCAAATGTGTGAGCGTGAAACCCGCAAATAAAAACGGTGATACCAGCGAATAGCCGGTATCACCGTTTTTTGTTTATAAACTAGAGTGTGGTCTTCAAGCCCTAACGAATCTGAAACGTCTTATTCAGGGATCGTTCCCTGTATGTTCTACTACTACATTGTGTGAGACAGCACCAGTGCACCATAGGCAAAAGCGATCACGATCAGAATGGCCGGATGCAGCTTGGTCTTGGTCATGACCCAGAGTGAGATGCCTGCAATGATTAACGTCTGCCAGATACCGATGGAATCGGTGGATAGCTGTCCGAATTCCCATGTGAGCAGAATCATGAGTACAGCGATAACCGGCTGCACGAGTAGAGTCATGCCTTTGACTTTCGGTGACGTGCGATGTTTGTTCAATAGACGAAGTAATAAAATCAATGCGGTTGCGGAAGGCACGATTGTGGCAAAAGTTGCGATAAATGCCCCAAACCATCCCGCCACATGATATCCGACGAATGCAGCAATTTTGGTTGCAATCGGGCCGGGAAGGGCGTTACCAATCGCCAACACATCCCCGAATTGCTCTGTGGTCATCCAATGGTAATGGTTAACAATCTCTTCCTGCATTAGCGGAATGGACGCCGGGCCGCCCCCATATCCCAAGATGTTTGCTACGAAAAATCCCCAAAATAATTCCCACCATGTCTGGAGCATCCTTAGGACACCCCCTTATCGGACTTGCCTTTGGATTTGAAGCGCTGGACCAGATCCAGATGGAAGACACCATATCCAAGGAAAACCGCGATTACAATCCCTGGATGGATGTTCAGCAGCTGTAACGATACAAAGGCAATCACCCCGAATAGGGCGGCAAAAACTTTGCCGAGCCCCTTCCAGGCTTTCATGGCAAATTCATAAGCCATCATGCCCAGCATGACAAAAATAACCGGTCGAACAGCGGCTACCATGCCTGCAACCACTTTTGACTCGCGCAGCGCGTACATGGAACCGAGCAGAGCAATAATGGCAATGCTTGTCGGTAAAATATGAGCGAGTACGGACACAATCGCGCCCATTACACCTTTGGTTTTATAACCGAGATATGCGGCCATTTTGGTCGCGATGGGACCCGGCAGGGCGTTGGCGATAGCCAAAATCTCACCGAACTCCTCATCACTGACCCATTTGTAACGTGTAACGGCTTCATAACGGATCAACGGGATCACCGAAGGGCCGCCGCCATATCCGAGAATTCCGGTTCGTACCATTCCGATGACGAGACCGTTGTAATCTTTCCAACCCATGCTGATTTCCTCCTAGAGTCTCATGCCCATCCGGCTTTTATAACGTTTCAACAACAGCTGTGATTCCACTTTGACGATGCCTGGCATCTTGTAAAGCTTCTCCAGCAAGAACTGCTCCATCTCTTCCATATCTGCAAAAATACCATGCATGTGCAGGGTACTCGGGCCGGTCATATGATAAAGGCTGGTGACGGCTGGCTCTTCGTCCAGTTTCTCCGCGACTTCATCCAGGAAGGGCGGTTCGACATCAACATTGAAAAAGGCGGAGACCTGAAGCCCAACCTTGCCAGGGTTGATCACCACGGTGAAGCGTTCGATGATGCCTTTTTCGGATAACGCATTAATGCGCGCCTGAACAGCTACACGCGACAACCCGATCTGTGTACCCAGATCCGTATAGGATATCCGGCTATTCTTGTGAAGCGCGGCGATGATTTTGCGATCCATCTCGTCGAGATTATACATTTGTGGAATTTCTCCTCCTTTGGAGGAGCGTTTCTCTGACATGTTGACCATCCTTTTCTCTCGCTATATGAAATGAACAATGAAGTTTTACTGAACATACAATGTGTATGTGGCATTCATAGTTTAATGACGAATCGTAACTGGAGTCAATCTATTTATCGTAAGTATTGAATTTAAACGATTTTGAGCCTTCATTTTGTCATTTCGACCAATCGATCAGAAAAAGGCCACTCGCACAGTCCAATTGCGAGCAGCCGGTGAATAGATAGAACTGGAGTAGTGCGCAAAAGCACGATACGAAGAGATCCGGTTATGCTTGAACTGTCTTGGGCAGTAAAAGGGTAACAGTCGTCCCTTCGCCAGGCTCGGAAGAAACTCTTAACATTCCTCCTGCACCACGGGCACGCTCTTCCATGCTGAACAATCCAACCCCATTGCCAGCAGTTGCTTCGCTGAATCCGGCACCATGGTCTTCAATGATAACCATCGTCATGTCCTCAGCATCTTCTACAGTAACACGTGCCTCGGCAACATCGGCATACTTCGCGACATTCGTTAAGGCTTCCTGAATAATCCGGTAGATGGCGATCTCCCGATTCATCTCCAGCCGTTTGCGCAGATTACATTCCAGATCGACCTCAATTCCGTAATGACGGGTGTAATTCTCAATATACGTACGAATCGCCGGAACAACACCCAGGTCATCCAGAACGGATGGTCTCAGTTCCCATGCCATACCGCGTACATCTTCCATAATACCCGTGACCTGCTTGCGAAGTGCTTCAACTCCGGGGTGAGGCTGGTCTGCCAGCAGTCGGTCCATCTGAATCACCAGAGAGAAGAGACTCTGTCCAATCCCGTCATGCAGTTCACGCGAGATCCGGCGTCGTTCCTCCTCCTGAATATTCATGACCTGGGACATCATCTTCTGCAATTCGGCTTCAACGGATTTCAGCTTGGTGACCTCACTACGTACAGCCAGGTATTGATATGGCTCGCCGTCGTTATCAAGGAAAGGCACGATGGTGGTGTTGACCCAATAATGACTGCCATCCCTGGCACGATTGCGGATTTCCCCGTTCCATACCTTGCCTGAGGATATCGTGTCCCAAAGGTTTTTCATAAAGCTTTTGCCATGGTATCCGGAATTAATGATGCGATGATCCTTACCGATCAGTTCCTCGCGCTCATACTGTGAGATTTCACAGAATTTATCATTCACATACTGGATTTTCCCCTTGCGGTCTGTCAGGGCTACAATGGAGGATTCATCCAGGGCAAATTTCAGATCACTCAGTTGATGCAGGGAACCCTTTAACCTGCTGCGAAATTCATTATCCGTAATATGATTATCGATTTCGTTCAGCAGGAGACGTACGGGCTGGTCTGCGAGTCCACTTAATCTGTTCTTGCGTGCACTACTCAAAGTTCAGCAACCCCTTTTTCATGGCGAACTTCACCAGTTCCGGTCGTGTACGCAGGCCTAGTTTCTCCATCAGATTGCTTTTGTGGGATTCGACCGTTTTGACACTGATAATTAAATGTTCGGCAATTTCCTTGTTGGCGTAGCCTTTGGCAATCCAGGACAAAATCTCTTTCTCCCGCTCGGATAACGTGTCGTATGGTCCGGCGTTTTCCTGCTTGGCTTTGTCCAGGTACTCACTCATCAGCCGCTTGGTCGCACTGGGGTACAGATAGGCGCTGCCCTCTGCTACGGAACGGATTGCGGCAAGCAATTCCTCATGCGGCGCACTTTTGAGAATATATCCGGATGCTCCCGCGTGAATGGCACGGAACAGATATTCTTCATCATCATGCATGGTCAATATCAAAATGGAGACATCTGGCATCAATTTCTTCAATTCAGCGGTAGCGGTTAGACCGTCTTTGCCTGGTGGCATGCTGAAATCCATCAAGACCACATCAGGCTTCAACTCTTGAGCCTTGGCAATGGCTTCATCGCCATCTGCGGCATCTCCAACGATATGTATATCATTCTTTCCTTCAAGTAAGGCGATCAGCCCGGAACGCACGACAACATGGTCGTCTACAACTAATAGTTGAATCACATCATTTCCCCCTGTCCGCTTCACAGTTCTATCTATATCATAACAAAAAAAGAAGCGATCAGAGGTTAATTCTCTGAATCGCTTCTCTCACTCAACGTGTGGTATAGAAACATTATACCTTAATGTTCTGTTTGACCAAACCGTTCCTGAATCATATTGGCAATTTCCTGAACCTGTGCCTCTACAGCAAGAGGATCATAAGGCCAGAACCGTTCTCCATCCAGCTTAAACACTCGATTGTTCTTCACAGCGTCCAGGGATGACCAGACGGGTGATGTTTCATCCAGCGAACCTCCATTGGACAAATCGAGGAAAATATAATCACCAGCATAATCCGCCAGTTTCTCCTCGGATACAGTTACAGTATCTTTATCCTGATCAATCAGTTCCTTTTGCACAATGTCTGGTGCTTTCAGTCCGAGCTGTTGGTAGATGGCTTGTCCACCGCGGTTGACACCATCTCCGTTGATGTACCAATCCTTACCAAAGAGACTGAAGTTGGAAAAGGTCGTACCTTCCTTGACCAGCCCTTGAATGGAGTCCTTGGCTGACTTCACTTTTACTTCGAATTGGGACAACCAGTCTGCAGCTTCCTTTTGTTTGTTTAGGATTTCCCCAAAGGCAGTGATTTCTTCATGCACATTGTCGTATGTACCATAAGGGATGATGAGGGTTGGTGCGATTTTGCGATATTGCTCATTCAGCTTCTCATCCCCACCTACAGTGACGATCAGGTCGGGCTCAAGCGAAAGAATTTTTTCGACTGAACCGCCGTCGATACGACCAATGTCTGCTACGCCTTCAATCAGATCAAGCACATAAGGGCTTTCCAGCTCATAATCCGGTGCGCCTACTGGCTTGACGCCAAGTGCGAGAAAATCAGCGAGGTAACCCTGCGTCACAATACGCTGCGGGTTCGTGGGTATTTCAACGTCTCCATTAACCGTGGATATAGTCTGCGTTTCTGCGGCGCTGTCTGCCGTTTGTTCTTCTGTAGTAACAGGTGAGGAAGGCTTATTTTCTCTTGTTTCATCCGCTTGGCTTGAGCAGCCAATAATTCCAATCACCAGTACCAGAAACATAAGCCCAGTCCACCATTTTGATTTAACCCCTGTCATTCTGCTTCTCCCCAATCAATAATGATTATCTTTCTCAATAAAACCTCCTTAGTATCGTAGCTTTTGGATACAAGTATCGTCCATCTCAAAATGTGACCTATTGAGCATGGACAATGGTTACCTGTTTTTTTCACCATTCTCCCGAATCAGGATATCTACCATAAGCTGAAGCTGCTTTTCCAGAGCCAGCGCATCATTACACCAGAATTGTTCCAGCTTGAGCGGATATATCCGGCTATTTCCGTTATTCATAATTTTGTTCCAGTATGGTCGTTCCCTGAGTTTGACTTGTGCATCATGATACAGACCGCCTTCATGTGAGGGAAGCACGAGAAACATATGGTTTGCCGCATAATCCGTCAATTGATCTTCCTGGATAAACTGATGATTGTGGGATTCCAGAACGTCACGCAGGATATTGGGGGCAGGTGTAAGATTGAGTCCGTAATATACGTTGTATGCCGCTCTGGCGGTTACATTCCAGATACAGATTGTGCCATCTTCCCAGAGTTCATATAACCCAACGGTTTCATCCGGCTGGATTGCAGCCCCAAGTCGTTCAGCTTCACTGCTGACCAGTGCGGTGTAATGCTCTATCCAGTCTTCGGCAGCCTGCTCTCGACCTATGATTCGTCCGATGAGTTGAACGGTCTCCAGTCGATTTAACTGGTCCCATGGCAGGACCATAACCGGAGCAATCTGTTCCAGTTGTTCGAGCTTATGGGGCAAATAGTATAGATAATCTGGCGCAATGATCAGATCAGGTGGTTCCGTTCGGAGGATTTCTTCCACACCATATTGATCCAAATCCAGTACATTATGCAACTCGTCTTGGATCAGCGGTGACATCGCCCAGGGTAGGAATGAGGCGGCAATGGGTTGAACGCCTAAGGCTAACAGATCTCCTGTGTACTGTACAGTAGCAATTCGTCTTGCGCGGGGCTGTAGTCGGTATTCACTTGGACTAATCCCAGTAAACTGCTTAAATTTTCGACTTAAGTATAAGCCGTCGGAGTATCCCACAAGCAGCGCAATTTCATTCAAGGTGGCCTGCGTGGACAACAGATATTGCTTCGTCTTGTCCATACGAACTCGGGTCAAGTGAGCCTGGAAGCTGCGTCCAACCTGTTTTTGAAAGAACCTGGAGAAGTAACTCGCATTAAACCCGGTTAATCTGGCGAGTTCTTCACGGGTGAGATGACTGTCATAGTGATGGTTAATATAGCGAAGTGCTTCACGAATTATACTGTCTACCATCTCTGTAGAAGGTTTAATCGCCAACTTGAATAATTCAAGCAATTCACTCAGCAGATAATGGGATCTGGCTTCTTCGGTCTGGACACTTCCTGTCCTTTTTTCGGAAAGTTCCTGGATGATTGCCAGCATTCGCAGAACCTGTGGACTTGCTCCGGTCTTCGAACCATGTGAGGGCAAGTTCACTGATGTAAGCTGATAAATACGCTTGTCAGGACTCACTTCTGTTAATGCATAATCCTGGAAACCGATATGATATAGGGTGAAGGCAGAAGGCGGGATATGTATCAGCTCCAGGGAGCACTGGGAATGTAGAAAAAGTAACTGCCCTTTATGTAAAACACCATGTTCATTACCATATCTATAGTTCACCGTCGATGTGCAGGTAACCAACGAAGGCGTTTTTATGGAAATGGCACTGTTGTGCTGTGTGGATTCCCATGGAATAACACTGGCATTTGTCAGTACAAACATATCTGTGGCCTCCTTAGCTGTATATACTATCTATGAACATATGGATGTATGGACTCGATTATATCAATCTGTGTGAGTGACGTCGATGTATACAGATGAGCGAAGACAGGTGAACAGACTAAGGCTTGCTCCGCTGCGAATAACTATAATAAAAAAGCCTTGATAGTTCCCTAAGGAAATAACAAGACTTCTTCCATATGAAAGACAGATGTCGTTATCCAAACACCTTTGTCTGAAGATGCAGAGCGACTTGCTCCGTCTGTAGGACCATGTTCAGTGAAAAGGTGCAGGGCAGTCTGCTGCCAACGAGCAGCACGGCACCAGGCATGCTTCCTTCCTGGAACACAGGTACTGCTATGGCACTTACCAGCCGTTCAGCAAGCATTAACGGGCAACGACCGGGTGTATGATCCCCGGTGGATTGTGCATCAGATCGGGCTGTGCGTCCAGTCCGCAGGGCTGTGCCTACCAGATCTTGTCCGGGGCGCATTTCCATACGTTTCACCCGTTCATTACTGGCGCCGGAGGTGTACTTCCAACGCAGCATCGTCCCGTTAAGACAGGCAAGTCCGCAGAAATCGCTGGCAGTATTCAGGCGCAGGCCGTCGATCATCTCCTGAATGCCGGATGGCAGTTCATCATGCATGAGAGGACACTTCCTTTTTTTTCGGAATATAACGTACGTATTATCATTAACCTTTGGAAAGGATCATCTTAAAGTAAGGGTATTACAATGTTAGTTCTATTGTAGACCCTTTATCGGTCATTGTAATTCAGGGAAAACCCCTATTTCCGTTCTGTAATTTACTGAACCTGGGCATGGAAGGTCTCCTGAATCAGGTACACCAAGGGATTGAAGTGATGCGATGGATGAGGCATATCGGTGAAATGTGACTTTTCTCACAGCAAATTCAGGGAGTTTCTCGTCAAGGATCAGGTAATCCCCCGATAACCCTGGAGCTACTTTCGCGATATGATGTATACATAAGGAATCACCGAGGGGGACGAAGGTTATGGGTACAGTATTTGTAGAAAGAACAACCCAGAGAACAGAGCAGAAACAAACGGAGGCGGACAAAATGACACGAGAAACAGGCGGAATCCTTTCGTTTGTTACACCTGAGCAATGGGACCTGATTGAAGCAAGAATGCAACCCAAACGGGTGAAGTCGGGATATAGTCTCTTTCTCGAAGGCGATGAAGCCGGATATCTGTACTACATTCGTTCGGGACGAGTGAAAATGACCAAGTCGACGGAGGATGGTAAGGAGATTATTTTATCCATTCAGCAAAGCGGCGATCTCATCGGTGAATTCGGCGGCATTGGTGGATTGAATCATAGCTACAGTGCAGAGATGGCGGAAAAAGGGGAACTGGCCATTATCTCGCTTAGCGATCTGGAAAGTATACTCAGCAAACATGGCGACCTTGCTTTGAAATTCTTGCAGTGGATGGCGCTGTCGCAGCGGATCACCCAGTCGAGATTCCGTGATTTGCTGCTCTATGGCAAGGCGGGTGCGCTCGCTTCGACACTGATTCGTGCCAGCAATTCGTATGGCAGGGTAACACCGGATGGTATTGTGCTGGACATGAAGCTGAACCATACCGATCTTGCCGAGATGATTGGAGCTACCCGGGAGAGCGTAACGCGGATGCTGGGGGCATGGAAGGAACAAGGTACGCTGGATATGATGGACGGCAAACTGATGATTCGGGATCTGGCAGCCTTGCGTTGTATGTGTGGATGTCCTACATTCCCGAGCTGTCCGGTAGAGCTGTGCCGACTGTAAATTAGTTTGTTCAGAGGCTTCACCTCCATTGGCGATTGGGGTCGTTACGGAGAAAAAGAAAAGAAAAGCTGGCGTCCCATATATGGGAGTCAGCTTTTTGAGTTTCCGTGAAATTGTTCATGTGCATATTCCTGTGCAAGAATCGAATATAGACACGAATCATGATATTCCCCTTTGTAATACCAATGCTCTCGCATCAGACCTTCACGCTGCATACCGATCTTCTGCATAACGTTCTCTGAAGCCTTGTTGTTCGGGCGGCATTTCGCATAAATTCGGTGTACGCCAAGTGTATTAAAGCCAAAGCCAAGCATGGCTTTGGCTGCTTCGGCAGCATACCCTTTTCCCTGATAAACGGGATTGAGCACATAACCGATCTCAGCGTTCGTGTTTTCGATGTGAAGGCCAACACCGCCGATCAGGATGCCCTCCTTTTTCAAACATATCGCCAGTTCAAAGCCTTCTCGTGGTTCTGCCTGCTGCATGTCCAACACAAACTGCACGTACTCTCGCGTATCTTCTTCCGTATTCGGTCCCCACGCCGTATGCTGAGTAACTTCTGTCATGGATGTGTAGCTATGTATACTTTCCCAGTCTGTCTCCAAAATATCCCTGATGATGAGTCGTTCGGTCTCCAGCTGCATCGTTGTCCACTTCCTTCATATTTGAATAACTTACTGTACATTGTACAACAAAAATAGCCCATAACAGATTCAACGAATGAATCGGTCATGAGCCATAATGTAGATCTATGATGTATGTCGAATGCTATTGTGGTTGTTTACATTGAACTGCGGGATAAGTATAAGCCAGCTTGCGGATAATTTCCTTTTGCCATCTCGTATCACCCAGATTGGTTGCCAGGTTCAGAAGATCCAAATAATCGTCAAGCTGCAGATCAGCCTTTTGCAGAGTTGTATTCATGCGATGTTCGTTCCCCTTTATCTATAAAATCGTAAAATCATATACAGTAGAAAAGTACATTGAGACAAGTTCAAGAATGATAATCATTATCACGTTTATATATTCATTATGCAATGAACGCTGGCAAAATGCAATCCCAAGTCCGCAACGAATTTAACTTTTTTCTGAAAATAGGCTCCTCCACATCACATAGGGAATGTATACACCGAGATATGCAGACGGATACAGAAACCAGCCATTCAGCAGAAAATGGTGAATCTCGGTGGTGAACGTGGTCATATGGGCATTCGTCGCATACACATCACCAGCGATGACGGTTGCAGCACTGTAGAAGCAGAGCAGCGCAAGGATATGAAATAGCCTCGTGAGCATTCGGGAACGAAGTGCAACATAAGCCATAATTAGCGGAACAATCAACAAGAGTATCAAAAATACCAATTTCATCATTGTTTACTCCTTCGGAATATGAAATTCTAATGATCATCAGTATGGGCAAAGGGATGCCATCTCAAAACTTTTTCAACAATTTTACAAAAAGAAAGAGGAATTCATCATATGAACAATTAAAATAAAGGAGGATAACCCATTATCAGGTAATATGGAGGAGGAGAAAGGAAATATGAAGAAGGCGTTATGGCAGCATTGGATCGGGGCATTCCTGGTCTTTATCATGATGGCAACCGCACTGCTGGGGCCGGGTTCGCAAAGTCCGGTACAAGCTGCATCACCCCTTACGGTATCTCAGGCCATCGCTGCCCAGAGCGGTGGAGGAACAGCAACGGTTGAAGGAATCATTGTTGGACATGCTACCGGGTCACTTACCGCGAAGTTTACATCTCCGTATGCCAATGATTTTAATGTTCTGATTGCCGATTCAGCGTCAGAGCGAACCAACGCCAGATTATTGGATGTGCAGATTCCCTCATCTTTCCGTTCGCAATATGGACTGGCTTCCAATCCGAGTCTTGTAGGCAAAAAGATCATCGTAACCGGAACCCTCGGTGCCTACAACAGCTATGCAGGAGTCAAAAACCCAACGTCCATTACATTTTCCTCCGGAACAACCAATCCTGATCCAGAACCAAACCCGGGCACAACACTGCCGGACGGTACCGGCAAGAAAGTATTATTTGATAATACCCACGCCCAGACAGCAGGTGCTGCAGACTGGATTATTGACGGCGCATTTTCGGATTTTGCCAATGGTTTGCGAAACGCAGGCTTTGTCGTGAATCAGCTGGAACGCAGCATTCCGTATACATTCGGTGAGCAAGCCATCACCTATAATAAATTGAAAGATTACGACGTCTTTGTCATTGGCGAAGCCAACGTGCCGTTCAAGGCAACAGAGCAGGCTGCGCTGGTGCAGTATGTGCAGAACGGAGGAAGTGTTTTCTTCATCTCTGACCACTATAATGCCGACCGCAACAAAAACCGCTGGGATTCTTCCGAAGTATTCAACGGGTATCGCCGCGGTGCCTTCCTGAATCCCGCCAAAGGCATGTCTTCGGCTGAGGCCGAATCACCTGCTATGCAGAGTGTAACGAGTTCTGACTGGCTGGCGACGAACTTTGGTGTCCGTTTCCGCTACAATGCTCTTGGAGATGTAAATGCATCGGATATCGTTGCACCTGCTCAATCCTTCGGCATTACGGCTGGTGTTAATTCTGTAGCCATGCATGCGGGATCAACCGTTGCGATTATAGACCCTAACAAGGCCAAAGGCTTGGTGTATGTACCAAGTGGTGTGTCCAAGTGGGGCAATGCTGTTGATCAGGGCGTATATAACGGTGGTGGACGAGCTGAAGGGGCCTATGCTGCCATTGCCAAGATTGGTGCGGGCAAAGCCGCATTTATCGGCGACTCTTCACCTGTGGAAGATGCTACTCCGAAATATTTGCGTGAAGAAACCGGTGCGACCAAGAAGACCTATGATGGATTCAAAGAAGTGGACGATGCCACGTTCCTTGTGAATACCGTGAAATGGCTGGCGGTCAAAGAGAGTTATACCAGTCTGGCACAAGTGCCAGGACTGACATTGGATACAGCTACAAGCCTGCTTCCTATCGAAGCTCCGGCTGCGTCCACCGAGCCGCAACTTGAACCATGGGCTACACCCGCGGCAGGGTACAAATGGTATGATCCGACTACATTTAAGGCAGGTTCATACGGAAAAGCTCAATAAGTGAAATAGACATCCGATCATCATGCAAATAGGGTCTGACCGTGTACGTTCGTTACGCGGGCAGGCTCTTTTTGGCTTGTTGTACAAGTTGCAATCACGACCATGATCAGCTCTTACCGCCCTGTCATTGTATATATACTTGCTCTTGAGGGGAAGGTATGGGTATTCAGGATATGTGCGAGGCATTAATCGAATCAAAGGAGGAGGCGACATATGATGAAACGGCAAGCAGACTGTGACAGTTCTTCGATGAGACAGAAGCTCAAGGCAGACCTCCATCGTGTAGCAGAACGTATGAATCTGACGTTATCCCGGTTTGACAATGACAGTGCCTGTCTGCTGGGTCAATTTGCGGAGATTCGAGCGGAGATCAAGCAGATCGAGGTGCTCGCCTCTTCGTTTTATCTGGATTGTTATCTGTCGCCCTTTACCGAGAAGTTTGCCGAATTAACATCGAGCGTACAGCACCTATCTGACCGGAGATATGGTGCGTTGATTGTGATTGAACGGGAGATTCCGTTGGAGTCAATCATTCATTCAGGAGTGGTGGTGGATGCGAGAGTGACACATGCGCTGCTGGAATCGCTGTTCATTCCCGGTGCGCCTCTGCATGACGGGGCTGTGCTAATTCGGGGAAATCAGATCGTATCCGCTGGTAATGTGCTGCCGTTGTCGCAAGCGGAAGTGCATGAACGAAAAATAGGCACTCGTCATCGGGCTGCACTGGGACTCAGTGAATTGACGGATGCAGTTGTGTTGGTTGTTTCCGAGGAGACGGGACAGGCCTCATTCGCCGTTGGTGGCGATCTGCATCCAATTAATGTGGTCGAAACGCTCCCATAATGTGAGCGATTAAGTGGCCTACTTGGGGCGTTTATGCTGATGTAGCTAAGGGAATTGTACCTTTCTCCTGTAAGGGAGAGAGGTTTTTCTACGGATAGGCCTTACAATTATTATCTGAAATTCGACAGCTTTGCTCCTGCCATATGAGAAACATCATTAGATGCTTCTCTAACATTGCGATGTGATTTTGCACAAACTGGGTATTCATGGGTACAATAGAGGATGGTCAATGAATAGAGAACAATGTGATTTGATCGCAAAAATGGTTGGAGGAGACGGTTAGCACATGAGTTGGTTTGAAGCAATGGAGCATCACGATTATGAGGAACTGGTTCTATGCCAGGATCGAAATTCAGGGTTAAAAGCAATTATCGCCATACACGACACAACACTCGGCCCTGCGCTAGGAGGCACACGGATGTGGACTTACGCTTCAGAAGAAGCAGCCATTGAAGATGCCCTGCGCCTTGCCCGTGGTATGACATATAAAAATGCGGTATCCGGCCTGAATCTGGGCGGCGGCAAAACCGTTATTATCGGAGATCCAAGGCGGGACAAAAACGAAGCCATGTTTCGGGCATTTGGACGATATATTCAAGGGTTGAACGGACGTTATATCACAGCCGAAGATGTGGGAACAACGGAAGAGGACATGAACCTGATCTATCAGGAAACCGATTATGTGACAGGCATCTCACCGAGCTATGGATCATCCGGTAACCCATCACCTGCAACCGCTTGGGGTGTATATCGGGGGATCAAGGCAGCAGCCAAAGAAGCATTTGGTACCGATCTGCTGGAGGGTAAAACGATAGCGGTCCAAGGTGTCGGCAACGTGGCGATGCATCTGTGCAAATATCTGTATGAGGAAGGTGCACATCTGATCGTTACGGATATCCATAAGGACTCGGTGAAACAGGCTGTGGATCGCTTCGGCGCGACAGCTGTTGATCCCGCAGACATTACGAGTGTGGATTGCGATATCTATGCACCATGTGCACTGGGCGGTACGATTAATGACGATACGCTCAAGACGCTCAAGGCGAAGGTTGTAGCCGGTTGTGCCAATAATCAGCTGCTGGAGACCCGTCATGGGGATCAGCTGTATGATATGGGCATTGTATATGCGCCTGATTATGTTATCAATGCAGGTGGCGTAATTAACATTGCGGATGAGCTTAACGGGTATAACGCGGATCGGGCATGGAGCAAAATCGGAGAGATCTATTCCACTCTGGAGAAAATATTCGAAAGCTCGCGTACCGAGGGCATCGCAACCTATGTTGCCGCAGATCGACTGGCTGAACGACGGATCGAACAGATGAAGAATACGCGCAGTACATTCTTGCAGAATGGTCACCATGCACTGAGTTCCCGGAGATTGCGCAAGTAAATGTCATTGAATCATTACCAAATTTAAAACGGTCTGTCAGGTAACGGCAATATCCATTTCAAAGATGGATAATCGATCTGACAGGCCATTTTTTATGTTGCGATCAGAAAAAAAGAAAACAGTGGCAATATCTCCCTAAATGATCAATTCTACTATGGATTTTTCCGATAATGTATGTACATCGTTCAGATGCATATGGTTCAGGGAAATGGGGAGAAGTGGGAAATGGGGAAAAGAAAAGGGTTAGGGCATAGGATCAAAAATATGTCGCTTAAAATCAAACTGCCTTTCATGATCAGTGTATTGGTTGTTTTGGTTCTGCTTGGTGCAACGACCACAAGTTATATGATCTCATCTGATGTTGTGGTCAGGAAAAGCAAAGATGAGATTAATGTGATGGCTGACCGCCTTGGGGAAGGGCTTTGGACAGCAATGCAACTTCAGCAACAATTGAGTCATGCGATATCCGTACACAATACCTTCAAGGAACTCTTGGAGCTGCGTAATACAACTGACATGACGGATGAAGAATTTTTCTCGGATGAGAACCCAGATTTCAATAAGGCCAATACGATCTTGACCGACAGTATATCTGACACGGAAGGAAGCAAGCCAGATCTGTTCGTGTTTGATAAGGAAGGAATCATGGTGGCGGGAACCATGCCGGAAGTGATTGGACAGTCACGGGGAGATCGGGAATATTTCCAGGAGTCCATACAGGGGAAATCCTTCATCAGTGATGCGATCGTCTCGAAGAACAGCAAGAAGCTGATTATTGCATTCTCGGAGCCCATTATGGATGAAGAGGGTAATATCCTGGGTGTGTTCGCCATGTCGGTGGACAGCAGCTTTTTCCTGGGTCAACTCGGGGACATCCAGATCAATGGTCAAGGCAGAGTTGAAGTATTGAGCCGGAGTGGCATCATTATGTATGATTCATTGGACCCTTCCATTGTGGGACAAACGCTGGAAGAGGACAAGGAAGCCATGGAACTTATGGAGGCCAGAGCCACTGACAAAGTGAAAATCACTTCGATGGATCGAGATGATACCTACTATCGTATCAATCAGATTCCTGGTGCAGATCTCTCCGTGGTCATTATTGACGATTATGATGATATTAAGCGCCCAGTAGAGGATATACAGCGCCAGATGCTTATCGTGACCTTGATTGGAGTTGCTCTGGCTATTGGCGTAGGATTGTTGATTTCTCGTAGTATTACAAGACCTATCATTCGTCTGATTGGGCTGTTCAAACAGCTTGCTCAAGGGGATCTGACCGTTATGGCCAATGGCAGATATAACAGTGAATTCAAGGATCTGGCTGAGAGCTTCAATGGTATGGTGGAGCAGAACAGGAACCTGATTACCGATATGAATAATTCGATTCATGTTCTTCAGGACAGCACTCAGGAATTGGAGGAGACATCCAAACAGACGGCAAGATCCATTGATGAGACCTCGGCGACGTCCATGGGGATTGCAAAGGCGATGGAGGCTCAATCGGAAGATACCGAGCAGATTGCAAGCAAATTCAACAGCTTTGGCGATAAAGTGGCTGCCATGAACAGTAGTGCACAGGATGTGAAGGCAAGAGCGGATGAGATCGAAACGGTATTCCACAACGGGAATGAAGTCGTGAATGAACTGATGCGTATTAATGAAGTGAACGAACGGGAAGTGGAGAAAATCTCTGAGATTACCGTCAAACTTCAAACGAGTTCGGGTAGTATTAGTCAGATCACGGAAGCCATCAGCCAGATTGCGAAGCAGACCAATCTGCTTGCATTGAATGCTTCAATTGAAGCATCACGGGCGGGGGAGCATGGCCGAGGATTTGCGGTTGTGGCCGAGGAGATTCGCAATCTGGCAGAGCAGAGTTCCCGCCAGTCCAAGGAAATCTCCAGCATTATCGAGCAGAATCTGGCCGATGTCGCCGAGAACAACCAAAGTGTTGCAGAGATTCACACCATCTCGTCCAGACAGGATGAGCTTGTCTTGCAGACTCGTCAGGCGTTTGATGTGATTTTGGAGAAGGTATCTGTCATTAATCAACAGATCGCTACAATGGCAGGACAGATGCAAGAGATGTTGCAGAACAAGGATGTTGTACTGGAGTCAGTCCATAGTTTGTCGGCTTCAGGAGAGCAGGTATCTGCTTCGGTTGAAGAGGTCACAGCAACCATGATGGAGCAGTCTTCCACGGTACAGCAGTTGGCCAACATGGTCGATACGATCGATCAATTGACGCAAAAGCTGGCCGAATCGGCTGCGAGATTCAAGGTGGAGTAAGAGTTTGTTGTATATGGTATAGAGAGAAAAAGTAACGACCCCAAAAACACTCTTCGGAGTGTTTTTTGGTTTTGCAACCAGCACCCTTGTCCCATCCAAGTAATGCCTGAATAAGGGCAATGTTCCGTGTGTGTTGTGTTATGGTCTTCATCTTTAAAAAGTAATACATTTCTGATTCAGCAGCTTCATGAATTGATCCAGCGCACTACTGACATACCGATCCTCACCGCGAACAAAGGTTGTCGTGGTATGAGTATAACGATCTGCGAGATCAAATACGGAGAAATCATTTGGTTTCTTGTGAATAACACTGCATGGCATAATGGTAAAAGCAATTCCAGATTCCACACAGCTGAGCAGGTTTTCCATCGTACTCACTTCGATGATATTACGTGCGGACAACCCCTCTTCCTGCAAAAATTCTTCGGTCATTTCACGATACGGGCAGCCCTCGGGGAAAACAACCCATGATACTTGGCACAGGCTTTCGGGTGGTGTATCCATCCGCTTGGAGATGATATGAACCGTGTCCTGCATCTCATATTCCACCTTCAGACCTTCTTTCACACAAGCCCCGCTGATAAAAGCACCATCAATCTCATAGTTCTGTATTTTCTTGCGCAGTACTTTGGGTGAAGTGGCGTTAACAAGTGAAATGGACACCTTCGGGTAGGTTATTTGATATTCATTCAGAATCTCCATAAAGCGACTGGATGCCGCCGTTTCTACAATGCCGATTTTCAGCGTACCGGAAGGTTCACCGGGATCGGTCATCTCCTGCTTCAGATCGTGCAAAAGGTTGTGAATGCGTGTGGCGTACTCAACAAACTGCTCACCTTTGGAAGTCAGCACAACACCTTTGGGAAATCGGTTGAACAACTGGATCTGATATTCCTGCTCCAATTTTTTGATGCGTGTCGTGACGTTGGATTGTGCGTAATTCAGTTCTTTGGCAGCCTGTGAGATTTTGCCTGAACGTGCCACGGCGAGAACAATATCGATATCGGAAAGTTCCATGCTATATCCTCCTGAACGTGAATTATCTTACATTGCTTCGGCAGATGTTGATGTTAGGTATCTCTCTGAGAGATATATCTATATATTTCAATCATTTTACGATATATCGGGGTCGCCTTACAATATCCTTAATGACGAAGAGAGTAGGGATATAACATGGATAACATGAATACACGTTCAACATTATTAAGCCCGGTAACGATTCATCAATGGAGGTTAAGAAACCGAATTGTGATGGCTCCGTTGACCCGAGGATTTGCGGATGATCAGGAGGGGACGGTGACGGATGAGATGGTGGCGTATTATGAGCAGCGTGCACGAGATGGCGTGGGACTGATCATTACCGAGGGCATTAACCCCAACCTGGCAGGCAAAGGCACTTATGGCATCCCCGGTTTATATACAGATGAACAGACGACGTCTTGGAAAAGGGTAACGGCTGCTGTGCACAGACATGGCGGTACCATTATTGCTCAACTATGGCATGTCGGCAGATTGTCCCACTCCGATCTGATCGGAACCGCTCCACTGGCACCTTCCAGCCTTGCGGCAGAGGGAAGAGTGCATAAGCTGCATAAGCCGTACCAGGTTCCCCAGGCGATGAGTGCACAGGATATAGCGGATACGATTCAGTATTTTCAGACGGCCGCCCGCAATGCGGTTCTGGCAGGGTTTGACGGGATCGAGCTTCATGCTGCGCACGGGTATCTGATCGACCAGTTTATCAATGAGAAGACCAACCATAGAACAGACGAATACGGAGGAGACACGGCGGGCAGATTGCGGTTCCTGCGGGATATTATTGTGGCTGTGAAAAAAGAGATCTGTGCAGATCGCATATCGGTACGATTTTCCGAGAAGAAGGATGATGATGCATCCTATGCATGGGCAGACAAAGCTGCAATGATCGATGCATACCTGAACTTGTTCCACGAGACGGGAATTACGATCTTGCATCCCTCAACAGATCATTATGCAAAAGCGTGGGATGATGGGCAGTCCTTTCACGAGCGAATTCGAAGTCAGTGGGATGGCATCATCATTGGTGTGGGGAATCTGGATGTTCAGACCGCAGAGCATGCGATTGGCAAGGGGAGCATAGATCTGGCTGCGTTCGGCAGACCGTTTATCTCCAACCCCGATCTGGTACAGAGATTGCATGCGGGTCAGCAATTGATTGAGTATGATGCGAATATACATTTGCCTATTTTGGTGTGAAAATAAAGTGAAAAAAAGGGCAGAATAGGCTGCCCTGAGTTTCAGATACTTTTTGAGTGATCCAGCGGTTTCATTTCGTTTCTTCTTGTTGAGCTTTTTTCGATATACCAGAGGATGATCATAGACAACGCATAGAACAGACTGAAAGCCAGAATAATGATCCATACACTTTCCATGTCCATGCTTCTGATGAAGATGCCTGTCAAATATGGACTAAGTGTATAACCCAAGCAACCTACGAATAACAGCAAGCCATTAAACCGCCCCTGATGTGTATCGGGTACACGCGAAGCAATATACAGATTAATATTCGTCTGCACGAGAATCTCTCCAATGGTCCACAGCACCGTGGATAAGGCGACGATGGAAAAATGGGGGAAGGTTCCGAGCAGGTTCAAGGCTCCAAATCCGATTCCATAGAAGAGTGCGCCTGTGGCTATGGAGTTTAGGGCAGTTAATTTGCGTGTAGCGGACAGGATCACGGTGGTAAGAATAATGACGCTAATGGCATTGATGGTCATGACAGAGCCGTAATAGGCTGCCCCGTTCTCGCCAAACGAGTGATTCATCTGGAGTGGGAGGCTAAATGAGTATTGCATATAGATAAAATAGTTAAGAAATGAGACAACGATGAAGAAGGCAACAAGTGGATTTTTCAGCAGTAGTCTGAATAACGGCGAAGGTGGTTGGCTCGATACATGTTGTTCTTGTTGTTGTCCAGCATGTTCGCTGCTTGTTGATGCCAATTCCTTGCGTGTGCCGATCTTAACCTGGTTGATGATAATAAAGGTAGATATGAGAAACACCGTACCGATACTTATAAAGACAATGTTGACGTGATCCTTGATAAAAAAACCGGCGACCAGTGGTCCGATGGCTATACCCAGATTGGCCCCCAGATACATGAGGGAAAAGGCGGACTTGCGCTCTTTCTCCTCCGTACACAGTTGAATAATCAGTGCATTATAAGCAGGTCGGGTAATACTGATGAAGAACATGACTGCAATCAGAAGATAACCAACGGTAATGGTGCCTGACCAAAAAGAGCAGCTTATAATCATGATGGCAGACAACAGTTGCCCGATGACGATAATTGTTTTTTTGCCCATAACATCGCTTAAATAGCCGCCGAGAAGTACACCGGGTCCACTAATCAGAGCTGCCATGGACACAAAGATCCCTGCACTGACCGCATTCATGCCCATCTGCAACGTAAGCACCAAGGTAATCAGGGAGAATACAAAATCTCCCGTGCTGTTAATCGTTCTGGCTAAACAGAGATAATAGATATCGCGGCTCAGACCCGCGTAGGTTTTGAATAACGACAATAATTCCAGCCCTCCCCAAGACAACCGTCACTCCAGATCAAAAACAGTGAGGATCATCCCTACATCTTATACGGTTTCAGCAACCGTCACTTCAATCTTGAAGCGATCGTACATATCCAGCAGGGTTTGACGCAATTCCTCGAACGAATCACCCTCCACGATAGCATACCCCGATCGGGTCATAGTATCGTTTACGTCCCCGGCGCGTTGTCCCACTTGATAGGATACATTGAACTCAACGATGCCAGGGATATCCGCATAATCCTCTATCCCGGATATGTGTTGAATTACCCCGGCGCGTGAAGGGAAGCAGATCATGCCTGTGAATTTCTGGCTTGTCTCCTGTTGCTTAAATTCATATATTCCAACTTCCAGATCAGTGACGGCTTCGAAGAAATCAACGCCATGGGTGTTCTTGATACAAGGAGGCATAACATGTGATCCCCCGATTCTTGCACCAATTTCTCCAAACACCACTTCTCCTTCCGGAGTCAGAAAAAGTTCGGCATGTGTTACGGATTGATTGATACCCAAGGCAGCAATGACCCGTTCATTGAGTTCTTTGATGTGATGGATAAAATCAGCTTCCTTGCCTTCAGGGAAAGTAATACTGGCCGGAGGTTTCTGCTTCGTCGCAATATCCAGACAGTTATACAGGTATTGGGAAACGGATGCAAATACAACCTTACCCTTGGACACAATGGAATCACAATGAAACTCCGTACCGTGGATGAATTCCTCCAGCAAATCCCTTTGCTGTGCTTGTCTTGTATGGTTTAGATATTGCACCAGCTCATCCATGCTGGATAATTTGAACGTATTGATACTTCCATATCCGCTGAGTGGCTTCACAATAATCGGGAAGCCGTGTATAGCAGTGAAACGAATGTAGTCCTGTTCATGTAAGGCAATTGCAATTTCGGATGTCCGAATTCCGCGTTGATGCAGCATTTGTTTCATAATCCATTTGTTGCGAACAGCCTCAGCCTGATTGCGCTGCATACCGGGGATACCGAACTCGGAACGGAGTTGACCGCCAATTTCAATCGCATTCTCACCCGGCGTTAACAAAGCAGAGATGGAATGGGATTCACGAATCTCGATCATATGCTCCCTAATGGCATCCACAGATTCAAGATGATCAACATACCTAATTTCATCAAAGAAATCTCTGAGCACCTCATCATGATGCAAATTATGCCGTTCAATAATCAGAATTTTCTTGTGATCCGCCAATTTCTGCATAGGTCTAATGAAGTTTAATCCAGTTGGAAGCCTGAAATCAGATATGTATACAATTGTTTTCATACGTTCTCGTATAGCCCCTTTCAACAAAATACTAAAAATAGTAAAAATTCATTTCATAACATTATAGCTCAATATTTTCCATTTTGAATACACCTTTTAGTTAAAAATATGAACTAAAATACATATTTATGTTGCGTTAAAGTGTTAATTGACAATAGGGATTTTTTGGTATACGATCTTTAGCGGATTAGAAATAAAAAGGAGGAAATAGAAATAAATGGAGATCGTTAAAGAGAAATATGCCATACTGGGAACGCTGGGAGACGATGAAGGATTTCTGACTTGCAGCATGCATATCGCGAAGAAGTTAGGCAACTCGGAACGTATCAAGCCATACCCTGAATTTGAAGCGGCTGCGGAAGACTTGAGATCAGGGATCATATCCTGCTTACTGGTCCCCGGGGCGTATCCCAAGCTCAACAGCTTCATCATGGATTCTGCACTAGCGGTGTCTGAGAGCTTTGTGGAGAAAATTCCTGCGCTGGTTCTATCCGGCTGCCATGCGGTATGTCCCGATCAGATCGATATTATCTATCATCATCCAGCAACCACATACTTGTTATCTGAACTTGATACAACCTATAGAGAGAACAGCACCGTATCATCCAACCCTGAAGCTTGCAGGAAGGTCATGCACAACAAGGGGAATTCCATTGCGCTCACGAATCAGCTATGCGCTGATCATTACGGACTTGTGACCTACAAGGTGTTGCGTGAAGGAATCAATATGCCATGGGTATGTTTTACACAAAATACACAGAGGGTGAATGCAGTCATATGAAAAGAATTGCTATTATACTCGATAAAAATCTGGAACCTGGCGCCGCCGCCAATGTGGCTGCCCTGCTAATGGGACAAGCAGCTCTGAATGAGCCGGGGTTATATTCTGATCAACCTGTGCTGGATCATAGCGGCGTTCAGCACGCGGGCATCCGATATAGCACTGTCATTCTGAAGGCTGGTGAGAATCAACTGATCAATCTGGCCAAACTCTGCTCAGATGACAGCGGGGGACTGAGCCATGTTGTTTTTTCACAGACAGGCCAGTCGCTCAACAATGCCTTTGAACAATATGCAGTTGAGATTGCTTCGATGGAATTGGAAGCTACCAAAGTGGTAGGTGTCATTGTATGGGGCGAGGATGATCAAGTTAGGGCAGCGACCAAAAAATTCAGTGTCATGAAATAAGGGAAAGGGCAGAAGCTGATCTTAGAGATCACTCTGCCCTTCTTTACATATAAAAGAATCGTTATATAGGTTGTTTAAGGTATTAAAACAGCCCTTTATGAACACGTACTTATAGATGATTACTGACGACTACCGTTTTCTTTTCCGTAAAGTAATACACCAAAGCAAGCAGTGGCATAATCAGGCCAATCAGCGTAGTGAGTCTCCAACCTCCATAGGCATAAGACCAGCCTCCAAGAGAGGAACCAATCGCACCGCCGACAAAAAAGATCGACATGAATATGCCATTCACACGCCCCCTCGCTTCACTTCCTAAGGAGTAAATAATGCGTTGACCCAGCACCAGATTTCCTGAGACAGCCATATCCAGTGTGATTGCCACGATCACAAGCAGGATCAATGCAAACGTGGATTGGCTCTGGAACACATAGGCAAGACCGAATGAAGCCGCAGCGATCACCATGGCAGCACCCGTCAGAATACGTGTTAGTCCGCGATCGGCCAGTCTCCCGGCAATGGGAGCGGCTATAGCGCCTCCGACACCAGCCAGTGCAAACCAGGCAATGCCTTGCTGTGACATGCCAAAATCGTTAGCCAGCCTGAGCGGAACCGTGGTCCAGAACAAGCTGAATGCACCAAAGAGACTGGCCTGATAGAACGCCCGGCGGCGCAGAAGAGGCATCGTTCTGAACAGTGTGCCCAAGGACATGATTAATTGTCCGTATTTCAAGTTGGGTTCAGGCTGGCGAGCAGGCAGAGCACGGGATAGAAGCAGCATCAGAAGGACGATGACAACAGCCGAGAATACAAACACCGTCTGCCATCCAAAGAGACTGGTGATGAAGCTTGCGACAGGACGAGCCAGCATGATGCCCAACAGCAGACCGCTCATGACATTGCCGACAACCTGCCCGCGTTGTTCCTCGGAAGTAAGATATGTTGCATAGGGTACCAGAATCTGAGCGACAACAGAGCCAATACCAATGAATAGAGAAGCAGTCAGAAATACAACAGCCGTGGGCGAGAAAGCCGCAGCAATCAGGGCGCCGACCAGTACAATTAGGAAAAGCACGACGAGACGTCGATTCTCGGTAATGTCACTGAGCGGCACGATGAACAACAAACCAATGACATAGCCAATCTGTGTCAACGTTACAATTAATCCGGCAGCAGCAGAAGACAGCCCTGTTGTCACGCTAATCGGTCCAATAACGGTCTGAGCATAATACAGGTTTGCCACGATTAATCCACAAGCTGAGGCTAGCAAAAAAATAATCCAGGTGGGTACAGGAGCCTTCTTCACTTGTTGTGTTATATCCATCTTCATCATCCTCCACAGTTCTAAATGGTATTCGCAATAAGGGGTTCATATTAAAAGCGTCAATTACTAAACGTCGTGTTCACTAATTACAAACATATAATAAACTAAACGTTTAGTATTGTAAATAGGCATTACAATTTTTCATGGAATGAAAAAGAGGGCGGAGGATGGAATTGTGTGTACTCATTGCATTTTAGTATAATGAACGTATCGTTTTTATGAATATTAGTGATGATTACATATATTTTTTACATCTAGGAGGGCTCAAGATGACTGCCAAAAGAGGACGTCCACGTAACATGGAAACCCAGAATGCCATTCTTACAGCATCATATGAGTTGTTGTTGGAGCACGGATTCGGGGCAGTAACAATCGAGAAGATTGCTGAACGTGCACAGGTGAGCAAAGCGACCATCTACAAATGGTGGCCGAACAAGGGCGCTGTCATCATGGACGGATATATGTCTGCCGCAACGGCAAGATTACCTGTACCGGATACAGGTTCGGTATTGGAAGATATACGCATACATGCGAGTAATCTGGTTCGTTTTTTGACCAGTCGGGAAGGAAAAGTGATAACACAGATTATCGGAGAAGGGCAATCGGATGAAGGGCTTGCCGAAGAATACCGCACAAGATATATCCAACCACGTCGGCGTGAAGCTCGGGGAATTCTGGAGAAGGGTGTGGAACGCGGCGAATTAAAGAGTGGGATGGACATTGGACTGTACATTGATCTGATCTATGGGCCGGTATTCTATCGCATGTTGGTGACCGGTGAAGCGATGGATGATACGTTTATAGATGTACTGCTCCGTTCATTGTTTGAAGGCATTCAGTTCAATAAGTAGAAGGAGAGCGGCGCTATAACCGGGCGGAAGCGGAGAATGAGGGAAGAGGGCGATTCATAGGAATCACCCTGGAGAGAAGACGTGTGGCATATTGTGCGTGGAAGAACACTTATACCTGGAATATGGGTGAGATGGCTGTGGGCCATGTGTCTGTAGCATTAGAGGACCGGAAGGAGGAGTGCTGGGTTAACACCGGGGGTTCATTCCATACCGAACTTGGCAGTTCACGGCGTAATACAGGGGCCACTTCCTTGGCAAAACGCTCCACTTGCTCCAACTGCTCGCTATGCGTCAATCCATCTACGCTGATACTCAGCACCTGATGTCCGTAAGCGGCATGGTAGTCCAGAATTTTCTCAATGACCTGCTCCGGACTGCCGATTAACGCAGGACCTCGTGCAATGTTATCCTCCAGATCGGTGAAGGGCGACTGGTTATGCTGTGCGGCGGCGGTAGCATGGAACGCTTCATAATAGGGCTTATAGCGACGAATGGCTTCTTCACCCGTATCGGCAAGATACAGACTGCCAGCACCAGAGCCAATCACGGCTTGCTGCGGATCATGACCATAATAATCGAGGCGCTCCCGATAATGATCAATTAACGCTTTGTATTTGGCCTGAGGGTGAAAAGAATTCGACGTGAAGAGCGGCTCGCCATATTTGGCAGCGAGTTCGGTTGAGACCGTGCTGGACGCGCTACCATGCCAGATGGGGATGGACTGCTGAAGCGGTCTGGGCCACGTAGTCACTCCCTCAAGCGGAGGGCGATACGTTCCCTGCCAGGTGACATTCTCTTCAGACCACAACCGTTTTAGCAAATGATACCGTTCATCGAGTGAGTCCCATTGTTCCTCTTCGCTTATGCCAAACAGCGGATAGTGTCGAGGGTCATTGCCTTTCCCGATGATCATCTCCAGCCGTCCACCTGATAATTGATCGAGCGTGGCATAATCCTCGGCAACCCGGACGGGATCAAGTATACTGAGAACAGTGACGGTGGTTAGTAACCGAATGCGTGTGGTTGCTGCGGCTATTGCGGTTAATACGACAGGTGGCGAGGAAGATAGAAAAGGTGCACCGTGTCGTTCACCGATCCCATAGGCATCGAATCCCAGTCGTTCAGCCAGCTTCGCCTGCTCTAATATATTGTGGAATTTCTGCTGAGTCGTCAGAGCTTCCCCGGTTACGGCATTAGGGAGATTCATCATGAGACTAAACAAGGCAAATTTCATCTGACCTTCTCCTTGAACTGAATTAATCGTATCTGTGTCGTATAATCCTATTGAAATAGTAGGATATGTAAGTTGAATTAAATGTATCACGTTCTCGCAGATTGTTCTAATGGATTTTTTCTATAAGCAAAAATTCCATTCAGGCTTCCTTGCACAGATGTGAAGGAAATTGCCACGATTTTTATTGACCGCTGTAAAATTTAGGATTAAAATTGTGCTTATCATATAAATTCAAAATTATGGATTTTCATTGTGGAGGTGGGATACATGGAACCTACAACTACGATACGCTCATATATTGAGGACTACATCAGGAAACAGGGGTACACCCTGCAGTATTTTGCCGATATATCGGGAGTTAACGCCGGAACGCTTAGTGCAATTATTAAGGGGACTCGGCCCATCGCTATGGCGCAACTGGATCTGATTACCCAAGGCATGAAGCTGGAAGAGGGGTATTTCTACGAGATCTATGGGGCTGAATGTTTCGTGGAATCGGCACCCCATTGGAGAAGACTGGAACCATTCCTGCAACGCTGTGCTGAATTGGACAAGCTGGACTGTATTCAGAGGGTTATCCAGGAAGTGACCGATGATCGCTCGTATATCTCGGAGTTGTTCGAGATGGCGGAAGGCATGCTGGAACGTGGACAGACGAAGGCTGCACGGATGTTGTACGAATGTGTGGCGGAGTGTGAGAAATACCAACATTCGGAACGTCTCGCTCTTTGCCAGTATCGCATCTTCACGTTATCTCTCGGTCAGGACCAACACGAGAATCTGCGTGCAGCCGTACATTTTGAACCGTATATTAATCGGCTGGATGAGGAACGGCAACTGGATGCGATTAAAGACCTGGCGAATACATACTTGGCTCTAAGATACTGGGACAAGGTATTCACTTTGGCTGAAGATCTGGAGCAGAAAACTAACTTTCTTAATTCTTATAAAAAAAGAAAATCGGAAATTCAAAGGATTAGCACTTATCCTACCTTCGTATACTCCGCGTATTCCAATTTGCTGAGGGCAGCAGCATGTGATGGACGGGAAGAATATCCTGAAGCTCTTCGATATACAGAAGCATATTCAAAATTAACTCAAATTGATAATCCAAGTGACGAGGATCTTAAATTTATTGATAAATTTAATGGATGGGCTCAGGTCAACAATTATCTATATCGCCTTATGATGGGGGATAAAGATGTAATCTATCCGTATGTTCAGAACATTGAGAAAGACGAAGCTGAAATTTTGCCTGCGTTGGTCAAAATAATGGAGGCAGCTAATAACCACGATATTGATGTTGATTTTGTTCTTGATAGATTTGATCCATATATAATGATGTATTCTAATACTTATGGTTATGTTGGTAGTTATAATGAACTTATAACGAATGGCAGATACATTCAATTTCTTAAAGAATTAACGATCTATCAATTAGATAAAGGCAGATTTGAGCAAGGGTTTCAGCATTTATTACATTGTTTAGCTTCTGCTAAAAATATGAAAAGCGAATCTGTGGTTATACAATGTGTAGGCTTATTTGAGCGATTTAGAGATAGAGCTTCAATTGAAATGAAGAACAATTATAGTAACTTAATCGAGGAGGTCTATAGTAATTATGAGAAAAAAAGCAGCTTTAATAGTAGTATTGTTTAGTGCTGTTTTATTGTTTACTCTGTACCCTCAACCTAGTGCAGACACTCCAGTGTTGTATAGTACACATACACATGGCGGCGGTGGAGTCTAATTGATTCAGAATTGAAGTATACTGAGTTTAAAATGGTTTATTTCCTAGTTGGAAGTAAGCCTTTTTGTATTAATAACGTAGCTGAAAATTAGTTTAATCATAACGAAAAGAGGATTTATCATTGCAGATTGATATTCAGAAGCTTTACGACAAATATATAACATTGGACATTCCTAATCCATTTACTTTAGAGCAGATTCATGATCGACTAACACAGAAATTCTACGCTGAGAAGGTAGATTTAGAGGAGTTTTCCGACTTGCGCAACGACCCCCATGCAGGGTTTGATCAGGCGATTGCCGCTTATGTATTCAATGATGAGAGAGGAACCAAGCAATTAATTAGCTTGAATAAGGCTGAGGATATCCATGAGCCATTGGAGTTTGCATGGATCATCAATTCCACGGTGCGAGGATTTTCGCTTCTGTTAATTCTGGAAATCGAAGTATTTTACGGAATGGAAGAGAGTGAGATAACTCTTGGCAATCCACGTTTTGAGGAATATCTGATCCTACTTTATTTAACAGGTTACATTGAATTTGAGAATGACTCCTTCATTGGTCCATTATGTGCTCGTTATCGAGAGGGTTACAGACTTCGTTATTTTGGCATGCAGAATGGTGATGATAATTATCTATACGAATAAATATGCTGTCGGATAAGGTTATTAACTTTTTACGGGAAAAAGGTGCAAAAATACTTGGGGTAAAATGCATAATATGTCCATGAATCAGTTTTAACCTTAAGGATTCGAAAATTCTAGAATACGATATGTAGATATGCTACATATATCTTTGCCCACATCTTGTAGAAAAAGAGAGACATCATATCTCTATGCAAAATGCTTGATGTTGAAAGTATCTCAATGTAAATAAATATTTTATTCTGCAAAGGAATATAATATGAATTTTTTGGCAATGTATCCTAAAATGTTATACAAAGAGGGGGTGCATGCTATGAGTGAACCGAAGCAGATCAAAGATAAAATCGAACGAAATAGGCATGAGTTAAGTCGTTTGGCGGAGAATCATGGCATGCAGGACAACAAAGTCCTCCGACAGTCCATGGTACTGGACGAGTTAATTAATGAATATAATCGATTCAAATATAAAAGCCATCTCAGGAACAGACAACCGATTGCATAATGCAGTCGGTTTTTTGGTCCTATTCAACCGATTGTCCGATTGTGTTGCTAGATTAACTCGGCAGATGTGTTCTATAGAAAAAGCGTAGTCGACTGTAGCGATACAGTCGGCTTTTTTGCGTTCAGCCTGAAACCCATGCGGATAACTTGAAATTCCGTACCCATTCCAGAGTTGGCAGGATAGCGAATGATCCTTAAAACTGGATATGATGACCCCAGTTATATCCAGATTGATCTGTGAAGGGGGCTCATACAATGATCGGGAGAGGGAGGGATGAACGGCAATGATGGACAAGGTACAAGGCTATTTAAGGAAAAATGTAAACCTGCGCACCAAGTTGCTCCTGTTGTTTCTTGGGCTAACGTTACTGCCACTAAGCTTGCAGGGAGTGATGAATTACAGGCATTTCTCGCAGACGATGGATCGCAAGACCGAGCAGTTCACCATTGAACTGGTTCGCCAGATTAACGCCAATCTGAACCGGCTGCTGAAGGACTATGAGCGTTTGTCGCTCTTGCCGCTATACGATCAGATGGTGCTTGGCATTCTGGATAAATACAACGCGTCAATGGGGTCGGGCGCATGGGCGAGGTCTGAGGATTATCTGAAAATGAAGCTGTATACCTCTGGTCAAGCGTATGACCGACCTGAAATTCGAGGAATTCATCTGATCAGCAACAGCGGCATCCTGTTCTCCAATCTCGATTCACTGGCGGTCAAGCCGCTATGGGACAGCAGGCAGGACGACTGGTTTGCAGAGCTCGAAGACTCGGAAGGCACATGGCGCCTGCTTCCTCCGCATGAACCCGGCTATTACACGGGCGGACAGAAAGAGTCATATATATCGGTGGGCAGAGTGCTTCGTGATCCGGGTACACTCCGGCGATTGGGGTACATCCTGATTGACATCCGTCTGGAAGCTTTCGGCCAACTGTTATCCAATCTGAATGTTGAGCAAGAGGCAAGCCTGATGATTGTAGACAGCAAGCAGCGTCTTCTGTTCGAACGGACCTCAACCGGAGGGATGTCTGTGTACGACCAGTTGCTATTGCATGGACAGCTTCAAAGTTATGAGGGAAACCAAAAAGTTGTTCTGGATGGGCAGTCCTATCTCTATGTGCAACACTATTCCAGCTATTCCGGGCTTTCGGTGATCAGCCTAACACCTATTGCCGTGATTCAAAAGGAGTCGGGTGAGATGCTCACCTTCACAATGTGGTTCGCTGTGTTGTGTATGGCGGCTATAGCGATTCTGGCGGTTCTGTTATCCTATCGTATCACTCGGCCACTGATTCGACTAAAGCACCACATGATTCGGGTAGAGCAGGGTGATTTCAGCCAGCGGGTAGCACACATCAGCAGTGATGAATTCGGACAGATGAGCCGGGGTTTTAACCGCATGATGGAAGAGATTCATCGACTGTTCAATGAGGTGTTCCTGCTTGGTATTCAAGAGCGGGAGGCAGAGTTGTCGGCATTACAGAGCCAGATGAATCCCCATTTTATATACAACACGCTGGAGTCCATTAACATGATGGCCATCCGACAGAAGCATGCTGAGGTATCGGACATGGTGACGGCGCTTGGCAAGCTGTTGCGTTATACGATTGATAAGGTGGACCGGATGGTTCCACTTGGAGAAGAACTTGCTTTTGTACAATCCTATGTACGCATTCAGCAGGTACGTTACGATGGCAAGTTGGAGATGATCTATGACATCGAAGAAGGGATAACGGCGTATTTGATTCCCAAGCTGGTACTGCAACCGCTGGTGGAGAATGCCGTCTACCACGGCATTGAAGGGCAAGAAAATGGAGGAGTAATCTGGGTATCTGCCTTGAAATTCGACCAAGAGCTGCTGATTAGTGTGCGAGACAACGGTAAGGGTATGACTCAGGCAAAAATTGACGAGTTAAACGAATCCATATCAAAACAGCCTTCAAATGAGGCATTACGTTGCCATGCCGGGGACAGTCTGGGGCTTAACAATATCGCCCAGAGGATTCGCCTCATGTATGGAGAAGGCAGCAGCCTAAGTATTGATGGAAGTCCCGGGCAGGGCCTGGTGGTCACGATATCCATTCAACTTCTACCGAAAGGGGATTGAAGCGCATGTATAAAGTATTGCTTGTAGAGGATGAGACGGTCATCCGTCAGGGACTGAGGGAGCTGATCGTACAAGCGTCTGCTCAGTTTCAGGTAACAGGCGAAGCATCGAGCGGGATCGAGGCATTGGATTTTCTGAGATGTGAAGTGCCGGATGTGTTAATCACGGATATTCGTATGCGTGAAATGGATGGACTAACTTTGGTAAGCAAAGCAAGAGACATGTACCCTGAATTGTTAATGCTCATCATTAGCGGCTACGGCGAGTTTGAATATGCACGCAGAGCGATGGAATTCGGGGTGTTGAACTATCTGTTGAAGCCAATCGATCGCTATGAACTGGCATTATGCATACAGAAGATTCAATTGCTGCTGGATCGCAGATACGGCATTTCAACCCTTTCGATTCCTGAGCCATCTAGGAAAGCAGAACACACTGGTGGAGATACACGGAAGATTATCCGAGATGTGAAGGAATACATTAAGCAGCATCCGGATGGAGATCTGCGACTTCAGACGATCGCAGATCTCGTTAACTTGAACCCTACTTATTTAAGCCAGTTGTTCAAGAACGAAATAGGGATCAATTATTCCGAATACATCACTGAGGCACGTATGGAGCGGGCCAAGTGGTTGCTGATTAACACGGGTCTCAAAATCTATGATGTGGCACGGTTATCCGGACACCAGAGCCCCAAACACTTCATGCTGGTGTTCAAGCAGCAGGTGGGATGGACTGCGGGGGAATATCGGGACCGATTCAGTATCTCTTGAAAAACCATACCATTTCTGTAGTTGACGTGATTTATGAGGGAACGATGCTTTCGTTATACTTTGGTTGCACATGTATACACGACGTCCATAAGGGGGATTTCCATGAAAAAAGCAGGACTGATACTGGTGTTTATACTCATGATGATGGCTTCAATCGCGTGCACAAGCTCCAATTCCAGCAGTGAACCGGGCAGTGCAGGCGGGGAGAATGGAGAGGTCGAGCTGAAGTTTATGATGTGGGGCAATCAGGCACATATGGATGTATACAACAAGCTGATCGATGGCTTCACCAAGGAAAATCCAGGCATCAAAGTTACGATGGAATCCGTACCATTCGCAGAATACCAGCAAAAAATCTCGGTGCTGGCCGCCGGAGGCTCTCTTCCCGATCTCGCTTGGGTATCGGAGCGAATGGTGCCACAATTCAAGTCCAATCACATTCTGGCCGATGTATCCGAGTTCAAGGATGATGCACAGTTTAAGCTGGATGATTACATTCCAAATACGCTTGATCTGTTCCGTGATGGTGATCAACTGCTGGGGCTACCCTTTTCTACACCTCCGGTGGTCATGTTTTACAATAAAACGCTGTTCGACAAGGCTGGCCTGACGGATCCAAACACACTTGCCACCCAAGGACAATGGACATGGGAACAGTTCGAAGCGTCCGCCAAAGCCATTACCAGCAAGGATGCGAGCAACCGAGTCTATGGTGCCAACTTTTTTCGCGACTGGAAGACATGGGCGGTGCTCTCTTCTTACTCTTGGTCCAATGGAAGCGGTCCATTCGATGAAGGCATGACAACGTTCACCTGGAACGATGCCTATGGTGTGCAGACCTTTGAATTGCTGGAGCGCATGATGTTCACGGATGAATCACACCCGAAGGCGGGTGAGCAAGTTAGCTTTGATGCGGGCAATGTGGGCATGTTCTTCGATAATTACAGCTATGTCTCCAAAACAAGGGAGATTACGGATTTTGAATGGAGCATCGCTCCTATGCCTTCCGGTTCACAAGGCAGTGTACCGATGTTGGGGCAGGCCGGATATGCCATGTTTAACGACAGCAAACATCCAGAGGAAACGAAGAAGCTGTTGAAGTATTTCGCCAGTGAGCAGGGGATTCAGGCGACAGCCACCTACTTTGTGCCTCCGCGTACCTCTGTTCTGAACTCAGACGCTTTCATTCTTCAGCCAAATAACCCGAGCAAAGAACACATTGTGCAGGCCGTTATTGATGAAATGCCCAAAGCGCGCTTAATTCCCGGTCATATCCGTTGGCAGGATATCGACAATGCGGTATTGCAGGGATTTGACCGACTGTTTGCCCGGACGGCGACAGCTCAGGATAACCTGAAACAAATGCAGGAAGAGATTCAACGTGTGCTGCAACCCTAAATCATTGGGTCAAAACCGGAGGTGAGCATGATGGGTAAATTCAAAGAATTACTTGAGCGTACACCACTATCGCTGGTGGTCAGTCTGCCTGAGAATGAACTTGCTTTGGCTCGGGCAGCCATGGAAGAGGGCGCTGATGCACTGAAGGTGCATTATAATGTCGGTCATCGCGCCAGCGGCAATCATTTTGGTCCATTGGACAGGTATGCCGAGGTGTTTCGGGCGATCCGCAGTGAGTTTGGTGGTCCGCTCGGGGTTGTACCTTCTGGCAGTATAGATGGAGCACGCAGGGAGGATGTGGAGCGGCTTGGGGGGCTGGGCTTTGATTTCTATTCCATATATGCACATCACTTGCCTTCCTTCATGCTGAGTGAATTGGGGCTGGACCCGACGTTTGCGATCAATGAGGAATATGATGCTTCCCTCGTAACATCCGCAGCTCACTTCGGCTTCGCTGCTCTGGAGGCATCCATTGTACCTGGAAAAGAATATGGTACACCGCTCAGCTTCGCGGATGTGCTCCAGTATCGCCGTCTGGTCTTGCAGGCCCAGGTCCCGGTATTGGTTCCTTCCCAGCGTAAGCTGGTACCGGAGGATGTTCGGGTGCTGCGCGATACCGGGGTCAAAGCGATTATGCTTGGGGCGGTCGTGACTGGCAACACGGAAGAACAGCTGCGAAGGGCTGTGAACGGGTTCCGCAATGCGGTGGACAGCCTGAACCGTCCGGACTAATCAGTGAAAGTCATGTGTATCACGGGGGACACCCCACGGTAACATTCATTCGTTCTAACGAATCGAGCACATGTTATTCGCGTCTATTTGTACGGATCTGAAATTTAAGGAATCAGAGAGACGTTATTTGGCCCATTTGGTCGATTTCCAAGGTTCTGGCTTCATTTTGTGAAGAAATAACATGACTGAGATTCGTTACCCGGTGCATTCTTTAAAAATCTGCCTTATAAGATGCGGTGGATTCGTCAGCGCTTGGAGCGAGGGCAATCATTCCTTTTGAGACAGCACCTTATGTAAAAATGTCGAAGAGTTCAACTTCGGGGGATAAAGTTAGATAACAAAAGGAGGGCCTGATTGTGACCCATCTACACAAGCGCAAAAGAAGGGGGCCGCTCGCCAGAGAAGCCCAGATCGCGGGGTGGCTGTTTGTATCGCCGATGGTGCTTGGGTTTACCCTGCTGCTGCTATTTCCCATGGGTCTCGCATTATACATGAGCCTGACCGATTGGCCGCTGCTGGGGGAGCATCATTTTATAGGGCTGGAGAATTACCGGAATATTATGACAGACGCGATGTTCTGGAAAGTGCTCGCCAATACGGTTTATTTCACAGCGGGGCTGGTACCGCTTAATATTGTGCTCGCCCTGCTGCTCGCGTTGCTGCTATCCAGAAATCTGCGGGGGATCGGCATTTTCCGAACAGCGATCTTTGTTCCGGTCATGACTTCGTTGATCGTGTGGGCCATCGTGTGGAAGCTGATGTATGCGACAGAGTCAGGATTGATTAATCAGCTTCTATTGATGACGGGCATCAAGGGTCCGGCCTGGCTATACAATGAAGATTTGGCAATGCCGGCGGTAATTGTGACAAGTGTGCTGAAAAATGTAGGTCTGAATATGGTGCTGTTCATTGCAGCCATTCAGCAGGTACCGCGTTCACTGTACGAAGCAGCAACCTTGGACGGTGCGGGCAGAAGAGGAACCTTCTTTCACGTTACACTGCCTATGATCACACCAACGGTGTTCTTGACTGTGGTCATGACCGTGATTGGTTCACTCAAAGTGTTTGGGCAGATCTATGTGATGACACAGGGCGGACCAAGTAACAGTACAAAGGTGCTCGTTTATTATATCTGGGAAAAAGCATTCAAACTATTTCAGTTTGGCTATGCTTCTGCTCTTGCATATGTGCTGTTCTTCATCGTACTGATCCTGACGCTGCTGCAATGGCAGCTCCGAAAGAGGTGGGTATTTAATGAAGGCGATGCCTAATCCTTCGGGGAGGAAGATAGGAAGTACCCTGGGGACGTATTTGTTGCTGACTCTGATTTCCCTCATTATGATTGTGCCATTTATCTGGATGATATCGACATCATTGAAGGAGCCCCAGAGCATATTCACCTATCCACCGCAGTGGATACCGGATACGTTTCAATTTCAGAACTACATCGATGTCTTTCGATTGATTCCATTTCACCGTTTTTATTGGAACAGTATCTACATTTCTGCGTTGGTTGTGATGGGAACGGTGTTTTTTGCTTCTCTCGCCGGTTATGCATTCGCGAAAATTCCGTTTAAGGGACGTAATGTGGTATTTCTAATCCTGCTGAGTGCCATGATGATTCCCCATGAGGTGACAGCGATTCCGATGTTTCTATTCATGCGGCAACTGGGGTGGATTGATACCCACCTTCCGCTGATATTATTGCCGATATTTGGTGCGGGCGGTGTATTTGGCATCTTTGTGATGCGGCAGTTCTTCATTACGGTGCCAACGGAACTGGAGGAAGCGGCGATGATCGACGGCTGCAACCGATTTCGAATATACGCGCGAATTATGCTGCCCATTGCCAAGCCGGGTATGGCTACGCTGACGATCTTTACGTTTGTGACGATCTGGAATGAGTTTTTTGATCCGTTGATCTTCATTAACTCGCGTGATCTAATGACGCTGCCGCTTGGATTGTCCCTGTTTACAGATGAAGTGGGTACAGCCTGGCAATATCTGATGAGCGCCACCGTCATGGCGACCTTGCCACTGTTGATTGTTTTTTTCCTGGCACAACGGCGCTTCATTGAGGGGGTTGCCATGACGGGACTGAAAGAGTAAGCAGTGAAAGACGTGCAATACGTGTAATGTGCAATACGTGTAATAGAACGGAAGGAGGAACAACATTTGCGTGAACGAATGGGCATGAACAAGGAAGAGGCAGATGTCGTTATTGTGGGAGGCGGCCCTGCGGGTATAGCGGCAGCCATTGCGGCTGGGCGGCAGGGTATACGAACAGTGCTGGTGGAGCGATACGGATTCGTGGGCGGGATGTCTACTGCCGCTATGGTCTATCCCTGGATGACTTTCCATACGGAGCGTGGTGAGCAGGTTATTCAAGGCATTGCGCAGGAGATCGTTGAACGATTGCAGGCGCGTGGCGGCTCCCCCGGGCATTTGCGCGATACCGTTGGGTTTGTGCATACTGTCACGCCGTATCATCCTGCGATCTTTCAGGTGGTTGCGGCAGAGATGTTGCAGGAGGCTGGCGTCCGGCTGTTATTGCACAGCTTCGTGGATGAAGTGCTCGTTGGAGATGATCGGGTGGAAGCGGTGCGGGTGACCAACAAGTCTGGACGAAAGGAGTTTCAGGCGAACGTATTCGTGGATGCAAGCGGTGATGCCGATCTGGCTTATCTAGCGGGTGCTTCGGTGGCAAAGGGACGAGACGGCGACCATCAGTCACAGCCGATGACCATGAAATTCCGCATGCGTGGTGTGGATCTTGGACGAGTGAAGCAATACATGCAGGAGCACCCGGAGGATTTCTATGTGAAAACTCCCTTTGCTGAACTGGACAGCATTCCGTTAACGGGGGTGAGTGGTTTCTATTCCCAGTGGAAGAAAGCGGGTGTGCCGATTAATCGCGACCAGGTCTTATTTTTTACCGGACCGGCAGAGGATGAAGTGCTGATTAATTGTACCCGTGTGCAGGGACTCGATGCGACGGATGCCGAGGATCTGACCTCGGCTGAACAGGAAGGACGGAAGCAGATGCTGATGATCGCTGAATTTTTGCAGCGTGATGTTCCTGGATTTGAAAGAGCTTCGATCTCGGCGGTAGCACCGCAGATTGGTATTCGTGAATCGAGACGAATCATTGGGCATTATGCCTTGACCCAGGTGGACGTGGTTGCAGGGCGAAAATTTGACGATGTGATTGCCAGAAGCGGTTATCCGATTGATATCCATGACCCTTCGGGTCAAGGTGTGTTGGCTGCCTTTATAGAGGGAGACGGGGCGTATGATATTCCCTATCGCTGTCTGATCTCTCGCAATATCCGCAATCTGCTGGCGGCAGGTCGCTGCATCTCCACCACACATGAGGCGCATGCAACGACAAGGCTGACGCCAAGCTGTATGGCTACCGGGGAGGCGGCAGGAACAGCGGCTGCACTTACCGTGAAGATGAAGCTGGACCCGGTGGAACTGCCGATTGAGGTACTACAGGCGGAATTACGTCGCAACGGAGCAGCGATCTAGTGGATGAGCTGATTGTGGACGAAATTGGGTGAATTATTAGTAGTTGGGCACGGATGAATCGGAGGAATAAAGCGTCTACGATTCGTTAGATTAGAAAATGTCCCCAAAATGGCTAAATAAGCTTCCCTCAGTTCGTTAGAAATGGGTGGGAAGCTTGTGAATTGAATTGATGAGAATAACTTTAGCCCCAAAGACTCCAAATCCACTGCATAGGTGGCTTTAGAGTCTTTGGGGCGCGGTGATTCTTTTCATCCATTAGATTCTTTACTTCATGTTTCGTATTTCTTCATATCTAATCAATCACGAGGTCACAGTTCCTTCATGTTCCTTCGTGCCTGACTTGCTCCGATTATCAATTCATCCGTGCCTCAAGTCGCCTTGCGACAACGGACAGTGTGTAGTTGATGACAAAATACAATACGGCTGCGAGCAGCAGAGCCGGGATAATGTAATCGAAACTTTGACCGCCAAGAATCTGCACGTTGTGCATCAGCTCCGGCAGGGAGATGATGATCGCCAGTGAAGTATCCTTCAGGAGTGAGATGAACTGGCTGACCATCGGCGGGGACATGCGGCGTAGCGCCTGTGGCATGATGATGCCACCTAGAGTCTGCATGTAACTCAGGCCCGAGGAGCGGGCAGCTTCCACCTGACCGCGCTCAACCGACTTCAGACCGCTACGGACGATCTCGGCGATCATTGCGCCTTCAAACAGACTCAGTCCAACGACGGTGGACCAGAAGACGGACATTTTAATCCCGAGCTGTGGAAGTACGATGTGGATGAAGAAAATGATGAGCAGCAGTGGCAGATTCCGAATCGTATCCACGATCACCGCGACGATCTGTGACAGAACAGGGATACGGGTAAACCGTAACGTCCCCAGTACGGTGCCGAGCACAAAGCTGAACACAATAGATAGCCCTGCTACCTGCAGGGTAATCAGGAATCCTTGAAGCAGGTAACGGAGGTTGGGCCAGGCATAGGCCCCGCTAAAGTCCATATTTCATCGGCCTCCTTCTGTATGCAGGAATGGAATAGCGAAGATCAATAGATGGGGCATGGACTGTGTATAAAGCAACTCAAGCACCGTAGCAGTGAATTACAATATGCACTGTGACATGATCGCCAATGCCAGTAAAACACAAACGATCCAGTACTCATTTAAACCACCTGGACAAGCCAATATATTTCTCTAAAAATCTGCACAGCTATAAGTCAATCTATTACATGGTAACCTGTCCTGCCGGTTTGTTCTTCTTCGGTTTGCCCTTGGTGCTGCGGGCTTCTGCATCGCTCTGTCCAAACCTGCGCTCCATATAATGCACCAGGAAGCTGAGTGGTAGCGTCAGCACCAGATAGAACAGGGCAACAATGGTGTATACACTTAGCGGCTGGAACGTATCCGAGTTAACGAGGTCTGCAAAATACATGAGATCCATACCGGCGACGACGGCCAGAATGGATGAGTTTTTGACCAGATTAATGAATTGGTTGCCGATGGACGGCAACACAATCTTGATGGCCTGGGGCAGAATGATCAGGTTCATGGCCTGTACATAGGACAATCCGGAGGATCTTGCTGCTTCCAGTTGTCCACGCGGCACCGTCTGAATGCCCGCTCGGATCGCTTCGGCAATAAAAGCGGCGGTGTAGATGGTCAGACCCAGCGTGCCGGAGACAAATCCGTCCAGCGAAATGCCTAGTGCAGGCAGTCCAAGATAGAAGAAAAATACAACCAACAGCAGTGGGATGTTTCGGATAAATTCCACAAAAGCCGTGCCAATCCAATTCAGCGGTTTCACAGGGGATATCCGAAAGATAGCCAGGATCGCGCCGAGGATAAAGCTGCCAATGAGAGCCATGATGCTCACTTGAATGGTGTTCAGGAATCCTTCCAGAAAACGATCCGAGTGTCGCATCAGTACGTTGAAATCCAATGTGCCCATATAGGCGAAGCCTCCGTTCTCCAGATGGCGAAACGGCGATTACATCTGCTCATGCATCACATCAGGCAGACGAATTCGCCGCTTGCTCATCATTAATCGGGATTACTCGGGCTTGGAGCCCAGCCATTTCTCGTGTAATGTGTCATATTCCCCGCTGTCTTTCATGCTTTTGAGCAGTGTGTTAACTTCTTCCACAAAGGCGGTGTCGCCTTTGCGAATGGCCATACCATAAGGTTCACTTGTGAAATTGCCACCAACCAAGTGGAAGCTGTTATCCGTCTGTTGCATGCCGATGAGGATGATGTTATCTGTGGTCAGCGCTTCACCTTTACCTGCTTTGAGAGCAGTGAATGCATCCTGATAGTTATCGAATTCAAGCACCTCAGCGTCCGGGGCTTTCTCGCGAATGTTCTGAGCGGATGTGGAGCCTTTCACCGCGAGTACTTTCACCCCGCTGAGGCTTTCCAAGCCTGTAATCGCACTATCAGTTTTCACCAGCAGGGATTGGCCTGCCTCGAAATAAACATCACTGAAATCCACCTGTTCCTTACGCTCATCCGTAATGGTCATCGTGGCGATGATGATGTCGATGTCTCCATTTTGCAACATGGGAATACGTGTCTTGGAAGTGACCTCTTTCAGTTCGACCTTGGTCTCATCTCCAAGGATCTGTTTGGCGAGTGCCTTGGCGATATCAATATCGAATCCTTCAACGTTGCCACTTGCGGGATCTTTCAATCCGAACAGCTTGGTATCATATTTCACTCCGGCAATGAGTTTACCGCGTTCCTTAATCTGTTCAATCGTGCCTTTCGCCTCGGCATCACCACCACCACCACTCGCCGAAGGTGTATCTGTACCTGTACTACAACCTGACAATACAAGCGAGAGAATGAGGACAAGCATAAATGATGGCCATTTCAATAATTTCTTCATGAATAAAGACCCCTTTCAAAATGGAATAGTGGATTATTCTCAATGATGAATCAGACGGCTCAGGAATTGCTGTGCTCGTTCTTCTCTGGGGTTGTCAAAAAATTCAGCAGCAGTGGCCTCTTCCACAATTCGGCCTTCGTCCATGAAGATGACCCTGTCCGCAACTTCGCGGGCGAATCCCATCTCATGAGTAACAACAACCATGGTCATGCCATTATGGGCAAGGGAGCGCATAACATCGAGGACTTCCCCGATCATCTCAGGATCGAGTGCAGAGGTAGGTTCATCAAAGAGCATAATTTTGGGCTCCATGGCCAGTCCTCTGGCGATGGCTACCCGTTGTTGTTGTCCACCGGACAACTGGGAGGGATAACTGTCTGCTTTGTCGGCAATGCCCACCCGGGTTAGATACTTCATTGCGGTTGCGGCAGCCTGTTCTTTGGGTTGTTTACGCACCTTCATCGGTGCAAGGGTAATGTTATCAATGACTTTTTTGTGAGGATAAAGATTGAAGTGTTGAAATACCATGCCGATGTCACGGCGGAAGAGGTTAATGTCCACCTTTTTCTGATGTAGAGGAATTCCACTTACGACAAGTTCACCTTCAGTAATGGTCTCCAGGCGGTTAATACAACGGAGTAACGTGCTTTTGCCGGAGCCGGAAGGCCCGATAATGACGACGACCTCTCCTTCTTCAATGTGAAGATGGATATCCTTGAGGACATGAAAATGACCGAAATGTTTCTGGACACCCCTAAATTCAATCAAGAGTACACCCCATCCTTTCTGCAACGATTGTTTGGAAAAGGAATATTAAGGAATATATTGAAACTAGTTATTTAATCATACATAGTCATCCTGCTTATGGCAATTGGTTTGTGATAAAACATGACATAAGTAATGGGCTATATAGGGCTGTGGACAGTAATTGTGTTATATATCTGTCACGTTATTAAAAGTCTTGTGACGAATCATGACAGAAAAATGAATCTAATCTCCTAGATGTTTACCAACCTTTGGAATAGTTGTATAGAGTATACTGAAAGTGGTGTGTGATTTATGACTTTGAATTATAAAAACAAATAGCATCAAGTTCCACGTGTACATGGCAAAAAAGCTTAACCTTGCACTTCTTTCCATTGATATGATGGAGCGAGAGAGTACCCGTCTGAGAATAAACGAAGTAGATCGTAGCAAAATGTTGATCTCACAACAATTCCATTACACGTAGAGAGGATGATTCTGCACGATGAATACATATCACTCCCCAATGTCGACAGGAACAGGTGCTCAATCCGATGTTGGAGCGTATGAAGTTAATTTGCCTGTCATTCCTGCTCAGGATTTTCAGCTTACAGATTATGGAGCTATTGGAGATGGCGTAACGAATAATACCGAGATGTTCCGGCTTGCTATTGCGACGTGCGCAGAAGCGGGAGGTGGAAGAATCGTTATCCCTGCCGGGATCTGGCTCACAGGTCCGATTGTAATGCGCAGCCGGATCGAACTCCATGTGGAAGCAGGCGCACTGGTGACGTTTAGCCGTGATTTTGATCAATACCCGTTAATTGCATCAAGCTTCGAAGGCTGGCAGGTTGTTCGTTGCCAATCTCCGATTGATGGTGATCAACTGGAGGATATTGCGATTACTGGTGAGGGGATATGGGATGGAGGCGGGGAAGCCTGGCGTCCGGTGAAACGCTCCAAAATGACGACTTCACAGTGGAACCGGTTGGTTGCCTCGGGTGGCGTTGTTGAGCAATCCGGTGGGGATGAAGAAATCTGGTGGCCTTCCACAGCTGCACTTGAAGGCGGTATCATTGCAACTCGTTTGCATCAGGAGCAAGTACGTGATGTCGCTGCCTATGAAAAAGCCAGAGAATTTTTACGTCCCAACATGGTCAGCTTGCGTAGATGCAAACGGGTACTGCTGGACGGTCCCACGTTCCAGAATTCGCCTGCATGGAATCTGCACCCCTGGGCATCTGAGCATGTAACCATTCGTAACGTGAGTGTGCGGAATCCGTGGTTTTCACAAAATGGAGATGGGCTGGACATTGAATCCTGCCGTCATGTGGTGGTGGAGAAGAGTGTATTCGATGTCGGTGATGATGCGATCTGTCTGAAATCAGGTAAGGACGCCGAAGGTCGTGAACTTGGTCTCCCATCCGAGTACATCACCATTCGGGATTGCACGGTGTATCACGGTCATGGCGGTTTTGTCATTGGCAGTGAGATGTCCGGTGGTGTGCGGCATGTGCGTGTGTCGGATTGTACGTTTATAGGGACGGACATTGGACTTCGCTTCAAAAGCGCACGTGGACGCGGTGGAGTGGTTGAAGATATTCAGATTGAGCGTATCTATATGAAGGATATCATTATGGAAGCGATCTCATTTTCCTTTTTCTATGCCAATCAGGAAGGGTCTGCCCGGGGTAGTGACTTGTCCCAGGAGATTAGCGAAGAGACGCCGGTGTTCCGGGATATTCGAATATCGGATGTGGTCTGTGCTGGTGCCGACACTGCTTTACTAGTGAGTGGATTGCCCGAACAGCCTTTGGATGGCGTAATCATCCAGCGTTACCACGTGCAAGCTCGCAGTGGTGTCCAATGTGCTCATGCGAAACACCTGCATATCGCTGAATTGCAGGCAGAGATCACCGAAGGTCCGTTAGCTCATTTGCACCAGTGCAAAGGAGCAGAGTTAGAGAGCATTCAGGGCAAAGGTGCAGATGGCCGACTTCTGATGGTAACTGGACACGAGTCCGCAGGCATTGTATGTCGTGAAGGTGATGCTGATACGGACGGTCGTCAGATCTCTGTTGGTCCTGAAGTACGAAGCGGTGTGATCATTCGCAGGTAAAAAGGATGTAATCGGATTGATACCAGTTGGTCCAATTCAGCCGCAGTGTCGTAGCCATAGATCCAGTAATCGTGATCCTTTCGATATCAGGAATACGTAATCTCTGGAGCAAGGCTACCCACTCGGCTTTTATATGATGTAATCGGATGATCTACCGGTGTTCCTTGCGATAGCGCAGCGGTGTTGTACCGGTGACCTGTTTGAATGTTTTGTTAAAATGAGCCGTATGCTCAAATCCTACCTTCTCTGCGATCATCTGGACACGTTCTTGTGTAGACAGCAATCTTCGTTGTGCCTCTCGGACACGAACAACACGCAAATATTCGCTAAATCGAAACCCGGTAAACCGGCTGAACATTCGGCTCAGATAGGATGGGCTGATATAAAAACGATTGGCTGCACCCTCCAGCGTAAGCGGTTCGGTATAGTTGTTATTCACATACGTGACAATTTCACTGATTTTGTCCTGCATCGGATGCAAGGGACCGGGGCATGACTGCCGGATATTCTCCTCTACCCGATGAATACGGATCAAAAGTTGGGCAAGCAGACTTCTTACGGCGATCTCATAGTGAGGGCGTCGCTCTTTGCATTCCTGCAGCATCTGCCACAATATACGCTCCATCTCGGGCTGTTCCGCCTCAGGCAGACGAAGGAGTCTTGAACAATTAAAAGGCAGCAGACCACATATGCCAAGTTCCATCCCCGTTGCAAAAGCAGGCGAAAAACCGATTAAAATTCGTTCGAAGCCAGGAATGCTTCCTTTGGAGGTGGTATGTACATCATGAGGATTAATCAGAATAAAATCACCCTTGCGGGCGGACAGAATCTGACCATTCATGGAATAGACGCGTTCTCCTTCGAGCAGATAATACAGTTCATAGAATGGATGAGCGTGAGGCTGTGGCATACCGTTCCCATCATGTCTTCGCATATGTTCAATGGTGAATGCATGTTCACCGATTCGATATTTAGGTCCAATCCGATCCTCTATGAGACTCATGGTACAGCTCCTCTCTGCTTCACGGATTAACAACGATATCCATATCATAACGGAAAATCCATCTTTTTGTAAACGCTGTCATTGGAAATGAAATGTTTCTTTAATCATATCGTTAAATACCGAGAGAACGAATCTGGCATGACCTATATGTGCTGTCAAGGTGACAAAACTTGCATGATGTTTTAGAGTAGGGGAAGAGAGGCGAAACTCTGGTTAAGGAGTGTCTCCAATATGATTTGGAAGGAAGGAAACAGGTTATGACGACACATGAATTATCGCCATTGGTTGCTGCGCTCAATATGCAGCCTCACGTTGAAGGCGGTTGGTATAAGGAAGAATGGAAGGCATCTTATCAGATTCCACAGTCCGTGCTGCCGGATACATATTCCGGTCCACGATTCTCGGCAAGTTCCACGTATTTCCTGCTACATGCACATGAAATCTCCGAGTGGCATACGGTTCTGTCCGATGAACTCTGGCTGTGGCATAGCGGCAGTCCGGTTGAACTGAAGCTGGGCGGCAACGGAGAGAACCCGGAGAACGAGGAAGTCCTTGTTCTGGGGATGGATATTGCTGCGGGGCAATCACCACAGGTGCTCGTTCCTGCCGGCGTATGGCAGACAGCGCGCCCGCTGGGTGATGAACCTGTGCTGGTGACTTGCGTAGTAGCGCCAGGTTTCCACTTTGATGATTTCAAGCTGGTATCCAAAAGCGAATAGAACTTGATATGGAGAAATAAAAATCCCGATCCTAGATGCTCAGGGCATCCGATCGGGATTTTTTTGAATGATTTGAATGATGTATTTAAAAATTAAAGTTGTCTGGATCAGAACCAAAGCGTTTGTTCTCATTCAGGCCGTTAATCTGCTCTATTTCTTCCGAAGTTAACTCAAAATCGTAGAGATCGGCGTTTGCACGAATACGCTCAGGCGTGACGGATTTGGGTATGGTCACAATACCGTTCTGCAGATCCCAGCGCAGAATGACTTGTGCGGGGGATTTGCCGTATTTGGCGGCGATGTCTTGAAGCAATGGATGATCCATCAGATGACCCTGTCCGAGCGGAGACCAGGCTTCGATCTGAATCTGATGTTTGTTGCAATACTCACGAAGCTCTGACTGAATCAGTAGTGGATGAAGCTCCACCTGATTAACCGCTGGTTTGACCGTGGCATCAATCATCAAGTCTTCCAAATGGTGAATCTGGAAGTTGCTCACCCCGATCGCACGGATGCGCCCTTCTTTATGAAGTTTCTCCAGTGCTCTCCATGTATCCTTGTACTTGCCTTTGACCGGCCAGTGGATGAGATAGAGATCCAGGTACTCCAGTTCGAGTCGTTCCATGCTTGCTTCGAAGGCAGCCAGTGTCGATTCATATCCCTGATCACTATTCCATACTTTAGTGGTAATGAACAGATCTTCACGGGCTACTCCAGATTCACGAATACCTTGAGCGACACCTGTTTCGTTGTTATACGCTTTGGCTGTATCGATGCTGCGATACCCGGCTTGAATGGCCGTTTTGACAGCATGAACGACTTCATCTCCGTCTTTAACTTTGAATACCCCAAAACCCAGCCATGGCATTTTGACTCCGTTATAGAGCGTGGTTGTGTCCTGCACGTGTTTCATGGTCCGAAATTCCTCCTCTGATTGATTCATTGTTCCACTATGTAATTACCCTGCTGTTCAGCAGCCAATCGATATCGAAGGGCCGTCTTAATCGATTATACTAAAATCTTCCTGGTATTGGAAAAGGGAGTGGTCCATTTTACGAAGTAAACCCCACAAATGTCCTTTTTTCGCCAAGCAGAGGTTTGGTTTTGACGCTTGTGGGTGATAAGATGAAGTATACGGAATATGGAAGTCAAGACTTGCTATTGGAGATTTTACATAAGAAGAGACGAAGTGCGGAATCGGGTACAGGCCGGGCCGTGCGATTTAACGATAAAGGAGCAAGAATATAATGGCTAAACCTAAACAAACCAAAAAAGCAGCAGCCTGGTCTCTCGTGGTGATGGGAGCGGGATTTGCTGCATCCTTGCCGTTCCAGGGCGTTCCCGTGGGCAAGTTGCTGGTAGGATCATTTGAAGCAGGACTTGTAGGGGGACTTGCGGACTGGTTTGCAGTTACCGCACTATTCCGTCACCCACTCGGCATCCCAATTCCGCATACGGCATTGCTGCCGAAAAATCGGGATAAAATGACGGAAGGTCTGGTCTCCGCAGTGGAGAATAACTTGCTCAACAAAGACAGCATTACCGAGAAAATTGCAGATTTCAAAGCAGCAGAGACGGTACTCGATACGTTGACACGTGAGCTTCACAATGACGGGATCAAGACCATGATTGATACGCTCTGCAAACGAATTCTGGCGGGTCTGCCGTTAGAGCAGATTGCTCCACTCGTAGCGGGTGAGATCAAGTCCCAGGCGGGTGCCTTTGATCTGGGTCCGATTCTGGAACGGGCTGCCTATCAGATGACAGAGCGGGGTTACGATGCCAAAGCACTGGACTATGGACTGAAGCAAGCGGAAGAGTGGCTGGTTAAACCCGAGACTGTGATGTTTTTGGGTGAAAGCGGAATGAGAGCGATCAGTGGCATTCAAATGAACGGATTGATGCAGTTTGCAATGAATGCGTTCCTGGGTTATATGAACGAGGAGCGTCTGGGTGGCATTTTGCAGGGATACCTCTTCGATCGGGTAGAGGATATGAAACGTGAAGGCAGTGCTCTTAGGTACAAAGTGCTTGATATGTTACGTACCCAGACGGTGCGATTGGCAATGAGTGAGGCTATGCAGGATGGAATCAACGGCTGGAAGAACAATATGCTGGAGGGCTGGAACGCAGAGGAAACGGTGCTGAACAAACTCACCGAACTGAGAGACAAGGCGCTCGCCGCGATGGAAGATGGGCAGTATGTGGATACGTATGCACTGCCTGCCATTGAACGGGTATTGGGTGACCTGCGGGCAGATCACGAGTTGATGACAAGCATGAATGCCAAGATCGTAGATGGCGTAACAACACTGCTGGAGAAAAATCATTCCAAAATCGGTAACCTCGTGCGCGAAAATGTAGATAAAATGGACAATGCCTCCTTGATCTCAATGATTGAGGATAAGGTGGGGCAGGATCTGCAGTGGATTCGAATCAACGGGGCCGTTACCGGATTTATTATCGGGATTGCGCTGACCGCTCTGCGGATGGTGCTTGAATAACAACAGTTCAGTATGGCAAAAGAAGGGCCGCTCTTACAAAGAGCAGGCTCTTTTTGTCGTGGATGGAAAAATTACCATGTATCTGATGCAAGAATTAGGAAACGGGGTAATGTACACCAAAGTACCCTAAATGAATCATATAGGAAGAAAGTTACATGAAAACGATCCTGTTAGCCGATATGGCTCATGTTGATTTTGTACTATGATGCAGGTAACAGATGAATAGGGTGGACTTCACATATGGTGAACGTCCTGATTCTACCCAGAGGAGGGATCCGTATTAAACGTGCAGGATGGTTGAAGGGTTTATTCACACTAATGATGGTGTTGACTATATTTCTGGGAGGTTGTCAGAACATGAATGCAAGTGAGAAGGAAGCTCTATATCAAGAAGCCGAAGCGACCGTAATTCAGCATTTCAAGCAGAAGTTTGAATTGGATGTTGTGATTACAAGTAAAGAGTTGTTGCCGGAAATGGCAGTATCCCAGATTGGGCTGAAGGGCCATGTGAAGGATCATGAAGATCAGAGCTTTGGCATTTCGTACGACTACAAAAAGAAGGTAACCAAGAACCTGGTCATTAGCCCTGAGATTGAGAAAGTGATGATGGCCAAGGGACACGATCCATACGCTAAATAAAGGGAGGTGTAGTTATTGAGTAACGGGTCCAATATTGATGATGAAACGTATAAAACGATGTCTGATCTAGCCTACCAGGATCAAAAGGCTGGGGACAAATTAACGGAACTTCCCGGATGGGAGGTCCTGGAGGGGACGGAGAGCAACAAATTTTCCGGTTTTGATGCCGTAACATTTTATAATCCCGAGACCAAGGAAGCGGTCATTGCTTATCGAGGTACAGAAGGAAGTGCGTCCTTGGATCGCTCTGTACCTGACTTTGTCATGGATGGCCGTATTGGGGGCGGAGAGTTGATTCGTAAGGGTCAGCAGGAGGCCGGGAATTTTGTTGATAATCTTACGCCTGATTGGCTTGACAAAGGGGTCCAAGGCGTCAAAGATTTTACGGGCATATCCACAGTGGAGAATTGGGCTGGTGACAGGGTAAGAGACGTGGAGAACTGGACGGGTGATCGCGTAAAGGATATTGAAAAAACCGTTTCCCCTACAGGCTGGGCCAATCAAATGTATCAATCCGAAGACTACGCAAATCACATGCAGAACAAGCATAAGGATCTGAATTTCTCGATGACCGGGCATTCCTTGGGCGGCGGAAATGCACAGTATGCATCTGCTTATACCGGAATTCCAGCCGTGACGTTCAGTGCACCCTCGGTAATGGGCAATTTGACACCAGAGATGCGGCGCCGAGCTGAAGCGGGTGAGTTTGACGGGCAAGTAGTTAACTATGCAAATCCGAGTGATCTGGTCGCCAGTGGAACGCTGGGAGGATATGACCGTCATGTGGGATCAACCTTCTACATTAATTCCAATTATGAGGATGCAAATGATGGAGTGGGCATTATCGATAAGGCCAAGAACTCATTTGGCGGGGAGAACTATCACAGTCTGGATCAATATGATTTCAAAAATGGATACATATCCAATGACCTGTATGATCCGATCACTGGAGAGAGAATCCGCTACTCACCGCGCTTTATGGATCACATGGGACCGTTCAGCAAGAACTTCGGTCCGTTAGGTTCCAAGTTTGGCGGCGGTATGGCTGCAGTGGGAGGCGCTTCCGGTTTGATCCAGGTAACGCCCGAAGAACTGAAAAGTGTCGCCTCCAGGTGGAAGCAAAATGCACAGCAATGCAATGCTGAGCTGAATCAGGTACGGAGCCGCATGGCTCAATACCTGCATACAAGCCGTAGTCGCAGGCTGGAGCCCATTGTCACCCAACTGGACGCGTCGATTCAAGAACTTAGCACATGGCATATGAAACACACCAGCCAGTTCCTGAACTTTATTGATGAGAAAGCAGATGCCTTCCGGCAGGCGGACGAGAGTCCGGTTCATTTTAATTAGGAATCAGGTTGGTTAATGTCGCTATCACGTACATGGGGGAGGGGAACGCAAGTGGGTGGACAATTGCTGGTGGAATTGAATGATCTTCGAATTGCCGAAAAAGAACTGACACAGCTGCTTGCCCGTCTGCAAGCCGATGAACAGGAAGCGAGGGCGCTATACAGTCGCCTGAACGATTGGAAAGGGCAGTCTGCCGATTATACAAGGCAGCAGATTGAAGAGTTTTTTGCGGGCCTGTCCAAACGTATTCAATCCATCGAAATGCAGAAGAAAAGCTTGCTGCAATATATTGAGATTATGATCCAGACGGATCAGGAACGCTAAAGAGCAGTGTGGCTGATGCCATATTGCGGATGGCAATCAGCATGGATACATGGATAGACAAAAAAGAAGCCTATGGTACATCGGGGTTGATCCCGTTTGCCATAGGCTTCTTTGTGATTGCCACAATTATTGTATGCTGCAAATCGTTCTTAGCGTTTTTTACGACGTGTCGCCAGAGCGATTCCCAGGAAGGAGAGGATCAGCGCCAGAATGGATACAATCAATGTTGCCTGTTGAAGCTTCAGAGTACCCGGGTCTGTATCCGTGTTGTTTGGCTCACCTGTAACGGTGTCATTAAGTGCATCGCCCAGCGTGGTGTCATCATTTGCTTTGTTATCGTCGTTAGCTGCATTATCACCAGTGCCTGCTTCTGTACCTGCACTATTATGTCCTTCATCGGCAGTACCAGTGCTGTGATGATCTCCACCTGCCGCAGCAGCCGGATCTTCACTAATTGTTGTAATACTATGCGGGTTGCTGTCACTTGGTTGGCCTGTCCATTCTACGATGCTGCCATCGCTGTAGTATTGAAACGCATCCCAAGCGACTTCGGCTTCAGCCTTAGGATTCTGTACTACAAAGTTGAACTGCTGGAATTGTCCTGCGAGAATACCTTCGTTATCGCCGTCAACTTCCCATGTGATCGATGTAACTTCATTGGAATCGTTCTTCTCGGTGGTGATTTTCCAACCTGCCAGTGGTTGATATTGCTTGAATGCCACACCTTCTGGAACTTTCATCGTGATTTTGGTTGTAGGCAGTTCTTTCTCGGATGGAATCTTGATCGTGTATGTTTGCCATGCGCTTGTCTGTGCAACGGATGGGCTAACGGTAACGTGAGCGCTCGCGAATCCGGCGAATAGCATAAATGCCGCCGTACCTGTTGCGATAGTGGATGTCAGTTTGGAAATCCATGATGTTTTCTTCAAAATAAATAACCCCTCTCAGTTCTTATCATATATGATGCGGCCCATTTTCTTAAATGAGTGTCTACGCTCTGCAAAGTTACCGTTTCGGTTACGAACTGTTCTTTCGAACCCCGTTATTCCCAGATTTTTAATACAACTTATTATAAATAATTTAACTAAATTCGGTTTACACATACACTCCGATGACAGAATAACCTTCCAATCGCTGTTATCCCCAGATTTTTTTGATTCCCTTTTCTCAAAGGGTAAAATCTGGTGATAAAGGCGAACGCTTCGCTTTTTCAGGTTTTTTCTGTCCCCTCCGTTTCAGTGTAAACATTAGTTCAATTTATATTTAGTAAGTTGAAATCCCGGAATAAAGGCGGAGCTTCGCTTCTCCAGAATCAATTCCGTTTCCTTCACTACATTTGCAGTTCGTAGAAACACTAATTTTAGATTGGGTCACTTTTCAATATCAACGTTGTGTAACTATGGCTTGGCGGTGTCGATCTCAAATTCGGCATCCAGTGCATCCAGCGATTTGGTTAGCAGGTGTACCTTGATATTCCAACGTCCAGGCATGGAGATGTAATCTTCAGCCTTATACACACCGGTGTCGTTTTTCGGAATGGTAATCTCATAGATTCCCATATCCATGTCCAGATGTGTGAGTGACAGTGTGATCTGTTCCAGATCATTAACGATACTGCCATCTGCACGTTTCACATCAACTTCGAATTGATTCTCTCCCGTCACATTGGGACTCACCTGAAGTGTAATCGACGAGCCATCTTCTGTAGTTTTTGTCTCCTGATACGGTCCGACTGCTGCTGGTTGCCCCGGTGACAGATGTGTCAATACGGCGGCCAGAGCGAGAATCACAGCACCCGTAGCAAGCTCGGCTTTCAGGCTGCCGGACAATCTGCTTCCTGTTGCTGCTTTTGCTAATCTGGCGTGACGCCATGCAAAGAGAACCATCACAATCAGCAGCACGATCTTGCCGATCAGGACAAGGCCATAGGCTGTAGTGAATAAGGAGGTCAGCACAGGTGCTGGCAGAATGATCAGACTGCTGTATATTCCCGTAGCGACCAGAGCGGCTACAGCACCAATCCCCCAAGCGGTAAACCTGCGAATAGCAGTCCAGTAGACTTCTCCTCGCACCTTCGAAGGCAGCTTGTCCGCGAGTGGAGGCAGACATATCGCCATTGCCGTCAATGCACCAATCCAGAAAGCAGCACCGATCAGATGCACGAAGTCCATGGCAATCGCGAGAGCACGTTGATCCGCAGCAGCCGGATGTCCCGTCATCGCATGAGTGAACAGCCATCCAAGCACAAGCACAAGTGACCCGTAAGAAGACCAGATGCGAGCACGGATGGATCGATCGCGGTCATATCCCGATAGAATCGTGACGGCCAGTAGCATGACAATGAGCATCTGTAACATCCAGATCTGACCAAAGGATGTCAGCTTGAGCGCACTTCCGATTAGTCCCCAGCTTAGCTCGCCCAGAGCCACACCAGATTCATATAACGTATTCAGAGGCAGGCTGACCAGAGCGGCAAAGGAAGCAGCAGCATAGCTGATCCATAACAATCTGTAGCTGCCCGGAACATCCATAGGTTCTCTTGTCATGGATGTCGGTGCGATTCGCAGCAGCAAGAATGCAAGTGTCCCCAGAATGACAGACAATCCGAGATACTGAATCCAGTCTGTCAACGATACGATCCATTTCAGCGGCCCGCCTGTTGAACCGGAACCGGAGGTAAGATCACTTAGTCCGGCAGGAGAACCGGACGGTTCGCCGATATGGAAAACATATGCTCCTTGAATCGGGTGTCCATCGGCAGACACAGCTTTCCAGTTAACGGCATAAGTCCCGTTTCCGAGTCCGATCCGCAGGCCAGTCTCCAGAATATGAGGACGATCCGCATCAATCTGTACCTTTCCATCGTCTGCCTGAGTGCCGTCAGGACCGGTAACTTTGATATCATAAAAGGCCGTCTGCAAGGACTCGTTGAACTCCATGGTCAGCCGATCTGGTGCAGCGACTAGAATTTCATTTTCTCCTGGTGAAGCCTTAACAATATAAGCATGGGCAGATGCCCACTGTGGCATAACAAGGCAGCACACAAGCAGCAGGCTGGTGACCAATGCCCAGTGCCGTTTGCCCCATTTCAGGGTAAAGCTTGTCAAAATCAAAAAAATCATCACCCTCAGGTTATAGATTTGTAGGCATTTCTGGCCCGTTATACACAATCTATCCCATTATAACTTTGTCCAAAATGAATGCGTATGACTACATTGGGCTATAAAAAAACGATTTGGTCTTCATAATTGTGACAAAAGCATGAATGTGTACGGTGCATAGCACCCATCTCGTCTTATGTTACAAATCTCATATTGGTGTGCGATACGTTCGTGCTACCATTAACATATTGCTGCAAAGCCACGTTATTTGCGAAGCTTACGCCCTGCAAGCCCGCTCTCCAGTGCGTAGCGGGTGAGTTGTACCCGGTTTTCCAACTGGAGCTTCTGCAAAATATTCTTCAGATGATTCTTCACTGTCTGGTCTGAAATGCCGAGCTGATCGGCGATCTCCCGATTGGTATATCCCGCCGACACCCATTGCAGAATCTCAAGCTCCCGTGCGGTTAGCGGGTTATCTTGCACATCTTCACTGCGTGGTGCGGGAAACTCCTGCAAAATCCGGTAGGCCAGTTCCTTGCTTAGCGGTGCATCGTCGCTGACGATGGCGCGCAGGTATTCCAGCCAGGTGGAAGGCGTCAGATTTTTGAGCAAGTAGCCTTGAGCGCCTTGTTTCAGTGCTTCGAAGAGAAAGGTCACATCATCCGATACCGTGACCATAACAACAATAACATAAGGGAATCGCAGCTTGATCTGCCGAGTGGTTTCCAGCCCATCCATGTCCGGCATCTGCACGTCCATCAGGATCAGGTCAGGCATCCATTGTCCGGTGAGCTCCAATGCTTCCTGTCCATTCGAGGCTGTACCAATGACTTCAAACAGGCTGTCCTCGGATAAAATGCTACAGATCGCTTCACGCGCATGCGCATGATCATCAACAACCAATACACGTACATGTTCCATACTAAGCATGCTCCTTTCCTATCGTCATTCGTGTATGCCCCGGTCTTGAATCGAGGGTAAAAGACCAACCCATCTCGGCAGCACGTTCTTTCGTAATTCGCAGTCCGTACCGATCCTTCAGCTGAAGAGGATCTTCACTTAATCCATTCCCATTATCCTGAATATAGATGAACCAGGCAATCGGGTTACCCTCGGCGTGAACCTGAACGCGGGTAGCCTGTGCATGTTTGCGTACATTCAGCAGACCTTCCCGGATACAGGCGATCAATTCCACTTGCTCCTTGGCAGAGAAAGTTACACCCCTCAGGTCCCAATGAATCTGTGCACCAGGAACGGTTTCCTTGACGAGCACTTCGACCTGCGCATGTAGTGAGATAATCTCAGGTGTTGCGGTAGAGGAAGGAACATAACGCAACTGGGCAATGGCTTGCCTTACGTATGTATTGACTTCATGCACGGTCTTTTGAATCTCCTGGATCTCATGCTCATGTCCGGTTCCTGCCAGACTGCGGCCTGCCTTATCCGTTTTTACCGATAGCAGAAAAAGCGACTGGGATATGCCATCGTGAAGCTCCCGGGCCAATTGGTCACGAGCTTCCAAGGCTGCTTTTGCTGCACGTTCCTGCTCCAGAGCAGCCCTTGCACCTTCGAGCATGTGGAACAATCGGCTGAGCAGTGTCACGCTGACGAGGTAAACGATGACCGGTGTTAACCAGTTACCGGCATCCATCGAAAGGTACGGCATCAGAAACTGATGGCGAATATATTCCCAGATGCCAACCGTAAATGTGGGAATCAGCAGAATCATCCATTTAATTTGTTTATAGGACATGAATGCAGAACTCCTTTGATCTAGGATTAGCTTAATGAGGTACTTTATTTATACAGGGATGGGACCATTATAACGCAAGCTTGTCCAAGACCCTAGTCTGTGCCTTTGGAGAAAGTTGGGGAGGATCATGGAGTATTTAGAAGGATATCTAAGAACGACAAGGGGTGAAATGTTGTCACGCTAGGTGAGGGTTGGTGTGACCATCTGAGGAAGGCTGAGTCCGTTTTCCCTATCGGAGAAGGTCCTCTATACTTAATACAGAACGTAAATTCATTACAAAACATGTTAAGGAGTGACGCAACAACATGAGTCAAGAAGTATTGGAACGTCGCAGTGAATTGCTCAAAAAGAACATTCACCAGATGCTTGTTCAAGACAATCAGCACGGTATCAGTCGCCAAGACAACATGTTTTTGCAGCAGATGATCAAAGAGCTGCATCAGACCTCACATGAACTGAATACCAAATCTTAATGTAGAATCTGCACGAGAATGAAGCTGTCTGGTGTACGATTCATTCCATGACGAAAATGAAAATGGCGCTATCTCCGATCAGACTGGAGATAGCGCTTTTGATTTTCTCTGAGGTGATAGAAGAAGCTTCGTTCAACTTACAGCAACTGTTGCTGAGCGGTTCTTTTCTCAATATATTGAATGAATAACTCGGCAAGCTCCGGATCGAACTGTGAACCCGAACATGCGCGTAGCTCCCGAATGGCTTCTTCCACGTTTTTGGTCTCCTGATACGGCCGCTCTGTTGTCATGGCATCAAAGGAGTCAATTACGGTCAGCATCCGGCAGAGCCGGGGAATCTCGTTACCCTTCAGGCCGTAAGGATAGCCCTTGCCATCATAGCGCTCGTGGTGAAGTTCAATGTACGGAATCAGATCGGCGAAGCGATCGTTTGTGATCACCATTTTTTTGCCCCAGGTGACATGTCCTTTGATCGTTTCCCATTCCTCTGCGGTGAGCTTGTCCTTCTTGTTCAGAATGGACCAAGGAATCTCCAGTTTGCCGATGTCATGAATCAGTGCTCCCAGCACAAAACGGCGTTTCTCCGCATTGTCCAGTTTGAGCAATTCACTGATATCCAATGCGTATTTGTAGACCCGTTTGGAATGTTTAAACGTATCCATGTCCTTGTATCGGAACAGATTAAGCTGCTGCTCGATGTCTCGAACGTCCTGTACCAGATCAATCTCGTGTTCCATACCATCATTGCTTCCGTGGCGGTGCACATTGTTTTTACCCTGTTTCTTCGCATAATACAGTGCTTTATCCGCCTGATCTACGAGTTGGGATTTGTTATACATGTCCACCTGATAGGGGGCTACGCCACCCGAGAAGGAGAGACAGCCGTGTGGAAACACTTCAACGCCTTCAAACGGCGTGTCATTTAGTTGTTTCCGCAGCTTATTCATAAACTTGTAGGATTCGTCCAATTCCATTCCTGGCATGAGCAGAGTGAACTCTTCCCCTCCATAACGAAAGGCGGTAACAGGTGTATCTTCCGTCTTTCGCATCAGAAAATCTCCCAGCATAGCCAGCAGACTGTCGCCTTGAAGGTGGCCAAACCGATCGTTATACTTTTTGAAATCATCGATATCAATAAGTCCCAGACAGAGCGGTGTTCCTTGCGTACGAGCGGTAGTGAGTTCATTTTCAAGCATACTTTCAAAATAACTATGGTTGAACAGACCTGTCCGTTGATCCGTGTTAGCCTTCTCCTCAATAGTCTGATACATGACAAACAACTGCTTGAATGCATGGGAGAGCAGAATACTGAGACTCAGATACAACAACAAACCGAGAACGCCATTGTGCACGACCAGAATCGTCAGGACAAGCGCCAGAATCAGCGTACATAAATAAACCAGCAGGGATTCGGTAACGAATGCCCGCTTCATCTGCTGTAATGCATCCTTCGTTGAAAAATGAAAGAATAAGCCAAGTGTGATCGTGTTGATGATGAAGTAGGCTGCGAGCGCTGCAAAATAAGGAAGCAGATTATAGCCGTCCAAAGTTCCCGATTGCCCGCCAGTCCACTCAAACACGGCAGCTGCTCCCGTAATCATGAGACTGTAGATGCTGAAATTGACAATGTGTTTCCACCAGGTGAGCTTGCGCTCTTTGATTAACAGGATGATGGAGACAGGAAGCAGGACAGATAAACTGAAAGCTCCGCCAAACATGAATATGCAGGCAAGGTATACCGATGAATCCATGGATTGCTGATTGCCTTTGGGTGGAATCTGGAACGTGAAATAATCCAGAATTAACGCCGCACCCAGCATGGTGTAGACCATGACCCAATCCGCCGTGGTTAGATGAAGGTAAGACCATTTGTTCATGTACAGAAAAACACCGATCCCGGTACAACTAAGCAAAATAACATACAGACTGCTTCGATCTGCCTTATGGATAAGGTTACGAATAAAGTTCATAAAAAATCTCCTGCTTGGGTTTAGTCTACTCTTGATGTATATAATGGGTGTTCTTGTATCGGTGTACACTATATAGATGTATAACATACCAAGTTGCCTGGCAAAAATCCAGAAAGAAAAAACAGGCCGCTGGCAGCCTGTTTGTCTTGTTTGGCGGTATGGATACTAGCCGCCCAGCTTGTATCCCGAAGTTAATGCTACAACGACAGAAGCCACGATGATTGCGTTGATGACAATGCGGGAATATTTCACACCTTCAAATTTTTTCATGGAGAAGACCTCCCTTCCTTGGAGTCTAACTGGTTCTCTTTAAGCCTGATGAGTTTTAGCAGGTTGCACAGCCTTTTTGTCCCGATTCACCATCATGGACTGGATAAAAAGGAATATGCCCACGTTCATGACCACATCACCGATGCTGATGACTTGAGTCCGTGGATAAGGGCTGGAGAGTGGGATGATATCACCGAGAAAAGACAAACGTGTAGACGCATCCATCATAAAATGCTTTGATACGGCGCCGCCTTCCCGGAGCATGTCTACATAATAAGGTCCCAGTACAGCAGAAGCTTCTACAGAAACTGGCATGCGCCCACCATTTACACCCATAACGGCAAAATTGAGAAACACACCAATCCAGATGAGCATGAAACCGGTGTGGTGCCTGTTAAGCCATAAAAATGCGAGGCCTGTAATGTAGACGGCAGCAAAGAGATAACCATTAATGGATGCTACCCATTCGAATCGTTCCTGCAGATAGAAAATGAAGAACTGGATTAGCAGCAATACAGGGAAAATCCAGCCGCTTCGCAATTGGAGTGCTGCAAACTGGTTGACCCCATGCCGCAACCCACCCCGAAAAAATCCAACGATCAAGCCGAGAAGAATACCGTCATATACCATGATTAACTCCTGTTCGTGCGGAGATATGCAATATGATTGCGTGTTTGTGTACATAAAGGATTCGACCTTATATTGGTAATTCCTGCATGGGAAAAATGATTTTTTAGAAGAAATTTGAAAAATGCTGAACAAAAAACCGTCTTTACGAACCAAAGGGTCGAAAACCCTGATGAATTCAGTAAAGACGGTTACTTATAATGGCAAAATACGAGCTTTAATTCGGTTGGAAATGGAATTTATTTTATTCGGAACCACCGTTCAGATAATTGAAGAAAGGCTGGTCGACCCAGAAGTCATATGTCGTGATGTTCGCATCAGGAGCCAGTTTCAGGAAACCTTCCCGAATGGCTTTCGCATTTTCTTTCAGAGAGAAGGACTGAGCGTAGTAATTGCCAAGCGCAATCTTATTATTGGAAATGACCGGATAGTTGGCCAATGCCGTTGGTGAGTAATAAAGCGGTTGCCACCAGGAACTGAGAATCAATGGCGATGTACTGTCACTGTTCTTCTTGGCATATTTCAGAACAATATCATTGAAGCGGACTTTGTCTGCCACATTGTTGAACTCGAACTGAATATCATATTCCTTCGCAGAAGCAATATAGTTGCCGTTCTCGATCTGTGTCACTTTGTAGTCTGGTGTTTCCTTCGGCTCGCCCCATTCTTTCAAATAAATGAAGGCAGATGTCTTCGGCTGGAATTGTACATCGGCGTCAATACCTTCGCTACGCAACAAACCAACCAACTGTACAGCATGTTGAATGTTATCGTGCCCGTAGGTAAGTGTCAGCTCATCGATAAAGTTGGAATCAAAGCGGCTATCCTTCAGGTTGTAACCTGTGACGAGATCATCTCGAAGGGCCTGATCCACAATTTTTCTCAGCTCAGGTGATTCGATGAGATCCGCTGTACGATATGCAGCATACAGTTTGGAGTAGATGTCCGCATCGCCAGAACGCCCAATCTCATGTTTGTATTTCCCTTGACTGACCAGTACGCGTCCAAGCAAAGTATTTGCGAAATCTTTACTTGCCACGCCACCCTTAAGGAGAGCAGGGTAAAGGCTCTCGGGAATCAGGCCTGTATCAATCGCTGCAGCCAGTTCCTGTGCGGCTTGTCCCTGAACACGGGTCGGGTTAATGCCAACTTTGGCAAGTGCTTTGGCCGTTTTCTCTGTGGGATATGTATAAGCGAGTTCCTTGAATCCGGCTGCTTTCACCGCGATGAAGACGGCAGCATAAGTGCTCAGTTGATCCTTGGCACGTACTTCCGTACCTGTAAGAACCCCATTATTGAATAAGGATACGGCAGCATCATAGGAAGAATCACCAGAAGTCAGATCGGTAAAGGCAGAAGCTTTGGCTTCACTGTCACTTGTTTGAGTTGCTTCCGTGATGGCTGCAATGGCTTGAATGAAATCACCTTTGGTAATCTGTTGCGGCAATTGAACGTTGTATTTCGCTTGCAAGAATTGAGCAAAATCCGCTGCACTTTCCGTATAAGCGACTGGAGCCTGAGCTAACGGTCCTTTGACACTTTGTGAGGTGGTTGGTTTAGCCGGAGTTGCAGATGCTGCAGAAGCAGAAGCGGGCAAGCTTAGGCTGCCGAGTGTTACCGGAGCGGCGAGTAGGGCCGCCAACGTGATCTGGGTGATTTTTTTCAAATGAATAGCCTCCTTAAAATGGGTTGGAAAATGATCAGCTTTGGGTTATAATTCTGACAATTCCTATCAGAATAAAATAATTGGATTGACTTTAGCACGGAGACGCGCTGGATGTCAACGAAAAAAAGCTTGATACAGAGCGGTTTCCAAAGCTTGGTAGAAAGCGAATTGTCAATAATATTCTATTTGAGTGTATACGCTCAAAGATTTATTGACAAGGATCGACAGTATCCGCTAGGATAAGAAAAAAGAATGTTGAAAAGGGGTATTTTCAAAATGAAAAGAGGTTTATCGTTCGTCTTATCGATCATCATGTTGGCTATTTTGTTGGCAGCTTGTGGGAATTCGGCTTCCAAAGACGAACAATCCGCCCAAGGCAGTGATTCGGAGAAATCTCTTCGGATGGCCCTCGTACTTCCCGAAAAAATAGGGGTTAACCCTTTCTTTGTACAGATGGATGAAGGCTTCAAAAAAGCAGGCGAAGAATTTAAAGTAGACACCAAGACGATTGAATCGACAGATCCGGCAGCATTTGAACAAAATCTGCGTGCTGCGGTTGCCGAGAATTATGATCTGATTATTACAGCCACTTTCCAGGCAGAAGATGCATTGAAGAAAGTCGCTGCAGAAAATCCGGACAAGTCCTTTGCGATTGTAGATACAACCGTGGATCTGCCTAACGTTCGTAGCGTTGGTTTCCGTGAATATGAAGGGGCGTACCTGCTCGGTGCAGCTGCTGGATTGTCCACCAAAACAGACAAAGTCGGCATGATCGCAGCAATGGATGTACCATTGATCAAGAAATATACAGAAGGTTTCAAAGCGGGATTGGAATCTGTGAATCCGGATGCGGAATTCCTCGTGAACTATGTAGGTGGTTTCAATGACCCGGCCAAAGCGAAAGAATTGGCATTGGTACAATTCGGCAAAGGCGCTGACTTCATCGCTGGCGCATCCGCTGTAGGTGATCTTGGCGTGTTCGAAGCAGCAAAAGAAAAAGGCTTCTACACTTCAGGTCAGGATACGGACCGTACGGTTGAAGACCCGGAACATATCGTATTGTCTCAATTGAAATCAACCGATACGGTTGCGTATGAGACTGTGAAAGATTTTGTAGAAGGCAACTTCAAAGCAGGCGCAGTGAACTACGGCTTGAAAGAAGACGGTGTGGGCCTGACTTACGTAACACGTGATAGCGAATCTCCGCTGAATGCTTTTGTTGGACAAGAAGTGATCGACAAAGTTAAAGCAATCAAAGATGATATCGTATCCGGCAAAATTGTAGTCAAAGATCCATTGCAACAATAGTTTTGATTGTTCTTTTCAATGAATGAGTGAGTGATGGAAATGATCAGCCGGCTGCCCGATCAGGCAGCCGGTTTTGCTGCTATTAAATGACCGAGAGGAGCGAACGCGAGATATGCTGTTGGAGATGGAGCACATTACGAAGAAATACGGCGGCTTCACCGCTAACCGTGACATCCGTTTTAATTTGCGTGAGGGAGAGATTCATGCCCTTGTAGGTGAGAACGGGGCAGGTAAAACAACCTTAATGCGTATGCTGTACGGTATGGAACAGCCTACGTCAGGCACAATCAAAGTTCGTGGACGCGAGGTAAGCTTTGCTACGCCGTCCCAGGCGATGGCAAGTGGCATCGGTATGGTGCATCAGCATTTCATGCTGTTCCCTTCCTTTACGGTGGCGGAGAACATCGTGATCGGACGGGAACCGGCAGCGGCGGGTGTATTTGATCGTAAACAAGCAGCAGCCCAAGTGAACGAGCTTGGCAGACAATATGGCATGCCGGTAGACCCGTGGAAAAAAGTGTCCGAGTGCCCGCTTGGCATGCAGCAGCGTGTTGAAATTCTCAAGGTGCTGCATCAGGGCGCAGACATCATTATATTGGATGAACCTTCGGCGGTACTGACACCGCTGGAAGTTAAAGAACTGCTCGCGAACATGAAATCACTCGCGAAGCTTGGCAAAACCTTTGTACTGATCACGCACAAGCTGCAAGAAGTCATGGATGTAGCCGATCGGATCACCGTGCTTCGGGATGGTCAGGTGACAGGTACGCTGGAAGCCAAGGATACACATGTGGAGGAATTATCCCGTCTGATGGTTGGTCGTGAACTTGTGCGTATGGACAAGCAGCCATCGGTTCCAGCGGAAGCTGTGCTTCAGGTGGAAGGGGTCAATCTGTCCGGGGCCAAGGATCGTTCGGCGCTCAAGGAGATCCATATGGAGGTTCGAAAAGGTGAGGTTGTTGGCATAGCCGGCATCTCAGGTAACGGCCAGTCTGAATTGATTCAAGTGATTGCAGGACTCCGTAAGGCGGATAGTGGTCGTGTCTTGCTCTCCGGGCAGGATACAACGAACTGGCCTGTACGGCGCATTCGTGAGCATGGACTTGCTCATATCCCGGAAGATCGTTACATGTGGGGAGCGGCCAAGGACGCGAGTGTTCGTGAGAATGGACTGATGGGACATCATCATCGTTTGCAATCACGTGGCATTATCAAAGCAAAAGCAGCAAGAACAATGGTAGAGAGCTGGATCAAACAATTCAGTATCAAGACGGGTTCTGCAGAGACGAAGGCACAGTTTTTGTCCGGAGGAAATTTGCAGAAGCTGATTGCAGCCCGTGAATTCGCACAGGATACACCGTTTCTGATTGCAGCCGAACCGACTCGTGGTGTGGATATCGGAGCGATGGAGACGATTCATGCCGAATTGCTGCGCAAACGTAGTGAAGGTGCGGGTATTCTGCTAGTTTCATCGGAGTTGTCCGAGATTTTGCAATTATCAGATCGCATTATTGTCATGTATGAAGGCGAAATCGCCGGAGAATTGAGAGCAGAGGAAGCGACGGAGGAACAGATCAGCTTGTTAATGGCAGGAGGGAAAGAGCGGATATGAATCGGGTAAAAGAAACACTTCGCGGACTCGTACAGCCGCTGCTTGCCGTATTCATCGGTCTGATTGCAGGGGCTGTGGCTATTCTGCTCGTTGGGGGTAATGTGGTGGACACGTATGCGGAGATGTGGAAAGGGGCCTTCGGCAACTTCTACTTCTTCACCAATACGTTGGCTCGTTCCACACCAATCATCTTGGCGGGACTTGGCGTAGCATTGGCATTCCGTGCCGGATTTTTCAATATGGGAGCCGAAGGCCAGATGATTCTTGGCGGGCTCAGTGCGGCGCTCACGGCGCTTTATCTGCCAGGCCCAGGCTGGTTTGTGTGTATTGCTGCGATTGTGGCTGGTATTGTTGCCGGTGGAATCTGGTCCCTGTTTGCAGGATGGCTGGATGCTCGGTTTGGCATGAACTTGTTGATCACAACCTTACTACTTAACTATATTGCCATTTATTTTGGCGGATATATGGTCTCCTATCCATTCAAGGATCGGACTGGATCTGCAGCGATGGCCCAGACACCCATGATTGATCAGAGCATCTGGTTGCCGAAGTTGTTCCAAGGCATGGGACTTCATGCCGGCTTCATTATTGCCATCGTAGCGGCTATTTTGATCTACTGGTTCACACATAAAACGGTGACCGGTTATGAGATCCGCATGCTCGGAAGTAACCCGTCCTTTGCAACCTATGGCGGTGTTCGCCGCATTCGCATGATGATGCTGTCCATGGTCATCAGTGGCGGACTTGCTGGACTTGCAGGTGCAGGGGAAGTGCTCGGTACACAGTACCGTTTCCTTGATGGCTCATTGTCATCGGCGAGTTACGCCTGGAGCGGCATTATGGCAACGCTGCTTGCCCGCTCGCATCCACTCGGTACAGCTGTAGCAGCTATTTTGCTGGCTGCGTTACAGACAGGTGCCATGGGGATGGAACGGAATACGGATGTGCCGCTGGAAGTTGGCAGTGTCATCCAGGCGGTATTGACGTTATTTGTATCAGCTCAGATCGGTTATTCATTCCTGAAGCGGAGAAAGGAGAAAAAGTCCAATGCAACAACTGTTTGATGCAGCCATGTTTGGCTCAACCTTGCGGATTATGACTCCAATCCTGCTTGCAGCGCTCGGTGGGGCTTTATGTTCCCGTGTCGGTCTGTTCAACGTGGGTCTTGAAGGACTGGTTTTGATCGGTGCGTTCTCCGCCATTGTTGGTAATTATCTGTTTGGCAATGTGCTGCTGGCTGTACTCTTTTCCATTATAATTGTGATGTTGTTCTCGGCGCTCTTTGCCTTTATAAGTATTAATCTCAAGGCTAACGCCATCGTGGTCGGGATCTCGCTAAACTTCCTGGCTGCGGGGGTGACGACCTTTGCACTGCGTGCGATTTTTGATGTAAAAGGTGCATACTACGACAAAGACATGGTTGGACTTCCCAAGTGGGATATTCCGCTGATCAAAGACATTCCGTGGTTGGGCGATGTATTATCAGGGCATAGTCCCCTGGTCTACCTCGGTATTGTGCTCGTGATTGGACTACAATTCTATCTGTTCAAAAGTGTATCCGGCTTCCGCCTGCGCTCCGTCGGGGAGAACCCGATTGCAGCACAGAGCATCGGGATCAAGGTGCGCGGCATCCAGTATGGCGCTGTTCTGATGTGCGGTGTGTTGTGTGCTCTGGCTGGCGCACAGTTGTCGCTCGGTCAGGTAACGATGTTTACCGAAGGCATGACTGCTGGTCGTGGTTTTATCGCGTTGGTAGCAACGATGCTGGGACAAGCGAATCCGCTGGGTGTCATGGGCTCCAGTGTGCTGTTCGGCTTCATGGAAGCCTTGAGTATTCGTCTGCAAGGCTTCTCCTTGCCAACCCATTTCACATTGATGCTGCCGTATATTGTGACGCTGGTCGCCATGTTCTTTTTCAAAGACCGTACCTATGCACAGGATGCACTGAAAGCGGGCGGAAGCTCGCGTTAATTCCTGAATGCCGATGTAGAGGCAGCAAAAGAAGGAGGAATTCCACTTGCATAACAAGGCTGAACGTTTGAAAAAAGGAAAAGCCCCGGCACCCAAAGCAGGCAATGATCATGGAGATCGCTTGCCGCCGGGACAGATGCTGACGGAGAAATTCCCGATTCTGCATGAAGGGGAAGTACCGGAATATGACCTGTCCAAATGGGACCTGAAAGTATTCGGCGAAGTGGAAGAGGAGAAAGTGTTCTCCTTGGCCGAGTTGCAGGCGATGCCACAGGTGAACACGGTGAGTGATATTCACTGTGTTACCCGTTGGTCGAAATTCGATACGCCATGGGAAGGCATACGCTTCTCCGATTTTGTAAAGCTTCTGGGGGTCAAGCCGGAAGCGAAATACGTCATGATCCATGCGGATCATGATTATGAGACAAATGTACCGCTCGAAGAACTGATGCATGATGATGTATTGCTTGCATTCAAATATAATGGTGAGCCGCTAACGCCCAAGCATGGTTTTCCGCTGCGTATGGTTGTGCCACAACTCTACTTCTGGAAGAGTGCAAAGTGGGTGCGTGGGCTGGAGTTTATGACCGAAGACCGTAACGGCTTCTGGGAAGTGAATGGGTTCCACCATTTTGCCGATCCGTTCAAGGAGCAGCGCTTCTCGGGTGAAGATCTGCCGATTCCGGAGGATGAGTGGACGAAGAAGGAGTTTGATTGATATGTTGATGCCTATTTTGCAGATTCATTCGGAAGACATGCCGGCATATGCCATTGTCTGTGGTGATCCGGCACGTGCGGAGAAGATTTCCCGCAAGCTGGAGCAGGCGAGAGAACTGGCGTTCAGTCGGGAGTATCGCACATTTGTTGGTTTGTACGAAGGGGTACAAATCGCTGTGGTCAGCCATGGTGTAGGTTCACCTGGAGCAGCAGTGTGCTTCGAGGAATTGATTCGCGCGGGTGTAACCACTCTGATTCGTGTAGGTACAGCGGGATCGTATACAGCCGATTATCCGGCAGGCAGTGTAATTGTGAGTACAGCAGCCGTTCGTACGGACGGGTTGACTCGCCAACTGGTGCCGGATGGTTTCCCCGCGGTAGCGGACATTGGGGTGACGCAAGCATTGATCGAAGCTGCTCGTGAGCATGGTAGCGTGGATGATGCAACATTTGCAGGCAAAGTGGGTGTGGGTATCACCGTAACGCTGGATGCGTTCTTTGCAGGCGTGGAAGAGATCCCACACCGCAAGTACAAGCAGGCTGGAGCACTTGCAGCTGAGATGGAAATTGCTGCGCTCTATATTGTTAGTACCTTGCGTGGCGCTCGCGCCGGAGCGATTGTTGCGATCGACGGGTTCGCGGACAGCGACCTGGCTGCGGAGTATGATCCGCATACGGATGCGGTTGGACAAGCGGTGGAGCGCGAGATTAATGCAGCGCTGCATGCGCTAGTCGCGCTTGCTCGTAAGGATCAGGCGTAATACGGAACCAGAAATAAATCGAAATCGGTTAAGCGTCCACCTGAGTTGGACTATAAGGAAAAAGGGCATCCTGTAAGGTCATGAATTTGACCGGGGGATGCCCTTTTTTTGCGCCTAAAAGAGTTGGGAAATTGTATCGACGATACGTGTTTTCGGGGATTGTGGGCTTGCTCTGGAAAGGGAGGGATGCATCCACTTAACGAACTCAGCACGTCTTATTGGTGCGGAAATCGCAAATGTGAAATTCTAACGAATCGTAGGCACGCTAATGCCTGAAAAGGCTCCTTTTTTCCACCCATTTCGATAAGTTACATTGATATAACGTGTCTGAGATTCATTACATTTTCATTCAGCCTATATTTGCCCGTATAAGGTGTGTACGATTCGTTAGCTCTGACGCTTGTTCCTCGAAGAGAATGATAATGCAGAAAGTGGGCACGTTATATACAGGAACATCAACCATGAATACGAAAAAAGGGAGGACTCTACGATGACACAGAACAATCAACCTCAGGACGAGGCGGAAATTCGCAACAAGCTGGATGAAGACGGGGATTCCTTGATGGAGAAAAAGAAGATTCTAAGCGGAGTGGACATTGAGCCGCAGGCGGATGAATGGGCCGCGAAGCCATCACCTGTTGCTTTTAATGAAGGAAATGCTTCTTCGAAAAAATAAACAACATGAGCATCACATTCGCTTTCTGGAATGAAAATAAATTTAGCGAAGCAGGTACCCTTATGGTATCTGCTTTTTGGTTGTATAATAATGTAAAATTCAGTAGATGAAAGAGTGATGAGGATGAGTGCAGGTACGATTAACATCAGAAAGGCAGAAATGAGGGACTACTCTGGCGTGTCATTATTGATGGATGAACTACACCAGATGCATGTCGAGGGGCGGCCCGATCTATACAGAGCGTTAGAGACGAGAATGGAGGAAAAGGAGTTCACCGAACTGCTGGAAACGGACAAGCGTTACCTGTATGTTGCCGAGTCTTCAGAAATGGGCTTGATTCTGGGTTACGGAAGTGCCCAGTTAAGTGTTATTCAAGATAACTCGTTGATGGTGGATCGCAAGATGCTGTACATCCATGAACTTGTAGTGGATACCAAGCATCGGGGCCAAGGAACAGGCAAACAGTTACTAAAAGCATTCATCGAGCTAGGGAGAGAACTTCAGGCAGACAGTGTGGAATTATCCGTGTCGACGTTTAACTCTGGCGCACAGGCTTTCTATGAACAGATGGGTCTGGTCGTCCGCAGCAGCAGGATGGAGTATACCTTGTAAGTCGGGACCAGTGGAGCGAAAGGAACGGTGGTATGGAGGGGAGGGAACAAAGGATATGGGAAGTATTAATGAAAAAGAACAACTTAGCGAGGATAGTATTCTGCAATCTTCTGAGGATGTGGAATATCTTGTTCACAGTGTGCAGAAACTGTTGGAAGAGCCTCACGCAGTAATACAATCTTGGGAAGTTGAACCCATCAATCCGGGACGTCTTAATTTCACCACATCAGGTATTTATCGAATCCGTGGAACAGCTACCGCAGCTGGAGCATTACTGTCATGGTCAATTATCTTGAAATGTATTAAACCGGACTCAGCAGAGAAGGAAGATGTTACATACCATAACTATTGGAAAAGAGAAGCTAAGATATTCTCATCAGGAATACTTGATCATTTGCCGGGACGTATCATAGCTCCGCGTTGTTTCTCTGTACAGCACAGATTGGACCACACCATTGGATTATGGATGGAAGATGTGTCTGGTCGTTCGATGAGTGAGCATGTCTGGCCTCTGGATGATTGGGTATGGATTGCGGAACGCCTTGGTGAGTTTCACGGAGCCTATCTGACGGGAGCCCCATTACCTCAACAAGAATGGATCTGCCCGAGTTGGCTCAAATCATGGGTTAGGGGTTGTCGTCAGTATGCTCCTGCAATCCAAAAGCAAGCCCATTCAATCTGGCAGTGGTTCAACCAATATAGCGAGCAGATGGACAAGGTTATAAATACACTGGACCAATTGCCACGAGTATTGTCACATCAGGATTTGGCGCAAGGCAATATATTTATGCCAACAGAACGTCTGGACGATAGCGTACTTACTCTTATTGATTGGCAATTCATGAGTATTTCTGGTGTTGGTGAAGAATTAGGAAAGTTATTTGGGGTTAACGCAAGTATGGGTCATATTGCAGCAGAGGACATATTTACAGCTAAAGAGGAAATGTTCGATCGCTACATGCATGGACCTCGGATAGCGGGGTGGATGGGCGATGAAAGACTTGCAAGGTACGGCTACTGTGTCGCCTTTGCAGCTCGAAGTATGTGGGAAGTCCCAGAGTGGTTGAAATGGGTGGAACAGTTTCAGACTGCTTCAGATATTAATGATGAGTTTAATCAAAAAATGAGTGTCCGTAGTCAAATCATTACTCTTCAGATAGAGATGTCATTCGAGGCAGCTAAACTATCTCATGCTCTATTCAATTCGAAACGACAAATCATCCATTTTTAATAAAATATCAGAATACGCTTGAATACCCCCATGGGGTATGTTACTCTTAGAAAAGAACGAAAGAAAAGGGGTGTTCATGATGGATCATCAGAGCCATCCCGAGGAGCCTTTGCAATCCTCCATGTCAGATTCAACGGAAGTTTCGGCTACAGATCAAGAAGCGGTAACCTGTCATGCCGAGGGCAGTGATGGGAAGCATGTGCGCAAGAGTCACCATTCGCAGGAGATGAAGAGTAACCTGGTTTCTCGTTTGAACCGTGTGGAAGGACAGATTCGCGGGATCAAGGGATTGATCGAGAAGGATACGTACTGTGATGATGTGCTGACGCAGATTGCGGCGGCTCAGTCTGCGCTTAATTCGGTAGGCAAACTTCTGCTTGAAGGCCATATGAAGAGTTGTATCGTTGAGCGCATTCAGGCTGGTGAACATGAGGTTGTGGATGAACTGCTGGTTACGATGCGGAAGTTAATGAAGTAAGCTGAATCTATTTACCAAATCAAGTTATCATTTTAATATACCCCAAGGAGGAATTTACAATGTCTAATGTTACGTTGAACGTTACGGGAATGTCTTGCAATCACTGTGTGAAGTCGGTTGAAGAAGCTGTGAAGAATACCGGTGCGAGTGGTAAGGTTGATCTGGCAGCGGGAACAGTAGCGGTGGAATATGATGAGCAGACGGTGAACGTGGATCAGATCAAAGCTGCGATTGAAGATCAGGGATACGATGTAGTCTAACGGGATCACAGGCTTAAACCGAACATGCTCATGGGCGAAAAAGAGGTCAGAGTACCTTTTTCCAAGAGTCAGGTTTAAGCCTAATTTTCTGTCTGATATATACCCCTTGGGGGTATGGTAAAATGCAACATACAAAAATTGAATTGACATGAAAGGAGCTGACATGATGGATAACTCAACGAATAAACCAATGGATAGATTATCCGAACCCACACCAATGCCACCTATGGCAGAAGCACCAGGACTGAAGGCAACACTGCACATCACGGGAATGACTTGTGCTGCGTGTTCGACGCGAGTGGAGAAGGGCTTGTCCCGTATGGAAGGGGTGCATCAGGCCAATGTGAATCTTGCCATCGAACAGGCAACCGTTTCTTATGATCCGAAGGCAACCAACGTGAATGCGTTGCGGGATAAAGTAGAGGCGCTTGGCTATGGTACGGTGTCCGAATCGGTTGATCTGAACATCACGGGTATGACATGTGCTGCTTGTTCTGCCCGGATTGAAAAAGGTCTTTCCCGACTACCGGGGGTATCTCAGGCGAATGTGAATCTGGCACTGGAGACAGGGCATATCGAATATGCCGCAGGCACATTGAAACCTTCGGATATTACCGCCAAGATCAAGCAGATGGGTTACGGTGCGGAACTGCAATTGACGCAGGAAGAGACCACATCGGTTCGTGAACGTGAGTTGCAACGCAAAAAGTGGAAATGGATGATATCGGCTTTGTTATCGATTCCGTTGCTATGGGCAATGGTCGGGCATTTCTCGTTCACATCCGGAATCTATGTACCCGAGCTGTTCATGAACCCGTGGTTCCAGCTGCTGCTGGCAACGCCGGTACAGTTCGTTATTGGCTGGCAGTTCTATGTAGGAGCGTACAAAGCACTGCGTAATGGTAGCGCGAATATGGACGTTCTTGTCGCACTGGGTACCAGCGCAGCGTTTTTCTACAGTTTGTATCTGACATTATCTAGTGGGTACTTGCCTTTTGCGTCGGTGGATCATGGGGCAATGGGAACGGGCACAGCCGCCATGCCTACAGTGGAACTTTATTATGAGACAAGTGCGATTCTAATTACGTTAATTTTACTGGGAAAATGGTTCGAAGCTGTGGCGAAAGGCCGCTCTTCACAGGCAATCAAAAGCCTGATTGAACTGGCTCCACGTGAAGCACGTGTCATTCGTGACGGACAGGAAGTGTTGGTTCCTGCCGCATATGTTGCGGTGGGCGAGCTGATCCTGGTGAAGCCGGGGGACAGTATCCCTGTGGATGGCATCGTTGAAGAAGGGCAATCCTCAGTAGATGAATCCATGTTAAGTGGAGAGAGCCTTCCTGTGGATAAAAAACCTGGAGATGCCGTTACAGGGGCTACGCTGAACAAAAACGGGGTATTACGACTGCGTGCGACCCGAGTGGGATCGGACACGGCTTTGTCCCAGATCATCAAAGTGGTTGAGCAAGCCCAGGGCTCCAAAGCGCCGATTCAGCGGATTGCAGATGTCATATCAGGCATATTTGTTCCCATTGTCGTGGGTATTGCCGCACTGACATTCCTGATCTGGTATCTGTTTGCAAGTCCGGGCGACTTCGCAGGTTCCCTTGAAAAAGCCATTGCCGTGCTCGTCATTGCCTGTCCATGTGCACTGGGGCTGGCAACGCCAACTTCTGTCATGGCTGGATCAGGACGTGCCGCTGAATATGGCATTCTGTTCAAAGGTGGCGAACATCTGGAGTCCGCACAACAGATTCAGACCGTAGTGCTCGACAAAACAGGTACAGTAACCCAAGGTAAACCGGTACTCACCGATGTGGTCACGGCTCCGAATTGGACGGAATCCGATCTGCTAGAACGCGTGGGGGCTGCGGAACAGAGTTCCGAGCATCCGCTGGCAGAGGCGATTGTTGCAGGTATCCGTGCCAAGGGTCTGGAGCTGACCCCAACAGAGAAGTTTGAGAATATACCGGGATACGGTGTGCGAGCTTCATTAAAAGGGCAGGAAATTCTGGTCGGCACACGGCGGTTGCTTGCGGATGAACAGGTGAATGTCTCAGAGGAAACCGTTCAGCAGATGAACCGACTGGAGGAGCAGGGTCGAACAGCGATGCTGGTAGCGGTGGATGGTCAGTGGGCAGGGATTGTGGCTGTGGCTGACACCATCAAGGATACCTCTCGTGAAGCCATTGGTCGTCTTCAGGCGATGGGGATTGATGTCATCATGATTACGGGAGACAATGAGCGGACTGCTCGTGCTGTAGCAGAACAGGCAGGGATCGGTAAAGTGCTGGCTGAGGTGCTGCCGGAAGGCAAAGCCGCGGAAGTGAAGAAACTTCAGGAGAGTGGGCTGAAAGTTGCAATGGTGGGTGACGGCATTAATGATGCTCCGGCACTCGCTACTGCTGATATTGGGATGGCCATCGGAACAGGAACGGATGTAGCGATGGAAGCGGCGGATATTACCTTGATGCGTGGTGATCTGAACAGCATTGCAGATGCGATTGAGATGAGCCGGCGCACGATGGGTAACATCAAGCAAAACCTGTTCTGGGCACTCGGATACAACGTTATTGGTATTCCCATTGCGGCAGTTGGCTTCTTGGCTCCATGGCTGGCAGGGGCGGCGATGGCGTTCAGCTCCGTGTCGGTTGTCCTGAATTCGCTGCGTCTGCAACGCATGAAGCTGAAACGAAGTGATTGATCGACCTTTGATTGAAGATATATTCGACGTCTCATTGTAATAATGAGGATTTAAATGCGCGGTTCGCTGCAGCGGGCCGTGTTTTTTGTTGAAAAAAATACAGTTGAGTCGCCAGAGAAGTGCGGCCTGAATCGTGGGTATAGATGTTCTTTTCTACAGAGAGATGATAGCATAATGCTCTTTTGTGAAAACGGATCAATTGCATTCATGAATAAAGCTTATATTTTCTGAATTTTTCAAAAAATGAGTTGACAATATGGACATATTCACATAAAATTTAAACGATCGTTTGATTCAAACAACTGTTTAAATCAAATTAGAACTATTTGAGTAATGGAGGACATCTTTTATGTTACAGGCTTTACGTACATTGTTTAAAAAACCGCCAGTGATTGTAGGGATCGTAACAGCACTTATGTTCCAAGTGATCTTTAGCGTGATCTGGATGACCGCATATTCTGGAGTAAATGACCGTACAAAAGAATTGACGGTTGCGATTGTGAACGAGGACGGCGAAATGTCCAAAGGTATCGCAGACTCGCTCGCAGGAACACTGCCTTTTCACACCGTATCCAATCTGAGTGCGGCTGAAGCATTGGACCAGCTGAATCATCACAAAGTACACATGGTGCTGGATATCCCGGCTGGGTTCAACGAATTGCTTCAGACGGCCGGCTCAACCGCCGAGATTAAATACACCATTAATGAAGCGAACCCGGTTACGATCAAAAGCATGATGCAAGGTGTGTCACAAAGTGTGACAAACACGATTAACAAACAAGCTACAGCGCAAGGGGTACAGACGGTGTTGACCGCTTCAGGCGCTCCTGCCGAACAGGCTGCTGAAGCCGCTACAAACCTGACTACCCGAGTGGAAGGAACGACAACGTCCATCAACCCGGTTAACGGGATGAATAATCAGATGGTGCCGATGATGATGGTGCTGGCTTCCTATGTAGGTGCCATGATTATGGGGATGAATCTCCAAACAGCGATGGGTATGCTGTCATCTACCTATTCCCGGTTGACTTTGTTTGGCGCGAGAGTAGTCATTAACGTGGGTTCTGCATTGGTCGTTTCCTTACTGGGATCATCGCTGATCGTTGCACTGGGAGGACAGATTGCACAAGGATTCGTTGCATTCTGGTTGTTCCAGGCACTCTTCCTGTGCACGTTCATGTTCTTCTCCCAGTTCTTCCTGATCTGCTTTGGACCCGCAGGAAGTCTGTTCAACATCATCTCACTGTCCCTGCAACTGGTATCTTCCGGTGCAATGGTACCGCGTGAATTGCTGAACAGCTTCTATAGCGGCATCGGACAGTACCTGCCTGCAACGTATGCCGTTCAGGGTATTCTGAGCGTGCAGTTGGGAGGCCCAGGAGTTCAATCTGCTGCGGGCTCCATTGTGATTGTACTGTTGGTTGCTGTTGCTCTGTCACTGGTTGTGACGTTGTTGAAAAAACAACGCATGCCAGCTGCGGCACCAAGCCCGGCTCGCGCGAACTAATATAGCAGAAGCATGGTAAGTGCTTCATAGGATAGGACAAGTTAGGACAAGCACCCCGATGAGTTTCATCGGGGTGCTTGGTGTAATATAATAGACAGATAGAGTACATGACTACAGCCCTTGAGCTGGAGCGAATGAGATGAACGGACAAGAGGGAGCGGAACGGAATGACGGAATCGGAGTTGGATATCAAAACGAGGATATTGCTTGCAGCCAAGAAGCTTTTTGCACAGCAGGGGTATGACGGGACGAGTGTTCGTCAAATATGTGATGAGGCAGGTGCCAATGTATCGCTGGTGTCTTATCATTTTGGCGGCAAAGAAAAGGTGTTCGAAGCATTATTTGAGCATTTCTTCCCGGGGCATATGATGAACGCGCTGGCTGAAGAGTCCATGTCCTCGCCTGTGGAAGGTATCCGACGGATTATTGGTGAAGTTGTGAAGTTCACGATGACGGACCGGGAGATGAGCGATATTGTGCAGCTGGAGATTACACTGCGTACACATCGCACAGCTACCGTATTTCGTTTTTTGGACCCCGTCTGGACCCGAGTCAGGGAACTGCTGCAAGAGGGTAAGGATCAGGGATTGTTCCAGATCGAGTCCGTGTCTTATGCGATGCTTCAGGTTATGGGTGTGGCTTTGGCGCACAAACGGGCCAAGAATTCACGATTTGGCTTTGATTATCAGCATATGAATACAGACGAACTCGCTGAGCAGACAATTGAGTTCGTACTTCGAGGATTGGGAGTGAACCGCCATGAATGAAACCATTGAGTTGATGATGAAACACCGCTCTGTACGCAAATTCAAGCCAGACCCGGTAAGTGAAGAGCAGCTTGCAGCCATCGTAGCGGCTGGGCAGATGGCCTCCTCTTCTAGCAGTGTACAAGCATATACCGTAATTGCCGTGACGGACATAGAGCAGAAAGCCAAGCTGGCTGAATTGGCAGGCAATCAGGCCTACGTTAATGAATGTCCCGTGTTTCTCGTATGGTGTGCTGATCTGTATCGACTGAGTGATGCTGCGAAACGTCATCTTCCTGAGAAGGAATCGTATGCCGATTCGACCGAGAATTTCATGGTAGCCACCATTGATGCTGCACTGGCCTCCCAGAATGCTGCTCTTGCAGCAGAGTCGCTTGGTTTCGGAATCGTATATATTGGGGGGCTTCGTACCCGGATTGAAGAAGTCGCTGAGCTGTTGGGATTGCCGGAGGGCGTATATCCAGTGTACGGCATGTGTATTGGTGTTGCAGATCAGGAAACGGGGATTCGGCCACGTCTGCCACTGGATGCAGTTCTGCATCATAATCGCTATAATGCCGAGCAGAGCATCAAAGGTGTTGAGCAGTATGATGTGACAACGACGGCGTACATGAAAGAACGGACCAATGGTGAGCGAACGACTCCATGGTCCGAACTGATGGCGAAGCGCCTGACTGAGCCGGCACGGTTGCAGGTGAGACCGTTCCTGGAAGGCAAAGGATTTTTGAAGCGTTAAGTTGAACTGAAGGTAGTTACACTTGCCACTCCGATGACAGAACAACCTTCCGATCGCTGTTATCCCCAGATTTTTTGATCCAATTTTTGTGAAGGTGAAAATCTAGCGATAGCGTATGCTTCCGATGTAGCTTTCTTTCAGAAAGCTTTTAGGCGAACGCTCTGCTTCCTCAGGTTATTTCTGTCCTCTACGTTCCTGTGTAAAAATTCAGTTCAACTGATATATATATGGTAAATTAGAAGCCAGTCGGAGCGAAACCGACTGGCTTCTTTGTGCTTTTTTGTAATGTGCTGTGTTAGCAGGGCAAGCGAGAGTGCTTGCTGCGGGCTAATGGTACTCAATTTAAGCCGTAGAAACGCTTGGTGTTCTGATAAAAGAGACGGGTGGCCCGCTCGGTTCCCATGCCGGTGATCTCACTCCATGCCTGAATGACTTGTCTGGTCATCGCAGGGTGTGTCATTCTTCCCTGAAACGGCCCTTCGAAGGGCCAAGGCCCGTCGGTCTCGGCCATAACTTGTTCTACCGGATATTGCCGGGCGAGTTCACGAATCTCTTCTTCATACCGAATATCCGGCGTGAAAGAGATGAAATAACCGTTGTCCGCCATGCGCCTTACGGTTTGGTGAGATCCTTTGAACCAGTGGAAGTGAGCACGTCGGAAATGATATTGCTCCAGAAGATCACAGACGATATCCGCATCATCGTATACCGCATGAAGGACAAGCGGTTTGTTATGCTTTTTGGCAAGTTGGATGAAACGTTCAAGTAGCTCGATGTACCCGCTTAGATCGAAGTGCTGCCCTGCCTGTTCAGCTTCCTGGCGATTGTAATAGGGAAGACCGACTTCTCCGATGGCCGTAGCCAGTCCCATATGCTTTTCGATCCATTGGAAGAACAGGTCCATTTCTGCATTGGAAGGCAGTTCCTGTTCCGGATGGAAACCGAAGGCCGGATAAATGGTGCGTGGATATTGCTTTGCAAGCTCCAGATTGGCCTGGGCAGAAGCAAGATTCATGGACACGGCTATGACTGCTTCGACCTGCTGAGACGGGAAAGATAACAACATCTCGCGTTTTTCGTCAGGAGTATACTGATCCAAGTGAATATGAGCATCAATCAATGGTGCAAAAGCTTGAGAATGCACGAGGGAATTCCTCCTTGTGTTCCTATATATTTTAACTATGTTACGCAGAATTTCTTGTGGTGGATCACCCAATAAAGGAAAATAATAACTTTAAAACCCGCGCTATCAAGATAGGCGGGCTTTTTGCTGTTCTTCTCTCATCCACTGTGCAATCTGCCGTTTACGCTCCAGAAATGCGGATTCTTCCGTAATTTCTTCTCGTCTGGGGCGATCAAAAGGAACGTACACCTCGTGCAACACCATTGCAGGCCGGTTGGATAACACATAGACTCGATCCGCAAGCAGCAATGCTTCTTCGATATTATGGGTGATGAACAGCACGGAGCGGCGGTTCTGTTCCCAGATATCGAGCAGCCAGCGCTGCATGTCGCTACGTGTCAGTGCATCCAGCGCGCTGAAGGGTTCGTCCAGCAGCATGAGTTCCTGCGGACTGAGCAGGGCACGCAAAAACGCAGCACGCTGCTGCATTCCGCCCGACAGCATATGAGGATATGCCTGCTCGAACCCGGCAAGTCCCACGCTGCTTAACCACTTTCGAGCCTCCGCAAGTGCTTCGGCCCGAGGGGGAGCGCTTGCAGCTACTTCTCCAGCAAGCAATACATTATCTTCGATGGTGCGCCACGGGAAAAGAGCAGGCTGTTGTGGCATATAACTGATCTTGCCACGTTGGCCGGTCACATCATAACCGTTCATGAGTACTTGCCCTTCCTGTGGCTTCAGCAGACCGCCAATGATATGGAACAGGGTGCTTTTGCCACAGCCGGACGGCCCAACGATAGCGACAAACTCGCCTTGCTTCACGCTCAGGGATAGGCCGTTCAGCACGGGTAACCTGCTCCGCCGTTCACGGAATGATACATGAACATCAACAACGTCCAGTGCAGGTGGAACCGGAGCAGGAGTGGTATGGGCAGGTTGATCAGGGGTAGCCGAGTGAAGCTTCTCACCGTGCTTTGGCTCCAATGTGCATGCTCCCCGTTCAGGCTGGACGTGTTCGTCCTGTTGCCGATTCATATGGTCATCACTTCCTATATATACAGATTACTTCTTTATTATCGCTTCTGTGGCCGCCAGCGTACGAGCAGCTTCTCCAGCAGGGCAATGAACAGGAAGAGCAGCAAGCTGAGCGCGACAATAATCATGATTGCCACGAATAAGCGATCTGTGCGATATGCTGACTTTTGCAGCATCATATAATAACCAATGCCCTTGTCTGCACCAATCCATTCGGCGATGATGGCACCCATCACGCTATAGGTAGCGGCGATTTTGACACCGGAGAACACGGATGGCAGAGCATGTGGTATCTCCAGCTTCCAGAAGATATGGTGACGTTTCGCACCAGCCATGCGCATATAGTTCATCATCGCTGCATCTGTACGGGTCAAGCCGTCCATGGCCGCCACTGCAACGGGGAAGAAACAGACGAGGATGATGGTAATCAGCTTGGGCAACAGCCCGAATCCGAACCAGATTAACAGGAGCGGCGCGAGCGCGATGGTTGGGATATTTTGACTGAGAATAAGTAAAGGATACAGGGCTGACTTGAGGAAAGGGACCAAATGCAGCACCATTGCAATCAGCAATCCGACCGCTGTGCCAGCCGCGAATCCGATCAGCGTTAACTGAATGGTTGCGGAGGCATGCATGCCCAGTCGCTCAGCTTGGGATGCCGCTTCGCGGGCGATATCGGACGGTGCGGGTAGCATCCATTTCTCGATGTGGAACAGGGATACGGCTCCCTGCCATATCGCTATAAAGAGAATAACCGCCACGAAGGGCGGCCATACACTTTTGAAATAGGCATTCATTAGCGGTACTTCTCCGTCAGGGTATCCATGCTGAAGCCAGTAGGGCTATGGGCGATTTTGATCTGGGAGATGATGCTTGGGCTGCCAGCCTCGACAAGTACTTCGTGCATTTTGCGGACAACCTCCAGGAGTTCCTCCAGTTCCCCCTCCATCGTGGTGTCGAGCGGGTTCACCTGATACTTCAGGCCAGATTGCTGAATCACTTCAATGGCGCGATCTACATAAGGATATGAGTTCTCGCCATTTGGCGTCTTGGGAATAACTTGAATGCTAAGTAGTGTGCTTGCCATGAGAGATCACTTTTCCTTTCGAAAATATATAAAATGAACTAATGACTGTTACACTTGCCACTTCGATGACAGAATAACCTTCCAATCGCTGTTATCCCCAGATTTTTTTGATTCCCTTTCTCTAAAGGGAAAATCCGGTGATAGCGTATGCTTCCGATGTAGCTTTCTTTCAGAAAGCTTTTAGGCGACCGCTTCGCTTTTTCACGTTATTTCTGTCCTCTCCGTCCTCGTGTAAATATTAAGTTCGTTTTATATGAGAAATTTTATTTGGGTAAAAACTCGTTTGTATATGCTTTGCTCACATCGATCTGTTCATCCAGCAGTTTTTTGCTAAACATCCAGTCCGTGTAGTTCTGCCATACTTCCTGTTTTTGTTCTCCCCAGCGCGGGGCGTCATCCTTGTACTTTGGACTGAGCCACTTCTGGCTTGCCAGTACCAAATCCTTGTCCAGATCCGGTACAGCTTTGATCAGAATATTCGCGGCGTCTTCAGGATGATCAATCGCATATTGATACCCTTCGGAAGTGGCTTTCAGGAATGCTTTGACCAGCTCAGGATCGTTCTGAATCGTCTGCTCGTTCGTTACGAGAACAGGCGTGTAGTAGTCCAGTGCATCGGAATAATCCTTCACATATAACATGTCGATCGGTTCCCCGCGCAGTTCGGCTTCAATACCCGTCCAGGCGTAGAAAATCCACGCAAAATCAATGTCCCGTTTCACTGCGGTGAAAAAGTCGGCGTCACCCATGTTAATGTTTTTTACTTTGGATACATCCGCACCTTCGCCCTCCATAATGGATTGCATCACGGCTTCTTCCACAGGGGAACCCCAGCCGCCATAGGTTTTGCCTTCAAAATCTTTTGGTGACTTGATATTCCGATCCGCCGGAGCAGCGAACCCCGATGTATTATGCTGAATCACTGCTGCAATGGAGACGAGAGGAACACCCTGTGTGCGGGCTTGCGTTACACTCTCCTGATAACTTACGCCAAAAGGCACTTCATTCGATGCAACCATCGTATCTGCGCCACCGGCACCTGGTTGTACAATCTCCACGTTCAAGCCTTCGGCCTTGTAAAAACCTTGATCCACGGCTGCATACAAGCCGGTATGATTTGTATTTGGTGTCCAGTCGAGCACCACTTTAATATCTTTCAGGGCGGCAGTGCCACCTTCGTTACTGCTTTCTGTATTTGTGTTGCCATTCTGCTCTGCGGGGGCAGCTTCTTTACCGCCACATGCGGCTACAGTCACCATAAGCACGCATAAGAGCAACAGTCCCATTGTTTTACGCCATTTCATCTGTGATTCTCTCCTTTGGTATGTCCGGCCGAGTGGCACGGGGTACTCCTTGGCTTCATATCCAATCATCTTGCATAAATCGACAGATTTATACCAGTTGAGATCTGGATGACGTTATTTTTGTTTCGATAAAAAAAACAAAAAAAGCGTCCCGTAATCCGGGACGCGTGCAGGCGTTAGAGAGGTGGCGTTCAGCCATAGGGCTGTGCCATTTCGATATACTCCGATTCCTACGCTGGCATGATCCAGATCAGGTCTAAGGGTTAGTATCTTGGTGGGATACACTCTCAGCCGGCCAATTCCGACTCCCCTGGGAAACTATGAAGTTACGGGCATTACTAGGTGTAATTATAGGTCAGCGGGTGGAGCATGTCCAGTCAAGAACTGGATGGCGTGTGGTTGGAGTGTGCTTAACGCTGGAAGAATTCGATCCATTCTTTCTCCGGACCATAAATGAAGAAATAGCGGTAACCGTTAGGCAGTGTAATGATTTCTCCATCGATAAATTCCGCTTCGGTGGCTTGGATGCGTTTGTACTCCGAATCAAGATCCTCCACGTGAATGGCAAAATGGTGCACCGTACCTTCGGAAGGCAGCTTGTCGCTGTATCCTTGAATTAACTCAATCTCAGTCTCGTTACTTCCATTGAAGCCGAGAAAGGCGAGCTGAATGACACCGTTCGTATGCGTAACCCGGTCTTTTAGTTCCAATCCAACAACCTCTGTGTAGAAACGCAGCGTGGTCTCCAAGTCACGAACGGCAATGCCAACGTGGTCAATGCGCTTTTGAAAACTCATCGTAATAATCCCCCTTATGATAAGTGAATGTAACCGGCGAATAGTACTCATGTATATTAAGGAGTATATTAGAATTACAAAACCTAGTTGTCAAGTAGGAATTGTGGATATATGCGTAAATTCATCAAGGATAAGGGGACTGTTGTGTCATTAAAATGAATAAGGGATGCTCGGTTTCCAAGATGTACAATATGTCTTACATTTGAGAAAGTATTTCCTGGGTAATCTTATGCAAGTGAATAGATCGCATTTTTACCAGACTTTGATTTGAAGCTAATTATCTACAATAACGTCTCTAGGATTCGTTAGAATTCAAACACGCAGAAATGGAGGGGAAGAACGTGTGCCAGGTTCGTTAGAAGATAGTAACGCTACAACAAAATGTCCACCGCCAAGTCATGACGGTGGAACATCTCCAACTCTTTATAATAGGTATACTATTTCTGATTCTAATTCTCAGGTCTGCATCGACACATAACTGTTAAGTCGCTGAATCCACGACATGTTTGTTCTGCCATTGATACGTGATTACGCTAATGACAAGTAGACCAACCGCAAAGATGGCAAGCATCCATGCAGACTGATTAACCTCCAGATGATCAAGACTCCATCCCGTGATCAAAGGCAGAATGGCACCGCCAACCCCACCTGAGGCAATCAAAATGCTGGGTGTGGATTCTTCGGTTCCCGGCAGCAGTTTGCTGGCGAAGACCAGGGCAATGGAGAAGATGCCTGACATCGCAAGTCCAAGTAGTAAGATGATGAGAAATGCAGACCAGATTTGGTTTGTAAATGGGAATACCATTAACAACAAGACAGACGCGAGACAACTATACAGGACATAGACGCGGTATTGGAATTTCTCTGCGACATACCCGGCGAAGAGTCGTCCTACGGACATGGCAATCCAGAAACAGGTGACACTAAGCGCTGCGCCGGCTTCCTTCATGTTCATTTTCTCAATCAGGATCGCTGGCATGAAGTTCGCAAGACTCATCTCGGTGCCAACATAAAGGAAGAAGAACAGGACGAATAGAACCATAAGAGCCAGACTACGCCCACGATAGGTTGGACCGGATGTACGGGTGGCTGCGGAATGCAGTTCGCCTGATGCACCACCAGTGTGAGTGTGTCTCGAAGCATCCACTGGCTTCCGTCGATCCAACATCTGATCCAGCTCACCGAATGATCCTTTCGCCCAGAAAACAAAGGTCAGCGCTGCGCAGATTGCAACAACGAGAAAGGACAGACGCCAGTATCCGGCAGCAATCAGACCGCTGGCCATGAGCGGCATGACCATCGCCCCGATCCCGAATAATACTTCCAGTCGGCTCATGGCAACGGCTGTATTGTCTTTAATTGCAGCGATGATAATGGTACCAATGACCGCTTCAACCATTCCGAATCCGAAGCCGGCAGCGGGTGCGATGACAAACATCCAGCCCCATGGCGGCAACAGCATGTAGGATAATTCTGCAATACAGAGCAAAGCTGTGGCGATTAACAGGCCTCCCCTTTTACCGAAGCGTCGGTTCAGCCATGGAGATAACAATACACCGCCCAGGAATCCGGCGAATTGAGCAAAGATCAATGTCCCGCCCTGGCTATAATCTTTGCCGTAATGTTCGAGTGCAACGGGCAGAATGGAACCGAGCACAACGTGGGCAAGTCCAATCAGGAAATAGGAGAGACACCCGATCCAAAGTAATTTTTTCATAAAGAACTCCTTCTAGATGTATACATAAATTGAGGATCACGATAAAGCATAATCATGAAGACAAAGTCTATCATAACAGGACAGGTTACGTTGTGCCATGAATTCCTGATTGATCCAAAAGGTTGCAATTTGGTCTATCGTTCGTATATACTGAGACACAACAATTACAGATCGGACCATGCCGTTGAAGAGCATCCAACTCGGAGGCGTTTTCGCCAGGGGAGCGATATTCCCCAAGTTAACCGGAACCGCCCGTTATCGCGGACCAAGAGGCTGGAAGCAGGATATCCTGATTCAGCAAGTTGGGTGGCACCGCGAGCAGAGCGCTCCTCGTCCCAAGGGATGAGGGCGCTCTTTGTATTTTTACAGCCAAAGGAGACGGTGACCATGTTGGAAATGAAGTGGATTCGGGCACATGCAGAAGAGGTTCAGGCGGCGGCAGACGGTAAAAAAATCAAGATTAACATTCGCACATTACTGGAGCGGGACGAGGAACGCAGAGCGCTTTTGCAGGAAATTGAAGAAGGACGCAGATTGCGCAATACGTTATCCGCGGACATTGGCAGACTCATGCAAGCCGGTAATCGGGAAGAGGCCGAGGGTTTGCGGGCTCAGGTGAAACAGATCAATGAACAGTTGGAACAGGTGGAAGCGAAGCTTGCCCCTGTGCAGGAGGAAGTAACCCGGCTGCAATGGCTGGTACCCAATATCGTATCCCCGGATACCCCGAAAGGCACATCGGATGCGGATAATGTGGAGCTGCGACGTGTGGGAGAGGTGCCAACGTTCGAGTATACCACCAAAGATCATGTGGAGCTTGGGGAGTTGCATGATCTGATCGATATTGCCCGTGGCGTTAAGATTGGCGGTACGCGAAGCTACGTATTGAAAGGCGCGGGTCTGTTATTACATCGGGCAGTACAGCAACTGGCGCTGGATCTGCTGCTGAAGCACGGGTTTACACCAATGGAGGTTCCGCTGATGGTCAGGGAGGATGCGCTGGTGAACACCGGATTCTTCCCAACGGGTCGAGATCAGGTCTACGAACTCGAAGGAGAGAACAAGTGGCTGGTGGGAACTTCTGAAGTACCGCTTGTCTCGTATTATGCGGATGAGATTGTTGATGTGAAGGAGCCAGTGAAGCTCGCTGCGGTATCGACATGTTTCCGTAGTGAAGTTGGCTCTGGCGGACGTGACGTACGCGGATTGTACCGTGTGCATCAGTTTGCCAAAGTGGAGCAGGTCATCCTCTGTGCCCCTGATGCGGAAGAATCGGAGCGCATGTTGCAGGAGATTACGGGACATGCCGAGGAATTGTTGCAATTACTTGAACTGCCGTATCGTGTTGTCGCTGTATGTACCGGAGATATGTCGCAGAAAACGTATAAACAGTATGACATCGAGACTTGGATGCCGAGCCGCGCTGCCTATGGAGAAACGCATTCGTCGTCGAATCTGCATGATTTTCAGGCTCGCCGTTCGAATATTCGTTGCCTGGATGCCGAAGGTAAGTTGGCCTATTGTCACACGCTGAATAATACCGCGGTGGCATCGCCGCGTATCCTGATTCCGTTGCTTGAGAATCATCAGCAGGAGGATGGAAGCATTCACATTCCGGCAGCCCTGCGGCCCTATATGGGCGGGGCCGAGAGCTTGATTTTGCCTGAGCGGGATGAAGTGAATTAGAGAGGTTATTTAATGTTTTAGGAAATGAAGAAGAATCAGAAAAGGAACCCCTTGACCGGGGTTCCTTCTAATTAAACATATGATCTGTTACCCACTGGTACTCTTGTTCAAGTCGAGCTGCCAATTTGGGATCCTCCTCGGCTGCAACTTTTCTCATGTATGTTAAATCAATCGTATCAAATTGACTGTAAATCAGGTAACGTGCCCATTCCAAACTTCGGGCATCTGTCCAGTACTCGGAGGCTCTCAATCGATCCAAAATAAGGTCGTCTATTCCAATTACGTAACAGTAGCCTTCAGGTGTTAATAATTTGATAATCTTATCTTTTGAACCTTCCAGTGTATCAGAAGGTATTTCGATAGGAATGTCCATCTCGGAGACATAATAATGTCTTCCCTCGCGGACGAAACCCAGATGATCAAATAAACTTCGGGCCAAATCATCTCTGATCATGACCAGATCAACATCAGCTGTCTTGTAACTTCCAGAAGTGTATAGTTCAACAGCATGTCCTCCAACAATAATGGCTGGATCTGCATCTAATTCATCAAGAATAGGAGTAATAATACCCATTACATAAAACTCTTTTAAATCACTTTTGGTCACATCAGCTGCAAGTTCCTTCAATTTTCGTTTAGCCCATTTAATTCTTTCCTGTATTTCTGGTGTTTGAATACGTTCCATAGTTCACCTATATTCTTTAACGCAGCTTCCATTCACGCTCGTTAATAATTTCAATTTGTCCAGATTCAAGGGCTTTTTGGAAACGATTGCGGGCTGTTTTCATCAATAGAACCATCTCGTCTTCAGGACGAATCTTGGTAGATGTCGAAGTGACGATGGCTTTCATACGTTTACGGTTATTTTTGGGTGAAACCATATCAAGCAAATTCTTTTCGATCATACATATCCCACCCCCATCTTTTAGGTTTATTAAAACAGTATTACGCGACCTTCCCATATTATACAATGAAAATCTTGAATTGTTCCAAGACTCCCACTTACGTTATTCAACTTTATGCCATTCGTATCCGATATAATATAATAGAAGTAAAATATTGGATTATGGGAGTTGGGAATTAAAAATGAATAAAATTAAACTCGCGCTTCGAGGCACACTTGCTCTAATTATGGCATTAACAATATTGGTTCCTTCGTTGGCCTTGGCGGCTACAGGTGATGTGACATCGATTGAAATAACCAATACCAGTCCGCAGAAGATGAGTGTAGCCGAAACAGCTGCACTTCAGGTGATGGCAACGGTAGAAGGTTTTGATAACAAGCAGGATGTGACTGAAGGTGTGACATGGTCCACCAGCAATGCAGCGGTTGCGACGATGGTGAAAGGCAAACTCAAGGCTGTGGCCGCGGGCGAAGCAACCATTTTTGCAGAGGTAGACGGGGCTAAAGCCCAGTTGGTTGTCCAGGTGCAGGAGAAAATCAAAAGCATCAAAGCTTCACCGAAATCCTACAGTTTCGTTAAAGGCAGTGAAAGTACACTTCCCAAAGTAAGCATTATCCGTGCGAACGGCAAGGAAGAGGATGTAACGTCTGAGATCGTATGGTCGGTATCAAGTAGTTCGGCTGTGCTGGAAAATGGTAAAATCAAAGGTGTTACACCCGGCAGAGCATTGCTGCAAGGCAAATACGGAACAACGATTGTGAAAGTCCCCGTTGCTGTGACGGACGAGATTACCAAAGTTGAGGTTACACCTGCTTCAATGCAGCTGAATATCAAGAAGTCCAAAGCGTTGAAGGTGATCGGCACCTACGCAAACGGTAAAACGATCAACCTTTCGAAACAAGTGATATGGACCTCTTCCAATACAAATGTAGCTATCGTGAAAAATGGAGCAGTCAAGACGCTGACAGAAGGACAAGCCACCTTGACAGGAACTTATCAAAATCAGACAATAAAGGCAGAGGTTACCGTTGTACCTTTACTCAAAAAGCTGATTACTGGCCAGAAAAAACTGGTCTTGTCTCCACAGGGAAGTACAACGCTGAGTGTGATGGCCCAGTATGATACGGGCAAGACCACTGTGGTGACCGACAGTGCGGTATGGAGCAGCACAAAGCCGGGCGTAGCAACAGTAACGAATGGCAAGATCGTGGCTGTAGGCAAAGGCAAAACGTCCATCACGGCCAAGTGGGGCAACAAAAAAGTGACCATACCTGTTACGGTAAAATAAATATTTATATAATGAAGCGCTTTGTATTACTCCAAAGAATTAAAGAATCAATTCAATACATGACATCGTTATAATATCATCAATGTATCAGACAATCAGGGGCGTAGACATACGCTCCTTTTTGGATATATAGAAATATGTATCTGGAATGCCTTCTGCTTGAACAACAATGTACCAGGATTGGGTGGGATGAATATGAAAGCTTCGATTATAAGCTCGGCCCCTAACTCTAGTGATCTGAATTACCTGAAATATCTTCTTTTATCCCTAAGTTCCATACTTACATTTCAACGGAGTACTTCAATTGAATGCATGAAGCAACGCACCTATGAAAAATACAGAGAAGGTTACCATTTAAAATGTCATGGAGAAGAGGAGATATCTAAATGACAGATCCATTGCAACCGGAAAACTGGCCGGCCTGGGCGACAGAGCCGGTAGAGATCGCTCCGGCCAACCCCAAATGGGATGCACAGGCTCAGGAGGAAATTCGGGAACTCAAACACCTTTTGCAGCAGTTGAATATCCATCCATTCGAACATATTGGAAGTACATCCATTCCAGGGTTACCCGCCAAACCCATTATTGATCTGATGGCAGAGGTACAGTCCTGGGATGACATGGATCGGATTGCCGATCAGTTGAATCCGTTGGGCTGGAACTATGTTCCGCCTGAACTGGATGGCCGGGATTATCGACGATTCTGGGTGAGAGTTAAGGATGGCAAGAGAGCTGTACACCTTCATCTGATGCGCCCGGGAGAGGACCGTTGGGATCGTCAAATTCGGTTTCGGGATGTGCTGAGAAAACGCCCAGATCTGGTGGAAGCTTACGCCGTCCTAAAGACGAAGCTTGCTGATGAGAATAAGGAAGACAGGGAATCGTATACCGCGGCCAAAACGCAATTTATTTTACAAGTGCTTGATGAAGGCGTGTGATTGATTGAAAAGCGTATTTATGAAAGACAGGCTAATCTATTTCGTCGCAGTCATGATGACCATGGCTGCAGGACTCGCATCCAGATACTATGGTGATCGATTACCCAATTGGGTGCATGAACATTCCGGAGATGCATTATGGGCGGGCATGATTTATTTTGCGGTACGCATGGTGTGGCCTCGTCGCAGCTTGGTATGGGCGATGAGTTTGAGCTGTGTATTCAGCTGGATGATTGAGTTCTCACAGTTGATTCAGACGCCTTGGCTGATTGAGATACGCTCAACCGTATGGGGTGCTCTTGTTTTGGGACATGGGTTTCTGGTGATTGATCTGATTCGATATACGGTCGGAATTCTGTGCATGGTGATGATAGATCGTTATTTCCTGAGAAATAAGATGGTTGGATCCTGAATTCAAGTGAATCATGGAGGTGCGCTGATGAATGTAGAGAAACTTTTTGTCGAATCGCCCGAATTCGAAACACAACGGTTAAAACTGAGGCGGCTTGCGATGGATGATCTTGAAGATTATTATGCGTTTGCTTCTGATCCGCGAGTGAGTCAGCAAAGCTTGTGGAACTGCCATGAGACGGTGGAGGATTCGATTCAATATATTCAGCGGGTACTGGATAATTATGAACGGAAAATGGTCTATATCTGGGCTTTTGTCCTGAAGGAAACAGGGACCTTGATCGGGAGAGGTGGCATTTTTCATCTCAACGAACCCATGCAAAGTGCTGAATTGGGATACGCGATAGCAAGCAGTCAATGGGGGAAGGGTCTCGCGGCAGAAGCGATGCAACCCATTGTGGATTATTGTTTTCGGGAACTGGATTGTAATCGGCTGGAGGGGAAATGTAATGCAGGCAACATAGGCTCTGCACGTGTCATGGAGAAGCTGGGCATGTCGTACGAAGGTTTGCTACGCAAACAGTTGAAGATCAAAGGGGTATTCACGGATCAAAAAGTGTACTCCCGTATCCGGGATGATCTATAATACTTCCAATGACACATAGGGTACATCGCAGAAATTGAAGGAGGCGGAACCATGATCTATAGTATTATTTCCCGTTCGTTGTGGGAGCAAGTGTCAAAAGGGAGTGAGTATGCACCAGATAGTCTGGAGACGGACGGATTCATTCATTGTTCCACCAAGGAGCAGATTCCTTGGGTAGCCGGGCAATACTATGCAGGCCGCACCGATCTGTTATTGCTTAGTATTGATGAGAAGGCATTAAAGCCGGAACTGGTGTATGAGGATCTGTACGAATTGAATGAACTATTTCCACATATCTATGGAGAGCTCAATCTGGATGCGGTTCGTAAAGTCATTCCATTTGAACCGAATGCAGACGGTACGTTCTCATTTCCTGAATAATGTAGGTAACGGTGATGTATCGGTCTGAACGTGATCAGGGCTATATTACTTTTCCGAAGGGCGGTTAGCGGATGGATATGAATCAGGTTTTTCTGGAGACAGCGGAGAAGCAATTTCTGTATTACAAGCAGCTCGGGGAAAAAGCGATGGCACAACTGGAGTCTGAGCAATTGTTTCAATCCTGGAATGAAGATGCAAACAGCATCGCGGTGATCGTAAAACATCTATGGGGCAATATGCTGTCCCGTTGGACGGATGTACTGACAACAGACGGTGAGAAACCGTGGCGTGAACGAGATGCCGAATTCGTGAATGATATTGCTTCCCGGGAAGAGTTGCTCTCCAAATGGGAGGAAGGCTGGAATTGTCTGCTTGAAGCCATTCGTTCGTTTACGCCAGAACAATTGTCTCACATCATATACATTCGCAATGAAGGACACACCGTCATGGAAGCAATTATTCGGCAATTGGCGCATTATCCGTATCATGTCGGGCAGATTGTATTTGCCGCGAAAATGCTTAAAGAAACAGCTTGGGACAGTCTCTCGATTCCGAGAAACGGTTCAGATCAATACAATGGCGGCAAATTTGCCAAGCCGAAGGCACGCAAACATTTTACCGAAGATGAACTTCATATCGAAAAAGGTGAGGAATAACAATGACTCAAATTGCATTGATTCGCCATGGAAGCACCGCATGGAATAAGGAAAAACGTTCGCAGGGACAGACGGATAATCCGCTGGATCAGGATGGAAGGCAGCAGGCAGTTTTACTTGCTGCGAGACTGGCCGAGGAATCCTGGGATGCCATCTATGCAAGTGACTTGGAGCGTGCAAGTGAGACGGCTCGCATCATTGGTGATCGCTTGGACATTCAGGAGATTCATCTGGACCCCAGACTTCGTGAGATGGGCGGAGGACAGGTCGAAGGAACAACGGAAGAGGAACGGTTAGCCAAGTGGGGAGCGGACTGGAGTACCCTTGATCTGGGACGGGAGCTTGCTGAGGCAGGGACTGTTCGAGGAAGTGCGGTGCTTGAAGATATTGTACAGCAGCACCCGAATGGAAAAGTGATCGTTGTCAGTCACGGAGCCGTTCTGCGGAATACACTGCGAGGTCTGGTGCCAGAACTTGATATTAGCGTGAAGCTGTCCAACACATCCATTACCCGGATTGCCAAGAAAGATGATACATGGCAATGTGAACTGTACAATTGCAGTGTGCATTTGAATTCGTCTGGGGAGTCCGTGTAGATGGATGCTCTGATGTTAAAACGCTAGCAAACTTTGTGGACAAAGGGGGAGATGGCGTATGACCGAATTGACGTATACATGGACAGAGGAGATCTTATCTCCGCTGGGCGAGACAGCCGTGATCATTAATTGCGGGGATCGTTTGTCTGACGTGGTGCAGCGCAGAGTGATGTCGGTATGTGCTTTGCTGGAAAAATGCACTCTGCCAGCCATGATCGAATGGGTGCCTTCATACACGTCCGTTACGCTATTTTACGATCCGTTTATCTCCCCGTACCCCGAGTTATGCCGCATTCTGATTCAGCTGTTGAATCAAATGAAGGAATCTGCACAAGACAAGTCCAGAACGGTCACGATTCCCGTATGTTACGGTGGCGAATGGGGGCCTGATCTGGACTGTGTTGCCAGTGAGCATGGTCTGACCCCGGAGGACGTTATTGCAATTCATACATCCGGAGATTATCTCGTACATATGATTGGATTCGCACCAGGTTTTCCGTATCTCGGTGGGTTATCCGAACGGATTGCTACGCCCAGACGGGCAACACCAAGGCTTCGGGTAGAGGCCGGTACAGTAGGAATTGGTGGCAAACAGACGGGAATCTATCCGGTGGACACACCTGGAGGATGGCAATGTATTGGACGAACACCACTCCGGTTGTTTCGGCCGGGTGAGAACGTACCGAGTTTGCTGGCAGCGGGTGATCGGGTTCGATTTGAACAGATTACGATGCAGGACTATCTGGTATTGAAGCGGATGGAGGGCGAACGATGAGTATTGAAGTGATTCGTCCTGGTCTGTTATCTACCGTTCAGGATGAAGGCAGAACCGGCTATCGAAGGTATGGCATTCATCCTGGCGGGGTCATGGACACCTTTGCAGCCAGAGCAGCCAATATGCTTGTGGGCAACTCCCGCCATGCGGCAGTGCTGGAGATGACGATGACGGGGCCGGAGCTTGGATTTCAGGAGAGCCAGCTCATCTCATTATGTGGGGCCGATCTGACGGCAACGGTGGATCATCTGCCTGTACCTTTGTGGCGCCCTGTGCTGGTGCGGGCTGGAAGTGTACTGAAGTTTGGCCCATGTCGTCAAGGCTTGCGGGGTTATCTGGCGTTTGCAGGTGGGATAGCTGTGCCGGAAGTGATGGGCAGTCGAAGTACAGACCTCAAGACAGGTCTTGGCGGTCTGGAAGGAAGAGCGTTGCGTGCGGCAGGTCTGTTATCTACAGGTAAACCTTCGGGTGAAGCACAAGAATGGATGAAGCGTCTGGAGCAACAGGTAGAGCAGAGTGAGCGGGATCACCGAATATTGGCGCCTGCGTGGTTTTTGTCTGAACGTGAAAGACCTGACTATTATGGGAGATCTGTTATTCGTGTGATGGACAGCAAGGACAGCTCGCTGTTCAGCGAGGCAAGTCTGGGACAATTCTATGCCGAAAAATACGTGATCTCTCCGCAATCCGATCGGATGGGCTATCGCTTGCAAGGCTCCAGACTGGAGCTGGATCAGCCGCTGGATCGGCTGTCTGAAGCCGTTACCTATGGCACGGTGCAGGTGCCACCAGATGGTCAGCCCATCATCCTGATGGCAGACCATCAGACGATTGGAGGTTATCCTGTCATAGCACAGGTAGCTCAGGTGGATATGCCAATCCTGGCTCAGGCTGGGCCGGGAACCCGAATTTCTTTTGAGCATATTACGCATGATCAAGCCCGGCAGTTGTACATGGAACAGGAATGCAACATGCAGCTCATGGATAAGCTGATACGCAGAAGAATGGCAGAAATGGAGGCATTCAATGAATACCTTGAAAACCCTGGATATCAATTGTGATCTGGGCGAAAGTTATGGTATATATCGCACGTTGTCGGACGAAGCCATTCTGCCCTTCATTACTTCAGCCAATATTGCCTGCGGATTTCATGCAGGAGACCCGGCTACGATGCGGCTAACGGTGGAGAGGGCATTGGAGCATCAGGTGGCCATTGGAGCCCACCCCGGGTTGCCGGATTTACAAGGGTTTGGCAGAAGACGTATGGACATTACGCCACGGGAAGCATATGACATGGTGGTGTATCAGATTGGTGCACTGGATGCCTTTGTCCGTGCAGGTGGGGCGCAAATGCATCACGTGAAACCCCATGGTGCCTTATACAATATGGCCGCAGAAGATTCGAAGCTTGCTGAAGCAATCGCCGAGGCAATCTATCAAGTGCAGCCTGATCTGTATTTGTATGGTCTGGCGGGCAGTGAGCTGATTCACGCTGCGGATCGCATCGGTCTGCGCAGTGTGAGCGAAGTGTTTGCGGATCGAACCTATGGGGCGGATGGCAAGCTAACCCCTCGCAGCCAAGCGGGAGCTGTCATTGTAGAGTCGGGACAAGCGATTGCTCAAGTGCTCCAGATGGTGAAAGACGGCGTGGTTATATCCACGGATGGTGCGCTGGTTTCCATTAAAGCAGAGACGGTCTGTATCCACGGTGACGGAGCGAACGCGTTGACATTTGCCCAAGAAATTCGTCGTGTGCTGGAATCGGAAGGCATTACGTTATCCGCGCATAATTTAGGAATAACAAGGAGTGAGTGAACAGAATGAAACCCATACGCAACTCGGCGAAGGCCGTCATAGTGCAGGATGGTCGGTTGCTGGTTATCCGGCTGGAAGACCAATATGGTACCGCTTATGTGTTCCCGGGTGGAGGACAGGAGAAAGGTGAAGAACTCAAGGATGCGGTCGCGCGCGAATGTCTGGAGGAGATTGGTCAGGCTGTAAACGTGGGAGAGCTGTTACATATCCGGGAGTATATCGGAAAAAATCATGAATTCGCCGAATGGGATGCTGATATCCACCAGGTTGAATTTTATTTTGCGTGCAGCCTGATTGATCCGGGGGCAACTATTTTTGAAGGCTCCAATCCTGACGACCATCAAGTCGCCGTGGAATGGATTGCACTTGAAGAGCTGTTCAAGATTCGTTTATATCCAAAAACCATAGGTGAGTTGCTGCTTAAAGCGGATTCTTCCTCAATCTATCTTGGAGATTTGAATTAAATCAGATATGAAGGAAATGACCCACTAATCCCTGTGTGTAAACATTCTCATAAAGGGCTTTTCCAATTTTGTCACGTTTGCGAACAGGTTCATGGGATTCACCATAGGTGAGGTGGGTACACTATAAGTACAGGCTTATTAAACCTAACGTAAGTTGACTGTACTTATACACAACAACGGAGCGGATAAAACCTAAAGAAACGAAACCTGCAAAGTTAAGTACAGGTTTCTGTTTGAACTTTAGCTTACCCACTCCTCAAATTGGGAAAACAGTAGACGTAGTGGAGGGGATGGAATCGATTCTGAGGAAGCGAACGTTCGCATGTATCTTGGATTTTCATTCATATATCCTTTGGAATTAAGCATTCACACGATAACGGAGAGGACAGAAGAAACCTGAAGAAGCGAAGCGGTCGCCTAAAAGCTTTCTGAAAGAAAGCTACATCGGAAGCATACGCTAGCCCCGGATTTTCCCTTTAGAACAAGGGAATCAAAAAAATCTGGGGATAACAGCGATTGGAAGGTTGTTCTGTCATCGTAGTGCCAGTGTGAATCGGTGTTAATCCAATGTATATGAGGAAGAGATCGGGATCATGGTGAGATAACAGCGCTCCAAAGAACGATCCGTACCCGGAACGGCCGCCTGCAAGAGTCCTCCCAATATTCCCCCAAACCGAAAGGAGCACTTCCCATGAACCAGACTGAATTGGAACAAAACATTGTAAAAGCATTGGAAAACAACCCTTTTTGCAGCTTCTCGACTGTAGAGAATGGTAAACCGAAATCCCGCTATATGGCGCTTTTCAACGATGGATTGAACATTCATCTGGCAACGAACCGCCGTACACATAAAGTAGAGGAACTGGAGAATAATCCGAATGTTAGCCTGCTGCTTGGTTATGAGGCTGGTGGCTCCAAGGAAGTCGTTGAGATCGAAGGAACCTGTGAAGTGACGAAGAATGAAGGCTTGCGTGAGCAAGTGTGGAACGACGAACTGAAGGCGTGGTTCGATGGGCCTAATGATCCGAACTATGTCATTCTGGATATCACTCCGACTCGTATTGAATACACGGGGAAAGATCATGAACATCATGTGTGGGAACAATAAACCAAATATGAATATAACCTCTGTAACGTAGCGTCCTTATGCGAAAATATGCGCAGAGTTCAATCCAACCGTGAAAGCCATCAAGGTTTCACGGTTTTTGGTATGCATGAATAAGACTGAATTGGTTATACATGTAAGACACATGTAATATACGTATTTTGAAGATAATAAGTACAAAATACCTACTAAAATGTTGAAAAAAATGTCGAAATCACGCATGATAATGTAAACTTGCCTAGGTATGTGCGGGTAATGTAAAAAATAATGCTTTTCAATGGCTGGACATTGCGTTATGATTTGGAATGTAAACGACAAGCACAGACATAAATAGATGTTCATGTGAGATAAACTTACCTGAAGTTCCGATGCATGTCATTGGAGAGTCAGTACGCACAACCCATGAGATCTATCTTTTTCTGCGCTCTTCGTTTGCCCATTAATGCATGATTCAATGTACATAACCGGGAGGGGTTATTTTGAAAACGAGTAAAAAAGTATTATCAAGCCTGACTGCCGCTTTCGTTGCATTAAACGTGCTTGCGGTGTTTCCGGTACCTGTATCGGCTGCGGATGCTGCCAAAGTTAAACTGCGGATCATGGAGACAACAGACATTCATGACAATCTGATTAACTACGACTATTATTCCGACAAAGAGACAGACCAGTATGGACTCGCCAAAACAGCTACACTGATCAAAAAAGCGCGTGATGAAGCCAAGAACAGCTTGCTGTTCGACAATGGTGATCTGATTCAGGGTAACCCGCTGGGAGACTATGTTGCGAAGATTGATCCACTGAAAAAGGGTGAGACTCACCCTGTATATAAAGCGATGAATCTGCTCGATTATGATGCAGGTAACATCGGTAACCATGAGTTCAACTATGGTCTGGACTTCCTGGACATGACGCTGGAGGGAGCGAACTTCCCTTACATTAATGCCAATGTCTATGTAGATGATGGTGATGATGATGAGACGAATGACAAGAATTACTTCACACCGTATGAGATTTTGGATAAAAAAGTAACGGATGAGACTGGCAAGGAACATACGATCAAAGTGGGTGTGATCGGATTTGTGCCGCCTCAAATCATGCAGTGGGACAGCGCTAACCTTGAAGGCAAAGTCATCGCCAAGGATATTATCGCTACCGCGAAGAAATTCATTCCAAAAATGAAGGCCGAAGGTGCCGACATTATTGTAGCCATCCCTCACTCCGGATTTGAGGATATCCCTCAAACGGATCTGATGGAGAACTCTGTATTGTACCTGAGTCAGGTAGAAGGCATTAATGCCATTCTGTTTGGACATGCTCACAAAGTATTCCCAAGTGCTGATTTTGCCGGCAAAAAAGGGGTAGACCTTGAGAAAGGTACAATCAATGGCGTTCCTGCTGTAGAGCCAGGGTTCTGGGGTGATCATCTTGGTATTATCGATCTGGATCTGGAGCTGGTTGATGGCAAATGGAAAGTGGTGGATTCCAAAACGGAAGCACGCCCAATCTATGACACAGCCAACAAAAAGCCTCTGGTAGATGCGGATCAGGACATTATTGATGCGGTTCATGAAGAGCATGAAGGTACATTGGAGTATGTTCGTGGTCCAGTGGGCGAAACGACAGCACCTATTAACAGCTTCTTCGCTCTGGTTCAGGATGATCCATCCATTCAGATCGTAACGAATGCACAGAAATGGTATGTTGAAAAACATATGCAAGGTACGGAATATGAGAAAATTCCTGTATTGTCCGCAGGTGCACCATTCAAAGCCGGTGGACGTTCAGGCGCTTCGTATTACACGAATATTCCTAAAGGCACCATTGCGATCAAAAACGTTGCTGACCTGTACGTGTATCCAAATACGGTACATGCTGTAATGGTTAACGGCGCAGAACTGAAAGAATGGCTGGAATGGTCTGCAGGCCAGTTCAACCAGATCGACCCGGCCAAAGGTGGACAACAACAACTGATCAACAATGACTTCCCAACGTACAACTTCGATGTTATCGATGGTGTAACGTATCAGATTGATGTGACCCAACCAGCCAAATACGATAGCAAAGCTACGATCGTTAATGCATCCGCAAGTCGAATCAAGGACCTGAGCTTTAACGGAAAACCGGTTGACCCAGCGCAAAAATTCATTGTAGCGACAAATAACTACCGTGCTTCTTCATCCAAACTGGCTAACCCAGACGGCAAACGGATCGTTCTGGCTGCACCGGATGAGAACCGTCAAGTGATCATCGACTACATCCGTGAAAATAAAACGATTAATCCGGCAGCGGACGGCAACTGGTCCCTGGCACCAATTAAACCATCTGCTGGTGTAACCGCAGCGGCGTTGAATGATCTTGAAGTTGTATTTGCTTCTTCCCCGGATGCAAAAGGTCTGGTTGAAGCGAATCCGGCGATGTCGTTTATCGGTACGAACAAAGAAGGTTTTGCAGAGTATGGTTTGAAACTGACAGGTGAAGCAACGACAACACCTGAAACAGGTACAGAGCCGGCTCCAATGCCTAAACCGACACCGACACCAACACCTAAGCCACAACCTGAGAAACCGGCAACGAACAACAAGGTTGTTTACGTAGTGAAAAAAGGGGATAACCTGTACCGCATCGGTTTGAAATATGGTGTGGACTGGCGCAAGCTGGCGACAGCTAACAAAATCTCAAATGTGCATAACCTGAAAGTTGGACAGAAAATCGTGATTCCCGCTTCTTAAAGTTTAATAAGCGGTGAGGAGGAGACCGACAGTCATCAGACTGTCGGTCTTTTTTCTGCAATTTTGAATATATTTGTTCCAATAACCGTCATATGCGAAGTCATCAAAACAGTAGAGATTAATTTTAAGACCCATGATATAATATTTACAAACTTTGGGTATATACCAGTAAACATTAATGGACATGGAATCATAAATTGGCAAGGGGGTCCTACATGAATTGCAGTGGCTGCAGTCCAATCTATCCTATAGAGGGCCAAGGTACCGTTTACCTGCGTCCCATTTCCCCCGCTTTGCTGGAAGCGCTGCAAACGCCGGGAAGACTTATCGAGACGTCGGATGACATGATGTGGATGCATTTTTCAAATCCTGAGGCGGTTCAGAGCTTAATCGAAGAGATCTGCGAGATGGATTCGACATTACGTGACTTCCTAACCGTTCAGATTATGCCTTTAAACGAACAGGCGAATGAAGAAAACTGGATCAGTCTAACCATGCAGGAGTCCCGTTTCAAGCATGCAGAGCTTGTTTCCATTATTCTGGAGCATCAATTCAGCAGTCATATGCAACCCATCGTGGATGCATCGGAGCAGATTATCGGATATGAGTTTTTGCTTCGTCCTGCTGAGAATGGAAAATCCTTCAGTTCCTATGAATTATTTGAAGTTGCGCGCGAAACCGGACTACATTCTTTTCTGGATCGAATGGCGCGTATTACTGCTATTGAGACCAGTGCCATTTTTCTGCCGCATGGTGTCAAACGCTTCGTAAATTTCCTGCCTTCCTCCATATATAACCCCGAATTTTGTCTGACACATACGTTTGAAGCGATTGAACGTCTTGCGCTTGACCCTAAAGATTTTGTGTTTGAAGTTGTGGAAACAGAGCAGATTCAGCATATGCCCATCTTACAGCAAATATTTGAGGTGTATCGTTCCCGTGGTATGTCGGTTGCACTGGATGATGTGGGTGCCGGATATTCGACAATCGAGTTGATGAATCGGTTAGAACCGGATTTTGTCAAAATAGATCGAAGTCTTATTGACCGTTGTGATCAGGATTCGACCAAACAACAGAAAATTCTTCATATTGTTGAGATGTCGAGTCGATTTGGAGGTCGAGTCCTTGCCGAGGGAATCGAACGGATGGAAGAATTTGAATTCTGTCGTTCCATAGGTATTGAGCTTGCACAGGGCTACTATTTTGGTAAACCCTCGGCACAACCTCCAGGCGAGCCGTACTCCAGTACTTCATCTAATTCATGGAATAATTAGCAACCTGTACATTGTACAAGTCACTTCGGATCAGAGGTGGCTTGTTTGGCGTGTCTGCACATTTTTCTCTCAAATAAATCCTCTCATTTAGCCGATATATAAGATAAGCCTTTTAGAGTGTTCCATACATAAAAAGAAAGAGGGCATTTTTATATTTAGAGGGGGAGAAAGACATGAGTGAAACTCAGAATACTAAACCAATGAAAGCGGCGAAACCTGCCAAACCAAAACATAATCAAAATAAAAAGAAGAAGAAAAAGAAAGGTTTTGTCTGGAATATAAGGAACAAACTATTGGTCTCCTTCTTGGTCGTTCTGCTTCTGCCAAGCTTGGCGATCGGCTTGATCACCCTAACGATGGCTGAAGATGGTGTACAAGGGCAATTAGTGGATAGTGCCATGCAAAGTGTGAGTACTGCCAATACAATTGTAGAAAGCCAAATGAATAACAAGATTCATGATATTAACTATTTCGCGGATGTCCTTGATCCGAGCCTGGTCAAAGGGGAGAACGATAGTCTCGAGCTTCAGTTGAAGCTGGAGCAATATCTGGGCTTGCATCCCGATGCCATGAACATTTTTGTAGGGACAACAGACGGAATCATGGTTCGAGGGAAACCAACAGCGAGCAGCACACGAGGAGATGCATATGATCCTAGGGAGCGGGAGTGGTACAAACTAGCAATGGAAAAGCCCCGGGTACAGCGGTTGTATCAGCTGTGTCTGTTAATACCGATGGCGTTGCCGTTGTATTTATCTCCAAAACATTAAAAGACCAATCTGGTGTTGTCGGTTTGTCTCTGGATCTGACTGATCTTCAAGAGCAGGCATCCATTAAGGTGGGTAAAGAAGGCTACGTCATTATTATGGATGCAAACAAAAATTATGTCGTATCCCCTGTAGCAGATGCGGGTACACAGGAATCTAGCGGTTTGCTGGATGAAATGTATGAGGGTAAAGAAGGTCAATTCGATTACGTTTACAACAATCAGCCGAAAATGATGATCTTTTCAACCAATGAAGCAACGGGCTGGAAAATTGCCGGCACGATGTTCAAAAGTGAAATAACCAATGCGAGTAAGGATATTCGCATGGCCACATTTATTGTTATTCTTGCGGCCACATTCCTTACACTCATCTTTATTATCTGGTTTACACGTTCCATGCTGCGTCCAATTAAACGATTGCAGGAATCTGCCAGAGCGGTGAGCAAAGGTGACTTGACCGTGAAAATGGAAACAGGGCGTAAAGATGAAGTAGGGGAACTGGCGAAGTATTTTGAACGTATGGTCGATAACCTGCGGATGATGATTCTTGGTGTACAGGAAACGACAGAGCAAGTATCGGCTTCTTCTCAAGAGTTGTCTGCCAGTGCAGAACAAACCACCAAAGCGATTGAGCATTCAACACAGGCCATTCAGGAACTGGCCGAAGGTGCTGAACAGCAGGTAAACAGTGTGAAAGACGGATCGGGACAGATGAGCCGAATGGCAGAAGATGTCCGGATGATGTCAGAGCGTGTGCAATCAATTACGGCGAATATGCGGAATACATCCGGAGCGGCTTCTTCTGGTAATGAGGCAGCAGGACAAGCTGTGGAGCAGATGAACAGTATCCAGGAAACGGTGGAGCAGCTGGGAAGTGTGGTTCAATCTCTGAATGCCCGTTCCGTTGAGATTGGTAGCATGGTGGATGTCATTGCATCCATCTCCAAACAAACAAACTTGCTCGCATTGAATGCGTCTATTGAAGCGGCAAGAGCAGGGGATGCGGGTCGTGGATTTGCAGTTGTAGCCGGTGAGGTACGTAAACTGGCAGAAGAATCCGGAAGCTCGGCAGCGCAGATCGGTGAGGTCGTTCATAATATCCGTCAGGACATGGATGCCGCTCTAATCGCCATGAATGCAGCGCAGACTCGGGTGGGAGAAGGGATTCAGGCCGTGAATACGTCTGGACAATCCTTTGCTCAGATTCGGGAGGCGGTGGCAGATGCGGTCCATACATTGGATGACTTGTCCGCAACAACGAAACAACTGGAGAGTGGGGCTTCCCACGTTGCCAAGGCGATGAGTGATATTTCGAATGTGACCCAGGAATCGGCTGCGAATACAGAATCCGTGTCTGCATCTTCGCAAGAACAACTGGCATCGGTAGAAGAGATTGCATCATCGTCTGCACATCTGAACAGTATGGCAGAACAATTGCAAGGATTGCTTGGCATGTTCAAGATGGTGGAGGATACGCCGAAGGATAAGGGCAAGAATAAATCCTAACATTTTAACACCACAATTTACCGCACGTTTTATAATAGAAGAAAATAAAGATAGACAATGTTCCTGTAGCCCTGTATAAATATATCGTCTGGTTATTCCGCGCATATAGCGGTGAAATCTTACAATATAAGATCGAATTAACGAATAATATATTGATACAGGGTACAGCAGGAGGCTTTATGGTATACGTAGCAATACTGATTTTTGTAGTGACAATCACCTTGGTAATCTGGCAACCTCGTGGGTTGGGTATCGGTTGGACAGCTTCGGGTGGGGCATTACTTGCCCTGTTGTGTGGAGTCGTCAGCTTGAACGATGCCTCGGATGTGGCATCCATTGTATGGAATGCAACGCTGGCTTTTGTTGGTATTATTATGATTTCTCTCATTCTCGATGAGACAGGTTTCTTCGAATGGGCTGCCCTTCATATGGCAAGGCTGGCTGGAGGAGATGGTCGCAGACTGTTTTTCTACTCCATTCTGCTGGGAGCCGCAGTGTCCGCCTTATTTGCAAATGATGGTGCAGCGCTTATACTGACACCGATTGTGTTGGCGATGGTGCGCGCATTGAAGTTTGATGAGCGAATGGTGCTGGCTTTTGTAATGGCGAGTGGATTTATCGCTGATACCACGTCGTTACCGCTAGTTGTTAGCAATCTGGTTAACATCGTGTCCGCCGATTTCTATGGCATTACATTCGTGGAATATGCGGTACGTATGGTCGTACCGAATCTGTTCTCGATATTAGCGAGTACGGGGATGCTGTTCTTGTTTTATCGCAAAAGCATACCTCAGCGCTATGACATCTCTCTGGCACGTGATCCGAAGGAAGCAATACGTGATCCGCGAATGTTCCGAATTGCCTGGTTCATGCTTGGACTGTTATTGGTGGCTTACGCATCGAGTGAGTTTCTGCCGATTCCGGTATCGGTTATCGTTGGTTCCGTTGCGTTGCTGTTCGCCTTGCTGGCACGCAAGAGCGAGGCTGTTGATTTGAAACGGGTCATCAAGGAAGCACCTTGGTCGGTTGTAGTGTTCTCCGTGGGCATGTACATTGTTGTATATGGACTGCGTAATGCAGGGTTAACGGATCATCTCAGTCGCTGGCTGGATGCCATAGCAGAGCATGGTCTACTGGCTGCTTCGCTCGGGATGGGCATCATCGCTGCAGTATTGTCATCGGTGATGAACAACCTGCCGACCGTGTTGATTAACCTGCTAGCCATCCAGGGCGCACATACCGAAGGTATCATTCAAGAAGCATTAATCTATGCCAATGTCATTGGTTCCGATCTGGGTCCCAAGATGACCCCGATTGGATCTCTTGCCACATTGCTGTGGCTGCATGTGTTATCCCGCAAAGGTGTGAAGATTACATGGGGGTATTATTTCAAGGCAGGCATCATCCTGACCATTCCCACCTTGTTAATTACGCTAGCCGGGTTGGCATTGTGGTTATGGATTCTGGGTTAGAAAAAGTAGTTTTGCATTAAAAGTATCTGATTCATTTAATGTAATGGAAAAGACGGCTCTCTTCGCTGCCTCGCAGCTGGTGCTATGCACTGGCGGCGAGGCAGTTTTTTGTTTCCTACTTTTGTACCTTCTTATAGAAGAAACAGATTTTCTTGCTCTATCAAAGAATCAACAAAGAAATTTACGTAAGGCCAGCCCATTGTAGGGCTGGCCTTCTTTGCCTACCTCCCAGGCTAATCTTTGAAATGCCTGAGATCCAACGAGCGCTGACACAGCGAAGGGAACGGAACGATTGTGGAAAAGCGAAGCGTTCGCCTTTATCCACGGATGTATTCCTTGGGAATAGTAAATCATATAGATCCGGGGATAACAGCGATTGAAACAACGTCCGTTACCGAAGCGCCCACTTCAGCGCAATTTGTCTCAGATAAATTTCAAGACACAGCCGATATTTTTAACATTGCGTTTACAAAACACTGATTTTAAGATGACATACCGAAACTACAATGAGTAAAGAGTTGATGGTGAACAAACAAATTCACAAAACGCCATCACTACATTGGGGGAGGAAAACAAAACATGTTTAAAAAGTTGCCGTTTATTTTGATGACCTTAACGTTCGTACTGGTACTCGCAGCATGCGGATCGAAAAATGACGCTGGTACAGAGGGTGCCGCAAGCAATGGATCAGGAGAAGCTGCTACTGAGCTTAGCGGTAACATTCTGGCAGTCGGATCGACAGCATTGCTACCTCTGGTAGAACAAGCTGGACAGAAATTTATGGCAGTTGATGAATATAAGAACGTAACGGTTCAAGTTCAAGGTGGCGGTAGTGGTACTGGTTTGACACAAGTATCTGACGGACAAGCTACAATCGGTAACTCTGATGTATTTGCAGAAGAGAAGCTGGAGGACGAAGCCAAAGTAAAAGAACTGGTTGATCATCAGGTAGCTGTAGTCGCTATGGCGCCAGTTAGCAACAAAGATGCAGGTGTAGAAGGTTTGACGAAGCAACAACTGGTCGACATTTTCTCCGGTAAGGTGACAAACTGGAAAGACGTTGGTGGCGCGGATCAAGCAATTGTTATTGTAAACCGTCCGAGCAGCTCCGGTACTCGTGCGACTTTTGAGAAGTATGCATTGGGTGCAAAAATGGATGATATCCAAGGTTCGATTCAAGAAGATTCTTCTGGTAACGTTAAAAAATTGGTAGCTGAAACGCCAGGTGCTATTGGTTACCTTGCCCTGTCTTACTTGGATGACAGCTTGCAAGTGTTGAAATACGAAGGTGTCGAAGCAACTGTGGAGAACGTAGAAGCAGGAACTTATCCAGTGTGGGCTTACGAGCACATGTACACCAAAGGTGAGCCGGATGCAGCAACAAAAGCGTTCCTGGACTACATCCTGAGTGACGAAGTTCAACAAAATGACGTGACCGAACTTGGATACATTCCAATGTCAGGTATGAAAGTAAAACGCGATGCAGCAGGTAACGTGGTTGAGTAATCTTTGAACTTGCGCATACAGCGAAAGAGGCGGACTTAGGTCCCGCCTCTTTACGCGGTTTGCTCTGAAATAATCCCATATTTTGCATTAATTCTACTATAGAAGGATGGTTGTTATGGAACAGACCGAAGGGGGAACGGTAATGAATAACAAGTTGAAACCGCGCCGGCCCTTAAAAGAGAAACATTATTGGGAAGAGTGGACGGGACGGATCTATACGTCGATTTGTGTCGTTTTCCTGATCGTTGTCATGTTTTCCATCGTTTATTTTGTAGCGTCCAAGGGACTATCAACATTTTTCACAAATGGAATAAGCATAAGTGAATTTCTGGGTGGGAAAACGTGGAATCCTACGGGAGAACCTGCCTTCTACGGGGCATTGCCGTTCATCACCGGTTCTTTCATCACAACCTTGCTTGCAGCATTAATCGCGAGCCCGCTTGGTTTGTGTGCAGCACTCTTTATGACTGAGATTGTCCCGGGTAAAGGGAAAAAGATCTTGCAGCCTGCGATTGAGCTTTTGTCAGGAATTCCGTCCGTTGTGTACGGATTTATCGGTCTGAGTGTCATTGTACCTTTGTTACGTAGTATCTTTGGTGGAACAGGCGTCGGGATTGCAGCCGGATGTCTTGTTCTCGCGGTAATGATTCTTCCTACGGTGACAAGTATTATGGCAGATGCGTTGTCCGCGTTGCCAAAAGGATTGCGTGAATCCTCCTACGCACTGGGCGCCACTCGCTGGCAAACCATCTACCGTGTCATTATTCCAACGACGTTACCAGCTTTGTTGACAGGTGTCGTTCTGGGTATGGCTCGTGCTTTTGGTGAAGCACTTGCTGTACAGATGGTTATCGGTAATGCACCGCATGTTCCAACATCCTTGCTCGAATCAGCTTCAACATTAACAAGTGTAATTACACTCAGCATGGGTAATACCACGATGGGTTCCGTTCATAACAATGCACTGTGGAGTATGGCGCTTGTCCTGTTGGTGATGACCTTTGTCTTCGTCATTCTGGTTCGCCTGCTTGAAAGGAGAAACCGGGTATGAAAATGAAGGCAAAAACGGTAGATAAAATTGCAACATCCGTTATCGTTGTATTGGCCCTGTTCATTGTTATGTTATTGCTCGGTCTGCTTGGCTTCATCATGTATAGAGGCATTGGACATATTAGCTGGAACTTCCTGACGAGCGCACCACAGTTGCTCAAGGGCGGCGGCGGGATTGGTCCACAGCTCTTTAACTCGGTATTCTTGCTTATCTTGACATTACTCGTTACCATTCCACTCGGATGGGGCGGCGGAATTTACATGGCGGAATACGCCAAACCAGGCAAGATCACCAGCTTCATTCGTCTGGTCGTTGAAGTGTTGTCATCATTCCCGTCCATCGTTATTGGTTTGTTTGGTCTCTTGTTGCTGGTAAATCAATTTGGTCTTGGTTTCTCTCTGATCTCGGGTGCCTTGGCTCTGGCGATCTTTAACTTGCCACTGATGGTGCGTACAACAGAGCAGGCCTTCCGGGCCGTTCCGAAAGAACAGAAGGAAGCCGGTCTGGCGCTTGGACTGTCCAAGTGGAAAATTATCACTTCCATTCTGCTGCCCGTGGCATTGCCGAGCTTGATTACAGGTACGATACTGGCATCGGGCCGGATCTTTGGTGAAGCAGCCGCGCTGATGTTTACCGCAGGTATGAGTAGTCCACCGTTGGACTTTACAGATTGGAATCCGACGAGTCCAAGATCACCGCTTAATCCTTTCCGTCCGGCAGAGACACTTGCTGTCCATATCTGGAAAGTGAATAGTGAAGGCATTGGGCCAGATTCCAAAGAAGTGGCAGCAGGGGCATCCGCCGTGCTTGTCATTCTCGTGCTGGCGTTCAATCTGAGTGCACGCTGGATCGGTCGGGTTGTATTCCGCCGCATGACAGCTTCGAAATAAGGAGGAACCAACATGGCCATACCTTTTGGTACGGAACAGTTAAGCATATATTATGGACATTTCCAGGCGGTTAAGCAGATTAGCCTGACGTTTCCTGAAGCAAGCGTAACGGCTCTTATTGGGCCGTCTGGTTGCGGTAAATCCACGTTCCTTCGGTCACTCAACCGGATGAATGACGAGATTGCCGGTTCCCGTACAGAGGGACATATCTGGATGGATGGTAACGATCTGAATGAGCCCGGAACCGATGTAATCAAGCTTCGTCAGAAGATTGGCATGGTATGGCAGAAGCCCAATCCTTTTCATAAGTCCATCTACAACAATATCGCGTTTGGCCCCCGCTACCGTGGTACAAAGAGTAAGAAGGCACTGGATGAAATTGTGGAAAAAAGCTTGCGTCGTGCTGCGCTCTGGGACGAAGTGAAAGACAGGCTGAACGAGTCGGCTCTGTCTCTCTCGGGTGGACAACAGCAGCGTCTGTGTATCGCCCGCGCCTTGTCTGTTGATCCGCAGATTCTGCTGCTCGATGAGCCTGCATCTGCGCTTGACCCGGTATCTACGGGTAAAGTTGAAGAATTGATTACCGAGCTCAAGAAGGAGCTGCGGATCGTTATTGTTACCCATAACATGCAGCAGGCGGCACGCATCTCGGATTATACAGCTTATTTCTATCTGGGAAGCATGATTGAGCACGGGGATACGGAGCATATTTTCACGAACCCCGACAATCGTCTGACGCAAGAATACATTATGGGCCGTTTTGGTTAATTGGATCATGGAGTGTCACATAGAGCAATAGACAGAGAGATTAAGAAATAATAGAGACAAAAAGCACAATGCCTGGACGGTTGTTCGGGGGTTGTGCTTTTTTAATTTGATATTGGAAAAATTTGCTGTGTGTAAAACAATCATGCTACGATATTCAGTACAAAGAGAACGCTTACATCACTTCGGAGGAGATGTTGACAATCACTACCAATCAGAGGTCTTACGACCATATGGCGGCTGAGATCATCAAGAACTATAGCATGGAGAAACCTGTCGTTTCCTATATTCGCCACAATGAGAATCTGACGTATCATGTCGTTGATGAAGCAAGCGGGCAGAAGTATCTGCTGCGTATCCATCAAGCCGCATATGCAAGCATGACAGGCATTCAGCACACATCTCCTGCGCTGGAGGCAGAGATGAACCTGCTCCATGAGTTAAATGCAACGACATCATTACACGTACAGCATCCGGTACGTAATGTATCAGGAGATTGGATCACGTTATGGAGAAGTGAGGAAGGGAAAGAGATCTGTTGTACAGTACTGGAGTGGATTGAGGGTAGGGACATCCAGCAGGGAGAACGGCTGGCAACGGAGCAGATCATTGACCTGGGTGTTCAACTGCAGACGCTTCATCAATATGGGCGTGTACAGAATCAGACAGATCGAACGAAGGTACGGCCGGCATATGGCAATAGCCATGAGAACTTGGTCATGCTAGGGCAGCTGGAGGAAGGTGTCCGACGGGGGATTTTTACAACAGAAGACTTTGATCTGCTTCGTGAGACGTTTGAGAACATTAACAAGCAGCTCGCAACGTACCCACAGCACGCGGAGACATGGGGGATCATTCATGGGGATATTACTCGCAACAATCTGCTGATCACGGATCAGGGGATTTCCATGATTGATTTTTGTCTACACGGTTATGGTTATTATCTTTTCGATGCCGGAGGGGCAGCACTGATGTTCAATCGGGAGGAACGTGACATATTCTTATCTGGATACACGAAACAGACCGCACTACTGACGGATCGTGATATCCGATTAATGGAAGGGTTCATGTTGATCTTCACACTGGGTTATTATGCCTTTCAGATGGCAAACGAGTCGAGGCACGAATGGATGAAAGATCGTATGCCGAAGTTATGCAGTAAGTTTTGCAGACCCTATGTACAGAACAAGAGCATCTTCTATGAACTGTGAATACTAATCCAGATGTGCAGATTCGGACGGGTTACAGAGTAGTATGGTGCAAAGTTATGATTGCCTGAATACCCGAACGGTTTCGTGGACAATATCATAAATAATAGTAAGCACATTATTGATTGAAGTAGGATGAAATAACCTGTTTAAAAGATCTTTTTAACGTATCAATGTAATGAAAGCTGACAAAATATTCTGGTTTTCATCGGTTCAATCGAAAATGAAGGAAATACATCCAAAGAAATCGTTACGTTTGTTGACACTGATCTTCCGGTCGATTAATCTTAATGGAGAAGAAATTAATGACTTCCATGACTGTTCTGACATACGCTCAGAATGGTTCCATACAGCGGATGATAACGAGCGGGAGAGACCTGGGTTAGCCGAGCAAAATGGCTAGTGCTAGGCACCGAAGGAGCAAGCTGCTGCGCACCCGGCACAGTGGTTAATCTCTCAGGTAAATGTACCATCGTTGGACGCAGCTCTGGAGAGTGCGCGAACTGCGCCACCCAAGGGGTATATGATCAGTGAGCCTGGTGAACTTGTCTGTAATCACAGGCAATGCACCCTGTCGAGAGACACTGCTGATCGTGAAACTCTCAGGTATCGAGGACAGAGAGAGGGCCTTTGGGCCTTCTTCTGTCCTTTTTTGATGTCATCATTCAGTAAAAAAGGAACATTAAGGCATGGAATCTGGATGTAAATGACGAATACAATTGGAGGGTTACAAGGTGCGATTTAAAGATGTTTTCTCAATTATTGGGCCGTCGATGACGGGGCCTTCAAGTTCACATACAGCTGGAGCAGCAAGGCTGGGAAGAATCGCTCGTCAGTGGTTAGGTTGTACGCCTGAACGTGCCCGGCTGACGCTCTACGGTTCATTCGCTGACACGTATCAGGGGCACGGAACAGATCTGGCACTGATCGGCGGTCTGCTGGATTATGTTACAGATGATCCGCGTATCCCGGATGCAGAGCAATACGCAGAAGAAGCGGGTATGGAGGTTGAGTTTTATACAAGCGGCCTGCCTGCTCCTCATCCGAATACCGTCAAAATTGAATTGTGGCATGGAGAACGTGCCTGCTCCTTGATTGGTGCTTCCATTGGTGGTGGCAGTGTATCGGTGCATGCGATGAATGATTTTCGTGTTCAGATTAGTGGTGAGTTTCCGACACTTGTTCTGCGCCATGCGGACAAAGCAGGAGTGCTGGCCTCGGTAACGTCAACCATCAGTTCATCCGGGGTTAACATCGGGTATATGCAGGTGGATCGGAAAGCCCGTGATGGCGAAGCGCTGACCGCGATGGAAATGGATGGGGCGCCTAATCCCGAGATGCTCCAACGTCTAAAGGAGCTGGACCATGTGCTGGACATTCGTGTTATCGATTTGAAGAGAGGAGTTAATTCGGATGCGATTTAAACATTTACACGAGCTGAATACGATCTGCACAGCGGAATCCAAAACGATTGCTCAGCTGATGATTGAGGAGCAGGTTCAGGAGACCAATACACCGGAAGCGGATGTTGTGAAGCAGATGTCTGAATATTATCAGGTGATGAAGGAAGCGGTACGTAAAGGGTTAACGGAAGATACAACATCACGCAGTGGATTAACGGGTGGAGACGGTAAAAAAATGGCCGAGTACATTCGCAAGGGTGAGACTTGCTCAGGAGATGCTTCTGCACTTGCCATGGCGTATGCCCTGTGTGTATCTGAAGTGAATGCCTCCATGGGCCGCATTGTGGCAACACCAACAGCAGGTTCCTGCGGCATTATCCCCGGTGTGTTTATTAGCTCACAGGAGCGATTTGGCTGGACGGACGAACATTTGGTGAACGGGTTGTTCTGTGCAGGAGCGATTGGTTATGTTATTGCCAACAATTCATTTATCTCGGGTGCCGAAGGTGGTTGTCAGGCAGAAGTGGGTTCCGCGATCGGGATGGCTGCGGGTGCCATGGTTGAACTGCGTGGAGGTACACCGGAACAGGTCGTTCATGCGGTAGGCTTGGCGTTAAAAAATACACTGGGCCTGATCTGCGATCCAGTCGCAGGCCTCGTTGAGATTCCGTGCATCGTCCGTAACGGACTGGGTGCAGTTACGGCGCTGGCTGCGGCTGACATGGCCTTGGCCGGAGTGCGTAGCGCCATTCCGTCAGATGAAGTCATCGGCGTCATGCTGGAAGTAGGCAGTGCGATGCCAAGCCGCCACCGGGAGACAGCCCAAGGCGGACTGGCCCAGACACCAACAGGCCGTAAAATGATGCAAAAGCTGGCTAAACCAAAGGCAAAGCGTGCAGAGCCTGAGCCAGAGTCGAAGCCTGCGGATTCCACCGAGTGATATTATGATGTATAACGGCAATACAAAAACAAGCGTCCACGAACCGAATCCGGGTTCTGTAGGACGCTTGTTTTATGCCGCCAAATGATACGAAGCTTGGTTACTTATAAGTGACTTCAGATGTTTGTGTAGTATGAATCTAGTTCTGGCCCACAGCCGTACTCAGTACGGCATATCCATACGCAGGCAATTCAATGGCAAGCACACCATCTTCCTTGGCGGTACGATGGTTTCCGTCGAACAGCTCGGTCCATTCCCCGTCACCGGCCTCCAGTTCGACAATAGCCGTCTCTTCTGATCGATTGAACAGAATCAGAATGCGTTCCTCTTCATTCTGCCGCTCAAATACCAGTTGGCTGCCATTGGGACGAGCCTGAAGGAAACGAACAGTACCTTCTGAACGCAGGGCAGGATGAGCATGACGCAGGGAGATCAGTTTCTGATAAAAGTCGAGCAGCTCCCGGTCCTGCTTCGCTTCATCCCACTCCATGCATTTCCGGCAGCCCGGATCATGCTCGCCGACCATGCCAATCTCGTCTCCGTAATAGATGCACGGAGCGCCCATGTAACTGAACTGGAATAACGCAGCCAGCTTCATTTTGCGCTGATCGCCCTCACATAGCGTGAGCAGCCGCGGGGTATCGTGGCTGTCCAGCAGGTTGAATGCCACTTCGCTGGCCTGAAGCGGATAGCGGGATAACTGCCGACCGATGGAGTTCGCGAACTGTTCGGCGTGCATCGTATTTTTTACAAAGAAAGCATTCACGGCATCGGTAAACGGATAGTTCATGGACGCATCGAACTGGTCACCCTGCAGCCAGGCAGAGGACTCATTCCATACTTCGCCCAGAATATAGGCATCCGGATTTGCGTTTTTGACTACACGGCGGAAATCACGCCAGAAGGCATCATCCACTTCATCTGCAACATCCAGCCGCCATCCGTCCGCACCTACTTCCTTGATCCAGTACTCGGCAACCTCCAGCAGATAGGCCTTAACCTCGGCATTCTCCGTATTCAGCTTTGGCATGTGCGCTTCGAAACCGAAGGTCTCATACGTGGGAATGCCGTCCTTCACGTCCAGCGGGAATTCATGTACATGGAACCAATCCTTGTATTTGGACTGTTCTCCGTTCTTCTGCACATCCACAAACGGCGCAAATGTTTTCCCGGAATGATTGAACACAGCATCCAGCAGTACACGAATTCCACGTGCATGGCACAGCTCAACCAGCCGTTTCACGGTATCTGCGTCACCAAAGTGTCGATCTACCCGCAGGTAGTCTTCGGTATCGTATTTGTGATTGGTGGTGGCTTCGAAGATGGGTGTGAAGTAGATCGCATTAATGCCAAGATCACTGATGTAATCCAGATGGTCGATCACGCCCTGAAGGTCACCGCCGAAGAAGTTAAAAGGTGTCGGCTCGCCACCCCACGGCTCCACATTATCCGGACTAATATCCGGGTTGCCGTTCGCGAATCGTTCCGGGAAAATCTGATAGAACACGGCATCCTTAACCCATGCAGGGGGTGTGAATACAGCTCCAGCATGAATATAAGGGAACTGGAACATGCGACCCGGGTCATCCGGTTCTTCTTCCTGGAAGTCCGTCTCGGTCATCCAGGTCTGTTCGTCTCCACTTTTGAGTAGAAAAGAGTACTTGAGTCGGTGGTAGGGAGGTTTCACCTCTCCCTCGTAATAATCGAACATGGAGTCAGAGGTGAACTTTGTTAAGGGAACCAGCGCTTTGGTTGCATCCCAGGCATATTTGTCTCCGGTCAGGGCATGTACCTCGGTCAGATCATTTTTTTTGGCACGCAGGCGCAGGTGGATTGTATCTTGGTCATAGGCATAAGCCCAGTTCCGTTTTGGTTGATGATAGATGGCTTCCAGCAGCATAATGAAATTCCTCCCGTCAGGTGTAGAACTGATATGTACTTGGTAGACTTGATTGATATAACATTCCCCACGTTAATGGATAAGTTATAATTAGCATGTGTGGTAACGTGAAGGGCTTCAGCATGGTTTCAACAAGAGATAGGTCCATAGGTCATCAACGTATAGACTGTTTATATGATGGTGCTCAGATATATCATTAACCCAATGGGGGCGGAAAGGAAACGAATATTTGGATGAAAACCAAACTGTTATACATTGAAGATGATACGGAAATTGCAACTTGGGTCAGAGCTGATCTGGAGGAACGCGGTTATGAAGTGGTGTGGCTTGGCAGTGGTGACGGTGCAGCGGAGGCTGCTGTTGGTTGCTCACTCATTATTCTGGATGTCATGCTGCCCGGGCTGGATGGATTTACGGTGGGTCAACGATTGAAAAAGGAACATCCCGCCCTACCCATTGTCATGCTCTCAGCCAGAACGTCCATTGACGACAAGTTGCACGGTCTCGATTTTGCCGATGACTATGTAACAAAACCATTTCACCCCGATGAACTGGCTGCGCGAATTGAGGTCCAACTGCGGAAGGCAGGGACAGCCGTATCCTCCGATACAGCTCTGAGGCTGGATCATCTCTCCATCTATGAGAAGGACAACCGAATCGTCAATGAAGAGACGGGGGATGAGATTATTTTATCGGGAAAACAGTTCCACATCTTCGCCTACCTGCTACGGCATATGGGCATGATTCGAACCAAAGAGCAGATCTATGAAGCTGTCTGGAACGAGCCCTATCTGGATGGAGATAAAACTTTAATGGTACATATTCGACATCTGCGCGAAAAGCTGGAGCTTGATCCGGCCAATCCGGTCGTTATTCAGACGGTCCGCGGTGTGGGATATCGTGTGAAGAAGCCATGATCCGGTGGTTCAGAGAAAGGAAGATCATGAAGGAAGAGCGGAAGGCAGAACGAGGCATGGATCAAAAGCAATCCGGGCGGCGCAAGCTACGCTTTGGACGGTCCTTGATGTCCAGATACATCATCCTGATCCTGGCGGCAGTATTATTCGTGCCCGTCGTTCTTCCGATCATATCCATTCTATATGTTGTCGTAGTGAATAACACGAATCCGAATCAAGCGGCACCTTATGGTGACGTTACCCGAATCAGTAACCTCTGGTCGCGTGAAGCCAAGAAGCTGGATGGAGCTTCGGATGAAGAGATTAAGGACCGGCTGGAGCAATTACATGCATCGTATCCCAAATCCTCCATGTATCGTGTGAATGCGAGCGGTGATACGGTCTTTATTCTTGGTGGTGAAGATGTAACGCTGGTACAATCCACGTCAGCAGATGGCAAGGCTGATACGACATTGAAGTGGCTGTTGGATTCCGGGAAAACGGCAGAGACCCGAATTCCTGCAGCATGGAATGCAAACAATACCGTGCAATTCATGAAAGAAGCTTCCTATCGTGATCCACTAACTGTAGTTGCATATATAGGCGGAAATGAACAGGACAGAGGACAGGGCTTCATGATTATTGAGGTGCCTCGATCGCTTTTGCAAAAGACACAGAGCAATTGGCCAATGGAACTTTTATATCTTGGCGTTGTCATGATTATCATCTTCATGATTTTCATTCTTATGTCGATTCTCTTCTTCGCGCGCATTCGCAAACGACTTATTCGTTTGCAGACGGCGATGATGACCACAGGAAAAGAAGGCATCCCGCTTCCGGTGGATATCCGCCGGTCAGATGAGATTGGTCAACTGGAGGAGTCATTTAACCAAATGGTGCATCAACTATCCGCCAGCCGCCAGCGTGAACGCGAGGAAGAGCAATTGCGTAAACGTCTCATTGCCGGGCTCTCCCACGATCTGCGCACCCCGCTAACGGTGATTCGTGGACATATGCATGCGTTGCACAAGGAAGCGCTGAGCGAACAAGGCGACAGTTCATTACATCGCATGGAAGCAAAGATGGAGGATCTCGGCGGGCTCATTGACAATATGTTATCCTACAATTTGCTCACGAGCGGGAAATATACGCTGAAGCTGGAAGAGAAAGATATGCTGCGTATTGTCAGGGAAACGGCGGCGGCCTGGTATCCGGTCTGGGAGAAAGAGCAATTCGAAATTGATATTGACCTGCCGGAGGAACCGCTGATCTGGCATATGGATGAACAGGGCATGCGCCGTATAATCGATAATCTGTTCCAAAACGTGATCCGTCATGCCGCCAGCGGGAAATATATTGGCATATCAACCCGGGAGATTCAGGGTGAGACGGCTATCGTTATTCAGGATCGCGGTCCGGGAATGCAACAGGATTCCGACACCAAAGGCACAGGTCTGGGTTTATCCATTGTAGACCTGTTAATTCGTGAGATGGGACTGCGCAAGCGGGTAGACAGTTCCGATGGGGGTGTCCGGACATATATTTACAGTGGTAAGGGACGTAAGGATTCAACCAACCGCTGAGATCACTTTTTTAAACTAAACTTAAACTGCAGACTACCTTGGCTTTAACCTTGGAAGGTTACGATAGTTCCGAGGTGATCATACAGTGAGTGAAAATATTATTCAAACCGCTAATCTATGGAAGACATACCGGGACCGTGCAGCGGTCCGTGAACTTGATCTGCATATTAAAAAGGGAGATATCTACGGCTTCCTCGGTCCCAACGGTGCCGGAAAAACAACTACGATTCGCATGCTTCTTGGCTTGATTAAACCAACCAAAGGTGTGATCCGTGTCTTTGACAAGGATATTCGCAAGGAGCGCATGGACATTTTGCGTCGTGTGGGCTCACTGGTTGAATACCCGTCCTATTACGGACATCTGAACGCAGTAGAGAATCTGGAGACCTTGCGTCGCATCATCAATGTACCAAAGTCAAGAATTGCTGAAGTGCTGTCCATTGTAGATCTGACCAAGGATGCCAAACGTTCAGTGAAGGGGTATTCCCTTGGGATGAAACAACGTCTGGGGATTGCCAGCGCTTTGCTGGGTGAACCGGAACTGCTGATTCTGGACGAACCAACAAATGGACTTGATCCGGCAGGTATTCAGGAGATTCGGGAACTGATCAAACGCATGCCCTTGGAACATGGCATCACCGTACTCGTTTCTAGCCACTTGCTGAGTGAAGTCGAGCAGATGGCAAGTCGTGTCGGTATTATCCGTGAAGGCAAGATGGTGCTTCAGGATACCATCGCGAGTCTGCATAGTCAGACGGGTAGCTCGATCCGGTTAACGGTTTCCGAGCCGGAAGAGGCCATGAAGCTGGCAAGAGAGCAGGGGCAATTCGGTCAGCGACAAGGTTCTGCGTTAACGTTCCCTTATATGGATAACCCTTCGGTTGCGCTGCTTGTGCGCCGATTGATTGAACAGGATCATGACGTGTATCGTGTAGAGGAACAGCGTCAGTCGCTGGAGGATCTGTTCATGCGGGTCATTGGCGAGGGGGCTTCCCTATGACCGGGCGTGCATTATCGTCGGACTGGCTCAAGATTCGGGGGAAGGGAATCTGGTTTCTCGTTTTTCTGGCCCCGCTTGGATTGACAGCGATGCAGGCGCTTAATTTTGGTTTGCGGTTGGACTACCTGAAAGAGCAGTATGCCGATAACCTGTGGGGCGGATTGCTCGGCAATGTGGTTGTTTTTGTACCGTTGTCTCTGATGCTGGGAGCAACCATTCTCAGCTCGATGATCGCTAATGTCGAGCATGAACAGGGATCGTGGAAACAGTTGCTGGCGATGCCGATTCCCAGACCGGCCGTGTATCTGGCAAAGTTCCTGCTGGCTTGTCTGCTGCTGGTGATCTCCTGCCTGCTGTTAACCGCAGGAATCGTAGGTCTGGGTCTGGTCCTCGGATTCCCTGCCAGTGAGATCCCTTGGACGCATGCAATCAAGCTGGGACTGTTGCCTTTGGCTGGTGCGCTTCCTGTGTTGTCGTTGGAGTTATGGCTCACGATGGTAAACAAGAATCAGGCGCTTCCCGTCACACTGGGGATTGTTCTCGCAATAACCGGTATGTTCGCACTCAGTATCTCGCCGAACTTTCCACTCGCTTGGGCACAGATGGCCTGGAATGGACCCAATCCATATCTGTATGCAGGCATGGGTGCAGGTCTGGGAATCTTGATTCTGTTGCTGGGTATGGTGCACTTTAGCCGGAAGGATGTGGCCTGATATGAGCTTTGCGACAACCTATTTCCGAATTCTGTCTGCTGAACGGTTGAAAATGGGCAAGTCCCCCATATGGCTCCTGATTCTGTTAAGTCCGCTCATTGCACTGCTCATTGGACTGTTGTCCACTCCATCAGGGAATTGGCAGGTACTGATGGGCACCATGATCTTCCTGCATGGATTACTCCTGTTGCCGATGCTGACTGGCGTGTTTACGTCCTTTGTCTGCCGTTTCGAACATGCAGGAGGAGGGTGGAAGCAGATGCTGGTATTGCCGCTCACACGTTCAGGTGTATATGCAGGCAAACTGACGATTGTACTCATGCTTCTGGCAGGTACACAAGTATTGTTGCTGATGTCCATTCTGCTGGCAGGCATGATCCATGGCATTACGATGCAGATACCCTGGGGATTCCTGATGGGCAAACTGCTGCTTGGGTTGTTGGCCTGTGTACCTCTTGCCGCCCTGCAGATGTTCGTTTCCCTGGTGTGGAGCAGCTTTGCCGCACCGCTTGCGCTGAATTTTGCACTGACCGTGCCAAATATTCTTATCGTAAACTCTGCTACATTTGGGCCGTATTATCCCTGGGCACAACCGATGATTCTGATGACACCTGTGGACGGTGGCGGATTCGGAGCCTACAATGTTCCACTGCTGACAATGCTGGCGGTTGTCGGAGGCAGTGTTGTTATTTTCATAGGAATCGGCATGATGTATTTCGCCAAAAAAGAAATCTGAATAATTAGGGCGTGTCTCAAAACTCGCTGAAGTGCATCTTTCACCCCCTTTTCGCCCCATGCTGCGTCACTTTCCCTTGACGTGCCCCGGCACGCCTGCGGAAAACTTTCTTGCTTGGAACGAAAATTCGGCAAAATCTGCTCCCTTCGGAGTTTTCAGACACGCCCTAGATATATGCCTGGTTATTGTAAGATGAAGATCCTCTTTAAGCAAAACATGCAAAGTTCTGTTGTATGTAGGCTTCTGGAGGATTTTTTCTAATGCCTGACCCACCCGTCATGAATGGTCAGCTCTCGAATGATTTTGGCTGGCGCGCCGGCTACAAGTGTATTCTCAGGTACATCTTTGGTCACCGTGCTTCCTGCTGCCACGACTGCATTCCTGCCAATCGTCACTCCGGGCAGGATGAGCGCGCCTGTACCAATCCAGGCATTATCCTGAATCACAATTCGCTTGGCAGTCTGGCTTCCATCATCCAGTGAATCAATCCGGTGATAAGCACTGTCGAATATGCTTGTTCGAGGACCAATCATGACGTTATTGCCAATCGTCACCTCTACGTTAGCGGCAATCCCCACACCGGCATTAATCATGACGTCATCACCAATGGTTAATCGTGCCCCTTTGACCACGGTTAGCTGGGTTCCCCAAGGTTTACCTATGATGTTAAGCCGCTTTCCTACCTGTAAGTCACCCAATCTATTCAGATACACCTTACCCCTGATTCGTGGCAGCAGGCCCATTGAAGGTTGGATTTTACCAAAGATGGCCAAGCCTCTTAGTTTACCGTAAGCAATTTTAACTCTGTTGGGCAGCATGATTCATCCATCCTCTTCGTCGTCGAAAAACGTTTTATAACGATTATAGCCTTTTTGATACAAAATGTATCGTTAAAGTTGTTACCCATTTGCCAGAATCAACTGGCTTGAACGATTTAAATTCCAAGTATTACATCACACATCATGTGAATTGAATCATAGATTATAAGCAAAATGAGACGAAAATCTGGTAAAATAAAAAAAGTTGTTTCTAGGCAGGCTTACATGGTTATTCGAGGGTAAGCCTATTTCTACGGAACCAAATAATTTCTAAATGTAAAATTAAAGATATTGGCTGAGAAAAGAGGGGTAAGCCTTGGATAATAATAAAACGGAAACCCTGAAGCGCATTATTTCTGAGGGAAGTTCTTACCAATCACTGTTTTTTAACCATCCAGATGGCATTTATGTAATGGACATCCATGGAAATTATATTGATGCTAATCCCTCGGTAGAGCGGATATCAGGATACACATTGGATGACTTGATTCGTATTAATCGGGATCAGCTCTGTCCTCCAGACAGTGAAAATTCACGGAAAAAATATATTAAAGAAGTGCTGGCTGGACGTTCAGTCAGTCATTCCATTACTTTTTATCATAAAGATGGTTCCTTGAAACAGGCAGAGATCACGTATGTGCCTATAACGGATGGAAACGAAGTCGTAGGAATCTATGGTATTGCCAAAGATGTTACTGATATCCTGGAAGTGCAACGTGAGCTTAAGGAGGCACAAGAGAAATATCAGGTGCTGGCTGACCATGCGCAAGATCTGATTACGACTTGTTCTGCGGAGGGAGAGTTGTTATACGTCTCCCCTTCCGTGTACGCCTTGCTCGGTTATAAGCCGGAGGAAGTCACCGGCAAGTCCTTCAAGGATTATTGTTATCCGGGAGATTACCCGGACCCGATGGATCTTTCAAAGATCAGCAATGGCTGCAAGATGCGTGTGTTGCACAAGAAGGGACACTATATCTGGATGGAGACATTGGCGAAGCCTGTGACCGGGGAGAGTGGAAAGAATGTCCAGATTGTAAGCATCAGCAGGGATATTACCCAGCATAAGGATGCGGACAGACGTCTTCGAGAAAGTCGTCAGCGATACAGATCGCTGTTCGAACATAATCCGGCAGCTGTATATTCATTGAATCTGGAAGGCAAGTACAGTGCGGTGAACAGCAAACTTGTGCAAATGTTGGATATTCCGCGTAATAAGCTGATTGGCAAATCGTTTCTGTCTAATCTCGATCCATGCGAAGTGCAATACGGCGAACATTATTTTGCTATGGTGAAGCAAGGCGAACCGCAATATTATGAGACCCGAATCGTCAATTCAAGAGGCCGGAAGATTGAAGTGTCCGTTACCAATGTGCCCATTATCGTGGATAAGGAAATGGTAGGCGTCTATGGAATCGTGTCTGATATTACCGAGCGTAAGGAATACACGGAACGAATTCAGGAACTTAGCAAGCAACATGAGCTGATCCTTAACACGGTGACGGAAGGAATATATGGTTTGGATGCGGATGGAATCACCATGTTTATGAACCCTGCCGCAGCTTCGATGTTCGGTTATGAGGCGCAAGAGTTCATTGGCAAGAACTCACATCCCATTATCCATCACACCCGTGCAGACGGGAGTCATTTCCCAATAGAAGAGTGCCCGATCCACTTGACCGTGTTGGATGGACAGAGACGTTCAATCAAGGAAGATGTATTCTGGCGTAAAGATGGCAGCAGCTTTCTGGTGCAGTATCAGGTGACGCCGATTATTGAACAGGGGCAGATTCAGGGTGCGGTGGTTGTGTTCAATGATGTGACTGGTGAACGTGAAATTGTACGTGCCAAAGAGACAGCTGAGCTCGCAGCTCAGGCCAAGTCAGAGTTTCTGTCGATGGTTAGCCACGAGATCCGCACACCGATGAACGGGATCGTGGGGATGACCGAATTGTTGATCGGTACCGATTTATCGGAAGAACAGCGTGAATATGCCGAGATTATTCAAGATAGCGGTGATGCGCTACTGAACATCCTTAATGATATTTTGGACTTCAGTAAGCTGGAATCCGGGAAAATGGCACTGGCTTATGAACCATTTGCATTACGTAAGATGCTGGAACAGGTTGCCGAACTGTTTAAACCCCGTGCTGATGAGAAACATCTGGAGATCAGATATCGTCTCAATCCAAGCATCCCTGAGTTCATGGTCGGTGACGCCATACGTATCCGGCAGATTCTGGTGAACTTGGTTGGCAATGCGCTTAAGTTCACCGATCAGGGAAGCATTGATGTTACCGTGGATATTATCAAAGGCAGGAAGCCTGAAGATAGCGTTCTTGATTTTGCTGTGCAAGATACGGGAATTGGCATTCCAGCCGACAAGCTGGATCAATTGTTCCAGTCCTTCTCTCAACTGCATCCGGTAATTAACCGCAAATATGGTGGTACAGGGCTGGGACTGGTCATCTCCAAGCGACTTGTGGAGATTATGGGAGGCAGTATCAGTGTCGAGAGTATAGAAGGGGAAGGCTCAACCTTCCGGTTTGCTGTTCCTGCGGCGAGTGTAGATGCTTCAGCAGAACAGACAGCGAGTCAGTTCCATCATGATCGTACACGTCAGAGTGACAAGGTAGCCATGCGAATTCTGGTGGCGGAGGATCATCCAGTGAACCGCAAGATTTTGCGAGAATATCTGGAGAAGCTTGGTTACCACGCAGATGTGTGTACCAATGGCGTAGAAGCGATTGATGCCATCTCTCAGAATGCTTATGATATTGTCCTGATGGATATTCATATGCCGGTGATGGATGGACTTAAGGCGACAGACCTGTTACACCGCCTGATTCCACGGGATCGCATACCTCCAATCATTGCAGTTACAGGCAATGCCAAACGTGAAGATAAGGAAGCCTGTCTGGAGATTGGTATGCGTGACTTTATTAGCAAACCAGTCATGTTGAGTGAGTTGAAGCGGGTGTTACAGCAGTGGGGACCAAGGGACGAACCTCAGCTTGCACCGAATTGAGAACAACAAGCCGGCTTTGAAAAAATACACGCAAACACGCCAATAATCCTCCTCAGACGGAGTGTTATTGGCGTGTTTGCGTTGACAGGCTTTTGAAGTTGAGACGCAGCATACGAAGTAGAGCTGTATACGAATGAGTTATGCCAATGTCAGACGATTGATATTACCGGCTAGAATTTCACAGGAGTTAATGAACTTCTGGCGTTCCACTGCATCCAGATGCAATTCGATAATCTCTTGAATGCCATCTCCACCGATAATTGCAGGAACACCGACGCAGACGTTGTGTTGCTCGTACTCTCCGTCCAGAATAGCCGATACAGCGATGATCTTGTGTTCATCATTGAGGATTGAACGGGTAATGTGCGCGAGGGCGTTGCCAATTCCGAATTGAGTAGAGCCTTTACGGGTAAAGATCTCCCAGCCGGCATCTTTCGTTTTGCGTGCAATATCATCCAGATCCAGATGTTTGAAGCGCTCCTTGTGCTGATCCAAAATGTGCATAATTGGTTTGCCGCCGATGGTCACATGTGACCAGGCCACGAACTGGGATTCTCCATGCTCCCCGAGAGCATAACCATGCACACTGCGTGGATCGATGGAGAAGACTTCAGACAGCAGTGTTTTGAGCCTTGAAGAGTCAATGGACGTCCCTGTGCCGATGACATGCTCACGCGGAAGACCAGATAATTTCCATACCATATAAGTTACTATGTCAACCGGATTGGCAGCGACGACAAAAATCCCGTTAAATCCACTGTTCATGATCGGAACCACAATGTCTTTGGCAATGGACTCTGCTTCCTCCAGAATATCCAGCCGTGTCTGTCCTGGCTTGGGATTCGCCCCGGCGGTTAAGATAATCACATCCATATTGCCACAATCCGCGTATGTGCCTGCATATACTTTGGTTCGGTTATGTGTGAAGTCCATACAATGGGAAAAATCCAGTGCCTGCGCTACGGCACGATCATACGTCCGATCCACCATCATAATTTCTCTGCATATGGATTGATTAATCATGGAATACGCACAACTTGAACCGACAAGACCCGCCCCGATCACCGCTACTTTACCTGATTTGCCTAACACTGCCGTTCAGCCCCCAATTAGATTGATATTTTCCGTTACTAACACGTTCTATGTTAAGTATAGTCCTATATTTTATGCTGGAATGTACTTCTACGTTACATAAGATAACACACGAAAAAGCTGCACAGCAATGATATCCGCTATCGCGGGAGCGTATTGGAGTGACGGAGTTAACAAAATTGACATGAATAATTCATTATCATAGGATTTGACGGCGTTTGCACCTGTGTTATTCGACATGACAGCATTCACGTTCGTTGTCGGATTGGGGATTATTTATGCAGATTATATACCTGACAAAACTTCTTAGGAATCCGCAGAAACAGAACAAAACCGCCAAAGGGATCTGCCGAGAAGCTGACGAATACATACGGACAAGCAAAAGATAAGCATACTTGATCCATGAGACAGGTTGCCCCGATCCGATGACGGTTCCAAAAAGGAACGCTGAAGCCATAATGTGTTTTTCCAAGAATCAATTTCATAACTCACTAAAGGTATGATGAAATTGATTCCCAAAAGACTTCATTCCGGGAGGGAATTAATGATGATTGAAGAAGCAGGAGCAACGACGGAAACAGCCAAGAGCCTGGGCATAGGTGCCAGTACTCTTCGTAAATATGCGGCGGCACTGGAAGAGCAGGGATACCGGTTCGAACGTTCCGCCAACAAATCCAGACTATTCAAATCAGACGACATCGAATGCATTGAACGCCTGATGACCGAACTCAGAGAGCATAATCTGCCCCTGGCAGATGCTGTGGTGACTGTACTGGCTCCAGAAGTACCTGTAGCTGTAGTAGAAGTAGATGTACCTGTGGTAGGGATCGAAGGTCTGTCAGAGTCGGAATGTGCAGCGACAGTCATGCCATCAACATATCCTGAGGGCGCGGAATCAATCGGAAACCTAAGATCCTATGAGGGTCTGGGGCAACTGGTAAGTGAGGTAACATACGGTGCTGTAGAACAACAACAGGATGATCGGGTACAGCTGCTGCAACAGCGGGTTGATGAACTGGAACTGACACTTCAGCATCTGGCAGAGACACATATGGCCCTTCAGGAACAGATGGAGAAACAACGCCTGTGGATGAATGAGAAGCTGGAGGAAGAGCGAGATCGCGAACTTGTGACCAACTTGCGCAGCTTCCAGGGAAGAAAACGCAAACCAAAAGGAGTATCTTTGCGTATGTTGTTTGGGTTCCTGCCCAAGAAGCATAAGGAAGCTTGAGAGACAGACCATTGGTCATCGTGATTTTACATGATCGGCCTGATATAATAAGCTCCATACAACATGAAGACTGGCAATGGATCTTTCGGTATAGAACCAGACCGGGATGAGATCGGAAAGCTGGCGTGGGAGGATCTGTGGAGCTGCGACGAAGCTGGCAAAGATTGCTTGGACTGTGGACGGACCGTTCTCGTCGGAAAGGGACGACCATTGCCGAGCGTTATACAATACAGGAATTGCTGGGTATGGGGAGCTATGGGTTGACATATCTATGTACAGATGAGCAGAACGGCAGGGAAGTGGCGTTGAAGGAGTCCAAGCCCAGCAAGGGAAAACTCGCTGCAGCCCTGTTGGAGCGTGAGGCGGACGTGATGAAACGTCTGCATCATCCAGCGATCCCTGGCCTATTGGATGTGTTCACATCCGGGAGACGAAGTTATATCGTTACCGAGTATATTCGTGGACAGACGCTGGAAGATTGCATATTTGAGCAAGGTCTTCGATATACGGAGCGGGAATGTCTGGAATTGGCAGGTCAACTGCTGGCTCCGGTGGCTCATGTGCATGAGCAGGGATACATTCATGGAGATGTGCGGATTCCCAATGTTATTTTACGTGAAGGGACGGTACATCTGATTGACTTTGGCTTGGCGAGACGCTTGGGGGAGCCGTTGTTGCCGGAGCTAAAGCAGCGTATGCGTGAAGTGCCTGAGCCTGAAGATGAACCGGCTACACCGGATCATGATCTGCAGGATATCGGCCACTTTCTTCTTTTTATGCTGTATTCGGCTTATGAGCCAGAGAAGGGTCGAGAACCCGCCAGCTGGCAGGAGGAATTGAAGCTAACGCCGGAATTGCACCAGATGCTGGAACGACTTCTTGGACTTCGTCCGGGTTATGAAGGCGGAGCGATGGAGTTGCTGGCAGAGATGGAACGTGTGTTGTTGAAGGTAAGATGAAATAAAGGGGTGTTCTGTTAGCCGTGTGTATGGCTATCGAACACCCTTTTATTTTAGTTACATCATTGATATATGGTCGCGTACACTGAACTGGCCGATGAGTACTTTTTAATAGCAGGAGGAGCACAAGGCGCTTAGCTGGAGCTGTATTTTCTGCTTTTGTAATACCCGGAACCACTGCGGCTGTCCCTATATTTCACATCCGAAGAAGAATAGCGCTTGTAGGAACGCTTGCCGGAGGAACTGCTGTGACGTTTATATGAGCGCCTGTCCGAGGAGCTGTAACGTTTGCGTTGAGATGAAGATTTGGAATCGATAAGTTTGCCGATTATTTTTTTGAACATGAGCTTTTCACCCTTTCGACTTCAACTGTTTTAACCATATACGTGGCCAGATCAGAAGGGGTTTCGAGTTTTTCATGGATAATGGTATTCATTGGACAGGCGCTTGGCGTATAATAGGATGTTGCTGATTGCGCGGAATTTTTTATTTTGAGCGTTTAGCGTTACAATAGAGGACAGGATAAGATTTTAACGGACAGGAGTAGTTAACATGATTACATTGAAGACCAAAGAACAGATTGAATATATGAAAAAAGCCGGAGAAATTCTCGCCGCATGCCATAGAGAAATTGCAAAAATGATTCGTCCAGGCATTACGACACAGGAGATCGACCAGTTTGCCGAGGCTTTTATGAAGAAAAATGGCGCTACGCCGGAACAAAAGGGATATAACGGATACCAATATGCGACATGTGCGTCGGTTAATGATGTGATCTGTCACGGGTTTCCGGGAAAATATGCACTGAAAGACGGCGATATCGTTACAATCGACATGGTGGTTAATCTGAATGGCTGGTTGGCCGATTCGGCCTGGTCTTATGCCGTAGGTGAAGTGACTCCGGAAGCACAACATCTGCTGGATGTAACCAAAAACTCTCTGTACAAAGGCATTGAACATGCCGTGGTGGGCAACCGAATCGGAGATATCTCCCATGCCATTCAAGTCTATGCAGAGGGTGAAGGTCTGTCGGTTGTGCGCGAGTTTATTGGTCACGGCATTGGTGAGAAGATGCATGAGGAACCACAAGTCCCTCACTATGGTCCGCCACATCGGGGTCCACGTCTTAAGGAAGGCATGGTTATTACGATCGAACCGATGTTGAACATTGGTACGTATCGCAGCAAGCTGGATTCGGATGGATGGACGGCACGTACGATGGATGGAAGTCTGTCTGCCCAGTATGAACATACAATTGCGATTACAGCAGACGGTCCTGTGATTTTGACAGCACAATAATAGCTAAAAGCAGATACAATGTGACGATATTTGCATATTTCAAGGCGGTCCACGTTTGTGATCCGCCTGTTTCGGTTTAAACTAATAAGAAGTGATAACACAGAGCCAGTGGTGAGTAGTCTCAGCTGACAAGGGTTAACCTTGCGTCCACTTGGCAACAAGGAGGTAATTTTGGTGTCTGTAAATAAACAGATCGTACTTGCGTCTCGTCCCGAAGGTGCCCCAACCAGAGAAAATTTTAACTTCATTGATGCACCTCTTCCTGAACCGGAAGCTGGGCAAGTCCTGGTACGTACATTATATTTGTCGGTCGATCCGTACATGCGGGGCCGCATGAAAGATACAAAATCCTATGCTGCACCGTACGCGTTGAATGAAGTGATTAAGGGTGGAACTATTGGGCAGGTTGTGGAATCTTCGGAACCAAACCTGCGCAAAGGAGATCTCGTATCCGGCATGTGGGGTTGGCAGCAATATGCCGCAGTGAATACGGCGGATCTTTCACTGATTGATACCGAAGAGGCACCAATCACGGCATACCTGGGTGCGCTGGGCCTGACGGGTCTGACGGCTTATTTTGGCATGGAGGACATCGGCAAACCGAAGGACGGCGAAACGGTCGTTGTATCGGGAGCAGCCGGAGCGGTAGGTATGATTGCAGGTCAGATTGGTAAAATTGTGGGAGCACGCGTGGTTGGTATTGCAGGCTCTGATGAGAAATGCGCGTATTTGAAAGAAAAGCTGGGCTTCGACGTGGTGTTGAACTACAAGAAGGAGCAGGATATGTCAGCGGCCATTGAACGGGCTTGCCCGGATGGCGTGGACGTCTACTTCGATAATGTGGGCGGCGACATCTCAGATGCAGTCTTGCGCCACATCAATCGGAATGCACGTATTCCGTTATGCGGTCAGATCTCGTCTTATAATCTGGAGAAACCGGATATCGGGATGCGGCCACAGACGTTGCTGTTAACGAACACAGCATTGATGAAGGGTTTCCTGTTGGGTGACTACACCAAATCCTTCAAGGAAGGCCGCGCCAAGTTGGCGAAATGGATCAAGGAAGGTCATATCCAGTATGAAGAAAACATTGTGGACGGGTTTGAACAGACGCCGGAAGCATTCATGGGCCTCTTTTCTGGAGATAATCTGGGCAAGCAACTGGTTAAGGTTGCAGATCCTGAATAGTTATTGAACGATTTACATGTACAATTAGGTTGAAACGAAAAGACACGTTCCGCACACCGTTGGTGCAGCAGAACGTGTCTTTTTTATCTGTAAAGCTGTGCGTAGTCTATGTAGTAGGGTGACTAGTGTTCGGCGACCAGCACTTCTTTGTAGTGTTTGTACATATATACACGCCAGCGTACAATCATGCCAAAAGCCAACAGGAAGAACAATCCGCCCGTTTGCGGAATACTTACATATCGCTGAATGACTTCATGCAGGATCAGGCGTACGGCCAGCAATCCAAGCAAGATAAAAGCAAAGCTGCGAGAACGTGTGGCAAAAATTTCTTTGCCTACTCGTTCAAACCGTGTACTACGAATAAGGGGATAGGAGAAGAGGAACCAGCCCACCAAAAACGCAATGAATGCCCAGAGTAGAGGAACATGTGTTGCCGGTACAACAAACATGAGAAATCCTGTGCTCATGCCGAGCGGAGGAATAAGGATTTTGCGAATGGTCACCGGTCTGTGACTAGCTTTCATGCGGATGAAGATGGCGAGCAGTGCCATGACGAGCATGCCCACGGTTGCTCCGATTTGCAGGTAGTACGGACTGATTTGAGCCACGTAGAACTCCCTCTTTCTGGAATAATATGTTATCCGGAGATCCGGAACCAGTACGAATTGCCGGAATTTTCAGTTCCTATTATATCACAAACGCAGAAAGCCGATAGAAAGCTTAGTGTATCATATACCCGATATGTATTCACAGGGTGTATTTGAAAATTTTGTATTATTGTGCCCGTTGTAAGGCCGTTTATTCGATTAAGGGGAAATCATACAATGATTGGACAACAATGGATGTATACGAAGCTCATCGGTTCACATCATACAGGATGGCTTGCAGGTAATACAGATTGGTTGGTACATGTGGTTGGCCTTATATGTGCAAGTGTACTGATTCTCTTGCTAATGATCTACGGTTATATCTTATGGTTGAAATATGATAGCAGACGCAGGGAAAAAGTGAAGACAATACGGATGCAGGAATTACATGCAGAAGGTTCATTTCTACAACGTTACCTGAACCTCGGGGAAATTGGCGTAGACTTATTGAATATGAATGGAGATCAACAGATTGTTTTGCAGCATTTGTTATTGCAACGGCTTGCTCAAGGTCCGGTAGAGCAGGAGATTCTGCGAATTCGTCTGTTATCCTGGCAAGTATTTGGAAGCTCATACCGGTCGGTTCTGAGGACAGGAAAGTGGAGAGAACGAGTCAACACGTTGTTATATATCGAACAGTTTCATATGGTGGAGCTGCTGTCCAGGTTAGAGGATATGCTGCGGGTTACCTCCTGTACACCACTTGAACGTTTTATCATTTTGCGCATATATGCCAGAACCGGTTATTTCAGAATCGTGAAGGAATTGATGCGTGAGCAATATGTATGGTCCGATTCGCAGTATCTGCAGATTCTGCTGTTGCTGACGGATTCATGCTGGACTCGTCTGAAGGATCATTTCAAGGATGTACCTTATCAGGTCAAGTCTAATATCGTCCATGCCATTCGTATTCGGGATGACCAGACGGATAGTGCTGTTGTTTTACTGGAGAAGCTCATTCTTGGAGAGGATGGGCTTCTGCGTACCCACGCTTATCAGGCATTGGCTCAAGTGGGCAGAAATCGTGAAGATAAACTGAAGGGGTTATTACTGGTATGGAACGAATCTGGTGAGGAAAGGCAGCGTGCTGAAAGACTAACAGTGACTCGGCTCATGGGCACAGTTCATGCGGATGCTTTTATTCCTCGCCTGAAGGGAATGATGGGTGATCCTTCATTTCAGATCAGGCAGGAAGCGGCGAATTCCCTTGCCCGGTACGAGCGGGGACTGGAAGAACTCCGGGATACGGCTGTAAATCATCCGGATAAATACGCTAGGCAGATAGCGGAAGAAACGCTGGAAAGGATGCAGTATGGACGAAAGATGGATTGAGATGCTGCGGAGTTTTGTTTTGGCTTGTTATGAGGGTATATTTATCTATCTGGTGCTTGCGATTGTAATGTGCAGTGTTCTGGTCGTTTCAGCCGCTCGCACATTGATCCCGAGAAGGGATCTGGACCCGCTGCAATATCATGAGCTGTTGGATGAAGAATTGGCTCCGGCGGTATCCCTGCTTGTCCCGATGCGTAATAGCGACAGTACGATCGTACAGCGAATTAACGGTCTATTGGATATTCAATATGCACGTTATGAAGTTATTATCATTAATGATGGATCAGAGGATAGAACCATGCGGCGTTTAATGGAAACCTATGATCTGATGCCGATTCGGAGTAAAGTTTATTACTCGGGACTTGGTCAGGAGACGGCTCAGATTAAATGTGTCTACCAATCCAGGCTGCATCATCGTCTGATTGTGATCGACAAGGCGTATGGAGGACGAATGGACTCCTTGAATGCAGGTCTGAATATCTCGCAATATCCTTATATCGCCTCTGTTGGACCCCGGACATTTCTGGAACGAGATGCATTGGTGAAGATTATGAAACCCATTATGGATGCTCTACCAGGAGAAGAGGTCGTTGCTTGTAGCGGACGAGTAGATCTTATGGTCCCCAGAAATACGGCTCATATGAAATTAACGGATAATAACACAAGACGAACGGGGAGTACCTTGTATGTAATGCAGACTATTGAATACGTGCGTGCTTTTTTGATTGGTGGTGTGGGACTCGTTCGTTACAATATGAATGTGCTTTTATTTACGGTCCAAGTATTCGGTGTATTCAAAAAGAACCGGGTAATGGAAGTGGGGGGGTACAAGCGCGATGACCAAGTCTCTCACATGGAACTGGTCATGCGGTTGCAAAAACATATGAAGCGAAAACGGGAACGTGGTCGTATTATATACATTCCCGATCCGATCTGCAGGGTAGAAGTACCGGGCACGTGGCGTCAGCTACGCAGACAGCGTACCCGCTGGTATAGGCAGCTTGCGAGCAGTCTATGGGCCCAGCGGAGCATGATTTTTAATCCAGCCTATGGCTGGATGGGGATGGTATCCATCCCGTATTTTATTCTGATCGAATTGTTGGGACCTGTGATGGAGCTGGGAGCGATTCTGCTGTTCATCTCGGGCATAGCACTACAGTTGGTAGATATTAATCTATGCATCATTCTCGCTCTACTGCTGATGCTCTATGGTTCCCTGTTGTCCGCAGGGATGGTAATGTTCGAAATATGGTGTTCACGCAAAGCATACACATCCAGAGAGGTCACACGTCTGTTATTATATGCTTGTTCCGAGACGTTCTGGTTCAGACCGCTGAACAATATATTCCGTATGTTTGGCATCTTGCAGGCGATGGGATTGAGGAAGGAAGAGGAGAAGAAGATCAGGAATGGATTGGGGTAAGCTAACGGCAATCTTGGTAATACCTTGGAACAGAGCAAGGAGGAAGACGCTTCATGAAAAAAAGTTACAGGCCAGCCACGATGTGGACGTTGGCTTGTTTTACAGTGGTATCGGTGGTGCTGGTTGTCCCCTGGATTATGTGGCAATCCCAGGCCCCCGTTCCGCTGAACATCATGATTATTGACAAGAGCAAACCGGACTTGTCCTATCAGGGGCACAAGGGATTGGTCTGGCTTCTGAATCAGCAGAAGATTGTACAGCACACAGGGGAATACTACTCGTACAAAGAGGATTATTACGGCTATGATATTCAGAACGGGCTTCCCCGGATGAAACAACTGCTGCCGGATGAGGTGACAGATACGGATCTGATCTATCTGACGGCCAATCGGAATAGTCTGTCTGCACAGAAGAAGAATGAACGGAAACAAGACGGAGTCTACGAAGGATTAACGATATATGATGTGCAGAAGATCCGTGAGGCCGCGTATAAAGGGGTAACGGTTGTCGCCGAATACAGTGCATTGGCGAATACGGCTTCGAAAATGACCAGGGAGCAGCTGTATCCCATCTTGGGAGTGAACAGCAGTGGATGGCAAGGGAAATCGGTATCTAATCTGCAAAGCAAGGAAGAAGTACCTCGGTGGGTTCGTACGAACTATGAACAGCGGGAGCACAAAAAATGGCCTTATCACGGGGCAGGTATTCTGCTGGTGCATATGGATGGGCAGGTCATAGTGCTGGAGAAAGGCCCGGATGCAAAGACAGGGAATGTACAGATTGCATTCACACAGGAAGGCAGGGATTGGTGCGGTATAACCCAGGATATTCATTACAGTGGCTGGTTTGATATCATTCTGCCGCAACAGCAAAATTCCATATTAGCCTGGTATAAGACGGATGTGACGGAGACAGGCGAGCAGAAATTGGGGAATGCAGGAATACCTGCTGAATTTGCTGCAATTGTCCGCTATGACGACTATAATCGGTCGTATTATATGGCAGGGTCATTCGGAGAGATGAAGCATTATTCCTTCTGGCGCCGAATCCGGGGATGGGAGGTCGTCCGGTCGAAACTTACGCCAGATCAGAAAGACATTCCTGACATGTTCTACTGGAAGGTATATGTGCCAGTGATGAAGCAAATTTTGGATGAAGTGCAGGATGTACGGCAGCAATGGCCGTAGACAGGCTATCGAGAACCATTTTGATGGAAAGAGGGAAGAGAAAGTCCATTCCAACTTCGGTGAGGAACGGCGATGTACATATTAGAGAAGCGCGTAGGTGTGAGGGGCAAAAGTGTGGTTGAGAGAGAGGGTGGATCAAGCATGGCCCAGATTGCCAAGTGAAATGGAACTGGGGAACTCGCATATGTTTTAGACCCCATCACCATGAGCAATGGGATTTGTAGGGATGTATCATTACACGGCAACGCAAAAAGGACTGCAGAGGAAATGCAGTCCTTTTTGATGATGCAATGCGTGCCTTACTACGCCTGGTGAAGATGCCGGAGTCCGTGCAGGAAGGCGGACACGGTCAGACGCAGACTTTCGTCCGGGTCAAAGTTCATGCCGAAGCCGCCTTGTGCCTCAATGGAGGCAAATCCATGGCAGAGGCTGCGCAAACCACGAACGGCGTGTAATGCTTCCGCTTCGGTTAGCGGGTAGGGCTGCAAGCTGTGCAGCAGCAACTCCAGCGTGGCTGTGCTGGCCGCGGCGAGCTGTGGCTCCTCGCGGTCCGGGGCATGAAATGAGGCTTCGTAGAGCCCAGGGTGCTCGCGAACGAAGCCAATGTATGCGGCAGCGATGGCCTGGATGGCATCGTCGCCAGTGTGGTCAGCAGTAGCCGCGGTTAATGCGCGGCTAAGCTGTTGTACGGACATCAGCGCCATTTCCTGGCGAAGCCCGGGAAGACCGCTGATGTGGTTGTAGAGCGACGGCGAGCGCACATCCAGCCGCTGGGCGAGTGCGGCCAGTGTCAGCGCCTGAAAGCCGTCGCTGTCAGCAAGCTGGGCGGCGGCGCTGAGCAGAGCGCCGCGATCCAGCCCTTGCCGGGGGCTCATCGTTGCCCCCCGGCAAGACCGAACCGCTGCTGTGCATCAGCGGTTGCCGCGCGCATGGCGGACGCGGGCTGGCGCAACATCCGTCCGTGGCCTACAGCCAGCACGGACGGTTCCAGCTCCGCCAGGCGCTTCGCGCTGGCCAGAGCCGCTTCGCGGTTCCACGTCGCCAGCGCGGGGAACGGGAAGAGCGGGCGCATGCGGCCGGATACGGCAAGGCCGCCTTGCAGCTGGTACGCGTCGCCAGCGATGAGCACACGGCTGCGCGTATCCATGAAGGACATATGCCCCGGTGTATGGCCTGGTGAGGCAATGGCAAGCAGCGAACCAATCTGGTCACCATCATCCAGCAAGTGGTCAGGTTGGGTGCGAACCGCTTCGGGCTTGGGTACGCCGCCGCGTACCGGGGTTTGAGGCTCACCTGAAAGAAGGGAAGTATCACCTGCCAATAGCCGGGCATCCCGTCTGGAGATGAAGACCTGGGCTTGGGGCAGTGCCTCTTTGAGATGATCCAGTGCACCAATATGGTCGCTATGAGCATGAGTCAGAATGATCTTGGTAATGGGCTTCCCAAGGGACTGGGCAGTTGCCAATATCCCTTTAAGACTGAATGGTATTCCGGAATCAATCAGGGTTAATCCATCTTCCTCTTCAATCAGGTATACGTTCACAGGGAAGAGTCTTGGAAAAAACGTAACTTGAACGACATCAAATTCTCGGGTAATGCGCATCGATAAACCCTCCTTAAAACTAATGGTATTAGTATAATAACTAATGTCATTAGTTTTAGCAATACCCTGTGTTCATTTTGTTGCAATAAAAAAAATTTTAAATAATGATGCACTTTACAAAAAAAGCGTTTTCAAATTGAAGATTACCGATTATAATAGTCACGTAAGCCCTTTCATATGTCTATCTTATTGGAGCCCTTCGCGTAGCGAAAGGCTCACTTTTTTGTTCTTTATGGATTAAAAAGCAGACGGGATGTTAATCCTAACCTGATTGTGTAGATGAGCTGTAAGTATTGGTATAACAGGAAAAATCACGTTTGATCTCCATCCTGGGTGAAAGTTGACAAACATAACTGTTATTCATATAATGACAGTTATACTTACCTTGGGTTGAAGTTCATCGGTGTTGTAAGCCGGGAAGGAGTAAGTTATGAACAGCGAATTTACCATAGCGGTGCATTGTCTTGTTTTTCTGTCGATGAGAGATGAGTGTATGGCCAATAGTGAAGATTTGTCCCAGAGTGTGGGTACACACCCGGCCAGAGTCCGTAAGGTACTTAGTGTTCTGCGTAAGCATGGTTACCTGACGACCAAGGAAGGTGCTCATGGCGGGTACTTGCTTAGCCGTCCAAGTCAAGAGATCAAGCTCGGAGAATTATATAGACTGGTAGCTGGTGGTTCACTCGGCCCTAACTGGTGCTCAGGGGAGTCCGGTTCATCGTGCGTGGTATCTTCCAATATGCAGGATGTGATGGGGAACATTTATAATGGAGGCGAAGAGGCGCTCAGCGCTTATTTTGATCGTATATCCATACAGGATGTGAAAGAGCGCATAGGTCGTGGGGATGCATGTGAATTATCGTTAGGTGGATTGCCTGCAAAGGAGAAGTCCTGACGGAGTCCACAACGAATGGTCTTCCATGAATATGGTCTGGTTTAATCAGGCATGGTGGGCATGTTACGGCATGGGCGTATGCTCCGGTGAAAGATCCATGGATGTTCTCAAGCGATTCCGGGCATAACCTGAACACAGATGAAGAGAGATCGTCTGCGCTGATGTTATTTTCGGAAGGTAAATACTCGGTAGAGTAGACTTCAAGATCCCTTGCGAAAGTAAAAGAAGAACACAAACAAAAATAGATTCTAGGGAGTGGAATACATGTCAGGCATTGAAAAAAATGAAACACTTCGCGTTATTAGCGAACGTCATGCTGTCAAAAAGTACGAACAAGGGTTTGAATTGCCTGAAGCTGATCTCAACGCGATTTTGACAGCAGCTGCGGAAGCACCATCTTCATGGAACCTGCAACACTGGAGATTCCTCGTGATTGAATCCGAAGCAGACAAAGCGAAATTGCTGCCAGTTGCTTACGGTCAAACTCAGATCGTGGAAAGTTCAGTTACGATTGCTGTTCTCGGAGATTTGGAAGCAAACCGTAACACCGTAATCTACGATCAAGCTGTTGAAGCAGGCGCACTGACTGCTGAGGTTCGTGACGCATTGGTTGGACAGATCAACGGTGCTTACCAAAGCCCGCAAATCGCTCGCGATGAAGCGATCCGCAATGCATCCTTTGCTTCCCAAAATATTATGCTTGCTGCACGCTCCCTGGGTTACGATACTTGTCCAATCGGTGGATATAATCCACAAAAACTGATCGAAACCTTCAACATTCCTGCACGATTTGTACCAACGTTGTTGATCACTGTAGGTAAAGCGGCACAGCCTGCTCGCCCATCAGGACGTTTACCGTTGTCTGAGGTTGTTGTTAAAGGTTCTTTCTAATTCAGAACTTTCTAAGTTAAAAGCTCCATCTGATGATTGCATCAGTGATATAGGTATAATACAAACAGCCGTACTTTCCTGCTGAGGGAAGGTGCGGCTGTTTGGCATATGGAGGTTGTGTGGTAAAGTCCACTCACGTGCGCTCCAATCGAGCGGATTCACCACTCAAGTGAGTATGCAGCTTCCGCCATGAGATGATTACTTCTCAGGGCTTTCCGGGATTTGTGGTGCATGGAACGATTCCATGTACTCGATTGCGTTATATATCATCACTGCTGCTTCGGCACGAGTGATCGTTTGTTTGGGCTTGAAGTTTCCGTTGGCATCCAGTTCATTGATTTTAAGAACGAGTGAACGTTGGATGGCACCTTGATACTCTGGCGTAAGTTCCTGTTCGTCGGTAATGTCCACAGGTTTGATATTAATCATCGGCAGACCACCTTTGGCCTCGATGCCTTGCATCAGAAACAGTGTGAATTGTTCACGAGTAAGCGGCTTGGACGGATCGATATCCTGTGACATCTGAATGCCATTATATTGAGCGCGGATAAATGCATCACTGTACCATACGCCATCTTTGACATTGGTGAAGTGGTCACTTGGCACTGGCATTTTGATAAAACGAATGGTGTCCAGATTCAGATTCAGTCCATCTGCAATCAGTTGAACACCCTGAGCGGTATTTAACTCCAGTTCAGGTTTGAACAAACCGTCGCTCACACCTTTGATGAATCCATCCTGATGGAGAGATTCGATTTTGTCTGCTCCTGCGATACCTTGAATATCCGTGAATTGGGCCTGCGCAGCGTTGATCGGGCCTGCACTTAGAGACAGCGTGAGCAGAGCTCCCGCAGTTAATGTAGCAATTATATTTTTTTTCATGATAGGTTCGCCTCACTTTTCCAGGGATGATCCCTTTATATAAAAGTTATTTGCCCCTATAGACGACCCTTCTGTTCAAAAGGTTGCTGGAATTTGCCAATTGAATTCATGAGGATTCTGAAAGGCTTAAGTGAAGCACAGTGAATGCACGGCATCTATCCTTTGGATTTATTTCGATAATCCGTGGGTGAACGTCCCATCATTTTGCTGAACAGACGGGAGAAGTAGTACGGGTCCTTGAATCCAAGCTCGGAACTGATCTGCTTCACAGTCCAATCGGTAAAATCCAGATAGCGGCAGGAATGCTGGATCTTGAGCCGCAGGAAATAATCGATGGGTGAATGCCCGGTAGCTTGTTTGAATAACTGAGAGTAATGAGGGACAGACAGCCGGGCGTGTGCCGCCAGTTCCTTGAGGGTGATTCCGTTCTCCAGGTGCTCCAGCATATATTGAACGGATTGTTCAGCCGCACGTTTGCTGCTTACAATCCGGCCATCCGTTCCGGTTGTCTCCGGTCCATAAGCGAGCATACCCAGCATATAACCGATAATCTGGGAGGCATATGTCATCGTCTGCATGGAGTAACCTGTCTCTAGCGCGCCGTAACATTCATGGAACAGCTCAAGCCATTTTTGAGCCTTGGCCGGTGGCATGGTCGTGATATGATGGGTTAACAATGGTTCTATGTAGGTTAAAGCGTGTTCACCGCGCAGATGAATCCAGAAGATGCTCCATGGTTCAGCTGTGTTGGCACCATACACATGAGGAACATGTGCAGGTAATATGACGAGGTTTCCCGGGCGGACATCATATGTCTTGCTGCCATCCATCGTATACCAGCCTGTGCCTTGGGCACAGTACATCAGAATGTGTGATTCACAACCATCGGGACGGTCTCGGTAATGATGCTCCGCTTCGTGAAAGTAACCGATATCGGTAACGTATAGTCCGGACGTGACCGGATAAGCTGCGGTTTCTTGCAGCAGTAAGTCTGGAAGCACAATGAGTTTTTGCATACGAAATCCGTCCGATTTACGCTGTAGGGGTGGTCTGTTGTTAGGTCTCATACTTTGTATTATGGTGAGAGGGCATAAGGGAGTCAATGACGGATATGAGAGCGCTCAACGCGGTTGTTCTCGATTTAGAAATCCACGTTACAGGAAGTGAAGCAGTAGCCCGTGAATTGGGTAAGTACATACTAGTGGGAAGAATCAGAACAGTGAATATAGGATAAGGGAGAGATTGGATATGGAACCAGTCACAACGCAGGAAACACTTTTCTATACAGGTACGTATGCGTCAGCGAATGAACCAGGGATATTCCTATGTGCGTTGAATGCGGATACAGGAGAGATGCGAATCGTCAATCACATGGATGGCGTGGATAATCCGTCTTATCTGGCGCTATGCCCAGATGGAAACTGTCTGTATGTGGCAAGTGAGACGGACGAGGGCGAGGTGTTGGTTTATCGCAGAGATGCGGCAACGAGTGAGCTGCACCTGATGGATCGAAAGCAGACCCGAGGGGCATCTCCATGTTATGTGTCGGTCTCCAAAGATGGCCAGTGGGTGTTCTCATCCAACTATAGCAGCGGCAGTGTCAATGTATTTCCGGTAGGTGATCAGGGGACGCTTGGTGAGATGAGTGCATGGGTAGAGCACACGGGCAGTGGAATCAACAAAGAACGCCAAGAAGGGCCACATGCTCACTCCATTCAGCCAGATCCGTCCGGACAGTACGCTATCGTATGTGACCTCGGTCTGGATCAGATCATTGTGTATCGGTTGGAAGAGGGACGTCTGGTTACCCATCGTGAGCTGGATCAGCCACCAGGCGCAGGGCCAAGGCATCTTGTGTTCCATCCCAACTCGAAGTGGGCATATGTCATCAACGAATTGAACAACACGGTTACGGCATTCCTATACGATGAGCGCAGAGGGGAGTTCACTACGGTGCAGCACATTTCCACACTGCCAGAAGGAAATAAAGGCGAGGGTACCGCTGCAGACATACGTGTATCTCCATGTGGACGTTTCCTGTATGCATCCAATCGGGGAGATGACAGCATCGCACTCTACCATATTGACCAGGAGAGTGGTGAGTTGGAAGCCGTAGAGTGGACGTCAACGATTGGGCAGACACCGCGTAACTTTAATATTTTGCCAGGTGGGATTCTGGTCGTGGCCAATCAGGACAGCAATAACCTTGTAGGTTTCCAGAGACGGACGTCTGACGCATAACGGGTTCAAGCTGGAACTGCCTCGTCCGGTATGTATTGTGCCTGTGGTTTAAGTTGTAATTCGGTGAAGTGATAGATAAGTGCGAGTACATTATTACATCTAAAAAGAGGTCTACAAGCTGAGAAATCATGCGGAAACACATGGTTTCTCAGCTTTTTTGGTTTTATACGCGATTAACTTGAAAATAGTGGCAATTATCACATTTTTTTATTGACCATCGTTCGAACGTTCATTATGATCAGAATATATCGTGAATAAACCTAAAATCTGGATGTTGCACGAAGGGTGGTGCTTTCCTTGGAACCTGCAAATTCAATTCGGGAGCAATTAACCCACTTTATCGATAAGAACAGCATGACACTCTCCCGATTCTCGGAAGTATCTGGCATCAATACAGGCACAATTAGTCGTATTTTACATGGGAATCGCCCCATATCGGTGAGTCAGTTGATTGCGATCTCATCCGGAATGGGCGTGGCAGCGGATCATTTTTTTACCGACTATGTGGAAGAATGTTTTGCTTATTCCGTCTCAATGCGGAGGATCAGACCGTTTATTATCCAAAGTGCGGAGCTGAATCGACTGGACTGCATTGAACAGGTTCTTTACCGGCTACTGGATGACCTGGATTACGCAACAGAATTATATGAGATGGCGGAACAATTGTTTGAACGAGATCAGCGGTCTGCGGCGGCATTGTTATATAAGAGTGTAAGTGAAGTTGAGAAATATCAGCATTCCGAACGGCTCGCGATGTGTCAATATCGGTTGTTTTTAATTGGACAAGGAGAGAACCTGGAGGAAAATCTAAGGACAGCTATCTTGTTCGAGCCCTACGTTGACCGGTTGGATGAGGGATATCAACTGGACGCGCTGAAACATTTGATTCATGTGTTTATGGCCGTTCATAAATGGGATAAAGTGGATGGTTTAGCACAAGAGATGTACAAATTGGCGAAGATTTTTTATGAGTCCAAACACCTTTCTAAACGAAGGGAACAGCATGAAAATCAAACCGAACGTCCACTCTATACTTATATTTTATATGCTTGGTTGATTCGATCCACAGTGTATGAGGAGTATGGAGATTATAAAAAAGCTTTGGAGTTTGTATCGTTGTATGCATATGGACAGGGCTGGTTACAGGAACAGGATGACGAATCAGAGCGCATACAGCAACAATTTGGGGAATGGGCAACAGCTAATACGTATCTCTACCGAATGTTATCTGGAGAATGGGAGATCGTTCATGAATATGCGGACTATATCTCGAAGTATCCTGATGAGATTTTTTTAGCTTTACGTTACATGATACAGGCAGCCAATCGGTTTGATTGGAACATTGATGAGATTTTGGAGCGTTTCTCTGAACATACGCCTTTGCGTACCTACAAGACGGAGTTTGGAGATTATAATAAACGTATTATTAATGAAAATTATGCGCGGTTTTTAAGTGATCTGGGGATGTACCAACTTATGAGAAATCGTAATGATGCAATGAATCTTATTCTTGAAGGATTGCAAATGTCAGTTAAAATTAATAGTGATCGAAATATTATTACATGTATGACATTATTTGAGCAGTACAGAGATCAAGCTGATTCAGAAGCAAAACAGAAGTTCAAATCCTTATCAAGTGAGGTGCAACGGCTCAATGCGAAAAAAAACGTCTTTGTTGCTAACCATTTTTAGTGTTACAGTTACAATTTGCCCGATCATTTATGCCTTATTGGGCCACGGAGCAGGCGGAGTATAAAGTTATGAATTTATTCAAAAAAGTACGAAGTCGAAGGAGAAATCCTTCGGCTTTTTTATGTACATATCAATGAATTACTAAATTAGACCTATAGATGGAATTATATGTTTAATTTAAACTAAATATATTAAAGCGCTTACATATAAAATGGCGCTACAAGGGCATCGGGCTTACCACTACAATTGGGGAGGCAATTGTTTATGGGAAAAGGATCATCACTGTGGAAGCGCACATTACGTACAGCCGGAGTATCGTTGTTGAGTTCCGCGTTACTGGTCACTTCGCTTGGATTGGATAACACGCCGGTAACACATGCCGCGGGTACAAGGCAGATGGAATATCTGGATCGCGGATTGGTGGCGGTAAAGACCGGGACAGGTGTGTTTGTCAGTTGGCGACTTCTGGGTACGGAAGGTTCGAATGTATCGTTTAACGTCTATCGGGATGGAACCAAGGTGAACGCTACGCCCATAACGAATAGCACCAACCTTCAGGATGCAAGTGGGACAAGCAGTTCCAAATATACGGTTCGCGCTGTCGTCAGTGGAACAGAGCAGGCTGCTTCAACAGCAGCGAGCGTATGGGGCAACAATTATCTGTCCGTACCGCTCAGTGTACCCGCAGGTGGGACAACTCCCGATGGAGTAGCCTACACCTACAGTGCCAACGATGCCAGTGCAGGTGATCTGGATGGTGATGGGGAGTATGAATTGATTGTGAAGTGGGACCCCTCCAACTCCAAAGATAACTCTCAGAGCGGTTATACCGGGGAAGTGTTTATCGATGCCTACAAATTGAACGGAACACGCCTGTGGCGAATTAGTCTGGGCAAAAATATCCGTGCGGGTGCTCACTACACCCAGTTCATGGTGTATGATCTCGACGGTGACGGCAAAGCCGAGGTCGCGATGAAAACAGCCGATGGCACCAAGGATGGCACTGGCGTGGTCATCGGTGATGCCAGCAAAGATTATCGTAATTCCAGTGGTTATGTATTATCTGGCCCGGAATTCCTGACGGTATTCAATGGGCAGACTGGTAAAGCACTATCCACGGTGAATTACGAACCGGCGCGTGGCAATGTATCTGACTGGGGAGACAACTACGGCAACCGGGTGGATCGATTCCTCGCTGCCATTGCTTATCTGGATGGGGAGCGACCAAGTCTGGTCATGGCGCGTGGATACTACACCCGCACAGTACTGGTGGCCTATAACTGGCGCAATGGGCAGCTAACCAAGCAATGGACATTTGATTCCAACACATCGGGCAACTCAGGTTATGCCGGGCAGGGCAATCACAATCTGAGTGTGGCGGACGTAGACGGGGACGGGAAAGACGAGATTGTCTATGGTGCCATGGCGGTGGATGATAACGGCAAAGGGTTGTACACGACAGGACTCCATCATGGCGATGCCATGCATTTGAGCGACCTCGACCCGGATCGCCCTGGACTTGAGGTATTTCAGGTTCATGAGACACCGTCCAATGCCGGAGTGGAATTCCGGGATGCAGGTACAGGCCAGCTCATTTGGGGAGTCAAAACAACGAAGGATATTGGACGTGGCATGGCGGCAGATATCGATCCAAGATATAAAGGCGCCGAAGTATGGGCGGACGGCAGTCTGTACACAGCCAAAGGGCAGAAACTTGGGACAACCCTGCCTTCCTCCACGAATTTTGGAATCTGGTGGGATGGTGACCTGCTCCGTGAATTGCTGGACAGTAACCGAATCGACAAGTGGAATTATGCCAACAGCACAACGGTGAACCTGCTCACCGCATCCGGCGTTACTTCCAACAACGGGACCAAGTCTACGCCGAATCTGCAGGCCGACCTGTTCGGGGATTGGAGAGAGGAAGTGGTGTGGCGGACAAATGACAGCTCAGCGCTGCGGATCTATACCACAACAGCAGTTACGGACAAACGCATCTATACGCTGATGCATGATCCGGTATACCGTCTTGGCGTCGCTTGGCAAAATGTAGCCTACAATCAACCGCCACACACCGGATTTTATCTGGGAGAAGGCATGAACACACCACCGGTACCGAATATCCGGTATGCGGGCAGATGACGAATGGACCAGGCATGGCAGTCCAATTCCATTCCTATTTACAATAGACAGCGAAGTATGGGATTCGCTGAAGGGAACAACGGACGGTGGTTCGTTGTTCCTCTTTTTTTTGCCAATGGTGCAGAAATACGGTAAAAATCGGAAAAAACGTTTGACAGGTATATAGACTGCCTTTATTATACGTATATAACTCACTAAACAGGTAGGAATAATAAAACATACAACCTGAACAGAATAACGTTCTCACCGTATAGACGGAGGAACACCGCAGCGCATCCTTTCCGGATGAAAGCATACACGGCCTAGGGCCGGCATGACTTTATGGGGAGAAGTGCGCGGGGGTTCCTCCGTCTTCTTGTTTTTTTTACGGGGCGTTCGATCCTGTTCAGTCAGCCGGCCTGAGGTAGTCATGCAGATCTATATCGGGGGAGTGTTATCTATGAAAAAGAGAATTCACAAGGGTATTCTGGTTGGTCTGGCACTGGTGTTAACAGGAGTACTGGCAGCATGCGGATCGGATAGTGGCGGGTCCAGTGCGGCAGGAACATCGGGGGGAGCGGAAGGCGGCAAGGAAGAGGCGAAGGCCATCGAACTGCTGAATGTTTCCTATGATCCAACACGGGAACTCTATGAGCAATATAACAAAGCGTTTGCGGCGCATTGGTTGAAAGAGAAGGGCCAGGAAGTGACGATCAAGCAATCCCATGGGGGATCAGGCAAACAGAGCCGTTCGGTTATTGACGGACTGGATGCGGATGTGGTGACACTGGCATTGGGATACGATATTGATGCGATTGAAGATAAAGGTCTGATTAATGAAGGTTGGCAGGACAAATACGAGCATAACAGCTCTCCGTATACCTCCACGATTGTATTCCTTGTACGTAAAGGCAATCCCAAAGGCATCAAGGACTGGGATGATCTGATCAAAGGGGATACCCAAGTCATCACCCCGAATCCCAAAACGTCTGGCGGAGCGCGCTGGAACTACTTGGCAGCTTGGGGATATGCCCTCAAGCAAAATAACAATGATGAAGAGAAAGCGAAGGAATTTGTTGGCGAATTGTTCAAACATGCGCCTGTACTGGATTCGGGTGCTCGTGGGTCTACGACGACGTTTGTTGAACGTGGCATTGGCGATGTGCTGCTTGCCTGGGAGAATGAGGCTTTCCTATCGGTAAAAGAGCTGGGTCCGGACAAATTCGATATTGTGGTGCCTTCGGTTAGTATCTTGGCTGAACCACCCGTTGCGATTGTGGACAAAAATGCAGAAAAAAAAGGAAGCCGCGATGTGGCGGATGCCTACCTGAAATATTTGTACAGTGAAGAGGGGCAGACCATTGCCGCTGAAAATTATTACCGCCCAACGCTGGACAGCGTGGAGGAAAAATTCAAAGATCAGTTCCCGGCACTTGAACTGTTCACGTTGAAAGATGTATTCGGTACATGGCGGGATACTCAGGCCAAACATTTCAATGACGGTGGTATCTTCGACCAGATCTATGTTCCGGGCAGCTAAGGTTGCTCTGTTCAATGAACACCCGATCAATCGCGCTGTGAGCGGCCAACCAGCCTTACCGGCTGAAGGCAGAGAGGATGAACGTGCATGAGCAAGGTGATGGTGACGCAAAGACGCACATTGCCGGGATTCGGATTAACGATGGGTTACAGTGTGCTCTACCTGAGCCTGGTTGTACTTATTCCACTGGCGGCGCTGTTATTTAACTCAACAGGGCTGACGTGGGCAACCATGATTGAGGTTGCGACCAATCCCAGGGTGCTGGCTTCCTTCCAGGTCAGCTTTCTGACCGCAGGTGCAGCGGCCCTGATTAATCTCGTGCTGGGGTTACTCCTAGCATGGGTGCTTGTTCGGTATGAGTTTCCTGGCAAAAGGCTGTTTGATGCAGTCATTGATTTGCCTTTTGCCTTGCCAACAGCGGTAGCAGGGGTTGCCCTTACGGCGATCTATGCCGGCAATGGCTGGATTGGGCAGTTTGTAGAGCCTTTGGGCATTAAGCTCGCCTATTCACAGGCCGGGATTACGCTTGCGCTGATGTTTATCGGCATTCCATTCGTGGTTCGTACGGTGCAACCGGTGTTGGAGGAGCTGGAGGCTGAGGTGGAAGAAGCGGCTGCCACACTGGGCGCAGGAAGATGGCGAATATTCCGTACCATTTTGCTGCCGGATCTGATTCCGCCACTGCTGACCGGATTCGCTTTGGCCTTTGCCCGGGGGATTGGCGAATATGGCTCCGTTGTATTTATCTCAGGTAATATGCCGATGAAAACGGAGATTGCCCCCTTGCTGATCATGGCCAAGCTGGAGCAGTTCGATTATGCGGGCGCTACAGCTGTAGCTTTGCTGCTGCTTTTAGTCTCTTTCATCCTGCTGCTGATTATTAATTCCTTGCAGCGCTGGAGTCGGAAGGCGGGCAGGGCATGACAATAAAGCGTGATGGAATAAGGTTATTAAAAAAAGTCACTCACCCAAACCAAAGGAGGTGCAGCATATGGCGAGTTCTGTCCCACTGAGCCCTGTTCCACCCGTACGATCTGGCCGCGGAACCAACCGTGCAACAACGGAAGCTCCATGGGGCAAATGGTTGTTGATTGGACTGGCGAGCCTGGTACTCCTATGGCTGCTTATATTGCCACTGGCCATTGTGCTCATGGAGGCGTTGAAGCAGGGCTGGGGTGTATACATCGCGGCTCTTACCGAGCCGGACGCCATGTCTGCACTGAAGCTCACGTTATTGGTTGCCGCGATTACCGTGCCGTTGAATACGATATTTGGCGTGGCCGCTGCCTGGGTTATTACCAAGTTCCAGTTCAAAGGTAAGGGACTCATGATCACGCTGATTGATCTTCCCTTTTCCATCTCACCTGTGGTGGGCGGGTTGATCTTTGTATTGGTCTTTGGTTCGAATGGGTGGTTTGGGCCGTGGCTGTCCGAACATGATATCAAAATCATTTTTGCGCTGCCAGGCATTGTCATTGCAACGCTGTTTATTACGTTCCCCTTTGTAGCCAGGGAGTTGATTCCACTCATGGAGGACCAGGGAACCCGGGAAGAGGAAGCGGCGGTTACGCTGGGTGCTTCCGGATGGCGAATCTTCTGGAGTGTAACCTTGCCCAACATCAAATGGGGGCTGCTGTACGGTATCATTCTGTGTAATGCCCGTGCCATGGGCGAGTTCGGAGCGGTATCTGTGGTGTCCGGACATATCCGCGGGGAGACGAATACGCTGCCGCTACATGTGGAGATTTTGTACAACGAATATCAATTCTCGGCTTCATTTGCCGTGGCTTCCCTGCTCCTGATTCTGGCTCTCGCCACGTTGCTGCTCAAGAGCTGGCTTGGACACAAAGCCGTTTCAGAAAAGTGATTATGGGAAGAAGAAAATACAGATTGACAGCTACTGGAAGCCCTGCTAATGTATAAACCAAGTATATAGGTTGGATAAGAATGATTTATAAATCCGTTGGATGGCAGCTTAGGAATATGGCGGGCAGTAGCCCGAGAAGAGGAGGCGGCTCTATGGCTAAGCCGTTAAAAGTGGATGAGGTATGGTTGGACCGAATTGCCGGACAGCTGAATGACATGGAGTTTGGTTCCTTGCATATCGTGGTGCACGAAGGTCAGATTGTGCAGATGGAGCGGACTGAACGCAAGCGTTTTGAGAACACACCCTCAGGCAGCGCCTCCAAATCCGGAAGCACGGCACGAAGCAGTTCAGCCCGTTCACTGCGCGGATCTAACGCGAGTGCAAAGGGATAGAGAGTGACGTTACGTCAGGGAAGGATGGGTGTATAGGAATACACATGTATAATCCAGAAACTCATGGAAAATGTATGTTTTAAACTGTCCTACCTATCGCGTGCGACCTGTTTCCTTATGCTCCTTAAACCAATGATTCGCTTCAAGCAGCACCTGTTGCCCACCTGCATCTTTAAATTCTTCCACAAAAGTATCAAAATACCCGACAGGCTGATCGCCGGTGATGATGGAGATGTATGCTCTGTCTCTCATGCTAATCAACTCAGATGAATATTGTATCAGGGCAGGGGTTGCAACCTCCAGGCGATTATAGATACCATTCTCCGTCAACCCGGAAGATGCAGCCCACTGTTCACGTTTGTCCGAGGGTACACCTGGAACCGTCATGCCAATACTTGAGCCGATCCTATTCATATAATTCTCCATTCGGTTGTATGGATAAAGTAAATAGAACGAGCTTGAAGCATCGGCGCCCCAATTCCAGTGTTTTCCTGGAAGGCCATACTCCATTTTGATCTGCTCCGCAGGATCGGGGTTGGCACTTACATAATCGAGGATCTGCAGAATTTTCTCCAGTTTTCCCGGCTCCTTTGCAGCATCAGCACCTATAGCAATAAAATTCATCAACAGATTGTTCCCTTTTGAACCGCTACGTCCATCAGGACCAATAACAGGAGAACCAAATATAATCTCTGCGGTTGCATTCTTCTGTAACAGCTCTTTGACATTGAACGAGGGTTCCACTGGAGTTTCTTGGCCCTTTTCATCGAGGACACTGTAATCCCCCGCTTGATTCCAGTGATAATAGTTGCCCATCGAGGTCATCCCAATTTTTCCATTAATAAAAGCATGGGATAGATGTTTATAACCGCCTTTGTTTTCACCGGTTATGAACTCAGGGTCGATAATCCCGTCTCGATACCATTTTTGCATATAAGTCAGGGCTTTTTTCATCTCAGGCTCCAAGGCGCCAATTACCAGTTGGTTGTTTTTCTCGTTAAAATACAGCTGCTCAGTGAAAACGGACTGTCCAAAAGCGCCAAACACCACATTTAATCCCTCTCTGGATAGGCCATACGTATCCGGTTTACCATTCCCGTCCGGGTCATCTTTGGCAAAAGCATACATGACCGTTTCAAATTCATCCAATGTCTTCGGAACGTCCAGACCAAGCTTCCGAAGCCAGTCCTCTCGGTATACGACAGGAGTTCGATAGATGTTGGTCTGATTAATGGCCGGTATTCCATATAGAGAGCCGTTTATTTTTCCATACGCCAAGTAACGTGAATCATAATCCCGAATTCGCTTTACGATATTTGGCGCATATTGTTCAAGTACGTCCGGGGAAATTTCCGCCAAGACTCCTTGCATTTGATATTTAAGCAGATCATGCGGTTGTCTGATTCGGAACAGATCGGGTATTTTCCCTTGAGCAAGCTTCAGATCCAGCAGTTCCTCGTATCGCTTGTTCTCAAGGTTCCACACCTCCAGATCGACATCAAACCGATCCTCAATATAGGCAATCATCTCTGCGTCCTCAGGAACAGGGATATTCTGATGCATGGTCCAGGATATCGTATACTCTGGAGCCGTATCCTTCTCAAGGCTTGCCAGATGGTCCTGCTGTTGCTGCCCTTGTGCTGTTTCTGTGTTTAGAATGGTACACCCACCTGTGAAGGCGAGAAGGAGAAGCAGTGCGGAGTATAGGTATAGCCTTCTTGAAAGATTAAATTTCATAGCAGCTCCTTTTTTAATTTTAAAATTCTATATAGGTTCAAATAAAGAATATTTACACGGGCACTCCGATGACAGAACAACCTTCCGATCGCTGTTATTCCCAGATTTCTTTCAATTCCTCTTCTAAGGGGGAAATCCGGGAATAAAGGCGAGGCGTATGCTTACGATGCAGCTTTCTTTCAGAAAGCTTTTAGCTTCGCTTCTTCAGGTTCTTTCTGTCCTCTCCGTTATTGTGTAAATGTTAAATTGAACCTATATAGATCCCTGTTCCATTAGACTGCGCATGAAGTTTTTGGGTGTACAGCCGTGAATCTCCTTGAACTTCTTGATGAAATAAGCAGGGGTACGGTAACCGACGGTATTTGCGATCTGCTCAACCGTAATTTCGCGTTGCGTCATCAGTTCTCGTGCGCGTTCCATCCTCTGGTTCGTAACATACTCCGAATAGACAATCCCGGTTTCTTCCTTGAAGAGTTTACTGAGATATTTGGGGCTGATGAACACTTGCTCTGAGACATGGTCGAGCGTGAGATCGCCTGATAAGTTCTCTTGAATATAGGTTTTGACAGCCGAGATGGTATCCACACTCCGTTCCTCGCTTCGCTTCTCCATATGCATCACAAATTCGGTGACGAGATGAATCATCCATTCCGAATAGCGGTTGATATTGTAGAACAATGAAAATTGCTTGTACAAACTCAATGAACTCGCCTCGGCGGGCTGCCAACGTACCTGATGAATACATTCAGAGTATATGGAGACCGTTTTAAGTAATAGGATCCGACTGTATTCGGCTGAATACATGCCTTCTTTAATCTGAGTGACCAACTCTTGAATAGCTTGAACTGCGCCGTGCACATCCCGAGTTTGTAATTTCTTCTCCAAATTTACGAGGTATGAGTCCGAAATTTCCAAGCTGCTGGTTTCCCTGTTCAGAAGATCAAGATCCTGAATGGCGGACTGATCGGGAAAGAAATAGCTGTATCGAATCAAGGTATTCGCCTGATGATAGCTTGTGTGAATCTCCGTGAAATGCTGTACCCATCCGCCCAGTGATAGGACAAAATCCAGACCGAATCTCGTTCTTGCCTCCGTGTGAATAAAGTCCACAATCAGATCAGAGAGAGGTTCTTCGGATTGGTTGGTACAGATGATTACTGCTATTTTGTGATCCTGCAATTCCTCTGCCAGCAGTTGCGTTCCTTCCAATTCTGCCATCTCCAGTTGCTGGATCATCGTGTACAACGTATGCTGCAACTGTCGTGGCTGCAGATCCTTCCACTTCTCATTGACCGGGTCAATGACGATGCAGCGGAAGCGAGTATACGCCATTGAAATATGAACAGATTGCAGTTGCTGCGTAAGCTCCTCGGGTGTAAACCGGTTATTTAACATGTTCAGCATGATACTATGTTTAATCATCTTATGATTGACCTGGAGTGTTTCTTCCAGACTATCGACTTTATTGGACAGACTGTTAATGGTTGTATCGATAAATCGGTATTCGTCCTGCTTTGAGCTGATTGGGCTGTCCATCCGGCTCTTGATGTTATTCAGGATTCGTTTTAGCGGACTATAGTTGGCTCTAGTGAAGATGGACGACATTGCGATCCCAACGGCAACAGCCAATAAGCCGAGAAGAACTGAAATTTCCTTCAAGCTATCCAACTTATAATAGAAGCTGTCATTAGGCGTGGTTGTGTAGATTCTCCAGGCACTTCCTTTAAATTGATCTTGAGTTACAACTTGCGAGTCATAGTTAAATACAGGCGTAAAGCTCTCTTCTGATGAATGAAAAGAAAGCAGCGACTGCGTTAAATTCTCCTCCGTGGAGGTGCCTATCAACGTTTTGTCTGTGGCAGAGATGACGGTTCCATCCTGATCGATGATTAATGTATTTGCATAGTCAGCAGGGAGCATGTTTTGAATGATCTGACTAATCGCTGACTCTTTGATGTCAATCGCAATCAGGGCTTTGCTATCTTGTCCTGTTGATTGAAACGGGTAACTATGGACATAGGAAATGAGAGGACTCATGTTGCTCTGTTCCCGTGATTCGATATATGCATCCTGAGGAACCATGCGAGTCTTCATCCATAAGGAACTTTCTGGAGTCTCTTTCATCGCAGCAATCCAATCCGTCGTATGATCCACACTCGAAGGTGTGTCCTCATAGAGCAATAGACCATATACAGATGAGACGATGAAGTGGTTCTTCGTATCGTACACATGAATGGCTTCAATGAGATCGGAATAATTTTGCACCATATTTTTGAGAGACTGTTCGATGTCCAGAATTTTGCTGTGGTTTCCTTGTAAGCTATCTAAATTGATATTTGCAGCGTTACCGAGTGCCAGGGACAGATAGATCTGATTCACCTTCTGGATCACGGAGCTCTCAATAGTATTGACCGTGCTTTTCAGCGACAATTGATTATTGATGCGGATCTCTTTGCTGTATTGATGGGAGAAGAAGAGATAGAAAATTGAGCCGAAAAGAAGCGCAATGACAAGAACAACAGCGAGGTAGGAAAGAACCATTCTGGATCTCACAGACTGAAATGGCTTACGCATTCTTTATCCCCCTTCATTCCTTATTTCTAAACAACTTCATCATTATATAGCAGGCCGAGGACTAGAAATCATGTTGACCGAAATTTAACAAACTCCCCCTTTACATTTTACACCCATTTAATAAAGCGTTTACATAAAAACATATCATAATTAACGAAAGTAGGTTCTACTCTAGTTTTTTAGGGCAGAAATCATCGGAACGTACGATATTGATATAAAACGGAATATGTTCTATAGATGCGAAACGCTCTCTAATGCTACAGTAACGGCAGATCAGACATCTGTATAGAGACTTTCTTACTCATTTGCAGATGCAGGAGCAAAAAAATAATTTACCATAATGGGAGCGTGTATTTGCAAGCCATGAGAAAACCACTTAAAAAGTCACTGGCATTACTTCTAATGTTGTCTATGGTAGGTCCGACATTTGCAGAGAAGAGTTTTGCAGCCGATCAGAAGATTCGGTTCTCTGATATCAAGGGACACTGGGCGGAAGCGAATATTCAAGCATGGGGTGATCAAGGTTTAATTCGAGGCTATCTGGATCATTCATTCAAACCGAACACGTATATTACCAGAGCCGAATTTATGAATTTGGTAAACGGTGCTTTTGGATATTCCGGACAAGCTCAAATTACCTTCAACGATGTGTCTGAGAGTGCATGGTATTATGAAGCCATTTCTATTGCAAATGCAAATGGATATATAGATGGATACACCGATGGTACCATGAAGCCGCAAGATCCGATTACACGTCAGGAAGCAGCTAAAGTCATTGCTGGTATTCTAAATTTGGAACCAAATGAAACAGCAGCAAATGTCTTTAGCGATTCATCTTCTATTGCGGCGTGGAGCAAGGGAGCAGTAGGTGGAGCTGCTGCAGCGAAAATTATTGCCGGATATGCAGATGGAAGCTTCAAACCGCTTGATTCCATTACTCGTGCCGAAGCCGTGTCAGCACTCGTTAAGGCGGTAGAAGCAGATGCGACTACGGCTGCCAAACCAGCTAAGCCAAAAGGAACGGCAGCCGTACTGAATGTTAATCCTCCAGCAGATGAAGCCCGGTTGTCCGCCGTGAAGGACGGGGCCAATGCTGGAGACGACACCTTGAAAAATATTGCGGAAACCAATCCGTTTATTGATATTTTGGACGGTTTTGATCAAGTATGGTCCATGAATCAAGCAGATTGGAGAGACGGAACAGCGGCAACCAAAATTGGGGCTGACGGGAAGAATGCAAAGTATGGAGATGGACCGTCCCCATATTATGACGGCTTTAAGAATGATCCAACCATAGCTGTCGCTGATCAGAAAACATATGCAAATGAAGAGATCCGAAACAAAGCGACTTGGGAAGCCAATATCCGATATGTAGAAAAGGTCACGCAAAACCGCACGGGTGAAGAGGCTTTGGCAGCCTATTATGATGACCAAAGAGATAAGATCTATAGCGTGATGGAAGGCTTTGGTCCGTTGGCTAACACGTATGTAGATATCATCAAGCCAAAGACAAACGTTGAACGAACAGTGGACGAGATGAATGTGGTATTGACCGAAGAAACCGTGGAAGATGAAAGCCAAGGTATTGGAGATTGGGAAGCACAAACGGAACTTTCAGACTTGGTCCATCTGGTTGATCTGGTTCGATTCAAAATTCCTGCCTCATCCAATCCCTCTAAATATTTCTACTCTTCCCCTAGACCGTGGAGAATGAATTCCAATGGAGAAGTGAAAGAAGTGGTTGACAGCAAGGGACTGCCTGTATGGGAAACCTTGGGCGAAGGTGAGAAAAAAGAAGTGCCTCTGGCTTCAGGCGGCACCAAATCAACCGGAGAAAAACATTACCAGCAATACGAAACCAACGTTAAGCTTATTCCTGCGTTAACTTATGTCAAACGAATCGCTGAGGATGGAAGAGGGAAAGATGGCGGATTTCCGAGTGGACATACCAGCGCAGCTTACTTATCCGTATTTCCTCTGGCATACGCTACACCGGAACGATTCTCTGAATTGTTAACGAGAGCAGCTCAGTTGGGCGAGAATCGAGTCGTAACGGGCATGCACTCACCGCTTGATGTTATAGGAGGAAGAATACAATCCACAGCCATGGCTGCATATGCACTTAATAAAGCTGAGAACAAAGATGTGTTAGCGAAAGGTTATGAGAATGCAGGAGAAGTATTTGGAGCTGCAGCCAAGGAAAAAAACATGAGTCTGTATGATTATGCACACACCGTAACCGAAGATTACACGTTCAAGAGTGCATACGATGAGCACAAATGGGAAGATCATGATGCCAATAAAGCCTTCTATAGAGAGAAGATGACTTACGGTCTGCCACAAACAGGAACCAAAGGTTTGGCTCCCGTTGTACCGCAAGGAGCAGAAGTTTTGCTAGAAACGCGTCAACCGTATCTAACAGATGAGCAACGCAGACAAGTATTGTATACAACATCCATTGACTCTGGATATCCTGTACTGGATGAATCCAAGGGCTGGGGAAGAATTGATCTGGTAACAGCCTCAGATGGATACGGTGCATTCTTGAACAATGTAACCGTAGATATGGATGCTTCCAAAGGACGGTTTAATGCAGAAGACTGGTGGAGAAATGATATCACCGGCAGTGGAATGCTCACGAAAAAGGGAACAGGAACCCTGACATTGACAGGGAAAAATAACTACACAGGCGGTACCTTGCTGCAAGCAGGAACGCTGGTAGCCGAATCCGCAACGGCTTTTGGTACAGGTGATCTGTATGTGGAAAATGGAACAGTGGTTGTGAATGTCGATGGAGCATTAACCTTGAATAGAAACTTCACCATGGATAAAGGTACGCTGGAATTGGTTGTAGATGGTGACAACAGTCAACTGAATGTCGGCAGAAAGCTCTACATTGATGGAGGAAGCCTCAAGCTCGACTTGTCCAACCATAAGATTGAAGGTTCCAAAGATATTACGTTAATCACCGCTAATGGAATTACAGGTGAATTCGACAGTGTAACGGCAGATGGTTATAACGTTACGGTCACATACGAAAAAGGTCGTATCATTGCACATGTTGTAGCCAAATAAGTGAAGTAATTATCCGTTATATAAAGTGAACTAAAGCATGTTACACATGTCACTTTGATGATATAACCTTCCGATTAAATTTCGCAAGACATGAGTAGTATATAGAAAAGGGCTGAAACTACATTGTAGTTTCAGCCCTCTTTGCTTATAGACTTGCGATTCAGAGCATGAACATGGAGTGCGCGCTAACGAATCTGAGACAGCTGTAGAGGCCGAATAAGACGTCCTGAGTTCCTTACAAAATAATCTGGCTATTCAATAGGAACAGCCAGACAGGAGCTCGATAATTATCGGATGCTGATATCCATCATCGTATAATTTGCCTGAGTTTGAAGACATGCCCTGATTGATGAAAATCCAGTCGAGGGAAGGACGCGTCTTGTATCACCAAGGGGTGGATCTCTAAGATCAATGCTATGGAAGGAGTCCATACGTTAGTTATTCGCCGGTGTGGGTACCCGATGTACGACGTGTATGCACTTCCATCTCCGTAGAGACTTGCTTCGTTGGTTCCAGGTCCGTATGTCCTGCGTAGGGGCGATCACTGCGAGAGCGTGTTCCGGTCAGACCGAAGCCTGAAGTGAACAAGATCAACTGTAATCCAAGGGCGTAGGGCGCAGCCACAAGTCCAATCAGATGAAGCAAGGAGCATAGCGCGATCAGCAAGGAGAGCATTTTGGTTATTGTACCTGGAGTATCCCGGCGTGGGCTGGCCCAGAGCAGGTAACCATATATGATGGTGATCATTAGGGAAATCGCGCGAATCCACGGCAAGATGCTGTCCCATGAGTCCGCAGACACGTCCAACATCTGCTGACGAAATACCAGATCCGTAACGAGAAACCCTGTAGCCGCCAGTGCGGCTGGTTCGGCTAGGGGCCGAAGGATGGTCCAGAGCGCTGTGCCCCAATGATCTGCATGCGTATCCCGGCTGAGTTCATCCGATAATACGGTGCATTCCCGTTCCAGTGCTCTGTGCATCAGGCCGAGTCTGGCAGGATCATGTTCCTTAATACAGTCACGAATCTGATCCTGTAGTTGAGGGGAAAGGTAAGATGCCGCTTTGCAGGCTAACATTGCCGTGATCAGATCGTTATGTTCGTGTTCCGACCGTTCATCATTCCGATTTTCCTGGATGGTAAGTTGTCCCAAGAGGGCTGTACTTATGTATAATGTATCTCGTATCCTTCTCATTCGCCTTTCGTGGCTGCGGCGAACTTCGGTGGCAGACCATATGTATATCCCCAGAAGCACAGCCATGACGCCAAGTAGCACAGCCACAGCACCTGGGCGAGATGTTAGATCTTCAATCCAACGTTGAAACACACTTGTTCCTCCTTTGCACCAACTTCACGTATCTTGAAACACGCTTCACGTAAGCTTTCTCTCACTATTACACAGGAAGTAGATGAATTCAAGCAGAAAGGGGCACAAAGTTTAGCTAAGGTTTGTTAGATGAGCAATCCAAGGATAGGAGTTAAAATATGAAAGTCTATGAACTAAAATATAACGATAGCTGCATGGATTTAAATACTATGGATTGGGACCATGAGTTGGGTTCAGACTTTAATGGAAATTCTAAGGGGAAAATATGGACCCCGACTAAAGTAAAAACATTGTATAAAAAAAAGTATAGTGATTTTCCTAGGTTAATAATAGGGAAGCCAATTATGAAAAAAAATGTGAAAGAAGTATTTGAAGATCATATCTCAAAAGAGGTTGAATTATTACCTTTAATTCATGATGAATTAGAGTTGTATGTAGTAAATGTTACGAATATTCTGGAATGTGTGGATTGGAACCGCTCAGATGTAAGAAGCTATAGTGATGGGGACTTCGCAGGTTTTAATAAATTGGTATTTGACTTCTCCAAAATACCGAATAACACATATATGTTTAAAATAAAAGAGACGGCTACGGTGGAAGTGTTTGTGACAGATTTATTTAAAGAAGTTGTCGATGAACATAAATTCAAGGGCTTAAACTTCTCCGTGGTATATGATTCTGACTTTACAGAGGAGAAGGAAGAAGAGCAGCAGCAACTATATGATGCTGTTCTCGAAGAGATTGAACGAAATAAAGGCCAAGAGTATACTTATGACGCTGCCCGTGAACTTGTAGATCAAGGAGAAACTATGTCCAGCGGTCCGTGGAAGATGCGACTGGATGACCAGAGACAGTTATGGTTGGGTCAATTGCTTAAAGATTTGTCTTATCAGTGGCTTATGCCGGCATATATTCCGCCGGTATTGTTGTTGAAGTCTTGGCATGTGGTTGACAGAATAAAAGAATAATTTATTTTGTTAGGGAGGGGCACAATTCATGGATCAAGTGAATATTGAACACACACCACCCGCAGCAGTGGAGTATCTTGCCCTGCGGCAGATCGCGGGCCTTAGTCCAATGAGCAGGGAAGGGGCGGAGATTGGACTACCGAATAGCCTGTTTGCCGTATGTCTGCGTGAAGAAGATGTACTGGTAGGTATGGGGCGAGTGATTGGAGATGGAGGTTGCTTCTTTCAGGTCGTCGATATTGCTGTACACCCGGATGTTCAGGGAATGGGTTATGGAAAGCTGATCATGAGCGAGATCATGAATTATCTGCGTGACGTCGTGCCTGCTCGCGGTTTGGTCAGTTTGCTGGCGGATGTTCCAGCGGATCGCCTGTATGCCCAATTTGGATTTGAGTATACCAGTCCGAAATCGGAGGGTATGTGGTGGAGACAGGGAGAGTAGTGAACTAGTTAAAAAACATATTCAGCGAACCTTTGGATATCCAAAGGTTTTTTGCTTTACAACCATTTATTTACAAGTATAATGTAAATTATAACCAATTTACGATTTACAAAATACAATATACAGATTCCTTGTAAAGAAATTGTAAAGAATGGAGGAAATGAATATGTACAATGACCAGAAAGCTCAGTTTAACCAGATGGTGGAACGATCTGTGGAGCAGGCGAACAAAAACCTTTCGGGAACCAAGGGGGTAGTTTCCGTTCGATTAAGTCAGGAAGAGATTGATATTATTGATCAGCTTGTATTTCTTGAGTTAGCCAAAAACCGTTCTGACGCAACTGCAATGCTGATTAGGGAAGGCATACGAACACATCAGACCTTATTGAACGAGATACGCGAGTATACGGCTGAACTGGAACGGGTAAAAGCCAAGATACAACAGACCATTCGAGATTCAGGTTTAGTTACACGTCTGCACCGTAGTAGTGATGATGAATCTGTTACGTACGAGGGAGAGGTGCGTGAAAAAGATGAAAAATGAAATTCACGGTGACAGCTATCGAGCGGTTTTGCGCCTTCCTTCTTTTGTTGTGCTTCTTGTTGGCAGATTGGTTTCTGGCGCAGGTCAGATTTTATTTTCGATGGCGACGATGTGGTATATCCTCCAATTAACGGAGTCAGCACTCGCTGCCGCACTGATTCCGATGTTGCCGTACTTGATCTATGCATTTTTGGGTATTCCCCTGGCTACGATCAGCGATCGCCTCCCCAAAAAGCAACTTTTGATCTGGACAGATATATTGCGTGCAGGTATAGCTTGCATATTGGCTCTTTTGTTCATGACAGGATCCATGCTTCCGTGGCATATTTACGCAGCCAATCTGCTCATTGCAATCCTTGGTTTCTTGTTCAATCCGGCAACCCAGACAGTCATCCCCGCTATTTTGCCAGAACCTACAAAACAATTAGCTCCAGCCAATGCCTTACTGAACTCTTCCTCCAAAACGATTGAATTGCTTGGATACGCCTTGGGGGGCATATTGATCGCGCTCATCTCCGTTCAGTCCATCCTGTTCATCTATGCCGTTACGTTTCTGCTGTCCGCCATATCCATTTTCTTTATCCGCATTCCTGTAACCAAAGTCGTGAAACAAAAAGGAGTCTCCGGTTTTCTTAAAGATAGCATGCAGGGGATTACATTCCTGTTTTCCCGTAAAATTTTGGCCTGCTGCATTATCTTTGGAGCCATTATCAATTTTGCAGGTGCGCCATTGCATATTTTCACACCGATTTTTGCCAATATGGTGCTCCAAGCTGGACCACAAGGCTACGGTCTTCTTCAGTCGGCCTTTGCCGCGGGCAGTATTGCAGGCTCTCTGCTCAGTGGTAAATATGCCAAACGACTCTCGCTGGCTCACTGGTTTTTGATCAGTTATCTCATCTCAGGCACAAGTTTGCTGCTCATGCCGATGTTTCCTAACCTGTACATTGCTATTGCGTGTTCATTTTTGTTGATGATGGGACTTGCCCTTGTGAATGTTCCACTAGTTACCTCCATTCTTTTATCCACCCCGGAAGAAAAAAGAGGGCGTGTCATGAACAGTATGGGGGTCTTGATGAGTGGCATTAGTAATCCGCTCGGGTTGTTATTGGGTGGCTGGTTCATTGAAACGTACAATCCTTCATGGGTATACATGGGGATTGGTTCATTTGTTATTTGTATGGGCTTGGCAAGCCTGTTTGTCCGACCTTTCCGTGAAGAACGGAGCAAGCGTACCCAACAACAAATGACCTCCATGTAGTCTGGAATTTGATGTCATATTGTGCCTCTTTTTAGTCCGAGGAAACAAGTAATTTGGCATGATCAGAAAATATAAATGGATTGTATGAATAATTTATGTAAAATAATTCAATTAAAAAGAAGGAAATTCAAAATTTATGTAGAATTTGGTTTATAAGAGGGGGAGACAAATGGGAGGTAATTTATCATGGAAAACAAGGAAATTTTATCTGTACAGGATTTGATGGCACTAGAGGTTGAAGAGGATAACAACATGTTTGAGGAAACAAGCTTGTGTACAGTGTGCAGCTGGACTAGCTCACAAACAATCGTTGTTGAGAACTAGGAACTTCTTTACAAGCTCTATTCACTGAATCATTTGAAAGATAAGTCTTTGGTTTTCGCGCATTACTAAAATAATTGTACCTCCCCCTCTTACTTTATCCAAAAAGGAGTGATTCTCATTGAAATTCGCAAGTGTAACCCCCAAGAAGGACGCCTTTGAGAACGCTTTGGAACATATAATCCGGGAACTTCCCCAATCCATCCAATGGTCGAATGACGGCCATTGGATTTGTTTTAGACCGAAGGAATTAAGGCTTCCCGCGCAGGGATGGAAAATCCATATATCGGTTATTCCTGTGGAAGGAGCTGAATTGCTGCGCCGTATTGCACCTGTTCTCACAGAAAATGAAGTGCAATGGAAAGTAGTGAGCAGTGGGCTGAAACTGATTGAAACATCTAACGGTTCCATACCTCTCCCTCAGACGGGGAAGTGTGTCACCATCTACGCACGAGACGAAGAGCAGTTCTTGAAGTTACTTGAGCTCATGCATTCATGTACAGGTGATCTGGAAGGACCAGCTATTCCGACAGATCGGGCATACCTCGGCAGCCAGTGTGTATTTTACCGTTATGGTGCATTCACGGATCGTTTCTACTATGACCGTTACTCGGGTGCAAAAGTGTATGCCATCCAGAATCCTGAAGGTGAGCTGGAGGAGGATCGAAGAACGCCCGGCAGATATAAGCCAGATTGGGTGAATGAACCCGAGGAATTGCTGCGGATTCAGGACATGGAGACAAATCAGGTGACTTCTCGTCATTCCGATTCCAATAACAATGAGTTTGGTATACGAAATATTCGTGTGAGACGTGTGCTCAAGAAATCCGGCAAGGGAGGAGTATTTCTCATCTCTGGCACATCCTATGAACAGGCTGTCATGAAAGAAGCGGTCTACCGCATGCGTGTAGACGGTGGTGGGCGCTCTGCTCATAACTATTTGGATAATGAATATCGCGTGCTTGATTTGATGAAGGATACGGGGGTTACCCCAAGGCCGCTTGATCTGTTTAGTGTTGAAAATAACCGCTATCTGATCCTGGAGTATTTTGAAAGCATCAGCCTGCGTGAATATATCCATCGCAGACATGTAGCCTCAGATTACAACCGGGCGGATATGCATCGGATGGGTATACATATTCTCGATATGGTGCAGCAATGTCACGATAAAGGGATTGTGATTAATGATCTGACGCCCAACAATATTGTTGTGCTGACGGACGGAAGTGTACGCCTGATTGATCTTGAACTGGCTTATGTTAGAAGTGATGAGAACCAGGCCGATCCATTGACCGGGCATACTCCGGGTTATGTGCCACGAGGGCGTGAGCACAGCAGGCGCTCCAGTTATGCGGATGATCTGTATGCACTGGGAGCCGTCTTCTATTACATGGCTTCATCCATCGACCCCTATCTGAAATATCGGCAATCTCATCTGGAAGCTGCACAAGCTTATCTGGATCATCAAAGTAATACACAACTTCGTGGCTTGGGAAGTCTGGGTATTGAGATCATGTCTGGCGGATATGTGAAGTTATCAGAAATTCGTGAAACGTTGGTTGCATTACTGGAGCAGCAAGAGGTCCATTCAGGAGGAAGCAGGGATGTAATAGAGAAGGATGAATGCAATATGGAGCCAGAAGAAGTGCTCCGTCAGGCGGAGCGTATGGTAAACACACTGTATACTTCTCTTGATTTCAATAGTCCCCATCAACTGTTCCCCGAAAACAGCATGAGCAAGATGTTTCACCCGGCGAATTTTAACTTTGGCTGGACAGGGATGATTTTTGGTTTTAATCAGCTTGGTCAGATTACAGAGAACAGACAATACCATCAATATGCGTATGAAGTGTTGGAATGGATTTTGACGAATCACCCTTACGTTCCAGATGAGACACCTGTAGCATTATACTTTGGATATGGCGCTGTACCCTGGGCAATGGCAGAGACGGCTGAACGAATAAATGATCCATCGCTGCTTCAACGTGCAGAGGATCTGGCATTGGAAATCACCTTACATGATCCGGTGCAGACCAATATTAGTCATGGAGCTGCGGGTTTGGGACTGATGCTGCTTGAAATATACCGTATTGGCGGCCGCCCTGAACTTCTGACCAGAGCAGAGGAACTGGGTGTCTATATTTTGGAACAAGAAGAGCAGACAGACGAATCATTGAGTTTGTGGAAAGTGAAAGATAAATCGGACCAAAAAGGTCATCATTCCCTTGGATTTTCTCATGGCATCGCAGGTATCGGGTATTATCTGCTTGCCTTGGCGGAGCGTACAGGAAAGGAAGCGTACTATTCTGCTGTGAAGCGAATTGTAGATACACTCGATCGTACGAGTCATGGAGCACAGAATGGCGTAAGCCTCTGGCCTGCATCGCCGGAAAAACCGGATACACTCTGGGTGCATTGGTGTAATGGATCGGCGGGTATTGGTCGATTTTTGATGGCAGCAGCTGATATTTTACAAGATCCCCTTTGTACCAGACTTGGACTTCAAGCAGCGGATGCAGTGGCACAGGCAACGGTATTTGCTTCTTTTGGGCAGTGTCACGGAATTGCAGGCAATGGAGATTTTCTACTCTTGGCTAACCGCAAGTTCCCAGGCAGATATGAAACCAAACTAGCGGAGTATACACAGAGCTTGTATGTCTTGCGAAGTGATCAACAGGAAGACATATGGATGTGGCCTCTGGAGGACATGGAGTCCTTCTCCCCTGATTATATGACTGGTTATATGGGGATCTATACATTCTTGCTACGCCGGTTTTATCCGTCTGTTACATCCGAACCACTGGTTTATTCAGGTTTCGATTATAACAGGGAGGGAAAAGCGTATGATGCTAACATCCATATCTAATATCCTGCCGCAATGCCAGCACGAATCGGGGAAGGCGGGGGATCGCTATTATGCAGTTGAACCTGGAAAAGACAAAACCCTATCTTCGTTCATGATAATTGATCAGGGTGAAGGGCAGTATACATTGGATTTATGGAGTGAAGCACATTCCAATCTTTATTGGGAAGATCGGATGTCATCCGTTTTGGATAAAATCACATGGTCCTCTCTATATGCAACTGCTCCTGCCTCATTTCCGTGGGAGAAGCTTGGATACCGGGCGGATGTTCTTGCCCATCGGTATCGATTTTTCGGCAATTTGAAGGACGTTCCCGTGCCTGCTATGCCAAATGAAGACGCGGTTTGGAGGCCTGCGGAGGGTCAGGAGGACTCCCTTGCTCGATTGCTCCAGGCCAGTGATCTTACCTGTCCAGGTTGGGAAGCTGCTCGTCAAGCTATCGGAGATATTTATGAGGGGGGATATGGCAAGCTGCTAAATGGTTCCGGGCTTGTGGAACTGGAGGGAAGGAAGATTGGGGGCTGCCTGTTAAGCGATGAGTTCGGCAGTATACTCCTTGCTCATATCTTCACGATACCTGAAGCGAAACGTCAAGGTTGGGCCCGTTGGCTTGCTGCATATGGCCTCCATCGGTGCAGTCCAGATCCGGATCAGCGGATTAAAGCTTCACTTGATGCAAACAACCGGGGCAGTTATCAATTGATGGATGCACTGAATTTACAACAGGTACCTGAAATTATACACGTATGCCGAATCACGAAAGAGAGTGAGCTTTCATGATGCCTATCTCACTGGAAAGTACGGATTATCATGATTTGAGGAGTAAATGGCTTCGCGTGAGTCATGAACCTGGATTGTTTGTCGTTGAAGGGACATCGGATGCGGTGAAGCATGAAATTCACAAACTGAGAACGCATTGGCAGGATAAGGTTATACAAATCACGGTTGGTGATCCGTATGCTACTCTCCCGCTGATCTATCAATTAAGTCCAATTCAGCCAATAGATGATCTTGTGGCATGTAAAAATGCGTTATTGAGATTTCAAAGATCAGGATGGACGCCTGGAAATAGGAAATGGGTTCTGGTGGAAGTATCTTCCTACCTTCATCCCGCGGATCTGGGAGCCATCCACTATATCCTGCATCGACAGAAACTAAGGGGAGTAAGTGTAGTGCTTTTTTTTCATCGATATCCAACCATAGCGAGTAATCCTGAGGAAATGCCCAAAATTCCAGTATCTCTTGTCAGGGATACGCCCGATCAGACTCGACTTTTGTTGGAAGAACATCTACAAAAGGTAAAAAAGGATAAAGGGAAGGATGAAGAGGCAGCATTGGCGCTCTATAATAGGCTGGCCTGGGTTTTGTTGTCCAAATCGACTGATCCGGCCCGCTACAGGTCCTGTTTTCATTTTTTCGATCATAATTCGTTATTTCAACGTTTGTCGGCGACACAGCAGGCAGTACTCTGGTTTGAGTTGGGTCAGCTGTTGACCAAAAAAGGGAAGCAGTATGCCGAAGCGCGACACTGTTATTCGAAAGCTCGGGAAATCATTGCCCATGATGAACTAACGGAAACGTATCGTACTGGGAAATGGGCTGCGCTTGATAATGGTGAAGCATTAATTGAGATGCAGGAGGGCAATGTAGAACGTGCAATTACGTTGGAGCGACAGGCGGGACAGCGTATACGTCAGCTTCCTGATGGACCCGATCAGCGAGTTTTTCAGATTCAGACGTTACTAAACATTGCGGGGTTGCAGCTCCGGGCAGGTCACTATGCAGAGGCGGGTATGACGTTGCTGGCTGCGGAGAAGCTATGTGTTGATGCATATGAGGATTGGCTGGGGCATGTACTGCAATTAAAAATGGTACTGCATCAACAGCTTGGAGAGCAGGAGCAGGAATATGAACTATTGATTCAATTGTTACGCATGAACACAAACACTATCCATCCCCAACTGCTTGGTCGTGCGGTGGAAATCGCTGGCGCGCTGATTACTCAAGGGTCAGAGGAACGGGCATCCCAGGTGTACCGTCTATTGATGATGGGGCTGCCGGTTGCCAGTCTGCCACAGATCAGGTTGATTGGGGAAACATTAGGCAGACTGGGGACAGTTACGCCTATAGATGCATACACACAGGAGCAGTATATCAATAAACTAGAATTGCAGTTGGAGGGATGGGAGCAGTTAAAGCACTGGAATGAGAGGAGGAAATCCGGTTGGGCTATCCATTCTTGACACGAATGAGTGTGAATAAGGAACGAACGAGTATGCTCTTGGGCTATGATGACAATACATGTGAATGGTGCAGTCTTGATGATACAGGCCGCATTGATAGCCGGCAGAACCTTTCAGAACATGGGACAGAGTCAGAGCAGCATACGCAGCATATTCAGTTTATAGGCAGGAATCAGGTTCTGGTGATTACACAGGACAAGGTGGGGAAATGGCTTTATCTATACGAGGATGAGCAGCAAGCAATTCTGGTTCAGAGCCTATTTGTGAAGTTTCCGTTTCCAGTGATGCAGGCCGCTTGGCAAGAGGAGCAATTACTCCTGCTATTTTCCATTAGACATCGTTCAGGAGCTGTCCGTATAGGTCTTTACGATCCTGAGAAGGATGAGGCGCGATGGGTTACTCCTGATCTGGATAATCCGCAATTTGTATTCTGGTCTGCGTCAACACAAGAAATTGGTGTAAACGTTGGTGGATTCGGAAGAGTGTATTCGTATCCCGAAGATATCCTTCCATCATCCGAAATACTCTATAGGGAGTATGCCTACCCTGTGATGGATAAGCAGGGGGATCTGATAGCCGTTTCTATTCCTGTAAAAGATGGCTTCCAGCCCGGATGGATCAGGCAAGGAGAGGATATGGTGCATGAATGTTCAAGGGATAGCCAACCCTTCTCTGAACTGATTAGAATTCAACTCGATCCACATCAAAAGTTAGTCCTCTGTGAAGGGATAACCTGCGGCAGGTGGCGATATGTTCAATATACATTGGACAGAGAGAAGAGGTTTGAGCTGTATGATTATCCGGGAATCTTGACACAGGCTGTGCTCAGTAGGGACAGGCAGGGATTGATCGGAAAATATGAATCTATCGTACGTATTCCAGCGCCGGGGATATACCGATTTTCAGAACAAACGCGTACGATTATCCGTTTCCCGGTTGAACAAAATAAGAGAATTGTTAACCATCCCGATGCAGAACCCGAGGTAATCTATCGATGGATTCGTTATGGGCATCACATGATCCCGTACATGGACATGCATCCGGAGGGCGCAGAACAGGTGGTTATCTATCTTCATGGGGGGCCTCATAATTGCCTGTTTGACAGCTTTAGTCCCGTTATCAGCGGATTATATCAGGCAGGAGTGCGTGTCATTGGGCTGAACTATCCCGGCAGCTCAGGGTTTGGCGCGGATTACAAGATGCTCATTCAGAACGACTGGGGCGGCGTGGATGCAGATGTCATCCAGTTCATGCGGGAGCAGATGTTATCTTCCTATTCAAACGTCTCTCTCTATGGGGTGAGCTATGGGGCTTATCTTGCATTGCTGGTAGCAGGTAAAAGTCCGGCGCTATGGAGTACTGTGGTTGCCTGTGCACCGTTTACAGATCTGGAAGGACTGTACGCAGGTGGAGGAGTGAAGCTGAAATCATTCTTGGAAACTGAAATCGGTGAGCTTCTGCATGATCAATCTGCCCTGCGGGATAGAAGCCCAACAGCATATGTATCCGGGCTCAGTGAGGTGGATATTCAACTCATTCACGGTCAGGCTGATCAATTGTGTCCCGTAGAGCAGACGGAGAGGTTGTATCTGGACATCATGAAAAACAAGCAGATGTCTGGAGCTGCAGGCAGGATTGAGCTTCATATTGTACAGGATATGGCGCATGAGGCTTATTCGGAGCGAATCTGGGCACAGACGGCTGTTGATTTTCTAACCAACAGTAGAGTATCCACGTAAGATAAATACATGATGTTGAAGCCGCAAATGCGGCTTTTTTGGCGATGTTTAAGGTAATGATATGGAAAGGAAAGCAGTTGGGGAAGTGTTGTTCGTGGTCTGGTGCATAGTTTGAGAGGTTAAGCGGATGAACATTAACGTTTACAAGATCTCACATCCGGTTTAAGATGGCGTGAGCCGTTTAAGGTATATAACAATAGGATTAAGTATTAAAATAACGGTAAGTTGTTGAGATGATATCTACAGAAAAGAGGGAATTCATATGAAAGTAGCCATTTTTGGAGCAACCGGAGCGATTGGCAAGACGATACTGTGGGAGCTGATGGATCGTGGGCATGAAGTGACAGCGGTGGTGCGTGACCCGTCCAAAATTGAGATGGTGCATGAGCGTTTGCGTGTAGAACAGGGAGATCTGCTTAACCCGGATCAGGTGGCAGATTTTGCAGCGGGTCAGGAAGCGGTTGTGAGTGCATATGGACCGAAGTTTGGTGGAGAAGAAGAGATGCTGGAAGTGACACGTTCGTTAATCGAGGGGGTGCGCCGGGCAAAAGCAGGACGTCTGGTTGTAGTTGGTGGAGCGGGAAGTTTGCTGACCGATTCCGGAGAGATGCTGATGGATACGCCGGGATTCCCGGAAGAAGTTAAGCCACTTGCGAAAGCCCATGCAGAAGCATATGACCTGATTGAAGCGTCAGGTATTCACTGGACCTACATGAGCCCTGCTGCAACAATCACAACAGGACGTCGGACTGGCCAGTTCCGAGTTGGTATGACCCGTGTGATTACAGATGATATCGGGGAAAGCTCGATTTCCGTCGGCGATTTTGCAGCGGCTTTGGTGGACGAACTGGATGATCCGCAGTTTATCCAGGCACGGTTTACCGTAGGTTATTAAGCGTAGAGAGGTTTTGGAATGGATAATTTGATCTGAGGGTCTCGTACACGGAATCGATAGAGTTTCTGATGATGTATCGATTGGATTATGGTAACTGGATGAGGTAAGGGGAAATAATGTAGGTAAGAGATGAGCTTGTCACGGGGAGGGATGAACGTTGTTTATCGTAACCGCTGAACAGATGCGGGCTGTAGATGAGTATACTATTCATCAGCTCGGTATTCCGGCAGCAAGTCTGATGGAGAATGCAGGCCGCGCCATAGCTGAGGAAGTCATCAAGCTGTGCCGGGAAGGGCAGGCAGAAGGCCGGCTTGCGGATTCAGGGCAGCTTGGCTATAGCAGCCAGACAGGTGCGAGGCGGGCACACACCGGGCCCGGCGATCGGCAAGGTTATGGTGGCGACATCATCGCCGATCCGGCGCTGGTGATGGAGCGCCCGGGAGATCAGCAGTGGTACATGCTGATCGGCAAGGGCAATAATGGCGGCGATGGGCTGGTTGCCGCGCGCCATTTGGTTGAAGCAGGGCTTGGCGTGACATTGGTCTACGCCGATGCCCCTGAGGCACTGCGGGGCGAAGCCGCAGTGCAACGGGATGCCGCCGCGCAGCTTGGCATCCCCGCTCTTGTCCACGGGCGCGAAGCCGTGGACTTCAGCCGGTGCACAGGCATCGTGGATGCGCTGCTGGGCACCGGCTCGCGGGGGGCGCCGCGGGGAGCTTACGCGGCGCTGATTAAGGCGGCGAACGACAGCGGTAAGCCGGTCGTGTCCGCCGATGTGCCAAGCGGGCTGGACGCCGATACCGGAGAGGTGTATGAGCCCTGCATTCAAGCCCGGGTAACCGTATGCCTCGCGCTGCTCAAGCGTGGGCTGGTGCAGTACCCGGGCGCTTCTGCCGCGGGGCGCATTGTGGTGCGCGCCATCGGCATTCCCTCGCGGCTTGCGCCAGAGCATGGTCCATCGGTCCGTCTGCTGACGGACGAGGTGCTGCGCCGTGCGCTGCGCGTGGATACAGGCCGCCTCCGGGCACCGGACGGCCACAAGGGCACCTACGGCCACGTATTGCTGGCCGCAGGAAGTCTGCCGATGAGCGGCGCAGGCCTGCTCTCCGCCAAGGCCGCGCTGCGCGCAGGCTGCGGGCTCGCCACATGGGCGCTGCCCGCGGCACTGCTGCCGCATGTCATCGGCACCGTGCCCGAGCTCATGCTTGCTGCCGCCGCCGATGGCGACAGCGGCGAATGGAACGCGGCTTCCGCCTCCGCCGTGCTGCGTCTGGCGGAGAGCCGCGACGTGCTCGCGACCGGCCCAGGCCTCGGCCGCTTCCATGGCGACACAGACTGGCTGCGCCATCTGTGGCAACAAACGGATCGTCCGCTCGTCATTGATGCGGACGCCCTCAACATGCTGGCAGACGCCGGCCCACATGGGCCTCGCGACTGGGGCCAGCGAAGTGCGGCGACAATCCTGACGCCGCACCCTGGCGAGATGGGCCGACTGCTGGGCATGTCGACCCCGGAAGTGCAGCGTGACCGCATTGGATACGCTGCAAAATACGCCCGCGAGCAGGACGTGACCCTTGTGCTCAAAGGAGCACGAACGGTCATCGCAACGCCATCCGGCGAGGCGTACATCAACACTACAGGGCACGCCGGCATGGCAACTGGCGGTGCCGGGGACGTATTGACCGGCATCATCGCCGGTCTGCTTGCCCAAGGGCTCAGCGCGGAGCAAGCCGCCACGTTCGGCGTATATCTCCACGGGCAGGCCGCCGAACGAGCAGCATTGCTGCGCGGTGACCCATCGTCCCTGCTGGCCGGGGACATCATCGACGCACTGTGAGGATGGGTCAGTGGGGGAAGCTCACGGTTATGGGCTACTGCCTATGACGACCCATTCCCAAACTGCAAGTGATCCAACGAACCAGCACCCAGCACACTAAAAGTAGACGAGTGCATATTACTCACTATCCATTACCACGGTTTTACATGGAGAATTAAAAGCTAGCGAATCTCATCCACGTTATTTATAGAGTGCCTGAGACTCGTTAGAGTCCGGGGATAGCGTATGCTCCCGAAGTAGCTCTCTTTCAGAATGCTCTCAGGCGTAGCGTATGCTTCCGATCTAGTTTTCCTATAGAAAACTTGTAGCCCGCTTCTTGGCTTCTTGCTGTCTTCTCCGTGACGTGTTAATGTTTAATTCAATTGATATACTTTCATATCTTTGAAACGAATTTATTTTTTAGATGAAACAACGATTAGCTACTGAAAAGGGGAGCCCTGTCATGATTCAATGACGGAGGCTCCCCTTTATTTGTTTGTATGTTCACGCTGCTGCCTGTTCCTGGCTCGCATATAACCTGCCTATAACCTGCATCTAAACTACATCCGACCTACGTCCGTTCCGAATTCTCCCGGTATCCTGCTTACAGTCGGAATCGAAGTAGTTCCTGATGCATCTCCGCACTGATATCACGCAATGATTTCACCTTGATACTTGCATCAGCGAAGGAACGTTGTTGTTCCGACGTGGAGGCGGTAATCTCTTCACTGCTGGCAGCCGACTGCTCGGTGATGGCACTGATGTTTTCGATGGCCTGTTGCACCTGTGTACTGAGTTCATTGGAATGTTGCATGTCCTTAGCAAGCTGGTGGATACCCGTGCTAATACGCTCCACACTTTCACGAATGGCAGAGAAGGATTCACGAGTCTGGCTGGTGGCTTGTTCCTGTTCGCCGAATAACTGCATGCTCTGCGCTACCGAGTTTTTCACCTTGTCCATGGAGGTTGTGATCTCACCCACAGCCGCATAGATATGTTTGACCGATTGCGCAGATTGTTCGGCGAGTTTGTTGACCTCACCCGCAACAACAGCGAAGCCACGTCCGGCTTCTCCGGCACGAGCAGCCTCTATGGAGGCATTTAACGAGAGCATGGTCGTTTGTTTGGCAATCTCCGATACATATGCAGTCATCGTGGTGATTCGAACCGCGCTTTCTTCCAGTTCCTGTACCGTTTGTTCCACCTCGGACATCGCCAGACGATTCACTTCGGCCAGCCGGAGTTGCTCCGCTACAGCCTTATTGCCTTCCTCAACGGTAGTTAATACTTCACGACCATCGATCACCGATTGGGAAGTGGCCTCCAGATTGTTATTGAAGGTAGACTGCATTTTGTCCACAACGATCACCGTTTCACTCAGATCCTCGGCAATCTTCTGACTGCCGATCGCCAGTTCCTCGGTTGTACGGGATACTTGCTGTACAATCGCTTGAGACGTATCATTCCCACGGTCAATGTCCTGCGCCATCAGATCAACACGATGACCTGCTGCACCGATGGATTGAATAATGCCGCGGATATTATGGGTCATGATACCGAAGGATCGACTCAGGTCATCGAGTTCATCTTTGCCCCGTGCTTCCGGTAATTGTCCGGTCAGGTCACCATCCGCAATTTGTCCCGCGGCGTCTTTGAGTGTACGAATACGCCGGGCGATTTGACGTGAAGTATACATATTGAACAACATGACGGAGACGAGCAATACGATGGCTCCTACCAGAGCGGCTTGCCACGTTTGCTGAATGTCATGTTCCAAATCGACGGTATACTGATCATAACGATCCCGAGTCATCTCATTTAACGAATAGATATCATTCTGTATGCCCCGAACCCGAGTGCTGTAACGTTTTGCTTCCGCACTGTTCATTGCGCTCATCGCTTCGGTGGCTCCCTGGTTGAGAGCTTGTAATTTTGTCTCGATGGACTGTATAAGTTGTAACTGCTGGTCGGTTTCAAGCAATCCGTCCGTGAGCTCCTGAATCATCGTTTGGCCTTCATCCAGCAAGCGGAGTACGGCGTCCTGATTTCCTGCTGTCATGGAGAACGAATAGACATCCAGTGCCTGCTGGGTCTGAATCTGATTGGCATTCAGTTCACTAACCTTGAGCATGGCGGGTACCAGATTTTGATTTTTGGCATTCATACCGAGCAGTTGCATGATGATATAAGCGACCAGCACAAGGCTTAAAAGTAGTGAAATTAGAGCATTAAGTATCAGTTTTCCCTGTAGTTTCATGTGCGTACCTCCTTGTATCCGATGGGTTATTGATCAAGCTTTATTTTGATTTGACCGGAAGAGATCTTTGCTTTCAGATCTTCGAAGGTTTGCTGTTGTTCATCACTGAGCGTGATATTATGTAGAGCAGTCAGACCCACGGCGTTCTCCGCCAGCCCCTCCACGATTTCTTTTTGAGGGAAGGTATGATTGTTTTGAATAAACGTGTTCACGGCGTTATAGATGGAGACATCCACATTTTTCAGCATGGACGTCAGAATGGCTTTTTCCGCCAAAAAGAATTGATCGGTATCTACACCGATGGCGTATTTCCCTAATTTCTGAATCTCCGTTAGTGCGCCCACGCCTGTGAGACCGGCAGCCACATAGATTACATCAGCGCCCTTGTCCTGAATCATCTGTGCAGCGAGTTGTTCACCCAGATCGGCATTACCGAAGTCCCCTGCGTAAATGGCATCAACGGTTGCATCCGGCTTGACAGCCAGAACACCTTGCTTAAAACCCTGTTCAAAATCACGAAGGACCGGTATCTCCATCCCACCAAGGAACCCGACATGATTTTCCGTTGTGGCCATAGCGGCAATAACACCTGCCATATAACTTCCTTCTTCCGCCCGGAATGAAATGGAGGCAATGTTAGGCAGTTCGGATTGACTGTCAATCAACAGGAATTGCTGATCCGGATACTTGGTAGCGATCTTCTCCATGTCGGGCTGTACCGTATCACTCAGACCAATAATCAGGTCGAATTTGGCTGCTGCCAACTCCTCAAATGCAGCTTCAAAAGATCCATTCTCGCCCGGTTCACGATAGTCAAAAACAATGCTTTTCTCATTTCTGGCCTGAACCAGTCCATCAAAAGCAGCATCATTAAAAGAGCGGTCACCCAGACCTACTTCCGTAAGCACAATCCCGACCTTTGTTCTTGTGTCGGTTGCCGTTGTTGTATTATCAGCTGAACATGCCCCCAGGATCAGTACCGTAAGAATCATCATTAAGGTGAGACCTAGACCTGCGCGTCTGTTCTTGTTTGTTTTCATGTGTGGTACCCTCATTTCTATAGTCACTTTTTGCGGATTTCCCTTTATCTATATCGGTCAACAAGGCACTGTGATTTATGGTATGTAGTGAAAATTTACGTAAATATAAAAATATTTCATGAATTATACAATAGTTTTACATTTCTCTGGTTAAAAGGGGAGCTTGAATAACTACAGTCTGTTGTTTGCTGATGTTCAAAGTCTACAAAGGCAAAAAAAAGACACAACAGAGATCACATGAATTATCTCTGTTGTGTCTTCGACATGAACTATCCGATATGAGAAGCGGGTTGTGATATCTGTACTTGTCCTTATAAATGAAATTTCATGAGTTTACCAAGCCGCAATCGAGCCATCCGCTCGGGTTTCCGTACCTCCGCATAATACGCCATTGTCCGGGTTGCGCCAGATGATTTGACCGCGTCCAAACTGGGATGGATCAAGCGCCACTTGAATATCATGTCCCTTGCGGGCGAGTGCCTGTGCAATGTGCTGCGGGAAACCCGCTTCCAGGAGAATCGTTTTGCCCTTCATCCACTGCCAGCGGGGAGAATCTAAGGCAGCCTGCGGGTTCAGATGATAATCGATCGTATTCATGACCACCTGCACATGACCCTGTGGCTGCATGAAACCACCCATGACACCGAATGGTCCAACCGCTTCGCTGCCGCGGGTGAGGAACCCTGGAATGATCGTGTGATACGTCCGTTTACCCGGCTCCAGGGCGTTTGCATGATTCGGGTCCAGTGAGAAATTATGTCCGCGGTTTTGCAGAGCAATGCCTGTCCCCGGAACAACAAGTCCGGAACCAAAGCCCATGTAGTTACTTTGGATAAAGGAGACCATGTTGCCTTCACCATCCGCCGTAGCCAGATAAACCGTTCCACTTGCTCGTGGATCACCTGCCTCGGGTGCACGTGCGGTATCCCCAATGAGTTTGCGCCGTTCTTCCGCGTAGGCCTCGGATAGCAGTTCCTCAACCGATACGCCCATTTTGCGTTCTTCCGTAATGTATTTCTCCCCATCGGCAAAAGCCAGCTTCATGGCTTCGAGCTGCTGATGATACGCCAGAACGGACTCTTTCTCGTCGAATTCGTAACCTTTCAGCAGATTAAGCGCCGCCAGAGCAATTAAGCCTTGTCCATTCGGCGGGATCTCCCATACATCGTATCCACGGTAGGAGACGGAGATGGGATCAACCCACTCGGGCTGGAATGCCGCCAGATCTTCGCGAGTCAGATAACCGCCGTGCTCCGCCATAAAAGAATGAATGCGCTCTGCCAGTTCTCCTTCGTAAAAGTCTCGCGCTTCGCTCTCGCCAATCTGGCGCAAAGTCGCCGCATGATCCGGCGAGCGCCACATCTCTCCAGCTGCGGGAACACGCCCGCCTGGAGCAAATGTCTCAAACCACGCACGCCCTGCCTCCGCATCCCCCTGGCGTGCATAGATCTCGGCTGCCCTTGCCCAGTGGCGGGCCAGCCCAGGCGCAAGCGGGTAACCTTCCTCCGCGTAGCGGATGGCCGGTTCCAGCGCTTCCGCCAGCGTGAGCCGCCCAAAACGGCGGCTCAGCTCAGCCCAACCCGCCGGTGCGCCAGGCACCGTCACCGGCACAACCCCAAGCTTCGGCATCTCCGTATAGCCTGCCGCTTGAAGCGCCTCAATGGATATGCCCTGAGGCGCAGGGCCGCTGGCATTCAGGCCATGCAGTTTGCCCTCGGTCCAGACGAGGGCAAAAGCATCGCCTCCAATGCCATTGGACGTAGGCTCCAGCACGGTGAGTGCTGCCGCAGTTGCAATGGCGGCATCAATGGCATTGCCGCCTTTTTTCAATACATCCAGACCGGCTTGTGCAGCCAGTGGCTGTGACGTGGCGACCATGCCTTGTTTCGCATACACAGGCACGCGGTAAGAGGGATACGGTTGGTAGAGTGGATCGAAGTTCATCAGGTTGTTCAGCTCCTTGTCGCAAGATGTCAGGTTCCGGCTTGACCGGATCAGTTACTCTTAACCCTCTTCGCAACCGGACAACCGATATCCTGCCACACTTGCCAAATCCAACCTGACATCAGCAGCACATCGTTCAGAAATACGCTCCGACCCGACCCGAATAGCTAATCATCTACATGTTTTGTCTTTACCAAGTGGAGTAACATCAATTAGCGATATCACCCACATTTCACACTAGCCTATGTCGTTACCATATCGCCGCCATTGACATGAATGCATTCACCTGTGACGTAGGATGAATCGCGGGAGGCGAGATAGACGTAAGCTGCCGCCAATTCGTATGGCTGACCAGCCCGACCCATGGGCGTCTCCGTTCCAAATACCTGTACATCCTCCGCGGAGAAGCTGGCAGGGATGAGCGGTGTCCAGATGGGGCCAGGGGCAACAGAATTCACGCGAATCCCCTGTGCGGCGAGCGATTGGGCGAGTACCCGAGTCAGTGATACGACAGCTCCTTTGGTGGAGGAATAGTCGATCAGTTGGGTGTTGCCTTTGTATGCCGTAATGGAAGCCGTATTGATGATGGAGGCACCTTTGCACAGATGCGGGAGCGCAGCCTGGATCAGAAAGAAATAAGCGAACACGTTTGTCTGAAAGGTATGGTACAACTGCTCTTCCGTAATATCAACAATGCTTGGCTGCACATACTGCACGCCATGGTTGTTGACCAGAATGTCGATCTTCCCATAGGTCTCCATCGTCGAGCGGATGACGGTTTCACAGTTTTTCTTTAAGCGCAGGTCAATCTCGATTAAGAGACAGCGCTGTCCCAGCTCTTCGATCCGTTCACGAGTCCTTTCCGCATCTGTCCGTTCATATAGATAAGCGATGACGATATCCGCACCTTCCTTGGCAAAAGCTATGGCTGCTGCCCGACCGATTCCGCTATCACCACCCGTAATAATGGCTACTTTGCCTTCGAGTTTGCAGCTGCCGATATATGCAGGATCTTCACTAATCGGTTCAGGAACCATCAGGGTTTCCAGACCGGGTTGCTGGTTCTGATGTTGCGGTGGAAATGCCAGCTTTTGCTCCTTGCACACCGTTTTCTCACCATAAAAAGGATAGACAGGATTCATTCGCTTTACATCCTCCTCGAACGTTCATTGATACGGATAACCTATGCATTCGCCCAGAAGAAGGTGCGAGAGGAGACAGTCAGGCTGTTGTTTTTTGCACAGAATATACCATAATAAGGATAGGTCCTTAAATCAATGGAGGTGTCAGGAGCCACATGAATATTCAGGGAATTAATCATTTGTGCTTTTCCGTATCCAACCTGGAGCGGTCCATTACCTTTTATGAGCAGGCTCTCGGTGCCCGGATTCAGGTGAAAGGACGCAAACTGGCTTATTTTGAACTTGCCGGTCTGTGGATTGCCCTGAATCAGGAGGATGTCATTCGCAACTATACGGAACGAACCTATACCCATATTGCATTTACTGTTACAGAAGAGGAGTTCGACGCGTCTGTGCAGCAGCTGCGAGCTGCTGGAGCGGACATTCTTCCCGGAAGGCCAAGAGATCCGCGGGACGCATTATCTGTATATTTTACCGATCCGGATGGTCATCTGTTTGAACTGCATACAGGTACGATGAAACAACGACTGGATTATTATCGCGAAGACAAGGCTCATATGACCTTTTATACGTGAGTTCATATGCAAATGGAGGTAAATGGTAATTAACGTATTTAAAGTCATTGCAATAATCCGTACAATACATCTTAGGTTCGCCGAAGTGCACGGTATGTTCGGCTGCCAAACCATATGCACAAGGAGAGATGGACGTGGATAATAAAAGATTCAAGCTTCGGATTGTTGCGAGCGGGTTGTCTGTGGCCATTGTCATGTTGTTTTCATTGTATAACGGACATCTTCAAAATTCAGGGGAAGCTCTTAAGTCCCATGTATCCCTGGGCCACTCGTCATATAAGCAAATAACGGTGCACCCGCTTGATCTGAATGATCCTATTCCTGAATAGTTGTTAGGAGAAGATGGGGGCCGTTTTATTTGATATAGGATTTATATTCGTCATAGTTCATCTTCTGTTCTTGTCTGCTAAGCACTAGAAGTTTGTGGCTAATGTCTGCTTCACGATCTGCATGGATTCGTTTAAGCATGTCGTAACTCATTCGAAGGAAGTAATAGCTTTCATTGGTATTGTCTTTCTCATGAAATACAATGCCGAGAAGACGATATAGTTTGGCGCGCAGCATGCCTTCATCTCGTTGATCAAGTAGCTGAAGGGCTTCCTTGATGGCTGTTTCAGCCAGTAAAGGTTGCTGTTCTTCAAGATAGATTTTGCTGATTTCCTCTAATATAGAAGCCTTCTTGTGAGGCAGATTGCGTTGGTCGTAAATATCGGCGCATTCTGACAGCAAGGGAAGGGCTTCTTTTTTTTGTCCCATATGAAGTTGAATGACAGCCAGATTGTGAAGAGCGAGTACATAGGATTTACTATTTGCCTGTTTATATGAATCTACCGATTTCTTGGTCCAGTCATAACTTAAGAGCAAGTGTCCGTCCAATTCAGACATATAATAGGCCTTGCCCAAACCCAGTGTAATTTCGCCATATAACTCCGGTTGCCCGGTCATTTGGGCTTCTTTTTCGGCCTTGAGATAATACTCCAGTCCCTGATCCACGTTACCCAGCCGCAAATGGGTTGTTCCGAGAAAGGTTAACGAATGGATATGTTTATCTTGCAGATGTTTGAGCTTGCTACTGTACGTGTAGGACTGTTCGTAGTATTTTCGGGCAGCGTGAAACAGTTCTGCATGAAATGCAGCTCTTCCCATTTCCAGGTAATAGTCGACAATGTGCTCCCGGTCTCCTGTTCGGGTGACTGTAAAAGCAGCAGTTTCCCCATCATCCAGAGCTTGGCGGTAATCGCCAAGCCTATTGTGGCTTCGCATGATGAGCAGATAGGCTTCCGTTTGATCCAGTGCATCTTCCGTCAGAGTCAGCACTTTGTGAGCCATACGGATACAGGCAGGATCATTCTGCTCAGCATAGTAGGCTTTGGCTTTGTCCAGGACAGCTTCACCGATATCAGTGTCCGTTGTTGCATTTCCTCCCAAGAAGTACTCCATCGGTGTATTGAGTCTTCGAGCGATGATTTTCAACATACGCTGAGAAGGAACGGCTCTGCCTTTTTCGATGAGGCTGATGTAAGAGCGTGTCATATCCTCCCCTGCCAGTTGCTTCTGAGACAGTCCAAGTTGCTCCCGGATTTCCCGAATTTTGGGTCCGATCATGATCATTCACCGTCCCTTGATTTAGTTTGTAATTACGTATTGAAATGTGAGTTGTGTATTGAACGCTTGGAGTTGATATTAGCAAGGGGTAAGGCGTGCGAGAGACCCATTTACCTCCTTTTACAGTTTCATTCCAAATTGGGAGATTATAGAATGATAGTATCCAAGACGAAAGGAGGAATAAATCAATGGTCATTAAAGCGACTCCCATTACATTGGAACAATTGAAGAACAAAGAGTTGGAAGCAGTACAATCCGAAGTGAACGTACTGGGCGAAACACGTGAAGTTAGTGCTCGTGCAGTATCGGCTCGTGCAGTAGCAGCCCGTTCGGCGGCAGCTCGCGCTGTATCGGCTCGCGCAGCAGCAGCTCGTGCGGTATCTGCCCGTGCAGCAGCGGCTCGTGCATAATCCCTTGTATTTACTATGGCATTATGGTTAGTCCAATAGATGAGAGCTTCGGATGAAGCTCTCTCCCTATATTGAGAGTGCTCCGTATGATGGGTATAACGAGGTGTCCTAAACCGATGCATATCAAGCAAATATGGTCATACATTCCCAAGTTCGTCGTTCCTGTCCGGGAGTTGAACGAACATCTGGGGCTCAAACAAGCCCAGACCAAAGTGTTGGAGAAAATCCATGGTCTGAAACAGGTTCCGCAAGACAAAGACGGTGATCTGACGACACTGTTAGGACGTGTGCTTGCCCAGGTGGTAAACAGTCCGACACTTGTTCCATCTTCGATCAAGTATATCATTTATTGCCACACAATTCAGGAAAATTTCCCCTTTCCAATGAAGGTATTGCAAGGGCTAAAGCAGGCTTACAGCATGCAACATGCCATTGCGTTTTCACTGACACAGCAGAACTGTGCTTCAGGTCTGATTGCGCTGGATGTTGCTGCAACATTGCTGGCCTCTTTGGAAGAGGATGATCATATTTTAATCTTAACAGGTGAAAAAACATTCAGTCCGATTGTACAGCTCATCCCCAATACAACCGTTATGGGCGAAGCCGCGGCCGCCATACTGGTTGGTAAATCCGGCCCGGGAAGCAGGATGATGGGGCTTACGAATGTAACCCTTGGACAATTCTGCAACGTGCTGACAGGGGATCCCGGGACGCTCCGGGAATTTCAGGAGATCTACACCCCCCAGCTCTGTGATGTCATTCAGGAGGCAATCGATGGGGCAGGCCTGACGTTGGAGGATATCCGTTATATTGTCCCGCACAATGTGAATCTGTCTTCATGGAAAAAGGTTGCTGCACGATTGTCCTATCCATTGGATCAGGTGTATACATCCAATGTGGGAGAAATCGGGCACTGCTTCTGTTCCGATCCCTATATTAATCTGAAAGAGATTTCAGATCAGGGGCTTTTGCAGAAGAACGACTACTATTTGCTTGTCACGGTTGGGCTGGGAGCAACATTCAGCGTGGCAGTGATGCAGTTCGCAGAAGAACGAGGTGATGAGATTGACCACACTGTTGACCGGGTTTTCGAGAAGGCTGAAGCGGGCGCTTACAGGTCATGATGAAGCTGTATTTATTTATATAAACAATTTTGAGGTCGAAGAATACTGGAATGAGCAGGGGGTACTGAAGTTGCCTTCCCTGAGTGTTGGTTCCGCTGCTGATGTTGTAAACCGGATGGAGGAGCTGGGGATTTTCCTGGCAGGTGAACAGGATGTCGTACTGCTCAAGGAACTGCCGGATTCCGAGTTTATCGCAGATGCACAGGCCATCGGTTTCGGTAGATCACATTTAATTGCTACTGAATATAATGAACCGGTAATGAACATTACAGCTAACATTCTGCATTGTCAGCCTACGCTGGACAGGCTGCGCGAACTGGCAAATAGACAGGATATACAGGCTTATCTGGTTCCCTTCGGAGCTTCGGATCAGGAAGAAGAACTATCCCAACGCACAGGTATTCCCCTTGCCGTACCGTCGGCTGACATTTTCCGCAAAGTCAATGATAAGGGCTACTCCCGAAGGCTTAATGCCGAACTGGGTATCCGTCAGATTCCTGGATGCGAGTGTTACTCTCTGGAGGAACTTTCGTCCGGATTTGAACATATGAAATCCGTGTTGGAACAGGGCGGGCGTATTGTCTTGAAGGATTCGATGGGCGTCTCGGGCAAAGGCATCACCGTTATTGCAGATGAAGCCCGTTTCCACAAATGTATGAAATTACTGGAGAAACAGGCAAGCAAGAATGGGACAAGAGCCGTGAATTATGTGCTCGAACAGTGGATGAACAAGACATGTGATCTGAATTATCAGATTTTGATTCATCGAAGCGGCGAAGTTGAATTTCTTGGTGTGAAGGAATCATTGGTCGAACAGGGCGTTCATCAGGGGCATCTCATGCCACCACACCTTGGTGATTCGCAGATCGCGGTAATTCGGGATGCTGCGTTACAGATAGGTGCTGCGCTCCATCGGGACGGATACTACGGTGTAGCCGGGATCGATGCCATTCTGGATAAGGACGGAAGTGTGTGGCCTAATCTGGAGATTAATGCAAGGTTTAACATGTCGACGTATCAGACCGAGATCCAGAACCGGTGGATTCCTGAGGGGATGTTAGCTTTGGCCAAAAAATATACACTTCGTTTGAATCGCCGCCTGGATTATGCAAAGTTAAGGTCAGCACTAGGTCCTCTGTTATTTGATCCACTGAAGGGCGAGGGGATCCTTATCAACAATTTTGCAACGGTCAATGCGGCTTTCAAAGGTGAAGATCTTGTGTTCTCTGGTCGTCTCTATGGTGTCATTATTGCTCATTCGGCTGAGCAGCTGCGGGCGACGGATGCTGCGGTTGAAGCCAAGCTATCATTCATAAACGAGGTGAAGTAGATGTCTGGAGATTATCACATTCAAGGGCTTGCAATTTCGGCCATCGCTGCACGATTCGGTACACCGTTATACGTCTATGACGCGGAGGTATTAGAGCGAGTATATGAAGAACTTCGTAGCCTGCTGACTCCCAAGGTGGAACTGTTCTACTCATTAAAGGCCAATCCCAATATTTCAATTGTTCACCTGCTTCAGGGGCTTGGAGCACAGGCAGAGGTCTGTTCCATGGCCGAATTACATACCGCACTACAGGCGGGCACGAAGCCGGAGCGTATAATCTTCCTCGGACCAGGCAAGACCGACGCGGAGATAACCGCGTGCGTTCGTCATGGCATCTATGCGATCGTCTGTGAATCGTTTCAGGAGCTTGACCGCATTGAAGCCATTGCAGCGGAAGAGGGACGGATTGTCCCCGTGGCATTGAGAATCAATCCTTCGTTTGCCGTGAAGGGATCACGGCTTACGATGGGTGGCAAACCACGCCAGTTCGGCATGGATGAGGATACTGTGATGCAGGGGCGACAGCAATTGGAACGATGCTCACATGTGAATATTATCGGTCTGCATGTATACATGGGAACCCGTATGCTTGATGTGGAACCTATTGTGGAGAACACACGTCACATTCTGGAACTGGCGGAACGACTGGAGGAGCAACTGGGCATTCAGCTGCAGATGGTGGATGTGGGCGGTGGTCTCGGAGTTCCTTATTACGAGGGGGAGCAGCCATTGTCTGTGAGTGCCCTGACTGCACAATTGAACCCGTTGTTTGAGCAATTCAAGGAGAAGCACCCTGACATCAGACTGTTCATGGAACTGGGAAGGTATCTGGTGGGAACCAGTGGGATGCTGGTCAGTCGAGCCTTATATGTCAAGGAGTCGTATGGAGAGACGTTTGTCGTGACCGATGGGGGTACCAATTGTCATATGGCTGCGGTCGGAATTGGCTCGTATGTGAAGCGCAATTTCCCAATCGCATCGCTGTCACGTTACGGAGAATCCCCGGTTGCAGAGTTTAATGTTACTGGCCCCTTGTGTACTCCGAATGATGTCATTGGCAAAAAAGTAAACCTGCCTCCCGTTGAGCAAGGGGATTTGATTGGTGTATTTCATTCCGGTGCCTACGGTCCTACTGCTTCACCAACCCACTTCCTCAGTCATGGAAGTCCTGCTGAAGTGATGATTAGTGGTGGAGAAGCCCATCTGATTCGGGAAAGGGATACTCCCGAAGATCTACTGGGCAAACAGCGTTTGATCCCTGTTTCACATTCCGCAGTAATTAACAGATGAGGAGAGATGATAATCATGACAGATGCAGTATTGCTTGAAGAAATCAAAGGTGCCCTTGCCGAAGTGCTGAATATGGAAGAGAACCAAGCTGTTACATGGGACACATCCTTATTTGATGAACTTCATCTGGATTCAACGTCTGTTCTGGAACTATTGATGACGTTGGAAGACCGTATTGATGGCCTGGAGATCGACCCAGATGAATTGGAGCCGGATGTATTTAATACCGTGGGTTCACTGGCCGTATATATCGAAAAGCAACTCGTTGCTGCCTGATGGCGGCGCCTGTTACCATCCGGGACATGAAGGTCAGGCTGTTTACGGACAAGCAGCCTCCGTTCGAACATCCGGAGTTGTTAAGATTTCACAATGATTTGTTGGCTGGCTCCCCCGTTGTACCCCGGTTTCATCTGTTGGAGGGTCGTTACAACAATGCCTATCATGATATGAGTGTACTACTGCTCGAAGAGTCGGGGCTGGATCAGATCATGGGAGACGTGGATGTTCTCCTGCTGGCCTATCATTTTCCCAATATTCGACCGGATATATCCATCGTTAACTACCTGATGGACCGTTATCAGGCACGGTTCCTGAGCTTTGCTGTGAACGATATGGGATTTGGGGCACCGTTCGCGGCACTCCACATGCTCCAGCATTATCTGAACAGTGGTAACTACGATCGAGGTATGCTGCTTGTGCTTGATCAGACGTCTCTTCCCTACGAGGCGGAAGGAGTGGGCGAGATTGTAGAACCCGACACGGGAGCTGTACTGGTTCTGGATCGGTTGGCAGAAGGCGGGTCATCCCTTGTTGGTGTGGAAATACAATATGCTGAGAGTTCGATTGCCGAGACAGCAGAATTACTGCTGGACAGGCTTTGCGTGCAGGTATCCGTTAATCTGTCTCAGATCAGGCTTCTTGTTCATCCGTTGTTGGAGCAGGAAGTGTCCGGCACCGAGTGGTTCCATGCTACAGGCTGGCAAGGAAGTTACGATCCTGCCCACTGGAGCGCTGCACCATTCTTTGGTCTGAAGCAACTTCTTGAAGAACGGTGCACAGATGAATACATATGTCTGATGCATCTGGAACCAGATGACAAGTTTATTTATGCACTTCTCATTCATACAGGTGGGTACGAAGAGTTGTAATCGAGAGGAGGGAAACGTGATGGGGCTGGGTATAGTCAATATTGGTGTGTATTTACCTGATCAGATCGAAGAGCCCGAGGTTATCCTCGAATCCTTGGGATTGGGTAAAGGGGAGCTGCAGTTGCTGCGCAAATATCATCGTCTGAACGGTGTTCCCGTTACCCCTCCAGGTCAGCACCTGGATCATTCTATCGTTCGCGCGATCGGACAGCTTGTTGACAGACAACCCTTGCCTGCCATTGACCTTGTGATCTATGCCCATTCTGCACATGTACAAGCACCAGGGGATTATAGGCCCTTGCAGCGGGCTCTGAGTGAATATGGGCTTGAGCATATCCCCTTTTATAGTATTTCACAGATGAATTGTGCGTCCTCGATAGCCGCTCTTCAATGGCTTGAACGAATCTCCCGTACACAGCCTGATATTTGTAATGTTTTATTGGTATGTGCCGATCAGTTTAATTTCATGCCTCCCGACTGGAGATATATTCGAAAGTCTACGATTCTGGGTGACGCGGCTGTTGCCATGCTTCTATCCAGAAATCATGGTCAGCACGTCTTACAGGCAGCGCATGTTCTTCGGGATACGAGGTTTCATACTGGATACTATGCGGAAGTGGAAGAGATGACGTCATTTAACAAGCTGTATGTGGATCATATCATTCGAGGCATGGAAGAGCTGCTGTCAGCAGAGGGCCTGACACTTCATGATGTAGATCATATCTTTCCCCACAATGTGAATTGGACTACTTGGAAGGAATTTTCAAAGCGTACAGGCATGGATCAAAAACAAATTTACCTGGATAATATCCCGCAGATTGGACATACCTTCTCCACGGATGCGTTCATCAATCTAAGCTCCGGGCTAGACAATGAATGGGTGCATAAGGGCGAAAGGTCCGTACTGGTCAGCATTGGGCTGGGCAGTTTTTTTGGTTTTGCGTTAATCGAGCATGGAGATTGTTGATCTTGAGTCAATAGGAGGAGTGCATATGTCAGTCTTGAATTCTGATGCGGTAGGCACTGTGCCGATGGGTACAGAGGCGGCAGGTCGTCCAGTTCCGGCTGTAACAGATCTGCTGGAAGCAGCGATGTTGCGTTTGGATACACGTCCCGTCTTGCTTTGCCAAGGAGGGATAATACTGGCGACACCTGAACTCGTGAAAAGTGAGCCATGGATATGTCATGCAGAGACAGGCCGGATCTACGAATGGAAACAGGTACGTGCGGATCGGGTGGAAGATCGGATGTTGGAGCCATCTGGTCTGGTACTCTATCGAATATCGGAACTTGGGAATGAAGATGTGGCATGTGTTGAAAGACAAGATGAAGTAACAGCCGATATAGCTGATCTCCGAAACCGCATGCTTTATTTCCGTACTGAACTGTGCAGCGCGGGGTTGGAGCAAGTGCGTCATCATCTATCCAGTCGCAACTCAGGCGGGCAATCCACTCTTCAGCATCAATTGGTCAAGGGTATGATTGCTGATGTTTTGACTGTACTCTATATGGCGGAGACCATTCAGTCGGATGAATTCGTATTAGAGCAATCAGGCATTTCCGAGGCTCGTACAAGTACATGGGTTCATCAAGAACTGGATGAGGCCTTCCGCCAATTGCAGCGTCTTGGAGGAGGGTTTGGATATTTGCGCCATGCGATCTCGGCCTACGTGTATGTAGGTCAAATGGTCAAAAATATGCTGCTCATTCCGAAGGAGGCCTTCTGATGATTACACGATCCACCATTGCTGTTTTTGAGCAGGAAATGAAACAATATGCCACGGAATTACGTGATATTGGCCTGGTCATTGACCGTGAACCTGAGCGTATAGCTGAGTTTACACATCTGGCATCTCTGCGAGCCATCAATCGCATGATGATCCCGCCGGAATATGGCGGTGAACCGATCGTTACGGTAGGTCAGGAACGATATTATGGTCTTTCCTGTCTGGAAAGAGTTATCGCGATTGAGGAGCTGTCGGCAGGAGATGCCGGTGTATTCCTCGGGAGTCCGGGTCCATCGATGTCCAGTGTAATCATATCAGCCCTGGCTGATTCAAAGCAGAAGGAGAGGTACTATTCCCATTTTCTCAAGGGACCTGCGTGGTCATTCTTCGCACTTACTGAACCGGAAAAAGGCTCGGATGCTACCGGAATTGGCACACGAATTTCGCGGAATGGAGAAGGCAGACTGAACCTTGACGGACAGAAGTTCTATATTGGTAATGGCAGTCGTGCCAGCATCGGACTGGTATTTGCTCAGACCAATCGTACACCTCTCGGCATCCAGATTGCGCTGGTAGACACGTCTGTGCAGGGATTCAGTGCTACACCTCTGGATACGATGGGGGTTAGAGGTGTGCAATTAAGTCACCTCACGTTCGATGGTTTTCCGCTGGCTGAGGAAGATATCATCGGGCGTCATCTCAGTCCAACCAAGCGTGGATTATGGGGTGCGCTTCAGACCTTTCATCGCATGCGGCCTGGTGTCGCTGCACTTGCGCTTGGCGTGGCACGGGCAGCATATGATTATGTGAAGGAGCAGAGGTCTGTTTTCTCGGAGAGGGAGAAGATGGAGCTGGAGCGACTGGAGATGCGCTTGCATTCACTCCGTAACATGATTCGCAGCGCAGCGGCGGAGATTGATGCGGATGTGCAGAAAGGCTATCTCGCTTCCTTGAGTAAAATTCGTGCCGGAGCATTGGCCGAGGAGGCCACGGAACTGGCGCTTGACCTGATGGGACCTGGTTCCATGATTGACCATCCTTTGTTGAATAAATGGTATCGGGATGCGCGTGCCTTCGAATTCATGGAAGGAACGACCTCCATTCAGAAGATCAACGTTTTCCAAGCCTATGCCAATGGAAAAATGAAGCATGCCTGATACGCTGAATAACCCTCGCGCGATGTCCGTCTATGTTAATCATATCTGTTGGGTTACGGCTGAAGATCACTTGTACACCACAGACATGCTCGATGTGGAAGATTACTATTACTTATCTCCACATATATATATGGAAGAGAACTATTATGACAGATTCACTGTGCGAACCCGATCTTTGCGATCCGGTGATCAACAGATAACTGCCGGTGATCTTGCCATGGTTGTCATGGAACCTTTGGCTTCGGGTACAAGTGAGCACTGGGATCTGCTGATTCTTGCCCAGACCTATCCTGAACGTTACGCCATGAATCCACCTTTGGCCCGAATTCTGGAGTCTCCTTCCTGGAAGGTGAATTATCCACTGGCACTTTCCCATATGGGACCACTCGCTGCTACGGAAGGCATGCAGGTTGCGGCATGGACACTAGGGAGAAAGGAACGCGGGATGTTTGTTCTGTCCGAACAACGTGTGATTGAAGAGCACAACTCTCCCAACGATCTGTCCGATATGGCTGTTGCCTTGGAGTTAAACGGTCAGTCCGGTGCTCTTGCCGTGAATTATATAGGAAAGAGAACGGTTGATGATATCGAAGGGAATGCTGTGGCTTCAGAGATGATATCCATTATAGATGAGTTCATGGGTGCTGGTCAGACGGAGAATATTGTTCTTCAATCCCGATTGCGTAGACACATAATCTCTTATTTGAAGCCAGGCATGTCCTTCAGTAAGCCAGTCTACCATATACCTGAGACCATCGATTACCAGAGTGGCGATGTGTGGATACAGCTCGCTGTACAATTACAGAACGGAAACATCAAGGTAGATGATCATGTTCTATTGATATCCTGGGATGGCGAACGGCTGTTATCAGCGTGCTGTGTACACGTAGTACATCTGCCTGTCCTAAGTCGTCTCACACTACATCAGGAAGTGAAGACATCATGAATGGAGGAGGGGATTGAATTTGAAAGGTCTGGATTACACTTCGGGATCGGTTAACCGGCTGTTAATCCGCACTGCAATCCCGATGCTGCTTGCTTCTTTAGTTAACGTAACGACGCAGCTGGTCAATGTTTTTTTTATGGGTCATACCAGTCAGACCGTGTTATATGTGCTATCACTGTATATTCCCATTTCCTTTATCATGATTGCGCTTGTGGAAGCCATGCAATTGTCGGTTCAGGTTGCTGTCTCCCGGAGCAGAGGGGAGGGCTCTCGGGCTTTTACCTCGCTACTGGGACATATGCTTGGCAGCGCAGCTATTTTTTCGATTGTTGCTGGCGGTGTAGTTATGCTCGTGTCACCACTTCTTTCCTGGTTCTATGCTGTTCCTATTGATGTAAGGCCCTTGTTTACCATGTATGTAGCAGGCATGATGGCAGCGGGTGTACCCGCTGTGCTCGCAGCGGTGGGTGGTGCCGCATTGCGTGGGTTGGGCCGGGCTCAAGCGGCAGCGTGGAATTCCGTAGGTACGGCATTGCTCAACATTATGCTGGTGTACTGGTTCGTTTCAGTGGCTGGAATGGAATTGAAGGGAATTGTGTACGCCAATCTTATTTCTTCTACACTCTCTTTACTCATAAGCCTCCTGATACTGATATTACGGAAGGAATTTGTGTATGAACGGATAACATTGGTGTGGAAACATCTCATTGCACTTCAGCAGGTAGGTATTCCCGTATTTATTTCGTATTGTCTTATCTTTTTGAGTACCTTCTTTTTCAACAAAATCGTCAGTCGCTTTGGCGAAGGGGTTGTTGCTGGATTTGGAGTTGGATACCGAATTCAGACGATGGCCATACTGCCCGGAATTGTTATTGGATCGGCTATTGGAATCATGATTAATCATAATCTCAAGGAGGCTCATCGACCACGTGCATATGAAAGCTATCGCAGAGGTCTGATACAGTCATTCATTCTTTATATCGTAATTGCCGTATCCATCTGGGTATGGCGGGAACCGCTGACAGCTTTCCTGATTGCGGACCCCGTATCCCGTGCAGAAGCGGCCCGATATCTGGCAGTGGTTGCCCTTTCCTATCTGACCATGGGACCTATGATGACAACGCTGCTTACCATGGAACAGAGCGGACGCGGCTATCAGGCCCTGCTTATGAATGCTGCGTATTTTCTGCTTATTATTGTTGCAGGCTGGGGGCTGACACGAATCTTTGATCATGTGGGATACTTCTACGGTGTCATTGCTTTTGTTAATGCAGCGAGTTTATTATGCATTTTACCCGTGATCAGGATGTTCAAAAAGGACTATACAGATTCATCCGGGAACAAATCAACTGACGTGGAGGAGCAGGAGGGTCTGGCTGCTCAGAGTTATTCGACCTAGATATAACCCATATCAAATAAAGGAGGTCTCTTTATGCAAGCTCCGGAACCTGCCTACCTGGTACGCCGCATCGGTGATACATTGATTGCAGCCGATGAGATGTTCAGCCAGTTCTATCAGATTGAACCCGCTGCAGAGTTGGAGACACGTCCGGTCCCCCAGCTAGATGGCGTTAACCCTACGGATGTCCCTTTTTTTTCATTTGAACCTCTTGTAGGTCAAGATTCACCGCATCTCTATATGCTGGGTATCCCCTATTCCGGAGGATCAGGTATGGAGGGATCAAAAGTCGCGGGATTTGAGCAATCGCTTCGGGCAGAATCATGGAAAAAGGTAATGTATCCAGCTCTGACGCAATCCCGCACATCAGGACTATATGACATTGGCAGTGGCCAGAGATTACTTGAATCTGTAATGATGCAGGATTTGGGTACTTGCCAAACAGATGATACGGATTTATCCTACGCCCAGGGTCTTAACTCAGCTCTGGTATATACCGAAAGGGAAGAGGCGCTACTGTGCTGCATTGGTGGTGATCATTCCATTACGTATTCCGTTCTGAAATCCATATTGAGTCGATCCAATGCAAGAATCATACTTGTCCAGTTCGATGCCCACCATGATTGTGGGGTGGATGCCATTCATCAGGATGAGATGCATCATGCCAATTTTGTAAGGCATCTACTGAAGGAGGACGGTATCGCCGCAGTTGTGCAGATTGGCCTGCGCGGCCTGCGTTCTGTAGATCAGATGTACAAACATCCCAAATTGGTTCAGATTCCTGCAGAACAGATGACCCCGGAACGAGTAACGACAGCTCTGCTTGAAGTACAGCACAAGTTTCAGGCGGAAGCGGCCTATTTATCGTTTGACCTGGACTGCCTTGATCCTGGAAGTTTCCCTTATGTTGATTTTCCTATCAGTGGAGGCCCCTCATGGTTTAACACTCGAAACTGTGTGATCGCAGCACTGGAATCTTCCTTGCCCTATGTGGGCTTTGATATGGTGGAAGGGCAGGAAGCAGAATTGGAAGAATGCATTCCGGGGCAATATGAGATGGCCCTCCGAATGCTTACGTATATGATGGATGGCATGCACCGAAATTACCTGCGACACGGAAAGGGTGCTCTTAGAGTATCTCAAGCCTTGGAGGGGACACATAGATGACGAACTTTAGATCTTTATATGATATGTACCGTGAACAGGTCAGAGATGAACTTCATAAGGAGCGGAAGGATGGCATTCATTTGGGGTCCTTTTATGCACTAATGAACATTATCAAGGAGATGGCTCCGCTCAAGCCGAAGCAGTCTGCTGAGTCCATCTGGATGGACTATCTCGCATTTCTTCGTACGATTAACGAACACAAGAAAAGCCCCTATTCGTTTATGGAGTGGGATGAGGTAGAGGGGCGGGAACATCTGCAGGCAACATTGCGTGAAGGTGGTGCATTATTAACCTGGCATTATGGTTTTGTGAGGCACAATATGATTACGATCGGACAGGAAATACGTGCAGGTCATATGTCTGCCAAGCTTCCATTCTATCTGATTGCCGAGCAGGAAACAGTGGAACAAGAGAAGAAACTGTCCGGTTGGGAGGCCATCCGCAAGTATGCAGGTGCGGAACTGCTCAATGCAGAGGATGAGATGATTGGCATCAGGTTGTATTCCCATTTGCGAAAAGGTGGATCATTCAGTCTGTTTGTAGATGGACAGACCGGATTCAATACGGATAACCATGCTGTTGAACTGCCTTTTCTAAGTTCGAAAATTCGCACTCGAAGTGGTATTTTTCGTATTTTAGCCAAAACGCAGAAGCCGGTATGTGTGTACTTTATGACCCTCACGGAGGATTTTCGTTCCAAGATCGTTTTCCTGCCACCGGTTGTATTGGATCAGGATATTCAGGCTTCTGCTAATAGGATATATGAGCCATTTCGCGAGCAACTGTTAAGCCAGCCAGCATTGTGGCGTTTCTGGGACAGGCATCACCAGCAGGTCATTCGTTGGCGAGATGATGAAGTAACTATTGGTGCTGAAGCGGACAGTCGGGTGGATTGGATATCCAAGCCACTTGATGGTTTTGGACAGCTTGGTCTGAACACGGACAGTGGAGCAATCTATAATATCGGTTCGTAGATTGAGGTGAGAGGAGGAGTGGGGATGCAATCTTTTACAACTGAGCGGCGGAACAATCTGTCGGTGCATATGCTGCCAACACAACAATATGCCAATCATTACGTACAGATCAATCTGATCAATACACAGCAAACCATACCCTCTGCAATATTTGTCATGATAGTCCGTTTGTTAATGAACAGCTGTCGTCGCTTTCCATCGAACAGGCTGCTTCAGCAACAGTTATGGTCTCTGTATGGTGCAGAACTGACCTGTCGTTTTGATTACAAAGGCGATACTCAGATTGCATCGATCACGATGCGCATACCTCATATAACAGATGATAAGTTAATAACCGGAACACAGATTGAAGCCATACATAGCGCTTTGCAGTTGCTCGCAGGCTTGTTGTATGACCCAGCGGTTGATGATCATGGCATGTTCGAAGAGATGCAAGTACAGGAGGAAATGGCTTGGACCGAACATCATATTGCGCATGATGGAACGGATTGGGACAAGGTAGTCCAAAGCCGTTGTCTGGAATGGATGGGATATGAAGGGCAGAACCGTCAATTTGCTCTGGAAGAACTGCAGCATTCTGTAGGATCTTATGAGCTGTATCAGCACTATCAGACTTTAATTCATAATCCGATCCATATTCATGTTCTTGGTGATATTCATCCCGGACGAATTAAGGACCTGATTTGGGAACAATTTGGATGTGTAAACACACCATATCCGAGAGAGGAAGAAGTGGAGGAACGACAAGGTGATCCTGGAGAGCAGCGTGAGGCTGGAGCCATGATGATGGAACTGTTGGAAATTCACCAGTGCAAAATCAATGTTACTTATCGTACAGGTATTCGATATGGCTCTGCTTGGTATCCGGCTTTGTTTGTATTCCATACCTTATTTGGAGCGACACCCGCATCCCGGTTGCAGGTTGGATTACGTGAACGTTCCCCGTTGGTATATCAGGTTACCACCACACTGGATGATTTTCGGGAAACCCTTCACATTACAACGGGCACCAGTAGTGCTAACGTGACGGATGTCCTCGAAGGCATCGATACGGAATGGAAGAGAATCTGTGACGGAGATGTATCCGAGAGAGAGTTATATACCGCTGTGCAGAATGTGATGCATTATGTTCAGGTCGGATTCGATCTGCCACATCAGGTCATTACAAATCATATGGATCAGATGTTGAGCGGAAGTCAGATGACTACTGCACAATTCCTTGAAGAGATAGCGAGAGTGACTCCTGAAGAAGTAGCTTTCGTTGCTACCAGGTTGAGGAAAGAGGTCACATGGATTTTGTACCCTGAGAGTGAATATTCCGCATAGTTACAGGAGGTGAATATCATGAATAGTACAACAGAGCATTCCTATGTCTGCAAGCGTTTATCCAACGGCCTGAACGTGATTATACTGCCACAACCCCAGTATAATCACACGTTTGTATCCTGTTCTGTGCCCTATGGGTCCATTCACGATATTACGCTTGCGGGTACGGCACATTTTCTCGAACACATGATGTTTTACAATCCCGATGGTCAGTCGGTCAAATCACTTCTTCATGCCGAAGGGGCTTCAACGTCGGCGCTGACGCGTTATGATGTAACGACGTATCAACTTGCTTGTACAGGCAATCTAAGGAGCAGCCTCCAACTTTTTATGCATATGATTGCAACTCCCTACTTCACGAAAAAAAACATTGAACATGAGCGGGCGGCGATTCATCAGGAACTGGAGATGTACAAGGATCAACCCTCCTGGCTTGCACTCCAGCAATTGTTACAGATGATGTATGGTAACGACCACCCAATCATTCTGGATGTAGCAGGCACACCAGAGAGTATTGCCGATATTACCGTAGAGTGGCTGAATAATGCCTATACAAGTCATTATACGGCTTCTCGAATGTCTGTCGCTGTAGTGGGTCCTGTTGAACCAACGGAGATATTCGAATGGTTGGAGAACTATTCAATGACTCAAGCCAAGATCATGTCCCCTGATCCATTCATTCAGCCGTTGCAGGAACAGGACGAGACGTATAAGGAAATGAATGGTGGATCGTCAATACCTCTTGTCCGGTTTGGCTTTAAGGAAGAAAGGCCGGTTACGCAATTGGAGACTCAGGTTGCAACCATGATTGGTATCGAAGCCCTTCTAGGAGAGACTTCAACATTCTACACAGAGAGTATGAAGGCAGGTTTGCTGGGGAAGGGGAGTCATTGGGATCACTATTACAGGCAGGAATTTGCTTTCTCCAATGTCTGTGGGTATTCCGCTGATCCCGTTCAATTACACCAACGAGTGAAAGAAGAATGTAGTCGCATTCAGGACCGTATGCTCTCTTCCGAAGATATACACTATGCGCGGATGAAGTGGATCGGTAATCATTATGCAAATATGGATTCATTGAGAAAACGTTGCATGCATATGTCTGAATATGGCGTTATCGGGCTGGATTATATGCAAATGGGTGAATGTGCTATGAAACTGACAGTTGAGGAGATCGAAATCCACCTTAAACGTATAGCGAAACCGGGTGATCTAAGGATGTCCGTTGTTCGTTGAGCAAGAAAGGATAGGGAGAGGAGTGAGCAGTTTGTGGAATCTTCAATCTTGAAAAGTAAGGACTTCACATCCGTCACAGGATGGAAGGAATCCCCTACGGTTCAGTTTGCGGCAAATGAAGTACATATCTGGACACAGCCTCTTCCAAACAAGGGAGAGGATTTTTTGTCAAGGTTGGATATAGACACCTGCATACTGAGCCAGGATGAACGTGAACGTGTACAGAGAAAACAGAAACAATCCATGCATGATGCTCAGAAGCTGGTTATGTCGCGTACATTTCTCAGAGAAGTACTGGCCATGTACACGGGTCAATCAGCGTCAGATATTCATATTGAATATGGGACTTCAGGCAAACCCTATGTTCAGAGCGGACCACAGTTTAACCTTTCTCATACGGAAGGCTGTTGTGTACTGGCTTTAGCAGCTCATACAGAGCTGGGAATTGATCTTGAGCATGTACGTCCGTTGCTGCGGATGAGTGCAGTGATCAGGCGATTTATGACAGAAGAGGAGCAGTGTTATGTACTGGATCACCAGGAGGAAGAACAGGTAACGATCCGGCGTGTTTGGCAAGTTCTTACACACAAAGAGGCCTGGATTAAGGCATGTGGTCAATCTTTGTGCGGACAGTGGCGAAATCTGAATACGAGGGGAGAAGGGGGAGACGGGTATCCCGTTGTGGAACGGGAAGGGCAATATTATCATTTGCAGTCTTTGAACGTAGGTCCGAATTATTCCGCCACTCTATGCACTACGGGGAAGACAAGACCACTAATACGGTGGTTGAAAGTTGCTGATGATAAACGAAGCCAAGGTTAAATTAGAAAGTATAACTAACATATCTATTGTCTAAACATTGGCATTACCTATAATATAGACAAATGGTACCTTAATTTACCAATGTTAAATTCGTTGGTTCAATTCCAAGGAGGTTTGTCATGATTCAGTTCCCTAAACCGGATGTTGAACAATATTTTCAGACGTACCGCATTTCACATTTTGCCGTATCGGCAGACGAGAAACGTTTGTTCATGGACAGCAATCTGAATGGTCAGCCGAATATTTGGGCGATGGATTTGCCTGGAGGATACCCGTATCCTTTAACGTACCTGAATCAGAGCAGTCAATTTATCAAAGCAGACCCGCAAGGACGTCATCTGCTTACCGCGTTTGATCGGGATGGAGATGAGAACTACCATCTGTATGCACTTCCACCCGAGGGTGGTGTTCCACTGCCTGTGGTTCCAGCCGATCCGAATGATCGTTGTTATTTCTCTGAGTTGTCCGAAGATGGACAGCGCCTCTATTATGTCACCAGCGCGGGCAATCCGAACTATCTGAATTCACGCCGCATCGATCTGGATACAGGGGAAGATGAACTGTTATATAGTGGAGAAGAGGTTACGAGCAGCCTGGTTGCTGTAAGTCCTGACGAGAAAAGTTATGTCATTCTCAAAATGTACTCCAATACGTATCAGACGGCACATCTGTATCGTAACGATGAAGAAATGGTAATTCTGCCGGCCTCAGAACGTCATAGTCAGGTATCTGATCTGATTTTTGCAGATGATAATCGCCTTCTGTTCATTACCAATGATGACTCGGCATATTCCTATGTGGCTGAGTATCGCATCGATACCCGTGAATTCCGTCTATTGTGCCATATCGCAGGGGAAGATGTAGAGTTTATCCGCTGGCATAAGGCTTCCGAGACCTTATATTTCTGGACCCTTACAGGGCCCGAGAATCGTATGTACGTATTGGGCAAAAATGCCGATGAACCTCGGCGCGTAGAGATGCCGCTGGATACGATAGAGCAAGTCAACGTTACGAAGGCTGGTAATGTGTATGTCCTCGGACGTGGGGCGATCCAACCGCATAACATTTATCGCCAAATCGCAGGTACTGAGTCATGGGAGCCGCTGACCGCCAATCGGGTAACAGGACTTGACCCAAGTGATCTCGTGTACCCTGACGTTATTCGGTATAACTCCTACGATGGACTGGAGATCGAAGCTCTCTTGTTCAAAGCAAAGCCGGAGCAGGCCAATGGTTACACCGTATTTTGGCCTCATGGTGGACCGCAAGCATCGGAAGCGAAGTTTTTCCGGCCGATGTTTCAGATGATGCTTGCTCAGGGATATCATATCTTTGCACCGAACTTCCGTGGCAGTACCGGATATGGTGCGGAATTCGTCAAATTGGTGGAGCGAGATTGGGGAGAAGGGCCAAGGCTGGACTGTGTTGCCGGGATCCACTGGCTGTTTGATCAGGGAATCACCTCACCAGAGCGGTTGTTCGTGGTAGGTGGAAGTTATGGTGGATATATGACCCTGTTATTGGCAGGGCGCCATCCGGAGCTGTTCCGGGCTGCGGTCGATATTTTTGGACCAAGCAATCTGTTCACATTCCTGGAATCCGTCCCGGAAGACTGGAAGCCAATGATGGACAAGTGGCTTGGTGACCCGGTCCGTGACCGTGAACGCTTAACGAAGGATTCACCGATTACGTATCTCGATCAGATGGTTAACCCGATGCTGGTCATTCAGGGTGCCAATGATCCAAGGGTCGTGAAGGCCGAATCCGATCAGATCGTGGCTGCGCTCCAGTCGAAGGGACTTGATGTGGAATACATCGTTCTCGATGATGAGGGCCATGGCTTCTCCAGAAAGACAAATGAGATTCTCGTATATCGCCGGATGTTGGAGTTTTTGCAGAAACATCAGGAGTCACCCGTCGCACAGGCTTAAGTTGAGCGGGGGTTCATCGTTGATCGAAATATATCGTGGTATTACGAAAACCGCCAGAGATCATTCTTGATCTTTGGCGGTTATATTCGTGCGTCCAGATGTTGGGCGGCATATATGGAGTGATACATACGTTAGTTTGGAAGGCTGCTATCCTTGAGCAATCTGTCCCAATCTACTTATCCAGCAATGCGAGAATTGAATCGATGGACTGCTGAGCCCACTGTGCAAAAGGCAGGTCGGCTGCCCACGTCACTTGTCCTGTCGCTTTGGCTTCGCCCCACCACAAGATACGTTGATAGAGCAGATGTATGCTGAGACGTGTACGGAAGTGTTGGCATTTCTCCTCATCTGCTGCACAGATCAGATCCCGGTAGCAGCGAAGGAACTGTGTAGCCAGCTCTGGTTGACCCTCACGAACATACCTGGTGGATATTTTGGTTAGGTCGGCTGTGCCGTCTCCGAAATAGGCGGTTGTAAAATCGAACAGGCCACTAATCTGCCAACCTGAAGAACGGTCGTCCACATTTTGAATCAGTATATTCTCGACTTTGAAGTCTCCCATGACAAAACCCGGAACAGCTTTGGAACGAAAGGCAGGTTCAGCATTCTTGAATTGCTCGTCCACCCACTGGACATCTTCATCCGTAATCACCGAGTACTGTTCGGCATCATGTAGCCAGTGGCGAATGGTTCCGTACAACCAGTCCAGGTAATCTCCTGCAAAGGAAACAATCTGCTGCGCTACAGGATCATATTCCCCGGCATCAGGCACCTTCCAACGGTGCAGCTCAGCCAAAGTATGGGCAAGCATACAGGCAATCTCTTCCTGATCCTGCTGTGACAGTGAAGCCTGGAATGCCGGATCATACAGGTGATTTCCGGGCAGGCGCGGCATGATGGCATAACTCCAGCCTAGAAGTTCGGTATCTTCCTGTAATAAATAGGGGTTAGGGACAGGAATGGACGTATGTTTCGCCAGTTGTTCTACAAAGAACTTTTCTTCCTGTAACTGTCCTGTATATAAAGGATTGCCTTTCAGAATATACTCTCCACGGGAAGTTCGAATGAGCAAGGTCTGCCCCATAACCCCTTTATCCGTTCGTTGATAGTCTTCAAGGGTTCCCAGTTCAAGTTCATTCAGCGCGTCCTGCAATGAAATGGCAGCCACTTCGCCAAGTTGATTGGAACCAAAATAGATACGGGTTGTCATATGGCCGGACCCTCCTGAAGTTTAGTCCTCATTCTCTTCGTCAGACAGGTCATACCAATCCTCATCGACCAATCCACGGATGAAAGCTTCAAAATTCGGCGCAAGATATGTAATCTCATAATCATTTTCCTGATCCACATGAACGACACAGGGTTCGCCTTCAGGACCACAGAAGCGATAATCCAACATAACGACATCATGGCCAGCGGATGGACAATCACAGATCACAATCCCCAGGTCAGGGTATCCCCAATCTTCGATCATGAACCGACTTCCAAACTCTCCTCCAAGGGAATACATCTTGTCCCGGCCGATCCCCAAAATACTTGAAATCTCAATATGGTCCACAGCCCAGGAGGTTGCTTCTTCGGTTGGGAACACCGTTCGTGTAGGGATTCCACCATTTTGGGTATGCATAAGCTGAATATAGGAGGCAGGGAGCTTGTAACCAAATTCGTGTTCAAGCGATACAATCATGTCTTCGTCAAAGGGAGCCGACACATGGTTGTCCCGTGCATAATCACTCTGCTTCCAGAATGTCGCTGGGTCGTACGTTCCTGATGCAGCACGAAGATGGTTCAACGTGCCACGCTGCTCCCATTCTCTCACTTGTTCTTCATGGCGTTGTTGATCCCGCCGCATCTTCTCGGCGAAAGGTCGAATCTGACTTAGAAATTCAAGGGTTGATTCATCATGTGGCTGAAGTTCGTCAGCTCTCTCAAACGCCAATAGTGCTTGTTCATAGTTGGCGATATAACAGTACGCGTACCCTAAGCGATATTGCCAGAGCGGGTCGTTTACCCCTTGCTCCTTGACAGACAACAGTTGTTGGATGGCTTCGCGGTAACGTGCGTCATTGTTGTAGGCTCTGGCGAGTTGACCAATCAGATCATAATCCCGCTCTGAGACGGGGATACGTTCAATACGTTCAATAATGAGTCTGAATTGGTCCTGCTCATGCCACAAGTTGATTTGTTCCAGCAGTTCTCTTTCCATGAATAGACCTCACTTCGTTAGAAGGGATGTGAATCTCTTTCAAACTATTTTACAAGGTTAAGAGACAAAAAAACACTCCCGCATGCAGATAGCCATGAAGGCATTCTATCAAAGGGAGTGCTTTAATATGTGCTTATTTATATCGAAATACCTGATCAGAAGATTTTACAAATCGTCAAATCCGTTATCGTCGCCAACTTTACCGTAGTTACGGGATTTGGCTTCGAAGAAGTCGGTTTTGGTTGCATTCAGTGCTTCATCAGAGAATGGTTTGATCCAAGGCATGCAGTTTACATCCACACCTTCATATGCTTTTTCCATACCCATCAGACGCAGACGTTTGTTGGCGATGTACTTGATGTAGTCTTCCAACTCGTTCAGGTCAATCCCACGTACGTTGCTGAGTGTGTAATGTGCCCAGTTGGTTTCAAGCTCAACCGCACGATGGATTGTTTGGTATACGTAGTCCATGTTCTCAGGTGTGTTCAGTTCAGGGAAGTCTACCAGCAACTGTTTGTACACTTCAGCGAAGAAATAACAGTGTTGGTTTTCATCCCGCTGGATATATGAGATCATCTGGCTGGTTGCCATCATTTTCTGGTCACGGGCCAGATTATAGAAGAAGGCAAACGTACTATAGAAGAAGATACCTTCGAGTACCAGATCGGCTACCATCGCCTGGAAGAACGTCTGTGGAGACGGCTCGTCCCGGAAGTTCTGATAGATATCAGCGATGAATCGGTTACGGTCAAGCAGGACTGGATCATGTTTCCAGTATTCGAAAATTTCCTTTTGCTCCCGATCCGATACGATGGAAGAGAGGACGTAGGAATACGATTGGTTATGAACAACTTCCTGTTGTCCGATAATGGCCGAGATCGCCTCGAGTGAAGAGTCGGTAAAGTAACGTTTTACGTCACCCACAAACATCGTCTGCATGGAATCAAGTACCGCGAGCAGGGAGATGTTGATTTTGAATGTACGTTGCTCTTCCTCGTCCAGTTGAGCAAATTGGGAAGCATCTTTGGACATTGGAATCTCGTCTGCGATCCAGTGGTTGAGCAGCAGTACTTTGTACAATTTGTACATATGAGGCATGCGAATGTCGTTCCAGTTCAGGATACCCGAGCATTCACCTTCAATAATACGGGTTGATTGGTTAGGGGCTTCGGTGTTGAAAATTTTCTGTACTTGCATAATCCGTTCACTCCTTGAATGAATTTACACTGTATAACGACTGTCCTCTTTGTTATCGTGTAATCATTAATTCTTTTATATATTAGGGTTCTATACTGTGGCATCTATATCAACATCTTGCGATGCTGTGATCGTGTTTTAGGCAAAAAAGAACCAGGGCAACGCCATTTTGCAATCAAAACAGGATGCCCTGGTGGTCATCGTGAATCTAGTCAGCTTTCTCTATCACGGATAAAACTTAGCTTGCGCAAGAATCACATTCTTCAATGGTTAATGCCCGGCTACGGACGTAATACGTCGATTTCATGCCGGCTCTCCAGGCGTGCAAGTGCAGTTCCAGGAATTCCGTTGCTTTGATATCCGGACGAACATACAGGTTGAAGCTCTGTCCCTGATCGACGTGGCGCTGACGGGCAGCGGCCATATTGATGGAAGCATGTTGATCAACCATGAATGCTGTTTTGTAATACCAGATCGTTTTTTCGGACAGGTCCGGTGCCGGGTTGGCAATTTTGTATGTTGTTTTCTCTTCATAAGACAACAGCTCATAGAGCGGATCAATGCTGGCTGTAGAGCCGGCAATGATGGACGTGGAACCGTTTGGTGCAATGGCGAACAACCAAGCATTACGCACACCGTTTTGCTGTACTTGGGCTTGCAGTTCTTTCCACTGTTCCGTTGTCACGAACTCCCCTACGCGCTCACCTGACGTGTACTCGCGCTGATCGAAGTAGTGACCACTTTCCCAATCGGAACCTTTGAACTTCGGATAATGTCCTTTTTCCTTGGACAGCTCCATGCTGGCTTTCACGAGCAGGTAGTTAATTTTCTCGTACAGATTATCGTTATACGTTACCGCTTCTTCGGACTCCCAACGAATGCCTTCGAGGGCAAGCAAGTGGTGAAGTCCGAACGTTCCCAGGCCAACTGCACGATATTGGCTATTGGTGTATTGGGCCTGCAGCACTTCAATGTTGTTAATGTCGATAACGTTGTCCAGCATACGTACCTGAATCGGTACCAGACGCTCCAGTACATTGTGAGGCACGGCACGTGCCAAGTGAATGGAGTTCAGGTTGCAGACAACGAAGTCGCCAGGTACTTTGGAAATCACGATGCGAGTTTGTCCATCTTTGGTTACGAGTTCTTCTTTTTCTACTACAGTAGCAGATTGGTTCTGCATGATCTCGGTACAAAGGTTGGAAGAGTAGACCATACCGTGTGCACGGTTCGGGTTCGCACGGTTGACGGTATCCCGGTAGAACATGTACGGCGTACCTGTTTCCAGCTGGGACTTCATTACACGTTTCATAATATCAATCGCCTGAACGGTGATACGGGACAACAGCGGGTGATTAACTGCTTCTTCGTATTTTTCACGGAACGCACCTGCACCAAAGGACTCATCATAGAAATCTTCCAGTCCGAGTGGACGACCATTCTCGTCTTTCCAGCCCATCACTTTCTTCGTTTCGTGCGGGCAGAACAAGCTCCACTCGCCGCGGTTGGATACCCGCTCCATGAACAAGTCAGGCAGACAGATGCCGTGGAATACGTCATGTGCGCGCATCCGCTCGTCACCGTTGTTCAGCTTCAGATCAAGGAAGGCCAGAATGTCTTTGTGGAATACATCCAGATATACGGCAATGGCACCTTTACGTGTACCAAGCTGGTCTACGCTGACCGCTGTATTGTTCAGTTGGCGAATCCAAGGGATTACTCCAGAGCTTGTGTTTTTGTGTCCACGGATATCCGATCCACGTGCTCTGACTTTACCGAGATACACGCCGATACCGCCGCCCATTTTGCTCAGACGAGCTACATCCGTATTGGAATCGAAGATACCTTCCAGTGAATCGTCCACGGTATCAATGAAGCAGCTTGAGAGTTGTCCAGCCACTTTTTTACCCGCATTGGACATCGTAGGTGTAGCTGCTGTCATATACATGTTGCTCATTGCCCAGTATGCTTCCTTGACAAGGTCCATACGTTTCTCAGCAGGCTCCTGATGCATCAGGTACATCGCGATAACCATGTAACGCTCTTGAGGCAACTCCATCACTTTTCCGTCAAAATCGTGAGCAAGGTAACGTTCTGCCAGTGTGAGCAAGCCGATGTAATCGAAGAGCAGATCGTTGCGGTAGTCAATGCACTCAGCAAGTTCGTCGATCTGTTCTTTAGTGTAATATTCCAGCAGTTCTTCACGGTAGATGCCTTTTTTCACGAGATCCACAAGAAGAGGGTGGAATGCGCCATAAGGCTCGTCCGGGTAAGACTTGTATCTGCGGTTGGTAGCCGCTTTTTTGTACAGGGATGTGAGCAGGGAGCGTGCCGCTGCAAATTTCCAGTTAGGCTCCTCTTTGGTTACCAGTTCCAGTGCGCTCATCATAAAAGCGTTGCTGATTTCGTCTCCGGTAACTTCATCACGGCGGAGCTTGCTGTTTACCCCGCGTACCAGACGTTCCTTGTCGAGCATGTCCAGTCCTTCCAGAATACGGTCGGCATATACCGAGATGCGCATATCATCAAAGGCAAGCTGGCGGTTGTTCGGCTTGGTCACAACTTGTGGCATGAATATTCCTCGCTTTCGCATGTTTAAGAGATAAATTGGAGAAATTCTTTATATAAAGAATTGAGTGTCTTTCTTACGGTGAGAAAAAGAAATAGGATTGCATTTTGTGGACTGAAACGGCGGCGACAGATCATGTCTTAGATCGCTCAATTAGAGAGCACAAAGCAGCACATTGCAGAACATGCTCATATAAAAAGCATTCTCCCGCCTCGCGGCTGAAAATGCCCATGGATGCTCTGGCTTCCTTACTGTCTTAGAGGTTCAGAATATCGACAGAGAAGGGTGCTTATGTAAGCTTTTGTCTATATGCAGATGTGCCTGTAGTTTGAGGATACCGGATGCAGTCCAAACAGCCCCGTTAACCTCCGTGTCAACTCTGTTTCGAGAAAGCGATTTACACCTACAGGGACGTGCCTTTGGAGGTGATTTCATCCTGTTTTTCGCGAGAATGCAGAAGGTGACTAATAGAAGCGGAGAAATCTAGTGTTACTACATTTTGTAGCTGTCAACATACTGTAACCCAACATATTGTGTTTGTAAAGTGGGCAGAACCAGTAAAACGTAATTCCGAGTATACCATTTAAGCCAGGAATCCGCAAAGGAAAAGGACTGGAAGATTTGAAGAATTATCAAAAAAAAATTTTGACCAATTTGAATGACGTCTTCACGTCAGTTTGAATTGTAACGTATTCAACTGGTAGAATAAAAGTAGTCAAAAATCAACTAAATTAAGCGGCAGCGGTTGTTCACGGGGCCCAGAGGAGGCGGAGAAAAATGGCAATAGCAGAAGTGACTGTGATTCCAATCGGAACGGGTACAACAAGTCTAAGCAGTTATGTGGCAGAGATGCAAAAGGTATTGGAACATCAACGGGGCATTACATATCAGTTAACTTCCATGAGCACCATTATTGAGGGACCGCTTAACGAGATCTTTACAGCAATTGCGGCTCTGCATGAAGCACCGTTTTTGTCAGGAGCTCAGCGTGTTTCCACATCCGTCAAAATTGACGACCGTCGTGATAAACCGGATGCCTCAAGTATACAGAAGTTACAATCGGTTCAGGATAAACTGACGTCCCTTCAGGCAAGACCTAATTAATTCCTAATGTAAATACTCTACATCCCTAAATCGAATGTCAAAAAGACCAGTCTTTTAAAGAACTGGCCTTTTTGTAATGCTTATTTAACTGTTTAATCTGCAACTACCAATGAGGCTCCAATCAAAGTAGCGTTGGTGTAACCACCACCAACATTTTCAAAAGAGAAGTTGGTAATTGGTGCACCGATAACAGTAGCATAATCACCGTCAAGCAAATCTCCAGTCGTGGCAGGATATAACGCTATAATATCGTTTCCGTTCTCATCCATGACATGAACGATAGAGAAAGTTGCTCCGAGAGAGCTATCTTCTTCAACGGAAATGACTTCACCGCTGACTTGTACGAATTGATCATAATAGTTAGCCACATTTTTATTCAGATGACGAGTCGTTACATTGGTGTCCACGAGCTCCTTCGCCTTTTTGCGGAGTTCTGCCGTGCTGGCAGGGAATACATCGCTATGCTTGCCAAAGAAATCATAAGATGCCTGCTCCATAAAGGCTGTGTCTTCTGTAATGTAGGGAGTTAACTCATTAAAGAAATCCGCAGCTGATGCTGTGGCAGATGTATTTCCAGTCGTTGCGGTTGTTGCTGTTTGCTCCAGAGGAACAGTAATGCTTAGGGAATCCAAGATATCTTTGATCTCATCCTGATTATACGTATCCTTGGCGTAGGTCAACGTCATGGTATAAAGTTCTGTATTAGTTGGAATCAGATATTGGACAAGGACAACTGCTGTATCCGAGGAGTGCTTATACGTACCCTCCAATACACCTGCACTATATTCTTTATAAGGCTTGCTTGTGTAGCTGGTTTTTTTATAATCGGTAATGCCGATACTTGAACCGTTTTGTGTGTAATAATCAACCACATTATTGGCGTATTCTTCAGGATTGATTGAACCGGTTGAGTTGGCCTCAATCGACAGATTCATATTATCTGCAAATGTGGCTGATGAAGATTGGTTTGAAAAAGCAGCTTTAATGGACGGAACGTTCATTTGACTTGTATCGACGCTTTTCCAGGATTCAGGATATGCAAAGGAAAATCCTTCTCCACTATATGTAGTGTATTTCGTAGTGTTTGCTTCTGTTGAGACAGTTTCGGTAACCTTGGTTGCTTCTGAAGTTTGGCTATCGGCTGTAGAGTTGGTTTCTGAATTACCACACGCGCTAAGCAATGCGGCTAGTGCCAAAATCGTAATAAGTTTCTTCATTATGTCTAATGTCTCCTAATATGCTTCCCATCGGTTGGGATTTTTTCTAAGGTCATCAATTCGTTTGGGATAATCTAGTTTAGGTGGTGGGCATGGAAACTCCTTTCTGCTTTATTAGTAAAATAATAACATAAATAAAGTTTTCAGTATTCATAATTACTAAAAGGTAATTTATCTGTATTTAACAAGTTGAAGTCTAATAATACACCGTATTGGTATCCATTTTGAACGATAGTACATACATTTGGTTGATGTAACCGTTAGATCTTTTATGACTTAAACGTATGTGAACATAACCGTCAGGCTTAAGAACTAACCTGTTTGGATTTGCAATTAGAGAATAGTTGGTGGGAAAAACAGCCCATTTTCGACCTGAGCCCGGTCCCATGTGTGATTGGTGCATATAGTGAACTGTACCTCAAATCAAAGGAGGGGTTTACATGAGTGGAGTAGTAGGTGGATACGGCGGCGCATGGACATCGACTGGCGCGATCTTGGTTCTCTTTATCTTGTTGGTCATCATCTCTAAAGCATTCTTGATCTAATACACCGCTTGGACCCTAACATATTCGTAAAGGAGGGTTCTGCATGAGCAAAGTAGTTGAAGGCGTAGGATACGGCGGCTGGACATCAACTGGAGCAATCCTGGTTCTGTTCATTCTTCTCGTAATCATCACTAAATCATTCTGGGTATAATATGGCGAACTCTGCCGGGCAACCGGTGGGGTTTTTTTTCTAGAGGACAAGCATGGGGGAGAGTCAGGGAGAGCGAATAGCTTACGGTGAACGGAAGATTTGGATGGATTTCAAGAAATGAAAGGGCGGCGTATCGTTCGAAAATAGGGAAGGTTACCTAACGGCTAAACGCCCATTTTGTCAAAATGAGGGCAATAGCCCGGTCCAGAGGTAGGCTAAATACATAGCTTAGGGGTGTAGGCAAATGTTAAGGAGGAATGAACAATGAGCGAAGTAAAACCAAACTCACCGAACGGACAGGGGCATGTATACGGACATATGGGAGGTTATGATCATATGCAAGGATACCAATACACAGGTCATGAAATGCATGGGTATGGATATGGTTGTGGAACAATGCCGATGGGCTACGGTTACGGACACCAGCCAAATCAAGCTCCGATGATGCATGGTTATGGTTATCAAAAGGGTTGTGGAGTATCTTATGGTTATGGCGGCGGAAGCTGGGGCTCCATGGGCACCATTCTTGTGCTGTTCATCCTGCTGGTGATTATCTCCAAAACAATGTTTATCTAAGCATTTGTGGATGCAAGGAGAATTTGCTGGTCGTGGAGCGTTACGATTGGTGCTCTAAATAAACACGGAGTTCCATGTTGAGGCATAACGGATCTATGATACAGAGCGGGGCAGCGTAGGGAATTATCCTGCGTTGTTCCTTTTTTTGTTTTGGGATGGTATTTTAACGAACTCCACAGCCCCTATTCCATGAATTTCTGCCATTTCAAAAGTTTAAGGAATCGTAGATGTCCTATTATCTGGATCGGGCATCTGTGGGGTGTGCAGGATTCGTTAGCGTCTGGTGAACGTAAACAGTTGCTTTAGAAGCCAGGGGTTTTGGCTCCATGAATGAATGGTGTCCCGACAGTCTGTTGATGGTGCTGAAATGTGTATGTAGACATGAATAAGCACCCGGAACCCAATTCCGGGTGCTTGTGTATGTTTTCAATCTTCTCAAGAATAAGTGATATCCAAAACAACAAAAGCCCTACCTCTCTTTTGTCCTTGCGGCTCCGATGACCGCGCCAGTGTGAATGGGAACATCTTGTGAAACTCTGTAATACCGGGTTATTGTGATTCAGGTTCTTCAATCTTCATAGGTTGATTGTACTTATTCGCTGCGGTCGCAGCATGAAGAAAATATTCCGGGGTTTAAAGAAGACAGAAATCATATGAGGTTGTTAATACAACTTTTATAGTATACCACAGGTTGTAATTTTCTGCAATAAAAAGGAAAGCACGACCAGAATAATATGTTATGGGAGTAATTTTTCTTTCCGTAGGTGAATGTTTGTGTTGAAAAAAGACAGAAAATTTTCAGTTTATTTCTTCATGGAGGTAATCCTCTTCAAAAGATTCTGCGTAGGTTATAATAAGAGGGAAGAAACAGAAAGGGGCCCTCGCATGACTGAATCGATGGAGGACAGCAGGTTAATGCGGCAGATTGCGGAACGTGATTCCTCCGCACTGGAGCTTTTATATGACCGTTATGAGCGAGCGGTGTATTCTTTTGCCTATCGGATCGTTGGCGATCCCATGACGGCAGAAGAAACCGTTCAGGAGCTTTTTATGCGGGTCTGGAATAATGCTGAACGATACGATGCCTCACAGGGGAAGCTGACCACATGGATGTTTGCGATCACGCGTAACATAGCAGTGGACATGCTGAGGCGGAAATCGAAAGGGGCAGCGGCTACTTCAGTTGAACACGAGACACTGGCGGCCTATGCCGATGAGCATACGAATACGGAAGAAGAAGTGCAGCGTAAATGGGAAGGCACCCGAATTAAAGAGGCGTTGTCCCAATTGAACGGTGATCAGCAACAAGTTATAGAATCGATTTATTATGCGGGATTAACCCAGCAGGAAGTATCCAGCCGATTCGGGATTCCGTTGGGTACAGTAAAGAGCCGTGTCAGGCTTGCCATGCGACAGCTCCAAAAGTTGCTGGCCGATGCTGAATTGCATCCGGACGCGGGAAGGGAGGGCATACATCCATGATAGAACGACATGAGGAGTGGTCTGATCTGGCACCGATGTATGTGCTGGGCGGACTGGAAGCAGAGGAAGTGGCGGCGTTTGAAGCGCATATGGCAACATGCGAACCTTGTCGCCAGGAGGTGAGGGAATTGCAGGAAGTGACTGGCTTCCTGCCACTTGCGGCGGAACCTGTAGCACCGCCGCAAGGCATGCGAGCACGTGTGCTGGGCAACGTGCTCGGACATGTGCAGGAGAGCGCCAAGGCGAAGCTGGCGGCGGCTCCTGCAGAGCCTGAAGCACCCGTGGTGCTTCAGGAGGACCTTGCGCCGCAGCACGAACGTGCGGCGCAGCCCGGGCCAGGCTTGCCGCCGGTAACGGCGGTGCCTGCGGCCCGGGTGGAAGAGGCTGCCCAGGCACAGCCATGGCAGCCACAAGCGCACGCGCGTGCAGGCATCAGCAGCGCCTGGCGCATAGCCAGTGCAGGCCTTGCGGCAGCAGCGCTATTGCTTGGCGTGTACACGGCGCAGCTGCAGCGCCAGATCGACTCGCTGACACAGCAAGCGGCGAGCTCGTCGGCTGCGCAAGAGCAATTGGTGCAGGCACAGGCGCAGAATGCGCAGCTGCAAGAGCAGCTGGCATCAGCTCTGGAACCTGCACAGGGCATGCAGACCGGCGAGGCAGTGAAGCTAAATCCTGCAACGCAGGATATTGTAGCTCAGGGTCTCGCAACCATCGTGATTGACAGCAAAGGCACTCACCTGGTTGTGCAGGCGGAGAACCTGCCGAACCTGGAAGGCAACGAGGCTTTTCAGGTGTGGTTGATCAAAGGAGATACCCCTCAGAATGCCGGTACGTTCCTTAGTCGTGATGGGACGGGAGCGGTATACTACACATTGGATTCGGCCAACGACTATGATACGGTCGCCATCACGCTTGAACCGGATGCAATGGGAGATGAGCCGCGGGGTACAATGATTCTGGCTGCCAAAATTAAAGGATAAATATAGGATATATCACCAAAGGTTGCTCCGTTGTGGAGCAGCCTTTTTGTGCTTTGCAGATTATTACCAGAGATCGGTACAGGGTTAATTTTTTTGGTCGGAGCAACCGATAAACAAATAGAAGACAATACCCTTAATCTCCCCGTGTCTCAAGGGAGAACTGGTTGCACACAAGAGAGTGAGGGGTTCAGTTGGAAGCATACCGTTCATTTATCTTTCGCCTGATACGCAATTATCTGATCGGTTCACTGGCGGCTGTTTTTGTTGTCGGTACAGTGGTTATGGTATCTACCCTGCAAATACCCAATATTCAATTCGTTCGACTCATCTTCATTGTACTGATTTCACTTTTGTTCATGCTGGTTGCAGAATTAATTACACTGTGGGTGCAGTTAGGACCCATAAGACAATTTTTCGCTTCCGAGCATCACGAGAGAGACGAATTGAACATCATGTATGAGAAAATTCATCGTTTCCCTGGACAGACCATATATCGGATTATGTGTCCGCACATGCTTGGTTTTTCGCTTCCGGCAGCTGGATTAACAATATGGATGATATCCACAGGGGGACTTGAATTCCCTTACTTGTATATTATTGTGGCCGCGGCATGTGCTTTTCTGATTGCTACCATGCATGCGTTGATTGAGTATTACCTAGCGGTGAGGGCGATTAGACCCCTGTTACTAGAGATTCGTCAACGAGGCAAAACTCAATATGGGATGGAACCTTCACTGGGTGGACGTATTCTGGTATCGATTCAACGTAAATTTCAGCTAAGTACGGCACTGATCGGCTTATTTCCTCTATTTCTATTTTTCCTGGCTACATACATTCGGCTTCAGTATTTGGACAGTGAATTTGCGAAAGAGTACATTCTTTGGGGAATTCTCATCGTGTTTCTGGGCGCGGGGTTTGCACTGGTGGGAAGCTGGCTGTTGATTCGTGATGTTCGTGATCCCGTTGCTGAACTGACGCATGAGATGAACCGAATTCAGGGGGGAGATCTTGGCAGACGAGCTCCGGATCTGTATGCGGATGAATTTTCGGCACTCATCTCTGGTTTCAATATGATGATTAATCGGCTGGAGATGAGACAGGAACGCAATCGGCAGTTGTTGCAAAGTTATTTTTCTACGCTGGCTGCTGCATTGGACGCCCGAGATAAATACACAGCAGGGCATTCCATGCGGGTGGCAGAGTATTCGCTGATGATTGGCAAGTTAAGCGGAATGAATGAGGAACAGGCGGATTTGTTGTACAAATCAGCTCTGCTTCACGATATCGGGAAAATCGGCATACCTGATGAGGTACTGCTGAAGGATGGAAAATTAAGCGAAGAAGAATTCGCGATTATTCGCACACATCCCGTGCAGGGAGAGAGTATTTTGTTACAGATAGAGCCTATTGATGCCATGGCGGACTTTCTGCCAGGTGTACGTTCTCACCATGAGAGATATGATGGCAAAGGATACCCGGATGGGATGGCTGGTGAGGATATCCCTCTTTTTGGCCGCATCATTGCGGTAGCGGATGCCTTTGATGCCATGACGTCGGATCGACCATATCGGAATGGGATGAGTCACGAGAAAGCACTAACGATTTTGGAAGAAGGAAAAGGGACCCAATGGGACCCCTATTTTGCAGGTTTGTTTATTGATGAATGGAGACGACAACATCATCTTCAGAAAAGATCGAAGTGAGGGATCAGTTGATCCCCTCTGTCCACTTCGATTCTTTTCTGCGTCTCCGATGTAGAGCGAGCCCTGTTATGATGGTAAGAACACATTCGCCCAGTATAACTGCACCCAAGGCATCATAGATCACATGTTGTTTGATCATTAGCGTGGATACAATAATGGTTGCGGCACCGGCAACCACCAAAATCTTAATGGGTTTGCGGATGCTTGGAACCGAGAGAACGGCACGCATCACGAGATAAGAGTGAAGAGAATGAATACTTGGAAAACAATTATAAGGGCGGTCCTGGCTGTAAAGCCATCCGAGAACAGATGCTCCAAGGCCTGTACCCGTTAGTTCCGGGCGCGGTACCATGGTCTGAAAATTGAAGTAGATGAGATAACAGATCCAGACACAGATATTCATGGATAACAACACGCGGTAATACGTCAGCCGGTCTTTGGCACACAGGTAGGCGAGCACACCGAATACAAACGGGTACCAACCCAAATATGGAATGGACATGGCAGGTACATAGGGGATGATCCGGTCAAGCGAGGAATCAAGTATGACGAACCCGCGTTCCGGACTATTAAGAATATCATAGAAGAGCCCCATGACGGCCAAAGACAGCATCAGACTTAATGACAGCCAATAGGATTTACTTTTTAACAATTGCACAACATCTTTCTCCTTTCATTCATGTTCCGACGAACATGCCCCCAGCAAATATCTATATAAGTTGCACTATACATTCATTTTCACGAGAACTGAGGACAGAAATGACCTGAAGAAGCGGAGCTAAAAGCTTTCTGAAAGAAAGCTGCATCGAAAGCATACGCTTCGCCTTATCCACGGATTTTCCCTTTCAGAAAAGGGAATCGGAAAAATCTGGGATAACAGCGGTCAGAAGGTTGTTCTGTCATCGGAGTAGCAAGTGTAATTATTCTTTAGTTCAATCTATATAGTAGTTCAAATTTAAACAACAATATATTTTACTACGTTCAGCGCACAAATTGAATCCCAATTTGTGTATTTTTTTGGCGAAGAAGGAATGCAGAAGTTTCAAAGGGCATGATATGATAGAAACATATACGGACGAAGGTAATTTGGCCAGTAAAGTCGGGACAACAGGAGTGAGTGAATGCAATTTTCAAAAATGTTCGTATTGAATATGGGGATGCTTATTACCATTGCATATCTTGCTAGTGTGTTCTATAAATATGTCGTAATACGTACCTCTTCCCGAGTGAAGCAGATCAGTTCAGTGCTTGTCCTTATATTTGCAGGTTGGATCAGCACCGTTTTTGGGTTTCAACTCACCGATGAAGTGGTCTTTGATCTGCGTTATGTTCCTTTAATTGTTGCCGTTCTAACGTATAGACAACCCTATAGCGTAATTATCGTGGGTATTGGAATTGGGCTGTCGAGGCTGACTTTTGGCATCACGGATGCTACATTGGCGGCAGTGCTTAACATGTCTATTCTGGGTGTGATATGTGCAGGTTTGAATATATGGATGAGACGCAGCAACTACAGGCTGATTATTAAAGGCATACTTGTTACAGTTATTGTCAATGTCGTCAACAGTATAAACATCGCAATCGTTGGTGTTATCCCGGCTACATATTTCTTTTCCCATATTATGCCTTACACACTTCCTACAGGCATTTTGTTAAGTCTTATTTTTGCATTTATTTTACGTGATTTTCAGAATGAACAGAATCGAATTTTGCTTATCCAAAGTACAAACCGGTTATTATCTGTGCAAAAGGAAGAGTTACAGAAAGCCCAAATTGTACTGGAGGATCGAGCAAAACAATTGATGATTGCCTCACAGTACAAATCCGAATTTCTCGCCAATATGTCACATGAGCTGCGGACACCATTGAACAGTGTCATTAACTTTGCCCAGATGATCAGTGAGAACGCTGACACGATGGATCAGGAGGATATTGTACGTTTCGCCACCATGATCGACCACTCCGGGCAGGAACTGCTCACGCTCATTAACGATATTCTGGATCTGTCCAAAGTGGAAGCAGGTCGGCTGGATATTGTACTGGAGGATATCAGTGTGGCACAACTTACAGAAGATGCCATGAATCACTTTCAACTGGTTGCCGAGAAAAAAGGTATTCAGTTGCGAATGGATAAAAAACCGGGACTGCCCGACACGCTCTGGTCTGATCCCCAACGGGTTCAACAGATTTTGCGGAATCTGATGTCCAATGCCATCAAGTTCACTCACCGGGGGAAGGTCACGCTGACCGTAAGCACCAAGCAGATGAAGAATGCAGGTATTCAGAATCGATGGCTTGTTTTCTCCGTTCAGGACACAGGCATTGGTATTGCTGAGGACAAGCATCATTCCATATTTGAAGCTTTTCAGCAGGCGGATGGGTCGATTAGTCGAAAATTTGGCGGTACTGGACTTGGCCTGTCGATCAGTCGGGATTTGGCGAGATTACTGGGAGGATCGATTGAACTTGAGAGCATTGAAGGCGAGGGAAGCACCTTCCATCTTTATCTTCCGTTGAACCGTGAAAAAATGAGTTGACAACCTTCGCGCCGTGAGTAGAATTTGGGATGACAACTAGCATCGACCGGCTTTTGAGACCCGGTCTAAGGAGTGTATCCCCATACAGAAGACGGTCAACGTTAACCCTCTCCCGTCAGCAAGCAAACCACGGCGCAAGGGTTCGACACAACGCACGAATTTATCGATTGCAACATGGGAGGGTGTACCGGCAATTATTTTACAGACATTGCTGGGAGGCCCGTTTTTAACCGGATTTCTGCTGTACCTTGGGGCCGGGTCGAGACATATCGGCTTTGTGCTCGCGATTACGACATTCGTAAACATTGCCCAGATCGGAGCAGCTTACTGGATGCAGCGTATTCGCAGTCGAAAACGCATGCTGCTGTTATTTGTGGGCACACATCGTATCTTGTGGAGTGCGACGGGACTGATCCCGTTTATATTTCCCAAAGAGTGGTGGGTAAGTGTATATATTGTCGTGTATACGGTTGCTTTCATCTCAAATACCATTGGCGGCATGATCTGGACTTCACTAATTGGCGACATCGTACCTGCCAAGGTGAGAGGGCGTTATTTTGGAATTCGAAATACGATTCTGAATGCGCTTGGAAGCGTATGCTTATTCGCAGGTGGTATTGTTTTGGACCGTTACCCCGGAGAAATGGGTTTTCTGATCCTGTTTATTCCGGTTTGGATCTGTGCCATTGCCAACACCGTCATCTACTTCTTCTATCCGGATGTTCCATTTGAACGTTCTACCGAAAAGGTTTTCTGGCGGATGTTCATCAAGCCGTTCCAGGATCGTTCTTTCCTGAAAGCAACGCTGTTCCTGGCTGTCTGGTTATTGATCCAGACCTTGATTGTTCCGCTCTATTCCTATGTTATGTTGGATCTATTGAATATTAATTATCAGACGGTATCCCTGATCACGGTAGTTCAGACGCTGGTTATGATGGCCGGTTTCTATGTCTGGGGCAATCTGAATGCCAGATTCAGCAACAAAACCCTCCTATTCTGGACATTGCCCGTCATTGCACTCTCCTGTCTGTCGTGGGGGTTAATGTCGTTCATGCCCGTGTTGATCGCACTATTTCTATCGCATATCTTCCTTGGGATCGGTGTAGGTGGATTCAATCAGCTGGCATTTAACTTTACCATCGGAGACACACCCAAAAGTGAAAGACCTATGTTTGTCGCCGTGTATTCGGCGCTGACCGGAGTAACTTCGTTTCTTGGGCCGCTGTTGGGCGGCTGGTTGTATGAAAAGATGGAGACTTGGTCCGATGCGCTGGCCTGGATCTCAGCCTATGGATTTCAGGTGGGGGTTGGTGTCGTGATGTTGATTCTTACATTTACCCTTGGGCGTCGTGTACTGTTAAAATAGATATGATATCGCATGACGTAATATAAAGATGGCGAAGTGGAGGGATGTATTTGAATCGTCTCGATCGGAAAGCCATGGTGATTGGAGCCACGGGTCTTGTAGGCGAATTACTGGTTCATCAACTGCTGGAACACCCGGAATACAGTCTGGTTCGCGTTCTGGTTAGACGTCCGCTTGAGCTGCAACATCCCAAACTGGAACAGCATGTAGTGGACTGGGAACAGCTGGAGAGCCAGGGCCGCTTATTTGAAGGAATAGATGACCTGTACTGTTGTTTGGGTACCACGATCAAAAAAGCAGGCAGTCAGGACAATTTCCGTCAGGTGGATTATCATTACCCGGTTCGAGCAGCTACGATTGCGAAGCAACATGGGGTACTACAGATGCTGGTGATCTCCTCCATGGGAGCGAGTGCAGGTTCCCGGGTCTTTTACAGTCGGACCAAAGGGGAGATGGAGGATGCATTGTCCGATATCGGTTTTCGATCATTGCATATCTTCCGCCCTTCCTTAATTCTGGGAGATCGAAACGAGAAACGGTTCGGTGAACAGATGGCTGCCCATGCCATGAAGTTTCTGGATCGCTGGATGAAAGGCAGAGCCGATAAATACCGGGCGGTTCACGCAGCAACCATTGCACAGGCCATGACAAATATTGCACTGGTGCAAGCCAAGGGAAACCATGTGTATTCGAATGAAGTCATTCATGTCCTTGGTGTGGACGGGGGCTAAACACCTTTGAACGAGCTGTTTACTTCATATGGTAAGTGAGGAGCGTTTCTCGCTTGAGGTAGATCGTGGTATAATAGGCAACAAAAATGAGTTCGAACCCTGACTCCTTGCGGCAGCAGGATAACGAACATGAAGGAGAACTCGTCCATGAAAAAACCAATCTCTACCGATCAGGCGCCAGGCGCCATCGGTCCATACAGTCAAGCCGTTGATGCAGGCGATTTCATCTACACTTCCGGACAGCTCGGCCTGAATCCCCAAACGGGAGAATTCGGTGCAGATGTACAGGAGCAGACACGTCTGTCCTTGAGCAATGTGAAGGCTATCCTTGAAGCAGCAGGCACAAGTATGGATAAAATCGTGAAAACGACGGTGTTCCTGAAGGACATGAACGACTTTGTCCCTGTGAATGAAGTGTATAGCACGTTTTTCGAACAGCCGTATCCTGCACGCAGTGCAGTGGAAGTTGCGCGTTTGCCAAAAGATGCACTGGTGGAGATTGAGGTTATTGCCCTGAAATAGGACAACCTTCATTCGCTGCGTTATACATAAAAAGCCGATTTCAGGTCGAATGACCAGAATCGGCTTTTTGCTTATGGTTTTGCGATATGATGGAAGCCGCTCAATCGCGATCCTGATTACGGGCGAAGAACAGCCATACCGCGTAGATTGCCAGTACGATCGCAATGATGATTGCCGTATAATATACGGAAGTGACGTCCTTTTGTTTAAGAGCGATGGCGATGTATGCCCATGTGAATACCAGTGGATATACACTGTCCCGATAACGGAAGCTAACGAGTACAGCTAGCACCATACCCACAATCAACATAATGATCGTCCAGGTCGGTTCGCTGAGACCAAAACCATCCCAACCGATTTTATATAACAGCACAGCTGCATTGACGATCGTTGCCACGCTAACCCATCCCAGATAAATACTGAATGGCAGCTTCACAAGCCAGATCTCAGCAGTGGTTGGAACCGTAATGGTACGTGTTTTGACATACAGCACGATCAGAGACAACAGAAGCAGTACAATAATCAGTAAAGCGAGACCGGTCTGCAAGTTTTGAAAAGCAAAAATCCAGGCTACGTTAAAGGCACAGCTTGCCAGGAACCAATACCCGAGACGGGTGATGGAGTCCCTTTTCCACGAAGCAGGCACGAACTGATAGATCACAAAACCTGCAAGCAGCAAGTAGATCAAACCCCATATAGAGAAGGCATAGCCAGAGGGTGTGAGTAGCACAGGATACATATCCGATACTTCCTTGTTGGTTCTGCCCCCGATTGGCAGAGCGTTGGAAAGGTAGTTCACGATAATTACAGCGATAAAACCAATGGCGTTTAACCACTTGTACGGATTGTTACGTGACATTGTGTTTCCTCCTTGGTTTAACGAATGAATGAACCACGGGTCAGTCTACAATGAATATACCCAGTTCTTGCACATTCTAATAACAGCCGCAAAAAATTCACAAGTTGATCTTTCAGATCTTATGCTCTGCCGCTACGTTGGAACGGTACTCTGTCCCAATGTACGCGAAGCAAAGCAGAAATATGTCCATGCCCACGATGTCCCATTAGAAGAGGAGGAGGAGAATGCTCAGAAGAGAAACGATGGAGAAACAGCAAACCTGGTTTTATGTAGCTGCACTGTTCTTAGGAGCAGTGATTGGGCTGAGTAATCCGTCATGGGGGAATGGTTTACACTACACTGTTTCTCCGGTACTTGCCGTTCTGTTATATAGCATGTTTGTACAGATTCCCTTTTTACAGTTAAAAGAGTCCTGGTCGAATCTTCGATTTATGGGCGCGTTACTGGTGGCTAATTTTATCGTTGTACCTGTAGTCGTATGGTTGCTTACACTGGTCTTTCCACAATCACCAGGGGTTCTGATCGGAGTTTATCTGGTACTGTTAACGCCCTGTATTGATTACGTCATTGTGTTCACACAGCTCGGCAGGGGAAATGAGAAACTGATGCTGGCCGCAACCCCCCTTTTATTTGCTATACAAATGATCCTGTTGCCGTTTTATTTATGGTTATTGATGGGTGCTAAGGTAGCGCAGGTCATGCAGGTAGGGCCGTTTGTGGAGGCGCTTCTGTTCCTGATCGTTATTCCACTGCTGCTCGCTGTTGTTACACAAGTTCTCTCCAGAGGTAAAGCGAGCGGTGAGCGAGTCATGAATGCGGCGGCTTGGCTCCCGGTTCCGATGATGGCACTTGCGCTACTCGTGGTTGTCGCTTCCCAGATTGGCAAAGTCTACAATGATATCGCGACCATCGTGAACGTGATCCCGATCTATGTTGCTTTTCTAATCCTTATGCCTTGGATATCTCGGCTCATTGCTACTTGGTTTGGATTGAATCCAGGCGCCGGGCGGGCGTTGATCTTCAGTTCAGCCACACGGAATTCACTGGTTGTTCTGCCGCTGGCGCTTGCACTCCCGCCAGAATGGGCAACCATAGCTGCGGCTGTTATTGTTACACAGACGTTGGTGGAGCTTGCTGGGGAGCTTATCTACATTCGACTTGTACCTGCGGTGATTTTGCGGGATAGGTGAGCGGACTAGGGTGTATCTATGTGATGATCTTCGGATCGTATCTATCTTAGAGAAGAAAGAGCGAAACCGTCGTCATGAAATAAGCGATTCTTTGTAAAAGTAAAATTTAAAAAGAGTACTCCCGTTGATCCATGCCGGGAGTACTCTTTTTAAATTCGGAACTGGTACTTGTTACGTACCAGCCTCCAATAATGTTTTACGATATTCCGCTGGCGTGATGCCCTCCATTTTTTTGAACACTTTGCTGAAATACTTTTCATCCTGGAATCCAACCATCTCCGAGATTTTGGCGACTCGCAGAGAGGGGTTTTGAAGTAATAGCTTCGCGTTGTTGATCCGCAGTTTACCCAGATATTCCGACCAGTTTAGGCCAAATTGCTGTTTGAATTTACGGGAAATATACTCCCGGCTCAGGTAGAAACGCGCGGCAATCTGCTGCAAGGACAGGTCCTCCTGATAATGGGCATCCATATAACGTGCAATCTCACTCATGGGATCGGGATTGGCGTGGTGATGAGTGGTGAGCGCCTTTCCTGCGGCAAGCAGTCGTTGTTCCAACAAGGAGCGAAGCAGGGGGGCGGATAACAGTCCTTCAGCGTCAAAAGGTAACTCGGCAAAGGGAATAGACTGCTCCTCCGTCACTTCTTCCTCTTGGGGTGACGAACCTGCCGTGTCATCAAGCCAGCGACTCAGCATCCATTCCAGCTCGTCAATCCATTGTTGGATCTGCTCAGCACTGACCACTTCAAGATCAGTAATCGGGTCAAGCCATTCAGCGACCGCAGCAGATACACTGGCAGCCCTGCAGCTCATGGCTGCCATTCGCAGAGGTTCTTCATGGGCGGTTAAACGCCTGATTTTATTCCCGTTTGATGATTCCACTGAAGCATGGATTCGCTGTTTGGTTTGCACAGCATTACGTCTCCACAGCCTTGAACTGGCTTCCATATATGCCGCTGAGATTCCGCCAGGGTAGGACTCACAGGTGGAGATGCCATAATGAAGCCGGCGCTGAATCGTCTGCTCCAATCCATGATTAACCTTGTCCAGAATAAGTTCCAATGAAGTGGAGGGACCCCAATGCAGCAGAACAATCTCGTCTGGCTGGTCTAACTGACGAAACATTACGCCTTCGTCTGGTGTAGATAACATTTCGGCACAGATATTAAGTACCGAGAACACAAGCAGGTCGGGTTGACTGCGATATTTTGCCAGACAACCTGCATCCAGATGGGAGAGGCTGGTGACAGCGACACTACAGACGGGGATATCACAGGGGAGATTCAACTCATCCTGCAATCGCTGCATGTGTGATGGGCTGCTGCCTCTGCCAACGGCAAGTTCGGTGAGCAGACGATCCTGGTAGTGAGGGCGCATCCGATTAACAACAATGGATTGCCTGGTCGATTGTATTCGAATGGCGTCCTCCTCTTCCCAAGCGGTAACGGCCTTTAATAGAGATGCATTCAGCTCATCTGCTTCCACAGGTTTCAGGAGATAGTCCATACCACCATGTCTGATGGCATGCCTCACAAGTTCAAAATCATCATATCCGCTGATAACCAGCACCTTGCTGTGTGGGGCATGAGTCGATATCCATTCAAGCAATGCCATACCGTCCTTGCCCGGCATACGCATGTCACTAAGAATGATTTGAGGCTGATGTGCCGTGATGGAGGCAATGGCTTCATCCCCATCTGCTGCTTCAAGTAATGTATCAATACCAAAGTCTTCCCAATGACCAAGCAATCTTATGGCATCGCGGACATGTTTTTCATCATCTACAAGCAGTGCCTTCATGTTGTTCACTCTCCCGCGTGTAGTTTAACCCTGATCTTCACACCATTGGGTTCCCGATTGCTGATCTCGAGTCTGGCTGAGTGACCGGGATGTGAGTTCAATTGAAGTCTGCGCATCACATTTCGTAGACCGATGGACTCGAACTCATCGGATTCTTGTGTGGCTAACCCGGTTGATGTGTGATTTGGAAGGAGCCATCCCCGAATCTCCAGTAATTTATCGTCAGGTATAGAGGGTCCGTTATTATTCAGTTCGATTTCAATCCAATGATCATTGATCCGACGGCTGGATAGGGAGATGTGACCTTTGCCTGGCTGAATATCTGCCCCATGTTTGAAATAATTCTCAATTAAAGGTTGTAACGTCATTCGTGGCATTTCAACAGACAGGGTATCTTCGGCAAAATCCAAATCTACCTCAAGACGGTCACCGAACCGCTCCTGCTGAAGTTCCAGATATAACCGGGCATGCTCTGCCTCTTCGCGTAAGGTCACGGAGGTCTGATCCCGCATGCTGTAGCGCAGCATTTTGGACAGGGAAGAGAGTAGGGTATACGCCCGTTGTCCTTGCTGTTGAAGGGCAAGTGTACCTATGGATTGCAGTGTATTATACAGAAAATGCGGATGAATCTGCGCTTGCAGCGCTTTGAGCTGATTCGTCTTATTGGCGATTTCGAGTCGATATTCCCGTAAAATCAGATTATTTACCGTATCCATCATATCTCGGAAATGACGAGCGAGCACCCCGAATTCATCTCGGCTGGATAGATGGATATCCACATGCAGACGCCCGGCTTGGATCTGGTTCATATACCGCATAAGTTGTTTGAGTGGACCGGTGATTCGGATGGAGATGAACAAGGTTGCAACAATGACCAATACAAGTGCTGCGATGGCAATCATCGCGTTATTCCACGTGAGTGTGGTGGCTCTCGCATATAAAGTCTCATTCGGAATCTGTTTGACGATGGTCCAGTCGGCGTACGTGCTGCCAAGTTGTTGGTATACATACATGGAACGATCCTGTTCAAAATGTCCTGCGACATTCTGGGCTGTACCAGCGCCAGAACGTGCGCTATTCAGTTCACTGGCTGTTTCCTCTCGCAGTGCATCCGTATGATTGACTTTGGAACGTCCCTGGTAAATGATCTGATTCTGACCATCCACAACATAGATCTGTTCCTTAGCCGGATCATACAGCCTGCCACAGATGGCTGCAATGGTATTCATATTCAGATCAATGGCGAGGACACCCAGACGCTCGGTGGACGGAATATCCTTGATCACCCGATGCAGGGTAATGACCGTTCTTGCAGGATCATCGGGGGAGGCAGCCTTGAATCCGTATGTGTGACTCATATGGGCCGATTCCACCCAGATATCAGGGCTCTCACCGCCTGTTTTTCCATGAAGCGAGCCGGAATAGGCCTGTTTGCGTTCCTCCCGTTTCGGAAAGGGATTGGTAATGAGGGTCGATTGATTGGCGGCAAAAGAGTGCAAATACAGCTGGAACACATCCGGCACAGCAGCGCGAATTGTCTGCAAAGTAGTATACACCTCGGCCACTGCACGATAATCCCCAGGAATCTTCGCCAGATTACGAAGGAAGTTCGGGTCGTTATACACAGCAAGCGACGCTCTGGCCACATTATCCACATAGTTATTGAGATTCGTGGACGCTTGGTAGATCAGGCGTTTATTTTCCTCAACAGCTTGTTCCCGCAGGGCCGTCTTGGTCTGGATAAACGTCATGCTGATCGACGCAAGCAGCGGAAGTGTGGTAGCGATGAGCATAAAGGCAATCAATTTGGTGCGTATACTGTAGTATTTGGACATCGGAACACCCCTTCTGGTTGCAGGTTAAGATAGGACAATATTTTACCCCCAACTGTTCACAAGGGTCGGTGTTTCCCTCGGCGATATTGGAGTTTAATAGAAAAAGAGACCAATTTCATCCATCTACAGAAGGGGAGAACGATATGAAGCATCGCAAATCTTCACAGCTGTTACAGCAGCTCGTGTTCGTGGGTCCCTCCATCGTGTTTTTTATTCTCATCATCGTGGTCCCTTTCCTGCTTGGCATGGTATATTCCTTCACGGATTGGAACGGGGTATCCGAGAACATTAATTGGGTAGGGATTGATAATTTCGTGCATGTTTTTGCGAATGATCCCAAGTTCCAAACGGCGTTTTGGTTTACGGTGCGCTTCACCGTGGTTGGTGTGGTACTGACCAATGTGATTGGCTTTTTCCTGGCGTATTTCCTGACCAAACCGCTTAAGACGAGAAACATTCTGCGTACGATCTTTTTCATGCCTAACGTGATCGGTGGGTTGTTGCTCGGCTTTATCTGGCAGTTCATATTTGTGAAAGGGTTTTCAGCAGTAGGCGATGTAACAGGATGGTCCTTCTTCAACCTTCCTTGGTTGGGAGATGAACCAACCGCCTTCTGGGGAATCGTGATTGTGTTTGTATGGCAGACCGCAGGATATCTGATGGTCATCTACATCTCATCTCTGACCAATGTATCCCCTGATCTGCTGGAAGCTGCCGAGATTGATGGTGCAAGCCGCTGGCAGGTACTGCGGAGCATCATTCTTCCGCTCATTATGCCGGGTGTAACGATCTGTCTGTTCCTGGCGATCTCCTGGTCGTTCAAAATGTTCGATCTCAATCTGTCACTGACCAAAGGTGGACCATTCGGATCAACAGAGTCGGTTGCACTCAATATTTACAATGAAGCCTTTGTGAATAACAGATATGGCATCGGAACCGCCAAGGCGCTTGTGTTCTTCGTAATCGTTGCCATCATCACCATGATTCAGGTGCGTCTGACGAAGAGCAAGGAGGTAGAAGCCTAATGGAGACGACGAAAAATTACCGCTTCAGTACCATTTTAACCGAGATTGTCATGGTGCTCATTGGACTTTTATTCCTGGTTCCGTTTTACTTCCTGTTTGTGAATTCCGTTAAAACCTTCGGTGACCTGCTCACCAATTCGGCTGCATGGCCGGAAGTATTCCAATGGGGCAATTATGCAAACGCCTGGGAGAAAATTAACTTCCCGTCCGCGCTGATGAACTCGCTTATCGTTACGGTAGTCAGCAACCTGTTGCTTGTGCTGATCAGTTCCATGGCCGCGTACCGAATGGTTCGCAGTAATACCCGGTTCAACCGTATTTTGTTCGGCATGTTCATTGCCGCCATGGTGATTCCGTTTCAGTCTATCATGATTCCACTCGTTACTGTAACCAGTAATCTGGGACTGATCGATAGCCTCGGTGGACTCATCATCTGTTATCTTGGTTTCGGGGCACCGATGTCTATCTTCCTATTCCATGGATTCGTGAAATCCGTCCCACTGGAAATTGAGGAAGCCGCTCGGGTGGATGGAAGCTCTGTTTACGGAGTGTTCTTCCGGATCGTATTTCCACTCATGAAACCGATGTATGTAACCGTCATCATTTTGAACACACTCTGGATCTGGAATGATTATCTGCTCCCATCCCTGATCCTGCAGAGTTCCAACCTGCGTACGATCCCGATTGCGACCTTTGCACTCTTTGGTCAATATACGAAGCAATGGGATCTGGCCTTGCCGGCACTTGTGCTTGGCATTATGCCAATCATTATCTTCTTCCTGCTGATGCAGAAGTATATCATTCAGGGGATTACGGCTGGATCAGTTAAAGGGTAAGTGCGAGGGCAGGGTCGCGGCAGGGATCAAGTTGCGTTTTCGGTCGCTGTTGCTCCTCGGTGGCCTGAATGAATTAGGGTAAGGAAGCCACCGAGTATCAAAGGCGAACGCTCCGCTCCTGCATCGCATCCTGATCCCTTTGCTCCCACCTCGCATGGAGGTGTGCAAAGGGGAGTCACGCCCGCATAGCTTGGGCATGACTCCTGGGGAAGAGAAAGCATCGATAAAGAGAAAAGAGCAATAAAGGGAAAAGACCAAGAAAAAAAGATTTAAAGATCGGATCGGTGAGGTAGAAGGGGAGTGTGCGAGGGAAGGGGCGCTGTCATCGGAGTGCCAGTGTAAATATTCATTAGTGGAACTGTTATACTGAAACTACTATAGGGAGAGTGTATGTATGAAAAGAATGACGAAGTTGACGTTGCTTATGCTGATTGCTTTTTCGGTAATGCTTGCGGGTTGTGGCAATGGGGACAAGAGTGGCAGTCCGGTCAATACGGATGCTCAAGGTGGTGGCGAGGCTGCTGCAGGAGATAAGACCATTAAAATCTTCCAATTTAAAGTCGAAATTGCGGAAGCGCTCAATCGTCTCAAAGCGGAGTATGAATCCTCCCATCCAGGCGTCAAACTGGACATTCAAACCGTAGGTGGTGGCAGTGACTACGGTGCTGCATTGAAAGCCAAGTTTGCCGCTGGCGAACAACCGGATATTTTCAACGTAGGTGGTTATCGTGAGCTGGATACATGGCTTGAATATCTGGAAGACCTGTCTGGAGAATCATGGGCCAAGGATGCGCTCGAAGTAGCCAAAGAGCCGATGACCAAAGACGGCAAGCTCTATGGACAGCCGCTGGCACTGGAGGGTTATGGTTTCATTTATAACAAAGACCTCTTCCAAAAAGCAGGTATTACCGAAATTCCAACGACATTGGAACAATTGGATCAAGCTGCACAGAAACTTCAAGCCGCAGGCATTACCCCATTCTCGAACGGATATCAGGAGTGGTGGGTGCTGGGCAATCATAACGTAAACGTGGCATTTGCTAATCAGGCAGATCCAGTGAAATTCATTCAGGGTTTGAACGAAAGCAAGGAGAAAATTCCTGGTAATCAGGTGTTTAACGACTGGATTAACTTGCTCGACTTAACGCTGAAATACAGCAACAAAAACCCGCTGACAACCGACTACAATACGCAAGTTACATTGTTTGCGAGTGGAGAAGCGGCGATGATGCAGCAAGGGAACTGGACTCAAGTGCAGATTGATGGAATCGATCCGAATCTGAATCTGGGTATCCTGCCGATGCCAATTAACAATGAACCGAATGACAAATTGTTTGTCGGTGTGCCGAACTATTGGGTTGTGAACAAAAACTCTCAAGTGAAAACGGAAGCCAAAGAGTTTTTGGAGTGGCTCGTAACTTCGGATATCGGGAAACAATACATGACCAAAGAATTCAAGTTCATCCCGGCGTTCAGTTCCATCACGGCATCTGAGGAGGATCTGGGTGACCTTGCCACAGAGATCATGAAGTATAGCCAGGAAAACAAAACACTCAGCTGGAACTTCAACCGTTTCCCGGAAGGTGTCCCACAGGAATTTGGCAGCACGATTCAAGCTTACGTTGCAGGCAAATCGGATAAAGCCGGATTGCTAGATGCGTTGCAACAGAACTGGGATAGTCTGAAAAAATAAACCTTAGCTTATCCACAAAAAAATAGTATCCACAGGTTAATATAAACGTTCTGAAGTGTTCAGATAAGTAAATTAGTCAGTCTAAACAGGTCAACCAGAAATGTCATTCTGGTGGGCCTGTTTTTGTTTTACCGAGGAGCCTATACTGCTCGCTGGAAAATGAGAGATGGTATTATCCCTGATGTGGATAACCCGAAGCGGTTTAACGATCCCATGATGTATTTAACACAGAGTTAATACTATATGTGGATATCCTGTTTGTATAATGATCTAAATGTGGACAAGTATGGATTGGTTTAAGCGAAAGTTGATCTTTGGTTAACAGAAATACTTGTTATCAACTTATTAGTACTGTATAGTTCTAAATATGAAAACTCAAAAAATGAACACGGGAGCTGCCAAATCCAAGAGTTCCAATCCAGTGAACCGGACCAAGGCAGTCGAAGTGGCGGCACAATTATTTCTGCGACAGGGGTACAGTTACGTCAGTATGGATGAGGTCGTGCGAGTGAGTGGGGTATCCAAGTCCAATATTTATTATCATTTTAAAAACAAGGAGGAACTGCTTCAGGCCGTGGTACAGTACTGGATTGCCCAGTATGAATCGGAGCTGTATCTGCTTCTCAGCCAGCGGGAGCGAGGAGTGGAGGAGCGTATCTATTCATTCATGGCATTGCTGTCGGCAGGCATTGAGGGCCGAAATTACGAAGGGAGTTGCCCTTTTGTCACGTTATATATGCAGACACCCGACAGTGCACCCCAAGTGAAGGAGAGCATATCACGATTCTTTTGTGAACTTAGACCAATGGTGGAGAAGTTGTTTCAGCAAGGTTTGGATCGTGGTGAATTCCGCAAGAAAATCGAACCGGGACCGGCTGCGTTGTTATTTATTGCAGCATTGGAAGGTTCACTGATCCTTGCGGGAACTGCGCGTGATGTAGGAATTATTGAACAATCGGCACGTACATTTTGTCAGATGCTTCGGTAAACGAAGCTCTTTTTTTGAATATGATTAGTACTATATAGTACTAGAAGGGGCGATAACGGAATGAACGTACATAAGATCCAAGTATCCAATGAAGAAAACACAGCATCCAATTCAACAAACCTAAATCAGGTGATGGGCAAGTCTGATATGGAGCCAACCGTCATTTTCATGACAGGCAGCACCGGTTTTATCGGCAAAGAAACGGTCAAACAGCTCACGCAGGGAGACGCTCAATTGCTCTTATTGGTTCGTTCGGAACAGCGTGCCAGAACGGTGCTGAAGGCTTATGGCGTGAAAAATTTCGACCAAATTACCTTTATTACAGGTGATTTGTCCATTTCAGGTCTTGGACTTACCGCGGCAGATCGGGAACGTGTTATTGAAGCAGATGTGATCATTCATGCCGGGGGAACGATGGACGTTACCTTGGAACGAAAGGTAGCCAAGCAGATATTCATGAACGGGGCCAGAGAAGTGGCTCAAATTGCACAAGAAATCCACCATACCCGAGGACTGAGACACTTTATCCACGTTGTTGGATATATGAGCCCTTATGGAGAGCGGAATGAACAGGGGAATTATCTACAGGTTGAGCATGTGGATAACAATGAAAGCGCGTATGAAGAGATGAAGTTTCATGCCGATCTGCTAATTCGCGAACATGCAGAACAGCATAACTATCCCTTATCCGTTGTGAATCCGAGTACCGTGGTTGGGCCGCGTCCCACCGGGGAAACGGAGCAAACGGGTGGGATTGGGCTGCTCATTCAGGCGATGCAAAAACGGCTTATGCCCGTAGTGCCGGGAGGGGCATCCTACTGGTTACCCCTTGTTGAGAATGATGTTGTTGCACAGACACTTGTTTTTCTATCCAGGGAAGCAGATCCAGCCGGAGGAACCTATCCGCTGTTGGCGCGGAAGGAAGACAGCCCGAATATAAAGGAACTGCTGCATCTTCTGGCACATGATTTGGATGTACCCAAACCCAAAGGGGCTGTGCCCCTGCCCTGGATTCAATGGGCTATGAAATCAGGAGGCACACGACTCACTGGTGTTCCCGCGGAGTCGATTGCTTTTATTACCGACAGGTCATTCCCGGTCGAAGAGACGGAGGCGCTGTTCACGCGTATGGGGCAATCCTGGCCGGACATCCGGGAACAGCTACCTCTAGTCACAGCCGATCTGGACTATCGTCTCCGGTATACGCCGTTACCAGAGGAGGTTCCGGCAGATTATATCCGGTCACGGAGCGGGAATATGGCTATGCTTGGTTGGGAGGGTGAAGGAGAGCCGTGGATTATCGTGCATGGTTTGCTTCAATCTGCGGATGAGATGTTACCTTTGGGACAACAACTTAGGGAACGGACAGGGAACCCGGTATGGTTAATGGATCTTGCAGGATTCGGACGGTCCCCTGTACATCAGGGAGATGAGGCATTCGAAGGTCAGGTGGATGCATTACTCAAGACGCTTGGTGAGTTTGAAGGCCCCGCGAAGCTGGTGGGTCATTCGATTGGGGCTGCTATTGCAGCTACGGCACTGATACGTAGTGGGCGGACAGACATTCGGTTAGTTTTGCTTCAGCCAGTTGCCAACAATTCGAATCCGAATGTGCTAAAATGGTTTTCCCGTTTGCCAAGAGGTGTGATGCGATCTTTGCTTCGTTTCCGATCGGAGACGAATTGGAATCAAATGTTCAGTGCATATAGTGGTGCGGGCGACAGCAGTTTTACGACCCATACGATTGCCAAAAGAATACGCTCCAGTCTCCAATCCCCTCGAATTGCGGGAGCGAATGCGGATTTGTTGCGGTGGATCCACTCTGGCAAGCAGGGAAGCGTCCGTTCATTTTCCTGGATGAAAGAGTGGGCTGATGACCACGCCAAGAATACTTTAGTCGTTTGGGGCAAGGAAGATCGGGAATATTACTATCCCCGGGATATGAACTCACAGGTCCAACGGATAGATGTACCCTATGGACATTACTTTCCAACGTTTCAATACAAGGAAACGGCTTCAATTCTCGCCAAATGGTCCGATACCTTGAAGTGAGTTCAGATTTGGACATGCAGGAATCCCGGGTCAATTGTCGAAAGGGTCAAGTCGAGTTGTGAAGAGCCGAAACCTAGACAGGAGAGATGAATGTATGAGCAAACAACGTGTGGAAATCAGTAAAAATGTGCTAACCGAATGTCTCGGACTGCGCAGCGGAGAGAATCTGGTGGTTGTCGCAGATGATATGAAACGGGATTTGGCCCAATCCATCTATGAGGCAGGAAAGGCACTCGGTGCAGAGTCGGTCCTGTTAATTATGGAGGAACGCAGCAGATCCGGAGAAGAGCCACCTGCGCCGATTGCAGAGGCCATGATTCGGGCAGATGTAGCCGTGTGTGTAACAAAGTTTTCATTAACTCATACCCAGGCACGCAAACAAGCCGCAGCATCAGGGACCCGAGTGGCAACGATGCCCGGCATGACAGAGGATATGTTTATGAATGGAGCCATTACTGCTGAATATTCGCAAGTAAAGGCATTAACGGAGAAGGTAACGGCTCTATTAACCGCAGGTCGCCATGTGCGAATAGAGAAGCAGGGCCATAGTCTTTCCTTTTCTATAGAGAATCGTGACGGCGTACCAAGCACAGGCATGTATTTGAACCCTGGTGAATCGGGCAACTTGCCGTCAGGAGAAGCTTATATTGCTCCCGTTGAGGGCAAGGGCGAGGGCAGTATTGTTGTAGATGGTTCGGTTGCTGGAATTGGGGCACTTCGTGAACCGATGGTATTAACTGTCAAGGAAGGACGGTTGGTGTCAGTCGAAGGACCAGATGGGGCTCAATTACTCGCAACGCTTGGTGAGGGCGATGGTCGCTTTCTCGGCGAATTCGGTATTGGTACCAATAACAAGGCACGAATCACGGGTGTAGTGCTGGAAGATGAGAAAGTGTATGGCACAATTCATGTAGCCTTTGGCAGCAATAACACATTCGGTGGAACGATTGCCGCGGGTGTTCATATCGATGCAGTTGTGCAAAAGCCTGACGTATATATCGACGACAGGCTGATCATGCGTCAGGGTGAATTGGTGGAATAACTGAATAACTGCGTATCTGCATTGAAGGGAAGCGGGCATGTCCACAACGTGTCCACAGTGATGGATAAGTCGAGTGGAAATTCAGATTTTACGTCAGATTTACAAACAAATACACAACATGTCCACATTAAAATAATGAATATCCACATGAAACGCCAAACATATCCACAGCATGTGTGCAATATGTGCACAACTTATCCACAAATCAGATATAACTCATGTTTTCATTCAATAAATCAGTGGTTTTGTAGTGATAAAACAAGTTATCCACAGGAATATCGTTGTTTTGTTCCAAGTATTTGAAAACATAGAAACAGATCCATAATATTTGGGGATAAAAAAGACCAAAGATCAGCTCTATGCCGATGTTTGGTCTTTTTTTGAATATAAAATCATCAATCGAATGTCAGGTTACTTACGCTCAATATTAAAACAAGGAAACGAATCTTGTTGAAGTTGGCAAAATTGATCTGAAGCCTAAACATTTGACCAAAAATAACCGATACACCAAAGTAACATCTAATGAGACGAAAGTAGTCTGATTATACGGAATGAGAGGGTATGGGGATAACTATGGATGAGGGAATGCAATATATTAATTTTTCGGTAGGAGACCAGATTTTTGCACTACGAATTGATGAAGTTCATGAGATCATCAGAATGGTGCAGGTGACTACGGTTCCGTTTGGAAGTCCGGAGATCAGAGGTTTTGCTTCATTGTACGGTAAGGTGGTTTCGGTGGTGAGTCTTCGTGTATTGTTGGGCATGCCGGACCAGGAGGATACCTCTTCTACACGTATTATTGTGGTGCCTTACAAAGGAGGATTTGTACCTCTGATCGTCGATATGGTTGATTCTGTCGTAAGTTACGATCGTTTCGAGGAACCTGCTGAGGAACACCGCCGTTTTATGCTTGGCGTTTTTGACAAAATCGGGTTCTGTGCAGATCACCGTGCAGGCATTTTGAACCTGGATGTATTGCTGGGCAGCTTGATCAGATCATAGTAATATAACGATCCGTAATTTTTTTAATATTCAGTACAATCCTTCGGTTGACCCAAATGTTCCTCATCCGCTTTTCGGGAGAAGGGACATTTTTTTGTCTTTCTAAACAACGAAATAACCACTTTTTGTGGGCAAAGGTTTTTAAATCCGGTCATTTTCGTATATGATGGAGAGTAACAATGCGAAGGGATGACGGGAGACTTTAATGATGCAATCGCTGTATGGAGTATGGCTTGGTGACGTATTTTTTTGTTTTTCCGGTGAAACATCGGAACCACGTGTGGATGCATGGAGCCACGTGGTAAGAAGGTTGAATTTTGGCGACGGGGGTCGTCTGTTTCAGCCTGCCGCTCTGCGTCTTGCGGAGCTGCGCTGGCCGAATCCGCTGAGGAACACGGCTGAAGCCAAGAACACGAAGCGGCGTCAACTGCTGGGACGCACATTGGAAGGATTGGCAGTCTTGCCTAAGGATGCTTTCAGGTTGCTGCTGCAATGGGATGACCGTTTGTTCAATGCAGCCGGAATTCAGGTTGGAGAAGAGATGCGTTACTGGATCAAAGCGGCGCAGTTCACACAGGAGCTGCTGTTGCGGGGAGCAATTGCTCCATCAGCTGAATTCGCAGCAAAGACCGGAGCACGGCGACGGACCGGGCAAGAGACATTGACGGGAGTATGGCGGCCACGTTTGGAACAGGAGGAGGACATTGAACGCTTCCGCGATCTTGCTGAAGCGATGCCTCCGATTGGACTTTCTGCGCCTGGAGCTTATGCTTCATTGGAACCGGAAACGCGTGAAGAAGCAGGAGCTGCGGTTTTATTTTCATTCATGAGTGGGATGATTCATGCTGTAGTGACAAGTGAGTTGGAGGGTATGGACAGTGAACTGTCCCGTTACCGTACGCCATATCGACGCGGATCTTCGCCAGTAGCCGAACTCTGGTGGAACAGTCTGATCTCGATGTTTCGTCCCGTAACGGTGCAAGGACCGACAGACGACATGACAGCGTTTATTCATACATTGCAAGAAGCCGGTGGAACGACAATGCCAATCGTGGGAGCGGAAGAAATGGCGCCTGCCGAAGGTCAATTGAAACTGGTGCTCCGCTTGGAGCCACCGCTGGGCGAGCATGAAACGATCTGGGGAATCAGCTTTTGGGTGGACAGTGAGCAGGAACCAAGCCTGAGGTTGCCTGCGCGGACCATCTGGGCACATCCGGAGCGAGATTTGGACCGAGGGAAAGTGTTATATACCTCGGCGGCAGAGCAGTTATTGATGGCGCTTGGGCAAGCAGCAGAACTGGCACCTGAATTGGAGACGGCGCTGCTCACCGCTCGTCCAGAGGGAATTAAGCTGGAGCAGCAGGGTTTCTTTGAATTTCTCACGCATGCGGTTCCACGTTTGCAGAAGGCTGGGATAACCGTTCTCATGCCTTCAAGGTGGAGTCGAGCCGGGAAACGTCGTGCGGGACTCCGTCTGCAGATGTTGAATCGGGGAACAGAACGGTTGCCTGGAGCTACATCGGCACTTGGTATGGAACAATTGGTTGCTTTCAAAGCAGAGCCCATGCTGGACGGTAAACCCGTAACGGCGGAGGAACTGGCAGCACTGGCTGAATCCACAGTTCCCTATGTCATGTTCCGCGGTGAATGGATTGAAGTGGATACAAAAGAGATTCGCCAAGTCCTGCGTTATATGAAAAAAGAAGAAGAACAATATATGCCTCTCTCCGAATGGCTGCATCTGGCAGCGGATGAAGGGGAGGATTCCGCATGGAAGGGCCTTTCCGTCTTCGGTGCCGAATCCGATGGGATGCTTGCTTTCCTGCTCGATGGACAGGTGCTTCGCAGCATTGAGCCTCGTCAGGTTCCGGCAGAATTGCATGGTGAACTAAGACCTTATCAGGAAAGAGGTTACCAATGGTTATCCGCGATGCGTGAGCTGGGCTTTGGCGTATGTCTTGCGGACGATATGGGACTTGGGAAGACCATTCAGGTAATTACCTGTCTGCTGGACCGCAAACACGAGGAACGCCAGGCGGCTGAAGAGGAAGCGCGTGAGAATGAGATGCTGGATGGATCAGATGATTCTTTCCCGGCGGATCAGCACACGAATGAGCAGCCTGTTCATCTGCCTGCACTTATTGTGTGTCCTACCTCGCTGCTTGGAAACTGGCAGCGTGAGCTGAAGCGGTTTGCCCCGGATCTGTCGCTGTACATTCATCATGGCGGACAACGGTTGCACGGCAATGATTTTCAGGCAGAAGCGCAGACGCATGACATTGTACTGACGACCTATCATCTGGCAGGCAGAGATGGTCCGGATCTGGCTTCATTGCACTGGTCCACCATTGTGCTGGATGAGGCACAATATATTAAGAACTACCGTACCAAGCAAGCGCAAAGCGTGATGCGCCTGTCTACACTTCATCGTATTGCGATGACGGGAACACCTGTAGAGAACCGATTGAGCGAACTCTGGTCGATTTTCCAGTTTCTCAATCCGGGGTATCTGGGCACAGCTTCATCGTTCCGCCAGCGGTATACGGGACTGGGGCCATCCGAAGAAAATGCAGCAGCCTTGCGTGAGCTTCATCGATTGGTATCTCCATTCATGCTGCGCAGGCTGAAAAGTGATCCCGATATTCGCAAGGATCTGCCAGAGAAGCTTGAACTGAAATCCTATTGTTCTCTGACGCCGGAGCAGACGGTGTTGTACCAGCGTGTGGTGGATGATCTGATGGGTGGTCTGGACGGCAGAAATGGCATTGCCCGGAAGGGGATTGTTCTGTCCTCCCTGACCAAGCTCAAGCAGATCTGTGATCATCCGGTGCTGGCGGACAGCAATCGGAAAGACCATGGCAAGGCTGAGGCATCCGGTAAGATGGAACGATTGCTTGAACTGCTTGACGCCATCCGTGATAACGGGGAATCGGCCCTGATTTTCACGCAGTATGTTGCTATGGGAGATCTGCTGGTGTCGAGGTTGAAACAGCGATATGAGGAAGAACCTTATTTCCTGCATGGAGGTGTGTCGAAGGCGCAAAGGGATGATATGGTGGAGACTTTCCAAAAAGGAGAGGGTCCGTCCATGTTTGTTCTATCTCTTCGTGCCGGAGGTGTAGGACTGAATCTGACACGGGCGAGTCATGTCATTCACTATGACCGGTGGTGGAATCCTGCGGTTGAGAATCAGGCGACGGACCGTGTATTCCGAATCGGACAGAATCGGAACGTGCAAGTGCATAAGTTGATCTGTCAGGGAACACTGGAGGAACGGATTGATGAGTTGATTGAGAGCAAGAAGGCACTCTCCGAGCAGGTTGTTGGTTCAGGCGAGAATTGGCTGACCGAGATGTCGGATGATGAGCTGCGTGGCTTGATTTCTCTTCAGGGTGAGACGTGGCTGTGACCTTGAACATTCAGGGGAATATAGATGTTGAGAAAGGGGGATTGTTGTGAGCGAAAAATGGAAGATCGAGCTGCATATGTCCCCCAGTGGATGGACAGCAGAAGTAAATACAGCAGCGGATGAAGCCCATGTTGCTTCCACTTCCGCTGCTGTGGGCAAGACCCGATCAGCCGCAGGCGTGTTCACGGTCACGGGAACGCCGGCGCGGCTGAGCGAAGCCGAGCGCGAGGCTGTGCTGACTCAGCTGCGCAAGCGCCCGCTGACGCTGTACGCCTTGCTGCGCGGCGGCCCGGCGCCTGAGGAGCTTGCCGGGCTGCTACCGGCTGCGCAAGCGCCCGATGGCTTGCCAGGCGCAGCAACGGCCAGCGTGGCCGTGGCGTGCACCTGCGGCCGCACTGGCTGCGCGCATGCCGCGGCCGCTGAGCGCGCCGTAGCTGCGCGCCTCGCGGCCGAGCCACTGCTGCAGCTGGCGCACGCCGGCCTGCCGCGCGAAGCGCTGCTCGCCGGCGTGCTGGGGGCATGGGCGGAGGAACTCGCCCATGATCCCAGCGGCCCTGGCCGCGCAGCGGAAACGGCTGGCCGCCCGCAAGTGCGGGGCGGCGAAGGCGGCGCGGCCGTCGGCGAGTGGATCGCCGAGGCAGCCGCGGACGGCGCCATGCACCAGCCAGGGCCGGGCTTTGGCGCCGTTGAAGTGCGCCTTACGCAGCCGGGCAAGCCGCCGGCCTTGCCGGAGCTGACGGCGTTGCTGCAAGGCTTGCCGGCCACCGCAGGGCTGGATTTGATCCGCGAGCGTGTAGCCGCGCGGATGTGGCAGGCTGTCCGGAAAAAGACGGACAGCCCGGCAACCAAATGATACAATCAGAGCGGGGGAGATCTCAGATCACCTCTGCTTGTTTGTATTGCAGCATTTTGAATTATTCAATTCAATTCATATCATTTCCGGGTACAAGACGCTCTTTGTCTTTATTGAAAATGCTCATAAGTTAGTAAAGTACATCTCGGTATAATCACTTTTTGGATAGGACATATGCCCTTTTTATTTCTGTTGTGTACAGCACGGGGGTGTTGCTCTAAAAGTCCAAAAAACGTTCATACAGGCTGTACAGCCCGGATATGTTCATTCGGATCTCTTCTAAAGGACGTCTTTACCGGTGGAGCTTCGCTCCCAATTAAGGTATACTGTCGCAGGGAACATTACACGCAGACAACTAGACAACATTTATATTATTGCGATAGGAGTTTTTACATGAAATCACATACAGGAAGACAGCGCCGCATCGTGGTTATGCTGTCCTCATTGATGATATGCGGAGCATTGCTTGCCGCGTGCCAGAACGGTTCAGGCACAGAGGAGAGCCAGAATCCGAGTGGAACAGGTAACACACAACAGGAGTCGGACGGCACAACGGTTCATTTTACGGAGGACAAGGGGACAGACGGTGACAATGCTGGCGGGGATGACACATCATCTTCGGGCAACAGCGGTGAAGGTACGGATAGCGAGTCTGGGAATGCTTCGGCTGGCGAACAGGGTTCTTCAGACAATGGTAACGGGGCGACAGCGGAAGATCCTCTGATGGAGAAACGCAGTATCAGCGCACTGCAAACAACGATTGATGCAGAATCCGTAGTGACCAATGCCCAATCCATGACCGTCATTGTGAACAAACAACGCAGTCTGCCTGAAGGGTATGAGCCGGACGATCTGGTTGAACCGAATGTACCTTTCTCCTTCGACGAACCTCACGAGAAGCGACATATGCGCAAGGAAGCGGCCGAGGCACTGGAGAAGTTGTTTGCAGGTGCCAAGGCGGACGGCATTGAGCTTCGTGCGGTGTCAGGCTATCGTTCATATCAGCGTCAGGTGTCCATCTACAACAATAATGTCAAAACCAAAGGTCAGGAATACACGGATCGTGTAAGCTCTGTTCCGGGCAGAAGCGAACATCAGACCGGTCTTGCTATTGATGTATCCAGTCCAAGTGTGGGCAATGTGCTGGAAGAGGTGTTTGGCACATCGAAGGAAGGCCAGTGGTTGGCTGAACACGCTGCAGAATATGGATACGTCATCCGTTATCTGCAAGGTGAAGAAGATATAACAGGTTACGTCTATGAGCCTTGGCATATCCGGTACATCGGTACCGATTTGGCACCGGATGTGGCGAAAAGTGGATTAACCCTGGAAGAATACTTCGATGAAGCTAATATCAAGTTGTAATGCGGATGATTTATCTTTAAATAAAAAACGCTAATTTTTCTGAAATCCCCGAATAGACCGCTCTTGAGCAGTCATTTAGGGGATTTTTTCTGTTCAAAAAATGATGTTGGCTGACCACCTTGTCATAAAGCAGGGCACCGCGTGCCGGGAGCTGCACTAAGGTAGAATTAAAATCTATTCTATTGTCCGAGATGAGGTGGACTGATATAATTCAGGTTTAATCAGATGAGATAAATATAACCAAAGCGAGGGACGAGAGAATGGGTAGACAGCAGGTATTTACCGGTTCCCCATGGGAACCACTCGTGGGATATTGCCGTGCCATCCGTGTAGGGAACCGAATCGAAGTGGCGGGTACAACTGCGATGCAAGATGGTGTAGTTGTGGGTGCAGGTGATCCGTATGCACAGACGAAGTTTATTTTGCAGACGATCGAGAATGCACTGAAAGACTTGGGGGCTGACATGTCGCATGTCGTGAGAACCCGAATGTTTGTGACCGATATATCCAGATGGGAGGAAGTTGGCAAGGCCCACGGTGAATATTTTGGACAGATTCAGCCTGTAGCCACGATGGTTGAAGTTAGCGCACTCATTGATCCCTTGTTGATGGTTGAGATCGAAGTGGAAGCGATTGTTGAAGACGAAGTCCAAGCCGTCTGATCCTGACAGATAACTAGAAGACTTTCTAAGGAACACAGGACCAAGCGCTTCAAACGTTAGAATAAGACGCTTCAGATTCGTAAGCGCTACTTCTGCTTGCTCTTACATTCCGTATGCAACGCAAGTCGTATGCAGTGTATGTCGTATGTAGCGCACGATGTACGTGCCTGCCCCGGACAAATTCAGGTGCGCTTCGGTTTGAAGCAAGTGTGTAAAGACACACTCTAAAAAAACCAAAAAACCTTATCCATGCTTGTCAGAAGACAAGCGGATAAGGTCTTTTTTGAATTTGACTTCGTCACCTGGCCGCACGGCTGAGCTCGTTATGCGCCACACTCATGACAACGCGCGCCAGGACATACATGCGGATGGCTGGTCATTATGATATTCCATACTCATGTCACCAAACCAAGCCATGCCAAGAGATGCACGCGGTCTGCAACATAGAACATGTGCCTCAGCTCGGCAAGTCGCATCTGGTCGATTTATTTCGCTTCCAGTTGTGCTGCTGGTGCTTCAACAACCACTTTCCAAGCCGTTCCGATCGGAGGCAGGCTGCGTGTCAGCATGGGGCTGTAGAACCCAATGACTTTAGTTCCTTTAGTCAGTTCTTCAGCTTTCACCGTCTCGCCTTCGTGGTTCACGAGCAGTGTGTCTTTAGCAATATTCAGCACGACATGGTCAGGAGCCGTCTCAGTTAATCGTGTACCTGTGATCTCAATCTGTGAGATACTGCCTTCAGCTGTTGTTACATTTTCAATTGTACCCGCTGTACCCAGTACCTCTTCAGGTTGTGCCTCAGATGCTGTAGCTGCATCCAGTACAGTGACTTTATAAGTCGGTGTTTGTGGTGGCAGACTGCGGGTGGTGATCAGGGAATGCTCAGCTTCCACGTTCATGCCGATGGCCAGATCAGTCAATGCAATCTCTTTTCCCTCAACGGAGATGAATTTTGTCTCATCGCTCAGATTGAGGACGATACCATCCGTACCTGCACCGCCAATCTGAATGGACTTATATTTGTCCTGGTTCGAGATGCTGGTAATTACACCACGTTCAGTAACCGTCTTCACGTCCTCTTCACTGGAGATCGTCACCTGATTTCCTGTTGTGTTCACTTGTCCATGAAGTACCTTTTCGGCAAAAGAAGCCGGTACATACAATGTGCCGCCTGTGATTTCGGGTGCTGTACCCAGCGTGAGCAGCATTTTATTGACGGAATACTGATCCTTGCCTGTGATTACCTGTGTCCACAGTACACCTCGTGTCAGCTCTGCAGTTTTATTTTCTTTATTCCATTTCAGTTCAATACCCAGTGCTTCGGTAAGATCACGCAGCGGGATCATGGCTACTTTGCCATCCTTGTTCCAATAACCATCGGAGATGGATGCACCATTCACGGATACGTTTATTGCATCAGCTGCCTTACTATCTGCTGAAACGGATGTTTGATGGCCTGGTTGTGTGTTGTCCAGTGTTGCTGCATAAGCGGCTCCACCGCCGAGTGCCATGGATAGGGCCATAAGAGCACTTACTTTTTTCATGTTGTTATTCATCAATATTCATCCCTTCTAATCTTTGGACTGTCGCGGTAAAATCTTCCTTAGGGCCGCTTCAAGTTAATAGACGGGACAAATCGTCTCAGTGTTGCAGTTGGTATGTAATGAATGTAAACGGTATGTTAGTTTAGTTTTGAAATATCGCTTGTATTGCAGGTTATCGGCAGCAGGATCGGGTTAATTTCAGGTAAGCGGCCAAGTCTTTCCCTATTTCACATTCAAGTACGAGGAGGAACGGATTAGATGAGTGATATGTTGGTAGCGCTCTATCGTTTGCCGGAACAAGAGAGTGGACTGCGATCATTGGAGGAATCTTCCATTGTGATTCGAAGAGCCATTGCACCAGAGAAGCAGCTTGTACTGGATTGGGTGAGGTCACATTTTAGCCAGGCTTGGGTGGATGAATGTGAGGTCGCTTTTGCACGTCAGCCCGTGTCCTGTTACATTGCGGTTGAACATGGGAAAATGATTGGTTTTGCCTGTTACGAAGCGACATATCGCAACTTCTTCGGGCCGACTGGCGTGAGCCAGGATGCACGGGGCAAAGGGGTAGGTACAGCCCTGTTACTGGCCTGTATGCATGCGATGAAGGCGGATGGGTATGGTTATGCCATTATCGGATCAGCGGGACCTGTGGATTTCTATGCCCGAACATTGGGTGCAGTGAAGATTGAAAATTCAACGCCGGGTATTTACGAAGGCATGCTGCGGGCAGACTAGACGATAATGATGTTCTGGAAGTTGTGGAAAAGGAAGGGAGGACGATGATGAGCACAAAACAAATGTTACACATCGGAATGATCGGTACAGGATCCATATCGGATCTTCATATGAGGTGTTATGCCAAAAACGAGGATGCCGTCATCTATGCCATCTGTGATCTGAACGAAGAGCGGGCTAAGGCTGCGGCGCAGAAGTATGATGCCCAATCCGTGTACACCGATTATCGGGAGATGCTGGAGGACCCGCATGTGGATGCTGTCAGTATCTGTACCTGGAACAATACACACGCGGAATTCGCCATTGCTGCACTGGAGGCAGGCAAACATGTGTTACTGGAGAAACCGGTGGCAACCAATGTGGAAGATGCGCTGCGGATTGAAGAAGCGGTGAAGAAGAGCGGACGTACCTTTATCGTTGGATTTGTGCGTCGTTATGATAACAATATGCAGATGATGCGCAGATTCATTGATGCCGGGGAATTTGGTGAACTGTATTATGCGAAAGCTTCCATTCTGCGGCGTCACGGCAATCCAGGCGGTTGGTTCGCTGACAAAAGCCGTTCCGGCGGAGGTCCTCTGATTGACCTGGGCGTACATATTATCGACCAATGTTGGTATCTGATGGGTAGGCCGAAACCTGTTTCGGTCAGTGGTAATACGTATCGGAAGCTGGGCAATCGTGCCCATATCGAACATCTCTCTTTTTACAAAGCAGCCGACTACAGCGCAGCTGTGAATGATGTGGAAGATATGGCGAATGCGCTCATTCGGTTTGAAAATGGGGCTTCATTGGCGGTGGATGTGAGCTTTACCCTGCATGCACGCGGAGATGAATCTTCAGTGAAATTATACGGTGAGCGTGGTGGGTTCGAATTGGAGCCGGAGACAATCATCGTCACGGAGAAAAATAATACCATCCTGAATATTGAACCCCAGACGGACAATACGGGTCTCCATATTCATAGCGCATTTCAGAACCAGATCGACCACTTCGTGGATTGTTGCCTGAACGGTACAGAGCCGATCAGTCCAATTGCGGATGGGGTGGCTTCCACACGCATGCTGTGCGGAATCTACGAATCCGCTGAGAAAGGCCAGGAGATCAGGCTGGATTGAGTCCGGTTTACACGGCAGTTGTCCTTCATCATATTAAAAAGCATGCGTCTTCCGCGTGATCTGCGGCTACGCATGCTTTTTGGCATCCTGTCCTGTCATTTATTCAGTGGTGAATTCTCATATCCTGGGTCATCGTAATCCGTATCCTGCAGCCTCGGAAGTACGTTCATGCTCTCAATGGCCTGCCGGGAATCAGGCGTGCCGTGGTCATAGAGAAAGGTATAGAGCAAGGTCATGCCATCCGAAAATTGCTCTGTAGCCTCATCATGATCTGCTGATTTGTAGGGTACCGGAGCTCGTTGCAAGGTATAGGCATCGTCATCCTCCAGCACCTTCATCAGATCTTTTAATCGGCCCAACTGTTCATCATCCACCAACACCTCAAAGGGTGTAGATTCGTTCTTGGTTCGTTCAATCAGGTTATGAGTTACCGATACATACAGATGTTGTTTGTCGTCCTGCATAATCCAACCCCCCATTCTGAAATGGAAAAAAGACGCTTCTACTGTTAATAAACAGCAAAAAGCGCCATGAAACGAGCGACTATGCTCGTGTTATTTTATTTCCCAAATCTCCCCGTTACGGGAACCTGGCGGGTACCGGCCTCCATCGATCCTGAACATAGAGGGCAGGCGGGTGGACCGGATGAAGCCTTCTTGTTTGTTTTTGTAGAAGGCACAGCCGGTTTCTGTCTTAACCACGCTTTGCAGGTGGACGAACTGCATTTCCAGATCGCAACGGTCTCCGTACGCTCCACATTGCCTGAACCTGAACTGTGGGACTGTGAACGGGAGGAACTCGCAGCTGTCGGACTTATACCTGTGGTACTGAACGCCTTATGGTTGCGAATCTCACCACTGCCCCGCCGTTCACCGAGGCGATCCTCGTCACGTTCGTTGTGAACCTCGAAGTCACGACGGTCACTGTGGCTAATGGCACGGCGTTGTGCCATATCCCGACCTTCGGAACGGGTACCTGAGCCTGAGCGGGCATACGGTGCATTTCCTTTGCCATATGAAGATGGGCTAGTCGTCCGGCTCTCCTCACGCGGTTTGCGTTTGTCCGGAACTTCCATGCCGAAGGCTTCAAGCAGGAAACGGGACACATCCGCTGGCTTTCCATGATGAGATGCGGGTGAGGTGACATACAAATACTGCTTGGCCCGTGTGATGGCAACGTAGGCCAGCCGACGTTCTTCCTCCAGCGCCATATCCAGCTCCGCATCGGTCTGCTGCACAGCAAGCGCAGCTTTCTGATCCTCAGGGATATCCTGGCGCAACGCGGTACTGTGGGGCACAATGCCTTCACTGGCTCCAATCCAGTACACACAAGGGAACTCCAATCCTTTGGCCCGGTGGATCGTCATCAGTTGTACGGCATCACTGTCCTGCGCACGACGCAAAGATTCCATCTCACGGTGTCTGCGGGACAGCTCATCCGCGAATTGAATGAACTCTTCCACCGTTTCGAATTTTTTGACGGCAGCTTCGAATTCATCCAGCGTTTCCAGCATCGTTTCCTTATAATGGGTGAAGATGCTGGGGTCACCACTTTCCATATACTTGTCGTAGAACTGCCTGCGCATCTCCTGAATGGCGATGATGGGCTTTAGTTTGTGCAGTGATTTGATCAGCTTGATGCGTTCTTTGACCTGCTCCTGCTGGAAAGGTTTCAGCTTGTCCCATTTCACCAGATGGATAAGCGGATATTTCTTGGCTTGTTGTTGTTCGCAGCGCTGTATCCATTCCAGGCCAGCATCCCGTGAAACGTAGAGTGGTCCCAGCGCACTGGGAAGAGCATCCATGGATCTTGGATCAAGGGACAGACGCAGATGATCCATCAGGGGTCTGATGAGAGACTGGTCATAGAACACCGGGGAAGCACCATGCTGTACAAAAGGCACGTCTTTCAACACAAGCTGCTCAAATACAGCTCGGCTGCTGCTGGCTGTTCGGTGAAGAATCGCTATATCACGATAGGTGTGCTGCCCTTCTTCAACCTGTTGGCAGAGTTGATTCACGACCCATGCCGCTTCTTCCTCCGCATTGGATGGTGTGGCGAAACGGGGCGCATCTCCGCGGTTTCCGGCGGCACGCAGCCGTTTGTCACGTCTGCGTTTATTACGGGCGACCAGTTCGCTTCCGAGTCCGAGAATGCGTGCATCACTGCGATAATTGATATCCAGCGTCACGATACGTGCACCGGGGTATACTTTATCGAATTCCAAAATCGATTCCTGGCGTGCGCCATTAAAGGTATAGATCGTCTGGTCATCGTCTCCCACAACCATCAGGTTGCGGTGAGCGGAAGCCAGTTTTTGCACAATTTCATATTGCAGATGATTCGTATCCTGGAACTCATCCACCATAATGTACTGAAAACGCTTCTGAAGTGGACCCAGGACAGCAGGATCACGAAGCAGAGCGGCTGCACGCAGCAAAATATCGTCAAAGTCCATTTTGCCCCGCTCCTGCTTCCAGGCTTCGTAACCAAGCAGAACACGTTTGGCATCGCGTTCTTCCTGCGATTTTTCAGGCAAGTCGGTTGTTTCCGATCCTTGCATCTTCCATGCAGACAGCATCGCCAGCAGACTTTCGGGTTGGAAGGCTTCACTCATGCCATTTTGGCGCAAAAGCATCTTCAGCACCGTATGTTGTGCTCGTGACTCGCCAAAGATCTCTTCCTGTACACCGTAATGACGCAGCAATGTCAGGGCAAAAGAGTGAAAGGTACGAGCCTGCACAGCTCTTGCAGCTGCCGGGCGTATGCCTGGCAATGCGGCGATGCGGTCTTTCATCTCGGTGGCGGCTTTGTTGGTGAACGTCACCAGCAGGATACTGCCAGCATGTACGCCACTGACCTCTATGAGGTAGCCGGCTCTTGCAGCCAGTACAGTGGTTTTGCCGCAACCGGCTCCGGCGAGCGTCAGAATAGGTCCTCTGCCGTGACGGACTGCCGAGATTTGTGGTGCATTCAGCTTGATGCCGGACTCTTCAAGAGAGCGAAAATAAAAGGCATCCTGTTGATCATTGCCCACGAGTTGCCGGCTGGTCTCCAGGGGAGCAGACGGGGACTGGGGCAGGGACGCCGCCGGGGTAACCCCAAGCGGACGGGGGTAGAACGTTGAGTTCGGACTTAACATGTTTCATCCACCTCTGTATGCATTCAGGGATAGGACTATCCCGGCTAAAAGTAAACCATTTGCCCTTTTCACAATCGCATTGTAAATTGGTATGATAGAGTTAGTTGCCTAATCAGGCGGTTAAGTATGGTCAAAGCTTCATTATACCCGAACATATGGTCTTGACGAAAGCCCCCGATTTCATCCAGTATCGGTATAAAACGGGCACCTGCACGAGATTACGCAACTTTTTGGCATGATATCGTATAAGTTATATGCCTGAGCATTTTGCATGAAGGATGTAATATGCTAATTTACTAAAATTCAAAATGATAATATTGGTTTTGACGGGACAGAGGAGGAATGGTCATGAAACTGCTTCAACGCATCAAAGACGGAGCGAACAAAGCAACAGAGCGTGCCCAGCACGCCGTTGAGATTGGGAAATTGAACAACCAGATTGTGGGCTTGCAACAGGAACAGGAAGTCCATTTTACAGATATGGGTCGCATCTTCTATGAGGGTTATCGGGCACAGGATATGACGCGCGCGGAAAAAGAAATGGTGGATCTGTCGCAGCTCTGCGACGAATTGCAGGACGAGATTGATGGTCTGCGCAACAAGATTGCACAGCTCAAGAACGAACGGTTGTGCGAGTGTGGACACGTCGCTTCCCTGGATGCCAACTTCTGCCCTAAATGCGGACGCAAGTTGGGTGAACTCAAGAAATCAGCACCTACAGTAGGAGCTGCAGGAGTTGCAGGAGCGACCACAGCCGCGAGACAAGAAGCAGCTGTAGCTCAAACCCAAAATCCGGAGCCGGACTTCTACGATGCCCCACCTGAATTGGAACTGGAGGAAGACGAGCCGTATCACACGGTCATTCCGTCCATAGCCGATCTGGAGACGGAATCGGAATATAACAGTACGGAATTCACGCAGGAAGAGAAGGAAGCATTCGATGCAGAGTGGGAACGTCGCAGAGATGAAGAGATGCAACGGGAACGTGAGCGTCAGCAAGAACTGGACGAACGCATCCGCTACTGGAAAGAAAATAACCCCATCGTGAACACGGTGGACGTACAGACCGAAGTGTCACGTGAAATGGTGAATTGTCAGATTTGTGCAGCCGAGCTGCCCAAAGGTTCGAAATGGTGCCCGCGCTGTGGTGCCGAACAGATCTGATGCAGTAGAAGCTCTGCCGCATCAGTGTGAGGCAGTGCGGGTTGCTGACAGCATGGGGGGACGGGAATATGGACCAACTGCTGCATCATTTGCGTCATCTCGGTTTTACCGAGATGGAATCTAAAATTATGGTGGAACTTGCCCGCCAGGGATCAGCCTCAGGATATGAGGTTGCGAAACGTCTTGGCGTGTCCCGTTCCAATGTATATGCGACCCTGCAGCGGCTGGAACAGCGTGGATTTTTGCGGTGTAGTCCGGGGGAGCCCGCGAAGTACAGTGTACTGAAGCCTGAGGAGATGACACGCATGATCTCCGATCAAATGCGTACCTCTCTGGATTATGTCCAGAGCAGCATGCCCAAGAGCGAACCGGAGAAGCCTGTCTTCTATAACATCGAGGGTGACAAAAATGTGTTTGAGAATCTGAGCCGTGAATTGGCCGAGGCTCAGCACGAGATTGTCGTAGACGTTTGGCGTGAAGAGGCGGAGCTGCTGCGTCATGACTTACAGCAGGCTGAGGCTCGCGGTGTAAGGCTGTTATGGTCGTGTGATGGCGGAGAAGGCATGCTTGACCAGCCGCTTCCTTTGCCGGGATTGCCTTTGTATGGCACAGGTAACGGTCGGAAATTCTCTCTGGTGGTAGACCGGCGCTGGTGCATGCTGGGGATGCGTGGTGAATCATGTGCCACACAGGCAGTGGTGACGGAGCATCCGGTCATGACCGGACTGCTGCTGAATCATTTTGCTCAAGAGCTGGTGTTGTATGAACTGGAACAGGATATGGGTGAGGAACTGGAGTCCCGCTATGGGCACCGGTACGAAGAACTCTCAGCACGTTACTGGTCTTCTCCTTCAGAAGAGGGTGAATAAAGCCAGAAAGATCGGCGACTATTCGACATGTGATGGAGTGAACATGCCAGCACAAAGGTATCTTTCATCTTTCTTGGTAAATCGAATACGTATGTACATAAAGCAGGCGCTGCCCCAGAGGCAGACGCCTGTTTGTGCTGGTCGGGGATATGACAGTGATGTTCGTCACAGCATCTGTTCCCAGTCAGGTCAATAGTAAAGGTATGAAGTTATGCTATTTTTGAGAAAATGAAGCTATGAACATTCGATTGAACTGGATCGGGTTGAACAGGATTGTACATGATCACTCTTTGGGTACGTGATATAGAGCTTCGAGCACGTCTGTATAATAAGCTGTGCCATGGGGCACAAATTCCGTTGCCCGAATCTCGCGAACGATACGCTCAGGTTCATAAGCTGCCTGATCGCTTAATGGGCCCTCATGACCGATGGAATGTGGTGGTGATATCAACGGTTGTGTCTGAACTCCAGTAGCTTGAATGACGTCGATCTCGCCACGGAACATAGCGAGTAGATCATCCAGCGCCACTTCATAAAGGCTATCCACCTCGCTGGGTTGCAGAACATAGGCTTCGAGCGGCTGGTTCAGACATACTCCATAGACCGCACTGAATTCCCGATCTACGAATGGAATGCCACGTACCTCTCCTTGGAGCTGCTGTGTGGCCGTGAGTAGATAGGTTAGTGCATCAAAAGGTACATGTACACCCAATTCTTCCTCCAGCTCACGATTGGCATCTTGCAGTTGTTCACCTGCAGTGAGGTGACCTGCTGCTGTAATGTCGTAACATCCGGGGAAGGTATCCTTCATATCACGCCGCCGCTGAAAAAGAACCCGTCGCTGCTTGCCTTCGTCACGCACAATCCAGCAGTGGAATGAACGGTGCCAATATCCTTTGGCATGGACTTCGCTACGCGGCGCTGTACCGATCCAATGTTGCTGATCATCATAAATGTCGAAACGTTCTGGGGTCATGAAACGTATCTCCTTATATAGCAGTTTTTAAAGTTCAAAATTTCACAAAGTATGTTTTTAAACGAAAGGGGAACGATCGTATGGAATGCATTGTACACTTTCAGGTGATTTATCCGCAACCTCAGGAACGTAAAAGTCTTAGAGGACTTATATTTGTAGGGCAAGGTCAGGAACCGGCTAACAGTCAGTTAAGCAGCATGTTTAAGGATATGGGATTTAATGTACGTTTGGAAGATGAGGCCCAATTGTTGTTCAAGCCAGTGGATGCTTCGGCAAACTTTGAATATATTCGCGTGACAGAACTGGATACCGGGGAAGAGGTTTACAAGGAAGATAAGGATCTGAAGTCGATTCTGGAGCATTTGCTGCCACGGCGTTTCTAGTTTATAAACATGGGGACGAACGAAATTCATGGGGCGGCACATGTAACACATGTATGTTAGGCATGAAAAAAGGCCCCACCTTTACGGTGGAACCTTCAAGCTACGAAATATCGTATCAATCAAGCCTTTGTGCTTCGTTTTTCATACATAAACCCTAACAAGTCGGGAAGTTGTTCCCGGCATTCACATCAGTATGGTTACTAGGAATTCAATTCCATGTACGATTAAACGCTAATTGTATTTACGCTGTTACGCCGCTTCCTTCTGCTTCCAGTTCTGAAGTGCAGTGCGAGCAACGTGTAGCCGCGGCTGGGATTTCAGATAGGCAATACTTGCAAGCCTTGGTCGTTTTTTGCGGCTCGGGCTTTTTGTGTTCTTTGCTTTTGAGATAGTTGATCCCTTTCACAAGCATGAAGATACAGAACGCAACGATAAGAAAATCAATCATGACGTTGATGAACTGACCATAAGCAATCACGGTAGCCCCAGCTTCGTTGGCTTGCGCAAGTGTGGTGATCTCCTGTCCGTTTGCTGTTTTCATGTCCCTATCCAGGTTGAAGATTTTCTGACTGAAGTCGATTCCACCCAGCAGTTTTCCAACCGGAGGCATGATGATATCATTCACAAGGGATGTGACAATTTTACCAAAAGCAGCTCCAATAATGACACCGACTGCCAGATCGATGACGTTGCCGCGGACGGCAAATTCCTTAAATTCTTTAAATACGCCTTTCATGTCTGCATATCTCCTTTGATCATTTATTCATAATGTAGGCCGCGTTTCCATCCATTCTCCGTTCAGATCCGCGCTTCCGTTCTCATATTGTACATAAAAAAGTGATTCCAATCACCCCCTGTTTGCAAATTAAGACAAGTTTCCGCAACTTCCATGAAAATACTTCTTTATTTCACGCCGCCGATTCGGTATACTTCTAACATTGTCAGTTATGTTTAACCTTTTACATTCAGGTTCGCGATCATACATTGTAACGAATCATGGAGCCAAAAATTTAATATGCCGTTACTCGTATATGTGCAGGAATAGGCCTGCATGTCTCTACCCGATCACCGGAATGATCGGACTACGGGAAAGATGCTGCAACATTTTGTAGGGCTGGCATGAGATTATTCTCAGACAGTTTGCTTGAAAAGCAGGTTCAGGAACTTCACTTCCGATTCTGGATAGACTTTTTGGCGTTTGACGTGCCAGGAGTGAACTCCTGCTAGTACACTTGCAGCATCCATACGGCTTGTCCATATACGTACAAGTCCGTCTTTCCCGTCTCCGGTTATTCCGCAGCGTGTGAAAAGGCGGGCTTTTTGTTTTTTACCATGAGATTGAAGAGGCATGTGGGTTTCTGTGCAGAGGGCATTCAGGGGGAAGAATTGCAATGCAATTGTTAAAAGACAAGGTAAGACAGGAAGGCATTGTCCTGTCCGAGCAAGTACTCAAAGTGGATTCATTCCTGAACCACCAGATGGACCCGGTTCTCATGAAGGAAGTAGGCAAGGAATTCATTCGCCGCTTTGAAGGAGAGAACATCACACGTGTGCTAACGATTGAGTCGTCCGGGATTGCGCCAGGCATCATGACCGCGTTGGAGTTGAACGTACCGCTGATCTTTGCTCGGAAGCAGAAGTCGCTCACACTGACGGAAGACATTCTGGTGGAGAAGGTCTACTCCTTCACGAAGCAGGAAACCAATGAAATTACGGTTGCCAAGAAATTTATGAAGCCTGGGGATCGTGTATTGATCATTGATGATTTTCTGGCAAACGGTGAAGCAGCATTTGGTCTGGCTCGCATTGTGGAGCAGGTTGGAGCTGAAGTGGTTGGGATCGGTATCGTGATTGAAAAAGCATTCCAGCCGGGAGGTCGCTTGCTGAAAGAAGCAGGATACCGTGTAGAATCGCTGGTTCGCATTGGGGCACTGTCGGATGGACAGGTTACATTTGCGGACGAGGAGGGCACGAACTAATATGGCACGCGAACGTATTTTTCAGCGGCATCGGCATCCAATTAAAACCTTCTCACTCGGACTACAGCATGTGCTTGCCATGTATGCAGGAGCCGTTGTCGTTCCACTGATCGTGAGTAACGCATTAGGCTTCACACAGGAACAATTAACCTATCTCATTGCCATTGACTTGCTCGCCTGTGGTGTGGCTACACTGCTTCAGGTATGGGGGAATAAATATTTCGGCGTAGGGCTGCCTGTTATGCTCGGTTGTGCATTCCAGGCCGTGTCTCCGATGATTCTCATCGGGATGAACAGTGGCGTATCTGCCATTTACGGGGCGATTATTGCTTCAGGATTGTTTGTATTGATCTTCTCGGGTCTCTTTGGAAAGCTGATCAGGCTTTTCCCTCCTGTCGTGACAGGTTCTGTTGTGACCATTATTGGTCTGACGCTGATCCCGGTTGCTTTCCATGATCTGGGTGGCGGTCAGGGCCAACCGGACTTTGGTAGTGGAACGAACCTGTTGCTTGGTTTCGGTGTACTGCTCTTTATCATCCTGATGACTCGTTTCACAACTGGATTCATCCGTTCCATCTCGGTACTGATTGGTTTGCTCGTAGGTACTGTGGCGGCCGGATTTATGGGCGAGGTTAATTTTGCTCCTATTCGCGATGCAAGCTGGTTCCATGTTGTTCAGCCGTTTTATTTTGGCAGACCGACATTTGAGATTGTCCCAATCCTGACGATGATTCTGGTGGCGATTGTCAGCGTGGCCGAGTCTACAGGTGTATTTATGGCTCTGGGCAAAATCCTGGACAAAGATCTGTCTTCCAAGGATTTGGCCCGTGGTTATCGTGCGGAAGGATTGGCCATTGTGTTAGGTGGTATTTTTAACTCGTTCCCGTATACAACGTATTCGCAAAATGTAGGGCTCGTTCAAATGACACGTGTGAAAACACGTGATGTCATTGTTGTGGCTGGTGGGATCCTGGTAGTCATCGGATTTGTACCGAAGATTGCAGCGCTCGCACAGCTCGTTCCAGGGGCGGTTCTTGGCGGAGCCATGGTGGCTTTGTTTGGCATGGTCGTATCATCCGGTATCCGAATTATCGGTAGTCAGGTCGATCTGAACCGTCATGAGAATCTCTTTGTCATTGCTTGTTCTGTTGGTATGGGGCTGGGGGTTACCGTCGTACCTGAGTTGTTCGCCGGTGCACCGGACTGGGCTCAGATCATGCTCGGCAACGGCATCATTGCAGGCAGCTTCACGGCGATCTTCATGAACCTGCTGTTTAATGGTCTGGGCACCAGGGAAACAGCTGCCAAGATGGCTGAACAACAGGCAGATGCCATTCTAGGAGAGACGGGCAAGTCGGCCTAATAACCGGATTAGACCTATCATCCAGCACGATTGTTATGTTAACTGTTTATAATACATCTTTAACAAGATGAACATTTAATTTAAGCAGGTTAATACATGGTGATATACAGCATGAATGGTTTATGACATACATCATTTATGTTGTGAACGTTCAATCCCATGAACAAGCCACCTTTACATGTGAAACAGCGAAGAACTGTTGAAGCCTAAAATATAATTACAAAAAGACGATCCACACCCGTTTGAAAAGGGATGGATCGTCTTTTCTTTTGGATCATATCTTCCTAAAGTTACAGATGACGCATCTGTTTCTCTGCAAAATCGCCAACCCAAGGCAGCTTTATCCATTTTCCCTGCAAGCTGGTGACCACCATGATGAGCCAGACCACCACACCGAGCAGAGATAACAGCGATGCGATCAGTGGTCCAAACAATGGAAGAAAAGCGGATAGTACATGTCCGACCATAATGATACCAAAGACGGTTACGGATTGAAGAGCGTGAAAAAGAACAAACCGGCTCCGCTTCTCTACAGCGAGAAAAACAATCCCGCCTACAAAGGTAAACAGGTAACAGAGCATACCGGCAATATTTTCATCCAGACCGCTAGACGATTTCATGGGGGACATCCGGTCCAGCCTCCTTTAACCTTTTTTACTAGGTTATGAAGGAGGTGGACAGAACTGAACCGGTTAATTTATCTGACTAACAATCAAACGAAATTTATCTTCCGCCCTCAATCTGTCTGCGTGGGTTTGTGATCTTGCCCATTTTATCAGTATCGTTTTCTTTGGGAACCAATCGTTCATCGGTACGTCCATCGTGGTGATTATCAAAAGCATACTCCGTCAGCTTCCATTCTGACTTGCCGAGAACGGGATCTGCCGGGAAGTGTTGCCCGCGGTGCAAATGTTCCTCACGTCCGGCTTCGTTGATATATACTCCGTCGACTTCCACCTTTTCATGAGAAAGGGGCAGCATATCCTGTTCTTTGCGTTCCATGAAACGGCGCCTCCTTTTAGATACCATTAATTTAACTGTATGGGTTGTCCGTGATAATATCCCCCGAATAGTTCAGTGTTATGCTGGATATATTAATTCCGTATAGAATGGCGGCATTCATAACATATGATTCGGACTTAAACTTTTTGGGCATGAAAACCGTTATATTTATTAGAGGAAATCGTCAAGTCGTAAGATACTTCCGAATATGCTACAATAAGATTATGATTCATTCCGAATCATATCGGGTATTTATAGTGTCAGGTACTTGCTTTCTAGCGAGGTTCCCGACCTAAAGCTTGCTTTAAGCCGCGCACACAACTTCATGGATGGCATTTAAGACTTATTCGGCATTCTCTAAACGGAGCATTCACTTTCAACGTTTTGGGAGGGAATTACAATGGCAACGAAAGGTCACAATGAGGTCAAAGAAAGTTTGAGGGAAATGACTCGGATTTTCCGTCCTAAAGATCCAAAAAAATTCGTGAAGGAGTACGTGAGAAAATACCGGATTACGGGTGGATACGAGGAAGAATTGACTTCTGTGGTTGAGCATGAGCTTGTCAAGATGGATTCTTCCGTGTCCTGAAACAACACACAACTCTGATTATACTGTTCCGATAATGAATAGAACCGTCTCCCGGGCAATAAGCTCCGGCAGGCGGTTTTTTTTGCGTTCCTGCTGCATATATATGGGAGTACACCTACAGCGGGAAGGATGAATGCATGTGGACCCTATTTTGAAAACCAAAGAAGAGATTGGCTACATGCGGGAAGCTGGACGAATTTTGCGAAGTTGTCACCAGCATATTGAGCAGTGGATGTTACCTGGTATCACGACAGTGGAGATCAACGAGCGGGTGGAAGAGTTTCTGGCAGCACATGGGGCCACACCGGAGCAAAAAGGGTACAAAGGATATCCGTACGCGACATGTGCCTCTGTTAATGAAGTGGTCTGCCACGGATTTCCGAGTGAAGAGAAACTGGCGAGCGGGGATGTAGTGACCATCGATATGGTGGTAAACAAAAACGGCTGGCTTGCTGACTCGGCCTGGACATATGGCATAGGTGAACCAAGCAGATCCATTCGCAAGCTGATGAGGCGCACGGAGAAGGCACTTGAGCGGGCGATTGCCCAGGCAGTTCCAGGGAATACGCTCGGAGATATTGGAAGTGCCATTGAACGAACAGCCAGACTGTATCGGTACGGTATTGTGAAACCTCTCATTGGTCATGGCATTGGACAATATATTCATGAACCGCCCAATGTGTTGCCTTATGGTAAACGCAGAACGGGCACAATGCTCACCGAGGGTATGGTCATTACCATTGAACCCATCTTTACGAAAGGCAGTTCCGGGGCCGTTGTGTGGGATGAAGACGGATGGACAGTAAGGACGGTAGATGGCAGCTGGGGAGTACAGTATGAGCATACGGTTGCGATTACTGGGGATGGCCCCTTGGTTCTGACCAATGGCACATGAGAAGAATCAGTCGGTGAAGATGTGGACTTGAGTTGAACGTTCTCAGGAATGCTCCATGCTGTTTTCAGCTTGAATGTGGCGGTATGGAGCGATAGGCGTGTCTTGTGAATGGATATGGAAGAGGGATTCCATAAAATCGGATCTTTTTTTTGCATAATAGCGCATGTTTTGAATGTGAGAAAAATCGCCAATAAATCAAGTTTTATCACCGAAATTTGGCAAAAATTTTCAAATGTAGAGTGTAATACTTTTAACTGAAATCGTTTGCAAATCAAGTTGTAGAGCGGTTTTTTACATAAAGTGAACAATTTGTGAACATGTGTCCAAAGATTGACAAAATCATACCCTCAACTTATATTTAATAAGTGATTGAAGCATATAGAATGAATTGGAAGAATGCGCAGACATGCCCTGAGCAGGAAATCACGGGAGTACTGGAAGCGTTATTTTTGTAAGCATTCTGTATGATGAAGAGGATTATGCGTATCGTGCTGAAACGTATCTTTTGCTGCCTTTCTACCGAACGACAACGGTAATCTACGAAAACGTAAAAAAGTGGGGTAGATCAATGATGAAACAGTGGCAGGTTGCAAAGCGAATTCTCCCCTTGCTGGCGGTGTTCTCTTTGCTGCTATCCGCATGCGGGCGGGAAGACTTGTCGGTAATGAAACCTCAGGGTCCTGTAGCGCAAGGCCAATATGATCTGATGAAGTTATCCATCGCGATTATGATCGTGGTGCTCATCATTGTATTTGCCATAGCGGCCTATGTTCTGATCCGGTTTCGTAGACGAGCCGGGCAGACTGATATGCCTGAACAGGTTGAAGGTAATTTCAAGCTGGAAGTAATATGGACAGCCATTCCGTTATTGCTGGTAATTGTGCTGGCAGTACCGACGGTCCAAACGATTTTTGCCCAAGGCGAAGATCTGTCCAATGACAAAAATGCACTTAAGGTCCAAGTCACCTCGCATCAGTACTGGTGGGAATTCACTTATCCTCAATATGACGTAACCACCGCTCAAGATCTCATCATCCCGACCGGAACAAAAATCGCATTCGAATTAAAAACCGCGGACGTGCTTCACTCCTTCTGGGTGCCGTCACTTGCGGGCAAAATGGACACAAACCCGGATGGAACACTTAACAAGTTCAGTTTCTCTGCACCAAATGAAGGCGTTTACCGCGGTAAATGTGCCGAATTATGTGGCAGATCGCATGCTTTCATGGAGTTTAAGGTAAAAGCAGTGAGTCAGGAATCTTTTGACAGATGGGTGAATCAGATGAAAGCACCTGCAGTCCTTCCTGAAGACACTCAATTGGCCGAGAAATTCAAAACAAACTGCCTTTCTTGCCACGCTGTTGGTGATCAAGGTGGACCGGTTGCACCTAACCTGACGGGAATCGGCGGCAAGGAATCTGTCGCAGGCATTCTGCTGAATTCTCGTGAGGGCCAGGAAGAAGGTAGTCCGGTACTGGATAACATGAAAGAATGGCTCCATGATCCACAATCCGTGAAGCCGGGCAATACCATGCCGAATCCCAAAGATCTTGGGTTGACGGATGAAGAAATCGACGGAATTGCCGAATATCTGGCCAACTACAAATTGGACTATGAATAGAACAGCAAGGACGAAGAAGGGGGTACACAACCTTGGCTCATGCGCATAGCGTCAAGAGGTACAGGGGCTTGATGGATTGGATTACCACCGTCGATCACAAAAAAATCGCCATTCTTTATTTGGTTGCGGGTGGATTTTTCTTTGGTATCGGCGGCATTGAAGCCATTTTGATTCGAATTCAACTGATGAAGCCTATGAATGATTTTGTATCGGCACAGGTCTTCAACGAATTGATTACCATGCACGGAACAACGATGATTTTCCTTGGTGTCATGCCACTTATTTTTGCCATTATGAATGCTGTTGTGCCTTTGCAGATCGGGGCACGGGACGTTGCTTTTCCGTTTCTTAACGCGCTTGGTTTCTGGACGTTCCTTTTTGGTGGACTGCTGCTGAACCTGAGTTGGGTTATGGGCGGAGCGCCGGATGCGGGCTGGACCTCATATACGCCGCTTTCGGGCAGTGAGTACAGTGGAACGCATGGTGTGGATTTCTACACCATCGGCCTTCAGATCGCGGGTCTGGGAACGCTCATCGGGGGCATTAACTTTCTTGCAACGATTATTACAATGCGTGCTCCAGGCATGTCCTACATGCGGATGCCGATGTTTACATGGACGACATTTATTACATCTGCCATTATCCTTTTTGCTTTTCCTGCCATCACGGTAGGGCTTGTACTTTTGACGTTTGACCGTATACTGGGAGCGAATTTCTTCGATGTCGCAGGTGGCGGTAACCCCGTACTCTGGCAGCACATCTTCTGGATCTTCGGGCACCCGGAAGTATACATTCTGATTTTGCCGGCATTTGGTATCATCTCGGAGGTTATTCCGACCTTCTCGCGTAAACGGTTGTTCGGATACAGTTCCATGGTATTTGCCACCATCCTGATTGCCTTCCTGGGCTTCATGGTATGGGCGCATCACATGTTTACAACAGGTCTGGGTAATGTAGCCAACGCGCTTTTCTCCATCTCCACGATGTTGATTGCCGTACCTACCGGGATCAAAATCTTTAACTGGCTCTTTACGATGTGGGGTGGACAAATCCGTTTTACAGCGGCGAACCTGTTTGCTGTTGGATTCGTTCCAACCTTCGTTATGGGTGGTGTTACCGGTGTTATGCTGGCATCTGCACCAGCGGATTTCCAGTTCCATGATACGTACTTTGTTGTAGCCCACTTTCACTACGTTATTGTAGGGGGACTGGTGCTTGGCTTGTTCTCGGGACTGCATTACTGGTGGCCGAAGATGTTCGGACGTATTCTGAGTGAAACACTTGGGAAATGGACATTCTGGACATTTATGATCGGTTTCCAATTAACGTTCTTTGTACAGCATTTCCTCGGTTTGATGGGAATGCAGCGTCGGATCGTTACATATTTACCGAATCAGGATTTTGATCTGCTCAATCTGGTCAGCTCCGTCGGTGCATTTCTGATGGGTGTGGGGGTTATCCTATTCCTCGCGAACATCGTAATCACCATGAGAAAACCGGCTGGTGCACCAAACGATCCGTGGGAAGACGGTCGTACCCTGGAATGGTCCATTCCTTCACCACCACCGGAATACAATTTCAAGCAGACTCCACTGGTACGTGGAATTGATGCCTACTGGAAGGAAAAGATGGCAGGACATACGGAGATGACACCGGCAGAACCTGTAGGTTCGATTCATATGCCTTCAGCAACGCCGTTGCCGTTTGTAATGTCCGTAGGTATCTTTATCGCCGGACTTGGCTTGATGTTCAGCAAGGATGAATTTGGAAATGCGTTTATGAATGTCATTTTCAACAATTATATTGTAGTTATTATTGGTCTCGTAATCACATTTGGATCAATGGCACTGCGTTCACTTTATGATGATCATGGCTGGCATATTGAACCGGAGGATCAGGATGAGAAGGGGGCTAGAACATGACAACCTCACATGCCGAACCGGTGAACGACAAATTGCCGCATGAACCGGAGAAAGCAACGCTGGAAGGACGTAACAAGCTTATCGCCTTCTGGTTGTTCCTTGGCGGCGAGACGGTACTGTTCGGTACACTCTTTGCTACCTTCCTGGCTCTTCGTGGCCAAACCAATGATGGACCTACGGCGAATGAACTGTTTCACCTGCCACTCGTGGCCGCTGCAACATTCATTCTCCTGGTCAGTAGTTTGACGAGTGTATTTGCCATTCAAGCCATGCATAAGGGCAAGCGGGATGCATTGGCATTGTGGCTTGGTATCACAGTGGTACTGGGTATGGGATTTCTCGCGCTGGAGATATACGAGTTCTATGAGTATGTGAAACATAAAGAGTTTGGCATGACCACCAGTGCTTTCAGTTCAGCATTTTATACACTGGTCGGGTTCCACGGAGCCCACGTTGCTTTTGGTATTGTGTGGATCGGAATCATTATTGGGCAGCTGTTCAAAAAGGGATTGACGGTCGTAACTGCACCTAAAGTATACGTCTCCGCAATGTACTGGCACTTTATTGACGTGGTCTGGGTGTTTATCTTTACGGTCGTGTACCTGCTCGGAAAGGTGGGGTAATACATGTCGGCACAGGATAAGACAGACCAACAGCCTGTAAAACATCGTCACCGGACGGAAGGGCCACAGAAACACGTCGTGGTGTTTATCTTCTCCATTATTCTCACGCTGATTGCGTTTGCGGCTGCTTCTGCCGGAGGGGTTAACACAACCTTTACCATTGTTATTTTGCTCGTGATGGCTATTCTTCAAGTATTCGTTCAATTGGGTTACTGGATGCACATGAAGGATAAAGGGCACTTGATGCCAATCCTGTTCATGGCCTTTGGTTTTTTCGTAGCCTTTACGTGCATCATTATGGCACTTTATTGGGTCTGGTGGTAAAAGAGATGGCGGCGGCGCATTGCCGCCGTCTTTTCCCCTTTTTAGCGAAAGAATCTTCACGAAGAAATGAAGGCAACAACCAAAATAGGTCACGGGGAGGTTTCCCGTATGCTCGGGTTGCAATATTTTAGCTTCAACGACTTATGGAGTCCGCTTGTATTGGCTTTATTTCTGATCATTGCGGCGGCGTATTTGGTGCTTGTGGGACCGTTAAGCGAGCAAATCAAGGATGCAGAGCCTGCGACTGCGGGGCAGAAAATCATGTTTATCACAGGGCTGTTTGTCCTGTATCTCGCTCAAGCTGGGCCATTTAATCTGCTCGGTCACGTCATGTTTAGCTTCCACATGGTGAGCATGGCGTTATCCTACCTGGTAGCGCCGCCGCTGATGATGAAAGGTTTGCCGATCTGGGTATGGCGCAGAATCGTACGCTGGTTGCCAACACGCCAGCTATCGTTCCTGGCTCATCCGATCGTTGCGGCCGTGATCTTTAACGGGCTTTTCTCACTGTATCACCTACCGATTGTACATGATTATGTCATGCTGAATTTTACCGTTCACCGGTTGTATTATATTGCACTGTTTATCACCTCGATGCTCATGTGGTGGACATTGCTGAATCCATTACCAGAGGGTAGACAAGCGTCGGGGTTATCCAAGATTGGTTTTATTTTTCTGAATATGGTGCTGCTCACGCCTGCGTGTGGATTGATTATTTTTGCGTCCGAACCGTTGTATCAGACGTACAGCAACCCGGCAGTATGGGCTGAAGCAATGCGGTATTGTGTGTCAGGAGATTCTACGGCTTTACTTCGCTCATTTGGTGGGCCAGCCTTCTTCAACTTTCTGTCTTCCGCGAAGGAAGATCAGCAGGTTGGTGGCATTGTAATGAAGTTTATTCAGGAAGGGATCTTCGCTTCCATGCTGGCTTATGTCTTTTTCCAATGGTATCGGAAAGAGAAACAGGAAGACGATGATGATTCGTATCCTGCAGGGGGCGCAGGGGGGCCACTCAATCCGGCTGCCAAATAATTAAGTCAATGTTCTGACAAGAGGGGGAACACACGATGGATATGTATTTTTGGCTACCAACGATCAGTACTTCTTTCATTGTGATTAGTGCAGTACTGGTGGGGATTGGATGGGTACTGATTATTCGGGGAAAACGTGAGGCCCATCAGTCCGCCATGGTAGCAGGTGCGATTGCAGCTCTAATCTTCTTTGTAATCTACATGTCTCGTACAGTGTTTGTAGGTAATACAGCATGGGGTGGGGACCCGGATCTGGAGATCTTTTATCGGATATTTCTGATCTTTCATATTATTCTGGCTACCGTGGCAGCAATATTCGGCATCTCCACACTGGTGCTGGGGTTCAAAAAGAAGTTTGGAAAACATCGTCGCTGGGGCAAGTTCACGTCCATGATCTGGTTCGGATCAGCGCTAACGGGTGTTGTTGTGTATGTTCTGCTATATATATTATATCCTGGTGGTCATACACGTCCGGTATGGGAAGCTATCCTCGGCGTGTAAAAGTAGAGACACAACCTCAGGTTAATCGTGCGTGAATCACAATAATATTCTGAAAATATGAAAATGGACGAATCTAGCAGATGATTCGTCCACGCCCCCTCTCGCATTCATTCATAGAATGATTTCGAGAGGGGGAAACAAATTGAAAAAAACAGTCAGTGTCAGTCAAACGTATCCACGCCTTACCGTGTATGCGGAGGAGAACTACAGAGGGAGAAGCCGCATCTATCGTGGCAACACAGGTCTTCGTAACCTGGACAATATTTTGGACGGGGTAGAGAGCCTGCGTTTTTTCTCAACAAGTTCCAATGCAACACTCGTTGTGTTTACACGTCCTAACTTTCAAGGTGGGTTCCGCGTATTCCGTGGCAACACCAACTTGAGAGATTTGGATGATCTGATCCGTGGTAATGACGTGGAATCTTTGATCTCCACGAATGAGCGGCTGACTTTGGCCGAGATTCGTGCAATCCGCAGCAACCGTAGTCTGCCTAGTGGTTATACCCTCGTTTAAATGTAAGGCCTCTTCTTCTAACAGGTGCTAGAGAACGGCAAAGGGCTGTACCCGAATTGTGTTTACACAATAACGGGTGCAGCCCTTCTTTTGTGGTTGGGGAAGGTTGTTTAATCCCCGCCGCCGCCACTGTCTCCGCCGCCGCTATCCCCACCACTGTCGCTGCTGCTGGCACTATCACTGTGGTGATGAGAGTGTGTATCTGATGAAGAATCCGAATCATGATATTTGTGATCTGGTGTGTGTCTGGCATGACGATCATGGGAGTCATCCCCTGTAATGACTGGATACCCCGAAGCAGAGTCGGCATAACCGTTGTTCCGGCGGATGCGGTGTCTGCCTTTTTTGGCAGAATGACGATGAGGTTCGTCCCGTAGGATTAACCAGATAACAACGATAAGGAAAAGGAGGACAAATCCGATCTCCACCAACCAATCCATAGCTGTAACCTTCCTTTCTTTGATTTGTTACTATACTTTATTTTAACGTAAATTCGAGCTGTGTCCCATCCGTCTTCCTGATTCAGGAAAATTAGGGGTTGACGGGATAAGAATCTGGTCTGTATACTGTGTATATTGATATATACAGTAAACACAGTGATCACAGTAAGCAAGATGAGTGAATGACAGGTGAAAGGCAGGCATACAGATGAACGAATGGAAGCAGGCGTGGTGGTTGACCCGCAACCAGATGAGTAAGGATAAGCTCCAGTGGCTATGGTCTGCACTATTCATGATATACACTGGCAGCATGTGCGGTGTGATGTTAGTGGGACAACAACAGACAGATTACATTAATCCGGTAGTGGATGCCTTCTTTTTGATCATGTTGCCATTTCAAGGGTTCATGTTCTGCAGGCGCTCCTTCCGTTACATACACGAGGATTCCTATACGCAGATGTTGGCCTACTATCGCAGAATCCCGATCCCTGAACAAACGGTGATGTGGTCCAGGTTACAGCAATCTCTGCTGGCGTTCTCGTATAATGGTATCTTTTTCTACGGATCCTTATACGTGATTAACCTTCATACCGAAGGATTCCGATGGGATCAATATCTGGCCTTTAGCCTGACCTGTACAGGTTATGGACTGTTGGTAACAGGATTCTATATTTATGGAGAGTTTCTGAACAGCGGCAAGAAATACTTGCTTCTCAGCACGCTTTTTGTACCATTTGCCGTTGGCATATCCTTATTGATTCGAATGTCAGGCAGTTATGGCTTTCGAATGGTGATGGATGAAAGTAAATCAGGGGGTCTGCTTTCCCCAATCATGTGGATTTCTCTGGTGGCTGGCTTAGCGGGATTATGGCTGATTAGTCGCTTAACGCTGAAGAAGCTGGTTCATCGAGATTTGAATTAATATGAGAATTGAGCTTATGTACGAATACAGGATGAAACCGGCGCGGTCAGGTAACAGACTGAAGTGTACCGGAGGGCGAGGTGCAAGATGTGAAAATACCCATTCAAATTAATGAAAATAGCGCTGAACCTTTATACCACCAAATTGAAAATCAGTTAAGATCGTTAATAATTACGGGTCAGTTGGGAGAGGGAACACATTTGCCGTCCATTCGTGAGTTCGCCGGAGCGCTGAATTGCAGTGTTATTACGGTTAGACGGGTCTATCAGGATCTGGAGAATGAAGGTTTGCTTCGTACGAAGCAGGGGACAGGTACATTTGTGGCTCAGGTAGAAGCCGGCGATAGAGAAAATTATAGATTGAAGGCCGCAAAGGATGCGATGCAGGCCGCGGTGCAGTCCGGCAAATCGGTAGGGTGCACGGAAGAAGAGATGGAGAGCCTGTTCCGGGAAGTCCTGAAGGCTATTTACGCGAAGTAAGGGAGTGATTCATACATGGAACCCATAGCAGTTCAGTTGAACGGTGTATCCAAAATGCGAAAACGCAGAGTTATTGGCCCGATTGATCTCTCCATCCCGGAAGGGTATGTAGTTGCTATTCTCGGTCACAACGGTTCAGGCAAAAGCACACTTCTTAACATGTTGCAACAAGTGGTTCTTCCAGATGCTGGGCAGATTATATGGTTTGGTCAGGAACATGATGGTCCTCTTCCCATCGAACTGAGACAACAGATTGGTTTTGTGGCAGATAACGCTGGTTCGGAAGAGAATCGGATAACAGCACAGGAAGCAGCCCATTTCCGGGCGTACTGGTACCCACGTTGGGATATGAAGTTGTTTGACCAACTGATTCATGATATGGAAGTACCTGTTGATGTGAAGCTGAACAAGATGTCCAAGGGAGAACGACGAAAATTTGAGATTGCAGCTGCACTTGCAGCTCGCCCAAGGCTATTGCTTTTGGATGAGCCTTCCTCGGGACTTGACCCCTTTGCCTGGAAAGTGATGGTGGAGCAGTTCCGTACTTACATGGCGGGGGGAGACACCACGATTCTGATTGCTACACATATTGCGGACGAAGTCAAACGGCTTGCGGATTACATTGTATTGATGCACCGTGGTCAGTCACTGGGGATGGCCGAGAAAGATATGGTGCTCGATCAGTGGAAAGAGATCTGGTATGAAGGCGATCTGCGGCCCGAGAGTATTCCTGGCATTGTAGAGTCGCATCTGGAAGAGAGTGGTTTGATTCGGGTGATAACAACCCGCGTCACTGAGGCGCAGGAAAGATTGGAACTGGCAGGCAACCGGGTATTGAAAATCCGTAACCTGGAGTTGGATGAAGTGCTGGCGTTCTGGATTGCCGGGTATGCACCGATACAGTGGAAATAACCGAAGGGAGACGATAAATGATGAACCGATTGGAATTGAAGCAAGTCGTCAAGCAATATGCAGACAAAACAGCCGTTAATGGAGTCACGCTCAATGTAAAAGAGGGGGAGATTTACGGACTGCTCGGAGCCAATGGTGCAGGTAAAACAACAACAATGCGCATGGTGCTCGGACTGATTCACCCTGACGGAGGCAATATCCTGTACAACGGCAAGCCCTACAATACGGAGCTGCAACAGATTATGGGTTATCTTCCGGAAGAGCGCGGATTGTACCCGAAGGTGAAAGTCAGCGAACAGATTAATTACCTGGCACGACTTCGTGGCATGAATGGCAAGGACGCAGATCAGAGCCTCAAGTACTGGCTGAACCGGTTTGAGGTACCTGAGTATTACGATAAGAAGATCGAGGAGTTATCCAAAGGTAATCAGCAGAAAATGGGCTTTATCGCAGCGGTAGTGCATAGACCGCAGATTCTTATTCTGGATGAAGCGTTCAGTGGACTGGATCCTGTGAACGTGGAATTACTTAAGTCCACCGTCAAGGAATTGCGTGACGAGGGCACGGCTATTCTGTTCTCGACACACCGCATGGAGCACGTTGAAGAGTTGTGTCGTCAGATCACCATTCTGCATCGTTCCAACACGGTGGTACAAGGAGAGATCAAGGAGATCAAGAGCCGGTATCCGCGTGAACAGGTATTCCTGGGTACGATCGGAAGTGTGGAAGGGCTCGAACAATTGTCTGGTGTGAAGAAAGTCGAGCGGAATGAGCGCGGGTACCTGATACATATTAGTCAGGTGGAAGCGGCTCAGGAGATTCTGAGAACAGCCATGACCCAGACGACAGTGGAACATTTTGAACTGAAGGAACCAACGCTTAATCAAATCTTTATTCGTGAGGTAGGTGAGTCGAATGAATAAAATGGGAACGATTACGGGTTTTACATTCAAAAACAAAGTCAAAACGAAATCATTCATGGTGACGACCATTGTACTTGCACTCTTAATTTCAATCGGACTCAATGTTCCATATTTCATTACCTTATTTAATGGAGGTTCCATTGGCGGAGCTTCGAGCAGTAATCCTGTAAATATTGGTCTTCTGAGTACAGGACAGCCTGAAGTTTCTCAGAAACTGGAGAGCTTCTCTGCAGCTCAAGGGGATCAGGCCTATCGATTCATTGCCAGTGGAGACAAAGATGAGGCGGCTCTTGCAGCGGATGCGGAAGCAGGACTAACCGATGGTTATCTGAAGTTTGAGACTGTTGCCGGACAGGAGTTTCCACAGCCCATTCTATATTCAGCAGAAGACGTATCCCCTCAGATCATTGCATCCATTGAAGCTGCGTTGCAGAGTGTGAAGCTGGATGTGGTTGTGAAGGATGTACTCACAGCAGAGCAGAAGGAACTGATTACAACACCTGTGAAGCTTACTGAGCAAAGCCTGAGCACAGATGAAAATGGGGCCGGTGCAGAGTCAGAAGGTGCCATGAGCCCAATTAACTATATTGTAGTGTACTTGTTGATCATCCTGTTGTTCACCTCGACCATGATGACAGGTAACATGATTGCCTCCGAGATCACGGCCGAGAAGAGCTCACGTATTATGGAGATTCTGATTACAAGTGTGTCACCGCTCAGTCAGATGTTTGGTAAAATCATCGGGATTTTCATGGTAGGCATGCTGCAAATCGGGATCTTCGGAGCTGTGGTTGCCGGCAATATCTTGCTGCCGCATAACCGTGCAGTGTTAGGTGATTTCAATATGAATCTGAGTGACGTGAATATTGCGGTTATTGTGTACGGACTCATATTCTACATTCTGGGTTACTTCCTGTATGCCGTCTTGTTCGCTGCCATTGGCTCAATGGTGAGTCGTACGGAAGAACTCGGTCAGGCTGTCCTGCCGATTACGATGTTGTCGCTTGTATCCTTTTATATTGCGATCTTCAGCATTTCTACGCCGAACATTCTGTTGTTGAAAATCGCAAGCTTCATTCCATTCACGTCGCCGACCGCGATTCTGGTACGAATCGGCGCAGGAGTTGCGCCAACTTGGGAGATTCTAACGTCCTTAGCGATTCTGATCGTATCCATTATCATCTTCGGATGGCTTGCAGCGAAAATCTATCGCACAGGTGTGTTGATGTACGGTAAACGCCCAACCTTTAAGGAATTGTTTAAAGCCATGAAGGCATATAAGATCTAAGTCGAGTGTTTGAAGGGGGAGGGATTGGCTAAGTGCTGCTCCGTTTGTGGAGTGGCACCAATTCCCACTTTATCCGTAGTATCTGAAGATGTCCGTTCTATTAAAATGATTGGCAACTATATTCAATAAAGGAGAATACATAATATGAAGAATTGGAAACGCACACTACTATCTCTTACAATCTCGGTGGGTTTGCTCGCATCTGCGGTACCGGCAATGGCAGCTCCACAAGGGACTTCCGTCAAGGTCAATGACCAGGCTGTACAATATGCTACTGGAGCACCAATTCTGGATAAAGGTACGACATTGGTTCCACTGCGGACTACGCTGGATGCTATGGATGTGAAGCTAACAACTGCGACAGATGATACGATTACTGCAGTGGTAGATGGCAAAACTATCACTCTCAAAAGCAAACTTACACGTATCAACGGTGTAACGTATGCGCCAATTCGCATCGTTGGTGATGCTACGGGTTATGAAGTACGCTGGGATGCTGCAACGCGCACCGTGTTGTTGGTATCCAAAGGTGGAGCAACTGAAACTGCTCAAACCGGTGGGCGCGGCTTTATGTGGGAAGTGCAAAGCAACGGAAACACGGTATATCTGGTAGGTTCCATGCATATTGCCGATGAGAGCTTCTATCCACTACGTCCGGAGTTTGAAGAAGCATTTGCGGAAGCTGACTATCTTGGGGTAGAGATTGATATTAGCAAAGCCGCTGATGAAGAGCAGCAAAAGCTGGTTCTAAGTCTGGGTTCGTATCAGGATGGAACAACATTGAAAGATCATATTTCCGGTGAAACGTATACTAAGCTGGGGGATGTATTGAAGAAAAATGGTCTGGAACCTAATGCTTTGGATGCATTTAAGCCTTGGGTAGTAGAGAGTACACTCGCAAGTTTGAAGTCCGCAACGGCAGGATACGAAGCGTCAGCAGGAGTGGATCTGTATTTCATCCAGAAAGCGATCGAGCGCAAACTTCCAGTTATTGAGTTGGAGAGTTATCAATCTCAGCTTGGCATGTTTAACGACTTCTCCAAAGAAACACAAGAGGAAACACTGAAAGCGACAATCGAGAACTTTGACGTGCTGGATAACAGTGTGAATCAGATGGCGGAGATGTGGAAAACGGGTAATGACGAGCAACTGCTTGAATTGACAAACAGCTTCTCCACTAACGAGGAGTACAACAAAGCAATGCTGGTTGATCGTAACATTGGTATGGCGGACAAGATCGATGGATACTTGAAAAGCGGCAAAGGCGAGGAGTATTTCATTGTTGTTGGCGCGGCACACTACCTGGGCGATCACGGCATCGTGAAACTGCTTGAGGATAAAGGATATAAAGTAGAACGTAAATAAATATAGATTACTATAGAAGGTAACCCTTTCGTCTCGAATAAAAGAGTTGAGAGGGTTACCTTCTTATATAATAGAAGAAAGACAGATTAATAGAGGAGATCAGCTGCAGGATATTACAATGGAATCTTAGATTCCATTGTAGATTAAAAGTCCTTAATCTGGTTAACTTATTGAATGAATATTTTTTTTGAAATTAACTCTTTACAAGTGCCTATGATGCATGGTATATTCTATTTCCGGCCAAAAAAACACGAGATACACGGTGCGGCAAGCGAATGAAATAAGCTTCGAAAGAAACTTAAAAAAAGAGCTTGCAAAGTTGGTTCGGACATGATATTATATAAGAGTTGCTGAAGAGAACGACATTCAGTAACAAAACAAGTTTGATCTTTGAAAACTGAACAACGAGTGAGTAAACATTCTGCTTGCAGAATGAACGCGAAAGTTTGAAACAAGCCTTGGCTTGGATCGACTGGAGCACAAATGAGATTTTTAATCTCGTCAGATTCAAAATGAGCTTATCGCTCTTTTCAATACTTTATTGGAGAGTTTGATCCTGGCTCAGGACGAACGCTGGCGGCA
>NZ_JBHGUU010000010.1:0-4055 GCF_048976745.1 Paenibacillus sp. | reverse complement strand
GCTCGCCATGGTACTACCGATTCTACATGTGATTGCGCAGTCGTTCAGTAATGCCGTAGCGATCAACAGCGGGGACGTTGGACTATGGCCAATAGGCTTCACATTGGAGAACTACCATATGATTGTAAAGGATCCTTCAATCTGGTTAGCTTTCCGCAACAGCGTCATTGTTACCGTGTTCGGTACATTAATTAATCTGGCAGCAACAGCAAGCCTTGCTTACCCGTTGTCTCGTCCAGAGTACATTTATAGAAAAATGGCACTTGTTATCGTGCTGATCACGATGATTTTTCATGCACCGCTAATTCCTAATTACTTGCTGCTCAAAAATTTGAACATGTTGAATACGCTGTGGGTATTAATGATCCCTGGGGCGATTAGTGCCTACAATCTGTTCGTTATGCGATCTTTTTTCGTTAATTTACCGACAGAGCTGCTGGAATCGGCAAAGATGGACGGCTGTGGGGAATTCCGGATGATCTGGAGCATCGTGCTTCCTTTGTCCAAGCCGGTTATGGCAACGATGGGGATTATGTACGCGGTCGCCAACTGGAATATGTACTCGCAGGCAATTTACTATATCGACAAACGTTCCTTAATTCTCTTGCAGGTAAGGCTGCGGGAGATCGTAATCACAGACAACATGGGTGCGTCGGATGTTACTTCGGAAATGATGCAATTTGTGTCTCCTGAAGGATTGAAAATGGCGGTTATCGTCATTGCGACAATCCCGATTATGCTGGTGTATCCGTTCCTGCAAAAGCATTTTATTAAAGGGATGATGGTGGGATCGATTAAGTCGTAGATGCCTGAGGAAAGACCAAGACAAGTTCAAGGCTTTAAAAAAAGAGAGGGTTGGTGCGATATGAAAAAAACATGGGGTGTTATTCTGGTTTCCGCGCTTGCTGCAGGTTCTTTGGCTGGCTGTGGGGATGCGTCTAAAGACAATAAGCAAGGCGGACAAGCCAGTGCTGATACGAAGCCGGTCAAATTTTCGCTATCACTGCCGGTTACAACCAATGCTGGATATCAAGGAACAGTGACAGACTGGGAAAATAACAAGCTGGTGAAAAAGCTGGAGGAACTGACTAACACAGACCTCTCCGTGCGTATTCTCGAAGATTCCAAAATGGGTATTATGTTCGCTGGTAATGATATTCCAGACGTGGTAGGCAGTATCGGCACACCAACCGGTAAATCCATGTCAGGCTCGGTGGAAGCCGGCGTCTTTATGCCACTTGACGATTTATTGAAGCAGTATGCCCCCAACTTGATGAAAAAGGTGCCCAAGGCGGCATGGGATGCAGTATCCTACGATGGCAAGATTTATGCGATCCCCGATTATTTGAGCAATCCGTCCAGACGTGGAACTTATATCCGTACGGATCTTTTAGAGAAGACAGGTATGAAGGCTCCACAAACTGTTGATGAATTTCTGGATGTTCTGCGTGCCTTTAAAAAGGCGGGTGTAGAAAATCCGTATCAAATGCGTGAAAATTTCAAATACGCCGATACGTTCCTGGGCGCGTTTGATGTACTGCCGTACAAGGATCAATTTGAAGTTGTAAATGGACAGGTACAGCCGAAGTTTTTTGACGTCGAGAACATGCAGAAAGCGCTGCAAACCTACAAAACGATGTTTGATGAGGGCTTGATCCCGAAAGATTTTGCAACCATTTCGTCCTCTGATTATTCCAAAAATATTAACAGCGGCAAATCCGGCTCTTGGTCCTCCAATGGAGCAGGCTTGATCTCGTTCCGTACCGCTATTGCCCAGGCCAATCCGGCTGCCAAAGTGGATATTATCTCCTCTCCAAAAGGACCAGAAGGTAAATCCGGCTATTTCTACTATACCCCGGTTGTCCGTTCTTTCTATGTGAATGCCAAGGTGGATAAAGATAAAGCAGTGAAAATTATTAAATTTTATGACTGGATGGCATCAGCTGAAGCTGAGAAGTTTTTCACCTTCGGTATAGAGGGACAAAATTACACCGTCGATAACGGTAAAATTAACTACAAAATTCCAACCAGTAAAGAAGAGCAGGAAGAAGAGAGCTTCCGTGCAGGTACGTTGTGGATGGGGCAGGATGCGACATTGAACCCGCCGCGTAAGCGTCTGGAATTGGATCAAAACGGTAAGGATCAGCTAGCTGTCTTCGATAATGTATTGGATAAGGAAGGCTTGCCGGGTATCGGATTTTATCCGGATCTAGCGACTTTCAGCAAATATCCGGATCTTGCTTCGCCACAGCCTGATGTTGGACCGAAGCTGATCATCGACCATATGATCAAAATGATCTATGGCAAAGAACCGATTAGTGACTGGCCTAAAGTTATAGAAGAGTACAAAACCAAGGGTGGCAATGACATTCTTAAAGAAGCCAACGAACGTTATACGAAAAAGATCGGTGTGCTGGATATTAAAAAGTAAACGGGTGCAGCGCGCCACAGGAGGATAACAGGATGCAGCAGGAAACGATCCGGGAGCGAATCATGCAAGAGCTTGAGACGGTTGACGTTGTGGACACTCATACCCATCTGGTTGGAGATCGGCTGAATGCTGTGGATTTCTGGCAGATCGCCCATTACTTCTGGTTATTCCGTGAGCTGCAGGCAGCCGGTTATCCGGCGCATGCCGAGCAGCTGCCGGTTCGTGAGCGAATCCAGGCATTTCTTAGCGCTCACCATGCTTCCAGACATACGATGATGAACGTGGCGCTGTCGCGGATTTTCCAGGATTTATATGGAATCGAGCTGAAGGATGAAGCGTCCGTTCTGGCAGCAGATGAAGCTGTCAAGCAATCTGCAGTACAGGCAGACTGGGCACAGCAGGTAGCGGACCGCTTGAGCGTTCGTGAGTATGTAGTCAATGTACCTGAGCATGCTCCTTTTGAGGGGATGAGGCGGAATGCAATTCTGATTCCGCGAATCGACGGGAAGATTTTCGGATGGGTTACTGAGATCATAGAAAGCTCAAATCCGCTTCAGGCGTTCGAGAAGCTGCGTGAAACCGTTGACGCCTTGTTGGGCGGCTACAGCAAGCAGGGCTGTCCGGGCATTATGACCACACTTCCGCGATATGAGGCTGCGGCTAACCAGTTGTATGACTTATCTGCATCGGGATTGGTGCGTGATCAGGTTTTGATGAATGTGCTTCATCTGATCTGCGAGGCTGCACAGCGTCATGAGCTGTTCGTACAGTTCTTTCTCGGTGTCGAACGCTCCTGGTGCGGGGAACCGCTGCCTGCGAACGACCCGGAGCGCATCTTGAAGCTTAGCGGTTTGTTTGAGCGGTACAGCTGTCCGTTCGAGTTGGTGGTCGCCTCGGAAATCAACAATCTCGATGTGGTGCAGGCGGCATGGAATTTCCCTAATGTTCATGTCGGCGGACATTGGTGGTATAACTTCCGGGCATCCACCTACAAGCAGTCCATGCAGTACAGGCTGGAGGCACTGCCGGCACTGAAATCTTCACTGATCGCATCTGATTCAAGGTGCATTGAATGGACGTACGGGAAAATTTGGCTGGTCAAGCGTGTACTCAGTGAATTTTTGGCTGAACGTGTGGCCTCTGGTTGGCTGGACCATGCTCAGGCGATTGAAGTCGCCCGCGACTGGCTGTATGAGAGTGCAGCGCGCAGATACCGTGTGCAATCGCTGAATAGTAAAGGTTAAAACTCCTTGTGTGACATTATGGGTACGACCCAATCGAATAAGCGCGTTCCTGTAAAGGAAGGCTTTGCCAAAGTCCTTGTTTTGCTGCTTGATTGCAGCGAAACAGGGATTTTTGTTTTGTGTAAGTGAAGAGAAATTTCACTTTTGTCAGGACGATGATTGAAAGGCTGTATCCGCATACATTCAAATAATGAGAGTTTACATGCATAAACCAATATTTACATGTTAGATAAGCTAATTTACACTGAAGTAGCAAATACGAAATGGAGGGATTGCAATGGGAGAAATGAAGTGGAGTCATTTTTTTACAGAGCAAGACAAACGGCATGATGAGCTTTGGGGCAAGCAGACGTTGAACGGTTTCGGGGAAAAGCCGGTTT
>NZ_JBHGUU010000009.1:0-511018 GCF_048976745.1 Paenibacillus sp. | reverse complement strand
CCCCCCCCCCCCGCCAAGCTGCGTCAGCAGGCTGCGACGTTCGTGCAGCTGCTGGCGCAGCCCAAAGCGCAGCTCCTGCAGCTCCGCGTGCAGGCTGCGCAGCAGTTCCGGGTCCGCATCGCCTGCGTGCGGACCTTCTCCCGGCGGCGCAGCCGGGAGCGGGTGATGCGGCGAGCCGCACACCGGGCATGGCTCGCCATCTTGCAGCTCGGCGCGCAAGGCGGAGGACAGCCGGTGCAGCTCCTGCTCGCGCATCGTGCCACGTAGCTGTTCCTCCGCAAGGGCCAGCAGGCTTTGTTCGCGGCTAATATCCTGCTCACAGGCAAGCAAGGCCTCAAGACCTGCTGACGCCTGTTCTACCAGATGCTGACGCTGATCACTCAGACGTCTTTCTTCCTCAGCCGCTGCCTGCAGCTTGTCGGCTCCCTGTTCTGCCGACTGCCTATAGGCTTGCATGTCAGTTTTGTTTTGTTGCAATTGCTCCGCAGCAGTATCCACACGATGCTTCAGCTCAAGTGCAGCCTGAAGTTGCCTGCGTTCCTCTGACTTCACCTCATTCGGCTTAAGGCTCTCCTGTAGTTCCTCACGCCGTTTGCGCCCGCGCTGATGCAACTCCTTTTCCTTCTCAAGTTGCTGTCCCAGCGCAGTCTGTTCAGCCTGCCCCTGTTCCAGAAGCTGCGCAAGGCGCGAGCAATCGGCTTGAAGCCCGTCCCGTTCCCGTTGCAGCTCTTTCGCTTGTTCAAGTTGTTCCAGGCGCAGCAAAAGTTTCGGTTCTTCCTCAGTGACCTGCACACGTGCCGTCTCGGCCTTCTCCGCTTCCTGAACCGCCAGACGTTCATGTTCCAGTGCTTGCTGATGAGCTGTCTCGGCGGCAATCTGCCGCTGCTTCTGCGTAGCCATAGCATCTCGAACCGTCTGCAACGCAGGCAGTATGGCATCTGCCGCAACGGATTGTTTCAGCCGTTGTTCGCCTGCTTCCACCTGTGGCTCCAGTGCTTTCAGTTTCTGCTGTTCATCTGTACGGGCCTGCCTTTCGTTACTTAACTCACGAATTTTGCCCAGTTGTTCGGCTTCCTTTGCTGCTTCATCCAGCGCTTTGCGGGACAACTCAGACTGCTGAACAGCAGCTTTAAGAAGTCGTTTCGTTTCATCCAGCGTCTCCTTGCTGGCATTGCCAAGCCCCTGTTGCTCCGCAGCAAGAGATTGGTGAACCATATCATTATCCTTGACCCGCCGACTTAATTTGATGGCCAACTGGTCCCCATACTTCTCCAGATGGAATAATCGTTGCAGCATCTGGCGACGCTCGCTGCCTTTGAGTGACAAAAACTCGGCAAACTTCCCTTGAGGAAGCACCACTGCCCGTGTAAAATCATCCATCTTCAAACCGATCACATCTTCAACACAGCGATTAACATCTGCCAATTTGTCGGCAAGTACCTGTTCTTCACCATGGACCGTCTCTATGAATTTGCTGATCGTGTTACTCACCGACACTTCATTATTCCGTTTGAAACGTCGCTCAACCCGGAACCTTCGAGTGCCTTCCGCCGACATCAGTTCAAATGTAAAAGCAACCGACAACGAATCTTCTGCATGATTCATAATCCCTTGTGTGCCGTTCACCGCACGTTCCACTTTTCCGTACATGGCGAGTGTGATGGCATCAAGCAAGGAAGATTTACCACTACCCGTTGGACCAAAAATGCCGAATAGTCCCGTCTCCGTCAGCACGGTAAAATCTATCTCCTGCATCTCGCGATAGCTTTGCAGTCCGGCAACTTTTAATAGAATGGGCTTCATCTTTCCTCGACCTCCTCACGCACACCCGGCTCGTCTTCATCCACAAGTTCCAGGAAAAGCTGTACGAGGCTGTCTTCCGGCTGGGCACCACCCGTCTGACGCTGATAGAATTTGCGGAACAGTTCGTGAACCGGCAGCTCGGAACGTTGCTCCAAAAGTCCTGCTGCAGCCATCTCGGGATACACCGGTCGAATATGAATGATACCCTCATTTGATTTGCGAAGCTGCTGAATCTCCTTCAGGGACATCGCCTCATCCAGCCACACTTCCATGTCGATAAAAGCCTGGGGATCACGTCCCTCGTCCAGCCAGCGATATACTTCTGCCAGACCACCACGAGCCTGCCAACGCACCAGCGGACGCCCGGACGTTAACAAAACTTCCTCTACCTGTGCAGCTCCGCCTGGGGCCAGATCAACCATCGTGACAGACTTGCTCTGTCCAGCTTCCGAGAAGCTGTAAGCGAGAGGAGAACCACTATATCGAATCACACCGTCACCTTTGACAGCCTGTGCACGATGAAGATGCCCAAGCGCCGTGTATTGCGCACCAGTCGATAGAGATGAAGGGTCCACCGTGTAAGCCCCACCGATCTGAATCGGGCGTTCCGAATCACTCTCAAGTCCGCCAAGCACATAGATATGACTCATGGCCAAGTTCACGGTATCCGGGCGGAAAGAAGCTGCCAGCCGCTGCATTAACATACCCACCCGTTGACTGTATGCCTGACGGAGCACATTTTCATCCCCATCCGTTGTCAGCAATTCATTCAATCTGGCTTCAGAAGGATAAGGTAATGCGGCAATCTGTCCAGTCTCTCCGGTCCGCTTTGCATGGATGGTCACTGCTTCTGAAGTAGGCATACCTACGAGTGTAATGCCCTGCCTGTTCACAAGTGGAGTGACAGAAGCTACACGCTCCGGCTGATCATGATTTCCTGCAATCACCACAAGAGGTCTTCCATTTGCTGTCAAACGCGCTGCCGCCTCGTAAAAAAGCTGCTCCGCTGCTGCGGGAGGATTCACCGAATCATACACATCCCCGGCCATCAATATGGCATCCGCCTGCTGCTCATCCGCCAGTCTGACGAGTTCATCCACGAAATCTTCCTGTTCACGCAGTCGGCTTCGTCCCTCCAGCGTTTTTCCCAAATGCCAGTCCCCTGTATGCAAAATACGCATCGTCCGTTCCACCCCTCTCCCATATGAAATCCATGGATTTGAATTCCGATCCAATTCGTTTAAAATTTCAGTCTTTTATAATTTCACTGCATGTCCACCATCAAAAAAGTACAGCCATTTCCGGTCCACTTTCCGACCTAATATATCTTCGATAGCCCGTCCATACAGATCCAACTGGAAGCGATAATTTTTGGTGAGTTCATCCAAACCACCACGATGCTCCAACACCCGGTCCGTCTTGTAATCGAGCAGGACAAGCTCACCATCAACCTCATACAGACAATCGATAATCCCCTGTACAAGCACGGTTTCATTTTCAATGGATGCTTGCATTTTGCTATCTTCATTTATCTTAAACATATCTGAGTTCGCTGCCCGATCATGTAACCACTCCGCAGGGGACTGATGTGCCGGAAGTCCATACACAAACGGAATCTCCCGTTTCACCCACGCTGCACGCAACAGCTCTTTCCCTGGTTCTGTATCAAAAAATCCGACCAGCTCTTCCGGTTCGATCACCTCCGTGTGATGGGACAGCAAAATCTGGAGCTCCACCAGTCGCTGAATGGTCTGCTCAACAAGCTGTGAATCAATGGCCGATCCATCTATAGGAAGATGCTGCATCAACGTATGATACACGTTCCCCCGTTCTGCTCCTGTCAGTTGGTTCTCTCCCATAAATTTGGGACGACGCAGATGCAATTTGAAAGATGTACTCGCAGACCCCACATCCAAAACGTTCACCATACCGTTTGAATCTGACCCTGATCCAGTCTCATGCTCGTTCAACTCACCGGATAAGCCGCGTAGTGCCTGGCCTGATTCATCTTTGGTGTAATTGATTCCTGACGTGTTGTGATCCAATAATGTCTCGGATTGTTCTCCCAGTTCCTCCATCACCTCTACGGACTGCATATCCTGCATCGCAAGTAACGTTTTCAACTCCGTGACAGATGTACTGGCTGCCACCTGAGTTGCTGCTTCATAGGGATATGTCCACGAAAGCCGTTGATCAACTTCACGAATTAGGCGTGTCTCCTCTTGTTGAAGGGCTACTGTATCTGTACCTGCATCTTCAATGTTTTGGTTAGCCGTATCTTGTGCACTCTTCGTCAGCTCTTCTACAGTTGAGGATGGAAGCAACCTCACAGGCTGAACCGCCTGTAGTGCAGCAATTCGTTCTTTCCGCACCTCAGTCATCCCGTCTTCTTGTCCGAGTGTCTGATCCACCACATGATCACGGGATACCTGATCGGCGGAAATAATAGAAATCGTCCAACGTGATTGATCATCTGCAAGACAGGCTGAGAACGAATCATTGCTTCCAGCAAGTTCACGCAGCACAGCCGCATCTGGATGTCTCATCAGGGATGGCCCAATCCAGTCCAGGTAGCTCCGTCCTGCAGCAAGCAGATAGTCTGGCAATGCCAATTCAGGGCTGTCCTTGACCTGAGACCACGCGAGCGCTTTTTTCGCCGCATCTTTTACGGTACCCAGCAGAATCATTTTCTCTTTGGGACGGGTCAGCGCAACATACAACACACGCATCTCTTCAGCAAGCAGTTCAAATTGCGCACGACGACGAATCGCCAGATTGGCTAATGTAGGATAGGCAACCCGGTTCTCACGATCCACAAACCTCGGACCAAATCCCAGTTCCTTATGCATGAGAAACGGTGCGTTCAGATCCTGCTGATTAAACATCTTGGATATGCCACCGACAAAGACAATCGGAAACTCCAAACCTTTACTCCGGTGAATCGTCATGATACGTACGGCGTTGTCCTGCTCACCAGAACCACCTGCTACAGTCCCGAGGTCTCCCCCGTTTTCCCGCAATCTTGAAACATACGTCAGGAAACGGAACAAGCCGCGATTGGCAGTTGATTCCTCATATTGTCGTGCGCGATCGTACAATGCCTTAAGATTACTTTGACGTTGCAGTCCTCCGGGAAGACCCCCAACCCAGTCCAAATACCCGGTTTCCCGATACATACGCCAGATCAGTTCACTTAGACTGCCTTGTCTTGCCTCAAGTCTCCACTGCTTCAATTGACGCATAAAACGAATTAACTTTTGCTGCAACTCGGAGCCTGAAATCTCCGTAACGTCCATACCCTCACCTGGATGTCCAGTAAAATCAGCATCTTGAATGCCATCTGTATTCACATCGAATTCATATCCACCATCCAGGATCTCTGCCTCGACAGAAGCTGCTGTCTCCCGCTGTCCCTGTTCCATCTCTGACCAGGTTTCCGGCCACTGCAGCTGGACGATATTGGAATCAGGATGATTCTCCTGCCCGGATTGTTGTACGGCATTAGTGGAGGAATTGGCCCATTCTCCAGCAGCTGTTATCACTGCATCGTAGAAAGACTGTCTTTTGTCACCTAGCCGAATCTGTGCCAGTTCTTCTTCATCCAGTCCGACAATCGGGGAACGAAGTACGGAAGCAAGCGGAATATCCTGCCTTGGATTATCAACAAGCTGTAGCAAAGACATCATGATTTCCACTTCCGTAGCCTGGAAGTAACCCTTGCTCTGTTCTCCTCCAGCAGGAATTCCCTGCTGTCTGAATTCCTCAATCATGAGCGGAGCCCACATCAAGGTTGAACGGAGCAAGATGACCATGTCACCGTATCGTGCCGGGCGCATCGTTTGCAGGGCTTTGTCGTATACGTGGAGGGCAGGTTTGTCCGTATCTCCAACCATTTCACGAATACGCCTTGCAATCGCCCGTGCTTCCAACTGGGCTGTCTCAAGTTCGGCACTCTCCAGTTCTGCGGAGACCGCTGCATCCCCGTTCTCATCCGTACTCTCTGTCAGATCAGGACCACCGCCCTGACGATCGATCAACATGACTTCAGGTGTATACGCCTCATCACCAAGCGTTTCTGACGGGAATGTAGCCCCATACGCCAGTTGAGCTCGTTCATCATAAGCAATCTCTGCCACACCTTCGTTCATAAGTTGCCGGAATATCATATTGACCGAATGTACAACTTCCGCACGACTGCGGAAATTCCGCGCAAGATCAATACGTTGACCTGTACCACTCAGATGATTTCCCACCATTCCGTCCTCACGTGTGCTGGATCCATATTGGCGATACTTGTTCATAAACAGACCTGGCTCAGCCAACCGGAAACGATAGATACTCTGTTTGACATCACCTACCATGAATCGGTTACCCGGGTTTTCCCTGGAGATCAGTTTCACGATATCTTCCTGAACCGTATTGGTATCCTGATATTCGTCAAGCAACACTTCATCGAATCGCGAACGGTATTCCATAGCCGCATCGGAAGGCATCGACAGTTCAGGCGTTGAATCCTCATGTCGCAAAATGTGAAGGCAATAATGCTCCAGATCACTGAAGTCAACTTGCCCACGTTCCTGTTTGGCCTGCCGATAACGTTCACCAAATGTACTAACCAACCTCGACAACTCCTGCATAAGTGGTGCCGCCTGCTCCAGCTCCTGCCAGAACGAAAACGCACTTCTTCCAAACAGTGAGCCTTTCAGATCGGTAACTGCTTTTTTCGCAGCCTCACGGAGTTCCTTCACCTGATCCTGTAAAGCCGGATCCGTTTGATCCTTTTTGCAGGGTTTCAGTTTGCCAAATACAGCGGGTTGAAAAACTTCAGGCAACCTCTCCCATGGCATAACCTGGACCGCAGACAGCAGCTCTTCCACCATCACCAGATCTTCTTTTAACGTATCTGCATAAGGTGCCGGGCCTTCAGGCTGCATGGAAATATGAATCCCTTGACGAAGCAGTCCTGCTGCACCACTTAGAGCAAGAGCCGCATCACGCAAAATACTCTGGACCCAAGCTGAATGTCCCAGTTCCTCCACACTTTCCACCTGAAAAGCGGATGCCATCTCTGAGAGCCAATGATCCGGCCAGGAATGACTGCGGGAGAAATCATACAACCGTTGTACCAGTCGATGCATCGCATCATCGTTTCGCTCTCCACTGAACCAGTCCACCAATTCGCGGAATGTACTCCCTTCATCTTCTTCGCCATACTTTTCCTCAAAGAGTTCTTCGAGCAGTTCCTGCCGCATGATTTCCGCTTCATTTTCATTCAGGATACGGAAAGCCGGGTTCAACGGAATTTGCTGATAGTACCGGCGAATGACTTCCATACAGAATGAATGCAATGTTGTAATGGATGCCCGTCCAAGCAGGGACAGCTGCTTACGCAAATGTTCTTCTCCAGGCTGTTCTTCCAGCGCACGTTCCAGCGCTTCCCGAATCCGTTGTTTCATCTCGGCGGCAGCCGCTTTGGTAAACGTAGCTACAAGCAACCGATCCACACTGAATCCTTGGGAGGGATCTGCGATCTTGCAAATAATACGTTCAACCAATACGGCTGTTTTTCCCGATCCCGCCGCAGCGGCAACCAGAATGTCTTCTCCACTTTCCGAGATCGCACTCCACTGGTCGTCACTCCAGAAGCTTCCTTCCGGTTTGGGCATATTCGTCATGATGTTTCCCCTCCTTTGGTGTGAGATAACATATCCCAGATTTGCTGTTTGCCAGGTTTGGCAAGCATATTGTATTCATTTCCTTCTATATTCTCATCAAATTGACAAACGGACTTATACGGACAAAACGTGCATGCCACTTCCTGCTGAATGCGATAAGGCTCAATGGCCACATCCCCATCCGTAATCCGGGTACCAATCTCACGAATATTACTGCGAACCGAAGCAAGCAGCGTATCCCATTGCTCTGGCGTAGCTACAGCAGCACTGCTATAAAAGCTGCCATCTGCCTTAAGGGCAACCGGAATAATGGCTGAATACCCCTTATCCAGGGTGTTGTCCATTTGCGCGATAGCATCCCGGTCCGCCAGCAGCAAACCTTTCATTTTGAACCGTTTCAGCAGTTCTTGTCCGGCTTGCTCCGATGTCATACCATTTGCAGATTGCAATAGCGGGTTATGCACATGGAAATACAACGTTCCTCCCGGCATCGCCGTTTCCCCAAGCCATTCCTCGGCAGCACTAAGCAGCACCTCCAGATAGGTGAGCATCTGCAATGACAGACCATAATACACTTCATGAAGCTTGAGGTCCGTCTGGCTTGATTTATAGTCAATTACACGAAGGAGCAGACCATTCTCTCCTTCTGCCACATCCACACGGTCAATCCGACCCACAATTTCCATCACACAGCCGTTCTCCAGTTCAAAACGAAGTGGGGGCAGCGTTTTATCCGGTCCAAAATCAAGCTCCAACCCAATCGGTTCAAAACTTCCACGTCTGGACTGTTCCCCAAGAATAACGGATGCCCGGCTAACAATGTCCTTCAATTTGCGGAAAATATAACCGTATCGCTTGGTGCTTAGCAAAATCTCCCCTTGCAGCTGTGGTGCAATCTGCTCCACCGTTTGCTCGGCTTCCTTGCGGCATTGGTCAGGGGTCAAGCTGCCCCAACTACGATTTTCTTCACGCAACCGCATAGCCAGCTGGCTCAGTGCAGCATGAAACAGTTGTCCGATATCAGGAGCCTGAAGGCGGTACAATTGCCGTTCTTTGAGACGCAGCCCGTGCGAAGCAAAATGGGAGAACGGACAAGCTACGAACCGCTCCATTCGCGAAACACTCGTCCTCACCTCTGTGCCGTACAATCTGCGACTGGTGGCTGTCCGTAGTGGCAATGCCCGATTACGATAAAAGATCGATCCCAGTAACCGCTCCAGCTGAGGTCTGCTTGTCTCCCGAGATACATGCCAATTGTAGACCGCCCACCACATTTCAGGGATGTCTTCTCCGCGTCGCCATTTGCGCAATTGTCCAATCAGCGCAGACAGACTCTGACCTGGATGGGTGACATAGGACCAATGCACTTCTTCCGAGTTCACAACCGGTGGTTGAGCGAGCAATGGCTGTTCTTGCAGACCAAACATTTTCCGTACATGGCGGACAATCTCGGAAGGATGCAGTGCTTTTCCCTCATCATCAGCAACCGGGTAACTCAGCCACAACTGGCTGCTTGCCGCTGTAAGTGCCGTATAGATCAGAAAACGTTCATCCAGCATTTGCCTCGTTGCACCCGGTCCAAGCGCCACGCCTCGTTCCGTCAGTAACGCTCTCTCCAGTTCCGTTAATACACCATCATCCTGAGGTACGGCGGGCAATTCACCATCAACTGCACCCAGGATAAATACGTATTTGATGTCTTGAAGACGTGTACGGTCCATGGAACCAACCAAAACCTGATCCAGTGCTGGCGGTACCAGACCCAGCTTCAGTTCCGTCAATCCGGTCTCAATCATTCCGGCAAACAGCGTGATATCCAGCCGTTCATTGCCCATCATATCGACCATCTGATCCAATAGATCCAGCACAGCTCCCCACATCTGCCGATGTTCTCTCGATCGTTCGGGGTCACCTTGCGCCTTAGCTTCAGCAGACATATGTTCCAACTTCCATGGGACTTCAGCCTCTTCCAGCAATCTGTACAGTGCCTCGCATTGGGCTTTGGCTGTCTTTGCCTTTTTCATCCGTTTCTCAAACGCACCCATGGAATCTGTAATGACCGCTCGACAACGCTCCATTAAAGAAAGCATTTGGTCCCGTCCTCGACTACGTCCATCCTGACCATTGTCTTCAAGCGACAGGCTGGGTACATATTTCCACGGTTTGCCGTCAGTCCAGCGATATCCATGAATACCACAAGCCAGGACATAATTCTCAAGCTGGTCCATATCTTCACGGGTGATGGAACCATCACGCGGAAGCAGCAGATCCGTTTTGACACACCGAAATACATCCTCGTAACGCCAGTGGCGACGAACAATATCCAATGTGGAACGGATAAACTCGGATAATGGATGATGCAGTTCATTTCTTCTGCGGTCCAAAAAGACAGGTACACCATAATCCCTGAATAGCGGTTCGGCTATATCAGCGTAAGTATCCAACTGGCGGACAAGTACCGCCATATCCCGATAACGTGCACCTTCGTCTTGCGCCAGGCGCCGCATCTCACGCAGTGCTCCCTCCATCTCAGCTCGTCGGTTCTCCGCAGCAATCAGACGAATTCCGGAATCAAGACCCTCACCTTTCCACCGGATTCGGCGGTCGAACCCAGCCTCCAGATGAGCAAGTCCCGGACGATCCTTGTATCTCGGTGGAATCTCTGAATCCAGCACGGTGATATCACTCGGTACACCCAGCTCTTCAGCCATCCCTTTGAGACGCGCATAGGCACTCGCCGTAGGATAGAACAGTTCCAGTTCTCCAGGCAGCGCTCCATGATCATAAGGACGATCCAAGGTCAGTGCAATCGTCACGGAAGACGACTGCAACATCAGCCGGCCGATCACACTCATCTCCTGTGGTGTGAATCCCTGAAAACCATCAATCCAGATCTGGGCATCCTGCAGCAATGTACTTTCCGACAAACGCTCTGTCAGTTCGGTCAACGTGTCTTCATCATCAATATATAGATTGGTTAGTTCCTGTTCATAGTCACGATATATCAGATTCAAGTCATGCAGCTTGTCCTCCAGAATTGGCGAAGAGGATGAGATATTCCATCCAGATAGTCCTTCTTCCAGCAATGATGGATCAACCTCATAACGTTTAAATTCACTATATAAGTCATTTAATTCACCTATAAAACCCAGCTGGCTGCCGGATGCACCAAACAGCTTCAATTCTTCCTTGCGGCGCTGGATGACTTTGTAGAGCAGCATCTTTTTGCCTTCGGCTCCGATTGGAATACGAGCAGAACCGCCTGCTTCCTGCATGATCCGATAGGCTAAACGGCGAAAGCCGAGCACTTCTGCACGCATGGTACCTTTGATTGCTCCAGAAGACACCAATGCCTGCTCTGTTCGAAAAGAGCTTTGTTCGGGAACAAGTAAAATTAAAGGTTTACCTTGCGGTTCCTTTTGAAGCAAAGATGTAATTTCCCGGGTAATCAGCGAGCTTTTACCGCTGCCTGCCCGGCCAATAACAAAACGAACGGACATGTCTAATCCTCCAAACCACACGTTCAAGATTTTAATTCCCAGTATACCATATCTGACTTGGTTCGGAACATACGTTTGCCACTATCCGGTAAAATCGGAGATCATCTCCGTTAACACAGCAAAAAGCCCGCAGCTTTTCACACTGTGGACTATTGACCGAAAGTATCATTAATATAAAATTTCACTTTATCTCACAAGAGATTGAAAAAGTGAAATTAGACTCTTCTAATTCTTTTTACTGCGCACTTCGAAAATAGCAAATTTCAGGTAATGTCCTTCATCCACGCCCAAAATTTGCGGGTGGTCCTTACCGGCTGCCTTCCAGTCAATCAAACGAAGCACTTTGCCTGCATCTTCCGCTGCATCGGCAATCGTATCCAGGAAGAGGTCTGGACGCATGTGATACGAACAGCTGGCTGTCACCAAATATCCGCCCTCATTAACCAGTTTCATTCCTTGCAGGTTAATATCCTTATAGCCACGGCATGCACCTTTGACTGCTGATTTTGTTTTGGCAAACGCCGGGGGATCGAGGATCACGACATCAAATGTTTTACCACCAGCTGCAAGCGCTTTGGATGTATCCACTTTTTGTTCGCCAGCACGCGCACGTGCAGTCCGTTCATCCAGTCCTTTCACTTGTTCACGCAAATACTGGAATGCATCAGCAACTACGAATTCGACCCGGTCGGTAAAACCGTTCAGTTCCACATTTGTTCGCGCACTTTCAATGGCATGTTCCGAAATATCAAGACAAGTCACTTTCTTGGCTCCATACTTGCAGGCATTCAACGTGAAGCTGCCTGTGTGTGAGAAACACTCCAGTACAGTGGCACCATCCCAATACGGGAATGTAACGACATTACCGCTTTTATTCACAGGCAAGAGCTGCTCTGTGCCATCCTGCTCGGTCGTTTGGAGTGTGATTCCACTCTTGTAACCCCAACCTTTCATGAGCGGTTCGATCGCTGCACGGTTCTCACGTTGGTCGAAGAAGTAACCTGTCTTCTGGCCTTCCACGATGTCCACTTTAATGAGCAGTCCATTCTCGGTAACAGTGACATGTCGCGGGCATTCTCCGTACAATGGACCTTTGGTCTGCTCCAAACCTTCCAGTTCACGAATCGAGACATCACTGCGCTCATATATGCCTTCAGGCTGCATCACTTCAATGAGTGCCTGTACGATGGCTTCACGGCAACGATCCATGCCAAGTGTAAGCAACTGTACAACGAGGATGCTGCCAAATCGGTCAACAATTAATCCTGGCAGAAAATCAGCTTCGCCATAAACGAGACGGTACGCCTCTCCATCCTGGATAAAACGTTCCCGATGACGCAGGCAATCGCGGAAACGCGCTGCAAAGAATGCCGTATCCATCTGTTCGGACTCCAAGGGTTGATAAGCTACAACCCTTACCGTGATCTGAGATGCGGGATTGTAATACCCTGTCGCCAGATAGCGACCTTGATGATTCAATACATTGACCAGATCTCCCGGCTCCGGGTTTCCGTCAACCGAGGCAATTTCATTGTTAAATATCCATGGATGTGCATGTTCAAGCCGCTTTTTGCGACTGCGTTCGAGTGTAACTGATGGCAAGGTAGATCCACTTCTTTCATAGTTAGTTGAAAAGATAGGTTTGGTGCGGCGCGTAGGTGGCGTTCCGGTTACGAATCGATCTTCCGATCGCTGTTGTCTCCAGATTTTTTTGATTCCCTTTCTTTAAAAGGGAAAATCCGGAGACAAAGGCGCACGCTTCGCTTCTTCAGATTCGATTTCGTTCCCTCCACTACGCTTGCACGAAACACCGTATCTTTTGAATTGGGGTGCGGCAATTAGGTGGCGTTTCGGTTACGAATCGATCTTCCGATCGCTGTTGTCTCCAGATTTTTTTGATTCCCTTTCTTTAAAGGGAAAATCCGGAGACAGCATATGCTTCCGATGTAGCTTTCTTTCAGAAAGCTTTTAGGCGCACGCTTCGCTTCTTCAGATTCGATTTCGTCCCCTCCACTACGTTTGCACGAAGCACCGTATCTTTCGAATTGGGGTGCGGTAGTTAAGATACTTGAATTGAGGGAGGCTGGCTTCCTCTGAATTCCTTTAGGCTTGTCATGGTTGTCTCTATTTACTCATAGGATGAGGTAAGGAACCGGACGGAAGGAATGATGTTTCTATGTTTAGAGATGTGATATTGCCCCTGCTCTATGGGCTTATTATCTTTTTTGGTGGCATGAAGCTGATGGAGACGGCCTTGCAGCGTATGGCTGGGCCCATGTTGGCAGGTTGGCTCAATCGCGCAACATCTGCTCCATGGAAAGGCATGGCCTTCAGTGCAGGTGCAACGGCCCTGTTACAGAGCAGTACTGCGGTCACCGTACTCACCATTGGACTGGCGAATGCCAGGTTAATTACCTATGGACGTACACTCGGCATCATCCTCGGTACCAACATCGGGACATGTCTGACGACGGAGCTGGTGGGACTGCAGATCGGACGTGCTTCCCTACCATTGCTTGTCCTGTCGCTGACGGGCTGGGCCATGTTTGTTGTACTTGGTGAACGTAATCTGGCCGCTCCTGAGCGGACGCGCCGGACTCTGTTTAACATCCAGTACAGCTTCCTCTCAGCTGCGGGATTTGCACTTGTTATGACAGGCATTCAGGTGATGCAATCCATTGCCTTACCCTTGCGGAGCATGGGCGTATTTCAATGGTTTCTCGACCGTTCGGCGGACAGCCTGTGGTGGGGCTTCCTGGCAGGCGCCTGTCTGACAGCGCTCATTCACAGCAGCGCCGCTGTCATTAGCATGGCGATTACGCTCGCAGCCACAGGGGTATTGCCTGTGGAGATCGGCATCGCCATCGTGATCGGGTCCAACGTGGGGACCTGTATCACCGCTGTAATTGCTGCCGCGGGCGGAGCATCCGCAGGCAAATTTGTCGCAGCCTCCCATGTGGTATTAAACATTGCGGGAGCGCTGCTGTTTATGCCGCTGATCGGCCAGCTGCATGCAGCTTCGGCTTGGCTGTCAGCGGACAACGGGGCACAGATTGCGCATGCCCAGACCCTTTTTAACATCACCAGTTCACTACTTGCTTTGCCATTCTGTTACTTGCCAATCTGGCACAAAAAACCACCGGTTCACGCCCCCGCGGCGAAGTCACCCGTGGCTTGATGATTACCTATCCAGACCCATAGAACACACGGTTAACTGACCAGGACTATACTGCGTTATACGTTAATGCCTAACTTGTTCAGGGCTACACGCAAGATATCATCGTTATTATCATATCCGCTCTGCTGCTGTCTGGACCATGCTTCTTCCGGAGCATACCAATCCACACCCTTGATTTCTTCAATCTGAGGCTGCAGATCTCCACTCTTGGCTTCAACGAGATAATAATGAACTTCCTTGTCCACCGGGCCAAAATCTGCATGTTGGTACGTATAAGCAATGATATCAACGGGCTCTACAATGCGGCCCACCATACCTGTCTCTTCCAAGATCTCGCGCAGTGCCGTCTGTTCGATTGTTTCTCCATCTTCCATTTTGCCCTTGGCGAGAGTTGTTTTACCATAACGATCTACGATAAGCTGAATTTGAAGATGTCCGTCTTCCCCTGTTCTATAAACAACTCCGCCTGCTGAAATTTCTTTTTTGTTCATCGTGCTCTCCCCCATCGACTTCAATATCTTTATCTTATTTTTTGCAAAAGAAGGACCTCATCTCCCCGGGTAAGCTCCCCAAGGAAATGAAATCCTTGTTTCTGTCGCCTCGATCACATCGCGGCGGACTTCAGATTCTCTTCCAACACACGTACCAGTGTAGCCTGACTCTCGTTGACACCAGCTTCAATCACTTTAACTCGGCACACTTTACCGACCATATCCATGGTTCCGTCAAAGACCAGTTGAATGTAGTTGTCGCTATAACCGTGCAGCTTGCCGCTTCCCTCGCGGCCCTTCGCTTCACCTTCGGGAATAACATCCAGTACCTGTCCGACAAACTGCTCAGCGTACTCCAGCTGCATCTGCTCAGACAATTCAATCAGTTCATGCACACGTGCATTTTTGACCTCTTCGTCCACCTGATCTTCCATTCGCGCTGCTGGCGTACCTGTACGCTTGGAATAAGGGAATACGTGCATTTCGGAAAAACCGATCTTCCGCATCAATTCATACCCATTACGATACATCTCATCGGTCTCACCCGGAAACCCAACAATAATGTCTGTCGTAATCGCAACATCCGGCATCGCTTCCCGAATGCGAAGCATCTTATTGTAGAACTCTTCTGTCGTATATTTGCGGCGCATGCGTTTCAACACCGTATCATCCCCCGCTTGCAGCGGAATATGGAAGTGACGAACGAGCTTGTTCGAACGTTGGATTACGTCGAGCATGCGGTCATCGATCTGGCTGGCTTCAATCGAGCTGATTCGAATACGCTCCAAGCCCTCTACCTTGTCCAGGTCCCACAGCAGATCGGTCAGATCGTAATTTTCCATGTCATCGCCATACCCACCTGTATGAATACCAGTCAGAACAATCTCCTTGTATCCGGCGTGTACGAGTTGATGCGCCTGTTGAATAATGCTGTTCGCCTCACGGCTGCGTGAGAGACCACGAGACCACGGAATAATGCAGAATGTACAGAAGTTATTGCAACCATCCTGAATCTTCAGGAATGCGCGGGTACGGTCAGCAAAATCCGGTACGTCCATTTCTTCAAATACACGGGTCTTCATAATATTACGCACCGCGTTAACGGGTTGACGGGACTCCTGAATTTCATGAACATATGGCAAAATCTTGTCACGGTCCTGTGTACCGATAACCAGATCCACCCCAGGAATGTCCAGAATCTCTGCCGGAGAAGTCTGCGCATAGCAGCCTGTAACAGCCACGATCGCCTCCGGGTTGCGCCGAATGGCACGACGAATAATTTGACGGCTCTTTTTGTCGCCGGTATTGGTTACTGTACAAGTATTAATCAAATATACATCCGCTGTCTGTTCATCAAAGTCCACTTGATCGTAACCTTCGTTTTTGAACAATTGCCAAATCGCCTCTGTATCATAGAAATTAACTTTGCAGCCTAAGGTGTAAAACGCCACGGATGGCATAATTACATTCCTCCCATTTCTCCGGATTCATATAACACGCAAGTTAGTGCTGCCATTCCAGCTGTCTCAGCACGCAAAATGCGTTTGCCCAGTCCAACGGATACAGCACCTGCCTGATCAGCCTCTGCCGTCTCCTTCTCAGAAAATCCACCTTCCGGTCCAACAACAATCAGTACTTCTGCACTTGCATCAGGTGCAAGCTGCTCAACAAACGGTTTCAGTGCATCTCTCAGCTGTTTACCGTTTTCTTTCTCATAACAATAACATACCAGGTTATAGCCCTCAAAAGAAGATAACAGCCCTTTCCAGGAAAGCGGCTGCTCGACAGACGGAATACGATTCCGGTGACTCTGTTCAGCAGCTTCCTTGGCGATTTTCCGCCAACGCTCCAACCGTTTGCCTTCTTTCTTGGCATCGTATTGCACAATCGTACGTTCTGACAGGAAGGGTATAAATGATACCGCCCCAATCTCAGTACATCTCTGGATAACTGTTTCCATCTTGTCGCCCTTGGGCAAACTCTGGGCCACAGTTACACGAATCCGTGCTTCATGGTCCATAATTAGGGGCTCTACAATATTGGCTGTCACTTGACCCGCTTCAATGGTCTCAATTTCCACGAGTGCTTCTCTGGAGTTTCCGTCACTGACAATCAGTTTATCTCCAGGTTTACCACGCATGACCTTGCCGATATGGCGTGCATCATCACCTGTGATGATCACAGCGTGTTCATTAAACTGCTCTGCAGATACAAAATATCGCTGCATTAGTCAATCCACCCATTCTGTCCTGTTATGACTGGAATTCACCCCGCCTAATGACAGGCGTGAATCCAATCGCCACAGATGATCATACAACTTTTACGTGTTTCTGACCAGTATTCCGGTCCAATACCAGATGCGCTTTTAGCGATATAATTCAATTACCAGTTTTGCCAGATCCACATACATCGTTTGCGCAAACTCATACAAAGGTTGAATCGTCACATTTTGCAACGGAGGTATAACAAGAATCAATAAGAAGATAAAAATGGACCATTGCTCCACCCCTTGCAGCTTGCGGCTGATTGAAGGTGGCACTACATCTTCCAGAATCCGATAACCATCAAGCGGGGGCAACGGAATCAAGTTAAACAGGAACAGGAAAAAGTTGGTTAAGTTAAAAATAGCGAAGAACGTTGTGATTGCTGTCAGCAACCGTTCATTATCTATACCGCCGAGTGCTCCCGAACCAACCAGTGAAGCATAGATAATTGTACCGATAATCGCGAGCAACAGATTGCTCAGAGGCCCTGCTGCGGATACGATGATGCCCATCAATCTCGGCTTGTCGAAATTAGCCCGATTAACCGGGACCGGACGTGCCCAACCAAAGCCGGCAATAATGAGCAACAGCACACCAAACAAGTCAAAGTGTACAACCGGATTCAGCGTAACCCGACCCAACAGCTTGGCTGTCGGATCACCGAATTTGTTGGCAAAATACGCATGCGAGAATTCATGCACCGTAAATGCGATCAGGATCGTCAGCAAGAAAAACGGAAGCTGATCGATCGGATAACGAAAGAACGAATTCCAAAAGTCCATACGTTACCCCTTTCTGGCTACATACGCAAGCCAATCCTCATCACGATGGATCGCACTCACTTCAAACCCGGAGGCTACCAGTGCATCATGGACAACCTGCTCTTTGTTCTTCCAAATGCCTGATACAATATAGGTCCCACCAGACTCAAGCGCATTATAGACATCGTCTACGAACAACAAAATGATTTCAGCCAGAATGTTCGCGACGACAACCTTAACCGGTAGTTGTACACCAAGTGCAGGGTCCTCACTCCCGAGGACAGATAACAGATCACTCTCTTTAACCGTAATTTGTTGCTCCAGCCCATTCAGTTCCACATTCTCCCTGGCACTGATTACCGCAACCGGATCAAGATCAAGCGCCAGTACATGTTTTGCCCCAAGCTTAATCGCGCCTATAGCCAAAATACCCGAACCTGTACCTACGTCAATGACTTCCTCGCCGCCCTGAATAACCGTTTCCAGTGTGCGCAAGCAGAGGGAGGTCGTTGGATGTGTTCCTGTACCAAAAGCCATGCCTGGGTCAAGCTCAATAATTTTCTCATCCGGACTTTCTGGCGTATACTCTTCCCACGTTGGTTTAATGGTCAGACGCTCCGATACACGTACTGGCTTGAAATATTGCTTCCAGGCTGTTGCCCAGTCATTTTCATCCACTGTACGTGTCTCATAACGAACCTCACCTGTATCAATTCCGAATTCAGAGAGTTCCTCAATTCTGGGATGAACTTCTGACTGCAATGCAACCATATCTGTACCTTCGGAGAAGTACCCTTTGATGACCGCGAACCCTTCCGGAATATCATTCAAAGGAACGTCGTATAACTCACCATAGGTGGTGTCCCGTTTTTTATTTAAAGTACCGGACTCTTCGATCGAAACCCCTCCAGCACCCGCTTCATGTAAAAAATTTGAAATCATCTCCACAGCTTCTTCTGTGGTATGTATTGTTAGTTCATGCCATAACATACTTGGTTTTTCCTCCTCATTTTTCAAACATCCCAACTATTGTACTACACAAGCGAGTCCGAGTACAAAGCTGCATCAGTAAAAGAAAAACAAAACAGGATATCCGCAGCCTGACTGCTCGAATATCCTGTCATCTATTCATACATATCAGTTTCATTTACTTCAACATTTTGCATAATTTGAATCCCACTTAGCAAAAACGTCCACCATTCTGTGTGATCATCTCAGCGGCTTGCGGGAGCGAATCGTTGGATACGGACACGGTCAGCAAAATTTCTTGTTTTAGCCTGTTTTCCGAATCCTCTTCGGGTGTATCATACACCTGACCATTGGACAACATTTCCGTTTCATCACTAATCAGGGCAAGTACATTCAGTTCTCCACTAAATCCTCCAACGACGGCTGTAGGGGAATTATCGAAGCCCTTAACATCGTTTGAATCCAATGCAGACGCTTCATTGCCCAGGCTCTCAATACTCAATTGGTTCGGGTGCAACAACTCCAGGGCTCTGCGTGCAGATTCCGCCTCAGTCCAGCTTGTAAAAACAGCTTCGAGGGTCACTGCCGAGCGATCTTCAGTCATGAAGCTCCCGTCCCTGACGTCGATCAGCCGCTTCACTGCGGCGTAATGCTTCTATATCTTCATGATCCGCAGCTTCAGCGCTGAATTCCACGTCCTCATTTTTCGCGGATTGCATGCGTTTCATCTTTTCCGTTTTGGTTAGAATCTTGCCTGGACGTTCATGTTCTGCCATTGTAATGCTCCTCCTTCAAATTAAAATGAACTAATATTTGTTACACTGTAAGACTCCGATTGTAGTCCCATCCTCCGATCGCTGTTATCCCCAGATTTCTTCAACTCCCTCCTTAAAGGGAGAAATCCGGGGATAAAGGCGCACGCTTCGCTTCTTCAGATTGGTTCTACACTCTCCGTTAAAGTGTAATTATCTGTCCATCTTATATATATTTCTTAAAACTAGATCATTCCACCGGCTTGTTCGATAATAGACATCGCGCGGTGATGTACCGATTCATCTACGATGACAGTGAGTAATACATCCCTTCCTGTAGGCCCACCTTGCCCACCATCACTCATACCGCTTGCAGAAGGGTCCGCCGCAGCCATGATTCCAGCACTGGCATTCGTTTGCATTGAATCGGGCACCCACGATGAAAAACTGCCGGAAACGCCCGGCTTGTAGGAAGCCCCGCTTGGTCCTACACCCGCATATCGGCTGAATCGATTAATGGACAGGTCCTCCACTCGCAATGCCTCCAGTTTTTTGGCTGCCCCCTGGGCCTGCTCCGGGCTGTGAAAGTACGCCAAAATATTTTTCTCGGTCATTCGCTTCACCTGCTTCCCTAATTTCTCGCATATCAGCTATGCATATCATTCTCGCCATGCTATCTTTCCGCAAGTTCGCTCAGAATATACCGAAATGCTCCCACAAATTGCTTTCGTTCTTCGTAGCCTATATCCATAGTTTTTGCCAAAAACCACTGAATCACTAAAAAAGGCGTACAAAAAAGGACACCCAGCGGTAAAAACCGCTTTGGTGTCCTTTTGATTTTGCTTTATTTTATTCTCAGTCGCCGCGGAAGGCACGTTTCACTCGATCAAAGAAAGATTGTTCATGCTCATGTGTTTGCTCTCCATCCAGTGCAGCAATTTGGCGAAGCAGATCTTTCTGCTCGTCATTCAGCTTACTAGGTGTAACCACAACCACTTTCACATGCTGATCCCCTTGCCCCATTCCGCGCAGGCGTGGTACGCCCTTGCCTTTGAGACGGAAATACGTTCCCGTTTGTGTACCAGCTGGTACTTTCAACTTCACTTTCTCGGTCAACGTCGGGATCTCAACCTCATCTCCCAGAGCCGCCTGAGCAAAGGTAAGTGGGATTTCGCAATAAATATCGTCGCCTTCACGCTCGAAGAAATCATGTGATTTCACGCGAATGACAATATACAGATCTCCGGCTGGTCCGCCACGCAGACCTCCCTCGCCCTCACCTGTCATACGCAGTTGCGCGCCATCATCTACACCCGCTGGAATACGAACATGGATTTTGCGTTGCTTGCGGACTTTACCGCTACCACTGCACGTTGTACATTTTTCTTTGATAATTTGGCCCGAACCGCTACAGTTCGAACATGCACGACGATTCACCATACGACCAAACGGTGTATTTTGCACGACTTCCTGCTGACCGCTACCGTGGCAGACCGAGCAGGTTTCCGGTTTCGTTCCAGGTTTTGCACCTGAGCCATGACAGGTATCACAGCCTTCAGTACGCGGAATTGTAATATCGGTTTCTTTACCAAATACAGCTTCCTTGAACTCAATCGTCATCGTGTACTGCAGATCATTCCCCCGTTGCGGAGCATTGGGATCACGTCGTCCACCGCCACCGCCGCCAAAGAACATGTCGAAGATGTCGCCAAATCCGCCGCCGCCAAAATCACCGCCACCACCGAATCCACCCTGATTCGGATCGACATGACCATATTGATCATATTGTGCACGCTTTTGACCGTCACTCACTACGTCGTAAGCTTCTTTGACTTCTTTAAATTTAGCTTCCGCATCAGCAGCCTTGTTTACGTCAGGGTGATACTGACGGGCAAGCTTACGGTAAGCCTTTTTAATCTCATCGTCGTTAGCCGTTTTACTAACGCCAAGCACCTCATAATAATCACGCTTTTCAGCCACTCTTCCACCCCCATATCATTCACCATATCGCACATCGTGACAAAAGGAAAGCCAAAGCGCGGGAGCCCCGGCTATGACTTTCCCTCTAATTCGAACGTCACCGATGTTTAATTCGCGTAGAACTACGAATTAGTTTTGTTTTTTATCTTCATCCACAACTTCGTAATCAGCGTCTACGACGTTGTCACGTTTAGCGGAACCTTGTTGCTCTTCAGCACCTTGTGCTTCTTGCTCTTGCGCCTGAGCTTGCTCATACAGTTTCACGGACAGTTGTTGAACGATCTCTGTCAGTTCTTCTGTAGCAGCTTTGATATCTTCCAGGTTGTCGGAAGCCAGAACACCTTGCAGTTTTTCTTTGGCCGCATTTGCTTTTTCAACTTCGCCAGCATCTGCTTTTTCACCAAGATCTTTAATCGTTTTGTCAACAGAATAGATCAATTGATCGGCACTGTTTTTCGCTTCAACGAGTTCTCTGCGTTTTTTATCTTCTTCAGCATGCAACTCAGCATCTTTCATCATTTGCTCAACTTCTGCATCGCTCAAACCGCTGGAAGAAGTGATTGTGATTTTTTGAGTTTTGTTTGTACCTTTATCTGTTGCAGATACGTTAACGATACCGTTGGCATCAATATCGAAGCTAACTTCGATCTGTGGAACGCCACGTGGAGCTGGTGGAATATCACCCAACATGAAACGTCCAAGCGATTTGTTACCTGCTGCCATCTCACGCTCACCTTGCAGAACATGAATCTCAACGCTTGGTTGATTGTCTGCATACGTAGAGAATACTTGAGATTTGCTTGTAGGGATCGTAGTGTTACGCTCGATCATTTTCGTGAATACACCACCTGCTGTCTCGATACCCAGCGACAATGGAGTTACGTCGAGCAATACAACGTCTTTCACGTCACCTGTCAGTACGCCCGCTTGTACAGCTGCACCCAAAGCTACAACTTCATCCGGGTTAACGCCTTTGTGTGGCTCTTTACCTGTCAGTTTTTTGATTGCTTCTTGGACTGCAGGAATACGTGTGGAACCACCAACCAATACGATCTTGTCGATATCGTTAGCTGTCATACCCGCATCGCTCAATGCACGACGAGTTGGTTCAAGCGTACGCTCAACCAGACCTGCAGAGATTTCTTCAAATTTCGCACGGCTCAGGTTCAACTCCAAATGCTGAGGAACACCATCAGCAACCGTGATGAACGGCAAGGAGATCGTTGTAGTTAATACGCCGGAAAGTTCTTTTTTCGCTTTTTCCGCTGCATCTTTCAAACGTTGAACCGCTGCTTTATCTTTACTCAAGTCAATGCCTTGATCTTTTTTGAATTCACTTACGAGATAATCAATGATTACTTGGTCAAAGTCATCCCCACCCAGTTGGTTGTCCCCGCTAGTTGCTTTAACTTCGAAGAAACCGTCACCCAGTTCAAGAATGGATACGTCGAACGTACCGCCACCCAGGTCATATACGAGAATCGTTTGGTCTTCGGATTTCTCCATACCATATGCCAAAGCTGCTGCTGTAGGCTCGTTGACGATACGCAGAACTTCCAAACCTGCAATTTTACCCGCATCTTTAGTCGCTTGACGCTGACTGTCATTGAAGTAAGCTGGTACCGTGATAACGGCTTGAGTTACCGTTTGACCCAGATAAGCTTCAGCATCAGTTTTCAATTTTTGCAGGATGATTGCAGAGATCTCTTGTGCAGAGTAATCTTTGCCATCGATTGTTTCCTTGTGGGAAGTACCCATGTGACGTTTGATCGACATGATCGTACGATCCGGATTGGTGATCGCTTGACGTTTCGCTGTTTCACCAACAACGCGCTCTCCATCTTTTTTGAAACCAACTACGGATGGAGTGGTACGTGCGCCCTCCGGATTCGGAATTACGACAGCCTCGCCGCCTTCCATTACTGCTACGCATGAGTTTGTTGTTCCTAAGTCAATACCGATTACTTTGCTCATCCGAAAATTTCCTCCTCAACAATTTAAAATGAATAGGTCTGATCTGACCCTTATTTAGATGTTCATGTTGCTAATCGTGCTCTATGTGTACAAACCTTTATATTAAACTTCGCCCACATTGTTCAACCACGGAGCCAACTCATTCCTTCCTATAAGGAAATTATGAGCTGACTTTAACCATAGCTGGACGAAGCACTTTATCTTTCAGCATGTAGCCTTTTTGGACTTCCTCAACAACGATACCTTCTTCGTACTCGTCGCTCTCCACTTGCATAATGGCTTGGTGGAATTCAGGATTAAACGGTTGTCCTACCGATTCCATTGCCGTCAGACCTTCATTATTCATCACCGTCTCCAATTGACGGAAAATCATTTGGATGCCCTTGGAGAAAGATTCGACCTCTGCTCCTTCCGGTACAGTAGCCATGGCGCGCTCGAAGTTATCAATAACCGGTACCAGTTCGGTGACCAGCTTCATCGAAGCATATTTAGCCAATTCTTCTTTTTCCTTCTGCGTACGACGACGGAAGTTATCAAAATCAGCCTGTGCACGGACATAACGCTGCTGTTGCTCCTCAGCTTCTGCCTTCAGACGTGCAAGCTCATCCTGCTCCTGATCAGCGATCTCTTCAGCTTGTGCTTCTGCAGCGCCAGCTTCATTAATAGGCTCCTGCTCAGCTGCTGTTACCTCTTGTTCTTCTGTAAATGATTGCTCCTCTTTCAAGATGTTCACCTCCTTATGCGAATGAAATGGTTCATCCCCGAATCTTTATTTGAAACGATGCGTCAACATCGCCGTCAAGTCACGGGATAGTGTATTTAAAATATGAATGACACGTGCATAATCCATCCGCGTGGGTCCCAGAATACCGATCGAACCCAAAGCCTCACCGTCCAATGAATAGGAGGCTGTAATCAGGCTACAGTTGGCAAAGGCTTCATGATCATTCTCAGTACCGATTCGCACTTGAATACCAGATCCACCCGGCACGGGCATCATCAATTTCATGAGTGTTGGTGTCTCTTCAAGCAGGTCAAGAATATCTTTTACCTTTTCGATATCTTTAAACTCCGGTTGAGTCAACATATTGGTGGCACCACTGAGGAACAGACGATTATCATGTTCGTTATCAAAGGCACTGTTCAGCACCTGCATAACTTCCTCGTAACGTGTAATATGCCGTTCCATCTCTTGCCCAAGTTCGGTATAGAGACGTGATTTCAATTTGTAGATTGGTACGCCCACAAGTTTGGTATTTAACAAGCGAACGACATTTTCCATCTCGGCTACCGAGATTTCTGGTGGAATCTGGACCGTCTTGTTCTCCACCTGACCTGTATTGGTCACGATGATTGCCACAGCTTCACTCTCGTTCAACGGAAGCAATTGGAAGTGACGAAGGGACGTATGGAATACTTCAGGTCCGAGCAGGATCGAAGTATAATTGGTCATATGTGACAAAATATTGGATGCATGCTGAATAACTTGTTCCATGACGTTCAGTTTTTCAGCAAAGAACGACTTCAGATCATCCAACTCCTGAGGCTCCACCTGGTTCCAGGGAACCAAATGATCGACATAATATCGATAGCCTTTATGGGATGGAATGCGTCCAGCCGAGGTATGCGGCTGTTCCAGAAACCCCATATCTTCAAGATCCGCCATTTCATTACGGATCGTCGCCGGACTGTATCCAACATCTCCCCTTTTGGAAATGCTCCGGGACCCTACGGGCTCAGCTGAACGGATATAGTCATCCACTATAGCGTTCAGAATCATTCGTTGACGCTCTGTTAACATGGTGAGTATTCCCTCCTTCTGACTGCACTGTCCCATGTCGTTAGCACTCCAGTTAGATGAGTGCTAAGCGGTAATACAAAAATACCAAACTGACGTGAACATTGTCAAGTGAGTTTGATGAGTGGGCTCATCTATTTATAGTATAGACCAATGTCGACGAGTCCTAACAACTTTATTGTACATCCTTTAGAGTAAAAAAGGACTGCATGTAGGGCAGAGGTTGACTCGGCTCGATCCATGCAGTCCATTCAGTTATTAGGCTGTAACGTTAAGCTCTTTTAATACCGCGATCTCATCACAACAATCCTGTTTACTGCAATGAACACAGTCAGTCCATACTTTCTCGGGGAAAATCTCTTTTTCCACCACAGCAAAGCCGTTTTTGAGGAAGAAGGATACTTCATATGTCAACGCCATAACCTTGGGAATCTGTTGTTTCTCCGCTTCTTCTACCAGTCGGTCCAGCAATCGGGAGCCAATACCAAGCCCTTTGTGCCCTTCCGAGATACCGAGTGATCTGACTTCCACCAGATCATTCCCCAGACGACAAAGCGATCCGCAACCCACCACTTCACCATCCACTTCGGCTACAACAAAGTGCTCCAGCTGCCGGTGCAGTATTTCCCGTGATCGCGGAAGCATGATCCCACGCTCTGCATAGCCCTTAATCATTTCATACAGTGGTTCAACATCTTCCGGCACGGCTTTTCTGCATATTACCGACATCCTGCTCTCCTCCTATTACCAAGCTTTCCAGAGGAAAGCTGACTTCGTAGTTGTTAAATTAACACGCTCTGTAAAATCAATATGAATAAATATACAACAGAGCGTATAGAATTTCAAGCTACGAATTCAGCGATATGGACCCGATAAACTCCGCAAAAACGTCATTTCCGAACAGGATACCCTGCTCGCTCAGTCGGAAGCCGTCTGCCGTCCGCTCAAGCAACCCTGCGTTCAACATTTTGCCCAAAGGCTTTGCAAATACTTCTTCCATGGACTCTCCGAACTGTTCGCTAAACCGTGAGGCCGAAGCCCCCTCCAACATTCTCAGTCCCACCATCAAATAATCTTCCATAGCCTCCGGACGAGCAATCTCAAAATGATCCAGACGAGGCAGTCCTGCTCGTGAAGCTTCAACATATGGATTTATACCTTTAATATTCATATGACGTTCGCGGCCTACATATCCATGTGCACCTGCACCCAAACCGTAGTAGTCCTCATTACGCCAGTACGTGATATTGTGACGACTCTCGAAGCCCGGCTTGGCAAAGTTACTGATCTCGTATTGCCCATAACCTGCTTCTTTCATACGTCTCATTAATAGAAGATACATCTCCAGCTCGTCATCTTCATGAGGAAGAGGTAGCTGGTTCTTCTGATACAATGTATGGAAAAGGGTATTCTCTTCCACTTTCAGACTGTAGATGGAGTAATGCGGAAGATCCAGTTCCAGCGCTTTATCGATGCTCTCATTCAACATCGCTACAGTCTGATTCGGCAACCCGAACATCAGGTCAATGGACAGGTTATTCAGTCCCGCTTTTCGAGCGTTCTCCAGACTCCGATATACATCATCCGTATTATGAATACGGCCAATACCTGTGAGCAGATCATTCTGAAAAGCCTGCACACCAAAGCTGACACGGTTTACGCCGCCTTCTTTCATCGCAGCGAGTTTCTCCGCATCTGTTGTTCCCGGGTTGGCTTCCATCGAAAATTCAATATCGTCCGCCCAATTTGGGAAATACGTCTTCACGGAACGAAGAAACACTGCCATCTCATCCGGTTTCAGAGCTGTTGGCGTACCCCCACCTACAAATATGGTTTTGATCTCACCCGGTGGATTTGCCTTAACTGTATGTTCCATCTCCCGTTCCAGCGCTTCGAGATATTGCATCACGGGCTGATCTTTCAGAACGTAAGAGTTAAAGTCGCAATAAAAACATTTATTCGTGCAAAAGGGAATGTGAAGGTACACCGCTTGGGGCGCACCTGTCTTCCGGCTGTGTGCTGCCAATGTCATGGCAAGTCCCCCTCTATTTGAAAAAAGGAAAGCCATCCGGCTTCCCTTTCAGCTTAGTTATTAATATTCTGTGTTGTACCCTGTTTGTAAGCAAACGTCTTTAATCTAATTTGAATACACACATGCTGTGTTGTACCCGAGACAAAATATCGTTTATCCTTTCATACACAAATTATTGATGTACCAAAAGGATTCACGTGACGTTTGCAAGCAAACGTCCTAGTCATCAATTTTCAGTACCGCCATAAATGCCTCTTGCGGCACCTCAACGTTACCAACCTGCTTCATCCGCTTCTTACCTTCCTTCTGCTTCTCAAGCAGTTTCCGTTTCCGCGAGATGTCACCACCATAACACTTGGCAAGTACGTTTTTACGCATCGCTTTTACCGTTTCACGAGCAACAACCTTAGTACCTACAGATGCCTGAATTGGCACCTCGAACATTTGCCGTGGAATCAGCTCGCGCAGTTTCTCACAGACAATGCGTCCGCGGTTATAGGCACGGTCACGGTGAACGATGAAGGACAACGCATCAACCTGCTCACCATTGAGTACAATATCCATTTTCGCCAGGTTGGACTGACGGTAACCAGACAGCTCATAATCCAGGGATGCATATCCTTTGGTACCGGATTTCAACTGGTCGAAGAAGTCATATACAATCTCGGACAACGGAATCTGATAGGTAATGGTAACCCGGGTCGTGTCCAAATATTCCATATTCACATATTCACCGCGTTTATTCTGACACAGCTCCATAATGGTACCTACATAATCATTCGGTACGATAATATCTGCCTTGACGTACGGTTCCTCGACGTAATCAATCCGTCCCACCTCAGGATAGTTGGATGGGTTGTCGATTTTCATCACTTCACCATTCGTTAAGGTAACGTGGTAGATTACACTTGGTGCCGTTGTGATCAACGGAATGTTAAACTCCCGCTCGATCCGCTCCTGGATCACGTCCATGTGAAGCAGTCCAAGGAATCCACAACGGAATCCAAAACCGAGTGCACTGGATGTTTCCGGTTCAAAGCTCAGAGACGCATCGTTCAACTGCAATTTCTCAAGTGCTTCACGCAGATCAACATAGTCCGATGTTTCAATCGGATAGAGACCACAGTATACCATCGGGTTAATTTTGCGATAACCCGGCAGAGGTTCCGGTGTTGGATTTTTGGCATCTGTCACCGTATCCCCGACTTGTGTATCGCCTACATGACGAATACCGGCAACGATAAATCCAACGTCACCCACGTTCAGCTCGTCCACGATGGTCATGCGAGGTTTGAACGCTCCAACTTCAATGACTTCAAATGATTTACCTGTTGCCATCATTTTGATTTTGGAACCGGATTTGATTTTGCCATCAACCACACGTACATATACGATTACACCTTTGTACGGGTCATAGTGCGAGTCAAAAATCAGCGCTTTCAAAGGCTGGTCAGGATCACCAGTCGGTGCCGGAACACTTTGCACCACTTGCTCCAGAATCTCTTTGATCCCGATACCCGACTTGGCCGAAGCCAAAACCGCATTACTTGTGTCCAAACCAATAACATCTTCCACTTCCTGCTTCACCCGTTCAGGATCAGCACTTGGAAGGTCAATTTTGTTGATAACTGGTAAAATTTCAAGGTTGTTATCCAATGCCAGATACACGTTCGCAAGTGTTTGGGCTTCAATTCCCTGAGCTGCATCCACAACCAGCAGAGCACCTTCACATGCAGCAAGACTGCGTGATACTTCATACGTGAAGTCTACGTGTCCTGGTGTATCAATCAGATTCAATAAATATTCTTCACCGTCATCAGCTTTGTAACTCAGCGCAACTGCCTGTAGCTTGATTGTTATTCCACGTTCGCGTTCAAGGTCCATCTTATCCAGAACCTGTTCCTGCATTTCACGTGAAGTGAGCGCACCTGTGTACTCCAAGATCCGGTCCGCAAGTGTTGATTTGCCGTGATCTATATGTGCAATAATAGAAAAGTTACGAATTTTACGTTGTCTTGCCCGAATGTCAGTCATTCCTTACCCCCAGAAACAGCCTAGTGTCAATCACTTCATTATAACAGTTGATGCAGAGTGCATCAATCCCGTGATGTCTCAACTTTGATAATAAAGTGTGATCATGACCTCCTGAGGTTATATTGTACCTTTAAATTATAGTATTTTATTCAGCAACGCCGCTAAAAAGAGAGACCACCCACTTGATTCCACTATGTGAGAGATTTTGCAATAGTCCAGCTGTTTTGTCCGCCAACACATCAACCGGAGCCTTACTCTGATCTGCCCCAAGCACTTGGCTTGGAGACTGAACAGGTACAAATGGTGGTTCTTTGATCTCCTTTTGGACAGGTGCAGTTGGAACAGATTCGGTAACCGATGAAGTTGGCTCAGTTGTCACCACCGTTGACGTGCCTTCGGATGGATTGCCCATATGAAAGTTGCTGCCTGCCAGCTGCATTCCAAACAGAACACCCAGTAACATTAACACTGCCATGGATAACAGTCTTTTACCGAATCTGGACATATACTTTGCCTCCTGTCACTCTCTACTATTTTGTTCTTCATACATATATACTCTTATCCCCCCTGCGAAGATGTCTTCGCACTAGCTTTGTCCACCTTCTGATCTTCCCAATACACTTGAGCAATCATGTCTGCGAGAATTTTCGATGTACGTTGTAATTCAGCTCCTGTGTTGTCGATGCCACCAATCTCAATCAGAATGCTGTTGGGTGAAAGCGTTTGGTTATACTCTCCATTGTTGGCTCCTCCGCCATCCTTGCCCCACACACCACGGGATACCCCAGGATACTTGGCTTCCAGTTTCTTATGAATTTTCGCTGCAAAAGCTTCATTCTGCCGCCAATTTGGATTTTCATGTCCAATAATGAAGTACACTTTGGCATAGCCCAAGTCATTAATGGTCGTGGTTGTTTTGCCATGACGCTGTGAATCACGATGAATGTCGATGAGATACGTCAGATCGTCATTTTGAGCAAGTGCCGCTTTTACTGTTTGACGAGAGTATTTATAGGAGTAGTTCCAGTTATAGTCCTTTACTTTGGTGGGGTAATCATCCTTGGCGTGTTCTACGCCGATTCCCAGTTTCTCCAAACTGTCTGAGAGGTAGGTTCCCACTTGAAACACATTGCCTGTTGATTTGCCTGATGATGGATTATCACTTTTCGTACCTAGCAGTGGATTGTAGCCTTCCCGTGGATGGGAATGATAGATAAGAATTGATTTTTTGCCTGTTGTCGGTGAACCTGAGTTGTCTTTCTCGCCATTCTTCGCTGGTGGATCTTCCTTACCTTGTCCATCTCCAGGCTCACTCGAATCAGATGGATCCGTGTTGTCCTGACCTGGTGGAACATGCAGCTCACTACCGGGTTTTCCTCCACCTGCGGAAGCCGTATCCGTAAGACCGGGACCGGGCTGATAATCCTCGGGAGCCTCTGCTTTTTCGTTACCAGAGCCAGGACGGAGCAGGACAGGTTGGTTGGAACCCATGCCCGGCATTTCTCTCGCAATCAAGCTCTTGGGATCTTGAGGATTAACATTCGTTAGTAATTGGAAAACAAATGAGGTGAGATTCTCACCGGATATGGCAGAGGTCTGTTCTTTCTGGGTGAGATGAGGCATCTCCATACCGAGCATATCAACAAAAAAGCGACTTGATACGGCACTCGCAAATCCTTTCATGGAAGACACGGGTGAATTATTCAAGCGTTTCTCTGCCATGCCGCCAAGACCCAGTACGATAAAAAACAAGGCAGATATGATCATAAGCAACAACAACGTACGGCCCATGGCCAGCACGTGCAGACATCTTTTTTTCCACTTTCCAATATTCCAGGCCAATATCTTGTTCATTCTGCTGTCTCCTTCCCTGCTGGACAACTCTTATACTTCAACTCTATGAGCCCGCCCAATCTGATAGAACAGGAAAATGAAAGATTACAGAAACAAAAAAAGAAAGTCCGATAGATTCGGACCTTCTTCTCAGCAGTTTTAAGTTTTAATGTGTATAAGCGGCTACGTTATCCGGATTCACTGCATCATGGAGTGCGGCATTAAGTCCTGTGGCGATGACGTTGGCAATGCCCTCAATAAACTCATCGATTTCCTTTGGCGTAACAATGAGGTCATGACCCAGGGGCTCCAGTACCTCTTTCACCAGACTTAAGCGATCTTGCTCACCGATGTCATCCAACATGCCCATGATCTGTTTGGTCTGATCCGTTTCCTGGCGGAAGTGTGAACGCATCATCTCAATCACATTGTTCACAATGGTGGACGCATAACATACGGTTGGTACTCCGATGGCGATGCATGGCACGCCTAATATCTCACGAGTCAGGCCACGCCGTTTGTTTCCAATACCGGATCCAGGGTGGATACCAATATCTGCTACCTGAATGGTGGTATTTACACGTTCCAGAGAACGGGAGGCCAGGGCATCAATTGCAATAATAGCATCTGGTTTGGTCCGGTCTACAATCCCCTGTACGATGTCACTGGATTCAATGCCCGTTGTCCCTAACACACCAGGAGCAATTGCGCTGACCTCCCGATATCCTGGCGCAACCTGATCGGGCACCAATTCGAAATACTGACGGGTTACCATCAGATTTTCCACAACAAGTGGACCGAGTGAATCCGGGGTGACATTCAAGTTGCCCAGACCAACAATCAAGACCTTGGATGTTTTGTTGATCCCGGCCTTGATCATAAAATCTTCCATTTCACGTGTGAACTCGGCGGCAACTCGCTCCTGTAACTCCGTATCACCATTCCGTAGTGAAGGCACCTCCAAAGTGACATAGTGACCTTTCACCCGTCCAATGGCCTTGGCTGCTTCTTCATTCAGGACATCAATACGTGTAATCGTAATGCCCTCTTTTTTTTCCACATCTTCCCGTAATCCGGGAATCGTCTGTTTCTGTCCACCTTGAGCCATTTCCTTGGAGTCAATCGCCAAATCGGTACGAACTGTATAGTTTTGCAAATCCAGTGTCATTCTGTCCCTGCCTCCCTTACCGCATTTGAGCATATTGTGTGGGAAAAAGAGTTTCTTTATGCAGCATGTCGAACATCGTAGGAATATCTGTTGCATTTTACATGCTAGCGTGATAGAATATTTTAAGTTGTGAAACGTTTGTATTCATGCAAATGCCTTACAGGAGGTGAATGTAATGCCAAACATCAAATCCGCTGTTAAACGCGTAAAAACGAGCGACAAGCGCCGCGCACTCAACGCTTCCCAGAAGTCTGCACTCCGTACAGCTGTAAAAGCTGCTGATGCTGCTCTGGTAAGTAACGAAGTTGATACTGCAAAAGCTGCGATTCAAGCTGCTTCCAAAAAGCTGGACAAGGCTGTAACTAAAGGTCTGGTTCATAAAAATGCTGCAGCACGCAAAAAGTCTCGCTTGGCGAAAAAACTGAACGCTCTTTCCGCACAAGCGTAAGAAGCGTTACTTATACGATCCAATGGAAAAATCCTGAACAGCATAGGCTTTCAGGATTTTTTAGTATCTGATTCGATAAGTATAAGACACATACAAAGCGACCTTTATTCCGATGATCTAACCATCATGGAGCTAAGGTCGCTTTGTTTGTTATTTACACTAGTAATCTATTACGTTTACGCATCCATTCACGCACCAAGTCTCAATAAGAACAGCTCCAGACCAAGGACTTTATCCACCGCTCCTGTTTTCATCTGGTAATCCAGTTCGCTGAGATGACTCAGAATCATTCTCAGACGTTCCGGCTGAAATTTACGCGCCTGTTCTCCAGCAATCTTAACCGCATACGGATGCAGACCAAGTTGACTGGCAATCTGCTGTTGGGAGTAGCTTTGTTGGCCCAACTCTTTCACCTGAATCATGATCCGAAACTGTCGTGCAATTAAAGCCGCAATTTTAATCGGTTCTTCCCGCTGCTTCAGCAACTCATAGAACAGAGCCAATGCTTTCTCCAGTCGCAAATTAGCAAGCTCTTCTACCAGTGAAAATACATTTTGCTCTGTACTGCGGGCCACCAGTGATTCGATATCAGCACGCCGGATGGTTCCCCCATTACCCGCAAACAAACATAACTTGTCCACTTCAGCAGAAAGGGTCTGTAAACCTGTTCCTGCATAGCTGATTAGCGTTTCCGCCGCTCCCGCCTCCAAGGAAACATCACGCTGCTTCGCCAGTTTCACGATCCAATTCAACAACTCGTCTCCACTAAGCGGGGCAAAAGCAAGAACGACTGCCTGTTTCTTGACAGCCTTCACCAGTTTCTTACGCTCATCCAGCTTATCCCCTTGGGCAAGAAAAACAATCGTACTGTAATCTGCCGGATTTTCCATATATGTAAGCAGACGATCAACCTGATGTTCAATCTTGGATTCTTTACCTGCAGTGAACAGGCTCGCATCCCTTACAATAATTAATTTACGTGGAACCAGAAAAGGTACAGTCTCTGCTTCTTCGATAACGACCTCCACAGCCGTTTCAGACAAATCATATGGAATTATCGCAAAATCACGATGTTCTTCTTCAATAACCTGCTCTTTTAACATATCCGTAAATTGCTGTATCTGATACTTTTCCGTTCCATACAGCACATAGATCGGAGCCGGTTCTCCACTACGTATTGCCTTTGTCGCACTTTTTACATCCATTCACGGTGCCTCCTTATCCCTCTTATCCTACCAGAAAACACGCAAGACAACAAAGGGACCTTACATCCAGTTTACGGATGAAGGTCCCCTGTCCTACATCTATATAAACGCAGACACCAGCAGTTCTAGAAAAAGCCGGTGCGCGGTCATACGACGTCAGTTGTTTGAACTGAGATAGGACGTTTTGTTACTTCCAATATATGCTTGTCATACTGAAAATGTTCTTTCGTTTAAAGGCGCGTACTCCCCAATTTTAATTATTTCGCAGGAGCTCCACTTGAAACAGCAGGCACATTAAACGAGTTCTTCGCCGTTGTTCCGTCCTTGTCCGTTTCGTAATTAAATAGGGTACCATCCTTCGACCAACTTGCTGACTTCAGTGTTCCCTCTATACTGCGTTGTTCAACCAAATTTAGAACATCCGGTTCGCCCACAGGTTTGGAGTAGATGCTGATCTGGTCACCAAGGAGCATGACTACGTAAGAGCCGTCTGGTGATTTCCATTCTTTTGGTGCTGCCGTCGTAGTCATCTCCTGATCCGGTCCTGCTGCGAATCCTTTGTTTCCTCCAGAGGCGTCTGCACCTGCACTGTCATCAGGAGCAGAATTGCCTTCTGCTGGAGCATCTTCATTCGGTACAATCATCTGAGAAGTGAAGGTATCTCCATTGTCTGTTTCAGTTACTCCATTCTCTTCACCATCGGATGGAGATCTTGGTGCACTTCCTGAATCTGGATTCTTCTGCTCGGTATCCTGGTTCTGAGCCTCACTCTTCTGACGATCCGTCGAAGGAGAACTGGACGAATTGTCTTGTGCTCCTTTGTTCGGAGCAGGCGTTGATTCGGTAGCCGGTTGTTGAGGTGTCGGATCTGACTTAACCTCAGGCTCCTGTGCCTTTTCTCCACCGTTCTCTTCAGGCGTTGTTTCTACTCCCTGGTTATCCGGTTCAGTTGGTGAAACATTCGATTGATCCACAAATACATCATTGCTGCTTGGTGCGGAAGAAGCTGCAGCAGGATCATAATTTTCAATACTCTTGCTTAGTGGATTTTCATCCACATTGCCGCTTTCTTGAGTAGCTCCAGAGCTCAGCAAGGAATCGGCATTTTCAATCTGTTCAGGCTGATATCCCCAGATGGCAAATCCCAGTACAACTGCCGCAGCCGCTGCACCCATGGACATACGTCCTGCCATCGAGTTAAGCCATTTTTGCTTCGTTTTCCGCTCACTTGAACGTTGTAAATTCTCAAATGCAGCGGGGACAGGATTCATTTCCTGTATGGTGCTACTTTGTTCCTTCCGCGCTTCGTCAATGGCATCAAGCTGAGGCATAATCGCATCCACCAGACTAAATTTCGGGCTTACTTGCGGCAATTCTTCCAGTTCTCTGGAAAGAGCTCTGAGTAAACTAAAATTCTCGGCACACTCCGGACACTTCGCCACATGCTGTAGCATCTGCGCGGTTTCCGCTTCGCCCAGATCATGATCCAGATAGCGGTGCATCCATTCCACCACCTCTTCGCATTTCATCCTGTCACACCACCTTTCTGATATTCCTGTAGTAGATTCTGTAATTGCTGTCTGGCTCTAAATAAATAAGATTTCACCGTATTTAACGGAAGATCGAGACAATCCGCAATTTCATTGTAGGATAAGTCCTGCAAATATCTTAGAACAATAACGGTACGATGATGCTCCGGAAGCTTGTTGATCGCATCCTGAATGTCTTGGGCCACATATGTAGACATGACCTCGTATTCCACATCCTGATTATCCTGAAAAACCATATCATGTTCGTCTATGGAGACGGACGGTTTGGTTCGTCTGAATTTATCAATACAGATGTTGGTGACGATGCGTTGTACCCATGTTTTGAATTGGGCCTTTTCTTCGTATGAGTTGATTTTGGTGTAAATTCGGATCAACGCTTCCTGAGCAGCATCCAAAGCGTCCTGTTCATTATTTAGAATGTAATATGCGGTCCGATAGACATGTTGTTCAATCTCCCGCAATAGGGTAATTAGAGCGTCGCGATCGCCCGATTGAGCGGCTCTGATGAGTTCCGGCTCTACCACAAAGGATCCCCCTCTCCCTGCAACCTTACAGACGTGATCATCAATAAAATTGTTGCAAAGTTAAGTATTTTTTAATTTGCCATAACAAAATAACGGCGTATGTATTAGGGCCGCTGAAATCTTCTCTTAGAATAACAGAAATTGCATAACGAGTCACCAAACGTATCCAAAAGGGATTCCATTACTTACACGACTCAATTCAAATGCAATGGCATACATTATAGCGAAGTACTTTTTTGGTTCTGAAAATAAAAAAAGTCGAAATTTGTCCAAATTTAAGCTATTTTTAATGCATTTTTCATGAAAATGGTGTATTGTAAATTTACATTCATAAATACGAGGTGATGAGCATGCCAGCTCTAGCGAAAATTCAAGCTTTAAAAGAACAAATGCCCAAAGAATACCAAAGCATTTCCCACTTTGTGGAACATGCACTGGATTCCATTGATACTCTGGTTGAGGAGCATCGGAAGTACGTAGCTGCACAAGCCTTATACGGCGATAAAATCGTTGGATCGGAAGAACGCTTGTACAGAGAAACCGTACTTGATGTCAGAGCACAGCTGTTGATGACTCTTGAGAAAACGGTAGAAGATCTGATGCACAAGGGAGATAAACACTGGAACAAACACTTTAAGGATGGCGTGGAGTAGTTCTTTTTTATCTACGATTTGAAAAAATGGCCCGTTTTCCGATATTCTCCCTCGTGGAGTGTAACGGAAAGCGGGCTTTTTTTTGTTCTGTACTGGGATGTTCTGTAACTTGCAATCAAATGAAGTGATGAATTGGTGTATTCATCAATAAATCACGATCAGTTTGCCATTGAGAAACCCTAAAGCTCTTATGCCTGCTGAGCTGCCATACACCCAAACTTCGATTTTGCCTTTTGAACTCGTTTCATACGTAATGTTCGTTGGATCTCCCCATGCAAAGCGCACCTGCGTTATGTTCATTCCTAGAGCTACTTCTCCGGCAATTATTTTATTCCAAGTAGACTTGGACCAATTGTATTTCTTGTACGGATCAGAAGAGAAGAATTGGTTGGAATCGGCAAGCATCTCCGTCACACTGGAAGGTGTACCTCCTGCGTAAGCGGAAACGGTTTTTCCTTTTGCATTACGGAAGACAATAGAGTAACTTCGATCACCGTATTTAATCTTCTCAATTTTGATGTCTGTAATGGTCACTTTACTGAAACGTTGCCCTAAACTCGTATCACTGTTAATCCAGTAGGACTTGCCAATGAAGCGACCAAGATTCCCCAGCTCTTTTTTCTTGATCAGGGCAAGTGTGTCCTTCGATTCCACCAGAATAGAAGAATTTCCAACCAGCACCTTTGCCTGTTTTAGTTCAGCATCCCATCGAACCTGAATACCCGCAGCCTGTCTTAACAAATCCGCAGGAAATACAGTTTGTCCTCCAATCGTTTGTACTATCCCTTTCAACTTTAGTTCTTTGTTGTTTAATCGCGCAACAGCACTCCCCTTTTGCAAAGTAATACTGTCATCTCCAAATTGAATGTCAAAAGATGAGCCTTTCACATCTATTTTGGCTCCCAAAGTTTTGAAAACCGACTGTACTGGCAAGTAGATATGTCCATCTAACAATGTGGCACCTGTTAATTTTTTTCCTGAATCCACGTTCAGCTGAAGACTTGAAGCCAAACCTCCTATCTTCAATGTCACTTTGGTTGTTCCCATGCCCGTAACCTTTAGTTTGCCTCCTGCCTGAATCTGTGCAACTTGGGGCTGATCCACTATAAGTTCTTCAGGCAACGGCGCACGTTTGTTTTTGAAACCGTTACTATAATTTTCCTGAACGGTAAGGGTGATCGTATCCCCAATATTAGCTTCCTTGGAAGATGCCGTAAGTGTCACTTGATTTAACGCGGGAGCTAATAGAGGAGTTAACTTTCCATTATCATATGTAGCCCATGATCCATCCTGTAACTGTGCATATAGTTCATCCAGATTAGGCGCATACACCATCCGCAATATGTTACTTAAACCAGACAGTTGCTCGCCCTTATATTTGGCAGTTCGATCGTAGCTCCAAACGGTTCCATCCTGTTTCACCGTGAGCAGCTTATGCGTACTCCCCCACCAAATTAAAGATTGCACATTATTCGCAACCGTGATCTGCTCATCCTCATACAGCATACTTACAATCACTACCGAGCCATCATTTTTCAACACTGCTGCGTAAACACCATTCGTTGCAATTGCTTTACCACCAGGTACATTTCCGGCTTTGCGTATTTTGTTGTATTTGTCATAATATATATCTCCTGAGGAAGATAATGCGGTATAAGAAGCATCTCTTCCAGACCTATCCCGATAAGAATCCGCATCGATAATCGATTCCAAAATCTTAGCCTGATCATCAAAATTATAAAGATTCCCATCCTGAAGCTGAACCCATCCATGGCCATATACCTTAATAACACCATTGAATTGTTTCGTTACTGGTATATGCGCATTATCCTTATCCCACCGAATCACTTGGCCATCAGCAGTCCAACCAAAGATGAAATAATCGTCTGATTTTGAAATACCAATCAGTTTTCGATTTTGTGTCCATACTCCACTTGTAATCCCTTTAGACCAAAGTGTACCATCGTCCAGCAAATAATCATTCCGATCAAGAACTGAAGTGATGGAGTTACCCGATCCAGATGATGCCAAAGCAGAGGACTGTCCTGCGATCAAACTGATAACTAAAAGTCCAATGCATAGGGCTATCGCTTTTATAATCCATTTCAATCTAAACTTCTGAGTTGCACTACTGTTCCTTTTACTTTGTGTCATTTCTACAAGTTCCATTTTCTTGATCCCCTCATTATTATGTATAGTGCTACGATCACTAAGTATTTCTGTCCCTCTATGGTGAACCTAACTACTATTCGGTAAAAATAACCATACTCCTGCAATAAAAATTACTTAACACTAATAAAAACCGCAACTTAAACCATATTTTCACACGAATTTAACGAATAACATATAAATACTTCTATTCAATAATCTAAAATGGCATATAAACGTACATCCGTAACAAAATTTCAATTGAATATAGGGAGATTAAATGAATATAAAAATCTTTTTTAAATATTTCCTAGGATTCTTTCTACTCTGTAATGTGTTACTTTTTGCTTTTAATATGATAATAGGGCTTAGAAGTTGGGATCAAATCGATCAGATACTTAACTTATTTAGCACAGCTATAATTAGCTTGCCGATTAGTATCTTGAAAGCAAGAAAGTAACATATTTTTAGTCAACTCCCCCACGTGACAGTCGAGATGTGCTTAAAGTACATAGACATTGAATATGTCACCACATGCAATTCAAGAAAAAAGTCGTTCACAGTGAAACGACTTTTTTCTTTTATAGGTCGACCAAGTACTTTATTTAACTCCACTTTTTCTAAACCTTCATATGTTAAAATATAGTAACTACCTTAGCCTATCTCATGTTGAATATATTTATTTAAGATGGAGGTCAATATTTGAATGACAAACACACATAAGATCAATAGGCCGCGCGGAAAAATACTTGCAGCTGTATTAACTGCTATTTTCATTTCACTGGCAATGGGGATATATCACTATGTCCCTTTGGATGAAAGAATGGAGAATACTTACTATTATTCATTCGGGTATAAATTTGTAGTTGGATTATTGATCAACCTCGCTATTTTACTTTTCTTAATTACGCCACTTTCCATATTGGTGGATGGTTTGCTTTTATACAGAAAAAAAGATAATACGTATGTGAGATTGCTCTTTGCTATTGCCGCATATGTTCTATTAGGCTTCATAGGTGGGATCATCTTCTCGATATTTACACTTAACTTCAGCACTTTTTCTGCTCAGTCTATTCACATTATTATAAGTTCTCTTGTCTTTTTAACTTTCCAGTTGGTATTCAATTGGGGTTTTCTTCACTCATCTTCACACAGATAAATAGACTCATACCGTCATATCCGTTTTTATAAACTCTTCAACCTGCTTACTATACAGCCTTGTCAAATCCATCACTCAACTCCAAACAACTTGTACCGGATATCAATCTTCCCATCCTTTACTCTAATCTGGACCTCACCCATCTGATCTGTCCGATAAATATCTGACCCGTTAGCTTCCAGACGTTCCATCACTCCCGGATTGGGATGCCCATATGTATTATTAACACCGGCAGATATCACGGCGGTTTTGGCGTTCCAGTATTGGAGCCAGGCTTCAGTTGACGACGTTTTACTACCATGATGAGCAACTTTTAACACGTCAATGGAGATAGATGCTGAAATATCATTTGAATTATCCTGCAACGGATGTGTAAGTACACGTTGTACAACTCCCTCTGTATCTCCAAAATCTGCTCCTTTCTGTTCAAACTGTGCAGCCAATGAGCCATCCTGAATCATATATAGCAGGTCCTGTTCGGACGCAGCATCCATATCGCCAGTAAACAACATGGATGTCCCAGCCATGTCCAGCAAAAAGACAACCGAATCATGATTCTGGTGTTCAGACACAGGCAAGCTGCCTGATGCTTTTATATTCATGTGTGCCAGATCTGGAGCTATAAAATGTAAACTGGTCTCTTTGTCAGCCTTATAGGACATCCCCTGCTGAATGGCGTAAAGAGGGATTTTTCGTTCCATGGCCGTATTCACTAACTTATCAAAGTTATCTTTACCACTGGTTGTGCCATTAAACATGAAACGTTTAACCGGGAGCTGTTCCAGCACAGCCTGTAGCCCCCCGGCATGATCCTGATCGGCATGTGTGACAATGACAGCGTCCAGTTGATGGATGCCTCTCTTTTTCAATAGAGGAACCACGACCTTCGCTCCGACCTCATACGGATCACGCCTTGTTTTCCATGATTGTTCGGTATTCCCAAAGCTCACCGTGCCTCCGCCATCCACCAAAATATGTTTGCCTTCCGGCGTTGTAATCAACGTGCTGTCCCCTTGTCCAATGTCCAAAAACTGCACCATACCAGCCCCAGCAGGCTGGGGAGTCTGATATGCCCACCACAATCCAGCCACAAAGCTGAGCGCGAGCAACCCGCACATCCATCGCTGAACTTTACTCATTCGTTCATGTGCATAATATCCTGCACCTCGTGTAGTAAATGCACTTGTATATTCCGGCCAGGCAATACTGGCTCCTAATGTCGTTAATGAAGTTTCTTTTCCATCTGCACGGTTCTTACCAGGTTGTCGCCTCACAAGAGGAGCCGTATCCTCCTCAATAAACGTTGTTTCTCGCTGCTCACCATTACCCCGATGCAATAGATAGAGTAAGGCATACAACACGGCATAATATGCAGCTATCCACAACAGGGAAGGTGTTGCCCAGATCAGCACAAAACCTGGCAGGCTGTTCATCCACTCCACGCTTACAAAAGTCAGCTGATTCAGTTGAATCGCAATCCATGCGAGAGGTTTCGCCAAGGGAACCCATATAAATGACAATAGCATCGCGACGGTCCCCAGAGGTAATACAATAGCGCTAATCAGAGAAACCAGCAGAAAGTTAGCCACAAATGAGAGCAATGAGAACTGGTTGAAATACAGAATGGTTACCGGGAACGAAATTAACTGAGCGGTCACTGTGACGGATGCTGTTGCAGCCAAAGATTTCGGCCAACTGCTGAACAGTCGGTTAATCAATGGCATGTAGATCATCAAACCTGCGGTCACAAGAAAGGATAACTGGAAGCTCACGCTTAATAAAAAGTACGGGTCCCACCACATCATCAGCAATGCTGCTGCACTGATCATCTGAAGACCGTCTCTGGCGAGGCCGCGACGTGCCATATACAAACCAATCATGGACATAATCCCTGCCCGAATGACTGAAGGTGAACCACCGGATAATAGTACATATGCAGGCACCAGGATCAGAACAATCGTGAGTGCCGTCTCTCTGGTAAGCCTTAGCCAGGATAGAATAAGGAGAAGAGAAGCTACATATACAGCCACATGGGTTCCGGAGATTGCCAGGATATGTGTTAGACCCAGTTGTGAAAACTGACCATAGGTGCCTGGATCGATATCGTTAGCCATTCCGATAATTAAACCCTTCATATATCCTGCATGAGGCTCAGGAAATAATTGCTCGACTGCTGAACCCAACGTATGTCTTGTCCAATCCGTCCACCGTAGCACGTTGAATTGTCCAAGCCCCTCCGAAGGCGTAGCTGTGACCGAATCGGCTCCCTTCACTTTGAACAACCAGTGGATATGGAGGGTTCGCAAATAACTGCGATAATCAAACCCGCCAAAGTTCCTCGCTTCGCCAGGAAGGGCAAAAGCACCATGAAGCGTGATTGCATCGCCCCTCTTCCAGCCCGCTGCTACCTGTTGTTCTTCTTGCTCCATCAGTCTGACTTGTACCATTAATTGTTCATCTATTTGGAATGCAGATGATGCTGCCTGATCTCTATCTGCTGACGAAGCCAATGTGGGCAATACGGAAGACATCTGTATCTTAAAGTCAGCCCGATCTCCATCAACACGTACATCTGATACAAGCTCACCCTGAATTTCTGCAGCCATACCGTCCATCTCATCAGCAGCAATATGGATGGTCTCGGGCAGTCGGCTATGATTACGTACGTCATTCCATTCCCAATGTGCAGCACCTCCAATAAAGGCAGTGAGCAAAAACAAAATGGACCATCCACGCACATCTATGAAACGAAGTAGAAGTGGCATCCACGCCAGCGCTCCAATCATCCCCCAGATTAACGTCCAGCCTGTTAACGCGCATGCCATCCCGCTACCACATAACCAGCAAATTGTAAAACTTAACAACGGTCTGCCTTTCATTTGTCCCCTCCTTCCTGTCACCCTGGAACGCAGAAAAACCCCCGGGAAGCCAATTCAGGCTTGCCGGAGGTTCTCCCTCGCATATTCGACCATATTTAGATTAATTGCTCACAGTCATCATCGTTTCCCGCGGCGGCTGGTAGTTCTCCAGCTTGCGGAATGTTATGCCCTTCTGTTCCATCATATTCGTAACCTTGCCGGTATCTTTAGGATAAGAACGATGAAAGACGATTTCTGTAATCCCGCTATTCGCCAGCATATTGGCACATGTCCAGCAAGGTTCGTCAGTCACATACACGGACGAGCCTTCGCGGTCGATTCGATCTGTGAATAAAAGCAAATTTTGCTCCGCATGGATTGTGCGAATGCAGCGTTGCTTCTTCACCATGTCTTCTTTCCCATCGGTCACGACCAACTCATACTCTTCCGATATCATGCACCCTGCTTCCGAACAATCCGGAACACCGGTGGGTGCACCATTATAGGCTGTTCCCAGCAGTTTTTTTCCTTGAACAAGAACGGCACCTACGTGACGACGCGAACAACGGGAACGGGTGGAAACCATATACGCGATGTCCATAAAATACGTATCCCAATCCTTGCGTACCTCTACTGCACTCATGCTGCTTTCCTCCCGCTCAACACATTTTTTATTCTCATATTACCGGATTTGCACATAGGGCGCCATCTTCTCCAGCATCTTCATGCCGATTCCTTTGACCTTTGTCAGATCACTAACTTTGGCAAAAGGACCATGTGCATTCCGATAGTCCACGATGGCCTGAGCTTTCTTTTCTCCGATTCCGGGAAGCTCCGTAAGCTTGGAGACAGGTGCCGTATTGACATCAATCTTGCCACTGTCGGCAGGTTCTTCACGAACTACAGATGAATTACTGCTTGAACCTGTCTCCGAGTTGACCGAAGGATTCGAATTCGCACCCTGCACAACCGGTTCAGTCGAAGGTGCAATATCCGATGGATTATCGTTTGTCTGATTTGGAGTTTGAACTCCCGAATCACCTTCAACCCCGACGCTCACAAGCTCTTTAGACTTATCTGCCTTTGCATCAATCCCAGTCTGCATCCTACTTGCATCCGTTCCCGAAGAAGTTCCTGTATTGCCCAGAACCGAAGTAGCCGACTGTACAGCAGGAAGTTCCTGCTCTATCGTCGGCTTCTCGGTGCCGAGCTGCAAGGGTTCCCAGCCACTAGGTGGTTGTTCACTTTTGCCCGACCATAATATAAGTATACTTCCAACCACCGCAGCAGCAATGGTCATTCCTTTGTTCCATCTCATTTCTTCCACACCTCTCCCTGAATTCAAAATCATTCATTTCGAACACGGGCGGTGCTTCCGAACCGTTGAACTTCCCTGATGAAACAAGTTGTGTATTTTTCATGTCATGTGAAACAGGTCCTCACGCATAGAATAGAGGGAATGAACTGCGCCAGTACCGTAAAGCATGAAAGGAGGCCTGAAACAATGAAGGTTGGATTTATCGGAACCGGCAGCATGGGCAGCCTGCTGATCTATGCCCTGATCCAATCGGGTGCACTCGAACCGCGGCAGATCGCCGCCAGTAATCGAACCCCGTCCAAAGTACGGCAGTTATCCCTCCGTTACCCCGGTCTGCATGAATCCCAGAGCAATCGGGAAACGGTGATCCGAAGTAATATCATCTTCCTGTGCGTGAAGCCGCTTGAATTCAAACATGTCATTGACGACATCCTGCCTGTCGTGAATCCCAATCATATAATTGTCTCGATCACCAGTCCCGTGCAACTGCGCCATCTGGAATCTTCACTTCCTTGCAAAGTCTCCAAGGTTATTCCCAGCGTCACACACCAGGTTGGCAGCGGCGCGTCCCTGTGTATACACGGCGAACGAATGACCAGTGAGGACCGCGCTGTCTTGGAAAGTCTGCTTAGTCATATAGGCAGGCCATTCCAAGTGGATGAAGCCTGTACACGAATTACATCCGACTTCTCCAGCTGCGGACCTGCATTTATATCGTTCTTTTTGGAACAGTGGATCGAAAGCGCAGTGAAGCTGACAGGCATCAAAAGGGCAGATGCCTGTGCCCTGGCTGGCGAAATGCTCTTGGGAACAGGCAAGCTGCTCACCGAAGGAGGATACACACCGCAAGAGCTTCAGGCTCGTGTGGCTGTACCTGGCGGTATTACCGCTCAGGCACTTGCACTGCTGAAGGTTAGCCTCGACGGTGTTTTCGACAGCCTGATCCACACGACACATGACAAATATGATGAAGATTTGTTAAAGCTGGATGAACTATTCCGAGCCGGCGAGATTAACCGGCAACAATATTAACAAGTTTGCCTGGAACGGCAATGACCTTGCGAATGGTCTTGCCTTCCAGCGCCTGCTTGACAGGTGCCAGCTCCATCGTGAAGTCCTGCATCCCCTGTGCATCCAGATCCTTCGCGATCGTAGCACGAGTTACGATTTTGCCGTTTACCTGAACAACGATTTCTACTTCCGCATCCACTGTCATGGACTCATCATATTCAGGCCAAGCCACGTAAGAGATTCCACCTTCATGACCCAAACGGCTCCACAGTTCTTCCGCCATATGCGGTGCCAGTGGTGACAACAGCTGCACAAAGTTCTCCATCGCTTCACGAGGCAGCGTATCGGCTTTGTATGCATCGTTGATGAAGATCATCAGCTGACTGATGGATGTGTTAAAGCGCAGATGTTCCAGATCTTCCGTAACTTTTTTGATCGTTTTGTGAGCAGTCCGCTTGAACTCGTCCGTTCCACCATCCACCGTAATCTTGTCATTGATGGCTCCTGTGTCTTCGTTAATGAAGAGACGCCATACTCGTGACAGGAAGCGGTGCATGCCTTCAACCCCGTTTGCATTCCACGGTTTTGTTGCTTCCAATGGTCCCATGAACATCTCGTAAAGACGTAATGTGTCTGCACCGAATTCATTTACGATTTCATCCGGGTTAATGACATTACCACGGGATTTACTCATTTTCTCATTGTTGGTACCCAGGATCATACCTTGATTCACCAGTTTGTGGAAAGGTTCTTTGGTTTCCACAACACCCAGATCATACAACACTTTGTGCCAGAAACGAGCGTACAGCAAGTGAAGCACCGCGTGCTCTGCTCCGCCAATGTACAGATCCACCGGCAGCCACTGCTGCTGTTTATCCTTGGAGATCAATTCCTTGTCATTGTGTGGATCGATAAAGCGCAGGTAATACCAGCAGCTACCTGCCCATTGTGGCATGGTGTTGGTTTCACGACGTGCCTTCATTCCCGTTTCCGGATCTACCGTATTCACCCACTCCGTAACATTCGCCAGTGGTGATTCTCCGGTACCCGAAGGTTTGATCTGGTCGATATCAGGCAGCAGCAGTGGAAGTTGATCTTCAGGTACGGTCTTCATCGTTCCGTCTTCCAGATGCAGAATCGGGATTGGCTCACCCCAGTAGCGCTGACGGCTGAACAGCCAATCACGCAGACGGTAAGTTACTTTCCCTTGCCCCTTACCGTTCTCTTCCAGCCAAGCAATCATCTTGGCAACCGCTTCTTCATTGTTCAGTCCGTTCAGGAAATCGGAATTCACATGCGCGCCATCACCGGAATATGCCTCTTGTGTAACGTCTCCACCTTGAATAACCTCGATGATATCCAGACCAAACTGCTTCGCAAATTCCCAGTCACGTGCATCATGACCCGGAACAGCCATAACCGCACCTGTACCGTAACCTGCAAGAACGTAATCAGCAATCCAGATCGGCAGTTTTGCACCATTAACGGGATTGATTGCATAAGCGCCAGTGAATACACCTGTTTTGTCTTTGGCCAGATCCGTACGTTCCAGATCACTCTTACGAGAAGCCTGCTCCTGATAAGCCTGAATCGCTTCACGTTGATCTTCGGTTGTAATTACTTCTACCAATTCATGTTCCGGAGCAAGTACTGCAAAGCTCGCACCGAACAATGTGTCCGCACGGGTAGTGAACACCTTGATAACTTCCTCGCGACCTTCAATGGCAAATACCACTTCCGCACCTGTCGATTTACCGATCCAGTTACGTTGCATATCTTTGATGCTTTCAGACCAATCCAGCTCTTCCAGGTCTTCCAACAGACGCTCTGCATACTCGGTAATTCTCAGGACCCACTGACGCATCGGTTTACGTACTACCGGATGTCCACCACGTTCACTCTTACCATCAATAACCTCTTCATTAGCCAGTACCGTTCCAAGTGCTTCGCACCAGTTCACTGCGACTTCATCCACATAAGCGAGGCCCTTATTGTACAGCTGGATAAAGATCCATTGTGTCCATTTGTAGTACTCAGGGTCCGTTGTACTGATCTCACGATCCCAGTCATAGGAGAACCCGAGCGATTTGATCTGGCGACGGAAATTGTCAATATTACGGAATGTAATATCTCGTGGATGTTCACCTGTATCCAGTGCATGCTGCTCAGCAGGCAGACCGAAAGCGTCCCAACCCATGGGGTGTAATACGTTGTAACCGCGCATACGCTTGTAACGGGAAACGATATCCGTTGCCGTATATCCTTCCGGGTGACCTACGTGCAGACCTGAACCGGATGGATACGGGAACATATCCAGTGCATAAAATTTCGGTTTGGCAGGGTCCTCACCCGTTTTAAACGTTTTATTAACATCCCAGTATTGCTGCCAACTTTTTTCCATGACTTGTGGCTGATAGCCGTGTTTTGGCTGGTTATTCTCACTCATCTATTGTTCCTCCTTCAGGTTATTCGTTTTAGCTTTAATTGCAACAAAAAAACCTCAGCATCCCGTAGCGTTTGCAGCGCTAGGGACGAGAGGTTGAATTCCCGTGGTACCACCCTAGTTAGCGGACGAACGTGCTTCGTCATCCACTCCCTTTGGACCTGTAACGGCGGTTAACCGATGCGGATTTCCATTCCTGATCCAAGCTTTATACCAGCAAGTTAAACAGAATGGTGTAATCACCGCATTTCTCCAAGGCGAGTTCGCAAATTACTGTCAACCGGCTTGCACCAACCGCCGGCTCTCTGTTATGAACAGGAATTACTACTAATCCTTATCATCGAAATATGTATACAATATAGCGACCATTATATAAAAAAACAAGCCTAAAGTCAATATTACACATTATAATCGCCATCTTGAAGTATACGGCCCGAACCATTCATAACGCTGGTTGCTGTTCAGATTAAACGAAATCGCTCAAGACCTTCCTCCAGATTATGAATGGTCCAATTCACATGTTCCTGATGATCATATTGACGATAAGCGCACTCTATGCGCAGCACCAGATCAAAGTACAAGTCATACAGACTTCTTCTTTTCAGCTCACTTTCAGTCGTAATCGCATGCCCATACCCTTTCACAAAACCAGGTGTATAGTTAAAATGACTAAAATAATGCTCCATCAGAGGGTCTGCCCACAGTGAACGTTCAAAATCAATCATCGCTGTAATGCGACCTTTGTCGACTAGAACATTGCCATCCCACAGATCCCAACTGACAAGAACAGGTTGTTTTACATCGTCCAGCACATCCGATTTTTCATCAATCAAACGTCTCAATTCTGGGTAATCCATCGAAAATGTAATCCCTGCCTCTTCCCCATCCGCAAGAATGTCATCCATCAGATTCATAAATGCTTCTTTCCATGTGGAATAACGCTTTTTTTGCTCCGAGAAATATCCAAACTTCTCGCCCTTGATTTCATTGATTCGACGATTATAACGCCCCAGTTGGTGTTCTATGGCTTCCTGCTCTTCCGCGGAATACTGATCCTTGACCTGATTATAGGGTGTTCCGGACATGTACTCCATGATGAAATAACGCGCTGGAGCTAAGATTAACGAATCATCATAAGCCAGCACTTGAGGAACGGGAACGTTCTGCAACTCGCTGATGAGACGCAGTGCCTCAACCTCGGCAATCATGAGATCCTGTTCACAGCGCATCAGATTGGTCGAAGCCGACGGGGCTATTTTGAGTACCACTCGCTGTGCATCATTCAGTGTAATAAGATATGCATGATTGGCCCAGCCATCCACCATTTCCTTGTAGTCTCGTATACTTGCAGATAGATGCTGCTCGATTATGGCATTCAGTTGTTCTGACGTAAGTCTTGTTTTATATGTACTTTCCACTTCTCCACCTCACTTCAACTATTGATCTCTCAGAAAACGCTTTCTATCCGATTATTATCGCCTCCTTTACTTTAACTGGCAATACTTTTTGTCATCCCCATAATTTTTCCTAACATTTTTGCCCGATTACAGAACATGTCCATCCTTCTTTATGGAAAATTAAACAAAAAAACTGCCCTTATGTACCAAGCATAAGGACAGTTTACATGAGTCGTTCTTATTTCAAAGCAACGTAGAACAAGCGCTGTGCGCTGTCTCCAGCCTCATTCCATTCAAAATCCGCATATACTTTCACATCTCTAAAACCTGCCTTGGATAACTCCAGCTTCATCCAGTCCGGGTTATATGCACGCTGGACATGAACTTCTTCAAACCGCTGGTATATATCCTTGCGACCATCATCCACACGCGAAAAAATACTGAGATGATGCTCAATCTCACAACGATCCTGGTCCAGATCACAAGTCCAAATATAAGATACGGAGCGCTCATCCAGTACAAAAGGCTGCTCTTCATCATAACGGATAAGGGTATTGGGATGATGCACATCAAACAAAAACGTTCCATCAGGCTTCAACATCTCATATGTCCGCTGGAATGTTCGAACAACATCTTCTTGTTCAAGCAGATAATTGACGCAATCACAAAAAGATATTACCGAATCCACAGGTTCCGGAACTCGCCAGTCTCGCATATCCTGCTGCACCCAACGTACGCTGCCTTCCCGATACAAGCGATGACCCTGAGGCGTAGCCTCCATCTTGCTGCGTGCAACAGACAGCATATCTGCTGAGAGGTCAATGCCTGTAACTTCGAAACCGGAGTTCACGAGCGGGATCGTAATGGAGCCCGTTCCACAGCCAAGTTCAGCGACACTTTTGGGCATTCCATGCTTTTCCCATGCTGTTCTTGCAAACCTTATCCAGTCCGGATAAGGCATATCTTCCATTAATTCATCATAGACATAGGCAAATTTCCGGTAAGACATGTCAGGCACCGCACTTTCAATTTCATTTTCCAATCCTGATCTAACAAAGTAAAAAGCAGGGGTGTCCGGTATTTACCCAGCCTAGCCCTGCCTTCTCCGAGTTTCATATTACGAATATTCAATCAAAAAATTACTTGTTTTCACTTTGATCCGCAGGAGCAGATTCGGACAGATACGTCCAGCTTTCCTTTTGAACCACCAGTCCGTCTTTCATCAATTTGCCCAAGGCACGCTTGAAAGCAGATTTACTGATGCCAAAGCGCTGCTTGATGATATCCGGTGGAGTTGCATCCGAATAAGGCATGCCACCCATAGGACGTTCTTTCATAAAGGCGAGCAGCATGTCTGCATCTTCGTTACGTCCAACTTGTTTGAGTTGAGTCATAGCCAGATTCACACGTCCGTCTTCACGTACCAGGGTCACCCGACATTTCACTTTCTCACCAAGGCGCAGCATATGACTGCGTTCAGATGAATGAATCATACCAATCGCGCCAAAGCCCAGTACACCACCCTCTACCAGTACAAAAGTACCCATCTGCAGTGGCTTGTATACCGTCGCTTCAACCCACTCGTTTAACCATGAAGTTGGGGCATGGAATGACAAGGGTGAAAGTTCACGTTCCCCGGCCAATTTGGCACGCAGACGTCCCTGCTTGTCATGTTCCATAATTACAAAGACTTCATCCCCCACTTGAGGACGCAGTTCTTCCAGTTCAGGCAATTCACGAATAGGAAGCAGCAATTGCCGTCCAAGTCCCATTTCCAGGAAACAGCCCAGTCGTGGATGAACATCAGCCACAACCAGTCGTGCCATTTCGCCAAGCATGAGATAAGGCTTCTTCATCGTTACGGCCAGACGATCTTCCGTATCAAAGAATACAAATACCTCAAGCGTCTCGCCAATCTTAATATCGCGCGTTAACTCGGTGTAGTGAAGCAATACATCTTCCGATCCTGTCGTCAAAAAGAAACCAAACGGAGACACTTCACGTGACACCGGTAAAGAGACGACTGTTCCAGCAATCAAACTCATACCGTTTCCACCACTTTGGCATCAGACCATAAACGTTCAATATTGTAGTATTCACGCTCGTCGCGGTGGAAGATATGAACAACAACATCGCCCATGTCCATCAGTACCCAACGCGCGGAATCCATACCTTCGATACCTTTGATCGTCGCTCCGGCTGCATGAGCCTGTTTGCGAATTTCAGTGGCAATGGCCTGTACCTGTGTATCGGAATTCCCGTGACAGATAACAAAATAGTCCGCCACCAGGGAAACATTAATCAGATCCAACGCTACAATATTGGATGCCTTTTTGTCGTCAGCGGCAGCAACCGCCATATTCATAAGTTCTTTCGATGATACTGTCATGAACCAACCTCCATAATCTATAATTGTGTGTTCAAAAAAATCAGTTTTCATCTTCGATGCTGATGATGCCGCTAGGCATCCTTCGTAATCAAAAGTGGACTTTTTGAACAACCTCTATAATTGAGCAATCAAGTCATTGCGCGACAACACGGTTAAAGGATAAATCACACGGCGCTGCGAGATCAGCAAGCTGATCGTTGAGTCGAATCCGGCAATTAATCCTTCCTCCAGACTATGCTCAGCCTGTTCGCGAATGTGATCCACTCCCGGGAAATCTCGCCCCGGTTCAATATAATCGGCAAGACATACCACTTTGTCCAGCAAGCTCATGCCGACCCGACCCGAGGTGTGCCACCGAATGGCATGAATCACTTCGGAATCTTCTACACCGTAATCACGCTTGGCTACAAAAGCACCGACTTCCGAATGCCAGAGCTGTTTGTCATGCTGCAAAAGTTCCTGGTTTAATCCGTTATCGCGGATGACCGCTTCCATCTCTGCTACGGGCCAGTACTTCGCCACGTCATGCAATATCGCTGCCAGATCCGCTTTTACAGGATCAGCACCGTATTTTTCAGCCAACATCACTGCCGACTCCATCACACCAAGTGTATGCTTCCAGCGTTTTTCAGGCATTTGCCCGGATACGGCTTGTATTAGTTTCTCACGGCTTAGTCCCATATAAACCGCTCCTTACAATGTATTGGTGCACCTCATCAGGAATCATGAAGCGTACCGAATGACCTTTGGCAAGACGTCTGCGTACGGCTGTTGATGAAATATCCACCAAGGGCATCTCGGCCAGCAAGACCCGATCCTGTAACTCGTCTGGTAGATCATCCAGATGTAACTGGAAACCCGGCCGACCAACCCCGATAAAGGTTAGGCGTTCGGCAAGTTCTTCAATCTGCTCCCATTTGGGAAGATAGTTCACCATATCCGCCCCGATAATGAAATAAAATTCATGTTCCGGATGGCGCCGCCACAGTTCCTTCATCGTATCGATTGTATAAGACACTCCGCCAAGTTCCATCTCGATACCCAGCACCTCATATTGCTGCACACCCTTCACAGCCGCTTCCGTCATATCGAGACGTTGCTGTCCCGAAGCTCCGGCTCCACGTTTGTGAGGTGGAACATGGGAAGGCATGAACCAGATCTCATCCAGTGCATGCGAATCCCTTGCCGCTTCAGCTGCCAGGAGGTGTCCCATGTGGATCGGATCAAACGTACCACCCATGATGCCGATCTTCACCCGCGTCACGCTCCCTTATCTAGGTAATTCGATTTGTTTGTTATCGCGAGATTCTTTGTACAGAATGATGGTGTTACCGATGAGTTGTACAAGCTCACTTCCCGTTTCACGGGCAACTTCTTCCGCCATCTCTTTTCTGTCCTCGTCATTGTTGTTGAGCACTTGCACTTTCATCAATTCGCGCTTCTCAATCGCATCTTCGATGTGACGGAACAGGTGTTCATTCGTTCCACCTTTACCAATCTGAAATACAGGGGTCAGGTGATGTGCCTGTGACCGCAAAAAGCGCTTTTGTTTACCGTTTAACATGAATACTCCATACTCCTTATGTTGAGCAGGCCCTGATCGACAGTGTTAAAGACAGTCTGGACCTGACCATTCAATTATTATTTTTCAATGGTGAAAATGATCACTGAGTACACAAGGTGACTCCCATTGCAGTACCATCTTCCGATCGCTGTTATCCCCAGATTTTTCTGATCCCTTTTCACAAAGGGAAAATCCGGTGATAAAGGCGACCACTCCGTTTCTTCAGATTGGTTCTGCACTCGTCGTCTGCCTGTACTCTTAATATCATTTTCACACTTCAAAACTGTTCAGTACTGCTCGTCTCATCGTCTCCACAGGAGCCGGAATACCGAGCCAATGTTCAAAGGCCACTGCGCCCTGGTATACAAACATACCCAAACCACCGTGAACCGTACATCCGCGCATCCGTGACTCCCGAAGCAGACGGGTCTCCAGCGGATTGTAGATCAGATCACTTACCGCTGCTCCTTCACGAATCAATGAAGGGTCAACCGGCACGTCATCAACATGCGGATGCATTCCAGCAGACGTTGTGTTAATCACGATATCAGCCGTAGCCAGTACTGTTGCAACATCTTCCATGCCACTGCCCGAGATTTCTCCCAGACCATGGCCCCGTAAATCCGAAGCAAGTGCAATAGCTCTGTCCGTTGTACGGTTCAGAATATGGATCTGTTCAGGCTTCTCCAGTGCAAGTGCGTATATGACGCCTCTCGCTGCTCCACCTGCTCCCAGTACAACAATACGTTTGCCCGCAAGCTCAGGCACCGCCTCTTCCTTCAGGGATCGGACATAGCCAATACCATCTGTATTGTACCCTGTCAGTGTTCCACCTTCATTAACGATGGTATTCACCGCACCAATCAGGCGAGCACTTTCATCGATCACATCCAGATACTGCATGACCTTCTCTTTGTGCGGGATGGTGACATTGACTCCTCGATAGCCAAGTGCCACAATTCCCCGAATTGCCGATTCCAGTTGATCTGGATGAACATGCAGTGGCATATACATGCCATTCACTCCAGCAGCCAGCAGAGCCGCATTGTGCATTGCCGGAGACTTGGAGTGAGCAATAGGATCGCCCATGACACCAAGCAACACAGGAAGTGAAGGGTTGAACTTTTTCTGCTCAGACATAGGTCCGCCTCCGATCCATCTGATGTACAGGTTCTGAGAATTGATTAGATTAAGGATGGACGGATTTGTACACGAATGCCTTTTGGAACATGAACAGCAACCAGCGCTCCAATATCACCATTTACTTTAATCCAGCCCAAACCAGAGATGAATACATCCGATTGACTGCCGCGTTTGATGCGGAATTCATGTCTGGTCCATTCACCCATCTCTGCTGCATTCTCACGGGTTGGCGGAGATAATAATTCTCCCAGGTGGTCGCGGTACAGGTCATCTGCACGCTCAAGCTTCGTCCGGTGAATATCAAGCGCCGTGCTGATAAAACAAGTGAACGACTGGCGATCACCTTCCACAAAGTCGAATCGAGCCATGCCGCCGAAGAACAGCGTCTGACCGGAATTCAACTGATACACAGCCGGTTTAAGCGGTTTTTCCGGCATGATGGCAGCGAGATCCTTACGTGAAACAATCTCACTGAAACGCCATGGATATACGATTCCGGGCGTATCAATAATATATTTCCCATCATCCAGCGGAATGTTCACCATATCCAGTGTGGTTCCCGGATAACGGGATGTGGTCAGTTCCTGCTCCAGATCGCTGTAATCACGGATCAGACGGTTAATCAGTGTGGATTTACCCACATTGGTTCCACCAACCACATACACGTCACGATCTTCGCGATACGTTCCCACAAGCTCAAGCAGTCGGTCGAAGCCCTGATTTTGCTTCGCACTGCACAAGACGACATCCACTGTTCTCAAACCTTGTTCTTTGGCTTGCTTCTGCACCCAGTTGCGAACCTTGTTCCAGTTGGTTACTTTTGGGAGCAAGTCCGTTTTGTTCACGGCAAGTAATACCGGATTGTTACCCACAAAACGTTGCAGACCGGAAATAATACTGCCATCAAAGTCAAACAAATCAACGATATGGATGACAAGTGCATCCTTATCCCCGATTTTGCTAAGCAGAGCCAGGAATTCGTCCTGATCCACCGTAACGGATGATGACTCATTGTAGTTTTTGATGCGGAAACAGCGCTGGCATATAACCGGTTCACGATCCAGTGCTTTCTCGGGGATAAACCCTGGTAATTCCGAATTTTCTGTTTGCAGATGCACGCCGCATCCGCTGCACCTTACGGCAAGATTGCCGTTATGCGGTTCTGTCATTTCTTCTTTTCCTCCTCAAGCCATAAGCCTTTCCTGCGTAAACTCGTTAGAGCAATCCGTTCCACGCGTCGATTAAAGCGGGTCATAAATCCTTCGTCGCCAATGGAGATTGGCAGTACCAGAACGGTATATAACCCCATTCGGTTCCCTCCATAGACGTCCGTAAGCATCTGATCGCCGACTACAATCGTGTTTTCAGGAGATAGCTCCATCATTTTCATTGCTCTACGAAACGGTACATTCGATGGTTTGCGTGCACTATGCACAAACTGGATATCCAGCGGGGTCGCAAACAGGGATACACGATTCAAATTGTTATTGGACACAATCATCAGCTTGAAACCTGCCTCTTTTACACGCGCAAACCATTCAATCAGTTCAGGCGTAGCATCAGGGGCTTTGGCTCCAACGAGTGTGTTATCCAGATCAGTTATAATTCCACGGTAGCCTTGAGCGTACAGCTCTTCCAGATTAATGTCAAAAACCGTGTCTACACGCAGCTTGGGCATTAACATTTTAAACAAAGAAGTCACCTCAGTTTCATACGACACACTATATCACAAATCCGTCTTTCCTGAAAATGCATACAGCGCCTGATGGCATAGGAAAAAAGGAAAAACGGGACGGGCAACAACTATGCCCGTTCCGCTTTCAGTTCCTTCCGCAGCTTCAAGGCAGTCTGATAGACAGCCTTCCAGTCGTCGGCTTTTACGGACGCCGGACTGTAACGAGTCTGTTCAAACTTCGTGAGAAGCTCATGTAATGTCGCTTCTGCAGCAGGTTTTGCCTGGCTCCAGCGGGCTACCGATTCACGAAGTGTCTCGTCTCCGCTCCGTGTCAGTCCTTTGCGTTTTACATAATGAATCCAACGTTCGGTCTCCGCCACCACCTTCTGTTCAGGGGTGAGCGGTCCACCTGTCCGCAGACGAAGCAGGAAGAATCGCATGGAGAAGCGATTACGCCAGAACATATATGCTACCCACAATACAATGATGGCTCCTGCAGCCCAGATGACAAAAGTTGGGATGACAGACGATGTCTGCTCAGGTGCAGGTGTCTGCTCTTCCTCTTGTACCGGCTCCTCTTCTGGCTGTTCTTCTGGCTCATCAACAGGCTGTACATCAGGCTGTTCCGTGAGCAGCGGCATATCAAAGCCCGGTGTTGCTTCAACAGGAATCCAGCCATACTCACCAAAGTAGACCTCTGCCCAGGAGTGTGCATCTGCATTGGTAACGGTGTAGGTTGTCTCAATCTCCGCGCCAGGTTGACGCGGAGCCTGCATGTCCGAATTCAGGGACAATTGTCCAGGCGCATAACCTTTAACCCACCTTGCAGGAATGCCCTCCGAGCGCGCCATCATCACCAGCGCAGTGGAGAAGTAGTCACAGTAGCCTTCCATAATATCAAACAGGAAACCTTCCACAAAGTCACTGCTTACTTTTCGAGATAAATCCGGATTGTTCGTGTATTCAAAATTAGTTTGTAAATAGTTTTGCAGTAATGCCACTTTTTCATACGGCGTATTAGCAGATGCCGTTATCTCGGCTGCCAGATTCGAAACCCGGTCAGGGAAACGGGAGGGTAACTGCAAGTACATATCATCTGCCGGATTACTGTTATACAGATCTTCAAATGTCTTTGTACGAAGCTCATCTTCCACAATCACAGGAGCTTCAGATACGATGGTGTACGTTTTGGGATACTGTGGTTGCTGACGGTCTGTCACCACATGCAGTTCAGCCTGTTCAGCATTCCACAACATCCGCTCCGTTCTGTCCTCACCATTAATCGAACTCACTTCCGAGATCGAATAAGCACCAAAAAGAATGGGATAGACATTGTCATTCAGCATCGTGACGTTCTGAATCACTTGTTTGGTATTCACATTGCCGGATTCAGCGTTCTCGAGAGGCTGTCCAGCTTGAACATTTTCTGTCGCACCCCGTCCACGGTCATCCCAGCCTGTGCCTGTATACTCTGCACGCGTCTCACCGCGCCAGTAACTACGCTCATTGGTCGTGACCGACATGACAGGGGTATAGTCGAAGTTGAATCCTCCACCAAGTTGATTGTCTTCCCTGCTGTATCCCGATTCGGTAGCTGCCGGAATATCAAGGTTTCCGTTACCAGCCTGACTTGCGGAAGTCCCGGTATAGTTACGCCACGCTGTGTACGGGTCCGTCAAGGTGGGTGGAATCTCCGGCATATTAACGCTGGCTACAATAATCAAAGAAAAGATAATGGCAATATTGGACAGAACTTTATAAGGATAACGGATGATTCGTTTCCAACCTTGTGGATACTGTAGCTGATAATTACGGAAATGCTGGCATACGAGCCATCCCATCCCCGCAAACATCACCCAGGCGATTTCAATCCAGAGTGGAATCTGGGTGAAAGAATCGAGAATCCCCATCGAAATGATGTTGACTCCCAGAAAAACAAGAATGCGACGTGTTGTGGTCACGAGTCGAAGCGCAGCTTCAAGCATCACCCATGCACACAAGGAGAACCAGATGTACGGCGTCATATGCAATATGAATTGCTCCGCTCGATCTGTTAAAGAGCCATAAGGGATGTACACCGTATAATCAATCAGCGTTTTATGCAAAATGTAACCAACAACGACCGCCTTGATCATCGCGCGATATATCGTTTTGAAGGGCAGAATGACCTCCAACACACTGACCGCTGCAAGTGTCCATAACACCAGAGAAGTGGTCTCCGTGTACCACGATTCCTGCGTAAATGAAATCCACTGCATTCCAATGAGGAAAATCCAGAGCAATGACGCTGCATGATACCATGATCGTTTGCCTGCAATACTTTCATTTCCTTTTGTATTCATACAGAACCTCCCCCCATCACCGTTGGAAGCTCCTGCAAGTGAGAAACCGTGAATGACCTCGTACCTCTTCCACGCAACATGGCATTCCACTCCGCACTCCGGCGGGATTCACTGGTATCGATCAGAATATGACATGGAGTCATGCCCCGTGTATCGGCCCAGCGCAACAGTTCCATTATTTTTTCATCCTTCTGGGGAGAAATCACGACAAAGTAAGCTCCCTGAGGCAGTTGACGTGCGATTCTTTCCACGCCGGGCAACAGATGGGTATCCTGACCGTTATATTGAATATCCACCAGATGATGCATCATCTTCTGTCGTTCCATTAGACTTTCACTGGGGGCCATGAAGGATGTCTGGTCGGACAAGGTCAACAATCCCATCCCCATTCGTTCCCTGACACCATACTCCAGCAGAGAGGCAGCCGTGGACACGGCAATTTCGAATGCATCCCCATGTTCATAACTTGATGCAAGTGCATCCAGAACCAGAATGGTTTTGGGCACAGACTCATGTTCAAACTCCTTGGACTTCCAGTTCCCTGTTTTTGCCGTTGCATTCCAGTGGATGCGGGAAAGTCGATCTCCGTATACGTAATCACGTACACCATTGATCTGAGTGGTCTCTCTCCGTGAACGGGTTAACGCCGTCTGAGGACCGGATAACCGTGATTTGCGGTCGTAGAGCTGCCAATATGGAATAAATACCGTTCTTGGCAGTACACGAAACTCACCTTTGGCTTTAAACTTACCTCGATGTTCAATCAGTCCAAATATGTCCTCACTGGCACATTCCGTTTCTGAGAAAACATACTTTCCCCGCTCAAGTGGCGGTGTCTGGAATGATAACTCGCCATTACCTCGCATATTGGGGATCAAACTTTCCTTAAACGACCACGATTCTCCATTATGACGATGCAGCATTTCACGTACAACCACATAGGGAAGCGGGAGGAATCCCGGAATAGTCAGACTCAGCTGTACTTGAACCTGGTCACCCGCATGCAGCAATTCTTCGTGGTCTGGACCAGAAGATAACTTACGCACTCCTTGAGCACGTCTTACTCCGCTAAATCCAGCAATGGCAAGATACACACAGAGCAGGGTCACCATCGACAGCAGCATAAGGGATGTCTTCCCGCCCTGAAACAAAACATAAGCCAGACAGCACATCCACACCATTGCGATGCTCCATACGCGTGGGTGGCGCAGCCCTCTATTGACTGTTCTCAAAAGCGGCTTCATGAACTATTGCCCCATGGAGACGGGCACGCGTACTTGCTGGAGTACGGCATTCAAAACGGCCTCGGAACTCATACTGTCCAGTCTCGATTCGGGTCGAAGCACAATACGATGAGAGATCACATAAGGGGCCATCGTTTTCACATCATCCGGAAGCACATAATCACGTTCCTGCAAGAAAGCAAAGGCCTTCACGGCCATCATGAACGATATGGCTGCCCGTGGGCTGGCACCCAGCAATACAGATGGGTGGGAGCGAGTTTGACGTACAACATCCAACAGGTAGTCCATGACCGGATCACCGATAAAGACTTCCTTAATCTCCTGCTGGATTGCCGAGATCTGGTCCATATGGGTAACGGATTCAAGGCGATCCACAGGCTGACCAAGCTGATGCTGCTTTAACAGGATTTTCTCAATTTCCTTATCGGGATAACCGAGACTTATTTTCAACATAAACCGGTCGAGTTGTGCTTCAGGTAAAGTATACGTACCTTCAAAATCAATTGGATTCTGAGTTGCACAAAGCATGAACGGATGTGGCAGATCATACGTATCGCCATCAACGGTTACGCTACGCTCCTCCATGACTTCGAGCAGAGCCGACTGGGTTTTTGTGGTGGCCCGGTTAATCTCATCAGCCAGCAAAATGTTGGTCATAACGGGACCTGGCCGGAAATAAAAACGCTCATCCTTCGGATGGAACACGGATACACCCGTAATATCACTAGGTAAAATATCAGGATTGCATTGAATGCGTCGGTACTCACCACGCATGGATTTCGACAGTGCCTTAATTAACTGTGTTTTCCCTGTTCCTGGTACGTCTTCAATCAGAACGTGCCCGCCTGCAAGCAAAGCTGTAAGTAAAAGTTGAATTTCAAAGGATTTCCCCATTATGCAGGATTCCAGATTTGAACGAACTGCAGATATGATTTGGATCGACTCTTTGCGCACAGGCATGTGGTCTAACCTCCTAAAAAAGCATACAGATTTCCTTTTATTGTACATGATCCACGGGCGTGAGTACACTCGAAGGAACTCACAATTTGTTTCCAGCCCGTCAGATTCACCGCAGTTCTCGCATGAATACGACAAAAAAGGCCCGGATAAAAGTTATCCGGCGCCTCTGCTGAATCCACTATGTTCAATGGCTTTGCCATATCATGTTATCCTTTTGGCCGTACCACCAGTGCTGCAAGAAAAGAAAAGATGATCGCTGACGAGATTCCCGCCGCTGTCAGATCAAAAATCCCGGTAATAACTCCAATCCATCCCTCTTTCTCAAGTTCAGTCAATGCCCCATGGACCAAAGAGTTACCGAAACTTGTGATGGGCACAGAAGCACCTGCTCCTGCAAACTTGACCAACGGATCATAGAGACCGAGTGCATCAGCAACCGCCCCTGCCACAACTAGTGCACTCATGGTATGTGCCGGCGTCAGTTTGACACCATCCATTAGAAGCTGTCCTACAACACAGATTAAACCGCCAACGATAAATGCCCACAAAAACTGCATTCCATTTATCCCTCCTTTTCTATAGCTACGGCATGTGCAATACAGGGAATACTTTCTCCCTGCTGATACGAGAGCGGAGACAAGAGGGCTCCAGTAGCAACAACGAGCACCCGTTTGAGATCTCCCTTCTGCATCCGATTCAAAATGTGACCGTAGGTTACCGTAGCAGAACACCCGCAGCCACTCCCCCCGGCAACAACATAAGGCTGTTTCTCCCGATCATAGATCATCAGGCCGCAGTCATTAAATACCGTCTGTTCCATGGGAATGCCTTCTTTTTGCAGAAGTTCTTTCGTAATGGGCAGACCAACGGAAGCCAGATCCCCGGTCACAATGAGATCATAATAGCCTGGTTCCAATCCCGTATCCCTGAAATGAGAGATTATAGTGTCGGCTGCTGCTGGCGCCATGGCTGAACCCATATTAAAGGGATCTTTGATGCCCAAATCCATGATTCGCCCAATAGTGGCTTTGGTAACTACAGGACCATCACCCGTACGGGACACCACACCACACCCTGAACCCGTAACGGTATATTGGGCATAAGGCGGCTTCTGGGAGCCATATTCGGTCGGATAGCGAAATTGTTTCTCAACCGTACAATTGTGGCTAACCGTTCCTGCAAGGACATAATCGCCAGCTCCGGAGTCAACAATCATGGACGCTAGCGCTAATGTTTCCATGGAAGTAGAACAGGCTCCAAAAACACCCAAGTAAGGCACGCCCAGTTTTCGCGCCGAAAAGGAACTGCTGATAATCTGATTCATCAAATCTCCGCCAACAAAAAATTGAAGCTCTTCCTTGGTGATATTTGCATTAACCAAAGCCAGTTGGGAGGCCTGTTCGAGCAGTTTACGTTCTCCCTTTTCCCACGTTTTCTCGCCAATCTCGAGATTGTCATAAACATAATCAAAATCAGATGACAGTGGACCCTCGCCTTCTTCTGGTCCTACAACTGCTGCTTTACCGATAATTCGCGGACGATTTTCAAACTGCCACGTTTGACGACCCAATCGCTTCATAGGTGCCCACCTCCAAATCCCAAAAAGGCGTAAACGATCCCTACGACAAATGCTGCCACGACACCAAACACGATAACGGAACCAGCAAGTTTAAACATGTTGGCCCCAACACCGAGCACAAGTCCTTCCGCACGATGTTCCAGTGCAGCTGAACACATGGAATTGGCAAATCCGGTAACCGGCACAGCAGTTCCTGCGCCTGCCCATTGAGCCATTTTATCGTAAACGCCGAGACAAGTTAGAATAACCGATATAAGAATCATGACCGCCACCGTAGGATTGGAAGCTTCCTTCGATGTCATGTCAAAACCGGCCATAAAAGCCTCTTGAATGGCCTGTCCAATCAAACAGACGGTACCCCCAACCAGAAATGCCTTGAGGCAATTTTTCAGGATTGGACGAGGCGGCTCATGTTTTTTTGCAACTTTTTTGTACTCCTTTTCATCCATGGACAGGGACGATGATTTTTTTTCGCTTCCGGATGCAGATTGAGCTGGCAAGATACAAGACCTCCTCTATGTGAAAAAGTTTAAAGCTACGGCTGAATGCCAATGTGTGTAATCCTGTATTCATTGTTTGTTAATAATCGGCAGGTTATGTATCCGGCGACAAACAGTATATGTTTCCAATCAGATCATGTTGTGGAAGCAGGATGCGAATACGCCGGATCTGGGGACTTTTAGCTACGTTCTATAAATAAAGAAGAACAATCACGAGCAAGATAAAAAGAACGATAAACAGTACTTTTTCCGTGCCCTCTTCTGGAGGCTTCATATGATATTTAGCTCCTTCCTGTGTGAAGACAAGGAAATATTGGGTATAAAACACTTCACAAAATGATGACATCTCCTCTGTATATTCATATTCATTGAAGCAGCATTAGGACTGCGGCTGCAGCGGATAATGTAATGAAACATGGATGAGGCAAGCTCCCAAAACATGCCTTAAATACGTGACATAAACATGGACAATCACTTGCGCAAGGTTCATACTGTAATGTGACCAGTGGTTAAATAACAAGTCCTCAGCATTTTAAAGTGAATATTTAAAAAGTCTGGTTTTGCATGATTCGTAATCAAAAGTGGACTTTTTGAACTACATTCTAAAAGGACAACAGGCGGGTAGCCGTTCTACTGTGACCTGAAATACATACCAACAGAGGAGTTGTTGACACATGAATGAAAAAACGATGGATATGTTTCGCACATTGACGGAGTTCCCCTCCGCTTCCGGTTTTGAACGCGAGCTTCGCGGCTGGATGAAAGACCAGCTTTCCGCTTATACCGATGAGTTCGTCCAAGATCGACTGGGAAGTCTATTTGCTGTATTGCGCGGGGAGGAATCCGGTCCTAAAGTGATGGTAGCCGGACACTTTGACGAAGTTGGTTTCATGACTACGGGCATTACCGAAACCGGTATGATCAAATTCCGTCCACTGGGTGGATGGTGGAGTCAGGCTGTACTTTCTCAACGCTTGCAAATCATCACACCTGATCGCCGAATTACCGGAGTTGTAGGGTCTACACCTACACACTTGCTGGACGAGTCCCAGCGGAACAAACCAGTTGATTTGAATTCCATGTATCTCGATATTGGAGCAGACAACCGTGCGGAAGCAGAATCATGGGGCATTCATCCAGGGATGCAGATCGTGCCAATCTGTGAATTCACGCCGATGGCCAACCCGAAAAAAATCATGGCCAAAGCGTGGGATAATCGTTACGGCGTAGGACTTGCACTTGAACTGGTTGAAGCGCTACATAAGGAAAAACTGCCTAATACGCTTTATGCTGGTGCAACGGTTCAGGAAGAACTGGGGCTTCGTGGTGCACGTACGGCGGCCAATCTGATTCAGCCGGATATCTTCTTTGCACTTGACTGTAGCGCGGCGAATGATATGACAGGTGACAAGCAGTCATTTGGACATATCGGAGAAGGAGCATTGCTTCGTATATTTGACCCGGGTATGTTCACTCATCGCGGAATGGTGGAGTATGTTCAAGATACAGCTTCATCCAACCAGATCAAAATGCAGTATTTCATCTCACCAGGTGGTACCGATGCGGGTCAAGTTCACCTGAGCGGCATTGGTGTACCATCAACAGTTATTGGTATCTGCGCACGTTATATCCACACGTCTTCTTCCATCATTCATACGGATGACTACGATGCGGCCAAAGAACTGATTGTGAAACTGGTCAAAGGTCTTGATCGGACAACGATGAATACCATTATTAATAACGCGTAGTTTCGCTAAACGGAAATTCCTTAAATAGGATGTACCTGAAAGAGATGTCCCGTCAGACCGGGATGTCTCTTTTTTGGGTTTATTCAACTAGATTAATAGGTCGAACGTTATGGAGAACGCACACATAAGATATACGATCATGGAAGATCAATAACCAAACACCAACCAGTGGGGGACCTGTTATGGCAGTGGGAAGGAACGGAAAATCAAATAAAGGTTCTAACAAAAAACCAAACGCTGCTAATACCCTCCTTAATGGAAGCCTTAAAGGGAAAAATCTCGAACTGATTGTAGCAGCGCTATTGGTGAGCGGAAAGTTGAGAGTGGATGCCGTCACGTTGTTTCGTGAGGCTACATTGGTTGTAGAATTGGTTGGTCAATATAAAACACTTCAAAAGGTCACACCCTCCAATTCAGATAAACTGGTACAATTCCTGGATGAAACTGGCGGCGATATGACGCTTAATGATGTTATACAGGCATTTCAACAGAGAATTAATTCTTAATGGTCAAGAAATGAGGTGGATGTCATGTCCGAATTTGACGGAATCGGATTTGCCGAGCTGTTAATTGTGCTTATTCTGGTTGTTTTATTTGCATTTGGCTCTACAGATATCGATACGCTCACAGGCTCACCAACTTCAACCTGATTGAGCTGCAAGTCTTAACCATATGTAGAATACCGGTAATGATGAATACGTAAAAATGCCAGTCCGATTCACCGGACTGGCATTTGGTCTTTACAGAAATAATGGCGAGAACGCAAACCACGCCAAAATGAGTGTGAGCACAATGCAGACATTCTCCACAACGGCTCCATGCTTGGTTCCTGTGCTCATCAGATTGGCTCGTATGCGGAACTTAAACGGCGGTAACGGACGAATGCCCCGATTGGTTAATGAATCGGCCAACAGGTGCATCGCATACGCCGTACCTCCCGCTACCCAGATTTCCGGTCCCTGCTGCTGGGTCGTGCTGTAGAGTAAACCAGCCCATACCGCAGTTCCATACAAGGTATGTGTTAATCCCCTATGAGTTAGCGTGGTGCACAGCATAAGCAGGCTGCCTGCAATCAGATTCCACGGTGCAAATGCATGACCGTAGAACACGAGACCGAGTCCAATGGCAAACATCAACACTTTGCGAAGTGAACGCGAAGGCAGGAATGACACGAGCGCAATAAGGATTGCAAGCAACAGGTTCCATGGTTTGGCATGAACATAAAAGTACACAAATACAGCTGTGGGCAACAGAATCGTCTGTAACAGCCTGATCAGACTGTTAGGCAAGGCTCTCGATACAAGCAGCGAATTCGGCTCATCGATGTCAGGCAATAACGAACCAATGAGAGCAACTGTAACTGCCGGCGCAGTCACCGGCATACCAGCCAACTGCAGAACAGAAAGCGACACGCCTGTCCCGATAATGAGGTGGGATCTTCCCATCATGATGCAAAAACGTCCTTTCGAAGAAATCGGGAACAATACGGCCCAGTTCCGATTTTACAATGAAAACAAAATAAGAACAATAGTTCGCATTTCTTATTTATATAAAAATAAAAATTTAATTCTGTGATGGGGCTCACACAATTAAATTTATGACTATTCTATCCTTATTAGTGAATTAAATCACATAAACTGTCATCAACACCTTGTATAATTTCAAATATAAACCACTAAAATTTTGAGTAATGTACAGCGTCTATTCAAGGAGGCCTACACACATGAACGGAAAAAAAGAGAACCTCATCATCATTGGTAACGGTATGGCAGGAATCAGTACCGTTGAACAAATTCTGAAATTAACTACGCGATTTAATATTACTGTTTTTGGCACCGAGCCCTATCCTAACTACAACCGAATTATGTTGTCTTACGTACTGGAAGGAAGCAAAACGCTGGACGATATCGTCCTGAACGACCTTCACTGGTATGAAGATTACGGCATTACATTGCACACAGGCACAACGGTTACACGAATCGACGCCGAGACACACGAGGTTGTGACTGAAGATGGAACTCGTGTCCCTTACGACAAAATCATCATTGCAACAGGCTCCAACTCCTTCATTCTCCCCGTACCGGGGCATGACAAAGAGGGTGTTGTCGGTTTCCGGGACATCGCCGATTGTAATGTCATGCTGGACGCTGCCAAACAGTACAAACGAGCGGCCGTGATCGGGGGCGGACTGCTTGGTCTTGAAGCTGCCAAAGGTTTGGTACAACTCGGCATGGAAGTTACCGTCGTGCATCTGATGGATGATCTGATGGAGCGTCAGCTTGATCCGCAAGCTTCAGCCATGTTGAAGGCGGAACTTGAACGTCAGGGTATCCGCTTCAAGATGGGGGCGCAAACTTCCGAACTTCTGGGCGGGGAACGGGTTGAAGGAATTCGTTTTGCAGATGATACTGTACTGAATGTTGATTTTGTGGTCATGGCTGTAGGAATCAAACCCAATACGGCTGTAGCCCGCGAAAGCGGTATGGAAGTGAACCGGGGCATTGTCGTGAATGATTATATGCAGACTTCACTTGAGAATGTGTATTCGGTCGGGGAATGTACAGAGCACCGCGGGGTATGTTACGGCCTTGTTGCCCCATTGTTCGAGCAAGGCATGATTCTCGCGAAACATATCTGCGGTGTTGAGACGGCTCCGTATGAAGGTTCTGTAGTATCCACAAAATTGAAAATTTCGGGTGTGGACGTCTTTTCAACTGGTGAATTCATGGACAGTCCTGAGCACACCGTCATTTCGCACAAAGACGACTGGAAACGGACTTACAAAAAAATTCTGCTCCGTGATAATAAAATGGTCGGTGCCGTTCTCTTCGGTGACATTACGGATTCTGCCGAATTGCAGAAACTGATCAAACAACAGGCCGAAATGACCGAAGAATTGTATAGTTCACTCATGGGTACAGGCTGCGGAGGCCATAAGAAAACCACCTCTGTAGAAACGATGGCGGAAGACGAGATTGTCTGTGGGTGCAACGGAGTAACCAAAGGAACGATTGTTGATGTCATTACGAATCAAGGACTAACCAGCGTAGATGAGATCAAAGCCTGTACAGGTGCAACGCGGTCTTGCGGTGGATGTAAACCGGTTGTGGAGCAAATTCTGCAATATGTGCTGGGAGACGGCTTCAGCAGTGGAGCCAAACAGGGAATATGCGGATGTACTTCCATGGGAAGGGATGAGATTGTAGCCGAGATTCGTGCAAAGGGATTACAAACAACCAAAGAAGTCATGAATGTTCTCGGCTGGAATCAACCTGAAGGTTGTTCCAAATGTCGTCCGGCGATCAACTATTACCTTGGCATGATTGCACCGGATACTCACGAAGATGAAAAGGAATCCCGTTTTGTTAACGAACGTATGAACGCGAATATTCAAAAGGATGGAACGTATACGGTTGTACCTCGGATGTACGGCGGGGTGACTACTCCAGCGGACCTCAAACGCATCGCTGACGTTTCAGTCAAATATGATGTAAAAGCAGTCAAAGTTACCGGAGGTCAGCGTCTCGACTTGATTGGTGTTAAAAAAGAAGATCTGACTAAAGTCTGGGCTGAACTGGATATGCCTTCAGGTTATGCATACGCCAAATCGCTGCGTACGGTCAAAACATGTGTAGGCTCCCAATTCTGCCGATTCGGTACACAGGATTCCATGGCCATGGGCGCTCGCATCGAACGTAAATTCGAACGTCTGGATCTGCCAGCCAAGTTTAAATATGCCGTCAACGGTTGTCCACGGAACTGTGCAGAGGCATGTACCAAAGATATCGGTATCGTTGGTAACGACGGAGGTTGGGAAATCTTCATCGGTGGTAACGGCGGTATTAAAGCAAGACTGGCTGATTCCTTATGCAAAGTGAAAACAGATGAAGAGTTGATTGAACTGTGCGGAGCCATCATGCAATATTACCGCGAGACAGGTAACTATCTGGAACGGACTTCCGAGTGGGTGGAACGCATGGGGCTGGAACATATTCGTTCGGTTGTCGTGGATAACCTGGAGGAACGTAAAGCGTTGATGCAGCGGATTGAATTCGCACTGGAGCATGTTGAAGAACCTTGGCAAAAAGCGATTCGCAATGAGGAAGGCGAAAGCAAAATGTTCCATGGTATCGAAGTATCGGCTCGTCCATAAACAAGCTTGCAGGATTAATTCTGGAGAATGTTAAATAGATAAGGAGTGGTTTAAGATGACGACAAAACAATCAGGCACCTACTTCCCCGCTGGAGTAGTTGAAGAATTCCTGCCACGAATCGGAAGAGTAGTTGAGATTCAGGACCATCAGCTTGCTGTCTTTCGTGCATCGGATGGCACCATCTTCGCCGCTGATAATCACAACCCCCACCCCAAGGGTGGACCGCTGGCAGAAGGTATCGTGTCCGGGCATTATCTGTACGATCCGCTGTATGATTGGAAAATTGACTTAACTACCGGTGTTGTGCAAGCACCGGACAATGGGCAAGTGCAGATGTATCCGGTGAAGGTAGAGAACGGCCAGGTCTGGATTGAGATATAGCTCCATCAAAACGTTTAAAGATTGATGCAAAATAATGGGGGAAACCGTGATGTATACACCAAGTGTTGAGGGAATTATTGAAGCAGCGGTTAAAAAACGGGATCAGATGAACTCCAATCTTTCACGCTACATGGTTGCCGCTTTAATGGCGGGTGCCTATGTAGGGCTTGGCATCGTACTGATCTTCAGTATTGGTGCCCCGCTCCTTGCGGCACAGTCACCACTGCAAACCATGTTGATGGGCATGTCCTTCGGACTCGCTCTCACGCTGGTCATTTTTGCCGGATCGGAACTATTTACAGGCAACAACATGTTTTTCACCATGAGCACGCTCGCAGGCCGGACCACCGTTAAAGATACACTGAAAAACTGGGGTCTCGTCTTCCTCGGCAACTTGCTGGGTGCGATCCTGCTCAGCCTGCTTATTGTAGGCAGCGGCCTGTTCAAAACGGCTACGCCTGAACATCTGTTATTCGTCGCTTCTGCCAAAAAGATGGCCGCTCCCGTATCGGAGTTGTTCTTCCGCGGCATTCTCTGTAACTGGCTCGTCTGTCTGGCGATCTGGATGGCTGCTCGCACAAAAGAGGATATCGCCAAAATTGCTCTTATCTGGTGGTGTCTGTACGCCTTTATTGCAAGTGGATATGAGCACAGTGTTGCCAATATGACTTTGCTGTCCTTGTCCTGGCTGTTGCCAAACCACCCGGATACCATTACGCTGGCAGGCTGGTTTCATAACATGATCCCGGTGACGCTTGGTAATATCATCGGTGGTGCCCTCTTTGTCGGCATGGCTTACTGGTATACTTCACCGGTACGTAAAAAAGCGTGACATGTATCCTTGCATTCGTTGATGCAGGATATGAATTTCGGGATCGCACGAATTCTTATCTAATCAAAGCCACGAGGTGGGCTGAACCTGATTCAGCCCACCTCGTGGCTTTTTGATCTTCATTTTTTACATGGGGTGTATACATCTTTAATCCCAGGTTAACATAACAGCATTATAGTCGGAATAGACTACTCAAACTTGCAAAGGATGATCACATCTATGGGAATTCATACGTACTTCAGGTCACTAAACGATCTTGAACGTATTATCCGTACACCTGGCAAATTCAAATTCGAAGAACACAGTGTATCTGCTCATTCCTGGAAAGTGGTACAGTACGCCAAAACACTCGCAGATATTGAGGAACAGCATGGAGTCACCATCGATTGGAAGAAGTTATACGAAATTACGAGCAGTCATGATTATGGCGAAATCTTCATCGGTGATATCAAAACACCAGTCAAACATTATTCACTGGAGCTGCGATCGATGCTGCAAAAGGTGGAAGAAGGCATGGTTGAACATTTTATTAATGAAAATATTCCTGAAGAGTTCCAGCCTATTTTCCGCAGACAGCTGCGTGAAGGCAAAGACCAATCGGTTGAAGGACTGATTCTCGAAGTCGCAGACAAGATGGATCAGGTATACGAAGCCTTTGCCGAACTCCAACGTGGCAATACGGAGAAAGAATTTATCGTCATGTACCGTTATGCCTTGGTGAAAATCAAAAATATCGACCTCCACTGTGTGCAGTATTTCCTGGAACAGATTCTCCCCGACATGATTGAAGAAGGTATTCGCTCCCCGTTTGATATTCGCAAAATAACCGAAGAAGCTCTGGCCCTCTAAATCAGCTCAAGTCAACATGGTCTTCATCATCCATGGGCAGGGCTTTTTTTCGTTCCTGCAATTGCATGCGGTACTCGCTGGGGTACATGCCCGTTTTGTTTTTGAAAATCCGGCTGAAATAGTGGGAATCACTATACCCTACCGCCCCACCAATGGTCTTGATATCCATATTCTCGTGAGTAACGAGCATGCGCTTCGCTTCATTCATTCGCAAGCCTGTCATATATTTCAGCGGAGTCTCCCCTGTTACTTTCTTAAAACACTTTCCTAGATAGTCCACACTAAAATGCATCTGTCCCGCCATGTCCTGAAGTGTAATCTCATGCATATAATTCTGCTTCAAATACAGCTTAACGGCTTCTGCGATATCCTCCGGCTTCACCTGCTCATCCAACACGGCACTGACATGGGCAAGCGAATCCACAGCGCTCCCAAGCTTCAATTCCATCGCATCCAGCAGTGTCCGAAGCTGTTCTTCCGATAATGGTTTGAGCAGATAATCCTCCACCTTGTAACTGATTGCCTGCCGGGCATATTCAAATTCATGATAACCACTCAGAATGACAATTTTCACATGCGGATAGGCAAAATACAGATGTTTGGCGAGTTCCAATCCATTCATTACCGGCATCTGTATATCCGTTACAACCAGATCAGGTACGGAATGTTCGATCAGCTGTAACGCTTCCTGACCATTCCTCGCTTCACCAATCACCTCAAACCGGGTGTCCAGCTCCCTGAATTTGCGCGAGACGTTCCGGCGAATCAGGGCCTCATCTTCCACAATAATCGTTCTATATTTGATTGTCATCGGTTCAGTCATGCTCCTTTCGAATGGAACCGCCAATGGTAATCTGGACACCGCCGGAAGGCTTGTTCATAATCTGCATGTGGGCTGCCGTACCATACCATAATTTCAATCGAAGCCATATATTCTTGAGTCCCATGCCGTTAATTTCGAGGTCAGGCATACGCTCCCACTCCTGTGATTGTTCGATGTAAAGCAGGATTTTGGCAAGTGCCTCGGGTTCCATGCCAGGTCCATTGTCTTCCACATGGATCTGCCAGGTCTGTTCTATGGCATCCATATCTCCAGTAATATTCAGTTTCCATGGCGGGGTATCACCCAGTCCATATTTGATGGCATTTTCGAGTAGCGGTTGCACCATCAGCATCGGAACCTGAATATGCTGCATCTCTTCCGGAATATGAAACTCATAGTGCAGATCATCTTCAAACCGAATCTTCATACACTCCAGATATCGCTCACAATAATCCAATTCCTGAGACAGCGGGACCCCGTTTTTGCCGGGAGTCGAGATATAACGAAGCATGGATGCGATATGACCGCAGAACGCGATAATCTGATCATTCATGCCTTCCTCCGCCATGATGCTGATATTTGTGATGTTGTTGTAGAGAAAATGCGGGTTCATCTGGGACTGTAATGCCAGTAATCTCGCCTCTGTCTCCTGGGATTTCATCGCCAGTCTGTCCTGAAAAGATTGCACAAGCTGCTGATTCAGGCGGATAAACGTATCATTCAGCTCATCCATCTCCCGGATGGAACCCGGATGCTCCAGCTTGAACAAATGCGCCGAATCTTGACCGGATACCAGATCGTTCTCACCCGTTTTCTGGATAATGCGCTGCAAACGATGTAACGGCAAAGTGACCCTTTTGGAAATTAGATACGAGAGAACCAGAATCAACATCAACGTAGCTAACGTGGCGCCGATAAACATCACAGCCATCCGGTTGAGACTTGCAAAAAGGGACTGCTTGGACTGCATGACCACAACGGTCCATCCCGTCTCCTGTGATGTCATGTACGTCATCATCTGTTTGGAATGACTCAGAGGATCGCTGATCTCCTGCATCGTGTCAGGCGGAAATGAAAGATTTTGAATCAAGTCCACATCATCGAATTGAACTGCCTGAGAATCCTCGCCATCCGAAGACAGCGGATACAGCCTTGTATTGTGCTCATCCATCACATAGATCCTAAGCTCCTCGTTACTCGCCTGCAAATCATTCAAATGCTGGAACAGGGTTTCGGCATCCTGCAAAATCTCAACGACGCCCTGGCTGACATAGTTGCCATCTTTGTATACCCGGGTAAGGGAAATGTAGGGTTGATCTGGTTTCCCTTCACCTGTTGGCATGGGCAAAGCTCCCCCCTCTAACAGTTGAATCACCCGCCAGCCACTCCGCTCCCAGGTTTCCTTGTACCACGGTCGCTGAGTCAGATCCACGGACAGTTGACCGTTGAATGCACCCGCTCCCAGCATCTTGCCGTTCACATCATAGATATTGGCCTGTTTGGCTGTATTGGAGCTGCTAATGATCGCCAGAATGACATCAATCAGTGTGGTTGTATCCTTATACAATGCCGGATCACTCGTCAGTGTCTGCTCACTGCCTTCCGCTGGTGCCAAGTAGTGACTGAAGTGTTCTTTGACCAGATTAGAGTACACAATATTCATGGAAAAGTTGTTCATTTTCACCACTTCCTGATCCAGATTACTGACGATGGATACCCCCAGTTGTCGCTGCTGTTCTTCACTTCGATGACGGATGTCATTCGCAAGAAAAACATACAGGAGTCCTGCCACAATGAGCGAAAAGACAATAAATACCGCAGAGTAATAGGCAAACAGACTTTGCTGAAGCGTTCCAAATCGATACCGCAATCCCCACACACCTCGTCCTATGATGATATTGGTCACACCATTCGAAAATGTCCACCCAACAGAACGTTTTTGTCTATTGAGCGTATTCGCTGTTCACAGTAAAGTTATCCACATAAGAATACGCTTACATTAAGCGTTTCGGCAAGTGACAATTTTCTTTATATTACGGGAGGTTCAATGATGAGAAAACGATTTCTTTTTTCGCTCGCAAGTGTACTCCTGCTCTCCACTCTGCTGCTTGCCGGGTGCAACTCAGGTAAAAGTACGGAAGGTTCGGGTAAGGTTACACTTACGTTTGGAACCAGCCAATCCGGTATTCCGCGTACAGGTATCATGCAGACGATGGCCAAGGAATATGAGCAGGAGACCGGTGTCAAAATTGACTTTCAGGTCGTACCTGACGCACAGTGGCGTGACCTGATCAAGGTGAAGCTGGCCTCTGGCGAAGCACCTGACATTTTCAATGTCGATGTGGACCCTCTCAGCATGCCAGCCAACGTAAGACCGGAGGAAAATGCCATTGACCTGACCAATGAGGAATTCACAGGCCGGATGTCCGAAGAGATTTTGCCAACCGTCAGTCACAATGACAAGGTGTACGGGGTTTCTTTTGCGCCAACGAAAATCTGGTATGTGTACTATAACAAACGTATCTTTCAAGAGCTCGGCATAGAGCCTCCTACATCCTATGCCGAATTCAAGGCGATCAGCCAGAAGATTAAGGATAAAGATATCATCCCGTTCTATCAGGCACCTGCCAGCGGGTGGTATCAGGTTCTGCCTTTGTTCGAAACGGGACCCAACTATGAGCAAACAACAGCAGGAACCTACGAGAAGCTAAACAATAATGAGATGAAAGTCGCCGATATGACGCAACTCAAGACGGTCATTGAACAATTGAAGGAATTTGCGGATCTCGGCTATTTCGGCAAAGACTTCTTGTCCAATACGGTAGAAGCGGGAATTGAAGCGTTTGGTCAAGAGAAAGCAGCGATGTTGCTGCGGGTTCCAGGGACGGAAAAGGAAGTCTCCGAAGCGTATCCGGCCATGAAAGACAATATGGGGTTCTTCGTCATGCCGTGGGGAGATAATCAGACGATTGGTGTGAATCCGGGCGGTTCAGCTGCGATGTTTGGTAACAAAAACAGTAAACATCCCGAAGAAGTGCTGAAATTCTTCCGCTGGATTACAGAGCATGATCATCTGCAGCGTGTGTTCGATGAAGGTGAGGGCAATCTGACCATTTGCTGGCCGGAAATCGAACCGAAGCTGACACAGGATTATATTGATTACGAGAAAAATCATGAAAAAGGTACGGTCATGCAGGCCGCTGTGAAATATATTGATCCACAATGGATGGATATTGGCAAGGACTTGTCAGGCATGTTCGCTGGCGCAATGACACCGGATCAGATTCTGCAAAATATTGATAAACGTCGTGCTGAACAAGCCAAAGTGCTGAAAGATGAGAAGTGGCAGTAACAGCGCATAACTCGATTAAACATACATGCTGAACAGCGTTACCTGCAGCGGGCACTTGCCCGCTCATGTATTTTGGCAGGAAGGAAAGGTGTTACCGGTTATGAATGCAAACAAAATCTATCCCTGGTATTTCTCATCTGGAGCAATTGTATTATATCTGCTGTTCATCGTTGCTCCCGCCCTGCTGGGTATCTATTATTCGTTCACCGATTGGAACAGTTACAGTTCGGAGAAAAACTTTATCGGTCTGGAGCATTTCCGCACTATTCTGGCGGGTGATCCGACCTATCTGCTTTTTATCAAAAACACAGTCCTCTTCACCCTGGTTACATCCATCGCCAAGACGGTTCTCGGCTTGTTTCTGGCCCTACTGCTGGTCAGCGGTGTAAAGGCCGCCAATCTGCATCGGATGATCATTTTCTCCCCGCAGGTGCTGTCGTTTCTCATTGTTGGACTTGTATTCAAAAGTCTGCTTGACCCCAACAACGGGTTCGTTAACGTAACCCTGCGTTCATTGGGACTGGACGTTATCGCCCAGAACTGGCTGGGCTCCCTCACCTGGGCTATGCCATCCATCATGGCAGTGGATACATGGAAAGGCATGGGGTACATCATGGTGCTGTTCATCGCCGGACTGCTCGCGATTCCACGCGATTATTACGAAGCAGCATCCATTGACGGCGCCGGCTTCGGGCAGAAGCTATTCCGAATTACGATTCCAATGCTCATGCCTACCATTACCATCGCCACAGTGCTTAATATTACGTATGGGCTGAGAGTATTCGATGCCGTATACGTGCTGACCAACGGTGGCCCCGGTAACGCGACAGATGTCATTAACACGGCGGTTTATTCCTCTTTTGCCAAAGGCTATTGGGGACTGGGAAGTGCGCTATCTACCATTCTGTTTGTCATCATGGCGATCATCTCCTTCTTCATCATTCGTTTGATGAACCGAAAGGTGGAATACTAACATGCGATTGAGAAAAAGACTCGCTTCGCTTGGGTTAAATACACTCGCCTGGCTGCTTAGCCTGGTGGTCTTGATCCCTTTTGTCGTCATTGTACTGAATTCATTCAAGTCCGATGCTGAGGCCAAAGTGCTTAAACTGACATTGCCTGAGAAATTTATTTTTGAAAATTACAAAATCGTCTATGAACAGGGACATTTGGGCGGTTCATTTTTCAACAGTCTGCTGCACTCCGGGGTCTCCTCCCTGCTTCTTGTGTTTGTTGTGGCCTTTTCGGCCTTCACGTTATCCCGTAATCATTCGAAGCTCAGCAAGTTCCTGTACTTCTTCCTGATTCTCGGCATCACACTGCCACTCAACTACATTCCGCTGATGGAAGTCATGAAATCGCTGGGCATGATCAATTCACATGTCGGCATGATTCTGCTCTATACGGCCATGGGTATTCCGATCTCGCTGTTCATTACGTATGCTTTTGTGTCTAACATCCCGAAGGAGCTGGATGAAGCCGCGATCATGGACGGATGTAATGGGATCAAGCTGTTCCTGAGAATCATTGTACCGCTGCTCACGTCCGTGCTGGTGACGGTATTTGTGCTTAATTTCCTGAGTGTCTGGAATGAGTTTACTGCCCCGCTCTATATGCTGAACACGGTAGAGATGTGGCCGATGACGCTTGCTGTATATAACTTCTTCGGACAATTCAGTGCCCAGTGGAATCTGGTTAGTGCCGATATTGTACTCACGTCATTGCCTGTGTTGATTGTGTTCCTCATTGGGCAAAAGTATATTGTGGGCGGTCTGACTTCAGGGGCGGTGAAGGGGTAAAAGATCTAGTTGACATTTGATCTTTTTGTAACTATCATGGTTACAACGGTGGTGATTATCCCATGAGACAAATCAGCAGTCGCTTTTCCATTGCGGTTCACACCCTGTCCCTGATCGCTGTGATGCCAAATGAATGCACCGGAGATGTGATCGCGCAGAGTGTGAATACCAATCCCGTGATTATTCGGCGGATCATGTCCAAGCTGAAACAGGCTGGTCTGATCGACGTTAGACCCGGTGTGGGCGGTGCTTCCTTGTTGAAAGATCCGGCAGACATTACCCTTCTCGATGTATATCGAGCACTTGAGGTGGTGGAGGATGGGGAATTATTTAACTTTCATAAACATCCGAATCCGAAATGTCCGGTCGGCAACATGATTGAACACACCTTGCGTGCTGAACTCATTGAGGCTCAGACAGCTATGGAGCAGCGCTTGAATCGTGTAACCATACAGCAGATGATGGATCAGATTCATGTCTCTGAATAAAAAAAGCTCATTGTGAGCTTTTTTTAACCCTTTCGTTGTAATCACACCTGTTATAACATTTTTGATTACATCCATATGCAAGTAATAACTGTATACGACTTATCTGGCTTGAGTTAAACAAGTTGTATACAATCACAACACATATCCTAGGAGGAAAAAAAGATGAAAATTTTGGTTACTGGCGCAACAGGTCAATTGGGCTCACTGGTTGTAGAAGCATTGTTAAAAAACGAATCTGCCAAGAATTTAGCTGTAAGTGTACGTAATCCGGAGAAAGCGGAAACACTCCGCGCTCAAGGTGTTGACGTGCGTCACGGTGATTTCGATCAACCGGAGACGTTGGAGAAAGCTTTTGCCGGTGTAGACCGTCTGTTGCTCATTTCCACTGATGGTGACAATGAAACACGTATTCGCCAACATCAGACTGCTGTGGACGCTGCCAAGAAAGCAGGCGTTGGATTCATCGCTTATACAAGTGTTGTGAATGCAGATCAAAATACCCTTTCCCTGGCGGAAGTTCACCGCGCTACAGAAAAAGCAATTCGTGAATCCGGCATTCCGTATTCCTTCCTGCGCAACAACTGGTACCTGGAAAATGAAGCAGGCAGTGTGCAAGCGGCTACGCAAGGCGCACCTTGGGTTCATGCTACCAATGATAGCCAGGTCGGCTGGGCTACCCGCAGTGACTATGCCCATGCAGCAGCAGCTGTACTTGCAGGTGAAGGACATGAGAATACCGTGTATGAATTGTCCGGCAAACTGCGTACGCAAGCTGAGCTGGCTGCCATTGTTGGTGAAGTGCTTGGACAGGACATCAACGTGCAAAACGTGGACGATGCCACTTACGCTGACATCATGAAGGGTGCGGGTCTACCGGACTTTGTCGTATCGATGCTCGTTGATATGCAAAGCGCTATTCGTGAAGGTGCATTGGCTGTAGAAAGTGATACATTAGAGAATTTGCTTGGCCGTCCGGCTCAGCCGCTTAACGAAGGTATTAAAGCGATTGTAGGCAAGTAAGTTTTGAATATAAGAAAGGGACACACCAACAAATGTTGGGTGTGTCCCTTTTTGATGTAGCTAAGGCTTGGAGTTTGAGATCGTGATTATTGGTCGATATAACGAGCGGGAATATGATCGGCCAGCCAGATATTCTCGTTTCCATGATAAAAGAGGATTCCATCTGTAGACGCTTGTGCAGCGTTTATTTTCAAAATGACAGGCTGATCATCCCGTCTTCGTCCCACCTGATTGGCCGTATCAATATCTGAGGACAGATGTACATATTGCCTTTGCCGCGGCTGTAAGCCAAGTTCCATAATAGAATTTACGGCGCGTGCCGGGGTCCCATGGTACAGGGTTTCCGGTGGCTCAGCAGCTATCTTGGATATTTTATGTGGTGTCGAATGTCCATACAATGCCCGGATACGGCCAGAACGGATTTCATGTCTCTTTTTCTCCGAGGCTTGAATCATCTGCTCCAGATCGGCTTGTGTGACTTCCTTCCACTGCGGACTTTCATGTAAAGCCACCAGCAATTGCGAGATTTCCACCCAACCCTCTTCGTCGAGTTCCAGCTCATACTCCCATGGTGCATGCCGCAGAGCGTATGAGAGTTCCTTGCTTAATTTCATCAGATCCATTGTGATCATCTCCCACATCTACTAAAACTGTCTATTTTTGCGATTGAACCGCTGTTAAAATCTCCTGAATGTTATGTTCCAATCCTTCATCGTCTTCCTGATTGAACTGACGGTGTCCATCAATCCCACGTTGGATAATGGTATTCATCACCGGATGAACCTCACGATCGGAAGCCACCCGGATCAGATCATCGGCAAAATCAACCGCCTGCTGTTCACTGTAATTAAACGGTTTAATCAGCATCCGAATGCTCAAGGCATGGGCCTGCGTCTCCGCTAGCTGATCCCGATGAGTGATGCCATACACCGCACCAAAACCAAAAGCAGCCATGACCTGACGCTCCAGTTCACTCGTTTGTTCCAAAGGGGTGCCAATCAACTCACACATTTTGTCCACCATCTGCTCCAGCTCGTTTGCCGCCGCAGCCAGAATTACGTCATTAATATCGCCAGCGTTGATAAATTCAGTCATATTGGGTTTTCTCCATTTCTGCACCGTATTTGTTCCATTCTCTTGGACTCTATGAAAACATTGTATCGGAGTTGGGGTATTCGTATCAAATCAACGCTATGTTGAGGACACTTTTCTTACACATTTATTACCCTATATAAGTGAAGTCGATTGTGATTCGAAACGATTTTTTGCGAGCCTAAGCGCCTTCTCCGTTTCCCCATGATTCATATAGTACTGAAACAATAACTCTTCATAACGTTCGGCGAGATACTGGGAACCAAGTTCACGATAATAAGGAAGAATTCGTTCCTCTATCATTTCATAATACGCTTGCTCCTGCCCTTGTAAAATGACAGACTGGAGTTCCAATTCCATATAACTTGCATCTGAAACAAGTGTAGAGTTGTGCAATGCTTTCAGAGACATGTCCAATAGTTTATTTGCAGGTATGAGATTACCCAGTCTGTTCGACTCTATGTAATTATTGAGCACCATCAGGTATAACGGTTGTTTCTCCGGAATGATATCAAGCGCTTGTCTGTACCAGTGAGCCGCATCCTCATATTGCTTCCGCCGGTTATATTCGTAACCCAGATTGTTCAGAAGCTTTGCTTTTCGGTCAGGAAGCCCGCAATCATCACTAATCCGAATCAGATTTTCATATCTGCGTTTCGTCTCGGGAAAATCATGATATTCACGGGAATTGAGCTGAACCAGCATGATCGTTTCGGTGTCAATGATTCGCACCATATTGAGCGTTTTCCGAAAATGCTGGATAGCTTTCTCGGCGTAATAGTAAGACGTGATATTTGAATATATCGAGTGATATGCCAGAGACAAATGATAAAAGTACTCATGATTCGTATATTTGGACTGATTGATTGAAGTTAGCGTCTGGATGGATTTGCGATAATGTCCTGTAAGGAAGTAGTAAATTCCCATTACATGGTGATAAAAATAATGTTCATATGAATGCTCCGATTCATCCGGAATCTCGACTTGGGCTATAAGTCTCTCCGCTTCATCGATATTGTTCATAAACAAGTAAAAACGGATCTGCAGCAAATCATAGGATAAACGCAAATCAGGTATACCTCTTAACGGTTCTTCTTCCAACTTGTCTTTTAGGCGAATAGCTTCAGCTGTTCTCTGCATAATGATGGCCTCTTGCCATGAATCCAGAAGATCGTTCATTTGATGATATCTGACTACTTCCCTTGCCATATCAATATGTAGTCGATCACAGATCATGTCCATAATCTCCTGAGAATATTCTGTCATGCCCCGTTCAATTTTGCTCAGATGTGTGACCGAACAGATTCCCTTCACCAATTCGCCTTGAGTTCGTCTATTCTTCTCCCGGTAAAATTTAATAATCTTCCCTTCAATCATTACTACACCTCGTTTCCATCCATCGTTTTATTCCTAATTATAGGGTTCGAAAATGGACTCTGCCAGTTATATATTGGAGTCTGACATACTTGGGAAGAGAGCTTCAGGAGGTCCACTGGGTAAAATAACAAAAAAAGTAATAACAAAAAATAAGAGGTCTCCTCCTGCCGGAGGAACCTCTTATTTTTGTATTTTTTATTTTAGCAACGAAAGTAAATTATGAACCGTTTGAGCCGTTTCGGCACGAGTAGCACTATCTTTGGGGTTGAATCTCCCGCCAGTAGAACCTTTCATTACACCAAGCTCGGAAGCTTTCGCCACAGCTTCTTTTGCCCAAGATGCAATGTTTGTTTCGTCCGTATAACCGGCAACAGCCGATTGGATATGGTTGGATTGGGATTGATACTTGTATGCTCTCATCATAAGCACTGCCATTTCTTCACGTGATATAGTTTGGGTTGGAGCAAACTTGTCATTGGCTATTCCCTGAATCAAACCTGCTTGATAGGCCGCAGCCACGTTGTCTGCATACCAGGCATCCTTACTCACATCACCAAATGGCACATCGTTACCTTTCACCTCTAAACCAAGGGTTCTCACGATTAAAGCGGCGAATTCGGCACGAGTCGTTTGACCTTGTGGATCAAACGCGGTCTCTGTTTTGCCCGTCAGCACATGTTTGGCCGATAGAGACTTAATTGCTTCATTTGCCCAATGCGTTGGTGCCACATCTTCGAAGGATTTATCGTAAACGAACGGTGCATACGTACCCAAATCAGACAATTGGGAAGTCACGGTACCCTTCTCTTCATCTACGATTCCACCTGCGTAAACCCATTGATTCACAGAAGAATGTTCATTATATATTCCAACCAGATCGCTGTTTGATTCTTTGTTGTAATGAAGTGACAGGGTAACCTCCTCAGGAAGTGAGGACAACGATAATTTCTCACTGGAAACCTGGAGATACAGTTCAACTTCGTAAGCAGCACCTGCGGTTGTCCACGTAAGACCTTCTCTCGTTTCTGGGGTTTTCACATCTTGTTTTTTCATATCCAAAATGATCTTGCCACCAGCAGCACCAGAACCGCCTTTGGTTTGCAGTTCTTTCAGCACGCTAGATGGAATGGTTAATGATAGTACACCTTGCTGAGAAAGTGTGAGTGTATTCGTACCCAACAAATCCCCCGTATTGAAAGGCAGCTCAATCTTGTTACCAACGGTAATATCCACATTGACGGTACCGTTTGTCACAACTTTTAACTCTTTTTCTGTAATAACCTGATTTTGGCTTGGATCTGATTCTGTGGTTGGTCCAGGGGTTGGGACAGGTGCAGGAGTTGTAGAAGCTCCGCCTCCACCGTTATTGCCAGATCCGCCACCATGATTACCAGAACCACCATTGTTCATTTCCTGAATTTTGTTGAGGAAGTACCCTAAGTCTTTGTTTCCAATTTGCAAAACAGGCTCCTTGGTAGAATCTTTAGCGGTCATTCCAAAGTTATTCGTAATATAATTCACTTCCGCGTCTCCCACATAACCATCCTGATCGATATCAGCGATCTCATCTGAGGTATGATAATGATTCGTTACAAGCTCCATGTCATAGATATCGATGACTCCATCTCCATTAATATCGCCTGCATACGTAAAGTCGGACGAATTCAGTTGATTGATGCCATAATATTCGCCATTAATATTCTTGCTCAGAACTACCGCCAGCTTGGAAGGTAGATGACCGGGAACTCGTGTGTAGATCGTCGTCATTTCACCTGTTGCAGGAATGCCATCGATGAGGAACTCACCGTATTTTTGCAGCGTCCCCTCAAATCTCTCTCCGGAAGCCGTCTCCGCATAAACTTCAATGCCCATTGCCGAATAGTCATTTGCAAAATCCAGATACTCTCCATTGACCATAAAAGCTTCGGGACGTACATAACCATATGTTCTTGAAGATTTGGAGATCACTTCATAGCTGTCTGTGTTAAACGCGGTTAATGTCAACTTCTCTTCGTTCTCTCTCATGCCAACCGTCGTGTATTTCACTTCAAGCAATGGGACATCATTTTTCTTCATGTAAAATTCATCCTTCGGTACATCAAAGACAACATCGAATAAATCAAGATCACCTGTGATTCCTTCAAAGGAACCACCTGAGATGGATGCCTCAAAGCTGATTTCTCTTGGGCTCACGACAGGATCACTGAATTTCACTTCAGCACCTGTGGCATCCAGTAATGCCTGCAGCTCAGGCGTTGGCTCAATCCGGTTAAATTGTTTGTAGTCATACATCGATTCCAGGATAAACGAAATACGGTTTAATTTCTCCACATTGTTCAATTGAATGGTCTGGGTGATCGTATCTCCTTTACGGACTTGGTCTTTGTCATATTTACTGGTCACATAAGGTTTGCCTTCGGAAATAAATCCATAGCGGTGGTCCTTGACGGGATTGGCCGCTGTACCCACATCCATTCCAAAGAGTCGCAGTTCGTAACCCTGATCATATTCTTCTTTGGTAATACCAAAAGATATGTTTCCATCTGCTGAAACAGGTAATTCACCGGAATAGAAAGGACTGCCATTCTCGTAGAACATGATGCGATTGGAAGATTGATCATAAGCCGTGATCCCATGATCAACAAAGGTTTGCACGGTCGCATCGATAGCTGTGCCATCATACCAGATGCCCTCTCCAGCTTCCCTTTCCGTCAACATACTATCGTTGAGTTCATATACACCAGGTTCTATACCCAAATCAATCTCGGGGGCTGTATTGTCCACAACGACTAATGTTTCGTATGAATACTGCCGGGAGTCAGAATCCGTCCCGATGATTTCCAGTGTATAGCTGCCCTCTGGGACAAATCGTGCAACGTTGGAGATCTCCCCGTTTGTAATCGGAAACGCGTAACCTTTAAACAAATTCAGGATCATATATTCTATTCCTGGAAGCATAGACTGCGAATTCATTGTACCTACAAAACCGATTTCATTACCGGTCTCACGATCCTTCAGCAATACATCGACAGAATCCATAGGACTGCCCAAAAGAATGGTACTCAGTGTAATCCGATTCAGGAATTGGTGAAATGGCGTATCGTTTGTGATGGATGGCGGTATCATCTCCACCGAAGTAATGCCCTTTTCACTAATACGGATCGAGAATGGGATCTGAATATGATCTGCCGCATTTTCCGTATCCAGATATACATACCCTTCATAACGACCGCTTGGCGTGTCCTGCGGTATATCCACTGAAACAGTCATCTCTTCGGTACTTCCGCCACTTACATTAATCGATTCAGGAAGATCTACATTTATATTCATATCGTTTAACAGCTTGATGGAAGTGTTATACGTTTTGGCAAGGTCCCCTTTATTCTCTATTTTAATTGTCCGGCTGTCAGATACGATTCCCTGGCCGTCTTCTTCCAAATAGGCACTATCAAATACGATGGAACCTGTAATTTCATCAATAAGGATGGATTCATCATTCGAGAAGTGAATTGTTTTGTCCTGAACTTTGGCAAATACGGATGTGTGGACTGCCCGATAAGGATCTACTCGGCCTGCACCTACTTCATACACGGAATAATTCCCATTCAGATCAACCGCTGTATTCATAAGAGCCGTCTTCACATCAAAAGGTGTGTATTCTTCATGTGCCTGGAGCATAAGCGCGGCAATACCCGCCATATGTGGTGTTGCCATGGAAGTACCCGAAATTCGTGCATAGGCAATAGTATAATTCTCACCCGTATGATCATTCACAAATACAGGATAGGTTGAAAAAACAGCTACGCCCGGGGCGACGATATCGGGTTTAATATCATCATTCAAGGCGGCTGGACCTCGGGAACTGAAATCGGCCAGTTTATTTCCTTCCGTAACGGTTTGGCCTGCTGCACCAAAGGTGACCGTCACACCGTTCAACACTTTTAGTTTTTCTCCAAGCTCTCTCATCATCTGGAACGTGGGAATATATCCGTTCATTTCACCCAAATAATTGGGGATTGTTCCTTCAACATTATTATAAATGATTGCTGCTGCCGCCCCTGCTTTTCTTGCGTTGACAATCTTGGCATCGAGTGCAATATCTCCCCGAGCGATTAGGGCCACTTTGCCTTGTACATTAATACCTTCAAAATCAAAAGCATTACCAAGCCCTGCATAAACAAGTTCGTAGGTTTTGCCTTCAAGCGTAGTCAAATCGTCAGTAAAATCTTTACCAAACAGAGGTAACGCCTCCGTATACGTTGCAGCAGGTGCTTCATTCGTTGGCGCTTCTTCGCCTGCTGCTGGTACATCTTCTTCTAATGCAGGTGTTTCTTCGACTGCGGGTGGCGCTTCTACATCTGTTGCTGGTGTCTCTTCTGCTGTTGGTGGAGCTCCTTCTTCCACTACAGGAGTTTTCTCCTCATCAGATGCCTCTTCTTCCTCAACAGGTGATTCTTCCTGCTCCACTACAGATGTTTCCTCACCCTCAGAGGGGACTTCTTCTTCCATTACAGCTGTTTCCTCTGTCTCTCCCGCACCTGGATTGTTATACACATCCAGAGTCACTGTAGCCGTAGGAATAGTTAACGGAACATCGGAAGCACCAATCGTAATGGCCAGCGCGCTCGCGCCTGGTGTACCTAACGTACCTTCATTGGGTCCATCATTACCTGCCGCAACCATACTCACCACGCCTTGCAGCATCGCATTATTCAGTGCAATTGAAGAAGGATCCAGCGGATCATTCGTGGCAGCCCCTAACGATAGATTGATAACATCAAGTTCATCTTCAATGGCCTTGTCAATTCCGGCAATAATGCCACTCATCTCACCACTTCCACCAGGGCCAAGTACACGATACACATATAAGTCTACATCTGGAGCAACACCTTTCACAGCATACCCCACGTCATTTTTGGCCTGCCCAGCGATGGTTCCCGATACGTGTGTTCCATGGGAAGTATAATAAGCTTCTGCTAAAACACCTTGTTCCTTGTAACCCGAATTTTCCCAATCTTCATAGGTTGTCTCCATGGGGTCAGCATCGTTATCAACAAAGTCCCATCCTTTTACCGTAGCCGGGTCCACTTGCTTTGGATCTTCACCCGCATGAGCGCGATACCCTTTATACGCCTCTGTTAAATCCGGATGATTATAATCAATTCCGGTGTCCAGTACTCCCACTTTGATTCCCTTACCAGTGATCCCCTCTTCATGAAGTTTGTTGATGCCGAGATATGGCACGCTATCAGCCATTCGAGGTTGCATTCCGGATGTAGATGCAAATTCACTTGATGTGTCTGTCTCTGGCAGATCAAGAGCCACTTCCTGATCAGCCCATACTTTTTTCACAACCCCGGATTTCATCAGATCTTCTACGGCTACACCAGGGATCTTTAATGCAACACCATTCAGTGCGGTCTCGTACTCCTGCGTAATCCGAATGGAGGCAGCATCATAAGATAACCCTCTCTTCTGCTGCAAAGACTTAATATGCTGTTTAAATTGCTGATGGTTTTGTTTCACTTTACTTGTCGCCGTACGCTCAGATAACTTCTCTTGGTTCAGTGCAGCCCGTTTCAAGGCAACGGCAGCGGGTTCACTTTTGAACTGCACGATCACGTTGACCAAATCGTTACTTTTGGTATTAACCTTGGGGTCGATCACTTCACCGTCCATGACTTGAAGCTGAGTCAAAGCTTGTCTTTCTTCTGGTGTAAGAGACTGCAGAATGGACTTGGCGCTTTTACTCTGCTGTAGAGGACCGTAAGAGGGTGCTGCGTAAGCTGGTAAAGAGAACATGGAAGACAACAGGACTCCTGCTGCTACTAAACTGGATAACCATCGGGTTGATTTTCGTTTCATTTCATACCTCCTGCGATTTACGATCAGATTAGGCTAATCGTATTCCGCAGCGTAGGGTATGTAAATTGGGGTAATTAAGCATGTTGATAGATTGCATTACTCTGTTAACCTTTGGATAAATTACATATAAATAGACCGAATTATCTAATTTACTGACTTCATGTCACGAATTCAAGATTCCAGCCTTTAATTCAGAACCAGATTTGATAAACAAGTATCTTTAGACCTAGAATCACTTTCGAAAATGAATCGATTTTTCTAAAGAAAATTACTTTTTTTGTTATTTTTATTGTAAGGTGCAACTTAAAAATTTAAAAAAAACGCAAAAAAGCTCACACCGTTATCCAAATCAGGTTGATACATGTGAGATTTTTTAACATTTACTTGAATGATGTCTTTCCTAAATGATAAGTTATTCATTCTTCTATTAGATCTCAATCTCATTCTTTTAAAATATAAAATAAAACAAGCCAACTCGCCCCAGATGAGAGGGGAAGAACTGGCTTGTTTATATTTTAATCCTATTTGACAGCTATGCTCTCATTTAAGTTCATCCACTTTATGAACACAGGTCACTCCAACTTACGCCGTCTCATGTTGCTTTTTCGACTCCACTTCATAGACCTGCGTATGTTCATTCTCGGCAAAAGACCATTCCACTGTACCTGGCTTGCGCACTTTCCACACCCAGGCTTGAATTCGCAGCGAGCTTCTGACCCAGGCCAGGGAAGCACAGCGTTTCTCGGAACGAACCATGAGCCCCCAATGAATAACACGAGCGAGCCAAGGATTCACATACTCATTATGTGAGCGAACAGATGGCAATTCATCCTGGAACAACCGCTGTTTCACATCCATAGGAGGTTGTCCGCATGTCCAATAATGGAGCAGAGCCGCCAGGCTATAGATGTCCGACATCGGTCCCTGACTGGATTTCTCCGAATAGAATTCCAGTGGAGAGTAACCTGCCGATGTGAATATCACCTGTTTCTCTCCGGATTGCATCGGCCAACGGGTAGCTGAGCCGAAGTCCAGAAGCTTGGGTGTACCATCCTCCATAACCATAATGTTGGAAGGTTTCACATCCCGGTGAAGAATGCCTTGTTTATGTATGTAATCCAATGTATCCACCAGTGGAAGCAGCGTCTCCGTTATGAAGGCAGCATCCAGCGCATGATTGTGTTCATTTAAATACTCGGTCAAGGTGATTCCCGTGCAGTATTCCATAACCAGATATCCCGTATCATTTGCTTCAAAATGATCCAAATACGAAACAATATGAGGATGATCCAGTTTTGATAACAGTTCACCTTCGAGCAGAAATGCAGCCAGTAACTCCTGATATTGCCCACCGTATCCTCGCGAAGAGCAGAACACCCCACGTTTGTCTGCCTGACGTTCAGCCAGTCTCTGTGGGAAAAATTCCTTAATGGCTACCTTGGCACCCGTGTTACGATCTCGCCCTGCATATACAATAGCCAGCTCACTGCTGGCTAATACCTGTCTTACCTGATATGTATCATTTATAATCACATTGCGTTGCAATGCCATTTTGCAATTGTCTTTTCTCATAACAGACCTCTTTTCAACCTTGTCGATCGGAAGACTTTCCGCGTAAATGCATCATTTGGTTCAACCAGTAAGCAATTCATCGCCAACCATCTATATAAACCAAATGATGCCATTTGAAACACCTCAACGCGAAATATTTAAATATTAATGATATCAAGCCTTCTACGATCTACTGCTATTCCCTATCCACACTATTCTATAGAAGAAAAAGATTCTCGTATATACAGTATCGACAAATGGTTGTAATTACTTTATTAAACTGGAGAAAAACATTTCTCATCCTTCAAGTGCAGCTTGATTTAATAATTCTTCTGTAAAAAACGTCCAATTTCCTCGTTCATCTGCACCAATACGTCCTGTGAAGGGAAATGTCCGGTATCATACTTGATGGCTTGCACATTCGCAATAATTTTTTGAGCACGTTCAATACACTTATCCGCTGGGAAAAATACATCCTTCTCCCCCACCAATAACAGGGTTGGAGACGTATAGTTCAACAGTTCTTCCCGCTCTGTGAGTTTGGGCAGATCCTGATCTATACTGACATATTTGAAAAGTTTGCCGATAATGTTTTTATCCATTTCTTTCATGCAGTTGCACGACATGGTGTCCGTAATTTTTTGCAAGGAAGATGGTGAAGACGTCATCCGATACTTGACGAGCGGCAGCGTGATATCCTGAGCTGTTTTGATTTTGGAGTTGACTGCAAGACCTGCAGGAGCAACCAATACGGCACACGAGATGCGTTCCGGAATATAGGTAGCCAGTCTGAGAATGATGCCTCCTCCAAACGATGGACCGATAAATGCACTCTTTTCAATCTCATAGTGGTCAAGCAGATCCGACACCCATAATGCCAAACTATCAAACCGTGTCGAGATACTCGCTTCCTCACTATAACCAGGATGACCAATCGTATCAGGAGCAATAATCCGGTATTCTTTAAATAAAGAAGAGAACCATGACAACGTCATCGGATTCACACAGTTCCCGCCCTGGAGAATAAATAACGGCTTGCCATCCAGAGGACCCGTCAGTAAAACATGCGTCTTGCCAAAACGCGTCTCTACATATTCCCGAGTAAATTCCTCACCCAACTCGTTCAAATAAATCTCATACTCTTCAAGGATGCTGCTCTTGCCTTCTTCACTTCTATAAATGGAACTCATGTCTGCCTCCTGCAATATATACTCAAAATAACTGATTCTCGTAAACTTGGCCTGTAAATCGAAGGTCCAAAAAGATAAAGAGGGCCTGCAGATGACAGGCTCCTCCATATGTTTAACTAATCATATTCAGATGATTATAGAGCGGAAACTGGAAATTGTAAATAACGATTCTAATAGACCAGAAATAAAGGGGGCATCTTAAAGAGAAATACTTATTTTCGACCGTAATCGGCCTTGATTTCGCCCCACTGTTTGGTCTGCCATTTGAGCACTTTATTGCTATACGTATTCGTCTGAAGCCACTGCTCCGCACGATCAATCATCAGCCAGATCTCTTCCGTGGAGTTGTCTCTTGGTAACGTTGTGGCTACTTTTTTCTGCTTCAGCCATTTCATGGCATTGACCGAGTCGGTATACACCGTTTTGGTACTGCCTTCTTTTTTCAGATGTGCAAGGGCATGTACAATGGCCAGGAATTCGCCCAGATTGTTCGTGCCTTTGGAGATCGGTCCGACAGAAAAGATAATCTCACCTGTGCGGGTGTCTACCCCTTTGTATTCTACAGGTCCGGGGTTACCGCGTGTACCCACATCAACGGAGATGCTGTCGTAATCCACTTCTTCCGACGTTTCCATGCCTGCGCTTCTTCCGCTACCAGCCGACTTCGACTTTGACGCTCCGCCGGCACTTGAACCCCAGTTCCCTTTCCATCCGGCACGGTATGCCTCTTCTGCGGCTGCTTTGGACTCATAGGATTTATATTTTGCTCCGTTATACTGATCCGTCTGTGCTTTGCATTCTGCCCATGTACTATACACGCCTGGCTTCTTGCCCTCCCAGACAACATAGTATTTCTGTTTTGCCACGTTGACCCGCTCCTTTGTTTAACTTCATCAATACCCTATTGTAAACGATTGGGAGGGGTGAATGAAAGTTAAGTTGTTCGTCCAAGCTAAGCAATACGACACATGATTTGGTATAGAAAGGAATACAACCAATGGACTGGATATGGAAATCCGTTTTACTTGTACTTATCGGCATGATTCTGCTACGAATTGCAGGACGCAAATCCATCTCACAGATGAGTGTTGCCACAACGGTCATCATGATCTCCATCGGAACAACGATTGTACAGCCAATTGCGAATCATGAGTTAGGCAAAGCGATCGGGTCAGCGGCGGTATTTATCCTCACACTTCTGATCGTTGAACAATTACAATTGAAGTTTAATTGGTTTGAAAAACTGATGAGCGGAAAATCAAAGGTTGTCGTGGAAGATGGGAAGTTGAATCTACCGAATCTGAAACATATGCGCTTCTCCGTGGACCAATTGGAGATGCAGTTGCGGGAAAAAGGGATTACAAGTATTACCGATCTGGAAACGGCCACGATGGAACCAAACGGGCAACTCGGTTATGTGCTCAAACGGCACGCGCGCCCAGTAACCATTGGTGATTTGGAAGCACTCCTGAAGCAAGGTACGTGGCCCACAGAATCCAAAAGACTGTTCCAGGAGGTCGTCCAGGATGGACACTCTCGTCCGTTGGACTCCACACTTGAATAGCTACTGCCTGTCCCTCGTCGCAAAAGAAAAAGGAAGCCTGTATATCTTCAGGTGAAGATATACAGGCTTCCTTTTTTCAGTTTCTGCGTGAATTAATCCCCGCCCTCGTACCACAGCTCCAGTGGCAGACCGACCAGAGACTTGCCAATCCACTCTCTGGCGATGTTGTTGGAAGGCCCCATGGCAATGCCAGCTCGCGCGTCACGGAAGAGACGTTCAAACACGCCTTTTTTATAACCATAACCTCCGGTAACATCCAGCGCTGCTTTGGTCGCTTTATTCGCAACTTCGGCAGCATGAATTTTGAATTCAACCAGCGGCAGGAACAGCTCAACTTGTGGTCTCCCCTGTGCCTGAAGTTCGTCCAGCTGCCGCGCAAGAGATAACTGCCAAGGCTTCAGGCTGGAGATCAGCACCTTCACTTCAGCCAACTGTTGGCGGATGATCTGGTAATCGGCTAAACGCTTGTTAAAATCCCGATGAACCATGCCCTTCACATATTCGGATGCAGCCTCAAGCGCCGCCTCGGCAACTCCAAGCCAGGTTGAGCCCAGGCCGATCAGATATACGGGGGATACACCACTCTCCAGAATTTCGCGACCCTGCCCCTCGGTTCCAAGCTTATCCCGAGCTGCAATTCGGACACCTTCATATTTAATGGGTCCGCTGTGGTTTCCACGAACACCGAGCGCATCCCACACGCCGGACGTAATGCCTTCCAGTTGACCATCAACAAGGAAGAAGCTCACATCTGTCGGGGTTTGTGCTCCTGGCGTGCGAGTCTGGGTCACATAAAAATCAGCCTGTCCCGAGCTTGTCGTGAACGACTTTTCGGCATTCAGAATATAATCTTCACCATCTCGGGAAGCCTCGCTGAAATTAAACCACCAGTGACCTCCCGAAGCACGCTCACTTGTGGAATACGTACCGATAGCGCCATGACGTACCGGTTTCAGCCAGCGCTCCTTCTGATCCTCATCTCCGTAGAGAGCGATCGTCTGAACGGCTCCAACATGCATGACATATACCAGTGAAGTCGAAGGGCATCCCTTGGCAATTTCTTCTGCCGCAATCGCAAAGGCAACATGATCCAATCCCCGTCCACCGAAGCGCTCAGGAATCAGCACCCCATTCCATCCGGCCTCAGCAAGGGCGGACAGATTCTCACGTGGGAAACGGCCCTCACGGTCAATCAGCTCAGCACGTGGTCTAATAACTTCGTCGACAATCCCCCGAATTTCAACTCTCAATTGCCCATAGTCTGGTTGGGTGTGAATCGTGTTTGCTTGAATACTCATAGTGTCATCTCTCCTCTAATTATAATAGGGGTAAATCCCTCAAAAACACGGATACAGATGTGCCAATCCAATCCAATCCAATCCAATCCAATTCACTTCATTCCATTCCATCTATTAAAAAACGATGGTCTGCTCAGGTAGCCGCTACCCGGCTTAGCGCCGCCTCCTTCTCTCTAACCAGCGGGATCACCTTCTCACCGAAAGCCTGAATATCCTCATCGTAATGAAGAAAACCAGTTAGAATGAGATTTACTCCAACCTTTTTCAATGCAATGATGCGGTCTGCCACCTGCTCCGGGGTACCAATCAAACCGGTTTTGAACCCGTCATTATATTGCACCAGGTCGTCGAAATTGGAATTCGCCCACATTCCCTCCTGTTCAGGTGAAGCTTTGCCTGCAAATTGAACCTGACTGCGGAAGCCCTCCACGGCCTCGGGGTCAGCATGCAGAATAATCTGGCGCAGCACTTCCAATGCTTCTTCTTCCGTATCCCTCACGATGACAAAAGCATTGACTCCGAATTGCAGCTTGCGGTTGTAGGACGCAGCCCGCCCGGTCACATCCTCAATCTGGGTACGGAAGCCTTCAATGTTATTCCCGTTCATGAAATACCAATCCGAAACTCGTGCAGCCATATCGCGTGCAGCCGCCGAATTCCCTCCCTGGAACACAGGGGGAAGTGTAACTGGTTTGGGTTTGTGCGGCACTTCATGAATACGGTAAAAGTCTCCCTGGTGATTGGCTTCTTCTTGCGTCCACAGCTCCTTGATGACACGGATGAACTCTTCCGAGCGACGATAACGCTCGTTATGGTCCAGCCATGGTTCTCCAAATCCATAAAACTCTCCCTTGAACCAGCCGCTGACAATATTTACGGCAGCTCGCCCCTTGCTGATATGGTCAATCGTCGTGATTGCTTTCGCTACTGGACCGGGATGCCATAATCCAGGCAATATGGCTGCGATCAGTTTCAAGCGATCTGTAACCACAGCCAGTGCGGAGGCAAGAGCAATGGCTTCCAGTTGATTTTCAGCCCCATAGCTGGCCATAAATCTGGTTTGCAATAACGCATAATCAAAGCCCGCATCTTCTGCGATCTTGGCATACCTCGCGTTATCCTCAAATGACCAGCCTGTTTTTTGCGGGATGCTGGAGATCACCAGACCCCCACTTACATTAGGAACCCAATACGCGAATTGCATGGACATGTGGAATCACCTCTTCAATGGAATGATGTATAGGCAAGGGCCAAGGCCCTCTCTACCGGAGTGGAATGCAACAAAAAAGACACCTACAACCTTTAAGTTTGAGGTGCCTTTAGTTCGTCTAATCGGCCAGAATGTACGATGTTTTCAATGGAGATATCGTAAAAATCGGACAGCATCATTTGGAAGCCGCAGGCGCTTTTACCACATGATCAGGAATGTTATTATTGGCGATGATCTCGCCAAATGGGCTGATAAACGAGCGCTCTCCGTTGTCGCCATATTGTGCATAATTGAGTTTCGGAAACAACAGCTCAGCTGTACGGTAGGCCTCTTCCAGATGCGGGTACCCCGACATAATGAAGGTCTCAATTCCCAGTGCCTCGTACTCCCGCATTCTCGCTGCAACCTGGTCAGGATCACCTACAAGCGCTGTACCAGCACCGCCTCTGACCAGTCCAATGCCTGCCCACAGGTTTGGGCTGATCTCCAGATTGGAACGATCCCCATTATGCAGTCTGACCATTCGCTGTTGACCGACGGAATCCATGCGAGCATAGATCTTCTGGGCAGAAGCTATCGTCTCTTCATCCAGATGAGCAATCAGGTCATTCGCGGCCTGCCAGGCCTCCTCTGCGGTTGGACGAACGATTACATGAAGCCGGATGCCGAAGCGCAGACTTCTTCCTTTTCTGGCAGCAAGCTCCCGCATTCGGTTGATCTTGGCCTCCACCTGGTCAGGTGGCTCACCCCACGTCAGGTATACGTCTACATGCTCGGCAGCCACCTCCATGGCTGCTTCAGAGGAGCCTCCAAAATATAGCGGAGGATAAGGCTTCTGAATGGTCGGATACAGCACCGATCCACCGTTGACCTTTAAATATTTGCCCTCAAAATCAACTTCTTCACCCGCCAGCTCCTTGCGCCATATGGTTAGAAATTCATCCGTCAATGCGTAACGCTCATCATGATCCAGGAACAACCCGTCTCCCTCAAGCTCGATCGGGTCCCCTCCGGCTACGACATTAATCAAAAGTCTTCCTTTGGAGAAACGATCCAGTGTACTTGCCATTCGTGCAGCCGTGGTCGGAAGCATCAGCCCAGGACGTGCAGCGACCAGAAACTTCAGCTTGTCCGTTACCGACACCAGCGAGGAAGCAACGACCCAGGCGTCTTCACATGACTTTCCAGTAGGCAGCAGCGCCCCGGCAAACCCAAGCTCATCTGCAGCTTGCGCAACCTGTTTGCAATAATGATAGGTCACTGCCCTCGCACCTTCTCGGGTGCCCAGAAATCTTCCGTCCCCATGTGTCGGGATAAACCAAAACAATTCCATTTTTCTCTCTCCTCCTGCTCAATTAGTGGCTACTCTGCCCTTGCTGTTCTCTTGAATCAGCTTCCAGACAGGACCTGTTAACGACAATTTGTCATGTCGACTGTAATGGGACGCGAGACCCCGGATCGGATCACCTGCATAAAATTTTTCATATAACAGATGTCTTGCGCCAAGCGGACTGCCGATGAGATCCCAAGCCAGCTTGAACAGCTCCACTTTTTTCTCTGCACTTACCGCAGCGCCTTCAAAATACAAATGCATAAATTCGGAAATCGGACCGTAGAAGTCCTCAATCCCGGAAGGGGTCTGAACAAAACCACCTGCGCCAACTTGTTGAAGTATCTCAACCGCCCGTGGGTAATATTTGGTTCCCAAACTTCGCGCCGTCTCTACATACGTCAGATCAGGAACGAGTACGCCTGCCACATCAGGCACGGCTTTGGCCTCCGCTGCAATAATCAGCGCCTTGATTACGTCAATCTGTGTCAGCAGCTCCCCCAGTTTCTCCTGTATATGCAGAAATCCGGTTACGCCAATCGACTCAGCCACCGCAAACGCCACACCCGTGACAAATTCCAGCTTGGCTACAAAACGCACGACATTTTGGTGGAAGGCCAATCCATTGGCTGTACGGTTCCCGCGAAGCTTCAGGACCTTGTCCGAATCGCCGTAGAGAAGCACCCTTTCCCAAGGAATCAGGACATCATCGAAAAAAAGGACGGCATCCATCTCATCGTACCTTGCACTGAGCGGATGATTGCGCTCTCTGCCATCAGCAAACGACTCCCTGCACACAATATGCAGTCCTGGTGAATTGGCGGGTACGATCAGGACATGCGCATGTTTCTGATGTCGGGTCTGAAATTGCAGAAACGAAAAGATCAGAAAGTCATGCGTATACGGTGCACCTGTTGCAATCATTTTGGCTCCCCTAACCACAATGCCTTCCGAAGTTTCCTTCACCACATGCAGGAATCGCTCTGCGATCCGCTGATCATCCAACCCGCTGGAACGATCAATCTGGGGATCAATAATGGCTGTTGTCAAAAAGAGGTCGCGGTCTCTGGCCTCATGGTAATAGGTGCTGATTTTATCCGAAAATTGCGGGTCCAGGTGGGATAATTCGTGCCGGGCAGCATACCATCCGGTGACCATGGAACGGGCATAGTCGGATAACCGGCTCATCATGCCATTGGTGCTGGAAGACCAGGCTGCAAAGGACTGACTGCGTTTGTTCAATTCGGCTGCTGTGTGCGGGATGAGAAACGAGCTGTGTGCATATCGCTCCTGTCCCTCAGGGGCATAGCCCACTTGATCCCGTTGAAGAGGATCATCCAGCATATTAAACAACTGCCTGATGGTGGATAGTGTGCCTTTAAAAGCCGCATGTTCGGAAATATTCTTCACCTGCTGACCTTCCAGCCAGACACGTCGTCCATCCTCCAGACTGGATATGAAAGTATCTCCCCTCAAAATGTCACCCCTTTTTTAAATTTTATTTTTCCGATTGATTTGCTATGTTTTATTGTTTATCATAGCTAATATCCATTGGATCGCAACAATCAATGAGTCCAAATTTGACGGTTAACAAACACAAATGCCTGATCTGTCGGGCAACGTCAAAATAAACTACAATCCGGCTTGAATTGAAGGTGCCTGCATCTTAAGCGCACTCCCATGCATGCATGAAATACGGATCCAGACGATGTTGTTTAACCAACAAAAAATCCTAATCTGTTGTTTTGAGGTGATATGGAATGAATGAGACCCGAGGTGTCGACCGAAGAATTTACAGAACCCGTGTCATGATCTCTGAAGCTTTTTTGAACATGATGAAGAAGCAGAATTACGTGGACATCAGCATCGTGGACATTGCAGAACAAGCGAACATCAACCGTTCAACCTTCTACGCCCATTTCATAGACAAAGAGGATTTACTGGACAAGATGGTCAACGAGAAATTGGAGTTGCTGGAACATGTACTCAGTGAACGTTCTGCTGCTATGGATGTGGCCCTTTCTTTTACCGAGCCTGACCCGATCTTTGCGGTCCTGTTTGAGCACATCTTTGAACATGATGAGTTCTATCGGGTCATGCTACTGATCAATCCTGTTGGCAATTTCAGTACCCGGCTGAACGAGGTGATTAAAACTTATTTTTTTCAACGAATCACCCAACTCGGGATGGATCAAAAGGTTCAGGTACCTCTGGACATTTTACTTGATCATCTCAGCTTCTCCACCAGTGGAATTATTCATAAATGGCTTGAAAATAACAAAGTATACTCTCCCCATCATATGGCGTTGCAGCTTACCCGTCTTGCCCGACTAGGTGCCTACACGGCCATGGGCGCGCAGGCCCAGGATACACGCTCCCCCCACTCCTGACCTGCCTGTTCTGAAGACAGGAGCTAACTTGACCAACCTCCTCTGCGAAAGCTAAATGCAAAAAAACTGCCTTCCAAGCTGAAAATCAGCTCGAAAGACAGTTCACTGGAACACTAGACATATCAACGTGTACTCAGGTATGCAATACCCAGGCCACCCGTAACCGGATTTTCATAGATTTCACAGTCTACATCGAATACTTCACCAATCATTTCACGGGTCAGGATATCAGCGGGTTTGCCATGTACCACAATCTGGCCCTTTTTCACCACATAGAGATAATCGCAATATTCTGCGGCGAGTTCGAGATCATGCAGCGCTGCCAATATGCCAATGCCGAGTCCACGGACAATATTTAGAATCTGAAGTTGGTATTTAATGTCCAGATGGTTGGTCGGCTCGTCGAGGATCAGGAATTGAGGTTGCTGTGCCAGGACACGCGCCAATATGACACGCTGTTTCTCTCCACCAGACAGAGACACGTAATTGCGGTCTGCATGTCCGGTCAGATGTACTTTTTCCAAAGCCTGCTCCACGATTTCGTGGTCACGTTCATTATCCGTTTCTAGCATTTTTTTGTGTGGAGTACGGCCCATCATGACCATCTCGCGCACCGTAAAATCAAAACTCAATTCATTAAACTGGCCAACAACGCCCATATGTCTGGAAACAAGCTTGGGACTGGATTTCAGAATATCGGTATTATCCAGAAAAACCTTGCCTTGCTGTGGTTTAATCACTTTATAGATGCTCTTGAGCAGCGTTGACTTGCCACAACCATTCGGTCCGATCAGTCCGACAAACTGTTTGCCGTTCACCTGTAATGAAATATCCTTGATGATGTCCGTGTTCAGCACAGAGATGGATACATTTTCTACGTTCAGCTTCATGTTTAATTTCCTCCAAAACCGTAGCCTTTTTTGACCAGCATATACATAAACATCGGCGCACCAATCATGGCCGTAATGATCCCGATCGGCAACTCAACGCTGGATATCAGAGATCGTGCAATAACGTCCGTCCAGATGAGGAAAATGGCTCCAAACAGCACGGATACAGGCATCACTTTACGATGGTCGGAACCCACCAGACCTCTCACAATATGCGGAATAATGAGTCCCACAAAGCCAATCATGCCGCAGCTCGCCACCATAACGCCTGTCACCAGAGCGGTTAACAGCATGTACACCCTGCGGTACACACTCAGATTAATACCCAGTGTAACGGCTGCTTCATCCCCCAATAACATCGTATTGAGAACTCTGGATTGTAAAAGGAAGAATAGAATCGCCACCAGCACAACGATTCCTACGAGTGGAAGCTTGTTCCAACCGGAAGTCGCCAGACTGCCCATGGTCCAGAACGTCACTGTTTTGATGCCTTCGGCATTGTTGGCAAAATAAATAATAAAGTTCGAAAAAGCGCTGCATAACGCGTTAATCACCATTCCGGCAAGCACCAGCTTGACCGATGTCATTTTCCCCCGAATCCCTGCCAAAGTCAGGACCAGTAAGGACGCACCCATCGCTCCGGCGAATGCCCAGAAAGCCACCCCGGTTTGACCAAGCCATCCAATCGCACCGAATCCAATGAGAATCGCAAAGGTTGCCCCAAGTGAAGCGCCTGAGGATATACCCAGTATGTAGGGATCAGCCAGTGGATTCTGCACTGCAGCCTGCATAACAGCACCGCACAAAGCCAAACCTGCACCGATAAACATCGCCATCAGCACACGCGGGAAACGAATCTGCCAGATAATATCGGTAAAGGGACCTGTCTCAATGGGTGTTGCCCCCCACTGAAAACCCGTTAATTTGGTTAAAAGAATACGATATGACTCCGCCAGCGGAATGCGAACCTGTCCAATGGAAACTGCGATTCCTACAGAAATCATCGTAATCATGATTAAAGCTGCAATCAGTAAAACAAACCCGGATTTACTATGAAATAGAGACTCTCTTTTTCCCATACGCTGTGTCTTAACCTGAACCGTCTGTGCCATCTCTTCCCCCATCAATTCGTGTAAAATGTAGAACCCATTAAATTTAGCTATTTACAAAGCATTTTCTCGGATTATAATTGAGAATGATTATCTTTGTCAATTCAAAACACGTAGAAAAGGGGTTCATCATTTCATGAAATTCACATCCAGAACCATTGGCTTCGCTGCTCTAAGTCTCCTGTTAATGCTGCTTGCAGCCTGTTCGAATACTTCCACTTCTTCCCCTGCTGAAGAAACAATTTCAACAACGAACACGACAGAAACTTCAGCTCCTGCTGAAAATACAAATAAAACGACGTACCCGCTCACCATTGAGAATTTCTCAATCTCGGGTGAAGGCGGCGAATGGAAACCGAAGGTACAAGTATTCGATAAAGCACCTGAACGTGTAGTTGCGAATACCCAATCTGCGGCTGAGATGCTCATCAAATTGGGTCTGACCGATAAAATCGTCGGTGTTGCTGCTCTATACGGTTCCGTTACACCGGATGTGGCTGATGATTTCGCCAAAATTCCGGTATTGTCCAAAGATTATGTAGGTAAAGAACTGGTTGTAGGTGCAAGCCCGGATCTGGTACTCGGACGGGGTGACCTGTTCGCTGATGCAGACTGGGGTGTGGGTACCGTCGATGGATTAAATGACATGAATATCCGCACGTTCCTGCAAACGACGAATCACAAAGGCACACTTGATAGCCTGTATAGCGATATTGCACAACTTGGGCAGATCTTCGACGTTCAGGAAAATGCCGCAACATTCACCGAAAGTTTGAAGACCCGTGTTGAAGCCATTAAGGCAAGTGTAGCAGATCAGCCTGAGCATACTTTTGCCTACATCGTACCCGCTACAGAAGACACCATTACGGTAAGCAGCATGCAGAACGATACGTATCAGCTTGATGCACTTGGCCTGTTGAAGCTGAAAAATACGTTTGATGGTGTGCAAGGTGAAGTTAGTGTAGAGCAACTGATCACAGCGAATCCAGACTATCTTCTTTTGTCCGCGTATGCCGGTTCACCGGATATCGACAAGCTGATTCAAAATCTGTATGCCAACCCTGCCCTGCAAAGTATGAACGCAATCAAGAACAAACAGATCTATGTCACGGATTTCAGCCAGTTCTGGGGTTATGGATATCAGATTCTGGATGGTATTGAAAAAATGGGACAGGAAATGAAAGCTAATCCGATTAAGTAGTGACTGGAGCGAAGGAGCAGGAGAAGAAATTCTCACTGCTCTTTTGCTATACTGCGCATGTAATAACTTGTGAATCAAAGCTTGACATTAGTTTGATAACAAACTATATTACACATATGAAAACAAGAGACGCTATTTCACTCATATCCAAAATTAAAGAGAAGGTCAACCGCTTCATCCTGGCCGAGATGGCTGAGCAGGGAATTCAGGATCTCGCCACGTCCCATGGGGATATTATCTATGCCCTGTACAACAATCACAGGATGACCATGGCTGAAATCGCCAAAAAAATCGGCAAGGATAAATCCACGGTGACTGCACTTGTGGACAAATTGGTGCGCACAGGATACGTCGTCAAGGAGCGTAATGCAACAGATTCACGCGTTGTTCATGTGGCTTTGACTGCTAAAGGCGAAGAATTAAAGCCGGTCTTTGAAGAGATCTCGCAGCGCATGCTGAATACCTTCTATGCGGACGTTACGGAAGCGGAGAAAAAAGAGTTGCTTCGAATTTTAATGAAAATTCATGGCAACTTCTAATTTTTTTTGGATAAATAGTTTGATATCAAACAAAAAAATCGGAGGTTTTAAGCATGACAGATTACACACGATTATTACCGGAACATCAGGTCAAGAAGATCGGAGAACATGATTTGCACTTGGAGATATTCGAAGGAAACCCGCTTCATGATGCAGAAACAGTGACCAAGAAGCCCCCACTGCTGTTCCTTCACGGTGCCTACACAGGCAGTTGGATGTGGAGCAAATATATCCCCCATTTTGTCCAGCACGGTTGGACCTGTTATGTCATGAACCTGAGAAGCCATTACAAGAGTCGGGTCATGGACATGACCAAGATTACGTTTGACGATTATTTGGAAGATATTCGTGAAGTGTTAGCCGGGATCAACGAACCTCCCGTTCTTATTGGCTTCAGCATGGGTGGCATTCTCAGTCAAAAGATTGCAGAAACCGTTACTCTTGCAGGCCTGGTTGTCATTGATGCCAGCATAAGCAAGGAGGTCCATGACGCCGTACCTTATCCTGAAACAGATCGACGGACCATATCGGACATCATCATGCCTGCACCTGCCCGGCAGGAACTTGCAAGCATCGATGAGACGGCAGAAGACATTGCTTTTCAGCGTAAGTATCTGCAAACGGAGTCTGCGAAGGCATTTGCTACCTTTTCAGCCCTGTGTGGAGCCGATGGAATATCCATTAATGGCGACCTGATCCGTTGCCCCAGCTTGGTGATCAAGGCTGTTTCCGGTGAAGACGAAGATCAGCGAGGCCAATTAACTGCCAAACAGCTCGGGGCTGCATATGCCGGACTTTGGGATACAACACATACGGGTTTACTGGTAGGCCAACGCTACATGGAACCTGTCGAACTCATCCTTGGATGGTTGAACAGACAGCATCTTTTGAATTAACGGAGAAATGTACAAAATAAAATAAATACCATGTTAAAACCTCCTTCTTACCTTTAATTTCGTATGCAAAAGTTTATTTTTTTCAGATAAGCTTATATGCATAGTTCCGGATAGAATTAAACGATAAGAAAAGAGGTTTTTATTCATGGCCATTCACACATCCCTCCCCAAGCAAAGGGAGCTGCCTTCCATATCTTCAGAACGCCTTCCGTGGGCCGGACTACTTGCTTTAGCCATGGCTGGATTCATATGTATCCTCACTGAAAGCCTGCCAGCGGGACTGCTGCCGCAAATCGCAAAAGACTTGGGGGTCAGTGAAGCACTCACCGGACAGTTGGTGACTCTTTATGCCATTGGATCACTTATTGCTGCCATTCCCTTGACTGCGGCTACACGTGGATGGAGACGCAGACCTTTACTGCTGGTATGCATTAGCGGCTTTCTTGTCTTTAACACCGTTACCGCCATATCCTCAGATTATATCCTGACACTTGCTGCTCGTTTCATGGCCGGGGTCTCTGCGGGTGTGTTATGGGGAATGACAGCAGGTTATGCTCGTCGGATGGTCCCGGATTCGTTAAAAGGCAAAGCCATGGCTGTGGCTATGGTCGGCACTCCGGTGGCGTTAGCCCTGGGTGTGCCCATCGGTAGTTTTCTCAGTTCTTATATCGGCTGGCACCTCATCTTCGGGATGGTATCGCTGCTGACCGCAGCTTTAATCGTATGGGTTCTCTGGAAAATGCCGGATTTTGCAGGAGAGCCAGCCGGAGAACGTCTTCCCCTGCATAAAGTGTTTGTCATTCCGGGCGTTAGACCCATCCTGTTGGTGGTTCTGGCCTGGATGCTTGCCCATAATATCCTTTACACCTATATTTCTCCCTACCTAGCCCAGACCGTATTTGCTAACAGAGTAGACTTGATTTTGCTCATTTTTGGTATCACTTCCATTGTGGGAATTTGGTTAACCGGAATGCTAATTGACCGATTTTTGAGGAAATTGGTACTCATCAGTCTGGCAGCATTCGCTCTGGCGTCTGTCGTGATGGGAATCGGTACTCATCAACCTGTGATGATTATCCTTGGCATTACGATCTGGGGACTTACGTTTGGTGGGGCTGCCACTCTACTGCAAACTGCCATTGCTCAAGCCGGAGGCAAAAGTGCGGATGTCGCCCAATCGATGCTGGTTACCGCATGGAATCTGGCCATTGGTGGAGGAGGCATCATCGGGGGCGTCCTTCTTGAAGTACTTGGAGCAGGTTACCTTGCCGGGTCGCTGTTTATCTTGCTCATTCCTGCATTGCTCATAACGATGCGGTCTTCTAAATATGGATTTCCCAAAGTAAAATAACAGGAAGGCATTTTGCATGAGTTACATGTAGGACAGAAGAGGAGTTCACTTGATGTGAACTCCTCTTCTGTTTTTCATTTTATAGTTTTATAGACTGTGGTTTATTCTGCCTGTGCCAGTAAATTCGGTCCTTCCATGAGATTTTTATGTGCAATCGGAGAAGACATCGTAATCAAGGTCATGTAAGTGCCGTACGGGTCACACTTGTTCTCGAACTCTTCAAGTCCCTGAATCGTGTCTGTAAGGATTTTCAGCAAATAATTATACTCCCCGCTTATTCGGTAACATTCCACGACTTCAGGTGACGCACGGCAGAAATCCAGGAAAGGATAACAATCTCTTGTACGAAAAAGAACATATGCCGTGCTCTGCTTGCCTAATTTGGATGGGGAAATCACCGTACGATATTCCTCGATAACGCCCTTTTCTTCCATTCGTTTGACTCGTTCAGTCACAGCCGGTTGAGATAATCCGACTAATTTGCCTAATTCGGTCATGGATAATCTTGCCTGATTCTCCAAGTGAAACAGTATATGCTGATCTATTTCGTCCATGTAATACCCCCCTTTAAATACATAAGATATACGCTGGAATAACCTTAAGTATCTCCGATAATTCACTATAATACCTTTAGTAATGCATGTAACACAACTTTAATCATTTATATAATAAACACAGTCACAATAATGAATCAATCACATCCGTAGAGGAGAGGACGATCAGAATGGGAAAAGAACACATCACCACATTGCATACTTATGTGGATGAGGCAATAGACCGCGCATTAAGCGAAAATAGAATCGTGGGAACGGTTGTACAAGTTGCATTAAGAGGAGAAGTGATATACAGCCGGGCTGCTGGTTTCGCAGACAGGGAGCAAAAGCGCACCATGGAAGAAAACGCTCTGTTTCGACTTGCTTCTGTAACCAAACCCATTGTGTCAACAGCAGCTCTGGCATTGGTCTCACAAGGAAAGCTGAGTCTGCATGATCCGGTGACTCGCTGGTTACCTGCATTCCGGCCCAAGCTTGCCCAGGGTCAGGATGCTGAAATAACCATTCAGCACTTAATGACGCACACCGCTGGGCTGACTTATCGGTTCTTCCAAGAAGAACAAGGCAATTATGAACGTGCGGGGGTCTCGGACGGTATGGATGTATCTGGAATCAGTCTGGAGGAGAATCTCCACAGGCTTGCTTCTGTTCCTCTTTTGTATGAGCCAGGAAACATGTGGAGATATTCCATCGCGACAGATGTACTCGGAGCCGTTATTGAAAAGGTAACCGGAATGCCACTAAGAGAAGCTGTCCAACTGCTGGTTACTCATCCACTTTGCATGACGGACACTGATTTTGTGGCAGTCGATTCGAATCGGCTGACCGCTGCATATGCAGATGCAGATGGTTCTGATGAGCCTCGTCTTCTCCATAATGATTTAGAGCAGGTTCCTTTTATTGATGGTACTGCCGGTTTCCGGCTTGCCCCCAACCGTGCTAATCAACCTTCGGCTTATGCATCAGGCGGAGCGGGTATGGTTGGGAGTACCGGAGATTTTCTCACTCTACTTGAGGCATTGCGGCAAGGGGGACAGCCTATTCTTACGGAAGCTGTTGCCACCGAGATGACCACGAATCAAATCGGTGAACTCGACATGCCGTATTGGCCAGGAAGAGGGTTTGGCCTTGGTTTTACCCTACTTAAAGACCCTGCTGCAGCTGGTACACCGGAATCCCCGGGTACCTGGCGGATGGGCGGAACCTATGGTCACTCCTGGTTTGTTGATCCAAAAGAAGAACTTAGTGTTGCCGCATTCACCAATACGGCACTTGAAGGGATGTCGGGAAAGTATACTACCGATATCTGTGATGCCATCTACGCAGGCATTCGGGAGAGCAAAAAGGCTGCAAAAATATAAACAACAACAAGACCCGCCCAATCCAATTGGGCGGGTCTACTTGTTAATAAAGCCAAGTTCTACGCTCAGCTACTGCTCAAGTTTCTCTTTTTTGAGGAGGTAAATTCCTGCAACCAGGATAAACCACACCGGCGTGACAAATAACGCCACTCGCGTGTCCTCAGCCAAAGCCAATACTACCAGCACAAATGCCAGAAAAGCTAAGATCAAAACGTTCGAGAACGGATAAAGTGGCAGTTTGAAGCGGCTGCGACTCGCCAGTTCCGGCTGAGTACGACGATATCTGAGATGACAGATCACCATGATGCCCCAGACAAAGATAAAACACACGGTTGACACGCTCGTGATCAGCGTAAATACGCCCTCTGGCATGATATAGTTCAAAACAATCGCGATCAAAATAACAATCGTGGAGAAAAACAGCGCGTTGGAAGGAACCTTCCTTCTATTCAGTCGTGCAAATGACTGGGGTGCGTTGTGATCCTTTGCCATGGAGAACACCATACGGCTTGTACTGAAAATGGCACTGTTACAAGCCGAAGCAGCAGACGTCAGCACCACGAAATTCACAATCCCGGCGGCGGCCGCAATACCTACAGCTGCAAACACCTGTACGAACGGACTTTCAGTGGGCACAATGGCGTTCCACGGGTAGATACTCATAATAATCAGCAATGCACCTACATAGAAGAGTAAGACCCGGATCGGAATCTGGTTAATTGCTCTTGGAATAACCTTCTCCGGGTTCTCCGTTTCCCCCGCTGTAAGTCCCACCAGCTCCATGCCTACAAAGGCAAATACCACCATCTGGAACGATATGATGAACCCATGCAGTCCATTCGGAAACCATCCCCCATGACTCCACAGATTGGTGAAGCTCGCTGGACCCTGATCCGTTGTAAAACCTTTGAAAATCATATATAAACCCACAACAATAAGTGCCAAGATCGCCACAACTTTAATCAGAGCAAACCAGAATTCCATCTCACCAAACAACTTGACCGTTGCCAAGTTCATGATTAGCAAAATGACCAACGCAATTAACCCCGGCATCCACTGCGGTACATTCGGAAACCAAAACTGGGTATACAATCCAACGGCCGTAATATCCGCCATGGCAATGGAGATCCAGCAGAACCAATAGGTCCAACCTGTAATAAATGCCGCCATATTTCCCAGGTAATCACGCACAAAATCGACAAAGGAATGATACTGCAAGTTGCTTAAGAGCAACTCCCCCAATGCACGCATGATCAGGAACAGCACCACACCCGTAATGATGTAGGCCAGCAAGATGGATGGCCCTGTCAACTGGATCGTTTTTCCTGCTCCGAGAAACAGACCTGTACCGATCGCACCTCCGATCGCCATCAACTGCACATGCCTGTTCTTTAATCCCCTTGTTAATGTTTCTTGCTGCATGATCAACCACCACTCTCTTTCTGCAAATGCGCTCTACGATGTAAAAATATTTTTACTCATCATATAATAATCTGCTCAGAATACATATCCCTCATTTATATATTTTTTGCACAGCAAAGAAGCCACCTCGTAAAGGGTGACCTCTGTTTATGTACACGTTTATCATACATACCTAATAAAATATATTAAAATATAAACCAAGCTTAGAACGGCAACGACTAAAAAGGCAATGGCTAATGGTCGTTCGTTTTTCCAAATTCGAATCGCATTAGCAACACTAATCATCAATAGCGCAATCAAGTTAATATTACCCGAGTTTGATTGGAACATGTTAAAAACGATCATCATAAATCCTACGATCCAGATTAACAAAAACCACAGTGGAGTTTTCTGAAAAAGCTGCTTCATTATGATTTACTCCTTATATTAATTTGGTCTGTTTATAATATATTCTTCAACAGGGAGATAAATTCCTTTATTTAGGTTATAATTCTAAATAATAAATACCATACAGACAAATTCCAAGTATCTTCACAGTAAAAAGGGCTCCCGTAAAGGCGCCCTCTAATCTGTTCAGCTATTCCTTATGCTTATTCAATCTGTTCTGAGGATATCAATCACTGTAATTTCATTGCCCTCTTTGTCCGTACCAATTTCAGAGAGCGCGGTGTAACAAATTTTCGATCTTAATGCATCTCGCTACAAATACGGAAGGTTTAGAAAGCACCATCCTTTTAACGAAAAGTGCTATCTAACTAGCAACTATTTTTGCTTGTAAAACTCATGATACAGCTTCATTAACGCCCGCTTCTCAATCCGCGATACATAAGAGCGTGAAATGCCCAGTTCCTTGGCAATCTCGCGTTGGGTGCGCTCTTCCCCGCCTGCTTCCAGGCCAAATCGACCGATCACAACTTCCTTCTCCCGGTCATCCAGGATATCTAGATTGCGATAAATTTTGCTTTTTTCAATCTTGAGCTGTACCCGATCCACGACATCATCAGCTTCTGTGCCAAGGATATCGATCAATGTGATTTCATTGCCTTCTTTGTCCGTACCGATGGGGTCATGCAGGGATACATCTTTGCGTGTTTTCTTCAGGGAACGCAGATGCATAAGTATCTCGTTTTCAATACATCTCGCGGCAAATGTGGCAAGCTTCGTGCCTTTGCCTTGTTGAAAACTTTCGATCGCTTTGATCAAACCAATGGTTCCGATGGAAATCAGGTCTTCCTGATCTTCACCCGTATTGTCGAACTTCTTGACGATATGCGCGACGAGGCGCAGATTGTGTTCAATGAGCAGATTGCGGGAGTGAGCATTGCCTTCAGCCATAAGGCGCAAATGTTTGGCTTCATCATCCTCAGCCAGTGGCTGGGGGAACGCATTATTTTTGACATACGAGACGAGTAACGTTAACTCTTTAATGAATAGAGCAATTGCGGTAAACAATCCGGGCACAGATGACACCTCCTGCAGTTTTACAACGATCTGGCCTGAGCACATGTGGGAACAGGGTCGATCTATTGTATGTAGGCAGAGGCCCAGAAGTGCACGTACACTCGAAAAAGGGGAGGATCTTGCGAAGATTTCACAGACTCACAGAAATGATGGAGCCCACCCGCTGAAGCAGAAGAAATTCTTTCTCCACACTTTCGATAAAATACTTCTTTTCACCAAATAGAACAACATCATTCTGGGCTAATGAAACATCGCTTTTAAAATAGATCACATTGTCCGTTTCACGGAACGCACCTTTGTAATAAAACATCATATTCCTCTCCTTCTTAAGACTACCTATGTAATCAATTAAACCATTACTTACACTCTCATTAACCCCATCATCTCCAAAATTAATAATACTCTATATGCTCCATTCAGATAACTTGATTCATTATAAAAATATAACAAAAACCCCAGCTCTGTACGAAACAGAACTGAGGTTGCAGCGCATCCAATATGAATCCCAGTAACTATCTGAGAATCCCTAGGAATACCGGTTAATTACTTGAAAATGCGTTGAGAGAATTGATACAAGCCGCTGTTCCAGACAGATGGTTCGTGTCCACCTACATCCAGATACCAGGTATGCGGAATGTTCATGCTGCTCAAACCGTTTTTGAAATTCTGGCTGACCCATAACAGGCCATCACTCGATCCACAGGAGATCCACAACAATTTGAGTTGGCTAGCCACTTGCCCCGGGTTGGACACCAGCTGTGATACAGATTGTGTATTCGGTGCAGCCGAGAAGGCCCCTACCCAAGCGAAGGTATTCAGATTTTTCAATCCGAAGTTAAGCGACTGCCCACCACCCATGGACAGACCGGCCAACGCACGACTATTCTTGTCTTTGTATACCGGATAATTGGCCTCGATATGAGGAATCAGATCCTTGAGCAGGTCTTGCTCGAATCGTTCAAATGCAGCCACTTTGTCCGGGGCAAAAATGTCACCAACTGGACGGTCGTCCTTCATGGCGCGGCCATTTGGCATGACAACGATCATATCTGACAGCTTGCCTTCGGAATACAGGTTGTCCAGAATGTTCTTCGGTTTCATGGCGTTTACCCACTCATGCTCATCCCCGCCGATGCCGTGCAAGAGATACAGGACGTTATACTTTTTATTCTGTGAATATCCTGGCGGTGTATACACCGTCGCTTTCCGTGTATTGCCTACCGTTGTGGAATAATAGGAGATCAGATTGGTATTGCCATGCGGAATATTGTTACGATAGGCATCATAACCCGGCGGTGCAGGCACAACCGGCGTGTTAGCCAGCGCATTTTGCCCCGAGTTATCCATGGTCCCGGTCGCTCCCTGATCAATCACCGCCTGAATGGGAGTCGGAGCTACCGTTTCCTGCATATCGGCTGCAGACGCCATCGTGGGTACAAGGAGTGCTGCTGTGATGGAGAGACTCAGAATCTTGGACAGACGTTTTTTCATCAATATCAATCTCCTTTGGAATATGATTTTAGATCGTGTACGAACCTTCTCACAGGTCTTTCATATACAAACAAACTCCAATTGAAAGCCCTTACATTTTAAAGTGTGAAGTTCCTCCTTCCTACTCAAAAATACGTGTTGCTGTTCTTCAACTTTCCTAATACGGACGCCAAGATTCACTATCCATAATTTACAAACAATCCCAATTACCTCTTCATTATATCACCTCTCAAGACTTGTACATCATCAAAAGACTTAAATAACTATATCTTATACTTTAAAAAGTATACTTCCGCACACCACCATACCGTCTATTCGCTTCCTCCACTTCGGATCTCATCATGACATAAAAACACCTCAACTCTCCATGTTCAACGGAAGAATTGAGGTGAACGGATTTCATTTTCAACTTGCCGACACAGCCTCTGCAACCTCGACTACCTCTGGCCCATGATGTTTACGCTCCACGAACAGACTGAACAGCAGTCCTAGCAAACCCAATCCGGCAATAACTGCTGCATATAAAGGTACGGATATAAGTCCCGTGTGGGTAATTGCATATCCACCCAGATAGGCACCACCTGCATTCCCCAGATTAAATGCGGAGTGACTTGATGTTGTCGCCAGCAGCGGCGCTTCACGGGTCATATTCATGATGCGAATCTGCAATCCTGGCATGATCCCAAAGGCCGCAACACCCCAGAAGAATATCGTGATCACCGCGAGATATGGATTCTCCAAGGTAAGCGTTAGTGCAGCCAGAAGAACAGCCAGGATGCCAAAGTTGACGATCAAAGAAGGCATTAGCTTCCAATCCGCGAGACGACCGCCAACCATGTTGCCCAATGTAACACCGAATCCGAACAGCACCAGAATCCAGGTCACATTTTGCTCGGCAAAACCACTAATGTCCACAAGCATCGGCGTGATATACGTGAATACGGCAAACAGACTTCCACAGCCCATCGCGCCAACAAGCAGAACCAATAATACTTGCGGACGAACCAAATTCCGAAATTGTTGTGCCAGGTTCGCTGGTGCGCCTTGCGGGAGGACGGGAATGAAACGAATGATGCCAATCAACGAAATGATGCCCAAGATCGTAATTGCCCCGAAAGATGACCGCCATCCAAGCTGTTGCCCGATAAATGTACCAAACGGAACGCCAATGATGTTGGCAATCGTTAGCCCCGCGAGAACAACCGATACCGCTCCTGCCCTTCTCTCGGGTGCAACGAGCCGCGTTGCCATGATTGAACCTACACCGAGGAACGTACCATGGGCAAATGCCGTTAATATCCGTGCAGAGATTAACAGACCATATGTCGGAGCAATGACAGACAATGCGTTCCCGATAATGAAAATGCACATGAGCAATACCAGCAGTTTCTTCTGCGGAATCTTGTGTGTAAACACGGTTAAAATCGGCGCACCTACCGCAACACCAAGCGCATATCCCGTGATGAGTTGTCCTGCCTGTGGAATGCTTACATTCAAGTCTGCTGCCACATTGGGCAGCAGGCCCATAATGATAAATTCAGTCATACCAATTGCAAAAGCTCCAATCGTCAGGCATAACAGGGACAATGGAAACGCCCCTCGTTTACCGGACTGCGAAGCCTCTGGTTCTGTTTTGTATCCTGTTTGGTATCCAGTCGTGCTCATAGATGTTCTCTTCTCCTGTCTCTTCATCAACGATGTTCTGTCGCCTTCAACCACAAGGCATCTGTTAGTTGTTCGAACGTTTCACGCATAGCCAGCTTGTCCCGCCATTGTGCAGGAATACCGCTCAGTCCATAATAAGCACCTGCAATCTGCCCATACACCGCACCAGTAGTATCCGCATCATCACCCAGATTAACAGCCAACAACGCACCTTCTTCAAAGCTTGACGACTTATGGAATGCCCATAATGCTGCTTCGAGTGAACGAACCACATAACCACTGCCCTTAATTTCGGGCGGTTCTTTGTGCTGATAGGAACCTCTAACCACCTCTTCAATTGCGGGTGAAAAAGAATCCTCTTCCCTCCACTGTCGACAGGTCTCCGGCATCAGCATGACGTTTTTGTCCGCTCCTCGCAGACCAGCAACAAGTACAGCAACCAGTACTTCACACGCCTCCACGCTTTCCGTTGCAGCATGTGTTGTCCGAGAGCTCAGCCCGGCATAGCGGATCGCCTCGTTCGGTTGATTGGCATAAGCCATCGCGACAGGAGCAAGCCTCATGATAGAGCCATTGCCCGCCGTCATCGGGTCAGTTGATCCGCTGTAGGCTTCTCCAGTGATCTCAAACCTCTCCAAGGCACTTCGGGTGGCCCCGCCGATATCAAAGCAATCACCTGTGCTGCTCATGTACCCGACCTTGTACCAATTGACGTATCTGCGCATCTGATCCGAAGGATCAAAGTCTGACTTGCGTACCAAACTTTCTGCCAGACATAGTGCCATGGAGGTATCATCTGTCCACTGCCCTGCCTCTAGCCCGAATACGCCGCCTCCCACCATATCCGTCACAGGTTCGAATGTGCCCGGACTGCTGAATTCCACGGTAGTTCCGAGCGCATCGCCCACTGCAAGCCCGATGAAGCAGCCATTGAAACGGTCCTTTTGCAGCATGCTTGTCTTCCTCCCTTAGTCCATATACTTTCAGAATCTTTCTTCCATTCTCCCACAGGGCCTGATCTGGCGTAAAGCTAATAAAATCCAATCCATGAAGCTCCATTTCTTCTATTATAAAAGTGTCGAAAGCTGTTGAACGGCCCGATCATCACATTTTCATAAAAAAAGTTTTATTTTTTTTGAGCTGTAAAAACAGTTTATTCAGTACACCGCTTACATGCAAAAGGGTTAACGGTTTGCAACGTTTATATTTTTCTGAAAACAAATCATATATGTGAAAATTTTCAATGTGAACAATCATGACGTGCTTGACCCCTCGGTTTGTCCTATGTTACGGTTTTATTAGCATTAAACGCATATTTTTTCCCAAATTAATATTCATTTTCGATCTACTGCGTCAACTAATATCCCGCAGGTTAATGAATGCAAGGAATGAATTTGCAGAAAATTTTCATTTTTAATCCCAAACTAATTCTGAAACAGGAGGAACAAATTTATGATTAAGGCACTGGTGTTTGATTTCGACGGAACGATTATTGATACAGAGACAGCATGGTATATTGCTTTTCGTGATGCTTACAAGGAACACGGCGTAGATTTAACCCTGGAGATGTACTCACAATGCATCGGTACCAGTCTGAAAACATTTAATCCGTATGAGTACCTCATCACAGATTTGAATCTTCCGATTGATCGGGAAGCGTTCAGGGAATCCGTTCAATTGCAGCACGCTGCACTGATGAACAAAGAGAAGGTTCGTCCTGGTATTCAGGAATATCTTAAGCAAGCACGTGAAGCAGGCTTGAAACTCGCTGTAGCATCCAGCTCCAAACGGGATTGGGTTGAACAGCATCTGGAACAACTGAAACTGAAAGATTATTTTGAAGTCATTCGTACCGCAGATGATGTTGCCAATGTGAAGCCTGACCCGGAACTCTACAATCAAGCGCTTGAAGCCCTTGGAGTAACTGCAGACGAAGCCGTAGCGATTGAGGATTCACCTAACGGCGCGCGTGCAGCTGCTGCGGCTGGGATGCACTGCGTAGTCATCTCGAATACCATCACAGGAACACTGGAATTCGATATGCCTCACCAACGGCTGTCTTGCTTGACTGACCTCGCATTTAACGATTTGATTTCGAAACCACTCGTCACTACCGTCTAAAGGTCTGCACGAATTTCGCGATTTAATCCTTAAAGGGGGAGTTCATACATGAAAGCTGTACATTTTGGTGCGGGCAATATAGGCCGCGGTTTTATCGGTCATATGTTGTCCGCTTCCGACTACGAAGTCTGCTTTGTCGCACGTAACCCGAAGAAAATCTCCATGCTTCAACAAAGACAGGAATACCCGATAACACTGGCCAATAGCGAACAGGACACAACGATTGTCAACAACGTGACAGCGATCAACGTAAATGAGCAGAATCTGGTTGCTGAAGAGATCGCTTCAGCTGATCTGATTACAACCGCCGTCGGTGTATCTGCACTCGGAGATATCGCTGAGCCCATCGCCAAAGGCATTCAACTTCGCATGAAAAACAATAATCAGGCGCCACTGCATATTATCGCTTGCGAGAATGCTATAGGTGGCAGCACCCGGCTGAAGAAACGTATCTATCCATTCCTGGATGAAAAAACCCGTAATCAAGCGGAACGTTATGTTTCTTTCCCCAATGCAGCTGTGGACCGGATTGTTCCGGCCCAAAACCACAAGGACCCGCTGCAGGTCACGGTTGAACCTTTTTATGAATGGGTCGTTCATCGTCCAGCACTCCTGGATGGTTTTAAGAAAATTGATGGTGTCCACTATGTGGATTCCCTTGAACCTTATATCGAACGTAAAATGTTTACGGTAAATACAGGCCACTGTGTCGCCGCATACTTCGGCTATCTCGAAGGATTCAAGACGATCCGCCAGGTTATGAGTAATTCTACCCTGCGAGCCAAGGTACGCCATGTTATGGAAGAGACGGGTCAGATGCTCATCCAGAAGCATGGATTCAACGCACAGAAGCATAACAAATATATCGACACCATACTGGAACGCTTCGCCAATCCCAACCTGACAGATCAGGTCACCCGGGTCGGACGTTCCCCCCTTCGTAAGCTCTCGCCTCATGATCGGCTTGTTCGCCCAGCGATTCAGGCCAGTGAATTCGGAATTGAAATTCCTCATTTAACTTCGGCTATGGCGGCCGCAATGCTGTTCAATGATGAACGCGACGAGGAAGCCATGAAGCTACAACACATGATTCGCGAAGATGGCGTCTCTGCCTTCATCCGTGAACGCATGGGAATTCCCGACGAACATCCCGTTCACCAGAATGTAATCACCAACTATCAGGAACTCAGAGGGCGTAAGAAATCTACGATATTAAACTGAGTAACGGATCAGGGCATGGGTTCGATCCTGCAAACTGAATAGAAGCACGGCCAAGAAGCCGGGAGGAACCTATGCATGCTACTGTTCCTCCCGGCTCTTTGTCTTTGCATGGCACGGTACACGCTATATGATAGTGTAGCTAATAAAAAAGCGTATCTCCTCTCTCAAGGAAACACGCTTTTTAGGTAATCTTTTTAATTTTTTAGCCGTTCGGCGTTCGGCGTAACCGGGTGACTCATTCATTTTCTACTCATTCATGATGGAATTAAGGGATGCATAGGCCATAGGCAGGAAACCTTCCGAAGGTTCACCAACAGGTGCTTGGATGTGGAAAATGAAACCATTGCCGTCCAGCTCTTTCACAATAAAATACTCTGTTTTCTTATCATTCTGGGACATCATGTACAATTTTGCATCCTTCATTGGCCCATTACTGAGTTGTTCAGCCGTTAATTGTTTCACTTCTCCGGTCTCGGACAACTCTTCCTTGGCATCCATCTTCAGCGCATCCAGATTGTAATTCGCCGGCAGCTTCTCAATCTCTACCTCATAATCCGGATCAATCTTCATGGTTAATTCATGATCTTCCGGGTCAAAAGCCATCGGTTCGAACACATAAAGTGAATAACCTTTCGCTTGTGCCAGTGTTACAGGGCGCTTCTCGGTCATTCCTTCAACCGTCACTTCCAGCTCTGATGTCTTCGGACGATCGGACGTCACGGTACCGCCTGCATTGGAACCGTTATTGTCATCACTCGATTCCATCTTTGCGATCTCTGTGAGTACCAACTGTTTCGTTGTTGCATCAATCGTTTTCTCTACATATTTGAAACGAACGGCATCTTCGTCATCGATATCATCCAGAGACTTTTGCAGATCTTCGCTCACCTGGAATGACATCGGCTTCTCATTCACTCGAATCTCAACGGTGTGCGGATCAGCCCATCCAGTCAGAATACCTTCTGCTTCTATTGCAGCACTTTCATTCGGTTGTTGCCCCGGTTCTGGTGACTGTTCTTCCGTATTATTCACCGGTGGCTGTGCAGCAGGATTACTGTTTCCACAGGCCACAAGCGAGAATCCCATAAGTAAAACCAGGATTGACGCACTGACTTTCATTGTATTTCCTTTTCGCATATGAACACCTCCGTTAGCTTATACGCAATGATGCTTGTCCATGTTGCTTCTCATCCATTGGCTTGGCTGTATACTAGTACTTACACGGGAGACAGGCGGCTCAATCATGCAAAATATCTGAACAGGTGTGGAAATTCTCGACTTAGCTGGCCTGATCCATCTGTACCAGTTTGGCATGGGCTCCGTTAAATGTTTTGGTGTGGAGGTTAAATTGCTTCCGGAATTCAGCAAGCTTGGCATATTCGCTATTGCGTACCCGAATGGCTCGTTTGATCTTAACCAGATTAGGTTCTGCACTTTCTCTCATCAGATCATACAACTGCTCATCGGCACTCAGACTCAGCTGATACGAAGCCACAAAATTTTCCAATGCACGTGCTCTTGCTTCATATTGATCCAACACCTTCTCAGCCTGTGTCAACGTTTCTTCTTTTTCAAAGGATAGTTCTTTCAATGAACTGCGCAGGGCTACCGTCTTCTCATTGGTCTCTTTCATGGCCTCTTCCGCCTGTTTCAACAACGCTCTTCGTTCATGAATATGATCTGCTGCCTGATCCAGCAGTGCTTCGAGATCACTGTTTTTGTTCTTGCCTTTGTCTAAAATAGACTTGTATAACTTCATATCTTCCTGCTCATGACTGGTCAGTTTGTTCAAACTCTGATCGATCTCCTGACCGCTGAGCACCAATTGGTTTACCTGATTTGCCGCAGGCTCCTGCGGATCTCCACAACCACTCGCCAGCAGAATTAGCAATACACTCACTGCCGCAAGCGCCACTTTTTTACTCGTTAGCACTCAAGTCCTTCCTCTCTTGCATCATCTTGTTGTTATACTACAAGCGGGTATCTCCGCTAAAATTCGCTATCCAATGTGCATCCGGATCGTATACTTCGAACTCGTAACCTCGATCTTCGAGCAGTTTCAGAATACGTGGCAGAGCCTGAACCGTCTGCTCCCGTTCATGCATCAGAATCACTTCCTTATCCCGATGTACACTTTTGCTCACGCGGGCCACAATCTTATTCGGCTGACCGGGAAGATTCCAATCCAGGGAATCTGTCGTCCAGTCCCACATTTTGAACCCGGCCGCCGCAATGTCACCTCTGAACGTTTCACCAATCTGTGGACTGCTGCCATAAGGTGCACGAATAAGATGAGGTGTAAAACCAATCAGGTCTTGCACCATCTTCTGCTCTTTCTTGAACTCTTTCACAAAGTTCGCAGAGCTTCCACTCTTATACAGCTTTTTATAGTTATGCGTCATGCTGTGAAGACCAGGGTAACTGCCTTCTTTCAACAGCCGTTTTACTGCTTCTGGATGCTGATTCAACTGCCGTCCGATCATGAAAAAGGTAGCCTTCGCCTCATGTTGCTTCAAAATATCCAGCAGTTGTTCCGTATATTCTGTTGGGCCATCATCAAACGTTATGTATGCCAATTTGCGAACCTGACCCTGGAACCGTACCGGCTCCTCCTTCGCATTCGGAGTAACTTGTATCATGCCGAGCTTGGCGGGCTGTTCGATTACAGTCATTGGAGGCGGCGCCACAACGCTTTTGATCCAATGCGTCATGCCAAGAAATATATAGGTTACACCGGTAACGAACAGTACCAGGAGCATTAGAGCTATGCTAATCCTTCCATACCGGATTTTTCTTCGTTTATGTGTTTTCGCGCGACTTGTGCTGGGCGGAATACTTCCACGTTCTCCCGCTCTCTCTTGTTGGACTCTCACTTTCATGCCACTTCCTTACTTTCATTTTTTCCCGATTATTGGTATATTATCTCGTTTCATGTCTCTATATAGAAGATTAATAGAAAAATGGATCGGGAGAATGACAGAATAGTTACAAGCCCGGTTACAATCTGCTTATCTCTTTGTTCTCTTGATCTTTCCTGCAGTTACCTTCTCCTGTATAATGAAGTGATTTACGCCATCAGACTTCAAGAAGGAGCTACACCCATGACAAGCTTGAACCGTGCCGGCAGATCCATCTATCTGTTGTTCTTTGTCGGAATTATCGCCATTTCTTTTTCTTCGATCTTTGTACGTTGGTCTAACGCAGATGTTGCGATTATTGCCATGTATCGCCTATTTCTGACCAATCTGCTCATGCTCCCGTTTGTCTGGAAATACAGACACGAGATGATGCGTCTGAATGCACGACAGTGGGGCTTGCTGCTTGCATCCGGTGTGATGCTAGCCCTTCATTTCCTGCTCTGGATGGGTTCGCTGCGGCTCACCAGTGTTGCCAGTTCCACTGTTATTCTTGCGTTGGAGCCTATCCTGATTCTTGCCGGTTCGGTATGGCTGTTCAAAGCCAAAATTAACCGCATGATGATCATCGGCATGGGCATCGCCCTGCTTGGCTCGATTGTCATTGGTGCAGGAGATTTCCAGTTGGCAGGCACTGCCCTGCAAGGGGATATACTATCTTTACTTGGCACAATTGCGGTCGCTGTCCATATGCTGCTGGGTCAATTTTTGCGAGCGGGACTTAGCGCATTTTCGTATAACTTCTGGGTATTCTTTGTCGCTGCTTGTACGCTGGCAGTATATAATCTGATTATGGGCCACCCATTCGGGGGTTACGCTGCGTCAGAGTGGGGAATCTTCCTGCTGCTCGCCATTGTGCCAACGATCTTCGGACATTATCTCTTCAACTGGCTGCTTCAATATATGAATGCCACGACAGTATCCATGGGCGTACTTGGGGAACCCGTATTCTCTTCATTACTGGCCTGGATGCTGCTCGGCGAATCGCTCAGTGCATTACAGATGTCTGCCGGGGTTGTCATTATATTCGGGGTATGGATCTTCATTCGATATGGCAAAACCAAACCTCAACCCATTCCTGCCGACGCTCCGATCGCTGGCAAAGGGCCTGTTGAACCTACCACGGTATAACGTATTTTTTTCGTAATGCATAGTTATAAACGACTCTATCACTCTCATAAGGCGGTGTATTTTGATGAAAAATATTGTATCCATGCGCTGGCTGCTCGCCAGAATGTACGAACCGGATGTAGTCATTGCCGATTGCCGATTCTTGCTTGGTCAACCGGAGGCTGGACGACAAGCCTATGAAGCTGGACATATTCCAGGAGCTGTCTATCTCGATTTGGAAAAAGATCTATCCTCTCCTGTCTCTGCGCACGGAGGACGTCACCCGCTTCCTGATCCGGCTGTGCTCGCAAGTCGTCTATCCAAAGCTGGCATCGGCTTCAATAGTCGGATTGTTGCTTATGACGATCAGGGCGGCATGAACGCCTCACGATTGTGGTGGCTGCTGCGCTACATCGGTCATGAACAGGTGTATATCATGGACGAAGGTTTCTCCGCTTGGAAAAATGCCAAGTTTCCAGTTACAACGGATGTGCCGGTTCAGATCCCGTCTTCCTTTGAAGTGAACGTACAGCCACAGATGCTTGCAAATGTGCAAGATGTGCAACAAGCCTCGGTAACTGGGAGCGCTGTGTTGATCGACTCTCGCGACGCCCGCCGTTATGCGGGGCTGGAGGAACCCATTGATGCCAAGGCCGGACATATTCCGGGTGCGGTGAATTATTTTTGGAAAGATGTGTTGGATTGGGATGGACGTTGGACAGGTACTGAGGTGTTAGAAGAGCGCTTCAGTAAGCTGGACAAGGATGGCGCGATCATCGTATACTGCGGTTCTGGTGTCTCTGCCTGCCCGAACGTGATTGCACTGGAAGAAGCGGGATATTCGAATGTGAAATTGTATTCAGGGAGCTGGAGCGACTGGATCAGTTATGAGGAGAATCCGGTGGCTACCGGTAATGCGGAAACGGACAAAGACGTATAACAGTGTATCGATGTTGAATACATCGCCAGGTGGCTTATCTGCCCCGGCGATGTATTTTTCTATGTTCGGAGTCAACATCGAGAGTTTTTTGATTCATGATAACAGAAAAAACCGTGATGGACATCTGTCCACCACGGTTGAATAATGAAATTAATTTATTGCTTTTTACTTAACGATACATTTGCTGTTAACGTCTTGTCGATCGTCGTCCAGTTTACATAAGCACCTAGTATTTCATTAATAACAGAAACCGGAACTACGGTTTCGCCTTTTAAAAGCTTTGGTACGTTACTATTGAACACTAGTTTATCGTTAATTGAATACACATCTGAACCAATTTGAGCACTTATATTTTTTGTGCCTAATTTGATTTGAGTTGTACGCGTCTTATGATCCCATACTACTGTACCGCCCAATAGCTCGGAAATGGTTCGAATCGGTACGTAGAACTCATCGTTATGAATAACCGGTTTGATTGTCGTACCACCTACATTCATGGCAACGTCAACATATTCAAGGAAATCGGTCTTTCGAATGAGTCCATGAACGCCTTTCGTTCGGTCCACGACCTGAGATACTTCGTAATCCGTTGCGGCCGATAGGTACGCATAAGCTACACTTCTATCCATATCAAGCTTATCGGATAAGAATTGAATCGATTCACGTACTGATTCTTTCATGGCTTCATCCAAATCAGGGTCCAGTCCAATTGGAATCCAGTAATCCTCTGTTTCAGCAAAGGGTTGCGTGAATTCTCCACTGTGTGGTAGTGATGGATCACCTTTCTTTAACACCGTTAACCGAACTGTCCCCCTTAAGGAAGCTTCCAATGCAGTTAACGCTACTTCTCCATCTCCTTGAGCAAAGTGTGGATCTCCAGTATAGAATAGCCCGCCTTTAACTTGAATCGGATAATAAATAGTTGCACCAACACCCAACTCATTAATATCCATATTGCCTCCTGTTTCAATAGGTGGGATCGAACTCACAACTTCGCTGGTATTTGGTGCAACCCCCATCACACCTAGAAACGGGTTAATTGGGAAACGTACATTCTTGCCAGCTTTTGTTGGTAATACCCCATACCAGTTGCCGTTGATTTCTTCAATAGGCGTAAATATAGATACATTATTATATAATTCCGGTTTTGTTGCGCTAGCTCCCTCTTGAGGACCTGTATTTTCTGGAAATTCGTCAGGAAGGGCACCTTTACCATGGCGGTTAGAAATGACACCATATGGAACTCGAGTTTGCAACGAAAGGACTTCTACTTTCAGAACATCTCCTGGCTCTGCTCCCTCAACCGCTACTGGCCCAGTGATAATATGAGGTCCGTCTTTTACATAATCATGCTTAATCTCAGAAGCCGCAATTGCCTTCGCATCATCCAACACGCCATCGGATGAGATACCGAATTTGCCGAAGTACTCCACTGGATTTCTCCCTTGATCCTCGATCAATCCCTCATGAGATACCGTATCAAATGTTACAGCACTTCCTGATGGTACAGTAAGAATCGGAGAGCTATCTCGATTAGGCAGTGATCCCCAGCGAATGTTCTCAATCGCAGATGTTACATAATAATCACCTTCTACCTTATCAAGGGTTGTTGGTTGCAATGGCATACTAAAGCCCACTGAAGGTAGAGCAAATGTAAACATACTTATAATCCCTACTGAAACCCCAAATTTCCTAATCGTTCGGTTAATAAACATTACGCTCCCCCTCTATACTATGTAATATTTTCTAACACAAATAAACACTAACATATAAATACATTTACAACAATATTTTTTTGTTAACAAACATGACATTATAGGGCTAGATGTCAAGAATAAACTTATAAAAACAAACAAAATGTCAGTATACTTATCATATGAAAGCATGTAGAACTAAAATACTTCTAATAACTTGAGAATTCTCCTTCAGAGATTTGAACAAACGAAATTAAGTCCCAGGAAAATTATGTATGTTTTTCATGTATCAGATACCGCCACAGGAATACTACTACACTCCGGTTCAGGCATAATCACTTGTTTGCACGTGATTGCGCTGGAAGAAGCGGAATTCTCGAATGTGAAGTTGTATCCCGGAAGCTGGATTGACTGGATTAGTGATGAGGAGAATCCGGTGGCTACCGGGAGAGGAATAAGATAGCGAGGATGTAAATTATCTTAAAGAGGAATATTTCGTCATGTAGGCGTGTACTCTCTTTAGTACTATAGAAACGAAAATCTCCAAGAGCTATCATTCATTTATGAATGATTTGCTCTTGGAAATTGACAAACACTTCAAATAATTTTAAACAACGATGTGAATCCAAATTTGTGAGACTTTAAAGGAATCAAACTGCTACACCTTTGTCCGCAACTACTTTAGATTTACTACTTCTTGATTTTGGTGCAGACCCACAGTAAATTAAATGTATATGGTGAAACTCTACTAATGACTGAGTAGAAAGTTTAGGGTGGTCATTAATAGATAACAACGATTGAACTCATTTCATATAACACTAATTATTCTCAAAATATTTAAAAAATCTGATTGTTTCATTATAATCATCTTCATCGGAATAAATATTTAACATTTTGCCTAGCTCAATCCCAAAATCTACATATCCGTTAGCTTTTGCAGTTATTATGTTCTGACTAACTGTATATGTTTCGTCATTGTTTATTCCATTGCCAGTAAATCTTTTTCCTTCTAAAACCCCTGCTTGTTTAACAAGTTCAACTCCTGAGCAAATGGCACCGATATATTTCCCGTTAATGTCTAGTCTCTTAATAAGTGATGTTAGCTGACGATTTCCTTCTATTGCGCCAATATCTCCTCCTGGAATAAGCAGTATTTCTACTTCGTCACAATCAATTTCTTTTATATCTTTATGGGGTTTAACAATAAAGCCCTCATAAGAATAGACCATTTCGGAATTTAAACCCACTGTTATAATTTCCCCTTGAGTTTTCATTAAATAAGTTGCCAGCATTATTTCAAAATTTACAAACCCGTCGTAGATTAAGACATGAGTATTAATGTTTACACCTGCTTTCGTGTATTTTTAGTTCAAGTTGCTTTTTTAACTCTTTAGAATTGTTGTAAGCACCCACAATCCATAGAGCCAGATTGAAGAAGGCCAAAACTATTACAATTGTCCCATCCCAAAAATTGGTCGATCAGTGGTACCAATACTTCTACTTTCTTCACGTTGATTTTCATGCTCGTCTCACCTCTTTATATGTAAATGATTAATTGGAATTTCCCCCTCCGCTATTTATACCATTTAATAAAAATAAAAGGAATATTAGTTATTTAGTATAATTATTATGAATATAATGTCTAAATATCTCATTTAAGTAAATATCAACTCACATTATTGACATTTCATCTGCTAGAGAAGTGGGTGTTAAACTTAACCCATTCTCATAAGGCGGTGTATTTTGATGAAAAATATTGTATCCATGCGCTGGCTGCTTGCCAGAATCTATGAACCGGATGTGTTCATTGCCGATTGCGGATTCTTGCTCGGTCAGCCGGTCAAGGATGGTGCAATTATCTTGTATTGCTGCTCTGGCGTCTAGGCTTGCCCGAACGTGATTGCGCTGGAAGAAACGGGATTTAAAATGTGGAGTGTATTCCGGAGCTGGAGTGACTGATTTCGTTATGAGGAGAATACGGTAGCGACGAGAGAAGAGCCGGGACGAAGCAAAAGTCTGCAGGATCTCAACGACAAATACACCGCTATGCAGGCTGATGCATGGGGCGATGTATTTGCAGTGTCCCAGCCTCACCCGGGAAGACTGATCCAACCAGTTCCTTTATCGCTCAATGAAACAGGATCTGCACAAGAAAATGAGGAGAAGCATTCATGAGTCCATGAATCAGGATAATCACCCATATTTTACGATAGCGGGCCCATAAATAACCAAGAAACAGACCCGTAACCCCATGATTTGCAATTACTGTTGCCACATCTATATCCCACTGACCATTTCCTTGAATGGCGACATGCCAAATGGACCATAGCATTGAAACTAGTAGTATGGCGGGCCATCTTCCAAGCAGCGTCTCCAATCGAGTCTGCAGCCATACCCGATAAAAAACTTCCTCCAATACACTATTGATCATGAAACCAACCAACACCAAGAGGAGTAATTCTGTCATATCGGTTGTTACGATTGCTCCTTCTGGTTGTGCAATAGGGGAATAGAACTTTAGATAACCCCACACCACAATGACTATTAGTGGTACGATGACTTGTCTGCGGGTGCGAGGCTTTGCCGAAATATTGTTTTGTTGCCCGCCAGTCATTTTGCGATAAATCAGCAATAGAATCAATGGGATGAACAATAGTGTCGTCAACTTGAACGCCAAATAGTATAGCTGGAAATGTAATCCTTGCTGGTCTATCGTTATCAGAGCAACCGCAAATAAAATGCCTGACAGCAATAATACAAGTGATTGAACGACCAAGTGCTGTTTCTCCATCTGTTGGAAAGACGAGGGATATTGACTTTTATAAGGAATCATACGGATTAGAACAATGCCAAGGCATGCCGGTAACATATTATTCCATATTGGAATCACTTCCTCACGATCCGCCGTGTACCTTATATTCAAGTTTCCAGTCCACACTAACCACAATACAGCAGCAAATATCATGATTATGGATAATAAGCCGGTTGCCTTTCCCCATGCCGGGAACATTACTTTGAATTGCTGATTCATTCCACTTGCACTCCTTTGAGTGGCATGTCGCGTTTGCCCCATTCTTTTTTATTTCAGTTGAGTTAAATAAACTTTAGCACATTCCATCTTGATCGTCTATTTATTTCAGTTGAGTTAAATAATATGGTATTCTGTGTGTATGCCAAAAATCGTGGACCATGAGAAGATGAAAAACATTATCGCTGAAGCTACTTGGAAAATCATTAGTGAGAAAGGCATTCATCATGCAACGTCAAGAACAATTGCGAAGGAGGCCGGATTATCACAAGGCGCTTTAAGACATTACTTTTCAAAACAAGAGGACCTATTAGCATTTGCAATGGAGTTAGTTAAAGAAAAGGTACTTACTCGGCTGAGCAATCTGAATGCAAGAGAACTGTCGCCTCAAGAAAGAATTGTTGAATACTTGCTTGAGCTAGTGCCGACGGATGAACAGACATTATTGGAAATGGAGGTTTGGTTTGCATTTGTAAGTTATGGAAAAACGCAAAAAGGGTTCGATGCCAATTATGAGGACCTGCAAAACGCAATAAGGAACTGCATTACGTACTTGAAAAATGAAGGTCTTCTGCGCACTACCGATGAGGAGAAGGAACAGGAAAAACTGTATGCCTTTATGAATGGGATGGCTCTCAATTTGTATTTAGAACCGGATAAAATAAATCGAACACGAAGCAAAGAAATGATACAAGACTACATCCATTGGATTATACGTTAAAGGAAAAGTAAAGACTAAAGAGCCCACGTTTTGCGCGGGCTTCTCTGTGCTTTCATTAGATTCATGCAGCATTCTAGATGCTTACATGTTCAACTTCTGTCACGTTCAGATTCAGCTTATGTTTGCGGCATACTTCGTAAAAATCTTTTGAAACAACGGGTTTAAAGATATTGATATAATCCAGCATGAAAAATTCATGCTCGCCAATTCGCTCTTCATGAAGGCAGATCCGAGATACAACTTTGACGATCTTACGCGGAGGCTGTTGTACAGATGCAGCAATGACCGCTTTGCGCCCATATTCCGAACGTTCATAATCGAAAACATCCAAACGATCAAGCTGATGTGCAGTCCAATAGGTTTCCTCCACCGGTCGACCGTCGTGGTAACATACCGTTGTTGGAATAAACTGTGCGTTTGTCTTCCGTTCCTCCAACAGTTTCTTAAAACGATCTGATACATGTCTTGTTCCTGTGATCGTCTCAAAATAATCTACGTTCAGATTGCGCACCGTAGGCAGTAACTCAACCTCTGCGGTTGTCCCCTCTGGCAACGGATTCTCTACCGCCACATAATTCATATCTAATTGGGGAGTGAAAATCGTTCCACCACTAATAAACCCTCTACGTGGATATTGAGATTCCAGAAAATAATAGTTCAAAGAGTGATGTATCCTTTCCGAATGAATGCTTTTCAATTTTTATGCTTGTCTACTCGTGCGTGAAGTAGTGCTGTAAAAGGGATTTTGTTGCTGGATGAGGCATATAAATCATGATTCGCTGATCTGGTTCATTGGGAAATTGAAGGGTGACATGCTCAAATTCAACAACGCCAAAAGTGGGGTGCAAAAGCCTCTTGTAGCCGTCAAGGGAACCTGGCACTTCATGATACTGCCACATCCTCGTAAAATCAGCACTTGTCCTCTTCAAGTCTTCGATTAACTTGTCGAATGAATCATCGTTCAGATAGCGTGCTCTTGACGTTCTAAACTCGGCAATCATTCTCTGTGAGACTCTTTCCCAATCCTCCGATCCTTCCTTCCACACAGGATCGGTAAATTGGCGCCACATCAAATTATAATCATGCGGAGGTGATACCGTATTAATCGTAAATACAGCATCTGCCGCTTTATTCCAAGCGAGAAAATCCCACTTTTTCCCGATGACATAGGCCGGATTAGGATTCAATTCATTCAGCATGTCCTGAATGGAAGAGCTGATTTTCTCTTCCATAATAGTCGATTGAGGAGGCAGTGATTCTCCAGCAAGCAAAAAGAGATGTCTTCGCTCATTGGGTGTCAGCTTGAGCGCGGAAGCCAAGCTTTCCAGTACACCTACCGATGGACGGATATCACGACCTTGCTCAAGGCGTGTATACCAGGAGAGTCCTATGTTGGCGATCCCAGCGACTTCTTCTCGCCGCAAACCTCGTGTGCGACGACGATTGCCAGGCAAAAGGCCGACATCAAGGGGAGAAAGAGAGGCGCGTAAATCTCTTAAGAAATTACCTAGCGCTAAACGGCGCTCACTGTCGTTCAAGTAAAACCTCCCCCTTATCCTATCACTCGTAAACCCATCATCAAGCAGGTTCTCGTGACCATTTAATAGTCAAAGTATACTTAAGCCAGTTGATGAGATCAACAATTCCAGGCAAGGAGAATGAATATGACAACCATTGCAGGACAAATGTTGGCGAGCAAGGTAGTGATGATTACAGGTGCGGGGCGAGGCATTGGAGCGGAGGCAGCAAGGCTGTTTGTACAACAGGGAGCTTCTGTGATGCTCGTCGCAAGAACAGAGTCTGAGTTGCGTAAAGTCAGGGATGACATTGTGATGTCGGGTGGAGATGCTGCCTATTTTACAGCTGATCTGTCAGATGCAAGCAATGTTGAAGAAGCTGTTAAGGCTACAGTGGAACGATATGGCTGTCTCGATGCTGCTTTTAATAACGCAGGCATTGGAGTCACGGTATCATCGCTGGTGGATGAAAGAGAAGAAGACTTCGACCTGATTCAGTCCGTAAATTATAAAGGCGTCTGGCTGTGCATGAAAGCCCAGATTAAAGCCATGATGGAGACTTCAGGTTCAGGTTCCATTGTTAACACCAGCAGCGTGGGTAGTTTGAAGGGGAATCCGGGATTGGGAGCGTACGGGGCATCTAAACGAGCGGTAAACAGTCTGACTCAAACGGCTGCGGTCGAATATGGGCCAGCAGGTATCCGTGTTAATGCCATTGCTCCGGGAACCACAATGACGGATATGATTCAGCAGTGGGTTTCTATTAACCCCGACATCATTGAACAGATTAGTGCTAAGACACCTCTCCGACGTCCGGCTGAACCTATAGAGATTGCTAACGCAGCCGCCTGGTTGCTTAGTGATTATTCCTCTTTTGTTACCGGAGTCGTTTTGCCTGTAGATGGTGGACTTACTGTATAGAATTCGGTGGCTACATTCGAAGTGTCTTACTTGATGTCAACAGAGAGTCAACTTGCATACAAAATAGGGGCCGGGTCACTCACTAGCGTGAGTACCCGACCCCTTGCTTTGATATACATATGAATATACAGACCTTAAGCAACACTTTAACAGATCGAAAAGAAACAGTCTATATTTTTGGAAAAATGTTCTATATATTTAGATTGCTGGCCGGCAAAATACAGATGAAACGGAGCATAAATCAATGATTTCCAACAACCACTTCACTCGTGAAGAATTACAGGATTATGTGTACAATGTATTTGGTGCCGGTTATCTCATAACACAAAGCGCAAGAGTTCATGGAGGCGCACAAAAAGTCATTTACAAAATGGACTTCAAGAATGGGTTCACTTGCCTGTTGTACGTTTGGGATATTTCCAGCAACTACTTTCAGGAAGAGATCATAAATGAACCCATTTTCCACAGTTCATATGGCAGCGAACGCTTCTCATTGAATACTCGCTTTCTCGCACAACATGGAATTCGAACACCTAACTTGTATCACCTAAATAAAGATAGAGATCGGCACGCTTATGATTTTGCTCTTGTTGAGTATGTAGATGGACAGAAAGCCGAAGCCTATTTCCAGCATAAAAATCACAACGATCGGGATATAGTTTTTCAACGAATCAGGGATATGCTGTTTACTATGCATAACATCCAAAGAAATGTTTATGGAAACGCCAACGATAACAGTAAAAAGGCCGAGCCTTGCTACAAAGTTCAGCGTTTGGATGCGGAAACAGTATTATCCTATGCATCCAAGCATATGACCGATATTAGAAAAAATGAAGAAAGGCTGCTTGAGAAACTATCCGAATTGGAAGCCGCAATTCAACCCAGAGAGCTCTATAGTTTCATCCATGGAGAGCTGGGTCCGGATCATATATGGATAGATCATGCGATGCAACCCTGCCTTATTGATATTGAGGGCGCAGGGTTCTTCGATCTCGAACATGAGCATAGCTTTCTGGAGTTTCGATTTGGAGACTTTTATCACCACTTAAAAAATAACGACCTCGACCCGGCGCGGATGACATTTTATCGATTCTGCCATCATTTATCTTTGGTATCCGGAGGGTTAAAACTGCTTCACAGACATTTCCCCGATCAGCAATTCGCTAAAGGTCTTGCGGAGTATCATGCCAGATGCGCAGTTCAGATGCTTATGTGATAAGAACCATAAATATGATATGAATATAAGTCTGGAAGGAGATTTGAGGATGGAATTGATTTACGAAGATGAACGACTTGCCGCGAGCGTCATTCAAGCCATTCACACTGGAGATATCCCATCGTTACAGCAATTGCTGGCAGAGAATCCGGGATTGGCAAAGATAAGAATACTGGAAAGAAATCCTGACAACATCGCTTCAGACTCCAGTATCTCTCGAACGCTGCTGCACGTGGTGACGGATTGGCCAGGGCACTTCCATCATGGAGCGGATACCGTGCGAGTATTGATCAAGTTCGGTGCGGAAGTGAATGCTCCTTTTGTCGGTCCACATATCGAGACACCTTTGCATTGGGCTGCAAGCTCCAATGATGTTCAAGTGCTCGACGCCCTTCTTGATGCAGGCGCAGACATGGAAGCGCCTGGCGCGGTGATCGCCGGTGGTACACCGCTGGACGATGCTATTGCTTTCGCACAATGGGATACAGCCCGACGCTTGGTTGAGCGCGGTGCGGTCTTTGCCCTTTGGCATGCAGCCGCTCTTGGAAATATTCACGCCATACAAGAACATTTTAAAGGAGCCCAACTCCCGGAATGTTATCCTTGGGGAACAAGCACCTCCCCTTCTCCACCCGATGCAGTAACCGTTGCCTTCTGGTGTGCTTGCCATGGAGGTCAAAGAGAAACAGCCGAATACCTGCTTGACCACGGCGCCGAACTGAACTGGATAGCCACCTGGGATGGAATGACTCCACTGGACACAGCAAAACGCAATTTTTCAGCCGAACTGATTCCGTGGCTCGAAAGTCAAGGTGCCAAATCCGCCAGCGAGATTCACAGGTAGATGAATGGCTAGCAAGGAAAGCCCGCAATCTTTGCGGGCTTTTTTAGCATTCGCTTCATACCAAAACGTTTACTGGAATGAATCGATTTTTCGAAGATCGGATGCGTTGGCCCCTACCTCCTCGTCTTCTTTGCCGTAGAGCTTTTCCATATGCTGCACATGCCCGGCTCCCCAGTTGCTCATTGTCTGGAGCACAGGTTTCATGAGCTGTCCGTACTCCGTTATCGAGTACTCAACCTTAGGCGGGATTTGCGCATATACTTCGCGATGCACAATATCGTGATACTCCAGTTCTTTTAACTGCTGGGTCAGCATCTTTTTCGAAATATCTGGAATGGCTTTTTGTAATTCGCTGAACCGCATTGTACCGTTACTCAGCAAGCGCAGAAGAATCAATGATTTCCATTTGCCCGTGAGGATATCCAGCGCCGTTCCAAATTTGCAATACACTGTCATTCTTATTCCTCACTTTCTGACCATGCCACGGTTTACTTTTGGTTACCTGGTTAGGTTTAAGTGCCTACTTCCTGACTGGGCTTTCTCACTTTAGTATAGAGGCAGACATCCAAATTGAACAAGTGAGGGGAAAAGAAAAGATGAATGTGACGTTATGGATCATACAAATCATATTGGCAGTAGGCTTCGTTTTTTCGGGATGGATGAAAACCATTCGTATTGAGTCGTCCAAAAAGACATGGGCTTGGGTCAATGATGTGCCAAAAAGTCTAGTTGTTCTGATCGGAATCGCGGAGCTACTTGGAGCGCTGGGCCTTGTTTTGCCTTGGGCGCTAAACATAGCTCTGGTGCTTACCCCGATCGCCGCGATTTCTCTGGCAGGGGTCGCACTTCTTGGGATGCTGTTTCATATTTGGCGTAAAGAGTACCGGGAGCTCGGCGTGAATATCTTTTTTATCGTTCTTGCATTGATCATAGCCTATGGAAGACTATAAAGGAACCGAGTGGCCGATCTGATATGCTTGATCTGTTGTTGTAATCATATGTAGTCGATTATCCCTTCTCCACTATTTTGCTCATCTCGTCCAATTGTCCATCAACCGCGAGAGGTGTGTGCATTCACCATTTGTCGTAGGATACCTTATGTACGTTTCTATTACGAACTATATTCAAGCCTTTCCATACTTCCGAACGACACAACTTGCGAAAGGTGGCTTCGGCACGCGGATTTTGCCCATTGACCATGATGAACAATCGATCCGCGTCATAAACAATATCTTTGCTGCAGACATTTAGATCATTGAGAGGTCCTAACAGAATACACACCTGTGTACCGACGAAGCCTGCGATTTGATCCAATAGCGCCATGCTCTACGAATTGTACTCACAAATAAACAGGGACTTCTCACCATGATGGTAAGAAGTCCCTGTCTATGAGTAATTATCCAAACGAATTCCCTTGCCGCTGTGTATCACGTGAAACCATTCTGCAACATGTTCTTTACCATCAATCCCAATGTTAAACACATATAATAATGATCTTCTTCATCCTTTACTAAAAAATAGAAAAAGATTGTATTATCTTAAAATTGTGATATGATATCGTCAAGTTAATAAACATTTTAAAGAAAATATGAAAAATAATTACATTTAAACGCAACTATACCTCTTTCTTCGCCAAATTTCAGTCTTCTAACCCATTTTATTGAAAGCGATTACAAAAAGAAACCTGACAGATTATAGCTTTTCTAATCGCACAAGCAGATGCAATTTTACTTCGGGTTATAGCCACTCCCTTGTCGCCGTGACCATGTAAACGGTGCACAGGTGGCCGTATGGCTTAAACCATATAAACAGCATGAAGACTTAACCTAACAGCCAACCTAACAACTATTCAAGAAGGGGGTGACATAAGGGACAACTCTTCATTTTTTTGACATTTCATCATCTCAGCTATTCTGATTTTCGGTTACCACTAATCCAATCTCATGGAGGCGAAACGTATGATCCGTAAACCGTTAGTTTTTTTGTTGTCGTGTCTGCTCATCTTTGTCACCTTACCCGTTGAATCGAGCCATGCAGCCAATGCTGCCGTTGCCAAAATTCCTGGTAATTCCAACCCCCTTATTGATCATAAACTTGGAGCCGACCCTTATGTGCTTGTCCATAACAATCGGGTGTATGTCTACATGACAGGTGACGCATATCTGTACAACAGTGACGGATCTGTAAGAGAGAATCAGTACAGCACAATTGGGAAAATAAACGTCATCTCTTCCGCTGATATGGTGAACTGGACAGACCATGGTTCCATCCCTGTAGCGGGTGCAAATAATGCCAATAATGGACAAGGGATTGCCAAATGGGCTACCCAATCCTGGGCTCCTGCCATGGCAAAGAAAACCATTGCCGGCAAAGAAAAGTTTTTCCTGTATTTTGCCAACTCGGGTGGAGGTATTGGCGTGCTGACGGCGGATTCCCCCATTGGACCGTGGTCTGATCCACTTGGTCGTGCCCTCCTGACTCACAGTACACCGGGTATGTCTGGCGTAACCTGGCTCTTTGATCCGGCTGTACTTGTCGATGATGATGGCTCTGCTTATTTGTATGCTGGAGGTGGCATTCCGAACGATACCAATGCTGCTTCCATTGCCAATCCCAAAACAGCTCGGGTCATTCGTCTCGGTGCCGACATGACCAGTGTGGTAGGCAGTGCAGTTACGATTGATTCTCCTTATATGTTCGAAGATTCCGGCATTCATAAGTATAACGGCAAATATTACTACTCCTACTGCATCAACTTCGCGGGAACTCATCCCACGGCATATCCAAAAGGTGAGATCGGATACATGGTCAGCGACAGTCCGATGGGGCCTTTCACATATAAAGGACACTTTCTGAAAAATCCTGGCACCTTCTTCGGCGTAGGGGGCAATAACCACCATGCCGTGTTTCAGTTCAACAACGAATGGTATGTAGCGTACCATGCGCAGACGGTGAGTCGAGCATTTCTCGGTGAAGGCAAAGGATACCGTTCCACACATATCAACAAACTGACACATAATGCAGATGGAACAATCCAGGAGGTTCAAGGAAATATGACAGGTGTACCTCAGACCACCAACCTCAACCCGTATGTCCGCGTGGAAGCCGAAACCATTGGGTGGCAAGCAGGAATTACCACTGAACCGAGTCAAGCGAGCGGTGGACCTGTAGCCAATCAGAATGTAACGAATATTCATAATGGGGATTGGATCGCAGTTGGCAATGTTGATTTTGGCTCAGCTGGAGCCTCCAAGTTCAAGGCCAATGTTGCTTCTACCGGAAATGGCAACATCGAGATTCGACTGGACAGTCCGACAGGTCCTCTGGCTGGAACACTTAACGTAAGCTCAACCGGGGGTTCGCAGACTTGGCGCGAGCTGGAGACCAATGTTACCAACGCAACGGGTGTACACCGTTTGTATCTGGTGTTTACAGGCGCAGGTAGCGGAAATCTGTTCAATCTGGACTACTGGCAGTTCACATCCGGTTCGGGCGGCAACCCCAATCCCAATCCTAACCCATCCGTTACTCGAATCGAAACGGAAAGCATGACACTTGGCGGTCAATATGCCGGTGTGATCAGCTCCCCTTTTAATGGAGTAGCACTCTACGCAAACAACGATTATGCAGCATACAATCAATATTATGCCTTCCCGACCCATCATTTCTCTGTCCGCGGTGCTTCCAACAACAATAATACAGCCCGTGTCGATCTTGTCATTGGGGGTGTAACAGCAGGTTCATTCTACTTTACTGGTACACAGCCGACCGTACAGACCCTGTCGAACATCACACATGCTACAGGCAACCAGGAAGTCAAGCTAGTCGTAACAACGGATAATGGCACGTGGGATGCTTATATTGATTATCTTGAACACTCGCAATAACGCAAAGGTCAGGATAGATTTGGGAGGACAAGTTATGTGGAAAAAAATCAGTACGCTTCTGCTCTCTCTTCCGTTATTTGTGGCATCGCTGTCTGGGACAAGTCCCACTGCTTCAGCCGCAACATTCAGCAATCCGGTGATTTACGCGGATGTTCCTGACAGTGACGTCATTCGGGTGGGCAATGCCTTTTATATGACAAGCACAACGATGCATATGAATCCGGGAGTACCCGTCATGAAGTCTTATGATCTGGTCAACTGGAGCATCGTAAACTATGTATATGATACGCTCGGAAACGGGGATATACAGAATCTGAACAACGGACAAAACGAGTATGGACGTGGTTCCTGGGCGAGCAGCTTGCGGTACAACAACGGAATGTATTATGTAGCCTTTGGCTCACTTTCCACGGGCAAGACGTATATTTACCAAACCAGCAATATTGAAACAGGACCATGGACACCTTACACATTAAACAGTTATTACCATGACCCCTCCCTTTTGTTTGACGGGAATCGAACCTTTCTTGTTCATGGCAGTGATAACATCAGTATCATTGAGCTGACATCTGATGCTAAGGCTGTCAAGTCTGGCGGGCTCAATCAGGTCCTGATTCCAAACGCAAGCAATGTAGCCGGCTCCAATATGATTGTGAAGGCAGAGGGAGCACACATTCAGAAGATCAATGGTAGGTATTATGTATTCCTGATTGCCTGGCCTTCGGGTGATGGACGCATTCAGCTTGCCTATCGTGCAGACACATTGACAGGGCCATACACAGGTAAAGTTGTCCTAAGAGACTCGGGCATTGCCCAGGGAGGCATCGTGGATACCACATCCGGTGCATGGTACGGCTTGCTGTTTCGAGATAGCGGGGCCATTGGGCGCATCCCCTATCTTGTTCCGGTGACGTGGTCGGATAACTGGCCTGTGTTTGGGGTGAACGGCAAAGTTCCCCTGACCATGAATATGCCCGTTGAAGGTCAGCCTGCTTCCAAAATCTACGGGTCCGATGAGTTTAACACAGCCACATCAGGCCCCCCCTCAGTAACACAACTGTTAGTGAACGGCGACTTTGAGGAAAGCACCATTCAGCCGTGGTCCAGCAACAATACGGCAACCATCAACTTAACAAATGCCGAAGCTTTTAGCGGTACCAAAAGCCTGCTCGTCAGCGGCAGACAGCAGACAGCAGGCGGTGCCAAACAGATGTTAACAGGCAAGCTGGTACCTGGAGAAACGTACTCTTTTTCGGCTAAGATCAAATACACCGCTGGTCCCGCAACCAAAACGTTCAATCTTAGCATCCAGAACGGTGCAAGTTATACCGGAATTGGCATTATGGGCAGTGCAACGCTAACCCGCGGACAATGGGGCACTCTTCAAGGTACGTATACTGTTCCGTCGAATGCAGACCTGTCCCAAAGCTTTATTTTTGTGGAAACACCGTATAACTCGAATCCGGACCAGACCAATGATCTGATGGCATTTTATGTGGATGACGTCTCCCTGACGAGCAATTCATCCACCGCCACCTCTGGACTAGCCCCATTCTGGCAGTGGAATCATAACCCCGATCCTGCCAACTGGTCCCTGCTCCAGCGGCCCGGTTTCATGCGGTTAACTGCAGGCAAAATCAGCAAAAACCTGTTGGAAGCCCGCAACACGTTGACACAACGAACCTTTGGTCCCAAAAGTACAGGGATTACGGCTTTGGACACAGCAGGCATGAAGGATGGTGATTATGCCGGACTTGCTGCTTTTCAGGCCAGATATGGTTTTGTCGGCGTAAAAATGACAGGCAGCACCAAATCCATCGTTATGGCAAATGCCGGTTCCGGCACCATGACCGAAGTAGCAACCATGCCATTGAACCAGAACAGAATCTATCTCCGCGTCATCTGTGATTTTACGAATCAGACCGACAAAGCCTACTTTGCTTATAGTCTGGATGGCAGCAACTGGACAACCATTGGCAATACACTTCAAATGTCTTACACCCTGCCACACTTTATGGGATATCGGTTTGCACTATTCAATTATGCAACGAAGTCTACCGGAGGATATGCAGATTTCGATTATTTCCGCGTAGAATAAATGTGATTTTATTCGGTTATTAATTTTTCACTTATTGATTAGGACCTGGACTTCACCATGTGTGGAGCCAGGTCCTTTTCAGTACATTTCTTATGAAGAGCCTCACCTTTTAAATTCCAACAATCCCGAATCTTGATAAGCATGAAGCATACCTCATTTAAACTTCATGTTCCATATATCACCTCTATAGTAAGATATAAAGTAATGAAAATACTTAAACATTTCTAATCTGTAAGGAGGGTTTCATGTGAAAAATATAATTGTCTTCGGTGCAAGCAAAGGATTGGGCGATGCCTTCGTCCGTGGTGTGCCACAGTCTGGTGATAAAGTTTGGGTGGTCTCCCGGAGCAAGCCGGAAAGCCTGACCGTGGAGGATGGCGTCCAGCGAATATGGATTCAGGCTGATCTTTCCGAGCTTCAAGCCGCGGAACATATTGCCAGCCAGCTTCAAGGCGAGACGTTAGATGTGCTTATTTATAACGTGGGGATCTGGGAAAAGGAAGGATTTGAAGAGCACTATACGTTTGATCGGGATGAACCCGCAGATATCAGTCAGCTGATCCATGTAAATGTGACTTCAACGATTGTATGTATACAGGCTTTACTGCCTCAGCTCCGCCAGTCTGAAGCAGGCAAGATTATCCTGATCGGTTCAACAGCCGGTTTGAGCAATGCAGGCAGCAGCCAGGTTTCATTTGTCGCCTCCAAATTTGCCATACGGGGTATTACAGAAGCTTTAAGAGAGCATACGAGAGAGGACCGCATCGCGGTGACATGTATCAACCCGGGAGAACTGGCGGCAGAAATCCCGTATGAAGACGGAATGGAACGTGCACTCGCCGAGTATCACGGGACCCGTATTCCCCTACAGGACATGGTCGCCATCGTTCGATGTATTATCAGCTTGTCCAAAGCGGCCTGTGTGAAAGAGATCAACATACCCGCATTAACGGATACGAATACTTAAATAGTAATGACATCTGCCTGCACAACCGGTTCGTTCAGTGCGGGGTCGCTATGTATACATACGCTGGACTGAAGACCGTTTACATTAATACATGCGACAAGTGTGCAATGCCTATGGAATTCATGCGTTCATGCTCAGGAATATTTTCATATAACAAATTCGACTTTCCTGCCTTGGTCAGGTGATCACGCATAGCGGCAATCCGTCCTTTGTTCACATCAATATAACGAAAATCGATTTGGCGCAAGTGCTCCAGCCCGGTCAGTCCAGCAAAAGAATCCGCCTTGAGCGCCGTATTGATATCTTTCAGTTCAATGGCCTCCAACGTACGGGCTGTCCATAGATATTCGGTATCCCTCAACGATTTCATATAGTCCAGTTCGAGCTGTCTGAGAGAGGACATATGGGAAAAGTCACATAACTGCTCCAGCTTGGGCAAGGACAGATGCAGATATTCCAATCCGTGCATCTGTTCGAGTCCCTGGACACTCGTCAGCTTGCGAACCGAACTTAGCTTCAACATCGAGATGGTCGACTCTGTCAATATATCCAGTCCCCCTTTTAACTCACCATGATCCAGGGACAGATATTGAAGCATAGGTAACTCGGCCAACACATCGAGTGTTTCAATGGAGCAGTTCAGTATTATCGTATTGAGACTTAGGCATGCTGCAATGGAAGCAAGATCTTTGAATTTGCCACGGAGTTCAAGAAAGGTTAATTGATTATAGTGTTTAATAAAATCGAGGCGGGTTGGCTTTGCAGTTGAAATCAATCTTAGAAACTGCATTTGCTCCATGGCGCCCAATATCGTCAGGTCTTGTGCCTGTAATAGATCAAGCTGTAGGGCAGATACATGCTTCAACTGGGCAAGTCGCCCCAGAAATCCAGATGAATATGCTGCTTTAGGGTCTACATTCGATATGTGAAGAATCAGATCAGGCCGGGCAGCGAACACATTTGCATCCAGTTCGGCAAGATCCTCAAATGTATCTGCGCCAAAGCGAAAATGAACTGTTGCTCTGCGGCGTAACAGATGCACCGCCTGGTGCATCTTTTCGGCATTCCATGGAACCCCCTGTATCGAAGCATGCCATGTCTTATTCACAGATAATCCCCCTTTTTCCACGCCTATGGTTCCAATTCATTCCATTATAAACAACATTACCTGGATGAACCACCAACGGACCCTGTTTTTTTCATACCTATCCTATTTTCATCCCTTTCATTTTTCTCATTTTCTCAGCCCTTTCCTTCCCGTTGCTTTCAGGATTATTCGACAGAAATCTACAGAAAACTATAGAATATGCCGACATATAACTTAGGCGTTTTGAGCTTTTTATTAATCATCTGGGGAGATGGAATATGTCGAACATATTGAACAAGTGGGGAAAAACGGGAGCACGGACTTCCAGCATGGCAAATACGTTGTCCATTGTGCTGCTGGTCATTATCGTAGTTGTCTTTAGCGTGCTGGGGACATATATGTTCGCAAGCACACGAAACATTCTTGTGAAACAGCAGGAGTCCATGCTCCAGACCAAGACACAAGCCATTGTGAGTGAATTTGATGCGTTATTCAAGGAAAAGGGCGCGCTGGTCAAGCAAATGTCCACCAACACATTGTTTAGGCAATACATAGAAACAACAGCATCTGCAACGGATGCCGCAAGTTCAACCTACGCTGCAGAAACACAGGCGACACTGGCCGCTATCGTTAAGGCAGAGCCTTCGTTTGCTGATGCCTGGGTCGGGGGGCTGGATGGAAAAGGCTTCTGGATTCAAAATGATGGTGTCGTATCTGCACCAGACTTTGAAATCCAGTCTCGTCCATACTACAAACCGATTATCGATGCAGACGGACTTTATTTCTCTGATCCATACATTGATATTGCTGCAGGCGATGTACTTATGGGTATCTTTTATCCCATCAAAGACGACAACAACAACATGATCGGCTTCGCCGCAGCGGATATTGCATTCAAGGATATTCCAGCCATCATGGAGAGTTATTCCCTTGGTAGCACGGGCTATTCCATGCTGCTGTCCAAAAGTGGAGAGATTCTGTATCACCCCGACCAAGAGAAGGTTCTGAAGGAGAACATCCTCGATAGTACGGGGGACATGGGGGAAATCGGCAAGAAAATGCTTGCCGGTGAGAGCGGCGTACAACTGATGAACGACAATGGGGAACGTCGTTATATCGGCTACGCTACGAGCAAGGATACAGGATGGTCCGTTGGTCTGACCATATCCGAAGAAGAAGTTCTCGCGGAACTAAAAACATTCACGTGGATTACGCTTGGCGGTTTTGCTGCTGCTACCCTTCTGCTTGTTATCATCTGTTACATTACTCTTCGCCGTCTCTTACGCTCTATACCGCAATTGCTGGCCAAGATCAAGCAGATTGAACAAGGTGACCTGACTGTGAAACTGGATATCAAGTCTACTAATGAGATTGGGCAGATTGCCACAGGCTTGAATTCCATGGTACAGAAAATTCAGAGCATGCTGCAAATGGTCGGCAGTTCGGCGCAGGTTCTGAACCAGTCGTCGAATGATCTTCAAGCCATCTCTTCACGAACGGCTGTGACCATGAATGACACATCGACAGCTATTAACGAAATAGCCAATGCAACGAATTATCAGTCCATCGAAACGGAAAATATTTTACGCAAAACAGGCTCATTATCCAGCCAAATCGATGAAATTGCTACGGATGCGCAGGCTATGGAAACAGTCGTGCAGACATCTGCCGATCAGAGCAGCCAAGGGCTTGCGGTCGTGGAACAATTATCGAAATGGTCCGAGGAGAATCATCAGTCCACATTAGCGGTATCCTCTATTATTCAGGAGATTGACCTGAGCCGGAATGAAATATCCAGTTTTGTGGATACGGTCAAACAGATTGCCTCTCAGACGAACCTGCTCGCCTTGAATGCCTCCATTGAGGCTGCACGTGCTGGCGAACATGGAAGAGGATTTGCTGTCGTTGCCGAAGAGGTCCGCAAACTTGCCGAACAGACCGCTCAGGCAACGGAGGAAATCAACAAAAAAGTGAATGTGATTGAAGAGAAAACAACCCTGTCGGTTGAACATACCATGCGCGGTATGAAGATTGCGGAGGAGAATGCCAAATCCGTGGAAGATACCAAGCATGTATTCTTTAGCATTAACCAAGACCTGAAAGATCTGCAGCAACGTATGATGCAGATCACAAGCAATACCGCCAATGTACACAAGCACAAAGACGAGATTTTCCAGGCACTGGAGATTATTTCTTCCACCACAGAGGAGAACTCGGCATCGACGGAAGAAGTAAGTGCCAGCACACAGGAGCAGCTGGATAGTATTCAACAGGTAGCTGATCTGTCGAAACAGTTGAACCAGCTATCTGGCAAACTGCAAGACGAGCTAAGCCAGTTTAAAGTAGAGTCATGATCCGCAAGATTTCCCCTGCTCTTCTCTTTTAGTCGCTGTCCATTTATTATTAATGAATATGTGTACGAAGAGGATTGGAGGCTGAATCATCATCATGAACTTTGCCAAACGAATGGATCATTTCAACGAAGGAATTTTCACCCGGTTGCTGGAGATCAAGCGCCGCAGACTGGAGAACGGCCAGCCAGTTATTGATCTCAGTGTGGGTACGCCGAATATCCCACCTGCACAGCATATTATAACTGCACTATGCGAGGCCGCAGCTGATCCGGCCAATTATATATATGCAGTGAATGATCAGAGTGAGTTGCTGCAAGCTGCAAGCGATTGGTACAAGCAGCGCTATCAGGTCGAGCTGGACCCGGCAACACAAATCTGTTCCTTGCTTGGTTCACAGGAAGGACTCGCACATATATCCCTCTCCATTGTAGATGAAGGTGATCTGGTGCTGGTCCCTGACCCTTGTTATCCCGTCTTCGCGGATGGACCTCTACTGGCAGGTGCAGAACTGTATTATATGCCGCAAAAAGAAGAAAACGGGTATGTTATTCAGCTTCAGGATATACCGGAAGATATCGCTCATCGAGCAAAATTCATGCTGGTCTCCTATCCGAACAATCCGACTACCGCGATGGCACCGGATCAGTTCTATCTCGACCTGATTGCCTTTGCCAAAAAGTATGATATTATCGTGCTTCACGATAACGCGTACAGTGAACTCGTATTTGATGGAAAGTCATGTGGAAGCTTCCTCGCGTTCCCTGGCGCCATGGACGTCGGTGTGGAATTCAATTCCTTATCCAAAACCTATGGCCTGGCCGGAGCCCGAATCGGCTTCTGTGTGGGCAATACAACCATGGTCTCCATGCTGAAAAAGCTAAAATCCAATATGGATTACGGCATGTTCCTGCCCATCCAAAAAGCAGCAATTGCCGCCATTACCGGAGATCAATCCGAGGTTGAACGAGTCAGAGCTATATATGAACAGCGCAGAGACATCCTCTGTGAGGGCTTCAGCAATCTCGGGTGGCCTATTGCCAAACCGGAAGCAACCATGTTTGTCTGGAGCCGCATTCCCGCTCACTACGACAGTTCGGAGCAATTTGCCATGGATCTGGTCACACATGCGGGTGTCATTGCAACCCCAGGCAGTGCCTTTGGTCCTTCGGGCGAAGGTTATGTTCGATTCGCGCTTGTTCAGGATGTTGAAGTATTACAGCAAGCTGTGGAATCCGTTGATCACAGCGGGATTTTGAAATCCAGCTAACAGGAACACCGCTAGAATGTACTCAACCATAAATCCCCTCAAGGTCTACAGAGAGTATGAGCTTCACGTTGGATAACGTGATCTCTACTTCTTATAGACCTGAGGGGATTTTTGTCATTTGGTGTGGAACCATACATTCCGTTCCAACATTTTATACCGACTTGCGCCAGTTAGAACGATACATCAGATACAGGAAGTACGGTGTTCCAATGATTGCTATGAGTATGCCTGATGGAATCTCTGTTGGTGCCATAACGGTTCTGCCGATGGTATCGGCGAGCACCAGCATGACTGCACCCGCTAATGCGGATAGGAACATGGATCGTCTTAACTTATTGCCCGTCAATAGCCGTACCATATGGGGTGCAATCAGACCGATAAAACCGACAGTTCCTACACAAGCAACAGCACCTGCTGCAAGTAATACACCAACTGTCATGGCCAATAATCGTGTACGACGTACTCCAAGACCAAGCCCAGATGCACTATTGTCGTCGAATACCAGCAGTTCGAATCTGCGTGCCAGCCACCAAGCCACCGGTAACAAAATAACTAAAAATAATCCGATAACCTTCACCTGTTCCCAGGTACGAGCATAGGTACTTCCTGTCAGCCAGATATATCCACTGCTACCGTATACCGCACCACGGACAATCAGAATCTGAATCCCTGCTCCAGCAATGGCAGACATCGCGATCCCAAGCAATACAACCGCAGATGGATTCAGTCCTTTTTTCCAGGAGAGGGAGAACACAATCACTGCAGCGATGGCTGCGCCGACGATTGCCGCAATCGGCAGTAAGTATGCCGGAAGACCCGGCCATAAGATGATGACCATCATCGCTCCAAGCCCTGCACCAGAGGACACCCCGACAATTGAAGCATCCGCCAGCGGGTTACGTACCGCCATTTGAATCAGCACACCGCTAATGGCCAGTGCTGCCCCCGCTCCTGCGGCCACAAGTGTACGCGGAATCCGAAGCTGAACCAAGGCGGAGAACATTCCATCCGACTGGAATAAGCTCGGCAACAGATCAGCCAGCGGAATTCGCATCCCGCCAAACATTGTACTGAGCAGGATAAGCGCAATGGTAATGACTGAGAATAATACAGCCATCGGGCCAAATGCAAAGCGACGTGAAGGTGCTCCTGTGCTCATCGAAGAGGCCGTACCTGAGCCGTTCGCTGCCTTCATACGTGTAAGGACAAGCCAGATGAGCCATGGTGCACCAATGATCGCCATAACCGCACCTGTCGGCAGCTCCATGCTGGAGTTACGCACCATTTTGGCAAGTACATCCGCCCCAACCAGGAGTGCTGCGCCCCATATGAACACACCGGGTAACAGTAGTCGGTTGGAGCGTACGCCGCTCAATCGAACCAGATGTGGCGCAACCAGTCCCACGAAACCAATCGGTCCAATCACACTGACGATGACTGCAGCCAGTAATACCGCGAGAATTAAGCCACCCGATCGAGCCAATCCTACCTTTTGACCCAAGGAAGAAGCCGTTGATTCATCCAGCTCCAGCATATCCCACTGTCTGGACAAGATTAACGCGAGAAGGGTAATGCCAATCACCCAAGGCCAGGCATAGGTCACACCACTCCAGTCATTCTGGACAAGTGTTCCGGAGCCCCAAAGAAATAACCCTTGCGTCTCCATGGAGAAAAAAATATGTAATGCGCTTGTAAATGAACCAAGCACCATCGATACAATCATGCCAGATAACGCAAGCCGAACCGGGCTTGATGTTCGTCCGCCGCCCATGAAATAAGCCGCAAATGCTGCCAACAGACCTCCAAGAGCTGCGAAGAGAAAAGGCGACTGGCTTAACAAACCTGGAAAAGCAATAGCTCCCAGCACCACCACAAAGTACGCGCCTGCATTAATGCCCAGCGTATCTGAAGCAGCCAGTGGATTACGAGTAATCGTCTGTAACAAAGCACCCGCAATAGCCAGTGCCCCACCTGCAAGAATACCAATGACTGTACGCGGCATACGCAAATCCCAAACCATATTGTGCTCTAATGTATCCTGTCTTCCTGAAAGTGCATCCCAGACGACATGCAAAGGAATAGCTGCCTCTCCATAACACAGACTTACAAAAAAAAGCACGATGAGAGCGGTTAGACCGCCCCCATATATGCTTATTGTGCGCCAATTCATCGTTGGCTTAGAACCTTGAACCGAACTCATTTGGTAATCGCCTCTACTACGCCATCAACCAGTACTTTGGAGGAAATCGGTCCACCAAATGTCCATGTTGTGCTATCCAGTTGATATGTGCGTTTTTCCTTCACAAAGTTCAGTCCGTTCCAAACCGAATTATCTTTCATGGCTGTGCCAAAGACGTCATCATCTGGCTGTGTAATATAAATGAAGTTACTGTCCTGCACATCGGATAAGGATTCAATGCCTACTGTAGAGAAGCCATAGTTTTCAACTTTCTCGGGCTTCCAATCGTTAACCAATCCAATTTTGTCCAAAGTACCAATCACAACCGAGTTATCGGTAAACATACGCAGGCTGACTGCATTTTGATATGTGAAAGCTTGTGTCAGTGCAAAGTTGAAATTTTCTTTACCCGCGGCAGCCAGTTTTTCTTTGGCTTCTACATAGTGCTGATCGAGATCACTAAGAACTTCTTTTGCTTTGTCTTCTTTACCGAGAGCTGTAGCAATGGTATTAAAGATCTCTGTCATTTTGTCATAATTATAGCCATCACCATCATACGGATCGAATTCAATTGTTGGTGCAATTGCATTCAGTTGATCGTAAACCGCATTATTATTATCAGCGTTAGCAATGATCAGATCCGGCTTCAATGCAGCAATAGCTTCCAGATTCGGTTCACCGCGTGTTCCGATATCCGTTACACTGTCATCCAATGCTGCTTGGGATGTTACCCACACTTTATAATTAGCGTTATCCGCATTACCTACTGGTTGAACTCCCAGAGCAACAACATCTTCTGTATATGTCCATTCAAGTGTAACTACACGCTCTGCAGGCTTGTCCAGCTTAAGTTCTCCACGTTTATGCTTCACGGTAACAGGGCCTGCTGTTTCTTCAGCTGGAGCACTACCCGAATTCGTACCTTGACTTGTATCTGTTGTTGTCGTGCTTTTACCACAACCTGCCAAAACCAGCACAAAGGCCAGCATGATCAACAATCCGTTTAACCCTTTTTTCATATCTGTATCTCCCCTGTTTGTATGTATTTATATGATAACAATTATCATTATCACTATTGGATTATGCCGTAGGAATTGATTTTTGTCAATGCAAAGTACCTTATTCCCATTCTTTTATGAAATAAAAAAAGGAAAGGGATAGCTCAAAGGCCATCCTTCCCTTCCATTGCTTCTCTGTTTGCCTTAAATCAACTGCATCGTGGTGATGCATGTATTATCATTTTCGTATGTAGACAATTGTGTTTCTGCAACCTTTCCATCTCGAACAATACGAATCAGATAGGTTCTGTCTCTTGGCACCCAAAAATCCATAAATCCGTTCGCACCAGACTTGATCACTTCATCTTTCATAAAAGTGTTGCCTTGAGAATCGTGAATGGTAACACTGAATTCTTTATTGCTCAGTTCCCCCTGACAACCGGTCAAGCTATGAATGGCACAGGGATGAGTCTGGTCCATATAGGGTGCAATGGAAAGAAAAAATTCGTTCTCAGGCAAATCATATGTAGTTGTATGCTGATCTTGATCTGTGACGATTAACTGTTTGGCATTAATGGAGGCAGATTCCGGGGTCTCTTTTCCTGTGCTGATATCTTCCACCATTTTTCTGATGTTGGGCGCATTGGCTGTACCCGCTTCTTCCTTGCCCGTATTGCTTGCAAACAGGTAGGTTCCGATCACAATTACAATTGCAACACTTGCAATGATCCACATTTGTTTTTTCATCTGGAGTCCATCTCCTCGTCCGTTTTTATTAAGTATAATGGAGAACTTACCCTCATGGACCTGTACAGCGAGGAATTCACCAGATATTCACATATATGGTTGGCTCGTTTCGGGATAAGCATAGATGGAATATTGGCTTGATATGTTTTACTGCTCATTACGTGAGCGGCAATTAACGTGCCATAATCCGCTCTGCCATTTCCTCAGCTTGCAGCACCGCCGACAACGGGTCGGACAGAAAATATCTATTCCAATCAAGGTTAATAATCCGGCAGTGCTCTGTCTCGATCGATTTCTGCCATGGTTTGACTGAAGATGGATCATCAGAACCATGTCTTGGACCATTATCCAACACCAACAGGTAGTCCTCCAGATACCCACCTACCGCACTCCGCGCAATATCCAGAGATTCCAGACCCGGCTCTAGTAGCTCCTGACGAACCTTGCCTGCCGCCTTCAAGTTCAGTAATCCGTAGGCCGCCTTACCTCCACGAGTTCCCGTATCTCCCACAAGGGTAATATGTTCTCCCCAATTCGGATCAATGAGGGTAAATGTCTTCTCAGAAGAAACCTTGCTCGTGATGGTTTGTTGCAAAGTATGTACTCTCCGCCCGTATTCCTTAATCCATGTTTCGGCTTCTGTATGGCGATTCAAAATACGTCCCATCTCACGAATCCCCTCCGCGACAGAGGTGTCCCCATTCCCTCCATAGACCACCGTAGGTGCAATCCGGGCATAGGAAGCATAAGCAGCAGGATTCCAGGTGATAATCAGATCCGGTTCCAGTTCAAGCACCTTTTCAAGTGAAATAAAATTATGATTACCGATATCCTGTACTTGGTCGCAGATATAAGGCTCTAGCATTTGGTTGCTTTCAATGAGTGAATGCGGCGCTCCGAGAGGTGTCACTCCCAATGCCAGTACTTCTCCCAAATTCCAGTCCACAACAACACGGCTAGGCTTGTTCGGTATCATAATCTCGCCCATGCTTGAGGCAAACACCCGAGTTCTGGCTCTTGGCACCGTCGGCGTCGAGGACTTCCTCACCTGGATTCCTCTCAGGTCTGTATTCTCTTGAGCTGGCCGAGTTCGGTCAGCTTCAATTATAGGTACCGTTCGTTCGCTCCATCCCGGATAATGACTTTCCAGAAGGGAATGTGGTTGGCATGTTTTCGGGGCTATATCTGGAATGCTACTGCTACTCTCTCGACGCTTTCTGTAAAAGCCCGGAGAAACCCCGTAATGTTTCTTGAAATAACGACTTAGCGTATAGCCGTTCTCATAGCCTACTCTCTCCGCGATTTCCTGTAAGGTCCCTTTGGTGCTCACCAGTAGTTTCATCGCCTGTTCCATCCGAATCTGAGACAGCACACGACTGGGACTCGTATTTAATTGAAGCTGAAACAATTGGTTCAGATACCTTGGACTGCATTCCAAAATATCAGCTACCTGCTCCATCTTAAGTGGTTCCGCGTAGTGACGTTTCAGATAAAGCACTGCCTGATCTACTCGATCCAGCTTCGTACGGTTCTTCCTCTGCTCCTGCATTTGTTTCAACATCTCTGCAAGCCACTGATAGAACAACGCCTTGGTTTGAATTCGGCCTGCTGATTGTAGTTCAATCCACTGTCTGTATATAAATTGCATGATCTCAATTAAAGGCAATGGATACATTGGTTCAAACCCAAAACTTACTTGCAGAGAATCCGACCCAGTATTGGTTAGGGAACTTTCCGTATTGGCCCTCTCTGGTCCTGCTGACGAATAAGACAACACATGTATTTCCATCGGATTCTTAGCCAGACAATTCAGGCGTGTTCCTTTGGAGGCGTGCAGAATATATGTCCCTTTAATCTGATGCATCGCCTGCCCAAGCCAGATCTTCCCCTTGCCATTCGTAATTAATAAAAAAGCATTCGAGGGAAGTGTCCACGTATTAGGATCTTCACTGATGTTCACGGTCATGATCCGAATATCCAGTAATCGGATGGTTATATGCTCCCATAATGCCCCGTATTCTTCTATGTTCATTGTCATGGACCTTTCTATTATTTCTCGTTACCACATCCATAGCTTTGCCTCATCATATATGATAATCATTCTCAGTTCAACCTGTTGATTGAGTTCTGAAATGGGTATGCTTTCACTTCCGAATCGGTTATTGTGCAATCGTCATATTGCCTCTACAGTTATATTAAATGAAAATCATTATCAATTAGAAAGAGGGTTCGTCATGTTGTTTAAGAAAGTTTGGTATTGTATGGCCCTGCCTGTTTTGCTGATTATGGCCATATTCATTAGTGGTTGTACCCAAAAAGAGACGGTGGAACCCGTCACGACAGAAACAGAAAGCACCGCAACACAGACAAGAACAATCTCCACAATGATGGGAGACGTTACAGTCCCCCTCAACCCGGAGCGGGTAGTTGTTGATTGGAACATAGGACATGTTCTGGCTGTAGGGGTAACACCTGTCGGTGTACCGAGCAGCCTGCTGGATTATGGAATGTTCCTGCGTGACAAGCTTGAGGATAGCGCAGACTTGGGTAACCACAGTGAGGTTTCGCTTGAGAAAATGGTAGAGCTGGAACCGGATCTGATTATCACATGGGACCAGGAAAAATTTCAGACCTATTCCAAAATCGCTCCGACTGTTGTATTCGTACCCGATCAGTATGATTCCATGGAAGCCGAGGTAACTGCCATGGGCGAGATTCTGAATCGCGAAGCAGAAGCCATCGCGTGGAACAAATCGTTTAAACAACGGATTGCAGCTGCTCAGGCCAAAATCAAAGGTGTAATTCCGGACGGTGCCACCTTCACCGTTGCCGATTTTAACTTTTTGAAAAACCCAGCCATTATCGGCAACAGCGCCAATCGTGGTGGAAGAGCAGCCTATGAATTGCTAGGACTGACTCCTGCACCCAAGGTGAAATCAGATCTTCTGGACCAAGGCAAAGAAAACCTGGAAGCTAGCGCGGAGGTATTCGGAGAGTACGTGGGTGATTACCTGCTGATGATGGTTACAGAAGGTACGAAAGATCACTCCCTGTTGCCTAACGTCTGGGACCATCTGCCCGCGGTGCAGAACAACCATATCTTCAAACTGGATATCCATAAATATTTCACCGCTGATCCCTATACCTCCATTCTGCAAGCCGAAGAGATCGCAGATCGACTCGCAAGTGGACAGACTGAGCTGAATTAGCGCAAGTTTCAAATCTAATGAAATAACAATAGAAGCCAACGAACCTGAGGCGTCTTATTCAACGATTTGAAGCGCATACAGAAATCTAACGAACCTGGGACACTCTATATCAGATTAAAAGGCCGTTTTCAGTGTTTTTACTAGGAGGTTTCGTAGATAACGTGTCTGGTGTTCCTTAGAATTTGAAAAGAGGTTCTGAAGGCCAAATAAGATGTCCTGAGTTCCTTAGAAAATCATCTATCCATTCGCCAAGATTGGTAGTCTGGGATTCAAGACTTTTTATCCAGCTCAAAAAAAGATTACACAAACAGCGCCACCAGAATGATTCAGGTGGCGCTGTTTTATTTGGTTTCACCATATCACTAAACTAACAAGGCTTCTTCAAATTCCCTTCCTCTATCCGTACAAACCTATCTACGTATTGGAGAGAGCTTTGTTTTTCTCATAGAACCGAGCGTTGTGAGAGGATACACCCGCCATATCGGAAGCAGCAGGTTCCAGATACGTCTTGGCACTATTAACTGCAAGCACCGCATCGTTAAAAGCACCTGCGATCAGCCTGACTTTGCTTCCATAAGTGATGAAATCCCCTGCTCCAAATACGCCCGGAATGTTGGTACGCATTCGTTGATCAACGGAAACGCCGTAGTCTTCCCGCGCCAATCCCCATTGCACGAGGTTTCCAAAATCACGATCATAGCCATGGCTTACGACGACTTCATCCACCTCAACATGTGTGATCTCACCGGTTTCTGCATGGGCCAGTTCGACACGATCAATTTTGTCACCTGTACCGTATAAACGTGAGATGGTATAAGGTGTCATGACGTTCGCCTGAGCTCTCATCTGGGCAACAGGCAGCTCATGTCCGGTAAATTCATGACGTCTATGTGCTACCGTAACTTCACTTGCAATCTTGCCCATTTCATTCGCCCAGTCAACTGCGGAATCGCCGCCACCCGAGATGAGAACACGCTTCCCGGCAAAACGGGACAGATCGGTTATCGTATAGTGCAGATTCGTCAGTTCATACCGATTGGCACCCTCGACATCCAGCTTTTGCACCTGCGTCATACCTCTACCCGCACATAACAGGATGGTACGTGTGTAATGACGCTCGCCTGTTTTGGACATGAGTACAAATACTCCATCCTCACGTCGTTCAAGCTCGGCGATTTCCTGCCCAAACACAATCGTTGGTTCAAACGTTCTTGCCTGTCTCTCCAGTGATTCAATCAGCTTCTCGCAGCGAATCGGTTCAATCCCGCCCACATCCCAGATCAGCTTCTCCGGGTACGTACGCATGAATCCACCCAGTTCCTGCTTGGCTTCGATGATCTTGGTACGCATGGCTCTCATCCCACTATAAAATGAGGCATACATACCAGCTGGCCCACCACCAATGATCGTAATATCGTAGATATCCAATTCTGTCTCCGTTGTCATTTAAGGCACCAACTTTCCAACAACATAGTCCATCAATTTTACAGAGCCAATCGGACCCACACCCGATACGAATTGACTTGTCTTCAACGGGAAGACATGATCATTCTTCACAGCCTCCAGATTTGACCACACCTGGCTTGCCTTCAGATCTTCCATAGATTTCTTCGTGTCATAACCTACGAGGGTTCTGTCTTCGAGGAAAATATAATCCGGATTCATCTCAGGCAAGAATTCCAGTGAGAACTGGCTAAACCAATCTGTAGAGTTTTTGATCGCTTCAGGGCTATTCAGACCCAGGATATCATAGAAGAAAACACTACTGCTTCCTCCTTTGGGACCCATGAAACGATAACGATTGTGTTCAACCCGGAGGACCAATACGGTCTTGTCTCCCAAGGCTGCCGCAATTTTCTCTTTTCCTTGTGAGGCTTTTTCGTCGAATTCAGCCAGTACTTTGGCAGATTCTTCGGTCTTATCGAATATGGCAGCCAGCTTTGGCATCGCACGTTTCATTTCACTGTTGGCATCCAGTGCCACCGTAGGAGCGATTTTGGACAATTCATCATATACGCCCTGTTCCATACCTTCGCCAGCTGCGAGGATCATATCCGGTGACAACGCAAGCAACTGCTCATAATTATATTGATATTGCTCAACTTCAATGATCTGGACTCCATGTTCTTTCAAATAATCAGGGCGGTATTCCGCTTCCACTTCTGGAGTTAACAAAACGATTTGAGGTGTAACCCCCATTTCAATCAGATACTCGGCATAGATCGAATCAAATACAACCAGATTTTGAGGATGGGTCGGAATCGTTACTTCTCCAAACTGATCCTGCACCACCTTAGTCCCACTCTCATTAGCTGCTTCTTCTGGTGTACTCGCTGCTCCTTCAGTTGGAGTACCTGCTGTTCCAGTTGTAACGTTCTCTTCAGTAGTTCCACCTGAACATGCCGCCAGCATAATACTGATCACCAGCAGCATGATAGCTAACCCTTTAAATCTTCGTGACATGATATACTTCTCCCCTTATGTATATTGATAATGATAATTATTATCAAATAGTATCAAATAAGAAGTGTCGCTTCCATAGCATATCGTGCGTATTGAGTTGGATTATTGTGCTCTCTCATGATGAGATTCCGTAAGATGGCGAATGATCTGATTAAGGATCAGAGTATGTCCCGTAATTCCGTGACCGTCCACCCACAGATGGGTATCTACGTAAAATACCCGATTATTTTTCACAGCCTTCAGGTCATTCCATTGCGGACTCTCCCATAGTTTCCTCATATTCTCTTCAGCACTGAAGTGTTGCATGATCCGCTTCTCCACCAAGAGGTAATCGGGATTGGCTTGGGTGAGCAGTTCAAGCGAACAAGGATTAAACCAGGCTGCACCTGAATCCAGTACTTGCGGCAGTGATAATCCAAGCTGTTCATATAACAAGTGTGATACCCCGTGGGAATGCCCTCCCAGATATCGATAACCAAATGCTTCTACCCTTAGCAGCATAACTGTGGATGCGGATTGAATAATGGATTGCAACTGTCGCTTAGCTACACTGACCTCATGTTTCATCTGCTGATGCAGTCGATGAGCCTCTTCTTCTTTCAGAAACCAGGCTGCCAATTGATCGAGCATGCGTTCCACATCTTGATGAAGCCCGGTGAGAATCGGTGCAATTGTGCGCAGCTCCCTTTTGACCTCTTCTGTTAATACATTTCCAATCAACATTTCCGGCTGGACTTGCCGAATAAGTTCAATCTCCACGTCGTACTGTGTAACCTCCAGCATTTTTACTCCATGTGTTATAAATTGTTCCTTATGATGTGGGGACAACAGGATCGGGGTTACCACTACGGCATGGGGGATGACACCCAGATGAATCATGATTTCGCCGCAAATGGGAGACAGTGTCACGATCTTTCGCTGCGTCATCGTCTGCTTGTACATTTTGGGTGACACGCCAGTCAATTGTTTGAAACGTCGGCTGAAATAATGAGCATCTTCATATCCTGAATATTTGGCAATATCCTGAGAGGTTGCTGTGGTTAATATGAGTTCTTCCTGCGAGCGATAGATCCGGTAGTGGGCCAGATAATCCAGAGGTGGCTTACCATATCGTTCACTGAATTTGCGGGAATAATGCCATGGACTCATACCGGCAATCTGAGCTAACTGTGTACGTGTAATGACCTGATCATAATGCTGCTGCATGTAGTTAATGGAGCGAAGTATACCGTGTTCTGGCTTCACCTCGTTATCCGGCGGTTTCCGATATAGATTACTTAACAACTCATATAACAAATGCTGATGGCCAACCCTTCCTGCACTCTGATCCTCTGTGTGCACTTCACTCCAATGCTGAATCATACTTGCCAGAGCTCCACCGGACAGTTGCACTTTCTGATACGCCTCGCCTGACGGTAACCGCCATTCAAATTTCTCAGCTTCCCGTCCATCATGCAGCACCGAATATGTATCGAACTGAACATGCCAACCTGCCAGATCGAGGTTGCCACCTTCAATGACCTCCATTACGGAGTTCTCTTCAAGCGCAATTAATTCTCCAAAGGAAACATGCACTCGGTATCCATTCATATTCCAGATCGCTTTACCATCAACAATAAATATCAAGGTGTGACTGGGAAAGTGGTGCAATTCACCTTTCGTTATCCATGCATGGGTTAATGCCTTTGTTGACTTCCACTGCGCAATCCATTCCATGTTGTCAGACATATCGTTATCCTTTCCAAGGGATTAATCATCCTGATTTATGACGTTTCACTATATCAAAATACATGACATCTCCATATCCAACAACCTATGGTTTGATAAAATGGTGGAACATCTATTATCCATTTCATGCTTATATTACTGAGATAACAAGCAAAAAAAGCCAGTACCAACAGGTACGGGCTTTTTTTTTACAACTTGAATGCTTCTTTTTCAATGCTACATTTTACGTATTACTCGATAATAACGTTTGGTGACCCTTCTCCCCGTTTCTGTTCTTTTCCTGCCATCCAATACGTCAGTACACCTGACACACCGAAAGCAATGACTACACCGATGCATGTATGTAACAGATTCAGGCTACCCTCTTCAATGAAGAGTGGCAGGCTAACCAAACCCGGATTTCCAATAATAGCGAATGCCTTGACAGATAACAAACCAAAATACAGTCCACCCACAGCTCCACCCAGCAATGCCGCGCAAAAAGAGGATCTTTTTCTCATGTTGACCGCATACAATGCAGGCTCTACAACTCCCATGAGTGCTGTTCCAGTAGCCCAGAAAGCCAGTCTTCTGGAGGCTGGCTCCTTCGAGCGCAATCCACTTGCAAGCGCAGCCCCTGCTTGTCCAACAATCGCCACTAATATCGCAGCAATGATTACAGAAGAACCGTTCATGACGATTTCATTAATGATGATGGCAAGCATCCAGTAGTGTAATCCCGTAATTAACATCAGCGAGAAAACTGCTCCCAGTAATATCACCGACACCACTGGAGCATTAGCTACCAGTGAATCCAATGCCTCCGGCAGATGTTCATCAACCCAGGTGCCGAATGGACCAAGAATCATCAATACTAGTGGCACAACAATCAGTAACGTCAGGAATGGAGCAACCATCCCTTTGGAGAATTTTGGACTCCATCGTTCAATGGCTCTTTCCAGGTAGGTCGCTGCACAAATCGTTAGAATGACCCAGATGGCCGTAGAGTAAAAAGCAGGCTGGGACACCAGTGGAAAACCCAGGAAATGCACCTCTTTTTCCCCCGACATCAGCATGGTCATCTCCGGATAAAACATGAGTCCGCCAATCGATGCGGCAACATAGATATTGCTCTTCAACCGATACGCAGTGCTGATAGCTACCAATACAGGCAGTACATAAAATACACTGTCTCCAATGATTCTGAATATGGCAAAGGTCTGGCTGTCCATCAATGCAGAAGAATCCGATGAACTGTATGTATCCATTAGCGTTATAATAGCGAGTGCAATTTTAATAACGGCAGCTCCGAGAATCACAGGCATCAAGGGCCTAAACACATCGGATACAAAATGTAAGATCGAGAATCTGTTCTTCTTCGCATGTCCTGCTTTCTTCAATCCTGTTCCTGCAACTTCCACGATATCCATAAGCTGAAGCGCATTGTAGATCTGGGAGAATTCGTCTCTTAATGCCAGATGACACTGCTCACCTGTTACCCGAATATCTGCCATATCATCTGTGGTTGCCAGAACCGACATATTTAATAGGCTGCTATTCTTCAGCACTAGCGTCGTTGTGCCTTTATCGTGCTCTACAAGCTTGATGTTCTCCTTCCCACCTGCGAGTTTCAAGCAATCTTCAATCTGTGTGTCATGCATGATGTACAATCTCCTTATGTTACGGTAATCCCGTGTTTTGTGATGTGTTACTCTAATATGCCTCTATCTATATACACATTTCCACGAAAAAACTTCAATAGGATAAAAAAACTAATTTCCCTGACATTGCATGTTCATTTATACAAGGTATATTGACCTATGAAGGTCGAAAAAGCAATAAAAGCCTACTGTTATGTAGGCTCTTATCCATCTTTACTTATGAGTAATACTCGCCATACTCACAACCGACATTCGCCGTCATCAGATGAGGATGCACGTAAATATACACCCTCATTCTATGACAGTGCCAACATGGCGTTCATATCTTCTTCTGCCGTTGTAATTAACTTCAGACCAAACATATCCACGAGTACATCCAAGACACCAGCCGAGATGAATTCAGGCGGTTTGGGTCCAATCCGAATGTCCTGAATGCCGAGGCTGAACAGGCCGAGCAGGATCGCAACTGCTTTTTGCTCAAACCAGGACAGCACAATGCTGACAGGCAACTCGTTCACGGTACAGCCAAAAGCATCCGCCAAAGCCATTGCAATCTTAACCGTAGAACCGGAATTATTGCATTGACCCAGATCGATATAACGCGGTATGCCCGTGTCTCCAACCGTACCATAATCCACATCGTTGAAGCGGAACTTGCCACAGGACGTGGTCAGAATGACAGTATCATTTGGCAATGATGTCGCGAGTTCACGATAGTAGTTGCCACCTTTGCCTGGTGCATCACAGCCTGCAATAACGAAGAATCGACGGATATGACCGTCTTTCACCGCTTGAATAATCTCTGGCGCAAGCCCAATCACGGTCTCATGATGGTACCCTGTCGTTAAGACTTGCTCGGACTTTATATCGGCCGCAGGCAGGGACAATGCACGTTCAATCAGAGGGGAGAAGTCATCATCCATAATCTTGGCAACACCCTCCAGACCCGCCACTTCGTATGAGAAAAAGCGGTCTGCGTATGTGCCTTTGATCGGCATAACACAGTTCGTCGTTGCGAGAATCGCACCCGGGAATTGTTCGAAAAGTCTTCTTTGATCGTACCAGGCTTTGCCGATATTCCCCTTGAGATGAGCGTATTTTTTCAACACCGGATAACCGTGCGCAGGCAACATTTCCGAGTGAGTATAGATGTTGATTCCTTTACCTTCAGTTTGACGAAGCAGCTCCTCCAATGCATACAGATTATGTCCCGTCACCACGATGCACTGTCCTTCGATCTGGTTCTGGCTAACCGTAATCGGTTCTGGTACACCAAAGCGGTCCGTGTGCGCACGGTCCAACACGTCCATAATGCGGATTGCTGCATTACCTACCTTCATCGCCATCTCCAGATGTTCTTGTACATTAAAATTCGAGTTCGTTAATGTCATATATAATGCCTCATGTGTAATCCGATCCACCTCAGGATCAGAATATCCCAACTGGCGTGCGTGTGTCGCATAAGCAGCGATGCCTTTTAACGCAAAGATCATCGTATCCTGCAAGCTTGCAATTGTTTCGTTTTTGCCGCATACCCCTACCACGGTACACCCGCCACTCGGCGTCTGTTCGCATTGATAACAAAACATATGGATTCCCCTCCAAACTTAGATTAAACGCAGTTCGTTAGGAAATAGCGTAACAGACCCTGATATGAGCTAGTGTGATGGTGCACACAGTTTCTGACCAATATCTAAATATAGTTCTCTAGACCAACATCCAAACTGGAAATAATAACATACAAAAAAAGGAATATCTCGGTTCATTATGAAAAATACTGTGTACAGCTAAAAACATATACATTGCATAATCCTAAAAAAACGGAAATGAAACGATTCTAGATTTTGCCCGTAAGGGTAATACACAGAGAAATCTAATATTCAAGGAGCTGGTCAATTGCAACATTACAGACACAGTGCAGAGGAAACCCTTCAGGATGTACAGAGTTCCTCCAAGGGACTCACGACTTCGGAAGCTGCCAAGAGACTTGAAACGGAAGGTTACAATGAGTTAAAAGGCAAAGATGCAACGCCAGTTTGGAAACTGTTCCTCGAAAATTTCAAAGATCCGATGGTCATCGTGCTGCTGATTGCAGCCGCGGTACAGGTTGTACTTGGACACCTGATTGAATCGTTGATCATATTCCTGGTTATTTTGCTTAACGCAGTAATCAGTGTAGTTCAGACCAAAAAAGCCGAGAGCTCGCTCGACGCGCTGAAACAAATGTCTGCTCCTGAAGCCAAGGTCATTCGTGACGGGCAGAAAAAGACCATTCCAGCAAGAGAACTTGTTCCCGGTGATATTGTTATGCTGGATGCAGGTGATTATGTCCCGGCAGACGGGCGTATCCTGGAATCAGGAAGTTTGAAAATCAACGAAGGTATGTTGACTGGAGAATCCGAAGCAGCGGAGAAACACGCCGACACCATCCCGGATGAAGCTCCAATCGGAGATCGTCGCAATATGGCCTTCAGTGGCTCACTCGTCGTATATGGACGGGGCATGCTTGTCATTACAGGCACAGCTCTCAAAACCGAAATTGGTAAAATTGCCGAACTGATTGAAAATGCCGAAGCCAAGAACACGCCATTACAACGCAAGTTGGAATCATTTAGCAAAAAACTGGGCTTTTTCATCTTGGGATTGTCGATACTCATCTTTGGCATTGAAGCCGGTCGTGTATGGTTGACCGAAGGTACAGAGAATATCGGGCCGTCCATTGTAAATGCACTGATGTTTGCTGTAGCTGTTGCGGTTGCTGCCATTCCTGAGGCACTATCCTCCATTGTGACGATCGTATTGTCACTCGGAACAAATAAGATGGCCAAACAACATGCAATCATTCGCAGACTGCCTGCCGTGGAGGCACTCGGTTCTGCCAGTATCATCTGTACGGATAAAACGGGAACACTAACTCAGAACAAGATGACTGTCGTGGATTATTACATTCCTCATGGCACCAAGGACGAATTCCCCGATGATCCCGATCAGTGGTCGGAAGAGGAACGGCGTCTGTTACATATTGCAGTGCTCTGCAATGATTCGAATATTAACCAGGAAGGCAAGGAACTGGGTGATCCAACCGAAGTGGCCCTCATTGCCTTCAGCAACCGGGTGAACAAGGATTACAATGAAATCCGTGACCAGTTCCCGCGTGAAGCCGAGCTTCCTTTTGACTCGGATCGAAAGCTCATGAGTACGGTTCATACGTTTGAGGGACAGACGGCTTTGCTGACGAAAGGTGGACCAGATGTGCTGTTCAGCCGCTGTAGCCATGTGTTTATCAACGGTGAAGTTCAGCCCCTCACACCTGAGATTCGCACACAGTTTGAAGAGAAAAATGAGGCTTTCTCCAAACGTGCCTTCCGTGTGCTGGCCTATGCGTACAAAAAATTCGATGACAAAAGCCAGGTCACCATTGATGACGAGCATGATCTGACACTGGTTGGCCTGACAGCGATGATTGACCCACCGCGTGAAGCGGTATACGGCTCTATTGAAGAATCCAAAAAAGCGGGCATTCGCACCATCATGATCACCGGAGATCACAAAACGACGGCTCAGGCCATCGGTGTGGATATCGGCCTTGCCGAACCAGATGATCTGGCCATTACCGGCGCCGAACTGGACAAAATGTCCGATGAAGAGCTGGATCAAAAACTCGAACACATCTCCGTATACGCCAGAGTATCACCTGAGAACAAAATCCGAATCGTGCGTGCATGGCAGCGTAAAGGCAAAGTTGCAGCCATGACCGGAGATGGGGTTAATGACGCGCCTGCACTGAAACAGGCAGACATCGGCGTAGCGATGGGTAGCGGCACGGATGTCGCCAAGGATGCCGCTGCCATGATTCTGACAGATGATAACTTTGTCTCCATCGTGAATGCAGTCAGTGTTGGGCGGATGGTATTTGATAATATCAAAAAAGCCATCGCATATCTGTTTGCCGGTAACCTCGGAGCGATTATCGCCATTTTGTTTGCCTTGATCGTCGGCTGGGTTAATCCGTTTACGGCCCTTCAGCTGCTGTTCATCAATCTGGTGAACGACTCCCTGCCTGCCATTGCTTTGGGTACAGAGAAGCCCGAGCCAGATGTCATGCGGCGTAAACCACGTGATATTAACGAAGGCATCTTCGCAGGCGGAACCTTGCAGGCTGTGATTACACGTGGTGTCCTGATTGGCGCAGCTGTTATCGTGTCCCAATATATCGGGCTTGGCATCTCGGAGGAAATGAGCGTAGCTATGGCCTTCACAACCTTGATTCTGGCACGCAGTCTGCAAACATTTGCAGCACGTTCCAATACACAAACCATCTTCCAGGTGGGCTTTATGACCAACAAATTCGTGCTTGGCTCCATTCTGGTCTGTCTCTGTCTCTACGCAATCACACTGATTCCAGGTGTGCGCGGCGTCTTCGCTATTCCGGACACATTTGGCTGGAATGAATTCTTCATTGCAGGTGGACTCGCTCTTGCAGCCGTCATTCTGATGGATGTCATCAAGTGGGTTCGCAATCGCGGTAAACAAGTCACTGCTGCTTAGGATCTGCAATATCGTATGCACAAACAGGCGCCCCTTATCGGAGCGCCTGTTTGATGCCAAAAGCGATCCATCGTCCATCAATATCCTCGATCACAAACTCCTTGTTATTATAGTCTGTATGATTGAGGGCACGTACGATCTTCACATCTGCGTTGATCAATTCCTGTTGAAGCTCTTCCTGGTTCTGGGTAATAAAATAGGCATCATATCCATAACCATATAATTCTCTGTTGGGAATGACCTTCTGTCCATTACTTTGGGTTAAAATAATCTCGGTAAGATCACGATAAAGGCAAATATGAGGTTCCGCGGCCTCGAGATATTCGACCACACGAAAGCCCATCTTTTTTTCATAAAATTGTGCTGTTCGCTTCATATCCAACGTCGGAAATACGCTGTGGGACATTAATAGTAAGTGATGCATACTGTAAACTCCTTATAAAATAATCAATCTAGTTATGTATTCCAACCATCATTTTACCCAATTTCAGGGAACCAGTCTATAAATTCCGAACCTACAACTCTTAAATTTTACTTATACTTCGCAATATATAGTATGACATTATTGCCATATACTAAAATGAAGTGTAAAATGATATATTGCTTTTCATCACATTTTCATCAAAGCTCAATCCGAATTCACATTCATAGATAAGACAGGAATGGTACCGTGAAAGATAAAATTGTCATGCCACTCTGGACGTGCTGCCTGTTCATCGTTGTGATGAACACCACCATGTTCAATGTTTCTTTGCCCGTCATTATTCATGATCTGCAGATTACCTCGGACCTGGGGTCTTGGGTCATCTCCAGCTATTCCATTGGTTACGCCCTGTCGACGGTGATTTACAGTCGATTGTCAGACCGTATCCCGGTACGTAAACTGCTAACAGTCGGGCTGCTGATCCTGGGGTTGTCTTCATTGCTGGGGTTGTTCGCGCATAACTTCGCGATCCTGTTGCTGACACGCATTCTGCAATCTGCAGGTGCAGGGGTGATGGCCGGTCTGGGCCTCGTCATTGCGAGTCGTTACATCCCGGTGGAACGTCGCGGTGCTGCCATCGCGCTCATCTCATCAGGCAGCGCCATGGCTTTTGGACTTGGCCCCATTGTCGGCGGACTCATTAGCGAGTACTGGGGCTGGAACGGACTTTTTGCCATAACCGTGCTTGTCCTGCTCGCCCTGCCTGTATTGCTCTATTTTCTCCCACGTGAATCCGTCCAAACGGATCAGCCATTTGATGTTATTGGTGCCATACTAACGGTTATTAATGCCACTACACTTCTGGTAGCGATCACCCAACAGTCCTGGTTGTGGTTTACCATTGGCGTTATTTCACTTGTTGCACACCTCCTGTATATTCGGAAAGCGAGTCTTCCATTTGTGAATCCACACGTGTTCCGAACGCCAGGATACACCCGCTTAATCCTGATCGGGTTCTGCGTGCTGGTGGTGAATCTGGGCAATCTGTTTTTGATGCCGCTTGTGCTCGCTGATCTATATGGACGCTCTTCGCTCGCCATTGGTTTGCTGATTGCCCCAGGAGCCATTGTTGCAGCATTCTGCACCCGTTTCGTCGGACGCTGGATCGACCGTTATGGCAATATGCGATTCATGATCATCGGACACCTCCTGCTCGTAGCGGTACTTGCCTTATTCATGCTCGGACTGGACCAATCCGCCCTGGTCATTACCAGTGGTTATCTCTTTTTCTCACCGGCACTCTCTGCATCCATGGCTTCATTGAATAATGAAGCATCACGTGTGCTGCCCAAAGCACAAATTGGTTCAGGTATGGGCATGTTACAATTGATTCAGTTCTTCGGTGGATCGGTATCTGTAGCCGTCTGCGGGTTGCTGCTCCACAGCATTCCGGGAGTACCGGTAGAGGAGGCTTATCATGTGGTGTATGCTTGCCTGCTGATCGTCTGCGTTGTTTCACTGGTTCTGACCATCTGGCATAGCAGAGCTTCACGCTCTGGCATTGAACCTCTTCTATTGGACAATTAATATAGGATGTTTAAAGTTCAGAACAAAAAGGCCCGCGCCAAGCGCGAGTCTTTTTTAGTTTGGAACAGAAAAATCGTTTTGTTTCAAATGAATCACTCAATGAACTTGAACTTATCGGTCATCAGTTGCTTTCCTTATTTCCTTCTACAGCAGCGTCAACTATTTCCCGTCCCGTGCCGACTTCCAGGCCTCCATGATGCTAATTGGGGATTTGCTGCTGCTCTCTCCGCCACCTTCCTTCGTCCAAAGTGGTGGATAATACGCAAATACTTGTCCCGTCTGTAGCTGTGCCATATCCTCCTGCCAGCCTTTCCAGCGAAACGTCTGATAGAACTGCCCCAGATCACCATCCGCCAGCCAGTTAATGAACTCTGAATATGTCAGTTCTGTCGATTCCCATTCAAGTGTATCCGGTGCAAAATAATGGATGTGTCCCGTACGGCCATACTTGCCTGTATCCAGTCCGAAGAAACCACCTGCCCCATCATATGCGACGACCATCAACCCTTCCAGAACATCTGCCCAAGGTTGCTCACTCACACCATTCCAACTGGTGAGGCTTCCATATGTACTGTCACCACCCGCACCAAGCAGCGTGATCCAACCATGGTCAAATACAATACCTTCTGTCTCATAAGCAACAGCTCCCAAATAGGATTTGGTGCTTATTTGCAGACGATAGAGGACATCCTCTCCAGCCTCCTGCTTTGCCGGAACATACACATATGTATTTTGCCCGCTATCCAGAAGTTCCTTGAGTTCTTCCCATGCGTGATTCTCCCGATCTACTAATTCCGCTATAGTTAATGTATTCATGAGCCGTCTCCTCCCAGATTTTATAAAAAGCATATCATGGCTTATTAACCCGTTCAAATCTGCTATAATCTAGCTGGTAAATATAAAGGAGGAACAACTTTGATTCGTACAGTTCTACTAATTATTCCGATTCTACTGTTATTCACATCCGGTTGTCAGGATCATAGCCAGTCCATGAAGGCACCCGTTTCTGTTCAAAAGTCTGATCCTCAGGTCATCCATTACATATCTCCCCAAGGAAAGGACTCCAATAAAGGAACCCTTCAATCTCCGTGGAAAACGTTGCAGCACGCAGCCGACCATGCTTCACCAGGAAGCACCATTTATCTGCGTGAAGGTGTCTATCATCAAAAAGTCAAAATCACTCGGAGTGGTCATTCCTCCGGTAATCCGACCCTATTTTCCAGCTATCCGCAAGAGAATGTCGTCATTGATGGTGAAGGCCTCTCTGCAGATGGCATCGAAGGGCTGATCGAAATTGACAATGCCAGTTATATCACGATTCAAAATCTCGAAATTCGTAACTTCACGACCACACTCCGGGGCCAGGTTCCAACCGGGATTTATGTCCACGGAGCGGGTGAGCATATCCAACTATTGGGCAACACCATTCATGCGATCGCTAGTAACGCATCTCCTGAAGGTCCCGATTTGCGGGGCAGGGATGCCCACGGTATTGCCATATATGGCACAGAGCACCCTCGAGCATTACGCAATATCATCATTAAGGATAATGAATTGTATGATCTTACACTGGGTTCCAGCGAGGCCCTTGCCATCAACGGCAATGTTGATACCTTTGCCATACAGAATAATGTCATCCATGATGCCGACAACATTGGTATTGATCTGATCGGGTACGAGGGTACGTCCGAGGATGATACATACGATCAGGCCCGAAATGGCATTGTACGAGGCAATGAAGTATACGATATTACGTCCAATAACAATCCCTCCTATGGAACAGACCTGCCCAATGATACGAACTCGGCCGGTGGCATCTATGTAGATGGCGGGAAAGATCATATCATCGACCAGAACCGGGTATACCGGAGCGACATCGGAATTGAGATTGCCTCAGAGCATGCCGGGCGTTCAACCAGCAACATTACCGTGCGTGATAACCTGATTTATTCCAACAGATTAACGGGGATTGCCATGGGAGGTTATGACGAAGAACGAGGAGCTACCGAGGATAGCAAGATTATGTACAATACACTTGTGGAGAATGATAGCCTGAAGGCTGGCAATGGACAGTTATTCATACAATCACGGACAAAGAACAATACGTTCATGCGTAACATACTCGTATCGGGCAGCTCGGAAGTACTGATATATAATGAATATACGAGCAATACCGGCAATGTGTTTGACCATAATGTCTATTACTCACCAGGAGAACAGGAAGATGCCCTGTGGGTTTGGAAAAATAAAGCCTACTCCGGCATCGCCGCCTACATGAAGGGATCTGGCAACGATGCACACTCCATATATGTGAATCCCGCATTTATGGATGAAGCGAGTGAAGATTTTCGTCTTGTAATGAATTCTCCGGCGAAGGCGTATGGTTACCTTGCCCCACGGTAAAGTTAATCTGATGCTACTCAAGTGGAGTCACCCCCTCCTCGCTTCACACAAATAAAAGGAGCCTGTGTTATGTGGGATCATCCCCTCACCAAGCACAGGCTCCTTTTTGCTTTCATTTAATGCAATTCACCCCTGAACTTCTTACCACCCAAGTTTCATGTGCCACCCTTTACAATCTGACTACAGTCAGGTAAAATCAGTGAAACATGTCGCGCGACAGAGATCACCATTACGGAGGGAAACCATGATTACTTCAACACACAGTACTACACCTCAGCAACTCTGGGGAAGATCTTTTATTTTCATCATGTTAGCCAACGCATTATTGTTTATGGCATTTGAAATGTTGCTTCCCACCTTGCCCTTATTCGTTTCAAGTCTGGGTGGCGAAGCCTCTCAGATTGGACTAGTTACCGGCATATTTATGTTCTCTGCCATCCTGATTCGACCCTTCACATCTGTTCTAGCAGCTCGAATGGATAAAAAATATCTGTTGATTATCGGTATCGCCATCTGCGCATTAATGACAGGCGCATACTACCTATCGTCAGGTATTTGGATGATTCTTGTATTTCGAGTGATCCATGGATTCGGATTTGGTTTGGCAACGACATATTTTGCAACAATTGCCACTGAAAACATACCAAGAGATCGCCGGGGAGAAGGCATGGGGTATTTCGGTGTAGGGGAGACAGTCGCCATATCCATCGGACCATTGATCGGTACCAGTCTGTTATTTAAGTACAACTACCAGAGCTTGTTTATGGGTGGCATGTGTATTTTGCTGCTGGCTCTCCTGATGACGATATTTGTATCCCGTAAGCCGAAAACAGGAGGTAGTAGCGAGTCTATGCAACCCCATGTCCCTTCGGTGAAATTGATTGAAAAGAAGGTTCTTTTCCCTTCCCTTCTCATTATGCTCGTTGGCATTGCAGCCGGTTCAATCATGTCCTTTGTGGCTTTATTCGCCGCCGAAAGAGGGTTCGAGAATATAGCATGGTTTTTCTTTGTCATTGCCATCGCCAGCTTTGCCGTCCGACTGTTTTCGGGGAAAATGTTTGATCGATGGGGACCAGGCTCCGTATTGTTGCCTTCTGCCGTGTTTGCAATCGCTGGATTGCTGATGCTGATTATCGCCCAGAATGATGTGCAATTCCTGATCGCCGGTGCGTTATACGGCTTTGGCTTTGGTGCCATATTCCCGGCCATTCAGACCTGGTGTGTGAATCTCGTAGAGGAACATGAGCACGAAAATGCGATGGCTTCCTTCTTTAACTTCTTTGACCTCGGAATTGGTGGTGGTTCGTTGATCCTAGGCGTTGTGGCATCTGCATTTTCCTATACGGTGGTGTATGCTATCTCTATAGGCATTTTTGTGGTATATATCTTGTTATATTTGGTATACTCCCCAAAAAAGCAGCGGTATACAGCTCACCAACTGGAGGTAGACATTGAGTAAAAAACGAATCAAGGAAATTGCCATTCAACATTTTAATCGTTTGGGTTACGAGGGGACCAAGATGGCGCAGATTGCCGAAGAGGCAGGCATTCGCAAGCAATCTCTGGCTTATCATTATTCATCCAAAAAAGCGTTATTACTGGAGTTATATGAGGAAGTCGTACAGGAGGAACAGCAGTTTGTACTCCAATTTTTCAGTGAGTCTGTGACCCAAACGTTGGATCAGCAGCTATATGCTTTTTTGCATGAACACAAAAATCGTTTCCTGACAAATCCAAACGTTGCTTTTATGTATATCCTGTCCTTTATCACACCGCTGGAAGTACATGATTTTGTGCTAGCCCAATATCGGACGTACCTCGGGACACTGAAGGAAGAACTGGCAGCCGTATTTACCAGACATTCCGATATACGCCTGAGTCCGGAAGAAGCCACCGTAGCCTTTGTCACCGTGATGGATGGATTGGATGTACAGCTCGTGTATGAGACACGGCAATCCTATGAACAAGCTTTGGCGATTAGCTGGAATGTCTTCTGGTCAGGCATTCAGCACTAACCAATTGATTACGATTAGACTACACCAAGTAGGAGGAATCAGACAGCATGCAACAACTGGATGCGGCCTTGAGCCGTTTTGTAGAACAGCAGGATTTATATAATGAAGCTTATGGACTTTTCAAAAATCATGATATACGGCCTCGCGAACCACATCACCAGGCGGAAGTAGATTCACGAATAACTCTTTCTCCAGAACTTGAGTACCTGTACAGTCACTATGAAATGGTGGATGCCCAGGCTGAAGGTACACTCAAAATGAAAAACGCCGCCGTTGAGATCGGTGATGCCGCACTGATTTTCTTTGTCGCACCTGAACATCTGCTTCGTCAGCAACTGGGTTACCGCTGGATTGGCATGAATGAACCTTATGAAGAGTCCTCCACTTGGCCAAAAAATCATGTCGTCATCGCAAACTTTAACGATGATCCGTTAATTGTGGATGTGGAAGCACCGAACTCTCCCGTATATGTCGCTTTCACAGGTGGAGAAGCAAACCGTGTTGCTAATTCGCTGGCAGACTTTTTCAGTGCACTAGCCATCATGATTGAAGCGGCACGCACCTATGCCGGCGAATTGAAAGATGAAGAAACCTATGAGACCAAACCCGAGGTTCTGGAGCACGTGGAGCCTTTATTGCAGGATCTATTGGGAGAAGAATATACTGCTCATCTCTTCGAGTATCTGTCATTTTGTTAAGCCGTTGAATTGAAGAAATTGGAGGGCATCCCTATGATCTATGTGGCTTTGCTGCGGGGCATTAATGTAGGCGGGAACAATAAAATTAATATGAAACAGCTGAAAGAAACGTTTGAACAAGCAGGCATGCTGGATGTCGTTACATATATCAACTCGGGCAATATTATTTTTGCCGATCATCAAGAACGTGTCGATGCAAATAGGGAGATATCCTACTTGTTAGAACAAGCCATCGCCGCCGACTTCAGCTTGCAGATCAGGGTGATGGTACGGAATATGGACGAAATCCAGAGTGTTATTGAAGCACTCCCGGAAGAATGGACTAATGATGACACGGCCAAAAGTGATGTGATGTTCCTCTGGGATGAGATCAATGAGCCCTCCGTTCTGGACAAGCTGCCCATCAAACCGGAAATCGGCACACTGATTTATGTTCCCGGAGCCATTTTGTATTCAGTCAGCAGAGAGGATGCATCCAAAAGCGGCATGAACAAGCTTGTGGGTTCCAAAGTCTATGCTTATATGACTGTAAGAAATGTAAATACCACACGTAAGATCTATGCCTTGATGCAAGCAGCAGAGAAGTGAATTGGACCCAGCACAATGCATAGTCAGTGATTTCTCGTCCAATTCACATAGAAAATAAAGCATGCAGTAAACATCCTAGTGGATGTCTCCTGCATGCTTTTTGCCATGTAAGGAAACTATTTTTCCCACTGTGAATTAGTTAATCTGAATTCGTCTGCGAGATTGATCATCCCCAGGACGTTTCGGAATTTCAAGCTTCAACACACCGTCTTCCAATCTGGCCTTAATATTCTCCTCATCAATATGATCCACATAGAAACGCCGGATAAATTCGCCTGATCGGCGTTCCTGCCGAATGATCCGATTGGAGTCATCCTTCTGTTCAACCATGTCATGGCGTTTGGCACGAATAATCAATTCTTTACCTTCAACTTGAATGTCTATATTCTCTTTGGCGGTGCCCGGAAGCTCCGCTTCTACCCAGTATTTGTCTTCTTCCTCCCGAATGTCCGTGCGAAATGGCTGGGAGCCAGTTCCAAATGGGGAGAGGAATGAGTTCTCAACCATGTCATTGAAGGATTTCAGCATGTGTCCGAACGGGTCTTCATTTCGCTTACGAAACGGAATCAGATCAAACATGAAAATCAGCTCCTTTTAAGTGGTTGGTTTATTGGTGTTGCTTACATGGAATATTATAATACGCGTGCAAATAACGCTCAAAGTCCGTAAAAGACGAAAAAAAACGATTATCTTTCACCATGGTTCACCATTTTAAAATAGATCCTTTTTTCTTTTATTTTGACCTTTTTTGATCTTCTGACTTTATCTGACTATAACGAATGAATAGGGTCCGCTATAGTATTGGATTGATTTTTCCTCATTCCCAGCATCATGATTGCCAGCATGACAACCAGAACAGCTACGAGCATAAACGGAATATGTTTGTCTACCTGATAGAGTGTCGTTGTAAGTAAAGGCGTAATGACTGCGGATATCCCCTGAATCGCTGCTACCAATCCCGCTGCACCACCCTGCTGTTTTTTGCTAACTGCCAGCGAAGCACCTGCCATGAACCCCGGCATCATCAGACCCGAACCCATACCAAACAGGAAGAATGAGAAATAATACATGGGCAACACATGGAAGACCAAAAACAGAATCATGCTTGCGAGCAGAAAAAGGGAACCGAGCAAAATCATCGGACGTGGTTGCCATTTCAACCACTTCATCTGAATGACCTGCATGATCAACATCGCTGCTCCAGAGAACATGAGTCCAAACGAAACCATTCGGGCCGTCGCCGCTGGGGATAGGGCCAGTTGATCCTGAAAATAAAATCCTCCGACAACCTGCAATGTCATGATGCCCATCATCGTAACCAAGCCTGCAGCAAGGTACATTCGTAGACCGCGTTGGAACGGATTGACTTTAGACGGTTTTGCCTGAATGACCGGTGTCGCTGCCGGCATTAACAACAAAGCGATAATAAATGCAGCTATCGCGATAAAAATGCCAAAATAAAGCGGCCAAAGCAGACCAATGAGGGTAAAAGCTCCCGCAATCGCAGGTCCAAATACAAGGCCAAGTCCATTGGCAGCGCTGATAATTGCCATCCCGCTTCCTCGCTCTTCTCCTTCTGTCACATCCCCCATATAGGCTTGTGCAGAAGAAAGTACGGCCGGAATAAACATACCGATCAGACTGCGCGTCACAATCAGAAGAGTTAGCAACACTCCCCCTCCGATCCATGAATTTAATCCCCCATACAATGCCAAAGCAAATAATGCACAGCTTACAGACATCCCTATGAATCCAATCAATATAATCGATTTTCTGCCCTTCAGATCACTGAATCTACCCCATACCGGAGCCATGACAGCCATCATAATGGACCCAAGTGAGATAATAAGACCGGAATGACTTTCTTTCATGCCTAACTCACGAATAAGTGGTGGCATGATGGGTGCAATCAGCATCAGACCCAACATGGCTGCAAATACGCTAAAAAAAATACTACCCCTGATTCGGTTCATGCTCATACACTCCTCTATATTTCAGTGCAGTATGCACTGTACCTGGAGTATACAAGGCGGAATGAATCCCCACTGCCTCTATACGGAACAATTCACGGCAAGCCGGATTATTAATTTTATTCCAAATAAGATAAACCCATGTTACACCAGACCATTACGATTGCAGCACCATCTTTCGATCGCTGTTATCACCGGATTTCTGTGATTCCCTTCTATGATGGGAGAAATCCGTTGATAAAGGCGAACGCTCCGCTTCTCCAGACTGGTTGCACTCTTCGTTCTTGTGTAATGTTTCAGTTCTTCTTATTAATAAATCTTTTTCATCTCAGAGGGCTTCACGCCGAATTTGCGATAAAACTGCTGTGAAAAGGCACTGACATTGCTGTAACCGACCGCAATCGCGGCCTCGGTGACGTTGTTATTCTGATTGCGCAGCAATTTCATGGCGTTGTCGAGACGAACCTGACGTAAATAATCGAAGACTGTGCTTCCAAAAAGCGCCTTGAACCCTTTTTTTAATTTAAAATCGTTAAGACCCACTTGTCTGGCCAATGCTAGCAATGACGGAGGGTCTACCATACATGCCTCCATAATCTCCCGTGCCGTATGTAACTTCCGGATGTCCTCTCTGGAGAATCCCGCAGGGATCGGCGCCAGATCAAACAGTTGGATCATAAATCGATTCAAGATTTCCAAGGCTGTCGCTTCCATCATTAAGGAAGATCTATAGTTATTGTTTAATTCCACAATCAGATGATCAATCATCGTCCGTATCCGGTTATCCAGTTGAAATACAATTGGCTTGAACACCTTTTCCCCCAACACCTGATTAAACGCAATCGGCTTGAAACTGCCCAGTTGTGCCGCGGCATAATTGAATAGAGAGACCGGAATCCCCAGCGAAAAGGACGTATACAACTCTCTTGCCGGAGGATGAAACCACGCTTCGAAATCATGCATGAAAATGAGGGCACCCTGACCAATGGATAACGAATAATCCTGACCCGATATATCCACCTGTCGTTCTCCTGACAAGGCAAATTGCAATTCCACAATGGGTGTCTCGGACGCAAAATACGTTGGATAAGGCTGATGATATTGAACCTGTGAATATAAAATCTCAATGCCACTGTAAGTTGTTACTCTTTTGATATTGCCACTGCCCGCCTTGGGAGAGAGCAGATATGTATGTTCATCTTGCTGACTGTAGGGTTCCTGGGTCAGGCAATGCTGATATACTACGCCTAATGTATCATCCGTGCGCATGGGTTCACCTCGCCTATATCTTGATCAGACTTGTCAGTAAAGAAAGCATGAATCAATTGATAATGATTCTCAATTATAATTCTAGCGTATTTTCTCCCGTTCGACCAGTCCTATATATATGAAGGCTCACGTCTGCTTTTTTTCTTCATGTGGCAATCATTGTATACACTAACTTACATATCGAATTTGGAAAAATATCTCTTATCTAACCTTTTACACAAATTGCAGACTTCTCTTACCTCTCCTTAACATAAGTTCCCTATACTAAAACAATTGTACACACCATCACACACGAAACGATAAAGGGGATCTGGAACATTGAAAAAGAGAAATCCATGGCTTGCCGTTCTGTCGATGACCGCCATTCTTAGCGCAGGAGCAACCGGCTACACATCAATGATTCATGCCGCTGACGCAACTAAACCCGCTAACGAACATGTCGTACTGCGTACAGCCATCCAAAATATGCAGGGTACAGTCACATGGAACGGTAACAGTCGCAGTGTCGATATCCAGATCGCAGATACGAAAGCACAACTTCTTGTCGGAACGTCATCAGCCACCATCAACGGTGTGAAGACTTCTTTGGACAGTAAAAGCTACATCACCAACGGCACAACGTATGTATCTCCTCAAACGCTAAAATTAATCACGGATCAATTGATTCTGAACCAAAATAAAACCGGTTTTGAACGGACCGCATCGTTTCAGATGCCCGGTGGCAAAGCAGAAATAGCAGCCTCTACGCCAGATGGACAGCGCCTGCTCGTAACCGAAGCAGACAATGGCAGTATCTCCGTACTGGACATTGCTGACCTGAAAAACATCAACGTATTGAAGACAGTCAGCTTCCATGACCTCTCCGCCAAAGCTGAAGTCACCAGTGTAACGGTGTCCAAAGATGGCAAATACGGTCTGGCTGTTGTTCGTACAGGGGATACAGACAGTGAAGCAAACAAAGGATTGCTTGCCATTGTGGATCTGACAACCTACAAAACGGTAAAAACATATGAACTCGGTATTGGTCCTGACTCGATTGCACTGTCACCTGACGGTCAGCATGCGGTGATCGCCATAGAGGATGAAGAGCTGAATAAAGCTGCCGATGAAATTGACTATGCCAACACCAAACGTCCGGGTAGCATTATGGTTGTATCTTTTGCTGGCGGGAACGTATTGGAGGGTGAAATCACCAACTTGCCGGTATCTCTGGACAATGTAGAAGGTGCCATCTACCCGCATGATTCACAACCGGAGTATGTTGCCATTAGTCCAGATAACAAGACAGCAGCCATCACGTTGCAGGAGAACAACGTCGTTGCCATCGTAGATCTGGAGACCAAAAAGATCATCTCTATCTTCGCGCTGGGTACCACTTCACATCAAGCAGATCTGAAAGATGATGGTATCGTTCAGTTTAAAGAGACATTGACCGCTCGTTATGAGCCGGATGGGATTGCTTTCTCGGCAGATGGTAAATACCTGCTGACAGCTAATGAAGGGGACTTGGGCAAGGATGAATTTGAGGATGGGATAAAAGCAGGCGGACGCAATATTGCTGTCTGGGATCTGCAAGGCAAGCGGATGTACGATAGCCAGAACCTCATTGACACGGCCACCGCCATGGTTGGCTTGTACCCGGATGATCGCAGTCCCAATAAAGGCAGTGAAGTAGAGAATCTCACCGTTTCTACTGTGGACGGAAAAACATACGCAGCAGTAGCTTCCGAACGGGCAGATGCCATTCTGTTCTTCGATCTTGCTGATCCGGTCAATCCGGGACTACCTGGGTCTGATTCCTACAGCTGGAAAATCACCAGAAGGAATTCATCGTGTTAACGGACGCAGCCTGTTTGTAAGTGCAGATGAAAGCACCGGAACCCTTAGTTTTTTTGCCAAGAAATAGTTTTAGTATCCATGGCGTACAAAGACTGAAATGAGCGGTTTCACGTTGTATTGAGTAGGTGGGGGCGTAGAGCCCCTGTCCTCTCCTACTGTTGTACCCACACCATTCCGTGTATCCAAAACTAGTGGTGTAAATGTTATCGACGCTTCATATTTTCCAATTCCCGCCTGTTCCGCTCTACTTCCTCTTGTAACACTCGTACTTCCATCCTTAATGCGGATACTTCCTCTTTGACGCCAGACCTCTTCATCACAAGATAGAAAACCAGATATAATACAAGACCAATCATAATAAAGAAAATTAATAGCGTTATAATACCTGCAATACCAAAATTACTAACTCCATCCATAATGTACGTTTTCCCCTTTCCCATATCTTATTAATTTATATTTACAACAATACCATATTTATGTATAACGAACAGTATAAAAAGCCAAGAGAGCATGCTCCCTTGGCTTTCAATTTATCTATATATGCCTTCCTATCAGGTGATCCTTATTCCCAGAAGAAACGGCCTGCGAACACTTTTTCCGTCAACAGTTTGTACGTTTCTTCAGGCAATTCTTTTTTCATCTTTGCCATAACGGCGTCTTTGCCTTGATTATATTGTGTGGACATGCCAATCTCTGCCGTTGTATTGCTTGCATCCAGACGCATGATCGGGGCTTGAGCATCTTTCGTCCAAGGTGTCCACGCCGCCAGCTCAGGGGAACCGCCCGTACCTGGATTACCTGTGTACAAGAACTGCTTCAGGTAAGCTGCCATCGCGGTGGACAACTCATCACGTCCTGGTTTGTTCGTATCGCTGAAGTACCCCTCAGGGAAATAGGCAGCAATGCCGTCCGCGTGTCCTGTATAGAAGTCCATATCCGCACCATGTGGTGCGCCAAGTAACGTGAGCAGACGCTCAGAGATAACCCCAGGCTGTGTGCCCCATGCAAAACGATACGCATATACCGGCGGCTGACCTGCTTTACTCGTCAATTGTTCTGCTACACGCTCTGCATTAAAGCCTGCATAAGCTTCGCTACCGTATTTCAACGCAGCAGCATATTGTTCCGCCTTGGTTTTATCGGTAAACAGGGTTTCATCCGTAATCGATGGCGAGAAGTTCGGATCACCGAAGGCAAAACCAGAGAACTCCGTTTCCAGGCTGCCGAGCAATACAGGAACTTTCTTATAATTGCCATTATTGATGGCGTCAAATCCTTCTTTTGGAATCACGGTGCCATCCCGGAACAGATGCGGGAATGGTTCCATACGGATTGCGGTTGCACCAAATGCTGTGACCAGCTTGTCCGCAGGCAGTGCACGCAGGTAACTCTCCAGCTGTGCCTGAGATTGTTTGCCAATCCATGCTTTGGCTTCTTCTGCATTAGCCGCTTTCCCCTCTTGCACGAGTAGCTTCACAAGCACATCCTCGGATTTTTGCGCGCCTTCTTCCGGTGATGCTGTCGTCAATCCTCCGCTGAAAGCAACTGCTTTTTGATACAGTCCTTTGCTGAGTGGAGAGATCAGAGTTGCCAGCACATCACGTGCACCAGCAGATTGTCCGGCTAATGTAACATTGCCTGTATCTCCGCCAAAACCTTCGATATTATCCTGTACCCACTCCAATGCACGGAATGCATCAAGCAGACCGTAGTTACCTGAGTCATCCAGGGCATTACCTGTTTTCAGCGCTGCATTCTCGAAGAATCCGAGAGCTCCCAAACGGTAGTTCACCGAGATAATGATGCTGTTGGTGCTCCGTGCAAGCTGTTCACCCTGAAAATCTTTGCCTGATCCGGTCATATTCCCGCCGCCGTGCAGGAACACCATAACCGGAAGTTTCGAGCTGGTTGTGTCGGGACGCCAGATATTGAGATACAACGAATCCTCGCTACCTACTGTATTTTTCCCAGAGATCTGCAAGCTGTTCGCAGCAAATTCCTTGGCCGACCTGGTTCCTGTCCATGCTTCTGGTTCTTGCGGGGCTTTCCAGCGCAGTTCACCTACCGGAGGTGCCGCATAAGGAACACCGAGCCAGCCGAGTGTACCATATTGCTCATAGGTTTTACCCTCAATTGTGCCATACTTGGTCTGTTGCACCGTTTGAGGTTTGAACGCCCCAGCTTCTTTATGTTTCAACCAGTTCTGTTCCAAGGTTCCACTGCCATTCTTGAACTGTGTCTGCAAAGCCTGTGCGGTTGCCTCGGCCATCAGGCGGTTGGTAAGCTCGCTCGCTCCCTTCCCTTGAAGTACCTTGATTCCTTTTCCAGCCGCATAGGTGGCAGCCGCTCCTTGCTCATAATCCGTACCCGCTTCATATCCCAGCACCTTCAGCAGCATTCCGGCATAACCTTCCGCTGTAAGTGGTGCATTAGGTTCAAACTTCTCCGTTCCTGTTACGATCTCAGCCACATACGGATGCTGCTTCAAGTAACCAACGACCGGTTGTAATACTTTGCCTGCCTGAGCGGCATCGTCATACGTTGCCGTTCCCTGGTAAGCCAGTGCTTCTTTCTCCAACCCGGACAAACGCAAGTAAAGTACTGCGGCCTGAATACGTGTAGCTTTTTTGTTCAGATAAGCTGCATTAACACCTTGACCGCTTCCGCGAATAAGCTCCGATTGGATCAGCTTGTCCATCGCCGCTGAAGAAGAGGATGTGGTATTGCCTGCTGCATATGCTGGTAACCCGGATACACATAACCCCAGAATGGTTGCTATGGCAATCGAACGTTTAATGGTTTTCATGTCAACAATCTCCTCGCTGTCAAATAGTGTGTGATGGGATAATTTCATTGGAAATGGACATCTTTGAATCAGTATTCCAATGTTTGGATGAGTCTATTTCTCTATTTAGGAAAACTTAAATCTGCTGCGCTCCTTTCTGCTCGAATGATCTGCTACGGCGCTTGCGGTTATGCCATCAGGCATTTTTTTATATAAAAAAACCTGAACCGAAGGCAAATAGACATCGCTTTAGCGTGGTCTACTGCCCTCAATTCAGGTTTTGCCTGCAATCAGTAACAACCCTGAGGAATGAGGCTCATTCCATATGATAATGTAAACGCAATCAATCGTTTGATGAACAAAGAACCAACGAATGAACTGACACAGGTATTGCCCTGAACACGGTTACAATCCTGTTGTTATGGTGATGTTAGCACACAATGTAAGCGTTCGCAATATCTTTTTTTAATCGTCTTCATAGGACTTCGACAGGGTGAACACAAAAAAACCTCATTCTCATTTGGGCTTAAACTTTAATACGCTTCATTAATCGTAAATTTTACATATAGTTAACCCATTCCATACGTTAGTTTAGCAATTGTTGTATACACTTGGTTTGGGTTACCAACTATACATATATTTTAGGAGGTCGCATTCATGTTAAACCGGTTTAATGTCCGTGCAGCCAAAATGATGCTCGCGGTGACAACAATTGTTACGGCTACACTCGGAGGAAGCAGTGAAGCGTGGGCTGTGGAAGACACCACCTCAACAACCTCTGCATCACCGATTAAAAATGTGATTATTCTGATTCCTGACGGGATGGCTAACGATGCGACTGCTCTGGCTCGTTGGTATAAGGGATCGTCCCTGACACTGGACTCCATGGCAAGCGGTATGGTTCGTACACACTCCGCCGATGCACCGATTGCAGACTCGGCTCCAGCGGGAACTGCTTTTGCAACAGGACATAAATCTCACACCGGATTTGTCGGTGTACTGCCGGACAAGGCTACAATGCCCGGGCAAAAGGCAATTGCGCCTGGAGATGCAAGAAAACCGGTCGCTTCCGTACTAGAAGCTTCCAAATTAGCTGGCAAAGCAACCGGAATTATCGCTACATCCGAGATTATGCACGCCACACCAGCGGACTTCTCCTCTCACTATCCTGACCGTAAAAACTATGATGCACTCAGCAAACAACAAGTCTACAACGGCATGGATGTTGTGTTGGGTGGAGGTAGCAAATATCTTGAGCCAGCCGGACGTAAAGACGGCGAGAATCTGGTTTCAACTATCAAAGCACTGGGTTATGATTACGTCACTACACCAGCGGCAATGAAAGCATCGGATTCGACCAAGCTGTGGGGTATGTTCGCACCCGCAGGCATGGCTTATAATATGGACCGTGATCCTGCGAAGCAACCAAGCCTTGCCGAGATGACATCCAAAGCCATTGAAGTTCTGTCCAAAGACAAAGACGGCTTTTTCCTGATGGTCGAAGGCAGTAAAGTGGATTGGGCAGCTCACGCTAATGATCCGATTGGTATTATCAGTGACGTGCTGGCTTTTGATGATGCCGTGAAAGTAGCTATGGATTTTGCCAAAGCGGATGGAGAGACTGCCGTAGTGGCTGTAACTGACCACGGCAATGGTGGACTCACCATTGGTAACAACGCAACTAGCGGCACTTATGACAAAGAGCCGTTGTCCACATTTATCGGACCTTTGAAAAAGGCCAAACTGACAGGTGAGGGCGTTGAAGCGAAGCTGAATGCCAAGCGTACAAACATCAAAGTAGTGATGAAACAATACTATGGCATTACGGACCTGACTTCCGAGGAGATTGCCACCATTAAAGCGGCCGAGCCGGGCAGTCTTAACTATGCAATCGGTCCAATGATCAGCAAACGCGCAGGGATCGGTTGGACAACCGGTGGTCATACAGGTGGAGATGTCGTGCTGTACACGTATGCTCCCAACAATGATCGTCCATTCGGTGTGATTGACAACACGGATGTCGCCAAATATATGGCTCGTGTACTGGATCTCGATCTCGACAGCGTAAGCAAACAATTGTTTGTCCCTGCCAAACAGGCATTTACAGCCAAAGGCGCGACGTACAAACTGGACCTGACTGACGCCAAAAATCCAAAGATCCTCGTTACCAAAGGCAACACCAAGCTGGAACTGCAAATCTACAAAAATATTGCACTGGTAAACGGCAAAAAGACAACCTTGGAAGGTGTCATTGTTTATAACGGTGTAGAGGCATTTGTACCACAAACGGCCGTTGATCTGATTCAATAATTCGTTAGAACGATCTGAACTGCAAGAGATTACACCATTTGGCTGCCGAATATTTCGGCAGCTTTTTTATTGTTTACTGCTAATGGGTAGGTTCCTGCTAACGCCTAGCGTATAATGAACGTAACAAAAAATACATATCATGCAAAACAAAAGGAGAGATTCACCCATGTTGATCAAATTAAACTGGATCACGCTGAGGGTCAGTAATTTGGAAGCTTCACTCGGGTTCTACCACGACATGCTCGGACTTCCAATTCAGCGCAGATTCGAAAGCCGTGGACGGCAGATTGCCATGCTGGGCAAGGAGAATGAAGCCAAGCTGGAATTGATTGAGGGCAGTGAATCGACTCTTAAACCAGAGGCCGGCGTGTCGATCGGCTATGAGGTGAACTCCCTGGATGAAGCCATGGAACGGTTGGCAGAGCTGAATATTCCGATTGTACGCGGCCCTATCCAGCCCAATCCGCATCTGCGGTTTATTTACATTGCCGATCCAGACGGCTTCGAGGTACAACTCGCAGAGCATGTCTAATTAGGCGAACGTACTGTGCGCATCTCGATAACCAGTTGTGTGTGAAGGTGTAAGTCAAACCTCACGCACAGCCCCGCATAGGGCAGCGTAAGTAAGTTATTATGCCTGTTTACAGCTTCATGCGGCGCATCAGCGGCACACCTACACGATTCAACAACCGATCAAGCAGCAGCCAGCACCAGCGTCTGCCCCATGAAAGGTGGCGCTCATACACAGCCGAATACTCAAAATCCGCCACAGCACCGCGATTACGCTTAAACTGCGCCGCCCCGGCGCTCTCATGTAACAGGTTGCCGTTCTCACGAGCCTGTCCGATCAGACAAGCGGATAACATGCGGTATAACCCGACAGACTGGTGCACCGCTGTCTCGTACCCGAACAGTGGCGTTGTCATGATTCCATTTCGGCAGAAATAACCCATGACCGCGTCCAAGCGCCCCTCCTTCCGCAGTCCATACAGCCTGAGTGTTCCTGATGCCATCGCAGCAGCAATGAACCGTTCGGTGAACTGGGGATTGTGATAGGAGTATTTTTCAAGGTATAACAGCTTGTACAACTCCACGATTCGCGGAATATCTGCATCCGTCATATCTGACTCGGAAACGAATTCGTAGTTGTGCTTGGCTAATAATTCGTAATCCCGCTTTAACAGCCAGCGTGACTTCGAGTTGCCAAAATTAGGATCATGCGCTTGGTACAGGTAGATCTGTCGGCTCGGGATGAGTCGACACCCCACTTCCGTTAGCCTCGCCATCAGCTCGGGATGAAGTCCCGGACACAAGGAGCGAAACACAATGACATGCTCAGGGTATCGCTCTTGTACCGCTGCAAGCAAACATTCTGCCTGTTCACCGGACATGGCAGGATAGAGATTGGTGGACAACAGCCAGTTGTTCACATGCACAACTTTGTTAATCTGCGATTGCTTCATACCCCGACCTATTAGACTGAGAAGTACAGAGAGTCCTTTTTCCAACACCGGCTTCTGCAACATGGTTAATTCCTGCTTGGCGTAACTCACATAATGCGTATATGGCGAACAGACATAAGCATTATCATACTCTGTATCATTCACCGTCAGTGGAATAACGAGATCGTCGATCCGGGCAAGCAGCACTGTGGTCTCCACGTTTGACATAAAGCTATGCGTTCCTTCCAGCATCATGGGTTCCAGATAAGCTCTGGCATATCTGCCATCCTCCGTATCGGGCCAGTCCATGTCTATGAACGAATGCTGATCATAAAGACGCACGCGTTCAGCGCCATTATGCTTCCTATGCTCATATGTATGGTCATCGTATTCCAAATTATCTTTCATTCCTTTATTCTTCAACCGTTTACTCCCCCATGAGGTAACATCTACTTTTAACTACCATGTACAGTTTCATTTCTACTCTCTTCATACTCTACACACACTCTATAGGAAAAAAATGTCGGCATCAAGCGGTACTGCAGATGAAAAAAAAGCCCGTCCAGCACGATAAATACGTACAGACGAACTTTCAACGATATAGGATTAAAGTTTATTCTCAACGGAAGAAACCTGGTGATCCGAGACTAACTCATTCAGATTCACAATCAGTTGCTCCAGTTCTCCGAAACTTTCCACCATCTTCTGTGTCAGGTTACGTTGTTCTTCCATGCTCGCCAGAATCTCTTCTGTCGCTGCACTGGATTGCTCCGTTACACTCGAAATCTCGGAAACCTCATTCACTACTCTGGTAGAAGAATCCTTCATTGTTGCAGAACTCGTCTCAATATCTGTCGCTTGATTCAACACATGCTGAGAGTTGCTGTTGATCGTACGGAACACTTCATCTGCCGTCTGCACGCTGTCTCTTCCTTGTTGTAAGGATAGACGAATACGTTCGAAGCGATCTGTCAGTGCCTGCGTTTGTCCTTTTAACCGAGACAGAATGGTTGAAATATCATTCGCAGATTGACCTGAGCTCTCGGCCAGCTTGCGCACTTCCTCTGATACAACCGCAAATCCGCGTCCATGCTCGCCTGCACGAGCCGCTTCAATGGCTGCATTAAGCGCGAGCAGGTTGGTCTGAGTTGCGATATCCGCTATGCTGTTCAGCATAAGCGTCATGGACTCACTTTCCTCATTAAACTTTCGCATGTCATTTGCAGTTGTATTGATCGTTTCATATAAATCTTGCATCTGAATATTCAGTTGGTCCATATGTTCGCTTCCTGTTTGCGTGCTTGTTGCCATACTTGCGGACAACTCTTTCATCTGCTGGGAGTACAACGCAACGTCCTTAATATGGCGATCCGATACAGCTAAGGATTCCGAAATGTCGGCCACACTGGTTGCCTGGAACTCCACACCTTTGGCAACTTCACTGAATCCCAGGGTCACTTCATGGGTAATGGAACCTGTTGAATCCACCTTTTGCTTCAATTGATCCGTATAACGAGATAGTCCGCCAACAGACTCCTTAACCCGTTCAAGCATCGTTTCCACGCGGGTCCGCGACGCTTCGACCTCACTCCATCTTTTTTCACTTTCATGAAAGAGCTTTTGGTTCAGATAGGACACCATGAACATGATCCCGCCCGTAACGGCGAAGAGCCCTACATTGATTGCATTAGTTTCAAACTGATCCTGAGTCGTTGTAGGAATAATCACAAGTTGAAGAATATTGTTCGCAAGCATAACCGAAAATCCGATAATAAACCATTTTTTATTTGGATAAATAAGCAGGATCGAAGAGATGAGAATGGCAATTAGCGGATCAACACTTCCCCATCCGGCGAATACCCCGCACAACGAGATCAGCACAGTGTTCACCCAAGGAATGAGATGGATGTGCTTCTTTTTGGCGTTTGCATAAGCGAGCCAGATTCCATACAAGATCACAACACCGTTGGAAATGAATAATTTGGGCTCAATTAAAGCTACAGAAAATCCTACAATTAATACAACCCATAAAATGATGCTGATGATCTTGTTCCGTTTCCATATAATTTCGTCAATACGATTCATGCATACCCCGTCCTTTAGATAAAATAACTTGCGATTGTAGGGCATACTCGCACTCACACCGGCCTCTTTATGGTTTTCTACCGTGCATATTTCGACGCAACGCTCAGGCCACCGCCATAGTACAATGTTACTTCACAAACATGAAAGCAGCGCTACATTATGTATATCGGTATTCCGGATATAAATTTAAATATCAACTTTTAATTAATGTGCTCCCATATCAAAAAAAACATAAGAAGCCTTTTTTATACGCTGTTACGTACAAGAAAGGCTTCTTGGTTATGCTAATAAACATGAATACAAGGTCTTATTTTCCGAATACAAGTGTCGTATGGGAAGAGCCTGCATACTTGGTAACGAACTCACGCGCGTAGCTGGCACTCTCTACCTGGTAACTGTAATTGGAGCTTGGTCTCCAGTTTGTTTTAGGCGAAGTCGGACTGTTAAGCGCTGGTGTACTTCCTGTATCCGTAAACTCACCTTTTCCTTTGTCATCCAAGATGCCACCCTTCTCAGCGCCAGCACCAAAGAAGTTGTTTTCTGAATAAATCCGTGCTTTTTCACCAATGGTGATGGCCTGATTAAAGTTGTTTGCATAGTTGTTTTTGAGATGGAAGTAACCATATCTTAAAAGTCCAGGACCACGTACATATAAGTTTTCGAAGTAATTGTTGGACATCGTCACATGAGGCACTCCATTGTAACTGCTGTTACCATCATTCGGATGTCCAAGGATAACGCCATACTTATGATTAGCAAATTTGGAATTGCTGATTGTAATATAATCGGCACGATCACCAATATACAGAAGTTTGTCCAGATCACTACCGCCAGAGTTATAGCTGTGACCAGCAAACGTCACATGATCAATCCAGTAATTGGAACCTGAAGTGATATACATCTGGATATCATCATTGGCATTAATATTGGAAGCGTGTTCAAAAGTCAGATTCTGAAAAATCACATTGCTTGAACTGCTTGTGGATCTGAAATGAATATTTGTTAATGTATGTCTGTCAAAGGAACCTACGAGTGTCTTGTTCGCTCCGAATTCAACCTTTTGCAGCGTAGAGGAAGAAATATTCTGTTCAACGACGACAATTTTGGCTATAGAACCCGCCATATGTGTTCTCAGGTCATTGAGATTACTAACGTAAACCACCTGACCATTCTTGCCACCTGTCGTGGCTGACTTGGATACACCACTTTCATTCTTCGCATTGCCTGCAAAACCGGTCAACCCGTTCGTAGACGTGTTCGGATAACTGGCCGCGCCATAGGTAGAAGGAGCCGTTGAGATTGTTAACAACAATAGAGTTACCGCGAGTAAAAGCATAGAGAATTTCTTCAAAATTTCACCATCCTTTATAATATTATCCTCTAAGACAACTCGATTATATCGTGTAACCTCGGCTGTGACAATACAAAAATTGCAAAAGGACAACAAATATTATTTTTGTGCAACAGTAGATCAGATATAGTGAAAAAACAAAAAAAGTGGGATCAAGCCTCGGCTATTGCCATGACTTCATCCCACCAAAACGATTCCATTTTATTTAATTTTGATTTTCAAACGAATGTAGTCAAAGTCTTCATTATATATGAACAGCATGTCTTCCATCTCTACTTCATCCGATTCTTCTATGTATAAAGGGGATAAAACAAAACCCACATTCCGCTGTGGACCTTGATACTGATAGATGAGCGCAGGAATTGTTTTCTTTGATTTTTTAGCCATATATGATCCTCCTGTTTCAGGCAAATCTCTTACGGATCAGAGTTCAAACCAGATTAAACCGCCATCCATCTGCCCGGTTACTAGCTCCATCTGTTGCATCCAACTCCGGCCCTCTTCACCCCAGATATGAAATAAACAGTACATATACGAATCCCCGTCCACAATCTCTTCCAACCCGGAAGCCTGCTCTATCCACACTTCAAGGGCTGTAGGCCAGGAAGGATCTTCACGTTTCAACACAAATCCGTTGACTTGGTATTCCAAACTATACACTTCGGTAAATGTTAATGCACTTGCCAGATGTTTCACAACTGCGGGTAAACTCACAGACTCTGTTGTTCTAATCCCATATTCCCAGCCCATATGCACAACCTCCTTCAGACTTCGTTCGTTCCGGATTGTTGCTTTTGTTCGTGCATTTGCTGGATCGAACGATCCAACCATAATTCATACCAATCCAGAAAATGTAGTCGATTCGTATTGCCCCAATACTGGTCAGGATAGATTCCATTTCGGTTGGCCCGGTCGTCAACCCAAATCTCTCCGTAGGAGGCTCCCTTAACAATCAGATTCATGGAAATGCCACAACCAAAATCACTGATGCGCAGCATGCCTGCCGACCATTTTGGATCAAAATATTCGTGCTCTAACACATGCCATTCCTCTTCTTCCATGCTGTCATTGAACCAGTCATAGCTCCAGTTCCATGCTTCCGTGAATTGAAAAGGGTCCGAGATTGCATTCAGCTCATCATCATAACCAAGCACAGCGTATACGCCGTCATCCGGGTTTTCCAGACCATAATAAGGTCCTACACCACCCGTTCCCATATGAAGAAGCCATGCCTTATACTCCTCCGGCAACTCAATTCGCCATTTCTGTTCAAATTGCACAATATCCTTCTGCGTCCACACAGATGCCATTTCATATTCATGGTTTTCTGCCCCGAACAGGTCCAGATGCGGGTCCAGGCTTCGAAGCGTGATCAACTTTTCACGTATTCGCTCCAGTTGTGCAGTGTACATCATCTACCGTTCCTCCTTTGCTACTCTATTATGTTTGTTCCACCGCGTACCCGCGCTGCTGCAACTCATTCAATGCGGCCGCCACATCTCGCTCAGGACACAACTGCTTAATCAGGCTCGCAGTCACCGGTTTTTCATCATATATCTCAGCTACGGCTTCCAACGACAGATCCAGCAAATCATAGTACCCTTTGGCCCAATCAACGTAATCTTCCGAGTTCTTGTTCATATATCCCAGCAAAAATTCTGCGCCACCTCTGGCGTCCGCTTCATCTTCCTCGGCCGTGGCCATCTGAATCCAGTTACCAACCATCCATGACAAGTCGTTCCCTTCCTGCCATAGGCAAAAGGTCACATCCTCCATATCCAATGTTTCCTCCTGATCTCGCAGAACAGCCATTAACGCCTCTGGCACTTCATCGTACATACCCGGGTAGATCTCACCATCCTCACGAGCATGTGGACTTAAAGGTGACTCATGATCAAATCCCTTGATCAACGTGCCTGAGTTCGTAAACAAGACATGCAGATGATCACCTGCACCGTTATTGATGTTTCCCCATGCCACACCTGGCTGAAGGTCATTTTCATAATGATGAACGCGTAGCCATTCTTCCTCCGAAAAGATGATGTCCAGTGCGGCGAGTATTCTCAACCGTTTACGCAGGGCATCTGCATTCATCATGATTGTGTCATTCCAAGCCTGCATATGAATCCCTCCTGTTCATATATCGTAGATGTACACTAAATCCGGATTAATTCATCCAGCATGTTAATTCCCTGTATACTTGGTTTCAAGACTATCGCGATCCGACTGGCTTCTCTGGAGATAATACACGCATAGTTTCCGGGCTTTAACTGAAGCAGAACCCCTTCACACGTCTCATCCGGTTCCAGTTCACCACCACTGACATCTTCTGCTGCTCCCAGAAAGACCTCCCCGGACGGAACCTGCAGATGATACACCTTTTCCCGTTCCGCTACGTAATCCGGACCTGAACCTACCTCTGCATCCTCTTCCAGGCTCCACTCCACCTCATATGCTCCGTCCGCACCCAGATTCAGGAACAGACAATGACCTGCATTCACCTCAGCCAGCTCATCTTCCGGAATGGACCACCAGTCCGAAGTATCCTGGGTACGGTGCTTTAACGCTGCCAGATCATACAGGCACAATGTTGCCGTATCTGTTACCATTTTAAATGTTCCCCTCATATTCTCCCGTCCTTTCGATCTGGATCAGGTCTGACCCCAGAAATATATTCCATCATTATATCAAGCCTGATGCACGTGGAAAAGGAACCCATGAACCATCTCCGCTCTCGCAACTCTTCATTTCTCGCTCCAAACGGTCGATATAAGCATAACTGACTTTTTTGAACTTGATGGAGGAAGCCATGGCAATGAACAATAGAAAAGAACCCTTTCGCTACACATTGAAGGAACCGATCAGCTTTGAGATCTATATCCTAAGCATCAACGGAGTCAACGCGCCTCCCAAACCCATTCAGGCCGAACTATGTGATATCAGTCGATCCGGCTGTCAGCTGTCATTTCCGCTGTCTCTTCCCGTAGAGAACAACGATATTCGGATCGGAATGAATATGCTGCTCTTTGAAGACCCTTTATATATGGAAGGCACTCTCCGCTGGGGTCAAGAAAAAAATACGTCATGGCACTATGGTGTTCAGCTTGAAATGCAGGACGGGAACCAGGATCGTCTCTCCAGAGAGATGCGAATGCTTGCAGGCCAAGGCAAGATTATCGTGAAATAAGGAGTGGCCCTATAGCCCGCTAATCTAAAAAAACAAAAAAACAGCCCAATCAAGTTGGACTGTCACAAGATAAAACTTATTATGCCGCTTTACTAACTGTCACTGGTTGTTCCATTTTGGACCAGTTCACGGTTTTTTCGAGAACGAGTGAGACCAATACTCCAATGACGAGACCGTTGCTTATGATCGGAATAAGATACATGGGCAAGGTTTGAAAGGCCTCAGCAGGAATATTCATTACAGCAACTCCCGTAAGTACCGGCAACGCTACACGATAGATCGTTTTAGAATTAAACGTTGTACCTTCAAGCGTTCTTAGTGCCGTGCCGAACATCTGAAGATAAGCCACAAACAGTACAGCACTGCCAACGCTTGGTGGTATTTGTGCAAAGAAGGCTGTAACAGAAGGTGTAAGACCCATCATACATAACAACCCCGCTCCAATAATAAAGGCAGCACGACGCAGAATACGCGTACTCTCCAGGAAACCGATTGATGACGCAAATAAACCAAATGGCAGTACACCTACACAGGCTGACAACATCGAAAATAGACCCGTTAACGCGTAAGAGCGTCGGTATTGATGGCTTGTTGTCTCTGCCTGATATAGTTTCTCTACCGTGCTTAATGTGGTGATCGAATTCGTCATATTCACCAACCCCACGAAAAATGCAGTTATCACAATGCCTGGTTCCCACCTAGGTGCTCCCCATGGAAACAGAGTGAGACCTACTGGAGCCTGATTTGGCTGTCCACCATGTTGTCCAGGAAACAATAAACTATAGGCGATCCAGCCTGCCACAATGCCAATCAGGATCGCGTAGTTCCCCAGTTTCCCCTTACCCTTCAATTGAATCCAGGCGACCAGAAATGCAATGACAACGGAAAGCGCGGCAACCGGCAGATCGAAGCGGCCAAACTCCGTATATCCAATCATTCCTTTGAAAAAATTCATGGTTAATTGAATCGTCATTAGAAATAACATCGTACTTTTGACCATGGGCGTGAACAGCTTTTGCAGCACTTGCGCTGCTCCCAGCCAACCCAGAATCATCATCGTGAGTCCCGCTAACAGAAAACCTGCAGCCAGCCCGCCGCCGATACGCTCCAGACTCATACCTGCCGATGAAGCAGATACCGTCAAACTTAGCGTTAATCCCCACCATAATCCTGACGGACCATCCATGACCGCATATCGATGACCGAATACGGCTTGAAGGATACACACTGCTCCGGTAAGTATGAATGCGTGCTGCATCGAGGCAGCGATTGCATCCGGGGACAGATGAAAATTATGTCCAATGGATAGCGGAACAACAACGGTATTGGTAAACAGGAAGAAAAACCATTGTATGCCTGCCAAAATCAGCGAAGATACGTCCTTCATATTCTTTTGTAATAAATGCTCTTGATGTCTGTTCATTCGTTAGGAATATCCTTTCGCTCTACTGTATCTATAAAATTATATTTCGCTTTCAGGCTTCAGGATTCAGCCAACAGTCGTTCCATCTCGGCATACTGATGCCCGCGCGCATGCGCAAGCGGTGTAATCCCGTCCCGATCCGCGATCTTTGGATCTGCACCATATTGCAAAAGCAAGGCAACAATCTGCTGGTGACCCGGCCCACCATCTCCCAAAATGACCGCTTCCAGCAAAGCTGTCCAGCCCAGGTTGTTAATATGGTTCACATCCACATCGCTGCGTGTCAGCAGAAGCTCCACAATGTCCACATGGCCCCGATCAGCTGCTGGAATAAGGGCTGTGCCGCCAAAACGATTTGTTAACCTTGTATCCGCACCTGCTTCAATGGCCAGTTCAACCATGTCATACATACCCTCGGCGCTCGCGTATAACAGCGGGTTGTCCAAACGTGCATCCTGAAGATTAATGTCCGCTCCGGCGTCCACTAACATTCTTGCCGTGTCTATCTTATTACCGTGCACCGCTGCCATCAGAGGTGTTCGCCCCAATGCATCCCGTTCATTCAACCGGCTACCCTGTGTAATAAACCGAATGACCTCATCGGTATGCCCTGCTTGAGCGGCGTCATGTATTGTTCTACCCACGTTGTTTCATCCTCCAATTCAAGGTCTTTCTCATGTAGTAACATTTATAGAGAAACCAAGCCCTGTTAGTCAGGTATGCAAATCTAATGTATGGTAACATAAGAACGTAGTATATTAAAAATACATGTTTTGTTGGCTTTCCATACGAATTACATATAGATTGAAGGCAAAGGAGACAACCACTTGGATATCAAACAATGTCGCTATTTCATTGCCATTGCTGAGGAGAAACAGATTACAGCAGCAGCGCGAAGACTTCACATGGCTCAGCCACCCTTAAGCCAGCAGCTTAAGTTAATGGAAGAAGAGCTTGGCGTGATGTTGTTTGAACGCAAAGGGCGTATGATGGAACTAACGCAGGCGGGTCGCAGCTTCTATGATTATGCGGTCACCTTGACCAAATATATGGAGGAAGCTGTAATGGAGATGCAAAGTTTCCGTCACGGCATACGAGGCAAACTCGCGATCGGCATCAATACCATATCGGATCGTCTGATCCCCCAAGCACTTCAGCAGTTCCGCACCACACATCCACAAGTTACCTATAAAATTCAACAAAATGAATCTGCGCAGTTATGCCGATTGTTGGAAGATGGCAAAGTTGAACTTGCCTGTGTACGCATGCCTGTCCAGACCGAACGTTATGAGGTGCTGCACCTGCCTCAGGAGCCCCTCTTTTATATTTCTTCAACACCGCTGGATAGCCCAATGGAGATGACCCCAGGAGCGGAGATGGAAACTTATTTCAAGCAGCTTACAGGTATCCCTCTACTGCTTCCAAGTACAGAAGGACTTGGTATGTTCGAGCTAATTTTGGACAAATTCCGTGAGCATCAGGTCACACCCTCCATCATGGGGGAGTGCTCAGACATTAATATGTTGCTGGAGCTGGTCCGACTCGGCTTCGCCAGTTCCATCGTGCCTCACACGGTACTACAGTTATACCAAGAGCACCCTTTCCACGTATACCGCATTCAGGATCAACATTCCACGGTTGGCTCGGCACTGGTCTGGCTGCAAAACCGTTATCTGTCCAAGCCTGCACAACACTTTGTGCAATTGGTACAGGGTATGCTTCCCGTGGTGTAAAAGGCTATACGCAAAAAAACAGCAGCTCTACCGGATTACTTCCATTCCGGTGAAGCTGCTGTACTATTTGTATACTTAAGCTTTAGCTGTAAACAACAAGTCTTTTTCTTGGATCGTCGTGCGACCAGCAGACTCAATGGACTCATACTGGTGCATGTTTGTAATAATGACTGGTGTAATCGTTGTATAACCGGCTTTTTCGATCTGTTCCCGGTCAAACTCCATCAGTACATCACCTACAGCAACCTTCGCACCTGCTTGAACTTTAGGAGAGAAGAATTGACCTTTCAGTTTCACGGTATCAATCCCGATATGAATCAACATCTCTGCGCCTGTATCACTTACCAGACCAATGGCATGTCCACTCTTCGATAACGAGAACACGGTTCCGTTGATCGGAGATACGACGCGACCTTCAGAGGGTTGAATCGCGAATCCTTTACCCATAATCTCTTCGGAGAATGCAGGGTCTGGCACTTCGCTCAGCGGTTTCACTTCACCTGTGATCGGGCTGAATACTTGCTCATCTTGTGCCTTTGCCTCTTCAGTTACAGCAGCAGAAGTTGCTGCTGGTGTTGCTGGCTCAGCTGCTGGTGCAGCTACTGGCTCTGATGCATTTTCTTCTTGGAAGCCCAAGATATACGTAATGATTGCTGCTGCTACGATGGCAATCAAACCACCAACCAGAGCATAAATCAATGTGCTAATTGCTGGACTGATAAATGCCGCAATACTCGGCAGACCCGCAAGTCCTGTAATAACATACGATTTAACATTGAAGATCCCCATAAATGCACCTGCGATTGCTCCACCGATAAGAGCTGCGATAAATGGTTTTTTGAACTTCATGTTGATACCATACATTGCTGGTTCCGTAATCCCCATAATAGCCGTAAGACCTGTGGAATAAGCAAGGGATTTGGTTTTGCTATTTCTCGATCTGAGACCTACACCAAATGCTGCACCACCTTGTGCCAAGTTAGCTGCAAACATCAGTGGAATAATAAAGTCGTAACCCAGTGTTGTCATTGAACCTACAACGATTGGCAGCAACGCATAGTGCATACCTGTAATGATCAGCAGTGACATCGTACCACCAATCAGAATACTTGCGAAGATGGACATATTGTCGAACAACCATGAAATACCACCAGACAAACCATTACCAAGAACCGTACCCAGTGGTCCAACAGTCATCAACGTCAGTGGAACCATAATTAACAGGGTAACTGTTGGAACAATGAGTAACTTAAGTGAAGCATGTACAACACGATCAACGGCTTTTTCTACATATGAAGCAATCCAAACGGCCAGAACAATCGGAATAACTGTAGAAGAATACGTTGCCGCTATGACTGTAATCCCCATAAATGATGAGTTGTGACCATCGGCCAGCAATGCTGTAATGGTCGGGTGCATTATCCCTGCTGCGAGCGCTGCGGCAATATACATATTGCTACCCAGTTTACGTGCAGCACTGATTGCCAGAATGATCGGCAGGAAGTAGAACGCACCATCACCAATCGCAGACAAGATGATATAAGTTGAGCTAGTATCGGACAACCACCCCACTGCGACAAGGATGGCCACGATCCCTTTGATCATACCAGCACCCGTAATCGCAGGCAGAATTGGTGTAAACATACCTGAGATGAAGTCGAACAACGCACTTATTGGATTTCTCTTTTTCTTTTCTCCCGTTGAAGCAGCTGATGATGTATTATCTGCGGTTGGTGATTTGGACATGTTGCCAACGAGTGCGTTATACACGACAGGTACATCGTTACCGATGATAACCTGGAACTGTCCACCGTTCTCCATCACACCCATCACGCCTGGTGTATTTTTTAGCGTCGCTTTGTCCGCTTTTTGGTTGTCATTCAGGTTAAATCTGAGTCTTGTCATACAGTGAGTGACTTGATCGATATTCTCTTCGCCACCAACAAGCTTCAAAATATCTTTGGACAATTGTTGTTTATCCATTGTGTTTGGCTCCTTTTATGTGTAATGAAGGTTAAAAAAAAACCTAAACACTGAATAATGACAAAGCAGAAAGCTTATCATTATTCAACGTTTAGGTTTTGCCTTTTTAGCAGTAACAATCCCAATTTTATTCAATTGTTTGTTCATTTCTGACAACTCGTTCAATATGAATGGTCAGATAAAGTATTTCTTCCTTGGACAACACCCGATTATAGATCTTACGCGTATAGTCACTGATCCTTACTGCACATGCATGTGCTTCCGGATACTGCTTGCTCACCAAGTCATGTAGCGGATTATCTTCTTCTTTATCTTCAATCGCCGTTCCTTGCAACACACGTTGGGCAAAGAACTTCAGATGAGTTAAAAATCGATAATAACTTAATGAATCTTCATCAAGTTCAATCACAAAGCTACGTCTTACGATATTAAGAATGTCCTTAACGATGTTCGTAATGCTGATCGTTTCCCTCATCTCACCGTTCATCTGGGCATTAACCAGATGCATCGCAATGAATGCGCATTCGTCTTCGGGAAGCAGGACACCTAACGTTTCCTCAATAATCTGTAACGCCTTGAGTCCAATGGCATATTCCTTCCGGTACATGCGCTTGATCTCCCAGAACAATGCGTTACGGATCTGCAATCCTTGACGATGTCGATCAATGGCAAAATGAATATGATCCGTCAGTGAAATGTAGATGCTCTCATGCAGCTTCTCACCTAACACCGTCTCGGCATAACGGATAATCTCATCCGAGCACTCGACATATTCAACCGGGATATCAGACAGAAGTGTTTTAAGTTTCTGTGATACTTCCTTACTTTCAAGCGAGAATATTTTTTCGACGAGACTCTCGTCTATCGATTCACCAGTATGCTTTTTGAAGGCAATTCCACGTCCCATAACAACCAGTTCGTTTCCTCCCGGATCAATTACGGTAACTACGTTGTTGTTCAGCACCTTCTCAATTTTCATTTCTTCACATCACCTTGCACCGTCAAAGTAGTAAAAGGCAAAACCAAAGCAGGTCACGAAACATGCCCTGCTTCTGGTTTTGCCTGATTGAACAGTAACAATCCAGTATTCATTAGCCTTAGGCCAATCTTACCATATAATTATCCATATGACAATGTTTTTGTGAAAGCGGTTAATGTGCGTTAATGTGACACAAGAAGGCGCTTGTACAACTATGCTTTCAGAACTAGTATTTACTCGTTGTTGTTCTTAAGACTTGCGCCATTTGTACTAATAACTTCCTTGTACCAGTGGAATGATTTTTTCTTGTAACGATCCAATGTTCCGGAACCGTCATTGTTGCGGTCTACATAGATGAAACCATAACGTTTCTTCATTTCTGCTGTTGAAGCACTTACCAGGTCAATACAGCCCCATGACGTATATCCCATCACTTCTACGCCATCCTCAAGCGCTTCGCCCACCTGTACGAGATGGTCATTCAAGTATTGAATACGGTAATCATCGTTCACCGTTTTATTGCCATTTTCGTCCGTGATCAGCTCATCTACTGCACCCAAACCATTTTCGACAATAAACAATGGTTTCTGATAACGGTCCCAGTATTTATTCAAGGTTACACGCAATCCTTGCGGATCGATCTGCCAGCCCCACTCACTCGCTTTAAGATAAGGATTTTGTACACCTGCAAACAGGTTCCCTTTTCCTTCATTGCGTTTCTCGGGATCACCAGTCTCACAGATACTTACATAATAACTGAACGAGATAAAGTCCACGGTATGCTTCAGAATTTCGGCATCGCCGTCTTCAAACTTGATATTGATATTATTTGCTTTGAAATAACGATTAATGTATTTCGGATAGTAACCACGTGCATGGATATCAGCAAAGATATCATTGCGCTGTTCAGCATGCATCGCTGCAACCACATCATCCGGGTTTGGTGTCAGCGGATAAGTAGGCATGCTAAGTACCATACAGCCGATTTTGGCTTCCGGCATAATTTCATGACCCAGTTTCACAGCTAGTGCACTTGCCACCAACTCATGGTGAATGGCTTGGTACAGATCCTGCTTGGAGAGTTCTGCTTTTGGCGTATAGATCCCGCCGCTCATGAATGGCTCCTCCAGAATGGAGTTGATTTCATTAAACGTCAGCCAGTATTTCACTTTGCCCTTGAAACGGTTGAACAGCACAGTCACATAACGCTCGTAGAACTCGATCATTTTACGGTTAACCCAGCCATCATATGTTTTGGACAGATGTAGGGGTGTCTCATAGTGAGAGATCGTTACGAGGGGTTCAATACCGTATTTGTGACACTCATCGAACAGGTCATCATAAAATTGCAGACCTTTCTCATTTGGCTCCAATTCATCACCTTTAGGGAAGATACGGGACCAAGCGATAGATGTACGGAATACTTTGAAGCCCATTTCAGCAAACAGTTTAACATCCTCTTTGTAGCGATTATAGAAATCAATTCCGATCAGTTTCAAGTTATCTTCTGTAGGTGCTTCCGTTCTAGGAGTTGTAATCCCGTGTGGCATGACATCTTGAACAGACAGGCCTTTACCATCTGTATTATAAGCTCCTTCAAGTTGGTTGGCTGCTACAGCGCCGCCCCATAGGAAGTCCTTCGGAAATGGTGTTGCCATGTCAATCATTCCTCTCTAATTAACGGTATTTTCATTCTTTGTTTAAAAGCATTACTCTATCCTTTGCGACAGGAAAAAGCGGACAATCTCCAACGAAAAGGGCAGTCAAGAATATGAGGTTCCTTCCATGCCAACTTTTGTGTTAGGTTTTGCCCGCTTTTTATGCGGTAACAATCCTTATAATGGGAGAATTACAGCTGCTCACCATTGCTGGAGATTACGTTTTTGTACCAGTCGAACGAATCTTTCTTGGAGCGTTTGAGTGTTCCGTTACCTTCGTCATCCAGATCCACGTAGATGAACCCATAACGTTTGGACATTTCGGAAGTGGACATGCTCACCAGGTCAATCGGGCCCCATGCTGTGAATCCAATCAGATCCACGCCATCTTTGATGGCCTCTTTCATTTGTTCGATGTGTTTCTTCAGGTAATCCACACGATAAGAGTCATGGATCGAACCATCTTCTTCAACACGGTCATATGCACCCAGACCATTTTCAACGATGAACAATGGTTTCTGGTAACGATCCCAGAAGTTGTTCAGGGTTACGCGCAGACCGATTGGATCGATCTCCCAGCCCCAGTCGGACGCTTCCAGATAAGGGTTTTTCACGCCGCCAGTCAGGTTACCTGCTGTTTCTTCCTTGTCTGCGGATGCAGATTTGGTTACGGACATGTAGTAGCTGAAGGAGATAAAATCAACGGTATTGTTCAGCAAGATCTCATCATCGCCTGCTTCTTTTTGGATCACGATGTTGTTCTCTTCAAAATAACGAGCCATGTAGTTCGGGTATTTACCACGAGCATGCATGTCCGTGAAGAAGAGGTTAATCTGATTCTCGTGTTGAGCCAGACGAACATCAACCGGATTACATGTTGCTGCATAAGTTTCCATACGAGCAAGCATACAACCCACTTGGGAACCAGGGATAATCTCGTGTGCAAGCTTCGTTACCAATGCGCTTGCTACAAATTGATGATGCAGCGCTTGATATGTTGTTTGCAACTTGTTGTCCACTTTATCGATCAGAATGCCGCCGCCAGTGTACGGGCTGAACAGCATAACGTTAATTTCATTAAACGTCAGCCAGTATTTCACTTTATTTTTATAACGGTTGAACACCGTTTCTGCATATCGAACATAGTGCTGGATTACTTCACGACCAGCCCAGCCGTTATATTTTTGCGTCAAGCCAAGCGGTGTCTCATAGTGAGACAAGGTCACGAGTGGCTCAATACCGTATTTCAACAATTCATCGAATACTTCATCGTAGAATTTCAAGCCTGCTTCATTCGGCTCTTGATCATAACCGTTCGGGAAAATACGTGCCCAGTGAATGGACAAACGGAATACTTTGAAGCCCATTTCAGCGAACAACGCAATATCTTCTCTAAAGTGATGGTAGAAATCGATACCAAAACGTTTGGGGAAACGTTCTTCGATTTTGCCAGAGAGAATCTCTTCAATTCGGGAAGAGGAAATTTCCATGGCATGTCCGCCTGTACGCTTCTCTTTGGGAACATGCGCGATCATGTCCGCTGTGGAGAGGCCTTTGCCGTCCTTATCGAATGCACCCTCCAATTGATTGGCAGCTGTAGCGCCGCCCCATAGGAAGTTTTCGGGGAATCCTTTTTTTGCCGTGGTCATGAACAACAACCTCTTTTCGAAATTTATTTTGGTTTTTCCAAGTGAAAAATGGTCTGATTTAGAGCAGAAAACAAGAAAAACCTAAACTCAAGGTAAAATAGCACCAAAAAAAGGGGCCTTCATTTCACCATCAGTTTAGGTTTTGCCTGTCTTCACAGTTACAATCCATCAAAAGATGTTATTGTGTATTCTGTTGTAGTTGCTCTTGTAATGTAAGCGTAACATATCTATTTTGCAAAATCAACTTCACTGGATCATATGACTATTCGCACACCTCCTGATCGGAAAAATCAACGTGGCATACGCATAATGGCTGCCCTTAATGCCTGCGCTCCTTCCTCCGTTTCCAGGTAAGCAGCAGGACTTTTGTCCCCTAAAGCCGGGATATCTTTCGCCATCCATTCAAAAGCATACTCCCCCATTTCACACAAAAGCACCCGACTTATATCCGCCGGAATTCCTTGTAATCGCGCACGTTCTACCCACGCGGGGTCCAACTTTTGTCCAAGTTCTTCAAACAGTTCGGAAAATGAGTCCCAGCTTGCCTGATCAAACTCGCTTGAATAAATACCTTTCATACTCATGTAATTTCACTCCCCATATCGCCATTTGTAACCCTGTGGTCCTATTTCACACAATTCATCCTAAAGCCGCTTGAAACCACTTCTGTAACAGGTAGACTTAATTTTAAATGTTTTTCGGGGGAAAGAACAGTCTGGGAGGATTCACTAATGACTCACGAAGAAAATACATCCGGTTGGGATGCGATTGACAAAGCTATCGAACAACTGTACGGAGAACAGGAGCCGAAGCATTATGGCACCTCCATTCCTTATATGCTCGGAGGTCCCGATCCACTTGATGGCATTAGCGTGTATGCGGTGAACACACCTATGCCTCACTGGCATTTTGTCACCTATGGTTTCTCTGAATTATATGAAAAAGAGATACAGGATGCATCCAAAAGCGGGTATGGATTCGAACTCACATTTCGTCTTACACGCACTGAAGAAGAAACTGAACCGCCAGCATGGGCGCTGAATCTGTTACAGAATGTAGGACGTTACGTCTTCAACAGCGGAAATATCTTTCAGCCAGGAGATTACATGGATGCCAATGGCCCCATCTGTCTGGAGTCCGATACTTTGCTGACTGCGCTCTCATTCATCGAAGACCCTGATCTACCCGTGATTTCTACGCCTAATGGTTCCGTGCAATTTATTCAGATGGTTGGCATTACAGGTCGGGAACTGGAAATGATTCAAAGCTGGAATGCTCGCGGCTTCCTGTCTGCTTCCTCCATGTTCATGCCCAAATATGTGACGGATCTGATGAGAAATTCGTACGCAGATATCCCTTCGGTTATACAAGCGGTCGAGCATGGAATCGAACAGGATGGATCCAGCACAGCGTTTTTATTCATACAACAACTGGGTTGGGAGTCCCCTCGCAAAAAATGGCTGCAAAAAGCGTTTCCCGCCAAACTCCAGCTTGGAGCCAAACAAGCCGTATTAGTTGGCACCATCCTTCGTAGTCGAATTTCGAAAGGTGCCTCTCTGTCCTTGATCGGACCTGATACTAATATTCTGTTCGAAGCGGGAGAACATCCAGCAGTAGTGGAGTCGGACAGACAAGTCACCCTGACGGTGAACAAACAAATAGTTGAAGAACTGGCAGAAAACCTTCGCCCGGTTGAAGGAACATTCGAGATCACTTCATTGGATCATATGCTCGTTCAGATCGTTAGAACAGAAATCAAGGATCAGGAAGGAAACGTCATTCAAACGATTGGATGAGAACATATGCAGCAAGGAGGAAAACATATGCCTGCCACTACATTTGCCACACGACACGAAGAGTCCCATTCTTGCTCCCATGCAGCAGGAACGGCTCCGTTTGATTATTTACCGAAATCCAGTCTGGACAGGCTTCGTAAAATCAATCATTTCTTGATCCACGCCTTCCAGAACAGCATCTCGGTTATCCAGGAGAATTTAACGGGCACTTATCTTTTTCTACTCGCAGATCCCAACGGTGTGCTCCTCTCTATGAATTACAGTTTAGATCTTAAAGATGCTGTAGAACATTCCCCCATTCGTCCGGGTATGTTATTCACTGCGCAGAGCTGTGGTGTAAACGCCATATCTGTAACGATGGACAGTAATGAACCTGTACTCCTGCTCCCCGAACAGCATGAAAGTCCCTATTTCCAAAGTTGGCATTGCTACGCCTCCCCTCTGTCCATGGGATCGCAGCATTTCGGTTATCTGGATGTGTCTACCATTAACGCGGATATGCAGGGCGAGCTGATTGCTATTGCCAAGTTGATTCCGGCATATATGCAGAACAGTTACCAGAGTCAAAAGGCCGCTGAATCTTGTCATCAACCAGCGGTGGAGTTCACCAAGCGTCAGTTAACCATTCTTGAAATGATCGCGGAAGGCCTCACCGTGAAAGCCATTGCTTTGCAATTGAAAATCAAGGAATGCACCGTGAATCACCACAAAAAAGTGATATTCAACAAATTAGGTGTGCAATCCAGCACGGAAGCTGTTTCAATTGCCAGCCGATTGTCTTATTTATAAAGGACCCCTATAGATTCCTATAGGTAGTATATGAGAACGTTTGTGCTACAATTTAGGAAACAAGCAAGATGTAGAAAGAGAAAACACACACATATCAGGAGGGTAATATGACAATTCCAAAGAAAGCTTCTTTATTCGCCATGCTCATTATGATTATGCTGGTTGCAGCTGCTTGCGGTGACAAAGCAGATAACACAGCCGCAACAAAAGAGCCTGCCGCGACAGAAACAACAACTGGCACTGATTCCGAAACAGCAAATACGGAAGAAACAGATAACACAGAACCAGCAGGCGAAGAGTCTAAGGAAACAGACAACTCCCAAGACGTTGAGCTGGGGACTACGGAAAAAGGCTCTTATTCCAACGACTACTTTGGCGTATCTTTGAAATTCCCGGAAGCTTGGGAATTCCAGGATGCTGCAGGCATGAATGAACTGACAAGTGCCTCATCCGAAGCGATTGCTGGTGATGATGAAACGAAGAAAAAACAAATTGAACTGTCTCAGACCAAAACATTGAATCTGCTTATGGCTTCACAGTACCCATTGGATGGAGGTCAAGTTGGACCTTCCGCTATGGCGATTGCTGAGAAAGTAAGCTTGTTGCAAGGCATTCGTACAGGTAAAGACTACCTGGAAGCAACCAAAAAATTCATGGTCGATAGCCAATTCCCTTACGATTACAAGGAATTCACAACGGAAACGATCGGTGGTAAAGAGATGGATCTGATGCAAATTACGATGGATGCAGGTGATGGTTCAACCATTACTCAGGACTACTATAGTACGATTATTGAAGGGTATGCTTTCAACTTTATCTTCACTTACATGGATGATGCGACCAAAGCCGAGATTGATAACATCAAGAAATCGGTTCAATTCAAATAATTGAATTTTCATTGATTACGATTATACCGAATTTACATGACAAAGCCCCGCTTAACGGTCTAAGAAGATCGTAGGCGGGGCTTCTTTTATAAAATAACAAAGAGATATTGACGCTAGCCAGATATGGCAACCCAATGTCCTTCCGTGACTTCTACCCACTTTGCATGTTCCAGATTATAACGGTCCTCTACTTCCCCATTTTCTCTGTCTTTTACAACATGCCTCTTTTTCTTCGCTTCGATCGCCGGATCAGGCACAGGAATAGCTGATAGCAATGCCTTGGTATAGGCATGTTGCGGGTTGGAATACAGTTCTTCACTCTCTGCCAGCTCCACAATTTTCCCGTTATACATCACAGCCACCCGATCACTGATATGTTTAACCATGGACAAGTCATGCGCGATGAACAAATACGTCAATCCGAGTCGCTGCTGCAACTCTTCAAGCAATTGTACGATCTGAGCCTGGATCGATACATCCAGTGCAGACAATGGTTCGTCACATACGATGAATTCCGGCTCCACAGCCAGAGCTCGCGCTATGCCGATCCGCTGTCGCTGTCCACCCGAGAATTCATGCGGATAACGCTGCGCATGGGTGGGATCGAGACCCACCATTTCCAATAGTTCCTCTACACGCTTCTCCCGCTGTGCGGCGTTGCCTGCAAGTTGATGGATATCAAGTGCTTCTCCAATAATATCCATAATTCTCATTTTAGGATTCAGAGATGCATAGGGGTCCTGGAAAATAATCTGCATATGTCTGCGCATCGTTTTCATCTCCGAGGCTGACAGACGATTAAGCGGAACTCCCTTAAACAGGACATCCCCACCTGTTGGCTCATGCAATCGCAGAATGGCGCGCCCCGTGGTCGATTTTCCACTGCCGGATTCCCCTACAACGCCGAGTGTCTCACCTTGTCGAATATGGAAACTGATATCATTCACAGCCTTTAAGGTATTCCCTTTGCCCAGATTAAAATGTTGTTTGAGCGATTTTACCTCAAGCAACGGCTGATTATCTTCCAAGTCTCTCGGGACCAATGATACCGGTTTGGGCTTTTTCTTCTGATCCAGACGTGGTAAGGCATTCAGAAGCCTGATCGTATAGGGATGTTTGGGATTGGCAAAAATCTCTGTCGTCGTCCCGGTCTCCACAATCTGTCCTTCTTTCATCACAACAACCCGATCACACATGCCTGCTACTACACCGAGATCATGGGTGATCAGGATAATCGATGTGCCCAGTTGATCCTGCATATCTTTCATCAAGTTCAGAATCTGTGCCTGAATCGTAACGTCCAGTGCGGTTGTCGGTTCATCTGCAATGAGTAATTCAGGACGACAAGCGAGTGCAATACCGATCATAACCCGCTGACGCATGCCACCGGAGAATTCGTGTGGATACTGGTTGTAGCGTATTTCGCTGCGGGTTATCCCCACCCGCTCCATCATGGCAATCGCCTGTTTCTTGGCTTCCCTTTTGGACACCTTCTGGTGTTTGATCAGACTCTCGGAGATCTGTTTACCTACTTTAATTGTCGGATTAAGAGAACTCATCGGGTCCTGAAAGATCATGCCGATATCACGTCCACGGATGCTCTCCATCTCTTTCTGAGTTTTATTCGCCAGATCGACCCCTTTAAATAGAATCTCTCCATTCTTCATCTGTGAAGGTGGGGAAGCAAGCAGCCTCATAATGGAACGTGCGGTTACACTCTTTCCACTACCTGATTCTCCTACAATGCCCAGCGTCTCGCCTTTTCGCACTTCAAAGCTCACTTCTCGCACTGCCTGAAACTCACTCTCTCCGGAGTGAAAAGAGACAGATAGATCATTAACTTTCAGTAAAGGTTCCATATCATCACCAGCTCTCATCCGTTTTTTCACATACCCATATGTACACAATTATTACCTTGACAATTGATTAGACCCTAAATAATATATACTATATCAATCGGAATAATGCAATTTAAACCTGAATGAAAGGAGGTACGCTTGGTTTGAATCTTGCAGAAGGCAGCAGAATCTCACGGTTGGTACACAATTTAAGCTTTATTTATGGAAAAATGCTGCTTCATCCTTCCTACCGATATGTTCTGTTCATTCTTGGATTACCGATCAATCTGGTCGTGTATCTAATATGGCGTTCGAATCGAAAAAATGACGGCTGGGTAGCTGCCAGGCAGGCGGCTGAGCAAGAATTGCTCGCTTCTTCCTACCGGAACAAGCTGAAGTTGGAAGTGGAAGAACAGCTGCGTCGCAAACACCGTTTTTTCCAGCAGCAGGTCAGTGAGGGAGAATTCAAGCGACAGACCGAGGAATGGTTGGAAGAAAGTGTTCAGACAGAGTTGAAGGAGCGGACATCCCGCATACTTCAGGAACAAGGGCATCAACGTCTTACAATGGCCGATACGTTCCACTCACTGATCGACAAACCATGGTTTTTCGCGATATCCATTATTCCAGGCTGTCTGATGTATGGCATCCTGTTTTTGTATGGTAATCCTTATCTAAAGTACATATTTGAAAGAATACTGATGACGGTATTTGTCATTCTGGGCGTAGCCACACTCGTATTTACGATTTTGTATCTGTCTCCGTTCAACCCGGCAGCCAACATTCTGGGAGAGACAGCAACGCAGGAACAGATTGCAGCATTCAATCAAGTCTATGGCTTGGATCAGCCTTATCTTACACAGCTCTGGAACAATATCAAGGGCGTTGCCTTCTTTGATCTTGGCAAGTCTTTTGCAGGAAATGAAGACGTAACCGCAACGATTGCAAGGAAGTTTCCAATTACCTTGACGCTGGCGGTCATCTCCCTGCTGTTGGCACTCGTCATTGCATTACCTATTGGCATTATCTCTGCAATTAAGCCAAATTCGTGGTTCGACTACACCTTCATGTTTATTGCTTTGATTGGATTATCGATCCCGAATTTCTGGCAAGGACTTATTTTTATTCTGAACTTTTCGATTAAAATGCAGTGGCTTCCCGCCACCTTCAACCCGCAGAACTGGCTGTCGATCATTATGCCAACCATTGTGCTGGGTACGGGACTTACGGCTGCGGTGGCTCGGATGACCCGTTCTTCTACACTGGAAGTCATTCATGAGGATTATGTGATGACCGCCCGTGCCAAAGGATTAAGCGAACGCCATGTTATGCTAAAACACGCTGTACGCAATGCATTGATTCCCATTGTAACTGTCGTTGGACTTCAATTCGGAGCCATGTTGGGCGGGGCAGCGGTAACGGAGAAAGTATTTAATATCAGCGGTCTCGGCAGCTATATTGTGGATAAACAATTTATCCCCGATATTCCGAGTATCATGGGCGGCGTAATCTACACTGCCATTACGATCTCCATTATTAATGTAGTGGTTGATCTGCTGTACGCTTTTATCGATCCAAGAGTGCGTTCCAAGATGAAACAATATTAAAGTGTGTGTTGAACTACCTCTTAAAGCAGGTGTACTATGACAAACTCATCTTTAACACAAGAAATGCGTTTCCGGCTTAAGTCTTCTAGAGAATACAGTCAGGCAAGCTTCGCTTGGGTCACGTCCCTTCTCTTGACTGCATTGTTCCTGTTCAACAGTTATGACTGGAGCGAGCAGACGTTCAAACCATTTCTGCTAACGATCCTTGGGATCTATTTATTCTTCACACTGGTCCAAACTGTCATCACGTTCCGGATTCGAAAAGACTTGATCCGTACCGGTACCGTCTCTGCTCTGACTCGCAGGTTAGCCTGGGTTCAGCTGCTTGCTATCATTTCAGGCAATATATTTATCGTTACGGCAGCCTTTCATCTGATTCGAAAATCCAGAAATGTGGAGTATACCTTCGCGGTATACATGCTGTTAACCCAGCTGTTCGTGATCGGTGTGTCCGCATTAAATGTTTTCAAACCTTATGTGGCTGACAACTTTCTTCCAGCCATGGCGGTGTTGATATTTATTCTGGTCATCGACTTGGTCGTACTGATTATCGTATCCCGATATAACGCGACCTCGATCCTCCCTCGCTGGATGATAGGTGTCAGTGTAATACTGATTCTGACTTCGATCACAGGTAATGTATTTGCACTATTGCTCGGCATTTCCATCATTGGACGCATTCGCAGACAGGGGAAACAAAAATCAAACTTCTGGAATGATCTGTGGGAGCGTCTTGCTCCGAATATGACTGCCATGTCCGGTTTGTTTTTTATCATTTTTCTGTTCTCGATATCGATCTGCAGTTTCTTTACCTTTGACTACAGCATGGCGGTGGAAAATAACTATTCCGCTCTGCTTCAATCCCCTTCCCTGGCGTATCCCTTGGGAACGGACGACTTCGGACGATGTTTATTTTCCCGGATTGTATTCGGTGCCCGGATCTCCTTGATCGTAGGTTGCATGTCAACGATCATCCCCGTGTTGATCGGCGGAGTCCTCGGAGCGCTCTCCGGCTTCTACGGCAGACATACGGATAACATCATCATGCGGCTGCTTGATATTCTCTATGCAATTCCGGGAATTCTGCTCGCCATTGCGATTATTGCAGCGTTTGGAGCCAATACCGTCAATCTCATTTTGGCGCTTAGTCTGGGTTCCATTCCAACGTACGCCCGTACGATGAGAGCCAGTGTACTCTATGTATCTACTTTTGAATTTGTGGAAGCTGCGCGTGCACTGGGGTACAACAATCGTACGATTATTTTCAAACATATTATTCCCAACTCCCTTGCGCCCATGATTATCAAGTCTACCCTCACGATTGGTGGAGCCGTTATTGCTACCAGCAGTCTGAGTTATCTGGGACTCGGCGTGGAGCCGCATATTCCGGAATGGGGTAACATTCTGAAGCTAGGCAGTACATACCTGGAGACCCACTCTTATCTGGCGATTTATCCAGGGTTGGCTATTATTCTGCTGGTTCTTTCGTTTAACTTCCTCGGGGACGGTCTGCGTGATGCGCTTGATCCCAAGCTGGAGAAGGCCTAAATGATTGGTTGAAATGAAGGATATAGAAAAATTCACACATCACACATTCTATCTATGGAGGGTAATCCCATGAAAAAACGGACACTGATCTCATTGCTACTCATTCTCGTCATTGTGATTTCCGGCTGCAGTGTAAAAACAAAAACCGAATCCCAGGCGGAGACCGCACCAGCGGACACAACAGAAACGGCACAAAAACCGGCAGACATTGAGCTACTCGCCATGAGTTCTTCCGAAAATGATGTAAACATTGTCCGGGACCAGCTGACCAAAAACGGCTTCAATGTGAAGCTGAACCTGCAACCGGATTACGGCAGCTTCAAATCCCAGCAGGACGCAGGAAATTATGACATTGCCTTGTCCAGCTGGACTACGGTAACGGGAAATCCCGATTATGCGGTACGCTCCCTTTTCAAAACAGGTGGAGACTACAGTATCCTCGCAGATGGGGAGATTGATAAGCTCATTGATCAGGCCGCTACCCAAACACCAGATGAATACAAGGAAACCTATAAACAATTGGAAGATCGCTTGGTAACCGATCAGGCGTACATCGCTCCTTTGTACATTTCCCTGAAAAGTCAGGCTGTGAACAAAGACATTCTGAATGTCGACACGGTTCGTCTCTCCAAATCCCGCGCGATGGCTTGGGAACCAATTGAGTTCAAGGACAGCTCCAAAAATGCCAAAGATCCGTTGATTCTGACGCAAAGCGCATCCGTACTGACTTCCCTTGATCCGATCAAAGGAAATGACGGTTCCATCAACCAGTTGAATACAAATATGTATGTACGTCTTGTTAACCTCACAGATGATGATCAGCTGACAGCAGAAGGGTCACTGTCTCATAATTTCAGCATTGCTGAGGGTAATTCAGACTACTACTTCATTCTCAGAGACGATATCAACTTTGCGAAGATTGATAACAAAAAAGCTGTAGATACAGGAGAACGTGTCGGTGCAGATGATGTGATCTTCTCCCTGGATCGTGCCAAAAACAAAGATTCCGTTCCGGATCACCGGACATACAGTCTGCATGAACACATCAAAGAAGCTGAGGTTGTAACAGATCTGAGTGCATTGCAATCGGTTAAACAATCCAGCGGTAACGGCACAATCCTCGAAGCATTGGAACAAGGACTGGGCAGCAAAATTACAGAACTCGTAACTGACAAAACCAAAGCAGATAATAGCGCAGGTAAATATCAGGTCGTTAAACTGACCACAACGGAACCTTTCCCACAAGTACTGAACTACCTGGCACACCAATCTGCAGGGATTGTGTCCAAAAAACAGGTGGAGAGCATCAACACATATGATGTGGCTTCCTTTGACGTCAACAAAGATATTCCTTACGGTGATCAGAACACAGTGACTGAAGGCGCAGCATACAATAACACCCTTTATACTAGCGGACCTTATATTTTGTCTTATAAAAATGACTATGAAGCTGTATTCTTGCAAAATCCGGGATACCGCAAAGGCACGGAATATGCACCAAAAATTGCTCAGGTCAATGTCCGGTTCATCGCGGATGCAGACAGTGCCCTTTCTGCTCTTCGCAGCAGTGAAATTCACTTATACTACGGCGTGCCTGAAACCAAGTATGACATCATCGAAAATGACAGCAAGCTGAAACTGCAAAGCATTCCAAGCAACGCCGTTTCTTATCTCTTGTTTAACACAGCCAATCGTGATGTTGCCAAGAGCAGTGATCTGAGAAAAGCCGTACTGTACTCCATTAATCAGGATGAGATTTTGAGTTTCTACAAAAACAACAAACTCAAAGCATACTCCACAGTAAGCCCGCTCGTTCAGACCGGCAATGAATTGAAAGCTGATCCGGCAAAAGTAAAAGAATTCTTGAGTAACTACAACGCCTCCAAGTAAACGTAAACCAAAAAGGGTGTCACTGGATCATCTACTGATCCTGGTGACACCCTTTTTATTCTTCCAGCACACGGCAATCTGCCAAAATATCGGGGTAATTTCGCATGCTGTCTGCTTCAGTGATTTTGCGAATAACTCTGCATGGTACGCCTGCTGCAAAGGAATGTGGTGGAATATCACGAGTCACGACACTCCCTGCTCCGATGACACACCCGTCTCCAATTGTTACGCCCCCGCACACGGTGACGTTTGCTGAGATCCATACATCGTTTCCAATCGTGACCGGTTTGGCATAACATAGTGACTTCACATCACCGTTCTGGTCCACCATCTGTCTCCGCTCGCTGGCAATCATGGGGTGAATGGGGGTAACAATCGTAACGTTGGGGCCAAAACTGGTATAGTCCCCGATTGTCACTTGCGCATCGTCTTGTATCGTCAGATTGTAATTACCGAAGAAGTGATCGCCAATCCGGGTATGCACACCATAATGAAAGAAGATGGGGCCTTGCAAGAATCCGCCTTCACCGATCTGCCCCAGTAGCTGTTGCAATATCTGATCCCTTTCCTCCGTCTGTTCTTCAAAAGTCTGACTGTATTGCTGACTGAGATTATGGGCCCGCCTTTTGATGGTCTTTAATTCCGAATCACTTGGACTAAACAACATGCCCTGCATGATTCTCTCTTCTTCACGCATCATGAATCCTCCTCTTCAACGCCTGAAGAACCATTCCTCTTAACCCAGCATCAAAATCATGTTGAAACGAGTCCTGATGTACGATCTCGGGTAACGACGGCATGGGATGATCCTTCCCGTACTTTTGCCACGCCAAATCCAGCTCTTCTCTCTCCACACGTTCCTGATAAATGACAATCTGGTGCGGGGCAACGACAGCATTGATCGTTTGCAGAATATGACATACCTGCACTACAAAATCATCTTTGCTCATGTCACGTTTCCAATCAGGTGAATAAGGAAGATACTTGATTTCACCAAACATCCCGTTTTTCCCGCGAATCATCTGTCCATTCAACATCATGCCCATCCCCGGCGGGTATCGGTTCGGAAAATAAATGCCTGCTACACTCTGTTCCTTCATATCTGCATGCTGTGTACAGTACCCGCTAATCGCTGCATTCACATCATTCTCCACGAGAACGTTCAGTTGGAACTCACTCTCGATCTCCCGTATCAGATGTGAATGGATAAGCTCTTCATGACTGCTCACCGTGATGTCCCCATCCACGGCTTGTCCCGGAATACCGATGCCAATCATATCAATGGCGGGGTACTGCGCAACGAAACGTGCGATAAGTTGCAGCACATGTTGTTTATCAAAAGCAGGCAAGATGCTCTCTTCCTTCAACACAACCTTATTTTCCAGATTCATGACCGTTGCCGAAATCAACTCCTGGCCTTTCATCTCTTTGATGTAAAGAACCAAAGCAAGCTTGAAGTTATAATTATATCGATATGCCTGAGCAGGACGGCCGCCGTTAGAGGGAACCACTTTATCCTGAAACAATTCTTCGCCATCACATAATTCCTGGATCAGCGCATTAATGGTAACAACACTAAGATTGGTTAGTGAAGCTAATTGCGGTTTGGTCGCCGTCTCAATCTGCTGCATGACTTCACGCACATTATTCAAATTGATGTATTTCATCATTGTAGCATTGGCTTTTTTCATAATCCTCTCGTTTCTACTCTGGTTCAATTGAGCCAAAGCAATGGTATGGATGTCATTTCACTCCATATCATAGCACAACGTTATACCTTACTCGAACCCATGAGTTCCACCGTCTTGGCAATGGATCGAAATCGGCAGAGTTGCTTGTTCACTCAAACAAATCATCCATCGATTTCACAGGCTTCACTTCCATCGGTTGTTTTGACAAGGCCATACTGGCATAGGTACCTGCCCATATTATAACTGCCATAATAACGTATACCATCCATACTTACCTCCCTGTTTCATGCGGATTTATGATTTTGCGATATTCATCATATGTGCTTATCTCTTTAATTAATAAATAAACTTTATAAAGTATATTACGTAAGTATGCGAGGATAATCGTTTTTTGTCAACATTACATAACAACACGTATCATCTCGATACCCATAAAAAATAGCTGCCGAAAGAATCATTCAACGATACTTTCGGCAGCCGTATGTTCAATATACAAGCAGGTTATTTTGAATATATTCGCTGTACAGCAGGCAATAAGGTGACAACTTGGATACCCACTCCCCATGCAAAATAGACCAGGTGAATGATAGAGACATCCTGAATCCAGTACACCTGCGCCATAATCCAGATGATCAGGGCAAACCCCGTGTATAAGGAAAAAGTCCAGGCCCAGTAGCGGTCAGGATAGAGATTCAGCCTCTCACCCAGCGCCCAAGGAGTGTAGCGTATTAGTGCAATAGCAATCATTATAGGCATCACACCAAGAACCAGCAATAGGATGATTCCCGGAAACAAAAAACTGGAAAACGGAGAATTCAGCAACAAAGATTCAGGCAAATTCACCATATTTCCAGTTGGGTTGATGATTAACATGCTTCCTCCAACGATCGCCCCAACCCCCAGAATTCCATGCATCAAAATGAGTAACCACGATCTGCCTTCACGCTGCTTCATCATGAATTGCTCCTTCCGTCCTCTCGTTTCTCAACCTCATACAGTCTTTCATAGGTTATTATCAAACCCTCTGGTACCATTCTCACACATGCCGGGCATTGTTCCTGTGCTTCTTTTCACTATATCGGTCTCAAAATCATTCGTAATGGTAAAACTTGATAAAAGAACGTACGTTCGGTATAATGGAATTATCCTGAATAAGCGAGAGGCAGATATGGACGACAAATTTATTAAGGAATTACGCGAGATTAGTCGGGATGACAGACGAAGATCGGAATTTATGATTCAAGGCTTGAAGGAAACGCTGCAAGAACGAAAAGAAGAAGGGTTACTCAAGCGCTGGATACGGCGTAAGAAAACTGAGAAAAAAATCTCTCAAAGATTTAATCAAGATCCACACTCGGATCAAAAGTAACAAATAAAAAGGAGGCGGAATACGCCTCCCTTGCTATTTACATATTTGAATCATTTAGATTAGTTAGTTGTGACTTAGCCGATAAGTTTGCCAGAACACACATTTATTTTTCCAATGGGTCAAATCCTAGTTGGACTTGGTTCCGGATAAGCTTACTTACCTGCTGCCAGTTAGCTATATGATAAAAAAAGAAGCCGATCACATTCGTCAGCTGCTTGTTCGTTTTATTGAGCTATCGGATCGTTCCCAGTTAGGGTAACGATTAAAAGCCTTGTTTTAGAATATTTTATTTAATAATTCCTTTTGCAGTGGCTTAATATTAATGATACTTCTGATGGTTTTTGCCTTTAGTTCAGCATCCTCAATTGAACTGGCTAACCCTAGTTCTAACAGAGTACCAGCTGCAACGGTGCCCGTTCTGCCCTTGCCTCCTCCACAGTGAAAGGCAACTTTCTTGCCGGCGTTATACGCTCCAACAACCTCATTAATCGCTTGTTTGAAAAGCTCGGCTTCATGTTCTTTCGTATCGTCATGGAGCGGAACCTTTACCCACTTCACATGATCTGCTGGATACGCGCACTCTGTTGCTTCTTCTCGAAGATCCACCACGACTTCAATGCCTTCGTTAAGAACCATTGCCTCTACGTCGGCAGCTCCGCCCATAAAAACTTTATCAGCAATAAGTGCATGGTATTTCTTTTCGGCATGCTCCATGTTACTTACCTTCTTTCAAGAACTGCTCGATTCGAGCTTTAATTGAATCGCGGACCTCAGCGAATGTAGCTGTGATTTCTTCCTCTGTTCCTGTCGCCTTGGCTGGATCATCGAAGCCCCAATGCCATCTTTCAGCTTTGTCATTACGTACAACTGGACAATTATCGTTGGCATGACCACAAAGCGTGATGATGTAGTCTGCTTGTTTTAAAATCTCAGAATCAATCACATCTGATGTATGATTTGAAATATCGATTCCAGCTTCTTTCATTGTTTGAACAGCACGAGGATTTAAGCCATGCGCCTCTAATCCTGCACTTTTCACCTCATATTTGTCACTACCAAGTGCCTTCAAAAAACCATCGGCGATTTGGCTTCTGCAAGAGTTTCCTGTACACAAAAAGTAAACAAGCGGTTTGTTGTTCATGATTATTGATCTCCTTTATCTTTGGTTTGGCTTACTTGTATTTTCGCTTCGCCCATTTTTGAGTTAATCACCGTTTTTATGATCATAGCGATAACAACCAATGCTACTGTGATTACGCCAATCATTAACCAAACGTTTATGCTCGTTGAATGAATTAAGTGGAGCCACAAATACAGTCCTGTTAGCGTAATAAAGAGCGTTGGGATGGTGAGCACAATCCCAATTTTGAAATAACTTCCCCACGTGATTTTTACATCCTTACGGGACAGTACGTGCAACCACAAAAGTGTTGCGAGAGATCCGATCGGTGTGATTTTTGGACCCAAGTCACTGCCGATAATATTGGCATAAATCAGCGATTCCCGGATGACACCTTGCGTATTGGTTCCATCGATAGCAAGCGCATCAATCATCACTGTAGGCATATTGTTCATAACCGAAGACAATATCGCAGCTAGAAAGCCCATACCAAGTGTGGAGATGTAGAGACCCTTGTCGGCGATAACTTGGATGACCTTCCCAAGTTCATCTGTCAATCCCACATTTCGTAGTCCGTAAACGACGACGTACATACCGATTGAGAAAATCACTACTGCCCATGGAGCCCCTTTGATGAGCTTCCATGTTTGAATAGCGTGACTACGTCGTGCAGCTAAAATAAACAAGATTGCAATAACCCCAGCGATAACAGACACCGGAACTTGAATGAACTCGCTCATCAAGTACGCAACCAGTAGCACGGCTAAGATCACCCAGGATATTTGGAACAGTTTCTTGTCCTTGATCGCTTCAGCTGGCTTTTTGAGATGACTGACTTCATAGTTGCTTGGAATACTCTTTCTAAAGAACAAGAATAAGACCAGAAGACTCGCTAATATTGAAAAGAAATTGGGAACAATCATACGACTTGCATACTCCACAAAGCCAATACCAAAGTAATCGGCAGAAACAATATTGACGAGGTTGCTAACCACGAGCGGAAGTGAAGTTGTATCTGCAATAAAACCACTTGCGATAATAAAAGGTAAAATCATCTTTTGATCAAATTTGAGCGCTCTGACCATCGCAAGCACAATAGGCGTTAGAATCAGTGCGGCGCCGTCATTTGCAAAGAACGCTGCAACCCCTGCCCCAAGCAGCACAACATAAACGAACATCAGCTTGCCATTACCTCTTGCAAGCCTTGCCATGTGTAGAGCAGCCCATTCAAAAAATCCGATTTCATCTAAAATCAGCGAAATTAATATAATGGCTACGAAAGCAAGCGTGGCGTTCCATACGATTCCTGTGACCGTACCTACATCGGATAGACTGACGACTCCAAAAAGAAGAGCAAGGACAGCTCCAGCTGACGCTGACCATCCAATATTAAGCCCCTTAGGTTGCCAAATCACAAAAGTCAGTGTAAGTAAAAAGATTAAAATCGCGATGATGGTCATGCTTCCTCCTGAGGACCGCAGCAGTTTTTCAATCCTGTTATTTTATCTTTCATGGATGGCAGAAACGGATACACACACTGAACATATGCTTCTGCATCTGGATTAAGAGAGTAGTACACCCACTGCCCTCTTTTCTTTTCATTAAGTAGACCGGCTGCCTTTAGTTTTCGAAGATGCTGACTGGCGTTTGGTTGAGACATGCCAATAATGTCTGTGATATCACATACACAAAGTTCCTGTTCTTTAAGTAATGCAACGATGGTCAACCGTGTTTTATCAGCCAATAACTTATACGCCTCAGCCATCTCCTGAATTTTTTGTTCCAAATGTACACCCCCTGTGATTATTATAATCGGCTTCATTTAATGATATAATCATATAATAAAGCACTTATATAAGCAATGACGAATATAAGTGTTTTTAATACACCAAATAAGTCGGCAAAAAAGATTGCCGACTTTACTCTCGAGCTAAAATTCACATTTTGACTTAATAAATAATGACCGTCTGTCATCTTAACTATATCTTTCGTTTGATACTCAACGATTCCACCTTGATTTAATAATTCATCATACTGATATACCTCTTTTTGCAAGCGATTGTACAACTTTTTTGGCGTCATTCCCAGAACCTCGAATCGTCGCAGACGCAAATGAGGTCTGCCACGGTATACCTACGAAATGGATACTTTCATCACTTTGTTTTAAAGGTACACCTGATGAATCAAGAACGTTCAATCCACTAAGATATTCGAAGTTCGGAATATAACCTGTGGCAAAAAGAACGACATCCACATCTTCACGAGTCTCATCTGCCCACACTATCCCATGTTCCGTAAAAACTTTAAACATCGGTTTGGTATCTGGCTTACCTTGATCGATAGCATTTTGATATATACCTGTATCAAGGACAGCGTCACTGCTTTTCTGCAATATTCGTTTGCCCCAATTGGATTGATCAAGCCTAAGTATGGTTAGCCAAAAGTGAATATCTTTCCCCGCAATGACCTGCGGCTTGAATTTGATCGGGCTTCTGGATGCGATCGTTACATGAGCCGTCCTCGCAAGTTCAACCGCTATTTGGATCGCCGAATTTCCGCCTCCAACAACAATGATCCGTTTGTTTTTAAACTCTTTCTCATTTCGGTAGTCCTTGGCATGAAGCATTTCCCCCTTAAATTCATGCATGCCAGGAATGTCTGGAATATGAGGATTTACGAATGCCCCGCTTGCACAAATGATGGACCGTGTATGAAACTGTTCTCCGCTTGAGGTATGGACTGTGTAGATATTACTATTCTTATCCACTTTGATTACTTCTTGCCCTGAGTGTATTGGAAAATTGTATGTAGCCGCATAAGACTTTAAGTATTGAACAACCTCATCTCTACGTGGATAAACATTTGCACCGCCTGGAAATGGGAGTCCTGGCAATGAGGAATACGATGCAGGTGAGAACAACGTTAAGCTATCATAGTAATTTGCCCATGATCCTAAATGCTCTTCACTCTTTTCCAGTAAGATAAAGTTCCGTTTAGCTTCTTGTAAGTAATAGGCCGCTGCCAAACCGGATTGACCACCACCAATAACGATGCTATCATAAATCATATTTTTCAATTTTCTCCCTCCTTCTATAAAAAGCTACTGCATCACGATTCGGATGCAATAGCTCTGAATTCTTGATTTATCCGCAGCAAGAATCTGATCCTGCCTTTTCCGTTTTTGAAGTAGAGCAGCAATTTGTAGTGGCTTCCTCTACCTGAACTGGTTCACAGCAGCTGTCCGTGCTACTGGCACCTAGACTGCAGACACCGGTCTCCGGCAGTTCCAGTTCTACTTTTTGAGCTGACTCCATATCTCCCACCAAAGCCGATACAATGGACCTGACTTGCTCATATCCCGTTGCCATTAGGAAGGTTGGCGCTCTTCCATAACTTTTGGCACCCACGATATAAAAATCCTTTTCAGGTTGACGCAGTTCTTTTTCGCCATGTGGTCGAACTGTACCGCAGCTGTGGACATTGGGATCAATCAATGGTGCCAGCTCATAAACACAGTCTAAACTCGGGTCCGTTAATACCCGTACTTCTCGCACTGTCGATAAGTCAGGGCGAGAACCTGTGTTACCTACAATTTCATCGATGTGATCAATAACCACTTTTTCATCTTTAATGGTTCCGGAAACCTGAATCTGTTCACCTTGTTTTTTAAGTTCTTCAATATGGAATCCTGTCAGGACCCTTACGGTACCGGATTCAACTACTTTTTGAATCCGAGTACCCAGTTCACCCCTTGCTTGAAGCCCATCTAGTTCTCGTCCGCCATAAACATCCTCAATATTTGCCTTGCGAATAGCCCAAACGATTTCAGTTCCCGATTCCTCTTTTTGAAGCTGGGCAAGTTCAAGCAACGTGTTGATCGCAGAATGTCCGCTTCCTACAACAAGCACTTTCTTGCCGCTATAACGATTTCTCTCTTTTCCTAATACTGCAGGAATACCATATGAAATTTGATTATTAAGCGCTTTTTCCTCTTCTGAAAATATACCGTCTGAACGAAGCGGGTTCGGGTTGGACCATGTCCCAGAAGCATCGATAACAGCCCGCGCTTCATAAATAAACGAAGATCCGTTTTGTTCAACATGGATGACAAACGGTAGTTTCTCACGCCCACTTGTTTTCACTTTGCTTAACCCTTTGCGACTGATCGCAGTAACTTTCGCATTCAAATGTACATTTGGACTTAATTCAGGTAGCGCAGCCAAAGGTTTTAGATAATGCTCAACAATTTCCTTACCCGTTGGGATCTTTTCGTTTTGTGGAGCAACCCAATTCGCCGATAGCAGTAACTCTTTAGCAGCTTTATCGATGTTATATTGCCATGGCGAGAACAGTCGTACATGTTCCCATTTTCTAATGTTTGCCCCCACTTCATCTCCAGCTTCAAACAACATAAACGGCTCACCTTTTGAAATGAGTTGTGCCGCTGCCGCAAGACCAACCGGTCCAGCTCCAATGATTGCAACAGGTAAGTTGCCCTTCTCTTGTACTGGTGCTTCGCAGCAGCTCACTTGGTTCACAGCGATATGTTTAACCATATTAATTTCCTCCTCATAATTACTTGCAATTTGCAAATATTAAATTAAATAAATGGGATAAATTTTATCCCAATGGTGTACAGCATACGCTGGATTTCGCCATACTTTCGTTGAGCAGTTTGACGGCGTTGATGACCATATCCCGTTCAAACTCAGACATATGCGAAAAGACTTCTTTTAAATAATCATTCATCTGTTCATCAATGACTGTAGCAACAAACTTACCTTGTGTAGTCAAGGATAATATGTAAATCCGTCGATCTTCAGGTAAGGGCGTTTTTTGAACCAAACCCAACTTTACGAGACTTTGAACCTGGCGGCTAAACGTCGTGATGTCTATGGAGAGTGCATCTGCCACTTGCTGAATGGATGGATTATGCTTACGATCAATTTCATAAATGATATGACTCTGAACAAGTGAAATATCTATTCCTCCTGCGGTGCAACAGTTTTTATCCAACAATCCAAAACGCCGTGTCATGATCTGAAACATCTCTCTTACGTTGTTTTCCAATTACCTCACCTCTTGTTATAGTTATACTCTAATTATTTGCAAAATACAAATGTTTTTCGAATTTTTCTTTCCCCCTTCCCATTTCAAACTACATTGTGATATATAAACATATACAAAAATAAAACGAAGGAGTGATCAACATGGTAATTCTGCGGCAAGCTGCCGAAGTGGATCTAGGAAGCATTCTGACTATTTATAACCAAGGTATTGAAGACCGCATTGCCACGCTAGAAATTGAGTTAAAAGACGAATTATATATGAACGAATGGTTTAATACACACAAAGGACGCTACATCGTACTCGTCGCTGAAGTGAACAAGAGCGTTATTGGATGGGCGTCCATTAATGTATATAATCCTAGAAGCGCGTATGATGGTGTCGGTGACCTCTCAATCTATATTCATCGGGATCATCGCGGCAAGGGGATCGGCCGACAGTTGCTTCAGAAATTAGAGGAAATCGGTAAACAGAATAACTTTTATAAGTTTGTTCTTTTTACCTTTCCATTTAATACGCTAGGTCAGAGCTTATATCAAAGAAGCGGATACCGAGAGGTAGGTGTATTCCAGAGCCAAGGCGTTCTGGAAGGGAAATTTGTAGATGTGATGGCAATGGAAAAATTATTATAAGCATTGATCGGTATCTTTATTGTTTAATGACCAGTCACAATAGATATTTTGATCTCCCCCGTATCACGGCAGAATGGCAAAAGATCGAACTGGAAAACCGGATGCTTTCTCCGCCTTCGGTACAATGTTGAAAATTACTGCGCCTTTAGCTGGCACCTGATCCAGATTCGTTAACAGCTCAACTTGATATGTATCCTGGGCGAGTACATAATATTCTGCCAGAAGTGCCCCATTCTTCTGATAATCCACGGCCGAATCCGTGTCAAAGGTTTCATGTCCAATGGCTTGTACTTTTCTCTCTTCAAATAAAAACATAAGTGCACCAACGGACCATCCAGGCGCATGACTGTTGCCCTCATCATCTTTGTTATCAAATGCTTCATGGTTAGGCCAGCGTTTGCTCCAATCTGTACGTAAGGCTACGAAACTTCCCGCTTCAATCACACCATGTTCTCTTTCAAATGCAAGAATATGCTCCACATCCAGTGTGAAATCCGGATTATTCTCTACTTCGGCGGACTGGTCAATGACCACAAGTGGCAATACCAGCTCCTTCAAACCTAGTTCATCCAGATACCGGGTATCCCGAACGAAGTGAATCGGGGCATCCAGATGTGTCCCGTATTGACCCGGGAACTTGAAACTCTGGGCAAAGAAACCTTGATTGTGATCAAACAACGTATCGAATTGTGCTGCTTCAAATGCTGAAAAATGTGGGGAGTCCGGTCCAAATGTATGGGTCAGATCCACCCACTTCTTTTCTTTTAACAACTGAATGGCTTGAATGAGTTCGTTGGACATCCTAATCACCTCATGCACAGAATGGAATAAATTTCTCCTATTATATCTTATTCCACCACAATTGGGGAGCAGTCCCGTTCCTGGTTCCACAGGGTATGTCGCAATCTCATTTTTCTATTGGTATATCTGTTAATTATCAAATTTCAAAACTTCACTGACCGTAGATGTCAGTGAAGTTTTTATATAATACGAGAGTAAACCAATCAATCATGAATAACAAAAGGAGTGTGTATGATGCAAACGAGGAACGTATATCTATATGTATTCGATACGATGTCAGACTGGGAGGTAGGATACCTGACTGCTGAACTGAACTCGGGAAGGTATTTCAGGAAAGAGATCAAGCCTTTACAGGTCGTAACGGTAGGCGTGGATAAACAGCCGGTAACTACCATGGGCGGATTGAACATCCTTCCCCATATTTCTATGGATGAATGTACATTGAACGGTACAGATGTCATCATTCTTCCGGGAGGAAACACCTGGATGGACAACATCCATGATCCTCTATTAAAAAAAGTTACTGATGCTATAGAAAAAGGTACGGTTATTGCGGCAATTTGTGGTGCCACAGTTGCACTTGCAAAGATGGGGATGCTGGATTCCATACAACATACAAGCAATGATTTAGGATACCTGAAGATGATATGCCCAGATTATACTGGAGAAACCTATTATGTAACGGAGCCTGCAGTAACCGATGGAAATGTAGTTACTGCATCCGGAATAGCTCCGTTAGAATTTACGATGCATGTGTTGAAGCTGTTGAATGTCTTTGCACCAGAAACATTACAGGCCTGGTACAATCTGTATCAGACCCATGAGACAAAATACTTCTACGAGTTAATGAACTCTATTGCACCTGAATAACGAGTTTCCCACGCGTATGATGGGTTTCACTCTTCTCATGTGCTTCCCTTACTCCCTGCTCAGTTAACGGGTAGATGCCATCAATAACCGATTTGAGCTTGCCTTCCGCAGCCAGTTCAGCCAACTGATCCAGTTGATCCCCTTTGGGCTCCATCATGAAGACATTGGCCGTTACTCCAGCTTCCTTGGCAAGTTTCTCATCCGGTTGTTCCACCAAGGATACCAGATGCCCGCCGGACTTCAACACGTTGAAGCTGTTGCGCTGAATATCACCGCCCATGGTGTCGAGTACAACATCATAACCGGAGAGAATCTCCGAGAAATCTTCTTTTTTATAATTGATAAAATGATCCACACCCAACGAGCGAAGCAATGCTTCGTTTGAATCACTCGCCGTAGAAGCCACTTCAGCGCCGAGGGACTTGGCAATCTGAATCGCATACGTTCCCACACCACCTGCACCCGCATGGATGAGTACCTTCTGCCCTTTGGCTAAACGTCCATGGTCCACAAGGGCCTGCCAAGCCGTCATCGCAGCCAGCGGGATAGCGGCCGCTTCCTCAAAGCTTAAGTTCTCCGGTATACGGGCAATAATATCTGCATCCACGGCAACATATTCTGCATAGGTTCCGAATTGACGCGGACGTGCAAATACCCGATCACCTTCTCTGAACCGCGTGACATTCGAGCCTGCCTCAGCCACAGTACCCGCAACATCGCCGCCCAAAATCAACGGAAAATTCTCCGCTGCTTCTTTCATATAACCTTGTCTGATTTTGAAATCCACCGGATTGACCGACGTGGCATGTGTTCGGATCAGCACCTGATTGACTCCACATGCTGGCTTGGCTACTTCCTGTTCTTTCAATTGTTCCGCGCCACCAAATTCCTCAATTACAATTGCTTTCACTCGAGATCCCAGCCTTTCCAATTGAATTATCGTTATGCTCTCTCTTCCTTCATTACCCTTTCCCAGCGGTCACTTGACCTATTCATTCCAAAAATCATAGCAATCTGGGATTCACGATCCAGTTCAACAATCGTGATATAATGTCGAGTATCGATTATGTTAAATCTTAATCCAATACTTAATCCAATCATTGAACAAGCGAGGGAACGATATGGAAGTTGAAGTAAATACATTACATGCATTTTCGGACGAGGCTCTTGGCGGAAACCCCGCAGGTGTTGTTTTACAAGCAGCGCATATGTCTGAATCCCAGATGCAGGAGGTTGCCAGACAAGTCGGTTTTTCAGAGACTGCATTTGTTATGCCATCGGATCAGGCTGATTTCAAAGTACGTTTCTTCACTCCAAATGATGAAGTCGATCTCTGTGGGCATGCCACGATTGCTTTATTTTATCTAATGAAGACACAACATCTCATTGATGTTGGTACATATACACTGGAGACACTGGCCGGAATTCTTAAAGTCGTTATCCAAGTCAATGGAGAAGTCTATCTGTCACAGACATTGCCGGAGTTTGGGGAGATCGTGGACCGTCAGCAGATTGCTGACTCATTACGCATTTCTATGGAGGATTTACATTCCGAACTACCTGTACAGATTGTGTCTACCGGGTTACCCGATATCATGATAGCTGTTAAAGATGCTGCTGTTCTGACCAAAATCGATCCTGACTTCCAGCGTATCGCTGAAATAAGCAAAGCTCATCATGCCATAGGTTATCATGTGTTTACCCACGAATCAGTTGTTAGGGACGTTCTGGCAGAATGTCGTAATTTTGCACCACTGTATGATATACCGGAAGAGAGCGCAACGGGCACATCCAATGGGGCCATGCTCTGTTATTTATACCATTACAACCAGCTTACCGATCCTCATCATCACACGTACACGATCAGACAAGGGTACACCATGAACCGCCCCTCCGAGATCCGAGCCAGGTTAACTTTGGACAGCTCCAAGGAAATTACACAGATTCAGGTTGGCGGTAGTGCCATTCATATCAAAAACATTATGATTCACCTCCCTTAAGGGAGGTGTTTTCCGTACTAGGGATAGAGAACTATGTATTTCATGTAATATCATGTCCTTCATTTATTGAATCTGTTGTAAAAAACGTAGCACCGCTACCTCCAACTGATTCAGTCCGGGCTGTTCTATCGGAAAATGGCCTGCCCCCTCCAAAATGATACATTCCTTATCGACCATCAGACGATCAAAAAAAGATTGGCTGAACCGGATCGGTGTCATGGGGTCCAATTCAGGATGAACCAACAGAACCGGACACTGGCTGAACTGTTCTGGGCTTACTTCCGGTTTTTTATTAAGAAATGTTCGTAACAATTCCAACGGAATGCGTGTAGCAGCCGCTTGTGGATCATTCATAATAAGTCGGGTTAAGTCCTGATTATTGGTAATCAGTTGCATCCGGGATACCTGTTTGACCGAAATACGTAGATGGTCCAGTAGACCAGGGAACAGATCCATCATCCGTTTTCCCACCCGGCTCACCAGACGATTCGGTGCAAGCTGATCACGCATTTCCGGATTACTCGTATCTACAAATGTAGTTGCGATCAAACCCTTAACGTGCTTACTACGGACGCTGGTGTGATAGGCCAGCATACCTCCGATGCTGCTCCCCAATACAACGATTGGCTTGCCATCTTTCTCATATTCACGTTGGATGACTGACACAAGTAGCTCTATCCATAGTTCATAGTGGATACGTGTACCAGACATTGCGTAACTTAACCCATACGGCGGAAGATCTGGCGATACCACCTCATATCCATGTCGCTGTAACATACGGGCATACGGAGCGAGCAATCTGCCATTACCTCCCGCACCATGAATGAACAGAATTTTGATTGGAGATTCCGGTGCAGGCAAGCGATCGATATGCAGATGAACCCCATTCAAGTCCCACCATTCTTCCTGAGGAGCCGTATGCTCCCCCAGTCTCACTTCTTCGGGAAAAAAAGCCTGATACTGCTTCCAATAGGGATGTGTTGTCTGATATGAAGGCAAACTTTTTCTCATCTGGCTGATTCTCCCCTTTTGTGTACCCAAAAAAGCCGTACAATGTACGACTTTGGTTAAATAACATCTATGACCATACTTCTTTTTATAACACCTTCGTATATCTGTCAATCGGGAAACTGTACATTGCCCGGTACGATATATGCACCGCCTGACCCATCATTAGGCAGAGCCGGGATTGTGTCATTTAACACCCGACCGCGAATATCGGTAATACGAACGTTTAGTTTTTCTTTGCCCAGTCCGGTTCCGAGGAAATGATTATAGTCCTGCTTTTCAAGATTGAGCCACGTACCATCCTTCTGTTTCACTTCAAACTTCAGCACCGGGTACTTATGATTCCGAACCTGAATCGCTGCCCACCACTGACTGCTGCCTTCCTTAATCCGATAAGAGACGTTGCCTTGGATGGGGGCTTTAACCACTTTCCAGCTGATATTGATTTTGCCTGCCTTTGGATCACCGATTAGATTAAAAGCATTTGGCGAGAGATCCAGCGCTCCACTGGCCCCCTCTGGATAGAGGTCTGTTACATAGACGGTGGTTTTACCTTTAGGACCCTGGACTTCGAGGTAGGCTCCCGCTAGAGCCGCTTTGACACCATTATAATTAAGCTGGAACGGATTAAGTGCAGTAATCTTCATGTCCGCAGGGATGGGATCAAGCAACACCGCACCTCCTGAGTAGCCTGAGCCCGTATACGTCGCGTAACCCTGATATGTATCGTTCCATGCAGCAGATACAGGTAGAGCAAATAATACAAGACTGAGCAAAATCCCCGTACTTGCCCATTTTAACCGTTGAAATCTACTTTTCTTGTTCATGGGTTATTCCTCCTCTACGTTCTCGTGTAAAATATCTATTCAACTGCTAAATCTTGAATATAACATTATTTTACATAATAACTTTTTATTTTCAATCCCTATCTACCAAATCACATCTATAGTCCTGCCTGTGGAATTTCACATTCATGACCACGCACAAGATATGGATACATACCATAATTTGGTGAGGTTTATATAATAACAAGCCTGTATTGGATGGGTTCCCAGTAATAAAAAAACGCCACACCCCGGAGTAATTTCGCTCTCCGAATGGTGTGGCGCCTATTAAACACTACGGTCAGAATACCCGGTCTGTCCAAGGACAGTCAGCATTTGACTCAACCCGTTTCCCTTCGTTTCATCCGCTTCCTTAGTCGCTCATACGTTGCGTAGATCCGCGGAGATTCTTTTGTCAGAATAGGGCCCAGCACAGCGAGAATTAACACATACAATACGGCAAATGATTGGATGGATGCCATCAGCCCTCCGGCCTTGCCAATGTTCGCCATAATAATGGAGAATTCACCCCGGGAGACCAGGGTAAAGCCCACATTCAACGAGGCCTTAGGGCTCATTCCAGCCAATCTGCCAGCGATCATGCCTGCACCATAGTTACTGGCGATCGTCAGAATAACAGCAATAATCGTCATGCCAATAGCTCCGCCAAGTGAAGACGGCTCGATGGTCAGACCAAAACTGAAGAAGAAAATGGCACCAAAAAAATCTTTGAAAGGCATGATCTGATGTTCAATCCGACTGACATGTCTTGATTCGCCCAGCACAAGACCCATCATCAATGCTCCAATGGCTTCTGCTACATGCAGTGTCTCCGAGAAACCAGCCACCAGGAAGAGCAGTGTCATGACGGTAAGCAGAAACAACTCGGATGACTTGATATTCAGTGCCTTATCAATATATTTGATGCTTTTCCTGCCAATAATCAGGAACAGCACAATAAACAGCAGGGCAGACAGCGATACCAGCAGAACACTCAAGAATGAAGTTGCCCCGCTGAGCACAAGCCCGGTCAGGATGGAGATATGAATCGCGATGAACAAGTCATCAAACATGATCATGCCCATAATAATCTCTGTTTCAGGGTTTGCCGTGCGTTTCAGATCAACGAGCACTTTAGCTACAATGGCTGTAGAAGAGCTGGTCATGATCCCGCAGACAACGAGAGTCTCCTGAAGGGGCAGATCCATGAACCACCCCAACAGTAATCCAGAGACAAAATTAAGCCCTACGTAGAACATGCCTCCGGTCAGAATGGCTTTACCAGACTTTAATAGACGGGAGACCGAGAACTCCAGACCCAGGTAAAATAGCAAAAACAAAATGCCAAGCCTGCCCATAAATTCAATAAAGGTCGAACTTTCGATAAAACGCAAATCCACTATGCCGATCTGTGGTGCATGTGGTCCAACAGCCATACCAATCAATATATAGAACGGAATGACCGAAAATCGTAATCGTGAAGATATCAGCCCAGTAAGTGTAATCAGCGCAACGGCAATTCCCACTTCAAATATGAGCATATCCATAGGCTAAGTCCGTCCATCAGTTAACAATTGTTTGAGGTGTTTGATCTGATTCCGTTCACCGGCAACTACAATGGTAGCTCCAGCGGTAAAAGCATGATCCGGACCTGGATTAAAATGCTTCTCCTTATCCTTGGTCACAACAGCAAGAATAACAGCGCCCGTAGCCTGACGGATATCCAATTCACCAATCGTCATGCCTACGCTTGCTGCGTGAGGTTCAATTCGTAACCATTCGATTAACAATCCTTCAAGCATCACTTCACGCTCATCCTGAAACTTCGGCTTGTAGGTCATACCACCAACGATAGCGGCTACCGCCCGGGCTTCATCATCGTCCAGGGTCACAAGAGATACCATATCACCCATCTCTTCAGGCGTATCCCCTGCCTCCATATGGAACAGGTCACGTCGCTCGTCGTTATGAATCACAATGACCAAGTGCTCACCACTACGGGTATGCAGCCAGTATTTACGTCCAATTCCTGGCAAGTCCGTCTCTTTAAAGTGCATGATCTGCACCCCCTAAAGCCGACCCGTCCAAGGTTTCGCTCCTGAACTCAATCCCCGTGATGCGTATCCTCATGGAACCTGATGGTGTATGAACAGACCTAACTTCCCCTTTTCTGCCAAGCAGTAATTGACTCCCTACTGGAGAGAGGAAAGAAATCCGACCCTCATCCGGGTCCGTATCTTCTGGCATGACAATCATGAACGAATCTGACGTATGAAAATCGATATATTCAAAATCAATATGACTGCCGATCAATACAGCCGAGTCCAGATCTTCATCAGGGCCCAGGAGCAGTTTTTCCACAAACTCCGTATATGTCGACAGTTGTTTTTCCAATTGTATCCGCTCTGGATCACGCACGTCGAAATAGGCGTCGAGAAATGTTCTTTTCTCTTCACCGAATGTAAACAGCTGGCTCACCAGCTTCTCTCTGCAATTATGGCGTGGAGTCCTATGGTTCATAATAGATTTCACCCCCTATACAAGCCTTGTTCTCCATGTTGGTTGGCATGTTTCTCTTCATCATCTTGTTGTCCTCCTTCTGATTGTTAAAAGACCCCGGGATACGAGACCTTCTTACCATCTTACCAAAACTAATATTTTAATCCAGTATATTCGTCTAACTTGCTGTATTATTATCATATGTGGTCATATCTTCCATTTAATAACTTAATTCTTCACATCATGTGGTAGATCCATAGAACATTTTAATTACTGCATAAAAAACATTTTATGGTTTTTCATCTCGTATTTTTATTTGCTTTACTGTATATTTAACTACAAACTTTTATTCAATTTATGCAAATAAGCATCTACAGACTTTAACACAATAAAGGAGTGCATTGAAAAAGTGTCCACGATAACAAAAGAAACCACAGAGTCCGTTCAAGTTACTGCCGCAGAATATGTTCATTCTGTCTATGAGTCAGTTGTCGCCAGAAATCCGCATGAAGACGAGTTTCATCAAGCTGTCAAAGAAATTCTGGATTCCCTTATTCCTGTGATTGAAGCACATCCCAAATACAGGAACCATAGTCTGCTGGAACAGCTTGTCGAGCCCGAACGTGTAATCACATTTCGTGTCCCATGGGTAGATGATCAGGGCAAAGTTCAGGTTAACCGTGGATTCCGGGTGCAATTCAACAGTGCCATTGGTCCTTACAAAGGCGGACTTCGCTTCCACCCTTCCGTATACTCGGGCATCATCAAGTTCCTTGGCTTCGAACAGATCTTCAAAAATGCATTAACCGGTCTGCCCATTGGCGGTGGCAAAGGCGGTTCTGACTTCGATCCCAAAGGAAAATCGGATCTGGAAGTTATGCGCTTCACGCAAAGCTTCATGACAGAGCTGTACAAATATATCGGTTCCGATACGGATGTACCGGCAGGTGACATTGGTGTAGGCGCAAGAGAAATCGGTTACATGTTCGGTCAATACAAACGTATCCATGGCGGTCATGAAGCAGGCGTGTTGACAGGAAAAGGTCTGCTGTACGGAGGAAGCTTGGCACGCAAGGAAGCCACTGGCTTTGGCTGTGTGTACTTCGTGAAGGAAATGCTGCAATCCAAAGACCTCAGCTTCCAGGACAGCACAGTTGTTGTCTCTGGCTCTGGTAATGTATCCATCTATGCTATTCAGAAGGCTCAGGAGCTTGGAGCCAAAGTGGTGGCATGCAGTGATTCAGGCGGCTACATATACGATCCACAAGGCATCAACCTGGATACCGTGAAACGTCTGAAAGAGGTTGATCGTCTTCGCATCAGTGAATACATCAAAGAACATCCGCATGCTACATATACCGAAGGCTGTGAAGGAATCTGGTCTATTCCTTGCGATATCGCTCTTCCGTGTGCGACGCAAAATGAGATCGATGAAGAAGCTGCTGCCCTTCTGGTTAAAGGTGGCGTGAAAGCCATTGGCGAAGGCGCAAATATGCCTTCCACCCTGGCTGCCATTGATGTCTTCCACGGCGCGGGCGTACTTTTTGGTCCAGCCAAAGCGGCTAATGCTGGTGGTGTAGCCGTGTCTGCTCTTGAAATGTCACAGAACAGCATGCGGTTGTCCTGGTCATTTGAAGAAGTAGACGCCAAGCTTCATGACATCATGAAGAACATCTACAACAGCTGTGTGGAAGCTGCTGAAGAGTATGGCTGTGAAGGCAACCTCGTAGCCGGAGCGAATATCGCCGGTTTCCTCAAGGTCGCTGATTCCATGATCGCTCAAGGTGTAGTTTAATTTTTGATTCTCCACGATTAAAAGGCGTTCCCATCTTATTTGGGTAAACGCCTTTTTTTCATTGTCTCTAATTGCTCTAATCGCAGGGCAATGGTAAAGTGGTACAGACGTAATTCCATTTATTTGTACTCGTATAAGGAAGTGTTTACATTGTCTAACCAACCATTTGTCAGTACTGCGAGTCCTCATCTGAGTGCAGACTGCGAGCAATGTTTTGGCCTGTGCTGTGTTGCCTTGCCCTATGGCAAGTCATCTGATTTTGCTTTTGAAAAGGCCAGCGGCACACCCTGTCCCAATCTGCGCACGGACAATCGCTGCGGTATCCATACCCAGCTTCGGCAGAAAGGGTTCAAAGGCTGTACGGTGTATGACTGTTTCGGAGCCGGACAGAAGCTGTCTCAAGTGACCTACGCGGGCAAGGATTGGCGAGATCATCCGGAGTCTGCAAAGGAGATGTTTGATTGTCTGCCTGCCTTGCGACAAATTCACGAGTTGCTCAGTTATATGAAGGAAATGATGATGAGACCGGAGACGTCATCCCTTCACTCGGCATTCGAGGAGTTGTACCAGGAGATCGAGCGCTTGAGCAATCTGGAGCCTGCGGCCCTCCTGCGTCTGGACATCGTTCATTATCGGTCCTCGGTGAATCAACTCTTGGTTCAGGCCAGTGAAATGATACGTGCGAATGTGCCAGCCGCCGCTCATGGACAAGGGAAGTCGAAGAAGAGTAAAAAACGTACCGGAAGTGACTTTTTCGGTGCCAACTTAAAAGGGGCTGACCTGCGGGGCGCAAGCTTCCGAGGGGCTTTAATGATTGCAGCCAACCTCCAACATGCAGATATACGAAATGCTGATTGGATTGGTGCAGACTTGCGGGATACAGATCTGGGCGGTGCAGACCTGAGAGGTGGCATCTTCCTCACGCAATCGCAGATTAATGCAGCCAAAGGTAATGCGAATACCAAGTTACCGGATCATCTTCACATGCCCTCACACTGGGCGTAGCAAAAAACAAAAAAACAGCTCGCCCTATACTATCCAGGGACGAGCTGTTTGTTATTGAAACGAACTACCGAAAAGAATCAGAATTATAACAAGTCACGGCGAAGATCTTCAGCCGATTTCGGGGACAGGTGACCGAGCGGAATATCAAATACCGTTTTCGCTCCCTTATGCCCTTCCACGCTCAAACGTTGTGCGGCTCTTGCATACGCCACAAGTACGCTCGCTGTAAATTCAGGATTGCTGTCGAGTTTCAAACCAAATTCGATAATTTGTTTTTGACCTGCACCTGTAACTCCACTACGAATGACAAATCCACCATGCGGCATACCTTCGTGCTCTGATTTCAATTCTTCCTCGGTAATGAACGTTACCGTTGTATCGTAATCTGCAAAATAGTTAGGCATAGATACAATCGTCTCACGGATCTCATCCTGATTAGCGCCATCTTCTGCTACCACGTAACATTGACGCAGATGTTTCTCACGTGTAGACAGCTCTGGTGTCTCGCCTGAACGAATGCGGTTGATAACCTCTTCCACAGGAACCGTATACTGTACACCCGCTTTAACACCTGGAACACGACGAATCGCATCCGAGTGACCTTGGCTCACACCTTTGCCCCAGAACGTGTACTCTTTACCTTCTGGCAGGATGGACTGTGCAAGCAGACGGTTCATGGAGAACAAGCCTGGGTCCCAACCTGTGGAAATGACACTTACGTGACCGCCTTGCTCTGCCGCAGCATTCACTTCCTTGTAGAATTCAGGAATCTTCGCATGTGTATCGAAGCTATCCACCGTATTGAACAACTTGGCGATGGCTGGTGTCTGCTCCGGAAGGTCCGTTGCCGAGCCACCACAGAGGATCATAACATCGATCTTACCTATGTATTGCTCCGCTGCAGAGATATGCTCAAAACGAACTTCTGTACTATCAGCGACCATCTGCTCCGGATTACGACGTGTAAACACTGCAATCAGTTCCAGATCCTCGTTCTGGGAAATGGCTTTCTCTACCCCTTTACCCAAGTTACCGTAACCAACAATACCCACTCTAATCATGTTCAATCCTCTCCTGTCTTCTTCTATAGTTGTCTATTAATCTATTATAATGATATAACATACCATGTAACCTGTCAGGTTTCCAGTTCGAAATAAAAATACCTTGCAGCGGTGCAGCAATAATGCGGCTCCGCATGCAAGGCATGTTGGGGTTCATTCGTTATTTTAAGAAGAAAGACCGCAGGAAAGGACAATAGCCTTTATCTTCTCCTTATGATTCGGACCAGGTTAATGTCAGTTCAATGACGCCTTCCTGTGACGCCAGTGCCCCTCCAATTAAGGACCAGACATCCTGCGTTTCCGGGTCAGTCCCCTGAATAATAATATTTTTGTCATCAATCGTCTGACCCGCATCCGTCAACTTTTTGGCATCGAAGTAGTCTTTATACAGCTTGGATACGGTCTTCATATCTTGTTCCGTGGTGAAAATCACCATGGCCGATTGCTTGCCTTCATTCTCACCGGAATTGGCTAAACGAATCGTTGCATCTTCCGGCAGGGGGAAGTCACTTGGCAAATTCTCAGGCAACTCATTCGTTCCAGCAGCGGCCTCCTCACCGCTATCTGAATCCGATTCGGCTGGCGCAGTTGTACCCTCCGTCTCGGTCACTCCACTTGTTGTTGCTTCGCTTGCACCTTCATTGGTCGCTTGTTCACCCGTTCCAGAGGAAACTTCCGTGTCTACCTTCTCCGTTTCACCTGTCGGTTCTTCTGCTGCGCTGCTGCAAGCACTCAAGGCCACCAACATCGCCAGTGCCGCACAGGCTAATACATAATTCCTTCTCTTCACCATCTGTTACCACTCCTTCTTCTTCGTTTCAAGTGCTAATCATGTTCAAACGACTGGATCACAGGCACCGCATGAACGTTATTCTTGACCCATATCACAGATACAGATAATACACTTAAAGACAATAGACAACTGGCTACGAGAATGGAGAGGAACCGGGTAATCACTCTAAACTTTCTCATCCATCCCTCCTCCTCATCCTGTTCATCATGTGTTTGTGGGATCATCTTACTCATAAGTCACTGGACGTTGTCACTAATTTTATAATTTCGGCGGCAACAATATCCGGCTGACTTCTGTGGATACCGTGTTTCGCGTGTGGAACCGTCAGCTGTGTGCCGTGTGTTGACCATGAAGCAAAACCCGCTTGATCGGCCTGCCATGCCTGACTGTCCTCATCCGACGTCTCCGAACCCGCTGTCAGAATCGTCAGGGGAAAATCGAACTTGGTTTTGTTCTCAAGCACACACGCTGCATTGGTTCTGGAATTCCGAACCTCTTCCATGACATTGTCATTGTACGCATGTCTCAGCGTGGATATCGTGACGGCCTTTTTCATCGGTTCCGTTACCAGTTTGGGATCAATGACCAGAGACGCCATCATGTGATCCGACTGCAGCAATGTTCGTGCGATGCCTGTTTTCACCAGAAAACGGGACCAATCCATCATCCATTCTGGTGTATTCAGGTCTGTACGACTGTAATACTCCGGGCTTCCGCCATCAATCATGACCATGCCAGCCACCTCATCAGGATACCTTTGCGCAAACCGCAGTGTCTCCAACGCACCCAGGGAGTGGCCAACCATGATGTAAGGTGGACGTTGACCGGATGTTCGCAGCAATTGGTGAATCTCTTCCGAGATGGTATCGACATCACGAGGTTCATCCGTATAGTCGCTGTATCCATACCCGAACCGGTCATATACCGCAATTTTCACCTGTGATTTTATCTTGTCATACAGCGGACTGAAATCCACATACGGATTCGGTGTACCCCAGCCTGAGGCAAATACCACCGTGACCTCTCCTTTGCCAGCGGTGTAGAGGTGCATGTTGCGACCACTCACTTCATAATACTTGCCTGGCGGGGGATAGGACTTCATATCCTGCGTGGATTGATACGCTTCATACGCCGTACCTGCCAGCAGCAAAAGTCCTGTAGCAAGCATGATGCCTCCCAGCACCTTTAACCCTCTCCGTAACCCCTTCTTCATCTTCTCTACCCCTTATCCCAAAGGTTCATCTATATATGTATGTTTCAATCGTACCCAAGAAATAGCAGGATTGAAACAATCCCGAGTCCAGTCCTTTCCCCAACCAAAGTCCAGTTTCAACCCCCTACCCGTAACGCAAAAAAACTGCAAATCTCCCATCCAGGAAACTTGCAGTTCATCTATACTAGTATTCTAAAATTCATACCTCATTCCATCTCAAGCTGATTCTTACTTATAGTTGCAATGTAAGACCCACCGGGCAATGATCACTGCCCATTACATGGCAGTCAATATGTGCATCCGCTACGTTAGGTGCCAATTGATTGGATACGAGAAAATAATCAATGCGCCAGCCCACGTTCCGTTCTCTGACTTTTGGCATATAAGACCACCAGCTGTACACATCCGTACGATCCGGATACAGATGGCGGAAGCTGTCCACATACCCGGATGCAAGCAAATCGCTCATCTTGCCGCGCTCTTCAAGGGTAAAGCCGGAATTGCCCAGATTGGGCTTCGGATTCTTCAGGTCAATCTCCTGATGAGCCACATTCAGGTCACCACAAACGATAACGGGCTTGGTCTGTTCCAGGTGCAGGATATATCCCCGGAAGCGGTCCTCCCATTCCAGACGGTAAGGCAGTCGGGTCAGATCCCGCTTTGCGTTAGGTGTATAAACATTCACCAGATAAAACTCATCGTACTCCAGTGTAATCATCCGTCCTTCCGGCTCGCTGTCCTCCTCCATCCCATAACGAACGGATAAAGGCTTGATTCGGCTAAATACAGCCGTACCGGAATATCCTTTTTTGATTGCATAATTCCAATATTGATAAACGTCTTCCCCCAGGTCCATCTCAATCTGTCCGGCTTGTAATTTGGTCTCCTGAAGGCAGAAAATATCCGCCTGACTCTCCTGATAATAATCCATAAATCCTTTGGTCACACATGCCCTTAAACCATTCACATTCCAGGACACCAGCTTCATATCCTCATCTCCTCACATCTCTCCAATATAGCACGGGCCCATTCTTGTGGACAAGGTCGATCAACTGTTCTATTGACTGCCAATGCACTGAGAGACTACATTATGCTGTAGAAGTTTAGAATTACGATCCACAAGGAGAGGACGTGCCATTATCACACCATCATATGACGTTATTATCGTTGGAGCCGGCTCCATGGGCATGAGTGCAGGGTATTATCTATCACGCAGTGGATGCAAAACTTTACTAATAGATGCCTTTGATCCTCCGCACACGGAAGGAAGCCATCATGGGGATACCAGACTGATGCGCCATGTGTACAGTGGTGGGCCTGACTATATTGCCATGGCACTGCTTGCGCAGAAGTTATGGCATGAGCTGGAGGAAACGACTGGTGATCAACTGTTTGTTCCTTCCGGTGTATTGAATGTGGTTGATCCGGAGATTCATTCCTTCCACAATCGATTGAGCCATGCAGATGATGCAGGGATTCGTTATGAAACATTGCACGCAGCCGAGGTGATGAAACGCTGGCCAGGTATGACAATACCTGAGCATTACGAGGGCATGTATGAGCCTGATGCGGGATATCTGTATAGTGAACGTTGTATTCATGCCTATCGCAAGGCAGCCAAGGCTCATGGTGCCACCTTGTTAACGCACACGCGTGTGGAACATATTGAATACGGACCACATTCCGTCGCAGTTCAGACTTCAGGTGGTGAGACATACCATGCGAATCAAATCATCCTGAGCGCAGGTGCCTGGTTTCAGACGTTACAACCTTTTGTCGATCTCCCAATCCAGGCTGTACGTAAAACGGTGGGGTGGTTTGATGCACCCGAAGCCTTGTATGGCGAGGCACATTTCCCCGGTTTTACCCTGGCAGGAAAAGAAGGTACATATTATGGTTTTCCAAGCATGGGCGGATCAGGTCTGAAGATGGGTCGTCATGATACGGGTCAGGTGTGGACACCAGGAAGTACGATCGCTCCTTTTGATACGGAAGAAACGGACGAGGGTGATCTGCGCAGACTGCTGGAACTTCATATGCCTCAGGCAGCTGGAGAATTGAAACGGGGTAGTGTGTGCAAGTATGAATTCACTTCGGATGAAGATTTTATTATCGACCGACACCCTGCCCATGAACGTGTGTGGCTCGCAGGCGGTTTCTCCGGTCATGGCTTCAAGTTCGCAAGTGCCATTGGACAGATTCTAGCCGACTTGGTGCAAACGGGGCACACGGATCAGGATATTAGTAGGTTCGCCCTATCCCGTTTTCGTTAAGTACCTGCCGGGTGGATGAATATATGTATGTCTAAAATAGTTACTTTCTTAGAGGGTGCAGTGTTGCTTAGAACACTGCACCTCCAAGAAAGAAGGACACGTAAGAGCGTTAATTCATGCCCACTCACACTAATTAACTTTGACTAGGCTCCACTGCTGATTGGCTCCGCCATTGTCGGCCCACTGAATGGTGGAGGCGCCCGCGGTCAGAGAACCTTGATTGATGTCAACCGTCAGGCCACTGTTTCGATTCGCAAGTACCACATATCCTCCCACATCAATGGGCAGCCATTGCTGATTGTTGCCCCCGTTATCCTGCCACTGAATCAGAGCGGCTCCGCCTTGTGTGGAACTTGAATTTACGTCTAATAAAAGACCACTGCCCACATTGCGGATGTTGTAATATCCGTTCCCTGCCGACTCCAGCTTCCACTGCTGATTAGCTGCTCCATTATCATTCCACTGGATGATCGTTGCCCCACCCGTAGAAGAAGCACCGTTAACATCAAGTGCAAGTCCACTGTTACGGTTGATTAATTTGTAGATGGCCCCTGCTTCATATCCTGTACCCCCATTATAAGATGCACCGGAAATGACGTAGGTTGTGACCGAGTTAGCCTTGGCCGTAGCGGTAAAGGTTTTGTTTTGCACCGAAATGTTCGTCAGCTGCTGCAACTTCTCCGTTGAAGAAGTCCGATAGACTTGAGCAGACGTGCCTGTGTTCGTAAAACGACTGAGATCATAGGTTACTGTTGTATCCGTTGAATCCGAATTGGTTGTAACCAATACAACTTTGCCGGAAGCTGCATCATAGGCTGCAAGCGTATTGGCATCACTCATGCCGATAATTTTGTATCCAGGACGAATAAATTTGCTGTAATTGCCCATGACATAATATTTTTGGTTCACGGTGTAGCTGGTCGTTTGTGTATTGTTCAACACATTTTTGAAAAATCCCCATCCTTCTGCACTATCCACGGCTTGCCAATACACCCATGCACTTGCGCCCATATTGCGAATATCCTTGAGGATGGTCCGTGACATCGTCAGTCCACTTGCATCTCCATCTCCATATTCCGAGGTCCACAGATGTTTGCCCGCAGACGTCGCTGTGTTGCGCAAAGCCGTACGATTGCTTCCGCCATACGTATGGGTGTTGATCTGAGTAATTGCTGATTTCACCGCACTACTGTAGCTGTTAAATGACACATTCGTATCATCGATGCTGTATTCTTCCGGTGCGCTCAGCTTTGTGGACAGGCCCTTCGCATTCAACGAAGCTTGTACCTGACTCAGAATGGTGTTCTGATCCGCCCGGTCAAAGTGCATGCCCTCCTGGTCATTGCCCTGCTTCCACCACGTCGAGATCGGTTCATTCAGCGGAGTTACACTATCGAATGTGATGCCCCAGTTATCCCGAAAATGCTTCACAACCTCGGTTAAGTAATCCGCAAAATCATCATAGTAATCGGGCTTGAGGTTGTTCCCACCACTGGCCGAACCGGACACATTACCACTGATCGTCATCCAATAAGGTGCGGAATTCGCAAAAGCTTCAATAACATTCACACCTTGCGCTTTGGCAGCTTGCAACATATATCGCTGGTTTGCATCTGCACTCCAGTCATACACGCCGGGAGAAGGCTGGTACCCAGGAACGGCTTTGCGATATTCGAGGATATTGGATGATGGATTATCCCCGCCTCCGATGTTGTACCGCAGGATGTTCAGTCCCAATCCGGTATTTGCATTAAACATTTTCTCTACATACTCATCCCGATTGGAATATTCTCCAACCACTTTGCCCCACCACGCGAGCGATGTCCCCCATCCTTCCATCGTCTGATATTGCTTCGATGGATCGGCAACAGCCGTGTACGCTCCTGCAGCAGATACCTCTGTACCCAGACCCAGACTGCTTGTTAGCAGACTTCCTGCCAACAGCAGCGAACCCATTCGTTTTAACCACTTCATCTACTTCACTCCTTAGAATTTTTCGAAACAAGAACACCTCTTACTGTGCGACCTCTCGGAAGGTCGCGTCTGACTTGTCGAGTGTAGTAACGACAGTTTCCAATTTCAACACATTATTGTAATGTCTCAGATACAGGTTCGGGTTATTAAACAAGGCATACGATGTCCAACTGGCGTTAGCAAGTCCATTGACACGTTTGAACGTGGCGTCATTTCGAAACGCAGCACTGCCATCATTTTTCACGAGTGCGATGTTGCCATTATTATTGCGCAGGAAATAACCCGGATAATTCATGGACTCAAACGAAATGCCTGTTGTATTCGACAGCCCGGGAACGATACGGAACTGTGCATCTTCCGTTGGACTCACATTGGCGTCGATTCGGGCCTGATAGTTGTAATGACGAATGAAGCTGCCCGGCACGTTGAATGATTCCAGCTTACGGATATCACCCGGCTGTCCGGACTCTTTCAATACAGTCATATGCCGGACGAGTCCGGTAAGACCTGCAATCTCTTGTTTGGCACCCCAAGTCTGGAAGTTGTCAGCAGAGTCGCTGTAATAATATTTTTGTGTCGCATAGCCGTCAAAGTAGATTCGCCATGAACCATTATCCAGCTGAACAAGCGCCGGGCCTTCCACCCAAGAGCCCCAACCTGCCCAATCCCCTGTGCCTTTAAAGGTATAAGGACCCGTTAGCGAAGTGGCTGTCGCATATTCAATGTATTTGGTGGTCTCGTTCTTGGTAAACGCATGATAGGTTGAGCCTGTCTTCACGATAAACGTGTCGATATAATTGGGAGCAATGCCCGCCAGTTCAGTAGGTGCAGACCATGAGGTAGACGCTAGATTGCTGCCTGAAGCTGTGAGGACATATGGTTTGAAATTCTCATAGTTGCCTGGTGAGAGTGACACGATAATGTTCAGACTGCCGTTGCTGTCTTTGAACCATTCTGGTGCCCAGGTGTGTGCGATTGTGGTCGGTGTGGATAATGTAATGTTACGGACAAATGTCCAGTTCACCTTATCCGGGCTGGAGGCGATGCCAATGGTGTTACCCGACCAGTTCGTGGTGTAGACGACGTAATATAGACCATCGGTGTGCTTCATAATGCTGGGATCGCGAATCAGATCGGCCGGAGGTGTATAGGCTGGCCCTTTCAGCAAACCATAATGGGTCGCATTATACGATTCATAGATATACATATTTGACTCACTGGTGTTTGTAAAAGCTGATATCGTATAGACACTTGTTGCTGCTCTCGCTGTATTGGGGAATAACATTGTTAATAGAAGTAATGTTCCCAGCAGCAGGATCATTCCGGCTTTGAAACCGCTGAATCCTCTTGCTGCGTCTTTCCTCTTCGTTAACATCAGGTCATCTCCTTATCCATGATCGAATGAAATAATAAATTAGACTTAACATACCTTACAGCTACCTGTTCCAATTCCAATTACATGAAGCATCACTCCCTTCACAGATCATGGATGAACAATTATCAGTTATGTAAACGGTTACAATTAATAAGGTTATAAATATTTTCTTTGCTCATTGTACATAGCGGATCACCACAGTTTCCCCCATTCCCTTAGTCCAATTCACTCCCAAGATTGAATCCGAAGACTCTGAACATGGGGTTATCTTGACTGCGGAAATGAGGTGGTATGACTGCGGTAAAAAATAAACTTTTGCGTGATGTGATGCTATTGCTATTGCTATTTTCTAGTGGTCCATTTCTATAAAAGGCTATTTCAAACTCGAACTATCTCGTTACAGTCATCGCTAACAATCAATACATGAGCTATTTCACGACAACCCACGGATAACGGGATGGCGTATCCAACAGGAATCGTACCCGTTCTGGCGTTCTGCCTTCTTCATCGAACAAAAGCAGTTCATTCTCTTCCTGTAGCCAAGCTACTGGAATTTTGTAATCCTCTTGCGGGCCAATCTGCCAGTAACGACCCAAATGATGTCCATTCAGGTGAATGGTGCCTTTGCTCATCCCGGTCAGGCGAAGCATCAAATTCACTTTGTGGTGCTCGGAAATAGCAGGCTTCGCGAAACGCCAGCGGTACCAAGTGGGCTGAATGTACGAATCATGTACTTGAAAGTTATCAGATGCAGAGTGAGCCTTCTCGCTCACCGTAACACTCGACATACCCTCATCTGAAGTAGAGGTCACCAGATTGGCAGTACAATTGCCACTTTCGGCGATACCAAGCTGTGCCGTAGGCTGGATTGCCCCCTGTACTCCACGTTGGACCACTCCATGCACTGCCTCTGAACTCTCCCATTGTTGCGGAAGTAATGCCTCCGTTCCTGCCATACGCCAATCCTTCAGTTCTCCATGACTTGGATACGTGATCATCTCCAGTCGATTCAGGGATGAACGGCTATACGGCATTTCCAGTGTATTTGTCTCTCCGGGCTTGATATACAGGGATATGTCTAACGTCTGGAAGGCAAACCAATCCTGATATCCCTCCATCGGAACTTCGATGCCATTGATACGCAGACCTTTGCTCAAGGCACCCACAAGAATCGCCCGATCCATGCCATCCAGCTTAAAGCTTCTGCTCAGAAGTGGCGCCCCATGTATAGCGTTCACCTCATCAAGATGTACAAGTCCACTCTCCATATGCCAATCCCGACGAATATCCTGAACTTGACCACCCAGATACACCGCACCAGCCAGACCTTTGCTCTCACCCAAATATGGAGAGAAGTTCAATCTGCCCATATGCTGCACCAGAATCTGAAGTGTATTCTTCCCTTGGGCCACCTGCAATTGCACACCTGCTGCCCCTACCTGACGCACGAATGCCTGCTGAACACCGTTAACGATGATTCTGGCAGTATCCTGGATATCCGGCAAAATGAGACTCTTCATTCCTTCAGTTGGACTCTCGAAATCACATTCATACAATAGATAACCAAAATCTTGGCCATATTGGGAAAAGTCTTCTGGTTGTCCACTTGCCGAGCGTTGCTTCGCAGTTAACGTAATACGAGACAGCTCAGGCGAAGCAGACAATGTTGGTGCGATTGGCGGTGTCCATGGGAGCTGCAGCTGTATTCCACTGATAGACTCCTCGCTGGCAAAGAACTCATGACCCGTTAATGTCCGTTCTCCATCTGTCCAGTCACCAAGCAGCGTAATCGTGCGATCCGGATCCGTGATCATGCCCTTGACCTGACCCGATGGCAACACGTCCACGTCACCGAACCCGATTGCATAACGTAATCCCTTCTGATTGGTTGCTTCCAATCGCCATGTTCGATTCATCGTCTCTTGATCCAGAATGACGAAACGGATTGGTGTGCCGTTTGCTTCCAGTTGGATCATGCCAGGCTCTTGGAAATGGAACAGATCCAGGCGGTGTACGTTCCTTGCTGAATCATGCTCAACCAGCACTTGCACCGTGCTACCTGTGACGTTCAATGCCCCAGCTTCCAGTTCAACAACGGACCGCTGCCCCGCAGATGCCACGATGAACAGGGTTAATTCTCCGTTGATCACCTCATTGCCCGTAATCAACGTACCCGCAGTCAGGTATACCTGTTCGGCAATCTGTACTCGATCCAACAATGGAACAATCTGTCCCGGATTCAGCGATACCGGAAGAGTCCGGCCTTCCTCCAACGTAATGTGCATCGTCTCGCGTTCATCCTTGTGACTCTCCAGGAACCAAATCTTCTGATTATCCGCCTGTCTGCCTCGTACAGATATGCCTTCAGGATGACGTACAACGATCTGTTCTTCCGGAATTTCCTCTGTTTCCATCAGAAGGGCTCCGAAAGCATGGACGAAATAGGACAGATTCTTGGTTACCGTATATTTCGGTGTCACCCGTCCATATTCGTTCAGCGGTGCATCATAGTCATAGGAAGTAATCATGAAGATGTCACTGCTGCCCATTGTTCTGCCGCCATATCCACCAAAATTGGTGCCGCCGTAGAACATGTAATGGCTGATTCCGGTATACCCGGCACGCAGGATCTCCATGATGCGTCTCTCCAGCAAAGGTGCCGTCTTCTGAATGGCCGAAGGTCCTCCCCAATTCTCAAACCATCCGGTCCAGAACTCCGTCACCATCTTCGGGGTGTCCGGCTGTTTGGCGCGGAGAGTCTCATAATGCCCGTCAGCCCCCGACCAGAAATTAGCCCCTTCAATCGTGCCTTCCGCCCCGCCAACGCAAGTGATCAGCGTAGAATCAATTCCCCGTTGTAACAATCCATCTCTCAGTGTATTCATATGGTCACTTGCTGCGGCGTCATCCATCAAATACCCGTATTCATTCTCCACCTGAACAAGAATGACCGTGCCCCCGGCTGATAACTGGCGCTCCCGAATAATGGGCACAATCCGGTCAAAATACAAATTTACATATTGCAGATAGGTCTCATTATTTTCCCGGAATTTCACGCCGTTCTTTGTACCAAGCCAGTATGGAAAACCGCCAAAATCCCATTCCGCACAGATAAACGGACCCGGACGTGCGATGACCCACATGCCCAGTTCTGCGCACAAATCCAGAAATGCTCCGCAATCGTTGTCCCCTTCAAAGGACCACTGTCCTTCTTCCGCTTCATGCACATTCCACGCAAAATAGGTGTCGATGCAGTTCATGCCTGCCAGCTTTGCCTTCAGCAGAACTTCACGCCATTCCTCCTTCGGCATACGGAAATAATGGATCGTGGCACTGTTCAGAAATACACGCTCTCCATTTAAGAAAAAGCTGCGTGCATCGTATGTTAATTCAGATTGAACACCATTCTCAGCCCTGGCGATGTTCTTCTCCTGTTCCTGTAGCAAAAGGGATGCTTTCTCTGTCAAAGTGATCCCCTCCTTCTCTGTATTTAGTTTCATATGCCCTGTGATTCATTCAATATAAGGTGAACTATCTCCGTTAAACTAAAAGCGATTTACACGGGTACTACGATTACAGAACAACTTTCCGATCGCTGTTATCCCCAGATTTTTCGATTCCCTTTTCTCAAAGGGAAAATCCGGTGATAAAGGCGCACGCTCCGCTTCTTCAAGTTATTTCTGTCCTCTTCGTTTCTGTGTAAATGATTAGTTCAAAATGATATTGTTCATATTCACACTATCACTAAGATGACAGAATAACCTTCCAATCGCTGTTATTACTTCGCCTGCAACGTTACGCCTTCCAGTACAACCGTTGTGATGGAATTGTCTGCCGTAGGCACTTCAAGTCCGTTGGCATACACCGGAATGTCTTCAAGCTGTTCCATGTTCCGATCCGGTGAAGTCTGGTACACCTGGGCAGTGGATGATTTTCCATACGTATACCCTTCCAGTTCAAAAGCCGTTGTTCCCGCTGACAATTCATTACGAATCACCAGCACCAGTCTCTGACGTTCCGCGTCATAGGCTGCCATCGTGCGTCCACCATCCGTTGGAATAATCGTTGCACCGGGACGAATAAACTTTGTAAACTGGGCCATACCATAATACTGTTTGGTCATCTCATACTGCTCTTCTCCGTTAAAATTGGCGTGAATGAAGCCCCAATTGTTATTGGCCCCTTCATCTTCAACGGCCTGCCAGTATACCCAGGCGGATGGCTGCATGATTTTCAGATCAAACATGATCCGCTCTGCCAGTTCTTGTACCGAGGTCATATCCTCATGACTGTGCGGCTCGCTGCCGCCTGTGCCGTACTCGGACATCCACAGCTTCTTGCCATGGCGTTCTGCCAATGTGCGCAGTTCTTCCATTTTGCTACCATTATAGGAGTGGGTATTGATCTGCTGGATTACGTCCAGCGTATCCTGATCATAGAGGTTGAAATTGAACACCGTTTCATCAATGCTGTTATCGTCTGCAGCACTAATGACAGTTCCGTCCAGTCCTTTGCTCTTCAACGATGCAGCGACTTTCTTGATAATCTCGGCCTGTTTCTCATTGGTAAAATGACTGCCTTCCTGCATATTGCCTTTCTTCCACCAGTCAGAGGAAGGTTCATTAAGCGGATTCAGTGTGCGGAAGGTGATCCCCCACTCGTCCCGATAATGCTTCACAACTTCGGTCAGATAATCGGCAAATGCATCATACTGATCGTCACGCAGATTATTGCCGCCATCCACGGCTCCTGTAACCGATCCACTGATCGTCATCCAATAAGGTGGTGAGTTGGAGAATGCTTCGGCAATGTTCACCCCGCGTTCCATCGATCCCTGTAAAACAGCCCGCTGACCTGCATCAGCCTCCCAATCCCACTCTCCAGGCTCAGGCTGGAAGCCAGGTACATCCCCGCCGGGACGGAGGGCTTTCATCTCCGGATTCTCCTCACCGCCAATATTGTACCGAACGATGTTCAGACCTAATCCTTTCTCCGGATCAAAGACCAGATCCATCACTTCACTCACCTTCGCCTGATCTTTCCATCCGCCAAGATCGTTGGCCCACCAGGCAAGTGACGTGCCCCAGCCTTCAAAATGATCATAGGACTGATCCAGCTTCAGACGTACCGGTTCCTCTTGAAATACAAGTGTTTTGGATGATTCATTGGCAAAATGATTGATAACAATTCCTCCTCCTGCCAGCAGGGCAATCAGGGCTACACCCATGAGGATATAGTTCCGTTTGCTCCTGCTGCGTTGTTCTTTATGCGCCATGGGCTATACAATCCCTTCTCCATGTACGGTAATTACTTCGTTGACCTTCAACGTCAGGTTCAGTACATACACACATTACAGACACTTTGGTTACTTGATTCCGCTGCTTCCACCGCTAATGTTGGCTTCGTAGACATAACGTTGTCCGAACAGATATACCAGTACCATCGGAATAGTGAGGAACAGGGAAGCGATCATCACAAGGTTCCATGGTGGCATCTGCCCACCACCTACCGTAGTCAACAGCTGCACCCCAAGTGCCAGCGGCATTTTCTCCGGATCATTGATATAGATGAGCGGCCCCATGAAGTTACCCCAGTTGTAGGAGAATGAGAAGATCGCAATGGCGGCCAGAATCGGATAAGTCAGTGGCATAATGATCTTCCAGTAGATTCCCGGGTGACCCATACCATCGATCATGGCGGCTTCATCCAGTGACTTGGGAATACTCATGACAAACTGCCGAATCAGGAATACGTTGAACGCTCCAGCGAAGAAGCTTGGTACGATCAGCGGGTAAAATGTATTAATCCAGTCCAGATGACGGAAGATGATGAACTGCGGTACCATCGTCACCTCACCCGGAATCATCATCGTACTGAGCAACACAATAAACAGGAAACGACTGCCTTTTGCCTTGATTCGGGCAAAGCCGTAGGATACGATCGAAGCTGATAATACCGATCCGATAATCGTAAAGACGGTAATGATGACCGAGTTTTTGAGATACGTGCCAAGATTGTTATTCGTGAAAATGGTATAAAAGTTCGACCATTGGAATTCCATCGGTACGAAGGTAAAGGCTGATTTGACGGTTGTTGCGTCACTTGCCAGTGCAATGGAGATCATGTACAGGAAAGGTGAAGCAAGCAGCACCCCGACCAGAATCAGAAAAATATAGGATATCGTCTTCTCCACAGTCGATGGATTACTCATTGGCTTTTCCCTCCTCGTAGTGCACCCATAGCGCCGATGAACGGAATACAACCAGTGTCAACGCCATGATGATGATGAATAGTACCCAGGCAATCGCCGATGCATATCCCATTTTGTAGAATTGGAACGCATTCTGGAATAAGTAGGGAACGACCATCTGACTTGAATTGTCAGGTCCGCCGGCAGTGACGATGAATACCTGTGCGAAGGTCTGGAGCGCTCCAATCATGCCAGTCACGAGATTGAAGAAAATAACGGGAGTCAACATCGGGAATGTAATATGGAAGAACGATTGCGTACTCTTCGCTCCATCAATGGCAGCGGCCTCGTACAGCTCCTGTGGAATGCCTTTCATCCCTGCAAGCAGCAATACCACACCACCACCCACACCCCATAAGGACATGAGAATCAGTGCAGGTTTAACCCAGTTCGGATCAAGAAGCCAGGAAGGACCCTGAATACCGAAGATCGCAAGTGCCTGGTTGATCAAACCTTCCGTTGGCGCAAGCAAGTGAATGAAGAGCAACGAACTTGCAACCACCGGAACAACGGAAGGCAGATAGAACAGAATACGGAAGAAGGTAATCCCTTTAATTTTCTTGTTCAGGTAGTATGCAATCCAGAGCGAGATCGACATGCCTAGCGGAATGGATATCAGCGCATAGAAGAATGTATTGCCGACGGATTTCCAGAAGATCGGATCATCAGTCAGTAACGTTTTGTAATTGTCGATACCGATGAATTCAGGGGACTGGAACAGATCCCAATTTGTGAAGCTCATATAGATGGAAAACAGGATCGGACCCAGGGTCAGCCCCAGAAACCCGATCAGCCAAGGCGAGATGAAGATGTAGAACCATTTCCCGTCCTTTTTTCTCACGTTAAGCCCTCCCATGACGCAGAGAGCAGATGGAACCCGCATTCACGCCGATTCCACCTGTCCTGCTGTCGCTGCTATTTGTGCATGTTCAGAAAAACCCTCTATTTGTAGAGTCTTTCCAGTCCACTCTGAATTTCGGTTACGGTATCATCAAGCGAGGCTTTGTTGTTGAAGTACACACCCAGCTTATCGTTAATGAGCTTCATCATTTCGTTCCATTGCGGGTTGAACGGCTCTGCATAGATCGTTGATTCACTGAACGCAGCCATGTTGATTTTTTTGCCGCCGTATTCAGCATTCAGGAATTCATCACTGGACAGACCTGCTTTGGTTGCAGGAGCATCCTGACCGGCTTTGATCATTGGCAGCTGTGCTTCCGGCGTGGTCAGTGCTTCGATGACTTTGAAAGCTTCTTCCTTGTGTTTGGAAGCGTTGGTAATCGTTAACCCGTTAAAGAATGCGTTCGTTTCGCCCCATACCGGAGAGATATCCCAATTAATGCCTTCCACCTTGGCAAGTGAACCGATGTTCCAGAACCCGGTCGTTTCCATAGCGATCTTGCCTTGAGCGAACAACGGATCGGCTCCGATATTCCCCATGTCGGCAATCTCGGTAGGCGTTGGTCCCGCACCGTGTGTGAAAGTTAGATCATTCATGAATTGTAATGCTTTACGCACAGGCTCTGTATTGAAGGTTGGTTTGCCACTCTCATCGAACAGTGAGCCACCGTTCTGGTAGATGAGCTGCATCCACTGCGGCCACCAGCTGCCCGGGTAGTAACCCCATTGAACCGTTTTGCCGTTCTCCTTCACCGTCAACTTCTGAGCTGCCGCCATCAGATCGTCCTGCGTCCAATCTTTGGTTGGGTATTCCACCCCAGCCTTGTCGAACAGATCTTTGTTATAAAACAGGACCATCGCACCGGCCCGATCCGGCAAACCAAATTGTTTGCCATCATACTTCATCAGGTTTGCAATATCATCGGAATAACGCTCGGACATATTCACATTGTTCGCCTTGATCATGTCATCCAGCGGTATAATCTGATTCTTGGAGGCGTAGGCCTGATAGTTCTCGGCAATCATCATAATGTCAGGTGCCGTTCCTCCGGCGATCATGGTCTGTACCTTCTGGTCATAATCTCCTGCAACCACGTTCAGCTTCACGTTAATATCGGGATACGTCTGTTTCACAATGTCGAGTCGTTCCTGATAGATTTTCTTCTCATCCTCTGAACCCCAGATCGTCATGCTCAGATCTACCTTGCCACCGGACTCGCCGGAGGAACCACTTTTACTCCCGCTGCTGCAGGCTGTCAGACCCATTACCATGACCAGCATCAATAACGAAATGACCTTTAAACTTCTTCTCATACGTTACGCCCCCTTGAACTAATGAATGGATGACCACACTGAAACCCGTTTCATGAAATGGGTTTCATTAAGCTGAAACATAAAACCCGTTCCACTTTATGAAAGGGGTTTCATTCACGCACTCATTATATTTCACCCTTCGAGGAAATGTCAACGCTTTCTTTTTCAAGTACAGGCCCCTTTATCTTGAAGCAGGTCCTGTACTTTGACGCACAATCAGCTCCGGTTGCAGAATGATCTGCTTCTTCGGTTTGCCTTGGTTAATCAGCTCATGCAGTACATCCACAGCCTGTTTGCCAAGCTGATATGTGTTCTGGGATACGGTTGTCAGTTCCGGTATAACAGCACTGGCGAGCGGCGTGTCATCAAAACCCACAATGGATATATCTTTTGGAATCGAAAGCCCATGCTCAATCGTTGACTTGATGGCACCAATCGCCGTATTGTCATTAACGCAGATGACTGCGGTTGGCGGATTGTCACGATCCAGCAGTTTGGACATCTCGCGTTTGCCGTCGTCGATGGAGAAGCTCCCGAGCAGTTGCCGTTCTTTCGGTATTTCGAGCCCATGCTCCCGAAGTTTCTTCTGCACAGCTCTGACCTTGACCATGGTGGTGGATAATTCTTTCAGCCCGCCGACAAAGGCGATATCGCGATGCCCCAGTTCAAGCAAATGCTCAGCTGCAAGGGCTGCGCCTGCGCCTTCATCCGTGTACACCCGGTGGAACCCGCCTTTGGCAATATTGCCATTGACCAGCACGATAGGCATACGTTTGCCCATATCAATCAATTCCTGGGCCATGTCATCCGGACAGACCTGCATGTTGATTCGCCCGCCGAGAAAAATAATCCCGTCTACCCGCTTCTCTCGCAGGATGGACAAATATTCAGATTCCCTGTTGTAGTCGCCTGCGGTATTGCACAGAAAGAAGGTATACCCCAATCCGCGAGCCTCATTCTCCGCACCCCAGAACACTTCCGGGAAAAAGGGATTCGTAATGTCCGGCAGGATGATGGCGATGGTGCCGGTCTCTTTCTTGATCAGACTGCGCGCCTGCGCATTGGGCTGAAACTGGTGTTTTTCAATGATGGACATTATCTTCTCTCGGGTGCTTGCACGCACAGGTGCCGTATCATTCAGTACCCGGGAGACTGTCGCTACAGATACATTTGCTTCTTTGGCGATGTCGTATATGGTGATCGGTGTCATAGCGGAACCTTCCTTTTTCTCTAATTTTCCCTATTTTCCCTGCTTATCATACCAGATTAGGAATGGCGATGAAATGGGTTTCAGTGACGGGCTGCGAAGACAAGAAGAGAAGCTTAACCAAGATACCGTGAAAAAAGTAAGCCTCGCCTCCGTCAACCGTCACCTAACGTGTCCAAATAAACAGCTTGCTGTCGGCATTCACAATCTGTGTGCCATTGCTCAGCTCGACCAGCGACGTGTCCCAATGGGTATGTCCGCTGAACACCACCGTCTCCGGCCCAGCCTCCAAGGCCTGCCGGATGAGCGGTTCACCCCTAAGCCCAAGCTCGGCGATGCCCGGGCTTTGATGCAAAAGCAGGCAATCCGGCTGCTGCTTCAGCAGCTTGCGTACGGATTGCAGGTACTGCTCTGCCGGCAGCCGGCCCGGCTTGTCCGGCCTGCCGATGATGCCGCCCAGGCCCGCGATGCGCAGCTGGCTGGGTTGGGCGGCACTTGGCGCAGGGCCACCCGTTGGGGTGCCGGCGTTGATCATTGCGGCTGGGCCATCCATGGCATGGATGCCCTCGACGCTGTGCAACCGATGAGCATCTGCCTCATCGGTGAGGTCATGGTTGCCGTGCACGCCGGCAACCCAGCCGAAGGCTGCCCTGAAGGCGAGCCAGACGGGTACCGGATTGCCGCTGGCTCCCCTTTTTCCGCGCAGGGCATACATGTCTCCACACATCAACACGCCTATACGTTCCGGATCAAACTCTGGCCATTCCACTTCCAGCAACAACCGAACGTAAGCAGGCAGGACTTCACCAAGAAGTTGATCCTCAAGGGCACCCCGCATAGAGTTGCTATTCATTTCGGCATTCGTTCCAACGCTGTTGTGCGTCTCCTCATTAGAATCCGTCGCTCCACCAAATGTGGCATCTTTCCTCCGCTCCGTTCCAGGCACAACTCCTTGCAGATCCGAGGTCACAATGAGTGCATCCACTCCATCGGGAAGCTCCGATACTGTGCCATGATAAATAGGTAGTTGGGCTTCGATCACCTCTCCTCCGGAGATGGCATTCAGATAGGTGAACTGTTCAATCGGCTGATTGTCCAACGATACGATTCTCATGGGACATGCCTCCTTTTCCTTTATTTTACCTTCTAATCTGAGTTTATGGTCCATATATTAAAATGTAAGCGAATTCAATGGAGATTAGAGGAGTGTGAACGACGTCATGATCATTCAAGTCAGTCCGCTGGCAGAAGCAAGACTTACTGAAAAGCTGGGAGATCGACCAGGCTATTTCAAATTGTTTTATGATACCGATGGATGCGGTTGTGACGGAATTGCGGTACTTCTGATCTTAAACGAACCGGATAGCGATGATGTTACCATAGAAGCGGGTTCGCTTCCATTTGTCATCAACAAACAGCAACAGATTTACTTCGAAAATTGTCTGCGTCTGCAATCCGAGCACAGCTTCCCTTCGTTCCGACTGAGCAGTGATTCCATGATCTACGGCAGCAATGTCAAAGTTCATGACTTACGAGATACCGCAGACGTTACCCCTCAACCCACCGGATGGTTAGTACGCTAAACGTTGAATCAGCACGTTAATCAAAACCTCCCGATCCCAGATGTTCTGCGGGACGGGAGGTTTTTTATCAATGGAAAAGGTGCATGATTACTTCACAATAATTTCAATCGGATCCATGGTTAATGCGATATCCGCGGTCATATCCACATAGAGATTTTGTTTCCCTTTTTGGGTTACTTTGAACTCATCTTCAACCTCAACCACTTGACCTGACTTAAACTCAGTTACATACCCCACATCTGTATAATTACGTTCCTCGTCACTACCGGAGAAGAAAAAACGAATAATTGGTCTTCCATGGGTAACTTCAATGGGTGTAATACCTGTATATTTTAAAGTCCCTTTTACTTTCATTGTCTCACCCGTACTTAAGACAGGTGATGTTGTGACTTCCAGAACAAAATCAGATGCTGTTACACGTTCAGTAACTATATCTTCATTTTTTTCTTTTGATGAACACCCCGCAAATATTATGGATACCACGAATACCAACATTAAGATGTTATTACTCATTTTATTAATTTTATATCACCTCTCTCGTACTCTAACGAATGATGTATAGAAAGGGTTGCTCAATTAGAGCGTCTCAACCAATTTCTTAATCTTTGAGCTGGAAATTAAGTATATGGGACCCAAGGTCATAACCGATCCAAATAATAATTCTGTTGTACATACGGAAAAATTAGCTGTTTCCAAAGCGTTAGAATTAGGAATTTATGTATTTGATACAGAGGCGCTAGATGGATATTACAACACACACGGCAAAGGTCCCGAAATTAGCGAAAATACGATATATACCACCCCATGGACAAGCTCATATCCTTCTCCGGGCGTTAAGTATTCTGTACTTTCTCCTTCATATGAAATAAGTAGAAGTCATATGCTCTTTGTAGAAGCAGGGATACCTTATGCAAGTTTCCAAGCCTCGAACTGGTTTGCAAAAGGCATGGATGGCACTTTATTTGAAGCTGAAAATGATAGATTAATATCTTACGTTATGCGAGATTACTACATTTTAGGAGGGAAAGAGCATGATACGATGAAAATTCTAGAAGCTTATTTTCCAGGACGTTCATTGGCACATTACAATGTGTACGGACCATTGTTGAACAAAATGCTGATGGAGCCAGACATCAAAATACTCCGACCTGGTCAATAAAAGTACTCTACATCAAAAACAGTTACAGGGAGCTATGAATCCGAATTATTCGGCGCTTAGTTCGCCCGTAACTGTTTATGTTTGATTTTTCTCGACTCTGAGATGTAATTTTAGCCGCCAAAAATTGAACGTTTGGTCACGATGTTTACTTTTAAACCTGTATGTAGGTATGCTGTCTTGTCATAAGGCTATTAGAGAAAACTCATAGGCTAATTTCTTATAAGAAACTGAATCCATTCTTCTTTTTCAACATACGGAACTATTAATTGATAGCTCTTACCGAAAACAAAACTTAAAAGAAACGTATCTAAATTTTCGAATTCTTGGAACCTCCCCTCCTCTTCTATTAGAATCAACGAACCAGAAAACTTGTCTATAAAAAGCGGTTTATACACGACTTGTCCTATCTCAAGCCACCTATTTATAAACTCAGGGAATTCGCTTACCCTAAATTGATTATCAGGTAATTCTTCATAGGTCCAAAAATCAATTGCCCCACAGCGTGCACCATTTGTTTTTTCTAAAAATGAAATGTACTGAGTGAGGTGAACAGGATTAAACTCAAACTGAATACCCGAGATACCCTCATTTAACTCACCAACTATTATCCCATTTGGATCTTCTTTCAAGCTTATCTTTAACCTGCAAATTATATCTTTTAGATTCTTATTCATCTTTTACTCCACTCCATATGTATATCTCATTAATAGACGTTGAATTTTCTTAATTATATCACGGTGGCTTTGGTGCATCGTATCATTAGCATTTGTAAATTGGTATAGAACAGGCTTAGCCGATACACTAATCATAATAACCACAAAATTACTATTATGACTCCTTTAGAATACATCTTCACAAGTGTTCACTTCGTATACTTACTGGCTCTTCACTCTTTATGAGCTCCATCTCTTAAACCCCAACAAATAATGGTGAGTTACGCTAATCTTCCTGTTAGCTGAATCAAAGAAGCAGTCGATTATACTCATCAGCTGCTTCTTTGGTTTTCCGTGATTTTAATAACACAAGGATTTAGGTATAACCAAAAGCAACCTTAAAAGAGGTCACCATTACATGATAGAGTACTTGAGTTTCATCATCGACAATAAACGAGATCGTATACACGTCTTCAATATTTTGGATCGGATCATAAATTGAAATATCCTCATAGGTGCCATCGCTCATCCTTTTATAAAAATACTCTATGATCCCTTTGCCGCTCACTCCAGCTGACCCATATCGATCTATAATATCTGACAAGGTGCTTTCACCCAACACGATCCCTTTTTTTGTGAGTAGTGAAGAAGCTTTATTAGGGGAATCATCCATGTATGAGTCAATACTCCAACCATCTAACTCTCCACTCTGGTTAAAATGTGCGGTGAATAACGGATATGTATCAGAATCAAATATATTCTTTCCTTTAGATTCTCCGAATTGTTCATCAATTGATTTTTTCGAGTCTCCAAATCTAAGTTCTGGAACATCGCCAAGAATGTACAAACTAAAATCCTCATCAGTAACGGGCTCCGTACTAAAATCAGGAATCACTTCAGAATTTATGTCCATTAGATCAGGAAGAAGACTAAGATCTGTAGGAACTTTTGGTCTTACATCGATCTTAAGTTTTCCATGAAAAGCAAGCTGACGTATCCATTGAAGTGCTTCTGCTCTCGTAAGCGTACTTTCCTCATCAAACTGCTCTGGAGAATTAGCTTCACTGTTGGATAATCCATGTCCGATCAGATAGGCAACAGCATAATGGCCAGTATAATGAACGCCTTGAGTTGCACTGATAATTTCTGCAGCACGTAGTTTAGTAATGGGCTGCATTCTCATCGCAAAGTTGTTTTCTCCCGTTGTGGGATGGTTGTATAGTTTAGCCACCCTGTAGAGACCTTCTGTCCAACTCTCACTGGGTAGATATGCACTATTTGCACTTGCATTTGGAATAGCCATACCCATTGCTCTGTATAACATCTTGAGGAATTCAGCCTCTGTTATCACTTGATCAGGCTTAAGGTTGTAATCGGAATATCCATTAATTATATTTTCAGAGATACCCCATTGAAAGAGACGCTTGGCCCAGTGCTCGTTCATGTCTACTGCTGGAATTCCTCTCCACGTCAAAGTGGCTATATCATTGTCATTCTGCTCCTGCATCTCGGATTCGGCTACTGCAGTTGTAGAACCCAATAGTGATGCAGCTAAAACCAAACATGCAGTCATACGTGTAATACTTTTCATTATCGTACCGTCCTTCTAGGATTTAATCGTAACTATAATTATTTATCGGCTGTTTGATTTGTTATGTAAAGATCGTATTTAATAGCAGCGGTTTAAGACTCGTAACAACTCTTCACCTCTGCCGTTATATTGTTTCCTTCCTAGTATTATTATGTTAACCTGCTCGTTAGATGAACAAAAGCAGCCGATCAGGTTGATCGACTACTTTCTGAGGTTTATTGACTGATATAATTAACACTTCAGTATCACTTAAAACCGAAATGCCTTTCAACTTCTAACAACATCTACTCTTGATTGGACTGTGATGTTCTCATAAACCATTTTAATTGATACTGCTCTGCTTGTTGCAGATAATGATTCGATGCCCCAACCACTGTATTTAATGTTTTGTCCCGTGCACGTTGTGGGTCTGATAAACCAGGGAACAAATCCTCCATGCCTCTCAGATGATCTCGATCCAGATACTCCGCTCGAATAAGGTCATCTTCTGCAAACATATAAACAACTCGGTTGGGGTCAACAATCTCCCTTAGAAAAGCAGGTTCCATAAAAGTATCTACTACGATTGGCTTCTCTTTCCCCATCTGTAACAAATCCAAAATAATAAACTCTACGCTTTCATCAAATACGGAATTTAACCAGTGACTTCTATCGTTTCCACGCCCTAAAAAGAACCATTCCCAATCAATGAAGTGTCGCAAAATTGCTGGATGATCCTGTGGATTAGCCTTTTTTTGATAATCGAAAGTGTGATCATCTGAAGAATAATAATTCATATCCCACTTTGAAGAAAGTAATGTAGTCATCGTGCTCTTTCCGCCGCAAGGGCCTCCACATATCCAGTAAACATGATCTAAATATTGTCTCAATAGTCGGTCTGAAATTTTCATTGGACAGCCATCCCCTTGTATAAGATTGTTTCTTAAAAGGGGTAATGTCTCTTTTTGTTTGCATTAAAGTTCCAGGTCGCTGGCATTGCTAGACCGCCTTCCAAGGCTTAATTTTCTGAAAAATTCATTCTAGGAATCACTTTTTACAAAGTAATTACCGTGAGAAAAAATCTGTTTGGTATCACAATTAATGATCTGTATACTGCAAAGCGTGAATCGGTGTACCTTTAGTGACTTCACCAGTCAATGTATTGATTTCTAGCGGCTCTACTAAAACCTTCCAGCCATAATCGCTTCTGAAAATTTTATACGGGAGTGGTGGTGACTGTTCGTAGTCTTGTCCTGCATACTTTTGAACTACATAAAGTTGAACTTCATCGGTGTTGATCTGCTTGGTTTCCACAATTTCATACCCTGTAGTTGGATTGGTTTTAAAATCCTTCACATATCCTTCTTCACGACTTTTCTCATCCAAATAATTTGTATCTTTAGAATAAAACATCATTCCCTCTACATCCTTAGCAATGTAAGCCTGAAAATACTCCGTTGCTGCTTCCATCGGAGTTTGGGCTACGACTCTTTCCGCAGTAGTCGTCGATGCTACTAAAATAGAACCAGCAACAACACCAGCAAGTAAAAGCGATACTAATCCTTTTCCTTTCATGGATCGAGAACTCCTTTTTAGTGATAGAGTTGGTAATAGTGATCAAATTTTATATAGGCCTACTTAGTATAACGCATTGAATTATTGGAAAGTTTTTATATTTATGATAAATTTGTTTACATCTATCTTTTAGCCTCTTTATCCAATCTCTTCTTTACGCCCACCTCACTTAATGTTAGATTTTATAACATACAATGATGAAAGCGAGTGGGTTGAAGATGGATCTGCAACAATTATTGACTATCCCCATTCTATCCAAAGCAAAAGTGATTGCCGGACATCGCGGACTGGATCGTTTGGTGCAATCAATTAATATTATGGACGCCCCGGATATTGTACAATTCCTGAAACCCGGAGATATGCTGCTGACCAACGGTTATATCCTGAAAGACCGCCCCGATGCTCACCTTGAATTCATTACCGACATGCATGCGATTGGTTGTGCGGCGCTTGCGGTCAAGACACAGCGCTTCTCTCTTGAATTATCACCCCAACTGCTTGAGACAGCCGACAGGCTGGGCTTTCCGATCATCGAGCTGTCAGAGATCGACAATACACTCGGTGAAATATTTCAACAATCGATCAGCGCCATCCTTCAGAACAAAACCCATGAGCTTCACTACGCCTTATCTATTCACAAACAATTTTCAACGATGATCATGCAGGGAAAAGGTATACCCAACATCGTAGATACGCTGTCTCAGTTGTTATCCTCACCTGTTCTTCTACTTGGTTCGAAGAAACAGATTACGGCAAGCTCCCATTATGCACAACAGATGGATGACCAGTCTCTCGCAGGGCCCTTACTGACATTTATAGATGAGCACCCTTCCTTCCATACCGTAATCTCGATCTGCCTGCTTACTGCTGATAACTATCGGCACGCCGAGCTTCATCCCATCTTCACGGATCGGCATGAGGGTTATTTGATCGCACGATACGACAGTTCCGCAAGCTCCAAACTCTCCACTCTGGCACTGGAGCAAGCTGTCAATGTAATCGGTCTGGAGTTAACCAAGAAACAAGCCGTCAAGGAGCGTTCCCGCCGTTACAAAAATGAATATTTCTCCGATCTCATTCAGGGCTTCATTCGTTCTGAACAAGAAGCGCTGCACCGCGGCAAGAAATATGGGCTGCAAGCCCAGGGGAGCTCTGTTCTCATCATTGCCAAAAAGGATGAATCCTCAGCGGGCATACCCAAGCAAAACGCTGCTCCCTCTGAAGAGCGGTTCATCTCGGAACGAGACGCTAATTACGAGTTGATTAAGCAGGAGTTCGCCAGGCTGGATCTCTCCTTTGTCATGTTCACCAAGAACGACCAGTTCGGCATACTCGTCTTTTTGAACGAATCGTCCTGGGAAGAACACACCGTTGTTCAGCAACTTGAGCGGATCGCGAGCAATCTGTATACGGAGTCGCAGCTCAGCTTATCCTTCGGAATAGGCAATCCCTACACAAATGTATTGGATATCGGACTCTCCTATAAGGAAGCAGTCAAGGCGCTCCAATCCGGCTATCAGATGCGAAAGACCCGCTTCGCTCACTCCTATCAAACCATGGATGTAAGCCGTTTGCTGCGCATGATTCCCCACGATGAGATGCTGCAATTCCATCAAGAAACCTTTAAACCCTTCGAAGGACGAGACCCTAACGAACGCAGCGAGCTGATGAAAACTCTGTCCTCCTTCTATGAGAATCACTGCCAGATCGTTGATACAGCAAAAGAATTGTTCGTACATCGCAATACAGTGATCTACAGATTGGAGAAATGTGAGAAACTGACCGGCAGGAACATGAAGGACCCAATGGATAGCCTGCGCTTCCGTCTGGCCTTTGCACTGGAGTCACTACTGAATGTTAATCCAGCCCCTAGCGAAGCTGATCATACAACTTAAACCGAGGACGTGTCATGTATAATGACACGTTATTTTGTTTTTCTTTTCCCAAACCAACCTCATTTGTACATTTTAACTGATTTTATTCTATTTATATGTTCAGAGTAACTAATGACAATTCGTCAATCAGTCTATATTATTAGGATTATATTCATCAATGTTACATTAATTAACACCATCTCACATCAAGAAATAAACAAACATCAGGCTGTAGGAAAGGGGCTACCTATCATGGCTATACAGATACAAGGCGTATCCAAATCATTTGTCAGTGCAACCGGTGAAGATATTCAGGTCCTGGCTGAAGTTTCGATGCAAATCAAGAAGCAGGAGTTCTTCAGTATCGTGGGACCGAGCGGCTGCGGCAAGAGTACGATCTTCAATATTATCGCAGGTCTGCTTAAACCAACAAATGGCAAGGTTATTGTCTGTGGCGAAGAGATCGATCAGACTACCGGGCATGTCGGCTATATGATGCAGAAGGATCTGCTGCTCCCTTGGAGAAGCATCCTGGATAATGTCACGTTAGGCTTAGAAGTGAAGGGCATGTCCAAAAAGGATCGCGGCGATATTGCCATGGATTATCTGGATCGTTATGGCCTGGCTTCATTCGCAGAAGCCTATCCTTCCACACTATCAGGCGGTATGCGCCAACGTGTAGCCCTCATACGTACCCTCGTTACTCAGCCCGATATTATATTATTGGATGAACCTTTCTCCGCACTTGATTATCAGACCCGACTCATCCTGGAAGATGAAATCTTGTCCATCCTGAAATCCGAGGGCAAGACAGGCGTGCTTATCACACATGACATTGAGGAAGCCATCGCCATCTCCGATCGCATTGCGGTCATGAGCAAAAGACCAACGACTGTGAAGCAGGTGTATGACATCGGTCTCGCCTCGCAATACGGTTCAGCACTGAAAGCCCGCTCCGACCAGAAGTTCAAACAATATTTTGAATCGATCTGGGCAGAGCTTGATATCCAAATGGGGAGGATCAGCTAATGAAGAGCACATCACCTAAAATCTCTCTTGCCGGAAAGCCTGCTGGCGTTACGAAGAACAAGAGCAAACGCAGACAGTCCACCTTCTCCAAAGAATGGCTGGTCACGATGCTGTGGCGGTTCATTATTGTTGCAGTCATCCTGGTGATCTGGGAATCTGCCGTTCGCCTGAAACTGGTTAACGGATTCCTCATGGGATCACCGAGTGCCATTCTCGATGCCGCCATCACCATGGCCAGCTCAGGACAGCTGCTCACAGATGCGTTCGCCACGGTGAATGCCACCGTTATTGGCTTCGTAGCCGGAAGCTTAGTCGGCTCATTGGCAGGGCTGCTCATGTGGTATTCGAAGTCGGTTGCCCGTGTACTCGATCCATTCATCGTAGCGATGAACGGTATTCCGAAGATCGCACTCGCTCCCATGATTATCATCTGGTTCGGTTCAGGCATCTTCTCCAAAATTGCCCTCGCCTCTGTCGCAACGTTTATCGTAGCGCTTTTATCCGCCTACCAAGCAACACATCAGATCGATGAATCCCAGATTAATCTGATGAAATCCTTCGGTGCGAAGAAATCACAAATTTTCCGCAAAATTATCGTTCCTTCCTCTCTGCCATGGATTATCTCAGCCTTCCGGATCAATATCGGTTTGGCACTGGTATCTGTTGTAGGCGGAGAATTCATCTCTTCTGACAAAGGACTCGGACACATGGTATTCGTCGAAGGCAACCTGTTTAACTTACCCGCCGTATGGGTCGGTGTGTTCATGCTCATGCTGGTCGCGATGCTCCTCTACACCTGTGTCGGTTATATCGAATCCCGTCTTCTTCCATGGAATGACAACAAGAACAGCAGCAAAACCACATCTGTCTAAGCTGACCCACAACAACTAACTTAACTACAACCATTAAAGGGGCCTGGTGACTAATGCGTACATTCAAAAAGATAGCTATTCTAGCAACGATGACGGTGATCTTGACCACACTGCTCAGTGCATGTGGAAGCAATGCCACAACACCTGCGAGTGGCGGAGGTACATCCGGTAATGAGGGGCAGGATACTGCGAAGGTGGATAAAATCATGGTCTCCGAGGTGTATCACAATCTGCTCTATCTTCCGCTCTATGTAGCGAATAACCAAGGATTCTTAGAGGAGAATCGCATTGAGCTAACCTCCATCCGGGCTGCCGGAAGTGGACCTACAGCATTGTCTTCGGTCATCTCAGGGGAGTCTGCGTTCTCCTTCCACGGTCCGGAGCATGTCGCATTTGCTAATGCCAAGGGTGGGGATGCTCGCTCACTGGTCCTTCTATCGGGCAGTGCTCCAGTATGGGCGGTTGCGAGAGAAGGAGTAACGGTGAACTCGACAGCGGATTTCAAAGGTAAAACCATTGTTGTAGGTTTGGCACCTACAAGCTCCAACAGTTTACTGCGGAAGCTATTCGCTGACAATAACATCGATATCGACAAAGATGTGACAATCACCGAGGTTCAAAATGGCTCCGAGCTTGGTGCTGTATTAGCTGGCAAAGCCGACATTGCTATCGTTTACGAACCCCAACTGGATCAAGGCGTCGCAGAGGGACTGCACATTGTCCATGATTTCACGAAGGATTATCCCGACTTCGCCTTTGCAACGATGAATACAACGGCAAGTTTCATTGAAAAGAATCCTGATCTCACTCAGCGCTTTGTCACCTCGATTGAGCAAGCCCTAGACTACATTCAATCCAATCCTGAAGGCGCCAAAGCAGTTGCTGTGAAGGAATTCCCGAATCTGGACAAAAACGTCGTGGAGCAAGCTGTACAACGCATGATTGACAGCAAGGTATATCCTGCCGAGGGGCTTATCAATGAATCCGCCTTCGAGACGGCAATGGGTATGCAGCGCTTCATCGGCAATCTGAAGGAAGACCTCGCTTACGAGGACATTATCGATGCAAGCTTCACCAAATAGAGAGAGAAAGGGTGATTACTCTGAAACAGGACGACTATCTCACACACCGCCGTACGGAAAGTGCGAAATACGCGAATGGAGTTATTACGAGAGAGGAGCTTGCAATATTTACTGCCGACTTGGAGCTGATTCGGGGTTTCAAGTTGCCCGAAGAAGTGGGTCCCAATGCTCCGCATAGGAGGGTGCCTCTGCGATGATTACGAAACCACTGAACGAGCTGACGATTGCTGAAGCCGCAACATGGATTAAAAACAAGACGATATCTCCTGTTGAGCTTACGAAATCCTATTTGAATCGTATTGAGAACGTAGAGCCTGCTGTGCAAGCCTTCGTTACGGTTACCGCCGAACAGGCTTTACAGGCCGCAAGAGAGTCTGAGCGCAAGCTCATGAATGGCGAATATCTCGGTCCTCTGCATGGCATTCCATATGGAGCTAAGGACATTATCCATACCGCTGGCATATGCACCTCGGCCGGATCGAATACCTATCCTGACTTCATCCCAGAGACGAATGCAACTGTGATTGATAAGTTGCAGGCTGCCGGCGCGATCCTGCTCGGCAAGACAACAACGACGGAATATGCCTTCCAGGGAGGAGAACCGCCAACCCGCAATCCGTGGAATCTAGATCATACCCCAGGCGGTTCCAGTTCAGGCTCCGCCGCTGCTGTAGCGGCTGGCATGGCCTCCTTCACACTCGGAACGCAGACCTTTGGATCTTTGCTCAGACCCGCAGCTTACAACGGATTAACCTGTATGAAACCCACTTACGGCAGGGTAAGCCGTAACGGTGTCATCACAGCCAGTTGGAGCCTGGATCATATCGGCGCATTCACTCGATCCGCACAAGATAACGCGATCGTTCTGGAAGCGATGGCCGGGCAAGATGAGCTGGACTCCTTCACGCTTCCTTATGGCAAGCCAGATTTAACCAATAATCTTGAGCATCCTATTTCCGGAATGGTGATCGGCCTGCCGAGCAACTTCTTCCAGACCGATGAACCTGCGATTTTGTTAGCGGTGGAGTCGGCCATCGCTGTACTTGAGAAGTTGGGCATGCAATGGAAAAAAGTTGAACTGCCTCCTTATATGGAAGAGACCATTGCCGCCCATCGTACCGTTATGCGAGCGGAAGCCGCTGCCTTCCATCAAGAACGCTTCGCAGAAGCCTCGGATCGTTACGGTCACACGATGCGGGAGCAGCTTGAACTTGGCTACCAGACGAGTGCCGTTGATTATTTGCAGGCACAGCGCATCCGAACGTTATTCCGCAGCGCGATGATGATGCTTTTTGATGAAGTCGATGTGTTATTGACTCCATCAACACCGTATGTAGCCCCCTATGGCTACAAGACAGGTAGTCCCATTTTCAACGGACCATTCACCAATACAGGGCTACCATCCATTACCGTTCCCATCGGATTCGATCCTTCCTCAGGGAAGCAACTACCTATCGGCATGCAGCTTGCTGGCCCACTCATGCGAGAAGACCGCCTGTTGTCCATCGCTCATCATTATCAGCAGGCTACGAACTGGCATCAGTTAACAACAAACTTACACACTCATTAAGAAAGGAATGACAGCTAACTATGTCTACTATCATACATGCCAGTGCAGCACCCAAGTTCCCACTTCCTTTCTCCCATGCTGTCCGCGCAGGAGATCTGGTCTATATTGCAGGTCAGGTAGGTGTCGATCCACACACGCTTGAGCCCATCGGTGGCATTAAGGAGCAGACGGAACAATGCATTCGTAATATTGAGGTGATCCTGCAAGAAGCTGGACTTACACTCGATCATATCGTGAAGGTAACGACTCATCTGGCCCGAGTGGAGGATCAGCCCGAATACAACGAAGTCTATGCGCGAATGATCAAGCAGCCATATCCCGCCCGCATTACCGTATTCAGCGGGTTAGGCCCTTATTTAATAGAAATGGAAGTGCTTGCGTATGCACCTTCCGTTCGGGGAGAGTAGCACATCACACACAAAAGCATCTGTACCCTAAGATAGGTACAGATGCTCACATTGTCGGAGATACCCGGTTCTCTTATGAGAAACGGGTATCTTCGTATTCTTATTTTGTTTTAAAGCGGGATGATTCTTCAGCAAGTTGTTCGGTCAATTCGTTAATGGTCTTCACCAGCTCTGCCAGATGTCCTGTCATGCCCGATTGTTCTTGCATCGTTGCTGTAACTTCTTCAATGGATGCCGACACCTCTTCACCTGAGGCAGACAGGTTCTGTGCAGCTCCAAGCACATCATCCTTATCTCGCTCAATAGACTCAATCTCGGATGCAATCGCCTGTACCTGATTCATCATGTCCTGCATGTTCTGGGTGACAAAACTAAAGGTTTCCTTCGTCTGGCTCACACTGCTCTTATGCTGCTCCGCAATCGCTTCAATAGCCTGAACACTTCGATTATTCTGCTCCACATGTGCTATGGTCTGCGTCACAATGCGATTGATGTCCTCTGATTGTGCCGTTGTCTGCTCAGCCAGCTTGCGAATCTCGGAAGCAACGACTGCAAAGCCACGCCCCTGCTCGCCAGCTCTCGCCGCTTCGATGGAAGCATTCAGTGCCAGCAACTTGGTCTGATTCGCAATCTCGGCAATCGTGCCTGTAATCTGATGGATACCGGAGGAACTCTCGGCGAGCTGAACCGTAATCTGTGAGATGTTGCTCACTTCCGCCTCATTCTGGGCATTCACGGCAATAAGTGCATCAATGACCTCATGATTGTTTTTGAAAGCGTCGGTGATCTCATCCGCCTTGAGCCTAACGGACTGTGACATCTCATTCACGTTCTCGATCTTGTTCCCAACATTCATGAATTTATCTACAATGGATTCCGTGTCGTTTGCCTGTGATTCCATCGCCCGTGAGATCTCCAAGGCCGTCGCAGTTGTATCCGTAATGGAAGCCGACGTCTGTTGTGCAGACTGATCCAGCTCTGTCGTACTTGTATTCAGGACCCCGATGGAACGGTTCATGCTGGAGATCAGCTGTTTGTTCCCTTCAGCCATCATGTTGAAGCTGTCTGCCAGTTCTTTGAATTCCCCGCTATACTTGCCTTGTGCCTGAACGGTCAGGTCTCCGCCGGCTAGTTGTTTGAACAACAGGGTGATTCGGCTAATTGGTCTGGTCACCAGTTGTGAGATCAGGATACCTGCGATGATCGACACAGCAATAGCGCTGAACAGAACAATGTACATTTGATTCGCCATCCCTGTCAGCGGCTTTTGCACATCTGCATAAGTATCCTCCACAATGACGGTCCAATCGGAACGCGGAATCTTCGAGTAGAATACCACTTTCTCGTCTGTACTTGCCTCTCCCTGTTGTAGCGTATCACTTGGCGCCAGATCGATCAGAGACTGGTACTCTCCTGACTCCAATGGCTTTCCTACCAGACTCTCGTCTGCTGAATGATACATGACCGTTCCGATTCGGTCCAAAATAATGACTCTGCCCTCTTCATTTATCTTGACGTTCTGTAACTGGTTCACGAAGAAAGACGTAGATGCAGTAGAGACAAGTACCCCCTCCACTTCCTTGTTATCATTGTAGATTGGTGATGCAAACACCGTTCCCAGTGTACCCAATGTCTTGCTAATGATCCCTTCACTAATAACGTTACGTCCCTGGATGGCCTCCTGGAAATACGCACGGTCTGCCCGTTCACCTCCAAGTGACTCCGGGTCGTTTGCCGCAACCACGGTTCCATTGCGATCCACTAAAATCAGAACACTGTTGCCCTCCATACCAGCTAAGCTATCAGCCAATATCCCATTGGCTTTATTAACAAGTTCACTGTTTTCCTCGAAAAATGCTTCGTTATCTTGGCTCTCTGCTGCATTTCGAATCTCCAGCAATTCTTGGAATGTCCGATGTGTTGTGATCAGAAACGTGGACTGTTCTTCCAGACTTAGTGAAGTAAATAGTCCTGCACCAATCCGGTCAGAAGTCGACTGGATCTCATCTTTGCTTTTGTCGAGCGTAATGACTGCCGCTACGCTATAACATACCACCGCAGTTACCGCCAGTACGATGCAGACCAGAATACTGATCATCATTGGCAATTTGAACCGAAAAGACATGTTGGTCAAGCCTTGCCTAGCTTTTGCTAATAACATGAACACATTCACCATCCATCCTCATTCTTGTTGGGTCCAATATAATATGGGTTAACTTTATATCGGTCGATATTAAATAAACGTCCAGCACTGAAAACGCTTTCAAAAATAATATTTTCATTCGATAGGAAAGAAGATCATATGATTTGGAATAAACTGTGGATTGCACAAAAGATTATGTAATAATAAAAACAAGGACGTTCCTCAGTATTACAGGAAGGCCCTTGTTTAGTGGACTCACTATACATTGTGAATGTGAAATTTACACTTACAGTGCGGCTTGATAGATTTGTACTACATCTTCACGCTGCAATTTGTTGAAGAATCCAAACGGACCGAATCGCATTGCTTTATCAGCCATCACATCAATCTGACTGTCGTCGATATCATAATCAGCCAGACGGCTTGGAGCACCAATCGAAGTCCAGAAATGGCGCAGCGCTTCAATGCCTTCTTCAGCCACTTGTTTGTCTGACTTTCCAGCAGGGTTAATATCAAATACATTAACGGCCATACGTTTGAATCGCTCTACATCCACATCCAGATTATGCTTCATCCAGTGTGGGAACAGGATCGCAAGGCCTCCCCCATGCGGAATGTCATAGACAGCCGACACGGCATGTTCAATATTGTGAGATGCCCAGTCCCCGGCAAGCCCCATATTCAGGACATCGTTAAGTGCCATTGTTCCGCAGTAAAGGATGGTTTCGCGCAGTTCATAGTTTTCCGGATCTTTGATCAGGCGAGGGGCAGTATCGATGACCGTACGAAGAATCGTCTCACAGAATCCCAGCTGAACCGGGGTGTTTGTATCCAGATGGAAATAATGTTCAAATACATGCGACATCATGTCCACCATACCGTATACAGTCTGATCCAGTGGTACGGTGTATGTGTACTCCGGATCAAGAATCGAGAACGCCGGGAAAGAATACTCGCTGAACCATGCCCATTTCTCCTGGGTGTCCTGATTCGTAATTACTGAACCGTTGTTCATCTCTGAGCCTGTTGCTGCCATTGTCAAAATTGTACCCAGTGGAAGTCCGCCCTGCGGAGTTGCTTCACGCACCACAACATCCCACATGTCTCCATCGTATTTCGCCCCTACTGCGATGGCTTTAGCACAGTCCAGTACACTGCCGCCGCCAACCGCAAGCACCAAATCAATGTCATGTGTTCTGCATAACGCTACACCCTTGTGAACGGTAGACAGACGTGGGTTCGGTTCTACACCGGACAGTTCTGTAACCTCTGCTCCGATTTCATTCAACTGGCTGATCACCTGATCGTACAGCCCGCTGCGTTTGATGCTTCCACCACCATATACAAGCAAAATACGTTTTCCGTACTTTGGAACTTCGGTCTGTAATGCTTGAAGTTGCCCTTTGCCAAAAATCAGCCGGGTCGGATTATAAAATTGAAAAGATCTCATTACGTATGTTCCTCCAAAAAAGTCTGAAATTTTGTGCATCCATCATTATAGTTCTCTTTATTCGTAAAAACAAATACATACAAGAAGGAGTCCAAGATAAGTATGGAGTCTTCAGGGTTATAGATGGTTTCTCTGCACAAAAAAAGCTCCTGCCAGCAAAATGGCAGGAGCTACATCACAGGGATTCAGCATGAACCTCACATCATCTTCCATGACTGAAGTGTATGGGTTACATCCCTCAGATATTAAGATTTCGGCACCTAGACTCTACCCAGATCGGCTATCCGCTGTCCAATACGCGGAAACAGCCCAAAAGCATTCTCATAGAAGACTTTATCATGATGCTGTTCCGGTACAAGTCGACGGACAAATTCGGCATACAGATCGATGGGCGCAAGCGGCCAGTCGGTACCGAACAGCATTTTCTCGTAATGATCCGAGTAGACCAAGGCCCGGCGGAAATGATCCATGAACAGAGGTTCGTTCATGAACCTTTCAAAATGAGGCCGATCCCCCACCACAAGACCAGACAAATCTGCGTACACGTTCGGATTCTTCGCCACTACTTCAGCTGCATCCATCACCCAGGGATCACCCAGATGACAGATCATGAAGTTCACATCGCGCTGCTGAAAGGCTAATTCATCCACCGTCAGTGGATGCGAATACTTGAGTAACCCGTTCATGGAATACGTGTCTCCCGTATGAATCACAACAGGCAAGTTGTACTTGGCTGCCAGTTCATAGACCGGGGTATAGATTTTGTCGTACACATAGTGATGATAGTACCCTGCATAGAGTTTGATTCCGGCTACCTCGTGGGATTGCATTCTGGCTTCAATCCGGTCGAGCTCGTCCTGAGCGTTTTTTCCATCTAGCGCATTGGGATTGATGCCCACACACTCCATGAGGAATGACGGAACTTTCTCTTCCAGGTCAAGTCCCATCGGGTTGGGGGAACTGGAATCCGGGAACGCTCCCTTTGTCTGCTCCGTAACCCCCATTCCGATACCCAGAATGACATCGTTTTTATCAAACTCCGCTTTAAGACCAGCGGCAGAGTAATCCACTTTGGAGAGATCAATTGCTGTTCGGTGAAAGCTGTCGATGTCCGACAGATGAATGTGAATATCAATGATCGGCATGTGAAGCCTCCTTTTCCTCGGTAGAAGTTGCAAAATTCAGTTTGAGAAGGTCACGCACATCCGCTGAACTCAGTGGGCTTGGCCCCAGGACAAGATATGTCGGCTCCGTCCAGACTGTTTCCCCGTGCTTGATTGTCAGATGATGATTCACGTTCAAACCCGTCACCTGATTATTGGCAAAAGCCCATGCACTCTGATTCGGGTAACGATGGACCGCATGCAGCATGTTCTCACGCGAAACCGATCCGACTCGCAAAAGGTCTTCCAGTGGCAGGCCCACATCTACTTTGCCTAATGGGAATCGATCTTTACCCGGTTGTTCTATCCATCCTTCCGCATATACAGATGAAGGCTGGAGGAAACGTTCCTCCGCAAGCGAGTAATCCGTCAGCATCAGGCCACTTTCGTTTGTTACGGCAAGCAGCGTGCAGAGCACAGGAACACCCGGCAGCATCAGATAATGCTGGTGAATTGTGATTCCCCGATTCGCTTCATGTTTCTCAATCCGGGTGGTCAGCTTAATGCCCTTCCAGACGTTGCCGTATTGATCCTTGTGCTCCGTCCAGGAAGCCACTCTCTGTTCCAACTGGCGGCTGAAACCATTCATGCCTGGAACCCCCACTCCCAACCCGCCGTACCACGGATTCCACCACGAGCGTGGAGCTGGTTCAGGGTACGAGCTGTCCAGCCATTCTTCGCCTGCAACTTTCAGTGAGTGTACGACACTGCCGAATTCTGGAGCAACGGCGATCGACAATACTCCATTGTCTACGGTGTACAAAGGTCCAGCTGAACCTTCATTAAGCGTTTGCTTCACCTCTGTTCCGCTCTGCGGGAACCAAAGAGCCGTTCGCTCCTGAATCCGATCTTCGCCCCGATAGACCCCACGAACTTTCCAACCACTCACGTGCTGGTCATGATCTTCCGATTCGTCTGGTGAAAAAGTTAGCTTCGCCGAGTTCAGATTCTGCTCCGGATTCAATTCCTTCACATGGGCCATAACCTCCGGTTCGCTACCCTGCTGCACATACAGCTCCAGCTTGCCCGCAAGCGGAACGAGTTTGTGTTCAGTCAACGCTACTTGTAGCACATCCGGGGCAAATGGATTCCCCTCACTCAGTGTCAGATTCAGATGACTGTCCAACATTGGAATGACAGGGTTCCGCTGCTTCCGGGCAAATGCACGGAAATCATGCCATTTGGCAAACGTGTTCAGAGCAAACACCGTTTCCTTGGTTCGCGCCACGGCCCCTGCCTCCAAACGTCCAAGCTCATGCTGCAACCCCAACGTGTATTCTGGACGAAGCAACTTCAGGGAAGGGTCCCAATAGATCCCGCACGCCCCATACTCTTCTTTGCAGAACAGCCAGTTCTCCGTAATCTGTGAGCTATTCCAATGGTTCGGATCACCCGCATAATCATCGCCCATGTCCACGAAGCGCCCCTGATAAGGAAGGATCAACCGGTTTCCGTAGAAACCGAAGTTATTCATCAGAAACAGCTCTTCTTCCCAGGCGGTGTCTCGTGTATTCTCAACCTCATGGTGGAATTCGGCGATTCCATTCGCAGAGAGCTTGACCACGGACTTAATCTGCAAGCCAGGGAAATCCTCCGAGTCATACAGCGCTTCAAGAACCTGACGTTCCCCTTCGGGATAAATATTCACTTCTTTGGCTTGTTTCTTGGATAACTCTTCGGCAAACGGCTTACCCAGCTTCGGATAAGTCCACCAGAACGAATGACGGGAACCGGGATATTCAATCCACATATTATTATCTTGCTTGCTCATATGAAGGGAGAATGCGCCATTGACGGCCACCCATTGATCCTCAGTCTGCCCGCCATATTTCCCTTCGATTCCCTTCATCAGGACAGAAAGTTTGCTTGTAAAAGAGATCGCATGTTTCCCCACGGGGACAGCCGTCACTTCTACTTCTTGGGAATAGAGACCATATGAACGCAAGGTGAAGGGCACAGGCACAGACATTTTACCTTTAGCAGGCACCTTAAAGTGCACCGAACGCTCCGCCCATTCCAGGAATTCATCCTCCGGCAGGTCCAAGCTGAACTCCGTTTCGGCATCCACATTATTTTCCACATTCAGAACCAACTCCGCCGGGATACCTGGATAGAGCTCCTTCACAGGCAAGACGGTCTTGATCTTGGCCGGGAATTTGGGAGCGACACCCAATCTGAACTCCGCTTTTTTACCGCCGATCAACCATGTGCTGGCAACCACGGGATGCGTCTTATTGTTATTCTGTTCCTCTGTAATCGGATCAAGGTGAAACTCACCCTCCACGATGATGGTTTCTCCCGGAGCGACTGTTCGCGCAACGTCCAGCGCAAATCGAATGTTTTTGTTGTCCTCACCCTTGATCTCAATCGCCAGATCAGACGGAGATGTATTCTTAATGCGATAGCGGACCTTATAGCTGGAACCGAAAACGAGATCATGATCATCGACCTCTGTAGCGATCTCGTAATCCGGTGTTTCGAGAGCCGTCAGCCCGCGGCCCGACTTTTCAAATTCAGCCCGCAGGGAGACCTCTCCCTTTTTCCACGTGTAGTCAAAGAAATCAAAACCACGCTCCCGTCGGCCATCCGGCTCGATGACGAGTTCACGCGTGCTGTCTGCATACCAATCCAACTCCTCAAAATAAGGAGCAAGTGCTTCGGTCTGCAAGATCGTGGGGATGAAATTCATCAGATGCACATGTTCATCTTTTTTCTCCCAGAAGAATCCGCATTTCTTGTACATCGGTACAGCCTTCGTGTTGCCTGCCCATGTGAACAGGTCCAAGCGGGGCCACCCCGCCTCCACAGTCTTGCGCACAGCATTCAGAATCAGATTACGCCCAACCTTATAACCGTGATAGTCAGGACGTACGTTAAGCAACGGTACATATAGGGCTCTCTCGTCATAGCGGTAATGAGCAAAACTGCAGAAGCCCACCACCTCTTTCCCATGAACGGCTAGAAATGCATGAAGATTGGACGAACTCTCCATCTCCCGGCGAACCGTTTCCTCTGTTCTGACATTGGTGCCACCTCCCCAGCTTTCGTTACTGCGGTTCCACATATCCGCGAGTGCGGCAGCGTAAGAGGGATCGTATTCAATAATATGGATCTGATCGATAATCGAAGTTACGGTCATGTTCGGATCTCCTTCTCTTTATGTACAGGATGGTGAAGAAGCTAGTGATAGTCTTATCATACTATATTTGGAAGCATTTTCAGAGGATTAAAAATCTTTCTTATCAACTTATAAGTGCCTTTCGGAAGCTCTTATCCGAAGCGTCAAGGATGGACGAAGCTATTTAGATATGAAAGAAAAAATCCACGTCTTTTAGTTAGACGTGGATTTAGGAATATGATTAGCTACTAATTTTCAATTATGCCAATATAGAACGGACATTGCGTAGAACTGATTTCATAAATTCAGAGGTTGGTTCGGCATGCCCCGCAATTTGGATACGTCGTTGCCGCACATCAAGACTCTTCAACTGATCCGTCAAAACAACACCTGAAAATGGCAGGTCTTCTGGTAGTGTAACTTCAAAAGGATAATCCTCGGCTTGGCTCGTTATGGGACATACAACAGCAAAACCCGTTATTTCATTGAATTCTAGTTCCGATAGAACTATAACCGGTCGTCTCCCGGCTTGCTCATGACCCGCTTGAGGATCAAAGTCAAGCCATATCAGATCGCCTCGCTTGGGAATAATCAAAGTAACTCGTTCCCTTCAGTGCCAAAGTCTATTTCTTCATGTCTTGTATCCTGTTTCACTTTAGAGAGCAAAGTCTTTAGATGGTTACGTAGTTCCTCATTGGACTCTACAGGCTTGGTTTTTGGACGCAACAACAATTCATTATCTTCTGTCACCAAAATCTCGATTTCCGAGCCTTCTTCCAGATTAAGACGCTTAAGCAATTGGTTAGGAATGCGAATTGCACTGCTATTTCCCCATTTGCTAAGTGTGGCTGTAGTCATGGCAATCCCACGCCTTTCGTTTGATTGATGCTCCAATTATACCTCACCTCCCTACAGTTGTATATCTATATGATATACATGAAACAATAAAAGGATACATTGTATTCAACCACAATATGGATCTGGTCGATAATCGAAGTTTCGGTCATGTTCTGATCTCCTTCTCTTTATGTGCAGGATGGTGAAGAAGCTAGTGATAGTTTTATCACGCTACAATTGGAAACATTTTCAGAGTGTTATATTGGTGTTAGGGGTGAAATGAAGTTCAACTTCTTTTTCGAAGACCAACCGCATGCTTAATACATGTTGAATGAGTTATCTACGCTTATGTATGACCTAACATATCCCGCCGTGACGGGCTGAATCGGATATGCGTGTGAGTTTTGACAAGCTCTATTCGCTATTGTTACTCTTGGTATAGGAGTGTTTCTAAACTATAAAAAATAGATAGATTTGTGGAGGGAAAGCATGACGGAGTGGATCACGCAATTTATACTTTTTTTCAAAGACTTGTCGTACGCAGGTCTCGTTATTGCCTTGTCGTTTGAATTCGTACCTGCTGAACTCGTGCTGCCCATGGCTGGATATTGGGTTTACCTTGGAGATATGAAGCTGTGGCTGGCTATCCTGGCGGGTACTGTAGGTGGAACGTTTGGCCCTCTGACGTTATATGCCCTGGGACGGTACGGCGGCAGACCGATGGTTGAAAAATACGGCAAGTATTTCTTGATTAAACCTCACCATCTGGACGCTTCCGATACGTTCTTCGAGAAATATGGCAGCGGGGTCGCTTTCTATGGCCGTTTTGTCCCCGGCATTCGGACCGTCATCTCCATCCCATGTGGAATGGCGAAGATGAATGTGTTTAAATTCAGTCTCTTTACATTCCTGGCCATGCTTCCGATCACCTCATTGTACATCTACTTAGGCTTCAAATTAGGCTCTCAATGGGAGCACGTGGATGAGATTGTTAAACCTTATATCGTTCCCGCAGCGGTGGTTTTCTTGGGCGGATTCGGATTGTATGTGCTGTTGAAACGTTGGAAAAGAAGAGCGGCTTTGAACAAGTCGTAGGTTGCCTGAGGAAATGCGGAGACGCTATCCCGCACTAGTCCAACTTGGTTATTCATATGCAAAGCCCCACCGATCATGGAGATCAGTGGGGCTTTATTGTTGCAACTGATTTTCAAATCAGTTCCTGCCTTCTTTTCAAATACACATACAACACTACGCCAGATGCCGCACAGATCACAGCACATAAACCAATGAATCCGTATCCCGCCTGAAGTCCGCGTAGCAGCCCCAACTGAGTCGTTGGACCATACATATTCTTCACACCTTCAATGACCCAACCAATCACATAGTTACCGATGACACTGCCAACCCCCATCAGGGTAACCGTAAACGTAATCGCGGTGTCACTGCCGTTTGGATATCTGCGTGCGATAAACGCCATAACGGTTGGATAGATCATCGCTATTCCCGCGCCAGATATCGCAAAGAAAATCGCAAGACGCTCTCCCCCTGCAAGCGCCACGAACGTACATACTCCCGAGAAAGCCGAGAACAGAATCAGTGACAATACAAATCCGATCCGGTCCGTCAATGGTCCAAGCAGCAGGCGTCCCAGTGAGAACGTGAGGAAGAACGCAGATAATAAGCCGGAGGCTTTCACGGTGTCCCAAGTGTAGGCTTTTTCCAGGAAATTAACCAGCCAACCCCCAACCGCCAGCTCCGATACCACGCCAAAAGAAAGAATGAGCACCATCAGCCAAAGGGCAGGATCACGTGTTAACGTCTTGAGTGAGGTCCGATCTTCATGAGGAAGACCATCCCCGGGAAATTTACTGCGCAGCGCCGCAATGATCGGCAGCAGACAGAGTGACAACATCACGAGATACATGCCTCGCCAGTCCAGTACGTGTCCGAACACGCTCAACGACATCACCCCAGTCGCCAGCAAAGGCGCTACCGTTGAACTTAACCCATAGAAGAAATGGGACAGGTTCATCATCGTACCTGTGTTTTTCACAAAGATCCGCGCACCCAGAATCGCCAAGGCAATCTCCAGCATGCCGTTACCGATGTACATGAAGAAGTACGATGAAGCAAAGAGTGGATAGGTATGAGACACATAAATGAACACACCCGAGAGGATCATCGATGCAAAAGATATAATGCTAACCGCCTTGATGCCCCATTTCCGAACCAGAATAGCCGTGAAGGAGCAGGCGATCAAGTACCCCAGTGCGTTCAGGGACAATAATGTCCCGAGCTGTTTCTCATCCAGATTAAAGTCGAATTGAATGCGCGGAATGGCCGGCCCCTTAATATTTTCCGATATCCCGAATACTATAAATCCCAGAAAGATCGTTGCCAGTTGCATGGCGTACAGCTTATTGAACTTTCGTTTGTTCCCTTGTGTACCTGCTTGCTGATTCAAAATAAGTTCCTCCAGTGTGTTCAGGAAAATGATTGCACGTTATAACTTCGATTGCAGTACCATCTTCCGACCGCTGTTATCCCTGTATTTTTTTGAATCGTCCTAAAGGTGAACATACAGTGATAAAGGCGTTCTTCAGATTGGTTCTGCCCTCTCCGTTATCGTGTCAATGATTTGTACATTTGAAATAGGAAGCAAGGTTAAGCTTTACCACTGCTTCTCAACCACCTGAATGCGGTAGGTCAGGCTCTCCAGTGTAACAGCTACTAGCCCCGTCACATATTCGCGCCGTGTGTCTCTTTGGATGATCAACTCCGGCATATGCTCCTTTGGGATCAGGTGATCCCGACAGCCTTGTAACAGATCATCCCGCATAGCCGGGTCCATTGTATCGCCCGTAACAACAATCGCTGCCGGGTTGATAATTGCAATGATGGAGATCAGCGTCTTTGTGACGAGTTCCTGCAACCCTTCCGTCGTTTTCAACATGCGCAGCTGCTCTTCCCGTGACACGCCAAAAGGTAAAAAGGACACCTCGCCCCCAAATTGCGTGTTCCCCGTCAACGGACGACCGTCAATGATAAAGCCTGCACCCGGAAAATGGTTCTCTGGAAAAGTCACCACCGCGAAGTTCTTCTCTTCCTCAAATTGCTGCTGGTTATAAAGTCCGTAGACCGTCAGGTTCATGTCGTTGCCAATGACCACTTCCACGTCTTCATATTGCTCCTTAAGCCTTGGCCCGAGTGGCTGATACATCAGCTCCGGTACATCGCAAATTCCAATAACGCCGTTGTGCGCCACCCCAGGTATACCAATACCAATCGCCTGTACATTGTGGTGTTGTTCGATCAGGTTTGCAATTAGATCCTCTACCACCGGGACATTAATCTCATCCAAAAGGAGTGTCTGTTCATCCGCCATCTCTCCGTTCAGATTCGCATATGTATGTGTGATCGAGTGAATGCCACCCTCTGTTCGAATAATCAGGCACAGTACACTGGCGTAGTCTGCATTAAATTGATACCGACTCGCCGGTCTCCCCCCGCTTGATTCGTCTGGACCCAGATCGATAATCTCACCGGTCTGAAGCAACTCGTTCAGAATCGTGCCGCATGTCGCTACGCTGAGTTTGGTCAGGTTCGCAATGGAAGCTTTTGTGCCTACGCCCATGGATCGGAGTGTATTCTTCACTAGTTCAACGTTAATGCGCTTCACCTGCTGGGTGTTGTGTGATGTAGGTAACATGGTTAGTTATATGCCTCCTTTCGTTCATTTCGAACCATTCAATGAAAGTTTTTAAAAGTCTTTTAATAATTGAAGTGTATGGCGATTTGGGAGGAAAGTCAATGCTTAATTGGGAGCGAAAAACGTTTGGATGGACAGACAAAAAGACAGTTCAAGATCATCGGTTACGATCCTGCACTGTCCTTTGGTTGAGGTGACTTTATGTAGACTGGCTCATTTGATTTGCCAAGATGCTCTTCTCCAGCCGTACTTCAAATAACTTGCGGTTTAAGTCCAGTTCCATCGAATGAAGGTGATATGCTGCTTGTTTCACGGTATCCATCTCTAGCACACCTGCCTGCTTCGCGATGATGTCCATGGCGTCCAAGATGAGTTTGTTGCAGGTAACCAGTTGATCGACGTAATCGTCTTCTTGTTGGTTGAGTTGTGCATACTGCGAAGACAGGTCTTCGCTGTCGGTACTTGTCATGTCACCACTCCTAAAATTGGTACGCATAAGAGTACCAGATATACAAAAAGTATATGGTACGCTCATGCGTAACGTCAAGACCATATGGAAAATTTAGGAGTGATACTCATGGCTAAAAAAGTTGTCGTCAATATACACAAACTCACGGAAAAACATAATATCTCGCTGCGCGAACTGGCCCGATTGTCCGATATCCGTCACGCTGCATTAAGTGAGTTGCAGTCTGGTAAACGAGAGAATATCAACTTTGCTCATATCGAGCGGATTGCAGAAGCGTTGGATATTGATGATATTCGGGAGATTATTGAGATTAGAGAAATATAGTGCTATTAATTAAAATGGACTGAGACAAACTCTTGCCCTTGTCTCAAAAGATCTATCTTGTCAGATGGTGGTGACCAAGAATTATTTATTTCTGTTCCCATACTTATTTTATAATTATCTTCATTTAATATTTCAACCTGAGCCACATAATGGCTCAACATATCACCAGCACTAATTGTGATGGATATATCTGATGAGGTAAATCGATGTTCAAAAAGAAATTGATTAATCTTTTCTCTATCATTTAGTGAGCTAAATAGAACGGAAGTAGACTTTTTAGGATTTTTTATTGAAGCACCAATAAAGATTTGTTCTTCCTCGGAAATAATTGTTAACAAGATGTTGAAATTACTGAAAACTACATTTTGTTCTATTGATGATTCAACATACGGCTCGTCCCCCCAAGTAGAGAAACTAAAGGATGGATTAGAAAGATAAATAATATCAGTAATATCTATTCTCATAGGAATTAACTTCTCAATGTCACAAAGATCTTCTTGATTATGGATTTGATTTTTCTCCGCTTCTGTACTTGAAAAGTCACTAATAATTTGGGAAAGTTTGGAAACAAAATATAAAAATAGAATTGTTACACTCGCTATCAAACAGAATCGAATTAAATTAAATCGCATATCATCACTAAAGGACTCTCTAGCCAAAACCGATAAACCACTCACACTCCAAATTCCGATAAGAAATTTTATTACTCTTTGTGTAATATCCACTGCATTTGTAACTATCACAAATTTAGAATTAACACTTATAAATTCTTCACGTACATTAATTAAGTCTTCAATTTTTCTATTTTTAAATACTTCTCTCATCTTTCCAATCAATTTTCCTGAATCGCTAACATTTACTTGAAATTGAAATGCTAAAAAAATAGAAAAAACAGCAATAATTGCAAAGATACTAGCTGTTATCCAACCTACATATTCTACTACATCACTTGAATCAACCAATAAACTCCAAACGTATTCGAAAAAAGTCTTAATACTCAGGTAAATATTTTCTTTCATACCCAATCCTATCACCTAATACTTTTTTAATTGTTTTGATACGATCATAGTCAAATTTCAAGAGATCTGTAAGAACAAAACCCGCATTAGGAATTATATTTATATTGTTTATTTGATTTGAATCTTCAACAACCAACACTTCACATTGAAAATAAAATGTTTCCTCGATCTCCCGTATAACATTTGTAATAAAATCAGAATTACTAACAAAGATGACTGCATAGTTATGATGTAAATTAAACCATACTGGAATTTCATGAAAGCCATATTCCATTATGTAATAATAGTAGCATACATAACTATCCACCTCCTGATACCTGACCCAATAACTTTGGTGACTTTTAATCATATCTCCTGCAGATTCATTCTTCTTTATATGATAAAGAAAAAATGCATCGCTATATTTCACCTATACTCACCTCACAGGCATATACTCTGTAAGCAACTTTAAAACTTCCTCTTTACTACTTTCTTCTAGTGTTAATTTGTCTATTTTATCTTTAATTTCGTTTAATGTACGTTGCACAATATAAGAATCCTTAACTTCAGCAAGCCTAATCAATCTCGCCATTCGAAGTTCAATTTCCGAGGCGCTATGTTCCTTAGAGATTGATTTTTTCATACTTGTGATAATATGCTGTATAAACTCTCTATAGTACACAGTATTTGGCATTTCACTAAATACAACCTTGAATGTACTCGGAAAATCAATTCTTACCGCAGAAAGTACCACAGAAACATTACCATCTAATCTTTTTTTCTCTTTCACGAGTTGGAACTTTACTGATTTTATTTTATCTTGATACTTCATTCGCTCTGCTACTTCATAGCTTTCAAACAGATTACTACCACTAAGTCTTACAGCTTTCACTTTAGTGCTTTTGCGATTTTCAAATGTTATGCTGAAATAATCCGTGATTAAGAACCCATTCATTTCCAATTGCTCTTCAAGAAAATCTAAAATAAGTGCAGTTTGATTATCCATAGGAATATCCCCTAGAAAGGTCACTGTTTTAAGCTTGCTTGGTACAGAAAACGAGATCAAAGATAGGGTACTAATATTACGAGATAAATATTTTTGTACACAAAGGGTATGTTTTTTATCACCAGATTTGAAATAACATAATGAGAACTTAAAATCAAAGAATACTTCAAAAGTAGTCTTTTCTTCACTCTTACCTTTTTCTATCCCACCTCCTCTTATAGGTTTTTCTTCAAATTGCTCATAAACAACAGAAAAACGCAAAGAGTCTCCTTGAATGTGTTCGATTTCACTTATCCTTTTCAAATAGATATAGGATTTTTGATAAGGCGTACATTCCACATTTAACTTGAAACATTTCTCTATTGATTCCTTTAAGTTAGCCTCTGAAACATTATTTAGTAACGATAATTCATATACAAAAAATGGATATCCCTGAGAGAAGCTTTGATCTAATAATTCATAAATTTCAGAAATCATCTCAGGGTCAATATTGACATCATTTAGTTTTTCTTCTAAATCCTCAACACTTTCTAAATTCCAATTAAGGTTATGTTGACTTCTCATGTATTCCTGTATGCAAATTAATTTTTTATGAGAGGTTCTTCCCTTCGTCATCATTATAATTCTTTTAATATCTCCGGATATATCAACGATTGATTCTAACAACTACATGACCTCCCTTTTAGGTACTTACGACCTAAACTTTTTATAAAGAATATCATGTAAAGACGATTCATCCTGTCGATATTAGTCGAATAAAGAATATTATTTATTTCAAACATTTTTTGCATGAGTCATAAAGAAAATAATAAAATTTATAACTTGATTATATAGGAACATACGTTCTATCTCAATAGCATTTTATTTTTATCAATGTAATCCATTTGACACCCACCTCAAAAAGGTCTACCCTAATAACGAACCACACATTCATTATTAAGGAGTCGTTCCCGATGGTGCAAGCCAAGAAAGACGAAGTCAAGAAAGAGATTGAATACGCGGCGCTCAAGGTCTTTTTTGAAAAAGGCTATGTGGATGCCAAGATGAGCGATATCGCGGATGAGATCCATATTTCCGTGGGCAATATCTATACTTATTTCAAGAACAAGAAAGAACTATTCTATGCTGTCGTGCCGCCGGATCTGGTGGATTATTTGAAAAATGTGCTGGTGGAGACGATTCACTTTGATAACCAGACCTTGTTCGAGGAAACGGATAGCGATCGAAAGTCGGCGCTATTACAGGAACAGGTAGACGTATTAAGGAAATATCGGAATCAGATTGTGATCATCTTCGAAAAGAATAAAGGAACGATCTACACCAACGCCAAGAATGAACTTGTCGAGCTGATGATCGAAACCAAGAAGGCATATCTCAAGAATCAATATAAGCGATATGAGATTGGCACCGAGGAGAACTTGATCTTGCTGAACATCCTCGCACACAACGTGATCGACATGAACCTGGATCTATTGAAGCGGGATATGAGTGAGGACAGCCGGAAGCAAATATTCGAAGCGTTGTATGTATACAGACTGTATGGTATGAAGAGTCTCAACGAATAACGCTCCATCTCATCACTTATGCTAGGTAGACAAAGCGTGTAGATCAGGTCATTTTAACTTGGTTTGCACGCAAAAAAATCTCTAACATTAAGACACTCTATTTTTTTGACACAAAAATGAATTATTAATTCATTTTTAAGTTGGATATTTACCATTTACCTTAACTACTCACCTCACCTACACTCCAAGGAGGAACACAACATGAACACCGCTTACGCATTAAAAAACGTAAATCTGATCCACGGCGACTCCAACCGCAATCTGCAAAAAAATATGACCATTCTCGTCAATGAACAAGGACTTATTCAGGATATCGGCCGAGATCATGATTTGAATATCCCTAGTCACTACACAACGATCGACCTCTCAGGGAAATACGTGATGCCTGGATTAATTAATGCCCACGTGCACCTCTTTGCAGATGGGAAACCGTTCAGTCTCTCGGTCAGTGAAGGCTTGTTGCAGTTTGCCTATGATCGAATCCTGAATACGAAATTCGGTAGAAACGTTTTGAAAAGACGCATGAAACGCAACGCGCTGACGGCTCTCCATGCGGGTGTAACGACGATGCGCAGTGTGGGAGAATTCTTTTACACCGACGTTCAGCTGCGGGATGAGATTAACAACGGTGACTTTGTCGGTCCTAATTTGCTTGTCTCCGGATTTTTCCTAAGTGTAACGGGCGGACATGGCGCTCCATTCCTCGCGCTGGTGGGCGACTCTCCGTGGGAAGCACGAAAAAATGTACGGCTGAATGTGAAACACGGTGTGGATCTGATCAAAATCTGTGTGACGGGTGGCGTGACGGATGCGAAAATGGTGGGCGAAGCTGGTCGTTTACAGATGACGGTGGACGAAGTTGCGGCGATCTGCGATGAAGCGCATAAGATTGGCCTGCGGGTGGCAGCCCATGTGGAAAGCACCGAAGGTGTACGGGTTGCGTTACAGGGTGGCGTCGATACGATCGAGCACGGTTCGGAGATGGACGACGAAATCATTCGTTTATACAAAAATAATCCCAATGCCCTGAATGGTTACACCGCACTCATCCCCACCCTGCAAGCCGCTTATCCCTCCGCTTCACTGGATACCAGCGTAACGAAGGTAAGTAGAACGGTAAAAGAGAATTCCAGACTCGTCTATGATTCCATGCTCAAAGGTGTGAAACAAGCGATCGAAAACGACATCACCATTGGGATCGGTACCGATGCCGCTATGCCTTACGTGACTCACTATGATATGTGGAGAGAAATGGACCACTACATGAGACAGGCCAACCTGAACAACAAACAGGTCATCGACATGGTGACTCAAACCAATGCGAAGATTCTGGGCGTTGATGATGTTACAGGGACGGTGGATATTGGGAAACATGCCGATCTGATTATCATGGAGCAAAATCCGCTGGAACATATTGAGGCCTTGTCAGACATCTCTATGGTCATGGTCAAAGGAAACTTAATTCAAACACCATCAGTCACAAGAATCCAAGAAGTCGACGATGTTCTAAACTCAGTTTGGTGAGTCCGAAATCGAGATCCAAATTAATTGTGAATTCATGTCAGGCATAGTACTCAACCTTGTTGGTTGAACTACTTTGAACTCCTTCGCCCTATTCAATAAATAAAGGCAGTCGATGATACCTCGACTGCCTCCTAAGTTTATGAAATTAATTATCTTTTTATCTTGTTATCTTTACCCTTAACCTATCCATTCAATGGTAAGCTTCTGATATGTTCTACTTTTTCTTAACTTACAACTCCAGACTCTCTCCGTTGGATGCGATCACCTTTGTATACCAGTGGAAGCTTTTCTTTTTGCTTCTTTTCAGGGTACCTTTACCCTCGTTATCCTTATCTACATAGATAAATCCGTAGCGTTTTCCCATCTCACCAGTGGATGCACTAACAATGTCGATGCACCCCCAAGCTGTGTAACCGATAAGATTAACGCCATCACGGACAGCCTCTCTCATTTGTTCAATGTGAGCGCGCAAAAACTCAATTCGGTACGTATCGTTAATAGTGCCATCCTCTTCAACCACATCCACTGCACCCAGACCATTCTCTACAACCATCATCGGGATGCGATAACGATCGTATACGTGGTTCAGCACGTACCGAAGTCCAACCGGATCAATCTGCCATCCCCAGTCCGTCGCTTTCAGATATGGATTTTTGTATCCACCAAAGACGTTACCTTGGGTCTCATCACCCTCTGGACGGGTACCCACCACGTGAGATTTATAGTAGCTGAAGCTATAGAAATCAACACAGCCCTGCTTTAACACCCCTTCGTCTTCTGCCGCCATCTCAATCTGAATATTGTTTTCTTCAAAATATCTCTTCGCAAAGTCAGGGTATTCCCCTCTAACTTGTACGTCACTGCTCATCATATTGTTGATCTGATCCATTCTCAGAGCCTTTAACATATCTTCCGGTTTACATGTGCTTCCATAACCATGACTATAATTAATCATGCAGCCAAGTTTGAAGTCTGGATTGATCTCATGTGCAAGCTTGACAGCTTTGGCACTCGCGACGAATTGATGGTGCAACGCTTGAAATCTCATCTGCGTGCTGTCCACTGCTGTATTGTTAAATACGCCGCCTTTTTTATCAACCAGAAGTCCTCCAGCCAAGTAGGCACCTGCCGGAACAATCAGGCTATTAATCTCGTTAAAGGTGATCCAGTACTTCACTACATCTTTGTAACGATTAAAGATTGTGTCGCAATATTTCACGTAACAATCGATCATTTCTCTGGAAGCCCAAGCGTTGAATTTCTCGGTTAAAGCAAACGGTGCTTCATAATGGGAGATTGTAACGATGGGTTCGATATTATACTTTTTCAATTCATTGAACACATTGTCGTAAAATTGAAGTCCTGCTTCATTCGGCGCTGCATCGTCTCCATTAGGGAAAATTCTGGACCATGCAATGGACATTCTGTAACAACGGAAACCCATCTCTGCAAACAAACGAATGTCTTCCTTATAATGATGATAAAAATCTACTGCTTCATGAGAAGGGTAATGAACCCCCTCTTCAGTCGTTATCGTAATCCGACGGGGAACCGTATGGGTTCCGCCCGTCATCATATCGGCTGTACTCGCTTTTTTACCATCAAGGTTCCAGGCACCTTCGTATTGATTCGCCGCTGTTGCACCGCCCCACATGAAGGATTCGGGGAAACTATTTTTGTTAGACATAAACAAGTCCTCCTTATATAATTTTGATGAGATTTTCACCGATAGTAATGGATGCTTTGTCCGTTGTGATGACATCTACAAAATCATCCGAATTCGTAACAATGATCGGTGTAGTCAGATCATAACCTTTAGCCGCTATGGCATCTGTATCAAACTCAATGAGCAAATCTCCAGCTTTTACAGTATCGCCTTCTTTGACGTGAACCTTGAAATGCTCGCCTTTCAACTTCACCGTATTCATCCCGATGTGAATGAGAATCTCCGCACCATCATTTGAACTAATACCAATGGCATGGGACGTAGGGAAGACCGCAGATACCACACCATTTGCTGGTGCTACAAGTTTTCCAACCGTAGGTTCAATAGCGATCCCTTTTCCCATAGCGCCCGTTGCAAAAGCTTCGTCTTTAATCGTGGATAACTCCAAAACTTTACCAGTCAACGGAGCAGTGAGAACATGTTCAGATACACCGGCTACTGGTACACGATTGTTCGTAGCAGATGATTTTTCTTGTGTTGCTTGATTCTTTCCATCCTCAGGTACATCTTCAAATCCCAAGATCAGAGTCATGATGAATGTAACTACAAATGCAATCACACAACCAATTGCCGCATGAACCAGGTTCCATGGATGATCCGTGATAAATGCGGGCAGCGTAGCTATACCTGCAATACCCAGAGCCGATCGAGCTACACCGAACAATCCAACATATATACCCGCTACCGCGCCACCAACGATTACAGCGATCAGCGGTCTTTTCAAGCGTAGATTTACACCAAACAAAGCAGGTTCGGTAATTCCGAGCAGTGCAGTTACACTTGTAGAATATGCAACTTGTTTAAATGCTTTATTTTTAGTCCGGAGAGCGACTGCAAGCGCAGCTGCACCTTGAGAAATATTGTGTACAAGCATACCTGGACCAACAATACTATCCGTTTTCGTCTGTGCGTAAGCAGTGAGCACAACAGGTCCCAAACTATAATGCATACCTGTCATAATCAAGAACGGGAATGCCCCACCGATAATACCAGATACTAACCATCCTGCATGTGTATTGACAAAAGAAACGCCTGACGCCAGGTAGTTACCCGCGATGGCACCGATTGGACCCAGTACAATCAGCGTTAATGGAGCCATAATAAGAATCACGATCAACGGTTTAAGAATGGATTTGATAACCGATGGAGAATACTTCTCGGCAAAGCGTTCAACATACGACAAGACCCATACCGCTAAAATAATTGGAATAACTGACGAAGTGTACGTCGCCGGAGTGACAGGCAGTCCCAAAAATGCAACTGGCTCACCTGCAGACATCAACGCCCCTAATGAAGGATGCAACAGAACACCAGCAATGGTTAATGCAAAACCCACATTAGCTTTAAGCTTAACAGCCGCACTCCAGGCAAGCAGCATCGGCAAGAAGTAATACGCTGCATCACCGATAAAGGTCATAATTGTATTGAATTGCCCATCCAGATCAACGAGATCAAATGTTTTCAAAATAAGAAGAACGGCTTTGATCATCGCACAACCAATCATGGCTGGCAGAATCGGTGTGAAGATTCCGGAGATCGTGTCCAGAAGCGTAGTCAGTTTTCCCTTTTTCACAGTAGGAGCATCGTCATTGGTTGTAAAGTTCCCCAGCTTCGTCAAAGCTTTATACACATTGTTTACCTCATTACCGATAATGACCTGATACTGCCCACCACTGCTGGCAACACCCACCACACCTTGTACATTTTTCAATGCTTCATTGTTCGCAACCTTCTCATCTTTCAGATTAAATCTCAACCTTGTAGCACAGTGTGTTACACTATCTACATTTTTTTCGCCACCCACTAGTTTCAAAATATCGGCGGCTGTGCTTTCATGTTTCATGTACTGCTCCCCCTCAAACGTTTTTAGGTATAAAAAAAGACCTAGAATTCTATCGAATATAGATAAGCTCTATACACGATGGAACTCTAGGTCTTGCCTGCCTCACCAGTAACAATCCTAGTTTACTCATTATAGTGGCTGATGAATCAGTCCTTCTCTTCATCAATGACCCTTTTGATATGAACCGTTAGATACACCAATTCATCTTCCGTTAATTCTTTTCCATAATCGACTCGAATCAGCTGTGCAATCCGGAGACTGCATTGATATTCATTCGCATACTTTTCTTTAATGATATGGAGAAAATCGCTGTCACCGCTTTTCACAACCGTATGATTAAACAAGCGATAGGCGAAAAACTTCAAATGTGTGACTAGTCTGGAATAATGGAGCGAGCTTTCATTAAAATGTATATTAAACTGATATCGAATAATATTCAAGACTTTATGAATCAACTGTGTAATCTTCATGGTTTCTTCCATATCAGATCCCAGTTCTGCATTGACAATATGAAGGGCAATGAACCCGGCCTCATCTTCAGGCAATGTAATGTTAAATTCCTCATTAATCATATCCCGGGCTTTCATAGCCACGCGAAATTCATTGGAATAAAACGCTTTAATTTCAGACAACAGAGCATTATTGAAATTCATACCCTGCTTGTAACGTGCCACAGCAAAATTAATATGGTCCGTTAACGTTAGATATATATTTTCATTGAGTTCCTTGTTTAAGGACTGCTTGGCATGTTGAATAATGCTGTCGGACACCCGAATATATTCCATGGGAATCTGGGCGAGCAAGGCATATAATTTACCTGTTACATTTTTGGATTTCAGGAAAAATTCCTTCTCAATTTTACCTGTTTCCACGAGGTCTCCCTTTTTCTTCTGAAAGCCAATACCACTTCCCAGAAGCATCATCTCCTGTTGTCGTTCATTGACTGCAGAGACAACATTATTATTAATAATTCGCGTGATTTTCATACGAATCTCCTTTTATAATGAAACGTTAACAAGATTTAGCAACAAAAAAAAGACCATTAATAATGCCCACATCGTATATATCCTATACATGTTTGCATATCAATCGGTCTTGCCTGCTGATCAGTAACAATCCTGATTATATTCATTATTTACTTATACGATTATCTTAGTGGAAGACGTTATATTTGTCAATTGGAGAAAAGCTTTATAACTCAAATTAATCATTCAACCCTTTTCCCTCCATGATCGGCTGTATGTACTTCTCGATTCGTGACACTTTTGTTTTGGATTGCTTCGGTTGTGAGAAATAATAGAGATAGGCCCGCTGCCGTCCGGGTGTCAGTGCTTCAAATGCATCTCGGAAAGCAGGATTCTCATCGAATTGCTGTTGAAGTTCCTCGGGAACGTTATATTCGGCAGTCTGTTTCATCTCCACTTGCAATCCGGCTTGTTCCACTTCAATCGCTTGCTGAATATAGGCTTTGATGATTGCCTCCTGCTCCACAATCTGCTCCAGACTGGTGAAGCGAAGCTGGCGCTCGGCCTGTACATTCTCCGTTTGCTGAACCAAAATGCCATGTGTATCCTTCAGCAGAGCACCTTTGAAGAACAGGATCGCGACGTACTCTTTGAATCCATGGATTAGGACGATGTTTTTCCCATCGAGCATATAACACGGATGCATCCATTTCATATCCTCTGTCAGGTCAAAATCCCGAATAATCTCTCTCAGCTTCGTGGACTCTTCCTGCCACGTTTTGAGTTTCTTAAGATAGCCGTCAACTTTGCGATTCCCACTTGTATCCATCATGGAGAAATACCTCTCTTTACCTCATGTTCTTATAGGTTCAATTGTACTGGTTTTCGGTGGATTGTACAGCGTTGCTTACAGAGCTTTTATTGACTTTTCCACTTGAATTTAAACCTTAATGGCAAGAAAACACTTCAGAAAGTGGACGCGATCTTCCTTAATAGGAAAATGGTAACGCAACTTTATTTTTCTGGGGAGAAGGAAAGAAAGTGATTAATAAGACGGACCCACAACTGTTGGATAAACTCGTAGAATAATCTGAAATCCAGTCCAATTAATTCCGGCTATGTATAAGCAATAAGACTGCCGACTCCCAAGTACGGAGGCTGACTGTCTCATGTAATTGTACGTGTTGATGGACAGAAAGTCTTATGAACCTTCAAGCACCTTATCTTCAATTACAGGCGCCGGTATTTCTTTAATCTCAACGGATTCTTCCGGAGCAAAGCTCTGGATCTTCATCGGCATTGAATCCAGGTATTTATACTCTTCGGTCTTGGTAGAGCTAGTTACAATTTCACCGTTTTTGTCCTTCTGATAAATCACACGTTTCGTAGGTAAACCCGTATTTACATCAATGGTTACAACTTCCTTGTAGAGATTATCCTCGGAGACAGCATTTTTCTCGTTACTCTCTGTAGCAGACCGGGATTGTGTGCCCGCAGTTTCCAGTACTGTCCAATCCTGACTCTGTAATTCTTCTTTAGCATTCTCCAACAGCGAGATCTGTAGCAACTTCTCATTTTCAGCAGCAATGTTGTCCGGCATGGTCCAGGTATTCCCAACTAATTTCCCTGTCTCGAAGTCACGACCATACGAAGTGATTTTCTTACCACCATCTTCAATAATCAATTTATTATGAAGCTGGTTATCACGGTACTCCTCAGTGATTTCTGTCAAATTCACGCGGTCCCGATAGCGAACAATGTATGATCCATCTTCAAACGATTCTTTAATATAATCTACTTTACCTTGGGTTGCCTTAAGTGCTGCACTTTCAACATCGCTTTGAGCACTAACTACAGACGGTTCATTCAGGTACATATAGCCACTCACAGATGCGGCTACCAGTGGTATGGTAAGTAGTGAAACCAATGTTTTTTTCTTCACAGGTTGACCCTCCTCTTATTTAGTTAGTATGTATTCTTAACGCTTTATTCTGCTTTTAAGTTCCAGCCATTTACATATTCACTATCAAAAGATCCGGTTGAGTTAGAACCTGCTTGGTAATCTTGTAATCTCCACGCATTCGGATTACATGTAGATGCCGATAATTCTAATCAAAGGATTGCATATTATAGTCAGTCTTCAATTGAAAATCAAAAAAGCCGCATGATTAGCGGATCATCGTGCATTCTTAAATATCATACGCTTACTATTGGTCTGTTGACCAACTATTTATAACATGGACACAACGGTTACTCATGGAAGTCTCAGACATCCGTAATGATCGTCGGAGCTTTTATGATTATCCATAATATGAAAAGATCCATAGACAATCTATGGACCTTTACATTTAGTTAACATCTCTGGCTTAAGCTAATATCTAGTAGTGACTGTGTTTCCTTTTCCAACATTGCGGAAGCTATTATCATGAAGTCTTCAGCCCCGATCTCAAAGTGACCTCTACGAAATGGAACCCCCCAGTTGCGATTACCACGCGTAAAACTGAGTTGATCTAACAACGTTGCTATCTTTACTTCTCGACACGGAAGATAACGGAGATCTCGGCGAAAGGGTACAAATGAATCGGACATCTGGTATTGGTACACCTTGTCGTCGATAATCTGACCAATAGCGGTAAAAGCCTGAAGTGGCTTCCCTGTTGATATCTCTGTACGGGGAGAATAGTATATCATCCAATCACCCGGGGACATCTGGCGCAACATCGCTGACTTTCCATGGCACAGCTGCGCAAACCCTCCCTCTACGGCTACACTTACATGAGAAGCAGATACAACACCAATCCAATACCTGCTATCCTGATTTGGTTTCATAGATCCATCCCATCCCCTTCTCTCGTATACCTTTCCAGATTCGATATCAATCGATCCAATTGTAAAAAATGATGTCTGTAGTGCATCTCTATCAACAAAAACCACTCCTGAGCGTTTAGAGTGCCAAGCCTTGGATGACGTATTTTGTTGTTTACCGATGCTTGGTATAAAAGGGGTTCTGTACTTCTCATCCGTTCCACTACCTCGTGAAGCCCATCGATCAATCCCTCCTTGCTCTCGGGTGGTTGCGGAGTGTATTGCGGGGAAGCAGGTACTTTAACAGGAACGGGAGGGAATTGTCCTAATTCAAACACCTGCCTACCCAGTTCTGTTTTTTCCTCACCCGAGTTTAACTTCAAATCCTCGTTGCTCAAACACTGCTCAATATTAGGCAGCTGCATGAAAAGGGCTGATTGAATCAAATGTACATACATCTGTCCAATGGACCATTCCTCTTCACTTTGTTTTTTAAGTAAGCTACACATATCCAAGTTGTTCAGTTCTGCCAAATATCGTTCTACTGCCGTTTCCAATGATTTCAATGCTTCCGCTGTGCTTCTCATCCTGTAACCAACTCCAATTCCTCTTGATCTGTGATATACCAAAGTATAAAAAAACACTACTGACAGGTGTATGTCAGTAGTGTTTTAAGATGTTTTTGGCTACTTCCTGCATTCGGAATCGTAATGACTCCGGCTCCAAAACCTCGATATCTCCACCCCAGCCGAGTAAATAATGCAATATCTCCTCGGGATAGCGGACACGAAAATGAAAAATTACATCTTCCTCTTGCTCTTCAAATGCATCCATATAAAAATGAAGGGCCTCCATAATTTTGTCCGCAATTTCTGGTTTAGCCCTGATTAATATTGGTTCATTACGGTCGTCAGGAGGTCGATAACTGTTTAGATCAAAATCCGGGGGCAAAAGGAATTGATCCTCCAGCACGGAAAGTTCAGTCATGCGTGATAAACGGAAATGACGAATGTCTTGTCTTAGATCACAACGTGCGATCAACACCCAATTCTCCTGAACAAGTGAGAGTCCATACGGTGAAACCTCACGCATGTGATACCGATTGCCATCCGTTCCTGGAATTTTTTTCAGGTACATGAAGCTGAGCTTACGTTGCCCCAAAATGGCATTACGTATTTGGTTAAGGTATGTTTTCACCCTAGATCTGGTTAAAGGTTCAATTGTATGAAGCAGTCGCATCGTTTCCCGAACACGCGTGGATTCGTTACGAACGGATTCAGGTAAAATCGCTTCAATTTTTCGTTGAGCCGACCTTGCCTCCATCGCGTATTCCCTATCCAATCTCTGTTCGATAAAATCCGCTCCCATGAGCAGGGATACAGCTTCTTCTGCGGTGAAGCTTACCGGGGGCAGAAAATATCCTTCCATCAGGGAATACCCATGACCCGGAGCTCCCATAATCGGAACGCCAGCTTCACTTAATGCCTGAATATCTCGATATATCGTACGTACACTTGTCTCCAATTGAGCAGCCAAATCTTCTGCTCTTAACATCTTTCTTCGCTGCAATTCAAGCGTAATCGCAAGCTGCCGCTCGGTTTTGTTCATGTTCCTAGCCCCCACCGTTTCATCATCCAGAACAACTCATTCTATTATACATACTGCTCTGGAGGTTACCACGTACCTACTTGAAATTACCTTGTACCTTCACATATTTTTTTTCTAATCCAATATATTGATTATTATGTAATGTTTGAAGGAGGGTGAAACAGTGACATTCATTGAAAGGTATGTGATCAACGATACTGGAGCTATAACATTCACTGGTAACACTTTGGGTCTGAGCCGATCCAATACGGTGGGTGTTCCAGGTACGGTGGACAGTATTGGCGCTTATATTATTACGGATACAAGTGTGCAGTTTGGTACTTATCCAGCGGGGACAACCAATGTATTTCAGAATAATAGCTCCGCTGCAATTCTGAACCTGCCTCCAGGCAGCACGGTCCTCTATGCGGAGCTGATTTGGGGAGGAACGTACATTGATAACCAGGAAAACAATTCTGCGTTTATTAATAAGGATGTCATACTCACGACACCTGTCGGTGTAACCACTGTTTCGCCTGATCCAGCCACCGCCAGAGAAGTGGTGCTTTCGACGGCGTCTGGATTTCCAAGGACCTTTGCATATGTACGATCATCGGACGTGACTGATCTAATTCGAGTTGGTGGAGCGGGTACATATGTTACAGGCGGAGTTGTAGGCACGTTGTCTATTCCCGATCCCACTTCGAATAACGCAGGCTGGACGCTAGGAGTCGTTTACCGCAATCCTGGCTTCCCCTTGCGAAATCTCTCCATTAGGGTAGGAGCAGAAGTCATTCTCTCTACATCGGGTCCGGTCACAACGCCAATCGAAGGCTTTGCCACGCCATTTATTGGCCCGTTGTCAGGTCGGGCTTTGCTTGGCGCACAGGAGGGAGATGCTAATAAATCGGGTGATCAGGCTCTGTTTGGTCCAAATGTCTCTACTCTAAGAGCGTTATCCGGGCCTAATAACTTTGCAACGAATTTCTTCGCTTCCCAAATCAACGGAGATACCGGGGCACTGAATACTACAGGCACCTTTGGCAATCGGAACCAAATCAACGGGACACCAGGGACCAATATTGTTGGCGGACGACAAGGATGGGACATTACGAATGTAGATGTCAGCAACACCCTTGTTAACACCCAAACGTCCGCTTTGTTACGTTTGACAACTTCAGGTGATGGGTATTTGGTTGATTCCTTTGCACTCCAAATTAATATTAACACCCCTGTAATCACTGCCACCAAAACTGCGAGTGAACAGAATGCCATTGTCGGAGATACCATTACGTATTCGGTGCTTGTTGAGAACACCTCGGTTTCAAACGCTACAGACGTGATTGTGTTCGACAATATTCCTGTGGGAAGTTCGTTCATACCTGACAGTGTTACAATTAATGGGGTACAGCAGCCGGGGTCGGAACCCATAACTGGTATATTTGTAGGTGCTCTTCCCGCCAACACCTCGGTTATTGTTACATTCCAGGTTCAGGTAACCTCATTGCCTACGCCACCTCGTCTATTTGACCAGGCCAAAGTTGGTTATACGGCACCAACCGTTCCTGATGGACCCATCATTTCCAATGAGGTTCCCTCCAACACGGTGACGATACCGGTCTTTCAACCGGACATTACAATTGTAAAAAGTGCGGATACTGCCAACGCTCTCATCGGCAGTACAGTTACATACACCTTGGTCGTAACCAATATCGGAAACATTGATGCACTTACAACGGTCACAGACCCTATTCCGGACGGTTCCAACTTTGTACCCGGAAGCGTTACGGTTAACGGGACTGTACAGCCCGCAGATGATCCTGTTACTGGCATCAACCTTGGAAATGTGGCCATCGGTGATACGGTAACCATCACATTCCAGGTACGGGTGACTGGATTGCTGCGCGGGTTTAATCTAACCAATCAGGGTACTGCCAACTATACGGCCCAACTTCCTGATGGCCGTGTGATCACAGACACATCCGTTTCCAACATCGTAACGGTGACTGTATCAACTCCGACGGTCAGTGTCACCAAAACAGCCAGTGCCATTGATGCTGTTGTAGGAGATACCTTAACGTACACCATCGTTATCTCCAACACAGACACTGACCCGATTAACAGTGTTGTATTTACAGATGCCATTCCAACCGGTTCGGTATTTATTCCTGGCAGTGTGACCGTGGATGGAATCGTTCAGCCCACAGCAGATCCAACCACAGGGGTTAGTCTTGGAACCATTGGTCCCGGTGTATCTGTGACCGTCACATTCAGCACAAATGTTATTTTTCTACCCGATCCGTCCGAACTTGCTGATCAGGCACAGGTTACATTTATAAGCGGGCCTTTCGAAGCCGCTTCCTTCTCTGACCCACTAACCATCCCTGTATATCAGCCTGTCATTATAACAACCAAAAGCTCCGATCCTGCCTTTGCAGTGGTCGGACAAACGATCACATACCAAATAAATGTAACGAATACCGGTAATATTGCCGCATCATTAACACTTACAGATGTGATTCCGTCTGATGCCGCCTTTGTATCAGGGACGGTGATTGCCAATGGCGTTCCTTTGCCTGCTGCAGATCCTAATGCTGGTATTTCACTAGGGACATTGGCTCCAGGAGATCGTGTGTTCATCACGTTTCAAGTCATCGTTAATACACTGCCCGGCGGTCAGCAATTAACAAATCAGGCAACGACCGATTTTACATTCAGTCCGCCCGATGGACGTGTCATTTCGGGAAGTGCCCCTTCCAACGAGATCATCATCCCTATATCTACAGCCGACCCCATTTTGACCAAAACAGCTGATATCAGCGATGCCGTGGAAGGTGATGTGATCACTTATACCGTCGTTTTAGACAATATTGAAAGCTTTACTGTTAATAACATTATTTTTACAGACTCGATCTCGCCCGGTACCGTGTATATTCCAGATAGTTTTACCTTGGATGGGAGGGTCATACCGGGAGCCGATCCTTTCACTGGTATTAATATCGGGAGCATTCCCGGCAATACCGAAGTTATCGTAACCTTTAAGGTGAGTGTTTCCGATCTGCCAGCACCCTTGCCCAATCCATTTAATCTAACAGATCAAGCGACAATCAATTTCATCGTCGGAACAACACCCCTACAGAATTTGTCCAATATTGTGACTACTCCTGTATATGGGGCAATTATTGATATCACAAAAACCTCTTCTGACTCGAATGCCATTGTGGGAGATACAATTACTTACTCGCTTCTCGTAAACAATACGGGAAATTTGAATGCCGATGTCATTTTATTCGACCCATTGCCGCCAGGAGAGACATTTATCCAGAACAGTGTATTCATCAACGGGAATCGTTGGAGTGGAACCAGCCCTGTGACAGGAATTATTCTTGGCACCGTATCACCTGGATTTCCAGTTTTCATTACATTCCAGGTTGCGGTCACATCATTGCCTGATCCGCCCATACTGAACAATCAAACCAGAGCCGATTATATTGCCCTTGTACCCGACGGCCGTGTTCTTAGTGAAAGTGTTCTATCCAATATTGTCTCTATACCTGTTACAGCTGACAATATTATATCCGTAGTCAAATCCGCACCTGTGAACCATGTTCAGATCGGGGAGGTGATCACCTATACCCTCGTAATTAATAATAATGTTTCCTTGCCAATTAACGATATTTTGCTTACGGACCCCATTCCGGCAGGTACAACATTTGTACCCGGAAGTGTTACCGTTGATGGAGCCGTAATCGCTGATGCTAATCCGGCTACAGGCATAAGAATTGATATGATCATGCAAAACGGCACAGCAGTCGTCACTTTTCAAGTTGTAGTTAACGATAGCGTTATTAATGAACCTGAACCCGTCCTTCTAATCAATCAGGCGAATGTTCAATTCACCACAGGAAATTTCACCGATACTGTACAGTCCAACACCGTAATAATTCCTGTTCAAATCCCATTCATTTCTATATACAAAGCAGCTTCTATCCGTCATGTGCAGATTGGAGACACCGTTCAATATCAATTGTCTGTGAGTAATGAAGGTCAGACTCCAGCCAATGTTATCCTGTTCGATCCGTTGTCCTCCAATACGAGCTTTGTAGAGGGAAGCGTCGTATCCGGCGGTCTCAGTTTACCCACATCCAACCCGGCAACAGGTATTGCGGTTGGGTCAATTGCTCCAGGACAGACGATTGAAGTATCGTTCTTAATAACCATAATCTCCATACCACCGAGTCTGGAGATTATCAATCAAGCAATTGCGAATATTTCTTTTCTTACTGCAGACGGACGAACACTCACTTACAACTCACAGTCCAATCGAATCATTCTCAATGTGAGTAATCCCAATGTGTCTATTAACAAAACGGCCAATCGACCGGATGTCTCACCGGGTGATTCCATTATCTATACCATTTATATACGTAATAACAATAGATCGCCTATAAGTTCGGTTGTATTAACCGATTCTGTTCCCCCAGGAACATCATTTGTAACCGGAAGTGTTGTTGTTAACGGAGTGGCAACACCGACGGGTGTCCCTGCGAACGGAATTATCCTCGGTATTATTCCACCGGGAGGTACCACAACGATTTCCTTCCAAGTGATAGTAAATGAAAACACTACTCTTTCTTCGATTATAAATCAGGCGAATCTTCGGTATACCCTGGGACAGACGGTATTTACAATTGAGTCCAATCCTACCAACGTACTTGTGACTTCCACTTCGACAACACAGATTAACCTTCAAAAAACAGCGGACAAAACGTCGGTCGTTGTCGGAGATACCATCACCTATCAAGCTAGGGTTACCAATACGGGAAATACAGTCGTTCAGGTCACAATAACGGATTCAATCCCGACCGGAACACGCTTTGTGGACGGCAGTGTGAGGTTAGACGGACAACCGATTGCTGGAGCCAATCCGGCTGCAGGCATCTTTATTGCGGCTCTCCAGCCTGGTCAGATTGCCAATACTACGTTTGAGGTCATCGTTATCAACCAGCCCGTAGGTGGCAATATCGTTAATCAATTCACAGCTACATTTCAAGCTCAGGGGCAAGCAACCTCCGGCTCACTCCAATCCAATACAGTGGTTATACCCAGCCGTTTGCCACAGCTTACTATTGTCAAAAGTGCTAACAAACATGAGGTTGAAGTCCATTCCCATCTTCGCTACAAAATTTTGATTCATAACGCAAGCTCATTGCCAGCGTCAGATGTCATTCTGAAAGATGCCATTCAAGCAGAGTCCACTTTTATCGCTGGTAGCGTGGTGGTTAACGGACAGCTTCAACCCGATGGAGACATTGTAAAGGGACTTCCACTGGGTACAATCGCTCCAGGAGCGACCGTAGACGTTCAATTTAATGTGCTGGTTCACACCATACCTGAACACTTCAGGTTGCTTAATCAGGCTTTATTACATTTTAACATTGCATTGCCAGATGGCAGTTTACTTCCTTCTTTTCTAGCCTCCAATAAGACGGATGTTGAGATTATAGAACAGGAGGAATAGGCTGAGCTTAGACCAGACTTTTCATAACCTGCCCACATGCAAAATAAACAAAGGTCATCCTTATCAGGGTGACCTTTGTTTATTTTCATTAGTTATTTTGCATTTACACGTGAAGCGCCAAAAGCAGTTTATAGATCATCGACACAGCTTCCGCTCGAGTCGTTTCACTGCCTGCACGAACCGTATGGTCCGTATATCCGCTCACAATCTTCGCCTGCACCGCTGCATCCAGTGCTTCTTGTGCCCAAGACGGCGTCTGCGATGCATCCGTGAAACTTGGTTTAACGGATGTATTGCCAGACATTCCGGCTTGTGCATCTGAACTTGCTTTCAGCGCATTCGCCATCATGACTGCCATCTCGGCACGCGTAATCGTCTGATTGGGCTTAAATGTATTATCACCGTAGCCTGTCACGATTCCGGCTTGCACGGCTGCGGCAATATCACCTTTCGCCCAGTCTGGCAGACTACCTTGATCTGCAAATGTCAGATCCGTTTGCACTGATTTTAATACCAGGGCCTTACTGAGCAACGCAACAAACTCTGCCCGTGTGATCTTCTTCGATGGTTGGAATGTTCCATCGGTGTAACCTTGAATCACGTTCATGCCCAACAAACGATCTGCGTAGTCGGAAGCCCAGTGTCCATTCAGGTCCGACAGATTCACCGGTGTGTAACTGGACACAACAAATGTGCCCAGATGATTAACATTGGCCGTTATGCTGCCTGCTGCATTCAGCTTGCCACCGATAAATACCCAGCTCTGACGAGCTTCATTATAATAGTAGATTGCAGGTTGGGTGCCGTTAGGCAAATCTGCCGAATCCACATTCAGGCTTAATGCCGCCTGATCATTCAACGTTCTTCCACCACCGCGACTGATCTGTACAGCTTGTCCAAGTACATTCAGGGAAGCTGTATTCTGCAAATTGTCCTTGGCAACCACAGACACTTGCAGCGTATCTTTGGAACCAATGGCTCCGGATGGAACATTGAATTGCACAATGTCTTTCAAACCCGTTTGGACAGGCTGATTCGCTTCCACCTCAACCTTCACTTCAGTGGATGAATCTGACCCCGTTTCCGGGTTGGTTGATGTGGTTGGAACGGTAGGCGTTGTTGGCACACTTGGTGTACTTCCTCCAGAATTCCCACCAGAGTTGCCTCCATTACCTCCACCTGAACCCCCGCCACCATTGCCTGAGCGGGCTTGTACAATCACGGTACGGATAACCTCCTGTGCAGCATTACCAGCGATATCCTTCACGTTATACCGAAGGGTGTAGATCCCCGCTGCTTGTGTGTTCACCGTGCCATCCACCTGCACGGAACCACGGATGCCAACATTATCAGAAGCCTGTGCTCCAGGCTCGTTGTATGTGTCTCCCACATTCAGCGTCATCTGGCTGCTACCTTGCAGGGTGATGACGGGAATCTCACGGTCTATTTTAATGACCAGAGGTAAAGTATACGTTTGTTCCAGATCATCGGTTGCCCGGAATAAAAGGTTGTGCTCCCCCGGCTCCGTTATCTCCAAAAGTGTATTCTCTGTATATGGTACGTATGTCTGCCCTCCATCACGAGACAACTCGATGATTGCAGAAGTAGCAGGCGCGTATACTGCGCTGGTTACACTAACGGTTACAGACTGGTTCGTCCATATATCTGTGTGATACGGCTGGCCGTCAGCAGTTGTCATCTTGCTTTTTAACACCAGCGCCTGATTATTCGTGCCTTCCACAATGACAGTGAACGTTTTGGGTTGTGATTCCGTGCCACGCTGCACGGTTGCTGTCAGTTCCAATCGCTCATTATTGTCCGGTTGCATAAGCAGCTTGCCCTCGTTATTCATTAGTTCCGGCTTGGAGCTGGACCAACTAATGGTTGCACCATGCTTCCCTTCAACAGGAAGGGTAAGATCGGAATGGACCGCGTTCAGATCGCCCAGATCGATTGCTTGAAGCGTATCGGTTACCGCCTGTGCGTCACTGTACGGTGTGGCACTCATGAAGATTGGGTTGGAGTAGAACCACAGGTCGCGATAGTTGCTATCGTTGATTTGATTAAAACGGGTCGTTGCATCAGCTGTCGTATTTTTCGGATCAAGTTGTGGTTCACCATTGACAGTCTCACCTGTCACGTTCATGCCCAGATTCGTACCACGCAGGCGGAAATACTTGTCCTGGTCTGTAGCTTTGATCTTGTAGGTGATGACATTATAGCCCTCCGCATCTGTCGTCCAATCGTTGGATGTGAAGGTAGCCAGTACTTTGGTAGAGTCGTTGGTGTCTTTGGTGTATGCGGCTGTACCCTTCTCGGCCTTGGCTGTCACATCCCCGGCGATGAGATCGACGTGATCCACCACAGGTACTTGTCCGGCGGACGTGCCGCTGTTGATTGGAGTTTCATAGTTGTTGCTCGTGGTTGGACTCTTAAAACGAATCTTCAACTCTACTTCATCGCCTTGGGTCACATTAAGGTCTCCACCCATCTCAACCTGAGCACCCGCTCCGGAAGCCGTGAAATCCAGTGCGTTGATCAGGTCACCGAATACGGAAAATGATTTCCCCGAACGCAGTCCATCCAGGACAGCCTGCATACCAGTACCCTCAACCCAGGTATACGTCTTGGCATACTCGCCCGGAAAATAACCACTGGAATTCGTGCCAATCGTCTTGAAATGGTAGTCCGAATTGCCATAATTCCAGAAGTGACGTCCTTCTCCAAGCAATGCATCCCATAATCCGCCAACCTTGGCGACCATGTAGTCTACACCCCCGTATGTACGGTATTTATATCCATCATCAGCGGTCGGATTAGCTACATTGTAACTTGTGTTGTACCCTCCACGATCCGGTTCCATCTGGTTACCCAGCATGCCCTCGATACCAAATACCACTTGTGGAGCCAGATCGTTGAAATCACGGAAGTCCGCGATCGTATATTTGTTTTTGCCGCGTGAAGGATGGTTGATCATCGCATAACTTGTCATTGGATAGTTCGTTGCGAGCCAATTGATGGCGGTTAAGGCATCCTGATGAGTTGTGTAGGCACGCCCCCCGTTCTGATCCCATTTGGCTACGTCAGCCGCATTAAAAAGGTTCGCTGCACGATTCGTGAAACGGTATTCGAATTCCTTGGCAGCGTTCAGCGCTTCGTTTGAGTTCGGCTCATCCGTAAGAATCCCCACTCCAACGTGTTCATGTGTTGGCATGTCCCATTCGAAACCGGAGAAGATCGTTTTACCTGCATATTTGCCTGCATCCTGAAGTGCCTTGATCTGTGGTACCTGATATTCATTCATTCCTTGGGACATGGGGATTGGTCCACCCGAGATGTCGTTCCCGTTGTGATCTCGCTTGGATAAACGCAAATGATCCGTAAGTGCGATCCAGTCCAGCCCATATTTGGTTAAACCCGCGTCGAGCACGTTCTCCAGTGAAACCTGTGCATCATCGGACTCAAACGTATGTACATGCAAATCTCCCGTTTGCCATGAACCTGTTGCCGAGCTGTAGGTTGGGGTGTTATCTCCTGCATCTGCATATGTTATCGCAGCAGGGAAAGCTCCTATGATCATCCCTGTAGCCAAGGGTATAAGCGTAAGCATAGCGAACATTTTCTTACCTTTATGAATGAACAAAATCGTACCACCACCCGTTCTGAGTTGTTGTGTCGAGAGTAAATATAAGAGACTTTTGGGAGCAGGGTCAACGGCCTGAAAACATGTATTAAAAATTTTACATATACCTGCATTTTTTCATATTCCGTTAAAGGTTACTCAATCTTTTCCTAATAGAGCCATGCTCTGTCCTGCTCCATTTTGAGATAGTGAATCTAGGAAAAACGCAGCAAATAGGAGGTGATACAAAATTCAGAGATTGTTCACGATTCAGGAAAGTTCCACCACTGCTGTGCATCATTGGGAGGAGAACTCGCGTAGGAGGAATGTTGAAACGGAGTAAATAGTGGATTTTGTAAAAAATCAGAGTAACGTGTACGTTGAGTATAGAAAAAAAGTACCCACGAACTAAAGGCATGATATGCCCAGAAGCCGCAGGTACTTTGAGTTGAGCGGGATTTTGTTTCCGCCTTTACATCTTTACTTTTGTAAATTTTGGACAAGTTGTTTAACAAATTAGACCCCATCTTTACTCTATATTCAAACTGGAAAAATACGATAAACAAACCGATAATATGTAGATGGCTAACAACACAAAAATCAATCTCCGTACACTACAGGAACGTCTACAATTTCATTAATTCCTTGTAATACGGATTGTGTATAATTCATCTTGCTGCCTTCATGACTGCCACAACCACCTCATGAGATCAAAATTCCTTGGTCCGTTAGTACCTGAGTAAGAAGTGATTTTGGGGAGTTTTGGAACTTCATTAGCTTTACTATCCATAACTTTCTGTCATTAAACCGGCCACTAATATAATCCTGCGTACGTACATCAACTGAAATCCTGGGATGGTTAGCTCCTTGTCAATGTTCTCATATAAACAAAAAACGTGTCGCTGGAAGGCATTCTCCAGGACACATTGTATTGGCATTTCAGATTGTCACACACCGGTTGAATTATTCCACCTACTTTTTCATCGTTCAGGCTTTGATCTGTTCATACAAACGCGTGGTCATAGCAGAAGGTCGAATATGAAGCTCACTTAATCGTGTCTCCAGATCGCGATAGATGCGCAGGACATGATCATGGTTACCCATAAACAAATACGCTTGCATGGCACAACGGTAGGCTTCTTCTTCATAAGGGGAATGCCCCATGGCACGCTCTGCTGTCTCTGCCGCCTTCTTGCCGTTATCCAGCTCCAGATATTTCCCGGAAAGTTTCAGCATCAATTCCAACGCACCCCGCTCCAACTTCTGGCTAAGTTCAGACATCCAGAAATAATCTTCCTGCGGAAGCAGTTCATCCTGATACATATGCAAAGTCCGCTCTATTTGAGTCAGTGGAACCTCCTCCTCACGCTGCATCCGAAGCACAAGTTCCAGCACATCATATACGTCAGCCCGGATTCGCTTTTTGTCCAGCATGTAATGCTCATTCTTGTAGCTGACCATCTGCTCCATACCCATTTTCTTTAAGTTTTTTCTCAGCAGACTGACACAGGTATGCATATAGATTTTGGCCTTTTCGTAACGCTCATCAGGCCACAAATGATCAATAATGCGATCCCGGTGAACAACACCGGTGGCCGGGTCATGTAACAGCAAATAAGCAAATAGTTCCTTCTCCTTCGCTGTACGCCACATGACCATTTCACCGTTCGTAGGCGTGACACGAAATTTTCCAAGCATTTGTACAAATAATTGATTGGGCTCATGGCTGTCCATCAGCGAGTGCCGGACTGGTTGCGCTGCAGATGGCTTAACGGCGGTTCCCTTATCCTTCAGCAGTCTGTCAATGGTTTTGGACAATCGCCCCATCTCAATCGGTTTGAGCAGATAATCCAGAGCCTCATGTTCAAAAGCAGAAACAGCATAATGATCATAAGCCGTTGTAAATATAATGACCGCATCCGGTTCGACCTCATGGATGTTCGCCGCAAGTTCCAATCCGCTCATGCCCGGCATCTCAATATCAAGGAACCAGATATCCGGTCGTGTATGCTGAAGTGCCTCAAGTGCCTCGAATCCATTCACCGAACGACCTGCAATGTGAACCTCTCCCGTTCGAATCAGAAACATCTCCAGCATATTCAGAGCATGCGGCTCATCGTCCACCAAATAGGCCTGCAACACGGTATGTCCCCCTCATTTCTATTTATCATTGATACGGAAATCTAATGGTCACCTTGGTACCCCGACCTTGTTCACTCTCAATCACAGGTGCTTGTCCGTTCATATGTTTCAGTCGTCTCTGTACATTTTGCAGGCCAATGCCTTGTTCTGCATGACTTCGATCCATAATAAAGGCAACCTGATTACCAGACATGCCAACACCATCATCCTCAACCACCACTTGAACGCTATCCTCATATCTTCGAATGAACAAGTGAACGGTGCCGCCGTCAATCTTCTTGGATACGCCATGCCGGATGGCATTTTCCACCAGCGGTTCGATCAGGAGCGGCATGACTTTACAGGAATACAATGAGCTGTCCACGTCCAGCTTAACCTGTAGCCGTGAACCAAATCGCTCCTGCTCTATCTCCACATAGGCCCGAATTAACTCCATCTCTTTACTGAGCGGAATCAACTCCTCCGTGTTATCCAGATGGAAAAGTATACGCAGATAACGACTGAAGCTGCCTAACAATTCCCCGGCTCTCGGCCCGTCCGTAAAACATAACGACATGATGGTGCCTAGCGCATTATACAGAAAATGCGGCTTGATCTGCGAACGCAGAAAGGCCATCTCGTTATTCGCCGCTTCTTTCACCAGTTGCTTCATGCCAAGCAATGTATGTATCCGGACAAGAATTTCCCCAGCATCCAGTGGCCGGGTTATAAAATCATTGCCGCCGGCCTGGATGCATGCCTCGATATCTGCTGGTGTACTGCGCATATTAATAAACAGAATCGGCAAATCGACCTGACTGAACTCCGTCCGAATCTGTTTGCACAGCTCATATCCAGTCACCTCAGGCAGCATGGCGTCAACAATCACCAGATCAGGAAACTTTCCACCAGCCAGCGCAGTCCGAACCTTCACATCAGAGTCTGCGAAGCTTAGATGGAAGCCTTCTGTAGCAAGCAATGTATTCAATTGTTCCATATCTACGAGATCAGATGTCGCAATTAATACGTGGGCTGAAATCACGCTTCCCACCTTTTTCTCCTCCTTCACATCAGTCTCCTGCGTTGCGGCTATCTCCGTCAAATCTTCCATGTTGGTGTTAGCTGCGCAAGGAAGCTCAATCATGATTGATGCATCTTCATCGTTCATCACGAGTTTTCCTCTCATTGCACTGACCATTTCCGATGCAACAGCAATTCCAGCTGCAACCTCATCCGCATGTTGTTGAGCAGAGTCTGCATTCTCACCATGTCCAGTAATCCGATCTGAATCTGCTTCCAGAAGAAGAATAATTCGCACTTGATCCAGATGCCTTTCACACGCCAGTACCAGCTTCCCTTGGTGATGTTGTCCCATCATGTGGTAAACCAGGTTATACAGCACTTGCAGCAGCCGACTCTCATCCGCCATGACATAGCGTGCTTCAGGCTCCAGCCTGCGAATCATAACAATGCTTTTGCCAGAAGCCAGAAATCCAAGCACTTCCGTAACCAGCGAAAGGCAGGAAACCAAATCAACGCTCCCCATGGAGAGTTTTATGCTGCCATCCCTGAATCTGGATATATCGATCAGATCATTGACCAGATTGGACATCCGGTACGCCGTATTGCGGATAAGCTGAAGCTTGCCCCGAATCTCCGATTCATTCGTACGTCTCAGTGATGTTGTCAGAAGGGAACGGGACAGATGAATAATGCTATGGAGCGGTGAGTTTAGCTCATGGGAAGTCAGCAGCAAGAACTCATCCTTGGCTTTGTCCGACATTTGAAGTTGATGAGTCAGTTGCTGCATTGAAGCATATGCCTGCGTGTATTGATAGATCAGTAACATGGCAAAGGCACACAAAATCACAAGCGTTGTACAGTTCAGCAGTACCTGACTGATCGGGTACCATGTCACAATGATTCCAAGCACATAGTTGACCAGCATAAGCCAGATGCAGATGATAAGCAATTGAGCCTGGGACCGACTCCGGTTACCGAACCTTGCCCGAACATATTGATGTATAATAACCATGAAAGCCAATGCATAGGCACACAGATTAATGGCGTACATACTCTCCTGAATAATGGAATATACACGAAATGGTAACAGCGCAATTAATGCCAGGTATACAGCCATTACCATGCTTGGTACCTGAAGCCACCTTTTTAACACGGGTGCGAGATCAGGAGTAAGTCTCCAGGTAATCATGCTGACAATCACAGACACGCCGTATACCGACATGTATTTCAATTTATATGCCAACTCAAAAGGAATGTCTGGCAGCAGCTGCAACAGCAAACGCTCCCCGTTGGTCACTACCGTTAAGGCGAAACCGATGAAGAACAACGCATACAACAGCTGAATTCCATCCCGATGCAGGCGAACATACAGATACAGAAACAACAATCCAAAGATCACCACAACGCCTATAATCAATAGCTCTAGTCCGGATTGAATGATCGTTCTTGCTTCCATATGACTGCCTGTTCCGAGATCCATTGAGTTATAGATGCCGCCACTACGAAAATCAAAATTGGCTACTTGCAGCACAACTTCAATCTCTGTACGTTCAGGGTGAAAATAGACCGTATAAGGTTCATTGCGCGGTATGTACGATGTGACAGATGTTCCTGGCTGACCGGAACGATTCATCAACTTGCCATCCACATACATCGCATCCGCGAAGCGAACATAACGTTTGGCAATAGCCAGCACTTCATCTTGCGGCACGTTTCGCACAATCAAGCGGTAAGTTCCATAACTTTTGCCTTTCATGGGATATCCCTGACTATTCTTCTCGTCGTCCCAATTACCTGGCACTTGCATCATGACAGGTTTATTAGGCGTGCTATGAATCTGCTGCGGTGAGAGCAACTGTTCCGGATAGAACTCCCACTCTCCATCCAATGGTATGACAGATTGTTTCGTCCATTCCACACCTGCCATGTCCAGAATCCCCTGCCTGGCCACAGGCTTTTTGTGTCCACCGGAGATCTGCCATGTAACCACTAGCGCAAGCAGCAGGGTCATAAGTCCGATCCCTAACATAAATCGATCCGTTCTGATGACTGTCATCTCTCTTTCTCCAGTAAACGTCCATCTTGCAACATAGCGTTATTTTCCCACTCCCACCTAAAGCTGTCCATCCTTTTTGCAAACCACAATATAACGATGAAAAAAAGGCATCCGCAGATGCCTCCTGGACTTCATCTGATGCTGCTCGTCCCCAGCTGAAGACAGGGACAAGCAGCATCAGCAATCTACATTTTAATGCTGGGATGCAGCCTGGATCGCGCCATAAGCCCAGTGATCTACAGATACATCCTTCCATCTGGAAGTACCGGACAGATCCGGCTCGATCTTCACCAAACGATTCAGCAATGTAACCGCTTCTGCTCGTGTCACAGCATCGTTTGGACGGAATGTTCCGTCTTGCGACACACTCATGACTCCCGTTGCCAATACACGTTGAACCGCCTCGCGGGCCCAGTGCAGGGTCATATCCGTAGCTTCGTTTGGCAAAGTTGTTGTTGCTTCAGTTGCTTCTGCATTGGCATCGGCAGCTGACTCTTGAATTGTCAAAATTCGTTCGATAATGACAGCCATCTCGGCACGTGTGATAGAGCGTCCTGGCGTGAAATCACCCTTAGCATTACCACGCATATAACCTGCTGCAGTCGCCTTTGTAATCGCTTCGCGTGCCCAGTCTGCAACAGGCATATCCCGATAGGATGAACTGAGCGTAGCTTCATCGCTGTCCGACGGTAATACGCGAGACAGCAGAGCCGCCATTTCAGCACGTTGAACCGCCTGATTCGGTCTGAACGTACCATCGGCATAACCTTGAATATACGCTGAAGAATTGCTGCCATTCATGAGAATGATGGAAAATGTGCTGAACTTGGTGACTTCAAACTCAATTCCCGGTTGATCTGTTCCATTAAACTTAACGATTTTACCCTTAACGAGTTCCTTGGTCCCATCACTATGTTCAATAAATACTTGCAGCTTGTCCAGTTCCTTCTGCGTCAGATTCGTATCCCTGATCGGCAGCACAACTGTCACTGGACGACTGCTCATATTCGTCTCAATCGTCATTGGACGACCTACCAAGCGGAAATCGGCGCTATCGGTTGACTGTTTGACGATTAATGCATCCTTCTGTATACGCTGTTCCACTGCCTCACGTCCAGCGGCATCCTTGATCGGAACGAGGTGGAAAAATACGTCCGAGTCCAGCCCTTGCAAAGAATTGGACGGAAGTTGCAGAGAAGCGTTATCCGTTTCAATATACAGATTCATCTTCTCATTGGCCATCAGTGAAGTAGACTTGGCCGGAAGCTTCACGTTCAGTTCGGATACCTCATCCTTTTCATCCGGAATCATGATCCGGGCCACATTCGAACCTGCCTTCTTCAGGCTTTCAATTGCACGAGATGTTTGCTCGGCTGTCAGATTCACCTCGTCTTTTTTGCGTCCATCTGCCCCTGTGGTTCTCTCGATAATCGTTTCCGAAACAACAGCATTGGTATTCCGTTCATTGGTCACATTTACTGTAATTTTCTCGGAAGTGCTTGCAGGCGTGGATGGTGTTGACGAACCACCGGATGAACTTCCTGAACCGGACGAACCCGGATTGGATGGTGTTACTGGCGTAACTGGCTCACCAACGACCGTAATCTCACCTGATACGGCCTGTTTATTCATTTCAATCGCATCAGCATCCGTAACAGTGAAGTGTTCGAGTAGTGTCTCGTTGACAAACTCCACCGGATACTTGCCTGCAACAGCATTGGAGGTAATTGTGAATTCAATTTTGAACAACGTCTGGTAGGTCTCGAACGCCGGGATAGGACTTAACCCTCCATTTTCATCACTCCAGCCCACGATAAGAGATCCTGTCTCATTATTCGCATGATGTCGTATTCCCGGACTGCCTGTAACATCAGTCACTTGCAAAGCTGCCGGGTTGAACTTCAAACGTACCCCGTAAGAGCCGATTGGTTGATTAAGAGACACCGTATCGACCGATAGCGTTACCTTGTCACCCGCTTTTCCTTGTGCAGATCCGATGTAGACAACCACATTCCCAATCGGCTTCTCATCGGCCAGCACAGTAACTTGCCCATTTTCCCCAGTCACCTGAAACGGATCCAATTCCTCTACTAATGCGCTCGCATGCAAAGTTACTGAACTTGAACCAACAGCCGCATTCTCTTTAATTTTAAAATGAAGGGAATACAGCGCCGTGGATTCCTGAATGTAACTTTGCGTTGTCATGATCACTGAGATATACCCTGGAGCAGACGTATCCTCAGTTAGGCTGACTCCCTGATAATTTCCATAGGCTTGGCGGTTTACAACCTCGTCCCCTTCCACGGGTTCAAGCACAGCCGAATCATAGGCAAAGGACAGTTCAGAGTGATAAAAAGAAAATGCTGAGCCTTTTGAATCATAAGATACAGGAACTTCGACGATGTCTCCTGGTTTGCCGGATACTTCTCCGATATGAATGACAGGATCTACACTGGCCTGTGCCTGAGGAAGCCACGAAAAGATCATGGAAACCGTGAGCAGCATAGTCAGAAGCGCCTTCATGGATCGTTTGGATTTTACAGAAATTAAATGCCCTTTTTGGTTTGGCAAGATAGTCACTCCCTTCTAGTTATAAATTAATTCCCAAGTAAACGCCCATAATCAGGGCTGAATCTTCGGCATCCAGTACACCATCATCATTCATGTCCAATGCTTCAATCTGTTCTGGTGTAAATGGAATCAACCCTTTGATATATTTATTGACCAATAACGCATCAGCTGGTGTAAGCAAACCATCGCCGGTAGCATCACCTTTGATTCGCAGCATGATTGTGACATCCACGCTATCTGAGAATACAGCTCCATTCTTGGCCTGCCAACCAAACGTTGTCTTGATCCCTGTAAAAGCTGAAGCAGGAATGAAGGCCAATGTGTTCAACTCCGCAACAGGAATAACCTGATTCTTCACAACATCAACGCCGTTCAGCTGCAATATGCCGCTGTCAGGAAGAGACGTAATGCGTATATCCGTCATTGGCCGTTCCTCTGGGTCGGCATAATTAGTTTCAAAATCGGCGGATGTAAAGGTTACTGGCAGCCCTTGTTTAACCATTTTGGAAAATGCGCCCGCAGCCGGTTGAGGCGTATTTTCCTGGCTGAGACCCAGAATACGAGCAGAAGTTCCGTCTGCACTGAATACAACAATCCGGTCTCTCGCTGTATCAGCCATATACAATTCACCTTTTGGTTCAAAAGCAATCTGATTACTGAGATCAATGGGATATGCCTCGTTTCCACTCACCCACGTACTCAGAACAGGAGTGTTAGGATATACGAAGCCTTCATAGCCAGTTTGCATAATATGATTCTCGCTCACAACGTATAAACGTTTGTTAACCGAATCGCGTGACAGATCTCCAAGTTTGTCTGTTGAATTCTGTATGCTGGCAAAGGGGTAAATCATCACTCCCTGCCCATTGGTATACCATACCTGATCCCCAGTTCCCTGGGTTGCGCCAGAGTATTCTGAGAATGCGCCACTCAAACCTCCCCATCCCTCGTGTCCCAAAGCGAAGTTTGCCAATGTGCCATATCTCGCTGGAGCATTATTCATTTCTCTATACACGTTGAAGAAAACGTACAGTCTTTCATAATCGCCCTGCTTATATCGAATTAAGTTTCGAATGTAAGGCTGCTTATCCTCATCTGGATGCGGATACAACGAAAATTTACGCATAACGTCTATAGGCTGTCCGTTCACAGTACCATTCTGATTAAAGATATGTACTTTTGCAGCTGCTCCGGATTCAGCAGCGTAGATTAATCCATCGTTACCCATCGTTACCGCCGTTACATTATTGACCTCTATCGTCGATAGTACCTCACCTTCCGGCGTAGCCCGAATAACCCGATTGTTGCCGCTATCTGCGATGAGCATCTCTGTTTCACCATCAGCCGCCGTGTAGAACTCAATATCCGTAGGTCGACTTAATGAAACTGGACCTGTTGCAGCCAGTACCGATGAAGATGGAAAAACCACGCTTGTGAGTAATGTAATGACAAGAGCAAGCACACTCCATCGTGTTCTCTTGACTCTTGCTCCCTTGTTAGTATGTAGAATCAACTGGTCTCCTCCTTAATTTTCTGATGACGTTCTGAATCAATATAACAAGCCGCTCTTAACAATCACTGAACATAAACAGGTTTGGGAGGATTGAAAACAAACACAAAAAAAACGACCAGACCAAACGGAAACCCGTTTACTCCAGTCGTTCTGTTCGATTATGTTTCCTCCGCATGATTCAGATCGCTGCAAATACCTGATCAAAGCCTGCTTTCGATTTGGCAAACCGTGCCTCCACATCCAATTCGGATGCCGGTGCCAGTACCTCTTGAGCCACGACACCGTTGTAACCAATGGCCTTCAGGTTTTTCAGAAAACCTTTCAGATCAATTACACCTTCCCCAGGATACAAGCGTTCTCCATCCTTCAATTCCTCGATCGGCAAATCATAAGCATCATTGATATGCACATGAACAATCTGCTCTTTCTTCAGCTTCAACAGATCTTCCATCGGTAGACCATTCGTATGCCAGTGATAGGAATCTACGAGCAAGCCTACGTTAGGCGCATGGATCGTATCGATCCAGTCCAGGGTATCCTCCACACGCCAGATAAACGGATTTTTCCATTGCGTACGCAAATGATGGCATCCCACAAACTCCAGACACAACTTGATTCCGTATGCATCCAAGATGTCTGCGCAGAGTCTCAAGCGTTTTGTAGCCGCTGCCATAAATTGCGCTGCCGGTTGATCCGTTGAGGGCAAGATATACGTGCAACAGCTGTAACAGTCCAGCGAAGCAGAGGCTTCAGCCATAGCGACCAACGATTGTAATCCCTCACGAAATTTCTCATCTGTCGTTCGCCACTCCACTGTCAGACCCGATGAACCGATGATCACCTGATTACTCTCCAGCAGATGTTTCGCCCGTTCCTTACCATACGTTTCAATCAATGAGAGCGGATTCAAATCGACAGATCCGAAGCCGTGCTTGGCCGCCTCTGTGATATATTGTTCATCAGACTCGATGTTGCCCAGTCCCGCATTCGTTAACCCTCTAATCATCCCAATCTCCTCCTGTGACTCGTCTGGAATTGAAGCTTGTTTATCATTTTATAATAGCAGTACTCCCCGAAAAAGAAACCATCAAAAAGAACGGCAACACGTTAAATTAACGTCATTACCGCCCCATCTCTTCTATCTCACACGCTCTAACGTATACCGGTTACGTGGAATCTGAAGACCCAAATTCCCTCGGAGTGTCTCGTGTTCATATTCTGTACGGAAGAGACCTCGTTCTTGCAGAACCGGAACAACCAGCTCCACGAAATCTTCCAATCCATTGGGCACCACGGTACGAACATTGAATCCGTCTGCCGCTTCGCCTTCAAACCATGCCTGAATCTGATCTGCGATCTGATCCGGTGTACCAATGAACGATGTACGTGGGGTAGACGCCAGCAACGCGACTTGGCGCAAGGTCAGACCTTGTTCTCGTGCCTGTTGCTTGATCTTGTCTGTTGTACTGCGGAAGCTGTTGCTGCCGATCTCCCCAATCTCGGGGAAGGGTTCGTCCAGCGCGTACTGGGAGAAGTCATAATGATCGAAGTAACGTCCCAGATAGTTCAGCGCCTGCTCAATGCTCACCAGTTCCACAATTTCCTGATATTTCTGCTCCGCCTCTTCCGCTGTTCTACCCACAATGGGGCCGATGCCAGGGAAGATCAAAATATCCGTTGCCTGACGTCCATATGCCACTGCTCTTGCCTTCACATCCCGGTAGAACTCCCTTGCTTCCTCCAGCGTCTCATGTCCTGTGTATACGGCATCCGCCGATCGGGCAGCCAGATCTTTACCGGATTCGGATGAACCTGCCTGGAAAATTACCGGATGACCCTGCTTCGAACGCCCTACATTAAGGGGGCCCTGTACGGAGAAGTGCTTTCCCTTGTGATTTAGCGTATGCAACTTGGCAGGATCGAAGAATACGCCCTGTTCCTTGTCTCCGACAAAGGCATCGTCCTCCCAGGAATCCCAGAGACCTTTGACCACATTCAGATGTTCTTCCGCAATTTCGTAGCGCAGCGCATGGTTTGGATGTTCGCCTTTGCCAAAGTTCAGTGCCGATCCTTCCAGAGGTGAAGTCACCACATTCCATCCGGCCCTCCCACCACTTAATTGATCCAACGAAGCAAACTGCCGTGCAACCGTGAACGGTTCACTATAGGAAGTAGACAATGTAGCAACCAGCCCGATGTGGGAAGTTGCCCCGGCGAGTGCGGACAGAAGCGTCAGAGGTTCGAAGCGATTGAGAAAATGAGGATTGGACTTCTCGTTGATGAAGAGGCCATCTGCAATAAAGAGCAGATCAAACTTCCCTTTTTCCGCAATACGCACCTGCTTCTTGTAGAATTCCAGACTAACACTCGCGTTAGTGGGAATATCCGGGTGACGCCAAAAGGAGATGCTGTTACCTACTCCGTTCAGATTGGCTCCCAATTTTAATTGTCGTTGCGACATATATATTCCTCCCTATGTTGTGGTGATGATACTGCCCAAGCCGCTCCCAACAATACAATCCCTGTAAATAGAAAAATATACGGAATGCCGATCCATCCACCGAGCAAACCACCGATTAACGGCCCAAGCACAATGCCGAACTGACTCGCCGTCTGACTCAGACTGACAGCCCTCCCGCGAAAATCGTGATCAGCATATTTGATAATCAGCGCATTAAGCGCCGGATAGACCGCCGCAAAGAACAAACCATAAACAAATCGCAGGCTGCCAAAATAAATCAGATTATTTGCTGTCATTTGCAGCAGACTGCCAATTCCGCCACCAATCAGACCGATAAACAGCGTTTTCTCGTATCCGATCCTGCCACCAATCTTGCCCCAGCGGGGTCCCATAATAACGGTTGCTACACCAATCGCCGAGAAGACAATGCCCGCACTAAGTGTCGCACTGCCAACATCCCCGCCAATCTGCACGACATAGAGCGTCAGCACTGGTTCGATGATAAGCACGGAGGTCGAGACTAGTAGAATCAAAACGTAAATTCGCATCAAACCGGGCGTAGAAGCCGCTCTTTTCAAATCCCCTATGATCCTCGTTGGAACGATCATACGAGCTTGTCGTGACTCCTTCACACCGAGGACCATTAGAGCTGCGAGCAATGTAATCACAGCCGAGGCAATGAAGCATCCCCGCAGTCCGATCCAGTGACTCAACACACCACCGGCAAGAGGACCAAGAATCCCACCCGCAGCGCTGGCCGTGGAGATCACACCAAGTGCGTAACCCACATGTTTCTCCGGAGTATTGGTACCGATCAGTGTAATCGAGGCGGGATGAAAACCAGCCATCAGTCCCTGAAAGACCCTCACTGCGATAAACGTATATGGATCATATACAAAAAAGTTAGCCAGATGCGCAATACCTAGCCCAACCCCTGAACGGACGAGCATCAATTTACTGCCATATTTATCAGCCAGTGATCCCCAGAAGGGTGCGCATAATCCACTGATCAGAAAGCTGATGGAGATCGAAATACCCGACCAAGCTTCCAGGCCGCTCTGGATACCGAGATCATTTTGCAGGAAGATAGGAAAAAACGGAACGGTACGCCATATGATTAAAAAACAGGCCGAACCACAGAATATACAGATTTCGTTTCCATTGTGGCATCTTGGCATTCTCCATACTATATAATTCCTATATAAAAAGTAGGTTATTATCCATATTAGGGTAACGTCATCGGAAAGTATAATAGAAAAGTTCAATAGACCCATTCAAGAATTAAATGAATGGGCTCTTCCTTTGTTTCGTATGGATTTTCGGGAACACCCATGGACTTTCACATCATCGGCGTAAATAAAATCCTCTCGTTAAGTGGTATGTTTTTCACTTCCCCTTCTGGTGAAACGTTTTTGTGGAATGAAGATAGTTCGTACGATCATGGGAAATTTATGTTGAAACAACAAGTAAGTTCGTATAATATAAAATAAATAATTAGTTCTATAAATATAGAACTCAATACAGGAAGGAACTAAACTCTTATGAACTACACAGTAGAAGTTGATTTTGCACCAATTTATGAATGCGTAAGCACCCTGAGCGCTTTTATGGGTAAACAAAATCATACTAACCTGGATGCCGGGAAGCGATGGGTTCGTGATGTACAGGATCAATTCCCACCAGCCAAACTTCAACAAATGCGAGATACGATGAAAGCCACAGACAATTTCAGCCTTGCGCCATATATATGGAGCTGTTCAGGGGAACGTTCAGTGAATCATTTTTTGAATTGGCTTGAAGATTTGTCCTCAGGCCAATTGTATGACATCGCCGCTCGCTTTAAGTTATCTGTCCCCTCCAATCTGCCAGAATTGCGCAGTCGGACATCCGAAGTGCTACGAGAATGGGATGCTCAGTATTTTGGGCAGATTGATCCGGCAATTATGGAGGGACTCTTTTTGGAAGCTGATTCGAGACGTTCCAGTCTGAACGGGACGAATAACCAAGAAGTATACGAACAAGCTACACAGGGCATGAGGATATATCCCAACGATATGCTAAAACAAATAATCCTCATCCCTCAATATCATGCTCGTCCATTTGTCACCTCAGTGATCTTTGACGAGATGATCTTTACTAATTATTCTTGCGATATTCTGCCAACAGAACCGGGACGACCAGACCCTGGGTTACTGCGTCTAACGCGGGCCCTGTCCGATGAAACCAGACTGTTCATCTTACGACTACTGGCTGGTAAACAGCTGACCTTCACTGAAATTGTCCGTGAGGTTGGACTGTCCAAGAGCACGGTGCATTACCATCTAATAGCCTTGCGAGCAGCCGGACTGATTATCGTGCATTATGATTTCAAAAACACCGAATATAGCCTGCGCTTGGAAGCTCTGAACAACCTTCCACTGCAGATTGGAGCTTATATTGAAGGTTGAATTCATGCATTTCCTTCACCACAAATTGCACTATTCTATCATACGGAGGAATCATAATGCTGAAGCGAAGTTACTACGGTTTATTGGCTACTGTTACTCTTAGTTCTCTCGGTGATGTATTTGGTCTTTTGGCCATGGAATGGCTTGTTTATGAATTAACTGCCTCTAAGCTAGCCATGGGTGCTATGGCAATAAGCTTCAGCATTCCCGAGGTAGCTTTCCGGCTACTTGGATCACCGCTGTCCGACCGACTGCATCGTGGACGGTTCATGGCTGGACTGGCTACAGTACGATTGCTGGCTCTTTTGTTGCCACTAAGTATGGGTATTGCGGGCCAATTACAACTTTGGCATCTATTTCTCGCTACATCACTTAGCGGAACTTGCTCCTCCCTATTTATGCCAACGGCCATGGCTGTTGTACCTGGCGTAGCTGGTAAACACAAACTGCTGCGGGCATTCGCAGTGATCGACGGCTGTCGAAATGCCGCTGCTTTGCTGGGACCAGCCTTTGCGGGAGCGCTAACGGCTGCATCCGGAGCGTTACCGACACTTGGCATCAATGCTATTTGCTACATTGCAGCCATCACCGCACTGCTCTATCTGCCCACAATGCAGAAACCAGCAGCTCAAGCATCTTTTTCTCGCAAAGCTTATATCCGAGATATTGGAGAGGGCTTCTCTTTTTATCGGCGATTCCCAGCCATGTTCTCGATTATGGTAATGGTTTCGATCAGCAATATGTCCTCTATAGCCATCTGGACCATGATGATTCCTTTTGTCCGCGAAGTGTTGAACCGGGATGCCGCAGCCATGGGCACTCTGACCACCGCTTCTGCATTTGGTACACTAGCAGGACTAGCTATTATCTCTTGGATGGGTGAAATCAAGAGACGACGCATGGTCATGCTGTGCAGCTTAGCTGCGATTGGGCTGTTTAACGCTTTGTTGGGACTATTTCCGAGTTACCCATTTGCACTTATTGCCTTATGTGCCGCAGGAGCAGCAGGGCCTTTCTTCAGTTCTCTAAGCTCTTCGTTACATGGTACGCTTGTGCCTAGTTCTCTACAAGGCCGGGTTAATTCAATACGATTCCTGATTAGTGGAGGATTACAGCCCGTAGGCGCTTTTGCAGGTGCAGCGGTTGCAGAAGTCTATGGCCTTCCCTTCCTATTTCTGTCTTTAGGTCTTCTTCCTTTCATCTGTTCGATAGCTGCCTCATTTCTCCCGAACCTGAAAGATTTGAATGGCGATCTCGATACTCTACTACATAAGCCATCCAATAAAGTTCATACTACAAGCAGTTAATAACACTAAAAGCGCCGTCCCTTTTTATCGGAACGACGCTTTTGATGTGTGACAACGATAGCAGTTACCTCAAACATGTTATGATACAACATCTGTCCTCCACATTCCAAACATGCGGGACCGGTATCCTGACAGAGATAATTGTGAGATAAAAGCCCACTCTTCGCTTCTAAAGATTTTTTTCTATACTCTCCATTATCGTGTAAATATGAAGTTAACTTTCAATACGTATGGTAATCATACTATTACTGCACTTGAACGGACATAAACACATCGACCTCATCTTCACTGTCCAATATAAATCCAAATCGTTCATACAATCGTCGAGCAGGACTTCCCTGTAATACATTTAAAGTAATCCGTTTTCCCTGGACTTCATCCTGTTCCAGCAGCATGTTCAGTACCTGAGTTCCTATTCTCTGACCTTGATAATCGGGATGTATGTAGAAATGTTCCAATAGATATACCTCAGCCTTGGGCTTCAATGCTACACATCCTACCATTGTACCCTTCACTTTAATAATCTGCGTATGAACAGGGTCAAATGTATTTCGGAAACGTTCACGTACTTTCACATCATCGTACCTTCCCAGCCTGGTTAGATCATCGTAGAGTACCAACGCTCGTAAATCAGCGAGTTGCTCTTGGTCTGCCTGTACAGCTTGACGCATCGTTATATGGTTCTTCATTGGTTGGATTCCTTTCCATTGGAGACACACTAAATTTTGAATGTCTTATCGCACGATAGGGACAGACACTAAAAATCATACCTTTGGCAGCTCACTTGAGCAACAGCGGATTTTAGAACGTAATATATTTTCCAAAAATATTTATCTCCGCAAAATAAAAAAAGCCCAAAAAGGGCAGTGCAGTCTTGCTTATACAAATAAGCGAACCGCAACCGTCCCTTTTGGATGTAGGTTATTTAAGAAAACTACGAAGCATGTGACGCTAGTGCTGCATGTTGCAATGCTTCCAGACCCAATGCGAGCGCACCACACAGGCCTGCATGCTGGCCCAATCCGGGCTGCACAATATATTGATCGATATGTTGCGTGATTGAAGCTGCATTCACATAACCATTCAAATTCCGTACAACCTGCTCCCGGATCAGTGGAAACAGATGATCTTGCTGCATCACACCACCGCCCAGGATGATCTTTTGCGGCGAATGAAGCAGAATGGCCGTGGTGATCGACTCCGCAATGTAAAAGGATTCGATCTCCCATGCCGGATGATCTGCCGGCAGTTCACTGCCGGGACTTTGCCAACGCGCTTCTATGGCTGGTCCTGCAGCCATTCCCTCCAGGCAATCGCCATGGTACGGGCATAATCCAGCAAAGTGATCGTCTGGATGGCGTCTTGTTCGAATATGTCCACCCTCCGGATGTAACAATCCGTGTACTCGTTGGCCCCCTGCTACAAGTCCAACACCAACGCCTGTGCCGATTGTGTAATATACACAGTTGTCCAGCCCTTGCGCCGCTCCCCATGTCACTTCACCCAGCGCGGCAGCATTCACATCCGTATCCCATCCGATAGGAACCGGAAATTCATGCTTTAAGGTTCCAACCACATTACAGTTTCCCCACCCAGGCTTAGGTGTGGTCGTAATATAACCATAGGTCGGACTATCCGGTTGCAGATCAATCGGACCAAAGGAGCCGATTCCCATGGATTCCACACCTTTATCCCTGAAATAGTCGATTACCTTGGCAAGAGTGGTCTCCGGATGTTCTGTTGGAAAGCTGATCCGATCTTCAATCTGTCCATGCTCATTCCCTACTCCACATATAAACTTCGTTCCGCCCGCTTCTATGGCTCCAATACGCATCGTCCTGCACTCCTTCCCTTCATTACAATTAACCTTTAGCCTTGGACGGTGATATCTCATAGAGTTGAAGCGAAGAGAATACCAGATCAGTGTTTTCGGCATGAGCAGAGATGCCCTTGGAGTCCACATCCGGATAGATCAGATCCGTAATAACCGCCTGACCATCATTCGCAAAAACTTCCACAGATGAATGATCTACATAGATACGCAGACTTTGATTCGCACTCGCCGCCTTTAACTCAGCTGTATGGCGACCCAGGAAATGTTCATGAAAATCGCCGATACCGGATCCACTGCGATCGATATACACTTCACCTGTGTTGGCGTCTAAGCCAACGACCGTCTCGTTGTCTGCTCCACTTCTTAATGCAAAATGAAACGACTGATTGGAAGCCCACTCCGCTTGGATCTCATAATTCACAAGTTGCAAAGCATTCAACTGCTTATTCACTTGCTGAATCGAAACATCCTGCAGGGACAATACTGGTGTACGGGCTTGCTCAAGCTCACGCGCAGGACGTTGAATCAGGTTAACTTCTCCGGCTCTTGTCTCCAGTGTCAACTCTCGTGCAATGGTCATGGCACCACGGTAATCATTGGTCGGCGTCTGATTGGCATACATCCAGTTGCTCATCCACCCCATGAACAGTCGTCTGCCATCTTCAGCTGGAATGTCGGACCAACTAACTCCCGCGTAATTATCCCGGCCATGATCAATCCAGCGAACCGTATGGGATGCCTCGTCAGGGACAAATGTACTTCCATCAAAATCTCCGGTAAAATATTGTGTTCTGGAGCCTTCAATAAAAGCAGGATCTGCACCGATGCTAACAAGCATCACCCATTTCTCCTGCCCCGAGTCTCCATCCACTGCAAGCGGGAACAGGTCGGGGCATTCCCACACGCCATCGTGTGAACCGATCCCTTCGCCAAATTCACTTCCTAGCGTCCAATCCTTCAGATTGGGAGAACGATACAGACATACGGTTTGACCACAAGCGATAATCATAACCCATTCCTTGGTCTGCTCATGCCAGAACACTTTGGGATCACGGAAATCAACAAAGGACTCATGCTTTAATACCGGATTACCCTCGTATTTAGTCCACGTTCTACCGCTATCTTTACTATACGCCAGACTCTGACGCTGAACAGGATGCCCATTTGGTACTTCCAGATGATGTGTGAAAATAGCTACCAACCCCGGCTCATCTTCGAAGAATCCCGACGTATTGTTCCAGTCCACCACCGCACTGCCGGAGAAAATCATGCCATGTTCATCCGGTGCCAGAGCTACAGGGAATTCCTCCCAAGTGACGAGATCTCGGGTTACCGCGTGACCCCAATGCATAGGTCCCCATGTGGTACCAAACGGATGATACTGATAGAACAAGTGATACTCCCCATTGAAAAACACCATGCCGTTTGGGTCGTTCATCCACTTCTCTTTCGGTGAAAAATGGTATTCATTTCTGTAATCTGGTTTTAGAATCGTCGACATTATGGTTTCTCCTCCACACTTTTCTTTATTGGTTATTACGGTCATATCCCGCTTGTTTAATTTGCAGCCATTCTTGCAATCCAAGGCGATCCAGCTCTTTCAGATAAACCTCCCATTCCTGATCAACTTTCCCGTTCTGATACCATTCTGTGCGCATACGCAGTACGTAGGCGAAGAGATCGGTCTCAATCGTGGACAAGCGATCCAGTTCATCAATGGAGAAAAACACACTTGGATATACGTTGTCCGCTTTCATATGCGGCACCATAACCTTCTCCAGAAGTTCCATGCGCCAAGCTGCATCTTCCGGTTTGGTTGTGAATTTGTCATAATAACTGTCGAGGATGGCCAATGGTCCCGCAATACTGGTCTTTTGTCTGAGTTCCACAGGTGCAGAACCTTCCAGTGGAAGATGCTTCAGCATCCCCTTGGCTTCATCAAATTCAAAAATATTTTGCTGACTCTCATCTCCATAGGTACCCCAGTTGTTCTGCACGGATTGGAGCGGATCGTACAATTGGTCCACCCACTTCGCTGTCGATTCCAGGTTTTTATTACTGCTGGTAATGACCATGCGGCCTCGATCAAGACCAATGCCATTCGTTCTTGTCACATTAACTTCGCCGTCAGGTCCAGCAAGTGGAGGCAGAACATCATACGTATCATTCATGCCTGTGATGTTGGCTTTATCCCATGTGAAGTACATGCCGTACTTGTTGTCCTTGCCTTTTGCCAGATACGTGTTCCAATCTTGCTGATACGATTCGACATCGACCAGACCTTCCTGAACCAGCTCATGAATGTATTTAACCGCTTCCTTGTAGCCTTCATCAGCTGCCGTGAAGACCACTTTCCCATCATTGGTTACTACAGTATGATCCCAGTTCTCTCCGAGTCCAAATGCCGCAAAGAGAAATGTCAGATCTTCTCCGCCCGGTTTGTTAATGAAAGAGAGCGGGATTTCGTCGGCCTTGCCATTGCCGTTTGGATCTTGGGTTTTGAACGCGATCAGCACTTCTTTGAGTTCTTCGGTTGTCGTCGGCATCTTCAGCCCAAGCTTGTTCAGCCATTCCACATTGATCCAGGGCAAGTTATCCACTGCCTGAATCCGTTGTTTGCCACTTCCGAGTTCTTCAATCCATGGGAAGGAATAGATATGTCCGTCCGGAGCCGTGATCATGCTCTTGTATTCGGGAGCTTCCTCCAGCACCTTTTGCAGATTAGGCATATATTGTTCAATCATATCTTCGAGTGGAATGATCGCCCCATCCTTCGCCAGTTTCAGGAGATCATAATCCCCATAACCTGCATCAAATATGGCATCCGGCAAATCACCGCTGGCTACTGCCAGGTTTCTTTTTTCAGCAAACACATCACTCGTATAGTTCTTCCAGTTGATATGCACATTGGTTTTCTCTTCGAGTCGCTTGTTAATCAGCTTGTCGTTCGGATCAGCGGGAGCCAGCGGAGAGCTCTGTGTTATAAAATTCAATGTCACCTTGCCATCAGGTGATTGCGCCTCACTTGCCGCGCCGCCTCCACCACCGCCACAGGCGGTTAGAAAGAGCATTGCAGATAACATGGAAATGGACGCCGTTGTAACGGCTTTTCTGGACTTGTTCACTTTTTTCATACTAATGACCTCCATCGATTGGGTTGGATCAAACTTGCTATATGGCTGGCTGTTCCCTATTTGAGGGAACCAACCATGACACCTTTTTCGAAATACTTCTGGAAGAACGGGTACATGATGATGAGTGGCAGACTCGAAATGACAATGGCTGAATATTTAATCATCTCCGAGAGTCGTTTCAGTTCCGCCATCGCGAGTTGGTCACTGATCATGCCCGGTGCAGCCTGATTCTGGATCAGTATGGAACGCAGAACGAGCTGTAACGGATGGAGGTTCGGATTATCCAGATAGATCATCGCGTCAAAGTAGGAATTCCATTGCCCAACGAACGCATAGAGGGCGAGTACAAATATGATGGGCTTTGACAACGGAATAACAATCTGGAAGAAAATCTTCATCTCGGAGGCGCCATCCACATTCGCAGCTTCTTTGAGCTCCCGAGGGACTCCTTTGAAAAAGGTTCTGGAAAGGATGATGTTCCAGACGTTAACGGCTCCAGGAATGATGATTGCCCACACCGTATCCAGCATGCCGAGATTTCGTATGAGTAGATAGGTAGGGATCAATCCCCCACCGAAGAACATGGTAATAATAAAGATAATCATGAAAAATCCGCGTCCCGCGAGCCTTTCATCCGACAATGCATAACCTGCAAATATGGATACGGTCACGGTGATCAGCGCAAAGGAAACTGAGTACAGTACTGCATTTGCAAAACCTCGGATCATGGCTGGATTGGATAAAATCATCTGATAACCGTCCAGACTCCAGTCGGATACATTGAAGGACAGTCCACGATTCAATAACACCGTAGGGTCCATGAATGAGGCGATAACAATATAAATCAGGGGAACAACCACAACCAGTACAGCACAGGTGAGAAAGATGGCATTGAGTGTGAGGATCAATCGATCCATTCCCGTGTGTTTAACAACCATGGATAATACTCCTTTCCTAATAGAGGCCTTCGCCTTCATTCAATTTCTTCACAATCAGATTCACCGTCACCAGCAAAATCACATTGATAACCGAGTTGAACAATCCAACAGCCGCAGAATAAGCGTAATCTCCAGACTGTAGCCCCACCTTGTAGACATACGTGGCAATAATCTCGGAGGAAGGCAGGTTCATGGACGTCTGCATCAGATAGGCCTTCTCAAATCCAATGGACATAATCCCGCCAGCTGCAAGGATAAAGACGATGGCCATAATCGGACGAATCGTTGGAAGGTCAATGTGGCGAATACGCTGAAGGAGATTGGCTCCATCCAGATTAGCCGCATTGTGCAGCTCCGGATCAACATTGGCCAAAGCCGCGACGTATATGATGGAAGCCCAGCCGGCTCCAGTCCAGATATCGGACAAAATATAGATCCAGCGGAAATATTCCGGTTCAGACATGAACATAATCGGCTGACCTGTAATCCATGTGGTTAATTGATTAATTGGCCCTGTCGGTGAGAGGAAGATGAACAGCATACCCACAACAACAACAACCGAGATGAAATTGGGTGCGTACAGAAACAATTGAATATTTTTCTTAATGCCAGCTTTGCGTACCTGATTCAGCATGAGTGCCAGTAAAATGGGCACCGGGAAACTGAATATCAATCCCAAAAAGCTGAGTTTAAGCGTATTCATTAAAATGATATCGAAATTGGGTGAAGCTATAAATTTCTCGAAATGCTTCAGGCCTACCCAATCACTACCCATAATGCCTTTGATCGGACTGAAATCCTTAAACGCAATGATGGCTCCGTACATCGGGATGTACTTGAAGATAAGAGTCAAAATTAAGGCTGGTGCGAGCAACATATATAAAAAGTAATTCTTTTTAAGCTGCTGCAACCTGTGACCATTGGTCGTCCTCACTTTCATTACCTTTCCTCTGCCCTTTTTGGTGTCCACTATGTTATCCAACATGTTACCCCCGTTCCATTCTTGAAGTTGACAATTGTTTTCAGTAAGGGCTTTCAATATTTACAATTGCCTATTTGATAATTTACAATTTATCAGGTTTCAATGAATTTAGTCAATACATTTTGTAAAAAAATATTTGTGCATTTGATCATTTTATCTTTGCCTAAATGTAACTAAAACGCATTAAAATCGCATACAATTAGCACAAATTTGCTGATATCAACATAGATATTCCTACATCACCACAGGTACTCACCCAACATTATTACACTTGTAACAATTTTTTTGGAACCATTATCAAATTGGAATGTATGTTTATAAACGTAAACACATTTGTGCATTTGTAAAGTAATGATTGCTATTTGTCCCGTTCTATTATACATTTGACGTAGAGAAGAATATGAATGACTATCGATTAGTAGAGGTGAAGCATTAGATGGCAAAGGAAAAAGTCACGATACAAGACATCGCCGATGCTTTGGGGATCTCCAGGAACACAGCTTCCAAAGCATTGAATGATAGCGGAAACATCCCGGATGAGACTAGAAACCGTGTAATTAAAAAAGCAATTGAACTTAAATATAAACAGTTCGCCTATATGGAAAATGAGCATGTTCTAAACAAGACTCCGGGCAATATCGCCCTGTTAACTGAAAACCTGCCGAATACGTCTCACTTTGGTTCGTTGTTAATCAGCGGCTTGGAGAAAAGAATCAGTGCGGAGGGATACAATCTCTCGATTCATATCGTGCGTGAAGACGATCAAGATACGCTTACACTTCCCAACAATTTTGATATTGGCAAAGTAGACGGTATCATTTGCATTGAATTATTTGATCTGGAATACACTCAGCTGATTACCAGTCTGGGCATACCCACCATCTTTATCGATTGCGCTTCCAACATATGTTATCCTGAATTCCATGCAGATTTGCTCCTTATGGAGAATGAACACAGCATCTATCAGATCACCACAAAATTAATTGAGAGCGGCTACACAAGTATTGGATTTGTTGGAGATTACAATCACTGCAAGAGTTTTAATGAACGATGGGTTGGATATCACCGTGCTATGCTTGAATCGGGGTTGCAGGTTGACCTATCCCACTGCATCTTGGATAATGATCGTCTGTGTTTCTCCAAGCCAGGATGGTTGAACCAGCGAGTGGCAGAGCTGGCATCCCTTCCTTCTGCTTACGTATGCGCTAATGACTTTATAGCAGTTGATCTGATCAGAGCATTGAAAGCCAGAAATGTCGCTGTGCCACAGGATATTGCGATATGCGGATTTGATAATGCACCCCAATCCCGAATCATTGAGCCTGCATTAACGACCGTTCATATTTACAGCAATGAGATGGGAATCAAGGCTGCAGAGATGCTGTTATCCCGGATTAATAGCCCGACACAGCCGTATCAGGTCTCACACATTGTGACCAAACCCATCATCAGGGAATCTACGCCAGCAATCATGGCTGATAATTCTCAGATGGTTCATCGTTCTGCAAAATAAAAAAAACGTATGTCTCACGAGTAACAGCTCGTGAAGCATACGTTTTTTTGTGGTTTCGATTTGTCTGGATGGAAACTCTATCCGGTCCATCGCGGCCTAGAAAAAACAATCTCGCGATTATATCTCTTTCAAGATACCTTTCACAAGCCCGATAAAGGTTGTTTTCACTTGTGCAGCCACTTCAATGACTTCGTCATGACTTAACGGCTGATCCAGTATGCCACAGGCCATGTTGGTCAGACAGGATATGCCCAGTACCTTCATACCGCCATGAATGGCAACAATGGCTTCAGGTACTGTGGACATGCCCACTGCATCCGCACCCATCGTACGAATCATGCGAATCTCGGCTGGTGTCTCATATGCCGGACCACTCCACCATGCATAGACACCTTGCTGCAGGCCAACATTCTGTGCTTCTGCAACTTTAAGGGCAATGCTGCGCAGTTCGCGATTGTATACTTGGGACACATCCGGGAAGCGCACACCCAGTTCAGCATTATTTGGTCCCATCAATGGGTTATTGCCTACCAGGTTAATATGATCTGTAATGAGCATCAGTTGACCTGGCTCAAAGCTTGTATTGATTGCTCCGCAGGCATTGGTGATAAGCAATTGCTCGACACCCACCGCCTTCATGATGCGGACCGGAAATGTCACTTCATCCAGTGTAAAACCTTCATAGTAATGAAGGCGGCCTTTCATCGCTACAACCGTTTTGCCCATCAGTTCACCAATAACCAATTCATTGGCATGACCGATAGCCTCCGATTGAGCAAAATACGGAATCTCTGTATACGGGATAACGGTCGCATTTTCAATCTCGTCCGCGAGCGCTCCCAGTCCCGAACCCAGAATCATGCCTACGGCAGGTTTGGTATGGATTCGGTTTAATATGTAATCTCTTGCTTCCTGAATATGTGCGGATTGATGCATAATGATGTCCTCCTGATGATCTGAATTGAGTTAACGAGGTACTCCTCATCAAGTGTAATGAACAATGGTCCTGATGTAAATGGAAGCTGTTATCCGAATCATTGCAGGGAGAACCTAGTCAATCCCGGTCAAGGCTTTTGTCCAGACTGTACCACTTGAAAATAAGTTGTAAGAAGTTCATCAAAATCAGGTTCTTTCTCATCGATCCGTTCAATGTACTTCCACAATATCAGCACTTCCGTCTCAATGTGAATGACCTCATATTCCATTTGTCCGGACTCCCAAACCGTTACCTGACCGATGGCACACTTCGATTCATGTACGTATCCGGTAGATGGATCGGGAATGCTGTGGTTATCATGATCGGGATGCTCTCTCTGTTCCGTGGATATGTGGAGAGACTTTAAGCAATCTGCCTGCTGTTCAGCCCACTGTTTGAATCGATTCCATAGCAAAACGTGCCCTCCTTGCTGTTACTTTAACATTCATTTTCTTTATATAAAAAAACGACCCTGTGTCACAGGATCGCTTAAAACCATATCGAGGCATGCTACTCCAATGAATATTTGTTTCTGCTCTTCATGTAATCAATCAGCATGACCAGTAACATCATAAGTGTGGCAAACATCATCGGCTTGGCCAGCGTGCCCTCTTCAAAAATAAAATAGGCTGCCACCAAGTTCCCTGCAAATGTCATCAGGTAGTTACGGATGGAATCCATATACTCATCTCATTTCGATCAGAAATTTGACTCATACTCTGATTTTTTTAACTTTCGTTATCTTTAATTATACGCCAAAATGAGTCCTTTGGCTGCAGCTGTTGATCAAATACAAAGGGCCAATTCTTGCGTCCACGTACCGGAAAATGATCCAACCAGGTGTAATTGTCCGCTACTCCCCAGAAAGTCACTGAGGTAATGGATGATTTATATTCCCGGAACAGATCGAAGATTTCTTCATATCGACGCTCCTGCAACTCGGCCATTTCCGGAGTGGGCGCAGTAAGATCGGTTCGACGATCCTCATAACGGAACACCGACAAGTCCAGCTCGGTAACATGCAACTGTACATCCAGTGAAGCGTATCGTTCAATAGCCATTCGGATTTCTTCAATGGAAGGACCATGGATATTCCAGTGTCCCTGCATGCCGATTCCATGTACAGGCGCTCCCTTATCCAGCAAAGACTGAACCAAATTGTATATTTTCTCCCGTTTGACCGGATCGGTCTCATTGTAGTCATTATAGAAAAGAAGGGCTTTGGGATCTGCTTCATGAGCCATGCTGAATGCTTGCTGCAGATAGTCTTCTCCCACGAGTTGCAGCCACTTTGTGTCCCGCATGAAGAGGTCGGTCTTATCTTCAATCGCTTCATTGACGACATCCCATGCATATATTTGCCCCTTATACCGACCTACCACTGTATCAATATGTTGCTTCAAGCGAGATAATAATAGTTCTCTGGACACGGGAGCACCTGAGCTATCCTCGAAAACCCATTTCGATGTCTGATTGTGCCAGACAAGGGTATGTCCGCGAACCCCCATTCCTTGAGCAACAGCAAAATCAACAATTGTATCTGCCGCATCGAAAACATAACGATTTTCTTCCGGGTGAATTTCTCCGAATTTCATCTGATTCTCTGCCGTGATGCTATTGAAGTGTTTCGCGATAAATTCCCCTTCGGACTGCAACATGCCTGTATGTACAGCAGCACCTATTTTGAACTTGTTGGCATAAGCAGCATGTAATGATGGAATTTCCGTCGACATTTACAATTCCCCCTACCCATTTTTATCCATCATATCTTTTGTTGAATACGCTTACAATGAACAAATTATACTTCTTCCCCCTCATATTTAACTATTTATGAATCTTGCGCCCTGCTCGCAAAACAAAAACACCTCCACATTCGCTCCGCTGCTCATAGCAACAAAACTATTTCGCGGAGGGTGCCATGTGATCGTGATGTTCCGTTTAATTCAACTCAAGTACGAAAGGGGATGAAATGTTACAGCTTGTCCACCTGTAACAACGTCACCTGTTTCACGGTGCATGCCGGGTTAATTTGCTCCTCGGACAGAATGTTCAGCTTGATCAGACTTTTCAACTTATGACTGTCTACCTTGGACAACAATCGCCAGATGTCCGGGTCAGGAAGAGAAGCATACAGCTTCTGATCATCGTATTCCTTCCGGTTCTGAAGCACTGTTTTCACGGAGTAACCACCAACCTGCGTCTCATAAACCCCTTGTTCTGCACAATATGCAACGATCTCATCTCGTAGTACAGACAACTGTTGCTCAATATCTTTTTGCTGCTGCTTTAGTTCAAAGTAAGATTTCACTTTCTGCTCCATATGGATCACGCTCCTCTATTATCATAGGTATGCGAGGATCGCTCATTTAGGACAGGCTGTTTATTTTATTTGAAAAAATATAGTCTAACTCTCATTAAATTGTATACTATTGTCTTGGCTCCCGTGACTATGATTACAGCAGATGTTCATTCAAATATGGATTATGGACAGTCATGCTGTGGACCCTTTCCATGACATCGGGCCCCATAGGTACATCCCCAACGCGCCTTAAGAGAATCCAGCGCAGGCAAGCTATTGCTCCAAAAATCTCTTCCTCTTCCAGCGTGTACACATCACTCGCAGCACGTGCAAATTCAGCGCGATACACCTCGCCGTAACTTTCCCCATTATAGAAGGTAATCAGAAAAACAGACCATGCCATATCGTACCTTGGATCACCATACTGCCCATTGGTCCAATCGATAATGGTGTAATGACCGTCCATTTCAAGAATGTTTCCCAGATTATAATCGCCATGAATCAGACATTCCTGTCTGATCTGGACATGCTGAATCAGGTTTGCTAGAAGATTTTGTATATCTCCATGCGACTCAATCTGAGGAAAAAAGTATTCAACAAAATCATACTTGGATATGTATTCTTCATCTTTTCCAACACCCACTCTATTCACCGGATACCGATGAACCTCCATTAATCCTTCAGCCAAATGTGTCAGTTTGGTTTGGGTTAATTGGATAATTGGCTCTCCATCATAACTCGTTAACAGCACTTGATTCTGTTGTTCATCCAATCCCCAACCGTACGGCTTAGATACACGAATTCCACTTTGATAAAGCTTGGACAATAACCGATATTGTTTGGCGATATCCGGTTTGGAATCCTTGTCCCAGACCTTCAATACGTACCGCTGATCACCCATTTCGATTCTCGTCACAGTCGCTTCCAGTCCAGGTGCCAAGGGAACGAACTGAACCTCCTGTTCAATCACCTGCTGGACACACTCATCAAGATGTATCCAATCCACTTGGGCAAGTTGGATCGTCAACGTTTCCCCTTCCTCCATGGTATGACCACCTCTCAGTTTAATTCAGGTACAATCAAACCTTTGCCAATGACATTGGCAGATACCGGCTGCTTGCCCAATTCTCTGGCCCATACCGATAGTTGCCCCATATGATGAATCTCATGGGCGATCACATGTCGCATAACTTCTCCCCATGAATCTGTATCAGGCTTGCCAGCCGAGCGAGGATCGATATAAGCTCTTTTTTCCATACTCGGCTCCCATGCTGTAACAAATGCCTCCACATCCGGACGTAATCTGCGATCCAATCGTCTTACCGCCTCAAGATTCTGATAGTTTGCAAAATCTTCTGCATCATCCGGTTTGCCCTGAAGCAACTGAAGCCAGCTCCACTCTACATCAATGATATGAAACAACGTCTGTAATATGTTGCCTACTCCGCCCGTCCGAGGCCGAAGCAATTCTTCAAGCGGTAAATCTTCACACCATGCATACCATTGCTCACGCACGATCCAGTTGTATCGAAAGAAAGTTTCCATTGGTATATTCCCCTTTTCATTGGTTCTTTCAGAGAGATTTGATCAATTCTGTATTGGCAAAGGTATCCTCCGAATGTTCAAGATCACCATAAATTCCGCTAATCCGATTGAATCCGGATTTGATCCAGAAACGTAATGCAGGCCAATTTTTGAGCGCCACGTTAATTCGAATTTCCTTGTAACCAAGCTCGGAACAGTGCAGAGTTAGTGCCTGAATTAATTCTTGTCCATATCCCTGCTTCTGGATCTCGCTCCGGATATATAGAAATTCGAGATAAATCGAATCCTCCAGGGGGTACCCCTGATATACACTTAACAAACCAATATGGCGGTTATCCTCAGCTGTACGAATGGATTGAATTCGATAATTCTCCAGCCTGCCTCCCGGCGGAAGGTGGCCTTCTTCAAAACATTTTTTCACATAATTCAGATCATGCTCTCGTCCATCCCATTGATGTAAGTAACGACTGGTATCATAAATTGACTGAAGTTCAGGAATATCGGACTCTCTCACATTCGAGACAATAAGTCTGTCTGAATTCCATTCTACTGGAAGTTGTTTCATCGTCATCACTCCATTTTTACATTCTGGTTAATCTCTTTTTAATATACAAAATCACATGAATACCTGCATAAATAAACAGGACATTGAACAAATATAAAAGTACATTTAAATGGATGCCAGATATAAACCAGATTGTTCCGTCCGAGTTGGCAATATGATAATCCGTAAAGAATCGGAGCGGGAAACCATACTCTGTTCGGAGCGGTCCATCTTCCGTATGTAAAGTTCCAGGAATACATAGAATGGCTAATACAGCAAGCCAGGCTGATAGATTCATGATTCTTTTGTTAATAACCAATACCTCTCCTCCTGACGAATCAATTAATTCAACTCTTTCTTCTTCGCGTCTTTAACAAAGCCTCCAATCCCATATCAATCAGTACAAATAGAATGGCAGCAAGAACGCCAAATAAGGTCAGAACTAACGTCTCTTTGAAATTCAATATTTCTTCTCCTGCTCCCATGAGCACATAATAGATATACATGCCTAGAACTCCAGCACATGCATAACCCAATATCCTCGTACTCAGATACAACACATGATTGACGAATTGTATTCGGCTGAGAAGATAGTCCAGCAATATTGATAAAGGTAGCCCAATCAAAAGGATCAGGGGGGTCGCGTATACCAGATAAATAAGAATGTAAAAATCAAAACTGTAGGATTCATTCATCGATATGATACTTGCAGCCAAAGTAAAACAAATGATGGTTAGAACGGTTGTCATCAGCTTTCTTCCCATGTTCATTTCATCACTTCAATACAGTTATCTCTATTCATTGGATGTGCTCATGCGTCAGATTTTGTCGGTTGCCATCCGATTTCTTGAGACCAACGATGTGCTCTCTGTAATATGCTCCACACCATCGGTCCTTTTCCTTCAACATATTTGGGACGCTCATCTTTATACAATGACATGAGTCTGTGCTTTTCTTCCGCATATTTCAGACCATCTTCTGGATGCTCCCTTAAATAGTCTCTGAACAGCAAGGTCATCTGCTCAGAGAAACTGCCTGCCTGTCTAACGTGTATATGTACCCTTCTGTTTCCGGGTTCTTCACGAAAATATCGTTTAGTCTTATCTGGATTTTCTGCTCTAAATACAAAACCGACGGTTTCGATCTCACGTTTGTAGTCCAACAAATTCTCAACATTAGAAACAGATATTTGTATATCGATGATAGGTTTGGCGTCTATTCCGACAATTGAAGTGGACCCAACATGATCGATTCGCACAGCCTTTTCACCTAAAGTTACTCTTAATTTCGAACCCGTTTCGAGAAACACAACAGGCCATGCCGGATCATACTTTGCGATTCTCCATTGATCCTCCATACAACTCCTCCTTGGTATTCACTCAAACTATATAATTAAATAACACGTTCTTCCGACCTTTTGTTACATGTAGATTATTTAGTGATGCCATATAGTTAATATGAGTTTCTCTCAAATTTAAAAAAGAGAAGGACCCTTAGGCCCTCCTCTTCATTTCTTAATGATATTCACATTGGAAATTAGTAAACTCAGCCGAAGCATCTTGTCCAGTCGCGTATAACCCGATAAGTACGCCTGTAAAACCTCCAGCCACCTCCGAAGAAAGGTATCTCGTCTGTGCCGTGCCTAGCAGAATCTCTTCATCATCTGCTTGAAGCGAAAAGCTATAGCGTTCCTGGCTTGAGCGGATCATCAGCGTTGCATGCTGTTGATTTCCCAGATCCACTTCATGTTCAATCGATTTGATATCCCCGATATTCAGACGCTCAATCACCTTATAGCCGTCCTGCTCCTGACGAATAGCCACTTCATAATGATGATTCTCATCCATGTAGATCGTGACACCGGCCTCCCCATTCGTCAGACTAACATCGACTGAAATCGTGGCATTAAAATCTTTTTGACGTAGCCCGATGAACGTAGGGGATGCCGGAATGTCCAGCGTTACATCGGTTCCTGTTAGCGTAAGCTTGTCTGATTCAAGCTGATAATGGTCCTTATTTGGATGACGAAGGTAACACCAGTCGAGGCTCCAGTCTGTATTTTCAAACGTATAACTCTTCTTATCCTGCTGGATCACCGTGTCCGGGAACCGATTAGTCTCAAAACTCATCAGCGTTGTACCTTCATGCCCGGCTGTAAACCATCCGTCTTCACCAAACGTAATCGGAGTCAGAAATACTTCTCGGCCCAGATGATGGTACGTAGCCCACCTGCCGATCTGCCGGAATCCCAGGTGAAAGAGCCACCAGTTTCCCAGATCATCCTGAACCAGATCACCATGCCCCACACCCTGGAGTTCATAACCGCCCAGATTGCGGTTGGTCAGAACCGGATTATGTTCATAGGCTTCGAACGGACCTGAAGATGAAGTTCCCCGGGCATACGTAACCATATGACCATATTCGGTGCCGCCTTCGGCTGCAAGCAGGTAATAATAACCGTTTATTTTATAGAGGTGCGGACTTTCCAGATATCGTCCACCTGTCCCATTCCAGATGGTCCGACCTGGCGTCAATTTGCGACCGGTTTCGATCTCAATCTCACACTGTACAATTCCGCCAATGCCTTGATCATCGACCCCGTTGCTCATAAACAAGGTCTTTCCATCTTCAAAATACAAATCGGGATCAATCCCGCCTTGATCCACATAAATAGGCTCAGACCATTCTCCGTAGATATTATCCGTCCAGACATAGAAATTTTGATGCGTTGTATCGTTGGTTGTGACCATATAAAAACGCCCGTCATTGTGCCTGATCGTTGGAGCAAATACGCCCCCGGAGCTGTTCACCGTCTCGAGCTGAATCTGGCTTTTACGAGTGAGGCAATGACCAATCTGCTTCCAATTCAGCAGATCCTTGCTTTCAAAGAGCGGTACGCCCGGAAAATATTGAAAAGAACTGCACACCATGTAGTATGTGTCATGGACCTTAATCACACTAGGGTCTGGATAAAAACCTTTTACAACAGGGTTATTGTATTTCATTACTCCACTCCATCTCTTATTATAAAATTCACAAATATAAGAATTCAACTTCATAACAACTAAAAAAATTAAACACCATTGACCATAAACTTGCAATGAATCTGGATTGCATCTTGGAGCTAATTTTATTAAATTAATATATATGTGATTTTAGAAGATTGAGGTTAGGAGTTGTACAGATGATCAAAGCAAATGGGGAGCCCCAGTTCCTTCCTTTATATGAGGCGCTGGCAAGCGAAGTCAGATGGAGAATCATGGATATGATTGCAGATCGCGAAATGAATGTGAAGGATATTGCGTCAGTATTGGAACTTAGCCCCTCCATTGTCACGATGCATATTCGCAAACTGGAGGATGCGGGTCTAATTGGGAGCAGACGAGTTCGTATTAACGGAGGAACACACAAATTATGTTACCTCAAGCAAAATCAGATTGAGATCGAGCTGCCATCCGCAAGCCAAACTTCACGAACCAGAGAGCAGACAATATCCGTTGGACACTATACTTCTTTTGATATCCACCCCACCTGTGGGCTAGGCACACTTGAGAAAGAAATCGGCGTATGGGACGATCCGCGTTACTTCCTTGATCCCGAGCGGGTACACGCCGCTATTCTGTGGTTTGGCAAGGGCTATGTTGAATATAAAACACCTAACTTTGTACTACCGGATCAGACAACTGATGCTATTGAGATTTCGATGGAACTGGCCTCTGAGGCTCCGGGATTACGGGATCATTGGCCTTCGGATATTCGTTTCACTTTCAATGGTGTTTCTCTCGGAACGTGGACAAGCCCTGCCGACTTTGGCAGAGCGGCACGCGGCAAATATACACCGGAATGGTGGCATCGCAATGTGAATCAATACGGTTTATTGAAGACCATACGCATTGATGCCTCTGGTACGTATATGGATGGTGAGCGAATGTCAGACATTACTCTCGCGGATATTAAGCTTAGCGAACCGTTCTGGACGCTTCGTTTCACGGTTGACGAGGAAAGCTCCAACGTAGGTGGATTAACAATCTATGGTGCCGGTTTTGGTAACCATGATCAGGATATTGTTATTCGTGTATTGGGGTAACTTTTTGTTGTCTTAACTAATCATTTGGTGTCTGGAAATACCTATTTTATAGAAAAAATAGTATAAATCGGACAGTAAAAATTTCTCACCAACTAAGATACCAGCAATCGCGATCCACATCAGCGCTTTCCTGCTTGGCTTTAAATATTTTCGATATGGATAAATGTAGATTTTGAGCAAACAGGGCGAAAAATTCATCCTCCACTTTGGTGTAATCTGTGCCCTTGGGGTGAAACACTCAAATTAATTCATTTCTATTCGTTGGAACTTCGTTTCTAGGATAAATATGGACAGCAAAAAAAACATGCACACCCTGGGACGTTTCTAGGTTCGCATAGCATGCAACCTCCTTGCCTCGGTCAGCTGTGAGATGGCTACACCAAGCCGCAATCTTCATGGACATTGCTTTACGATCAGGCATGAGAATAGCGATATAAAGAAGCATTCTACGTTCAATGAGTGTGACTACGCATCCTTTACTTTTGCCCACGATTCAGTACAACGGTACCCAGTTCCCAATGTCCAAACGTTTCACGAGAACGGACCTCTTTGGGACGATCTGAGATGTTTCTGCCTATGAAGAATTTACCGCGAGTTTCTGCAGGTTTTTAACGTTTACCTTTGGACATTAAGAAACTCACGACATTCCTGATAAGATGTTAACCTTCTGCTGTTTCGTAGACTTGAAATGAAGCTGTACGCTCTAACTCACGGCAAATAATCTAAGGAAATCTCCACATCTCCTTGTGATCGTTTGTTTTGGTTAGTTCATTCTACACGAATCCGGCCATGGACTGTTTTTTTATATTTGTTGCCAAGAAGTTTCGCATTTTATATTGCAATCCGTCGTGAACTAGGAAGAATGTTGCAAAAAAAAATAACCTTGAAAGGCAAAAGCCCTACAAGGTTACTAGGTAAAACCAATCAGAGTCAATTAAAGCATTACTGCCTTAAATTCCACCAACTTGATTGATATTTTAATTCATGCTGTACTAGTGTTCCATCTCAGCACCATATGGTAATGAACAGCTCATGGCGTTTACATTCACCATGAGCTGTCTTTAACTCTAATTCACTCCAAACAGGGGAACGTTGGATCATCTCCGCTCTCATCCGAATGCCTCTTAATCATCTCAAGAAGCTCTTCCTCACCATTCAAACGTACGGAATCAGTATATTCCCAGCTGAAATAAGGAGCAAGACTTTTTGCTATATCCTCCCATTTCTCCCCTTGATGTTTTAGAAGAATTTGTTTGATTTGTTTGGTAATCAATTCAAAATCAAGCCTATTTACAATAAAACACCCTGCACCCAGTATGATATCTGAACTATCTCCAAGTTCTCTTTCGAGCGCTTTCGGCGTTATGATTGTAAAATCAAAATTATCCTCACCATCAGAATCTTCAGTTCCGATACAAGCTGTGCCCGACAAATAAAAGTCGTCTCCGATGTCTTCAGTTTCTGTAAATTGCAATTTTCCATAAATATTAGGATCTCCAGTAATGATGAGATCTTTCAAAACAGGTTTTATCACGTCACTCACTTCTTTTCTTTTATTTTACTTCAACATGATAATTTGTTAGTCTATTTCCTACTTTATTCCATTTAAAACCTTCGTTAAAAGTCTCAAAATTGGCTTCAAGTATACCATCTTTTCCTTGTTTATTCATAACTCTCACTCGTTTTGTACCATTCTGGCTATAATACCATGTATATCCGTTTTTGTTCAGCGTAGTATAATTAGAACCTACAAAACTTTTCGCACCATCGTAAACTGTACCTAAAGGTGCAGTACCTGAAAGCCCATCGTTACTCTTAGAATTGTTGGCTAGCCTAGCTAAGTCAGCGCCCGAACCAGTGAAACAATTTGTATTATGCACCCAAATCCCTAAATCAGTAACATAATACGTATGGAAATCCGCAACCGTAAAGTTATAAACCGTTACTGGCTCAACCAGCTTAACAAACTCAACTTTGTTAATGGTTAGATTACTTCCATCAGCCTTTTGAAGATTGTCACCCACCTTAAGTTCATCTGCAAAGACCCAGCCTCTGCCTTCCACCCAAAACGGATGGTTATTTGTTGTCTCGATGACTTGCTCTCCAACATGTAACTTAATGATATCATCACGTTGGTTGCGATATAAAGTAGTGACTTCCTTGTAAGCCAACTCTCCATCTGAATCATATTCCGACTTCGCGAGGACTTTATCTCCGACTTCAATGTCTTCGATATTCTTCTCTCCTTCGGATGTCAGTACCTTGGTTCCGGCAATAAAGCAATTACAAGAGTTGAACCTGCCGCTAAGAACATTGGAGGCTGCTCCTTTTACCGATCCTACAAAAAATAACGCTGCAAGGTTGCCCATATCGACTTGCCCGTATGTTCGAACCTCATTTTCGGCCCCATACACCGCCAATTTAGCCATTTTACGATATAGATTTCGTGTATCCGCATTAAATGTTAATCCAGCCTTTTTTTGATCAATATGAATCATTAACGTTCCAATATCGTAAGCAAATTGATCCACATTATTGTACGAACCGGCTTGAAGTTTGTTGTAAATCATATTTCTTAACTTCGTTTCTACCGAATCGCCTTCACACGTGGTTGCTCCTTCGCATTGTTTATTCCCGGTGGGGTCTACATAGCGTAATGGATTGTTAAGCACATACGTATACAAATTTTGAGTCAGCGGATCATCGAGTTCGCCATTATACGTGTCCTCATTCAGGAATCGACCTTCAGCAGGGTTATACCAGCGTGCTCTCAAATATTGTAATTCAGTCGTGTCGTCCCACAACTCACCCGAGTAACGGAACGGATTATGCACTTTCTCTTCTTTAGACAGCGTATTACCCCAGATGTCATAATCGTAGCGATTGAGCAATTCTCCGTTCACGTCGCGCAGCTCGGTAATGTCGCCATGCCCATTCACTTGTACATACGCTTTGCTACCATCACCATACTGGATAACTTCGAGTTTTGCTCCGCGGATGTAGCTGGCTTTCAGCACTGGTGTACCGCTTGTGACCTCAGCTTCCGCAATAATTTGAGCGTGGTCATCGTAGTAATAGCGTACTCTCACGCCGTTCTCCACACGCTCGACTAATAGATTGTCGCCGTTATACGTGTAATCGACCTGGATACCGTTTTTCTGTACGCTCGTTAGGCGATTCCGCATATCGTACGTATACAAAGCATCTGAAATGTTAGGTTCAGCATCGGAAGTTTGGGTCAAGCGATTACCTTGTTTATCGTAAGCGTACTCCTCGCTATTCACGCTTGAGGTGGAAATCCGATCCAGCTTGTCGTACGTAAACGTATCCTGTGAACCGGTCTGAGTACGATCCAGGATATTTTTGTTGTTGTCATAGCGGTAGCCATAATTTTGCAGGGTCGTCTCATTTCTCTTTTGCGACAGTTCAATCAGATCGAGCCCATTATACTGTTTTGCGTCCCGTACACCGTTTTGCAACGTCGCTTCCTTGCTCAATCCATTTAAATAGTAACTGTACTTCGCATCCGAACGTTCTGGCGTTGTGCCTGCTGATGTCAGACGGTTCATTGCATCATAACCGTAGTATACCGTGGTGTCGAATGGCCCTGTCATAGTGGTACGGTTACCATTCAAGTCATACGTAAATGTTGTGGTTGAACCGTCCGGATATCTCATTTGAGTGAGCATCTCGGTGGCTGGATCATACTCGTATGTCGTTGTGCCCGTCTGGTCAATCATGCTTGTGCGTTTGCCTACTGCATCAACGGTGAAGCGAATCGTTTCCTCCGGACTGCTCTTGCTCACTAAGTTGCCTCGGGCATCATAAACGTACGTAAACGTATTGCCATTACGATCCACAAACTGGCTCAGGCTGCTATCCGGGTTATAGATACTCTGGGTTACCTGACCTAACTTGTCCGTCGTTTGAATTCGGCGGCCCAGCTCATCATAACGATGTTTTTTCACATAGCCTGCGGCATCAGTCGTTTGAACCAGATTGCCTAGACGATCATATACGTAGGTCGTTTGCTCACCATTGGGGCTGGTTACCATCAGGGGTCTGGAGAGCACATCATACGTATATTGTGTAATATTACCGTTGCCATCCGTTTTTTCCAGCAAGTTTCCACTAATCACATCATAGTTATATTTCTCCAATGTTCGCAATGAATTCTCTTGTTGCGTTTTCTCTTGCACGTGCAATAGGTTACCCCACATGTCAGCGGTTTGAATGCGAGTGTACCCTTCGGCATCGGTGGTGGTCACACTACGAGTAGCGTCATTAAATTGCACATTAATTGCAACACCATCGGCCCCTGTCGTGGAAATAATGCGATTCCAGCTGTCATACTGCGCACGGGTTCGATTTCCTAGAGCATCCTCGGACCATATCGTACGTCCGTAAGGGTCATAGCCGGTACGGCTAGCAACCACGTAGTTTCCTCCAGTATAGTACCCTGATTCAATCTCCTGCCCAAGCGCATTCCATTGGGTGACATGCTGCTGTCCGGTTTCATCGGTGACGATGATTTTATTACCGGTATCATCGTAAGAGGCACGCAACACGTTGCCATCCGTTTGGACCACTTCTATTGTTCGACCAAGTGCATCCTGCTGATAACGAGTCGTACGGCCTGCCGCATCCGTTGAACTAAGTAGGTTACCGCTTACTGGATTGTATTGAGCTCCAGTGGACACGGTACTCAACTTCCCGTTAATGTCCGTCACAGCGATACTTGTTGTTGTTGGAAAAGCTTGCTGGTACCTAGTATCGTATTCCACTGTGGTCACTTGATCCTGTGTATCGTTTGAAATACGTTGGGTCAGCAAGTTTCCATAGGCATCATAGGTATAATCGGATTGCTGCAACAGCTTGCCACTGTTGCTACCTTGACGACTGACAATATTGGTGATGTCACCTTGCACACTACGAGTGAGTGTTGTAACTTTCTTATTGCTCCGATCCACTAATTCAGTAACGCTGGTCAGCCATTGCCTCGTACCGTCATAAGTGCTGGTTACTACTTTTCCTGTCGCATCTGTCATCGACGTCACGTTGCCATAGTCGTCGTATTGCACTGTAGTGGTCAAGGATTCATTTGTCTTATTATCTTTAATTGTAGTCACTGTTGGAATGGCAACAGGATAGGCTCTGCCCTTGACGGTTTTGCCATACGTATACGTTGACGTCTCCACACGCCCATCGGCACTTAGCACGGTCCGATCATTATAAAATGAGATTGGTGTTTCGCTATTCACAAATACTTTCCGATATGTCGACTGACTCTCGGTCAAGCCGCTACTGATAATCGTGCTAAACGTAGCATTTTGTCCATAGCTTGCGCCCAGATCAGACGTATAACTAACGGTTTGTCGATTGTAGTCCTCAACTTTTCCACTCTCATATAAGATTTGGTCTTTGCGAGTCAGTACACGGTATGCTTCATTTAAGGAATCTGCCCCAATGTAACGACGCACCGGGCTATTTTCGTATTCATACACCGTTTTAGCTCCGGTTGTATGCTGCACCCCAGTTAATAATGCGTACGGGTTAGATATTGCCCGTTCTGGGCTAAAACCTAGCAGATTGAATTTGGCATCGGCAAGTTTGTATGCATAAGTAGTTTTACGACCAAGCGGGTCAATGACAGAATCGAGTAATTCTACGCCATTTTTCAATTGTTTGTTGTAAGTGACTATTCGCTCACCTTGAGTGATTGTCACTGCAGATGGCGTGTAAGTAATTTGGATTGTATTGCCCAATGCATCTTTCACACTGGTTAGTAGCTTGCTTTGATATGCTGTATTGAATTCGTAGAAGAATTGAATGTCATTATTTCGTGAATCTGATAACTGTATTAACCGTCCATCTACGCTAAAATACTGCTTACTCAGTCCATCTGCTGAAACGATTACTTGTGCAGATTCATCGCCTCCTACCTTGACTGAAGTGTCCGGACGAACGGTGATGCCTTCCCAGTCATAGCCTTTTAGCGTATTACCTGCAATTTCGTAGCGGCCACCATCTGTCATGACAACATAGGATTTACTATTTTCCGTTTCAATATAAGGCAGTTTCCAAGACCATCCTTTGCCAAGTGGTGCTCGTTTTTCCGCAGCGGCAGGTACAGTTTTGTTATAGTATGTGACATCGGTGTTACTACCTACTTGGTACGCTCTTATCTCCGCAGACGGATTAGAGGCAAGATAATAATTGTAACCACTATCCATCATAGAAGAAGAAATATCTTTACCAGGATTACTATTCACGTTGTTTTTCAAATTGTTTACTGTAGACCAGTCTGGTGTACCATCCGTGAATAAAGTAATGGTTTCACCGGGGCCTTCTGTAATTTCCTGCTCTACCCATGGCTGTTCTCGCACGGCATACGCATGACGATACTGGTAAGGAGCCTTACCTGCAATCCATGGATCATAACGTTCTGAGGAATATTGGCCCGGCTTAACGACATTACCCGAATAGGTTTGAGAATAAATTCGGGTGTCTGAAGCTGGTACAGATACTGATCCATCATAGCGAGCTTCCCATGTTTTGGTACACACATAGTTCGCTACCGATTTATCCGGTGATGGACAAGCTTTCGTAGCTGTCACCGATGAACGGGTGAGCGTGATCGTCTTTCCTTCCACAGTCGCTGTTTTTGTTTCCGGACATGGACTACCCGAACTGGTTTGCGTCCAGTTGCCTTTGGCATCATATTTTCCAGGGATGGAATTGGTACAAGTTTGTGTTGGAGCGTTAATTGTACGGGCAGGCTGATATTGTCCAGAAATGACCTGTGCACTACCTGACTTGTTCAATGTCCCGCTGTATCCACCCTGACTATAGTTTAAGCTCGTAGGAAGGCTACTCAGGCTACCGCTACGGGTCTGTTGCTCTATGCGACTTTCAGACGGATTCCAAAATACGATCTGGGTATTTGCCGCTTTCCGAGCTTCAGTTTCTGTAGTATACGTGCCTTGTAATACAGTCGGAGTCTCCACAACGATTGTGTCATTATCTTTTACTCCATCGCCATTGTAGTCTTCCTGAACCCATTTGTTTAATCTGTATTTGACATGATATTTTGTAATTATTTTTTTCTTGGCTGCCTGGTACGTGAGAAAATAATTATAGACCGGATACTCATATGTATTCGTTCCTACAACTGGATCATAAAATTGAGCTAAGGTAGAGTTATATTGCCTTTCTAGTGCAAATGACATACCTGCACGGCCAGGTAAGGACGCATCAACATGCTCTAAAATAAGGCCGCCACTTAATGTCGAAATGGTCTCTCCGTTTTCACCCACTGTATAAGGGGCCTCATTAAAGGACCTTTTGCTATAGACCGGTGCTTTTTCTGCAATATGCTTTCCTGGATCTGGGATGCTGATAGATGTTTGTCCTGCCAGCGGTTGCGCATCAGAGTTCGTTTTCTGCTTTCGTGTTGATGAGACCTCCGATTGCTTTTCGTTTGTAACAGAAGCATCCTTATTCTCTTTAGCTAGTCCTTTTTCAGGCTTTGTTCTGGTTATTTTTTCTGAAATAGTTTTTGATTCCTTAGGTGTAGAAGCTGGACTAACTTCATTTCCCTGTGGCGATGACGTTGTTTTTTGCTCAGCAGCAGGCTTCTCTTCAAGGCTAGATATATTTTCGCTTGAAGGCGCTGAAGTTTGTTGACCTACATCCTGGTTAGTTTGAGCTGCATTCTCAGCATTGTCTGTCGTTTCTACTGGCGGTAATGTGCCGTCGGAGTTCGTTTCCCCCTCAGGCGATGAGTCATCTGATTCGTCACTTGGATCGGCCTGATCGTTTTCCTCAGCCTCCGCATTGCCTTCTTCCTCTTCTTCCGCCTCGTCACCATTCTGTAACTCCGTTTCCGGCGGGGCCGTCAGTTCCTCCTCTACCACAAACGTTTCATACCGCTGCATAATACCGGATTGATCTGCTTCCACGCCAGCAATCGACGTTTCGGCGGCAACAGCGGGATCTGTATACACATCACTGGTGACTGTGGCGGATTCGTTAATCTCCTGTGGACGAACAGTTTGTAAAGCTTCGTCGAATCCAATCTGTTCCTCTCTGGCTTTATATAGAGCGGTAATCACTTCATTCAACGTGTATCCCTGATCGAGGTAACCTTGGAAAAAGTCTTCGGTCCTGTCAAACTGCTCGGCAATGAGAGGAAGGGACTCTAATAGAGAAGGACCTTGCCCTGTGGATACGTTTTGTTCGGGTTGTTCTCTTTGTTCTTCGGCATATGTAACCGCAGGGACTACATTTCCGAAAAGCCCTGTGATGACCGCGATAATGAGAAAGATGGATATGTATTTTCTATATGTGCTTTTCTTCAAGTGAACTTCTCTCCGTTTCAACTGAGTGTAAACCGCTTTTTAATGATAATTCTGTTTTAATATAGTTACGGCTTAATAATCTGGGTATTTTTCAGGTTACCGTTGCGATCATAGGTGTACTGGTACGTAGATGCTACTCCGTCTTTACGGGATATCGTTTTGCGAAGCAATCTTCCATTCGAATCGTAAACATACGAAGTAGTGTAAGCGGGTTCTGAAATAGTAATACTGTCATGCCAGTCTACTTGGACAGGAGAAGTCCGGTTTACTTTATCTCCAACACCCAATTGACCATTAGAGTTATCCCCCCAAGTGAACAATTCATTATCTACGGATAGAGCGACGCTATGATTACTTCTGGTGCTGATGCTTTGAATCTTCACCGATTTTCCGAGAGTATTCTTGAATTCAAGCTTCATCGGAGAGTTACTATAAGAATTCCACTTAATACCCGCTTGCCCACTACTATTACTTCCCCAACTCCAGACTGTACCGTCTGCACGTAAAGCCAGGGTGTGTTTATCACCGCTCTCAATGGCTACGACTTGATCCAGAAAACCTTTTCCATACTGTCCCACAACCTGTACAGGAGCAGAACGGGTCTGCCTTGTTCCGTCCCCCAACTGTCCTTCGTTGTTCAGTCCCCAGCTCCATACTGTTCCGTCGGACTTTAAAGCTACCGTAAAGTATGTACCTGCACTGACATCCTTGATTTTGTTAAAATTAGCACCTAAATGTACCGGAAAAAAGCTCCTTGTAATGTTTGACCCAGCTACACCCAACGATCCAGCGCCATGATCCCCCCATGCCCAGAGCGTACCATCTTTAGAAACTGCAACAATATGACTAGTACCAGACACTAATGAAGTAATACTGGTCAAATAACCAGCGCCATTAGGTCCTTTTACTTGAGTAGCGTATTTTTCAGAACCTGAATTTATACCATTACCCATTAGTCCATTAACGTTATCTCCCCAACTCCAGACTGTTCCATCACCACGAATTGCAAATGCATTGTATGTCCCACCGTGGATGGAAATGACATTTGATAGTCTCAGATTGGAATTTACAAGTACAGGTGAAGGTATCTTCCCATCAAGATCTCCGATTCCAAGCCAACCATTGCCATTAGAACCCCAAGCCATTATTTCACCCTCAGAATTCAAAGCTAACGTTGAACGAGAAGAACCGCTAATTTGAACAGGTTTTACTGTCACCGAGCTCGCTTTCTTCGGAAATGGATCATCCGCTAATGTGGCTTCCTCTCTGCCTAATTGTCTATAACTGTTAGATCCCCAACTCCAAATTGTCCCGTCTGAATCTATAACTCCTGAAAAATTACCTCCCGTATATATCATTGGCTTTTTAGATGTTAGCTGATCCGCATAAATTTTAGCGGAAGGTTCAAATACAACGCTTCCCACAACCAGTATAACGAGTAATAGATTAATAACTCTATTCCACTTCATCGCTTTCTTCATCTCCTTATTTCTGTCTCAAACACACACATGACACATAGTTACTTTACGTAATGCTTCTTCTGATCCAGTAAGCCTTTCATCTCCATTCTTCTTAGAATTATCTGATTATGCCCGAATAATGATCCATTCGTAAATAGGTGTATTTTGTATTTTCATGTAGGATTATGACGAATAATATACAACTATTAAATAAAAAAACTTTATTTTATAATTTTTCCGTTATATCTCATATTTCCTCACTCTAATCTATCTAAATTATGTATCGATTAGCTTAAGTTTTATATTCAATGAGCAACAGTTAGCAAAGGGTAGACTCTTCAATCTCTTCAGTGGCCGTATAAAATCTAATGCTATCCAAATTCTCTGAGTAAAGAAATAATTGCATTTATAGATCAGCTTCCATCAACAAATGAAACGTCTAAAAGGCTCTTTTAGTCTTTAGATTTCTTAAACTCATAATAAAGGATGGCCAAATACAGTACCGATCCTGGAAGATAGGTCACAAAGTACACCTCTTTAGGTGCAATTCCCATGGGCGCCAAGATTCCAAAAGATATCCAAACAAGGGCTACTATCTTCAACATAGCCGATTTAGACAATACCAATCCTCCCTTCTGTAAAGCGGTGACAACTAGATTTATGCATGCTTAGATTACTCTCCATACATTGCATCCTCTAATATTGCTTCTAGCTCAGCTCGTATTTCATCGGGTGTCATTGTTTCAACCGGCTTGTACTCGCCATACTTATTGTAGTCTCCACTATCATCATACACTGGCGTTTTCTCCATGTAAGTATCTGTACTTTGCGTGTTTCCACTATAGGAGTCGCTTTCTCGAGATGATGATTGTTTTTGTTCAGAGCGGTAAGATGCGTATGAGTCCTTTACCATCTCTCCGTTTTTGTACAGTTTTATGTAATCATCGAAGCTTATCATTGGATCACTGCGTCCTTCTTCATATGATTCGTGGGTATATTTGTAATATGAAACCAAGTCAGCGTTGTGACCGGTATAACTTCTAGGTATAGCATAAAGTGATTCAAGTGATTTCTCATCTTCTCCGTCCTGTCCATATACATGGTACATGGCGTACTTGTACATCATCTGAATGTCTTTGCTTGGATTCGAAAGTTGATCCACAAACTTAGCTACCTCAAGGTATTGGCCAGTCGCTAGATATCCATTAATGGTGGACCAAACCTGATCATCTTCAGGCATGAGTTGAGCTGAAGATTCTCCTTTACTAAACTCATAAGAGTACTCAACCATTCTTCCCCATATCTCGTCATCCTTCACATACTCTCCGGACAGATTGATGCCTTGTTCACCTATAATCTCTTTCACATTTTGAGGTTGTACATTGGCTGTAGGTGTAGTGATTGAGACAATATACTTACCATCTGGAAGCCCCTTCCCGCCTGAAGTAAACAGCTCACTTTGAAACATACTGTTATAAACGTAGGCCTTCGACTGAGCGCTGTATCCCCCTTCACTCTTCACGGATAACATCAGTTCCATATCTGCCGGCAGATTCGTATTACCACTAATCGCGAGTCGATCATCTCTATCGAATTCTGCATTCACAGATATCTCCACCTGGATGGGCTGCTGTTGCTCCGTTTTTATCTCTTCAAGTTCCACTTGTTCAGACTTATCGGATGAACATCCTGCAAGAATCATTAGTAGTGCACTTGATAACATAAACATTCTTAAATACTTCATATGTATTCTCCTTTGATATTGCTTCGGTAATTTATGCTAATGTTTGGTGTACCAGACATCCAGACATTATTGTGATTGGGTTCAAGCAAGAAAAAGCCTCACTAGTCAAACTGACTAGCAAGGCATACGCTCAATTTCAAAAGCTTCCCAACCAGGTGTTCCAAGCTTCTTTATTTGACGGCTTACCAGAATCATTTAATTTCATGTATTCAAGTAATTGGTCCAAGTTGTTTGAATGGTTAACTCGATAATCCTGTATAAATTGCAACATTGCTTTGTAAACAATTAGATCTAGTGGAGAGTACATTGGGGAATCCGTTGCTCCGCCATCTCCATTACCATTTCCTCCACCGACCGGTACTTCAGGAGGGGCAACAGTCACAGCGTCTGCTGAAGTAAACGTACCCGTATCTCCAATATAGGTAGGATAACTAATCGCAATTTCTCCAGTAAGGCTATTCCCAACTCGACCGATGTTCGGTTTTTCAAGAGTCGTTATTTCTCCGCGGCTATTCAAAATTCCCTTTAAAGCGGGGATCGTCAAGCGTGTAGGGAATGTTTTTGCATATGATAAGGGTTTGTATTGGGTGCTTTGAGATACATCTGTAAAAGTTGGTCTTACTGTTTGGAATGTTGGTCTGATTCCTAATTCTTTCACCACTGCATAGTAAGCAGCGAGAGCGTTAGGGAATTTTTCATTTGCTAAAGCCTGAGGTAACGTGAAGGGAACATTGAAGCTCACCGACACACGGCCCATTGTATCTACACTTACCTCTAAAAGGATCATGTCTCGCCCAGTAGAAGTACCCATAAAGCCAAGATCTCCAAATATGTTATTTCCGTAGTTCACCCTAGAAGCTAGAATAATAGACTTTACAGTTGCAACTTTGACAATTTTATTTGCTTTAATTAGTGCTCCCGCACCGAAATATTCATCAAATTTTTTCACAAGATAAATTTGTGCATCTGAGTCCCATTGAAGACTATATTTTCTATTTGTCCCCCAAAGATCATCTAAACCCTTGATTGAAGACGTAATAGCGGCTTTTGTAGCCGCATCCGCATCTTGCCAAGCCTGTTTTCCAAAGTCATGCACTTGCTCCATAATAGCGGGTTCAATACCGGTTGCGTTCTCCGCTGCTGCAAGGAGTGCTGTTCCACCCCACTGCATGATAGCACCCGCTTCCAGTTCACCAGAAGCAAAGTCTCTACTTGCAGCCTCCGCTTTTACTTGTACCGCTACCACGAACAATAGAATAAACACGTTAAAAATAACAAAAGTCCTTTTAAAAAGATTATGCTGTTGATGTTGCACTTGGTATTCCTCCTAGTATGTATGTCTCGTTAGATCATTGAAATTCTATAACATTCTTATACTACCACCAACCTCTCCAGCAGGATAAATCTAACAGCTTTCACATTATCTCAGATATAACTTTTAGAGTAAATACGTCTTCCAATTGAAAATCCACTCTCCCATTGTTATAAAGTGTCAGACACACGCAGCATGTAGGTTAGGCTTTAGCAGCAACCGGTGCCTAAAGCATCTTTTCATAATCTCTATTGGGAAATTATCCACCCTATCTCTCCAACTGATTCCCATGGAATGCCTTCAAAAGAAAAGCCCGATCCGGAACGTTCAACCGTTCATAGGATTGTAGATACTCCCTGTTGTCATATGGAACGCCAATGAATTTCACGTCCACTTTGCCCTCTTGGAGATCCACGATGCCATATCTGGCAATGGCAAGATCGTTACAGCCTAAAGCCCCCGGATTCAGATATACTCTTTGATCTGTCTTATAATAATGAAGAATATGATGATGACCAAAACAAACCAAATCATGGGCCGTTCCCTGATACTTCGCGTCCAATTTGGTTCCGGATGGTTCTTTATCGATGACATCCAACTTGTCGTTGCTCATATGATAGTGAGTCAGAAGGAACCGACGTCCTTCTACCTCTTTTTCAACGAATTTCGGTAGAGCTTGTATTCTCTTGATCGATTCTGCACTTAGATGTTGACCAATCCATTCGTGGTGCTCAGCTATGCCTTTATGCCCTTCTAATGGCCCCTTATTCTGGAGCAAACTCAATACGGCTTCTTCGTGATTCCCCGAAATCGCTATCATATTTTTACGGCTGTACAGCATCTCAATCACTTCATTGGAGTAAGGGCCAATGCCAATCATATCCCCCAAACAAAATGTATGCTCAACTCCCCCTCTGGAATCGATATCAGCCAATACCGCTTGCAGAGCAGGAAAATTCCCATGAATATCGGTTAAGATGGCAACCTTCATTGTGACTCCTCCTCAGGAATATACATCGTCTGAATCTCCTGTACGCCCGGAATAAAGCCCAGATTCAGATACACAGACTCGGCATCATTCCCTTGCATCACATACAATCGCAGCACGGGATACTGACCCTTGAGCGCACTCAAGGCTCTCTGTAACATCAGTGTAGCAAGCCCTCTTCCTCTATATGCCGGCCGAACCCCTATGCTATATACGGCAGCCTGATTATCCTGCAGACAAAGACGACAGTTGGCAATCAGCTGCCCCGTTTCCTGATCGTATACAAGCGTGGAGGCTCGAGTTAGAATCTCATTTGTATAATTAGGGTCATCACTTGGAATAAAATCTGCAAGCGTGGTATGTTTCCTTCGTGTAGCCTCAAGACTTCCTGCAAAACTCTCCAGGTCACATTGAGCAATTTCATCTTCATTCACATATTTTCTGGTGCCGGTTTCACTTTCAATAATCTCTGGACTCTTCACGGTTACCCTGCTGTCCCATTCGATGTCAAAATAATCCGTAGGCCGCTGCATCCAGCGACATCTGAACTCCACTGGCCAGAACCTGCTCGTGCGAACAGATCGACTTGGTCCGGAAGAATCTCAAAGGTCAGAATGCGTTTGGTGCGATCCGACCACTGTATTAATTTATGCTTCAGAAGTTTCAATATCTCAAAGCTCTGCTGGAATGGCGGAATAAAAAACAAATGATACATCCGGTTTGGCTCCATTCTCACGCCACCTATTTTGCTTTCCCCCTTGTAGATCCAGTACGCACTGATCTTGGAAGAACTGAACTCTTCTTCTCTGAAAAATCCGACATAACGCATATCATAATAAACCGTGCAATATAATCCCCATTCGGCAAAATCAGCTCTGCGAATCGAATATTCATCCGACAGATCATATTGAAGTATATCTGCTGACCATTCCGTTAAACTCATACGTCATACCTCCTCAATTCTAATTACATGTACAGCAATTAAAGAACCTTTCGATACGCCACCCCGTGAACATGAAATAACACATGCTCCGCTTCCAAACGTTCAAAGAAATCCAACATGTCCTTAAACGGGTTCTCGAAATACGAAGTCAGGTATGCAAGCTCTGGCGTTGTTTTTATAAAATTGTAAAAAAAGTAGGGGTCCATGTTGCCCACATCTTCTGGTCCACCAAGGGAAACCTCCAATGTCTGACCAGTTTCTGTATTCTTGAACATACAGTGCTCGCCGTGAACATCAAAATACCAGTTGCCCGTTAATTCTTCTTTTCCATGGATTACATCCGCATTAGACAGCAAATGGTACGCCCCTGCAAGAATTGCCGTCCGATCAGGCTGATCGGTTTCCAATATCAATTGGTCGATCAATTGCCGCGCGATTCTTTGGTACATATCCATCACAGCCAACAATTCTTCTGTAATTTCCTGCGTTATTGATTTCATCATTTCAGATCCTTTGCCTTTCAAATGAAGATGAACTGCCAGACCTTGCGGTTAGCAAATTTAAAATAACGTAGCCAAAAAGTTGAACCGTAAATACAATGGCGACAAACTCAACCATAATGCTGTTCGCTGCATTGAAATCATTCACAAGATCCACGAAGATCTTCCCAGGACGGGATAATACATCCCACGAATTCCACCGATTAAATCTGCCAATGTAGACTCCTATACTGCTCAATAGCAGAATAACGCCCACAACCACCATGCTAACGTACTTATGTACTAATTTGTTTAACATGCCGTGGATTTGAATAATCGAACAAGTTGAGAGCAGCAATCCGATGATCGCTACAGCAAACGTCAAGGTGAGTCCATACCAAAAATCAATATTAACCCAAAACCTGACCTCCCCTTGAGCATCAAAATATCGGAATGAGTGCAGGATCTCTGTAAAAAGGTAGGCCGCATTGGGCAGAAAAAAGAGCCATACTCCACACATCAACCCTATACATATCGCGCTCATTTTTGTTACTTTTTTATTGAATATGTACCCAATGCAGGATGAGATGATGAAGGGTACCCATGCCAGGAACATATCCCAGCTTAAAAAGCGATACATATTCGTATCCGTTTGGTGACGTAAATACATCACAGCACCTAAACAACAACAAGTAGCCACGAGCAAGGTAACAATGAATCGGAGATCTTGAACCGGATGTTTGTTATCTTTCATTTTGCGCTGTCTATTTCCTCTCCCTGATGAATGAATGTTATAAATACTTTTTAAATGCCTTGCTGGATTCTCCGTTGTACCCCAATTTCGTATAAAAATGATGTGCTTCGTTTCTAGATGATCCGCTTGTCAGAAACACCTTTACACAATTTTTCTGCACACACACCTGCTCTACATATTTCATCAATTCAGAACCATATCCCTTGCTCTGCACTTGTTCCGTAATGATAACCCGCTCAACTACACCGAAGGGTCTATTTTCCACCAAAGCATCCAGACAAATATGTAAATGAGCCGTGCCGATCACCTGATCATCCAGTTCATATACGAACAAGAAACTGTTTGGATTATTCCGCACCTCTTCAATCCGCTCTTCCAGTACCTTTGTGTTTACGTTGTTTGGCAATAATTCTGTATACAGCCTTTCGATAACCGCTGCATCCCTGGCTTCTGCCTCTCTTATCATCGAGCTTGCCCTCCCTATTACATCACTTGATAACTTAGAATGATATCACCGTTGTCCTCGAATTCACCCGTATCCTGAAACCCGCAACGCTTATACAGCGTATTTGCCGCAATATTATGCGGGACATGGGATACCCTGATTTGCCTGCAATCACTTCTATCTTGCAACATCCGAATCACTTCTTGAATAGCAAGTTTCCCATAACCCTTCCCCTGGTACTTCTCATCCATCATGAAGCGCAGAATCCAGTAATACCCGTCATTGTAAATCTCATTATCAAACAAAATAAAACCGACCATCTGATCCTCTGCAAAAATGCCATATGGTTTGGACGTAATCTCCTTTGTCGCATGAATCAATGAATCGGCATTGCTTGCGACCAAATCGAGCTGATCTTCCCGCGGTTTAAGGTTAATGCACTCGAGTTCATTTTCTTTGGTTACAGGTTGTAGCGTCACTTGCTCCATATCCACAATCCTCTCTCCTTGCAGGCTTATTCACTAGATTTTCTTGATCAATATAATCTCCAAGGGTTGTGTATCCAGCAACAGAGCTCCTGCATCAACATATCCCAGCTTTCGATAGAAGTGTTGGGCATGTTCGTCTGATTGCGTTGAAGTCATCACGGTATCGAAGCCTTGTTGCTTCATTAGATTTTCCCAGTGATGCACCACTTTTTTGCCAATTCCACCGTTTCGATAGGGTTCATCAATCCAGATCATATTCATGAAAGGAAGGTTGTCCCAGAAGTAACCGTACCTCAACCATCCAATTCTTGATCCCTCGTCCTCGTTCCAAAGGATGAATATTTCTTTTTCACGAATCTTCGTTTTCACAAGTGCCTGATGGATATGCCGATCTCTATCCAAGATATAGTCGTAGTCCGCTTCCGTCGCATATTCAATCTTCATACGTATTGCTCCCTTCATTAACTACGTCCATCATAACCCAAAATGTGGTAGTTGCGAACAGTTCCTTCCTCTTTTTTTCCATACCAAAAAACCACGGTTTCCCGTGGCTGTACCCGCTCTCTATTCCTCAATTCGCTGTCGATCCGCTCACCAATTGCCCCATGTGCCATACGGCCTGCCGCGCAGATCGCCGTGCAACGGCTTCCGCCGAACAACTTGCATGCACCAATACAAAACTCGCGGTGTCTCCCACCTTCGGCCATACCTGTTGCCCTTGTGAATCCAGCGGTGTGATCCCCCCTGTAACGAATGCCAGAGATTGAGACAAGGACAATTCATCGCTATATCCGTATAGTTCTGCGAAGCGTCCCGCTTTCTCAAGCAGATCCCCATTGCCAAAAGGAGACCAATGATCCGTCAGGCTGTCTGTCGCCAGCTTCACGTTCACGCCCATACGGTGGAGCATGGGTAGAGGCATCATCGTTCTGCCAATGGGCACCGTGGAAGCAATCCTCATGCCAAGCGAAGCCATTCGCTGCGCCATATCTTCTGCTTCCTGCTGCTCTGCGCGGGCAAACCAGAACGCATGACTTACCGTAACTTTGCCCTGAAGCCCTGCTGCTTCAGTCAGATTAGCGAGTTCCAGCAGTGTTTGTTTACCGGCCTGCCCGCCATCATGCAGATGTATGTCTATACCCGCCTGGTGCTGAACAGCCAGTTCAACCATGGCATTCAGTGATTTTTCGATATCTTCGTCCACGGTATGCGGATCAAGTCCACCCACATGTGTCGCACCTTCCTTCATCGCTTGGTCCATAAGCTCCACTGAATTGGAGCGAAGCAGTCCATGCTGCGGGAAAGCTACGATTTCCGAAGAAATTTTGCCCGAAAATGATTCCAAAGCCTGTCGCGTCGCTTCCAGTCTTTTCAACCCACTGACGGGTTCAATATTGCAATGACTACGTACATGAGTGGAGCCATACCCCTGGATCAAGGTCAGAATACGCTCCGCTTGAAGCTTTGCATCTGGCAGCAGCTTGGGCAACAGAACCTTCTCTTCCTCAATACGATCGAAAATACTGGAGATCCGTTTAACCGCTGTCCACGGCCTATCGTAGTACGTTTTATCCAGATGAATATGTGACTCCTCGAACGAAGGCAGCAACAACAGTCCCTTGCCATCTACTTGTGGCAGATCGCTAGACAGCGGGTTGTTTCCTTCCACAATCGCCGCGATCACTCCATCTTCAATCCGCAGATGACCAGGGCTTGTCCGAGTCCCTGTCACCTGTTCCCCTTCCCGAACATAACTCCGCTCCAAAGTCACATTTGTTAACCAATACGCCTGCTTCATCATGTCATCCCTCTTTTCTCACCCGACATTACGTCTTCCGGATACTGATTGATCTATGATCCATGGTACCATACCGTTTCATCGTGCAAAAATACGTAAAACGTTGGTGTTCCATATGCGGAACGTTTGTATTACGCTACATTAATACATGCAAAAAAACAGACACAATGAAGTGCCTGCCCTGTCCATATCACCTTAATCTTCTATGTCCCTCTTCCATTAAAAATGAAACCGCGCATGCCCTCCATCGGTCACGCCTTCAATCTGTTCGATATCCAGCAGTCTGCGCTTCATCTCCAACCCTCCACGGAACCCGGTCAGCTTGCGATTGGCCCCAATAATACGGTGGCAGGGTAACAGAACCGGAATCGGATTGGCCCCATTTGCAGCCCCAACTGCGCGCACAGCCGAAGGTCTTCCAATCGCAGCAGCGATGTCACCATAGGTCCGAATTTCACCATAAGGCACACGCCCTAGCTCTCCCCATACCTCCTGCTGGAAGTTCGTTCCGATCAAGTCCAGTGGGATGGTATCTGTATAAGCCATCGATTCCCCTGCAAAATACGACTGCAACCAGTCCATCATGCCTGTTTGTTTCAGCGCATGTTCGTTCTCTTCCAGTTCCACGCCCGGTGCAATTTTCTTTAACCAGCCGTTCCAGTCCTCCATTGTTTCGTTGGGCATGACCACTCGGCACAATCCTTGTTCCGTAGCGATTAGCACCCATGGTCGACCGTCCAACTGCATCGTGGTGTACATTAACTTTTTCCTCATTCGTTTAACGCCCTCTCCCCAGTGAAATGCTTCATGTTAGGACTAGGAGATACTCTGTTTCTTCACCTTACGTTTCATACTGCGGATCATCTGCTTGTTCTCCGGATCAACGCGATACGATTCCGTGATTTTCTGAAGCGCCTTATTATACGTAAAATCGTCCAAGGAATTATGCTTCAGATAACGCAGAGTCACCTCAGGTTGTTTCACATAAGCCATCGAGATGGCCCATGCAACCGCCATTTTCACATAATAAGCTTCGTGTCGAATCTGATCCAATGCGATTAGAACCCGATCAATATATTTCTCATCCAGATAAAAATTCAACAGCATTACTACGCCAAAGCGGATTTCGTATTCCTGATCTGATTTCAGATACGGCTGCAAGAATGCCCACATCGGCTCCGAATGCACCTTCGTATATTTCAGTCCTGCACAGAAGCTGTCGCACACCGACCAGTTGTCAATCTTCGGTACAAATGTCTCGATAGCCTTCAGCAGCTCGTCCAGATCCGCCTGAACATGTCCAATGACCATGGCTTGCAACATCACTTCTTCAAAATATTCATCGTCTGCCGTCTCCAGATACGTGCGCCAGTCCCCGGCAGCAAGCTGCTTGGCAATCTTTCGTAAGGCCGGCAACCTTACACCTAGTACATTCGTGATGTTGGGAATCAGTGCAGCCGTGAATTTCTGATACTCCGGCTCAACCATGCTGAGCAATTGTGTTCTGATATCTGCTTCCACTAGCGCATATCCTCCTCGCCTGTTGCTGTACAACAAGTATATCCTTGCAGCGGCTGTTTGTAAGCCCATATCGAATGTTTGAGCAAGATTACAATATCATTTTGGGTGCGCTCTTTTCCCTTCATTTGTTTAACCGCCAACCGATTTCGTTTAAAAATATGAAGCTAACCGTTTAGAAAGGAGTGTCGAGATGAACGGACCTCATACCAAGAAAGATTTCTCCGTAGAGGAGATCACCGAACAACTCGTGCAACATGTGCAATCCCGGAACCTTCCCGATTTCTATAAATTGGTGAAAGAACTGCATCCCTACGACCTCTCACTCGTATATAAAAAGTTCCCTGAAGAAGAAACCAATCGGTTTCTGCTCTTGTTCAAACCCGATGCTCTGGCCGATCTCGCCGAGACCCTAAAGCTGCAAGAACAGATTCAATTGTTTGAACGACTTGGGCCGGAACGAACACTTGAAGTCATGCAGCAAATGGACAAGAGTGATCTGATCCGGTTCATGCACGATTTGCCTGCCAAACGCAGAGAAGAATTGCTGTCCAACATGAACCTGGACCACTCTGCCATTATTCGGTCTGTACTGAATTATCCGCCGGAGACAGCAGGGCGTATCATGACAGACCGTTACCGGACCCTGCTCTCTCACGAGACAGCGAAGGAAGCCTTACGGCAATCGCAAGGTACCATGCATATCTCCGCCTCCAGTTACCTCTATGTGACGGATGACGAAGGCAAACTGGTCGGTGTCGTGAGTTATCGGTCTCTTGCCTTGGCAGACGACAAGACCCAGGTTGAAGAACTGATGAACCGGCGGGTGATCCATGCAACGGTAGATATGGACCAGGAAGAAGCTGCACAGCTTCTGCAGCGTTATGAGTTTATTGCGCTTCCGGTAGTGGATGAGAATCACAGGTTATGCGGTATCATTCAGATGGATGATGTCATTGATATTATTATGGATGAAGCCAGTGAAGATTTGGCCAAGATGGGTGGTGGCGGTAAGGATATCGACTTTGATACCAAACCACTTGTTGCCGTCAGACGCAGACTCCCCTGGCTCATTCTATTGCTACTGATTGGCTTAATCTCGGGAAGCATCGTGGATTTCTTCGAGGATACACTGAATCAGGTAGTCGCATTGGCATTCTTCATGCCGATGATCGCAGGTATGACGGGGAACACAGGAACACAGTCTCTGGCTGTTGTAGTACGCGGATTGATCGGACGCAAACTCGACAAATCCACCGTACTTGCACTGATTGGTCGGGAGATCAAAGTAGGTACCATGATTGGCCTGGTATGTGGATTACTGATCACCGTCATTGCTTATTTCTGGCAAGGGGACTGGCTGCTGGGCGCCATTATTGGGGTGTCTCTGTTCCTCACTCTTGTCATCGGTACACTGACCGGTACCTGTATTCCGCTTCTGCTTAGTCGTTTCAAAGTCGACCCTGCTGTCGCCTCTGGCCCACTAATCACCACATTGAATGATATCTTGTCCCTGTTTATCTATTTTGGAATCGCCACACGTTTTCTCGATGCCTTGATGTAAATCAAAGTGTTGCATATAGCAAAACAGACCTGATCCTGAGATCTAGGTCTGTTTTTTCATTTTATTTTTATCCCAGTGTTACGCTGATCTTTTATTTTTATTATAGATATCAAACGCTACAGCCAGCAGCAGTACCAATCCCTTAATGCCCTGCTGCCAGTCAATACCGAGACCAATCAGGGACATCCCGTTATTCAGCACACCCATAACCAAACCACCGATGATGGCACCAAATACCGTACCTATGCCCCCTGAAGCGGAAGCACCACCGATGAAGCAAGCCGCAATGGCATCCAACTCGAAGTTGGTACCCGCTCTTGGCGTAGCCGCATTCAGACGTGCGGCGAAGATCAACCCGGATACCGCGGCAAGTGTACCCATGTTTACGAACACCCAGAAGGTTACCTTTTTTGTTTTGACTCCGGACAGACCTGCAGCCTTCTCATTACCTCCAAGCGCATACACATGACGTCCCATAACGGTACGATTCATCACGAAGGAGTATACAACGATCAGGACAAACAGCAGGACCAGGATATTCGGAATACCTGCATAACTTGCGAGTACAAACGTAAACAGATTTGTCACAGCAGCCACCACAATCAACTTGAGCAAGAACAGTCCCTGTGAAATGACCTCGAATCCATATTTTCGCTGGGAACGGCGTTCCCGCAGTTCATTAACAATGTACCAGACGGTGAGCACAAGACCCACAATGATGGATACCAGACCGAAGCCTGAGAATTGAATGTCCGCCAGGAAGCCCGAGCTTATTTTCTGGAATCCACCCGGGAAAGGAGAGATCGATTGCCCCTCCAGCACAATCATCGTTAAACCTCGGAACAGCAACATCCCTGCCAGCGTCACGATAAATGCCGGAATCCGCACGTACGCGATCCAGAAGCCTTGCCATGCACCGATTAAAGCGCCAACCAGCAAGGAAGCGATAACCGCAAGCCAAGCCGGAAGCTGCCAATCCACCATCATAATTGCGGCAACGGCACCGACAAAGGCTGCAATGGAACCAACAGACAGGTCAATATGCCCGGTAATAATGACCAGCACCATTCCGATCGCCAGCACCAAAATGTAACTGTTCTGCAAGATCAGATTCGTAATATTAATCGGCTTGAGCAGCAGCCCGCCTGTCAGTACCTCGAACAAGAGCATAATCACTACCAAGGCAATAATCATGCCGTATTGACGGATATTATTTTTGAACAGTTTAGTTATCATTTCCATGCTTGCCGCCTCCAGACTTGGTCATATATCTCATCAACGTTTCCTGCGATGCTTGCTCCCGGCTGACTTCACCGGTGATTCGTCCGGCATTCATTACATAGATCCGGTCACACAGGCCAAGAACCTCCGGAAGCTCGGATGAGATTACCAGTACGCCCTTGCCTTCAGCAGCAAGCCGATGAATGATCGTATAGATTTCGAATTTTGCTCCCACATCAATACCGCGGGTAGGTTCATCCAGGATAAGAATATCCGGTCCGGCAAAAATCCATTTACTCAGCACCACTTTTTGCTGGTTGCCACCACTCAGATTACCGGTCTTCTGCAAAATACTTGGTGCTTTGATATTCATGCTTTTCTTCATCTCTTCCGCGACCAGCACTTCCTCGCGCTCGTTCACTACCGCGTTCCGCGTCAGCTTGCCGAGACCCGTTAAGGAAATATTACGCTTGATGTCATCCATCAGAATGAGTCCGTATTCCTTGCGGTCTTCTGTCACATAAGCAAACCCGTTCTGGATGGCCTCCGTGACGGTATTATTCTGGATCGGCTTACCATTCTTGATAAGCTGTCCCGTAATATTCCGGCCATAGGATTTGCCAAAGATACTCATGGCAAGCTCGGTGCGCCCAGCGCCCATCAGCCCGGCAATACCTACAATCTCACCACGTCTGATGTTCATATGGATCTGATCCAGTACTTTCCGCTCGGCATGATGTTCGTGATATACCGTCCAGTCCTTCACTTCAAGGATAATTTCACCTATGGTGGCATGACGCTCCGGATAACGACTGGTGAGATCACGTCCTACCATGCCGCTAATAATCCGGTCCTCCGTCACTTTTTCCTTCTTCATATCCAACGTCTCAATCGTCTTGCCGTCCCGTAAAATGGTTACGGAATCAGACACCTTGGATACCTCATTCAGCTTGTGCGAGATCAGGATACAGGCGATGCCCTGTTTCTTGAATTCCAGCATTAATTGCAGCAGATTTTCACTGTCGTCCTCGTTCAGCGCAGCAGTTGGCTCATCCAGAATAAGCAGTCGTACCTTCTTGGAGAGCGCTTTCGCAATTTCGACCAGTTGCTGCTTGCCTACCCCGATGCTGGATACCAGCGTGTTTGGATTTTCGCTCAGTCCCACCTTCGAGAGTAGCTCCCGTGTACCTACAAAAGTTTCCTTCCAGTTAACGATTCCTCTGCTGGCACGCTCATTGCCCAGATATATATTTTCCGCGATCGAAAGGTAGGGAATCAGGGCCAACTCCTGATGGATAATAACGATTCCCAGATCCTCGCTCTGCTTGATATCCTTGAACTCACATTTCTTGCCCTGAAATAAAATGTCGCCTTCATACGTGCCATGTGGATATACACCACTCAACACCTTCATCAACGTAGATTTACCTGCGCCATTTTCGCCACATATGGAATGAATTTCGCCTTCACGAACTTTCAGATTGACATTTTCCAGTGCTTTAACGCCAGGAAAGGTTTTGGTGATGTTCTTCATTTCCAGAATGATTCCGGCCATGGGGTGTGCTCCTTTCACTTATTATTTCAATCCAATTTCTTCCTTCGTGTAATACTGGGTACCCACGATATCCTGCTCCACATTTGTACGATCCACGGAGATAGGATCCAAGAGATATGCCGGAACAACCTCAATGCCATTGTTATATGATGTTGTATCATTCACTTCCGCCTGTTTCCCTTGCAAAATGCTATTGGCCATCTCTACCGTCTTCTCGGCTAACTTCCGCGTATCCTTGAACACGGTCTGGGTCTGTTCCCCGGCCACAATTGACTTGATCGAGGCAAGTTCGGCATCCTGTCCTGTAATAACGGGCAGCGGTTTGTTCGAAGTGCCGTAACCGATACCTTTCAAGGATGAGATGATACCAATACTGATTCCATCATACGGAGATAACACGGCATCCAGATGATCACCTGAGTAATAGGCACTCAGCAGGTTATCCATCCGTGACTGGGCCAATGCACCGTCCCAGCGCAAGGTCGCAATCTGGGCCATCGTCATCTGTTTGCTGCGTACAACCAGTTTGCCGGATTCAATGTACGGCTTCAGTACAGACATCGCGCCGTCGAAAAAGAAATAGGCGTTATTATCGTCTGGGGAGCCGCCAAACAACTCGATGTTATACGGTCCTTTTCCATCCTTGAGCCCAAGTTTTTGTTCGATGTAGGAGGCTTGAAGCACACCCACCTTAAAATTGTCGAACGTGGCGTAATAGGTTAAGTAAGGCGTATTACGAATGAGCCGATCATACGAGATCACTTGGATCCCTTCATCATGTGCCTTCTTGATCACATCCGTTAATGTGTTGCCATCCACAGACGCGATGACCATCACATCCACACCTTTGGTGATCATGTTTTCAATCTGTGAAATTTGATTTTCAACCACGTCCTCAGCATACTGAAGATCGGTTTTGTACCCCTGCTCCTGAAACAGACGGACCATGTTCTCCCCGTCTCCCACCCATCGCTCAGATGATTTGGTTGGCATTGATATACCGACATAGCCCTTTTCCTTGCTGCCTGGCCCACTCTCTGCCAGATTGCAGGCCGAGAGCATCAAGGTCATCACCAGAAGCCAGATGAGCATTGCTCCTTTTTTCATATGAAGTTCCCCTTTCCTCACATCAACGGTTCTGAATGAGTTATAAGATAACGCTTACAATGCATGTGGTACATTCTGTTGCTTGGTGTTCCTGTCTGAGACCAATGGTAGCATTGGAGATACTGCAAGGTCTTTGCACGTTTTGAACCTTTTTTATAAAAATTTAACTTTTGATGGAAACGCTTAAAGTACAAGTGTGATCCATGAGATACCATTCCAGAGTCAAAAAAAAAAGGACATGCTCCTCTTCGCTTCACACGAAGTAGAACACATCCTTCTTATTCATCATACGTCTTAATGATTACGTATTGCGGTTAGATCTGTTGAGGTAAGTCTTATGATTGGCCTCATATGCTACATATTATATTCGATTCACTGAAGGACGATAAGCCGTCCCTCCGTCTTTTCGATATTGCACAGGCGAAATGCCCATTGTTTTCTTAAACGCGGTGCTGAAATAATGCTGGGTGTCATAACCTACACGCTCAGCTATGGTGTGGATCGGAAGTGTTGTTGAGTCTAATAACTGTGTAGCCTTGCGAATGCGAGCATGTGTGACAAGCGTGACAAAGGAATCGTTCAGCTCTTTCTTCAGCACACGACTAAGATATACGGCAGATACTTGTAGACGGGAAGCAAGTGATTCCAAGGTCAGTTCCCGCTCGGCATACTCTTCGTGAATAAGTTGTCTCGCCCGGCGAACCAGAGGGGACAACTGCACTTCTTCGTATACCCGCTCACGGCAATGACGATACGTATCCGGCGTCTCCTCCAGTGTCCCTGCATGTGTCTCCACATGAGCATGAATGGCAATATTCAGGCAAGAGCTGATCTGCTGTTCCAGAAGGGACTCTATTTCTTCGGGTGCCTCCTGCCACAGACACATGCCGATCAACCCGCTTGCGTCCCGGAACAGAACATGCGGCAGTTCTGCCAAGAGTTCACTAATTATATTTTCCACTGCAAACAGAAACAACTGACGATCATTCTCTCTCAGTATCGTCTGACGCGCTTCAGCGGCAGGCCAGCGCACCATCCCAATCTGCACAGGTGGGACGGGGGGCAGACGCAAAAACACAAGCTGCTCTATCAGATCCTTCCCTTCCGCCTGCCCTTCCAGCCACTCCAGCAGAAATCGCTGGCGAAGCAGCGGGATATTACGTTCAATCTGATGGGCTGCCTGTTGTACATAAGCCGTCCTCTGCTGCTCTTCAGTAAGTCGCTGATGCAATCGCTCAAGTGCTGCATATAATTGCTCTGCTTGCACAGGCTTTAAGATGTAATCCTCTACGCCAAGACGCACCGCCTCCTGTGCATATGCAAATTCATCATGTCCCGAGATGATCAGATAACGACAGCCCGGGCACTTCTGCTGAAGGGCGCGGATTAGTTCGATTCCGTTCAGGAATGGCATGTTCATATCCACGAGAACAATATCCACCCCCAAGTCAGCCGCCCGTTCCAGCGCTTCCTCGCCATCTTCCGCTTCACCTACAACTTCCATCCCGAGCGTTGTCCAGTCAATGGCATCCCGAATCCCTTCACGAATGATCGGTTCATCATCCGCAATGAGCACGCGGTATTTCTTTGCCATGTGGCTATCCGGCGTAATCTCCATTACCTTGGTTGATTCGGATGTCTCATCTATCACAGTGGAAGTTGTCACGGTCGATTTTATGAATTTTCCCATTCATTCTCCTGCCTCTCTTCGTGATTGATTTGCTGGATGGGTGGGAGCTCTCGCATCAACGGATGAATGATGGTCACACGAGTTCCTTCACCTTCCTGGCTCTCCAGTGCAATACCGTACTCATCGCCAAAGGAGAGCCTGAGACGGGCTTGCACGTTCAACATTCCATAACTTTTGCCTGTCATCCCAGGCGAAGACGCTTCCAAACTTGCTAGAGGAGCTTCGAGCAGATGCTGCATCTCGGCAAGCCGCTCATTGGACATTCCTGCTCCATTATCCTGAACGGTCAGCAGCAGTCTGTTATGTTCCAATCTGGCCTCCACCCGAATGTGTCCTGGCCCACGTCTGCCCTTGATTCCATGATAGATTGCATTCTCTATCAGGGGCTGGAGCAGCAGCTTTAACACGAACAGGTCCCTGAGTTCCGCTGGAATATCCAATGTATACTGAAGACGATCACGGTATCGTGTCTGCTGAATTTGCATATAGCTGGTCATATGCTCAAGCTCAGAGTGCAGCGGAATGTAATCCTGTCCTTTACTAAGCCCTATGCGAAATAATCGAGATAACGCGCCAACCATGCCGGACACATCTTCTGCACCCTCTTTGCGTGCCATCCAATGAATCGTATCCAGGGTATTGTACAAAAAGTGTGGTTTGATATGCTCCTGCAAACTTCGCATTTCAGCGTCGCGCTTCTGCCGCTCTCGCAATTCATTTAGTGATATCAGTTGTCTAATCTGTGCAAGCATTCGGTTATAACTGTTGCCAAGCATGCCAATCTCGTCAGCGCGATCGCTCCAGCGGCCTGGTCTGAGATTGCCGGTCTCCGCCCTGCGCATATAGGACATGAGCCGGAAAATGGGCTGAGCAATCGAACGGGAGAACCATAAAGAAGCGCTCAGACCGAATAAACACACCACAAATACAAAGCTAACCACATAAAACTGGATCTGGCGTACTTCGGATATTGAGTCTCTTGTGGGAAATACCCCTACTGTTCTCCAACCCGTAAAGGTAGACGACTGATACATGAATAATAACGTTCCACCCTCTGTTTCGGCGGTAAACGTTCCACTCTCACCGGAGGGGAACCAGTCTGTGGGGATGTGTTCTATTAGCGGATGTTCAGGCTTGTATACACTTTTACCCTCTGCATCCGTCACCATCACATAACCGGATTTCCCCAAGGTTACATTACGGGCAGCCTGCGAGACCGACCTTAGTTTAAGATCAATCATAATAACGCCCCGTACACGTCCTGACGCTTCATCCGTTATGGAACGTGCAACCGATACAATCTCATCATCCTTGTACCGTACATGTGTTGTGAGATTACGCTCTTTTGGCTGACCCAATACCATGAAAATGCCAGGATTGGCCGACGCTTTTTGATACCATTTTTCCTGGATCAGGCTCTGTTCCGCCCGGGGATACATCTCGTTGCTAATATAGTCACCACGTTCATTAACAAGAACAATCCCGGCGATTTCAGGATACAACGTTGTGAACCCCTGCAAGGTTTGTTTGATGCCATATAACCGGTTTTGCTCCGTTTCAGCATGGGTGTCCATGTTCATTGGTTCCATGTCTGCATCATCGTTTGGTGGCATGTTATCGTCCATAAAAGCAGCAATATCCGGGTTAAATGCGATCAAATAGGTCATGTTTTGTAAGTTCTCCATTTTGCTGTTCAACGCTTCATTCACTTTGCCAATCAGCTGCATGGTATGCCCTTCAACCTGCCGCTCAACTACCCGCTCCACCGTCCAGTTCACAAGCAACCCGAGTCCTACGGAAGGTACAATGGCGAATAACAGAAAAAGCAGCATCAGCTGGTAGCGAAGGGGCATATTACGCAAGCGTAAACGCCGAATCCCATTCCTGAAAGTGGAAAAAATCGCTCTCCTGCTCCACGGCCTTGGACTCTTGAAATTCCCCATGTTATTTGGCATAGTAGTCATCCACATCGGATCGTGTCACCACAGAGATCCCTGTGTCTACCATCACGGGAAGCGGTGCATTTTCACCGGATGAAGAAGGGGCAGGAACTGTTAATTGGTGATGCAGATGGAACAAATATTGGAGTGACCAATATCCCATATTCCAGGTTCCCTGTGCAATCGTAGCTGAGATCGTACCATTCTTGATCATGTCCAATGTATCCTTGTTCGTATCAAACGAAATAATCTGCAATGGATGTCTGTCCCCCGAAGTCTGAACGGCTTCCCCCACTCCTGCTCCTCCGGTAGCTTCAGTTACAAAAATACCCGCCAGCTCCGGATGTTCCTTCATCATTCTCAGGGTTTCGTCTCGGGATACCATCGCATCACCGTGTCCATCTGCAACTTCAACGACCTGCATGGAAGGGTATCTCTCCTTGATTGTATCGCGGAAGCCCTTTGTCCGCTCTTCATGATTTTGTTGTCCTGGCGAGGTTACAACCGCGACCTTTCCCTCACGACCCAGCAGTTCAGCCATTTTATCGGCGGCCATTACACCCGACTTGTAATTATCTGTCCCAAGAAAAGAATAGGCCTGGCTACCAGGTGCATCCGCGTCAAATAATACCACAGGGATATCTGCGTCGATTGCCTTGTTAATCGCTGGAACTAGCGATTGCGGATCGATCGCAGATATGGCAATGCCCGCTGGTTTACGAGCGATGGCCTGCTCAATTACCATGGTTTGCTCCTTCGCATCATACCGGGTAGCACCGCGATATTCAACGGTCACGCCCAGCGCATCCCCGGCATCTTCGAAGCCTTTGAGCGGGCTCTTCCAATACTCCAGCCCGGACTGAAATGTAATCATGATGTACGTCTCCCCGATATCACCACGCAGCCCACGGTCCTCCCATGAACTGTTTACCTGACTGTTGTATTCGAATCTCAACACATACAACGCAAAGGCTGAGATTAGTAAAATGTATACCAGCAGCATTTTTTTCATTTCGTTCACTTCCTCAAGTAGTCTGATCACCGTGTACATCGTCTAAATTGTAAACGCAATCATACAAAAAGAAAACTACCCCTTATCTTTTAAAAGAAAGCTCCTGCTGCTAACGGTGTATCTGCTGCAATAATGTACTATATGATTTCTCCCTCTGAACGTATGATCATGGAACTAGACTACAGCCAGAGGAGAGCATCATCATTATGAATCTTGCATCTTTTTTAATCTACTGCATCGTTGTTACATTCACCCCCGGCCCCAGCAATATTGTAATTCTTTCTTCTACACAGATCGTTGGCGCACGAAAAACAATGCGTTATGTCTGGGGAGCTACACTGGCATTTGGTCTGTTGCTTGCCGCTTCAGCATTTCTTAATCACCTTCTTGCCGGCGTCTTGCCTGGAATCCTGAAGGTGATGCAGATTGTCGGCGGCCTGTACATGGTGTATCTGGCGTACCAGATCTACAAGATGGGTACCACCGAGGATGCACCAAAACAAGTTACCGGGTTCTGGAACGGTTTTATCATGCAATTTGTGAATCCTAAGGTGGTCTTGTTTACGTTCACGGTCATTCCCAGCTATGTATTGCCCTTTTATCAAAGTTCATTCTCATCGTTTATGTTCGTGTTGCTCATTACCTTCATTGGTTTTCTGGCCTATTCCAGTTGGGTTGTGTTTGGCACGGTTTTCAGAACGCTGCTGAATCGGCACCAAAAATTACTGAGTATTCTCATGGCCCTTTTTTTGTTATACTCAGCCATTATAGTATCGGGATTGATCTAAAGCTTGGGAGGTGTGCTGCATGGAACGGTTTAACTACAAAAAGTCGCAAGACGTGCTGGCACTATCCGCCAGCTTTACTGATTTTGCATACAAAAAACATTGCCACGAAGAGTATGCGGTTGGCGTGACTTTACGTGGCATTCAACAATACAATTTGGACGGACAATATCAGGCTTCTCACCAAAATGGCGTCATGTTGTTCAATCGTGAACAGTCCCATGATGGAAGCTCCTATGATAAAGCTGGCATTGATTATGTGATGCTGTATTTGAAGCCGGATCTGGTTGAGGAGATTATTGGCAAAAAGGAATTGCGTTTTGGAAGCCCCATCGTTTATGATCCCGAGCTTGCATGTAAGATCCTGATGCTGAACGATGCTGTTCAACACAGACAGGACGAAGCCGAGTGCAGCGAACGGGTCTTCGATCTGGTTCACCTTCTGGCTCAGAAGGAGATGGATACCAAGCTCTGGCTGCCCCAGGACAGTCTGGTTCGAAAAGCCAAGGAAATCATGTTTTGCAGCACCGAAGATGTACTTAAGTTGGACAACCTCAGTTCCGAATTTGGCATGTCCAAGTTTCAGTTTATCCGTGAATTCAAGGCACAAGCCGGCATATCCCCTTACCAGTTTTTCTTAAACTGCAAGGTGGAACGTGCCCGTCAATCCATCGAAAAGCAGAAGGACGTATATACTGCTGTTGCCGATTGCGGATTCGTGGATCTGACCCATCTGAATAGGCATTTCAAACGGGTATTTGGCGTTACAGCTTATGAATACATGTTGCAGCTGAACTTTAAAAATTGAACTAATGAATATTTACACTGGCCACTCCGATGACAGAATAACCTTCTGATCGCTGTTATCCCCAGATTTTTTGATCCCTTATTATAAAGGTAAAATCCGGGGATAGCGTATGCTTTCGATGCAGCTTTCTTTCAGAAAACTTTTAGGCGAACGCTACGCTTCTTCAGGTTCTTTCCGTCCTTGGGCAATTAGATTCTTTTCTTTCGTCTCCAAAACCACAAAACTGCCAAAGTTGCTAATAAAATGACTGTACCGTATAAGATGAGATCGAAAGGTCCACTTCGCCCGCCATCACTGGTTTCTCCAAAATCTTCTTTACTTACAACCTTGCCTGCGCCCAGCAATTTCAAGTCATCTCCGGCTTGTTCCACAAGAACATTGCGACTGCACAGATTCGTATGCAGCTTATGATCCAGTTCATATTGATGAGCATAGATCAGGTAGGACTGATTCTTTTCAAATTGAATACCACATGATTCAGACCCACCGTCACTCGCGATGATTTTCATCTTTTTGGCGTTAACCCCCTTCCATGCCGTATCTACATCAAAGATATACTCTCTTAACATGCCATCATGCTTCGATTGCTGCGATTGTCCTTTCTTCACCACTTCTCCTGTAAATACAGTTGTGTTTGTCTTCAATCTCTCTTGGACACCACTCTCCACACAACTGCAAGCATACATTTTCTCTCCGGGAAATAGAGCTAACCCAGACGTAACCAACAGTAGGACCAACATAAACATCACCAACCGTCGTTTCATTCCGATCGCTCCCCTCCTACATTCTCTGCTTGAACAAACGTTGTTAAGGTTACATATTTTTATTGTTGCTATATTTATTGTAAAATTATAGCACAATACAAATATCGTTATGTCTGACATAAGCAAGCACACAACATACGAAATCAACGTTCACGGAGGAACTCAACATTTGATGCACAACTGGAAAAAGAATATCTCATTCCCGCTGCTCATTGCAGCGTTATGCATGCTCGCCTTTGTAAGCATCGCCCTGTCCATCAGCGACAACCAGATTCATCGATTTGATGATACGCTGATCGGCTGGATTCAGGGGTTGGAGTCCCCCGGCATGACGCAATTCATGCACTTTTTTACCTGGATCGGCAGTGAAATGCCTGTAGTCTTCATTACCATCATCGCCATGATTGTGTTATACGTCTATCTGCGACACAAACGCGAACTACTCTTCCTGGCTTGTGTGCTCGCCGGTTCAACCCTGTTAAATGCATTGCTCAAACTGGTATTCCAGCGTGCCAGACCTACCATTAACCGGATCATCGAAGTGAGCGGCTACAGCTTCCCCAGTGGGCATTCCATGGCCGCATTTAGCCTGTATGGTGGACTGGCCTTTCTGATCTGGAAACATGTACCCACCGTCACGGGCCGTGTGCTGATGATTATTGCCAGCGCCGTATTTATACTGACCATTGGCATAAGTCGTATCTACTTGGGTGTGCATTATCCAAGTGATATCGTCGGCGGATATTTCTTGAGTGGTTGCTGGCTCTCCACATGCATATGGTTTTACCGCCGTCATTTGGAGCGCATGTCCCAACTGCAAAGCAGAAAACTGGCCTAGGCGGCTCACTATTGCACTACACCAAGAAATACCCGGCTTTCCTTAACGGAAGGATCGCCGGGTATTTCTTGGTTTTATTTGTCTACACTCATTCCTGTATCCCATCTTGTACAAGGTTCAGATCTACATGAACTGGAATATCCATCGTAGGGTAGTTTTTATAAAATGTTTGACTGTTCCAGTGACGGCTGCGACTTCTTACATAATCTCCGAATGCAGCAGGGTCCACATTTTCCGACTGACATTTTCGAACCAATTGATTAATTTTGGATTCAATATATTTTTGAACTTCATACTCCAGAGCTTTCATGTCCTTACTTGATAAGAGAAAGTCATTTTGCGAATCCTTAATAATAGAAGCATTGATTCGAATGATCGTATCCAAAGTCTCTGATGACCGATCAGAAGACCAACGATGCTTTACAGAGGAAGACAAAATTTTAAGCAATGCATAGTGATGTTCCTTCTGAGAGGACATCTCCAAGTTCGGAACACTCGTGATGGGTACCAAAAATTTGCCGTTCTTGGCGTTCTCCGTTAGTAGCTTCAAGCACAGTCCCTCCTCCTCCGTGATCTGAAGCGTGGCAACCTCACCCTTAAATATGACCAACCCATTCAGTTCAATTTTCTGTTGTTTATTAAGGGTAAGCCTTGGAAGATAAATATCCTGCCCCTTGCTGAAATACTGGAACAATGTCTGATGCAGACTGGAATGAGGAAGATTAGCGTAATTGGCATTTTGCTCAATCAGTTTCATCAGATATAACGGATCATGAAATGGCATGGATGCTTTAATAATATCCAGTGCCTTGCCTTCAGCAACGGCAAATTGCATCCGTCTGGACACTTTGGTATTGTGTAACAGAACACGTAAAATATCTCCAATGCCTTGACGTGCATACGTTTCCCCGAGTACCATCACTCTCAACTGACCGTATTCGATTGGTTCCTTTGACTGCATGTTCATTCTTGCTACAACGTCGAAACTATTCGCCGAATCGATCTCCATCAATTTAACATCACTTTTGTCTTTGTCACTATACTCCCCGATTAATACACTGTTATGAATGTGGCTGTCTTGAATATCATACGCAGAAGTTAAAACAAGGCTGATATTGTTAATGATATTGGTATCTTTACAGGAACTGAGTAGAAACATGATCGTTACGATTATCAGGATTTTGCCGATGCGGATCATCCCTAATCACTCCTCGTCCAGACGATTTCTTGGCTGCACTTTACCGGGCTTATAACGAATGAACGAGAGTGGTCTCAAATAACTCGGTCGGGTAGTCGTCTGTTCATAAGATGCTCGAATCAGGCTGTCTTTGAGATCATTAAACCGCATGGGGAAAAAAGGCGACATGTATGGCGAACCCAGGGACTTCAAACGGGACAGATGAACCAGCAAAAAACAAAGCCCAATCGCAATGCCAAATGCGCCCCAGAGTGAAGCTAATAGAATAATCGGAAAGCGTAAAAAACGAATCGCATTCGACATTTTATAGATCGGTGTGACAAACGAAGCAAGCGCAGACAAGGACACAATAATAATCAGCACATTACTTGTAAGCGCAGCTTCTACAGCAGCTTGCCCCAAAATAATCCCCCCCACCACGCCGAGGGTCTGTCCGATCCGATTGGGTAATCTCGCGCCGGCTTCCCGCAAAAATTCAATTGTCGTTTCCAGAAATATCGCTTCAAAAAATGGAGGAAAGGGTACACTTTGTCTGGTAGAAATCAATTTTCCTAATAGTTCTTTCGGTACAACTTCGTAGTGAAAAGTCATTAAAGCCACATACAGCGCCGAAGCGAATAAGGAGAAAATCACTCCAAAGATGCGGATCAGGCGAAAAAAGGAACCTAGAGCCCAAGGCAGATAATAATCCTCTGGAGAGACAAAAAAATCAAACAATGTCGATGGACCTGTAATAAAAGAGGGAGATCCGTCACTAATCACAGCGACTTGGCCTGTTATGAGTGCATAGACAACTCGATCCCTGCGCTCCGTTGTAGTGAATAATGGAAACGGCGTGAACGAATTATCTGCAATCAGTTGATCCAGTTGCGATGTGTCAAATACAACATCAAAATGAATGCCCTTCAGTCTCTCTTCCATTCGGGTCACATTATCTGGATTGGCGATGCCTTCCACATAAAGTACGGCCACTTTGGACTGGGACAAGGACCCCACCGTTATTTCCTTTACAATCAGGTCGGTTGTTCGCAGTTGCATGCGAATCAAGTGCAGATTAACTGCCAATGATTCCACGAAGCCAACTTTGGGCCCTATTACACTGAACTCATTCTCGGTGTCATTGTTACTTCGGATCCCTTCCTTGCCTGTCATGGGAACAAGAATGGTTTTCTTTTCCTGAGTACGACACCGAATCACCAGATTACCCTGAAGGAGAGCTTGCAACACTTCATCGCTCTGATCCGTCATTTTCGATTCCTCAAGAGGGATATGCTTTAACAGATCGGGAAAGTTTACTGTTGTTCCTGTAACACTTCGCTCTTGTAACGCATGAATTACAACTTCCAGCAAATGACTGTCTACCAACGTTTTATAATAGTTAAATTCGAGAGGCAATCCGGCAATAGTTATAACCTGGGTCATGAAATCATCGGAACGATCGCAGGCTGCAAGTACATCTGGAATGGATTCCAACAATTTTTCTTGCTTATGATCAGTTAAGTTCATTTTTCATCGCCTTTCCCCGTGCGGTTTGGTGTCTCTTTCGTTGACTGGGCGAACTGCCCCCGATTGATTCGAAACAGAGAGACCAGAAAAAGAAGCGGCAGATAGATGAAAATCAATACTTCTCCTGTTCGCATATATACTTCTGTCATCATGTCAATTTGGGTGCTATTTCGGATGACCATGATGAGAATCACAAAGAGTACCGTAGCTATTTTGAGACCCAGGCTGGGTCTGATCGATTTCTCTAACTTCAGACAGTGGCAGGCTGCCCAGAGCCCCAACGCAATGATCGCTAACATTTTCAGTAACCAGAAGGATAACACCAGATACTCCATTCGCTGGATCAAGGGCATTTCGATAATGCTGATTAGGCTGAGTGTTGGCCACAGATGCTCTTTCATTTGTCCGTGACTGAAGAACATAAAGGTAAATGTGAAAAAAACGAGGTACACCACTGCGGCTGTAATGACTGCTGCATAAGCCCATCGGACGGAACGTTCGGGTGTTTTGATAAAAGGATAAACGACCAGCAGAATACCACAGCCGATAAATTCGTGGAGCATATCGCGTGTTGAATGCCAAATGGAGGATGCATCATGATCCAATATTGGCAGCAGATTACGAGGATGCAAATAGGATGCCACCAGAAAAATTTGTGGAAAAACAAGCAATAGGATGAACAGTGTTCCCCAAAGACACAGGCCTGTTACCGATTGAATTCCGCCAGCCACGCAATAATAGACCAGTACCAATATCGCCAGACTGATTACCGCAATATTCTGGGTAGGAAGAATCCATAATTGAACAATATGAACATAGGAGAGGAAGGCTACAAAGGAACCCAGCACAAAGTACAAAATAAAAATCCAGTTGATGATAGAGCCTACATATCTCCCCCAATAACGTTGGTTGATATGTACAAGTGTCGATTGGATCGGGGATTGCCTTCCCAACAAGACGTACATCATTTTAATAACTACGGCGACAATCACTGAGGCAAGCACAATGCTGATCCAACCGTCATTCTCTGCCCCATGAAGCATTTTATATTGAAAATTCATCAAACCCACGCTGACCAAACTGACGTATAACACAAAAAACAGATGAATGGGTGACATACTGTAGCGGTTCCCGGATGTGTTCACAGAAATCTCCCCTTGTCAGTAAAGTAGATTTCACAGCATAGTTAAGTTAGTCGCTTTAATTCAGTATGTAAATTAATCTGCATTTTATGCACCACAATATAAAAAACCGCCTGTCCCATGTATAGGAACAAGCGAGTATTGATTTATGCAATATTATAACTCTTCACCATTGGATTCGATCACTTTTTTGTACCAGTGGAAGCTCTTCTTCGGTGTTCTGCTCAAGTCTCCGTTACCGTCGTTGTCCTTGTTGACATGAATGAAGCCATAACGCTTCTTCATCTCTCCAGTGGATGCACTAACCAGGTCGATACATCCCCACATGGTGTAGGCAATCAGATCTACGCCGTCAGCTACCGCTTCTTTCATTTGTTCAATGTGACCTTTCAGATAATCAATGCGATAGTCATCCTGAATGGAGCCATCTTCCTCTACCACATCGACAGCACCCAAACCGTTCTCAACCACCATCAGTGGAATCTGATAACGATCATACAGATGATTCAGTGTGTAACGCAGTCCTTTTGGATCGATCTGCCAACCCCAGTCGGAAGCTTCGAGATATGGATTTTTGATACCGCCCAGCAGATTACCTTCTGCTCTCTCGAGGGACTCGTCCGCACTCTCAACCAGAGACATATAATAACTGAAGGAATAGAAGTCTACGCAGCCTTCACGCAGGGTCTGTTCGTCCTCCGGTTGCATCTCGATCTGAATGCCTTGCTCAGCGAAGAAACGCTTGGCGAATCCAGGATATGCACCACGAACCTGAACATCACCGCAGATCATATTGGAGATTTGGTCTTTCTTCTGTGCAAGCAACATGTCGTCCGGGTTACATGTATTTGGATAGGTGGTCATGAAAGCGACCATACAACCGATCTTGAAGTCTGGGTTGATCTCGTGTCCAAGCTTCACCGCTTTGGCACTAGCGACAAATTGATGATGTAATGCCTGGAATCGAGTCTGTGGATCATCCACTCCGTCAACCAGCGTCTCTTTGCCTTCAAACAGTATACCTGCAGCCATATAAGCACCCATCGGCATCGTCAGACAGTTGATCTCGTTGAATGTCAGCCAGTATTTGACCTGATCCTTGTATCGATTAAAGAGAGTTGTACAATAGCGGATATAACAGTCGATGACTTCACGGGAAGCCCAGCCGTTATACTTCTGTGTCAGACCAAATGGCGTTTCATAATGGGAGATCGTTACAAGCGGCTCAATATTGTATTTTTTCAACTCGGCAAAGACATTATCGTAGAACTGCAATCCCTCTTCGTTTGGCTCCAGATCATAACCGTTCGGATAGATCCGGGACCAGTTGATGGACATGCGGAACATTTTGAAACCCATCTCTGCCATCATGGCAATATCTTCTTTGTAGTGCCCGTAAAAATCAACCGCTTCATGGCTCGGATAATACGTGCCCTCTTCGAGTACAGGGGTAATCCGGCGCGGAATCGTGTGGGTTCCTCCTGTCATCATGTCAGACGTGCTTGGCCCCTTGCCACCCTGGTTCCATCCACCCTCGAATTGATTGGCAGCCGTTGCGCCACCCCAGTAAAATCCTTCTTTCATTGTCATGACCAGTTCCTCCTTCATATCTCAACAAGACTATATAACCAGTGTACCACCCATACCCTGACACCTATTGTCATGGTATAATCAGAGCATGGAAAATAACCGATTATTTCGAATGTTGCTTTTGTTATTGGAGAAAAAGAAAGCCACTGCACCCGAACTCGCCCGTATGTTCGAAATTTCGGTACGTACGGTGTACCGTGATATCGATCGGCTAAGCGCTGCGGGTATCCCCGTCTATACGACGACCGGCAAGCATGGCGGCATTCATCTCATGGACAACTATGTCATGGACAAGTCCTTGCTGTCGGAAGAAGACCAGAACGAAATTTTGATGGGACTATACAGCATCAGTGCAATCCCACACCTGAATAGTGCTCATATGCTGCAACGGCTGACCGCGCTGTTTGATCACAAGCTGGATTGGATCGAGTTCAATTTCTCACCATGGGGCAGCATCCCCCTGCAAGAGAGAGAACTGTTCAATCAGGTGAAACAAGCCATATTAACAAATCAACTCATTACGTTTCATTATGTTAATTCGGATGGTGAGAAAAGCATTCCGATTGTGGAACCACAGAAGCTTATTTTCAAAAATAGTACATGGTACTTCAAAGGCTATATTCATGATGATCCTGATCGGAAAGAATTCGAGACATTTAAGATGAAACGGATCACCCAATTGACCTTTCTAACGAGAAAACTCAATCACCCTGTTGATGTGGGGTCAGCCCACACTGAATCAGAGGCAGCTCCTGTCCTGACTCCTCTGACACTCTCGTTCTCCAGTAATATTGCATACCGGGTGTATGATTTTTTCGAACCGTCCCTCATTAAAAAAGAGCCTGATGGCAGGCTCCGTGTGTCTCTCGAACTGAATGTAGGGGAATGGCTCTACTCCTTCCTGCTGTCGTTTGGTTCCGAGCTGACCGTAATCGAGCCTGTACATGTTGGACAGGAATTGCTCAGACGCCATATCCAAGCCGTTGAACATTTACAACATGTCATGAACAACCTTCCCAACAATGAATGATATAATATAGGCCTATACAACTTTTGATCACAGCTGACTCTCCGTCATCCATCTGACCGAAGGAGGTTTATCCATGCAAGACATTAGACGCAACAATGTGGAACGTTTCAAAGGTTTTGGTACGTTATACGATCAGAACCGACCAGCTGCTCCCACTGAAGTGGTGGATATTCTAACGACATATCTTGGCAGCACACCGCGCATGGTCGCAGATGTTGGCTGCGGCACCGGCTTATCCTCGTGGATCTGGCTGAATCAGGCAGAACGCATCATCGGCTTCGAACCCAGCGATGACATGAGATCTGTAGCAGAATCCAAGTGGGAATCTGCCGGGAAGCCTGATAACCTGCGGTTTGTGTCCGGCTTGTCTCACGACCTTGGATTACCAGATGGCAGTGTCGATGTGCTGACCTGCTCCCAATCATTCCACTGGATGGAGCCGCAACTTACACTACGCGAATTCGCACGTGTACTTCGCACAGGAGGTATATTTGCTGCCTACGATTGCGACTGGCCGCCAATGGTAGACTGGCAGTTAGAACAAGCCTATCTGAAGCTGAATCAGGAAGCAGATCAACGAGCAACCAGTATGGCTCCCCAGGATAGCCAGGCACACAAATGGAGCAAAGATGGTCATTTACAGCAGATTCAGGAGTCCGGTCTGTTCCGATATGTGCGGGAAATCGTGTTTCATCACCACGAGACATTCACTGCCGATCGATACGTCAATCTCGCCCTAAGCCAAGGCGGACTGCAAACGGCGTTGAAGCTTGGAGCGGATGATCTATTAACAGCTGCTGACGAATTCAGAGCGCTGGCTAATCGTGTATTTGACGGACAATCCAGAAAAGTACTCTTTTCTTATCGCATGCGCCTTGGTATTGTCTAAACACAGAACATTGCTTGAATCTGTTGTACATACCAAATGTTATAAAAAGGAGTTCGTACACGTCATAAACATGACCTGTACGAACTCCTTTTTATTTGCATCCTCATGAAGAGAATAAGTCATTTAATTGTCGCTCCTGTACATTCAATGCCAACACCAATTTTGTTGGGTCTTGTCTTGAATAAATGACGTTAATGATATGACCTTGCTGCACCTGTGGCAATGCAGATGACAAAATTTCTTTTTGCGTTGTCACATTGAAGGTTTCACCGTTTGTCTTGGTTATGCTGAGTTTGAGCTGAAGCTTGATCTTATTACTGCCTCCACTTCCAAGTGGAGTGACATCAAGAATCTTGGCCATCGCTTTTTCCCCTGTTCTTGCAATATCCAACATTTCAGGTGATACCCCTTGCTGTACCATCTTTTCATCCAGCAATTGCTGCATATCCTCCTGTGATAATTGCCCTTTCAAATCAAGCCCTACTTTTCGCTCATCCTTCACAGAGACGACTAACGGAATGAAACTGCCCGGCTGAAACTGTGCCATGGAGGTCAGTGGAATGACGGTTTTCATCTCCGTATCGTATTTCTCACGCCCCTTCCGCGACACCGTCAGACCCAATCGAACCTCTGGTTGTTCATTAATATACGTGCCTGTCTGTTGTATGCTCTTAATGACCCCCACTGCCGGTAAACCTGTCTTCACTCGACCTATGCCGAAAATATTGCTCAAAATCGCAGGAACAAATATAAGTGCAAACCCGGCAAAAATCGCTGGAGTATACCACCATGCCCGCATAATCATAAACGGATCATTCCACAGCTGCTGTGCCAGAAATGGGGAGAACCCCACTCCGAACACCGTTAATACGCCAATCAATCTCAGGAAACCTACCATATGTCCCACCCTCTCCTAATCCTTCTCTTCATATCTCTATCAAAATCTCTAATAGTACATCTATTCATCGTTGTTATCAGAATTATATATAACTAAAGTATCACTGTCCTATAACCATATACCTTCTAGATGGACACTAGACCCATGTAGATCAGTTCGGACGGATTCGCTGGATTCTGGCCCAATCCCACCCGATCGCCAACGCGCGGAATCTGCATTTTGGATACCAGTGTCTCCAGTGTTCGCTGATACTGGTTACCGTTTGTCTCTGTCACATCCAATACAAGCACAACAATCGGATCAAAGTTGATCAGTTTGCCTGTATCGGTGATTGTCACCACCGTTGCTGTTGCCGTTAAGGGAAGCGAACCACTCGCCGCCAACTGTGCCTGTTTCGCTGAATCCAGACTTTGGTTGATCGCCTCCCGATGTTCCTTGGATACAAAACCTTTCATCATCATGCCAGTAAGTCCTTTATTCATCATTTTATCCGCTTTGGCAATTGCATCTTCCGGTTTGTTCTTTTTACCGAACCATCCCATCATAGTAAGCACCTCATTTGTTTTATTTGATTATAGTTAAATTATAAACACCGCGGCTTGTCCTTGAATACCCTTCTGACGGCATACAAAAAAAACGAAAAATCCGGCAATTGAATTACCGGATGATCGTTTCTTTGGTAAGGAATGATACTAATTCTGCAAAAAAGGATCTGCTAATCCGATCTTCATTTCACGATTAGCAGACATATTTTGTACCAAGTGCGTTGGCAACGCACAAAATCATGCCAAAAACAGTAGAATTTTAATCCAAACGTTTTCCAAATCCACACTTTTTCAACCTTTACACTGAGTGAGCTGTTCTTCCAGAATCAGCCCCTACCGCTGAAACGTTTGATCGCTTCCTCCGTCACTGGCTGGAACAGATTAATGAGATTGCCATCAGGATCACGGAACAGCACAGCACGATTTCCCCATGGCATCGTGGTTGGTTCCTTTACCCACTCGTCCACAAACGGCTGCAAGCGCTTGTATTCGGCATCGACATCGTGGACTTGGAACTCGAGGATGACCGTGTGATTGTCGGCCGGCACTGCAGAACCAACGCCAAACAGTGGCACCGTCTGGGAGTGGCCAATCGCCAGGGTGCATGATGGCATAACAAGTTCGGCAAAGACAGGCGCGGGGCGTACCGCCGAAACACCCATGACTTTCTCATAAAACCCGACAAGACGATCCACGTCGTCGGTAATAATGCGTACAGAAGCAAAATACATAAAATACCATCCTTCCTGTGATTTCATATAATACAAGCACCAAAAAATAGTTGAGCCAGAATCAGCTTTCTATTCCCTTATGTTTACTTCATTGATGATAAAATAACGCTACTGACAACGGTATGTCAGTAGCGTTATTCAACATTTGTGCTCCTTCTGATTAACACCTTTTATTACCAGAATCACTTTTATATATCCAGTCTATTTTTTGCGTAACAAATAGACCAACTTCCGATAATACATGGCTGCTTCCTTGTATTTCCGCTGATCCTCGGATACTACGGCCATCCCCTCATATAACGGTTCAAGCCGCATGACATGCTGCGTGGATTCGAAATAAGGCAGACAGGCAAGCGCCCGCTCCATGAAAACTTCCCGATCCCCGTGTGCAAGAGACAGCTGGCTCTGGTAGAAAATTGCACTCATCTGTTGATCCTGTGTTGTTGCACATTTTAAAAGTTGGTCTATACTCTGCGCAAGTATGCCCCAGTTCTTCCGCGCCAGAGCCACTTCGCATTGATATATACAGACGAGCGGCCGCATCGCGAGCTGTGTTTCTTCTGGTTCCTGCTGCAACAGTGACGCAAATCGTTCAATCTCCGCCTGTGCCTGATCCAGTTCACCTGTCATCGTTAACATGACAATCCGATTGTTGGCAATTGCGGTCACCAGATCGCCTTGGTTCCCCGCATATACGAGGTTTGCCTCCGCCATGGTTAATGCCGAGAGTGCCTCCTGAACCAGTCCCATTGCGAAACAATAGCCACTATATGCCACATATAACCCGGACAATCGATGGAACAGCCGCTGATCATATACATGACGCATCGTAAGCTCAAATACCTGTTTCGCCTCTTCATACTGTTTAACCTGGATGTAGGCTTCCATCTTGATATTTTGCACAGACAGCCAGAATTCACTGCCAGGAAGCGCCAGCTCACTGAGCCTGGTTGCATGAGTTAGTACATCTACAAAGGCCATTTTGGAGCGATAATATTGTATTTTATAGAATAAAAGTGCCTTGACTAACGGGCGCGGCAGATCAATATCGTCTGGGCGACCATACTTCTCCAGGTAAAAATTAAGATAAGACGTATGTATATATTCATGTGCCGTTGCATCGTTTAATTGCTGATAATATACCGCCTTCATCAAGGCCGTTGTCAGCTCAACAGTCAGTGTGTCATCCCGATCTGACAGCGCATGCACCATATCTTCGGATATCGCCGACGCTGGAACCGACATTTGTTCGAAGATGGCCTCTGCCCGTTCGAGTGTTTCCTCATCCTGAGCCGCCGCCATTAGAATATAGGAAGAGGATACCCCAAGACGCTCGGCGATCGCTTCTGCCAAGTCCTCAGGAAGCGGATAACGATCCGCCAGGATATTGGCAAAGTGGGCCTGCGTGACCAGACCTTCCACAAGGTCTTTACGGGAGATTTGTTTCCTTTTGCTTAGCAGTTCAATACGTTCCTTCAGCATGATATCCCTGTCCTTTCTATCGTAACAAGCGAGTACATTCTATTCACATCATCGCAAAATTGATGATATAACGCCATTCTTCCGGCAAAATCAAACGAAACGGTTTCCGTTTCCGAGGTAATTGTTTTACAATAAGGAGGTATGTATACGAGCATTTGATCGAAATGCTGAAACATGAGCTGAATATGAAAGGATGCAAATAAATGATTATTAAACCAAGAACACGTGGTTTTATTTGTACCACTTCCCACCCTGTAGGTTGCGCTGCGCAAGTGCAGGAACAGATTGATTATGTAAAATCACAACCGGAGTTAAAAGGCCCGCGTAATGTACTCGTGATTGGTGCTTCCACCGGATACGGTCTGGCGTCACGTGTTGTCTCTGCTTTTGGAGCAGGAGCGAATACAATCGGCATATACCGTCCGAGCAGTTCCACAGAAAAACGTACAGCTTCAGCAGGCTGGTACAACTCCGCTGCATTCGAGAAAGCCGCTGAAGAAGCAGGCCTCAAATCGTACAGCATCACAGGTGATGCATTCGCAAACGAAACACGGGACAAAGCCGTTGAACTGATTCGCAGTGAACTCGGTCAAGTGGATCTGGTTGTGTACAGCGTTGCGTCCGCACGACGTATTGATCCAAACACGGGCGAAGTTTACAATTCTGTGTTGAAGCCTATTGGGCAATCTTACACGAACAAAACGGTAAACTTCCACACAGGCGAGATCAGCTCTGTTACGCTGGAGCCGGCAACTGAAGAAGAAATTCGTCAGACGGTAACCGTGATGGGTGGAGACGATTGGGAACTGTGGATGGATGCCCTGCAACAAGGCGGCGTGCTTGCAGATGATGCAACAACGATTGCTTTCTCCTACATCGGACCTGAACTTACCCATGCCATTTATCGTGATGGTTCCATCGGTCAGGCCAAGAATCATCTGGAAGCGACTGCACACAAGCTGAATGATCGTCTGAGTGCCAAAGGTGGACGTGCTTACGTAACTGTAGCCAAAGCGCTGGTGACTCAATCCAGCTCCGCGATTCCAGTAGTGCCGCTGTACATCTCAGCATTATACAAAGTCATGAAAGAAAAAGGCTTGCATGAGGGATGCATCGAGCAATTGCACCGTCTGTTTGCTGATCGCCTGTATGCGGGTGGAGAAGTTCCAACCGATGCGGAAGGTCGCATTCGCATTGACGATTGGGAGATGAGAGCTGATGTTCAGGAAGAAGTGGCGAAACTCTGGAATGAGTTGACCACAGAGAATATCTACGATCTGTCCGATCTGGAAGGTTACCGTCGCGAATTCTTCCAACTGTTTGGTTTTGAGACCGATGGCGTGGATTATGAAGCAGACGTTGATCCAAACGTTGAAATGCTCCATCTGATAAACTAAAGAAGTTTTGGCGTGAACGTGAACCTAGGTTTTCATTAGCACTTCAGATGTCATGTTAAAGATCTGATTATAAAATCAATGAAGAAGGAGGGCTCCTGTCAGCTCCTCCTTTTTTTGTCCTTTTTAGATCCTTTTCCCCTTAACAATTCCGATTTTCGTATCCATACACTCTTTTGTATATCCGCTACTCAAATCGATTTAAGCTGCTTTTTCAGTTCTTTCGGTACCGTCTTCTCAATAGAGATAGAACGCGCTCCATGCATGGTCGCAAAGAATTGAAGTCCCTCCCGAAAATCCGTAATCCATTCCTCCACAGGTGGAGCAGTCTCTTCCATGGATAACAAACGTACGGTAAGTACTCCCGTTTTGCGATCAAGTCGCGGGTCCATACGTCCGATCAACCGATCACCATGAAGAATCGGCATGGCATAATAACCATAGGTTCTTTTCACTTCTGGCGTATAAATCTCCCATTTATAATGAAAATCGAATAAATCGACAATCCGTTCTCTTCTCCATAACAGGTTGTCCAGTGGCGGCAGGAAACGGACCGGGCCTGATGGATCATAGTGTGGCTCTTCCCTTTCCATGTGCAGCAGCAAATCCTCATCTTCAGCACGTATATAATAAGGCGTCACCACGTCCTCCACCTTAAGCGGGATCATTCGCCCATCTGACACACGGGCAGCAATATCGGCGCGTCGTTCAGCCGCTGTAGATTTTAGCCAACCCAGACGGGGATCACGGGCATCTACGACACGATACGCATGAATGTATTTATCCAGCAGAGCCTGTCTCTGGGCCAACACATCCATATCTTCTTTCGGAAGTCCCTGTTGCTGCAATCCGGATTCGGTCATATGGAAATAACGTTCATTCCCCTGCCTCGCCACCACTCGAATCACAGCGGAGTCTAACAGTAAATTCAGAGCAAGTGTGGTATCCTTTGTCTTTGGCACATCTGCACTGTCCCAATAACCACTTACCCGTTCAACAGCACGAAAGGCTCTTGAAGGTAAAGGTCCTTCTTCCTGCAAACGCTGTAACACATGCTGCACTGTTTTCTCCAGACCTTGCAAGGACGGAGCCAGACGCTCCCGTAACCGGGCACGCACAGGTTCAAAGAGAGCATAATCCTCGATCGGAATGACACAAGCAGCATTGGCAAAATATTCAAACACCTTGTGATCACTGAGCAGCGCATTCAGGCTGTCAGCCGTATAACCCGGGTCACGAGCACCCAGCACCAAATGCTGGTTTCCGGTTACAGCAGCCACAGGATCGATCTGCACGCAGCCGAGGGAGCGAATCAAACTCAAAACTTGGTCGGGTCCCGAAGGCGAAGGTAAGGAAACTGCCGGCCAACGTTCCAGTAAAGCTTGCGTTTGCAGCAAAAAACGCCGAACGATTTTTTTATTCATATGCAGCGCTGTTGTCATATGTATAGGTTCTTCCCTTCATTATAGTGTACAGAATTCAATCGTCTTACTTATCCAGCTACCCGGCCTTATGGACAAAATAAAAAGAAGCACTACCATCCTGGATGATCTGCTTCTTGTGTTTGACCTTTTGCAATTTTTCCTGCTTTGTAGGCATGAGCCGTACATGCTGGGATAACGCACCATAATCTCCGTTAACTCTTCGGCTCTGTTCCGAGCACCATTGACCTGACCGCTCTGCTTTGCGTAATGCTTTTTGTGTTTGTGTACGTGCCATAATGGATCACACACTCCTTTGGTTGATATACACTCAATATATCATGTGCAGCTACACAAGTGAAGGTGCTTCCTACTGGAATGGGCATGTACACAATCAAAAAGGGCTTCTAACTAAGATCTTAGCGGGATTGCCGCTTTCGCCGGGACTGCCACGTCTCGATGGGCTCATGATCATCTTCTTCGATGAGTTCCAGTGCTTCTTCCACTCTTCTCGCTTTGAATAACAGGATTAATTCCATCAGGTCTTCCCGGTCCAGCAACTTCACTCCATTGACTGCTGCAAGCGTGCGGCAAGCTTCGGTGTATCGGGCTGACGTTAATACAATCGACCGGTCGGCTTCATAATAACGCATGGACGTATAGATTTCCTGCACGGCACTTAACCCTACGGGATGGTTTGCGCCATATCGCTTCGCTTGCACAACACTTCGTCTGCCGAGTCTATCGACAAACACCAGATCGGCCCCGAAATCCCGGCTGCTCGTCGTTTTATGAACTTCATCGTACCCAAGCTCTTCGAATAGATGATAGAGATATAATTCAAATTCCGAACCATCCTCCATCTTGTCGATGTCCTTTATTGTAATCTTCCGAGGATTGGCTTCCCTTCGGATCCGCTGCCCGCGCCCGATAACACGCCGAATAATCCAGGCCAACAGTAGTAATATGACGATAATTCCAATGACCCATAGGGTCACATTTTCATTCCAGTTCATAGCTCTTCTCCTTGTTCTATTCCCCATGTTCTATCCAACGTTTTACGCAGATATGGCTTATCACCGCACTAAATATATCAGACTTCCACCTTCATCGAAAGAAGATGAATTCCCTGTAACCCTTCCACTTCGCCAAACATGGATATCTCGACAAATCAATGATAAAAGGTTACAGTGCGTTCGGTTGAATTCAATATGACATCAATGGTAAAATTCAACAATCGGTTCCTTTTTGAACCGAAGAAGAAAGGTGGTTTATCACTTGCATACATTGACCAAACACAAGTCCAAAACATGGGCTGCCCTCATTTTTAGCGGCATGCTCCTCTTCACCATGAATACAACAGGTTACGCTGCTGCCTCAACCGAATCCATGCCCAAACCGGCGTGGACGTCTTCTTCCCTGATGTTATCTGAGGCCAATACGGAAAAAGATGTCCTGATCAAGGCAATCCATGCCGTACCATCCAAAAATCTTGTATATGTACATGCCTCCCAGCCCGTAACAAAAACCAGCAGCAAAACAACACTGGACTGGCAACTGGACTCTCTCCAAGCATTCGATGCCACAACTGGACAATTGAAGTGGAATACGATATTCCATGAGAAAAGCGGTCCTTATACCACCTACTCCGATTCGGTATATGCCAGCAACGGTACAGCTTATGTGTATATGGAATATTCGGACAAAACCAAAAAATTGTACTCATTCAATACATCCGGCAAGACCAACTGGGTCAAAACGGTGAATTCACCTGCAAGCATATCCCTATTGGATAACGATACGCTGATGGTTGCTTCAAGTCAGGGCGTGCAATCAAATGGTTCCGTTCGCTCAGCCATCTCGTTATATGACAAAAAGGGCAAATTGATTACCGAAAAGACCATTAACGGCAACGTGCTCAAGGCTGATCATGGTCGAATTGTAGTGGATGCCAGCAAACAAACCAAGGTAGGCAACTTCTGGCAGCAAGCTGCGAATCCCAAAGTGGAGATCTACGATCGTACGTTGAATCGCCTGTCCTTCTACCAATTCCCTGCCAATGCAAATACACTCGGAGATGGCGGCGGTGAATCACTGGCCATTCTGGACGATGGTTCCATTATTATGCGTGCCAATTTCGAAAACACCGGTAACCGACTGATGGGATTTGGCGTCGATGGCAAGCTTGCATGGGGACGTGCCATTGCGGGTGATGCCTACATCCAGACGGCTGGCAACGGTTATACGGTCCTTACAGGGCAAAAGCTGGAATTGTACACGATGAAAGGTAAAGTGACCGAGCGTACGTTCAAGGACACACAGCCTGCATTGATGCATATCGACCAGACACAGGATGGTCAGTACCAGCTTGATTTTGCCAAAACAGGATACATTCTTGATCCGAAGACGCTGGAAAACGTGCATATTTATACGATCAGTCCCTCAGTTCCTTCATTAGAAGGTGTCTCTACCTATGTAGATGATGTCATCTATTCCCTGAACGATGAGACATTGTCCAAGTATGTATTAAAGGCTTCTGCTGCAAAATAATGAACGGAGCGCTTCTGTATGACCGCCTAAACGGTTTACAGGGCGCTCTTTTATTTCAAATTCGCCTGGCTCCCCTTACTTGTCATTTCTTCTCATCCTGTTATACTAGTAACGTTCTCTTGCTTTACCCTAATCTTGATAGGCAGAAGGAGCTTAACCTTCCCATGATTATTCAGTTCATTCGATACAGATAACTTGGGGCATAGCCATAAACCTCTTTTTTTGAATTTCGTGCAGAGGTTTATTTGTTGTGCCCTTTTCTTCAGTTATCCAAATCTGAATGAATGGGGTGTTATTTCATGTCAATCCTTCGCAGAGAACGTAGCGCTGCGCTTATTAATCCATACATCCATATGTTGAACTGTCCCATCTGTCACAGCCCTATGGCAACCATTAACTCAGGGAGCATTCAATGTATGTCCAGGCATAGCTTTGATACTGCAAGACAAGGCTATATCAATTTCATGACACGTTTTTTCAAGGGCAACTATGACAAACGTTTATTTACAGCCAAAAGGAATATCTTATCGGAAACCGGTATTTATGCTCCTTTGACCGAAGTACTAAGAAGGTGGATCGCACGTTATTCCATTGACATCAGCTATCCCGTGCATATTCTGGATGCAGGTACAGGAGAGGGAACATTTTTGCAGCAGATTACGCAGCATATTCCAGCCGTTGGTTGGGGCATCGACATTGCCAAAGAAGGCATTGCCATGGCCTCCTCTGCCTACAACCAGCAAATTTGGTTTGTCGGCGATCTGGCATGCAGTCCGTTTGCAGCAGGTCAGCTGGACATCATCCTGAATATATTTTCGCCTTCCAACTATGAAGAGTTTGGACGAATTCTGAAGGATGGGGGATGGATCATCAAAGTCATCCCCCGTGAACGATATTTAATTGAACTGAGAGAGATGCTGTTCCTTAATCGACCTGATCGAGCAGACAGCCGGGAACTTACGTTGGGCCGATTTCGCAAACATCATCATCTCATCGCCAGCATTCCGCTGACCTACACGCTGCCCGTCACCGAAAACATGCTGGAGTCACTAGTTCATATGACACCACTTTCCTGGCATCGGTTGGAATCATCCCTGGTGAGCATCCAGGCTTCCTTGTCGAAGATTACCATTGACGTAGAAATACTGGTGGGAACAATCAGGTAACCGCTATGGCTGATTTCAGCCGCCATACAGCCAAAAATCCGGGGAAGTTCCAACTGGAACTTCCCCGGATTTTCATGTGATCTGATGCATTATTTCCAATTCTCGTCTATAAATTCGTCCCGTCCGGATAACGCACGGTCTTCCTTATAATGTTTCTCATTTTTCTTGTGGTAATCCTGGTGATAGTCTTCAGCCGGATAGAATACAGCTGCATCACGAATTTCCGTTACAATCGGTTGACTGAATCGTCCGCTGGCTGCAAGTTCCTGTTTGGACTGTTCAGCAAGCTCACGTTGACGTTCATGATGCACAAAGATCGCCGTACGGTACTGTGTCCCCCGATCCTGGAACTGTCCGCCGTCATCCGTCGGATCAATCTGAGGCCAGTACAGCTCCAACAGTCGTTCATAAGGGAATACATCCGGATCAAATGTAATTTCAACCACTTCGACATGACCGGTCTCCCCGGTTTTGACCTGCTCATAAGTTGGATTTTCGACGTGACCGCCAGTATAACCCGATATAATGCCATGAATGCCCGGTTGTTCTTCAAACGGTGTAACCATACACCAGAAACATCCGCCGGCAAATGTAGCTTTTTCCATTCCGTTCATCCCCTCTTATCTAAACTACCTTTTACACTTGCCACTCCGATGACAGAGCAACCTTCCGATCGCTGTTATCCCCAGATTTTTTATTTGGCTTTACAAGGGGAAATCTGGTGATAAAGGCGAAGTTTATGCTTACGAAGTAGCTTTCTTTCAGAAAGCTTTTAACTCCGCTTCTTCAGGTTATTTCTGTCCTCTACGTTCTCGTGTAAATGTTAGTTCAATTTATATAGATAGCTGATACGCTTATCTTCCTATATTCTAAAACAACAAGAGGTTGATTGAAAGCCATCGTTATGGCTCTCAATCAACCTCTTCATTGGTAATTCATTTTGGCTGACAACTTATTCAAGAAGTTATCTTATCTTGAACTGGTTACCCGCGACTACGTCCCATCGAACGGAAGATCAAGCTTACGATGGCTACAAGAACGATCGCACCAATCAATGCAGGTACAATGTGGAATCCGCCCATCTCAGGACCCATATCGCCCAAGATTACTCCACCTAACCATCCACCGATGAAACCAGCAATGATGTTACCAATAACACCACCCGGGATGTCACGACCAACGATCAAACCTGCCAACCATCCAATGATACCACCGATAATTAATGACCATAACCAACCCATATCATTCACCTCTAATTAAAGTTTTTGTTGTTGTCTGTCTACTATTAACCGCTACAGAAGCATTTAAACAATTGGCATAAAAATTTTTGCATATTACCGTTTGTCCCCATGCATCTCTCTCTGCTAGACAAGCCTTAGTCAGGTATGGAAACAGATCGCGTTACTTTCCGGCATCTCACCAGCTCAGGGCTGCGTTATGTACCTCCCGAAAGTCATTGTATGTTAGAGCAGACAAGGTTAGTATCACCAATTGAGGCAGGATTATTTATATAATTGCGTCATATTATAAGATTGATGGGTTAAGTCTGATCAATAAAAGCCTGCACGGCCCTTACCTGGCTGCGCCAGCCAAGTATGTTTATGGCTCTTGTCCAGCTCGCCACGCATCGACTGAATGACTTTTACAATGTCCGTCTGTCCATTCTGATGCCATTCCAGCGCAGCGCTCACATACAATTCACCCAGCTGTGCAAGAGAAAACGTATCGGTCAGACGAGCTGCTTCTATTGTGCCCTCTTCACCCGCGAATACGGTGAAGCCCCGTTGACGCAAATATTGCAGGCGCAGCGCCTCATCTGGCAACGGAATTTCGTAAGCCCGGTCAAACCGTCCAGCACGGTTCATTAGGCCAGGATCTATTTTCTCCGGGTAATTCGTTGTCCCGATCAGGAAAATGCCTTCTTTCGACGTAGCTCCATCCAGTGTATTCAGGAAAAAGGAACGGACTTCATCCGGCATCGAATCGATGTCCTCAATGATCAGTACCATCGGTGCCAACCGTTTGGCAGCCTCGAATACTTCACGCACCGATTCACTGTTGGTATATTCCGTGATCTGCCAATACGCAGCCGGTCCGGGGATACTTCCCGCAATGGATTTCACCAACGTGGTCTTGCCATTCCCCGGATGCCCATACAATAGAATGCCCCGTTTGTACGGGATATCATAATCTCTGTAGAAGGAACGATCAGCTTCAAAGAACTGATCCAGCGAGCGGAAAATATCCTGCTTGATCTGTGCCGAGAGAACAACATCCTCTCTTCCTACGGAGCGAGTAATAGATTCCACATGACGATCACTGCCATTGCGGGCATCGGTATACACCGTCACCTTTTTCATATTTTGCTGACGTTCCCGTTCCCGGACACTTCCCAGAAATTGCTTCATCTCTTCATCACCAACGGCAAAGACAAAGTCTTCACTGTATATCCCGTTCTCTCGGAAAAATGGAACTCGCACAAGTGCTACGCCCCATTTGGGATAGGCAAATACGTTGTTGCGGATGGAGTAATGCACACCATAAGTGGGCACATCGCCATCATCGTCGTAATGTAGCGTCTGAAGCTCCAAATCCTCGAATATGCGGGCTACCAATTCCACTTCAGCACTGCCATTCTGCAAGTCTTCCCGGAGTAATTCCCAGTATTCATTGTTCGGGTCAGAACTGGCATACAGCTTGTATTCAATGCCATAGCGTTGATGGAGTGCCTCACTGATTCCACGGATCAGTCTTGAATAGATAGCGTACCCTTCCACTCGAATTCGGGTATCATGTTGTTCGTCATAGGTATAGATCGCCTGGGTTGGATCTGTTTGTTTTTGGTTTACTGTCATTATTTCGCTCCCTTTACCGCTGCAAGCGGTTTGCATTTGGCTACAACTTGAGCCAGGCCTGCGCCGGTAACACTGTCTATAATTTCATCTACATTTTTATAAGCCTGAGGTGATTCATCAATAATGGATTCAAGTGAGCGTTGGTTAACCACGATCTCATCTTCCGTACCTACACCCAGTGCCGAAGCAAAATCCTCTACGGAAACCAATCGTTTCGTTGCCGTCCGTGAACGAATGCGACCCGCACCATGACATATTGAATGATAATTATCTGCCCCCTGTGGCTGACCTACCATGAGATATGAAGCCGTTCCCATGGACCCCGGAATAAGCGCCGGATGGCCTGTTGCCAGATAAGGCTTGGGATTGTCCGGGTGACCTGCCGGCAACGCACGTGTCGCCCCTTTACGATGTACAAAAACGGAACCTTGATCTGCGTGAGATTCCTCCCATGCATAGTTGTGCATCAAATCGTATAACGTACGGAATTCACATTTGGAACCAAACACATCCCGGAATGCTTCGCGAATAGCATACGCAATCAGATGCCGATTGACAACCGCATAATTTAATGCAGAATACATCATGTTCACATAATGACGACCTTCCGCATGCTCCAGGGGAGCAAATACCAGTCTGGGATCGGATGTTCCCAGGTTAAGCCGCTGCATGACTTTGGCGATCGCTGACGAACTCGTTTGACTTACATAACCGCCCCATGCACGAGAGCCGGAATGAATCATGACCACCACCTGTCCATCATACAATCCCCAAGCTTCAGCAATTTCACGATTCTCTTCAGCGATCTCAATCGCCTGGATCTCGGCAAAATGATTCCCGCCACCCAGTGTTCCCAGCTGTCGGTGCGAACGATGCCACGTCATATCAGGAACGTGGTTTAACACATCCTCATCGTAACTGAACTTGCTGCTTTCCACATGCGTCATCGAGGTTGATTTTTTCGGTGTATAGCTGTCCGGTATATACTTTTTGGGTAGACCATGCAACCCTTTACGAACAATATGCTCCAGTCTTATATCCGAGTAATGACCGCGCTGGTTCGCCTCCATCGGCAATACTTTCTCGATGGCTTTGACGAGTTTGCGGCGAAGCTTGATATCCTTCAATTCGTCTTTGTGCAAGTTCGTCATATGCACTCGCATGCCACAGCCTATGTCACTTCCCACGATGGAGGGCGATACGTATCCGCTCTGCGCATCCCACACGGCTGTCGTTCCAATGCATGTACCTACACCGACGTGTACGTCTGGTGTGTAACTCATATAAGAGATTCCAGGAATCTGCAGATTATTGTTCGCCATCTCGAATACCTTGTAATCGAGCGAGGAAAAGAGTTGTTGTGCTGCATATACGGTCAGGTTCCCTGCAGGCAATTTCACTTCATGGCGGTAGCCACCTGTGATTTCATTTTGATTGGTAAATAAATTAAATTCTGTATTCATAAAAGTGTATTATTCCTTCCTGTACGTTCAGCAAATTCGGTTTGCTGATTCATCTGTAAAATAAATTAAAAAAAGCCATAGGCTAATCGCCCATGACTTCTACTGAATGACAATAATGGAGAACAGAACAGCATAAACATGCTGTGTGTCTATCATCCATCGCTATAATATAAGCGAAGAACGCATATCGATTATAATACCGCTAAACGATATGCCTACCTCCTATGTCGACCGTATGAGGCCAATGTGACGATGAGCCTGATATGAAGTTGTATCTACCGTGCGCCCTGTTTGATTCAGATCATAACCAAGCATCATGTCTCTCGGCCTCCCTTCGTTCATGTTAGTCTTATATTAAAGCGACTGAAATTAATGTGTCAACCCTTTTCTTGGAAATTGGGCCATGTTGCATATTGCATATGTAAACAAAAACAGGAGATTGTCCTAGGACAATCCCCTGTTTCCCCAATAATAATGATGTTGTTAGCGTAACATGATTATTACAGTCCTGCTTGTTTTTCCAACTCTTCAACCGGATTTTCGTCTTCTTTTTCAGGAACTTTGGAAGACAGGAACCAACCACATACCGCAATGGTGATCAGTACAATATAGAATCCGAATTTCCAAATTTTATTTTCCGGGAAATGCTCATCCAGAACACCCAATGAAGGGTGTGCGAGTGTAATAACTGCCAGCTTAACCCCTACCCAACCTACGATCACAAAAGCCGCAACTTCAAGCCCTGGACGGGAATGAAGCAATTTTACAAAGTACGAGGCTGCAAAACGCATGATCACAAGCCCGATGAATCCACCGAGGAAGATAACGATAAACTGTCCACCGTCAAGCCCCCCAATTGCAGGCAATCCACTTGGTGGCAACGCCACGGCCAAAGCAACAGCTGCCAGAATGGAATCAACTGCAAATGCGATATCCGCTACTTCGACCTTGAAAACGGTCATCCAGAAACCGGATTGTTTTTTCGGTTTCTTGGGCGTTGAATCAGCTGCTTCATCTGTCTTATTGCGACTACCGAGTATCTTTTTAACGATGTGGTTAATCGAAATGTACAGGAGATACAGGGCACCGATCGCTTGTACTTGCCATACATCGACGAGGAAAGAGATCAGGAACAACGAACCTAAACGGAAAACAAATGCACCCATTAGACCATAGAACAACGCTTTTTTGCGCTTATCTTCAGGTAAGTGTTTAACCATGATTGCGAGTACCAATGCATTATCAGCTGCAAGTAATCCTTCAAGAACGACTAAGACAGCCAGCACCCACCCATATTCCAATAATAATGAAACTTCCAACATTGACTCCTCCTTAATATCCTTATGATGTACAAAAAAAAGGACCTTTACCATCACTGGTAAGGTCCTTTTTTATCCACAAAAAGAGACCTTTACCGAGCATGAAAACTTGGTAAAGGTCTCGCTAACAACAAAATTGCTGCCAATAAAGCCGGGGATATGATCCCGAATTGACGACTTTACTGTAAAAGCTACTCCCCTTTAACAGGAATATGTAGTTTTAGTTGAAACAGGTTGTTTAACCTATACCCATAATATTTCATAACGTTAAATAAAGTCAAGCTTTATTTAGTTGACGGTACAGCTTACGAAATACGACAACATCGTAGATCATATTGCCCAGTGGAATAAAAGAAACGAAGAACAGAGCAATTGGACGGCGCAGACGCCACTTCTGTGAGGTGTACATACTCACCATAAATAACAAATACATTAAAAATAAAAAACCATACAAATTTCCAAACCATGTAACAGCCTGCGGCATAACCCCGGCATCTCTCAACGGAAAAGCAACAAACAGCAACAACACGTACGAAATTCCCTGCAACCACAACATCAGCCGGAAGCGCCCCAGCGTAGAATGTAACATTATTTTCCTCCTGCTTCTATACATGTAACGAATTCAATTGTTCCCGTACAGTATATCACAAAAGCTGAATATTTCCGCTTTATGCATTACATCAGAATATTCCTACACGCTCATATGGGTGGTTCACCTACCTTTTGGCAGGAGCCAAATGTCTCCGTTCCTCATAAGATATATGACGAAGATTGTTACAGATGTCGGACAAGGAGGAGCCTGTTAATGAAAATCGTTATGATTGCACCCGAGAAATTACCTTTGCCAGGCAACGGTTCCGTGGAAATCTGTATACTGGGAATCGCCCGCGAACTTGCAGACCGCCATCAGGTGACCATCATAAGTCGTCATATGAAAGGTCTCGCCAACACAGAACAGATCGACGGTATCACCATTCAACGTGTCCCTGCTTCGAGTCCTGTCGGGTATACCAAAGCAGTCATCCGTTTGTTGTCCAAACAACCCTATGATGTCATTCAAGTGGATAACAGGCCACGAAGTATGGCGACCATCAAACGAGCTTTTCCACGCACCCCCGTTGTACTCTATCTTCACTCGTTAACGTTTGCTCAGCCCGGACCTTCCAGACTCACAATGATGAAAAAAGCGGATTGGATTGCCGTCAACAGTCAATCTCTGAGACAAAGGCTAGGCCGCAGATTTCCCTTGGTAAAACGCCGAATGAGTGTAGTACCATTGGGTGCAGATTTAAGCCGTTTCAGGCCTGTTGAATCCAGCGAGGAACAGATTCATCTGCGTACACAATTTGGAATAACTAAACCATTTTCTATCCTGTATGTCGGCAGGCTTATCCCCGGAAAAGGTGTAGACGTATTAGTTCGTGCAACTGCCATCCTTCAGCGACAGATGCCTGTTCAACTGGTTGTTGCTGGCAAAGGACCTCCGTATTATATGCGTAAACTTCGCGAGCTTGCCCATGAACAAAAAATCCATGTTTCCTTCCGTGGTCAGATAAACCATGAGCATATCGATCAGTTGTATCGGGCAGTCGATTGTCTGGTCTGTCCATCTCAAGAACATGAAGCTTTTGGCCTGGTTAATGTTGAGGCGATGGCTTCAGGATTGCCCGTCATTGCTTCTGATAACGGAGGCATTCGTGAGATTATTGAATCAGGTATCAATGGATACCTTGTCACCAATTATAATCGTCCCCAAAGTTTTGCCTCTTGCCTGTACAAACTTGCAAGCAATCCCACTTTTGCCAAGATATTAGGGAAGGCCGGCCGAGACAGCGCGAGGGCACATTTCAGTTGGGCCAGAACAGCCATGCATCTGGAAGCCACCTATACCAGGCTCATCCGCAAATGAGCCTTCTCCTGTTATAATGATCATTTTGCCAAAATAAAAACTATATAAGATGATCAAGCTTTTTCACGAAATTGCCATCCCGTAATCAAAGAATCCATTTGAGGAACAGGAATATGACTCATCTCAATCAACTCCATAATAACCATATCTCTCATCATGAATCGTACTTTGGCACACGTTAGTTGATGAAATACATCGTAGAATGCCGTCCCGGTCCAACATCCATGAGGTACGACAAGTGGATCATTAACGATATAACCTACGGCTCCAATCGGTGGAATAACAACCTTAATCGCCTGATGATCCAAGCGATTATCCGGATCTTTGACGAGATACACGGTATCCCCCACATGTAAAGCTTGCACGCCATGGAAATGGTCCATCCCATACATAGCTGCGAATAATTTGGTACTCATATCACCTGCTCCTTTTCGGGTATTTCTCCATAATTAAAATTTATTTTAGCAATGGTACATCCGTTTCATAATGTTTCAACCACTCCACAAGTTGCCTGCGTATCTCTCTACGAAACTCAAGAGGTTCAAGTACCTCTGCCTCAGGCCCAAACTGATACAACCATTTCAAAAATTCTCTGCTGCTATTCAGTGTCACTTCAAATAACAATCCCCCATCCGACATATTTGTCATTCGCGGGCGAACAAACATTTCTTCTTCTTTTATGTAGGGGGCCACTTTCTCAGAGAATCTCACCTTGAAATGGATATGTTCATCGCCACGGTCAATAGACCATGTGTTTTTCATGTACTGTGTTATGTTGAAATCACCCATGTCGAAACCGGCATTTGTTCGCATCACATCCAAAAAACGGCTAATTCGAAACAATCGAACTTTTTGCAGCAAATGACAGTATCCAATCAAATAAAAACGTTGATCACGTGGAATGAGATAATAGGGATCGATATCGCGAACTGTGATCTCATTTCTTGTCAGCGTATGATATTGAGTACGAATGGTTTGCTGGCTTAGAATAGCTTCGATGATGGGAATTAGCAAATTAGGGTCTTTTCCTTCCTCACGATAAGCTGGCGTGCCCATCCGAATAATTCCCGCAATATTCTCTACAATGTCACTGTTTCTTGATTTTAATTTGGCATGAGCCGACATAACCTTGTCAAAAGCTGAATCAAACTCAGCAGGTAACTTGGAAGTATCAACTACGGACGGGAGCAAGGAGAAAACCATTGCTTCCTGTTCAGTAAAATCTAATGGATACATCGCAAACTCACCAATAAATCGGTAACCTTTGCCGTATCCTTCATTCATAATCGGGGCGACCCTATCCAAAATCCGGAGATCACGATAAATCGTGCGTACAGTCGTACCGCATTTCAGCGCCAATTCCTTGGCCGAAATTCCAGGATTTGCTTGTATAGCCTGAAGTATACGCAGCAGACGAATTAATTTCTCTGTCATGTAGTTTCTCCCCTTCGATATTTTATCGGCAAGGAAAACTAGTTCCTTTAGTACAGAACTAAATCTTTAGTCCCAATATTATTTTCGCAATTTCACCATTTTTGTATAGTCCAATTGCACTCTTACCCCCTTTTAATATACATTCTCTTACTTGCTTGCGTAAAACATTAACCAAAAATCCCTTAAACCTAAGCCTGAAAGCCTATACAATTTTCTAAAAATAATACAAAAAAAGCCCTGATCTCTACAAAGAGACAAGGCTTTTCTCAGAATTACTGGTTATGCAACTGTAATAATTGATTCATCACATTCGCCATATGCTCACAGAGTTCAGCAATATCCCCCATCTGATCCTCATTCACACTGCGGTCAAAATAAACGTGAGCCGTGACGTTATATGTAACTGGCTGTTCATCAAAGATATACCGGATGTTCTGGCACATCCTCTGCTCAGGCCAGCTCTCCTGTAACATCCGACGAATGGCCGGGCACTGCTTCTCAGGTTCCTTCACAACCATGCCAAAACGTAGTTCCAAACGGCAACCCGGATGCGCCCCAGGCGTCTCCAGTATCTCCGCTGCAAGCTCCTCAAGGGAACTGCTTAATACGACCTCTCCTGTTACTTCCGGGCGATTCCTGAGACAGAATTGTAATGTGAACTCTCTGGACATCACAGCCATCTCCAGCTGATCTTTACGCCCTGTAATCTGAATACGTTCATCCAGGTTATCCATATCATAGAGATGATTCTCAAATCCGACTTTCAGATTGTCATACACCGTTGGATCAAACATTGAATTAAACCTACTTTCTTACCCTTTAAGATGTATTGTAGTACATTCTCATTCTCCATGCGAATAACACAATCTCTCTTGTCCTGAAAATATAAAAAGCCCAGTCACTAGGACTGGGCTTCGGCTAAGCATGGGATCTGCTGAGATCCCTAAGCTTGGTTTATTCTTCTGTAGCTTTTTCTTCAGCTGCTGGTTCAGCATCCTCAGCAGAAGCCGTTGGCTCTTCCTCAGCCGCTTGTGGCGGCATGACGGACGCGATAATCGAATCAGGTGAAGTTACGAGTGTCAAACCCTTATCCAGTTTGATATCCGCAGCAGTCAAGCGATCACCAATATCCAATCCGCTAACATCAACTTCAATTGACGTTGGCAGATCCGCAGGCAATCCTTCTACTTCCAACTGTGTCTCCTGTGTCTGGAATACACCGCCAGCTTTCGAACCGGCTGCTGTACCCTGGAAGTCGATCGATACACTTACGCTGATTGGTTTGTTCTTGGAAATTTGCAAAAAGTCGACATGCAGCAAACGTCCGTTACGCTCTTGCTGATCCTTGATCAGTACCGGAACCGTTTTACCACCCTCAACATTCAGGTTGAACATTTCAGAGCGGCCTGTGCGTGCCACTTTCAGCATTTCTTTTTCATCTACATGTATTGAAGCACCTTCAAGTCCCGGGCCGTAAACGACTGCAGGAACTCGTCCGCCTTGTCTTAACAGGCGAAGTGCTGCACCTTTCTTTTCCGTTCTTGGCGTTGCTGTAAGTTGAGCCATTTTTCCGTTGGATTTCATGATTGAACATCCTCCTTCAAGGGATCACTACATTATATTTGTTGGAAAGCGCTAAAGCTTCGCTTATAGACCATCATGGTCTTTTTCCTTTGGCCGAATCGTGGGCCATATCTATATTTACCCCAATGATAGAGGATCTCAAACACGAAACAGGACAATTCTTTATTTTTTGCTAAGCTATGCTTCGTATAATCAGACCAAAAAAGCAGTCGGAATCTCTTCCGACTGCTGGTTTATCAAGGTTTTGACGAACTACTTTCGATGTTGTAAATTAAGAAACTATGCGCTATCACGATCCTCCGTTTTTTCGCTTTCGCGAATGATCTGCATCTCGTCTGATCCGCTACGGACAATAATGTGCACGTCCTCATCTTCAGGTACAATGTCCACGTAACGATCTCCGCACGTATCTTTAGCTTCCCATTCGTTCAATCGAATGATCAATCCCAGGTGATGCAGACCCGGAGCAACGCGGAAGCGGGCTTCGGCGGCATTGCCAACTTGTTCCAGCCTTACTGCTCCGTCCTCCATACCTGTGCCCCATACCCAGACATCCCAACCTTCATAATGCTGGTCTTCCCGTTCGTATCGAAGCGTGACGGTTCGCGAAATCTGTTTATGAATCGTCACGGCAAGAGTTGCCCGGATTCCTCCAGCTTCAGCAATAATATGGGTTACTCCAGGTGTCATCGCACGTACGATCCCTGCTGCACTCACCGCTGCAAGTTCTGGATGAGAAGAGCTCCAGCGTATATTCGAATCCTGAAGCGGCTGACCAAATTGATCCAGAACCAAGGCACGGAAGCGACTGATTCGAGTCATGTACATGACTGGTTCGCCCACAATTTCGATTCGTTCCGCATGACGATAATCCACTTGTAACATACAGCTTGCTGTTATGTCCCCACAGTGGACTGTGATCGAAGCTTCCCCTTGTTCCAGTGCATGGATTGTTCCATCAGGCTGGATCTGAATAATATCCGGATCAGAAGAAGTCCAGGTAACTGGAGCTTTTTCTACCACATTGCCAATGCTGTCCCGTACGATCGCTCGCAGTTGAGTGGTCTCCTTCGGACTATACACCTGGCGAGGAAAACTAATCTCCACTGTTAACGGCTCAGCACCTCCATCATGCTCTGTATCATACAGTACCATTAAGGACCATCGTTCTACCTGAACAGTGCCACGAACAGTCTCGATGAGGTCTGTACCAGCCTGATGATCATTAACTACGACATGCCAGTCCCCTTCCCCCAGGTCCACATGCTGCTCATGTTCCGAGCCGTTATAGATGACCATAATCTGATTCCAGGTGTCCTGATTCGCACCACCCTGAAACATAAAGGCAGCTACATTGCCATCCGCACGAATGACACGAAGGTGATTTCGTACCTGTTCAGCATCAATCATACGAAAAGCGGGATGTGTTCGCCGTAAATGAATAAGACCACGATAGTAGTCGAACACCGGTCTAAACCGTGATTTGTTGGCCCATGTGATAGCGTTCACCGCATCCCCGCTCCGATAACTGTTATGATCACCGGCTTTGGATCTGAGCATCTCATCCCCTGCATGCAGAAACGGAATTCCCTGAGAAGTAAGCAGAATGCCGGAAGACAGTAACGAGCGACGAACCATCTCATGATCCAAAACATCATCTGCATCCACATACCGATAAGGATCTGCTGCTGTTACAGCGGACTCAGCACTCCCGCCACCCACGGGCTGTCCGTCCTTCCATACGGGAAATCCTAATTGATGTCTAAGGTTCATTGTTGTTGCAATTTTATCCCACAGATTAAGATTGTCATGGGCAGTTACATAATTGACAACTTCCACAGGTGAAGATGTGAAATCATCCAGTGCTCCGGCTAATCCTCTGAGAATCTCATATTCCTGTCCTCCGGCACCCGTGACAAACCCTCTGCCGCTACCGTCACTATCCCCTTTGATTGCGCTGCGAAAGTGATCATTAAATACAGCAAATCCCTGACCTCGCTGGGTTCCTTTTAACGTTTTGCGGTCCAAAGGTGAATCTCCACCTGTCCAGGGTTCTCCATAGATCAGGAATGCCGGATCGATCTGCTCCCGCAATTCACGTGTCAATTCATTCATCGTATCCGTATCAATCAAGGCCATAAGGTCAAATCGAAATCCGTCCACATGATATTCTTCTGCCCAATATCGGAGAGAATCCAGAATATATTTTCGCACCATTGGACGTTCTGTCGCCAATTCATTGCCTACACCAGAACCATCACTAAGGGTACCATCCTCCCGATAACGGTAATAATAGCCTGGTACAATCCGTTCAAAAGGTCCCTCTTCCACGCTATACGTATGGTTATAAACAACATCAAGTACAACCCGAATGCCTTGTCTGTGCAGCGATTGTACGAGTGATTTGAATTCCCGAATTCGAACTGCCGGATCACGAGGGTCGGTAGCGTAGGAACCTTCAGGAACATTATAATGCTGCGGATCATATCCCCAGTTGTATGGTGCTCTGACATTGGAACCAACATCCGTCGTAGCGAGTTCATTCACCGTCTGATAATCCGCCACAGGCAGAAGATGTACATGAGTGACTCCCAGTTCAGCAAGATGGTCTACCCCAATGCTATTGCCTGCTCTATCCGTCAGACCGGATGCCGTAAATGCCAGATATTTTCCCTTATACGGAATATCTGCATGTGGGTCTGAGGAGAAATCACGGACATGCAACTCATATAACACGGCATCAACAGGACGCAAAAAAGCAGGTTTGACATCCAATTCCCAATCGACCGGATTGGTGGTCTCAGGATCGATAATAGCTGTTCGTTGCCCATTAGCTGTTACCGCTCTGGCGTAAGGATCAACAACCACTTCAATCCGCTGATCATCATGGATAATGCGGTACATGTAATAATGTCCTGCCCAATTGCCTGTAAGTTCCAACGTCCATATTCCGTCTGCATCCCGTGTCATGGAATGTTCCCGTCCACCCTCATGCTCCGGAACCTTACCCTCCTCGTTGTAATGCCCTTCATCCTCAAAAACCAATATATAAACCTGTTGTGCCGTAGGTGCCCACAATTTAAAAGTACTTGCATCACGAGTATATGTTAAGCCAAGATCGTTGCCTTCGTATCGAAAAGAAGTCCATTCCGGCATCGTTCCCACCGCCTTTATATCCATTGTTTTCGTGTTGTCCCGATGTTACGGAGCAGGACGTGATTTGTCAACCCGGGGTTGTCTGTACATCATATCGGTTCCATTTGCGTATTCAATTAGCAATCGCTTTCAAAATATAGGATATGAAAACAAGTGCCATAGATTGACAGCATTTGTACCTGTCCCGACAAAAAAAGTTTGAACTATACAAGAATATAAGGCAGGATGTCATTGGGTTGAGACTAAAAATACTCAACTGATGCACAACATAAAAAAGGTGGACACATGACGAAGTATAGTCCTGTGACCAAGCCAATGGTGCCTGACGTATCAACAAATCCCCCTTTCTTACGGGAAAGGGGGATTTGTTTTATCTCAATTTATTTGATTAGATTTGATTCGATATCTTGAACGTGTCCTTGTTAGCGATTTTACTAATGGCCTGTTGGCAGCCTTCAATGCTTGGCAAACATGCTGTTTATCGGGAATCGGAATACATCACCGTTATGGATAGCGCATTCACATGTACCTGTCCGCCCTGTATGGTACGTATCGTATCCACGCCTGCTTGTCCTTTTTCTACAATCACATTCCATGTCCCTGTGGGAACAGAGATGTCACGGTTTTCTTTTGACGCGTTATAGATGACAACAATGCGTTTCCATGAATCGCTGGCTGCTGTACCATTCAGTTCATACGCCAATAACCCATTACCTTTTTCGATTAGACGAACATGCTTCTCGATCTCTTCCCGTGTACGAAACCGAAATACGGGATGCTCCCGCCGAAGAAGGATTAACCCACGATAATAGTCAAACACCGGCTTGAACAGCTGCTTTTGCTCCCAATGTATGGCATTAACTGCGTCCCCACTCTGGTGGCTGTTGGCATCTCCATATTTGCTGCGAAGCAGCTCATCTCCAGACGCGATCAGGGGAACACCCTGGGAGGTTAGAACAATACCATTGGCAAGCAGACAACGCCTAACCGTCTCATTCTCCAGCACGTGTTCCGAATCAATTTGCAAGTAAGGCTTTGCCTTCTCTACAGCCTCTTCCACACTTTCGCAACCGCGAATACTTCCATCCTTGTCATAGGTGAGAAAATTCAAGGTATCATGTAGTCCTTGTGTGCGTGCGACTTTATCCCACAGGTTGAGATTGTCATGCACCGTTACATAGTTAATCGTCTCGGATGGACCATCCGTAAAATCCTGAATGGCTCCCCGGACGCCAGTCCACAATTCGTCTTCTTTCCCGTCCGCGCCCGTCGCAAATCCCGTGCCCATGCCATCACTGTCTCCCTTGATCACACCGCGGAAATTATCGTTAAACACAGCAAAACCCGCACCGCGCTGCGTTCCTTTTAGGGTCATCTCATCCCCAAGCGGCGAATCCAGTGCGCCCCATGGTTCACCATATAACAATATGGAAGGGGACACATCGGTGTGCAATTCCGCTGCAAGCTGTTTCATCGTAGTTGTGTCGATCAGGCCCATCAGATCAAAGCGAAAACCGTCCACATGGTACTCTTCTGCCCAGTAACGGACTGAGTCGATAATAAACTTGCGAACCATGGCACGTTCAGTAGCCACCTCATTGCCTGTACCTGAACCATTGCTATAGGTCCCATCAGCATTTTGTCGATAGTAGTACCCGGGTACTAATTTTTCAAAAGAGCTGCCTTCCGTATCAAACGTATGATTATATACCACATCCATAATGACACCTATTCCCTTGTTATGAAGGGCAAGCACCATTGATTTGAACTCACGGATTCGTGTCTCCGGATCATCCGCACGTGATGCATAGGAACCTTCCGGGACATTATAATGAAGCGGATCATATCCCCAGTTATAGTTGGAGCCATCCGTCGTATCCCCATCTACTCTGGATTCGTCCACCGTCGCAAAATCAAATACAGGAAGCAGATGCACATGGGTGATCCCGAGTTCAACCAAATGATCAATCCCTAGTGTGTTGCCCTCCGAATCATGCAGACCCGTCTCGGTAAAAGCCATGTATTTGCCTTTATTCGTTATACCCGATGAGGGGTGAATGGAAAAATCGCGTACATGCAGTTCGTACAGGACTGCATCTACAGGACTGGTCAATTCCGGGCGAATATCCTCACTCCATCCCTTCGGATGTGTCTGCTCCAGTCTGACAATTACACCCATTTCTCCATTCATGGTCACTGCTCGTGCGTAAGGATCTACAGCAGGGATTGAATGTCCATCTTCGAAAGTAGGCTTGTACATGTAACGGTAGTTACTTAAATCGCCCTCCAGTTCCAGAACCCAGACACCTTGTGCTTTCTTTTGCATAGGTAACGCCTGCTGTTTCCGTTGATTGGGCTCTTCCTCCGGTGTCCCCCCTGTCAAAGGCGGGTACAGAAGTAGTTCCATCTGAACGGCTAACGGTGACCAGACTTTGAAGCGACAGGCTTGTGCTTCTAATGTGACACCCAGATCTCTTCCTTTGTATGTATCTTCTGAAATCAATATTTCCTGCTTATCCTCTTCAATCATATGTGTGGTTCCCCTCTCGTTGAAAAAATTAATGAATATGGATGGAACGAGTGCTCCTTACCCTTTATACCCGTTCTGCTGCCCAACCATAATCCAAATTTCACAAAAGAAGACAAACGTCATGTAGATTCACATTACGCCTGCCTTCTTTATGGGTAAAACGATATCTCTCTAATGTGGTACCTGGGATTGGAAGTCATTACGGCTGGATTGATCGGCATGGTACAAAACCACGTCCCCATCTTGCATCGACCAGCTTCCCCCCTGACCATCTACCGGTTTGTTATCAAAACCTTCCATTTGCCATTGATTCATCAACGGTGCATGAATATACTGCAGGTGCGGTGCATTCGTATTGCCGCTGCGCAAAGTTTCGATATTGAAGTTAACTACAATGTAACCGTCCCTCAGAAATACCGTTGCCTTCTCATCCAACTGATTTTGTCTGGCGAGCAGTTCCAGATTGGTTCCTTTGGGAACAGCATATACGTCCGCTGGCAAGCTATATTCGCCATACCAGCGCTGAATCGCTGCATTTGCCCGATCCACATTAACACCAGATGGAATATCTGTTTTGGGGCCAATGAGCGTGCGTATCTGTGAAGGAAGAATCATCCAGTCATAACGACCTACCCACGTTTTAAGATGAGAGGTCTGATCCACGAAACGAACCATATATTCCGCCATTGTACCCTGATTGCGTTCCTCCTCCGACAGTTCATACGTATACTGGTAGCGCGCTGTATCACCTAACTCCGTACCGGGTACATTCCGCAACCGTGAGTTCAGGACAACAAAGCGTTTTTCCAAATCTTGTGCCGATCCGATACGAATGAGTCGTTCCTGTACTCGATGGTAGTATAAATCCACTTCTTGCCGGGTAGTGCCATCTTTACTCACAAAAGAAAACGTCGGTGTAATTCGAATACCATCCTGTTTCCCAAACATATTGCCCTTGGTCTTCAAATCAAACTTGAGGTGGTACCCCGTCTTCACTGCTACATTTCGGAAACCTTGTACCGGATGACTGCCGGGACGAATAGGCAGGACATAGGGAGCCACATTACCTCGGGGATCTCCGTCGATACTGTTTCCTCCGGTCCAGTAGCTCACACCCGTTGGTTCCGGGCTGCCTATCCGCTTGCGGAAAACATTCTCCCAGTTGTAATCTGAAATATCCGTGATGTGAAAATCATACAATCGTCCGATAACCTCGACTGCAACGGTATCTGCTGCGACGTGATGGGTCAGATTTGTGTTGGCATCCTGTTGTTCTGTGAAACTAGCTGGTGCATTTTCGGCGATATTACGAAACTCAATCTGGTAATTCCCCTCATCTACCCATACGGGAAGATAAAAAGAGGTGTCCAACTGATTTACCGGAATATCTATCCATGTCAGGGCCGGGATAAACTGGCTTCTGGCGCCGTTATAAACATCGAATGGGAAACGAACCTGTTTGATACGGAAATATTTTGCATAATCACGGTTTCCATAGCCCGGGTAACTCGCAGCCTCCAGGTGCTGCCCTGAAGTTGGGATTCGTACAATGAATGGACGCTCTAAGATAAGTGCAGCTCTGGTCGGATCAGGCGTAGTCTTCTGATTATGGGGCTGATCATCTGACACCCATGCATAGTTCACAACTGGAGTATGTACTGTCACCGAGTTGATGCCCAGAATGGGGAACTTCTGATCCTGCCCTCCGTTAACATTACCAGGGAGCAGTACATATGCAATCTCACCCGTGGTAGGCTGGTTAGCTTTGTTCATCAATGTGTTCTTGATCGTCAGACGGTTCTGGTACAGAACATCATCTCCAATCATGCCAGGCTGGGGGATCGTTCCCGGTTGCGGAGCTGATTTATCCACTGGGGCAGGATCCATAATTGTCGCTCCATTAAAAGTTACCTTATCGTTATTAACGGTGTTCTCTCTAACCATCGCTTCAGCTTCAGATTGGAACAATGACGTTTCATCTGGCGTAGACGGTTCAGTCGAACCACCCGGAACCCCTCTGATGCCAAGATCAATTTCTTGACATGGCGCAGGTTTCACATGATTGGTAACCGCAGTATCCATAGCTGATTGCAAAGTTGGTGGTGTATATGCATTTGGCATCAGGGTCACGGTTCCACCATAACCACCTAGCGCATAGTTAGATACCTTGGCCTCATTTAACTTGTATACCTCCAGGTTATCGATCTGCCAATAGCTATATGTCCTTGTTACTTGCATGGTTTTATCCCCAGGGACGTCAAGTTCTCTGGGCTCAGGAGGTGTTCCTGGATCCCCCTCACCAGTAGATGCCCTTCCCGGAATCGTCCAGGTTTTATGATAAACCCTTTTCACATTTACGTTGTAGGTCACCGTTCCTGTCATGTTTACCCAACGGTGCTGAAACAGATATTCCTTGGCCAAGACATTGGCGTAGAGATCTTCCGAAGTTGGAATACCACGGGTAACATCGAACTTCTCAGATCCCCGATCATCCGCCTTCAACACACCTCGAACAGATGGGTCCATAACCGATGCTTCGATAACCGTGCCTCTACTAGGTGGGCTGATGGTCACTGAGCAAGCGTTCACAGGATCGCCCCCCGGATCACCATCATTCCCCCCTTCTCCATTATCCGTACAGTCCTTTACCTCAAGGACCTGAGTCCCTTGTTCATCCAGTTGCTGAGCTGAATCAAGAAAATGGGCTTTTATGGTAGTGCTACCCACGATCCCTTTTGTCGTGATTTTGCCATCAGCACCAATCGTGGCTATAGTCTGATTCGAGCTCTGCCACGTCAATTTGGGATGAGCCGTCAGTTTATGAACAGTGCGATCCGGTTTGGTTAGAACAGCTTCTGCCTGTAGAGGTGTTGTATTGGCTTTACAAGCATTCGGCAGATTCACAACAAGTCCTGGCTCAGACGTGACTGTTATGGTGGCGGTATCCGAGATCAGATATGTACCATTGTTCCAGATCGCACGCACTGTGACCGTGCCTGGACTTTCGGCCGTTAACATCCCTGTTTTTAACTCTATACTCGCAATCGTCTCATCAGAAGAAAACCATTTGATCTCCGACTCCCTGCGGGATACGTCGATGCCAGTGTTAAAATCTGTTTCGCCGTAGTGCCTCGTACTTACATTGGCTTTCATTTGCTTTGTCTGACCGATTGTTAAAGTTGAATCTGGTGTTACATCGATTTCTTTCTCTTCAACCAGATCGCCTTCCCAAATAATGTCCATTGGTGTATGGTAGGCAACTATTTGCTTGAGACAACCTTGATTTGTTCTACCACCATTATCATAATCATTCCACTCAGTTACTTGATGGGAGCCTCCTGTTTTGGTAATGATTTTTACTACTGTACTACCTTCTCTTATAATCGTAGTACCAACCCCAGTATAGAATAACTGCGTATTGCTTGTTTGATAATCTACGCTCTTAATACGAATGTTTTCTACCATTCGCTGTGTAACTCTTTGGGATTGGAATTCTGGCCATTGTACAGCTGGCCATATGGAAAAATCAACTTCGTTAGGTATGTCCCTCTCAGCTGGGTATGGTTTAGAACATGTATTAGCATTAAGGTTCTCTGAGAGAGTTGGTCCAGAAGTATGGTCTGCCCTAAAATTACCATTATCAAGTTGATACCAGTAAACACCTGGATTAGCTATCCTTTTTTCAGACTGTACCGTATTAGATACTTTTTGCTTTTTAGGTCCATACGGATCTGAACTTGCAGCTTCTATTGAGGATGTTAAATTTAAACCTAATATAGTAATAAGAAAAATTGAGATAAAAATTAAGGATTTCTTCTCAATATGTGAATACAAAAATTTTCCACCACCATTAATTTTGACTTACATATTTTGAATTTTTAGTATATTTTCACTTTTTTGATTAAAGGAATATGCTCCATTTTCACCATCTAAAACGGAAGTAACCCAAAACCTCTTCTCCACATCTTTTTTTATCAAATCCCTTGAACTTTCTGGAATAGTAATTAAGCCATTCTTGGATGCTTGCTTAAGGTCCAATCGATTAAACTGTAAAAAACCGTTGTATAAGCCTCCATTAAATGTGATTAAGTTGGATTTATCAATTTTGGATGTAAAAGATATATCTGCGAAAGCCATGTAATTACCTTTGAAAAGATGTGTCTCTGGACCAATAAATAATGGTGCATAGACGCTTTTTTCTTTTCCCTGAGTAACATCTACGACAATATATCTATGAAGTGTAACTACCCCAGAATTATTTGATAAATTAATCTTCTCTTTAGATATATCACTTACTTTGACAGAGTTCTTAGTATAAAAATAATTACTAATCGTCGTTAAATTCGTACCTGTCGTGCCGACCTCTCTCATCTCATTCAGGTCACTATACTTCCCGGCATCCGTGCCCTCCACATCCATATAACGCAGCAAAATGGCCGATACTTCTGCACGTGTGGTGGAATCCGCAGGTTTTAATGTGCCATCCTGGAATCCACCGACAATGCCTGTCCCACGAACAAGGGCAAGATACGGAATCTGCTCGGCACGAATAGTGCCGCGGTTCACTTCCGGTGTAGGAAGTAACGTATTTGTCGTATCGTTAAAAGCATCCTGGAAGCTGGCTCCGGACTTGATCAGTCCATTTGCAATCCATTTCATCATCTCGTAACGCGTTAGTTCCACATTCGGATTGAACCCTTTGGCGTAATCGCCAGCATTAATGAATCCTTGTCCGACAAGCTGGCTAACCGCCGCTTCAGACCAATGTCCCTTGAGATCAGCAAAGGAATTCTGCCCTTCTACCTTCTCCAGTCCAGTCGCTCGGGCGAGAATTGTCGCATATTCCCCACGTGTGATTTTGCCATTGGGACGAAACGTTCCGTCTTGATAACCAGAGATCAGATTTTTTTCATAAGCTTTGGCAATTGTCGCTTGAGCCCAGTGACCCTTGATATCTTTGAACTTGCTAAGAGCAGTATCACTTGTTCCCGATGCAGCATTCGCTGTTGACGTCAAATGTACGGAGCCAATCGGTAATAGTGTTGCTGCCAATACAGCTGTCGTTACCAACCCGACGATCCAAACATTCCGTTTTTTCTTCTTCTCGTGACTTTCAATTCGTTTCTTCAATCTACTCACGCTCCTATGTACCTTAGTATGGGGATGCTTTACTTGGTCAACCTAGTCACTTCTCTTCATAACCAAAACCTAAATTTGCCATAATAATCAATATTCTACCATGTTGTACTAGGCTATTGGTATTATTTTTCTTCTATCCCCATCACTTCAAGGCGTGCAACGCTCCTTCCATAGACCCACTTCATTCGCTTAAAACACAAAAAAAGGCCATGAATCCGCAGATTCATAGCCTTATGCTTTAAGGGTGTGGTCTTTCGTATGATATTGGAAAAATAAACTCACTCATAGAATAAACCATATCATTCCATTTGATCAACCTTTTTATTTCATCCAGTTTTATTTTCCGTTCAATTCCTTATAGGATGCTTCCAATTCCGTGATCAGTTGATCACCACCGGCTTTTCTCCAGTTTACGATTTCCTGCTCCCAACCAGCATCATCTATTTTACCCATAATGTACTTGGTCTGCGCATCCCAGATCATCTGATCCAGCTCCTGACCACGCTCGGTATAGATCGCCGAAGACAAAGTAAGTGCCGAATTGGCAATGGCGTACTGCTCATTTTCACGCGCCATCTTGGTACCTTTCATACCAATGGGAACATCGACCAGTTCAGGAACGTTATAACCTTCAATACTTAACAGATTATCCCGATATGGCTTCACTTCACGCTGATAAGCGTCAAAATCTTTGAGTTCGGTTTTCCCATCCGCAGTCTTGGTGTAGTGCACATCGAGCAATCCACGAAGCTGCAACGTGCTCAATTCCTCATCCATCAACTGATCCAGGAACGTAAGGACCTTCTTCAGTTGCTCCTCATCCGTAACGGATGCCTTCGGGATGACCAGCATTCCGTAGTTTCCTGGCTCCCCGGCAATACGAATGCCGTCGGGTCCCTGGAACGGAGCCACATCAATCTCTCCATCCGGAGCATTCGGCGTAAGCCGTTGCTGAGAAGATTTTCCGTTCTGAGCAACACCGTTCAGCTTCATGCCAACGAGGCCCGAGTCCATTTTTTTGTCCGCATCAGAAGGGTCCAGGGCAGGGAAATCACTATTAATCAGCCCCTCGCTGAACAGTCGCTTGAAGAGCTTCATCGTATCCACATATTCGGTGGTCAGGAACTCCGGTGTCAGTTTCCCGGCATCGTCCACTCCCCATTTATTAACGCCACCGATACTTACAGCGATCCGCGTCAGTGGGGAGGAGACGCCCTCATTATACTTTTTGAATAACAATGCACCGTACGTATCTTCCTTACCATTCCCGTCCGGGTCATCTTTACGAATAGAGCGCATCACTTCATACCAGTCATCCAGCGTTTTGGGGATATCCAGCTTCAATGTATCGAACCAGTCCTTGCGATATACGATCGCAGTCCGTCCAATATCGCGAAAGTTCGGAATACCATAGACCTTGCCTTCAATTTTGATATTGTTAAAATAAGCCTCGGATTGGGCAGACAGGTTTTTATAATCATTCAGGTATGGCCCCAGTTCCCAGAACAATCCCGTTTTGGCGGCATTAAACGTTGTCGGTACATAATTCACACGCATAATGGTCGGCATCTCGCCTGAAGCAACCATCACGTTCACTTTATCATCAAAAGCAGACTGCGGAATCCACTGTACATTAACATCCGTATTGGTATATTCCTCAATCTTTTGTTCAATCCCGTTCTCCTTGCCCGGTATATCACCTACCTGCATTAAAGAGATGGAAATGGGAAGTTTACCTTCCCCTGCAGCAGGTGCTTTTTCCCCCCCGCAACCTGCAAGCAATCCAGCGGACATTGCACCAATTACAACGATTCCGCCTAAACGGGACATTGGACCTTTTGGACTCATGAACCATCTCTCCTTTTGGATAGCCAAATTGTTCAGCAAACTTGCCTCATTTCACTCAAACCAATCATGTATGCGCTATCATAAGTGATCTGAAGAAAAGAACCAGCATTACGCCAGTTCAATCTCCACCCCTGCCAAAATGAACGGAGCGACCGATTTCGGATCATTGATGCGAATGGACTCGGTCACATAATACTCGTAGGACCCGTCACGGTATGGGCTTCCTCCAAGACCTGCTCCGCCATTACACTGCGTCAAGGACAGCACACCTTCGCGGTCCGTTTGAAGCAAATGCTGCAGCAGACCCTGATACCCTTTTTCCGCAACCGCTTTGAACTTGCCACTCAGATATCCTTTACGTACACCTTTGGCCAATGCATAAACAAACATCGAGGTCCCGGAGGCCTCCAGATAGTTCCGCTCACGTCCCGGCTGATCCAGCAAATGTGGCCATAGTCCGGTCTGTTGATCCTGCACATGCACAAGTGCGTTTGCCACCCGTTCGAAGATGCCCACAATCTGCCCTCGCTGCGGATGATCTATTGGCAGGTGATCCAATGTATCCACAACCGCCATCACATACCAGCCCATCGCCCGGCTCCAGACATGTGGAGAACAGCCCGTTTCCCCCGAACTCCAGCGCTGCTCTTTGCTCTCATCCCAGGCATGGTATAGCAGACCACTACGCGGATCACGTGTACGTTGCTCCACCAGCAAGAGCTGCAATGCAGCCTTGTCGAACCACTTCTCTTCACCCGTCACCGCGCCATACTGGGTCAGATACGGAGTGGCCATGTACAATCCATCCAACCACATCTGGAAAGGGTAAATCTTTTTGTGCCAGAATCCGCCTTCACTCGTATGTGGCTGTCCCTTGAGCTGAGTCATAAGCACATCCGCAGCTTTGCGATACTTCTCTTCTCCCGTTTTCTCAAGCAGCAGGAACAGTGATTTCCCCTGATTGATCTGATCCAGGTTATATTCCTCGATCGTATAAGAGCGAATCGAACCATCTTCCTGAACAAAATGATCCATCAGCTCACGGATGTAATCAAAATACTTTTGCTCCCCCGTGTGCGTATACAGCTCCTCCAGTGCTTTCAGCAGGCAGCCATTCTCATAATGCCAAGTGGAGTACAGCTCATGGTTGCGATAACTTTCCATGAATTGCTGTGCCATGCGCACCGATGTCAATTGCAGTGTTTCCTTCATGATCAAGCCTCCGCTTCCGGCTCTTTATTGAGCCTGTTTTTTATAATCTTCGGCATATTCCTCACGAATCTTGTTTCCGCCAGCATTGCCCCAATTCTCGATTTCCTTTTCCCAGCCACTTTGATCGATCTTGCCCATAATGTATTTGGTTTGCGCATCTGCAATCATCTGATCCAGGTCTGCCCCGCGGTCACCATACGTTGGAGAATATAACGTCAGCGCAGGATTTGGCACAGCGTGCTCCGCCAGTTCCTTAGCAAGTGCCGTACCTTTTTCACCCAGTTCCGTATCCTTCAATTTCGGTACGTTATATCCTTCGACATAAGGCAGGTTGTCACGGTAAGGTTTCACTTCACGCTGGAATGCATCGAAGTCACTCATCTCCACCTGATCTTCGCCCACTTTGGTGTAATGTTTGTCTTCCATACCACGCATCAACAGGGTCGCCATCTCAGGGTCCATCAGTTTATCCAGGAAGGAGAGCAGGTTCTTGAGTTCTTCTTCCGATTTCACCGTCGATTTGGGGAATGCCAGAATTCCCGAGTTACCCGTCTGTCCTGCAACACGATCTCCGTTCGGTCCAAGCAAACCAGCGATGTCTACCACACCATCCGGATTGTTTTTGGACAGACGCTCCTGCTGACTTTTTCCGTTCTGCGCAACACCAACACGGATACCCACAACACCGGAATCATACTTTTTCTCCGCTTCCGTCGAGTCAAATACGGCAAAGTCCTGGTTCAGCAGTTTCTCATCGTACAAACGTTTCAGCAGATCCAGCACCTGCATATATTCCGGGGTCATGAATTCCGGCGTGAAGCTGCCATCATCCTCGACCTTCCACTTGTTAGGAGCACCAAAACTTACGCCAAGGCGCGTCGTGAAGGAATATTGGTCCTCATTGTATTTTTTGAAAAGCATCAGTCCAAACGTATTATCCTGACCGTCTCCATCCGGATCGGAGGTGGCCAGTGTTTTAATCGTTTCATACCATTCATCCGGTGTCGTTGGCACCTTCAGATTCAGCTTCTCGAACCAGTCCTTGCGATAGATGACTGTAGCCCGCGCAATATCCGAGAAAACAGGAACCCCGTAGATCTTGCCTTCTACCTTGATGTTGTCAAAAAAACGCTCGTTCTGTGCCGACAGATTTTTGTAGTCTTTCAGCAAAGGCCCCACTTCCCAGAACACGTCATTGCGCATCGCGCTGGTCACCGTTGGATTATATTGCACTTTCACAATTTTTGGCATATCGCTTGAAGCGATCATCACGTTAATTTTGTCATTATAGGCTGAAGCCGGTATCCACTGGATATCCAGTTTGGTATTCGTATACGCTTCAATCTTTTGCTGAACTTCATTGCCTTTGCTTGGCACATCACCCACTTGCGCAATAGCTATGGACACATTTTGTACGCCGCCCTCGGCAGCCTGACCCTCGTCTGATCCGCATCCTGCCAGCAAACCCGTCACCAGTGCCAGTGTGCTCAAGACAGCTACGGCTTTCTTTTTTGTTGCTTTCATCACATGAAAACCTCCCTTTTTATGCAGTCATATTGAATTGACTTTGAACCCTGTCACGACTCAACCTTTCACCGAACCCAGCATCACTCCTTTGGCAAAGTGCTTTTGCAGGAATGGATACACCAGCATAATCGGGATTGTGGAGAACACGATAACGGCCATACGAATGGTAAGCGGCTGGATCTCGGTTTCTTCAATACTCGTGTCTCCGATCCGGCTCTGTGCCAGAATGACAATCTCACGCAGCCAGACTTGGACAGGCCACTTCTCACTATCGTTGATATAGATAACAGCGCTGAAGAAACTGTTCCAGTGGGCCACCGCGTAAAAGAGTGAAAATGTCGCCATCGCTGGCATGGACAAAGGCAGAACAATCCGGAACAATACGCCGACATCGTTACATCCATCAATTTTGGCTGCATCCTCCAGTTCATCGGGAATGGCCTGGAAGAAGTTTTTGAGTACGATCAAGTTAAATGCACTAATAGCGGTAGGCAGCATCAGCGACCATAACGTATCCGTCAGGTGCAAGGATTTCACGACAAAATAGGTTGGAATCATCCCGCCACTGAAGAGCATTGTGAACAATACACCCAGCAAAATGGGCTGGCGTCCACGCAAATATCTTCTGGAGAGCGGATATGCCATAAGTGACGTAAACAGCAGGTTAATAAAGGTACCAATCACCGTAATATAGACCGATACACCCAGACTGCGAATCAAGGTATCTGTAGAGAAAATGTAACGGTACGCAGCCAGAGAGAACTCTTTTGGAAAAAGAATGAATCCTCCCTTAGCCACTTCATGCGGACTGGTAAACGAGACAGCCAAAATATAAATAAACGGGATGACCGTCACAATTCCAATCAACAGCAGCAAGCCGTGATTCACAAAATCAAAGATCCGGTTGCCCCACGTTTTATCCTGTTGCATCAATGTTCACTCCTGTCTGGTGAAGAACGTCTGCACCCAAGGTTAGTAGACGCCTTCCTCCCCGAATTTTTTGGCCAGCGTATTGGCACCAAGGACAAGCGCCAGTCCGACAACCGATTTGAACAACCCGACAGCAGCACTATAACTGTACTGTGCCTGTGTAAGCCCCTTCGTGTACACGTAGGTATCAAATACCTCGCCCACATCCCGGTTTGTCGGAGTCAGCATCAGGAAGATCTGTTCAAAGCCCGTATCCAGGAAATTGCCCAGACGCAGAATGAGCAAAATGACGATAGTACTGCGAATGGCCGGCAGCGTAATGTGCCAGGTTTGGCGCCAGCGATTGGCACCATCAATCCGTGCAGCTTCATAGAGCTGTGTATCCACACCGGAAAGCGCCGCAAGGAAGATAATTGTTCCCCAACCAACTTCTTTCCAGATGGATTGTCCAACAATCATGGTTCGGAACCAACCGGGTTCAAGCAGGAACGCCACTTTTTGTCCAGTCAGGTTATAGAGCAATTCGTTAATCGCACCACCCTCGGTTGTAAACAGCATGTAGAACACACCGACAACAACAACCCAGGAAACAAAGTGTGGAACATAAACAAGCGTTTGTACAAATCGTTTGAAGCGTTCACGGCGAACCTCATTCATCATGAGTGCCAGTACAATCGGCAGTGGGAAAAAGAACACAATGTTATAAATGGCAAGCAAAAACGTATTTCGAAACAATGTCCAGAATTGCGGTTCTCCGAAGAAACGCTGGAAATGTTTGAACCCTACCCAGTCACTCCCCAAGATGCCCTTATACGGCGTGTAATCCTGAAAAGCCATCGTGATGCCATACATGGGTATGTATTTGAAAATAACAAAGTAAAGCACACCCGGTATTAACATGATATACAGCCACCGGTTTTTGATAATGTCCCTCCACAGCAGGTTTTTGTCACTGCGGGTAGCGGGCCGTGTTCGAGCCGCCGTTTCGGCTTTCATATTGTCTTCCTCCCCACATTGGAAACGATTACAAAATATCACTTCCTGAATTCATGTCTTCATTGTGGAGGATAAACGAATGACTGGCTATCATCTCCTTTTAGCCTTTTGTTTTTCCTTATGTAGCAAGGGTTAAGCTCATTTCCCGCATCGAATCTAACAACGCAATGAACTGCTTTCAACCTCCATATTCCTGTCTTAACTTCATGGATTAATACGGTCTTCTTCCTTCATCCGGACATGAAAAAGCCTGCCTGCCATGGCAGGCAGAGCAGGTATGTTTTATCGCTGCTGCTCCCGGTACTTGCCGGGGGTTGTTCCTGTGATTTTGCGAAACGTACGGATAAATGCGGTTGGATTGGTATAGTTTAATTTCTCGGCAATCTCCGATATTTTAAGATTGGTTGTTTGCAGCCAGGTCTTCGCTTTTTCCATACGGTACTCTGCGAGATATTCGGTAAAATTAACTCCGGCTTCCTTCTTGAATACCCGACTTAGGTAGACAGGGTGAAAATTAAGCTCAGCGGCACAGGCCTCCAGCGACAATTCACGATCATAACGTTCCTCGATCAAACGAATCATGCGCCTTGCAATATTCATGTATTGAGATTCTTCCTGCTCTCGCCAAAAACGCATGACGGGCAAGAACAGCCGCTTGCGGAACCAGTTGGTCATTTCGTCCAATGTGGACAACTTCAGCAAATGTGCCATGGATGCTTTTTCACCCAATACTTCAGCCACATCTCCACCTTGCTCCTGCACAAGCTGATATACACGAGACAATAACTGAACCATAATGACGGGGTATTCACTGAAATGAAGTTTCTTGTCGGCAAGCAGCCCCAAATATTGCGTAAAATAGGCGTCCGTCTTCTCCTCATCCCCTTGCTTGAGCGCAGAAGCGAGCTGGTCTTCAATCATGCGCAACTGGGTATACAACGCAGCCTCCATCTGACCACGTGGTTGTATATCCTCGTAATGCAAAATAATACGGCTGCCCAGACTTACCCGGCCTTGCAGAGCCTCTCGGCTCTCCTGAACCGCTCTTGGCGTATCGCCAATACAGGTGTAAGAACGGCTGATGCCAATACTTACGGGCAGATTCAGATAGGTCACGACACGTTCGCGAATCCAGTCTGCCTGGGTGTGCATCCATTCCTTCAGCTTCACCTCATCCGTGAGTTCGGAGGCAAGTAGGGTGACCTGAGCATCATCCAGCATGACCGGGGTAAACCGAACTGCCGAAGGAAGAAGCTCCCCTACCATATTGTTGACAGCAAACAGCAGCAGATCTCGATCCTGTTCCTCATATCGGGTCCCTTCCAAGGTATCGATCTGGAGCATGAGTACACCAAGACTCGCCCACCCTGTCGGGAAATCGTACATTTCTCCCTGATATCTGAAATCTTCCTCCGAGATTTTGCCTGTTAGCAGCTTGGTCATAAAAAACTCCTGGAGGTGCACATGCTGCCCCTTCATCTGCTCCCGCATTGTTTTTTCCGAACTGAACAAGGTTGACAATTGCTCCTCAATATAGATAAATTCATCCTGACGGCGTCCTGACGGAGCCACTGGGGAATCCAACCCCTTCGTAAATTGCAGCAGTCTGGAGATCGGTGAGTACATCCGTCGACTCCCGTATATGGCGACGACTCCCGTTACACATAACATGACCAGTGTAGCGACACCGGTGACCAATGCAATTTTCTGTGACTGGGCCGTGATCTGTCCAAGAGATACAACGGACACGTATAACCAGCCATTGAGCGGAGATTGCCTATAACTAACTGCCACTTGGCTACCTTCCACCTCCGCACTGAAGAAACCCTCTGGCTGGCCCGTCGTTTGCACCATTTCATGAATTTCCTTATTCAGCGCGTCATATTTACCGCCTTGCTGCACATCGTTCAGAAAATACTTCTGCTCCCGATCCAGAACGTACATATCCCCGGCATTTGTATTTCGGCTCAAATATGTACTTAGTTCCGTATCGGCGATATCAATCACAAGAAATCCCTTCGGTTTCACATTGGTTGGCATCATCGGGATTTTGAATACCATACTGACCACATTATCCGAGGATATAAGGGTAGGTGCCTGTTCGGGTGTTAGTTCACCCATACCTGCTGACACAGGTACACTTTCCTTGGACGAACTGGCATTCTGAGTGACCCAGAACAGGCTGTTGGTATAGCTTAGGTAGGTACCAATCCGGTCTCGAATACTGAAATCATCCAATTTGCCAAAAGAACGCATCGAAACAACCCAATCTTCATCCAGATTAACCAGATAGGCTTGGTCAATGTTCGTAACCGCTTGCAAGTTGTTAAAACCGGAGGTCAGATCACGAATCTCCTGAAACTCGCTGCTGTCCAAAGGTTTCTTCATTGCTTGTAGTACCAGAGGTGAATTGACATACTGGATGGATGATAATTGCAGGCTGCGCAGAACTTGTTCTACCCGCATCTGGGTCTGATGCAATATCTGTAGATTGCTTTCACGCACTTTCTGTTCAATGTCACGCGATGCAATCGTATACGAGACCGAACCAATAACAATGACTGGAAGGGCTCCGAGGATCAGGGTAAAACAGAGCAAACGCAGTAAATACTTCGGCAAGAAGAGCATCCTCCTTTATACGTATGTTTATTAAAATAAATCGCTTTCATTGGATTATTTTACTATTGTTATTTTAAAACCCATTCTTATTCAAGTCCACTCATTTATTATAAGGTTGACTTCAAACCAATTTCCAGTTTATATTGGTTGCATATTCCTCAATCAAAGGAGAGATTTTTAATGTCGGTGAATGTTCTTAACTAACCAAGTTTCATATTCAGGAGTTTGGCCTTTCATTGCGCTTGTGCCCATATGGCATACGTGTATTTCATGATGCGCCAGATCCCTGTACTTAGTTAAGAACAGCGGATATCATAAATCGCCTCCGGGATTGTCTTTGTCCGGGTCTATTTCCGCGCTGTGTTCAGCGCGGATTTTTTTATTATAGACCTGTAGTGGACTCTGCTTTCCCATATGTTTAGGGCGGAGAATGACGTTTGTTCATTCTCCGCCCTTTTTGCGTTTTCCAGGAATATGTTTCAGCGCGTCAACTGAAATCCCAATTCGAATTCAAGGAGAGATTACGCATGAATGAGAACACATTAAACAGTCTGGGTTACCCACAAATTCAAAAAAACGTTGCAGACTGCGCCCTGTCTTATCTGGGCAAACGTTATGCCAGAGAACTAAAACCGATGGTGGATGCTCACCTGATCCAGCTGCGCCTGGAAGAAACAGCAGAAGCGGCTTCATTGATTCGCTTTGGGGCAAGTATCCCCCTCCCTTCTCTCGACGGCATGGAAACGATTATGGATCTGCTTGGCACCGGTTATCTATTCAGTGAACGAGACTTCAGTCATCTCGCTCAGTTCCTGCGGAGCTGTGCAAAACTCATGAAGTACATGGAGGGCAAATCTGGGGCCGCTCCCACCGTCAGTCGTTATGCAGCATCCATGATTTTAATCGATCCTTTGCAAAGTGAGATCGAGCGCTGCATCCACAGTGGACGCATTCAGGATCAGGCGAGCAAGGAACTGATTCGTATTCGTAAAAAAATGACGGTGAATGAGGAACGTATGAAACGAAAGCTTGATTCACTGGTGAGCAAACACCGCTCCATTATGCAGGAACATGTCATCAGCCAACGCGGGGGAAGAACCGTTCTGCCCATTAAGAAAGAGTTCCGTAAACAGGTGAAAGGCAGTGTGCTGGATGAATCCGGGAGCGGGCAAACCGTATATATTGAACCTGTTGAGCTAGTAAGTTTACAGATGGAATTGGCCGCCTTACAAGCCGAGGAGTCCCGAGAGGAGATGAGGATTCTCGGTGATTTAACCTCCCTGGCTGAATCGTATAGCCGTGAAATCGCACTGAATACCGAAACGGTAGGTGTATTGGACTTCCTGTTTGCCAAAGCCAAATATGCGGCTACCATGGACGGACGTACCGTTCGAGTCAATACTCAGGGCCACATCAGCCTTCAACGTGCACGTCATCCATTCATGGGTTCTTCCATGGTTCCCCTTGATTTTGCCATCGGCAGAACGTACTCGTCGCTCATTATTACGGGTCCGAATACCGGGGGTAAAACGGTCGCACTCAAAACATTAGGTTTGCTAACCCTGATGATGCAATCCGGTTTGCTTATTCCGGTAGAGGAAGGTGGCGAGATGGCTGTTTATAACGAAGTAGCGGTTGATATTGGTGACGGGCAGAGTTTGGAACAAGCGCTCAGTACATTCTCCGCACATATTCGCAATATGATTGGCATACTGGAACAGGCCAATACATCAACTCTGGTGCTTATTGATGAGATGGCTTCCGGAACAGATCCCGGTGAAGGCGTCGGACTTTCTATCGCCATGCTGGAGGAACTTCACAGCCGCGGAGCAACCGTTGTGGCAACAACACATTTTGGTGAAATCAAACATTTTGCAGCTGCCACGCCAGGATTTGAAAATGCCCGTATGGAATTTGACACCGTTTCTCTCCAGCCGCTATATCGATTGCGTATCGGAGAAGCTGGTGAGAGCTATGCTTATTCCATCGCATTGAAGCTGGGCATGCCACAGCGAATTATCGAAAGATCCAAGTCCCTGTCCGATCAAAGTATTTCGAAAGATCGTACATTCGTGTTCACGTCACCTCCTTTGGAAACTCCGGCCCTAACGTCTGAACGTGCCAATACAGAAGCAGGTGGCCCAGCAGAGTTATCCAAACGGAAGCAGTCAAAGCATTCAAAGGATTCAATCGGTCTTCACAAAAAGACAACAACCAGAGAGTTGGATTCTCCTGCTCCTGCCAAAACGTTTCGCAAAGGAGATCGGGTGTATGCGGCCTATCTTAATCAGTCGGGCATCGTCTGTGATGTGGAGGATAGCCGTGGAAATATCGGAGTCATGCTGCGAGGACGCAAAGTCAAAATCCATAAAAAACGACTGACCTTGCATATATCTGCCAATGAACTTTATCCGGGCGATGACTATGATCTGGACATTGTGCTAGAAACAAAGGAAAATCGAAAGAAGCGTAAATTGATGGGACGCAAACATGTGGAAGGTCTACAGATCGAATTACCGCCTGAAGAATAAATAACCCCCCAGGGAGAAGCAGAAGTGATGGTAAACTGGAAGTCATATGTACACAGTGAATTACATGATCACAGACGCATATCTGTTATACTGAGACCAGCATGTTTAACTTCAGCTCGTAGCTATTCCACAGGGAGGGAAGAAGCCCATGTCTCCAGAACAAGACGATCAAGAGCACATCCTTATCGATGTTCTTGTCTGCCCATTATGCGGTGAAGCTAATCACTGTTCCTATGCCGCAGGACATCCTCATTCGGAATGCTGGTGTAACCATGCTACTTTTCCCGAAGGTGTACTCGATCGTATTCCGGCAGCGCAGCGCCGCAAATCGTGCATATGTCAACGCTGTCTGAATGAATATGCCGATAAAAGACAACCCAAAGAAGAGCCACACAGTTAACAACTGTATGGCTCTTCTTCTATGATGCAGTATCTATAATATCTATATTGTTAGCAGACTACTCCTGCTCTTACATTTGGTTATACTGGGCAACAGCCTGTTCAAGCACCGGATGATGCTCATCCATGGACGTATAATGATGCAGTGCAGCCGCAATCCCCTTCTGGCAGATCATGTTCTGCAGTTCAACTGCTTCCGGATCATCGGAGACATCGAACTTGCAGGCTGCTGCCATACCCATCGCTAAATAGGTCGTTTCGGTTCCATCCGCATGAGCCTGAAGGGCCGGGCGAACCAGACGATCATTGGGAGACAACTTGCGCAGCGGAGAACGACCAACACGAGTAACCTCATCGGTGAGATACGGGTTGACGAACCGTCCCAATATTTTGACAATATACTGCTCATGCTCTTCCGGGTTGAATGCAAAACGCTTCACCAGAACTTTTCCGGTTTCCTGCAGAGCACCATAGACAATCGATTTTACCTTTTCGTCGGCAATAGCCTTCTGAATCGTGTCATACCCGTGTACATTACCGATATACGCTGCAACGCAGTGTCCTGTATTAACAGTGAACAGCTTCCGTTCAATATACGGCTCCAGATCATCGACATATAGAATGCCCTCAACCGGTTTGAATGCAGGAGCCATCTGGGAACGATCCACCACCCACTCGTAAAAAGGCTCCACCTGTACATGCAACGGATCTTCATGATGCTGAATAGGTACAATCCGGTCTACGGCTGAATCCGGAAAATAAACGTACTGATCCGCAAGTGAACGTATCTCTTCATTGAGCAGTGCATATACATGCTCTTTCAATTGTGTACTGGCTCCAATGGCGTTCTCGCACGCAATAATGTGAAGAGGGTTTTGAGCAGGACCGGAATTCAGTCTTTTCTCAAGTCCCTTCGCAATACCTGGTGCAATATGTTTCAGCACACCCACGCCCACTGCGGTTGTAATCAGATCAGCTTCCACAACGGTTTGGGCAACTGTCTCCAGTTTGGTTCCATCGATGGCATTTACACCTGTGACGGTCTCCTGATCCTTGCTCTCGTTAGCCAGTTCCACCGTATACTGCCCCCGTTGCTGAAGAGCGGTTACCAAGGTCTGATTTACGTCGGAGAAAACCACCTCATAGCCCGCACGGGACAGAATCAAGCCGATAAACCCGCGTCCAATGTTACCTGCGCCAAAGTGTAGGGCCTTCATAGCTCCATTTCACTTTCCAGAATCGCGATAACTTCTTCAGCTGTTTTGGCCAGACGCAGGGCCTCCATGTTCTCATCCTCAGCACAGATCACCGCGATGCTAGTCAAGATCTCCATATGTTCCCCGCCTTGAGCCGCGATACCAATGACCATATAAGCCTTTTCTTCGCCAAAATCAACACCCTGTGGATACTGAATGACAGAGATACCTGTGGATAAAATAAAAGCTTTGGATTCCTTCGTACCGTGCGGAATAGCCAAGCCGTTTCCTACATAAGTCGAGACAATCTCTTCACGTTCAATCATCTTTTCAATGTAATCCGCGGTAATATGTCCCGCATCCTTCAGAATCTGTCCTGCCATGCGAATCGCTTCGTATTTGTCCTGAGCCGTCGCATTCATGATGACTTTATCTGTTGTTAACATACTCATAATGGTTAACCTCCAATTTCGGTTTTACTGCGATAAAATCCTACGAGTTCCTGGGACAGGTAATGAATAATTTCATCCCTGATTCCCTTTTCCAGCAATGTAATCATTTCTTCCTGTAGTAACAGGGCGCTGATCTCACTGAGAACCTCCAGGCTTTCCTTGGATAATTCTCTGGGACCAAGCATCAAGAGGACATGGGTAACTCCTGCCGGATCATCCGGTGTACGAAGGAGTGGCTCAGTGAGCTGAAACAAGCTAATGGACGGCCTGTAAATTCCCTCACTTCGTGTATGAAACAACGCAAGTCTTGTGCCAGGAATTTTCTGACTCCCCACTGCTTCACGTGCCTCCAACCGCTTTGCGACTTCTTGCGGTTCCTTCAGCACACCAGATCCATGGAGTACGTTGCACATCGCATACACCGTTTTATAGAACCCGATGTCCTGATTATCCAGCGGGTACACCTGAAACTTGCCAATAATTCGGACGATTTCAACTAAAATAGCTTCCATTCCGTCAGGGTCCGAGTAACGACCTGTGGTCTGAACCTCTGCTTCACGGGGCTTATTATGCTGTCGTTGTAACGTTGTTGTTCGGATAAAGTGACGCAGACGTTCGCTCTCTTCTGCCGTAAGCAGTGGACTCACTTTGTAATACTGGTGCTCATCCATCGGCAGATCAACAGTGGATAAGACCAGATCATATTGATCTGTAGGTATCCGTGCAGCCTCATACCAGGAGACGCTATCCATGATACGAATCTCGGGAATCTCCTTTGACAGACGGCTAGACAGCATCCGTGATGATCCAATTCCGCTTGTACACACGATGATCGCCCTGATCTCCCGTTTCAATACACGTAATCTCTCGATCGAAGCCCCAAAATGCATGACCAAGAAACCAATTTCCTCATCCGGAACGTCTGTGCCTGGCCAAGCTTGCCCCACAGATTTTTTGACATCTTCAAAAAGTGAATCATAATCCTTGCGGATCTGCTGCAGTAGCGGATTACGAATCATCTGTTGCCCTTCAATTCGCTCCATTACAGGTTGCATATGAGCAAGCAGACCTTCACGAAGCAAACGATCCTCATGAAAGGCGTAATGCGTTCTCGCCTGCATCTGATCAATCAGTGAATGTACCCTGTCCAGTAAAATCAAGTCGTCGATTGGCAACAGCCGCGAAGAGTGAATCCGCTGCTCTGTCTCAACTAATAGTCTGTGAAAATAAGCTTGCTCATCTTGGGAGAATGTCAGTCCCAGCTGGGTGGATAACACACCGCACAAGCGGGACGCCATATAAGGCGGAACCTTCATCTCAGCCTGCGCTGCATCTTCATCTCCCGTGTTCTCTCGTGGGGACATACGGCCAATGCCAAAGCCTTTACGAATACGTACAATCGCAACGGATAATTGAATCAGCAACTTCATGTATTGGCGTTCCGGGATGTTCTCCAGCCATTCGATGTCTGGTTGCCATAACGCATTTTCGACCGTAAGCACATCATCGTGTCCAATCATATCCAGCAGTTTTTGGTTTACGATGGAGCCGCCTTGCTCAGGTTGTCTTCCGAACAGATCGGATTCATCCAGAAATTCCAGAGCAAGTGCAGCTATGGCTGTGCGATGAATCGTCTCACTTCCGTTAATCTTGACGCCATATCCACGTCTGCGAACCAACTTCAAGCCCGCCTGACGAATTCGTGACTCCAGATCGTCCAGATCCGTGGTTACGGTAGATACGGTCACTTTCAGATCGGAAGCCAACGCGAGCAACTTTACAGGCTCCGGTTCATCCAGCAAGATGCAAAGCATGAAGAGCTTACGCTCTTCCGGCGTAAACTCTACATATTCCTTACCCTCTAGTTGCTGGCGCAATATAGCCAGATCATCGGAACCGGCATCGATTCGGATACCGGTTCCTGATTTTTTTTCCAGCCTCATGCCCAAAGGTTCAAGCCATTGTTCAATCATCTGAAGCTCACGGTGAACCGTTCGGGTACTGACCTTTACTTCAACGGCGATTTCGCCGGCAGTAACTTCATGTGGATGCTCCAGCAGAAACTCCACGATTTCACGTTGTCTTTTGGTAATACTCATATCTCAGCCTCCGGCTCAGGGAAAACGAATGCGGGCAATTACTTTAGACGTTCAACGAGCGCATCGTATTCCGGGCTTTTTAGGAAGTTGTCGATGGATATATGTTCTGCATTCGGCGCAACAGAGCGGGCACGATCGGTTAATATTTGTTGTGTGATGACCACATCTGCATCCTGCGGGATATCACTGATGGCCGTATTGGTCACCGTAACGTCAATCCCCTCTGCCTTCATCTTCTTGCGAAGAATGGAAGCGCCCATGGCACTCGATCCCATGCCTGCATCACAGGAGAAGACAATCTTCTTCACATCTGTTTTCACTTTAGAAGAAGCCATATCTGCATTTCTGTCTGCTTCAAGATGATTATTAGCCGTAATGCCAGCGTTTGGCACAGTTCCTTGACTCTTCATGTCTTTCATCCGACTGGATGCAGACTCCAGATCTTCGTCCTTTTGTTTACCCGTTTTCAGCAACACTGCTGCAATCAGGAATGAAACAACAGCTGCTACAAGCACCCCTGCGAGCATCGGAAGGTATCCACCTTTTGGTGTTAAGAGGAAATACGCGATAATACTGCCTGGTGATGGTGCTGAAACAAGTCCTGCTCCGGTGAGCATGAATGTTAATGTTCCTGCGACGCCACCAGCAATTGCTGCAAGAATCAGAATCGGTCTCATCAGAATGTAAGGGAAGTAGATCTCATGAATTCCCCCGAAGAAATGAATGATAACCGCACCTGGTGCAGAAGATTTGGCCATTCCGCGTCCGAAGAAACAGTACGCAAGCAAGATACCAAGTCCCGGACCCGGGTTGGATTCAAGCATGTATAGAACAGATTGTCCTAATTCTCTTGCTTGATCGGTTGCAATCGGTGTCAGAATCCCATGGTTGATTGCATTGTTCAGGAACAATACTTTACCTGGTTCAATGATCAGGTTGACCAGCGGCAGCAAGCCCAGATTCATCAGACCTTGTACCCCGGCAGACAATACTTTACTAATCGCTTCTACAGCAGGCCCAATACCCAGTAGAGCAAAGATCCCCAAGATCCCGCCAATAATACCGGCTGAAAAGTTATTAACCAGCATTTCGAATCCGGCTTTAACTTTACCTTCGATCGATTTATCGAACTTTTTGATGATCCATGCTGCCAGTGGTCCGGCAATCATGGCACCGAGGAACATCGGAATATCACTACCCACGATGACCCCGATGGTCATAATGGCACCCACGACACCACCACGCTGACCATGCACCATCGTACCCCCGGTGTAACCAATTAACAGTGGCAGCAAATATTTGATCATCGGATCAACTAACTGTGCTAGTGTCTCGTTAGGGAACCAGCCTGTTGGAATGAACATCGCCGTAATTAATCCCCAGGCGATGAATGCACCCATATTCGGCATGACCATACCGCTCAGGAATCGGCCAAAACGCTGCACACCTACCCGTAGCCCACCTTTGGAATTGGACGATTGGTCCAAATTACTCATTGTATTATCCTCCTTGGATCAAGTAATTATGATTTATGAAAGGGGTATCATTTCTCCCCTGCTGTAATCCTAAGCGAGTTTGCTCTCCTGTTCAATGAAATGAAAGCGTACTTTCGTCATGAACAATGATGACAACATTAGGTTATGTAATCGTTTTAATTGATGCATAATGGCTGAACCCATTGGTACACAAGGCTTTTCTTGCCTATGACTTTTATCATTTCCAGAATCATTTTCTAAGCTATAGCTTGGTCCATTCAGGGGATTTACATCCTCAATCTGCTGAAATCCACATTGAAAATCATTCTTGGAAAACACAAAAAACCTGTGCAAGCACCAGGCTCACACAGGTCGAAACAATATAAAGTTCATTTCAATTTATTATAAAATGTATGTTATTAAGTACAAGTTCGTTGATCCTATTCCTCCGTATGTTTACGATACGCGTCTGCGTTCATCAAAGTAGACAATGCTGCTGCCAGATCTCCCTCAACACGAATCTCAATCATCCAGCCTTCCTCGTAAGGAGAGCTGTTCACAAGTTCAGGTGAGTCCTGCAACGAATCATTGACTGCAATAATTGAACCTGTGACAGGTGAGAACAAGTCCGAAACCGTTTTGACCGATTCGATCGTTCCAATGCTATCTTCTGCTTTTACATTGGTCTCAAGGTCAGGCAATTCCACAAACACAATGTCACCCAGCTGATGCTGCGCGAACTCGGTAATGCCAATACGTACAGTATCCTCCCCTACGGTTTGCACCCATTCGTGCTCTTCACTGTACAGGAAATCACTTCTCAATTCGCTCATCGATATCCGCCTCGCTTTTCATTAAATGAGTGCATGCGTTCTTTGACCTTAACCTTTTTCCCAGAACATAGCGTATGATATTTTTGAATCAAATGTCAAGATACCTCACAATTTATTTGCTAATCGCCTTCTCAAACCGTAACCGAAATACACTCTTTCTACATATACTGGTGGATATTAGAATAGTAAGCGCAGTCTTTTTAAATACACGAACAATAAAATCGAAAAAAGACTAAACATTCGGTTTTCAATTATAATCTATGACATCGTTCTTGACATCGGCAGTGGATTCACGTTTTAATGAGAGGAGTAAATGTGTTTATTGGACTATGTTATACTCGCGGATGAATGTAAAGGGAGAGATTACCCGTGACACCCGATTCGGGCTGTACATGAGGTAACGCCGAAGGAGTAAACCACCGATAAGCGGGGGTGAATCTCTCAGGCAAAAGGACTTTTACGGGACGCAACTCTGGAGAGCATCTATTCGCCCTGTGCGGGCGATATGATCACCCAAGGGGAAACCTGCTGCACAAGGCGGCGGGGTAACTCTCAGGTACAAGGGACAGAGCCTTAGAATACAGCGTGCTACTTGGCATGCCGATTCTTTGGCCTGTCCTTTTCCTTTTTCCCAAAAAACGAAAAAACAGGATTCAGATCGGCGCTGTCATAGCTGCCTTACCATACTTATCTACGAATCTACGAATCTACGAAAAATCTCTGCTGAAAAATTTAAAAATACTTTGGTTCATTTGATCCACGATTGTATATCCGGCCGGTTGACGGCCCATGACGAGGTGATTTGATGTCCGATTTGCTTAGAACACCACTCTTCCCACTGTATCAGCAATACGAAGGCGTACGGTGCATTGATTTTGGAGGCTGGGAGCTTCCGGTGCAATTCAGCGGAATCCAGAAAGAACATGAAGCGGTACGTGAGCGTGCTGGACTGTTTGATGTATCCCATATGGGCGAATTCACAGTACAGGGTGAGCAGGCTGAAATTTTTTTGCAACAAATGATGACCAATGATGTGACCACGCTCGTTCCGGGTCAAGCCCAGTATACTCTGATGTGTTACCCCGATGGGGGTGTGGTGGATGATTTGCTTGTGTATAAGCTGGAAGATCAGCATTATATGCTCGTCGTTAACGCCTCCAACATCGATAAGGATTGGGCATGGCTGCAAGAGCACTTGATCCCTGGCGTGAACATGACCAACGATTCGGAGCAGACAGCGCTGCTCGCCCTGCAAGGCCCACTGGCTGCAGATATTATCGAAAAAGTTACAGATACGGATGTATCGGCTATTGAACCGTTTCGTTTTGTGCAGAATGCCGAAGTATGTGGAGTGAAATTGCTATTGTCCCGTACCGGTTATACCGGTGAAGATGGCTTTGAACTATATGTACCAGCAGATCAGGCCGCTGCCGTATGGAATGGATTAATGCAAGCCGGTGAAAGTCACGGACTGGTGCCAACCGGACTTGGTGCCCGGGATACACTGCGCTTTGAAGCGAAGCTTCCCCTGTATGGACAGGAATTGTCGGCAACCATCTCTCCGCTTGAAGCTGGTGTTGGTATGTTTGTAAAGTTGAATGCTGGACCCTTTATCGGACACGAAGCCTTGTTACAGCAAAAAAATGACGGTCCCGCCCGCAAACTGGTCGGCATCGAAGTGTTGGAGCGCGGTATTCCCCGCCCCCACTATCCGATTTACGCCGAAGGCGTACAGATTGGCGAAGTGACAACAGGCACACAATCACCCACATTGAAGCGTAATCTGGGGCTTGCTCTCATCGACAGCAAATACGCTGCGCTGGGAACCCCGCTTGAGATTGAAATCCGCGGCAAGAAACTGAAGGCCGAGGTCGTGAAGACCCCTTTTCATAAACGGACACGTACGTCAAAGACACCTACTCAAGGAGCTGATCAAGCATGAGCAAGCACCGTTACATCCCCATGACCGAGCAGGATCAGAGCGCCATGCTCGCAACCATCGGTGTGGATACGCTGGAGGAACTGTTTCAGGACATTCCGCAGGAGATCCGTTATCAGGGCGAGCTGCCCGTATCCTCCAAACTCGATGAATATGCACTGACACGTCACATGTCCAAACAAGCTGGTGCCAACGCCAATTTCGAAACACACGCCAGCTTCCTCGGCGCAGGCATATATGATCATCATGTTCCTTCCGTCATCAATCATGTCATCTCCCGTTCCGAGTTCTACACTGCCTACACACCTTATCAGCCTGAGATTAGCCAAGGTGAATTACAGGCCATTTTCGAATTTCAATCCTACATCTGTGAATTAACCGGTATGGCTGTAGCCAATGCCAGCATGTATGACGGCGCAACTGCCTTTGCAGAAGCAGGGAATCTGGCCGCAGCGGCAACACGTCGCAAACAGCTCATCGTATCCCGTACCGTTCATCCCGAAGCCCGTCAGGTATTGCAGGCTTATGCGCATGGATTGAGTCTGGAGATCGTCGAGATTGGTTATAAGGATGGAGTCACGGACTGGGATGCCCTGCAAGCTGCCATATCAGACGATACCGCTGCTGTCATGATTCAGAGTCCAAACTTCTTTGGTGCCGTGGAAAATGTAAAACAAGCCGCCGACCTCGTGCATGCGCACAAGGGTCTGCTCGTTGTAAGTGCCAACCCGCTATCGCTGGGTCTGCTGGAAGCCCCAGGCAAGCTGGGTGCCGACATCGTTGTTGGAGATGCCCAGCCCCTCGGCATCGCCGCTTCACTCGGCGGCCCGACATGTGGATATTTCGCTGTATCCCAGCCTCATATGCGCCGGATTCCTGGCCGAATTGTAGGTCAGACAACCGATCGCAATGGTAAGCGCGGTTTTGTACTGACATTGCAAGCACGTGAACAGCACATCCGCCGCGAAAAGGCGACATCCAATATCTGTTCCAACCAGGCTTTGCTCGCGCTTAGCGCATCTGTCTATATGTCCATTCTGGGTAAACAAGGCATGATTGATGTCGCGGATCTGAATCTGCAAAAGAGTCATTACACCTTGAATACATTAACTGCTATTCCCCGCGTTAGCCTGACGTTTAATGCACCAACATTTAATGAATTTGTGATTAAGCTTCCTGAGGAAACCGATGTGGATGCCCTTCAACTGAAACTGCTGGATGCGGGCTTTATTGGTGGCTACGAACTTGGACGTGATTATCCGGAACTTGCCGGACATATGCTGATTGCTGTTACCGAACGGCGCAGTAAGGAAGAGATCGACGAATTCGCACGAGCATTGGAGGGATCACTGTGACTCAGGAAACGACTACGACTTCTACAACAGCATCAGTACAAAGACATCCGGAAACAGGCACCTCAGCCTCCACTTCGGCTCCATCTGAGACAGCTACAACATTCAGCGCACAGACTTTATCTCCTGCTCCGGAACAATCATTGATCTTTGAACTCAGCAGCCCTGGACGTGTCGCTTATTCCCTGCCAGAATGTGACGTCCCTCGTCAGGCTGCCGATACGTTGATTCCCCGGGAAATGCTCCGTTCGGAAGCAGCGGCACTTCCGGAAGTATTCGAAGTAGATGTTATCAGGCACTATACCGCGCTGTCCCGTCGTAACTTCGGCGTAGATAACGGATTTTATCCACTGGGCTCTTGTACAATGAAATACAATCCGAAGATTAATGAGGATGTTGCACGTTATAATGGTTTTGCCAAAATCCATCCGTACCAGCATGAATCCAGCATTCAAGGTGCACTTGAACTGTTATATACATTGCAAAACGACCTTGCAGGTCTGACAGGTATGGACGCTGTGACCTTGCAACCGGCCGCTGGTGCCCATGGAGAATGGACTGGACTCATGATGATTCGTGCTTACCACGAAGGTCGTGGTGAACAACGGACCAAAGTTATCGTACCCGATTCTTCTCACGGTACCAATCCGGCAAGTGCAACCGTTGCAGGATTTGAAACTGTGACGATTCCATCCCGCGCAGATGGACTGGTTGATCTGGACGCACTTCGTGCAGCCGTTGGTTCGGATACCGCAGCACTGATGCTGACGAACCCAAATACACTTGGTTTGTTCGAGAAAGATATTCAGGAGATTGCATCCATCGTACATCAGGCGGGTGGCTTGCTCTATTACGATGGCGCGAACTCCAATGCCATTATGGGCATTACCCGTCCGGGTGATATGGGCTTTGACGTGGTGCATCTGAACTTGCACAAAACGATGAGTACACCTCATGGCGGTGGCGGACCAGGTGCCGGCCCCGTCGGTGTGAAGAGCCGTTTGATTCCATTCCTGCCTAAACCGATGGTGATCAAGAATGAGGATGGTGTGTATTCACTGGACCGTGAAGGAGATCAATCCATTGGCCGGGTCAAAGCGTACTACGGCAACTTCGGTATTCTGGTACGTGCCTATGCCTACATTCGCACCTATGGACCAGAAGGCTTGCGCCGTGTGTCTGAGTGTGCGGTATTAAATGCCAACTATATGATGGCCCGCCTCGCACCTCACTACGAGATTCCGTATCCAGGTGTATGCAAACACGAATTCGTCATGTCTGGTCGGGGATTGAAGCAGTATGGTGTGCGTACACTGGATGTTGCCAAACGATTACTTGATTTTGGATATCATCCACCTACAGTGTACTTCCCACTCAACGTGGAGGAATGTATCATGATCGAGCCAACGGAAACCGAAAGCAAAGAAACGCTGGATGGGTTTATTGATACAATGATACGGATTGCCAAAGAGGCACAAGAGACACCGCAATTGGTGCTCAACGCACCTTACGGAACACCGGTCACTCGTCTTGATGAGACAACCGCCGCCCGCAAACCTGTACTGAACTGCGCTTGCAGTTAATTAATTCATTGTTATCACAAAAGCTCTTGCTGATATTTCAATCAGCAAGAGCTTTTTATTGTTCCCTTTCCTCTGAATCATAATGTCCTGTTCATAACAAAAAAAGCCGATATCCACAATGATTCGCGGATACCGGCAAAATCGCTGCATCAATGCAGCTCATTATCGGAAAAAGAAAAACCCCAAATCCCGAGGAAACCCCGGCAAAATTACGCTTGAATGCTTTGAACCAATTCAACAACTTGTTCAGCCGTCTGCATATCCAGAGCTTTAGCAGCGAGTTCCTGCATATCCGCACGGGACAGCTTGGTGATCTGACTACGAGCTGGCAGAATGGAGGTTGCGCTCATGCTGAACTCATCCAATCCAAGACCGAGCAGCAATGGAATTGCTGTTTCGTCTCCTGCCATCTCACCACACATGCCAACCCATTTGCCTTCACGATGCGCTGCATCGATAACCATTTTAACCAAACGCAAGATGGCTGGGTTGTACGGTTGGTACAGATACGCTACACGTTCGTTCATACGGTCTGCAGCCATTGTGTATTGAATCAGATCGTTCGTTCCGATACTGAAGAAATCCACTTCTTTGGCAAACTGATCCGCCAGAACTGCGGTCGAAGGAATTTCGACCATGATTCCGAGTTGAATGCTGTCAGAAACAGCAATACCTTCAGCAACCAGCTTCTCTTTCTCTTCGAGCAAGACAGCTTTTGCTTCACGGAATTCACCCAGTGTTGCGATCATTGGGAACATGACACGCAGGTTTCCATGTACGCTTGCACGCAGCAATGCACGCAATTGTGTACGGAAGATATCCAGACGGTCCAGACACAGACGGACTGCGCGGAAGCCGAGGAATGGATTCATTTCTTTTGGCAGATCCAGGTATGGAAGCTCTTTGTCTCCACCGATGTCGAGTGTACGAACAACGACAGGTTTGCCTTCCATTTTTTCCAGTACGGCTTTGTAAGCATTATACTGAATGTCTTCGGAAGGAAGCTTGTCTCTGCCCATGTACAGGAACTCGGTACGGTACAGACCTACAGCCTCGCCGCCGTTCTCCAGAACACCCGTTACATCATTTGGTGTACCAATGTTGGCTGCAAGCTCAACATGAACGTTGTCCACTGTTACCGTTGGCTCATCACGTAGTTTTCTCCACTCTGCACGTTGTACATCATACTGTTCCTGTTTGGCACGGTATTCAGCAATAACTTCATCCGTAGGATTAACCAGCACGTGACCATCCAGACCGTCAACAATGATCATATCGCCTTGTTTTGCCTGAGCCAAGATGTCCTTGGTTCCAACAACAGCCGGAATTTCAAGAGAGCGAGCCATGATCGCCGAGTGAGAAGTACGTCCACCAATGTTGGTTGCAAAACCTTTAACAAATTGGCGGTTCAATTGAGCCGTGTCGGAAGGCGTCAGATCCTCCGCAAGCACGATCACTTCTTCATTGATCTCAGCCGGACTCATGAAGTCGATACCAAGCAAGTGATTTAGCACACGTTTGGTAACGTCACGCATATCTGCTGCACGTTCCTGTAAGTATGCACTCTTCATGTTCTCAAACATGGAGATAAATTGCGATGCCGTTTCGTTCAAAGCAAATTCTGCATTAATCATGTCATCTGCAATTCTAGCTTTAACCGGATCAATCAGTTCCGGGTCATTCAGAATGAGCAAATGCGAAGCAAAAATCTCAGCTTTTTTCTCGCCAAGCTCTTGTAAAGTACGCTCTTTGATCGCCTCAAGCTCAGCCTGGGATTTACCCAGAGCTGAGTCAAGTTTTGCGATCTCTGCGTCAACGTCGTTAATTTGGCGTTTTTCTACAGAGTAGTCAGGATGCTCCAAGATAAACGCCTTGGCGATAGCAATACCCGCCGAAGCCGCGATCCCGGAGACATTAAGCATTAATTTCGCCCAACCCTTCGTTAACCATAACGTCAGTCAAAGCTTGAAGAGCTTCAGCTTCGCCTTCACCTTCAACGATGATGCTGATGGTGTCGCCTTGTTCCAATCCGAGGGAAAGAACACCCAGAATGGATTTCAAAGTTACTTTTTTACCGTTTGCTTCTGCAAAGGATTCTGCACCTTTGAATTTGTTTGCTGTATTAACCAGGGCTGTCGCCGGACGTGCGTGGATACCATCTTCGTCTGTAATTCTGAATGTTTGTTGCATTACAATCATCTCACTTTCAGTAGTTTGGTTTAGGCATTGCATATATTTACACTTGCTTGCCATCGTCGTAACACTTCTTATTTTATCTCAATGATTGGCTGATCGCCAACTTTCAGCACTCCACTCTTCTTCAGGGTTACCGTGGAGCCCTCTGGCAGGTTGGTGAAAATAACTGGTGAAATGATAGATGGAGCGTTTGCTTTGACATACTCCAGATCCACTTCCATAATCGGCTGACCAGCTGATACCAGATCACCTTCCTGTACCAGTACGTTAAAGCCTTGACCTTTCAGCTTCACCGTATTAACACCTATATGAACAAGCACTTCCTTACCACCGTCGGACATAATGCCCACGGCATGTTTGCTAGGAAATACATTAAACACTTTACCATACACAGGAGAAGTTATTGTACCATCATGTGGCAAAATTGCGAATCCATCACCTGTCATTTTCTCAGCAAATACTGGATCAGGTACGTTTGTAATGTCCAGCAATTCACCATTGACTGGCATGACGATATCCTCAGCAACGATGCGCTCGCCTTGTTCACCTTGTGCTTTCTCCTCTTCAGGAGTTGGTTTGGCAGCTACTGGCGTTGGTGCTGGTGTTCGTCCTGCAATAATATCCTGCATTTGAGATTTGATCGTGTCGGAACGTGTTCCGAAGATGGCTTGAACATTATTACCCACTTCAAGCACACCAGATGCACCCAATTGTTTCAAACGATCTTTTTTCACATTGGATTTCTCATTGACTTCAATCCGCAAACGAGTAATACAAGCATCCAGATGTTTGATGTTCTCTTTACCACCAAAAGCTTCGAGAATGTTATGAGGGAGCTCGTCCGTTGAACCGGAGCCTCCGCCAGATTCGGTTTCAGGCGTTGCATCTTCACGGCCTGGTGTTTTGAGATTGAATTTGCGGATGATAAACCGGAAACCGAAGTAATAGATTACCGCAAGAATCAATCCGACAATAATAACGTCCCACCATGGTGTACGGTTCGGAATTATACCAAAGATCAGGAAGTCAATGAACCCCCCGGAGAAGGTCATACCGATCTTTACACCGAGAATTTGCATGGTCATGAAAGACAAACCTGCAAAGATACAGTGTACTGCAAACAAGATTGGTGCTACAAACAGGAACGAGAATTCAAGTGGTTCTGTAATACCTGTCAGGAACGAGGTCAGCGCGGCTGAACCCATGATACCTGCAACGTACTTTTTGTGTTCCGGTCTTGCTTCATGGTACATCGCAAGAGCGGCTGCTGGCAAACCAAACATCATGAATGGGAATTTACCAACTTGGAATGTTCCCGCTGTGAGGTTAACACCATCACGCAATTGATTAAAGAAGATTTGCTGATCCCCACGAATGACATCTCCAGCTTTGTTCACGTACTCACCAAACTCAAACCAGAATGGGGAGTAGAAAATGTGGTGAAGACCAAATGGAATTAACGACCGTTCCACAACTCCGAAGATAAATGCCGACAATGTCGGGCTTGTATCTACCATGAAGTGAGACACGGCATTCAATCCATTTTGAATCGGTGGCCAGATAATCACCAGAAGCAAGCCAATTAAGAGGGAAACAACCGAAGTGATAATCGGAACGAAACGTTTACCTGCAAAGAAACCGAGGTAAGACGGCAGTTCGATTTTGAAAAATCGATTGTAACACAGCGCGGCGGCAATACCTATGATAATACCTCCGAACACGCCTGTACTTAATGTTGGGATACCTAAAATGCTGGCATAACCTGGAACTTCACCGATCATTGCCGGAGTAACCCCTACCGCGGTACCCAGTGTGACATTCATGACCAGATAACCGATGATGGCCGCGAGACCCGCAACCCCTTCGCCACCAGCCAATCCGACGGCTACACCGACGGCAAACAGCAATGCCAGATTATCAAATACGATCTGACCTGCGTTCATCATAATTGTTGCGATCGAGTTCACCCAAGGGGTGTCGAGCGCCGTTACATATTGCAAGAAATCTGGATTAACCAGCATGTTACCGATTCCCAGCAGCAATCCTGCCGCAGGTAGAATGGCTACAGGCAACATCAGAGCTTTACCTACTCTTTGCAATACACCAAAAAGCTTTTTAAACATCGCTTCGTTCTCCCTTTCGTCTAAGTTTGTATGTTGTGATTCAAGCAAGGGAACACAAAAAAAGGCATGAATTAATAAAGTAAACTGTGCCAACCTTGGGGTATAGCATACCCTGTACAAGGAAAGAACAATCACACTTTAATTAACTCATGCCTGATCGAGTCAGTAACACGTCGCTTATGTTTATTCAGTTGCTTGATTACGGAAACCATTGTAGCACCAGTTCTAATCTTTTGCAAGCCTTTACACCAAAAAAATAAATTCCGCATTCCACCACTGGAGCGATCTCACTTATCCTCTTCTTCTTTCCGCTGATTCAGCCGTTGCAAGTGAATGGTCAGGTACCCCACTTCCGCAGGATAAACTGGAAGATTCAACCTCTTCTCCATCACTTTGGTCAGTTTCCATGCAAGCGAGTACATTTCAGGATACTCCAACTTGAGCAGGGAATCCAACTTATGAAGTTCTTCCACTTTGTCTCCACGGCGAACACGCTCAAGGGCGAAACGAAGATGGGTCAGCAAACGAGAGTAATCAAGCGATTCCGTTTCAAACGAATAATCGAGTTGATCGGACACCAGGTTCACCAAATCAGTAATCAATTGTGAATGTTCACGTACCTGGGATATATTTTGATTGGTCATTGCACTATAGATATGTAGCGCAACAAAACCAATCTCGTCCATCCCCAGATCTACACCCATTCTCTCTTTGATCAGACGAACAGCGTAATCTGCCATTCGATATTCTTCAGGATAAATCTCGCGGGTTTCATATAAAAATGGATTTTGTATGACAATGCCCTGCTCCTTGCGTTTTAACGCGAAAGAAATGTGATCGGTTAATGCAATATGGATATGTTCATTCAGAGGAACGTCCGTACGCTCTGCAATATACGTAATAACTTCGTTAATAATCTCGATCAGTGCTTCATCCACCTGCGGAAGAAGCTGTTTGTACTGCTCTTGCTCCTGCTGGTTTCTCAAAATGAACATTTTCTCCACAGCCGTCAATGGAATATGATCACTCGGTTTTCGGTTAAAGCCAATGCCTTTGCCAATAACAACGACTTCCCCGTGTTCAGGATGCTGTGCAATGATTACATTATTATTTAGCGCTTTATCTACATGCAGGCTGCTCATTGTTTGCACCTCTTTTTTCACACCATCTTAGGTGCGATAAGTCACACCCTGTTACGAACGAAAAGACACCCGGAGCGGGCAAACCGCGCCGGACGTCTCGCTTAAAAAGTAACAAAAATTCGCCTTAAGGTCAATAGAGCAACCATGTAACATTCCACGTGTTTCTTACTCGTCAACTCCAGCTCTTTCCACAATCTTGTCGATTATAGAAGGAGTTGTAACCGCCTCGCTCTGTTGAATGGTAACTGGCGCAGGTGTTTTGGACTTGGTAAGGCCTTTAATCAGCTGCTCTACATCAATGCCGGATACACTCTTAAGCATCTCTGGAGCCGTCGCCATAAGTTCGGTAACATAGTTACTCACTCGTGTGGCGCCTTCACCCTTACCTGTATCTACGACCGTCAGTTTATCAATAGAAGCAATTGGCTCTGCAATTTTACCAGCCAGTTCAGGCAGCATTTTGACAATGATATCGAGTACAGCCGCTTCGCCAAACTTTTGGAACGCCTCAGCCAGTTTTTCCTTCGCTTCTGCTTCCGCAAGTCCCTTCAAACGAATAACTTCGGAGTCCGCCGTACCTTTTGCAAGTTCAGCATCCGCCATAGCCTGACCTTCAAGTCGCTTCTGTTCCGCTGTTGCTTTGGCGTGTGTCTCGATGGAGTATTGTACTGCATCTGCTTCGCGCATTCTTTTTGCTTTGTCTGCTTCCGCAGCCTGCTCTACTGCATAACGATCTGCTTCTGCCTTTTTCTTCACTTCGGCGTCATATTGCTTCTCACGTACGATGATTTCCTTAGCCTGAATGTCAATTTCCCGCTCCTTACGAACGAGTTCAACCTTCATTTCCTCTTCAACCACGGTTTGTCTAGCACGAGCTTCATGGATATGGTACGCCTGATCGGCTTCCGCCTTGGCTGTATCCTGATCCCGCTTAAACGTGGCTACTTTCAGTTCCTTCTCTTTGGCTGCCTCGGCGATATTGGTATCCCGCAGCAACTCTGCCTTCTGCCCCTGCTCTTCCGCATTGGCCTTCTGAATACGTGCATCACGCATCGCTTCCGCTTCAGCTATCTCGGCATCCCGCTTCACAGCAGCAATTCTCGGTTTACCGAGTGCATCCAGGTAACCCTGTTTGTCACGAACATCCTTGATGGTAAATGAGACAATTTGCAGTCCCATTTTTTTCAGATCTCTAGCAGCTACGCCTTGAACCTCTTGCGCAAATCGATCCCGATTCCGATATACCTCTTCCACCGTCATTGTACCGAGGATGGCCCGCAAATGCCCCTCCAGCACCTCCTGTGCTTCGCTTCTCAGCGCTTCTACAGGTTTACCAATGAATTGCTCAGCTGCCGTAGCAACATCCTCTACAGCGCCTCCAACCTTGATAATGGCGACACCGTCAGCAATAACCGGAACCCCTTGCTCCGTGTACACTTCCGGTGTGGAGACATCCAGCTTGTGGGACAACAAGGAGATAAACTCGGATTGCTGGAATACTGGCAGGATAAATGCACCGCCGCCACGAACAATTTTAATTTTCCGGCCAGAGTCATCATCGGAGATATTCTTGCTACCCAGGAATGACCCCGTAACGATCATCGCTTCATCCGGCCCAACCGTTTTATATCTCGCCCAGAAAGCCAAACCAAGAATCAAAATGACACCAACCACAACAGCAGGAATCAACAATACATCCCAATTTAAATCCATTCCACATCTCTCCCCTTATTCATTTCATGATGAGGCTTAAGTTTTATCCCATTCCGACACACGCAGTACACCATCTACAACATCCACAACGACAACACGGGCTCCCGCCGCAATGGGGAGGTGCTCAAAACTGGATGCCGTTTGAATCGTACTACCGGAAGCAAAGCGGATCATCACTTCTCCAAAACCTTTTTCCGGCACCGGAATGGTAATTTCCCCAATTTTCCCAGATAACTCTTTCATTGAAAATGCAATCGAAACATCACTGTTACGCATCGGTTTGATATATGCGAAGAATACCAGCATAGCCGCAGCAATACCTATAAGCAGGGATAATATTAGACCCGACATCGCACTTAATGAACTATAACGTGTCAGCATAATGCCTGCCCCACCGAAGGTTGTAATGGAACCAGCTAACACAACGGGTTTGAAAAAATCAAGACCTGGCATTTCGAAGGCTCCGTCCAGCAAGCCGTCAACCAAGTCACCCAACACAAGGCTGACAACCGCAAATATTGCTCCTCCGATTAGACACCCCCAATAAATTGTCTCCATCCCCTCTTCCTCCTCTCCTCTGCCGCAAATTCATCCTCACTGAGCATTCCACATGTAAATAAATACGTAGTAAATATCAAAATGTTTCAAAATCTTTCCTCAAATGTATTCTGGAACCGATAATGGGTATTATCACGACATTCTGTTCCACTTGCTTCATCATCCTCCATCATTCACGTATACAGCCCGAATACATTAAAAAAACCGCAAGCCTCCATAAGGAGACTTGCGGCTATCGGACAACAGGATGGGTCCGTTCACTTGTCAGTGATTATAGAATTACAGGGAAGCCTTGTAAATCGATACAACATCTTCCCGTTGCAATTTCTTGAAGTTGCCAAATGGGCCAAACAGCATCGCTTTATCAGCCATTACGTCGATCTGGCTGTCATCGATATCGTAATCAGCCAAACGGTTAGGAGCACCAATGGATGTCCAGAATTGGCTGAGCGCATCGATACCTTCTTCGGCAATTTGTCTGTCCGACTTGCCTTCAGGATTCACTTCGAACACATTAATTGCCAGACGTTTGAATCGGTCCACATTAACATCCAGGTTATGTTTCATCCAGTGTGGGAACAAGATCGCAAGGCCACCGCCATGTGGGATATCATACACTGCGGATACCGCGTGTTCGATATTATGCGTTGCCCAGTCTCCTGCAAGACCCATGTTCAGCACACCATTTAATGCCATTGTTCCGCAATACAGAATCGTTTCGCGCAGTTCATAATTCTCCAGATCTTCAACCAGACGCGGTGCTGCTTCCATAACGGTACGCAGAATTGTCTCACAGAAGCCGAGTTGAACCGGTGTGTTGGCATCCAGATGGAAGTAATGCTCCAATACGTGGGACATCATATCTACCATGCCGTATACCGTTTGGTCCAGTGGAACAGTGTATGTATTCACTGGATCCAGGATGGAGAAAGCAGGGAATGAATAGGCGCTACCCCAGCCCAATTTTTCTTGCGTATCCTGATTCGTAATAACCGAACCGGAGTTCATCTCCGAACCTGTTGCTGCCATTGTTAATACGGTACCGAGCGGAAGAGCGTCTTGTGCAACGGCTTTGCGTTGGGCAAAATCCCACATATCGCCATCATATTTGGCACCTACCGCAATGGCTTTGGAACAATCCAGTACACTACCGCCACCTACTGCGAGGATCAGGTCGATGTTATTTGTTTTACAGAGGTCTACCCCTTTATGCACCGTAGAAAGACGCGGGTTAGGTTCAACGCCTGCCAGTTCAGTCACTTCTGCTCCAGCTTCCTTAAGCAATCCGATCACTTGATCATAGAGCCCACTGCGTTTGATACTGCCGCCACCATATACAAGCAGAACCCGTTTACCGTATTTCGGCACTTCTGTCTTTAATGCTTCCAGTTGTCCTTTACCAAAAATCAGACGGGTTGGATTATAAAATTGGAAAGATCTCATATCTATTGTCGCCTCCAATGGAGTTTAGAATTTTTAGTGCAACTCCAATTATAGTACCCCGTTTACAGAAAAACAAATCGATAGTCACTCACTTTATAACAACCCGTTAATCTCCAAATGGGCTCGAAACATCTCGTTAGTAGAAGGTAAATCTTCAGGGGCTGCCCATGTGTCTGATGACCATAATCCAGCCTGTTTGAATGCCCGCGGACAATGGATAAAACACTCTTCCACATCTACAATGACAGCCACACCAATCGTTTTACCATGCCACCCCATACTCGCGATAAATTCTTCATCCTTGGTAATGGATGCTGTACCATTAATGCGCAGCACTTCATTCAGACCCGGAATCAAAAAGAGCATACCAATTCCTGGGTTAGATAAGATGTTCAACAAAGAATCGATCCGCCGATTGCCTGGGCGTTCGGGATAAACGAGCCGGTATGTATCATACACTTTTACGAATCCCGCTCCATCGCCCCGTGGTGACACATCACTTTTCCCATCATGGTTGGACGTGGAGAGGAAAAATAATGGTGACATGGATAAAAAGTTTTGCACATGTGAATCCACAAATGAGATTGCCTTGTTACGCACATGTTCATGCGGTTCACCCACCATACCTTGCAGTTCCTCAGAATCTGTAATCAACGGAATATTCAATGCCTGCTTTTCCAAGTGATTAACCCCATTTCCTCAATTCATTATGGTACTCTAGGACTTCTCTCCATTATAACGGGCTTGGAAGTTCATTCCAATGCGTAGAATGGTAAGAACGACCAAGAACACCCGCTCTTGATTGAACGGGTGTTCTTGAAATTTGTTAATTATGTTGATTACTATTCAGTGTATCCCATGCTGCTTACAAAACGACGGAAAGCCTTGCGTCCGGCTTCATCATATTTGTAGACACCTGCATGTTCCAGAATCTCGGCAAATTTCAAACCCACTTCCTGCTGTACAATGGCAACGGCTTGCTCTTTGTCGAGATTAGGCCCGAATCGTTCAATCAATTCTTCGGCCCAGCCCAGGTGTTTGTTCAACACATGATCAGCAGCTTTGGCTGCCTCAGCAAGCTTGGCATCTCCGGCGAGGATATCCGCAATACTGTCCAGTTCTTCTTTCAAGCGACCTGGCAGAATGGCAAGTCCCATCACTTCGATCAGACCAATGTTCTCTTTCTTGAGATGGTGCATCTCACGGTGCGGATGGAAAATACCTTCAGGATGCACATCATTTGTACGGTTGTTCCGCAATACGAGATCCATCTCATAACCACCATCTGCACTTCGACGAACGATTGGTGTTACCGTATTGTGTGGCACCTGCTCACCGTCTACTTCACTGAATGCTTCGATATCCACAGCAGAATCACTGTAAACCTTCCATGCTTCATATACTGCGTTACCTGCTTCAAGCAGCTCTGCAGGATCGTGTGAAGCCAGACGCATCACAGACATCGGCCATTTCACAAGACTCAGTGTAAGTCCAGGTGCATCCGCATGGCGGAAAACCGCTTCTGGCTGCGCATTTTGAATGGCAAACGTATGCCGTCCACCCTGGAAATGGTCATGTGTCAGAATGGATCCGCCTACGATCGGCAGATCCGCATTAGATCCGATAAAGTAATGCGGATACTCCCCGACAAAGGCAAGCAGTCTGCGCAGCGTATCTTTGGTCAGTTTCATCGGCACATGATCATGGTGGAAAATGATGCAGTGTTCGTTGTAATACACATATGGCGAGTATTGGAACAGCCAAGGTTCGTTATTAAGTTCCAGCGGAATGACTCTCAGATTCTGGCGAGCCGGGTGATTCACCCGACCGGCATAACCTACATTTTCACGACATAGCTGGCATTTTGGATATACCGGTGGCGGAAGCAATTTCGCCATGGCAATTTCCTTTGGACTTTTCTCCGGTTTTGACAGGTTGATGGTAATCTCCATGTCTCCATAGGCCGTGTCCTGTGTCCAGTAGACGTTCTTCGAGATCCGATCCATCCGGATGTAGTTGGAGTTAATGGACAAGTCATAGAACTGGGATGTGGCCGCCTCAATGCCTTCCGTCTTCTCCGTATGGCGGAATGCGCGTACCACTTCGGATGGGCGTGCCAGCAAATGACCCATGATTTTGGCATCCAGCAAATCACGGAACGTATCGCTATTTTCAGGAATGAGTCCAATGGCAAATCCATAATCAATCAACGTATCCAGCATCGCCTGTGGACCATCGGGCACAGTTGTGTCCAACTCGCCGGCATAAGGCTCCGAGAATCCGAATTGTTCCAGCAGGAGGTTGCGGCTGTAATCCCAATCCGCTTCCTCGATTAATTGTTTCTGCAAGGCAAATGCAACCAGACGTTCAATGGCATGCAGTGCTTCCTGCTGCTCCGGTGTCCGCTCTGTGGCACCTGCTGCAATATGAGTCTGTGACATAAGGTGTTCGCCTCCTAGTTTTTTCCGTAGCCGTCAGGACGTGATTGGTGCCAGCTCCAGGCGCTTTGAATGACATCTTCCAGATTGGTCCATTTCGGATTCCAGCCAAGGACAGATCTTGCTTTTGCAGATGAAGCTACCAGCACAGCCGGGTCACCTGCACGACGTGGCTCCTGTACAACCGGGATATCGAGGCCAGTCACTTTTTTAGCTGTTTCGATCACTTGTTTTACCGAGAAGCCTGTACCGTTCCCCAGGTTAAACACGTTGCTGTTCTCACCTTTGCGAAGATAATCCACTGCACGCAGATGTGCATCAGCCAAATCGCTCACGTGGATATAGTCACGGATACAAGTTCCATCTTCTGTTGCATAGTCGTCACCAAACACGGCGATGTGTGGGCGTTGTTTCAAAGCCGTTTGCAGAACGAGTGGAATCAGATGACTCTCTGGTTGGTGATCTTCACCAATTTTGCCACTCTCATGAGCACCGGCTGCATTGAAGTAACGCAGGGAAACGTATTTGATATCCTGAACTTTATCGAACCATGACATCATGCGCTCCATCATCAGCTTGGTTTCGCCGTATACGTTGGTTGGCTCTGTACGATCACTTTCTTCGATTGGCACTTTCTCAGGCTCACCGTAGGTAGCTGCCGTAGAAGAGAAGACAATGCGGCGTACATTCGCTGCATTCATCGCTTCCAGGAGACAGAGTGTACCAAACACGTTGTTGTCATAATATTTAACCGGGTCTTTCATACTTTCGCCTACGAGTGAGTTGGCCGCAAAGTGAATAACTGCATCGATTGAATTCTCAGCGAACAGCTTTGCCAGAATTTCTTTGTCACGCAGATCTCCTTCATACAACTTACCGCCGAGCAACGCCTCACGATGCCCTGTCTGCAAGTTATCCAGTACAACAACCTCTTCCCCACGTTCCAACAATGCTGCTACCGTATGAGAACCAATATACCCTGCTCCACCTGTCACCAAAATTGCCATTTTACTTCGCCTCCTTCAATTCTTTAACACCGTCACCTACGCCGCACACATAAAAATCACCTTTGAGAGTGGTACGCGCTTCATATGCAGCGCCCACTTCGCTTACAAAACGCTCAACATCATTTTCATGCACAAGCGATACGGTACAACCGCCAAATCCTGCGCCAGTCATCCGAGCACCAAGCGTGCCTGGAATCCGCTGAGCTTCTTCAACCATAACATCCAGCTCATCACAGCTAACTTCATACAAATCACGAAGCGATTCATGAGAAGCGTTCATCAGCTGGCCGAAGGTTTCCAGATCATTGATCCGCAAAGCTTCGACTGATGCGAGCACACGCGCGTTCTCTTCCACAACATGTTGTGCACGCTGTCTTACTTTCTCATCCTTGATCAGATCCTGTAGTGTTACGAACTGCTCTGGCGTCAATTGAGCCAGGTAATTCAGTGCAGGCAGCTGTTCCTTCAAGATGGCAAGTGCCTGCTCGCATTGGGAGCGACGTTCATTATAAGCCGAATCTACCAGACCCCGGCGTTTGTTTGTGTTCCCAATGATCAATTTGTAAGAACCTGTACGGAAAGGAACCTTTTCGTACTCCAGTGTGTCACACATCAGCAGGATGGCGTGATCCTGCGCACCGTTTGCGACAGCGAACTGATCCATGATTCCACAGTTGACACCTACGAACTCATTTTCCGCTTTCTGGGACAGAAGCGCCAGTTGAACCGTATCAATATCCGACACACCCTCCAGAGACTGCATCGCGAATCCGGTAAGTACCTCCAGAGATGCAGACGATGAAAGTCCTGCCCCGTTCGGAATCTCCCCGTGGTACAGGAAGTCGTACCCGTTCGTTATATTCACGCCTTTGCCTTGCAATTCAACCATGACACCAACAGGATAGTCGATCCACTCTCCGGTTTTCTCTTTACCAATAGTGGAAGTATCCAATGTTCCTTCATAAGACATGTTCGTGGAAGCCAGTTGCAACTTGTTGTCCTGACGCTCACGGATAATTAATGTTGTACCAAATTCAAGTGCTGCCGGAAGCACGTATCCACCATTATAGTCAATGTGCTCACCGATCAGATTCACACGCCCAGGGGCATGAAATACACGGATGTCCGCTCCACTCTCTCCGTACTTCTCAATAAACTTTTGTTTCAATTCAGTTACGTTCACTGCTGCTGCACCTCGCCTCGTTGTTGTGGTTTTCTTAATGTTATTATATAAGAAAGCGGTGCCTCTTGTAATGCAACCATGTGTGTTTCATATGGATAAATGTGACCTTAAGGCGTATAATGATCGGAGCATCCCGGAAAGAAGGAAACGAGCATGGCAGACCAATCTAACGCCAAGAAAGACCCTCTTGCATCTATCGATAAAATACAGGAATCCCCTTCCGGTAAAAGCGGAGCACTCAGTTATTCGGTTGCCTCCAATCCCGTCTATTATGAAGAAGGAGCACTGCATGTCCTGTTTGCCGGCGCAAGCCAGACTCTTCCAGGTCACGCCCTCGGGCCTAAACTGTTTGATTATTATCTGTTGCATTATGTAGAAAAAGGGGCGGGTACGTTCCGTACCGAACTGCACACCTACGAGTTATCCGCAGGTGACTGTTTCCTCATTCACCCCGGGCAACTGGTAAGCTACCAGTCACATGGCCGTAACCCGTGGCAATACCGCTGGATTGCCTTCACGGGCAGCCAAGCTGCACAGCATGCCGATGAGGCGGGGTTCCGCCCGGAGAAGTCTGTTTTTCATGCCGGACCCTCGTGTGGAATATCCGATTGGTTATCCGTGATGCAGGATGCTTTTGCCGAGCGCAAAGAAAGCTCCCATTTCACATCACTGGGTACGTTATATATGATTCTAGCTGAAGCACAGAATCACCTTTCGCAGGGCCAAACCTTAATTCCAGGTGAATCCTCCATCCGACGTACGGTAAAACAGATGATTCAATATATGTCCACCCAATATGCCTATCCTGTCTCCATTGAACAAATGTCTGCGAGTCTCGGCTACAACCGTGCGTATCTATCCCGTATTTTCAAACAGGAAACCGGACTTTCGCCAGTCACTTATCTGCTCAAACTGCGGATCGACAAGTCGCGTCAACTCCTCCGGGAACGACCGGATCTGTCTATCGAACAGGTATCTGCATCGGTCGGACTGCCAGACGCGCTGTATTTCTCCAAACAGTTCAAACGATTTCACGGTGAAGCGCCCAGCCTTTATCGAGAGAAAATACTCACTCGCCCACGACATCAGGGGTTACAGAAGAATGCTCCACAAAACAAACGGTGAGCAACATAACGGGCGGTAATCAACATAGCGGACAAAGAATCATATACGACAAAAAAGGTGCATTCCGCCAATATGGCTAAGATGCACCTTTTGCACGTTATTTATTTGTCATCAGGCTCTGGAGACAGAATGGATTCCACCCGTTCCAATTCCTCTGTAGAGAAATCCAGTTGGCTTAGTGCAGCCACATTCTCTTCAATCTGGGAAGGACGACTTGCGCCAATCAGCGCAGAAGTTACCCTGCCATTCCGCAAAACCCAGGAGAGTGCAAATTGGGCCAAGCTCTGACCACGGGCTGCTGCAATCTGGTTCAGCGCACGTACTTTGCGGAGCGTCTCTGGAGAGATGTTGTTCTCATTCAGGAATACTGACGGTCCTTTGGCACGTGAGTCTTCCGGAATACCATTCAAGTATTTGTTCGTAAGCACACCTTGTGCCAATGGACAGAAGGCAATACTGCCTGCTCCATACTCATCCAGCACGTCCTGCAAATCAGCTTCGATCCAGCGATCCAGCAGCGAGTATTTCGGTTGATGAATCAACAACGGTGTACCCAGACTTTTCAGAATTTCGGCAGCCTGTCTCGTCTGCTCTGCGGGATAGTTGGAGATCCCTACATAGAGGGCTTTACCCGAGCGAACAATATGATCCAGTGCCATCATCGTTTCTTCCAAAGGCGTTTCAGGATCATACCGATGAGAATAGAAAATATCCACATAATCCAGGCCCATGCGTTTCAAGCTCTGATTCAGACTGGATACCAGATTTTTGCGCGAACCCCACTCTCCATACGGCCCGGGCCACATATAATATCCCGCTTTGGTGGAGATCACCAGTTCATCCCGATAAGGTTTCAGATCCTGGGCCAGTACCTGTCCAAATAACTGCTCTGCCGAACCTGCAGGTGGACCATAATTGTTGGCAAGGTCAAAGTGTGTAATCCCCAGATCAAATGAACGGGTAATCATATTACGGCCATTCTCAGCGTTATTGATACCGCCAAAATTATGCCACAGCCCCAGTGAAATCGCTGGCAGTTTCAAACCTGAACGTCCAACGCGGTTATATTTCATCGTTTCATAGCGAGTATCGCTTGCTACGTAGACCATCATGAATCCCTTCTTTCCCCAGGTTCCGCCTCTTTTGTCCGGTTTGAGCCGGAGAATGCGGTTATTCAGTCCATACGTTTAACCAAGAAGCTGGCCCACATTATTCATTACCTCACCAATCGGCTCTGTAATCAGCAAATCCGCTCTACGGTCATAGGCGGTAGGTGTGGCGTTAAGTAGAACGGTATGTTTTCCCTGAAAATACGTAATTAACTGGGCGGCTGGATATACCGTCAGTGACGTGCCCCCCACAAGTAACAGATCGGCAGAAGACAATGCATCAATAGATCGATACAATGTCGTCTGATCCAGTTCTTCCTCGTACAGCACTACATCCGGCTTGATCACACCACCACATGCGGTACAGCGAGGTACGGTATCTTGGGATTGTATAATATCATTCAGCGCATAAAATTGCTTGCAATCCATACAGGCATTACGATGAACTGAGCCATGTAGCTCCAAAACAGTGCTGTTACCTGCTTTCTGGTGGAGTCCGTCGATATTTTGCGTGATCACTGCCTGAAGTTTCCCCTCCTTCTCTAGACGGGCTAACAATCGATGGCACCCATTCGGTTCCGCATCTGGATGGAGCATTTTACCTCGATAAAAATCATAAAAAATATCGGCATGCTGATCAAAAAAATGTCGGCTTAACAACTCTTCCGGTGGATAAGGCGAATGCTGCTCCGTCTGATACAGACCCGCAGCCGAACGGAAGTCGGGAATCCCGCTTTCCGTTGAAGTCCCGGCCCCTCCGAAAAAAACAATACGGGAGCTTTCCTGAATCCAGGCAGCCAGTTGTTCTATTGCGTTCATCCTCTCTCCTCCTTTTATATAGTCCAATCAGATCAGGGTGACTTATTAACTCACGCTTATCTCATTATAATGACGAATAATGGCGTGGGCATCAACCAGGTGTGATCCTTGATCTGATGGTTGACAGTAACCGAGCGTATAGCCTACTCCTGCGTTCCGCCCCATCTGCATATCCCCATTGCTGTCTCCAATGACAACGGCCTCCGCAGGATCGATATGTAATTCACGGCAAGCCAAGAGTGCTGCTTCTCCATCCGGTTTGCCTTGGATCACCCGATCACAGCCTACAATGGATGTGAAAAAGGAACGGATCCCCATCCAATCCAGATGTGTTTCTGCTGCCTTTGTACTGTCTGAAGTGACGACCACCAGTGGTATGTCTGCTGCTCTGCAACTCTGCAAGAATTCCAGCAATCCTTGCATCGGTTCAGCGGATTTGCGCTCTCTTACCGATCTCATGGCTACACTTGAAAATTTGCGTATCGTTGTGATTGCTTCATTCCATGGTATGCCTGCTGCATATAGCTGCCCGGCAAGCAATCCCGTGCACTCATCCACAGTCGCAATAGCAAGCGGGCCTTGTGGATCATAACCGACAATATGACCTTCTGCATTATGGACGGTGCCCAGAACGTGCTCCCGTTCAACCGTAAATGAAGCTCCAAGTTCATTCATACGTGATTGCAACTGATCCAGTAATGTCTCTGCCCACGGCCCCCATAGCTGGAGAAATTCCAACAATGTTCCATCTTTATCAAACAGGATACCTTTACATGGGATCTGCGCTCCATTCACTTGAAGCAAGGCCATCCGTATCACCTCCGGTGATGAGTCTAGCAATAATTACTTCATGTTATTTAACCAGCCCAGAATTGTCTTAACGGTCTGATTCAGCTGTTCTTCTCCACTCACTTCCGGCTCACCATCTCCTTTTTGATGACCGTAATCACCAAACTGGGCGTGGTTTCCACCTTCAATGGTGTAATATACCGTCTCCACGGGCAAATACATACGTCCACTCTGATACTTGGTCATATTCACAACCTCATCTTTAGTACCCAGAATGGATAATGCAGGTATTCCCAGTGTCATTAAACTCCCTTTTTCATCCGGGTAGGATGCCAGAAAAAAGATGCCCTGCAGAGCATCAGGATGCGATGCTACATAACGTGCAGCCATGGACCCACCGAGAGAGTGTCCACCCATAACAAATTGTTCATCCGGATATGCGGCCAGAATCTCATCTGCCAAGTTTGGCTTGAGCACTGCCAGATTAACTGGCATCTTGGCGATAATCGTGTGATGACCAGCAGCGGCCAACTCATGGGCAAGTGGTGCGTAACTTTCCGGTTTCACCAGTCCACCAGGGTAGAACAGAACGCTCTTACCAGCCGGTTTATCGGGCACAAAATCAATCCAGTTCTCTTGTTCGCTCACGGTCACCTTATTGGCTGCTTCCATGGCCGTTTGAGCTGTTTCCTGTGGACCGTATGGTGTGAATAATTTCCACGCAACAAATCCACATCCAATGACAATGAGCGCCAGAAGTACGAGCAGGAATTTCCCGATGCCCCTCTTCTTGCGCCCTGTATTATACCGATTTCTCAACGTTAATCACCTTTCTTCACTTCCGCAGGTGCCGCGGCTCACAGAATTGGGAGCCTTCGTTAATCCAGGCTCCCCTTCTCCGAATTGAACAAAAATTATTCAGCCTTGGCCTTGCGGTAAGCATCCATATATTGTTCCGCTTTGCGACGGACATGACTCAGGTCACCCGTCTTCACAGCTTCCGATGTCAAGTCGGAGCCGATACCTACAGCTACTGCTCCACCCTTGATCCAATCCCCCAGATTAGACAAGGATACCCCGCCAGTTGGCATAAAATTCGCCTGTGGCATAGGGCCCTTCATCGTTTTGATAATTGAAGGATCATACAGATTACCCGGGAACAACTTCACGATGTCCACACCGAGTTCCAATGCGCGTTGAACATCAGCAATTGTCATCACACCAGGCAGAATCGGAATTCGATACAGGTTGCAGATCTGAACGGTATCCGGATTCAGGGAAGGTCCGACTACAAACTCGGCACCCGACATGATGGCCGCTCTTGCCGTTTGCGGTTCTAACACCGTTCCCGCACCAATAATAGCGAACTTCTCTGGATCTTGTGTGTTCCAATGGTATACACGACTTAATTTTTCAATGGCTTTGAGTGCACTGGGTACGGTCATCGTAATCTCGATAACTTTAATGCCACCCGCAATCGCTTGCTCGGCCATGGCAATGACTTGATCAGCAGAATCTGCACGCAGAACTGCCACAACCCCATTGTCCGTAATCTTTTGCAACAGCTGAAGCTTCTTCATTTCATTCTCTCCCTTGTCAATGTGGTGGTTGTGTATACAAGCCTTACATTTAAGAACGAAGATGAGCCATATATGATTTCAGCAGCGATTAGCGCTCAACATGGGCAACATTGTTCAGCTTGGCCTCGACCTGCCCCCATGTCGGGAGCGCCTCCCAATCGCCAACAGCCTGTATTACCATGGAACCGGTCAAATTGCCGAGACGGGTTGCTTCCTGCGGGGAGTATCCTTTTAATAACCCAGATAAAAATCCCGCGCAGAATCCATCTCCTGCTCCTACCGTATCCAGAACATAATCCGCCTTAAAGTACGGAACTTCCGTTAGGGTACCATTCGCCAATACGTAGGTCAAATCAGGGCCACCCTTCACGATGCACACAGCATTCATGGAAGATAAACGCTCAAGTACTTTCTGATCATTTTCTTCGTTATATAGAAGTTTCATCTCGTCCAGGCCCGGTAAAAAGTAGTCCGCCAGTTCAGCTAAACGCAGTAATACGGGGCGTGCTTCATCCGCTGACCATAGTTTAAGACGTAGATTTGGATCAAAGCTTACTTTCACCCCTGCCTGTTTGGCAATATGTATGGCAGCCTCTACCGTTGCAAGTCCGGATGGGCTTATAGCCGCCGTTATACCTGTAACATGTAATATCTTCGCCCCGGCAATATAGTCGGGATCCAGATCATCAGGTGTGATCGCACTTGCAGCAGACAGCTTCCTATAATAATGCACCGAGGCTTTCCCGGAAGCGTTCTCACGAATCATCAAACCAGTAGGCTCGTGATCACTCAACCTTACCCGCGATACATCTACGCCTTCACCGCGAATGGCTTTCAGAATCATGTTTCCGATCGGATCATTGCCCAAACGTCCAAACCAACCACTGGTATGCCCAAGCCGGGATACGCCAATGGCCAGATTACTCTCGGCACCCCCGAAAGACTTGTCCAGTGTGGCTGCATATTCCAGCCCTCTTGTATCCTTGGCAGTCAGCAAACCCATACTCTCCCCAAACGTAATAATTTCCGGGCTTGGATAGGGACTCGTTGACATGATTTCTTCCCTCCTTATATTTACATTTCCTCATCTTCTGTTACTATTGTCATCCTCTATGCAACCGTTGTCAATCCCGGAGCGTTCATTTTGTTGTCACAGCTTTGAGAAAAGATAACGCTTACTATTGTGAATTAAATCACAATAGATAATGTACATCCGTATTACCCTTATTACAGATGCAAATGACCTTGCAACCAGGGTCTATAAGGGGGCTACACCATGAAAAAACAGACACTGATCCGGGATGATCAGGAATCTTTCTTTTACAATCTGCGCTTTATGCTTATCGTCTGTGTCCTTGCTGGTAATGCACTGGAACCACTCATCACACGCTTTGCAGGAGCAGAAGCTCTGTTCCTGTGGATATATACGTTTCACATGCCACTCTTTGTATGGGTCACCGGGTATTTTGCGACACACTCACTCCAGGGTGCACCTGGGCGAAACGTCCTGAAGCAGATTGCTCTACAATATGTACTGTTCCAATCCTTGTACGCATTAATGGACTTTACCGTGTTCCACACGCCCCATATGCGGCTATCCTTCTTTGCACCTTACTTGCTGTTATGGTTTCTCGCGAGTCATTTCTGTTGGCGACTGTTGCTTCGCCTTACGATTTCATGGAAACCGATATATCGGCTGATTGGATCGATTGCGCTCGGTGTAATCGCCGGGTATTTGCCCATCGACGGGTTCTGGCTCAGCTTCAGTCGTACATTTGTGTTCTTGCCGTTCTTTGTTATCGGTTATGACTATGGAGCATCCATTCGCTCTCGTTTATTATCCGGTTGGGGGCGAAGAACCGCAGCCATCCTCTCCGCTGCACTGTTGGTATGGATCGCGTATGGCGGTTTGAATATTTCATCGGGATGGTTACTTGGCAGCATGACATACGCCGAACTGGGCCACCACGAATGGTATGCCGGCATCTTCCGACTTGGCGTCTACTTGCTGGAAATCGCATCGGCAGCACTGTTCTTGGCTTGGGTACCTTCCCTGACTTCCAGACTGACGGACCTTGGACGGCGCACACTCTATGTATTCCTGCTGCATGGATTTCTCGTTCGTCTCGCGATCTGGTCTGGAATCTACAGTTATATGGGAAGCTCGGCGTATATTCCAGTCATACTTGTCATCGCCGTACTCTTTGCAGTCACACTGGCTCTGCCGGCTGTACGTCACACGTTCAAACCCTTAATTGAACCGGATATATCCCGCTTTTCTTTCAATCGGCATGAGGTGTTCAAACGATCGGCCTAACGCTCTGACGGATCTCTTCACTATCGATTCCATCCTGGTGTATTGTTTCAGGCTGGAAATGATGTGGTAAATTAGGGATACGCGCTACAAAAAACAACTTATTGTTGTAAGGAGTGATTTGTAATGGCACGTCAACCGACGTCAGAACGCAAGATGAGCCGTGAGGAAGCCGGTAGATTAGGCGGTAAAGCCACTTCCAAGAACCATGATCGAAGTTTCTACCAGATGATTGGAAAAAAAGGTGGCGAAGCGACTTCAGATGCCCATGATACTGACTTTTACAAGCAGATTGGTCGCAAGGGCGGCGAAGCAACCTCCGAAACCCATAATAAGGAATTCTATCGTGAGATTGGACGCAAAGGCGGAAGCAACTGATGAATTCCGCTCGCCAGATCGAAACATGATCATAGTTTTCCCGCAAATCAAGAAGTCTAATTCCATGAAAATGGTTTGAGGCTTCTTTCTATTGATTGTAGAAATATGACGACGGTTGTGATAGACTCAATAGAAAAACCGGGTGTTCACGGGTTTAAAGCAGCAAAGAATTTTCACAAACTACGGGGAGCTCGACACCGGCAAGCCCGATCTTTTTTAGAGTACGGATGAAATTAAACGACAGATGCACTGCCATTTACTTTTCCATTCATGTTGCTCAATATTATATATTTGGGGGGAAACACACCATGTCAGCCAAGAAGATGCGTTCCGATATGATCAAAAAAGGTTTTGACCGTGCACCGCACCGGAGTTTGCTTCGCGCAGCGGGCGTTAAAGAAGAGGATTTCGGCAAGCCATTTATTGCCGTATGTAACTCTTACATCGATATCGTGCCCGGCCACGTTCACCTGCAGGAATTCGGTAAAATTGTAAAGGATGCTATTCGTGAAGCCGGTGGCGTTCCATTCGAATTCAACACCATCGGTGTAGATGACGGAATTGCTATGGGACACATTGGTATGCGTTACTCGCTTCCAAGCCGTGACATTATTGCGGATTCCGTAGAAACCGTTGTATCTGCTCACTGGTTCGACGGCATGGTATGTATCCCGAACTGCGATAAAATTACACCCGGCATGATGATGGGTGCACTCCGTTGTAATATCCCTACCGTGTTTGTCAGCGGTGGACCGATGAAAGCGGGTCGTGACAGCAATGGTAAGGCTCTGTCCTTGACCTCTGTATTTGAAGGCGTAGGCGCTTATCAAGCAGGTAAAATCGATGACAAGAGTTTGCTGGAGCTTGAACAGTTCGGTTGTCCAACGTGTGGATCATGCTCCGGTATGTTCACAGCGAACTCCATGAACTGTCTGGCTGAAGCGATGGGACTGGCTATGCCAGGTAACGGTACTATCCTGGCTGTTGCTCCTGAGCGTCGTGAGTTTGTTAAACAATCTGCTAAACAACTGATGGAACTTATTAAAATGGATCTGAAACCACGTGATATCGTTACTGTAGAAGCGATTGATAACGCGTTTGCACTGGATATGGCGATGGGCGGCTCTACAAATACAGTACTGCATACGCTGGCACTGGCTCATGAAGCTGGCATTGAGTATCCAATCGAACGTATCAATGAAGTAGCTAACCGTGTTCCGCATCTGGCTAAACTTGCACCTGCTTCCGATCTTCACATCGAAGACGTACACAATGCAGGCGGCGTAAGTGCAGTGCTGAACGAATTGCTCAAGAAACCAGGCGCGATTCATGGTGACTGCATTACGGTTACGGGTAAAACGATCCGTGAGAACGTTGAAGGAAAAGAAATTCAGGATACAAATGTTATTCACCATCTGGATAACCCGCATTCCGAAAAAGGCGGCCTGGCTGTATTGTTTGGTAACCTTGCACCACAAGGCGCTATCATAAAAGTTGGTGCAGTTGATGCTTCGGTTGGTGGATACCACAAAGGTCCTGCCATCTGCTTTGACTCCCAAGAGCAAGCACTCGAAGGCATTGCTAACGGCAAAGTAAAAGAAGGACATGTTGTTGTTATCCGTTATGAAGGACCAAAAGGCGGACCAGGTATGCCTGAGATGTTAGCTCCTACTTCCCAGATCGTAGGTATGGGGCTCGGTGCCAAAGTTGGTCTGATCACCGATGGACGCTTCTCTGGCGCATCCCGCGGAATCAGTATCGGACACATCTCTCCGGAAGCAGCTGAAGGTGGTCCAATCGCCTTTGTTGAAGAAGGAGACATCATCGAGCTGGATCTGAACAACCGTATCATTGAATTGCACATCAGTGACGAAGAGTTCGAACGTCGTCGCGCAGGTTGGAAAGGTTTTGAACCGAAAGTAAAAACCGGTTACCTGGCTCGTTATTCCAAACTGGTTACCAATGCAAGCAACGGTGGCGTACTGAGTATTTAATTTACGCTTTCCTTTACTTGACCTATTGGAAACAATCTAATAAATAAAGGGTTGCTCTTCTGCCAAATCTGGCGAAGGGCAACCCTTTTCTATTGTTGGTTGGTGTGATCAGTCTGTTTAGTTCCGCTCTGGTATTATCTCTTGTTCAACTAACAACGTTTCATCTCTGGATTCTTCTATCGTTGCTGCCGCCTGCGTCGTATATTGACCGTAACGTTCCAACAGTACATCCAGCGGCATGGCCATCATCTTGGGTACCAATTGTTCTGTACGCTGTTTCAGACGTTTGGTTCCCGCTGGATGGATCACACTTAAGAGCAGTTTCAGGTATACTTTGGATGCAGCACTGAACGGTCCGGGGGGCAATTCTTGTATGGTGAATCCGAATCTTTCCGGACCTCTGTTAATCATACTCACACCGTATATGGCTTTGGCAGAGCGTAACTCAGGTTCAAGTGCCACCATGCGTGCCAAATCCGGTAATTGTTGTTCCATCGTCCGAATCATGCGAATAGCCAAATGCATACTGGAACGCGAAGTCACCCCCAGTTCGAACAACTTCTGATTGTCAAAATGTAGTTCAATGACCGGATCTCCGTTTTGAATGACATGGCCATCACTCATCTCCATTCGTGCTCCGTGATATACACGGGATCGAAAATGTAACATGGGATCTTCTGGCGAAGCCGTCCGTAGATGATATACCCAGTGGAACAGCTTCTCCCAGCCCAGCCATAAGGCAACAACGAGTCGCTTCCAGAACTTCAACGTAGTCTGTGGTTGATTTTTGTTCTGAGATTCATTCACGGTAACCCCCCCCATCAACGTATCAACACGTACGCTTTGCAGACCTAACCGTTCAGCTTCCTGTAATACGACTTCCAGCGCCTGAAGCATCTGCTCCGGCGCGTGTGCATCAGCACCAAGGGTCGTTCCTCGATCATGCAGGAGCATAACCTCTCCGCCTCTCAGCTCCTTCAGCATCCGTTCGGTCAATCGCTGGGCCCCTACCCGGCTTCTCCAGTCTTCAAACATGGAAGACCACAGTACAATCTTTCGTTCTTTCTTGCTGAAAAAATCAAACAGATTCATAATCCCCCACGGTGGGCGATAATAACAAGTCTTCACACCGGTTACTTCATGAATAATCTGACCTGTTCGCTGAATCTGATCTCGAACGGTACGTGGCCGCATGAGCCAGTTCGTCTTGTGAATATAATTATGAATGCCGATAAGATGACCTTCGTCATGTATCCGCCGAATGAGTTCAGGATGACTCGCAGCATGTTCCCCAACGACGAAAAAAGTGGCTTTTGCTTGATGCTGACGAAGCAGATCGAGCAATCTCGGCGTATAGTGTGGATCTGGCCCGTCGTCAAACGTTAAGGCAAACTGTGTATCACTTCTTCCCCTTCTGAATACACGAAACCCGAAAAATCTGCTGATCAAACTTGGAATAAAGGCGTAAAAAGATGAAAGATACAATAACCACAGTAGAATACTCTGAAGTACCGTTGTCATGTTGCAAACTCCCCACTTCTCCTGCTGAATTACGGTGCGCTATCGCACTATCTAAAATAAACCGCCTTTAATTTTATCATAGTTCAGACTTTTCTTGAATCCTGTTTCCCCAAAAAGATACCTATCGTGTACAATAAATACAATCTAATTATTACCATCAAAGGAGTCATGTCCATGCTACCGCTTTACAAAAAATACGGGCGCACCGTCTTTGACATCGCGTTGCTTGTATTAACCGTGTATGTGATCATGTACGGTTTCAGTCAATTATATCATGTGGCTGCACCCGTTTTTCTCTCATTCATCGTGTATTGGATGATTGAACCGCTGGCCAAATTTTTACATCGCAAAGGATTGCCCAAGACGCTTGGAGCAGCCATCTCCGTCTTGTTGTTTCTTGCATTGATTGTCGCTGCCTTTTTTGGTGTAGGTTTAATTATCATTTCACAAATTTCCAATCTTCAAGATAATTTCCCTGGTTACATTGAAATGATACAGCGTGAATTCACCAATCTGGTGTTATTCATTCAAGACAAGTCCGACGCTCTCCCTGATGGGGTTATGGAAAAAGTGAATGATTACTTTGCAACACTGACCGGGTTCCTATCCAAATGGGTAACGAGCGGAGCGCAATTTGTTGTAGGCTTCCTGAGCTCATTCTCTTCGTTTATTACGAACTTCGGAATTGCGATAATTCTGGCCTTCTTTCTCAGTATCGAGATTGAATCCTGGCGCAAGTTTGCCCGTGCGAAAACGCCCAAAACATTGAAGTTAGCTATTGAATTCATGCGTAATCACGTGTTCAAGACGATCCGTTCGTATCTGAAGGCACAGATGATCATGATGCTCATTACGTTTGTATTGATTTATGCAGGTTTGTTGATTTTGGGAACCTCTAACGCCTTTACCATTGCAGCGGTCTGTGCGGTTTTTGATCTGGTACCATTGCTTGGCGTCCCTGTTGTATTCATTCCGTGGATCGTCTACTTGTTCATTATAGGCAATAGTAGCTTGGCCATCGGCCTGATTGTGATTCTGGCAGTGACAATGCTGACACGACAATTGCTGGAACCCAAAATATCGGGTAACTCGATTGGTGTATCTTCGGCGTACTTGATGCTTTCATTTATGCTGATCTCCCTTTCGATCTTCGGCTTAGCTGGTGTAGTGTTATCTCCAGTGCTTCTGATCCTTCTGAAAGAATTATTACAACAAGGGTACCTGCAAAAGTGGATTCACCTGCCCAAAGATGAATTTGAATCCTCTCCATTGGTCATGGACTCCCCCGTTAACACGGCCTCAGCAAATTCTGCCGAGTCTACAATCCATACATCTGTTTCTGCAAAGGATCACGAGGACCCAGCCAAATAGTCCATGACCTTCCTGAAGAGAGCTGTCGCCTGATGCTGGCTGTCTGGAGAGACATTCTGGACAAGAACAGCTACGGCGTACTTGGGTTGTTCTATCGGTCCATACCCAATGAACCATTGATGATTAAGCTTCTCCCCGTGTTTCTGTACCTGAGCTGTACCTGATTTCCCTGCAACATGCCACTGCGCATGCTGCAGGGATTTTCCTGTTCCCTCACGAACTACCTTATTCATCCAGGATAAGAGTTTATGTGCAGTTGCGGGAGCAATCTGTCCTGCTGCTGAAGGCGAATCATGCAAGGGCATCTCCAGCATGGTGCCACCATCCGCATATCGGATTCGTTCAACGAGACGTGGAGCGCTGACCTTTCCATCATGCAAAAGTGTCACGATCAGATTGGCGGCTTGCAGAGGTGTGACCAAGACATCTCGCTGACCGATTGCTGTCTGTATTTTCGCACCTTCATCACCAGCAGAAACAGTCTCTGTTCTCACACGCCCGTGATCTTCATGATCAAAGTGTCGTAAGACGGGCATCCCAGCCAAATGTTTCCCCTCCCAACCAACGGGACGCGCCAGTCCCAGACGATCTGCCGTATTCTCCAGTTGCTCCATACTAAGCCTGCGTGCCGTTTCCGCAAATACGATGTTGCAGGACTCGGCGAAACCTTGCTCCAGATTCAGGTTTCCATGCCCATGCTCCTTCCAGCAGGACAGCCCGTATCTTCCGTACTCACCACCACAATAGAATTCTTCTCCCTGAGAAACCGCGTGATACTCCAAAGCGGCAGCGGCAGTGACAATTTTGAAAATGGAACCCGGTACGGCTCCCTGTACTGCACGATTCCCCCAGAATGACTCTTTAGGGTCCACATGTTGTGGCTGATAGAAAGGGCGGGAGATCATGGCGCGAACATCTGCGTTAGCGACATCTAACACAACCACGGCGCCTTCTTGTAATCCAGCTTCTTCTGTCAACTGCTCCAACCCACGCTGCAATCGGGCATCCACAGTTGTTTCTACACGTAAAGGATAATGGCTATTGGCCGGTGCAATGACGTGCGGCTGAATATCCGAGATAATCTCACCACCACCCGAGACCATACGAGATACAAGCGTAGGACCTATTCCCCTTAACAAGGGTTCAAGTGTCCTCTCCAGTCCAGCTGCCCCTGATCTCATGGCAAATGGCTGTTTTACTTCATCCTGGTGCCCAGTTAGAACTTTGGAGGACTCAGGCTGTTCAGCCAGATAACCCATCCACTGCATTCCCGTATGATCCTGAAGATATCTTGTCATCATCGGATAGATGCCAGCTCCTTGCAGGTGCAAACGACGTAGGCGCTCCACCTGAGCAGCGGTCAAATGAACAGGCTGATGTGCACCCGCTGTCCAGAAATGAGGTACACTTTCCTGATTCCATTCCTTCCTCAATTGATCCAGATCGGTATGTAATATCGCTGCCAACTGTGTCATCTCTGAGCCTTCTAATGCCTCTTGCTTGCGCAATTTCTCTAATGATCCTGCTTGTGGAAAAAGAAGCAATCCCCATTGCAGCTTACCAGTCAACGCTTCACCCTTGTAATCCGTAAATTGTCCCCGCCCTGGGTCAAGCATCACCCCGCGTTCACGCTGCAATACAGACATTTCACGTACCGTTCGGTGAAATCCAGGCATGGTCTGATTCACCTGAATGATCTGGACCCATCCCAATCGCAATATAAGTAATCCAAAGACAAGAGTTAGAAGAATACAAGCTATATAGATTCGCCGTTTCGCAAGGAGATGCATCCCAATCTCACCTTTTGTCGTTTTGACATATTATTGCTGATAAAGCTTGGAATTATCCGGTAACAAAAAGAAAACCTGTCCCATGTGCGGGACAGGCTCCTCAGCAATATGAATCCGCAATTTCACGGACATGCTTTTATTTTTTTGTATTACACCGTAAAGCGTGACAACGTGTCTTTCAGTTCAGTGGACACATTCTCCAGCTTGCCAGACAGATTGACCAGCTGGTTACTGATATTTTGCTGTTCACTGCTCAAGGAAGCTACTTCTTGGGACGTTGCAGAAGATTCTTCAGCTACAGCGCTGACATTGCTCATGGCTTCAGACAACGTACCTTGAGATTTGTTCAAATCTCCAATAGAACCTGTCACCATGCCCAGACGTTCCACAAATGCACCCATCTGTTCCTGTACGGAAGCAAAGATGACGTTGGTGTCTTTAACCGCATCCATCTGCTCCTTGAATAACGGATAAGCTGCAGACAAAGCATCCACGGTCTCATTCATTTCAGTCATAATTTTATCAGTGATCTCTCCAACCATCTCAATGGATTGTCTGGATTGAGCCGCAAGCTGACGGACCTCATCAGCCACCACCATGAATCCGCGTCCCGCTGCACCGGCACGTGCTGCTTCAATCGTCGCATTCAGGGAAAGGATATTTGTCTGTTTCGTTATGTTTTGCAGTACTTCAAGCACTTTCAGAACAGAGGACGTACTCTCTTTCAGCGAATCAACCTTATTCACCAGTGCACCGATCATTTCTTCTGTCTTCTGGGTTTTGGTCATCAACTGATTCAGATGTTGTGTTCCTGTCTGACTGGACTTCTCTACATGACGAGCAGAATCACCCATCTGTTCATTCGCAGCGATTACACTCTGCATCTGACGAGAGATATTGTCCGTTAATTCATTGCCACGTTCCGCTTCGGTTGCCAAACTGCCCGCACCGCCTGCGATCTCTTCTGTAGCTACGGCAATCTCCGAAGCAGATACAGCTGTTTTCTTGGATGCACTGCTCAGCTCGGAGGCCGTATCCAGTACTTCCTGCGCAGAACGATTGGTTTGTTCAACCAGCTTCGTGATCTGCTCCATCATCAGATTGAAGGCGGTAGAGAGCTGACCAATTTCATCTTGGGAGCTGTACGGTGTACGAACTTTAAGATTACCTTTTGCACCTTCCTGCATCAGATCTTTCAATTTGCCGAGTGGACGGGCGATCATACGCACCATCCAGACCCCGATCAATACTGCAATGCCCGCATCAATCAGCGCCATCCACAGGGTCAGGGTCAGAATGCCTTTTGCATCCTGAACCAAAACAGAGGTAGGTATCATACCAACCAGTTTCCAGTTGGATGTATCCATCGTACTGTATACAGCCAGCATTTCCGTAGATTTGCCATCTACCACATACTCCGTATTTGTGCTGCCTGCTGGTTCGGTCAACTCTTTGACAAATGTAAGCTCTGTATCTTGTCCCGTACGATCCGAGATGGAGGAGGCAACCACTTTATTATCCGGAGCAATCAGTTGAAGAACAGCTCCTGGCCCCAGATCAAGTGACTTCAATTGTTCCTCCAAAACTTCAAGTTTCAGTTCAATAACCAGAACATACGACTGAGTAGTCCCCTGCAAGTTTTTCATGGAACGTGCAATTTTGAACGTTGGCGTTGAGCCATCTTCTTTGACCTCTGTTGGAAGCCAGCGATAACCGCCCGCCTCAATCAACTCACTGTACCATGCTTCCTGGCGAATGCTGCCCATGGATGAACTGTTGTTGCCCGTACCCATAATGGATTTTGTATCGTCCGTAGGCACCAAATAAATCGCTTCCATAGATTTATTTGTAAATGCAACATTGGACAGTTGCTTGTTGATTGAACTTGAATTTACGAAAGTATCATACGCAGTCAAATTCTTATCTGACATTTTTTGTAGCAAGGACTGCATTTCTGGATCAAAGAAAATCTGTGTGGACGTATCCACAAATCTCTCCAAAATGATGTCCATTTTTTGTTTGGTCTGATCAATGGTCTCCTGATTGGCACGTGAGGCATTTTTCTCTATCGTATCCTTGGCTTTCGAATAGGATAATAGACCTAAACTCACTACAAAAATCATAATCCCCGCAAAAAAGATCAAGAACAGTTTAACCCCTACGGATTTAACCGGATTAGCCTTCTTAATCTGTTGGAAAGAAGACCCTCCAAGGTTTTTCCAATCCCGGTTTTTCAATTGTTTCTTCACCCAATCAGTCTTGAGCCAGCCTAACTTGAGCTTGCTACGATCCATCTTAAACATTCTTTTGCCACTACCTGTCGTTTTGCTTTTGACTACTTTTTCTTTCTTCACTTTCTGAACCTTCTCAGGGTTAACCTGTTCGACTTTTGTCACTTGCTCCCCACTGTCTTTCTGCTTCTTTTGAACCAATCCCATTCACCTGCCAGTTATTTACTTGTTGGATTTTTCTTTCTCTCCCCTATAAATATGTAGTATTCGACAGCTTTCTTCGTTCCCCTTTCATTTCCCAGAAATATTTTACAACTTTATTCCTATTTTTCTATAAAAAAAAGACCCCCATATGCCGATAAACGGAGGTCCTACACGTTGATTTCATAACACTATTTTGTTAAATCATAATACAATATTGGCACAATATAGGTATTTGAGCCTACTTCTTTTTTCTCATCATATCGAAATAGGAAACCGGTTGATCCACCTTCATTTTAACCAGTTGCAAAGGGTGACGAGCAGCATCTAGAACATTGCCTTCTTCATCCTGTATTTCACCGACCACCTGTTTGAAAAAGTGACCTCCCGGACCGAAAAATTCGATTTCCTGTCCTGGTTTGAAGTGATTGCGCTGTTGAATGGTTGCCATTCCTGTTTCGGCATCATACCCCATGACCAATCCAGCGAAGTCAAAAGGCACGGCCTTTTCTTCCGGTTCATAGATATGATCTTCATGGTCTGGAGTGTCATAGAAAAATCCGGTATTCAGCGGACGATTCGCCGCTTTGTTCATTTCTTCAACCCATTCAGGTTTCAGAACATAATTCTCCGGATCTGCCATATAAGCGTCGATGGCTTGACGGTATACGTTAACCACAGTTGCCACGTAGTGAATCGATTTCATGCGTCCTTCGATCTTGAAACTGTCCACACCCACATCAATCAACTCGGGAATATGGCCAATCATGCATAGATCCTTTGATCCCATGGAGAATGCATTATCCTGTTCCTGGAACAGGGGAAGCTGGTTCTCACCCAGTTTGAATGGCGCAGGTGCCTTCATCTGCATGTCCTCTTCGCTAACCCACACGGTATCTTCTCTCGCATCTTCAAACAAATCATACTTCCAGCGGCAAGACTGGCAACAGCCACCCCGGTTGGAGTCCCGATCCGTAAAATGGTTGGAGAGCACACAACGTCCAGAATACGAAGAACACATCGCTCCGTGAATAAAGGCTTCAATTTCAATATCCACATTTGCCTTGATCTCTTCAATCTCTTCAAAGCTGGTCTCACGTCCGAGAACAACGCGTGGAAGTCCTTCATCTTTCCAGAACTTCACGGCTTGCCAGTTGAGTGTGGATTGTTGGGTACTCAGATGTACCTCTAGACCTGGCACAGCACGAAGGGCAACTTCAATAATAGCCGGATCAGCTACGATAATTGCAGAGATTCCCGCATTATAGAGGTTTTGCAGGTATGTCTCGATACCCTCAACATCCTCATTATGTGCATAGATGTTCGTCGCTACGAACACTTTGGCTCCATACTTTTTGGCAAACTCCACACCTTCACGCATCTCTTCAAAGCTGAAGTTATCCGCATTGGAGCGAAGTCCATAGGCCTGTCCGCCGATATATACGGCATCTGCACCGTAATGGATCGCAAATTTCAGTTTTTCCAGATTTCCCGCCGGTGCTAGCAGCTCCGGTTTGTCCAGACGGTTACGTTTCCCCGAGAACTTCCGCTGTACCGCCACTGTTTCCATTCTGTTCACCTCGTCTATTAATACACTTGTTCTTTATAGAAAAATCCAAACGACAACTCACGTTCAGGGTCCTGTAACTCACGCACCTCAGTGAGCCACTCTTCAGAGAACGCATATGCATCCGCATCGGCAACATAACTGTCAATCGCTGTCCGATATGCACGTACAACCGCTTCATTGTAGGTAAGTGATTTTAAGATACCTTCAATTTTGAAACTGTGCACACCCGCCTCCATCAACAGATGAAGATCTTCGAGGATACATATATCCTCAGAACTCATAATGTGCGTGCCATTCATGTCCTCATAGATCGGGAACTTCTCATCCCGGCGTTCAGCCTCGATCAGAAACAATCCACGTTCTTTACCCAGGTGTCCCTCAACCGGTCGTCCTTGATGAGCCATATAACTTTGCACCAGGCTGCGCTTGGAATGATAAATATTGGTCATGCCATGAACCTGAACCTGAGCCTCCACCTTCAGAAAAGGAACCATTTCCGTCAACTCGTCCATATTTAATTCACGGGCAAGCACAACGCGACTTGCTCCCTTGGTTCCCCAATAGTTGGCCGTCGCATAATTCGTTGAAGTCATCTCCGCATTCCAGTGCAGCTTCACATGTGGAGCGTACGCCCTAATCGCAGCCAGTACGGATGGATCATTAAATTCCACACCATCAATACCCATTCTGCCAAGTGCTTGAACATATTCAGGCAATTCTTTCAACAGCTCGTTGGACATCAGATTAGTCATGGACACATACACACGCGCCTGATGTTCGGCTGCAATGGCAACTACCTCTGCTGTCTCTTCCACGCTAAAGCTGCCTGGAAGACGCATGCCGAATCGATCATCTCCAATGACCAGAGCATCTGCTCCAGCCTGAAGCAACACTTCTGCCTCTTTCACATTCGCTGCTGTAACGAGCAGTTCATGTTTCTTACTCATATAATCCCCTCCGCTTATTGCGCAGCCTTACTTTTGGCTATATTTTGCTGGTGTTCCTTATACGTTTTGGCAAACAAATGTCCGGACGAACCATCCTTTTTTGTCACATAGAACAGATACTCCGAAGCTTCCGGATTTAGCGCTGCTTCAATGGACGGAAGACTTGGACTGGCAATTGGACCTGGTGGCAAACCTTTATTCAGATACGTATTATACGGACTTTTCACCTTTAGATCTTTGTAAAACAATCTTTCCTTTGGCCTATCGAGCAGATATTGCACCGTAGCATCAATCTCCAGCTTCATATCCTGATTGATCCGATTATAGATTACACCTGCAACCAGAGCACGTTCCTCATCTACCACAACTTCTTTCTCCACGAGTGACGCAATCGTCAGCAGTTCATGCAGGGAAAGGTTCTTTTCCTTCAATTTGGCTTCCAAATCAGGAATGGAATTGATCTTGGTCTGGAATTCTTCCAGCATCCGCTGCATCACATCATGCGTGGAACTTCCCTTTTTAAGTTCGTACGTCTCCGGGAACAGATACCCTTCCAATACGTAGCGAAGTTCTTCATCCACTGGAATATCTTTGATGATATCTACATCGAAGGCCGAAGGATCATTGGCCAGCTTGATGAATTCATCCCGATCTAAAACATGCTCATAAGAAAGCTTACCCGCCATTTGCAGAACAGTATAACCCTCCGGAATCGTAAATTTCACCATTTCCTCCGGTACAACTTCACCACTACTCAGCTTGCTTACAATCTCATCATACGTCACGCCAGGATTCATAGAATATGTACCCGCCATGAAATTGGAACCTAATTTCTTCCACTTTAAATACCCTTTAAAAGTTAACCCGCTTCGAATAAGGCCTTCTTCCTGAAGCTGATCCGCGATTTTTGATGTTCCCGATCCACTCTTAATCTCAAATACGACCGGTTCTGCAGAAGCTTCCATGGGACGCATCATACTCCATATGTAAGTGCCTGCGCCTCCGGCAAGAACTACAATGATAAGCAGTATGACTACGATTGCTTTCCCTTTCAAAAAGAAACAACTCCTTTTCACAACCAAAAAGAGCGGACTTCTCCGCCCTCCCGGTTTCTTCAATTTGAAGCTGATTTAATCTTCATCAATGGGGAGTGTACATTCATCATACAATTCCGAGATGTTCTCCCACTCATCATCATCGTCGATCGTAACTAACTCTGGCATGATCTGGTCTTCACTTCCAGGTGATACCCGCAGAAGTTCAACCTCGTCATAAGGTCGCAACGAACTGCGGAGCACCGCGTACTGCTGACCGTTCACTTCGAACTCAGCCAACAAGTCATACGGTTGTGATTTACCGTTCTCTTCCTCGAGCTCAACATGAGCACCGAATGCCAGACGCAGTGAATCTGTCCATTTCAGGTCTTTGCGGCTATATTCCGTCATTTAGTTCGCTTCCTCTTCATCTTCAGCAAGAAATGTATTAAACGTCTCCTCGACGATATCCCACTCAGCATCATCTTGGATAACGAAAAGTTTGATATCGTCGCCCTCTTCTTCATAACGGAATGCATATACATCCGTTTCGCCATCTTCAGGTTCAACCGGAGCAACCATCATGTACTTGGCCTCCGAACCATCTACTTCAAACTTCATGATGACTTCGAATTCCTCTTCATTACCCTCGTCATCCGCAATGTAAATAATTTCCGCTTCTTCTTCCATACCCAGTTGATCTTCAGCCATTGTTGATCCCCCTCACCTTTTACTATTGGCATCCAAATAATTTTGCAAAATCAAGCTTGCGGCCATTTTGTCCACAACCTGCTTGCGTTTTTTCCGACTGACATCCGCTTCGATCAGCGTACGTTCTGCTGCCATGGTTGTCAGCCGTTCATCCCAAAGGTGAACAGGTAAATTCAGTTCATCCCGCAGACGTTCGGCAAAAGCAATGCATATCTCACCGCGCGGTCCTACGGTGCCGTTCATGTTTTTGGGAAGTCCGACTACGATCTCACTAATCTCATGCTCACGCACAAGTTCGGCAATCCGAGCGAACTCGCCTTCATCACGGCGGCGTTCAAGTACTTCCAATCCCTGGGCAGTCCAACCGAAGGCGTCACTCGCGGCAACTCCGATTCTTCGGTCCCCATAGTCCAAACCTAATATTTTCATCCATGCTCTCCCATCCTGGGGCCTGCTCAGGTCGATTCAATATCGCCTTCTCAAGCTTCAGGCTGTCTTCTGTCGGTTCATTTCCCGCTGCCTGCATGGCTGCAACACAGCGGAAGCGGCGTTCATTACCGGTGATTGGCCAGATAGGAACGTACAAGCTCTTCAATCAGCTCATCGCGCTCCTTTTTACGGACCAGACTACGTGCGTTGTTGTGACGAGGAATGTATGCCGGGTCTCCGGAAATCAGATACCCAACAATCTGGTTGATTGGATTATACTCCTTATCGACCAATGCATCATATACCGTGAGAAGAATCTCTTTGGATGATGCTTCCTGTTCGTCACCTTTCACATTAAATTTAACCGTCTTATCCATGGAGTCCATTGATGACACCTCGCTCCTGCATGAACATGGGGACCATGTCCTGCCGAATTGATTTCTGTTTATATAATAACATATTCTGACTGCCACAAGTAAACAAAGGATAAGGCAATTGTGTTTTTTGCTTGTCCTTTACTGGCTTCAGCATACTGCATCATTGGATTCCAGTCGCTCTCGGGTACAAAATACAAACGAACAGAACCATTTCCGTTTATATTTTGACGATTAAAAACTGCTCAATAGATTTATGCAGTATGCCCGCTAACCAGTGAAACCGCCAGTTTCAGCGCTTCATCCAGCTTGGTAGCATCCTTGCCTCCGGCTTGCGCCATATCTGGGCGTCCACCGCCACCGCCGCCACATACTGCTGCGACTTCTTTGACGATTTTACCAGCGTGCAGTCCTTGTTTTACTTGTTCAGCAGGCACAGCTACAACAAAATTCACTTTGCCGTCCGCTGGAGCACCCAATACGAGTACCGCGTTAGGCAATTTTACTTTCAACTCATCTGCCACTGTACGCAACGCATCCATGTTCGGAGCATCTACGCGTGCTGCCAGCAATTGTGTATTTCCTGCTTGTACCACTTGATCGGTCAATTGACCAGCTTCCATGGCACTCAGCTTGCTTTGCAGGGATTCAGTCTCTCTGGCTGCTTCTTTCAGTTGCAGGTTCAGACCTTCAATCCGTTTAGGTACATCAGCCACATTTGCTTTGAGCAGCGCTGCTGATTGCTTGAGCAGTTCCAACTGGCTTTCCACATACAGATATGCGCCGCGGCCAGTTACAGCTTCGATCCGACGAACGCCGGAGCCGATTCCGCTCTCGCTCACCAGTTTGAAGATTCCAATCTCTGAAGTATTATTTACGTGACAGCCGCCACAAAGTTCCAAACTGTAGTCTCCGATTTGAACAACACGTACAATATCTCCGTATTTTTCGCCAAACAGGGCCATTGCACCCATTTCTTTGGCTTCATCAATAGCTTTCAGCTCGATGTTTACGTTCAGACGATTCCAGATCTGCTCATTCACCTGACGTTCAATCTCTGTCAACTCTTCCGGTGTGATACTACCGAAGTGAGAGAAGTCAAACCGCAGACGCTGTGGATCTACGAGCGATCCTGCCTGGTTTACGTGTGTGCCGAGCACATCTTTGAGTGCCTTGTGCAGCAAGTGAGTTGCTGTATGGTTTTTGATAATGTCGCCACGTTTCGCTGAATCCACTTCGGCGTTAATCACATCACCTACACGCAGTTCACCAGACTCCACAGTCACCAGATGTACATGTTGTCCAAGTGGAGCTTTGAACAAACCTTGTACTTTCGCTGTTACACCAGCACCTCGCAGCAAGCCCTGATCACTCACTTGACCGCCACTTTCCGCGTAGAACGGGGTCTTGTCCAGAACAACCTGACACGTCTGTCCTTCGCCTACAGATTCAACAAGGGCGTCACCAGCTACGATGGCTACCACTTTTGCTTCCGTCAACAGGTCAGTATAACCAACAAACTCGCTTTTAACCTCAAGGTCAGCAAGTGGTCCACCTTGGACTTTCATGCTTTCATTCTCTTGACGCCCAGCACGTCCAAGTTCACGTTGTTTCTGCATGGAAGCATCAAAACCTTCACGGTCCACAGTCAGACCATGCTCTGCGGCATAATCTTCTGTCAGGTCAAACGGGAAACCATACGTATCATACAGCTTGAAAGCTTCAGGTCCGCTAATAACCGTGCGTCCTTCGGATTTGGCATTGCCGCTGATATCAGCCAGAATAGCCAGACCATCTGTGAGTGTTTCGTGGAAACGCTCTTCCTCGGTTTTGATTACTTTAGCGATGAACTCCTGTTTGTCTACCACCTCAGGGTAGTACATACCCATCACTTCACCAACGGTTGTCGTTAGTTCATACAGGAATGGACGGTCAAGTCCAAGCACTTTTCCATAACGAACTGCACGACGAAGCAAGCGACGGATAACATATCCACGTCCTTCATTACTTGGCAGAACGCCATCACCTACTGCAAAGGCAACCGTACGAATATGATCGGCAATAACTTTCAGTGCAACATCGATCTCTACGCTGTCGTTATATTTCACACCCGCAAGAGCGGCTGTTCTTTGAATCATCGGTTGGAACAAGTCTGTGTCGAAGTTGGAATCCACATTTTGAAGAATCGAAGCAAAACGCTCCAAACCTGCACCTGTATCAATGTTTTTGTTAGGAAGCGGTGTATAGCTGCCGTCCTTGTTATGGTTGAACTGGGAGAATACCAGGTTCCATACTTCCAGATAACGTTCGTTTTCCCCACCTGGATACATTTCAGGATCACTCATGTCGTTTCCGTAAGATTCGCCGCGGTCATAGAAGATCTCGGTACAAGGTCCACACGGGCCTTCGCCGATATCCCAGAAGTTTTCATCCAATTTAATGATACGCTCAGCAGGCAGTCCCACTTTTTCGTTCCACAGTTTGAATGCTTCCTCATCTTCCGGATATACCGTTACGGACAGGCGCTCCGGATCAAAACCGATCCACTCTTTGCTGGTCAGGAACTCCCATGCCCATGTTACAGTCTCTTCCTTGAAATAATCTCCAATAGAGAAGTTGCCGAGCATTTCGAAGAACGTATGGTGACGACGTGTTTTGCCAACATTCTCGATATCATTGGTACGGATACACTTTTGGGAGTTCGCAAGACGCGGGTTCTCCGGCTTCTCACGTCCGTCAAAATAAGGTTTGAGTGGTGCCATACCCGCATTGATCCACAGAAGGGAAGGATCGTTGTGAGGCACAAGCGATGCGCTCGGCTCGATTTTGTGACCTTTACTTGCAAAAAATTCTATCCATTTGGACCGGATTTCACTGGCTTTCATACTGGATGCCCCCATTAAATTATAATAGTCCGTTGCGTATTCGCTCCGGTTGGTCAACATTGTTTTTTGTAAAAAGAAACACAAAAAACGCCCCTGAATAATCAGGGACGATGTTATCGCGGTACCACCCTGGTTATTGCTGTTCATCCCTTGCTGCCCGGACAAACAAACAATCTCCTCGTTCATGCGAAATAACGGTCGCTCCCGGCAGGGTTGTCCTGCACTCCGAAATTAGCTTTCCGCCGCTTCACTTTCAAGACTATTCCAGCCATCAGTTCAGGCTCACCCTGATCCGAAGAAGTCTATTCTCTGAGGAAAGGAACCCTCGGCGTACTTTATTTCATCATCGATTTCATGTTCTAAACATACACACTCATTATATCGGTAGCACAAGCGGGTGTCAACGCGGGACAGTTGATGTTTTAACCCTGCTATTTAGTCGGTCCTTCGTTTAATGTAATAGGCGAAAAAGTGTTGCACAATCACCTTCAGTACGGCAAAAACGGGTACTGCCAGAATTAAACCTACAATGCCTGCCAGTTCGCCTCCGACGAGCAATGCAAATATAATTGAAAGTGGGTGCAGATGCAACGTACGTCCCACCACCTGAGGAGAAATAACGTTGCTCTCCAGCACCTGGCACAGTGTGTTCACAATAACAACCAGCAGCACCATTTTAAACGATACAGTTGATGCCATGACCACAGCAGGAGCAGCCCCAAGGAACGGCCCCAAGTAGGGCACAATGTTAAACACAGCTACAATGCTTGCAAGCAGCAGTGCATACGGCATATCAATGACGATATAACCAATATAGGCAAAGATGCCTACAATGACACAGACAATAAACTGGCCACGAATGTAGTTCCCCAGCGCGGTATCAATCTCTTTCATCACCGAGACAATCGCTTTACGACGTGAACGCGGAAGATACGCCACAATGGTGCGCTCAAATACCTCAAAGTCTTTTAACATGTAAAAGATCAAAAATGGCACGATAAACACATTAAATAACACATTAATGGTCGCCCCGATATTGTCCATTAGCACGGTAATTCCCTGGGTTAGTCGATCCTCCATCTGAAAGAACCAACTGTTCATGCCTGTTCGCACACTTGGCGGCATTAATTTGTGATCCATATTGTTCATCAGGCTCTGGGCACGCATGGATAGCTCCGGCATATGTTCGTTGAGTTCCTCCAGCTGTTCAATCAATACCGGAATCACATTCATCAGAATGACACCTATACAGGTCAGGAAAAAGGCATATATGAGTAGTACCGCAATCGTGCGCGGCACCTTGCGTCCTCCCAGCATGCTGACAATCGGATTAAGTACATAGGATATGATAAGGGCTACGATAAAGGGTGCCAGCACTGTTTTCAGGAAAGCATATATAAGAAGCAGTAAAGGCCGTAGCAGCCAGATAAAATATAGAATAATCAATCCGAGCAGCAGCCAGATTGCGTAACGGAACAGCTTGTTTTTGGTTAATTGCTCCACTTGCATCTCTCCTTTTGGACTGGCTCTGAGAGTCAGTATATGTAGGAAAGGTAATATTTATTAACACAGCGCAGAAGTGGAAGGAGCAATCATAACATTTTTTCTTAAACCAAAAAACGCCTCCTTCATCAGAGAAGGAAGCGAATTTTGCAGTACAGGGTAGCATATAATCAACCATGTCCTACCCGAACCATTATGTAACCGCATCTATATACATCTGCCAACATATAACGACAGCATTCTATGACATGCACTGTCATGAAACCGCATATAGAGGAAGTTATCCTGCTTATTAAGAAGAAGCGTGAAGATGAGGGAAGTCTTGTGGCAGCTCGTCCCCGAAAAACAGATCATCCAGGGAACTCAGCGTACCATCTTCTTCCACCTGATATACAGACATTTTCTCACCGTTCACCGTTAATTCGATAAAGCATCCCCAACAATAAAACTGGTGGGAACCAATTTTCCCAATATCTTTGGAACTACAGTTTGGACATTTCATAATTCATTCACCTATCCATTAACAGAATGAATGGCATTTTCCAAGCGCTGTTCACTCAGCGACGGCACCATAATGGCACTTTCCCCGATAGACATATCGCTTGTACATGGCAGCCATTTGCGGCCCTCGATCAGATCGGACACAAAACCGTCCGTAATTTCAATCCCTATTATTGTATTTCCCAACTCTTGGTCAAAATAAACATCGGAGACACGCCCAAGCAGCAAACCTTCTTCGGTGAGCACGGACATCTCCTTCAATTTAGAACGACCGAGGAGGTACGTGTATTTTATGTCGTCGGCTCCCGTCTTGCGGACAGCCTGTTGATTACGGATCATGACGGCATCTTCGCCGTAGGCAACAATATCTTGCCACTGCACGATTTTGACATGATTGGTAAACAGACCTTTGTTCTCAAGCTCAATGCCTTCGATCTCCCAATCATCATTCACAATGAAATCCTGGATTTTACCGACCTGCTTCCCGTCCTCAACATCAAAAACGGCAAGTCCGATCATTTCCTGAAGCTTCATCGCTGGGTCCCCCTCATCTTCTTATCATTAAATAGCCGCGGCGCTATTGCTAGGTATGCCCAAAGTTGATGAGTGGCAATCAGACGCCGATCATCAAAACCGCTTCTATCCAACCGATGAAATGGAACTTCTTCCCTCCTTCTGTTCCATGTGTAAAGTTCCCCTTAGGGTCTATTACGCAGTCGTCCAAGAATGGTTCCAATTTTTTCGGCGGTTATCATGATTTCTTCCGTAGTATTACCCAATCCCCAGCTAAATCGAATCGCAGAGTGTAAAAATGTTTCAGGCAGTTTCATCGCTTTCAGCACATGAGAGACTTCAAGTGAACCTGAAGTGCAGGCCGAACCGCTTGCAACAGCAATCCCTTCCATATCCAGATTCATTAACATCGTCTCTGTGGACACTTCCGGAAAGCTGATATTCAGGATATTTGGAAGCGTATGCTCCGGGTGTCCATTCACATGAAAGTGCTCCGTCCCCACATGAATTTCAAGCTGTTCTAACAAAATTTTGCGCAATTCCAAATCATGCTGACGATGCGCATCCGTTTGTGCTGATGCAATCTTGAGAGCCTCTGCAAATCCGGTAATACCTGCGATATTTTCCGTACCAGCGCGCCGCTGACGCTCTTGCAATCCACCGTGAGCTCTTGCTTCCAGCACAATTCCCCGCCGTACATAGAGTGCACCCACGCCCTGGGGTCCGTTGATTTTATGCGCAGAGAAGCTGATCAGGTCCACTGGCAGTTCCTTACAGGAAATATTCTGGCTGCCCAGAGCCTGAACCGCATCGGTATGGAACAGAATATTATGCTGACGTGCAATCTCACCAACCTCGCGTATCGGCTGAATGGTACCCACTTCATTGTTGGCATACATTATGGTAATCAACACCGTATCCGGCCGAATGGCCTCTTGCAACTCATCCAGATTTATTCGTCCATGACGATCAACAGATAGATAGGTTACTTCATAACCTTGACGCTCCAACTCCTGACACGTATGCAAAACAGCATGGTGCTCAATTGCCGTCGTAATGACGTGTTTCCCTTTATCTTGCCTTGCTGAGACTGCTCCGAAAATGGCCAGATTGTCGCTCTCCGTCCCACCTCCGGTAAATACCAATTCGTCCGGGAAACAGCCCAAAGACGCCGCAATGACATCCCTTGCTCCGCTGACAGTCCGTTTGGCTTCACGCCCAAAGGCATGGATACTTGATGCATTGCCAAATTGTCCTGTCATGACGTTCATCATCGCTTCTGCGACTTGTGGATGCATAGGTGTCGATGCGGCGTGATCCAAATAAATTCGTTTCATTTATCTTCACCCCGTTATATGTTAGGTTATCTTATAGTTAAGCACGGATAAAGCCCCCAAATGGGGGCTCAAGTATGTTACCATGTCATGCTCATCGCAGTCATTGTTATATATAGAACATGTAGCTGTCTTTTTTCTCTTGATCCTGAAATGTAATCAGGTCTTTCAGTGTTGTGGAATCCAACACTTCCGCAATGCCGTCACGGATACGCAACCATAGATCACGCTTCGCCGGATCATCTTCCTCTGTGAAGTCTACTGGAGAGATTGGCCCTTCCAGTACACGGATGACATCGCCTGCAGTTACGGTTGCAGGATCACCCGCAAGGATATAACCGCCGTAAGCACCTCTAATGCTCTTCACCAGTCCTGCATTACGCAGTGGAGCAATCAGTTGCTCCAGGTAATGCTCGGAGAGCTGGTTACGCTCGGCAATGCTTTTAAGTGATGTAGGGCCTTCGCCTGTTCTGGCAGCAAGCTCCATCATGATTGTGAGGCCGTAACGGCCTTTTGTCGATATTTTCAAAGGAGTCACCTCTTTCAATTTTCAGTAACGATTGGAAACTTTATATTTTATCCTGTAGTCCATGACCGCCTGTTTCACGATCTGTCCACAGCAAAGATTCATAGAACTAATGTATAATCTTCTAATTCTCCGTATTCCGATCATAACCCTCAGCTAATGTTAACATATCTGCATGCGTTATGGAAAAGAAAGATTGACGATATTCCAAAATGTGCGTCTGTGGTGGACACTATCCAAAATTGGCCGGGTGTATCGTATCTTGAGTCCGGTTATGCTAGAATAAGAAACGAAACACATTTATATATAGAAATGGTGATAACGATGTCCAAAACAATTGAAAATACACGGGTCGTCGTTGGCATGTCCGGAGGTGTCGATTCTTCCGTTACCGCGTTGCTGCTGAAAGAGCAAGGTTACGATGTCATCGGCATTTTCATGAAAAACTGGGATGACACCGACGAGTTCGGCCACTGTACCGCTGAAGAAGATTCAGAGGATGTACGCCGCGTATGTGAACAGATCGGCATTCCTTACTACACTGTCAACTTCGAGAAAGAATATTTTGATAAAGTATTTACCTATTTTCTTGATGAATATAAGTCGGGTCGCACGCCAAATCCGGATGTCATGTGTAATCGTGAGATCAAATTTGGTGAATTCCTGAACAAAGCTCTGGATCTTGGCGCAGATTATGTAGCTACAGGACACTATGCTCGTCTGATTGAAGAAGATGGCACCTTCAAGCTGTTGCGTGGTGTGGACAACAACAAGGACCAGACGTATTTCCTTAACGCACTCAATCAGAACCAGTTGTCCAAAGCGATGTTCCCGATTGGTCATCTGCCTAAACCGGAAGTACGCAAAATCGCAGAAGCGGCTGGTTTGTATACGGCCAAGAAAAAAGACAGCACAGGTGTCTGCTTCATCGGTGAGCGTAACTTCAAAGAGTTCCTGAGTAACTATCTGCCTGCCAAAGGTGGAGACATGGTCGATATCGCGACCGGTGAAGTCAAAGGCCGCCATGACGGTCTGATGTACTACACACTTGGACAGCGCCAAGGTCTTGGCATTGGTGGTTCAGGCAATGGTGAACCCTGGTTCGTTGCAGACAAGAATCTGGAGAAAAATCAACTGCTTGTTGTTCAGGGTGATGCCCATGCAAGCCTGTACTCCACGGGTCTAACCGCAACGGGTGTGAACTGGATTGCTGGTGCAGAGCACATGCCTAATGTGCCATTCCGTTGTACGGCCAAATTCCGCTATCGTCAGCCGGATCAAGGTGTTACATTAACCTGGCAGGAAGATGGAAGTGTGGATGTACAATTTGATCAGCAGCAAAAAGCCATTACGCCAGGACAAGCCGTTGTTTTTTACGACGGAGAAGTCTGCCTGGGTGGGGGTACGATCGATCAGGTGCAAAAGGTACCTGTACCCGCCATGCAATAATAGAGCTTGTCCATTACAATGCGGATTATACACAATACCGTGTATCCCTATTAAAAAAGCCGTCTTTCATGTATACCATGAAGGATGGCTTTTTTCCTGCTTTTCTTTGCAAAAAAATTAAAAATAGTTCGTTATGCAGTCAACCAGACTCCTGCCAAGGAGGCCAACACGCCAATGACAACCGAACTGACGACGTAAAGCGCTGCGCTTGCATATCGTTGTCGACCGATAAGTCCTAACGTTTCATAACCAAAGGTGGAGAACGTGGTGTACGCACCACAGAATCCGGTTCCCCAAATCACCCAGATCCCATCTGAGATCATTGCAGATTGATGCCACCCGTATAACAGCCCAAGCAACAGTGAACCAGTGGTGTTAATGGTCCATGTCCCCCATGGAAAAGCCGTTCCCAGCAAGCCAGAGACCCATTTTCCCAGACTGTAACGCAGTACCGCACCCAGCACACCTGCTAAACCAATCCATAGGATCATGAGGCATCACCCTCTTGTCTTGGTGCTCCCAACATACGCTGTCCAAGGTTCATTCCCAGCGCACAAAACATTAATCCTGCCAACAGACTTACGATCATATAAATAGCGGCATTAATCCATTCGCCCCCTTCGGATAAACGAACCATATCCAGTGTAAACGTGGAGAATGTTGTAAATGCGCCAGTAAAACCTGTGCCAATTGCAAGGCGAAGTTGTGGTGTTATTTTGCCTGGCACAGCTATGGTGAAGAACCACCCTAAAAAAAGACTGCCCATCGCATTGATAATCAGCACTGCCCAAGGGAATCCCCCATGGACAGTTGGTATCGCTAACTGTATGGCATACCGGGTTAATGTACCGAGAAATCCACCCGCCCCTATATACAAAAGCTCTTTCATGTTGTGTGCATCTCCCGATTGATCTGTCTGTTCTTACAATTCCCTACGCCGCTGTTGGTTCAGCCTGATCTTTGATTCGTTGCCTTGCTCCGTTGCCTCATAGAATACTCTACGCGATAGCTGCTTAGGCAAATATTCCTGCTTCACATAATGTCCCGGATAATTGTGCGGATATTGGTAGCCCTCATGTCCAAGCTTCACGGCACCCGAGTAATGCGTATCTCGCAAATGAAGCGGAACTTCTGCCGACTTCACCTCATCAATCGCGTTCATGGCTTTGGAAATGGCGGTGTACACCGCATTGGATTTTGGACTTTCGACCGCAAACAAAATCGCTTGTGCAATGTTCAGCTTGGCTTCGGGCCAGCCGTTATTCCGATACGCATCAAGTGCTCCGATGGCCTGTGTCATGGCTTGCGGGTTTGCAAGTCCAATATCTTCACTACTCGCTGCGATCAGGCGCCGAATGAAGGTCATTGGGTCCATACCGAGCTTCTCCACCGCGTATAGAAACCAGAACAGCGCCGCGTCACTGGAACCCCGGATACTCTTGTGAAATGCAGACAGTACATCATACTGGGTCGATTCATCCGCCTTCACAATGGGACGCCGAATAGATTCTTCTGCAACGCCAAGTGTAATATGAATGGATCCATCCTTCTCCGGTGGCGTTGTCAAGGCAGCCAGTTCAAGCGCGTTAAGCGCACGCCGAATATCCCCGTTGGCCATCGTAGCAATATGTTCAAGCGCCTCATCGTCCGCCTGCAGTTCCATGAACCCCAGACCTTTGTCTGCATCGCTCAATGCTCTGCGCATTGCAACAAGGGAATGATCCTTGTTCAGCGATTCCAGCTGGAACAGGGTGGAACGGCTCATCAAGGCCCCATTGACATAATGAAAGGGATTCTCTGTTGTCGCGCCGATAAAAATAATCGTGCCCTTCTCTACCGCAGGCAATAGCGCATCCTGACGTGAACTGTTAAACCGGTGTACCTCATCCAGAAATAAAATGGTTTTTGTTCCATACAGCTGTTTGTTCGTTTGCGCCTGTTCGATGACTTCACGCACATCCTTAACGGAAGCTTCCACTGCATTCAGGCGAACAAACTGTCCTTGCGTTTGCTGAGAAATAATATGTGCCAGGGTTGTCTTACCGCATCCGGGAGGGCCGTATAACAAGATGGACGAAATCTGATCAGCCTCAATGGCACGCCGGAGCAATTTCCCGGGTCCAATAATATGTTCCTGTCCAATATATTCATCCAGATGCTCCGGCCGCATGCGGTCCGCAAGCAATCTGGCTTGTGGTTTGGAGTCCTGTTGAAACGAAAATAAATCCATTGCTCATCACTTCCTTAACGGATTGCCTTAACTTGTTTACAATTCTACTTCTGATGTACTACCACTCTCTATCATATCATACTCCCGCGGTAACATAGCCATAAATGCGCCAAGCGCACTGCTGACAAACGCATCCTTGCGTGTAATAAAACGAGTCATCATTCGGCTTATGCCAGAAGGGAGCGAATGTTTGCGAAGATTTCCAGTTTCGATTTGCTGCCGAATCACAATCTCGGGTAACAGAGAAATCCCCATTCCGGACGTTACTCCACTAATAATTGCTTCCAGCGTTCCAAACTCCATAATGACCGGACGATTTACCCCACTTGAGAGCAACCACTCCTCTAAAGTCTGTCGGTAGGAGCATCCCATGCTGTAAACAAGAATCGGTTTACGCGTAAGTTCCTCTTCTGGCCCCACACCCGACGAGACCACAAATAATTCTTCATCAAACACATCCACGGACTCGATATCGGGATGATCACAGGAACAACCAATAAAAGCCCCTTCCAATTCATACCCAATCACTTGATCAATAAGCATCTGCGAATTGCCCGTAGCTAGTGATAAGGAAACATCAGGATACTGTTTATAATATTTTGCAAAAAGCTCAGGTAAACGAACCGCTGCGGCAGTCTGTGTAGACCCTATTCGCAACGGCCCTGATGGTGTACTCGTCGCCCCAAGCGCCTTGGAAGCCTCATTCAGCAAACCAATAATTTTATCCGCATAGGTCAGCAGCATCTCTCCCGCTGGAGATAACGTCATGCCTCGGTTATGACGAATGAACAACGTTGTACCTACTTCTGCTTCCAGAAGCCTGATGCGTGCCGTTACGTTGGATTGAACATACCCCAGTTTAGCAGCAGCTTTGGTCAGATTCCCTTCCTGTGCAACACACTGAAATATTCTAAGATCACCGCTCTCCATGGTCCCTCCACTCTGACATCATTCTAAATGATATCCACTTCATTACCAATCATTATACTTCATGTGCAAACCGGACTACAATTCATATAGATCCCAAACCCAAACCAGCCCTCTGACTGGATGATGATAAGGAGTGTTCAGCATGACATACTGGAAAAATAGAGTTGCTTTGATCACGGGTGGTGGAACAGGTATAGGCCGTGCTGTAAGTCAGATACTCGCTGAACGTGGAGCCTTGGTCGCCGTCAACTATTCCCGTTCGAAAGATGCAGCAGACGAGACTGTTCAACACATTTTGGATACGGGAGGCCTTGCATTCTCCGTTCAAGCGAATGTTGCCAGTGATCTTGATGTCCGGCGGATGGTCGCTACAGTAACTGAAACTTATGGCCCGGTCACTGCACTTGTAAATAACGCCGGAATCACACATCATATTCCCATGCACGATCTGGAGTCTGTTACAGATGACATCTGGAATGAGCTGGTTGATGTGAATGTGAAAGGCATGTTTCATTGCGCTCGTGCAGTCACGGAAGGCATGAGACAGGCTGGTGGTGGTTCCATCGTGAATTTGGGCAGCATTGCAGGCAGTACGGGTTCGGGCTCCTCCCTCCCTTACGCCGTCTCCAAAGCGGCAGTTCATGGTCTGACCTTATCACTTGCGCACGCACTCTCACCACACATTCGGGTGAATGCTATCGTCCCTGGCGCAGTTGCGACAAGGTGGTGGGCTGGAAACGAGGAGCGCATGCATCGTCTTGGTGGAGAAGTGTTATTGCAGCATATTGCCTCACCTGAAGATATCGCACACATGATCTGTGCTGCGCTTGAACAGCAATCCATGACCGGGCAGCTAATTACTGTAGATAGCGGACAGACGTTATGAGCTCCAGTCATGATAAAGATACCCGGATCATCAAACCATTGAAATATACACTATTGATCATTTTAACAACGCTAATTATGGGTACTTCGTTTCCAGTCGGCAAAATCGGTATGTTATATGCTCCACCTTTCCTGCTCATGGGTCTACGTTATGTACTGGCAGGTGGCTTGATGGCCTGGTTCCTACGTAAACGTCCTTTGCCTACCGAGTGGCAGTCTTGGTTGAAAATAATCCTCATCGGCCTGTTCCAATCCGCAGGAGTGATGGGCTGCGCCTACTACAGCATGAACTGGATTACATCTGGCGAATCCGCCATTATTACATTTACTAATCCGCTATTGGTCATTATCCTCAGTGCTCTCTTATATAGAGTGACCTACCGCTTCAGTCAGTGGATCGGTGTGATGCTCGGTTTCATGGGGATTATGTTAACCTTTGGATGGCAGATGAGTTTTAGCCCTGGAACCTGGATTGGATTTGGTGGTGCGGTCTCCTTTGCCGTGTCCACATTGCTCATCAAACGCTGGGGCGATGGCTACGATACGTTTGTCTTAACAGCCTATCAGATGCTCGCGGGAGGTGCTGCGCTTCTTCTACTGAGCGTATGGACTGAACAGCCTCACTTTATAGTGGATACCACCTCGGTTATGGTGCTCCTCTGGTTAACGCTTGTTTGCTCCATCATCCAGTTCTCACTCTGGTTTTATCTGCTTCAGAATAGTGACCCAGCCCAAACCAGTTCCTATCTGTTCCTGGCACCGTTCTTTGGTGTAATGTCGAGTTGGTTTTTGCTGGGAGAGCACGTTCAATGGTTTGCATTGGCAGGCGGTTTATTCATTGGTGTCGGTATATTCCTGGTGAACCGTCGCTCATCCAGAATGGGAAATAGAGTAACCTAACCCTGGACTTCTTCATCGTTTTTCCTTGGGAGATGAATCATTTCGCGTACAAAAGCAAAAAAGGCATGCGCTTATGGGACTTTCCATAAACGTCATGCCTTTTATTGGTTAAGCAAACTTTATCCACCCAAGCTCTGTTAGCCTGATCTACGTTTGCAAACTAATTATCCTGCACTCAGGTTATTTGGTGTCGCTCTCTGGCCAACCTTGAACGGTTACCGGCTCGCCATCGGGATTATGTGTTGCAGCCGCATAGATCGGCAGTTCACCGTCATGGAACAACCACAATTCGTGCAAAGCCCGTGTACAACCAACATACAACAGTTTTGCATCACCCGCATTCGGAAGATAATGCTTCTGATCTACATCTGCCACAATAACGGCATCAAACTCCAACCCTTTGGACAGATAAACCGGTAAAACGGAGTGTCCACCCGTGTACTGCTTTTTGCCACCATCGATCAGGTTCAGATCCCAGCCTCTGGCCTGTAGATCACGATGAAGTTCCTCTGCTTCATGCAGTGTACGAGTCAGGATGGAGACCGTTCGGTAATCTTTAACGGTTAATATCTTCAATGCTTCTTCAAGACTCGCCGTCCGCCCTTCGCCTCCATAAGCTAATGTCCGCACCGGATCACCACTACGGAAAACCGGAATCGCCGTAATTCCGCTCTTGACGCCACGTTCCAGAATCGTATTGGCATAGTCGATAATTTCCATCGTTGAACGATAACTTCGGGTCAATGCAAAGTATGCATTCTGTTCCTCGGGAAACAAAGAACTCATCTCTTCCCACGCATGAACACCACGGTACTCATGAATGCCTTGAGACAAGTCACCCAGTATGGTGAAGGAATGCCCTTTGACGAACTGATCCAATAACGCCACATGAAAAGGGGAAAAGTCCTGCGCTTCATCAATCACGACATGATCGAACCGCTCCGAACCCTCAATATCATGGACCAATGTATGAATGTATACCAATGCAGGCAGATCTTCCTCACGGACGATATCCTGCTTCAGATCTGCTGCCGTTTGTTTCATGACCAGTTTTGGAATAAGCTCGCTGAGCGAGGCTGGCACAGAGCCGCCCTTTGTGGCTTTGAACAACTGTTTGTATAACGTAAGCGGCTCGTATTGAGGCCATTTTTTGGCATAGGCTTTCTCACGAGTAGACGCTTTTTTCTTGCGTTCTTTGCGCACAGCTTCTGGCATCGGTTTCTTAAGTTCCATCTCAATCCAGCGGTGAACCCGCGCCATGACCCGTTCTTTGCGTTTGGCCAGCGGATAATGTTTATATTCCTCACCGAACCAGTTCTCGATCTCCGTCTTGCCGAGCACCTTGCCATCCCATGGACTGAAGTCCATATCCGGTACGGAATCCGCTTCCATCCCCGACAACCATTCTCGAATAAGCTCCATGAAACGAATCGATCCTTTGTAACGTCCAGGGACATCATCATTCAACTCAGGCCGCGCATCTGGTGCTTCGAACCAGGTGTTAAGCGTATCCGACGTATTTGCCAAAGGCATCTCCAGCCCCAGCAGGTTCATCGCCCAGTCCGGGAATGTCCGCTGCTGGATATCCCCTACTCCGAGTTCCGGGAGCACATCCGAGATGTAATCCAGGAACATGTGGTTGGGTGCAAAAATAACCATTTTCTCCGCAGATACCTGCTCCTTGTACTGATACAGCAAGAAGGCAAGCCGATGCAGGGCAACCGTTGTTTTCCCGGATCCGGCTACACCCTGAATGATCAAGGCGGTGTTTCTCGCCGCACGAATGATCAGATCCTGCTCCGCCTGAATCGTAGATACGATGTCACGGAGTTTGTTGTCCTTGTTCTCTCCCAGACGGTAAACGAGAAATTCATCTGATACCGCTGGCTGGTCGCTGTCACGGTTATATGTATCCGCCACACGTTCCAATATCCGCTGCCGAATGACAACGTTTCGTTTCAGGTACACCAGACCTTCAATAAGCCCTTCCGGGGCTTCATACGTAGCGGAGGCTTCGCCTCCAGTAAATGAGTAAAACAGGCTGGCGACAGGAGCACGCCAATCGATGACGAGCGGATGCTCTCCCACCTCTTCGCGGTCTACGCCGATTTTGCCAATATACAGCGGTTTCCGTGCACCACTGCCCTGTTCTTCGAAATCCAAGCGTCCGAAATAGGGTTGCTGCGCGCTCTTGGACAAGGCGGTGCGGCGCTCTTCGCGTCCAGCTTCCAGCACTTGTTCTGTGAAGTCGTGGCCGGTATACACCGGAATATTTTGCAGTCGTTCCAACTGACTGTCCACTTCCTCCATCGTTCGCTCTAACCTGTACTCTTCTTCTTGATAGGCACTTTGAAAGCTGTCTGACATGTTTCAGTTACCTCCTAAGAATATGTTTTGCTCTGCATCACCTAGATCTGGCAATACAAAAGGATACTTACTATATCACATAGGGCAAGTGAAAGCCACATCCGTTTTGTATGCTTACTTTTGGAAGACATGAAGATCATCTGAATTGATAATTAATGATGGCACTGACGAGCGCACAACAACCGAACAAAATAAACCACCAGGCCCACTTGTTTCTGGCCAGCCTGCGCCTACTGTTCAATGCGCCGTAAATCCCAATTAGCAGTACGATGGAGGAAAAGCTAATTCCGACGATCCAACCAGCCATTATATCTGCCCCCTTTGTTTTCAGTACACGATCGGTGTCTCATTTCCTGGATTTTAGATGAAAAGCTCCTCCTCGAATATCCACATGGAATTCACTTTTTCCACTTTTGTGTATTAGATAGTTCCTGTCCCCATGAAGGGGAGTCAAATCAAATTCACTTTTAAACGCTCCTGATCTTTCTTTAAGTATAATTTGAAAACCTTCGTTATCTGGAATGGAAACCACTGCCCTTGCCCCTGTTGATACGAAGTGCAATCTCTCTGGCATCTTGAGACAGTCCATATTTATTCCTCTGCCTGTTGTGATCATTTGCAAGTGACGAAACTCCCCCGAAATGTCGATCTTGGTTGAACTGGATTGAAGATTGAGCTTATCTGCACTAATGTGTTGTACTTTCACTACGGATGCCACTGCACTCAGTTCAAGCTCCTCCATCCTCCCTGATAGATCTACACGACCTGAGGTGATTTTGCATTGACAGCGAGTGGCCAGAAGCCGATTCAACCGGAGTTGTCCTCCTGTGGAATTTAGCAAAATATGATTAAAAACCCGAGTTGGTAGATGAATTTCCAATGCTGTTCGACCTATATTTAATCCGATGAGTCCTCTCCTTTTTCTCCCGTCCACAATGCTTAAGGTATCCCCTCGTATGTTAACTTGCATCAGTCTTCGCTTGGAAAAGTACACATCCGCATATTGCATGACGTGAATCTGTTCATCCACACTTGTAAGAACTCTGATATCTCCTGACAACCAATTTAGCTGTATATCATGAATGGATTGTTCAATGTCTATGCTCATGCATATGGCAAGCTCACTACTTTTCAACATCTTTTCCCTCTCCATTTCAAACAATCAGGTGTATGTTATTCCGCCTTGGTATACCCTCCCGTGCTGGCATGCCGATTGGTAATACGTTGAATAAGCTGTTCACTTACGATATCTGCTCCCAAGAGCTTCATCATGTGCTGTAGAAAATTAAGCCTCTCCAATGTCTGTTCCTGATTTCGGCTAAAAAGAAAGGGATTAATCCAAATGTTAACGAGTAACATGAATATTTCGGCACACTCCAAAGGAAATTCGACTGAAATGGACCCATCCTCCTTGCCATCCTCCATAATGTCGGCAATAATCCGAGCATCCTTCAGAATACCTTTTCTTATCCCGCCAAGAACAAACTGCGGATTCTTGATCTGAGTGCTAAGAACCTGATCAATTGAGTTAGACTGAATGCCAGGATCAACGATAACATTTTCCAAAATACTGATGAGCTTCTGTCTGGCATTCGGTGCATGCGTGTTCTGGATGAGTTCCATAAACATGTCTTCTGCCCGCCCAAGCTCCTTCTCCATCACTGCACTAAGGATATCCTCCTTGGACTTGAAATGATGATATATTGCACCTTTGGACATACCTAATTGTTCTATAATGTCTTGAATACTGGTCTTTTCATATCCCTTTTCGGTAAACATTTGAGTTGAGACTGCCAGAATCAGGTCCAGTGTCTGCTCAGGGTATTTATTTCTGGCCATAAGTTCCTCCTTATTCATACCAACGGTCGGTATCCAAAATATAGATTATGTTGGTCTCACTGTCAATATGAGGGATTTAAAGAAAAAGAAAAAAGGATCTCCGTTGAAATACCTCATGGGTATAACGGAAACCCTCCAATATGGAGATTACTCTTCTTTTTGTACTATTGCTGCGTTGCCTTCCTGTGCCACAAACTGCTTCTGTGCCAACTCACGATATACCGGATGATTGCTGATCAATTCAGCATGAGTTCCGGTTCCGGTCACATGTCCATGCTCCAAAACGACAATTTGATCGGAGTCCACCACAGTAGACAACCGGTGCGCGATCACAATCGTGGTTCTGCCTTCCATCAGATTGGACAAAGCCTGCTGTACTTCGTATTCTGATGTACTATCCAGACTGGATGTTGCTTCATCCAGCATTAGAATGTCAGGACTTCGTAGAAGCGCTCGTGCAATGGCAATCCGCTGACGTTGTCCCCCGGACAACTTAATTCCTCTCTCGCCCACTTCCGTGTCATATCCCTGTGGCAACTTGTCGATAAAGTCGGCAGAGTAGGCCATCTCAGCAGCTTGCCGAATCTCATCCATCGTGACCTCACGGTTCAATCCGTACGTGATGTTGTCTTTAATGGTACCCGCCATAAGTGGACTTTCCTGAGATACATACCCGATCTTGCTGCGCCAGGAGGACAAGGAATATTCCGTTATCGCTTGTCCCCCATACGAAATATGGCCTGAATCGGGCATATAGAACTGCTCCATCAAAGAGAACAGCGTTGATTTTCCGCTACCGCTCGGGCCAACAATCGCAGTCACTTTACGTGTAGGAACCGTCAGATTGATCCCGTGCAGCACTTCTTCCCCTGTGACATAGGAAAAGTGTACATCGTGGAATGCAATCGTCTCATTTCCTTTTGGAGCTACCTTGGTGCTGTCATGTGGCTCTTCCTCATCAGCAAGAATAGCTTGTATGCGCTCTGTGGCACCTACGACTTTTTGCAAACGGGAGTATAGCGTTGTGAATTGCCCCATTGGCATAATGACCTGGAACAACAGCAATATGAAAGCAACCAGTTCACCCGGTGACAACATGCCAGATGCTACACGCATCCCTCCCACACCCAGAATAACGACCAACACGGCCGTCATGACAAATGTAAACAAGGGACCAATCAGAGCAAGAATACGTGCTTCCTGTAAGCCAAAAGCAAACATTTTACGAATCCGGGAATCCCCTGCCTCTGATTCCTGTTTCTCCGTTCCATAGGCTTTCACCAATCGGATCTCGCCAATAACCTGACTAAGTACGGACGTAAGACCTGCCATCTCATCCTGTTGTTTTTTCGATATTTTATACATCTTCCTACCCACCGGCAACAGGATCAACAGCGTAAGTGGCACCAGACTAAGGATAATGAGCGACATCACCCAATCCAAATAGAACAGTAATGCTACGCCACCTACGACTGCCACGATATTGGATACAAAGGAAACCAGATAATCTGCGATCAATGTCATGATCTGGCTTGTATCATTCGTAATTCTACTCATCGTATCGCCTGTACGATTGCGATCGAAATATGGCATTCGCAACGACAATACCTTGTTCCACAGCTTGGTGCGAAGTGTTGCGACCACGCGTTGTCCTGCGTAATTTAACATATAAATGCTGATGCCTGAGGCAATCGCCTGAATCACAAATGCACCGAGCAATAACAAAATAACAGATTTGTTCAGTGCCGAAGTGGTAAGTCCATCAATCAGACCTTTGGTCATCAGTGGCACAATCAGTCCGGCCGTCGTCTGAATCAAGGTCAAGATGAGGGCCAGAATCAGGATCAGTTTTGGCGGATTTGTGGAAGCGATAAGCTTGACGAAATCCTTGAATCCTTTTTTTCCTACCTTCGGTTCCTTCTGCTCTGCTTGCTGCTGTTCTTCCATTCCCGTTCCTCCCGTTCCCATCTGCTCACCAGAAATCATACGTATGAACTTACATGACGTTGCCTTTTGTTGTATAACAAAGCTTTACAATATCCCATGTAACACAAAATTGGCCAAAAAGAGGATGGAAATGCCATACATAACCACAGGTACCTGTTTACCTTGACCTGCTGCCAGCTTCGCCAGTGGATAGGCAATGAATCCAAACGCCATACCATCCACAATGCTATATGTAAATGGAATCATGACCATGATCAGAAATGCCGGAAACGCCTCTGTAAAGTCACCAAAATCCATATCTTTTACACCTTGCACCATCAGGCCACCAATAATGATCAAAATGGGTGCAATCGCACTGTCTGGAATGTAACCGAGTAGTGGGATGAAGAAAAAAGTAGCCCCGAATAACACGGCTGTAACGAGCGGGGTTAACCCCGTGCGTCCACCTGCGGCGATCCCGGCTGTAGTCTCTGCTGCGGCGACTGGAGGACTACTTCCGAATACGCCTGCCAACACAGTACTAATGGACAGAGCACGCAGACTGCCTTTGAAGCGCTCAGGACGACCAATCATCTGTGTCTGAGCGGTAATTAATCCGATATTTTCGAACACCACAATTAGCAGTAACAAAAATACCGCAATCCAAAACGCGACATCAGCCAGCTTCATTAGAGACAATTCGCCAAACAAGCCACCGTATTGACGCAGCGCATCCATCGCTGATACGGACTCACCCGGGTTCACTGCTCCAAGTACATAGGCAAGACCTGTCCCGACCAGAATACTAATGAGAAGTCCACCCTGTACATTACGGATAAATAAAATCAAGGCCAGCACTAGCGTAACGCAGGCCGTAATGACATTTGGATCATTAAAGTGCCCAATCGCGACAAATGTGGTCTGATGCGCGATAACGATTCCACTTTTTTGCAAACCGATAAATGTCAAAAACAAACCAATTCCTACTGTAATGCCGTGCTGCAGATTTTTAGGGATTGCTTCGCTGATCATTTTGTATAGAGACGTAAACGCAACAATGGCAAACAGTATACCTGTAACGGTTACAACCGCCAGCGCTTCTTGCCAGCTTAATTTCATGGAATGTACAAGTGTATACGTGAAAAATGCATTAATCCCCATTCCGGGTACAACGATAATTGGTGATTTCCCGCCAAATGCCATGAGCAAACAGCCTGCAATGGAGGTCAGCAGGGTTCCAACCATAGCTGCCTGCAAGGGCATTCCGGCATCGGAAAGAATTGTAGCATTGACCATAACGATATAGACCACGGCAAAATAGGAAATGGCTCCCGCCACAACTTCCTTCTTCCACTGGTCTCCTGGCTCCATGCCAAGACGTCTGCTCATCCATCCGTGTTTCATTTTCGTTCTAATCCCCTCTCTCTATATAAGCTGAATAACTGAGTATTTACACTCCACCACTACGTGGACAGAACAACCTTCCGATCGCTGTTATCCCCAGATTTTTTGTTTAAATTTTTTAAATGTACGAATCCGGTGATAGCGTATGCTTCCGATGTAGCTTTCTTTCAGAAAGCTTTTAGGCGAACGCTCTGCTTCTTCAGGTTTCTTCTGTCCTCTTCGTTCTTGTGTAAATCTTATTCAGCTTATATGGCCGCAAAATCTTTATGTATGTATCATCATTTCGCGCAGCAGTGAATATCATACACGGTTTTGACTTTGAAGTACATGACGTAACTCTGACATTTGTCTAGAGATACAGTTCGTCCATCATAGACGATTGACATCCCATCCGCTCCGTCTTGCGAAATATGATCACACCAAAAAGCGCAGATGCCTTATGGGCATCCACGCTTCTTCAATTGGCAGCAAGTTACTGCTGCTTGTTCTCTGCAATTTCCAACAAATCCTTAATCGCAACACTGACCATAATCAGTCCGGCTACCGGAGGTACAAATGAGTTACTCGCAGGTGGCTGTTTGGCTTTGCGAATTTCCGGAGCATTCTCGGGAACGATTTTTTGTGTGACGTCCTCACGCGGTTTCATCGGCTTTTCAGTCGAGAAAACCACTTTCACACCTTTTTTGATACCGTCTTTACGAAGTGTGGTACGCACAACACGGGCAATCGGGTCCATGGTCGTTTTCGAAATATCCGCAACCTGGAATTTCGTTGGATCCATTTTATTCGCCGCACCCATGCTGGAAATCATCGGAATTTTACGTTTCAGGCACTCTTTAATGAGATGGATTTTATAGATAATCGTGTCGGATGCATCCAGCACATAATCCAGTTCATATTTGAACAATTCCTCATACGTCTCTTCCGTGTAAAACATATTTAATGCAATTGCATCACATTCCGGATTGATCAGTTTCACACGTTCCACCATCAGGTCCGCTTTTTTCTGCCCTACTGTCGTGGTCAGCGCATGAATCTGGCGGTTAATGTTGGTGATGTCCACGACGTCTTTATCAATCAGGATGATGCGTCCAACGCCGCTACGGGCAAGAGCTTCTACAGCAATTCCACCTACGCCGCCAATACCGAGCACAGCGACTGTACTATTCTTTAATGCATCCAGACCTTCAGGTCCGATCGCAAGTTCTGTTCTTGAAAATTGATGGAGCATTGAGAATCGATGCCTCCTTTATTTCTTTTCCGCTACCGGTTTACGGGCTACGCGGATATGAAGTTGTTCCAATTGCGAGTCATCCACTTCAGAAGGTGCATTCATCAGCAGATCCGTTGCACTTGCCGTTTTCGGGAAGGCAATTGTTTCACGCAGATTCGTGCGGCCCGCCAGCAACATCACGAGGCGGTCCAGACCAAAGGCAATACCACCATGCGGTGGAGTTCCATATTCGAATGCTTCCAACAGATAGCCGAATTTCTCATTCGCTACTTCTGGTGAGAGTCCAAGGGCAGCAAACATTTTCTCCTGAACATCACGTTTGTAGATACGCATCGAACCGCCACCTACTTCATAACCATTGAGAACAAGGTCATAGGCTTGAGCACGGATTGCACCTGGATCTGTGTCAAATAGATGTACATCTTCGTCTTTTGGACGAGTGAACGGATGGTGTTCTGCCACATAACGTTTCGCATCTTCATCATATCCGAGGAGTGGGAAGTCCACAACCCAGGCAAATTTGAATTTGCTGTCATCGATCAGACCAAGTTGACGGCCGATTTTCAGACGCAATGCGCCCAGAACGTCAGCAACCACTTTTTTCGTGTCTGCAGAGAAGAGCAACAAGTCGCCTTCCTCAGCACCTGTACGTTCTTTGACCGCTTCGATTTCTTCAGGCGTGAAGAACTTCACGATTGGCCCTTTGAACTCGCCGTCTTTTACTTGAATCCAGGCCAGACCTTTTGCACCGTAACGTGCAGCAAATGGTCCGAGATCATCGATCTCTTTACGGCTCCATGTGCCACAGCCTTTAGCGTTCAGCACTTTCACTTCTCCACCTTTTTCGATGACGGAAGCAAATACTTTCACACCACTGTTCGCTACAATATCGTTCATTTCAACCAGTTCCATACCAAAGCGCAGATCTGGTTTGTCTGAACCGTATTTACCCATTGCATCTGCATACGTAATCCGTTGGAAAGGCAGTTCCAGCTCAATGCCTTTGGTTTCACGCAGCAATTTGGCCATCAGTTCTTCCATCATTGGCAGCAGATCATCCTGTTGCAGGAAAGAAGTCTCGATGTCGACTTGCGTGAATTCGGGTTGACGGTCTGCACGCAGATCCTCATCCCGGAAACAACGAGCGATCTGATAATAACGCTCAAGTCCGCCGACCATCAGCAATTGTTTGTAGATTTGTGGGGATTGCGGCAGGGCGAAGAATTCACCTTCATGCACACGGCTCGGTACGAGATAATCACGCGCGCCTTCGGGGGAGCTCTTAGTCAGGATCGGTGTTTCCACCTCAACGAACTCTTCTCCATCCAGGTAGTCACGGAACACTTTGGATGCTTTGGAACGCAGTTTCAGTGTTTCGAACATTTCCGGACGACGCAGGTCCAGGTAACGATATTTCAAACGAAGGGATTCATCCACTTCGACACCATCTTCAATGAAGAATGGAGGTGTTTTGGCTGCGTTCATCACTTCGATTTCTGTAATTTGAACTTCAATTTCGCCGGTAGGCAAGTTTTTGTTCACTGTTTCTGCATCACGTTTAACGACTTTACCCGTTACAGCGATAACATACTCGCTACGTACGCGATCTGCGATTTGCAGAGCTTCACCGGAATAGGCCGGGTTAAAGACAACTTGTACAATCCCGCTGCGGTCACGCAGATCGATGAAAAGTACGCCCCCCAGGTCACGGCGGGTTTGAACCCAACCGTTCAATGTTACTGTTTCACCGATGTGTGCGGGTGTTAATGCGCCGCAATGATGACTTCTTTTCATAACCAAACTCCTCATTATGTGAATTTCCGTTCTGTATGGGCAGTTAGTTAGTGCCTGCTCTTCAACAGCCCGGTTGCGTGTAGACCATGTATTCGAAAAGGCTTGTTACCACTGGATCGCCAACTTCCGATTAGTCGGAATCGTTGGTGAACCTCAGTAACTTTACCGGATCTATTGTGTTACTCGAAAGTTTTAATCTTAATTTACAATTCGTCTTATTAACCTTCGCGAACGGCCGCTACCAGATCATCAAGTTTCACGGTTTGTTGCTCCCCTGTATCCATCGACTTGAGGGCGATCTCGCCACGCTCCAGCTCATCATCCCCAAGGATAGCGGTATAGCGGGATTTGAAGCGGTCAGCTGATTTCATCTGTGCTTTCATCTTGCGGCCCAGATAATCACGTTCTCCAGACAGTCCAGACTGACGAAGTTTGAACAACAGACGGTTCACTTCACGGTCAGCTGCCTCTCCCAAAGCAACAAAGTACACATCCAGTGGAGCCAGCGTAGTTACCTCAATCTTTTGGTGCTCCAGAATCAGTTGAATACGCTCCAGACCAATACCAAAGCCAATACCCGGTTGATCAGGTCCGCCGATATCTCCAACGAGACCATTGTATCGACCACCGCCGCCAACCGTATCAATTGCTCCAATTCCTTGGGCTTTTAATTCAAACGCAGTCAGCGTGTAATAATCCAAGCCGCGTACCAGACGATTGTTCACCGCATAATCTACTCCGAAATCATCCAGGTAGGCCTGCAGCTTGGCAAAGTGATTCAAAGACTCTTCATCCAGGCTATCCAGTATGGACGGTGCCCCTACGAATTTGTCCTGATCGACTTTGCAGTCGAGTACACGCAGCGGATTACGCTCCATCCGGGACTGACAATCCTTGCACAAGCTGTCTTTCATCGGTCTGAGGAACCCAAGTAACGTCTCGCGGTATTCTGCACGACTGTTCGAGTTACCCACGGAGTTGATCTCCACTTTAACATCCTTCAAGCCGAGCTCGACACACAACTGGTAGCCCAGTGCGATTACTTCGGCATCAATGGCCGGATCCAGCGCACCGATGGCTTCTACACCAAACTGGTGGAACTGACGCTGACGCCCTGCCTGGGGACGCTCATACCGGAACATCGGACCGATGTAATAAAGCTTGCTCACATCCGGTTCGCCGTAAATTTTATTCTCAACATACGCACGGACAACCCCCGCTGTTCCCTCTGGGCGAAGAGTCATGCTGCGATTGCCTTTGTCATCAAAGGTATACATTTCTTTCTCAACGATATCGGTAGTCTCTCCTACACCGCGTACAAATAAAGAAGTCTGTTCGAAGATCGGTGTACGAATCTCACGGTAATTGAACCGTCGACACAGATCTCGTGCTTTTTCTTCTACGTACTGCCATTTCTCGACAACTCCAGGCAGTAAGTCCTGCGTTCCAGTCGGTTTTTGAAAAGCCATCATGATCCCTCCAGCATTGATTTTTTTCTCTAAAAGTTAATCCAGAAATGTTACACCTGGTCTCTCCGACTGCAGTACCATCTTTCGATCGCTGTTATCCCCAGATTTTTTGAATTAATTTTCCATTGTGAAAATCCGGGGATAGCATATGCTTCCGATGCAGCTTTCTTTCAGAAAGCTTTCAGGCGAACGCCTCGCTTCTACAGATTGGTTCTACAATCTCCGTTATGGTATAAATGTTAAAATCAACTTATATAACAAAAAAATCCCTCGCCCTGTCGCTGTGTATACAGCAAACAAAGGGACGAGAGATTGTGTAATATACATTCACCCGTGGTACCACCCACATTCCGGAAACCTGACACTTTAGCCGTTCAGGTGGTCTCTGGTGATTCAGGATTGCCTAGGGCACCCTGATCAAGCAGATATTCCGCTCTACGTGTAACGCACGTCCTGCGCAGGCCGGCTACTGGTCAACAGATCATGTCTGTTATGTTCGCGGTCTGTTCTCGGGGAAGTCATTCGTCCGCTCATCAAGAGAATCCTTACAGCCTGGGGATTCCTCTCTGGTCATGTGGGCACGGAGTACTTGGTCCCGTCATCAAATCAGTAATATAGTTCAAAAATCGACTTGTATTGACTATAGTCAACGTATTATTTTCTGATTGTAATGAACCGCAGTGCTAAAGTCAAGGGTTAACACGAAAAGATAGCAGTAAAAAAATTACTCACACGCCGTACGGGATGAGGAGTTCACTCAAATTATGGCTAATAGAAGCTGGATTCGTCCAATGAATTCCAACTTCTATCGCTACATAACCTATTGTTTTAGCATCCACTTCAACAACTCCGGCACGCTTGCCCATAGACGGGAATGCATAATGACATATGCAATCGCTTCGTTCGAATCGCCCATTCCAACAAAGTCAGGGAGGTTATGCGGCAGCCGTTTCAAACCCAACAGGTAATCAGGCACATGTTTGTTCACACCCCGGGCCACACGGTACAGCATTTTGAGCTGGGAGGTGATTCCGTTTTTCTTATACTCCAGAATGATCTTGTCATAGGCAAAGGCAGTTGCGGCATCACCTTTTCCATACTTCTCCAGCAATTGCTCTGCCTGATCCAATTGGTTGCTGTACAAATAGACAGCAGCAAGCAGGTATCGTGCACCGGTATTATCTTCCGTATTAAGCTCTAGAATATGCTCCAGAATATGTGCTGCTTCTTTTGCATCTCCGGCAAACCAGCAGGATTCGGCGTAGCTTTTGCATATCCGGATATAGGGACGAGTCTCATGAAGCCCCCAGAAGTCCCCTTTGTTCTTTTCAAAAAACAGTTCACCCAGTTCGCGTTTGCCAGCAGTTATTCCGGCCTCAAGGTAAGCTCGTGCATCATGCTCACTGTCCGATTCCTCAGCCAGAATGAGATACGCATCAGAACTGTCAGGATATATCTCCAGCGCCGTTTCCGCCAGCTGTATTCTGCGTTTGGAAGAACTGGCTTCTCTCGCCTTACCCAGCAGAGCCTGTGCTTTGTCCTTTGATGTGCCTGGACTGTTCAATATCAATAACTCGTCCGTTTCACCGCCCATACCGTATTCTTCGATGTAATTGAACATCTCCTTAACCTTCCGGGAGATCGTGCCTGTCGTTACCTCATATTTATCAGCCAGCTCAGCCTTTGAGGCATTCAAACCGTATTCCTCGGAAAGCACATACTCAATGGCAGCACAGAAAGAGCCTGTCTTCTTCACAGTAGGGCGGGTCTGTCGGGAAAATCCGTTCCATAACATCAGAGCTTCCAAAATTAGCTCTGGCTCGTATTGCTTCCTCATGTCCTCAATAAGCTGCAGGGCCAACTGTTCGTGAGCCGAATGCTCCCATTTCAGTTCCTTCTCCACCATCTTTTTCAGCTTGGTCAAGGTCATCTTGCTCTCAGTCTCAATTGAAGCTTCTCGAACTGGTTGCTCCGTTGATATCAGCCCCAGTATGGATTCTGCCGCAGAAGACTCCTTATTCAGACAACACTTCTTATATTTTTTCCCACTTCCGCATGGGCATAGCTCATTTCTTCCAATCTTACTCAAAACTTATTCCCCCTTAAATCTGTCTCTAGCCATTCACCTGAGAACACGTAGCTTTAACATCATAGGTGTCATCTCAAACGAGGCATTCTATATAACTTTCAATTTCCAGCGATCAAGCAGAACCGCTACCCCGCCCTTATAGAAGGACGGGGTAATTTCAGCGAGTATATGTTCATCTGGAATATGACCGATCACTCTGGCAATGAATTCCTCATATTCTCTGTCTTAAAATTGGTTTGCCCTGAGCCCAATCGCAGGAAGCTTGATTTACCGTCCAATGTAACCCAATAATGAGAACAATTCGCTTTAGAAAATTTAAACCCATTCCTCTATTCTAGCAAAAATTTAAATAAGGGGTAAGCTTCTCCCAAAACATATATATTTTCAGCACAAAAAAAATAGCCTGCACACGGTGTGCAGGCTCAAAGGATATATAAAAAAAGGGGGTCATGTCTGTTATTATAAGCCCACAATGTTAAAGGCTTATGTAACTAATATTACAGTAATATTACAAAAATGATAGCGCTTTATATTTTAATTTTCTAATATATTTATAATTAAAAACCCTTGCACATTACTCGACTAATAGTCAAGCAGTGCAAGGGCCAAGAGGTATCTACACGTTAATTCAAGTCTTCCACATAGGCATGGTTGGAACGAAGCTTATGAACAATTTCGTCATAATCCTCATCCCTTACTTTGGCAGACAGAACATAATGCAGATCATCATAATCGGCCGAAGTTACGTCAGCTGCATTCAGCAGATCTCCATCCTCATTCACTCTGTCACGAGAATCCCGTTCTGCGTCACGATCCACATTAGCTACCACAGGAATCACATTTTCACTGGCTGGAACACCTGGGGCTGCACCTACACCCATTGCCCCGTTAGTGCCTACGCCACCTGCAGTATTATATGGCACCAGTGGTACCATTACACGCGTGTCTCTACCTATTGCACTATCGAGTTGACCTACTTCCAAATGCTCTGTACGGAACGTCTGAAGTGAAGTTCTTGCTCCCTCCGCCTCGTCTTCGGTTCGAAAATACGCCTGAATATGTTTTGTCATGTCAAACCCTCCTTTTTCGGAATGAAATGCAACGTGAAGTTTCTTAACCCCACGATGTAACGTAGTTTAGATACATCAATGTATGTCAGTTGTACTGGCTGAAGTTATATAACTTTTAGCAGTTCACGTACAAATGCTGGCTCATCTTCAGGTGTTCGGGATGTAATATAGTTTCCATCCACAACAGCCTCATGATCCTTGAACTCAGCTCCTGCATTTACCATGTCATCCTTAAGTGGTGGATAGGATGTAATCGTACGGCCTTTCAACAGACCGGCACTAGCCAAAATCTGCGGACCATGGCAGATCGCTGCGATGGGTTTCTTCGCACTGTTAATCTCGGTGACAAACTTCAAGATATGCGCATCACTTCGCAAATTCTCAGGGGATGATCCACCAGGAATCACGACTGCATCATAATCTGAAGCGGATACGTCAGCGATCGCCTTATCTGTAGTATAGGAGGCCTTTCCTCCCTTTCCTTTAAGCGTCTCACCGGCTTTTAATCCGATTATCTCCACTTCATGTCCAGCTTTTTTCACTTCGTCATACGGAACCTGCATCTCCGAATCTTCAAAATCATTCGCCAATAAAAAAGCAACTTTACTCATAATGTATGTTCTCCTTTCCGTGTTCGAACTTTCTTTATGAATCGGGTCTTGCAGTACATTGGCACTTCGTTGTGCCTCGTTTTGTTATTACCCTCACCAGAGCAATTTATAACAATTCCATGTAATTTCATTTTGTGACGAAGTCGTCAAACGAATACTTATAAAGAACAACTCATGACAAAAAGTCCTGATTCGGTAAGGAATCAGGACTTTCAGAATCTGTATAATCCAAATTTCAGATGTTTATATACACATGTGTACACATTCAAGATCGCGGAAGATGACTCTGTTTCCCTTTGTCCGAATCCTGAAGTGCCCAAATCGTTGCAACACACTCCGTAGCCGCACGGGCAAGATGCAATGATTCATACAGGTTGCCAGGGAGTAACAAAGGTTCTGTACGTGCACGTGTTTCTTTCGCAGATTGGCGCATAATTGGTTGGATACTCCTTTGATCATGAAATAGTCATCAACGAATTATCCTTCATTATGGCCTGAACCCCAAGAAATTATGCACCTGGTTCCTGACGAACCGGACTTTCAAGCATCAAAGTCACGGGTCCCCAGTTGGTAAATGTTACATCCATCATCGCTCCGAAACGGCCGGTTTCAACCTGAATCCCTTTATCCCGTAAAAGTTGATTAAACGTTTCATATAACCGTTCTGCCGCTTCAGGTCGGGCCGCAGCTGCAAAGCTAGGGCGCTTTCCTTTGCGACAATCTCCGTACAGAGTGAACTGGGAAACGGACAATACAGCACCGCCTACATCAAGCAGGCTGAGGTTCATTTTCTCCTGATCGTCCTCAAATATCCGTAACCCGCTAATTTTGTCAGCCAGATACTGGGCATCCTTCTCCGTGTCCTCATGGGTAATACCTACCAGCAACATTAATCCGGATTCGATCTTACCCGTCAGTTCGTCTCCCACAGTCACCTGAGCCTCTTTACAGCGTTGTACAAGCACCCTCATTTTACAGGCTCCTTACTGCATAATCCGATGCACCGAATAGACATCTTTCACCCGTTTGATCCGATCTACAACGGATTGCAGATGATCCGTATTACGAATCAGAATGGTGACGTGCACCAATGCTAATTTATTTTTATCTGTCCGTCCGGTAACGGCAGAGATATTGGTTTTACTTTCGGATACAGCCTGAAGTACCTCGTTGAGCAAGCCATTCCGATCATGACCTGTAATCTCAATATCCACACTGTAACTCGCTTCGATATTTTCTTCCCACTCGACCTCAATAACACGTGCTGCTTCTTCTCCGTCTGCACTTGTCGGAATATTTGGACAGTCACTACGGTGCACGGAAACGCCGCGTCCGCGTGTAACGTATCCGATAATGTCATCCCCAGGCACAGGATTACAGCATCGTGCGAATCGAACCAGCAGATTATCGATGCCCTTGACACGAATGCCGTTGGTTGGTCGATTTCTCCGTTCAGGTGCAGGTTTCAGTTCGCGCATCTCGGAATTTAATTCCAGCAAACTGGACTCTTCCTGCTCTTTACGCAGTTTTTCGGTTGCTTTGGTTACGATCTGTGCAGCAGTAATCCCACCGAAGCCAACAGCCGCAAGCATGTCCTCAATATCGTTAAAAGCATATTTTTTGGCAGCTTCCATCAACTTGTCATCCGTCATCCACGCAGAAGGATCAAGCCCCATGCGTTTCAATTCACGCTCACAGCTCTCCCGACCTTTTTCAACGTTTTCTTCACGGCGTTCCTTCTTGAACCATTGTTTAATCTTTGCTCGTGCATGAGAAGATTTCGCAATTTTCAGCCAGTCCTGGCTAGGTCCGTAAGAATGTTTGGATGTCAAAATTTCAATGATATCGCCTGTCTTTAGATGGTAATCAAGCGGAACAATTCGGCCGTTCACTTTGGCACCGATGGTGCGATTACCAACCTCCGTATGGATACGATAAGCAAAATCCAAAGGAACAGAGCCAATTGGCAATTCGATGACTTCTCCTTTTGGCGTAAATACAAATACAAGATCCGAGAAGAAATCCATTTTGAGTGACTCTACGAATTCCGAAGCATCCTGTGCTTCGTTTTGAAGTTCAAGAATTTCACGGAAGAACGTAATCTTATCTTCAAAATGATTTCCGTTTGCGGCGCCTTCTTTGTAGGCCCAGTGGGCAGCAATACCAAATTCAGCAGTCCGGTGCATATCCCATGTCCGGATCTGTACTTCCGTTGGTTCGCCATTGGGACCAACTACCGTTGTATGGAGCGATTGATACATATTTGCCTTAGGCATCGCAATGTAGTCTTTAAAGCGTCCAGGCATCGGTTTCCATAACGTGTGTATAATTCCTAGGGTAGCATAACAATCCTTGATGTTATCCACAATAATACGAATGGCAAGCAGATCGTAAATTTCGTTAAACTGCTTGTTTTTGGTGGTCATTTTCTTGAACACGCTGTAGATATGTTTCGGGCGGCCCGAAAGGTCTGCCTGAATCCCCATCTCATCGAGCTTGTTCGTAATTCCATCCATCACCGTATCAATATATTGCTCACGTTCCGCACGCTTTTTGTGCATCAGGTTCGCAATTCGGTAATATTGCTGCGGATTCAAATAACGGAGGGCGATGTCCTCCATTTCCCATTTGATCGCAGAGATACCCAAACGGTTCGCAATCGGACAGAAAATTTCCAGCGTCTCATATGAAATCCGGCGCTGGCTTTCTTCCGACTGAAACTTGAGTGTCCGCATATTATGCAGACGGTCAGCCAATTTGATCACGATGACACGGATGTCCTGCGCCATGGCGATGAACATTTTGCGGTAGTTCTCGTTCTGCTGTTCTTCCTTGGAGCGAAACTGAATACGTTCCAGCTTCGTCAAGCCGTCAACAAGCATGGCACACGTATTGCCGAAATGATTGCGGATCTCTTCAAGTGAGACCGTAGTATCCTCTACTACATCATGAAGAAGCGCTGCTATTATGGAGATGGTGTCCATCTGCATGTTCACAACAATGTCGGCAACCGCAAGCGGATGCAGAATATACGGTTCTCCCGATTTTCGCGTCTGTCCATGGTGGGCCTGATCAGCAAATTCGTAAGCTTCTCGTATGCGCACCAGATCGGGTTCTTTGATATATGCCCCGGCCTTCTCGAGTAATTGCTCTATGCCCATTCTGATCTGTTCCGTGTCCTTTCTATACCAAATGGAACCCGTGACATTGCTGCAACACAGGTTCCCCGTAAAAGTAATTTCCTATAATTATGACGCTTCGCCCGTTTCCCGTCAACTGCTGACGAATAAGAGCGCTTATCCAATTTTTATATTGGTGATCTGTATTACTTCCAACCCGTTTCCCTATGACTCACAGGGGATTGAATGTATTTCTTATTTCTTATATATTATTGCCGTTATCTGCTGAAATAGAAGGAAAATTCATGAAAATATAAATTCCATCACTCTGCTGCGTCAAAAATGTTATTGCTTAATTAAGAGAAACTCTGTAATCTATTGAAAGTTTGTGTTTCGGAAAAGGAGATGAAATTCATTGCAACGCGAAATTCAGGTTAATCAAAAGATGCCACTTGGCTCAGGTTCACTGCTTAGCCTTCAGCATTTATTTGCCATGTTTGGCAGTACGGTGCTTGTACCTAACCTGTTTGGTGTCGATCCAAGTATGATCCTGCTGATGAACGGAATTGGAACATTGTTGTACATACTGATGTGTAAAGGTAAGATTCCAGCATACCTTGGGTCAAGCTTTGCCTTTATTGCTCCTGTCACTTCAGTATTGAAAACACATCCAGAGAACGGTTATTCCATGGCACTTGGAGCGTTTATTATAACTGGACTCGTTTTCTGCCTGGTGGCTCTTATTATTAAATATGCCGGGACAGGATGGATCAACGTAGTCTTCCCACCAGCGGTTATGGGTGCCATTGTGGCCCTGATCGGTCTTGAGCTAGTACCTGTTGCAGCGCAAATGGCCGGATTGATTAATTCTGATCCTGTAGCTAATCCCAACTGGGTTCCTCAGGCCAAACCCATTATTTTATCCATGGCCACGCTTGGTATCACTGTTATTGGTGCCGTAACGTTCCGTGGATTTCCCAAAATCATTCATATTCTAATCGGAATTGTAGTTGGATATGTCCTTGGCTATTCTATGGGCCTGGTTGATAAACAAGCGATTGGAAACGCAGATTTCATCTCACTGCCAACCGTAACAACGCCTACATTTGACTGGTCCGTTATTTTCACCATTTTACCTGTAGCACTTGTCGTTATCGTAGAACATATTGGACATTTGCTTGTAACGAGCAGCATCGTGGGCAAAGATCTTTCAAAAGACCCGGGCCTTCATCGTTCCCTGCTTGGTAACGGGGTCTCCACCATTCTTTCGGGATTTGTAGGATCTACTCCCAATACAACCTACGGTGAGAACATCGGTGTAATGGCACTGACTCGCGTATACTCCACATATGTCATTGGCGGGGCAGCGGTTATTGCAATCGTGCTCTCCTTCTCAGGAACATTCTCGGCGCTTGTAGCCAACATTCCTGTGCCTGTTATGGGTGGGGTATCACTACTTCTCTTCGGGGTTATTGCAGCATCCGGTCTGCGTATTCTTGTAGAACAGAAAGTCGATTTTGCCAAACCGACCAATCTACTGCTTACTACACTTGTACTGGTCATTGGACTAAGTGGTACAGAAGTTACCTTCTACGGGGTTCATCTGAAAGGGATGGCTCTGGCAACCATCGTCGGAATTCTCATGAGCTTGTTGTTCAAACTGTTTGAAGTACTGGGTTGGTTGAATGAAGATTCGCAAAAACAGCCTGTCACTGAAAAAACGCCCGATTAATTTCACCGTATAAATATCAAAAAGCCTGTTCTCTCCAACCTTAACGGATGGATAGAACAGGCTTTTTCATAATCATTAATGCTGTATATTATTTCCCGGGAAACGGAAAAAGCAATTCATGTTTCATCACAGCGATACATGTGGAGATTTTTCAGCTTAATAATTCATCAATGTGAATACATCGATTTCAGGCAATTTAGCACGACCATTCAGATCAGACAGCTCGATCAGGAAGGCAGCACCTACAACTTTCCCACCCAATTGTTCAATCAAGTTGATGGAAGTTGCAATCGTTCCACCCGTTGCGAGCAGATCATCTGCGATCAGGACATTTTGACCTTTCTCAATCGCATCCGTGTGCATAGCGAGTGTATCCTTGCCATACTCGAGATCATAACCGACTTCAATCGTCTCTCCAGGCAGTTTTCCACTTTTGCGGATCGGAGCAAAACCGACACCAAGAGCGTACGCCAGAGGGGCGCCCACAACGAAACCACGTGCTTCAGGTCCAGCAATGACATCAATTTTGAGATCAGAAACCATCACTTTCAGTTCATTGATCGCATTGCGGTACATTTCTCCATCCTTCAACAATGTCGTAATGTCCTTAAAGCTGATTCCCGGTTGTGGAAAGTCAGGAATGACACGAATATAATCTTTAAAATCCAAAATAATCTCCTCCTAAAATAAATACACAAACTTCCATCTAAGATACGCCCTTCATCCGGGATATCATCCATTGTGTCAGTTGCGGTGTGGCTGCATCCAGCATCACCTGTTCGATCTCAGCCATGTTTTCGAGCGCCTGATAATGACGTGAAGCGGTTAGTTCACGCTTAGGCGGGTTATCCACAAACGCAATTTTTCCGTTATCACGGGTAATGAAGGATAACTCCTCGAATACATCCAACATCATCGTAATCATGCGCGGCGAACAACCACACTGACGACTAAGCACAGGAGTAATCTCTTGTTCCTCCACGGGTTCAGCTTTCCATTTCAACACCTGCATATAAATACGCTTAAAGAGTTCTCTGGAAGGCATCTGAAGGCGATCTCGGCGGTTGCCTGATCCGTGCAGAAGGATGATATTCTCAGCTCCACTGAACAAAGCCAGCATGGCATCAAGTTGTTCAGGGGTTTCCGGCGTATCAAACACAAATAACGTCCGGACTTGTTCCTGTCCATAATGCTTTGCAGCAGCATTACACGGAAATAACCCGACCTTTCTATCATATACCCAAAGGCAAGGTTCATACAATGAATTTCCCTCGGAAACGTCGGTTTCTTTCCGAACAATAGCACCAACAGAACCTGATTTGTATCGCAGATGCACCTCAAGTGAACTCAAGAAATGCTTCATCGCGTTCAATGGCTCGGCATTACCGCGCAAATCAAACACTTGAACCTGAGGAACATGAATGTCCTGAAGCATCAGTTGAGGTTTTCTCATCCCATTCCATTCATTAATGGACAGTTCTCCCATCACATCAATAATGGAACCTGGCAGAAGAAACTCTGCTAACGCTCCCTTGCCAAAAGCGACGGTTTCCAGTTGCTGACCATCCTGTTCCAGAACCAATTTCAGATGGCGTTTCTCTCGTCCCATCGTTCTGGTTTCCTTCACAGTCACACTTCTCAATACAAACCGCGGCGAGGGATTGCTCATCCCAAAAGGCTGCAATCTGTCGATCTCCTGAATCACTTTCAGCGGAACATCGCTGATTCTGCATTCATCATCCGCAAGACGCTGAGGTACAAAGTCCTCTTCAGTCAACACCGATGCAGCAAACTCATTCAAACCAGCCTCAAGTTCTTCCAGCTGATCCCGATGCAGCGTCATACCTGCTGCAGCAGGATGTCCCCCGTAATGGTCCATGGTGTGTTTATTGACTGTGAGCGCCTCATAGATATCCAAGCCCTCAATGGAGCGCGCAGAGCCCTTGCAGACACCGCTCTCTGGATCGATCCCAAGAATAAGTGTAGGTCGGTAATAACGCTCCAGCAATTTGGAAGCCACAATACCAACCACGCCAACATTCCAGCCCTCACCAGCCAGTACGATTACATCCGGAACGGATCCTGAACGAAGCTGTATCTTTTGTTCCAGCTGTGCAGTTGCTTCTTGTAATATGCCCTCTACGACTTGCTGCCGCTCCCGATTCAATAGATCAAGCTGGCCCGCAAGCATATGAGCTTCATCCAGATTCTCGGTGGTGAGAAGAGATACCGCTCTCCCGGCATGATCCAAACGTCCACTGGCATTAATACGAGGCGCCATGGCAAAGGCAATATTAATTGAAGTCACCTGACTCTGATCCACACCACTGATCTCCAGCAATGCACTTACACCGGGAAGACGTGAACCACGCATCGATTCTATTCCATAACTGACGATAACCCGGTTCTCCCCTTCCAAAGGCATCAGATCGGCCACGGTGCCGATGGCTGCAATCTCCATCCATTCACCGGGCACTTCCCCGATTAATGCCTGAGCGAGCTTTAGGGCTACTCCCGCTCCGGCCAAACCTTTAAAAGGATATGGACATCCCGGAAGTTTAGGGTTAATCAGCGTAAAGGCTTCTGGCAAAATTTCAGGCGGCTCGTGGTGGTCGGTCACAATGACTTCGATGCCCAGTGTTGCCGCATAGGCAATCTGTTCAACAGCACTGATTCCGGTATCTACGGTAATAATCAATGAGACGCCTTGTTGATGGGCCCAATCCAACGCATGATTGTGCAACCCATACCCTTCATTCGATCGATGAGGGATATATATATCGTACGAGGCTCCGAGATGACGCATCAAATGGATCATGAGCGATGTGCTGGATACGCCATCGGCGTCATAATCCCCGTAAATCAAAATATGTTCTTCCCGCTCCAAAGCCAGCTTGATTCGAGGCACAGCTTCATTCATGCCAAGTAACAGATAAGGATCATGCATCTGATTCAGATCAGGATGCAAAAAACGTTCGGCCTCCTTCTCATTGTGCACTCCTCGACTCACAAGCAAACGTCCAACAAGGGGGGAAACGGAAAGCGCCTGCGAGAGTCCCGCAGCCGCCTCCAAATCGATATTAGGTGTATTCCACCGGTATTGCGAATAAAGCAATGATAACGCTCCTTTCCTGATCTACTGGACCCGCGCTTCACTATTGAATTAATGTCGCTTCGTGATCGGGCAGTTCATGATTGGATTTATAAGGATAGCCAGGATCATAAGGTATCGCTTGAATCTGTACTTCTTTCACATGACTGAAACGGGTTAGCAGCAGTGTCTTGGCCCGATTTGCAATCTCCTGTGCCTCCAGTATCGAGATCCTCGGATTCACACTAATGACCAGCTCAATCGTAACGTCATGTTCCTGTTCACGTGCAACCAAATGCTCAATGGTAATGATGCCATATACCCGCTGTACAGTCTCTTTGAAATCGGACGCTTCTTCCTGCTCCAGTTCCTGAACAAGTGAACCATACACGGTGTCCACAATCATTCGGTAACCCTTGTGAAGCACAAAACAGGAAGCAATTAACGCAGCCGTGGGGTCCAGGTAGAGCAGCATGCTCAGACCCGTCTCTTCACCAGCCATCGATCCTATAATGCCGATTAACACGGTGAGAGAGCAATAGAGCGCACGACGATGTTGCTGTGCATAGGCCAGCGCCTGAGACTGGTTTCGTTTACGGAAATATCTGTACTGAAATTGAAAAATCGCTTCTTTTACAGCCAGCGCTGCAACAGCCACCAAAAGTACCGACTTGCCAGGTGCTTCCGGTTCACTTCCCGAGAGGCTACCCAACGCGGAGATGGCAAGCTGTAATCCCCCCATGAGGATCAGCACAGATAACAATACTGAGATTCCAGGTCTAGCAACACGTGAATGTTCTTTAAACCGTTCCCTGCGAGCCTTGCCCTTATCGCGTACAGACTTGGAGGGAAAGAGACCAGCCAGGGCAGAACCAGCTTCAGAAGCAGAATACAAGCCGTCAGCTAGCAATGATTTGCTGTTTGCCATATAACCGACTCCCGCTTTGATCACCGCAAGTCCCATATTACCAGCAATACCACTCCATGTGGCAGCCTGAGCAGATGGGATATGTTCTCTGGTCATGAATATTCCCCCTTAATTCTGTACATAAAGTTGCAAAACCGCGCCTGGCAGACGCGGCTTCACAATAAAATGTTTAGTTAGATTCTTTAGCCACAGCTTTGGGCTTGTTGACTTGTTTACCTTTGAGCGTGAACCATAGTGGTGCCGCAATAAAGATTGAAGAGTAGGCGCCGAACAGTGTTCCGATCACCATCGCAAGTGAGAACATACGAATGGATTCTCCACCAAATATGAACAAACAAAGTGAAGCAACAAAAACTGTAAATGTTGTATTTAGTGAACGAGTCATTGTTTGTGACAAACTGCGATTGACTACCTCACGCAAATCGGCTTTGGATGTCTTTTTGGCAAATCGCAAATTCTCACGAATTCGGTCAAAGATAACGATAGTATCGTTAATCGAGAAACCAACAATAGTAAGAACGGCAGTAATAAAGGTCAGATCCACTTCCAATCGGAAGATCGAGAATACGCTTATGACGACAAATGCATCATGGAACAGTGAAACCACTGCTGCCAAAGCAAAACGCCACTCAAACCGGATCGCAACATAGATCATGATCCCGATACTTGCAATGAGTACCGCATAGATGGCATTGCGTTCCAATTCTTTGGCCATCTCCGGATCAACAGTATTTACTTCATAAGAAGCTGAAGCATCCAGTTTGGTAAATTCTTGTTTAAATTTACTCTCTTGTGTCTCATCCAATTCATTGGAGAAACGAACATTTACACGGTCAGCCCCCGGTGTGATGGTAACATCACCCTCATCAACACCGATGTCCTTAACAATAGGTTTAATCTGCTCCGCTGTGATTGCTTTGGATACCGTGATATCCACATTTGATCCAGCACGGAAATCAACCGCGTAATTCAAACCCAAAGCCAGAATGCTGACAATCCCCGTAACCGTGAGAATAATCGAGAAGATATAGGCAATCTTACTGCCTTTAATATAATCAAAATTCCAATTAAAGCGCACGAATTTCACTCTCCTTCACTCCGAAGTACTTAGGCTTCTTCAACACGTTACCCCGTACAAGCAGGGTCAACAGGAAGCGGGAGAAGAAAATATTCGTGATAATACTGGTGACAATGTCAAAAATCAGCACGAGTGCAAACCCTTTAACCGCACCTGTTCCCAAGAAGAACATAACAGCCGCGGCAATAATGGTTGTGATGTTGGAGTCAATAATCGTACGGAAGGAATGTTTACCACCCGCTTTAACCGAAGACAAGATCGACTTGCCACTCCGCATCTCTTCTTTAATCCGTTCATACGTGATGATATTGGCATCCACCGCCATCCCTATACCCAGGATAAATGCCGCAATACCTGGAAGAGTAAGCACGAATTCTCCTAAATAGAAGATTGCAAGTACCAGCCACGTATGTGTGATCAAGGCAAAACTAGCGATAATACCAGGAATGCGATAAAGCCCAATCATGAACACTAAAATAATAACGGAACCAATCAATCCCGCTTTAATGGTCTGATCCAGAGAAAGCTTACCGAGTGTTGCACCAACACTTTGTGAATACTTCTCTGTAAGTTTCAGTGGCAATGCACCCAGATTAATGGTGTCACGAAGCTGGTTTGCTTCATCACGTGTGTAGGCACCCGAAATCTGAGCGGAACCATCTGTCAACTGTTGTCTAACAGTTGGAGCAGAGAGCAACTCATCGTCCAAATAAATAGCGAGCGGTTGTCCGATCAAACGTTTGGTAATCTCGGAGAATTTGGCTTTGTCTTTCACTTGAATGTCAATCATCGGCTCATTCAATTGAGTGAATACAACTTTGGCTGCATTCTCAACAAATTCATTTCCGCGAAGTTCGATTTTGGTGTATTCGCCTTCCTTGTCATTCTCAGCTTTACTACGGAAGGTCAACACAGCCGGTTCTTTCATTTTGGCTCTAACTTCAGCCTCGTCTGTAACCCCTGCCAACTTCAAACGAATCCGATTGCTTCCTTCAGTGGTTACCTCCGGTTCGCTTGTTCCGAGCGCATTGGCGCGGCTTTCAAGACTTTTGGCCGTTTGCACCAAAGATGCTTTGGTGACTTGTTGACCTGCTTCGAGCGGCTCTGCTTCATATAAGATCTCGTAGCCTCCCTTTAAATCAAGGCCCAAGCGTATATTTTTGAGCAGCTCCGGGCTTGTTCCCACCATTACCCCTGTGGTGACAAGCACGACCAGAATGAAACTGATAATTCTTTTCATGCCGTTCCTAGATCCCCTTTCGTTCTCAATATTCCTATTATAGCGATGCCGTAAAAAGCAGTCAATTTTCAACAAAAAAGATCCCTTTCGTCTAGAAAGAGGACCCCCGGTATGCAGACACGGTCATAAAGTTCATAAAGCTTGTTGCTTTCAGTGACAAAATGTCGTTCACCAGCTGGTGAAGCGGTGGAATGCCCTGTTTTTCATATTTATGACTGACGCAATTCCAGACATCTTTGCTGGTGACATATTCGTAACCGACAAGCCTTAATTCCTCCGCCTTGCTACGGCAGAGCATCTCTATTGACTGTTCCAACTCCACATCATTCATTTCTTCCAACGGGGAGCCTCCCTTCGTACATCCAAGCCTTTATGCGGCATCAATATTACATCATTCGACTTCGCCCGATCATATTCCTTCTTGCTGATTATGGTTCTTTTTGTTAATCGTGTCCAAGTTGTCATGAGAAGATGAAGGACTGGCATAGGATGAAGAACAACGGCTTTGTCCCGTTTATGATGATAACCTGTACTTTCAACCGGGAAAGAGGGGTAGTCTTGAAGAAACAGACATTTATTCAGGGAGCCATGATCCTGCTCGCGGCAGGCATAATTAATCGAATACTTGGTTTCATTCCGCGGATTGCGCTGCCACGAGTCATCGGTGCAGAAGGTGTTGGCATCTACCAATTGAGCTATCCCTTTTTTATCGTACTGGTGACACTAATTACGGGGGGGATTCCGCTGGCCGTAGCCAAGCTTGTAGCCGAAGCTGACACTGGTGCCAATCGATATTCCCCCCAGCGAATCCTGCAAGTCAGCTTAAGCTTTACGTTGACGCTGGGTGTAGTATTCATGTTTTTGTGCATCCTTTTTGCACCCTGGGTTACCAAGTATGTGCTCACGGATGAGCGGGTGTACCATACGTTTGTTAGTATGAGCCCCATGATTGCCATTATCGCCGTATCATCCGTCTACAGAGGATACTTCCAAGGCAAGCAAAACATGATGCCTACTGCCATTTCATCCATTGTTGAAACGATCATTCGCATCATTTGTGTCATCTGGTTTGCCTGGCTTCTCCTCCCCCACGGTATTGCCCAAGCTGCTGCCGGTGCCATGCTGGGAGCGCTCGTTGGGGAATTTGGCGGTATGCTTGTACTCTTGTGGAAGTATCACAGGCAGAAGAAAGAGTTACCACTTGTTATGCAACAAAACATATCCAATCTCACAACCATACCGGTAGCCAAACCTTTAAACCCAATTCCTTCAGTTCTAAAAGACAATGGTGCTCCACAGCCCGGATTAATCCGGCGTTTGCTTGCAATCTCGGTTCCAGTTACAGCAGGCCGGTTGGTTGGTTCCCTATCCTATCTGGCCGAAACCATCGTAACTGCCCAGAGTCTGGCTATGGCAGGCATATCCAAAGGACTCGCTACAGCACAATATGGCGCATTGCAAGGTATGATTATTCCTTTGCTGCTGCTGCCGGGGGCACTGACTTCATCACTTGCGACATCACTTGTGCCCTCACTGTCTGAAGCTTCTGCGCAGGGAGATCGCGCATTGATTCACAAAAGAATGCATCAAGCCTTACGTTTGGCACTCGTGACAGGCGCTCCGTTTTCTGTGTTTATGTATGTGCTTGCCGAACCGATGTGTCTTGTCCTGTATAATGATGCATCGATTGGAAGCATGCTGAAGCTAATGGCTCCTTTTGCTTTGTTCATTTATATTCAAGCCCCTCTTCAAGCTGCATTACAAGCTCTAGACCGTCCAGGTAAAGCACTGCTGAATACATTTATCGGTGCTGTTATCAAAATTACGCTAATTTTAACGCTCGCTTCCCGGCCTGAATATGGGATCTTTGGTGCAGTCATCGCTATCTGTGTGAATTCTACTGTCGTTACGTTGTTACATGCTCAAAGTGTACGTAGTTTGCTACAGTTCCGCTTTAAAATTATGGATTGGGTCAAAACGGGGGCTGGAATGTTTATTATGGGAGCAGCAACCCTACTCGTGTACGAAGAAACTGCGATGTTATTGCCTTTCTGGCTTCGGATGCTTCTCGCTCCTCTTGTCGGGCTTATTGTGTATTTCATCGTCATGGGCTGGACCAAAATGATTGACTTTCATGATCTGTCCCGTGCTCCTTTGATCGGTTCATGGTTCAAACGTCGGTCAGGCAAATGAATTTTACTTTTTATCATCTTTTGGACTTACATATATCTTACCATTGTGGTCGATGGAGCATATAAATACATCTTTAAAATCCATAATTCCGTTTTGTTGAATTTGATTTTTCAGCCAAAATCTTGTTTTCTGGATGATCTCCAGATTCTGATCCTGAACTTTACCATCCATAATCAGGGGCAGTGGCAGACCTTCGTATTTGATATTTGAAAATCCGTTAAACTCATTTTTCCCTGCTTTGGATTTACTGGACGAAGCCCCTTCTGAATCAGAATTAGAGCCGGAAGAGTTGCTGTCGTTAGAAGCATTCTCATCCTTGGGAAAAACGGTCAGCTTACCTGTGGTCTCCAAAATGGCGAAATCAACATCACCGATACTGTCTACATTCTGTTCACGAAGTTGTTGTAATAGATCATCCAGGTTATATCGTTGCTTCCGCATCTCATCTCGGAGAAGAATACCTTTGGAGATCAAAACAGTAGGTTTGCCATCAATCATCAGACGAAGACGCCGACTTTTAAGACCAATAAAGGCCATTCCGATCTGTACGATGATCAAAGTAAGCATGGGGGCAATCCCATGAGAGAGTGGTTTATCAATATCTTCAATGACAAAAGCAGCCATTTCAGCAAGCATAATGGACACGACAAGATCAAACATGGATAGCTTACCAATCTCACGTTTACCCATAACCCTCATTGCACAGTACACCAGAAAGTACATGAGAATGGTTCGAAAGATATGTGATCCGACATCTGGGAAGTTCACAACAGGGGTCCTCCTTCGAAACTGAGTTTTTAACAGTTAGCCAGGTAGTGCAATCCCTATTTTGACCTGAACCATACAGGCTCATGCAGAAATAATCCGTTCATTTAATGGAAAACAGTTCATAAGTCCGAAGGCTTGACCATACACTGTATTAACTTCAAACTTGTACAAGGGGGTTGCTTCATGCAATTGATCCGCCGCTTGGTTTCGTTTCGAGTGTCCAATCCGATTCTGTCAGGCCTCTGTCAGGCTTTTGTATGGATGTTCATCGGGGCATTGATTCTCTCCTTTTTTCTCTGGATGAGCGGAATGCGGGAACAGGACCTCTCGATGTATACCTATGTTGTTCATGGCTTATCCTTATTGGTCGGTGGTTTTGTGGCAGGCAAACGCTCTGGTGAAAAAGGATGGTACTATGGAGGAATTACCGGAATTGTATATGGACTCCTCGTACTTTTGATCGGATTTCTTGCGCTGGATGCTTCGTTTAATTGGAAAGATGGTTTACAACTGCTTAGCGCTTTCTTCATTTCAGCTCTCGGTGGCATGTTCGGCGTGAATACCCATCGTTCCTAACTAACTGATGAAGAACAACGACCTTCCCTCATAAAACAAAAAAAGAGAACCGGGTCTCCAGGGAGATCCGGTTCTCTGCTAGGGAATACGCCACAAACGCACCCCTGTTATTCTATGTTACAGTAACTATTCAGCAGCCGTGTCACGAGCTACAGCCGTGCTGATTGCATTACGATCAAAAGTCAATTTAGTTACATCGTTTACGCGCAATACAACCACATCATCCGTAATCTCAGCGATCGTACCGTGAAGGCCACCAATCGTTACAATTTTATCGCCCTTTTTCAATTGGCTCAGCATGGAATTCCGTTGCTTTTGCTTTTTGTTCTGTGGACGAATCATCAAGAAGTAGAAGATCGCAACCATGAGTACCAAAGGTACAATCAAAGATACAATTCCGCCGCCCGCTTGTGTTCCTGTTAGAGTCATTCCCTGAAACATTCAAACTCCCCCTTATCAACTATACATACAGATATTACTTGTTACGCCGGTTTCCTCAGAACCTCAATCAGAAACCTTTGTCATTGTCATGAAGACCATATTGATCGAAAAATTCATCCCGGAAATCAAGCAAACGATCTTCCATAATGGCTTTACGTACATTACGCATCAAATTCTGCAAGAAATGAAGATTATGGATCGTTGTCAAACGCAGGCCAAATGTTTCATCTGCTTTGATCAAATGACGCAGGTAAGCTCTGGAATAGTTGCGGCAAGTGTAGCAATCACATTCAGGATCTAATGGCCCAAAATCAGTTGCAAACTTGGCATTACGAATTACCAGACGTCCTTGACTGGTCATTGTTGTTCCGTTACGGGCAATCCGGGTAGGCAGAACACAATCGAACATGTCCACTCCACGAATAGACCCCTCAATCAACGCATCGGGCGAACCTACCCCCATCAAATAACGTGGTTTATTGGACGGCAACAAAGGTAACGTGTAATCCAATACACCATACATCAAATGTTTCGGCTCTCCAACACTCAGTCCACCAATAGCATACCCCGGGAAATCCATGGAAGTCAAATCTGCGGCGCTCTGACGGCGAAGATCTTCATGCATGCCTCCCTGTACGATGGCAAACAGACCTTGGTCATGCGGACGAGCATGACTTTCGAGACAACGTTCTGCCCAGCGGCTTGTTCTTTCGAGTGATTTTTTGACATATTCATATTCAGCCGGATATGGTGGGCACTCGTCAAACGCCATCATAATATCGGAGCCAAGTGCATTCTGGATTTCCATCGCGACTTCAGGAGAAAGGAACTTCTTATCTCCGTTCAAGTGGGAGCGGAAGTTAACGCCCTCTTCCGTAATCTTGCGCATCTCACTGAGAGAAAAGACTTGGAATCCGCCGCTGTCCGTCAGAATTGGACGATCCCAGTTCATGAACTTGTGCAATCCGCCAGCTTCACGAATGATTTCATGTCCTGGTCTCAGAAACAGGTGATACGTATTACTCAAAATAATTTGAGCATCCATTTCTTTCAACTCTTCAGGGCTCATTGTTTTTACAGTCGCCTGTGTACCTACAGGCATAAAGGTTGGTGTCTCAATAATACCGTGAGGTGTATGTACACGTCCCAGACGTGCACCGGATTGTTTGCAAGTTTTGATATGTTCATACGTAATTGCTGCCATTGGTTTTAATCATCCTCTAAAAGTTAATCGTTATTCCGTTATATTAATATATCAACATGGCATCGCCGAAGCTGAAGAACCGGTATTTCTCTTGGATGGCTTCCTCATATGCCTGCATAATATGTTCCCTGCCTGCAAGTGCACTAACCAACATAACCAACGTCGATTTCGGGAGATGAAAATTCGTAAGCATTCCATCGATCACTCTGAAGGAATAACCCGGATAGATGAAAATGCTGGTCCATCCGCTGCTCGCCTGCAGTAATCCATTCTCGAATTTGCTGCCTACCGTTTCCAACGTCCGGCAGCTCGTTGTCCCAACCGCAAAAACGCGACGCCCATTCTCTTTGGTCTGGTTAATCAGGTCTGCTGTTTCTTGTGACAAGGAGTAATACTCCTCATGCATGACATGATCTTCTACCACGTCTACCGACATCGGTCTGAACGTTCCCAGTCCTACGTGAAGTGTGATGAAAGCGACATTAACGCCTTTGGCACGAATCTGATCCAACAATTCATCTGTAAAATGTAATCCCGCTGTGGGTGCAGCCGCCGATCCTTCATGCTTGGCATACACGGTCTGATACCGTTCTCGGTCATCCAACGTCTCTTTGATATACGGTGGCAACGGCATCTCACCCAGGCGGTCCAGAATCTCCTGGAAGATTCCATCATACGTAAATGTAAGTGTACGTGCCCCCATCTCGCCTTCCTCTTCAATGATTGCCTTCAGTTCATCGCCAAATATGATCACCGAACCGGCTTTCAGCTTTTTACCCGGCTTAACCAGTGCTTCCCACTTGTCGCCTTCCACATTTTTAAGCAATAACACTTCTGCTTTTGCTCCGGTATCTTCTTTTGTACCGAACAGACGAGCTGGAAGAACACGTGTATCATTCAGAATCAACGTATCGCCAGACTCCAGAAAATCGATAATATCAGGAAACGTTTGATGATTAATCTCACCACTATCTTTGTTCAAGGTAAGCAACCGGGATGCCGTGCGATCAAGCAACGGCGTCTGTGCTATCAATTGCTCTGGTAATTCAAAATCATATAAGTTCACATTCATTTTAGTTTCATTCCTTAACAATAGTCGCATTTTGATAATAGTGTTTCAATATTGTCTGGTAATCATACCCTTCATCTGCCATGCCTTTGGCTCCCCATTGGGACAAGCCCAATCCGTGACCATTGCCCTGACCGATGAACATGTAAGTCTGACCCTGCGTTACCGCTCTCGCTTGACCATCACCACTCATAACTACAAGTGCATTACCGGATGACGTTCCTGTGCCGGAAGAAGACAATACAGAGGCACCATTTGAGCCGGTTTTACTGGCTGTTTTGCCGTCAGCGCCTAATACAGTATAACTTCCGGTCCCTGCAATATCAAATAGAGTGCTCGGTAATCCACCGAGCGCGGAGCGGTATGTATCGGCATATTTCACCGTCATGGCCTGTCCGTTGGCAGTGACTTCAAGTGCTCTTCCAGAAGGTCCACGCTTGGTTACTTCCAAGGTAGAGATTGAAGCAGGAACAGACGCTGTCGTTTTACCCTGAAGGGATTTAACCAACTGGGCAGAAGTGAAAGGTCCTCTCACCCAAGCATAGTCGTTGGATTGAGCCACTTTTGCCAGTACAACAGCTTCGGTGCCTGGATTCATTTTGGCTACAGGTTCAACGGTGGATTGAATTAACGGAATGGCGCGCACATTGGTATTCTGAGCCGTTACCGTCACTTTTGCCAGTCCCGCATTGGTCTTGGTCGTTAATTCTTTGATGTTATCCTCACGAATGTACCCGCTAACGCCTGAACTGAGCAGCACATGGTACCACGTATGTAATCCCGCCTGGGCTGATGTATCCCCCGAGCTAACTACATTCGTGAACACACCTGCTCCCCCATTCCATACCTCAGAAGGATGGGCCGTCTGGCCGCCCGCATTGGAGGAGAACACAGCTTCGATGATTTTGCCACCGCTTTTGACCACTTCTCCAGCCGTTGCATCCACTGCGCTGGTTACTTTATCGTTCTCCGAACCAATCCCGTTATAGGCTTGGCTGAGAGTTGTGTCCACGACGTTGGCAATTTTGAAACGATCCCCTTGTTGAAGCGCATAGGATCGAGCAGCTACAGCTTGAACTTTCAAAGCCTCAGCAGGCCAGGAGGAATACACCTCTGCCCCTACGACAGAGTACAGATATTGCTCCAGCGGGACGACATTGACCAACGCCAGATCACCGCTCACGATGCTGATTTCCATATCTCCACGATACGTTCGCTGGGAACGTTCCACTACTTTGATACCATTGTCATTCCCTTGCACCAATGCTTTGGAATCAGTACCTGCAATGGTGTAATGCGGAGCTGTTTTGATTGCATCCGTACTTAATCCTGCATCCTGGCGGATGATGAGCCCTGCACTATTGTTGACAGGCGTAAGGCTTACCCCTGGCGCTTTGGCTTCCACACTTTTCTTCAATGTGGATAATTCCGCATCTGTTGCAGCTTCACCTACCCATACCGCATATGCTTGGCTTCCTCCATTTAGTTGAAGGACTGGATAAGCACTGCTGACTCCTGTTGATAAAAGGGTGGCTTGTGCTGCCTCTGCTTCCTGAATCGAACCATAGGTTCCAGCAGACAGGCGTTTACTTCCCGTGACTGTTGGCTTTTGACCAGCCAGTTGAGCTGCTGCTACCTTTTGTACTCGTGTAACAGCTTGTCCAGCCAGTGCCTCCGTTGCATAGTTGCCTGTGTAGAGCTGGTAGATCGCATTTCCATTCACAGACGTTGTAAACAGTAACGGTTTGTCCGCGGTTGCCTGCAACAATTTTGCTGCTGCAGATGCTACCTTGAAATCCGCTGTTTCCAACACTTTCACTCTGAATCCATCTGCACTGAAACGGACCTGTCCTGCCGGAAGACTTACATTAGCACCACTCTCCGATTGGATGCTCCATTGTCCCGTCGATTCAAGCGTAATAAGTGGTGTAGTTGATTTATACGTACTGCCCAGATTCGCAAACATGGCTACACGGATTGTCTGTCCATCATTACCTGCTGCATACGCAGGCACTTGAAGACAACCCACTGTCAAAAGAGCTGCCGCCAGTACCTTCAATCGACGACTCCACTTCTTCGTTCGTATTGCTTTTCCCACATTCAGACTCCTCTCCATGCATTGCCTTCACTTTATATCGGATTAACACACGTAATATTTCAATGTTTATGGTGAACCTTTAATTGGTAAACGTTCAAATCGTGGACTTTCACCAGGCTCGATTATTTCCCGTCCCTTGGTGGAATAGGCAGACCCAAATGATGATAGGCAAGATCTGTTACAATCCTTCCCCTTGGGGTACGCTGAATCATCCCAATTTGCAGTAGATACGGTTCATATACATCCTCAATCGTCTGACTTTCTTCACCGATTGTAGCAGCAATGGTATCCAACCCTACCGGGCCTCCCCGGAAACTGTTGATCATCGATTTGAGCATCTTATGATCAATCTCATCCAGGCCACGCGGATCAATCTGGAGACGTTGCAGCGCTTCTTCCGCCAGTGTCTGTGTGATAATCCCATCACCACGTACCTGTGCAAAGTCGCGTACTCGTTTTAGCAAACGGTTCGCGATTCTCGGTGTCCCACGTGAGCGCAATGCAATCTCTTCCGCAGCATCTCCCACAATCTCCACACCCAAAATTTCGGTAGAGCGTGAGACGATGTAAGCAAGCTCATCAACCGTATAGAATTCCAAGCGACTGATAACACCAAATCGGTCTCGAAGTGGCGCAGACAACAAGCCAGCGCGCGTTGTAGCCCCAATCAGAGTGAATGGCGGCAGATCCAGCCGAACGGAACGAGCACTTGGACCTTTACCAATCATAATATCCAATGCGGAATCTTCCATAGCGGGGTACATAACTTCTTCGACCGTACGATGCAAACGATGAATCTCGTCAATAAACAGGACATCGCCTTCCTGCAGATTGGTTAACAATGCTGCAAGATCACCCGGGCGTTCAATGGCCGGGCCTGACGTAGTTCGTAAATTAACGCCCAATTCGTTGGCAATAATGTTGGCAAGTGTTGTTTTACCAAGTCCAGGTGGTCCATATAACAAAACGTGATCCAATGCCTCATTACGAAATTTGGCAGCTTCAATATATATCTTTAAATTTTCCTTCACCTGATTCTGCCCGATATATTCATTCAAATACCGGGGACGAAGACTCAGCTCAACATTCTGGTCCTCCATCATCAGGTTCGCGGAAATAATCCGATCATCCATGTTCATCCCTACCTTTTTTTGCAGGCTACAGCTATATTATAATATGCAAATTGTATTATCCCGTAAACAGCATTTGCAGCGCCTTTTTCATCAACACATCAACAGAATCCGCTGTAGTAACATCCTTTTTCAATTTGAGCCATACTTTATCAAGCTCACTGTCAGTATACCCAAGTGCCTTGAGACCTTCACGTGCCTCATCCCAGGCTGAACCACTTCCCGACTCTTCCGATGGAGGAGCGAACAAACCTGTTGCATACGCTGCCGCGCCAAAACTATCCAGCTTATCCTTGAGATCCAGAATCATGCGTTGTGCAGTCTTCTTGCCGATGCCTGGCAATTTGGTCAAGAACGTAAGATTCTCCTGGTAAATCGCCGTAACCACATGTTCTGGTGTACCTCCAGCCAGTATACCCAGTGCCACTTTTGGACCGATACCAGATACTTCAATCAGTTTACGGAACAAACGCTGCTCATCCCGTGTCACAAATCCAAACAGCAACATTGCATCCTCACGCACATGATGGTGAGTGTACACAATAATTTCGCCTTCTTGCTTGGCAAACGCAAATGGATTCGGACAGAATACGCGATATCCAACACCCTGTACATCCAGCACAATATAATCATTCTCTACATGAATGAACTGTCCTCTTAGAAAATCAATCATTTTCGCAATACCTCATTCAACTTGGAATTTAATGTATAAGAGTGTGCGTGGCACACAGCTACAGCCAATGCATCCGCTACGTCATCCGGTTTAGGAACGACTTGAAGACGCAAGAACATTTTGACCATCTCCTGTACTTGCTTCTTCTCCGCCTTACCGTACCCCACGACGGCCTGCTTGATCTGCATTGGCGTATACTCTGCAATAGGCAAACCCTTCTGTGCGGCAGCGAGTACCATGACTCCTCTAGCCTGACTGACAGACATCGCTGTTGTAACGTTCCGATTGAAAAAAAGTTTCTCGAGCGCTACTGCGTCCGGTTTGTATTTATCAATCAATTGCACCATACCTTCATATACGTGAAGCAACCGTTCCTCTTCAGGTGTATGGGCTTCCGTCTGAATACATCCATATTGTACGGGTACCACCTTACTGCCGATTTTATCCACAAAACCAAAACCAACAATCGCAATCCCCGGGTCAATTCCCAAAAAACGCAAAACCATCTCTCCCTCACAAAAGCGAACATATGTATCGTTCATTTCATTATAACAAAAGATAGACCCTGCGGCAGGAAAAACTTTGTCTAACCCATTACTCGTCTTTATTCGTGCTTCTTTTCAGGTATATTTGCATTTTAATTGTATTTTCGGTTCAAACGACAAAAAGGACATCTCTTCGATGTCCTTCATCATATTCCTTTGGATTCTATCGCTTAGTATTGTAAGCCGCGAATGTTAACCCCCACCATTTTTCAGTACTTCAGCATTTTAATACCTATATGTGAGAAAGGTTCGATTATCCGCCATTTCGGATTAAATGGTGATCTTCATCCACGGCATAGTCACTAAACGTAGAGATTACGCTATCATATTCATCCTTGTCCTGAATGCGAATACCCTGTTGCAATTGCTCCAGTACCCCTTCAGGCAAAGAACTTTCCAACGTCCCAACATCCAACTGAAAAAACGTACGAATAACCTTCTCCTCTGCAGGCTTACCCTCGTACAAATTAAGGTTCCCTACAGCATCTATGCTGATATAAGCCTGCTGTTTACATAGCGGTGAAAGGTCATCTACACGTTGCTTCAAATGCAACTCATCTGATGTTCCAACGCTAGCATCCCATTCCGGGTGTTGAGCCAGCAGCATCTTCAACTGTGCTCTAGCCATCTTGCCTAACTGCTCTGTCTCCACTCCGCAGATGTACTGTGTTTCCAAAACCACACTTGTTAAATGATCCGGATCAGAATTAAGTTGCTCTACTAACACCTGAATCTCCTGTTCAGATCTTGCTTCCTGCGTAACAGGTCCCATCACACTGGTTGCCTCACTAAAATTAGTTGTCAGCAAACGCTCAATCGCCGATGAGATAGACAACCCGCTGTAAGCCAATATCGTAACTGCAAGCAGAGCCGCCGTCATCCATACTGTTCGTTTCCACCGTCGCCAGCGTCTCTTGAATTGTTTTCTGAAGTTAAACGTGTTCACATGAACCCCTTCTATCACTTTTTAAACCTATTGTGACCTAAAGGACGAAGCTTTATGCAAAACTTACTTGTCGTCTGAAGAGGGAACCCACATGGGTCAGGTATGAGAATGTTTCATAGTTAATAATAAACCTGCATTTATAGAATCATATATAGATAAATATAAAAAAAGCACTATCTAATTATAGATAGTGCTTTTAGAGATCGGGATGACACGATTTGAACATGCGACCCCCTGGTCCCAAACCAGGTGCTCTACCAAGCTGAGCTACATCCCGATACTTATGAAAATAATGGCGCGCCCTGAGAGATTCGAACTCCCGGCCTTTTGATTCGTAGTCAAACGCTCTATCCAGCTGAGCTAAGGGCGCAAATAATGGAGCGGAAGACGGGAATCGAACCCGCGACCCTCGCCTTGGCAAGGCGATGCTCTACCGCTGAGCCACTTCCGCATACGGTATTCATAAGTATAAAAATGGCGGAACCGACGGGATTCGAACCCGCGATCTCCTGCGTGACAGGCAGGCATGTTAGGCCAACTACACCACGGTTCCAGATCTCTTTCCAAAGGAAAGTTTAATTGCGGGGGCAGGATTTGAACCTGCGGCCTTCGGGTTATGAGCCCGACGAGCTACCGGGCTGCTCCACCCCGCGTCGTTATAAAGTTATATGGTGGAGGCTGAGGGGATCGAACCCCCGACCCTCTGCTTGTAAGGCAGATGCTCTCCCAGCTGAGCTAAGCCTCCATAATATGACCCGTAGGGGATACTCTCACTTCGTTCGAGACTGCGAAGCAGTTGCTAACGAAGTACATCCTCCGACGAACCTTTGGGATTCTAATCCCTTTTTGAAGCTATAAATATAGCTATGACCCGTAGGGGATTCGAACCCCTGTTACCTCCGTGAAAGGGAGGTGTCTTAACCCCTTGACCAACGGGCCTTAATGGCTCCCCGAACAGGGCTCGAACCTGTGACAACTCGATTAACAGTCGAGTGCTCTACCAACTGAGCTATCAGGGAATAATATGCATTTGCAGTGCAAATGCAATTCATCGTACAACGTCCACATGCAGAGCCTGTTTTCTATGTATGATGAAAGAGTTCGTTTGGCGGCGTCCTACTCTCCCAGGACCCTGCGGTCCAAGTACCATCGGCGCTAGAGGGCTTAACGGTCGTGTTCGGGATGGGTACGTGTGGAACCCCTCCGCCATCGCCACCAAACGCGTAGCTTACATTTCAGAGTGTTGTTCTCTGAAAACTAGATTCGAAACGAAA
>NZ_JBHGUU010000008.1:0-177087 GCF_048976745.1 Paenibacillus sp. | reverse complement strand
CCGAAGGCCGCAGGTTCAAATCCTGCCCCCGCAATTAACTTTCCTTGAGAAAGTATTATGGAACCGTGGTGTAGTTGGCCTAACATGCCTGCCTGTCACGCAGGAGATCGCGGGTTCGAATCCCGTCGGTTCCGCCATTTTATATATGCTTCAGGGATGAGAATCCGTTTTTGGGTTCGTCGGAGCATTCACTTCGAGAGCATAAGCTTCGCAGTCTCGAACGAAGTGAGAGTATCCCGTCGGTTCCGCCATTCTTTAATTAGTAAGGCTCGGTAGCTCAGTCGGTAGAGCAGAGGACTGAAAATCCTCGTGTCGGCGGTTCGATTCCGTCCCGAGCCACCATATATAACACCTGTAATACGCCGGTGTAGCTCAACTGGTAGAGCAACTGACTTGTAATCAGTAGGTTGGGGGTTCAAGTCCTCTCGCCGGCACCATGTAATCCTGGAGGATTAGCGAAGTGGCCAAACGCATCAGACTGTAAATCTGCTCCCGTACGGGTTCGGTGGTTCGAATCCATCATCCTCCACCAGTTTTTAGGGGCATAGTTTAAAGGTAGAACAACGGTCTCCAAAACCGTTGGTGTGGGTTCAATTCCTGCTGCCCCTGCCAATTAACTTTTAAGAAATTAACCTTTTGTGGCGATCGTGGCGAAGTGGTTAACGCACCGGTTTGTGGATCCGGCATTCGGGGGTTCAATTCCCCTCGATCGCCCCTTTGTTTTTTCATTTTTTATTGGGGATTAGCCAAGCGGTAAGGCAACGGACTTTGACTCCGTCATGCATAGGTTCAAATCCTATATCCCCAGCCATTATGCGGACGTGGCTCAGCGGTAGAGCATCGCCTTGCCAAGGCGAGGGTCGCGGGTTCGATTCCCGTCGTCCGCTCCAAAATATGGCGCCATAGCCAAGTGGTAAGGCACAGCTCTGCAAAAGCTTTATCCCCAGTTCGAATCTGGGTGGCGCCTCCAGCATATGCCGGCGTGGCGGAATGGCAGACGCGCTCGACTCAAAATCGAGTGGGAAACCGTGGAGGTTCGAGTCCTCTCGCCGGTATATTGAATAGCCCTACATGTTGCATATGCAATGTGTGGGGCTATTTTTATTTTATATAAATTGATTTTATGTATTGTATGGATAGTTGGACTTCAATAAAGATTGACGTATGGTTATATTCAGTATATTGTAGATAAGTAAAGTCTTTAATATAGAGGAGTGAAGTAAAGTGGCTAATGAAAAAAATGTATCGGATACCGATCTGTTATTTAATCTTTCTGTATGGGAAGCGGCATGGAAGAATCGTCCGAGAAGTTCAAAATATAAAAAGAAAAGCGCACCATTTAATACAGAAGAAGCATTTGAGCGGTGGGCCAGGGATTATCATGCACAGTCGTTCACGGAAGAAGGGAAGCAGCGTACTGAGCGCATTACGGGCTGGATTGAGAACCAGGGTGTGGAGTTCGCAGGGTTATCCATTTTGGACATTGGAGCAGCCTCAGGCATATTTGCCATTCCTTTTGCCGAAAAGGGGGCAAGTGTGACTGCAGTTGAGCCTTCGGAGTTGCTTGTCTCCCTTATGAAAGAGACGATACCTTCATCTCTGGAACCCAATATCGAAATCGTAAAAGAACGATTTGAGGAAATCTCCATTCAGGATAAAGGCTGGGAGAAGAAATATGACTTTGCATTTGCATCCATGTGTCCGGCGATGTCAGATTGGGAAACGATTGAGATGGCGATCAACTGTGCTCGTAAGTATGTGTACATAAGCACTATGGCGGGACAGAGGGAACACACATTAATGGATGAGCTTAAGGATATATTGGGTGTAACTTCTTCATACAAGGCGGGTGATATGGGGTATATTCAACAGTTGCTGTATTTGAAGGGTTATTCATACACGATGATCATTACGAGAGAAGTTAACTCATTTGAAGTACCGGTGGAAGAGATTATCGAGAAGCTGCCTGAATGGCTTAATACGTATGAGTTACCATCGGATGAAGATTCTTTCAGACTGGCTGAGAAGTATATTCGGGATACGTACAAGGATAGTACAGTGACCTTCTCACGTGGAGCAAGGTTCGGGAAAATTCTAATCCAACTTGAACAGCCAAATATGAAAACAGTTCGCACTAAGGATAAGCGATAAATTGCATGAGCTTGTTACATGTACAAGAGGATCAGGAATCGGGAGGACTATGTAGTTTAACGTCTGAGATAAGGCTATCAAGCATCACACTGCCATACAAGAAGAGGCATGTGTGAAACATATGAGCTTGAAGTTAAGTTTTTTAAAAGAGGAAGCAGGATAGCTGCTTCCTCTTTTTTATAAAGTTATTAAGACTTCAAGTACATCGAACCAAGCCGTTGGCTCTTTGGAGCTGTAAAGTTGAATTAATGAACTGCGGATGGGCTCAACCCAACCAACCAACCAACCAACCAACCAACGCTTGATTTAATATCGAGACAACGGAAAAACAAAACATAACACGAAACACGTAACACACCAAACACGTAATCTACTTCCTATTGGAGACTTCTACTTTCTGCTTACGCTCCCGGTACTGGCCAGGTGTGATTCCTTCCCACTTACGAAATGATCGAATGAAATTCTGCGGATTGTTGTACCGAAGCCGTGCTGCGATATCTTTAACGGTTAGATCGCTTTCATCCAGCCATTTTTTAGCGATGTTAAATCGGTACTTGGTCAGATATTCACTAAATGCACAGCCGGTCTCTTTGCGGAAAACACTACTTAAGTAGTTGGCATTGTAATGTAGCTTCAAGGCACATTCCTCAAGTGTCAGATCCTTATCGTAATCTTGATGAATCATGGCAATCATCTTCTCTGATATATGCTGGTATTGAGCATACTGTTTCGCTTTAAAAACCTGGATCACGGGCAAGATGACTTGATGGCTAAACCATTCCTCAACTTCAGCGGCGTACTGCAAACCATGAAGTTCATGGAACATTGATCCACGGCCTTGGGAGATCTGTCCGAGTCGTATGCCGGATTCCTGAGTCATTTGCAAAATATGCGTGAGTAGCCTCGTAAGAGCCACCTCATACTCCTCGGGTGTACCCTCCATACCAAAGATTACTTCAAGCAGTTGTTGCAGAAGAGCAGAGGCATGGACCTCATCTGCACTTTGAATAGCTTGGATCAATGAATATTCCAATGATTCCGGGTAGGTCATGGACCAAGTGGGAGCGTAATGATCTATGTTCTCATATTGAAAAATAATGCCTGTTCCCAGCTTCATCCGATGCCTCAATGCTTCCATGGCTTCTATGTAAGCTTGTGGGATGTGATATAGGGAGCTGTGTGGCTGGCTGAAGCCTATACTGACTTGAAGAGTTAGAATCTTATTAATCTGTTGTTGTAACCGGTCTGTTAATACATATAGCTGCTGTGAAAAAATAAAATCATCCTGTTCGACGGTGCCAATTACCGTGACTACGGTATGTTCCAGCACAATAGGAAGCAGTTGCTGGTTATGCGCAACCGTTTCCTCCAATATATTTTGGATAGCGAATAATAAGAGATTACGATCACCAGCTCGATATTTTGTATGATTAACGAGATCGGCCTGTAGTGTAATAACAGCAATTTGTTGCCATTCCCGAACCTGATGCGTGTAGCCATATTCATTCAGGGTGTCATGAAGAGTATGAACAGGGATCTTTCCCTGGAACAGATTCATCATAAAATGATTGCGAATCTGCAATAGATGCACATTAAGTGTGTTCTCTAATTGGGAGCGAGAGGCAGATAATTGTGAAACTCCTGCTCTAATCTGCTCGAACTCATCAGAAAATGGTGGTGATTGCTGCGCTAATGTGTTTCCTTCTTTGGACAGATGGTTGTCACCAAGTTGGGTTAAAAGTTTACGAATCGGGACATGCATTCGCTTGGAGCCGAGCCAGGCGAGTATTAATGAAAGTAAAAGCAAGAAGATGCTGATATACAAGGTGTGTAATCCAATATTGATATATTCTTGTGTCAGAATATTAGTAGGTGAGATTAGAACATAAGTCCATCCTTTTAAAGTAGAAGGGCTATACGTAAGAGAATAATGTGTATCGGCGATCTTAACTTCTTGTTTTTCAAAGCCTGTTGAAAATGGAATGGGTGATAATTTGGTTATGTTGGCTTCCGTATCCCGATCCTGTAATCCAATGGCAGACAAAGGTTGTCCAATGTATACAGGATCGGGATGGACCAAAATACGTTGTTCCCGATTCAAGATGATCAGTCCTGAGGCAGCATTGCCTACAGAGGCTTCTTCAAGTGTATTTTGCAAAGAGCATGCAGGAATTCCCGCAATCAGGGCAGCATCGGAAGAGGTGTTCAGATTCGGAATAGATCTCGCAAGGGCAATATGATAAATACAGCCTGTACCGGGTGAACGCTCATCATTACTGAATACCGATGAAGGGGTGAGCTGCCATCCAGAGGTTAGGGTATCCGATATCAATTGCTTCATGGGAAGAGCGAGTGGAAAATCCGTATTACGATATAATCCGGCATGATCAATAAGCCAATTCTGAGATTGGTTCACCAGGGTAATATCCAGCAAAGGTTCCCATGACCTCATATGCTGAAATTCGCTTTGCAGCTTGTCGGCAAGCAAATGCCCTTTCCCTTGTAGTGAAGAAGAAGCAGACAGGGAACGGAGGGTTACTGGAGAGCGAACGGCCTGATCAAGCATATAACTGACTGTAGCGAGTTTGTGCTCTACGTTGGATTGCATTTGTTCCAGCAACTGTCTGTTGGCCTGTGTACGATGCAGTTCAGTTTGGTTCGATGAATAGATAAATGCGGCAATTCCTGTTAACAAAATGGGCAGGGTGCTTAACAGGATTCCGAAGATAATCATTTTATGGAGATAGCTGATTGGTCGCACAGTTTCAGTTCCACTCCTGACATTAGTAATAGTAACACTTTCTATTTTAGTAAACGCTTACATATAGAACAATCTAAAATTTGTTTATTTGGATAAAAAAGTAATTTATCAAGAGGGCAAACGAGCAGAGATAAGGGATTGATGATAGATGATCTTGCAGAAAAGTGCTATAGAAACGGTTTGGTCGGACTCTCCTAAATGGAATCATGAGAAACGAAATTGCAGTGTGAACGTAAATAGAGACATGGACATCATTCTCTCTACAGGTCGATATCGGTTGAAGGGTAGCCTGAATACGGGGATATAGAAGGTATCCGGAATGCTGTTCAGCTTGGGCGGAACGTTGGTCTTATATAGGGACAGCCAAAGGTCCAACTAGATCCCCGACCTGAGTCTAGGATGAAAAACCGTCCACGGTCTGTTTTGAAAAGTCTCGAAATCCCCTAGAATAAGGACATAAGGTTAAACAAGAAACACGGAAACAAAAAAACAAGAAACAAACGAACAAATGACTCAACACATTAAAATGAACGAATGGAAAGGGCGGTGAACAACAATTATGAGAATGAATAAGGGAAATGGCTGGGCGATTGTATTGATTGCGCTGGGTGCACTACTCCTCTTCGGAAAGTTAACTCCACTTCTTGGACACTTAATGGGTTATCTGATTCCGGTCCTGATGATTGCACTGGGATACTACGGAGTTAAACGAGGGAATGTGATGCTTGGCTGGATTGTTCTCATCATCGGTATCATCTCACTGATGGGCAAACTGGCATGGTTGATCGGACCGATCATCGCGATCGGGTTAATCATCTTTGGTATCTCAATGCTAAGCAATAATCGCAGTCGTCGTGGTCGGTACTAAGCTTTCACGATTATGAAAAGGAGGGACAGAACATAATGAGTGTATTTCGTCGAATGCGGGATATTACCGTAGCCAATCTGAACGAACATTTGGAGCAAAGTCAGGATCCAGTCAAACTGATTGATCAGTTCCTGGTCTCGACCCGCCAAGACATCGGTGAAGCCGAGAAACTTCGTCATCAATATGCAAGCCATACCAGACAAATGAAACAACAAGCCGATCAGGCAGCAAGTATGGTGAACAAACGGGAAGAACAGGCTTCCATGGCTCTGAAAGCAGGGGAAGAACATCTTGCTAAGCTGGCCTTGCAGGAGAAAATTCTCCACGAGGAAAAAATGGAACAGTACAATGAATTGTATGCACAAAGTTATGCGGCATTACAGGAGCTGGATGAACAGATCGACCAGCTGAAGGTTGAATATCAGAATGTATACAGCAAACGTCAATATTACTACGCTCGTATGCAGACGATTCAGTTACAACAACGTATGAACCAGAGAGGGAATCACAACGGTCAGAATGTACCCCGTATGTTTAACCGACTGGATGACCAAGTCTCTGATCTCGAATATGAAGCACAAAGTCTCCGGGATATCCGACGGATGAGTCAAGATGGTTCAGGAGTGACTGGCAGCATGTCATCCTCCACGCTGGATAAGGAACTGGAGCGCTTAAGACAGAAATTGAACAATGACAGAAAGGAGTAGTCACGTGAATAAATTATACCGCTCGGCGCGTAATCGAATGTTAACAGGTTTGATCGGTGGCATTTCTGAAAATCTCGGATTGAGTACCACGCTGCTACGTATCATCTTCTTCATCAGTATTTTCGCTACGGGAGGTACATCATTGTTGATCTACTTCATCGCTGCATTGGTGGTACCAAAGGAATCCAATCACGTTGATCCATATGCTTATGATTCCAACGTAAGAGGATACAAGTAAACGAAAGGAGCAAGCACATGAGCAAATTATACCGCTCAACGCGTGACCGGATGTTAACCGGCTTGTGCGGCGGAATTTCCGAAAGCATCGGAATGGATTCCACCCTGCTGCGTATCATCTTTGTCATCAGTATCTTCGTAACTGGCGGCACGTCGTTGTTAATATATTTCATTGCAGCACTGGTGGTACCAAAGGAACCGTATCCGCCTTATGATCCATATGGTTACGGTCCGGGCCCAGGCCCAGGCAGAGGTTACAACAACTATGATCATCAGCCGCCAAGAGGTCCTTTTCAAAATAATCACAACCAACAAGGTCCTGGTAACTTCGGTCCCGGCCCTGGATACAACAGCAGACCTCAATCTGGTCCGCGTTCTTATGACAACAATGCCTACGGAGCAGGTGCACCGCAAGAAAGTGAACTTGATTCCATGATGAAAGATATCGAGAAAAAAGCACTGAAAAAAGAAGTTGAAGAGCTTCGCCAAAAATTATCTCGTTACGAGAAGGGAGAAAAGTAAAATGGGAGTATTTAAACGGATTAAGGATATGACGAAAGCATCGGTAAATGATATGTTGGATAAGGTAGAGGACCCGATTGTAATGTTGAACCAGTACTTGCGTGATATGGAGGCTGAGATTCATGAGGCAGAGGTAACTGTTGCCAAACAAATGGCGAATGAGCGTCGCATGAAACAACGTCTCGATGAAGCGGAGCGTACTTCGGTACAACGTGAGTCCCAAGCAGAAGCGGCTCTGGCCAACGGTCAGGAAGAAGTGGCACGCAAGTTGCTGGAAGAGAAAATCTACTTTGATCAAAAAATTACGGAGTACAGCGAACTGCATGCACAGTCCGAAGCTCAAGCTAAAGATCTGTTGCAACAGTTGCATGACATGAAAGATGAGTTCTACAAAATGCGTAACAAACGTAATGAACTCGTATCCCGTGCACAAATGGCTAAAGCCAAAAAACAAATGTCTTCCATTAACAGCTTGCATTCGATCGAAAGTGGTGGCGCATCACTAGGATTCCACCGCATGGAAGAGAAAATCATGCAACTGGAAGCTGAAGCTGACGTAGCCCGTGCACCTTATCGCAACACATCATCCACGTACACGAACCCTGTAGATGTGGAAAAACAATTCAAAGTGGATCAGCAATTACAAGCCCTTAAAAACAAAATGGGCAATGGTTCCAAGAATGAAGCGAACGGAACTTCAAAAGAATAACTGTTCGCTCAGTGGACAATATGATATTCTATAAATCGTGTATAATGTACGGTTGGTAGAACAAAAGTTAAGCCATACAGGACTTCATTGCCTGGTATGGCTTTTCCGTTGAATAAAGAGAGATTAACTTACAGGGGAGGTGCGGCGGGGATGAATAAAAAAAGTAAGTGGCTTGCAGTTGTCATTATTATCATTGGTACAATGATGTTATTGAATCAGAATATTAACTTGCTGACCGCTGCCGCACTGATTCTGTTAACGGTTGGAATGCTTCAAGTCCGCAAAGGAGATACCCGTAAAGGTTATCGATATCTTGGCGTTGGTGCTGCACTGTTATTGCTGGATAATTTAATGATTGTATTTTTAATTGTACTGGGTTCTTTAGCTTATTTTTATTCAAAAAACAAAAAGATTCAGCTGGACGAAGGCGTTATGAAGAAACAGAATTTCATGGCTCGGTACTATTGGGATCAATCATCCTGGACGTTACGTAGTATGAGTCTGTGGCATGCGATGGGTGAGGTTAACGCCGATCTGTCTCTTTCGATTCCGGAGGAGAAACAAACGATTGTGCTGCTGCAAGGAGTTATGGGTAATGTTCGCCTTACGCTACCAGAAGATTATGGTGTGGAGATTGAAGCATCGGTTCTTTTTGGACGAATTAATCTTCTTGGAGAACAAGATAGCGGCATGATGAACAAATTAGTATGGAGAACTCCTGGATATGAATCCAGTGAACATAAAGCAAAATTTGTCATTTCTTATATTGTTGGCGACCTAAGCATCAGTAATCCGTAGTAATATAGATGAAGAGAAGGAGGAGACCCCGATGAAGACAAAACGACATACCGACATGGTAACCCGAAGTATGGGTGAAGGGGTCCTCCTGGTTTTCATTGTCCTTGCTGTTATTTTGTATGTATTGTATACATATGGTTATCTTGCTCCGTTTGCAGGCTGGCGTCATCTGATTCAATCGGGTCTTGCGTTATTGCTGCTTCTGATTGGGATCGGAGCGGTCTTTGGGTTCTATCAGAGTTATCGGGTTAAACGCCGGCTTGAACTGCTGCGGGAAACACTGCTACTGTGGGAGAAGGGCTCTCTATCACGCACTGTACCTGATCTGGGCGATGATGATGTGGGCCGTTTAAGTGAGCAACTCGGACGAATCGGCAAGAAGTGGGAAGATCAGGTATCATCGCTCCAGCGATTGTCTACTCATAATGCACAGCTTGCCGAACAAGCCAGAATTACGGCTATTGTGGAAGAACGGCAGCGACTGGCACGGGAACTGCATGATGCGGTATCACAGCAATTGTTCGCGATATCCATGACAGCAACGGCCGTTGGACGAAAGATGGAAAAGGATTTTGAACGTGCTCAGCGGCAGGTGGCCCTGATTGAGGAGATGGCTTCGGTAGCACAGTCCGAGATGCGTGCGTTACTGTTACATCTGCGGCCAGTTTATCTGGAGGGTAAACAGCTCGAACAAGGTCTCCGTGATCTGGTGATGGAACTGAAAACGAAAGTACCCATGGACATTGTGCTCGAAATAGACGAAGACATCGATCTGATCAAAGGCATTGAGAATCATCTGTTCCGGATTGTTCAGGAGGCTATGTCCAATACGTTACGGCATGCAAAAGCGGAAAAAATGGAGATACGGCTCCAGCGCCGCACAGATGCGATTCGGGTACTGATTCGTGATGATGGGCAAGGCTTCGATCTGGATGAGAATAAACAAGCTTCATACGGTCTGGCTAACATGCGTGAACGTGTTACGGAGATTGGTGGAGCCATACAATTTGTAACAGCGCCTGGTAAGGGAACGCGGATTGAGATTACGATACCTTTGATGAGTGATGAAAGCGAGGAAGAACATGTCAATGGAACCGGAAGTCGAAACGGAGACGGAAACGTCGATCAAAGTATTGCTCGTGGATGATCATGAGATGGTACGTATTGGTCTTGCAGCGGTACTGGATACCGAAGATGGAATTGAAGTGGTTGGTGAAGCAGGTAGTGGAGAGGAAGGCATTCGGCTTGCGCAGGAGTATAAGCCCGATGTGGTCCTGATGGACCTGGTGATGGAAGGCATGGATGGCATTGAGGCTACCCGTCAGGTACTTAAAATGTATCCGGAGTGCAAAGTCATCGTATTAACCAGTTACCTGGATGATGAAAAAATGTACCCTGTCATTGAAGCAGGCGCATTCAGTTATCTGTTGAAAACATCAAGAGCCAATGAGGTGGCAGATGCGATTCGCGCAGCCGCTCGCGGACAATCCGTTCTGGAGTCACAGGTGGCTTCGAAAATGATGAATCGGTTCCGGCAACCACAGGCAGCAGCTCCTTTGCATGATGAATTGACGGACCGTGAAATGGATGTGCTCCGATTACTTGCTAAAGGCAAATCAAATCAGGACATTGCTGATGATCTGATCATCGGCATTAAGACAGTCAAATTCCATGTAACAAACCTACTGGCAAAATTGGGCGTAGACGACCGTACACAGGCCGCGATCTATGCTTATAAAAACGGACTTGCAGAGTAAACAGGATCATATGCAATATCATAATCAAGCCAAAGAACCGTGCATTAATTTGCGGAAGCTATAGATAAGAGATGATCTATATAATTGCGTGTTCAAAAAGGTCGGTTTTCAGTACCAAGAAGATGGGATAAAGCTAGAAATGGAGTAGCGGAGCGTAGATCGAGCTACGTGAGAAACCGCATGTTTCCAAAGGAAACATTCTTCGTAAGCCTCTACTTATTTCGGCTGAATTCCATATTCGATGTTGATGATGGCGCTAGGCACCCTTCGTAATCAAAAGCAGACTTTTTGAACAACCTTTATAAGTATGAATGGAAAGCTTCGATCTGCCATGCAAGTGGCGGGTGGGGCTTTTTTTGCTGTGTGCAGAAGAAGTATAGCTAATGTGGGAAAGGGGCATGCTGTTGATAGATTCATAGAATGCAAGAATGAACGGGGGATTCAAATGTTAAATCGTTGGATGACAGCAGGCATATTAGCAATGGCTATCATTATTCTTATCGGTGTGACACAGGTATACGCAGAGAAAAACGAACCTAAAGCAGCCCAACTGGAACAGTTAATCCATACTGCTGACAGCGTGATTGATAATGTGGATCGTCTGGTTATCAAATGGCAAGCAGAAGGCCGGGGAGATGCACAAGCGCAGGCCGTATTACTGGCTAGTCACTTGGGACTGGAACAACCGGTACAGGTACGTCAGACGGGCCACGATGTGTACCGCAGTGAGCTGGTTGCAGGTACGGCTAATGGAGGTGCAGGTATGTTGGTCAATGTCGTCGATACAGGAGACAACGGCTACTATGTCATCGTACAGCTTTCAGGGGATGCACAAACGGATCGGAAGACATTAATGATATTGCAGGAACAGGTCGATCAATTGCTTGCAGACTCAGGGATGAAGGCAAGCTGGAATATGTCTGTGCAAGGTACAGCAGCTAATGTTATTAAAGGTGATGCGAGTCAGCAGTTAGCACTCATCGAGAAAGACCTGTCCAAAAATGTGGATATTGCCTCAGTTGAACGTTATACGGATGTAGGGACTGCAAGTGTCTCTTATGAGGCGGCTGAGCTGCCTTTGTCGATCAAGAGTAGCTCACATATGTTAAATATGCAACTCGCAGTTCATCAGGTCGGTGAACAAGGGAACAATCGAATCACGGTAGGTTTCCCGGTGATCACGATTGAATATTAATGGATGAAATTTCTATGAATTTGGACGGGATATTGAGAATCTTTATCAGAAAAGTGAGTGTGAAATAGTGCATCCATTCAGTTGATATGCTAAAATGGCATCACATCCAAGAAGGAACTTGCTGGTAATTGACAGTTGTATGTCGTGCATATATAACACCATTACATAGCTCGGGGAGAGCGTGAAGGTTATCTTCCCGGAAGAAAGAGGAGCCCATGGTCGAAAAACAATTGCAAGATGAAGTACAGACACCAGGCGCAGTATTTTTCATTTTTGGAGCAACGGGTGATTTGGCCCGCCGGAAGCTGTTTCCGGCTATCTACAGTCTTTACCGTGAAGGCAAGCTTGCCGAAGACTTTGCGGTTATTGGCGTAGCACGTCGTCCGAGGTCCCCAGAAGAATTCCGGGAAGACATCTATGAATCCATTAAAGAGTTCTGCCGTTATCCAGCGGGGGAACCTGATGAGTGGAACGCTTTTGTCGATCATTTTGAATACAAAGCACTGGATATCAATAATGTGGACGGATTCAAAGAGCTGCGTGCGCAAACGGAGCATCTGGAATCGAAGTTTAACACGCCGGGGAACCGGCTGTTCTATCTGGCACTGGCACCTGAGCTGTTTGGCAGTGTCTCGTACAGTTTGCGGGACGGCGGTATGCTGGAAAGTCGGGGTTGGAACCGTTTGGTGATCGAAAAACCATTTGGTTATGATCTGCAATCGGCTGAACATCTGAATGAGCAGATTCGTGAGGTATTCCGTGAAGAGGAAATCTATCGGATTGACCATTATCTGGGCAAGGAAATGGTACAGAATATTGAAGTGATCCGCTTTGGGAATGCTTTTTTCGAACCACTTTGGAACAACAAACATATTGCGAACGTTCAGATTACGCTGGGTGAGACGGTAGGCGTGGAAGAACGTGGCGGTTATTATGATCACTCTGGGGCACTGCGTGATATGGGGCAAAACCATATGCTTCAGATGCTGACGATGATTGCGATGGAACCGCCAAGTCGCCTATTTCCGGAGGACATTCGGGATGAGAAGGTGAAGGTATTGCGCTCATTGCGAGCCTTTACTTCGGATGAGGAAGTGAGCAACAACGTTGTGCGGGGACAGTATTCCGAAGGGGAGTACCGTGGCAAGCACCTTCCGGGGTATCGCCAGGAAGACAAGGTTGATTCGCAGTCGAATACGGAGACTTATTTTGCAGCACGTGTATTCGTGGATAATTTCCGCTGGGCAGGTGTCCCATTTTACATTCGGACAGGCAAGCGTCTGCCGGTAAAAACGACGGAGATCGTAGTTGAGTTCAAGTCGATGCCAAACAACGTGTACCTCGGGAAAAAATATAAGCTCGAACCGAACTTGCTGGTCATTCGGGTGAATCCGATGGAAGGTATATATATCAAAATTAATGCCAAGAAACCAGGCTCGGATTCCGAGATTCAGCCGCTCGCGATGGATTTTTGTCAGAGCTGCATGATTGGAATCAACTCGCCTGAAGCGTATGAACGTCTGCTGCACGATGCAGCAGAGGGGGATTCTACGTACTTTACCCGTTGGGATGAAGTGGCAACAGCCTGGTCTTTCGTAGACCGGATCGCTGCAGCCTGGGGCAAGAATCAGGGAGAGTTACACACGTACCCGGCTGGAACCTGGGGGCCAGAAGCGACAGACAAGCTGCTGGAGCAGGACGGATTCCACTGGTGGCCGGTGAATGGTCAGGACGAGGACAGCGTGATCTGGCAAGTGAACGGTTAGGGTAAGAAATTTAACAACATAAACTACATGACTGAGCCTGGAGACATCGCATTTTGCGGTGTCCTCAGGCTTTTTAGCGCGGAAAAGGCAGGCATCCATCATAAGGAAATAAGTAATTTAAATTAAGTTGTTGACAAAAAGTAAGTATGTAACTTATACTCAACACATGAGTTAAAGAGTTACGCAAATGACAAACTTCATTCGGGCAAACGTTTCGGATAAGTTATCATTCATGAGATAAAATGTAAACCAGTTGAAGGGGTTTGCGTATAGAGAATCATGAAAAAAAATATGCATAATATCTTTAATCTGAGAATACTATTTTGTATATATTGAATGGAGGAAAAGAAAATGATGTTGGATGTAGGGTTGTTGTTGATTCGTTTGGTGATTGGATTGTCGTTCATGGCGCACGGGGCTCAAAAGCTGTTTGGTTGGTTCGGAGGTTACGGAATCAAGGGTACAGGCGGCTGGTTTGAGTCGATGGGCATGAAGCCTGGTGCATTGGTGGCGTTACTGGCTGGACTTGCGGAATTCGGTGGCGGATTGCTGTTGGCGTTGGGTCTGCTCACACCGGTAGGCGGCATTCTGATTGCATTGACGATGGTCATTGCGATTGTGAAAGTCCATGGTGCGAACGGTTACTGGTCCACGCAGAACGGATTCGAATATAATCTCGCGATTCTGGTGATTGGTGTAGCGCTGGCCCTGACTGGTGGCGGACAATACGCGCTGGATGCATTGATTTTCTAAACCCGATAAATAAAAATGAATGAGGAGTGCCTGAATGCCATGGTTATGGCTGAAGGGTGCTTTTTTTTGCAAGTGAAAGAGAAGAATCTGCGGTAGTAATCGGTTATTTTCGGTACAGATTATGGTACAATAGGAGAGTTGGGTTAAGAAGCAGTTCACGGTATGGATGAAAGCACAGATTTGAGGAGGATGAACTCCATTGTAAATGTGTAAAATTAATCTAGTGTATGAATACCTCATATGCAAAATGACCAGTGTACAATCAACCGGCCTTGCCGGATTGCATAAAGATTGAATGATGGACCGGCTATGCCGGATTAACGTGAATGAACGGACGAAAGGGATTAAACCTATGAGCAAAGCTGCAAATGATATTCTTCAACAGGAAGTGGACAAACGCCGGACGTTTGCCATTATCTCTCACCCGGATGCGGGTAAAACGACATTAACCGAGAAACTGTTGCTGTTCGGGGGCGCGATTCGCCTTGCGGGAACGGTAAAAGCTCGGAAAGCCAGCAAACACGCAACAAGTGACTGGATGGAAATTGAGAAACAACGGGGGATCTCGGTTACCTCTTCCGTAATGCAATTTGATTACCTGAATCATCGCGTTAACATTCTGGATACACCGGGTCACCAGGACTTCAGTGAAGATACGTATCGTACACTGACGGCTGCCGACAGCGCTGTGATGTTGATCGACGTGGCAAAAGGTGTCGAGGCACAAACGATCAAGTTGTTCCAGGTATGTGCGAAGCGTGGGATTCCAATCTTTACGTTTATCAACAAACTCGACCGTGAGGGTAAAAGCCCATTTGACCTGATGGAAGAACTTGAAAATGTACTGGGTATTCGTTCGGTTCCAATGAACTGGCCTATTGGTACAGGCCGCGAGCTCTGCGGTGTATATGACCGGATGAAAAATCAGGTGGAGTTGTTCCAAGGGGACGATCACTCGACCATTAAAGTTCAGAAAGTAAACGGTTATACAGATCCAATTATCCGTGAGATGGCAGGAGAATATCTGCATGATCAGTTAATTCAGGATCTGGAGCTTTTGGACGTTGCAGGAGATCCGTTTGATATGGAGAAAGTTCAACGCGGCGAACTGACGCCTATTTTCTTCGGTAGTGCGATCAATAATTTCGGTGTGCAAACCTTCCTGGAGAATTTCCTGGAACTGGCACCGAAGCCTGAACCACGTCGCAGTACGGCAGGGGAAATCCAGCCAACGAATGAAAAATTCAGCGGGTATGTATTCAAGATTCAAGCGAACATGAACCCGGCACATCGGGATCGTATTGCGTTCCTGCGTATTGTATCAGGCAAATTCCAACGTGGAATGAGTGTGAAGCATACTCGTGTAGGTAAAGAGATCAAGCTGTCACAGCCACAGCAATTCCTGGCACAGGATCGGGATATTGTTGAAGAGGCATATGCCGGCGATATTATTGGTTTGTTCGATCCGGGTATCTTCCGGATTGGCGATTCACTGAGCCAAGGCAGCGAGGTTGTCTTTGAGGAGTTGCCAACGTTCTCGCCAGAGATTTTCGCTAAAGTTACCGTGAAAAATGCGTTGAAACATAAACAGTACCAAAAAGGCATTGATCAGTTGACGGAGGAGGGAACCATTCAGGTGTTCCAGACGGCGAGTTTCGACGAGACGATTCTCGGCGTAATTGGTCAACTTCAGTTCGAGGTATTTGAATACCGGATGAAAGGCGAGTATGGGGTAGACGTGCAATTGCAGCGCATGCCTTATCAGTTTGCTCGCTGGATCGTGGACGAGAATCTGGACGCAAGCAAATTCCGGATTAACTCTGCGCTTGTAAAAGATAAAAAAGGAAATTATGTCGTACTCTTCGAAAATGAGTACGCCATGAGAACGGCTATGGATAAAAATCCTACAGCTAAGTTCCTTGAGACTGCGCCTTAAGTAAGTTCGACGTTTGCCTCGGCAATTATTAAAGGGTTAGTTGAATGTGACAAGTTCATGTAATGAAATAGAGCTTGTTAAAAATAAGATCCCTCCGCCAATCGGCGGAGGGATCTATTGCTATACACCTTACTTGGAGGCGGGTATGATCCAGCCGAATAAGGGAAAGCTTTCTTTTGCAGACAGAACAAACGGTGTGATGGTTACCTTACCCTCCAATGCTTCGATTAGCGAAGCGGTTGAACGGGAATGGTGTGCAGATGCTCCTGCGCGATTTGAATGAGTTCTTCCTGCTTGGCAGGTTCTGTGTTCTTCCAGATCATCTCAAAAATGGCGCCAAGTCCAGGTAATGCAGCTTCCGGTCCATCGACTGAACCTTCAATCATCTCCCGAAGCTGATCATCACTCTTGTCATGAACTTTATGAACAATCGCTTCACGCAGGCTTAATGTAATGGGCATCGCAATTCCCTCCTCGTATATTCGGCTGCTTTTATACTGTTCCCTGGGAAGCGCGAGCGCATTCAAGTTTATCAGGCTTTGTGGTATACTACGAAGGATTATTTACGTTAGCATGGGTATCCGTAATGATGCGTCATGCTGAAGTGCAGCGGGAGGTTAAGACCCTAATGGCCAAGAAACAGTATGCCGTAATTGGCATGGGACGGTTCGGATCAAGTGTTGCCAATGCACTGAGTGGCATGGGATTCGACGTGCTGGCAATTGATGCGGACGAGCAGCGGACTCAGGAAATGTCCAATGTGGTGACCCATGCGGTATCGGCAGATTCAACAGATGAAGAGGCGCTGCGTGCGCTGGGCATACGAAATTTCGACGTTGTCGTTGTGGCAATTGGTGAAGATATACAGGCGAGTATTCTGACAACCTTGATATTAAAAGATATGGGTGTACCAGTGCTGATCGTAAAAGCTCAAAATGAGCTTCATGGTAAGGTGCTGCAGAAGATTGGAGCAGATAAGGTGATTTATCCTGAGCGGGATATGGGACTACGTGTAGCCCATCATCTGACCTCGCCAAATATACTCGATTATATTGAGTTGTCTGAGGATTACAGTATTCTGGAGATGAGAGCTTCCGAGCAAATGATCGGTAAGAACCTGATGGAATTGAACATCCGTGCACGTTTTGGGTGTAACGTGATGGCGATCCGCAGTGGGAATTCGATGAACATTTCTCCGTACGCGGAGGACCGGATCGAAGCTGGAGATGTGCTGATCATTGTGGGTCACAAGGATCATTTGACGAAAATGGAGCTTGCATATCCGAAGTGATGGATGCAGATGGGAAGGATGGAAAGATGGATATTGTATCACCGCAAAATACACGGGTAAAAGAATGGGCACAGTTGCTGGAGAAAAAGCATCGTACTCGTCAACATAAATATATTATTGAGGGCATTCATCTGGTACAGGAAGCGTTGCGCGCCGGAGCAGATCTGGAGTGCATTGTGTACGATGGAGAGCGAGGCGTACCTAGCGAACTCGCCGGGCTTGAGAACCCACTACAGCGTGTGGAGTGGGTCAGTGTATCTCCTGCGGTTATCGCTAAATGTACGGATACGATGACACCGCAGCCTGTACTCGCAATTGTGCGTAAAGGCAGTGAGCCACTGGAAAGCCTGATCGCAGGAGCGCGTGGGCTTGTTGTTGTGCTGGACGGGGTGCAGGACCCGGGTAATGTGGGGACAATCATCCGTAGTGCGGACGCCGCTGGTGCAGCGGGGGTCGTACTTGGCGCGGGCTGTGCTGATGTATATAACCCGAAGACGATTCGCTCGACGATGGGGTCACTGTTTCATCTGCCCATTGTGGAGGGCCAGTTGGAATCTTTGCTTCCAGAAGCGAAGGCTGCAGGCGTGAAGCTGGTCAGTACTTCTTTGCAGGCAGAGCATTCATGTTATAGTTATGATTTTACGCAGTCGGTATGGCTTGTCATTGGTAACGAAGGCAAAGGCATCTCAGATGCTACGGCACGTTTGGTAGATGATGCGATTACGATCCCGATGCAGGGGCAGGCAGAGTCGCTTAACGCGGCAATGGCGGCGACGATTTTGTTGTTTGAGGCGATGAGACAGCGGATGGTTTAGGTAGTAAATAACTCACATTTTCTGAAAAACGTATGGAAGACTGGATACTGGTTGAAGGTTGATTAAACCAATTCCAGTCTTTTTTAATTCTCATTTAGGGCGTTCCTCCCTTTTACGACAAACATACACAAAAACAGGAGGGAAGCTGAGGGGTTCAAATTGTATTTTCTCGATCTCAAATAACTCATCCAAACGTTTCTTCATATAAAGTGAGTATTGGTATAACACTAATGTGCCTCCAGGTCGGAGAGCTGTATGGATCTGTGACAGGATATTTTGTCTCATTTCTCTGGAGAAATTAAAGAAGGGAAGTCCGCAAATGATACAATCTAACTGATGAATCTGTTCTTGATTGATCCTCTTAAATAGATAGGATGCATTCGAATGGAACATGAATTCAGGATAGGTTTGCTTCAAATTAATTCTCATTTTCGGGTCTCTTTCAAATAAAAACACGGTTGCAGATTGCGGTAAATGTGCTCTCATGAGACGTGTGACGGCACCTGTTCCTGGCCCCAGCTCAGCAATGGTATTAACCTCATCCCATCGTACAGACTGGACGATTTTACGGGCCAAAAATTTGGAACTGGGCAGGAGACTGCCCACTCGTTTGGGGTTCCTCAGAAATCCTTGCAGGAAAAGAAGCGGTTCGGATGTTTTCATCGTGGTATCCTCCATGGTTGAACTCATTGATGTATCACTTGATGTTGGAAGGCAAGCTTAGCTGGAAGACGAATACGTTAAGTGTATGTTGTAGTGTTAAAGTCCCCTGGTGTAACTCCGCAATGTTCCTCGCAATAGAAAGACCCAGACCCGATCCTGATTGAATGCCTTCGCTATTCCTCGAATAATCCACTTTATAAAAGCGATCAAACAGTCTGTTTTTTTGTTCTATCGTTAGGGGCATGCCTTTATTCTCTACTTCAATGGTAACGTGATTATGCCGCACACTCATTCGAACATGAATCGTACCTGGTTTGAAGGAATACTTCAGTGCATTCATGAGAAGATTGTCGATGGCTCGTGCAATTTTATCACTATCAAGGGAGACCATGATTGGAGCATCACCGAGTTTTTTCTCAATATGAACCCCATTCTCCTGAGCTAAAGCCTCGAATTCAAACAACAATTGATCCAATAGCTGACATATGTCAACCTTTTTCAAATCCAATTGGGTGTTCACTGCGTTAAGACGTGTGTATTCAAATAGATCATCGAGTAACTTCTTCAAATGCGTTGCTTTGTTATAGGTGTTTTGAATGAAGCGGTCATACTCAGCTTTGTCTTGAAAAGATTCTGATTTGAGAAGTTCAATATAACCAATTATGCTGGTAAGCGGTGTACGCAGGTCATGTGAGATGCCTGTGATCATGTCCATCTTGGATTTTTCCAACTCGCGTTCCTTGCTCATCTGTATCTGCAACTGTTCAGTCATATGATTAATGTTGGAAGCAACCCGGCCCAGTTCATCTTGTCGAACTACAGGAACCCTGTAGTTTAAATTACCTTCAGATATGATATGAAGCCCTTGCTCCAGTGAAATGATGTCTTTTACAATTTTTCGTGTGGAACCCAAAAAAGTAAGCGTAAAAATTAAGATAAATATAGGTGTCAGAATATAAGGGAAGTAGTTGAGAATCCAGTTCCACTCCAAACCTTCGCTGATTTTTGCCACAATCGTAATAAGGGTATTATTGATAATCACTGATCCGACAATTGAAATTACAAAACTGATCACCATTCGATTGAGGATATGGATCTGTATTTTTTTCGTTTGTTTGGATTGCTGTAATCGTTTAATCAATTTTATAACCTACTCCCCATACCGTTTTAATATACTGAGGTTCTCGTGGAGTCAATTCCAGCTTTTCTCGCAGATTACGAATATGAACCATCACCGTATTATCCGAATACCCGTAAGGTTCTTTCCATACGGTTTCGTAAATCTTCTCGGAGCTGAATACTTGTCCGGGATGACTCGCAAGTAATACCAGAATGGAGAACTCCAGAGGTGTTAGTGAAATGTCATTCTCTTTTAACTTTACTGAATGCTTGCTTGTATCAATGACAAGGTCCTTAATGAGGATTAGTGAACTCGATTCCGGTTTCCCGATCAATGTTTGACGTCGTAACTGAGCTTTAACGCGAGCCAGTAATTCTAGAGGATTAAAAGGCTTCACCATGTAATCGTCGGCCCCGGTAGTCAGGCCTGTGATTTTATCAATATCTTCTTCCTTGGCGGATAGCATAATAATGGGAGTCGCTGATACTTCTCTTATTTTGAAGCAGGCTTTGATTCCATCCATAACGGGCATCATGACATCCAGTATTATGAGTTGGACCGATGTTGTTTTAATTATATTTAGCGCTTCTTCACCATTGGTTGCCTCAATGACAAGGTATCCTTCGTTACGTAAATAGACATGAATGACATCACGGATATCGGGTTCATCATCAACCACGAGAACGGTATTCACAATTCAACACTCCTTATAAATTAGGATAATAGTAGTGTAAACGATAGCACAGGCTGTTTAAATTGTTTCCTTTTTGCGACAGACATAAACGAACGCAGGTGGCACATTCAAAGGCACTAATTCTATTTTTTCGATGATAAAGTGTTCGGATAATAATTTTTTCATTTGAAGTGAATATTGAAAGGCGATGAATAACCCTCCGGGTTTGAGTGCCTTATAGATCTGCTGTACCAACGTATTTCTTAATTCAGGCTCAAAGTTGAAGAAGGGCAATCCGCTAAAAATGTAATCCAGGTGCTGAATGCCCTCTTGATTCATGGATTCCACTAATCGAGCAGCATCTGGATAACGGGAGAATTCCGGGTATGCGGTTTGCAGATTATTTCTCATCGTCTCGTTCATTTCAAACAACAGGACTTTGGTGGAATCTTGTACCTGTTGTTGAATATAACGAGTGATAGCACCTGTACCTGATCCGAGTTCGGCGATGGCTTTTGCCTCCAGCCAAGACGCTTGCTTCACCATTTTGCTGGCGAGAAACCGGGAACTGGGTATGATACTGCCAACATGTTTAGGACTTTGAAGAAAGCTTTTCAGAAATAAAATGGGTTCATTGGAATTCATGTTTGTGGTTCCTCCATATATGTGATGTTATCCAAACCAGTTAGAAATGTAATAATTGAAGCGTCGATAGCATGGGGCCGCCGAAATAGATTCCTGCTGTAAAATACGTCATGGTCCAGAGCACAGCGCTGGAATATGCAATGAGAGCAAATTGACGATATCTTACGCCACTTAGCCCAATGACCAATGGGAGAACATAACGCACGATTGGAATGAACAATCCGATGCATATGGCCCAATTGCCACTCTTATTCAGCATCAGTTCCGCCTTAACGAAGTGTTTATGATGTTGAAATCTGTATTTTATCTTGGTTCCAAATAACTTCCCTGCGAAATAAGCAAAGGTAAGGGCCGTTAATAGTCCTGATAAAATACAGAAGTACGTGATCCATGAATTAATAACTCCTGTATGACTTAAAATGGCACCGCTGATAATCGTGATCTCATTCGGAATTGGAATGCCGAAAGGCCCTAAGGAGAAGGCAAAATAAAAAATCAGAAATCCATACTGATGAAGTAGCTCCAAGATCGTATTACTGATCATTGTTTTGCCTCCTCTCTAGTTGATATAGCAATCTTAATGAATAAAACTAAGGAATTAATGAGCATATTTCTGAAGAAAAACTAAAGATTACATAAGTAAAGCCAAACAACTGGATTCAAGAGAAAAAAGCCTTGCCAATGTACTGGCAAGACTTGAATAGGCGGAACTATTCAGGAGTGGTGATCAAGTGGCACGAGTTTATATATCAAGTAAAGTTTCTACAAAGGAAGGTATTAGCAAGCTCGATTGAGTACCAATATTTTCATCTGAACGGAACATAAATAAATCGAACGAAATAATGCGGGCATGCCAATATATAGTGTAAGGAGGAAGGGGATGGATAATGAGTGAGCAAGATGAGTACATAAAACTTGTAATGTTAATACGTGCGGGGCATGAAGAAGCGTATGGAGAATTATATGAGAAAACAGTGACGGGTGTATATCAAACTGTGCGATTTCTCATTAAGGACAAGTCTGACGCGGAAGATGTGGTACAGGAGATTTATATTCAGGCGTATCGATCATTGGCGCGATATGATGCGGAGCGTGCTTTTTGTCCCTGGTTAATGGGTGTGACGATGCGACAGGTTCAGAATTATCGACGCAAAAGATTGATGCAGTTTCGGTTTGGCAAGCGAATCGAAAAATCTGACGTGGGATTGGAATATGATTTTTCCACGGATTTGGTTAACAAACTCGCTAATCGTCCTCTGCTGGAACAGGTGCGCCGTTTGCCTTACAAGCTGCAGCAGGTGGTCACACTTCATTATTTGAATGAATATACGCAAGAGGAGATTGCTGGCATATTGGCGATTCCGCTTGGAACCGTAAAATCGCGCATTCATGCGGCGCTGGCGAAGTTGAGACAAAAAGAGAAGATGAATCCAAGGTTGCGGGGAAAGGTGGAGGATCTGCATGAAACTTGATGAACAGTTGCGAACAGCCTACCAGGAAGAAACCAAAGATTGGTCCGTTCCTGCGAGCATTAAACATAAAATGATGGATAGTATTCGACGTGACTCACACATCAAAAGAAACCGAAAAAAATGGCTGGTCACGGGGCTATTGGCTGCTGTACTCATTATTCCCACGGGAGCTTATGCAGGGTACACCTATCTCGCAGACGGAATATACGGTTCACAGGAAAACATCACAGCTATGGGGGGAACAGCTGAGGATTATATGAGGTTGGAAGCGAAGCTGCAGACGGCCAAGGCCCATTTCAGCGAAGAAGAATTTGTTCAATATATAGACCTGTTGAAGCAAATGGGGCAAATGGCCGTGAAGTATGCCGATTCACAAGGCAATTTGCATCCAGAGCAGTTGAGTACAGTGGAACAGGAAAGATATAACCTTCTTGCAGCTGAGCTGGAACCGTTTTTCGAGAAGCTGGAAGCTGTGAGTGTAGGGTCCTCCAAAAAAAGGATGGACGAGGAGCAATTTTGGACGGAACAGTTGGAACAGGCAGAGAAAACATTTACCAAGGAACAATATCGTGAGTTCAAGTCTGTCTATGAACAAATGAAGAAATACAAAGTTATGGTGATGGACAAGGATGGAAGTATTCATGAGGAACGTTTGTCGGCGGAGCAGAAGGATGATTTAAACCAGCTAGAGAGACGCCTAATCCCCTATTTGAAACGGTTAGAGCTCAATTTGCGTTAATTCGGGTGAACTGTGAAAGTGGAGAAGAAGCGGGGATGAATTCTTTCGCTTCTTTCTTTATGTTGTAATCTAAATATTGTAATCCATTACTTCCTCCCCTGCACCTTCAAACGATATTGATGCGGTGTAGAACCTGTGGCTTTACGGAATACTTTACAAAAGTAGGACGGACTCGTCATACCGACGCGATGACCGATCTCGGGAACGGTGAGCGAGGAACTGGTGAGCAGCACACAGGCATGACGAATGCGGGTGGCTTGAGTATAAGCAACGATGGTGGTGCCAGTTGCTTTTTTGAAGACATGAGACAGATGATAAGGAGATAGGTGAAGTGTATCTGCGATCTGCTCCAAATGGAAAGGCTCTGAATAATGCTGTTCAATCCACTGCATAGCAGCTTCGGCATGAGGATGAAGGATTACTGTACTGGATGCGGCAGGGGCCTTTAGATCCTGAATGACGAGATCTTTCCATAAGTAACGAAGTTGCGTAAGTGAATCAAGTACAAAGAGACAGGTATCCTCCCCAGCTTCATGAGGTAGTAGTGCAGGATAGGTCTTATCGAATTGTTCCATTCGTTGAATGAGTGGGGAAGTGGCAGCAAGTCGGATCGGCTGAATCGGAGATTGCTCTCCCAGCAGGTCATGTATGAAACGGTGAGTCGCCATAAAATGCGACCAATGTGCCTTCAATAGTTCAAGCTCAAACATAAGCACGTTTCTGATAAAAGGCCGCTGGCTGGATAATTGAATCTGGAAGTGATGCAATTGAAAGGGTCTAAAAATTATGAGCATACCAGGTTCAAGGGAGAAAACCTGACCTTCGGTTATCAACTGCCCATATCCTTCGTGAATATAGGCTATCTCCATCTGCGAATGAGCATGGAACACTTCGCGAAACGTAGTGTTGGATGTACGACGACAGGTTAGTTTAAATTGTTCTCCCAGGATGATGGACATCATGAACCCTCCCTTATCATGCGCAAGATAGTTTTATTTTAGCACAAGATGAACGCATAAAAGCGCTTTATTATTGTGTATTGTGAAGGGGATAAGGGAGGTATGTAACGATGTTAAAAGTGGCGATTATCGGAGCAGGTGCAATTAGTGGAGCACATATCTCAGCATATTTGGCATTCCCTGAGCGATGTCAGATTGTTGCTGTGGTCGATATCTACCTGGAAAAAGCACAGAAGCGAATTAATGAATATGGTCTGGAAGGTGCACAAGCCGTCATGGATTACACAGAATTACTTGCCCAAAACATTGATCTGGTATCCGTCTGTACGCCGCCGTATACACATGCTTCAATTGCGTGTGATTTCATGCAGGCAGGTGCGCATGTGTTGGTCGAAAAACCGATGGCTTCCTCTCTGGAGGAAGCAGATCTGATGCTGAAAGTAGCGCAAGAAAGTGGCAGGCTACTATCCGTTGTAGCCCAGAATAGGTTTACGACACCGATAATGAAGCTGAAAGGGGTGTTAGATAGTAAACAGATGGGCCCTATGGTACATGTGCAGGTTGATTCGTTCTGGTGGCGGGGTCACAATTATTATGATCTGTGGTGGCGTGGGACATGGGAAAAAGAAGGTGGAGGTTGTACCCTCAATCATGCGGTGCATCACATTGATGCCATGCTTTGGATGATGGGACCTCCAGTGGAATTGCAGGCCATGATGGCGAATACCGCACATGATAATGCCGAAGTTGAGGATATATCCATGGCGATGCTGCGCTTCCAGGAAGGTGCACTCGGCATGATTACCAGTTCCGTTGTACATCACGGAGAGGCGCAGCAGTTAATTTTTCAGGGGAAAAAAGCCCGGGTATCTGCACCTTGGAAAGTGGTTGCTTCTACCGCGCGGAATAACGGATTTCCGGAACCGAATCGAGAGTTGGAACACCAGATTCAGAAGTTCGCTGACGAATTGCCGGATGTTACTCATATCGGTCATGCTGGGCAAGTTGAGAATGTGTTAAACGCTATTGAAACAGGATCTCCCCTTCTGGTGGACGGCGAAAGTGGTCGTAATACGCTTGAACTGATTGTAGGCATCTACAAATCAGCAAGTACGGGGGAAAAGGTTGTTTTTCCACTAGGGGCGGAAGACGCATTTTACACAAGAGAAGGAATTATGCAACATGCCGTACACTTTTATGAAAAAAAGAAGACGGTAGAGAACTTCGAGGATTCGAATATTACGCTTGGAAGTAAGTTGGATTTGTAATATATAATGTGAAAAACAGATGCCGTCTCATGACATTGAGAAATGGCATCTGTTTTTAGGTCTGTGACACTTTTGTACTCTAAAAATACACTGAATGTATCCATTCATATTTTTTGGAATGACGTTATTACGTATGTTGCTTTGTATAGTTATCATCCAAATTAATATAGTAAGGCTTCCTCGCCGCAATGTTACAGCCACTTATCAGCCCAACGTTCCACGGCGCTTAGCGCTCTCCCCAGTTCCGTCCCTTTTCGTGACAACATATATTCAGTCCGAACTGGACGTTCCGTGACCACATGGCGAACCACGAGTCCTTCTTCCTCCAATTCCTTCATTCGCTCATTTAACACACGTTTGCTCAAGTCAGGGATATAAGCGTGAATCTCACTGAAGCGCTTGGGTTCCTCCATCAACGCATGGATAATGAGGGCTACCCATTTTCGGCCAATGATCTGATAAGATTGTTCCACTTTTGTGCATATTTGCTTGGCATTCTCATCATCGCTCATGATTGTGCTCCTTTGATTTAGTATTGCCTGTAATATCATTAGTATACTTATTGTAACCTACATGTCCACAGGCCATATGTGTTAAATGTCACATACCAATTGTTATTAATGTTACCACATAAAGCGTTATCATCAAATAAAAACCCTATAAACACTGGAGTTCACAGGTTCGACACGATTATTGACGAATTGTGACGACAGGTGTAATATGGGTAACGTTAATTCAAATGGTTACAATTTATAACCTAAACACAGGTTGTGGAGAGAAGGAATGTTCCATGGTTGAATTCAGGTGTGTTATATAAACGGAGGCAAGGCGGGGAACACACCCACTTATTCCGTCTTTTGTCATGCTTGGATTTGAACATTTTGCAACATCATATACTATACTGCACAGATCACAGGAGGCACTCCAATGGATGCAATGACATTTGTCCTGTTCGGGGCAACAGGCGATTTAGCCAAACGCAAGATTTATCCTGCATTATATAACTTGTACATGGATCAGAAAATGCCGAAATCCTTCTCCGTTATTGGTTTGGGACGACGTGAGTTGTCCGATACGGACTTCCAGGCGAATGTGGAAAAGTCACTGCATGAATTCTCACGTCAGACGCCGGAAGAAGCATCTCAAGTTCGTGATTTCATTGGCGCTTTCCGTTATTGTTCTCTAAATAATACGAAGCTTGAAGATTACACCAAACTGTTGGAACTGGTTCAACAGCGTGAACAAGAGCTTAACATTCCCGAAAACCGCATGTTCTACATGTCGGTAGCACCGGAATTCTTTGAGCCAATCGCATTGAATATTCAAGAAAGTGGCCTGGGTAACACTAAAGGCTGGAAAAAACTGATTATCGAAAAACCTTTTGGACACGACCTGCAATCGGCTCGTGATCTGAATGAAAAATTGAGCAATACCTTTGCGGAAGAAGAGATCTATCGCATTGACCATTTCCTCGGTAAACCAATGGTTCAAAATATTGAGACGCTCACTTATGCGAATCCGGTAATTCAGGCGTTGTGGTCTAATCGTTATATTGCCAATGTACAGATCACGGCAAGTGAGACGGTGGGTGTTGAAGAACGCGCCGCGTATTACGACCAAAGCGGTGCCCTTCGTGACATGTTCCAAAACCATATGCTTCAGTTGCTGATGATGATCGGTTTGCATTTGCCAAAACGCTGCACACCGGAAGAAATTCAATTCAAAAAGCAAAAAATTGCTGAAGCACTTCGTCCTCTGACGAAAGAAAACGTCGCTACTGAAGTTGTTCGTGCACAATATGCCGCAGGCGAGCTGCAAGGTGCTCCGGTTGTTGGATATCTGGACGAGCCTGGCATCCCAGCTGGATCTCAAAACGAGACCTATGTTGCCGCGAGATTGTGGATCGATGATCCATTCTGGAGCGAGGTTCCATTTTATATCCGTACAGGTAAACGCCTGGCTGAGAAATCCACCAGAATCGTTGTTGAATTCAAGTCTCCACTCAAAACGGGGCATGAATCCGAGAATACAACGGAACCTAACTTGCTTACGATTGAAATTGGTCCGGGAGAAAGTATTTCCCTTCAATTAAATGCGAAGAATCCGTTGAACCATGGTGAAGTGGAACCGATGCATATGACCTTCAACTCAGGTAAACGTAACATCCCTGAAGCCTACGAGAACTTGATCTTTGATGCGATGCGTGGAGATTCCACCTTCTTTGCTCACTGGAACGAAGTGGAGCTGGCATGGCAATGGGTGCAACCAATTCAGAAAGCATTCGAAGCAGGCAGCGTGCCACTGGATACGTACAGCGCTGGTTCGCATGGACCAGAGTCAGCAGATCGCCTGACAGCAGCAGACGGATACCGTTGGTGGTAAGTGAAACGAAAAAGCGAGCATAAGAGAACACAATAGTAAAAACAACAGTACAATCCGTTCTGCTCACCCATGAACATTTTGCACAATCCAAATGCTTCTTCCAAGTCAGCAGGATATAGAACGAGATGTTTTATTACCTTAGAGCTTGAACTCAGAAGCGAGTTGGATCGAAGGTGTAAATTATATAACACAGTATCTATTACGAATATACCGTTCCAATTTTGCATAAGCCCTTCCGGTTATGTGGCCGGAAGGCCGTGAAAATTTTTGAATATAGATTAGCTGTTCAGTTTTGAAAATGGGTTGGCTTAAACGCTGAGAATGTAGTGTAGGGGACGAAATCGATTCTGTAGAAGCAAAGCGTTCGCCTTTATCCCCGGATTTTCTCCTATATAGGAGATTCAAAAAAAATCTGGGGATAACAGCGATCAAAAGAACGATTACCGGAACGGTTACTTCGCCAAACGTTAAGCACTTATTTTTAATATTGAGCGCACATGAAATTTAAACATTATTCATAACAGGAGGATTTTGAAATGAAACTTGGACTTATCGGATTAGGAAAAATGGGATTGAACCTGGGTAGAAACTTGATTGATCACAAACACGAAGTGGTTGCTTTTGACCTGAACGCTGAAGCAGTAAATGAAATGAAAGAATACGGCGCTGAAGGCGTATCTTCATACGCAGAGATGGTGGCTTCGCTCGAATCCCCACGTGTATTGTGGATCATGGTCCCTCACAACGTGGTAGATGCTGTGCTGGCTGAAGTTAGTCCATTGTTGTCCAAAGGTGACATCATTATTGAAGCGGGTAACTCCCACTACAAAGAATCCATCCGCCGTTACGAAGAGATGAAACCTAAAGGCATTCACTACATGGATGCAGGTACATCAGGCGGTATGGAAGGTGCACGTAATGGAGCATGTTATATGATCGGTGGAGACCCTGAAGCTTGGGCCATCGTTGAACCGGCATTCAAAGATACTTCCGTTGAGAACGGCTACCTGTATGCAGGTAAAGCGGGCAGCGGTCACTTCCTCAAAATGGTACACAATGGTATCGAGTACGGTATGATGGCATCCATCGGTGAAGGTTTTGACGTATTGGAGAAAAGTGGATTTGACTTCGACTTCGAACAAGTGGCTCGCGTATGGAACAACGGTTCCGTTATCCGCTCTTGGTTGATGGAGCTGACAGAACGTGCCTTCTCCAAAGATGCAAACCTCGATGAAATCAAAGGCGTAATGCACTCTTCTGGCGAAGGACGTTGGACGGTAGAAACGGCATTTGACCTTCAAACCGCTACTCCGGTTATCGCGTTGTCCTTGCTGATGCGTTACCGTTCCCTGGAAACAGATACATTCACAGGTAAAGTGGTAGCAGCATTGCGTAATGAATTTGGCGGTCACGCTGTAGAGAAAAATTAATTTTATATATAACTGTTAACATATGATGAGAATCGGGTAATGACTTATATCGTGTTTACGAATTCATCAAGTGGAGGTAACATATCATGAAATTTTTCTTGGATACAGGGAATGTGGAAGAAATCAAACGGATCGAACGTCTGGGTCTGGTGGATGGAGTCACGACTAACCCGTCTTTGATTGCCAAAGAAGGTCGCGTATTTAAAGAAGTCATTCAGGAGATCTGTGGCGTTGTTAAAGGCCCGGTCAGTGCTGAAGTCATCGGTCTCAAAGCCGAGGATATGTTGAAGGAAGCTTATGAAATTGCAGAATGGGCACCGAATGTAGTCATTAAATTGCCGATGACCGAAGATGGGCTGTACGCTTGTCATGAGTTGACGCAAAAAGGGATCAAAACCAATGTCACGCTGATCTTCTCCGCAGCACAGGGCCTGATGGCGGCGAAAGCCGGTGCAACCTACATCAGTCCATTCGTTGGTCGCTTGGATGATATTGCGGTGGATGGTATGAAATTGATTCGGGATCTGCGTCTGATTCTGGACATGTATGATCTGCCTTCCGAGATTATCGCAGCAAGCATTCGCAATATCAAACATGTAGAAGATGCAGCCCTTTCCGGTGCGCACATTGCCACCATTCCGGGTTCGCTTCTGCCGACACTTTGGAAACACCCACTGACGGACAGCGGGATTGAACGTTTCCTGAAAGACTGGGAATCTGTTCCGAAATAAAAGGATAGACATTACCTGAATCTTTAGGTGGTCTCGACATAGAGCCTTTTGCCTTGCAGCGTAATCTGCGGGCGAAAGGCTTTTTTAGCTCTGTTTATGTAGTTTCCGATTTCCGGTTAGGTTCGCAATAAGGAGTACTGAGTACTTGTCCTCTAATGTTGTTGTTACTTTCTGTCCAGTGTCCACGTACTGTCCTTCTTTTTCGGGACAACGGTGCATAAGGTTAACATATAGCCTATAGCTCATCCCGCAGGGGAGGGACACTTCGATGATGAGAAGAAAATGGCGAAGCCGGAGACGCCGTAAGCCGCCAAGCGGCAAACGCAAAATGTGGTTGATCATTTTATTGGTCACCGCGTTTTGTTTGATGCAGGGCTTTGCTTATGTAGATAAGAAAATGAAGCCACCCATCATGCACTTGGCCAAGATCAGAGTGAAGCAGATTGCGACTGAAGCGATCAACAAGGCGATTACAGCACAGGTTGCAGATGGCAAAACCAACGAAGGACTGATTGATTGGAAGACGGATACCGCCGGGAAAGTGTCCGGTTTCATGCTGAACTATAATGAGCATATGCGCATCACCGCAAGTACGATGAATATCGTGCAATCCACGCTGCAGAATGTACACATGTTAAAAGAAAAAATCCCGTTAGGCCAGGCGTTGGGAAGTCCGGTGATGGCTTCATTTGGCCCGAGTATACCGGTTCGTATTGAGCCCCAAGGCGCTGTCAAAGTGGACCTGAACACCCGTCAGCAAAATGCGGGTATTAACATGATTTTGGTGGAAGTGTACATTCACATCATTGCTGAGGTCGCAGTTGTGGTGCCCTTCGACATGGAGCCCGAAACGGTTGATACGGAAATCCCGATATCCTATCTGTTGGTTGTTGGGGATGTGCCAATGTATTATTACGATAATCAGGGCAAGCCAGTGGGCAGTAACGGCAGTAATGCCCCGGCTATTGCGCTCCCATCCGGTCATACGGGTGTATCAAGCGGTAGTGGAGTGACTACGAATCCCCCTAGCCAGAACCAGCAACAGACGCCATCCGACCATTCGCAAGGAAGTGAACTTGAATTTGAACCGGATAATTTGCCCGATGTGAATGGGGGATCACAGTCTAATAAGGACGCGCACCCGTGAATCACAGCGATTACTGGTAAAACGACTTTCAGTACAAAATTCGAAAAAGGGGCCTCTAATCAAGAGGTCCCTTTTTCGAATGCTCATCGTACGCCTAGCGGAAACGTTTATATGGACATATTCTCGTCTCACTTGTTTTTCTTGTTCTTTTGTCTGCGTTCTTCCTGTTCCCAATGTTTCAGTTGTGGATAAGGATCGAACGACCATTCGTGCAGTCCGCTGTCCCGGTAGATCCCATAGTGGAGATGTGGAGGAAATTTGCCCTGTGTCCCCGGTTTTCCGTATCCAGAACTGCCAACCCAACCTACAACCTGGCCGGGGATGACCACTTCACCGATGCGTGCACTTTTGTCAAAACCCGAGAGATGGGCGTAATAGTGGTAATGATTGTTCAAATCCCGGATACCGATGCGCCAGCCGCCAAACGGGTTCCAGCCTTTGATTTCCACGACCCCATAACAGGTGCTGCGCACCGGCAGACCGTGTGGAGCGAAGATATCCGTTCCCTCGTGAATGCGATATCCGCCCCAGCTTCGTTTGGTACCCCAGGTGCTACGATAGGAGTAATTGGTTCCCAGTGGAACCGGAAAGGCATGTCCAAACAGATCCAGATTGTCAAAATGCTCATATAACTTCGCAAATTGCTGTATCCGTTGCACAGCACGGGAGTTGTGATAATATTCCCACAAGGCAATGTTGAAGTCCTCCTGCTTGTTTCCGTAACCTTGAATAACCGAAGCCATGCTGTACAGTACATCCTGATCATTGTTGGCATCCGCAATACCGTCTCCAGAACCATCACGTCCATATCCTTTGAAAAAAAGAATGGATTCCGGATGTTGATCCGTCTCATCGGGATTAAGCCATCCTCTCCAGGCCGGAGGGGTCATGAAGATACCTGTAAGACGCTCAGGATGTTTGCGATCCTTCGGGTGTGCACGAGTAATCGTTCGTTCATACTGATCAATGGCGGCAAGCCTGTACCAGGGAATCTGAGTCATCTGACCGATGGTCTCGTATAAATGTCGGCGTGCAGCAAAAATTTCTGCGGGCTTTAACTCGGCAGCCTGTGGTTTGGGAGCGGCATCTACGGGTTCACTGTAAACTTCAACAGGCAAGAATGGGAGAAGTAGAGTACCTGCAAGTAATGTTTTGATCCAAAATCGGTACGTGTGCTTGAGGGTCAAGCGTTGTTGCACTGGGAAGCAGCCCCTTTCCATTAGAATGATACAAGGTACCCGATGAACCAAGCTAAAGGTTAGCGTTCTTCAAAAGTTCTCATTTTATCCATGTAAGCTCATGGGATGAATGGAATGAAACAAATTGTCCATATTGGGCATGAATGCACAAGATGTGACAAATGGGGGTTTTTCCAACGCTTTCATGGTATAATATGTTCCGAGCAACAGCCTAACTTCAGTAGAAAGAAGGTTTATGCATTGGCTAAACGTGTTAAAGAACCGAAGCCGGATTGGATTCGGATTAAATTGACAACCGGCGATAACTATCAGGAAATGAAAACCATGATGCGTTCCAAAACGCTGCATACAGTATGTGAGGAAGCGCGGTGTCCGAATATTTATGAATGCTGGGCCAATCGAACGGCCACTTTTATGATTTTGGGCGATATTTGCACAAGGGCATGCCGTTTTTGCGCGGTGAATACAGGCTTGCCAACGGAGCTTGATTTGCAGGAACCAGAACGTGTGGCGGAAGCAGCAGAGCAGATGAATCTGCAACACTGCGTAATTACAAGTGTAGCTCGGGATGATCTGAAGGATGGAGGAGCTACGATTTTTGCAGAGACGGTGAAGGCCGTACGGCGGCGGTTACCATTGTGCAGCGTTGAAGTACTCATTCCAGACTTTCTGGGCGATCGGGAATCTTTGCAGATTGTGATGGATGCCAAACCGGACATTCTGAATCACAATATTGAGACGGTTGAGCGGTTGTCAGATAAAGTGCGTGCCAAGGCAAAATATAAACGTTCATTGGAATTGCTTGCTCGTGCCAAAGAAATGCAACCTAACATCCCAACGAAATCAAGCATTATGCTTGGTGTGGGTGAGGAATATAATGAAATTTTATCAACAATGGATGATCTTCGTGCGGTGGACTGTGATATTATGACGATTGGTCAATATTTGCAGCCATCGGAGAAACATCTGTATGTTGAAAAGTATTATCCGCCAGAGGAGTTTGCTGCATTGAAACAGGAAGGATTAAAACGTGGGTTCAGCCACGTCGAATCCGGCCCGATGGTACGCAGCTCCTACCATGCGCATGAACAGGTGAAATCGGCTACCAAACATGCTGAGCAGGCGGCAACACACGTGTGATGGAGGATACCGGATTGGAAGAAGAAAAAATCACAGAACAAGAACAGATTCAGGACCAACTTCAGGAGCAGATCCAGGAGCCGGTTCATGAATCGGTTGTTGAATCAGTTGAAGAAAAGCCCAAAGAACCGGTCATTGTACAGATCGGCGGCAAAAATTATGAGATCGTCCAGAACCACAAAGAGGGCTGGAATCCAGAGGTCTTCCGTGATCGTTACAGTGAGGTGCTGGAGCGTTATGATTATATTATCGGTGACTGGGGTTATAGCCAGTTAAGGTTAAAAGGTTTTTACCGTGATAACCATCCAAAAGCGACGAAGGATTCCACGATCGCCAGTATGGTGGATTATATCAATGAATATTGTAACTTTGGCTGTGCGTATTTTGTGCTTCAGAAGAGCAAAGATCAGCCTCAAGCCAAAGCAAAAAGCGGTTCCTGAAAAGGACCGCTTTTTTGGTGTGCTTATTTAGTCAAGAAATGCCGTGCGAACCCGATTCCAGAATGGATAAGGACGGAAACGCGCGAAACTGACCTTATGACTGGATACCTGACAACGGACGGATATTAGATCCTCCACCATCACGTTCACATGATCAATCGTCAGCAATAACCGCTGATCCTTGCGGGAGAAAATATCACAATGATGATGCTTGGGCAAAATAACCGGTGAGCCGAGTGTCCGATAGACACGGTTATTAATCGAAGCAATCTCCGCAATCTGAATCGCCTCAATAGTCGGATGAACCATGGCACCGCCAAGGGCCTTGTTGTAGGCTGTGCTGCCTGATGGAGTGGATACACAGATTCCATCCCCACGGAACATTTCGAATGTCACATCGTTAATATCGACCTGGGCCACGACGGTACCGTCCACACCTTTTAACGTAAATTCATTCAGGGCGATGTAGGAGGAATTGCCCGACTTTTTCCGAATCTCAAGCTCCAATAGCGGATATTGTACAATCCGTGGTTTGAGACGCTCCGGATCTCCTTTGCCACTCATCAGCCTGACTAATTCCCTTAATTCTTCCTTCTTCCAATCGGCATAAAAGCCGAGATGGCCTGTATGAACCCCAACAAAAGCAATATCCGGAATACGGTCGATGAAATTGTGAAATGCCTGTAGCATCGTACCATCGCCCCCGATGGAGATGACAATCTCCGGCGATTCTGCATCCAGCTTGAACCCTTCTTCCTTCGCCAACGCATGAAACTGCTGACTTAGATCAATCGATAACTGGTCTCCGCGGTCTTGAACATAGTATCTCAAGATTAAAGCTCCTTTGTGGTCATTATACTACCGATGATAATCAATTCCGCGGAAGAACACAACGTTTGGATGCATATTCAGTTAAATATAGATTTAATATAGATGAATCGTTGACTTATTTTTTGGCATGTCGTCTTGGCTTGAAGAAATAACTTAATATCGTAAGGAATAGCAACAACACAAGAATACTCGCAAAAACAATGATCCCCGTCAAGAAAATCAGTCCCCAGTCCGGTACATACGTTGATAACGATGGGATGAAACCAGGCTCCATGAGAACGGGTGAAGAGGAACGCCCCATCATGGGTGTCCATAATAGCAGGACCAACAAAGGTGCGATGAGCGCATGAATTGCTCTGGCAAATAGAAATGGAGCGTACCTCATGGGTGTGTTACTCAGAACACTCATAATCTGTGCATGGACGGATAATCCGCCCCAGGAGAGAACAAAGGCTGCTGCTGCAACTTTATAGACGAGTGGGACGGAGGCCCCGGCACTTCCGGCCTCTTTGTTCCCCAGCGTTACTTCGAATAACCCACCGACCAAACTAGGTGATAAGGATGGAGGAAGCCCGCTATGTCGAAGCAATTGCTCGGTAATTCCGTACAATCCACCAAGCCACCCCGTCTGTACAAGCAACTCCAACATGACTGAGAAGAATACAACCAGCCCTCCTACGATAATAATAAGGCGAAGGGATGAGGAGACTGCGTGGCGCAGCAGTTCACCGAATGCCCGTCCGTCGGCCTTCCTTGCCTCATGCATCGCATAGATGGCCCGGATCAGTCTGTTTCCAGGTATTTTCTTCGCTGAGGATGCAGAAGAGTTGTCTGGCTGTGAGCCTTTCACTGTACCCCCGTGAAAACGCATGAGCATACCCACCAGAAATGCAGCAGCGTAATGACTTACAACCAATAACGGAGCAATGGCGACATTGTGGAAGAAGCCAACCGATACGGCTCCAATCATAAAAATCGGATCGGATGATGTGGTGAAGGCAACGAGCCGTTCTCCTTCTTCCCGGGTAACCAGCTTTTGTTCCCATAACTGGGCGGTTAGTTTGGCCCCTGTCGGATAACCGGATGCACAACTCACGGCAAATACAAAACCACCACTTCCGGGAACCCGAAACAATGGTCGCATCAGTGGATTCAGCAAGGTACCTAGAAAATGAACAATGCCAAAGCCGAGCAGCAGCTCGGACAGCACCAAAAAAGGAAAAAGGGAGGGAAACAATACGTCCCACCAGATGGACAGTCCGCGTACACCTGCATGCCAGGTTGCCGCTGGATACAAGACCATTAACACACAAAGGATCAGGAGAGCGAGTGTGACAAGGACATGGGTGAGTCGTTGTGAAGCAGCCATGAATTCTTCTCCTTTATTTTTGGAATGGTCGGTATCCGGAAGTCTGTGATGCTATTGCCATCAATATATGAAAAAAAGTGGACAAACAGTACAAAATTATACGTAGAAAGCGCTTGCAAAAGTGGCTGTGTTTTTGAGTGATGTGTGCTAAAATGAGAAAAACGCCTGAACGTCACCTAATTGTCTCCAAGGTGGAATTCAATTCGGATGGAGTGATGATCATGAGTCTTGTCACCGGAATCCTGGTCTGTGCTTTTGTATATGTGATACGTGCCTCGCTGGTACGCTCTGAGGAAGAGGACTGGCGGAGTTATTAATGGAATATCTAGTGCGCCAACCTATGCGGTTGGCGCTTTTTTTGTGTTTATTTTTGAAGAAGGTCCTATATTCAGATAACAGGTAACGTGTCCTAATGATTTCATGTTATATAGGACTTTTTGTTTTTTTTTGATAGAATGGAGATAAAGGCTTTTGTAGCCTGGATATTGTTACTGTTTTCACAATGTTCATGGAACGTGTAATATATGGCAAAATTCGACATCAGAAAGGGGAATCAGACGAATGAATCCCAGTTTGAGTATTTATGACAATCTTGGCGGCGAGAAAGGGGTTCGCGCACTGGTCGAGGCCTTTTATCCAATCGTCCAGCAGAATGAGCAACTGGCTCCACTTTTCCCTGAAGATATTCAGCCGGTCATTGACAAGCAGTATATGTTTTTGTCTCAGTTTTTTGGAGGACCTGGGCTGTTTTCCGAGGCATTTGGACATCCGATGATGCGTGCCCGTCATATGCACTTTGAAGTGACGGTTGAACGGGCTGAGGCTTGGCTTGCATGTATGGATCAGGCCTTAACACAGATCGGTGTGGAGGAGCCCTTGCATTCGTTTATCCTGCAGCGTTTATCCGGGCCTGCACATCATTTTGTGAATACACCGTAGTTCCGAATATGATTATAAGCGTACGGGAGAGGGATGGAAGAGATTGGAATTAGAGCCACTATATAAGGTGAAAGTGACCTGTCATTATTGCGAAACCGAGTATGAAACCTCACGGGTAAGACCAAGTTTGAAAAGGCCCTACCGGACAGATGCCGATTTTTGTGCTTACTACAAGCTGGAGAATCCGGATTTTTATGTGGTTCGCATCTGTCCTCATTGCGGGTTTGCCTCCACGGAGAACGCAACGGAGCATTTGAATGAGGCTCAGCGCAAGGCTTTTAAGGAACAGGTCGGTAACCGCTGGGTTAAACGTGATTATAGCGGAGCACGGACACTGGACCAGGCGCTGGCTACGTACAAACTTGCCTTGCTGTGCGCGCAGGTTATTCAGGAGAAAGACCGTGTCGTCGCAGGTCTGCTGCATCATATAGCTTGGTTGTATCGTTATATGGAGGACCATGCACAGGAACATCGTTTTCTTGAATTTAGCCTTGAAGCCTATGTGAAAGTGTTTGAACGGGAAGGAACGGGTGGCAATGAAGCCAAACTGTTGTATTTGCTTGGGGAATTGAACCGCAGGGTAGGACGGTTTAATGAAGCAGTGCAATGGTTCAGCAAGGTCATTCATGACAAGCGGATCACAGATGCGGCCATGATTCGTGCATCCAGAGAACAATGGGCCGTGCTGCGTGAACAGATGATATCAAGTAAGTTGGAACTCCCTGAAGAGATGCTTGAAGCAGACAAAGAGGCTGCGAAGCGCAGCCCCTCTAAGTGAATCTTACATTAGATACGGACAGGACGGCTGGATAACAAATAATCACTGTCGTTGTCGATCACGGTCATGCTGGTATTACAGCAGGGAAAGACGAGTAATTTCTTTTTGCCTTCACGAATGAGCACAAGCTCTTTGGGTTTGAGGGGGAGCAGCACATTGCTTGCATGACAATAGGGACATTGCTGTACATAGATGTCTCCCATCACAATATCGTAAGGCCAGCTGTTCTCAAACGGAATCATTCTTGTTCGCCTTCTGGTGCGGAAGGTTTGGAGGTTTCTTGTTTGGCAAGTTCCGCAATCTTCTGCATCAGGATATGTTGTGGCATGTGCATCAGATGCTCCAATGGTACGCCCAAGGATTCTGCTAATTTGACGGCTGTATCAGCCGATACTTGTAAAGGTTTCATACGTTTACCTCCTGAAAGTTGCTATAAGTATTTCTCTAGTATAGAGATATGGCACGCATAAAACCAGTTTTTAATTCAATCCTAACCATCCAATTTATAGAGAGAGGTGCCTTATTAAATGAAAACGCCATTACACCCCGTATGGGATCTGGAGTCCATTTTTAGTGGAGGTTCTTCCTCCGAGACATTTGCTGCGTATCTGATTGAACTGGAAGAGGATGTACGTAAACTGCAACATCTGTTAAACGAAACAGCTGCACCGACTTCATTAGGAGAGACGGCTGCGTTTGATCCCATTTTGGAACTGCTGCAAAGCTGTTATATGCGCGTATCAGAAGGTTCTGCTTTTGTATCCTGCCTCTCATCACAGAACCAGAAGGACAAAAAGGCAACGCAGCTTCAAGGCGCCATCAGTTCCCTTGGTGCGATGCTGAACGGCAGTAAATCGAAGTTCGATAATACACTCAGTCAGACATCAGATTCGGTGTGGGACGCATGGATTGCTCGGGAAGATATTCAGCCGCTGGCATTTGTACTGAACGAGAGTCGCACGCTGGCTCGTGAGAAGCTGTCGCCTGAACTGGAAGGGCTTGCTCTGGATCTGGGTGTAGATGGTTACCATGGTTGGGGCAAATTCTACAACACGATCGTCAGCAAGGTGAACATTCCATTTGAGCAAAATGGGGAAACGGTGATGCTCTCCGCAGGGCAGGCTGCCAATAAGCTGAGCGATAGTGAACGGAATGTACGCGAGACGGTATTTGCAAACTGGGAGCAGGCTTGGACTGATGTCGAAGATTTCTGTGCAGACACGCTGAATCACCTCGCGGGATTCCGTCTGAAGTTATATGAGAAACGTGGTTGGGATGATATCCTCAAAGAACCTCTGGCCATCAACCGGATGTCACGCCAGACACTGGATACGATGTGGGATGTGATTAATGGTGCCAAACCTGCGCTTGTTCAATATCTGGAGCGCAAGGCAGAACTGCTGGGGGTAGACAAACTCAGCTGGAGCGATGTAGACGCACCTGTAGGACAATCCAGTGGTAAAATCACTTACGATGAGGCAGCCATCAATATTGTTGAACAGTTTGCCAAGTTCAGTCCTAAACTTTCCTCGTTTGCAGAGATGGCTTTTGAGAAACGCTGGATCGAAGCAGAAGACCGTCCAGGCAAGCGCCCAGGCGGATTCTGTACGTCTTTGCCACTCAGCAAAGCAACCCGAATTTTCATGACCTTCTCCGGGACACCATCCAATGTGTCAACTCTTGCGCATGAACTTGGTCATGGATATCATCAACACATTATGGAAGAGTTGCCTGCGTTGAATCAACGTTATGCCATGAATGTGGCTGAGACAGCGTCCACGTTTGCTGAATTGATTGTAGCAGATGCCCTGGTTCAGGCGGCAACCGATGAGCAAGAGAAGCTGGCTTTGCTGGAAGACAAGTTACAGCGAAGTGTAGCTTTCTTTATGAATATCCATGCCCGGTTCCTGTTTGAGAATCGTTTCTATGAACAACGCAAAAAAGGCCTGGTTAACGCGGATGAGCTATCCAAGTTAATGGTGGAAGCACAGCAGGAAGCTTTCTGCGGCGCGCTTGCATCAGATCATCCGCATTTCTGGGCATCCAAACTGCATTTCTATCTGACAGGTGTACCATTCTATAATTTCCCATATACGTTCGGGTACATGTTCAGTGCGGGAATTTATGCGAGAGCACAGCAAGAAGGAACAGCATTTGCAGATAAATACGATGATCTGTTGCGGGATACGGGACGTATGACGGTCGAAGAACTTGCTCAGAAACATCTGGGTACAGACCTGACACAACCGGAATTCTGGCAAAATGCTGCGGACTTGGTTATTGCCGATATTGAGCAGTTTTTGCAGATGACAGCTACCGAAAAATAGGTTGAACATATATGAAATAGGCTGCAATCCCCTGTTAACAGACACGGGAGTGCAGCCTATTTTTGTTCATGATCCTAATTTTTAATGTTTAAATATTTTGTCGCAAATAAGCGAAATAACTCACTTTAAGGAAGCGAAATGGCAATTAATTGTGCAAGTTGTAGTTAAAAATACCCAAATATGCCGTTGTTTGTTGAACGTGCACATATGATGTCATATAATGAGTCGTAAGTCCTTGATATATAGGACTATAAGCATGTAGGAGGAGTGTTATTATGAAAATTGACCAGCTTTCATTGGCGCGGCAGTTAGATTTGGTATTTAAAGAGCTTGATCATGAGTTGTCAGGGTTAGATTCAGGGGTAGTTTTTGTGCAAATACGAAACAATGTGATTGGGAAGTTCGGTATTCGACATAATCCGATAACTGGACGGGATGGGCAGATGGATGCGGAGGAAGGTGGACTAAACGAAACCCAGAGAACTTCTTTCCGGGCAATGGCATTGGAGACGTTGAAATTCAAACGCAATTGGACTCATGGCGAAATATCATACGACTTCGTAGTAAGACAAGGTATGATTTTGGTAGATGCAACGATGGAGTCTAATTACAATATGGCGAGCTTGATGATTCGTTACCCTAGAACCAATACATACAAGGATACAGATATGGAGTCGACCTCATAATTCGTTGCACAAAAGAAAGCGGCACTTCCGAAGAAGGCCGCTTTTGCTGCTTTTGGATTCTGCTTAGGCTCAAGCAATAATTACGAGCTTACGAACGACCCGATAATTGCTGCTCAGCGATTTGCACCAGACGTTTAGTGATGTATCCACCCAGAGAACCTGTCTCACGGGAAGTATAGTTACCGTAGTAACCATCTTGTGGAATCGTTACACCCAGCTCTTGTGCAGCTTCAATTTTCAATTGTTGCAATGCTGCAGTTGCTTGGGGAACGACCAGGTTGTTGGAGCGGCTACCGCTACCTTGGTTTTGACCTCCGTACATATGTGTCACCTCCTTATGGGTTGGTGATGTTAGTATGGTTAGAGAATAAGGAAATATACATGATATGGCGTAAGGGAAAATATGGGTAAATATCTGTGTGCAGATCACATGAAAAAGCCGACCCAATGCGGGTCGGCAAGTTGTATCAGGATATCGAAAGAGATGCTGATATACGTAAAAGCAGTATAGTGGATGATCAACTCGCTTAGTCAGTAGGAGGTATAACCTCAATACGTGTAAATAGCTCAACAGGTTGTTCCGGTTCCAAGCGAATCAACCCCGTTTGTTCATCCGATAAATCCAAATTTGGTGCATCCGGGAGCCAAGTATACGGTTCAATGCACAAAAACTGATCGGATTCACCTTTGGTAAAGAGAACCCAGTGTTTGAAAAATGCTTCATCTGCTGAATATTTCAAGGTATATCCATCTTGCCTGCGTAAGTATGCCGTAGCCGATTCACCTTCGGTAGCTTTCAACAGGGTATCCCAGTTACGTCCCTGCAAGTTGATGCCTTCGTTAAGAGCAGACCATTCACCCAGGGGTTCCAGTTCACCTGTTGGTAGTTGTTCTTCATTCTGTCCGTATATTCCGGAAACAGGCAGTTGCAGTGTCCAGTCGGCAGGTTTGCCGTCTAACAAAAACCATGTATGATATCCCATCCCAAAAGGAGCAGGGGTTGAGCTCAGATTGGTGACTCGCAGACGCTGGCTAAATACAGCGTTTTGCAGACTGAACGTCATCTCAAGTTTCAGGGGAATCGGGAATTGAGCCATCCAAAGCTCTTCATTTTCGGTTAGTAATTCGGTCGTTATTGCACAGCCGTCTTCATCTTCCTCAATGTCACTGACACACCAGGATTGGGTACGATGGAGGCCGTGAATATGGTTGTCATTTGCCGTGTTCTGATCGAACTGGTAACCGACACCTTCATATTCGAATTGTCCTCGATGAATGCGCCCTGGTGGAATCAGGAGAGGAACGCCAAAATGGTATGGCTTCTGCAGATAAAAGGCAAGATCATCTTCATCCGGACGGCGGACGACATCTCTGTCCTGCACTAAATCGCGAATAGAAATAATATTATTCCCAAGACGCGGCAGCAGGGTGATTTCCAATTCGCGGCTATGTAGGATATACGTGTCGTAACCATTCCATTGGCCTTTGGTCACTTGTTTCATATCGATGCTCCTTTTCCCACTTGAAATCTGTCTGCAAGCAGTTGTGATGACTGTACTGCTGCAGGCGTGTCATTGTGTACATGCCAGCTATTTCCTGCGCTGCTTCGTGTGAAGCAGGCATAAGGATAAGCAATTCCATCATAACAGATTTCAGTGTCTCGGGTAAAAAAGTTCAACTCATTTTGACATTCGCGCCTGTGCGCATTAAGATGGAACTCTGAAAGCATTTATTCAAATTGAATGACATGAAATCGATGACAGGGATAAGTAGGCCAAGAGAACCCTCTTCAGAAAGCCGGTGGTTGATGCGAACCGGTGTGAGCTCTTTACCGAATGGACCCTTGAGTGTGGATTTGAACAGGTTAAGCCAGAGACGGGTTTGCCTTACTAGAGTCTGCCGTATAATCCACGTTACGGAACAATGAAGGCATTTCTTCAGCTTGACTTGATTCAAGGTCAGGGCGTTAGGAGAAAGGCGAATAAGGGTGGCACCACGGTCTCACGTCCCTTGCGGATGTGGGGCCTTTTTGCGTTCGCAGAGAATGACAGGAGCTACTTTATATCCAATCAGGGAGGCGTTATGTGCAATGAAAACAGTACTTTCAGGTATTCAGCCAAGCGGGAAGCTCACTTTGGGCAACTATATTGGTGCAATCAAAAATTTTGTGAAACTCCAGCATGACTATCAATGTCATTTCATGGTAGTTGATCTTCATGCAATCACCGTGGCTCAGGAGCCAGCCGCATTGCGCGAGCAGTCAGAAGCGGTAGCTGCGCTGTTTCTTGCAGCAGGTATTGATCCTTCGAAATCTAACGTATTTCTCCAATCCCATGTACCGCAGCACGCGGAATTGGGATGGTTGATGACAACACTGACCTCCATGGGTGAGCTTGAACGCATGACTCAGTTTAAGGATAAATCATCCGGTAAAGATTCTGTTGGTGCGGGACTGTTCGTGTATCCATCATTAATGGCGGCTGATATTTTGTTATACAACGCTGACCTTGTGCCCGTAGGTGAGGACCAGAAGCAGCATCTGGAACTGACACGTGATCTGGCAGGACGTTTTAACCACCGGTATGGGGAGTACTTCACCATTCCAGATCCGTATATTCCACAGGTGGGTGCACGGGTAATGTCGCTTGATGATGCCTCTTCGAAAATGAGCAAAAGTAATCCTAACGCTGGCAGCTATATTGCCCTTCTGGATCCGCCGGATGTTATTCGCAAAAAAATCAGCCGTGCCACTACAGATTCGGGACGTGAAGTCGTATATGATCCGGCTAACAAACCGGAAGTTAGCAACCTGATGAGTATCTACGCTGAATGTGCGGGCATGACACTGAAGGAAGTCGCTGAGCGTTATGAAGGCAAGATGTACGGTCCGTTTAAAAAGGAACTGGCTGAAGTGGTTGTGTCTGTGATTGAACCGCTGCAACAACGATATAATGAGATTCGGGAGTCTGGCGAATTGGCTGATGTACTGGATACGTCAGCTCGTCGTGCAGAAGAGGTTGCTTCTCAAACGCTGAGTGCAGTGAAAGAACGTATGGGGTTTGTTCCTAGACGTACATTGTCGTAGTTTTGTAATGGAAGGCAAGAGGTCTATATGTAACAGCATGAACAGTTAACATGAATAAAGAGGGGCCCTATTGAAGGACTCCTCTTTATTTGTGCGTTCATTATTGAACTATAAAAGACCTGATCAAGAAGTGGGCTCTGAAGTAGCCGAGCGAACTTCCTGACGTTCTTTTTTGGCACGAATCACAAAACCCCAGCCAATGTTGGCAACGGACAGGACAAACATTAAAGCAGCGAACCAACCGGAGTAGGAGATCATAATTGCTGAAACCGTTAACAAAATAATCGAAGAGAATGCGAACCATAAGGATAGACCTTTGCTCATTGGGAAAAACCTCCATCTACAAATTTAGTAAAACTCCGTATAACCTGTAGCCTGCGAGCCATAATAATCTTGCAAGCTTGCAATTACATTACAGACACAGATTGAAGGGAGATTATAAATATGGCTCAAGGATCTCGTTCTAACAACTTGGTGGTACCTCAGGCAAATTCAGCATTGCAACAATTGAAAATCGAGGCTGCACAGGAACTGGGTGTAACTATCCCACAAGACGGTTACTATGGTAACTACACTTCCCGTGAAACAGGATCTTTGGGTGGATATATCACCAAACGTCTGGTACAAATCGCTGAGCAGTCTCTGGCTGGGTCTGGCAAATAATTCATCTTAACCAACAGCAAAAAGGATAAACAGAAAGCCCGGGGCGGAAACGCTCCGGGCTTTCTCGCGTATCTGTTCCTATGTCTGATTGTGCCTTGCCATGCTCACTTCGTCAAGGGCGTGCGGATAAAAGTTTTTTATCCATCTTCTCATCGCTTAACCAGCCTACGTACGTATCAATTGTTTCAAAATTCCGATCCATCACAATGACTGCGACAAATGGATATTGTTTCCGGTGTCGATAACGTACATCTGCCCAGCGGACCTTGTAACCGGCAGGTAGCTCTTCAACCTCTGCCACAGCATAGGAGGTGAAGTAGAGGAAAGCACTGACTTCCGGTGATTTGCGTGAAGCAGCAACGGCCGCATGTGTAGACGACGACGCGTGCAGACTCCATACCAGATTAGAACCATCCATTTTACCAATCACATAACTGCCATCCTTAACTCGTTTAACCACATGCCAGCGGTTCCAGGATATCGTTGGAATGACGATGTATTTGGCCTGTTCTGGGCTGTTGTCGAGACGTCTAACTTTTCTAACCGCTTGTGCTCGAGCAATCGTTCGCCATATATAATACAAACCGGTCAAACTATACAACGTAACGAAAAGTGGTGCAGGGGCGATTAGATCAAAGGCCCATAACAGGATAGCTACGACATGTGTAGTGAATAGAAACGGATCAAAAATATGAATGATGTTCCAGGCGATCCAGCGTTCCGTAAAAGGCCGGGCGGCTTGGGTTCCATAGGTATTGAACAGATCGGTGAATACGTGAAAGCCTACGGCTACAGCAGTCCAGGTGGCGACGTGTCCAATGGGGACACCAGGGAATATCAATGCAATAACGCCAGTGATGAGCAGAACCCATAACAGGAGAAATGGCAGAGAGTGTGACAAGCCCCGATGATTCCGGATGTACAGCGAATTGCTTTTGAGACGTAATGCAGTATCGATGTCAGGGGCCTGGGAACCGGCAATCGTGCCAACCATTACCGCAGCTGCAAGCATGGGGCTCGTCGCAACGACAGGATCGACATAAGCGAGACCGGCTAAACCAATCCCCATGACAAAATGTGTAGAGGTATCCATAAACGTCTCCTTTGTGTGGTGTATCGTTCTAAGGCATATTACTTCTCTATCTAGGTGATACCCATATATAGTGTATAATATCCGTCTGTCAGGATGCAAAACATCCCTAATTTCAAAGTTATGACAATAAACTGGTCCATACCCAATAAATGTACGGAGTTTGTCAAACTATTTCGGCATTTCCTATGATAAACTTTATATCGGATACAGAAAGAAATTTGGTCAGAGCCTAAGTGGCCAGTTGTGTTCTATAAATATGTATGGGCATTGTTACACCAAACCGTTACAATAATATAGAATCTCATAAAAAGTAGGTTTCTTGGAGTACATATGTCACAGTAGATGGATGAAGCGAAACAAACGTTATTTTGGGTTCACATATGTATGCGTATTCATAAGAGGAGATACAGAAGGGACGAGGAAGATGCTGAAAAAGTACAAATGGACATGGATGCTGCTGGGGCTCGCACTCATTATGGCTGTGTATCTGATGTGGGGCACTGTATTTGCCAGTAAGGAGAAATTACCCGAGATTCGCGAGATCCAATCCTTTTCCATGGAAAATGTAGATGGCAGTACGGTATCACTGGAGGATACGCAAGGGAAAGTCCGTTTGTTCTACTTTTATTTCACCAGTTGTCCAGATGTCTGCCCTATTACGACGTTTACGTTATCCCAGGTGCAGGATCTGTTGAAAGAGGACGACACCTTTGGTAAAGATGTCTCGTTTGTATCCATTTCATTCGACCCCAAAGTCGATACGAGAGAGAAGATTAAGACGTTTGCGGATCGATTCCATGCGGATTATTCCGGATGGTACTTCTTGCGAGGGGATATGGACAAAACCAAACAGTTCGCCAAGGATTCATTCCAGATCCTGATTGAAGGGGAGAATAAGGATGATTTTGCCCATATGAATATGATTGGCTTGGTGGATCAGAATAATCAGCTGCGCAAAGTATATAATGCGTTTAATACAGAGGATGTTGTGCCTGCTGTAATTGCAGAGGATATTCGCAATCTGATCAAGGAATAATCATCGGATACTCCTATTGTAGAGGCTGCCTTCAGGTTGGATATCAACCGAAAGGCAGCCTTTTGGCATTTCTTTTTAAAAGGAAGGATGTTCAGGGTATTGGATGTATGTCTCTAACCCGGCTTTCTCCAGCTGGGCAATGATATACTCATCCGGTGTTCCTTCTACCCCCGCGTATCCTCGTCGTGTATACATCTGTACTGCATCCGGGAAAGCATCCCGAAGCACACCTCTAATTTTTTTGCCGGAACTGTCATTATCCATAAATAAAAAGACTTCATCATAACCGACTTGCTTGCGCAGGGTTTCCAGTTTGAGTGAATTAAGTGTTCCAAACGTACATAGAATGTTGATTTCGGGTCCAACCAAACGTTTCAGTTTGCTTCGGTCATTCTTACCTTCCACAATGACATGAATAGGCATGATATTCACCTCTTGTTCGAGAGCTTATGTCGACATTCCCCGGGAAATGTTGCAGCGAAAATCGACTGATTATATAAAATGGACTCCTTTCTTTACACGTTTGCTAACTGGATAGAATAAATCATCAAGACAGATCTCTGAAATCTTATCTCATGTGCATCATTAGGTCAGTAATAGCTAGCAGTGGCCGTTACGGTTACGGATCGTTCCTTCGATCGCTGTTGTCTCCAAATTTCTGTTTGAATTTTTATAGGTTGAAATATGGAGACAAAGGCGAACGCTACCGCTTCTTCAAAATCGATTCCGTCCCCTTCACTACTTTTGGCTAATTGTTCAACCTTAATGATCTTCAATAAAATAAAACCTTCGGTGATTGTAAAAGATAGATTTCCCAGTTAGCTTTTATTAACGTGTAAAACGTTAATCCATTTTATATAGTTTAGCTGTAAATGGGGGAATGATGCAAAGCTAATGAAAATACTGGCCTAATTGCTGTATATAAAGGCAAGGAGACAAAGGCAGATCGGAATTTAATTGAGTATACTTTTGGGATCGGACAGGGAAGACTCGCTTCTGGATGTATAGTATGGAAGCAGCAGCATACCAATCATTAATAAAAGAAACGCAATGAAATAGGGCGATAACCCGACACGAAGTTGCCCGGCTGTGATGGGGCCGATAAAAGAACCGATGGATGTGGCAATGGATTGCAATGAGAAAATGCGGCCTAACCTGCTTCCTCCACTCAGACGGATAAACAGGGTAGCCATCGCTGGAAAGATAATGCCTTTGGAAATCCCGAGTACAAATAATACTGTAGACAACGGGATTTGCGGAATGGCTGCCATTACAAAAAAACACAAGGACATCAACAGCACACCCGCAACCAGACGCAGTTTGGGGGAATACCGGTTGAGAAATAACATGCTCAGTGTGAAGAGAGCTCCGATACTGATTACGGAAAATAACAGGCCGGTAGACATGATGGACGAATGCCCTCCTCCTCGAAGGGGTAACTCGAAGAAGAGAATCCCTTGAGCACACGCAATAACCAGAGGCAGGGCAAAGTACCGCCAGGACACGGGCAGGAATGCACTTGTGGCACCTGCTGGTGATACATCAGGTTTGGCTGGTTCAGTCACTCTCTCATGCTGCTTGATGATGCCACGGGGCATCGTCATGAACGCAATGACACCTGTGAGAATTAGCAGATAGCCCAAACCTGAGAATGTAGCAGAGAATCCCACGGAACCCACAATGATCGCACCGGCTGCGGGAGACACCACAGACGCGAGGGTATGTACTACCCCATGTCCTGACATGAACTTCCCCTGTTTCACCGGATCGGTGGATAACTGTGCAAGCAGGGCGAGACATGCCGGAGATAGGAAGGCCAGCACAAAACCGCTGATGGAACGCAGCGCGAGCAGTTGCCATGGTGTCTGGACATAGGCTTGCAGGAGCAGGATCAATCCTGCCCCGAGCAGACTGAATACAATGTAGCGGCGACTGCCATGTTTATCGATTTGTGTCCCGGCAATCAGATTGCCGGGAAGATGCGTTAAGGAATAGATGCCCATCATCCAGCCAATGAAGGTAGGGGCGGCTCCCAGCGAGATGGCAAAAGGGGTCAGAATGGGATACTGGGCATGCAGATCAAATACAGCAAGGAACAAAAACAGGTATAACCAGATGGCCGTTTTCACATAAGCCCCTCCTTGTTAAGCGATGCATGTTCAAACTACAGGTCTTGAACGTGTTCCCGTTCGCCAGCAGAACCTCATGGTACTACTTGTACGCCTGGCGGGACGAACTTAGACCGTTTATTTTTAAGGGAGAGGGCTTAGCTGACAGCAGCTTCGGAAATCATGTATAATATTCGGGAGTGTTACAAATGAATTCAAATACGGAAGGTGTAGTCATGAACATAGAAGTAATCAAAGAGTTTCTGATGCAGAACTGGCTGGTGATCGTGGTTGCATTGATCATATTGTTCTTTGTTTTGAATGTGGTCAAAACCGTGTTGAAATGGTTGATTGCCATCATCATTATTGCGGCTCTACTGATATACAGCGGCATCTCCATTGATCAGATCAAACAAACAGTGACAGATGTACAATCCAGTACAATGGACACCTTGAAGAAGGAAGCAACCAGCATGATGCTGAAGGAAGCTTCCAAAGCGAAATACGTCAAAGGACAGGATGGAGCGTTCACCATCACAAGTCCCAATGTGGAGATTAAGGGAAGAACTCAATCCGATAAAGTGGATGTGACCTTCCGCGGAATTTCACTCGGCGAATGGAAACTCGACAATGAAACGATACGTACGTTTGTCGAACAGGCACAGGAGAACCAAACAGCACCAGCATCGTAGTAAAGGGGGAATCGGTACGTGCTGCAGAATTGGCTGGACAGCCTAAAGGAATTGAATGGCATCACGATTATGCTGCTGCTGATTGTGGCTGCTTCATTATTGCAAGGTTGGTCCAGAGGGGCTTCGCGTTCAGCAGGCAGACTCTTTGGGTTCCTGATGGATGGCATTATGGCGGTCATTGGTATTCTGTTGTCCATCGGTTTAACGTTGTGGCTTGCGCCATATGTACAGCAGTGGCTGTCTGAGTATGCTTCAGCCATGCCTAATCGCGAGCTGAACCGGTGGGAACAGATGTATTATACGTTGGTTACGGCGATTGCAGATTTTCCGCTGATGCGGTTCGCTGTATTATTTGTATTAAGCTATGGACTCATCCGATTGATTCTCGGGTTTCTCTCTTCATTTATTTTTAGCAGCAGGCAGGGGTCAGCCGAGGAAAGTGCGCCTAAAGGTATGTTTAGTCGGTTGACGGGTGCATTCATTGGCACGATCATAGGCTCCGTCCGCGGAATGATTGTCATTGCGGTTTTGTTCATGATTGTCAGTCTTTATCCCGGGAGTATGTTCAGCCGATATGTGGAGGCATCTCCGATCTATATGCAAGGGGCCAAATCGGTTATTGAACCGTTGTCAGGCACGTTTATCAAGGACAAGCTTCCCGTATTTACACAGGCTGTGCAGAAGGAACTGGGCGGCATCCTGCAACGCAAATATGAAGTCATTGACCATAACATTCCGACGGATATTGAATCTGCTGCGAGAGAGGTTGTCAAAGGCCAATCGACAGATGAGGCAAAAGCAAGAGCGCTATATGACTGGGTAGGTTCACGTATTCAGTATGACTATGGTAAAGTGGATGACTATGAACAAAAGGGCATATGGCATGAACAGAATCCGCAGAATACATTTGATACACGCAAAGGCGTATGTATTGATTATGCCCGTCTCTATGCTGTGATGGCCCGTTCACAAGGACTTGAAGTCAAAGTTGTTACAGGACTTGGGTATAACGGCCAGGGAGGGTACGGTCCGCATGCGTGGAATGAAGTGTATTTGAGTGATTCCGAGAGCTGGGTTCCGCTTGACCCGACATGGGCGATCAGTGGGGACTGGTTTAATCCACCGAATTTTGCCGATACCCATCTAAAGGATCAATCAGCTTAACATTACAACGGACATGGGTCCGTAATATGACGACGTTGCCAGGTTATCATGCCGGGAAGAATCAGTTGTAGCGGTATGCATCAAGTCATGAAAGAGGTAGGATGGATGAAAAAGCATTCCAATGAGAAGGATGAACTTACCGACAAACGGCGCTTCAGTTACCGAATGAACGTATTTTTCTTCGCTTCCTTTGTTATTTTTAGTGTTATTATTGTACGTTTGGCCTTTTTGCAATTTGTGGAAGGGCCTGAACTCAGTCAGGAAGAAGCAAGTAACATTACCAAGGATGTACCGCTCCCTCCTGTGAGAGGTACGATCTATGATTCTACAGGTGAAGTGAAGCTGGCTTACTCCAAGCCCATTCAGTCGCTATATCTGACGCTGTATAAAAACTATGGGGATGTTGATGGGAAACCGAGTCCCAACATAGGGGAAGTGCAGGATATTGCCACCCGATTGCATGATGTATTTGAACAGTACAAGTTGAAGGATTCAGAGTCACTTACGGTGGAGCAGATCCTTGAAGAGATGGACTTGAATTCACGTAAGGCGAACGGCTTCATGCCGCGTCTGATTAAGAGCGATCTGTCCGAAGAAGAAGTCGCTTATTTCCTGCAACATAAGGATGAGTTCAAGGGCATTCAGATTGTTGAGGAGAGTGTGCGATTCTATGATCCAGATACAGTGGCGGTTCAGACCATCGGTTATCTGAAGAAGTTTAGAAGTTCGAAGTCCTTGGACAAATACAAAGAGGTGGACGAGGCCAATAAAACGCAAACGGACCCGGGCCTGGTGTATACGGAAAATGAATTTGTAGGCTTTGATGGACTGGAACTGCAATATCAGGATGCTCTCCGCGGCAAAAGCGGATATACATCCGTTGATGTTGATTTGCGTAATTTGCCTGAAGGTGTAGCAGGTACAACTCCGCCGGAGAAAGGGTATGACCTGATTTCCAGCATTAACAAGAACGTTCAGGTGAAAACAGAACAGGCCATTCTGGATCAGTTGAGTTGGCTTCATCGGAATCCGGTTTCCGGTCGATTGCATCCAAATGCCAAGACCGGATTTGCAGTTGCGATGGAAGTGGATACAGGGAAAATCATATCTGCTGCCAGTATGCCAGATTATGATACCAACATCTGGAGAACAGGCAGTATCACCAATGATCAGTATGATGATATCAAATATGTGTATCAAAATGGTACGATTCGTTCATTCCCTCCGGATGACTCTAAAAAGCGAGCTGAATCGATCGTGCTACTCGGCTCCACCATCAAACCGCTTAGTGTCTTGATCGGTTTGAAAGAAGGTTTCTTCACGACCAATACAGTTTATTCGGATAGAGGTTCAACGACCTTTGGTGGGGACAACCGCAGAGTGCAGAACTCATCAGGGCATGTGTATGGTGCCATGTATCCTCGTGATGCGATTCGTCATTCCTCGAACGTATTCATGATTGATGAGATTGGGAAGAAGATGTACTCGAAATACGGTGCGACCGGAATTGACAAATGGGATGAATACATGAAGCAGTTCGGCCTTGGGATATCTACAGGGGTTGATCTACCGAATGAGTTCTTGGGCATACGGGATTACATGAACGAAACGGAAAGCTCGCTGACTCGTCTCGTGTATGGTTCCTTTGGACAGCAAGGGAAATATACAACGATGCAGCTTGCCCAGTATACAACGATGCTGGCGAACAAAGGTAAACGTATGGAGCCACAACTGGTTAGAGAGTTCCGGGATTCGGAAGGCAACGTGGTCGAGAAAGTAAAACCGAAGGTACTCAGCAAAGTAGAGTTTAACGACGCCTACTGGAATGAAGTGCAACGAGGCATGGCCACCGAAGTTTCGGCATTTAGCGGATTCCCTTATGACTTTGCCAGAAAAACAGGAACATCGACACAGGTAGTAGGTGGTAAACTGGTGGATAACGGGGTGTTTATCGCCTATGCACCACGTAATAATCCAAAGCTTGCTGTTGCTGTGGTTATCCCCGAAGGGGGCTTTGGTTCGAGTAGTGCGGCTCCGGTTGCACGTGCGATCTTCGATGCTTATGACGAGGAATTTGGTCTCGACGGTGTACCGAAAAAGGACAAAAATAAAGATTCAAATTCGGAATCAGGCACACAGTGATGTAAAGGTTTCGTTTAGAGAGAGGACCCTTGGCGGGTTCTCTTTTTTGTTTTACGCGGAGAATGGCTCGTAAGAGTGAGTGAGTTAATTAATTGCATTAATATGTAACCATATGAGCTGTGCCACGTTTATATAAGGGAAGGGTAAAAGCGATCCAGCGAACGGGATAACGTTGATATGTCAGTGTTTACATTGAAATCGGTAATTGGTTAGAGTAAAGATGTTGTTTACGAAAATGTAACCAAATATTGAAAGACTTGACAGCTAACCTTTGGTAGACTTGGATGAGTAAGGATTAAATACTGGATTGAATACGTACGCAATAGGGATGAATTATATTATTTTTATAGAGGAACGGGAGAGGCTTAAAACGATGTTTAACCGATTGAAAAAGAAACCCATAACCGAGGAAGATACACCCGTCAACAAGCCTTCTACCGCAAGGCTGAATCTGTTTTTTTTCGCGGCATTTGTCATATTCAGTATCCTTATTTTCAGGTTGGCCTTTGTGCAGTTTGTAGAAGGTCCTGAACTGACGTATATGGAAACGAGTCGTAATACCAAAGATATTCCACTCGCACCTGTCCGTGGTCCCATCTATGATGCGACAGGGGAAGTCGCGCTCGCTTATTCCGAACCTGTACAGTCCCTGTATGTGCTGTTATATGAGGATTATCGGAATGATGAACGGAGACAGGAAGCAGAGGAACTGGCTCATGATCTGGCCGCTGTGTTTAAGCAGTTTAATCCAGGGGACAAAGAGCAGCCGGATGCGGAAGAGATCATTAAACGACTGGATCTGGATTACCAGAAAACGTTTGGATATGTACCGAGGCTGGTGAAGTCGGATCTATCGACCAAAGAAATAGCCTTTTTCATGGAGAAAAAAGCAGAATATCCAGGCGTTATGGTGCTGGAAGAGAACATCAGAAAATATGACCCGGATGGTGTAGCGGTTCAGGTTGTGGGTTACACAAGAGAGTTCAAGCGAGCACCAGATTCCATTGCCAAATATAAGGCCATCCGCGAGGGGGCAAGTACCCAGCGTGATCCTGGTCTTGTGTACCATGAAGAAGAGAAGGTTGGCTTCGATGGGTTGGAGCTTCAATACCAGGAAGAACTCCGTGGACGAAGCGGATATCAGTCCATTGATATTGACGCACGTAATCTGCCAGATGGGACGATGTTACAAACACCACCGGAGAAAGGCTACAGTCTGGTTTCCACCATTAACAAGGAAATTCAGATGGCTGCACAAGAGGCGATAACGGACGAATTGCGAAGACTGCCTAAAGCAATTACCGGATACGCAGTAGCCATGGAAGTGGATACGGGAAATGTGGTAGCTATGGCGAGTATGCCGGATTATGATCCGAACGATTGGGATTATGACAAAATCAAATATGTGTTCCGAAACGGAACCACCGAGTCGTTCCCACCGAATGATGCCAAACCTAGTCGTGCGGAATCCGTTGTACTCCTTGGATCAGTAATCAAGCCGCTAAGCGTACTGATTGGATTAAAAGAGGGACTATTTACAGCCGGACAGACCTATCATGATCCGGGATATGCCATTCTGGGGAAAGACGGACGACAAGTGAGGAACTCACATTCTGCTTATAATGGTTCTATTACGGCGAGAAGAGCAATCGAGAAATCGTCCAATGCGTTCATGATTGATATGGTGGGTAAACGTTTGTTGAGCAAATATGGCTCGATTGAGGGGGTTAAAGTGTGGGACGAACACATGAAAGAATTCGGATTGGGTGTGTCGACTGGTGTTGATCTGCCTAATGAATTTCTGGGTAGGCTAGAATATAATAATGATGACGAATCAGCTCTAACACGTTTGGCATTTGCTTCATTTGGACAGCAAGCCAAGTACACCACCATGCAACTCGCCCAATACACGACGATGCTTGCCAATAAAGGCAAACGGATGGAGCCTCACTTGGTGAAGGAAATCCGTGATGCGGATGGCAATGTGGTGAAGGAGATCAAGCCTAAGGTTCTAAATGAAGTTGATTTTTCCGATGCGCACTGGAATGAAGTTCATAAAGGAATGGTCACCAAAGTAAGTTCATTTGACGGTTTCCCTTACGATTATGCTCGGAAAACAGGAACGTCAGAGCAGGGGACTGGACCGAACAAAAAAGAGAATGGTGTATTTATCGCCTTTGCCCCACGGGATAATCCGAAGCTCGCTGTAGCTGTTGTTGTACCAGAAGGTGGATTCGGGTCAGTCAGTGCTTCACCAATAGCACGAAAAATTTTCGATGCATATGATGAAGTGTATGGTCTCGATGGGACGCCAAAAGGGAAAAAAGACGAAGCAAAAGACCAGGAGTAACGCAAAAAACATCGCGGGAATTTAGCTCTTTCAACATCGTGACCAGAAAGTTAATGAAGTGAATTAAATACATTTGGACAGGCAGGGGAAATAATCCCTTGCCTTTTTTTTTGGCATCGGATAAAATTTGCACAAGGGAAACATTATTAGCCTTGATTAAAACTTAATACCTTGTACAACAAAATTAGATGTAGACAAGTATTTTAGAAGAGGGAAAGGGGACGATTGAATTGTTAATGGTGAAGATGAGGAGTATCCAGAGGGGGTTCATTACGCTAGCGACTCTGGTACTGGTTGTTGTGCTTACGGCATGTTCCAGTGATGCAGAGACTGGCAGCGGTGGCAAGCTACAAGTAACAGCTACAACGGGAATGATTGCGGACGTAGCACGTGAGGTAGGCGGGGCATATGTTGATGTTACCGGGCTCATGGGCCCGGGCGTTGACCCTCACTTGTACAAGGCATCCCAAGGTGATATTCGCAAGCTGGAACAAGCCAAAGTCATTTTCTATAATGGACTGCATCTCGAAGGTAAAATGACAGACATTTTGGAGAAAATGTCCTCAAGCAAGCTGGTTACAGCCGTTACAGAGACCATTCCAGTTGAGGAGTTACACTCAGGCAAAGATACAGGCGGCACGGAATATGACCCACACGTCTGGTTTAACGTCAGCCATTGGATGCATGCGGCAGAAGCCGTACGCGATACGCTCGTGGAGGCGGACCCGGACCATGCGGAAGAATACAAGGCTCAGGCAGAGGCGTATCTGGCGAAGCTCGAGGCACTGGATGCCGAGGTACGTGAGAAGATTCTGGAGATTCCGGAAGCAAGCCGAGTATTGGTTACCGCACATGATGCATTTGGATATTTCGGTCAGGCTTATGGCATGAAAGTGATGGGGCTTCAGGGCATCAGTACAGCAGCCGAATATGGTGCAAAAGATGTTAGCGAACTGAGAGATTACCTCGTAGACAACCATATCAAAGCAGTATTTGTTGAATCGAGTGTGCCTGCCAAAGCAATGGAAGCCATCATCGCCGGAGCAGCTCAAAAAGGACATACAGTCAGCATTGGTGGAGAACTGTTCTCGGATGCCATGGGTGCTGAAGGAACGGAAGAAGGCACATACATCGGTATGATTCGTCACAATGTTGAGACGATTGTAGAAGCCCTGAAATAATGAATTAGATCAAGAGAGGAGTTACAGGATTATGAATGATACTATTTTATCGGAACAAACTCCTACGCATCTGAACAACAGCCACTTGCAGGGAACGCAGCCCACATCGGCTCCTCTTAGTGTTAGGGATCTGGCTGTTGCGTATCATAAAAAGCCGGTGCTTAGCAGCGTATCCTTTGATATCCCGGAAGGCCAGCTCATCGGAATCCTCGGACCGAATGGTGCAGGGAAATCGACCCTGATCAAAGCTGTTCTGGGATTGATACCGAAGATGCATGGCGAGGTACGGATCTTCGGACAATCGTACCGGGAACAACGTCGCCGCATCGGCTATGTACCACAACGAGAATCAGTCGACTGGGATTTTCCAACGCATGCACTCGATGTGGTTATGATGGGACGGTATGGTCATCTGGGCTGGTTCCGTCGTCCGGGGAAAAAGGAGCGGGATCTGGCAGCACACTGCCTGGAACAAGTCGGCATGGGCGATTACATGTACCGCCAGATCAGTCAGCTGTCCGGTGGACAACAGCAGCGTGTCTTTCTGGCGCGGGCACTCGTGCAAGATGCAGATCTGTATTTCATGGATGAGCCGTTTGCAGGTGTGGATGCTACCACGGAGAAAGCGATCATTTCCCTGTTGGAACAGCTGAAGAAACAAGGCAAGACGGTACTGGTTGTTCACCATGATCTGGCGACAGTTGAGGAATACTTCGACCATGTGCTATTGCTCAATGGACGTCTGGTGGCAGGTGGGCCGACAAGTGAAGTATTTGTACCAGATACACTGCAAGAGACGTACGGAGGCCGGATTGCGATGATCGGAAGCCGGACGGAGAAAGGCAAGGTGTAGTGTATGTGGAACTGGATCGTTGCCATCTTGTCTGACCCCAATACACGTTGGATATTGCTTGGCTGTCTTTTGCTTGGATTCAGTAGCGGGATTATTGGCTCCTTCACCTTCCTTCGTAAGCAGAGTCTGATGGGGGACACTCTTGCTCATGCTGCTCTGCCTGGGATCTGTATTGCATTTATGTTGACGGAGACGAAGTCCGTAGGCTTATTCCTGTTCGGTGCTCTGGTGGCCGGCATCGTCGCTACCTTCGGAATTTCGTGGATTACCCGCTACTCCCGGATCAAGCAGGATGCGGCGATGGGCATTGTGCTGACCGTATTTTTTGGGGTTGGCGTAGTGATGCTTACGCGCATCCAACATGGGGCGAGCGGAAGCCAAAGCGGACTTGATAAATATTTGTTTGGTCAGGCGGCATCCATGGTCATGACAGATGTGTATGTCATGGGTGGTGTATGTCTCGTATTACTGATTGCCTGTCTGGCTTGGTTCAAGGAATTCAAACTGGTGAGCTTTGACCCCGGATTTGCGCGTGGTATGGGACTACCAGTGGCCATGTTGGAGCAGCTCATCCTGCTCTTGACGGTGATCGCGGTGGTGGCCGGAATTCAGGCCGTTGGTGTGGTGCTTGTTGCAGCTTTGCTAGTAACTCCGGCAGCAGCGGCACGTTGCTGGACCGACTCACTCGCACTGATGGTGGTGTTGGCAGGCATATTTGGTGCATTGAGCGGTGCAACAGGGACCATCTTTAGCACACTTATCCCTAATCTGCCGACGGGACCTGTAACCGTTCTTGCGGCTACGGTGCTCTTTGCCGGATCTGCTTTGCTGGCTCCGCGTCGTGGATTATTAGCAAGGCGGTTGCGCAGTATTCAGGCCAAGTCCGCGTATATGCGTGAAGAGCGGGCTACACTTCAGACGCTTGCCACACAGCGAAATCAGCAGGAACGGGGGGAGATGTAATGGCAACGTTTTGGATTATTTTGACGGCCGTATTGGTATCTTCTGCCTGCGCTATCCTCGGTTGTTTTCTGATTCTGCGACGAATGGCTCTGGTTGGTGATGCGATCAGCCATGCGGTTCTCCCCGGTATTGCAATTGCCTTCCTGTGGAGCGGTTCCAGAGATTCATTGTGGATGCTGCTCGGCGCAACGGTGTTTGGATTACTTACGGTGTTCTTCATACAGAGTTTACAGGCGGGTGGACTCTCGTCTGATGCCTCGATCGGAATTGTGTTCACAGCACTCTTCGCAGTAGGGGTCATTCTGATTAGTCTGAACGCCCAGCATATTGATCTGGATCTGGACTGTGTCTTGTTTGGTGAGATCGCTTATGTACAGTGGGATACACTAACCCTTGGAGGTACAGATGTCGGACCGAGGGCGGTCTGGATGCTGGGTATCACTTTGCTGGTCATCCTCGTTGTCATTGGGCTGTTCTACAAACAGTTCAAGCTATGTGCCTTTGATCCGGCGCTGGCTGCGGCCTGCGGCATTCCAGTGGTATTGTTCCACTATCTGCTCATGGGACTCGTTTCCATGACTTCCGTAGCTTCATTTGAAAGTGTTGGTTCGATTCTCGTGGTGGGCATGCTGATTGTTCCTGCGGCGACAGCTTACCTGCTCACCGATCGATTGGGCAAAATGATTCTGTATGCCGTCCTGATCGGTGCAGCTTCCTCAGTTGGAGGGTACATCATGGCATACGCCCTGGATGCTTCCATCGCGGGCTGTATGGTGGCCGTTGCTGGGATTCTGTTTGTTCTTGCACTTCTGCTCTCACCGAAACATGGCATCGTATTCCGTTACGCTCGGCGCAAATTCGCGGCACGTTAATTCATAGAGATTGTCAGCCGCCTGCCTTACAGGCGGCTTTTTTAATGGACTGTAAACGAAGAAAAATTCAATAGCAGCCCCTCCTGCTGGAGTGAGCTGCTATTGGGATGCCTAAAGAGTGGCTATGCGGTAGATGAATATAACAATCCTTACGGTTTCAAAAGCACCCGATGAACCCCTTGGCTTCCTCCCGGTGCGGTTCCGAGATATAAATATTTTCCTTGGCTTACGGCCGTGGTAATGCCATACAATGTTCCCTCAGGATCATGCCAGCTATTCACAAGTTCTCCTTCTGGTCCATATTCTGCGACAAGTCCATGTTTAACCGGCGCGCTGGCTCCATTTAACAAGGCCTGTGGAACTTTGGACATCGTTGCCGCTAACCAAGGATGACTATGCATGTAATCGGCAAAAGGCAGACGGGTTGTGAATATCCCTACCCAGAAGTGTCCCTGAGCGTCACGTGTGATATTGTCCGGAAACCCAGCCAGATTCTCTGCAAAAATATCAGAGGTACCTTGTTTGGGCCCCTTCAGCCAGTACCGGGTCAACTGATAATGATATGATTCGGCTACAAGCACGAAATCTTCTTCGGCAGACAATACGACCCCATTGGCAAAATATAAATCCTCAAGCAGAACGGTCGTCTGCTTGGTCACCGGATCATATTTCAATAATCGTCCATGCGGTTTATTCTCGGCAATTTCTTTGAACATGACCTTACCATAGTTAGAGGTATCGGAGAAATAAATCGATCCGTCTTGGGCGATGTCCAGCTCATTTGCCAGGTAGATCGGTCCTCCATCTACTTCAGTGGTTAGTACTTCGACATCTCCGTTCGGGTCAATGGACAGCAGTCCTTTCTGAATATCTGCCACAATCAAATTCCCTGTAGCATCAAATTTCAATCCGTTAGGTGTACCATGGGTATCTGCGAACACCTCGGCTGGCTGCGCTTTGCCCTCCGCGTCAAAGGTCACTCTGTAAATTTTTCCGTCGGAGTCACCCGTATACAGTCGCCCTTCTTTATCAAAAGTGATAAATTCCGGGAACTTCGCGCTGTCTGTCACCAGTTCTGCGGAGCTAAGTTTGTTGTTCTCTTTCCAGGGACTATCCTTCTCAAAAGAAGGAGCGGTAGGTGCAGACCAAGCAGCAGGTTCCACCGTGGCGGGCATCAGTAGAAATACAACGATGCCCAGCACAATTACCCCGAGCAGAGTCAGGCTCCACCTACGAAATTGTTGACCCGTGGATCGGTTGCGTTGTTTTTGTTCTGTTAACATTATTTATCCTCCTAATATTGTTTGCGGGGGCGGAACATGCCCCCAATCAGCCGCAGACTTTGTCTGCATGGCGCGGATCTCTACTCTAAAAACGAAGTTTTCTAACGGAAACAGCGTTACTGATTTATCAAAAAAATAAATACTTCACATATGGGAATGATTTTTGGTAACACTGTTTCCTGTTAGAATCATAGTAACCAAATGGATACATACGTGTCAAACTTTTTTTCAGCGTGCTTGATTTGTTGACAACTTTTCTGTAAATGGTTAGAATGCCTGTTACAAGTAGGTAACACTGTTGCTGGTGAGTAACATGATAACCGAATGAAGGTGATCCTTATTAGTAACGAAGGCAAGCCCTCACCATCCACGGAGCGGGCATTAAAAACATATCAGGAAGCACGTCTGCAAAATACAGAAAATCTCCGTAAGCTTGTGGTTGAAGCGGCTGCAACCATTTTACAGGAAGAAGGACCAGAGGCCGTCACTGTGCGTAGAGTATCGCAAAGGATGGGCTGTTCCACCAAGATCATTTATAGTTTGTTTATCAATAAAGAAGGTTTGGCCCAGCAGCTGTATCTGGAGGGCTGCAAATTGCTGGCTCGAAGTTTTGAAGAAGTGCCGCCCTCCTCTGACCTCTTGCAGCAATTGTTGGATTTGGGTGAAGCCTTCTGGCAGTTCGCGCAGGATTATAGCAGCTACTACAAGCTGATGTTCGGAGGAGCTTTTGCTGAGTTCAAGCCGGATGCAGAGAGTATGCAGGGAACGATGACAGCCATACACCGTTTGCTGATTCTAATTAACACCGCCCAGCAGCAAGGGCAGATTTCGGACCAGGAAGAGACGAGAACTCTTGTCAGCACCATATGGGCATCGCTGCATGGTGTAATCCACTTGTATATGGGTGGGTTCCTAGGTGATGTTACGTCTGCTCATACCGTATACAAACAAACAATGGATCTGATGTCCCATGCCTTGTTTGCAGCTTCCAAGGCAGATAGAGAAGAAGGCAAAAAATGATTGCATTCATCTTGGCTGTGGGCTAGTCAGGAAACTTCCAGAGTGACAAAGGTTAAGCTAAAGCGGTTGATCCTGTTAGGGGTGGTCGTTTTTTTTGGTTTAGGAATTGATACATTACATAAAATGTAATAACTTCGAAGTTTAATCCTGAGCGGGTTATTTTGTTGCATACAGAGGATCTGTGGTAAAATGTCGTTAGCTGTGACGTCCGGAGCGTCCGTTTTTACGGGTGCCGGGCGATCTTGTTGTGAGAGAATGTTTATAATTAGGAAGAAATAGAGAGACAACCTAGGAGGAACTACTGTATGAGTGAACTGAAATACAAATTGCTTGCATTGGATATGGATGGAACATTGCTTAACGATAATCATGAAATTACGCAGGAGACCGCCAAGTGGATACAGATTGCCATTCGTCGGGGTGTACATGTGTGCCTGTCTACGGGAAGAGCGGTATTCCATGCGATGCCTTATGCGGTCCAGCTTGGACTGGAGACACCGATGGTAACCGTTAACGGTAGTGAGGTATGGAAAGCCCCGCATGATCTGCATATGCGTCATCTGATGGACCCGGCATTGATTCGCCAGATGCAGGAGATCGGTGAGAAATATAACAGCTGGTACTGGGCATACTCCGTGGAAGAGCTGTTCAACCGTGATCGCTGGACAGACAATATTGAAGGTCTGGAATGGTTGAAATTCGGCTTCAATACCGAAGTGGATGAAGTTCGTCACCAGATCATGATGGAACTGCAACAAATGGGTGGTCTGCAAATGACCAACTCCTCACCCGTTAATATTGAGATAAACCCTGCTGGTGTATCCAAAGCAAGTGGTGTAGCGGAAGTCTGCAAGCTGCTGGGCATAGAGATGTCCGAAGTTGTTGCTGTTGGAGACAGTCTGAATGATCTGGCTGTCATTGAGGCTGTGGGTCTGGGTGTAGCGATGGGTAATGCCCAAGAGCAGGTGAAAGAGGCGGCTGATCTGATCGTAGCGAGCAACAATGAAGACGGCATCGTCGAAGTGATCCGTGAACATATTTTGAAGGGGGAGTAACCTTTGCTCGCAACCATTGCCTGGATTTTAATTGTGCTGCTGTTTGCAGTAGGGATGGCTGGAACGGTATATCCCATACTGCCTGGTGCTGTAGCCATTTTCTTTGCATTTCTGGTATACGGCTGGTTCTTCAGCTTTGATCCGTTTGGTGTGTGGTTCTGGATCATCCAGATTCTGATTGTTGTTGTGTTGTTTGTGGCTGATTATGTTGTCAGCGCATGGGGCGTGAAGAAGTTCGGCGGCTCCAAATTATCAACCACGCTGAGTACCATTGGTGTGATCATTGGCCCATTTGTCATTCCGGCATTCGGACTGGTATTGGGACCATTTATCGGGGCTTTTATCGGGGAACTGATCGGAGGGTCTTCACCTTCCAAAGCGTCGAAAGTTGGATTTGGTTCCGTCGTGGGGCTATTTACGAGTACGGTGATGAAAATTATTTTGCAAATCGTCATGATTGTTCTCTTTATTATCTGGGTGGTAAGATTCGCCTAATTGTTCAGGATTAGCTTCAACGGGATGTACGTCCGGTGTGGAGGAAAGAAGGGGAATTCGTTTGTCTAAGAAAGAAACATTCATTAGGGGTACGCTCATTCTGGCGGCAGCTGCGTTGATCGCGAGAGTACTCGGATTGGTTCAACGGGTGCCGCTGGAGCATATTCTCGGAGATGTTGGTAACGCATCGTTCACGATCTCCAATACGGTATATTTAATGCTGTTAACTGTAGCAACGGCGGGCATACCGAGCACACTTAGTAAAATGGTATCGGAACGTTATGCGCTCGGACGCGCGAGTGAAGCCCAACAGATCTACCGTGCAGCCCTGATCTTTGCGGCTGTCGCCGGGGTAGTCATGTCTGCTTTATTGTGGTTCGCTGCACCTTATTATGCCACGTATATCTCCAAAGTTCCGGCATCGGTCAGCGCCATTCGCGCCTTGGCTCCAGCCTTGTTGCTGTTCCCGGCCATTGCGATGATGCGTGGATATTTCCAGGGACGCGGCAACATGACAGCAGGTGGTATTTCACAGATTGTGGAACAGTTCGCCCGTGTAGGTACAGCCATTATTGTGGCTTATGTCATGCTGCAATGGAACTACGACGACCAAACGATTGCTGCGGGTGCTTCATTTGGTGGGGTATTAGGAAGTGTGGGTGCCTTTGGTGTCATGCTGTACTTTACCTTGAAGTTGCGTCGTAGCGACCGTACGGCCCAATTGAATTACGAACGTGCAGAACAGTTACCGATGCGAGGTATCTACAGTGATATCTTCAAGCTGTCTATCCCAATTGTGCTGTCCTCACTTGCGGTTCCAGCCATTAACTTCATCGATTCATCCCTTGTGGTACCACTGCTTAGTGGTCAGATCGGACTCGAAGAAGCGACAGGTGTACTTGCGATCCTTGGGGCGAAGGCCCAAAGTATTGCGGGTATTCCTCCGATTCTGGCTATCGCGTTGAGTCAATCATTGGTGCCTGTCATATCGGCAGCATTTGCCCGCAAGGATGAAGCCCATCTGAAGAGTCAGGTTACACTTGCGTTGCGCATTTCAATTCTGACAGGTATGCCGATTGTCATTGCACTTTGTGCGGCAGCATATTCGGTTAACGGATTGCTGTTTACCAATCTGGATGGAACGCCGATCATTGCCTTGCTGACATTCGGTACCATTTTCCAGATTACGATGATGACCACCAACTCCATTTTGCTCGGGGTAGGTAAACCGCGGATTACGATGGTCAGTGTGGCAGCGGGTGTTGTGGTCAAGCTGATTGCAAGTCTGATCCTCGCGCCGATTTTTGGCATATATGGCATCATTATTGCAACGGCACTGTGTTTCCTGGTGATCACATACCTGAATCTGCGTGTTCTTCGCAAAATCGTTGATTTCTCCATCATGGGAGATCGTTGGAAAGGGTTTATCATTACGGTCTTGCTTGCAGCAGGTGTAGGGTTTGCAACGAACTGGATTGGGAATATGATCTTTGGACTGTTCCTGCCGGCGCGTGTCTCCTTCCTGTTTACCTGCCTTGTGGTTGGTGTGCTTGTGGTAGTGGTGTATCTGGTTCTCATGGTTGTGCTGCGTGTACTGCGCAAGGACGAGCTGGGCAGTTACCCCCGTATTCTGCAAAAAATTCTTCGTCCACTGATGCGTCTCCAACGTGGAGCTGGGCAAAGAGGTTAAGAATGCGAGGAGCATCATTCAAGCTCCAATATTTTGTGAGAATAGGGTACAAGCTCTGTCTGCTGTTAAGCGGACAGGGCTTTTTGTATAGTTAAGGTGAGCTTAGCGACTGAGATCTATATTGGCCCTTCAAGGGAGGATTAGCTTTAGATCGGGGTATTCACATCATCCGGCTTTGCGTACTCTATATGATCTTAAGCGTTAGTGTGTAATGGCTTTTGCATCATGAGCCAGTGCTGTTTTCAGCATGCCATACCGGTGTTCGTGACTCATCTCAAACAGCCATGGCCGACGAGGTGCCGTCAGATAACCGAGACAATCCCGAGTCTGAAGCCAGTCATGTCTGGTGATCGGTTCATAAGGCGTATCCCCCCATACGGAGAGCAGTTCCGGACTATATAATCGTTGCCCTTCTGGAAGCCATTCTTCATCAAGCAGCGCCTGAGCGTATAATGTATGATCACCCGCCCCTTCTTCATGCTGGGTAAACAGGCCAGGCCAATATTCGGCACGCGAGCCACGATGGGGAACCGAACGTGCATACGCCAACACTTGTGTGTGTACTTGCTCCACGCCAAACAACAGAGCATATAGGCCTTTGCCAAACATGATTCGCTCATCCAGCTTGCCAAAATGTTCAATGACGCGTCCTGCGAGTCCTGCTCCCCGTCCAAGAGGAAAGACGATATGATTTAGACCTGCCAGATTATGCAGATGGAATGCGGGTTTGGAGAGTACTTCCTTTTGAAAATAAGGATGCTGCACGACCCGGCTCTCGATATAGTTCTGCTCATTAATAATTAATGCCACACTAAGCAGTGAACTGCACCGTTCCAGCCAAAAGCGTTCCCAAAACGGCGTCATAAACGCCGATACGTGAAAGTGCGACAAAAGATGGAAACAGCTTCGTCCGATTCGGCGACTGTTCATATACAGCTGAAGCTGGGGATATGCATCCTGGAAAATGAGTGCATTGCATCGCTCCAGCAGCCGATACATATGTTCACGATCGCTTTGGTTCTGCAGATTATGCATCAAGTCACTCTGAAGATCTGTCATGTGATATCCACCGTTACGAGAGACCATATGAGCCAGCAGTGCCCAATGCAGTTCGGGACATTGCTCATAACATTCCAGATAGGCTGCCGTGCGAGTGATATTACTTCGATTGTGCTCCTGGGTCAGTGTCTTAATCTCTTCCAGAATGATGCAATCTTCTTCGCAGACAAGTGCGCTTTGAACTTGGTCCGAGCGTGCAAAAGACTTGCTGCTGGCAGGTAACATTCGCTCCACCTCAGACTGTAAGGCAGCTGCCGTATCGGTATCCCACTCGATGTCACGCATGGGGTGACGAAGCTGTGCTGAAGCTTGCCATGCCGCTTGTTTGCCGCGCCAGATTTCACGGGCAGCACCCGGAATGGAACGGACCATCTGCAGGAGGGACCCATGATGTTGTTCGCTGGACGAATCAGTTCTGGTGGAAGTCATGATGTGACATCCTTTCATGATATTCTGGGTTTAAATTCACAGAGCATGTGGTTTATTCTAAGTATGCACTGATTATTTGACTTCCACTCGCCAATTTGCTTCACTTAGGGTAAGACAAGGTACAGAAAGGGAGATGAACCGAATGGAACAGATTACTTCCAAACCGGCTTTTGATGTAGCCATCCAATCCCCACGTTTGACGATTGCCGTATTTAAGGCAGACTGGTGTGGTGACTGCAAATACATCGATCCGTTTATGCCTGAGGTTGAAGAGAAATATGCACGTGAACTGACTTTGATTGAGGTTGACGTGGATCAGGTTGGAACGGTTAGTGAAGAGCAGAATATTCTTGGCATTCCGAGCTTTGTGGCGTATACAGATGGACGCGAACTCGTACGGTATGTAAACAAGCTGCGCAAGTCGAGAGAAGAGATTGAGCAGTTCCTGGATCGCGCAGTCGAAGTGTACAACACGATCCATAAATGATAATAAAAGTATGACAGGTTCATGTTGTAAAAGGGTATACTTAAATGAAACGCCATTTCTCTTGAAATAGGGAAATGGCGTTTGTATGTTCGACACGTTCTAGGTAAGAAACGTTTCTGTTTCTGTACATAACCTCAATGACCTGTGGGTCATTATTTCAGCAGACGTTAACATTTTGTCACAAAGCGCGACGTCAATGAACATTTTATCCGGTATAATGAATTTAGTTGTGAAATAAGTGTCAAAGTACCGAAACAAGCGGAGAATATTCTTCGCCATCTTAAACCAACAGCGGGTGAGAAAAAATTGAAACACTTAACTTTGTTTAAATGGTTAACCGTATTAACCTGTCTTGTCATGTTTCTGGCCACTTTTGGTGGAGGCATCGTAACCAAAACGGAATCTGGCCTTGGCTGCGGAACGGAATGGCCTTTATGTAACGGAAAACTCGTTCCGGCGCATACTGTGGCTTCACTTATTGAATATTCCCATCGCGCTGTAAGCGCACTGGCTGGACTGTTGTCCATTGCCTCGTTTGTTGCTTTTCTGCAATTCGGCAAGTCACGCCGTGACCTGCAATTGTTTTCTTTCTTAACCCTGGTATTTGTTATCGTCCAGGGAATCATGGGAGCTTTTGCCGTCGTTTTCTCCCAATCTTCAGCAGTCATGGCACTGCATTTCGGTTTTGCACTGATTGCTTTTGCCAGTTCCCTAATGATGGCGCTGGGCATAAGGCAGGAGGCAAAAGATGGCGGATTGGAACGCCTGAATAAATACCCTCGGGTTAGCAGAAAATTCAGGAATCTGGTCTGGTTCTCCACCATTTACACTTATCTCGTGGTCTACACGGGTGCATTTGTGAGTCACACGGATTCAGCCGGCGGATGTTCCGGATTTCCGCTCTGTAACGGGCAGGTTATTCCTGAGCTTTCGGGTGGAGTAGCGGTTGCTTTTGCTCACCGTGCAGCAGCTGCGTCGCTTGTCATTGTTATTGCAATTCTGGGTCACTTCGCTTACCGTAATCATCCGGACAACAAGGAAATGCGCACCCTTGGCGTGGTATCCGTTGTTCTCATCCTGATGCAAGTCGTGATTGGTATTTTCATGATGGTGACAATGAACCGTCCGGAAGTATACATGTTCGTAGCGCTCGCTCATATGCTGGATATCGCCATATTGTTCGGAGTTTTAACGTATATGAGTTTCCTGGTGTACAAGCTGCATCGCCCGGTTAATCGGTTCTAGATATAGATTCATCCATTTTCAAAAGTATTTGGGCTAAATATGAAAGTCCACCATCCAGTGATGTACATCATTGGACAGGTGGACTTTGTTTGATGTCAGGAGGATCAGGGCAACCTATGGCAAGCAGCAATTACACGGATTGGATGATAAGTTACAGTAGTGAATTCTTGTTGATTGGAAAAGAGGAGGTTAGATATGCTGCGAACGTTGCTGGGGGAAAAACCGCGTATAAACGAAGGCAAATTGAAGGAAGCGATGGACGCAATGGCGCATACGCTTGAGCTATTTCAGCGCCAAATGCATGTGGACCATGATCCCACGCATGACTATCGGAAACTGTATGTGTGGACCCAGGGACTCATCTCCTCACTGGATGAACTTGAGCAAAGCTGTTTCGCTGCTGCTCATTTTCGCCAAAAGGTTGTTGCAGGTTCAACGGATGATATGACGCCGGCTGAAAAAGCCGAGTATGCCCGGTATGTGTATTTTTACAAAGATGGCTTCATTCGCTGCTTTGCCATTCTGGATAAAGTCGGCACAGTTTTAAATGAAATATTCCAACTGAATACTTCAAATACCAAAGCGCATTTTTCTTATTTTACGGTGTTGAGGCAGTTCGATTATGCGAGGGAGCATCATGATCTTGCATTGCGCTTGATTCAGATCAAGGACTCTTATCGTGAGCCGATGAGCAAGCTGCGCAAACGTCGTAATATGGAAATTCACTACATGAACTCCGAAATGCACGATGACCTGTGGCAGTTACACCAGACCTTGCAAGGTAAAGTGAAGTTGGAGGATCTGAATCAGCATGTGCAGGAAATGCGTCAGGGCGTGGATATGGTCTGTGAAACGTTAACAACTTCTTATCGTTATATCAATAATATATGGAAAAGAAATAATTCCCTTTGACAAATCGGAATACTTGGAATATACTGAGTTTCAATTAGAAGGTTACTGTGACAAAGAATAAACTGATATTTCAAAAGTTACGTTCACATTATAAAACATGAACTACATGAACTTATAAAATCCTACAACAACATATTTCTTATCGAGAGCGGCGGAGGGACAGGCCCGATGAAGCCCGGCAACCGATTTGTAACGACATGATACATGTATCATTCGTTATAGATGTTAGGTGCTAATTCCTACAAAATGGTGCAAGGCACGATTTTGGCAGATGAGAAGGTATAATCTTTCACGTGAAGAGCCCTCTTTGTATCTGCAAAGGGCTCTTTTTTGTACTTTAAGGGGAGTTTTTCTTTAGATCGGGTAAAGATACATGTAGGTGGTTGGAAAGGGGCAAGTGCGATTGATTGAATTAAAAGGTTTAACAAAAACGTACGGCAAAGGAAAAAAAGCTACAACAGCGTTAGCCGATTTGAATTTGAACATCCAAAAGGGTGAAATCTACGGCGTGATCGGCCATTCCGGAGCCGGCAAAAGTACATTGATTCGCTGTATTAATTTGTTGGAACGTCCTACGGAGGGTGAAGTATGGGTTGATGGGATTAACCTGACTGAACTGAGTAAAACCGAATTGCAGCAACAGAGACGCAAGATCGGGATGATTTTTCAACACTTTAATCTGTTATCCTCGGCAACGGTATATGACAATGTGGCGTTTCCACTAAAGCTTGTGAATACACCCAAGGATGCCATTGATCGCAAGGTGAAGGAAATGCTCAATTTGGTTGGTCTGGAGCACCATAGCAACAAATATCCAGCTCAATTATCGGGTGGACAGAAACAACGTGTAGGGATTGCGAGAGCACTTGCGAGTGATCCGAATGTACTTCTCTGTGATGAGGCTACTTCAGCGCTTGATCCGCAGACGACAAATTCAATCCTGAAGTTATTGCTCGACATTAACGAAAAGTACAACCTTACCATTGTGCTGATTACACATGAGATGCATGTCATTCAGAACATCTGTGACAAGGTGGCTGTCATTCATCAAGGCGGCATTGTGGAACAGGGACCTGTAACCGAAGTGTTCCTGAAGCCGCAGCATGCGATTACGCGGGACTTCATGATGCGTGACCATGAAGCTGGACTGGCTCTGGAAGAGACCGCTCTGGCGAATGCAGGCATTGAATTGCAGGCAGGTGTTGCTTCGAAACTTGTGAAGATATCCTTTCTGGGGAACAAAACATATGAAGCGATTTTGTCCAGAACGGTTCGTAAGACAGGTGTGGATTTTGCCATCCTGCAAGGAACGATCTCTACGATTAAACAGGTTCCTTATGGTCAGCTGACCGTTCGGTTCGAGGGTGATTCCAATGCGATTGATCGGACGATATCCGAATTGACCGCTGAGGGACTTGATGTGGAGGTGCTACGTTAGATGGATTTTTCAACAGTTCGTTGGGAAGAGGTTGGTAAAGCTTCCATAGAGACACTGCAGATTTTGGGTGTATCAGGCTTTTTCACCGTTATCTTTGGTTTACCACTCGGAGTTCTGCTGTTTATGACAGCCCGATCTGCTTCGATCAAGTCACGGACGGTATACATTATATTGTCCTTGATTGTAAATATTTTGCGATCAGTTCCATTTATCATTTTGATTGTTGCTCTTATTCCATTCACTCGTTCACTCGTCGGTACAGCTACAGGTGTGTTAGGTGTTATACCACCTTTAGTTATTTCAGCAGCTCCTTACTTTGCTCGATTGGTGGAGACGACGCTGCGGGAAGTTGACCGGGGTGTAATTGAAGCGGCGCAGTCGATGGGTGCATCAACCGGACAGATTGTAAGACGGGTATTACTCCCTGAGGCGTTACCTGGTTTGCTTGCTGGGATAACCATTACCATCGTTACGCTTGTCTCTTATACGGCAATGGCGGGCATGGTTGGTGGTGGAGGACTAGGGACGCTGGCAATCAACTATGGGTATTATCGTTATCAAAATGAAATCATGATTATATCCGTAGTGTCGATGATTATTCTAGTCCAAATTCTCCAGATGGCTGGAGATCGCTTGGTCACATTTTTCACCAGGAAATAACAGATAGATAACATGATGGATATGCATTTATGCGGACGCCACATGAAAAAATGATGAGAGAAGGGGTTTTACACATGAAAAAATGGTCTTTCGCTCTACTTAGCCTTATGCTGATTGCAGTTCTCGCAGCTTGCGGAAACAACAAGGATGCCGATAGCGGCGCAGACAATTCAGCAGGTGCACCACGCACAGTGGAATTGAAAGTTGGAGCTTCACCTACACCACATGCAGAGATTCTGGAAAGCATCAAGCCTGAACTGGAAGCACAAGGTATTCGTTTGCAAGTCGTTACGTTTAATGACTATGTACAACCCAACCAGCAACTTGCTGATGAAAAGTTGGATGCAAACTTCTTCCAGCACCAGCCTTATCTGGACACAGAAAATAAAGAACGTGGATTCAACCTCGTTGCTGTAACACCTGTTCATGTTGAACCTTTTGGCGGATACTCCAAAAAGATTAAGTCTTTGGATGAATTGGCTGACGGCGCAAAAGTAGCCATTCCAAATGACCCATCCAATGGTGGACGTGCTCTGTTGTTGCTCGCGAAAGAAGGCATCATTACGCTGAAAGACAACACAAATATCACATCTACGATTCAGGATATCACAGCGAATCCGAAGAACCTGGATATCATCGAGCTGGATGCAGCCATGATGCCTCGTCAATTGGATGAAGCGGATCTGGTATTCATCAACGCTAACTATGCGCTTGAAGCAAACCTGAATCCCGCGAATGATGCTTTGCTGATCGAAGATCTGCAAGGTAACCCATACGCAAACATCCTCGTATCCCGTGAGGACAACAAGGATGCAGATGCAATTAAGAAGCTGGCTGCTGCCTTGCACTCCGAAGAAGTGAAAACATTCATCAAAGAGCGTTATAAAGGTGCAGTTGAACCTGCAACTGAATAATTCACGATATATAAGTATGATATGATGTGAAGTATGTAAGAAGAGGATATCCCATAAGTCATGAATATGACGGAAGGACATCCTCTTTTTACGTTATTTTGTTTTAATGAACCTGATCAGCATACTGCTGTTCATCTGCTTCCTGCAGGTGAGTCCTCTCGGAGGGAGAGAATTTTTCTTCTTCTCCATTTGAGCTTTTGATTTTGTATCTGATCCAACCGATAAGTCCAAGGGTGTGAAGCCGATTCAGACGAGCAGGAGGCTGTTCAGCCCCACGGTAGATGTTTTGTCAGTCGAAGCATTAAATGATATCCATCTTTTGTTCTTCATATTCATGTAGAAGTCCTTTCGGGTTATATCCTCGACAGTACGATAGGTGTTTGATTTTGATTAAGATATATCTGGAATTAAAAGTGAATAATCCCTTTTGGATCAGCGAGTTGTAGGAGGGCGATAAATCTTTTATACTGGATAGTGACTGCTCTTTGAAGAGGGGGATGAACGTGAAGGGAAAGATTGCCCTCATAACGGGAAGTGCCAAAGGTCTTGGTAAAATGACGGCCCTCAGTCTGGCAGATCAGGGGTGTCATATTGCCCTCAACTATGTACACAGCAGAGCAGAAGCTGAGGCTTTAAGGGCTCAGATTACAGCCAAGGGTGTGCGGTGTATTGCCATCCAGGCGGATATATCCAAGGTGGAAGATATCTCTTATTTGGTTGAACAGGTGGAAGATAACCTGGGCAGCATTGATATTTTGGTGAATAATGCGGGCCCATTTGTCCGTGAACGACGATTATTTGCGGATTATTCTGAAGCTGAGGTCCAGATGCTTGTGCAGGGAAATCTGCTGGGACCGATGCTGCTGGATCAGCGTGTATTGCCAGAGATGAGACGCAAGCAATGGGGACGTATTATCCATTTTGGCTTCAGTCATGCTGGAGAAGCGAGATCTTGGCCTCATCGCGCCGTATATGCGGCTGCCAAGGTAGGCCTGGTATCTTTTACAAAGACACTCGCCGTTGAGGAAGCTCCTTATGGAATTACGGTTAACATGGTATGCCCGGGAGATATTCGCGGTGCCAACAAAGAGAAAACGATTGATGAAATGGCAGGCATCACTGATGAGGAAACGCCAAGAGGGCGTCCTGGCAGCGGTGAAGATATCGCACGAGTGATTACGTACCTGTGCCTTGATCATTCCGATTTTATAACAGGCAACATTATGGATGTATCTGGAGGACTTGATCCGATTCGTCCGACCATACAGCGCGAGGATACTTAAGGTGAGTTGTAGGATTGGACGTTGAAACCCGTTGAAACAGGGGACAGATGAAATGGAAACTCTGAATATGTGCACAAAAAAAGAGCCCTCCGCTTCATGCGAAGCGAAGGCTCTTGAGGTTTATTTCGTGAAGGATTGATTAGAATACTTGTACGACTTCTTGTACACCCTCAACTTCTTCAAGAAGGGCGCGTTCAATCCCGGCTTTTAAGGTAATGGTGGAGCTTGGGCAACTGCCGCAGGCACCGACCAGTTTCAGCTTAATGATGCCGTCTTCCACGTCAACCAGTTCCACGTCACCGCCATCGCGTTGCAGGAACGGACGAAGTTTGTCAAGAACATCAGATACCTCATCATACATGGTGTCTTGTGCGTTTTCGCTCATATTGTTCAACTCCTTTCCTTCCTATATTATATTACAAATGGCCACAAATTAAAATGGTCAAACAAAGCAGGTGAACTTAAATGAGACCGATTATTGAATTTTGTGCCAATAATATGCATTTTGGCACAGATGAAGTCATGGATCAACTGGAAGAAAATCCAGACTATGATGTGATTGAATACGGCTGCCTCACCAACTGCGGCCAATGTTCTATGACTCCATTTGCACTGGTGAATGGTGAAGTTGTCATCACGGACAAAGTGGAAGATCTATATAACGCCATTCTGGCCAAAATTGCCGAAGCCGATGTCTGGGACGAGCTCGATCTCGACTAACCGAGATGGCGCTTGGACATCCAGAGCACACCACTTTTCAGAATACGAGGTACACGTCCCATCATGGACGTTTTGCCCATCAGCCCAAACCCAGACTTCTTGCCGAGTGCACCCAGTGTGCCACGAAGCTTGAGTGGATGTGGATTGGGCTTTTCGCCTTTCCAGAGGGCATGCTGAATATGGGCGATCTGCTCACCCTGTACTTCCGCAGCTTGACCGCTAGGGGCATAAGGTACACTGGCACAGTCACCAACCACATAAACATCGGTATATTCGGGGATTTGGTAGTATTCATTCAGGACGACACGACCTTGCGGGTCTTTGGTTACGTCCAGATCCTGTACCACTTTAACGGGCTGAATACCTGCAGTCCATACGACAGCATCCGTTAGGATCTGTTCATCCCGGTTGTAGATGGCATTAGGTTCCACGCGTGAAATGGCGATATGCCCACGTGTCTCTACCTGATGTTCGTTGAACCATTCATGCACATACACGGACAGGCGTTGTGGAAAAGCAGATAATACACGTTCACCACGATCCAGAATGCTGATGTTCAGATCCGGTCTGCTCTCACGAAGTTCGGCTGCCATCTCGACACCACTTAATCCCCCGCCTACGATATGCACATTGCCATAGGCTTTGACTTCATTAAGGCGCAGGTAAGTCTCGCGTGTTTTGCTAAAGCTCTGAATGGTACAGCTGTAGTCTTCGGCGCCTGGCGTGTTGTGGAAACGGTCTGTGCAACCAAGTCCAATGACAAGCTTGTCATACACGAGCGGGTCTTGGCCTTCAAATTCAATCTGACGCTGTTCCAGGTCGATCGAAGTAACTTCTCCATAACGGTAAGTGACTTTATCACTCACTGGAAATTGAATACGCAGGTCATAATCGGATACGGTTCCTGCTGCGAGTGCGTAATATTCTGTCTTTAATCCCTGAAAGGGGCTGCGGTCCACCAAAATAATTTGGGTATCGGCTGGAATTTTACCTTCCAGAAGTTCCTTGATGATGGTGAGGCCGCCATAGCCGCCTCCAAGAATGACGAAATTTTTCATGACTCGGCTTCCTTTCTGCATCAGTCCCACTGAAATGGGGCTGTAACCTGTGAAGCAGCTATGTATGGACATAGCTGCTTCTTTTGTTTGGATTTGAATAAATGAAAAGTAGACATTGAAAATTGAAGATATCATTCAGCAGTTTGCACCACTCGAATTCAAACGTCTCCCTATAATGAAAGCTGCGTTCTGAAGTGGTGCTGTTGCAATATTGATTGTAGATGGTGTTCTATTTATATCCTATTCGTACACTTGAATTTCATTGTAGAACGTATCACGTTCTACCGGAATACGACCTGCACCCTTAATGAGCCAGATGAGCTCTTTTCGTGTAAGACCTTCAGGTGTGAGTGCACCTGCCGCATGACTAATCCGTTCGCGAACGATCGTCCCGTGTGCATCCGAAGCGCCGAATCCAAGAGCGACTTGAGCGAGCTGTGGACCGATGTTAATGAAGTATGCTTTGATATGATCGATGTTATCCAGCATCAGACGGCTGATCGCAATTGTTTTGAGATCCTCATAAGCCGAGTTACGACGCATAATGCTCGCGTTTTTACTTTTTGGCTGCATGGAAAGCGGGATAAAGACCATGAATCCGTTGGTCTCGTCTTGCAATTCACGAATCTGCACCATATGGTTGACGCGGTCCTCATAGGATTCGATTGATCCATACAACATCGTCGTATGTGTACGCATGCCGAGATTATGAGCTGTGCGGTGCACCTCAAGATAACGGTCCACGTTGGCTTTGTCTACACGCATTTTTTTGCGATATTCATCCGAGAGGATCTCAGCACCGCCACCAGTCAATGTTTTCAGACCTGCTTTTTGCAGCTCTTGCAGAACTTCTCTGATACTGAGTCCGCTAATCCGGGTGAAGAAATCAATCTCGGCTGCCGTATAAGCTTTCAGCGTAACATCCGGATATTTCTCGTTTAAAGCACGCAGGGAGTCGACATAATATTGAAAAGGAACATGGTTGTTATGTCCGCCTACGATATGGAACTCACGTACACCTGGATGAATATGCTGTTCCACATAATCGATCATCTCCTGACCGGATAACGTGTAAGAGCCTTCTTCGCCCTGGTCTTTGCGGAAATTGCAAAAAGCACAGTGAGCTTCGCATACGTTTGTAAAGTAAAGACTCATATTCTCGATGAAATATACTTTCTTACCATTTTTCCGCAGGTTGGCCTCATTGGCCAGCTGGCCCAAAGTCAGCAGATCATCTGTTTCATACAGATATACGCCGTCTTCTACGCTCAGCCTTACGCCGTTCTGCACTTTCTCAACGATTTCAGCCATTCTTTTGTCTGTGAACGGTGTTACCAATGTCGACATAGTGTTTCCTCCTGTTCTTTACCGGAATTGAGTTGTGTAGGACCTGACTTACAGAACTACATAGCAAAGATGCGGTCAACTGCCGCCTTCTTAGTTGGACTAACTCTTATTTACCCGGTGCAGCGTGTGCTGCAAATGAAAGCTAAATTTTTTCTGAAAATGGAGTCAGTTGACTCGTATATGCATTGGGGACTGCGTTGCAGTCTCGAAATGTGAAAAAAATTACAACTCCAATTATGACCATCGTCTGAATAAGTCATGACAAAACACCGACATTTCAGTGCGACCACCTATTCATTATAAACCTCGTGTCCCGGGGGTTCAATACACTGGGAAGAAAAAGGAGTACAGGGGGAACGCGGAAAGAGGCAAACATGACTTGAGACCCTTGACGGGGTGGAGTATAATTTAAAGAAGAGTTAATGAAAGGTAGTTCAAAAAGTCCGCTTTTGATTACGAAGGATGCCTAGCGGCATCTCAGCGTCGAATATGGGATTCAGCCGAAATGTCCGTTGCTCACGTAGTTTTGCCTACGCTCCGCTACTCCATTTCTATCTTCATCCCATCTTCTTGGTACTGAAAAGCGCCCTTTTTGAACATGATTTTATATGAAAAAGGAGAGTGACCTGGCATGATTAACATCAGCGAAACAGCTGCTGACAGATTGAAAGAGATGCTTGCACAGCAAGAGACACCTGGTATGTTCCTGCGTCTTGGCGTAGCACCGGGCGGTTGCACCGGATTTTCGTACGCCATGGGCTTTGACGATAAAGAGTCCGATGAGGACCTGTATATGGATATTCAGAACATGAAGGTTGTAGTTGAGAAGGAAAACCTGAAATATCTGAATGGACTTGAGATTGATTTTGAAGAGTCCGGTATGTCGGGTGGGTTCACCATCCATAATCCAAACGCAGTAGCGACCTGCGGGTGTGGATCTTCTTTCCGTACGAAGGAAGATGCGGGTGTGCCTGATAAGGATTGTTAAACTGGCGCGGGTTTGAGCGCATTCGATAACGGATGACGGACGCAAGCCTGTAACGGTAGCCTTAACGATGCAGATTATGAATTGCGCAGGTATTTCGGTAGGTTAACAACCCCGGACGATGAACGTTATCAATCCTTGAAATGGCATTTCAGGGTTGTGAATCACGACCTCTATGGCGTATTAGTCTCGTACTAATTACGTTATGGAGGTCTTTTTGTTATGGCGTTAAAGGAATAGGAATTAATAAAAATCTAGGTTAATATTAGGTGGATTTTCTAATGAATATTTTTGTTTTTGAATAGTCTAAATATAAAATTATTAAATAGAAGGAAAATGTTGGAGGTTGTCGAATACCCTTTATATAGGTCTTTGAATCTAAATAAAATGGGTAAAAAGGAGTGCTTGAAATGGCGAAAGTAATTTCTATCATTAATTATAAAGGTGGAGTAGGTAAAACGACCCTGACATCGAATTTGGCGGCAGAATTGGCATGGAATGGTCTTAAAGTACTTATAATAGATTTAGATCCCCAAACTAATTTAACTTTTTCCTTTTTAAGAGTAGATGATTGGGAGAAAAACTATCAAAACAAGACTATAAAAAAGTGGTTTGACGCGTACATTGATAATGATCAGGATTTCAATTTAGGTGATATAATTATTACTCCAGAAAGAGTAAATGCTCGATTAAAACAATCCAAATCTGATGGTAAAATTGACCTGATTTCATCTCACCTGGGTTTAATTAACGTTGATTTGGAATTAAGTGCGAAATTATGGGGCGGAAGTGATAGAACTAATCGTCGTAATTTCCTAAAAGTTCACTCCAGATTCAAAGAAGGGTTACAACAACTGGAGGATCAAGGTGTTATTTATGATGTTGTTTTAATTGATTGCCCTCCGAACTTTAATGTTGTCACGAAAACGGCTATTATTGCTAGTGATACACTTTTAGTTCCAGCAAAATCAGATTACCTTTCAACAATTGGTATTGAACAACTTGATAAAAATGTAAAAGAACTTGTTCAAGAGTATAATGAGAAAACTAAATACGATGAATTAAATAATGAGTTTGAAGAAGTCAACCCTGTTTTTGAAGGTGTTATATTTACTATGGTTGGTATAAGATATGGAGTCCCATATCAAGCCCAGCAACAATTCATCTCAACAGTTAAACGATTAAACATCCCTGTATTGGAAACAATTATAAGAGAAAATAAAACTATATATGCTGATGCACCGCAAGCTGGAGTCCCAGTAGTGCTTGAAGAGGTTCGGTCAGAAACATATGAAAATGTAAGAGGAGAATTAGAAGCATTGGCTGAAGAAGTTATGAACCGAGTGGGGATTTAAGGAGGATAAGAGAAGATATGAAAAAAAGTGAATTAGTTAACTTTTTAAAAGCTATAACAGATGTAGTTGCTGAAATGAATGAAAAAGAATACGAAGAGTTACTTAGTGGGAATGGTAAATTCGAATATTTAGCAAAGGATAGTCATATTTCAACGAAACAATTGGACAAGCCTATTGATCCATTTCTGATTGATGCTGTAAATAAATTGAATGAATTTAATGATAGAAATGGAGCTGAAGAATTTTTACTACAGAAAAATATAACAAAGAATGATTTATCTAAAATCTCTTCAATGTTAGATATATATGTTAACAAAAGTGATGCTAAAGAAAAGATCATAGATAAAATAATTGAATCTACAGTTGGGGCGAGAATACGTTCGCAGGCTATAAAAGATACTAAACTTAAGAAGTCATCTGATACTCTCTAAAAGGTGGATATTACAAAAAGTTTAAAAGAAATATGGACACGACCTTAGTTCGATTGTATCGGACTAGGGTTGATGTTGCTCAGATTTTTCAGACTATATTAGAATTTTTAGAGATTTGTTGAGGACTTCATTCTAAATGAATTTGGCCGCGAGCTTTTATCTATTTTCAGTGGTTGTCGCATTTATTTCTTTTAAATTCGTCGCGTAAAAATTAATGAGTAAGAAATACACAGCATAAGGGATCGTAGAGTTACTCAAATTAGTCAACTAGGACTTTTCAGTTACTCCAGTATTGGACATTGTAGAACATGAAATCTAGAGGAATATATTAATATTGTGAAATTTCTATTTTTCGCTAAAATCCTTATCAATTAAAGGCCTAACTGGCATTATCAGACGTTTAATATCTAAGTAGTCAAAAATTCAATTGTTTTTGAGTTTAGTTTTGAGAGTGTTACCCTTTTTACTTTCCTTACCTTCCTCTAGTAGAGTAACTCTGCTTCCTGTATATTTTAACTTATGTAATGCAACACTTTTTTATATTTAACCTCACTTCTGACGAAGTGAGGTTAAATTGTTTTTACTTTGTCTAATATTGTTTGTCAAATAGATAATGTATTAGCAAATTCATAATCAATAAATTGATATAAATTAGTTTTCTTCCAACCTTTTTCTTTATGGGAGAGCTCAGATATTTCTCTTGCATTCATTTTCCTAAATTTATAATCTACATATTCAATTGTTGCTATTTCAGTGATTGTAAATAAGTTACTATTAAAAATGGAATCGCTTGTAGCATACTCTCCAGTCTCATTTTCTATCCAGACAATCGATTTCAAATTATCATATAGTGTCTGATATTTCTCAGGAACTGGTCCATAATGATTCTTTAAATAACGTGTCCCAGTAACAGATCTTTTAAAAACTTTGTAATGATAGTAGTCTACATAAAATAATAGCTTGTTAAGTTTCGGTTTATAAGATTTTTGAGTAAGAGTGAAAAATAAGATTATTTGCTCAAACTTAGCTAAATTGAATGATTCATACCCATTGAATGAATTTTTCTGATGAGAGAATATATTACTTACTTGATTTATAATGATGCTTTCTTGATCCTTTGCAAATTGAATTTCTTTAAAATAATTCTCTAATCTGTGTTGTTCAGCTGGAGATATTTTTTCTTTATTTTGAATGAAATATTTATACATTATTTTAGGATCTCTAGTTGATTCTATTAAATTATTTTGTGCTTTGGTTTGAATTGATCCATTTTCATATCGGGTTATTGTAATCTCTCCAAAACCAAGTAATTTTGAAAAATCTTTTTGAGTTAAGTTGTAACTATTCCTAATTGCTGCTATTTCTATTGGTTGAAGAAGACCTTTGGTATTTCTATATTCATTAAATGCAAGATCTTGATTCTCTTGATCATACTCAGGATGATGCAATTCTTCATTTGAATGAAGTTTACAGAAAGCCTTTGTTCCGTTTATCACTATAATTAAATCTTTAACCTCTATTTCATATTTACCACTAATCAAATTGTACGAAGTGTCATGATCACACAAAGGACAAAACAATTTATCATACTTTGTAGTCATTGATAGCCTCCAATGGAACTATTATTTATTATTATTTTTACCAAAAAATGAATTTATATAAGGCAGGGCTGCTAAAGAGTGGTCTCCTCAGCAGCACTGCAATGTTTTAATTTCTAAAAGGGTATACAATTTCATATTCTGCAATATGGAAGGATAAAAACACAAAATCACCTTTATCATCCCTTTTTTTCAGCTTAACATAAATTTCGTAAGTTACATCCTCAACTGAGACTTCAAATCCAAACTCCCAGATGTTTCTTTGCTTTTCACTGCACCGATCTCTGTCAAAGTTTGGACCACGATAATAGTTCTTCGAGCTACACCTCAAGAATTGCTCAATTGCAAAATCTTTTGCATCTTTTAAGCTGATCCCCAACTTTGTAAAGGTTCTCACTTCTTTAGCACCCTTAACTAAGTCGATTTTTTCGTTTTTGTTCTTAGAGTAGGCCTCAAAAGTTAATAAAATTTCATCAATGTCTACTTCAGAGGATTGGTACAAAGGCGTTCACATCCTTATATGGATAGAATCAAAAGCATGATACTATAGTAGCAAAAACTCAGTTTAGTATCAATTGATAGTTTTGAATAGAAGATTCTATTATTGATATCGCGGCGGAGCTGCTTTGGTATAATAAATAAACAATGATATTGAATCAAATAATAATAGAGAGATCGTGTTTTTCTAATTAATGAGGTTCTAACTCTATTAATAGAGAAACCCAATTTTCAATATGACTTCTTCGAGTTCACATACATCTGCGAGGCAGTTTAACAATGAAATAGAGAGAGTACTAGTTGACAATATATGTTGTAACTATTATAGTTACATTATGAAGTTTGAACAGAACATAACCAAAGGAGAGATCATGATGAACATTGCAATCATTGGTGCAACAGGCAAAGCAGGAAGTGTAATTTTGAAAGAAGCAGCAGACAGAGGGCATGAAGTGACGGCGATCGTTCGTAATGCATCCAAATTGGAAGATAAAAGCCTGAACACGCTGGAGAAAGATGTACTCGATCTTACCGCTGAGGATCTTAAAGCGTTTGATGTGGTTGTAAATGCATTTGGTGCTCCAGCGGGTAAAGAAAACCTGCATGTGGAAGTAGGACAAGCGTTGATCAACATCCTGAAAGATGCACCAAACACTCGTCTGATCGTGGTGGGTGGAGCAGGAAGCCTGTTCACAGACGAGTCCAAAACATTGCGTGTCTTTGAATCCCCAGGATTCCCGGATGCTTACAAAGCAACTGCAACGAACCAAGGCCAAAACTTGCAGGATCTGCAAGCATCTTCAGGTATTCAATGGACATTCCTGAGCCCGGCTGGATTCTTTAATCCAGAAGGTGTACGCACTGGCAAATATCAAGCAGGCAACGACGTTATTCTCGTGAATAGCGAAGGCAACAGTTACATCAGCTATGCAGACTATGCGATTGCTTTGGTTGATGAGATCGAAAACCCACAACACAAAAACGAGCGTTTTACCGTTGTTGGCGAAGTGAAGTAACACTTTTAAATGATAATATGGAACATACAAACGGACGCTGATCTTCAAAGATCGGTGTCCGTTTTCTTTATGTTATCGAAGAGGGATGTTCTGCAATAAAGTTAGACAGGTTAGATGATTATTGTTCAACTTCCGACTAACCCCATGAATCTATGTTATATTATTCTAAATATGGAATCGATTTCGATTATATGGAAGACCAACTTCTTTTAATCGGATTTTCTGCGAGCCTAAAAGTATAAGGGAGTGAACAGTTGTGAAGATGTATTCTAATGGAGTTGTACTATTGATCTTTGTGGTTTTTATGATGAATGAATCGAGTGGTTCAGGGTTATCCCAATATCCAAACGTTAAAAATGCGCTGAATCAAATTCACATCACTTCTCTTTATCCGAAAAATAAGAATGGACAGACCTATGGTTCTGCCGCATATGCGACTTCTCCAGAAACGGAACCTGATTTAATCTTGGCTACTGGTGTGGATGGTACAGAAGGATATCTGCTGAAAAAAGACTTGGATGGCGAGCAACCCAATACACCTGAAGAAGCTATTGCGATCCAGAACAGCAGATCACCAGACGGATGGGATATTCCACTGTATGACAAGGATGGTGAAACCGTAATTGGTGTATTTCATGTTGGAGGAAAGTGAAAGTAACCAAAATAGGATCAAAATGTAACTTTATCCTGAAACGTTAATGAAATGAACACCATTCGGCAGTTGATCAAAAGGGTCGGCTGCTTTTTGATTTAAGATTTATTTAGTTTGCTAAAGGATGAATAAACTACTGCACGTTGCGGAGGGGAATGTAGTGTATTTTAAACCTATCATTATTTTATTGGGGCTAGTTTTATGTATCATCGTTGGATGCAATAATGAGGTTCAGAAGTTGGGTACAGATGAGTTTACGGTCACCGGTGATCAAAAGACTGCGACAGAATATGTTAAGGCACAAGGTTATAAAATTTTTTCGTACGATGGTCAAGTTCAGAAGTACACTTTAGACAAAGACAAGTTACTCTATGGGAAGACAGAAACGATACCATATAGACAAACATGGGGAGTTCAAAAAGTAGAACCGGAAAAGTATTTTGGAATGGAAATATCGGTGTATAGCTTTACAGTAACAAACCATCCTTTGGGAACGTTTGACGATAGTAAATCCAAAGTATTAATAATACTTTGTGAAGGCAAAGTTATAGGGGGTACATCCTTCCCAAATGCAGCAATGGATGGAGCACCATATTCATTGGATGGTAAAACATTGGAAGAAGTAACGGGAAAAAGTTTTCAAAAGTGGAGTGAAGAATGGAAAAAGAAATATGGTACTTAAAGAGTCAAAGCTAACGTATTGGCTATTTACAACATATATCTTTCGACGGATACGAAACATAATTGCGCACAAATAGTTGCGATATGGAAACCTAACAAAACAATGATAACTTCATAAAGACAAGTGGAGTAACCATCGGTGTCCGATTGGTTGCTTCTTTGTTGATCCACCTAACGGCAAGAGGGAAATGCAACATTTTTCCTGTTAAACAGGTCAATAAAGATGTACAAATAACGTCATGAGAGGAAGGTGGAAAAACTGAAGCTACGTATATTCACGTTAATATGTTTTATCTCCACCGTTTTCTTTATCTCAAATGTGCAAGATGTTAAAGCTTTATCATGTGCCGAAGCGGGAAGTCCCCAAGAAGAGTTAGAAAGAAATACTGGGGCTGTCTATGGAGAGGTAAAGCAAATAAAGGTGGCTTTAAAGCAAGAGGGGTTTACGGGCACAAAAGAGAAATTCAGATATATTTTAGTGGAAGCTGAGAGGAGTTGGAATACGGAAGTTGACTCTCAACTGATAATCGCAACGAACTACACTTGGGGGTTTGATTTCAAGGAAGGCAACAAATACTTAATCTACTTTAGTGAAGCGAATGGCGAGTTAAGCAGTAGTCCATGCAGTTCGACCATCGAAATGAACAATGTTGATCAAGCAACTGGACTATTCGGGGAAGGATATCCACCCAAACAACAAGTAAATTTAGAACACAAAATGTGGTTTATGTTTGAGCAAGATATTGATATGTATATCGTAGGTATCGTCGTATTAGCAGCGATTTTTATCCTCTTTATGATTGTAAGGAAGAAAAAGCGCAAAGTATAATTTGGTTGCGCTAAACGTGAAGCTTTTGCTCAAAGAAAAAGTCATTTGAACGAGGCATGGATTCCTGTATGACCTATTACCCCCTTTACTTAAATGAGGATCGAGGCGTATAATCCGTTGAGATATCAGAGCATAAGAGGGGATACAGTTATGAATAGTGGATTAATCAACGCAATCATTGCGTATATCATGTGGGGGGTTCTCCCGCTGTATTGGAAGTTGTTTGAGAATGTACCGGCAGGCGAGATTTTATCGCACCGGGTAGTCTGGTCATTTGTGTTTATGGGGATTTTCGTTGCTGTCCAACGTCGATGGGGTGACATGAAGCGCATCCTGACCAGTCGTTCGACCCTGCTGTCCCTTACCGCAAGTGGGCTGCTAATTGCTATCAATTGGCTTATCTTCATCTGGGCAGTTAACAATGGTCATGTCGTTGAGACAAGTCTGGGCTATTATTTGAACCCGTTACTGAATGTGCTGTTGGCGGTTGTCTTCCTTCATGAAAAGCCAAACCGTGGACAATGGCTCGCGATTGCCATCGCTGCTGTCGCGGTACTTATCATCGCTATCGACTACGGACGTTTCCCATGGGTTGCGATCTCATTGGCCGTGTCATTTGGCTTGTACGGTCTGGCGAAGAAGAAGATCAAACAAGACGCTTCTGTGGGCTTATTTTCAGAGACAGCTGTAGTTCTGCCCGTCGCACTTGGCTACTGGATCTACTTGGCCGTTGTAGGAAAAGCAACAGCATGGACATTGCCTGCGCCGATGTTCTTCGAATTGATTCTTTCCGGTGTGGTGACGGCGCTGCCGCTGTTGTTCTTTGCAAGGGCGGCTGCTCGAATGTCGTTGTCCACACTAGGCTTCGTGCAGTATATTGGGCCAACAATCATGCTGATATTGAGTGTGTTTGTGTTCAAGGAAACCGTCTCGCCAGTTCTGCTCGTTGGTTTCGCGCTCATCTGGACAGCGCTCATCGTATACGCTGCTGCATCGATGCGCGCTACGAGACTTGCTAAGGTCAGCTGAACGTAGAGGTATTCTGGTATCATCATAGGTTGCCCTGTCTGCCAATCAGGTGGATAGGGCTATTCTTTGTTTGAGCGGGAACGATAACTCGACAAAAAACTAAAAAGTAACTAAATCGAATTTATGGTAAAATACAGGGGTGTTAACCAAAAAGAGTAATCGAAAAAAAGAGGAGGCAACAGATATATGTTGGTCAATGAGCTGTACCGTAAACGTGGTTTGTTCTTTACAAAGAATGATGTAGTTCAGACATTATTTCAGTTTTCTGTTTCAGCGATCATTGGTGTTATATATGGAGTTATGCTTATCAACGAGACGATGGGTGGATTTATTAATAAACTATTGCCGAGTACGGATGGTCCTGATCTTCATTTATATCTGCCTGTTGTGGTTGCGGTGATTATCTACTCGTGCTTTATCCAGAAGAAACAACGAATTCTTCTTGAAAAAATCTCATTTAGTTGTCTCCATATTTTTGTTGCCCTGCTAGGCTGTGTTTCTTCAGTTATCGTGTTATTGGTAATCTAATCCGGATTCCTACGTATCCATACCTTCAGGCCCATCAACTGCGTCAATGACACCGACAGCGAGTGTTGTTACTGCAGCAGCAGCTAAAAGATTCTTGGCACCAAGCTTGACTCTGTCTTTATCTTCCTCTTTCAAGCCCACAACAACATCTTTACCGCTGTTATATACATACTTGGCTGATATCGCCACACCTTTTGCAGTAGTGGTTACGGCACCTCCAATATCGGCAAGCCCTGCGTCTATGGCGGTATCATCTTTTCGAATGGCACCACTGGCCAGATCATATGTCCCGCTAGCCAGTTGTCCAACGGTTTTGCCTGTACTGATCGTAGCTTTCTCTACACCGTTCCCGATTTCTTTGATATAGGTGCTTCCCGCAAGTTCACCGACCACCCTCACACTGCCGCCCAATACTTTCCCGGTAACTTCCCCAGCCAATTGACCCATCCCTTTTAAAAAACTCATCCTTATGCCTCCGCTCCAATAAGAAGTTGATTCTACGTGTTATCTCAATAAACTTATTATATTCATATCTAAGCCAAAGAACATCAGTCTCCAGCCCGAGTGGTGCCACTCCTCGATTGATCGCGACACGCTATAGAAGTGCCCGACCCGATCCCGGAACGCCCACCACGCTACGCCCTAACGCTACCCAAATGGCACTCTCAGCTTGTGCAACTTGCTCCAACGTAAAAAAGGCGCTACTCCCACCAGGTAGCGCCCACTGCCTTGTTTTACCTTACTACCGACTCCATTTGACTACACACGGTTTTAGAAGTGTCTCAAGGAGCAGCGACATAGTGGAGGGGGCGGAATCGATTCTGAAGAAGCGAAGCGTTCGCCTTTGTATCCTAATTTCAACTTATAAAAAGTTGTTCAAGAAATTAGGATACAACAGCGATCATAAGAACGATCCGCCACCGTAACGCCACCACTGCTCCCATCCAAACTTCTACCCACCGTACCTAGTCAATAAATCCTTCCATGACAGCCGTTGGCATCATATTGGACTGCCATGCGCCTTTGCCATAACCGCCGTTGTATCCTGGTGTAGCCTGAGGCTCCCAGTAGAATACACCTTTACCTTTGCCATTTGGCAGATTGCGAATTTGGTTTTTCATCGCAGCAACAAAACTTTTACCAGCTGCAGCCTGATTATTGTCCATGCCAATTTCAGAGATCATGATTTCTTTACCATAACGGTTGATCATATCCTTGGCGTTGTTTACCGTATTTGTAACAGCGGTGTTCCAGCCGGAAGCGGAAGGATAGAGGGACATGGCGATCATGTCAAAGTTAGCTCCGTTATTGATCAGACCACCAATATTCCATACATACAGGGCGTTATCATCTCCACCGGCCAGATGCACAATGGTTTTGGTGCCGCTGCTTAGGGATTTTACTGCGTTATGGCCTGTGTTCACCAGCCACGCATAGTTTTTCATGTTGGTGGATGCTTTGCCATCTTCCCATAACATGCCGTTGCTTGTTTCATTACCGATCTGTACCCAGTCAGGGGTAACGCCTTTGCTTTGCATCGCCGTCATCACATCACGAGTGTGGTTCCATACCGCATCCATGAGTTGTTGGAACGTGTAATTTTTCCAAGCAGCAGGTTTGGTTTGTTGACCCGGGTCTGCCCAGGAATCGCTATAGTGCAGGGTAAGCATTACACTCATGCCGGCATTTTTGGCACGTTGGGCGAGTGTAGCCGCACGATCCTTATTCATGTAACCGTTCCCATAATCATTCGAAGGATTAACAAAGACACGAATGCGAACCGAGTTGATTTGATAATCGTTTTTCAAAATATCAATGATGTCGCGCTGAACCCCGTTTTTATCTTTCCATTTGTAACCTTGGGCTTCCATACCGGGAACCCAACTGATGTCGGCTCCTTTGGCGAAACTTGGTGCTGCGCTGGCATGCTGACCTGCGGGCAACAGGATGGAGGTGAATAACAAAACAAAAGCCAACATGATGGATGTCTTGAAACCCCTTACATTTTTGAACATTACAAGATGCCTCCTCGGATTTTGGTTGAGTTGCATCCTAATTATAGCCATCTTGGTTTGCTCTACTAAAGGGTCTATTTCCAATATTTTGGGTGTTTTTTTAACCTCTCTACAGAAAATGAGAAAACAAAAAGCCGTCCGAAGACGGCTTTTCTACCCGTGGCGCTTTTTGAAACATTGATCCGTATCCCGCGCCTCCACCAGACTCTTTTAATTTGAGCTAGTGGATCGGGTAAGGGACACGTTCAACATGACATTAGAAATGTTGACGCACCTCCTTTCCTTGTGGCAAGAGTATACAACACCTTGTTTCGGAAAGCTAGTCTTTTTTACGTATTTATGCAAAATTATTTTTCGGTCTGGAACATCGTGATATCTCGTGCATAATGGCTCTTCGTTCCGTCATTGTTTCGGATGCGTACGCTGTCTTCACTGATCCGTTCCACAACGCCGCAACCCACTTCACAGTAGACGCCAGCCGGGTCTTCCTGCCATGCGCTTACCATACATTGGGATAGTGCAGCCGTGAAAAATTCTATATTTTTTTGTAACGTTCTAGGTTTATTGGATTTCATTATATACTCCTTTAATCAAATATATTTGGAATGAGAACAAGCAACCGGACAAATCACACTGTACTTCACTTTACTCTGTCTATTGACCTTTGTAAAGGGATGGAAAAAGTTGCGGCCTTGAGGTATCATTTACATAAATTTTACGTAGCGTTTACACTGCGCTGACGCTTGATGTTGATTACGAATAGTACAATTATAGGAGAACTTCTAACGAAGAATAGATATGCAACACATTCGGAGGCCATACATGCATAGAGACGTCAAAACAGGCAACTACGTTAATCGTGATTTGAGTTGGGTTGAATTTAATCGGCGCGTACTTCAGGAGGCCCAGGATCCAACAACGCCTCTGCTGGAACGCATGAGATTTCTCGGCATTGTCGCTAGTAATCTGGACGAGTTTGTCAGTGTCAGGGTGGCGGAGACCAAAGAGAAGATCAAGGCCGGATTCACGCAAAAAGATTTTACAGGATACACGCCTTCGGGATTGTACCGCAGATTGATCAAACGAACCGGGACCATGGTCGCCGAACAGTATAAAACGTATCGTGAACTTATTCGTCTACTCGCCAAAAAAGGCGTGAACATTCAGGAATATACCGATCTCAATGTGACACAGCAGCGTGCAATGGACCAGTACTTTCATGACATTATTTTTCCGGTACTCACACCGATGGCGATTGACCAGAGTCGGCCGTTTCCGCTGGTACACAACAAGTCTGTCTATCTGTCCGTGATGCTTCAGAAGGAAGGGGAGCAAGAGGGCGAGCCGTTTATGGCTATTGTTCAGGTACCTTCCAATCTGCCGCGAGTAGTTCAGGCTCCCATTCGGGCGAATAGCAAAAAGAAAACATTCATCCTGATTGAAGACCTCATCAAACATCATATTCACACGCTCTTTAGCGGATATGTCTCACTTGCTGCACAGGAATTCCGGGTGACCCGTAATGCGGATCTGTTCATTAATGAAGAAGAAGCGGAAGATTTGCTTGAGGCTATTGAAAAAGAATTGCGCCGCAGACGCCGCGGGGCTCCTGTACGACTGGAAGTTTGCAAGGATTTTCGTCCGGATGCCTTATTGGAATTGCAGGATGAATTCGATATTCAGGACCCGGTGTACGAAATTGATGGACCACTTGATCTGAGTTTTCTGGCGGGATTCGTGGACAGTCTGGAAAGTTTCTCACATCTTAAGTACAGTCCGGTGAAGCCGGTCTATCCACCGGAGTTTCTGCCAAGAGAAAGCCATTTTGAGCTGCTGCGCAAACGCGATGTACTGGTGCATCATCCGTATGAATCGTTTGAACCGGTCACTGATTTTATATTGGAGGCTTCCGAAGATCCAAGAGTACTGGCCATCAAGATGACATTATATCGAGTTAATGGCGATTCGCGTCTTATTCCAGCACTTGCACTTGCGGCTGAAAGTGGTAAGCAGGTCACGGTGGTGGTGGAACTGAAAGCCCGGTTTGATGAAGAGCGCAACATCGCTTGGGCCCGTAAGCTGGAGAAGGCCGGTTGTCACGTGGTTTATGGACTGGTTGGACTCAAGACCCATGCCAAAATCATTCTTGTTGTACGCAGGGAACAGCAGGGGCTGAGACGTTATGTTCATGTAGGAACCGGTAACTATAATGAGAGTACAGCCAAAGTGTATACGGACGTGGGACTGTTCACCTCCAATCCGATTATTGGGGAAGATGCATCCGAGTTGTTCAATGAGATTACCGGATATTCCGGTCCGAAGGCATTGCAGGCATTCCGCGTAGCTCCGGATGGTATGAAGGATGAACTGTTCGCACTGATTCGTAGAGAAACGGAGCATGCGCTGAAAGGCAAACCTTCCAGAATCATTGCCAAGATCAACTCCTTATCCCATCAGGATATGATTGATGAGTTGTATGAGGCTTCTCAAGCCGGCGTGCAGATCGATCTGATCGTGCGCGGCGTATGTTGTCTGCGTCCGGGGGTAGAGGGGCTCAGTGAGAATATTCGGGTGATTAGTATTGTGGATCGTTTTCTGGAGCATTCAAGGTTGTTTTATTTTGAAAATAGCGGCAACCCGGATGTATTCATCTCCAGTGCAGACTGGATGACACGTAACCTGAATCGAAGAATTGAACTGATGTGTCCCGTATTTGATCCAGAACTGAAGAAGATGCTGGTCGATATTCTTAATCTGTCCCTTATGGATAATGTCAAAGCCAGAGAGCTTATGCCTGGTGGCAATTATGTATTTGTCAAAAATGAAAAGCCCCCGCTGAGAAGTCAGACGGAGGCCATGGGGATTATCCCTTGGAAGCCTGCTGAATGGAGTGCGTTAACGTAACTCCCCAGGCTTCCTGCAGATCCTTAACGGCCTCTTCCAGGCCATCAAGTTCCAGTAACGGCTCGGCTGTACAGGTGAATTGCACCTGCAGCGAGTCGTTTTCTTTTGTTGCTTCGATTGCAGCGATGCTCTCGGATCGATTAATGGCCTCGGCTACGCGTAGCAGAGAGCCTACACGATGAGCATGTCGCTCATCCGAGTTTTTCAGAATGTCCCTGTGCTTATTCAGCAGTTGGGGCGTTCTTTTTTTGGGATGGTAGTCGGCCGCACTGGCACTCAGGATGGTTTCCCGGTGAGAAAGTCCATAAATGCTTGCATTCATAATCCAATAGGCCGAGTGCTGCGTATAACGGAAATAGTTAATCTGCTTACCTGCCATGTGCAGCATGGAGGACGCATACAGGATTCGGGCATCTGCTTGATCAGGAGCAGTACCTTGTAGTGCAGTATACAGGGTAACCGCATCCTGATGAATCCGTTGCAGACGTTTCTCCGGAATAGGCGGACCAAAATGGATAAAGTTGCGGATGCTGTCCTTCAGCGCGTCCGGAACGACCGGCTGACCCCCAGCCAAGTAATCACGCAGCAACCCGTCTCGTAGACCCGCACCACTAACCACATAACGATCTCCCTGTATTAACTGGAAGACGGTTCGCAGGATCAGTACGCCGGGCACAATGATGTCTGCACGATCCTTGGCGAGCCCGGGTACCTTTTTACGCTGTGCGGAGGTGAGATGTGGCAAGGAGCGAGCGATGTTTTCCATTGCTTCCTCACTGATCTCATAATGATGGGTGACCGGCAGCGAATACTGGGTACGCTTCTGTTCCACTTTGGCAAGTGTACGCATTGTACCGCCAAGTCCGATGAGTGGCAGGCCAGGATGCTCACGAATCCAATCCTGCCCACGGAGAGCTTGGATGACTTCGTTGCACAACGCATTTGCGTTTGCTTCGCTCCACTGATCTTCACCCCCATAACGGGCATGTGAATTGACTGCACCAATGGGGAGGGAAATGCTATGTAACCTCTTCCGATCCCGAAAAACTGTGATCTCTGTGCTGCCGCCTCCAATATCAACGACGTAACCGTCTGCCAGATCAATGGATTGAGTGACACCAAGGAAGCCATAATAGGCCTCCCGATCGCCGGATACACATTCAATGGTAAGCCCCGTCTCTGTCTCCAGCCATTCAATAATTTGCGAGACATTGCTTGCATTACGAATGGCCGCCGTAGCTGCTGCGCGGATCAGTTTGGTCTGATACGCTTCACAGGTCGCTTTGAATTGACGCAAGATGGTGATGGCTTTATCCAGAGAATGGCGAAGGATGGTTCCATCCGGCTCAACAACGCTGCTCAGACGAGCGGCGTATTTGTCTTCATGAATGATGCGATAGGCTGCGTCCTGATCCAGTTCATATATAACTAGACGAATCGAGTTCGAGCCGATATCAATAATTCCTAAGGTTTCATTAGTATGTGTCATAAGCATCTCCTTCTACAGAGGTTCAACTACCCGAAGTGAAGAAGGGCAGCCATGGCTTCCGGTGAACCCGGCGGTGTGGCAGAGAAGGGCGTAGTTAACATAACAACAATGATAAAGACGATGAAACAGGCAAATATAAGACAACTCACGGCAAAGCCGCGATTGCGCTTTTGCATAAACAGTCGAATACCTGTGACAAAGAGAAGTACCGTAACGGCTACCAGAACGATCGACATTGCAAAATAGGCTACGCCATAAAGTGATTTGAAAAATGATTCCATTGGTTCTGAACGCTCCTTAGATCCTCATATTTAAGCCCTTCCAAGCCATTCCTTAGTAGCATACGACAGATTGACTTGTTTGAAAAGCAAACCGGGCGCTTGTTCCCGTTTCCGCCATCACCCCTGGGACAGGTTTCATGGAAAAGGGGCCCCTGCCGCGGACAAACATCCAAGAAAGCAAGGCTTCTGTTGAGTATGTATAAGGAAGGACTATTGTTTCAAGGAAGGAGATCAACCCATGTCGAGACAACTTGCAAGCAAATGGCGGAAGACAGCGGCTCTGATGAAATATCCGGTAGCGGCTGTCCATATCCCACAGACCAAAGCATTCAACTCGGGTAATCTGCTGCACATGCTCAGTCGTTATGGAATGGTGTATGTCAAACCTATTGTAGGAGGCGGAGGTTACGGTGTCATCCGGGTATCGGCGAGCGGTGGGGCTTATCGATACACTCATATGAAAACGACCCGTTCTTTCGCCAGTTTCAGCCAGATGTATCGCTCTCTGGTGCGTGTGAAGGCTAGACGCAGGTACTTGATCCAGCAAGGCATTCATCTGGCAACGATTGAAGGGAGACCTGTTGATTACAGAGTCAAAGTTGTCAAAACCGAACGAGGTTGGGTATTTCGTTCCTTGGTAGGACGACTCGCTCGTCCCGGACTCTGTGTGACGAATCTGAGCAAGGGTGGCACCATGTTATCTGGAAGGAGAGCCCTTGGTTTATCCCTGCCCCATATATCCGGTCGGCACAAACGCCGGGAGATGCGTTCACTTACACTGACATGCACGTACATTATGGAACGTCAGTTCCCTGGTGTAGGTCAGCTTGGCTTTGATTATGGACTGGATCATTCAGGCAAGATCTGGATTTTGGAAGTGAATACCAGACCCCAATAGAAAATGAATGGGAAAGCTCAAGAAAATCCAAGAAAAACCGATAATATATAGAAGAAAACGTTATGAAAACCGTTTGAAATTTTACATTACCGGGTAATTTACTCGCAACAAGTCTTGAAACTATGAATTTATTCCAAAAAAAATATGCTGATAAACGTTCTGACAGTTGTGCAAACTTCCTGTGCATAAATATTGTCCACACTATACACGTTGATTACTCTATATTTTTTCCATTTATCAACAAACTATGCACAGGATTTCCACATGCCGTTGTGGATAACAAGAACGCTTGTTCTCTATATGAATCTCTGATATGATAGTTTTGAGGAAAAAAAAGGAAAGGTTGTGGCGGGAAATGGCTATGTTATCCGATGAGATGTTGTTGGATTCCTACCATAAAGCGATTGAGTTGAATCTCGAACGAGATTTCATCGCACTGCTGTTGGCAGAAATCCATAAGCGCAAACTGGGTACCGACGTATCTGCCATTCTTCACTAGAGATCCTCATTGCAGGCAATGTTATGGGTTTCCGGACAAGTCCCATAGTGAGACAGGCCATGGCGTGCTCGTCTGACAATGGTGACAGTACATCACATGATTGCAAACGTTTTCGACTTCGTCTGCCGTGTCAGAGGAAGGATGGAATACGTAGGGGCTGTATGGTCCGGTGTAGTCGTCCAATTGCCGCATTCTAACAGTCCCTGAAGGCAGTGGGGGCAAGCCTGCTCCGGTACAACCAGACCGTTACACAGCGGGCATATATAAGACAAGGGTATCCCTCCTGATATGGATTCACTCAGGAGTAAGATACCCTTTTTTGTATCAAATATGTGGTTTCAAGTAAACTAGCGTTTCATGTTACTGCTGTGTCCTGGAGACAACTTGGCTTCTGGATCGAAGTATACCTTTGCATTATTAACAGCTGTTGGGGCCTCGCCGAATCCGACAGCGATCAGCTTCAGTTTACCCGGGTATGTTGTGATATCACCGGCAGCGAAGATTCCAGGAATGGATGTTTCCATGCGGGAATCAACCACGATGGAGTTACTTTCAATTTCAATACCCCACTCGGCAATGGGTCCAAGAGAAGAGACAAATCCGAAGTTAACGATCACGTCATCTACTTCGATTTCCTGCGTTTCTTTGGTTTTCACATGGGAAAGGGTTACCTTGGTAATGGTGTCATCCCCATGAAGTTCCGTAATTTCGGTCGGTGTAACGACATTCACCTTGGAATTCATCAGGTTTTCGACACTGTGCTCATGTGCACGGAACTTGTCCCGGCGATGGATCAGCGTCACTTGCTCAGCGATCGGCTCCAGCATGAGTGCCCAGTCTACCGCGGAGTCACCACCGCCGCTGATCAGTACTTTTTTGCCAGCAAAGGCATTCAGATCACTGATGAAGTAGTGCAGGTTGCTCTTCTCGAACTTGGCAGCACCTTCAAGTTCCAGGCGACGTGGTTCGAATGCACCTACACCAGCTGTAATAATGACAGCTTTGGCATGATATTCATTCTCATCCGTCTTCACGATGAAGTGTTGTTCAGCCTTTTTCTCAACCGATACAACTTTTTCTTCAAGACGGATGTTCGGGTTAAAATGACTCATTTGCTCAACCAGGTTATTCACCAGTTCCTGAGCGGTTACTTTCGGGAATCCGGCTACATCATAGATGTATTTCTCCGGGTAAAGAGCGGCAAGCTGTCCGCCAAGCTGTGGCATACTTTCAACCAGTGTAACGGATGCCTGACGCATCCCACCGTAAAATGCGGCGAACAGACCCGCAGGGCCTCCACCGATAATAAGTAAATCAGTCATATCATGACTGGAATTCTGTGCAGTCAAGAATCAACAACACCTTTCATATTTTAATAGGTAGTTAACAGGGAGAATGTGCGGGTTACGGATCTTAACCGGCATTGGTGGCGAACTGTCTTTCCTATTATAAACGGTGTATTCAGGGTTGCAAAGTTAGCTGCATCACGAATCTGAGAATAATTGATGAAGATCAGATGAGAATAGGATGAAATTGGAAATGAAAGGTTATGAAAAATAACAAAAAAAACCTTGATCTTTACTAGAAATACAGATATCCTTGACCTGTACTATGTGTTTTTTTGTCTAATTTAGAGTCAATATGTAATATGAAGACAGATCCCGTGTTTTGTAAAATCTTGTGGTTAATTTCACAACTTGAAACGATAACTTGCGTGCAAACAAATCAATTTCATAAACCCTGTAGCTGCTTCAATTAAGTCTAGATATAGATCAAAATGGTTCAATTAATCTAGATCTAGTTTCATAAAATCCATTTTTAGTGAGTTATGAAATTGATGCAAACGTTTAAATAAATTCGCGAAGTTAACATTTGTCGTCATAATGGGCAAGACCTCATCAATATTTGTAAGTATGTGCATTTTGCATCTCAACCAAGATTGGGCTGATGCAAGTGAAACCGGAAGGGGTATAGACATGAGCAGTATTCCCAAAATCGTCATCCTCGGCGCGGGCTATGGCGGGATTCTGACAGCCCAGCGGCTGCAGAAGGAATTGAACTATAACGAGGCCGACGTCACATTGGTGAACCGGCATGATTATCATTATATTACTACACATCTACATATGCCGGCAGCCGGCACGGATACCATTGAGCATGCAAGAGTCCCTATTTCGAAGCTGATTGATGAGTTCAAGATTGATCTGGTTAAATCTTCTGTCAAGGAGATTCGTCTGCAGGATCGGAAGATTATTCTGGAGGACGGCACGTTATCCTATGATTATCTGATTATTGGACTAGGCGGTGAGCCTGAGACCTTCGGTATTCCGGGTATGCTCGATCACGCCATGACAATCCGCAGCATTAACTCGGTTAGACTGATCCGAGAACACATCGAATATCAATTTGCGATGTACAAAAACGATAACAAACGAAATCGTATTCGTTTTGTTGTAGGTGGGGCAGGTTTCAGTGGTGTTGAATTCGTAGCTGAACTTGCAGATCGTATTCCACAACTGTGCAAGGAGTTCGACGTGAATCCCAAACATGTGCACATCTATAATGTAGAAGCAGCGCCTTCGGCCTTGCCTGGATTTGACCCGGAACTGGTTGAACATGCGATGAACGTGCTGAAGAAGAAGGGCGTCACCTTCAAAATCGGTGTTCCAATCAAACAATGTCTCCCGGATGGGGTTATTGTGGGAGAGGGAGAAAAGCTCGATGCTGCCACAGTAGTGTGGACCGGTGGTATTCGTGGTAACTCACTGCTGGAACAGGCAGGTCTTGAAGTGATGCGTGGACGTGTGAAGGTAGATGATTATCTGCGTGCCCCTGGACATGAACATGTTTATGTCATTGGTGATAATTCACTTGTCTTCAACGCGGAAGGACGGCCTTATCCGCCAACAGCCCAGATTGCGATGCAGCAGGGTGTGAACTGTGCGAAAAACGTCGTGGCATCCATTCGCAAGAAACAACCGCAACCTTTTGTATTTACGAGCAAAGGAACGGTTGCTTCATTGGGTAAAGGTGAAGCCATTGCTGTTGTAGGCGGCAAGAAATACAAGGGCTGGAAAGCGGCTCAGTTGAAGAAGCTGGTTGATCTGCGTTATCTGTTCATCATAGGTGGTATTCCGCTAGTGCTGAAGAAAGGGCGGTTTTTTGGATGAGACATTGCAGTGTTCAGGTCCGGGGATTATTAACGCGTGACGAACTGGATCGATACAACGCCCTTATGCAGGTTGGTGGTTATCTGGAGGAACAGGATCAGTATGATCTGGCCTACATCGTGCAGAAAGAAGTGGATATTCTCATTTTGCCCGCGATTGAGCGGCTTAAAGAGAAAGGTCGTGACCGTGACCGGGCCACAGCCGAATTCCTCGAATCACTGAAAGCGGTTGATGAAGAGGACGAGGATTAGAGACATAACCTTTCAATCGCTGTTATCCCCAGATTTTTTTGATTCCCTTTTGTTATAGGGAAAATCCGGTGATTGCGTATGCTTCCGATGCTGCTTTCTTTCAGAAAGCGTGTAAGCGAAGTGGATGCTTTCGAAGTAGCTTTCTTGCAGAAAGCGTGTAGCTTCGCTTTTTCAGGTTTTTTCTGTCCTTTCCGTTTTTGTGTAAATAAATAGTTCAAACAATATAGATCTAAATCAAGCTTGAGGTAGTAGAATATTGATAGATAAAAAAGCACCGCAGCAGTATCCTTTACAGGAGATGTCGCGGTGCTTTTTTATGCGGTGCACTATTTTACAGCTTAAGCATGTCTTCCAAAGTATCTTCGTTCAACAGACTTCCCACATAGAACGAACCGAATTCGCCATACCGGGCACTAACTTCATCAAAACGCATCTCATAGACGAGTTTCTTGAACTGAAGTGCGTCATCTGCAAACAGCGTAACGCCCCATTCCCAATCGTCGAAACCGACAGAGCCGGTAATAATCTGTTTCACTTTACCCGCATAGCTGCGACCAATCATGCCGTGACTGCGCATCATGGTACGACGCTCGTCCATGGACAGCATGTACCAGTTGTCATTCAGCTCACGTTTTTTGTTCATTGGATAGAAGCAGATGTATTGCCGTTGTGGCAGAACAGGTTTCAGGCGGGCGATAATCTCCGGATTTTGCATCGGGTCTTCGCCTTCTTTGCCAAGGTAGTTGCTCAGTTCCACTACACTGACATAGGAATACGATTTGGTTGTATATTGAGCAAACATCGTTTTGTTAAATGCGTTCTCAACAGCCTTCAGATCTTCCAGCGTTTCACGCAGGTGCATCATAACAAGGTCTGCTTTTTGACCTACAACCGTATAAACGACCGTACTTCCTTGGGAAGAATTCTCGACTTCTTTCCATTCCTTCCAGAATTCCTCCAGCTCGTCCAGTGCTACAGCACGTTCTTCATCATCTGCTGCTTTCCAGGCGGCCCAGTTAATCGAGCGAAAATCATGCAGGGCGTACCAGCCCTCCAGTGTTGATGCTGCTTCGTTCATTTGTTTTGTTCCTCCTGCAAGGTATATTTCCAAATCCCTATAAGAGATTGTTCAAATAGTCCGCTTTTGATTACGAATGATGCCTGTTGGCATCATCAGCTTCGAAAATGGCATTCAGCCGAAATAAGTGGGAGGCTTACGAAGTATGTTTCCTTAGGAAACACTGTAGTTGCTCACGTAGCTTCCCTACGCTCCGCTACTCCATTTCTAGCTTCATTCCATCTTCTCGGTACTGAAAACCGGTTTTTTTGAACACGCATTATAAGGGACGGGTGAGTGCGTTATCGTTTACATTGTATCCCAACATGAAGCAGAAGGGCAAATGAACAGTACATGAATATAGGGAAATTTGTCCAGAAAGTTCGTTGCTTCGCCACATTTTTTGCGGTACACTAACTACTATCCAGAAGTGAAACCCGAAAGTGTGAAAGAAGAGGTGAATGTCGCCCGATGCAATTTATACCTGTGTTGGTATTAATGGTATTATTTTTTGTTATGATGTTTGGTATCGGTTTCATTCTAAACATGCTGATGAAGACCACCTGGTTTCCTTCCTATCTGTTCATCATTGTAATTCTGCCTGTTGTTGTATACTCTCTATGGGATCATTCCTCGTCTCTGATGTCACATCTGGGTTCTTTCCAGCTTGTGGACTATATGACGGGCGTAGCGGGACTGGCTGGTGCGGTGATCAGTGGCTGGACGATCCAGAAGTTACGTCTGGGTGGGTACAGAATGTTTTAGATGGTTGGAACGAGGTAACACATGCCACGTAATTGCGTGAAAGTCTTGTCTTTGTCGTAAACGCTTACGATTACAAAGGGAAGGCTTTTTTGCTGTTTATTTATATTAGAAGGATTATTGTACACATGTACTTCATATACATCTGGAGAACATTCTCTTTAGATATTTCCTTGTATTCTGTGGCTATAGCTTTTATAGTATTCTAGCGGCTCTCGACATTTTTATTTTAAAAATTTGCTGAATTCGGCGAAAACGTGAATGATGTCGACCTAGGACGAAACGGAGCGAGAACAGGCTGTCTTTTTACCTGTTTTTGAACATTTGAGGATCAGACATTTATGATAGAATAGATAAACATACATTTGGGGAGAAGGAGATCAGGCTATGCGCATGAAGAATCTGCACCATTATACTGAACATCATCGCTACTGCGTATACAGGGAGTTTGGACTTAGCGCCCTGGATGACCGTATGCTTACAGGAGCATATCAGCCCATGGTAGGTGCTTTTGCGGTTGGCTTGTATCGGCTGTTGTTTCAGCATCTTCCCGGTGAACAGGTCGGTTATTCGCCGCTTGAACAGCAACGGAGGCTGTTCATGACGCTTGGCTTGGAGCCAAGCGAGAAAGGGCGCAAATATCTGGTAGAGCAGGCATCCAAGCTTGAAGCGGTGGGACTGCTTCAGACTTCACGACTGTATATACCGGAAAATGATGATTACATCTACGAATATGAGCTGCAACCGCCGCTCTCGCCGGCAGAGTTTTTCCGGACACAGCATTTGACACTGCTGCTTCGTGACAAGATTGGTAAATTCGCCGTGCTTTCCCTGCGTTCCGGTTTCTCGGCAGTGGAGAATGGGGACGCGCCTTATCCGGCAGCCAATAAAGAGAATATTTCCGTTCCCTTTTACGATATATTTGAATTGAATACCCATGTGATTGATTACGAGTTGGAGCAAGCTTTATCGGAAGTATCCACTACGGCTCAACGGACAGGCACGAATGATGCAGCGGAAGAAAACAGTTTGAACTATGCGGACATTATTTTGCGTTTTCCGCGGGAGTCGGTCAATCGCCGTTATGTAGAACAGTTGCGGTTCGATCATGAACAACTGGGCATTGTGAATTATGTCGTGAACAAGTTTAACCTTAGTGTGCAGGATGTATGCCGTCTGCTGGATGAAGATGATATCTTCAGTCCACAGGGCCAGCTGATTCTGGATGATCTCCAGCATAAAGCGAGTATGCAGTTCAGACAGACGAAGAAGCGTCATGAGCAGCAGACCGTACAGGCGGCGAAGGTTGTAGCACTGAGACAGCATATGGAGGAGCCAGAGCGCAAAGAAGACTCCAGTGAACCACCTGTTGAGCATGGGGTACAGATGGAATATTACGTCGAAGTGCCTCCGCAATTTATGACCAAGTGTGATATTCATCAGTACAATATGATGTTGCGTAACGAGCCATATACCCGCCTGCTGCAGACATTCTTTCCTGGAGCAGTACCGGACAATCTGATTGATATATTTGAGAAAATTGATCTGAGTTACAAGTTGCCGGGTGAAGTCATTAATGTATTGATTCATTATTTGATGGCATTACTTGTATCCGGCGGCGAACAGCGAATTAACCGTAACTTCGTGGAGGCCATTGCCTCCAACATGTTACTCAAGCAGGTGAACTCCTACGAGAAAGCCGTGCAATATATCCGTGATCAGGCCAAGGTCAAAGGCAAACAGGCTGCTGGTGCAGCTGGAACCCGTACCCGTACATACGGCAAAGGAACCAAAGCTAAACCCGAAATTCCGATTGTACAAGACATAAGCACCGATGGGGATGCCGTATCTGAGGAAGAGTTCGAAGAGATGATGAGATTTGCCCAGCAGATGCAGGCGAGTAAACAAAAAGGAACTTCATAACTCCCTGACATAGAAGAAGTGCAAGTCCACTTTCACCCCAAAAAAGATCCATTCGCCTAATTACTTTGCGAGTGGATCTTTTTTGGGGATCATGCATTTTATGTTATGACATGTCTATACCTCTAAACAGAAGATGTTTTTTTCGATGGATCTATTCACGGGTTAGTGGATGTTCTAATTCTGCATGACCCATTAAACTGTCGGTTGCATCTCCGTCAACAAGCAAGTCAATACTGGTTACTTCATCGAACTGAAAAAAGGTTCCTTTCAAAGCATCGATCGCTAAAAGCTCTCCGCCAGACCCTAATCTTGCTTCATCCGGAATATGGACATCCAGCGTTAATTTCCCTTGATCAAAAGTAGCAGAAAGGAGCTCAATATTACTCCACAATGGAATAAGTTCGGTTTGATCGCTACTTTGAAGGGCCGCATAGGTTTTACTGTATTTTTCGGAGTCATCTTTGAATGTAATTTCCTTCTTATGTTGCTCTACTTGTAATAGTTGATCATCCGCGTAAAAAACCTCAATTTCCTGAGATTCTTCATTTTCTTCGCTCGGGTTAGTTATTGGTGCTGGTGTTGTACTTGCCGGATCGGAACCCTGCACTGGACTAGTAGAAGGAGGTTTGGTACCACAGCCTACTGCCAGTATGCTTATGGCACAAATGGTGATAGCCAAATAGAATCTTTTTTTCATAGAAGCACATCCTCTTAAATTATTCACTGCCCTATAGCTTCAAATACTCTTTTATCCCATCCACAATGGCTTGTGCCGCTTTATTTAGATTGGTTTCCGACATCATGGCCTCCTCCTCAATCTGGTTACTTAGGAAACCGATTTCTAGAAGAACCGCAGACATCGAGGTTTCTCGGATGACCTGATAGTTTCCGTTCTTAACGCCACGATCATTAAATCCCAAGGCATCGATCAGATTTTTATGAATGAGGGTTGCTAGTGCTTTACTACTCTCCCGTTGGTAATAATACGTTTCCGTTCCCGATATGTGAGGAGCAGCGGTGACACTGTTACCGTGTATAGATACAAACACATCTGCATTAAGATCGTTGGCAAGTTTGACACGTTCCGGTCGAGTAGGGTAAATGTCCGTTTCCCGAGTCATTATTAATTCTATGTCAGGTTCCTTTTCTAAAAGAGCTTGTACTTTAAGGCCTAAAGCAAGGGCAAAATGCTTCTCCTGCTTTTTGGTAAAACTTATTGTACCTGGATCACTTCCTCCATGTCCCGGATCAATAACAACTATTTTTTTACCGCTGTTCACAGGAGTCGCAGGTGCAGGTTCATTTGCCATACTTAGATCAAGGATAAACTTACCGGCGATATTCTGTTGTTTATAACTCACCGAACTTATATTGTTTAATTCGATTACGATTCGAACCTGAGGAGGATTATTTTTGAAAAGAGAATAACGTATCTCAGTAACACTTGGAAATTCATTAACATCCAATCTTCCCATGGATCCTCCAGAGGGGACTTGTCCCATATTTCCGAAGTTGGTGGATGGGAAATCCACAATAATCCGTTCGGGATTTTTAAGTGTAGATATGACTGGAGCAACTTCACGGTCTAATGAGACGACGAGTTGATTATTGGCATAAGTTATATCATGAACCAGGTTCGTGGCTGTATCATTCCCATTCGAGGGGGGAGTTGGTTGCGATACAGTATTGCTGGTTAGTGTAACAATCTTGTCTTTGTTATTCCAGCCGACCCTCAGACCCATTTCTTCACTAACAAAACGCAGAGGAACAACAACCGTATTCTTAATCATTTGCGGAGCGATATTAAGTTTGACGGTATTGTTTTGGACGGTAGCTTGATGCTTCCCAACGGTCAAAGAAATGGCATTGGAAGCTTGTTCGATATCTACATTTTGTGTCTTTTGGTCCCATTTCACATTGAATTTTAAATTCTCAGCGACGACTCGAATAGGAATCATAATATTGCTTCTTACATTGACGACTTCAACATCATTAGGTAAAACTAGCTCCTGGCCATCTAAAATAATTTTAGTTTGATTCGTAGCTGCGTGGGTGTGCATGGGAATTAGCATGAGTAGCAGCGTACTGAAAAGTAACAGGATAATAGATTTCTTCATTTTACACCTCGGTTATAATTTGCGTAGTACCAGACTTCTAACGGGGAAAAACCAATCACCTCCTGTTTATTTTATTAAAACCCAAATTTACTATAATATTCTTTTCACTAATATAAACGCTACAAACCACATGAAAGTCGTAAAGAAAATGTGTTTTTTATTTATCTAATTTAAACCACTGCTGAAATTCGTTCTGGCTAATTTTTTTAACCGGTTTAACTTTTTTGCTTGCTGTATTGTATCTAAAAAGAATCCATTGATCTGAAGGATACTCACTAATGTAATCCATATTTTTTCCGTTCTTATGCCATAAAATTAAACCGGTGCTAATATAGTTGGTTGCCCGAGGAAGATGAACTAAACGGTCTTTCTTAGTATCGTAGATTGCTAAAATGCTCTTCTCCGTATTTCCATAGGAAAATGCAATGATGTCTTCTTTTGGTGACCAATTATATGATGAAATGGTTTCGACATCTTGTTTACCTGCTTGTTCAAGACGTTCGTTTAGAATGGTATACTCTCCTGTTTTAACGTTCACAAGAATAAGATTGCTGCCGGCACTTTTTTCTGCTCGGATAGCAATCCATCCATTCGATGGAGATTCAGCAACACTTGTGATATCCAATAATTTCACTCCAAAGTCTCCCGTATGTAGGATGTGCTTTTCTTTACCATGAGCAACTACAATGGTGTCAATGATGTTTTGTTCGAAATGTGCAACAGCATCTTGCTTTAAAATATTTGCAGTTATAGTGGAGTTGTCACCTTTCCAGACTATTTTGTTTAAGCCTATCGTTTTGTTGAACTTAGGTATACTCTGGTATGTCGAAGAGTTCACAGAAGTCGATTTAGCAGCAATGTGTGCTATTTTATCAGAAGGATGAAACGAGGATGGTGCAGTTGATAACGCACCTAAGCTACCTAAAACAATGACGCATGATAATAAAACATTGGTGTATTTCATGATTATCACTCCTTTAATTGGGGAGGCAGATACGTGATGTTTTCCCTCCAGATCGTTGCGACTGATGAGAACAGATGGCTCGTAGACTACTGCAATCTTTGCTTATCATGAGCTTATCATGATTAATTTGTAAAGATATGAAATTTTAGAGATGATTTGAAGTGAGATTATCAAAAAGGGTGATTAGTCCTGTTAGTATAAGCCTGAAAGATTGAATACATATTTATTTTATATTTTTGTGGCCTTATGACTCTCTCTGGTGTCTAATTCATTGTAAATCAAGAGGAGGTTCTTCCCATGTCAGGAGCTCATGACACAAAACCTGTTTATCCGGATAAACAGGAAAGGATCACTAACTTTGAAAGCACCTATGAGCTGTATCGTCAAAGGATTTGCACGTACTTTTCGCTGAAATTGAATCCGATGGTTGCAGATGATTTGACTCAACAGGTGTTTTTAAAAGCTGTCGAGAATCTTCACCGATTCCAAGGCAGATCAAATTTATTTACGTGGATATTCAAGATTGCTCAGAATACAGTGAAAAACGAATATCGAAGGCTATCGCGAAAAAAAGAAACGCCGTTTGATTTTACGGAATATGAATCACAGTCGATCTCCCTTGAATTTACGAAATATGTTGATTTTCGAATTGATATCGGAGTTGCGCTGAAAAAGTTAAATGAGACCGACCAGGAAATCATTGCATTACGCTTTTTTGTGGACTGCACATTGATTGAAATTTCTAAAATCGTAGGGATGCGTGAAAGTGCGGTAAAGAACAGACTTTACAGAGCTCTGGAAAAACTTAAACAGGAAATGAAAGAATGGGGAGGCGTTACGATCATGTCTATTGAAGACTTGATTTCAATTGTTAATAAGGGTGAAAGCGAGAGATTGAACAATCAGCTCGATAAAGTACACCATGATCTGTTCAATGAACTAAGTGATCATATTGAACGAATCTCACTAAAGTACAAATATCATCCATCGCGAAAAGTAACGATTGAAGTATATCCTGATATGCCATCGTTTCACCAAGCGGTTGGAGAGGCAGATGCTCCGAATTGGTTCATGGGTACCTATGAAGGGAGTATTCTCAAAATTGTATCTCCATTAAATCCAGGACCGGAGCATACCTATCAATCGATTCTTAAAGGTACGGTTCACTTGTGCACCATGTGGCTTATAAGTGAAATCAATCCGAAGGCTCCGAAATGGATAAGGCAAGGGATTGGTGGATATGAAGCCAAGGGGATGACTCAGGACTTTATTGAAGGCACAACAGAAGAAGCTATTCACAATTTAGAGATCCCAACGTTCGAACAATTAGATAATGATACCTGGGATTTCGAAACGATGAAGGGTTTCCAGTTTTCGTTCTTATTTGTGGAGTTTGTTGTTCAACAATATGGAATAGACCAGTTAAACAAATTGATCCGTAACCCTCAGGATTTTAATGACATTTTTAAATGTTCTGAAGAAGAATTGCATCAGAAGATGGTTGAGTTTATAAGTAAGTAACCCATACAAAAGTGTATGTTGCCCGGGTATGAACCGGGCTTTTTTTACATGATTAGATATGTGTTCTTCTAACTAGCTTTCAATCTTTAACTTTAGAGAACGGAGAATTGATTTTAAAGAATTCCTTATATGACATTGGTTTTCGGCCAATCAGACGTTCAAGATCTCCAGACGTTTCCGAGAATTCTCCAGTGTTGATTGCCCGCATCCAACCTAATAAGAAATCAGTCATATGAACAGGTAAGCCATTCGCTACCATAGTGTCTATATATTCGTTTTCACTAATTGCCTCGTAAGGGATATTGATCTCACTAATCTCCGAGAGGGCTGCAGCGATGTCTTCGAAAGAGCTTCCCTCACTGCCACTTAGAGTATATGACTTATTTTCGTGTCCGTTTTGGGTGAGAACGGCTACGTTGGCTGCCGCCAAATCCTCCAGAGATGCAGCGGCTACTTTACCGGAGCCCTCGGGTACTCGCACACCTCCAAATTTAAGTGCATCTCCAGAGAACGAATTTATGACTTCAAGATATGGTGGATTCCGCAGGATTGTATAGTCTAATCCGGATGCTTTAAGCGTTTGTTCAGCAAATAAGTCTGACATCGTTACTTCGGGCAAAATTAAGTTTGAATTTTCTTTTCGTATGATTGACGTGAAGATCACTTGCTTAACCCCAGCCTGCTTTGCAGCAGCGATGACGTTGAAATGTTGTGTATTGCGATCGGTAAATGCTACCGCGGAAATGAGCATCACTTTTTCAACACCATCAAAAGCTCGTAGAAGAGAGTTATAATCAAAATAGTCGCCCTGGTGCGCTTCCACACCTTCCTTAATAAATCCTGCCACTTTATCAGATTCCGGATCACGGACTAATATAGCGACCTGATTTGACGGAACTTTTTTGAGAAGAAGTTCTAGCGTTCTGCTACCAAGATTACCTGTTGCTCCAGTAATAAGCATTTTCCCCATATTAACAACTCCTTTGAACGTCTATAAATACATGAAAATATTTGTTTCACATTCTCATCTTGAAAACTTACCGTCTTACATTCGTCAGTGTACTACCCCATTCACCGACTGGTTCAAGCCAGCTTACGATTCTATCATCAATGAGGTTGGTAAGCGCACCTTCATACTCAGCACGATAAGGTTTAGTAAGTTCATTTTGAATCCAACTTTCTCTTGTTCCTTGCCAGATTTCATAGATCACCAGATCATCAGAATGATCAAGATCATCGGAGACGATCGCATTAATAAAAGTGGGTTCACTTTTGAAATTGCTAATCATCGCGAATAGACTGTCACGGAAAGTTTCTTTCTTACCGGGCTTAATTTTGAAACGGATATTGAGAATAACTTGATTGTGGGTTGTTGTCATCATTACACACTCCTATTATCAATTTTTTGATTTTCTTAATAATCACAAGGCTCATTATGTACCAAGTATCACTTTTAAAACAGTACGTACTTTTTGGTTATATAGTAACCAAAAAGTGATAATTGTGATAAATTGGAGCATAAATTAATTTTTGAAATTACTCTATTCTACATCTAATCTCTGATATTCATCCTTGCTCAATGTTTTCTCTGCATAATTCTGACCCCAATCACAAAGAGCTCGCAAAGCGGGTTCAAGTGACATACCCGTTTCTGATATTGAATATTCCACTTTTGGTGGTACCTGATTGTACATTTTTCTTATAATTAAATTATTGCTCTCCAACTCCCGCAACGATTGGACCAGCATTTTCTGAGAAATTGTTGGTATGAGCCTTTTCAATTCACCAGTCCGTTTAGAACCTTTTATTAAGTAATACAGAATAAGAGGTCTCCACTTTCCGCCAATGACATCTAAGGTAATTTCAAGATCACAATAAAAAGTTTTCAATTAAGAAACACCATCCCTCATTTAATTCCCATTATTATAGTACATGTGTTAAGGAGGCACCAAAATGCCTAATTAAGCTAGCAAGTAGGTAACGGCAAGGATCGTCTGTTGGTAAAACCGTAATATCAGTAGAATTTATGGTTTTCATAGGGGATCGTGATTACTTATTATTCCAGATATATGCTACTCTCTCTTTATTCCATAGTTTTCTTAACGGAAAAAGTGGGAATTTAAATGTTGGGGGTAATTTACTTGCTTCTATCCGAACGATTGCCGATTGCAGCAAGTCTGTACCCTGAGGAACCTGCGTTAATGCGACATGGCCGAACGATAAGTTATGGAGAGCTTTACGGTTTAGTTAAAAGACTGAGCCATGCCTTGTACCTCGAAGGTCTCCGGGTGGGCGATCGGTTTGCCCTTTTAGGTGATCCAGATCCTCAACTCGTTGTTGCGTTTTATGCAGCAGTTGAGATCGGGGCTATACCGCTCATGCCGTCTCCTCTGCTAACAGTGCCTGAACTCGCCGCCATATTTCAGGATGCAGAACCGCATATGGTTATTCATGATGACCAACATGCTGAAGCAGCGATCGCCACAGTAAAGCTTCTTGGGTATGGTCCAAAACTGTTCACGACAGACGAAAAAGGGCGGAATTGCAATTCGCTCGTTACTCTTTTACAGCAGGAATCTGCTTTCTCCCCAAAAGATCATCTCAAACGAAGTGTAGACGATACGGCAGTCCTGATTTATACGGGTGGGACAACGGGTCAGCCAAAAGGGGTGATGCATTCGCATCGTGGTATGGCTGCTTGGAATCAACTTACGCCTTCTGCTGGCTTCGGTCATGATCTCAAGCGTCGTGTGTTAGTGCTTAACCTATCCCATCTGGTGGGTCAGTTCCAGCTGTGGGCGACCATGGCTGCCGGAGGCTGTCTTGTATTCCTAGACGAATACCCGGCGGATGTACATCACATTATGGAAGCTGTTGAACGTGATCAGATTACGCAACTCAGTACAGTAGGCCAACTGCTTCGTGATTTTACCCGTGAGGCATCCATAGGAGGTAGAAACTTGAAGAGCCTATCGCTTATTGGCTGCGGAGGGTCTATTATTTCCCCGGATACACTACAGGAGGTCGTATCGCAATTTCCTGAAGTTATCATTGTGAACAACTACTCACAAGCGGAATGTGGAATGTCCATAAGCCGCCTTTTTCCTGCTCAGCATATGGGCGATCCTCATCGCCTCCGATCTGTAGGTCGTCCCGCCGACCTGGCTGCCCACGGTGAGCAGGCCTTCGAAGTTCGGATATTAAATACGGATGGAAGTGAGACAGTTACGGGCGATGCTGGAGAAATTGTTGTTCGAGGTGCACAGACCATGCTGGGGTATTGGCGCCAGTCGAAGGCTTCTGCCGAGACCATGCCCGATGGCTGGATCCGAACTGGCGATGTCGGTTGTCTGGATGCCGAAGGTTACCTTTATGTGTTTGATCGCTTGAAGGATATGGTTATTGTGGGCGGTTCCAATGTGTTTTGTGCCGAAGTGGAGCATGTTATTGTGACTCATGAGGCAGTAAGCGAGGCGGCCGTAATCGGACATTCTCTTCCTGAAGAAGGAGAGGAACTCATTGCTTTCATAGTGTTACGGGACGGTGAAAGTTTGGATCTGACACAGGTGCGGGCGTTCTGTGAGCCACACCTTGCTCCGTACAAATGGCCTACTCAACTGTTCATTGTGGATACTTTGCCCAGAACAGCTGTGGATAAAATAGACAAAAGGCAGTTGCGCAAGCAGCTATCCTCAATTTCATCCGAACAACTAGGCTAACGGAAAATACTGTTTAATAACGGTTTGGTAGAGTATTTATTGTTAGATCAACAAGAACAGCCCTTCAACTTCCTTTTGGAAGTGAAGGGCTGTATGTTTTCATTACGGTTATGCTGGCGCACACAAAAATACTTTGCAATATTATCTCAAAATCGTGGTGGCCTGATTGCCCGCATAATCCTCAATGACCAGCTTCAAAGAGCTGTTGCTGGACGCTGGTGTGAAGGTCAGTTCACTCAGCTTTGTTCTTCCCCGAATGATATACGGGAATTTCTGCGAAACGTAAGTGACGCCGAACTCGCGTGCCACCCCATTTTCATATACATAGATCTTGTACCAGTCCTCCAGATCAGGCAGGGCAAGTGTGTATTTTCCATCTTTTACTGTGACCTTTTCCTTGGCGTATGGTGTAATCTGAAGATCTGCGAGCTGTCCGGTATGGGTTACCGGGTTCTGCCCGCCAATGGCAATGTTCAGCACATAATGCTCACCATTGGTCGGAAGTCCAGTCAGGAGGACAGATTGTTTTCCTTTTTTGACTTGAAGTGACTTGCTAAAAGGTTCTTTCGTGTATTCGGTTTCTAGTGTGAGCTGAATGGACTCGTTGCCTTTACCTTTGTCTTTGCCCGTATCTTTCACTTTCTTCGGGTTTTTCCAGCTTACGATGGCATCGCCATTCTTTTTGAATTTCACATCGATATTCTGAACGGCTGCATTCAGATCGTAAGGCAGGACGGTTGCTTCACTTTCGGTACCATCTGCACCAACAGCACGGATAGACAGTTCACCAGACGGCTGTTTTAGCGATTTGATATAAAAAGTGGAATCATACACGCCGCCAACATAGGCACCATTTTCATATAAATTGTATTGTTTGACCTCTGAATAGTCCTTCATGTCCCATGCAACAACCAGTTCATTGGTGTTGGTCAGTGCTTTGGCAATATGGAATCCGGTCGGTGCATCCGGTACAGCCGCTGAACCATCAAACATACGGATCTCACCAATATTCATCTGATAGTTCTTAATGGTCTTACCGTTCGGATCAAAGGATAATCCCATAGCAGCAATGGTCTTGCCTTGATATGCACTCAAATCCAATGTAGCTGTCTTCCAGCCTTCCGTATGCGCACCTGAATTAGCCACATTTACGTTGACCACGTTAGATGGATCATCTTCGAAGATTAACCCAACATGCAGGGAAGAAGCGTCGCTGTTGGACGGTTTGTTATACGTTAGCTCCAGTTTGGATTGTCCGTTGACGGACAGGTCGGTCTTGTACAGGCGCAGGAAGTTCTCCGCGTTCAATGTACCATTCACCACAAGTGAGCTGCCGCCATTGAATGCGCCAATGGAGTCATAGTTGTACCTTGCGCCTTTCTCATAAGAGGGACCATAGTCAAAATCAACACTGAGCTTGTCGCCTTCACTATCCATCCACCATTGCCAAGTGACAGGGATATCCTGAATGTTGATATTGGACCATTCTTTATCGTTCGAGACAGCGCCGTCTTCATAATATTTCAGACCGTGGCCCGTATTGAAGCTGGTTGCAAAATTGGAGCCGCTGATGACGGATCGCTCGGTAAGATAAGCGGCAATTCCATCCCAATTTGCACCGGAAGCATACACATCCGACAGATCGGCAGAAGCATTACGACGTGCATCTGTCGGGTCTTGATTTGGACCAGACCACCACGCACGATCGCGCACAAAGGTCATCCACTGGTACTCATCCTCCGCACGATGATTGGTGCTGCCATCGCCCATCTCTTCATCCAGGGCGTTGTGGGTGAAATCGGCACCCAATGTCGCGATACTATTCATGGGCTGACCGTTTTCATCCAGGTTATGACGCAGGTCGTAGGACTGCTTCCAGCGGCCGAATTTGTCATGACCACCTTCCACACCAGCAAATACGGTTTCCAGTGGATCAAGTCCCAGGCTAAGGGCATGATCACGGGAATCGCGGAGCATCTTGTGGTTCCATACATAGTTCAGGAAGATGGAATCCGAGACTCTGCCAAGAACGGAATCCTGCACAAAGGGACTATTAAGGCCGTTAAACTGGTTCTGGTATTGAATCTTGCCTGTTGTATTGATGGTGGAATCATACCACTGAACGTACAGGCCTTTATCTCTTAGATATTTCATGAATTTCTTGTAGGATGCGATATCTTCAGGGGCTACACCCCGGGCAACCTCTTCCTGATTGAAGAAATATCCATCGTAGTTGTAGTATTCTGCCATCTCGGCAAGTTTCTCCGCTACAGGAAAATTGCCGTTTTCATCCTGAATCAGCATTTGTTTATAGGTTTGTGGCCCACGGTCATTGTCCGAGAAAAAGATGTTGGCAATGGACTTGACGCCATTTTTGTGGGCTGCATTGGTGTAGGCCGGATTCGGAATGTTCAAAATGCCAAACTCGAAGTATTTCTCCGTCCATTCCTTACTCGGGTCATACAGCTCCTCCGGTACTCCGGCAGAGGCCATACCATGCCAATAGCTGTAGTAGTCCGTATATTGCCAATAATTAAACAGGTACTGGCTGAATTCATTGGTATAAGGTGTGCTATCGAAGAATGCATTGCCGTAATCGCCACTCATCGTGAACAGTTGCGTGTCCGGGCTAAGCTCAGGATATGCCTGTGTAGCAGCGAATGCTTCATTACGAGGCTGCAAGGGAACATGGGCACGAAGCAGATCGCCATGGATATCACTTTCAGGTGTCCAGTTCAGAATCTGCGCAGAGGTGTATCCGTGCTGATAGGGCTGATTCACTCCTTTGGCACTTTCACCAGTGTAAGGGAGCGTGTCTCCGGCATAAACGGATGATGCAACAACTTGTCCAAGCAGAGCCGTAGTCAGGACCATGGCAGTGACCTTGGGAATGATGCCTTTCGGTTTGAGTTTGCGTGTCATGCTGTTCCTCCTTCAAGTGGTATCAATGGTTGGTATTCTTTGACACAAAGATAAAACTTATGGTTAACGATAGTGGATGAAAGCGTTTTTAAATAGGGTGAAATTAAAGAATCACGAGTACAAACTAAAGAAAAGTTGCAGGTGAGAAGTTAATGTTAGAAGCCGGGTGATATAATTCAAGTTAAGGAAAAAAGCATCGGAGGGAACATGCGACTTGAAAATTGTTAGCGTTTACAATAATTTCTTCAAAAATAATATGTTTATGAAAATGCTGCTGATCTTCTCGATGATATCGATTGTCACGATCATTACGCTGTCTTATATCATCTTCCTGTCGGTGTCCGACTCCACGATTCGCCGGGAACTGGCGATCCAGAAAGCGGCAATGGAACATGTGGATCGGTACATTCATCAGCAGTATGAATCGGTACAAAATATGGTGAGGGACATGCATCAGAATGAGGCGCTCTCCGCCAACATTACGTATCTGATGAATCACTCCTACGCTGAATATGTTCAACACATGACGAATGGATACTATGCCAATCAGGACGACTATTCGGCCGACGTGTTGAAACATTTTCAGAACATTATGGATCGCAATTCGCAGATTAACCAACTCATGTTGTATAGCGCGGAGCAGCAGGATCTGTCCACCTTCAATCAACACAAGCAGTTCCGCAAGCTGGATACCAATATAGCCCATTCCTATATTCCTGACGTGATGGCGATGGAAACGCCCAATATCAGTGCCCCCAATTCCTGGATTCGCAAAGAGATCAATCAATGGGACCCAGCGCTCTATTCCATCCGCGTACCGATTAACAATACACAGACTCTTCGCAATCTGGGCCAATTTCTTGTCTTCTTTGACTCGGAGGGAATCGGAAATGCACTGGATAACTACGAGAGTAATCTGAAGGGAGAAATCGTGGTATTATCAGCCAAAGGCACAGTCTTGTTTGACTCCAACAATCAGTATTACGGGAAGAAGTATCCCCACGTGAATGTGGCCGATTCCCTGTTTGATCAGACGGATATGGATTCAATGAAAAAGGAGCAGAACATGTATGTGAACAAGTTTGTCTCCGCGGATCAGGGTTATGTGGTCATTGGTACCGTTCCGGTGGAAGAGATGGCTGAAACCTATGCGGGCATTCGCAATACGATCATCTCGATCAGCATCGTCTGTATTTTGTTTGCCGTGTTGGTTCCGGCGTTTTTCATTATTAACTTTGCCAAACGAACCCGTCGGATCATTCGATTCACGCAGAAAGTGAAATACGGCAACCTGACGGCTCGCATCGACGATCCTCGTGATGATGAGCTGGGGCAGATCTCACATAGCTTCAACGATATGCTGGACGAGCTGAATCTGTATATTGAAAGGGTCTACAAAGCCGAGATTAAACAGAAGGAGACCGAACTGGTCGCTTTACAGGCGCGGATCAATCCGCACTTTCTCTATAATACGCTTGAAGTGATTCGGATGAGGGCCATATCCCAGGGAGCGAGAGATGTTGGCGAGATGATCTATAGCCTATCTGTATTGTTCAAGAGTCTGGTACAGCAGAAGAAGAACTACACGCTGAAGGATGAGATGGAAGCTTGTCGGTTATATCTGGAGTTATTCCGAATCCGCTACAAGGATATTTTCATATATACGATCCAGATCGATGCTGCTTATTATCAACACCCTGTCGTGAAACTTTCGCTTCAACCCATCATTGAGAACTATGTTGTGCATGGTATTCAGACAGAACGTTCGGATAACCGATTATCGATTGTTGTGGAAGAGACGGATGATGTGGTGCAAGTGGAAGTCAAAGATAATGGCAAAGGCATTGAACCGGCACGCCTGACGGAAATCCTTGAAGAACTGGAACGTCCTGAAGAGTCTGGTCAGATGTTCGGGCTGCGCAGTGTTCATAGTCGATTGCGCTTCCTATATGGGCCAGAGTTCGGTATCACCATAGAGAGCACCCTCGGAGAAGGAACACGGATCAGGGTGCGTTATCCACATACAGAAGGGACAGGTGTGTAACATGTACAAGGTGTTTATTGTGGACGATGAGCCGTTCATCATTGAAGGTTTATACGATATTGTGGATTGGTCTTCATTTGGTATGGAAATTGTGAGCCATGCAGGTAATGGGCAGGCCGCGTTACAAGTGTTATCTTCTCAGCCTGTGGACATCCTGATTACGGATATCTCCATGCCACTCATGAATGGTCTAGACCTGATTCGGGAAGCAAGGCGAGTGCAACCTGAGATTAAGGTCATTATCCTGAGTGGTTTCAATGAGTTTGAATATTTGAAGGAAGGCATGCAACTGGGGATCGAAAACTATCTGCTCAAACCCATTAATGTGGAGGAACTGGAATCTACGCTGAGCAACACGGCGTCCAAGCTGGATCATACCGTGTCACCCCAAACCGATGATGCTTATGGCATTCAGATTCTGAAAGATAACATTCTCCATCGATGGCTTACGGGGCAGATTGCAGCTACGGAATTCGAAGAACGTGCCCAGTTTATGAACCTTTCGCTGGATGCCCCCGACGTTGCTGTGGCCGTCTTGCGGGACAAAGAGCAAGTATCCGGCATGTTTGAACGCGTCGAGAGGATGCTGAGAGACAGACGCCATCTGAACGTATTTCATGATATCGATGGAGACATCGTCATTATTGCCAATATTCAGGGTACTAGGGACGAGGAACAGAAGTTAATGGATGGCCTTCAGGCATTATCCGATGAGATAACCGTAACCCATCCGGCGGCACGCATTGGAGCAGGCAGGTTGATGAAAGGGCTGTACCAGGCGCCGACCAGTTATGCTGAGGCCAAAAAAGCACTCCAGTATGTGATGATCTATCCTGATCTTAAAGTCATCGACCATGCCGTCCTGGATAAGTGCGGAAGTTCAACGGCGACCTTTTTCATTGATTGGAGGGAGTACGCCAAACTCATTTTGTCCCGCAATACAGAACAACTTGCCGACCGGATTCGCATGGATTTTGAACAGCATCGCGATGGGCTTACGCCTGGGGAGTTACAGAACACCGCACTGGAAGTTGTGATTCGCTTCAAAATGGAACTGGAGAGCATCAAACATTCGGATGAGTCTGCCATATACCAACAAGGGCTTCAACTTGTCCTGGACAGTGGCACTTTTGATGAACTCGTGCAGGCGCTTCAGCAAGTGGGGGCGCAGACCATCCAGTCCCTATTGCAGGATCTGAAGAATCCGATTGTGAACCAGGTGCTCCAACATATCGACAAACATTATGCAGAAGAACTTTCCCTGAAGCTGCTGGGTGCCCACTATCATCTGCATCCGGTGTATTTGGGACAATTGTTCCATAAGGAGACCGGGGAGACGTTTGCCGAATATATCAACAAATACCGGATTGAACGTGCGAAGGAACAACTACGAAATTCCAATCTCAAGGTACATGAGATCGCCCGAAATGTGGGGTACTGGGAGACGGGATATTTCTATAAACAGTTCCGTAAATATGTCGGAATTTCGCCGACGGATTTCAAGGTGTTTGGTTGAATCGGTGACGGGGAGATCCAACTGTGCGGACGTAGATCCAAGAGACATATCGGGAACAGGAATGGCATGGTGAAAATCATGGCATACGTTACCCGGCATGTCTCTTTCATGTAAGCGATTTATTTAAACAGGTACAAAATAGTTGCTCCAGGATGATTTCTCTTTAATTTGTACCTCGAAAACTTAAGTTTATCTTCTTTTTGTAAATGCTTTCATTCGATAAGGTTAAAGCAGTTAGTAAGTAGAGCCTAAGGGAACACGAAAAGGGAGGATCAAAGAAATGAGTAAACAAAGAAAACGCTTCTCACTCGTTCTTGCATTGTTAATGGCCGTTACACTTGTTCTTAGTGCCTGTGGAGGAAGCAAAGATGCTTCGGAATCCGGGGGAGCAGGAGATGACGCGGTAGAGTTGATCTGGTATACCATCGGTACCCCTCAGAAAGACGTCAATAAAGTGATGGAAGAAGTCAGCAAGTATACCAAAGAGAAAATTAATGCCACGGTAACGATGAAGATGGTGGACTGGGGTGACTACCCGCAGAAGATGCAGGTTAACGTAGCATCCGGTGAGCCAATGGACATTCTGTTCACTTCTTCTGGTGGATTCGATTATGTACAAAATGCCAGAAAAGGCGCATTCCTCGAACTGGATGACCTGCTTGCCGAATACGGTCAGGATCTCACCAAGACCATTGATCCTGCATTCCTCAGTGGTTCGAAGGTAGACGGACACAATTACGGAATTCCAGCCAACAAGGAGCTGCCTCAACAAGAGGTATGGCGCTTTAACCAAATGCTGGTTGATAAATACAAGCTGGACATCTCTGGCGTTCGTACGTTAGACAGTCTGGAGCCTCTGCTCAAAACGATTAAGGAAAACGAGTCGAGTGTAACACCATTTGCCATGGATAAAAACTATGTTCCTTACGTGCCGTATGACTATGTCATTCAGAACCTGCCAATGGCAATCAAGCTGGATACAACGGACTACAAACTCGTGAACATATTGGAAACACCTGAAATGAAAGAAGCACTTACGACGATGCACAAATACTACAAAGCCGGTTATGTATCCGCAGAAGCAGCTACAACAGGTTCCACGAACGACCTGACAACATCGGGCAACTGGTTCCTGGATCGTGCACAGACACAGCCGCTCGCGGACAACCAATGGTCTGCAAGTTACGGTTATCAAGTGGTTTCAACACCTGCAAGTGACGCCATTATAACGAATACATCGGTACAAGGTTCCATTATGGCCATCTCGGCCAATTCGGAATATCCAGAGAAAGCAATGGAGTTCCTGAACCTGCTGAATACAGATCCGGTGCTGCGAAATATGGTGGACTCCGGTATCGAGGGCACACACTACAAAAAAGTGGATGACACGCATATGGAAAATCTACCTGAATCGAAAAACTACGATATGCCTTCATACTCCCTTGGGAATAACATGCTGCTCTATCTGAACAGCAATGACCCGGATAACAAATGGGATGAGTTCAAGAAGTTTAACGCAGAAGGTATTGATTCCCCGATCCTGAGCTTTAACTTTGATGCAAGCAATGTATCTGCCGAACTGACGGCGGTACAGAACGTGAAAGAGCAGTATTGGGCAGCACTGATGACAGGTACACTGGACCCGGCAGCCAATCTGGATCAAGTGATTGAGAAATTCAATCAAGCCGGACTGGAGAAAGTAATGGCTGAAGCCCAAAGCCAGCTGGATGCCTGGAGAGCGGAAAACAAGTAACAGTACATCGTAAGGATCGGGCGGCTGCTTATCGCGTCCGGTCCTTTTTCATTCAAGCCTGAAGGAGGAACTCCACAATGACTACATTTTTGAAAAACCTGATTAGAAACCGGGTCATGCTGCTCATGGTGCTGCCAGGCGCCATCTGGTTCTTCTTCTTCTCCTACTTGCCTCTTGTGGGTACAGTGGCTGCCTTTAAGGAATATCGCTTCAGCCGTGAAGGGTTCTGGGCAAGTCTGATGAAGAGCGAATGGGTGGGCTGGGACAATTTCAAATTCCTGTTCAGCACAAGTGACGCATGGCTCATTACACGCAACACCCTCTTTTATAACATCGCCATTATCTTCCTTGGACTGGTATTCTCTGTAGCATTGGCAATCCTTCTATCCGAACTCGTGAATAAAAGACTCGCCAAACTGTATCAAACGGGTATGTTTCTGCCGTATTTTTTATCCTGGGTCATCGTTGGTTACTTCGCTTTCAGCTTCCTAAGTATGGACCGCGGGATGTTGAATCAGATTATTGGCTGGTTCGGGGTGGAACCGATTCAGTGGTACTCCGAGGCGAAATATTGGCCGTATATTCTGGTGTTCGTAGCGTTATGGAAAACGATTGGTTATAGCAGCGTTGTCTATCTGGCTTCCATTCTGGGGATTGATAAATCGCTTTATGAAGCAGCCATGATTGATGGGGCAAGCAAATGGCAGCAGATTCGCAATATTACGATTCCGTTGCTGTCGCCGATTATTACGATTATGACTTTGCTGGCTGTAGGCCGCATTTTCTATGCTGACTTTGGACTGTTTTATCAGGTGCCTAGGGATTCGGGTACGCTCTATTCCGTGACGAATGTTATTGATACGTACGTATATCGTGGATTGAAAACAAGTGGTGAGATTGGCATGAGTACAGCTGCGGGATTGTATCAATCCGTCGTAGGCTTTGTACTCGTTATGATCTCCAACTATGTTGTGCGCAAAGTAGATAAAGACAGCAGCCTATTCTAGGACAGGGAAAGGAGTGAACCACCATGGCTCAAGCAGGGATTGTTAAAAAACGCGACTTCCACCACGTATCCAGCGGTTGGAACCTAATCATGAACATCATCGCCGGTCTATTCGCTCTGATCTGTGTATTTCCTTTTATATTTGTAGTCATCATCTCGTTTACGGACGAGAAAGCACTGGCCCGTGATGGATATCGTCTGATTCCGGCAGAATGGAGTCTGGCGGCATATCAGTTTGTCTGGCAGAGTGGGGACACGCTGTTGCGTGCGTACGGGGTTACCATTCTGGTAACGGTACTCGGTACCATTATCAGTCTGATTTTGATGTCGCTGTATGCGTATGCGATTTCCCGCAAGAGCTTCAGATATCGGAGATTTTTCTCCATCTTTGCGATTCTGACCATGTTGTTCAACGGCGGGATGATTCCGACCTATATGGTTGTATCCCAGCTGCTTGGGTTGAAAGATACGTTATGGGCACTGATTCTGCCGCTGGCGATGAATGCCTTCTATATTATGATCCTGCGTACATTCTACTCCACCAGTGTGCCGGATGCAGTCATTGAATCGGCGAAGATTGATGGCGCCGGGGAGTTCTATACCTTTATGAAAATCGTGATTCCACTCTCCTTGCCGGGACTTGCAACCATCGGGTTGTTCAGTACACTCGGTTACTGGAATGATTGGTTCAATGCGCTGTTATACATCGATAATCCCAATCTGGTACCCCTGCAATCGATGCTGATGCGGATTGAGTCGAGTATCCAGTTTATCCAGCAGAACTCTGCGAACAGCTCGATGAGTCTGGCAGCCATGCAGTCCATTCCGCAGGATACGTCCCGAATGGCGATGGTTGTGCTTGCCACGTTGCCGATTATATTCGCTTATCCGTTCTTCCAACGTTACTTCGTACAGGGTCTGACGGTGGGCGCGGTCAAAGAATAACCGGATCTTGCTATAGGATTGGAGAGATGCAGATTGATGACTTACAAGGACCAGAGCAAATCCGTAGAGGAACGGGTACGACACCTGCTTAGCTTGATGACTACGGAAGAAAAGGTAGGCCAACTTACGCAGCCATTTGGCTGGCAGACCTATACGAATGATCAAGGGAACATCACGTTAAATGAATCGTTTAAGCAGCAAGTGGAAAATGGGGGCATTGGCTCCCTCTATGGGGCGCTTCGAGCCGATCCCTGGACTGGCGTTACGCTGGAAAATGGATTATCCGCCAGAGAAGGCGCTGAGGCGGTCAATCTCATTCAACGCTATGCAGTAGAGCATTCCAGGTTGGGCATTCCCATTCTGATCGGGGAAGAGTGCTCGCATGGTCATATGGCCATTGACGGAACGGTCTATCCCGTCCCCCTTTTACTGGGGAGTACATGGAATGTGGATCTATATCGCGAGATGTGTCAGGCAGTAGCAAGGGAGACACGTGCCCAAGGTGGTGCGGTCACCTATTCTCCGGTATTGGATGTTGTGCGTGATCCACGCTGGGGACGTACGGAGGAATGTTTCGGTGAAGATCCGTTTCTTATTGGAGAACTGGCGGTTGCTTCCGTGGAAGGGCTTCAGGGTGAAAGTCTGGACCGTGGAGATACAGTAGCCGCAACACTGAAACATTTTGTTGGTTATGGCAGCTCGGAAGGCGGACGTAATGCGGGACCTGTGCATATGGGCTGGCGTGAACTGTTGGAAGTGGATCTGTATCCTTTCCGCAAAGCGGTTGAAGCTGGCGCGGCATCGATCATGCCGGCGTATAACGAAATTGATGGCACACCTTGTACGGTAAATACGGAATTGCTGGAAGAGGTTTTGCGTAAAGATTGGGGCTTTAACGGTCTGGTCATTACGGATTGTGGTGCGATCAATATGCTGGCAAGTGGGCACGATGTCGCCGCGAATGGACTGGATGCATCGGTGCAGGCGATTGAGGCAGGCATTGATATGGAAATGTCTGGTGAGATGTTCGGGCAATATCTGGTGCAGGCGGTGGCAGAAGGCAAACTTGATGTGCAGGTTTTGGATCAGGCTGTCTCTCGTGTGCTGGCGTTGAAGTTCAGGCTGGGATTATTCGAACAGCCTTACGTGGATGCTGATCGGGCAGCAGAAGTGATTGGCAGTGAAGTGCACGTTCAGCTGGCACGCCAGCTGGCGGCAGAAGGCATTGTACTTCTCAAAAATGAGGCTGATGCGCTACCTCTATCGATAGCCAATGTGGGCCGGATTGCCGTCATCGGGCCAAATGCGGATCAGGCCTACAATCAACTGGGTGATTACACATCTCCGCAACCCAAGTCGAAAGTGGTGACGGTACTGGACGGAATTCGCAGTAAGCTGGCTAGTCATGTGGCCGGGCAAAGGGAGAAGAGTGCTATTGTTCCTTTGACTGGTGACAGCAGTATAGATCAGGTACTCTATGCTCCTGGCTGCCGGATCAAAGGTGATTCGAAGGAAGGATTCGAACGTGCAATCGAAGTTGCCAACCAGGCAGATACCGTCATTATGGTCGTGGGTGGCTCCAGTGCGCGTGACTTTGGAGAAGGAACGATCGATCTGAAGACAGGTGCTTCCAATGTGTCGGATAACTCATGGAACGATATGGAGTGCGGCGAAGGCATCGACCGGATGACATTGGGGCTTGCCGGAGTACAGCTGGAACTCATTCAGGAGATTCACAAGCTCGGCAAGAAACTTGTCGTTGTTTACATTAACGGTCGTCCCATCACTGAACCCTGGGTGGATGAACATGCCGATGCAATTCTGGAGGCGTGGTATCCGGGTCAAGAGGGCGGTTATGCCATTGCAGATATTCTATTTGGTGATGTGAATCCGTCAGGCAAATTGACGATCTCCATTCCGAAGCATGTCGGCCAATTACCGATCTATTATAACGGCAAACGTTCCCGCGGCAAGCGTTATCTCGAAGAGGATCTGGAGCCGCGTTATGCATTTGGATACGGACTAAGCTATACCACATTTGAGTACAGTGAACCTCAGTTGAGTGATGTGTCCATGGCAGCCGGTGATTCAGTTACGGTATCGGTGAATGTGACCAACACCGGCCCATATGCAGGTGCAGAAGTTGTACAGATGTACATCTCTGACGTGGTCAGTTCACTGACTCGTCCCGCCAAGGAACTGAAGGGGTTTGTGAAAGTGAACCTGGAGCCTGGAGAGACACAGACCGTGGAATTCCGAATTGGAGCGGAGCAGTTGCAGTATATTGGTCGTGATTTGAGACCTGTCGTTGAACCGGGACAATTCCATATTCATATCGGCAGCAGCGTAAACGATACGCAAATGGCCGAACTGACTGTAAGGGAGGCGTAAGACTTTGGAACGTATCAGACGATTTATTCGCGAGTTGTCCGAACATCAGTGGCTGGAGCAATTGCAGCTGCGCAGCTGGGACATTACCCGTGCTTATTATAACGTACCAGGACAGTATGAGGATCAGGGCGAATACCCGGAAGGACAGGATTTTGAGCGTTTTCCGAGCAAACAGGGAACAACATATTTCTTTAGAACACGTCTGGAGATCCCTGTTACATGGCAGCAAGCACCTTATGGGCTTGTATTTGAAACAGGCGGAGAATGTTTGCTGCGGGTGAACGGGCACTCCTATCAGGGGCTGGACCGCAATCACACCTATGTCACCCTTGATCCGTCCAAAGTTGGAACCAATCCGGAACTTGAGATCGAGATGTTCGATCCGGTCCCTGAACCCGTGGATCCCTTGAATCAACAGGCGGTTATTCAGCCGCCGATCACATCGATTACGAGCCTGCTGGTAAGACCCAATGAAGCGGTTCGCAGTCTGATGTACACCGTCATTATTGTGCGTGATTCGGCTGTATTGTTGCCCGAAAGTGACTTCAGGCGGGTTCGACTATTAGAACTGGTGTATCGTGCAATGGATCAATTTGTAGGCATGTCAGCAGAAGAGATCCAGCAGGGAGAAGGCATTCGACAGATTGAGAATAATCTGAGACATCATGTGCGTGAGGTTGGTGGTAACGCGGAGGGTCTGGAGCATATGGTGGGACAGTCCCATATCGATATTGCCTGGCTGTGGCCTGTGCGTGAGACGGTTCGCAAAACAAGCCGTACGTTCTCCACCGTGGATGCACTTATGAATGAATATCCCGACTATGTTTATTCCCAGAGCCAACCTTTGTTATATGCGTTTTTGAAAGAACATGATCCCGAGCTGTATGCGCGGGTGAAGCAGCGTATTGCAGAGGAACGTTGGGAACTGGTGGGCGGCATGTGGGTTGAGCCGGATCTGAACATCCCAAGCGGGGAGTCCCTGATTCGTCAGATGTTATATGGTCAACGTTTCTATATGGAGGAGTTTGGCAAGACATCACAGATTGAATGGTTGCCGGATACATTCGGGTACTGTGCCTCCCTGCCGCAGATCTTGAAGCATGGCAATGTGGAGTATTTCATGACGACAAAGCTCGGCTGGAATGACACAAATGTGTTTCCGTACGATCTGTTTCACTGGGTGGGCATTGACGGCACACCAATTCTGTCTTACCTCAATCATGGTGTTAACGAGCACACGCTGCCCAAGGATATTCATGATCACTGGCAGTCCTACCGTGAGAAGGCGGCTCATCCTGAACACATGCTTCTATATGGACACGGAGATGGTGGCGGTGGGGTAACCCGCGAAATGCTGGAGTATGTGGATCGCTCTGACCTGATGGTAGGCCAGCCTACCAGTCGGTATAGCACAGCTGGGGCTTTCTTTGCCGGCGTTGAAAAGGAACAACCTGCACTTCCGCAGTGGCATGGTGATCTGTATCTGGAGTTACACCGGGGAACCTATACGACACACGCGCGCAATAAGCGCAACAATCGGAAAGCGGAGGTTCTGTATCGTGAAGCCGAGCTGTGGAATACACTCGCTCAACCTACTATGGAGGCGAATACTGAAGCTAAAGTGCGTTCAGCATTGCATGACGGCTGGAAATTGATTTTGCTGAATCAATTCCACGATATTATACCGGGATCGGCGATTACGGAATCCTACGTGACTTCGAATGAGGAATATGTACAGGTATTTGAATTGGGCAGAACCGGATTGGATCAAGGCGTTTCAGCATTGACAACGGGTATCAACACAGAGGGGCCAGAAGGTTCAGTAGCTTATGTTGTATTCAACAGCTTGGGCTGGAAACGCAGTTCTGTCGTTCAGTTGTCTGTGCAGGATGGTTTGGATCGCTACGCCATTGATGAAGAAGGCCAGCGCCTGCGGATGGATCGGGAGGATGGCAGCATGTCTATTCTCGTGACAGACATTCCGGCATTTGGATATAAGACGATATGGCTGGTACCGGAAAATACAAGGGAAACAAATGTACGGGAAATGACGAACCTTGCCGCACAACCAACCTTTAATGATACATGGGATACCGCCTTTTATCATGTGCAATTCAACAAACGTGGGGAGATCACCCGTCTGTGGGATAAAACCGCGGAGCGTGAGATGCTGAAGCCGGGTGAACGTGGCAATCAACTTCACTTCTTCCATGATCGTCCAACCCTCTGGGATGCATGGGATATCGACAGTCGTTATGAGGAACAGATTGCTGGCGAAGTGGAACTGTTGGAGAAAAAGCTGATGCTGGCAGGTGCAACGAAGGATGTCTTGCGCTTCCACTGGAAGCTTCATCAATCGGTGATTACGCAGGATATCGTCTTTTATCATGACTCACGGCGAATTGACTTCCAGACACAGGTGAACTGGAATGAAAATCACAAACTTCTGAAAGTTGGTTTCCCGATTGATGTGGTGACCTCCAAGGCCACATTCGAGATTCCATTTGGCGCACTGGAACGTACAACACATCGCAACACAAGCTGGGAGCAGGCCCAGTATGAAGTCTGTGGACATCGGTTCGTGGATGTATCCGAATATGGATACGGCGTGAGCCTGCTCAATGACTGCAAGTACGGGTACGATGTGCAAGGAAGTACCATCCGTTTGTCTTTACTTCGTGCACCAAAGTGGCCGGATCGCACCGCAGATCTGGGAGAACATGAATTCACCTATTCCCTGTATCCACACGACGGAGACTGGAGAACAGCACACACCGTACGTCAGGCCGCTGAACTGAATCATGAGGTGACGGTTCAGCAGGTGAAACAAGTCAAACAAAAGGGTCAGATACAACAAGAGCAGCAGATGGAGCAGGTACAGCAGAGGGAAGAAATACAGCAAAGCACAGGGACTGAGGTAGCTCCAACCGCAGATGCAACGGCAAATGCGGCCCCTGTACGCCCAGCAACCGGAGCATGGATTGGTTTTAATAGTAGTCACGTCATTCTGGATACCGTCAAAATGGCAGAGGATGGACAAGGCACCGTGCTGCGTTTCTATGAATCGTCAGGCAAACGCGAAAATATCACATTGCAATGGCCGCATCCGTTTGAGCAAGCCTATCACTCCAACGCACTGGAAGAACCAATCAAACCACTGGCACATACCAACGGCCAGATTACACTATCTTTTAAACCCTACCAAATACAAACCGTGCTACTGCGGTAAACCTTTTTGAAATATTTTTGAGCTATATATGTCCAACTAAACATTTACACGATAACGGAGAGGACAGAAAGAATTCGAAGAAGCGAAGCGTTCGCCTTTATCCCCGGATTTACCCTTTAGAAAAGGGAATCAAAAAAATCTGGGGATAACAGCGATCGGAGGATATTTCTGACCGCGCAGTGGTCCCGTGTAAATTTTTTGTTTCATCCTATAGCTACACCATTCAATTTGTTTAAGGAGTTGCACTCATCCATGGAACAGTTCAGATTACCCAAAATACCCATGCCACCTGTTGCTTTGCCGCAATCCATTCAGGCCGTACTTGAGGAAGCGGAACAAAAGCTGGCTCACCGTCCAAAACTGCTTCAATTATTCAAAAACTGCTTTCCCAACACCATCGAAACAACAACCAAGTTGATGGAGGACGGTACCACTTTTGTCATCACAGGAGATATTCCGGCTTCCTGGCTGCGTGATTCGGTGGAGCAGGTGGTACATTACATTCCGTTTGCAAAAGAAGACGAGGACCTGCAACGCATCATTGGCGGGCTGATCAAACGTCATATCCAGTATGTTCATATCGATCCATATGCCAATGCCTTCAATGAGACGGCCAACGACTGGCACTGGAACACCACGGACGAAACGGAGATGTCACCTTGGGTGTGGGAACGTAAATTCGAGATCGATTCATTATGTTTCGTAATAAGGTTGGCCTATTTATATTGGAAGGAAACCGAGCTGACCGACATTTTTGATTCCAGCTTCAAGGCAGCGATGCGTAAAATCGTGGACCTGTTCAAAGTCGAACAGCATCACATGGAACAATCTCCGTATCGCTTTACACGCAATAACGGTATCCCGACAGATTCCCTGCGCAATCACGGGAAAGGCATGCCAGTCAATTATACGGGAATGATCTGGTCCGGCTTCCGTTCCAGTGATGATGCCTGTGATTTTCACTACAACATTCCAGGCAACATGTTCGCGGTGGTCGCTCTGCGTCAGATGCAGGAGTTTGCCGAGTGGGTATTCCGGGATATGGAGCTTTTGCAGGAATTGAAGGATCTGGAGCAGGACGTGGATCACGGCATTCAGCTGTACGGTATTTATCGTCATCTCGAATTTGGACCGATCTATGCGTACGAGACAGACGGTTATGGCAACCACTGTCTCATGGACGATGCCGGTACACCGGGACTCATGTCCATACCATATCTGGGTTACGTCACAGCGGATGATCCGATCTACCAGAATACACGCCGCTTCGCTCTAAGCAAAGAAAACCCGTTCTATTACGAGGGCAAGGTTGCCAAAGGAATCGGTAGCCCGCACACACCGCCGAATTACATCTGGCATATGGGATTGTCCATGCAAGGACTGACTGCGCAGTCTGCCGAGGAGAAACTGGAGATGATTCGCCTGCTTGAAGCGACAGATGCAGATACAGGGTATATGCATGAAGGCTTTCACGCCGATGATCCAACCATTTTTACACGAAAATGGTTTGCATGGTCCAACAGCCTGTTCTCCCAGTTGGTCTATAAATCCATGAAGGATGGCCTGTTATGAGCAGTGCACAGGTGAATGACAAAAAGAAGCTGATTATCTTCGCTGATCCTGCGTTTCCGATGGAAGGTGCTTTTCCAACGGAGCAGACTCTGAATGCATGGAAAGCAGTCGAAGAGATCACTGTTGTAAACGCGGATGAACTTGCAGAGGCATTGAAAGCGACGACTGGTGAAGGATGTTTCATCAATCTGCATGCCCCCTATTTCCCCAAATCAGCTTGGACAGAGATTGCAGCTTATCTGCATCAGGGAGGGAGCCTGATCAGTATTGGTGGCGCGCCTTTCAAACGTCCGGTTCGATATGAAAATGGGGCATGGCTTGTAGAGTCTGAGCAGACCGCATACCACCAGGAACTCTATATTCACGAGGCGTTACATGTATCTTCTGCCGGTGTGCAATCGTACACTACATCTGAACAGATCCCGCTTCTTGCCGGCAAAGAAGGACTTTTTGAGATTTCAGATACATGGAATCTGGTTCCGCATACGACCAAAAACAGTGATTTGCCTCACCAGATGGGTTCAGCGGGCACGATGAGTACACAGATTCACTCTTTGCTTCGCCGAATCAGCAAAGATAATCGAAGCATTGCTGCTCCAATCGTCCTATGGGAGAACTCCCGCGGGACTTTCGTTGGTTCGCGTTGGATGTTCGTAAATCTGCCATTGACCCCTTCATTCTGGGAGCAGGATGGTGCTGACGAGATTATGAAGTGGGCACAATTCTGTGCGCAAGGTGTAACCGAGTTATCCCTGAAAACGAATTATGCTTCGTATGAGCCAGATGAGCGGGCTGTACTCACACTTCAAGGCCAGATTTTACAGCGAGCAGGCAACAGACGCACAGCGTCTGAGCTGTGGACATTCGACATAACAGTGGAGCATGAGGATCGCACAAGTGGTACGGCGAAGAAGGTATGGAACCATCGCCTGGAGATGGAACTTTCCGGTGAGCAGCGTTTCACACGCATCCTTCTCCCGGTTTCCATTGAAAGTGGACTGTATCGGATCGTATGCCGCGCACAGGCACCTGACGGGGAAGTTCGGACCCTGCGTCAAGGCTTCTGGGGACAGGATGCCGAATTGCTGGCTGAAGGGGAAGTAATCACCCGCAGCAGGGACTATTTTGTAAAAGACGGACGTCCTCTGCCTGTAGTGGGCATGACCTACATGACCTCTGATGTGGCACGGAAATTTCTGTTTCTGCCGAATGCGGATGTCTGGGATCGAGACATGGCACAGATGGCGAAAGCCGGAATTAACTGGATTCGGACGGGAATCTGGACGGCCTATCGCAACATGATGCAGGTGGACGGACATATGGCAGAGGATGTGCTTCGTGCCATTGATGCCTTTATTTTAACGGCGAAGCGTCATGGCTTGCAGGTCACGTTCACCTTCTTCTCCTTTACACCGGAGACATGGGAAGGAACGAATCCCTATTTGGACCCGCAAAGTGTTGAAGCACAGAAACGATTCATCCGCAGCATCGTCAGTCGGCACACGCATACAACCCATGTGGATTGGGATCTGATTAATGAGCCATCGATGTTTGATCCAGTGCGTATTTTCTCGGCTGGCCCACGCTCCGTGAGGGATTCATATGAACAGCAGGCTTTTGTCAAGTGGCTTCAGCGGCGTCATGAGACGATTGAAGCATTGCAGGAGGCATGGAACATGTCACCGAAGCAGTTTCCCGACTTTGCAGCCGCGGTCATTCCGGAAGCGGAAGAGATTAATTTTGATGTACAAGACATGCACAAGGCCAAAAAAGGAACACGCTGGCTTGATTACTGTCTCTTTTCTATGGAGATGCACAATGTTTGGGCAAGAGAGCTTGTAGGTACGATCAAGAATCTGGTACCGAATCATCTGGTCACCGTAGGGCAGGACGAAGCCCTTGGTGCACAGCGTCCCTCGCCATTTTTCTATGAACGTGAAGTGGATTATACAACGGTGCATTCCTGGTGGTTGAACGATGATTTGATCTGGGATGGTATTTTTGCCAAAACGCCATATAAGCCGAATCTCATTCAGGAGACGGGCATCATGTATGTGGAAACCCCGGATGGACGAGCCAAACGTACGGAAGAAGAGCTTCGCGGCATTCTCGAACGCAAGTACGCTTATGCTTTCTCGACAGGCGGCGCAGGTGCGGTGCAATGGATATGGAATACCAACTTCTATATGGATAATGCCAATGAGTCTCATATCGGAGCCCTTCGTGCAGATGGTACGGAGAAGCCGGAGGCGGATGTATCTTATGATTTTGGCCGATTCATGCATGGCATTCGTGATCTCTTTGAAGACCGTGAGCTTGAAGATATTGCAGTGGTGTTCCCGTATTCCAATGACTTCTCCAACCGTGCCTTGGCCTATGATGCCACAACGAAGCTGACCCGTGTGATGTCCTATGATCTGAAATTGCCTTTCCGTGCATTATCCGAATATCATCTCGAAGCGCTGGAGCAGCAGCCACCGAAGCTGATTATCGTGCCGAGTCCGCATAATATGGACAGCGACGCACTGCAACAATTATTCGCGTTCGCGGAGGAGGAAGGCACAACGCTGCTCATCACTGGACCACTGGGGCTGGACGCATATTGGCAGGCAACTGACCGGGCCGATCATATCGTAGGCAAACGCAGTCTGGATAACGTGCAGCGGGAGGAACTGCTGAATATTAACGGAGTGAATCACCGGGTGACTTATGGACGGCGCCGTATCGCCGAGGTGGCGAAGGAGACGTTGCTTCACAAGGATAAAGATAGACCAGATGAAGTAACCGTTTTGCCTGTGGGTAAAGGGAAATTGATCTGGACCCCACTGCCGCTCGAGTTAAACGGACGGGATGAACCACTTGCTGAATTATATCGTTATGCCACTGAGATTGCTGGCGTCGAACAGGAGGTGGAATGGATATCCGGTGGGGATATCGCAGGGATTTATGGTCGGAAGTTGAGTTTTCCAAAAGGCAATCTGTATGTATTCGTATCGGAGTTTGCCTTGAATCATGAGATTCATGTCAGAGATCAACGTACAGGTGTATCGTATGCGTTCCATTTGGAGAAAAATCGTTCCGTGTTATTTGCCACGGATGCTTCCGGAAAGCTGAATGGCGTGTATCGCCCGGATGAGGTTGAGATTGTACAACAATAGGAAAGAGGTGGCATAACGCAATGACCAAACGCACAGATAAGTCGAAGAGAGCCCATATTATTTCGCATACCCACTGGGATCGGGAATGGTACTTGCCGTATGAGAAGCATCATATGCGGCTCATTCAGCTCGTCGATTCACTGTTGGATCAGCTGGATGAAGGATCGGATTATAAAAGCTTTTATTTGGATGGACAGACGATTATCATCGATGACTATCTTCAGGTTCGCCCTGAGCAGAAGGAGCGATTGGAAAAGCATATCCGTAATGGACGGATTGTGATTGGACCATGGTACATTTTGCAGGATGCATTTCTGACGAGTGGAGAAGCCAATGTGCGCAACATGCAGGTTGGACATAAGGATGCCAAACGTTACGGCACCCCTTCGAAAATCGGTTATTTCCCCGATACATTCGGATTGGTCGGGCAGACTCCGCAGCTGATGCAGCAATCCGGCATTGATAATGTGTTCTTTGGACGTGGGGTGAAGCCTACGGGATTCAACAATACGGTATCGGATGCCGGATATGAATCGAGCTTCTCTGAGCTGATGTGGGAAGGGCCAGACGGATCGAAAGTGCTCGGCGTATTGTTCGCAAACTGGTACTCCAACGGGAATGAAGTTCCGGTAGATGAGGCTTCTGCCCGGAAGTTCTGGGAAACCAAGCTTGCCGATGCGGAGAAATATGCTTCAACCAATGAGTTACTCTACATGAACGGATGTGATCACCAGCCGATTCAGCGAGACCTGCCGGAAGCGATTCGTATGGCTGAGCAATTATATCCCGATATCGAGTTCATTCACTCGAACTTTCCGGATTATCTGACCGCCCTGAGAGCATCGGCTGAACATGAGCTGTCCACGGTCAAAGGCGAACTGCGTAGCCAACGTACCGATGGCTGGGGAACTCTGGTGAACACCGCCTCTGCTCGTGTGTATCTGAAACAGATGAACCAGTTAGGCCAGACCATGCTGGAAAAAGTAGCTGAACCCCTGGCATCCTGCGCCTACCTGCTTGGACATGCCTATCCACATGATCAACTGACATATGCCTGGAAAACGCTAATGCAGAATCACCCGCATGACAGCATCTGTGGATGCAGTGTGGATGAGGTGCATCGCGAAATGGTAACACGATTTGATAAGAGCCGTCATGTGGCAGAGGCCATGATTGAAGAGAGTACAAGACAGATTGCCACAGCCGTCGATACCTCTATGTTTGAGCGTTACGGCGAAAGTGCCCGACCTGTTGTGGTGTTTAATACAACGGGCTCTGAACGCAGCGGTGTGGTTCAAATGGAACTGGACGCGGCTCGGTTGTATTTCCGGGAAGGATATTCGCTGGAAGAGATGGCGGCGCAGATGAAAGCTGTTGATCTGTCAGGTCGCATACTGGTTGATGAAGAAGGTACGCAGATTCCATGTACGGTGGAGGATCTGGGTCTGCAATTCGGCTATGATCTGCCGGATGATCGCTTCCGTCAGCCGTATAGCTGTCGGCGGGTACGTATTCGTTTTGAAACAGAGCATGTAGCCGCATTTGGCCTGAAAACCTATGCATTAGTGAAATCTGTGGATCATGCCAAGAGTGGCTTGCAACCCAAAACAATTACGTTGTTGCGTGATGAACGTGGTATGGAAAATCAACATATGATCGTCACAATTGCAGACAATGGTTCATTCACCCTCACAGATAAACGGACAGGCCGGACTTACAAGGACCTTGGCGTGTACGAAAATGTGGGTGATATCGGTAATGAATACATGTTCAAGCAGCCAGAGAACGAAGTGGCGCGGACAACGGAAGCACTCCAGGCTGAGATTCGGGTCCTTGAGGACACATCATACTTGGCTTCGTTCGAAGTGATTCACCATTGGGAGATACCGGAGTCGGCGGATGAGATGCTGGATCAGGAACAACGGGAACTGATTTATTATCCTTACCGTAAAGCCCAGCGTTCGGCGAAAATGATCCCACTTCAGATCCGAACAGTGATATCACTCAGTCGTAGTGGAAAAGGCGTCCAATTGCAAACAACCTTCAACAATCAGGCAAAGGATCATCGGGTGCGCGCACTCTTCCCAACGGATCTTGTATCTGCTGTTCATCATGTGGACTCCATGTTTGAAATTGCAACGCGTGATAACACGCCTGCACCGGAGTGGCAAAATCCAAGCAATACACAGCATCAACAGTGTTTTGTGGATGTGAGTGAAAAAGGTGCGGGACTGGTCGTGGCCAATCTGGGTCTGAATGAATATGAAGTTCTTCAGGATGGACGCAACACCATCGCCGTTACGCTGCTTCGTGCTGTGGGTGAACTCGGAGACTGGGGATTGTTCCCGACACCGGAAGCACAATGCCTGGGTGAACATACATTTCAGATCGAGATTATCCCTCACGATGGCAATGGTGTAGCGTCTGGTGCATATATTGAAGCCTATCAGTTCCAGGTTCCTTGGACGCTTGTGCAGACCGAAGTGCACCCGGGTTATCTGACACCCAACAACACACCGTTTGCATGGCAAGGAGACAGCTTGGCTTTTTCTTCACTCAAGGTGAATGAAGATTCCGGTGATGTGATGCTCCGCTGGTTCAATATGTCGACCAACTCGGTAACGTTGAGGCTTGCCACATCACAAGCGAATCCACAGTCATTCGAAACGGCATACAGGAGCAACATCCTGGAGGAAGAAGTTGAGATGCTTCATGCCGACAGCATAGAAGAGGCATCGACATTATCATTTGCCAGCAAGGAATGGAACATACAGACAGGTTCATGCGAGATCATCACTGTTGGCTTGCGCCGCTAATAAAAGGTTGTTCAATAAGCGGAAATACAGCATTCTGAATACGCGCTACAAGCTACAGGACGGTAAGTGTACTATGCACTAGGCATTATGTTCCGTGATAGAAGGATTACGCTATTTACCAGATGTATCTGTTGAGTTATTGGTTGTTTTTCTATAGAATGAACAGTAGAATGGCTAATGATCGAAAGTGCCTATGCCATCAAGTTGGTCACGGGTACACTTCAATTGTTCATTCTATATTGAAACATTAAGGGGGCTTGAAGCCATGGAATCCTTGGGAGGACTGCTTCAGCAGCTGAACCCTGCCTTTCGTGAGCAATCGCGGCGGATTGCGGCGGAATTGATGGAAAATCCGTACGTACGCGAATTCCGCGCAGGTCATCCTGAACTGCAAGATGCACAGCTCATGACCGATCTGAGCAAGCTGTTTCAGTACGCCAAAGACTCTAAGAACTGTGCGAATTGTCCGGGACTCGACAACTGTCCTAACGATTTTCAGGGCCACTTTTGCAAACTGGAAGTAGAACATTTTAACGGTAAACCCGAAATTATAGATATCAAAGCACCTTGTTCCAAACATATCGCCCGGCAAAATGAACATATCATTAAGCAACGCATTCGCAGTTTCTATGTGGACGAGCGTGCGCTTAGTGCCGGATACAACGATGTGGAGATCATGGGCAAGGATCGAATGCGTGCTCCGGCAGTGAATCAGGTGCTACGTTATATTAGGGAGACCAAGGAGAACGGATTATCTCCGCAAGGACTGTTTTTGGAAGGAACATTCGGGACAGGCAAGACGTTTCTGATGTGTTATCTGCTGCATGAACTGGCGGTTGCAGGCCACACGGGTGTCATTATCTATATGCCTGACTTTGTGGAAGATCTGAAATCCATGATCAGTGAAGGGCAGAAGCTGAAGGAAATGACGGATATTTTGAAAAGTTGTGATCTGCTCATCTTTGATGATATCGGGGCAGAGAATCTGAATCCTTGGGTTCGGGATCACGTGATGGGGTCCATTCTGAACTATCGGATGAATCGCAAACCAACGTTTTATACGTCCAATTACAATCTGGATGGGCTTGAAAAACATCTGAGCTTCACCAATCGGGACGGCGAGGAATCGAATAAAGGCCAGCGTCTCATGGACCGGATTCGTCCATTCGTGGATGTCATCTCCGTTCGGGGTGAGAATCAGCGCGGCAAACGTTAACTGATTAGTCTATTGGTCTGATCGGCAAAATATACTTTTTAAACGATAAGTCGTCCCAAAAAAAGCCTGGCTTTCGCATTGTCGCGAAAACCGGGCTTTTCTGGTCCTGCGTGAGACCTGTGAGCATCCTATTCGGTGATGAATTTGAAAATAACCATACCGAAAAAGATCACTGTCATCAGGCCAGCCATGCCGGCAACACCCACGATCAGATCAAACAGATCGTTGCGGGGTTCCTCGTTCACATGTTCACGCGGGTCGCTGATCCGCACATTTGCATCCATGTTATTGCCTCCTTATGGGGAATGACAGCTTGCCCGTATGGGGGCTGAAACCCGGAGTAATTTTAGTATACTTGGAAAAGAAAGCGTTTGTAAAGATTTTGAAGTTGGCATGCCACATCCTGTAATTGTGAAGATTTGATGTTGGGAAGATGAACATTGTAGCGTTCAATTCACAAGTTTGACGTACCTGTGTTATACTGGAAGTGTCGTTCACGACGTTACAGGTTAAAATAAAACCGTAAGTATATATAAGGAGGACAATTTCATGGCTATTGTTAACGTATCCGATCAATCCTTCAACGCTGAAGTAGAAGGCGAAGGAACGGTTCTTGTTGATTTCTGGGCGCCTTGGTGTGGTCCTTGTAAAATGCTCGCTCCAATCTTGGAAGAGCTGTCCACAGAAGTTGGCGATGCAGTGAAAATTGCTAAAGTTAACGTGGATGAAAATCCGGAATCTGCTTCCCGCTTTGGCGTAATGAGCATTCCAACTTTGATCTTCTTCAAAGACGGTCAACCAGTAGATAAAGTGGTTGGTCTGAATTCGAAAGATGCGCTCAAAGGAATTATCGCAAAACACCAATAATTTACAGGCTTACACATACGCCTCCGGTTTACATACCGGGGGCGTTTTGCGTCGAATCCCTTTATATAGGACAATATAAAGTATACTATTTATATAAAATGAAACTGGAAATTTACATGTTAACGGAGAGGACAGAAATGAGCTGTAGAAGCGAAGGGTTCGCCTTTATCACCGGATTTTCCCCTCTAAAAAAGGGAATCAAAAAATCTGGGGATAACAGCGATCGAAAGGTCATTCTGTCATCGGAGTTGCTCATGTAAGGTGAGGATTTCAGCTTTTCGGGAAGGAGGATTCACCGAATTATGGATCAATTCATGAATGATTTGCAAGATCAGGAGAAGGCATTGGAGCAGATTCGCCACAAGCTCGCTTTGCTGCCAGATATGTCTGGATGTTACCTGATGAAGAACAGTGAAGGCACGATTATCTATGTAGGTAAGGCCAAAGTGCTAAAGAACCGCGTGCGCTCTTATTTTATCGGCAGTCATAACGGAAAGACCCAGCGTCTGGTTTCAGAGATCCGTGATTTCGAATATATCGTGACGGGCAGTAACATGGAAGCACTCATTCTGGAATGTAACTTGATCAAGAAACATATGCCACGGTACAACGTGTTGCTCAAGGATGACAAAACATTCCCCTATCTTAAAATTACCAATGAAAAGCACCCCCGGTTGGAAGTAACCCGGCGTGTGCTGAAAGATAAAGCCAAATACTTCGGACCTTATCCGAACTCGTATGCGGCTCATCAAACAAAAAAATTGCTCGATCGCATGTATCCACTGCGCAAATGTGGTGTTATGCCCAAAGAAGTGTGCCTGTACTATCACATGGGACAATGTCTTGCTCCTTGTGTGAAGGAAGTGGAGAAGGAGCAGTACGACCAGATTTCACAAGAGATTGGTTCATTTCTGAGCGGTGGTCACGAAGAGATCAAGAAGGATTTGCAGCGTAAGATGCAGGAGGCTGCGGAGGATCTTTATTTTGAACGTGCCAAGGAACTGCGCGACCAGGTGATCGCCATCGATGCGATGATGGAAAAACAGAAAATTACGATGGCTGATGCCAGAGACCGTGATGTATTTGGTTTTGCCATTGATAAAGGCTGGATGTGTGTCCAGATTCTATATATGCGTCAGGGTAAAATGATTGAACGTCACGTATCAACCTTCCCGTTTTACGGTGAGGCGTATAGTGATTTCATGTCCTACGTTACGCAGTATTACAGCGATAATCCGGCATTGCCACAAGAGATTTTGTTGCCGGAAATGCCGAAGGAACTTGCAGCAGATAACGACAGTTTGGATACGGGTTCTGATCCTGATGGATCGGTGCCTGCCGCAGTTACGGTAGAGTTCGAGCGGACGGGACAAGTGGAGCAAAGTAACGCCGCCCAGCCACTGGTTGCTGAGGCTCGTGCAGCTTACGGAAGTTCCGCTGAGGTAGAAGGTGAACAACCTGACAGTATGCAAGAGGAAACTCCAATAACGGATACAACTTCTTCAACTGAAAAACTCCCGTCAGGTCTGGAAGACCCAACTCAGGTTGCTGCTGCTTTACAGGAGTGGTTGGAGATCAAAGTGCTCATCCCGCAACGTGGATTGAAACGCCAGATGATCACCATGGCCGTGGATAACGCACGTGTGGCATTGGAAGAGAAGTTCCGCCTGATTGAGCGAAATGAAGAACGGACATCCAAAGCTGCTGAAGGACTGGGACGTTTTATTGGACTGGATCAGCTTCACCGTATTGAAGCGTTTGATAACTCGAACATCCAGGGTACAAACCCGGTATCCGCCATGATCGTATTTACCGATGGTAAACCGGATAAGAAGGAATATCGGAAATACAAGGTTCGTTCGGTTGAAGGACCGGATGATTATGAAACAATGAGAGAAGTCATCCGTCGCCGTTACGAGCGGGTATTAAAAGAAAACCTGCCCCAGCCTGACCTGATTGTGGTCGATGGTGGTAAAGGACAGATCTCGGCTGCGGTCGATATTTTGGAAAATGAGCTGGGGCTGTTTATTCCGGTATGCGGTCTGGTGAAGGATGCGAAGCATAAGACTTCACAGTTGATGATCGGTAATCCACCGGAAGTCATCTCCCTGCCTCGGGATAGTCAGGAATTCTACCTGTTGCAGCGGATACAGGAAGAGGTCCACCGTTTTGCGATCTCGTTCCACCGGGAACAGCGTGGCAAATCGATGGTGACCTCTCGCCTGGATGCCATTCCAGGGATCGGAGAGAAGCGGCGTAAGCTGCTGTTGAAGCATTTTGGCTCTTTGCGCAAAATAAAAGAGGCCAGCGTCGAAGACTTCCGGCCTCTATCTATTGGTGACAAGTTGGCAAATCAGATTATTGCAGCACTTCGTGATGAGGAGTCGTAACATACGGCTTCTCTTTTTGTTTTGGATTGAATTTGTAGACCACATATCCAACAATGGCCGGGAGTACAATCCAGAAGAGTCCGGCAGCCATATTCAGGGCATCACCCATGAAGACCAGGCTGAGTCCCATCAGCAAGCTGTCGAAGATGACATGCGCGAATACAACGGCAATGAAGCCGTGACGCAGCATGATCAGACTGAACAGCAATCCAATCACCATCAGCTCGATGGGACGGGTGATGACTGGATAGATTGGATACAATGTGTGTCCAAGTGCCCATATGATGGTTGGGATCAGACAGGCAATAAACGTGTTCCGCACAATCTTCTGCATCATGCGAATGCCGAACAGTCGATAAACCGTTTCTTCACCAATACCGGCCATCCAGGCCATGATTGGGAAGAGCCAGGCATAAGTCATATTAAATGTAGATTGATCTGCTGACGTTGTTGACCATGTGCCGATGCTTCGCTCCAGAATAAAGAACAGGATGGATTGCACTCCTAGTAGAATGAATGCCCACAAGTAACCAGCGTACATGCTGTGAAGTACATATTTTCCATATCCCGGTTCTTTGGCACGAGGCCATGGGTTTAGACCTATTTTGCGCCACATGCCGTCACCGGCAACGAGGGACAGATAGATGGTTGCACTCATGACCAGTGTAATACCCGCCTGCATTAACATCAGGAATGCTAACATGAAATTGGAGAGCCCCTGTGCCTGAAAGAGTGGAATCATGTTTAATGTACCAATTACTGAAGCTGCGAAATACACCAGCGAGAGAATGATTCCGCGTTTGAACGACGTATGTGCTCGGGTCAGAATGCTATAGATGATGGCCAGCACGCCCAGAACAAAGGTCAGGAATGCATAGCCGCCATACGTCATCCAGTTGGCTTGGCGCGTTTGTGCTTTCACATAATCCGTATGGGATTCAGGGACTGAGAAGCTAGGATCAAACGATCGAACCGCACCATCTTCAAACGTAAAATTCAGTTCAAGCTTGGAGTTTCCAATGGCTTTTGCAGAATCAGTGTACTTCAGTCCCGCTTCACCATCGCGAGTATCCAGTTGAAGTGTGGGTACTTCATAACCGAATTCGGTCAGAACACCAGCTGCCAGCCGTTCTTTCTCGTCGAGGGACATATTGCCTTCGGCAAGCACTTGCGATGTGGTCGCTTTACCGGTACTTTGCTCCGCCTCAATGGCGGTATAGAGGGAAGAAGGCAGTTCCCGTTTGAAACCAACCACTTTTCCTGTTTTCATATGTACGTCAACATTTAGATATCCGCCTTTGTCCTGATCAGGCAAACGAACGCGGAATACATCGTAAGGATAACTTGTTTCAAATTTCTGGTTATAGGTATCCAGTTGTTTGGTTTTGGCCATATACCCGTAGATATCCGAATGTGTCTGGTAGGTTACCAGGGGTTTTCTGCCATCATTTGGAAGTGTATAGTCATCCACAGAAGCTGCGAATGATCGTGCGGATTGCGTCGCTTCCTCCTTGCTTATGAAGGACGTGGACGAAATTTCTGTCGTTTGCGATGAGGTAGCAGGAAAGATCTGAAATACAAAAAATAGAATCAGGCCAATCGCCGCAAGCAACCCCAGCCGCTTGAAGTTAGCCTTGAGTAGCAAAGGCTGCCCTAAGGGATTCATGTAATGTTGTTCCTCCTTAATCTAATAGAGGTTGTTCAAAAAGTCCGCTTTTGATTACGAAGGTTGCCTAACGGCATCATCAGCATCGAATATGGCATTCAGCCGAAATGTCCGTTGCTCACGTAGCTCTATCTACGCTCTGCTACTCCATTTCTATCTTCATCCCATCTTCTTGGTACTGAAAACCGCCCTTTTTGAACACGCACTAAGATGATATTAAAGTTAACATAGCACAGGGCAAGCATGGAATGCCAATGATGTAACGAAAACAGGTGTAAATCCTTGAAAATGAATGAAAAGCACCGAAAGAATCTGATCCATCCATCGCCATATCTGAGTTTTTCCCTTTTTGGCTGAATTCGATGTTATTTACACAAAAAACGTTTTGTCTGTAAACGCCGCAGCGCTTATAATTTTTGAAGCAAATGTGCAATGATTCGCATGTCTTTCGCCCAACAAGGGAACGAATAGAATATATTCCAACTTCATTATATATGTCGTTTTGATCTGGATCATACATGTTTAACGTTTGGTAACAGCATTTCAAATGAAGAAGGCTCCACGGGGTGTGGAGTTATTTTCATTTTAGAAGAGGTGGAAGATACTCAAGTGAAACTGAATGTTCAATGGATGCGATTATCGCCACCCCGTATTCTTGTGTTAGGGTTTGCTGGCATCATATTGGTAGGCACACTGCTCTTAATGCTTCCGGCATCCAGCCGTAATGGTGACAGTCTTGCATTTATTGATGCGCTCTTTACAGCAACTTCGGCTGTTTGTGTCACCGGTTTGGTTGTGGTGGATACAGGGACTCATTTCTCTGTACTGGGTCAGGTTGTGATTGCGATTCTGATTCAGATTGGCGGACTGGGCTTCATGACGATGTCCACATTGGTTGCCATTGCGTTCAAACGGCGGATTTCGCTTAGAGAACGGTTGATTCTACAGGAAGCGATGAACCAAAGCACGATGGAGGGCATCGTCCGGCTCATTCGTAAAGTGGTGATCTACTCACTCATTATCGAAGGCATATGTGGCACGTTGTTTGCCATTCGCTGGTCGTTCGACATGCCAGTGGGACAGGCGATCTATTATGGATATTGGCATGCCATCTCCATGTTCAACAATGCGGGCTTTGACATGTTTGGGGATTTCCGCAGTCTGACAGGTTATGTGTATGATCCGTTGGTTAATTTTACAGCAATGTTCCTGATTGTCTCTGGCGGCATCGGTTTTGTCGTGTTGTCAGACCTGGTGGATTACCGCAAAACGCGGAAGCTGTCCCTGCACTCCAAAGTGGTATTGCTGATGACCGGATTGTTGATTGTGTTTGGTGCACTCGTTATTTTCGTATTTGAATTCAGCAATCCCCGGACACTGGGCAGTCTGAACTGGGGTGGCAAGATTCTCGGTTCATTCTTCCAGTCCGTTACGCCGCGAACAGCAGGCGCGAATACGGTAGATATTGCCGGGCTCAGACAGGCAACACAGTTTTTTATGATCATCCTGATGTTCATTGGTGCTTCACCGGGTTCTACCGGAGGCGGTATCAAAACAACGACATTTATGATTATGGCTGGGGCGGTCATCGCGATGATGCGTGGTCGTGAAGATATCGTATTTTTCCGCTACCGGCTCGTACAGGAACGGATCTTCAAGGCGCTTACCATTACATTGCTGGCGCTCTTGTTCATCATAGCTGTAACGATGGCACTGAGTACCACAGAAGACGCCGGTTTTATGATGATCTTATTTGAAACGACATCGGCTTTTGGTACCGTTGGATTATCACTCGGACTAACGCTGAAGTTGACTACATTGGGCAAGCTCCTGATCTGTTTCACGATGTTTGCAGGAAGGCTTGGACCTATTACATTGGCGTATGCACTTGGACAGAAAAAGGGTAAAGAGTTATACAGATATCCGGAAGGCAAAATGATTATTGGATAAATCTAATAGTAAGTTATGAAATTGATTTGGATAAGGGGTTCGTGAAGAACAATGAAAACACAGCAGTTTGCGGTGATTGGACTTGGGCGGTTTGGCTCCAGTCTGGCACAGGAATTAATGGAACTCGGCTACGAGGTGCTTGGGATTGATATAAATGAGGAAGTCGTCGAAGACATGAGTGAATTGGTCACCCATGCCGTTGTAGCCGATGCCACAGATGAGGAAGTGCTGCGGTCTCTGGGTATTCGCAATTTTGATTGTGGGATCGTAGCCATCGGGGATGATATCCAGACGAGCATTCTCACCGCGATTCTGTTAAAAGAGCTGGGTGTTAAGACGGTCGTGGCCAAGGCCATATCCGTTCTTCATGGACGAGCACTGGATAAACTGGGGATTGATCGGGTTGTTTATCCTGAGCGGGATATGGGCATTCGGGTTGCCCACCAATTGGTTACCCCGAACTTGCTGGATTACATTGAACTATCCAATGATTACAGTATTGTTGAGATGAAGGTTCCCGCCTGTCTGCACAACAAAACACTTTCGACCCTGAATGCACGTGTACGCTTTGGTTGCAGCATTGTGGCGTTACAAAAAGAAGCCGGGGTCATTATTGCTCCGACAGCACTGGACTCGCTTCAGATGGGGGATATCATGGTCATTATTGGTAATAATGCAGATATCGACCGGTTTGAAGAAGAGGTTATCAGCCAGGAGAGCTGATCATTATCATCAGTTAAAATGGAAGCCAGGCGTTGAAGCCTGGCTGTTTCAGATCAAAGCTAAGGCGTCGTAGTCCTCCGTGAGGGCAATGGCGCCTTAGCTGTAAATAGTGCAGCCGTCTCCTTGACCCATTGTCTGGAGGTCTCGCTGAGGTCCTCCTTTTCCCCATAGATCATGCAGGTTGTTCTTCGGGTCTGCTGTAATTGAGGCAAATGAACAGAGACCAGATCATTGTCCGCGAGCAATTGTGGACGAAGATAGGACTTGGGCAATAGAGCAGCGGCTTTGGCGGAAGGCAGAAGTCGGATGATCGCTTCAAAGGAATCAATCTCCATGCGAATATCCGGCATCACGGCACAGCGCTGGAAGAGGTCGTCCGTTAATTTGCGGTACCAGGTGCCTTTGGAGAATGTGATCATTGGCAGATCCTGCAAATGCTCCATCCCGGCTTCCTTGCCGGACAAGGGGTGTGTGAGCGGCACAACCAGTTCCAGGTGATCGTCAAAGAGCGGCACACAGTTAAGCCCCACTTCGCTGATGGAGGAAGCGACAATGCCCACATCTGCTTTTTTGTCACGCACAAACGAGACAATCTCATGTGTTTTTCCCGTCAACAGTTTCAGTTCGGCATTTGGATGTTTCTCCATAAAGGCATTAACGAGCGGTGGCAACGTGGTTTGAAGTGTCGTTAGACTGGCTCCGAGTGTAATGGTACTCTGTTCTTCGTCTTTATACTGGGCGAGCATGGTGAGGAATTTCTGCTGCTGCTGCTTCTGTTCTACCGCGAAGGTATAGGCGAACTGGCCCACACTGGTTAACTCCAGCCGTTTGCCACGGCGGTGGAACAGGGCAACCCCAAGTTCATCTTCCAATTTGGCTATTTTGCGTGAGAGTGCGGGTTGGGACAAGTTCAGTAACTTGGATGCACGGTTCAGGCTGGACTGCTCCACGACCGCTGCAAATGCATTTAACTCTTCAAACATGAACAATAACCTCTTTTCCATGAATGTGATTCTTGCCCTTGCTTAATCGTTTTCCATGTTGTATAGCCTGTAAACCCAATGTTTCACTGCTTATACCTATAGGTTATAACATTTAATAATTATATTGCAATTCCCTTATAAGAAAAAAAGGAGTAACATGGTTCGTGACACAAGTTGTTCACACCTGGGGAAAACGGAACAATTTGTCGAACCTTTTCATGGAAAAGGATTCGTGTCATGATAAGTAAAATTATTTATGAAAACGTTGTATTTAGCGAAAGGGGATCGACATTTTATGAAAGGGTTTTACTCCAGAAAGCTGCACTCCTTGCTTGGCGTCATTCCGCTCAGTTTGTTTTTTGTTGAGCATTTGGTGACGAACTTCTCGGCAGTTGAAGGCGGCAAAGAGGCTTTTGACGGTGCTGTTGCGTTCTTGAACAGTCTGCCACTGGTTATTGTTTTGGAAACACTCCTCATCTGGTTACCGTTGTTCTACCACGGTGTATATGGTCTGTATATTGCTTATCAGGCCAAGCCTAACGTGGGCCGTTATGGCAATGAGCGCAACTGGCGTTACACGTTGCAGCGGGTCAGTGGTGTCATTACGTTTGTATTCGTTATCTGGCATGTATGGGAGACGCGGGTGCAGGTTGCGCTGGGTACAGTCACCCACGAACAGCTGGGCGGTGTTATTCACGATATCGTGATGAACCCGGTAACATTTATTCTATATCTGATCAGTGTAGTTGCGGCATCCTATCACTTTGCCAACGGTCTGTGGTCGTTTCTTGTTAGCTGGGGAATTACCGTGGGTCCGCGTGCGCAGCGTGTGTCCTCTTATGTATGCATGAGTTTGTTTGGTATTATCTCCATTATGTTTATTGCTTCGTTGTTCGCTTTCCGGAGCCTGGACTTCCAAGCAGTAACTTCGATGGTTGATGTAGTAAAAACAGTTCTAATCTAAGCATTTAGTATTTAAATGCTGACTTATAAGGGAGTGAACAGCAATGGCATCAACGAATGTAATTATTGTGGGCGGCGGTCTCGCAGGCTTGATGGCGGCGATCAAATCGGCTGAAGCCGGAGTCCATGTTCATTTATTTTCACTGGTTCCTGTTAAACGATCCCACTCTGTATGCGCACAAGGCGGCATTAACGGAGCGGTGAATACCAAGGGTGAGGGTGACTCCCCATGGGTACACTTTGACGATACGGTATACGGCGGTGACTTCCTCGCGAACCAACCTCCTGTTAAAGCGATGTGCGAAGCAGCACCTGGCATCATTCACCTGATGGACCGTATGGGCGTCATGTTCAACCGGACACCGGAAGGTTTGCTTGATTTCCGTCGTTTCGGGGGAACGAAGCATCACCGTACGGCGTTTGCCGGAGCAACAACAGGCCAACAACTGCTTTATGCATTAGACGAGCAGGTACGTCGCTGGGAAGCAGCAGGCCTGGTTACGAAATATGAGAACTGGGAGTTCCTGCAGGCTGTTTTGGATGATGAAGGCGTATGTCGCGGGATCGTAGCTCAGGATCTGAAAACGATGAAGGTACAGACCTTCCCGGCAGAAGCGGTTATTTTGGCGAGTGGTGGTCCGGGGATCATCTTCGGTAAAACGACCAACTCGGTCATTAACACAGGTACAGCGGCTAGTGCGGTGTATCAGCAAGGTGTAAATTACGCCAACGGGGAGTTCATTCAGATTCACCCGACAGCGATTCCAGGGGATGACAAGCTGCGTCTCATGTCCGAATCCGCGCGTGGTGAAGGTGGACGGATCTGGACGTACAAAGACGGCAAGCCTTGGTACTTCCTCGAAGAAAAATATCCTTCCTACGGAAACCTGGTTCCCCGTGATATTGCAACACGTGAGATCTTCAGCGTCTGCGTGGATATGGGTCTTGGTGTGAACGGCGAGAACATGGTTTATCTCGACTTGTCTCATAAAGATCCGAAGGAACTGGATGTTAAACTGGGTGGTATCATTGAGATCTATGAGAAATTCATGGGCGATGATCCGCGCAAAATTCCGATGAAAATCTTCCCGGCAGTCCATTATTCCATGGGCGGCATGTGGGTAGATTACAATCAAATGACTAACATTCCGGGGCTGTTCGCAGCTGGTGAATGTGAATATCAATACCATGGTGCGAACCGTCTGGGTGCCAACTCATTGGTATCCGCGATCTATGGTGGTATGGTGGCTGGACCAAAAGCGGCTGAATATATCAAAGGACTCAAAAAGTCGTCCGCAGATATTCCTTCTTCCGTATTTGAGAAACATACCAAACAACAAAGCGACAAATACGAAGGCATCATGAAAATGCAGGGTACAGAAAATGCCTATGTGATTCATAAAGAGCTTGGCGAGTGGATGACAGCCAACATGACGGTTGTACGTTACAACGACAAGCTTGAAGCCACGATTGGCAAGATCAAGGAATTGAAAGAGCGTTATGGCAAAATCAACATGTATGACAGCTCTGGCTGGAACAATCCGGGTGCAGCGTTCACTCGCCAACTGTGGAACATGATTGAACTGGCAGAAGCAATGACTCTCGGCGCTCTGCTCCGTAACGAAAGCCGCGGCGCACATTACAAACCGGAATTCACGGAACGTAATGACGAAGAGTTCCTGAAAACGACCATCGCAAGCTGGTCGAAGGAAGGTCCGAAAATCTCGTACGAGCCAGTAGACGTATCCCTGATCCCACCACGTATCCGGGATTACTCCAAGGATTAAGAAGTATCACACGATTCATGCAATGAATAGTTAAACACCTGAACGAAGAAGGCAGGAAAACTTTGGAGAAGCAGAGCTTCTTCAAAGTTACTGCCATCAACGTGATGTAGTGAAGGTTCTCAGCAAAGGTACCCTGTGTGCACAACGCAGCAGATAAAACGAAAAGCCTGTTCACAAGCAAGCAACATATTTGCGAGGCTTGAAATTCTAAAAATTACGGCAATCCAGCATGAATGGAGTGCAGTTTCCAGCAAAGTTACCTTGCGTGCACGACGTAGCGGAGGAAGCGGAAATGCCCAGAAGAAGCGAAGCGCTCGCCTTTATCACCGGATTTTAACCCTGGAAGGGTTGATCAAAAAAATCCGGGGATAACAGCGATCAGAGGGGCATTCCGCTGACGAAGCGTCTCCCGTGCACCAAACCAGTAACTTTGCGCACCAGCAATACAATCATCGTCACCAGAGGAGGGGACAACGATATGGCGGAACAAGCTACAGCCAACAAAACCGTCAAGTTTATCATCACCCGTCAGGATAGCCCGGAGTCATCTTCGTATAACGAAGAATTTGAGCTTCCGTACCGTCCCAACATGAATGTGATCAGCGCCCTGATGGAGATTCAGCGGAACCCGGTCAATACAGATGGCAAATCCATTGCTCCTGTTTGTTGGGATTCCAACTGTCTAGAAGAAGTCTGTGGTGCCTGCTCTATGGTCATCAACGGCAAGCCACGTCAAGCATGTGCAGCCCTGATCGACAAGCTCGAACAGCCCGTTCGTATCGAACCGATGAAGACATTCCCGGTGGTTCGTGACCTGGTCATCGACCGTAGCCGGATGTTTAGCGCCCTGAAACGTGTAAAAGCATGGATTCCGATCGATGGTACCTATGACCTCGGTCCAGGTCCACGGATGCCTGAGAAGAAGCGTCAGTGGGCATATGAGCTGTCCAAATGCATGACATGTGGTGTATGTCTTGAGGCATGCCCGAACGTCAATGAGAAAACAGATTTTATCGGTCCAGCAGCACTGTCTCAAGTGCGTCTGTTCAATGCTCACCCAACAGGGGAGATGAATGCTGACGATCGTCTGGAAGCGTTGATGGAAGACGGAGGCATTGAGGGCTGTGGTAACTCACAGAACTGCGTGCAATCCTGTCCAAAGGGCATTCCGTTGACAACCTCCATTGCCGAAATGAACAAACAAACAACCAAGCATATGTTCAAACGCTGGTTGGGTGTATAATCTCGTCATAACATGTGCAGAGGTGTAATCTGCAACTTAGAAGAAGTCGTGATCCAGGGCAGTAACATGCCGGAGATCCCGGCTTCTTTTTGTAATGAAGCAGAGGAACCGGGCTACCCATGCAGAATATGATATACTAAGGGGATGGATATGGAGCGTAGAAGGAGGGGGAGATATGGCAGAGACACCGCGTCAGGGTAGCAACAACTCGCCGTCCCAGCGCTCGTACAAGGCACCAGGTTCAGAAGAGTCTGTGTTTCCTGGGGAGGAAAAGGATCATGACCCCTCTCGCCGAAGTTTCTTATTGCGTATGATTTTGATGACGGCGGGTGCAAGCTTGCTCACCGGAGGGTATGCCTGGCTTTGGGAGCCGCGTCGTTTGGAAATCAAGCAAGTGGAGCTGAACCTTCCGAAGTTTCCAAAGGCATTTGACGGTTTGCGTGTAGTTCAGTTCAGTGATGCCCATCTTGGTTTTCATACCGGGTTAAAAGAGATGAAAAAGCTGGCCGCAACGATTGAGGAGCAGCAACCGGACTTGATTTGTTTTACCGGAGACATGGTTGAGAGGGAAGCAGAGCCGATGCGTGAATGTATTCCGGTACTTGCCTCCATGCAAGCGAAGTATGGCAAATTTGCGGTTTTGGGGAATCATGATTATCGGGGCGGACAGCAGAATGAAGTGGCAACCATGTTCCGTGAAGCCGGATTCACTTTGTTACGGAACGAACATGTAGTGATTGAACAAGCGGGCGAACGTCTGGCCATAGCTGGTCTGGATGACGCACTTACAGGCAGACCTGATCCTGCCCAAGCCATTAAGGAACTGGATCAAGATGTGTGGAAATTATTGCTTATGCATGAACCGGATTATGCCGACATTGCTACGCCCTATGGTTTCGGTTTGCAGCTTTCCGGTCATAGCCATGGAGGACAGGTACGATTTCCCTGGGTCGGAGCACTGACAACTCCGCGAGGTTCACACAAGTATGTTCAGGGATTGTATTACACGGATGTCCAGGGGGTATATTACACCACCCAGACACAGATGCCCGTGTATGTGAATCGTGGTTTTGGCATGACGCAACTACCCATTCGTTTTCTGTGCAGACCAGAACTAACGGTTTTTGAGCTTAAAGGACTAACCACATAAAAGGAATATGAGATGCATGTAAAACATATAGGATACAACATGAATGGAGGTTGTCCAGATGGAACGAATTGCGATTGTATCCGACATTCATGGCAACATGACTGCCTGGGAAGCAGTGCTGGAAGATATTCGAAGTCGTGGCGTGGAGCGAATCTTTTGTCTTGGTGACCTCGTTGGCAAGGGGCCAGAACCGGTACAGGTTGTGGATCAGGTGAGAGCCACGTGCGAACTTGTCATCCGGGGGAACTGGGATGAACTGGTTGCGGTTAACCAGGATAACGAGAACTTTACGTGGCAAGCAGAACGGCTGGGTGAGGAACGATTGGTATACTTGGCGAACCTGCCTTTCAGTCATCAATTTCAACTGAGCGGTCGCACCATCCGTCTGGTTCATGCTTCACCTCAAAGTGTATACCATCGTGTACAGCCGTGGGACGAGATGGAAAAGAGGTTGGCGATGTTTGATCCTCCGGCTGATGAGCCTGAGCAAGGTGTTGCAGATGTTGTAGGTTACGGGGATGTGCATAACGCATACTTGCAGTATATGAATGGCAAGTTGCTGTTTAATGCAGGCAGTGTCGGTAATCCACTTGATCTTCCCCAGGCTTCCTACTGTATTCTGGAGGGTGAAGACAGCAACGATACCAATACTCCGTTTAATGTTCAATTTGTGCGGGTGCCTTATGATATTGAGCGAGAAGTACAGATTGCACAGTTCGCGAATGTTCCTGCATTGGATTTCTATATCCGTGAGATTCGTACGGGCATCTACCGCGGGTTGCAGGAGTAGTCAGCATCTGGCTCTTTAGTATTAGGAATTAAATGATGCATTAGGTTAATACTACAATGCTAATACTAAAGTTCGTGGATCAGTTGAAATGATATTACGCCGGATCACCTTCAGAGCATGCTTGTCTTACCGGACTCAAGCCCGTTAGGCAAAAGGAGCGATTGTCATGCTTACCCGAAAAATGCTGGTTCAAGGTCTGCCGGCTTTGTGGACAGAGCGTCTTGTCCTGCGATCATTACGTCAAAGTGACTACAGCACATTATCGGAACTCTTTTCCGATCCTCAAGTCATACGATATGTGAATAGGGGAAGCCAGCCCACGCCGATCAGGGCGAGACGGTTATTGAACCAGATACGGAGCAGCAGCGCCAAGCTGGATTCGTTACATTATGGGATCTGCTGGAGAGGCAAGGACCAGGTCATTGGGATCACCTCGTTCCAGCACTGGAATGATCAGAATGGTACCGCACAGATTGGTTATATCCTGAACAGGTCCTGTTGGGGCATGGGTGTGGCTACCGAGGCGGTACAGCGGCTGCTGCGGTTTGGATTTGATGATCTTCATCTGTGGAGGGTAGAGGCACGTTGTTATGAGGCCAATGTTTCTTCACAACGGGTGTTAAGCAAAATAGGGATGTCCTACGAGCGGAGTCTTCCCTCGTTCGGACTGCATGATGAGGATGACGAGGGATCAGAATCCCTGATGGATGTTAAAGTGTATAGCATGTATCGGGAACAATACGTACGCCCGCTTCAGGAGAAAGACTTGCAAACACTGGTATCTGACAAGCCGCAATAACATAGAGTAAGAGTAGTAAAACGCGAATGAATCGAACTTCAATCATTTGTTACACAATTGAAATATAGCTGCAATTGAACTCTAACAGACAGGGGGTAAACTTATCTCATGACCCCCTTTTTGATAATAGATAATGCTGTTGGGACCCGCGCGAGCGGGTTCATTTTTTTTGAATTTTTTACACAGTCACTCCGATGACAGAATAACCTTCCGATCGCTGTTATCCCCAGATTTTTTGATTCCCTTTTGAAAAGGGAAAATCCGGGGATAAAGGCGCAGCATATGCTTCCGATGCAGCTTTCTTTCAGAAAGCTTTTAGCTTCGCTTCTTCAAGTTATTTCTGTCCTCTCCGTTATCGTGTAAATGTTCAGTTTAACTTATATAATATTTTTAATTTAAAATTAAACCTAAGCCCCCACAACGTGAACAAGCGCGCTGTGGGGGCTTTGTGTTTTGCTCTATTTTACAGTGATACAATCTGCATCTGTTTCTGTTTGAAATACACCCAGTCGGTGAATCCAATCTCCAGCAGACGTGTACGAACGTCATCCAGTTCATCTGCAACCCGCTGAGGTTTATGAGCGTCCGATCCAAATGTCACCTTCACCCCATAATGATGGGCGCGTTCCAGAATGGCATCCGAGGGATACCAGCCACCGCTGAGTTTGGTTTTGCCAGATGTGTTAATTTCGATCGCTACGTTGGATTCTGCAATGACCTGTAACGTTTCATCAATGGCCTGATCAGCGATAATTTCGGAGAACGGGGGATAATTTCCTTTCATCGCATCAATGTGTCCAAGGATCTGGAACATCCCGCTGCGAGCCGATTGCCGGATCAATGAATAATAGCTTTCTTTCACTTCTACTTTGCGAGCATCGCTCAGTCCGTTCCACCGGGTTTTGTTGAAGATGCTTACATCCTCGGTATGATGAACGGAACCGATAATATAGTCAAAAGGATACTGTCCCAGTGTGGTTCGGTACAATTCTGCATGAGCAGGGAAGTAGTCAGATTCTATGCCAAGCAGCACATCGATTTTACCAGCATACTCTTCTTTCAGAGCAAGGACCTCTTCCACATAATGCTGCAATTCAGACTTGCCCATTGCGATCCGTGGAAATGCCTGCTCAAGTTCACTGCCAAAGTATGGTGTATGATCCGAGATGCCGATGGCCTGAAGCCCTGCCTTCATACCTGCCTCTATATATTCGCGGATGTTGCCGTCTGCGTGTCCACAACGAAAATGATGTGTATGAAGATCAAATTTCATATGGAATCCTTCCTTTCTCATGGCTCATTATCATTCTGAACTGATGAATTGGGTTTCCGGCATGCCTTTGAGGTCACTTATGAATTGTTGCATTGCTGAGTTGAGGTACCGACTGGACTTATAGATGACACCCACAGGGTGACTGACCTCCAGCTCACTTAAAGGTATCATTCGCAATGTGCCTTGACGCAACTCATGCGCAACAGATTGTTTGGAGATGACAGCTGCCCCGAGATCAATCTCGACCATCCGTTTCACTTCTTCGCTGCTCGACAACTCCATTACAATATTAGGCTCAATATTATGTTTCTTAAAGATGGTTTCCGTAAACCGTCGCCCTACGGTATCAGGGGACAGCAGAATCAATGGTGTGCTCCGGAGCACATCCACTGCAGCATGTTTTTTCTTCGCCAGCGGATGGGAAGGAGATACCACGAGTTCAAATGTGTCATAGTACAGCACCGATGTATTCAGGTTGGGATTACGCTCTGTGAGATAACCGATACCAATGTCAACCAGACCATTTTCGACCTGGGTATAGATCTGTGATGAAGGAAGGGATTGGATACTGGTTTTGATCAGCGGGAATTGATCCTGGAAATAGGATAACACCCTGGGCAAGATCTGAATAGCAATGGAAGTTGTTGTGCCTAACACGATACGTCCCTGAGGCGTTTCATCGAGATCGGACAATTTTTGCTTCAACTCATCAACGATGTCGAGCATCCGTTCGGCGTGCTCCAGAAATACCTGTCCACGGTCTGTAAGGGTAACGGGTTGGTTACGATCCACAAGAACGGTGCTGAATTCGTCCTCCAGACTTTTGATCTGGGCCGAGACGGCAGGCTGAGTCAAGTTCAGAAGTTCACCCGCTTTGCGGAAGCTCATCGTTTTGGAAATGGTAATTAGTGTCTCCAGTTGGCTTATGTTCATAGGTGACCTCCTTGCAGGAAAAGTATCTTCGATATGTAGATGTGGTGCGATGAAATCCCGTAACTGGTTATTGTTCCGTTATCTTAAATTATAGGTGATTCAGGACAGCAGAGCAATGAAGGGAATTGTCAGGAGCAAAAGTAGTTCAAGAGACTGTGAAAAAAACGCGAATGAAAGAATTTGATTTTTTTTACAGTTGTGAGAAAGCAGTAATAAAGTCCTAAATGCCTTTTGCCACGCACAATGTTCGAAATTCGTTCTTCAAAAGAAGTGAAAAGCTCTGTTTATTCGCTAGAATCAGCTATAAACATTTGCCCCACGGATGACGATAAATTATAGTACACATGATTTAACGAATTCTTAATGAATTCTTGTACGTGATAAAGTATAATAAATTTAATGAATATGGGACTTTTGGTGTGTGACCAATAACCCAGTGTGAGGGGGACATAGACAGTGAAAGCGGAAGTGATTAATCCTTTCCTGGAATCGGCACGGAACGTATTTGAACAGCTCATCCAGGTTTCGCCTTCCACCGGGAGTCTTGGCGTGAAAAATGTAGAGTACATTGCAGACCATGTCTGGATCGTGATCGGAATGACCGGACAACTTAGCGGAAACATTGTATTTGGAATCAATGAACAAGTTGCATTGAAAATTGTATCTGCGATGATGGGCGGTTTTGTCATTACAGAAATGGATGAAATGAGCAAAAGTGCGATTTCGGAACTGGGTAATATGATCAGTGGTAATGCCAGCACCATCCTGTCGAACCAGGGTGTTGTGGTCGATATTACACCTCCACAAGTGATGAAGTCCGAACATCTGACTACATTTAGTGCAACGAAAGCACTGAGCATTCCTTTACTGATGGACGGCATTGGTGAGATGGATATTCAGGTCATGATCTCGTAGAATAGAGCCATACGCCTCAAGAGGCAATATGTGTTCAATACGGGAGGACATCGGGTATGCTGAAAGATCAGGTAGTGTTTATTACAGGGGCATCAAGTGGTATCGGTGCGCTGTGTGCGCAGATGCTGATAGAAGAAGGAGCCATCCCGATTCTGGCTGCCCGTTCGCGGGACAAGCTGGAAGAGATTGGTGCCTCGCTGAAAGGGCCGCATGAATTACTCACGCTCGATGTTACGGATAGTGAGCAGGTTCAGGCAGCTGTGGAGGCGATATTGCATAAATACGGACGAATTGACATTTTGCTGAACAACGCAGGTTACGGGAAATTCGCAGCGATGACAGAGATGTCTGTACAGGAATTTGATGAGATGATGGACGTGAATTACATGGGCATTGTCCGCTGCACCAAAGCAGTGCTTCCACAAATGCTGGAACGGGGCAAAGGTCAGATTGTGAACGTGGCCTCCATGGCTGGCAAAATCGGTACAGCCAAATCCGCTTCCTATACAGCTACGAAACATGCTGTACTTGGATTTAGTAATGCGCTGCGTCAAGAGCTTCGCAAGACTGGTGTTATGGTGACAACGATTAATCCAGGTCCGATTGACACACCATTTTTCCATCGGGCTGACCCATCTGGGAATTATGTGAATAATGTACGTTGGATGATGTTGAAACCGGAAGACGTTGCGGGTCATATGATTCGGGCGATGAAAAAGCGCAAGGAAGAAGTGAATCTGCCAAGACTTGCTTCTGCTGGCATATGGCTATACCAGCTATTTCCTCGTCTTGCAGATCGATTGTCGCACGGTATAATGAATCAGAAGTAAATGTGATACGAGGCATCATATACGGAATTAAAGAAAGGCTCCGCCGAGGGGCTTTTCTTTTTTTTGGCGTGTATACATACCATTGTGGAATAAGATTTGGTACGCGGGCTTTTTTCGCATATAATGAAAGGTAATGTGATGACAGGCTTCGGTAATATCCGTACACATCAAAATGAATAAATTAAAAGGATGGACATACATGACGAATCAAACATTTGCTTCAATTGGCGTGGAACAGGATCTGGAGGCCGTTTTGGCGAAACATGGCATTAACGAACCTTCACCTGTACAGGCTCAGACGATACCGGTTATTCTGGAAGGCCGGGACGTTGTATCCAAATCCCAGACGGGAACAGGGAAAACGCTGGCATATCTGCTGCCACTGTTACAATCCATCAAAATGGATATCAAAGGTACGCAGAAACTCATTATTGCACCTACACAAGAGCTGGCGATGCAGATTGTACGTGAGGCACAGCGCTACGGCGAAGAACGCAAGATCGGCGTATTGGGTCTGATTGGTGGCGCAGCGGCTAAACGTCAGATCGAGAAGCTGCGTGAGCATCCACAATTGGTTGTGGGTACACCGGGACGACTGAAAGAATTGATTACACTCAAAAAACTGAAAATGCACAACGTCTCTACGATTGTTATCGATGAAGCGGACCAAGTGTTCCAACTTGGCGGCGTAAGTGACGTGAACTTTGTACTCAAGAGCGCATTGCGGGACCGTCAGTTGATCTTCCTGTCAGCAACCATTGATGAGAATACGGCTGGACTCGCGAAGCGTGAGATGAAAGAGCCTGTTCAGATCGGAATTGAACCGGATCGAGCTACGGCTGCGGGCCTGGAACATTATTATTTTGTAGAAGAAAACCGTAACAAAATTGACATGCTGCGTCGTCTGGTTAGACAGTACAATCCGGATCGCGCAATCGTATTTGTGAATGCAACCGAAGATATTGGTGAAGTGGAAGCAAAGATGAATCATCTGGGCTTGTCCGCTGCTGCGCTGTATGGGGATGCTGACAAAGTAACCCGCAGTAACGTATTGTCTGCCTTCCGTAATGGCAAACTCCAATTGCTGATCGCCAGCGAAGTCGCTGCCAGAGGTCTGGATATCGAAGGATTGCCAATGGTCATTAACTATGACCCTGCATTTGACTCGGAGCATTATGTTCACCGTGCAGGTCGTACAGGCCGGATGGGACGTTCGGGTATTGTACTGTCCATTGTGGATGAAACACAGATTTTCATTATGCGTAAATTCGCTCGCGAACTTGGAATCGAACTGTCAGAACGTGTACTCTTTGGTGGTAAAGTACTGGAGGCTGATCCGCGTCCGGACACGCGGCCTGAGGGACATTCGTTCTCCAGAAAACCAGGACAATCCAGAGATCGCAAACCAGGTCAGGGCAGCCGCAATGGCGGTACTCGAGCTACAATCTCCAATTCGCGTCCAGCGGGTAACAAACCAACTGGCAATACAGGCCGCACAGAGCGCGATCAGGATCGTAAAAACAAGGGAGCACCCAAGTGGAGTAAAGACAAAACGCCACGCTCCGAAGAATAGAATCTGACGAAAGGGGTGCAGGGATAGATGGAAAACGTTCAATCGCCTGTTCTGCAAATCAGCGGGTTAAGCGGAGGTTATAGTGCCAAACGACCGGTCCTTCACGGCATCGATCTGGAAGTTGGACGTGGAGAGATGGTCGGACTAATCGGCTTAAACGGTGCTGGCAAAAGTACAACGATGAAACATATTCTCGGCTTGATGACCCCTCAACAGGGCGAAGTGCGAGTGATGGGCAAGAAGCGGGACGAGGATGCGCAGATTTACCAATCGGCCATGGCATTTGTTCCGGAATCACCCGAACTGTATGATGAGATGACGGTGATGGAGCATCTGGAGTTTACGGCAAGAGCGTACAATGTGTCGGAGGCTGACTTCAAGCAACGTACGGAGAAACTGCTGGAACTGTTCCGTATGAATGAGAAAAGTACAAGTCTGTCGACTCACCTGTCCAAGGGGATGAGGCAAAAGGTCATGATCATGTGTGCTTTTGTGGCAGGACCACCATTGTACATTATTGATGAGCCTTTCCTGGGACTGGACCCGCTGGGTATTCGCTCCTTGCTTGATTTTATGCTTGAGATGAAAGCTTCGGGATCATCCATCCTACTCAGTTCACACATTCTGTCCACGATTGAAAATTACTGTGACCGTTTTATCGTTCTGCATCGTGGGCAGGTTATTGCTCAAGGGACGTTGAATGAATTACGCTCTCAATTCGGGGAATCGGATGCCACGCTGGAGCACATGTTCTATTCCCTCGTACAAGGCAGGGATTGAGCATGGATCTCAAGCTGCTATGGAAGCAAAGACGCACAGGATTCTGGAACGGAATTCTTCCTTATCTGGGATATGTAATCCAGAGCGGTGTAGCTATGGTCTTTTTATTTCTCGTCATTGCGTTCTCCGCCTGGTATACATCGTTTGTTCAGAACATTCCCGCAGAATTTCCGATTCGCTGGATTGCATTGGTACTGCTGGCGCCACTGGTGCTGTTTAGCAGTTATCGTACATATCTGCTTCCGGCAGATATTGTGTTCCTGCGACCACAGGAATACCGGATGCAGGAATATTTGAAGAACAGCTTTGCCCGGGGCATCATCTATAAAAGTCTGGGCCTGTTACTTGTGTTTGTTACATTGTGGCCTCTCTATGTTAGAGCAGATCTGGATGCACGCCCATTTGGCTGGTTCATCGTATTCCTGTTGCTGTGGAAAGGGTTGTCCAGTTATGGAGCATGGCAAGAGCTAAGAATGGTTCAGGTCGGGGCATCAAGAGGATATCGTCTCTTGCGGTGGGCTCTGGCAGTGCTGGCGGTTGGCGCATGGCTATGGCAGCCACCTCAGCGCAGCGTATGGTTTCTGCTGTTACTGGCTGTTGTCTATATCGTCGCCTTGCGTATACCAGTGAAACATCGGGTGGCGTGGGAGCGTCTGATTCAGGTGGAGCAGGGGCAGGCAGGCAGGGTTATGCGGACGCTCGGCTGGTTCGTGGACGTACCTTCATCCGGACAGAAAGTAAGTTCACGTCGTTGGCTTAGCAAATGGGGGAGCGGTCTTCCATGGAACGCGGGGAAAGCTTACCGTTATTTGATTACCAAAACGTTTATTCGAACCGAAGTGTTCTCCATCGTGTTACGCCTAGTTGTACTGGGTATGTTATTAGCCTGGTGGACAGCAGGCAGCTACTTTGGTGTAGGCGTGTATCTGTTCTTCCTGTTGCTTGCAGGTGTACAGCTTGGTGCGCTGCGTCGCAGTCATAGTGAATCGTTCTGGATCATGATCTATCCGATCTCGGGAGAGAGTCGTCGTTCTCAGGTGTTGGGTTTCATATTCCATCTCCATGCACTGGCTGCATTGCTCATGTGGCTGCCTATGCTGATTGCCGGAGCGAGTGGACTGACGGTCACCGGGGTAGCACTTATTTTGGGCATACTGGTGATTGTAATCATGCGCCGTTCTCAAGGCAACAAGTGGTTGAAGGAAGAAGAAGACGAGTAAACGGCCGAGCGTACCTCTCACCTACCAGATGGTGGTTCGAGTTGGACGAAGTTAATTATGATTTAATCAACAAAGACGGGTATTCCGAGCTGTGTCCCGGAATACCCGTCTTCATGTTGCACTCAGATCACTTGGTTCCCGCGCATGTGTGTGTATTTAGGACTAACAGAGGAATGATTTAGTGATAATGACGAGCAAGATGAACAGAACGAGAATGGCACCTGTGTTAGTAAATCCTCCGTAACCGCCGCATCCATAACCGCTTCTAGTATCTTCAACTCCAGACATGGTCATTCCCCTTTCAAGTGGTTGTTTGGCACGCCCTTGCGTACATCGTATATTATGTGCAGTGGGGGTAGGCTGATTGGGCCGATGCCCGGTGAAGCTAGAAATTGGAGCTTTTGGGCAGCTGTCCCGGGTGGGGTAAGTCATATCTGGCGAGTTGTAGAATAACAAAAGAACCCTCTGTATATTCGGAGACATGTAACGTCGCCGGTATACAAAGGGTTCTTATATCATTCAGGGTTCGGTCTGTTTTAATTAAGTCGTCCGCAGATCCTGAACTCCACGATAGATGGTTTCATACAGATCTTCCAATCCGGATTCTTCAATACAGGAGAAGGCGATCCGCAGATCCGATTCACCCAGCGCGATTGTACCCACACCATATTGATGCAGCAAATGGCTTCGAAGTTCTTCAGCGCCAACGTCTTTCAGCTTCAGGCACATGAAGTAACCGGAGTTGAACGGATAATAATCCCACGCATCTCCATACTTGCCACTATCGAGAATGGCCTTCACTTTATTGGCGCGACCTTTCATAATCTCGAACTTCTCCTGTTTCTGTGTTTCAAACTCCGGTGCTTTGAGCGCATCCAGTACAAAAGTCTGGGAAGGATGCGGACCACTGGAGATCGTTGCCCGGATAATACCAAGTGTTTTTTGTTCCAATGCATGCAGAACGGCTGCATCTTCATGGGCATACGTAATGAATCCAACGCGGAAGCCCCATACGAACTCTTCCTTGGTGGCACCATCCACTTTTACGGTCAACACACGTGGATGAATGTTGGCAAGTTTGCCAAACAGGGATTCATGAATGGAATCTTCAAAGAACAGTCCGAAGTACGCATCATCTGTTACAGCAACCACGTTAACGCCGGCTTCAGCGGCCTGACGAATCGTGTTTACAATTGCATCTGCTTCTTCGGCTCCAGGTGTATAACCTGTAGGGTTATTCGGGAAGTTGAGCAGAACGATGGCTTTACCTTTGTCCTTTTGATCAAGCAACGCCTGAAGCAGACCGTCACTGTTGAAGTTCAACTGATCATCGAACAGGGGGTAATGAACCAACTGGCCATGACGACGGATGCCAAAGGTCAGCTCGTAATTTTCCCAGTTTTTATCCGGATATATGACAGCGTCCCCTTCATCAGCGAACAGGTCGGCTACGATACTTAGTCCATGGGTTAATGCATTGGTTACAATCGGATTGCCAAACGTTTTGCCTTCCAGGGAAGGCGTTTCCTTCAGCATCTTGTCTCTCCATACGGTCCGCAATTCAGGTTTGCCTGCAGGTGGAGCGTAAGGATACAGATCCTTTGGCTGGAATGCAGACAGCTTCTCCTGAATAACTTGAAGATGCATCGGCACACCGCCCTCCAGGGCGATACCAATTGTGGCATTATGGGTCTTGGCCAAGCTTGCTGCTTCAGCAGATTGACTCAAAATCCCCTCTTTAGGAAAATAAATTTCTTTGCCAAGCTGTGACAGCATGGAGTAGACGTGACTGCTGCCTGTCTGAATACTTTCGTTCAACTGTTCAGCCAGTGGATTCATTCTTTTCATCCTTCCAAGTCTTTGTGATTCAACTGCCTAACATTATATCACCTTGACATGCCCCCGTCACGGAAATTACGCAATATGACAGTTATATCGCTTTACCGCGTTGTTGCAGAGGGTTTGAAGGTGGGAATTAGCTGAATTTATCCTTGGATGAATCCTTCGAAAGAGATACTTATTGCTGGTGAAATGGACAATATTTCTGCATCATTTCAGCAGTTTCAGCATCTCGTCCCTCATTGCGTTGTTCCAGTTCACCACGGATATGATCCAGGCGTTCGATGGACCAATTTTGTCCGAATTTAAATTTGGCAGTGACTCGTTCCGGGGCAATTCTTATAACGGCTACAGCTTTAAGGTTGCCCGTGTAACGCGAGTCAGCAGCGTCAATGGGTACATATCCTCCTTGCGGCTGGAGTTTCTCCATGAAGCGTTGCAGTACCTTGCCTTTGATGTCCAGATCCTTAACCGGTTCTGCCTGACCGAAGGCCATGACACTTTTGAAAAAAGAAGTTGCCGGACAAGCAAGCTCGGGATCACTGAAATAGGATGGAATCAGGGCGAACTCTTCAGCTACGGTGAAACTGACCGAGGAATCCTGTTTGATCTGTTTCATCTTCTCGCCAGCCAGACTGCCGTGGAAATAAAAACAACCGTCCATATAAACGAAATTCAGTGGTGTAACTCGTGGTTGTCCGTCCGGACTGACCGTTCCCAGAAACCCGAAGGAGCACTGATCCAGAAATGTGGTAATCTCTTTTTCTTCATCTACTGTGAATTCTTTCCGTCTCATGTGTATTCCCCCATCAATCAATGTATATTAGAACGCCATATCTTATGCATAACAATAGTTCATACATTGACAATGAAATAGATCCAATTTACATTCAATTTAGTGGGCCAATTCGTCAGGGATCACAGATGAAGACATATGAAGAGAGGTGCATGATGGAATTGTGGCTGCCGATGGATACCTATGAACTTCAGCATCGATACAAGTATGAGGCATTGTACCATGCATTACGTGATGCCATTCATGCAGGAACATTGGTGCGAGGCACGAGACTTCCTTCCACCCGTGAGTTGGCACGGCAATATGAGATGTCGCGTGGTTCGGTAGCTCAGGTATACGACATGCTGCTTGCGGATGGTTATGTCCATGCACATCGGGGAAGAGGTACCTTTGTGACCGAAACATTGTCCTCTCAGGAAAATGAGAAACAGGAAGCTGTTCTCAGGCTGTCTCCCTGGGGCGAGCGGGTACAGAGGTTGAATATGCAACATGAAGCCCTGCGGACTCAGATGTCTTCACCGAAGCCGTCCGTGATTGATTTTCAAATGCAGCGCATGCCTACCGAACATTTTCCGCTGGGGGAGTGGAAGAGTGCACTCGCTGCGGTTCATCGCAGTGGTTGGCGAGAACCTAGCGGTGCAGCCGGTGATCCGGAACTGCGTGAGGCCATTGCCTCCCATCTCAGATGGACACGTGGTATCCAGGCTGAAACATCTCAGATTGTATTGTTCAGTGGTTCAATGCAAGGCATCACCCTGCTATCTCAACTGCTGATTACGGAGAATGCAGCAGTTGTATTGGAGAATCCGGGTTATCCGGGCATTGCCCATGCCGTCAAGTCCTGTGGTGGATACATCATCCCGGCAGAGGTGGATACCGCAGGTATCATTCCTCAGCCTTGGGAGGCACAGACGTTATTTGTCACCCCTACCCGGCAGTTTCCAACTGGTGCCGTGCTGGGGCTGGATAGAAGACGTGCCCTGCTTGCGTGGGCCTCGAAGCGGAATGCGGTCATTATTGAAGATGATTATGACAGTGAATTCCGATGGGGCGGAAGACCCATTGAACCCCTCAAAGTGCTTGATCGTGAACAGCGTGTCATCTATGTTGGTTCATTCTCACAAACGATGGTTGCTTCGTTCCGACTTGGCTATGCCGTACTGCCACCTGGTCTGGTAGAACCTCTCCTTGCCGCCAAGGCGCTGTATGAGCCGGTATCTCCTGCGCTGTTAGAACAGCGCGCACTGGCAAAATTTATGACCAGAGGAGGTTACCTGAGGCACTTACGGCGGTTAACCCGTTTATACGGGGAACGGCATGATTTTTTTGTGCGAGAGATGGAACTACAGTTGCCGGAAGCATTCACGATGCAGCTTGGTGATGCAGGACTGCATATCTACGCCATCTGGAATGGCGATGTGGACAGTTATCAGCGGTTTAAAAAGCTCGCTCAGGAGGATGGCATACTGTTCCGCGATGCAGAGCGATATCGGCTGACATCAGGTCATCCGGCGGCCTGCTTTGCTTTTGCGCATCTGGAGAAAGAAGAGATGACAGAGGGAATCCGGCGAATGCGGCTAGCCTGGGAGAAGTGCACATTTTCGTTTCGGTGAATTCCGCTGTATAATAGGATAAGACATTTCGCTCCTGTAGGAGCAGAGATCATATATGAGCAAGTTGGATTGAATGATGCAAGATACTGGAATACATATGGCCTTGATTGAAGAAGTGAGATTCAGATCAGAATGATGCCATATGCAGAGAGATTAACTATCAAGGGGGAGTGGCGACATGCTGCAGGCATCGCCGTCATCATTTGTTATTTTGCCCGCTGTCGCCAAAATTGTCTGTGAACCGGGCTGGAAGTGGCAGAAACGGGAAAAACCGATGCAAAACTATGATTTATTTTATGTATGGAGTGGTGAAGGAACGCTTGTACTGAATGACCAGGCGTATGAAGTTGGCAAGGGGAGTTGTTTTCTGTTCAGGCCGGGAGATCATCCTACTGCAACACATAACAAGCAAAAACCGTTGGTACTTACGTATATTCATTTTGATGTGGACGTGCCTGTTACTGACGTTCCCCAATCCTATCGCGAGGTACAGGAAACGGTGGAGTTTGAGCACTTGCTGGCACGTTATGTAAGACTATTCTTATCGGATGTGTACGGACGTGATGAAGAGAGTCGATTGATTCTGAAGCAATTGATGATTCATTTGCTACGCGCCGACACGGAAGAACCTGTAGAGAAAAAGGTAAGCAACCAGTTGTCCGATGTCATCCAGGAGGTCGCCAATTATGTGCGTCAGCATCCGGGGATTACACATCGGGTGGAAGATCTGGCTGCCCGGGCTGGCTTATCACCCCGATACTTCTCAATCAAGTTCAAGGAACTGGTCGGATCATCGGTGCAATCTTATATTATCCGCATGCGTATTGAACGGGCGGAACATCTGCTGGTGCATACCGGCATGAATGTGACCGAAGTGGCGGATGCTCTGGGGTACCGGGATATATTCTTCTTCAGTCGTCAGTTCAAGCAATATACAGGCAAAAGCCCGTCCGAGATTCGTTAACATTCGGATGGGAAGAACATGACAACGTTTCAAGTCTGGAACGCAAGGGTAATTATCTAGCATTCCAGATGACCAAAAGGGGGAACTTGTGATGAACGGAAAACGTCGGGTCCGCAACCGGGGATGCTCTACGAAGGGATGCAATATTTTCCGAAACCGTCTGCGTCGCTTCAAACCGGCAGAAGACTTGCAAGATGTGTGGTTTTGAGGAAAACTCAGCAGACCAATAACGACGGAGCGAAGCTTCGTATTGCATGTATACATGGATGAATATGAAGACATAAAGAGGATGGCGCAATACCCGGTTACAGGTGCTGCGCCATCCTCTTTATTTGCGTATGAACTCCTTATTTTTTCGGTTTCAACCGTCCAAGCAAGGTGCCCATTTTGACCGAATCGCCTGGCTGTAAGCCTGGTTTCGGTTCAAATGTGCCACTCTGCGTCAGCAGAACAACAGTGGAACCGAATTCAAAATAGGCCAGATCATCGCCCTGTGCCCAGGTACTTGTGTCCGCGTTAGCATACTGGATGCTACTCACGTTCATCGCACCTACTTTGACAACCGCCACTTCACCGTAATCGTGTGCGATATACGTAATGAGCCGTTCGTTTCGACTAAGCACGGATTTCATATGGGTCAGCCCAAAATCATTCACGGGATAAACTTTACCCTTGATGTGTTCACTCTCTATTTTGCGGCCGCTGACAGGTGCATGAATGCGATGATAGTCGCGAGGACTGAGATAGAGAACGAACCCGTACCCGTGCTTGTACTTCTCCAGATGGGGAGAATGGTTTAATAATTCAGCAAGTGTATAATTTTGTCCCTTAACATTCAGGAGTGTCCCTGCAGATATTGGACCGGCTGCCGTAATCTTGGCATCTACCGGGCTGATCAGTGCATGCTCTGAAAGTTCCAACGGGCGCATGCCCGGCTTTAATTTGCGGGTGAAGAAGTCGTTCAGTGAACGGTATTCCTTCCAATCTTTCTCGGCCTCCTGAACAGGGATGTCGTAGGTCCGGACAAAATAAGGGATAAATGCCTTACTTCCCCGGCTTTTGGAGAAGGCTCCCACAGTCCGGGAGATCCACTTGCGCGAAGAAAGCTCGGTCATTAATCGCAACAGCGTTTTTGCCATGAATATCCCCCTTAGGGTTAATGCGAACTTCAAGGCCGGCAAGACCGGCCGTTCTGCATAATATTGACACAGAATGCACACGAAATCAATATGATCTCCTATCGTATGTCTGCGGTTGTCTCGGAATCATCGAATTTTGTTCCAGCAGCAGACGCCCATAAGCCATGGGTTTGCTGTACGTTGTCTTCCAGTGTTCCGACATTCCCGCCTTGCGAAATCCGTAACGCTGATCGCGTCCATTGCATTCAATAAAATAGATCTGGCCGCTGCGCGTTATCCCGAGATCAAGGCCCAGATCAGCCAGATGTGGAAGACTGGCCGCTAAGATCTGGGCAATTCGGAGTGCTACGAATCCGATTCTGTATTCCAGTCGAGCCAGGTCGAAGCTAGATTCTAATCCAAGGGCCTCCTCGAGCTTCATGACTTTACCACCCTGGGCGATATTGGTGACAAACGTATGGGCAGGAGCCGCTTTGGCAAACATGCCTGTAATTCCCCAAAGACCATCACTGCCACGTTGTACAGATACCCGCAGATCTACCGGCCTGCCCTCATAACGTACCAGTGGGATACGTTCTTCAATGAGGTAGGCATGACGAAAGATCCGCCTTAGGGTGGAGGAAGGAAGCTGCCCTCTGCTCAATCGGAAGGTAGCCCACCCTTTGCGTGCAGCCTTCGTCTCACAGGTCAGTTTCCACTGTCCATCTCGCTGAAAGATTCGCATAATGCCATGACCGATACTGCCACTGCACGGTTTGATGACCAGGTCATCATAATGTTCCATCATATAGGCCAGAGATTCTGGCGTAGCTTTAACGGCATGGGGCAGGTGTTCTCTTAAGGTGAGATCCTGATGAAGCATGTCATGAATATGATCTTTGCGGTACCGATTGCGAACGTTGAATATCTGGATACCTTGCAACATCAGCTTGGTGATCTGATGCTGTTCCGTCCGGCGAAGCTGAAGTGATCGGTTATGGATGACGGAGGGCAATGGCATGCGCTCGCGAACATATCTGCCTTCTTTTTTTACATAGGTGAGACAGGTTTTTTGATCCGAATCAATATCTTCCAACCGCAAAAAACAGGGGGTTAATCCATAACTGGCCGCTGCCTGTTCATAATTCGCGAGTGATTCCTGACCGGTCCTTCCGGTCGGTATCCCCCGGTACATGCGTGAATCGAACATAATGCCGATCGTTTCTTGAAGCATGACCGTTCCTCCTTCGATGTTATCGCGACCATGGATCGTCCACTCATGGAATGCCGGCCTGTCACCGTATGGCTCAGACATCGCGATAACGCAGACCGGTGTGTAAGATGCATCGCCAAGCACCAGCGTTTGTTTAGGGCGTGTCTAAAACTTTGAAGGAAGCAGGTTTTGCCGAAATTTCGCTCCAAGCAAGGAAGTTTTCCGCAGGCGTGTCGGGGCACGTCAAGGGAAAGTGACGCAGGAGGGGGCGAAAAGACGGTGAAAGATGCACTTCAGCGAGTTTTCAGACACGAGCTAGACATAATATCCTATGACATGACTGGGACGGGGGCGTGGACAGCCGCCTTTCCTCTGCTGCCCTGACACGCCTATTTCCACGAAGAGCATAGAACTTTCCTGTGTTGATGCCTAAACATTCGTGCTCTGGAATCCGTGAAACTCATAAATGAAGTGGCAGATGCCCATATGGAAGCATATGATGCCGGAGACGAACGTTAGAGGAAGGAGCAAGCTGCATGAGTAAAAATGGCAAAAAGAAGGTTCCAACGCCGAAACTGCGGCATGTGAGCCCGAAATTCAAGGAATTGGAACTGACTGATCGCCGGGCAGACAAAATGAATTCAGGTTTCAGTATGAATAGGGAAGAACGCTTGAATACGAATAAAAAGGATTCAAAGGCTGTTCAGGAACCGGAAGAATTCCTATTTGAATCAACGGAACTGCCTGCTACAACGAACGAGCTGGAAGAGCTGGAGATCACGTCCAAAATCAAGCCGGAACCTGTAGAGTCTGATCGCAAGGAAGTTGAGACGCAAGATAGCGTGGAAAAGCAGATTCAGGTTAGCAGCGTGGCTCCGCCTGCTCTGGTGGAAGAGCAGGGTATCAACAAGCAGGAGATAACAAGCAAGGATCGGCTTCAGATCCTGAACCAGAACCAGATGCCGGGTCATACTGGACATTACATCTACACGGATGACTTGAGTGAATTTGCTGTTACGGAGAGCAAACTGGCTCCTTTTTCTGTGGATGCCTCGAAGCTGAAGCCGGATGCGGTCGGCAGTGAAGCATTGCAGGATTATGCAGTCACCAGCATTCACATTGCAGACGGGGCCATTGTTTCCGCGAAACTTGCCGAAGCGTCTGTATCGGAGGAGCACCTGATTGACGGCTCTGTGTCAGGACACAAAATACGAAATGCTTCTATTGCCGGTGAGAAAATCAGGGATGGCAGTATTACTTCTCAGAAGCTTGGCAACCAAGTCATCGATTCGAGCAAAATTGCCGATGGTTCCATCGGCACAAGACATCTCAGCCGTATGCTGGTAACGGAAGAATTAATCAAGAATCATGCCGTAACTGGAGACAAAATCGCGATAAGCGGCGTGGATACAAGGCATCTCACCGGAGGAGCTGTGCATACTTCCAAACTGGCTGATGATGCGGTGACTACATCCAAAATTCGTGAAGCTGCTGTCACAGGCAGCAAAATCGAAGAGTTATCCATCGAGTCTCACCATATTCAGGCAGGTGCTGTTAAACAGATACATCTGGCTGAAGGGGCTGTGGGTCGTTCACATCTATCCAATGGCAGTATTGGAAGTGACCAGATTGAGGATGGATCCATACAAACAAGACATTTGGCTGAGGGTTCACTAAGTGGGAGACATCTACTGGACGGTTCGATCGGTTCAAGCCAGATTCGCGCTCATGCCGTTGGCAAGGAGCAGATTGGCAATGGAGAAGTGGGCAGTGAGCATTTGACGGAAGGTGCAGTCACCAGCAGCAAACTGGCAGACCAGTCTGTTGGAACAGCAAAATTGCTGGAGCAGTCCATTACGGCCTCCAAGATCGCTGATCAGAGCGTCATTTCTTCCAAAATTGCGGATGAAGCGATACAGGGTAAACATCTTGCCAAAGGGTCCATTCGTGCGGAACACATTGCCAATCGGGGAATCACGCCAGTACATGTGGATAATTCCGCCATTCACTCCATTCACATTGCAAGTGGAAGCATCGAGGCAACTCATCTGTCTACCGGAAGTGTGTCCGGAGATGCTCTCGCAGATGGCGTGGTGTCTGAGCGGCATCTTGCAGAGTCCGCCGTAGGTACGTATGAATTGCAGGATGCTGCCGTTACAGATGTTAAGCTCGCGGATGGAAGTGTGACAACAGAAAAGCTTGGAACGGCATCGGTGAGTAGCAGAGTACTTGCCCCGGGAAGTGTCATATCCTCGCATCTTGCAAACGGTGGGGTCACGGGTACTCATCTGGCTCCAGGGAGTGTGGGTTCGGAGGCCCTGAGACCTTATGCAGTGAAATCAGATCACCTGACAGAACATGCCGTAGGGGCACCTCATCTTCAACCAGGCAGTGTTGAAACGGATGCTATTGCACGGGCGGCGGTCACAACAGACAAATTGGCTCCTGGTAGTATAACTTCAGCCCAGTTGGCTGGTGGGTCCATTTTTCCGCCTCATCTAACAGATCATGCGGTTACCTCTCCAAAGCTCTCACCAGAGAGTGTTGCCACAGATAAACTGGCGGATTTTGCTGTTACGTCAGCCAAACTGGCAGATGGGAGCGTAACTTCTTCCAAAATTATGGCAGAAAGTATTAACGCCAAACATATTCCAGCAGGAACGATTCGCGGGTATCACTTGAAGCAGCATGCCGTTTCCCTGGAACATTTGTCGGAAGAAGTACGCTCACCGGAATTATTCGCTGATGGCAGTATTACGGGCAACAAACTTCGGCATGGGTCCGTAAGTGCGGACCATTTGGCAGCAGATTCGGTATCCGGGACAGAGCTACAACAGGCTGCTGTAGGTAGCGAGCACTTGCAGCCATCCGTTGTACAATCGGTCCATCTGGCTGAAGGCAGCGTGAAATCGGAACATTTGGGAACTCAAGTAGTGAACTCACAACATCTGAAGGCGGACATCATTCATGAGGAGCATATTGCTGAACAGGTGGTCACATCCCACCACTTGGCACCTGGATCTGTGGAAACAGACCATTTGGCACCTTTATCGATTACAGCGGCTCATCTTCAGCCAGGTTTGATCAGTGGTTTGCATCTTCAGGCAGAGTCGACGAGTGCTGTTCACCTGCAGCAAGGATCTGTACATTCCCGTCATATTCAAGATGGTGAAATTCTTCCTCATCATATCCATGAACGCAGCATCGGAACGACGCATCTGGAAGAAGAAGCGGTAAGTACGATTATTTTGCAGGATGAATCTGTCACACGCTCCAAACTGGCGAGTGGTAGTGTAGATGGCAGCAAATTAGTTGCAGGGGCAGTATCGGCTGCCCACATTGCCAACGAAAGTGTGGAAACCCGTCATATCCAAGAAGGAGCGATCCTTGCTGATCATATTCAAGAGTGCAGTATTGGCTCCATTCATCTGGATGAGGACTCCGTAAGTGAGATTCATTTGCAAAATGGATCGGTAACGAGCTCCAAACTGGCGGACGGCAGTATTAACGGAAGCAAGTTACTCGAAGGTACGGTGTCGGGAATTCATATTGCATCCGAAAGTGTGCAATCCGGGCATATTCAGGCAGACGCCATTCATGCTGACCATATTCAGGAGCGAAGCATCGGCACAAACCATCTGGAAGAGGAAGCAGTCAGTGCCATTCACTTGCAAAATGGGTCTGTCATCAGTGCCAAACTGGCCGACAGCAGTGTAACCGGCAGCAAGTTGCTCGAAGATGCGGTGTCGGGAATCCATCTCGCTTCTGAAAGTGTGCAATCCCGCCATATCCAGGCAGGAGCGATCCTTGCTGATCATATTCAGGAGCACAGTATCGGCATGTTTCATTTGGAAGAGGAAGCAGTCAGTGCCATTCATCTGCAAAATGGATCCGTAACAAGCACCAAGTTGGCCGACGGCAGTGTAACCGGCAGCAAGTTGCTTGAAGGAGCAGTATCGGATATCCACATGGCAGACGATAGTGTGCAATCCCGTCAGATTCAGGCAGGAGCCATCCATGCGGAGCATATTCAAGAGCGGAGCATCGGCACAGCACATTTGGAAGAGGAATCGGTAAGTGCTATTCATTTGCAAAATGGATCTGTAACGAGTGCCAAACTGGCGGATAGCAGTATAACTGGCAGCAAGTTACTCGAAGGTACGATATCCGGGATTCATATCGCATCGGAAAGTGTGCAATCCGGGCATATTCTGGCAGGAGCCATTCAAGCTGATCATATTCAGGAGCGAAGCATCGGCACAACCCATTTGGAAGAGGAAGCAGTAAGTGCGGTTCATCTGCAAAATGGGTCCGTAACAAGTGCCAAACTGGCTGACGGTAGCATAAACGGCAGCAAATTGCTCGAAGATGCTGTATTGGGGAGCCATATCGCATCCGAAAGTGTGCAAACTCGTCATATTCAGGCAGGAGCAATCCTTGCTGATCATATCCAGGAGCATAGCATTGGTACGTCCCATCTGGAGGAGGAAGCAATAAGTGCGGTTCATCTGCAAAATGGGTCCGTAACAGGGGCCAAACTGGCGGATGGCAGTGTGGGCAGCAATAAACTGCTTGAAGATGCGGTGTCGGATGTTCATATTGCCAATGGAAGTGTGCAATCCCGTCATATCCAAGAGAGAGCCATACAGGCTGACCATATTCAGGAGCGCAGCATTGGGATCTCCCACCTCAAAGCGGAATCGGTAAGTGCGATTCACCTGCACAATGGTTCCATAACAAGTGCCAAAATGGCGGATGGCAGTGTGAACGGTAATAAATTGCTTGAAGGTGCGGTATCGGCTATCCACATTGCAGATAAAAGTGTGGAATCTCGGCATATTCAGGATGGGACGATTCATGCGGATCATATTCAAGAACGCAGTATTCGCACAACCCATCTGGAAGAGGAAGCAGTAAGCGGGGTTCATCTGCAAAATGGATCCGTCACAAGTGCCAAATTGGCCGATGGCAGCGTGAACGGCAGCAAACTGAGTGAGCAGAGTATTACCTCTAATCATTTGAATGCGGGGATTGTAGGTCCAGCGCATTTGAGCGAAGAGATATGGCATGCGATTCGTCAGTTCAGTGGAGAAACGCTGGAGCAGTTGGCAGCTATTAAAAGACAAGAGGGATTGCTTCAAACAGAAAATGAGGTTGTACCGCAATCACAGCAGGCAATCGTCGAGGCATTGCCGAGTGCTGGTCTGGAAGTAACACAAATTCACGAGACATCGGATCAGGAGCTGGAGCAACAACAGGAGCTGATATCCCCAAGTGATCAGCTTGGTGAACCACCTGCAGCTTTGTTCCCGACAGAGCAGGCAGATCAGGCTCAGCAACCACAGCTTGAACAGTCACAGGAGAACGCTGGAACGACGGAGGTTGTGTTAAGTGAACAATCGGTTACACAGGAGCATCTGTGTAACGATGCCGTAGGCAGCAGCCAATTGCAATTGGGTGCAGTTCAGGCCAAACATCTGGCGTTCCAACCTGTTCGCAGCGTAAGCAAGCAACCGGTTGTACAACAATTCGGAATGGAAGCTTTTGTACTGCCAGAGAGTGAAGTGAGCACAGAGGTAACCGTTGTTTTTGAAGAGTCGTTTGCTTCAGAACATTATGTGATTGTGGGCATGAGCAATGATCGGGGATTCCAAATCTCCCTGCTCTCACAGAGTGAGGACGAAGCAGTACTTGAGGTGTCACGCACGGCAGATTGCAAGCATACGTACGGGTTGTTGTCATGGATTGCAGCGGGACCTTCGCAAGAATAGTGCCGGTTGTTGTATCTGTAATACACAAATGACAAAAGCGGTGTCCAGAGTTGTCCGGGACACCGCTTTTGGTTGATATAAGCTTAATCCGTTCGGACGGTGAGGGGGGTCTGAACGTTTTGTTACCATTAGGATAAGTACATTATAAGTTCAATCACGATAAAGTAAGATTTTACAGACCTACAGCTTGATACGCTTTGGTAATGGCAGTAGCTTCAGCAGAATTCGCTCCGTACAGATCTTTGGCTGCTTGGATGGTAGCTGTTTTGGCAGCGGCAAATTTGGATGTTGGTGTCAGGTAGTTCACCAGTGTGCTGTAGAAAATTTGAATCGCTTTATCCCGGCCGATTCCGGTAACAGTCACACCATTATGTGTTCCGCCTTGAGCAGCAAGGTAATAGGCTTTGTTGATGATACCGCTGTTGATATGAACACCGCCGTTGTCCTGTGTGCCTGTGTAACGATCGCTGTATTTGTCAGGTTGACCATACAATGTAGGGTTGGAAAGAGAGCGCAGCGCATCTCCTGGAATGTTAGGTGTGTAGATATCATCACCGAGCAGCCAGTTTTTACTTTGGATTGTATTGCCAAAAATATCAGCAAAGGCTTCGTTAAGTGCACCTGGTTCGTTACGATATTCCAGATTGGCTGTATATTCAATGACACCATGCGTCAATTCATGACCGACAACATCCAGATCACCAGACAGGGATCGAAACGTCGTTCCATCTCCGTCACCAAAAACAATCTGTGCCCCGTTCCAAAAGGCGTTATTGTAATTGGAGCCGTAGTGCACGGTTGATCTGATCAACAATCCGTTACCATTAATACCGTTACGGTTGAATTTGTTTTTGTAAAAATCATACGTGGCAGCTGCATGGGCATGAGCATCTACACCTGCACGATCGGTCCATACATTATCCGAATCCGTGAGCAAGGTACCAGGCAGCGAGGAGCCATTGTTCGCCGTATACGTTTGGATGCCATTGCCGCGAGTGGTGTCTTTCAGTTGAAAGGTGCTGCCGGATTGGGTGGTTGTCAGGGTTTTGGTATCACCGAGTACACCTGTACCTGTTCCAGTGGCAAAGTTAATGAGGTCAAACTGGGATACAATACTGCCATCCACTGCGTTGATGAAATATTTGGTCCGTAGAGGGGCAGGTTCCAGTACGTTTACTTCCGTAATGTAAACCAGATACGTCTGACCATCTTCTTCATGATGATAGATGTTTAATTCAGCTTGAGGTGTAATTTCCGCGGCACCAAGCTCTCCAATCCGTGAGGTTGCTTCTTCGGTTGCAATACGGATTGCGTCTTCTCCGCTGATCTCGGCTACACCATCATTCGGAATGGCCTGTTCTTCAATCGGTGGAAGATCGCCAAGTGCGGAGCTCACGGCTCCGGTTTTGTCCAGGTGGACCGTCTGTTCAGCACCATATACCGGGATACCTTTAATGTACTGTTTCAGGCGGAAGTGTCTTACGCCAGATGTATCTGTGTTTCTTTTGATAATTTTGAGCTGGGATTTCACATCGGAATTCAGGAATTGTTCCTGTTGTCCAAGGTAATTGTAGATCGTATCATCTGTTCCACTGTTCAATGGAATACCCTCCTCGGAGGCATAAGGGGCCTGAAGTGGAATGGATTGATCAGACAATGGAGCTGCAGCAGCAGAGGATACGGAAGCGAGCAGAAGAGCTCCTCCAAGAATTGTTGGCATAACTTTGGCAAATTTCATAGTAAACTCTCCCATTCTTAAATTATTTTTTTGTTGGAAAATGATCATGCCAATCTCGGTTGGAATTCCGTCTGCAACTTGGGCAGCGCGGAGCGTGGGGCTGAACCTGAAGCGTGGAATAAGACAAGAAACGATTGGAACAAAATCGGTTTGGCCTTAGCTGGGGGAGTGTTAAGCACGACACCAAACGAAAGGATAACCGTTTATTCAGTTCAGCCCGAAGGCTATAATCGTCTATTGTGTTCCTCTTTCAGAAAGCCGGGGGTTGTCCAATTGCGCAGGTAGATGATTGGTTCACGGAAAACTGGGGTGTTCAATCCGGGTTTGCGTAAATGATGAATACTGTGTGTTCTGAACGGCATCACTCCTCTCAAGAGTAGAAAGAATCTGTTTAACAGGTTCTGTGAATGAAGTCATAACCTAATCAACCTAAGGTCAATAAATGGATTTGCAAAGATGTATGGGAACTTACGTTCACCACTAGGTTATTTTTGTAAATAAAACGGCTTGGAACGTATATTATCACAGTGTAAAACTTTGGAAAAGATGCAATTTTAAATTTTTTCTAAAATTGTGTCTGAAGTAGGGGAGAGGTAGCGTTTTTCACATATTTTGACGTATTTTGTCTAAAATCAAGGCCTGTACCCCCGTGTTCCCAGGGAGAACCTGCTTCGTGCAAGGACATACGCCGTTTCCACTGCTCCACGAATACATAGAATAACGTGTACTCCCTTGGCATGCCGATGATTGAATGCGGGAGGTGAAACTGTTGCGCAAAACCCGTACTACAGCACGTTATGCAACCCGATCAAAGGTGACACGCAAAAAAACAGTGCTGAAGAAACGAAGATGGAAATCTGGACACAAAAAGGGTACAAAGGCCTATACGTTCGTTATTCCATCCAAACAGCTGATGTCACAGGTTAAGGATGGAGTAGAGAATGGAACGGAAAATGGCATGAGTGATGCTCCAGCACACAGGGATGGTTCTCAGCGACCGCTGCTGTCGGTCATTATCCCTGCTATGAATGAGGAGAAAACGATTGGTGCAGTGGTACGTGAAGCACTGCGGATATGCCGTGATGCTGAAGTGCTTGTCGTTGTGAATGGTTCAACAGACGGTACGGCTCATGCAGCCAAACGGGCTGGCGCACGAGTACTCACGTATACAGAAGCGCTGGGACATGATGGAGGACGAAAAGTAGGCGCAGAGGCAGCCTGTGGTGAGGTATTGCTGTTTACTGATGCAGATATCGCCATTCCCGCAGAGCACCTTGCGCCTTACGTGAAGGCTGTGCTGAAGGGAACGGATGTGGCACTTAACGACTACCATGGGCCAGTCACTCATCATCCCGTTCATCCAGTAGTGGAGGCCAAACACATGTTGAACAGCATACTCGCAAGATCCGATCTCCGGGGGGCATCCATGACAGCTATTCCACATGCAATAAGCCGAAAAGGACTTGAGGTCATGGGGATATCCTCACTGGAAGTTCCGCCCCTCGCACAAGCCAAGGCCGTGATCGGTGGACTTCGGGTACGCGCTGTTCATCACGTACCTGTAGGTAGAATGAATGCAGTACGAATCAAGAAGCGAAGCGGACCTGATCCGCTAAGTCAAGTGGTGCTGAATGATCATATGGCAGCGATCAAGTGGATTACGGATACGCTCGGTCCCCGCGGAGGTTATACCGATCTGAAACGTGTTCGCAACCTGGCGAGGTAAGCATGTCGCATCGGATGATGCAGCATGCTGGAGGTGAGGAAATGAAGGGACGTTCAGGGGTTGTCCGCCGCAGGCGGACAACAAAGAGACAAACGACAGCAGGAAGAACCGTAATGAACAAGCGTCATGGGAACAAGAAACATGTAGAACTTCAAAAAACAAGAAAAAGCCGATCAATGTCTGGCCAAGTAGATCTGCACTTGATGTGGAAAGCGGGGCAAGTTGCAGGAAGCGAGGCAAAGGCGAACAACACAGCGTCAGAAAAACATGCACGTCTCGTGTGGAATGCACACGCCGCGAACGTTGCGGAGCTACGCAATTTCCAGTTGGCCCTGAAAGCAGGCAAGGCATATATGCAGGGTTATACGCATGCCACGGGACATTCATTCCAGATCGTACCGCTACCCCTTCGTCATTCGGCTGCTGCCATTGTTTGTGCCTGTAATGAGGAACACACACTGGGACAGGTGTTATTGCAACTAAAGCGGTTGCCTCTGACGGATATCATTGTCGTACTGAATGGAACGACAGATGACAGTTTGAAACAGGTTCTAAGTCAGCCGGGACTGACAGTAGTCTATGAACCGGATCGGGCAGGACATGATGTGGGCCGGGCACTTGGCGCCAAGATGACGGATGCGGAGACGGTACTTTTTGTGGATGGAGATATGGTTGTCCCGGCTGAAGAGCTTGCACCATTTCTATTTGCGGTTGATCGCGGACAGGATGTGGCGTTGAATAATCTGACGTCTTTGCTTCCTGGGTTTGCAGGGCAGGATGAGGTAAGCCGGATCAAGGCATATCTGAACCGAACACTAGGTAGGGCAGATCTCGGTTCCAATTCCATGACAGCTGTGCCCCATGCCTTGTCTCGTCGTATGATTCAGACCGTGAAGCCAGCATCACTGGCCGTTCCTCCCAAGGCACAAAGTCTGGCTATTCAGCATGGAATGAGCGTATCGGCACCAAGCCAGGTAGATGTTATTCGTTCCAATCGTCTGCGCCCTGGTAACACGGGAAGTGGGAATGATGTCGCCAGATTGATCATTGGTGATCATCTGGAAGCACTGGCTACATTGCTGGGTACAGGTTGGAGTCCGGCTCAGGCACATACACTCTCCCGTGCAGAAGTGGCTTACAGGAGGAACGCCAGATGACACTGACAAGTATCATTATCCCAACGTACAACGGTCTGGATCTGATTAGGCCCTGCATTGATGCCATACGTCAATACTCGGGCGATCCTGCGTCATATGAAATTATCGTTGTAGATAACGGTTCGACGGATGGAACGGCTGAATATTGTGCGCTGGAACGAATTCGATTTGTAAGGTTCCCGGACAATCGGGGTTTTCCGGCAGCCTGTAACGCTGGACTTCGTGCCGCTTGCGGCGATGAGCTGTTGCTGTTGAACAATGATGTTACGGTCACGCCCCGTTGGCTGGAGAACCTGCGAACGGCACTGTACAGTGACGCAAGTATTGGGATCACGGGTCCTGTTACGAATTATGCAAGCGGCATCCAGCAGATTGAACTGGCGTTTCGGAACATGGAACATTTTCAGGAGTTGGCCCATTCCAATAATGTTGCGGATTCTTCAAGGTGGAGGGAAGTACGCCGGATCGTGGGTCTGTGCATGCTGATAAAACGAAATGTAATGGAATCAGTTGGACTGCTTGACGAGGCATATTCTCCAGGACACTATGAGGATGACGATTATTGTTATAGAGCAAGATTGCAGGGATATCGCTTGCTGGTATGTGGAGATGTTCTGGTGCATCATCAGGGAAGTGCCAGCTTCCAAAAGACTGATCCGGTAGCGTGGAAACAGCTGCTTGAGCGTAATCGTTCGATTTTTATGAACAAATGGCATGTCGATCCGCTTGAATATATGGACATATCCGATGAAGGAGGGAACGTGGAATGAAAGGTGTCATTCTTGCCGGCGGAACGGGAACTAGACTGTATCCGCTGACCCGGCTCATTAATAAACATCTGCTTCCAGTCGGTAAACATCCGATGATTATGTATGGCATCGACAGGCTCCGCCAGGCAGGCATTGATGAACTATTGATTGTAATTAACAAACATTCCGCCGGGCTATATACAGAGTATCTTGGTGGCGGAGCGGATCATGGGGTCAAGTTAACGTATCGCATTCAGGAAAAGGCAGGCGGGATAGCGGAAGCATTGGATCTGGCGGCCTCCTTTATTCTTCCCGGCGAAAGATTTGTTGTGCTTCTCGGGGATAATCTCTTCAGCGACGACCTGAAGCCTTATGTGGACCGCTACATGCTGCAACCTGCGGGTACGGCGCGAGTTCTGCTCAAACAGGTGGATGATGCACGACGTTACGGGGTGCCGGTTTTTGATCCTAAGCATCCAGAGCGAATCTCGTACATTGAGGAGAAGCCAAGTCAGCCAAAAACCTCTTATTGTGTGACGGGAATATACATGTATGATGATCATGTATTTAACCTGATTCGCAACATCGCACCGTCTGCACGCGGAGAACTTGAAATCACGGATGTGAATAATCACTACGCGTCTGCTGGCGGATTGGAATATGACATTTTGCAGAAATACTGGAGTGATGCAGGTACATTTGAGTCGCTCCAGGAAGCAGCTGTCCGCATGAAAGGACAATTGCCCTAAAATATATGTGCCTGATGCTGCCGCTGTGCGGTGCCCCATGGGAGCAGAACACTCTGCGCCGGAGCTGGAAGGATGCTCCGGCGCTTTGCGCAGCGACAATCCTCGTGCATGCCAAAGGAGGGAATGGCGTGAGAGTAGTGACACGCACCGGGTCTGCTGGGGCGACCGTGTCGGGTAAGCCCCGGGGCATCCACCCGGCCGTATTTATGGGCAGTGGCACTCCGGCAGCAGCAGGTACAGAGCCTGCTGGTGTCAGAGGTGTTAAGTCAGGGAAACGTAGTACCCCGACGAAAGCGGGTATATCTGCTGGCGCAGCACATAAGGTCCGTGCTGGCAAAGCGAACAGCTCGGGCAGTGGTGTTGGCAGAGCAGGCAAAGCTGGCCGTGCGAGCGCAAGCAAAAAGGCAAGAGCCAGCCGCATCGGCAGAGGCAAAGGCAAAGGCAAAGGCAAAGGCAAAGCCGGCCCGCGCCAGGGCACTGCTGGGCGCAGGCCGGCACCAGCGCGGGGCGGGCGTGCCGCTGCCCGCGCCAAGCAGCGCACGGCGATGCGCCGTGCGCCCATGCCAGCACCGCAAGCC
>NZ_JBHGUU010000007.1:0-152385 GCF_048976745.1 Paenibacillus sp. | reverse complement strand
TGAAGCCCCCCTCAAGATGAGATTTCCCAGTATGTAAGACCCCTTGAAGACGACGAGGTAGATAGGCTGGGGGTGGAAGTGCAGCAATGCATGGAGCTGACCAGTACTAATCGGTCGAGGGCTTATCCAATAGCAAGTAATAATTCGCATGTTTCGTTTCGAATCTAGTTTTCAGAGAACAACACTCTGAAATGAAAATCGGTACATCACAGAATGTGTGTATGATTTTCAGTTCCATATCTGATTTTAGAAGCAATGCTTCGACAAATCATGTTTGGTGGCGATGGCGGAGGGGTTCCACACGTACCCATCCCGAACACGACCGTTAAGCCCTCTAGCGCCGATGGTACTTGGACCGCAGGGTCCTGGGAGAGTAGGACGCCGCCAAGCAACAGGAAGACACACTTGATCATATCGAGTGTGTCTTTTTTTATTTGTTTTGATCGTTAATTTATATTATATGTGTAAGTCTAAAACAACCTGGGTTCATTAGAGGTTGCTTTTTGATATCCCAAAAATAATAAGCATTGTTCTATTGTAGAAATTTTCACGTCGACTACGAGGTTCAAGCACCTTTGCATAACTCCATGCTAAAGTTCGCATGATTAAGGGTAATCATTATTTAAACGACTGGAAGGATTAAGATAGGAATACAAACAAATCATATTCATAATATATATCTAAAAAAATTAGTACCAAGTACTAAGACTTAGTGCTATAATAGTGAAAAACCAAATGAGGTGAATGCCGAAATGAATCATCAATCAAAGGCAACGATCACGGCAATGGGGGCGTATGTACCGGATCGAATATTAACAAATGCTGATCTGGAGAAATTGGTCGAGACAAGTGACGAATGGATTGTGCAACGTACAGGCATGAGAGAACGGCGAATTGCAGCTGAAGATCAATTTGTATCTGACCTGGCAACGAAGGCTGTAGAGGATATGATACGTCGTTATGAAGTAAGTGTAGAAGATGTGGATATGATTCTTGTGGCGACCAGCACACCTGAATATGCATTCCCAAGTACTGCATCCAGAGTCCAAGCTAATCTCAAGATTCCACACACAGGTGTACTTGATCTAAATGCGGCATGCGCTGGTTTTTCCTACGGGCTGCAGCTTGCTGACAGTCTGGTGACCAGTGGAATGTACCGCAAAGTACTAGTTATCGGAGCAGAGACGTTATCCAAAATTACGGATTACACAGACCGCACGACTTGTGTCCTGTTTGGGGACGGAGCTGGAGCCTTCCTGGTGGAGAGATCTGCACATGATGCAGGTGACTTTATGGCAGCCATATCCGGTACGCATGGAGAAGGAGGTATGCATCTCTATAAGGCTGGTCTGTCTTCAGAGATGAATGGAGTGCCTTTACAGGGCGGAGGTTGTTTGGTTCAGAATGGACGAGAGGTTTATAAGTGGGCTGTACGGACGATTCCAGAGCAAATGGTTAGGCTTATAGCCAAAGCTGAATTAGGTGCTGAACAGATTGACTGGTTTGTCCCGCATAGTGCCAATATGCGAATGATTGAGGCTGTTTGCGAACGTGGTCCGGTTCCTTTGGAACGTACGTTAACCAGTGTCGAATATCGTGGGAACACATCAGCTGCTTCCATTCCGCTTGCTTTACAGCTTGCAGTGGATGAAGGGAAATTGAAAGAAGGACAGACTGTAGCTCTCTTTGGCTTTGGCGGTGGTCTGACTTACGCAGGTCTGGTCCTGAAATGGGGCGTGCCAGATAAAATTCAGTAATGGATAACATACGAGAGTATACAACACCAAATTAAATAGAGGAAATAAAAAGAGACCACTCACACTTCATATAGTCATGAAGGGGGTGGTCTCTTTAGTAGGTTAACTCGTTTCAAAAAAGTGATAAGATTACATCTGTTTTTTTTGTTAACCGGAATTGCTTAATCCCATAAATATTTTACGGCGTAAGCTTAGGCGCTTGGCGGTGATGTGTACCTTGTTCGTAGCTGTAAGCCAGCTTAATCAAGGTTCCTTCGTCAAAGGCACGACCCAGGAATTCCATACCTACAGGCAAACCATCGGTTGTAAAACCAGCAGGTACAGTAATTGCCGGGAAGCCGGAGAATGGACTCAGACGATTGTTACCACCGGATGTTTGACCCTCGCCGATCACGCCAGCTGCTTGTGTAGATGTAGGATAGATGATGGCATCCAGGTTATTGTCTGCCATTACTTTCAACAGAGACTCACGTGTAACTTGGGTACGTTTGAGAACGATATCCTTGTATTCGGTAGTCTCCAACGTTTGGCGTGCGTCCCGCGTTTTCATCGATTGCTCCTGGGATTTGTCGAACTCTCCGGAAGCGATGATCTCGGACAGACTGTGATATGGAGCATCTGCACCCAATGACTCCAGATAATCATTCAGCTGGAACTTGAATTCATATCCACTAAGGCTTGGGTATTTGTTGATCTCAGCCAAGTTCGGGATAGAAATTGGAACTGCGGTAGCGCCAAGTGACTTCAGTTCTTCTACAGCTGTGTTGATGACGTCAGCAACGGCTTTTTCTTCAGCTTTGGTACTTGGAATGAGTTCTGTGGCCACCCCGATGCGTGCACCTTTCAGTCCGTTTACATCCAAGAAATCAGTGTAGCTGGAAGGAATTTTTCCAACTGCGTAAGCTGTAGCGACATCCTTTTTGTCATAGCCGGCTGTAGCATCCAGCATAATTGCGGCATCACTTACGGTACGAGCCATGGGTCCACCAACATCCTGTGTCAAAGCCAATGGGATAATGCCTTCACGGCTGGACAGTCCGATGGTTGGGCGGATACCCACAAGGCTGTTGAAGCTGGAAGGGATACGGATCGAACCGCCAGTGTCTGTACCCATGCCGGCTGCTGCAAAGTTAGATGCAATGGCAGCACCTGTTCCACCGCTTGAGCCACCTGGATAGTGGTCCAGGGCGTAAGGATTAAGTGTTTGTCCGCCCAATGAGCTGGATGTTGTGATGCCAAATGCGAATTCATGCAGGTTTGTTTTGCCCAAAATAATGGCACCAGCTGCTTTGAGTTTCTTCACTTGTTCGGCATCGTGAGCAGGAATAGAGTCTTTCAGACAGATACAGCCAGCAGTTGTCGGCATGTCATTGGTATCGAAATTGTCCTTCACCAGAATCGGAACGCCATGCAGAGGTCCGCGAGCTCCTTGAGCTGCACGTTCTTCATCCAATTGCTCCGCAATTTGGAGCGCATCCGGGTTCAGGGTTAATACCGCGTTGATGCTTACACCTTGATCATCGTATTTTTCAATACGGTCCAGATATTTCTGCACCAGTTCTTTTGATGTCAGTTTTCCTTGCGTCATTGCGGCCTGAAGATCCATAATGGTTGCTTCCTCCAGGACAAACGGTTTTATGTAGTTATAAATGCGTTCTTTCAGTATGGATAGGTCATTCTCGGTAAGTACAGCGTTTGGAAGGAAAAGGGAGTCAGTATAACCCTTCATTAGTCCTGCGGTATTCAATGCACCAACAGCACCTGCAAAAGTGGCTTCATCCGGAACATCCTTGAATGATTCGGTGGTCGAATCCAGCTTGAGCCATTGTTGCAAGGCAACCGCAGCATCTTTACGTTGTACGGTTGTACCGGAGAGCTTGTCCATGGTAAAAGGGACACCTGCAAGTGTAGCCGCTTCTTCCATGGCCTGAACAAATGCTGACGGTGTAGCAGGTGCTTTTCCTTTGGATACAGCTGCTACTGTTGTTTTACTCGTAGGCGTTGCCGTTGCGGCTGATGCCGAAGGCAACGTTCCTCCCCATGTTGTGGCAACAACAGCTCCTGCCAATAACAGAGCCCCACTTTTTTTCAATACAGATCCATGATAAGTCATGCATCCACGCTCCCTTCCTGTGTCTCATTGATGTGTGTTAGCAGCGATTCTTTTTCTATGCTTTTGAGACATTGTATAGTTATGTCAGGTAATCTTACAATGTTTATATTTATCCAAAAAAACGTATACATCAATACTGTACGGTGTTAATGCTCATTCATGCTTCTGTTTAGATGTACTCAGAAAAACTATTATATATTTTAATGTCAACAAATGTTACATCAAATTGATATGTTGATTAAACATGAGGTTTCAGGATACGAGCAGATTCGGAAATAGAGATGACAGAGCATACCTTTCGTGTGAAATGATATAATGAAAAGATAGGAATAAAAGAGACATAATGTTCTACCAGAGAGGAAGAGATATGAAGTGAAGACATTGGTACTCGCAGAAAAACCATCTGTAGCACGCGAAATAGCCAGAGTCATGGGTGCGCGTGAAAAACATAAAAGTTATCTGGAAGGCCCGAAATATATCGTTACCTGGGCGCTTGGACATCTGGTTGGATTAGCTGAACCGGAGGATTACGACAAGAAGTATGCAACATGGAATCTGGAGGACCTGCCCATTCTGCCAGAGCGTACGAAACTGAAGGTACTTAAAGAGACCAACCATCAATATAAAGCCGTGCAGCAGTTGATGAAGCGTCAGGATGTGGGCGAGCTGGTCATTGCGACGGATGCAGCACGTGAGGGAGAATTGCTGGCCCGTTGGATCATGCAGATGGCGGGGTGGAAAAAACCTTTTAAACGCCTGTGGATTTCATCCCAGACTGATAAGGCGATCAAAGACGGATTTGCTTCACTTAAGCCAGGCAGTCAGTTTGACCGCCTCTATGAATCTGCACGTTGCCGCGCGGAGGCCGACTGGATGATTGGACTTAACGTGACCCGTGCGCTAACCGTTCGTTTCAATGCGCAGTTATCTGCTGGACGGGTCCAAACGCCGACATTAGGCATGATTATGGATAGGGAAAATGAAATTAATGGTTTCCGCTCGCAGGAGTATGAGACGTTAACGGCAGATTTGGGAGGTTTTCAGGCTGTGTGGCGGGCAGCTGGGGGAGATTCACGAATTTTCGACCCTCAGGAAACGCAAGAATTGAAGAAACGGGTAGACGGGCGCAAGGGCACGATTGCCCAGGTGAAGAAAAGCGAGAAAGTAGAGCCGCATCCACTCGCATATGACCTGACGGAGCTGCAAAGGGATGCCAACCGGAAATATGGTTTCTCTGCAAAGCAAACATCAAATGTCCTGCAACGTCTGTATGAACAGCACAAACTCGTAACGTACCCACGTACGGACAGCCGGTACCTGACTTCCGATATGACAGCTACATTGAAAGAACGTCTGGACAGTGTGGCCATTGGACCTTATGCGTCTTTGGCACGTCCTTTGCTGCGTAAAAATCTGAATATCACCAAACGTATTGTGGATGACAGCAAAGTAACCGATCACCATGCAATTATCCCCACGGAGCAAACGGTGCTTCTGAATCAATTGAACCCGGAGGAACGCAAATTGTACGATCTGATCGTACGTCGTTTTATCAGCCTGTTCTATCCAGCAGCGAAGTACGATTCGGTTGCGATCACGGTGCAGGTGGGGGGCGATTCCTTCCATGTCAAAGGTACAACGGTGAAAGAAAGTGGATGGCGTGAAGTATACGGCGGAGATTACAGCGATGATGACGATGACCGTGCTGACGATGCAGCAGACCATGAGCGTACGCTTTTGCCAGATGTGCAGCAAGGACAGTCCGTGACGGTTCAGCGTTGCCATATTAAAAGTGGACGGACGATGCCGCCCAAACGGTATACCGAAGCCGCTTTGCTTTCCCAGATGGAGAGGCATGGACTTGGCACTCCGGCTACACGAGCGGATATCATCGAGAAGCTGGTCAGTTCCGATACAATAGATCGTCAAGGCAACAGTATGCATCCAACTGGCAAAGGGAAACAGTTGATTGAACTGGCTGCCCCACAGCTTCGTACACCGGATCTGACTGCTCGTTGGGAGGCGGAACTTGAAAGGATAGCCCGTGGGCAAGGGAAACCAGGACCGTTCCTGGATGGTATTCGTTCAATGGCCAAAGAGCTGGTGTCTACGGTAAAAGGCAGCAAAGCGGAGTACAAGCCACATAATGTCTCCAATAGCCATTGTCCGGATTGTAATGCACGGTTATTGGAGAAGAAGGGCAAACGTGGCAAGTTTCTTGTATGTCCTACGGAGGACTGTGGATATCGTCGTTCGGCAGAGAAAAGATTGTCCAATCGTCGTTGTGCCCAATGTCACAAAAAGATGGAAATCAAAGAGGGCAAAGCGGGGCTATACGTGCAATGTCTGCCTTGTGGTATTACAGAAACATTGGATAAGGACAAACAGCATGTGAACAAACGTGATCAACAAAAGCTGGTGAAACAGTATGCAAAGCAGGAGTCCATTGGGTCTAACCTTGGAGATTTGCTGAAAGCGGCTATGGAGAAAAAAGGGAAGTAGACAAACTCCAAATTAATTTATTATGACTTTTCTCTACTTGTCCATGCCAGGTCGTATAAGATCCTCCGTTTTCAGGCAACGTAAGCCAAGGAGGTGATACCCATATGCCGCATAACAAACCAGAGAAAATCCATAACCAGCAAAACAAAGACAGTATTCGGGAAGAAAACATTGATGTTCGTCCAGCCAAAGCAGCCAAAAGAGTACCTAGTCTGAACGGTATTCCCAAGCAGGAGTCCTAAAATCATCTAAACTGTCGATCTAACAAACGTGCCTCCCCAAAATACTCGGTTCCCTACCCGGTGCGTTGAACATGTCTCGAATGAGGATTATAATGGAGACAGGGAGATGTCCTGGGACAGGGGGATCGCTAGAATTATATGCAAACCGGACTTATATTGTGGTTTCTATTTATTAATGTAGTTGGTTATCTGGTGATGTCGGATGACAAGAGACGTGCACAACAGCGTCGTGACCGTACACCCGAACGGACGTTATTCTTGCTTGCGTTTATTGGCGGGGCTTTGGGAGTCTGGATCGCGATGTATCGGAAAAGGCATAAGACCAAACATCCCAGCTTCACCATTGGCATTCCTTTGTTGTTGTTCCTGAATGCGGTAATCTATGGTTACTTTATTCAATGAATCCATGGAATCCATGCTTAACCGTTTATCATTGTATGGTTTCATATGTAAATGCATTCGTATAAATGGTTCATTGTGGCTGCGGAACGTTTAAGGAGTTATATGGTTCTGCTGGTATATTACATGTCAGACCGAAGCTTGCTTCGCGTGCTCTACATATAAAGGAAGGGACGGGATTCACATGTTATTTTCCAAAATTTTAGTGGCTTATGACGGTTCCAAAGCTTCAAATAAAGCACTTGATCGTGCGATTGAGCTGGCCAAAGTGTCCCCGAATGCAGTACTGGATGTCATTCATGCTTTTGATTTCCCGCGTGTATTCATCGGTGAGGGACTGGCTCCACTGCCACCTTCCCTTAATAATGATTACTACAATCTGGCGGTGCAGACAACAGATGAAGCGAAAGAACGACTTCAGGCTGCGGGTGTAACGGCCAATGTGGATCTGATTCAAGGAGCGGCTGCGGAAGTGTTGCTTGATTTTGCCAAAGAAAATGATTCGGATATCATTATTATTGGTAGCCGTGGACTCGGTGGGATTCGTGAATTTGTCCTGGGTAGTGTCAGTCACAATGTGGTGCAGCATGCTCAGGTTCCAGTACTGATCGTAAAATAATGGATGAAGTGTGTACGCACTGAAAAGCAGGAAGCCGGTTGTCTTCGAGAGATTGAAGAGGAGCCGGCTTTCTTTTATGGGATGAAATGGATGGCTAACCGAATTTAATGAAGCAATTCCCGAACATTATATTTGTCAATATGTTAAATGTTCGTCTTTAAGTTGACATTAGCTGTAGGGGATTGTTAGAATGTTAGATGTGTCGATCAGGTAAGAATAAGGTCGAGTAGGAACGAAATGTGTAATAAGAGATTACCAAAATGAACGAAGATAGTTTGATAGATATTTGCTCGTATAACGCCGGGAATAGGGCCCGGAAGTATCTACCCGGGAACCGTAAATTTCCGGACTACGAGGAGATACGGCTGAGAGTCGCATGGAACCAGATGCGGACAGCAAGCCCCCTTTTGGCATGCCCAAATGAGGGATACGTATTTCTTGGAGTCCGGTGTCCGAAGAAAATGTGATGTTTTCGCGGGTAGCGGATTTTTTCATTTCACATGTAATAAGAGTTCCTTCATATCAGATGTAATCAAAAAAGCTCAGACGGGAGTTGGATGTATTCATGTCACTGCAAGTCGCTGTAATTATGGGCAGCAAGTCGGATTGGGAAACGATGAAGCATGCGTGCGAGGTGTTGGATGAACTGGAAATCGGATATGAGAAAAAAGTGGTCTCCGCCCATCGTACACCGGATTTGATGTTCGAATACGCAGAGCAAGCCATTGATCGAGGGTTCAAGGTGATCATTGCAGGCGCAGGCGGGGCAGCACATCTACCCGGTATGGTTGCCGCCAAAACGATGCTTCCAGTCATTGGCGTACCGGTTCAATCCAAAGCATTGAATGGTCTCGATTCCTTGTTGTCCATTGTTCAGATGCCTGGTGGTATTCCCGTCGCAACTGTGGCGATTGGCAAGGCAGGGGCAACGAATGCAGGATTGCTGGCAGCTCAAATGATCGGTGCTTTTGACCCGGATGTCCAACGTCGATCTGAGGCACGCCGAGAGCGCATCAAACAAGAAGTACTCGAAAGCAGTGAAGAACTATGATTAGAGAAGGTAAACAGTCCAGTGCGGCAGGAGAACTGAAAAATGTCCTGCTACCCGGGAAAACAACCATCGGCATTCTTGGAGGCGGACAACTCGGACGTATGATGACGCTCGCAGGAACGGCAATGGGGTACCGATTCATTACTCTTGATCCCGCTTCGGATGCGCCTTGTGGTCAAGTGGCTCGTCAGATTGAAGCAGGATATGACGATGCCAAAGCTGCACTTGAACTGGCTCGGCAATGCGATGTCATTACGTATGAATTCGAAAATGTGGATGCAGAAGTCGCTGGGCTGCTTGAGCGTGAGTCTTACGTTCCGCAAGGAAGTGCGTTACTGTACACCACACAACATCGGTTGCGAGAAAAACGTGCGATTGAAGCCGCTGGCGTAAGAGTCGCGCCTTATCGCGAGATCACGAGTGCGGATACGATGCTTGCTGCCGTAAGCGAACTTGGCGTGCCATGTGTGCTGAAGACGGTGACTGGAGGTTACGATGGCAAAGGCCAGCGTGTAATTCGGGAAGCGAATGAGGCTGTGGCTGCGTACGAAGAGCTTGCAGCTACAGGTGCGGAACTGGTGCTGGAACAATTCATCAAGTTTGAATGCGAGATATCGGTCGTTGTAGCGCGCAGTACAAATGGGGAGATCAAGACGTTCCCGCCAGCGGAGAACATTCATGTGAATAACATTTTGCATGCATCCATTGTACCGGCTAGAGTTGCTACAGATATCCAGATTGAAGCGCAAAAGCTGGCAGCAGCGGTAGCCGAATCAATGAAGGCTGTTGGGTTGCTTGCTGTGGAACTGTTTGTCGCGGTGGATGGAAGACTGTACGTCAATGAACTGGCGCCAAGACCACATAATTCCGGTCACTATACGATGGAAGCTTGTGCGACTTCTCAGTTCGAACAACATATTCGTGCGATCTGCGGATTACCACTTGGGGACACTTCGTTATTGAGCCCGGTTGTTATGGTCAATGTGCTTGGAGAACATCTGGAAGGCGTTATCGCCAGAACAGGGCAACCTGATGCAGAAGCGATAGAACTCGGTGTGATTCCCAAGCTTCATATATATGGTAAAACCGAAGCGAAAACAGGTCGTAAGATGGGACATGTGAATCTGCTTTGTCAGGATGTTGAAGAAGGATTGCAATGGATTGAACAAACTAACCTCTGGAGGAATACAAATTCATGATTGAACGTTATAGCAGACCCGAAATGAGAGCCATCTGGACCGAAGAGAACAAATTCCAATCGTGGCTGGAAGTTGAAATTTGTGCATGTGAGGCGTGGGCTGAACTGGGTGTAATCCCTAAGGAAGAAGCAGCATTGCTTCGTCAGAACGCATCTTTTGACATCGACCGCATCTATGAGATTGAAAAGGAAACACGTCATGACGTTATCGCCTTTACACGTACGGTATCTGAAAGTCTGGGTGCAGAGCGGAAATGGGTGCACTACGGACTGACTTCTACAGATGTCGTGGATACGGCTCTGGGATATGTACTGCGTCAAGCGAATGAGATTCTGGAAAAGGATATCGTGAATTTCATTGAAATTCTCCGTGAAAAAGCGCTGACGTATCAGCACACACCAATGATGGGACGTACGCACGGGGTACATGCAGAGCCAACAACATTTGGACTGAAAATGGCGTTGTGGCATGAAGAGATGAAACGGAACCTGGAGCGTTTCCGTCATGCAGCAGACAATGTACAATACGGCAAAATCTCAGGTGCAGTAGGAACGTACGCGAACATCGATCCGTTTGTCGAAGAGTTTGTCTGCGAGAAGTTGGGCACGAAACCTGCGCCAATCTCGACTCAAACATTGCAACGTGACCGTCACGCGGAGTACATGGCTACACTGGCGTTGATCGCAACGTCCCTGGACAAGTTCGCTACAGAAGTACGTGCACTTCAAAAGAGTGAATTCCGTGAAGTGGAAGAAGCTTTTGCCAAAGGTCAAAAAGGATCTTCCGCGATGCCGCACAAGCGTAACCCGATCGGTAGTGAAAACATTTCCGGTCTGTCCCGCGTCATTCGCGGACATATGGTGTCGGCATACGAGAACGTAACGCTCTGGCATGAACGCGACATCTCGCACTCTTCTGTAGAACGTATCATTCTGCCGGATGCAACGATGCTGCTGAACTACATGCTCAACCGTTTTGGTAACATCGTGAAGAACCTGACGGTTTTCCCTGAAAATATGAAACGTAACATGGAGCGCACCTACGGAGTACCATTCTCCGGTCGCATCATGACCAAGCTGATCGACAAAGGCTTCAGCCGCGAGCAAGCGTACGATACCGTTCAACCACGTGCGATGCAAGCATGGGAGGAACAACGTCAGTTCCAGGATATCGTGAAATCCACACCGGAAATCACGGAAGTACTGAACGAAGAGGAAATCGCAGATGCATTCAACCCGTCATGGCATTTGAAGCACGTCGATACCATCTTCAAAAAACTCGGCTTGAACGACTAATATATAACTCCCATAAGGCTAATGCGCCAGAATGATGGAATAGCAGTGAACGAAGAGGACAGAAATAAACTGAAGAAGCGAAGCTAAAAGCTTTCTGAAAGAAAGCTACTTCGGAAGCATACGCTGCGCCTTTATCCCCGGATTTTCACTTTGAAAAAGTGGAATCAAAAAATCTGGGGATAACAGCGATCGGAAGATTGTTCTGTCGTCGGAGTGGAGTCCGCACCATCAGGATTCTGAACTTAGCCTTACATCTCCTGAAAGTAGGTGAGCCCATGGCACTGTCCACTGCGGCAGATCTCGTTAAAGCACCTCTGTTGTATAAAGGAAAAGTACGCGAATTGTACGATCTGGGTGAACATTTTCTGATCGTGGTTACCGATCGAATTTCGGCATTTGATTATGTGCTGGACCCGGCAGTTCCCGAGAAAGGAAACGTACTGAATAAACTCAGCAGTTTCTGGTTCGAACTGACAGGTAGCATGATGGAGAATCACGTTGTTCATACCGATGTGAATGAACTGGGTGATCTCATCACAGATCCTGAATTGCTCAAAGAGCGCATCATGGTAACACGCAAAGCAGAACGCATTGACATTGAGTGTGTCGTGCGTGGATACATCACTGGTGGTGGATGGAGACAGTATGAGACAAGCGGTGAAGTGAATGGCATTAAACTGCCTGAAGGACTGCGCAAAAACGCCAAGCTCGAAGTTCCCATTTTCACACCGGCAGCCAAAAACGATGTAGGGCACGACGAGGACATTTCGATGGATCGCATGAAAGAACTGGTTGGAGACGGACTTGCAATGGAGCTTCAGGAAAAAAGCTTGCGCTTGTACGAATTCGCCCGTGATTACTGTGATCAGCGTGGCATCATTCTGGCAGACTGCAAATTCGAGTTCGGCATCGTGGATGGCAAGGTCATCCTGATTGATGAAATCTTCACCCCGGATGCTTCACGCTTCTGGGCCAAAGAGAATTATGAACTCGACATCGAGATCGACAGCATGGATAAAGAACCAGTGCGCACCTATCTCGCCGGAACGGATTGGGACAAGAACAGCAAACCCGATCCACTCCCGCAAGCCGTGGTTGAAGCAACAACCGCCAGATACGTCGATATTTATAACCGTTTAACGAAATAATAACGTTTGAGTGAGCTAACGTTTGAGCGAGAGGCTATGGGAAAGTTTGGCTTTCGATCGCTGTTGCTCCCGGAATGTTTTGATCGTATCCTTTTTTCAAAAGGAAACATTCCGGTTGCAAAGGCGAACGCTTCGCTTCTCCAGCTCAAATCTTTCCCTCCGCCAGTGTTCAAACTGGTGGGTGAGGCAATTAAGACCAAAGACTTCTATTAAACAGGAAGTCTATAAATAGTAAAACATTAGATTTACTTATGTAACTTAAAGACCATTAACTGTTTTCACATAATGGTCTGTCTATACCATTACACACCGTGCAACGTAAAAAGGTTTAGGCCTTTAAAAAACGTCGCATGGACTAGCGGAGGGGCGGAATTGTTCTTAAAGGAGCGAAGCGTTCGCCTTTGTCCCCGGGTTTTGACCGCACAGCGGGCCAAAACAATCAAAAAACCTGGGGACAACAAGCGACCGGAAGAACAATCCGCCCCAGAGCAAGCTCCAAAAGTCACTTTTTTAACAGCATAAAGCATTTATCCCGTTCATTACTGAGGAGGAACATAAGGATCATGATCAAAGCAACCGTATATGTCACTATTAAGCAAAGCGTACTCGACCCGCAAGGCGTAGCTGTTCAAGGAGCCCTGCATTCCATGGGATTCAACGAAGTGGAAAGTGTACGGATCGGTAAAGTCATGGAATTGAACCTGGATACAACAGATCGTGCGGAAGCGGAGAAACGATTGAAAGTCATGTGTGAAAAGCTGCTGGCCAACACCGTTGTTGAAGATTACCGCTACGAATTGGAGGGTTAATCTCATGAAATTTGCAGTTCTTGTGTTCCCCGGCTCCAACTGCGACATCGACTGTTACAAGGCAGTGGAAGATGCGATTGGACAAGAGGTTGATTATGTATGGCACACGGCTACAGATCTATCGGCTTATGATTGTATTTTAGTTCCGGGTGGTTTCTCTTATGGTGACTACCTGCGCTGCGGAGCAATTTCCCGTTTTGCACCGGTGATGAACGAGGTAGCGAAAGCTGCTGAACAAGGTAAATATATTTTGGGTATTTGCAACGGATTCCAGATCCTGACTGAAGCGGGATTGCTTCCAGGTGCATTGATCCGTAACACATCCCTGAAATTCCGTTGTCACGATACCGTATTAAAAGTGGCGAATGCAGATACACCATTTACACGTGACTATGAACCCGGCGAAGAGATTATCATCCCGATTGCTCACGGCGAAGGCAACTATTATTGCGACGAGGAGACGCTCGCCAGTCTGCAAGCGAACAACCAGATCGTATTTACGTATGGCAACAACCCGAATGGTTCCCTGGGTGATATCGCGGGAGTCTGCAACGAGGGTGGAAACGTGGTCGGCATGATGCCGCATCCAGAGCGTGCAGTGGATTCACTGTTTGGTTCGGAAGACGGCAAACGTATGTTTACATCTATTTTGAAAGCATGGAGGGATCGGCATGACGCAGCAGCTATCCGCTAAGGAACCGACAGCAGAACAGGTCGCAGAACATAAACTTTACGCACAGATGGGCGTGTCTGACAGCGAGTATGAGCTGATCTGTGAGTTCATGGGGCGCAAGCCAAACTACACTGAAATCGGTGTGTTTAGTGTAATGTGGTCCGAGCACTGTGCTTATAAAAACTCCAAGCCATTGCTGCGCCGTTTCCCAACCACTGGACCACGTGTCCTGATGGGACCTGGTGAAGGTGCTGGTATCGTGGATATCGGTGATAACCAGGCCGTTGTATTCAAAATTGAAAGCCATAACCACCCTTCCGCGGTAGAACCTTATCAAGGTGCAGCAACAGGTGTGGGCGGCATTATCCGTGATATTTTCTCCATGGGCGCAAGACCGGTAGCACTTCTGAACTCTCTTCGTTTCGGAAAGTTGGAGAGCGATCGTGTTAAATATTTGTTCGAACATGTTGTAGCAGGTATTGCTGGATACGGGAACTGTATCGGTATTCCTACCGTTGCGGGCGAAGTCATGTTTGATGAGAGCTATGAAGGCAATCCGCTTGTTAACGCGATGTGTGTGGGTCTGATTGATCATGACAAGATTCAGCGCGGTGTAGCCAAAGGTGTAGGTAATCCGGTGTATTATGTTGGCCCACCAACAGGTCGTGACGGTATTCACGGTGCAACATTTGCATCCGTTGAGCTGACGGAAGAATCCGAGTCCCAGCGTACAGCCGTTCAGGTCGGTGATCCGTTCATGGAGAAACTGGTGATGGAATCCTGTCTGGAATTGATCGATACGGGCATCGTGCTGGGTATTCAGGATATGGGTGCTGCCGGTCTGACCTGTTCGAGTGCGGAGATGGCAAGTAAAGCGGGTAACGGTCTGGAACTGTATCTGGATCAGGTGCCACAGCGTGAAGAAGGCATGACACCTTACGAGATGATGTTGTCCGAGTCCCAAGAACGGATGTTGTTTGTTGTTGAGCCGAAGGATGAGGCGCAGGCGATGGAAATCTTTGAACGTTGGGGTGTTATCTGTGCCAAGGTCGGTAAAGTAACGGATGACGGTCGTCTGAAATTGATCCACCACGGCGAAGTGGTTGGAGATATGCCAGTAACGGCACTGGTTGACGAATGTCCAGTCTATGACAAACCTTCTTCTGTACCTGCCTACTACGAGCAAAGTGCTTCCATCGACACGCTTCGTTACGACGAAGTGTCGGATCTCGGCGGAGCGCTGAAACAAGTGCTGGCTTCACCAACCGTAGCAAGTAAAAAATGGGTGTATGATCAATACGACTACATGGTGCGCACAAGCACTGCCGTTCGTCCAGGTTCGGATGCAGCGGTTGTAACGATTCGTGGAACGCGTAAAGGTCTTGCGATGACAACGGACTGTAATGGACGTTATGTGTACCTTGATCCTGAAGTTGGCGGACGGATTGCCGTGAGTGAAGCAGCGCGTAACATTGTATGTTCCGGTGCAGAGCCGCTGGCGATTACGGACAACCTGAACTTCGGTAACCCGGAGAAGCCGGATATTTTCTGGCAAATGGAGAAAGCGGTAGATGGTATGGCAGAAGCTTGCCGTGTGCTGGATACGCCGGTTATCGGTGGTAACGTAAGTCTGTACAATGAAAACGCCAAGGGCTCCATCTATCCAACGCCAGTGGTCGGTATGGTAGGTCTCGTTCATGATACAGATCATATCACGACACAGGCTTTCAAATCCGAAGGTGATGTGATCATCCTCCTCGGTGAAACCAAAGCTGAACTCGGCGGCAGCGAGCTGCAATACGCAGTTCATGGTCAGACGGAAGGTCGTCCGCCAGAACTGAATTTGCAAACGGAAAAAGCATTGCTCAGCACGGTGCTGGAAGCTATTCAATCCGGTCTCGTTCGCTCGGCACATGATTTGTCTGAAGGCGGGTTGGCTGTAGCACTCGCAGAATCTTGTATCAGCGGTAACGTAGGCGCACAGGTGAATGTGGAGACTGCACTGCGTGCTGACCACGCCTTGTTCAGTGAGAGCCAATCCCGTATCTTGTTGTCGGCTACGCCAGAGCAAGCGGGTAAACTTGAAGCATTTGTACGTGAGCGCGGTGTACCTGTAGCTGTGATTGGCCGTGTAGAAGGAAGTAACCTGACGATTGAATTGAACGGAACATCAGCCGTGAGCGAACCTGTAGGAGGTTTGGCTCAGGTCTGGGAGGATGCGATTCCATGTCTCATGAACTGACGACAGGACCGTTGTGGACAGGCGACTATTATAATGAAGGGTCCGGCAAGGAAGGACTCGACAAATTGAAGGAAGAATGCGGCGTGTTCGGGGTGTATAGGCATCCTGACGCGGCTTCGCTCTCCTATTATGGACTGCATGCGCTGCAACATCGGGGCGAAGAAAGTGCAGGCATGTGTGTGAGTGATGGCACTCAGTTTAACTATCATCGCGGCATGGGTCTGGTGAAGGAAGTGTTCACCAAAGACCTGATGCAGACATTAACCGGGGATATTTCCATTGGACATGTCCGATATTCAACAAGTGGTGACAGTAAACTGACGAACGCACAGCCACTGGTATTCAAATACCGTGATGGCGATTTGGCAGTAGCAACCAACGGAAACATTGTGAATGCCCCAACGATCCGGCGTGAGCTGGAGCAGAGCGGTTCCATTTTCCAAACAACAAGTGATACCGAGGTTATTGCGCATCTGATTGCACGATCCTCCAAAGGGCTTGTGGAAGCGGCAAAAGAGGCGTTCCAGCGCATTGTGGGTGGTTATGCATTCCTGATCATGACCAACGACAAGCTGCTCGTGGCTTCCGATCCACACGGACTTCGTCCGCTGACGATGGGTAAGCTGGGAGATGCGTATCTGTTTGCATCCGAGACTTGTGCACTGGAAACCATCGGCGCAGAGTTGATTCGTGATATTGAACCAGGTGAACTGCTTGTGCTGGATGCCGATGGTCTGCACGAAGATCGCTTCGATCATCACAAACACCGCAAGGCATTATGCGCGATGGAATATATATATTTTGCTCGTCCAGATAGTGATATGAATGGTGCGAATCAGCATGCTGCTCGTAAACGGATGGGAAGCCGGATGGCGATTGAGTCGTTTGTGGATGCGGACTTGGTTACGGGGGTACCAGATTCCAGTATCTCAGCGGCCATTGGTTATGCGGAGCAAACGGGTATTCCGTATGAGATGGGTATGATCAAGAACAAATACACCGGACGTACGTTTATCCAGCCAAGCCAGGAACTGCGGGAGCAGGGCGTGAAGATGAAGCTGAGCGCCGTGCGACGCGTCGTGGAAGGCAAACGTGTGGTCATGATTGACGACTCCATTGTACGGGGAACCACTTCCCGGCGGATCGTAAACATGCTGCGTGATGCAGGAGCTACCGAGGTGCATGTGCGTATTACATCACCACCATTCAAAAACCCGTGTTTCTATGGCATCGATACTCCGGACAGCCGTGAATTGATTGCCTCACAGTTGTCAGTGGAAGAAATTTGCCGTGAAATCAATGCGGATTCCCTGTCGTTCCTCAGTCCGGATGGACTGATCGCATCGATTCAGGGAGATAATCAGGATGATCCCAAAGGCGGGCTTTGCCTCGCATGTTTTGATAATGATTACCCAACCCGCCTCGACTTTGGTGGCGAAGAAAAATTCGGGTGCAGCTGTTAATCCATGCGGATGAGAAAGAGTTATAACGAAGGAGATATATTTCTGATTCCGATGAAGGATGGCCGATTTGCAGTATGCCAAGTGGTATGCGTGCTTAAAGGCCGTTTCAAAAAGGCATTTTCGTTCGGCGTGATGAGCATTCAGCGTGACGAAACCGTAAGTTTGGAAGATGGCGATTTTCTCTTCTATTCATTTGGGAAGCGTAGAAGCAACATCATATTTACTTCTCCGGCCAATATCCGTAATGGAACGTGGAAGATCGTGGGTAACACACCTTTGACGCCCGAAAAGGAAAAGCTGAGAGTATTTCATTGTGCGGGGCATTTATACTGCGGCGATGAGTACATTCGAAACCTCCAGATTGAGGAGTATAGTCAGTTTAATACGCTCGGCGTAGCCGGATTTGAATTGGTACAAAACCATCTGTTAGAGATGGAGCAAGGATAGGTAGGTTGGACTTAACATTGACACGATAAAATCTGGAGATAACGACAATCGAAAGTTTGTCCAGTCATCGAGGGGTACGTGTTAATACGCTGGTTCAATTTCTATAAGATATGAAGGGTGTGATGGTTGTGTCCGAAGCATATAAAAAGGCCGGCGTCGATATCGCGGCAGGTAATGAAGCGGTTGAACGGATGAAAAAACACGTGAAGCGTACCTTCCGTCCGGAAGTGATGACAGATCTGGGTGGATTCGGTGCCCTGTTCGGTTTGAACAAAGATAAATACGATGAGCCTGTGCTTGTATCCGGTACGGATGGCGTAGGCACCAAGCTGAAAATTGCATTTGCGATGGATCGTCATGACACGATTGGAATCGACGCAGTAGCCATGTGTGTGAACGACATTGTGGTACAGGGTGCAGAACCACTCTTCTTCCTTGACTATCTGGCTTGTGACAAAGTTATTCCTGAGAAGATCGAAGCCATTGTTGCGGGTATCGCTGAAGGTTGTCATCAATCGGGTTGTGCGCTGATCGGTGGCGAGACGGCGGAGATGCCGGGCATGTACAGTGAAGGCGAATACGATATTGCCGGATTCACGGTGGGTATCGTGGACAAAGCAAAGATCATCAACGGCACAACCATCGCCCCTGGCGACACAGTGATTGGGCTTGCGTCCAGCGGTGTGCACAGTAACGGATTCTCGCTGGTACGCAGACTTTTGTTGGAGGATGCGGGACTTGATCTGCATGATGAAGTAGCGGAACTTGGCGGTAAGCTGGGCGATTCCCTGCTGGAACCTACGAAGATCTATGTTAAACCTCTGTTGTCCCTGCTTGAAAAGGTAAAAGTAAAAGGCATGGCACACATTACAGGTGGCGGCTTCATCGAGAACATTCCACGTATGTTGCCAAACAACGTGAATGTGGATATTGACTACGGCTCTTGGCCGATCCTGCCGATCTTCAACCTGTTACAGGACAAGGGATCTGTCTCGAACCGTGACATGTTCACCACATTTAACATGGGTGTTGGGCTTGTACTGGTCGTTAGTGAAGCAGATGCATCGGAAGCTCTGCAACAACTGAAAACATCTGGTGAAGAAGCGTACATCATTGGACGTGTTACTGAAGGAGATGCGCGAGTAACCTTCACGGGAGCGGATGTTTAATGGCGAACTACCGCATAGCTGTATTTGCCTCGGGTGAAGGGACTAACTTTCAGTCATTGGTCGATGCAGTACGGAACGGTGGGCTGAATGCATCCGTAGATCTGCTCGTATGTGATAAACCGTCTGCACGTGTTGTGCAGCGGGCACAGGATGCAGGCGTGGATTGTCATCTGTTTACTCCGAAAGATTATGCTTCCCGTGAAGCCTATGAGGCAGAGATCGTGGAAGTGCTTGAATCCAAAAAAATCGACTTGGTTGTTCTTGCGGGATATATGAGATTGCTGACTTCGGTTGTCGTGGATCGTTATGCAGGGCGGTTGATTAACATTCACCCTTCCTTGCTGCCGGCATTTGCAGGCAAGGATGCGATAGGACAGGCACTGGAGTATGGTGTGAAAGTGACGGGTGTGACCGTACATTTTGTGGATGGAGGCATGGATACCGGACCGATTATTGCCCAGCATCCGGTTCCCATTTTGCCGGAGGATACGCCTGAGTCAATCAGCCGCTCCATCCATGCAGCCGAACAGCAGTTATACCCTGAGGTTGTTTCCTGGTTCGCTCAAGGTCTGGTTCATTTAGATGGACGTCACGTCACGGTTAACAAACCGGTTTGATATAGTTTTAAACTGTTTCACACAGTAACGTAGAGGTCAGAAATAAGCTGGAGAAGCGGAGCGCTCGCCTTTATTAATGGATTTTTACCATTGAGAAATTTTTTCAAAAAAATCTAGGAATAACAGCGATCGAAAGATTATTCTGAACTCGTAGTGTTTTAGTGTGAAAATCCATTTATCAACTGTATAACAGAAGTCGAATATTGGTACGCATTTTGTGATATTTCTCGGGAAATAAATCGGCTGTGTTTCGTCAGGAAACGCGAAGCCATGGGACATTAAAGGAGGAACATATTGTGAGTATCAAAAGAGCGCTGGTCAGCGTATGGGATAAAACAGGCATCGTGGACTTTTGCCGCGAGCTGTCGCAAATGGGTGTGGAGATTATTTCGACAGGAGGTACAAGCAGCCTGTTGTCGAAGGAAGGCGTACCTGTCATCGGAATTTCGGATGTGACCGGGTTCCCGGAAATCATGGACGGACGTGTCAAAACATTGCATCCGGCAGTTCATGGTGGGTTGCTGGCTGTTCGTGACAGCGAAGAGCATAAGCGCCAGATGGAAGAGAACGGACTGGATTATATCGACCTTGTTGTCGTTAACCTGTACCCGTTCCAAGATACGATCGCCAAACCGGATGTGACGTACGAAGACGCGATCGAGAACATCGATATCGGTGGTCCAACCATGCTTCGCTCGGCTGCCAAAAACCATGCTTTTGTTAGTGTTGTTGTTGACACAGCAGATTACGGCAAGGTGCTTGAAGAAGTTCGCAGCAATGGCGATACCACCCTCGAAACACGCAAACGGCTTGCAGCAAAAGTGTTCCGCCATACAGCGGCTTACGATGCAGTTATTTCTGACTATCTCTCTAACCTGAACGGTGATCCACTGCCAGAGCGTCTGACGGTTACTTACGAAAAACTCCAGGATTTGCGTTACGGCGAAAATCCACATCAGCAGGCGGCATTCTACCGCAAACCGCTGGCTGCTCAAGATACGTTGACAACAGCTGAGCAATTGCATGGCAAAGAGTTGTCTTACAATAACATCAACGATGCAAACGCAGCATTGCAGATTGTCAAAGAATTTGAAGAACCGGCAGTTGTTGCGGTTAAACATATGAACCCTTGCGGCGTAGGTATTGGCGCAAGTATCTATGAAGCTTACAGCAAGGCATATGCTGCGGATCCAACGTCTATCTTTGGTGGCATTGTGGCAGCGAACCGTATTATCGACAGCGATACAGCAGGCAAATTGAGCGAAATTTTCCTGGAAATCGTACTTGCTCCTGACTTTACACAAGAAGCACTCGATATCCTGACGAAGAAGAAAAATATTCGTTTGCTCAAAACGGGTGAATTGAATGCTGCTCGTAAACGGGAGAGCCAATTCGTGGTGACCTCGATTGACGGTGGTATGATCGTGCAACAGTCGGATGTACACTCCATCGAAGCGAGCGAACTGAACGTGGTAACCGATCGTGCGCCATCGGAAGAAGAACTGAAACAGCTCTTGTTTGGCTGGAAAGTAGTTAAACATGTGAAATCCAATGCGATTGTACTTGCTTCGAATGACATGACGGTAGGTGTGGGCGCTGGACAAATGAATCGTGTGGGTGCAGCCAAAATTGCCATTGAGCAAGCGGGCGAGCAAGCACAAGGCGCTATTCTGGCATCCGATGCATTCTTCCCAATGGGTGATACGCTGGAACTGGCAGCAAAAGCCGGAATTACAGCAGTGATTCAACCTGGCGGTTCGATCAAAGATGAAGAGTCCATCAAAGTAGCCAATGAATATGGAATTGCCATGGTCTTCACAGGCGTTCGTCATTTCAAACACTAGAGCGTAAAAGATTTAATAAGGGGTGTCGCCAGTCATGCTTATGACTTATGGTACACCCCCTCTTTTTTAGGTTTTTCAACATGCAATAGGGTAATAAATTCAGTTATGCACGGAGGGGGAACAGAGCGAATGGATATTCTGGTAGTAGGCGGCGGTGGCCGGGAACATGCAATCATCTGGGCGCTGGCGAAGAGTCCAAAGGTAGACAAGATTCACTGTGCACCGGGAAATGCAGGCATTGCTCAGCTGGCTGAGTGTCATGCGATTGCGGTAAATGAATTCGATAAACTAACAGCTCTTGCTGTAGAGCTTAAAGTAGGTCTGGTGGTTATTGGTCCGGATGATCCGCTGGCGGATGGAATCGTAGATGCATTTGACGTGACAGGTATTCCGGTATTCGGACCTCGTCGCAATGCAGCAGAGATCGAAGGAAGTAAAACGTTCATGAAGGATCTGCTGCACAAATACAACATTCCAACGGCAGCCTATGAGAAATTCGATAACTATGAACAGGCTCTAGCATACCTGAATGAACAAACAATTCCGGTTGTCATCAAGGCAGATGGACTGGCAGCGGGGAAAGGTGTGACCGTAGCTTATTCCCGTGATGAGGCTGATCAGGCACTTCGCAGTATCATGGTGGACAAAGTGTTTGGTGAAGCGGGAGCCAAAGTCATCATCGAGGAATTCCTCGCAGGACAGGAAATGTCCATTCTGGCTTTTGTCGATGGAGAGACGGTTCGTCCGATGGCGGCAGCACAGGATCACAAACCTGTATTCGACAATGACCAGGGACCAAACACAGGCGGTATGGGTACATACTCACCATTGCCTCATATCCCTGCATCCATTATTGAAGAAGCCGTGGAGACGATCATCAAACCAACAGCCAAAGCAATGGTGTCCGAGGGACGTCCATTCCAGGGTGTACTGTTTGCCGGACTGATGATCTCGCCCGATGGCAAACCCAAAACGATTGAGTTCAACGCACGTTTTGGTGATCCGGAAACACAGGTAGTTTTGCCACGTCTGAAGAGTGATTTGTTTGATATCTTCTGGGCAACCGTTCATGGCAAGCTGGCTGACATTGAGATTGAATGGAGCGATGAAGCCGCTGTATGTGTGGTGCTAGCTTCTGGAGGTTATCCGGGCCCTTATGCAAAAGGTGTAGTTATTGAAGGACTCGATCATGTGGATGATGCCGTGGTATTCCACGCAGGTACAGCGCGTAATGAAACAGGAGACTGGGTCACGAACGGCGGACGGATCCTGGGCGTAGTTGGCCTTGGTGCGGATATTGCCGAAGCTAGAAACAAAGCCTATGCAGAGGCGGAGCGCATCCGATTTGATGGCAAACATCAGCGGACGGATATTGCTGCTAAAGCACTGGTATAGAATGGATACAAGAGCCCGTGTAGATGTGTACCGAAAAGGTATTTGCATCCTGCGGGCTCTTTGCTGCGTATATAGATGTATCTTGTGCACACGGCCGAACTTGTCCATACGGGAAAGACATGGGAAAGATACGAAACAGGATATAATCTGGGTGTTTAGGCATGTTGTTTAATGACCTAAAGCACAGGGTAGTATTTTTATAAATTGGACTATACTAACATACATAGAGACTAATTTGTGAACATTATACTATAAGCTTGTGGCAAACCATAACGTGCAACTGGATGGTTGAGCGGGAAACATGGTATACTTCTCGGAAACAGGAATGAGTACGAGGGGAGGTGGATATCTATTGGGTAGGCGATATTGTAAATTGTCCAAATGGCGAATCTAGGTGGAGTTAAGCGAGGAACAATTGACAGCATGAGGGGTAACCCGATTTGAATGAAGAAGTTTCTGCAAGTCATTGACTTCATCTTGAATTCCTGTTTTGTAATTTTACAAGGTCAAACGTAAGACTTATACAAAAGATATCATTGAAATCGATTTTATATAAGGCAGACGTCGTGTTGAAAGAATAACAGCGCATGAATGGTTAACATAGTTAACGGATCACGCTGTAACTATCTCTGGAGGTGAATCCCTGAGAACCGGGGAAATCATTGGACATAATTACCATATTGAATATCGCTTTACTTATTATCTTGATTGTATTGACTGCATTTTTCGTAGCATCGGAGTTCGCTGTAGTCAAAATTCGTACATCAAGAGTGGATCAACTGGTCGCGGAAGGCAATAAAAAGGCAGTACTTGCCAAAAAAGTTGTCTCGGACCTGGATTATTATCTTTCAGCCTGTCAGCTCGGTATTACGGTCACTGCACTAGGACTGGGGGCGCTCGGAAAACCGACGGTTGAGAGATTGTTATATCCGGTATTCGATTACCTAAACATATCACCTTCGATCTCATCCATTGCTTCCTATGCAATTGCCTTTATCCTCGTCACGTTTTTGCATGTAGTTGTTGGTGAGATGGCACCCAAAACATTGGCGATTCAGTTTTCGGAAAAGCTGACGTTGATGCTCGCCCCATCGCTATACTGGTTTGGTAAAATCATGTATCCGTTCATCTGGGCGCTCAATGGAGCCTCACGTGTTATTCTGCGGGGATTCGGTGTGAAGCCTGCCGAACATGATCAAGCCTACTCGGAGGACGAGATCAAGATCATCATGAACCAGAGTTATGAAGGGGACGAGGATAACAAGACCAAGCTTTCATATCTGGAAAATGTATTTGTGTTTGACGAACGTGATGCCAAAGACATCATGGTCCCACGTACGGAACTGGTGACTTTGAATCAGGATATGACCTATGACGATATTATTCCTATATTGGATGAACATAACTATTCACGTTACCCTGTCATCGAGGATGGGGACAAGGACCGCATTATCGGCGTTGTGAATGTGAAAAAGATTTTGCCGGACATGGTTGCCGCAAGATCGTATCAACTGAGCGAGTTTGTTCGTGAGATCCCGTTTGTTTCCGAAGTTACACGTATCCAGGATGCGATGATTAAAATGCAGCAGGAACGTGTACACATGGCCGTGGTCGTGGATGAATACGGTGGTACTTCGGGAATCATTACGATGGAGGATATTCTGGAGGAGCTGGTCGGTGAGATTCGTGATGAATTCGATGCCGATGAGGTGGCTGATATCCAGGAGACCGGAGAGAATCAATATCTCATTAATGGTCGGGTACTTTTGGATGAAGTGGAGCGGCAGTTCGGGCTTAGCTTTGAAGGAAATGAAGAGATGGATACCGTAGCCGGATGGATTCAATATCAGAAGGGTGTTGGTGTGGAAAAAGGTGACACGGTAGAACACGGTGATTATGTCTGGACCGTTGTGGATACCGAGAACTATCACATCAAGCAAGTTCTTCTGGAACGGGTAAACGGCGCGCAGGTAGAGGAAGCAACTAGCGATCTGGCGTGATCTTAACCGAGAATCATGTGAAACTTTAAATATGTTTTGCGATATCGGAGCAGTGTAGGGGACGGAATCGATTCTGAAGAAGCGTAGCGTTCGCGTTTGCAAACCAATTTTATACCTTCGAAAACAACAATCACAGGGAAATTTGGAGGCAATGGCGATCGGAAGAACGAGCCGTCACCGGAACGTCACTCGTGCAACCTTATTTTAAATTTTAATGGAGGTGAATCCCTCAACCTGAGGGAAATCATTGGACGGAATAATAGCCTTGAATTTATTTTTAGTAGCTGTATTTATCGGTCTGACAGCCTTTTTTGTTGGAGCCGAATTTGCAATTCTTAAAGTACGGATGTCCCGAATCGATCAATTGATCTCGGAAGGTAACAAAAAGGCAGTACTGGCCAAAAAAGTGGCGCACAACCTGGATTATTATCTGTCGGCATGTCAATTGGGGATTACCATCACGGCGCTGGTATTGGGAGCCCTGGGTGAACCTACCGTTGAGAAAATGTTGCATCCGCTATTTGAGCGCATGGAAGTGCCGGCAGCGTTGTCTACCGTGCTTTCCTATGGTATTGCTCTGGCGATCATTACGTTCCTGCACGTGGTTATTGGTGAATTGGCACCAAAAACACTGGCGATTCAGTTTGCAGAGAGAATGACGCTGTTGCTGGCACCACCATTGTACTGGTTCGGTAAAATCATGAATCCGTTCATCTATGCGTTGAATGGAGCTGCTCGTCTCTTGCTAGGCATCTTTGGTGTAAAACCTGCCGGGCATGATACGGTTCACTCGGAAGAAGAGCTGAAGCTAATTATGGCACAGAGCTATGAGAGTGGCGAGATCAACCAGACGGAGCTGGACTATCTGAAAAACATTTTTGCTTTTGATGAGCGTCTGCTTCAGGAGATCATGATACCACGAGATAAAATCGTCACTTTAAATAAAGAAATGCCACTTGATCAGATCATTGAGACGCTGAATCGACACGAATACACGAGATATCCTGTTATTGCAAATGGAGATCAGGCGCATTTTGTGGGTTTCATCAACACAAAAGAAATGCTCACCAGTGTGGCCGCCGGTCGCGCCTTCAACATGGAGACATTTGTCCATAATACGCCGAGTTTCTCCGAGCGCTCTCCGATCAAGGATGTGCTGATTCAGATGCAGCAAAGCCGTGTACACATTGCAACTGTGAAAAACGAGGCAGGTGCTACGGTTGGTATGGTTACAATGGAGGATATCCTTGAAGAGATTGTCGGAGATATCAAGGATGAATACGAGCACAAAGATTTGGTGAATCCTCCAAAAAGAATGAAATTGGTTTAAAAATCAAGGACACAAAGAAATTACAGAATTAACGAAGAATCGAAGCGAAACAACGTAGTTGTTCTAACAACAAGCAGGTTCCCAAGGTAATCGGGGCCTGTTTTTTTAGGTTTAAATCTTAATTTTAAAATAAAAGCTTGCATATTAGCGTTCAATGAATTAATATAAATTTAAAGAATCTTAATTTAAAGATAAATAACAAAAAAATCAATACCATAAATAAAAGAAGCAAAGTTAACTTATGATACTACTAAAACCAAGGGAGTGGAGATTATGTTCAGAACTTCAGGCATTCATCACATTACAGCTTTTGTAGACGATGCACAGAAAAACGTTGATTTTTACGCAGGCGTGTTGGGTCTCAGACTGGTAAAAAAAACAATTAACTTTGATGCACCAGACGTGTATCACTTGTATTATGGGAATGAGCAGGGTGCACCGGGCACAATCATCACCTTTTTCCCACAGCAGAATTCAAGAAGAGGTGTCATTGGTTCAGGTCAGACTGGAGTTACCGTATATGCGGTACCTGTAGGAAGCTTGCCTTTCTGGAAAGAACGTCTTGCATCCTTTGATATTCCATATGAAAATAAAATCAGATTCGGTGAGCAGTATATCCGTTTCTTCGACAAAGGCGGCTTGTTGCTTGAACTGGTAGAGCGCGAAGGTGGTCAGCCAAGCAACTGGACGTTCAACGGTGTAACACCGGAGCATGCCATCAAAGGATTCGGCGGTGCGGTATTGTTCAGTCATGTTCCTGAGAAAACCATGGACGTACTGGTGAGCAAACTGGGTCTGGAGCAGATCGGTGAAGAGGATGGAATCCTCCGTCTTCAAGCAAGCGGCGATATCGGTCAGATCATCGATATTCAGTCTACAGGCATCCAACGCGGGATTGGCGGAGCCGGAACGGTCCATCATATTGCATGGCGTGCCAAAGATTATACGGAGCATGAACAAATTCAGCAGGATCTTGAACAATCCGGGTATCATCCAACACCAGTCATTGACCGTCAATACTTCAACGCAGTGTATTTCCGGGAGCCGGGAGGCATACTGTTCGAATTGGCTACAGATCCTCCGGGATTTGCACGGGATGAACCGGCAGAGAGCATGGGGGAGAAACTGATGTTGCCTGAATGGTATGAACCACAGCGCGAACAGATTGAACAATTGTTGCCACGAATTGAAGTACGTGAATGGAAGGGAGAGTCCAAATCATGACCACAACCAATACAATGAAACATATCTATAAAGCAAGTGCTCAGCCGGATGCGCCAACAATCCTGTTGCTTCACGGTACAGGCGGGACTGAGAACGATCTGATCGGTCTTGCGGAGTTGATTGCGCCAGGAGCTGGCATCCTTGGGGTACGGGGTAACGTATCGGAGAACGGGATGCCCCGTTTCTTCCGCCGCTTGGCCGAAGGTATTTTTGATGAAGAAGATCTGATTGCTCGTACGGCAGAGTTGGGATCTTTTGTCGATGCAGCAGCGGTGGAATACGGTTTCGATCGGTCCAACGTGTATGCACTGGGCTACTCTAATGGCGCCAACATTGCGGCAAGCCTGATCTTCCATCAAGCGGATGTATTCAAAGGTGCCATTCTGCATCATCCGATGGTGCCGCTGCGTGGACTGGAATTGCCAGATCTGAAAGGTCTGCCTGTGTTCATTGGTGCAGGTGAGAATGATCCGATTGTACCAAGACGTGAAACGGAGGAACTTGCTTCGCTACTCAGCAGTGCAGGTGCCGATGTAAACACGCATTGGGAGCGTCAGGGTCACCAGTTGACTCGTACTGAGGCAGAAGCTGCGGCAGCTTGGTATAAGACACAGGCGTAAGCGTGGTGGATCTTTGTTAAATGAGATGTCTGTTTAATCCATGTGAAGCTACAGCAGTTTGAAGCAGCCCTGATGAAATCTGAATCGGGCTGTTTTTTTTGTTTATTGGGTTATGCAGCAATAAGAGAGCTCCAGCCGCTAAGCGTCATGTACAATTACCCGATCCGATCATGGATCGGTTTTTTCTTTTTGCATTACGGAAAAGGAGGGGATCGGAACGATAGAGGGGGAAGATTCATCAACATGGAAGAAAGCGACAGGACGGTTATAACATGCTGAAGCAACATGGTTGTCGCAAAGCATGGATTAATCTATAATGAAGTAATTGATAATCATTTTCAATTAGAGTCGGGAACGATGACTATGCATGTAATCAGGAGGGAAATATGGATCCTAATCCTAGCTCACATACGTTTGGCTCAAGTGCGTATGTTCAGACCCGCGATGGTCGCAAATTACATTATATGTCCAGAGGAACAGGAGATCTGACGGTTGTATTTGAATCCGGTATGGGTGCCTCCAGATCAACCTGGGGGCTGGTGGCACCAGTGATTGCTGAGCATGTACGTGCAGTTGTGTATGACAGGGCAGGGGCGGGAAGAAGTGATGTTGACTCGGCTCCACGCAGTCTTGAACGCATTGCAGGAGATCTTGGGGAACTGCTGACTGCGCTGGGCCCGGGCCCATTTATTCTGGTTGGACATAGCTGGGGAGGTCCGATTGTACGGGCTGCGGCGTCTGCACATCTATCTCGATTACGAGGCATTATTCTGGTGGACCCATCAGACGAGCACTGCAAAATGTATTTCTCCAAACTTACTAAAAAGAGCTTTGCCCTTAATGGTTTCCTTATTCCAATCATGGCACGGACGGGTTTATATAAGTTGCTCGGCAGCAAAGCGGGAAGCATTCAGCCTGACGATGTGGCGACGGATCACCTCAAGGAGGACTTTACTGTACGGGCAGCCAGCACGATGCTTGCGGAAGGCAGAACATTTCTGAGTGACATGGCAGCGCTGTTGGAGCATCCGCCAGCTCTGGGTGATCTGGAAGTCAGCGTGATCTCGGGTATCAAACCGGGTAAGGGAGAGGGGAAAATCAGACCTGCTCTCATCTCGGCGCATCGCCAGACAGTGAGCAAGCTATCCAATGCGAGATGGATTGGGGCGGATCAATCGGGACATATGGTTATGTATACTGATCCTCAGGTCATTATTGATGAAATTGTACGAATGATAAATGAAGTGAGCTCAGGCGCAAGAACAGAACAAAAGTGATACAATACAAAGAAAAGCAGTGCGCGACATTGCTAAACCATATAAGCGGAGTGTGGAGAAGAAAATGAAACCAGTTGAACAAGAACCAACGGGAACCACAAATCCCGGCCGTGCCAGTGTTGGCATGGAAGATATCGTGCGCGCACATCATGTGCTGCGTGAGGTCATTGTAAGAACGCCGTTGCAGCGGGATGCTGTATTGTCGGCCAAATATAACTGTAATGTGTATTTGAAAAGGGAAGACCTTCAAGTGGTGCGTTCGTTCAAAATTCGGGGTGCCTATAATATGATTCGCAGTCTGACACCAGCCGAGATGGAGAAGGGTATTGTCTGTGCGAGTGCGGGCAACCATGCTCAGGGTGTCGCTTTTAGCTGTAATGCGCTCGGAATTAACGGCAAAATCTTCATGCCGAGTACAACGCCGAACCAAAAGGTGAAGCAGGTGAGACGTTTTGGCGGAAACAACGTTGAAGTGGTGCTGATCGGGGATACGTATGATGATGCATACGCAGAAGCGATGCGTGCATGTGACGAACAGGGCATGACGTTCATCCATCCTTTTGATCAACCGAAGATTATTGCAGGTAATGGTACGGTAGCGATGGAAATCATGGAAAGTCTCGATGAGAATGCTGACTATGTATTCGTTACGATTGGTGGCGGAGGGCTGGCAGCAGGCGTGGGAACCTACATGAAGACGGTGAGTCCAGAGACACGCATCATCGGTGTTGAGCCACTTGGGGCAGCTTCCATGAGTGAGGCGATGTTCCGCAAACAGGTTGTGACGCTGGATGATATTGATAAATTCGTGGATGGCGCAGCGGTGAAACGGGTTGGCGATCTGACTTATGATATCTGCAGCAGTATCCTTGATGATATTGTGAAAGTGCCGGAAGGCAAAGCCTGCACAACCATTCTGGAACTTTATAATGAAAATGCAATCGTGGTTGAGCCTGCCGGTTCCTTGGCTGTTGCGGCGCTGGAGCAATATCGTGAGCAAATTGTGGGCAAGACGGTGGTCTGTGTCATTAGTGGTGGGAATAACGATATTGACCGGATGCAGGAGATCAAAGAACGGTCCTTAATCTATGAGGGTCTGAAGTATTATTTCATGGTTAATTTCCCACAGCGTGCAGGAGCTTTACGTGAATTCCTGGAGGAAGTTCTAGGGAAGAATGATGATATCACCCGATTTGAATATACGAAAAAGCATGATAAGGAAAATGGCCCTGCCTTGGTAGGCATTGAGCTGATGTACAAGGAAGATTACCAACCGCTCATTGAACGTATGAACCGCAAAGGTATCGCCTATACCGAGCTGAACAAAAACTTGAATCTGTTCAACATGTTAATCTGATGAATTATTCCAAAACGCAGTCAGGCATGCAATCGGAGGTGAAACCAAGTATGCAAGCAGATCACCACGAGACATCCCCTCTGATCAGAGCAGCACGCATAGAAGATGCGGATCAGGTCATTCCATTGTTGGTTCAAGCGATAGGAGATATTGCTTACTCGCTCGCGGGTGAGGCGGATCATGAGAAGGCGATGCAGATTTTGCAGGAGTTCTATGTCCAGGAAGACAATCGGATTAGCTATCGTCATGTGACAGTGATGGAGCAGGATGGGCTGGTCGCGGGAATTCTCGTAGCCTATGATGGTGGTGAGGTGGATCGTCTGGATCAGCCGATACTGAATCGCCCTGGACGAAGCCGGGAAGAGAAATATGCATTGGTTAAAGAAACCCGCCCGGGTGAGTATTATCTGGATACTCTCTCGGTAAGTGAAGCATATCAGGGGCAGGGCATCGGCCGGGCACTGATGGCTGCTTTTGAGCAGCAGGGCAGAGATCTGGGTCACTCGCAGGTATCCCTGATTGTAGAACAGGACAACGGCCGTGCACAGATGCTGTACGAACGGCAGGGATATGTCAAAGACGATGTGATTGTCATCGCAGGACATGAGTATAATCATATGGTCAAACCGATTCAATAAACCGGAGCGCTGACCAATTAACGGTTAAGTCAGTTTTGACAATAGAAGCAAAAAAGAAACCGCGACAGGAGCGAATTCTGTGGCGGTTTTTGTCGTGGTTTTCTGTTGGGATTTAGCCTGAATTTGAAACGGATGTTAACCATGGGAGCGGATTAACTCAATAGTTCGCATAGTCGCTGACTGGCACATGCTGCTCCAGCCATTTCTCGACAGCAGCTGTTTTCTCATACTTCGATTCTTTAACCACGTCCATAAAGGCATCCAGCTTGGTGAGGAATTCGCTATCGACGGATGCAAGGCGCTGCAAGACACCGTTGTATCCTCTTTGAGCGTTCGCCACCATGTTGTTCGTATCATAATCAAACAGCGGTGTGTTGTTGAGCCCATAAAAGGTATACAGGGTATAACTGTTCAACAGATCCTGTACTTGTTTGGCTCGGTTGGATTTCGGATACAGCTCCAGGAATTTTTCCTGACTGCGTGCTCGAAGGAGAATTTCCTGATAGCCAATGACTAGAGCTCCGTCATCCGCAGGCAAGTTTTTTGTTTCCTTTGTCATGATATGGATGTAGCTTGAGATATCCTCTTTAATTTCAGGGGTATATTTCACGAATGCCGCATAATTCATTATGGGATAGAGGGAGCCTTCGAGCATGACGAGGCGGTAGCCGCTGTCACGGGCTTCTTTTAACAGTGCACGCAGATCGGAGTCCTGGGTACGCTCCATAAGTTTGGTGAAGTTATCGTTCAATTTGTAAGCCTTGATCATCTTGTCCTGAACGTTAGGAACGAGCAGGCGGTCCGTCATGGCACTTAGCGCCTTCAGGCGAGCATTCTCCAATTGAAGCACCATCAGGGTGGCGTGATGCTTTGTTACTTTTTTGATATGAGATTCGAGATAGGTATCCGCGGCAGGCAAGCCGTTCTTTTTGTAGAGCATGGACTGAAATGTTTTATATATGGTTGTTGAGCTGGCAGTCGTGACTTTGTTGGTATCTGTACTGGAAGATGCGGCAGCAGCGACTCCGGATAATGGGGCTACAGCCGTTTGGAGCAGCATGAGGATAGCGGTGGCGGTAATGAAGGTGCGCATGCTTTTACGTGTGGCAGATTGGAACGATGATGTCATAGATATGAACCTCCCGTAGTTAAGAAAATGATAGGCGTTGTTCACTAGTTACTATACATTAACGCAATTGGGGCAGGATATGGTTGCGGAATGGTGACAAATTCTTCTGTTATTTTTAACTTTTGGAGGGTGGAAGATAGAGGAAGATTTCTGCGAAAATATTTTTTGTACAACTGGAAACTTTTGAGCTGATCGGAACGTCTTAGTTGTGCATAGGTAAATACAGGAATTATTGAAAAGAACAGCGAATCTATTTCGATGTTAACTACATGCGAGAATGGGGATATGGGATATGAGGAAAGCGGGAGGAAAACAAGTGAAGAAGGTAATGTCAGCGCTGGCTGTATCGGCCATGCTGATGTCCGCACTTCCAACGTCGGTTATGGATGCAGCTGCGAGGATCAGCATATATATTAATGATGCAGAGTTATCATCTGCTCAGGCACCTGTGATGAAAGGTGGACGCGTACTGGTTCCGCTTCGGTCGATTTTTGAAGGATTGGATGCGAAGGTACAGTACACAAACAGAACCAAAACGATTGTTGCAACTCGCGACGATCAGGAAGTTACATTGACACTTGGTTCCAAAACGGCATACATCAACGGGGAAGCGATATCGTTGGATGTACCTGCGAACACGATTAAGGGCAACACAATGGTTCCCATTCGTTTTGTCAGTGAAGCTTTTGGAGAAAAAGTATTCTGGAACTCACGCAATCAACGTGTAGATATCAAGACAACGGTAACGCCACCAGTGGATGAGACACAATATGCTGCATGGAACATCTATGGTTCGGTATCCGGAAGCAACGGAGATGGTCGTGACCTGACGGTGAGCTTCACACGTCCAACTTCAGAGAAGGCGGTATCTGCTTACCGGATTATGTTGGTGAAAACTCGTGATGTGAATAGCTTCACGGAGTCCTCAGCAACTGCCGTACCTGCTGCGAACTATACATCCGTTACACCGAATGGCAGCAACCCGAAACTGACGCTTAATGCACAGACGCGTGACGTGAACGGAGATTTGCTCAATAGTAATGAAACGTATCGCCTGTATGTACTGACTGTTGGTAACAGCAGCAATAATTATAAAAATGCATTGAACTGGTCTTCTCAAGCTATAAAGCTCAGTAATGTGAAATCCACAGTACAGGCGGTTACAAGCCTGCGTGCCACAGATATTAGCGACTATGGCGATGGCCGTGATCTGGAGATTAACTTCACGCAGCCGAGCACAACATCGAACATTACGTATTATCGTGCATTTGTTGTCAAAGCGAAGGACTCTTCTGCGTTCAATCTGGCTGCGGCGAACAAAGTGTCCAGTGCTAACTCCACGATCATATACAAAGGAAACAGTACCGCAGTGAAAAGCCAGCTGACTTCTTCGACACGGGATACGTCCGGCGAATTGATTAAAAGCGGCACAGCGTATGTGGTATACATCTTGTCCGTGAGCACAAATACAACAACAGACAGCAAGCTGTCGACAGCATCATCTTCACTTACACTGTCCGTGAACACAGCAACATCTCCTGTAATTACGCAGGTGAGAGACAACTCGGATTATGGAGATGGCCGTGATATCCAGGTGAGCTTTAACCGTTCTTCGGATGAATCCAAGGTTGCGAATTATCGCGTCTTCGTGGTGCGCAACTCGGTTGCCAGCAGCTTCAATCTGACGACAGCAAGTAACCTGTCCTCCAGTCTGTACTATACGGTGAACAAAACAGGCAACAACATTACAACGACATTGCCTTCATCCATGAAGGACACAAGTGGTTATAACGTAACGAATCTGCAAGATTATCGTATCTTCGTGATGGCGGTGGGCAATCAGCAAAATGGATACACCAATGCGCTGTCAGCTTCCTCCACTGTGCTGAGACTGACAACGAACGGTAACGCGGGAGTTATTAGCAACCTGGCTGTTGCGGATATTAGTGACTATGCTGATGGGCGTGATCTGCGGGTTTCTTTCAACAAAGCTGCGGATGAATCCAGAATCTCTGCCTACCGAGTATATGTCGTTCGTTCCGCTAATGTGGGCAGCTTCACGCTGAGCGCTGCTAATGCATCGAACAACTATACACAGGTGAACAAAACGGGTGGTAACCTGTCCGTTACGCTTCCGAACTATGCGGTAGATACCAATGGTTACACCATCACCAATAACGTTGCTTATCGGGTATTCGTGCTGTCGGTGAATAACAACGGAAACTCCAGTCAGAATGCGTTGTCTGGTTACTCTTCACAGATTACGTTGACACAGAACGCCGCTATAACGGCTCCGAGCAATGTGGTGCCATCTGATATTGGGGATACTGGAAATGGTAGTGATCTGCGTGTAACGTTTAATAAATCCGCAGATGAGACAAATGTGAATCATTATCGGGTGTTTGTAGTGAAGGCGGGTAGCACGTTTAATCTGAACACAGCAAATGCAGTGAACAGCGCGTATTACAGAACCGTCAGCAAAACGGGAGCTAATCAGACTGTTAATTTTACAAGTACTTCAAGAACAGTGAATAACGAACCGATTCTTAATGATGTGGCATACCAAGTATATGTATTGGCTGTGAATAACAATGCTTCTCTGACGAATGCATTGTCATCGCCTTCCGGTGCCATTACTCTAACTTCAGCTACTGCCGTGGCAGCAGTGAGTAATGTGAATGTGACCGTCAAAGATCAGGGACAACAGGCAGGTAACCCTTCCGATGTAACTATCAATTTTTCCAAAGCATCGAATGAAACGGGAATTGCTAAATATCGTATTTTCATCGTGCCCACAAATCAGGTAAGTGGTTTCACTACAAGTACGGCACTTGGCATTAATTTCTATACTGATCTGGAGACAAGTAGTGCAGGTACTTCAATCGTATTGAACAGTGGATACCGTGATATTAACGACCGTGCGCTTTCCGTTGGACAGAAATACAAAGTGTTTGTTATGTCGCTGTCCAATAGTACATCTCGCGCATCCAATTTATCACCAGCTTCCAATGAGTTTAATATCTTTGCACAAGCAAATGCGGTTCAAACTGCCACTATTACAGAATTGCAAAATACAAGTACAGTAACGGCAGCAAGTTATAAACTTACCTTTACTAAACCATCTCCTGAAACTGGAATTTCTGAATACCGACTCTTTATTGTTAAAGGAACGGATAATTTGGATATTAACACAGCAATCTCTAACACTAGCTACCCAATTGGAAATCCTGCAGCTGTTGAAGTTACTTTAACTACAGCTGCCAAAGATTCAACCGGAGCCAATCTGGTGGAAGGAAGCGAGTACAAGGTGTATATTCTTTCAGTTGCTGCCAATACAACAACGTATAAACATACACTTTCGGGCCCATCGGATACATTTAAGCTTGAAAAGGCTCCGTCTACGCCTACACAGGAGCCAACGTCTTCTACCAATCCACCGGCATCAATTGATGGGTAAACACCTGCACAGGGTTGAACTTAAAAATTACACTGAAACAAACTCAAACACCCTTTCCAGCCGGAAAGGGTGTTTTCATTATGTATGAACAATAATCTTCTGGCGTGAATTTCAAACTTGCATTTTGAAAATCTTGTCGCCAAAAAGGTTCCTTAGACCATTGCTGGAACAGGACAAACGGATGGATAATAGAAGGAATAAGCTAGAAGCCTATAAGCCTATGAGCCGAAAGGAATGATGGAATGCTTGCATTTCGTTTGACGGGCCTGCCGGATTCCCGGTTGCCGCTGTACCTGTATTGTGTGGGCACGCAGGAAGAGAAAGTTCTGCATAGACCGGATGGATTTCCGGTGTATCAGTTGTTTTTGTCAGGCGGAGGTGAGGGGCAGTTCAGGCTTCCGGGAAAAGGGACATGGACGATGGGAGCAGGGCAGGTATTCATCGTGGAACCTGGGATTGCGCATGAGTATGTGCCTCATTCCAAATCCAAAGGAGAACTTGGTTATATCGGTATTGGCGGTGCATCGGCTGGATCGGTACTTCAAAGCGCGGGTTTGCTTCAGAACGAGCCGTGCCCTATCTCCGGTTTTGACATCTTCTGGTCACGGATGACCAATCTCTGGCATGTGCTGGATCAAGGAGCGACGGAGATGTGGAACACATCAACCCTGATCTACCAGCTCATTTTGGATATAGCACAGTCCAAAATACCATCTGATGTCGGTCGTGTAGGTATCGGATCATCTATGGTGCAGGAGGAGCCTGTAACACGTTCGAATCGGGAGTCCGATACGGGCAAGGATGCACTCATCCGAGCAGTAGCATTGATGCATACACATTATCAGGACGATCTGTTATTGAAGCACATCGCTGATGCAGTGGGTTATTCGGTGCAACATCTCAATCGATTGTTTCATCATCATTATGGCGTGACAGGACATCAATATATGCAGCGATTACGTTTGCAGAAGGCTTCAGAATGGCTGGACAAGCATCCACGAGCAAGTGTACGTGAGGCCGCAGAGACCGTTGGCATGGAAGTGAACTATTTTATCCGGATGTTCAAGCGGGAGTTCGGAGAGACACCGGGAAAAGGAATCAAACATCGGAACCAGCTCCAAATGGAAAAAGACCTCACGAGTTCGTGAAGTCCCTTAATCGAGTATAACGTGTTATGCTGTTTTCTTTTGACCAAATAAAGGCCTTAACGTTGCAAGCCCCACAATGCCGATCACTGCACTCACCCACGGCGCAAGTGCAAAGACGGGAAGTTTATCACGTAGTGGATACCCCACAAACAGCACGAGTACCACGACCACGATGTAGATGACGATCCCCCGAATATTGACTTTAGGTACCTTATTTCTGTCTGCTCCTTCATCGTCCGGTCGCTCAGCAAGGCGGCGAAGCATTTCCACCAATGCGATTCCGCCAACGGCTGCAACGATCAGGGAGAACAGACTGATGTGTTGGAACGGTTCCGTATCCCCGCCAGTCCAACCCACGAACAATCCTGCACATCCTTGAATCAACAGGACAAAAGACAAAGCCGCGCACGCGATCATGGCATACCACTTCGGTGTCCGTTTCGCTGGCTCCGCATTGTCCGTTGGCTGTGGTTCTGCAACGGTGGCTTTCTTTTGCGATGAAGCTGATGGACTATGACCACGGGTTGGGCTGGATTTACCCACCTCAACGGCAGCCCTCTTCTCCGATGCTGTATCTGTTATCCCGAGCTGTGCATGGATGTCTTGTTCCAGATCAGGTCCGTATAACTCGCGAGCGGGTTTGTTATCCCGCTGAGCCTGTACGATCGCTTTTCCTGCGGAGAGAATCCATTCTTCCTGTGTTCTCTCGTCCGCTGGCGCTTGACGTGCAATTATGCTGATCTCGTCATACAGTTTCACATGTTCAGGTGTCATACGACTCATCTCGGTTATTTGCCGATTCTGTATTTCTCTCAGTTTCTTATAGGAAATCCCCAATGATTGCTCCCCCTGTCTACACACATTCTGATCTTCCAATTGTCTGAAGACCCTGACGGTATTTTAGTATACGGGAAGGGCTCTCGTTTCGCAAAGTCATTCCTTATAAAAAAGCTGCTCACGGTTGGCCCATATCCACACACAGGCGAGAATGACACAGGTGCATAACAGCACCAGTTTACCGTGATGTTGAATCCATTCGAGTAGATGTTCCATGCATTCATTCCTTTCGGCAGAAGGATTCCGAGGCATATGCTGCTAATGATTGTTCGTTTATTTTCCCCGTTCATGTGAAAAAAATCCCTCATGCCTTCCAGATCTAACGATTGTGTGAAGTATGCATAAAGAACAGCTAATTCCATCACAATAGTAGCATTTCCAACAGAAATCCAAGATTGGAGTGTGCTTGTTATGGACAAACAAACAGATTTGACGCGGAAGCTGCTACTGAACAGCAACTCCCGTGGAGTTGTGGACGAGGTTGTATCCTTTGAGGAGAATCTGGAGGACACGGAGTATGCAGAAGAACTGACAGATGGCAATTTGAGGGGAAGAAGTTTCTGGGACAATAGTGATTCGAGTCATGAGCATGAGTGGAATGGACGTGTGGAGACCCACGAGATGTTCCATAGAAGTTACGAATAACGATTCTGCAACACATGGTTTGAAATTCAAAAGACATCGGGGCCAGCTGTCACCAGCGTGGCTCATTTTTTTGCGCTTATCAACCGATAAAAGGTAGATTAGTATTCGACGTAGAAAGGGTTCTTACTTACGTTGACTTGCAGGGTACGGGATGATAATATATGAATAACATCTTAATACACACTAAACTTATCGGATTATATATATTTAATAAATGGAATACCACAGGCTAAGCGTGGAAAGGGGAAATCGGTATGGAACGTCAGATCATTATCCGTCATGGGCAGGAAGAATTAACAGCCACGATTCATTATCCGGTTGTGAAAGATATCAAGGAGGGGAAGAGTCAGCAACGTGTACCTCTGGCAGTCATCTGCCACGGCTTCGTTGGTAGTCGGATCGGCGTGGACCGTTTGTTTGTAAAGACTGCACGGGAGCTGGCTGAAGACGGTTATCTGGTCCTACGTTTCGATTATATCGGTTGCGGAGAGAGCAGTGGGGAGTATGGAGCGGAGGGACTGGAGTCCATGGTGCTACAGACCCGTTCGGTGCTGGATTACGCGGTGAATTGCAGTGATGTAGATCCTACGCGCGTTACGCTAATTGGTCATAGTCTGGGTGGGGCCGTTGCATTACTAACTGCTGTGCGCGACAAACGTGTCAAGAACCTGGTGATGTGGTCCTCCGTGGGTTATCCATTCAATGATATCGTGAAGATTACGGGACGGGAAATATACGATGAAGGCGTGAAACTGGGTGCGGCTGATTATCTCGGATACAAATTCACACCAACCTTCTTCGAGTCTCTCGCTGAACAACAGCCATTCCAGGAAGCAGTCAAATTTAGTGGTGATGTTCTTGTCGTACATGGCACGTCAGATGAGATTATCCCTGTAGACTATGCATTTCTATATCAAAAGGTATTCTGGATGCGTCAGGAAGGCCGCTGTGACAAGGAGATCATCTTCCAGGGCGATCACACCTTCTCTTCAGGCAAAGAGCGTGAACAGCTCATTACACGTACCAGAGAGTGGCTGGGCGAACGTCAGAAGATCGAGCAGGATTGGCAGCACTGGATGATATAAGTGGCAGGATTACAACTGTTTGGGGATGTCAGCTTGGAAAAGCGCCTTCTTAGGGGTAAAATAGAAGAGTAAGCATTCTATCCGTGTCTGGAGGTTGGCAGCAATGACATTACCCGCACTTTTCATTGCGCATGGTTCTCCCGCTCTGGCGGTGGAGAGCAATGACTACACTTACTTCTTAAACCAGCTTGGAGACAGGCTGCCGGCTCCGAAAGCCATTGTCGTATTTACGGCGCATTGGGATTGTCCTGAACCGTCCGTGACAATGGATGATACACATCAGACCTTGCATGATTTTTATGGATTTCCTTCTACGATGTATACGATGGAATACCCTGCATCTGGGCAGCCAGATCTGGCGAACGAGATATGTGCTTTGTTCACCCGCAGCAATCTGGCACATCAGCCGATTCGTGGCAGAGGGCTGGATCATGGTGTGTGGGTACCGTTGCTCCATATGTATCCTGAGGCTAATATCCCTGTGATCGCTGTATCGGTAGACTCGCTGCGTACGCCGCAGGAACAATATGATATTGGCCGAATGCTGGAACAGCTGCGTCATGATGATGTGCTGATCATTGGCAGTGGTGGAACGGTTCACAATTTAAGATTGCTGGGCAATACGGATGAACCACAAGAGTGGGCGGTGGAATTTGATAACTGGATCGGGGAGCGCTTGGAGCAGTGGAACACAAGAGAACTGTTTCAATATGAGAAAAAAGCCCCTCATGCACGCGCGGCAGTTCCGTCGTATGGTACAGAACACCTTGCACCTTTGTTCTATGCTATGGGTACAGCGGATATGTCCCGATCAGCGAAGCGTCTATTCCAGTCTTACCCTTATGGAACGCTGAGCTTGAACTGCTGGCAGTTTGGAGACGGCGTGTAACTTGGAACAGACAACAGCCTGATATTGGTGTTTGAAGCCAGTTGGGTACGAATAACGTGTGTTAATGTATACAATTACAATATATAAACAAAAGAAGGTTCCTGTACGCCCTTGATGGGCTAAAGGAACCTTCTTTCAATACAAGGACTTATTCATGCCTTAGGTCTTTATTTTCGGATTTCGAACAATTCACAGTCTGTACGTGAATGGTAAGCGAGCTCACTGACACTGGATTGTACAACTACGGTGTTGCTGTCAAAACGGATAATTATACCACCCGAGTCAATCTGGTGATTATCTTTAAAAACGCGAACCTTATACTTCATATTCATGGCTTCCTGGAAGTCCGCATCGGTCTCAAGACGTCGCTGGGTCGGCATTATCGTATACTCCTTTGAAGTTCAACTTTATGTTCATCATAATACGGTTTTCTCTGGATGAGCAAGTCAGTGAGGGCATTCAGGGTGATCTTGAAAAGTAAAAAGCCCTACTCTCCAGGGGGATTGGGAGCAGGGCTGAGAATTCTATGAATGATTGCTTAAGCTGTTTTATGAGTTGGGCTAATCGTTGGTGTGTCTTTTGGGTGATTACCTTTGTTACGAGTGATCAATCCGCGAAGGTAAGGCAGTACCCAGTGATCCAGACCGATTTTACCTGCATTTGCACCAGCAACAACGATGAAGATTTCCATTACAACCAGTTGAGCGTTTGTGCTTACTGTTCCCGAGAAGAGGAACGCGAAGTTCATGACCATTGCCATCAGTGCTGCCAGTGTAGTGAAGCAGCCAAGGATGAGACCCAAACCTACAAGGAATTCACCCAAAGGGATAACGAAGTCGAACAGTCCTGCGTTTGGTACTGCGAATTTCTCAAGGAATGTTCCCCACCATGCTTGAACTGCCGGATGATCACCCGTTGTTTTTTCCAGTGCTCCTGCAAGGAACCCGCCAGCTTCGAATCCGCCAGTTAATTTGCTCCATCCGTGAGTCATCCAATCATAACCGATATACACCCGAAGTACTGTTAAAATCCACATTGCCACTTTGTTTTCTCTAAGCCATTGGTTTGTGCTGAACATATGAACCACTCCTTCATGGAATCTAGTGTGTGTTGTTTTTGTTTTTTCTAAGTGATCACCTTTGATGTCTTTATTGTATAGTCCAAAAGTTGTTTTGTTTGTGATTAAAATCACAATCTAGTTCAAATTTTAAGTAAGGTTTGAGAAGTTCACATTTAGGACATATTTTTCTCGCGATTCGCTGTTTCAAATGTGAATTTCTCGCTGTATCAAGGCCTCCTGGGCGCAGACAAATCGGATGGGGTGTGATTAAATGGAAAGAAATACGTGAAATGGTTGCCCACATGAGACATATATCACAACTTAGAACCAGGCCATATCGTTCAGGAGGTCCTATATTGAAGCTTTTGAAATGGAACAAAGCAGCATCGGCTGCATCCCTGTTTATTCTCTCATTGAGTCTTGTTGCCTGCCAAAACCAGGAGGTGGCGCAGATGCCACTTCAGCCAGAACCGACACCTGCACCTGTACAAGAAGAACAGACTGTGGAGGAGTCCAATACGTCTCTCTATACAGCACCTCTGACAGGTCTGCCTGTAGATGAAGCAATTACGCGTCGACCACTCGCCGTCATGATTAATAATGCACCAGCGGCTCGGCCCCAATCGGGTCTAAGTTCAGCTGATATCATTCTTGAAGTCCTCGCAGAGGGAGGCATTACCCGTTTCATAGCCATCTTCCAGAGTGAAGGCGGTGCTGAGACGGTTGGACCCGTTCGCAGTATACGTCCATATTTGATTGAGCTCGGCGAGAGTTATGATGGGGTACTTGTTCATGCCGGAGGCAGTCCGGAGGCGTATTCCATTTTGCAAAGGCAGCAGAAACAGCATATGGATGAAATCTCGAATGGTGGACTTTACTTCTGGCGTTCCTCGGATCGTAAAGCCCCACATAATCTGTATACTTCAGCGGACAAGCTGAGAGAAGGGGCAGATATCAAGGGTTATAGCCATGATTTCAAGTCTCCCGTATACATCTATAACGAAGAAGGCGCGACATCCACTGGAGAGGCAGTGAAGCAATTCGATATCCATTATTTATTGGATAGTTACCGGGTGACGTATGATTATGATGAAGTTAGTGGACGATATATGAGAATGGTGAATGGTAAGGCAGATCAGGATCTGGATAATGGGACTCAACTTGGCGCAGCGAACATCATTGTGGCAGGTGCAGATCACAGGGTGCTCGATAGTGTAGGTCGGTTGTCCGTTAATTTGGAACAGGGCGGGGAAGCTATGTTGTTCCAAAAGGGCAAGATGATTCGTGGGCAATGGGTGAAAAAGCAGGGGGATATTATCCGTTTTGTTCAGGATGGCAGTGAAGTGGCTCTTGTGCCAGGTAAAACGTTTATCAGCATTGTTCCCAATCAACCGGAATTTTCTAGTCATGTGAAGCTGGCTGTCCAATAGAAGGATGTAATGAAAGAAAACGATGAAATATCTACCGATTATGTCGTCCTAAAAGGCATCATATTGTACCTTGGCATGAAAAGTAGAATCGTGTCGGTTTTGTGTTTTGATGTCGAATTGTAAACGCAGTGTAAAATCTTGACTTGAATTTACCATTATTCCAAATAATTAAGATTCATTTCAGATTAATGTGATAAGAATATAAAAAAGGATCACACCTTTTGTACAAACCATGAAACAAATATGATAAGATATCAAAGGTTGTCATTTCATGTTTCATCGGTTATCGGCAATTTTTTCCGTAAAGGGGATAGAGCTATGAAGCTTAAGAAGAAGAAGGATATATTTTTTGAGACACTGGAGAACATGGCAGATACGGTTGTTCAAGCGGCAGATTATTTCTCCCAGCATGTTTCCAACCTTCAGGATGTGACTCTTTTTGCCAATGAAATGAAGAAGTACGAGTCCCAATGTGATGACTATGTTCACACAATCATTACGGAACTCAACAAAACGTTTATCACGCCGATCGAACGCGATGATATTATGGAGCTGACAACGACACTTGATGACGTATTGGACGGACTCGAAGCAACGGCTTCCCGTTTCTATATGTACCAACTGACTGACCCAGACGAATATATCGTTCAATTCGCTGAAATTTTGCGCCAATCGGCTTACGAAATTCAGAAGGCCATTCATTTGCTGTCTCAGAAAAAATTGCTGGCGATTCGTGAGTACACGATTCGATTGAATGATCTGGAAAATCAGGGTGATGAAGTGTTGCGCATGTGTATCAAGAACCTCTTCGCTACCGTTCCTGATCCGATTGAATTGATCAAACGTAAGGAAATTTACGAACGTCTTGAGACAACAACGGATGCTTGTGAACACGTAGCGAATGTGCTCGAATCCATCATCATGCGTAATTCTTAAGGAGCCAGAGAATAATGGAAACAACGATTTGGGTATTAGGTATAGTCGTCTTCCTTGCACTGGCGTTTGACTTCATCAATGGTTTTCACGACACGGCCAATGCCATTGCCACTTCAGTATCGACACGGGCACTGACGCCACGTCGCGCGATCCTTTTGGCAGCGGTAATGAACTTTGTCGGTGCGATGATGTTTACAGGCGTTGCGAAGACGATTGGGGGGAGCGTAACTGACCCCACCACGCTGGATAACGGGATCGAGGTCGTCATAGTCACCTTGATCGCTGCGATTATCTGGAACCTGGTTACATGGTGGTTTGGTATTCCGTCTTCCTCATCACACGCACTTATCGGAGCCCTTGCAGGTGCCGTGCTTGTTGGCGCAGGATCCGACAAAGTGAAGTGGAGCGGATTCATTGATATCGTCGGAGGTTTGTTATTATCACCTCTCATTGCATTTGCCATTGGTTATGTGGTCATGACGATTCTTAAATACATTTTTGCCAAACGCAGTCCTCATAACGTGAATAAAGGTTTCCGTACGGTACAGATTTTCACGGCAGCACTGCAAGCCTTCACACATGGTACGAATGATGCACAGAAAGCGATGGGGATTATTACGTTTGCTTTGGTTGCAGCAGGTGTACAAGATCATCTGGAAGTGCCGCTGTGGGTTAAAATCTCAGCAGCAACCGCGATGGCTCTGGGTACATCCATTGGTGGTTGGAAAATCATCAAAACGATGGGTACCAAAATCTTTAAAATTGAACCGATTAACGGATTCGCCGCCGATCTGTCAGCTGCTTCCGTTATTTTCACAGCAACGTTGCTTCACCTTCCAGTTAGTACAACGCACGCGATCACATCAGCTATTCTGGGTGTGGGTTCCGCGAAACGTTTCTCTGCTGTGAAATGGGGACTTGCTGGACGGATCATTATTACGTGGTTCATTACAATTCCAATTACTGCGGGACTGGCAGGATTGTTGTACTGGATCATTTTCTAAAGAGAGAAGTGATCCCGAACGAATTCGGGGTTACCAGACAAACTGTTCATAACTGTGTGAATATCGGGATATGTGGACAATTATACAACCAAAATCAAGAGACGCCTGTGCATGAACGTGTGGACAGGCTGGATATGTGGATAGCCATCCGTGGAATGATAAACCAAAAGAAGATATTCCTGTGGATACAGGGAACTGTGGATAGGGAAATGAGAGAAGCCAACAGGGTTGGCTTTTTTTGTTGTCGAGTTTGAAGGTACCTGTGTACAATAACGTAAAGATACAGGACAAGGATGTGATCTGATTTATGATTCGTACACTCGCCATTACAAGAGAACACCAAGTCTCCGTTAACGTACCACTTACACAGTTGGATCTGAATGATTACGCCTGGGTATGGGCGGATTTTAACCAGCCAACGGAAGAGGAAAGCTGTTTGCTGGATACATATTTTCATTTTCATCCATTAGCCATAGAGGATTGTCTGCATGTGTTGCAGCGGCCCAAGCTCGACTATTATGATAATCTGCAGTTTCTTGTGCTGCATGCACTGAACCCGTCCACACTGGAAGCCGAGGAGGTTGACTTGTTTCTCGGATCTAACTTCCTAGTGTCTTTTCATCATGGCGTATTAGAGGAAGTGGATGAAGCGTGGGAACGGTTGTTGCACCATGCACATGAACGAACCATCTGGGCGCGAGGTCCAGTGGCAGCAGCCTATACCGTGATGGACAAGTTGGTCGATCATTATTTTCCGTCTTTATTTGCGATTGAGGATGAACTGGCTGAACTGGAGAACCGGGGTGGACAAGAGTCCGTTGAGGACTTGATGAACCAGGTGTTTGATCTGCGGACTCGATTGCTGAAGCTCAGACGAACGGTAGTACCGATGCGGGATCTGCTCTATCGGGTGGTCAATTCCCAGCATGTGCAGCGAACAGGCGAACATACGGCTTATTTTACCGATATCTATGACCATTTATTGAAGCTGACGGATATGATTGAAGCTGATCGGGAGATGACAGCCGATCTGCGTGACAGTTATATTTCCCTGAACTCCAACCGGATGAACCAGATTATGAAGACACTTACGGTGATTACGACCGTATTTATGCCGCTTACGCTAATCGCCGGTATTTATGGCATGAACTTTGCCTATATGCCTGAGCTTCAGTGGAAGTTTGGGTATGGAGCGGTGTTATTGTTCATGTTTGTCCTTGGCGGCAGCATGGTGGCCTGGTTTGTGAAGCGGGGATGGTTCAAGTAGAAAATGTGATACCTTATGACTCCGATTGCAGCTTTCTTTCAGAAGGCTTAGAGTCAGGCGTTTCGGTTTTCATGAAAAAGGCCACTGAGCAAAGATCTCGGGCAGTAATAGAACTGTCGGGAGAAGATTGCCAGGTGGCCTTTCTGATTCTTCTGTAGATGTGCTAGAAATTATCTATCCACATGTGAATAAGTTTTTGCTGAAACGAGCTGTGTATAACTTGCGAATCCTTTCGGTTACTCCACTTCAAGGACAAAAGAAGTTGTAGCTGCCGCTTGACCATTCACCACAATTGTTAGCGTATGTAGTCCAGCATAGTATTTTCTCGTTGTAATGATTTTGAACGATTGTTTGGTGGCTACCTTGGTTCTGCCTGTCGGGTACATTTTATCAGAGCATTTGAATCGTTTGGGAGCCTGTTTGCCGTTTGCCTTCATATAACCCATCTCATATTCAATTCGCAGCATCTGTGACTCACCGCTTTCATTAACAACATCAAACGAGAAATGAAGATCCTCGCCAATGCCAATCGTATCTTGGACAAGCTGAAGCTGCTCAATGTGAATTGAATCCTGCTCGTTATAACCAAAAAGACTTAGTGCTTTAGGATGTCCTTTCTTCAGTAATGACCTGCTGGCATGCCGGACAATCCAGTCTGTGTGTGCATGTTGTCCGTACCAGGTCGTGACCAGATCCAGTACCAGTTCGGGGTGGTCCTTGGAGATGTCATTCAGATGATTGGCAACACTTTTGCGAACATAGAGGGACTCGTCCTGTTTCAATGCATGCAGAATCGGAAGTACAGGTGTTGGATCAGTGATAAAGTTCTGGAGTTTGGCACCCCAAGGCAAACGTGGCCTGCTGCCCTCACTGGCAAGTCTGCGGATATGCTCGTTGTTGCTATCTGCCCAAGCCATCATATGTTTCATCGTTTGGATTGGATATTGTTTAATAAACGGGCGTACCGCGAACTCGGAGCTGGAATAAGGTGTGAAAAGGGTCAGATACTTCATGGATAACTCGTAATCCTCTGGGTCAAGTCCGTTCACTTCGATGAAATCCGGTACAAACAGATATTCAACGCCTCTCATATTCGGAGCGGCTTGTTCAATAATGTGTAATGCTTCCTCATAATTGTCGGGCAATACTGCAGTCAAAGCCAGTGTGATTCGGCGAATGCGCGCTTTGAATTCCAACTGTTCCCAACCTTCAGCGAAAACCAATTCGTGAAATTGCTGTGTATCCAGCTTCGGGTAGGATTGACGCAAGAGTTCACCGGTCCGATCGATTAATGCGGGAGTGTATTTGTCTTTGATAAGTTCCATGGTCCGCCTCCTTCTGTTATTATCCAGTATACCTCAAATTACAGAAATAAGAACATAGGTTCCTGAAAATTTTGATATATTAATGAATGGTGTTAAGGCACCCACCTTTTGTATGGGGGTGCCTGGATAAAATTTAACCTTTGCGACTTTTGGGACGGCGTTTGGTGGTATTGGATTTGCGGCGGACTGGAGTTGTATTACGGCGACGTGGAACATTCGTTGTTTTGTTCCGACGTTTGCTTTTGCGTCTCCGGGGCGGTGTATATTCTTCATAGTCTGCATCAGCTGCGCTGTTATTTGATTTTCCTTTTCCAAAAGGCAGAATGCCCATAACAAGTTTCATCATCGGAGCCATCTGTTGGATACCACCGACAACCTTCTGCATTTTGCCTATTCCACTCATGATCCCATCAATACCGCCGAAGCGGTCGATCATTCCTTTTAACTCACCGAGGTTGGCTAATGAAAAGCTGGAACTGCCCGTAGCAGGCGCCGGTACCGGAGCTGGGGGAACAACCTGAGCTGCGCCTCCATACAAGTTCCCGCCAGCTATACCTTGCCCATAGGGTACGACTGCAGATGCTTCGACTTCACCGAAGCCTGGGTAATGTGGCTCTACTCCAGGGTACATCGGTTGAATCTGAGCTTCATTCAAAGACCGCGGAACCATACCGGGCGGCATATAGGCAGAAGTACGTGCCTGCCGATGAGCATGAGAAGACGGACGTTGCCCTTGTGCTGGCTGGCGGTGATAATAATGCTGTGGCATGAACGATCACGTTCCTTCTATATTGGATTTCGGAATTGCGTTCCACAAGTTTTATGACAGATGTACATCATATACGGTAGTGGAACTCCCTTTTGTTATACTGTATGTCATTCGCGGAGAGACGGCGTAGGCGGGTATCCCGAAAAACGGGATATTTGCGGATTTGGGCGCATGGTATGATGGCAGGTTCCCGGAGAGTGAAACACAGTTTAGACACAAAATTGTAACATTTAGCAGGGGTGAAATCCTACATAAGTAATCGGATATATACAGGTGAAAACTGGGAAATAGCGCGGAAATTTCGCTCGATGTACGCGAGGGGAGGACAATAGTACCTTTTGTAAGCGGTAACATGTATTTTTATTCTGTAGTGCGTGAAATCGGTAACGCTTGAAATACCAACTCAGGGTGAGTACAATGTAGGTACACAGTAACCGCTAGGGGATGATGATGAAATGCAGCTGAAAAAGCTAAATGATAAAAGTATTGAACAACTATTTGAGGCTATTTTGACGCTAAAAGATATTGAAGAGTGTTATGTTTTCTTTGATGACCTCTGCACCGTAAACGAGATCCAATCCATGTCCCAGCGGCTGGAAGTGGCTCGCATGTTGGGTAAAGGCAATACGTATAACCAGATTGAAGCAGAGACAGGTGCGAGTACAGCTACAATTTCACGTGTCAAACGCTGCCTGAATTACGGCAATGATGGTTATAAAATGACGCTGGAACGCCTGGGACGCTAACATGAAGAAGCCGGGTGTACTCATCATCAGTCACGGTTCACAGGAGCAGACCTGGGTGGAATCCGTCGATGACGCGATCTCCCGGTTGAATCTGCCTATTCCATTACCAGTAGAAGCCGGTTTTCTTGAACTTGTGGAAGGACGCCTGATCCAGGACGGTATCGACCGACTGGAAGGACAAGGTGTAACCGATATTTTGGTCGTACCTCTATTTGTTTCGTCCGGGAGTACACATGTGGATGAGATTGAATATGCCATGGGTGCAAAGGAAACACCTGATCGCGAAACGGATCTGGAACCGTTCGATGTGAAGGCTAGGGTTCACTTCGGTTATCCAGTGGATAATGATCCGGATATTGCCGTGATGGTGTGGGACAAAGTTCGATTGCTGTCGCAGCAACCGGAGGAGGAAACGATTCTACTTGTCGGACACGGGAGTATTCATGATGGTTTTCGTCAACGTTGGGAAGCCGGAATTTCTTCCCTTGCAGAGCTTGTGCAGGAAGTTAGTGGTGTAGCCCATACGGATTATGCGTTGCTGAATCCGGAGAGTGTGTACGATAAAGTGAAGTACTGGAGTGAAGAGCGGGGGAACCGAGTTATTGTGGCGCCGCTGTTTTTGAGTGCCGGTTACTTCACAAGGAACGTAATCCCGGACCGGCTGAAGGAACTGGATTATGAATATAGTGGTGAGACGTTGTTGCCACATCCATTGCTTGGGCAGTGGCTGGAGCGTCAGATCCAGATTTTGCTGGAGAGATGTAATGAGGTTGAAGCTTCTTCTTGAAGTATATCAAAACCACGTCGAAGGACGTGGTTTTTGTTTGTTATAGATCACTCGAACGAGAATTAGGTTATCCATTAATGGGTGCGTGCAGTTGCAGATGTAGTTCCAGTAAATTTATTAATTGGTCAACGATCTCCTCGGCCGGATAAGGCATGGAATTCATAATCCACCACTCCAAGAGACCGACTGCAGCGGAAGCAAGAAACTGTATGGTAATCTCTCTTTTCATACCTTCCTGGATGCCACAGGCATCCATTTGTTCCTCCACTCCCTGAACCAACAATGTCATCAACTTACTGCGGAACGCGGGAATACCTTTTTTAGTTAGAAGTGTGGTATAGGTCGTGGCATGCTGTTCCAGATAACGGAAGGTCCGGAGCAGTGCATCCTTGGCGGTAACGGGTGTTGTAGTAGAGTTTTCGATCATACAGGCATCCAACAACTGCTGCAAATAGGTCTCAATGCATTGATCCAACAGATCGAACTTGTCAGCGTAATGCAAATAGATGGTTCCTCGGTTTACATTAGCTCGATCAGCAATGTCGTTTATCGTAATTTGCTCGAAATCCTGTTCCTCCAGTAACCCCACAAAAGCTTCGATTATCGCCTTTCGTGTCTTGAGTACTCGTCTGTCCATGGCCCCTCCTATGATGGTGTTCAACAATAAGGAATCATTCGTTGATTATTCAACAAAAACGGATATTTTAGCGATTGAAGCACGGCAGATGCTTTGATACTCTTATTTTATCAACAAATGTTCATAAAGCAACGAATATTGCTAAAATATGAAATAGAGGGATAACCAATGAAGATATTAGTGTATGGGGCAGGTGTTTTGGGCAGTCAACTGGCGCATATTCTCGTGCGCGGCGGCAATGATGTCACTATTCTGGCTAGAGGGAAGCGGGCAGAGGAGCTGGAGAAGGATGGGATCGTTATCCGGCATGTTTTTCAATTCAAAACGACAGTTGATCCGATTCGGGTAGCCAGAACGTTGGAGATGAATGACCAATATGATCTGATTTTTGTTGTCATGAAATATAACGATTTTCCTTCTGTGTTACCTATTCTGGCAGAGAATCAGAGTAGCAATATTGTGATTGTGGGAAACAATGCAGATGCACGAAGCATGCAAAACTTTTTGGAGGAAAACAGTAAGGTGGCAAAACAGGTCGCGTTTGGATTCCAGGTGAGTGGAGGAAGGCGGGACAAGGACCGCATGTTATCGATCGGTGGAGGCAGCGGACAAATGGTGATTGGCAGTCTGGACGGTGATATAAACTTTAAACCTTTGCTGGATCAAGCTTTCCAACATGTGAAATACAAGCTAAATGTTCTGAGTGATATTGATGCCTGGCTGAAAAGCCATATTGTGCCGATTCTGATGCTTAATGCGGTGAGCTTTAATGAGAAACGTGAGTTGATCAAGTTGGACGGGAACAGAAAACAAATCCAACTTATGATTGGGGCGATGGATGAGGGTTTCAGCGTTCTTGAGGCTATGGGCATAACGATAATACCGGAGATTCAGGCTAAAATGATTCGCAAGCATCAACGGATGTTGTACCTTCTGTTGAAGATCTATAGTGTGCTTCCGGTTCATAAGCTGGTCGCGGGTTCTTTTGGAGAGATTGAGGCGTTAAATCATGCATTTACCGATTGGAAAAAGACAACAGGCATCCCGACTCCCCATTGGGACGTGCTGAAAAGAGATTTTACTATCCTATAATGAAGTGAACTCTTGCTCATTGACCCCATAACGACTACAATAAAACCAACTAATAAAATGGGGATAAGGTGATATGAGAATGAGGGAAGTGCCCATGCGTTATGTGAAAGCGAACCAAGTCGGCATTGTATTGGCTGTGTTACTCTCGTTTGTGTTCAATCCACTTGTAGTTCTGGGCGCACTCTGGATCATTCAGGTGGTTGGTCTGGCTTCCAGTGGCAAGCTTAATCTGTTTGTGCTAATTGGGAAAGTTGTGTTGACTGGTAAAGGGACAGAGACGCAGGCGGTGGAACTGCAGCGATTCAACAATATTCTGGCTGTGCTCTTCCTGTCTCTGTCACTCATCTCGTTCTCGGTTGGCTGGGTAATCGCAGGTTATGCCTTCTCCGTCATGCTTCTCGCGGCTGCAAGCGCGGCTTTACTGGGGTATTGTGTGGGCTGCACGGTGTATTTCTGGTACAAACAGCTGCGTGCAGGCAGAAAAATCGGATTTTGAGGTTGGCTGAAGAAGTGATACAGGTATCCGGGATACTACGATACCTTCATAACGAAATCCCCCTCAAGTGAGCTCTTCACATGAAGGGGATTTTCTTTTTTTATCTTATCTGAACCAGGCTTTATTTAAATTGTTGGTGAAATTGTTATCGTTGAAAGGCACGTTGGCACTGCCAAAGTCCGTGGTATTGAGCGCATTTCGTGCCGCAGAAGTCAGGTCGTCCCATCCGATTAAAGGTTGTGTTCCCCCGACAACGTTGGTGACGCCAAGCTCATGGTTCAGTGGCCAGGTACTATTATAGGAAATTAACGGATGGTTACCTTGTGTATTGGTATTGCTCGGTGTGACGTTGGTGAACTGTCCGTGACCGGAATACGCGATGGAGAGGATTTGGGGATTGGCCGCTGCCGGATTATCTACCCACACGACGATACCTTCCCAATCATGACGATGGCCGAGTCCAGGGGAGGGGGAGTCTTTGGGAAAGTACCACGAATACATGATGGCCCACACCCCATTGTGCCAGGCGGAACGGGAGTAGATCTGCCCTGTATTTGAGCTACAGTTTCCATTCGATGACCCGGATGTATTCAAGCCAGCACTGGTATTGCCCTGTTGATCCACTGCGGGGAAAGGCACACAACCATGGTAGACTTTCAGAAAAGGCTGAAAACGCTTGGCTGCTTGTTGTGTCACGGTGACTGGGGAGACTTCCTGAAATCCGACAACCTGATCATGATTAATTGCTGCTGCTTCAACTACCGTGACCCAAGGAATACATGCCATAAGCGAAACCATGAGCATTAACACGATTTTTTTCATTCACAATTCTCCTTCACGGGTATGATGTGTTGCTAAGTTGAGGGTGCACTAAAACTATATTGGAAAAAGGTTTATGTTATTTATCTTTTCATCTTAAGATTTGTAAATTTGTAGCATATCTATGTCATAATCATATGAAGATCATCGAAATCGAAGACTAATTCCTGTCCAATCGGGTAGAATGGTTGATTAATGAGACTATTTTACATAAAAGGTAGTGGGACAGATTCAGGATTGGTGCAGGAGGTTTATTGGGTAGTGGAAGAATCTGTGGATACATATATGAAAATATATACTTATAGATTGCAGGCTAGGACATCTTTACATTTGATGATATGATAGGAGTTAAAGGCTTTGGAATGAGACGGAATTCCTGATGCATAGATATAGGTAAGACGAAAGATTAGAGCAGAATGAACGGAAGTTCATTGTTGTTTTAAAGATTTTCCTTTTTGTGGACTGATGCAATGTAAAATTATGAGGCCGTATAGACTCATGGATAATGTGGAATAGGTGGCGTATGAGATGAAAAAAGCTCGCTTAATATATAATCCGACCTCAGGCCGGGAAGAAATGAAGAAACGTCTGGCTGATATTTTGCAGCGTTTGGATCAAGGTGGAATCGAAGCTTCATGTCACGCAACAACGGGTGAAGGTGACGCAACCCGCGAAGCTGAACTTGCGATTGAACGCGGATATGACATGATTATTGCTGCTGGTGGCGATGGTACATTGTACGAAGTTATCAACGGCATGGCCGAGCGGGAGAACCGTCCTCCGCTGGGTGTGTTTCCTTTGGGAACGACGAATGATTTTGCACGTGCACTCGGCATTCCGAGACAGTGGGAAGATTACGTGGATCTAGTCATTAACCAGCAGCTTCGCCCGCTCGATCTGGGCAAAGCGAATGATAAATATTTTATCAACATCGCGGGTGGCGGCTCATTGACTGAACTGACCTATGAAGTACCGAGTCGTCTGAAAACGATGATTGGGCAACTGGCCTATTATATGAAGGGTATTGAGAAAATGGCGAGTCTGTCTCCTCAGGAGCTGATTATTCGCGCCGACGGTCAGGAAGAGATTCATGATGAATTCATGTTATTCCTCATCGCCAATACCAATTCGGTCGGGGGATTTGAGAAGTTGGCTCCAGGTGCAACCATTGATGATGGTCTGTTCGATGTCATTTGCGTGAGGAAATGTAATTTGGCTGATATGATCCGCCTCGTAACGCTTGCGCTGCGTGGGGAACATCTGAACGACAAGAAAGTGGTTCATTTCCAGACGAGTCATATGGAAGTTACGTCACCGGGATATGTCCAACTGAACCTTGATGGAGAGTTGGGTGGAACATTGCCAGCTACATTTACGAATTTGCGTCATCATCTGATGTTGTATCGTTAAATACTAAAAAGAAAGAAGTGAATGTACGTTGTCTAATACGAACCGCAGCGGTCGTGGAAAAAACCGCCGGAATTCGGCTGCCTCTCAGGGGCAAGGGAACGCTTCAGCGTCCCGTCAGCCAAGTCAATCATCTCGTCCATCACCACGTCAGCAGGGAAAAGAGGTGCGGCCACAAGGCGCATCTCTTTCTGCCGTTCGTCCAAAAGGGAGAGCGCGTGAATCTGCACCAATTGAAGGTCTGCCCGTTAGCAAAAATGAAGAGACCGTCATCGACATCATTGGCATGAACCATGACGGTGAGGGTGTAGGTCGTGCGAATGGATACACGCTCTTTGTGCAGGGTGCGCTTCCAGGTGAAACTGTACGTGTGCGCGTATTGAAGACCAAGAAGCAGTATGGCTATGCCAAACTGCTGGAGATCGTGAAGCCAAGCCCGGATCGTGTGTCCGCGCCTTGCCCGATCTATGATCAGTGTGGCGGCTGCCAAATCCAGCATATGAGCTATGCCGGACAGCTTGCGTGGAAACGCCAGTTGGTGGTCGATAATTTGCAGCGGATTGGCAAGTTGAACGTGATGGTGGAGGATGCAGAGACGTTGGCATCCAACGAGCAGGATGATAAAGAGGGCGCCGAACAGCGTGTGCAGGATGACGCCACAGTTGGTGATGCAAATCAGACAACTGGACCGGCTACATCTGAAGTGCAAATGATCGGCAGCAATCGTATTCGTCTTCGCCTTGAAGGTGTCATGAACGAAGAAGATACGGAGCAGGGCATTCGCGTACTGCCTACGATGGGTATGGACGAGCCATGGCGCTATCGGAATAAGGCACAGGTACCTATCGGTGCAGCCGAGGGTGGCTTGGTAGGTGGATTTTACGCTAAAGGAAGCCATCGGATCATCGATATGGAGAGCTGTCTTATTCAGCATGAGCATAACGACGAAGTGGTTGCGAAGGTGAAAGAGATCGGCAGTCATTTTGGAATCAGCGCCTATAACGAAGAGACAGGTCGCGGCCTGCTGCGCCATGTGGTTGTGAAGAAGGCGTTCCGTACAGGCGAGATGATGCTTGTTCTGGTTACGAATGGTCGAGATATTCCGTACAAAGACGAATGGATTGGCAGTATCCGTGAAGCCATTCCGCATGTGGCGAGCATCTGCCAGAACGTGAACAAAAAACAGACCAACGTTATCTTTGGCGATGAGACCCGCGTTCTCTGGGGACGTGATGTCATCTATGACTTTATTGGCGATGTGCAGTTTGCGATCTCTCCGCGTTCGTTCTACCAAGTGAATCCGGTGCAGACGGAAGTGCTGTACGGGAAAACGGTAGAGTACGCCGGACTGACCGGCAAAGAAACCGTAATTGATGCCTATTGCGGCATCGGAACGATCTCTCTTTTCCTGGCGCAACATGCAGATCAGGTGTACGGGGTAGAGATTGTACCTGAAGCGATTGAGGATGCTCGCAGCAATGCGCTCTTGAACGAGATGCGTAACGTGAAGTTTGAAGTTGGCGCATCCGAGGACGTTATTCCACGCTGGAAAGAACAAGGCATCGAAGCTGATGTCATCGTTGTCGATCCACCGCGGAAGGGCTGCGATCCACGTTTGCTGGAAACGATCCTAGAGATGAAGCCAGAGCGGGTTGTGTACGTGAGTTGTAATCCGAGTACGTTGGCACGTGATTTAAGAGTGCTGGAGGATGGCGGGTATCGCACGGTTGAGGTAACGCCGGTGGATATGTTCCCGCATACGGTGCATGTGGAGTCGGTTGCGATGTTGGTATATAAGGGTGTGTTATAGACAAGCAACTAACCCCAAGAGTTTATGCCCTCACGGTAGACAGTGAAATGAATTGAATACTGTTGACTAGTGGGGGATTTTTTTCACCTAAGGAAGGAGAGAACTTTACCAACTATAGGGAGAAGAGAAAGAAGGTTTCAATATTCTGATACTGCTTGATAATTTACTATGCAGCAAGGGAATAGTTGTAACTTGATATATGAATTCATCTGGAATATTTTGTGTGGAAAAAATGTTTTCAAAGTAATTGGGGAAAAAGTACAGGTTCTATAATTTAGAATGAAGAAGGATATGTGAGATTCCATAGTTAATATGCTTTCTTAAAAATTATCTTTTTATATATAAGTTTTTATGATTTTACGACTCGTATCCTTGAAAGTTTTCTAGAGAGATGTTAAGCTGCTTATATAAGGAACGAATGTTCGTAGGCAAGGAGCGAGATAAATTATGAGGAATGATAAACTTTTAGCAGTTGATTTGTTCTCCGGGGCTGGAGGCTTAAGTTTGGGATTTTTACAAACAGGACAAGTACAAATTGTTGCCGCAGTAGAAAATAATAAATATGCGCAGAAAACTTATGAGAGAAACCATAAAGGTGTGAAGATTTTCAATGATATTATAAGTCTTAATGACGATAAAAACAACTCGTTAGAACAAATAATGAGTGAATGTAATAAATTTGGACGAGATCGTGTGGATATTGTTTTTGGGGGACCGCCATGTCAAGGTTTTTCAAATGCGAACCGACAAAAGACAGAATTAATTTCAACTAATAATCAGTTAGTCAAAGAATATGTAAAAACAATTGAAATGCTAAATCCTGATGCCTTTGTAATGGAGAACGTAAAATCTATGAAATCTGCTAAGCATAAATTTTTTTATTCATTAGAAGATAAAAATTTGGTAGAGAATCTAGGATTGAATCTTATTGAAGAAAAAATTGCTATAGGGAAAGAAACAGAATTAACAGAAGAATTGATAGTGTTTCTAAAGGAGAAAATTTTAGAAAAGGCTGATCTATCTAATTATATATTAAAGGACAAAAATGTTTTTTTAAGATTAAGACAACTTGGAAGAAAAGAGAAAGACCTTAGTACCTATTTGGTGAAAGTGGAAATTGAACTAGAGAAAATGTTCTTTAGATGGGAAGAGCTACATCAAGAATTATGGTCCGCTAGATATATGGAAAAATGGAGATTACTTCGGGAACAAATACAAAATAAAGGTCTAGATCAATCAGATACAGATTTAATCATCAGTTATCTAAAAGAAATAATAGAAGTTCAGAGAATTTTGATGAGAACGAATGAAATCATATCAAATAATATTGAGATAAAAAATATAGTAACTATAAATAAAGTTGTATATATTCAAGTGCAGACATATGGAGTTTTAGATTATTTAGTTGCTAAATTTAGAGAGCTAGGGTATGTTCTAAATGAAAATCATCTCATTCTAAACGCGGCGAATTTTGGTGTGCCACAGCTTCGAGAAAGATTATTTTTAATTGGTGTTAAGAGTAAGTTTGTCTTAGAGCAAAATGTTGAATTACCTAATCCAATCATACACAATCCGGATCAATTTTACACAGTAAAAGACGCTATTGAAGATCTTGAGGAATTGACCCCGTATACAATTATGGATGCAGACAGTCCGCTTGAGAAGTCGTTATCTAAAAAAACTAATCCTTTGATACAATACTTGAGCGGCAGTGTAGATACAGTAAGAAACCATATCATGACTGAAACAAGACAGACAGCACTTGATAGATTTAAAATGTTAGAACCAGGACAAAACTTTCATGATCTAGATGAATCATATAAGCAAACATATTCTAATCCAGGGAGAACACAGAATACAGTTTACCAACGTCTTCATTATGACAAGCCTTCTGGAACTGTATTGAACGTAAGAAAATCAATGTGGATACATCCACGGAAAATACGAGCTATCAGTATTAGGGAAGCTGCGAGAATTCAGTCTTTTCCTGATTATTTTATATTTGAGGGAACTAAAGATTCACAGTATCAGCAGATTGGAAATGCTGTTCCCCCTCTTTTGGGGAGAGCAGTTGCGGAACAAGTGCTAAAATATATAGGGATATCTGAGATAGAGCTATTAGCTGATATTATAAAACCGAGGGAGACAATTTCAACTCCATAAAATATGTAAACTGCATAGCCTTCATAAACTGAGGCCCAATAGAGAGTACTTTGAAAAAAAGTATCCTCTATTGGGTTTCTTTATATCAGTTATACTCACTAACAGGGATGTGGTAGTTCTTGCTTCACCTGATGAGATGACATCAGCTACTCGTTGTGGAATCTTGGAACAAAATGATGATATTTATGGGTATGATTTGGGTTTCTGTCGTAAGACTACATCATTCTTTCGATGTAGAAGTTAACTGTTTTTACTTTATAATTTTATTAGAGTAATATAAGAGTAAAAAAGCTAGGTGGAAATAATGTCTACAATTAATACACAACCGTCTGCAGCACCTGTAATTCAAGCTCTTAGAAATATTGGTTATAATGCACAAACTGCAATTGCTGATATTGTGGATAATACTATTGATGCAAAAGCCGACAGTATTCACATTGAATTTGAATATGATTTAGGGAATGGTTTTATAAAAATAGAGGATAATGGAATAGGTATGACAGATGCAGAATTGCAACAAGCAATGACGATTGGCTCAAAGGATCCTAGAGACAAAAGGGCTAAAGAAGAGCTTGGGCGTTTTGGAATGGGATTGAAAACTGCCTCGTTTTCAATGGGGAAACGATTGTGTGTCATTTCAAAAAAAGATGAAATAATTTCTGAGCGTTGTTGGGATTTAGATTATGTCAGTGATAAGAATGAATGGCTACTGTATAAGTCAATTCCAAGTGACATTAGAAAAAAAATAGGACAAGTACTAGGGAATAGCGGAACTATTGTTTTTATAGATAAACTAGACCGATTTTCTGGCTCCGGTACTCATAAAGTTTTGAGACAAGAAAGCTATTATTCCAAAGTCAAGCGCATACAGATATATTTAGAAATGGTTTTTCATGTTATGTTAGAAAAAGGATTATCAATTACAATTAATGACAATAATTTACAATCTTGGAGTCCATTTCTAGAAGGGAACCCAAGACGTATTGAAGGGGAGGAGCAAAGTATAAGAGTGAATAAAAAGTTAGTTAGAGTTACTCCCTATGTATTACCTCATCCGACTACTTTTAATCAAACTGATTATAAATATGCAGGTGGCGTAAAAGGATGGCGCGATCAACAAGGCTTTTATATTTATAGGGAAAACAGAATGGTTAGTTTTGGTGATTGGTTCGGTATGTTTCCAAAGGATGTTTCCTCAGAATTAGTCAGAATTAAAATTGAATTTTCAAATGAGGCTGATGACGACTGGAAAATTGATGTTAAAAAATCCACAGTTTCTGTTCCTGATGATGCCAAAGAAGATTTACAAGCGATAGCAAAATATTATAGACAGATTTCACAGGAAATAATGTTGTATCGCACAAAAGCTAATCGGTCAGGAGAAAAAATCAAAGGGACTTTAAATACTTGGGAATTTGCAACTGATGATATTAATAGTACATATATTTTAAATAAGACACACCCTATACTAACCCAAATTCTTAAGGCTGTTGATCATGATTTAAGAAGAAAGATTAATGTATATCTTAAACTAGTCGAATTAGGCTCACCTAATAACCTCTTAAAGACTTGGAATATGGTGAAAAAAGAAGGACAACAAATTGATGACAAATCAAAGAAATTAGTAATTGATTATGCGGAAATTTTATTTAGCACGGGCATAGAATTAGATATTGAAAAAGTGGCAGAAACAATTTCTATGATGGCTGGTTTTGAAGGTATAGAGATTCATATAATTAAAACTATAATTGAGAAAGAAGTGATAAAGAATGATTCAAGATATTAGACGTGAATATTTTGGTGTTGTTGATAACTTATACACCGCCTTTAAGAACTCAGGTTTTGATAATCCGATTCAAAAAGCAATTGATGCTGCAGAGGGGCAAATTATAAAGATTTACGGCAAAATGGACAAAAGTGAGCTAGAAAGTTTAGCCTTAGAAACGTATTTAAAGTATGACAATATAAATGTGCGTAAAGCTTACACTATGAGAAGTAATGAAAATGAACCATGGTTTGAGAATACACATCCTAGCTATTCATATTTTTGGCCGCGTTATGAAAAATACTTGAAAGAGTTTAAGTACTGGTCTAAACCGACGATTGACAGTATAGATTTGACGACAAATGAAATCTTGAAGAGCATCGGAGATCCCAAAAGTAATAAAAACTTCGATAAGCGTGGGCTAGTATTAGGATATGTACAATCAGGGAAGACAGCTAACTTTACAGGCCTAATTAATAAAGCATTTGATATAGGGTACAAATTAGTAATTGTGTTAGCAGGTATGCACAATGATTTACGTGCTCAAACGCAGTTGCGTTTAGAAAGAGAAGTTGTCGGTAATGTCGATATAATCACTGGTGAAAAAAAAGGGGTGGCATTAGTTAAAACGGGGGGGACACAAATAGAGACCTGGACTACCGTGCAAGATGACATATCTACTAATAATGCAATCGGTATTAAAAATTTAGATAAGCCAATTCTACTTGTAGTAAAAAAACAAAAAGATGTGCTACCTAAATTAATAGAATTGTTAAGCAAAAGTATTAACCTTTCACAAATGAGTCCACCAGTATTAATCATAGATGATGAGGCAGATCAAGCTAGTGTTGATTCGTCTGGAAAACATACTGATGATCCTAGCAAAATTAATCAGCTAATCAGAGAACTTCTAAGTTTGTTTAATCAAAAATCCTATGTCGGATATACAGCTACGCCATTCGCTAATCTACTAATCAAAGCAGATGCAAACCATATCGATGTAGGGAAAGACCTCTATCCAAAAGATTTTGTTAGCGCATTACCTAAACCTGAGGGTTACTGTGGACCAGATGAATATTTCAATACAACCGGTTATAAAGAAGATAATAAACCGATGTTTATAAGGCACTTAAGCTCAGAAGATATAGCTATTTTAGATAGTATGAGAACAAAAGATGATGCGGGGTTATTTATGGAAGTTCCCAAATCTATGCAGGAAGCTATATTAGCCTTTTTACTTTCAAATGCTATTAGAAATATAAGAGGTCAAACTAGCGACCATAAATCAATGCTAATCCATACATCAAGACTTACTGATGTTCAAAACTCTATGTGCAGTGTTATTAATCAGTTCTATAAAAAATTATCCAATGACTTAATTTATAACTCGAAAAGTGAATATATAAGTAAACTTCAAAAATTGTATGAGGATGATTTTTTAGAAGTACAAAATAATTTCAATTCGTCACAACAATTCAGCAGCATTGCTTGGGAAGAAATCTATAAACAAATCAAGGTTGTAGCAGGCAAGGTTGAAGTGATGGAAATTAACGGGGAGAGTGAAGATGCTCTTGAGTATGATAAATACAAAGAAAATGGATTGTACGTAATTGCAATTGGAGGGAATAAATTATCACGTGGTTTAACATTGGAAGGTTTGACAATTTCCTACTATTATCGTAGTAGTTCTATGTATGACACATTAATGCAGATGGGACGTTGGTTTGGCTTTCGTACCGGCTATATGGACTTATGCCGTATTTACACTAGTGAAGAAATTGCAGAGAATTTTGAATATCTTGCTGTTGTCATGAGTGAGTTAAGAGAAGAATTTGAAAAAATGGTTGAGTATGATGTGACACCAGAAGGATATGCAATAAAAATGTTATCACATAAAACAATGACAGTTACGAGTCCAGCAAAAATGGGTACGGCTGAGTCTCCTATAACATACACCGGAACCATGCAACAAACACGTAGCTTTGAAAAAAACAAGGAATTTTATAAAAAGAATATGGAGGCTACGGTTAAGCTCATCAATAATGTTGAACAAGATTTTAAAACGATTAATAAAATGACCAAGTACCATATTGCTAAAGATGTTCCTAGTGAAGTTGTTATCGATTTTTTGAAAAAATATATAACTATTTCTTCAGCAAGAATAGTTAATAGCAAAAAAATCGCAGATTATATTAGTAAAATGAATAAAGAAAACCTGTTAGAAAAATTTAATATCGCTGTAGTAGATATAACACAGGATACATTGAACAAACAGAAGGCTATTGATAATGGAATTACTCCTTGGAAAGTTAGTTTAGGGAAATTATCGATTGAAAGTGCTGTTGTTCGTAGTATTGATCAGGATAAAAGCAAAGGGATAGGTATTGTAGACCTGGGTGCTATTGTTGCAGCTAACCAAGAGTTTATTGATTTTGAAAATCGAACTAAAGATAAAAGAGAAAATATAAAGTTAAGGATGAACGAAAATCCGCTTCTTTTGATTTATCCCTTACATCCACAAGTAAAACCATTTAAGAAATTGAATATCGATTTCAATGAAAATCTAGTGCCTATAGGGCTGGCATTCTCATTTCCAGATATAATAAAAGTTCCAGGTGAAGACCTCGATCCAATAGAACGAATTAAGAAAGAAGGGGTTTATATTTACAATAATACAGTTGGAAAGGATGGTTCTGTTGATTAATATCTCAGAAAGATTTAAGTTGCTGATCGAGCAGTCAAAAAATGAGGAGTCAAGTGATATTTACCGCTTAGATCCAGTATACTTTCAAAAACCATTTGTATTAATTGGGATTGACTTACTAAATTTTCAACGACGTATTTATATAGATATTACAGATGAAGATTGGGATGAAGATCAATTGAAGTCTTTCCCGAAATGGAGAGGTGTTAACATAGGGCAAGAATACTTTTCACGAATTGGACCACTAAAAGATAAAAATTTTTTAGTGGTTTCTCAGAATGTAGAGGACAGTGAAGAGATTTTTGAACGAGTGCTACAAAATTTAGTGGATCATATTTTAAATGAGGAAGAGCTACCGTTATATACAATAGTATATGAAGTTTTAGATCGTTGGCATAATTTCTTTAAGAAAAAATGGGATGCCCAATTGACACTTGAAGAGGAAATGGGACTATTTGGTGAGCTTTATTACATTAATAGATGGCTTGAATTTTTTTCTCAAGAGCCACCTTTAATTATTGAAAATTGGAAAGGTCCGTTAAAAAATCGAATAGATTTTGTAAGTAAGAATATCGGAATTGAGATTAAAACAGTTGCACCTAAAATTAGAGATGAAATTAAAATTTCGAATGAAAAACAATTAGAACTTAATCCAGTTATAGAAACATTGTTTCTATACGTATTAAAGATTGAAGTAAATGATTCGGTAGGTAAATCGCTTCAATGGATTATTGAAACTATAAATGAACAGCTAATTGATCGAGCACCATCTTTAGCAGTGAAATTCAATGATTTGCTCGTAGAGAGTGGTGTAATAAGCGAAGATTATGATAAAAACAACTTTTTTGTACATGAGGAATTAGCATACATTGCAACCGAAGAATTTCCTAAATTAACTTCAAAAAACTTACCAATAGGTGTTACTAATGTGTCATATTCAATTGATTTATCACATTGCAAAACGTTTATGGTCTCGATAGAAGATATGTTCAATTTGAATAAATAAGGATGAGAATAATAATGAATGAGAATAAAAGAAAACGAGACTTCTTTAATGAATTTATTAACACGGTTGAACAAAAGGGGCGTGTGATAGGAAGCCGGCAAACGCCTTTTTTGCAAGAAGTATTACCATTTATAAATTCTGAGGATGAACCGGCGATTATTTATTTTGGTAAAAAAGAGTCGAAGATTCAACTCAATGGTTATTTATTTCTTGAGGATATTAATACTTTAAATTTGTACGTAGTGGAATATGAGCCGTTTTTCGAAGAAGGTGAGCTCCCAGTGGCTAACATGACGTTATTGAAAGAATATGCGAATAAAGCGAAGCGCTTCTATACAAATGCAGAAGGAATTCTGTATTTATCCGATCGTTCGATGGAATATTATGATGTTACGAAAATGATTTTAGATAAAAAGGATGAAATTGAAGAAGTCAATATTTATGTGATTACAAGTAAATTTTATCTTTCGAATAAGCCTATAGATTTAACTATACCTGGTGTAGAAACAGTTAATGTACATATTTGGGATATGGATCGCATTTTCAAATTGTCAGAAGCTGAACAAGGTATACAAGAATTTGATATTCATTTTGAATCGGAATATGGTGAAGCCTTACAAATGATGCATGTGCCAAATAACACAAAAAAAGGATTAATAGAGTGTTATGTGGGGGTTGTTCCTGCAAAACTCTTAGCCAAACTATATGATGACTGGGGACCTAAATTAGTAGAACGAAATGTACGTTCCTTTTTACAAGCACGCGGAGGCACAAATAAAGGGATACGAGATACATTAAAAGATACGCAACAACGCGAATTATTTATTGCATATAATAATGGTATTTCAAGTGTTGCAAAAGCAGGGGATATTGAACAAATTGGCGAGTCTAATCTCTATGAAGTTAAGAAGCTAACAAGTTGGCAAATTGTCAATGGTGGTCAAACTACAGCCTCTATTCATCAAGCTTATAAAAATGATGTTGATTTAGAAGGAGTTTATATACAAGCAAAACTCACTATTATAAATGTTCCAGAAATAAGAGAGAATAATGAGCTTCAATTGGATAATCTCGCGCTTGAGGATGAGATGATAGCTAAAATTTCAGAATACGCTAATACGCAAAATAAAATCAATAAATCAGACTTACTTGCAAATACTCGTTTTATGTCAGATGTTGAAAAACATTCTCGTAACGTTTGGATTCCTACACAAGATAATCGTAAAGAAGAGTCTAAATGGTATTTTGAACGAGCACGTGGCCAGTATATGGTTGATATTAGTAGGCGTTCGAAGGGAAAGGAACAAACTGCTTTTAAAAAAATGTACCCATCAGATAAAGTAATAACAAAAGTGGAGATGGCAAAATACTTTATGTCTTGGGAAGGATATCCGCATGTATCTAGTAAAGGTGGGGAAGAAGCCTTTAAACGTTTTATGGATATGAATAGCCAATATTGGAAACAAAGTGCTGTTACAAATGACGAAGGTGAAGTAACAAAAAGTATTTTAAATGTTGATAGCGACTACTATAAGCAACTTATTTCTAGGAGAATTATAAATATATTCGTAACTAGAATTGTTGAAAGTATGAATTTAAAAGGTTATAGAGCAAACGTGATTTACTATACAGTAGCAATGCTAAGTCATTTGTACGGAAAAGAAATAAATTTAATGGAAATATGGAGGCAACAAGATCTTTCTAATAAGTGGGAGGATATTGTACGGACGATTGCTAATAATGCTTTAAATTATCTAAAAGAATCTGCTGGTGATCAAAATGTTACACAGTGGGCGAAAAAAGAAGATTGTTGGAGAGGATTTATTAAAGAATCAGCAGTTGTGCTAAGTGGGATAGTTTAGTGAAGGAGCCGTAGACATAACTTAACTGAATAAATGAAGGTAAAGCCTTCATTATAACAACATGAATATCTAGTGTTTTGCTTGTTAGAAACGGCTAGTTAAACGTGTCTTTTCGCTAACTTAGCGAGTACAATGGTTATTTTCTACTATACGAGGGAACAACGATAAGAGGGACGAATATATGACTAACGTTTTAGAAAATCTAAAGTATTTAAAGAAAGATATGGAAGCTAAGGGCTGGGTAATTGACTCGTTTATTTTTAGATATAATGACGAAGACTTTATCGTACTAATAAAGTTGTTTGCGGAAAATGAAAAAAAGAAGAATGCTTACGCGTTACTGAAATTAGAGTTTTTAAGACTGACTGATGTGAATATTAGTTTACAAGTGGAAGCAAATGCTGCTAAGTTATTTGTTGATGCAAAACCACTTAGAGAGTACTTTGGAATCAGTTATAGTGAAAATCTTGGAAGTATACTTCAACAATTTATGGAATATTTTTCGAGGTTTATTCCTGTAGAAGTTATTGATAAAAAAAATGAGGATCAATTGAAAGTAATGGTATCTTCATTGAGTAAAAGTGACTCGGAAAATCCTAACAAATTATATTGCTATCAAGTTAGAAGAAATGGAATCAAATCTGATGGGAGTTTAGCTCAAAGAAGCAATTTCAACGATAATAAGTCTAGAATTTTACGCCCATTCCTATATGAGAAATTTAAAAACGAAAAAAATATTAGCTTTTGTTATTCAGCAAAACAAAATGAGGAGAGTACCGATGAAACAATCTTAGCAAATTATTCGAATAACAAAAAATGACTTTTAGTACGCTTTTAATTGTCTTATATCTATGTTAGTAATTTGTTTTGATAACGTATGATTCACATGTATTTCTCAAAACCAAACTCAGTTCAAGCTTCGTTTATTTAATTTGCCAATATAACATTGGGAACAGACTCTTCATGTAGTACCTAGTTGCTCTGAGGTAACATCTCATCACACGTGAAGTTGATGGCGATGTTGGTTAAGTAGAATCTGTAACAAGGAAAATTGGGAGATTGGTACGAAAAGAAGACGCGAGCACAATCTTAGTTAAATTCAATTATTTCGTTTTTTCATTAATTTACTGCAAAATGCACGACTGCACTATATAACACTTTATTGCGAAAAGGGTCAATAGTCTTACTTCTTCCTTTCCATCTATAATGGAATATGACCTTATGAGTGAATACAGTCACATCTTAATTTATTCTACCGTCAACACTCATTCCATGTGGAGTCTGTAGCGATGTTGGTTAGAAGCTAAACATAAACATAAGGGGTTCGAGAATTGATACATGATTCTCGAACCCCTTCTTGTCTTTTTTTTCAATACCACCCATTAACTACAGTATTCAAAAAAACTCCCCACCTTTCCAGGCGGTCATTAATACACATGCATACTCGTACCAAGCACGGATTTGTTTTGTACGGAATTACCGGATAGATATACCTTTTGCAGATCAGGCAGCTGGCTCAGGGTCTCTATATTGGAAATGGCATTGTTCTCGAGATGAAGCTCTTCTATGGCCTGCCAGTTACTCATGAACTCGAGAGAAGCCAAATTGCTGTCTTGCAGAGTGAAGGAACGTAGAGCGGACAGTTTGGCAAAGTAAGGCATCATTTGGTCAACTTCAATAACAGAGGTGTTGTTTATGCTGAAATACGGCTGCTCTAAGGTTAAATGTTCAAGCACGCTGTTCTCCGCGGCCGCCTTTTGTTCAAAGTTCAGCCTGCACTCGGAGCACATCAGAGATTTCACCTGATTTAAACGAAATAAAGCATCGCTCTCCTTGTACAGTGATGAGTCGTAAATGTTTAAGGTCTCTAGGCGGGACAAGCCGTCCAGTGCGGCAAGACGGGTTAGTTCATCGATCTCCCAGAGCGAGAGTTGCTCCAGTTTCGGGAATTTCCCCAGCGCAGCCAAGTTCAATTCCCCACTTCCGCCACGGAGCGTCAAACTGGTTGTAGTCGGGGCCTTTAGCCCGGGGAGAAAGGAGGTTGGTATTTCCACTCGCTCTACTTTAGGCAATGTCAGCGCTTCTGCATTCTCGTAGTAGCCGGACAACGTTAATTCCTGCAGAGAGGGCAGACTGTTTATGGCTTTTACCGAACCAAGCTGACTTAGAGAAGCCAGGCGTAGTGTAGTAATGGAGTTTTTACCAGCCCTCCAGACTGGAGAAGTTTACGTTTTCAATATCTAACGTTTGTAGAGCAGGCATATTTTGCACAAAGTCGATGGACTTTACGTTCGTTAAATAGGACAACTGAAGCTCCTGAAGCTGGGTCAAGGCATACAGCGGCTGAAGGTCTGTGGTTTCACTGTACTGTATAGACAAGGATGATAACCCGGTCATGGACGACAACCATCCGAGTTTATCGACAAAGGTGAGCGACAGGGACTTGATTGGCAATTGGTTTAACAAGTGAAAATCCGTTACGGACTCATCCACATAGGTAATGGATAAAGAGCTCAGATTAGGAAATTCCAGTAGTAGGGCCAACTCCTGATTGCTGCGAAGCGGAGTGGTAAGCTCCGTAATTTTAGATTTGTCGCCAAAGTAGCCCGAAAATGTACTAAAGGATTCGTTAAAAGCACCCCCATAACTTTTTAATCCCGGCATATGGGCCAAAGTGGTTTGATCCGTCTGGGATATTTCATAGGTATTTGTCAGGTCCAATGCCGTTAGTCCCTTAAAAGCTTCAAAATCTCGCTGATCAATCCGCTGGCTATTCAGTTTCTTGTCCTGAGTAATATTAAGTGATCTTCTCGGCCTGTTCATCGCTGAATGGATCGGAGAGACTATATGTAAACTTCCACTGATCATTCTCCGAATGCTATACGGTTAAATAGCGAATACGAGCCAAATCCTCCTCTGTTGGCAAGGCGGCCCCTTTATCAAAGATATCTCGCAAAAATGAGAGCAGAACCTCGCTTTCAGGCATCTTTCGTACAGGCAGATTGGCTTCTGTTTTTGGATAGGTGGAGCTGTTGCTATAATAAAAATAAGTACCGATGGCGCCAGATAGGACTAACATCAGTATCAGCATTACCTTTATAGAGACAGTCTGCTTCAGGCGTGCTTTCCAGCGGCGCCTGTAACGGTATCTGTGCCGTACACACCTGCTGGCCAAGAACTTGCCAATCCACATCAATTGGTGATCCTGAATATTGACAGTCAAGGAAAGCTGCAACCGTACCAAGTGGACGATATGAGGCTAAATCCGGATCGGTTGTGTTCAAGACAACGGAATTTAGCACGTATGCCGTAGCCTACGTAACGAAGTCTTTTGCCGATGTACAGCATGTCCTGTGGGCAAAAGAAGACGTTGAAGCAATGGCTGTTCGCTATATTATTAAAGGCGTATCGGATGACTTCGCGCCTGCAGTTTCCATCACGAGAGCTAACTTTATCACCTTGCTGGTGAGAGCCCTTGAATTGAAGGGTCCGGGCACGAATACGGCAGCCTTCAGCGATGTACAGCCTACTGCTTACTATGCACAGGCCGTGATTATTGCCATAGAGCTGGGAATCGCCTCTGGATTCGAAGACAACACGTTCAAACCCAGCAGCAGCATTTCCCGTCAAGACATGATGGTTCTAACGGCGAAAGCCCTGAAAGCAGCAGGTAAGCCATCTGCCGGCAGCGGGAATCTGGCTCCTTATTCCGATGCTGCAACCATTTCCACTTACGCTGTGGATAGTGTAACTTCCCTTGTAGGAAGCGGAATCGTCAACGGAAAAGGTGGCAAAATCGCACCAACTGAATCATTGACCCGCGCTGAAGCAGTGGTGATTCTGTCCCGGATCTGGAACATGTAATTGATTTTAAAGGACATTTTGAAAAAAACTAGGCAACTCATTGAAGCTGCTCTCTGTACTTTACAGGCGCCAGCTTTTTCAAATTCCATGGCCCTCAACATGATTGTAATATAGATCGTTAACCAACCGATTCCATTTGCAGCTCAGCACAAATCATTCGTTCAGGCGATTTTATTATAGGAGGAACCGCTACTCAATGCTGAATATTGTCGATCCAACACATAGACATCATAAATTTTGCTTTTTTCCACTTTGCAATAAAGATGGAATCTGATAGGATAAGTTTATAAATACGATGGTTTTAGTGAGGATTAAAAAGGAGGCCGCCTTGCCATGCAAGAATTAACACATCTGGATCAACTTGAGGCTGAAGCGATATACATTATCAGAGAAGTAGCAGCGGAGTGCGAGAAACCGGTCATGTTGTATTCCATCGGCAAGGACAGCTCAGTCATGCTGCACTTGGCCCTAAAGGCTTTCTACCCCGAGAAGCCGCCGTTCCCATTCATGCATATCGATACGACCTGGAAATTCAAGGAAATGATTGAATTCCGCGACCGAAAGGCGAAGGAATTTGGTATCGAAATGATCGTGCACTCCAATGAAGAGGCTATTCAGCAAGGAATCAATCCCTTCGACCATGGTTCCGCATATACCGACATTATGAAAACCACAGCCCTGAAGCAGGGATTGGATAAATACGGATTCACGGTTGCGTTTGGTGGCGGAAGACGTGATGAGGAGAAGTCGCGTGCGAAGGAGCGGATTTTCTCGTTCCGGAACAAGAATCACTCGTGGGACCCGAAGAACCAACGTCCGGAGATGTGGAAGCTGTTCAACACGCGAATCAACAAGGGAGAGAGCATTCGAGTCTTTCCGCTGTCCAACTGGACTGAGAAGGATATCTGGCAATACATTCGTCGGGAGAACATCGATATCGTTCCGCTTTACTCCGCGGACGTAAGACCGGTCGTTAATCGTGACGGGCATATCATCATGGTGGATGACGAGCGGATAAAGCTTGAGCCTGGCGAGAAGGTAGAGATGAAGAAGATTCGCTTCCGCACGTTGGGTTGTTACCCGCTCACGGGCGGAGTTGAGTCCGATGCCGTTACGCTGGATGAGATCATTGAAGAGACATTGGGTGCGTTATCTTCCGAACGGACCAGCCGGGTTATCGATCAAGAAGCGGCGGGAAGCATGGAACGACGCAAACGGGAGGGCTATTTCTAACATGAAGAGTCTACTTAAATTCATTACCTGCGGAAGTGTGGATGATGGCAAGTCCACGCTGATCGGACATATGCTCTATGAGGCCAAGCTGCTGTTTGCCGATCAAGAACGCGCGCTTGAGCTCGATAGTCGATTGGGAAGCCGAGGCGGAAAAATCGACTACTCGCTGCTCCTCGATGGTTTGCTGGCCGAACGCGAACAAGGGATTACCATTGATGTGGCATATCGTTATTTTACGACGTCTCATCGTTCCTTCATCGTGGCGGACACACCGGGACATGAAGAGTATACGCGCAACATGGCTGTAGGCGCTTCCTTTGCCGATCTAGCCATCATTCTGGTGGACGCTACCAAAGGCATCATTACCCAGACCAAACGCCATGCCCGGATCTGCGCCCTGATGGGGATCAAGCATCTCGTATTGGCTGTGAACAAGATGGATCTGGTCGGCTTCGATCAGAGGACGTTCGAGGCGATTAAGGAAGAGTTCATCCAAACGACGTCTGAATTCCAAATCAAGAGCATTCAGGTCATTCCCGTGTCCGCTACGGAAGGGGACAACATTACAACCCAGTCGCCGAATGCTCCCTGGTACGAGGGGTTAGCTTTATTGCCGTATTTGGAAAGTATAGATGTTCATACTACCGATGATACGAAGCCTTTCATGATGCCGGTTCAGCGTGTAAGCAGACCGGACCATACGTTCCGTGGGTTCCAGGGCCAGATCGAGGCTGGAAAGATTTCGGTCGGAGACGAACTCATGACTCTGCCAAGTCGGGAGAAAGCCAAGGTTAAGCGGATTTTGGTGACGGACCAAGCTCAGGATTCGGCTTATGCCGGCCAACCGGTTACGATACAATTGGACCGCGAAGTTGATGTCTCGCGGGGCTGCGTGCTCACGATAGACAATCAAGTCCAAGAAGCTGACAGCTTCGCTTCTACGATCCTGTGGATGGACGATTCCGTCCTGACTCCGGGCAAGCATTATTGGGTAAAGGTCGGAACGAAGACTCTTCCAGGCACAGTAACGGCGATTACCCATAAAATTGACATTAACACGGGCCATACCGTTCCGGCCGATCAAATTGTTAAGAACGAATTGGCCAAGTGTGAATTTACACTGTCGGATCAGATCGTCTTCGATTCCTTTGAGCACAATAAGAGCATCGGAGGTTTTATCCTCATTGATCGTGTCACCAACATGACGTCTGCTTGCGGAGTCATTGATCAAGCTCTGAAGGGAGAAAGCCGATATGCCACGCTGGATACGGGGATCACGAGAGATGTTCGCGCCCAGCAGAAAGGACAATCTCCGTTCACGGTCTGGTTTGCTGGCTCGGATACGGTAGCTCTCGCCAAGGAAGTGGAGAAGCGACTAATGTCATCCGGTTACCATACGATGCTGCTGGAGAGCGTCAGTGGAGAAACGCTCCGCGGCACGGCGGAGATGGCAAAGGTGTTGAACGACGCCGGCCTGATCTCACTGGTATCCCATGATTCTATCAGTGCGGGCGAACTTGAGACAGCTCGAGAGATCATCGGGGGCAAAGGATTTATCGAAGTTAACGCGGACGAGATCGGCGGAATGTCCGCCCAGGATGCCGCGAAATCCGTGGTTAAACGAGTCGTGCAATCCGTTATCGATCACAGTCCTTCGAATAACTACGACATTTAATAAGCATGTCCGATAAAGCGGTTGCCGATCAGGCAGCCGCTTTTTTGTTTCGTCAAGATCCCTTTATATGGGGAGACTGATCTCTGGATGCCAACATCACCCGTGCTGAGGTTGCAGCTATCGTCCAAAGAATATTGAAGGCTTCGGACTTGATTTAAAGCAGCAAAAGGGTTCCCCATGCAGGAAGAACTGCATAAGGGGAGCCCCTTTTTGTCTTTGTTTCAATACCATCCACTTACTACTTACTACAGTATTCTAAAACTCCCCATTATCCATGCGGTAATTAATATACGTGCACACTCGTACCAAGCACGGATTTGTTTTGTACGGAATTTCCGGATAGATATACTTTTTGCAGATTAGGCAGCTGGCTTAGGGTCTCTATATTGGAAATGGCATTGTTCTCGAGATGAAGCTCTTCTACGGCCTGCCAGTTGCTCATGAATTCGAGAGAAGCCAAATTGCTGTCTTGCAGAGTGAAGGAACGCAGAGCGGACAGTTTGGCAAAGTAAGGCATCATCTGGTCAACTTCAGTAACTGAGGTGTTGTTTATGCTGAAATATGACTGCTCTAAGGTCAGATGTTCAAGCACGCTGTTCTCCGCGGCCGTTTTTTGCTCAAAGTTCAGCCTGCACTCGGAGCACATCAAAGATTTCACCTGCTTCAAACGAAATAAAGCATCGCTCTCCTTATATAGTGACGAGTCGTAAATGTTTAAGGTCTCTAGACGGGACAAGCCGTCCAATGCGCCAAAACGGGTTATTTCATCGATCTCCCAGAGCGATAGTTGCTCCAGCTTCGGAAATTTCCCCAGCGCCGCCAAATTCAACTCTCCACTTCCGCCACGGAGCGTCAGACTGGTTGTAGCCGGGGCCTTTAGCCCGGGGAGAAAAGAGCTTGGGATTTCCACTCGCTCTACTTTAGACAGTGTCAGCGCTTCTGCATTCTCGTAGTAGCCGGACAACGTTAATTCCCGCAATGAGGACAGGCTATTGATGGCTTTTACCGAACCAAGCTGACTTAGAGAAGCCAGGCGCAGCGTAGTAATAGAGGCCTTGTCGGTCAAGCGCTCCAGACTGGAGAAGTTTACATTTTCAATATCTAGCGTTTGTAGAGCAGGCATATTTTGCACAAAGTCTATGGACTTTACATTTGATAAATAGGACAACTGAAGCTCCTGAAGCTGGGTCAGGGCGTACAGCGGCTGCAGGTCTGTGGCTTCACTGTATTGTATGGACAAGGATGACAGCCCGGTCATGGACGATAACCATCCGAGTTCATCGACAAAGGTGAGCGACAGGGACTTGAGCGGCAGTTTATTCAATAGATAAAAATCCGTTACGGACTCATCCACATAGGTAATGGATAAAGAGCTCAGATTAGGGAACTCCAGTAGCAGGGCCAATTCCTGATTGCTGCGAAGCTGAGTGGAAAGCTCCGTTATTTTAGACTTGTCGCCAAAGTAGCCCGAAAACGTACTAAAGGATTCGTTAAAAGCGCCTCCATAACTTTTTAATCCGGGCATATGGTCCAAAGTGGTTTGGTCCGTCTGGGATATTTCATAGGTATTTGTCAGGTCCAATGTAGTCAGTCCCGTAAAAGCTTCAAAATCTCTCTGATCAATCCGCTGGCTATTCAGTTTCTTGTCCTGAGTAATATAAGTGATCTTCTCGGCCTGTTCATCGCTGAAGGGATCGGAGAGACTATATGTAAACTTCCACTGATCATTCTCCGAATGCTCTACGGTTAAATAGCGAATACGAGCTAATTCCTCCTCTGTTGGCAAGGCGGACCCTTTATCAAAGATATCTCGCAAAAATGAGAGCAGAACCTCGCTTTCGGGCATCTTGCGCACAGGCAGATTGGCTTCTGTTTTTGGATATGTGGAACTGTTGCTATAATAAAAAAATGTACCGATGGCGCCAGCCAAGACTAACATCAGTATCAGCATTAGCTTTATGGAGACAGCCTGTTTCGGCGTTGCCTTTGGGGGTGTTCCGTGGTAATGATTAATGGTCTGGTCTACGTAATAGACATGATTTTGCTTCAATAAAAGCTCTGTTTCACAATAGGGACACTTTAAAACTTCATCCTTCTTGTATTCAATTCTTCCGTTGCAATTGGGGCAGTTTAGCGGGATAAACGCCACGAATGTCCCCTCCTTCATTATGATGGTCATAAGATCATGCTGAACGGTCATCTGAGTTGATTATACCTTGTGAATTTACGTTTGATGAGAGAAAGAAGTTTCACATAGCGAAGGAGCAGGGGGAATCCTGCTCCTTTTTGGTCTTATTTAAAGTGTGGCTGGTGGTAGGCATTATTAAATCAATCATTAAGCGATCGAAGTAATCGGATGTTTAACGTGCACAGGGTAGAGATGTTCATCATGGGTTCTTACAAATAAACCTTCATTGGTGATTGTACTTTTTAGAACGATATGTTCTGTTGCATCTGGCGTGAAATGGAAAGTTATTTTCTCCGTATCATCATCTGCGATCTCATCCAAAATATCGTTCATATTCATTTCGTTTAAGCTAACAACGTCGAAGAGCTCAATATGATTGTTTTCTTTCTGATAAATAACAATGACGTTTTCGTTTTCCAAGTAATAGATATCATCACTAAAGACATTCAGGCAATAAAACATGAAAATTCCTTGAGCATGATGGGTTGCGAAATGCTGAGAAACAGGTAATCGTTCCGATGCCAATTTTTGAATAAGACGTAAATCCTCCGCGTTAGTTACATTTAGTTTTCGGATATTCGCAGGTTCAGGTGATTTTTTTGCCGTATAATTTATTGAAAAAAGATGTTCTTCCACAGGTTTAAACCCAAACTTGGGGTAAAAATCAAGCACCGATTCATTGGCAAAAAGGTACATGTAATCATACTTGTTCTCGTATTCCTCTAAAACTTTATTCATTAAACGTGTAGAGAGTCCTTTCCCCCGATAATCAGGATGTGTCATCACCGTGCCGATTTGAATCGCTTTTTTCTTCTCACCGTGAATGATGAGCTCAAGGATGTTAACGGAAACGTTGGCAATAACCTGGTCTCCATCGACATATGAATAAGGGATGTAACGCTCGCCCCAGTATCCTTGTTGATACCAATCTTCAAAATTGATCTCAAACGTGTTGACAGCAAGCTCGAAAAAACTTTTGCGCAGTACTTCATTGTTTTTATAATTCTTCATAAATATTAATTCTTGCATGGTATTACCCCCTTAATCCTCAAAAATGACTGTTTGTGTAGTGGTACGATCCCGTATTTAACTATGTAAAATATGATTACAGGTGACAATTCTGCTTATAAGTTGTTGTTGGATAAGCAAGATTTGTAACAAGAGAAAGTGGAGTATGATACGGAAAGAGACGCGAGCGAGTTCGCGTCTTCTTTTTTGCATGCTTTATAGGATATGCTTAAATGCAATTGCGTCAGTGAACTGTTTTTCACTATTGAGAATCTTGGTCCATTAATCTACGGCAAAATGCACGATTGCACTATATAACATCTTGTTGCGAAAAGGGTCAAATGTTACTTGATGTTGAACCTGCTTCACGCGCAGCATTAATGCTTTGTTCATTCCGATTCGCTCTTCGATCGCTCGTTCGAGTTCACGGAAGTCATAAGCCTGCAAGCATTCGACTTTGTCTTTGATCATATCCAGTGAAATTTCCATATATCATTCAGGCCTCCTTAAAATCTCGATTTGCAGGTTAAAAGCCTGTCGAGCTTCATTTTAGAGGAGCTTTTCCAGTTCGGCAAGTGCAATCGGGCTGAAAATCTAATAAAGACGTGATAAAATCGGGAAAGGGCAATTTTGAGATCATCGAACGTTCAATAATCTGAAGGTCTAATGGAAGTAGTAACAGATACTGCTGTTTGAAGGAAGTTCATTTGCATGGTATAAGTGAAGAAGAAGCTAGGACACCATAATGTGAATTGCAACGAAACTGCGAATGATCATGTAAATGATAGGCCAGCAGTTGCATGAGTTACGAGTTTACTATTTTAACTATTAATGAGGACAAAGACTGTCCTGGAATGTATAGAGGAGCTTTTGAGATGACAAAGGAAAATTTTTGGCGTGAATTGCCGCGACCATTTTTTATACTGGCACCCATGGAAGATGTGACGGATGTTGTGTTTCGGCATGTCGTAAGTGAAGCGGGCAGACCGGATGTGTTTTTTACGGAGTTTGCGAACACAGAGAGTTATTGTCACCCGGAGGGGCACCATAGTGTGCGTGGACGGTTGACGTTTACAGCGGATGAACAGCCGATTGTGGCTCATATCTGGGGAGATAAACCGGAATTCTTTCGTGAGATGAGTATCGGTATGGCGAAAGAAGGCTTTAAAGGCATCGATATCAATATGGGCTGTCCTGTAGCGAATGTTGCGGAGAATGGAAAAGGAAGTGGCTTGATCTGCCGCCCAGCCCTTGCGGCGGAGATTATTCAGGCGGCGAAAGCCGGAGGGCTGCCGGTCAGTGTGAAAACGCGTCTCGGATTTACTGAGGTCGATGAATGGCGCGACTGGTTGACTCATATTTTGCAACAGGACATCGTGAATCTGTCTATTCACCTGCGTACGAGAGAGGAAATGAGCAAAGTAGACGCTCACTGGGAACTTATTCCGGAGATTAAGAAACTGCGTGATGAGATAGCACCTAATACACTGCTGACGATTAATGGGGATATTCCTGACCGTGAGACAGGCCTGAGACTCGCGGAGCAATATGGTGTGGATGGTATTATGATTGGACGCGGTATCTTCCAGAATCCGTTTGCTTTTGAGAAGGAGCCGAAGGAACACAGCAGTAAGGAATTGCTTGATCTGCTACGGCTGCATTTGGATCTCCATGATCAATATTCTGAGCTTGAACCGCGCTCGTTCAGCCCGCTGGCCCGTTTTTTCAAAATCTATGTTCGAGGCTTCCGCGGTGCTAGTGAGCTCAGAAACAGCTTGATGAACGCCAAAACCACTTCTAAAGTACGCGAATTGCTCATTGAGTTTGAAAGTAATGAACAGGTGGAGTAGAGTAAGACGTAATCATGGATACGGAGTATGATTCAGGTAGATTTAAAAGCAAAAAAAGAAGCGGTAACTCTTCCGCTTCTTTTTTTGCTTTGCTGTTTAACGCGTATACTCTGGCTTCTCTATAGTGACCGGCTGAGGATTGGCAAGCACCCATAATACCGCCAACTCGGATAATCTGGCAGGCGCATCAAAATCGTATCCGTTATGAAGCTTGCTGGCCAAGTCTGCTGCCTCTTGGAGAAGTGCGGGGGCGAGTGGCGCTCCAGTGCCCAGATAACGAATTAGCGCATCTAGCATCTTGCGATACTCCGCATCCCAGTTTCCTCCGCCATTATCTAATACTTCATGGGACACACGTCCTGTGATGCGAATGACCTCTCCCTGCACCGTTTGAGCGTGGCCCTGAGCAGGGATGAGATATTCCCACAGCTCTTGGTGCTGCTTGGGCCAGGTGGTTGCCTTTACCTGAATGGGTGCAGTTCCATCGTGCATGATCCGATTCGCTACAGGCTCGACATCAAATAGACGGTACAGTTTGATCAGCGCGTCTGAAACTCCATCGACCTTGTCCTTATTGAACTTCTCACGGACGAATTCAAAATCCTTACCGATCCGCTTCACCGATTCTTTCATATCCGGGGTGACCGATGCTCCGGCATCCAGAAGAATTGCGGCAATCTCTGCCAGATTAACTATATCGCTATTCCTACAATTGACTAACCCCTTAGCTAATGGCGTATTACCCTGTTTATTTTCTACGTTAATCGTAGCGCCCTGGTTTACCAACTCTTGAACCACTTTGGTTCGATACCCACTGACCGCTGCATGTAACGGTGTTTCATTTTGGTAATCCACAGCGTCCAGATCCGCACCTAATTCAAGGAACAGGGGTACATTTCCTGACCAGTGTGAGGCATGGGCATGTAAAGGCGTGCGTTGATATTTGTCGGGTGCATTAATATCTGCCCCTTGTTCAACCAGCCAGCGGACCAATTCATCCGAAATATGCCGAAAGCTGAGGGCCGTACCTTTGCTATAACCCCCACGTGCATCCCATTCGCATTGCTCGAAAATTTCTTTTACGGTTGCGATATCATTATCTTTAACGAGTTTTTCCATATGAGCAGGTAAGGTTGCTTTCTTCGTAGCCATTACACTCTTCCTCTCCTTTGTGAATAACAACGTAAGTTCCAATGGTAGGCTATGATGATTTAATAGTAAGTAGATAATTTTCTGCAATTTTATCACATAGGGGAATTCAAAACCAATAACTGGGTTTCTTCCATCGTCAATTTGATTTGCTATGTTATAATTTAGGTGAATGTTGATACTGGAGACGGATTGAAAAATATTTGAATGATCGCCGCAATTCATGCGGTAGGCTTTTGATAATAGGAGGATTTATGTCCTGGAGCAAATTGAAGCAACAACTGGAGAGTTTTCTTAGTCCTGCGTTGGTTGGACGGGTGGAGTACCGTGCTACCAGCTATCGCTATTCACCTGATAAATCAGGCAATTGTTATATTACTGTAGATAAAAAGAATGTACTCAACATGAGTGATACAACAACCCCAATCCGATGGTATCAGACGGAGCAGGAGATCAAGAACGATCCGAATATCGTGATTCCTGTGATCGATGAAGAGATTGAAGTTATCCGCCTAGAGTCCAAAGGTAATATTCCCGAGGATCGTCTTCAGGTTATGGCAAGAAGCAGAAAAATCTCTGTACATGCCAAAGAGCTTTTGGTGGCTCAGACCGCACTCAGTAAATCGAATTTTACCGTTGCCGCTACCACATATTTATCAACTTCTATAGAGGATAATCTGGAGAGCAAGGATATCCTGTTCAATATTCTGGCTTTAATGGACAGACGCGTTGGCAAAAAGCGAATTCTGAACATGTCGGAACAGGTCAAATTAAAGCATTCAGCCGTTCAGTATTTCTATGAAATACGGCGTAGTACGTTGTAACATTGAACAACTTTTGATATAGCTTTTAACTATAACCAGTTATGGTTTTTAAGTATCCCTTCTAACTGCTCTCGACGTGATATGATCATTGTATACAACGAGGGGGTAATTTACATGACTGACAAGTTCCAGATCGTAGGAAGTTTATTGCGGCCGGATGAGCTGTTGAAATATAAAACGCAAATTGAGCATAACGATGATATCCAATATCCGTTCTATGAAAATTATGAAGGATATGAGAAGTGCGAGACGGAGGCAATCAAACAAGTTGTCGCAAAGGAAATCGAACATAACTTGTCCGTGGTTACCGATGGCGAATTTTCCAAATCGATGTGGCATTTGGACTTTGTATGGGGATTTGGCGGCGTGAAGCGTTACATCGCGGATCATGGCTATTTTTTCAGAGATGTGGACGGAACTTCGAAATATGAAACACGCAAAGATATTGGACTGCGCATCACTGACAAATTGAGCGGAAAAAATCATCATTTCATTCAGTTGTTCCAACAACTGCAAGACACGGCTGGCGAGCAACAAACGAAACTTTGCGTGCCATCGCCATCACATATTTTCGGTGAGCTTTCCTGGTCGGATAACATTGGCGGTGCGGATTCCGTTTATCAGAACAAACAGGAGCTCAAAGAGGGTCTTGTGATCGCATATAAGGAATTCGTGGAGGAATTCGCTGCAGTGGACGGTAAAATTCTGCAATTCGATGATTGCTTATGGGAACTGTTTGCAGACGACAACCCGAACTCTCCGTTTACAGGGGAGCATATCAATCAAGATGAAGTACAGGGTCTGGCTACCGAATTTATTGACATTAACAACACTGTGATTGACTTTGGTCATAGCCTTGGCTTGAAAATGTGGACACATAACTGCCGCGGAAACTATGATTCCCGCAACATGGGCGGTGGATCATATGTGAAAATCGCCAATCTGTTCCTGAAGCAATTGAAGTATGACCGTTTCTTCCTGGAGTGGGATGATGATCGTGCGGGTTCGCTTGAAGCGTTGGAAGTATTCAAGGACAGACCTGAAACTGAAGTGGTATTAGGTTTGCTTTCCTCCAAAACAAGTACCCTCGATGATGAAGCACGTGTTGTCCGTTTGCTGGACGAAGCATCCAAAATTATCGATAAGGATCGTCTGCTGCTGTCTCATCAATGCGGGTTTGCATCCTGCGATGGCGGTAACGAATTAAGCGAAGCTCAGCAATGGGCGAAGATTGATCAGGGACAGAAGATTGCGAAGCAATATTGGGGCAGCACTGTCTAAGTTCAAGCTGAATGTATTGTGGCATCTAAACGATTACCCGTTCAATAGTGTTTGATATGATAATAATACGGCGACTTTTCCTCTGGAATCTATTCAGGGAGAAGCCGCCGTATTTATTGTGAACGTACATCTGGGTACGTTATCATTTCTATAACTTTTTTAAACGAATGATGAGGCTTGTTATTCTTTATTTCTGTAATTCACGCTGTGCCAGCCATTCCTTTTTCAACAAAGCATATTGATACGTATTCTCGTATTTCGGAGTACCGTCCTCATTTTTGACAAATGAAATGAACTCCAAAAAAAGACCTTCCCGGCGCATGCCCAGCTTCTCACACAGTTTCTGGGAACGGAAGTTATCATCCTCGACATAGGCATACAGTCTTCTTATTCCCTGTTCCATAAAGAGATGCTCGATGAAAGCACTGGCGCTCTCACTGGCGTACCCTTTCCCTTCAAACCTGCCATTAAAATTCCAACCAATACTATACGTATCTGAATTCGAATCCTTATCCGTATCCGTATCCGTATCCCGACCTTCCCTCATACCAAACAGCTCGCCGATCAGTTCGTTACTGTCTTTCAGGCAGACCGCGATGTGGGCATCGTCACTGCTTCTTTTGGTGACCTCTGCCGCCGCGTCTTCCAATGTTGAAATTCGTTGATCCATAAAACAATTCACTCTGGGATTTGCCGTGTATTCCAACAGTCCGACTGCGTCCGTTGCGGTAAAATTTCGCAGGATTAATCGATTGGTTTCAAGGTTTTGCATGAGATATACCTCCAGTTTTTATATCAATAGATTGGTTTTGTTTGTGTAGTATTTCTTTTTATTCTACCAAACGCACTATTCTTTACTATAGCTTGGTATAACTTTGCTTTTGGCTATGGGCTTGGTTTTGGCTTTGGCTCTGTCTGAACGGGAGAACAATCCCATCAATTTTTCTCTATAGATATAACCGAGCACGAATCCGATCACAGCGATAATACAAATAATAATGGCAATCGTGTATTGTTGCATATGAATTTTGGACCCCACAGCGGCAGATGCGATGATCCACGGCAGACGACCGACAATCAGGATCGTGAAGAATCTAAACGAACTAATCGTTGTAAGAGCGGCAACAAATACAAGCATGTCTTTGGGCAAGCCGGGAATCACAAAAAAGATAAATAAAAAAGCGGAGAACTTCCTTTCATCATGAATAAACGACATCCACTTATCATTTTTCCTTTGCAGTAGTCGTGAAATATAAGTGCGACCGATAAATCGAGTGAAATAAAAGGCCATCGCTGAGCCTAATATCAAACCTACTGTTGTATACAATGAACCAATGGCTGTACCGTATATATATCCGCCTGCGACTTGTACCACTTCTCCTGGAATAGGGGCAACCACGATCTGAAGAATCTGGAATAAAATAAACATGACCGGACCCCAGTGGCCTGTTGAATGAATATACGCTCTAAAGTTGTCCATGGAAGACATGATTTTAATAATGGCAGGAGAATAATAGATCAATAGACCAATGGATAACATGATGAACATACCCAACAATAGGTTAATCATTACTTTTTTCGAAGGTTGTGGCATAGCTGACGACCCCTTTGTCTAATGACCTCTACATATATACAGTGTAAGACGTAATTATTAAGAGTTACCTACATAACTTCTGAAGAATTCTTAAGTCGATTGTATTTGCTGGTAGTCACTAATAGCGCATATTATACTGAAATTAGACGGAGGGATCAGATGAGCAAGAAAATTCTAATTGCTGATGATAACAGCGAAATTCGTGAAATTGTAAGGATTTTGTTAGAGAGCGAAAATTATGAAGTGATTGAAGCGATAGATGGTCAAGATGCGATTGATAAAGTAAACGAAGAGACGGATCTCATTATCTTGGATATGATGATGCCCAATAAATCGGGTCTGAAGGCATGTCTGGAGATTCGTGAAAAAACAAGTGCACCGATCCTGTTTCTCACGGCGAAAACGCAGGATTCTGACAAACAATTAGCCTTCTCCTCAGGCAGTGACGACTTTTTATCCAAACCCTTTTCCTATACAGAACTCGTTTCGAGGGTGAAGGCTTTGCTGCGGAGGTATTATGTATATCGGGGTAAAGAGAAGACCGAAGAAACGGACCAAATTGTTGTTAAAGATCTTATTGTCCATCAGGATTCCAAAGCCGTGTTTGTTGGGGAGAAGGAAATTGCTCTAACTGAAATTGAATACCAGATTTTGCTGCTGTTGGCTAAGAAACGACGAAAGGTGTTCTCAGCGGAAAATATATATGAGAGTGTTTGGGGGCAACCTTACTTTTATACGTGTAATAACACGGTCATGGTTCATATTCGTAATTTGAGAGGCAAACTGGAGGATGACCCGCAGAACCCTAAATATGTGAAGACCGTTTGGGGGAAGGGGTACAAAATTGAATAGATTATTAATGGGGAAAAAGCTCAAGATTAAACTGGTTCTGGCGGTTGCCATTTCTTTGCTCATTTCCATAAGTGCATTCGTCATTTTACAAGTTGTTGGCGAGACTGTATTGGATAGTTATTTAAGCAAATCCACTTTTGTAGAGAACAGGCAGCAGGATGCGCTTGATCGATTCAAAGCATTTGTGAGTAACGAGAACGTATCAACCCGTGATCATGAGCAATTGTCTGATTGGATAAGTCATGAGCGCTACTTAAATCTGTATATTTTTGCAAAAGACCAATTGATATTTTCCTCCAACACGGAGATTGATCCTGCCATTAATGAAGAGCTGTTAACTCAATTTGTGCCATCGAAAATACCTATCACCACCATCCATTTTGCGGATCAGGATGCCCAGATCTACTTGGTTAGCTTTTATGAGTACCAATACTACAACCTCATTCTGATTATTGGTGTTTTCATAGCAGCCATTGTGTTCCTTGTCTCCTTTCTACTGATGATTAATAAGAAAACATCTTATATTGGCGTGCTTGAACAAGAGATCAAAATACTCGAAGGTGGAAATTTGGATTATGCGATTACGATATCCGGAAAAGATGAACTGTCATCCCTGGCCCAGAGTATTGATGAGATGAGGAAATCATTTGTGGAGCGGCTGGGCAGTGAGGAGAGGGTCAGGATGGCTAACCGTGAATTGATTACGGCGATCTCCCACGATTTGCGAACGCCACTCACGATTCTATTAGGATATATGGATATCATAGAGCTCAACAAATATAAGACACATGAGGATCTGTTAAAGTATATTCATAATAGCCGGGAGAAAGCCTATCAGATCAAAGTGCTGTCGGACAAACTATTCGAATATTTCACGGTATCCTCTGCCGCTGAAGAAGAGGAAGTAGATTTTGAGTTGTATGAGGGCAGAGCGCTTATTGATCAACTCATCGATGAGCAATTCGTGGTTATGGACGATATCGATGTGCAGGTTCAGACCGATGCAGATCATGAGGAGTTTTTGCTGGAAATTAATCTGGTCGCCATGCGTCGCGTAATGGATAATATATTTTCAAATATTCGAAAATACGCAGATCCAATGTATCCCGTGCATATCCAAATTTCTTTGAAGCAACAATGGGTCATTCTTGAGGTGAAGAATAAGATTAAACATGTTGGCAAAAAGAAAGATAGCAACGAAATCGGGCTCGTTAGTTGTCAGAAAATGATCCAGCAGCATAACGGGACGTTGACGGTGTCCCAGGAAGAAGACATCTTTTCACTACAGATTACGCTACCCGTCATCTTCAATAAATCAACACAGACTCATATATAACGGATCTCTTGAAATGATGCGCTAAATAGGCATAGGCCAAGAACATTGCTCTACCATCCACACTAGACAGATAGAGCCATGCAACAGCATGGCTCTTGTATATATCGAGAGAGGGCAAACTTCATGTTTTAAACAACAGGTGCACTCTGTTTCTTGAAATATTGTTCAATCAGAAATGCAAGCATTGGTCCGGGCTCAGCTTGCTGTAATTGAGCCTGATCGCCAAATTCCATGAGATACGGCTGTTCCGTAGTGCAAGGAATCCAATGTGGCATCAGCTTTCCGGTGGAGTCCGAACCGTTTGGATCACCTGTAGCAATAAAATTGGATAAATAATTGCACATCTGGCGGGCCAGATCATAATGTTTGCCCGTGAAAGGCCGCCAGCACTTGGCCAGTGTCTCGAAGAAGAACCACAGATCGACGGAGTGGAAGGTGCCCGGTTGGTCCCAACCCGGAATCTCGGCGTCGAAGTTATAATAGTAGAGAGGCGTTTCAGACGCATGACCGCTGTTCGCACGGATGGCGAGCAGAATGGCATGTTGGATCATACGGACCGATGCTTGTTGCAGAGCATGCTCGATTTGACCGGTATCAGCCTCACATCGCTGCAAAAAGGCAGGAGCATCCTCGCCAAACAGCTCCACAGCCATCTGCTTCAGTTCTTCCAGATTGGCTGCGGCGGGACGGGTCCAAAATTCGGAAGACGTATGCCCAAGCATTACGGGGATTGCCTCGCGCTCCTGCTGAACAAAGCGGGTAAACGGATCACCTGCGCAGAATTGTTCGTCGATGACGGTTCCCCAGAAGCTTTTGTATTCCAGTGCTTTGTCACGGAGATACTCGGCATCAAGTTGTCTCGCCTCAGCCAGGGAAGACACCCCTAGGAAGTCAAAAAATGCAACCCCGGCCTGCTCTGCATCCCGCAGTGTGGAGCGGACAGAAGGTACGCGGACCTTCGGGTACAACTCCGTAGCCATGCCGCTCATAATGATGGCTCGCTGGAACAAGCCCTTATTTTGCGGAGAGGTCATCTGGCTGAGTACACTTCCTCCGCCTGCCGACTGTCCACCGATGGTGATCTGGTCCGGATCACCACCAAAGGCGGCAATGTTACGTTTGACCCACTGCGTGCCTGCTTGTTGATCGAGATGACCGAAGTTGGCGGGTGCATGGGGAGATTCGGCGCTAATCTCGGGATGACACAGGAAACCAAAGGCATTCAGTCGATAATTAATCGTTACAACGACAATACCTCTGCGAGCGATTCGTTCGCCATCAAATTCCATTTCGGCTGTATGGCCAACTTGCAGGCCCCCGCCAAAATACCAGACAAAGACAGGCAGCTTCTCGTCCGAGCGCTTGGCGGGTGTCCAGACATTCAGATATAGACAATCCTCGTCCATGGGCAGGTCGGGATCAACGGCCCATTCGCGGGTATAGATATTGTGTTCATCGATGACTGTTGGGGCTTGCATGGAGATAGGGGCAAAATGGAAAGCTTGCAGTATACCTTCCCAGTTCGACTGCGGCTGCGGGGCACGCCAGCGATTCTCACCTACAGGAGGTGCGGCAAAAGGAATTCCCTTGAAGCTGGTAATCCGCGGGTCCGCCGCGGGCAGTCCTTGCACTTGTCCGTGTTCTACCTTAACCATTCTAAGCATAACAACAATCTCCTCTCTGGATTTAGCTTGTAAGCGTTACCGAACATCTGATCAATGATATTAAGATAAACCAAACGCGAGAACCGAGTAGCTGTAGAAATGGGGTAATCAAGGGTGAATCCGATTTGGCATGAGAGCAGTAGAGCCAGTAATTTGTATTTTATCAGCGGTGGTCACAAGCCAGCCAACACTCACCAATGGGGGCCAGGCGTGCGTGACGTTTATGCGCTGCACTATATTATCCGCGGCCAAGGGACGCTGGAGACGGGTGGCCGCTTTTTTCGGCTAGTCACGGGGGAAAGCTTTGTTATATTTCCGCAAAAAGAGATTTACTATTATCCAGATCCGCAAGATCCATGGGAGTATGTCTGGGTGGAGTTTAGCGGTGAAGATGCCGGGAGATTGCTGGGTCTGACGCAGCTTTCAGAGGTACAACCGGTGGTGCCGATCTCGCCGGAGACATTGCAGCCTTTGTACCACCTTGCCTGGAACGCAGGTGCATCATCCTATGAATTGCTGCGAGCGGATGCGCGTTTGCGTCTGCTGTTATCCTACTATATGGAATATTATCCGAAGGAACCGCAGGTGGACGCCAAGGACTATGTCTGGCTGGCGAGAAAGTACATCGAGCAGAACTACTGGAAGCCGACATTGACTGTTACGGAGATCGTAAAGGCAGTTAATCTGGAGCGCAGCTATTTGTTTCGTCTGTTTAAAGGAGCAACCGGCAAGTCTGTTTTGGAGTATATTACATCCTGCCGAATCGAGCGTGCCTGTGAATTGCTGAAGACGTCAGGTCTTCCGATTCAATCGGTAGCATACTCTGTCGGCTATAATGACCCGTTATACTTTTCCAAAGTATTCAAGAAGGCAACCTCACATACGCCAACAGCGTACATGATGCTGCACCGAACCAAGGCATAACATTAGCGGAACAGGGCACAGTTCCCGGACTCTCGAAAATAACGTATCAGCTTCTCAATAGGCTCACGTCCGCTGTTCAACTTCACTCCAAGACAATCAATACATAGAAATTGCTGGGCAGAGCGCGAGATCAATTTGAGGTATATGCCCACATCATCTGAAGAGAGCGGAACCTGACAGGAAGTGCACAGGCGATGTTGAGCCATCTATTTCACCAGTTTGGCCCGGACGACGAGGCAATCATGTGCTGCGACAACCGGAGCGAAGCGTTCACGGAACACGCCAAGCTCTTGATGTTCCCAGCAGTCATACAGAGACAGGGCGTAACCGGAAGCGTACGGCAGACCCATATCCCAGAATTGCAATGACAATTCCCGCTGGCTGTCGCTCAGGTTGAAGAAACCAATAGCCAGATCGCCATCTGTGAGTACCTTCACCAGCATAAATACATCGTCTGTGTGAAACCATTGCGGCTCTGGTTTAATACGGTATGCTCCGCGCGCTTCTACATCCTGATTGATGGCAAGCAGGTCAGGATTCAGGAGAATATCTTTGGTAATCTGGTTAGCCTTGCGCACGTCGCATCCGATCATTAATGGGGAACCCATCATGGACCAGAGGGAGAAGTGGGTTTTATATTCGATGTCGTTGCATCCGCCGATGCTGCCAATATAATCATTGTTGCTTCCACCGTACATACCAACGATTAGCATATCCATGTCGTTATGGCAGAAAGAGCCGGTGTAGCTTTGTTTTCCGAGTTGGGACAGGGCCAGTTCCTTCACTGAATCCCAATTGTCGCGGATATCTCCGGTGGAGCGGTACATATGAGCACCCGATTCCCGAATCCAATCGTATACGTCATCGGCTCCCCAGTTGCAGGCGGAGAACAGGATATCACGTCCGCAGTTTTTGAGCGCCAGGCTCATTCGTTTGTACAGCAGCTCGCCTGAGATATGCCGCGGCTTGAAGCAGTAATCATACTTCAAATAATCAACGCCCCATTCGGCAAAAAGGGCGGCATCCTGGAATTCATGCTCAAAGCTGCCCGGATACCCGGCACAAGTATGTGTGCCCACACATGAGTACATGCCAAACTTTAGTCCTTTGTTATGGATATAATCAGATAGCGCTTTCATTCCACTCGGGAATTTCTCCGGGTCAGCGACCAGATTGCCTCCCGCATCCCGTTCCTTCAGGCTCCAGCAATCATCAATGACGATATACTCGTAGCCAGCTGCCAGGTAACCTTCCGATACAAACACATCAGCGACATCCCGAATTAATTGTTCGTTAATATCCCACGTAAAGGTATTCCACGAATTCCAGCCCAGAGCAGGGGCAAAGCCTAACACTTGATTGTTGCTCATCATCTCGCATCCTTTCTCATCTTGGTTTCGTTAACAATACTAAATTGAACATAAACGATGAGCGATGTTTCCTGCCATAGCGTAACGTTGCTTGGACATGGACATATGTTGCTCTGCTATGCTGGGGGGAATGATCACTTCCAATAAGACTCTGGGCAGGTATTCAAAAGATCACGGAAGAAACGCAAGAAAGGACAAATGTCTGTCTGCGCAGAAGTTATATCTATCTTTTCAGGGATCTGTGCGAAACCATGGTATGAATGATATGATCAGTGATAATACTCGAAAAAGATGTCAGAGCAACAGGGAATCTAACAGGGAAATCTGAATACGATTCGGTTCATACAGGAAGATCAGATATATAATTGATAGGATGGGGAGTGTCGCGCAGTGAATCTGGATGAAGTGATGCAAGAGCTGGAAGTGCTGGGTAAAGAACGAACGAAAAAAATCTATATCTCCAACGGTGCGCATGAACCGTTATTTGGCGTGGCAACCGGAGCGATGAAACCCATGGCAAAGCAGATCAAAAAGGATCAGCCACTGGCAGAGCAACTATACGCGACGGGGAATTATGATGCGATGTACTTTGCAGGCGTGATTGCTGATCCTCAAGCCATGACAGAAGCTGATTTTGACCGTTGGATCGATGCTGCATATTTTTACATGATCGCTGACTTCATCGTTGCCGTCACGTTGGCTGAGACGGAAATTGCTCAAGAAGTTTCGGATAAGTGGATTGCGAGCGGAGATGAGCTGAAAATGTCAGCAGGATGGAGCTGTTACTGTTGGTTGCTCGGCAGTCGAAAGGATGCTGAATTTTCCGAGAATAAACTGATGGAGATGCTGGAACAAGTGAAAAATACGATTCACGAATCTCCGGAACGAACAAAATATTCGATGAACAACTTCCTGTATACCGTTGCAACATCCTATCAACCGTTGCACGATCAGGCGGTGGAGACAGCCAGGGCTGTGGGACCTGTCGAAGTGAACAAGGACATGCCCAAGAGCAAGCTGCTGAATGCCTCAGAGAATATCCAAAAGGCAGTGGATAAAGGGCGGACGGGGTTTAAACGCAAATATGTAAGATGTTAATCGTAAACGCTGTAATGTGATAGACTTGAACATCAGGGATGTAACACATACAGGAGGTGCTCGTATGCATGTAAAGAGTGTCTCCCTTTTTGTGTTGTTGAGAATATTACGTACGTGTGTAACTGAAATCTAGTAACCGTCAAGCAACAAGTTAGTCAACAAATTCTCTGTCGATCCTTTATACTAATAAAGCCAGAAACATATCTAAGGAGTTGCCGAATCCAATATGAATAAAAAAGAAGTCGCGCATATACGCAAGCAGTTTAAACTCGATCACGATCTACTGAATATTTACGATATTCTCAACGTGTATATTACGAAGGAAACCAACGAGGTCTATCACTGGGAGCGTCACCCGTTCGAACTGGTGGACAGAGAGAAGCAGGAGCTGTATATGGGCAATTTCAAAAAGCTGCTGACAGGTGATCTGGATCAGAAGCTGTTTGAGTTGAAGTTCCAGGAAGCGGCGGAGGACCCGGCTCAGGTACTGCTTCACCAGGCTCTGGTCACGGGTGATCCGGACGAATGGCAGGATCTGATGCTGCTGCTTGTAGATCGAATGTTGGTAGATGCGAAGTATGAGCGGGATATGGTAGCTACGTTTGTGCGTGGACAGTATTATCTGCCAACCAAGGCTAGAAACGAAGCCACAGAAGAGAGTGAGAAGAATGAGGTGTTTGCCCATCCGTTCATTCTGTGCAGCGTGAATTCCACGGAGAAACAGCGGAAAACGCTATTGTTTGATTACGTGGAGAGAGAATTTAAATACAATATTATTGTAGATCCGATTATCAAATTAAGCACGCCAGAGCAAGGATTCTTGTACCCTAGCGTGACCGACAACTACTCCGATGTGAATCGGGTGTTATATTGCACAGGGAAATCCAATTTCCCGGACCCGCATTTTGTTGAAAATGTTCTGAATGGAGAAAGATCCGTAACCGCACTGGAAGAACGTGCGATCTTCGAAGATATCGTGAAGGAAGTGGCCGGTGAACAGCTCGATTCAGCTACCATTGCGCATGTATATGAGGAGATCAACCGCGTGATCGAAATTAACGAAGAGTCCCATGAGGAAGAACCTCCGAAGCTGGATTATAAAGATCTGGAACGTGTACTGACCGCAAGCGGTGTAGAGGATGTGACAACGGAGAAAGTGGAACGTGCCTTCGAAACCATCGTTGACAACAAGAATTATGAGATGAAAGCAACCAGTGTTATGCCGAAGTTTACGTCCAAGTCGATTAAGATTGAAACCAAGGTTGCTACGATTTCGGTTAGCCCGCAAGACTTGAGATATGTGAAACAGGTGAATTATCAAGGCAGACGTTGCATCATGATCGAAGTGGACGAAGATGTTGTGATTGAAGGGTTTACGCTTAATACAGAAAAACTTATCAATGAGTAATGAATTGTAGATCATGATGATGTAAAATCATCGGACCAGAACCAATGCACGTCCATCTATTGAAAAAAAGCCCAAGCCTAAAGCGACGCTGAATTACGCCCTGTCATAGTAGACCATAGAAGACTATGCTGGGAGCAGTTCAGCATCGCCAAGGCATGGGCTTTTTTGCTGTTTCAAGAATGTCGCAGGAGTTGTTTGATATCCGCCGCCGGACTGGAGCCAAGCTCCTCTTTGAGCAATTCCTCCAGAACCAGATACTGTCGCTGCGCTTCTGTTCTTCGTCCAAGGGACAGATACAACAGGATGATCTCACGATGAATATCTTCCCGAATTGAATCAATCTGGAGGATCCGTTCAAAATAATACAGCGCCCGTAACGGCTCGCCTGCCTTCGCGTGATAGTGGGCAGCAGTTTCCATCGTCATAATGAAATCCAGTTCCAGCTGTCTGGACCAAGCGAAAGCCCACTCATAGTGCCTTCCTTTCAGGAGTTCACCCGTATACAACGTGTCCATCCGCTCGAAGAGCTCGGGTCGATGTGCCGAGGCCTGACGCATCTGCCGGAACAAGACCTCGAACTCGTACAGATCACAGTTGATCGCTTCCCGGTCGATACGGATGCCATTCCTGTCCTTAAGAATGATTGGCACGTCACTGTTATCACCGATGGCTCGTCGCACGTAGTAAAGTGTGGAATTGATGTTGGTCCAGGCTTTCTGCGGACTGAGGTCCTTCCACAACGTATCGGCCAGCGCATCGCGGGTGGTCGATTTGGTATAGAGCAAAAATGCGAGTAACTCTTCCGTTTTGGGCGTTCTAAGCTTGATGGGATTATCTGCTCCGGCTCCGCCGAACACGGTGAATTCACCGAAGAGACGAACGTTCAGTTTGAGTTCAGGCACCGCTGGTTCGGGAGTTGTCACGGACTTGTGAAGCTTTTCCTGCAACCGATTGATACTGCGGGTTAATCGCTCTGCGGTGACCGGTTTGATGACGTAATCGATCACCTCTTTGTCGAAAGCCTGCACGGCATACTCCTCATATCCGGTCACCAGCACGATGGGGAGCGAAGGGTGATGTTTACGCAGTTCACCAATGAGGTGCATACCCGAGATACGAGGCATTGTAATGTCCAGAAATGCCGCATCAAAGCTATTCTCCGCCGCATATTCGCAAGCTTCCTCCGGGTCATGGAATGCACGACACACCTCAACTTCTCCGCTTTCTGTCAAAATACGATTCAGTCGCTTCAGCGACAGGTCCTCATCATCCACGATGATGACTTTTATCATGTTCATACCCCCCGTTCCCATCTGTGCTTATACGTTGATTTGGAAGATCAAATGTAATCCGTGTTCCCTCGCCGTCCAGACTTTCCATCTGAAGGTGTCTGCCATACAGCAGGTTCAACCGACTGGAGATATTCCATAGGCCCACGCCATTGCTGCCGTCCGTGGATTGCCGAATTTCGTCCATTCGTTGCTTAGTGATGCCAATTCCGTTGTCCTCGATGGTGAAACGTGTTTCCGTATCATTCAGATTACGAATGGACAATATGACGCGACCCCCGGCAATGCTGGACATCAGGCCGTGACGAATCGCGTTTTCTATCAGCGGCTGTAACGTGAGGGGTGGAATATCCATGTTCCGGTTCACGTCCGCATCGACATCAATAATGACCTCCAGCCGTGAGCCAAAGCGAGCTTGTTCAATGGCAACGTAGGCTTCAATCATCTCCAGTTCGTTCATCAGGCTGGTTTTGGAGTCGAGATGTTTAAAGTGCACACTGCGCCTTAAGTAACTCGATAATTGCAAAATCAATTGTTCTGCCCGATTCGGTGCATCTACGCACAATTCGGCGATGGCATTCAGGGCGTTATATAGAAAGTGCGGGTTCATCTGTGACCGCAAAAAGGAGATCTCGGCATCTCGCGCGGCCTGAACAGACGTTTTCATCCGGGTCAAACCGCCGATCCGGGCCAGCAGTTCCTCCGATTCGAACGGTTTGGATACAAAATCGTTGGCCCCTTTCTCCAAGGCCAGTTTCAACTGGTTGGCTTTATTACTCGCCGTCAGCATGAGCACGGGCAGCTCGGAAGGGGAGTAGCGCTCCCTGATCCGTTCCAGCAATTCGTAACCCGACATGTCCGGCATCATGATGTCGGCAATGACCAGATGTACGGCAGGAAGCTGGTCGAGCAGTTCCATTACAGAAGGGGAACGTGAGGTTACCGCATAACTGTACCCCTCCAACTTCAAGAGATTCACGATGGTCTGCAAATTAGCCGAGTCGTCGTCCACAACGATGATCCATTCGTTGAGATGCCCTTCCACAATCGTTGGTTCTTCGAACCTTAGTAGCTGATTACCATGACTTGTAGGAGCTATCGTAAGTGGCATGACGTTGGATCGTTTCTCTCCTTTGCCATCTGCGAGAGGAAAGGTCAGGATGAACGTGGCCCCCATGCCGGGTTCCGATTCCGCATGAATGGTTCCGCCATGCAGTTCGACCAGCTTGCGCGTAATGCTTAGTCCAAGACCCGTACCCCCAGCAACGGCTGGACCGGTATCTGCTTCCTGTTCGAACGGCAGGAAGATATGCTCCAGCTTATCCTTACCGATGCCGCGACCCGTATCGACAATGCGAATTTCCGCTTTGCCTTGAACAACCGCAGCACGGATGCTAACCGTGCCACGTTCCGTGAACTTGACGGCATTACCAATCAGATTATGTAAAATCTGAATCAGTCGGTTGCCATCTGCATAGATCGGCGGGAAATGCGCCGGGATGTGGTTAATGAGTTCCACCTTTTTCGCGCCAAGCAGGAAGGAGTGCATCCGCAAGACCGATTCGACAAACGAGTAGAGATCGGTCGAAGACCGGTGGAGCGGGATGTCGCCATGTTTCATTTTCGAATAATCCAGCAATTCATCGACAAGGTAGGTTAATCGTCTGCCGCTTCCCGTCACAATCGCCAAGTTATGGGCCTGATCGTCGGTAAGCGGGCCTTCGGCACCTTTGAGCAGGCTCTCACTGATGTTGACAATCGCATTCAGCGGTGTTTTGAGCTCATGCGAAGTGTTGGACAGGAAGTCGTCCTTTACTTTATCCAGCAAGAGTAACTGGTCCTTGAGAGCGCGTACCGTACGATATGACTCGAAGAATCGAAGGACCGCCAGAAACAGCATCAGGATGCTGAACAGGACAATCGAGACCTGCCCGATGTTCATATTTTCCTTAAGTGAGATGGAGAAGAGGTTAATGTCCAGACAGTACAGTGTGATGCTTAAGAGAGCCGCGTACCACAGAAAAGCAGACAGTCGTTCACCCTTCTCACTCGTCAGAAACTGTGATGCGCATTGATACAGCAACCAGAGCAGCATCAAGGTGTACATCACGACGACGTAAGGCGCAACAAGCCCATAGACTGAGATTGGCAGGAGTGCGACCATACATAAGTAAGCTCCGAAGATGATCAGAATCACCGTCGTAAGCAGACCGGACAGGATGCCTGTTTTGAATCGGTAGAAGTAAAAGGTCAACAGACCCAGACATGCCATGGAGCAGAAATCTTTTAATTTATAGAGTGTGCTAAAGGAGATTTCCGTATTCAACATGGATAACACACGTTCGCTGATCATGCCGTTATAGAGTGCATACAGCAGACAGACTAGACCAATCAGCAGCAGGGAATCGTCCCTGTTTCGGTAGAGTGCGGACCCCAGGTAACTGATGAGGAATATGATTGCAATGGTAGCCAGTACAGCAAGCGTGCCGAATTCGACAGCTGTGCTAATTTGATGTTTATTCAGCATGGCTGCTTGTTCGCCGAAAAAGAGTGGCCCCGGAATGCCAGAGTCCGTGTAATCGTAATTAGCCACCCGGATCAAAATTTCAATGTCACCGCCATGATAAGGGAAAAAGCCAATCTGGGGGGAGTTACCCGGTCGGTATCCCGCTGATTTCTCCATGGCATGTCCGTCTTCCAGCAGCTTGTTGCCATTGATATAGATTTCGCTGGCAAAACGAATGTTCATTTTTTTGATCGCCAGCGTTCCCAGGGCAGGTACATTTCGGAGCACCAGTCGATACGTGGCAAAGCCGTGGGTTGGCAGTCGTTCGCCGTCTATTTTAAGTCGATTCCAGGAACCGGGAACTTTTGCATATGTATCGGGTGCTTTTGTTGGACCAACCTGATTCGGAGTTGCAGATTCCACAGGAAGCAGCTGGTTCCAGTAAAATTCCCACTCCCCGTCCAGCTTGATCCGCTCGTCCTGTTCCGGGTTCCAGTCCGATAGGTCCATAACACCTTGACGGGCATGAAGCGCCGCAGACTGGGGTTCTCTGATCGTTGACAGGAGCAGAACAGTAATAGCGAGTACAACAGTCAGGACAATGCCTGAAATTTTTAATAACACAAAATGCTGCTCCTTTAGAGGTTGTTTGATCCTTTTGGTAGCTTCGAACCAAATCTCTTGTATTCTATCGGCATTGTAGCGAATAACGCTAGGGGGTGCAATCAAATTTCGACATTTTTTTCTGTTTATTGTTGCGTGCGTGAGTTCATACCCAACCCGTGAATTCCAATATCGACGCTTTTGCAGACTGTGCTTCCGTATGAGCCGCTTTGCGCCAGGTTTTGGGTGATTCTCCCATCAGTTTGGCAAAGCAGCGGTTAAAGCTGGAGATGGATCGGAAGCCAACTTGCTCGGAGATGGACAGAATGGAGGACTCCGTGCTTTTCAATCGCTTGCATGCCTCTTCAATCCGGGTACTGTTCAGAAAATCGAGCGGTGTGGTTCCCATGATCTCATGGAACTTGCGGCGAAAATGCGTTGTACTCAGATGACACAGATCCGCGAGGTAACCGATGGTTACGGGCATCATGTAATTTTGGGTGATAAACTCAAGCACGGGTGAGATGACCAAGTCGCCTTGGAGGTCACGTTCCCGTTCCTGATCTGACCAGCTCTCATTGTTCGCATGAAGTCGAAGAAGTTCGATATATAGAGACATCAACAAGCCGTATGCGCTCTCCCGATAATAGGGGGACTGCTGCTTGATCTCTTCTACCACTGATGTTGCGAGTGTGTGAAGTTTGGGATATTGTTCCTTATTCAGAATGCAATTACTTCCCTGGATCGCCCATAAATTCGGTTCAATGTGACTTTGTGCTGTTTTGAGTGAATGACGGAAGAGTTCTTCAGGTGAAAAAAAGATATAAGCCCACAGGCTGGCGTTATTAGGTGAACTGTATGTGGTGTGCGGAAGATAACGGGGAATGAAGGTGATGTCTCCTGCTCGAAAAGGCACAGATTCCCCCTTAATCTCCATGATTCCCTCATCTGAATAACAGATGCCAATCTCCATGTGGTTATGGAAATGAAGATGCTCACTCTTGATATCGGAGATTCTCCAGCGGTCTCCACTAAGTAACAGGACTGGGAAATCAATGGGCAGGCTATAGTGACGATATTCAATGACCGGTTTCTTCGGTTTGGGCATTTTCAAGGACTCCCATGTATAAATGATTGAAATTGCGCAGTTTTGTTGTGAATATGCTTAGATTGAGACTATTTTACTGCGTACAATGGAATAAGTAAAGCGTTTACAAAAATGGACGGACACCTCTCAGGGCGCACTTGGGGGCGTGTGTGCAGGGAGAGGGGAATAACAATGCTTCAAGTGAAATATGACAGGGAACAGATTCTAAACGTAATCGAGAACGTTACCAAGAAAACACTGGATATGGATCTGACATGGGATTGGCCCGGTGGTGTGGCTTATTATGGTGTATCCAGAGCCTATCAGACGACAGGCAACCAAGAGATTCTGGACAGGCTGGTGAAGTGGGCAGACGAATACATCGAGCTGGGTCTTCCAAGTTGGACGGTCAATACATGTGCGATGGGCCATGTGCTCATCACTTTATATGAAGAGACCGGGGATCAGAAATATTGGGATATTGTCCTCAGTAAGGTCGATTATCTCCAGAATCATGCCCTTCGCTTTGGAGACAATGTGCTTCAACATACGGTATCCGTTTCCAATGACTTTCCGGAACAGGCTTGGGCGGACACCTTGTTTATGGCGGCATTTTTCCTGCTCCGTGTAGGTAGCAAATTAAAAGATGAGGCTATGATTCAGGATGCGCTGAATCAGTATTACTGGCATATCAAATACCTCCAAGATCCGAGCAGCAGTCTGTGGTATCACGGTTATAATCATATCAACAAGGACCACATGTCCGGATTTTACTGGGGAAGAGCGAACGCTTGGGGAGCCTATACGATGTCTCAAGTGAAGCCGCAATTGAACGACTGGTATTTGTATCCGCAGTGTATGGATGTAGAATGTGCACTTCGCGATCAATTGGCGGCTCTCAAGCTGGTGCAGACCGAGAATGGCTTGTGGCGTACGGTTTTGAATGACGAGGAATCGTATGAAGAGGTGTCGGCTTCCGCGGGTATTGCAGCTGCCATGATCAATAACGGCAATCCACTGCATACCAAATACGTGCAAAAGGCACTGGAGGGCATCCTGAACAACATTAGTGAAGATGGACGCGTGCTTGGTGTATCTGGCGGTACGGCAGTGATGAAGGATCGGGATGGCTATCGTAATATTCCAAAAGACTGGATTCAGGGCTGGGGTCAGGGCCTGGCACTTGCTTTTCTGTCCGATATGTTGAGATAGGGAGGGAACCCAATTGTCCAAACCAACCAAAGGCTCCTTTACACTACCGGGAGAATCCGGGTATGAGGCATTGACGCTGGAACTTGCCGATCGCTGGGGTGCCGATGTGATCCGTGACAGTGACGGTACGAAATTATCTGATGAGATTATTAATGCCGGATATGGCATCTATTCAACCATTTGTATTATTCGGGATCATAATGAGTGGGCGTCCCGTAATTTGGATAAGCTGCAGCAATGTTTTCTCATTACGAATCCAAAGGTTGCTGTGCAAGATTATGTATCCATCTATCTGATGGAGGATTTTTTTGCAGAACAATTCAGGGTGAATGATTCCAAAGAAGCATTTAAATACTGGCAAGTGTATGATCGTACGACTGGAGAAGAAGTTCCTAGAGGACAGTGGAATTATGAGAGGGAATCGGGCAATGTGGTCATTACTGGCGTTGCTCCCTGGCATAAATACACGGTGAGTTTCATGGTCTATCGGATCTGGGAAGAGATCTCCATGTACAATCATACGACGAATAACTGGGACAAAGAGCATCTGATGCAGATAGACCCGATCTATACGGACACACAAACCTATTTGCTGGATTGGATGGAAAAGTGGTGCCAAAATCATCCGGAAACAACGGTTGTACGTTTTACATCCCTATTTTATAACTTCGCCTGGATCTGGGGCAGCGACGAGCGAAATCGCCATCTGTTCTCGGATTGGGGTTCATACGATTTCACGGTAAGTTCGAGAGCGCTGGATCTGTTTGCTGAGAAATATGGGTATTCCCTCTTAGCCGAAGACTTTGTAAATGGCGGTAAATATCAGGTCACTCATATGCCTGCGGATCAGCGAAAGCTGGATTGGATGGCATTTATCAATGATTTTGTGATTGAATTCGGTAAGAAATTAATTGATATTGTGCACAAGCATGACAAGCTGGCGTATGTCTTTTATGATGACAGTTGGGTAGGCATGGAGCCGTACAATGATCGCTTTCAAGAGTTTGGATTCGACGGCATGATCAAATGTGTGTTCTCTGGTTATGAAGCAAGAATGTGCTCAGGCGTTAAGGTTGATACCCATGAGATTCGCCTGCATCCCTATTTGTTCCCAGTTGGCTTAGGCGGGCTTCCTACCTTCAAGGAGGGCGGAGATCCTACCCTGGATGCGAAGAAATATTGGATTAATATCCGGCGTGCACTGCTTCGGGAACCGATTGACCGGATTGGACTGGGTGGATACTTACATCTGGTTGAGCCTTACCCGGACTTTGTGGATTACATCGAGAAGATTGCCCATGAATTCAGGGGAATGAAAGAGCTGCATCAAGAGGGAAAACCATATCAGATCAAGACAAAGGTAGCCGTGCTGCACAGCTGGGGCAAGTTAAGATCGTGGACCTTGTCCGGTCATTTTCATGAAACGCATATGCATGATCTGATTCATGTGAATGAGGCCTTATCCGGGTTGCCGATCGAGGTCAAATTCATTGATTTTGAGGATATTCGTCAGGGCGTATTGAACGATGTGGATGTTGTCATCAATGCCGGCTCTGCAGGTTCAGCCTGGAGTGGTGGAGCACACTGGAATGACCACCGATGTGTAGACATCCTGACCCAGTGGGTGTACGAAGGCGGTACCTTTATGGGTATCAACCAGCCTTCAGCGGCTGAAGGGTACGACAGCTTTTTCAGAATGGCGCATGTGCTTGGGGTAGATGAAGATACAGGTGCAAGAGTTGTTCATGGAAAGTGGTCGGTTGAGGTTCAAGATGAGCATGGTTTGGTGCCGGAAGCTGCAAATATCACGTCAAAAGGTAAAGGTAACATTTATCTAACGGATGGGACAGCTAAAGTATTGCACGAGACAGATGGCAACATCACGTTGACTACGCATGCCTTCGGGAAAGGCCAAGGAATCTATCTGTCTTCATTCATATTTAACTGGGAAAATACGAGATTACTGCAGAATCTGATTCGTTTTGCCGGGAATGAGATGGAGGACACGAAGTATATTCCGGATAACTTGTATACCGAATGTGCCTACTACCCCGAGAGCAACATATTGGTAGTGATCAATAACAGCGATCAGGTTCAGTCCACGACGATTGATACGGAGCATGGAAAACAGAGCATGGAATTGAACCCGTATGATACAATGATCACCAAAATTGGTTTAACAAAATCGGTATCCCCATAGAATAATGACTCGATAGACCGTATTCCTTAACCAGGAAGCGGTCTATTTTATTTATGAGTTGAATCAATTTCATTAACGTATATATTGCGGATCTTACTGTATAGTGTTAACACTATCTGGTAGAATATGTATATAAAGATAGGGATTATGAGCCCTAATATATTATTGTTTTATCTGTTCAAAGGAGAGAGCACCCTAATGTACAGTTATAAAATGTTGGACAAGATCAGCATGGAAACACTCCACCAAGCGTTTTTGGACGCGTTTTCTGACTACCAGGTTAAAATGGATTTCCCTTTTTGGAAGTTTCAGCAAATGTTCCAACGAAGGGGGTATCAACCCGAAATCTCTATGGGAGCCTTAAAGGATGGGAGACTGGTCGGATTTGTTATCAATGGACTTCGAAGCTGGAATGGAAAGCCAACGGCATAGGTGTTGCAAACAGCATCCTGACAGAGATGGTCCAACGCACAGAATCGCCTAGAATCAGTGTCCTCAATGTGGAATCTCATCTGAAACCGATGGAAGATTTCCTCCTGGTCAAATCAGGTTTTGCATATCATGTTGGCCAGTACGAAATGCTCTTGAAATTATAACGTGCTCGCCGTTTCGATGTAGGATCAGATTGGCTTCAAACGAAAATATGTGCAATTGTTCTCCTACTCGTTATAATAATATGGATGTCAATGTAAGAGGAGACAACGATAAGACATGAGCCGCAAGAGATACTGTAAGCGCATTCAGTTTCTGGATGATTGGAGTCTCAAAACGAAGTTGTACATATTGTTCATTTTTTGTGTGCTGGTTCCGGTCCTGGTCACCAATACCGTGTTTTACCAAAGCATCAAAGGTAACATTGAGGAGAAGGAGCACAGCCGGTTCAATGAGATGCAGCAAAGGATCAAGTTCAACCTGCGGAATAGTATAGACAATAGCCTGTATGTGTCCAATTTTCTCTATACCGATGGAACACTGAACCGTTTCATGGAGTCCAAGTATCGCGATCAGGAAGACTATTACTCTGCCTATTATGAGATGCTTAGCAACAACAATCTGGTCAGGTACTATTACAGTTACCAGCAGGTGAACCAAATTACGTTCTATGTTGGCAATGATACCTTCGTCAATGGAGGAAACTTCATTAAGCTGGATGACGAGGTGAAGAAAAGTGAATGGTATCAAGCGCTGATGAACACGAGTGACCATATCATGATCTATTCGTATTTTGACAAACAGCAGGCAGAGATGTCGCAAAGTCAGGGAGGACGCAAAGTCAGCATTATTCGTAAGCTGGATTACTTTGGGGAGCAGCAGGTTGAAAAGGTGTTAAAAGTTGATCTGGACTACGCCTTCATCAACAAATCGCTTAAAAATGAGGGAGCAAATGGGAAGGTGTATGTCGTTTCGGATGGCAGGGTCATTTTCTCGAACGATTCAAAAATGAATCAGACTCGCAAGCCATTTCATTTGATTGCGGACAGTCCAATTGACCCTGTTCAATCCATGCAATCGATTCCTGTTGTATCCGAGGATTGGCAGATTATTGTCAGCACGGAGAAAGTGGACGTTCTATCGGAGATTGTTAATTCCAAGTTTAATTTGACGTTGCTGATCATTCTTAATCTGTTGTTGCCTACACTGCTGATCTGGTTGATATCCAGATCACTGGTCAGCAGAGTGGATCGGATAGCGAAGCACCTGGATCAAGTGAAGCATGAGAAATTTGAGGTCATATCGGGACCTGTCGGCAAGGACGAGATCGGCAGCCTGACCCATAGTTATAACATGATGGTCATCAAGATCAAGAATCTGATTGAGATTGTGTTTAAGGGTCAGGTGGAGCGGCAAGCCCTTGAACTCTCTAAGAAGCAGGCGGAGCTGAAAGCCCTTCAGAGTCAGGTGAATCCCCATTTCATGTTCAACACGCTGGAAACGATCCGTATGCGGAGCTTGATCAAGGATGAACTTGAAACCTCCGATGTCATTCATAGACTGGCACTGCTGCTGCGTCAGACGATCAATTGGGGCGACGATTTGATTACAATCGCAGAAGAGATCAATTTCGTGGAGAGTTATCTGAGTATCCAGCAGTATCGCTTTGGCGAAAAGCTGCAATTCGCAATCAGGATGACAGACGAATCCATTGCTGCGATGATGATACCCAAGCTAACCATTCTCACCTTTGTGGAGAATGCTTGCATCCATGGCATCGAGGGGACTTCAAATGATGGGGTCGTGGAGGTATTATTCGAAATTCGAAGTAATGAACTGTACATTTCCATTCGAGACACCGGAGTCGGTATGGAGCAGGACAAGCTCGCCTCGCTCCGCAAAATGATGCAAGACCCGAGTATGGATCGGATGAGCGAGCTTAGCAGCATTGGCATGATGAATGCATATATTCGGTTGCGGATGTATTTTGATGATTTCGTTCAGGTGCACATATTCAGTGAGAAGGGGAAGGGAACAACGATTGGTATTCAAATTCCTCTTATGCAGGCATCTCAAGAATAAGGAGCGAGGATATGATCAACGTGCTGATTGTGGACGATGAGCCATTTATTCGCCAAGGACTTCTCTTGTTAATTGATTGGGAGTCTTACGGATTTCAGATTTGCGGTCAGGCTTCCAATGGCATACAGGCATTGGAGTGCATACGCGCTGTACAGCCTGATCTGGTTATTTCCGACATCAAGATGCCGGAAATGGACGGAATGCAGCTTGCCAAAACCTTGTACGAGCAATATAGCGGTGACATCAAGCTGATCCTTCTTAGTGGATTCTATGAGTTTGGATACGCCAAGCAGGCAATCAAATATCAAGTGGATGATTATATTCTCAAGCCTATTGTGAAGACCGAACTGGTTCAGGTGCTTGAGGAGTTCAGGGACGCATTTCATGCGCGGTTGGAAGAGAAGCGATATCAGCAAAAAAAGGATCGAATGATTATGGCCCAGCATATGCAGTCGATCTTGCTTGGGGTGGCCGAGGAGGAGGCTATTACAAGTCTGCAGCCCCACTATCAAGATGCCGGCATACTGCGTTGTATCTTGGTTGAGGCGGAGTGCGGTCCAGAACAGGGAGCGGATTGGTGCGCCAAGGTTGAGGCATGGATGGGCAAGCCCTTTCCGGGACAAGTTTTGAAGCCGTTTACAGGTGATAAAAATGCGGTTTTGCTCATTGTTACGGACCTGATGGTGAATCGTGAGGGAGTGGCCTTGGAACCATATTTGACCCGATTACATGCCGAGCTGAGCCAAGGCCAAGAGGCGGCTATTGCTTGTTATGTTGGGAAGGAAGTACATAGTTTGGAGGCGCTGCATGAGTCTTATCAATCCTGCGGCATAATGAAAAGCTTACGTTTCTTCACCACTTCTGGGCCCATATATTACTTTGAGTTTATGGATACGAACCTATTTATTAATCGGCCGGGACAGTCCGAAAAACAATTGTTCGATGGGCTAATTAAGTCTATTGAGGAACAGCAGACGGATGAGCTTTACAGCCATGCAAAGGCGATTTTTCAATTTTTTCTGGATGAGAGAATCGAGCCTGGTATGGTTCGAATCCACTTGCATTATTTGGCATACACTTTGTTGGATCTCGTGAATAGCGATACGGCCACTCCAGATTCCGGGTTGATGGAATCGACATTTCTGAAGGTGAACTTCGCGATGTTATCTATGGAGGAAAACATTGATCATTTATGCGAGTTCTCGCTCATGTGCGCTGAGAAACTGAAGGAGCAGCAAAAGTCGAATGCAATGGGCGTATTAGCCAAAATCGAGGCCTTCATTCACGAGCATTACAGAGAGAATATCAGCCTAAAATTACTGGGAGAGCAGTTTTACATGAACAGTGCATATCTGGGACAGATTTTCAAAAAGCATTACTCAATCAGCTTCAGTGATTATTTGAATCAATTGCGTATTGAGGAAGCCGCCCGGCTGTTGCGCAGAACAGATCAAAGAGTATACGAAATTGCAACAATGGTGGGATATCGGGACTCCGATTATTTTATTAGCCGGTTCGAGAAACTCATGGGGGAGACTCCTGCACAATATCGTAAAAGTGCCCATGCTGCGTACTCTCTTGATTCAACATCCTGTACTCCTTGACGGAGTGGCGGGATATTTTTTTTTCGCAGATACTGGAATTAGTGGGATGCCATCTATAGTTTATCCCGTTGAGAGGGGCATGGAAGCATGATAATTTTAAGTCAGCCTTCGGAAAGCGCTTTCCAAAAAGCTTCTGTCAATATAATCGATGGAGGGGTCATGATGAAAAAGGATGTTAGAAAAAGAATCAAGTATAGTGCTCTGCTCGCTTTAATACTGGTCATCGCACTCACTGGATGTACACCGGGATCGTCCTCGAAAGGGGAAAAGACAGCAGATGGAAGGGAATTGAAACAATTTTCCGCATTTTTTGCCGTACCGGGAAAAATTGCGCCTGACGATAATCGGGTGTTAAAAGCTATTGAGGAGAAAACAGGCGTCCGAGTTACGATGGACTGGCTTACGGGCCAAACAGCCAAAGAGCGAATTGGTGTACTCATTGCAGGCGGCGAATATCCCGATTTTATCGATGGGAGTGATGGTACTCAACAACTGGTAGCAGCAGGGGCATTAGTACCACTTGAGGATTACATCGATAAATATCCAAACATCAAAAATTACCTGGGCGAAGACTGGAAGAAGATGAAAAATACGACGGATGGACATATCTACTTCATTCCTCAATTCGGCAATATACAAGAGAAGTCGATGAAAGTATCCCATGACGGAGAAGCATTCTGGATTCAGAAGGCCGTACTGGAGTGGGATAATTATCCGACAATCAAAACGCTTGACCAATACTTCGACTTGATTGAACGGTATAAAGCAGCTCACCCAACCGTTGATGGTCAGCCAACAATTGGATTTGAAATTATCTCCTATGACTGGCGTTATTTCGCACTGGAGAACCCACCGCTCTTCATGGCTGGTTATCCTAACGAAGGCGCAGCCATCGTTGATAAAGAAACGCTGACGGCCAAAAACTATAATACGATTCCTGAAGCGAAAGCATACTTCAAGAAGATCAATGAGGTATATCATCAAGGCCTGGTCGATAACGAAACCTTTACAGCAAACTATGATCAATATATCTCCAAAATTTCAACCGGACGTGTGCTGGGCATGGTGGATCAAGGATGGCAGTTCCTTGACGCAGAGGCATCACTCGTGAAGCAAAAATTGTATGACAAAACCTATGTACCGTTATCCATTACACTCTCCGAGGACGTTAAAGGACGCTATCAGAACAATCCCATCCTTAACGTAAATGGCGGCTTGGCTATTACCAAGAGTTGCGAGGATATCGAGGGAGCACTTCAATATATTAATGATTTGCTGGACCCTGAGATGGAAGTATTGAGAACCTGGGGACAGGAAGGCGTGGATTACCAGGTTGATGACAAAGGTGTGTTCTCCAGGAATGAAGAGCAACGTGCAAATTCCAAAGATCCGGACTGGGTGCTGGCGAATACGGGAAGCCCGTTGGTCTATTTCCCGCATCATGAAGGCATGACCGCTGACGGGAAGAATGCCCTTGACCCTAAGGAGCAGCCGGAGGAGTACCTTGCCACATTGAATGACATCGACAAAAAAGTGCTGAAAGCATATGGATATACGAAGTTTACAGACTTCCTTGAGCCTGCGGAGGAAAATGAACCGTGGTTCCCAATCTATACCTATAATTTCGAACCGAATAAACCGGAGACCATCGCCAGACAGAAGATGGACGATGTAAAGCGCAAGTGGCTGCCAAAAGTGATTATGACTTCACCAGCCGAATTTGATAAGGCCTGGGAAGAATATCAAGCCACACTCAAGGAAAGTGCAGATATTAAAGCGTATGAAGATGCGCTGACGGAAGAAGTCCGCAGACGCATGGAACTGTGGGGATAAAGGCCTGTCACACCGAAAGGCTATGGGGAACCCCGTAGCCTTTCTTACACACTATATAAGTTGAATTAATCATTTGCACGATAACGGAGAGGACAGAAAAAACCTGAAAAAGCGAAGCGGTCGCCTAAAAGCTTTCTGAAAGAAAGCTGCATCGGAAGCATACGCTATCACCGGATTTTCCCTTTAGGAAAAGGGAATCAAAAAAATCTGGGGATAACAGCGATTGGAAGGTTATTCTGTCATCGTAGTGTCAGTGTAAATAATCTTTAGTTCAACTTATATAGATTGGGAGATTGGATAGGAATGGAATCGATTCATCCAGACTGGGTGATATAGATAAACTCGTAAGCAAGGAGAGAAAAAACATGGCAAAAAAGGAGTTGCAGCCTTCGTTAAAAACCAGTCATATCCCCGCGGGAACAAGCTGGATCGGGTACAACCTGTCCAGAATGAAAAGTCAGCGGCAATTAATGTGGATGTCATTTCCGTTTATTGCGTTTATCGCTATTTTTGCGTATGGACCATTATGGGGCTGGTTGATGGCGTTTCAAAATTATAGACCTGGCATTGGTTTTACGGAGCAGGATTGGGTGGGGCTGGATCATTTTCGAACGTTATTCACGGACCCTACATTTTTACGTGTCATTCGTAACACTCTGGCGATGAGTCTGATCAGTCTGTTTCTGGGATTTGTCGGCTCGATTGGTCTGGCGCTTTTATTGAATGAACTGCGGATGATATTGTTCAAACGTGTGGTACAGACGGTTTCCTATCTTCCGCATTTCCTGTCGTGGATCATCGTAACAGGTATCGTTGCGAATGTATTGTCAACGGAAACAGGAATTGTGAATGTACTGTTGACGAAATTGGGCCTGATTGATGCACCGATCAATTTTTTTGCTGAACCCAAATACTTCTGGGGAATTGTGGGTCTCTCCAGCATGTGGAAGGAAATTGGCTGGGGCACGATTATCTATCTGGCGGCCATGGCGTCGATTAATCCGAGCTTGTACGAGGCAGCTTCCATCGACGGAGCCGGGCGGTTTCGCAAAATGTTCAATGTCACACTTCCAAGCATCAAACCAACGATCATTATCCTGCTTATCATCAACGTGGGTAACGTACTGAACGCAGGCTTTGAGATCCAATACTTGCTGGGGAACGGACTGGTGCAGGATGTATCCGAGACGATCGACATTTTTGTTCTAAAATACGGGATTAATCTTGGTAACTACTCACTTGCTACCGCAGCAGGCATTTTCAAAAGTGTGGTCAGTCTGGTGCTCATATTTATCGCCAACGGGATTGCCAAGTCTCTTGGTGAAGAGCGATTGATATGATAAGGGGGCATAGCTGTGAAACGATTTAGTAGAAAACAAAACTTGGGAGATTCAATTTTTTCCATCACGAATGGCATATTTATGTTACTTGTCATGGTGGTTACGTTATATCCTTTTTTAAACACTATTGCCGTATCTTTCAATAATGGGCTGGATACGATCCGCGGGGGGATCTATCTCTGGCCGAGGGAATGGACGCTGCAAAATTACGTCTCCGTATTCCAGAATCCGAATCTGACACAAGCTGCATTTATATCGGTTGCCCGAACCGTAGTTGGAACGGTGGTACAGTTATTCTGTACAGCCATGCTGGCTTATGTGCTGAGCCGCAAGGAGTATATGTTTAACAAATTGGTTACGACGCTGTTCGTCATGACGATGTATTTCAGCGGCGGTTTGATTCCGGGATACATGCTGATCAAACAAGTGGGGCTGCTGAACAACTTCTGGGTATACATTATTCCCGGCTTGATTGGGGTATTCAACATGATTGTCATTCGTACCTACATTCAGGGACTGTCGGAGGGATTGATTGAATCCGCGAAGATGGATGGAGCCGGAGATTTTCGGATTTTCATGCGTATCATACTTCCTCTATCCAAGCCGGTGCTGGCTACGGTCGCATTGTTCATAGCTGTAGGTCAGTGGAACTCCTGGTTTGACTCCATGTTGTACACGGCGGGAAATCGGAATTTGACCACCTTGCAGTATGAGCTTATGAAATTGTTATCCTCTGCGACATCACAGGGGGGAACGGTCAACGTGGATTCATACAAAAATGTAACCAACATGGTGACTCCTGTATCCATTCGGGCAGCGATCACCGTTGTAACGGCAATGCCGATTGTATTACTGTATCCGTTCTTGCAAAAATACTTTGTGACTGGACTAACCATTGGAGGGGTAAAAGAATGAAAACTGCAAATCAAAGCGAACAATTCACGTTTAACAATCCGATTATGCCTGGGTTTTATCCAGATCCGTCCGTATGTCGGGTGGGGGAAGATTTCTATTTGGTGACATCGACATTTGCCTATTTTCCTGGCGTTCCAATCTTTCAGAGTCGTGATCTTGTACATTGGGAACAGATTGGCAATGTGCTGGACCGCCCTTCGCAATTAAATCTTCAGGGGGCAGGCCATTCACAGGGGATATTCGCTCCAACACTTCGGTATCATGAAGGTACCTTCTATATGATTACAACCAATGTATCTCATGGCGGCAATTTTGTTGTAACCGCTACCGATCCGGCTGGGCCATGGTCTGATCCTTATTTTATCGAAGGTGCAGAAGGCATCGATCCGACGATTTTCTTCGATGGTGGCAAAGCATATTACCTTGGTACACGTCCTTGTTCTGAGGGAGTTCGTTATAATGGCAATTGGGAAGTTTGGTTGAGAGAGCTTGATCTGACGAATATGAAGCTGGTGGGAGACAGCTACGTTCTGTGGCGTGGGGCGATGGTGGACGTCATCTGGCCGGAAGGGCCGCATTTGTACAAAATCGGTGAATATTATTATCTGTTGATTGCAGAAGGCGGGACGGGATTAAACCATGCGGTAACGATTGCACGCAGCAGTAGTCTGACCGAAGGTTACGTGGGAAATCCGAATAATCCAATCATTACACATCGCCATCTGGGCAAGCATTATCCGGTAATCAATGTAGGCCATGCCGATCTGGTGCAGGCTGCGAATGGTCAATGGTTCATGGTTATGTTGGCTTCCCGCCCGTATGGAGGGAGTTATAGCAACCTGGGCAGAGAGACCTTCCTGGCTTCCGTAGACTGGGAGGATGGCTGGCCTGTGGTGAATCAGGGGAGAGGTACACTGGAAGAACAAGGAACCCTGCAACTGCCACCTGTACACACACCGCCGCCGCTCCGATGTGATCATTTCGACCATGAACGTCTGGGTCTGCAATGGATGTTCCTGCGTAATCCACAGGAAGACTTGTATTCATTAACTGAGCGCAAAGGATATTTGCGATTGAAGCTGAAACCGCAAACATTGAAGGAAAAAGAGAATTCCAGCTTTGTCTGCCTACGGCAGAGGCATATGGATTACGTGGCGGCTACAGCCATGGAATTTGTGCCCAGGAATGCACACGAAACGGTTGGTCTCGTTGTTATTCAGAACGATCAGTATCACGTACGGATTGAGCGTGCTCTGTCCGAGAATCAGCAGGTGCTGCGTGTGGTGACCGTTATAGATGGTCAAGATACCCAAATTGCCCAAACCGCGCTGGATAGTGAAGTATCACGATTGTATATCAAACTGGCCGCAATAGGTCAGCAACTAAGCTTCTACTACAGCACGGATGGAAGTCAGTATCATCCGGTTGCGGAACAGGTGGATACAAGCAGCTTGAGCACCGAAGTGGCTGGCGGTTTTGTTGGCTGCTGTATCGGAATGTTTAGCAGTAGCAACGGTACTTCATCTGATCAGGTGGCAGACTTTGACTGGTTTGAATATGGTTCATATCATAATTAGATGATAGAATAGCAGCAAGAAAGCTCAATCCGGTGGTTGTAGTCCAAGGATTGAGCTTTTTTTGTTCTTTTTGCCAAAGGGAACACTGTGGTGGATTGCGGGACGCGTTACAGCTTATTGATTAGTTTCATATGTTGAGTGATTAATGATGTTAACTATTTTATGCTGAGCATCCCTGGCTTCCGGAATCGGATAAAGGACAAAGACATGGTTCATTTTGGGATAAACGTACGTCTGGTGATTGATTCTTTGATCGGTAAGCAGTTTGTCGAGCTTCATATTATCAGGAAACAAGCCTTCGTGGGTTCCGATAAAGATGCTGATTTTGCCCAAACCGGCGAAATCTCCGTAAATTGGACTGATTAACGGATCGTTCAACGGTTTGTCAGCTGCCCAGATCCGCCGGATGACATCATACCCTTCCACAGCGAGCATAGGGTCACGGGTCTCGTAATCGAATATGACCGGATTGTCCAGCACCATATCCACACAAGGGGATAACAAGATGATATCTTTGGGCTGCGGGAGATCATGCATCTTCAGATAATGGGCCAAGGCAAGGGATATGTTCCCGCCTGCGGAATCCCCCATTATGGTGAGTTGTGTCGGGTCTTCAACGGAGGCAAGCAGATCCCGGTATAGATTGAGCAATTTCGGATACGTGTGCTGATAGTTGAAATGCGGAACCTTTGGATAGATGGGAGCAATAACTTTGGCATTCAGAGCCTGAGCCATGCGGTCCATGAATTTCCAGTGTAAAGACAGCGGCTGGTGTGTATGCGCCCCGCCATGAATGTAGAGAATGACCTTCTGTTCACGGGAATGCTGATCGTTTAATGTAAATACCTGCATGTCTTCATAGGAACGTTCTTTGATGGAACATGACAGTTTGGTTTTACCCAAGGTATAAGGTTTAATGTTTTCCAAGCCCATATGATCCAGGTGTTTGCGGGTAAGCTCGCGTGTTGAAAAAAATTTCTTGGTATCTAACGTTCCGATATATTTCTCAAATAGAAAGCTCGTCAACGAGCGTTTGTGATTATGGATATACATGTTCATTGAGGAATCACCCTTCCTGATGGAGTTCAGATATACGATCTGTGGAGACTATAAGGCAAGTATAAAGGTTGAAGTGTACTTCAAGGTCAATCTTAATTTTTCCTTCAAACCGTTTACGGTTAGAGTAAAGCATAGTACCCGTTCTATGTTATGATATTTGCATCTTCAAAAGTTCGATTGAAGGGGCATAGCGTATGAATCAGAGCATACAACAGTTTAAAGCGGATTTTTTCAAAGCGTTGGCACACCCGATGCGGATTCAGATTCTGGAACTGCTGAGTGAAGGAGCCAAGAACGTGAATGAATTGCAAAGCATTCTGGGATCGGAAGGCTCTGCTGTTTCACAACAACTGGCTGTACTGCGCAGCAAAAATGTGGTTCAGGGAATTAAAGAAGGGACAACCGTCACCTATTCGCTGCGTGATCCGCTGATTAAGGACCTGCTGGCAGTCACCAAACAGATTTTTGACAATCACCTGGTTGATACCATTTCCATGTTGGAAGACATTCGTAAAGAGTCCTGACACAATAAACAAGAGCAACGGGGTGTAATGACCGGCGGTTCTTGTTTTTTTGTGTTGGTTTCCTGCTGGAATTGTGTGTAATCCGATTGACAGGACGTGTGCAGGGGAGTAGTCTTTGGTATATATTCAAATATTTAAATATATGAAGAAAAGAAGGTTTTTGTACATGAGATGGATGGGGAGATATGCAGGTTACAATGCTGCGGCTTTTCGCAAGGATCTGTTATCAGGGCTGATTGTAGGTATTATTGCGATTCCACTCGGTATGGCCTTTGCCATTGCTTCAGGGGTCAAACCGGAGTATGGATTGTATACCACAGTAATCGCAGGGATTCTCATTTCCTTGCTGGGTGGGTCCAGGTTCCAGATTGGCGGGCCAACGGGGGCATTCATTCCGATCCTCTTCGCCATTGTGATGCAGTATGGATATGAGAATCTGCTGATCGCCGGAATGATGGCCGGTTTGATGCTTGTACTTATGGGCTTATTCAAGCTTGGGGCATTCATTAAGTTTATTCCTAGGCCGGTGACGATCGGGTTCACGGCAGGGATTGCCGTCATTATTTTTAGCGGACAAATTACAAACTTCCTGGGACTTCGGGGCATCGAGAAACACGAGGATTTCTGGTCCAATATGAAAGAAATCGGGATGCATATCTCGACAATTAATATATACAGTGTGCTTACAGCTGGAATCTGTCTGGCTGTTCTTCTGCTTGTGCCCAAGTTTGCACCAAAGGTGCCTGCATCACTGGTGGGGCTTGTTCTTTCGACGCTGGTCGCAGCGCTCTTTTTTGAAGGACAGGTGGCTACGATCGGTTCGTCCTTTGGCGCAATTCCTAACGCTTTGCCTCAGTTTCATGTACCAGAGATCACTTGGGAGCGTATCCTGAACTTGCTGCAACCCGCTTTTGTCATCGCCATGCTGGGGGGAATTGAATCGCTGCTGTCGGCTGTTGTTGCCGATGGCATGACCGGAAGTCGGCATAACAGTAATCGGGAGTTGATTGGGCAGGGGATCGCTAATATGGTGACGCCGTTATTTGGGGGTATTCCTGCAACAGGAGCGATTGCACGTACGGCAACGAATATCAAATCCGGCGCAGTATCGCCATGGTCTGGCGTGATTCACGGTGTGGTGGTTTTGCTGGTACTTGTTCTCTTTGCGCCATATGCATCCCATATTCCTCTTGCCAGTATGGCTCCCGTTCTCATGCTGGTTGCCTGGAATATGAGTGAACGGAGATCCTTCGTACATGTTATGAAAACCAAAACGAGCGATTCACTCGTTCTGCTTATTACCTTTTTGCTTACCGTATTTACAAGTTTAACAACGGCTGTAGAGGTGGGGTTGATTCTGGCTGTTCTTTTATTTGTGAAGCGGATGAGTGAGATGTTGAAGGTTGCCAAAGTACTGCCCGATCCCGAGCATAAACATGAGAAAGTCATGGCCCACATGGTTCGGGAAGGACATGACTGTCCGCAAATAAGCCTGTATACAATTGAAGGGCCACTTTTTTTCGGCGCAGCGGATATGTTCGAGAAGTCGGTCATGGATTCCATTCATCGGCGACCAGGCACTCTGCTGTTGCGCATGGGCAAGGTGCCGTTTATGGATACGACAGGTGAATCCAATCTGGCCCGTGTTGTTAAACATATGGAGAGATCCGGGGGCAGGGTTTTACTTTCAGGCATACAGGCGCAACCGTTGGAGATGCTGAAAAAAACAGGTTTGATTGAACGGATTGGTTTGGATCATATGTTTGAGCACACGGGTGAAGCTATCAATTATGCATTGCAGCATCTGGATGTTCAGAAATGTAGGGGGTGCAAACATTTTGCCTTTCGTGAATGTGCTGCATTGTCGAGCACTGGTACCGATTCAGAACGCAATAATCTACTGAAATCTGGAAAGCGGGCCAATGCAAATAACCTTATATAATCCCGCGGAGATGAGATGAAACTATAGGAGTCTAAAGAGTATTTACTCATCAAAATATATATTCTGGAAAATAAATAAAAAATATACTATGTTATAGGTTGATAGGTGAAAAGGATTATATCGTTCATCAGATGAGAAATAATCATATTAAAACCGAAGGAGCAACCATATGTCCATTCAACCGACTGCTTTACGTTCAGTGCTTAACCCCAGGTATCTGGAGTCTGCATTGAGGGATCAGTATAACATTGGAACATGGGAAGAATGTTTGTTTTGGCTGAGAGGATTGAATGATACCTACCGGGTTCGCACATCCAGTGGCATGTATATTCTCCGTATCTACCGCACTGAAATTTCGGAGGAAGATGTTCACTACGAACTATCGTTATTGTCTCAACTGAAGAATGTTCTAGGTTCTGCGGAACACACCGACATTGGAGAATACATCGAGAAGAAAGATCACACGGGATATACGGTGTTGGAGGCTGCGGAAGGCAAGCGGGTTGCTGTGATGTTTCGGTATATTGAGGGTACGGAGAACAATCTGGAGGATGAGGAGTCTTGTTACGCCTTTGGTCAATCTGCCGCTGAATTGCATAAGGCTATGGATCAGGTGAACGTGGAGCTGCCACGATATGAGCTTGATTTGAAATTTCTTATCGATGAACCCCTTAAGCGAATCATTCACTATATCGGTGAGCACCATGAAGCAGTCGCATTTCTCCATACGTTTGCCACAACGATAAAAGAACGCATCGTTGCCGCTTCAAGACAAGATCTGGACTTTGGTCTGTGCCATGGCGATATGCATGGGAATAACAATGCGTTTCAACAGGAGCATCAGTTCATCCATTATGACTTCGAGTGGGCAGCCAAAAGCTGGCGTGCTTACGATCTGGCCCAAGTGAAGGTGAGAAAGAGACAGTCTGAAGATCGAAAGGCTGTATTATGGAAAGCGCTCATGGCAGGTTATCGTTCAGTCAGAAGTTTCTCTGCCGAAGATGAACAGGCGCTTGATCTCTTTATTATCGCTCGAAGGTTCTGGGTGATGGGTCTGGATGTTGCTTTTATCGAGAGTGATATGGGTGCGCTGGATTATGGCGAGGATTGGCTGAATGACTTTCTGGAAGAGTTCCGGGATACGGGGATTGTATCGTAGGCGAGTGATGAACATTTTTTTAGATATAGGCTTGAATGCTTTAAGACCCTTCCGAGTGAACTGAACTCGAGAGGGTCTTTTTCAACTCATATTGAAGGTAACATGGTCATTTGTTAGTTCGATGATGATGAAGCAGCTGCAGCCGAAGCTGCGGCCGCTGCGGCCATGGCTGCTTGTTGAGCGATGATAATATTCGTGATACTGGTTGAGATCGTTGTCGTAAGCACACCGTTTCGCAGATTCTCCACATGTTGAATGGCTATCAACGCAGATGAGAACAGGAGCAACTCCTGTTTATCGATTGACCAAGCACCGAAGCCTTTTTGAGTCCGTAACCAGTCATTAGTTTCCGCGACTTCATCCACTAACGCGTCTCTGTCCGAAGGCAGTAGAGAAAGTATCCCGAGAGAAGGTAATGTATACGTTTTATCCATTCGGAGATCTCTTTTGCGGAAAGCTTCATTTAAGGCAATCACACGAGCACCTGCATCCGGGGTATCCTCTCCAAGAACCAGTACCTGTGTTAACGCCTGCACACTGTTTCTGGAAGAGAACTCTGGTTTTAATTCCCTATAGAGTTGTTCCATCCTTGCCACACCAGTATCCACGTCGAGATCGGAAAGGGCTAACATAGCAGCGAAAATGTAGTCATCCTGACCAGTAAGGAAGCGATGCTCTGCTCTCATACTGTCATAGAATGATTTGGCTCGCTCCACCGTAGGTTGAAACTGCTCAGGTGATACCTGAGTAGCGATCTGATAGGCGGCAATAACGAGATAATCGGAGGTGCGGAATCTGATCTCTTTCATCAGGTCGTAGACATGCAGGGTATCTGCCAGCTTTGTGTTCTCATCCGTTGTAAGGGAGAGCATGGTAGCAATGCTAATGGCAGAATTACCTCTGAATGCAGAGAAGAGTTTTGTGTTTTGCTTAATCAACTCTTGGCTTTGGCGAATGGCTTCCGCATCAGTAACTTTATTCTCCGCTGCATAGAGCAAGGCGGCCAGACGGTGAATCATCCCATGTTGCCATTTGAACGACTTCTTGATGATTTGAGTGTTGGAAACGAATAATTCAACTCGTTCTGCATGATGTTGTTGCATAAACACACCTCCATATTCACTGTTATTCAACAATACCCTTCCAGCTTCCTTCATTCCGTCGGTGTAAACAGATTAGATGATTAGGAATGTCAAATGAATTAAAGCGATTATTCCCATAGGGTAGATCATTGATCTGGAGAACCCATTTTTAAACTCATTTCGAGGATGTTTTTCGAAACAGAAGTGTAATACGGTATGTATGATGAAAAAGATATCCAGCACCCAGAATGTAATGGTCTGATACGAGCTAAAAAGAAGAGAGAGGATGATGGTATACATTGGCAGGTGGATCCAAGTGAAATACCTATACGCTTTATCATCTTCCATATCTTTTAACACGATAAACAATTTCCACTCGGATCGCCGGATGGCATCCATTTCGTGAAGCAGGAAGAGAGACAGGTTGAATACAAATAAGACCAGTAAGAAGTCTGGCATGTGAAGCCTCCCCATTTATCAATGTACTATGATCAAGATAATCAATACGAAATAGCCTTTTGATGGTTTCAGGCATATCTATTGACAGAGAAAATCCCGGGGAGAATTAATAATTGGATGATCGCAGTTTCAGGGGCTGTTTCAAAAAAATAAATATTTTCATTATTTAATGTGCTAAAGGATTTTAGTGTGAAGTGTCGAATAATGTCAATTGATAGGTATTTTGAATCATGGGAGGCTGATCATATAAGCGTTGCTTCAGACAGTAGCTCACTCCAGAATGAGGAAGGAACTGATGACCATTAACAGTTCAGTGATCATGTATAAGAGAGTTTTAATCCTGTTTTTATGCCTTACATTAGTTGTAGCCAATGGATTTATCGGGAGTCGATGGTTGGAAGCTGCATCAGCAGCTGCCCCAACAACAGTAACGTTTTCTACAACGGATAGTAATGTCTGGGCTGATGGAATTGCTGAAGATGGTGATGGTGGCTCAATAAATATCCCTGAAAAGGTTTTTCAATTTTACAATATTAGTGATGTTAGTGGGACTATGATGCCTGGAACTCTCATCTATGCAAATACTGAGGTAGATGGTTGGTTTCCTTTTCTGACCACTTATGAAACGGATATCAATATTGGTTGGAAAGGAATGGGGATTAGAACGAGCGATGCATCTGAGTTTCAAATTGATGGATTCTTCTATTCGAACTGGGGTGAGGGGCCAATAAATCTTAGGGTTGAAGGGTATCGCGACGGAGAAAAGGTTGCAACCCACTCATTCATAAATGACGAAGTAATTGCAGATTATCATTCTAAACATGTTTCATTAAATGAAGATTTCGATAATGTGGATATGGTTCTTTTATATTCAACTGATAAAAATAGTTGGCATGGTATTAATGACATTGTGCTTGATGATGCCATCGTTTCTGCTTCAGTGCCAACGATTAACACACAGCCAGCGGGTGCTACAGTTAACGAGGGAGCAAATAGTCCAACGCTGAGCGTAAGCGCAACAGTCAGTGATGGAGGAACGTTAAGCTATCAATGGTATAGCAATGCTACTAACAGCACCACGGATGGGACGTTGATCAATGGGGCAACAAGCTCAACGTATGATGCGCCAATTACGAATGCAGGAACGACCTACTATTATGCGATCGTGACCAACACCAACAATGGTGTAAACGGAACACAGACCGCAACGACGACGAGTAATGCGGCACAAGTCACCGTGAATGCGCTGGTTCATGCAGTAGCCCCGACGATTAACACACAGCCAGCGGGTGCCACAGTTAACGAGGGAGCAAATAGTCCAACGCTGAGCGTAGGTGCTACAGTCAGTGATGGAGGAACGTTAAGTTATCAATGGTATAGTAACGCTACCAACAGCACCACGGATGGGACGTTGATCAATGGGGCAACAAGCTCAACGTATGATGCGCCAATTACGAATGCAGGAACGACCTACTATTATGCGATCGTGACTAACACTAACAATGGTGTAAACGGAAACAAAACGGCAACAACGACAAGCAATATTGCTGTAGTTGCCATTCAACCAGCACTAACGTATATCATTGAGAATATTGCGGATCAAACCCCAGCAGCACTGATTCAGGGCTATGTCTCGGGTAGTCAAGAAACATTATCCATTACCGTGAAAAATATCGGAACGGGTACATTGACTGACTTGGAAGTGACTTCTGTTGGAACAAATGGGTTGGATTTTGAAGTAACACAACCTACAGTGTCGACCCTTAACCATGGGGATGAAACCAGTTTCGAGGTGAAGGTTAAGAATGGTTTGCCAGCAGGCACCTATACTGCGACGGTTCTTGTATCTGCGGACAATATGCTGGACAAGGCATTCCAAGTTGTTCAAGCGATCAACTTGCCAAATGCACCCGCCAATCCTCAGGATCTGGTAGTGACCCCTGGAGATCGTCAGGCTCAGCTGAATTGGAGTAACGTGCCGGGAGCCACATATTACGAAGTTTATTTATCAACAGTATCCGGTCAATTTAGCAGTAACGCTATCACCATCGTGACGGATGGGAAATATCGTGTCGATAATCTGATTAATGGAACCACTTATTTTTTTATGGTGAAAGCAGGCGGATTAGGTGGCTTGAGTGCGGAGTCTAATGTGGCGAGTGCAGCTCCATTAACAGTTCCAGAAGCACCATCATCCTTGATAGCAGTCGCTGGTAACGGACAGGCTACCCTTAGCTTCAATCCTCCAGCAGACAATGGAGGAAGTGCTGTAACGGCATATGAGGTGAATGTTTTACCAGACAATAGAGTCGTGTCTGGAACACGTAGCCCAATAATCATCACGGGATTAACCAATGGGATGAGCTATACATTTACAGTGAAGGCAATAAACCAAGCAGGAGCTAGCGAGTCTTCGTTACTATCCAATGCGATCATCCCGTTGGCACCAACTGGTAATGGTGGCAATACCGGTAGCGGAGGAAGTACTGGCGGTAGTGGAGGCAATACGACTTCAAGCCAGCCACCTGCATCCGGAACTCAAGTTCCGAATCCAGGAATTTCAGGTGTGGATGTTCTGGTCAATGGGAAAGTGGAAAACATCGGATCAGCAACTTCAAGTGAGCGAAATAGCCAAAGTGTAACCACAATAACGGTAGATTCCGTGAAACTGGATGAAAAGCTCTCATCTGAAGGTAATGGGGCTACGGTCACCATTCTGCTAAATACACAATCTGATGTTGTCATTGGGGAACTTAATGGTCAGATGATCAAGAACATGGAGGATAAAAAAGCAACTCTGAAAATTCAAACGCCTTCTGCAACCTACACACTACCTTCTCAGCAAATTAATATCCAAGCGCTGTCCAATCAACTGGGGCAGTCGATTAATCTCAAAGATATTCAGATCCAGATTGAGATTTCGACTCCTGGAGCAGAGATGTTGAGGGTAGTAACAGATGCGACTGAAAAAAACAGATTTACGCTTGTTGCCCCAACATATAATTTTGAAGTACGCGGCATTTATCTTAATCGTACGATTAACATTACCCATTACAATGCATATGTTGAACGAACGATTGCGATTCCCGAGGGAGTAGATCCCAACCGAATCACGACAGGTATAGTCATTGACACGGATGGATCAGTTCGTCACGTACCGACTCAAGTCGTTGTTAATGGTGCGAATTATTATGCGAAGGTAAACAGTCTATCCAACAGTACGTACTCCATTGTATGGAATCCGATTGAATTCCAGGATGTCCGAACTCACTGGGCTAAAGCCGAAGTGAATGATATGGGGTCTCGCATGGTGATGGAAGGGACAGGCGAGGGTATGTTCAACCCAGATCGAGATATTACCCGGGCAGAATTTGCAATGGTATTGGTTCGTGGCCTGGGATTGAAATTGGATTCATCCAACAACGTATTCTCGGATGTAGCTACCGACGCATGGTACAGTCACGCAATCAATACGGCCTATGAATATCAATTAATAGATGGCTTCAGAGATGGAACTTTCCGTCCTGATGAAACAATCACACGCGAGCAGGCCATGAATATTATGGCAAGAGCTATGGACATTACAGGGCTAAAAGGAAAGCTTCCCGTTCAAGCTGGATCAACCGGGCTGCAAAAGTATATCGATATATCAGACTCGTCTGTTTGGGCTAATAAAGGCATAGCTGAAAGTGTACAAGCGGGTATTTTTTCAGGTAGAAGTGATAGTAAGCTCGCACCCAAGGCACATATTACAAGGGCTGAGGTGGCTACAATTGTTGAGCGGCTTCTCCAAAAATCAGGATTAATCTGATTGCAATAAATCATCGGGGGTTATCCTAATCATGTCAGGTGACGGCATGAGGAGGAGGCCCCTTTTTCATGTGAAAATTCTGTTTAGCGGGCCTTCCTCACATTCCTTGTTGTATTTCTACGGCACATCTCGTACAATTTGGTGAAGCAATTCTGCATTGCGTTAATGTGAATATAAAATTTAAAATTACATCAGGAAGCTGTACACCAGAAAAGGGGAGAATCGTTTGGAATCGAAGCAACTATCTAGAGGGCTAAAGCCCCGCCATGTAGAGCTGATTGCACTCGGAGGTACAATCGGCGTTGGTTTGTTCATGGGATCGGCGAGTACAATCAAATGGGCAGGACCATCTGTGCTGCTGGCCTATTTATTGGCCGGTATCGTTATCTTTTTTGTCATGCGCATTATGGGGGAAATGTTGATTCAGGAGCCGGTAACCGGTTCGTTTGCTACATTTGCTCACAAATATATTAGTCCGCTTGCCGGATTCCTGACCGCCTGGAGTTATTGGTTCCTGTGGGTTACGGTTGGGATGGCGGAAGTTACGGCGATTGGTATCTATGTCGGGTATTGGTTCCCGGATATTCCACAGTGGCTACCAGCGCTTGCTGGGGTGCTCATCATTGCGGCAGCAAATCTGGCGGCCGTGAAGTTTTATGGGGAATTTGAATTCTGGTTTGCGATGATCAAAGTGACGGCTATTGTAGCCATGATTGTGATTGGAACGGGACTCATTTTCTTCGGATGGGGGAATGGGGGGCAAGCGATTGGTCTGTCGAATCTGTTCAGTCATGGCGGCTTCTTCCCTGGAGGCATCAAAGGTTTCCTCTTTGCGCTGTGTATTGTAACGGCAGCGTATCAGGGAGTTGAAATGGTCGGTATTACAGCAGGTGAAGCGGAGAATCCGAAATACACTTTGCGTAAAGCGATCAAAAATATCGTGTGGCGTATTCTTATTTTTTACGTAGGTGCCATATTCGTTATCGTAACGCTGTATCCTTGGAACGAGGTAGGGGAGACAGGCAGCCCGTTTGTGCTCACCTTTGCCAAGGTCGGCATTGTTGCTGCAGCGGGAATCATTAACTTTGTGGTGCTTACGGCGGCCATGTCGGGATGTAACAGCGGGATCTACAGTGCGGGACGGATGTTATACACGCTGGCTGAGAATGGGCAGGCACCTGCCTTTTTCAAAAAGCTGTCCAAAGGAGGGGTTCCCCGCAACAGTATCGTCATCACAATCTCCTTGCTGCTGATTGGAGTTGTGCTGAACTACCTGATGCCGGACTCCAAGTTGTTCCTGTACATCTACAGTGCAAGTGTTCTTCCGGGTATGGTTCCATGGTTCGCACTGGCGTTCAGCCAGTTCCGATTCAGAAAGCGTTGGGGTAACGAAATGGCGGATCATAACTTCAAGTCCAAATGGTTCCCGATCAGCAATTACATCATTATTGTGTATCTAATCCTCGTCATTATTGGTATGGCGTTTAACCCGGATACACGCTTGCCCCTGATTGTTGGAGCTGCGTTCATGGCCATCGTGGTGGCTGGATATTTCGCATTTGGTATTGGAAAAAGACAACGGATAGATGGCGGCGAAGAGCGCTAGTCTTATATTCCAGAGTTAATTTTATAAAGTAATTTCATACATGCATTCCTTGAAACGATTGGAGAACCTGCGGGTGATTCAGCGTCATTCAGGGAGTGCATTTTTTGATCCGCAAAATCACAGTGGCCAACGAAAATGGGGCGGGACCAGTTTAAATTCTTCCAATCTCGGTTACAAAGAAAAGAGTGAAACTTTTATGAAAACAATATTAAAAAATAAACTTTAAATTTACACACTCGATTTAAATTGAACTTATTTTCTACACAATAACGTAGAGGGCAGAGAAAACCTGGAGAAGTGAAACGTTCGCCTTTATCACCGGATTTCCCGTTAATTAGGGATAGAAAAAATCTGGGGATAACAACGATCGGAAGGTTACTCTGACCGCGTAGTGACCAGTGTAGAATCATCGCGTTCTATTTATAGGGTGTAAATTAATCCAAGGAGGAATTGAACATGGCTAATCAAGATCAGCACACCATGCAAGATCCAACGACACAATATCCAAAGGCTACACCAGAGTGGAAACAGCAGCAGGATGAGCCGGGACTTCAGCGTGAGATGACTCCTGTTCCTGATGCGGGTGAGAAAAGTTATAAAGGTAGCGGACGTTTAACAGGACGCAAAGCGGTTGTGACCGGAGCCGATAGCGGAATTGGTCGGGCGGCTGCGATTGCGTTTGCCCGTGAAGGTGCAGATGTTGTTCTGGCCTATCTGCCGGAAGAGGAAGCAGATGCGCAGGAAGTTGTGAAGCTGATTGAGGAAGCCGGTCGCAAAGCAATCACAATGCCAGGTGACTTGAAGGATGAAAAATATTGTGAAGAACTCATTGAATCTGCGGTAAAAGAGCTTGGCGGGATTGATATCCTTGCTAACGTGGCAGGTAAACAGCAGTATGTCGAGCAGATTGCAGATCTGACCACCGAGCAATTTGATGCAACGTTCAAAACAAATGTCTATTCCATGTTTTGGCTCTGCAAAGCAGCTGTGAAACACATGAAACCGGGCAGCTCCATTATCAACACATCATCGATTCAGGCGTACAAACCTTCGCCAATCCTGCTGGATTATGCCACAACAAAGGCATCGATTAACACGTTCAGCAAAGCGCTGGCGCAACAGGTGGGTAGCAAAGGGATTCGTGTTAATGTTGTTGCACCAGGACCGGTATGGACACCGCTGCAAGTCGTGGGTGGACAACCCGTCGAGAAATTGGCCGAGTTTGGTTCCAACACACCGCTGGGTCGTGCAGGACAGCCTGCCGAGATGGCGCCGGCATTTGTGTTCCTGGCAAGCCAGGAATCCAGCTATGTGAGCGGCGAAACATTGAATGCGAATGGCGGTACGGTTAGTCCGTAAACGTTGGATATAAAAGGCCTAGGGGCTATAGGTCAGTAATCATAGGAAATTTAAGCAAAAGACTCCATTCCCGATGAAGGTGAATGGAGTCTTTTATTGTTATGTTACTTCTGATCTGGTTTCGGGTCGAGGATGGCATAACTGCCCAGCGTCGCCAATTGTGCCGTATTCAGAAGGGCTTCATCCACTGCTGCGAGGGCTTCGCCGGCAGCTGTCATCAGCTCATCAGAGTCAACAGGTGAGGCGAAACGGAGAATGACCCGGTTCTCTCCTTTTTTGAGTTCACTCTCAGCCTTGGTTTTGTACTCATTAAGGGATGCGACTTCGAGATCATTCTGCACATAATAATCATTGGCATCGCTCTCGCCATCAAACATCGCAAGTTCGGAATCAAGCCAGTAATCCTTATCTGCTATCGTTTTCTGACTTGCAGCAGTCTCATCGTTGGCATTGTACAGGAAGTAAGGGATACCGGAGTTCGTCAGGTTGTTGGTGGCATCGACATGGAACCATTCGTTCCCGATTTTGACCTTGTTCCATGCATGTGGAACGCCGCTGGAAGCTCCTGTTACAACGATACTTTCCAGTCCCGAGAGATCGGATAGCAATTTGTAGACGGAGGCATAGCTGGCGCATACCCCAACACCTTTGACCAGAATACCGTATGTGGTAAACGAGTCATTGAACTGCGGATCGACATTTTTGAAGTTGTTCTGCTCTGCATTCTCCAGCGCTGCATCATCATACTTCGCGTTATCGTTCAGATAATCGTAGATGGCTTTTCGTTTCTCGTCTTCGTTCATGCCATCCTTGATGATGGAAGCGACAACTTCGTTCGCTTTGGCAATAATCTCATTTTGCTTCTTCTGAATACCACTAGCCGATTCATTGTAATGAATCGAAAGGGTAAGCGTACCATAGTTATATTCGAAACCTTCCACACCAAGAATTAATGGATTCTGGTACATCACTTTCAGAACTACATCCGAGAGTGTCGTGAAATTTTGAGCCTCGGGAAAAGCTTTCAACGAAATGTTATTTTGCGCCGCAATCATATTCTTGGCTAAAACTTCTTCCAATGCGGAATCTGCATTGATCATTGCATTACCTGTAGCAGGCTGAGGCACGGTTTCCTGATTACCTTGTTCTACATTTTGCTGTGTATTGGACTTCTGCTCATCGACCAGGTTGTCTTCTTCAGAAGCCATATCTGAAGAATTATCAGAAGTATCATCGGAAGTCTCAGTAGATAGAGGATCAGTTGTTTCTTCTGACGTTCCAGTATCGGTTGTAGACTCTGTAGTTGGAGTTTCCGAAGCGGGTGCTTCTTCTGTTTCCGTTGCAGACTCAGGTGCATCATGATTGTTGATGATTGTTGGCACGTCAGGTGCAGGGACGTAAGGTGTATCATTCTTCGGTTCCACCAGGCCGTTACTGGAATCGGCTACGGTTTGCTGAGCAAGTCTGTCCAGGTCTGCTTGGGTCACATTCTCTACGCGCACGTAGCTTTTCAGAGCGGTTCCTTTAACGTGAAAAGGAATATTCGTTTCATTGAACTCTGAAATCTCTACGTTAGCGGTATCATAGACAATAGTTTCACGGGCTAGAGAACCGTCATTGTACTCAACTGTTGTTTTCTGAGGAAGTAGATCTGTATTCTTTAATTTCTCCATATACAATTGTTCTTTCAAAGCTGTTGGTAGCTGGGAAGCAAGCGGAGCTGTAGGGACACCTCTGCTAAAATTGGATTCTTTGCCTCCACCGATGGCAGTGACGTAATATTCTCCTCGTATACCATGGTTCTGATGCGTATTTATCAGTTCATTATATGTGCCGAGTCCACCTTTCCCGTCTCTCAGAAAATCATTGAAAGACGTCTCTGTCGTTACGGCAACATCTAAAGGCAGACTATTGCTGAAAGCATCCTCTGCGCCAGTTAGAGGTACATTGGTTTCGAAGTTGGTTAGATCAGAACGTTTATAAATTTTGTATTCGGTGGCACCTTCAACCTTGTCCCAGACCAGCTTGAACCGTCTGTCTTTGTCAATCTCATATCTTAGGTTGGGCACAGGTAACTCCGATTTCACGGTAAACGGAATGATGATGGGTTGATCGAGCAGTGTTAGATTTTCCGCATCTGGATCATAGTTCAGACGAATGTAGTAGATTGGGGCACCGCCCCAAGAACTCTGATCTTTGTTCATCATGGATTCTGAACTTAAGACGCCCCATCCAAGAGGTTTAATGGAAACACTATTGTCGTTTGTTTCTGGAATGGCATATACATCGCTTGCTTTGAGTGCTTTGATATCGGTATGTACACTAATAATGTCACTAGCTGACAGGTTACTTTTACGTAAATCTGCTTTAAACTTGAACGTGAATTCTTCATCCTGAGCTACGTTGTACATCGGCATGATCGCTTGTTCCGATTCAGAGCCGTATTTCTGCTTCAAACTTAAAATGGTAGAACCTTCTACGACTTCTGTAGGATTATTCTCGGACGGACTGCTCTCCTGATCATTACTCTGACATCCAGCCAGTAACAGGGTGAGGGCAAACATAATGAAAAATAGACGTTTCATGATACACCGCTTTCTCGTTTTTCTGAATTGCTCTAAAGCTACATTTCTACACACCAAAAGATTATCAGATATGGTTAAAATCCATACTCAAACCTCTTATCGGCCAAATCTCCTATTAATTCCCTAATATCCTTTGCTAGTTTATGGTTATATTGACGCATTGTCAAGGTAATGGGATAGGGTTTAAGTCCTGTAGAACAATAGAACAGATGTAATTCCGTCGCGTATGTTTCATGTTAAAATACAAGAATTACTATATATTTATAAATTTGCGGAACATTTGAATAGACTGGAGTGGCTCAGATGACAGCAGAACAGATTGTCAGATCCTTTTTTGAAGAGGTCCGATCAGGTCGGAATCCTGATTATGCGAGCAGTGTAATGGCGGAACAGGTACTGGCCCATCAAGTGATATCCGAAGAAGATGTCACGGTGACCCGAACGCCTTCCGATTATGCGGATCATGTGCGAGAGATGATCGAAGCTTACGGGGAGTTCTCACTTGAGATCCAGGAGTTGCTGACGCAAGGGGACAAAGTCTATGTGCGCTGGAGACAAACGGGAACCCTTGTTGGCGAAGTGGACGGATATACACCAACGAACTTGCCAGTGATCGAGATTGCGAGTGCGGTATACCGGGTGGCAAACGAGCGCATTGCAGAATATTGGATTCAGATCGACAGGTTGGGCATCGAGAAACAATTGGAACGGAATCGGAGCTGATTTTTTCAGCTCTTTTTTAGTTTTTCATTTTCTGTAAGCGTTCTCGTGTTATAATGGTCCAAGTTGTATACAAGTTACCTAAAACGTTTTCTGTCTTTTGACTTCATATTCTGAAAGCGAGGTTCAGTGATGATTAAAGCAACGGAAGATAATCAGTATGTTGAACTAACAAGCCCGACAAGTTTACCGAAGGCATCCGGATTTCTTTGGAATGAGAAGATGATGATTCATGTGAATTGCCGAGGATATGCTGTGGCCCAATTCATGCAGCCCGAACCTGCCAAATATTCGTATGCGCCCAACCTGGAAGCAAAGACGTTTATGCAACCGGAGCAACCATACTATGCCCATCATCCGGGACGGTTTGTCTACATTAAGGATGAAGAAAGTGGGGAGATCTTCTCCGCGCCGTATGAACCGGTTCGCAAGCAGGCGGATAGCTATACGTTCGCTGTGGGTAAACATGATATTCACTGGAAAGTGATTCAGGACGACATCTGCGTCGAGATGTCCCTGCGTCTCCCGAAGGAGGATGTGATGGAGCTGTGGCGTGTGAAGGTGACCAATCTGTCTTCGAGAAAACGCAAGCTTAGCATCTACCCGTATTATACGGTCGGTTATATGTCCTGGATGAACCAGTCCGGTTCATATGTGGAAGATGTACAGGGCATTGTCTGCTCGGCGATTACGCCGTATCAGAAATATCAGGATTATAGCAAAATCAAAAACTACAGCGACAAAACCTATCTGCTTGCAGATCACCAACCAACCGCCTGGGAAGTGAATCAGGAGAGCTTTGAAGGCGAAGGCGGACTTCATAATCCCTCCGCGCTTCAGTCGGAGATCCTTGCAGGTGGAGATGCGCGCTATGAGACCCCTGTGGCTGTAATGCAATACAGAGCAGAGCTGGAGGCTGGCGCTGAGCAGGCGTATCGATTTATCTTTGGCCCGGCGCATGATGAGACAGAGATTGAGGGCATCCGTCAGCATTATTTTGTGAAACAGAATGAGAGAGGGCAAGATGGTTTCACCGCAGCCGAGCAGGAGTATACGGCTTATGTTGCCGAAGGGCAGGGGAACATTCAGATTCAGACACCGGACGCTTGGCTGGACAATATCGTGAATCACTGGCTGCCTCGTCAGATGTATTATCACGGGAAAACCAACCGTCTGTCGACCGATCCACAGACCCGGAATTATCTGCAGGATAATATGGGGATGAGTTACATTCAGCCGCAGGTTGCGCGGGCAGCGTTCCTGACTGCATTGTCACAACAGCATATTAGCGGAGCTATGCCAGACGGAATTATTTTGCACCCGGACGCCGAATTGAAATATATCAACCAGATTCCCCATACCGATCACTGTATCTGGCTTCCGGTCTGTTTGAAGACCTATCTGGATGAAACCAATGACTATAGCATTCTGGAGGAACAGGTTCCTTTTACAGATAGTGAGCAGAAGGTTTCTGTACTGGAACATATGAATCTCGCGATGCGCTGGTTGATTCATGAGCGGGATGCGCGCGGGTTGAACTATATCAATCAGGGTGACTGGTGTGATCCGATGAACATGGTGGGATACAAAGGCAAAGGCGTATCCGGTTGGCTGACCATTGCGACGGCATATGCTTTTCATGTGTGGGCAGATCTTGCTGAACAGGCAGGGCATGCGGAGGTTGCAGCGGAATTCCGTCAGGAAGCCAATCAGACGAATGCGGTAGCGAATGAGTACCTGTGGGATGGAGACTGGTATGCCCGAGGCATCACGGATGATAACGTAGTGTTCGGTGTGAGCAAGGACGTGGAGGGGCGCATCTATATCAATCCTCAGAGCTGGGCACTCATGAGCGGTGCTGCGGATCAGGAGAAACAGGAGAAGTTAATTCGCGCGGTAGAAGAGCAATTGGAGACACCATACGGTGTCGAAAAGCTCGCGCCCTCTTTCACAGCAATGCGGGAAGATGTAGGCCGTGTCACGCAGAAACATCCGGGAAGTGCAGAGAATGGAGCCGTGTACAACCACGCGGCGGCTTTTTATATCTATGCATTGTACTTGGTGGGTGAGAAGGAGAAAGCGTATCGTTTGCTGCGTAAAATGATTCCGGGGCCCGATGTCCAGGATATCCTCCAACGGGGGCAACTACCCGTATTTATCCCGAATTATTATCGCGGAGCTTATCGTCAATTCCCACGTACAGCGGGGCGCTCCAGTCATCTGTTCAACACCGGCACAGTGCCTTGGGTGTATCGTTGCCTGATCGATGGGTTGTTTGGCCTGCAAGGTAACGCACAAGGGCTTCAAGTTCGTCCCCAACTTCCTGCCGATTGGAACGAGGCATCGGTTACGCGGTTGTTCCGCGGGGCTGAACTGAACGTAAACATGAAGAAGGATGCAACTATCCAGACGCTTGAAGTGTACGTTGACGGTGAACGGATCGAAGGTGACATCATCAAGAATATCCAAGCCGGCGTGAAATATGAGGTGCTGGTGAAGCTGCCATTGTAAAAAAGAGTACGGAGTACTGCTGAACAGTGTGAAGTGTTTCGAACAATCACGAAGACATATTAAAAAACTGCCTTTCCTTCATAGAAGGAGGGCAGTTTTTGCTTTCAACTTAATCAGGACTCGCTCCATTCTTTGACTCTGTACCAGTAGCTGTATATCTCCGAGTAACCCAGCTTGGCGTAAAGCTTCAAGGCAGGTGCATTATTCGCAACCACTTGCAGGTAACTGGAGGTAGCGCCCTGTTTTTTTGCCCAATGCAGGAGATGAAGGATCATCTGTTCAGCAAGTCCCCGATTCCGAAAATTAGCGTCTGTTATGATGTCAAATAATCCAATATAGCCACGCTCGATTACACCGAACCCACACGCGACGACTTGCCCGTCAATCAACAGTGAGATGAAACCTGCCTTTGTATGAATATTGTTCAACATAAGTTCCGTCGTTTCCCGTTGCAGATCATTCACCTTGTTCAGTCGACAAAAGTGATCCAGCCATGTTGTGGTCAACTGTTCGTCAATCTGTACTGCTTGGTGCACAGGCTCTTTGATATATTCCAGACTCCGAGTTTGGATACGGGTCAGATCAACAACGCTATACCCTTTGTCCTGCAAAAGCTGGTCAAGATGATCCGGCTGAATAAACGGAGTGATTTTGAATATAGTACTTAACTGATTGGAAGCATAGATACGCTCACATTCCTCAATTTTTTCATGCACATCCAGTGTGGAGTAGTAGATGGGTTGAATGGAATTGGCACGTTTGGTATACCCTTTGGCAAAACGCAGTACCCAACCGTCATATAACAAGGTAGACAAGGGCTGCCAGTGGTTAAGCGATAGTTCTTCAATGGTTTTGTGTTCTGTATCCGTTGTATGCGTCATATCCAACCTCCGATTTTATGATTAAATAATAATACATAATAATGTATAAAAATACAATAAAAATAGATATATCGCCCCACGGCATGCATTATGGTCGGAGATGGTATACAATTTGATTTGATTGAATGAATAACTTCAGAAGCGGAGCGCATTATGTTAACTATAGAATTAAATAATCACAACATTAACTGTCATATTGAATACGGCAAACGCAAGAAAGTTTCCATCACGATGGACTTGCCTTATATGGTAACGATCAAAGCACCCAATGGTACCAGTGAAGATATGATCCGGCAACTTGTGGAGCAGCATGGGGATGTGATCTTGAAGAAATCCGCTCTGATGCAGCGGGCGCTCGACGGTCCTCAAGCCAAGGAATACGAAGATGAGGGCAAGGGGAAGTTTTTGCTTTTTGGCAAGGAGCACGCATTGCATGAATTAATTCCTGTAGAGGGTCTGACAGAAGAAGAGCTGCGAGCGAATCTGAAGAAGTTTTATTTTACCGAGTGTAAACGCATGATTGGAGAGCGCATTGGAAGTTATCAGCAGGAGTTGAAGGTGAAGCCGAAGTCGGTAGAAATCGTAGATTCTCCCACCAAGTGGGGCAGTTGCAGTTGGGACAAAAAGCTGACGTTCAATTATCGCCTGGCGATGGCGCCAATCGAAGTAATCGATTATGTCATCATTCATGAACTTTGCCATATTCACCACATGAATCATGATCGCTCTTTCTGGCGGCGGATCGGCAGCATTATGCCGGATTACAAAGTGAAAGAAGATTATCTGATGCGTAATGGTCGGGCCATGACGCTATAATTTCAGGCTTAAGCTTGCACAAACGATACATCCCTAGTTGCAGTAAAATAGCTGTTCTGTTTGTCCATTTGAAGTACAATATAAACAAATATCCGTACCACGAATCCATTGATGTATCCGTGGTGGAAGGAGTCCCCGATGGCTGAGAGCAACCATTATTCGGTGCTGGTAGATGAATATATCTCGGAGTTTGCACCCGATGTACAGGTGAGATTACAGGCGTTAAGACAGATTATTCGTGAGTCGGCTCCACACGCCGAAGAGAAGATTAGTTACAAGATGCCCACGTATGCTCAGCATGGGAATCTGGTTCATTTTGCCGCATACCAGCATCATATTGGGTTTTACCCTGCGCCCAGTGGGATTCTAGCATTCAAGGAGGAACTCTCCACGTATAAAGGTGCCAAGGGATCTGTACAGTTTCCGCTGGATCAGCCATTGCCGGAGGATCTGATTCGCCGGATTGTGGAGTTTCGGGTGAAAGAAAATGTGGAAAAAGCCCTGGAGAAGAAACAGAAGAAGTAGGAAAAGATGGATATAACCTGACGCAACAGGTTCGGTGAACACAGCGGAAACGTATGAGATGCCGGGGCTGGACATTCAGGATTTAGTCGGTTCGATTCTGAATTGGTCGAATTGTATTGAAGTTTTATATGTGGATGAGTATAAAGAAATGTATCGTATCTAGCGTGGTTTACATGTGACGCCTGAGATTTGAGTATGGTATAATAAGAGCAGATTAGACGTAAAATGCAAAGAGAGCCGTGCTGGTAACACGACTCCTCCGAGCAATAGCCGCTTTTAAGGGCGGTGGGCTTCGGTAACATAAGGGCACGATGAAATAGACCGCATTCCTTTGCTACGGGGGCGGTCTATTTGCGTTTATCGGACAGAATGGCAACGATGAGCGTACCAAAGGTAAGCATCAGCAAGATTGCTTCAAAAACTGTCACAGGGCATCCCTCCCTTCATGGCGAGGTAGCCGACCGACCCTTTAAGCCTATTCTATTGCTTTGTTGATTATAGCATATTTTGTAAGAAGCCAGTTGTTAGAAGCTGTTTATATGTAATTCGTTCATTAGCTGAAGGGCATCCCGAAACCCTTGTAAATAAATCTCTCTTTCCAAAAGTGTTTGCATAGAGAGTTGTGAATCTTCATATAGAAAAAGGGTTTGATTCAGTTGTTCCGGTAAAGCTTGACGGATATTCTGAAAGTAATGCTCAGATTCTTTAGATAGTTGGGTATAATCAGGCTGCGTGTGAGACAAATTGTTGTATAATAACTCTAAGCGCGTTCGGATTAACGGTTCTGCTAAAGATTCCAAGGATTCTTTCACTATGTACACCTCTTTTTGAGTATTGTGTAGGTATTAAATTCCCATTCGAACACTACAGTGTGCATTATGTTTATTAGAATATACAACTTGTAGTGTGCTTTGTCAACATCACAGTGTGCATTTTAGTTTGGAGGAGAAATCGTATGATCAAGATTCATTTATCTCGTATTATGGGTGAGAAAAGAATTAATATTGCTGATTTATCCCGACTAACCGGATTACATAGAAATGGGATTGCCAAATTATATAATGAAGAAACCGATGGTGTGAAGTTTGATACGCTGAATCGAATATGTGAGGCTTTGGATTGTGAGATTCAGGATATCATTGAGTTTATTAAGGAAGAGAAGTGATCTTCAAAATTAGCTTAAGGCCCTATACTTTAAAAAAATTGGACATATAGACCGGTTACCTTTTCGAAGGGACGGTCTTTTTCTGTTTGTATACAAATGCTGATCTGCACCGATTGCAAGCGTTACTCCCTTTCAGCGATTTTTCAGCCAGAGCGATTATAATACTCACGGAATCCTGTAATCGAAAAGGAGTTTTGGCATGTCTAAGATGCTGCATAAGTCGTTTTATCTCATTTTGCTCGTGTTTGTTGCGGTGTTTATTGCTTCGTCCTTGGTGGTTCGGGCACAGTATAACTACGCCTTGTATGGGGACAATCCCATTTTGGGCATGCAGCAGTGGAGTATTTTTCTCCCGGTCATTCTTTTGCTTCTTGGTTCAGGTGTGGGGTTATACGCTCTGTGTCTGAAACTGAACAAATACAGCCCGAAGGTTGTTATTCCGATTGTGCTGTTATGTTCTCTGGTCATTCAGATCATTATCATTTTCGTATTTCCGAGAGTGCCGACCGATGATTCGCAGACCGTTCTTTCACTGGCCATGAACATGCTATATGACCAGGATTACTCCTCGTTTGAAACGGGTGGTTATTTGCACATGTTCCCGTTTAACTACTCGATCGTACTGTACCTGAAGACGTTGCTGTACCTGTTCCCGGACAACTATCTGGTCATCAAACTATTTAATATTTTGTTTTCAACGTTAACAACGTTCATGATTTATCTTATTTATAAACAAGTGAATGACAGATCCACAGAACGTGATTACGGTGTGTTGATCTTTGCAGCAACGTACCTGCCGTCCTTGTTCCTGAACAACCTGATCTATAACGATGTGATTGCCACAGCATTTCTGACATCGTGTTTATACTTTATCATTCGTTTTGTGCGTGAAAAGTCATGGAAAACCATCGTCATTGCCGCTGTTTTTCTTGCGATGGGAAACTACTTTCGAAGCATCGGTGTGATCGTGCTGATCGCGGCCATCATCTCTATTCTGCTAAATATGCGGAGCCTCGGAACGAAGAGAGTTGTCCTTTCCATCGCTGTGCTGGGTATGCTGTTTAATGTACCAACCTGGACTCAGAATGCGGTTCTTCAATCCTCCGGTGCCGTGAGCGAACCTGTTGGAGAGAATGCCGCACCGGTCTATATGTGGCTGAATATGGGGATCAATCTGGAGCGTTTTGGTTTCTGGGACAATATGGAGAGTTATCAGATCTATCAGAGGCAGGCCAACTACAATAAGGCCGAGAGCACAACATTGTTCAAACAGGAGATTGCCAACAAGCTGTCTGAAGCAAGTACGAGTGACCTGGTGCAGATGTATTACAAAAAGATCATATGGACCTGGACCGAAGGCACATACCAGATGGACCGGTACGGTATCGGCAATGAAAGTTCCATCGGTGCCGGAAGAGGAAGGGGAGGCGGAATCGCAGGCTCCTATAGTTATACCAATGCAATAACAGAGCTGTTGCAAGGGGATTCGGCGTATCGGACGGGGTTACTCTGGATCGTATATGTGATGAATTTCCTGATGTACTGTTTTATTCTCATCCGGTTGGTCGGTGGAATTCGTCGTAAACGGTATGACGAAGTTTCATTGATCCTGGTCGTTCTCGGATTCATCGGATTTTATATTCTCTGGGAGATTAAGTCCAGATACATCTACCCCGTATATCCACTCTTGGTTGTGCTGTCCTATATGGGATTCAAAGATACGTTTGATTTCATATTCCATCGTAAAGGTACCCTGGAGCAATATTCTCTGAGAAATAGGTGATCATATGCGAAAAAATAAATATTTCACATCGGTTACAATACTCCTGTTGTTGGGTTGCTCGGTTATGCTTACGGCCTGTGATGTTATAACTGCCCAGAATATTACCAACACCGATTTCATGCAAAGCATGAACGGTGGCGGCATGCCGAATGGTGGTGGTCTGGGCATGAACGGAGGAGCACCGAGAGGTGGAAGAGGCACCCCGGGCATGAATGACCAAACAGGCAGTCCGGATATGACGCAGAGGATGATGAATGCAGACATTACGGGTAGAGTCATCTCCGTGAAGGGAAACACAGTTACGCTGGCGTTACTTGAGGGGCAGGACAGCGCATCTCCAAGCATGGAATGGAAGGATACCGGAATGGAGATGCAATTGAATATAAGTGATGAGGTCATTATCACGGAAGGCATGGGTACGCCACGCTCGGGCAATTCCAGCCCAAGTGCGAATTCGTCCATTCAAGTGTCTGATCTACAAAAAGAAAACATCGTGATGGTATGGTATAAGGACAACACCGAGACGGTGGAACGGATGATGGTTGTGCAGTAAAAGATGACGGGATTATCGTCATTTTGTAATTGCTTACATTTGGCTTATCGGCTATTATGGAAACAACTGGTTTTTTGAAGGGAGTGAGCGTCATGAAACGACGGTCTAAGATGGTATGCTCGATTACTACAATAAAGGTAAGCATGAACTGAATAATGCCGGCAGACCATCCGACGAAGGGAAAAACACTTTTGTTTCCCATTCCGGTCTGAGATCTGCTGATCTATAGGGATATAACTGCTCAGTTTTCTGGCGTATGCGAGGTTTATTTGCTTGTGCAAATTTCTCATACACTCAGAATTTTTTAAAGCCGCAGGCATAGCCTGCGGCTTTTTGCGCGCAAAAACAGGTATTCGATGGTTGTAAGCAATGCATATGAAACGATCCAAAAGGAGAACCGCCCATGTTAACATTCAAATATTTATTTCAAAATAACGACCTTGCCGAGATGATTCTGAAGAATTGGAGCTATGATCCCGAATCGCTGGACATGTTTCAGTATTATCGCATATCCTCCAATGCCGTGTACCCGTTCAGAGAGCAGAGGGAAGTTCGATTGCTTCGTTTTGCCCCGGTAGAGGAGAAAAATCAAATCAACCTTAGCGCTGAACTGGAGTTCCTCCGTTATCTTCGAACGAATCATTATGGAGCCATGGAGGTTGTACCTGCCCATTCAGGAACAGAACTTGTAGAGGCTCACACGCCATGGGGGACGTACTACGCTTCCGTATTCAAGAGAGTGCCCGGTTCACCGTTAGGAAGCATTGATCTGAATAACTCCATCTTGTACAGCTATGGTCAGGCTTTGGGAGAGTTACATCATCTATCGCGATCATTCATACCTGAGCAAAAGCAGCAGCAGCGCTGGACCTATACAGATGTTTTGGATTGGATGCAGGAGATTCTGGAGGATTTTCCTGCGGAGAAGGTGGCTCTGAACGAGGTAGAGCTTCTCCGAACATATTTTGCGACTTGGCCTATGACCCAGCAGAATTTCGGACTCATCCACTATGATTTTGAACTGGACAATGTGTTCTATGACGAGGGTAGCCAGTCTTGTTATGTCATTGATTTTGATGACTCGATGTATCACTGGTACGCGATGGATGTGGAGCAAAGTCTGGATAGTCTGCGTGAGGAAATTGAGCCTGAGCACTGGGAGCAGAAGAAGCAATGGTTCCTGAACGGGTACTGGTCCAAGGCGGGAGAACGTTATGATCTGGAGAGCATGTACCCCGCATGTCGCCGGTTTGCCAATCTATATGGATATGTTCGAGTGCTTCGGTCTGCTGAAGAGCAGTGGTTACATGAGCCGGAATGGATGAGCGGACTAAGAGCAAGATGTAGTCGGAAAATGACGGAACAAGCAAATCAATTTGGTCATCCGATGTAAAGTCTGCACGTAAACAGTTATATCCCCCAGTACATTAAACATTGAACGTTGTCTCGTCCCATACCAGGAGCAGTCCTCATAACAAACAAACCAGCTTGGAAAATCGATTGTAGCATCCCCAAGCTGGTTTGCTGCTTTTACTTAGTGCAGGCTACCCCGTTGATTCATGATCTTATGCTCTTTCTACATATGTATCTACTTTTCTAGTCAAGACTCATGTCGAAATCAGGCTCACACATATAATCTAAGGGGTACAGATCATCTCGCGCCGAGATTAATGCACGGAAATGCAGATCCCTGATACCGTGCTCAGTTGCGCTTCCATCGGCGTGATTGGAGACAAGTTCAGCTACCACAAATACATCCTCCGCGCGATTACATTTAAACAGAACATTGTCCGGATGAATGACCTCCTCCAGGTAACTGTAGGTCATCACGTGAAAGGTTTGTCCTCGCCAGTTTGTCTTGATTACTTTATAGGACTGTGTGCGAACCAGATCCAGATAACGTTCTAGCTGAAATGTGTGTTCAAATTGCGTAATGTAGCCTTTTTTGTCCACATCAATCGTAAATTCCACATCATAACTCACATGCATTTCATCTTTATACGTTCCGTTCATGACCTTCATGGCGTCAAAGTGTGATCCGAATTCCGGATCTTCCACATAGGGAATGGTAATGAGTTCGGGGGCAATATAATCTGTGATCTTACTATTCATGGAAGGTGGGCTGTAATACTTCGATGGCTGAAGATCAATCGATCCAATCATGCTTCCTGGGAAACCGGGGCAGCAAGTTATTCGCATAGTCATCTCCTTCGTTGTTGTTGGTCAGTAGTTAGACGAACGAGTAAGAAGAAAGTTGCACCAGAATAAGGAAATGAAAGATGGACGTGAATCCGGCGTGTTCCGTATGAATAGGAGTACGGGCACATTTCCAATCTAGCGGCTCTTTTGATAAAGTAACTGTAGGACATATTGGAGGTATATATCATATATGGAACAGGCACTTCAGATCCTGATGCGAAATGCACGAGCAGAAGAGAATACCTTGTTGTACATGCTGCATGAGGAGGCACGTTTCGATCAGGAACGATTCTGGGAATACGTAAACAGTATAGTGGAACTGACTCGTCTTACTGCCAATCAGCCTTTGGATCGAGAACTTTCCAGTGCCATCAGCTTTACCTATTCCAAAATCATGGAGCATCTGCATTGGCTCCAGTTGGATCGTGATGTGTATGAGATTGAACAGTTTCCATATGTCTACGCACATCAGATTGTGAATCTGCTAGGCAATGTAGTTAACGGTTTCTATCAAGGTATCGCACCAGATGAAGCCTGTTTCGATGAGGAGTTTCCCAATCCAGCCTTCACAGGCAAAATGGCAGAAGAGCAACCAGCTGTTCTGCAGCTGGGCTACTATAAACAACATACGAATGTACACGCCCTTGGCTTCCGAGAGGAAGATGGGACATATCGAATTGTTTTGAACGAAGAGGAGTCCATCTAATGAAAATGTGATCGAACACCAGTCGCTTACTTTTGTGGGAATTAAACGAACGTTCTCTTGTGTGGATGGTGAGAATTTAAGAGAAATTCCTAAGATGTGGCAGGATACATTGGCAGACGGAATGGATGAACGTTTAAACGGATTCAATAACGGAGATATTCCCGGTCTGGTGGGCATCTGTGTAGATCAGAGAGAGCTGCAGGACAATCAAATGGAGTACTGGATTGCCACCTCTCACTCAGGTGAAGTGCCTGAAGGTTTGGTGTCCATCGAACTTCCTGCGTCCCATTGGGCTGTATTTGAGGCCGATGAATTAGAGCCCGAGGCGATACAACGGTTGTGGCACCATATTATGACAGAGTGGTTTCCCTCCACTTCATATCAGCATGCAGGGATTCCGGAACTTGAAGTGTACAGAGGTCACGGCACACCTCCCCAAGTCTGGATACCTGTAAAATCGGTGTAAGCAAAATTGAATTTGGAGGTCTACGATGTTATCCAATAAAGTGATTGATCATTGCCAGGAGCAAGGCTGGTGGCATGAAGATGTTCCAGCAGCCTACGAAGAAGCGTTACGCAAGCTTGAGATTGATCTTCAATCCGATTTTGCACAATTTTATTTACATGCAGAGGATGGACCGACTTTTTACAGCAGGCATCAGGAGTTGTATCAGATCTGCTGGGTTATGGAGAACACCGTATATATGGAAGACATGAATGTAGCACAGCTTACACTGGGACTTCCCGAGGCGTATATTCCACTGGACAGTTTTGAAGGTGAAGGTGGATTTTTCTACAACCGTCAGACGGGAGAAGTGGTGCTGGTGGAATTGGGGGAGTCCATCGAACGGTTTCTTAATGGCGAGAGTAACCCGCAATGGACTGATTTCAATGCTTTTCTGGAGTGGTATTTCGTCCTGGAGGAGGAGACGGTGACATGAAAGAGCTGACACCGGAACATGCCGAACTGGAGCGACACATTATAGAAACGGTAGAAGCCGGCAATGTGCTGGATGAGACGCAGCAGCATGAACAAGCACTTATCTATTATGATCAGGCATGGGGCATGTTGCCGGAGCCAAAGATGGAATGGGAGATTGCAAGCTGGATCGCATCCTGCCACGGGAATGCACATATGGATCTGAAGCAATATGAACTGGCGAAGCCGTGGGCTGAGATATCATTGCAAACGCGGGGTACGGATAGCAATACGAGTCCGTTGATCGATCTCGGCATGATCTGCATGAGACTTGGACAGCATGACGAGGCCTATTCGTATCTGCATCAGGCGTATGAGTTTGGCAGAGAGCGTGCATTTCTGGGAAGCCCAGGGGACGTGTTGAACTATTATAAGGAAGAGTGCGCCAAACGAGAGTAGAGTGTTCCCGACCATACCATGAAACAAAAAGGTACCCCGGTTTGGCCAAAACTTGACCACAGGAGTACCTTTTCGATTATTACGGGATGTTCGACTTCATCTAATCCGAAATGTTACGCGTATAGTATTCAATAATATCCTTACGACGGATAATACCGAGGAAGACACGATCGACATCCACCACGGGCACAAAATTTTGGTCTGCTGCAAGTGTCAGCATATCCTCCATTTCAGCCTCAATGAATACACATTCATTATATACCCGATTGTTAATCTCATGGACTTGAACCTGATCCATCGTGTCAAAAGTCAATCCGGGTGTATTTCGCATTTTCCATAACAAATCGCCTTCGGACAGGGTAGCAACATATTTTCCATCCTGGTCAATCACGGGAATGGCGGTGTAGTGTTGCGATTCCAATTGCTCAATAGCATCTTTCATGGAAGCGGTAGACTTGATATAGGCCACTTCGGCTTTGGGGAGTAAAAAATAGCTGATTTCCATCATCGGGCTCCTTTTCAGCCTTTTGCATAGCAAAAAAGCTTTAGTATGTAATTCCACTCTTCTTATTTAAACATATTATGTGAGCTTTCGGCTATTTTTAATGATAAATTCGTCAGATTTGTTTCATTGTTTAAATGGCTCTGGAAATCTATAGTGTATATTGAGGTGATGTAACCATGAAATCCAAACGTAAATTAATGTACGGACTGCTGCCCATCTTATTTGCAGGTGGAATCGGAATGTATCTATACATGCAGAATAACAAAGAAGCAGAGGCCAAACCCCAGACCACCGTGAATCAGTACATAGAGCATCTGCAGAAAAAAGAGTTTGACCAACTGTATACCTTGATGACACCTGCTTCGCTGCAAGAGTCGGGCATGAACAAGGAACAATTTGTTGAGAAATACAATGCGATCTATTCGGGTATGGAAGTATCCACCGTCAAGGCTGAGGTTAAACCTGTGGATGTAACGGAAACGGCTTCCGATGACAATAAGACCGACACAGAGAAACAAAACCCGGATACGTATGAAGTGGATTATGATCTGCAACTGACAACGTTTTTGGGAGAAGTAAATGAGACACATACATTGAAACTTATCCGGCAGGAGCTGGAGGACGGCAGCAAAAACTGGAAAATTAACTGGCAGCCTTCGCTGATCCTGAATGACATGGTTAAGGGAAGTAAGGTACGCGTGAGGACACTGTTCCCGGATCGGGGAGACATTGTAGATCGTGATGGTTTGCCGCTCGCTACCAAGGGCACGATGAATGAATGGGGTATTGTACCGGAGAAACTTGGTGATAACCCGGACCAGATGATCACGCGAATCGCAAGTCATTATCAGGTTTCGGAAGATGCCATTCACAAAGCACTTGCGCAGACATGGGTGAAGCCGGAGTATTTTGTCCCGATTGGTTCAACGGAGGAATTTGACGTGCCAGAATCTTTAAGCGGGGTTACGATGCAAAGTAAGGAAATCCGTTATTATCCACTCGGCGAGGCGGCTGCCCACCTGATTGGTTACGTACGCAAAGCCACCAAGGAAGATCTGGATAAAGATACGGAAGGGTATTATCGTGCAGAGGATTGGATCGGCAAAGCGGGTTTGGAGCAGTCCATGGAGAAACAGCTGCGCGGTGAACGTGGTGGTCTCATTGAAATCACTGATGAATCCGGTAACTCCCGTTCTGAGCTTATTCGCAAGGATGCTGTGGATGGACAGAATATTCAACTGACAATTAGCTCCACACAACAGAAGAAATTGTATCAGACATTATCCAGTGGTGGAGACGCTGGTGCAATGGTTCTAATGAATCCGACAGACGGCAATCTGCTGGCGTTGGTCAGTTCGCCTTCCTATAACCCGAACAAGATGGTTACAGGACTTACACAGGCAGAGTGGGATGCTTATTCGGCGAATGAGAAGCTTCCTTTTATCAACAGAGTTACGACCCGATATGCACCAGGATCAACTTTCAAAGCGATTACAGCCGCAGCGGGACTGATGGAGAAGGTGACGACAGCGGACAAAACCCATGATATCTCTGGCTTGCAATGGCGTAAAGACGATAGCTGGGGCGGTTATTATGTCAAACGTGTGAAGAGTTTATCTCCGGTTAACATGGTCGACGCACTGGTGTACTCGGACAATATTTACTTTGCCATGGAAGCAATCGAGATGGGTAGCGCCAAGTTTATTGAAGGGATCCAGAAGTTTGGTTTTGGTGATAACTTTGGACTGGATGAACTGTATCTGAAGCCAAGCCAATATGCCAATGAAGCACATCTGGATTTATCTTCCGAGGTGTTACTCGCGGATACGTCCTACGGGCAAGGGGAGATGTTAATGTCCCCGATTCATCTGGCAGCGTCATTTACACCTTTTATTAATGAAGGGAAGCTGGTGAAACCTGTTCTGATCGAGGGAAAAGAAAGCACTGACCCTGAGGTAATTATTACTCCGGAAGCCGCAAATACGGTTAAGAATGCTTTGGGAGAAGTGGTTTCCCGGCAGGGAGGCACCGCCCATACCTTGAATTCAATCCCTGGAGGACTCGCGGGCAAGACGGGAACAGCGGAACTGAAAGCGAAGAAGGGAGAGCAAGGACTGGAGAATGGCTTTTTTGTCACCTTTGATACTGAATCACCGTCTTTTCTGGTGGCAGCAGTGATCGAGGAAGTCAACGGCCGCGGCGGCAGCCATTATGTGGTGGATCGCTTGAAGCCGTTCTTGGAGAAGCTTAAATTGACGGAACAGTAGAAGAACGGTGTACATTTATTTAAAAGCGGGTTGAAGAATTCATTATACTAAGATGTGTTAACTCATGGACTGATTCTCCTTGTGTGAGTGATAGTGTAGCAACTATCATTCTACAGAGTCAGGGTATGAGTTTTTTTGTTTTCCAGTAATACATCTGCGCTTATTCCGCCATTGACGTCAAAACCAACTTGCAATACGAGAAATAACAGATATAATAAGGTTAAATAACATTTTAAATGACGTTTAAATCGTTGTTTAAAAATTAAATTGACACTCAAATACTTACTCATCGTTTATTTTATTCCAGACAAAGGATTCGGGGAGGATACTATGGAAACTGACAAAAAAGTGGAGACCAAAGAGAAGATTTTGCGTGCCACACTGGAGTTAACCAAGAGAGAAGGTTTTGAAGGTATAACCATAAAAAAAATTGCAGAAGCCTCAAGCACAAATGTTGCGTTAGTTAATTATTATTTTGGCTCCAAAGAAAACTTAATTAACGATTCCGTGAAGTTGATATTGAACAGCTTTGAGCATACCTTTGGTATACTGGATGACTATTCATTACCAGCACGAGTTAGATTAAAGCGTTTTTTACTGGATTATTTGCAGGTTATCCTCGAATATCCGGAGTTGCTCTCCAGAATTATTCTTATGGGTAAGACTGTTTTCGCATCCCAACATGAATATGGGGCCTTTTTAAACTTGCTCGGTTTCCCCAAGATTAAGAGTGTTCTAAAAGAGATAACGGACGAACAACAGCCCGAGAAACTGATGACAATGACCGTACAGATTTTTGGAGCGCTTTTTCTCCCGGCACTTATGAGCCCGATTCTGGAATCCGGAGCTTCTGTGAAGATTGCACCTATAGAGGAACAAATTGACTTGCTCTTTGAAAGATACTTTCATTAAAAACCTTGAATTGAGGCGATTGGAATGAATGTGTTCCGAAAATATTGGCAGGACTTAGGATTGGTCATTGGACTTCTTGTATGTATTTATGTTGCAGTGGATTGGGAAACGATTCCGCGGATCAATAGTATTTTATGGTTCAGCTTTGTAGCGATCCTCCTTCATCAGTTTGAAGAGTATCGTTGGCCGGGGTACTTTCCAGGCGTATTTAATACGGTCTTATTTAAAAGTGATTCACCTGAGAGATATCCATTAAATAAACAGTCTGCAATGATAATTAATGTCTTTATTGCTTATCTCTTTTACTTGATCCCTGTTGTGTTCCCATCGATAGTGTGGCTGGGGCTGGCACCTGTTTTGATGGGCTTTTTCCAGATTATTTTCCATGGGCTTGTCTTGAACGTAAAAGCAAAAACTCTCTATAATCCAGGACTATTTACCGCGATATTTCTACATTTGCCAATTGGGATCTGGTATATCCGCTACGTGTATGAGTATCCGTTAATAACCTTAACGGACTGGTTCGTGGGTGTAATTTATTTTTTCATCGCAGTCTATATCTTCATTGTAAAAGGAAACACGTGGCTAAAAAATAAAAACTCGATCCATATTTTTTTACCAAACGAATTAGCTCCCCGTAATAAAAAATAACGGTATAAAGGGCTATCCCCAGTTCAAATGACGGGATAGCCCTGGCCATTATTTATTTTTTTGGAATTCTGCTTATTTTCGGGCAGTTAGCATAAAGCGGGCCGAGTTGGTGCGAATGCCTTGATCGCATCGATTTGTTTCCACAAACTGCTGGAATCGCTCAAGGTCAGAGGCAGTTTCTCCAAAACCGGGAATGATCGGTGTATGGGTGAGCAGAAACAGCAAATCATCCGGTTTGGCGTAGTACTCAGTCGCATCATATTCACGAGCCTGAATGTCATGGAATCCAGCTTCGTGAAGTTCATGTTTATAACGTTCCATTAAAGTACCAGATTGAATGCCGAGGCTTTGCCCACGGCCGAAAGCTTCTGAAATGTTGGATTTATCGTGCTCGCTGACCTGCTGAGTTAGAAAAATCCCACCCGTATCAAGTACCCTGAATACTTCTGATGCAGAGAAGCGGGAGTGCCTGGAGGATACCACATTAAAGAAAGATTCAGGAAAAGCCAGTTTTTCTGCGTCCATTTGCAGAAAGCGTACATTGGAATGAGTTCTCGTACAATGAGCTCTCGCAGCCAGAAGATTCTGCTGTGCGGTCTCAATCATTCCTTGGGCCAGGTCGATTCCCACCAATAACAAGGCTTCTCCCGCAATGGACAGAACAGCTTCTCCACCGCCTGTTCCAATATCCAGTAACAGATCGGCCGATCGCGTATGGCGTACAACTTCCTCATAGAAGTTCCATCCGATTTTCTCCGAGACAACGTTCATGGAGCTGAAGTTCCAGCCATTCGTCCGGCCTACGCGTTCATAAAAGTCAGCGTAATCTATGTTGTTTTTCATTTTCATTTCCTCCAATGTGAGTTTGATTGAACAGGACAAGAGAGTTGAGCCATATCGTTCTATTGTAAATGGTCGAATGGGATCTCAAATGGACAGACGTATCCCTTGATAGCTGGTACGCGTTTTGACCCAGCCCGACCACTATGTACTTCGAATAATACGGAGCAACATCCGTGTCACCTCACAAGTTGGAATGTCTTCATTATATTCAATTGACAGCGTATTCGCGAGGTGTTATTTTGAGGTGGAATCTATTCTAGGAGTTCGAGGTGATCCGTGGTGGCTATCCGTGCTAAGCAGATTTTTGTCAATTTACCTGTTCAAGATTTGAAGAAATCCGTTGAGTTTTTTACCAAGGTGGGATTTGAGTTTGACGCCAATTTTACGGACGAGTTCGCGACTTGTATGATCATCGGGGAAAATATTTACGCCATGCTTCTGGTGGAGGAACGTTTCCAATCCTTCATCTCGAAAAAAATCTCCAATGCTGCCGATACAACCGAAGTCATCGTTGCCCTGTCTGTAGATAGCCGTGAGCAGGTCGATGTGATTGTACAAGCTGCCCTTGATGCAGGAGCGAAGCCATCCAACGAACCACAGGATCACGGATTCATGTACGGATGGAGTTTTCAGGATCTGGATGATCATCTGTGGGAAGTCTCCTATATGGATCTAAGTGCTTTTCCTTCGGAGTGACAAAATGAAAATAACCAGAGCCTTCCTATAGTTTATAGGAAGGTTTTTTTGCATCCATTTATTATCGGAAGTATGCATTCACACATCCCCATGCACATGGACATGAATAGGATAACCCGAGCTTGTTAAAAAACGATCACAGGGAGATGACCATGACCCGTTCAAATGTGAAAAGTTATCGCTATCGGATAGGTAAAAAGGAATATATCGTAATCCAGATTCACCAGACGGCGAAGGGCTATGCCGAGTCAGGGAACGTACTTGCAAGTAATGCAGTTAACGTGCAGATTATGAAACAGAAAAGTCGCCGTTCTTCTCGCAGACGTTAATCTGGCAGCAGAAAAGAGAAGTGGGGAGGGGAATGAATGATGAGTACACGCAAAAAGAAAGCAAAACAGGTTAACCGGGTGGACGTGGACAAAAGCCGTTTGAAATTCCAGGCGCGACAGTCAGCCAAAGCTTCGGTTGGACAGGGCGGTAATGCATTTGCGATCAATGCCAACGAACTGGGCAACATCCGGGTGCGCGCAGGACAGCAGGGCTGAACAGGAGGAGATACCGCGTGTCGGTATCTCCTTTTTCGTTTATGGAAAACACGCACCAAATTTATCCGGTTAACATATGGTGCAATTTACCTTTTTGCTATATGATAAGTGTCGATTCATGTTGACGTTTTGTATCGAAAGATGCCATAAGCTCATGTGCTAAAAAGTTAGAAGGTAAGTATACATACGTTTCTTTTTGATGGAGGGATTAGGATGTATTGTCACATATGTGGGACCAAAAGTAGTCCTGGGGATAGTACGTGCAGAAAGTGTAACACCAAACTGAAAGATGCAAGCTCCACAGAGGAACAGATCTGGGCGGAAACAGCTGTGGGTTTGGAAAAAAGAACTGGGGAAACAGCCGAATTATTATCTCGGCAGCAACAGCCTGCACCCAGACAGGGCAACACCGGTCAAGGCCGCGTATTTAGTTGGATCGTTCCACTGCTACTGGCAGCCATGATGGGGGCGTTGCTAACGTTCTACTACAAGCAGGAGATGGGTATTAATGCGGAGGTGAAATCTCTGCATCAACAGGCGGAACAAGCTGCACTAGCGGGGAAATATAAAGAGGCTCTTCAACTGCTGGACAGCGCGCTAACGAAACGGCCGAACTATGATGCACTTATACAGGATCGGCAAATTACGGCGAAAGCGTTCAATCTGATGAATCAGTTGAATGAGGCTGCCACAAGTCTGAAAACCGGAAAACTCTCAGAAGGAGACAAATCCATTCAGGCAGTAGCGAAAGTACTGAAAGAGCGAGAAGAGCCCGTTTTCACCAAAGTGCGTGCCACATTAAGTAATAGAAAGGTTACCCTGGCTGTACTGAAGGTGAAAAAAGAAATCGATAGTTTGACGACAGTAGAGGCACTGGCTGAGAAGCTGGATACGATATCGAACTTGAAGGGCAAGGAAGCCGAAGCAGTAGAGAAGCAAATTGTTGATAAGCTGGCAGGGATTAGCTACAAGCAGGCTGAGCAGCAAGTCAAGACAAAGGATTTTACAGCGGCATTGCAAACGGTCGATCAAGGGCTGTCTTATGCGCCGGAGGATGACAAACTGACAGCGTATCGTGATCGGGTGCTAAGGGAGAAGAAGAATTTCGAGAAAGCGGAAGCCGAACGGATTCAACTTGCAGAACAACAGGCAGCAGAAGAAGATCTGAAGAATCGAACGTCGGCAGTGAGCATTGTGAATGTCGAAGCAACGTTGGATATGTATGGTGACCTGTATATTAGCGGTTCAATCATAAACAATGCGACCCGGCCGATCTCTTCCGTCACCGTCATGGTTGATATATATGGTACAGACGGCACTTATCTGGGTCAAACCTATGTGGATGTGTATCCAAGCTGGCTTGAAGTGGGTGAAGAAGGATTTTTTGAGACGTATTACTATGGTGTATACGAAGAAGCAGAAGTATCTGTTGTGAATGCAACGTGGTATCTGGAATAGGAGGACAGGTTGGAATGAGCAAACGAATATGGAGCAGCATTATATCGAGTGCAATCATTATAGGAATCGGAGCAGGAGGCGTGTTCTGGATTCACAGTTATACAGCAGATCAGTTGCAGGCTGAGCCGAGATTGGCTGTTTTTAATGCAAAGGAAACAGAAAACGCTGCATCCACCCCCTCCTCCAAGACCGTCGTGAAGAAAACACGTAAACAGATTATTGAAGAGAGTCAGAAGAAAGTGGTTACGATCGAGAGCAGCAGCGGACTAGGCTCCGGTTTTCTCTATAATGATCTGGGAGATGTTGTAACCAATGCTCATGTGGTAGAAGGATCGAAGGAAGTGACGATACGTACCCTGAATCATGAGGAATATAAAGGAACCGTAATCGGAATCGGGGAAGAAACAGATATTGCCGTCGTCCGAGTACCTGATCTGAAAAAGGTGAAACCGCTGGCAATCGCCAAATCTAAAGCCGAGACTGGAGATGAAATTCTGGCTCTGGGGAGCCCGCTGGGGTTGGAAAACACGGTAACTACAGGCATTATCAGCGGTGTTGGACGCAGTTTCGAGATTCCGCCTTACATTTACAGCAATCTGTATCAGATCTCGGCGCCAATTACCCATGGCAACAGTGGCGGACCACTAATCAACGCAGAGACGGGCGAAGTACTTGGTATTAACTCAGCCGTTGTGGAGCAGGAGGGCGGGATTGGGTTCAGTATTCCTATCACTACCGTACTGAAGCAAGTGCAAGCCTGGTCCAAGAAACCATCCAGCACAACGGCGGTTCAGACGGCTGGTGGTAATGGATCGGGATCGACCTCTGCTTCTACAAAAGCAGAAGGGGTGGTGACCGAGTTTTACAACAGTTTGAATCTAGGTGACTATGTTACAGCTTATGCTTTGCTCGGCAGTGAATGGCAGAGCGGCACAAGTTATGCCAAATTTCGTGAGGGTTACCTTAATACGAGTTATGTGACGATTGGAGAGGTCTCTTCTGTAGACAAGGGCAATGATGGAATGGAAGTGACTGCAGTGATTACAGCCGATGAACGCAGGGATGGCGAATATGTAACGACGAAGTATAAGGTTACATATCAGGTTGCTTCTGAGAATGGTCAATTGAAAATACTGCATGGTAAAGGTAAGAAAATAACATAAAATATATCATCAAAGGAGAGTGGGCTGATGTACCACTCTCCTTTTAGATTGCTTATATTCGATGCATCTGTTAAAATACAGAACGAATGTTCAGTATGCATGGGACGGAGTGAAATGGAATGAATATGAATAAAAAGCAACTTCAAACCGAGCAGACCAAGAAGAAACTTGCGGATGCTTCCAAAGCCCTTTTTGTACAAAAAGGCTATAAAGCAACGTCAATTGAAGATATTGTAGCTGCGACAGGCAGCAGTAAAGGTAATATCTATTACCATTTTAAAAGTAAGGAAGGTCTATTCCTCTATCTAATCGATGAGTGGGACCGGGAGTGGGAAGCGAGCTGGGCGGCCAAAGAACATCTCTACCGCACCTCTACGGAGAAGATTTATGGCTTGGCAGAGCAATTGGTACTGGATGATATGAATCACCCGCTAACGAAGGCGGCAGATGAGTTCTTCACTGGGGAGAAGAAAGAAAATGATATTGAGGAACGTATCTCTGTGATGTTTGAACGTCACATCCAATTTAACAAACAACTGGTGGAAGAAGGCATACTGAGCGGAGAGTTCAAAGAGGGTAACGTAGAGCATCTCGCACTGATATTGGAAAGCACCATTATTGGTCTCAGCCAGATGTCGCGGGGGATGGAGCCTGATCAGGCTCTCGCATTATACCGCCAGGCTGCCAGTGTATTCTTACATGGGATTGCAAAAGATAAAGCTTAAGCAACATTTTGACAACTACGGAGGATGGAATCATGGCATTACTAACACGGAACAGGGGCGCATTGCTGCTGTTAATGTTTAATATTTTTCTTGTTTTTACGGGTATTGGTCTGGTTGTGCCGATCATGCCTGCGTATATGGATCTCCTGCATATCACCGGATTTACGGTTGGATTGCTGGTAGCGGCATTTTCCTTCACCCAGTTTCTGTTCTCCCCGCTTGCGGGTCGATGGTCGGATACGTGGGGACGTAAAAAAATTATCGTTGGCGGTATGCTGATCTTTGCCGTATCGGAGTTTATGTTTGGTGCGGTCAATGCGCCAGCCTTGCTCTTCGCAGCCCGGATGCTTGGTGGTATTGGTGCGGCGATGATCTTCCCGGCGGTTATGGCTTACACCGCAGATATTACAACAGAGGAAGAACGCGGCAAAGGTATGGGATTGATTAATGCAGCGATTACAACCGGGTTTATCATCGGTCCGGGAATTGGTGGATACATTGCCGACTTTGGCATTCGAATTCCGTTCTACGCCGCTGGGGTTGCCGGTTTGCTGGCATCCATCATTACATTGATTATTTTGCCGGAATCCACGCGAAGCACAGGTGAGCAGAGTAAACCTGTGGCAGGTACAGAGAAGGTCAAAGCTCCGGGTATGGTATCCCAATTACTGAATTCGTACCGTGAACCGTACTTTTTCAGCTTGATTATCGTGTTTGTTATGGCATTTGGTCTGGCGAACTATGAGACGGTATTTTCACTGTTTGTGGATCACAAGTTTGGCTTCACGACCAAAGACATTGCATTTATCATTACATTTGGTTCCATCGCGGGTGCGGTTGTGCAAGTATCCCTGATCGGTTGGTTGCTCAATCGGTTTGGTGAAAAGATGGTCATTTCAGTCTGTCTGTTATTTGTGGCCGTATTTGTACTGCTGACCTTGTTTGTGCACACGTACTGGCTCATTCTTGTCGTAACGTTTATCGTCTTTCTGGGGATGGATATTTTACGTCCGGCGATCAGTACACAGATGTCCAAACTGGCAGAAGAACAACAGGGCTTTGTGGCCGGATTGAACTCGGCGTATACCAGTTTGGGGAATATTGCAGGTCCAATTGTGGCTGGAGCACTGTTCGATGTGAATATTAACTATCCTTACGTTTCGGCAGCTGCCGTTCTGGCAATCTGTTTCCTGTTATCCCTACGGGTACTCAGAGGGACCAAAGCGGTGAAACAACCGAAGACTGAAATGTAATTGTTCGGAAAAGACGTAAGAGCATTGATTTTTGGTATAATAAGAAATGCTGGAAGTGAATTAGATGGGCTGGGTTGCATAATAAGTTACCGAGGACGGTCATTTTTAAGCATATACAGGATTATTGGAGTGATAACATGAGCAATGCAAAGGGAAAAGGCGGCACCGGCCGTGGTACGGGAAAAAAAGGCTGGAACCGTTGGCAAGCCGCTGCTAACCGGGCGAAAAGTGCCCCGAAGCCTTATAAAAGTAAAGGTACAAAGAAGAAGGACGATACCGAAACTTCAAGTGGCAAGCCCGAGTAAGTATGGCTTGACGATGCCAGAGGAGAGAGCTGCCTGACTATCGGGTGGGTCTCTTTTTGTTTGAAAAGATAAAAAAAATAAATTGACAGTAGTGTAGATCTGATAATAAAATAGTGCTTACGCAAATTAGATGGTAGTGCTACTATATAGAGAAAGGAGCATCAGCATGCCCGTTAATATGGATGAAAATCCACTTGGACTGATTCTGTCACGGACTTATCTGGCATACAAAAAAACAACAACCAGAAATCTGAGCGAACAGGATATTACGCCGGAACAATTTGCAGTTCTGAATGAATTGAGCAAGGCTGGAAGCCCTATATCACAGAAAAAGCTGGCTGAATTAACAGTTCGGGACCAGACAACGGTAGGCAAAATTATAGACAAGTTGATTCGCAAGGGTCTGGTGACAAGAGAAGAAGATCCACAGGATCGCAGAGCGGTTTTGCTTTGTTTAACGGCGGAAGGACTGGACATGAATAACGTTCTGACACCTAAGGCAAAACAGCAAGAGCAAGAGGCACTCGCCGAATGTTCCCCTGAAGAGCTTGAAGCATTCATGAATGTAATGAATCGGATCTATGAAAAGATGAAATAAATTTTTTTGGTCATATATATGCATGTGCATATATATGTAGTGCATTTATTTTAATTTTAACTAATGGGAGTCGTGAAAGAATGAAAAGCTTCAAAGATTTTCTTAAGGTGCCACAGACAAAAATAGGGTTAGTTTTTGCATTGATTGTTCCACTGTTATTTGTTGTGATCTGGATGACGGGTTATCATCAAGCCACGGAGAGAGTGGATCAACTTCAAGTTGCTCTGGTGAACGAAGACGGGACACAGGGGACAGAGGTGCAGAAGCAGATTGAAAAGCTCGCGCCTTTTCATGTCAATGTACTGGATTCTGCCGAGGAAGCTGATCAGCAGATGAATGCAGGTAACTATGCGATGGTTATTGTTATTCCTGAAGGATTCACTGACCAGATTGAAGCAGGTACCGAGGCGAGTTTGTCCTTCTATATTAATCAGGGGAATGCTGATGTAGCCAAATCCATTGTGGAACACGCGGCGACTGGAATGACTACACAGATGGGTGAAGGGATTTTGGAGTCCAAGGTTCAAGTGAAACTTAACCAGAATGGTACTAACAATGATGAGCTGAGTGCAGCTATTGGACAAGCAATGGCAAAGATGAATGAAGGGCCTGTGAAGGCTGAGATTAATAAAACAAACAGTGTAAGTGATTTTGCTACATCAATGCTGCCGATGATTTTGGGTTTTATCACCTACATTGCTTCAATGACCATGAACATTCAGTTCAATATTACGTCGAATATGATGAAGCGTACCCATTCCAAATGGGAAATCTTCTGGGGACGGCAAATGTTGTTACTGTGTATAGCAGTGATTGTTCCTCTAATTGTGGATACAGTTGCTCTTCTGTTCACGGATGTGGCGAGCTCCTTCGGCACGTTGTATCTGTATCATGTGCTGGTGAGTTTGGCGTGTATCTGTTTTACACAAATGAGTTTTGCCCTGTTTGGCAATGCAGGCCCTCTATTTAATGTAGCGATGGTTCCACTCCAGTTGATGACAGCAGGAAATATCATTCCAGCCGAGATGCTGGCGCCATTCTACCGTTATATCGGTAACTTTCTGCCCGCTTCCAATGGGGTACAGGGATTTATGCGTTTGATCTATAGTGGAGAAGCAGTGGGGGGATACATGGTTCATCTTCTGTTGATCTCGATTATTACGTGGGGGATTACGGTGCTACGAGTTGGCATGCAAAAAGCAGGTAATGGACAAATGACGATAACGCCTCCAGCATCAGCACAGGCACAACATTAAGAGTTTCCTTCTATATATAATGTAATAACACCGAAGAAAGTGGTTCACGTATAGTGATATGCGTGCATCACTTTTTTTGTTTATCTTCTATAGTACTCCTACTTATACTCGTAGTGACTCGCAGTGCACCTCGGTAATCTTGAAAGACGTTGATATGAGGTATAAGCATAATTGAGCATATTAATGAAGTTAAAATAAAAACCATAGATGAGAGCAACGCAGTGAGGGGAGTTGATTTGTAGTAAATGAATTTTATTAAATTAAGTATTGTAATTAATATCTATGCGTGATATATTATTAGTCCGGCCAAGAAAACACAGTTGAATACTGGTGAGGCAAGCAAATCAAAAATAAGCTTCGAAAGAAACTTAAAAAAGAACTTGCAAAGTTGGTTCGGACATGATATTATATAAGAGTTGCTGAAGAGAATGACATTCGGTGGCGAAACAAGTTTGATCTTTGAAAACTGAACAACGAGTGAGTAAACATTCTGCTTGCAGAATGAACGCAAAAGTTCGAAACAAGCCTTGGCTTGAATCGGCTGGAGCACAAATGAGATTTTTAATCTCGTCAGATTCAAAATGAGCTTATCGCTCTTTTCAATACTTTATTGGAGAGTTTGATCCTGGCTCAGGACGAACGCTGGCGGCATGCCTAATACATGCAAGTCGAGCGGAGTTGA
>NZ_JBHGUU010000006.1:0-1697162 GCF_048976745.1 Paenibacillus sp. | reverse complement strand
CAACGTCAGTGGCGGCGCAGCCACAGACGTCTGAGCCACCGCCGCAGCAGCGCGCAGCCGCAGCGGCAGTGCCAGGGCCAACGGCGGCGGCTGGCGCTGAACGCCGCCGACGCCTGGACGCAGCAGCGGCACGGCTCGAAGCCGCTGCTGCGCTGGTGGAGCCGTACCCCGCCATGGGGTCGGCGGTACGGGATCTGCGTGCACGCGCGGCTTCGCTTGCGGGCGGCACGTTCACTTTGGCGCTGTTCGGAGCATTCAGCGCCGGTAAATCCTCCTTCGCCAATGCGTTGCTGGGCGAAGCGGTACTACCCGTCTCGCCGCATCCAACAACAGCGGCGATTAACCGGATCATGGCACCTGCCGGGGGCGCGGAGCATGGAACAGCCCGGGTCCGCATGAAGACCCGGGATGCCTTCCAGGAAGACCTCGCCTATTCCTTCCGTCTGCTTGGACTGGGTGAGCCGGGAACCGAGTGGCAGAAGCGAGTACGTTCCCTCTCGCCACAGGATGTACATCCTGCAGGGCGCCCGCATTACAGCTTTTTGCAGGCGGCAGCAGCCGGTTGGGAAGAAACAGCGGACCAGTTAGGTCAGGATGTGCTGGTGGATCTGGACGGGTATCGTAACTTTGTTGCAAACGAGAAAAAGTCCTGTTTTGTAGACAGTATTGATCTGTACTACAGTTGCGATGTAACTGAACAAGGCATTGTATTGGTAGACACACCAGGAGCGGACTCCGTGAATGCTCGTCATACGGGTGTAACCTTCAATTATATGAAAAATGCGGATGCCCTCATTTTTGTAACGTATTACAACCATGCGTTCTCTCAAGGAGATCGCCAGTTCCTGAATCAGTTGGGACGTGTCAAGGATAGTTCTGCCATGGATCAGATGTTCTTTGTTGTGAATGCCAGTGACCTGTCTTCCTCTGAAGAAGAACTGGAGCAGGTTCTCGATCATGTGAGCAACCAACTGCGCAGTAATGGAATTCGGGCACCACGACTCTTCCCGGTATCCAGCATAATGGCGATGGAAGGTAAGATGGCAGGTGATTCGAAGCTGCTTGAGCAATCCGGTTTTATTCGTTTTGAGGAAGAGTTTAACCAATTTGCAGGCAGAGAATTAGCCGATCTTGCCGTCGGTGGCGCTTCCGAAGAGATGGTACGTGTCATTCAGCGGTTGAAAAAACGCGCGGAGGATGCGGCACAGGGGGAGGAAGTATTGCAGCAGCGGCGGAACGAACTGGAGACCATCCTGGGACAGTCACGCCAGCGCATACAGCAACTTGCAGCACGATCCATGAAGGAAGAGTTGTCACAGGAAACAGCAGAGCTGCTCTTCCATGTGCGGCAGCGCCTTGCCTACCGCCTGGGCCTATTCATGGCAGAAGCCTTCCATCCATCCGTACTTCGGGAGGATCGGGGCAATCTGAAGACGGCTTTTGCAGCCTGTGGACGTGAACTGTTGCGTATGATTGCCATTGAACTGGAGCAGGAACTGCTCGCTACCACCCTCAGACTTGAACAGGCAGGTCAGACTTGGCTAATGAAGCAAGTTACGGATTGTATAGATGAGGTGAGACAGTTATCAGGGGGCGTGGATGTGTCACTGCCACTGAACGAAAGCTGGAGTACACCTGTGCTTGAAGAAGTTCGTCTGGAAGAACCGTCGGGATGGAAAAGCTATTTGAATCATTTCCGCAATCCAAAACAGTTCTTCGAAGGGGATGGGCGTCAGCGGTTACAGGAGGCACTTGATCCGGTCCTCAAACAAATGATTATTGAAGTTCTTCCTGCTGCACAAGACAAACTGATTCAGTTTTATGACAACCAGATCTGTCAATCATTGCAACACCAATCCCGACAGTTGGAAGAACGTCTGGACGAGGCGGTGAGCGGAATTCAAGATACGCTGGAGAGCGGAATTCCGGCCGAGCAATGGACCAGCTTGTCTGTACAATTGGAACAGATTGAACGCAGTTAAAATCAAGGCATAACGCGTATTCTCTGGAAGTATTTGTAAAAAAATGAATGATTCAGCAACACATTGAAAATGTTACGCAAACCAATCCAAAAAGGCCCCTGCCGAAAAGGCATACAGGGAGCCTTTTTTTGGTACGAACAACCTGAAATAAAGAGAATATTCAAACATTTGATTGAAAGGTGGGTATTTACCTTCGTTAATGCGTCAATAAGCTGAAAGCAGGCAGAATATGGTCTGTTATTCGCTTTGCCGCGAATGGGGTACGGTGATAAACTTCATAAATGTTCATAGTATTTTTGAACGACATAAGAGGAGGAGAAACATGGATGTTCTTAGGCAACTGCAAACCTTTTTTTGGGAAAAGCGAACGTATTTATTTGTATCAATCTTGTTCCTCGCCTTAGCGACCGCACTTGGGTTGGTGTATCCGTACATGCTGAGGATACTGATTGATGATGTTATTGTTCCGCGCACTTTTGAAGACGTTCCCATAATTGCCTTGACTGTGTTAGGTGTAGTGATTTTGAAAGCGGGAATGCAGTTTTTACATGGCTTTTTTGGTGGACGCTTGGGTAACTTTCTGGCGTACAGACTTCGTAACGCATGTTATGAAAAGCTTCAATTTTTATCCTTCCGTTATTATGATACGGCCAAGACAGGTGATCTGATGTCCCGCCTCACGGGAGATTTGGAAGCCATCCGTAACTTTATCGGATTTGGTTTCGCCCAGATTCTCAACATGGTTTTGATGGTCGTATTCGGCGCAATCATGATGATGACCATGAGTTGGCAGCTTACGCTGTTCACACTCATATGCATCCCATTACTTGCCTTCGTTGCGCTGAGATTCGAATCCAAAATTCACCCTGCGTTTCAGGAGATGCGGCTGGCGCTCAGTTCACTGACGACAGCGGTACAGGAGAATATCACTGGCGTACGTACGGTAAAATCCTTTGCACGTGAGCCTTATGAAGTGGAGAAATTCTCCACACGCAATGAACGTTACAAGACAAATCAGATTCATGCCGCAACATTGTGGAGTCGCTATTTTCCGATCATGGAGATTCTTGCTTCGGTGAGCATCGTGCTGTTGCTGGTGATTGGTGGAAGAATGGTTATACAGAAGACGCTGACACTCGGTGAACTCGTTGCCTTTTTCAGTTTGATCTGGTACATAATCGGTCCAATGTGGAATCTGGGGTTCCATATCAACAACTATACGCAATCCAAAGCTTCAGGTGAACGGGTGCTCGAACTGCTTAATACGCCAGTGGATGTGGAAGAAACGCAAGATCCGGTCATAGTCGAGGCAGACCAAGTGAACGGCCATGTGACATTTGAATCCGTCACCTTTGCCTACGGCAACAAAATGCCAGCGGTAACCGATATTAATTTTGATGCTGCACCCGGTTCTGTAATCGGTTTCCTCGGGGGGACAGGGTCAGGTAAATCAACCATCATTCAGCTTCTGATGCGTGCATATAACGTCAACTCGGGTACGATCAAGCTGGATGGCAAAAACATCAAAGATATAGGCATTCGCAGTTTGAGGAGTCAGATCGCTTCTGTTTTCCAGGAAACATTCCTGTTCTCATCCAGTATTCGCAATAATATTTCCTACGGACTTAAGAATGTCACCATGGATGAGATTATCCGTGCAGCCAAGCTGGCCAAGGCTCATGACTTCATTATGGAGTTCCCGGACGGATATGACACGGTGGTTGGTGAACGCGGCATGGGATTATCAGGTGGACAGAAACAGCGGATTGCGATCGCAAGGGCTTTGCTGAAAAATCCGAAAATCCTGGTACTTGATGATGCAACCAGCGCCGTGGACATGGAGACGGAACATGAGATTCAATCCGGTTTTCAGGAAGTAATGCGCGGCAGAACGACATTTATTATTGCACACCGGATTTCATCTCTGCGGCACGCAGACGAGATCCTGGTACTGGATGAAGGTCGCGTGGTACAACGCGGTAAACATACCGAACTCATTGAAGTGCCTGGACCATACCAGGATGTTTACAAAATTCAATATGCAGATTATATTGCCCGCGGTAAGCGGGAGGCTGGGGAGCAGGTGAATTCATGAGTGCCGAAACGATAGCCGACAGGCGCGAGGCCAAAAGTGCCTCTGAGAAGAAACTGAATGAACGATTTGTGTATCAGGATGATGAAATTATTGAAAAACCGTTTAACTGGAAAGAATTTGGACGTTTATTTGCCTACATGAAACCTTATGCGAAACAACTGTTGCCACTCGTTATTCTAATGATGATTCTGGGTACCATTACGAAATTATCCGTACCTTTTCTGATCAGTCTGGCGATTGACCGAGCCATCGCACCGGCAACAGGGTTGCCAAGCATGACGATGCTTTATCTTATTGCAGGCTCCATATTTTTGTTGTATCTCATTCAGTGGGCTGCCAACACGTACCGGATCAAACTGACAAACATTATCGGACAGCGTGTTATTTACGACCTTCGCTCGGATCTGTTCAAGCATATCCAGAAGCTGTCCTTTAACTTTTTTGACAAAAGACCTGCAGGTTCCGTACTGGTTCGTGTGACGAATGATATCAACTCCCTACAGGATCTATTCACCAACGGTGCAGTTAACGTCATGATCGACTGTGTGCAACTGCTCGGGATCATTGTGATCTTGCTGTTGATTAACTGGAAACTGGGTCTCGCCGTAATCATTACGGTGCCAATCATGTTTATCATCTCAACCAAGCTGCGGGTGCTAATCCGTCGTGCCTGGCAGGATGTACGCATGAAGAACTCCCGGATTAACTCTCACTTGAATGAATCCATTCAGGGGATTCGCGTGACTCAGGCTTATACACAGGAAAAAGAGAACATGAAGTATTTTGACAACATGAATCTGTCCAGCAAAAAGTCATGGGATAAAGCGTCAGCGATGAACCAGGGCTTCGGACCACTGATCGAGATTACCGGCGGATTCGGTACATTAATCCTCTTCTGGTTTGGTGCCTATCTGATTCAGGATGGTCAGTTGACCGTGGGATTACTCGTTGCTTTTGCCAACTATGTCGGCAACTTCTGGGACCCGATCAACCGTCTGGGTCAGATGTACAATCAGCTATTGGTTGCCATGGCATCATCGGAGCGTATCTTCGAATTCATGGATGAAAAGCCAAGTATCGCAGATAAACCGGGTGCCAAGCCACTTCCTTCTATTAAGGGAGATATCGCGTTCGAAAATGTGGTGTTCGAATACGAGAAGGGCAGACAGGCGCTCAAAGGTATCAGCTTCTCGGCGGCTGCAGGTCAATCGATTGCACTTGTTGGTCATACGGGTTCAGGTAAAAGTACGATCATCAATCTGATCAGTCGTTTCTATGATATATCCGGCGGACGTCTCACCATTGACGGACAGGACGTTAGGGATGTAACAGTAGAGAGTTTACGCAGCCAAATCAGCATTGTCTTGCAGGATACCTTCATTTTCTCGGGTACGATTCGTGACAATATTCGATTTGGACGACTGGATGCAACGAATGAAGAGGTGGAGGATGCGGCCAAAGCAGTCAATGCACATGAGTTCATCATGAAGCTGCCTGGTGGATATGATACCGAAGTAGAGGAACGCGGAAACGTATTATCCATGGGACAGCGACAATTGTTATCCTTTGCCCGTGCACTCCTTGCAGATCCGCGCATATTGATTCTGGATGAAGCTACAGCCAGTATCGATACGGAAACAGAGCTTAAAATCCAGGAAGCATTGAAGGTGCTGTTGCAGGGAAGAACGTCCTTTATGGTCGCTCACCGTCTCTCAACCATCCGGAATGCAGATAACATTATCGTCCTGGATCATGGTGAAATTAAAGAAGAAGGAAGCCATGAGCAGCTTATCGAAAAACAAGGCGTTTATAATGGATTAATAGAAGCTCAATACAGATTTTTATAATGAAACCTTTGGACGCCTTTGAAGCGTCTGAACACAGTTGAATTTATAACACTCTGGCGTTCTTTAGCCTGATCCTTCAATAATAAGTGCATCAATAAGTGCATCTTATTTATTGAAGCCAGGTTAGAGGATAGCCGGAGTGTTTTTTTTAATCGATAGTGTGGTATGTTATATTTTTGAAGAATGAAATCAATACAATCGTTCATGGCTGGAGGGGGATCAATGCAGAGGGACAACAACGAAATAAAATCAGAGCATTTTGATCACCTGGATCATATGAATTTTAGGCTCATTCACGTGAATCACACAAGTGGTACTGCAACGGAGTGGCTTCTAAGGAAACACTTCATTGAAACATACATGTTATTATTTATAGCCAGTGGCCAAGGGTGGTTAAAGATCGATGGCAGTTTCATCGAATTGAAGGCGGGGGGACTGTACATCGCTTTCCCAGGACAACTGGTTGAGGCAAATGTGCATTCGTTGGATGAACGAGGTGTGTATCACATGAGTTTTGATGTCATGTACACATTGGAGCAGGAGGGTGTAACAGCCCTTGATATGATGAAACAACTTTTACGTAATGAAGTGAATGGCGAGGTCAGCTCATCTTCCCCCGTTGCTGTTGGCGTGATCTGTCAGATGATTTATCACCACACATTAAAGAAGGATGGTTTGCAAAGGTACTATGGTCAGATTCGTTTTCAGGAACTATTGTATACCATGTTTTACGACGTGGCCTGTGCAGAAAAGACGGATTTGGCTTCCCCAATTGAACATGTCAGAGCCTACATTGAGCATAATTATTCGAATAGATTAACCATTGAGGAATTAGCAAATGTGGCACGAATGAGCCCGCGACACTTCATGCGTTTATTCAAGAAAAGGTTTGGCTACAGTCCCGTTGATTATTTGACTTTATATCGAATTAAACAAGCCCAGATCTTAATGAGAAATGATCACAGTTATCGACTCAAGGATGTGGCAACGTACGTGGGTTATCAGGATGAGACGTATTTCCGGCGTAAATTCAAACAAATCTCTGGCATTCCACCAGCAGCGTTTATACGTAATAGCAAACAAAAAATTGCTGCAGTTCATTCTTTGAGCATTGGTATACTGCTTGCTTTGCAGATCATTCCATGTGCCGCGCCAACAAGTCATCCATGGACATACTATTATAGACGTAAATATGAAACGGACAAAGTTATGCCACTCGCAGAGAGTGAGACCACCTGGCTGGAACAGCTTCGATTAGTTAAACCTGATTATATTATTACGATGGGGACGGAGTCTGAGGCTTTGCAAACTCAGCTTCATTCCATTGCTCCTGTGTGTGACCTCCCTTGGGAAAAAGGCGATTGGAGAGAGCATTTGAGATATGTTGCAAGTTTTTTGGACAGGTCGGATATTGCAGAGGTGTGGCTTCAAAGATATGAAGAGAAGGCAGAGATCATTAAGAATCAGCTTACAGATTTCATACGAAAAGACAAACTGGTTGTACTCAAAGTTCATGGTGAAGCGTTGCAGATGTTAGGCCCAAGGAGCATTGCTTCCGTTTTTTACGTTGATATGCAAATGGAAGCTCCCGAGGGAGCTGAGACTTATTGGGAACGGGGCACAGTGACCATTAAGGAGTTATCTGTTCTCAACGTCGAAAGAATATTACTGATTGTGGGTGAGGATGAGACATCGAGGCAGACATGGTCTGCTGTGCGGAAGTCTGAAGAATGGCTTGCGTTGTTAGCGGTACAGAAGGGCAGAATGGATATCCTCTTGTCGAGCGTTCTGCTGGACTACACCGCGTTTACCCATGAGCTTATGTTGGATGAAATATTAAAGTTATGGCAAGATCGTCCATAGTAAAAAGTCTGAATAGTCAATATCATACCTAAACATATTTTAATATACTTACTCCTATATCAAATGATAATGATAATTATTATTGATTAGACATTGTCATATATTAATGACCTATAGGGGGTACATAGAGAATGAGATTTAGATGGTTAACCGTAATATGCACAATGATGTTGATGCTCGTTATTTCTGCTTGTGGGGCAGCAGGCAAAGAAGCATCCTCGAGCGAGGGACAAGAAGCGGGTACCGCCAATTCTTCAACAACAGAGGCCAGTCAGGTGAAAAAAGTGAACACGGAAATGGGAGAAGTTGAAATTCCGTTGAACCCACAAAAAATAGTTGGATTGTCTGTTGTATATCCAGAATTTTTATATTCACTTGGCATCGTACCCATTGCTGTACAGAACTACCATGAGGATTTTCCTTCTTACTTGCAAGAGCCATTTGCAAACACGATGAAAATGGGAATAGGAAGAACGCCTAATTTTGAAGCCCTGATGGAGGCAGCTCCGGATTTAATTATCGCTCCTGACTGGTGGTCCAAAAAGGACTATGATCAGCTTGCTCTGATAGCACCTACCGTACTTTTGCCACAGCGTGATGATTGGCGCGATGAACTGCGGGATATGGCCAAAATTTTGGACAAAGAAGAACAGGCAGAAAAGGTGATTCAGGATTTGGTGGATAAGGAGAAGGTAGCTGCTGCCAAATTGAATAAGCTGATTGGTGAGGAGACTGTTCTCTACATTAGAGTGATGGAAAAAGAAATCGTACTTCATGGGGAGAACCTTGACCGAGGAAACTTTGTCCACAAACGATTGGGAATGAATCCACTTCCTAATTTCCCGAAAGATCAAACTGCCATGTCCGTGTCCTTGGAAGTATTGCCTGAATACGATGCAGATCATCTGATCGTTCAGTTGGATGATGAGACTAATCCGGAAATTAAAAAGAAATTTGAAGATATGTTATCTTCATCGTTATGGAAAAATCTGAAAGCAGTCAAGCAGGACCACGTCTACATGGTGGGTGGCAAGGAATGGTTCAATCTAGGAATGTCTCCACTTTCCGATGAATATGTCATTGATGATATTGTTGCTGCTTTTGAAGAAAAAAACAAATAAAGCAAACTCTTAAAGTTACATGTATCTCGAATTCATAACTAAATTAACAGGGTGTGTTTAAAATGAATGAAGAAGATATCTATGATGTAACCATCATTGGAGGCGGCCCTGCCGGAATGTATGCGGCTTTTTACGCAGGGATGCGTGATATGAAAGTTAAAATCATCGAAGGTAAAGACCAGCTTGGTGGATTCCTGCATACCTATTCGGAAAAAACAATTTGGGATGTAGGCGGCCTACCACCTATGAAATGTTCAAAGTTGATTGAGTGGCTAGTTCAGCAGGCCAATACGTTTAATCCAACGGTTGTATTGAATTGCAAAGTGGAAAGGTTCACTCAAATGGATAACGGAATATGGAGTATGTATACCACTGGAGGTGAGATACATTATACGCATACAATCATTGTTTCAGTAGGCCACGGTATCGCAGAGATTCAGAAGTTGGAGCTGCAGGAGCCAATGGAATGTGAGTATGAAAATCTTCATTACACCGTGCAAAATCCAGAACATTTTTCAGGGAAACGTGTGCTCATTTCAGGAGGCGGCAATAGTGCGGTAGATTGGGCAATTGAACTTGCTAAACTTGCTCGAAAAGTAGTCGTAATCCACCGGAATAATGAGTTCCGTGCAATGGAACGAAATGTAAGCGAAATGAACAACATAACGGATGTGAGAACACCATATAACATCACACAGCTTCATAGTCATGCTAATCATATCCAACAGGTTGTGATTACGCATAAGGAAAGTCAGGACAATGTGGTGTTGGAAGTGGATGAAGTTGTCATTAGTCATGGATATAAAAGCAATTTAAGTGATCTGGCCAGTTGTGGCCTGGAGATGAACGACGGAATGGTTCTCATGAGCCACCATGCAGAGACAAGCCTTCCAGGTGTTTATGCAGCAGGAGACTGTGCAACCCATGAGAGTAAAGTCAGACTCATTGCAGGAGCTTTCAATGATGCGATCGTGGCAGTTAATAGTGCGAAACAATATATGACGCCAGACGCACCTAAGATGGCTTATGTTTCTTCCCATAATGAAATCTTCCGAGAAAAAAATCGACAAATCCCAAGTCTTTAAACTTGGGATTTGTTTGCGTATTTCGATTCACTGGAGTATTAAAGTCTGCTCTTTTAACATTTCCTTAATTTTGGGAGGAATGGAAGGAGTATCGAATCTGTGAGCAGTAATTGTAAAATTTGATCGAAAAAACACAAAAAATCTTGTAAAATTCACAAGAAAAATAGGGAGCACTCTTGCAATCTTTAACCAAAACCCCGAAAATAGAGAGACAGATATAGAAGATTTCTCTTTGGGAGGATTGGAAAGAACATGTGGGGTGCTCCTTTTACGGCTCAAGCCAAAAAAATGCTGTTACTGGGCAGTGGAGAATTGGGAAAAGAGGTCGTTATTGAGGCCCAACGACTGGGAGTAGAGACGATCGCTGTTGATCGTTATGAGAACGCACCTGCAATGCAGGTCGCGCACCGGTCTTACTGCATCGACATGCTGGATGCCGAAGCTTTGAAACAATTGATCCGTAAAGAAAAACCTCATTACATCGTACCTGAGATTGAAGCTATTGCAACAGAAGCTTTACTGGAGCTTGAGGAAGAGGGATTTTGTGTAGTACCTACTGCCCGAGCTGCACGTCTAACGATGGATCGCGAAGGCATCCGTCGTCTTGCAGCCGAACAACTGAAACTTCCAACAGCTGACTACCTTTTTGCGGACAACCTGGAACAACTTCAGGAAGCCGTACGTGAGCTTGGCACACCTTGTGTCATTAAACCATTGATGAGTTCTTCCGGCAAAGGGCAGAGTGTATGCCGAACACCGGGCGACGTCGAGGATTGCTGGAACATTGCTCTTTCGGGGGCTCGTGGCAAATCCGTTCGTGTTATCGTGGAGAGCTTTGTGCAATTTGACAGTGAGATTACATTACTTACCGTTAGGTCTGTATCAGGCACCGTATTCTGTCCTCCGATCGGCCACATTCAGAAGGATGGGGATTATGTCGAATCCTGGCAACCTCATGCAATGACTCCTGAACAATGGGAGCAGGCTTGTCATATTGCCAAATCCGTCACGGATGAACTTGGCGGTTATGGATTGTTTGGAGTGGAATTGTTCCTCACATCGGATGGTGTGGTGTTCAGCGAGGTATCTCCTCGGCCGCATGACACAGGTATGGTTACAATGGTGACGCAAGACAGTTCCGAGTTTGCGCTGCATGTACGTGCAATTCTTGGTTTTCCGGTCACAGATGTACATCTGTTGACACCGGGAGCTTCAGCAACGCTGAAGGCTAATGATGAAACATCTGACTTTACTGTAGGCGGGATTGAAGAAGCGTTGGCTCTTCCTCGTACTCAGATTCGTGTATTTGGCAAACCTGAGACCAAAGTAGGACGCCGAATGGCTGTAGCCCTAAGTGCTGGCCAAGATGTGGAAGAAGCTCGTAAAACAGCGGTGCAAGCCGCTAATATGCTGAAAGTGGAGGTAAATCATGTCCAATAATGTTGAGGCCCCTGTACTGATGATCCGAGAGTGTGAACTGCGAGATGCTGAAGCGGTAACGGGACTGATGCGAGAGGTCAGCTATCCGACAACAGCCAATGTCATGAAAGAACGCATTGAATGTTTGGAAACCAATCCAAATGCGTGCATGCTTGTTGCCGAAGTGGATGAACAAATTATTGGTGTGATTGGCTTGCAATGTGTGCAAAGTCATGCCTATCCAGAACCTGCCGCACAAATTACTTCCCTGATTGTAGGTCAAGAACATCGTGGCGGTGGTATTGGCCGTCGTCTGATGGCTCGTGCCGAAGATTGGGGCAGACAGCAAGGTGGTAAACAACTGTTTGTCACGGGTGCGAACCGTGAAGTGACTTCAACAACGTACTCTTTTTATGAGCACATTGGTTTTCAGAAGAGAGGCTATCGGTTCAGTAAAGTTCTTCTATAGTAAAAAAGTTTCTTCTATTGCATGGAAATTCTCATGATATCCTGATCTGCACCTCCTGGTGTGGTGAATGATAAATAGATGGTGAAGCGACATTCGACTAGCATTTTTAGTCCGAATGTCTTTTTTTTATGGTTGTATCATCGGGGATAGATGATTACAAGATGAGCCTCAAGGGCGAATCTGATACATTCTATAAAATGACAAAAAAGTTACTTTTCCATATTTTATAGGTTCACAATCTCCTGTCGAATTGATATACTGCTAGAGTATTAATTACAAAGTTGTAATAACTAATCTTAAGGAGATGAATGAATTTGAAAAAGAAATGGATGAAAACTGTCGTAACGAGTAGTCTGACAGCCTTACTGGCCGTAGGGGTAATGCTTCCTGCTTCCGCGTCTGCTGCAGATTCAACATATAAGACTATCACAACGTACAAAATTACAAGTACAGACAGCTTGAAAGCTTATATCGAGAAATGGCTCAAACAAAATGGGTACACCGTATCCGACGGGCAAATTGTAGAGAAACCTGCTACGCAGCCTGACCAAACGACGAAACCTGCTGAACCAACAACAAAACCGGCTGAGCCGACCACAAAACCAACTCAACCAACAACAAAACCGGCTGAGCCAACAACTAAGCCTGAACAACCGACTAAACCAGCACAACCAGTTCAAGAAGAAAAACCGGCAACTACACCGGCTAAAGATTCTTCAAATACGGGTAACACAGGTAACACAAGTAACAGTGGCAGCGAAACTACGCAATCTGATTTTGCTGGTCAAGTTGTTAAACTGGTCAATGCTGAACGTGCAAAGGCAGGTTTGAGCGCACTTGCTTCTGATGCTCTTCTGGACAAAGTAGCTGTGGCCAAAGTAAAAGACATGAGTAACAATAACTATTTTGATCACCAGTCTCCTACGTATGGTTCTCCATTTGATATGATGAAACAATTTGGAGTAACTTACAGCTACGCAGGTGAGAACATTGCCAAAGGACAAAAAACACCTCAGGAAGTTGTAACAGCCTGGATGAATAGTGCAGGACACCGTGCCAATATCCTGAGCAAAAACTTTACGCATATCGGTGTAGGGTACTATAACGGATACTGGGCTCAAGAGTTTATCGGTAAGTAATTCATTATAATGAAGAAAGTATGTATTTCTTTTCCACAAGGTTATGCCACACACAGTTCAAATCTGTGTGTGGCATAACCTTTTTTCCGTAAAATGGGATAAGAAAAATGAATTCTGCGAATACAGCGCCAAAATTTGCAAATTAACGACAGAACATTTATGTTAATTAGGAATAGCATCATTAAGGCGTGTCTGAAAACTCCGAAGCAAGCGGATTTTCAGACACGCCTTAATGTAAAGTCATTATAAATTATTAGGCACCCGGATTGGTGTACATGAGCGGAGATGTGATGATGAAAAAGAAAAAAAGCCTTGATTCAGCACCATGGATCTGGAGAACCGTAAGTACAGTATCCATCTTGGCAACCTTGTTGTTGTTATTTGGGTTTGGATACGCCATAAAAGACGTGATTTTTCCCGAGGGAGATTCCGCGTTAACTACAGGCCAGGAGGCAACTGCTCCATCTAAGGATAAAGAAGGAGAACCGGCTATAGTGGAAGATGGCAAGATTCGGATGGCTGTCATCGGTGATTCCCTGGCAAGAGGTACCGGGGATGATGAAGGACTTGGCTTTGTTAGACGTGCAGGGAACCTGCTGAAAGATAAAGGATATGACGTTCAGGTTCTTAATAACCTGGGTGTAAACGGTTTGAGAACGGATGCTTTATTGAAAAAATTGGATGAGCAAGGTGTTCGTTATGTTCTGCAGCAGTCCAATTTTATTTTGCTCTCGATTGGCGCGAATGATCTGTTCCAGGGAGGGCAAGTTCTACAGGGGGAAGATCCGCCAACAGCAGAGCAGCTGGCAGCGGCTTTACCGGAAACGTCCAAACGCCTTCAAGAGATATTGAAGAAAGTAAAAGAAATCAATCCCGATGCACAGATTGCGTACATAGGGTTGTATAATCCATTTGGTGATGTGAAGGAATTGGAGAAGCCAGGTAATGCAGTTGTTGATGCTTGGAACGATGCTGCACTGGCTATTTTGAACAATGAGGACAAGATGACACTTGTCCCAACATTCGATTTATTTGAAAATCATCTGGGGGAGTATCTCTCGTCAGATCATTTTCATCCAAACGGACAAGGTTATGAGCAAATTGCAGTTCGGATTGCCCAGGAATTCCAGGCGGATACACCGGCAGAAGGGAGCGGAAAATAAATGGCAGAGCAGCAGTATGATTCCGTCCTGTCTGTACAGCATCTGAAGAAGCGGATCGGGCGCAAGTGGATCATTAAAGACGTTACATTTGACGTAAAACCTGGTGAAATCTTTGGATTTCTCGGTCCCAACGGTGCTGGGAAAACAACAACAATACGGATGTTGGTAGATCTGATCAAACCGACAGAAGGAAAAATTAAAGTCTGTGGTTATGATGTGAATCGGGACCCTGAGCGTGCTTTGAGATACGTGGGCTCCATTGTTGAAAACCCCGAGGTGTATACATATCTGACCGGATGGGAGAACCTGGAGCATTTTGCACGCATGCAACCAGGAGTGGATAATGACCGTATCCAGGAAGTCGTGGATATTGTACGATTGGATCAGCGCATTCACGATAAAGTCAGAACATACTCATTGGGTATGCGTCAGCGGCTCGGTATTGCACAAGCGTTACTTGGGCGGCCTCGCCTGCTCATTCTGGATGAACCGACGAATGGCCTTGATCCAAAAGGCATTAAGGAACTTCGTGTCTTTATCAAACAACTTGCGAGTGAAGGTATGGCTGTATTTGTCAGCAGTCACTTGTTAAGTGAGATCCAGCTTCTCTGTGACAGAGTAGCGATTATCAGTGCGGGGCGTGTGCTTGCCGTTGGAGGTGTAAGCGAACTGATTGAAGATCATTCCAAGTTGGCCATATGGCACGTTTCACCACTGGAGCAAGGTAAAAAGATGTTACTGGATGCAGGCATTGCTCTGGTAAGTCGACCTGCGGATGTGATGGATGATACGATTGTTGCGGGCCTTGGACCCAATGCTGTGGTTGCCGAGATGCATGAAGATCGAATTCCCGATCTGGTGCAACAGATGGTTCAAGCTGGTATTCAGGTTGAAGGGGTGCAGCGGATTCAGCCTACGCTCGAACAACTATTCTTAAAAATGACAGAAGGTGAATCCATTGAGTAATATCATGCCGCTGATCCGGAATGAAACGATTAAGATGGTGAAGAAAAAACGGCTTTATATTATATTTATTGTACTTGCGATCCTCGTACCGATGTTTACGTATGCCCAGATGAAATCTGCGGAGAATAATCGTGACAAGTTTGGCGGCGATTGGCGTCTTGAACTGCAACAGGCCATCACAGACAATCAAAACTCGCTCGGTAGCGATCGGGTACCTGAAGAGTACAAGAAATATAGAACCGTGTATATCCAACAGATGCAGTATTATCTCGAAAACGACATCAATCCCAAAGAACCGGGCGGTGTTACCTTTACACGGGAGTTCATGAACAACGCAGTTGGATTGTTTATTCCACTGTTAATCATGGCTATTGCTTCAGATCTTGTTTCCGGTGAACGTACGACAGGTACGATTAAAATGCTTTTAACGCGTCCGGTTAGACGTTGGAAAGTGCTTCTGAGCAAATTAATTACGCTGATTATGTTTGTTTCGATCATTGTGGTATCAGCCTACATTATATGTTATGTCATATCGGGCGCGGTCTTTGGCTACAAAGGCTTCAACATGCCCATCTTCACAGGATTCAAGGTTGTGGGAACAGATGTTGATATGTCGGCAGTGCATGCTGTAGACCAGTGGTTGTATATGCTTATGCAGGCAGGACTGATCTGGTTTGTGAGTGTAATTGTGGCTATGCTTGCTTTTATGGTATCTGTACTTGTACGAAGTACAGCTGCAAGTATCGTGATCATGATGGCCGCTCTGATTGCAGGAACAATCTTGACCAGTATGGCTGCATCTTGGCAGACAGCAAAATATCTGTTCATGGTTAACCTCGAACTTCCTGATTATTTGTCAGGTGGATTACCGCCAATCGAGGGTATGAATTTAGGTTTTTCCCTTATTGTTCTTAGTGTTTGGGGCGTTGCTTCACTCATTGTGTCATTCCTTGTCTTTACGAAACGGGATATCTTGAATTAAAATGGACAAGGATAAGAAAACATCTGTTTGCATTTTAGGCATTTTTTTAGTTGCAAGTTAAGAAGGGGGAGCATGAATGGTCGAGCAAATCGATATGTCGGCAGGTTCGACAGGCGGAGGACAGGGGTCTTCAGGCTACGACGCGGACGACATTCAAGTACTTGAAGGGTTGGTAGCGGTACGGAAACGGCCGGGGATGTACATCGGCAGCACCAGCACTTCGGGTTTACATCATTTGGTATGGGAAATTGTCGACAACGCTGTCGACGAACATCTCGCCAAATTCTGCTCCAAAATCGATATCACGCTGCATAAGGACGGTTCTATTACGGTTCAGGATAACGGAAGGGGAATTCCGACAGGTATACATAAAACAGGGATTCCTACTCCCCAGGTCGTGTTTACGATTTTGCACGCAGGCGGAAAGTTCGGTGGATCAGGATACAAAAAATCAGGCGGTTTGCACGGTGTAGGTGCGTCAGTTACAAACGCATTGTCCGAGTGGCTTGAAGTCGAGATTTTCCGTGATGGCAAGATTCATCGTCAGCGATTCGAGTATTGGAAGGACAAAAAAGGGATTGAACATGTCGGTGAACCGGTCTCCGGTCTCGAAGTGTTGGGCAATACCAATCGGACAGGTACAAAAGTTACATTTAAACCGGATATTCGGGTGTTCCAGAACGGCATTCAATTTAATTATGATACATTGGCAGAACGCCTTCAGGAGATTGCTTTTCTGAATTCAGGTCTGAGAATTGTGCTCAAGGACGAACGTTCGGGCAATCAGGATGAATACATGTACGAAGGCGGAGCAAGCCAGTTTGTTGCTTTTCTTAACGAAAATAAAGATGTGCTGCATGATGTTATTCACTTCTATGCGGAGAAGGATGACATTGAAGTTGAAGTGGCCATCCAGTATAACGCAGGTTATACGGAAACACTGGCTTCGTTCGTGAACTCCATCCCTACTCGGGGTGGCGGTACTCATGAGACCGGATTCAGGGCTGCGTATACTCGTGTAATGAATGATTACGCACGGCGTACCAGCATGATTAAGGAAAAAGACAAAAACCTCGAAGGTAATGATCTGCGTGAAGGTATGATGGCCGTCATCAGTGTCAAAATGTCCGAGGTTGAGTTCGTAGGGCAAACGAAGGATCAGCTTGGGAGTGCAACTGCACGGAGTGCTGTGGATTCGGTCGTGTCCGAGAATATTCAGAGGTTCCTGGAAGAAAACCCGCAGGTAGCGCAAACGTTAATTCGCAAAGCGGTTCAAGCCTCCAGAGCCAGAGAAGCAGCTCGAAAAGCACGTGATGATATGCGTACAGGCAAGAAACGTAGTGAAAGTTCCAACCTGAACGGCAAGCTGACGCCGGCGCAATCCAAGGATTTTACCCGAAATGAGTTGTTTATTGTCGAAGGTGATTCCGCAGGTGGTTCTGCCAAGCAGGGACGCGACTCGAAGATTCAGGCTATATTGCCCCTCAAGGGAAAACCGCTCAATCCGGAAAAATCGAAGCTGGCGGACATTCTCAAAAATGAAGAATACCGTGCCATTACAGCGGCGATCGGGGCGGGCATAGGAACCGAATTTGCAGTTGAAGACAGCAATTATTCCAAAATTATCATTATGACCGATGCAGATACGGACGGCGCACATATTCAGGTGCTGTTGTTGACCTTCTTTTATCGTTATATGAAGCCTTTGATTGATGCAGGCAAAGTGTATATTGCTCAGCCGCCATTGTACAAACTTACTCGTAAGTCTGGTAAGCTCGCGAGTGTTCGATATGCATGGACGGATGAAGAACTGGCGAATTATATGAAGGAATTCGGTAATAATGTTGAACTTCAACGTTATAAAGGTCTTGGTGAGATGAATCCGGATCAACTGTGGGAGACAACAATGAATCCGGAAACTCGTGCGATGCTGAAGGTACAGATTGTTGATGCAGCAAAAGCAGAACGTCGTGTATCTACGCTCATGGGTGATAAGGTTGATCCGCGGAAACGCTGGATTGTAGAGAACGTCGACTTTACAGAGTACGAAGAATAGAAGGTGCTTGGAATGAGTCCATCAGAACAATTTATGCCGGCCTTTCTCGAAGAGGTCGTAGGGGACCGTTTCGGTCGCTACTCCAAATATATTATTCAAGATCGAGCCATTCCCGATGTACGGGATGGGTTGAAGCCAGTACAACGGCGTATTCTGTACGCCATGTACGATTCAGGTAATACGCCTGACAAGACTTACCGCAAGTCTGCCAAAACCGTTGGGGACGTAATGGGTAATTATCATCCACATGGTGACTCCTCCATCTATGAGGGCATGGTGCGGATGGCTCAGCCATGGAAAATGGGCCATATGCTCGTGGATGGTCATGGTAACTGGGGATCACAGGATGATGACCCGGCAGCGGCGATGCGGTATACGGAGGCCCGTTTGTCGCCCATCGCGATGGAGATGCTTCGCGATATCGAGAAACGGACGGTGCTGTTTAAGGATAATTTTGATAATACGGCCAAAGAACCGGTTGTATTGCCATCCCGTTATCCGAACTTGCTGGTTAATGGTGTCAGCGGTATCTCCTCAGGGTTTGCAACGGAGATTCCTCCACACAATTTGCGTGAAGTCATTGATGCTTCCATCGCTGTAATGGAGAAACCGTCGATTGAGCTGGACGAGATCATGATGTTCATGAAAGGTCCTGACTTTCCAACCGGCGGACTGATTATGGGCGGTGACGGCATTCTGGATGCCTATCGCACAGGTAAGGGACGGATCTATATCCGGTCCAAAACCGATATTGAAAACATGCGTGGTGGCAAGCAGCAGATCGTCATTACCGAAATTCCTTATCAAGTTGTGAAGTCTCGACTGGTTACAGCGATGGAGAACATTCGACTTGAGAAGAAGGTTGAAGGTATTGCCGAAGTACGTGATGAGAGCGGACGTGAAGGACTACGGATCGTGGTTGAGCTGAAAAAAGAAGCGGACGCACAAGGTATTTTGGCTTATTTGCTGAAGAAAACCGACCTTCAGGTCACTTACAACTTCAATATGGTTGCGATTGTGAATAAAGCACCACAGCAAATGGGATTGAAATCAATCCTGGAGGCTTACATTGCCCACCAGCGGGAAGTTGTAACATTCCGTACCCGGTTTGAGCTGGAGAAAGCGGAAGACCGTGCACATGTGCTGGAGGGCTTGGTTAAAGCTCTGAACATCCTTGACGAGGTCATTGCAGCGATCAAAGCGTCAAAGAACCGGCAGGATGCTCAAAATAACCTGATGTGGATGTTTGGGTTCACGGAACGTCAAGCGGATTCCATCCTTACTTTGCAATTGTACCGTTTGACAAATCTGGAGATTAATTCTCTGGAGAAGGAACTCGGTGAACTGATGAAAAAGATTGCGCAATTACGATCCATTCTGGATAGTGACCGCAAGCTTATCGGAGTCATCCGCAAGGAATTGATGGAGATTCGTGAGAAATACGGTATAGACCGTCGTTCTGCGATTCAGGGTGAAGTGGAAGAACTTAAGGTTAATCTCGAAGTACTTGTGAACGCGGAAGATGTATTTGTTACGTTATCCAAGGAAGGATACGTGAAACGTACAGGCATGCAGTCCTTTACACGTTCTGGTGGTGAACGGAGCGGAAGTGGTGTAAAAGACGGCGATTATATTGCGCAGGTTCTGGAAGTCAATACGCTGGAGAATCTGCTTGTCTTTACGAGGAAAGGTCAGTACTTCCTGTTACCTGTTCATCAGGTACCTGAATTCAAGTGGAAAGATCCAGGCACAGCCATTGTGAATGTCATTCCCCTTGCGAAAGACGACCGGATTGCAAGTGTGCTTGCTGTGAAATCCTTTGAAGAGCCAAATCACAGTCTGGTCTTCGTCACGCGAAGAGGGCAGGTGAAACGAACGGAACTGAAGGATTACGTTACCAAACGTTCCGGTGCAGTTGCGGCTTGTAAAGTGGGCAAGGACGATGAAGTGTTATCTGTGCATCTGAGTACTGGTAACCAAGATATTATGTTGATTACAAAAGAAGCCATGGCAATTCGTTTCCGTGAGGATGAGGTCAATCCTATGGGACGTGTATCCGGTGGTGTTCGTGGTATTCAGTTGAGAGATACCGATGAAGTTGTATCCGCCCTATGGGTTGAAGGAGATGAAGGTGAAGTTGCCGTGTTGTCCGATTTGGGATATGGTAAACGTTCATTACTCCTGGATTACGCTGTGCAGAGTCGTGGAGGCAAGGGGCTTGCCACATTCGAGTTCAAGGAAGGCAAACGCGTGAAACCGAATGGCAGCCGTATTGTTGGAGCGTTTTATTGCAAAGAGCAACGTAAGATCACTGTAATGACCAAGGAAGGCCAAGTGTATCCGATCTCTTCGGAAGGTGTTCCGATTACGGAGCGCAAACATATTGGCAAACTGCTTGTTCCTGTGGATAAACAGGACGAGATCGTTGAACTTCTGAGGGACTTCAATGAGAATCAACCAGCATCATCTTCATAAAAACAAGCAAACAAGACTTTTCGCAGCGCAGCTAATCCTGTCATGCGAAGAGTCTTTTTTTGTTGTTCGAAGGCGGATTAGAAGATCACATTCATGCGAAGTTTAACAACCTTCGTCGATTACGGTCGATCGCTAGGAAATTGAAAAAAGGCAGCAGGAATGCGGCTTTGGAGGGCGAAAACTTAAGCAGGTGAAGTGATAACCGGTTGCAGAGAGGAGCGATGCAAGATGTATAATTCCGATTTTGCCAAGTGCTGGTCCAGACTAACCAAAGATTATAAACTGCATATGGATCAAGAGCTGGCACCCTCATTAACGGAGGCTCAGCTGGCTGTACTGGAGGTGCTTGAGGATCATCAGAAGATGAAACCTTCGGATCTGATTCCTTATCTGGCGACTACGCCAGCTGCCGTAACCATGCTGCTCGATCGGATGGAGAAGAATGATCTGATTCACAGGAATCGGGATAATCAGGATCGACGCATTGTGTGGATATCTCTTTCAGAGAAAGGAAGAATGGAGACTGAGCGGGGGATCACCATCCGTAATGAATTCATGAACTCTGTTCTCAGTAACATTTCGATGCACAACCAACAATTGCTGGTATATCTGTTAGGCAAAATGACAACACCCAAAACCAAAGAGCCTGCATTATCCACTTCGGTATAATACAATGCTGATTCTTCTGAATAACCATAGGCGTACCTGCTCGTTTCATGCAGGAGCCCTATGGTTATTTTAATTACAAATTACATATGATACACACTGTGTCCAGCCAATTTGATTAAAGGCGTGAATCTAACACAGTTAGTATGTCCTAATATTATTTTTGTAAATTCATATGTAAAGAGTTGACTATGTAAATATTTTTGTTATAATAAATAATTGTTCCCCTGATATTTCGTGTACGAAATATTATATTCCAAAAGTAAAAGGGTGAATCAATGACTGATACGTATGAAGTATTCTATATTATTAATTCGTTCCGCCAAGTGAATCAAATGCTTTTTCGAGCATTTTGGAATGAAAACAAGGAGATCGAGCTGACTTCGATCCAGTTTATGGTGTTATCCATTCTGAGGGAGCGTCCTTCCATCGGCATCAACGAAGTGGCTGAACTATGCCATATGGGAAGTAGTTCCATGAGCGCAGTTGTGGAGCGACTGGTCAAAGGCGAGTATATTATTCGGACACGTTCGGATGCAGACCGCCGATCCGTTAAGCTGCAGATTACGGATAAAGGGGAACAGGTCCAACAGGAAACACACCATTTATGGATGGAGAGAGTGTCGCCCATTCTGGATATATCGAAGGAAGACCTTGAACACCTACTTAGAATTCATAGTCAGATGATTGAAAAGTTACAAGGAAGAGAGATGAACAACATATGAGTACGACTACTGCTGCAGCTCCATCCTCCGCGATGGACAACATCAAGAAAGGCCCGATTGTAGCTGCATTGTTAATTGGTGCCTTTGTAGCATTCCTGAACCAAACCCTGATGAATGTAGCGCTTCCTAAAATCATGGAAGACCTCGCGATTAATGCAAACAAAGCCCAATGGTTAACTACGGGTTACATGCTCGTGAACGGTGTGCTGATTCCGGTTACGGCATATCTGATTGCCAAATTCTCAACGCGTCAAATTTTCATTACAGCCATGACTCTCTTTACCATAGGTACATTAGTCTGTGGTCTTAGTCCAACCTTCACCATTCTGATGGTAGGTCGTGTTATTCAAGCGGCAGGTGCAGGGATCCTGATGCCTCTGATGACCGTTGTATTTCTGACCATCTTCCCGATTGAGAAACGTGGTCAAGCCATGGGAACCATGGGGATCGCGATGATTCTGGCTCCTGCGATTGGGCCTACACTTTCAGGTTATGTGGTTGAGCATTATTCCTGGAGATTGTTGTTCTACATCATCTTGCCATTTTCTATTATTGCAACGGCAATCGGTATTGCTTTTGTCAAAAACGTAACACGTCAATCCAGACCTAAACTGGATTATCCAGGCGTTATTTTATCTACACTTGGTTTTGGCAGTTTGCTCTACGGATTCAGTGATGCGGGTACCGATGGATGGGGCAGTGCAATTGTCATTGGATGCCTCGTGGTCGGTGCGATATCCCTGATTCTGTTCGTTATTCGTCAACTGACCACAGATCATCCGCTCCTTGAGTTCCGTATTTTCAAGTACAACATGTATACATTAACCACAATTATCAATATGCTCGTGACAATGGCGATGTTTGCAGGTATGATCCTGCTTCCTATTTTCCTGCAAAATATTCGTGGTTTCTCACCGATTGAATCAGGACTGCTGATGATGCCCGGTGCGATATTGATGGGGATTATGTCCCCAATTACAGGTCGCATATTTGATAAGGTGGGCGCACGCTGGCTTTCGGTTGCAGGTCTTGCCATTACGGCAATTACAACTTGGGGACTGAGTCGCTTGGCAATTGATACTACTTATGGTTACATGATGTTTATTTACACGGCTCGTATGTTCGGTATGTCGATGCTGATGATGCCGATCCAGACAGCAGGTCTGAATCAACTGCCTCAACGTCTGAACGCGCATGGTACTGCGATGTCCAATACATTGCGTACAGTTGCCGGTGCGATCGGTACAGCCATTCTCGTTACCATCATGAGTAGCAAGCTCAAAACACATCTGGCGGATGCAGTGGCTGCTGGCCAAGTTGACCCTAATAATAAGACAGCGATGTTAGCTGCTACAGCAGATGCAACGATTTATGGTGTTAACTATGCATTCATCGTGGCTACCGGAATGACCGTGGTTGCTTTAATTATGGCGTTCTTTATTCGTAAAACAAAACCAGCTGTTGAACCTGTTACGGTAGAACAGGAAAAAGTGACGGCAACAGCATAACGGATATCAGATAAATACCAAAAAAGAGAACTCTAGCAGTTGAAAAGGGGTAACCCTAACTGCCTGAGTTCTCTTTTTTTGGTGTTTGCGATATGAGGAGTAGGAGATGGCGTCCTATTCGGGCTGGATCGTTGGATCAATGAGAAATACAGGATCCGGCTCATGTCCGAACCGATGAAGATTAATGGTTCCGTTCAGTTGAAACTCCACACCTTCGCTAATCAGCTCCGTTTCCTGCATCAGGCGCGAGTGTTCGTCCGGTATGGAGATTTCGCCTTTTGCGTTAACGACACGGTGCCAGGGAAGGCGTTCCTTGCGGCTCATGGAGTGCAGGATACGTACGACTTGTCTCGCGGCTCTTGGACTACCGGCATGGGCTGCAATCTGACCGTAAGTCATCACTTTACCTTCGGGAATCGCCGCGATGATCGCAATGACTTGTTTGGTAAACGGGGTCATCCTGATGTCTCCTCTCTGTATGTTAGGTATATAGCTGAAAATATTAAAAAACGTGTCGTTCAGATACAGAATCTGAACGACACGTGATATGGACAGATCTAACCTGATCTTGTGCTCTTATAGAGGTTGTTCAAAAGCTTTTTGGTACACAGCAGCTGGCCATTCTGCCCAGGGAAATTCTCTTGCAGGCAACGATTGCAAAATAACTTCTTCCTTGGTAACCGGATGCGGAAAAGCTGCAATCGCTGACCAGAGAGCGATCTGTTGCCCGGGTTTATTCACGCTTGCGCCGTACTTCTGATCCCCGTACAGAGGGCAGCCGATTTCTTTCATTTGCACCCGAATCTGATGAGATCTGCCGGTGTGCAGTTCGATATGGACGAGGCTGTAACGGTCTGTCTCCCCGATAACACGGTAATCCAGAACAGCATCCTTACCGCCAGCCGTACCTTTAGGTACAACAGTAACGGTATTGGTGCGTGAATCTTTCAGGAGTGTGTGCTTTAACGTTCCCTGCTGTGCAGGCAACTTGCCATGTACAACAGCCGCATATATTTTACGGAAATGACGTCCTCGCACCGTCTCGGACAATCTCGAAGCTGCTTTGGAGGTCTTGGCAAAGATCATTGCCCCTCCAACCGGACGATCAAGTCGGTGTACTAACCCGAGATAGACATTGCCAGGTTTGTTATATCGTTCTTTCAGATCTTGCTTCAGCAATGTAAGCAAATCCGGATCACCTGATGCATCTTCCTGGGTAGGTACATTGACCGGTTTCGTAATACCTAACAGATGGTTGTCTTCGAACAGAATCGGAATCGCATCGTGATCATGCCGATGTTCTGACATGATTAAGACTCCCAACGGCCCAGAATACCACAAGGCAGATCAAGACCACTGCGTGTGATCGGCAGACCGATTTCACCTGCGGTTATGTCACCGCCGTACTGAGCAGACATCGTCATGGTCAGCATGTTGCGCAGAACGGTGGAGGAGATGCCCGTAGTGTAGGAGTTCACCAGCATGAATAATGGATTATCTGACAAGATCGTCATACATGACTTCAAGAAAGGATAAAGGTTCTCTTCCAGTTTCCATGTCTCACCATTCGGACCGCGGCCATAAGAAGGAGGGTCCATGATAATAGCATCATAACGATTTCCGCGCCGTTGTTCCCGTTGTACAAATTTGAATACATCATCTGTAATAAAACGAACAGGGCGATCAGCCAGTCCGGATAATTGAACATTTTCCTTGGCCCATTGAACCATGCCTTTAGCTGCATCCACATGCACGACAGAAGCCCCTGCGTATGCTGCGGCTACCGTTGCTCCACCTGTGTAGGCAAACAGGTTCAAGACAGAAATAGGGCGTCCTGCATTGGAGATTTTATCCATCATCCAGCTCCAGTTGGCGGCTTGTTCAGGGAACAGGCCCGTGTGCTTAAAGCTGGTAGGTTTAATGTGGAATTTCAGGTTTTCGTATCCGATCGTCCAGCGCTCGGGAATGGGTTTTTTCATATCCCAGTTACCGCCGCCGGAAGAGCTGCGATGATAGTGACCGTGCACTTGCCGCCATTCATTGGTCTCTTGCTCAAGGGGCCAAATAATCTGTGGATCGGGTCTGCGTAAAATCACATCTCCCCAACGCTCCAGTTTCTCGCCGCCTCCTGTATCGATTACTTCATAGTCCTTCCAATTCTTAGCTACGTACATAATGATTTATCCATCCTTCAAAAGTCATTTGGATACTATTGTACAACAAAAAAGGGCTTGTACGCCAGTTGGGGGACGGGATCATTGGAGGAAGGGATTACATCTGACCTTAAAAGGGTGAGGTATTTTGGCTGTGTTGAAATCCAACATGCGCCATATACTGAAAAACAAAGATAACCAAAAATTTAATTTGACAATGATAATCATTATCACATATGATTTTGTTAATTCAAATTCATTCTTTCTTCAGAGAGAATATTAACTTGATCAAACTAAAGTGAGGGAAAAATAGATGGCTAAATTGTTAGTGGCTTATGCAAGCATGACGGGAAATACAGAAGAAATTGCAGAACTGATTGTCGAAGGAATTAACCAGGGAGGCCACGAGGCAGACCTGAAATCTGTAACGGATTGTAATGCATCCGATGTATTGGACTATGACGGATTCATGATTGGCGTTTACACCTGGGGAGACGGGGAGTTGCCAGATGAATTCCTTGATTTCTATGAGGAGTTGGATGAACTAGACTTGAGCGGTAAGAGAGCAGCGGTGTTTGGTAGTGGTGATACTTCGTATGAGCAGTTCTGTGGTGCAGTTGATCTCGCGGCTGCCAAGCTGCAAGAGCGTGGGGCGGAGGTATCTCCAGAAATGTTAAAAATAGAATACAGTCCGCTTGAGCAGGAAAAAGATACATGCCGTGACTTTGGCAAACGTTTTGCTGCTGCCGGATTACAGGTGTCCTAAAGATCATGTTAAGACATAATGTTCAGGCAGCAATGCCGGTCGGAAGGAATGACCTTCCCGGGTGTCTGCTTGAAGATTACAGATTGGAAGAAATGCTGCGCAGCCCACACCGGTTCATCCGCCCTGAACCAGTGTCTGAGCAGCGTCCTCCACTGCAATGGAGGCACCGTGTACAATATGCGGTGAGCCATGCGGTCAATGCCTTTTATAGTCTCTGCCCGGATGTTCGCAAAGAAGTACCTGTGCAGTATTTACTTGAGAAGTGGTGGCCCAGAAAGACGGATGGTTTCGAATCAGTTCTCCATTACTGGGATGTGAAGAACAAGATCACGGATGAATTGTCACTTGCCATTGCAATGAACGATGATCTGAAGCATCCAGCCATTCTTTTTGAACAGTGGAGAACGGAGTTACCTTCATTGTCCATGCATTTATCGATGATATTTCAGGCGGCCTGGCAGCCTGAAGGCTGGGATTCGCTGCTTATTCAGAAATATATGGTTGTCCATGATCCAAACGTAGTTGAGGCGTTTCAGCATATGGTCAGTGTATTTTGTTGGGAAGCGTTCGGGAAATTACCGGGTATGATCGAAATATACTGCTTGTTGGAAGGACGCAAAATCAGGTACATCCCTGGACGCCAGTCTCTGATACGTTCCATGGACTACATTCGCTTGATACGTGATAGCATGCCGCAAGCAGAAGTGGTGGAGTCAGAGCAATTTACGACACGTGATAAAGCGCGTATACACGAAGAGGTAGATCGCTGGAGAACGGAAGCCGTTGAACCGAAGAAAACATGGTTGATGTGAAGGCGGTTGAAGGATAAGGATATATCATGCAGATAGAGGAGGGGAAGTTGCCATGTCTACCAGTCTAAGTCAAGATATAAGCAGCGGCAAACGACGTGCAGGAACTTGCGAGTTCAGTCCGTTGCCAGTGCCCCAGTCGGTTATACGAAAGTTGCTTGATGAAGCTGATCCTTCATTATATGTGATGAGTTCAGAGCCTTGGAGGTTTATGTTGTTTGCAGGCGAAGGGAGACAGTTATATCTGGAAGCGGTCAGACAGAGCTATCCACCCCATCTGGCTGATCGCTATGGCGATTGGGCTACATATCAATACACGGAAGCGATCCCTACACATCTGGTTGTCGTGGCGCCTATGAATGCCCGTGAGGATGATCTTCTGCCGGCCAAAGCCTGGAGCAAACGTTTTAGTATTCTGGCTGCGGAACAGGGCTTGAATGCGGTCTGGAAAATCAATGATTATCAACAACATCCTGTGTTTATGAATTTGATGGGTTTGACAAGTGCAGAGAAGGTGTTAGGGGTATTCCATATCGGTTACGGAGACCAGCCTGCATTGCGGGATATGGATGCAAGCAGACCAGCCTCTGAACTGATGACGGTCTATGACCATCTGGTATAAAAATTCTTTTATTTACTGGTGTTGGATAGAAAATCACGAACGAGCTGACGATTGGTCTGCTCTTTGTTGTAGACGGAGTATAATCGATTGGATACCGTAAGCACATTGCCAAAAAAGAAGCGTTCGAATTGGGTCTGTCTGCCCCCGAATGATCCAGCCCCAAGCTCCCAGATCAGGCGAAACAGAGCGTTGCGTTCATGAGAAGCCATATCGTTCCCTTTCAGATATATATTCAGTGAAGGAGCGATATCGGATTGAAATTCTTCATCCTGAGGGATCATAATCACCCCGCTTGAACCCAAGAGTTGCAGAATTTCAATCATCTCAGGATAAAGTTTCGGGAAAAGGAGATTGGCTGCCATTAATGGTTTGGGTGCAGGTAATACAAATCCTCGTCCGTCTGGTATGGCACCTGCCTCCGCGGCCAAAGCCAATGCTTTTAACGATTCAAGACCTGCGAACACACGTGCAGTTTTCTCTATAACATGTGCTTCCGTATTCAGATCCAGCGTATCCGTGAGAAGCTGGATTGTACCGAGAACAAATTCCGTCTTGGCAATATAACGACACAGTACCTGATGACCTGCGTGAATATGAAAGTTGCTACCACTGAAGAGACGCGAGGACATTTCCTCACTTCCTGCAAAAAATATCCGTTCATGCGGAACGAGCACCCGGTCAAAGATGACGATATTGTCCATTTCTTCATATCTGGAACTCAGGGGATAATTGGTGTGAGATTCGGCTGCGTAGGTATCCCTGCATACCAGAGTGATTCCCGGAAGATCATTAGGGACAGCAAAAGAGAATGCAAATGGATTTTCGTCATCAAATGGGGCGGGAGAAGGTGAAGGATAGACAAAAATTTCATCCGAAGTGGCAGCTTGTGTAGCCATCATGAATGCTCCGCTAATAATGAGGCCTTCCTCGGTGCGGTCTACGACCTTTGCGGCAATGGCATCCTCAGTGGCATCCAATTGCCCAGAGATTTTGCTGGCATAGGGCTGAATGAAGGCATGGGATAGCGTAATATCATGATCACGACAGTAGGCATAATAATTCTTTAGATTTTCTGCATATTGGGTAGATAATTCGTTCAGGAGATCGGCACCTGTGTAAAAGGACATGATGGCTGTATTCATGTAATCGGGTGAGCGACCAAGAAAGCCATGATGGAAATTTGCCCAGATATTCATTCCTTCCCGTCGTTTACGGAGGTCGTCGGCACTTGTTGGAGGCAGGAAGGATATGCCCACAGGTTTGCCGTCTGCTGGAGAGGCATACGTCATCGTTTCCGCAAATTTGGGATCAGATTGCAGATCATACATGTGCATCTGAGTTTCCATTAAACCAGCAAATGCTACATGTTCAGAGCGTTTTCCAGTAATAAGGTTACCTTTGTACCAGCAAGGGACGGACTGTGCATCAATTCGTTCACGATACTGTGTGCCACTTTTAACAGGCATTGTTATTCACCTCTTGGTTCTAATCGTTCATGGGCAGAATGACTTCTTACGTAGTGTACGTAGGTGATCTGTCCAATGTGCATTTAAGAGGTGAGAAGGATTTTTACAGATTAGGGCTTGATAATAATTATCATTCTTGTTACAATAGACAAAGAAAAAAGGAACCGGTAAGGGCTCCTTTAAATGGTTCACATGAAACGACTTATTTTACTTCAAAAGTCTTGCAGTCTGTTTCAGCAGACTGACTTGCTTCTTTGGAACTGTGGCTCACGATGTAGATCGAAGAAGCGTTACATTTGTTTTCTTGAGCCCAGTGACGACAGGAATTAACTTCACACAATACGTCTTTTGCCATGATTGTTAACCTCACTTTAATTGGATTACATTCGTTGGTATAAAGAAAACCAGATACAACAAGTTGCCGCTTGCGAATCTGGAAAATTTTTGCTCTCATGAAATTTGGAGAGCTTTTTTGCGTTATACACAACGATGCATATTTAGAATAGCAAATTTTATTGAAGCTTGCAACCAAAGGACTTCCTTCTGTGGCAAAATAGTGTACATGCTGTGGTTATATTTGCAAAAAGGCAGTAGTATGGTATTATTTAATAGTAATAATTACGATTAAAATCTGAGTAATTCTGTAAAAATCACAGACTGGAACTATAAATGAAGGAGCATATGTATACATGAGCAAATTAAATCATATAAACCGGATCCCCCGAGCAAAAGGGATCGATATGGCTGCTTTTTACACGCCAAAAGAGTGTAGGCGCAAAGCCCAGCATATTGTATTTTCCGCTGAAAATGAGCGTATCATTAACGAATTCATCACCATTCTGGGCATGAAAGAGAAGTTCAGAGCGCATGATGTATCGATCCCCAACAAAATGGTCATGTTTGGGCCTCCTGGTACGGGAAAAACATTAACGGCATCACATCTGGCGGAGCGCCTTGATCTGCCACTGGTACTTGTAAGATTAGATGCAATCATTCATAGCCATCTTGGGGAGACGGGCAGTAATGTTCGCAAGTTATTCGAATATGCACGAATGAATCCCTGTGTGTTATTTCTGGATGAATTCGATGCGATAGGTCGGACACGTGAGAGCAATGATGAAGTGAAAGAAATGGCTCGTGTCGTCAATACGTTGTTGCAGTGTTTGGACGAATTTGATGGGGACAGTATTCTGGTGGCTGCAACCAATCTGGAAACTCAGCTGGATCATGCCATATGGCGGCGTTTTGATACCAAGATGACTTACGGTATGCCTGATGATTCAAGTCGCAAATTGTATATCAGCAAGCTGGTGGGGGCATTTGAACAGGAGACCCGGTTGGAAGATTACATATGTGAACGCTTGGCAGGGTGCAGTTACGCGGATATCGAGCAGATCGTTTTGAAAGCAAAGCGGAAAGCGATCATTGCCAGTAGTATACTTCATAAGCAACTGATCTCGGATGCTTACGATGAATACAGGCCACGTGTCTTAGAGTGCTGACTGCTTTTGGAATAAAATAATAAGAAGCACTGACAAATAGCCCAGTCTCCAATAGTGGAGCGCTAGGCTATTTGCATTTTAGCGTGTTGCGTTATGCTTTAACGGCTGCTCTGTATGCTTTTTCAGTATTGAGGGCTTCTTGTGTTGCAGTCCAGCGTGGCAGGCTTAATCTGAACATGCTGCCTTCCGGGCTGCTGGAGACAAGTGTCAGTTCACCGCCTTGTTCCTGAGCGAGTAGCCGACTATATGTTAATCCTAGACCCAGGCCGCGGTTACGACGTTTCTTGAGTTCTCCACGATAGAAGCGTTCGAAAATTTTGGGTTGGTCTTCGGCTGCTATCCCTGTGCCGTTGTCCTTGACATCAACGTACAGCATCTGTTCTTCTGCGTGTAGATAAATATCGAAGACAGCCTTTTGTTCAGGAGCTGTGGCATGAAGTGCGTTATTGAGCAAATTAACAATGATCTGCTGAATGCGGAGAGCATCCCCCATAGTGAAAAACGTATTTGGAGGGGCGTGCAGCTGAACCTCTGGCATTTTATCCTCGTAGGCAATCTTCCACTGATAGATAATCTCACCGACCAACAGCTTCAGATCCGTCCGTTCCTTGCGAACGGCAACACTTCCTGCAGCCATGGCGTTATAGTCAAGCAAATCTGCGACCATACGCTCCATACGTTCAGATTCCTTCAAAGCGATATCCAAAAATTCTTTCCCTTCCTGTGGACTCACGACATCGTCACGTACTGCCATAACGAGCCCCTTGATGGAAGTTACCGGTGTCTTGAGTTCATGACTGACCCCTGCCAGCGAAAGTGTACGCCATTCTTCGAGTTGACGGAGACGAGTCGCCATATCTCGGAATGAATTGACAAGTTCATTGATCTCACGCTCTCGTGTATTCAAGTCAAGGCTCACATCATAATTGCCACCACGGATCTGTTCAGCGGCATAGGCGACCTGACGAATAGGTCTGGATAACTTATTGGACAGGAGATAGATGGTAAACCATCCACAGAGGATTAGTCCACCAAGAATTAGAGCCACGAGCCATATGGTCTCTGGACCAAATGTAATGGATTGTTTGGACTGCATAACCCACACTTTACCCAAGGTTTGATCACCCTCGGATATGTTGACCGTTACACCTGCATATTTGTTGTTTCGCGGTTCAAGATAGTCGTCAGACAAACGATAATGCACATCTTTTTGCTCCATTTTAGGCTGGGAAAAAATCAACTGATTGTTGTTGTCCAGGATCATGACACAAAAATAATGATCTGTATTAAATAGTTTCTCTCGCTTGGTTACCAGTCTGTCCAGATCGGGTGGAACCCGAAGCATATTATTTTCACTGGTCACATGATCGGCAATCTCAAGACCAAGCAGTTCTGCGGTTTTGAGACTTTTCTCAATGGAGGTTGTACGAATCCAGTAGAGTGCACCTGCCACAATAATCGTGAAACCAATGCACAAAATCAGAAAATATCGCAGTGTCCAATGTGACAGAATGGATATCGTTCGTTTGGGTTTCTTCTGTTTCAGTTTGCGATCCAAAATTGATACCCCATTCCTCGCAACGTCCGAATCTCTCCCGTCTCTGGCGACCAGTGGGAGAGGGCTTGACGTAGTCGTTTAATCGATAGGTCCACAGCACGGTCACTGCCATCATAGTCCATCCCCCATACCTGTTCAATAAGATGATCCCTGGTAAATGTACGATTCGGATAATCGGAGAGGAAGAACAGTAACGACAGGTCACGAGGTGTGAGTGCAACCTCTGCACCGTTCAGGAGCACCTGCTTGGCAGCAAGATCAATGACGAGATTTCCAAAGGAACGTTTCTCTTCACCACCTGAAGTCCAATGTGGATTACGGCGCAACACCGCATTCACTCTGGCGACCACTTCTTCCGGTACAAAAGGTTTGCTCATATAATCGTCCGCACCGGCATTTAATCCGTTGAGGCGGTCTGAAATGTCATCCAGTGCGGTTAGCATGATCACGGGACAAGCACTTTTTTCACGAATAATCCGCAGCAGATCCCATCCGTCCATTCCTGGCAGCATCACATCAAGTAATACCAGGGAAGGCGTTACGGTATCAAAAAGGGTAAGTGCAGTCGGTCCATCTGCTGCATGATGAACTTCAAATTCTGCTTTTCTCAGATAAGCAGCCAGTACTCGTGCAATAGCTTGCTCATCCTCGACGATAAGTATGGATTTCAAGAAAAGCGTTCTCCTTTCGCTTAGTAAACTTGTACTGATTTTACATGAGCAAGAGCGTAAAGCCAATCCTGTATTGCGGATTTGAAAAAAATATGGGACTTGTCTTATCTTGACTTCTTCCTGACACATTCAATTGATATGATTCACTCCAACAAGCAACCTAAACAATAATATACTGGAGGAAACATACAGATGAACAAGAAAGCAAAAGCATGGCTTATTACAGGTGTGGCGGCGGTTGCCGTAATTGGTGGCGGTGGTTACTATCTCGCCAATAGTTACTTGGGGAACAATGTTGAGATTGAGCAGGTGCTTCCTGCCAGCACAGCGACTTCCACAACCTCAGTAGATAGTACAGGTGCGGTTGTCGCTAATGAAACTGCGGGAGCAGAGCAATTGAACGGAGACTGGAGCATCAGTGAAGGTTCCAAAGTATACTTTTCTGTAACTACTTCACAGGAGACGGTTAATTTTGTAGACGAGCAGGTAACAGGGAATTGGACAATTAATGTAGACGATGCTTCTCAGATGAAAGCAGATGGACAGATTGAGATGGACGGAATTGATTCCGGAAATGGACAGCGTGATGGTCACGTGAAGCAAGCCGATTTCTTCGACATAGCGACATATCCACAGGCAACATTTACAGCGACTTCATTTGAAGGGGTGCCTGCGGAATGGCCTGTCGGTCAAACGGTTGATATCAAAATGAATGGTACCATTACGGTTAAAGGCATTGAAAAAGAAGTAACTTTTGATGCAAAAGCTGCTTATGAGAATAATGAAGTATTGTTGTCGGCGACATCGATGGTAACGTTTGAAGATTTCGGAATGAAAAATCCGCACTCGGTTGTGCTCTCGACCGAAAATGATATCCAAGTACAACTTGAATTGAAACTCACCAAATAAGTTAAGTGTAACAATGATCATATACCTGAAAATCTGTTCGTTTCTGCCTTCCGGTGGACGGACAGATTTTTTTGTTTCTTTTGCAAAATAGTGTGATTAATATAGCTCAAATGTAACTGTCACAGGATCATATTGTTAAAATAACTGCTGTTTCCTTTGGATTATGCCGTGTCGCCTATCACTATTAAGCGCTTACAATGAGGAGGGTTCATCACATTCATTGATCCATGCACAATCAAACACAAAAAGGGGGAGATCAAGAGTGAACAAAAGGTACATAAGCGGGTGTTTGGTGTTACTGATGCTGTTCTGTGATCTGGGCTTAATGGTTCGTCCAGCGGCTGCGGAAGAGACAAAAGTGAACGTGGCACATAACAAGGCGGTTACGGTAAGCACAGAATATTTGGAGTGGGGAAGTAACAAAGACCATTTGGTTGATGGCAAAGGTGATACGCATTGGGCTGCTACAGCTGGAGTGACAACGGAACAACCACAGTGGGCCATGATTGATCTGGGTCAAGACTACAATCTGTCCGGAGCGGAAATAACTTGGAGAGAAAACACGGTTGTAAAATATATGGTAGAAACGTCTGCTGACCAGCAGGCATGGACCAAAGTTGTTGATCAAAGTGAAAATGCCGATCCTGAACAGATCGCGGATCTGTCTTTCGAGCAGAAAGGTGTACGATACATCAGACTGAACATTTCCTTTTTCAAGGGTGAAGGCGTCTGGCCGGAAATATTGGAGTTCAAAGTATGGGGAGAAGCAGAAGGCACTGAACCGGCTAACATTACGGAATATGATCCAGTCGAAGTGAAAACCGTAACAAGAAGTGCGCCAGTTCTGCCAAACCAGGTAAAGGCATGGTATGGGAATGAAAAATCAGGAATGGTGCCTGTGACATGGGATACTATCGACCCTTTGGAATACGCTTCTGCGGGAAACTTTACGGTAACAGGGACAGTATATGGTGCGCCTCCAGAGCCTCGGCCTGAAGCCAAGGTAATCGTTGAGGGATATCGTGAAGACTATGTTAGAGGTGTCGATATATCCACGTTGACTGCCATTGAGGACAAAGGCGGAAAATACGTGGACAGCAACGGTACAGAGCGTGATTTACTTGATATTCTCAAGGATCGCGGTGTCAATTATGTACGTCTTCGTCTGTGGAATGATCCACAGAAATCAGGGGGCTACAACGATAAAGAAGATGTTATTCGTTTGGCCAAACGGGTGAAAGAAAAAGGCATGAAGATCCTGTTGGACTTCCACTACTCGGATGAGTGGGCTCATCCGGGTCAGCAGCTTCGTCCTAAAGCTTGGGAAGGTCTTTCCTTTGAAGAGCTGAAGCAGGAAGTATACAACTATACGGTTGAAGTTGTGGGAGACATGAAAGCAGAGGGCGCCATGCCTGATATGGTGCAGATTGGTAACGAGATCAACAGTGGTCTTCTGAACGGCTTGAGCAGTGACGTGAATTTCAACGAAAATGTTGCATTGCTGAAAAGCGGAATTGATGCTGTACGTGCAGTAGAAGGAGAGGTCACCAATAACGCGGATAAGGTGAAGATCATGATCCATCTGGCTGAAGGTGGCAAGGCGGATACGTTTGACTGGTATTTCAGCGAGCTGCAGAAACGCGAACTCAAGTACGATATCATCGGACTTTCCTATTATCCGTTCTGGCATGGGACATTTGCCGATGTGCAGAAGACCATGAATGAAGTATCTAACAAATTCGAAAAAGACGTGATTATTGCCGAGACATCGTATCCATTTTCATATAAAAACGGGGATGCACACGGTAACATCATTGGGTCGGACGAAGCGCTTCATGTAGGGGGAGCAGACTTCCCTGCAACCGTTCAAGGTCAATATGATGCCATCGCGGGCATTATGGACATGATTGCGAACGTGCCGAATAATCATGGCGCAGGGTTCTTCTACTGGGAGCCAGCTTGGATTCCGGCCGGTGTAGGCTGGATTGCATCCGAAGGGAATGCATGGGAGAACCAGGCGATGTTTGATTACGATGAATTTCCGGCCAACGGCGGGCATTCGTATGAAGGCAGAGCGTTATGGTCCCTTGATGTGTACAAACGTGGATTGGGTACTCTGCCCGCAGATCGACAGCAACTGGCTGCGGCACTTACACGAGCCAAATCACTGGTCGAGACTGATTTTACTCCGGAAACTTGGGGTACTCTGGCTCCAGCAATCTCCTCAGCGAATGCAACATACCAACAGGCATACACGCCGGGTGGGGTGACTCAAGCAGATACAGATGCAGCAACAACAGGATTGGAACATGTGATGCAGCAAATGCAGGTGATTCCACCGCAACTTGACGAGCTACGAGCCAAATTAGCGGAAGCGCGTACGTATCAGCAGACTGACTGGTCTGCGGCCACTTGGGCGGTATTGACCAAAGCACTGGAAGGCGCTGATCAGGTCTTGAATGATCCAAGAGCAACACAGACGGATGCGAATACAGCGGTTAAACGTTTGCATGATGCCATTCAAGGTCTATCCAATGTGGACAAAACACAACTGCACCAGTACATTCAACAAATGCAGCAACAGAATGAATCTTCCTATACACGCCGGAGCTGGTCTGTATTGCAGCAATCTTTGCAGGCAGCGATTCAGGTCCGAGATAATAATGCTGTTGTCCAGTCTGAGGTGAATTCAGCACTAAGTTCGTTGAAACAAGCCTTTACTAGTCTGGTCTCTCTGGAGGCTTTAACAACGGGCAAAACAGCAACGGCTTCAAGCAGTGCAGGGACCGGAGGCAATCAAGCCAACTCTCCTGAAGGTGCGATTGACAACAATCCGAACACTTCATGGGGGACAGATAAGAGTATCCGCAGCTGGTGGCAAGTGGATTTGGGACAAGTCGCAAACTTGCGCAAGTTGGAAATGTCGATGTGGAGTGGCGGCATCAAATATACAATCGAAGTGTCCAATGATAACCAAAATTTTGTGAAAGTAGTGGACACCACAAGTGATGTTGTTGTATCGACCGCACCTAGCCATGTACTTCCAGAAGGCACGGAGGGACGTTACATTCGGGTAACGATTAAAACAGGTCCCACATGGGTAGGATTCATGGAATTTGAAGCATACGGTACGTTCCCGGCGGATAAATCGGCACTGCAAGCCACTGTAGATGCCGCTGAGAAATTAAAGCAAACCGAATACACGACTGCAAGCTGGAATGTGTTCAGTAAGATGCTTTCTGAAGCGAAGGAGCTCATTGTGGATGTGGAATCTTCCACGCAAGATCTAAGCAAAGCGGATCAAGCGTTACAAGATGCTGTGAGCAAGCTTGTGCGTCAAGATACTACACCTGACCCTGGTCAGCCCTCCCAACCAAGTGTACCTTCACAACCATCTAACCCGGGAACAGCTCCTTCGACGGGAAATCCGGCTGTAACCCCGCCAGTTGGATCTGGCACTGGACCAGTGAAGGGTTCAATAACGGTAAAAGGAACAGCAACCGGGGATGACAAGTACTCGATTCGTCCGGATGCATCCCAATTAACTCAGGCACTGAAGTCCATGGATACAGGAAATCGTACGCTGAAGCTGATCGCAGATGTGCCTGATTCAGCCAAGACAGTCACATTCCAATTGGCTGCAAGCCAACTGGCAACATGGGTTCGTTCCGAGGAAGTGCAATCCCTAAATGTAGTCGTAGGACCGACTACCGTTCGTGTTCCTCTGAAATCACTCCCGCTAACCATTGCGGAGACTGCGGGAACGTTCGACATCGTAGTAGCAAAAGGATCGACAGATACACTGTCCACATCTCAAAAAGCAGCGATCGGTAATCATGCGATTGTTGATGTGAATCTGTTAATGAACAATAAGCCATTGCAATGGACAAACAGAGCGGTTGAAGTTGTTCTATCCAGTGTAGAGCAACCTAAGCAGAATGATGTAGTTATGGTCGTACATTCCATATCTCCAGGTGGAGAAATGAAACCTGTTATGTACTCCAAGTACGATGACAAGACAAAAACGATGGCGTTCAAACCGTTGGAATCCGGCAGTTATGTTATTGCAGAAGTTGAAGTGCCTTTACATGATCTGCAAAATCACAATTGGGCTCTCCAAGAAGTGCAGAACCTCTACGGTAAAGGGATTATTACGGGGATGAGTGCAACACGTTTTGCCCCGCAAGGTGAACTGACCAGAGCACAATTTTTGCAAATGATCATTAAAGGCATTGGTGATACACGCCAGTACGATGCATCCATTTCGCTCCCAACGGATGTGAAGGAAGGGCAGTGGTATGCCGACTCAGTAAGACTTGGCATTGAAATGAACATTATTCAAGGCCGGGCGGATGGAAGCTTTGGAGCGAATGAACGTATTTCACGAGAAGATATGGCCGTTATGCTGAACAGAGCTTTGAAGGTTGTGCAACGTGATCAGGATGGGAACAATGCTGCACAAGGAAATACTTTATTTGTAGATAACGCCGAGATCGCCGGGTATGCAAAAGGAGCCGTAGCCTCAATGCAACAACTTGGACTGCTGAACGGCATGCCTGATGGCACGTTTGCTCCGAAAGAAACAGCGAACCGTGCACAAGGGGCTGTTGCAGTCGCCAGACTGATGGAACAGCTGTATTAGAAAATAGGAAGCAGGTAAAGAGATCGGATCAACTGATTCGATCTCTTTATTTTTTTTCGGGAAAAAATGAGGTCTAGACTTCATTCCTTTCTCCAAATAGGCATATGAATAATTTGTTAATGTCGTATTGACAATATCAATTTCATTTGTTATCATTTCGATAATATCAAAACGACAATATTAAGAAATGGGGAATGAGCCATGTTTGGATTCCGATTCGCGAAGTTTCAACCCAGTGAATATGTCATGAAGGTGAAAAATGGTAAGGTACAACGTCAAGGTGTCGGATTATCCTTCTATTATTATGAACCGACCACATCGGTGGTGGTGTTACCCGTGTCCTCGGTGGATGTACCATTCATGTTCGAAGAGATTACAGCGGACTATCAGACCGTTACTGTGCAAGGGCAGCTAAGCTATCGCATTGTGGATTATCTGAAAATAACGCAAAGCCTGAATTACACGTACAATTTGCGCAAGAATCGGTATATTTCCGACGACCCCGGAAAACTGGACCAACGGGTGATCACCACAGCGAAAGTACTAACCAAGAAATATCTGGAGAAAATGCCGTTGAAGGAGGCCATTCAATCCAGTGAACGGCTGGCAAGCAGCATGAAACGCGAAGTTGTGCAAAGTGAAGAACTTGAGAAACTCGGCGTTGAACTAATGAGTCTATCCATCCTGGCCATTCTGCCCAATAAAGAGACGATGCGCGCATTGGAAGCACAAGCGCGGGAAGAGATCTTGCGTCAGGCAGATGAAGCGCTGTATGTGCGTCGCAATGCATCGATTGAACAAGAACGAAGAGTGAAAGAGAACGAACTGAACACCGAAATTGCTGTGGAGACAAAGAAACAGCAAATCCGTGAGACCCAATTGCAGGCAGAACGTTCGGTAAAACAGAAACAAAATGAGATGGAGCAGGAACAGCTTCAGTTCAATACGGCGATGGAGGAACGTAAGCAGCAACTGATTGAGTTAACCATTGCCAATCACAATGCGGAAGCGGATGCCAAAGCGTATGAGATTGCTGCCGTGATGAATTCATTGCAAAACGTACAGCCAAATGTACTGCAAGCGATGGCAAACATGGGCATGAATTCGGATAAGCTGATCGCACTTGCGTTCCAGGAACTGGCTGAAAATGCAGGCAAGATCGGACAGCTGAATATCTCGCCGGATCTGTTGCAGGGATTGATGTCTCCCGCGCCGGTCAGAGATCAGGGAGGTCGAGCGAGATGAGTGAACACAAGCTGATTCTGGTGAAGCGCCGGACTAGACTGGAAGAGTTGGTGGTTCGATATAACACGGTGCAGCAAGCTCAGTTCTATATTGAACGTCTGGGCGCAGACTTCAGTGATTATATGGAGGAAGACCGTCGTTACCGGTTATCTGTGCAGCAGGCGCAGCAGCAACTGGGACAATTGGGACGGGTTCAGACGATTGATCGGGAACATGTACCCAATTTTATCTTTGGAGAGCAGGATATCGTGGTTGTGGTTGGACAGGATGGGCTTGTAGCCAATACCCTCAAATACGTAACCGAGCAGCCACTCATTGGTGTGAACCCGGACCCGATGCGGTGGGATGGCGTGTTATTACCTTTTACCGTGGAGGATCTGAGCTTTATTGTTCCTGATGTCATTCGAAAACAACGAGCCTTGAAAGAAGTCACTCTTGCCAAAGTAGAACTCAATGATGGACAGTATCTATATGGTGTGAACGATCTGTTCATTGGTCGGAAGACACATGTATCGGCACGTTATGAAGTTCGTTTGGGTACATCCGCGGAACAACAATCCTCCAGTGGTATCATTGTATCCACAGGCATGGGATCAACAGGCTGGTTCAAAAGTGTGCTAGCCGGAGCCACCGGAATTGTTGGATCGGCAGCATGGCAGAACATGAATTCCGAATCCGAGGTTGCTGCAGCATCCGCATCCATTCAGGGAAGCAGGCAGGACCTGAATCATTTTAACTGGGATGCACCCTTCTTATATTTTTCAGTACGTGAACCGTTCCCAAGCCGGACGACTGCGGCCAATCTGGTGTTTGGGCAGATTCATTCAAAGCAACCATTGCACATTGTATCCCAGATGCCAGAGGATGGTGTTATATTCAGCGATGGAGTGGAGCAGGACTTTCTGGAGTTTAATTCAGGGGTGGAAGCTATCATTGATTTGGCAGAGAAGAGGGGGCGTCTTGTGGTCTGACCCTTTATTTGCAAGCCGTTTCCAACTAAAATGGGTAACTAGATGTGATACACTGACGTCAGGAAACGGAAAGAGGGTTAACGATGCAGTCGATAATGTTGGTTGAAGATGATGCCAAGCTTGCAGGATTGCTGGCGGCTTATCTGACCCGAAATGGATTCGAGGTACAGGTCACAGATGATTTCCGTCATGTACTGGATGAATTTGTGAAGATGGCACCGGATCTGGTGCTGATGGATGTGAACTTGCCTCAATACGATGGCTACTACTGGTGCAGACAGATACGCACACATTCCATATGTCCCATTTTATTCATATCTGCTCGTGACAGTGGTATGGATCAGATTATGGCGTTGGAGCATGGGGCGGATGATTATATTACAAAACCTTTTCAATATGAAGTCGTTCTTGCCAAAGTCCGCAGTCAGCTGCGCAGAGCCTATGGTTCTTATGCTGCCATGCAGCAGGAAGTGAAAGTGAAGAATGGTTCCATGATCCTCTACCCTGAACGATTCGTATTGGAATATGACGAACGCTCAACAGAGCTGACACAGAAGGAAGCCATATTGGTGGAAGCACTGATGACGAAGGCAGGGCGAGTGGTCAGCCGGGAAAAATTACTTGAACAGATGTGGGAAGATCAGCATTTTATTGATGATAATACGTTGAATGTCTATATTACACGCGTTCGCCGGAAGTTGAAGGAGCTGGGTGCGGAAGAGATTTTGGAGACGATTCGCGGAGCGGGTTATCGCGTGTTGGATCTGGGTTCATCCGCACAGGGGACAGGGAAATGAGACTTTTCCTGAAAGACCATCAGATGTTAGCTGGATTTTATGTGCTGCAGATGTTACTGGTTCCGTGTGTATATTGGCTTTCTGGTGAAGGTCGCCCGCTGAAAATTATCCTCTATGGCATGCTGATCAGTACCGTGGTGCTGATGGTCTATCTGGTCATACGATACTTCCAGCTACGAGCATATTATCATCTACTTCAACAACCACGTATGTTGGTAAACGAGTCTTTTCAAACACTTGGAGATTCGGTTGTGCCAGAGGCCATCCAGGAATTGTTACATGAACTGGAGCGTAATCGTCAGAATGAGATAAATCAGTTACGTGCTAGCAAGGAACAGCAGGTGGTATTCATGAATCGTTGGGTTCATCAGATGAAGACCCCGTTGTCTATTATCCAACTGACTTTGGAAGATGTGGAAGATGAGACGGCTGGCAGTATTCAGGATGAGCTGGATAAAATGCGCAAAGGGCTTGAAATGGTTTTACATTCATCGCGGCTTGAACAGTTCGAAGGGGATTTTCGCGTGGAGCTGCTGTCTCTTCATGAGGTACTTCGGAGTAGCATCGCAGAGAACCGACGTTTGTTTATACGCAAAGGCGTTACGCCGGATATCCGGATGGAGGAGGACCTTCAAATCTACAGTGATTCCAAGTGGCTGCGGTTCATGTTCACCCAGATCCTGACAAATGCCGTGAACTATTCCGATAGCAAATCAGGCAAAAAAGTCATCATTACCGGCTATAAGCAGGAAGAGTGTACAATTCTAGACATTCAGGATGAGGGAATCGGTATCTCGTCGGAGGATATTCATCGTGTGTTCAATCCTTATTTTACAGGCGAACGGGGCAGGCAATATCACGAATCCACAGGGATGGGGTTATATCTGGTCCGTGAGATCAGTGCACGTCTGGGTAACCGTGTAGAGTTGTTTTCGGAGCCGAATGAGGGAACGTTGGTTAGATTCAGTTGGGTTCATACGAAGGTTCCGAAGTAAAGAGCGCTTTGCCCATGATATGGGTGAGGTGCTTTTTTACATGCACAGAAGTGGGATAGGGGAGCAGGGGAACAGAACCTTAAACGGGCTGTAAGGGAAGTTTAAGGTAATTCGATAGCACCTTTACAGGAGGTCAGTTAGGATAAGATTAGAAATGACGAATAAAGAATGATGAATCAGGAGGGGAATACACATGGAAATGTTACAAGTATCGGGACTGAACAAAGTATATCAGGGCAAAGTGCAGACTCAAGCCCTTAGTGATATTCATCTGACAATCAAGCAAGGTGAGTTTGTGGGTATTATGGGTCCGTCGGGCAGTGGCAAAACAACGTTGTTAAACATGGTCTCTACCATTGATGAACCCAGCTCAGGCAAGGTGCTGATTAATGGCATGAATCCGTTTGATATGAAAAAGAAAGAACTTGCCATGTTCCGGCGTCGGGAACTCGGATTTGTCTTTCAGGATTTCAATCTGCTGGACACGCTGACTGTAGCAGAGAATATTGTACTCCCATTGACATTGGACAAGGTCAAACTGAAAGAGATGGAGAACAGACTTGATCGTATTACAACCAAGCTGGGGATTGATCGTATTCTGGATAAACGAGTCTACGAAATCTCGGGCGGTCAGCGACAGCGCACAGCCATTGCGAGATCCATGATCAATATGCCTTCAATTGTATTGGCGGATGAACCCACCGGCGCGTTGGATTCCACTTCATCTCAGGCTGTCATGGAGTCGCTTGAACAGATTAATCAGGAGGAGAAAACGACCATTATGTTGGTCACACATGACCCGCTTGCGGCAAGTTATTGCAACCGAATTGTATTCATCAAGGACGGGAAACTGGCAGCCGAGGTACACCGTGGAGATAATCGGCAGACGTTTTTCCAGCGAATCATCGATACTTTATCCTTCTGGGGAGGGAATTCACATGAGCTTTCCTCAGTTCGCGTTTAACAATATTCGCCGGAATGGGCGAGCGTACATTGCTTTTTTTCTAAGTAGTGTGTTTATGGTCATGATTTTCTTCGCTTATGCGGTGTTTATCTATCATCCATATGTAAAAGAGTTGCCGATGGGTGACACAACTGCTACGGGGATGCAGGTGGCTTCGATCATTGTATATGTGTTTGCATTTTTCTTTGTCATGTATTCTATCAGTGCTTTTCTCAAATCACGGAACAAAGAGTTTGGTATTCTGACCATACTTGGTGCAGAGCCCGCACAGATTCGGAAATTGGTCATTTTGGAAAACATGTTGATCGGCTGTTTGTCCATCATTGCCGGTATAGGCGGAGGCATGTTGTTGTCGAAGCTGTTTCTGATGTTAACCACTCGTTTTATCGGGATGGATGATCTGCCCTTTTATTTTCCGGTGAAAGCGATTCTGATTACGATCGGGGCATTTCTGTTATTATTTTTCTGCATTTCACTTTTCACATTGATATTTATCGGAAACAAACGGACGTTAGAGCTTTTGACAGGGACCAGCAAACCTAAAAAAGAACCCAAAGCTTCGTGGTTCTTCTCACTTCTGGGCCTGACATTACTTACAATCGGATTTGTAGTACTCCGCAGTAAATTGAGCGGCGGTACGATCTTGCTCGCAGCAGTGACAGGCATCGCGGGGACGTATTTTTTCTACTCCCAACTTTCCGTGCTCATCATCCACTTATTAAAGCGTAATCGTAAAACGGTATGGCATGGTACTCGTCTGTTGTGGATCTCAGAGATGAGTTACAAAATGAAGGATAATGCTCGCATGCTCTTTATGGTGACGGTAGTCATTGCGATTGCTTCGATGAGTGCAGTTGTGATTTTGTCACTGGATCAAGAGAACCGGGAGCAGTTTACCAATAACGATTTTGCAATCCAGTACAATGTGTACACACCTACGGATCAAATGGATATGAGCGCTATTAATTCAGCACTTGAAACCGCAGGCTTGGATTATCAGCAAGTGTATCTGGAGTACTTCTGGTCTGATGCAGATCAGAGTGCTGTCTCAGTCATGCCGCTTAGTCACTACAACCGATTCAATACAATTCTAGGAAAAGAGACATTCCAATTGGATTCAAATTCAGCATTGTTCGTAGATTCCCGGAATGAGAAGGATCAGGCTCAGATCGATCGAAACAGGTTTCGCAATTTTTCGGAAGGAGACACATTGACCTTGAATCTGGAAGCTGGCCCAATGCAAGCAAGAGTTACAGCTACAGATGTGGAGCCAAGGTTTGCAACCTTAATCTATTCAACAGGTGTAGTTGTCCTCCCGGATGAGAAGTTTGAAGAGATCACACAACAGGTCCATGAAAATAGGTTATCTGGCAAAGTTCTGTATCAGATTCCTGCCTGGGGTCATGCAGTACCTGACCGGCACTCCTCGGAAGCCATGGTTAGCGATCAGTTACTTTCGTTCGCAGATACCATTCGAAGCGATAATGCTTCGGATGAGAATTACTCCGGATATCTGAGTACGCGGTACGGTGATTTTGAAAGATTTAGACAGGGGACAGCACTATTTACCTTCTTGGGCATATTTATCGGATTGATCTTCTCCATCTCTTCCGCAAGCTTTCTGTATTTCAGACTGCATACCGATCTTGAAGCGGATGGAAAGATGGTGCATTCTCTTTCGAAAATGGGTCTCAGTTTCCAAGAGATGAAACGATCATCCACCGTTCAGATTGCCATTCTGTTCTTTTTACCGATCGGGGTAGCTCTCATTGAAACGTTGGTCGTGGTTAAGCCATTTCTTACTGAATTCGGTATTACCAATTATACGATGCCGGTGTTGACTGTATTTGGTGCCTTTGTACTTGCACAGACGTTTTATTTCATCGTTATACGTTCGAGATATATCGCTTCTCTGCGCAAAATGATGGTGTAACCATCTTAAAAACAAAGGGTCGTAAGGACCGACCATGATCTGTTCATTGCCTGCATTCCTTGATTCAGATCAAGGAAATGCGGGCTTTCTTGCGATAAGATGAATGTATTCACAGATTATATTATCGAGGAGGAAGATTAATCATGAGTATTACGTCATTGCAAGAAGTCAAAGCATTCAGCGAGGATCGTTTTACGAAACGGGTATTATTCCAACAGGGTGGTGGGGTGACCTTTGTCCTTCATTTTCTGCCAGGACAGCAGCTTCCCGTTCATAAACATCCGGGCACAGACGTTATTTTGCTGGTGGTCGAAGGCACAGGCACACTTATTCTGGATGGAAAAGAACAAGAGGTGAAACAAGAGGATGTGATCCATTGTGGCGGTGAGGTGGAGTTTGCATTCCATAATACAGGAGATCAGGAAGTTCGTTTGTTCGTGGTGTTAAACAAAGTGCCAGCAGCATCCTATGCAAAGGACATCTGACATCTAATATCAAGGAATCGATAAAATGATTCACTGATCGGTACTTAACATGGGGGAACTCTTTTCTGGAGTTTCCTTATTTGTTTTTTTTAAGAATATCTTGATCAAGTGTCTGTTCCTATCGCAAAACAAAAAAAGCATACCTGGGTCTGAGAACATCAGATCTGAAGTACGCTTTTTCGTATTCTGCTGCCAACTTGTTCATTCATCCGGTCTATTGTCATTCTAATTAGAAGTATCCCAACATTTCCTTGGCCTCATTCGACATCAGCTGGGGAGACCATTGTGGCTCCCATACCACTTGTACATCAATATCAGTCTTATCCGTATTTTCCTGCAAAACCCATTTTACCGCACCAACAATCGTATCGTGTAACGGACAACCTGGTGTTGTCAGTGTCATCCGTACATGTACCCGTTCAGGTTCTTCCCGTACTTCATATACCAGACCCAGGTCAACGATATTAACACCTAATTCAGGATCATATACTTCCTTGAGACATTCTAGCAAAAGCGTGGTTTGTTCCATCATGTTCACTCTCCAGTCCACCTTATTTATGTTAACGTCTGAATACCAGAGCAATATTTGTTATATAAACGATGGAGACAAGAGACAAGATCGTCCCTCCAACCATCATGACCTCAGCCAGATTAATCAGAATTCCACTGACAAGCAACAGGCTTCCAGCGACCATGGCGAGCATACCCCAATTGACATACTGTTCACTCAGCATACCTGCCATCAATGGTGTTCCGGGTCTGCCTGCCTGCTTGCCATATTTGTGGGTCCACCATAGAAAAGGCACGATTTTGGAGGCATAACCAAGTATGTTGAGAGACACCCAGCCCCCGAGATATACCCATCCAGACAGCAGAACAACACGTGGATGAAGCAGCAGTTCAGTCCCTTGCGAGGAATAGATCAGTAGGGCAACTGCATATACAGCCAACGCACGGCTTACATACACAGACCAGCTAATGCCCGGACCCGGGTTGCTTTTGTGCCGTTTCTCCTGAATTTGCTCCAAGTGATACACATAGAAGAGAAGGGCTGCGGTTAGAAGCAAAAGAGCGAACCAGAGCAATCCTCCCTTGAACCCAGTCAGAAATGCGACAACGCCTGTGATTACAGCTGCATTCCACAGAATGAGGACCACATTCTGCAATCGATTGGAATAATGATGGGACAGGTAGAACATGGGCAGCATTTTGTAACTGAATCCGGTAATTAACATGCCAAACCATCCGAGTGTACCCATCCAGATATGTGCACCGAATAAGCGTTCATGCAGACCATTCCAATCACCAAATGCAAAATTCAGACCCATCAGCATACCGGAAATCCCGGTAAGAACCAGATAAAGACAGGAACAAGCTGCACTGATCGTTACTGGATTCCACTGTGAGGCACGGAAGAGCGTAACGGCCATATTCCATCCAAACAACAGAATGCCAGAGAGCGTGAGTGTAGCAGAACCCGCAATCCAGATGACATCTGCACGGATGAAGCCGTATAACATCCCCACAATACCGAAACTGAACAAGAAATAATGACAATAACCGAGAAACAGACTGTAAATATTGGATTGCAAAATAACATGTATCAACTGATAAACGGCACCCATGGCCAGCATGGTCGCCCACCCGAGCACAAACAGATGGGCATGAAACCAGCCTTCGGGTCCTCTGAGTTCATCACCAAGCCAGCCTGTCAGCGAGAGCAGGGAGAATGCATGATACATTACAAATCCAAAGATGCCCGTGATGATAAAAAGAAACGGCAACCTGGACATGGCTATTGCCTCCTTACCCTTTTTCAATTCTCACTTTGGCTGTACCATCGGCTTGATCCTCAACCGTAAAGAGGCAACCGAGGTTGTTCAACTCTTCAATCAGGAAAACAGGTACACGGTCATTGTGAATCAGCACAATTTCCCCAGGTTTGCAACGCTCCAGTGCGGCAAGTGTTCGGATCATGGGTTGTGGTGGTTCCAATCCGCGATTGTCCAGTATAACGGTGGGAGATTGTGGAGGTTCCGTGTTTTCAATGGCTACAGTTTGTTCTTCCGGATGTCCATGGCATGAAGCGGATTCTTCGTCTGAATCGGGTTCCGAATTAACTTCCGACCCAGATAAAACCACTGCAGAACAAGCTGCTGCACCCGTTTTGTTTTTTTTGTGCACAAACGTGGTAACCCAGTGATCTGAACTTCTGCGTTCAGATGTACTGGAATACCCCTTCAGCTTGAGAATACCGAGCAGTGGTGTTGGTTTGAATGGAGCGTGTAGTACAAACACATCTTCATGCTGAAGGCCTCTGACCGTGTCCATGATTAGCTGAAACGGCTCCAGCTTTTTACTCAGATGAGGACGCACATCCAATTCAACAATATGAACATCAGATGGAGACATGTGCATTCACATCCGATCCTACACTGGCTACATTCACCTGCTGTACCAACTGTAGAGATGATTCATACAGGGCCGCCATTCCACCGTACAGCGCATAGAAGAATGACTCCGGCGCATCGAGGGAGAAGGACAGATAGGCTTTCGGATCCATGCCGAGCACACGCTCAAATAGTCTTGCACTGTCATAGGCGTAAAAACAGAAATGAGTGTATTCGAATACAGGCATTTTTTCGTAAATGGTGATAATCTCTTGCGCATATTCCGCTTGTTCCCGCTGTGCCATCTGAACCATGGTTGTGGCGTCTTCCAGCCGCAGCGTGATGCGGAGTGTAGTATCGTCAATGATTTCAACGTGCGCCATAGCGGTTCAGCTCCAATCTATAATTTGCTGATTTTGACCTGGAAGGTTGTAGGACCCTGCTCAATATACTCCCAGTTGAAGGCATCGGGATGTGTGGACTGGAACTGGAATCGAAGGGGCTTAGGATCGTGATCGTTAATGAGCAGCATGGATTCCTGCGGTTGCAACTGATCAAACGTTTCGAAAATAACTTTGTGTTTCAAATGCGGTGGATACTCCGTGGCATTAATGGTAGCTGCATAGGTGTTCATGTGTCTTTCCTCCAAATAGGGATAGTGGGTGGTACAATTTGATTATAGAAAACGTGAGGATAGGGCTGTGTGAGCCTGCTCACACCTTCTTTAATGTCATAGACTCGCCTTATTTGGTGTGCAGACACATTTTAGTTTAAGAGTATGGGAGAGAAAACAGTATAATTAGGGGTACAGGGTGATCACCCATCCCTTTGTTGCTTCAAAGCTTGCAAATCATGAATGATAATCCGGTTGCGATCCACTTCGAGCAAATTCTCTTTTGTAAGCTGGTTTAAAAGCCGATTTGCTGTTTCCCTTGTTGTACCGATGGAATTGGCAAACTCCTGATGTGTCATGGGCAGGTTGATGATCACTTGATCTCCATGTGTCTGTCCGTGCTGCTCTGCGAGCATAAGGAGGAAGGAAAGCACACGGTTACGTACATCCTGACCAGAGAGCACCTGCAGCTTATCCTGTAATTCTCTTATTTTATCACCAAGCACGCGCATAATTTTGATCGCAATGGAGGGTGTACTCAGCATTAATCGTTCGAAAAGTCGGACAGGTATGGCCGATAGTTCGGTAGGGGTTATGGCTTCTGCGGTAGCCGGGTATGGATGCGCGTTAAAAAAGCCGGTGTGTGGGAACATATCTCCTGTTTTGAGGAAAGAGACGATCTGTTCATGGCCGTTTTCATCGGTTTTATAGGCCTTTACAATGCCGGTACGGATGAAAAAAACAGCTTCCTTTTCGCTTCCTTCGCTGAAAATAACTGATTTCTTCGGAATGCTTCTGGAAATGGCGATATCTTCGACTTGCTTTAATTCCTCGGGGCTAAGGTCCTGGAAGATGGGGAACTGTTGCAGAAACTCCGCTGTTGTATCTTTGTTGACCCTACTCATGAGAATCTCTCCTCTCTGTGTTCATATTGCTGAACGACGACATCATTTTATCATAACGTGATTTTTGAACACATCAGGTGATATAGATCACCGTAAAGCCACATCACTGTTTTTGATTGCTCAACCAGGGTTAATGGAAGGATAGAATATGATTGAACAAGAGAGGGGTCGGCCCGGATGTGGACTGCATTCATGTGGGGCGGCATCTCTGCCTCAGCTGTAGTCATTGGCGCTCTCGCAGCATTGTTTCTGAAGATTCCCAAACGAGTCATTGGCTGGATCATGGCTTTTGGGACAGGAACATTAATTGGTGCAGCGACCTTTGAACTTCTCGGAGATGCGCTGAATGATGGCGGAATTATACCTACAGCCATTGGATTTACGGCGGGTGCCGTCGTGTATACCCTGTTTGACCTGCTCGTTTCTGCAAAGGGAGGGGCAGGGCGTAAACGTTCGGCAAAGTCGGGAGACTCGAATCAAAGCGGGCTTGGAATCTTTGCGGGCACGGTAATGGATGCTATCCCGGAATCCATCATGCTTGGAGCCAGCTTGCTGGCCGGAAATGGTGTCAGTGTGGTTTTGGTAGTATCGATCTTTGTCAGTAACATCCCTGAGGGTCTGTCCAGTACGGTTGGACTACAAGGCCAGTACAGTCGTGGCAAAATCATATTGATGTGGCTGAGTGTACTGTTGATCTCCGCGCTTGCAGCACTGGGTGGATATCTGTTTCTGGAACAGCTTCCAGAGGAGATGGGTGCAGCGATTGGTGCATTTGCAGGTGGTGGAATCATTGCGATGATCTGCTCAACGATGATGCCGGAAGCCTTTGAAGAGGGCGGACCTGTAGTGGGTTTGATTGCATCGATGGGATTGCTTGTGTCGCTGTTGTTGGATATATGAATGACCTGACCATACGAAAGAGTATCCGAACAGAGAGGCTTCTGATCGGATACTCTTTTTTTTGGCGAAAACTGCTTCCTCCGTACCTCAAACTTCCTTACCCAGTCATTAGCTCAGGTCAGGCGGTTCAATTCTTTCCCTGAGCTGTTCCAGCTGAAGAATAAGAATGCAGTTCCCTGTAACCTGAAGCAGTCCCTGAGTTTGCATCATGGCAAGTTTGCGACTAAGTGTTTCGGGTGTAATACCAAGCAGCAGAGCCATATCTTTTTTGAAAACAGGCAAGCGGATTTCGTGTTTTGCATGATTTCGATTGTGGAAGAACAAAAGCAGCTTGGCAATCTTCTGTTCCGTTGTCATTATACTGAGCGAGCTGTTCCATTCATCGGTTTCACGCAGAAGATTGGAAATGGCAAGCAGGAAATGATAAGCAAGCTTCGGATCATGTTCAAGTAACTGGTCAAAGTCATGTTTGTTGATGGAACAGATGGCCGAAGGTTCCAGAACTTCAGCGTTCGCAGCATGTGATTTTTGGTGTAACAGGGAATCTTGTCCGAAGAAATCACCGGGAAACAGGAATCGTATAATATGTTCCTTGCCATTATCATTGGTTTTGGATAACTTCACACATCCCTGATGAACCACGTAGAGCGTATCTGAGCGTTCGCCCTCTTGGACGACAACTTCCCCTTTGTTATATTCACGGGTATGCAGAAGGGAGATCAGCAATGCAGATTCGGATGGATCAAGATGCTGGAACAGAGATACTTTGGAGAAACAGGCATCCTTCGCTTCGTGCGCACAGATCATCGTTTCATCTCCTCGAAATTTTTCAGAATGGGGGGGGGATAACCATTATCTATGGTCATGTCTCAGTGAGACATGGCGGTTCCACCGTGATCCGTGCCATCCTTGGTCACACGGAGAACAGCGGAAGCTCCTTTGGCGACATGGTTGAACTGATGGGTTACAATCGCATAATCCCCTTCTTCGGTCACGGTAAACTCTACGACAGCTCCACCACTTGCGGGAAGCATAACCGTCTGTATTCCATACTGGATGTTTCGTGGATTCCCATCGGTATATACACGGTCCATAATTGTACCGACAACGTGGAAGGATGAGACTTCATTGGGTCCCGCATTACTGACATAGATTCGCACCGTATCTCCTACTTTGGCTAACAGGGGGTGTTCGGTCAATCCATAATCATTACCGTTAAATACGACATAATCCGGTTCTCCGTTCATAAAAGCTTCGTAGTCATGCTCCTTATACCATTCACTCTGAACAAGGGTATACTCACGATCAACCACATGATCAGAAGGGTACCCAGCCTTGGGTTCCACAATAATCATGCCGTACATCCCGTTCGCGATATGGGCAAGGACCGGTTTGGTTCCACAGTGATACATGAATACACCAGGGGACGAGGTTGGATAGGTGAATGTGCCTTCCTCGCCTGGCATAACATCAATAAAATTGCTGCTGGGAGCGGTATGTACAGCGTGAAAATCCATGGAGTGAGGCAAGCTGGAATCTCTGTTTTTTAACGTGAACACCAGTGTATCTCCTTCTGTCACACGCAGAATGGGACCAGGTACGGTACCATTAAATGTCCAAGCGTTGTAGATCACACCGTTGGAGATTTCGATATCGGTAACTTGAGCCGTCATTTCAATATATACCGTGGTACCTTCTCTTCGAATGATCGGGTCTACCGGTGCTTGGCTAACAGCAGAAGGCAAAACTTCATGATGGTGAACCGGTTTAACCTGATTGGTAGAACTGCAATGAGACAGTGTGGCCGTGAAGATGGCAAATATAAGAGAGTATTTATATACATTCAGTAAGGAAAACATAGTTGCACAACCTTTACTCAAGTGATATTTTTCACAATCTAAAAAGCAAGTATTCTTTCTTTACAGTAGTGATTCAGGTATAGATTACGTTATAGAGGCAGGAACCGGTGTGATGAGGCACACACTTGGTATGTCATATTAGTGTCAATTCCAACAATCTGCCTTCAATTCTTGTGCTGAGGAACGGAGTTTCATATAATTTTAAAGAGATGGGATTGGTAAATGTTGAGCATCTTGAGCCTATGTGTGTCGTAGTTTGAGGAGAAAGGTGGATACGGAATGAAACGTTTCGAAGATGAGAGTGCGTATAAGTACAGCTTCTATTCGGTACTTCGTCGGGGCGATAGGGTTGATGTGAAATGTCCAAAATGCGGTGGACACGCATTTATTGAACAACGGAACAATCAACTGGGATGGAAATGTTTCGAATGTTACGCTCAAGCTCTTGAAGAACCGGTGTATCAATATAACGCCAAAGGCAATTGTGCTATATGTGAACGTTGGTTTAACGTGGAGGTCACAGGCGAGAAGAAGACGTCTCACCGAGCAACGCAAATGGAATGTCCCTATTGTGGTTCTGTTAATCAGGTTGAATTACATGCCAAGCCGATATACGGAAGGTGTTTTTCCGAGATTCGTGCAGGAAAAGACCCTGTATTCGGGTTGGAGCTATACTTTTTGGATGAGTTCAGAGGGAAAATCATATGGGCTGTGAATCGGGAGCATCTGAATTATCTCATCGCTTATGTTTCCGCAGATCTGCGTGAAAAACCTGGGAATATGCCTTTAAAGACAGCTTCACACAGTATCCCGGCTTATATTAAGGATGCGAAGAACAGGGATGTGGTTGTGCGTACACTGTCGAAGCTTCAGCACAAGACTGGATGAGACTAAAAGCGAAGTGAAGCGTTATAGCTGCAAGGGAGAGAAGACATGAAACGACGATTTAAACTTAGCATCTTTGCAATTATTCTGGGTATGTTGATGATTCCGGCTTATTTTATTTTACAGACATTTGGTGTATTTCAAAAAGAGACAGTCTTATCTGACTATGCTCTCGCTGTTGATGTGAATGGCGAGTCCTATGGGGCTTGGCCACTTGTTAACAGTTTTGCAGCGATGGATAAACAAGAGGATAACCGTCAGTTTTATTACCGGATCGACATGAGTCACCTCCAATATCTGTTTAATCTGGCCTATCGGGAGTATGAAGTGAAGCCCGGTGGGGATAATCCGTATCTGGCCGGTACTGTAAACTACCAACATACGGACCACAACTATGTGCAGACCGAGAAACAGTATGAGAACGCCAATGACTTTACAACGGTCTTAAATCTGTATGATCAGGATGGGCAGGTGATCTACACCTACGATAATACCGCCAAAGCGGATAACGAATTGGTGAAGTCCATCATTCATCAGGGAATGAGCCGTAATAGTGGCGGTAGTAGCGAAGCTGCCCGCGATCCGTATATCAATATTACTGCGTTATTTCGCGACAAGCTTAACATTGATGTGAAACTGACGGTGGATGAGGAACACAAAGTGGTTACCATTCGAATGAACAAATCGGAGGCGAGATGATGAATGCGTATGGTGTACAGCACGGACCTGCTTATCTGGAAGGATTAATTAGGAAGGAAGAAGACATTAAATCCGATGAAGTGGAGTGGAAAGGCAAACTTCAAACGAGTGATGGTCATGATAAATTCCATATCTTTTATTATGGTGACTTAACCGAAGATGATCTGATTACCTGGCATGATTCGACACCACTTCTTGTATATGCGGAGCATACGGTCACGGGTGAGCGCTATCTGCTCATTGATGCCGCCAAGCACGGATATGATGCCATGTTATGTGAAACTTATTCGGAAGAAGCACTACATGACAGACCACTTCGCCCTTATCTGGATGTTGAAGGAGAGGATATCTTTGAGGTAGAGTTGACGGCCTACTACAATGTGCCTTGGGATGATGAGTTTGGCGAAGATGTAGATGAGCATGGTACGTATGAACTGATTACGGGAGAGCGCATGGATTTTGATCAGGTCAAACGTGATGGATATGATGCATTTGCCATTCGCATTCTGAATCGTAAAGGGGTATGGACTGACATTGTACAGGAAGAACTGGCTTAGATCTGTATACGAATGAACCAAACTGAGATGGGAGATGTCGACAAATGTATATCGTATCCCGTGCACTTAAGCCGGTTCCAGCAGAAGAACTGGATCACTTTGAACAACAGCACGCCGTCTCGCTACCTTTGTCATACCGTACCTGGATTGAACAATACGGGGAAGGCACATACACGGGGTGGATGAATGTTCAGAGACCGGACACGGAAGTGCTGAAACCTTTTGTTGAATATGATTTTTGGATACATACGGATGAATCGCCTATAAGTCAGCATCAACTTGCGCAGTGCATCACCATCGGCAGTTCTGTAGATGGAGATTTCCTTGCTGTTCATCCTGAAGTTGAGGGGCTGCTGTGGCTACCGCGTCATGATGAAAATATCACCTTATGGACATGCTCTGAGACTGAATTTGGCGAAACGCTGGACCGGATCTATTGTGGGTATTACCATCAGGATAAACCGATAACGCCACTTTATTTTGAACCGTGGAATGAGCTGCGTAAGCATGCATTTTATCATTTTACAGGGACGGAACAGGGAAGTTCAATGAAAGCACTGGCGGATATGTGCAAAACGGAATTTAAGTGGGACGCAGTGTTGGAGAATGAGTACATGTGCAAGCTGTTTATGGCGTGGATGGGAGGATATGTACGTTTTAACTATGCAAATGGGAGAGAAGTTGCCCTGTTCTATGAAGAAAAAAACGGTGCTGAAGAGGCGACAGATAATGATATCAGTCTGTTTTTGCAAGCACATCATTGTACCGCATATGAATAGGGTTAGAGTGGAGGGAAATGATGGGTTGGTTAAAAGAGGACATCGCGGAAAAATGGCGTAATGAAGGCAAGCGTTATGCAAGGGATGTCAATGCATTTGTACGGAAAGGCATGCAGGGAGAGCAGCCAGATGAATCGGAGCTGGAGGGAGACTCCAGAAGCGGAATGAGTGCTGAAGTATTCCATATGGTGAGACAGGCCAATCTCCACGGTGACTTGGAGATGCTGCGACGTGAGCTGCCAGCAGCGACGTGGCCATTGAGTGAGGCATTTCAGGCTTCCATGCAGGCTGTCAATGTTGTAGGTTATCTGAACGAAGAGACGTGTGTATGTAATACGGGTATCTTCACGGAGAATGGTCAGATCTATACGATGGATCAGCACGGAGGGCAGTTGATCTCTCCATATACTTTTGCAGGTTGCTCAGCAGACGGATTGGACTATGCGCTTGCAGGACCGGATGGGGTTCGTATTATTCGTCAGCCGGATCGCAGGTTGGAAGGACAAGAGATAGCGACCTATCGATGGGAAGATATTCAAGCCCGGATACAGTCGTCCTTACCTCGAATTGAATCACTTGCGGACTGTGAGCATCCAGAACGGACACTTGAAGGACTTATACCTATGGATGAAGGGAGAGCACTACTCATCCATTCAAGATACGGGATATATCTCGTCACACAAGCTCAGGTGACCTTGCTTCATCCCGATCTGGCTGAGATCGAAGAGTATGAGCTAGAGGATACACAGTTAGACATGGGACATGCAGCGGTATCTCGGGATGGTCGATGGTTAGCATATGGTAGCCAAGGGAGTAATCATATGGTGATGGACCGCCAGCTGAACAAGACATACTCCCTCTATCCGGAATCGAGCTATCCTCATTACGCGGCATTCACCAGTGATAACCAGAACGTCTGGTTTAACGCATGTCATTTCTATAACGGAGTTACGATACAGGTTCCGCTGGAAGACATACAAGGTAACGAAACGAAGGAAGATTGGCCGATCATGAATGAAAATGCACGTGTGTATGCAGCGGTTGAAACAGAGGCAGGCATGGTGCTTGGAGATGCATATGGTTATCTGTATTGTGTGAATGGCGAGGGTAAGGAAGTGTGGCGTCATTTTGTGGGCAGTACCATCTATTCTCTCGTCGTATCGCCGGAACAATCCAAACTTGCAGTTGGCACCTATGGTGGCATGCTGCATGTGCTCGATCTTCATTCCAAAGAAATGGACGAGTACGGGATCGGTACAGGAACTCTTCGTGAGCTGGAGCGATATGTGTTGTGGCGTGGAGAAGAACCTCTGCGCTGGTAAGTTAGCATTTTGACCTAGTTAGGGGTGAAGGAATGGAACGTGAAGAGGCAGTAATGTTATTAAAATGTCACTCCTTTTCTTATGATGATCTGAGTCATCCCAGAATGGAGAACGGTTTTATTGGCAGTCTGCGGCCCTTTCGTGGACATTTGATTGAGCAGAATTTTCATGAGTTGATGGAGATACTGCGGGTTCTGGCACCAGAACTTGCACGGCCTTCACTTGATCGGGAAGTCATGGCATGTCTATGGGGAATTACTCACATGGCACATGCTTGGGCTGTTGAACCTGAGGGCATGCTTCGCAGCAACAACCTCATTTCGGACGAACAGGTGGCAATGATGGAACAATGGCTTAATATGTTATCTTACGCAGTTATGGTTCTGATTGAAGGCGGCGGAGAGGAAGAAGCGTTTTGGGAATATCATCAATATGTGCAAGAAGAGAAGGGCTGAGATAGGGAGGTGTAGTGAGCGTGGAGCGGAATGTATCATTAAACGTGTTAATGGACGAGCTGAATCGCTTGCTGGGTGAGAAAATACAGGATCAAGAGATTCGGCAATTGTTCGAAGAATATCAACATCGGGAAGGTGCATCCGAGGAAAGTCTCAATTTGTTTGAAAAGGAGTATGGCATTAGACTGCCTGGTGATTTTCGTACCTTTTACCAAAGGAAAGACGGCAGTGGCTACGGGTTGCATGTGCTGTACCCTGGTGATGCCGAGAAGGGCCGATGTACCCCCTTTTATCTGATGTCATTGGAAGAGATTAGAGAGACCAAACAATACTTCTGTGAAGTAGATGAGAAGCTGGAAGAGTATTATTCTGCTGAAGAGATCAGCCAGTTGGACCCGGAGATCAGGCCATACCTGTTCCATAAATCATGGATTCCTTTTGCAACGATCGCGGGAGGTTCACTGTATCTGATGCTTGATTTTGATCCAACGGCGGAAGGCACCTATGGGCAGATTATCATGTATGTTCACGATCCAGACTTTGTATATTATCTTACACCTACCTTTACGGATCTCCTCAGTATGTCGAACCGTAATCTGAAGATGATGGATGAGATCACGTATTAAATCCTGCATGATTAGACAATTTCTTAATAACAAAGAAGCTGCCGAAGCAGCTCCTTTATCTGATATGAACCTATACTTTGCATAAGTCTCATGATTACCACGAGAAGAAACGATGTCCGTGAAATCCGCCGCCTGGAGGTCCACCGTGTCCACCCGGACCACCAGGTCCGCCTCCGTGAGGTCCACCGGGATAGCCACCTCCTGGGAAATGACCAGGGTGTCCACCAGGGTAACCACCGCCGGGATATCCACCATGCCACCAAGGACCGCCGATCGGATATGGAAGTGGAACAGGAACGATAGGCGGGTAGGGATAGGGATAAGGGTAAGGATAAGGTGGCGGTGGCGGATAATAAGGGTAAGGATAACCCGCAGGTTGCGGGGATGACACTGAACCAGGGCCGTATGCCATGTAACAAGCCTCCAATAACCGGATTAATGATATCAGCCTATGCCACAGTGGTTTCAGATGATACAGCAGATTACAGATTAATGAATATAGTGCCATGAGGGGGGAACATATGGTAGCCGTAGCTTTTCACACGGATCCAAGAGGAACTGCCTATGAACTGTTGATTGACGAATTGATCGAGAAGACAGACCGGTTTATGCTGGTTGACAGACAGTATGCAGAAGAAGGCACACCTGTAGGAGTTGCCAAAGTGTTACAGAGGCTCGAACCGTACCTGATTGAAAGCTGTACGATGGAAGAAATGATGATGCAGAGTGGTGCCATGTATGCAGAAGGCAGCTATTACATATATCGTTGTACGACTGAATCCGGGCAGATCCTTAAGGAGGAAGCCAATCGTTTTCATGACTGGTTATACCCTTCATTGCCGGACGATCTTTGTTTTCTGAAAGAGGATGGGAGCGATTACTTCTACACGGTTGCTCATGAGAATATGTATGGCATGCACATTACACAAGAAGAAGCAATTAAGCTAATGGAGCGTATCACGGGGTTGTTTTTTAGGTTAGAACGACATCAGGATATTCATTGCTTACTGGACGATGCAATCAGGCATCAGACTGATGTGTTGAATATTAGTTCACATTACTTGAAAGAGATTCCGGAACGGATTCGGGAATTGAAGCACTTGAAACGTTTGACGATTTTTGAGCAGGATGTTAGTACGCTTCCTTCAGCCCTTTTTGAACTGACATCATTGGAAGAATTGGAGATCATGACAGCGGACTTGGAAGGTATTCACCAAGACATTGGGAAATTAAAACAACTTCGAGAGCTTAGAATTTATTGCGGTAGTTCATATCATGTTCCAACGGGGTGGAAGCCGAAGGAGAAGTGGGATCTTGGTCTGAAATATATTCCAGCCGAGATTGGTGAATTGAGTGAACTGGTGGCTCTGGATATAGGGTACTCGGGCATTCGTGAGCTTCCGCCTGAACTGGAGCAACTAAAGAAGCTGCGTTATTTAAGTGTAACTAATAGTTTAATCGAGGAAACGCCGGACATGGTAAAGCGGATGACCTGGCTTCAGAGTGTGAATCTCAACAGTACTCCATTAGGAATCAGTTTGGAGCATATCTTGGCCGAAGAAGAAACTTAATAACGTATAAGCCCTGCTCGGGATGTCCGAGTCAGGGCTCATTGGTTATACGATGAAAATTGGTGGAAATGTCACGTATCTGGGCGCTAGGCATAAGCTGGCATATAGGTTATGACCTAAACCGAGAGCGAAGGGCAGGCGTTTTATTTTGGCAACTTCATACATGGATTACACTTTACCAAGCACTCAATTTACTTATGATTTAAGCAAGAACCCCTTATTCAAGAAGGATGAGAACAACTACATTAATTCTCTATCCATCAATCAGTTAAACACCCTCGGCAATACTTCTTTACTGGATATTTTCCTCAGCACAGGCAATGTAGTTGAACCTCATATTCATCAGAATGCAACCGAACTGGTATACTGCATCAGCGGTGCAGCAGTCGTGTCACTCATTAATCCGTTTACGAACGAGTTGCTTCATTTCCCGATTACACCAGGTCAGGTAGCTAATGTACCTCAAGGCTGGTGGCACTATGAAGTGGCTACGGTAGATCATACGCATTTACTCGCCATCTTTGATGCTCCTGTGCCTGAGGCGATATTTGGCTCAGACATCCTGCGTCTTACCCCTGCAAAACTTTTGGCTTATACGTACTGTCTGGACGAGAAAAAAGTTCAAGAAGCGCTGGCTCCCATCCAAAAAACAGTGTTTATTGGCCCGCCGGCCGATTGCCAGAATTCAACTGCTCCTGTCTCTAGCAGCGCTCCAAATGTGAATCATCAGCCTTACGTAATGCCTAATGTACAACCGAACGTACAGCCAAATATGCAACCAAACATGCAGGCCAACACAGAACCCAACATGCAACCGTACGTACAACCAGACTCTCAGCCAAACAACCAACCAAACATGCAACCTTACGTGAATCGTCTTCCGTACTGGGGTACTTGGGTTGATCCGCGTATTATTCATGAGCCGGGCTGCCCCTATTATACAGAGCTTCCTGTGAATACGAATAATCAAGAGGAAAGATGACGTTTATTAAGCAAGGTTTATCTAATACACATAGGTACTTCAGTTAAATTGGGTATAGAAAAAGAAGCTTCCGCCAAGGAATGCTTCTTATTTTTGGATTAAAGTTGTCTTCAAACCTGCTGAAAGCCGATGCATACCTGAACGTGTCCGAAGCATGGAGTGTTAACGAATCGTAGGCATCTTAATCAAGGCGTTGAAGCGTGACCCGTAATCTAAAGAATCTGAGACGCGCTATATCAGAATAATTAGCCTTTTGAAGAGTTTTTATCAGTATTTAATTTACGATGTGTAATTTCGTCCCAATCCAAGCTCCGTTAATAACTGACGATAAGCAATCGAAGTACGGTCTGCGGGAATATGGGCTTCTGCATGCAGATCAAGGGGGAGGTCCTCCGGTTTCTGTGACTCGACCATCTCACGGTCTTCTTCAAATACCTGCAAGTTGAACTTGATTGTGTCTTCAATCGGAGCGTCTTTATCAAAGTTGCGTGTGATTGGACAGAATAAACGGGTATAACGGGCAGAGATCGGCGAAGCACAATTCAGAATATTCAGCTTGTCGTCACCTGGGAAATGTACTGTCAGAGAAGCCGCAAAGGGCGGGAACACCCGAAACTCGCGCAACCATTGGAAACCTTCTGGCGCAACAAGATCTTGCCCTTTGCCATAGTTACTCACCGTACTCCAATACTCGGCCAGCAACTCATTACCTTCGCGTTTCACTTTGTATTGGGGGACTTCTGTGTTGTTTCGGTCACCAAACGTTTCGGTATGCACATAGGCAAAATGGGATACATCCAGAAAACCCTCCATTTGTCGTCCAGAAGAACCAGCAATGTCAAAGTTGGGTGGCAAAATATTGATATAATCTGGATCATCCCATCCCGGGAAGGAGGGGATCTGTTCTTCCGTTCCCGCCAAAGTGGTCCAGATTAAGCCATAACGTTCAACTGCCGGGTACACGATAAGTTTGAGTTTTGGCGAAATCTTGGAGCTTGGGTGCGCAGGTACGGCCGTACATTTTCCTTCACAATTATAACGGAAACCGTGGTAAGGACAGACAATCTCGCCATTCTCTACCCAACCTTTGCTAAGTGGGGCCCCGCGGTGAAAACAAAGATCCTTGGCTACGACAACCTGATCATTACTACGATAAAGAACCAGCTTCACATCCAGCAACTGAGCAGCAAGTGGTTTGTCTGTTACTTCAGTTGCTTGTGCTACCGGATACCAATATTGGGATAATACATGCCAGTCTTCTGCAGTGAATGTACAGCCTCTAGGCAATTCAGACGTCGCATTATGGTTTGTGTTGGAAGTTATCATAGTAAACACTCCTTGCTGATATGAATAAAACGATTCTCTTTTATGTTAGAAAACTTAACTTGATTAGCCGTATGTTACTACTCTTTTGGTCAAAATATCAATATATCCAACCTACTTTTGGTTGAAATCACAAACAGCTCAGTAAAAACCATACATGAATACGGAAATTTCCGGATTTTCATTACGTCAGATGTTAATATTAAAAAATTCGCCAAGAATGTCACAGATCCCAACTGTCATTTGTCTTCAGTATGTAGACCAAATGACGGAGGCGAATGAAAAATGAATTTAAGAACGAACTACAGAGCAGTGAGTCCAGGCGCTTTTAAAGCGATGATGGCAATGGAGCAATATATATCCGGGCAATTTGAAGACAAAGTGTTATACGAGCTGTTGAAAATACGGGTGTCCCAGATCAATGGCTGCGCCTTTTGTCTCGATATGCATGCCAAAGATCTGATGAAATTGGGAGATTACGCGGATCATATTCTCTTGCTAAGTGTGTGGCGTGAAGTACCTTTATTCACGGATCAAGAACGTGTTATGCTGGAGCTGGCTGAAGCCGTGACTCGAATCTCGGAGCAGGGTGTACCCCTTGCGTTGTACGATAAGGTGCGTGAACATTTCAGTGAATCCGAGCTGGTGGATCTGATCTTTGCCATTAACACGATTAACAACTGGAACCGGATTGCGATTACAACCGGAATGTATCCGGGCTGCTTTAACTAAAAATACACGCACATGCCAGAGGAGGCCATTCTCATGAATTTCAATCCCCATACCAATGAGCCAGAAGTGTCTTCTCTGGACGTTGGTGAGTTATATATTCGTTATAAAAATTATGCATTTTCAATAGCTTACCGCATGCTGGGCAGTGTGGTAGAAGCTGAAGATATTGTGCAGGATTGTTTTGCGGGGATTCAGAGCACGTCTGCTCAGGCTATTCATAATCCGAAGTCCTACATTGCCAGACTCGTTGTGAACCGAAGTTTGAATCTGCTGAATTCCGCCCGCAACCAGCGGGAAAGTTATATTGGGGAGTGGCTGCCAGAGCCGCTTGGTGACAGTGAAGTGGAAAATATGCCAGAGGAAACGATGCAGAAAAAAGAGATGATATCCTACGCCTATCTGGTCATGTTGGAGAGGCTTTCGCCCATGGAACGTGCTGTTTTTGTACTTCGTGAAGCGTTCCAGTATGATTATTCCGAAATAGCGGATTGGCTGGGCAAAACGGAGAGTAACTGCCGTCAAATCTTTAGCCGCGCCAGACGGAACTTGCCTGAAAGACTTCCGCCGATCGAGCAGAGTGATGCAGATATGTTAGCCAAAGGCGAATTGCTGAGCCGGTTTACAACGGCTTTCCTTCGTTATGATGTCTCTGCCATGCTCGAATTATTGGCGGATCAACCTGTATTTACAGCCGATGGCGGTGGCGTTGTGCATACTGTTATGAGAACGATGAGTGTTCACAAAGGCGTGCTTGCCCTTCTGACTTCACGGCGGGTCCTTACGCGATTGCGTGAAAGAGAATGGGTACCGATGTGGATCAATGGCGAACTTCAACTCGCGTTGATGAAAGAAGGACAGTTGTCCGAGGTACTCTGTTTGGAATTGGACTCTTCCGGGGAGCGGATTGAGGGTGTTTACCTCGTCGTGAATCCGAACAAACTTACATCGGTACACACGACAAGTCTTTGATCAGAACGAAAGGACTCGATATATAAACGGAAAAGCGACAACCTCTGTTACGAGGATTGCCGCTTTTTTTGAACTCCATTTGTGCTTTGCTCCACCTTATTATTCAAGGGCAAAGTGTCGTTCAACAGATTCAATAATTGCTCTGACTTCTGGTGTAAGCTCATCATTGTTCTGATTGAGAACGAATAAAATCTTTTCCATGGCATCCAAAAGAACACTCTTCGTATTGGGCTCCCGCTTAGCCAAAGCTTTCTCGTAAGCCTTTTTCACCTCAGGGTCGATGGTGCGGATTTCTTCATCCGTGTACCAATCATAAGCAGGCGTATTGTCACTTCCGTAAAATAGATATTCTACAAATAACCACTGCTTCACTGTTGATGTACGATTGGAATGCGGGAAGTTGGTCAAAAAGGCTTCTTTCTCCAATGTACGCTGAATTAATTCATTCCAGGGAATGATGATGCCAGCATCTGCAGTTGTCATTTGATTGGACTCGGTAGCCATAATATCAATGTACGCGGCAATATCTGCCTTGACGAAGGGTTTGAACTTCTGGTATATCTCATAATTGATGATGGGGTAATACAAGCCTTCACTGGATTCCAGTTTGAACCCGAGATCGGATGCTTCCTGCAAAAGTTTCTTCACTGCCGGATCTTTAATTTCCTTGAGCAGCCGACTATATGTAAGCTTCTGTTCGTAACCAAGTTGTTCATGGGCTTGAGATATGGCCTGTTGAAACTGTTCCGTATACATGTTGTATTCCATATCAGCCAGCTTCACGTTCTGCATGTTCTCCAATTGCAGGGTCATTAGTGTTGCCTGCCAAGGACCAACTTTATCAATATGATTCATGAGATATTTACGTGCTTTAACCAGACTTTGTGTGGATTTCACTGCTTCTGTTCGATAGGTCTGGAATTGATGATACACCGCATTGGAAGCGGGGACTGGTGCAGCCAGTGTGGATGAGGTCATAAATGTCGAGCCAAGCGCAGTACAGCCGAGAGCCAAAGCCAGTAAACCGAGTTTAGCAGGTTGCTTCCATCTCATTTGTATACCTCCCCTTAATCAAGAAAGCCATTTGAATTCGCGTATAACTGTAAACTGCATTTTACCTATATTCTATACGTATGTTCCATAAGTTGAATATGTACGGATTAGACTTTGATTAAACCAGTTTCTGGTAAGTGAATCAAGAGTCTTCAGTAGGAAAAAGATTGTAAAAAATCAAAGAACAGCCCCTAAACCCCAAATGGGTTATAGAGACTGTTCTCGGTAAACGGACTTCGTTTTCTATTTAATGCAGTGGTTTATTGCTAATAGGCATCTGAGGTGCTCCGGTTGCTGGAATGTACGCCTGAAGCATCTGTTGTGTATCACTTGGTGTGAGTTGAGGTACTTGATAATAGGCGTTTTTATTTTGGAACATGAAAATTTCATAAGCCATCTCGATAAAATGCTGGATCTGTGAAGCAATGACACGGCGAACCGTTCCATTTGTGATCTCGCTGCAGGACATGCCGAGCAGACTCGCATGTGACTTGATCAGTCCCAGCATATGACCGCTAATCCCGGCATCTTTTACATCAGCCAAGCTCTGATTTGGCTTTTTTGGTGCTGATGGCTTAAGGCCATATACCGGTGGTACGATGTTGGGAATCATGTAGGTTGCTGTCTCTTGATGCGGCTTCTGTCCGGATGAAAAACACTCTGCTGTCAGATTGTATTGGGATAAAATGAAGTTATACTGCCGGTCCAGAATGCCAATCAGTTCCTGGCTCTGCACAAATGTACGAAAGATCATATATTGATCCAGCACGTTAATGGTGGATGCCAGAATCTCATGCACATCGAACATCTCATGACCACCATGATTCAAGTTAGGGCTGATATTTGGATTTGTATTTAATGTAGGCTGTACTGCATTCTGAGGGTTCATGGAATTTGGATTCATTGTAAATTTGATTCTCCTTTGGTAAATGGTATGATTCTAGTATGCTTGGAGAGTAGTAAATTTATGTACATAAGTGAGGTTAGAATCATTGAGAAAACTGAATTATATTCGCATATTTATTTTCCTTAGTGTGGTCACAATAGTAACGCTTGGTTTGTACTACGTAGCGGCAGATTGGCTGGATCAGCGTTATTTCCGCTTTCTGATCTGGAATCTGTTCTTGGGCTGGATTCCTTTTGTATTCTCGTATGCAGCTTACCTTCTAAGTCATGTGAAATGGAAAGGTGCTGTATGGCTTGCAGTCGCAAGTGGGCTGCTGTGGTTGTTATTCTTCCCGAACTCTTCGTATATTGTTACGGATCTGGTTCATCTGACAGCGAGAAGTTCCCGGTATTATAGTGGTAATGGGGTGGACTATACCTATTGGTACGACTTAAGTGTTGTATTAATGTTTGTCTGGACAGGGCTACTGCTTGGATTCCTGTCGATGTATCAGCTTCAGGAAGTGATCTATCACCGCATTGGACGCTGGGCATCATGGATCTTTGTACTGGCTGGCTGTGCTCTGGGAAGTTATGGCGTATTGCTTGGACGTGTATATCGACTGAATAGCTGGGATGCACTGACGAACCGCGAGACGCTAATTGAGCTGATGCACGAAAGTGTAAGCCGCCCGTCTCTAGCGTTCAGCCTGTTTTTTGGCACGTTTATCATCACAATCTATGCCACACTATATTATCTGATTAATACAAGGTCTCCCCGTGAAATGAAGAAGAGTGCAGGAAGTTCTGAGGCGTAGAATGAGTGCAACAAGTGATTGAACAGTATTTGAGCATACGAGGTCCAACCTAATCTTACGTTGTATGAAGAAGGGTTATTTCCATTTAAATGGGGATAATCCTTCTTTTTATGAAAATTTGGCAGGTATGCAGGGGATGACGAAGAATTAAGAATGAGAATGTAATGAATACATAGACGAGTAGGTGAAAAACAACATGTTGAATGCAGTAGAGTTGACAACAAAAGTAGAAGAAGTCATGGAACGTGTGAATTTTTCGGGTGTTGTATTACTTCAGCAAGCCGGGAAAACCCTTTTGAATATGAAACGTGGTTATGCGAATCGCAGTGAGGAGCTTGCCAATCAGGTGGATACACGCTTTGGCATTGCATCAGGATGTAAGATCTTCACGGCAGTGAGTATATGCCAGCTCATTGAAACGGGGAAGTTGTCTGCCAATTCCAAACTGAACGATGTGTTGGATGTGGAGTTTCCGTTATGGGACGAGGGAATTACCATCCAACAGTTGTTAACACACACGTCAGGTATTCCAGATTATTTCGATGAAGATGTGATGGATGACTTTTCAGAATTGTGGAAAGACAGACCGGTTTACGGGATGAGGCGTTTAAGTGACTTTCTGCCCATGTTTCAGCATCTGCCAATGAAGTCTGCTCCGGGTGAACGTTTTCACTACAACAATGCGGGTTTTATTGTGCTGGGGCTTATCGTGGAACAGCATTCAGGACTGGAGTTTACAGATTATGTGGCAGAGCACATTTTTAAAAGTTGTGGCATGAAGGGCTCCGGTTATTTCGTAACAGATCAGCTTCCGCGCAACACAGCATTAGGGTATATCGATCATGAAGATGGCTCATGGAACACCAATATGTTCTCCATTCCTGTCAAAGGTGGATCAGATGGTGGGGCATATGTTACGGCACCAGACATGATTCGATTTTGGGATGCTTTGCTGGGTCACCAATTATTAAATGTCGAGACGACACGTCAGTTATTAACACCGCATGTCCAACAAGAGGATGAAGAGTACTATGGGCAGGGGATCTGGATTGACCGTAAGGGAGAAGACATTTTCAAATTTCATGTTATGGGGTTTGATCCAGGGGTGTCGTTTATGTCTTCGGTGTATCCGGGCTATGATCTGCAACTGGTTGTGGTCTCTAATCAAGAGTCTGGTCCGTATCCAATAACAATTGCTATCGAAGAGGCATTCTTATGACAAATAAACCCTCAGCCTACGGGCGGTTAAGCCTACATAAGGTTGGGGGTTCTTGATTATAACCATGGGTCGAACAAGATAAAAGAACGGATTACATTTATAACATTTTCCATAGCTCCGGAGCGATTAAACGAGGGAAAACATCCAGCGGAGGTTTCTCTTTCTTTCGTTTGTCATTGGTTAACACGGTAACGAGTTCTAGCTCTGGCACAATATATACATACTGACCACCAAACCCTCGCGCGTAATAGTAATGGAGATTGGGTTGGGTGTCTTCAGCAGCAATATCTTCGGCGGCAGACCTTTCGTTCGGATAGACATCCACCCACCAATGCCAAGCATAACTGCCGTAATTCGGTGGAGGTACTGTAATGAAAGGCTGCGTAGAACGGGTGACAAGATGACTTGAAATGAGAGACTGCCCCTCCCACATCCCTTGCTGCAAAAAGAGCTTGCCGAATTTTAGCAGATCTGCGGGCAACATCTTCAGACCGAATCCGCCAGTATGGACACCTTGTGGGTCACTTTCCCATTCATAATCCTTAATGCCCAACGGGCCAAAGAGATATCGTTCTGCGAACTCGGCTACATTCATGCCTGCATTTTGCATCAGGATGGCGGATAGAATCTGTGATACTCCTGAGTTGTACTCCATATATGTACCCGGTTCATGGCTTAAGCGTTGTTCCAACGCAAAATTCACCCAATGATCGGTGCGGGTCATGCGAGGGAATGAATTCTGCCCGCCGAACTCATCCCAGTTGAATCCGGCTGTCATGGTGAGCAGTTGTTCCAGTGTAATCGCTGGTTTACGCGGGTCAGGATCGGATGTCAGCTGTGGGAAAAAGGTGGAGATTGGGGTTGATGCCTCTGGCAACAAGCCTTTATCCATCGCTATACAGATGAGTGCGGACAGCACACTCTTGGTACATGAATTGATTTTTGCAATATGGGTCGCAGCCTCTTGGTTGCGGTAGTGTTCGTACATGATCTCACCGCGTACGCTGACGAGGCAGCTTCGCAGATCCAGTGGTGGAATAATCTGTTGTAACTTGGATGACAGTGATGAAGGATTCATAGTGTCCTTTCTGTGCGGTTGATTTGTTAGATTTTATGGAAATAGGTGTCCATTATCTTAGCATACTCCCGAGGTGGGGCTCAACAAGCATTGCATTATTATGTCAAAGAAAGCATGTAAAATGCGATCTTCGACGAAAGCGATACGAGTCACATGCGAATATCGCATAAATCCCCAGTATTGTCTGGCAATCTTATATAATTGTCATGAGAAGAGTACCAGACAGGTATAAGAGAAAGGGGACTGTGATGTGGGAAATATAATAGAAGAATTATATTACGGTAACCTGAGACCAGAGGAGAATATTGTTCCTAAAGATTCGGAGTATCGAGCTATTAATAAGGAGATTACAGCTTATATCGAAAAATTTCAGAAAAAGCTTTCGGAGGAAGACTTTAAACAACTCGAAGTAGGGGTTATCAACAAGTGATAGGAGGAATCTTTTTTGTTCAAAATCGGAAATCAAGGAACGTTCGAAACACTTCCTGATCATGCCAAGGCAATATATGAGGGGGTACCGTTGCAGTAGAACAATTCATTAAACAGGGGATGGTTCTCGAAGAAGAGATTACACTTAGTAAATACATAACATTAACGCCACTCGACCTTGCCTTAATCTGTAATCAATCGGAAGTGGTTAAGTTGTTGGTGGAGCAAGGAGTTAATCTGAATGTGAAAAATAATCCGGCGATCCTGAAGGCAGTTAGATATTGTGGAGCAGAAATGGTGCGATACCTGTACCAGCAAGGTGCCAAGTTAAATGGACTTAATCGGGTCAAATCCAGTGCATATGATGAAGCCTACTATGGTAACAAAAAGAATATAACCGTGCTGAATGAACTGGAGTTGGATATTCGAAAATATGGAGGCAAAACGTTATGCAAAGCGGTAGCTGATCACGATATGAAGACAGTCCAGTACTTGCTGGATCAAGGAGTAGACGTCAATTACAATGAACCGGATATGGTGTATCCGTACAAGGCCACGCCTCTCACGGTAGCTGCACGACTTAATAACATGAAGATGGTTCGATATCTGGTAGACCAAGGAGCAGATGTGACCATTCAGGAGAAGGATGGAGAGCGGGCGTACACAATTGCAGTTAGTCAGAAAAATGAAGTAATGCCTGAATATCTAAAGGGGCTTGAACCTCAAGACTTTCATGATATGATGTCGAGGGACAAAAAAATTGTTCCTTTCAAAGTCGCTAATATAGCGGCTTTTTTGTATTAAGGAACCAAGTTCTTGTCCCAAGCTGAGGACAAGAACTTGGTTCCTTTGCCGAAAAGGACAATAACATTGTGTCATTTCGGATTAGGTAGATATCTAAATAGCATCATGATGGAACTTCCATGGCGAGATAAAAGCCACATAAATTTAAAACTTCGCTTGAATAACGATTTTTCTGTATCAAGAAAAGGTTTTTCGGACCTAACGCAAGAACTTAGTATTTGCTGGAAAGGTTAAGAACATGGTACTATGTCGATTAAAATATTAATCTGTTTATTAAGCTAACGGGCAGGTTAGTTCAAAACCGTATTCATCTCCTCATTTGGGAAAAATAAAATATCCCAACTAAAAGGTGCTTGCGTTTGAGAAAGTTAATTTTGACAATCGTTTAAGCGCTCGGACTACTATACAGCCATAAAATTCATGAGAAATAATTATTTTTCTTCCTGATTCCATAAAAAGGTGTAGGGTTTAGCCTTCCGACAGAGCGGCTAACAAGCAAAAGGATGGGTGTGATCCAAAAGAGAGCTTTCATCTATTATATTAATCAGCAGTACCGAATAAGGTGGAATTATTGGGAAAAAGGGGACCTCACTTAAAGATCTACGTCACATTGATAATCTATCTGAAAAATTTTGGTTTATTTCGAATTTAAGAATACTGAAGTTTCTTTAACATTGCACTCATATAAAAAATTTGAAAGGAAAATAAAATGAATAGTCTTGACTTAAGGGAAGAAATTCTAATGTTAATTCAAACTAAACGTGAAGGGGAATATTGGGATTTTAAAGAGAAGTATCACCTTAATGCAGCTAACCTATTACACGATATAATTTGTATGGCTAATAACTTAGTTGATCGAGATTCTTATATTATCTTTGGAATTAGAGACCAAACGTTCGAAATTGTGGGAGTAAAAGATGATGAAAATCGAAGAAATCAGCAACAAATGATAGATTTCTTAAAACACAAAAAATTTTCCGCTGGAATTCGTCCTAGTATTAAAATGCAATCTTTAATGATTATGCAAGAAGAAGTAGATGTTATTATTATAAAAAATAGCACAACTACTCCTTACTTCCTGATTGAGGATTTTTCAAGCTACGGAAGAAAGGTTCGTTCAGGTCACATTTATACAAGGATAGGGGATACAAATACTGATATAGATAAAGTCGCAGACATAAACTATATTGAGTATCTTTGGAAGAAAAGGTTTATGTTGATGAACTCTCCTTTAGAACAAATTATTAAGCGGCTTGAACACAAAGAAGAATGGGTATTAGATGAATGTTCAGAGGGTTATATTTACTCCAACATCTATAAGCCTGAATTTAAAATTGTACTTTATGAGGACGAAAATGATGGACTTGAGCAATACCCTGATTTTTACGCCTATGCGATGAACGACCCAGAAACCTTGTATCGACAGTTTGATATTCAATATCAAGGTATTCAACAATTTAGGGGACGAATCGTTGTTCTTGATAGTGGGCGATACCCAACGGTTATTCCTGAAAAGAGTAGGGCTCAGTTTTTAGAGGATTATGACTTTGGATATTTTATTGAAGGTAGTACGACTCATAAACTGAGCGATTTTTTTTACATTGAGAATAACGATAAAGAAGGGATTTCACGTAAAAGTTTTTTTAAAGTCATACTTTTATTTAAAAATGAGCACGAAAGGGATCAGTTTATTGTTCATGTGCAGCGGAATGAAAGTGACTTTAAAAATAAGCTTTGCTCTCTAAGTGAAGATTATTCAGCGCTTGAGTTAAGTTCTCAGTATCTCAAAAATCAAGTAGTAAAACATCTGAATACGGGGAAAGCACTTAATCAAATGCTTATAGAGTATCGGAACATATTGGATATTACTTTAAAGAGCAATGAATAATGTGTGGTATCTTCTGGTAGAGCATCGTACTCGCTATTGAAGTAAGGTTATTATGAGAGACGAGGAGAAAAAAATTCCAGGGAAGCCTGGGCTAGCTTGAGCATATGAAAACACCAAAAAGCAGCTGATCAACGTGTGAAGTGACCCCTTAAAGTTAGACAAATATTATTATGCAACCTGTTTGGCATGAACTCGGTATTGTACCGGGCTCATGCCTTTTAATTTTGACTTGATGCGTTTGTGATTGTAGTAATCGATGTATCGTGCTAGTTCTTGCTTAAAGTCATCTACACTTTCAAACTCATTAAGATAGAGAAATTCTGACTTCATAATGCCGAAGAAGTTCTCCATTACTGCATTATCGTAGCAATTTCCTTTGCGTGACATGCTCTGGATTATCGCCCGTTCCTTCAAAGCATGTTGATACTGCTTCATCTGGTAGTGCCAGCCCTGATCCGAATGCAGGAGGAGCTTATCCTCATTGGATAAGCGTTTAAAAGCTTTATTTAGCATGTCGGAGACTAATGAATAGGTAGGGCGAGATCCTACTGTGTAAGTGATAATTTCACCGTTAAATAAATCTAGAACAGGTGATAGATAAAGTTTTTCTCCAAACAACTTAAATTCCGTAATATCGGTAACCCATTTCTTATTTGGTTTTTCTGCCTGAAAGTTACGATCCAGTACGTTTGGTGCAATTTTACCCACTGTTCCTTTATAGGAACGATATCTTTTTATACGCACTACTGATTTCAGGCCTAATTCTTTCATGATACGCTGTACTTTTTTATGGTTAACTCGGTGTTCACGATTAACTAGTTCATCACGGATACGACGATAGCCATAACGCCCCTGATGTTCCTCGTAAATGGATTGAATAAGGAGTTTCAGGTCTGCGTCTAGATCGGGCTTGTCAAACTGTTTCACCCAGTAATAGAAGGTGCTACGTGGGACTTCAGCGAACGCTAGCAATGCAACCACCGGGAATTCAAGCCTTAATTCGTAGACTACTTGCGCTTTGTCTTGTTTGGTGATTTTTCCTTGTTTTGAACTAAGGCATTCAACTTTTTTAAATAAGCGTTTTCCATACGTAAACGTTCTAATTCAGCTTGTAGAACTTCGACTGATTCATCGGCAGGTTCTAGCTTCTTCGTCATATTTTTGTTCGTATTTTTCATGAGTGGGCGCCCCTTTTTCTTTGATTTCAGGCCGTCCATTCCATCCTCATTGAATTGAATACGCCATTTTCTAATAATCCCAGGAGAGGGTATATTGAATATGACCGCAGCTTCATTTGGAGACGTCCCATTCTCATTCATATAGGTGAGTACGTCTAGTTTAAATGTCTTAGTGTAAGCTGTATAGCTCTTTTCAAAAGCTTTGACGCCGTGATATTCGTATTGCCTAATCCACATACGTAAAGTTTCATGATTTATTCGTAATGATTTTGCAATACTTTTGATTCCTTCAGCACCATTTTGATATCTATGAATGGCTTTCAATTTCTCATCTAAACTGAATTTAGGCAAAAAAACTGCACCTCCATTGTTAGTTGTCTAACAAATGGGGTGCAGTTCACGTGATCGGCTGCTTTTGTTCGAGTCTTAGATAAGGGTAGTAAAGCATGAGAGAGCTTAGTGATGACCGATGTAGGTTATTGGCATTGTGTCTGTAAGGCTATCTCTGAGCCAGCCTGAAATCATTTCTTCCTGAATCCTAAATAATTTAGTTAGGATTAATAATGAATATTGAAATAACCACCACCGAGGCCATTCGGAGATGATGCATATATTTGTTGATAACCATAGGCCCCTCGAATTGTTACTGTTTGACTTCCATATTGAATGGCTTCATGTCTTACAGGATATAATGTTTCATTCTCATTTCTGAGTTGGAAGTAGTAGGTGCCTAGAACATTAGCTTGGAAAGTTATTGTAATTGATATGCATGGGCTAACAAACATCGTAGCTTAGTTCATCGATCTGAAGATTTAGCGAATAAGCCTCTGGAGGGATAACTCAAACCAAGAGAACATAAAAAATATGAGCAACAAACTGCATATATTAAAGTCTTATAAACTACCCCAGCTGCTTATTGATTTTCTAACCGGCGGTCTCCGGAGAATAGACTTACCAGATAATGAGTCAGGCATCCGATATAGAATTCTTTCATCTGATTGATACCGTGGAGATGAAAATGGGCAGACAGAAGCTGCTGCGTATATCCTCAAACGTTGATCAATACTCACATATTCTGATTGTTTGGAATCCGAGCAAAAAAATGATTGGATATGCAGACATTGAACATCAAGAATATGGAACGATAGCTACCTTTGAAGAGTTCATAGCAGATCCTGTTTCAGCTGTGGAGCATTTCTTGAATTAGATGGATTGTATATGAACACTCTATTAACCTCTTTCCTATTACCATGTGGAAAAGGTTTTTACTAATATGAACATGCCAATATAGGAAAAATATCATATGAAAAATGAACTATGCTAGTGCGTAATAAGGTTAGAAATGGTAAAATATCAATGCCTAAACATGGAACAAGTAGATGAAAAATAATTAAATATAGGAAATAATGTAGAATGAGTGTTTTAGCAAAAGAACTTTTTGGTAAATTATAGTAATCTAATAGTGAATTGAGGAATTAAACATGGCGATTATTGACGTAATTAAGTATGATGGCTCACCTGATGTGTTTGCTTGGAAACATCCTGAGAATGAACTGGGAACATGGACCCAGTTAATTGTGAATCAATCTCAACAAGCAATTCTTTTCAAGGATGGAAGAGCACTTGATATGTTTGGACCCGGAAGGCATACGCTGAGTACAGCGAATATCCCGATCTTGAACCGACTCGTTAACCTTCCGTTCGGAGGAAAATCACCTTTTGCAGCAGAAGTATGGTATGTCAATCAAGTAAGCGCATTGGACGTTAAATGGGGAACAGCGAATCCAATTCAGATCCAGGATCCCAAGTATAATATTATTGTTCCCGTGAGAACATTTGGACAAATGGGAATTAAAATTTCGGATTCACGAAAATTTTTGGTCAAGCTTGTGGGAACACTGCCTGAGTTTAACCAAGCTAATATGATTAATTACTTCCGTGGTTTGATTATCATGAATATTAACTCCATGTTGTCATCATATCTAATACATAGAAAAGTAAGTGTTTTGGAGATCAATGCATATATCGCCGAAATATCACGACATTTTGCAGATACGGTAGCTTCTACTTTTGAAGAATTTGGTATTGAGTTAATCAACCTGTATATTCACAATGTCAATCTGCCCGAAGAAGACCCTTCCGTCATTCGATTAAGAGAAGCGTTGGCACGCAAAGCTGAGATGGATATCATTGGGTACACATATCAGCAAGAACGTTCTTTTGACACGCTTGAAGGTGCAGCCAAAAATGAAGGAAGCATGCAGTCAGACATCATGGGCGCAGGGCTTGGTATGGGCATGGGGGTTGGTCTTGGTGGTTCTTTCAGTAGTGAGATGTCCCAGATGTCTAAAGTGATGTCTACTAAGGAAACGCCTGCGGTACACATATGTAAGCATTGTCATCATCCGAACCAGGAGAACAGCTCATTTTGCAGCAAATGTGGCAATTCATTAGCTGAACAATCCGCAGCCGCAGCAACAACAGATTGCAACAATTGTGGACATGCCTTGCCAAAGGGAAGCAAATTCTGTCCTAACTGTGGTGACAAATACCATGCATGTCCTTCATGTGGCGCGGATAATGCGGAGAACGCATTGGAATGTATCCAATGTCATCAACCGATGCCTAGCCCATGTCCAAATTGTAACCATATGAATTCCGGTCATACAAAATTCTGTGGCAACTGTGGCACAAGTTTGAGCTTGAAATGTAGTCGGTGCCAACATGAAGTAAAACCCGGCCAGAAGTTCTGTCTCGATTGCGGAAACAATCTGCAAGAAGGAGGACAGGCATAGTGATGGTAAAACGGAGCAATCTCTTGATTTTGGATGTCGTCTATTTAATATGCTTGTTAGTATCCTCAATCGTTTCTTTTACGGTGTTTAATCATGCGCTTCTATTATTTTCGTTTTGGATGAATCTCGTCGCCTCTTATGTAGCGATTACGGCTATTTGGATCTACGCACGGTTCATCATGCAGAATATGGATCGTTTTAAACGGTTTGTTCCAGGTTACATAGCGTTAGGTGTAGTATTGGTTATTTATCTGATATGTGTGATGATCTACACCTTGTTATCAGGTTCAGCAGATCATGCGCTTCGCTGGTTCGTATTGTTACATACGGTAACGATTGCGATCGCAATTATTTTGTGCGGAATCATTATGATCTATATTCAGAGTTCGCGCCGTCATGAAGCAGATGAACATACAAAAATCGGAAATTTACAATCAATCGAAAATGCTTTACAGCAATTGCTTCACACTATGATGCAACATCCCGTTCTAACTGTGGAAGAGGAGCGGAAAACCGTTCAATCATTAATTGAACTGGTGAAGTACAGTGACCCAATCTCACCGGATTCCCTTGAGAAAAATGACCGCCAGATCTTGATGGACATTGAATTGATGAACAATGAACTTGCAAATCAGTACGAAGCAGGGGAATTGGTAAATAGTGAACGTTTTGCTTCGCAACTCTCCCAACTAAGATTCCGATTGAAAGAGCGCAATCAACAGATCATAACAAGTAAATCATAAGTTGCAGGAGGAGAAACTTTGAAAAAGAAAATTGGGATTATATTTATTATAATTTCATGTATAACAATTCTGTTCTCTTTATTTGAACTATCTGAGGGAACTGATGTAGCAATTATTAATGCATTTGTACTTTTTGTTAGTGGAATTGTTTTGCTTGTAATAGGAATTAAAATGTGTGGTCGACCTAAATTTCAACCTAAAGCCAATCAACATTATGATGACGATTCTAGTAGTAATGTGCAATATGACGGAGGTAACTATCAAGAGGAGTATGAAGATGTCGAGGAATCTCAAGAACCTGTATCCGTAATATGTACAGGATGTGGAGCTAGAGTAAAGGTATATCCTAATTCTTCTGCAGAATGTGAGTATTGCGGAACAACGATGAGGGTCTCGTAAGCTGTTTAGCTGACTAAATGACTTCTTTTACGGATACTTGTAATATACACTGCTAGGTAGAGTGTGATGTTTAAAGGAGGAAACGCGGTGAAGAAGTTTTTTGGCATTTTATTCATTATCCTTTCGTCCGTGACGATCCTGTTATCTTTAATATTAATATCCGAAGGAACAGAAACGGCCATTATCAGTACGATTATTCTTTTTATTCCTGGGGTTATCGTACTTGTTACGGGCATTAAAATGTGTGGTCGACCTAAATCTCATTCTAAGACTGATCCATATCATCGTTACGATTCGAATGATAAGCAATACCACGAAGATCAGCATCGTGTGAAATATGACGAGGCACCTCAAGAATCTGTAGCCGTGAATTGTTCAGGATGTGGAGCCAAGGTAAGGGTATATCCTACTTTATCCTCGGATTGTGAGTATTGCGGAACAACGATGAGGATCTCGTAAACTGTGTAGCTGACTAAATGACTTCTTTACGGATGGTTGCAGTTTACACTGCTAGGTATAGTGTGATGTTTTAAGGAGGAAACGTGTTGTTAAGGAAGTTTTTCGGACTCTTTTTTATGTTTTTTGCGATTGCTATACCCATAAGATTGCTTATGGAAGAAAATATTGTAGATCAATTGAATATAGTTGTTGTCGTTGAAATTATGATCATTGAAACTTTATTTTTGTTTTTGGGCATTAAATTGCTTAGGAGAAAACGAGGTAAGAAAAAGCGTGGCCCGGAACGAAAGTTTTATGGGGGAGATTATGGAGGCCATCTTGATCGCGAGAATGCGAATCCGCATACTTATTCAAGCTACAATAGCAACACCGTGAGTTATAGCAGTCATAATACCATTAACTATACAGAGATCAATTTTTCAGATAAGGAAAACGCTGAAGAGAAGGTCGAAGAAAAAGTAGAGGAGCCGCAAAGGCCTATTTCAGTAAGTTGCCCGGGATGTGGGGCGAAGGCAAAAGTACTTCCTAAGCTATCAACGGACTGCGAGTATTGTGGAACAACAGTTGTAGTAACTTAGACGGTTCAGCATGGATGTGAGACAGGATTAGGCCTGATTCCTATGGAGTCAGGCTTCTATCCATTTAATTTAGAATAAAACAGAACTTCATACGGACAAATACGTCATATTATCCTGCGTGTGCTACCCTAATGTTGCCCCAATAATGAAACGTTTCGATTTTATATCTATCGTTGATCCATATTACATATAAAATTTGTAAGCGTTTTATTTTGTAGTTTACTGAAATGGGAAATTTATGATAACATATACACGAAACGTTTCGAATCCATTTGAAGGGAGAAAATTATGAAAAAAGCAAAAAAGTTCTACGTTATCTTAACTATTTGTCTGTTAGCTAGCCTGTCTTTAACGTCTATGGCTTCAGCAGGTGACTCAAGCCATTTAATTGGATTTCGAGCAGAATTGAAAGCGATTGCATATAAAACCTATACGTTTTTTGAGGACTATACGGATCAGAACACCGGCTTGACTTACGATGAAGTACGGCTCACTGAAAACGGGACAGAAGAAGCCAAGCGTACCTCACCCACAAACATCGCAATGTATATGATGAGCACCGTTTCAGCGCAACAATTGGGCATTATTTCTAAGAAAGAAGCTGTACAAAGCCTGCAAACGACTATAAATACCCTCGAAAAGTTAGAAAAGTGGAACGGCCTATTTTATAATTGGTATAACACGGATGACGGTTCAGTGAAGAAAGATTGGGGACAATTTATTTCCCAAGTCGATAATGGCTGGTTATCCGCTGGTTTAATTGTTGTTGGGCAAGCCTATGATGAACTGCATGGGGAAACAAGCAAGTTGGTTGAAAATATGAACTATACTCCGCTATATGATCCGGAAGTCGGCCAATTCCGCGGAGGTTATGATGTGGCTAAAGGCGCGCTGACGGACCACCATTATGGAATGTTTTACACGGAACCACGTGTAGGCAGTTATATTGCTATTGGGAAAGGTGACGTTCCTCAAGAACATTGGTGGAAGATGTATCGCACATTACCTCAGGAATGGGATTGGCAAGCTCAGATTCCTCAAGGCAAATCCGTTAAGTACGATGGAGTGGATGTGTTTGAAGGAAGTTATGTATACAAGGATACAAAGTTCGTGCCAAGCTGGGGAGGCAGTATGTTTGAAGCTCTTATGCCCGGTATGGTTATAAAGGAAAAAGACCTGGGTACTCAAGCTTTGGGATTGAACAACCAGCGTCATGTCGAATTGCAGATCGAATATGCCAAAGAAAAAGGGTATGCGGCATGGGGTTTTTCACCTTCTGCAACTCCGACAGGTTACAGTGAGTTTGCAGCAACGCCGTTAGGTACCTCAGGTTATAAAGACGGAGCAACGGTAACAGCACACGCAACATTCCTTGCCCTGGATTATGCTCCTGAAGCTGTTCGAAAGAACATCAAAGCTTTAAAGAGCTTCAAAATGTTTGGCAAATATGGGTTCTATGACTCAGTCAATGTTGAAACGGGAGAACTTGCAAAAGCTTATCTGGCACTTGATCAAGGGATGATTATGGTATCGATCGCCAACTATCTTCAAGATGGCGTTATACGCGATTATTTTCACAGTGATAAGATAGGGCAGGAGCCAGAAGAATTATTAAAAAAAGAAGTGTTTTCCATCCATTAAAGGAGAGGGAACTTGTCATACTGATTGTTCAAATGGAACGAAGCAGCGTGTTATCTGCTTCGTTCCATTTGCGTATGTCGAAACCTACCTTAGGTAAGCTCGATGATCACAATATGTATCTTTTGCAGCTTGAAAGGAGGTTCGCAATTCACATATTTGCAGCCTTGCTCCATCTGCAACCATCCACATCAGAGCAGAACGGAAAATACCGCAGTAGCGCGGTTTTACACACCCTTTTCATGACAATGCAGAACCTACATATTTACTGTGTCATCTTCATTTCACTATACTCCAATGTGTAAGCGTTACCAAAATGGAGTTGGCAAGGATGCATAGCAGCAACATATTCCTATCCAATGAAAAAGATATAGAAAGGAGTGGGAGAATGGAGGAGAGTCACATTGCAGTACCCGTAAATCCTTCATTGAAGAGGAATTCCCTTGGCAAAAGGATTTGGAAAAATTGGGAGTTATATCTGTTCATGCTCCCCGTGTTATTGTATTTCCTCGTTTTTCATTATGGTCCGATGTACGGCATTCAGATTGCTTTTAAGAATTTTGTACCCTCGAAAGGAATTACAGGCAGCGAATGGGTAGGTTTTGACCATTTTGAACGGTTCTTCAATTCTTATTTTTTCTGGGATCTGCTTTGGAACACGTTCAGTATCAGTTTCTATGAACTTGCCATCGGATTTCCCCTGCCTATCATTTTGGCGCTGGCCTTCAATGAAGTCCGGAACGGCCCGTTTAAGAAATCAGTCCAGACTGTAACCTATGCACCTCACTTCATTTCTGTAGTTGTCATGGCTGGTATGATCATTACCTTTTTATCACCCTCAAGCGGAATGATTGTTCGGTTCATCGAGTTCATTGGTCTTGAACCAGCACAATTTCTGACTGATCCCGCATGGTTTAAGACGGTGTATGTATTCTCCGGCGTCTGGCAGAGCACCGGATGGGGAACCATTATCTATCTCGCGGCTCTGTCAGGCGTAGATCCCCAGCTCCATGAAGCGGCCATTATGGATGGAGCAAGCCGAATCAAACGGGTGCTGCATATCAATCTGCCGACGATATTACCCACAATTACGATCATGCTGATCTTGAATATGGGTAATATACTGGGCCTTGGCTTCGAGAAGATTTTGCTGCTGCAGAATTCACTCAATATGGAAGCTTCCGATGTAATATCCACCTATGTATACCGCGCCGGTTTGGTGAACGCCCAATATAGCTTCTCAACGGCTGTCGGATTATTCAACTCGGTAATCAACGTTATATTGCTTGTTACGGTCAACCAGATCGCCAAACGCACCAGTGAGAACAGCCTCTGGTAGATCTGGTAGGAAAGGAGTTGAAGTCTTTGGTTACTGCGATGAAAGAATCCAGGGGGGACAAGCTTTTTCTGATCAGCACTTATATTTATTTAGGTCTGTCACTGCTGGTTGTTCTCTATCCGCTCATCTATATTCTCAGCGCTTCCATCAGTTCACCGCAGGACGTCAATTCGGGAGCGATGTGGTTGTTTCCGAAGAATGTAACACTGGACGGTTACAAGCTTGTGTTTGAGAATCCCAAGATATGGAGTGGCTATTGGAACACAATTATTTACACAGTGGTGGGTACTCTGCTTAATCTCGCGGTCACTTTGCCGGCCTCGTATGCGCTCAGCAGATCTGATTTTGTCGGGCGCCAGTTGTTCATGGGGCTCATTCTGTTCACCATGTTCTTCAGCGGCGGAATTGTGCCGACGTATCTCCTAGTCAAGAACCTCGGACTTATGAACAGCATGTGGGCATTGATTCTGCCAGTGGCTGCTTCGGTCTGGAATATCGTCGTGGCCCGCACCTTTTTTCAGACGACCATCCCGAAGGAACTTCAGGAAGCAGCACATATCGACGGCTGTACGAATTTCAAGCTGTTCATTCGCATTGTTCTACCACTGTCGGCACCGATTGTAGCCGTTATGGCCCTGTTCTATGGTGTAAGTCACTGGAACAGCTACTTCCCGTCCCTAATCTATTTAAATGATGAATCGAAGTATCCACTGCAGATGGTTCTGCGTCAGATTCTTGTCCTTCAGGAAATGTCGGCCGAAACCACGGGCGCATCCATCAACGGCGAGGTGGCGACTGCCATGAATAATAAGGCAGAAACGGCATCGCTGATTAAATATGGAGTCATCGTTGTCTCCACATTGCCCATCGTGGCCATCTATCCGTTCCTGCAGCGTTACTTTGTCCAAGGGGTCATGATAGGCTCTGTTAAAGGCTAAACCCGTTGAAATGTGATGATAACAAGGGAGGAATTATGAATGCCAACCACACGCAAACCATGGAAGCTTCTGCTATCTTCGGCTTTAGTTCTGACATTACTGGCAGGATGCAGTAATTCAAACGAAAGTAAAGCAAACAACAATCTTGGGAAAGTTGCTGTGAATAATGAAGGCTTCCCGATTGTGAATGAACCCGTTACTCTGTCGCTTATGGCGCCAGATGTAGGGATTCAGAATTGGGAGAACATGGCGGTGCTTCAGCAGATGGAGGAGAAGACTGGTATAACGCTGGAGTACAAGAACGCACCGAAAGACAGTTTTGAAACCAAGAAAAATCTGGTGCTCGCCAGTGGGGATTATCCGGATATCCTCTATGCTGCCGGTTTAACAACTGCAGAGCAGATGAATTATGGAGAGCAGGGGATACTCATCCCACTGGAAGATCTCATCGAAGAGTATGCTCCGAATTTCAAGGCGCTGCTGGAGGATAATCCGGATGTGCGCAAATCGATTACTGCACCGGATGGGCACATCTATTCCTTGCCGGTCGTAGAACTGAGCCAGCACTGGTACCGCAATCCGATGTGGTATAACGGGGACTTCCTAGAGGCCCTTAATATCGATAAACTTCCCGAAACGACTGAGGAGTTGTATACCTATCTGAAGCGTGTGAAAGAGGAAGACCCAAACGGGAATGGCATAGCCGACGAAATTCCGATCTCTTCCGTGACAACACCCGCTGCGAACCTCCGCGATATCCGTACATGGCTGCTGGGTGCCTTCGGCATGTATGAAGAAGAAATTTATGTAGACGATGCGGATAAGGTGCATTATACACCGCTTGAAGAAGGCTACAAGGAATATCTGACCTATATGAACCGCCTGTGGTCTGAAGACCTGCTGGATCATGAGAGCTTCTCACAAACAGCGGAGCAAAAGAAGGCCAAAGCACAGAACAATCAAATCGCCCTCTTTTCGGACTGGCATGCCTACATGAGCAAAGGGGGAGAGCCTTCGACGGCAGACCCGATGTTTGCACCTGTCCACAGTGAATCAGTTGCTGCTCCAGCGATTGCAAAGAACAGGGGGATTACAAGTGGCGCCTTTGCGATCACGGAGAGCAATCCTGCACCTGAAGCCTCTATGCGCTGGGTGGATTATCTTTACTCCTATGAAGGTGCCATGTTCTTCAATAAAGGTCCAGAGGGCATTCTCTGGGAGTATACCGATAAAGAGAATCGGGTCAAACAGTACTTGCCAGTACCAGATGGAAAGGAAATGGAAGATTATCGGGCAACGCTGACACCTAACTACGGCATTCCCGCTCCAACTCTGTCCATGGATGATATTAATAAGGGGCTGAAGACAGACTTTGACCTCTGGGTAGAGAAGGAGACCAAGCAGAAGCTTCTCGATAAAGGCGCACGAATTCCGTTTCCAACTTTGTTTCTTACCGTGGAAGAGCAGACCGAAATCAGTAGCCTGAATTCTGATTTGAAGACATATGTGAATCAGATGGAAGCGAAATTCATCACCGGAGCCGAGCCGCTTACGGACTGGGACAATTATGTGGCTACCGTCAAAAAAATGGGTGGAGATCGTATGGTTGAAATCAACCAGGCTGCCTATGATCGCTGGAAATCCAACTAATCAGGCCCATGCGCAGAAAGTTGTAAAAAATGAGATATAAGCATAAAACGCGTTCCTGAACATTAAATGCAGGAGGATTAGACATGCAAATCACGAGACATCCGAATAATCCCATTGTTGTCCCGGGCAACTATGAATGGCGCAAGGTTACGGTTTTCAACCCTGCCGTTATCATTGATAACGGCAAATTTTATATGATTGAGCGCACCGCTGGTTCCCTAACGCCATGCAAAAATTACTTGGGTCTGCTTGAGAGTGAAGACGGGGTGAACTTCACCCACGTGAAGGATGAACCAATAGTGACACCAGACATGCTGGGGTTCCCTTATGGTAGTGTACAGGACCCGCGGATTGTCAAAATTGACGGAACCTTCTATCTGAACTACGCTCTTCGCCCCTGTGCCATGAGTTATTACCCTACCGGGGCAGGCGTCCCCCTTCGCTCTATTCCGGAATATCCGGACGGGTGGGGGGACGAGGAGGGACATTGGCTAACCCGGTCCTCCATTTTGAAATCAGATAATCTGCTGGATTGGGAGTATGTGGCGGACACAACACCTCTTGATATTAATGACCGGGACAACATTCTGTTCCCCGAGAAAATTGGGGGCAAATTTGTACTGCTGCGCCGCCCCGAGGAATATGTGGGAGAAGCTTACGGTACGGATAAGGCGGCCATGTGGATTACCTGCTCTGAGGATCTCGTGAACTGGGAAGAGCCCAAGCTGCTCGCTACCGCCCAGAACCTCTCTTGGGAATCGCGGAAGATTGGTGGATCAACACCCCCGATCCGTACGGAAAAGGGCTGGCTGGTGCTCTATCATGGTGTCGATGAGGACATTGTTTACCGTGTGGGAGCCATGTTGCTGGATTTGGAGAAGCCGGAGAAAATCATTGCCCGGACGCATCATTTTATTATGGAGCCAGAGACGTATTATGAGAAATTTGGATTTCAGATCCCCAATGTCATCTTCCCGACTGGAAATGTGGTCAAAGATGGACTGCTCTATATCTATTACGGGGTAACAGATACGGCGATTGCGCTTGCAACTGTTCCGCTGGATGAGCTGGTAGAGCACATCCTTAAGGAAGGGCAGCAGCAAAATAAACGATAAAGTGAAGCGGTATCTTCGAATAAAAGAATGTAGTACAGAAAGGGCGGAAGTTCCGCCAACTTAAACAGGTCTTTTTGTAGTAGTCCCTCTCAAAGCATGTTCCTTGCGATATTGCCCTGGTGTCAGACCGATTTCTTTTTTGAACTTGCGGATGAAATTTGGCGCATCCATATAACCGACCTGCTCGATAATTTCTTTGAGCGGTGCGCTAGTATTCTCCAGGAGTTGCATGACTTCATCCACACGACGCTGCCAGATATATTGTGAGAAATTGCTGCCGGTTTTCTCTTTGAAGCTCCGGCTTAGATAAGAAGTTGAAATGGCAAACTTAAGCGCCACATGCTCCAGGCTGAGTGTGTAGTCTGCAAACTGTTGATCCACGTAAACCAGAATGTCATCCATTAATGTAGACTCGCTTGTCTTTGTATTCAGCTCCACCTGCGCGCAGATGTCAGCGGCCAGACAGAGCAAACGGCTTTCCAGCTCTTCAAGAGTTTCGAAGGAAGTTAATTCCGGCATATTGGCGAACACTTCGTTCATACCAAACTCTGAGGCGGTGCGTAGAAAAGCGTTCAGCAGATCGAAACAGATACAGCGTAGTAGATGAACCTGCAACGGTTCCTCTTTGATCATATGAATGATATCGGCAATCATTTGGACGGTTACTGATTCGTTGCCCTGCTTTAGACTCTGCTCCAGTTTCAGCATGGATTTGCGTGGAATCCAGAAGCTTTCGGAAGCAGAAGGGCTCAGCTCTGCAAGCTGCTCAAAATAAGTAACTTGACCGCTGCGCCGGATGATCCGGTGCTCCAGAGCTGCAGCCGCTTCAATGAAGGATTGGTTAAGACGTGCCAAGTCCTGGTAGGCCATGCCAACACCGATACTCAGAGATAGCTGCGAGTGCTCGCGGATTAACGTTTGAATGGCTTCAATACTCTGTTCCAACTGGCTTTGAATCGGCTTGTCCGACTCACCGGGAAGCGAAATAATCAGGGCAAACTGATCTTTGACCGAGAATTCTACACCGAAGATCTGAGCATTGGGACCTGGAAGACATACATTGCTGAGTATTTCCTGCAACAGATGGCGTTCTTGCCAGGACTTGCCCCCGGGCACAGTATCATCCCAGGACAGAATTGCGGAGAAATAGAGCCCTTGTCCTTGAGGATGTCTAAATCCTGCGCTTAGAATCATCTTTTCGATCTCTGGATCGTCTGGCTTGCCGTGTTTGAGTAACAGCAGCATGCACTGATTGCGGACAAAGGGCTCCTGAAAATCAATTTTCACACTGTAATTATGGAGGGTCTGGCGTATCCATTCCCATTCATTGCGGAGATTGGAAGCATCATTGTCGCTGCCTCTCATCTTGTCCATTAAATCCCTGATCGGATGGTACTGCCGTTTCGCTAACAGTAACGCGGCAGCTATGCCCATAATGACGGTAATACAAAAGACGATCAGGATCAGGGTCTGGACATGGGCGACACGGCTGAAGAACTGGAAGCTTGGCATCGTAGTCACATAGGTCCAGCCATTTTCTTCAGATTGAACAGAAACAACGGAGTATTGTTCTCCGTCCATCTTCAAATTATGAATACCGGGCTCAAGCGAAGCTAGATGCTCAATTTCGTTCTGGGGAAGGCTGATGCCATGACTGTTCGCGGTTAACACCTCTCCGGAGGGACTGAAGATATAGCTGCTTCCTGAAAAATCACTCAAAATCGAATCCATAACCCCGGTAAGGTTAGATTCTTTCATCAAATAAACAACGGTTCCATATGGATACGGGTCATTCGGTTTAACAGGTACAAGCATGACGAGCATCGGTTCCACTCGGGAATTAACCTTCACATTCTCAACGGCACGGACCAGGGGCTGCCTGGTTTCATTCAAGTCTCGCCGCAACTCTTCGGGATTCCAATGCTCGAACTGATAGAAGCTATTAAATGTGACATCCAGATTAGCCAGACCGCGGGACGAATAGATGTTGGCATCGTTATGGAAATAGAGAAGCAAATCCTCTGCAATGCTGCTGCTAGCTTTGTAATTCGCCAGCGCCTGAATCGCTTCGAAGCTGTAATAGGGTTGCTTTACCATATAAGGGGTCAGGTGTTTGTCATAGGCGATTCTCCCCGCTATTTCCTGAAGTTCCTTCATACGGTTATCTATTGTATTCTTCACCTGGTTAAGCTGATTGACATTGGATTGTTCAATCTCTACACGCAATCCTTTGACAGCGTTTTCATACACAAAAATAGTTACACCAGTCAGAGGGATAAGAAATATGAGAATGTAAGAAAAAGCATATTTCATCAGAAGCCTTGATTTGAAATGATTCCAGCTGAGCCTGAATCTGTTGAGCAAGGATGACTTACGTGCTGAATCTGCCATGAATCATTCCCTCCAGTCTTTAAGATTTTCGGATTAAATTCACTGTTCTCTTCTGGATTACAGTTGTGCTAGTATAAACATTATAACATTATAATCTTTAGAATAAAGTAGCTCATCAGGTTTATTTTTGACGAATGGGAAGTACGGATTTACATGTCATGAATCATTTTTGGAATTTGCCTGTACACCGGGGTTGAAAAAGGAGATGGGATGAGTGGGCACAGAGAATGTGCTGCGCAATTTGCAGTTTGTTGACGGGCGAATGATGGATATCGCCATTCAGGACGGGATCATCACCGCCATTACACCGCCAGGACAGGCTGAAGGAGAAAATGAGCTAGATTGTTCAGGGTTATATACGTCCAGTGGGTGGATTGATCTGCATGTGCATGCTGTCCAGGAGCTTGATCCCTATGGCGATGATATCGACGAAATTGGTGTGAAGCAGGGTGTAACAACGCTTGTAGATGCCGGCAGCTGCGGTGCAGACCGAATTGGCGCTTTCTATACCGCAAAACGAAAGGCTGTTACACAAGTATTTGCTCTGTTGAACATTTCAAGAATCGGGCTCGAACGGACGGATGAACTGTCGCAGCTGGAATGGATTAACCGGGCGAAGGTCTTGGAGGCGGCAGCGGCTTATCCTGATTTCATTGTTGGCCTGAAAGCCCGCATCAGTCAAAGTGTCGTCAAAGACAGCGGCATACTGCCGCTCAAGTTGGCACGTACACTCTCGGAAGAAACGAAGCTTCCGCTCATGGTTCACATCGGTTCAGCTCCGCCCGCTATCTCTGATGTGTTGGAGCTGTTACAGTCGGGCGATGTAATTACCCATTACCTTAACGGCAAGTCCAACAATCTGTTTCATCCGGATGGCACACCGCTGCAAGAATTACTGGATGCTGCTGCTCGGGGAGTTCATCTGGATGTGGGGCATGGCACAGCGAGCTTCTCCTTCCGGATCGCAGAACAGGCCAAGGCTGCAGGCATTGCGCTAAATACAATCAGTACGGACATTTATCGAGGCAACCGTATGAATGGTCCGGTATATTGTATGTCGAATGTGCTGACGAAATTTCTGTACCTCGGCTATAGTCTGGAAGAGGTCATCCACGCGGTTACAAGAAGTCCGGCGGCGTGGCTCGGTAAGCCGGAGCTCGGACAGATCAGAGTGGGACAGCAGGCGAACCTGACTTTGTTTTCCCTGGAAGAAGGACAAAAGCAACTTGAGGACTCGGAAGGTGATGTCCGGGTTACACAACACTATATTGAGGCTAAAGGAGTCTATGCTAATGGGTCACTCATTACAGGCTAAATATGGTTTGAAGCGTGTTATTAATGCCAGTGGGAGGATGAGTATCCTTGGCGTTTCCTCACCAACGGATTCAGTCATGGATGCGATGAAACAAGGCGGACAGCGGTACGTGGAGATTGCAGATCTTGTGGAAAAATCCGGAGAATATATTGCACAGTTACTTGGTTCGGAAAGCGCCGTTGTGGTGAACTCCGCATCCAGTGGTATCGCGCTGTCGGTGGCAGCCATTGTGACCGGCGGAGATCCGCGTCTCAGCCTTCGTCTGCACCAGGAACCGGTATTGAAAAATGAAATTGTTATGCTAAAGGGTCATAATGTGCAATATGGAGCACCGATTGAAACCATGGTATTCCTTGGCGGCGGTCGAGTAGTGGAGGTCGGATACGCCAATGAAGGCCGCAAGGAGCATATCAATCAGGCAATTGGTGAACACACTGCAGCCATTCTTTATGTTAAATCCCATCATGCTGTGCAGAAAAACATGATTTCTGTGGAAGAGGCCTGGGAGGTTGCGCAGCATAGAGGGGTGCCGCTGATTGTTGATGCGGCAGCGGAAGAGGATCTGCGCAAATATATCCAATGTTCGGATCTGGCCATTTACAGCGGATCGAAAGCTATCGAAGGACCTACTTCCGGCATTGTCGCCGGCAAAAAGAAATACGTGGAGTGGCTAAAGATACAGCTACACGGGGTTGGCCGCAGCATGAAGGTTGGTAAAGAGACCATTTTTGGGTTACTTCAAGCTCTAGAGGAATACCAGGACAAAGCCGATAATAGCGAACGAGAGAAGCAGAAGCTGGAGGCTCTTCAGCCACTTGTCAGACTTCCTGGTGTTTCGGTCCGTATCGTGCAGGATGAAGCCGGCAGATCGATTTTTCGGGGGCGTATCCAGATTGATTCCTCTCTTGCCGGGGTGGATGCGAAGAAAGTGAATGACCAGCTGCGTGAAGGATTAATTGCGGTATATACCCGAGACTATGGCGTCAAGCAAGGTTATTTTGATATTGATCCAAGGTCGCTGCAAGGGGATGATATGCAGGTCATCGTCAGCAGAATACATGAAATCGTGGGAGGCAAACCGGAATGAGTCATATTCAGCAGTGTCTGTATAAGAATAGGGCCGCAATGAATGTATTGGCCGGGAGTATCGGAAACGCCAAGGATGTGTACGAGGCTGCGGAAGGATATGTACTTGTTGGTGTGCTCTCCAAAAATTATGCTACGTCGGAGGAAGCTGTAGCTGCCATGACTGAATATGGTCAGGCGATTCAAGATGCCGTATCCATCGGACTCGGGGCTGGAGACAGTCGTCAGGCTGCAGTTGTGACGGAGATTGCCGCGAGCTATCCGGGCAGCCATATCAATCAGGTATTCCCGGCAGTGGGGGCAACCCGTGCCAATCTGGGACCTAAAGACAGCTGGATTAACTGCCTGGTATCTCCATGCGGACAGCCAGGTTATGTAAATATATCGACTGGCCCGATCAGTTCGGTCACCAATCCGCAGGCTATAGTTCCAGTTCATGCGGCTATTGCACTGGTTCGTGACATGGGAGGGAATGCGCTCAAATATTATCCGATGCAGGGGTTGAAGCTCCAAGAGGAGTACCGTGCGGTTGCCAAAGCTTGTGGGGAAGCGGGGTTTGCTCTGGAGCCTACAGGCGGAATCGATCTCAATAACTTTGGACCCATTCTAGAGATTGCACTACAGGCAGACGTACCTCATGTTATACCCCATGTTTATTCTTCAATTATTGAGTCGCAGACCGGAAGTACAAACGTACAGGATGTCCGCAGACTGCTCAAAATAATGAAATCGCTGGTGGACCAGTATGCCTAAGGTTGCTGCTTTTGGTGAAGTGATGATGCGGCTGCAGGTCCCGGGCTACGAAACACTGGTCCAGAGCAGCAGGCTGGAGTATTCGTTTTCCGGCAGCGGGGTGAATGTAACGGCAGCACTAGCCAGATACGGCCATAACGGTGCTCTTATTACAACTTTGCCGGAAACTCCGGTGGGCGAAGCGGCGATCGCTTATCTGCGCAAGCTTGGAGTGGATACCTCTCTTATTAGCCAGGGCGGTAAACACCTTGGGATGTACTTTCTGGAGAATGGCTTTGGAGCCCGCCCTGGCAGAGTCACGTACACAGACCGGTTGGGCAGTAGTTTCAATACTGCGGACGCGGCTAATTATGATATGAAAGATCTTGCATCGCGGGTCGATGTTCTTCATTTATGTGGCATTACGCTGGCTATGAATGATGGCGTGCGCAAGCAGATGAAACGGCTTGCTGAGGAAGTGAGGAGTGTTGGGGGCAAGGTTGTATTTGATTGTAATTACCGTCCAGCGTTATGGGGGACAGATGGTTATGTCAAGGCCCGCCCGCATTATGAGGAACTGCTGAGTCTGGCAGATCTGGTGCTAATGAATGAGAAGGATGCGAAGTGTATTCTTGGCATCGGAACCGAAGAATATGATAGAATAACACAGATGAAGCAAGCGATCCCTGAAGTTGCAAAGCGCTTTGGAATCGGAACGGTAGCAGGAACCCACCGAGAGATTAACACGGACCATACGCATTCCTTGACAGGATATATCTATCATCAAGGTACGTTTGTATTTTCCCGCAAGATGACTTTCCCGGTGTACGACCGGATCGGTGCCGGCGATGTATTTGCTAGCACCATCATCCATGGGGAATTGCAGCAATACCCACAGGAGTATACGGTTAATATGGCAGTGGCGGCAGCGATGCTGGCCCATACCACTCAAGGCGATACAGCGCTTTTTACCGAGAATGAGGTGCTCCGCGCGCTGTCGGACCATCCCTCAGATGTTGAAAGGTAGTGAACAGTGAGTGTCTCTAAAGCGCAAGCAAGGTCCGTTATATCAGCAAATCCAAAAAATTCTCAAAGATCGGATTCTACATGGAGTATATCCTCTTGGAAGCATCATCCCCTCTGAACCACAGCTGGAGAAAGAATTTGGCGTCAGTAAAATGACAGTCCGCGGTGCAGTCCAAGAGCTGTCACAGGAAGGTTACGTGCAGAAGAAAAGCGGTGTTGGCACAATTGTGATGCGCAATACCTCTCATCAGAAGCTCTCAAAGGGTAAACGGTTTACGGAGCTACTCGTAGAAGAGGGCCATAAGCTGGAAAAGAAAGTTCTGAATTCCCGGTTACTCACGAATGATGCCGGTACGGAGGAGTATGGTCTCTACGGGCCATATTGCCAGCGGATTGAAAGGCTCTACATTCTTAACGGACAACCTTATATTCATCTGATACACTTCTTGGCAGCAGCTGCATTGCCCGGCGGAGGCAAAGAGGAAATGAATGGAGACATCCAATCGCTCTATGAATCACTGGAGGAGAACGACATTTTGCTGGAGAACTTCAAAGACCGTTTCTTTGTAGAGCCGGCAGCTCCTGAAGTATGCCAACTACTGAAGATCTCCCTGGGAACGCATGTGCTCAAGCGCCTTCGTAACTCCTTCGACGGAGAAGGCAGATTAATTGAGCACAGTATAGGGTGTTATAACACGGAACTTCATCATTATCTGGTTAGTTATGACACTTGAGGCCGGCGGACATATCGTGAAAGAAATTGTATTCATACAAAAAATGGTCCTGCACTTTTGATAACAGGGCCCTTTTTGCGTAAACAACGGTTTAATGGTGAAATCCCTAGAAATCTTTCAAACGTCAAATACCTCATATAATTCCTCGTGATTAACTTCTACCGAATCATCTTGGACGTAGTTCCTAATTCTGCTGCAACTGCTCTAGTTGACTTAATTGACGAATTTCCTTCAAACACTGCTTGTATTTTCGTTCTGCACCATTTGATGCTAAGCTACTTGTAAATCAGGTATTCTGAAGAACTAACAATAAATGGATTATATCCAAGTCATTCAGAGACTACCATTTTGGGATAGAGTCGAATAGGCCTGAATACTTTTATAAAAAGGAACGATGTCTATGGATGCAGGTATGAGCCGTAGCAAAAAACTGGGTGAGTTTTTGAAATCACGTAGAAGCCGCATTCAACCGGAACAAGTTGGATTGTCAGGATCTTATGGACAGCGAAGAACACCGGGACTAAGGCGGGAAGAAGTAGCGGTATTAGCTGGTGTCAGCGCAACGTACTACACGTGGCTTGAACAAGGTAGGGAGTTGGCAGCTTCACGAGAAGTGATACAAAGCATAGCGAACGCGCTTCGGTTAACCCCGGAAGAGAAGATTCATCTGTTTGACTTATGGGACCCGAATGCGGAACATGAATTCCTTGCTTCGTATTCACAACTGGACCCAGGTTGGCAGAGTATTATTAGTCAGTTGACTCATCCTTCCTTTATTACCAATGAACGCTCTGAGGTGCTTGCCTGGAATGAAGCAGCGGATACGTACCTCTTTAAGTTCTCGTCGATGAATATGAATGAGCGTCTATTGATGCGGATTTTATTCTTGGATGAAACGCTGAAGGAGCGCATGCACAATTGGGATGAATTCGCACGGCACTCGGTAGCTGTTTTTCGTACGTATTATGATAAGTATCCGAGTGACCCCGGATTTGGCAGCATCGTGAAACAACTGAGTGAAGAAAGTATGGACTTCCGAACGATCTGGAACCTGCACCAAGTTGAATTAAAACAAGTCAATCGTGTTCTGCTTGAAACGACGGAACGGGCAGATGGTGTTGTGCATGCGTACGATATCTTTTCCATGAATAATCTGAACAGCCAATCAGGCATTCATTGTTGTATTTACGTCCCTGTTCTTATGTAGAAGGTTGACTAGACTAGTAATTTCTTTACTAGCTTACACGGAGTGTGGTTGGTGTCTCGGTATTAAAATAGAATGAACTTAAGCTCACTCGTAGCTATTTATCGTTTCTATTTTAAGATGAAAAGAGGAAGCCTCATGCTCAAGACAAGAACGTTAGGCAAAGACAAATTACGTATATCAGGGCTCGGCCTGGGTGTGATGATGATGCCGGATAATGACGAATCGGTACATACCATTCAGGGTGCACTGGATGCAGGAGTCACCATGTTTGATACGGCGGATCTGTACGGAGAGTATGAAAAACAGCGATTTGGAGGAAATGAAAAACTGCTTGGGCGTGCGCTTCAAGGTCGAAGAGCCGAAGTTGTTGTTGCCACCAAATTCGGTATTACGCACACGCAGGGCCCCAAGGGAGATCCGGCCTACATCAAAAAGTCAGTAGATGCGAGTCTCTACAACCTGGGAATGGATTATATTGATCTATATTATCAACATCGTCCTGATCCGAATACCCCCATTGAAGAGACGGTAGGCACGCTTGCCGATCTGGTTCAACAGGGAAAGATCCGATATATTGGTTTGTCCGAGGCGCCAGTAGAGATCATTCGGCGTGCACATGCTGTTCATCCGATCACAGCGTTGCAGACGGAATATTCATTGTGGAGTCGGGAACTTGAGGATGAGATTATGCCTGTCCTGCATGAATTGAACATCGGCTTGGTTCCATACAGCCCATTGGGACGTGGCTTCCTGACTGGTCAGATCCGATCTATAGACGATTTGGCGGAAGATGATTATCGTCGTCACTATCCGCGTTTCCAAGGTGAGAACTTTCAGAAAAATCTGGAGGTTGTTGGATTGATCCAAGAGATGGCTAAGCAAAAAGGATGCACCGTTTCTCAACTTGCTCTGGCCTGGTTACTTGGAAAGGGAGAGCATATCGTTCCGATCCCGGGGACTCGCAACCTGGAAAGAGTTCACGAAAACTTAGGCGCGTTAGAAGTTTCGCTTACGGATGATGAGATGAAGCAGATTGATCGCATATCACCCCAAGGCATCGCAGCTGGAGGCAGATTCCCTGGCCAAGTCTAACTCTTTAAGACATGATTCAAGAAACCTGCAGTTTCGGATGGAAAGAATGTATAACAAGTCAACGGTATTATCTTTCTACTCTCCGGCATACAGTACAACAATGAGATGTATGCTCAAGGAGGAGAAATGATCGTATGATGAATCCGATTTTGCAAGCCCCGAATGTTCCATTAGCTGCCGATTCCAATGCGGTTGTCAATTATCAGCGGGATTCACGCAACTATGTAACCCAGTTGTTTGGAGAACAGTTACCGTCCATTGCGAATGGTTTCTTCAACGTGCACTTAAGCAAAGGAATTATTGTGCAGCCGCACTGGCACACCAATGTTACAGAAATGGTTATAGTCATCACTGGTGAGATTACAGCGTCAGTCTTCAATCCGTTTACGCGTGAACGATTGACCTATCGTCTGAAACCGGGTCAGGTTGTAGTATTTCCGAAAGGCTGGTTTCACTGGTTTGTCGCTGAGACGGATAATGTATATGTATTAACGATCTTTGATCAACCTACGCCTGATATTGTGTTTGGAGCGGATTTCTTGGCAGCTACACCGCCGGAGGTGGCTCACCGCGCGTACTGTTTGGATGAAGAGGCGTATGCCAGAGCTGTTGCGTCCATTAAGAATGATGCCATTCTGGGCCCGCCAATAGGATGTGATACGCAGGTATCTGATGAATCGACCTCACCTTCCAAGACGTCCGTGTCACCATCTAATAAGCTGAAGTCTTAATTCAAAATTCCTTATTCATGATCAAAGTACAGAGCCTGTAACTGGAGAATAACAGTTGCAGGTTTTTTTGATGTGTCGATGTAATTATCGTACGAAATCCATGGAGGGGGTTGGCATTATATTAGAAAAAAATTCAAAATGTCTGAGTCGGTGTGTTACGTTCTCTGTTAGTATAGTATGAAAATCCAACATATACGGAGGACTCATGAATGAACATGTCAGAAATGGAAACGCTTGAAACTGCAATGAGTTATGCACCAGTCTTGATGTTTGACAGAAACGAACCCTTTTATCCAGATTTTGTTGGCATTTCTGTGTTGCATCAATCCGGGCCTTCACCATCGTTTAAAAGGGACATTGAGTTTCCAAGCGAGGTAGTACAATATGTGATTGAATATGCAATTTGGTGGGATTATGAGATTGGACATCTGTATGAAATGGAGCATGTATGGGTTTATGTGGGTCATGACGGAGAGGTAGTGGACTGTGAAGCCAGCTTTCATGGGAAGGTACTACGGGGATTATTGAAGGAACGGGTCAATGTGGTTGGACATCATGTATATCTGTACTCGCAGCCTGGCAAACATGCTTTCTCACCACTTCCGGTGGTATTTGAATTATTGCCTAACCTGTATAGTGCAGCGGGTTTGGAAGCTGGATGTGATGGGCTACTTGTGAATGAGCTGTTTCAGGGTTATTTTGAAACGAATGAACAGATCGATGCTCAGGTGGAGCGTTATCTACAGACCAAATCGTTCGTACCTACCATGGAGTTTGAAGAATATGTATTAAGACCAGAGATGTTCATGACGTGGGATAACCTGTTTGGCATTATCCCGCTTAGGATCAAAGACCGCTTAATGGAACTGGAGCAGTTATATAACACATAAGAATTTAGTTTTAAATGGGTTTTGTGTTAATTAAAAGTGTGTTTTTTTTGCTTCGAAACCAAACTTTGTTGATTCGAGTTTGGTTTTTTTATGGGAATATGGACTCAATATGAGTATGCATTCGTTAGACTTAAGTCTTGTAATGTGGAGTATAAACATCAAAACATATAATTTTTTTTGCATGAAATACGATATGTGTTAGACGGAAGAACTATACAACTTCATATGTAAATATAAGAAGACCATATCCCATGTGAATTTGTGAGGAGATGTACATGTAATTCAATGAAGATTGTTGAATATACGTATATATGCAAATGAAAATAAAAATTTAATAGGTAATAAGTATAAAAAATAATAAAAAGTAGATTCTTTATATCCGAAATAAAAATTCATAATAGTGAAAATTTATAGAAATAAAAATCTTCTATTCAATTTTAATATATTTATGTCGAAATAAATCGTAAGTTGTCTGGAGCGCGACCAGAAGAAGGGTTTACCTAGCGTTATATACATAACTGGACACTAAGATGCCTAGGAGGAGATTACATGAAGTGGTTTGGAAACTTGAAAACAGCAACAAAGATTATCTCAGCATTTTTAATTGTGTCGATAATCCTTGCGGCGCTTGGGGTCCACTCGGTAGTAACATTGAGAAGTACGAATGAACGAATGCAAGAGATGTATAACAACAATCTAATCTCTGTGAAAGAATTATCCTCTGCTCAGATTGATTATCAAAGAATGCGTGTGAATGTGCGCGATTTGAGCGTCGAAACCGTCGAAAGTGAAAAAACTCGGATCACGGAGAACATCGCTTCGATCCGTCAGAGTGTGAATGATCGCCTAACCATCTATCGTCCGCTTGCAACAACCCCTGAAGAAGTCGAATTGCTCCGTAATTTTGATGCCGAATATCCGGGATATTTAACCTTGTTTGAACGAGCGACTAATCTGGCTCTCACAGATGATCAAAGTGCCTTTAATATCTATCTTAAATCTGAGCTTAAACCACAAGGAGACAAGGTTGTTGAACTCCTTACCCAATTGATTGACCTTAATGAAAGTTTGGCTGATCAGGCGAATGTAGAATCTCAAGCCGCCTATTCACAAGCATTTAAAATAACGATAGTCCTTGTGGTTCTGTCGGTACTCTTCAGTATCCTCATTGGATATATCATCTCTCGCTCCATTTCAAAACCACTCATGGCCATGCTGGGTCTGGCTAAAGAAGTTGCCGAAGGAAATCTGACCCTTAAGTCAGACATCTCGAGCAAAGATGAAGTGGGTCAACTGGCTGTGGCACTGAATCAGATGGTTGATAATCTGAAAGAGTTAATCAACAATATCGTGTTGAACTCCCAAAGTGTTGCCGCTTCTTCGGAACAGATCTCAGCCAGCACACAGGAAATTGCAAGTACAAGCACGAGCCAATCCAGTGAGGCAGGAAATATCTCCGAATTGTTCAAGGAGCTTTCACTTGCCATTAACTCCGTCGCTGCAAGTGCGGAAGAAGCGGCAGAACTGTCGAACGATACCGTGAAGACTGCCCGTGAAGGTGGACTTGTTGTACAGACTTCGTTGGAAGGTATGCAAGCTGTTAATACAAAAATGACCAAGCTTGAAGATGATTCTCGTAAAATCGGTGACATCATTGAAGTGATTGACGATATCGCTGAGCAGACCAATCTGCTGGCGCTGAATGCTGCTATTGAAGCGGCGCGTGCGGGAGAGCAAGGGCGAGGATTCGCCGTAGTCGCAGATGAAGTCCGTAAGCTTGCAGAACGAAGCGGTGAGGCGACCAAAGAAATTACAGCCATCATCAAAGCGATGCAGGAAAACACGAGACAGAGTGTACAGGCCGTAGCAGCCAGTGTTGAACAGTCTTCCATGACTGGACAGGCGTTTGATCAGATTATTGATATGGTCAATAACTCCTCGCAGAAAGTAAACGAAATCGCAGCTGCATGTGAAGAAGAGGCGGCTCAAGCGGCAGAAGTGATGAGTTCTGTTGAATCCATCTCGGCTTCCAGTGAGGAATCTGCGGCTGCGTCAGAAGAGACTGCGGCAACCTGCCAGTCTTTGGCACATCTGGCGGAAGAACTGGCGAATTCTGCAGCTGCCTTCAAAACCCAATAAACCAAATTGATTGAGGGTGAATCGATGACGTCACTTCAGAAGGAACAATATATTGAGCTGTCTGTAGGTGCAGAGACTTGCGCCATTCGAATCGAAGAAATTCACGAAATTATTAAAATGCTCAGCATTACGGATATCCCATTCAGCCGTCCAGAGATTAAAGGGGTAGTTAATCTGCGTGGCAAGGTTGTATGTGTGATGAGCCTGCGGAATCTGCTGGGTATGCCGGATGAAGCGGATACCAGAGCAACTCGCATTATCGTAGTTCGGTATCAGGATGAGTATATTGGCTTGATCGTGGATCGGGTGAACAAGGTAACCACATATTCGGAAATACATCCGCCAACCGGAGGTTACGGTCGTAACCGTGAAGGCTTATTCCATGGTGTGGGTCAACAGAAAGACAAGCTTGTGGGCATTTTGAAACTGGACGAAATATTGGGCGGTTAGGGAGGTATGTACGAATGATGGATTTGTCTGCCTACCGTGACATCTTTATCGAAGAACTGAATGATCAACTGGAACGTATGGATCAGTCTTTGCTGGCATTGGAGCTTTCGCCTTCTGTAGAACTGGTTCAAACGTTGTTTCGGGCAGCTCATACCATCAAGGGATCGGCATCCACAATGGATTTTCGTGAATTAAGCGACCTCACACATGAAGTGGAGTATGCCCTTGAATGGGTCCGGGAGAAAAAACCTGAGATGACTTCGGAGCTAATTGATACGCTGTTCCGCTCTTTGGACGCCATGAAGGTGCTTCGTGATCAATATATCCGTGGAGAAGCCTATGGAGACTTTCGAGCTGTAGTAAGAGAAATAAAAGATCTAATTCAAACCCCGGCAATCGTCGGGAAACTTGTAACGCCTCAATTGCAACCAGCAGAATCGATTGTTGCACAGGTAGCTATTGCATCAGGCAAGCAGCTATTGTCCATTCACATTGTGCTGGAGCAGAAATGTTTGATGAAAGCGGCCAGATATCATATTTTGCGACAACGCATTGAGGACATATGTGGTACGGTAGTTGCAACTTCTCTCATGGAGAGCCAACCGGGCGCGAATGAAGATGATCATTATGGTCAGTTCATCATTATCGTAGCTACTTCAAAGGACTCACAGCAGCTTAAGGCAGAATTGTCTACAGACTTGGATATTCATATGTTGGAGATTGATCCATATCTGCTGGAATCCAATGAAGTTGCAGCGACTTCTGCACCACTTGAATTAATCTCAGAACCAGAGCAAACAAAACCAAGTTTGACTACCGTGACTACATCTGGATCGGATGAGAAAGTGAAAGCTGCTCAACCTACAGTTCGTGTCAATGTTGAACGTCTGGACCATTTGATGAATTTGGTCGGTGAACTGTTAATTGATCAGACATCCCTTGCAGATTTGAGTGGATCGGGTGCGCGTAAGGAGTCTTCCTCACTCATCCAGAGTATTAGTGGTGTATCCGATCATATGGGCAGGGTTATAAAGGAACTCCAAGAAGGTGTAATGAAGACACGGATGTTACCCATTGATCAACTATTCAGTCGCTTCCCGAGATTGGTTCGTGACCTTTCGCAGAAGCTGGGTAAGGATCTGGAACTGGTTATTCAAGGTGGAGAGACTGAACTTGACCGGATGATTATTGAAGAATTGAGTGACCCGCTGATCCATCTCATCCGCAACAGTGCTGATCATGGTATTGAAAGTGCACAGGTTCGGGCGGAGACCGGTAAGCCGTCCAAAGGACGTATTACATTAACTTCGTTTCATGAAGAAAACCATGTCGTCATTCGTTTTTCGGATGATGGTAAAGGGATCGATGGGGAGAAGATCAAAGCTTCCGCTTTGGGCAAAGGCATCATTAGTGAGGAACAGGCTGCACGACTAACAACACAGGAGGCTGTGCATCTCATATTTGAGCCCGGTTTCTCTACAGCTTCTTCTGTAAGCGAAGTATCAGGACGCGGTGTTGGAATGGACATCGTTCGCAGCCAGATCGGGCGGCTTAACGGTATCATTGATATTGATACGGAGGTTGGTGTTGGAACCACGTTTACGATTCGTCTGCCGCTCACTTTGGCAATTATTAAAGGTCTTTTAGTCAAAGTATCGGGTCGTGTACTGATCTTGCCGATGTACAACGTGTCCGAGATTGTCCGAATTTCACCTGAAGATATTCAGATGATCCAAGGGCAACAAGCGATTCTGAATCATGGACGAATTGTACCCTTTCACCGACTCTGTGACAGACTTAACTATCCACGAATGGACCGTAAATCCAAGACCATTCCACTGGTGATTGTGCGTTCCGTCGACAAAATTGCAGCATATGCAGTAGATGAGATCATAGGAAATCAGGAAGTGGTTATTAAGACACTTGGTACGTATCTGGGTGCGATGAACCATCTTTCTGGCGCAACGATCCTTGGTAATGGCAAGGTTGCCCTTATATTGGACGCGTCCTATCTGGTCAGTCACTACTCGTAAGATAAACATCATGCAGGCCAAAGAGCCTCATCATCCCTAACTGGATGGTGGGGCTCTTGGTTGTACCTTTGGACATTATAACCACTCAGGATTTGAAAATGAGCTCCATAAACCGGTTGGCAGCCAGAGAAATCGGCATATTGCGCTTGGTCATAATTCCAACATGGGAGGGGGGGAGTGGCACATCAAGCTGAATTTCGAAGAGAGAACCTTCCTCCAGCTCTTTGGAGATAAATTCTCGTGTGACATAGGAAATACCCAGTCCTCGACGCGCAAACTCAATCAACAGATCAACGCTACCGACCTCAATCTCAGGCTTCAACGTGTAATTATAGCTGTTAAACAACTCCGTTATAGCCATACGAACCCGGCTGTTCCGGGAGAAGAGGATCAGTTGATGCTCTAGAAGCATCTCAAGTGTCATGACTTTGCCCTTTAGCTGAGCATAACGTTCTCCAGCTACAAAACAGTCTTTCAACTGAATGCTCTCTCTGACTTCAAGCTGTGGATCAACAATGGGCATCCGGACCACGCCAAGATCGATCTTGCCCTCTTTGAGAAAGGTAATGACTTCCGGCGTGGTTCCATGACTCAGATGTAGCTTGATGTTTGGATACAACGTGTGGAATTCCTCCAGGTATGCCAGCATGTAATGCTTGAACAGGGAGTCACTGCCACCAATCCGAAGTTCACCATTGTCCAGATTCTTCAATGCAGCCATTTTTTCTTCTGCAAGTGAGATCAGAATCTGGGATTGTTCAATATAGGAATACAGACTGGCACCTTCCTGTGTCAACGCTACACCCTTGGAATTTCGATAAAACAAGGTGAGACCAAAACTATCTTCCAACTGCTTGATGGCATGACTGACGCTGGGTTGAGTGATGTACAGTGCTTTTGCAGCCTGTGTCAAACTTCCCGTTTTGGCGGCCCAATAAAAGACTTTATATAGTTCGTAATTTGTAGTCATAGATGTGGTCTATAGCTCCTGTGAAATATATTAATTACTTGTATGGCTATAAAACGTATTATAGTGTAACTACAACAAAGAAACCAGAGTTACTTGGAAGGAGAACGGTGAGATGGAACCAACTACCATTGTTTTATTTGGTGCTACTGGCGATTTAGCCAAAAGAAAAATATATCCTGCCTTATATAACTTATATCTTGAGCAGAAGCTTCCTGAAACCTTCTCATTGATTGGTCTGGGGCGTAGAGAGTGGTCTGATGAATTCTTTCAGGCACAAGTGGAAAAATCATTAAATGAATTTTCCAGACGCCAGGCTGATCCTGGAGTTGTGAAGTCATTTGTGAAAGCTTTTCGCTACAGTGTATTGAATATAAGCCATAAGGAAGATTATATAAAGCTGTTGGGATTAGTTGAACAAAGAGAAGCCGAGCTTGGCATTCCGTCCAATCGCTTGTTTTATCTCTCAGTTGGACCAGAATTTTTCGAGCCGATTGCCGAGAATATTCAAGAAAGCGGGCTGGGTTCCACGGAGGGCTGGAAGCGTCTCGTCATCGAGAAGCCATTTGGTCACGATCTGCAATCCGCCCGAGACCTTAATCGCAAATTAAGCGAATCGTTCACGGAGGAAGAGATTTATCGGATCGACCACTATTTGGGCAAACCGATGGTACAGCGCCTGGAGACGTTGCATCAGAGTAACCCAATCATGAAGGCGTTATGGAACAACCGTTACATCTCCAACGTGCAAATTACGGCGAATGAGACTGTAGGTGTCGAAGAACGTGCATCCTATTATGATCATGTAGGTGCAGTCCGAGACATGTTCCAGAATCATATGTTGCAATTGCTCATGATGATGGCAATTCAGCTTCCATACAACAGTACTTCCGAAAAAGTTGGATTGAAGAAAAAGCACATTATGGAATCGATCCAGCCGTTACAAAAACAAACTGTGGGCGCAAACATCATCCGTGGACAGTATGCAGCAGGCAACATTCAAGGTAAACCGGTTAATGCGTATACTGCTGAACCGGGTGTAGCCGAGAATACGATGAATGACACATTCATTGCTGCCAAATTGCAAATTGATGATTTCTTCTGGCGTGGTGTTCCGTTTTACATTCGCACGGGTAAAAGAATGAAGGAGAAATCAACACGTATCGTGATTGAATTCAAAGAACCTTCAGGACAGACTAATGTGCTGAAAAACAAGGGTTCCAAGCCAAACCTGCTCGTCATCGAGATGAGTCCGGATCAGAGCATGACATTGCAACTGAATGCAAGTGATCCTGAGAATAAAGGTGAATTCAAACCGGTTCATATTGATCTTTCTCCGGACAAAGGTGACCTTGCGGAAGCTTACGAGAATCTGATTCGTGATGCTTTGCTGGGTGATCCAACATTCTTTGCCCACTGGGATGAAGTAGAATTGTCATGGGCATGGGTGCAGCCAATTCTGGATGCATTCCAGGAAAATCTGTTGCCACTTCACCTGTATCCTGCGGGTAGCTATGGACCGGCTGAATCAGATGTTATGCTTGAAGAAGATGGTCACCACTGGTGGTTTGATGAGCCGGCGGATCAGGAGTCTGTAGTTACAAATAGCATACCCTTGGCGGTTAATGCAAATCTCTAAACCAAAATAAAAAATATATCTGGAGGTAATTCAATCATGAAATTTTTTATCGATACAGCTAACGTGGAAGATATCCAAAAAGCATACAAAATCGGTGTATTGTCAGGCGTAACAACAAACCCATCTTTGGTAGCCAAAGAAGGCGTGAAATTCGAAGATCGTATTGAAGAAATCTTGCGTTTGGTACCTGAAGTGGAGTCCGTTTCTGCGGAAGTGACACCAGATGCCCTTACTGCTGAAGAAATGATCGCGCAAGCAGAAGAATTGATCAAAATTAACAACAGTGACAAAAACATTACGATCAAATTGCCAATGACACTTGCAGGACTTGAAGCTTGCCGTTACTTGACCAAAAAAGGCGTGAAAACCAACGTAACGTTGATCTTCACGGTGAACCAGGCGCTTCTGGCTGCTCGTGCTGGTGCAACATATGTATCCCCATTCCTGGGACGTCTTGATGATATCTCCGAAGATGGCGTACAATTGGTTACCAAAATTGCTGAATTGTTCCGTACACATAACCTGGATGCACAGATTATTGCGGCTTCTGTAAGACATCCGGATCACGTTACACGTGTAGCGATGGCTGGAGCACATATTGCTACTGTTCCATTCTCCGTCATTGAACAGATCTCCAAACATCCGCTGACAGATCAAGGTATGGACAAATTTGCAGCTGACTGGAAAAAAACAGTACAATAATCACTGAACATATATTCGTTTCAACTTACAATAAAACTATATAAAACATGGAGCATTGGGAGGACATAATGAGTAAACAACAGATTGGTGTTATTGGATTGGCAGTAATGGGGAAAAACCTGGCTTTGAATATTGAAAGCAAAGGTTTCTCGGTAGCGGTATTTAACCGTTCCCCGGAGAAAACGAACGATCTTCTGAAAGAAGCAGAAGGTAAAAACCTGACAGGTGCGTTCACTATTGAAGAATTCGTGGAATCCCTGGAGTCTCCGCGTAAAATTCTGATCATGGTACAAGCAGGTAAAGCAACAGATGCAACGATTGAACAACTGCTTCCTCATCTGGATCAAGGCGACATTATTATCGATGGAGGTAATGCTTACTTCCCTGACACACAACGCCGCAGTAAAGAGCTGGAAGAAAAAGGTTTCCGCTTCATCGGAGCAGGTGTATCCGGTGGTGAAGAAGGCGCGCTGAAAGGCCCGGCAATCATGCCAGGTGGTCAGGAAAGTGCTTATCAGTTGGTAGAACCGATCCTGACAGCGATCTCCGCCAAAGTTGGCGATGACGCTTGCAGCACATACATCGGACCAGACGGTGCCGGACACTATGTGAAAATGGTGCATAACGGTATCGAGTACGGAGATATGCAGTTGATTGGCGAAGCTTATCACTTGCTCAAATCTGTATTGAACGTTTCAGTTGAAGAGTTGCATGAGATCTTCACGGAGTGGAATCAGGGGGAGTTGGACAGCTACCTGATCGAAATCACGGCAGACATCTTCTCCAAATACGATCCTGAAACGGGTAAACCAATGGTTGACGTTATCCTGGACGCGGCTGGACAAAAAGGAACAGGTAAATGGACAAGCCAAAGTGCGCTGGATCTCGGCGTTCCATTATCCATGATTACGGAATCCGTATTCTCCCGTTTCCTGTCTGCCATGAAGGACGAGCGTGTAGCAGCTAGCAAAATCCTGAATGGACCAGCGACTGAAGCATTCTCTGGCGACAAAAAAGCGTTCATCGAGAACGTGCGTAAAGCATTGTTTGCAAGTAAAATCGTATCCTATGCACAAGGATTTGCACAAATGCGTGCAGCTTCCGATGAGTACGGCTGGGATCTGAAATACGGTAACATTGCCATGATCTTCCGTGGCGGATGTATCATCCGTTCACAATTCCTGCAAAACATCAAAGAAGCATATGACAAAGATGCAGCTCTGAAAAACCTGCTGCTTGATCCATACTTCCAAAACATCGTTGAGTCTTATCAAGGTGCATGGCGTGAAGTTATAGCGGCTGCTGTGCAACAAGGTATTCCGGTACCAGGCTTCTCCAGCGCTCTTTCTTACTACGACAGCTACCGTACAGAGCGTTTGCCAGCAAACTTGCTGCAAGCACAACGTGACTACTTCGGTGCTCACACCTTCAAACGTGTGGACAAAGAAGGTTCATTCCACTTCCAGTGGATGGACACAAACGAGTAATATCCGTTTCAAACATATAGCATTCTTGCAGTCGTTCATGAATTCAACTTCATGGCACCTGCAAGGGTGCTTTTTTCTCGTAAATCGTTCGAATTTGAATATCATCAAATTGTAATAAAATGTACGAATCTGGGTTGGGCAAACAGATGATCTGACTCTTCAACTACGTTATACTTGTTCAGACGGAACTACATCCGTGATGAAAATTCAGAATACAACTTATTGACGTGGAGGTTAGACCGGGAATGTTTGTATTAGCGGGGATATTGTTTTTGGTCGTATATGGATTATTAGTGTTCTACATAGGCTGGAGCGGTTGGAGTTGGATGAAACCAGTTGTGTCCGCCAGATTTCGATGGTTTTATATTATAGGACTTATATTCCTTGCTGTTTCCTTCATTTTGGCACGTGTGTTTGGAAGCATCTCATTTCTCAGTATCATCGGTTCTTACTGGCTGGCGATCTTCTCGTTGTTATTGCTGATCCTGCCTATTGTTCACCTTACAATGTGGTTGCTGAGATTAACCCGTATTCCCAGACATCACACACAGAAATGGGCGGGTGTTGTTACACTGGTGCTGTTAGTGTCCACAATGGGGTATGGAATTTTCAACGCCTACAGCCCGGTAGTGAGAACGTATAATATCCAGATTGATAAAAAAGTAGAAGGTGTAGACAAGCTTAACATTGTCATGGCTGCCGATATGCACTTCGGACTTCTATCTGGTCCTGCACATGCCAAACGCATGGTGGAGGAGATTAATGCGCTGAAGCCTGATCTGGTGCTGTATCCTGGAGATATTATTGATGACAATCTGGATATGTATCTGAATAGCGGAATTGCGGATATTATCAGTGATATTCAGGCTCCATACGGTGTTTATGCTTCTCTTGGGAATCACGACAAATTCGATGGTCCGATCGAAGATCTGATCGCTGCGCTGGAGAAGAGCAACATGCAAGTTTTATATGATGACAAGATTGTACTGGATGACAAGATCACCCTCATTGGACGGAAAGACCGGACAGAGAAGGATCGTGCAGAAGTCGCTACTTTAATGCAAAATACGGACTTGAGCCAACCGGTACTTATGATGGATCACCAGCCGTATGATCTGGATATCGCGGAACAAAACAATGTAGATCTGGTGGTGTCCGGTCACACCCATCGTGGTCAGATCGCACCGGCTCAGTTCATCACACAGGCTATTTACGAGAATGATTGGGGGTATCTGCAAAAGGGTTCCATGCACTCCATCGTAACCTCAGGATTCGGATTCTGGGGACCTCCAATTCGTACAAGCAGTCGTTCGGAGATTGTACAGATTAATGTGACCTTCCAGTAAGGTTGAAAGGCCCTTCGAGAGAAGGGCTGCCTTATAAGTACGTCATGCGGAGATTGATGATACCTCTCCGCTTTATGATGATAAGATCAAATCGACTGTCATCTTAAAGCGGAGTATTTCTTATGCGAATTTAGATAGATGCTGATTAATAGTAAAAAAGAACGGCTAGATGTCCCGGAAATCGGAGTTCAAGCCGCCTGTTTTTTTTATTATGTAAGTTTAATTTCTTACCCCGTTGTCAGGAAGGGCTTCAAACGAATAAAATGCGCCTTTTGTATTGATTTTACCGATAAGCGTTGTGGCTCCTTTTTTCGTGAAGGTGTATTCGTTGTTTTGGATACGAACGGAGTAACCTTTTAGCTTAATACCAAATATAGATCTGACTGTAGGTGCAGCGATGGATAGTGCTTTGTTTTTGCTGAGCTTGGGCTTGGCGAAAGACTTTTTGAAATCAGTATCATTATTCCAGTTAATACCTAGTTCGTTAGTGACTTTCCATACTTTTCCGGTCTTGCTGCCGATATGCACATAATTTAGATTGTCGTCATCCCGATACTGCCATAACATATCTTTTCCTTCTACAGTAAATAAGGTGTAATCAAAAGCTTTTACTGAGGGAATTCCAAGTGTTTTGAGTGAATTTCGTGCTATGTTTGTCATCCAGGCATAGGAATCAACGATTTTATATTGCAGAATTGCCGACATTTGATTACCTTTGTCCACATCGATGTAAAGTTGTTGACTTGGTCCAAAGATGACCCAGTAGTTCTGGAGCAAATGTCCATGTTCTGGATCATTGGCTTTGAAACGCCAGAAACCACCTTTAATGAAGATATCTTCATCTTCAAATGTTTTTAGGAAGGCATTAAGCTTCAGGCGCAGCGCATTATCCATGACTTTATCTAGGTCAGCGTTATCATACATGATATGGGTGGACGCGACACGATTAGTATCGGGATCGTATGTTTGTGTGAAATAGGCGAACCCGGTTCCATCAATAGTTCCGTTAATGACCCACGGATCAAATGATGTATCTATTGTGGTGAATTGAATGTTCTGTTTTCCCACGAGTTTAACTAGTTCTTCACTTAAAAGTTTTTTTGTCTCCGAATCTAGGTGCTCAGCAGACTCTTGACTCTCTATCAATGAGAGGTTATTGGAATTTGCGGCCAAGGTGAGTGGGGCAGACAACAATAGTGACATGGTAGCGACAAATGCGGTCAATGAAACGATTTTTTTCAAAATGAATCCTCCTGTTAAGTTTAGGTCATATTATTAAATGTCAGTACGCACATATCTTTCAATGTACCATAAAAGTAAAATGTTGCATAACCATATAAACGCAAACATCGGTTTCCTGTTGACACCGTTTTCAGCTTATGATAAATTAGATCCGAGGCTTGTTACCGGTAATGCGGGCAAAACCACTATGGAAATGATTTTATTATTTCTGTTTTGGTTTTGCCCTTTTTTATTCCTCAAAAAAAACCAGGTGGGTCCAGAATGATTATTAAACAGATATTTAATAACAATATTGTCAGTACCGTGGATGACAAAAATCAGGAACTACTGATCCTCGGCCGGGGTATCGGATTCAAGTTCAAAGCAGGCGATGAGATTGATGAAGAGCGGATTGAGAAGGTATTCCGTCTTCAGGATGCATCGATCTATGAGAAATTTAAATCCATCGTAGCTGAAGTGCCTATTGAGATTCTGCAGGCAACCGATGATATTGTGACACTGGCACGAACGCAACTGAACAAAACCATCAGTGACGGGATCTATGTCTCGCTGTCGGATCACATTCACTTTGCTGTTCAACGCTTGGAAAAAGGAATGATTACTCGTAATCCACTTTCTTGGGAAGTTCAGCACTTTTATAAGGCGGAGTACGATGTGGCTAGAGAAGCACTGACCTTGCTGAAGGAAAGATTGGATATTGAGTTCCCCAAAGATGAAATTTGTAATATTGCATTGCATTTCATCAATGCGGAAGTGAATGATTCCATGAACGATGTCACTCATTTGATGCAGCTGTTGCAGGAGATTATGAATATTATCAAATATCACTTCAACATCGAATTGGATGAAGATAGCGTCAACTATTTCCGCTTCATCACCCATTTGAAGTATTTCTGTCAGCGTGTCATTACTCATTCTTCACATGATGATGCTGAGGAGTATTTATATGAAGTGGTTCGGAAAAACTATCCGGAGACATTCAAATGTATTGGCAAGATCGAGACTTTTATCCATAAGAACTATCAGTATGACATGACTCACTCTGAGCAGTTATATCTAACGCTCCATCTGGAACGTCTGATGAAAACCAAGCGGGATGCTTAAGTCCACGCAATAGAATGAAATTACAACTGCATATCCTATGGGCTTGTTACTGTTCAATCAGGCAATACCCGAATGAGATAGCGCCATCAATATGCGCTATATTCGTTCGGGTATTTTTTATTGGAAAAATGAGGAGGAAACATCATGAAACATCAGGAAGCGGCACAGGAGATCATCAAAGCCGTTGGGGGAACAAACAATATTAACTCGGTGTATCACTGCGTTACTCGACTGCGCTTTGATCTGAAAGACAACGATAAGGTCGATAAAGGCTCACTCAATAAACTGGATAAGGTCATGGGAACGAATATTTCCGGCGATCAATTCCAGGTCATTATCGGCAATGACGTGTCAAAAGTATTCGACGCTATGGTGAAGGAACATCCGGCGATCCAGCAAACTACAGAAAATAAAGAGCCCAAGTCGGATAAAAAACAAAATGTAGTGCTGAAAATTTTTGAGACCATCGCAGGTGTCTTTGCTCCGATGCTTCCGGCGATTACCGCGGCAGGGATGCTCAAAGGATTACTCGCTTTGTTCGTATCCTTGGGTTGGATGTCTGCTGGAACGGATACGTACCGTATTCTTTCGGCTATCGGTGACGGTGTATTCCATTACCTGCCTTTACTGATCGCAGTCAGCGCTGCTCGTAAATTCGGCAGTAACCCGTTTGTTGCGATTGCACTGGGTACGGCACTGATGTATCCAGACATGACAGCATTGTTATCTAGCGGTGAATCGGTTGGATTTTTGGGAATCCCGGTTACGGCTGTAAGTTATGCTTCATCGGTTATTCCGATTTTACTCGCTGTATGGTTGATGTCCTATGTTGAGAAATGGGTTGACCGCGTTATCCCTGCTGCTCTCAAGCTATTGCTTGTGCCACTTATTACTTTGCTTGTGATGGTTCCGGTAACGCTGATTGCGATCGGTCCATTAGGTACATTCGTAGGTAGCGGATTGTCAGGCGGCATTAACTGGCTGCTGAATGAAGGCGGATTGATTGCAGGTATCGTACTGGGCGGTGCGATGGCGCTCATTATTATGACAGGAATGCACTATGCACTTGTGCCGATCATTCTGAGCAATATTGCTACACTCGGCTTCGATAAATTCTTGCCATTGACCTTTATCTCCAATATGGGTCAGGCTGGTGCAACACTCGGCGTATTCTTCCGGGCAAAAGATAAAAAACTCAAAACCGTGGCATTATCCACGAGCTTTACAGCTCTGATGGGTGTAACGGAGCCGGCTATGTATGGCGTAAACATGAAATACAAAAAACCATTTGCCGCAGCCATGATTGGTAGTGCAGTGGGTGGCGGATTTGCCCTTGCTTTTGGCGCAAAAGCGTATGTGCTTGCGGGTAACGGTGGTCTTCCTGGACTTCCTTCCCTGATCGGACAAACCTTCTGGTATTCCTTTGGGGGTATGGTTTTGGCCTTTGTTGTGGGTACGATTATGTCTACGATATTTGGTATTAAGGAAGAAGAAGGAGACGCTGAGGCGTTGGCTCAATTCTCACCAGGTGCTTCTTCTGTACCAGCGAAAGTAGCTTCCAGCGATGCTGCAAGCGAGAATGTGGACGATATGGGCGTTCCAACACCAACGGGTGATGCGGTAGCCGTTGCACCGATGACAGGTAAAGCGATCCCGCTTCAAGAAGTTAATGACCCAACGTTTGGTGATGAATTGATGGGTAAAGGTGTGGCATTTGTTCCAACGGTGGGTGAATTGGTATCTCCAGTGACAGGAACCATCATGAATGTGTTCAAAACGAAACATGCAATCGTTGTCCGTAGTGATAACGGGATGGAATTGTTGATTCATGTTGGAATTAACACCGTGAAGCTGCGTGGGCAGTATTTTGATGCACATGTTGTTACAGGAGCACGTGTACAGGTTGGAGACAAGTTACTCACATTTGAACTGGCCGAGATTGCCAAAGAATACGACATCACAACCGCTATGGTGGTTACCAATACAGCGGATTACAAGCAAGTACTGCCTGTGAAATTGGGCGAAATCACGATGGGTGAAGACGTATTAAAAGCTGAAATCTAATCTTCTCAAGATTATTGGCTAACAGCACAGATTAAATCAATCCGCAGAGGAGAGATAGACATGATGAATCGACAAGGGTTTCCGGAAGGTTTTCTATGGGGCGGCGCTATTGCCGCCAATCAGGCTGAAGGTGGATTCGACGCTGGCGGCAAAGGATGGTCGACAGCCGACATGGTTCCTTATTTTGAGAAAAAGGATTACACCAACCTTAGAGAACTGATGCATGTTACGAGTGCAACGGTGGAGAAAGCAATGGCACATCACAGCGCAGAAGGTTATCCGAAGCGTTACGGGATTGATTTTTACCACCGTTTCAAAGAAGATATTGCACTCTTCGCCGAGCTGGGCTTCAAGACATTCCGACTGTCCATCAACTGGCCGCGCATTTTCCCGAATGGTTATGATGCCGAGCCGAATGAAGAGGGACTTCGTTTCTATGACGAAGTGTTCGATGAGCTCCGTAAATATGATATTGAACCACTTGTAACACTCTCACATTATGAAATGCCTATGGCACTTGTCCTGAAATATAACGGCTGGGCGGGCCGCGAAGTGATTGGACATTTTGTGAGATATGCTGAAACAGTGATGACCCGTTACAAGGACAAAGTAAAATACTGGTTGACGTTTAATGAGATTAACACGACCATAATTGAACCGTTCACAGGTGGCGGTATTATTGAAGACCGTGTGGAGAACACGATGCAGGCTTCTTATCAGGCGCTTCATCATCAATTTGTAGCCAGCAGCCTGGTAACGGAGAAGGCGCGTCAGATTAACCCGGATTTTCAGATTGGATGTATGCTTGCACGCATGATTCACTACCCGGCAACGTCGAAACCAGAGGATGTGCTGCAAGCACAGATCGATAACCAGCTGAACCTGCTGCATACCGATGTACAAGTTCGTGGCAGTTATCCAACATTCATGGCTCGGTACTGGGCAGAGAACGGCATTACCATTGCCATGGAACCCGGAGATGAGGAGATCCTGCGTAAGCATACGGTTGACTTCATCTCATTCAGTTATTACACATCCCTGGTATCCGCAGTTAATCCAGAGGAATATGGAGTAACTGGAGGCAACTTGTACAGTACGATCAAGAATCCGAATCTGGAGCGTACGGAGTGGGGTTGGCAGCTTGATCCGATTGGTCTGCGTGTGGCATTGAAAGAGCTGTACGATCGGTACCAATTGCCATTATTCGTGGTCGAGAACGGACTAGGCGCGAAAGATACGGTTGAAGCAGATGGTTCCATTAACGATGATTATCGTATTGATTATCTGAGAAAACATATTACCCAAATGAAAGAAGCCGTTATGGATGGTGTGGACCTGATGGGCTATACGAACTGGGGAGCGATTGATATCATCAGCGCATCCACTTCGGAAATGTCCAAGCGTTATGGCGTGATCTACGTGGACCAGGACGATAACGGACAAGGCACATTGAATCGGTATAAGAAAAAGAGCTTTGGCTGGTACCAAAAAGTCATTGCCTCGAATGGCGAGAACTTGGAATAGATCAACCTATACAGGCACCCCGGGCGTAGCTGGTATGACGGCGCCGGGGCGCCTTTTTAATATCATCTCGCAGAATTCTCATCAACGGCTTATGGCACTTCAAGGTAAAAAGGATGGCTTCATAACATACCGGATGGTATACTGTGATCGTATTGGGGGAGGGATAACCATGAAGAAGCCTATTATTGCTGTAGATATGGATGACACCATATGTCATCTGGTCAAGCGGGCTATATATCACAACAATCTCAACTTCCCGACCCATCCGTTGCGTTATGAGGATATGATTCATTGGGATACATCCCATTTGCGTCATCCGGAGAGTACGCACGATGTATTTTATGGTCGGCCGGGTCTGTTCGAGGAATTGGAATTATATGATGAGTATGTTGTAGATGAGATGCGAAAGCTGAACGATGCTTATGATGTCATTGTCGTGACGGCAGCAGAACCAAAAACAGTTGTTGAGAAGTGGAACTGGCTTCAGCAGCACATGCCTTTTATAACCGCAGAACAGTTTATTACATGTAAAAGAAAAAACTTGCTCGGATTCGATCTGCTCATTGATGATGGAGCACATAATCTGATTCCTGCGCATGAGGACGGAAAAAAGGTCATCTGTATCCCGCATCCGTGGAATATACAGGAGCGTGAGCAATACAACTTTCCGTTGATGTCTTCATGGAAAGAGGCCAAGGCATACATAGATGAAGTGTTACAAGTTGTCAATGTCTGAAAGTTAACCTTATTGTCCAGAGTGCTGAGCTCTGGATTTTTTGCGATAGGCGAGAGGTGTTTCGCCTGTTATTTTTTTGAATGCAGCATAGAATGAATCCATATCCCGATATCCGACCAGCTCTGCAATCAGGCTGACTTTGTGCTGTGAACTCTTTAGAAGATCGCAGCTTTTTTGTATACGCAGGTGTTGCAGGTGGCCGCTAAAGGTCTGTCCGGTATGCCGCAGAAACATTCGCCCAATCTGTTTTTCGCTCCAGCCTGATATACGGACCAGATCAGACATCCGAATACGATTGCTTACGTGTTCCTTGATATAGTGAAGGATGTAATCAAAACCGGTGGAATGATTCTCTTCATCCTGATCCTCTTGATAAAGTTTTCTGTAGGTCATCAATACCAACTGGCTTACCAGGGTGTATAACATGGTAGATGAACCGATATCCTGAACCGAGGATTCACGGTATAACTTCACCATTAGTTCTTCAATCCGGTCGTTGTGATCCACAACAGATATATAAGAAACCTGATTTTGCGCCAGAGCGATCAGATGTTGAATGATTTCTTTTTCCTGAATGATGGCTGTCAGCGTGTTGATCAATTCGGTATTAAACAGGCAATTATAAATGATTAAGGGATGCTCGGTCACGTTGGTACTCACAGGACGAAAGACATGAGGGACGCCGACAGGAATGACAAACAGCATGCCCTTTGTCACCGGAAGGACATCTTCACCGATATGATGAAAGCCCTTTCCTTCGGCAACATAGCTATACTCAATAAAATCATGTGCGTGAAAAGGAACCATAAAATCTTCAGAGCAGCGGTTGACAAAAAGCTGTAGATGATTATGCAAAAAGTATTCGCTTTTCATGAGTTGTACAGATGAATTCACAAGTTACCTCCTCACACAGATGGCTGAATCACCGGATGAAATAGTCTGGTTTACCGGGTATTTACGACAGCAGGATCGATATAATTATATCGTAACCCGGAATGGGAAGCCAAGATGGAAAGGACGATCTGCTGATGTTCAACGTTAATCACCTTCGCTGTGAGTATAGAGTCAACCCGATTGGTCTTGATGTAAAATCACCGAGATTAAGCTGGCAATTGCAGTCCAATCGTCGGAATTGTATGCAATCCGCTTACCAGATTCAACTGTCGATGACAGAAATTTTTGAGGGGATTACATGGGATTCTGGCGAGATGAGTACGGATCAATCCATACATGTGGAATTAAAACAATTTCTGCCTTCTCCGCGAACGCGATACTACTATCGGATTCGGGCATGGGATGATGCAGGAAATAATTCGAACTGGTCCGAAACGGCTTATTTCGAGATGGGACTAATGGACAGTAACAATCGCTGGCAAGCGGAATGGATTACAGCTCAACCAACGGACGATGTGGAACCGTCATGCCCGCGGATGCGCAAGCAATTTAATGTGGAAAAACCGGTTACGTCGGCGCGCATATATGTGACAGCACTTGGATTATATGAGTTGCATATGAACAATACAAGAGTCGGAGAAGATTATTTTACACCTGGCTGGACCTCTTATCGTAAGCGATTACAATATCAAACCTATGATGTTACTCATCTGCTACAACAAGGGCAAAATACTCTAGGTGCCAATCTGGGAGATGGCTGGTACAAAGGGTATCTTGGCTGGAACAAAGAACGCAAGATATTCGGTTCGACATCCGCATTGCTGCTGGAACTGCATATGAAATACGCAGATGGATCAGAGGAATGTATGCTATCCAATGGGGAGTGGATGGCTGCTCCAAGTGCCATTCGCATGTCGGACATCTATATGGGGGAGACGTATGATGCACGAATGGAGTCCGATTGGTCGGATTCATCTCAAGTGAATTGGTCGTCCGTGAACATATTGGAACACTCGAAGGATATCATCATTGCGCAGGAAAATGTGCCCGTCACTCAAGTGGAACAACTACAGCCAATCGCCCTGTTAACAACCCCACAGGGAGATCGTGTATTAGACATGGGGCAGAATATGGTGGGATGGGTGAGATTCAGCATTCAAGGTGAGGCGGGTCAGACGGTAGAACTGCACCATGCTGAGATATTGGATCGTGAAGGCAACTTCTACACCGATAATCTTCGCGCCGCCAAGCAGTGTATTCGCTACACCTGCAAGGGGGATGGCGTGGAAACATATGAACCGCATTTTACGTTCCAGGGGTTCCGATATGTGAAGCTGATTGGTTTCCCGGAGCATCTCAGTCTGGATGAATTCACCGGCATAGTGCTGCATTCGGATATGGAGCAAACAGGTCAGTTCTCATGCTCCAGCCCATTGGTGAACCAACTGCATCACAACATATTGTGGGGGCAAAAGGGTAATTTTCTTGATGTGCCAACAGACTGTCCACAACGGGATGAACGGCTCGGGTGGACTGGCGATGCACAGATGTTTGTCCGCACGTCTTCCTACCTCATGAATACGGCGCCCTTCTTCACTAAGTGGTTGCGGGATCTGGAAGCAGACCAGGGAGAAGATGGAGGTATTCCATTCTTCGTTCCGGATCTGAGAAGTTCCACGTCAGAAGGATGGGGTGACACCAGTCATTCCTCTGCCGCCTGGGGTGATGCAGCAGTCATCTGTCCTTGGACCATCTATGAGATGTATGGGGATGCCAGATTACTGGCAGAGCAATATGAGAGTATGAAACGGTGGGTTGAGTACATTCACGTGCAGGGTGACAATCCGTATCTGTGGAACACGGGATTTCACTTTGGCGATTGGCTGGGGCTGGACTCCAAGCCTGATAGTTATGTCGGCGCAACGGACACGGATTATGTGGCAACGGCATTCTATGCCTATTCGGTTTCGTTAACTCAAAAGGCGGCTGAGGTACTTGGAAAGACAGATGATGCTGAATATTACAAGCATTTGCATACCAACATTGTTCATGCATTTCGAAATGAATTTGTAACTCCGAATGGCAAAATTGCTGTTCCAACACAAACAGCGCATGTACTCGCGCTGCAATTCGACCTGTTGGACGCCAATGCCCGAACTCGTGCTGTCGATCAATTGGCGAAACTTGTGAAAGAGGCGGGGAATCATCTTACCACAGGATTCGTGGGCACACCTTATCTGAACCCGGTGCTAAGTGACGCAGGTCTTCACGATCTGGCGTATACATTACTTTTTCAAGAGGATTATCCGTCCTGGCTATATCAGGTGACTCAAGGGGCAACAACCGTCTGGGAACATTGGGATGGGATCAAAGAGGACGGCAGTCTCTGGAGTGCGGATATGAACTCATTTAACCACTATGCGTACGGGGCGATTGGGGAATGGTTGTATCGTTATGTTGCCGGAATCCGGTCCGATGAACATCAGCCAGGATTCCGAAAGGTGCATATTGAGCCGCAACCTGGACTTGGACTGGATTGGGTGGAAGCAAGTTTGGGGACAATGTATGGTCAAGTGGCTTCAAGCTGGCACCGGCTGGCAGAGGGAAAAATGGAGATACGGGTGCATATTCCTGTTAATACGAGAGGTACGGTACGTCTTCCTGGAGCAGGTGCACAGCTCGTTCTGGAGCAAGGGAAACCGCTCAATCAGGTAAGTGAGATTCAGGTTATTCACAACATTGGAGATGATGTTGAAGTCACATTGGGATCTGGAAGTTACCAATTCACTTACAAGGACACGGATGTGCAGAAGGAACAAGATATTCAGGAAGTTACTTTGACAGAGTCCGTATAGTATAGAATAAGTGGTAAGATGTACAGTTGAAGAGGATCTGCTCACACGCAGGTCCTTATTCGTACTTGTCTGATGGAAGAGTGAGTACGTTGTGTCTTAGAAGAGAGAGCGTGGCAGTTTCAAGATCTGTTGGGAGGATGTAATGATCATGGGGAAAGAACACGTTAGATTAATTAAACCATCACGAGCATATAAAGATGCATATTTGGCATTTTATGAAGACTGGATCAGAAGTGGAGAATTGATGGTACCTTGGGTCATTTCCAAAGATCCTTATGCGTTCGATGAGATGTTGGCGTTTTTGCAGCGCAATGAACAAGGGATCGACATTCCGGAAGGCTGGGTCAAAGACAGTACATACTGGCTGGTCACGGAGAGTCAACAAATCGTGGGTGCCGTCAATATAAGGCAAGAGCTTAACGATAAATTGTTCAACAGTGGAGGGCATATTGGATATGGTATTCGTCCGGGGGAGCGGCACAGTGGCTACGGTTCCGAAATTCTCAGGCTGTCTTTAGAGAAAACGAGTGAGCTTGGAATCACCAAAGTATTGGTCGTATGTGATGCGATTAATGAGCCATCCAGAAGAGTTATCCTTCGAAATGGTGGCATTCGGGATGAAGACTATGTGGAGTCCAATGGCAACGTTGTTGAACGATTCTGGATAGAAAATGTCGAATAATGCAGAATAATGATGGAATATAACGAAAATAATATAGATTATGATTGTAATACCCTCGCGTGCTGATTAAAATGAAGCATAGAATCTGGATTGCGGCCGGAAACTATCATCCCATATCAGGCACAAGTGAGGTTATCTTTATGAATCAACCGGTTAATCGGCCCCGGCGTATTGAGTATCTGGATCTCTATCGTGCTTTTGCCATCATGGCAGTGGTAGCCATCCATGCGACTTCAACAGCAGTTGCGCATTACCCCAAACACACGTTAGATCATGATGTGTATTACTTCTGGAACACGTTCCTGCAATTTGCTGTTCCAGCGTTTCTGTTCCTGTCATCCTTGGTTTTGTTTTACAACTACAGCTCCAAGGTGAATGAGAAGGGTTGGATGCTCGCTTTTTACAAAAAGCGTTTGTTCTATGTAGGTGTGCCCTATGTGGTATGGTCCTTTATTTATTTTGCCATTAAACAGTTGCTTGCGGGCAAAGAACCTTTGTCCCACGGTGTTCAATTTGCCAAACAATTAGTGCTGGGAACCGCTCATACGCACTTGTACTTTTTTTTGATTATTCTTCAATTTTATATCGTTTTTCCATGGCTTTTGTCCCTTACTCGCTATCGTTTGTTTAATCGTTATTTGCCATTATTCTTTATTGCGGGCCAAGCGATCTTCTATGCACTGCATTTGCAGTTTCACTTCGAACGGACAGGAAGTTTGTTACCCAGTTATCTGATCGTGATTGGATTTGGCGCATGGGTTGGGCTGAACTTTGAGTGGGCATTGAATAAACTGTATACGTACCGTTACGTGCTTATAGCTGCGTTGTTGAGCGGAGGTGCCATTTTTATATATGGTAATGCTTATATCAAAACCGCTTTTACTGCATACCCGGTGTTAACCTATACCGTGCTGTTCCTGTTCCGAAATCTGTTTACGTTGTCAGCCTGCTTGCTCCTGCTGATCTTTAGTGAACGAATGGGCACAGGAAAACATACTGAAGTTCGTAAAGCTACGCATGTTCTGGACTCCTTAGGTACCGTTGCGTTTGGTGTATTTTTAATGCATCCACTCGTACTGCTCTTCTGGAGACGTGAATTCACAGATGAACTGGCTCGGCATTTCAGCCTGGGTATCATTCTATCTTATGTTGTGGCGCTGCTGATCTCATGGATCTGCGCGATGGGATTGCGCCGGATGAAGTGGGGATGGGTGCTGATTGGACGTTAAGTTAAAATAAAGTTATTCCAGTTAAGATAAGAGTTTTCAAGTCTTCTAGTGTTCTAATCCGGTACCCATACACTACACACGTTCAAAAAAAGTGTGCAGTGTATGGGTATTTTTATTTTTGCGAATTTTGGTGGCGAACCATACCTCGACATCGTATTGTTTACTTCTGCAGATTATGATCAATTTCACATTTATGTATAATATTGTTGATTTTAGTCTGAAAATCAACTAACATTTAATAAAACATTCCAATTTCTTCAAATGGGAGGGCGACTTTTGATGACATGGAATTTGTACAGTATGATGCCCAAAATGATAATGGCTCCCGGCTATTCTGAAACAGTATGTACGGAGCCCAATAGAATAATGGTAGCGTTTACCGAACAGTCTTTTGAAACGAGGTATCGTGATACCTTGTACTATATTTCCTCCAATGACTTGTTTGTAGGCAATGATATCGTCCTGTTAAACCGATTATCAGTACCTGTCGTAATCAGCGTTCTGACCTTGAAGAACTTGCCTAAAATGCGCTTTGGTTTTCCAATGGTATTGTCCAGACAAGACGAAGGAGTTAAGTTGTTTGTGAAATTCGTAATAGAGATGTTTGGACAGAACACGTACAAACCTGAGTACAGCAAACAACTATCCCTTGAATTCACAAAATTTTTCAATATGTACCGGATGATGAACCAGAGCACTGATAATTTAAAAGGGAAAATTGACAACCGATTAATTATTATTCATCGCATGATACGAAGTCAATATTCTGAGCCACTTACGCTTGAAGACATGGCAGCACGAATCGGCTGTAACCCGGTCTATTTAAGTAACACATACAAGAAAGTATTCGGGTGTTCACCCATTAAATCTCTTCAGAAAATTAGGGTGCAAAAGGGACGCGAACTGCTTAAGCATACCGATCTGACGATCAATGAAATAACGAAGTCTGTCGGTTATATCTCTAGTTCACAGTTCGCCGGTTACTATAAAAAATATTACGGGCTCTCTCCAAGTGAACATCGCAAACATCTGTGCAATAAGAGCAGGGAGGAAATCAGTGATGGAACAAGTAGCTAACTCGATGATTGAAGCCAAAATCATTCAGATTGTTCACAATATACTTGGATATCACTTGGACATTCCTCTGGATGAGCGATTAGAGAATCTCGGGTTCGACTCAATAAAGTATATTTCACTAATTGTTGCACTAGAAGAGGAGTTTGGTATTACTTTCCGTGACGAGGACCTGTTGTATGAATGTTTTGCTACAGTGGAACAGATCGAGTGGAGAATGTCGGGTATGGTATCTTCTTCATAGAAATAACAGGAAAAATATGAAAATCGACTATTGTTCAAGGCAATTTAATTAACTACTATTCACCAAACAACATATTAACGACATGTTATGCGAATAATTGTATCACAGAAATCGTGAAAAAATAAACACTGCGAATTCATGGAATGAGGGTCTGAATTGAAACGATTATGTGAGTTGTTAGATCAGTCAGAACAACGATATCCGCATAAAGCAGCTTTGATCACAGACGAAGGCCATTTTACTTATAGTCAACTAAGTCAGGAGAGGGATCGTATATCCCTTTATCTGCAATCCTGTGGTGTAAAAACAGGCGAGCGAATCATACTGCTTTTGCCTCATGGCAAATTTATCGTCTCATCCATTTTTGCTGCCTCCAGGCTTGGAGCAACATATATTCTACTGCATGAGAGTACAACGAGATATCAATTGGACTACATTGTTAAAGATTCGCAAGCTTCCTATCTGCTAACGACCGATGCTTTTGTTGAAAAGTTGGCGATGTCCTCGTATATGGGGATTAAGGTCATATCAGAAAGTGACGTGACCGCACATGCAATGGAGCAAAGCAGATTAGATGACCCGAAGTACGAAGATGGCACTGGTAATGAAGTTGCCTGTTTGCTGTATACATCGGGAAGTACAGGCCGGCCCAAGGCCGTGGTATCACACCACTCCAACATGCTTTTTGTACTGGAAAGCATTCAGTCTTGCCTGAATATAGAAACAGATGACGTAATCGGCAATTTTCTTCCTTTGTCTTTTGATTACGGGATGTATCAGGTTTTTCTGGCTTTTAATCAAGGTGCAACGATAGCCTTGGGTCAGCGATCTGATGTGGGTCCGGCGCTCATCCCAAAAATTAGGGAATGGAGTATTACCGGGTTACCGATTGTACCCAGCATGGGAGAAGCACTGATCAAACTTATGCGCAGACAGATGACACAATTACCGGAGATTCGTTTCATTACCAATACAGGGGCTGCACTTCCCCAAACTTATGTAAACGAATTCAATACATTTTTTCCGAATGCTCGGCTACATCTGATGTACGGACTAACGGAGTGTAAACGTGTGTCCATCCTCCAGCCGGAATTTCTCGCTGATAAACCGGGTTCTGTCGGAACATCTCTTCCGGGTACAAATTGCACGGTGATCGATGAGAGAGGGTTGCAATTGCCACCATATAAGGTAGGCGAATTAGTTGTGCATGGTCCACATGTCATGATGGGTTACTGGAATGATCCGCAGCGAACACAGCACGTTTTTCGAAATATGGATTCTCCTGAACGGAGCTTGCATACGGGGGACTACTTCTGGATGGACGATGAAGGTTTCTTGTATTTCTACGCTCGTAAGGATGATATGTACAAGCAGAACGGCTTCCGTATAAGTCCTACGGAGATCGAACTGGCAGCAGTCGACATCGATGGCGTCGCACAAGCCGCGTTGGTACTGACTGGAGACGCTGCTGTGCCTATTCTTGCAGTAAGTTCCACACGGACTGCGGAAAGCATCCTCGACGAATTACGAATGCGGCTGGAAGATTATAAGATGCCAACACAAATCTATGTCACAGACCAGTTACCTTTAACCTCGAACGGTAAAATTGATAAAAACAAGCTGAAAACAGACCTGGGAAAGGAGTGAAGCGTTTGAACTATGGAGAATTGCGGTCGAAATACGGCAGTCCGTTATATATATACGACTTGAATATTCTTCGCCAATCCTGCAACAGGTTGAAAGACGCATTACCCGAGCCTTCCATGTTGTATTACTCTCTGAAGGCCAATCCTCACCCTGCAATCGTTAAGCAGTTGTTAGATATGGGGTGCAGGGCTGAAGTTTCATCACTGGGTGAGCTGAATTCCGTGTTAGAAGCCGGAGGACTTCCCCGGGATGTACTGTACACTGGTCCTGGGAAGAGCAAATCGGAATTGAAGGTGGCTGTTGCACAGGGAGTACAATTCTTCTCGGCAGAATCAATGAAGGAGCTGGAAAGATTGAGATCGGTAGTGCCCTCTGGTACACCTCCAATTCAAGTCATTATGCGAATTAATCCCGATCAGGGCTTGGCTGATGCTGGACTGGCCATGACGGGCACACCCTCTCAGTTTGGAACGGATGAGCAGAAGCTGTTGCGAGAGCTGAAGGAAGTGCAGGAATGCGACGAAATTCGTATTGCCGGTTTTCATATTTTTAATGGCAGCAATACAGCAAATGCAGAGAGACTTGCGGAATCTTTTCTCTCTTCCATCCAGGTGATTGCGAGAATATCCAAGGAGACCGGAATACCACTCCAATTCGTGGATTTAGGAGGTGGATTTGGACATCCTTATGCTGTGTCAGGCACCTCCCCGGATTTTAGTGGAATCAAGGTCCAACTGGAGACTGCACTCGATGAGCATATGCCGGGATGGAGAACGGGAGAGCCTGCTATAGCCTATGAGTCCGGACGATATCTTTCGGCCGCATGTGGTGTTCTGGTTAGCTCCGTTACGGATATCAAGGAAAGCAAGGGCAGCCATTTTATCGTTCTGGACAGCGGCATTCACCATCTGGGCGGGATGGCGGGGCTTGGACGCATACCACGTGTCCAGTATGACATCATGCCCGTCACAGAGAAGAGCGACCCTTATCCGGAGTCGACCCACGTTGTAGGACCGCTGTGCACGCCCCTTGATTTTTTTAACAAAAAAGCAATCATGCCTTCCTTACAATTGGAAGAGCAGGTCTACGTTCCGAATGTTGGGGCTTATGGGATCACGGCCAGTTTATTGGGATTTCTGAGCAGGGACATTCCCGTTGAAATAGTGGTGGATGAGGGAAACGTGAAGCATGTATCACAGCTTGCTCTGACACGAAGAACGCATCTGAATGAAATGTATGAAGGGAGGACTATTCATGAGCATCGAACAAATTGAACATGAAGTCGCTGCGCTGGTAAAGCAGAAAATTCATCGTGATCTGGAGATGACGGACGATCTGAAAAGTGCAGGTCTCGATTCTATGAAAGCGATTGATTTGCTTCTGGAACTGGAAGAGAAGTTTGAAATGACTATTCCCGACGAGTACATGATTAATGATACGTTTGCTTCCATGAGCAACATTGTGAACATGATCCATACGTTGCAGCAAAATGCGTAGCTTTTCTATTAGGGGCGAGGGAGGATGCCATGGACGTACTTTTCATTTATAGCGGAAAGGGCGGAGTCGGAAAATCCACTTTCGCCGTAAATTTAGCATATTCATTACCAGGGTTAAGAGTAGGACTGTTTGATGCAGATTTTGAAGGGCCAAGTATACCTACCATGGTGTCCGGAGTTGAAGAAGAGCCGATGGTAGCAGAAGGACTGGGAATCCACCCGGGAACCTACGCAGGGATTTGCATCTCATCCTCTGGACTGATTGAAAACAACGGCCTCAGCAGATCTCTTTCAGGCAAATATTTGGAAGGCGCGCTGGATCAGTTACTGATAAAAGCCCGTTGGGATGTAGATCTATTAATTGTCGATATGCCTCCAGGGACTTCCGAGATTCACCATCAATTGCTTCGTCTGTTGCAAGGACGCTGTCTTCTGATTACAACGCCTCAGACAGTAAGCTTTGCAGATACTCAGAAAGGAATCGACTTGATACGACGGATGGAGGTGCCGTTGCTTGGTATCGTCGAAAATATGTCTCAGTTCCAATGCGAATGCTGCGGGCATTCCACTGCGATTTTTTCGGGGGATACCCATGGCATGCTGGCTGTTCCGAACGGTCTGCAAGTGCTCGACACGTTTCCTATAATACCTGAAATTAGCGCGAAGGGGAACGAAGGCATTCCATTTGTACTTGCAAATCCAGAACATCCTGTTAGTACACGAATGGCCGGACTTGGACGACAATTGGTTATTTTGCTCACACAAAAGTTCAACACATGGAGTGTTCATTAAGGGTCTACTTTGGTCAAAGGGGAGGATGCTGTTGCTAAAACCGTTAGAACTCAGCAGAGGACTTATCCCGGAGGATGTGCTATCGCAAGCGTTAGAGCAGTACGGCATCATGGAATACACAACGTACCCTTATCTCAATATGAATGGTACTGTCGTTCCGATAAACCGGGTTTCGGAGACGTCCAGAAAAGCCCTCGTTGAAGATCGGGAGGGAAACCTCTACTTTTTGAAAGAAATCCCTTGGTATATCCGATCCATTGAGCACGCCGTGAGCATAATTCAGCTCCAGCATGAACTGGCTCTGAAAGCGGTTCGGGTCCCTGCCGTTCAGTTAACTAGATCCAAGGAACTGATTGTACATGCAGGTAATCAAAGTACATTGTACCTTCAATCGTATATACCAAACGGTTCGATGTATAATGCCCAGCCTCAACAGATACGTGCTGCCGGGGCGGTATTGGGTGAATTTCGGACAAAGGCTGCGTCGGTATATGCATCTCAAGGCCTGAAGTTGCCTGAGCAATCTCCGTATGCTTCCACAAAGGATGTACTTGTACTTTTGCTTAAAAAGTACATGCAGAAACGCAATGAAATGAGTAAAGAGGAGCAGAAGGATGTGCAGCATTTTGTCCAGGTTTGCAAGAAACTGGTTGACGAGTGGTCTGTTCAGCACACTGACAGAGCAGAAGCGGTGACATCGATTGCGCACGGAGACTTGAATCCGATGAATTTCATTTTCTCATCCGATGGCTCGGTATCGGCGCTGATTGATTTTGACAATGCATGCTTCACCGATTCTCTTGTGGATCTGGCTGAAGGATTACTTACTTTTTCCGGCATCACCTACCGAACCGGCAGCTCGCGTTTTGAAGCCGTTCATGAATTGGAACCTCAGCCGTTCCAGCAATTTTTTGAAGGCTATCAAGAACATCATTCCCTGCTGGCCGAAGAGATCGCGGTACTACCTCTGTTAATGGGCACAACGTGCATCAGGCTGGCAAGTCTTGGTCTCATTCGTGGGGATTGGCCTGTTTCCTCGGCGAGTATGCACATCGATAACATTCGGAATGTCATGAAGACCTCGCAAGTGTATTTGAGTGAAAATTACTGAACGCACAAGGGATGGGAGGTTTGGCAACACCTGTTGAATCTTGTACTGGGTCACACCCCGCAAGGTAAGCAGAAGGAATAAACGACAAAATTATATTGCCGGCCAGGTTTGATTGATTAACCCCAAATAATATCCATATGAGGAGAGATGATCTTATGTTAGGACCTTATTACACGAAGAAAGACAAGAAGTTGGGATATCGCGGGAACAACATATATGATGCATTGGACAATGTACTTGCAGGGCAATACACGCTGGCAGAAGCTGAGAATCGGGTCACGAGCTTCAGCGAACAGAAGTATTGGGGCGCTATCGCCAGAATTAATCATCAGATCAATATGTCAAGCAATCTGTTTTTCGGAGAAATGAAAGCCCTGTTCACACTGCTGCCTTTGACGACTCGAATGATTTCTTCCCCGGGTGCCGTATATGGTCGCGAGGCGATCAGTTATACAACCGATGTATGCCCTATTTCTTTGGAGTGGTTTGACCTGCCGAACAAGGCATTTTTATCAGAGTCCTCACAAATTTATCTGGAATTGTCGGTGCTCCAGCACCAGGTAGATCATGTATATTCCGTGTATAACTCATTCCGCAAGGAAAATGTGGATGCATCCCATCTGTCCGAGTTTCACCATATCGAATATGAAGGCGCGGTGGATCAAGCAGCCAACAAGGAGATAATCCGTCAATTGTTGTTTAGAGTCATTCAGGATTTGCTCAAACATAATGAAGCGGATCTGAGTGTTTTCCTTTCCCAGGATCGTCTGAATCAGCTTGACGAAGTCAGTCGCAGTCAAAAAATCACTGAATTAACCTTTGAAGAAGCTTTAGCTGCACTTTACGAAGATACAAAAGATGAAATCTACAACAAATTCACACTTGAACATTTCGGTTCATGGGAAGAAGTCCGACTCACCGAGATTTATGGCGGATTCTTGGCCATTAGTGAGTTTCCTCTGCTTGAGGTACCGTTCTACCACGCCGAAATGAAGGGGCGGGACAGACGCGTTGCAAACAACACGGATTATATCTGGCCGGGATATCGGGAAACGATCGGTAGCGGTCAGCGTGTGGGTACCCTTGACCAATTGAAAGAAAAAGCGGAAGTGTTTAACCTTCCTGAGGAAGATTACGCATGTTATCTCCAGTCCAGAACGCTTGACAACTACAGGGAAACATCGGGCTTTGGCGTCGGATGGGAGCGATTGATCCATGGTTTGCTGGAGATGCCATATATATGGAGTGCCGTTCAGTTCCCGAGAACCAATGTGACTTTGAAACCATAAGGTGGGAAACCATTGATGATAACCAAGTGGGATCATTTTCAGGACAAGCTACTAGGTTTAATCGAACACGCAACAGCAAATTCTTCATTCTACACACAAAGGTTACAAGGCGTTACCGATGCCGGTTGGAGCCAAGCCAGTTTTGAGCAGATACCCATATTGGAGAAATCTGAACTGACCGGCAGAGAAGAATCGCTGCTTACGGACGCCGAGGCCAAACTCTATGTCGAATATACCAGTGGTTCCACGGGACAACCGCTCAAATGTTATAAATCAGTTGAAGAAAAATGGAAAAAAGCGCGCCTCTTATGGGGACTTCGAAACAGGAATGGAGGTGTTGGACCTAAAGATCCTTATGCAATGTTCTATGCCTTCAATGAAGATGATCTGTCAACCGATCCCATATCCATTTACCATGAGGTCATGTATCTGTCCATGCTTGATCTGTCCCCGGAACGACTGGACGACTATTATGAAGCTTTGCTGAAGTATCGTCCACAGTGGATGCTGTCCGTATCTACCGCACTCTATCTATTCGCGAACCATCTGCTGGAGCGAAAGCTGGATCGGAGCAAACTTCCGTTTAAATATATCGAAATTAACGGAGAGATGTTATTTGACTATCAGCGCAAGGCGATCGAAGAGGCCTTCGGTCCCATTGTTTATAACCACTATGGTTCCCGCGAATTTTGGTGTATTGGCATGAGCTGCAAAAGCGGTAATCTGCACTTGTCTAGCGATCAATTGTATGTGGAAATTGTGAATTCGGATAAAGATGGCTATGGAAACGTTGTGATTACCGACTTGACCAATCGAATCTGGCCATTGATCCGTTATGACACGGGAGATATTGGCAGGCTGTCTGAACAGAAATGTGACTGCGGATCGCGATATCCCGTCATCGAAGTGACCGGTGGGCGAGCAACCCAATATATTCGATCAGGTGATTGGATCGCCAATCCGATTCTGTTTCATTATGCGGTAACCAAGGTCAACCGGAATTTCCCGGATGCCGTTCGACAATTCCGTGTAATGCAAGTGCAGGAAAAGCAATTTATATTTTACCTTGTACCTGGCAAGGGATTTCAGGAAGCAGCCGAGTTCCTATTGCAGCAAGAACTTCTGCACAAACTGCCTGACGATGTTAACTTGACGATTGTTCATCAGGAAAGACTGAGTATGGATGGTCCCAAGTTCGATTATTTTATTCCTTATCGCCAGGGGAATACATGATATAAGCTGTATTTCCAAATCATTCTATATCTGAGGGTGAGCGTATGTCGCATTATGAAACGGTGTGCAGGCTCGTAAAAGAAGAGCTTGAGGATCGGATTGAAGAAAATTATGTTTTTTCGGGAAAAGAGAATCTGGTTTCTGATCTGCAATTGGACTCCATTATGATTCTTCAGTTGATCATCAAGATCGAGGATGAGTTTCAAATTACGATTGAGGATGACGAACTTACACCGCAACTATTTGAGAATGTTGAAGTGTTAACGGCCTTCGTTGATACCAAGACAGCGTAAAGGATGAATATTCGTGCACATTTCTCTTCAAGGACTTCGATTGCTTCTTGTTGGGGGTTCGGGAACGCTTGGAGGGTGTCTTCTTGAAAAAATGCTGCAAGAAGGGGCGATTGTCGCTGCCACCTATAACCAAACCCCTATTCATATTCATGAAAATCCTTCGGATATACAAAATCGTCTGCATGTCGGTCATCTGGATGTCACGAAAACAGAACTTTTGGATGAATCATTACAACTACTGATGGATCGACTGGAATGGGTGGATGGGCTGATATATAATGCCGGAATTATCAACGATGCCTCTTTTGATGAGATGAGTTATGCTCAATGGCGCGATGTTATGCAGGTAAATCTGGATGGCGCATTTCTCGTCTCTCAGAAGGTCAGCCAGCTGATGAAGGCACGAGGCAGGGGGAAAATCATTCACGTGTCCTCTTACCGCGGTATTGTAGGAAGCTCACAGCAAAGCAATTATGCAGCTTCCAAGGCCGGACTTAATGCTCTGACCAAATCAATGGCACGTGAGTTGGGTTCATTCGGCATTGCTGTTAATGCAATCTGTCCGGGATTTATGCGAACCAATCTGAACCGGCATCATGCCGGAAAATATCAAAAGGCTCTCGATGAGAGTCTTTTGTCCCGCATTTCCACACCGGAGGAGACAGCGAATTTTATTCTCTATCTGTTGTCCGAACACGTGGCCAATGTCAGCGGGCAAATCTTTCAAATGGACAGCAGAGGTTAGACGAGATGTACGCAAAGGAGGCGAGTGGATGAAGGATATGGAGCTCCGGTGTATCGGTGAAATACTGTTACATCAGGCAGAGCGGAGTACGGATCGGATTGCTGTAACATTCGGCGAGGAGAAATGGACGTATAAGCAGCTTTTGTCCACAACCGCGGCCTTGCAGTTAAAGATCGAGGATCGTGTTAGGGAAGGCGAAGTGGTGGTGATCTGCCTGCCCAACTCTCCTGCCTATATCCATGCTTACTTTGCTGTTACTTTACTGGGAGCGGTAATCATGCCGCTTTATTCCGGCAGTTCCGAGGCAGAAATCAGGCTGGCGTACCGTACGGTAGACGCTGCTCTCTGTATCACTACTCACCAGATGAAATCCAAGCTAAGTAATCAGAACTTGTCAGTCCTGAGCCTGGAAGATTGGCAGGCACCATCTGTGGACACGAAACCCATTTACAAACCTCGTCTTGCAGACGAAGTTGCCTTAATGCTGCAAACGTCGGGAACGACAGGGAATCCCAAAATTGTGCAGCACACTCACCATAACCTGATTACCAATGTGAAGGCTCATTGCGAATCTCTGTCACTGACGGAGAAAGATAAAGTGCTGATCACGCTGCCTATGCCTTTCGGCTATTGCAATACCTCCCAGTTCTTGAGCCACTTGTACCTGGGCGGAGAATTGGTCATTATGACAGGTCTGTTTCTACCCAGTTCATTTATGAGAACGATGCAAGAGCAAGACATTACCGTTGTTACTGCAGTACCGACAATGCTGCAAGCGTTGAGCCTGCTGAAATCCGATTATAAATCGCTTCCCGATCTGCGTTATATCTGCTTTGGGGGAGGACAAGTTACGCCTAACATACTGGAATCCATTCGCAAGAAACTGCCATCTCATGTGAAAATGGTGCAAACGTACGGCCAAACGGAGGCCGGTCCGCGGATTACAACCAGGATCATTCCGGAAGTATACGAACCATCTAATGTAGGACAAGCCATACGCGGGGTTGAAATCTCCATCAGGGATGAAGAAGGGAATGGCTTAGGTGTTCATGAACCAGGTGATATATGGGTTCACAGTCCCAGCATCATGAAGGGATATTATCTCAATACAACAGAGACGGATAGAGTTCTGCAAAACGGATGGCTTCGTACAGGAGATCGCGGTTACTTGGACGAACAAAATAATCTGTGGATACTGGGAAGAACCAAACTGTTGATCAAAACAGGAGGTAAACAAGTGCATCCGGAGGAAATCGAGCGACTGATCATGGAACACTTTCCGCTGGAGCAAGCCATCGTCAAAGGAGAGGCCGACCCCTGGCTCGGCGAAGCACTGGTGGCTTACATCATTCCTCGCAAATCGGATACACCTGTTGAAGCTAAGGACATTTTGCGTTTGTGCCGTTCCAAGTTATCCGCCTACAAGGTGCCTAAAAGGGTGGAAATTGTGCAAACCCTTCCGAGAACCGCTACCGGAAAGGTCCGAAGAGATTAAGGAAGGAGGAACTCTTCTGTATATTTATTGTTACGGTCCCTTTCATGTACAGGTGGATTTTGCATCTCGTCTTCATGCGCTTGAGGAACGTACCAGACAATGGTACTCACACGTTTTAATAGATGATCAGCCGGAACAGATTGATCATCACTGCAGGATTGAAGCTTGGGATACAAGTCCTTGGATTAACAACCCGGAACTAGACGAAGTAATCTGGACCCTAGACCGGGTGAATATCCGTTCAAGTCTTCAGTTCAATTATAATATCGACTGGGATTCGGGTTGGAACAGCAGATTGCATTTCGTTCAGCGGACGGGGTATGACGAATATGAAGATCGGTCGTGGGAATTTTCTCAACGGATTTCTCTTTTTCCCAAATTGATGGACATGAACGCATTTCTCTTGCATTCGGTGTGCGTTGTAGGCGAAGACGGAAAAGCAATTATTTTTCTGGGAGCAAGCGGAGCCGGTAAATCGACGATTGCCCAGAAAGCAATGGATGCAGGGTACTCCGTCATTACCGATGACACGGCGTTATTGATGTTTGTTGAGGATGAATTGATGGTACATGCCACTCCGTATATCTCCCGATCCGGTCTTATTGGACGGCATGGATGCTGGACGGTTGGCGCGTTTGTTCTGCTGGGTAAGGATGCTGTTAATAATGTCATGCCGGCCAGCAGACAACCGTTTGTACAATCCCTGCAGGAACGAATTTTTGAGACACAGTATCTCACTCATATCTTTTCATTCTCCAGCGGTGGACTGGGCGGCGACATCGCCAAACGATTGCTGGGGTACACACGTAAAATTACGAGGCAGTACAAGGCTTATCATCTCCAATTCAATCTTCAGTTGAAGCTGGATGACGTGATGGGCGAATTCCTGTCCGGGGAGGGGCAACATGTACGTTAACGTACGCGCTATGATCGAAAGAGTGGTGAACGGTGAGCTTCAACTGTATTTACAGATTCGGGACAAGCCCAATCAACCTAAAGCGTGGGAACTGCCCGGAGGGCAACTCGAAGAGTACGAGTCCATGATCGATGGACTGAAACGGGAGGTCAGAGAAGAAACAGGTCTTGAATTGACTCGCATTGCAGGTAAGGATACGTATCTGCAGGTAAGAACAAACACAGGTTTACTGGAGGGTATTCAACCTTTTGCTGTCTACCAGACACTGGAAGGACCCATCGATTCGATGGGCGTATATTTTCGCTGCGAAGCTGAAGGCATAGCCTTGCAGTCCGGCGATCAGGCTCGTGACGGACGTTGGGTAGCTGTCAAAGAATTAAAGCAAATGGCAGAACAGAATTTGGAAGCCTTCAGCTGGATTGATTCCGTGGGTATCCAGTTGTATCTGCAATCGGAAAATGATAAACCAGTTCAACAATTGGAGAAGGGGGATTTAAGATGAGCAAAACAACACACGACACCATTGCGTATTTCAAAAATAAAGCGGACAAATACGACTTGGTAGAGGAACAGGCATATTGGCAGCTCTCCGACCAGCTGTTATGGAAAGTTTTCAAAAAAGAGGTCCTGGACCGATTACCTGCCGGGTTCACGTTTTTTGATGCGGGTGGAGGGACTGGCCGCTGGTCGCTTAAAGTCCTTCAAGAATATCCGGAGAGCACCGGATATACGTATGATCTGTCGGAAGACATGCTGAGACAAGCGATGGCCAAACGCGAAGCGAATGATCTTCAGGACAGATGGACGATCAGGCAAGGTGACCTTCATGCTATTGAAGGCGTACAGCCTGCATCCGTGGATGTCTGCTTTAACTTTCATAACGTATTGGGATTTGTGGAAGAGCCGCTTAAAATGCTGCATGAAGTCGTAAAGTTGCTTAAGCCCAAGGGATACTTGGTATCGTTTACACCTAATCTGTACCATGCCCTGTACTTTAATATTTCCCTGGGCAGAATTGAAGAGGCAAGGAAGTTAACGGGCGGCAAGGGGCGCTTCACGCTCGAAATGCCCGATATTTATATGTTTACTCCCAAACAGCTTCAAGAATATTACCTTGAATGCGGGTTGAAGGTATTAAATCTCAAAGGTTTTCCTGCCTTCATTTATCCTGGATTTCTGGAGACGCAGATTGAGGGTAACACCCAAACTTTGAGCGAGATTTTGTCCGATCCGGTTGTGTTCGAGAGCATTTTGGAGATTGAATCCCAGTATCTTGACGTAGAAGAACTTGTATCGCGTGGAAACAATATTTTTATTGTCGGGCAGAAATAATTCTCTTGCAAGGCGAAAGGAGCTGTTTGCCATGTCATCAGATTCTACCCTAACCGATGAAGAAAGATTGGTTTTATTGTGTTCAAAGCCTGCTCTTCGCAATGTGGAGGTTGAAGATTTTCGTCAGTTAATGACTGCTCACATGGACTGGAGCCGAGTATTCGGCATGCTGCACACCCATGGTGTGATGGGAACCGCATGGCAAAATATCGAGCGTTACTTTTTGGAGGAAGGCACGGAGAAGGCGGTCTACGGCAAATTCGTTAGTTCGGTCAAGCAAATGTATCATATGCAAAAAATGCGAGGCGAACAACAGTGCAGATTTACCCTTGATATTTGCCATGAGCTGGACAAGCGGAGCATTCAATACAGTTTGCTGAAAGGTATCGTACTTTCCCAAGTAGCCTATGGGGATCTGGGAAGCCGGGATTTCAAAGATAATGATATGCTCATACATTCAAGTCAGATTGATGAAGCGATAGCGATTATGAAGGAAATGGGATATGTCCAGGGGATGATTAACTATAAAACGAATTCGGTTACCCCGTTGCCTCGCAGAGAAATCATGATCCGATCGATGGTGTCCCATGAAGTCATTCCTTTGATCAAATATATAGAAAATAGTCCGTTTCTCGAATATCATGCGCTTGATTTGCAATTTTCGCTTGATCTCATGACCAGCCGTCGAACAGATACGGCAGTGCAGCAGATGTTGGAGAGAAGCCAGCTTATTGATGTCGCAGGGCATCCTGTTCGCACCTTGGAATGGGAAGATCTGCTGTTATTCATGCTTATCCATCTTACCCGCGAAGCAACAAGTGAACTGGATGTTATGGCGTACAAGGATATCCTGCTCTACAAATTCATGGACATTCACCGTTTCCTGAATAGCCCTCAAGTGAATGTGGATTGGGATAAGGTTCTGCAGCGGGCTCAGGATTTGAATTTTCAAAAGGAAGTATTCTATGCCCTGCATTATACGCAGACCCTGTATGGCGAGGCCGGACCGGATGGATTCTTGGACAAGCTGAATATTAAAGATCGGGAATTCCTCCATCAGGTGTATCCGTACAACAGTGAAGATATTGCTATCCGTTGGCAGAATTCCTTGGAGGAACGATTATTCGACACGAATCGACCGTCCAAACTCCAGAAGAGCAATCCGATCGTTCCAGGGAAAAGATGAAGCATTTCTGACCAAATCCATTTAAGTGAAAGGGATTTTGATATGGATTATTCGTATGAAGTGTCCGAAGTCACCGACACCGACACATTGTCAGAGGTAAGAATGGCGGCAAAACGCTTTGCTGAAAGAGCCGGTGAACATGACCGAGATGGGTCCTTTCCAAAAGAAAATATAGCTGACTTGAAGTCTGCAAGTCTGATGTCAGCATCAATTCCTAGCCTGTCAGGCGGGGAACGGCCTTCGCTCCGTTCCTTGTCCTCTATGGCAGAACTTTTGGCAAGCGGGTGTTTATCCACGGGAATGATATGGGCCATGCACATCCAGCAGGTGGAGGTATTGATCCGTCAAGACCAGAATGATGTTTCAGATCATCTTCTGTCCAGGCTACGGGAGGAACAGCCCTTAATCGCCTCAGTCACAACTGAAAAGGGAAAAGGGGGGCACTTGCTCTCGTCCCAAAGTCCGATGGTTACCAATGGAAGCTCACTCTATATTGACCGAGAAGCTCCAGTTGTAACCGGCGGTGAGCATGCCGACTGGTTTCTTATCACAATGAAACCTTCTGATCAAAGTCCCGACAGTGATGTCCAACTGGTTTTTGCCGAACGCCATCAACTGGAGCTGGAGAGTGTCTCCGATTGGCAGGCCATGGGGATGAGAGGGACCGGCAGTGTAAGCATGCACATTCGTGGCTCAATTGGAGAAGAGCAGATGATTGATGCAGCGACAGGCTTCAAACAGTTGGCTGTACAGACGATGATTCCCATGGGACATATTTTATGGTCTGCCTGTTGGCTTGGAGCCGCTAAGGGAGTATACGAAGGGTTAATACAACTCATTCGTAATCCGCAAAATCGTTCCCGCTTCAATTTGCATTCTGATTTGCTCTATGCAAGGCTTGCCAGGGTTCGACTGCAGTTGGACACGGTCAACATATATCTGAACGATATGATCAGACAGTACGAAGAGCATTCCAATCAGGGGAATATGAAGCTGCTTGAAGCGCCGCGGTTTAATATTCACATCAATAATCTTAAAATTTTGGCATCAGAGACTCTTTTTCAGGCAACGGATCAAATGATGGACATTGCAGGACTATCCTACGGTTATACCGCCAATGATTGGCTGCCCCTGGAAAGGGCTTTTCGGGATTTGCGTTCTGCAAGTCTGATGTATCACAATGATCGGCTGTTGCTGGCGAATGGAAAGCTGAATTTAATAGATCACAGGTTGCTGCCTTGATAGGGGCGCAAAGTATGAGGGTGACATATGAAGGATAATGTCTCAACAGCAATACACGCTAAGCAATCGGTACCTCAGCAAGACTCACTATTTCAAACTTATCGATGGGTCCTGTCATATGTGCAAAAATACTATGGCATGTTTTGGCTGCTGGTGTGTTGTGGTATTGGAGTCACATGCATTCAGGTTTCCATTCCCAAGGGCGTTCAGTATTTCATCGATATCATCGTTCCATCCGCTGATGTGATCCGATTCCGGTGGCTCATTATTCTGTTGGTTGCCGGCATGTTTCTGATGTTTGGTCTGATGGCATGGCAAAATCTGTTGCAGAGGTCCATTCAGGAGAAAGCGGCAAGAGATTTGCAATACGATATTTTTAGTCATATGAGGAAGCTGGGGTATTCTTATTTCCAACAACGTCCTGTTGGCGAAAGCTTGTCGTTCATGAATACAGAAGTGAGTATCCTGCAGGACTTCTATCGGTTTCTTCTTCCGCATACGATCCAAAACATTGTAGTCTCTATTGTATCCATCACAGTGATGTGTGCCATTAGCATTCCATTAACACTGATCATGGTGCCGTGCCTGCTTCTCTATTACCTGGTTGGACCATCCATCGAAAGAAAGGCTACCATCTTGGCCAAACAGAATACGGAACAGCGCATAGCCTATAATCAAAAGGTATACGAGAGTGTGTCAGCGCTGACCGAAATGCGTGCCCACGGAGCCGAGGACTGGGATTGGAAACGGTTCAAGGGACACTTGCAGCCTTTTCTGGATGGACGGGTTCGCATGTTATGGATGGCTTTCTGGAGGGGCACGATACGCCGATTATCCTATTACGTTGGTGGAGTGGCAGTCATCCTGTACGGGATTCACTTGGTCAAGGAACAGGCGTTGAGCGTAGGAGAGATGTCGGCGTATTTGCTTTACTATTTTCAGGTTATGCAAACGGTAACCCTGGTCATTACGGTTATTACGGAACAAAAAGTTCTGATGCATCAAGCTTCCAGAATCCATCGCTTCATGCAAACAGAACCCGAGGTTGACGAAGTGGCCACACCTATCTCGTTAAAGGAAATCAGCGGAGAGATTCGGTTCGACCATGTCACATATCGGTACAACAATGGTCCGGAAGTGCTCTCGGATTTTAATTTGATGATTAAGGCGGGTCAACGAGTGGCCATCGTAGGTCCAAGTGGGCACGGAAAATCTACCCTGCTTCAGCTTCTGGTTCGTTTTTACGATCCGCAGCAGGGCGAAATACTTTTGGACAGTGTACCCATACAAAAACTTTCATTTGCACAATTGCGAGAAAGTATAGGATATGTGTCCCAGGAAACGTATCTTTTTGGCGATACCATTCGCAATAACATTCTTTTTGGTCATCCGGACGCGACAGAAGAAGACATGATCCAGGCGGCCAAGGCCGCATATGCACATGATTTCATCTCGGCTCAGCCGGATGGATATGACACGCTGCTCGGGGAAAGAGGCGTTAACTTGTCCGGAGGTCAGAAGCAGCGTATATCCATTGCACGTATGTTTATCAAGAAACCTTCCATTTTATTGCTTGATGAGGCAACGTCCGCGCTGGATACAGCGAGTGAACAAGAAGTACAGCAAGCACTGGAACGTCTCCTGTTAGGAAGGACAACCATTGCGGTTGCTCATCGGTTATCTACCATCAAGGATTACGATGTAATTGTTGTGCTTGAACATGGGCAAATCCGGGAAATGGGAAGCCATGAGGAATTGATGAGAAGACAGGGCGTTTACTATCAGCTGAATTCGGGAGAGGAGGGGTGAGCTTGTCGCTGAAAAAGCATATTCATTTTCTGAAAAAATATATCCTGTCACGTCCATCATTACTGCTCATCTCCGTCATTCTGATGTCCCTGGAATCTTTGTCTTTCCTGAGTATTATTGGTCTCCAGCAGCGCCTCATTGACGATATTTTATTACAAGGCCAATATGAGCTTGTGCCAGAGATTGTCTGTCTTTTTGTGCTGGCTTTCCTTTTATATGCTGTGCTTTTTACCTATGCTCCGCACATGATGCATCGAAATCAGTCTGTTATCCAGTCTCAGATGGCTGAAGACTTTATGTCCTATGTATACAGAATCCCAATACGTCAATTGCAAAAAGAACGCATAGCCACATATGTGCATTACATTACCCAGGATTTGGACAAGGTTGCCGATATGATCGGAAATCAGATTCCTCGCGGTATTCAGCAGCTATTTGTTGTTCTGTTTGTAGCCGTCATGATTGGGATGGTCAGTCCAGTCATGCTGATTGCCTGTTTTATACTGGGTGTGGCATACGTGAGTCTTGGCAGAGTTTTCGCAGTTAAACTAAAGAAGGCAGCCGGTCATGTTCAGAAGGCAAAATCCGGTGTGCTCGTTCATATTGAGCAAGGGATCTCGTCCACCCGAGAAGTGCTGGCTTATCACAGACTGGACTGGGAAAAAGAGAGATATGACAAGCTGTACAACACGTATTATGAGAAAGTGATGCATGAAGGTAAACAAATGAATCTCAAAATGATCACTAGCGAACCTCTGAACTGGGGGGTAAGAGTGCTCATTCTTGGATATGGAGGTTGGCTGGTCCTACAAGGGGAATTATCTATCGGCATGTTCGTTGTCCTGTTCCAGCTAGGATTCCAGTTTATCCAATACTTACAGGATCTGTTCAATTCATTCATGGACTGGTCCGCAGGCGGCGCCAGCGTGGAAAGACTGCTCAACGTGATGGAAGGGGAGCAAATGGATGAAGGCAACACCCCTGTACCTTTGCCGTTGCAAAGTTTATCTTTTAACCATGTTGACTTTAGCTATGAGCCAGGGCGAAATGTTATATTGAATAATCTGACCTTCGACATTCCTATGGGACTTAAAATCGCCATTGTTGGTACCAGCGGTTCCGGAAAATCAACCATTGCCCAGCTCCTCATCCGTTATTTCGATCCGGATGCAGGTCGTATACTGGTGAATGGTAAGCCGCTCAACCAATTGTACCGTTCAGACTGGACCGAGCGTATAGGCATTGTATTTCAGGAACCTTATTTTTTTCCGGATACCATTCAAAACAATCTGTTAATGGGAACAGAAGAGGAGCAGTCTGCGAACTTGATGAGATCAGCTTGCGAGGCCGCACAAATCGATGAATATATCCTGAGTCTGCCGGAGGGATACGATACTTTTATTGGTGATCGGGGAATCACCTTGTCTGGAGGCCAGCGTCAGCGTCTCGCCATCGCCAGAGCCTTGATTCAGAACAGAGACATTCTGATATTGGATGAAGCGACTTCTGCGCTGGACGTGACGACAGAAAGGCGTCTGCAGCAAGCCGTTGACCGTTACCGTGAAGGAAAAACAACCATCGTTATTGCTCATCGTCTATCAACGATTCAAAATGCTGATTTGATTTTTGTCATGCACAAAGGCGAGATGGTTGAATCAGGAACGCATGATCAACTGTTGAATCGAGAGGGGTTATACCGGGAAATGGTCAGTCTTCAGGACTTAAATGGAGAAGGACAGCAATCGGACCTTCTCCAGCGTTTGAGCCAAAGCGGACCGTCAGCTTTGGCTTAATATCGGTTTGCTGCTACGAACACCCTGTCTGTTGAAATCATTTAATAACAGCTCAAGTGTTTCTTTCTCCAAGTGATACAGAGCACCTAATCTGGCCATCAAGCTGATGATATTATCCTCACGTTGGGTCATGCCGTATTTCAAAAACTGGTTGAGAATAATCGTTGTTTCTTGTTCAACTTGAATATAGTTATCTTTGAACTTTGCGGGAAAAACATAGTGGCCTTCCTGTTCTATATATTTAATTTTGAGGTTCATAAATTTTTTGTGTTCTTTAAGGGTATACAACAACCGTGTATCAATGGTTCGCTGCTTGGAAAGCATCATCTCAAAAAACATGATAAGTTTATTATAGATATCCAGACCGAAGGTGCGATCCACATAAAGCGTTGGCGTATAAAAGCTCTTGAAGCTTTCCGTTTCATTACGAGAGGTATAATAGTTTTCCATACATTCGGCAAAGTAGGAGAGGGAAAATTCATAAATTTTGCCGTTGTGGTACTCCGGGTTAATCTTTAACAGATGTGTGAAGTTAAGATAATCATCATAGATATCACAATGCTCGAACGCCGTCTTCAGATCATCATAAGAGACGGTTGTACGAGAATAAATCCGATGCTTGAAGAATCCAGCAAGCTGAAACTCCCGTGTGGTGTCATCATATCCATAGATCATAACGGCATGTACGAACCGATACTTGCGATACGAAGGCGTATCAGGAATATAATATTCATCCACATGGGTCCATATGTAGTGCCCGGAGTCGATCTGATCCTTAATAAATGAGATAAAATCGGGAATTGACCCCAGGATAAGATCACGGTGCAGTCGCTGTGAGTCTTTGAACCAGGGATTAAAGTGATGTTCCGGTGTCTGTACGTAGAAGTCCAGGAAAATCTCATCATTTTTCCAATCGGATAGAAACAGATTCGTATAATTGGAGTAAATCCAAGGCTGGCACTCCTTATGGTCAGAAATAATGGAAAGATAAAAGGCATGTTGAGGATAGTTTGAAATGAGAGGATCACAAAGAGGCAATGTTTTCATCAGTGGTGCTCCCTTCACTAATAAATTTTTTACTCATCTATCTTGATTATGGGAGAGTAATACTTGTTTATTTGTATTTTAGTATATTTTTGTTAAAAATTCAAATATTTAAAATAATCACAGGTGATTCATGCTTGTTAAAATAGCACTTTTCCATTAGATTTCTACGTTCTAACATAAACAAATGAGTTCAGCCTTTAAATTATTGCATATGTACATTATTTTGAAATTAAAGGATTATTAAATGGAGGATGAATAAACTTGTTCGTACAAAGTGCCTATTTCCCCTTTTGTTAAACATGGAGTAGAATAGGATCTCTCATTGAAAATGGAATTTCTGACTTTCAGACTGAAAGAAATCCGGTATTTATTTTAGGAATAGATAATCTCGGCTTAAAATAATGCTGAAAGTTTAACAACAAAGTCTAGGGAGAGACGTTATTATGGTGAAAATGGAATTACCCATTCAAGATACTATTATCAACACATTTAATGTATATGGTAGTATTTCATCCATTTTATCTAACAATAAAAAGTGCTTACCCTGGTTTTACAATAATTTCATTCAAATTCGCTATGTGTATGATTGGGATACATTTTTTTTTGATAACCATCATTTATTAATGGATAATTGTCCTTGGTTAAATCATCATGTAGTTCCTCGTTTCGTTATAGAGAGTAAGTGGGATTCGATAGTAGATTTCATAGTGGATTCATTAAAATTAGGTCATTATGTTTACTTGTATGTTGATCGATACTTCATATCTGCTTCTACAGCCTATCTAAAATGGTCTCATTTACATGAGATTTTTATTTATGGGTTCGACTGGGAGAGTAAGAAGTTCTTGATCGCTGACAATTTATCGGATGGGAAATATGTACAGACGGAGTGTACATTTGAAGAAGTTGCACAAGGATATAACGCGATGAAAGGAAACAATCATTTTTTTCTGAACATTCACTTACTAAGTAAGAAAGAGGAGGAGGAATATACTTTAAATCTTCCCCAAATTATAATGTCGATTGAAAATTATCTCAATTCAGTTATTACACTGGATGTTTCATTCAAAGAAAAAACGCTATTTGGTCAAAATGCAATATTATTTTCAGTAGATAAAATGATAGAGGACGAAACCAAACGATTAGACAAAAGAGCTTTTCATTTATTTTTGGAACACAAGAAACTAATGTTGAGCCGAATTAATTACTTAATTCATGAAAATAGACTAAAGTATGAACATGTTTCCGAAAGTTATAAAAACATAGTGAGAAGATTCGAAATTATTCAAAACATGACTTTAAAATATAACAAAACAAAAGACCAGAATTCTTTATCTAGGATCAGAAATCAGATATCAGATGGCTTGAATGAAGAAAAGCTTGTTTTGGATGAAATGATAAAGCTAATATCCAAGTGAAAACTCCGATTTTATAAGGCTAGATTAGAGTCACGCATCTGAGAAAAATCGAGTTTAGCAGAGTAGACTTTTTATATGAGAGGGGCATTACATATGTATTTTGTTATTTTTTTGCTCATAGGGCTTGTATTATGTTATTTGTTCCCATTTGGTCCAATGGTGGCCGGGGGCATTATTTTTGCGCTTGTTGTAGACCATTATCGCCAGACGATGCGTATGCGTGAAGATATCCGGGACATCAAGAATCATATGGGGCTAATGAACAAAAGCGAGGCGCAAGAGTACGAGATGGATAAAGAGTACACGCAAGTCGATCGTTTGGATTCAGAACAAATGGACATGATTAATCGAAGAATTGAAGCGGAACTGGAAAAAGAGAGTAATAAAAATAAACCTTGAATACATGTAAAATAATTCTTGTTTTGTTCACTCCTATGAGTATATTTACCTAGATCGAGAGTCATGCTAGTGTGATATTAACTTTTTGTTGCACTGTGTAGAATTTTGTAATAGTATGAGGGAAGCGCATACAACATATCGGGTTGTAACTGTTGAATCAGGCAAAGCCGTTTACCTTGAGAAAAGGGACTGGTTTGTCTTTTTCTGTATATTGGAGTGATAAAGTGAAAATCGAGAAGGTGCTGAACAATAATGCTGTAGTTGCAATGAATGACGAACAACGGGAAGTTATTATTATTGGCCGGGGAATTGCTTACCAAAAACGGGCGGGTGATATGGTTTCCGAGCAGCATATCGATAAGATATTTACTTTACAGAATGAAGATATTCAGGAAAACTTCAAGGCATTAATCTCAAGTATTCCGCTGGAATACATGAAAGTATCCGAGGAAATCATCGCGTACGCCAAATTAAAACTTGGCAAGAAATTAAATGAGAGCATTTACTTGCATCTCACAGATCATATTCACTTTGCCATTGAGCGGTATCACAAGAATCTGCCCATACGCAACGGGTTAATTTGGGAGACAAAACAGTTATACAAAGAGGAATATGAAGTCGGAATGGAAGCACTCAATATGATCTGTGATCAGTTTGGTGTGATCTTGCCCGAGGACGAAGCCGGTTTTATGGCACTTCACTTTGTCAATGCAGCTTTGAACGAGGAAATGCCCAACATCAAGAGTATGACGCAGGTCATGCAGGAAATCCTGACGATCATCAAGTATCATTTCAAGATTGATTTTGATGAGAACTCACTGACATTTTATCGCTTTGTCACGCATTTGAAGTTTTTCGCGCAACGTTTGGTGAAGGGAAAACATTACAAGAGCAACAACGATGATGAATTGTTCCTGATGATTCAGAAAAAGTATCCATCAGCACACAAATGCTCGGAGAAAATCAAGAAATTCATTGAAAGCAACTACACGTATCAACTCACTGACGAAGAATTGATGTACTTAACGATTCATATTGAGAGAGTTGTGAACGCAACTTCTGAATAATCCCATAGATCAGCTTGCAGGGTTGCAACCACAGGGCAAAACCTGAACGATTGAATGACAGAATATACCGTTAACCGGATGTTCCATACATTCAGATGTTCAGGTTTTTTTATTCTCTCCAATATGCTTTGAGCTCGTGTATATCCGACCTTCATTTTCGCTCACTCCAATGTATTTGTAAATTTAATAAAATAAGTGTTGCAAATGTAGTTCAGATGTACTATGATGAGTTCAAGAAGTAAGCGCATACATCAATCGGGTTGTAACTGTTCAATCAGGCAATTCCGACCATCCTCAGTTAGAGGATGTGGAATGCAACTTACTTTCGTAATCCAAATAATTAAATACCAATGTGTACAGCCTTACAGGGTTGCAACCGTTAAGGGCAAAACCTGAATTGCTGAATAACACGACTGATTTCCGGACGATCCGGTATGTTGTGTATGTTCAGTGGTTCAGGTTTTATTTGTTTCAAAAGGCTTGGGGAGTCTACTTAGAGAGGGAGAATTACAATGAGCAACTACGATCAATTAGCTAAGGACATTCTGTCACGTGTAGGTGGTCGCGAGAATGTAAACAGTGTGTTCCATTGCGTAACAAGACTGCGGTTTAAACTGAAAGATGAAAGCGTAGCCAAAACAGAAGAGCTTAAAAATCTGCCAGGTGTTATTACCGTCATGCAAAGTGGTGGACAGTATCAAGTCGTTATCGGCAACGAAGTGCCGGATGTATATAAAGCAGTTGTAAAAGCGGGCAATTTCCCAACCGAAGGTCAGTTTGAGGAGGAAGCAGACAACTCAGGCAAGAAAGTTGGATTGTTCAGTCGATTCATCGACATGATCTCCGGTGTGTTCACACCATTACTCGGTTTGCTGGCTGCAACAGGGATGATCAAAGGTTTTAATGAGATGTTTGTAGCCTTTGGATGGTTAACTCAGGATTCCGGAACGTATCAATTATTGAAAGCAACGGGGGACTGTCTGTTCTACTTCTTCCCAATCTTCCTGGGTTACACTGCAATCAAGAAGTTTGGCGGTTCACCATTCCTGGGTATGGCGATAGGTGCATCTCTTGTTTATCCGACATTGGGCGGTCTTAAGGCAGGAGATCCACTGTACACCTTGTTTACAGGTACATTGTTTGAATCACCTATCCACATTACGTTCTTGGGTATGCCGGTTATCTTGATGGACTACGCTTCATCGGTTATCCCAATCATTATAGCGACATTTGTAGCTGTAAAATTAGAAAGATTCTTCAAGAACGTTATTCCGAAAGTGGTAAGCACATTCCTTGTTCCCTTTTTCACCTTGCTTGTAATTGTTCCAGCGACTTTTTTGGTCATTGGTCCAATCTCCACATGGGCAGGACAACTGATTGGCGCGGGAGCTACTAATATTTATGAATTAAGTCCTATTGCTACAGGATTGATTATCGGTGGACTATGGCAAGTGTTTGTATTATTCGGACTTCACTGGGGACTGGTTCCGGTTGCATTATTGAATCTTAGTACGTCAGGCGCTGATCCGGTTATCGCAATGTCATTTGCTGCTTCTTTTGCTCAAATCGGTGCTGTACTTGCCGTGTTATTCAAAACAAAAAATACGAAAATAAAAACACTCAGTGTACCAGCATTTATCTCCGGTATATTTGGAGTAACAGAGCCTGCGATTTATGGTGTTACGCTTCCATTGAAAAAACCGTTTATTATGAGTTGTATTGCTGGGGGGATCGGAGGCGGTATTCTCGGTTATGCAGGTTCGAAGATATACATGATTGGCGGACTTGGCGTATTCGGTTATCCCACTTTTATTAATAAAGAAACAGGATTAGACTTCGCGTTCTACATGGCTATAGTTGCTTCATTGATTGCATTCGTTCTTGGTTTCGTATTGACGTATGTGGTTGGATTCAAAGATCCAGTGGAAAAAGTGGCTACTCCAGCACCTGTACTTGATCCAAATCCGAACAGCAGATATGAAATTGTAAGTCCAATGGCTGGTGAAGTTGTTGCACTGAACGAAATTAATGACATAACGTTTGCAGGAGAGCACATGGGTAAAGGGATTGCAATTCGTCCAACCAGTGGCAGAGTGGTATCTCCGATCACAGGTGTCGTTCAAACCGTATATCGTACCAAACATGCTATTGGTCTTGTAAGCGATGATGGTGTAGAGATGCTGATCCATATCGGACAGGATACAGTCAAGCTGAAAGGCGAACATTTTACAACCCATGTGAAAGATGGAGACCGTGTTAACGCAGGTGACCTGATTGTTGAGTTTGATCTGCAAGCGATTAAGGACGCAGGATATGAGACGGTAACACCGATCATTGTTACGAACACTTCAAATTATCTGGACATTGTGGGAACGAAAGAGGCATCTGTTCATGAGAAAGATAAATTGATCACGGTATTAAGCTAATTGAAATTACAGATGGTTTAGGAGGAACGCCTCAATGAATGAAAAATTTACAGCCTTCCCGGAGAATTTTCTCTGGGGAGGAGCAACCGCAGCGAATCAGTTGGAAGGTGCCTATCTGGAAGGTGGCAAAGGGTTAACTACTGTAGATCTGATTCCGATTGGTGCCAATCGATGGAATATTGCTCTGGGTAATCTGGATTCGTATGAGCCAAAAGCAGGGGAATTCTATCCTTCACATGAAGCCATTGACTTCTATCATCGATATAAGGAAGATATTGCTTTATTTGCAGAAATGGGATTTAAGTGTCTCAGGCTTTCCATCGCCTGGGCACGGATTTTCCCTAATGGTGATGAAACGGAGCCAAACGAAGCAGGCTTGCAATTTTATGACGATGTCTTTGATGAGTTATTAAAATACAACATTGAACCTGTGGTAACGATCTGCCATTTCGATGTACCTGTGCATCTTGTTGAGAACTACGGCGGTTGGAAGAATCGCAAGATGATTGGTTTCTTTGAGAAATATGCGACGACGTTATTCAATCGTTACAAGGATAAAGTGAAGTACTGGATGACGTTTAATGAGATCAATATGCTGTTACATCTCCCTTACATTGGGGCGGGTATTGTTCTACAGGAGGGTGAAGACAAAGATCGGGTCCTGTATCAGGCAGCGCATCATGAATTGGTAGCCAGTGCACTTGCAGTTAAGGCTTGTCATGAGATTATTCCGGATGCACAGATCGGCTGTATGCTAGCCGCAGGAATGGTCTATCCATATAGCTCTAACCCGGATGACGTATGGAAGGCTATGGAGAAAGATCGTGAGTCGTTCTTCTTCATCGACGTGCAGTCGAAGGGAGCTTATCCAGGTTATACGAAGAGATTTTTCAGGGAAAATGACATTCGGATTGAGATGCAACCGGAAGATGCAGAGACTTTGATGCAGAATACGGTCGATTATATCGGTTTTAGCTATTATGCAAGCCGTTGTACAAGTACGGACCCTGAAATTTTGAAAGATTCGACTGAAGGTAATGTATTTGGCTCAGTGAAGAACCCGTATCTGAAAGCATCCGAGTGGGGATGGACGATTGATCCAAAGGGGCTTCGAATTACGTGTAATCAGCTGTATGACCGCTATGGCAAACCTTTGTTTATCGTAGAAAATGGACTTGGGGCAACCGATGTGTTGTTAGACAATGACGCCGTTGAAGATGACTATCGCATCGAATATTTGAATAGTCATTTTGCCGAGATGGCTGAAGCGATTCAAGACGGTGTAGAGCTCATAGGTTATACAAGCTGGGGACCGATTGACCTGGTCAGTGCGGGTACCGGAGAGATGAAGAAACGTTATGGCTACATCTATGTAGACAGAAATAATGATGGTACGGGCACACTTCGCAGAGTGAAAAAGAAAAGTTTTCACTGGTACAAAGATGTTATCGCGAATAATGGTGCACAGTATTTCTGATACAAGGTGTTCTGCGTTGTAGAATAGATAAAGGGCAGTCTCGTTATTACGAGATTGCTCTTTGTTTATGAGGGGATGAAGTTGACCCATAATGTGGGTTTTGGATATAATAAAAATCAAGATAATCTTGTCACTTAAGAAGGGAGGAGCATCCACTCATGAAGAAAAAATCACTTGCGTTTATATCTTCGGGATATGGATACTCCACTGCTGTCTTTTTCTAGAATCTATTCCAAGGGTGAAGTCTGCCCAAAATCGGAAGAAAACTAGGAAATAACGCAGAAAAATCTTAGGAAATGACGAGGTATTACAAATGAATATGGACAAAATTACTAGAAAAAATCCAACAAATATGCCGGCTCCTGTAGGTCAGTACACGCATATTACAAGAATCCCGAGGAATGCAGAGTTATTTGTGACTTCGGGTCAAATTGGAGCAGATCGCAGTGGACTCTTTCCAGAAAGTCTGAATGAGCAAGTTACCAATACATTTAATAATATTAAAACAGTGCTCGAATCGGAGCATTTAGATGCTGAACATATTATCAAAGTGAACGTCTGGGCAACCGAGAAAATCGATTGGGATTTCTTATATGCCGAGTGGGGACAACTATTCGGTACGGAGTATCCTGCAATGACGATTGGATATATTACGGAGTTAGGTCTACCAGAGATTAAAATTGAAATAGAGCTTTGGGCGGCAAAAGTTTAACAAGGAATACGTTTTAACGAACGAAGGAGCATCTCACATACAGATGCCCCTTCGTTTTTTATTCTTAACATAGTAAGGATATGACATTGAACAATTATGATCGATAGTAGGTGTATTATGGGACCTGCAAGCTCTGATAGGCATTCAGTCGACCATACGTCCAATAGATCCCGGAGCCGGATACCGGATCAGAAGCAAAACAAAGCGCATCCCGAATCTGGGCATTGGTTTTCCCACGTGCAGCAAGAAGTGCAGCCACTCCAGCCACATGAGGAGCAGCCATGGAGGTTCCGCTAAGATAAGCATAGGAACCACCCAGGTATGTGGATAGAATGGTATCACCCGGGGCAGCCATATCCACCCAGGAACCATAGTTGGAGAAATTGGATTTGAGATCGGAGGGGTTGGTTGAAGCGACAGCAATGACGTTGGGATACGATGCGGGTACAATCGGAAATGAAGTGTTGTCGTTACCGGCTGCGGCAATAATCACGGCTCCCCGATCCCAAGCATACTGTACGGCAGCTTGAAGGAAAGCATCTCCCATCGGACCACCGAGGCTCAGGTTAACAACCTGTACACCGTTATTGGCAGCGTAAACAAGCCCGTTACCGACATTCCCTACCGTTCCCTGCCCGTTGTTATCCAGTACCCGGAGCGGAACGATGGATGCGAGTGGTGCAACACCTGCGATACCCACACCATTGTTGGTAACGGAGGCAGCGATCCCGGCTACATGGGTGCCGTGGCCGTTCCCATCCTCAGGGATGTTATCATAATCCACATAATCATAACCGGGGAGAAGCTTGGAAGCCAATTCAGGGTGGTTTAGCTGTACACCGGTATCGATGATGGCGATTTTGACCGAGCTGTTACTTTGCGTAATGTCCCATGCGGCGGGTGTATTAATTTTTGACAGGTTATACTGGTAAGGAAAGAACGGATCATTAGGGATGAAGGATGCCTCAACAAGGTAATTCGGCTCAGCATGTTCAATCAGCTCATGATCTTTGTAATGTTTAAGGATCCGGTGCATTTTTTTGCGGGATTCCACACGGTACCATCCTAAATCTTCATAAGTCTCAGCGACCTTACATCTCCCTTTTTTGTGAAGGGTGTGCATCTCATCCTCCGTTGTACCTTTCTTGAATTTGACTAAGAGCTGCTTGGGAGCATGAGGGTGAAACTTGCTCTCGGCACGTTGGTCCAGATAACGATACACGAACACGATGATTGTTAGCAAAATGAAACCAAAAACACCTAACCATAACCACATGAGTGTTTCTCCCTCCAATATGGAATTGTGACACGCCTTATCGTATGCGAACTCTATCAGACTGCGAGGGCACTTATTCAATTTGGTTAGTAGTGTAGATAGATTGATAGGACGGGATAAATTCGGTAAGATGAGAGGAAGAGGGCCGCTCTGGCAGGAATATGATTCAAGGAAGGGCCAGTAAGAGCTCCTATTACAGAGGATAAGGAATGTGGATGTATTGACACAACTTCAGAATATACTGACAGTAACACCAGTTCAGGTACACCAGATTGATGATGCTATTGATTTTGCCATGCGTGTACGCAGAGAAGTGTTCCCGATGCTGGATCATACGAGATTACCTCTCGACTTCGAGCAGTTCAGAGAACATTATCTGGATTCCGATGGTTCGATCTTTCTCGTTGCAATGATGGGGGATGCTGGCATCGTCGGATCTATTGGGATATTACCATATGATGGACGTATTGAAGCCGTTGACGGTCGATATGTTGCCGAGTCTGCAGCCGAAATTGTGAAATGTTATGTAGATCCTGCGTATCGCAGATACGGCATCGGTTCGATGCTGGTAAAAGAACTGGAGAATGTGGTGAAGGACATGCACTATACGACACTGTATCTGCATACACATCGCTTTTTGCCAGGAGCCGTAGACTTCTGGAAACGCCAAGGGTTTACGGTTATTACTGAGCAGGATGATGACGATTGGCAAACGGTACATATGGACAAGTTGGCATGTAAGTGACCATTGGAATGTATTGAAGGAAAATAACATTTTGATAGTAACGGGGGAGATCCATCCATGTATTCAAGTCTGATTGAGAAACTGGAGCATACGGAGGCTATACGCTGGTTCCCGAATCATTAAGTACAAGAAAGCTGGATTGTAGAAGTGGAACAGAAATTCTGACGATTACGTCTTCAGAACACCGAGAGTATACAGATGTTGACATTTTATATAGATACCGACTTGCCGATGAAGACGCCAAGAAGGAAGGGAAACTGGAGCTGTTTGTACCGGACGAGGATGAATATTATTACTTTGATACGCAGACGGCTGATCACCTTGGAGAGTATAAAGTGATGCGTTTGGATTACTTTAATGGGGAACCTGAAGTATACGCGGATTCTTTTGCTGGATTTTTGGAAAAGTTGATCGATCAGCGAACAGCATGGAATAGGTAATTTGGTATAAGGAAAATGCCTCTCGGCACTCGCTCGGTTAGACATAGACAACATACATAATGGGGGCTAGGCAAATGCAAGATATGAAGCAGAAAATTGTTTTTATTGATATTGACGGTACCTTGGTAGATGATGACGGAAATATTCCGTTGTCAGCACAGAAGGCATGTAAACAGGCCAGAGAGAATGGGCATCTGCTCTATTTATGTACGGGTCGCTCCAAGGCGGAGATTTATGATTCGATCTGGGATGTCGGATTTGACGGTCTGATCGGTGCAGGTGGGGGCTATGTGGAGTTTGGTAAGGACGTGCTATATCACAAAAGGGTCACAGCGGAAGATGTTCGACATATGGTCGATTTCTTCAATGAACATGGCATTGACTTCTACCTTGAATCCAATTCGGCATTGTATGCGAGTAGCAATCTTCAACCTCACCTGGAACGCCGCATTTATGGTGATGTGGAGAATGATCCGGTAGCCCGAGAGAAGAAGGAGTTGAAACCGCATCCGTTTATTGCCGGATTGACGTATGGAGAGGCAGACCTGTACAAGGATGACGTGAACAAAGTATGTTTCTTGGAGAGCTCGGTGATCCCGTTTGAACAAATCAAGCAGGAGTTCGAAGGCAAATTCGAAGTCATTCAGTGCACGGTGCCGATCTTTGGTGAAGGAAGTGGTGAGCTGATGATCCCTGGCATTCACAAAGCGATTGCAATCTTCGATCTGCTGAAGCATCTGGGCATGTCCCAGGAGGATACATTCGCCATCGGGGATGGCATGAATGATGCCGAGATGCTGGAGTTTTGTAATGTCGGCATTGCGATGGGCAATGCAAAGCCAGGTCTGAAAGCTATTGCCGACGATATTACGGGAACCGTTAAGGAAGATGGATTGTATCATAGTTTTGTGAAGTATGGATTGATTGAGGGGTAAGTAAACTTATATATGAGTGTATAAAGTGAAATGAATCAGGCAACTCCCGGATGGGCAGTTGCCTGTTTGGCATTTGTTTATTTCATAATCCCGGACAGGACCCAATAGATAAATATACCGAAAGTTCCAAGACAGTCACCACATAGTAGCGTGAATAGGACAACAAACTTTTTTTCCATTCATGATCATCTCTCTCACATGAGTTTAACAGATCAACTAGAACCGATGAAGTCTGCTTACATATAAGTAGATTTGTGTATTTCTTCAACAATTGAACCTTACTGACCGATATATAATAAGTACGCCCATAAGTAAGATAGAGAAAGGAGTACAGAGCATGGATATTGCAGCATTATCAATGGCGATGAGCCAGGCTTCAGTAATGCAGTCGGCAAGCTTGAAAGTGATGTCTATGTCGAAAGACATGGCACAGCAGCAGGGTCAGCAAATGACGGAAATGTTAAAGTCACTTCCGGCTCCTCATCCGAATCTGGGTGGAAGTCTCGATCTTTCGGTTTAGTTGATATTACAACATGTGTTCTAATGTAACACCCATTGCAGCAAGCAAAGCCGGACCCGCTCCAATTCGAAAGAATTGAAGCGGGTCCGGCTGTTTTTTTCTATATACTCATTAAGAAATTACGATCTGATCAGGCGACCTTCTCAGCGTAGCTTGGCTAGGCTTGGCGATCTGCCTTCAAAAGGCATTTTATCCTTCAAGGTCCATAACTCATCGTAACTGGAAATCTGAAGATCGGCTTTGGACAAGTCCTGATTGCCTGAACCCGGATTGTTATAGCCGATGCAGCGCATGCCTGCACTTTTGGCCGCCTGAACACCATTGCGAGAGTCCTCGATCACCAGACAATTCGACGGGGATGCACCAATCATTTCAGCTGTGGTCAGGAAAATATCTGGTGCAGGCTTGCCATGTTCGACTTCCTCTCCGGTCATTCGTACCTCAAAGTATTGCCCAAGTCCGGTCTTGTCCATGATCAAATCAATCAGTGCACGTGGAGAGGAAGAAGCAACGGCTATGGGAATGTGTTGCTCATGCAGCCAGCTTAACCAGCGTTCCACGGAAGGCATTGCCTTCAAGTTTGAATGAGCCAGCATGGTTTGCATCACATTATGCTGATGATATGCCAATACTTCTTCCAGCGTAGCCGTCAGTTGATGTTTGTCCAAAACGTGCTGCCACATGGACTCCAGTGTAACTCCAACATAAGTGTGGTGTTCTTCATCCGTCATCACTGCACCAAAATGGGCAAAGGAGCTGCGCTCAATCTCGAAATATATCGGTTCGCTGTCAATCAGTACACCATCCATATCAAAAATAACTGCTTGAATGATGTTATCATCGGCTGCACCCAGTCCGCCAAATTCTTGGTTTGCTACCATGTTGTATTCCTCCTCCAGGATTGTGTAAGTATATATATCTAATCTAATCCATTCATGGATGGCTTTCCACTTTAGAAACGGGAACCACTGGATTGCAGTACAACTTTGATTGCATGTGAAGAGGCTTGAAGTGTGCGCCCCTGGATATCGCAGCCAAGTGTGCGGAATGCTTCTTCGTAATCCTCTAACGGGAAGGAGTGGGTAATGATTTTTTTAGCCGGAATGATCTCTTGCTCAATCATATAATGTGCTGTTGCGAATGTGCCCAGAGAATCGATGGAGCCAATAATTTTCAGACTACGATCCACGACTTCTTTTGGATTAAAGGACGTATTTCCATCTCTTAGACCTACCAGCATCAGATAACCGCCACTGGCGAGCTGGGAGAGTACTTGTGTACCTACGACACCTGTAGTATCCACAATCATATCAACCTGATGGGTTGCAGGTGACAGCGATTCTATTGCATTTTCGAAGGATGAATGAACCTGCCAGCGATCGGGTGCAATGGAGTCGGCAATCGCCAAGCGTTCCTCCGAGATGTCGACCAGACAGCCAGTAACCCCTTTGGAAGCGAGCGCGTAACTGTACAGAATGCCAATCGGACCTGCACCGAGGATGATCGTTCTGAAATTCGGCAGGAGTTGGATCTGATTAATTCCCGTCAGCATACAACTGAGCGGTTCCGTCAACGTCGCTTCCTCATAGCTCACATGATCCTTTAATTTGTACAAAAAGCGATCTTCGGTCACATAATAATCTGTAAATGTCCCGTCAGCACTTACACCCGTCTCCGTAACCGATTTATGTGTGCAATGATTTTGTCTGCCTGTTCTGCACATGTCACATTGTCCACAATAGTAGGTAGGATCGATCACAACACGGTCACCCGGTTGTAATGTCGATACCGCAGAGCCAACATCAATGACTTCCCCTGCGGACTCATGACCGAGAATGACAGAAGGGACCGCATGATATTTGCCGCTGACAATACCGAGATCGGTACCGCACACACCTGTCGCCCGAATCCGAACCAACACCTGATTATCTCTTGTGATTTCCGGGACAGGACGTTCTTCAAGCGCGACATCCCAGGCTGATTTGTATACCAATGCAAGCATGATATAACCTCCTTATAATTATTTTCCCTTGGGAAAGGAAAATCAAGAAAATCCGTGGATAACAGCGATCATAAGAACGATTCGTAACCGAAACGACCACTTCGAACAGTTGCATTGAAATGTTTTAATTAACGCTGGCAAGCACCGAATCAAGCCGCTCCACAATCTCTACCAGTTCGTCTTCGGTTGTGGTAAGGGAAGGCCGGACCTTAACCACGTTACCGAAGCCATATCTTGAACTTCTCAGGATCAGATGCTCATCTGTAAAAGCACGGTCAACAATGGCATTGGTTTTTAGTGTATCCGGTTCATTACCGTCACCTATGATCTCCAAGCCCCACATTAACCCGACGCCACGAGCTTCCCCGATACTTGGGTATTTCACAGCCAATTCATGCAGCAATTCACCCAGAATTTCACCTTTGCGTTTCACGGCATCCAGAAATCCGGGTTCGGATACCACCTCCAGGGTGGATTTGGCAGCGGTTACGGAGATCAGATTGCTTCCAGAGGTGAAGGAGTGTTCGTGCTTTTCGAGCACATCCAATCGGGATTGCATTAATACTGCAGCCACAGGTACGCCGATTCCGCCAAGACCTTTTGCAAGGGTAATCATGTCAGGCTGGATATCAAACAGTTCGCTGGCAAACATGGTTCCCGTACGACCAATGCCGGTCTGAACTTCGTCGGCAATGAGAAGCATGTTGTACTCATCACACAGTTTACGCAGTCGTTTGAAATATCCAGCAGGAGGAATAATATTGCCGCCATTCCCAAGAATGGGTTCGATGATCATGCAGGCGACTGAGCCGGAACTTGCATATTCTATTGCATCAGAGATAGCTTCAACGCATTGATAGCCGCAGTCTCCGTTTGAGGATTTGAATGGGCAGCGATAACAGTATGGGGCAGGTACATGAACAGCGTTAGGTACAGCTGAATTAGGGAACCGTTTCCGTCTAAAGGCATTCCCTGAAATCCCGGTGGCAAATTGGGTCTGCCCATGATGGGATAGATACAGGCTGATGATGTCTGTCGATTTAGTATACTTCTGTGCAATTTTGGTCGCACATTCGTTTGCAGTTGAACCGGTAATATCCCGCATCCATCCGGCATTAATGTCGTTTGGAGCATATTCGATTAAGTGATCAAGTACTTCATTTACGTATGGTTCAGTGAAGGAGGAAGACATATGCGTCAGATTGCCGACTTGTTCCTGAATTTTGCTGACTACATGTGGGTGATTATAGCCCAGTGACAGATTAAACGTACCTGACACGCCATCGAGGTATTCAACACCTGAATCGTCAATCAACTTAATCCCTTTTCCGGCTACGAAGCGGTTGTTGGTCAAAGTTTGCATACGATTTCCTCCAATATTATGGTGTACTAACTCGAACGAAGCTCAACAATTCCGGATGATGCGGGCATCACCTCCCTTAAGGAATAAAGTTTACATTTGCTTACTATGTTGTGTGAGAGCAGCACGTACTGCATTATTTTTTACCGTCCATAGATGAGAGACCATCAATGTGAGAAGCAGGATCAGACAGAATCCGGCCAAAATCCAGATGGTATTCACAACAGGCAAGGTACTCATACTCCATCCAGTCACATACTGCAAGACGGCACCTCCAATACCACCCGATGCGATGAGGATACTGGTTGTGCGTTCGGTCATGCCGGGAATCAGAACATTTGCATAGACGAGTGCGATACAGAACAGCCCTGACATGAACAAACCGGTTCCGAAGATCAGCACGTACGTTGCCCACTGACCCGTTACAAATACCATAGCAACTGCGAACATAAGCGTGCCGATCGTACTCCAGATCAGGAAAGGCATGTAATTGACCGCTTCCGCTATTTTTCCTGAGAAAAGACGGCCGATAATCATCGCGATCCACAGGATGGAGACACTCAGTGATGCGACAGATTCCTGAAGCTGCAATCGTTCTACGAGAATGGAGGGCAGGAAGTTCATCAGTCCCAGTTCAAGTCCCATGTAGATGAAAAAGAAGATGACAAAAATCATTAGTAGCCCCAACTGTTTTCTCGAATATCTAGTTTTACCAGCTGCATGTGCCACTGTATTCTCGCCAGCCTGTTCCAGATATCGTGCGGCTGGACGGGGCATGGTGATCCACAGGAGCATGAGAACCAGTGACAACCCGGATACGACATAGAAAGTAAGATGCCATAGATCCATCCAGATAAATAAAGCAGCGACAGCCGGGATAAGAAGTGCTCCAAGTGCAAAGAAAACATCCAGCTTGGACATGGCGACTGCCTTCTGATTCTCAGTGAATTCAATCGTGAATGCTCCAACGGAAGGCTCAATAATGCCTGAGCCAAAGCCTATGAGAATGGTAAGCAGAAGAACGCTGGTCCAAGACGGCAAAAATCCGAGAACAGCATAAGCAGCCACAATACAGATCAAGGCAAGGGTCAGCATGGTTTTTCTTCCGATACGGGCTGTCAGGGCAGGAGCTACAAGTACACCGACAAGAAATCCGAGAAACTGCAGAAATAACAAAAATCCGCCATCACTGTAACCGCGCTCATAATATGACAACAAAACAGGGAGAAGGGCACCGAGCACAACGCTGGTTATGCCGATTAACAGATAAAAACCGCAGCTTAGAGCGAATATTCTTTTCAAAAGTCTGCCTCCTAGTTGGATAAAAATTTTATATTATGTAATTAATGTTTATTTCATATATAACTTAAACCATAATTGCCCAAATGTACATGCTTTTTATTGTAAAATAATGTTAAGTTTTGAAGACTGAAAATATTCCTCGTCGTATATATTTTTCTAAAACGATTTCGTGTAGAAGGTTAAATCCGATCCAATTCATATGACTCTGACAGTGTTGTCACTGGTAAGGATCAAGGATTGTAAACCGTACATATATAAAAAAAACGTTTACTGTCTGAGTAGACAGGAAACGTTCTGATTAGCCGTTCTTTATGATGAATCTGCCCTTAGGTATCACGATTAAGCAGTCTGCACAAAGAAAATTCCATCGAATGGTGCGTGAGCTGACGCTGGACCCCTTCGCAAAAATAAATAACCATTTGCATCAGAAAGACCCAATATATCCCGATATGGATCAGGAAAATCCCCGGAATATATCTGACACACCAGTTGATATTCCTCTAGCAGATGGTCAATTCCTTTCACACTGTTCGGTAAAGTGGGAGAAAAGAATGAAAATGCAGGAAACTCCTGATCGTGAAGCTCCATTTCAATCAAACGTACGCCGCTTAATGGAATGGGTGGAACGGGACATACGGAAGTTAGTGGATTCGAAGATACCGAGACATAAGTGCATCCGGCGAGAATATTCTCGTTCCATTCCAGCTCATCCCCCGTATAGGTTACCTGATCCAGAAAGTATTCGGAAGCGGAGTAGGTCGAGAAGACCGAGATATATTTATCTTCTGGTAAAGAAGGGATATGGACCTGCTGTGAAAGTGTGTTGCAATGGATGGAGAACAGATGCAATAAAGGTTGCCCATCAGGGTTGAGCGGCCAGTCTGCAACATATGCCATCTCTCCACCAATCCACATGCCAGAGTCTTGGTGTGGATCATCGGGGTCAACTGTAAATCGAGTAACGTTGTACATGTGAAACTCCCTTCAGTGTGTATAGTAGCTTTCCTATGTACTGCTCTATGTGCTGTCATATAACCATTCATTGCTTCATTTCAGTATAAATGAGATGATGTGGAATAAGAATCAGTACAAGGTACTAACTCTTGCGTGAAGTTAATGAACGAATCATTAATCAATGAACCAGCTGAACTATTACAGATGAGAAGCGGTGACACATGTTAATTAACAAATACATAAGTGAAACGGGATTCTGCTCCCGCAGGGAAACGAACCGATTAATAGCAGCCGGACGCATAACGATCAATGGCAGGGTTTGTGAAAAAGGAGCCGAAGTTGAACCTCATGATGTGGTCCTTATTGATGGCAATGAGATTCCTCGTAATGACAGCGAACCTGTCTATATTGCTCTAAATAAACCCATCGGTATTGTCAGCACATCAGCAGCACATGTGGAAGGGAATATCATTCAATATATGAATTATCCTTCTCGCATATTTGCGATAGGTAGGCTGGATAAGGCATCGGAAGGGTTGATTTTGCTTACGAATGATGGTGGCATTGTGAACAAAATGATGCGTTCAGAGCATAATCATGATAAAGAGTATGTAGTGACTGTAGATAAACCCGTAACCGCTGAATTTGTAAAGTCCATGTCCGAAGGTGTTGAGATTCTGAACGTGGTGACCAAGCCCTGCGAAGTGCATAGGCAGAGTGAACATGTATTTCGGATTATTTTGACACAGGGGCTTAACCTGCAGATCCGCAGAATGTGCAAAGCCTTGGGGTACCGCGTATTGAAGCTGGAGCGTATCCGAATTATGAATATTACGTTGAATCAACTGGAGCGGGGGCAATGGCGTCATCTGGAGCAAGAGGAACTGGAGATTCTGCTGTCTCAATTGAATGAGATAAAATGAATGACTTCTGCTCATGTCAACGGTGGTCAACCACGATTTCCAGTTATATAGTAAAAAAATGAAATGAAGCAAACACTAAGCCCTCCGCGGATTAGTGTTTTTGTTGTTAAGCGTGTGTACTTTGCGCTCTGAAATGTAGGAGCCGAATAATGTTAAGAACGCACCAATTACAATCACCCAGGTGATCTGTTCCCGAAGAATGAGTGCAGATGACACGACAGTAATGACAGGCACCAGATAGATATATACACTCGTTTGCATAGCTCCGAGAAGATTTACAGCCCGGTTCCAGGTCACGAAACACAGCGCGGAGGCACCCAGACCGAGGTAAAGAAAATTAGAAAGATTGGTCATACTTGTGAAGCGCCCGAGTTCCCAATGGAATTCGAATAGAAAAAGAGCTGGCAGCATGAAGATCAGGCCATAGAAAAATACTTTGCGAGTCGCACCAATAGTGTGATAGCGAAGCTGGCCAATTTTACGCATTAATACGGAATAAATCGCCCATACCGCAGGTGCTATAAAAGCAAGCAGATCACCTGCCGGATTCAGTTGCAGCACAAAACTGCCATTCAGTGCGATGAGTAGGATGCCGCTCAATGCAACTCCAAATCCGATAAGAAAGCGGCGTGTTAACTTCTCACCATCCAGGAAGAAGTGTGCGAGTACGGCAGTGAAGAACGGGGCAATGGAGACAATAACACCCACGTTGGAAGCGGTTGTGTACAGCAACGCAATATTTTCAATGAGAAAATATAGAGTCACTCCACATATTCCTGCTCCGATAAACAAGCATTCTTCTCTGAATGAGGCGGTCCGCAGTGAACGCGGATAGATCAGCAAGAGGACCAAATACCCGATCAGGAAGCGAAAGAACAAAATTTCCACTGGGGTAAAGTCAATCAGCAGCACCTTCGTTGAGACAAAAGTGGTGCCCCAGATCACTATGGTAAACAAAGCGAGTAAATGTCCGGTAGAGGCCTTGGTGTTATGATGACTCGTCATACGATGTGATCGGTGGTTCGTTTCGGCTCGGTATCATGATTGAAGATACGTCTGTATTGCTTGGGCGTCAGGCCAATCAGTTTTTTGAAAAAATTCGTGAAGTGGCTCTGGTCGCTAAATCCTGTCTGTGCGGCTACTTCAATCGGAAGCTGACCCTGTTCTAAGAAGCGTTTGGCCTGATTAATACGAATGGTCTCCAGGTAGCGGTATGGTGATATGCCTTTCTGGCGAGTGAACAAGCGCAGCAGGTGATATTTGCTCATCTCCGTCAAGTCGGCTAACTCATTTAATGAGATGCTCTCCATGTAATGAGATTCGATGTACTCGCATATGCGTCTGATCTCCATAGTAACATCCTGAGTGGAAACAGGCGGTTCAGCATCCGAATAATCTCGCATCAACTGATCCAGCAGCAAGAGTAACAATTCTTCTTTACAGAAATCCGATTGCTCCTCCAGAATCGTCTGATGCAGCTCATGCAGGGAACCCACAAGTTCACTTTGGTAGAGAACGGGGGATGTAAACCGTGGCAAGTAAGCTTGTCCGGTAATCTCTCTCGCGTACTCTCGCATAACCTCAGGCTGGACGTTGATACAGCGATAATCGAGGGTTCTGCCATCAACCTGTTCGCAGGCATGAGGATCATGTGGATTAAAGACAATCATGTCTCCGCTATTCAAAATGTATTCTTCATTGTTGCAGACGAGGTGACGCTTGCCTTGCTCAATAAATCCAATGACGTAATAGTCATGAAAGTGATTGGGAAACTTCTGCATAATGCCTTCAAACTGATAAGCTTCTAGCTGTAAGTCGGTATCAAATACCACAGTCCGGACTTCCCGAGTCATGATGCACCTTCTTTCTGGTATGTTAATGTCATTATAGGTTGCAAAGAAGGAATTTTCTTGAACGATATTGCTATTGCTCGAAGGGTTTGATCGTACAGATATCTCCAAAAACAAATTACCCGCAATCCCGGAGGGAAAGCGAGCCCTTTGCATAGTATAGTTGATTCATGAGTTCAAACCTACATATATGGGAGAAAAAAATGTCTGGAACAATAAGTTATTGTTCTTAGTATAGCGTAGCCAGTGCTTCAGGTGTAAAGTCCTGAATTTCAGATACGCGGCCTTCGCGTATTTTGGCAGCCCATGCCGGATCACCAAGGAGTGCACGTCCGACCGCTACCAGGTCAAACTCCTGTTGCTCATATCGCTTCATAAGTTCGCTCATCCCCGGATGTTTGACTTCATCGCCTTCTGCTCCAGGCTCATCTGCCATGCCTACAGAACCGACCGTTATCGTGGTTTGACCACTTAGCTTCCGCACCCACCCTGCAAATCCAAGATCAGATCCTTCAAACTCGGGCTCCCAAAAGCGTCGTGTGGAGCAGTGGAAGATATCTACACCTGCGTCAACCAGCAAACGGAGGAATTGTTCCAGTTGTTCCGGTGTGTCGAATAGTCGGGCTTGATAATCATTCATCTTCCATTGGGAAATCCGCATTGCAATAGGGAAATCAGGACCTACAGCAGCACGAACTGCCATGACAAGTTCAATCGCAAATTGAGTTCTTTTCCGAAGGTCACCACCGTAGCGGTCTGTTCTCCTATTCGTCGTTTTCCAGAAGAACTGATCGATCAGAAAACCGTGTGCACCGTGAAGCTCAATTCCGTCAAAACCGATGCGTTGCGCATTAACGGCTGCATCAGCATAAGCTTGAATCACCGTTGCGATCTCTGCCTCCGTCATGGGCGAACCTACTTGAGTACCTTCCATATCAATTCCCGATGGACTTAGTGATACAGCTTCCGGGTGTGGATCAGATCCAGAAGGACGAACGATGCCCATGTGTAAAATCTGAGGAAAGATTTTGCCGCCAGCATCATGAACTTGTTTGACCACTTCAGACCAGCCTTGGAGAGCTGCTTCTCCATACATATGAGGGATTCTAGGCTCACTTGATGCAGACGGATGCTCAATAGTTGCGCCTTCGGTAATAATGAGTCCAACACCATGCTCGGCACGTCGACGATAATATGTGGCTACATCGGGGCCCGGGACACCATCGGGGGAGAAGGATCGAGCCATGGGAGACATGACAATGCGCGAGGACAGGGTTAGCTTTGCAACGGTGTATGGTTGAAACAAACGCTCTGTAGAAATAATGTTATATTGTGGATTACTCAACATATGCACCTCCATTATGTTGTACCTCTCAGTGGGTACGAGTGCTATGTTAACAATCCCAACAAGCCTACTCAACCAACAGTTTTATTGTTTTGTTGCTTAAGCGAAAGACACGGATTATTGTATGGTGTCTTTGCACTTACTTTCACTTGTTGAACCAATAGCACTTATCTATAATGAAGGAGTCTAGGCAAATATGTTGTGTACAAAGGAGGATTGGGACATGTCCGGTGTATTGTCTCCAAACTCGAACGATCCGCGTGTCATTCGCACTCGGCAATTAATCCTTGATGCGTTTTTGCACCAATTAAATCTTAAAAATTTCAACAGCATTACGATTCAGAATATTACGGAACAAGCCACAATTAACAGAGCCACATTTTACGCCCATTTTCAGGATAAATATGCACTGCTTGAAGCCTTGTTATCAGATGCTTTTATGGAATATGTTACGAAAAGGGTAGACCCGGATGCCCGGATATCAGCAGAAACGATACAGCAACTTATATTTTCATTATGTGATTATCACGTCTCAAGCAATAATTGCATCAAGAAATATGAGACGGTTGCACCGATAATTGAAGAAAACATTAAAACACAGCTGGAACAATTTCTGCTTGAACTCATGAGCAAAGTGGCGAAGCGTGTAGATCTCAAAACGCTGAAAATAACGGCAACCATGCTAAGCTGGTCGATCTATGGAATGACGTATCGTTGGAATATGGATGGAAGACAGGAATCGCCTGCTGACTTGGCTCAGCGAGTTGTTCCCTATATGATGGGCGGATTGGAATTGTTGAATTAACTTGATGAGTTAACTTCATGAATGAAATCGCATTACTATTCGATGGACAGAGGAGAAGTGACAAGATGATTGAACATTTGGTTGTTTTTAAATTTAACGATAAAACTACGCTAGCCAAACAGCAGGAGCTGGTGGACCAGTTGCTCGCTTTACAGGAACAAATCCCGGGGATTATCGCGTTGACCGCAGGGATTAATGTAACGGAAGAAACAGACCGTATTCAAGGTTATACGATTGGATTGAGAGTGACGTTTGCAGATCAGGACGGACTGCGTGCTTATGGACCACATCCTGCCCATCAGGCATTTGTAGCTTCACTCGATGGTTGGGTGGAAGATGTCATTGTCGTTGATTATGCGATATAAAGCTGCAATTATAGAGGTTTGACGACTATAGGAGTTGAAGATTCCCATGTGTTTAATTTTATTTGCGTACAACATGCATCCAACGTATCCGCTTATACTGGGATCAAACAGAGATGAATTCTATCACAGACCTACGGCTCAAGCACATTATTGGGAAGATTACCCTCAAATATTGGCAGGGCGAGACTTGTCAAAAATGGGAACTTGGATGGGCGTAACCACCGGTGGGCGTCTGGCTGCAGTTACGAATTATCGTGATCCGAATGAAGAGGTGCATGCCAAGGGCTCAAGAGGAGATCTGGTTGCTGACTTTTTAAAGGGAACGTCCACACCTGAGCAATATATCCAACATGCGGAGCAAAGCCGAGATCATTATCCTGGCTACAATTTGTTAGTGGGTAATCCGGAGAACCTCTATTATTATTCGAATGTGGGTAATGTCGTGATGAAGTTGAAACCGGGAATATACGGGATTAGTAATCACTTGATCAATACAGATTGGCCCAAGGTGAAACGTGGGAGAGAAGGGCTGGAGAAAATTATCCAAGGGAAAAACGTGGACGAAGATACTCTTGCTGAACAAATATTAGGTTTGCTGCAAATGGCAGATCCTTCCGTCGACGAACTTCTGCCTCATACAGGTGTTCCATTGGAGTGGGAACGTTTGTTATCACCCATCTTCGTTAGAAGTGAGAAATTCGACTATGGGACCAGAGCTTCATCCGTTGTTCTGATGAACAGAGAAGAAGTGTGTTTCACGGAGATGGTTCACCAGAACGGAGAGGTCATGGAGCAACGTTTTAACATTAAGCCTCTCAACTGGACAAGCTGAGAATATGAAATAAAGTGATGTCCAGAAGTTATATTTTTACATGAATAATTGAAGTGAACTGCTCATTGATCTTTCTTTTCTTTGGCTGTCAAAGCGCACTTTCAAATTTTCTGTGTCAGCTAACATAACGCCGATTAAACGGTATGAGAGTGCCTTTTGTATAAGATGCCCAATTATAGTTGTGCTCTTTATCTCTTGTCACAATTCTATGTTATGAATCATGGAACTTCCCTGAATAATTTATATAATGTGAATCAACATAACATGATTTTGCAGCGGTTCAGTTGATTCTAATTTCAGGGGGGCAACGTGGGATGAAAGAAACGAAAAAGATGAGAGTATTTTCACTGGGGATTCAGCATGTACTCGCGATGTATGCGGGAGCAATTCTGGTACCTTTGCTTGTGGGCAGAGCACTAAATCTGACGGCAGAGCAGTTGGCGTATCTGGTATCCATTGACCTGTTAACGTGCGGGATTGCAACCTGGCTTCAGGCTCGGAAAGGGAAGTATCTGGGTATTGGCTTGCCAGCGGTGCTCGGAAGTTCTTTTGTAGCCGTGACACCCATGATTGCGATTGGATCGCAATACGGAATTCCTGCCATATATGGGTCGATCATTGCAGCGGGTTTGTTTATCGTCATCTTTGCCGTGTTTTTCAGCAAAATCGTCAAATTGTTTCCACCCGTTGTGATCGGTACAGTGGTAACCATCATCGGTCTTGCTTTAATTCCAACCGGCATTAAAAACATGGCGGGTGGAGCAAACAGCGAGAATTTTGGAAGTTTGGACAATTTGGCCTTATCTTTTGGCGTATTACTTTTCATTCTAATTCTGAATCGATATGCTCGCGGTTTTGTGAAATCCCTGGCTGTTCTCCTTGGCATTATTGTGGGGACCCTCATCGCAGCCTTCATGGGAAAAGTGAATTTTACCGCTGTGCAGGATGCCTCCTGGTTCCATTTGCCCCAACCCTTTTACTTCGGATGGCCTACCTTCGAAATTGGCCCGATCATTACAATGATTATTGTAGGTACGGTTGTGATCATCGAATCAACAGGTGTATTTATGGCTTTGAGCAAAATCTGTGATCAACCCATTAACGAGAAAGATCTGGCACGGGGATATCGAGCTGAAGGTCTCGCGTTTATTCTCGGCGGCATATTTAATGCTTTTCCATACAATACCTTTGCACAGAATGTTGGTTTGGTTCAGCTCTCGAAGGTGAAAACGACCAATGTTGTTGTTGCAGCCGGAGGTATTCTGATCTTTCTGGGACTCATTCCAAAGGTAGCTGCTTTTGCAACCATTATTCCAAGTGCTGTCCTCGGAGGAGCGACGGTTGTCCTGTTCGGGATGGTCGTCTCATCCGGGATCAAAATGCTGCAAAACGTCGACTTTGGCAAACAATCCAATCTGTTAATCGTGGCTTGCTCCGTTTCTCTTGGACTTGGCGTTACCGCTGTACCCGATCTGTTTGCCCAGCTTCCTCAAAGTATTCGCATCATTGTGAGTGACGGTATTATTACAGGAAGCTTGTCAGCGATCCTGCTCAATGTGTTCTTTAACCTCGGTTTCAAAAAAGAAAGCTTGCCTGTACAACCCGTACAGGTTCAGGAAGCACACACGTAATTCTTGAAATAACATACATGTCATCGTGTAGACGGAGTAGATCCAAGACGGTTTTTCTGGGAAGTGGAATGAAAGGAATTGACTCCACTTGCCAGAGAGGCCACTTGGATTTTTTTTGTCAAACCTACGATGAGTTAGTTCCCACATCAAAGTTACTGTTCATGAGGAATGCAAAAGGGATGTAAATATGCTAAAGTTTCATCAAGAACATTTTAGATGTTCGTTTAAGTCAACAACCTTTTGAATTGAATTTCCATGCGACTACATAAATGAGCATTGCTTCACAAGGCTAAAATAAAACCAAGGGATATCCCCTGGATACAGAAAAGGAGTTGTGAGCACCATGCAACAAGAGACGTCGAACAAAGGCTGGAATTTGGACAATAGTTATGCGCAGTTACCGCAACCCTTTTTTACAAGTCAGGGCGCAGTACCTGTTGAATCACCAAAGCTAATCATTTTTAATAGACTGCTTGCATCCAGTCTGGGGCTGAATGTGGAATCTCTTGATAGTGATGAAGGCGCACAAATTTTTGCAGGGAACCTGATTCCGGAAGGGGCCGAGCCCTTAGCTCAAGCCTACGCAGGACATCAATTCGGCAATTTTAACATGCTTGGTGATGGACGGGCTTTGCTGCTGGGAGAACAGATTACGCCACAGGGCGAGCGAGTGGATATCCAGCTGAAAGGTTCAGGAAGAACACCCTACTCCCGTGGTGGAGATGGACGGGCTGCTGTAGGGCCTATGTTGCGTGAATATATCATTAGTGAAGCGATGTATGCACTCGGTATTCCCACAACACGCAGTCTGGCGGTGGTGTCTACTGGAGAAAACATTATTCGCGAAACAGAGCGGCCTGGGGCGATCTTGACCCGTGTGGCTTCGAGTCATATCAGGGTGGCCACCTTTCAGTACGCAGCAAGATGGGGGTCTATAGAAGATCTTCGGGCGTTGGCTGATTACACGTTGCATCGACATTTTCCTGAGGTTGCTCAAGCCGAAAATTGTTATCTTCTGCTCCTTCAGGAAGTGATTAAGCGGCAGGCGGCTCTCATTGCCCAGTGGCAGCGTATTGGTTTCATTCATGGTGTGATGAACACCGATAACATGGCCATTAGTGGTGAGACCATTGATTATGGTCCATGCGCCTTTATGGATGTTTACAATCCGTCAACGGTATTTAGCTCCATTGACAGACAAGGTCGCTATGCTTATGGCAATCAACCTTATATTGCAGGATGGAATTTGGCTCGATTTGCGGAGACACTTCTGCCGTTGTTGCATGAAGATGAAGAGCAGGCGGTGCAACTCGCGCAGGATGCCATCGCACAATTTTCTGAATTGTACCATCATCACTGGCTCAAGGGGATGCGTGCCAAACTGGGCTTATTGGATGAAGAGGCCGAAGATGAGGCATTGATCAAGGATCTTCTTGAACTTATGGAGAAGCATGGTGCAGATTACACCAATACGTTCCTGGCTTTGACCTTTGATACATTGGAAGGAACAGCTTGGTTTGGCACGTCAGAATTTGCTGAATGGCATGAACGTTGGCAAGCCAGATTGGACAGACAGCAAGGAGAGAAGGAAGTCTCTGTACAGTTGATGCGAACAAACAATCCAGCCGTCATTCCCCGCAATCATCGGGTCGAAGAGGCGCTTGAGCGAGCAGAGAATCATGGAGATCTTAGCGTGATGCAGAAGCTTTTGGCTGTTCTTTCAGATCCATTTGCGCATTCACCCGAACAGGCTGAATATGCTGAACTACCTGCACAATGCAATACTTCGTACCAGACTTTTTGTGGGACCTGATTGAACAGGATGAAAGAAAAGGCTGCCTTGGGCAGCTTTTTCATTTTTTAGATATCATCATCGATGTTACTTCTATAGGCAGGTGTATTCATTGTCCAACATCTTAAGCAAACAACAATTAGCTGAGATCCTTTTGCAGTTGTTAGAACGAACATCTTTCCCCAGGGAACAGATGGAGAAATATGTTAACCGCTTGTTCGAGACCTTAAAATGGGATGGTGTCCCCTATGTAGAGAGCGGAAAAAATACATATACGGTTCGAATATACGAACGTGGTCTCGTCTCGTTGGAGAAACGGATGAAACAGTCAGACGAAGTCATCTACTGGTTGCTGGAGGATATTATTTTCACTGCGACGCATGTACAATTGATGGAAAGACATGGCGTGGATAATATACGGACGCATCTGAACTATTCAGATGAAGTGATGGAGGAACTGAACAGGGGCATGCAGGAAGCCTTCCAACAGATCGGTGATCCGTATTTCCAATGGCATCAGACGGGTAAACGCCAGGAGTTAGAGGGCATGAAATAGGGAAAAGTGAGGTGTGGCACGTGAGTGAGCAAGATATCCATGATGTCTGGTATGACTATGCCGTATCATTTGTCGAAAAAAAGAATGAATCTGGACAAGAATGGGCTTCGTTAACTTTGAACGAGCAGGAAATTGCTGCTCTATGGCTATTGGAGGCAGATGTCTTTAATGGCGGTTTGATTCAGTTTTTCTGCAACTGGGGGGAAGAGGTATACCGTTACGCGTTGCGGGCATTACATACCATTGGTGCGACTCAAGTCGTGGAGATTATAACGTCAGCATACGGCTGCTTGGAGCATCTGAAAGAGGATGAAAGGCTTACTGAACTGTGGAATATTCCTAAATTACTGACAAAGGAACAAGAGGATCAGTTAGATGCGCTGGATCAGCAATTTTGGAACAATGAGGATCAGATCGCGGAGAAAGCCTATGGTTATTATCACGGAAAATTGAACATGATGATTATATAAACTGGTTTCAATTATGCATCCGTTGTTTGTTCAAAGATTGCATACTTGGTCTTGCAATGACTTGAACGTTCGGCTATACTTGCTATAAATTGAATACATGAATCACGTTGATAGAGCGCAGTAGCGGCTTTGTCCCTGTTACAGAAAGTCAGGGGTTGATGGAACCTGATACATACAAGGGCTGCGAATTACACTCTGGAGTACTTGGGTAATGCCAAGCGGATGGGCAAACGATATATTGCCAAAAGTGGTATGGATAACGTGTTAAGGTTATGTGTTGTTCATGCAATTTGGGTGGTACCACGGTTATGATAATCGTCCCTGTGTCTAATGAAGACAAGGAGGCGATTTTTTTGTGTCCAAAAAAGCCGTTCCAGCGTGTAAATTCGTAATTTAACGTAGATCATGACTGAATTTTGAGGATGGAAAAGGGGTTATACGAATGAATATTATTGATGAACTACAGTGGCGTGACGCCATTAACCAGCAGACGGATGCAGAGGGATTACGTGAATTGACTGAAACGAAGTCCGTTTCTTTGTACTGCGGTGTTGACCCTACGGGGGATAGCATGCATATCGGACATCTCATTCCCTTCATGATGCTGAAACGGTTTCAACTGGCAGGACATCGTCCAGTCATTCTGATTGGGGGAGCTACAGGCACGATTGGTGATCCAAGTGGTCGTCAGGCAGAACGTTCTTTGCAAACGATGGAGCAAGTGCAGGAGAATGTGGATGCACTGACAGCACAGATGAAGAAGTTGTTTGTAACAGACGGTGATAATCAGGTTCGCATGGTGAACAACTACGATTGGACGCACAAAATCAATGTCATTGAATTCTTGCGTGACTACGGCAAAAACTTTAACCTCAACACCATGCTGGCTAAGGATGTCGTTGCGAGCAGACTGGAAGGCGGAATCTCGTTTACCGAGTTTTCCTACCAGATCCTTCAATCCCTCGACTACCTGCACCTGTTCCAGAACGAAGATGTACAGCTTCAAATCGGCGGTTCCGATCAATGGGGGAATATCACGAGTGGTCTTGATCTGATTCGTAAAAAAGAAGGATCTGAAGCGAAGGCGTACGGTCTGACCATTCCGCTCATGCTCAAATCCGACGGTACGAAATTTGGTAAAACAGCTGGCGGCGCAATCTGGCTTGATCCGAACAAAACGACACCATTTGAATTCTACCAGTTCTGGGCGAATACAGATGACCGTGACGTGATCAAATACTTGAAATACTTTACCTTCCTGAGCAAAGAAGAAATTGAAGCTTTGGCTGAAAAGGTAGAGACAGAGCCGCACAGACGTGAAGCACAGAAAGCACTCGCGGAAGAAATGACAAAATTCGTTCACGGGGAAGAAATGCTCGAACAGGCTAAGCGTATTACAGCGGCGCTGTTCAGTGGTGATATCCGTTCCCTGACAGCCGATGAAATCGAGCAGGGTTTCAAGGAAATGCCAACATTTGAGACGGACGGCGAAGCCAAAAATATCGTGGACTGGCTCGTGGATCTGGGTCTGGAGCCATCCAAGCGCCAAGCGCGTGAGGATGTTACCAAAGGTGCAATCTCCATGAATGGTGAGAAAATCACGGAGCTTGAATTTACGGTGTCCGCAGAGCATGCCATTGGCGGTAAATTTATCATTATCCGTAAAGGTAAAAAGAATTACAGTCTGGTTAAACTTCAATCCTAGTACAGTACAAACTCCAGAAACAAAAAGACCGTCTTCCATCTCTGTCAGGCGACAGAGCGGAGACGGTCTTTTGTATAACAGGTCATGGCTTGACCTAATATTATTGATTGACGATCGCTGTGATCTCTTCATCCAGATCAAGTCGTACGTTCTCACGGTACGCCCGGATGTTGTATTCACTATGCAGGTAACGAAGAATCGCTTCAATCATATTGGACTCCACCAGATATTGACTGCGGCCTTGAATCCATACTTCAGCGGAATAACCGGTATCTTCTTCCCAGCTCAGTTCTACGTTCACATCCGTTGGACGTACACCCTTACGTTCTGCCATATGAATACAGATTGCATTCACAATTTCATCCATGCTCAGAACCATAGAGATTAGTACCGTCCGTTTCTGTTACGGTCATCATCACGATCATTGCGGCGGTCATAACGGCCATCCGCTGCAGGTTTACGACGATTGGAGATGGCTCTGAAGAGTGCCATAGCCAGCATAACAATCAACATGATTGCTGCAACGTTCACGAGCAATCCAAGGATGTTACCCAGGGCGCCCATGCCACCGAACAGTCCGCCAAACATCATACCAGCAAGACCACCAAGCATCATGCCTTTCATGAAGCCACCGCCACCGCCGAAGAATCCACCACCACGGGTTGCGGCTGCACCAGTACCGGAGTTATTACCGGAATTGGATTGATTCACGTTGCTGTTGGAATCGGATTTCTTAGGTGTGTTGGTATAACTTTTTGTACCGGATTTGAATCCGCCACCACGTCTTGCATCCGCAGAATCCGGATTTGTTACTCCCACTGTTGCGAACAATAATGTAAAGGCCATAAATACCATCATTAGATGTTTAACTCCAAATTTTTTCTTCATTGTAAAGATCGTAACCCCCCGATTAATTTGTTTGAACACCCAAAAATGGGCCTTACTCAAGTAATACGGTCAACTTGCAGGAACGTTTCAAATTTTGATTAAATTTCTGAAACGCTTGGACTTGGGTCTTGAATTGCAGCTTGGCCATCAAGTAATTGGGTAACCCAGTTACACCATTCAAGCCCTGTTTGCGCATGCATTAAACCTTTTTGTACCAGGATGTAGCTTCCAAAATCTCGGTTGCCTACACGAAGATTATCCAGAGGTATACGTGACTTCAAATCCTCGAAATAACGTATGCGTTCCATAAACCAGCTTTTACGCTCATTCAGAATGCGTCTCATGCTTCCGTCTTCCGCTATGCCGACGCACAAAATACGCAAATTAAATTCATCGCGTGTAACCGGTGCGGTAACAGGAGTAATCATCCATTCCAAGAGCTTCTCAATGCCTTTTTCCGTAACTGCGTACATTTTCTTGTCCGGTTTGTCAGACTGTTGTACCCAGCGGGAGGCCAGTAACTCATCGTTTTCCATCTTGGACAGGAGGGGGTAGATCTGGCTGTGTTTGGCCTGCCAATGAGGCTGAATCTTCAGCATCAGATCATAACCCGATGACTCCTCGCGGGTAAGCAGCCCGAGCAATCCGTAGGAAAGTATGTTCATGCACATGTCTCCTTAATATTAGGGCTAGGTCAGAAAAATAAACGATTTTAATTTCTTTGACCGCTTTCATAAAAAGTGTACACTGAAACTGTATGGTTTGACAACCTGACAGAGCAACTGCCTTAATTTAGACAAAAAAAGTGCGAACCATAAGGTCCGCACTCCAAACCATTTAGAGAGATGCCTGTTGTCCATACCCCTCAGCGACAAGATTAAGCTCACCTGTGGCAGAATCGATAACCATGCCGTGAACGGGTACATTGGGAGGAAGTAATGGATGCTTCTTGATTACGTCCACGGTTCCTTTTACCCCTTCTTCAACGCTGTCAAACCCGCGCAGCCACTTTTGCAGACGAATGCCGGAATTTTCAAGCGTAGACATGACCTCTTCGGAAATTCCACGTTCCGTCATGTGACCAATCATCGTTTCAGCATGCAGGGAAGCCATACCACATTCTGTATGACCTACCACCAACACCTCGTCAGCGCCCAATTCATAGATAGCAACCAATACAGAACGCATAACACTACCAAAAGGTTGGGAGATAATTGCACCTGCATTTTTGATGATTTTTACATCGCCATTTTTCAGGTTCATCGCTTTCGGCAGCATCTCTACAAGACGGGTATCCATACAGGTGATGATGACCATCTTTTTGGTTGGAAACTTGCTAGCCGTATACTTCTCGTATTCTTTAGTCTCGACAAATGATTTGTTGTAAGCCAAAATCTCTTGAATGTTGTTCATGTCCATTGCCTCCTGTTATCCAATACGACGAGCACGGCCACTTGCAATTGATGCAGCTTGTCCTACGCGCCTTTACTTTAAAAGTATATCACCGTCAGCAGATGGCATTACTCCAACCTTTTAGAAGTTGTTCAAAAAGTCCACTTTTGATTACAAGTCATGTCTGAGGGCATCATCAGCATTGAAGTTGAAATGCATTTCTATCTTCTCGGTAATGAAAACCAGACTTTTTGAACACGTATCTTCAGGAGGATAATGCAATTTGCCTCTGTTAAAAGTTGATTATACGCAATGCAAAAAGTATCATCAATAGGGTACATACATTTTTTTTGAAGAGGTGGACGTTAACAATGGATAAACAAACACAGGAACATCTGGAATCCTTCCGTAATCTGGCTCGTAAAATCAAGAGTTACCATGAAGCCATTGGTTTGCTTCACTGGGATCTGCGTACAGGTGCGCCGAAAAAAGGCGTTCCGACTCGTTCAGAGACGCTGGGTATGTTGTCCACGGAAGCATTTAAGCTGCAAACCTCGGCTGACATGAAAACTTACCTTGATGTATTGACTACTCCAGCGGTATTGGAACAACTCCAAGATATAGATCGTCGTCTGGTTGAAGATTGCAAGAAAGAATATGATCGCAGTCAATCCGTACCACCTGAGAAAGTACAAGCCTATACCGTGCTTGCGGCCAAATCCGAATCCGCATGGGAAGATGCCAAGCATAACAGTGATTTTGCAGGTTTTTCGCCATATCTGACAGATATCGTTAAGCTCAAACAAGAGTTTATTGATTATTGGGGTGTAAAGGATACGCGTTATGATACGCTGCTTGACATGTATGAACCGGATCTGACCGTTGAGAAAGTGGATGCTGTATTTGCCCGACTCAAAGCACGTTTGGTACCTTTGCAAGAGAAGATTAATGCTTCGGACAGCAAACCAAATACAGAGTTCCTGAATCAGTTGTTTGACACCAAACAGCAGGAGAAGTTCAGTCTGTTCATCCTGGAACAAATGGGTTATGACTTTGAAGCTGGACGATTGGATGAGAGTGTTCATCCTTTTGCAACGGGCCTTAACCCTGGTGATGTGCGAATCACGACACATTATCTGCAAGATGATGTAGCAAGCGCAGTCTTCAGTTCACTGCATGAGGGCGGACATGCCCTATACGAGCAAAATATTGATGACAGTCTGGCAGGTACTCTTCTTGCTGAAGGAACGTCCATGGGGATTCATGAGTCTCAGTCCCGTCTTTGGGAAAACATGATTGGTCGCAGCTTGCCATTCTGGACACGTTATTACCAAGATCTGCAGCAGCATTTCCCGCAATTGAGCGAGGTTGAACTGGAAGATTTCTATCGTGCAATCAACCGGGTGGAGAGTTCACTTATTCGGATTGAAGCGGATGAACTGACGTATAACCTGCACATTATTATCCGATATGAGATTGAGAAAATGTTATTCAACGATGGCCTCGAAGTGAAGGACCTGCCAGAGACCTGGAATGCAAAATACAAGGAATACCTCGGTATTATGCCAACGAATGATGGAGACGGCGTTCTTCAGGATGTTCATTGGTCTGGTGGCGACTTTGGTTACTTTGCTTCGTATTCTCTGGGCAATATGTATGCAGCTCAAATTCTACATACATTGCGAAAGGAAATGCCGGAGTTTGATACCCTTATTGCCGAAGGTAATCTGATTCCAATTAAGGAATGGCTTACAGACAAGATCTATCGGTATGGCAAAAGCCGCACACCTTCCGAATTGATTGTTGCCGTAACGGGTGAAGAGTTGAACCCGGATTATCTTGCCGATTATCTGGAAGCCAAATACGCTGAGATCTACAAGCTGTAGGTATCCCTTAAACAGCATATTGAATAACAATTTGAAGAGCTAGAGAGTCGGGCATGATTGCCCGGCTCTTTTTTGCATTCAAGTTCTTAACCTTTTGCTGGGCATCGGCATATCCATAATAGAGAGAAACTGCTGAAACCAGTGAAGGAGGGAAACAACATGAAATATACGCCATGGTTCGTCCGGGGCATCGTTATTCTGCTGATTATCATTGTGGCGCTCACCAGCTGTAACAAGGAAGAGAATGAAGCCAAAATTACGATTGGCGAAGTGACTCGTTCGGTATTTTACGCACCGGAGTATGTGGCCGTGGCTCAAGGCTTTTTTGAGGAGCAGGGACTTGAGGTGGACATTCAGACGACTGCTGGCGGTGACAAAACGATGGCAGCATTACTCGCAGGTTCGGTGGATATCGCACTTGTAGGAGCAGAGACGTCCATATACGTCTATCAGCAGGGAGCGGAAGATCCGGTCATTAACTTTGCCCAGCTCACCCAGACGGATGGTACTTTTCTGTTCGCTCGTAACACGGAAGGCAGCTTTGATTGGGACCAACTGAGGGATTCCACATTTCTCGGTCAACGCAAAGGCGGCATGCCACAAATGGCCGGAGAGTTCGCTCTCAAAAAACATGGCATCAATCCGCAAAGTGATCTGGAGCTGATACAGAATGTGGATTTTGCCAACATTGCGTCTGCTTTTGCCTCAGGCACGGGAGATTATGTTCAACTGTTCGAACCCCAGGCATCGATTTTTGAACAAGAAGGTCGGGGCAAGGTTGTTGCATCGTTCGGAACAGAAAGTGGTCTTCTGCCTTACACCGTCTTCATGACGAAACAGAGTTATCTTAATGACAATAAGGATATCGTACAGAAGTTTACAGATGGTCTGCACAAAGCGCAGACATGGGTGGACTCCCATACGGCTGAAGAGATTGCTGAAGTTATTTCTCCTTTTTTCAAAGACATCGATCCAGCCATTTTGGTAAGCAGTGTGAACCGTTATAAGGAACAGGGCAGCTATGCAACGGACCCAATTATTGATGAGGAAGAGTGGAATAATCTGCTTGATGTCATGAGTGCCGCCGGCGAGTTGAAAGAACGCGTGGATTTGAATGCAATTGTGGATAATGCCTATGCGGAAGAAGCTGCGAAATCAAAGTGATGGGTATTCAGGAAAGGAAGTGAGCAGAATGCCTGAATCCGAAAGTGTGATCCGACTGGAGGGGATCTCTCAAGTATACGTCAGCGAGCGGGAAGCTTCATTGGTGATTGAAGACTTGAGTCTGGAGATCCAAAAAGGAGAGTTTGTCAGTCTGGTTGGACCGAGCGGATGCGGTAAAACGACACTGTTGTCGATCATCGCCGGGCTGCTCACACCCACTCGAGGAGAGGTCAAGGTTAAAGGGAAACTCGTTGGTGGCCCTTCAGCACAGATTGGTTATATGCTTCAACAAGACTACCTGTTTCCATGGCGGACCATTCTGGATAATTCATTGATCGGTCTTGAACTGACAGGCAGACTGGATGAACGGAGCCGTGAGCGTGTACGGGAACTGCTGGTAAGTATGGGGCTGGCCGGAACGGAGAGTCAGTACCCTTCAGAGCTTTCAGGAGGTATGAGACAGCGAGTAGCCCTGGTGCGCACGCTGGCGACAGACCCAGGAATTTTATTGCTGGATGAACCCTTCTCAGCACTTGATTATCAAACCAAGCTGCAATTGGAGGATCTCGTCTCAGATACGTTAAAACAGTTTGGCAAAACCTCTGTACTTGTCACCCATGATTTGTCTGAGGCCATTGCGGTCAGTGATCGCGTCATTGTACTTGATCGCAATCCTGGCCGCATCCGTCGTGAATTTATCATTCCCGATGGAATTCGAAAGGCCCAGCCCTTCCATGCCAGGGAGCAAGAAGGGTTCAATGAGCTGTTTCAGGCATTATGGAGTGAACTGGACCAGCCCGGGGGAGGTGAGAAAGACGCGTGAATCAAACGAATCCGAAGCAGGAAAAGCGTGACGAATGGATGGGACAGCTGCATCGGAATCATATTCAGCAAGTGGCCAGATGGCGACACCAAGTGCTTGCCGTACAGTTATCTATGCTCGTATGTATGTTCTTGTTATGGGAAGTGGCAGGCAGACTTCGTTGGATTGATGTACTGTTATTCAGTTATCCAAGTAAGATTTTTGCTCAGATCGGCAAGGACATCGCTAGTGGCGAATTATGGGCTCATGTTGGGGTAACCGTAGGGGAAACGGCAGTTGGTTTTTTGCTGGGAACACTCGTTGGAACCTTGCTCGCAGTTTTAATTTGGTGGTCTCCTTTTTTGTCCAAAGTGCTGGACCCCTATATGGTTGTGTTTAACAGTATGCCAAAGGTAGCCCTTGGCCCGATCTTTATTGTTATGTTTGGCGCGGGTTTCACGGCAATTGTTATGACTACGTTGTCCATCACGGTCATTATTACAACACTGGTGGTGTATAACAGCTTCAATGAAGTGGATCCCAATTATATTAAAGTGATTCGTACGTTTGGTGGAGAACGTTCCGAGATTTTTACCAAAGTTGTATTGCCCGCTTCTTTTCCAGCGATTGTATCCACTTTGAAAGTGAACGTGGGCATGGCCTGGGTGGGTGTAATTGTGGGTGAGTTTCTGGTCGCCAAACAAGGGCTCGGTTATCTCATTATCTACGGATTCCAGGTATTCAACTTTACACTTGTATTATCAAGTCTGTTAATTATTGCAGCAGTTGCAACAGCCATGTATCAACTTGTTGTCTATGCAGAACGTAAAATGCTGGCTGGCCGCAGGTGATTCGGACGTGTTTTACTCGTAATGTGACCGGGTATCATATGTATACAATTTCACAAGGGGTGTCACGTTGCCCGATACCGAGAAATCAAGTACCATATTTAGTATGAATATTCCGCACAGATCCGGAATGAATGCGATGATTGGAGAAGAGGGCCTTGAGGTTCTGTCGCAACGATCTAACTTGCCAGCGTCCCTCATTCGGGGCGTGTTGCTGTGACCGGCATGCATGCGCATGTCGGTTGATGTCGTCTAGGTTACATTTGGATGAGACATACTAGTCATGATAAATGAATGAGGCGACGAGCTGGCTAAGAATTTTTTTGCAGCTTAGAGGAGATGGAATGTTAAATGGGTTTTAGGGTAATAAAAACCGCAATTGCCGCATTAATGGCCGTGCTGATTGCGGACTGGTGCGGCTTGCCAGGACCAACCTCAGCGGGATTGCTTGCCATTCTCGGGGTGGATGTAACGAGAAAACGAAGTATTCGTACCATATCGGCCCGATTTTTTGCTTCAGTAGTTGGACTTTTATTTGCAAGTGTACTTTTTCACTTTCTAGGCTTCCATTACTGGGTACTGGCCGTATACATATTGATCGCATTCCCGGTTATTGTCCGGGTTGGCTTCAAGGAAGGTATTGTAACAGGTTCAGTCGTAGTGTTTCGGGTGTTCGGCGGCGGGGAAATGGACGTGCATGTTGTCCTCGTACAAATTGCTTTGCTTCTGATTGGTCTTGGTTCCGCAATGGCGGTTAATCTGGCCTATATGCCGGCAGCGGATCCACAGATGTTACGCATTCGCAAACGAATCGATGAACTCTTTTCGAAGATTTTCAAGGAATTCGCAGCCACGCTGCGTAATCCCAATGAAGCATGGGCGGGGAGAGAGCTGATTGAAGCGGATAAAGCGATTCTTGGCGGTATTGATGCAGCCAAGCGTTCTCTGGAGAATCAGGTGATTCATCCGAATGAGGAATGGAGTGTCTACTTTTATATGCGCAAAACGCAGCTGGACTCCATCCAGCATATGATGCATCTGGTGTCCCAGATCTATCAGAAGATGCCACATGCGGAAATGGTGTCGGAGCTGTTCGATCAACTTAGTCAGGATGTTCTTACCGAATCTTACACCGGACGAACTGAAAAACTTCTTGCGGATGTGCAAGAAGAATTCAAACGTATGGAACTGCCGGATACAAGGGAAGAATTCGAGATTCGTTCCGCAATTCTCCAGTTGTGCCGCGAACTCGCGCTGTATCTGAAAGTCGCGAAGAAGGACAAAGCACCGTCCCCAATCTCGGACCGGTCCCAATCTACAAACGAATAATAGAAAATAGTTGTCACCCTAGACGAATGCCCTGCATACACTTGTAGTGAATGATTGTATGGAGGAGGTTTAAAGATGTCATTGAGTCATAAACATCAATGTAGAGAGATTATCACGAAGGCGATCTGCGGCAAAGGTCGTAAGTTCTCTACCGTAACACATACCGTGACTCCGCCAAATGGTCCGACAAGTATTTTGGGGGCTTGGATTATCAACCACCAATATGAAGCCGTATCAGCGGGTGACGGAATTGAAGTTATTGGTACTTACGATATCAACATTTGGTATTCCTATGACAAGAATTCGCAGACGGATGTAGCCAAAGAAACGGTCTCGTATGTAGAACATGTGCCTTTGTCCTATCTGGACCCGAAACACCGGACTTCCACAGTGGAGGTATCTGCGGATGCAACGCAGGAACCTAGCTGTGTGGAAGCCACAGTATCCGCAGGTGGAAGCAGTGTAATTATCCGGGTAGAACGGGAATTCGCTGTGGAACTCGTTGCCGAAACCAAAGTTTGTGTAAAGGTCTGCACAGATGGTTGCGGTGATTACGAAGACAAGGACTATGACTTTGGCAGTGGCGATGGAGATTATGACGATCTCGATCCCGATCTGCTCGACGATGAGCTGTGAGTTTGATTCATCATGTATTTGTTAACCTAAGGTATCATATGCGCCAGAAGGCGCGATGAAGAGGGCGTAAGCCCTCTTTCTTCTTAAATATTGAAAAATGGGTGTTAACGAGCCTCGCCATATGCCTGGAATACCTTTCACGGGAAGGCTCCGCATTGCGGGGTTATTTTTATTTTAATTGCATGATCCGGGAGGGGGGACGTAATGAATGTGATGGAACAAGCGGAGGAGGCATTACTCCGATATGAAAAGATGACTTCTGGAGAGCGTGCAGAACGGTTGAAACAGGCAGGCATTGAAGTGTTGTCACTGCATGATCGGCGCAAACGCGAACCAGGCTTGCGTGTACGCTATGATGCAGAGATAAGCTGCCTGCAGGCGATTCGGATCAAGCGCAAGGATACCAGTGGCATGGGAGGGGCACAGGAAACGCTGTTGGAGCGTGAAGTGAGTTCAACCTTGTTCAAGCGTATAGAGCGACTTGCGATCAAAACGCTGTACACGCTGGGACTGGATCATGGAGCCGTTCGAATGGAATCCTCAGGGAACGGGGGGTGTGCAGTCATTGCGATCGATCCGAGTCCGTGGAAAGGGGTGACCAACCTTGCGGCTACCTACAGGGAAAGCTGGAAGCAGCATCAGGAACTGCTGGACGAGGAGCGTAGTCACAGAACCGCGCCCATCCTCGGCATGGACCCCGAGTTTCTGCTGGTGCAGATGCCGGAATCCAAAATCGTACCCGCCTCCAGATTTCTTGAACGTACCGGAATGGCAGGCTGTGATTCCGTGACGATTGGTGGCCGGCGCATATATCCGGTTGCCGAATTGCGACCCGCTCCCAGCTCCGAACCACGAGAGCTATTGGCTCATCTGATGAGGGCATTTGCAGCCGCTTCCCGCAGCATTAGTGATCACTCGCTCATCTGGCAGGCAGGAGGGATGCCACAGCGGGGGTTACCTTTAGGCGGTCATATTCATTTTAGCGGCGTGAATCTTACCGGAGACCTGCTCCGCGCACTGGATAATTATCTGGCCTTACCACTGGCATTTCTTCAAGATCCGCGTGGATCGGGAAGACGGCCGCGTTATGGAGCACTTGGTGATTTTCGCCTGAAATCTTACGGTGGGTTTGAGTATCGTACGTTACCGAGCTTTCTTGTGTCGCCCCTTGTTGCAAAGGGTGTTGTGGCCTTGGCAGGTCTAATCGCGAGCGGGTATACTCAATTACGGCAGCGTCCGTTGGAGAAAGCGGAGGTTCATACCGCTTTTTATGAAGGAAGGCGCGAAGTGATCAAGGAATACATTCCAGCTTTGGTAGATGATCTGAAGAGGTTGGATGGATATGCACGTTATGAAAGGTATGCATCTCCGTTACTCCTTCAATTTAAACTGGGAAGAACCTGGGATGAGAGCCGGGATATCCGTAAACTCTGGAATATTCGGGCAGGTTCATGAAGAACGCACGTTTTTTTGATATAATAAGAAACAAGTCATTTTTAGTGCGTGTTCAAAAAGTCGCGGACTTATTGAACAACCTTTATAAGTGGTAATTACGGAAGATATGGAGCAGCAACCCTTGAAGGAACTGGCGAATAGCCAACATATAAGGCGGAGGCGCAAAGACAGTGCCTGACCGTCTTATTGTCCTTCCAGGACGCGTTTCTTCCTGACATTATAGGAACGGGATGGAGGATATTCATCATGGCTCAGTATACGCCAATGATTCAACAATATTTGCAAGTGAAAGCCGAAGCACAAGATGCTTTTTTATTTTTTAGACTGGGTGACTTCTATGAAATGTTCTTCGAGGATGCGATTAATGCAGCTCGTGAACTAGAAATCACGCTGACCGCACGCAACGGGGGCGCGGATGACAAAATTCCAATGTGTGGTGTACCTTATCATTCGGCTGACAATTACATACAGCGTCTGATTGAAAAAGGATATAAAGTTGCGATATGTGAACAGATGGAAGATGCGAGTGTAACTAAAGGTATGGTACGACGCGAAATTGTACGTGTGGTTACACCCGGAACGGTAATGGAAGGTAAGACACTGGGGGACAAGTCCAACAACTACATGGTCTGCCTTACAGGTAATCAAAATACGTTGGCACTCGCAGCCTGTGATCTGTCAACGGGTGAGTTGTATGTGACATCCGTACCCTACTCCAAGGAATGGCTGAAGGATGAAATCGGCATCTACGAACCATCGGAGCTGGTAGGTGATGCTGCGCTGCTTGAAACAGTTGAGGCCGAGGCGTCACCAATCGGTCGCCCTGTGGTCTACACATCATGGACAAAGAATAAGGAAGACCTGGTCCGTCAGCAGTTTGGCGAGGCCGTATGGGCAAGACTGGAGCCTGAACGTCAAGCGTGCATTGCACGACTTTTCTCCTATTTGAGTGAGACACAGAAACGTTCTCTGGGACAATTAACTCAAATCTCAACGTATGAGCCGGATCATTATATGATCTTGGACCCATTTACCCGCCGGAATCTCGAATTGGTGGAAACCGTGCGTGAACGCTCCAAAAAAGGTTCATTACTCTGGTTGCTTGATCGGACGGAGACGTCCATGGGTGCAAGAATGCTGCGTCGCTGGGTCGATAAGCCATTATTGCAAAAGGGGAAGATTAATGAGCGTCTTGAAGCAGTGGACACGCTGTACAACCAATTTATATTGCGTGAAGACCTGCGGGCAGAACTCAAAGACATCTATGATCTGGAGCGCTTGGTAGGCCGGATTGCGTTTGGTAATGCCAATGGTCGTGACTTGAATGCGCTCAAATCATCACTGGAGAAAATTCCAGGACTTCGTCAACATTGCGCAGGATCATCTTCCGCAACATTGCAGCATATTGCTGAAACGATGGATGATTGCAATGATCTGTGTGAAGCGATTGGGCAAGCCATTGTGGACGAGCCGCCTGTATCTGTAAGGGACGGAGGTCTGATTCGTGAAGGGTACCATGAACGTCTGGATGAATTGCGTGAGGCTTCGGTCAACGGAAAACAGTGGATTGCCGAGCTGGAAGCGCGAGAGCGTGAAGCGACAGGCATTCGATCGCTGAAGATTGGATATAACAAAGTGTTTGGTTATTATATCGAGATCACCAAGTCCAATCTGTCCGCGTTGCCAGAGGGGCGTTATGAACGTAAACAGACACTTGCCAACGCAGAACGTTACATTACACCGGAGTTGAAGGAAAAAGAGACGCTGATTCTCGAAGCTCAGGACAAAATGGTTGATATTGAGTATGGATTGTTTGCAGAACTGCGTGAGCGGCTGAACAATGAGATTGCAAGACTGCAGAAGCTTGCCGAACAGGTAGCCGAGATTGATGTGTATCAATCTTTTGCGGTGATCAGTGCTGAGCGAAACTTTGTACGGCCTACGCTGACCGACGGTTATGATCTGGTTGTGGAGGAAGGACGTCATCCCGTTGTCGAAGCGGTCATGCGAGATGGTGCATTTATTGCCAATCACACGGCAATGACCAAGGAAGAGGCGCGTATTCTGCTGATTACTGGACCAAATATGGCGGGTAAGAGTACGTATATGCGACAGGTCGCTTTAATCTCCATTTTGGCTCAAGTGGGTTGTTTTGTGCCTGCAGGTCAGGCCGAAGTGCCGATCATGGATCGCATTTTCACACGGATTGGTGCTGCGGATGATCTCATAGGCGGACAAAGTACATTCATGGTGGAGATGGCCGACATTCAGGTCATGACGGACAAAGCGACACCACGCAGTCTGATTATTATCGATGAATTGGGACGGGGAACGTCAACCAGCGAAGGTATGGCGATTGCTCAGTCTGTTATAGAATATGTACATGATATTATCGGTTGTAAAGCCCTTGTATCTACACATTTCCATGAGCTTGCTCATCTGGAGGAGAGTCTGGACAAGTTGGCCAACTACTCCATGGCGGTACAGGAGAGCGGGGACAAGGTTAATTTCTTGCGCAAATTGATTGCCGGAGCAGCCAGCAGCAGTTATGGTATCTATTGTGCACGCCTTGCAGGTCTGCCTGATAGCATTATTGAGCGGGCGAATGGACTGTTGCATGGGTTCGAACATGCGGCTGCGCAAGTAGCTGTGGGTAGTGAATATATCGGGAATGAGAAGCAGGAAGCAGGCCAGAATGTAAAAGGTGTAGAATTCCGGAACACGGATTCGGCTTCTATGCTCCGGGAGCATGATACTGCGGAAAGTGCAGATCACACACCTTCTATAGAAGATTTAGCCGGGGCTGGAACGTCGCATACCAAGAAATCAAGCAGCAAAGGACAGTCCAGCGCAAACCATTCGGATGTGGTTCAACTGTCCATCTTTGGAGATGATGAGCCGGACGTGGCAACGAAAACGGATGTAGCTGTAGTGGAAGATAAGCCAGCACGAGAATTCATCCGTACGATGAAAGATATCGATGTCATGAATATGACGCCTCTTCAGGCGATGCAGATACTAAACGATCTCAAATTGAAGGCACAGCAATTATCCTGATAATAAGGGAGGGGAAAACCTGTGGCGAAAATACATGTGTTAGATGAACATATTGCCAACCAGATTGCGGCGGGTGAAGTGGTCGAACGGCCTGCTTCGGTTGTCAAAGAGTTGCTCGAAAACTCGGTGGATGCAGGCGCCACCAAGATTGAAGTAACAGTGGAAGAGGGCGGACTCCTCAGTATTCGTGTCAAAGATAATGGTTCAGGTATCGAGCCAGAGGATATGGAAACTGCCTTTTATCGTCATGCGACAAGCAAAATAATTCATGGCCGGGATCTGTTCCAGATCACAAGTCTTGGATTCCGCGGAGAAGCCTTGGCGAGTATTGCAGCTGTGTCCAAGGTAGAGGTATTATCGGCAAGTGACAATGACGGGCGAGGACGCCGCATTGTAATTGAAGGTGGGAACCTAATCTCTCATGAAGATGCAACCTCACCCCAAGGTACAGATTTTGCAGTGAGAGAACTATTTTACAATACACCAGCCAGACTCAAATATATGAAAACGATCCAGACGGAACTGGGACATATATCAGATGTTCTTTACCGGATGGCGATGTCTCACCCCAACATTTCGTTCAGATTGCGCCATAATGAGAATGTATTGCTTCAAACGTTGGGAAATGGTGATCTGCTACAAGTGGTTGCAGCAATCTATGGTACAAGTGCAGCGAAGGCGATGCTTCCCATCCAGGGAGAAAGTCTGGACTACAGGGTAAGCGGGCTGATAAGCCTGCCAGAATGGACACGAGCGAATCGTGGGGGGATGTCAACGATTGTTAATGGGCGATTTGTTCGCAATTACGGTCTCAATCAGGCGATTCTCAAAGCCTATCATACCTTGCTGCCCATCAATCGCTTCCCACTTGTCGTGGTGCAGTTGGAGATGCATCCGTCCCTTGTGGATGTGAACGTGCATCCGGCCAAACTGGAGGTTCGCTTCAGCAAGGAACCGGAACTGTATGAATTCGTGGAGACGACGTTACGAGGGATACTCCGGCAGGAGGTATTGATTCCTCAGGTCAAAAAACAGCAGATCCGACGTGGAGATGATAGTTCCTTTATTCAGGAGCAATTCCTCTTTCCACGTGGTCCGCTGAAAGACCAGTCTGAAGCAGAAGGATATGGACAACAAGGTCCACTCGGGAAACCTGCCAGTGCATTGTTAAAGTTGATTGCGGAAGATGATGGTCTGGATTTGGATGCTCCGGCGGATGTGTCCGCAGAACAGACTGCATCTGAACAGGGACAGGCAGTGCCTTTGCCCGAAGCTCCACCTGAGGTTACACATCCCCCTGAGCAGTTAGAAAGTTGGAGCGGGGATATTTTGCAAAAGGGGACTAGTCATGATGTGGGACATACAACCGCTAACGTGCCGGAAGGGACTACGGATGTAAGTACAGGTTCTTCTGAAACTTCTACAAAGACTGACCCTTCTTCTCAAGATCGTGTAGCAACAGAGAAACCACTGGCTAAAGGCAACCCGGCTACCTATCGGTCCAATTCCGTAACTTCACCGGTTAGAGAAGCACGTTCACCCTACAATCCATCTTCGATTGCGAGAGAAGAACGAACGTGGAAAAATTCAAATCTGCCTGATGCCACCAAACTTGCTGCTGCTATGAAATCGGATGCATCCATGCCCGCATTTCCGGAGCTGAGTCTGATCGGACAGCATCATGGTACGTATTTGATCGCGCAAAATGACCAAGGTTTATATTTGATTGATCAGCATGCTGCCCATGAACGTGTGAATTATGAGTACTATTACGAGAAATTTGGTAATCCTGCCCAGGCCTCACAAGAGTTACTGCTGCCGATTACGCTGGAGTTCACACCTTCAGAGACCGAAAAACTGAAAACAAGGCTGGCTTGGTTCGAGCAGGCAGGTGTATATTTGGAACATTTTGGTGGACAGACGTTCCGTGTACGCTCTCATCCATTCTGGTTCCCCAAAGGGGACGAGAAAGACATTATCGAAGAAATGTCCGAATGGGTCCTTAGTGAACGCAGCATAGACGTGGCCAAGATGCGGGAAGCCGCATCCATTATGTGCTCCTGCAAGGCGTCCATCAAAGCCAACCAGAAGCTGACGGATCAGGAAGCAGAAGTGCTGATTCAGCGTCTGGGTTCGTGTCGTCAGCCGTACACTTGTCCGCATGGGCGGCCGATTGTGGTTTCATTTTCAACATATGATCTGGAAAAATTATTTAAACGAGTGATGTAGCTATTTAGGGGGACATTATGTACATTACAACCGGTGACAAGGAGATTGCCTCTCAGGTGGAGCGTGCGCGCAAGCTCGCCGAAACGACAGGAGGTATCTACGTACCGCGAAATAGAACGTCTTTACCCAGACTGATCGAACATTATGGTATCAACGAAATACTGGTCGTGCTCAATGGCAGAGCGCGTTTGTATCGCAAAGATGGGACGGAGCTTGAATTTCACCCCAGCATGGGATTTGTTCGCGCTAAACGTGTGCTAAGAGGGGAAGCCGATCCCATGCTGGAAGCTGGTTCGGTGCTTGAGGGAGACACGATTGTTGATTGTACCGCTGGACTCGGTTCAGATGCGCTGGTATTTTCGGTTGCGGCTGGTGAGCGTGGACGGGTCATCGCCTGTGAAAGTTCGCAACCGCTCTATACTCTGCTCCTGGAGGGCATGTCTCATTATAAGAGCAATCAGCCTTTGGTGGATGAGGCTTTCCGGCGCATAGATCTGCGGCATGTGGATCATCTTGAGTTATTGCGTTCCATGCCGGATCGAAGCTGTGACACGGTATATTTTGACCCCATGTTCCGTGAACCGATGATGGATTCAAGTGCTATACAGCCCTTGCGTAATTATGCCAATGCTCACGCGCTGGATGAACAGAGCATTATGGAAGCGAGACGTGTTGCCCGTAAACGGGTAGTGATGAAAGAAAAGCGCGGCAGCGCGGAGTTTGACAGGCTCGGATTTGAAATACTTGATCGGGCGAATGCAAAAACCCTGTACGGAGTGATTAATGTTGAACGTGGAAGTTAAACCAAAACCTAAACTGCTTGTGCTGGTTGGGCCAACAGCAGTAGGTAAAACAAGAATGAGCATCGAGCTTGCCCAAGCCTTCAATTGTGAGATTATCTCAGGGGATTCGATGCAGGTATATCGTGAAATGGATATTGGAACAGCCAAGATTACCTCTGAAGAAATGAAGGGTGTACCTCATCATCTCATTGATATTCATGAACCGGAGTACCCGTATTCTGTAGCCGAGTTTCAGGAGAGTTGCACCCGATTGATTGGTGAAATTCATGAACGCGGCAAAATGCCTTTTATCGTAGGTGGCACCGGTCTCTATGTGGAATCCGTATGTTACGGCTTTCAATTTTCGGATAGTGGTTCAGATGAAGCGTTCAGAGAGGAACAATTCATCTATGCAGAGCAACACGGAGCACAGGCCCTTCATGATCGATTGAGGGAAGTGGATTCAGTTAGTGCGGATCGTCTGCATCCGAATGACCAGCGGCGAATTGTACGTGCGCTTGAGATCCATCACCTTACAGGTGAGAAGTGGTCTGATCAGCTGGCCGTACAGAAGAAAGAGTCACCTTATGACCTTCTTATTGTTGGTTTGACAATGGATCGGCAGAAGTTGTACGCCCGGGTGGAAGAACGGATTGATCTGATGATCGAACAAGGTCTGGTAGATGAGGTGAAGTCCCTGTTGGAACGCGGAGTGGCCAGAGGTCATATTTCCATGCAAGGGCTGGGATATAAGGAAATTGCAGCGTTCTTGCAAGGGGAAGTGAGTTGGGAAGCTGCGGTGGAGTGGTTGAAGAGAGATACACGCCGGTTTGCCAAAAGACAGCTTTCCTGGTTCCGCCATATGAAGGATATTGAATGGGTGGACATGACCGATACCCAGGATTTTGAAGGGAAATACAAGCAGATAAGTGAATTAATTACACGGAAATTTGATTGATTTAAGCGTTTATTAGTATTCTTCTGACAGGCATCGATTAGATCAAGATATGTAAACCTCTACCTTTAAGTTATTAAAAGGATAGAGGTTTTTATTTATCACTAGAACAGATGATAGAGATTAATAATTCCCCAAACAACGAATTAATATGGTTTGAAATGAAGAATTTGTCCCTCTTTTGCAAAACTGACAAGCGGTGTATAATGGATAAGTCTTCTATTTGTCCACCTCGCCAAGAATGGGTGTAAAATAGCAGACAAGGGGTTTTTGTGGATTATATGAAACTGTTCATGATATAATAGCACGAAAGCTACTCAGCGATATTGAATATTACTTGAACACGAATTCAAATGAACCAATGGGGGTACGGCTAATGAACAAGTCCATCAACATCCAAGATACGTTCTTGAACCAACTGCGGAAAGAAAATATTCCTGCTACGGTCTATCTGACCAACGGCTTCCAAATCCGCGGGACGATCAAGGCATTTGACAATTTTACGATCGTCATTGACAGCGACGGACGCCAGCAAATGGTCTACAAGCATGCCATCTCCACGTTCACGCCGCAACGCAGCGTATCGCTGATGCAGCAAGATAACAGCGGCGAAGCTTAAAAAATTACGAAACCTTTTCACCAACCATTTCGTCTACAAGTATAGGTATTGAAACAGAGCAACCTGAATAAAGGGTTGTTCTTTTCATTCCGGGCAAAATATGTTTAATATATGCTTGAGCCCACAGACGAATAGAATTTATGCAACCGAAAGGGAGTCAGGAGGTAACATGCCAAACGATCCGTTGTCGAGGTCTAACAATCGCAACAACAACAACAAGTCACCCAAAAAAGCGAAGCCAAAGACCTCTAAAAAGAAAAAAATTACGGGTAAACGCGTTGGATGGACACTGTTTTTCACAATGGCAATCGCCATATTCTGTGCACTAGGTGGATATTTATTTATTATGGTGAGTGGTGAAAATCTGCTCAAAGCCAACAAGGACAAAACCACAATTAATGAAACTTCAAAAGTATATGATCGCAATGGCCAACTCATGGGGGAACTCTCCATTCAGAAGCTGGAACCTGTCAAAGAAGATGATATTCCTGAACTGGTGAAGCAAGCATTTGTTGCGACGGAAGATAAACGTTTCTACGATCACCAAGGTGTGGATATCTGGTCCATTGGGCGTGCGGCGGTTAAGGACGTCATGGCTCGTTCCATGGTGGAAGGCGGTAGTACACTTACCCAGCAGCTTGCGAAGAACATGTTCTTGTCCCGTGACAAGACATTCTTCCGTAAAGCAACGGAAGTATCGATTGCCATGGCATTAGAGCGCAAGTACACAAAAGACGAAATCCTGACGATGTATCTGAATCGGATTTTCTTCGGCCATCAGCGTTACGGGATTAAAGCGGCATCTGAATTTTATTTTGGAGTTACCGATCTCAAGAGGTTGAAGTTGTGGCAAATTGCAACATTGGCAGCTATGCCGAAAGGGCCGTCTGCCTATAACCCTGTAAGTAATCCAAACGACTCTAAAGCACGCCGTGGTGTGGTATTGCAGCTGATGTATGAACAAGGCTACATTACCAAGGCTGAGATGGATGAAGCAAAAGAAGTTAACTATAACTACAAGCGACCTGAGAAAGACATGAAGTATCAAGCCTTTATTGATTATGTGCTCCGTGAAGCTGAACGAGTAACAGGTAAAACGGAAGATGATCTGAATATTGGCGGATACAAAATCTATACAACCATGGATGCTCAGGCTCAAACAGCCATGGAAACTGCCTTCACAGATGATAGTCTCTTCGAGGCTAGTAAAGACGATCAACAGGTTCAAGGCTCCATGGTTATCATGAATCACGAGAATGGCAGTCTCGTTGCCCTCTTGGGTGGGCGTGATTATCAGACTAAAGGTTATAGTCGTGTAACGCAGAGTCGAAGACAACCAGGTTCTGCTTTCAAACCGATTGTCTCGTATGCACCGGCTCTTGAATCAGGAAATTACAGTGCCAATTCGGCGCTGAGTAATGCGAAGCAATGTTTTGGTAACTATTGTCCGGGTAACTTGCATGGATATTCTTCGACGATCAGTATGACGGAAGCCATTACGAAATCGGAAAATATTCCAGCGGTTTGGCTACTTGATAAAATAGGCGTTAACACAGGCATTAATTTTGCCAAGAGTGTAGGTATACAGCTGACAGATGAAGACAAAAACTTGGCGATTGCCCTCGGTGGTCTAAGTAAAGGTACAAATACACTGGAAATGGCGCAAGCCTATAGTGCATTTGCCAACCTCGGAGAATACCGACAAGCTTATTCGATTAAGGAAATAAAGGATAGCGCCGGCAAAACTACGTACAAACACGATAACTCGGACACAACACGAGTCATGAGCGAGCAAAATGCGTATCAGCTTACACAGATGCTGCAGAACGTTGTTAATGACGGTACGGGACGTTCAGCGCGTCTGGATCGTCCGGTAGCGGGTAAAACAGGAACTGTTCAAAGTGGTATCTCTGGCAACAGTGCCAACCGTGATGTATGGTTCGTTGGATACACACCGGAGTGGACTGCCGCAGTCTGGATGGGTTATGACAATCCGGATGCCAATCATATGCTTAAGAACAGCAGTAAGCTGTCCGCAGCTTTCTTTGCCAAAGTCATGGGAGACGCTTTGAAAGGCGTTCCAGTGAAGCAATTCAAAACACCCGCTGGAGGGCAAGCACCTCCGCCAGTAGAAGAACCAGAACAACCAGCTCTGTCTGTTAGTGGTCTGAGTGGATCATATGATCCAAATGCTCAAACCGTATCACTGAGTTGGACTGGGACGGGTGACGCGAGCACGCAATATCGGGTGTATCGTAAAGAAACTTCCGAAGGCCAGTTCACGCATCTCATTGATTCCGTAGGATCGACGAGTGCGCAAGATTTAAGTGCGCTGCCAGGTCTGACCTACGAGTACTATGTGACAGCCTACGACTTGGCATCAGGACAGGAGACGGATCCTTCCAACACCATTTCCCTGATGATTGAAGCGCAGGAAATGACACCGGAGGAACCTGATCCTGGTATAGATCCTGGGACAGAAACCAATCCTGAGCAGCCAGGTACGGAGAATCCAGACAATGGTTCACCGGATAATGGCAACTCGAACGGTAATAACGGTAATGGGAATGGCAATGAAAATGGCAACAACGGAAATGGAAATGGAAATGGAAATGGTAATAACGGAAACAACGGTAATAATGGTAATAACGGTGGACCCGGCCAAGGAAACGGTCAACCTGGGGGAGGAAACACGACTCCACCTGGTCAGGGGACCACAGAGCCAGGCAGTACCGGTGAAGGCTCCGATGATGGGGGCGTAACAACACCGGGCGAGGTTGTAACTCCGGACAGCGGAACGAGTGGTGACACTGGAGGAACAGACACACCTGCAGATTCTCAAGCTGGAACCGGCGGTTAAGCCAATGAATGACTAAATAGCTACATCATAGCAAATTTGAAAAACTGTTTCCCGGGAACCCGGTGAAGCAGTTTTTTTGTTATACGGACCTTCTTGAATAGAAGATCATTTAATGAATAAGTGGGACAAAGCTTGATTTTGAGTGTAAACCTTAAATATGGTAAGCTGTAACTATTCGTAATACGTTGTGCAAGGGCGGGTCCAGAGCGCTGGAACCCATCATGCGGACGTTATTACATTGTTCACCAATAACATCAGAGCAGGTCACGGACCTGTAGTCGGCAAAGAGGGGTTCGTATGAAACGGAAATTCGGGGACCGCGCGAACTGGCGCCGGATTACGAACCGACAATTCACATGCCGGTTCGTTCAATCCAAAATTTTCACAGGTTATATTACGCTGTACACCATACAGGATTTGAAAGAACCTTTGTGGAAAACCTATGGAGGCAGCACCTTCTGTATCGCAGATAAAGGTTATTCCTGGCTGCAATACTATCCGAAGGGAGAACATTTTGTAGTTACGGCGATGTTTGACGATCAGGAACGGATTGTGGAATGGTATATTGATACATGTCGTAGTCAGGGGATAACGGATCAGGGTGTTCCTTGGTTTGATGACCTGTATCTGGATGTCGTTGTGCTGAAAGATGGAGAAGTATTTTTGCTGGATGAGGATGAGCTTGAAGATGCATTGTCGCGGAAGCATATTACGACAGGTGATTATGACTTGGCTAACAAGACGGCAAAGGAACTGCTGCATGCCATTGATGCACATGTATTCCCATACTTTCAGTTATCACTAAAGCACAGACAAAGTTTATTTGAGAACGGAGAGTTTCGAAAAAACATTCAGATTTGAGACATGTACCTGGCCGTAGAATTCTTCATGATCCTTCTAATATTGGAGCACCTGATAGAATACATTAATAATCAGGAGAGTTCAGCCCGATAAAATAGAGGTGATGGCGAATGAACGGACGGGTCATGGCTGCAGGAGAGCAACCAGGAGGCAGACCATCCAGACAAATTAATATTGTGTTGCGCAACCAGGAACCTCAGATGTTGGTCAAAGATGAAGCAGCGTCAGTACAGGCAGCCAAGAGCATAACCAAACATGCGCACTTCCAGGAGATACAGGGTGAATTGGAGCAACTGGTTGGACTTGAAAATATCAAAGACCTGGTATTTGAGATCTATGCTTTTCTACAGATTGCTCAGATGCGTACTGAAGCAGGCTTACTTAGTGGTGCGCACGTGTATCATATGATCTTCAAAGGCAATCCGGGGACTGGTAAGACAACTGTAGCGAGGATCGTTGCCAAACTTTTTCAGAAGATGGGTGTGTTGAGTAAAGGTCATCTTATTGAAGTAGAGCGTGCGGATCTGGTTGGAGAATATATCGGTCACACGGCGCAGAAAACAAGAGATCTGGTTAAGAAGGCACTCGGTGGGATATTGTTCATTGATGAAGCTTACAGTTTGGCCCGCGGGGGAGAGAAGGATTTTGGAAAGGAAGCCATTGATACGCTTGTAAAGTCTATGGAAGATAACAAAAATCAGTTTATACTGATTCTTGCCGGGTACTCGGAAGAAATTGATTTTTTTCTTCAGACGAATCCTGGATTACCTTCTCGCTTTCCCATTCAAGTGGAGTTTCCAGACTATAGCATTGATCAGTTGATTCAAATCTCTGAGATTATGGCCAAAGAGCGTGATTATATTCTAATGCCTCAGACCATACTCAAACTAAAGCAGCATTTGCTTCAGGAAAAAAATGATTCGCTGCACGCGTTCAGTAACGCCAGATACGTTCGTAATGCCATTGAGCGTTCGATTAGGCATCAGGCGGTTCGTTTGTTGGAACAATACTCAGAAGGCAGTCCAGGGAAACTGGAGCTGATGACAATCCGGACAGAGGATTTGAACTTTGAGCGAAAGTAAGCGATAATATAGTTTTTACACCAGCCGGCCGGGCCAACCGGTTCGGCTTAAGGCATGCCATGGCATATTCGTGGTAATGTATATCAACGGATCAGTAATTAGAGGGAGTGAACATATACATGACAAATGGCACGCATGATACAGATATGGTCAAAAAAGATCGCGCCGTCTTGGTGAGTCTTGTTACGGATGATGTAAAACGTACAGGTATCAATCCGGAGTACTCTTTAGAGGAACTGGTGAAACTTGCTGAGACAGCCGGAGTGGAAGTACTAAGTGTGCTTTCTCAGAACAGGGAAAAACGGGATACCAAATGGTTCATTGGTAAAGGTAAGGTAGAAGAGCTTCGTGCGATTGCAGAGGAACTCGGAGCAACTACAGCTATATTTGATCAGGAATTGTCAGGCGCACAGGTTCGAAATCTGGAAGAAACCCTCGATCTCAAAATTATTGACCGTACCCAATTAATTTTGGACATCTTTGCACAACGTGCCAACACCAGAGAAGGTATTATTCAAGTGGAATTGGCTCAACATAGCTACTTGCTGCCACGTTTGTCGGGACACGGTAAGAACCTTTCCAGACTGGGCGGGGGAATCGGAACAAGAGGTCCGGGTGAAAGCAAGCTGGAAACGGACCGTCGTCACATTCGTGGTCGCATCGATGATCTGAAGCGTCATCTGGAAGAATTGACTCGTCATCGCAAGTTGCATCGTGAACGCCGCAAAAAGACAGGTATTGTTCAGGTGGCCCTTGTTGGTTATACCAATGCTGGCAAATCAACCTTGCTCAAGCAGTTGACGGCTGCAGATGTGTATATTCAAGATCAGTTATTCGCTACATTGGATCCGACATCACGTACGATGGAACTTCCAAGTGGCAAAGAGATCGTACTTACCGACACCGTTGGATTTATTCAAAATCTCCCGCATGATCTGATTGCAGCATTCCGGGCAACGCTGGAGGAAGTGAATGAAGCAGATCTGATCCTGCATGTTGTGGATGCCTCATCAGCTATGCGTGAAGATCAGATGCGGACGGTTAACACGATTCTGCAAGAACTAGGTTCAGGGGACAAGCCGCAGTTAGTCCTGTATAACAAAAAAGATGCGTGTACACCAGAACAACTTGAGATGCTTCCATTGGATAAGGATCATATCAAAGTAAGCGCATTAGACTCGGAAGATCTGCTAAAAATCCGTGAATTAATTCAGACAGAGCTGACAGGTGACACAAAACGTTTCCGTATTCCAGCAGAGCGTGGCGATCTTACGTCGGTACTCTACAAAATTGGTGATGTAGTGGATACCAGTTTTGAAGAAAATGATGTCATTTATGAAGTGGAATTGCAAAAAGGTGAATACGAGAAATTTGGTTATATGCTTGAAGATTTCATTGAATTGTAATACTCATGACATATTGATGTGATAAGTTGACACGATAATGGATATTTAACGTCAGATTCGTGCTATGAAGGGGAATGAAGTAAGATGGTAAGTTTTGATTCAGAAATATCTGAACTTCAACATCAAGTGGAGCGTCAGATTGAAGGACAACTTCAACAGATTGATCGAATCACAGATCACAATCAATGGAAGGTGATTAATGCTTTCCAACAGCGTAAAGTAAGTGATTTTCACTTTGCAGGTTCAACAGGTTATGCGTATAACGATCGTGGGCGTGAAGTGCTTGATGAAGTATATGCTGATGTGTTCGGTGCGGAAGCCGCATTGGTACGTCCTCATTTTGCTTCAGGTACACATACGATTAGCACAGCTCTGTTTGGAGTATTGCGCCCAGGTGACGAATTATTGTACATCACGGGTAAGCCTTATGACACATTGCATAAAGTGATTGGCAAACCCGGTGATGGCACAGGTTCCTTACGCGATTTTGGCATCGGCTATCGGGAGACGGCCTTAACTGCTGAAGGTGGAGTGGACTGGGAAGCAGTTGAGAAAAGCATAACACCGGCTACAAAAGTCATTGGGATTCAACGTTCACGTGGTTATGACTGGCGCTCATCCTTCTGTGTTGCTGAGATCGCTGAGATGGTTACACGTGTTAAAGCAATGAAGGAAGATGTCATCGTATTTGTGGATAATTGTTACGGTGAATTCACGGAGGAACGTGAACCGACAGAAGTCGGAGTTGATCTGATGGCCGGATCACTGATCAAGAATCCTGGTGGAGGCATTGCGGAAACCGGTGGATACATATGTGGGAAGGAACAGTACGTACAGCTTGCAGCTTATCGCCTGACAGCCCCGGGAATCGGGGGAGAAGTGGGAGCCATGCTGGGGACAACACGTGGCATCTACCAAGGACTTTACATGGCTCCGACAATTGTAGGACAAGCTATTAAAGGAAGTACATTTGCTGCCGCGATGTTTGCTGAATCCGGATTTGTAACCAAACCCGCCTGGAATGAAGCTCGTACAGATCTGATTCAGGCTGTTCAGTTCAGCTCCGCTGAGCATTTAATTGCTTTTGTGCAGGGGATTCAGCGTGCAGCAGCTGTAGATAGTCATGTGGTTCCTGAACCGTGGGATATGCCTGGTTATGAACATCCTGTCATTATGGCGGCAGGTACGTTCATTCAGGGTGGAAGTCTGGAATTATCAGCCGACGCGCCTATTCGGGAGCCGTATATCGGGTATATGCAAGGCGGATTAACGTACTCTCATGTCAAATATGGCGTTTTGATGGCATTACAGACCATGAAAGATCGTAAATTATTGTGAGTTTATCTAACACGTCATTGACACTTGGTAACAACTAAATGTACAATAGGGTGAAGAATAGATGACTGGAAGGTTGATGAACATGGGTGATGAAATTCGCAGAAATATGGCCTTATTCCCGATTGGTATTGTAATGAAACTTACGGATCTGTCTGCACGTCAGATTCGTTATTATGAGCAGCACAGCTTGATCGTTCCTGCGAGAACGTCAGGTAATCAACGTTTGTTCTCTTTTAATGACGTAGAGAGATTGCTAGAGATCAAGGCTTTGATTGAAAAGGGAGTTAACATCGCGGGGATCAAACAAGTGATGAATCCTGTATCGAAAGAATCCGAGGAAGCTACAGTTATCACGCCAGATACTGAAGTTAAACGCAGAGAGTTGTCCGATACGCAGTTGCACCGCTTGCTGAAGCAGCAGCTTGTATCAGGTAAGAGACCTGGACAAGTATCTCTCATTCAGGGAGAGCTTTCCCGATTCTTTAATAAAAAGTAAATTCGCATAACTTGGCGAGTGAGGGGAAAACATGCACTTTTGGTGTGAGACTCCTTGACCCGTGGAACTTTCTCATGTACAAATATAACAGGCAAACCAAATACGCAGATAAGAAAGGGAGAGGTTATAGTGAGTTATACAAAAGAAGACATTCTCCGCATTTCGAAAGAAGAAAACGTACGATTCATTCGATTGCAATTTACCGATTTGCTTGGAGCTATCAAAAACGTTGAGATTCCTGTGAGCCAGTTGACTAAGGCTCTGGATAACAAAATGATGTTCGATGGATCTTCCATTGAAGGTTATGTACGTATTGAAGAGTCCGACATGTATCTCTATCCAGATCTTGATTCTTGGCTTATTTTCCCATGGGTTGCAGAGAATCGTGTTGCACGCCTGATTTGCGACGTATATCTTCCAGATGGTAATCCATTCCCAGGAGATCCACGTGGCATCTTGAAGCGTAACCTGAAGGAAGCTCAAGATATGGGATTCACTTCCTTCAACGTTGGTCCTGAACCGGAATTCTTCTTGTTTAAAACAGACGAAAAAGGGAACCCAACTAACGAACTGAATGACCAAGGTGGTTATTTCGACCTTGCCCCTACGGATCTTGGTGAAAACTGTCGTCGTGACATTGTTATCACACTTGAAGAAATGGGCTTTGAAATCGAAGCTTCCCACCATGAGGTAGCTCCAGGTCAGCATGAGATTGACTTTAAATATGCTGATGCTCTGAAAGCAGCTGACCAGATCCAAACGTTCAAACTCGTTGTTAAAACGATTGCACGTCAGCATGGTTTACATGCTACATTCATGCCGAAACCGCTGTTTGGTATGAACGGATCCGGTATGCACTGTAACCAATCCTTGTTCAAAGGCAATGAGAACGCATTCGTTGATGAGTCGGACGAGTTGGGTCTGAGCAAAACTGCTCGTCACTTCATGGCTGGAACTCTGAAGCATGCGCGTGCGTTTGCAGCAATTACTAACCCAACTGTGAACTCATACAAACGTCTGGTACCAGGTTATGAAGCTCCTTGTTATGTAGCATGGTCTGCTAGTAACCGTAGCCCAATGATCCGTATTCCAGCTTCCCGTGGTCTGAGCACACGTGTTGAAGTTCGTAACCCGGATCCGGCTGCTAACCCTTACCTGGCTTTGGCTGTTTTGTTGAAAGCAGGTTTGGACGGAATCAAACGTGAGCTTTCCTTACCAGCTCCAATTGACCGTAACATCTACATCATGTCAGAAGAAGAGCGTGTGGAAGAAGGCATTCCAAGCTTGCCAGCTGACCTGAAAGAAGCATTGAACGAATTGATCCGCAGCGAAGTCATCTGTGATGCGCTCGGCGACCACGCCTTGGCTCACTTCTATGAGCTGAAAGAAATTGAGTGGGATATGTATAGAACACAAGTCCACCAATGGGAACGCGATCAATATATCACGTTGTACTAATAGAAAAAACCTTGTAACTACGGGGTTTTGAAGTATCTAGCCGGGGGACGTTTTGAGGAGATTGCACTTCTATTGAGGTTGCGTCCCCCAAACGTCCCCCGGTTTTTGATTCTCTGATCCAAAAATACGGGAAGTGTACTCTTCATATTTGTCAATGTTTCTCTTTTCTAGCTTTTTAGAAATATGAGCATACACATCGGATGTAATTTGCACACAGCCATATCAAGGGTCCAGATGATATCTTTCCAACAAATGTGATCTCAAGTTAATTAATCTACTGTCTATGGTCTCTAACTCAAACGGCGAGAGATTCTTATATGTACGATCTGCTAACTTCAGTTTTAAATAAATGACCTTGAAAACTGACAATAAACAACCACGACAACAATAAATGTCGAGGGACAAGAACATGGGCCCATTGAAGTCGCTAATTTTAGTGGATTTTATATTTGTAAAGTAGTATACCTTATACCTTAATGAGGATAGTTACGTCTGTTAGGGTTCAAGGCAGTAATCAAAGGTATTATATCGACAGGAAAAAGTTAATTCCAGCCGAAAATCGAGTTTTTGTTTCAATGTCGGTATATGATTGAGTAATAGTGAAACCAATAGGAAAAAGATAACTTAGGAGAGGAATAATTATGGAAAATAATAAGAATTTTCTGACTCTTATGGTAAAACGTAAAGTGGTGAAGATATAAGTGATGAAGAACTAGTAAGTTTAACTATTAAACTCAAGCAAGCATGGCAGAATAATAAGTAGCTCAGAGAGCATTTAGAGTAGGGGAGATATCGATGGGGAGTTTTCCGTCAATTCGGATGAGAAGAAATCGAAACAACGATTGGAGTCGCAGATTGGTAGCCGAAAATCGGTTGTCGGCTAATGATTTCATTTGGCCTGTTTTTGTTCGGGAACAATCGGGAGAGCCAGAAGAAATTGTTTCAATGCCGGGGCAGTGGCGAGTCGGACTAGATCGTCTTACTGAGCATGTAGGACAGGCCGTAGAATTGGGAATTCCAGCAGTTGCGTTATTTCCTGTTATCGAGTCAGGAAAAAAAGATGCTGATGGGAGTGAGGCGACAAATCCGGATAATTTGATTTGTCGGGCAGCCCGCCAGCTTAAGCAGGCATTCCCGGAACTGGGATTAATCGGTGATGTTGCATTAGACCCTTACACCACTCATGGGCAAGATGGGATTTTACGTAACGGCTATATCGTAAACGATGAAAGTGTAAGTAAATTATCTGAGCAAGCCATCATTCTTGCGGAAGCTGGGTTTGATGTTGTAGCTCCATCCGACATGATGGATGGGCGTATAGGTGCTATACGGAATGCATTGGAGGAAAAGGAACTGTTCAATACAAGAATTTTATCGTATGCGGTGAAATATGCATCCGGCTTCTACGGTCCTTTCCGTCAAGCTCTGGGGAATGTACTGTCAGGGGATAAAAAAAGCTATCAAATGGATTTTGCCAATAGCGATGAAGCCCTTCGAGAGGTAGCGCTTGATTTGGCTGAGGGCGCGGACATGGTCATGGTAAAACCAGGGCTGCCTTATTTAGATGTCATACAGCGGGTGAAATCGGAATTTAAAGTTCCCACTTTTGCTTACCAGGTTAGTGGAGAATATTCAATGTTAATGGCAGCTATTCAGAATGGCTGGCTTGACGCCAATGTAGTAATTGAAGAATCATTATTGGCGTTTAAACGTGCCGGATGCGATGGCATTATGACTTATTTTGCTGTAGATATGGCACGGCGACTGAGAGATGGAGAATCGCTGCATTGATATACACAACTAGACAAAATTGCTCTTTTATTTGAGTTTAAGAAGTATCAGCGCCAATGAACTGTGACCCGTAAGATGGACACTTTGAAAAAAGTGCCCTCTTACGGGTCTTTTATGTTCTAATCAGATTATAAAAGTCTGTGGGGATGTAGATTGTGGGGAAAAGCAGACGGTATTTTACGGAGATTGAGTTCAAGGTACTGGAGTAGAATCCATCAATTCTTCGTGTATCAGAGAAGACTATCACGGATTCCCCTACCTTTTAGATTGCGGCTGTACAGACTAATCAGGCGGGGCATACACCGATGGAAATCTTCGTACAGGCAGGATTTAACGTTGAACTGTTGGCGGAAAACATATACTTCCTCAGGTGAAGCTGGGCTGCTGGAAGAGCGTAGGGTTTTGTTCTGTGTAAAAGATGATTCAACAAAAAAATTTTAGCCCACTACCTGTCCTCTCCTTTGGAATTGTCTCTTGTTCAACAAACACTGAAGCGACTGCTTAACTGTTTAGATGGGGAAGTACATCCGGAGACAATCTTTCACTCGGATAAAGGTTTCCATTACACACATCCTGAAGTTCGTTCCATGATTGCTACAACTGGGTTCAAAAAATCGATGTCACCAAAAGGAAACTGTCGGAATAATGCTTCAATGGAGACATTTTTTGGACATATGAAGGATGAATTAGAGTTCAAGGATTGCTCATCCCTAGAGGAGCTACGAGTTCGTGTCAACGAATACATCACTCATTACAATACCAAACGGATTCAATGGACATTGAAAAAGATGACTCCTGATGAATACAGAAGTCATCTCATTGCTGCTTAATGAATAGGAAACCTTACTAAAAGGATCTACTAATGGGGTCACAGTTCAGGGGGACCCATTTGAACATCTAGTATAATATAATTAGCTTGTTTTTGTGAATTGAATTGTATACGGTTCGTTGTAGTTGTTAATGCCGTTATCCATAATTCTGAAGTAAACCTTCTCCCCAGGTTTAGCATTCCAACTAATTGCCTCAGGATATCCCCGGCCATTCCAGTTGTCCATTTGAATGGACAGGATCGCACCGCTTGCATTCATTTTAATAACACCCATAATAATGTCGAAGTTAGCAGGTGGAGTGGCTATGACAGAATATGTGATTTCCGATGAACCGTTTGTATTGTCGACTACGTAAAAATCGTTGTCGCTCATGCTATCTAAATATTGTGTTGCACTAAATCCGGAAGATTGATTAATACTTGAATACATCACTTCAGCTGTTTCAAAGGTATCAGCCCAACCCGTTTTAGCTAACGCAGAACTTGAACCAAATGCCAATAAACAAGCCGTTGCCATAACAGAAATAGAGAATTTTTTTAATTTTTTCATATACAAACCTCCTAAATATACTAGAACCAATAAAGTAAGATTATGTTTTCTGTTGTTAATTGAATTTGAAAATATCGAAGAGCTTTTTGTATAATAGGTCGGCCAACCATGGATAAATATAACATATATAAGCTATATTTGTAAAATATTCTGTTGTAATATGTTGGATTGAAAAGTATTATTATGGGATTTTAAGTTTATAAGTAATTATGTTCAGGAAATGAAATCCTTTTTTCGAATTGGTAGATTTGGTGATGAGATGAATTACACATATAAGATATTATCCATAGATAAGGGATTTCTTCGCAACGGCCTTAACCCAAGTCCGTATTTTCGTCTGGCGTGTCCTATGTGATCGGGAACATATTATTGACTAAGGTGTATCAGTAGAAGCTTATTGAATAGTTTCCATTAAGATCATGGGAAAGAGATGTTTTCGTGAGATATTTGAATTTAGGATACAAAAATAGGAGCCAAATGTGACTTCTTTTATTTTGTGGATGAGAGCAGATGAAATCAACTAAAAGTAATATACCCCCAGAATCTCCCAAATATCTCCTGGATTATTCTTCATCAGCTCCCATAGCATTTTTGTGTTTATCTGTAACCAAGGTTTACATATACTTAACAAAATACATTCGATTACCGTAGAATCATAAAACTCTCTTTTCATTAATGAAACAGAATTTTTTTTGAATGGTAACTAAACTCTCCATGAACTGTAACACTTCATATTAGTAATAACGCAAAATCATTTTCATCATTTGTCTAGTAACCTATCAAAAATAAACTCAAATTAGAATTTTTCTAAAGTGCATCTAACTGTCGGAAACAAAAGATCTAAATCAAGCTTCCTTAGACATTTTTATAGCCGCGAAATAGAAGGAAACACTAACATTAACTCTTTCAAAATTCCAATAATCTTTCTTATTAAATGAAGATCAATGTTTCAAACGTATGTTGATAGTTTCATATAGAAGAGGTATACTAAAATTAAATTTTTAACAATTTAATTTTAAATAATTAATTGGAGATGTTGATATGGATCAGGCAAAACAACTGGTGACAGAACAACGTACATTTTTTTATACAGGGAAAACTAAAAATATCGAGTATCGAATTAATGCGCTTCAACAGCTAAGAAAAGGAATTGAAAAGTATCAGCAGCGGATTAAAGATGCACTTCGGGCAGATCTGAACAAATCTGAGGCGGAAGCTTACGGTTCAGAGATTCGCATTGTTTTAGGCGAACTGGATTTTGCATTAGAACATTTGCAGGAATGGTCTGCACCAAAACAAGTCCCAACCAATTCGGCTATGCCGGATGGAGTGAGCACCATTTATCCGGAACCATACGGAGTGGCGCTTATTATTGCACCTTGGAATTACCCTTTCCAACTGGCCTTTGGTCCACTGATTGGAGCAATTGCAGCCGGTAACTGTGCAGTTATCAAGCCTTCTGAATTAACACCAGCCGTATCTCGTCTGACATATGATCTGGTTCAGGAGATCTTCCCCCAGGAGTATATTGCCGTTATGGAAGGGGAAGTTGAAGTCAGCACCGCATTGTTGAAAGAGAAGTTTGATTATATTTTCTTCACAGGAAGCACAGGTGTTGGTCGCATTGTTATGAAGGCAGCTGCGGAGCATCTGACTCCTGTAACTCTTGAATTGGGCGGTAAAAGTCCTGCTATTGTCCATCGTGATGCAGATTTGAAGCTGGTGGCTCAGCGTATTGTTCGTGGTAAGTTTCTGAATGCAGGGCAAACTTGCGTTGCTCCGGATTACTTGCTTGTGCATGAACAAGTTCATGATGAATTGATTGATCTGATTGGCGCAGAGATCAAAGATAAATTTGGAGATGATGTGTTACAAAATGCTGATTTCCCGCATATTGTCAACACACGTAACTTTGATCGGTTGTCGAAATTCCTCACAGATGGCCAAACGCTGATAGGTGGACGTTCTGTGCGGGAGCAGTTGCTGATTGAGCCGACTGTACTTGGGGATGTAAACTGGGAATCACCTGTCATGCAAGAAGAGATCTTCGGTCCGATTCTTCCTGTATTTACGTACAGTGATCTGAATCCCATGCTGGATGAGATTGTTCGCCGGCCAAAACCATTGGCGCTTTATCTCTTCACACAGAATGAGCAACTGCAGGATCAGATTCTGAATCAAGTATCCTTCGGTGGGGGATGTATTAATGACACACTTTCTCATATGACATCACATTATCTCCCGTTTGGTGGTGTAGGAGAGAGTGGTATGGGCTCATATCACGGGCAACAGAGCTTTGATGTGTTCTCGCATCACAAGAGTGTTCTGAAACGCAGTGAATAATTAACCGATAAAACAACATAAACATGAAAAAAAAGAGGTTGTCCTGTTGATCAGGACAACCTCTTTCGTATTTCGTTACATCTAGTTTTGTTACTCATGTTAAATATTAATGAATATCTCGGAAAAGGCCAATGACTTTACCCAGAATACTAACGTGTTTCAAACGTAAAGGTTCGAAGGTCGCATTCTCCGGTTGAAGGCGAATATGATCTTTCTCTTTATAGAACGTTTTCACTGTAGCTTCATCGTCTTCAGTCATTGCAACGACGATATCACCGTTATCAGCAGTTTGCTGTTGACGGACAATAACGTAATCTCCGTTAACGATTCCAGCTTCCACCATACTATCTCCGACTACCGAAAGCATAAACACTTTCTGTTCACCTACATAATGTGTAGGAAGAGGGAAGTAATCTTCAATGTTCTCGGTTGCAGTGATCGGAACCCCGGCTGTAACCTTACCAACGACAGGAATACGTGCAACGCTATGAGCAAATTGATGAGAATGCTCAGATTCTTCCTGGCTCAAAAGCTCAATGGCTCTTGGCTTGGTAGGGTCGCGTCGGATCAAACCTTTTTTCTCCAAACGATCCAAATGTCCATGTACTGTTGAGCTGGAAGCAAGTCCAACAGCTTCACCAATTTCCCGTACGGAAGGAGGATACCCCTTCAACCGGACTTCATTTCGTATAAACTCCAGAATTGCCTGCTGCCTGCTGGATATCTTCGACATACCGTATCAACCCCATTTTAGTAACGTTTGGGAAAATTATAACATAGAACCTCCGTTCGTACAAACATAAGTTCTAAATAAAATGGCATAAAATCAGTGTTTTTAAACTTTTAGAACAGAATTTGTCCAAAATCCAAAGCGTAATACTGCAAATGTGCAAATGCTTTACAAAAGAACTTCATATAAAGATATTTCTCCTTCAAAAAAAGCGAACAATTGTTCTAAAAATCTATTGAACAAAACAAGTGTTCGTGTTATATTGATTTCAACAGATAGGAACAAACGTTTGGAGGCGGGTATTTAATGAGATATTCTACTTATCAAAGCATTTATGAACCGGTGAATTCGGAGCTGGTGAAGTCCAACATAGGGAACTACAAGAAGATTTTAGCGCGTTTCAAGATTTCTTCATGGATGTTAAAGCTAGCCATTACCTCTTTGATTATATTTATTGGATGCAGCACTGTTTTAACTGTATTTGCTGGCAATGAGAATAATGTTCTGCCTGGAGGGAAGATAGCCGTCTCACAAGGGGAAACCTTATGGAGTATTTCTTTGGAACATAAACCGACGAATATGGATACACGTATTTATATAGAAGCAATTAAGAAAGTGAATCAACTTCATACGACTTCAATCCAAGCGGGTCAAGTACTAGCTCTACCGCAATTTGCAGAATAAAATGCACATCAATGAGTGTTAGCGCGTGTCAGCTTGACAAGCTGCCTTTATCATGGCAAAGTTAATATGACTTTGTATTTTTGGAGGGGACAAGCTTGGATATAGATAGTCTGGTAGCACGCATTAACGAATTGGCTCGTAAGCAAAAGTCCACTGGATTGTCGGAGGAAGAACTTGCTGAACGTGCCGAGCTAAGAGAGATTTATTTGAGCAATATTCGCAGTAATTTCAGACAACAACTGGATACCATTGAGATTGTTGATGATGAGAATGACAAAGGCCACCAAGGCAAACTCAAACACTAACGAAACCTAATGATATCATTATGATATTTAGGTTTCTTCCTGTTATTTTGAGTGTGCAATTTATAGGGGGAAATGTTGGTTTACAGTTATGTAAGCCGATACAAAGACACATAAGGGGGATTCTCATGTCGCGTTCGTTCGAGAGAACGGTTAAGAAAAATTCCAAGCAGTTAAATCAGCAACGCAAAAAAAATGGTCAACCAATCACAGGTACACCTGGTGAAGAAGTCTTTAAGGGACGCAGCCTTTTGTTCCCTATATTTCTGATCGGTCTCGCTTTTTTGTACCTGTTTATGAGCACGTTCCTTGTGCAAGCTCCGATGACAACCTGGGACTGGGTGACGATGCTGCTTTACGTATTTTTGGCAGTCATCTTTATGCTTCGTCGTCCATATATCAAGATTAGCAGTAATCGGATTATAACGACGAAAGGTAATCGTGAACGTTCAATCGGTGTTGACGATATTATCAAATTCAGAATTGAACCCGGTACAGTTGTTATTGAACATAACAGTCGCGGGAAAAGATGGGTGTTCACCAAGTTATTGAACCGTTACGATACAGACGCAATTGCAGAACGATTGCTGAAGTTTGCAAAAGCACACCAAATCACCGTGGAAACCGTAGAAAAGTAATTATTGCATAAAGGGGTAGATGATCGGAATGGCGTTAAAAGCGATTTTGTTCGACCTAGATGATACTTTATTGTGGGATGAGCGTAGTGTTCGAGAAGCTTTTCATGAGACTTGTCTCATTGCGGCTAAAGAGACAGGTGTTAAACCAGAAGACCTTGAAGAAGCTGTTCGTAATGAGGCACGTGGACTGTATGAATCTTATGAAACCTTTCCTTTTACCAAGATGATTGGAATCAATCCGTTTGAAGGCCTATGGGCTAACTTTACTGGTGGGGATCAACCTGAGTTCCGACAGTTGGAACAACTTGCTCCAGTTTACCGTAAAGAATCCTGGCGTCGTGGCTTGTTGAAGTTGGGTATAGATCGGGAAGATCTTGCTGAACAACTGGCTGCGCAGTTTGGAGTAGAACGGAGATCCAGACCTCATGTATACGAAGAAACGATGGATACCTTGCGTCAGTTACAAGGAAAGTACAAACTGTTGCTGTTAACGAATGGTTGTCCTGCTTTGCAACAAGAGAAGTTGGATGGTGTACCGGAATTAACTCCTTTCTTTGACGAGATTATTATCTCGGGCAACTTCGGAAAAGGAAAACCAGATCCGTCAATATTTGAACATGCTTTGAGTAAACTGGGTGTTAAACCCGAAGAGAGCATGATGGTTGGGGACAAGTTAACGACTGATATTCGTGGTGCTCTATCATCTGGCATCCAATCCGTATGGATTAACCGTGAGCATAAGACCAACAATGAAACATATGCGCCTGACCATGAAATAACGCATTTATCGGAATTAGATCAGCTTATTGCTAAGTTCTGAGCAGATCAGCTATAACATCTTTCCTCAGTACCCTGAAGCATTGGAAGCTTCAATGAACGATGATGTCGTTCTTGAAGTTACCAATGTTTTTTTATTTTAACATATTGACTAATTCCCTTGTTAAATGAAATTTCCATTTTATTTGCTAAAAGTTATTGAAATTAGGGGGAAGCTGGATTAGAATATAACTAACATACTAGTATGACTAGTATTTAGATTGTCCTAAGCAATTTCTTTTGACTGAATTCATTGGAATGGAAGCAGGAGTTGTTGCTAATTATTTTCGTTTTATTGTAAGCGCTTTATATGGTATAGAAACCTTCTTTCGATTTGGAGATCACACCAATTATCAAGTGCTAATTAATGATGTGAAGTACTTTGGATTGTGTGATTCTTACATAAAACATCAAAATGATATCGCTTACATCTAGCTATTATCTATTTTGTAGTGGGGGTGAAGTTGAAGGGGGAGTTGTCTTCTACAAAAGAAGAAGTGATGGGAGTTGCCCATGAAATAGTCTTTACCTATCAAGTCTTGGATCGGAGTGAAAACACATGGAGTCGGAAACCGCTAAAACAACGTTAACCATGACATCTTTACGTAAAGAAAGCAGATTACGAACGGCAGCAACCTTGTTTCGCAAAGACTGGCAGTTGTATTCACTATTAATCCTTCCCATCATTTATCTCCTTATTTTTAAATATGGGCCGATGATCGGTAATGTGATTGCGTTCAGACGTTTTGTTCCCGGGGGAAGTATATTTGGAGAAACGTGGGTTGGATTAAGATATTTCAAAATGTTCATTGAGGACCCTACCTTCTGGAGAGTATTTGGTAATACGCTGATGTTGGGTGGACTTGCGTTGCTCTTTACATTCCCTGTTCCAATCATTTTTGCCTTGATGCTCAACGAAGTGAAGAGTAAACGTTTTAAAAAGTTTGTACAAACCGCCTCTTATCTGCCTCACTTTCTGTCCATCGTTATCGTTGCGGGTATGATTCTGCAGCTGACAGCAGTGAATGGTTCCATTAATGGACTGGTGGCTTTCTTCACCGGAGACAATATTCCTTTTATGCAGCGGGCTGAGTGGTTCAGAACAATCTATATCACTTCTGAGGTATGGCAGGGTATGGGTTGGGGAGCAATTCTGTATCTGGCTGCACTGACAACCATTGATGATTCTTTATATGAAGCTGCGCGTATTGATGGTGCCAATCGATGGCAGCAAACGATTCATGTAACGATACCAGGGATCTTGCCCACGATTGTGACGTTATTGATTCTAAACATGGGTAATTTCCTGGCTGTTGGATTTGAAAAAATCTTACTCTTGTACAATCCGCTGATTTACGAGACATCTGATGTGATCTCCACTTACCTGTATCGGGTTGGACTGGAATCCAGTAACTTCAGTTATGCTACCGCAATTGGCTTGTTCGAATCGCTGATCGGTCTGATTCTGGTGTTCTCCGTTAATGCCATCTCACGCAGACTGACACAAAGAAGCTTATGGTAAAGGAGGAGCATCATGCAGGAATCCAGATCTTACAAGGTTTTTAAAGTATTCAATGTCATCTTTCTGCTATTTGTGGTATTTATAACACTTTATCCATTCTTAAATGTCGTGGCACAATCCTTTAGTAGTGAGTCCTATATTAATTCGGGTAAGGTTAGTCTGTTCCCAAGAGGATTCAATGTGGAGACGTATAAGACCATCTCGCGTGACAGCATGTTTTGGACGAATTATAAAAATACGATTATCTACACTGTGGTAGGTACATTAATCTCCATGTTCATGACGACCATTTTCGCATATGCCCTGTCCAAAAAAAGGTTGATGGGTCGCAAGTTTTTGACCATGTTCGCCGTGTTCACAATGTTCTTCAGTGGTGGATTGATTCCAAACTATGTGTTGATTAATTCCCTTGGATTCAACAACACCATGTGGGCTCTTGTTGTTCCTGGTGCAATTAGCATATACAACATGCTGATCATGAAGTCATTTTTTGAGAATATGCCTGAAGAACTGGAGGAAGCTGCCTCCATTGACGGTTTGAACACCTACGGAATCTTGTTACGCATTATTTTGCCACTTAGTAAGGCAGTTATGGCAACCATGGTGCTATTCTATGCAGTAGGACATTGGAATTCCTGGTTCCCAGCCTTTCTGTATTTGGACAAAAAAGAACTGTTCCCGGTCACCATCTATTTGCGCAATATGATTGCAGGAGCAACAAGCGGGGCGACTGCCGGTGCAACCTCAGCTGATAACCTGACACAGATTGCTGCCAATATTAAGTCAGTAACGATGGTATTAACCATCTTGCCGATACTCACCATCTATCCTTTTGTCCAAAGATACTTTGTAACCGGTATCATGTTAGGGTCTGTTAAACAGTAACAAACAGCAGCTAAAGTGATTCACATGAAAACCTAAACCACATTCAGGGGGAAAACCTAAATGAATCAAAAGCCACGTAAGTTTGTTGGTAAAATGGTGTTGGCAACAATGATGAGCGTTGTTTTGGCAGCATGTAGCAGCGGTACTGGAGCTGGAGGTGACGTCACAGAAGTTCAAACCAAGGCAGCGATGGAAACGTACAATGTAGGGGATACTTTCAAGGCGACTGAGCCATTTAATCTATCCATACTATACAGTGATCAACCTACTTATCCATATAAAAAAGACTGGTTACTTTTTGATAAAATTACCGAACTGACGGGTGTTACGCTCGAGCCAACGATTGTTCCCATGAGTGACTACTCTCAGAAGAGATCCCTTTTAATCAGTTCAGGCGATGCACCACTGGTAATTCCTAAAACGTACCCTGGTGAAGAGTCTGCATTTGTGTCCTCTGGAGCGATCTTGCCGATTAGCGATTACATTGATCTGATGCCAAACTTTAAAGATAAAGTGGAAAAATGGGGTCTGGAAGATGAACTTGAAGGACTTCGACAGGAAGATGGAAAATACTATGTACTTCCGGGTCTGCATGAAGAAGTATGGCCAGATTACACATTACTCGTAAGAACGGATGTCTTTGAAGAAAATAACATTGCGATTCCGACCACATGGGACGAATTGTATGATGCAGCCAAAAAGCTGAAAGAGATCTACCCGGATTCCATTCCATTTTCGGATCGCTTCCAATTCAATAGTACATTGAACATCGCTGCTACCGGCTTTGGTACCAAGGCTGGATGGGGCTTTGGAAATGGATTGACGTATAAGGAAGAGCAGGATGAATTCGTATACACGGCTACAACACCAGAATACAAAGAGCTGCTGACGTACTTTAACAAGTTGGTATCTGAAGGATTGCTGGACAAAGAGAGTTTTACACAGGATGATGATCAGGCAGTACAAAAATTTGTATCCGGCAAATCTTTTATGATTAACGGTAATTCACAAACGGTGGTGCTGCACCGTAATGATATGAACAAAACGCTGGGAGAAGGTAAATACTCTGTTGCAAAGATTACAGTACCTGGTGGACCAAAAGGGCAATTAATGTCTGGTTCCAGACTTGAAAACGGTGTCATGATCTCCGGAAAAATTCAAAAAAGCGAAAACTTCAAAGCCATTATGCAATTTATTGATTGGTTATACTACAGTGATGAAGGTCAAGAGTTTGCCAAATGGGGCGTTGAAGGCGAAACATTTACCAAAGAGGGCGGAACACGTAAATTGGTAGAAGACGTGAATTATAATGGTTTGAATCCAAAAGGTACGAAAGATCTGCGTATTGACTTTGGCTTCTCTGGTGGTGTATTTGCCTACGGGGGTACAACAGATCTGCTGCAATCGATGTTTAGTGAAGAAGAGCTGAAGTTCCAGCAAGACATGAAGGATACCAAAGAAGTGATTCCGGCAGAACCACCGATTCCATACTCTTCCGAGGACCGCGAACGGGTGACACTTCTGAGTACACCACTGAAAGATTATTCTGACCAAAATACACTTAAATTTATTTTGGGTGAGCGGGACTTGTCGGAATTCGATACGTTTGCCAAAGAGCTGGACAGTCAAGGGCTATCCAATTATCTGAAGCTGGCAAATGACACGTACAAAGCCTATAAAGAAAACAAGCAATAACATAGTTAAGGTTGGCCAGATTACCGTTTCACACCGATATATAAGTGGAACGGTAATTTGTGCTAAAATGGATGAATACGGCTGATAGAAAGAGGTCTAGGCATGTCACTTAATCAAAAAATTAGAGGCTCGACCCGAGCATATTCATATAATCTGTTAAAAGAACGAATTCTCCATCTGGAACTTAAGCCGGGCACCAAGATTTCGGAGAAAGAGATTGCAGACGAACTGCAGGTGAGCAGAACTCCTGTGCGAGAAGCATTCATGAAGCTTGCTGAAGAAGAACTGCTGGACATTATTCCACAAAGTGGAACGATCGTCTCTCATATTAATCTGGAGCATGTGGAAGAAGGCAGGTTTATGCGGGAGAAGATGGAGAAGGAAATCGTGACGTTGGCGTGTGCTTCTTTTCCTGAAGAGTACAGATTTCGACTTGAAACCAACATTGCAATGCAGGAAGTTTGTATAGGAAAAAACAATTTCTATCGTCTTTTTGAACTGGATGAAGAGTTTCATCAGATTTTGTTCCAGGGCACGGGTAAGCTACGAACATGGAAAATGTTGCAACAATTGAATATCCCGTTTAATCGGTTACGGTTATTACGTCTGGCGGAGGACTCCAACCTGGAGGTTATTATCTCGCAACACAAAGAGATTTATCGACTAATTACAGAGCGGAAGACGGATCAAGCGGTTCAAGTGATGGAAGCTCATCTCAGACTGGTTGTGATTGAACAGGAATCGATAAAAGCGAAATACCCGCATTATTTTATATAGTGCGCCGTTGTTGTATAATACTCCCCATATGAATATGCGAAAACCCCTGTTCATTTGAACAGGGGTTTTGGTTAAGCAAGTCGTCACACGAGAGTGTTAGGCTTGTTTGATAAATGTAGGATCAGGGTATGGATCTGCAATCCAGCCATCTTTTTCGATGAACAGACGTACAGCGATAATTTGTTTGTTTTCCATTAAGGTGAAGAAGTGCGGTGTGTTCTCCGGTACGGAGATGACGTCTCCAGGAGACAGTTCTACATTAAAGTAGCCAACATCATCTGTAGCTTTGATAACAAAGATTCCTTTACCAGCGACAATTGCACGGATCTCATCTTCAGCGTGGGTGTGGATCTCTTCGAACTTGGCCAGCTTTTCTTCAATATCTGGTGTTTGTTCGGACAGCGTAATAACATCCCAGATCTGGTATCCTCGACGTGCAGCCAAATCTCTGATTTCATAATCGTAGGTTTCCAAAACCTCGGTTTTCTGTTCATCCGTTAATCCAAAGTTATTTTGCAGATCAGTGTTCAGTTTGGATGCATCCCACTTCTCATATAATACTTCGTATTTGTTCAAGAAATTTCGAACATTTTCGTCACCAGTGATGCGTTCGTTCGTATTTCGGATAACAATTTCAGCCATGTTCTTTCCCTCTTTTCCACTTGGTTTAATTGAATTATATCGGATTGCTCTGTTTTTGTCGATTCTCAAATTCCGTTCATATTCGTGCAAACCCGCCATCTTTCGGGAACAAACCCGATCTTTCACATTAAGTTAGTTTCTGTTAAACTAAGATTTAACGTTTTGCGGGGGTGAAGATATTGGATAAGCTTAGTCTACACGATGCATTAAAACAACGAATATTAATCCTCGACGGTGCAATGGGGACCATGATTCAACAAGTTGATCTGACTGGCGAAGATTTTGGCGGCGAAGATTTGGATGGATGTAATGAAATGTTAGTGCTTACTCGTCCAGAGCTGATCCAGCGCATTCATGAAGAATATCTGGAGGCTGGCGCCGATTTGATTGAAACCAATACATTTGGTGCGACATCGGTCGTGCTTGCTGAATACGATATTCAGGATCGGGCACGCGAGATCAACCTGGAAGCAGCCAGAATTGCGAAAGCTGCGGTTGATCGTTTCTCTACACCGGAATCTCCACGTTATGTGGTAGGTGCGATGGGACCAACAACCAAAACACTGTCTGTAACTGGGGGAGTAACGTTCCAGGAACTTATCGACAGTTATTTGGAGCAAGCGCTTGCTTTAATAGAGGGAGGCGTTGATGCGCTACTGCTCGAAACTTCACAGGATACCCTCAATGTAAAAGCAGGCAGTATTGGAATTCAAAAGGCCTTCGAACAGAGTGGCGTTACATTGCCCCTTATGATATCAGGAACGATAGAACCGATGGGAACAACCCTAGCGGGTCAGAACATCGAATCCTTTTATATATCCTTAGAACACCTTAACCCAATTTCGGTTGGACTAAACTGCGCCACGGGTCCGGAGTTCATGCGTGATCACATTCGTTCGTTATCCGGAATGGCATCGGTTGCCGTTAGTTGTTACCCGAACGCGGGTCTTCCTGATGAGAACGGTAACTACCATGAGTCACCAGACTCGCTTGCTCAGAAAATTGGTGCTTTTGCCGAACAGGGCTGGTTGAATATTGCTGGTGGATGTTGCGGGACAACCCCTGCACATATTCGGGCTATGCGCGATACACTTGCCCAGTACCCCCCAAGAGAAATGAACGGAACACATCCACCGGCATTGTCTGGTATAGAACCAATCTATATCGAACAGGAAAATCGTCCATACATGGTTGGTGAACGTACGAATGTGCTGGGATCACGGAAATTCAAACGACTCATCGTGGAAGGCAAATATGAAGAAGCTTCGGAAATTGCCCGTGCTCAAGTGAAAAATGGAGCCCATATTGTCGATGTGTGTGTACAAGACCCGGACCGTGAAGAGTCTGAAGATATGGTGAAGTTCCTTGAACTGGTTGTGAAAAAAGTAAAGGTTCCTCTCATGATTGATACGACAGATGCTTCCGTAATTGATCTGGCTCTCCAGTACTCACAAGGTAAAGCGATAATTAACTCCATTAACCTTGAGGATGGCGAGGAGAAATTTGAGCTGATCACGCCATTGCTTCATAAATACGGTGGTGCGGTTGTTGTCGGAACAATTGATGAACGGGGTCAGGCGATTAGTCGGGAAGACAAGCTTGATGTAGCCAAGCGCTCTTATGATCTGCTGGTGAACAAATATGGACTCAAACCCGAAGACCTCATTTTTGATACATTGGTGTTCCCGGTAGGTACGGGAGATGAACAGTACATCGGTTCAGCCAAAGAAACCATTGAAGGTATAAGAGTGATCAAGGAAGCGATGCCTGAATGTCATACGATTCTCGGGATCAGTAACATTTCATTTGGATTGCCTGAAGCGGGACGTGAAGTGCTGAACTCAGTGTTTTTGTATGAGTGTACCAAAGCAGGTCTCGACTATGCCATCGTGAACACAGAGAAACTGGAGCGTTATGCGTCCATTCCTGAAGAAGAACGCAGGCTCTCGGAAGAGCTTTTATATAACACCAATGATGATACACTGGCGGCGTTTGTAGCGGCGTTCCGTAACAAGAAGGTGGAGAAGAAGGAAAAAATCTCAAACCTTTCATTAGAAGAGCGCCTCGCTTCATATGTTGTGGAAGGAAGCAAAGAAGGATTGTTGCCAGATCTCGAACAGGCACTTGCCAAATACACAGCACTTCAAGTGATTAACGGTCCACTGATGCGTGGGATGGAGGAAGTAGGTCGTCTCTTTAACAACAATGAGTTGATTGTGGCTGAGGTGTTGCAGAGTGCGGAGGTTATGAAGGCTTCTGTAGCATATCTGGAGCAATTCATGGAGAAGAACGAAACTTCAGTTAAAGGCAAGATTATTCTGGCCACGGTTAAGGGCGATGTTCATGACATCGGGAAGAACCTGGTAGAGATCATCCTGTCCAATAACGGTTACCGGATCATTAATTTGGGTATAAAAGTACCACCAGAACGTATCATTGAGGCGTACCGCGAAGAAAAAGTCGATGCGATCGGTCTCTCGGGGCTATTGGTAAAATCAGCGCAGCAGATGATTCTTACTGCTCAGGATTTGCGAACAGCAGGTATTGATGTGCCTATTATGGTTGGCGGAGCGGCGCTAACACGTAAATTCACCAAGAATCGTATCCGTCCTGAATATAACGGAATGGTTGTATATGCGAAAGACGCGATGGATGGTCTGGATCTGGCGAACAAATTGATGAATCCCGTTACTCGTGAAGCGATGCAACTGGAGATGGAAGCGGAGAAGGAAGCGGATGGTTCAGGTGCTGTAGCTGTTCAGGAACTTCCAGAACTCACACGAGTGGAGCGTTCGGATATCGCTGTAGATCATCCGGTTCTTGTACCGCCTGATCTGGAGCGGCATACGATGCGCAACTATCCGTTATCACATATTCTACCTTACGTGAACATGCAGATGTTACTTGGTCATCATCTGGGGTTACGCGGTTCAGTAGAACAACTGCTTGCTTCAGGCGATAAGAAAGCTACCGACCTGAAAGCCGTTGTGGATGATATTATGCAAGAGGCTGTTCGTGACGGGATTATTCAGGCGCATGCCATGTATCGTTTCTTCCCGGCTCTGTCCAGCGGTAACAGCATCATCATCTATGATCCAAAGGATACCAGCAATATCTTGCATACTTTTACGTTCCCACGTCAAAAAGTCGAGCCGTTCCTGTGCCTGTCCGACTTCCTCAAGCCTGTTGAATCCGGTCAGATGGATTACGTTGGTTTCATGGTTGTTACTGCTGGACACGGTGTACGTGAACTCTCCACGGCGTGGAAAGATCAAGGAGATTATCTTCGCTCGCATGCTCTGCAATCCGTAGCACTCGAGGTAGCAGAGGGATTAGCTGAGCGTGTGCATCATATGATGAGAGATATCTGGGGATTCCCGGATTCTGCCCAGATGACGATGAAGCAACGTCATGGTGCACGTTACCAAGGGATCAGGGTATCCTTTGGATATCCGGCTTGTCCGGATTTGGAAGACCAAGGACCGCTGTTCAAGTTGCTACAGCCTGAGGATATCGGTGTGGAATTGACGGAAGGTTTCATGATGGAACCTGAAGCATCCGTATCAGCTATGGTATTCAGCCATCCGCAAGCTAAGTATTTTAATGTAGAAAAAGCATAAATTAGTTGAGTGTCAGGCAAAGCCCTCCGCCATGTCGGAGGTTTTTTGCTGGCAACAGAAAGAGGTGCGATCCAGAATGGAACTATATTTCCTGGGAACTAATGCTGGTGTACCTACGCTTCAACGGAATGTAACTTCCATTGGGCTACGCATGTTGGATGAGCGCAGAGCTTTGTGGTTGTTTGACTGCGGGGAAGGAACGCAGCACCAGATTTTAAGTTCGCCGCTTAAACTAAGCAAATTGGAGAAAATATTCATTACTCACCTGCATGGTGATCATGTATTTGGACTTCCGGGACTACTTTCGAGCAGAGCCTATCAAGGTGGCACCACACCATTAACGGTATATGGTCCGCCAGGTACGGAACGAATGATCTGTACAACAATGGAGCTTAGCCAATCCCGGGTGAACTATGATTTGAATATCGTGGAACATACGGGAGGCGTCCTGTTCGAGGATGACAGTTTTATCGTGGAAGCTGCTTTGCTTGAGCATCGAATTGACAGCTATGGGTACCGGATTACGGAAAAAGATCGTCCAGGAAGCCTGGACCCGGCCAAACTGGCGGAATACGGTTTGAAACCAGGCCCATTGTTCGGCCGGCTGAAACGTGGGGAAACCATTACGCTGGATAACGGTGATTCGCTTCGTCCAGAAGATGTATTGGGAGCGCCAAAACGAGGTATGGTGATCACCATATTGGGTGATACACGTCCATGCGACAATGTGCAACCTCTTTCCATAGGTGCAGATGTACTTGTCCATGAAGCTACATTCATGCATGATCTGGCCGATACAGCACATGAGTACTATCATAGTACTTCAAAACAAGCGGCAGAAGCGGCTAGAGCAGCGAATGTAGGTCAATTGATTATGACTCACTTCAGCTCGCGTTATAAGGATGAGGATCAGCTGCAGCCACTTTTGGAAGAGGCCCAGTCCGTATTCCCGAATACCAGACTTGCAAACGAACACCAGCTTATTCCTGTCGTGCATCGCAAGCAAGAATCTTGACCATGAATGCGATCCAGTGTAGGCTAAACACGTCATATAAAGAACCGGGTAATTGTACGGGACTGAGGGAGTGGAACTCCCGCGGTCCCTTTTGCAATCTGGTCAGAAAGCGTGTAGGATGGGCAATATAAAGAGGGAAATGATTCAAATTATTTTCCGGGAAAGCGCAGGAAATGACAAGCTTGTACAGAAGACGCGCGAGTTAAATCGTCGGTGTTCGATCCGGTTCGACTTGTTACATGCACATGTCAGCAAACCATTATTGTTTTGCCTGAATACATAGGTTCGCGGTCAAGTTCAAGGTAAATGATTAAGGACATGAAACGTTAATGGAATAAAGAAAGGAAGTGCTGTGTGTGATTAAGGCCTATCTGATTGACTTGGATGGTACGCTCTATCATGGCAGACATCGTATCGAAGGAGCCGATCAGCTTATTCGAACACTGCAAGAGCTAGGAAAGCCGTATTTATTCGTAACCAATAATTCTTCTCGCACACCACAAGGTGTGGCAGATCACCTGAACGGTATGGGCATACCTGCCGACGCGTCTCAAGTATGTACTTCTGCTGTGGCAGCTGCTGAATACGTTGCTGAAGAGTCCCCGGGTGCAAAAGTGGCATGTATTGGGGAAGCAGGACTGCTGCAAGCCATAGAAGAAGCAGGACTACAGTTGACAGAAGATGCACCTGAATACGTGATACAGGGGATTGATCGTGAGTTTTCCTATCATAAACTGACCAAGGCGCTACGGTGGATTAATGCGGGATCAAAATTCATCATGACCAACCCGGATCTGCAGCTTCCTTCCGATGATGGACTGACGCCTGGGGCGGGAACAATTGGAGCAGCAATTGAAGCCGCATCCGGAGTTCGTCCTACAGTTATAGGCAAACCATCGAGTGTTATAATGAAGTCAGCCATTAGCCGGCTTAACCTGGCGTCTCATGAAGTAGCAGTGATCGGAGACAATATGCGAACCGATATTGCAGCTGGAGTTGCAGCAGGATGTGAGACGTTGCTGGTACTTACCGGTGTGACAACACGGGATAATATGGATGGACATATCCAAGCAGCCAAGGCTCGACCTGATCATGTGTTTGAAGATTTGCATAAATTGATGGAGTGGCTGTCGCAAGAGACAGACCAAGCTTCCAAAAAGGGGTAATGTACGATGCCGGAACTGCCGGAAATGGAAAATTACCGGACCTTGCTGTCCGAGAAAATACTTGATCTACCGATTACAGGTGTTGTCATTAATCGTGATAAAACGATAAATACGGAGCCTGATCTGTTCATCAATGAACTTACAGGCAATCGGATCATATTTGTTGAACGCCGAGCGAAGCATCTGATTTTCCACTTGGCTAATGGCAAACGTCTGGTGTTGCACCTTATGTTGGGTGGTATGATTTTCTGGGGCACGGAAGAGGAACGCCCTGATCGTTCCACACAGGTGGAAATCCAGTTTGGAGATCACATTTTATTCTTTATTGGACTGCGCTTGGGGTATTTACATCTGCTTACTTCGAAAGAAACCGAAGCGGCAATGTCCGATCTTGGACCGGAACCTTTGGATCGACGGATGAATGTGGAACGTTTTGCTTCTCTGTTGAAAGGTCGTCGAGGGACGCTCAAAACAACCTTGGTGAACCAGCATATCATTGCAGGAATTGGCAACTGTTATTCGGATGAAATTGCGTTTGCTGCAGGTCTGAGACCCAGCTCCAAAACGCAGAACATCGCGACTTCACCTGAGCTGACGGAGCGCCTGTTCCATTCGATGCAGTCCGTGTTGCGCGAAGCAGCTTCTGAAGGTGGTTATATGGAAATGCCACTGATGCAAGGGGATACGAAGACCGGAAGCTTTGACGAGCAATGTCGGGTGTACGATCGGGAAGGCGAGACTTGTCCGCGCTGCGGGGGAACGATTGAACGAGTGGAAATTACGGGCAAGAAGGCATTCTTCTGTCCGAAATGCCAGCATGAAGCCTAACAACGGAATCGGGGCACATGTCAGCACGAGAGGTGGATTTTTACAGGCAGCCAAGAGAGCACATGCAATGGGGGCAACGGCGTTTCAGTATTTTCCAAAGAACCCGCGTAGTCTTGGTCTGAAAAGTCTGGATCTCAAGGATGCTGAGCAGTGCAGGGATTGGTGTGAACAGCATGGACTGGCATCGATTGCCCATTCACCCTATCCTACGAATCCGGCGTTGGGCATGACCCGTGGAGAGGCGGGGTTTCATGCTACAATAGCTTCCATTCGCAATGATCTTGAAATTTCGAATGCTTGCGGTTCTGTTGGGACGGTGGTCCATTTTGGACATATCAAAACACACAATCCGCTGGAGGGGTATCAGAACCTCATTCATTGTCTGGATACCGCCTTGGAGGATTGGGATGGTCATTCGAAAGTTTTGCTTGAAAATCAGGCAGGTGATCATGGCCCCATGGGCACGACAATGGAAGAAATGATACAGATTCGCAAATTAAGCCGATATCCGGAGCATATTGCGTTTTGTTTTGACACATGCCATGCTTTTGCTTCAGGGTTGTGGTCGTCAGGCAACGAAGCGGCAATGCTGGATAAGGGCAGGGTGCTCGGATACTGGGATGATGTTGCTGCTGTACATTTTAATGATTCCAAATATGCGTCTGGTTCGTGTAAGGATAGACATGCGAGAATCGGACAGGGATATATCGGAAATGAATCAATGAAAGCATTGTTAACAGCCCCAGAGTTTCAAAAAGCGGTTGTTGTGCTCGAGACAGAAACGGGCGAAGATGGAACGCACCGTGATGATATAGTGCTCATGCGTTCCTGGATATAATGGGGAGAGGAGCGATTGTATGCATGTTTTTTTGGATGACTATCGGGCATGTCCGAAAGGATTTGTTCTGGCAACGAATGCAGAAGAGTGCCTGATGCTGCTAAGAGAAGGTGACGTGGACATTCTGTCTCTGGATTATGAACTTGGTCCGGATTCGCCAAATGGCGGTGAGGTTGCGGCATCCATTGTACGAGAAGGTTTATTTCCGCGTGAAATCTATTTGCATACATCCAGTATGTTTGGGAAACGCCAGATGTACGAGATGTTATATAGCAATAAACCCGATTCGGTAACCATTCATAATGGTCCAATGACGGGTGAGGTCATGCTGCGTGTTGCTGCAGGAGAAGAAAGTTCATGAAGCCAATTACATCAAAAATGTTAATGCGCGGCGTATGGGAAGGCATGCCCCAGGCTGTATTTATATATACCCCTTTATGTGGGACATGTGCGGCAGCCCGGCGTATGTTGGAGGTTGTTGAGCACATGCTGCCAGAAGGCATTTTATCCGAAATGAACATCCATGACATTCCTGAACTTGTACAACAATTTCAAATTTCAAGTGTGCCAGCAGTGATGCTGTTTGACGGGCAGCAAGATGTTCCAAAAATGGTTTATCGGATGACCTCTGTGGAGCATTTGCTCACGGAGATCCGGAAGGCGGTGCTGAAATGAGTATAATCTCGATGGAACATGTCTCACTTCGACGAGAAGAAAATCAAATTTTGGATAATGTGCATTTGCACATTGAACAAGGCGAGCATTGGGTTATTCTAGGTCGAAATGGTTCTGGTAAAACAACTTTGCTGGAAATGATGAACGGATATATGTTTCCAAGCCAGGGACGCATTGAAGTACTCGGTAATCTGTATGGACAATGTGACGTAAGGGAAGTACGTAAGGAAATCGGTTATATCAGCCAAACCTTGATTGAGAAACTCACACCGAGAGATCCGGTATGGGAGGTCGTCGCTACAGGAGCTTATGCTTTTTTGCGTTTTTATCAGACCATTCCTGATGAAGTCAAAGTAAAGGCAATGAGTTTGTTAGATGACATGGGCTTTGCCAACCTGGCTAACAACCCACTTGGAACGTTATCCCAAGGGGAGCGCAAAAAAGTCATGCTTGCTCGTTCATTAATGGCTGAGCCAAAATTGCTGATTATGGACGAGCCTTGTGCCGGGTTAGACTTATATGAACGTGAGAAAATGCTGGCTGAGATTGATCGTCTGCGCCAGCGTAACATTACAGTTGTATATGTAACACATCATGTTGAAGAGATCGTCCCTTTATTTACGCATGTAGCTTTGATCCGCGATGGACGTATTGCGGCGGCTGGCCCCAAGCATGAAGTTTTGACACAAGATACAATTAAGCATACGTACGATGTCCCGGTCGATATCCAGTGGGATGACGGTCGTCCATGGATACGCGTACGTTCTGGAGGGTAACACAATTTGAGTACACAATCATCTTGGGAAGAAGGTAACTTCTCCCGTTTTATCTGCACAGCCAATCATGGCTTTGCCCCTTATGCACAGGAAGAATTACGCCGTACGTTTGGTGCAGTCAAGAGCACAGTACTTGTACCTGGAGAAATCTTGCTTGCGGGTCTGCCTGTAGCGGAGGAAGAAGTTGCAAGTAAGCTGTGGGCAGAGTATCCAACGTTTTTACGTCATATCCAGCCTGTTCAGTTTCAGGAGAATACAGAAGATTCGGAACAATCTATCGAGAAATTGATTGCATTTGTATTGAATCATAAGGAACTGACTGGTGCTTCTGTCGTACTACAGGTACGGAAGACAGAAGGAGGCTTTTGGCAAGAAAATGCAGCCTCATTGAAGCAATTGCTGACTGAAAAGCTGGATGAACTAGGATGTGAATGGGTTGTACGTGATGCTGAATATGTCATTTCCGTATTTGCTGCGAATGATATGTTGTATGCTGGTGTATCCAGACCTGAACAGAACCTGTCAGACTGGAGCGGGGGAGCGGTACGTTTTCAAAAAGAAGATGGACAGATCTCACGTGCCAAGTTCAAATTGCTTGAAGCTGAGCAAACGTTTGGCATTGACTTTACTTCATTTCATAAAGCACTTGATATCGGCGCAGCACCAGGTGGATGGACCTCGTTCCTGCTTGAACGCGGGCTTGAAGTAACGGCGGTAGATCCGGCGAAGATGGATGCAACACTGCTGGCATCACCAAAACTGACTTTCTTGAAGAAAAACGCAGGGGATGTGCGCTTCCGTGAAGGGGAATTCGATCTGCTCGTATGTGATATGAGTTGGAGTCCCAAGCTGATGAGCCGACTTGTATCAGACCTTTTATATAGTCTGCAACCCGGGGGAACAGCAATTGTTACCGTGAAGTTATTGCATAAAAAACCGCTCGCACTTATTAAAGATGTTATCGATACGTTTGAGCGTTCACGGATGCAGATTCAACGTTCCAAGCAGTTATTCCATAATCGGGAAGAGATTACACTCTATATGGTCAAATATTAAGAGATCTAGCCTGGATTAAAGCAGCTAAAGATATTACGAAATTGATTTGATTAAGCTCATTAAATTTTGTACTTTACAATCTATTCCTGCCTGTACTATAATGATACCAATATTAACCATAACAAACCTGAGGGAAAGCATCCCGAAGCGAACGAACCGGCTATCCGGTCTGTTCTTCTTCGGTGAAGCTTTCCCTTTTTGTTGTGTATTGAAGGAGGAATTGGTATGAGACATCCGGCCAGGCTGGAACGCGGAAGCCTGCTGGGAGGTAGATATCGTATCGTATCCATTCTGGGAACAGGCGGAATGAGCCATGTATACGAGGCGGAGGATTTGAAGCTGCCGGGCAAGATATGGGCAATTAAAGAAAGTGTGACCGCTATGCCATATGAAGGCAGCATGGAGACAGAGGCTGCTCTCCTGACATCTCTTCGTCATCCAAGATTACCGCAGATTGTTGATTTTTTTGTCCCGGATGAAGATGGGTACACGTACTTGGTGATGGAATACATTGAAGGGTTAACGCTTAGTGAGTATTTCAAGCAGTGTCGCGGGAAGATCCCGATGGAGCAGTTAACGGGGCTGGTGCTTCAATTGCTGGATGTGTTGAGTTATCTGCATAATCTGAATCCACCTGTCATCTATAGGGATCTGAAACCATCCAATATCATGATCACCCCGGAACATGAAGTAAGATTAATCGATTTTGGCATCGCCAGAAGTTACAAACCGCAAAGTGCCGAAGATACCGTCAAGTTGGGAACAGCTGGTTTCGCCGCTCCAGAACAATATGGCTCGGGTCAGACCGATGCCCGTTCGGATCTATATGGACTCGGAGCATTGCTGCTGTACCTTATGACTAGTGGGGCCTATACGGAATGGATTCAGGGTGTGGAAAGTTCTATCCGGAGTGATGTTCCACGGACGTACATCCCTGTGGCAAGAAGACTGTTAAGGTATAATGCCGAGGAACGATTCCAATCTGCCGATGAGGTGCGGAAGGAACTGCTCCGAATACCCGGTGGAATATCGCCTGGTGGAGATGCAACCATAACCTTGAATGGTGGAACAAGAGTTATTGCCTTGACTGGTGCTTCATCTGGTGTAGGGGTTACCCACACCGCTATAGCTATCAGTCATTATCTCGAAAGGCAAAACTTCAAAGTAGCTGTGATTGAAATGTCACCTCGCTCTCAATCCTTTGCAAGAATTCAACAAATCGCTCAAGCGGGTAAACCGGTGCCAGCAGGCAGACAGTTTGCAGTGGATGGTGTGCATTATTGGAAACAATCCGGGCGAGCGGATATATTGTCTTTGCTTGGGGGGAGTTATCAATTCATCGTGATGGATCTCGGTAGTGGTCAGGACCAGAATCGGCTGGAAGAATTTCTGCGTGCAGATCTGCCGATTGTGATAGGCTCAGGTGCCGAATGGAGACAGGCGGAGATTGGCGCTTTTGTTCGATCACATCATCGGTATCCTCAAGAGAAATGGATATATTGCCTGCCCCTGGCAGCAAGTGAAGCAGTTCAGCGCATTCGTAAAGCTCTGGATACATCGAGTGTGTATGGTCTGCCGCTACATATTGATCCTTTTGACAAGGATGCACAGATGGATAAGGTGTTTTCTCATATTTTAATGCATATGATGGCACAGCAGCCCAAGAAACGTTCGTTCTTTTCACGAAGGAAAGTACATGATTAGACGAGATTACGAAAGGAGAGCCTCTTTTGTCTAAATTAAGAAAACAAAGCCGTCAACTGATCTATGCCGGGCTTATTGGAGCAGGAGCTGTAGGGTTGGTGTTCGGAGGATATATTATTTATAATGTCAAAACGATGGGGGATGTCAGGTCAGCCGTAGAAGCCCGGTATTTATCGGCATATGAGGAAAAGGAAGCTGAGTTAAAGCAACAATGGGATTCGGGAGCACAAGGATGGGTCACAATTCGGGATATTGAAGCAGGTGAACCGATATTACCGGAGGATCTGAAGCTCATTGCTGTTCCGGATGCACAAGCACCACGAAATCTCTGGTCCAGTACCAAGCAGATGGAAGGCCAAGTGGCCAAAATAGAGTTGAAAAAAGGAACAGCCATAACCACTGAGATGGTATATGAGGATACACCGGCTCCGCCTGATTTAAGAAATCGAGAGCTGCAAGTTGTATTGCTGCCGTCCTCACTCGTTAAGGGAGATATTATTGATGTTCGTATCCAATTCCCTACCGGACAAGACTATGTTCTTTTATCAAAGAAGAAAGTGGAACGACTCAATGCAGCTACCTTATGGATTACGATGACGGAAGAAGAGATTCTGTCACTCTCAAGTGCAATTGTAGATGCCTATTTACATAAAGCTTCAATCTATGCCTTAACCTATGTAGAACCACAGTTTCAGACACCTGCAATCGCGACGTATCCTGCGAATTCAGAAGTGTTAAAACTGCTGGAGAGTGATCCAAATATTGTTCGACGAGCCGAACAGGAGTTATCCAGACAGGTGCGAAGTTCGCTTGAAAGTTCACTGGCTGCTTCCATGACAGCACCATCCAAAGGAGTGGAACAGGATGTGGCACAATCCTCAGTTACCTATAATAGTCGCCCATCAGCCAATAATCCGGCAACATCGGATGGAGTGATGTGGAATGATGGTTCAGGAAACGGAGCAGGAGCTAATTCTGGAAGTGTAAATGATCCTGAAGCTTCACAAACAGAACAGCAGAGCTTGCTAACGGGCGGAGAATAGAGCAAAAACCGAGGTTTATTTTAGGAAAATTCAGATAACAGAGAGTTTTAGAAAAAGGAAAGGAGTTGTAACATCTATGTATACATGGATCTTTGCGGGTTTATGTGAGAAGAATGATCTGATGTTATATCTTTGCAAGATATTGGCTTCGACAGGCAACAAGGTCTTGCTCGTAGATGGAACCTTACAACAGAAGTATGGGTACGGTGTAGGTGACAGTCAGCAGTCTTTACGAATTACCGAATTTGAAGGATTTGATATTGCTTGTCATTTTGTTACTTCAGCAGCTGTTGAGAATCATCTTGAAGTAAATGGTGAGCGATTGGACAGTTACGACTATGTGTTATATGACATGGAGACTTCACATTTTGCTTCACGTAATCTCTGGCTAACTGCTGATGTAAGAGTCTGGGTGAGTGATTATGAGCGTTACAATCTGGAACGTGGCAAGGGTTGGTTGAAGCGATTGCTTGAAGAACAGTCATTGCCTGGTGAGCTGTCATTTCAGCGGCTCTTAATTAACGGGGTTGATTGCAAACTTGAAGCTCGTTATCTGTGGGCATATCTGGAGGGCAGTCCATTTGTGTGGACAGGAGAATCCTTAGTGCTTCCATGGGATGAGTTAACAGCAGCGGTTAAACTTGAGAATGAGCATCATCGCCGAGTTCATCTGGGACCTTTGTCGCGAAATTACAAAAAATCGTTGTGCCGCGTGGTCGAGCAGTTAACAGGTTGGGAAAGTGTTCGCAGTCGCCGTGCGATGAAAGAAGCAGAGAGGATGAGAGCATGAGTACCATTACCTTTTGGAGCCCTTTTGCAGGAACGGGATGCACTTCAAGTACATTAATTAGTGCTTATGCGATGGCGCTTCACTACAGGACAAGAGTGTTACTTGTTAATGCAGGCCTTGCTGGAACTGGCACAGAAGCTGCTCTACCATCCAAAGATTCGAATTCAGCGGATTTTATGTTCTCCTTCGAAGAAGGTGGCTGGGATGCGATTGAACGGCTGCATTCGAGTGGAAGTCTGAATAAGCACAATCTTAGGGATTATACCAAGCCACTTCTGAAGGAAAGACTTGATTTCCTGACTGGAAGAATTGATGAGATGGAACGTTCCCCGCAGGAACAGGGTGAGACTGTGAAAAAGCTGCTGAAAGTAGCTAACGAGTATTATGATCTGGTTCTTCTGAATGCGGATCATGCTGATGTCGATTTGCAGCTCAAGCTGCAACAAGCGGACTATGTTGTCATTAATCTCGATCAAAATATGCGAAATCTGGAGTTGTTCTTTGAAGAGATTCTGCCAGCACGAATGAACAATAAGAATATGCATGTTGTCATTAACAAATACGATTCTCACTCCCGTGCAACGCTTTCCAATATTCGGCGCCAGTTCAGATACAAAGGTACGATCTCTGCGATCCCGTACACAACTGGTTACCTGGATGCAATGAATCGGCGAGATGTCGCCAGGTACTTGCAGTTGGAAAGTTTGACTGAGGATAAGGATATTCGTAAAGGGAGCTTTGCTGCAAGCATGAGCGAACTCGCTCGCCTGATTATGGACGGTGCAGGTATGCGCACAGTTCTGAAGAGGCTGGAAAGGGGAGCCTGAACCTCCGATGCTCTGGAATACCATATGGATAAGTTTAATTCTGATTCTGTGCCTGACGTATATCTGGTTCAAGTATAGAACACTTCTTCGTGATAAGAATGCCCGTGTTCCTGAACAGGAATCCTTCACGATTGACACGCTGATTGAGAAGGTGAAGAACTCACTTCATGAGCTTAGTCATAGTCAACTCGCGGATGCAGGACTGCACGAAGAAGAATATCGTCGAAGAATCAATCAACGTACCGAGATGAGAAAAGCGCTGAAAGGCTGTGTCTCAGGCAGTATCAGCGACAAAACGTATGTCAAAAATCTGATAGGGGATTTGCTGACCCGAAGCATAGGTCTGAACAAATCCAATGTAGATGAAGTTATTTTGTTTGCAGAAACAGATTTGTTGACAATCCAGGACCGATTCGAAATTGTGTTTTATCTGTACCGACAGCAATTCGGTGTGGATGCACTCTCCCGATTGATTGATACCTACGATCTGGGAAGGCTGAGAATGGAGGAGGGTACGGACGACGGAGGGAGTTATTATATATCCGAGGAAGACATTCACTATGTTTTCGAGTGCGAATATCGAGAGCTTGGATTCAGAGAAAAGATTGATATCATCGTACAGCGTATCTACCAACATTACAAAGGGTTCTCGGTTGTTGATGAGATCAGGGACCAACGTATTGATGGCGTTAGTGGTGGTGTCAGCGGTATGCTTGATGCTGTTCATAATATGGGACTTCAAAAACCGGCATCATGGAATGATTTGCTGGATCAAGGACTGGAGGATGATACACATGAAGAACCGCTTAGCGGTATGGAAAGTGTCTGGATTTTTTATAAAGGTAAGTCCATTCATCTAGCCTTTCTGTCATTTGGCAGCATCCGAGAACTGAAAAGGGTATGCCAAAATATATACAAATACAATTATCCGGGACAGTTGTCTGAAGCAAGTGGATACAAGGTGAACGAGATGAAAGACGGCTCCCGAGTCGTAGTTGTCCGTCCTCCTTTTGCAGAATCGTGGGCATTCTTTGTCCGGAAGTTCGATATTCCGAATGCTTCACTTGAACAATTAATTACGGGTAACAACGCAGATCTGCCAATTACATTACTTCAATACCTGATGAAAGGAAGCCGTATCACAGCTGTAACCGGGGCACAGGGTTCTGGTAAAACAACGTTGCTTATGGCTATGGTCAAACACATATATGCATCGTACACCCTTCGGGTGCAGGAGATGGCGTTTGAACTTCAATTAAGACGGATCTATAGCCGACGTAATATCTTGAGTTTCCGAGAGACTGAACATATTTCAGGTCAACAAGGGCTTGATTTGCAGAAAAAAACGGATGGTACTGTCAATATTCTTGGTGAGGTTGCGAGTGATGAAGTGGCCGCATGGATGATTCAAATGTCTCAGGTCGCCAGTTTGTTTACCCTGTTTACCCACCATGCCAAAACGTTCCGTGATCTGGTTTTCTCTCTCCGTAATTCCTTGCTCAAGACAGGTATGTTCCAGCATGAGCATATTGCTGAGGAGCAGGTTGTGAGTGTCATCAATTTCGATGTTCATATGAAGAAAGATGCTGAGGGACGAAGATATATCGAACGTATTACGGAATGTCTTCCTCGTGCGAATCAAGGTGATAACGTGGAAGAGAGGGCAGGTTTTACATTTCGTAATGTTGTGGAGTACAGAGATGGAGATTATGTTGCAACAGCTCCAATCTCTTCTGGAAGCATGATGGATATGCGAGAACAGATGACATTACAGGATGCCGAGAAATTTGAACAGTTTATGAAGCAACACTGGGGTGATCAGCATGACAATTAAATGGATTCTGCTCTTCGTATTAAGTATTTGTGCAGGAGGACTGCTGATCACACTTCTGGTTCTAAGTATGTTACGTCACAGAGGAGGTGGTACAACAAGTCAATCCGGCGTTATTCTAACTCCCGGCGGGAAGGGATTTAAGGGACTGGGACCATTTTTGTTGCAGTCCTACCGTCTTGGAATGAAAGTCCCACTGTTATCTGCCTATATTCTACAAGTGCAGAAGCGTATTTCATTTCGACATGTAGGGGATGAGCCTTCACTTCGAAGACTGACGATGTCTGTGGTACTGATTATCCTGGGAGGCTATGGAGGCATAAGTGTCATTCTGTTTCTTCTGCAGCCGGGTGTCGCCTTTGTCATATTGTCCGTGCTCTGTGCGGTGGTTCTAAACAGTCTGGTACTAGATATGTGCCTCAGTCGAATGGAGAAGAGGTTGTTGGTGCAGATGCTGGATATCTTTGCAGACGTAAGGCATCGGTATCATCAGCATGGCATGGTTGAGGAAGCGCTCTATGAAGCCGCTGAAGCAGGTACAGGAGAAGCAGCAGAACAGGTAAGACTAATCTATGAAGCTTTAACTTCCCCAGATCCGAATGAAGCACTTGAACGTTATTATGAAGTGGCTCCCAACCGTTTTCTGAAAGGATTCGCAGGTATTTCCTATATGGTGATGGAGTTTGGGGATAAGGACAGAGCACAAGGCTCTATATATCTTAAAGGACTCGGTAACCTGACTCAGGAGATTCATCTAGAGATATTGAGGCGTGATAAATTGGATTACCTGCTCAAAGGACTTAATATCATCGCGCTATCTCCGGTATTATTCACCGCTCCGATCGAACGCTGGGCTAGAGTCAGTTTCCCAACGATGGATGAATTTTACCGCAGCAAAATTGGTTTTGTTACCAAAATATCGATCTATGTCATCATCATCCTTGCCTATTTGCTGCTGCAAAGGCTCCAGCAATACGATGAGACCCGTTACCGGTCAGGGCATAAGCGTTCACGGTTGGATCAGTTTCTGTACAAACAAACGTTTATACGGAAATTGGCGATGTTGTTTGCAGCGAAACCTGGCAGTACACAGTACAGTCAAACGATACGTCTGATGAGGGAGAGCAGCTCAGAGTTGAAATATGAATGGCTTGCCATTCGTCGAGTGATGTTATTCGCAAGTTGTTTGGTTCTTACAATGGGTTGCATCTTGCTGTTGCATCAGGTTGAACGTAATCACATCTTGCATGATCCGATCCGGGATGACCGAATGTTTGGTGCAATGGCTGAATCGGACCTCAGGAAGGCCGAGGAAAAAACAGCGTTGGATCAATCCGTGCTGGAAAGTGTAGAAATGAACCGAGGAGCTACATACGAAGACATCTCCAATGCGTTACAGCAGTTATCTCCCGTTCAGCTGGATCATGACACCCAGGCGGAGACGATCGCACGCATTATGCAAAAACTTGAGGTGTATAACAAGCAGTATGTACGCTGGTGGGAAATGATTATAGGGATTGTCATGGGTGTAGCAGGGTACTACATGCCCATATGGCTCATGTTATTTCAGCGGAAAATGCGAAAATTGGATATGCGACATGAAATCTATCAATTTCAGACAGTGATATCCATTTTGCGTGAGATGGACCGGATGTCAGTTGAAGAGATATTGGAATGGCTTAATCGATTTGCTGCCATTTTCAAGCGTCCGCTGCAAAAATGTTTGTTGCATTTTGAACATGGGCCAGAGCATGCACTTGAACAATTAAAGGAAGAGGCAGGCTTGCCTGAGTTCCAGCGACTGGTTGATAAATTGCAGCTTGCTCTTGGCAAAATCTCAATACGTGAAGCCTTCGATGATCTCGAGAGCATGATGGCATTTTATTTTGAACAACGCAAGCAAGAGTACAGCAAAATGATAGATGTAAAAGCATCATGGGGAAGAACCATTGGATTTACACCCATGTATGCACTTATCTTTTTGTATCTGGTCATTCCATTGGTCGGTATGAGCTTCTTGCAGATGAACATTTATTATGAACAAATTCAGAAACTGTAGCACCATTCATTCGTGTGAAAGTCTGAAATATATTAATAACTTATAACTTGGGAGGATTTATCATGAACAATGCATCAAGCGCTTTAAAGGTGGCAGCAGGGATATTTTTGACAATCGCTCTGATCACAATTGTAGTTCTGTTATTTATTTCGGCTCAGGAGGCAACCAAGACGGCCCAGAACAATTTTGCTGATATCCAAACCGAGTTGTCCCAGGCCGCATTTACGGTGTATGACGGAACAACCATCAGTGGATCGCAGGTTACGAATGCACTGCGTAAATATGCTGACAAGGATCAGTTCGGTATTCAAGTTATTACAGGTAAAAATAAAGCGGGTCAATGGTACGGCAATCAATTAAACATTTCACAGGATCTCAATAATGCGGATTATGGCTCGGTTATTGCACCTGACGATAAAGTGGGGATTATTAACCAGACCATGAGCGAAAAAGACAATCAATATGTCAATCCAAGTGGTAAATTCAAAGCGATTATCGTAAAAGACCGTTCCAACGTGGTAAGAGGGCTAATCTTCCAGCAATCCTGACAGGAGTTGGTTTAACATGTCCCAGAATACCCAGCATCTTATGTTGTTTTGTACGGCGGTTGTCCTATTTGTGACAGCCTGCCTGTACGGGCAACAGAATGTTAAGATTTTATCAGCTTCATTGAACGACAGAGTACGGACAACAGCAGGCATGGAAGGTCGTCTGACAACAACATTGCATACCACCAAACCATCTCAGTATAGTGGTGCGGAAGTGTTACATACCGTGAGACAGATGACGGGCACAGGCATACCTGTAGAGGTAGACGGGACTTCATATGTGATCGATACACTAGTCAGCAAAACAGCGACTATTCCTGTCCAGCTCGATGCCATCTACAGACCTGAGTTTATACGAAATGAAACTGGAGAACTGATCAAGATTGTTTTTTGGAAGGAGGCCAGTGTGAATTGATTAATGCCGCATCCAAGTTACTTGCCGTATTGCTCGCAGTCCTTCTGCTCTATGTGTATCCAGCTGCTGAAACAGCCGATCGGCAGGATGATATAACACGTATGACGGCTGTTCAGAATGTAACACGTTTTGTCGATGCTGTCCGAACGAAAGGGTATATTTCACCTCGAATGTTGGCTGAGTTTGAGGAGCAACTGGCCCAGACGGGCAATCTGTATGAGGTGTCGATGGAACATTTACATAAGAAATATGTACCTCATTATATGGACCCGATGGACAAAAACAGTTTTACCGGGACTTATGAGGTTGTACAGGATGGATATTATTCGGCTCAGATTCGGGAGCGATTATTCCCGTCCTCAGGTGTGATCCCGGCTGATGATCCCGGCCGACGATATACGTTGACAACAGGGGATTTTTTCACAGTGACGCTCCAAAATACAAATCGTACGCCTTCCATGCTCATTCGTGAATGGCTCAGTGGTACGGCTCAGGCTTCAGCGGTATTTGTTACATATGGAGGTATGGTTCTCAATGAAGATTACTGAGCTATCCATTGTATTTGTAATGATCTTCTTTCCTCTCTTCTGGATCATCTCACTCCATACCCAAGATGCCGTAGAGGCTAATTACCTTGGATATCGATACAGATCTGCACTTCAAACTGCAGTCATGGATGCAGGTGCAGTCATGCATCAGAATGAGAAACAAAATGATGAAGCAGGTTATGATTCAACCAAGTTTGTTAAAGCGGACAAGGAGCTTGCCCTGTTAACATTTACTCAGACAATGGCTTTAAACATGGGGATTCAGGATGATCCCGCAGCTATTCGAAACATGTTTAATTACATTCCCGCAGTGGTTATTCTGGATTACGATGGTTATTATATGTTGTCCACAGAAACAGAGTTGACAGGTAACCGTGAAGATTCTTTCAGGCAAGTGTGGAGCCCCAAGAGACCTTATACATATTCAGATTCAAATGGGAGCAGTATTAACTTTACACTCGATGACTACGTATATGCTTACGACGCAAACGCAGGGAAGTGGATTGAGGGATTTCAAAAAGAACTGGCTTCAACCACACAGATTCCTTTACTTCAGGATACCAACGGATTTGAACAAGTTAGACGGAGTCGGATTGTGACTACTGTGCAGGATAATCTGGCTGATGTGATTAATCGCCATAATGAGTTTGCCAGAAAGAACGGTATTTCCTATATATTTACGATGCCCCTGATTGCGCAGGAAGATTGGTACAACTCCATAAATGATACAGGGATTATGGCCTTTATCCAAGGTATAGGTGTGGGTGACCAGAAGATCAACAATTACGCAATTGGTGGAGGCAGACTTGTGAAGAAGACGGCCATCGTAGGTGGGGTAGATCCATTAACAGGTATCAAGTACTACTATCCCTCCACATGTGATAATGGTTACCGTGCCGAAGAGGTATTCACAGACGCAAGACAAGCAGCTGCACAAGGCTATTTCGAATATAACTGCTCTAATCGTTAGCTTGCGAACATGACAAAATCTTGGAAGGAGTTCCTGAACTGTTTACATTACTTTCAGAAAAGACGGGACCTGTGCTAGAATAGGGGTTCGGAACCATAATAAAAGTAATGTCTAATAGATAGGAGCAACCTCATCTTATGAGTTTATTGTCAGTAGAGAACGTGAGTCACAATTTTGGAGATCGCACGTTATTTAAAAATGTATCGTTTCGTTTACTCGCCGGAGAGCGTGTAGGACTTGTTGGTGCCAATGGTGTTGGTAAATCCACATTAATGAACATCCTTACCGGTAAATTGCTTAAAGACAGTGGAAAAGTGGAATGGACACCTAAGGTCCGTTATGGATATCTGGATCAGCACACAAAGCTTACGCCAGGCAAAACGATTCGTGATGTGCTTAAGGATGCTTTCCTTCCGTTGCTTGAATTGGAAAAAGAAATGATGAATATTACGGACCAGATGGCAGATGCAGATCCAGATAAGCTGGAGCAGTTGCTGGAAGAGATGGGCGATATTCAGGAACAACTGGAACAGGGCGACTTTTATCTGATTGACGTAAAAGTTGAAGAGATGGCCAATGGTCTTGGTTTGTCTGCAATTGGTCTTGATCGAGATGTCGCAGCTCTAAGTGGTGGACAGCGCACCAAGGTGCTGCTTGCCAAGCTTCTGCTCGAAAAACCTACAGCTCTGTTACTGGATGAGCCAACCAACTATCTGGATGTTGAGCATATTGAATGGCTTTCACGTTACCTGAAGGACTACCCGCACGCATTTCTCTTAATCTCCCATGACACGGAATTCATGAATGAAGTCGTAAATGTCATTTATCATTTGGAATTTGCCAAATTAACGAGATACGCAGCGAACTATAACAAGTTCCTGGAGATGGCTGATATGAATAAAGCCCAGCATATTGATGCATACGAGAAACAGCAAGAGTACATCAAGAAACAGGAAGATTTCATTCAGCGTAACAAGGCGCGGGCTTCAACTTCAGGTCGTGCGAAGAGCCGCGAGAAACAGCTGGACAAGATTGAACGTATTGATCGCCCGGATGAAGCGGCTAAACCAACGTTCAAATTCAAGGATGCCCGCGCGAGTAGCAAAACGGTCTTTGAGGGTATTGATTTTGAAATTGGATATACGTATCCTTTGCTGCCCAAAATGACGATGACGATTGAACGTGGTGAGAAAATTGCCATTGTAGGCTGTAATGGTGTGGGTAAATCGACACTGCTGAAAACCATCCTCGGGAAAATATCTCCACTGAGTGGAAAGACCTTTTTGGGAGATTATCTCGAAACGGCCTATTTTGAGCAGGAGGTTCGTGCTGGAAATATCACGCCGATCGAGGATGTCTGGAATGAGTTTTCACATTTGACTCAGAATGAGGTCCGGGGTCATCTCGCTCGCTGCGGATTAAAGAATGAGCACATTACTCGTCCGCTCAACATGCTGAGTGGTGGAGAACAAGCCAAGGTTCGTTTATGTAAACTCCTGATGCGCGAAAGCAACTGGATTTTATTCGATGAGCCGACAAACCATTTGGATGTCACAGCCAAAGCGGAGTTGCAGCGTGCCTTGCAAGAATTTAAGGGAACGGTGTTGTTGGTATCCCATGAACCTGATTTTTACGAGGGTTGGGTTACGAAAACATGGAATGTCGAAGAGTGGTCTGAGAAAAACTAGACGATGTAAGACAATGTTTGACAGAAATGACGGTGACAAAAAAATCCGTCTATGGTAACATAGGCTACAACTTCATATGAACACTAGGGGGGCCGCACGATGCGGCTGAGATGGAAGAATGCGATTCTGGACCCTTTGCACCTGATCTGGATTATACCAGCGTAGGGAAGTGGCGAGCGCGTTTCAGTGAATGACGTGAGCAAACGGCAACTCGAAAGGATTTCAACCGTCTGCTCAACGATTTGAAACATGCAGTTCCGTGTATACCGTTAGGGCTATAAGGTCCATAGCCGGATTGCACGAAATGAACTGTATGCATCAATCAGTCATCTGGTCCTATAATTAATACGCAGCCACTCCCCTACGGGAGTGGCTTTTTTGTGTTCTCATAGAATTCACCCATGGAAGGAGAGGGATGGTACGTCAATTTCTCATGAACATGTTCACAAATCATTTGAATTGCATGTTGTATCTACGGGTGCAGGAGATCAAGCATCTTTTGTAAAAGCAGCAAGGGATGTTTGGCCATGGGTGGACTATATCCACATACGAGAGAAACAACTCACATGGCAAGATAAGATCGGTTGGGCTGAAAGTCTGCGTAGCGTTGGCGTTCCATCTTGTCGCATCGTTCTCAATGGTTCAGGGCTGTCCCCGCAGAATGACATCTATGGCGGTGTACATTGGGGGCAAGAGGCTTTACGCAAGTACAACTCCAATAATGATGTCATGAGCAATATGAAGCGACTTCGTCTGGGTGTATCTGTTCATTCCATCGAGGAGGCAAAAATCGCTGAAGAACGGGGAGCCGATTACCTTTTCTTCGGGCATGTCTACGTAACCAACAGTAAGCGTGGCCTAGAACCAAGAGGATTATATGCTCTTGATAAAGTATGCAGAGGTGTCTCCATTCCTGTCATCGCGATCGGAGGCATAGAGCCCAGAAACATCGACGCGATTCGCTCTGCTGGGGCACAGGGAGTCGCCGTGATCTCAAATGTATGGTCGAGCGATTCCCCGGATCGGGCAGCTGCATCACTAAGGCAGGCTATCGTTGCTACAGGAAGTCTAAGCCGGTGAAAGGAGATGAGAGGATGAATGAGATCGTAACGGGTCAGAACAGGAATCATGTCAGTCATCAACTGAACTCTGAAACGGAATCAAGAAGCAAAAGTGTACCTTATAATCCGGATAAGATTCATGCAGAAACGATTATTTTAGGCGGAGGTGTTGTTGGTTGTGCCATTGCATATGAGCTTGCTTCCCGTGGACAGGATGTACTATTGCTGGAGCGTTCGGCGATAGCAGGAGGCACTTCTTGCGCAGCGGCTGGAATGCTGGCGGCAGATAGTGAGGATTTTGTTCATCCTTTGATGGCTAAGCTTGCCAGACAGAGCAGGCAGTTACTTATTGAGCAACAAGCACTAATGGCGACCCTCAGCCGGGGAGAAGTTGGACTGCAACGCCATGGATTCCTGACTCCTTTTCGATCATACAGCGAATTAAGCCTCTATAAGAGCAATCGAAATTCTGCTTTGTCTGCTGATGAGGTGTGGTGGGATCATTCCACTGTGCAACAGGAGGCATCATGGCTTAACAGAGATACGTATGGAGCCTACTACAGACCTTATGAGAGTGAGGTTCTTCCAATCCATCTAACAAAGGCATACGCCGAATCCGCTGAAGCGTTGGGAGCGCGGTTTATGGAGGACATACAGGATATAAATGTACAAGCAAACGAACACGGCGTGCAGGGGATCACCACATCGATCGGTGAGATAACGTGCAAACATGTCGTTATAGCGGCTGGATTACAGAGTGAAGCATTGATGAAACATGTGAATCTGAGCTTACCTGTGTGGTCGGTAAAAGGAGAAATAGCTGCCGTTCAGTTCTCAGATGAACATGCAGGGTACAGACCTGACAGAACGGTTTATGCAGAGGATGTCTATATTGTTCCCAAAGCCAATGGCGAAGTTTGGCTCGGGGCAACCAGTCTGCCGGGCAGAACGGATTTGAATGTTTCTGTACAGGGTGTTCAGAAGCTGCTAACAGCGGCTACCCACTGGGTACCCGGGATGAAAGAAGCGCAATTTAAGCGAGCGTGGGCAGGTGTAAGACCGGCAACGCCAGATGGGCTGCCTTATATAGGTGCATGCAAGAGTATACCTGGACTGTTCGCTGCCTTTGGGCATTACCGTAATGGTATTTTGCTAAGTGCAATAACAGGCAGGCTTATCGCGGAGTTAATCGCTGGCAAAAGCTCAGAAGAACTCGGAATTGAAGCGCTGAATCCAGAGCGTTTGAACAGAAAGGGAGTGGTGCAGTGAATATCATCGTTAACGGTCAACGGATGGAGATTGAAGACAGCTTGAATCGAGTGGATAAACTGCTCCAATCATTTGACCTGCAAGTCAAGACTGTAGTTGTAGAGCTGAACAGGAACATCTTAACGCGTGAGTATCATGAGACAACGGCATTAAGAGAAGGCGATCGAATCGAGATTGTACATTTTGTAGGAGGCGGTTGATGATGTTGAACATTGGTAAATATACGTTTGAGTCCAGATTGTTGCTCGGAACAGGCAAGTTTTCGGATTTTGAAGTGCAGAGTCAGGCTGTGGATGCTTCTGGGACGGAAGTTTTAACCTTTGCTGTTCGTCGTCTGAATCTGGAGGAACGTAACCAGAAGCATTTCCTGGATACATTGGATCTGGATCAATACACGCTTCTTCCGAATACGGCCGGGGCTTCCACTGCGGAAGAGGCAGTGCGGATCGCCGAGCTTGCGCGGGCTTCGGGACTTTGTGATATGATAAAAGTCGAAGTCATCGGAGATGAAAAGACATTGCTTCCAGATCCGATTGAAACGTACAAGGCTTGCGAAATTTTGCTTGAAAAGGGCTTCACCGTATTGCCTTATATTTCAGATGATGTCATTCTGGCCAAAAGGCTGCAATTGCTTGGCGTACATGCCGTAATGCCTGGCGCTTCTCCCATTGGAGCAGGTAGAGGCATTATTAATCCCTATAATCTTGAGATCATCATTGAGCAGGCCGTTGTGCCTGTGATTGTGGATGCAGGGTTGCGCTCTCCAAAAGATGCTGCTTATGCCATGGAACTTGGTGCAGATGGTGTATTGTTAAATACAGCCGTATCCGGATCAGGGGATCCAGTGAGCATGGCTAAAGCGATGCGATTGGGGGTAGAAGCAGGTAGATTGGCATATGAGGCAGGCATGATTCCCGTAAAGCGTTACGCAGCAGCCAGTAGTCCTGTGGAAGGAATGGTTCATACATGACAGATCAATTAACATCCTCAGAACAGGCCGATCGTTATTCCAGACAGGAACGCTATGCGCCACTTGGCAAGGAAGGCCAAGCCAGATTAAAGGGCAGCAGAGTTTTAATTGTAGGCGCCGGTGCACTCGGAACAGGAATTGCAGAAACGTTAGTTCGTTCAGGAGTTGGACACGTAACGATTGTGGATCGTGATTATGTGGAGTGGAGTAACCTGCAGCGACAGCAATTATATGTAGAGCAGGATGCGATTGAACGGATACCAAAGGCGATGGCAGCGGAGAAACGGTTATCTGCCATTAATTCCACGGTTCATGTGGAAGGAAAAGTATTGGATGTCAGAGTAGATGAATTGGAAGAACTAGTCCAGCATACTGATTTGATCATGGATGCAACGGATAACTTTGATACCCGGCTACTCATCAATGATATGGCACAGAAGCACCGTATTCCCTGGATTTATGGTGGATGCGTGGGTAGTTACGGCATCACCTACACGTTTATGCCTGGAGATACGCCATGTTTAAATTGTTTGCTGGGTGAAGTCCCTCTGGGTGGAGATACCTGTGATACGTCTGGCATCATACCCCAAGCGGTGCAGATGGTAACGGCGAATCAAACAGCAGAAGCGATGAAGTTACTTAGTGGCAATGCAGCTGCATTGAGACGTAAGTTATTGTCATTTGACGTGTGGAGGAACGAATACATATCCATCAATGTGGATGGTGCGAAAAAGCAAGACTGTCCTTCCTGCGGCAGTTCTGCAACGTATCCATATCTTTCTGCGTCCAATCTGGAAAAAACCGATGTGTTGTGCGGGAGGGATACCGTTCAGATCCGACCTGCACGGCGCATGAATCTGGATCTACAACATACGGCGGAGCGCCTGGATAGACTTCAAGAAGGAAAAGTGGAATCCAATCCGTTTCTGGTTTCTTTTATAACAGGAGCCTATAGAATGGTCATTTTTCAGGATGGGCGTGTCCTCGTACACGGAACAAAAGATACAGCTGAAGCGCGTACACTCGTTCATCGCTATTTTGGTTAAAGCAAGAAAGAAGCAGAGTCTGTTCCCTTGAGGGAATGGACTTTTTCATTTTACGGCATGCTAACGGTACCAACCATTGCTACGAGCAGCGGGGATAGAGACAGGCCGGGTGAAAAACAGTGAAAACAGCTATTTTGCTGATTGGAGCAGGAGAGCAGGTCAGCCTTATTTACGACGTTTTATGTGCTGAAGGGTATGAGGTGCAACAAATGGAGTGGTCTAAACTAAACCAATCTGTCGAGACTTCGTTGCTGCATATTAACCTGATTATCTTGGTAGACCGGGAAGAAGGGAAGTCACATCATGACCAGGATCAGAAATTAGAGTTGAAACGATGGATAGATAAAGGTCAGGTTAAACCTCTACTGGTTATCACTTCAGATGCATCTCCTCAGTCCATCGTGGAATGGCTGGATTACGGAGCTAATGATGTGATGGAGGAGCCCATCCACTTGACCGTGATGCTAGCCAGAATACGCAATTTATTGCGTGTTTTTGCGAATGCAACACAAGAGGGTGAAGAAGTAATTGTAGTTCATGATCTTAAAGTGAATTTACGTTCAAGGCGGGTGAATCGTGCGGGTGAGTACCTGACATTAACACCAAAAGAGTACGAACTGCTCGAATTTCTGGCGCTGCATGTAAATAAAGCATGTACCCGGAGTGATATTTTGCGGGAAGTATGGGGATATGAATATGCCATGGATACCAACGTTGTGGACGTATACATCAAACATCTGCGGGTTAAGGTCGATAAGGGAAGAAGTGTGAAACTGATTCATACTGTGCGTGGGATCGGTTATATGCTTCATGATAAAAATTAGATATTTCATTGCATTCTTTTCACTGCATTCCAGGAATCTCCAGTTTAAAGCATGGCGAAAAAAGGGTAAAGAAAAAGACCGGATAATATCATCCGGCCCTTCATTGTTAACTATAGATGGTTCTAAAGTACACGACGAGCTTTAACGTACGTTCTCTTCCAAGTACCGGAGTTCAGATCCGAGATCGTTACACCTGGAGATCCATACGTATGCAGAATCTTTCCATCCCCTGCATATACGCCCACATGAGTAACATTGGAGCCCGTAGAACGGCTACCGCTAGAGAAGAATACAAGATCGCCAACACGGAGATTAGCCTTGGATACAGCTGTACCTTCTTTAGATTGGCTCACGGATGTGCGCGGCAAGTCTACACCATACTTTTTGAAAATGTATTTCATAAAAGAAGAGCAGTCAAAAACTTTGGTTGTTGATGTTGAAGCGCCAAATTTATATGGAGTTCCAGTAAATTGTTTACCATAGTTAACAATCTGTTGACCTGTGGACACAGAAGCAGTTGCTGCCTGTGCAACAGGGGCATTAGTCATTAATACAGCTCCAAAACCTAGTGTAGCGCACAACCCGACGGTTACGGCCTTTTGGACAAAGATGTTTGTTTTCATATTAGTTAGTACCTCCAAAATTCGTTTTCGTTAAGTTGCTAGAGCGAGTATAACAGCTTTGTAACAGCCTAGAAATTGGATAGGGATGTGTAATCCCTTGCGCCACAGCGGTTTGTGTATGTTTATTAAAATACAATTAAAAATGTCAAAAAATTAATCATTGACGAATGATAAACAAAGATGAAATAGAAAAGACCCTTGAATCTCAAGGGTCTTTGTTGTGTATCAGCCTATTTTCTTATCAAAATCATTGGTTACAAAAACGTAATAATTAAGAGGATATGCAGATATATTTAATCTTTGCTTTGAATGATCAGTAGTAAGCCACTATCGATCGTAACTGTACCGGAAGCACCTAAGAGTTGGTTGCTTACACCCAGGGATTGTCCCATGCGAATGGTGGCTTGATCCAGCGGATACATGAAACCTTCAAGCGTTATTCCTGTAACTTCATGAGTCAAGGGGAGTAAAGAAACATATTTATAGTCACGGTGTTCAACCACAGCTTTGGATGTTGTGAGTGTCATATAGTTGTGCTTGTCCTGGATTACACAAGAGATATGATGCTGCATTGCACGGACCATAATATGTACATTAGCGAGTGTGTGATCCATCCGAGTACCTGTAGCACCTAACATAAGAATGTGAGTAGGTTCGTGATCCAACGCTGTTTCAAAAGCCATTTCCGTATCGGTAAGATCCTTATGAACAGGGTCACATGTAATGAACTTTGTGCTATTGTTACTAACAATGATACGTTCCTCTTCGGAGATGGAGTCGAAATCTCCAACTGCAATATGAGGCTGAACGCCGTGTTCGATCAAAAATAATGCGCCGCGATCAGCCGCGATGATCATATCATTTTCTCGTATTTCCTGAAGTAATTCTACAGATAAGTTTCCACCTGTAAAAATAACAATCCGTTTCACCGTCATTTTATTTCATCCTTCCTAATATCAGAGAAACATAGTTCATAGTTCAAATATAATGTTGGAACCTGTACAAATATATTCACCAAACCAGTATAATCCACAAAATGTGGTTGCACAATTTCAGTGCTCGCGGATACAATGGGTAGAGCGACATGGAGATGACTTGAAAAGTGAGGTTTGAACAGGTTGGACTTACACATTTTTGAAGTATTCAGTATTATAGGAACCATCGCATTTGCGATGTCCGGTGCCTTTGTGGCAATGGAAGAGGAGTATGACATTTTGGGTGTCCTGGTACTTGGACTTGTCACGGCATTCGGAGGCGGAATTATCCGGAATGTTCTTATAGGTATACCTGTAACGACATTATGGAGTCAGGGATCACTTATTATGTTAGCCTTAGTATCTGTAGCAGTAGCGTTTATATTGCCTCTCAAGTGGATTAGCCACTGGAAGCGAACAGAGGCGTTATTTGATGCAATCGGACTTGCAGCATTTGCAATTCAAGGGGCACTGTACGCAGCGAACATGGGACATCCTATTAGTGCAGTTATCGTTGCAGCAGTAATGACCGGTATTGGCGGAGGCGTTATTCGTGATGTGCTTGCTGGACGTAAACCGCTTGTATTGCGTGATGAAATCTATGCTGTATGGGCAATGACAGCCGGTTTTGTCATAGGTATGGGCTGGTTAACAACAAATGCCGGATTATTGCTATGTTTCGCGGCCGTTGTGTTTTTCCGGATGTGTTCTGTACATTATAAATGGAAACTGCCACGTCGTTCGTTGGTGCCGTCTGAGCCGGGGAACGTTAGTCCTCAGCCGGAAAACATTGTAACACAGTCAACATCGTCGGTACTTCAAGGTACGTTAAGCAAGGGGGATTAGTATGATTTACGTTTTGTTTGTATGTCTGGGGAATATATGTAGATCACCAATGGCTGAAGCAGTTCTGCGTCACAAAGTCCTGGAGAAGGGGCTTGAACACCAGATTCGTGTGGACTCTGCCGGTACAGGGAACTGGCACGTGGGTAAACCTCCGCATGAAGGGACTCGAAAATTGCTGGATTCGTACCAGATTTCTTATGCCAACATGGCAGCGAGACAATTTGCCAGCGAAGACTTTGCTCAATTTGATTACATTGTATGTATGGATAATTCAAATGCAGACAATGTACGCAACGTTCCAGGTGGAGCGGAGGCGGAAATCATCAAGTTTATGGACATGCTTCCGGAGGAAAAACTCAGGGAAGTACCTGACCCATATTACACAGGCAATTTTGAAGAGGTATATGAGTTGGTTAACGCAGGCTGCGACGTTCTGTTAGGAAAGATTGAAAAGGAACATTCCATAGCTATGAAATAAACATGACCTGATTTTAACTTGTAATTGGACAAAGAAGCAGGAGTGAGCAATCGACCAGGCAGGATATCCTGCTTCTTTTTAGATTATAATTGTAAGCGTTATCAATGCGATGTGAACCAAAAGCGGCATTTCAGCCGCCTGTTAATGTGGTCCTTTTATCTTTCCTGGAGAAAATAAAGTAATGCTTCGGGCAATTCCTTCTGCCAAAAACCCCATTGGTGCTTCCCGTCTTTCTCTTGATAGGAGACGAGGGCACCACGTTTTTCCAGCAAATCACGCGTATCCCGGTTTAATTGAACAAAATCATACGTACCGGTGTCTGCTTTAAAGGCAGTTTCCTGTAAACCAACGATCATCCAGATCGAGAGCCAGGACAGATCTTCGGCCGCAGCGTAGATTTCTTGAGAAGCGGAGTAGAAAGCACCAGACATGCTAATAACACGTGTGAACAGATCCGGATATAACAGAGCAAGATGAAGTGAAACACTGCCACCGAGCGAGTCTCCGGCAAGAATGCGTTCCTGCGAAGAACGGCGCACAGGATATTTCTCTTCTATATAGGGAATAATCTCTTCAGCGAAGCAAGCGGTATATGCCTTGAACCGTTCTCCAAATGGAGCATATTCCTGCGTTCTCACAGACACATCGACCTGAACCCCTACAATAATGAAAGGTTCGGCTCCTTCGTCCAGAATAATTTGGTTAGCTGTTGTAGCAATTCTTCCGAAATTAAAAAATTCTTCGCCATCCTGACAATAAACGACAGGGTAGCTAAGTAATTCGTTATAGCCCGGAGGAAGGTAAATACGGAGCGTTCGCTTCTCTCCAAGATAGCGACTTTCAATCTCTTCCTTCACAATCGTGCGTTTCAAATAGCGGGAATCCGTCATAAAACGTCACCTTTCTCGGTTAATTTTTTGCATTCGACCGCGCAATACGGTAAGATTACCCTTGTGCGGGGTTAGGTCAAACACGCAATCATGTATTATGCTGTTATACCAATATTAAGCCCCTGTTATACATACAATCCGGTGGGAAACATAAAAAAATTACGGATTTCTTTGACGTATGGAGTGAAACAGGTGTATAATAATATTATAACAGCGGAACTTGATATTCAAATTTTTTGTTGAGGTGAAGAAAAAAATGAGCAAGGTTCCTTATGAAGTGTATACAGAGGATGTAGAAGCTCTGTCCGTGCTGTCTCCTGACGGCGAAATTGTTAACAAAGACATGATGCCTACACTTTCCGATGATCAATTAAAAGAAATTATGTACCGCATGGTATTTACCCGTACTTGGGATGACCGTGCAGTAAACCTGGGCCGTCAAGGTCGTCTTGGTTTCTATGCTCCAGTATCTGGTCAAGAAGCTACAATGGTTGGTAGTGAATTTGCAATTGAAAAAGAAGACTTTGTATGTCCTGGCTATCGTGACATTCCGCAACTCGTATGGCATGGACTTCCTCTTTATCAAGCATTCTTGTACTCCCGTGGACACCAACATGGTGGACAAATTCCAGATGGCGTTAATGTATTGATGCCACAAATCATCATTGGTGCACAAATTCTGCATGCAATGGGTATCGCTATGGGTTACAAACTGAAGAAACAAAAACAAGTTGTTATCACGTACACAGGTGATGGTGGTTCTTCTGAAGGTGACTTCTATGAAGGTCTGAACTACGCTGGTGTATACAAACTGCCTGTTATCTTCTTCGTACAAAACAATGGTTATGCCATCACAACTCCTTTTGCTAAACAAACAGCAGCTCTGTCCATCGCTCACAAAGCGGTAGCAGCAGGTATCAAAGGTGTTAAAGTTGACGGTATGGACATCTTCGCTGTTATCAAAGCTGTTCAGGAAGCTGCTGAGCGTGGACGTAACGGAGAAGGCGCAACATTGATCGAAGCAGTAACATACCGTTTCCGTCCTCACTCCCTTTCGGATGATGCTTCCAAGTATCGTACAAAAGAAGAAGAGGCAGAATGGTCTGCTAAAGATCCTATCGCACGTTTTGCTAAATATCTGGAGAAAAAAGGTCTTTGGACTGAAGAAGATACAGCACGTGTGAAAGAAGAAGCAAAAGCTAAAGTAAATGAAGAAATCAAAAAAGCGGAAAAAACCGAGAAAATGACGATTTCAGGCTTGATCGACAGCATGTTCGAACAAACGCCTAAGCACTTGGAAGAGCAAAAAGCTGATTTCCAATAAGTTTTTTCCGATAAAGCATAAACATCCGCGACTTTAATGTCCCGGTATACATGTACGAATTCAAATGTGAACTGTCAATGTTTAAGGAGGAAATGAAGCAAATGGCACAAATGAACATGAAAGAAGCAATCCGTGATGCGCTTCGCGTGGAGTTGAAACGTGATCCTAACGTTCTGCTTTTCGGTGAAGACGTAGGTAATGTAGGCGGCGTTTTCCGTGTAACGGAAGGTCTGCAAAAAGAGTTTGGCGAAGAGCGTGTATTTGATACACCACTAGCTGAGTCCGCTATTGGTGGTCTGGCTGTAGGTCTGGGTGTACAAGGCTTCCGTCCGGTTGCTGAGATCCAATTCGTTGGTTTTATCTTCGAAGCCCTTGACCAAATGGTAGTGCAAGCTGCTCGTATGCGTTTCCGCTCTGGTGGAAAATACAATTCTCCAATCGTATTCCGTACACCATTTGGTGGCGGTGTAAAAGCGGCAGAATTGCATACAGATTCCCTGGAAGGTCTGCTCACGCAAACACCAGGTATCAAAGTAGTTGTTCCTTCTAACCCATATGATGCAAAAGGTCTGATGATCGCTTCTATTCGCGATAACGATCCTGTATTTTTCATGGAGCACTTGAACCTGTATCATGCTTTCCGTGCAGAAGTGCCTGAAGAAGATTACGTTGTTGAATTGGGTAAAGCGAACGTTGTTCGTGAAGGTTCCGATGTAACTATCATTACTTACGGTATGATGGTTCACACTTCTGTGAAAGCAGCAGAGGAACTCGAAAAACAAGGAATCAAAGTTGAAGTTATCGACCTTCGTACGGTTAGCCCGATCGACATCGATACCATCGTTGCTTCTATTAAGAAAACAAACCGTGCAATTGTTGTACAGGAAGCTCAAAAGAGCGCAGGTGTTGCGGCTGAAGTCATTGCCCAAATCAATGAAAAAGCAATCCTGCACTTGGAAGCACCGGTTCTGCGTGTAGCTGGTCCGGATACTGTATATCCTTTTGCACAAATCGAAGATACATGGCTGCCTAACCCGGCACGTATCGTTGCTGCGGTTAATAAAGTCGTAAATTTCTAATTTAATCATCTGACATGCCGCAAGGCGCAGTATGGTGATTCACACCGCAGCGCAGGCTGCACTGTAAACAGCCATTAGCCCCTTGAGTAACAGTTATTTGCATTAGCAGTAACAGTTGGTTCTTGGAGTTAAGGGTTGTTTTCAGGATTGAGCACATAATCAAGGAGGTTTTTCAGTTGGCTAAATTTGAATATAAATTCCCTGAACTAGGCGAAGGCCTACACGAAGGTGAAATCATCAAGATGCACATCAAAGTCGGTGATAAAGTAACTGACGACGATATCATCATGGAAGTACAAAACGACAAAGCGGTAGTAGAAGTACCTTGTCCGGTTAACGGAACAGTTACAGAAGTATTTGCTAAAGACGGCCAAATCTGCCACGTTGGTGAAGTTGTAGCGATCATTGATGCAGAAGGTGAAATTCCTGAGCAAGACGACGCTCCTGCTGGCGATCAAGGCGAGCAAGAGAAAGATGCAGCTCAAGGTGGAGCTGATACTAGCGGTTCTTCTGCAGCAGCTTCCAGCTCGGATGCAGCTAAAGAAGGCGGCAACAACAGCGTTCCAGCAGTACCTGCCAAGGACGTTTTGGCAACTCCAAGCGTGCGTAAATTTGCTCGCGAACAAGGTGTAGACATCGCTCAGGTTAACGGCACTGGCAACAATGGTAAAGTTACTAAAGAAGATGTTGAATCCTTCAAAAACGGTGGCGGTTCTTCCGCAGCGGCATCTTCCGAAGCTCCGGCTAAAGAAGAAAAAAAATCCGCAGCACCAGCAGCGGCAGCAGCTGATCAATACCTTGAAGAAGAGCGCGTACCATTCAAAGGTATCCGTAAAGCGATCTCTAATGCAATGGTTAAATCGGCTTACACAGCACCTCACGTTACAATCATGGACGAAGTGGACGTAACTGAATTGGTTGCTTTCCGTACTCGCATGAAACCAATTGCTGAGAAAAAAGGAACAAAAGTTACTTATCTGCCATTCATCGTTAAAGCACTGGTTGCGGCTTCCCGCCAATTCCCGGCTCTGAACGCTATGATTGATGAAGAAGCTAACGAAATTGTTTACAAAAAATACTACAACATCGGTATCGCAACAGATACAGACAACGGCCTGATCGTTCCTGTTATCAAAGACGCTGATCGTAAATCCATCTGGATGATCGCTGATTCTATCCGTGATCTGGCAGCTCGTGGCCGTGACGGCAAATTGAGCGCGAATGAAATGAGAGGAAGCACAATTTCCATCAGTAACATCGGTTCTGCTGGCGGTATGTTCTTCACTCCAATCATCAACTTCCCTGAAGTTGCTATTCTCGGAACAGGACGCATCAGCGAAAAAGCAGTGATCAAAAACGGCGAAGTAGTTGCAGCACCTGTAATGGCTCTTTCTCTGAGCTTTGACCACCGTATCATCGATGGCGCAACAGCACAAAACTTTATGAATTACATTAAACAGCTGCTCGCTAACCCTGAGCTGCTTGTTATGGAGGTGTAAGATATGGTAGTAGGCGACGCTTCTCTAAATATCGACACATTAGTAATTGGTGCGGGTCCTGGCGGTTATGTAGCTGCCATCCGCGCTGCTCAATTGGGCCAAAGCGTATTGATCGTAGACAAATCCGAACTGGGCGGTGTTTGTTTGAACCGTGGATGTATTCCATCCAAAGCCCTGATCTCTGCTGCACACCAATATGAGTCTGCACTTCACGGTGAAGCTTTTGGTATCTCTGCTGAGAACGTAAAAGTGGACTTCAGCAAAACTCAAGAATTCAAAAACGGCGTTGTTAAGAAAATGACTGGCGGCGTAGCTGGTTTGCTCAAAGGCAACAAAGTTGAAGTTTTCAACGGTGAGTGCATGTTCATCAACGAAAACGAAGCTCGTGTATTCAATGATCACGAGTCTCCACGTTACAAATTCAAAAATGCAATTATTGCAACAGGTTCCCGTCCAATCGAACTGAAACCTTTCCCGTTTGGCGGACGCATTCTGTCTTCGACAGAAGCTCTGAACTTGCCTGAAGTACCAAAAAGCATGATCGTTATCGGTGGCGGATATATCGGCGCTGAGCTTGGTCAAATGTACTCCAAATTCGGTGCAAAAGTAACAATTATCGAAGGTTTGGATACAGTACTGCCAGGTTTCGATAAAGACATGACTAGTCTCGTGGCTAAAAACATGAAGAAAACAGGTATTGAAATCGTTACGGGTGCAAAAGCAGAAAGTGCTGAGCAAACTGACAAAGACGTAACTGTTAAATATTCTGTAAATGGTGAATCCAAAGAAGTTACTGCAGATTACCTGCTGGTAACTGTTGGACGTCGTCCAAACACAGATGGTGAGCTTGGTCTGGACCTGATCGGTGTAGACGTTGACGAGCGTGGATTCGTTAAAGTTGACCACCAAGGCCGTACTAGCATCCCTCACATCTTTGCAATTGGTGATATCGTATCTGGTTTGGCTCTGGCACACAAAGCTTCTTACGAAGGTAAAGTGGCTGCTGAAGCAATCGCAGGACAACCATCTGTAGTTGACTACAAATGTATGCCAGCTGTTGTATTCACAGATCCAGAGTGTTCCAGCGTAGGTTACACTGAAAAAGAAGCTAAAGAAAAAGGTTACAAAGTAAAAGCAGGCAAATTCCCTTATGCGGGTAACGGCCGTGCTGTATCTTTGAACCACGCTGAAGGCTTCGTGAAAATCGTAGCTGACGAAGAAAGCGGCCTTGTATTGGGTTGCCAAATCGTAGGTCTGGAAGCTTCCAACTTGATTGCTGAACTTGGTTTGGCAATTGAAATGGGCGCTACTTTGGAAGATCTGGCTCTTACAATTCACGCTCACCCAACTTTGGGCGAAATCGTGATGGAAGCTGCGGAATTGGTTATGGGTCACCCGATCCACATCATCTCCCGTTAAGATCGTCTAAGCTTCGGATTCGTCCGGCATTATACGTAAATCAGAAGAGACGAATGACGCTAACGCGTTATTCGTCTCTTTTTTCTGAGCAAAAGCAGAGAAGTTCAAGAAGTTCCAGATACTAGTGAATATGATGTGATGAAAAGTTTCAAGCTCAAAAGTTTCATTGAATTGATTTTATCCAACAACTCAATTGTGGTACACTGTACTAATGATCAGCCATGATGTGGCTCCAAGCCAATCACGGTCTATGTATGGTAGTATTTAAGCTAAACAACCCTTTTTACACGAGAACGTAGAGGACAGAAAAAACCTGAAGAAACGTAGTGTTCGCCTTTATCCCCGGAATTTACCTTTGGAAAAAGAAATCAAAAAATCTGGGGATAACAGCGATCGGAAGATTGTTCTGTCAGCGGAGTAGTAAGTGTAATTATTCTTTGGGTTAGGATGAAAAAAAGTGCGAGGAGATAACAACATGAAAAACTATCTCGATCTATTACAGGATATTCTGAACAATGGCGTGCATAAAGGAGATCGTACGGGCACAGGGACACAATCTGTATTCGGCAGACAACTCCGTTATGATCTCTCCGAAGGATTTCCGCTGGTAACAACCAAACGAATTCATCTCAAATCGGTTATTCATGAACTGTTATGGTTTTTGAGTGGCGATACGAATATATCTTATCTGAAAGAAAACGGTGTGAAGATCTGGGACGACTGGGCGGACGAGAATGGAGATCTTGGACCGGTATATGGCTCGCAGTGGCGCACATGGGAAGCACCAAACGGAGAAAAAATTGATCAGATCGCTGCAGTTATTGATTCAATCAAAAATAATCCGGATTCCCGTCGTCACCTTGTCAGCGCATGGAATGTGGCTGAGATCAACAATATGAAGCTTCCACCTTGTCATTTCGCGTTTCAGTTTTATGTTGCAGAGGGTAAATTATCTTGTATGCTTACAATGCGTTCCGTGGATACGTTCCTTGGGTTGCCATTCAACATCGCGAGTTATGCACTCTTGACTCATATGATTGCCCAGCAATGTGATCTTGAGGTGGGTGAGTTCATCTGGTCTGGAGGGGATGTTCACATCTACTCTAACCATGTTGATCAGGTTAAAACTCAGCTGGAGCGTGAACCTTATGCTTTACCTAAGCTGGTAATCAAGCGTAAGCCGGATTCTATTTTTGATTATAAGTTTGAAGATTTCGAATTTGAGAACTATCAGCATCATCCGGGCATTAAAGCTCCAATTGCAGTCTAATTACGTGTTCAATCTCGAATAAGAGACTTGGATTGAAGGAGTGTATTACCCTTGAGTATTGAATTGGTATGGGCAATGGGAGAGAACGGTGTGATCGGATTGAATAATTCGATTCCATGGCGTTTACCCAAGGATATGGCCTTTTTCAAACAACGTACGTTAAACAAAACGATTATTATGGGGCGTAACACGTGGGAATCTTTTGGCGGCAAGCCGCTTCCTCAGAGGCGTAATATCGTAGTGACAAGAGATCTGAACTACAAGGTGGAACAGGCTGAAATCGTACATACGATTGAAGAAGGGCTGAGCGTAACCAAAGGTGAGGAACTATGTGTAATTGGGGGGTCCCAAGTGTATCGCGAGTTCTTGCCACTTGCAGATCGTCTTGTGGTGACCAAAATTCATGAGAATTTTGAGGGAGATACGTTTTTTCCCGAAGTGGATTGGTCGGAGTGGGAACTGATTGAACAGATTGAAGGCGAACAGGATGAAAAAAATGTCCACGCATATACATTTGAATTTTATGAACGTAAACGGTAAAAGAGGTAAAAGAAAATCCTGACTTCGGTTGTATTTGTATGATGAGAGGCGCTGTTTGCGAAATATTCGTGAACAGCGTCTTTTCTTTTATAAAAAAAGAAGTCACTTGTTTGGATCTGAATATATATTACATAAATATAACATGATTGATTGATGTTTATGTATAATATACAGTGACCTAGCATTAAACAGTAAAAAAGTGTAAAAGACTTGGGGTTTTAACGTTGTGAAGTCCTAAAACAGGTCTAATATTCGGAAATATGAACGATGTGAAGCAAAATACGTTGAATTCCATGACAAATTATCTGACATTTATATGACGTTTTGATCTTTTATTCCTTTAACCCACACCAGGATTCGCAGATATAAACCATATTTAAGACCAAAATAAGGGTATTGACCATGGGGAGACTTCAAAGATATGATGTATAAAATACAAATAATTATGCGGATAATCCATTTAATATTCAGCACAGTAAATGCTACTATAATTGAAATATCTTCGAGAAGATTTTGTGATACAATAGACAAAAACTCAAGTAATGAGTAATCCATTTCATATAGAACCATGCAGATGAAGGGATTAAGACAAGAACGGATGGGGGAAAACGTAAGATGTCTACACCTACTGGATTTATGGAATACAAACGTCAACTGCCAGCGGATCGTGAGCCAGCGGAGCGGATCAAGGATTGGGAAGAGTTTCATAAACATATGGCAGAAGAAGAACTCAGAACACAAGGTGCACGATGCATGGATTGTGGTACCCCGTATTGCCATACAGGTATAGATATGACTGGCGGCACGTCAGGTTGCCCCGTGCATAACTTGATTCCGGAATGGAATAATCTTGTATATCGCGGACTGTGGAGAGAAGCACTTGAGCGCCTTCACAAAACGAATAATTTCCCGGAATTTACAGGTCGCGTCTGTCCAGCTCCTTGCGAAGGATCATGTACAGTTGGTTTAATCGGTCAGCCTGTAACCATCAAAACGATTGAAGAAGCCATTATTGAAAAAGGTTTCGAAGAAGGATGGGTCGTTCCGGAACCTCCTGAAAAACGTACGGGTAAACGTGTAGCTGTGGTAGGCTCCGGTCCAGCTGGATTAGCTACTGCGGCTCAATTGAATAAAGCAGGACATTCGGTAACGGTATATGAGCGTTCGGACCGTGTTGGCGGATTGCTGATGTACGGTATCCCAACGATGAAATTGGATAAAAATGTAGTTCAACGTCGTGTTGATCTGCTTGAAGCAGAAGGTATCCAATTCATTACGAACACCGAGATCGGTAAAGATATTCCTGCGCAACAACTGGTGGATGAATATGACGCTGTTGTATTGTGCGGTGGTGCAACGAAGCCGCGTGAATTCAATATTGAAGGCAGCGAGTTGAAAGGCGTTCATTACGCTATGGATTTCCTGAATGGCAGTATTAAGAGTTATCTGGACTCCAATCTGGAAGATGGTCAATACCTGTCCGCCAAGGATAAAGATGTTATCGTCATTGGTGGCGGTGATACAGGATCTGACTGTGTAGCTACATCGCTACGTCATGGTTGTCGTACGATTACTCAATTCGGTACGCATACACAAGCGCCGATGGAGCGTGATCGCATTAACAACCCATGGCCGCAATTCCCGAACGTATACACACTTGATTATGCACAAGAGGAAGCCAAAGCGTTGTTTGGTCAAGATCCGCGTGAATTCTCCATCATGACAACGAAATTTGTCGGAGACGATGAGGGGAACCTCAAAGAATTGCATACCGTACAGATCGAGCGTATTGTGGATGAGACTGGTCGCAAGATTTATCAGCCGATTCCAGGTACAGAGCGTGTATTCCCGGCTCAGACGGCCTTGATTGCCATTGGTTTTGACGGACCGGAACAAACGTTGGTAGAGCAACTGGGACTTGCAACAGATCGTCGCACAAACGTTAAGGCACGTTACGGCAAATACAACACCAATGTGGATAAAGTATTTGCGGCAGGTGACATGCGTCGTGGTCAAAGCTTGGTTGTATGGGCGATTAATGAAGGCCGTGAGGCTGCTCGTGAAGTGGACAAATACTTGATGGGTGCTTCGGTTCTGGTATAAAGTATAGATTAGGATATAACTGACAACCTTCGCGATCAGCGAGGGTTGTTTGTTGTTATTTTAACCAGTTTGACTACATATTTCATGCAAGTGTGAGCAATAGCATTGCTTTTTAAGTGATAAAGATTTATTATTAAATTATAATCATTATAAATAAGGATTAACTGAAGCCGTGAATCGGTACGATATTAGTAAAATTAAAATGAATATAAACCGGAGGTGCGACCTGCTATGGCAAGTAACCGGGACAAGTCCATTTCAGAACAGATCTTTCACATTAAAAATCAATTGGTTGATAAAGGATATAAGTTAACACAACAACGGGAAGTTACGGTTCGTGTATTGCTTGAACATGAAAAGGATCATTTTAGCGCAGAGGAAGTATTTCTTCTGGTTAAGGAACAGTTCCCTGAGATTGGATTGGCTACCGTATACCGAACTCTCGAACTGCTGAGTGATCTGCAGGTCGTTGAAAAGATTAACTTTGGCGATGGTGCTGCACGCTTTGATCTGCGAAGTACAGACGGTTCCCATCATCACCATCATTTGATCTGTACAGAATGTGGTAAAGTAGAAGAGATTATGGAAGATGGTCTGCTTCGTTTGGAACAACAGATCGAGCGTCAGTATGGTTTTGCTGTTACAGATCATCGTCTGGATTTCCAAGGGGTATGCAAAGAGTGCAGACAAAAGCATGTATTAAAAGAACAGGCAGCAGGATAATTCATTTCGGGAAGGTGCTCCCGAATCCAAAATCTGATATAATAAGTTTCAGAAGCAAGGGGCTTCCGTCGGCGGAATGCCCCTTTTTGCCGTCATGCGGACGGTGAAGGAGGAGAGATGGACGGATGAAGACACTGGTTATAGCGGAAAAACCCGATATGGGTCGAACCATTGCCGCCGTCATAGAACCAAAGGCCAAGAACAATCGCACGTATCTGGAAGGTGAGCATTACATCATCACCTGGGCGATAGGGCATTTGCTTGGACTGGCTGAACCGGATGCCTATGATACAAAGTACAAGCGATGGAACATAGCGGACCTGCCGATCATCCCCGATCAGTTCAAGATTGTACCCAATCCGAGGACGAAAGATCAGCTCAAAATGATCGGAGAACTGGCGAAACGGGCTTCAGCGATCGTTAATGCTTGCGATGCAGGGAGAGAGGGGCAGTACATCTTCGCCCTCATACAACAGCAATTGAAGCTGCGTCAGCCAGTAAAACGTTTGTGGATATCGGATTTGACGGCAGAGAGCATTAGACGTGGTTTTGATGGTCTGAAGGATGCCTCTGAATTTGAAAATTTGACCCACGCTGCTCGCGCCAGAAGTGAAGCCGATTGGCTGATCGGCATGAACGCCTCACGGGCATTTACAACCCGCCATAATGCATTGTTGTCTGTAGGCCGTGTGCAAACACCGGTACTTGCGCTAATCTACGATCGCGAAATAGAGATTGAAGCGTTCCAGTCACAGACCTTTTATGAAGTGGCCGCCTGGTTTCGGCAGGAGGGTGTGGAGTACCGGGGACTGCGTCAGGGAGACAAGTTGACCGATGCGGAAGCAGCAGAGGCTATTGCAGCCAGTGTGAAGGGCAAGACAGGGCAGATTACCAAATACGAAGCGAAGCAGACGAAGGAGTATCCATATCGTTTGTATGACCTGACCCTTTTACAGCGTGAAGCCAATGCCAAGTTCGGATATGGTGCCAAAAAAACACTGGATATCGCGCAGGCCTTGTATGAGAAACACAAGGTGATTTCGTATCCGCGGACCAACTCCAACTATGTTACAGAACAGAATATTGAAGGAATGCACAAAACGCTAAACCTGCTTAAAAATGGTACCTATAGTGAGCTTGCGCAAGGGGCCAAGCCAGAGCTTGTTCATAAAAATAATAAAGGGGTATGTAATCCGAGCAGGGTTGAAGATCACCATGCGATTTTACCTACTTTAAAGCGACCAGGTACCTTATCCAAGGATGAACAGAACATCTATGATTTGATTGTAAGGCGTTTCTTGTCTCACTTTTATCCTCCGGCGGAGTATAAACAACATACCGTGTTCACCGAAGTGGAGAAACATCAGTTTAAGACATCTGTCAAAGAGCTGCTGTCCCTTGGATGGAAAGTGGTGCTTGGTTCAGGAGATCAGGAACAGGGCGGTGCAGGCAAGAAAAAGACCAAGAAAAACGGCAATGAAGAAGAGGAAGCCGAAGAGTGGACAGACAAGGCTTTTAGTGTGCAACCTGAATTGCCTGTTCAATGTACGAAGAGTGAGTTCAAGGAGAAGGCGACCCAGCCTCCCAAAAGTTATACCGAGGGAACATTGCTGAAGGCGATGGAAAGTGCAGGCAAGCAGATCGAGAATGAAGAGCTGCGAGATGCGATGAAAGACAGTGGTTTGGGTACTCCGGCTACACGTGCAGCAACAATTGAGCGCCTCAAAAACGTAGGTTACATTACGCTCCAGGGGAAAAAAATGCAGTTAACGCTCAAAGGCAGAACGGCGATCGAATTGATTCGTCGAGCAGGCGTAGACCTGTTAACCTCACCAGAGATGACCGGCCAATGGGAAAGAAGGTTATATCAGATTTCCAAAGGTGAGGCGGGGCAGGACAAGTTCATGGAGAACGTTAAGAAATTCACGTTGTCCATCATTGAGAAAGTACGTGTGCAAGCTCCGGCACCGGCAGATGCTTTTGGAGAAGATTCTCGTGCAGGCAGAGGGAAAGGCAAGGGAGCCAGAACCCAAGCAGGCAATACGGGGACATCTGTCAAGACAGCTAGTGGCGGTTCAACTGTAAAAACGTCCCGTCAGACTTCAGCATCTTCATCGAGAGCTGGCAGTGGGAAAAGTACGATCACCAAGGCGACGTCCTCAAGTGGGAGCTCATCGGGAGTAAGAGAATTGCTGGCACCTTGTCCTTCACCCGGCTGTACAGGTCAGATTATAGAGGGCAAGAAGGGCTATGGCTGCTCACGTTTCAAGGAAGGCTGCTCGTTTGTAGTCTGGAAAGAGTATGCGGGTAAGAAAATCACCAGTACGATGTTAAAATCGCTGATTGAGAAGGGGAGTACCCAGGTACTATCGTTCAAACGAAAAGACGGGAGTACGGTGAAAGCACGCATTATTTTGCAGGACGTGGTAACAGGCAAGTTATCTGGCGAAAAGCAGGATGCTTGATCTTGGTCATCATAAAGGAAAAGGACCCTTATCCAAGGGTCCTTTTCTGTTGCTGCTGTTGTATATTTTCGTGTATGACCTTCGGTACCTCTTCCAGGGCAGTGATGGTATACATCGATGTTTCCGGATTAGGCTGAAGTTCCACGATGTTGTATTGCCACTCATTCGGCTGTTTGATGTATATGCTGTGAATTCCGGCTTTTACCGCGGGCATAATATCTGTCCGCAGTGAGTTACCGATCATCCATGTTGCACGACGATCAAACGGACCGTTAGACAGAATGCCTTCCAATGCCTCAATGTTTTTGTGTTGTCGGATATAGATCCGATCATCAAAATAAGCCGAGAGCTTCATCTGATCAATCTTCCGTTGCTGGATCACGGTTTCACCGCCGGTATATAAGTAGAGGGAATGTCCAGCACCTTTGAGGTTCTCAAGTGTTTCGACCATATGAGGGTAGGGTTCAACCTCCTGATCGTACACACTCATGCCCAACTTGCTCAGATAAGATTCTTCTCTGGGAGAAGTTGATCTGGCGAACTTTCTGGAAAAGTAACGATAGGTATCAATCAGGGATTGCGGGAAATGATGACTTGCAAAGCCAAGCTTGTTCACTCCGGTTACATCGATCTCCAGTTGTTTTTCGCGAATCTCTTGCGTTGTCAGAGCATGTCCATCAAACCACTCCTGCATATTCTCAAAGAATTCTCCCAGAATGAGGTTGAAATACTTGTTGCAATATACGAGTGTATCATCAAGGTCAAACAAAATATGTTGTTTCATTAATTTCATGATCTAACTCACTCCTTGTAGCCAGCAACTCCGCAATGGTGCAACTAAATTATATGCGAATGTAAGATTCCAGAAACATATTCAATTCAGATACGCCATCTGGGCGAATACTGTATTTCTCTTTACGGTTACTTCCGAGCAGATGGGTTCGTAGCAGACCTGCAATGCGTAACGCCATCACCTGATCCTTGACGGTATCTTCGTCTTTATCCAATTCTTCACACATGTCAGCGAGAGACTTGGGTTCATCCGATACGTAACGAAGCAGACGAAGTCTTTCGGGATCAGCCAGTGCATGCGTGAAACGTAAAAGACATGTTGGCGGCTGGTCTTCATTCTCCTCAGGTGCATCTACGGGATATTGCATAATCATCATACCCTCATAGAAGCAGTACATATTAATCGGACGATTGTGTACCGTTGGAAACAGGATGACTTCGTTCAGTCCAGGCATCGGTTCAACGAGCACACCTGCTGTAGCATATTCAATAAGCAATTCAGGGCCCATTTTATCAAGCAAAATGCGTTTTTCCTCGGCATCTTCTTCCAGCCATACACGCTGATCTTCGCTCATATTCTGACAGTAGTGTTCATCCCATAGTCGCAATAATGGGACATAACTGTTCCGAATGCGCGTAGATTCTTCTATTGTAAGAGCGGGCAGTAGAGAAGACACACGTGCATACAGGTCTTCCGCTGTCATTCCGGCAAGCATGTCCAGGAAATCACGATTCTCGGATGTATCATTTTGATATGCTGCCCATGCAAACAAAACATCAAAATCATCAAAAGGCCAAGTAGCAGCAGGTGCGAGCGCAGCTCGTACATTGGAACTTAGTGTGCCTTCCACTTCCTGAATCCATTCAGGACCAATATCCAGATGCTGAATCCATTTTTTTGTGACATAAACCAGAAAGCTGTTAAGCATTTCATATATCGGTGAAACATCAATTTTCACATGATAAGCCATAATGTTGCAGAATCCTCCCGTCACATCTAAATGTACGCAGCGACTTAACTACTATTATGGCTTGTTTTGCAGGGCGTTGTCCACTATAATGTTCAAGTCCGGGGCAAGCCCCGATCTATGGATAGCAGTTCAAAACGATATGTATAACATACAAAAGTCGTCAGTGATGGCGATTTTTCTTTGTGTGCTCGCAGGAGGAATGAATTCGTGTCATCGATTACTCGTCCCAGACTATCACATTCGACAGCCAACTATCTTATTCTGATTACAGTTATTGTGGTGGCGGGCATAAGCCAGGGGCTTTTGCTGCCTGTGCTTTCGATTTTTTTGGAGCAAAAAGGGGTTTCACCAGGTTTAAACGGATTAAACGCCGCCGCGTTGTACATTGGCTCATTTGCCATGACATTAGTTGCGGAGCGATTACTGGGTGCATTGGGGTTCAAAAAGCTGATTGTAGGCGGCCTGTTATTGGTCATGGTGCCTTTAATCCTGTTTCCTTATTTACCGGATATTAAAATATGGTTCATTTTGCGTTTAATCGTTGGAATAGGAGACAGCGCACTACATTATGCGGCCCAGCTCTGGGTGCTGCTTGTTACTGCACCTGAAAAGCGTGGACGCTACATATCATTATATGGCATGTCCTACGGTCTGGGATTCAGTATTGGTCCGCTGGGAATCAAGTTGCTTGGTTTCGGTGATGCTGTCCCTTTCTGGGTTTTGTTCATATGTATCGCAGCAGTACTGATACTGGTATTAATGAAGCTTCCGGATACGAAACCGGAAAAAGCAGAGCATGGTCAGCTGCCGGAACGTCGCTTCCGTCGCAGTATGGCATGGGCCTGGTATGCACTGTTGCCAGCACTTTTATACGGATACATGGAGGCTGGCATGAATAGTAACTTCCCCGTGTATGGCCTGCGTATTGGGTTCGATACCAATCAGATTTCATCATTGCTTCCGTTTATCGGTATTGGAGGTTTGTTCCTTCAGTTGCCTCTGGGAATGTTGAGTGACCGATATGGGCGTAAGAAGATATTAATGTTTGCCGGCATATGTGGGGGAATCATCTTTATGCTGGTTCCCGTTGCAGGTACGCACTTTTGGTGGACACTTGTATTGTTAACCATCGCAGGTGGCCTGGTCGGTTCTTTTTTCTCACTGGGTCTGGCTTATGCCGCAGATATTTTGCCTAAAGTGTTGCTGCCTGCAGCTAACGTGGTGGCATCCTTTCATTTCACGATCGGAAGCATTATCGGCCCAAATCTGGGTGGTCAGATGATCAACTGGATTTCACCCGGAAGCATGTTCACCTTGCTTGGAATCATGTACCTTCTTTTCGGGGTGGCAGGTATATTATTTCGTCGTAAACCTGAGTTCGAATCTGTGTTAAAATAGAAGCTGGTGTTCGCATGGAAATTGATGTCCATTTCCGAGTACACTAGTGGTAGGGAAAAACATGGACAAGAGGAGACATCGCGATGATCAGAGTAGAGAACTTGAGTAAATCCGTTGGCGTGGACCGCGTTCCCGTTCTACGGGATATTCGATTTGATATGCAACAAGGTGAGATGATAGCTGTAGTTGGCTCAAGCGGTAGCGGTAAAAGCATGTTGCTTAAATGTTTGGCCATGATGGAAAAATGGGATTCCGGCCGATTTACGGTGGATGGTGCCGAGATTTTGAAAGAAGGCTGGTCCGGAAAAAGAAAAATTAAACGGGAATGGGCATACTTGGAACAGAATCCAGAATTATTTCCCAGACGTACGGCTCTTAAAAATGTATTAATCGGACGATCGGGACAGACTCCCGTATGGAGAATGGTAACCGGTATGGTCCGTTCCGATGATTATATGGGTGCTATGGATTATCTCGAAGGATTGGGATTACTCGATAAAGCACATCAAATAGCAGAGAAGCTTAGTGGTGGAGAGAAGCAGCGTGTTGCCATTGCAAGAGCACTTGCTCATGGTGCCAAAGTGGTACTGGCCGACGAACCAGTGATTGGTCTTGACCCCCACACAGCAGATTCCGTGCTGGAAACGTTGCGCAAATTATGTGAAGAAGAACGCGCAACGGTCATTGCAGTATTGCCTATTGAACTTGCTGAGAAACATGCCACGCGGATCTGGGGATTGGCAGAAGGCAAGATTGCTTTTGATATTCGTGGACGAAGATTGACACAGCAAGAAAAAAACCAGATTTAAACTATTGAAAAGAGTGATGAGATTGTTTAATTCACGATGGGGACGCTTCATTGCAGCAGGAACTATGGCCATTATGCTTGGTTCTGTTCTGAGCGGATGCACAGTCATAAGTGACCCCAAGGGTTTGATGAGAAAACCAATGATGTCCACCGATAAGGAAAAACTGTATAACGTGGTTCAGGTTAAACTGCCGCCAGAGAGCACGTTGATTCGTCCCAAGGATATGAATAATACCAGCATGATTCGAGTGGAAGACCTGAACGGAGATGGGACTCGTGAAGCGATTGTTTTTTATGAGACGCCGAATGAGAATGTACGAATCCATGGCATGATTTTGGAAGAGCAGGGAGGTACATGGGTTAAAAAGCTTACATTTGATGTGCCGGGAAATGAGCTGCAATCCTTTAAAGTACTGGATATCACGAATGACGGAAATCCGGATATTATTCTTGGTGTAAGTCTGCAGGAGCAGAAGGCCCTGACTGCATATTCCTACAAAGGCGGGGCACTGGAGCAGGTCTTGGGTGGAGTTCCGTATAATCAATATATTATTGATGATGCGCAGGGGAACACGCTGGATTTGAGTGGAGATGGTAAGAGTGATTTTGTTATCATTTCGCTGAACAACAGCGGTTTTGCAACGATTGCGTTATACCAATACGAAGATGGCAGCTTCAAAGAAGTTGATCGCGTGCAGACCGACTATACAGTTAAAGAAGTTTATAATGCTCTGGGTGGAGAGATCGCCGAAGGACAGATGGGGATTGTACTGGATGCTGAGCTGGATGATCGAAGCTCCTTCTCGCAAATTATGTATGTTAAGGAAAATAAGTTAGTGAATGCTTTCAAATCACCGGATCAAACGTATAGAGATGACAAAATTTTAAGCGGTGATGTTAATAATGATGGTATTATTGAGTTTGGGCTTAAAGAGACTCCAAAAGGTTGGGAGCATTACGTTTTTGACTCCAGGTTGTGGTTTTATACCTATTACCAATGGGATGGCAAAGACAGCAAGAAATTTGTATCGTTCCAATTCCGGGATGATGCTGATTTATTTCATCTAAACCTCAAGCCAGAGTGGTACGGTAAGATCACTATTGATACCAAATCGGAAAAGGAAAAATATATTCGATTCAAAATGATTGATACGGACGAAACCGTGGCAGAGATCAAATATTTCACCCTTTCCAAGTGGGAACAGGAGAAGGGTAAAAGCTGGAAGGAAATTACGCGTACCAAAGATCGGGTTATTGCTTCACGAGTAGCACAATCAGAGGCGGGTAAAGATGCACTGAGCAATACTTCCCAGCTGAATAGAAAGGGAGAACTTAATGAGTAAAGTACTTATTCTTGAGGATGAAGAATCCATCCGCAGTTTTATTGTGATTAATTTAAAGAGAAACGGATTTGAAGTGCTTGAAGCGGGTGACGGTCATGAAGCGCTTCGCATACTGCAGACGGTACCGGATATTGATCTGGCTCTGCTGGATGTGATGGTACCAGGTATTGATGGATTCGAGGTGTGTCGACGGATCCGTGAAACCAATGAACGCTTGGGCATCATCTTTTTGACCGCGAAAGTTCAGGAACAGGATAAAGTGTACGCACTTTCCGTTGGTGCAGATGATCATGTAAGCAAGCCTTTCAGCCCTACAGAGTTGATTGCGCGTATTCAGTCTTTATTGCGTCGAGTGAACGTGCATCGGGAAACCGCGGCAAAGGTTACGTTCCAGTCTGGGCCATTTTCACTGGATCTGATCTCGAAGCAATTCAAGAAACAGAATGAAGCCATTGAATTGACTCCAACGGAGTTTTCCTTGATTCAGTTTTTCTTGGAAAAAGAAAATACACCGCTCAGCCGCGATGTATTGTTAGATCATGTATGGGGAAAAGAGTACATGGGTGATCCCAAAATTGTGGATGTTAACATTCGTCGTTTACGTCAAAAAATTGAGAATAATCCTTCCGAGCCCGAATACCTGCAGACTGTATGGGGTCACGGGTACAAATGGAAGGGCCGGGAGCAATGATTAAAAAAGGCATTACACGGCAGATCGTACTACATTATTTCTTTGTAGTTTTTCTTGCTCTGCTGTTGGTCGAATTCGTATTTATGTTGGCAGTGCAAAGGTACTATTATGAAAGTATCTACAATACGATTAGTACCCACATTTCCAATTCGAAGGACTTTTTTGAACCGATCGCTCGTGAGAATAACACGGAAGATGGCAATAATCTGTCCAGATTGATTGTGAATTTGGCATTATCCAATACTGAATTGGAAATTTTGGATCTGAACGGGCGCGTATTGGCGAGTTCAACTGCTTTTGAATCTGACCGCGCTGTGTTGCAAACCAGTGATATTATGCAGGCTCTGAATGGGGATATGGGACGCTGGATTGGAAGACAACCAGGTACTGGAGAATCCGTCATGGCCGTTTCACACAAGTTTGATCTGGGCGGCGAAAATACTTACGTTATTCGTTATCTGACATCACTCGAAGATGTGAATTCAAAGCTGTTGAACATGGGACTACTTGCCGCTGCGGTCGGCGTTGGGGTGCTTGCTATAGTTTTGATCATCAGTATTGGTATGGCGAATTCCATTGTACGTCCAATTAACAACATCACTGCAGTATCTGCCCAAATGGCCAGAGGACGGCTTGATGTCAGGGTTAAAGGGAATTATAAGCACGAACTGGGCGAATTGGCATCAACACTTAACTTCATGGCACATGAGATTGTTCGCAGTAATCAGATCAAGGATGATTTTATCTCTTCGATCTCACACGAATTAAGAACACCTCTAACCAGTATTAAGGGCTGGAGCGAGACTCTGGACTCAGGCGGTTATGATCCGGAAGAAACCCGTATCGGCATGGGCATCATTTCCAAAGAAACCGAACGACTGATTGGACTTGTCGAAGAGATGCTGGATTTCTCCAAATTGCAGCAGAATCAGATGAAGCTGGTTAAAGGAACAGTCAACATACGTGAAATTGTGCAGGAAACGATGTTGAATGTCTGGGCCAAAGCGGAACAAAAACAGGTTCATCTGAAGTTGGAAACGGACGAGACGCGAGCTTATAATGTCCATGGAGACGGCAATCGACTAAAACAAGTCTTCTTAAACATTGTGGATAATGCGATCAAATTTTCACATGAGAATTCCTGGATCTTCTTGTCCGTCAAAGAGGAGAATGGTCAGATCATTGCAGCTGTTCAAGACACCGGTATTGGAATTAGTGAAGAGCACCTCATCAAAGTACGGGACCGCTTCTTTCAGGTCAATCATCAAAATGGAGGAACGGGACTGGGACTTGCGATTACGCAAGAACTGGTAGAACTGCATGAGGGAACCATCACAATGCAGAGTGAACTTGGTTCGGGTACATTGGTTACGGTCACGTTACCGGCTGTGGCTGAGGAGATGGGTAGAGAGGAATCTGTAATGCAGTCTGGTGATACTGCCGTTTCTGAAGAACAATCAGCAAGTGATGTAAAATTGGATCCAGAAAAGTCTTAAGGTTGCATAAAAATTTCTGCGATATCGATCGAATGATACGCTTCATTACAAAAAAACATATCAACACAAAAAAAGGCGAGCCATCGAAGGCTCGCCTTTTAGTTAATGTCTTTTTCATTATTTCATTATGAAGAAAGTTCACCAGCGCGCAAGCGCCCACTTTTCTCATACACTTCTTTCAACATGCGAACGGGTTGCGTACGGACTGCCGGTTTGGCAGAGACGATCTCGTTCGGTCCAACAACAACGATTTCATCCGCTGTACCCTTCACAATTGCACCGTCTTTGATAATCGCACCTTCACCAATGATGGCGCGTTCGATGTGAACCCCACGGCCTATACGTGCATTAGGCATAACAACACTGTCTTTAACCTCAGAACCTTTACCTACTTCAGCACCGCAGAAGATAACGGAACGTTCTGCGCGACCTTCGATGCCACAAGAGTCGTGAATCATGGAAGTTGCCTGTTCGATCTTAGTATGTCTGGCTTTGTAAGCACTTGGCTTGGAGCGCCAGCCACGAGTAAACATTGGCCAGTTTTCTTTTTGCAGACTCCAGTCTTCCTCGTTATAGAGCAGATCCATATGTGCATCCCACAGACTTTTAACTGTACCTACATCTTTCCAATACCCATTAAAGTTATAGACAAAGAGGGGATTGTTTTCGTTCAACATTTGAGGGATAACATCTTTACCGAAGTCATGGCTGGACTCAGGATTAGCGGCATCTTCGATGAGATGGCGCTTCAGGTACTCCCATTTGAACATGTAAATGCCCATTGAAGCCAGATTACTTTTCGGTTCAGCCGGTTTCTCTGCAAACTCTGTTACACGCAGATCAGCATCAGCAGCCATAATCCCAAAGCGATGTGCTTCGTCCCATGGAACTTCCATAACTGAAATCGTTGCTGCGGCATTATTAGCCTGATGAGCCTCCAACATATCACGATAATTCATATGATAAATATGGTCACCCGACAAAATTAGAACATTTTCGGGGTTTTGTTGATCAATATAGTCGATATTTTTATAAATAGCATCCGCCGTTCCCAAGTATTCGTCATTTCCTGTATGATAAGATGGAAGTAAGGAAATTCCTGCCTCACTTGAGTTGCCATGTCCCCATGGTTCTCCTCCACCGATATGATCGTGTAACGATTCCGCCTGGTACTGCGTCAATACTCCTACAGTATCGATCCCTGAGTTTACGCAGTTACTGAGAGGAAAATCGATGATCCGGTAGTGCCCGCCAAACGGTACAGCGGGTTTTGCGATACTCGAGGTTAAAGGGGCTAATCGCTTCCCTTCTCCTCCCGCCAACAGCATAGCGATGCAATCTTTATTAAACATAATCGTTTCCCTCCCAAAATATTGTGCATTGTAGTACATCATTAACGCAAAGTAGAGCAATTGAAACTATTGTTACTGTAAAAATTCAGAAAAAAGACAACATTTTCTAAACCACCGCATTTTTCTTTTCAACTTGGCTAGAATGGGGTAATGGTAACTGTTATATCTATTTTCTTGAGAAGAAGGTGATCTCTTGGCCATTCAACCGTTAGCACACCCGGACATATTGCCGGAGCATATTTATTTATTTCATGAAGGTAACCTTCATCACAGTTATCGAATGTTGGGCGCGCAGCCTGAGACTTGCGATGGCCGTCAGGGGTATCGCTTTACCGTATGGGCACCAAATGCTGCAGAAGTAGGACTGGCTCTGGACCGCAATGAATGGAAAGGCGAAAAGGAACCTTTATATAAGATACCCGAATCAGGATTTTGGAGTCGTTTTTTTCCGGAAATCAGTGAAGGAACTTTATACAAGTTCCGTATACTAACGGAAGATGGCACAGAATTGCTCAAAGCGGACCCATATGCGTTTCAAGCGGAGGTTCGACCTCAGACAGCTTCTGTCACCAGTTCAATCGAAGGGTATAAATGGAATGATGGAGCCTGGAGACGCAAACAACGTGCCATGTATAACAAACCTCTACATATTTACGAAATGCACATGGGAACCTGGAAGCGTAAAGAAGACGGAAGCCTCTATAGTTATCGCGAGATAGCTGATTTGCTCGTGCCTTACTTATTAGAAATGAAATATACACATGTTGAGATGATGCCCCTCAGTGAGCATCCATATGACCTTTCGTGGGGATACCAAAACACAGGCTTTTACGCGCCAACCAGTCGTTATGGGCATCCGAAAGATCTGATGTACCTGGTGGATACACTACATCAGGCTGGGATTGGCGTATTGCTGGATTGGGTTCCTGCACATTTTGCCAAAGACGCTCATGGGTTGCGTATGTTTGATGGTACGCCTTTGTATGAGTATGCAGATCCGATGTTAGCAGAGAAACCAGGCTGGGGTACACTCAGCTTTGATTACTCGAAACCTGAAATTCGTTCATTTCTGATCTCCAATGCATTATATTGGATGGAGATGTATCATTTTGACGGACTTCGTGTTGATGCGGTCACAAGTATGCTTCGGCTTGATTTTGAGAAGCAACCAGGACAATACCGTACCAATGATGAAGGTGGTCTTGAAAACAAGGAAGCTGTAGCTTTTTTGCAGCAGCTGAATAAGACGGTGTTCAAGTATTTTCCTTATGCATTGATGATGGCTGAAGAATCAAGTGCATGGCCAATGGTGACTTTACCTGTTGATGAAGGTGGTCTGGGTTTCAACTACAAGTGGAACATGGGCTGGATGAATGATACGCTTGATTACATGGAATCTGATTTTCATGAGCGTCCTTCCAAACATCATTTGCTGACTTTCCCGGTCGTATACTCCTTTGCTGAAAATTATGTGCTACCTCTGTCTCATGACGAGGTTGTTCATGGCAAAAAGTCGCTCCTCGACAAGATGCCAGGAACCTATGAGCAGAAATTTGCCGGCATGCGTGCTTTTCTGGGCTATTTTATGACTTTCCCAGGTAAAAAGCTGTTGTTTATGGGTGGAGACTTTGGCCAGTTCATCGAATGGAAGGATGAGGATCAACTGGACTGGTTCTTGCTGGATTATGACAGTCACCGCAATTTGCATAAATTTGAGCGTGAGCTGTCTAACCTGTACTTGAGCGAAAAAGCTTTGTGGGAGCTTGATCATTCCTTGGACGGTTATGAATGGATCACTCCGGATGATCAGGACCAGAGTGTCATTTCATATGTACGCAAAGGAAAAAAACCTGCGGATACACTCCTTGTGCTCATTAACTTTCAGCCGGTCAAGCGGGAGCGTTACCGGATTGGTGTCATGCGTCCCGGTATGTATACCGAAGTACTGAACAGTGATCATTCCGATTACGGCGGATCAGGCATAACTAATGATATGCAGGTGTCTACCGAAAAGATTCCTTTTCATGGGCATCCGCATAGTCTCGAATTAGTTTTGCCTCCGCTGAGTGTCGTGATTCTAAAAAAGAACTCGCGTCGGAAAACGGATGAATCACCTGTGAGCATAACTTCCGTCAGTCCAAAAACGAAGAATAAAAAGGAAAACAACACGCTGAAACCGAAGAGGAGGACAAAGGCATGAATATTCTATTTGCTGCTGCTGAAGTACATCCATTTATCAAAACAGGAGGCCTTGCTGACGTAATCGGTGCTCTCCCGTTTGCATTGAAGAAGAGCGGGGCAGATGTGCGGGTGATTATGCCTAAATACAAGGGGATTCCCAATGAATACAAAGATGCGTTACAGCCCGTAATTACAACGGATGTACCTCTTGGCTGGCGCAGACCCTATTGTGGAATTGAGATGCTGGTTCATGATGGGATTCCTGTATATTTTGTGGATAATGAATATTATTTTGGGCGTGACGGGGTTTACGGATATATGGATGATGGCGAGCGTTTCGCCTTCTTCAACCGTGCAGTGCTCGAAGTGTTGCCCCAGATTGAGTTCAAGCCTGACGTGCTGCACAGTCATGACTGGCATGCGGGAATGATTCCTTTGCTACTTGAAGCCCATTACAGACACGATTCATTCTATAGTGAGATGCGAACGGTATTCACCATACATAACTTGTTGTACCAAGGGGTATTCCCGCATGAGTTATTCAGTGAAATACTTGAACTGGACGATCGATATTTCACCGTGGATGGAGCCGAATATTACGGGAATGTCAATTTCTTGAAAGCAGGAATTGTGTATGCTGACCATGTGACAACCGTAAGCCCGACATATGCACAGGAGGTGCAAACCTCGTATTATGGATACGGCTTGGACGGATTGCTAAGTTCACTTGGAGATCGTTTCAGCGGGATTGTGAACGGAATTGATACCAAGAGTTACAATCCGGCAACGGATACCAAAATTCCAGTGAAATACAGAACAAGTCTGTCCAAGAAAACGGAGAACAAAATTGAGCTGCAAAAGGAACTTGGACTTCCTGTTCGTCCCGATGTACCTCTCATGGTGATGGTGACAAGGCTCGTGGACTCTAAGGGGCTTGATCTGGTCTGCCGAATCCTGGATGAATTGCTGTACTATGATGATATTCAATTCGCGGTATTGGGAACAGGAGAGCCTATGTATGAACACTGGTTCCGTGAAGCCGCTAACCGTTATCCGCTCAAAATGTCTGCTCAGATCACGTTTAATGACGGGTTATCCCGCCGCTTCTATGCAGGCAGTGATATCTTCCTGATGCCATCGAGGTTTGAACCATGTGGTATTAGTCAGCTACTGGCTCTGCGGTACGGTAGTGTGCCTCTCGTAAGGGAAACAGGCGGTCTGAACGACACGGTGCAGGCATACAATGAGTATACTGGAGAAGGGAATGGTTTCTCATTCACAAGTTTTAATGCACATGACATGATGAATACCATTCGACGTGCTGAGGAGATCTACAAACAGCCAGAACATTGGAAGAAAATTGTGAAAAATGCAATGAGCGGGGAATACAGCTGGAACGTCTCTGCTGAAGAATATATGGACATTTATCGCAGGATCACACTTGAGCCTGTAAACTGATGCAATCCGGATGAGTCGCAGCATATCATGCTGTGGTTTTTAATCCAATAAACAAAAACACTTCCAAAGTTCAGAATGAAAGTCATCATCTGAGACGGTGGGAGTGTTTTTGTTGACTTTTATATGACTGAATGAATTTAAACTTTAGTTGTGTTGGGTAGTTGCTGGACCAAGCTGTCTATACAAAATGCGGTATCCATAGGGGTCAAGCTTAATATTCATCATTCCATCGGTTGGAGAGACAGGCTCTTCAGTTAATGCATCCTTCCAGTCTTTCGTTTCCATAGGATGAGAGAGCGTTCGATCTTGAGGTGTATTGTTCATCCATACGGTAAAGTGAAGGTTATCATCAACACGCTCATACACGATACAGGGATCATTGTGATCAGCCTTAAGGAATCGGAAACGTCCTTTGCGCAGGGCTTCATTACTTTTGCGTAAATCAATCATCAGACGATAGAAATCATACAGTTCTCTGTCTTGTTTGGCAGGGTCCCACTCCATACATTTTCGACAATCCGGGTCAGCATCACCACTAATTCCCACCTCATCGCCATAGAAAATACAAGGTGTACCGATATAGGTGAAAAGGAATACAACGGACAATTTTAATCGGCGTTTGTCTTCTCCTAATCGGGTGAGCAGTCGTGGGGTATCATGGCTGCACAGCATATTAAATATCACTTCGTTGGTTTGTTGAGGATAGCGCATAATCAGTGAACCCATCTCGTTCGCAAAGTGATAACCATCCATTGAACCACAAAAGAATTGAAGCACTTTGTCGGCAAACGGATAATTCATGACGGAATCGAATTGATCTCCCATAAGCCAGGTCAAGGAGTCGCTCCATACTTCCCCAACAATATAGGCTTCAGGATTCGCTGCCTTAACAACCTTTCGAAAATCACGCCAGAAATGGTTGTCCACTTCATTTGCTACATCCAGACGCCAGCCATCCAGCTTGATTTCCTTAATCCAGTACTCTGCTACATCGAGCAGATATGCTTTAACCTCAGGGTTCGCTGTATTAAACTTGGGCATGTTGCCATAGAAACCAAAAGTATCGTAGGTAGGTATACCGTCCTTGATCTGAACCGGATATTCATTGATGTGGAACCAACCGGCATACTTTGAGTTTTTTCCATTCTGGAGCACGTCTTGAAAGGGAGGGAAGTCTTCACTGCAATGGTTAAACACAGCATCAAGCATTACTCGGATACCCAGGCGATGGCATTCTTCTGTCAATTGTTTGAGTAGGGCATTATCACCGAAATGGGGGTCGACTTTTTTATAGTCTATCGTGTCGTATTTGTGGTAGGAATTGGCCTGGAATAACGGGGTAAAGTAAATGGCGTTCACGCCAAGTTCGGTCAAGTCATGCAAATGATCCAGCACACCTTGCAGATCTCCACCAAAATAATTGTCCAACTCCGGTTTGCCACCCCAGTCATGGGTTTCTTGTGGATTCAGCTTGGGATCTCCATTAGCAAACCGTTCAGTCATGATCTGATAAAAGACGGCTTCTTTGGCCCACTCGGGTACCTTAAACACATCGATTTCGTGTATATACGAGAACTCATAATATCCTCCGGTTGGATAAGGGGCGTCATAATGAATGCCGTTATCCGCAAGAAAAACATCTTCCGAACCAGCGGTTATCCGAAATATATAGGTGAGACGTTTAAATTGTGGCTTGACGGCAGCTTCCCAATAATCAAACATGTTATCCGAAGCAGCTTTCTCCAATTGAATTTCCTGGTACGTTCCGTTCCAATCGTACTTATCTCCGGTCAGTGCAGTCACGTATTGTACATCATTTCGTTTGGTTCGTACGCGCAGATGTATGGTAGACGAATTATAAGCATAAGCCCACTTGTCACGAGGAACATGATACATGGCTTCGAGTAGCATGACAGCACCTCCTGAGTATAGGATAAGTTATAGAGGTTGTTCAAAAGCCGCCGGTCTTTTGGACACGCACTTATAGTTATATTTAACCAAGTTAGCCAGCAAATGAACCACATTTCCTGTAATAAAATGAATTATTTTCATCATTTTCAAAGCTTACTTTCACAGCATCTCCAGCTTCATGCTGAATATACGTACAGTTAATGAAGAAAAAGGTACCCTGAACAGCTTGGTATTCAAGTCTGTTTAGGGTACCCCTATATAAAATATTGAATTGAATCTTAGCGAATCCCCTGCTCGAACTCTGTACGAATGGTTTGAAGCAGCTCTGGCTGACTCAGGACGTCATAAGCTGTTGCAGCAAGTGCTTTTGCTCCCAAAATCATGCCATCCAGCGCGCGTTCCTGAAGCGCAAGATCACGAAAGGCTATGGAGTGCAGGGTATGAACCTCATCCACAACACGAATGTAAGGATGGATCGCAGGACATTTCAGGGAAACGTTACCGATGTCCATGGAGCCATGATCGTTACCACTGACAATCTCTTCTTGTGGGATGCCGAGTTCCATCAAATTTTGACTAAACGCCGCTGAGAAAGCTTCATTGGTGACCATCTCGTCATATGACGTTTCATAGTTGGATGTCACAAGCTTGCAACCTGTCTGCAGAGCAGAACCTTCAGCGATCTGAATCACACGTTCGGTGAGGATATTCAGTTCTTTGCGAGTTGCTGCACGTACATAAAATTGTGCAGAAGCATAGTCAGGAATGATGTTTGCTGCCTGACCTCCGTTGTTGATTACGCCATGAATCCGAACGGTGCTTTTCACTTGTTGGCGGAATGCATTGATTCCGTTGAACGTTTGAATGACAGCATCAAGTGCGTTAATGCCTTCATGCGGACTAGCAGCAGCATGTGAAGATCGGCCATGGAATTCAAATTGTACAGCGTCAATCGCCAGCGAGCTGCCCGACTTTTCGTAGGCATAATACGGATGTGCCATAAGGGCAACATCACAGTCATCGAACAACCCTGCTTCCGCCATTGGGACTTTGGCACCACGTGTCTCTTCTGCGGGTGTACCAAACACTTTAATCGTTCCACCTACTTCATCCAGTATGGATTTCAGCCCTACAGCAGCTCCAAGACTCATCATGCAGATCAGATGGTGACCGCAAGCGTGACCGATCTCCGGCAAGGCATCATATTCGCACAATAATGCAACGGTAGGGCCGGGTTTTGCAGCGGAATACGTTCCGATAAAGGCTGTCTCCAGCCCAAGAACGGGAGCCTCTACCGTAAAACCGTGGTAGACCAGTTCTTCTTTCAAACGGGCAGAAGCGAGATACTCTTCATTTCCCAGTTCGGGGTTGGCACCGATATATGATGAAATGGCTTTAAAACGGGAAGCATATTGATCAATAACCGTCAGAATTTGTGATTTGTTAGATGTCATTAGTAAACTCCTTATGCAAAAATGAAAATAATTCATTGATTATATCATGTTTGCTTTATTTTTTCAGAAACAGATCAAGATTTGTAATGTCAAAATGCATTGCATAATCATGCATTGTACTTTATAATGACTCAGTCATCAACATGAGAAGCATACAACGTATTGTAAGGGGAGAGAACAAGGTTGAAATTGATAAGTCGTTACACCATGATGCTGTTGACCTTTGTTGTTCTGCTGACAACTGCCGTTCCTGTGGCACTTGCAAGTGGAACTACAGATCATTCAAGCGGTAAAAAGCTGGTGCTCGGTACAAGTGCCGATTTTGCACCCTATGAATTCCATAAAGTAATTGATGGCAAAGATGAGATCGTTGGTTTTGATATTGAGATTGCCAAAGAAATTGCCAAAGATCTTGGCGCTGAGCTTGTGATTGAGGATATGGGCTTCGACGGCCTGCTGCCTGCATTGCAGAGTGGCCGTGTCGATCTGGTCGTTTCGGGCATGACACCGACCGATGAACGGAAGAAAAGTATTGATTTTTCCGAAACCTATTATAAATCAAAACAAGTGATCATGGTTCGAAATGCGGATAAAGACAAGTATCCAACCATGGCAGAACTCGAAAATGCAAAGATTGGTGTGCAGAAAGGTTCCATTCAGGAAACGATCGGACAGAAGATTCCTGGAGCAAAACTTACTGCGCTGGATAAAATCTCTGATATTGTGCTTCAACTGCAAACCAAACGTGTTGACGCGGCAATCGTTGAAGATACCGTTGCTGCCGGTTATCTGGACGATATCATTGGACTTGCTGCTGCTGTCCCGGACGAAGAGCAAGCAGAAGCGGCAATCGGGATTCGTAAAGGTAATACCGAGCTGCTCGCTGCAGTAAATGGAACGCTGGAGCGATTGAAAAGTGAGGATAAGATCAACCAGATGGTGACGGATGCCAGTCTCCTGATGGCTGATAAAGTGGACAAATCACAAAATATTTTTAAAGTGTTCTGGCAGTTCAAAAGTTTCTATGCAACCGGTATAGGTTATACTCTTTTGTTGTCCGCACTTGGTGTTATTTTCGGGGTAATAATCGGATTGATCATCTGTTTGTTCCGTCTGCATGATGTTGCCATCCTGCGCTGGATCGGTACAGCTTACGTTGAAGTGATCCGGGGTACACCGATGTTGGTACAGTTGATGATTATTTACTATGGTTTCTCCTTGTCCTTTGGCATTAACTTCACTGCCCTTCAGGCAGGTATCATCACACTTTCCATTAATAGTGGTGCCTATCTGGCAGAGATTTTCCGTGCTGGTATTCAAGGTGTGGATCGTGGTCAGTTGGAGGCAGCTCGTTCCCTAGGTATGGGAAGAGGCGATGCGATGCGTTATATTATATTGCCACAGGCCTTCAAAGCTGTATTACCTGCGATCGGTAATGAGTTCATAACCATCATCAAGGAATCCTCCATTATTTCGGTCATCGGTATGGTGGACATTATGTATCAGGCAAGTGTGGTCAAAAACATTACGTATCAAGGCTTGAGTCCATTTTTGATTGCTGCAGCCATCTACTTTGTATTAACGTTCATTTTGTCCAAGCTGCTGGGACGACTGGAAAGGAAGTTGAGTGCAAGTGATAGACGTTAGACAATTACACAAATCTTATGGAAATAACGATGTGCTTAAGGGCATTAACGTGACGATTGGTAAAGGTGAGGTTGTCGTGGTCATCGGCCCTTCCGGTTCAGGTAAAAGTACATTCTTGCGTTGTTTGAACCTGCTGGAAAAGCCTACCTCAGGAGAGATTGATTTTGAAGGCGTGTCAATCACGGACCCCAAGCACAACATTAACGCAACTCGTGAGAAAATGGGCATGGTGTTTCAGCACTTCAACCTGTTCCCACACAAAACGGTAGAGCAAAACATTACAATTGCTCCGATTAAAGTGAAGAAACAATCCACTCAGGAAGCGGAGAAAATTGCTGCTGATCTGCTTAACACCGTGGGCTTGTACGATAAAAAAGATACATTCCCGAATCAGCTGTCCGGTGGACAGAAGCAGCGGATCGCTATCGCTAGAGCATTGGCCATGCAGCCGCATGTGATGCTGTTTGATGAGCCCACGTCGGCATTGGACCCTGAGATGGTCGGCGAAGTGCTGGATGTCATGAAACGTCTTGCAGAAGGCGGGATGACGATGGTCATCGTAACACATGAGATGGGTTTTGCACGTGAAGTGGGAGACCGAATCCTGTTCATGGATGGCGGGGTTATTGTGGAAGAGGGAACGCCTGATGAGGTATTTGGAGCACCGAAAAATTCACGTACACGTGATTTTCTTGCGAAAGTACTCTAAATGAATTGATCAAATAGCGTTACTGACTTCGAGTCGGTGACGCTATTTTTTATGAAAAATTACCACGTATGGATTCGGAAGAAGTAACTATTCTGTTACCAATTATTAAGGAATTATGACGCCCAACATTTCTAAAGTATCCTGTATTCTTACATATGCTTACATGTTAAAACCATTTGGTAAGAATTACTACAAGTTCAGGTTACAAAATTGTGATATATTGAACTCTGCCGAAACTTCCGGACAGGGAGTGCGGGGGATGTAACGATGCAGACTGTGCAGGGGGAAGATCTACAGCACACTGCTTGGGGTGAATTAGGGGTACATATCGTTTCAAATGTAATGATGAACCTATAGGGTGGGCTCCTCATCCGAATCCGACAACTAACTTCGCAGGCACAATGAGGGAGGAAGACCATGATTAACAAGAAACGTATAGCCAAAACAGCAGTAGCATTAATGACAACAGCAATGCTCATACAAGCCGTTCCGGCTCACGCTGATTCAGTTCATGTGGCCAAAGAGGGGGATACCTTCTATACCTTATCAAAACAATACGGAGTAGCAATCAATACGTTAGTTAAAGCAAACAACGACATCTCGCCTTACAACATTTATGGTGGTTTGAAAATTACGATTCCAGGTAAGGCAAAGAATGTAGCTGCTGCGGCGACGGAGAGCAAGACTCAGGCCAAAACGGTTACCACAGCAAGCTTGGACGTTAACACCGATAACAAAGTGGTTCAAGCCTGGGGTAAAACATTCGACTACAGCAAAGCTGTGGATGTGAAAGCAACGGCATACTCTGCAGATCCGTCTGAAAATGGAGGATGGGGTCCAGTCGATTATTTCGGGAATGACCTTGAACTGGGTACGATTGCAGTTGATCCAAGTGTGATTCCACTTGGAACCAAAGTACTGGTAACGGGTCACAGCCATCCAGGATTGCCCAAACAGGCTTTTGTAGCCACAGCACGTGATGTGGGCAGTGCAATCAAGGGTCACCGGATCGATATCTTCATCCCCGGTAGCAAGCAGTCTGTAAGCACATTTGGTTTTCAGGATATCGAGCTGTACATTCTGAAGTAGGGCGTAAATTACATCTAAAATAAATTCAAACAGGGTGTCTGCCAGTCGCTAGCTTGTGATTGAACAGCACCCTTTTACTATACTCATTTTTTTTCTGTCTCGGGTATCCTAATCTTTGGCCTTTGGCAACCCCAGCATTTCGTCCAAGGTGACCAGTTCATACCCTCGGTTACGCAGTTCCTCAATAATTTCTGGCAAGGCCTCAATCGTGCCGTTTAGATTAGATCCTACACCGCCTCCTGCATGTTGCAGAACGATCGAGCCAGGTTTGACGGCAGACAGGATGTTATCTTTCACCTGTTCCTTAGATAGGCCTTTCCAGTCGAGTGAGTCCACGTTCCAGTTCACAATGCTATAGTGTTGTCTTGCTGCCCAACGTAGCTGTTCCTCATTAATGTCTCCATAAGGCGGCCGAATCATCTTTGGCGTATATCCCGCCAGGCGTCGAATAATATCCCCGGTATGTAAAATTTGTTTGCGAAAGGCATTCATCGACAGCTTACTGAATTCCGGATGATTGTAACTGTGATTACCAACCATGTGCCCTTCCTTAATTATGCGTTTCACCAGATCGGGATGTTTCTCAGCACGACTGCCCACGATGAAAAATGTAGCTCTGACATTATATTTCTTCAATACTTCGAGTACCTGTGGAGTAAACCGTGGATCAGGTACATCATCAAAAGTTAGGGCAACTTTCTTTGTTGAAGGGCCATTGGTTTTGAATGTATCGGCATATTTTTGACGTAACTGTCCTAATGTCAGTTGTTCTTCTTCCCCGGCATCCGAACCGGACACCGATTCACTTGGCGGGCTTGAAGAATCCCGCGATGATACCGGAGCATGATATCCTCCGAGAAAAATAACGATAACCATCAGCATAATGAGGCGTACGCGCATAATAACAGCCTCCTTTTCCAAAATGACGTTCTTCTTGGTATGCCCCGGGTCCCCATAAAATATGCGTAGTGTGAGAAGTTTCATTGTCGATTTATCCCATGACGGCCATAATTCCTCCATATATAACATATAGAAAAGGATAGGTGGTTAGGATATGAGTACATATGATTTGAAATCCATACGTTTAGAGGTCATTGAAGCTGGCGAAGATAAGGTTTTTCTCGTTACCGGAGGTAAGGCGCATATTGGCGCCGTATCCACGTTCTATGTAGATCATGAGCGGGTTAGCGGGACGACGGTACATATTCCGGGTCATAAGGAACAAGAGCTGTGTGAGCGCCTAGCCCGAAAGGCGGCCCTACAGTTGAAAGTAACTGTTACGGTGATTATAGGTATTCATTTTGATGCCATCACACGGATGCAGATCGATGAAATCGTGCAGACTGCAGAGAGGCTAATGGAGGATCATCTTGAGCAAGGATAATCGATCTTCCTAATCTAAAGAGCAATCGCACGTTTTGATTTTATTTGCTAAAAATGAAACGAGTTGTAGATTGTTACGTATGTATGTTTATATACGATGTAATATTGACTAGGAGGAATAACATAATGTCCATTTTCAAACGTTTGCGTGATCTAACCATGTCTAACATCAACGCCATTATTGACAAGGCGGAAGATCCAATCAAGATGACGGACCAATATATCCGTGACATGCAAGAGGATCTGGAAGATGCGGAGAAAGCAGTAGCTCAACAGATCGCGATTGAAAAGAAATTCAAGCAGTTGTATGAAGAGCAGGAAGCTCTTGTGAAGAAACGTGAGGAGCAGGCGCATACGGCGGCACGTGCTCAGAATCTGGATTTGGCTCGACGCGCCCTGGAAGAGAAAAAGGCTGCTGAAGAGAAGATGGCTGAGTACAAAACCAGCTATGATCAAAACAAGGCTTCTGCAGATAACCTGCGTGGCAAGCTCGACGAGATGCGTAAGCAACTGACTCAAATGAAGAATAAACGCGAAACATTGGTAGCCCGCTACAATGCAGCAAAAGCCCAAACGGAAATCAACAAAGCGTTGAATGGGTTTGGCTCCGATACTGCAAGTGCTGGTATGAAGCGTATGGAAGAGAAAATGATGCAGATGGAAGCACAGGCAGAAGCAAGCAACGAAATGTCTTCCAAAGGCAAGTCTTTGGATGAAGAGTTCGAGAAGTTGGGTAAAGATCAGGCTGTTGAAGATGAGCTCGCAGCATTGATGAAACAGTACGATAATAAGAATTAATACCTTGTAAGTCAGCAGGGTTGACCAGCGGAGGAGAAGAGTATTTCTCCTTCGCTTTTAAATGCGGTTCATGTTGATATGTGGGGGCTGTGTAAATGGATCTAAATATTTTGGCGATGCTGGTCTGGACAGTATCTGGTTCGGTTTTGCTGTTTGTTTTGATGTATGTCGATTCACTGTTTACGAAATATAAGGATTTTGCTGAAGTTAAGGCTGGCAATATGGCCGTTACTACACGTATGGTGATGAAATTATTTGCACAAGGATATGTACTCGCTACGTCCATTTCTACGGCTGGTCATCTTGGTGAAGCATTGTTGGTCTCCGTTGTATCCTTTATCATTTTGTTGATTCTGGAGAGTGTTGTACACTTTATGATTCGCAGATGGGCCAATCTGGATCTGGATACCGGAATTCAGCAAGGGAAGACAGGATACGGGTTGTTCTCTGGCGCTTTACATATCGTGGGCGCACTGATTATTGCAGCTTGTTTATAAGATAAGGAACAGGAGTAATTCTCATGAGTGTATGGAAACGAATTAAAGGAATACTAACGAAACCTGAACCACCGCAGGCAGAGAAAACCATGCTTCAGCTTGCACCTGGTGATATCTGTGAGGTTTCTCTGGTCACTTATGAAGTTGTTGGTCGGGTGCAAAATCGCGCTCGAAATGCAGTTGTGCTCACGCTGCAGGATGGTACCGCATTTCGATATTTGCATATCGAAGAGCGGGAACTCACACGTTACGTTCTATATACACCAATTGATGGCAGGCTTGATGCACCTGATGAGGTGCCCACATTGCTGGATCTGGATGGACGCGCATATCATCTGGAGGAAGAGTATGGAGGCATGGTATCAACGGCAGGCAGAACTCCGTATGGTCAGGCTGGAGAACAATTGGTATGGCAGTATCAGTCGGATGATAATATGCTTCTTCGCGTGGAGTGGCAAGACAGAAGATTTACACTGTATGAGGGTGAGTCCATTCTTCCTGCGGATATCAAAGTGATTCGTTCGAGCTAGGAGAGGTTCCCAATGAAAAAACGCTTGGCACATGGATTAAAATTAATGCTGGTCCTCAGCCTTGTGATGTCTCTGTTGTCCGCGTGCGGAGCACCTTCTGTTCAGGACACATATCCGCTTGAATCGGTTAACGGCAGTGGTAACTCAACGTCTTATGTGTACCGGGCTTCGGACCGCACCGTTCCGGAAGTGGCTCGGGAATTATCTGACCAAAGGCAACCGGATCAGATCTCGGCAGAGAACACTGAGCGTATGTTCCTCGTGTATCAGGATGAGTATTATCACCTGCAACAAGACCCGAACAAGCCGGAGGATACCTTGATTGAGGTGGACTCCAAGGAGTATGTCCGGCAGAACTACGATTCATCTTTTTTACAAGGTTACCTCACCGCTACATTAATTGGTAATCTGTTCGATTCTTTTGGCGGGCGAGGTTATGGCAACTATCGAGGATATACCAATAAAGATACGTATAAACCGAGTGCAGGATCTTACCGAGCACCAACAAGTAATGACAAGAAGCTTGCTCCACCGATTACGGTTGATCGGAAAGGAACGATTACAAGGCGCGGAAGCGATAAAGATTCAAGCGTGGGATCGGGCGGAGGATTATTCAACCGTAACAAGGATCAGAGCAAGGGAACCATTGATCGTAACAAAAGCAGTGGTGGTCTGGGCGGGTTGTTTGATTCACCTAAGAAATCCTACAAAAAACCGAAAACCAGAGTGGGCGGCGGCCGCATTATGAGGCGTAGATAATGATCTAATCCTATGCGTGTCCACCAACCATCAAATAGTCCAATGAATAAGAACAGCTCCAAGGTAAGGCGGATTTATCTCTGCCGTCACATTTACCTTGGAGCTGTTCTTTTTGGTTTACGATTTGCGAACATGATTGGATTTCCGTACACGGGGAATGGTTGAAGCAGGTTGTTTGCGAATCCAGCGGATAAAGGGAACCATTCGTTCAGCTTGTCTCAAGGACTGCAGGTTCGTAAGACCAAGTGTTATGATGTCTTGATTGGTGTATAGAGAATGAATCTGTTTATGACAGGGGATGCACAGGTTGGCCGTTGGCAGAAATGTTCCTCCCATTTCTTTGGGTGTCAGATGATGAACAGTCGTGCTTACAGGTTCTCTTCCACATAATTCACATTTCTCACTCATGTCCATCGCCTCCCTTAGTCCATTATATTATGGGCAGACAAGATACCTTTCATGTTGAATATGGGTCAAGGAATGTTGCCTCTATATGAATTGAAAATTTTATCATAGGATTCAATATCTGATGTACTTGTTATCTTACAGTATTCGGGCTACACTTTTCTATAAAGATGATATGTCTCTAGGAGGTAAGAATACTTTTGAAACTGAACTCACATCCACATGATATGACAACTGCCAAATTCAATCGTACAGCCGTACAGGTACCGGATGCCCAAGCCAAAATAGCTGAAAGAGTTGCTTTAGGCGCCATAGAGAAAGTTCACCTTGAATCTGCCCATGGCCGTACACTTGCAGAGACGATTCAGGCACCGCATCCGTATCCATTCTTCCGGAGATCGGGTATGGATGGATTCGCGATTATAAGTACAGATACCATAGATGCATCGAGTGATCATCAAGTTTGGTTTCGTGTTATTGATGAAATTCCTTGCGGTTACACCTCGGACCACACCATTGTTTCAGGTACGACGGCTCGCATCATGACGGGGGCACAGGTTCCGGAAGGTGCAGATGCGGTAGTTATGATGGAGATGACGGAGAGCAAGATAGAGAACGGAGAACAGTGGATTGCATTGAAGCGGCACATATTGTCGGGTGCTAACATCACACCAATTGGACTGGAAGTCCAAGAGGGACAGCAACTGCTCGAAGCAGGAACGATCATCAGAGCAGGAGAGCAGTCCGTGTTAGCTACTTTTGGCATAGCAGAAGTTCCTGTATTTCAACGTCCCAAGGTGGCGATATTTGCAACAGGTACGGAATTGCTAGATGTTGACGAGCCATTACAACCAGGTCGGATTCGAAACAGCAACAGCTACATGCTCCGTTCTCTGGTCGTTGAAGCAGGTGGAGAGCCTGTGATGTATGGTTCTATTGCAGACGATGTGAATACGGCAAGGGCCAAACTGGAAGAAGCCATTCAAGATAATGATATCGTAGTGACCACAGGTGGAGTATCTGTCGGAGATTATGATATTATGGGCGAACTTGTGCTGGAAGAACATGTGGAGATGTTGTTTAACAAAGTGACGATGCGGCCTGGCAGTGTAACCACAGCTGCTGTGTATAAAGATAAATTACTTTTTGCACTATCCGGTAACCCGGGGGCTTGTTTTGTGGGTTTTGGTCTGTTTGTTCGTCCAACCATTCGTTCCATGCAGGCGGATGCTCATCCTTATTTGGAAGAATGGACTGCGATCTTGGAAGAAGAATACACGAAAGTGAACAATTTTACACGATTCGTACGTGGACGCACAGAGATCCGCAACGGCATGGTGTACGCGATCCCGGCTGCTACCCGTGTAGATGAGTCCAGCGTGATGATCACCATTAAGGACAGTGATTGCCTGATTGTTGTTCCGCCTGAGAAAAAAGGTATTCCTGCGGGTGAGCAGGTCCGTATTCTCAAACTGCCCACAGATCTTGTGAGGTAGTTGATAGATGACTGATATGAGTAATACTAAACCACATATCATCCAGATTGTTGGATACAAAAATACGGGCAAGACAACCTTAATTGCTTCGTTGATTGGGCATTTTTCTTCCATGGGACTTAAGGTAGCAGCGATTAAGCATGATGGACATGACCATTTCGAGATGGATCAGGAGGGAACGGATTCGTATCAATTTGGTGAGGCAGGGGCATCGGCCGTGGTTGTCATGTCGGAGAACCGTACTGCGATTATGGAACGAAAAGCAAGCAGGTTGGAGGATATGTTAAGTCATCTGTCCGGGTATGATTGGATTGTTATTGAAGGATTCAAGGATGCATCTTATCCCAAATTCGTGATGGTTCGAGAAGAGAATAATCTGACCTTAGTAGGCCAGCTTGAAGGGGTATTAGGTATAATCTCATGGTTATCTTCAGAGCAGTGTATGGAGCCGAGCATCGTAAGAAGAGATATAACGTGGTACTCGGTGCATAAAACGGAGGAAATAGCCAAGGCGTTGTTAGAGATGGTCGGGAGCAAGCAAGACTGATGGATGAAGTCGAATCGGGTAAAACATGAAGAAGGATGACATCAATGTTGCTGCACATGATTGAATGTACAATAAGTGTGAGTGATCCTGATATATGACAACGTAACTATTATTATGTAAACTAAGATTATTCTTATTATGTTCTTTCCTTGAATGATCCGAAGCAAACGAAGCATACGAAACAAACGAAACAAATGAAACAAACGAAAAAAGCAGCAAACCTCTCTCGGAACGAAATCCTTGATGCGGTTTGCTGCTTTTTCGTTAAGGATGTTACATCCCATCGTCAGTACGACGTTCGATGGCTTCGGACATCGTTTTGTCGGTAAGGTGAGCATAGATCTCGGTCGTTTCCGTAGAAGCGTGTCCAAGCTGCTCTTTCGTTTTGTAAATATCATTTTGCAGATAATAGTCGGTTGCGAATGAATGTCGTAATTTGTGCACAGTCAAGTATGGTTTGCCAAAACGTTTGGCGTACTTCATGATCATGGCCTGAATCGCTCTTTTGGTCATTCGGCTTCCTTCCGAATCTCCGTTACGCAGAGCAATGAACAGACCCTTCTCCCGCTTGGGCGTACGGTAACGTGATTGCCGCAAGTTCATATAGGTTGCGAGTTCATCCTTGGCCTGTTCCCTGAAATATACGGGTGTTTTGTACGTCTCATCATTATTACCTTTGCGGTAAACATACAGGAGTTTATTATTAAGATCGAGGTCATCGACGTTCAGATTCACAACTTCCGACACACGTAATCCTGAATTGAGAATGAGGCTGGCGATACAGGCGTCCCGTTCTTTGTTGAGCTCATGGGAATACAGTGCCTGCTTGTTCTTCTCCATATCGACAGCATACCCTTCAAGGATATAACCGATAAATTCAAGCAGTTCCTCTTCCTCGAGAATTTTACCTTTGAGTTTGGCAGCAGTGTCCTTGGGTTTATGGGTACGTTTGATCTCGATTTTGGCCATAATGTTCCGCTTCAGCAAAGGGTAAAAGTCTTCATCTTCCGCAATCTGGCTCAGATAATGAAACAGGGAGCGAAGGGAAGAGAGTTTGCGAGAGACGGTAATTCTGGAATTGGTTCCTTCCCGTTTGGTTGTGAGAAATAACCGATAGGCGGTGACTGAATCCATGCGAAGGACTTCCAGTTCATTCAACGTTACCTCTTTATTAGAGCTTGCCTCGGACAGTCCTTCTGCTCGTAACCAACCGAAAAAAGCTTCGTAATCTCTCAGATATTCGAGCAGGGTAGAGGGGGATAGGTCAGGCAGCTTGTAGTCCATGAATTGCTGAACGAACCAAGGCATGGAAGGTAGTTTGTCATCCAGCTTGCGTCGATCAATCTCTTTTTGCACGTTGGTCAAGTTCGACACCTCCATGTGAAAAAACATATCAGATTAATATTCAAATTAATCGTATTCTATGCTCTAGTGTACCATAATTTACATGCTCACAGCTTGTTCACTAATGTAGCAGGAAGTAGGAGATGCTTCCTTGCCCTTCGGCGCGTAAACCTTTAAAGTAATCAGTATACGCAGAGCAGAGGAGGTGAACCGGATGAATATGAAAATAGAGCTGGTTCCCCGGGAACGTAGTCAGGTGATTCGGCATTTAATGCAATTTTACTTATATGATTTTACCAAATATCTGAATATTGATGTGGACAGCAACGGTATTTACCCGGAATATCCCGGTCTGGAGGCATTCTGGACAGAAGAAGACCGCAAGTTTCCTTTTTTGATTACAAGTGATGGGGCACCTGCAGGGTTTGCTCTGGTGGAGAAATTGGAGCCTGGAAGTAAGGATAACGACTACTATTTGACTGAGTTTTTTGTGATGCAAAAGTATCGGCGCAGTGGCGTAGGCACTCGGGCAGCATATGAGCTGTTCAAACGATTCCCAGGAAGGTGGAAAGTGACCCAGGTTCGTAACAATGTCATTGCGCAGGCGTTCTGGCGAAAAATTATAGGGGACTATACGGGAGGCCGTTTTCGAGAGAAGTTCCATCCGGAGTTGGGCAATCCAAGCCAGTATTTTGTAACCTGATTCGATTCGGGGTTTACCTACATATTGAAGCATTCTGCCTGAATGCTGAAAGTAAGAATCTAATGAAGGAGTGAGTGTCATGAACGTACCCACATTCCATCTCGATGGACAGACTGCATTGGTGACAGGTGCAGGGAGAGGGATCGGAAAAGCAATTGCGATCGGACTGGCCCAGTCAGGCAGTGACGTTGTACTTGTATCCCGAACGATGAAAGAAATTGAGGAGACAGCCGGATACATATCTGAACAGACAGGGCGTAAAGCGCTCGCTCTGGCGGCGGATGTGACATCAAAAGAACAAATGGAAGAGACGTTTAAAGAGGCGATCTCGGAGATGGGGAGTCTGGACATTCTTGTGAATAACGCAGGTATGAACATACGGACACCGGCACTGGAAGTAACGGACGAGCAGTGGGAGACGATCATGCAGACAAACTTAAAATCGGCTTTCTTCGCTTCGCAATTGGCGGGTCAGCATATGAAGGAGCGCGAGGGTGGGAAGATCATCAACATCTCATCGGTAGGCGGCCACACAGCTCTTCGAACAGGGGTCGTGTATGGTGCGACCAAAGCTGCATTAATTCATATGACCAAAGTTCTCGCACTGGAATGGGGGAAATATGGAATCCGTGTCAATTCAGTAGGACCATGGTATTTCCGAACACCTCTGACCGAAAAACTGCTGGATGATCCCCAGTATTTGCAGGAAATTGTAAGTCGTACACCCCTACAGCGTGTGGGAGAACTGGAAGAAGTGGTAGGACCGGTCGTATTCCTGGCATCGGATGCAGCGGGATACATCACAGGTCAGACGTTATTGGTTGACGGTGGCATGTCCATCTACGGATTCTAGATGAGTACAGTTGGGAACTATCTGAAAAAGTGGGTGGCATAACCAACACATGGGTAATAACATAAGGGAAGTTATCTATATTTCTATTTATCTGTACCCAATTCACTGAACTTGGAGGAAGATAACGATGGAAACGCGTAATTACGGAAACACAGGTATGAAAGTAAGCACACTTGGATTCGGTGGGTCGGAGATCCGGGATTCATCCAGAGGTGATGTTGAAAAAATGCTGAATAGTGCCTTGGATGCGGGATTAAACGTGATTGATACGGCTGAATGTTATGGTGACAGCGAGGAGTTAATCGGTGAGGTGTTGTCCCATCGGCGCGATGACTATTATTTGTTCACCAAATGTGGACATGCTGCCGGGATTGATGGTCCGGATTGGGATGCCAAAGTACTGGAACAGACGATTGATCGCAGTCTGAAGCGGTTAAGAACGGACTATGTGGATGTTATCCATTTGCATAGCTGTTCTGAAGAAGTACTTCGACAAGGAGCCGTAATCGAAGTACTTCAACGTGCCAAGGAAGCAGGAAAGACGAGATTTATCGGATATAGTGGAGATACAACAGATGCGCTATATGCGATTCAGACCGGAGTATTTGATAGTCTGGAGACTTCATTAAATATAGCAGATCAGGAAGCGATTGAACTAACGTTGCCTGAGGCGAGAAAGAGAAATATGGGAGTGATCGCCAAAAGGCCCATAGCTAATGCCGCCTGGACGTTTGAAACGCTCTCGGAAGAAGCATATCCATATGTATATTGGAAGCGTTTAAGTGAGCTTGAATATGGTTTTCTGGGCGAAGATGCCCAGGCAGCGGTAGCAATTGCACTGCGTTTTACACTAAGTACCGAAGGCGTAGATACGGCTATTGTTGGAACAGCCAAGCCCAATCGCTGGCAGCAAAATGCTGACCTTGTCGCCAAAGGGCCACTACCACAGAAGCTGTATGATGAGATTAGAGCACGATGGAAGGAAATCGCCGGAGCAGATTGGACGGGCCGAACTTAAATTTTAAAATAGAATTATTAGCAAAGCCGCCATGCTGGCGGCTTTTTTATGATCAATATTTAATATTTTCAATATATGAAAAATTCACAACAGAATTCAGAAGAGGACCTGGGTAACTTCAGGGGATAGGATCTATACGTTAACTTAGTTCGATAACCTGTGAAAAAGGGATGAAGGAGGAAAACGAAAAACTCCCAGAATGGAGCCTTCCGTTTTTACAGACGAATAAGACTAAAAAAAACGAAGAAGCGATTGAAAATCATACGAAAAATAGGAAGTCTGCGTTCGATATGAAAGAAATACAGATATTTTATAATATTTCAACATATGAAAAATTCACAATAGAAAGAACATTTTCTCACCCTAGTTACCATTTCACATATAGCTACATCGATGCACCATCAAGTTTAAAAGGAAAACCAAATCTAAACCTAGAAGTCAACAGTTTTTTTTCGAATTTTGTAAGTGAGTAAATATATTTCATTATGAAAAGGACCGAATAACATACAACTTAAATTTAATAGTACAGGTTGAGCGAAATTTTAAAAAAATACATATTATTTATTATGTAAACTAAAAATAGTTCTTTTATTAATAAAGACATAAAACCTCCATGACCTGTAAACCGTAAGGGGATAAGGCAGAAGGAGGAACTTCATGAAAAGTCAGCAACACCGTAAAAATGACGACGATAAACTAAGTTGGATAAGTCTGTCTTTGTTTGGCGCAGGTTGCACGCTCGGAACAGGGTTTTTCCTGGGAACCAGTCTTGCGATTCATTGGGCCGGCATCTCCGTACTCGTATTGCTGGTGCTGGCGGCGGCAGGTACTTACTTTGTATTTGGTGCGCTGGCACAGATGACGGCAGATGATCCAAAGGAAGGCGCTTTTCGAACGTACGCAGGGGAAGCATTTGGACCTTGGGCCGGTTTTGGCAGTGGATGGATGTACTGGTTTTCTGAAATGCTCATCATGGGGAGCTCATTAACAGCACTGGGGCTCTTTTCTCAATTCTGGTTTCCCAAGTTTCCGCTATGGGCATTTGTTGCGGTCTATGCTGCTATCGGTCTGTTCATTGCTGCACTGGGAGCGAAAGGGTTAACCAAAACGGAGAATATTCTAGCTGTAATCAAACTTGCTGCGACGGTTGCATTTATAGCGATAGCGGGAGCAGCATGTCTCGGTTGGTTACCTGTAAAAGTGACACCAGAACAATTGAAGAATGAATGGTTTCCGCATGGAGGTAAGGGGGTGTGGAGCGGTTTCATCTATGCATTCTTTGCTTTTGCCGGGATTGAGGTTATGGGTTTGATGGCAGCCAACCTGAAAGAGCCAAAAGATGCAGTGAAATCAGGTCGCGTAATGTTATTATCGGTGAGTACACTCTATGTGATTGCAATTGCATTGATCCTATGGCTTGTGCCTTCAGCTCAGCTGACTCCAGATGAAAGTCCCCTTGTCAAAGCCATGTCAACCATTGGATTAACCGTTGTGGTCCACATTCTCAACGGAATTCTGATTATTGCCGGATTCTCAACGATGGTGGCTTCGCTATATGCCATTACGTCCATGTTGGTGAAACTCGCAGAAGATGGAGATGCGCCTAAGCTGTTCACAAAGACCTGGGGGAAAAAGGATATGCCGCTTCAGGCATTGTGTTGCACAGCAGCCGGACTACTTCTGTCTACGTTGATGGCATTATGGATGCCCAAAAGCCTGTTTGAATATGTGACGACAGCAGGTAGTCTGGTCTTGATGTATACATGGCTGCTTATCTGCATCACATACATTAAGAAAATGAAGCCTGTGAAGTGGAATCGCATCAAAGTATGGATTGCCATGGTATTGATTGTGGCTGCAGTGGCAGGAACAGCGATGGAAAAAGCCAGCAGAACGGGTCTGCTGGCAAGCGTGGGACTTGTCGTATTGCTTGGGATCATCACGTATATTGTTCACAAAGTACGTGGCTCCAAATCGCCGCAGTCCTCACCATCCAGACCATAAGCAAGTTCCACGAATGGTTACACAAATTATTAATGATCGACGTGAAGATTATTTCGTCAGTTTGCCTAAAGCTTGCTTCATCCGCATAAAGGGGCATTTGGAAGGTGTCTGCTCATCATCAGGCAAGAAATACTGTTTCCATTCCAGATTATCCTGCTGACCATACCACATCAGTGAAGGGTGAGCAGGTACAGCATCATACGCCGCGAGACGTTTACGAATCAAGGTTTTCATTTTACGGCCAAGAGGGGTGTTGTCATTAATGGATTCGAATACCCAACGTGGTTGAAAGGCAAACATGAGATATGGAAAATGTCGGCTGGCTCGGAGTTCATGTGCGGGAGTTGCACAGAAACAAAAGTAAGGCTCTCCGCCAAAACAAAACTCCCATGATGAATCATGAGGATCAGTTGAAATATGTTTCGGCCACGGCTCGGTATCGTGTGAAGTCACCCGATTTAGCATTTGCCAGAATAACGTCTGATATTGTTCTACCGTTGTATGCTCTTTCAGATCGCTTGGTGTCTCACAGATTACCACCATGGAAGCGTAATGACCGGTGTCTCTGGATACTGGACCATATTGTCTAAGCAGATCCGCCATATCTTCGGCAGCCTGTTCTGATCGGGGATCACACGTAAAGCCATACCTTAAATGTCCTGACAGAAATCCAATTCGTCCAGGTACACATGGATACATATTATTTTCATCGGCGATCATATTGGCAAATTGCGAATAAGCGTCCTGCTGCCAAGATGGAAGACGCTCATATACACTATTTATTTCGTCGGCACTATACAGCTCCGCCATGGATTCCCAACTCCATTCCACATGATACCGTTACAGTATTAATGTAGGGGGAGTTGGGTGACTGTCCAGCCTGATTTTATGGTCAGAAAAAGATGGAACGCACAGCTTCGTACCCGAAATACAAACCAAATCCGATTAGACAGATTCCCGAAATAATCGAGATCCAGCGTAAGACGTTTTCGTTGCTATGTTTGTGGAATCGACTGGCCATGCCAGCCATGATGACATCCCACACCAGGATGCCAATGAATATGCCTGAACTGTAGAGTAACAAATGAGCGGTATCTGTATGTTTCACAGTCGTCGCAAGAATGGAGCCGTAGATCCCCAGCCAAAACAAAATATTCAGTGGATTGGACAGGGCCATCAAAAAGCCGGAAATAAAAGATTTTCGAACAGTGGCTTCCGCAGTAGATGTACCTTGAATCCCCTGTTTTAACTTCGAGAGCGTTTCCACTCCCGTGTAAATCAGAATAAAACTGCCAAACGACCAGAGAAAAGAGCGCATGAACGGCGTGTCCAGAAAATGGGCAACTCCAAAATAAATCAGCAACATATACACCAAATCCGCAAACATGGCGCCGAGTCCCAAAATCCAGGCATGCATAAATCCATGTCGGGCTCCACGGTCAAGTTGGGCGGCGTTAATCGGACCGATTGGAGCGGACAAGGATATTCCCAGAATGATATAACTGAAAAGTACAGACATAAACACGTTCACTCCTTAACGGGTTCGATGAATTGTACCAGTCGTCACAGAAAATGGGTACAAGTCATCGTATTCCCGCAAGGAGTGAATTAGAACAAACTATAGTCATCATATTGCGTCAAGGCTTTGTTAATCCGTTAAAATTCCACATCCAATTGAATGGGAGTACATTTGTAGCCGTTGCATGAGCTTTCTTCACAAGGGCAAGCGGAGAGCCCAATGGTGATATCCATTAATGCCTCCATCTCGATATAATCACCTGCACGAGAGTCGGGAGCTGCAACATCAATTTTACCTTCACTATCTACTACGGACTTCATAAACAGGTTAAAGGGATAGTGCTGATCCGGCGGTAAGATCCCAAAGGGTTCAAGTGCCGTGTTCAGATTGTGATAACAACTGGCATGATCTTTTTTATCGTATAACACTTCATACATCTCTGGACGACAAGCGGAATTGAAGAAATCATGTACTCCAACGGTATCACGTACAATTTTGAGTAATGGTTGGTATTGATTGGAATACACAAACTGTCCCGGTTTAATTCGGTAAGTACGCAATACGTCCATTGTCACACTCGGGTCCAAGCGATGGTTAACATCTGTAGCATCGTATGCCACAAAATCAATGACTTGCTGTCCCTCCAGATCCGTTATGCGTAGTAAAGAACCTTTGCTTACTTTAAGAGCATATCCCGTTTTGGCAGGGATCCGATAAGACTGTTTACGGCGCTGATTGGTATTCATCCGTTATTTCTCCACCACTTTTTGTTTACAGTATGCGGAGTGGATGAAGCTTTCATGCACTATTATGGCAACATGATCAACTTGGGCAGGAGCATCTAATGTTAAATTTCACATACTACGCTTTTAAGCTGGGAATAGTGGATTTCCTTTCATCCCGATCCAGAGGTCCGATTGTTCAAGCTGTGCCGCCAGATGTAATAACCAATCCTCGCGTCCCTTGGTAGCCATCACTTGAACACCCATGGGCAAACCTTCAGGTGTCACATGCAGAGGTACACTTATCGCAGGCTGGCCTGTCAGATTCGCAAGCTGGGTGAATGGTGTATACGTAAGACTTGGCTCAAACATTTCATAGATGAGTTGTTGCTGCTGGGTCTTGTCCAACTCACTAATCCGCATCAGATTACGGATCTGTTCGTCATGAGGTGTTAGTTCTCCAATCTTAGGCGCAGGAAAAGCGTTCACAGGTGTGACGTAGAAGTCATAACGCTCAAATAAGGTGGACATCTGAGCTGCGGCTACATCCCATTCAGCTAAGCTATGTACAAATTCCGCCGCCGACACCTTTTTGCCAGCTTCCGCCAGAACCCAGGATTCAATCTCCATATCATCGGACGTCAGAGCCCGACCTATGGAGCGTTCCATGGAAGAGATCATCGCGGCCATCTCGCCGCTGTTCATCATGTAATAGTTCTCCATCAATCGGACGCCGTTGACTGGACTCAGCTTTTCTTCAACTTGATGACCTTGGTCTTCCAACCAGCGAACGAGCTTGAATACAGACTCTTTGGCTTCTGTGCTGACGGGTGTACCCACGGGTGAATCTGTTGTGTACGCAATGTTCAGTTTGCGTTGATGTGGATAGCTCATATCAGCCAAGTAACTGCCTGGAAAGAGTGGAGCATGGAACGCAGCTTCAGGCTGTATGACTTGTAAAGTATCAAGTAATGCAGCACTGTCCCGAACTGAACGAGAGAGGGCAAAATCAATCGATGCGCCTTGCCATTGACGACCAACTCCCGGTCCTACAGGTGTGCGCCCGCGGGTTGGCTTCAATCCAAACAATCCGCTAAAGGAAGCCGGGATACGAATTGAACCGCCTCCGTCACTGGCTCCGGCCAGAGGAACAATACCCGATGCTACAGCCGCGGCAGCTCCACCGCTTGATCCACCTGGAGAGTGATTGATATTCCATGGATTGCGAGTTGGACCATGGAGGCGGGGTTCTGTGATATTTTTCAAGCCAAACTCGGGCGTATTCGTATGTCCTATGATGATAAAACCAGCATCACGCAGTCGAGTAACAAAATTGGAATTGCGTAATGCCCGATGCTCGCTGAACAAACGCGAGCCTGAAGTTAGAAGTTCACCTTCCAAGGATTGCGAGATATCTTTCAGGAGCAGGGGCACGCCGGCAAAAGGTTGTTCTCCAGGGCGAACCAAACCCGCTTCCTCCTGTGCGCGAGTTTCATATGTACGAATAACCGCATTAAGTCGCGGGTTCACTTCTTTAAGGCGTGCAAACGCCGCTTCCAGCAATTCCACCGGGGATACTTCCCGGGACCGGATCAGTTCAGCCAAACCGACGGCGTCGTAGGAGGTATATGAGAATGAAGGCATGAGTGATCGTTCCTCTCTGAATATAATTCATCTGTTTATTCCATATGTCATCGTACCACCGGATCAGGCAAAAGACAAAACATAGAAGGGACGTAGTTCGATGATTTGCATATTCGGGATGAGGAAGGGGGGGAGAGCGGAGGATTTGCGATAAAGAAATAAAGCACAGGGTGAATAACTCATAGTGCTAATTGAGAAAAAGCTCATGTATTATCGAGTAAATGGAAATAAAAAAAACCACTGCTCATCTAATTCGATGTGCAATGGTTATATTTTTATATTGGATTATTGCTTTATATGTGATGCTCGAATATATCCTTACTCTGTTCGCAGCTTTGGCGCCGAATCGGCCGCAGTGGATGATCGTTCCTGCTGTTTGGAAATGGCAAAGAGGGCAACCCAGATTAAGATAAAACCAAGCAGCTGCTCCCATGTAATCAGCGTACGGAAAGCAATCCAGTTCACCAACACACCTGCCATCGGGAAGCTAAGCTCCGCGAGTGTTGCAACAGACGCTTTGGTTGACGACAGACCTTTGTAGTACAACAGAAGACTTAGCAGACCTGGTAACAATGCCTGACCGAGAATGTTGAGAATGACCGCAGCCTGTTCTCCAGTTCCGGTTGGGAGCGTCCAGGTAGCACCTTCATTCCATGTCATAAAGATCAGGAGTGGGAGCGCAACGACAAAGCGAAGGGAGGTGACGGTTTCGTAACGCGCCTGTCCCAGCATCAATCGTCCCATAACGGTTGAACCTCCCCATAAGGCAGCAGCTCCAAGGGATAACAAGCTTCCAGCATGAATCCAGTTGTCCCAGTTACCTAATGGCAATGTGAAGCCGAAGGTAAGCAGGTACGTACCTAATAAGGCTATGAAGAACAGTCCGCCGAAGCGACGTGGCAACGTTTCTTTCAATAACAGCTTAGCCAGTACGATAGCGAAGAGAGGTTGCATTTTTTGCAATAAAAGCACCGTGTTCGGATCGTTATGTGTAAGTGCCATGGTGAATAATACCGTTGCGAGTGCTGATCCTCCCCATGAGATGAAGATCACGGCAATCCAGTGGCGAGCGCGCAGGTTTTTCAGATCAGCCCGGAATTTCCACAGCACGGGAATGGCGATCAGACTGACAATGATATGTTCCACCAGCACAATCTGTGTGGATGTCATCGTATTTAGCAAAATAATGCGGAAGAGTGGGTCGACACCCCATAAGGCGGCGCCAAGAACGACAAGCCAGAATCCGGTATTACTTCGTTCCTTGCGGTAAACAGGTGATGCTGCTGATGTCTTTTCCATATTCAGGACTCCTTCGTCAGAACACGGAATCTTCAGTTGGCAAAATCGACAAAAGCCCCCGTTTTGGTATAAACCAAATAAACGGGGGCTCATCCAAGGACATGCGTCGGGAAAGAAGCCTTCCCATGAACGGCATGTCAATGTGTTGATCTTCTCTCATCCGGACTGTACCGTCGGCCTTGGATTCACACCAAGTCAGTCGCTACATGTCCTTCGTTAAGAACAAATAGCGAGTCGCGGGCTGGTTCCGAAGAACATCACCGCCGGTTGGGAATTGCACCCTACCCCGAAGATCCTATTCAATTATATAGTGTGTGTTGAACAAGCTGTAACATTAATAAGTTCATCTTATTCCTGTAAGCGCTAGCAGTTCAAGCATTTTTTTTAGAAAACGATATTCCAGCTTCCTTGTTGTCTGCGAAGCAGCACGATCTGACCTGAGTGATAGGCATCATGGAGTACCCAGCGAGCTAGTTCGTGTGCCCATTTCGCTTCGGAGTCCATATATGCTGCTTCAAGATCTGACTCTTGTAGTGCAGCCAATTGATCTCGCAACTGTTGGGCTAATCGAGTTGTACCTTGTAGCAGTGTATTCCATCCGGTTGTATCCGTTACATCTCCAGCATTCCCAAACGTATATTCATTGGAGTCTACAGCAGGAAGGGTAGGCTCTTTACCTTGCATACGACATAATAAGCGGTGATTGTAGTAATACATATGGTTAACCAACTGCCAGATGCTTAATCCACCTGAGGGTGGAATCCATGCTGCCTGTTCTGCTGTAAGACCTTCCAAAGACTTCGACAAAGGTACAATCCAATTACATTGATCCCAAGTATCATCCTTTTGAATCAGTAACACATCTAGTGCTGTTGTTTTCGTCATTCCTATTCCTCCTTGTGTATAATTGTAATTTGGTGATGTAACTAGCTAAAACTGATTAATGAGGTTACACTTAATATAACACAACAAAGAAGAAGTGTAACCATCTTTATTGGATTAAGATGGTTACACTAAACGGAGGTATATATGGACAGACTTTGGACCGATTTTGTAAACAGTGATTATCACGACTGGCGTGGAGGAGATCGATCGGAGGACAGGCTAGGGAAGGCGAGTTGGCAGCAAGAATTTCTGGATCGATGGCAACTTCACGCTTCTGTTCCTGCATCTCCAGAAGATGAGTTGTCGATGAGAAACTTCAGGAATGAATTGATGGCTCTTGGAGCCCGCTTGTCTTCAGGAGCATCATTAACGGATATAGAAAAACAGTGGTTGAACAGTGTTATGGAAGCGGGGCATGTGAGAAGAAAAATGACTACAATTGATCATGAACTGAAACTCCAACTGGTAGCCGTAGAGGCTCATTGGCATCAGGTCATGGCTGAGGTGGCTGCTGACTTTGCCATGACTTTGGTAGAGGGAGAGAGTAACCGGATTCGGATCTGTGATAATTCGGATTGCCGCTGGATGTTCTATGATGATACAAGAAGCAGAACACAGAAGTACTGTGATGATAAGATGTGTGGCAATCTGATGAAGGTCCGAAGATTTCGAGCGAAACGCAAATTCCAAAATTGATAAATACTAACAATAACTATATAATATATATATACTAGCGAAACAATAGTCAGAAGCAGTGCGGATTCGTAAGCAGGATATGATCGTCTTTCAAACCAAATTAGATGGGAGATGTGTCTTGTGCGGACAAGTTATCTGTTAAAAAATGGATGTGTGTTATCGATGGATGCAAAAGTTGGACAGTATAAGAGGGCGGACGTCCTGATTCAGGATTCAATGATTATGGCGGTGCAGCCCGATCTGGATATTCCGGATGCGGAGGTCATTGATGCTTCATCCATGATTATTATGCCTGGGCTGGTGGACACGCATCGGCATGTGTGGGAATCACTTGTCAAAACAGTGGGAACCAACTGGTCGTTACCAGTCTATTTGCAAAATCTCTATTATGGAGCGATGGGAAGCAAGCTCCGTCCACAAGATAGTTATATTGCCAACTTGCTCGGTTCCTTGGAAGCGCTTAATGCAGGAGTGACGACCGTGTTGGATTGGAGCATGCCGTATTCCACTGAGCACACAGATGAACTGATTCGTGGACTTCAGGATGCAGGGATTCGGGCGGTATTTGCTCACGGCGTACCTGGTGAGACCAACTACTGGAATCGGGATAGTCTACTGACGTATTCAAATGATGTGAGAAGAGTCAAAGAACGTTATTTTTCATCACGCGATCAATTACTTACCTATGGTCTTGCCATTCGTGGGCCGGAGTTCAGTCATTGGGATACAACCGTGAAGGAGATCGAGCTGGCTCAGGAGCTGGATGCGATCTGTTCCATGCATGCCGGATTTGGCACTTGGGGATCTGGGGATCGTTCCATTAGTCGCTTGTACGAAGCGGGACTGTTAAGTCCACGAGTGAATATCGTTCATGGTAACACCATGGGCATGGATGAATATAAAATGCTGGCAGATAGCGGTGCTTCCCTGTCGGTCACACCTGAGGTTGAAATGATGATGGGTCATGGATATCCAGCCACCGGCTATTTTCTTGAACATGGGGGAACCCCTACACTTGGTGTAGATGTGGTAACGTCCACAGGCGGAGATATGTTCTCGCAGATGAAGTTTGCACTGCAAGCTGAACGATCCAGAGCCAACGAACAACTTCTGCAGCAGGGTGAGATGCCTGGTGAATTGAACTTGCAGTCCAGCCAAGTACTGAGATTCGCAACTTCAGCTGGTGCCCAAGCATTGGGATTGGAGCAGAAGGTGGGGACGTTGACCCCAGGGAAGGAAGCAGATCTGATCATGATTCGTACCACCGATCTGAATCTGTTCCCGGTTCATGATCCAATCGGCGCTGTCGTGCAATTTGCCAATCCATCCAATGTCGATACGGTCTTTGTGGCAGGTAAACTCGTGAAGCGAGAGGGTAAGCTGCTCCATGTTGATTTGGATGCGATTCGTAATACCGCGATGCAGAGCAAAGATTATTTGTTATCCCAATACCGGATGTCGGATGCGGAGAGGATTGCTTTTTCGTAATTCGTTTATTCTCAAAGGCAAGATATGATAAGTTCGTATTTTCTTATACATCGCTTCTACCTATAAGCAAGAATGATGGGCCACATAACGTTATGTGGCTCTTTAACATGTCTGCATATCGTCGAATCAGACAGGATCAGGGAGGAAGGGACAGCGGAAAATGACGAAAAGAGCACTCATTTTCTAAACTTCATATAACAAGGATTTAAAGTTATATTTCTTAGAAAATAAGACTCTAAAAAACTGCGCATAATATAAATTATACGCAGTTTTGTTTTAAATCGATTTTCATATTCATCCCCGTGCAACAGTTCATGATAATTTTCGCGGAAAAAGAACAAAATAAGAGATCATTACAAATAAATTTAACCAAGCAACGCGATAACGTGTAGAATTCGATAGGTTTTTATAGGTGATTGATAAGATAGAACAAATGACTTTTTCATAGAACAGATGGGAAGCCATCCAATCTTTGCTACATTCATAGCACATTTAAGATTCATGACGAGAGGAACATGACTATGCGTGAGAACGAACATCGATCTTCATTATTTCGTAAAAAACCAATTGCCTCGGAGGGCGATAACAGCAGTGCATTGAAACGGGTACTCGGTCCGTTGGACTTAACCACACTTGGGGTGGGCGCCATTATTGGTACCGGGATTTTTGTGCTGACTGGTGTAGCTGCCGCAACGTATGCTGGCCCGGGCCTTGTACTGTCATTTTTGCTGGCAGGTATCATATGTGCCTTCGCTGCATTGTGTTATTCGGAGTTTGCCTCAAGCGTACCGGCATCGGGGAGTGCGTACACGTATAGTTATACGGCTTTTGGCGAAGTGATTGCCTGGATTCTGGGATGGGATCTGATATTGGAATATGGTTTTGCGAGTGCGGCGGTAGCCAGCGGGTGGTCTGGATATTTCCAAACGTTGTTATCCGGATTTGGATTGGAGTTACCCCATGCGCTCACGAGTGCATTTAGCCCGGAAAAGGGAACCTATTTTGACATCACGGCTGCGGTCATTACGTTAATTATCACCTTCCTGCTAACCCGAGGGGTGAAGGAGGCGGCTCGTGCGAACGGCATCATGGTAGCGATTAAAATTATCGTGGTGCTGATCTTCATTGGTGTAGGTGTCTTCTATGTAGAGCCAACGAACTGGCAGCCCTTCTTGCCCTTTGGTATCTCAGGCGTAACTGCGGGAGCGGCAACCGTATTCTTTGCTTACATCGGATTTGATGCAGTCTCCACAGCGGCAGAAGAGGTCAAGCGGCCACAACGGGATCTGCCAATCGGAATTATTGCATCACTGGCGATCTGTACAGTGCTCTACATTGTTGTATCGTTGATTCTCACAGGGATCGTGCCATATAACATGTTGAATGTAAGTGATCCGGTTGCGTTTGCATTTGAATTTGTCCAATTAAAAGGATTGTCCTGGATTGTGTCCCTTGGCGCAATTACGGGTATTACGACGGTATTGCTGGTCATGATGTATGGTCAGACACGTCTGCTCTACTCCATGTCTCGTGACGGACTGCTGTCACCGGTTTTCTCCAAGGTTAGTGGCAAAAGTCAGACTCCAGCGGTAGGGACATGGGTTGCGGGTATTATCGTCGCTCTGTTCTCCGGGTTCATCTCGCTGGGACACTTGGCAGAGCTTACGAACATCGGAACGTTGTTTGCTTTTGCTGTCGTAAGTCTGGGCATTATCGTGTTGCGCAAAAATAACCCTGATCTCAAACGCGGCTTCCGCGTTCCACTTGTACCACTGATTCCGATTCTGAGTGCCTTGGGTTGTGTATACTTGATGACACGCCTTGCGGCTCTGACATGGATTACGTTTTTTGCTTGGTTGATCATCGGATTGATTATCTACTTTGCGTATGGACGCCATCATAGTCATCTGAATCCGTCACGCCGGATCTCCAATGCTTTCAGATCGAAGGATAAGTAGACAAGCCGAGAATAACTTCAACCGAGAAATATCTTCTATTTTCCTCATTTCGTATCGCTTAGGCGAAGCGGGATGGGGATTTTTTTTATATAGCAGGACAAAGGGAGATAACATCAGGAGAAGGTTGGAATTTTCTTCATATATGGGTAAGTAATAAGAGGCGTGGCGAACTTAATCGAGGGGCCGGGGTTGCCGCTAAGTCAAATATGAAATATATTTGGGGATGTGACATGCCATCAGAGAGAAGAGAGGGGATGTATCATGAACACACCATTACATACGAATTCGGATCATCAAAATGCAGCTTTTGGATTTGCCCTGGCTGACTCAGCCGTACTTGCAAATGCCCAATTGCTTGTTTCACATTTAGAGGATTCACAAACCTTACAGTTGGATATTGATCCGCAGCGCCTTCTGAAGGATGGACGTAAAGTATCGGTCATTGCACAACCGTTGGATTCACCCGTCCATCGTCAGGATGCCAATATCATCTATGGTCAGGAGTTAACATATGTGCAATATGCTGTTACTCTGAAACCGGACAGCACGATCTCCATTGCTTCTATTGAAGGCGTAGAACAGCCTGTTGATTTTGGTTGGTCCGCATTTGCAGAAGGGGAATATGAACTTCGAATCTCCTTGCATATGAAAACACCCCGTATTGCTGAAGGCTCGCTCGAACCTGAGCAGATTGCAATGGTTAAATACGCGCAGGTGATTACGGTATTTATATCACTTTTCCCGGCAGAAGCAGCGTCCTTGAGTTCACCGTCTCAAGCTGTGTGGAGCAGAAACCATCATGTGTTTGACTCCTACGGCAGAGGAGGATTCATTCTCGCTGACCTGCCTCGACTCGCTGAACGTGTAGATGAACTGATTGGACCGGGTAACCATAATTTGATTGAACAATTTGCGGAAGGGGAACTGTCGGATACGTTGCTGGAAGAAGGCTTGATTGCGATGGCATGGGGCGTGACGCCATGGTGTTATTCACTCTATTCTGCACCAGACCAGTCATCTGCTCGAATGCTCGCTGTAGACAAGCTGGGGGATGAACCTGAACGGCAAGGGTTCTACCGTATTGATCCGTCAATTCAGCAATTAAGTATTGTACCGGCGAATGAACTGGCTTACTGGCCTGCCTGTGTCCAGAACGATTGGCCTGTCATCGATGTTGCAGGGGAAGGCGAGACGTTGCAGATGGATCTGTATATTCAGATCTGTGAATCCGTGAAGGGTTTGCACGAAAATCCATTGCCGTCATTTGTACTTACGCGCAGTCAAGGCAAACCGGAAGCGATCATTCCGCTGATTGACGTTGTCATTGTGGAAGAAGAGTAGGGTCTCTGGTCAGCTTAGTCAATTTTAACCGAATCGAGGTGAGGAAGACAGATGATGACTGAGGAGATCCAGGAGCAATATGCGGACGAGCTAGAAGCTTTTCACATATGGATGAAGGACGCCGGATATACAGGCCATACGGTAAAATCATACACGGGTGACGTGGTGGAATTTCTGGTCTCCATTCAAGGGAAGTCACTGGAGCAGGTCAAAAAGCTGCATGTGCTGTCTTTTCTATCCCGCGCTCGGGAGCGTGGGGTTAGTGATGCCACGAGAAATCGCAAACATGCGGCGGTGAACTGTTTTTACAAGTCCCTCATTGAACTCGAATTGTTAACGAATAACCCGGCTTTTGGGATCAAAAAATCCAAAACCGAGAAAAACCGTGCGCCCGTTTTCCTTGATGAAAGTGGGCTGACACGTTTTCTCGAATCGGTAGATGGGAAGTATCGCACACGTAATCTTGCTGTTTTTCTATTGATGGGATATATGGGATTAAGGGTTGGAGAAGTGCATGCTTTGGATTGTAAAGACTATAATGCGGAGCGGCGTACATTGGATGTATTTGGTAAAGGTCGTAAATGGCGCTCGCTTCCTGTACCGGAGACTGTGGCAAACGTATTATCTCAAGCGATGGCTGAGCGTCTGGAACCTTGGCGACCAAAAGAGGAAGCACTGTTTGTCTCGCAAAAAGGAAAGAGACTGTCGATTCGCAGCATCCAGCTGATCTCCACGGAAACCTTTGAACGCTTCCAGCAGGAATCACCAGCCAATCAACGTCAAAACTACTCCAGTCATAAGCTGCGTCACTCCTTCGCGACCATGATGTTACGGCGTGGAGCCGACTTGCGTACGGTGCAGGAACTGCTTGGTCACGCGTCCATTCAAACGACAACCGTCTACACTCACGTAACCAGCCGGGAGAAAGAAGAGGCTATGGCTCTGCTGGACGTTAAACTCCCCATATATCAAAACTAAGAAAGCCAATATGTAATCCAAAATAAGAGTCTGTCCAAGTGACAGGCTTTTTTTGTGTTCATTTAGACGGTGAAAATTATAACATAATTAATATTATGTAAACTATATTAAAAAATTAGTATCTGAAGTAGTCATTCTTATCATTGAAATCAAAGCAAAGAACCATTTGAATCTTCTCTCCGGAAGAAACAAATGGCCCTTTGGGCTATAACGTGTATTTTAATTCATAACGTTTAACGTGCTGAATCGTTCACGATATGAATGATTACGTGGCCGGATTACTCCAGTCCAGCGATTTGTTCTTTTAATTTGTTAGCAGATGCCTGGAAAGCGACTTTCTCAGTTTCATTCAACGGAAGAGGTAGAATCTCGCGCACACCATTGCGATCTACAACGCACGGAACGCCCAGATAAACATCCGATACGCCATTGTAATCTTCAAGCAATGTGGATACGTTCAGAACGGAGCCTTCGTTGCCGAGAATTGCAGCTACAATGCGGTCCAGAGCGAGGGCGATTGCATAGGAAGTTGCCCCTTTGGCATTAATAATCTCATAAGCTGCATTTTTGGTGCGATCGAAGATATCCTGTTGTGTTTCTTCATCCAATTCCAGATCTGTTCCTGCAACGTTAGCCAGGCTCCATACCGGTACTTCGGAATCACCATGCTCACCAATAATGTGGGCGTGAATACTACGTGGGTCGATCCCTTTATTTTTACCAATCAGGTAACGGAAACGTGCGCTATCAAGCAATGTACCTGAACCGATGACACGGGAAGCAGGCCATCCGCTTTGTTTCCAGGATGTATAGGACAAAATATCTACAGGATTTGTTGCGATCAACAAAATACCATGGGAATTCACTTCAGTAATACGCTCAATAATATCCTTGAAAATGCTTGCATTTTTCTTCAGCAGATCAATCCGGGTTTCGCCCGGCTTCTGGGAGGCACCTGCTGTAATTATAATGATATCTGCATCTTTGCAGTCGGAATAATCGCCAGCCCATACTTTCACGCCTCCGGTAAACGGAAGACCGTGGTTCATATCCAGCATTTCGCCGGTTGCCTTATCATGATTCACATCCACAAATACCAACTCGGACGAACGCTGTCTCAACATTAGCGTGTATCCCGTTGTTGTTCCCACCGCACCCATGCCTACAATCACGACACGACTTGGTTTCAATGCTGCACTATTTGTCATGTTCATATCCTCTCCTTTTGGGTTATACTCCCATCCATATTAAGGGATTACAGAATATAAAGCGAGTGTTGTCTATAAAATAGTTCACATTTCATGTCTTTTTACCAATTATTCCGTCGAGATACAGTTTAGGGTGAATTGAATGGTAATAAATGCGCGACACATAGCCCAGAATTTCAACTAAAAAAAGGAAGCGGACCGGCCAGGAGCGGGCAATGAGCCTTTTAGACACGGTTTGTGGTAGAATAGGAGCAGTGGATTCTGATGAATCGTAAATAAAATGCCATAGGACAGGCATGCGCGCCTGTATATTGGATGAGAGAGGTGGAACCCACTTGCGTTCGCAATGGATCAAAATCGCGCAGACAGCATTGCTGTCTATAGGTATAGCAGCTTTACTCGCTGCATGCACCGACACAGATCAACCTCCGGAAGCAGAACCTCCGCAGCAGCAGGAGGACGCCGGGAATACAGGGCAGACATTAACTGTCGTTCCCCCTGTTAACAGTACAGAATCTGCAGATATGGCCAAGTACCAAATACAGACCCGTTTGACCGATTTTCAGTTGCTCAATGACAACGGGGGATTGGCGTGGGGTGTGACGCGGAATGCGCTGCGCCTGTACTACACTCAGGATCAGGGAAAGACCTGGACCAATATATCACCTTCGGAAAATGTACAATTTCCGGCTAACCCTAAATATGGACAAAGCATTTATTTTGTAGATCGTACACATGGTTGGATTGTTCGTGAAGGCATGGGTGGTACAGATACCATGGTGCTTCGCACCAACAATGGGGGCGTAACCTGGAGTCTGTCTTCTCTGTCCAAGACGGATAAAGTGACTGCGATCTCATTTGTATCTCCTGAAAAAGGCTGGATTCTTACCACGGTAGATACCGCTATTGGTAAGCAGGACAAGAAACTGTATTTCACTGAGGACGGGGGAATTACCTGGAACCGGATGTCATCCAGTGATGAGGACGGTAAACCGGAAGCAGAAGAGATTTCCAGACGTGGATATACCACAGGTATGACTTTCTCAGATCCGAAGCATGGTTTCCTGACAGCGATTGAGTTCGGTACACCGAAGTTGTATGTGACCTCAGACGGCGGAGAGAACTGGGATGCAGGACCATCTTTCTTTAATCGAAATCAATTCAACGGGTGTGGTAATTTCAGTATAAGTCCACCACAATTTTTTGGACGTGAAGCACAATCTGCCTGGATGTCCATGTCCTGTGCTCAAGGCGAGAGCACGACATTTAATGGATTTTTCACCACAGATGGCGGAAAGAGCTGGAAGGTGTCTAATTTCACGTTGAATAAACAAACGGGTGCGAATCGTAACCTTTCACCGGTATTTCTGAACGCATTAGAAGGTTGGGCGATGCAAAAGGGCATAACTTACCACACCAAGGATGCGGGCAAGACTTGGAGCGCTCTTCCTGCAAGCAGTATACTGGAGAAGATTTTCGAAGACTATCCTGAGATTGTGAAGATTCAGATGGTTACCTCCAAGCTGGGTTGGATATTGGTTGAAAATACGGATGCGAAAAGATCGTTGTTACTGCAAACAGTGGACGGCGGTGTACATTGGAAAGTTCTTTAAATGTAGCGTATTTTAGATGTGAATAGATAAGGAAAGTGAGGAGCCAGAGGGTTCCTTTTCTTTTTTGTTTAGTTTGTGAAATAAATCACAAATATATTAGTTAAAAGGTGATATATTTAACTCAACAAGAGAAGGAGTGATGAAGATGAGAACCAACGGTCAGACTCAATTCACGCAGGCGGACGATTTAACCAGATATATGCTTCAATTATGCTACACATGTGACGATGCGAATCGTTGTACGACAGAGGAAGCGGTGAAGGCTTGCATGGCAGAACACGTACAGGCAGACCAGCCCGAACCTGCTGAAGGTGGAGATGTAACTCGCGGGTTTATGAACATGATGTACGCTTAGGCTTATGATTCACGGATCATTCACTGAGAACGCTCCTGCGGGAGGGTTCTTTTTGATTTGGAGAGAAATGTATGCGTTTTTAAATGTACTACGCAAATATTGCAGTATGGGTTATTATAGAAATAATTAAGGTAAATCACTCAAAATGTGGAATTGTTTATTGGCTTTATCTGAAAGAGAAAGGGCATCAGAGAGTAGAAAGGATGAAACCATGAACATGAATATTCAGGATCTCCCAAATGAAATAAAAGAACATATAGGGAAAGTTCAGAAAGTCACTTTTCCTAAGCAAGGTCATACTTCGACTGTGGCTATTCTGGATACGTTCGACCAAAAGTACATCATCAAGAAGACAGAAAACGATCTATATAATGAATGGTTATCCGATGAATATCAGGTGCTTCAATCCCTTTACGATACGGGACTCCCTGTTCCTAAGGCATATTTATTTCATACTGAGGAAACATCGAGATGGCTTCTGATGGATTATATTGACGGAATAAGTTTAAGAGAATTTCTCTCTACGATGCCTGACCTTCAAATTAAAGAAAACGCGATTTTCAACTTTGGGCTTTGTTTAAAAAAAATACATGAATGCTCTTGTCCTGTTGAATTATTGAACAATAACAGTCCCTGGTTAGATACAATGCTTAGCAAAGCAGAATATAATCTAACTCATTTTGCGGTAGATGGCTCAGCAGAACAACTTCAACAGTTGAAAGAAGCAAGACCAGAACCAATAGATCACACTTTCATTCATGGAGATTTTACTATAGATAATGTGCTAGTTAATGATGGTAATATTGTTGGCGTTATTGACTGGGCAGGGGCGGCATATGGCGATCCAAGATATGATGTAGCATTAGCCATTAGACCGAAGCAGAATGCGTTTGATAATGAGAGAGATAGAGAAATATTTTATAACGGGTATGGAAAGTTCAGAATAACGGATGAAGAGTACAATTATTTTGAAGACGGGATATATAACTTCTTTTAGCCTGACTATTAATTATGTTCTTCAGATACATATCCAATCTCTTGAGAAGGAGTCGAATAAATGAGCCCTCCAAAACATATCTTATCTGCCGCTGCAATCGTAATAAACGAAAAAAATGAATTATTACTTATTAGAGGACCACGAAGAGGATGGGAAATGCCAGGTGGTCAAGTGGAAGAAGGAGAATCTCTAAGTCAAGCTGCGATCCGAGAAACGAAAGAGGAATCTGGAATCGACATTGACATCATCAAATTCTGTGGAATATTTCAAAATATCGAAAATTCAATATGTAACACATTATTTCTAGCCAAACCAATAGGAGGAAAATTAACGACATCATCGGAGAGTTTAGAGTCTGGTTTCTTTCCAATGGAAGAAGCGATTTTAAAAGTCGAATGGAAAAACTTCAGAGAAAGAATAGAGTATTGCTTAAACCCTGAGATGCAACCTTTTTGTGTTGAGTTCAGTGATAAGAATAATATTTAAAGTTTCTTGAAAGGAAGTTCATTCTATGAAACGAGTCGATGTTGTTTACACACTATTAACCAATCCATCCAGATCTAAAGTGCTTGCGGTAAGAAATGTAGGCCGTTCAAGCAGGTCAAGGAGGCTATCAGATGAACAAGCACAGTGTTTATGAAAAAAACAGCTTTTATTGGGATACAAAAGGGAATGACTTCTTGAGAGCAATCGTGCTTCCACATTATGGATCATTTATCTCAGAAGATAAACACCAACTTTTTGGTGATGTCTCAGGATTAAAGATGTTAGAGGTGGGCTGTGGAAATGGTCAATCCTTGCAGTATCATGGAGACCGCAAAGCTGGTGAGCTATGGGGTATGGATATATCCCAGAAACAGATAGAAAAGACACAACAACACATGAAGACATACGGAATTCCTGCAACATTGATATGTTCACCGATGGAAGAGGAATGTGGGATTCCTACGAATTATTTTGACGCTGTGTATTCGATTTATGCCATAGGTTGGACAACCGATCTTGAAGGTACTTTCAGCCGAATCGCTTCTTATTTGAAGAAAGATGGCATTTTTATTTTCAGCTGGTCTCATCCAATTCATAGATGTGTCGTTGAAGAAAACGATAAATTTGTTTTTAATAAGTCATATTCTGATGAATCGTGGTATACGGTATCTCCTGATTTTGTTCAGGGTGAATTAACTTTAGCTGATCGTCAAATATCAACCTATATCAATGCGTTGGCGAAAGCGGGATTTGTCATTGAACAAATGATCGAGGAATCCGATGAAGATATTATGCAATTACATGATCATAGCGATAGTTTCCTTAAACGAGCGAAGATGTTACCTGTAACCTTTGTGATTAAAGCAAAAAAACGGTGAATAAATGAAATGTATCGGAGAGTGGACTATGTTTAAATATCAAATGGATACTGCTACCTATGTATCGCTATTGGCAATGAAAGATGCACCTCAATTATATAATTTGATCGATCGAAACAGGGATCATTTAGGAGCGTGGTTGAAGTTCCCCAGTATGACATTAACAGAAGATAATTCAAGAACTTTCATCAAGAGAACACGTATACGCTATGCGCAAGATGATGGTTATTGGTTAGGAATCTGGTGTGGAGACGAGCTTGCTGGTTCTATTGGATACTTATACATTGATCAAGAAAACAAGAAGACTGAAATAGGATATTGGCTAGGTCAGGAATATGAGGGTAGGGGACTTATTACAAAATCGATTAAAGTGTTAATTAATTTCGCATTTGATGAACTTGAATTAAATAAAGTTGAAATTGGCGTAGCAACAGACAATTATAAAAGCCGCGCGATTCCTGAAAAATTAGGCTTTCAACGTGAAGGTGAATTAAGAGATTACGAATATATTAACGGCGCATATTTAAACAGGATTATTTATGGCTTGAAAGCAGATCAATGGAGAACGTAATAAATCAAATTTTATTTTAACTAAAGGAGCTTGTTATGAGAAGATTACCGCTTTTTGTAGTGACAGGCGCAAGTGGAACAGGAAAAACAACGATCTCCTCGCTTGTTCGCAAGCAGCTTCCCGAATTTGACGTCTTTGATATGGATATCATCGATAACGTGGATTGGCAGATTGCCAAAGAGAATTGGTTGAGGATTGCGTATAACATATCGCTAAGTGGACGAGGGACTGTTTTATGTGGAACGATGGTGCCGGAAAATATTGCATTGTCCGATTACATAGATCGATTTGATCGAATTCTATATATGAATTTGCATTGTGACGATGTTACTCGCGAGACGCGTTTAAGAGCCCGTGGGTGGGACGAGAACTCGATCGAAGATCACAAGAATTTTGCAAATTGGCTACTCCAAAATTCGAAAATTGCATTTGACCCGCCAATGCAAACAATTGATACGACAGAGCTTACAGCAGTGGAAGTAGCTGAACAAATTAAAAAATGGGTTTTAAAGAACTGGTGCAAGGAATGAACACCAGATAGAGATGAGTTGTATGCCTTAATTGATGAGAATAGAAAGTACTTGAGAGCGTGGTTACTCTGGGTTGATAAACGACAATCGCCCAGCGATTTAGATTTTGTAATAGATGTATGGACACATAATTATGAAGAGAGGAACGGCTTTGATTCCGGAATATGGTTCAATGGACAATTGGTCGGGATGTTAGGGTTGCATTATATTGATTGGAACAATAGAGCAACGAGCATTGGATATTTTTTAGCTGAGTCAGCACAGGGCAAAGGAATCATTACCCAATCAATAGAACAATTACTTAAATATCTCTTTAACGAGTTGAAGTTAAATCGTGTGATCATACAATATGCAGAAAACAATTTTAAAAGCAGAGCTATACCAGAGAAAATTGGATTTACAAATGAGGGTATATCGCGAGAAGCTCAATGGGTTTATGATCATTACGAGAATATAGTGACTTATAGTCTGTTATCTGGTGAATGGGATACTTAATCGGAAGAGCATATTGTCTGCTAAGCGAAGGAGGGCACGGATTGTTTCTCAATGTATTACTTTGGTTGATTATCCTATGGGTGATCTCTATCTATTTCAGTTTTCCCAAGAAAGATCGCATGAACACCGTCAATGTGCCAAGTACATATGTAATTCAATCTGCCAATCAAATGGATATTCAAAAGAATTATGAATGCGCTGCATTTTCCAGTGCGTTTGTTTTGAGACATTTCGGTTTGGAGGCCAATGGAACAAAGCTCTATGAAACCTACCCTCGCAAATTACTGGATGGAACCGTCTATCCCAAAGCAGTCGTTGTTTTTTTCAGGAAGCAGGGATATCAGGCAATGTACTTACGTGGAAATGTAAATACGTTGAAGAAGCAGATCAGCGAAGGGGTACCTGTTATTTTGTTTATTAAAGTAGATCCCAAACAACGTTATTTGCATTTTGTTCCCGTCGTTGGTTATGATGAGACGCATTTTTACTTGGCAGAATCGTTAGATCACAAGATGAATTGTGATGAAGAATATTACAATCGAAAAATCAGCATAAGTGAACTCAACACGTTATGGAGGTCATGGATGCCCTTTTGTCAAAACTCATATATCGTCGTACATCCGGCGAAGATTTAAGATGGTCCTCTTTCAAGGGACAGGCTATATTAGCTTTGAACGAACTAATCGGTATTATTCGAAACGTCTGCGTGGTTAAATCATGAAACTCATGCCCAAATGGCATGAGTTTTTTGGTGAGCCGATCTCCTCACATAAACTAGTTCGTTTTAATCGATGGTTATGAACAAAATAGATCAAACGTATAGGCAGTTGCTACTGACTTTATTGTTTTACCTGATAATTATCGGAGTTTTTCAATTAAATTGGTTGTTCGTCCACGCATCTATTCATCTATAAACGTACGTTAAACTATGTCTATAGGGAGGTGTCCACACTGTGAGTCATTCAGAAGTGAAGAAGCGTATAAAGAGAAAAAAGGCAACATTACATCCATGTAAAGTTAAAAGAAAAGACCGCCGATTGAAAGTGGTTAAAAAGTTCGTTCAAGTAAAATGTCCGCCTCCAGAAGTAAATATATCTACTCCTACTGTTGTTGGTCCAACGGGACCACAAGGTATACAAGGCGTACAGGGTATCCAAGGTAAACAAGGGGTTCAAGGGCCACCAGGAGCTCAAGGACCAGCAGGGGGGCCACCTGGACCACAAGGACCTCAGGGACAGCCTGGTCCTGCTGGAGCGGTAGGTGCTCAAGGTCCGGTCGGACCTGCTGGACCTATGGGAGCACAGGGGATTCCGGGAGAAGCAGGGGCTGTAGGGCCACAAGGACCTCAGGGTAATCCCGGACCTGCCGGAGCGATTGGACCTCAAGGTTTTCCTGGACCCGCTGGAGCTGTTGGGCCAACGGGTGCGACAGGAGCAGCAGGCCCAGCCGGTGCAGCAGGAGCGGTAGGCCCCGCTGGAGCAGTAGGTCCGGCAGGCCCAGCCGGTGCAACAGGAGCGGCAGGTACTGCTGGAGCAGTAGGCCCGACAGGTGCGACAGGAGTAGCTGGTCCTGCTGGAGCCACGGGAGCTACAGGTGCAACAGGAACAGCTGGAGGCGTACTGGGATTCGCTGACTTTTTCGCACTGATGCCACCTGATAATGCTGCAACGGTTGCTCCTGGTACAGACGTAAGCTTTCCTCAGGATGGACCGACAAGTGGAACAACGATTGCTCGGACGGGGCCTAGTTCATTCAATCTGGCAGCCATTGGTACGTATCAGATTTTGTTCCAAGTGAGCATTAATGAAGCCGGTCAATTAATCTTAACTCTCAATGGGGCAGATTTGGCTCCTACTGTAGTTGGGCGAGCTACGGGAACGTCTCAGATTGTGGGTATGGCTTTGGTGCAGACAACCGTGATTAATTCTATTCTGACCGTACGGAACCCGGCTGGTAATGCTACAGCATTAACAATCACGCCACTTGCGGGCGGAACAAGACCTGTATCGGCACATCTTGTAATCACACAATTAGCATGAGTACGTTAACAGCCTAGGCTCATTGTCCGTTGCTTTATTTAATATGCATCCACAATGGTAACATTGGTTTGCTTGAACTGAGATAGCAGTGTCTTACTCAAGGCTGTTATCTCAGTTGGAGCTGATGTTGTACATAGTTTGGTTATATATGATGACCAGAAATAATATCGGCAATGTTTCGGTAGAGGACAAGAGTTATTCAATGAAGCGTGCCCTATTCATTCACTCATTCTTTTGATTTTATTGCTCAAATATTTAATCAGATTAACAAGTTCCGTGTCTGTCCGCATATACATTACAGGAGACGGGTCAAGACTCCGGCTGTCCTAAGTTGTATGAACGGAGGGAGAGACATGGGCATTGAATCATCCTGGATGTTTGATTTGTTTGGAACCGTCTTTCCGGTTGTATTTGTTCTGATTATAGGTATAGTCCTTCTGTCGATGGGAAAAGAGGTATGGAGGTGGGGACGCAACAACTCGGAGCCGCTGTTGACTGTACCTTCACGAATCACCAGCAGACGGATGAAGATGAGTCAGTCGCAATCTGAACCAGGCAGTACAGCACGAACGTTATACTACGTCACCTTTGAAGTAGAGAGTGGAGATCGACTCGAATTCAAAGTTAATGGCGAAGAGTATGGTTTGTGCGCTGAGGGGGATGAAGGACGACTCTCATTCAAAGGAACGCGTTATGTGGGCTTCGAGCGATATAATCGCGTATATTCCGAACGCCTACGTGGTTAAACCGAGCAGCTTGCGCCAAGATGGCGTGAGCTTTTTTTGATTATTTACTGGACAAGCGTTTCTTAACGGCCCTGACGTGTATTTATATAAGAGAGGTATAATGAAATTATGATCAAGGGATCATTACCATAGAGGAGGCAATGAATATGTCATTTACAGATCAGGTTGTGGTTGTAACTGGTGCCGCTCAGGGAATCGGACGGAGTGTGGCTGAGGCTTATGCGGTCGCCGGGGCCAAAGTTGTACTTGCTGACTACAAGGAAGCGGAGGGTGCGGCAGCAGCAGCTTCCATTCGTAATGAAGGCGGAGAAGCCATCTTTGTCCAATGTGATGTTCGGAGCGAGCAGGACATTACGAACCTTTTTCGTACAACCGTAGATGAATTCAAGCAAATTGATGTTTTGGTGAATAATGCAGGACTCACCAAATGGAAATCACCCTATGAGCTAACGCTGGAAGAATGGGACGATGTACTCAATACCAATGTGAGAAGTTGCTTTTTGGCGAGTCGGGAAGCAGCCAAACATATGAAAAGCAATGAACACGGGGGTGCCATTATCAACATGGCTTCTACCCGTGCGCTGATGTCTGAGCCTGATACGGAAGCTTATGCCGCATCCAAAGGAGCGATTGTAGCTCTGACGCATGCGCTGGCGGTCTCACTGGGCAAGGACCAAATTCGGGTCAATTGTATCAGTCCGGGATGGATTGAGACAGGTGACGTGGAGAAATTGAAAAAGGAGGATCATGAACAGCATCCATCCGGCCGTGTGGGTGTTCCTTCGGATATCTCCCGTGCTTGTTTATATTTATCTGATCCAAGCAATACCTTTGTCACAGGGACCAACCTTGTTATTGATGGAGGTATGACCCGAAAAATGATATATGAGGACTAGAACCGGGATCGAACCGGACTAGCCCCACGCTGGCACAACTTAAGAGTAATAAGCCCAAGTTAAGCACTTGGGCTTATTTGTTTTTAATAACTCGGTTGCTATAATAAATGTGATTTTACAACAGTAGAGGAATGGAGGGAGTATATGTTCGGGAAACAATCCCGGAAGGTATTTTGGCTGTTACTGCTGATCGGAGGGATGATAATGATAGGGAATGAGTCACCTGCTGAAGCTGACGGCGCAGATATACGGGCTGCCTGGGTATGGCAGGCACAGTCTGTTAGCAACGGAGATGAGCTGTTGGCCAATGCAGCTAAACATAAGATAAACAGACTGTACGTGAATGTAGACATGAAGCTGCCCAAGGAGATATACCAGACGTTTATAGCCAAAGCCAGTGGTGCGGGTATTGCGGTTGAAGCGCTGGGAGGCGACTCATCCTGGGCAATCCGTGGCCGTGAAGGTCCCATGCTCAGATTAGCCTCGTGGGTAAGTGATTACAATCAATCTGCTGAGCCAAACGAGCAGTTTGATGCCATACATCTGGATATCAAGCCCTATGTGTTACCAGCCTGGAAAGAAGATGCCAAGCCATTGGTACAATCCTGGGTAGCCAATATGAATCTGTTATTTGAGCAAGTGAGACAGGATGGCGCAATTGCCGTGAATATGGATCTGCCATTTTGGCTGGATTCGTACACCGTTACAGGGAATAGAGTTTCTGAGGATGCAGATAACGAACCATTGTCACGTTGGATCATTGAACAAGTGGATCATGTCACTTTACTGGCTTACCGTGATAACGCGCAAGGGAACAATGGAATCATCCGTCTAATTGAACAGGAAATGAACTGGGCCGATGCCAGCCATGTGAGCGTCACGGTTGGGTTGAACACCAAACCCATGCCCGGGGAGGAATTCACGACTTTTGCCGGTAAAGGTGCAGCGCAGCTGGAAAGTGTTATAGAAGAAGTTGCCGCTGCATTTAGCAGCCATACTTCCTACGCTGGTTCTGCTGTACATGACATCGTGTACTGGGGACAATTGGAGCCGTCAGAACTGCCCTCACCGGAGATTCCAGCCAAACAGCCCGAGATTCGGGGGACGTATATCTGGGAGGCCTCTCAGGTGACGAATGATGGGGGAGAGCACATACTAGAGTTTGCGAGAGCGCAAAATATTAACTGGTTGTATGTTCGGTTAGATCTGGATCAACCCTATTCCAGTTACCGCAGTTTTGTGAAACGGGCAAAAGCGCAGGGCATTGAGATTCATGCGATGGGTGGACACCCGATTTGGGGCAAAAAGGAGAATCGTCCACGCATTAAGCGCTTGATTGATTATGTGAAAAACTACAATGCTGAATCCGAGCCGGATGAACGATTTGAAGGCATCCATCTGGATATTGAACCTTACACATTGCCGGAGTGGGAGAATAGTCGGGATACCCTGTTGACCGAATGGGCTGCCAACATTACATTTTTCCAGGAGGAAACGAAGAAGGACAGTGATCTCGAAACAAGTGCAGACCTTGCTGTATGGCTGGATAGCTTCGCATTGCCAGGCAAAGATATCTCTGTGACGGAGTTCATGATTGATACACTTGATCATGTGTCACTGATGGCTTTCCGTAACAGTGCAGAAGGTTCCAATGGGATCGCTGCTGTTGTGAGTCAGGAGATGGAGATTGCAGATCGTCTGGGCAAAAGGTTGATGATTTCGGTCGAAATGAAACAGAACTATGAAGGTCCTCATATTTCTTTTTATGAGAAAGGGGCAGCGGAGATGGAACTTCAGCTTGCCAAGCTTCCGGATTTGTTGGCCGAACATCAGGCTTACCAAGGCAACATTGTTCATGCCTACGATTATTGGATTGAAGCCAAGCCTTAAACAGGCGAGTATTATAAGAAACGAATTGCTTTGGGACTTCACCTTGGGTGAGGTTCCGGGCTTTTTTTTATGGAAAAAAGATGGAATCGTGTCACCGAATGGGCTCCTGCACAATACGATGTACGGTGATGAACAGCTGAAACAAGGGAGGAAACAGACTATGGCTGTTATTAAAGCCAACTCAGAGGACGTCAAGCTGCTGGCTAGGCTGCTGAGGGCGGAGGCTGAAGGTGACGGCGAACAAGGTATGTTGCTTGTAGGCAATGTAGGTGTGAATCGGGTACTGGTAGATTGTCTGGATTTTCGGGATATTCGTGACATCAACCGCATGGTATTCCAGAACCCCGGAGGCTTCGAGTCAACACAGAAGGGTTATTTCTACCAACGGGCGAGGCAATCCGAGATTCGTCTGGCACAACGTGTAATTAATGGAGAGCGCATCTGGCCAGCGAGCAATGCGTTATGGTTTTTCCGACCTGTGGGCGACTGTCCACCAACGTGGTATGACCAGCAAAATACAGGACGTTTCAAAGCACATTGTTTCTTCAGTCCGACAGGCGATGACTGTCCGGAAGTATATTAAATTTGGGGAGGAATCACCATGATTAATCAGCCTTATCAACCAACGACTCAAACACTGGGTCAACAAGCGAATTCCGTATTGGGTCAGCAAGCAAATTCCGTGTTGGGTCAACAAGCCAATTCTCAGATTCAAGGTACGTCTTACAAAATCGGTAACGGAATGCCTGACATGTCACCAACACCAGGAATGGTATCCCCAAGCTCGACCAGCGTACCCCCACTCGTATCCAGTGGAAGCCCGATGACACCAACGGGTGCAGTGATTACAACAACGGCTCCACAGTTTGAGCAATCGTACATTGAGAATATTTTGCGACTGAACCTGGGGAAATTCGGTACGTTCTACATGACATACGAAGGTAATAAAGAATGGAATGCTCGCATATTCCAAGGTATTATTGAAGCAGCGGGCCGTGACCATATCATTATCAGCGACCCGAAGACAGGAAGACGGATCATGCTGTTGATGGTCAACTTTGACTATGCTACATTTGATGAGCCGTTGTTGTATCAATATCCTGGCGTGGTAGGCAACTACCCACAAGCTCCAAGCAGATTTTAATTGGTACTTCACAACGATTTCAATGGATAGTTGACATGTCTAACACATACTGAATTCAGGCTGTCCCGAATGTGGAGGTTATCTGCAGACGGGACAGCTTTTTACATAAGCTTTTATGCGAAATCGTTACAAATATGATCGAATCAGACGTAACCTTTTGATAAAAACATGGCACTTATCTATGAATAGAACAAGCAACATGCCTATATGAAGGGAGTCCATAGCATTGAAGTCTTGGATTGAAGAAGCGATGAAAGGGGAACCAGAAGCATACACACAACTGATGTCGCAATATCGCGGGATGGCTCTTGCTGTTGCCTACAATCGTTTGGGAGACACATTTTGGGCTGAAGATGTCGTACAGGAGGCATTTACTGAGGCTTTTGGCAATCTGTCCAAGCTGGAGGACTCGGAGGCTTTTCCGGGGTGGTTCAAGGTGATCGTGGAGAGACAGTGTTATCGCTGGTTACGACGCAAACAGCACACCATGATTCCGGTTCAGGAGTTAGAACATGTTTTTCCTGAAGAGGATCAGGCGCATAATCCGGAAAAACAAGCGGTGCAAAACGAAATGCATCGCACGCTGCGTGAATCTATTGCAATACTGCCATCATCGATGCGGATCGTTGTTGAACTGTTTTATTTGGAAGGATACTCGCTCAAGGAAATATCAGATTTCCTCGGGGTCAAGGTACCTGCATTAAAGAAAAGACTGTTCGATGCCCGATCCAAACTTAAGCGCTCTATACCAGTAAGGGATCTGGTTTCTGTGTTCAGTGACTTGTATGAAGGGGGAAAAGGATTGTTACACATTATGAATGGGGATCACGCTGCCAATCGTTTAAAAGAGAGTGGAATCGAGGGAGATGTCCTCGTATGGAGAGAATTGTACACGTTCGGACCGGTAGTCCAAGATATGGAAAATGCGAAGGAGCGGGAAAATCGGGCATCCGTATTAGAACTTCAGTTGGGCATTCCACAGACGGAATACTTGCAGATTGAGGAGCTTGAACGCAAGTTGCATTCATTTCAACAATATAAGGAGATTGTCCTATGGTTTGAATACGACCTCTATGATCAGACGATGTTATCGTACCTGTTACATTATTTCAAAGGACAAGCACTCCAGAATACGAAATTGAATCTGCTCTGTATTGACTCGTATCCAGAGATCGAGCACTTTAGAGGACTGGGACAGCTTACCTCCACACAGATTGAACGGCTGTCCGGCACCTGGCATGTGATTAACACGGACGAGCTAAAAGCCGGTGCTCAGTTCTGGGAAGCCTATACGTCAACGGATATCCGGGATCATTTGGATTACTTGCAGGCAGATACTTCTTCGCTACCCTTTGCAAAAGCTGCCTTTAAGGCACATTTGTCTCGTTTGCCATCGGTATCGAACGGATTAGGGCTCATTGAGCAGACAACACTGGAGGCCATTAGAGCAGGTGTGGAGCGTCCATATCCATTATTTCGCGAGGTAGGGGACAAGCTGCATATTCTCGGGATGGGTGATCTTGAATACTGGGCACATCTGAAGCGAATGACAGAAGGACCTCATGCTCTACTTCAACTGACTGGAGCAAAAACGTTCCCGAATTTCATGCAGCATGATGAAACATTCCGAGACGGAGTCCTGTCCCTAACGGAACTCGGAATTCAGGTGTTGAATGGAGAGATCGATTGGGCGCTGCTGAAGCAGGATGAATTCTGGATCGGTGGATTGCATAACGCAAGCGGGAAACATGCCGGATGGCGCTGGAATCCTGATTCTGAGACCGTAGTAGAGATTGAATCGACATAATATAGGAGAGTATCCAGCCATGCGGGAGCATGAGCTAGGATGCTCTCTTTGGTTTAGTTAAGAATTAGTTGTGGTTTTCAAAATAATTTTTCCCTTTCTTTAATAGTTGTTTGACTTGATGCATACCTATACAGTAAACTGTACATATTACAGTTTACTGTATAGGTCGAAGCTAAAGTCTAAAGGAGTGAGTTTATGAATCAGTACACTGCAAAGCGTATCTCAGAAATTCTTCAAGAAGATGATATTAAGATGAATCTGAGGACAGTTCGGTACTATACACAAATAGGCATGGTTCCTCCGTTAGAGTTGGTAGGAAATAAAAGAGTATATACCGATAAACACATTCATTATTTTCGAGCAATTATAACTTTAGCAAGAACTGGTGAGAACTTAGCATCCATCCAAGAAAAATTGAAGCTTCTTGCTGTAGAGGAAGTGGAAAAAATCGGCCAATTGATGAGTTTATATAGTCCAGATCGTGTCTTGGAAAACGAAACCCTAACAATAACAGATGATGTTTCAATTACATTAAGTCCTCGAGTTTCTGCCGAATTAAAACAGAAGGTCATTGATTCTGTTTCACAGGTTTTAAGGGGGGAACTTAATGATGCTTAATCTACGGCTAGCTAAAAAAAAGATGGAAAAAGAAGAAGGAATGAACCATTTATGGATTGAGCTCACCCATACCAATAATTTAACTGAAAATGCAATATTACGTATCCACCTCCCAAATGGTCTTTATCGAGGATTAAATTTGAATGGGAATTTTGAAACAGAAACAGGTGAAATAAAATTAGTGTCACGAGACAAAGACGTATTTATTGAGTTTTATACACAGTCGAGAATAGATTGTGATGAGGCATTGATTAATGTGGAATTATGTTATCAAAGTAGTCATCTAAATTGGAAAGGAATAAATCAGGGCATAACAGTTCGCTTTGTAGACGAAGAAGATGTAGAAGATGAGCATATTGATTATCAAGTCATTGAACGAGTGATGAAACTCGAAAATAATTCGTCTAACAAGGCTGGATCAGATAAGGAATTATTAGTTATCAGACCAAGAACGTATCTAACAAGGGACAGTGAATATGCTTATCTTGAAAAGAACTATCGAATAAACTACTAGTGGAGGGGAGCGCTAACGTGTATTTTGCGAATGCGTAAACTTCTTGATAATGTGATTTGTAAAGCACAATAACAATGGGCAGGTGATTAGAATTGGACCGAGAGGCAATTGAATATTCCGTAGAATTCCAAGATTCTTATGGGATCATATACACTCGAGAATTGAGAGCTGAAAGTATAGCTGAAGCCAAAATGATCATTCAAAATAACTATCCTGATGTTGTAGTTCGAGCAGTCACACGTATTACAGAACATGAAAAGGAATAATTATCTGATGATCGGAAAGTTAATCATTTATCTACACACATTGCAGCGGATTCAACTAGTGGAAAAATAGACATAAAGGCGTATTATAGTAAAAGCTATTTTCAAAAAAACAGCGTAATCGTTACTTTTGTTAAAGAAAAAAGGCGTTTGTGCCATTTCGTTGTCATAGGACACGGATTGACTGTGTAGTGTAGAATTATATAATAAAAGAAGCATATCTTTTTTATTCGACAGAACAAGGTGGAGGTGGAAGCATTGGGAAGTTGAAATTGCATTTGAGCGGCAGAATGGCTAATATCCTACATTTTCGAAGGAGGTGGACCTATTTGCCGAAGAATGACGGCGAATAGGATGAAAATTTGAGTGACCCCTTACCGAGTATTTTAAATTTAGTATTAATCGGTTTACTTGTATTAATGAATGGTTTCTTTGTGTCGGCGGAATTCGCGATGGTGAAAGTTCGTGGAAGTCGGATTGAGGCTTTGGTGGAAACAGGCAACAAAAATGCAATATACGCTTCCAATATCATACGCAATATGGACGCATATCTGTCAGCTTGCCAATTAGGAATAACGCTGGCTTCACTGGGACTTGGATGGTTGGGTGAACCCGCAATTGCACACTTGTTAGAGCCCCTGTTTACCACATTTGGACTGGGACCCGTCTATGTTCATGGTATCTCGATTGCCATTGCATTTGTAATTATTACGATCCTGCACATTGTACTGGGGGAACTTGCTCCCAAGACGATGGCGATTCGAAAGTCTGAAACGATCACGCTGTGGTCTGCAGCCTTGCTAACGTTCTTCTACAAGGTAATGTATCCATTCATATGGGCACTGAACGGTATGGCTAATGGCTTGTTGAGACTGTTCCGAATGGCACCCGCTTCAGAGATGGACGATGCGCATAGTGAAGATGAATTACGTATTCTCATGAAAGAAAGCAATAAGAGCGGTTTAATTGATAACACTGAATTAGCACTTGTTGATAATATATTTGATTTTACGGATACAACCGCCCGTGAAATTATGATTCCGCGGACGGAAATGATCTGTCTGAATGCCAATCAGTCCATGCTGGAGAATCTGGAGATTGCCAGTGAGAGTATGCGAACAAGGTATCCGGTATATAACGGAGACAAGGATCATATTATCGGCTTTATTCACATTAAGGATCTGATGCGATCCCAACTTACGGATACCATCTCCGTGATCCGGCCTATCCTGGCTGTGCCCGATACCACCCTGATCAGTGATTTGCTCAAGCGAATGCAGCGCAGCAAGACACAGATTGCGATTTTGATTGATGAATACGGGGGGACTTCCGGGCTTGTCACACTTGAAGATATCATGGAAGAGATCGTAGGTGAGATTCAGGATGAATTCGACCAGGAACGTCCTGCCATTGAGCAAGTGGATGAGATGGAATACTCCATTGATGGATTGATGCTGATTGAAGAAGTCAGTGAACGATTCGGACTCGAGATGGACCGTGCTGATTACGATACCATTGGAGGCTGGTTATACTCCAGAGTAGATGCCATTCCACCTGAGGTCGGTCAATCGGTTGAGTATGGAGGGTATGTATTTGTCATTCAAGAGACAGAGCATAAGCGGATTTCCCGAGTAAATGTGATTAAGCTGGAACTGTTGGTTGAAGAGGAAGGCGCGTAGCCAGATCGAAATTGTAACCAATGAAGCTGTATGGTGACGTAATGGTCATCGTACAGCTTTTTTGCATGCTCATGATTTTGTAGGTGATTGAATGACAATATCGGGATTATCCACTACATACGGGATGGAATCGTTTAAAGTTTCACAATGTTAGAAATGTATAAAAAAGACAAAAGACACTTCCGACAGAAACATCGGAGCGTCTAAAATTTTTTTGAAACCTGACACCTGATCCGTCCGTTTATATCCTTACACCAAATGAAGTATAGAAGCGGAGGATGGATCAATATGCGGAAAACAAAAACAAAAAGTGCAGCAGCAATACTAAAAATTACTTTTGTTGCCTTGATAATGGTGCCAACGCTACTGGCTATATCTACATCTGAACCAGCCGTTGCAAGCCCAATGATCAACGTGTCCTCGGGTGCTCTTACAGCTCCGCCACCGCCGGAACCATCCATCGATTCGCTCGCTAACACCCGCGAACGTGGACATATCTATCAGGCGGTGGGTGCAGTTATCCCTGGAGGGGGCTTGTCGGCTATCGTCAATACCAAAACCATGACATATACAGCAATGAAGACACTTTCCGTAGATTATCGACTTGAGCGCTGGACAGGAACAGCATGGGTAACTTTCAAAGCCAGTTCCAACAATGAAACGAATACAAACTTACTCAATGCCTCATCGGATTGGACCGTTATGCCAGGATACTATTATCGCGTTACCAGTATCCATACAGCATATGATGGGAGTACCACGGAAACAAGCAAACATGTCTCTGGCACCGTATTATTCTGATCTTATCGACGGGTACTGCCGGGAAACTTCTGCTCTTGAAAATCGTTGGCAATAGCAGTCATTTCTTCTTCCGAAAGGGTGCCAAACAGACTCATATTGTTGGAACCCATCATCCACTGAAAGGAGTTATAGGGTGGGCCGATATACATCAGTGCTTCTGTGCCGTCAGCCAGCTTTACGGTGCTCATATCACGAAGCATGGCCCCTTCAATTTTCTCCCCAGGCATGACATAGACATAATCAAACTGGATAATCTCATCCTCTATGCTCTTGCCTTCACTGGTATATTGAACTCTCATTTGGTTGGACTCATAATAATCGTCTGGATTCACAGGGTTTTCAGTATCGAGTACGAGTTCAAATTTGACCTTGTTGAATCGCTCGGGAATGGCCTTGGATAACAGAAAGTCACCCATGAACCCGTCGCGTGCAATCTCTTCCGTAACAAGTACTGGACGAAACTGATGGCTCGATAACTCATACGTAGGTGTATTAAGAGCTTCTTCTTCTTGTGCTTTAAGAATGTCGTCTAAGCTGGTTTCCGGTGGTGGAGGCGTTTTGGCTGTTGACGGATCAGCCCCCAGATGGGTCGTGCGATCCTCGATGATAATGGATTTCATGCCATTGCCCCAATCCTTGATGGATTGCACAAATGGGGATACCGCTTGCGTACCGGATGGCAGGCTGAAAATAACGGCCCCGATGGTCACGGATGCAGCGACTACGACAGACAGCCGTAAAGTACGTATTCTTTTTTTACGTAAACCGATTCTGTTAATTTCCCGTTGTACCTTCTGCCAGGATTGCTGCATGGATTCGGTATGGGAGGCGGAAGGGGCAGAGACGGCCTGATGGAAAGCCTCATCAAAAGCCAGATCAAACGCAGCGTCGAAATATTCATCTTCCAGCTCTGAATTGAATGGCTCCACATGTTTATCGGACTTGCCTTTGCTCAATGCTTCCACCCCATTCCTTATGTAATTTCTTCTTGATACTGCCGCGGGCTCTGAACAAACGTTGCTTCACAATGTCTTCGGAGGTATCCAGCAGTTCGGCCATCTCTCGGTAGGAGAGACCTTTTTTCCACCGTAACTCCACCAGTACACGATATTCCGGTTTGAGCTGTCTGAGATAATATTCAATAGACTCTTCCATCATCTGCGTTTCTACCATGCTTTCCACGGAAGCAGCTGTCTGATTCATCGTCTCCATATCTATAAAAACACTATCCGTATCCACTTGGTTACGGTTATTTTTATTTTTTCTCAGATAATTAATAGCTGTATTCCGCGTGACGACCTTGAGCCAAGCTTTCAGTTTGACCTCGTCTTCGAAAATGGGTTTATTTTTAATGATTTTGATAAAAGCTTCCTGAATGATATCTTCTGCTGCAGCACGCTCCTTGATAATATAAACGATAAGACCATGTACCATATTATAATATTCATAATACACTTCTTCTTGAAGTGCAGAGCCTAAATTATGGAAATCTGAGGCGAGTAATAACTGAAGCCGATTGGCCATGATGTTCTCCTTTCTGGTGAACAATCCACAAACATTGGTATCATTACATTTTACAACATAATATGGAAACGATACAATGGGAGGTTGGTCCGAGAAAAACCAGATGAAGAGAGCATGTGCAGCCTCCGGACAGTTTGCTGAAAATTAATAAAAAGGCTTTCTTGCAACCATGAACCCATGGTTGCAAGAAAGCCTTGATGAGTGTTTGGTGAAAATATATTACGGGGAAGAACTCAACCGTTATTCGTTAGAATGCCCAGTCTCCCTTAAGGAAGATGGCTTCACGTTCACCGTTTGCCGTAATACCGTAGATGTCCGTCTCAGGAGAGCCCATCATGAAGTCCACATGGGTGATGCTGCTGTTCATGCCACGGGCTGCAAGCTCTTCAGGAGACATCGTTTTGCCACCTTCGATATTAAATGCATAGGAACTGCCAATCGCAAGATGGCACGACGCATTCTCATCATACAATGTAGTGTAATACAGGATACCACTCTCAGAGATCGGTGAATGGAAGGGAACCAAGGCGACTTCGCCGAGGTAATGAGATCCTTCATCCATGGAAATGAGTCTTTCCAGCGTATCCTGACCTTCTTCAGCATGAAAATCAATGATCCGTCCGTTCTCGAATGTGAGTGAAAAACGATCAATGATACTGCCGCCATAACTGAGTGGTTTGGTGCTGGACACCTTGCCATTAACGCCATGCTTGGCTGGAGCGGTGAAAACTTCTTCAGTTGGGATATTGGCAACAAAAGGGATACCTTGCTCATTTACGCTACCCGCCTGCGCCCAGATATGTCCTTCTGGAAGCTCGACTGTAAGATCTGTCCCCGGGGAGAGGAAATGTAATGCTTGATACTTTTTGTTATTCAATGCAACAGCCTTGGTCTCCAGTCGTTCAATATGCTGTTCCCAGGCTGCTACAGGGTCCTCCAGATCGGCTCTCACCGCAGCAAAAATGGCTTCCCACAGCTGGTTAACCTGCTCCGTTGCCGGGAGATCCGGGAATACTTTGGCTGCCCAATCGGGGGAAGGACAAGCCACACCCGTCCAGCTCATTTTATCCGCCTGTTGATACTGACGGTACTTGGCCATCGCCTGACCCAATGTACGCTGATGAGTCGAGATCCGCTCAGGGTCAATACCTTTCATCAGGTCAGGGCTGGATGACAATACGGTCAGGAAGGCTGCATTATTGGCTGCCAGTTCTTCAAGCTCCGCTGCATGCCATTTCGGCGGCTCTTGAAAGGAGTCCTCAGGGGCCATCTCAAACCGCAAGCGATTAACGGTTTCATCTCCGTATTTTACAATAACCTGCTTGGCACCAGCCTCGTATCCTTTGCGCACCAGCAAGCGCACAAATTCAGCGGTATCAATCATCGCACTAATGACAAACACTTGTCCTGGCTGCACGTTAGCACCTACTCTTACAGCAAGTTCAGCGTAACGATCCAGTTTTTGTTCAAAACTTAACATATGCGTTCCCTCCTCCAGTTGTTGAATTTTTGACCTGTTGACGCAGGAAAAGAGAGGAGTAATCTCCTCTCTCCTAATCACATCAAACGGAATTAAAATGCCCAGTTTCCTTGCAGGAAGATCGGCTCTTCCGTGCCTTCGGAGGTTACACCGTGGATGTTCATTTCTCCAGATCCAATCATGAAATCTACATGAGTGAGACTGGAGTTCATACCACGTTCAATCAACTCTTCTTTGGACATCGTTTTACCACCTTCCAGACAGAAGGCATAAGCATTACCAATTGCCAAATGGTTGGAGGCATTTTCATCAAACAACGTATTGTAGAACAAAATATTTGTATCCGAAATCGGTGACTGATGTGGAACAAGAGCTACTTCACCCAGATAGTGTGCACCTTCATCCATTTCGATCAGGTTTTTGAGAGCGTCCAGTCCTTGCTCAGCGGTATAATCTACAATTCGACCGTTCTCAAATGTCAGGGAGAATCCGTCAATCAGGTTGCCGCCGTAGCTCAGTGGTTTCGTGCTGCGAACTGTGCCGTTAACACCCGTTTTCAGCGGAGCCGTGAATACTTCTTCGGTAGGCATATTGGCAATAAAGACATGTCCTTGCTCATTCACACTTCCACCGGATACCCAGATATGGCCTTCGGGAAGTTCAATCGTCAGGTCTGTGCCTGGAGCTGTATAGTGAAGTTTCTTGTATTTCTTGTTGTTCAGCAGATCAGCGCGTGAATCGAGATTTTGCAAATGGGTTTTCCATTCGGCAACAGCATCCTGTTCACCGATCCGCACTGTTTTGAAAATAACATCCCAAAGGCGGTCCACTTGTTGTGCTTCCGGGAGATCCGGAAACACTTTGGCTGCCCATTCCGGCGAAGAAACGGCCACGATAGACCAGCTGAATTTGTCAGCCATCTGATAAGAACGATATTTTTCGAGTGCTTTGCCGCGCACTTTTTGGCTAGTAATGATGCGATCCTGAGCTACGCCGTTCAGCAGATCCGGATTTTCAGCGATGACGTGCAGAATAGCGGCACCTTCTTCAACGAGCTCAGTCATTTCAGCTGCAAACCATTTCGGTTCAATGGAGAAGGCTTCATCAGGTGCAAGATCGTAATGAAGACGTGTAACGGTTTCATCACTCCAGTTTACTTTGACTAATTTGGCACCTTTGCCGTAAGCAGCTTTGACAATCAGTCGTACAAAATGTGCTGCCGAGATTGGCGCGTTAACCACAAGTGTCTGTCCAGGATGGATATTAACACCGACTTGTACAGCCAGCTCAGCATATTGCTGCAGATTCGTTTCAAAAGTATTCATGCTATTTTTTCCTCCAATGTGATAATAATATCGTAGCTTGTTGGCTAATATAGATGTTGTTCAAACACGTATTATAGTCCTCATTACAACTATGTAAGGACTCAGAATGGTTCCTTCATTGAATAAGGTATACGTTGCTACGTTATATATTGTACAATTAACCAATAATAATTACCAAACTAGGTTTACCAGAAATGTTGGAGACCGGCTGTAGATGAAAGATTAAAGGAGAGAATGATTGTGAATATTGAAATTATAAGTGCTGAAATGCGCCGTGAAGGTGAAAAAGGATACGTAGGAAATACCGTTTACCGCACAGAAGGCGAAAAGTCAGTATATGAGATTACCTTCATGAGCAAAAACGGAAAAGACTGGGACTATAGCTTGCATTTCACGGAGCAATCCGGTGATGAAGAAGAGTTGCTTCGTATGGACGAACTGCTTGAGAATGATGACGATCTGTACAATCAATTGCTCGATGCTGCTTTGGAGGCATTTCCGGCTTAACTGGCCGAGATGTTCTTGTTCTATTGTGTCGTGTCGATGACTATACTAGACGGTGTATGCCCGAAACAGGGTGTATACCGTCTATTTTATTGGAAATGTTGAATAGATGATCCAGAAAAGGGAAGTCTACGAGATGAATGGAACCAGAGAGACAATCCGCCAAATGGGAGGTAACCGTGAATGGCATCTGACAATCTGATTACAGAAGGGTTGACGGGACTTGAAGAAGTCGCGCCCGATATTCTCAGTCTACGTACACTATTTGTTAATGTCGTGTTCATCGGAGAGCCAGGAAGCAGGAACTGGGTCCTCGTGGACACCGGAATGGCGAGGTTCACAGATCATATTGTTCAGGTTGCATCAGAACGATTTCAAGGTCCGCCGTCTGCGATCATTTTGACACATGGTCACTTCGACCATGTAGGAACCGTTATTGAGCTGGAACAATTCTGGGGTGTGCCAGTGTATGCTCATCCGCTTGAAATCCCGTATTTAACGGGATTGAAAGATTACCCGCCAGCGGACCCTTCTGTAGGTGGAGGTTTAATGTCCAGGTTGTCATTCGCCTATCCTAATGAGGCAATCAATCTGGATGATCGGATATTCAGTTTACCCAAAGATCATTCCGTTCCAGGTGTATCAGGATGGGAATGGGTGCACACGCCAGGCCATACTCCTGGGCATGTGTCGCTGTTTCGGGAAGCAGATCGTTTGTTAATTGCGGGAGACGCGATCATTACAGTGAAGCAGGAATCGCTGTGGAGTGTGTTGCTTCAGGACAAACAGTTGCATGGACCGCCTACCTATTTCACAACCGATTGGCAGGCTGCTCATCGATCCGTTCAGCATTTAAGGCATCTGGAGCCGAAACTTGCGATTACCGGACATGGGCATGCCTTGAGCGGAGATATGCTGAGTGAATCCCTGAAGCGGCTTGATATGGACTTTGAAGAGAGCACTGTGCCGGATCACGGCAAATATGTGGATTAATTGAACCAACATATGAACGCGAGCAGAGACAGCCGCAGCGGATTGCAGCTGTCTTTTTTGTCTTTCAATCATGAATTTGTTCTCTATCATAGATTGGTATTTTGTGCTCGGGCATGATATAGTCGAGCCGTATAATATAACCTTAGTATGCAGGAGGTACATATAACGATGACACAGCAAAATGCAGCATTTGAAGAACAATTTGGAGGGATACCGGCCATTTGGCTTCGTTTTAATCAGTTTGAAGCGGCAGTTATTCCAAGCGTGGGTGCCAACCTTGTTGCTTTCCGTGATACAGAAAAGGGTTTCCGTTATTTGAGAGAGCCGAATCAGGATCAGATGGATGAATTTATGGCTGCACCAGCGGTCTATGGAATTCCGATTCTTTCTCCACCAAACCGTTATGAGGATGGACGTTTCCCCTGGAATGGTAAAGTTTATCAGTTGCCTGTGAACGAACCGGCTACGGGTAATCATTTGCATGGATTTTTGCATGATGCCGAGTGGAAGGTCGAGGGATATGGTTCTGACCAGCTAGAGAGCTATGTCTTGCTTAGCCAGGACGTGAAAGAAGGACATACATTTTATCAGTACCTGCCATTTACATTCACGGTGACGCTTCGTTATTCATTGAGTAGCCAAGGACTTCAGCAACAATTGATCGTTCGTAACAACGGGAAGGAATACATGCCTAATCTGTTTGCATTCCACACAGCAATTGCTGTACCTTTTGCACCTGAGAGTCAAGCCTCGGATTACACGGCCAAAGTTACGATTGGACAACGACGTGAATTGAATGAACGTTCTCTGCCAACAGGACAATTTCAACCGCTTACACCTGAGGAAGAACAACTGAAGAAAGACGGAGTTAGTCCGTTCTTTGCTGCCATGGATAATCACTACACTGCGGAACCGCAGAATGGACGTAACTATATGGAGCTTACGGACCACCGTACCGGAGACAAACTGGTATATGACGTGGGTACATCGTACAAGCACTGGATGATCTGGAACAATAACATGGGTGGCGAATTCTTCTGTCCTGAACCACAGATGAACCTGGTGAACGCTCCTAATGTTGAAGGCATCCCGGCAGAAGAAATCGGATTGGTCGGTCTGGAACCAGGAGAACTATTCGAACAGAGCAGCCGATTGTATCCAATTGCGTCACAACAATAATTCACGCTCGTTTTGCGCTACGCTTACAATTTTGTCGAAAAGGTGAAAACCTGCTCGTAAATCATGTATAATATGACGAGATACACAAGCTTTGTAGAGACCCAAACCATCTTTTTGGAGGAGGACAAGCAAGTGGAATACCGCATTGAAAGAGATACGTTAGGCGAAATGAAAGTACCAGCCGACAGGCTGTGGGGAGCTCAGACGCAGCGAAGCAAGGAGAACTTCCCGATTGGCAGTGAACATATGCCGATGGAAGTGATCCGTGCCCTAGCCATTTTGAAAAAAAGTGCTGCGGCCAGTAACCATAAATTAGGTAAATTATCTGCGGCTAAGTCGGATGCCATCGCTTATGCAGCAGACGAGATTATTGCAGGCCGAATTGATGACCATTTTCCACTGGTTGTGTGGCAGACAGGAAGCGGAACGCAATCCAATATGAACGTGAATGAAGTCATTGCCAATCTGGGGAACCAACTGCTGGAGCAAAAGGGAAAGGAAGAGCGTCTGCATCCCAATGATGACGTGAATATGTCCCAGAGCTCCAACGATACATTCCCAACGGCTCTGCATGTTGCAGGGGTTCTGGCTGTTGAGGATCAACTTTTGCCGGCCATTGCGGTCTTAAAAGCCACTTTTGCAGACAAGTCAGAAGCATTCAAGGATATTATCAAAATTGGACGTACCCACCTTCAGGATGCAACACCAATCACACTTGGCCAGGAGATCAGTGGTTGGGAAGCCATGCTGGGCAAGAGTGAGCGTATGATCCGTGAAAGTGTACAGTACCTGAAGGAACTTGCAATCGGCGGTACAGCTGTTGGAACGGGTATTAATGCGCATCCGGATTTTGGGGACTTCACTGCCAAGGAGATTGGCAAACATACCGGGAAAGATTTTGTATCTGCACCAAACAAATTCCACGCACTTACAAGTCACGATGAAGTCGTGTATGCGCACGGTGCGGTTAAAGCGCTTGCAGCAGATTTGATGAAAATCGCCAATGACGTCCGCTGGTTGGCCAGTGGCCCTCGCAGTGGATTGGGCGAGATTCGTATTCCGGAAAATGAGCCAGGCAGCTCCATTATGCCGGGTAAAGTCAATCCAACTCAGAGCGAGGCCATTACGATGGTGGTTACGCAGGTCATGGGGAATGATGCAGCGATTGGTTTCGCGGCAAGTCAGGGTAATTTTGAACTGAATGTATTCAAACCGGTTATCATCTATAACTTCTTGCAATCTGTGCAACTCTTGGCGGACTCTATTATTGCGTTTAATGACAAGTGTGCCGTAGGCATCGAGCCTAACCTGGATCAGATTGAACATAATCTGAACAATTCGCTAATGTTGGTTACCGCGCTCAATCCGCATATTGGTTATGAGAATGCAGCCAAGATTGCGAAGCTTGCGCATAAAGAAGGCTTGTCTTTGAAACAGGCGACGTTACAGACGGGTCTGCTTACCGAAGAGCAGTTTGATCAATATGTCGATCCAGCCAAAATGATCGCACCAAAGGCCTAAAATCAGCCAAAATGAGGAATATAGATCAATGAAGAGGACGACCTGCATAAGCAGGTCGTTTTTCTTATGGATTCCGATGAACTTAAAGCTTGTCAGACTATACGTATGCATATAAACTACATATGCAACGTTTTAATTTAATGGAATAGGATTCGTATATATTTGGAGGTTTCCGCGTTGTCAAAAACGAGAAGATTTACGATACGCTCCAAAATTTTATTGGGCTATCTTGTGGTTGTACTTTTGTTTGGTGCTGTTCTGTTAGTGCTTACGGCCCAAATTAATGTGTTACAGAAGGAAAATGATTTTATCTCCCATCATGATCTGGAAGTACATAATCTGACCAACGCGATTGAAAAAAATGTCTTGAACATGGAGACAGGACAGCGTGGATTCATGATTACAGGCAATGAGAGTTACTTGGAGCCTTATTCCCAAGGTATATCCCAGTGGAGTTCCAACTACGATCAGTTGAATGCGCTCATTAGCGACAATCCTTCACAACAGCAGAGTCTGCAAAGCATCAAAGCTCATATTACGCGCTGGATTGAGATTGCTGGGGAGCCGTCAGTGGACTTGAAAAAGCAAGGGGATCAAGCAAAAGTGGTTGCATTCTTTCAATCTGATCCGGGTAAAACTGAAATTGATCTCCTGCGCTCTCAACTTACAACCTTCCGTAACACAGAGATCGCTCTGACCGAGGCGAGGGTTACTGAACTTGCCAGACGCAGTTCCACACTGCTGACGATAATGTACACGCTGTGGGGGATTATTGCAGCGTTATCGATTGCAGCCGCTCTGGTGATATCAGGAAATATCGTCAAAACGTTGCGAGATGTTATGCAGACCATCAGTGATATCTCCAAAGGTGGGAACCTGAAGCAGCGAATTCAGGTGCGGACACATGATGAAGTGGGGGACCTTGGCCACGAAACCAACAAATTACTGGATGAAGTACAGGAACAGAATCGGGTCAAGGACCAGATCACAGGCATTGCCACACTTTTACAGAACCCAACCAATCTGGAGGGACTGTCCCGCTTGTTCCTGAGCGAGCTTGCCATGTTGTTTGAAGTTCCCTATAGCGTCTTGTATTACTGGAAAGACAATCGACTGCTGCGGGTAGCTGCGTATGCTGCGGATGGAGAGAAAGAACGTTCGCTCGGTAAAGTGTCGCTTGCCCCGGGTGAGGGGCTTGTCGGTCAAAGTGCTGTGGAGAAGCGAGTCTTGCGCATGAATGATTTGCCTCAGAACTATATCCGAATCTCTTCGGGTCTCGGGTATACATCTGCCACATCACTTACCGTTGTACCGGTCCTGTTCGAGGGCAGAACGATTGCAGTAATCGAGCTTGCTTCAATGAAACCGTTGCAAGAGAATGATATGAAGCTGATGCAAGAACTGACGGACATTTTTGGAGTTTCACTGCACTCGACCGTCACTCGTATGGAATTACAGCAATTATATGATGAGTCCCAAGTTCTGAATGAAGAATTACAGGCACAGTCAGAGAAACTTCAGTCTCAGACCGAAGAAATGCTGTCTCAGACGGAGGAACTGCAAATGCAGACCGAAGAGCTTCATATGCTTAATGAACGCCTGGAAATACAGAAGAGCGCTGCTGAGACATCAGCCAATGAACTAGCAGTTGTGGCAGATCAGTTACGAACAAGCTCGGGGTACAAATCCGAATTCTTGGCGAACATGTCCCATGAACTGCGGACACCGCTTAACAGCATGTTGATTTTATCCGAAATATTGTCTGAAAACAAAAACAAACACTTAAATAGTGAAGAACAGAACTATGCTTCGGTCATTCACAAGTCAGGCAAGGACTTGCTGAATCTGATCAATGATATTCTTGATCTATCCAAGGTAGAGGCCGGGCAGATGGAAGTGGATTTTGATGATGTCTACCTAAGCAGTCTGCCTGAAGTTATGAATCAGTATTTCCTGAAAACAGCAGAGCAGAAAAAAATAGATTTCCGAATTCAGCTCCAAAGTCCTTTACCGGAAACCATCGTGACTGACGAGATGAGAATGCATCAGATTCTCCGGAATCTGCTCTCGAACGCATTCAAGTTCACCAGTGAGGGTGAAGTTGCCTTAACCATCTCCAGAATGAGTCTGGCACATCCTGAAGTGAAAGACCAAGAGACCGACGTGATTGCTTTCTCCGTCAGTGATACGGGAATTGGCATTGCCGAAAACAAACTTCTGCAGATCTTTGATGCATTCAAACAGGCGGATGGGGCTACGGCACGAAAATATGGCGGAACAGGACTTGGTCTATCCATCTCACAATCGCTTGCGACTTTGCTGGGTGGTTCAATCTCGGCAACAAGTCGTGAAGGACATGGCAGTGTGTTCACGCTGTTCCTGCCACTGCGAAGAGATGAGCCTGAGACTATGAATGTTTCGCGGTTGTTCCTGAATGAGGTGGCTAGCACTACACCTGAGATCAATAAGCTTCCTTCAATGACTTCCGAACAATCGGATGTTTTGTTGACACCTCTGGAAGAATCTTTGCTCAGTGGTCGTCAAGTGCTTGTCGTTGATGATGATATTCGAAATGTATATGCGCTGGCTAACGCTCTCGAGCAATACGGTATGAATGTCATTTCCGCTCAGAATGGGTACGAATGTCTGGAATTGCTGGAGCGTGGAGGAGTCAAACCGGATATCATCATGATGGATATTATGATGCCGGAACTAGACGGTTATGAGACGACTCGCCAGATCCGTGAACGGCTTGGCATGACTCAGCTTCCGATTATTGCGCTGACAGCCAAGGCCATGAAAGAGGATCGGGAGAAATGTATTGCAGCAGGCGCTTCCGACTATCTCAGTAAACCACTGAATATCAAAGATGTATTATCTCGTATGAAATTATGGATGAATCACGAAACATTGGAGATCTGATCATAGTTGAACTAAACATGATTTACACTGACACTACGATGACAGAACAACCTTCCAATCGCTGTTATCCCCAGATTTTTTCGATTCCCTTTTCTAAAGGGAAAAATCCGGGGATAAAGGCGAACGCTTCGCTTTTTCAGGTTTTTTCTGTCCTCTCCGTTATCGTGTAAATCAATTAGTTCAACTTATGTGGATCATAGTAATTTTAATAAAACCTATGCCGATTACAGGAAAGTGCGCTGTAATTAGGTCATAGGTTTTATTTTTTTGCCATGTAAGCTTTATTGAGAAAAATGATGTTATAATACTTAACAACAAACAAGATTAAATGGATGGATATAGATTTAATTAGGAATGTAATCCAGAATTTATTATGTTTAAACGAGAATGGCATAATATTGTGTTATATATATGGGAGGTAGTGTCCATGCAGCTTACGGTTAAAGAGGCTTTACAGGTATACCCGTTGTCAGAGGCCAAACTGGTTGCGGGTGGAGAAGGGACATCACGGATGATGAAATCCGTTAACGTCATGGACGCTCCTGATATCGCGGATTGGATCAAATCCGGAGAAATGTTGTTCACCACCGCTTTTATTATGAAAGACAGTGAGACGGATGCACTACGTTTGATGCGGCGTTTGAACGAACGTGGCTGTGCAGGACTTGGCATCAAGCTGGGACGTTTCTGGCAGTCCATTCCCCAAGGCATTGTTGAAGAAGCTGATCGGCTTCGTTTGCCATTGCTTGAGCTCCCTTTTCAATTCACCTTCTCGGACCAAATGAACGCCTTGTTCAAGGCTGAACATGAACGCAGTAACCGATTGCTGCACGAGGTTGTGCAGAAGCAGAAGAAATTAATGCAGTTTGCACTGCAACAGCAGCCCCACCGGAATGTGTTTGCCGAACTTGCTACGGTGCTCAACTATCCGCTTGGAGTCATTGGTTCACGTGGGCATGTGCTTTACGGTAGTGAAGGTATTGCAGGGGATGCTGTAACCCAAGGCTGGCCATGGAAATCCGTCATGCACCGAGTGAAATGGAATCAGGGAAGTTGTCATCGCGTACCGATCAAGCAAAATGATGAAGAATACGGATCGTTGCTGGTGTTTACCGATTCAGCTTTATCCCTTCGAGCGGAGGAAGAGTTGTTCCAGCAGGCTGCTGATGTACTGGCATTTTATATGGATATGACTTATCGCGAGCATATTAATCCAACTGTGCAAGATGAGATGCGTACGCTTCTTTCACAGTATCTGGATAACAAAATGACCATTCAGGAATTGACTACCTTGAGTGAAAACAAAGGTGTACATCTGTTCCAGGGAACGTATCAGTGCGTACTGATTACGCTTGAGCCGACTCTGTTCGCCGAGGGAAAGTTGCTTAAACAGATTCATCGTGAATTACAATACAATCCGCTGATGCAATTCACGGCCTCACAGCATTTTCAGATCGAAGATGGCATTCTGTCCATCTATACCTGTCCAACAGGGAGAGACTATGGAGAGGAACTGTCAGGTTTTCTGCTCAACCGGTTCGGTGATGTGCTGGCAGCACAAGAAGCAAAAGGGGCACCGGCTCCACGTTTCTGGATCAGCAAAATGAAACACGAACCCAAATCGCTCCGTGAAGCGTATCAGGAATGTCTGGATACCCGACAACTGGCTCGTCGATTCGGCATGAAAGACCGTGCGTTGCAATTTGAAATGCTCGAATTTGCCTATGTGTTCCAACATGTACCGGATAACATCATGGAGAACTACTGCAATAAAGTACTTGAACCGTTACTTGCCAGAGACGGTGATCCCAATCAGGTATTAATGAATACATTGGAGTCCTTTATTGAGAATGATGGACTGATCAATGAAGCTGCCAAGCAGTTGTTTGTGCACCGCAACACGGTCACTTATCGTATGGAGAAAGTTGGCAGCTTGCTGCAAATGGACTTTAAGAAAACAAATGATCTGCTCAAATTAAAGCTGGTATTCACCTTCCGTAAGTTTGTGCGGGACAAAACAGCTGCAAGACCGCACAATGTGCAACTCTAGACCGCACGTTGTGCATCGTGACAATGCTACCGTGTCATACACCCAAGAACCGCATTCCCTTGATGGAGTGCGGTTTTTTCATGTTCAAGGGCAAGGAAAGCTAATCTTGCCGTGCACAGCAAACAAATCGTAACTATGATGTTATGTTATATTACAAAATTGCGTAAATATTGTTGTCGCGACATTGAACGACACTTAAAATGAAGAACAATAATCCATAACAGACCGGAGGTTCTAACATGAGCGACTTAATTAAACTTGTTAACAACTGGTCTATCACGCAGTTCGTGCATACGTTTGGCGGCTTATTTGAGGAATCACCATGGGTGGCTGAACGTTCCGGGCTTTTACGACCTTTTGATTCATTTGAACAGATGATGAACGTGATGAAGAACGTGGTTCAGACATCGGATGACCAGGTGAAGTTGCAGTTGCTTCGAAATCACCCGGATCTTGGAGCGCGAATCAGCATGAGCAGCAATTCCGTTCAGGAACAAGCTGGTGCAGGACTTGATTCACTCTCACAAGAGCAATACAACGAACTTCAACAATTAAACAAAGCATATACAAGCCAATTCGGCTTTCCTTTCATATTGGCTGTAAAAGGCCATACCGCAAGCTCCATCCTCGAATCCATGAGGCAACGTCATCGCCGAGGCAGGGAAGAAGAATTTGAGACTGCATTGAAGGAAGTATTCAAAATTGCGGGCATTCGCTTGGAGCAGTGGCTGGCACAGATCGGTCATGAACATGAGTTCGTGAGCAAGCCAGCCGCAGTGCAGCGGCGGACCATGTATTACGGCAAAGGGGATGTGTGGATGTACCGTTCCTACGCCAAACCGTTGACGGGTATTCAGTCCATTCCGGAATCTCCTTTTATGGGACGCAGCAATATTCTGTTTGGATTAAACATAAAGGTTGCTGTACAGGGTGATGAATTCTTGCCTTCTTTTGCAGAAGGGGATAATTCGCTGGTGGTGGCAACCGATTCGATGAAAAATTTTATTCTCAAACATGCAGCGGATTACACAGGGGCAACGGTGGAAGGATTTCTGGCACTGGTAAGTCGGCGTTTCTTGGAGACATATCCGCAGATGAGCAAGGTTCAGATGACAGCGGACCAGATTCCTTTTGAAGATATACCGATTGGATTGGAAGGAAGTTACCGACCGAGTGCGCTCGTATTTCGTTATTCGCAGAATGATCGTGCGACAGCTGCCGTGGAAGCGGAACGAACAGGAGACTTGATTGAACTAAGCAACCATTTCAGTGGTGTAGCCGATCTGAGACTGATCAAGGTCAAAGGCAGTGAATTTGCCGGATTTATGCAGGATGAATATACCACTCTTCCAGAGACATGGGATCGACCGTTATTTATTTTCCTGAACATCAATTGGCGTTACGAAGATCCGAGAGATGGCATGGATGATCAGCGTGGACGGTATGTGGCGGCGGAACAGGTTAGAGACTTGGCTGCTGCGGTATTTCATGAGTGTCGATCCGCTTCCATTCAACATCTGATCTACCAGATTGGACGAAGGTTGTTAAGCCGATTTGAGCAACTGAGTGAGGTATCATTTGAATCCAATAATCGGACGTGGGAGACAGTGCTGGAGGAAGTGAAAGAGGGAGAAGGCAAAGTATTTACCGAGCCGAGACCACCATATGGATTCCAGGGTTTCTCACTGACAAGGGATGATCTGGGAACAGATGACCGTGACTCCGGGAAAGAAGGTGACGTCTGATGTCGATATCTGGTGGACGAATTACAACACATGTGCTGGATACATCCAAAGGTGTCCCTGCTGCGGGTGTTCGGATCGAACTGTACACCTTGAAGAGAGATGGAGAACAGGAAAGCAAGATCAAAGTGGCTGAGTCGGTGACCAATGCGGATGGACGGTTGGATGCACCGCTGCTGGATGAAGGCAAGTTGGAGCCAGCGATATATGAGCTTCAATTCCATGTCGAGAGTTATTACGCACAACGTTCGCTCGAGGAGCTGGGGCAGGCATTATGGACGATTGTTCCGATTCGTTTTGCCGTATCTGAAGCCTCAAGCCATTACCATATTCCATTATTAATTGCTCCAGGAGGTTACAGTACATACCGGGGAAGCTGAATATGCACACATCCGGTTCTGATTCAAGGGGAGGGTCATCCATATGACAACATTTGATACCATCATCCGGGGGGCCCGGGTGGTGCTGAGAGATCGGGTAGAACAACTGGATATTGGCATTACTGGTGAGAAAATAACGGAATTGTCCAAGCGGCTGACTGCTGGTGAAGCGACTTGCATCATAGAAGCTGAGGGGATTACAGTGATGCCGGGTGTCGTGGACATTCATGTACACTTCAATGAACCCGGACTCGCCAGTTGGGAGGGATTCCGATCAGGTTCGGCAGCCCTTGCCGCAGGGGGAATCACGACCTATGTTGATATGCCACTTAACGGCGTACCGCCAACCACGAGACCGGAAGCATGGGAAATGAAAATGAAAGCAGCGGCAGAACAATCGTATGTGGATTATGCTTTCTGGGGAGGCTTGGTTCCCGGAAACCGTGAGCAACTTGCTCCACTGTCACGGCTGGGTGCTGCCGGATTCAAGGCATTTATGTCCGAGCCGGGAGGTGAAGGGGAAGACATCTTTGCCAGAGCTGATGACCATACACTGCTGGATGGGATGAATGAACTTGCAACATTAAACCGTGTGCTGGCACTTCATGCAGAGGACGAAGGCATCGTTGCCGAACTCGGTGCGAGAAGCATCGCTGAGGGAAAGACTGAACCGATGGATTATATCCGGTCCCGACCTGCGGAAGCTGAAGTCGTCGCGGTTGCCCGAGCGCTGAAATATGGTGAACAGACCGGGTGTGCGCTGCATTTTGTGCATATTAGCACCCGCGAAGCGCTGGATCTGATTGCAGCGGCCAAACGGCGTGGACAGGATGTTACTTCGGAGACATGCCCTCATTATCTGACACTGACCGATCAGGATGTCGTCCGTTTGGGTGCTGTAGCGAAATGTGCTCCACCGCTTCGCAGTTCTGCCGAACAGGAGCAGTTATGGGATGCACTGGCTTCAGGGTTGATTGATGTTATTGCCTCAGACCATTCTCCATGTCCGCCATCCATGAAACAATCGGATAACTTCTTTGAAATCTGGGGAGGCATATCGGGGGCACAGAGCACACTGCTAATCATGCTGGAGAATGGACATCTTCAGCGTAATATCGACCTTCCGTTGCTAGGTAGAGTGCTCTCCCTGCAACCTGCCAGAAGGCTTGGTCTGGAGAGCAAAGGGGAGATTGCAATTGGCAAGGATGCAGATCTGGTGCTGATTGACTGGGAGAAGAGCACAAAACTGAACACGGAGGATCTGCTCTATACGCATCAACAGAGTCCTTATGTGGGACGTACATTTAAGTGTCAGATCGCAAACGTATTTTGCCGTGGGCAGCGCGTCTACAACTCGGAATCCGGGTTATCTCCTGTGCCTATCGGGCAACACATTGCGGCGTACTCTTCTAATCGCATCAAAGCGGGAACGGAGGAAGCGCCATGACGGAGTCGGGAGTATACCGGTCATCCGGTACTAATAATGCACCTCTTTCTTTGCCAAATGTGGAACAGGTGGAGCTGCAAGCCATGCTTGACTGGCTGTCGACATATGGTGCAGATACACAGGGCGGCGTAACACGACTGTTGTATGACTCGGCTTGGTGTGAAGCACAAGGTGCCCTTGCTGCCAAAATGCAGGAAAAAGGGCTGTCTCCCGAGTTCGACCAGTCCGGTAATTTGTATGGCACACTCAAGGGCGAGGGTAAGGGATCAGCGACTGGTGCTGAAGAATTACCGATCGTGACCGGATCACATATCGATACCGTGGTGTATGGAGGCAAGTATGATGGTGCTTACGGTGTCGTTGCCGGTGTCCTTGCTTTGGAGTATTTGCAGAAGCATTTTGGAGCACCGAAGCGCACACTTCAAGTGGTATCCCTATGTGAGGAAGAGGGAAGTCGATTCCCTTTTGCATATTGGGGTTCACGCAGTATAACAGGAACAACGTCTCTGGAAGATGTGGAGCATTTGAAGGATCAAGACGGTGTTACCTTTGCACAAGCGATCCGCGATGCGGGTTTTGGGCCCGATAGTGCGTATAGACCGACTGCGAAAAATTATGGTGCCTTTATTGAGCTTCATATTGAGCAAGGTCAGGTTCTGGAACGTCTCGGACATTCGATTGGCGTTGTATCCGACATTGTAGGTCAGAAGCGGTTCAGTATTACGGTAAGCGGAGAAGCGAATCATGCGGGAACGACACCGATGTCCTGGCGCAAGGATGCATTAGCCGGAGCCGCTGAGATGATTACTGCAGTGAGGGATATCGCATTGGAAGCAGGAGAACCGCTTGTAGCCACGGTTGGGCGAATCACAGCCGATCCGGGTGTTGGAAATGTGGTTGCTGCGCGAGCGGTGTTTTCACTGGATATCCGCCATATCCGGCAGGAAAGTATTGATCGCTGTTGGCAGGATATGCTTCAAGCTTTTAGTCGGATCGCAGCCGAGCAACAGCTCGGACTGGACTGGGAAGAACATCTGTCGGTGACGCCCATTCCTATGAATGCAAAGATGATCTCAGACATTCAGGATACCTGTGAGCAGGAGCAATTGTCCTATTGGCTAATGCCAAGCGGCGCGGGACATGATTCGCAGATTTTTCAGCCGGCTTGTCCGACAGCCATGATTTTTGTGCCGAGTCAGGATGGTATCAGTCATAATCCACTTGAATATACAGCTGAGGCAGACCTGATGCACGGTTTTCGGGTTCTGGTCCGGCTACTCTATAAATACGGTTACGGGAGTTGAATGAAGATGTCCACCTATAAAGAGTTATCTCCGTCCTTGCGGACCATTATGACCCCGGGACCGGTTGAAGTTGATCCACGTGTACTCAGAGCACTATCCTTTCCGATCCTGGGGCAGTTCGACCCGGAGTTCACATCCTTGATGAATGAAACGATGGCGATGCTGCGTGAGTTATATATGACAGATAACGAGTGGTGTTATCCTGTCGATGGTACATCCCGTTCAGGTATTGAAGCGGTGTTGGTCAGTCTGATCCAGCCTGGTGACAAAGTTCTCGTTCCGATCTACGGACGATTCGGACATCTGCTGGTTGAAATCTCGGAACGCTGTGGTGCGGAGGTTGTCTTTTTTGAAACGGAATGGGGAACGGTATTTGATCCTGAAGAGGTGATCAAGGCGATTCATACCCATAAACCAAGCCTGGTTGCTATGGTTCACGGTGAAACTTCCACCGGTCAGATGCAGCCCCTTGCCGAGATTGGCAAAGCTTGTCGCGACCTTGATATCTTACTCGTCGTGGATGCTGTAGCAACGATTGGCGGAACTCCGGTGGAAACGGATGCCTGGCATCTGGATGCGGTGATGGGTGGAACGCAGAAATGCCTGTCCGTTCCTTCAGGGATGGCACCTCTCACGTACAACAGTCGTGTGGAACAGAAACTGATGAGCCGCAAAACCGTTGAACGCGGACTCCGTGACGCAACCAGTGCACGGGCAGAAGGCCGCACCATCGCCAGCAATTATTTTGACCTGAGTCAATTGCAGGATTACTGGAGTTCGGCCCGGCTGAACCACCATACAGAAGCTACTTCCATGCTCTACGGTCTTCACGAAGGTTTGCGCATTTTGCTGCAAGAAGGATTGGAGGCCAGGTTCCAAAGACATCTGGTGAATGAACGTGCATTGGTCGCTGGAATTCAAGGAATGGGACTGCAACTGTACGGGGATATGTCGAGTAAACTTCCGGTAGTCACTTGTATCACGATTCCGGAGGGGATTGATGGTGAGTCGGTGCGCAGCATGTTGCTGAACGACTTCAGTATTGAGATTGCCAGTTCGTTCGGGCCATTAAAAGGACAAATCTGGCGAATCGGTACAATGGGATTCAGCTGCCAGCGCAAGAACGTACTTCATGTGCTCGGAGCGCTGGAAGCTGTTCTATTACGTCATCGACACGTATTGCCTGCCGGTGAAGCAGTGCAGGCCGCATTGGATGTGTATGCAGGGAAGGAGGGAGCCTTATGTTAAACCAGATGCCAATCTCCAGAGAAGTTATGGTTACCACTCCTCATTATCTGGCGAGTGCAGTGGGAAGCTCCATCCTCCAGCAGGGCGGGAATGCTTATGATGCTGCTGTTGCGGTCAGTGCAGCGCTGGGTGTGGTATATCCGCATATGACCGGTCTTGGAGGGGATGCCTTCTTCCTGATTCATGACGGAGCCAGTGGTGAGATTACCGCGTATAACGGAAGTGGCCGTTCAGCCGCAGGCATTCATGCAGAAACGTTCAAAGCGATGGGCATGAGTGCGATTCCTCAGCGTGGTGTGCTTAGTGCCATCACGGTTCCGGGAATGGTCGATGCCTGGTGGGAAGTCTGGTCCCGGTACGGAAAGTTAACGTGGGGACAATTGCTTGAACCCGCCGCCCAGTATGCGGAAAAAGGGTGCCCTGTATCCCGGAATCTCCGCCTGTGGATGGAAAGGGATGAAGATTACATTATGGGGCATACACCGCTGCGGGCGGTATTTGCTCCTTTGGGTACACTTTTGCAGGAAGGCGAGTTATTGATCCAGTCTGATCTTGCTGCCTCCATTCGTCTGATTCAGACGGAAGGGCGAGATGCTTTTTATACAGGAGAACTCGCGGATCGGCTGACTTCGGCTATTCGTGAGGATGGAGGTATGCTTGCACCAGCGGACTTTGCAGGTCATCGAGGGGAGTGGGTGAAGCCGGTCAGTACGGGGTACCGTGGGTATGAAGTTCATCAGATGCCGCCCAACTCGCAGGGTTTCTCCATGTTAATGATGTTAAATATGCTGGAGCATATCGATCTGTCCTCGGTTGCACGTACCTCACCGGAATTCTATCATCTGATGGCGGAAGTGGTGAAAAAGGCGTTTCGTGATCGTGACCAGTATCTGACGGACCCTGATTTCAGGGACATACCGCTGGAACATCTGTTATCCAAGGATTATGGAGACCAATTGTGGAATGAGATTCAATCTGCTCCACCTGTGGCACAGCCGTTTTTGTCCAAAACGATAGGTCAGGACACGGCGTATGCAGCGGTTGTAGATAGCGAAGGCAACGCCGTTTCCTTCATTCAGAGCCTGTATTTTGACTTTGGTGCAGCGTATGTCCCAGGGGATACGGGGGTGATCATGCAGAACCGGGGATCTTTTTTCTCCTTAGATCCGAGAGATGCCAACGTACTGGAACCGAACAAACGCTCATTCCACACCCTCATGCCGGGCCTTGTTACACGAGATGGCAAACCCTATATGCTCGTGGGTACACAGGGAGGAGAAGGCCAGCCGCAGACCCAATTATCGGTGCTTACCGGCGTGCTTGATTACGGGCTGAATATTCAGGAAGCGATCAGCCTGCCACGTTGGGTGTATGGACGTACATGGGGCGAAGAAGGTGATACGATGCGTGTGGAGAACCGATATCACGATGACGTATGTGCAACCCTGGCCAAGTGGGGACATAACGTTGAGGCTAGAGCACCGTGGGACGGTATTATGGGACAGTCACAAGGCATTGTCATTCGTGAGGACGGCATGATTAGCGGCGCCGCAGACCCCAGAGGCGATGGTATGGCTATTGGGTGGTAAATATGTATGAATTGAACGATATAGACAGACATAGATAGGGGAGATTGGCATGGGAACGATCCTGCTGAAAGGCGCACAGCTTGTGACGATGAATGCAGAAGAGGAAGTGTTCATTGGAGATCTGTTAATCGAGGATAATAAAATCAAGGAGATTGCAGCTCACATTGACGTTCAGGCTGATCAGGTCATTGATGCTCGCGGCAAAGTGCTATTGCCTGGCTTCATCCAGACGCATATTCATCTGTGTCAGACCTTGTTCCGTGGACGTGCGGACGATCTGGAACTGATGGATTGGCTTCGTCAACGGATCTGGCCGCTGGAAGCAGCGCATGATGAGGAGTCTGTGTATTATTCAGCAATGCTTGGACTCGGCGAATTAATCTCCAGCGGAACTACGACTATTCTGGATATGGAGACGGTACATCACACAGACTCGGCGTTTCAGGCGATGGCACAGAGCGGCATCCGGGTCATCTCCGGCAAGGTGATGATGGATCATGGAGACGAGGTTCCGGAACCTTTGCGTGAGAATACGGCAACTTCGCTGCAACAGAGTGTGGATCTGCTGGAGAAATGGAACGGGTTTGGCGGAGGTCGCATTCAATATGCTTTCTGTCCTCGCTTCGTTGTATCATGTACCGAAGAATTGCTGGTAGAGGTGCGCGATCTGTCCAATAAATATCATGTCAAAGTCCACACCCATGCCTCCGAGAATCGCGGAGAGATCGAACTGGTCGAACACGAACGCGGGATGCGTAACATCGTATACCTCGATCATATTGGTCTGGCGACCCCAAGATTGGTGCTTGCCCACTGTGTATGGCTAAGTGAGGAAGAGAAAGAGATCATCCGCAAGCGCGGAGTCAAAGTCACTCACTGTCCTGGATCGAATATGAAGCTTTCTTCCGGGGTGGCGGATATTCCGGATCTGCTGAATCGTCAGATCGCGGTTGGCATCGGTGCTGATGGAGCGGCGTGCAACAACAATCTGGATATGTTTCAGGAGATGCGCCTCACAGCGCTGATGCAGAAGATTCCTCATGGCCCAACCGTGATGGATGCCCGGACCGTATTACGCATGGCTACCATGGGTGGTGCAGAGGTGCTTGGCTTGTCCAAGGAAATTGGCAGTCTTGAAGTGGGCAAAAAGGCAGATATGCTGCTGCTGGATCTCGATGATTTCCACACGTACCCTTCCTATGAGACAGATGTCTATTCCCGCGTGGTCTATTCGGCAACACGTAGCTGTGTGGACACCGTTATTATCGATGGCAGCATTGTACTCAAGAATCGCAAGATTCAAACGATCGATCGTGGCATTGTGCTGCGTGAGTCAGATAAAAGCATTGCGAGATTGATGAAGCGCATCTGATTGAAGCAACCTTATGCAATGCCAGAAAGGATGGAGACGACGATGGAAATGCATGATCTGTGTGCAATCCCAGCCCGTGATACGCGCTGCGTGCTCGCAACAGCAATCAAGGTAGAGGGTCATGCTTACCGTAAGCAGGGAGTCTCTATGCTGTTGACCGAGGATGGCGAAATGTATGGCAGTATCAGTCCGGGATGCCTGGAGAGTGATCTTCAGGCCCGGGTGAGCCATGTGCTGGATACGAAGCAGATGGAATTTGCGGAGTACGACATGCGTCCCGAGGATGATCTGTCCTGGGGGGAGACGATTGGCTGCGGCGGACTTGTTGTTGTGCTGCTTGAACCTGTGTATGGTGAACTCCGATATACGTTACAGAAGATGCATGAGTGTTTTCAATCCGGCGCTGCAACAGCATTAATCCGAACGTTCCAAGATGATCATACGAGGGTTGAATATGACTGGAAACGGATTGAGCCTACGGAAAAGCGTCACCAGCCAGTCTTGCGCCCTGCACTCGTCCCTCCTGATCGTCTGGCAAATTATAATCGATCACCATTACAGGTTGATGTACAACACAGCAGTGGGAATATCAAACATGAATATACGGCATCAACACAACATTTTCCCGATATACCTCGCCTTACGCTTGTGCCTGAAGTGGCACCAGTTACGTCAAATGGATCTCACTCTTCCCATTTATCCAATGATTCACAACAAATCTCTGATTCTGATGCTGAAATATCGACAAACGATACGGTTTCAACCAATCCCTGGGATCTTCCACAGCAACTCACTTCACTGTACACGCCTAAACCTCGTCTGATTATCATCGGAGCCGGGAATGATGTTATTCCTGTTGCCAGACTCGCCCAATCCGCAGGATTTCGTGTTGTGATAGCCGATTGGCGAGAGTCCTTATGCACCTTGGAACGGTTCCCTGGAACCGAACTCGTACTGGGTTTCCCATGTGAGATCATGCCTCTGATAAATGTGAACAACGGGGATTATTTGATTTTGATGAGTCACAATTTCCCCCGCGAACGTGAGCTGTTGGAGATGTTAGTGGACTTTGAGTACGCGTATCTGGGCATCATGGGTTCCAAAACACGAACAGCCCGCCTGCTGGATGGCTTACCACCGTTGAAACATGTGCATTCTCCCGTTGGTTTGAGCATCGGAGCAGACGGTCCCGAACAGATCGCCATCAGCATTGCAGCGGAATTGATCGCATGTAAACATAAGGTTTCTGCCTTGAGTTCCGCGGTGGTGGAGAAGGGAAGCGTTGCACATGCGAATGACGGGCATCGTTCTGGCAGCAGGTAGGAGTTGTCGTCTTGGTCGGGATAAACTTTCGGTTGTCATGCCAGACGGGAGGTCACTGGCTGCATGGTCACTGGAAGCTGCGCTGAATTCGGATCTGGATCAAGTGGTCTGTGTGGTTAAACCGGAAGATTCGTTGGCTTGGCTGCCTGTAAAATGGATTGATTCTGCCGCGTATGCGTATCATCCCACAGCTCGACTTCGAATTGTAGTCTGTGCTGACTATGCTTGCGGCATGGCCAACTCTCTTCATGCTGGTGTATTGTCGGCCATGGAATACCAACCGGAGGGCGTTCTCATGTTACTGGGTGATCAGCCTCTATTAACAGCGCAGGATATGAATCGGGTGATTACGGCACTGGCTACCCACAAGCTGTGTGACTATGCGGCAGCTACTGACGGAGAGGGTGGAAAGCCGCCCGTTGCTTTTCGCTCCCATATGTTCGGACCTCTGTTGTCTCTGCATGGAGATGAGGGGGCACGCAAAATTATGCGCAGCGCCAACTATTCAGGTGTACATGTACCCCTGTCTGAGACCAGTTTTTGGGATGCGGATACGGAACCGGAATTGGAACGTATTCTGAGTCATGTATATGAATCGGGGCAGGCAGACTATATAACAGGAGAAGATAAATGACCATGTATAAATTAATAACATGATGAGGTCAGCCAGGCAGTCTGGTTGGCCTCTTTGTCTTCTTTTCACGTCTGGCGAAAGAGAGTTTATGTTAGCTTTTCATAGATCATAATGCATCAAGCACAAATAGAACGCAGGTTTTATACATTTATCCAAAACGATGTGAAGGTAATTGACGTTGCTGCTTAACTCTCATATGATTTGAAGAATTATCTGGATCAGACGGTTGAATTTCCTGCCCAAGGAAGAGAGAGAAAGGGGATGCAGCGATGGTAACACCGGCATATGGTTCTGGAGCATTGCCATCCGTATGGCAACCTGAGAGCCTGCAAGAACTGCAAACGTTGAGAAGTGAATTGAAGGGAATATATTGTTTGACAGCAGGTGGAACGTTGCTGCGAACCCAGTGGGAGGGCGGCTTGGTTCCAGCACCTGAACACATGATTAGCCTGGCTCGTATTCCTGAAATGAGCCGTATATCTCATCGTGGAGATGAGATCATCATTGGTGCAATGACCCGTTTAAAGGAATGTGCTACACAGACGTTGCTGCATCAACTGCCCATTCTGCATGAAGCGGTGAATGTAATTGCAGCTCCTTCCATTCGAAATGTGGCAACCATTGGCGGGAATATTGTATCCGGAGTAGGCGATACGCTGCCTGCTTTGCTTGTATATGATGCCGAGCTGCATTGGTTGACGGATAGCGGAATCGAGATTCGAAGTGTGTCTTCCTGGCTTCAGGGTGGACGGGATGGCAGTCGTAATCCAAGGGATGTATTGATCTCGATTCATCTTCCGATGAGATCGTCATCGATGTTCGATGTGGACGGTGAGCAGCACAGACCTGCAACACGAGAAGTTTCCTTTTACCGCAAGCTGGGTCGACGGGAGACGTTCAGTGCATCGCTGGTGACGGTTGCGTTATACGGTGAGATTGATTCGGATCATCGCTGGACCAAGATTGCGATTGCTGCAGGCGGGGGCTCAGGCATGGCGATGCGACTTCTGGAGACGGAACGACAGCTTCTGGGTAGCGAAGCTTCCGTCATGCAAGCGGCGACTCTTGCAGCTGGTGTGGCTGACGAATTTACCACTTATGGCGATGCATTTGCAACGGAAGATTATCGTAAGCAGACTGCAGGCAACATTCTTGGCGCGGGGCTATGGGAAGCACTTCTCGAATAGATAAATGGGATCAAGGTAAGGGGGAGAGGGATCATGCTGTTGAATCGGAAACAGAGTGGAGAACGCTGGCACTTGCGGCCAGATGGGGCACCCAAAGTAACCGGGCAGCTTCAATATCTGACGGATATGACGCTGCCTGACATGATTCATGGAAGAGTATTGCGAAGTGAATATCCTCATGCTCGCATATTATCTATAGATACTTCGGAAGCTGAGGCGTTGGAAGGTGTCTATGCGGTTCTGACCTCCAAAGATGTGCCTGGCCTGAATCGTTTTGGCATAGCGACCCCGGATCAGCCGGTGTTCTGCGAAGATATTGTTCGTTATGTTGGGGATGCCATTGCAGCCGTTGCTGCGGATTCCCCGGAACGTGCGGCACTTGCGCTGGATGCAATCCGTGTAGAGTATGAGGAACTCACACCGCTGAATAGTACAGACGCTGCATTGGCTCCCGGCGCACCAGAACTGCATGGGCATGGTCCAGGTAATGTGCTGCATCGCACGGAGATCAAACGTGGAGACGCCGAGCAAGCCTTTGCCGCGTGTGAACATATCGTGACGGAGACGTATTATACGCCTCGCCAGATGCATGCATATATGGAGACGGAAGGTGGCCTGTTTGTCCCGGATGAAGCGGGAAGGCTGAATGTATACGCGGCAACGCAACATGGCTATAAAGACCGGATGCAGCTTGCGCGCATTATCGGCTGTCCCGAAGAAGATATCCGGGTGGTGTCTTCACCGATTGGTGGTTCATTTGGCGGAAAAGATGAACTCAACGTACAACCTTATGGTGCATTGCTGGCCTTGAGATGCGGACGTCCTGTGAAAATGCATAATTCACGTAAAGAATCCGTGCGTGCAGGGTTGAAACGTCATCCAATGAAGATTGAAATGCAAACGGGTATGAGCCAGGAAGGTATTATACAAGCGCATCGTGTTCGCATTACAGCAGATACCGGCGCGTATGCCACACTGGGTGCACCGGTGTTGAACTTCTGTACCGAGCATTGCCTTGGACCCTACGCCATCCCCCATGTGGATGTGGAAGGTGTGTCTGTGTATACGAATAACGGGTTATCGGGTGAGTTTCGCGGATTTGGCGGGAATCAGGCGATTTTTGCCATGGAAGGTCAGATGGATCGGCTTGCGGAGATCATGAACATGGACCCTTGGGAGTTCCGCAGACGTAATATGAGGGAAAAGAATGATCCCGGCCCACTGAATCAACGTATTCTGGTTACGGATGGACTGTCCCAAGTATGGGAGGCATTGGATCGCTCCGAACTGTGGCAAAAACATCAGCAACCCCCGGCAGATCCTTCTCTGCCGCCATGGATCAAACGTGGAGTTGGAGCAGCCATCGCCATGCACGGTGCAGGGCTGGGATACGGAATTCCGGACCCTGCGGGAGGCCGTCTGTCCCTGAATAACGAAGGCAAGATTGAGGTGGCGTTTAGCTACGAGGAATTCGGTCAAGGGCTCATTGCAACATTGGAAATTATGTTATGTGATCTATTCCAGTGCAGTACATCGGATCTTAGTATCATCATTGGAGATACAGATCGTGTACCACATAGCGGATCAAGTACAGCTTCACGTTCAACAACGATGGCCTGGATGGCGCTTCAACGTTTGCAGACTCCATTTCGTTCCCGTGTTCTCGCTGTTGCATCTGAGATGTCGGGCATTCCGGCGGATGAACTGGCAACAGGACCTGGGGGGATATGGCGCAAAGGCCAGCTTCCTGCCGAAACTTCAGAACTAGAAACAGAATCAGGCTTTGTAGTTTCGTATGCTGAACTCGCGACACAGGGTGAAGCCGATGAATGGATTTTCGATACAAAGTTCGATTATCCAACTACGCCGGACAATGTGGTAGGCGGGCATTATTTGTATACGTATGCGGCGGTTGCGGCAGAGGTGGAAGTAAATACGTTGACCGGAGAAACCAAGCTGCTGGATACACGTCATGTTGTAGCGGCAGGTCCGGTGATCAACCCCATGGGCTTTATCGGACAGATTGAAGGCGGGAGTGTCATGGCGCTTGGATTCACATTGACCGAGGATGCGGTCATGCAGGATAGCCGGTATGTAACCACGAACCTCGACACGTATCTGATTCCAACCATTAAGGATATTCATACCCATCTGGAGGTTGAAGCCATTGAAGACTTGCCTGAGGGGGATTCATTCGGACCGAGGGGCATTGGTGAGATTGGTTCCGTAGCGCTTGCGCCAGCCATTACAGCCGCCATTCACCAGGCGACAGGCGTATGGGTTAATCGTCTTCCCGTACCGAGAGAACAACTGGTCAGACCTTTAAATGTACCTTTGCAGGAAGGAGTGAGTCCATCATGAGTAAGCCACTTGAGAGTCACTGGACAGCCGTTGTGAATGGCGAAGAGAAACATCTGGAGATCGCGCAAACGACCCGACTTGTCGATGTGCTTCGGACTCATTTGCAACTGACGGGTACCAAAGTATCCTGTGAAGTTGGTCGCTGCGGTGCATGTATGGTTCTGATGGATGGAGAGCCTGTGAATTCCTGTCTTGTCATGGCTTATCAATGTGCAGGCAGTGACATTACAACGATTGAAGGTCTGCACGGGGATGAGAAAGGGACTCTGCATCCGATTCAACAGGCTTTTGTGGAGGAAGGTGGGTTCCAGTGCGGTTACTGCACTCCGGGCATGGTGATCTCAACCAAGGCATTGCTGGATGCACATCCTGAGCCTACACAAGAACAGATTGAAACAGGATTGTGCGGGAATCTATGTCGTTGTACGGGCTACGGTGGCATTATTCGGGCGGTACTCAAGGCAGGGGAACGTTGTGCGGTAAAGGAAACGTCTGCCGAGGGAACCGTTAGTTGAGCCGGGATGCAGGACGTAGACATAAGCAAGATAAATTGAAGAAACATTCTTTAAAAAAGCATTCGATCCCTGAATGCTTTTTTTGTTTTTGTATGTTTTCTATCACATAACGGGAGGTGAAGTTCAGGCCCGATTATGGTGAGATAATGAATCGTTTTCGGTAAATCGTTGAGGTACAGATGATTTTAAGATTAAGTGTTTAAAATGTTGGTATAAAAGAATTCTGTATAATCTTAATCACCATATATTTACAAATTTTGATGTGCATGCTATGTTTACAATGAAAGCGCCATCATGAATGGGTTCATTGACATTTCATTATCATATTTCACTTGGGAAGGAAGATGGAATTGATGAAAAATTTGCTCAAAAAGGCAACCGCAATGATGCTGGCATTGATCTTACTGCTTGGGTTAATGACAGCGCCCATTCATGCAGCCCCCCCACTTTTCACCATCGAAAGCGAAAATGCGCAGCTCACCCCGGATCTTCAAGTGGTCACTTCAATCTATGGACAACCCAAGCCCGGATTCTCTGGGGCCGGATTTGTCTGGATGCAGAACTCTGGCACACTAACCTTCACCGTTACTGTCCCGGAAACCGGCATGTACGCAATCTCCACACGATATATGCAGGAGCTCAGTGCAGATGGCAGGTCACAAAATCTAATCGTGAATGGTGTTACAAAAGGTGCGTATATGCTGCCTTACACAACAACGTGGTCTGACTTTGATTTTGGATTTCACAAGTTGAATCAGGGTAGCAATACCATTGAGCTGAAGGCAGGTTGGGGCTTCGCGTATTTTGATACTTTTACAGTCGATTATGCGGATCTGGACCCCCTGCATGTACAGCCAATTCTTAGTGATCCTGAGGCCACACCGGAAACGCAAATTTTGATGAATTATTTAACGGAGGTATACGGAAACCATATTATTTCTGGTCAGCAAGAGATCTATGGAGGAGGGAATGACGGAGATTCGGAACTTGAATTCGAATGGATCCACGATCTGACCGGAAAGTATCCGGCTATTCGCGGCTTTGATTTGATGAATTACAATCCGTTGTATGGTTGGGAGGACGGTACAACCGATCGCATGATTGATTGGGTGAATAACCGTGAAGGTATTGCAACAGCTTCCTGGCATATCAATGTACCCCGCAATTTCAATACGTATGAACTCGGGGACTTTGTTGATTGGAAAGAAGCTACCTACAAGCCAACGGAGACGAATTTTAATACAGCAAATGCGGTCATTCCCGGTACCAAAGAGTATCAATACGTGATGATGACCATTGAGGATCTGGCAGAACAATTGCTGATTTTGCAGGACAACAACGTGCCGGTTCTGTTCCGTCCGTATCATGAAGCAGAAGGCAACGGCGGACTGAACGGGGAAGGAGCTTGGTTCTGGTGGGCTTCAGCAGGCGCAGAAGTGTACAAAGAGCTGTGGGATCTTCTCTATACCGAACTAACGGAGACGTATGGCTTGCACAATCTGATCTGGACCTACAACAGCTATGTATATAGTACTTCTCCGGCCTGGTATCCAGGCGATGATCAGGTGGATCTAGTTGGATACGATAAATACAATACGATCTACAACCGTTATGACGGCTTGTCGGGCGTACCGAATGAGGATGCGATCACCTCGATCTTCTATAAGCTTGTTGAGTTGACCGGTGGTACGAAAATGGTAGCGATGACGGAGAACGATACGATTCCAAGCGTGAAAAATCTGACAGAGGAGAAATCAGGATGGCTGTACTTCTGTCCTTGGTATGGCGAGCATCTGATGAGTTCCGCATTTAATTATCCTGCAACACTGAAAACGCTTTATCAAAGTGATTATGTCATCACGTTGGATGAGCTGCCAAATTTAAAGGTTAACAATCCCAACCCCAGCGCATCCATTACCCCTGCAAACGTTGAATTTGATAAATACACACCCAATCAAAGTGACAAATCCGTAACGGTGAATGCAAATGGTCATACGCTGACCGCTCTTCGGGCAGGAAACAATGCGTTGACCGTAAATACGGACTATACCCTGAGTGGAAGCACATTGCTGCTAAAAAAAGCTTATCTGGCGACACTGCCAGTTGGAGAGCATTCAATTGTTCTGGATTTTAATCAAGGCCAGGACCCTTTGTTAAAAGTCAAAATTGTGGATTCAACACCGAGTACGAATGCTGCGATCTCTCCTGTGAATGCAACATTTGATAAAGCGACGAATTCCGCGCAAGACATTAATGTATCTATGACCTTAAATGGCCGTCAACTCACAAGCATCACGAAGGAGAACGTCACACTTGTAGCGGGTCAGCATTATACAGCATCCAGCTCTGCTGTTGTTCTGGATAAAACCTATCTTGCTACGCTGCCCTTGGGACAGAACGTATTGACCTTTCACTTCAATGGCGGTAATAACGCTATATTAACAGTGAACGTAGTAGACAGTACAGTTACTGTACCTGCCGGAGATTTGACGATTCAAGCGTTTAACGGCAATACAAGTGCATCCACCAACGGAATTTCACCCAAATTCAAATTGGTCAACTCTGGTAATTCGGCCATCCCGTTGAGTGATGTAAAACTCCGGTATTACTATACGATTGACGGGGAAGAAACTCAGACGTTCTGGTCAGACTGGGCCAGTATGGGCAGTGCGAATGTAACCAGCCAATTCGTTAAACTGACGACTCCAGTTGCCGGGGCGGATCATTATCTTGAAGTGGGCTTTACAAGTGCAGCGGGATCACTGAATGCGGGCCAGAGTGCAGAGGTTCAAGCACGCTTTTCCAAAAACAATTGGTCGAATTACACTCAGACGAACGATTACTCGTTCAAGGCCTCCAGTAGTCAGTTCGCAAACCATGATAAGGTTACCGGGTATGTGAACGGTCAGCTTGTGTGGGGAATTGAGCCGTAAGGTAGAAAGAACGGTAAATGGGCTGGATCAGTAGGGGGATACCTCTGATCCAGCCTTTTATGGTGTAGACGGTGTACATCCGTTAGACGGAATGTTCTTTTTCACGTTCAGTACGGGACGATATATCCAAGTCTGTTAGTAGGCGATCTATTATCCTTTTCGTATGAGCCATGATGAACTGAAGAAGTAGACCATGGTAAGGGAAATGCCAAGCGTTAAGATGAGAATACCTGCGACAAAAAGCACAACTTTCAATTCATTCAACCTCTTTTTTTAATATTATGTTGCAAATACAACAAAATTAAGCTAAATTCAATGTAATCCTTTTTTATTGCATTTGCAACAAATGATTCATGATTAACTTGTTAAAGGAATGTGAATATAGATGATGATTCGTATAGAGATATGCACCATTGAACATGTAAGTGAACTGCAGAAAATTAGTTATGAGACGTTTAATGAAACGTTTAAAGCGAAAAATTCACCCGAAAATATGAAAGCCTATCTGGAAAAGGCATTTAATCGGGAGCGATTAGAAACAGAACTGTCTATTGCAGATTCACAATTTCTTTTTATTTATGTCAACCATAAACTTGCCGGGTACATGAAATTGAATATCAATGATGCTCAATCTGAGAAGATGGGCGTGGAATCCCTTGAGATTGAGCGGGTATATATCAAGAAAGAGTTCCAAAAACATGGCCTTGGTAAAGTCTTGCTCCATAAAGCCATAGAGTTGGCAACAGAACATCACAAAAGGAATATCTGGTTAGGGGTGTGGGAGAAAAACGAAAATGCCATCGCCTTTTATGAAAAGATGGGGTTTGTTAAGAAAGGAGCCCATGCTTTTTATATGGGAGATGAGGAGCAGATTGACTTTATAATGACCAAAACGATACTATGACGGATCCTGTAGGGTAAAGCCTGGAAGAAAAATGCTATTTAAGCAGAATTCTTTCGGGCTTTTTTATGTTTTGCCAGAACCGTTGAATACTAAAATGAAGAAAGGGACAAGAAAAATTACATAAAAAAATATTATGTAAACTTATTATTTTCGATGACCTTCATAAGCTGTATCTATGGCTTTAGTAAAAGTTAAAGGCCTGATTAATACATAATTAGCAGTAGAATTTAGCTCAATAACCGTGAAGGGAACCGATTGATCTAAAGGATAATCATTACCGTTTATTAGTTTATATCTACGTTTGGGAAGCGAGCCGAAAATCGTTTTCGTTCGTAGTCTGCTAGATAGCGTTACGTTCTTATTAATCATTGTATTAGTTGTATATATATTATGTTAAAAGAACTTTTTGTGCATGAAACGGACGTGTTAATTCACTGAGTCGAACTCTTTGTTTTTTTAGGATAAAAATGGAAGATGAATTAATATTTCAAGTGAGAAATCAAATGGAATGACCTCTTGAAACGAGCCAAAACCGAAGTGAAATGAATCAAAATATTAATTGGATAAATAAGGTATAAAATGTTCGAAGGAGCGCTACTAAGCCTTTTATAGATCGATTTCATATGGATTTGCGATGGATTTAGTATCGCTTTCACGATATGCTTTTGGAAATTGGAAAGGAAGTGGGAAAAATGGAACGCGAACTGGCGTTGGAAATTGTCAGAGTAACAGAATTGGCTGCGTTAGCTTCAGCACCCTGGATGGGACGAGGCGATAAGAACAGTGCAGATGAAGCGGCTACTTTGGCCATGCGCGCCATGTTCGATTCCGTGTCCATTCGCGGCACGGTGGTAATCGGTGAAGGAGAAATGGATGAAGCACCCATGTTGTACATCGGCGAGGAAGTGGGCAACGCTGAGGGGCCAGAGGTGGACGTGGCTGTAGACCCGCTCGAAGGTACAGAAATTGTGGCCAAAGGACTAAACAACGCTCTATCGGTTATTGCAGTGGCGGGAAAAGGTAACCTGCTCCACGCACCGGACATGTATATGGAGAAACTGGCGGTAGGGCCTGCGCTAGTAGGCAAGGTCAGCATTGAAGATCCGGTTGAAGTCACACTGGAGAAAGCTGCTTCCGCATTGAACAAAAACATCTCGGATCTGACGGTAATGATTCTGGATCGTGTGCGCCATGAGAGCACTATAAAGACCCTGCGCAAGGTTGGCGTGCGGATCAAGTTCCTCAGTGACGGTGATGTGGCGGGTGCAATGGCACCGGCCTTCCCAGAGGCGGGCATTGATCTGTATGTCGGATCTGGAGGAGCGCCGGAAGGTGTGTTGGCTGCCGCAGCGCTGTCTTGTCTGGGGGGCGAGATTCAAGGTCGCCTGATGCCTGCCAACGCGGACGAATTCCAGCGCTGCCTGCAGATGGGGATTGATAATCCATACAAAGTGTTAACGATGCAAGATATGATCGGCACGGAGGACGTCATTTTTGCCGCAACAGGTGTGACGCCAGGTGAGATTCTGGGGGGAGTACGATATCTTGCGGATGATCGCGCCGAGACGGATTCAATCGTCATGCGTGCCAAAACCAAAACCATTCGATTCATTCGCTCCCAACACTTCCTGCCAAACAAGGAAGTGTTGCACAAAGTAAGACAGCTCCAATCCACGCCAGAACCATCGGACCGCATTCCGAATCATGTAAAAACGATGGAACAGGCTGAGTTTAGTCAATCCTCCTACAACCAGGTTGTGAGCTGAACTCTCCATGAATCGATCAAATAGGGTCAACTGTAATCGCTGTAATGAGTTTGATAAGTAACTGGTGCCCATAAGATTATAGGGGGCACGAATTCAATGAAAGTATCATATATAGCAAGAATAAATAATGAGGGCTTGGGTTAATCCAAGCCCTCATTATTTTTTGTATTAAAGCATTGACAACGGTTACATGGCATGAGAAAATGTACGCGCGTACATAAATATCGATTTTTAATTACTATATTATTGCTGATGAGTTATATAAGTTGAATTAATCATTTGCACGATAACGGAGAGGACAGAAAAAACCTGAAAAAGCGAAGCGTTCGCCTAAAAGCTTTCTGAAAGAAAGCTACATCGGAAGCATACGCTATCACCGGATTTTCCCTTTAGGAAAAGGGAATCAAAAAAATCTGGGGATAACAGCGATTGGAAGGTTATTCTGTCATCGTAGTGTCAGTGTAAATAATCTTTAGTTCAACTTATATAAAGGGGGGTAAAATCATGGCATCTCGTAAAGAAGTGGCTGATCTTGCGGGTGTTTCCGAGGCGACGGTCTCCCGGGTACATAACGGGGTAGGTCCTATTAAGGAAGAGACTCGCCGCAAGGTCCTTGAAGCTTCCGAACAGTTAGGCTATGTGCCCAGCGCTCTTGCTCGCAGTTTTGCCAGAAGTAAAAGCGGGAACCTTGGCGTAGTATTGCCTTATGTTCCGAAGGCGCATCTGTTCTCGGCGTATTTTTTCTCGGAAATGCTGAGCGGGATTGGAAGCAAAGCCAGAGACAATGGCATGGATCTGCTGGTTATGTTCCGGACACCCGGTGAAGTGATGAATTATACGGATCTGTTCCGTCGTCAGAAAGTGGACGCTTGCATTATCCTTGGTGCCAGAGATGAACATGATGAATTGGCAGCCATGCAGCTGCTTCACCAGGAGGGACATCCGTTCTGTGTCATGAATCAGCATTTTGCCGGCCGATCGTTCATGGAAGTGGATGCGGATCATGTGGAAGGCAGCAGGCTTGCCATACGCCATCTTACGGATCAGGGATATCGCCAAATCGCTTTTCTCAATGGTCCAGACAGCTACTCCAACAGCCAGGAGCGAATGGAAGGTGTCCGCCTTGGCTTGCAAGAAGCGGGGATGGAGCTGGACCCGAGTCTGTTGCTTGAGGGGAATTATAGTAGACGAAGTGGCATCGAGGCGGCAGCGATTGTAGCAGATCGGCTACATGAGATTGATGCTGTATTTGCGGCCAATGACCGGATGGCCATTGGTGTCATGCATGGTTTGCGTGAGCGGGGAATCCGGGTGGAGGATTTTCCGGCATTTGTCGGTTATGACGATTCCGATGCCGCCGAGATGGCGGTTCCGCCGCTGAGCAGCGTCAGGGTTCCATTTTTTGAGATGGGTGAACTTGCAGCATCGAAGCTTATGCATGGGTCTGTGGGTATCGCGCATAAAGAGAATCACTCAGTTGTGACGGTAACCGAATCAGCGAGAGCGTTGTTGCCTACCGAACTGATCATCCGGGCTTCTTCTATCCGTCAATAATGTATTGGTACACATATTGAAAGAATTTTTATTATTCCAAAGGAGGAAATGATCATGTCAAATCGTCTTCGTGTCGGAATGGTTGGATATAAGTTTATGGGGAAGGCCCACAGTAATGCCTATCGCAGTCTGCCAATGTTTTTCCCGTCTGCTCCGCTGCAGCCTGAGATGTCTGTGATCTGTGGACGTAACGAGCAGGGAGTGCAGGAGGCAGCAAATCAGTTCGGCTGGTCCGAAAGTGTAACCGATTGGCGCGAACTGGTGAAGCGGGATGATATCGATCTGATCGATATCAACGCGCCAAGTGATGCCCACAAGGAAATAGCGCTGGAAGCAGCCCGTCAGGGTAAACATCTGTTTTGTGAGAAACCTCTGGCTCTGTCACTTGCTGACTCACGTGAGATGCTTCAGGCAGCAGAGGATGCTGGGGTCGCCCATATGGTCGGGTTCAACTATCGTTTCTCACCAGCGGTGCAGTTAGCCAAAGATCTGGTGGAGAGCGGGCGACTGGGTAAAATCTATCATTTCCGTGCGTTTTTCCTTCAGGACTGGATCATGGACCCATCGTTCCCGCTGGTATGGCGTTTGCAAAAAGAAGTGGCAGGTTCCGGTTCCCATGGGGATCTGGGTGCGCACTTAATCGATCTGGCTCGTTTCCTTGTTGGTGAATTCCAGGAAGTCATCGGTATGAGCGAAACATTTATCAAAGAGCGACCGCTTGCAGCCGAGATGACGGGGTTGAGTGCAAAAGGCAGCTCGAATGCGGATGCTCCCAAAGGAGAAGTGACTGTCGACGATGCTACCCTGTTCCTGGCACGATTCGCAGGAGGTGCGCTGGGCAGCTTCGAGGCTACACGTTTTGCAGCGGGTCATCGCAGTACAAACTCGTTTGAGATTAACGGCAGTCTCGGCAGTGTACGCTTTGATTTTGAACGGATGAACGAACTTGAAGTTTACTTTACAAAAGATGAAGAGGACGTACAGGGATTCCGCCGTGTACTGGCGACTGATCCTGCACATAAATATGCCGAAGCCTGGTGGCCTGCCGGACATACGATTGGATTCGAGCACACGTTCACCCATGAGATGCTGGAGCTGGTGACTGCGATCTCCGAAGGACGACAACCATCCCCGAGTTTCCACGATGGGGTTGCCTGTCAGGCTGTACTGGAAGCAGTAGAGCGTTCGGTAACAGAACGGCGCTGGGTGACGCTGGAAGAGATGTGAGCAATGATGGATACCGAGACAGAGACGTCAGAATTAGAGTTGAACACCACTAAACTATTCGAAAGCGAGTGATGAAACGATGAGTAAAGCACTGATTGTGTGGGGCGGCTGGGATGGACATGAACCGGAGCAGGTAGCGGCGATTTTTGAACGCATTTTGAAGGAAGAGCAGTTCGAGGTTGAAGTCTCGAATACGTTGGAGTCTTATGCGGATGCAGAGAAACTGCTGAGTCTGGATCTGATCGTGCCGTTGTGGACGATGGGACAGATTGAGCAGGAACTGGTCAATAACGTATCAGCGGCTGTTCAGAGCGGTGTGGGCTTGGCTGGTCTTCATGGCGGGATGTGTGATGCCTTCCGAAATAACGTGGACTGGCAGTTTATGACGGGTGGACAATGGGTTGCTCATCCAGGTAACGATGGTGTGGAGTACATGGTGAACATGAAGCGAGGCTCTAGCCCGTTATTGGATCATATTGAAGATTTTCAGGTGAAAAGTGAACAGTACTACCTGCACGTAGACCCGGCCGTGGAAGTGTTGGCAACAACTCGTTTCCCCGTGGTGACTGGTCCGCATGCAGCCAATGGACCGGTAGATATGCCTGTTGTCTGGACGAAACGATGGGGCGCAGGGCGGGTATTTTATAACTCACTGGGACACCATGCAGACATTGTAGACATGAAACCTGTGACGGAAATGATGCGCAGTGGTTTCAAATGGACAGCAGCAGGCAAAGAACTTGCCAAGAGCCGAGTAAGTGCAGCAACCGAAGTGTACACAGGCATGGCGGACAACCAGAACTAATGAGATTGTAGTTTGATTGCAAACGTAACTCAGTGTCAACCATTCATCCTCAATGGATAAACCATTTCTGATCCACGGCGAAGGGAGCCCCAGGCATGAAAACAATGAAAGTAGGCATTATTGGCTGCGGTAAAATCAGCGGTATTTATATGGAAAACTGTCACCGGTTCGAGGTGCTGGAACTTGTTGCTGTTGCGGATCTTGATCGGAAACGTGCCGAAGAACAGGCTGCTGCCTATAACGTTCCTAACGTATACAGCGTCGACGAACTCTTGGCTGATCCCGAGATTGAGCTGATCATCAACCTGACCATTCCTTCCGTTCATGCGGATGTATGCTTGCGGGCGCTTGAATCTGGTAAACATGTTTATGTAGAAAAACCACTTGCTGTTACTCGTGAAGAGGGGCAGGCCGTGCTTGAAACAGCAAAGCGTAAAGGATTACTCGTGGGCTGTGCACCAGAAACGTTCTTTGGTTCAGGCATCCAGACTTCACTTCAATTGGTGGAGGAAGGGATCATCGGTAAGCCGGTGGCGGCGACCGCATTTATGATGAGCCGTGGTCATGAGCACTGGCATCCCGATCCGGAGTTTTATTACGCATCAGGCGGAGGGCCAATGTTTGACATGGGTCCGTACTACCTTACGGCATTGGTTCAACTGATGGGCCCGATCAAATCAATTGCAGGCATGACGGGTAAAGCCATGGAAGAGCGGACGATAACGAGTGAGAAAAAGAGAGGCCAGGTAGTTCCCGTCGAAATTCCAACTCACGTTACCGGTCTGTTACAGTTTGAACAGGGAGCCATTGGCACCCTGATTACGAGCTTTGACGTATTTGGCGGAAGTGCACTGCCGCCAATTGAGATATATGGCACGCACGGTACATTGCAGGTACCTGACCCGAATACCTTCGGCGGTCCCGTTCGTTACCGTTTGTTAGGTGAACATGAATGGACGGAAGTTCCGCTTCTACCAGGGTATCAGGAAAATACACGCGGTATCGGTGTGGCAGATATGGCCTATGCAGCACATAGCGGACGTGCACACCGTGCGAGTGGGGAACTGGCATACCACGTACTTGAGGCCATGTGGGCATTCCATGATTCATCTGATGAACAGACATTCTACCAAATGAAAAGCTCGTGTCAGCGCCCGGCTGCATTGCCGGTGGATCTGCCATTGTATACGTTGGATAAGTAAGATAGCCATAATTGTATATAGCATGACGAACAGCCCCTTTCCCTGCAAAACAGAAAGGGGCTGTTTTATTATTAAGTCAAAAAATTCTGGGTTTAACAGCGATCGGAAGGTTGTCCTGTCATCGGAGTGTCCAGTGTAAATATTCTTTGGTTCAAATTATATAGCCAATTAAGGCTCAAATCCCGCCTGACTGATCCAGATTTCATTCTCGGCAAAATGGTCTTTCATCCGCTGAACCACAGTCTGATACGCATCTGGCTGATACCAGTGCTCCATCCCGACTTGCTGGTATAGCGATTCCATACCGAGTCGACGGGTGCGCTTACCCTCACTGCCATCGCCCATGAAATAATCGTCAATGCATACACGCTGAACCAGAGGTCTCAAGATGGCTGCAAACTGTTCACTGCTGGGTAATACGGGAGCAATCGCAACCTGTGTGGGTATTCCTGCATCCCGCAACTGTTCTAGTGCACGTAATCGGCCTGCAATCGGGGGAGCGGAAGGACTGAAATGCTTGCGCATATCGTCCAGATCCGTCTCTACAGTCATACTGACCCGAACCCGGTCACCTAACTGCTGTAATAGATCTATATCGCGGGTAACCAGTGGACTGCGGGTTTGGACGAGTACAAAATCAGGTGCATGCTGCACCATGATTTCAAGCAATGAACGTGTGATACACTCCTTATACTCAGCGGGTTGATACGGGTCTGTACTGGATGACATGAATAGAGTGACTTTCCCTTTTGCGAGGGCACGCTGCAATTCTTTGGCGAACACTCGGGAAGCCTCCTGTTTCACATCTACCCAGCTTCCCCAATCCTCTTTGCGAAATAGGGAGACGGGCATCTGTCTGACATAACAATAGGAACAACCGAAGGCGCAGCCTGTGTAAGGATTCAGCGTATGTGTATAGCCATGAAGGAAACCTGTTCCTTTGTTCATTAACGTTTTGGGTACTTTGTAAGATAGGTTGGTCTTCATGAGTTGTCATGCCTTTCACGGTAATGTGCAGGTGTAAGACCTGTGTGTTTGCGAAATACAGTAATAAAATAAGCTGAGTTCGGTATACCGACATGGCGGCCAATCTCGATGACGGTGTGTCTGGTATGTTCAAGTAACTTCCGGGCTTCGGTGATTCGTTTTTCCTGTATATATTGAACCGGTGTACGGCCAGTAATCCGCTTGAACACACGATGCAGATGATAAGGACTGCCATGACTTACAGTGGCAAGGACATCTAGGGTTAGAGGTTCGGCGTAATGATGTTCGATGTAATCCTTAATCCCGTATATCCACTCCTGATCAGGTACCCGCTCGCCGGTGGGTTTGCAACGTTTGCAGGGTCTGAACTTTCGTGCCAACGCTTCTTCAACATGTTGAAATATCAGCACATTTTCAGCTTTAGGTGCTCTGGACTTACAGGAAGGTCGGCAGAAAATACCTGTTGTCTGCACGCCGTAAAAGAACGTTCCATCATAAGAATTATCGTTATGGATGATGGCATGCCAGTATTTTTCATCTATAGATTCGGGCAGTATACGATCTTGATCTGGACTTTCCACAGTGATCACCTCATCTCTAATTATACCCCTGATTCCAAGTGATTGACGAAGTTTCAACTTAAAAAGCAAGATATCAATATCTGGGATGCAGGCATTCCTTCAATCTGAATGAAATATGAGCTACAATATACAGGATGGTATACAGTTTATATCTCAAATGAAATTTAATAGATGAAAGAGGTAGGTAGGCATGGTTCGTTTTGGCGTAGTGGGTACCAACTGGATTACAGAAAGGCTTCTTGAAGCCGCAGCACAGGTTGAAGGATTCAACTTAACCGCCGTGTATTCAAGAACTGAAGATAAGGCTAACGCATTTGCAGATAAATATGAAGTTGAACACCGCTTCACCAATCTGGAAGAGTTGGCGGCAAGTGATGTGATTGATGCAGTCTACATCGCAACACCGAATACGGTTCATGCGGAGCAGGCTGAGCTTTTTTTGAGAAACGGTAAACATGTATTATGCGAGAAACCTCTGGCTGCAAATAGCGCCGAAGTTCGGAGTATAATCGATACAGCACGAGAACATCAGGTTCTGCTCATGGAAGCGATGAAATCGACCCTTGTTCCCCAGTTCAAAATGGTGCAGGAGAGCCTGCATAAAATCGGTCCTGTCCGTAAATATGTAGCAGGATACTCTCAGTATTCTTCGCGTTACGACAAGTACAAAGAGGGGATTGTCCTGAACGCATTCAAGCCTGAACTCGCTAATGGGGCGTTAATGGATCTCGGTGTATACTGTCTCTACCCATTGATTACATTGTTTGGTGCACCTAATCGGGTTCAATCCCAAGCGATGATGCTGGAATCTGGCGTGGATGGACAAGGCAGTGTGCTGCTGGATTATGATGGGATGGATGCGGTTGTTACATACTCCAAAATCTCCAATTCTCATGTACCAAGCGAAATTATGGGGGAACTGGGCAGCATCATCATTGACAAGATTGGCTCACCGGAACATGCAGAGATACGATACAATGACGGTACGGTGGAGCAGCTCACCGTCGAACAAAACCATCCGGCGATGTATTATGAAGTGGAGGAGTTCGTGAATCTGGTTCAGGAAGGCAAAAAGGAATCTGACATGAACACGTATGAACGCTCTTATGTTACGATGCAGGTCATGGATCAGATTCGGAAGCAGATTGGGCTGGTGTTCCCTAACGATTGATTCAAAAACAGGAAAGGTAGCTGAGACGAGATGAGCAGAGATGAGCAGAGCAACAATAGAGATGAGCTGAAGAACAACAGGGAAGATAACCGTTCCAATGATTCTGGTGGTTTGGAACTGTCACAGATTGTTTTCATCGGAAGAACATTCGAGGAATATATGAAGATGTTCAACTTAACGGTAGAGGAGATTACGGGCAAGTCGATTCTGGATTGTCCCGGCGGAGCATGTTCGTTCAGTAGCCAGGTGCGCAAGTTGGGTGCAGACGCCACAGCTGTGGATATAGCCTACGAATATGAGATTGACGAGCTCGAAATAAAGGGACTTCAGGACATTGAACATACGATGAAACAGATGGAGCCTGTACAAGGGATCTATGTGTGGGATCAATTTGGATCAATTGAGGGGCTAAAAGAAGAGCGAACTCGTGCCATCACAGATTGCATCGCAGATATGAGAATGTTTCCTGACCGTTATGTGGCGTCTGTGCTGCCAGATCTCCCTTTTGCCGATGAACAATTCGATCTGACGTTATCCGCCCATTTCCTGTTTACGTATGCGGATCGATTGGATGTTGATTTTCATGTTGCAACCGTAATGGAGCTACTGCGTGTGACCAAACAAGAGGTTCGCATTTTTCCGACAGTGGATCTGTCTGGCAAACGTTACAAGCACATGGATGAATTAAAATTAGTACTTGAACAGCGTGGGTGCACGGTATTCGAAGAACCAACGTCATATGAGTTTCAACGGAATGCGCACACCATGCTTCAAATTGTTAAACATCATCGAACAAGATAGGAGGTTTTTCGGATGAATAAAGTTCTTATCCTTGGGGGTACACGTTTTTTCGGTAAACGTCTGGTGGATCACTTGCTGTGGGAAGGGAAGTCGCAGATCACAGTTGCAACTCGCGGTAAAACGAATGTTGATTTCGGACCCGAAGTGAATCGAATCAAGATGGATCGTGAAGACCCGGAATCTCTGGCAGAGGTTGCGCAGACAGACATGTGGGATGTTGTGTACGACAATATCTGTTATTCACCGGATGCAGCGAAAGCGGCATGTGAAGCTTTTGCAGGTCGCACCAAAAGATACGTTCTGACATCCACACTCTCAGTGTACGGTGATCCCAGACCTGGATTTAAGGAAACGGATTTTGACCCGTATACATATCCATTACAGTATGGGAGTGCGGAGGATTTTTCGTATGGAGAAGGCAAACGGCTTGCGGAGGCTGTATTTTTTCAGGAAGCGGATTTCCCGGTTGTGGCGATGCGCATTCCCATTGTACTCGGAATTGATGATTATACGAGAAGACTTCATTTTCATATTGAACATGTGCAAAAAGGAAAACCGATTGGCATGCCAAATCCGGATGCGGAGATTGGATTTATCAATTCCACTGAAGCGGCAAGATTTCTCGCCTGGCTTGGACATTCGTCCATTACTGGTCCGGTGAATGCATCTTCCAAGGGTGCGATTACGCTGTCAGCCATGATACATCTGATCGAGACGGTCACGGGCATGCAGTCCCAGATCCTCACGGAAACCGTGAAGGAGGACATGTCACCCTTCGGAATTGAGCAATCATGGACGATGGTGACAACCAAGGCAGAACAAGCGGGTTATACGTTCGAACCTCTGATGGACTGGTTCCCAGGACTCGTTCGTGAGGTCGCTCTTGCATTACAGTCGGAGCGATAGATCGGCTCGGATGGAACGGAATGAAATAAACCTGACAAATCAACAGCTTGAATGAACAGGTCATTCTAACGCATGAACATAAACAGGGTGCAGCCAGAGCGTAATCTCCGGTGCACCCTGTTTAATGTTGTCTATTTTTTCGAATTTGACGGGGGCTAATCTAGTCCAATCATGTGCTAAACTCTATTCTTGCTCACGTGGAGCAGAGGCAGAAGCTCGTATGCGCAGTTCCGATGGTAGAATGACGGTTTGGGCTTCGGAAGGGGCTTTCCCCTCAATCCGGTCAATCAGCATCTGGACTCCCTGAAATCCAAAGTCATATGCTGGCTGTGCGGCTACGGTCAAGAAAGGATCGGAGGCCGAAGCCAAGTCCAGATCGTCGAAACACACAACAGAGATGTCTTCTGGCACACGAAGTCCCCGTTTGCGCAAAAGCCGGATGACCCCAATCGCCAGCATGTTGTTGGCGGCAAAAATGGCTGTTGGTTGATCCGGTTGTGACAGCAGTTGATCCAATCCCTCATCATCGCTGAAATCCCGGTACCCGGTTCGAAGCACAAGCTCTGGATCGATATCCGCTCCGGCCTCATGCAAACCCGCTATATAACCTTGCTCCCGCAGTCTGGCAGTAGAAACCTCCGAAGAACCATTGACCAGAGCAATGCGCCGGTGCCCCAATTGCACCAGGTATCGCATGAGTTCGATCGCGCCTTCCCGGCTATCTCCAGCAATCATATCTGACGTAATTCCAGGTACGGTTCGGTCCAGAAAGACAAACGGAATGTGACGTTCCTGCAGCTGTTTCAGATGAGTGAGAGAACGGTCTCCCGCCGGGGCATAGAGTACACCATCCACACGAGTAGACAGAATCGCATCTACGTAATCCTTTTCCTTATTGTAATCCTCGTCACTATTGCCAAATAAAAGACGGTACCCCCGAAGATGGGCTGCATCTTCAGCACCACGGGCCAGTGTTGTATAAAAAGGGTTGGTAATATCCGTAATTAGCAGGGAGAGCATTTGCGTTCGTTGAAGCACAAGGCTGCGCGCATTCGAGTTTGGGATGTAGCCCAATTCGTCGATCACCTGTTGCACGCGTTCGCGTGTCGCGGAACTGATGCGGCCTGTATGATTAATGACCTTGGAGACCGTCATGGCGGAGACGTTGGCTTTTTTGGCAATATCGTAAATGGTAATCATTAGAATCTAACCTTTCCGCAACATAGTCTTACCATTCTATAGGATAATGCCAATTGACAGCAAGATAGGCTCGTGCTATGTTAGGGTTACCGATAACCCTAAAGGGTTCTGAACGTCTTTACTACATAAACCATTTTGTTAATTTCGCTCATGCACGTTCCATTTTCTTGAATAGAGGAACTACATAGACAGCTGATTAATGAAATGGTTTATTGGTATTTTTTAAAATATGTAAACGTATTCAATTTTAAAGAAGGTTCTTGATCATCTATATTTGCAGCTCTTGTATGCCACCCGGGTATCGGTTGTATGTCCGTCATTATCTCATTCTAATCAAGTGCATATGGATCAGACAGAAGGTTTCTCAATTCAACCCAAACTCTATGAAACGAATTGAAGGAGGACACTCTCGTATGACACATCAGGATTATCGTTATAAGCAGGCTTTCCCCAAGATTGGTATTCGTCCCACGATTGATGGAAGACGCAAAGGGGTTCGGGAGTCACTGGAAGAGCAAACGATGCGGATGGCGACATCCGTTGCCGAACTGCTTGCAGCCGAACTACGTTATCCTGACGGCTCCGCAGTAGAGTGCGTTGTGGCCGAGACCTGTATTGGCGGAGTGGCCGAAGCGGCCGCAGCATCAGAACTGTTTAGCCGTTCCAACGTGGGCGTAACAATTACCGTGACACCATGCTGGTGTTATGGTACGGAAACGATGGACATGTCGCCATCCATTCCTACGGCCATCTGGGGTTTCAACGGAACCGAGCGTCCGGGTGCAGTATATCTGGCAGCGGTACTCTCTGCCCATGCACAGAAGGGGATTCCGGCCTTTGGGATCTATGGAGAGGATGTACAGGACGGCGGGGATACAACCATTCCCGATGATGTGCGTGAGAAATTGCTCCGGTTCAGCCGTGCGGGTCTTGCAGCCGCTACCTTGAAAGGGCAAGCCTATCTGTCGATTGGATCGGTATCCATGGGGATTGCAGGTTCGATTGTGAATGATTCATTTTTCCAGGAGTATCTGGGCATGCGCAATGAGTACGTGGATATGAGTGAACTCACTCGCCGTATCGAAGAAGAAATCTACGACCCCGAGGAGTATAAGCTTGCGCTGGCCTGGGTGAAGGAGAATTGTAGCGAAGGGCCGGACAACAACGCTGCCCATCTGCAAACCGATCGCAAACGTAAAGAGTACGAATGGGAAACGGTTGTGAAAATGACCCAAATTGTGCGTGACCTCATGGCGGGCAATCCAAGATTAGCTGAGCTTGGGTTTATAGAGGAATCGATGGGCCACCACGCGATTGTATCCGGCTTCCAGGGGCAACGGCAGTGGACGGATCATTCTCCGAACGGAGATTTTCTGGAGTCGATATTGAATTCTTCCTTTGACTGGAACGGCAAACGCGCGCCTTATCTGGTTGCAACAGAAAATGATAGCTTGAATGGCGTATCGATGTTGTTTGGTTCGTTGCTCACACATACGGCTCAGATCTTCGCTGATGTACGTACGTATTGGAGTCCGGATTCGGTACAGCGCGTGACGGGGCACCAGTTGGAAGGAAACGCGAAGGATGGCATTCTGCATCTGATTAACTCCGGTTCCGCAGCTTTGGATGGCACAGGACAACAGACCAAAGACGGGAAGCCTGTGCTCAAGCCGTTTTGGGAAATTACAGATAAGGAAGTTCAGAATTGTCTGAAAGCAACATCGTGGAGACCGGCATCCGTAGAATACTTCCGCGGAGGTGGCTATTCAGCGGATTTCCTAACCAAAGGCGGCATGCCTGTAACGATGACACGTCTGAATCTGGTTAAAGGGCTGGGCCCCGTGCTGCAAATCGCTCAGGGTTACACGGTCGATCTGCCTGAAGATGTGCATGATACGCTGGATCAGCGAACAGATCCAACCTGGCCATCCACCTGGTTTGCACCTGTTCTAACCGGATCGGGAGCGTTTACTTCCGTATACGAGGTTATGAATCAATGGGGCGCCAACCATGGCTCCATCTCGTATGGACATATCGGTGCTGATCTGATTACACTTGCTTCCATGCTTCGCATACCGGTCAATATGCATAATGTCCCTGAAACGGAAATTTTCCGTCCGCGTGCATGGGGATTATTTGGCACAAGTGAGCCGGAGAGTGCAGACTACCGTGCTTGCAGTGTGTTTGGCCCGTTGTATCGTTAAAATAACGTTCCATTCCTGTCAAACGCCATGTTCCTTATGAAATGAAGGTAACATGGCGTTCTCTTGAAGGCTGTGTTCAGATAGTGACCATGGCTTATGGCGTAGAGTTAAGGAGGCTTGGTAGAATGGTCAATCAAGCAACACATGTGCTTGCTGCCGACTATGGCGCTGGTAGTGGACGCGTCGTCCGGGGTTCTTTTGATGGAAGCAGACTCTCGTTACAAGAAGTGCATCGCTTCAGCAACGAACCCGTGCAGCTGGGGGACGGATTGTATTGGGATTTCTTGCGACTTTTTCATGAATTAAAACAAGGCATTGTGAGAGGGACGCAAGACATCTCTCCATCGGTCCGTTCTATAGCAGTAGATACGTGGGGAGTGGACTATGGACTGGTGGATGGGGCGGGAAGATTATGCTCGAATCCTCGGCATTATAGGGAAGCACGCAACGCACAGTGGATGGCAGAAGCGCTGCACATGGTGAAAGAAGAAGAACTGTATGCCATGTCTGGCGTTCTGCCGCAGCAGATCAATACCGTATTTCAACTGCTAGGTAGTGTACGAGAGCAGGTTGAAGATTTGCGTCCGGATGTGCGCATGTTATTTATGCCGGATTTATTTCACTATTATCTATCCGGTCAGCAGGCTTGTGAGTATACAATTGCGAGTACCAGTGGGCTGTTGCATGCAGGCGAGGCACGTTGGAATGAGAAGCTGATCGGTCGTCTCGGTATACCAGAAACATTATTTCCAAGGCTCGTTCAGCCCGGTACCGTGCTGGGCAATTTAACGAATGAGTTGTGTGCGGAGTTACGGACTGGACCGATGCAGGTAGTCTCTGTGGGCTCACATGATACCGCATCTGCCTTGGCAGCAATCCCTGCGAATGATTCGGATTTTGCTTTTATCAGCTGTGGTACCTGGTCTCTTATGGGGGTGGAGCGTGATACGTCTGTATTGGATGACCGAAGTCGTGCATTAGGATTCACCAATGAAGGGACCGTGAATGGCAAAGTACGTACCCTGAAAAATCGTTCAGGCCTGTGGCTGCTACAGGAATGCAAACGGCAATGGGAGCGGGAGAATCGAATTTATACACATGAAGAACTCATTCAACTGGCTACCTTGGCAACGCCGCATCAAAGTTACGTATCGCCGGGAGATGGCGGGTATTTGGCGCCAGGGAATATGGCTGAGCGAATACGGCAACAATGCCGTGCCAGCGGACAGACTGCACCCGAAACGACTGGAGCGATTGTGCGCTGCATTCTGGAAAGTCTTGCACTGGAATTCAGACAGACGCTGGATGAACTGCAGTTGATTACAGGTACAAGACCTCGTGTCATTCATATGGTTGGTGGCGGTGTGCACAATCGACTATTGTGCCAGTTTACAGCCAATGCAGCCGGTGTCCCGGTGCTGGCAGGCCTGGCAGAGGCGACTTCAGCCGGGAATTGCATGCTGCAATTCCTTGCGCATGGAGAAGTGAGTAGCTTGGCCGAGGTACGGGAGGTCATGGCTGTTTCCTTTTCCCCCGAGACCTATGAACCTGAGGATACAGAGCTTTGGCAGGAAGCTTATGAAAACTACCAAAGTCTGAATCAACTCAAAAGGTAATGAACAGATTCAATGCAATGAGCATTAACGCAAAATACTAAAAAAGAAAAGTATGAGGAGTGGTGAGCAACATGTCTGAACAGCAAATAAGAGAAGAGTTGACGAAATATGCCCGCAGAGCAGTTGCTCAAGGGCTAGTGGTAGGACCCGGTGGGAATCTGAGCGCACGCTCCGGGGGAACGATGCTATTGTCTCCGAGTGGTTATGCACTTGAAGACCTGGAACCGGACGAGTGGATCGCTATTGATATCGAGACAGGGGAGACTAGCGCGGGATCAACTCGTCCGTCATCCGAAGTATTGATGCATCTGTACAGTTATCGTGTGAATCCTGATATCCAAGCCATTGTGCATACGCATCCGGCATATACGATCGCACTTAGTCTCGTTTTTGATGAATTGCCACACTTGTTCCCTGATCAGTCAGCATTAGTGGGCGATATCGGGTTTGTTCCATATGTTCTGCCAACGACGAAACTCCTTGCCGATGCAGTCTCAGCAAAGGTAGAAGAACATACAGCACTCATTCTCGTCAATCACGGATTGGTTACAACGGGTAAAAACCTCCGCGAAGCCTACTACCGCACCCAGGTGGTGGAAGAGAGCGCAAAAGTATATATGATCGCCAAGGCAGCTGGGGAACCCAAAGTGTTAACTGCTGAAGAATATAAGGAAATTCAATCCCTTGAGAGTGAAGCCTACCGTGTGCAGTTGCTGCAACAGCTCAAGTCCTGACACCTGATTTGACCATTAATGATTACATTTGTGTTTATAAAAGATTGTTACTTTAAGGGCAGATTGCATCCTCCAGTTAAACGCTGGAATAAAGGATGTGAAGTGCTCTTTTTTTATTTTAATGTTGAATTGAAAAGGCGAAGAATGTCGCTGGGGAAAATAATTCATACTAATTTGATGAGAATTGTTGAAAATGAGTTGATTAGAAGTTATACTATCGTTAATCATCAATGAGTAACAACAAGATAGAAGATTAAAAAAACAATTAAGTATCTAAGAGGGGTGAAATTCAGTGGGTCCTGAGCTTAACGAAATGGAGTTGGAATACGAACTGCTGAAGCAGCTTCGAGACGCGAGCGCTCCCATCGGGGCCAGTACGTTGGTTCATACTTTGGGCAAAACGTATGGTCTGAGTCAGGCAACCATCGGAAGAAGACTTATGGAGATGGATGTTGAAGGTTTTACAGTTCTGGAAGGTCGCAAGGGAAGGACTTTGACCGAACAAGGTCTGGATCGAATGAAGACTCTGGAAAGAGATTTGCAGCAAAAAAGCGTGAATTCACAGTTAATTCAGATGCTGAACCATTCTGGGGAAAAGGCTCTGTTGGATGTTCTCGTTGCCAGAAGGGCACTTGAGCGGGAGATCGCTTCCCTGGCAGCACAGCGTGCCACGAAAGAATACATATTACTATTGCAAGCATCGATTGAGAACCAGCATGAATTGCTTTCCAAGAATATTATACCATACGAGGAGGACAGAGAGTTCCACAGATTGTTGGCTTATGCTGCGCAAAACCAAATTCTTCTGCACGCGGTTGAACTGGTATGGGAGACAAGCCGTGATTTTCTGGAAACAGCGTATATTCGCCGGAGAGTAGGAAGTGAATTAGTTGTGGATCATCAGCAGATTCTGAATGCTATAGTAGCGGGCTCTCCGGAGCAGGCTGAAGCGGCAATGGTGAATCATATCAACCAAATGATTGAGGATGTCAAACGTTATTTCGCCATGCAAAACCAATAACAATCCTTAGAATGAGACCCTGTGATAAAGGAGTTGAGCTTGTGGACACAATCTACCGTTTAGGCATAGATATCGGAGGTACTTTCACAGATGCGCTGGTGATGGACCATCAGGGCAGCGTGATTGCGGCGCTCAAGACGCCATCGATTGCAACAGCTCCGGAACAGGCGATTTTTAATGCACTTGATCAACTCAAGGCGAATGGTGTGAACATTCGTGAGATTGATCTATTTGTGCATGGAACAACACTTGGCGTTAACACGTTAATCGAACGAAATGGTGCAGTTACAGGTCTGCTGGTCACTAAAGGATTCCGCGATATTCTTGAAATCCGGCGGTTGCGACTTGAGGATACAACTAATCTATATGGTGACAAGACAGATGCGTTAGTACCGAGACATCTTGTCAAGGAAGTTGATGAACGGGTGATTGCAAGTGGGGGGATACTTCAGCCACTGAATCAGGAACAGCTGCTGCAAGCGGTGCATGAGCTGGTGGAAGATGGCGTTACTGCTTTGGCGATCAGTTTTTTACATGCTTATGTGAATCCTGCTCATGAGCAGCTTGCAGAAGATCTGATCAGGGAACGTTATCCGCAACTGTTCATCTGCCGAAGCAGCGCCATCTGGCCACAACAGCGTGAGTTCGAACGAACACTCGCAACGACCATGAACGCATATGTAGGTGAACGAATGGGGTCTTACTTCTTACGTCTGCAAGAAGGGATTCAGGCATACGGTCTCAAAGCCAACTTGCTGTCCACCATGTCTAACGGTGGAATGATGACGGCTGCCAGAGCGGCTAATGAGCCGGTACGTACACTTCTGTCCGGGCCTGCTTCCGGTGTAATCGCCGCGACCCATATCGCTGAACGAGCGGGTATTCATCAGGTCATCACATTTGACATGGGCGGGACAAGCGTGGATGTTGCTCTCATTGACAAAGAACCAACCTATTCGTCCGAGAACAAGGTGGGGGATTTTCCTGTCATCATTCCTGCTGTTGATGTGACGGCTATAGGAGCAGGTGGTGGTTCAATTGCCTGGCTTGATTCCGTCGGCGTGCTCAAGGTTGGACCACGCAGCGCGGGAGCCAACCCCGGTCCGGCCTGTTATCAGCGCGGGGGAGAAGAGCCGACAACTACAGATGCCTATCTACAGCTTGGTATCCTGCATGCTGACCGTTTCCTGGGTGGAAAAATGCGTCTGTATCCCGAACTTGCAGAGCGTGCTCTGGGCAATCTGGGAGAGAAGCTTGGTCTGGATGTCGAACAGACTGCGCAAGCCATTCTTGATGTGGCAACTGCCAATATGTACGCCCAGTTTTCTCCCCTAATGGCTCGCAAGGGTGTTGATCCCCGCGATTTTACGTTGCTCGCATATGGTGGAGCTGGCCCGATGCATGCTTTTCTGATGGCACGTGAGGTAGGCATCGGCAGGGTGCTGATCCCGCCATCTCCGGGAACGCTGTGTGCCATGGGCTGCACGGTTGCCAATCTTCGCAATGATTTCGTTCATACGTTACACAAAACCACTCAGACTTTGGAGCCCGGTGAGTTAAGCTCTCTTTTCACTGAATTAGAAAACCAGGGACGTAGCTGGGTCGATGAGGAAGCCCGTGGCGGTGTCAAGCTGGATACTATTTATTGCCTATACAGTGCGGATATGCGATATGAGGGACAGGCCTTTGATCTCGAGGTCACGCTGACATTGGAAGAAATTGAAGATCCCAAGAAGGCAGGGATTAAATTCCATACGTCTTACCAAAACGTGTTTGGCATCAGTCAGCCAGAGGCAGAAGTTATGTTTGTAAGTCTCAGAGCAACCATTGTTGGTGTTTTGCCTACCCATAACACGGTAGATCCGGCAAATTTGCCATTCGATGAGAGTACAGCGGAAGAACGGATCATAACCTTTGACCATGTACAGCAGACAGCCAAGGTACTGAAAAGGGGACAGATTCCATCGGTGGATGCTCCCATCCCCGGGCCTATTATTGTGGAGGAATATGATACAACGATCTTTATCCCACCTGGATATAAGGTATATCGGGATGTCCACGGAAACGTGATTGGGGAGGTGGAAGCATGATCGGCGACAAGGTCTTTCTTGAGATTTTCAACAACCGGATTCAGGCTGCCGTGGAAGAAATGGCAAATGTCGTTTTGCGTACAGGATTCACCGCTTTTGTCAAAGAAACGGGCGATTTTGGAACCTACCTCTTATCTCCGTCCGGGGAAACGTTCGGGTCGCCGCTGGAGACGGGTTACAATCTGTCCCTGGGCATTCCTGCCGCTGCGACCATTAACAGCATAGAAGACTGGAAAGAAGGGGATCTCGTCATATGTAATGATCCTTATTCCACCAAAGGCATGGTCACACACCTTCCAGACATTCATCTCATCAAGCCTTATTTTCACGAAGGGCGAATCATTGCTTACGGCATGTGCTTTGTTCATTCATCCGATGTAGGCGGCAAGGTACCGGGTAGCGTATCTCCCAGCGCCTACGATATTCATATGGAAGGCATTCGAATTGCACCAGTCAAGCTGTATGAAGCTGGTGTGCTGAACGAGCAGATTTTGCGCATGTTTCTGGACAACAGCCGAATTCCGGAGCAAAATCTCGGTGATCTTAAAGCACTTATGGCTGCATTGAATCGGGGAGAGCAGCGGCTTGAGGAACTCATTACACGTTATGGCGTGGAGAAAATCGAGCAGGGCATCGAGCATTTGCTGGAATATGCCGAACTGAAAGCTCGTGCTATTGTGCAGGATATCCCTGACGGTTCCTATGACTTCTGGGACTACCTGGAGAAAGGCCCAGGAGGGTATCCCATCCGCTTGCGCTGCACAATGACGATTGCAGGCAGTGACATTCATCTGGACTTTAGCGGCACCGATCCTCAGGTCAGGGCTTCATTCAACATTCCTACCCATAATCAACAGGGACATTACATGCTGGTACCTGCACTCATTCGTTATTTCCGTACAATCGATCCGACTATTCCGTGGAATTCGGGCATGATTCGCATGGTGCGAAATTACGCGCCCCCTGCTTCCGTACTCAACCCGGAGCCGATGGCAGCTGTGGGGGCACGTGCTGCGACCTTTATCCGGCTGATGGATGTTATCACGGGAGCTCTGGGGAAAGCACAGGGCAGTATGGTTCCCGCAGCAGGAGCTGGACAAGCCTGCATTGTCATGATGGCGATGACAGACGCATCTGATGGCAAGAAAAAGGTGGGCGTGATTCAGCCGATCTGCGGAGGATCGGGAGCAAGGCCGATGAAAGACGGAATTGATGGTATGGATTTTGCGGTTGGTCACCTTCGGAATATTCCTGCGGAAACGGTGGAATCCGAGATGCCTGTGTTGATTGAGCATTATGGTCTTCGTGCTGACTCGGCAGGTGCAGGTACCTTCCGTGGTGGAAGCGGAATTGACTTGTGCGTCAGAATTCTAACACCGGATACCGTGATGACGGCCAGAAACATGGAGCGTATGGAGTTTCAGCCTTGGGGTAGGCTCGGTGGCGGCGTAGGTTCACATGGCGAAGCGATTCTCAATGCTGGACGTGCAAGTGAGGATCATCTGGGCAGAATTGATGAGTTACTACTTCAGCCTGGAGAAACGGTTACGTTTCTTTCACAAGGTGGAGGCGGTTATGGCGATCCTTATGAGCGTGATTCACGTCTGGTTCTGGATGATGTAAGAAGAGGGCTGGTATCTACAGAGAAAGCCTTTGAGTTATACGGTGTTGTGATTGACGGCCTGGAGCTGAACGAAAGAAAGACCGAACAAATGCGAGCCAAGCGACCACGGCAGCAGGAGGAATTCGCTTATGGCAAGGCGCGCGAGCAGTTTGAAGACATATGGAGCGATGAGATGCAGGTTTCGCTAAATCAGGCATTACTGAATGTTCCGCTTGCACTGAGAGACTACCTGAAACGTCAGACCATGGACGTTGTAGAGGAGAAGTATAAGGATTCCCTATCTGTAGATCCATGGGAGTTATCTGACATTATGGAAGGTTTGCGCCAGCAAATAGGCTTGCATTGATCTAGTGTATGGAGACTATCTAATTCTGTCTTATCAGTAAAACCAACTACATGGATGGGGGAATTCACATGTTTAAATCAAACAAAAAACGCTTTCTCAGCCTCGCCTCTCTGACACTGGCCGGTACATTGGTGCTTTCCGCCTGCGGTGGAGCAAGCAGCTCAAGTAATACTGCCGGAGAGACTGATGCTTCAGGAGCAAGTGGGGACAAAGTTAAGCTGACCATGTTTATCTGGGCTGGTTCCAATCAGGATGTCGTTCCAAAAGAAGTGGTTGCCGAGTATGTAAAAGAACATCCCAACGTTGAGGTCACCTTTGAGGAATCCTCCAATTCGGTAATGTACCCGAAGATGGTCGCTGGCAAGCAGGCTGATGCCAACAATCCGGTGGTCAACTTTGGTTACTTCAATGCAGATGCAACGGCTAAAGGTTTGAATGATGACATGTGGGAGCCACTGGATACAAGCATCGTGACGAATATCAAGGATATTCCAGAGTCCTTCCACAAGCCAGACAACAAAGGCGTGGTCTGGGGCGTTTCGAGCTTCGCCTTGGTGTATAACAAAGACCTTGTCAAAACGCCGCCTACCAGCTGGAACGATCTGTGGGATAACCAGGAGTTCAAAGGGAAAACGGCGCTCTGGGACTACATGTTCTATTCCTATATCTCCCCACTGATTGCTACCAAAGGACAAGAGATTGGTGCATCCTATGAAAATCCGGAGCCAGCCTTCCAATACTGGGCAGATCGCAGTGACCAGATTGGCACATTGGTTTCATCCAATGATCAGCTGAAAGCACTGCTGGAATCAGGTGATGCTCTTATTGCCCCATTCAGCGCACAGGTTGCACAGACATGGATTGATGGCGGTTCTCCACTTGCCGTAGCGTATCCGAGTGAAGGTGCGATCTCCTTCCCGTACACACTTCAGGTCGTGAAGGGCTCAACACCTGAGCAGGCACGTGTTGCAAACGAAATTATTAACGAATTGTTGAGCGCAGAGGCACTGTCTAAGTACGCAGAAGCAACGGGTACGCCAGTCACCAGTACGAAAGCTGCCGTTCCGGACAAGTACAAGGATGATCCTTCCTTCTCTGTCGAAACGCAAAGTAACGACATTAATCCAGACTGGGATGTGCTTGCACAGAACAGCTCTTCCTGGAAGGAACTATGGGACCGACTCGTGAAAACCAAGCTTCAATAAAAGGATTGTTGCCAGGCAAACAACAATTCCGTGTTCTGTTATGAACCCGGAATGGACGGGAGGGAATCAGAGATGAGCAGCGTACAAGAGACCATATCCATTGAAACAAGGGAAGTCACGAAGACCTATGGTGAACGAGCTGCCGTTGATCAAGTCACACTGCAAGTGAAAAAGGGAGAATTCGTTTCCTTGCTTGGTCCGAGTGGCTGTGGCAAAACCACACTGCTGCGCATGCTTGGCGGACTTGAGCAGCCGGATCAGGGCACCATTATGCTGGGAGGCCGGGATGTTACCGGCATTCCAGCCTATGGACGCAACAGCAATATGATTTTTCAGCAGCTTGCGCTGTTCCCTCATATGGACGTATTCAACAACATTGCCTATGGGCTAAAGGTGAAGAAGTTACCCAAAGCCGATATCAAGCGGCAGGTAGGTGAAATGCTTGATCTCGTCCAACTCGGAGACTATGGCAGGCGTGCTGTATCCGAGCTGTCCGGCGGGCAGGCACAACGCGTCGCCATTGCTCGCGCACTGATTAACAGACCCGAAGTGCTGCTGCTTGATGAACCTCTCTCTGCATTGGACATGCAGCTGCGTCTCGATATGCAGCGTGAACTGAAACGTATCCAGCGTGAATTTGGCGGAACGTTTATCTTTGTAACGCATGATCAGAGCGAAGCCATGAACATGTCTGACCGCATTGGCGTCATGCGGGCTGGGAAGCTGCTGCAGTATGCAACTCCTGATGAAATCTATGAAAGACCGACTGATAGCTTCGTAGCCAAGTTCATCGGAGATACCAACCTCTTGGAGACGGAAGTGTTAGGACAGGATGTGAATGGAATCCGGGTGCAATGCTTCGGCAAGCCATTACTGGTGAAGGTCAGTGATGGCAAAGCCGTACCGAAAGCCGGAGCCCAACATTCCCTATCCATCCGCAATGAGTATATTCGACTCGGAGAAGATGCAACTCAATGCGTGAACAAGCTGGAAGGACAAGTGATTGAAGCGGTGTACGGCGGAGCAAATATTCGATACAGCGTACAGATTGTTGAGGGTTTTCTGATTCAGGCCAGTGTGCTACATCAACGGGGAGCTTCACGTTATAGTCCAGGCGAGCCGATAGAAATTGGCTTTGATCCAGAGGACGCGCTCTTGTTATCTGAACCCATGCAAGACCAAGTACAGGGTGCAGGAATATGAACCGGATCGCGGAACGGATCGTGAATTTGTATTCCTTTGGAAATCGCACATGGGTAACCCGGTTGCTGCTGTTGTTACCTGCACTTGCTCTGATGGGCATCGTGTATCTTGGCGGGTTGCTGATCTTTGGCAGATATAGCTTTGATATCTATGAGAATGGGAAGCTTATTCGCGGCTGGGATTGGGGGACCTATCGTGCTTTTTTATCTGATCCTTACTATTGGAAACTGATTGGCACGACATTTCGCATTGCCTTCAAGGTTACCCTATGGAGTCTAATGCTTGCCTATCCGCTGGCCTACTGCATAGCGGGTCTCAAGAAGCCTGGCATGAAGCAGTTTTTGTTGCTGCTCACGTTTCTTCCGCTACTGGTCAGCGCGGTTGTGCGTTCTTACGGATGGCAGCTTTTACTGTCCAAACAGGGCTTCATGAACTGGTTGTTCATTCGGCTGGGGCTTACCCAGGAAGGATTCAATATGATCTACAACGAGACAGGTGTTGTTGTTGCACTTGTCCATATTTTCCTGCCATTTATGGTCTTTCCAATCCTGAATGTCTTGTCCCAAAGTGATGCTTCCTTAAAGGCAGCTGCTCAGGATCTGGGAGCGGGCAGCTGGCGAACGTTCCTCACCATTACTCTGCCTTTATCGGCAAGAGGCATTGCAAGCGGGGTACAGATTGTGTTCACGTTATGTCTCACCGCCTTCACCACACCTCAACTGATTGGCGGGGGAAGAGTGATGACACTCCCGGTATTTATATACCAGCGAACCTTGGACACCAACTGGCCGATGGCTGCGGTTGCCAGTCTGTTCTTGCTGGTTTCTTCCATCGTTGTCTCGTTGCTTGTGAATAAAGGAGCAGAAATGTTGATGTTCCGTCGTTCCGGTAAGGGAGGTCAGTCATATGGTTAAGTCAAACAGGGGCACCAAGCTGTTGCTCTATATCTTTGTGGGCGCCGTAGCCATTTATTTGCTGCTGCCACTGCTGATGATTATGTTGACATCTGTAGGCTCTGGTTCAGCCAGCAAATTCCCGCCGGAAGGTCTCACCTTGAAATGGTATGCCAATCTGGGTGAGCAGACCCAGTTTCTTGATGCGTTCAAGAACAGCCTCATCGCTTCCACAGGAGCGGTTCTGCTGGCTTTGATTACAGGTACGCTTGCGGCGCTAGCCATCGTGCAGTACCCTTTCCCGGGCTCAGGTATATTAAGAGCATTTTTTGGTTCTCCGATGGTTATGCCGAAAATTACGCTGGGTATCGCATATTTGATTTTATTCTCGAAAATGCATATTGCCGGCGGACTGTTTGCACTTATTTTGGGTGAAGCGGTTATTGTGCTTCCATTCGTGCTCACGCTTGTGGGCAGTGCATTAGCCAATCTGCACCCGGCTCACCGGGAAGCTGCCGCGGACCTTGGGGCAGGACCGATGCGCATTTTTTTCACCATTACGCTGCCACAGCTCCGCCTATCCCTGCTTCTGTCAGGGTCAATCGCTTTTGTCTTCACTTTCGATCAGGTCGAGGCTGCATTGCTGCTGCTCCGTCAGGATAGCTACACGTTGCCCATACAGCTATTCCTGTATATGGAGAAATGGCAGGACCCAACGATAGCCGTGGTGTCTGTAGTTCTGATCGCTTTTGCGCTGGCTCTGTTTATGACGATTAAACTGGTTTTGCGTTCTGTACCAGGACTTGAGAGTTTGTTCGGTCGCAGGAAAACAAAAGGAGGTCTGGATCAAAATGAATAATTCACAGCATATAACTCATAGCTCCGGTCTGAATCGGGATCGGGCGGAAGAAGTGATGAACGCTCAGGGACTAAGTGCCCTGATTGCAACTACTCCCGAGAATATTCAATATGTCATCGGGTCCCAACTGCGTGCAAGCAATTGGACGATGCAGATTTATGCGGTTCTGCCTGCTGACAGTTCTGCTAAGCCGTGTATCATCATTCCAACGAATCGTTTGGGCGTTGTGGCCCAATTCGGTATCACGGGGGTGAACATATTTGCCTACAGTGATTTTTTCGTGGAAGGTTCCATTGAAGGCAAACCTTCCACTGACGACATTGATCTATTCTATTCTCTCCTGCACACGACGGTTATTCATTCAAGCCCTGTAGATGCGCTCAAAGCGGCATTAAAACAGCTTGAAATCGAAGATCAGCCGATTGGAATCGATGAGATGCGGATCGCTCCTGATATTCTGACGAGAATCAGGGAGGAGGTTCCTGACAGATCAGTAGTTCCTGCATATAAGCTGTTCAGACATATCCGTCTGGTCAAGACCCCTTTTGAGATCGAGCAACTTCGTCAGGCTGCCCAATTAAATGAACGGATTGAGCAGGAACTAATTAACCTGATTGCCGCAGGTGTTCATGAGAAGCAACTTGCCGATCATTATCGTCTGGCTGTGATGAGAGCAGGTGGAACTCCGGCAATGACAGCGGTAGGGGCAGGGCCACGCAGTGCGTTGCCACTCATCGAAAATTATTTTCATACGATTGAGACCGGAGATCAGATCCGTTTTGATCTCTGCCTACAGCTGGAAGGATACTGGGGAGATACGGGTCGCACGGTTGTTGCAGGGGAGCCTACCGCCTGGATGAAAAAACATTTTGCTGCAGTCAAAAGTGGATGGGAGACAGCACTTGAAACCGTGCGCCCTGGCGTCATGGCATCCGAAGTATTCCATGCGGCAGTTTCTCGTGTGCAACGTGAGGGAATTCCGCATTATCGACGTCAACATGTCGGACATGCCATCGGATTGGAACTGTACGATGATATGACGCTCTCTCCTGGTGACCATCGCGTACTGGAGCCCGGTATGGTGTTATGTGTGGAGGTGCCTTATTACGAACTTGGTGCAGGTGGATTCCAAATCGAGGATACCATTGTTGTAACGCCAGATGGTTATGAGTTTCTGACCCATATGGAGCGGAAACTGTTTATTAAATAATATAAATGGAAGGCTTCACTGACCGGCGATCAGGCCACAGCCGATCCAAGAAGCTTTCTTACCGAGAAAGTTGGAACATCCATGATTCAGCAGGGAACTAAGACGTTTCGTAACATTAGCCTTGCACTGTTCGCCGGAGGTTTTGTCACTTTTGCTTTGCTCTACAGTCTGCAACCCCTGATGCCTGACATTAGCGATACATTTTTCATTACGCCGGCACACGCCAGTCTTACATTATCAGTAACAACGATCGCCATGGCACTGACGATGCTGTTCATCGGATCCTTGTCTGATTCTGTAGGCCGACGCTTTATCATGACAGCAGCACTGGTCATATCTTCTGTTATTGCTTTGCTCAGTGCGTTCAGCTTGGGGTTTTCAGAGCTTCTTCTTCTTCGTATTCTCCAGGGGGTGGCACTCGCAGGGTTGCCAGCAATAGCCATGACATATTTGTCAGAAGAAATTGAACCTAGAAGTCTTGGTTATGCCATGGGCCTATATATCAGCGGCAATTCAATAGGAGGCATGGCCGGTCGTTTTATCAGCGGTGTGGTGACAGATTGGTTCAGTTGGCGCGCTGCTGTGGGTTTCATTGGTATTCTTGGACTATGTGCAGCCGTTATTTTTTGGCTTGTCATCCCGCCATCCCGTCATTTTGTCAAAGCTGCACCCGGATTCAAAAATCCAATACCTCTTTTGTGGTCACAATGTCGTAATCCAAGGCTTCTGTGCCTGTATGGGCTTGGTTTTCTCCTGATGGGGGGCTTCGTGACCCTGTTCAACTATATAGGTTTTGAATTAACGGGTGAACCCTATCATCTCAGCCAGTCCATTGTTGGAAGTCTTTTTGTGGTGTATCTGATGGGCACACTTAGCAGCACCTGGATGGGCAGGCTGGCAGATCGGTACGGCAGATCACATGTACTTGGGATCGCGCTGGGCATTATTCTGGCTGGTGCAGTATGTACCGTTCATCCAGCGATTGGGGTCAAAATTATCGGACTTGCCCTGTTTGCTTTTGGTTTCTTTGGCGGTCATTCCATCGCAAGCAGCTGGGTTGGACTCGTGGCTAATCAGCATAAATCCCAGGCCAATGCGTTGTATTTGTTTTTCTACTACCTTGGTTCAAGCGTAAGTGGAACAGGGGGCGGATTGCTATACAGCCATCTGGGATGGATAGGTATTGTGGGGTTGATCGGTGTGTATGTTTTGATCGGTTTTGTCTTGTGTAATTTGCTTGTCCATAGATTGAAGGGACAGGCTACATAAAGCAACTTTTTCCGACAGGTATTGCATATCCTGAAATACCGAGTATAATACTTGGTAAATAGACAAAAAGGGGATGCAATAAACGATGAAAACACATGCTGAATTGAACTCACTTCTTGTTGACGATTATCTGGATCTCCTGAACATTGCGAAACAGCTAGGTGATGACGAATGGAAAGATGCTATTCTGCAAGCATTGAAGGAAGAAGTCGATGCGAATCATCATCTGGATTCAAAAGAGGTAAGACAGGATTTATGGATTCAATTCGAAGGCATTAATGAACAAATGCATGATCTGTTAATGCAACTGAAACATGCCGACAGTCCTGAAGAGAAAGAGCAGATTATTGAGATGATCTGGGGATTGAAAGTGGACCGTCATGCGATCACACGTAAACTTGAAACCATGAGCCGTGCCAGCGCTGGATATCAATAAGCTCTAGGTTGAAATATACATTGAAACCCGCATGTTTCCTGGGAATATCCTAGGAAACATGCGGGTTTTATTTTTGCTTTGATTGTTTACTACACTGCTGATGATGTCACTAGGCATAATTCGTAATCAAAAGCGGACTTTTGAACTACCTTTCTAAAATTGTTTTGCCAAAGTGCGCGCTTGTTCTATCGCCTGTTGCTTGATCTCATCCGCTCGTTCTTTATACTGATTATGCCCCTCAACAAAAATGCCATCAAGCTTCGGCACACCGAGGAAAGACATGATAATGCTCAGATAACGATGTCCGGATTCCATCTGAGCCGCTGGGCCTTCGGAATAAATGCCGCCGCGGGCCTGAATATGCAGCGCTTTTTTGTCAGACAACAATCCGACAGGACCTTGTTCGGTGTAACGGAATGTTTTGCCAGCTACACAGATGGAGTCCACATATGCCTTCAGGATGGGAGGGAATGAGAAGTTCCACATCGGTGTTACAAAAACATATTTATCTGCTGATGCAAATTGATCCGACAGTTCATTCAAACGGCTTACTTTTGCCTGCTCTTCGGAAGTCAGATCACTGCCCGATTGCAGTTTGCCCCAGCCACTGAAGACATCTGCATCGATATGCGGAATATCCGAGCGATACAGATCGAGGTGAACAACCTCATCAGAAGGGTGACTTTCACGATACGCATCAATAAAGGCTTTGCCCGTAGCCATGCTGAATGAGGTTTCATGATCATGAGGATGGGCAGTAATATACAATAGGGTAGACATGTTTTTCTTCCTCTCTGTGCGATTAATGGGGTGAACCGACTTGTGGCAATGATGAAGCAACCGCAGTAGTATGCATCATTTCCCCCGTTTTATACGTCAGATAAGAATGGAATGGATGGATCATGATACTGAATTGGATGCTATATAGTGACCAGATACTCAATCCATGTATAATATACAGGACGAGTATTTATTTTCCAACGATAATAGGGATGAGTGAGATGAGCGCACATGGGAATGGACCTGGAGAAGCAACGATTAAGCATTGAAGCAGCGAAATTGTATTATCAGTCCGATTACAGTCAGCAGGATATTGCCGCAAGATTGGGCGTGTCGCGTCCAACCGTATCGAGGTTACTTCAGTACGCCAAAGATCGTGGATACGTCCGGATTGAAATTATGGACCCGCTGGAGGATATCGATATCATTGCCGGTGAACTCAAGGCGAAATATGATCTGGATACGGCACTTGTGTGTTTTGCCCCGCTGAAGAGTGATGAGGAGATACAGAAGCATATCAGCAAACGAGCAGCAGACTACCTTCAGGAGACGGTTCAGGACGCAGATATTATCGGGGTGACATGGGGAACAACCATGCATGCCGTAGCACGCCAGCTTCGTCCCAAGCAGGTGAAAGGTGTCGAAGTCGTGCAATTGAAGGGGGGCGTAAGCCATTCCCATGTCAATACATATGCCGCTGAGATTGTTCATTTGTTCGCTGAGGCATTTCATACCGTACCGAGGTATTTGCCGCTGCCCGTTATTTTCGACAACATTGAAGTTAAGAACATGGTGGAAGCCGATCGGCATATCGGCAGAATCGTAGAGCTTGGCAGACAGGCCAATATTGCTCTGTTCACCGTGGGTACTGTGAAAGAAGATGCACTATTGTTCAGGCTTGGCTATTTCAATGAAGAAGAGCAACAATTACTGATGAACTCCGGTGCAGGTGACATTTGTTCACGATTTTTTGATGCGGAAGGTCAGTTGATCAGTGAAGAGATTAACAGCAGAACCGTCGGAATTGACTTGGCCGAATTAAGAAATAAGGAAAAATCAATCCTGGTCGCCGGGGGACAACGCAAAATTGAAGCCATTCACGCCGCGCTTAAAGGTCATTATGCCAATATTTTGGTTACGGATCAGTACACAGCACAGGCATTACTGCGTTTCTAATTTCAAATGAATAGGGATGACAACATCTGCCACGCAAAGAGGGCGGATGTTTTGCTTTGTAAGGCAGAAAATATAACGAAGCAACAACTGTAAGTTAAATTGTGAACAAAAGTTCAAGTTGCTTTTTACATATGTTCATGATAGGGTAAGGGTATAGAAAATAACTAGTTCAGATAAGGGAGAGATTCAATTGACTACACCACAATTAGCTAAAATGATCGACCATACGTTGCTTCGTGCGGACGCAACGCAAAGTGAAATGGCCAAGTTAACCGAAGAAGCGAAGCAATACCAGTTTGCTTCCGTATGTGTTAACCCAGGCTGGGTAGCTTATGCTGCTGGGCAGTTGCAGGGTACTGGTGTAGATATCTGTACCGTTATCGGTTTCCCTCTGGGAGCATCCACATCGGAGACAAAAGCTTTTGAAACCAAGGATGCAATTGCTAAAGGTGCAACTGAAGTCGATATGGTCATCAACATCAGTGCTTTGAAAGATGGCAAAGATGATTTCGTTGAACAGGATATTCGTGCTGTTGTTGAAGCGGCTGCGGGTAAAGCTTTGGTGAAAGTTATTATTGAAACTTGTCTGTTGACGGATGAAGAGAAAGTACGTGCTTGTCAGGCAGCTGTGCGAGCTGGAGCTGATTTTGTTAAAACTTCTACAGGGTTCTCCACAGGTGGAGCAACGCCAGAAGATATCGCTTTGATGCGTCGTACTGTAGGTCCTGATGTTGGTGTTAAAGCTTCCGGTGGCGTACGTAGCCTGGAAGATATGGAGAAAATGATCGAAGCGGGTGCAACTCGGATCGGTGCAAGCTCTGGCGTGAAGATCATGCAGGGCGGTCAGTCTACATCTTCTTATTAAGCAAAAGGTTTTAACATGCAAAAGCTTATCAAACAAAAGTAATGTTATATTCTCTGTACTTGGGCGTTCGACTCAGGTACAGGGAATACAATTTACACTTATATTTTAATTAACGGAACATATTGTAAGCGCTTAATAAAGTTTTCTGAAAGCTTAATGATTCAGGCTGCTTAAAGACCTTTGAGCTGAATTCCACATCCGGCTTAACTACCTTCAAAGGAGAGATCAAATGAAATTTCTAATTGCCCTTCTTGGTTTACTCGTTGTTTTTGGACTGGCTTATATCGCAAGCAACGGTAAAAAGAAGATTCGTTACCGACCACTGGTCGTTATGGTTGTTTTACAGGTGATCCTGGCGTATGCCTTGCTGAATACAGGAGTCGGGACATGGTTAATTGGCGGCTTCGCGTCCGTATTTAAAAGTTTGCTTGATTATGCGAATGAAGGAATTGCGTTTGTATTTGGTGATCTGACCACCGTAGGTGCAGATACCGTAGGCACACCGTTTTTCCTCAGCGTGTTGATGCCGATTGTTGTTATCTCTGCACTTATTGGGATATTGCAGTATATCCGAATCTTACCTTTTGTTATAAAATATATTGGTCTGGTATTAAGCAAAATCAACGGAATGGGCAAACTGGAATCATATAACGCGGTTGCTTCGGCTGTATTGGGGCAATCTGAAGTGTTCATTTCTGTGAAAAAACAAATTGGGTTGTTGCCAAAACATCGGCTGTACACCTTGTGTGCTTCGGCGATGTCCACGGTATCGATGTCGATTGTCGGTGCCTATATGTCCATGATTGATCCGAAATATGTGGTTACGGCACTTGTGCTGAACCTGTTTGGCGGTTTTATCATTGCTTCCATTGTGAATCCTTATGAGGTAACAGAGGAAGAAGATATATTGGAAGTACAGGAAGAGGAGAAACAATCCTTCTTCGAAATGCTGGGCGAGTACATCCTGGATGGATTTAAAGTCGCCATTATTGTCGCTGCGATGTTAATCGGTTTTGTCGCCTTGATTGCGTTGGTTAACGGAATTTTCAGCGCGGTGCTTGGCATTTCGTTCCAGGAACTGCTTGGTTATGTGTTTGCACCACTTGCCTTTATTATGGGTGTTCCTTGGAAGGAAGCGATTCAGGCGGGAAGTATTATGGCAACCAAAATGGTATCCAACGAATTCGTTGCCATGCTTGCGCTGGCGAAGGAGACCGTATTGTCTGCCAGAACAACAGGGATCGTATCCGTCTTCCTCGTCTCGTTCGCGAACTTCTCCTCCATCGGTATCATTGCCGGTGCGGTGAAGGGACTTCATGAGAAACAAGGTAATGTGGTCGCCCGCTTCGGTCTGAAACTGCTTTACGGTGCATCGCTTGTCAGTGTATTGTCAGCGATCATCGCCGGACTGTTCTTGTAAACCGGATTATTGGAAGGAGTGCTTAGGTTATGTCAACATTCAAAAGAGTACATCTGATCGTGATGGATTCTGTAGGGATCGGCGAAGCGCCGGATGCAGCAGAATTCGATGATTTTGATGTAGATACCTTTGGTCACATTGCACGTGAACGCGGAGGTCTGAACATGCCTCACATGGCCAGTCTCGGACTGTCCAACATCAAGGAAATCGAAGGTGTGCCTGTAGCGGATGCACCTAAAGCGTACTACACCAAGATGCAGGAAGCATCCAGAGGCAAAGACACCATGACAGGTCACTGGGAGCTGATGGGCCTATATATCGATACACCTTTCCGTGTGTTCGAGAATGGTTTTCCCGATGAGTTGATTCAGCGCATTGAAGAGAAAACGGGCCGCAAGGTTATCGGTAACAAACCTGCCAGCGGCACGGAAATTCTGGATGAGTTGGGTCAAGAGCATGTCGAAACGGGTGCGCTCATCGTCTACACATCCGCAGATTCGGTTCTGCAAATTGCAGCACATGAGGATGTTGTACCTTTGAAGGAATTGTATGAGATCTGTGAGTTCTGCCGTGAAATTACACTTGAAGATCCGTACATGCTCGGCCGCATTATTGCACGTCCATTCGTAGGTGAGAACGGTAACTGGAAGCGTACGGCGAATCGTCATGACTATGCGCTCAAACCTTTTGGTCGTACGGTGATGAATGAACTGCAAGATGGCGGATTTGATGTGATTGCCCTGGGTAAAATCGCAGACATCTATGACGGTGAAGGTGTGACCAAGGCTGTTCGTACCGTGTCTAACATGGATGGCATGGACAAGTTGTCTGAAACGATGGATGAAGAGTTCACTGGACTCAGCTTCCTGAACCTGGTTGATTTTGATGCCCTGTACGGTCACCGTCGTGATCCGCAAGGGTATGCTCAGGCGCTTGAAGACTATGATGCAAGGCTGCCAGAGATTTTTGCCAAAATGACGAACGATGACCTGTTGCTGATTACAGCTGACCATGGTAATGATCCAACTTACCGTGGTACGGACCATACACGTGAATATGTACCACTGCTTGCTTACTCTCCGCGCTTCAGCGAGGGCAAAAAGCTTGATCTGCGCAGCACTTTTGCTGACCTGGGTGCAACCGTAGCCGAGAACTTTGGAGTGAAAATGCCGGAATACGGCACAAGCTTCCTGAAGGATTTGAAATAAGCTTTTCTGAAACGGGATAGGGGATGTCGGAGTAGCTGTGGCTGCTCCGGTCCTGCCATCATAATAGACTAAATATATAACTGGAGGAGTTCATTCATGAGTACACATATTGGAGCAAAACCCGGAGATATCGCAGAAACGATCCTTTTGCCAGGAGACCCTTTGCGCGCCAAGTATATTGCAGATACGTATCTTGAAGATGTTGTATGTTACAACGAGGTTCGTGGAATGCTCGGTTACACAGGTACATATCAAGGACACCGGATTTCGGTGCAGGGCTCAGGAATGGGTATTCCGTCCTTCGCAATCTATGCTAATGAGTTAATCAGTGAATATGGCGTAAAAAACCTGATTCGTGTGGGTACTTGTGGCGGTATGCAAGAGCATGTCCGTGTACGTGACGTTATCCTTGCACAAGCAGCATGTACTGATTCCAGCATGAACAAACACGTATTCGGTGGATATGACTTCTCACCAATCGCTACGTTCTCCCTGCTGAAAGAAGCATATGACCGTGCAACAGCCAAAGGCATGAAGATTCACGTCGGTAACGTGTTTAGCTCCGATTCGTTCTACCGCGATGACCGTTCCGTAACCGAGAAGTTGATGAAGCATGGCGTACTCGGTGTTGAGATGGAAACAACAGCATTGTACACCATCGCTGCCAAGTTCGGTGTTAATGCACTGACCATCCTGACGGTAAGTGACCACCTGCTGACAGGCGAAGAAACATCTGCCGAAGAGCGCCAAAAAACGTTCAACGATATGATGGTAGTTGCCCTCGACACAGCAATCACACTTTAAGTTTTAGATTGAACGAGCCTGATTTTTCTAAGCACGGAGTGAAGGAACCGGAATCGATTCTGAAGAAGCGAAGCGTTCGCCTAAAAGCTTTCTGAAAGAAAGCTGCTTCGGAAGGATATGCTGTCACCGAGTGTTCCCATTGCAAAATGGAATCAGAAAAAACTTGGAGACAACAGCGATCAAAAGAACGATCCGGAGCCGGAACGATATAACTACAAAGTGTTCAATACAATCAATTTCACACACAAGGAGAGATCATCATGAGAATGGTAGACATTATTGCCAAGAAACGCGACGGAAAAGAACTGACAACAGCTGAGATTGATTTTGTTGTTCAAGGATACACACAAGGAGAGATTCCGGACTATCAAGTCAGCGCATGGGCGATGGCGGTATTCTTCAAAGATATGACAGACAAGGAACGTGCGGACTTGACCATGTCCATGGTGAATTCCGGTGAAACGATTGACCTGTCTGCCATCGAAGGTATCAAAGTAGACAAGCACTCCACAGGAGGAGTGGGCGATACAACAACACTGGTACTCGCTCCACTCGTTGCTGCGCTTGATGTTCCTGTTGCCAAAATGTCTGGACGTGGACTTGGTCACACGGGTGGTACAACAGACAAGCTGGAGTCCGTTGCCGGTTTCCACGTAGAGCTTGAAAAAGAAGAGTTCATTCGTCTCGTAAACGAACACAAGGTTGCAGTTATTGGACAAAGTGGTAACCTTACGCCAGCAGACAAAAAGCTCTATGCACTGCGTGATGTAACAGCAACTGTTAACTCTATCCCACTGATCGCCAGTTCCATCATGAGTAAGAAAATTGCAGCAGGTGCAGATGCAATCGTATTGGATGTAAAAACGGGTGCGGGTGCATTCATGAAAACAACGGAAGATGCTAAAGAATTGGCACATGCCATGGTAAGCATCGGTAACAATGTTGGACGTAAAACAATGGCTGTTATCTCCGATATGTCCCAACCACTGGGTCTGGCGATTGGTAACGCGCTTGAAGTAAAAGAAGCTATCCTTACCCTGCAAGGGAAAGGTCCGAAAGATCTGGAAGAACTGTGTCTGGCACTTGGACGTCAGATGGTATTCCTTGCGGGCAAGGCAGATTCCTTGGAGCACGCTGAGGAGAAATTGAAAGAAGTGATCCAGAACGGTAAAGCACTGGAGAAATTTAAAGATTTCCTGGCAAACCAAGGCGGAGACGCTTCGGTTGTGGATCATCCAGATCGTTTGCCACAAGCACAATACCTGGTTGAAGTCCCGGCAGACAAAGACGGCTATGTTGCCGGAATCGTCGCTGACGAAATCGGAACGGCAGCAATGCTGCTCGGCGCAGGCCGTGCAACAAAAGAGTCTGAGATCGATCTCGCAGTTGGTCTGATGCTGAACAAAAAAGTCGGTGACCCAGTCAAAGCTGGTGAGTCCCTTGTAACGATTCATGCCAACCGTGAAGACGTAGCAGACGTCATCGCGAAGATCAAAGAAAACATTACGATTGCGGATCATGCCGATGCGCCTGTACTGGTTCATGATATCGTAACGGAATAATAAATCATCAGAGTAGACGAGATTTAATCTCATGTCTGACCGGAACGTGAAAGCCCCAAAGCGATGTAATCCATCACTTTGGGGCTTTTTGTCGTTGAAGAGGCGCTGTTAATGTTAGAGATTATCGGCTCTTTATTTGTTCATATGCCATCACTGAATCTGCGTTAGTATAAATATAAGGGGTGGACGGCTCGGATACAGGTGTCACCTTGGCGGCCCGAATTTCAATGGTATCCTTACCATTTACCTGTGCAGAGCCGATGCTGCCATCGATTTGCACCCAACTGTCTGTGGGGAAACTATCCGCCTCTGGGATGTGAATCATCACGCCGAAAGGAGCCGCATCAGCAGGGCAGCACATGACGAGAAATCGTCCTAATGCAAAATGTGATTCATGATCCATGTTTTTGTCACGATAAACGAACCCGGTTAAGGAGATATCCTTGCCTGCAAATTGTCGCTGGAACATATCAATCGTGCCGAGTGTTTCAGAGAAAATCTCGGGATAGACTCGGATGACCTGTTCCGCATACAACTTCTCCGCCAGTTCAGCGAATTCGCGGCTATACTCGTCTGGGGGAATGAATTGTACTTTGGAGGAAGATGCAGACTGAACAGCCGTTGATGGTTGGGTGAGATCTTGTACATTCAATTGCGTTGCCGGATCAGGTAAAGGTTCTTTTCGACGAATCTCGGGAGGAGCATAGGTGAGAGACATGCCTTTCTGACTGGCCATGGAGCTGCCGAGAGCCCGATCAGGTAACAGAAATCCCAGCAACAAGGGTATGGCAATCAGACCATATACCATTGAGCTGCGAAGGAACCCTGAGGGTGGTGGATGCTCACAGTCGCAATGAATCTCGTTTCTACTGAACAGTCCATGCCAGGCCATGATAACCGCAATAAACAATAAGGGAACAGGACAGCATAACAGCAGTTTTTGCATGGTAGGAGCCAAATAATAATGAAGCGAGTCACTTGAATTCAAGTGAATAATGTACATTGCCAACCCGCCGATCCATACCGCACGGATCAGGTTATGCCATTGAATGATGCGTGATCTTGGAACAGGACGTTTGCTCATCGTATAAACAGTGTGGTTCATATCATCACCTCATTTCTTTTCATCAACAGGATGAAAGTTCATGGAATTAACCATTCATATCATGAAGTATGTTACTCAACATTTATACCAGCAGATTAATCAACCAGGAGCCTGCGAAGACGAGTATGATAATGGCTAGACTTAGACCGATAACAAATCGGGTACGGAAGGTTGAGAGCAGCATGAGCGTGCTTTTGAAATCCAGCATTGGACCTAGCACAAGGAAGGATACCAGCGGCCCCAGTGCAAATGTATGTGAGAACGCAGAAGCCACAAACGCGTCCGAAGTGGAGCAGAGAGACAGCACATAAGCAAAGCCCATCATGAACACGTAAGAGGCGACAGGACCATTGCCAAGTGAGATCAGATCGCTGCGGCTATTGAATGTCTGGATGCAGGCTGTAATCAGGGCACCGATCACCAAATATTTGCTCATATCAACGAATTCATCTCCGGCATGGATAAAGAAGCTGCGCCAGTTTTTCACATGGTTATGGTCATGAGCATTTGCATGTGCATGAGTATGAGGTTGTGCCATTTTAAATCCAGGATGTGTCTTAACCTCTGTCGCAGCGACTTTTGGCAACCGAAGGGGATTTCGACGAACAAACACATACACGAGCATGCCTATGGAAGCTGCTACGGCAAAGGCGAGTCCCATGCGGGCAATGGTAATCTCAGGATGGGAGGGAAAAGCGAGCAAGGTAGCAGTAAATACGATGGGATTGACGACGGGACCACTCAAAATGAACGTCACTGCGATATAGGCTGGCATGCCTTTATGCATCAACCTTCTCACGACCGGGATCATGCCACATTCACAGATGGGGAAAATAATACCGAGCAGCCCTGCGACCAGCACACCGCCGATCGGATTCTTGGGTGTAAGTCTGCGGACCATTTCTTCGGATACGAACCACTGCATGAGCGAGGACAATAGTACACCCATAAGCAGAAAAGGTGCGGCTTCAAGGAAAATACCTATGAATACGGTTTTCATATTTTGCAAAGCTTCACTGTTCCATGCATCCTTCAGGTCTGGAGCCATTGTGATCAACACGGGAACAAGAAATGCACAAGGGATCAGGAAGGACAGGAGCTTCAGATTGGCTGCCATTTTCATGAAACAGACCTCCACAACTCGGACTTTGCTAAAATATATGCTTGTACGTGCGGCAACATACATCATTCCTATGTTCTAATCAACATTTTTACGATTAATCAAGATTTTTCATCATAGTAGAGTTGACAACCCAAAGAAAACTGAGGTATCATTCGGAATGATCATCCTTAATAGTAATTATTACGATTAAAATCGCAACTTGAACAGAGTGGAGGAAACAGAAATGTCAGATCAACAGGTTCAACAGCGGGTTCCAGTAACCGTACTTAGTGGATATTTGGGTGCTGGCAAAACGACATTGCTCAATCATGTGCTTCATAACCGCGAGGGAATGCGGGTTGCTGTCATCGTCAATGATCTGAGTGAGGTTAACATCGATGCAGGTTTAATACGAGACGGTGGAGGCCTGTCACGCATTGATGAGAAGCTGGTAGAGATGTCCAATGGTTGCATCTGCTGCACATTGCGGGAGGATCTGTTGAAAGAAGTTGAGCGGCTGGCGCTGGATGATTCTTTTGACTACATATTGATTGAATCGACGGGTATTGGTGAGCCGGTACCTGTTGCGCAGACGTTTACGTATATCGATGAGGAACTCGGCATTGATTTGACGAAATTCACTCGTCTCGACACAATGGTTACGGTTGTTGATGCTGCCCAGTTCTGGCGTGATTTTTATTCCAAAGAAACATTGAAGGATCGGGGACAGGAAGCAGGGGAGGACGATGTTCGCGGAATCGTTCATCTGCTGACGGACCAAGTTGAATTCTGTGATGTGCTGATTCTGAACAAATGTGATCTGGTGTCGGAGGAAGAACTGACGAAGCTTGAGAAGGCATTACACGCCATGCAACCGGAAGCCAATCTCATTCGCACGATACATGGGCAGATTGATCCGAGAGAAATATTAAATACAGGACGTTTTGATTTTGAAAAAGCAAGCCAGTCTGCGGGTTGGATCCGCGAATTAATGAAAGAAGAACACACACCAGAGACAGAAGAATATGGAATACATTCGTTTGTCTATCATCGTAAACGTCCATTCCATCCGGAACGGTTGCTGCGTTGGATTGCGAAATATCCAGATAGTATTGTACGATCCAAGGGTCTGATGTGGCTGGCGACAAGGAACCATATGGCGATTTCGTTCAGTCATGCAGGTACATCAAAGCAGCTTGCGCCTGCAGGAATATGGGTAGGTGCGATGAGTGAGGAGGAAAGGCAACTTCATTTTGGCGATACATTGCCAAACATACCCGACTGGGATGATGAGTGGGGTGATCGGGTAACCAAATTAGTATTTATCGGCATTGATATGGACCGGGCGGAGATTGAACGTACCTTGGATGAGACCCTTCTCACGGAGGAAGAGATGTTGATGAACTGGCGTGAACTGAAAGATCCTTTCCCGGCATGGAGTTGACAAAAGAAAAGCCATAGTCTAATATCATTAAATAGTAATTATTACGATTAAATCAGAGGAGGCAACAATCATGAGAGTCATTGTAACCTTAGCCTGCACCGAGTGCGGGGACCGCAACTACACAACAACCAAGAATAAACGTAACCATCCAGAGAGACTTGAGATGAAGAAGTACTCTCCGCGTTTGAAGAAAATGACGATTCACCGGGAAACCAGATAAATTTTTTTGTTGTTTTTAAATCGTAATATTTACGAAAAGAGGGAGTGGCATGATACTATCTTCCATGCGTGATGTTGTATTTGGATATGGCAAAAAGCCAGTCATTGATCAACTGTCGCTGGATATCCATGTGGGAGAGTTCATAGGCATCACAGGTCCCAATGGTTCAGCCAAAACGACCCTGTTAAAGCTGCTGCTGGGGCTGCTCAAGCCCTGGAGCGGCACGATACATATGAATCCCCACTTGAAACATCGGAACAACTCCAATATCGGTTATGTGCCCCAGCAGGTGGCATCGTTTAATAGTGGGTTTCCCAGTACGGTGATTGAACTGGTCCGCTCAGGATGTTACACCAAGCTGGGACTATTTCGCAGATTCAGGGCAGAGCAGGATGCTATCGTTGAACGCAGTCTCCGTGAAGTTGGCATGTGGGAACATCGGAATACACGGGTTGGTGAGCTGTCCGGTGGACAGAAGCAGCGGATCTGTATAGCAAGAGCTATGGCAGGGCAACCGCAGGTTCTCGTACTGGATGAGCCTACAACGGGAATGGACCGCCACAGTCGTGAAGGATTTTACAATCTGATGCGCCACTATGCTGATGTTCATGGGTTAACGATTATTATGGTTACTCACGGACTGGAAGAGATGGGGAATCGTTTGGATCGAACGATTACTTTGGAGCGGCAAGAAAGTGAGGAATGGCAGTGTTTGAGTACGAATTCATGCAACGTGCCTTCTGGGCAGGTGGACTGATTGGGGTCATCGCTCCAATTCTCGGGGTCTATCTGATGCTCAGGCGGCAGGTTCTTATGGCAGACACGTTATCCCATGTCTCACTCGCAGGGGTTGCGCTCGGTTCGGTCATGAATCTTAACCCGGTGATCTGCGGATTCGCTATCGCCATTATCGGTGCATTACTGGTTGAACAACTGCGGCGAAGTTACCGAACTTACAGCGAGGTACCTGTAGCGATCATCATGACTTCTGGGCTGGCCCTTGCTGTGGTGTTAATGAGTCTCCAAACCAATCTGTCCAAGGCTTTCAGCTCATACTTATTCGGATCAATTGTTGCGGTTAGCGATATGCAGTTGTGGATGATGGCAGGTGTATGTGTGATTGGTTTACTTTTTTTCATTCTGCTACGAAGACCATTGTATAACTTTACCTTTGATGAAGAAACAGCTTCCATTGGAGGCGTTCAGGTGAGAAGTTTATCGTTTGCATTTGCCATTCTGACAGGAATGACTGTAGCTTCAGCCATGCCGATTGTTGGTGTGTTGTTGGTTTCTGCTCTTATTGTACTGCCCGCTGCTTTGGCACTGAGAGTGTCTCGCAGTTTTACAGCAGCGATCATTGTCGCAGTAATCACGGGATTAATTGGTATTTTTAGCGGACTCACAACATCTTACCATCTAAATACACCACCGGGAGGAACAATTGCACTCATCCTGTTGGTCATCCTATTGACTGGAATATCAGCGCAAAAGCTGATTGCACGATATAACCGCAAGCGTCATCGCAAAGAGACAAACTCACAGCACGTCATACTGGTCAACCATTCAAGGAGGAATACATCACATGAAATTCAGTAAAAAAGCTACGCTTGGATTATTGTTCAGCCTTACACTTATCGTCGCAGGCTGCGGTCAGAAATCCGCTTCGGATACAAATGCAAGCTCTACAGGTACTGGTAATGCGGTCTCCACAGAGAGTGAAGCTGCAAAATTAAACGTACAGGTCAGCTTCTACCCGATGTATGAGTTTACTAAAAATGTGGCAGGTGATCTGGCTGAGGTACATACGCTCGTTCCGGCAGGGATGGAGCCTCATGATTGGGAGCCAACACCACAGGACATTGCCAGCATTGAAAAAGCGGATGTGCTTGTATACAACGGTGCGGGTATGGAGTCATGGATGGATCAGGTCACTGGAAGTCTGAGCAATGCTTCGCTCATTCAGGTAGAAGCGAGCAAAGGCATTAATTTGCTTGAAGGCGGGGAGCATGATCACCATCATGGAGATTCTGAGGCAACAGAAGATGACCATAACCACGACCATAACCAAACAAATCAAGCGACTACAGAGGAACACGACCACGATCATGCGGTTGAAGTGACTTCTGAAGAACACGACCATGATCATGACGCCGAAGCGGAAGAAGGACATGGGCATGATCATGGTGGACTGGATCCTCACGTATGGCTGTCACCTGCACTGGCTGTCAAAGAAGTACGTAATATTGAAGCAGGACTGGCGCAGGCCGCCCCGGAACATGCAGAACAGTTCAAGCAGAATGCAGATGCCTACGTTGCTCAATTGGAGTCACTGGATCAAGATTTCAAGGCGGCTGTGGCAGATAGCAAACGCAAGGATTTCATCACCCAACACGCTGCATTTGGCTATCTTGCTCAGGAATACGGATTGCAGCAGGTACCCATCGCAGGATTGTCTCCTGAGCAAGAACCTTCAGCAGCGCAGATGGCATCGGTCATTGATTTTGCAAAAGAGCATCAGGTGAAAACGATTTTCTTCGAAACGCTGGTTTCATCCAAAGTGTCTGAGACGATTGCAAGTGAAGTGGGGGCCCAAACGGCTGTATTGAACCCGATCGAGGGACTCACCGAGGAAGAGATCGCGGCAGGAATGGACTACATTAGTGTGATGAGACAGAATCTGGAGGCTCTGAAAGTGGCACTGAACGAATAGTTAAAGATCAGTTTGATGCCTTTCACCGAAAAAGGTACAATAATACAACATGCTGAGGAATGGAGTGCCATTCCTTTGCCTTTTTGCGAAGCAGAGAGCACAGTGATGTGCTCTCTCTTTGTTGATAAGGCGACCGGATCAAGGAGACCAGGAGGGTGTATTAGATGAATTTAAATGAGGAGCATGAAGTGCTGTTAAGTGATCAGCCTGCCCATCTGTGGAGACGACGCAAGCTGGAGCTGATGCACTGGACGGAACGTGACAAATATACGGTGGCCGCGAAGAAAACGGAGATATGGAACGGTGTTGAAGTAGATGCCGAGCTTGTGATGGCATTGTCCATACTTCAGAGTGCGGGCGTGAGGACGGAATTTTCATGTGCAGGGGTGAGTCCGCTCGATGAACCTGTCGATCATTCGCTTTATGCTTATGTTACTCTGGTACAAAGTGAAGTTGCAGATCAATTCGTGCACTACGCGCTCCGCCGGATGCGGAATCGATTGCTCGTTACACTAGAGGCCGAAAAGGGCCGCTATGATCTGTCTTCTTTTTTCATTGGACATAATCGGAGCTTCTGCTGGTGGATGGAGCACTGCGCCTCACAGTTCGGAAGCCGAAACGAATCGAGTGAAAAAAGCGTAGTATAAAGGATAGGCTTGTTTACTTGAAGGTGAAGGAGGTATGACACGATTGAATAAGTGGGTCAAAACGATACTTTTTCTGCTAGGCTCCGTCTTTCTTACACGCTTCATCCCATTCTCGTCCTTGTTCCGCAACCTGGATACGATGATTCACGAATTCGGTCATGCATTAATGACGCTGATATTGTCCGGTAAAGTGCTGCGGATAGAATTATACGCTGATCATAGCGGTGTAACGTATTCGTCCATGCTGACGCCAGGCAGATCCATTTTGGTTTCCCTTGCGGGATATATCAGTGCATCTTTGTTCGCCTGGCTGTTGTTTTACTTATATCGCAAAGGCCTGCACATGTGGGGACTGGGCATTATGACGGCTGTTGCTCTGGTGTCGCTCCTGTTATATGTAAGAGGGGAGTTTGGCATGTTATGGTTGACCGGGTTCATTGTGCTTAACGTTGTCATTATGATTTTTGGTGCCAAGATCGTGAAGTTCTATTATCTGTTACTGGCGTTTCTTACGCTGGAAGAGTCGGTCGTTAGTGCCGTATATGTTGGACTGATGTCCTGGACTCAACCTTCACGGGCAGGGGATGCAGCGAATCTCGCTCAGCAGACATTCCTTCCGGCGCTATTCTGGGGAACCCTGTTTGCTTTGTTTGCCTTATGGTGTGCCAAGGGAGCACTCAGTCTATTTTTCCGTAAAGAAGGCACGTCGCGATCGTCAAGGTCCCGGGGATTACGAAGAGCTTAACGGATATAAAGTTATAACGTTATATATACGCAAAGAAGGCACTTCCTTTCTTCAGGAAAGGAAAGTGCCTTTTGTATATGGACTTCCATCTGATATTAAATGCTTGAATTTAATCTCCAAGATTTTCCCATAACACATAAAAGTAATAAATCTCTTCCATAATTGCCTTATCATCCTCTGCCGCAACGCCGCCCTTCATCCGAGCAAGGGTGCCCAGAATGTCATATATGGTTTCACGTTCCACACTGAACTGAATCCGGTTGACGATTTTATCCCAGGCCTTCATGGCGTAATTAACTTGAGACTTGGCTTCAGTCCATTTTTTGCCCTCAACCTGCTTCTCTAATGTTTGTATCGATTCAAGCAAGCGATCATCGGTGCCCAAAGGCTTTTTGAGAAAGGTTCCGCTAGCCATAATTGCAACGAACACAAGAATGAGGCAGATCGGAAGCACATATAGCAGCCAGAAACGCGTTTTCATTCAATCGCCTCCTTGATGTAAAGAGTTTAGAAAGGCCCCTCATAATCGCCCATATCGATTTTTTCAGTGATTTTATCCTTGTACAGGTCAACATACAATTTGTCATTGGGCAATATGGCGGCAAAAGCAATATCCTGTATCGTGATCTTTTGTTTTTTCAGTTGCTCAGTGAGCCAGTTGATATCTTTGTTTCTTTCCTCCAGATTTTGTTTAATGAGCAGGCCATCAATGATAACCTCGGTCATCAGCTTGCTCTTGGGCGGGTGCATATGCATGTCTTTCGCGGTTACCGGTTGATTCTCAGGTTTCAAAACAACCGATAGGCTACCGTCCGGTTCCAGAATGGCATAATCCAGCGTTGTAATATCAAATACATCCTTTTGCCTCAGCATCATGGTCAATTCGTCAAATTTGACTCGCATTTTACTCAGGTTCTGTTCGAGAATTTTACCGTTCTGGATGATCAAGGTGGGGTCAGAGTCCATTAGTTTGGATATGGTACGATTCTTCAATGTAATAAACTGAAAGATGATCGTAATGATTGTGAAAATGGTCAATGCGACAAAATGAATCCACGCCTTGGAGGAAAGATCAGTTGCAAACGTTCCCGCTATGGAACCGATTGTAATGCCGTTAATGTAATCAAAATACGTTAAGTTACCCATTTGCTGTTTGCCCAGCACCCTTGTGTAAATGATCAGGGTCAGGAAGGCAATAATAGACCTTACTGCAACAACCCATGTTTCTTCCATCATATATGTATCACCTTCCTTTACTTCACTTCTCCAATTCTCTATAACAAGCTTTTCCTACACTGGATGATCTTATGCTTGAACGCAAAGAACCGAAACTTGGATAGTATCCCAAGCTTCGGTTTCATTAAATACCTATATTAGTTGAAACTGATTATTTACACGTAACGGAGAGGAAAGAATAAAGCGAAGCATTCGCCTTTATCATTATACACCAGAGTACGCCATAAATCCGCCATCTACTGGAATGACTGTACCAGTGACAAAGCCGGACTGTCTTTCATCTGCAAGCCACATCAATGTACCAAGCAGGTCTTCCGGTTTGCCGAAGCGGCGCATGGGTGTATGAGCGATAATTTTACTGGAACGCTCCGTAGGTGAGCCGTCTGGTTGCAGTAATAGATTACGGTTTTGCTCAGTCAGGAAAAACCCGGGTGCAATAGCATTGACACGAATACCGGATTCGGCCAGATGAACGGCGAGCCACTGCGTGAAGTTGTTAATGGCTGCCTTTGCAGCGCTGTATGCAGGAACTTTGGTCATGGGCGATGGGGCGCTCATGGAAGAAATGTTAATGACAGTGGCGGGAACATTGCGTTCTATCATATGTTTTGCAAAGATCTGAGTGGGGATGAGCGAACCGACAAAATTCAGATCCATCACCTGACGAAATCCCTCTACACTTACATCGAAAAATGTAGTGACATCGCTTTTTTCCAGATCTTCCAATCTGAAAATTTCATTTGTGGTGTTGGCACTGGCGTTATTGCCACCCGCGCCATTGATAAGAATATCACATGGTCCAAGCTGTTCCAGTACAGCATCCGCCGCCGCTTGCACACTATCGGCCTGGGTTACGTCACAGGCTATAGCAATCGCTCTGCCACCGGCAGCTTCAATCGCCGCTACAACTTCTTGCCCCTTGGACACGGTGCGGTTCAGGATGGCTACACTTGCACCGTGCCGAGCGAGCTCTTCCGCCATGGAGCGGCATAATACTCCAGCACCTCCGGTGATTACAGCTGTTCTGCCTTCGAGACGAGAGGAGCGTTCATATGGGTGTTCACTCATGCTTTTGTCCTCCTTTGCAGGGAATCCCAGACGCCCCAGAGATACATGATCCCCAAAGCCCGGTCATAGAGCCCATAGCCAGGTCGGCACTGTTCTCCCCAGAGATGACGACCGTGGTCGGGTCTTGCATATCCTTCATAACCGATATCGTGATAAGCCTCAACAACCCCTGCAATATCAACACTGCCATCCTGACTGCGATGTGAGGTTTCGATAAAGTCGCCATTATCGTAGATTTTGACATTACGAATGTGGGCAAATGGAATCCGATCCTTGAACTCGTGTATCATCCCGATAATATCATTATCTGCATTTGCTCCCAAAGAGCCACTGCATAACGTCACGCTATTATAAGGGCTATCATATAGATTCAAATATTTTCGAACATTCTCCTGACTCGTAATAATCTTTGGTAATCCAAAGATTGGCCAAGGCGGATCATCCGGATGGATGGCCATTCGAATTCCCAGACGTTCGGCTGTCGGAATAATCTCTTGCAGGAAATAACGTGCGTGCTCCCACATATGATCCTCGGTAACATCCTTGTAGGCTTCGAACAGACCTGTTAAATACTGCAATCGTTCCGGTTCCCAACCTGGCATTGTTAGTTCAGAGTTTTCGGTAATGCGACGAACCAGTTCCAAGGGTTCTATATCAGCGAGTTTACTGTGCTCATAGAAGAGGGCAGTTGAGCCATCCTCCATTTCCTTGTGCATCTCCGTGCGAAGCCAGTCGAAGATTGGCATAAAGTTGTAACAGATGACCTTTACACCCACCTGAGCCAGTTTCTCCATCGTTTTAATATAGTTCGCAATGTACTTATCTCTTGATGGCAGACCCAGCTTGATATCCTCATGGATGTTCACACTCTCAACGACATCCAGATGTAACCCGGCCTTGTCCGCTGCCGTTTTGACAGCGAGTATCTTATCCATTGGCCATTCCTCGCCAGCAGGAACATCGTGCAGTGCCCACACAATACCTTCAACACCCGGAATCTGCCGGATATGATCCAGCGTTACCGTATCATTGCCTTCGCCGAACCAGCGAAAAACCATTCTCATCCCGTTCACCTCATCATGAATAGTAGTAAGAAAAATTAAGTCATTGAAAATAGGAAGGATATGTATCCTGCAGGACAGCCAAATCGGTGACAGTTAAATGCAAATGTTCGTGCATCAGTCGCTCTGCTGTATCGGCATCATGCTGCTGAATGGCCTTGACCATGGACCTGTGCTGTTCAATCAGGTGATCCCACTGGTGGTCGGAGGACAGCCGAAGCATACGACTTCGATTCAAATGTACATTCATCTGCTGGATAACAGTCCAGATGTTGCTTTTATTACAGCCTGCAAAAAGAGTGCTATGGAATTCCTCATCCAATTGGAACATTCGTTCATCATCCGGTTTGACCCTGCATTCCTGTTGCCACGCAAGATTCTGTTCCAGTGCCACCATCTGTTCGTTTGGAAAGTTCTCGCAGGCGAGCCTGATGACGGCTCGTTCGAGCTGTTCGCGCATAAACCGTGCTTCCTCAACGAGATTGACCTGAATCAGAGAAACGTATGTGCCACGCTGCGGGTACACTTCCAGAAGACCTTCCTGAGCAAGCCTTACAAAACTTTCTCGAACAGGTGTCCGGCTGACCTGAAACTCCAGCGAAATTTCTTTCTCGGAAATAGCTGTTCCCGGAGGCATTTTCAGACTCAATATGAGTTTTTTCAGCGTGTAGTAAACCACATCTCGCGTCGAGTAAGAGTTCTTATTCATGGAAGACATACTGCTCGCAACAGGCAACAAACCGGCTTTGGATGATAACTTTGGGGTATATTCCACAACTTCAACTCCTTCATTGACATACTACCATACTTGTATGGTAGTATGGAAGCGCTTTATCGACATTGTTTTAAATTTAGTTGATGATTCACTTGCGGTTTAAGAGAGTAAAGAGTACAATTCAGCTATTAGGTTCAAATGTTTAAACCAACAGACATTCAATATAGAAAATAGTACGTAGAAACATTGAACAAGAATCGTATGGAGGTGAAACCATGGGACAAAAAGCAATTAGCGTTTTTCAAACCTGTATCCCGTTATTTCAGGTGTTAAGTGACAATCATCGCCAATCCATTTTGCTGACACTCACCGAGAAGGGCAGAATGACGGTGAATGAAATTACCGATCAGTCCAGCCTATCCAGACCAGCCATATCTCATCATCTCAAGCTGTTGTTAGAGAAGGGGCTTATATCTGTGGAACAGAAGGGAACACAGCGCTATTATTCGGCTTCATTGAATGCATCGGTGGAACTGTTGAAGGAACTGGTAGCTGCTTTGGAAGAAGAGTGTCTGTAGATTAATAGGGATAAAACATGCTTTTGCATGTGTCATATAGGTTCGTAAGTTTAAACGCTTGATCAATAATAAACAGAGGAGTATGTATATATGACAACAACGATACAGGAAGTAACCAGTCAGGAAGTTGAACAGATTTTGGAGCAGCAACGGGAGTTTTTTCGTTCCGGGGCCACAAGATCGGCAGAAGCTCGAATAGCCCGTCTGAACCAACTCAAGCAGGCGATTCAAAAGTATGAGACCAGACTGACTGAAGCTCTATATCAGGATTTGGGCAAAAGTGAGTTCGAATCCTACACGACCGAAATCGGATTTATGATGGACAGCATCACACACACCATTCGTAAAGTGAATAAATGGGTGAAACCCGTTAAAGTAAAAACGCAAATGGCACTCCTGGGTTCCAAAAGTGTTATTATACCTGAACCCTATGGAGCCGTTCTGATCATCGGACCGTTCAATTATCCTTTTCAACTCTTAATCGAACCATTGGTAGGTGCGATTGCGGCAGGCAACACAGCTGTGCTCAAAGCCTCAGAGAATACACCTGCGGTGTCCGCTGTAGTACGTGAAATGATTGCGAGTGTATTCGAACCGGCTTACGTACAAGTGCTTGACGGTGCAAAAGACACAACAACAGCACTAATTAACGCGCCATTCGACTATATCTTTTTTACAGGCAGTGTACCGGTAGGCAAGATTGTAATGGAGGCAGCTGCCAAAAATCTCGTTCCCGTTACGTTGGAACTGGGCGGTAAGAGTCCGGTCATTGTTGATGAACAGGCGGATATCAAAGTAGCTGCGCAGCGCATTATATGGGGCAAACTGCTCAATACAGGGCAGACCTGTATCGCACCCGATTATTTGCTCGTGCATGAGCGTGTGAAGGAATCGTTAATTACGGAGATGAAAGCGGCGATTGTGTCCTTCTTTGGTACGGATATCCAGCACAACAAGGACTATGGGCGAATCGTGAACAAGGGTCATTTTAAACGTCTGACGACTTTGATAGAACGGGATCAGGCCAAAGTGATATATGGGGGAGCTTCGGATGAGGAAGATCGTTTCATTGAACCTACATTAATAGATGCAGAGTCCTGGGATGCAGCGACGATGGAAGATGAGATATTTGGACCAATTCTGCCGATCATCAGCTACCGTAACCTCGATGAAGCGATTGTTGAGATCGTAAAGCGGCCGAAACCACTCGCTTTGTACCTGTTTACTTCCGACACCCGGATTCAGGACAAAGTGCTGCGTGAAGTTTCTTTTGGAGGCGGCTGCATTAACGATACGATCACACATGTTGCGAATCCGCGTCTGCCGTTTGGCGGTGTTGGTCATTCCGGTGTTGGTTCATATCATGGGAAGTACAGTTTCGAAACCTTCTCCCATCTGAAAAGTGTACTGAAAAAAAGCACCAAATTAAATCTGCCAATTCTGTATCCACCGTATGATAACAAGCTGAAGTTGATTAGACGTTTGCTGAAATAAATAAGAAAGCCCAACAGCCTGCTACTGGACTTTATTCCAGAGCAGGCTTTTCCTGTCGGTAGCGGGATGGTGACATGCCGGACCAGCGCTTGAATTGACGACTGAAATGGGCAATATCCTTGTAACCAAGCATAACGGCAATATTCTGCACGGACAGCTTCGGATTGCCCAGAAGAAGCTTCGCTTCATGCAAAACCAGCTGGGACAATACAGCACGGGGAGACTGACCGAACACCTGCTTGAACACGCGATTACAGTGAGAAGAACTGATGCCCAGCTCTGCTGCAATATCATCAATGCCATAGTGACCGTTCGATTCATGTCCCTGTTTGAATTGCTGACTCATCAGGCCTTGCAGTCGATTACGAATCTGGTGGGCAAGTTCGATCTTTTCATGCCCGTCGGTGAACCATTGCGCTGCCTCTTGCGAGACCGCCTCCCACAGATGGCCAAATAGTTCGAATACTGCAGATTGCAGCTGCATACGCTGCACCATTGTATTGGCTGTTTCATCATCGGCAGTTGACATCAATTTGCGTAAAACCGGCTCAATCTGCCTTGTAACCGGACTATCCGCGCTGAATCGCACTTGTTTGATACGTGCCAGCAACGATAGGAACAACGGATCATCAATGTCAAAATGCATGCAAAAATACGTGAATCCCTTGCCGTTATGGCTCTGGCTGGAATGAATGCTTCCTGGAGGAATCAGGAGCAGTTCGCCAGCCTTTTGAATATATAGGGTACCGTTCACCATCATGTGCTGCTCGCCTTCCGTGACATAATTCAATTCATATTGAGGATGCTCATGCGCCGGATAATCCCAGTCCATACCAACACTTCGTAAATGAATGGCGAACAGATTGACGGTTGTTTGCACATCTGGATAAAAAACTTCATGGACACTTTCTCCCAAAGTAGGAGGCAAGTACGTTGAAGACATGGAAAATCCCCCTTTATAGAGGTTGTTCAAAAAAAGCGCTTTTGAACACGCACTTATATCATATGGAATGGTTTTGTGTAACCGCTTTAATCCATTATAGTCTATCAGCTTGATTTGGGTAAATATCCGATTGATTTGATCATGGTCTGAGGTGGAACCACGTGTTAGGATGGGGCTAATGAAAACGTATGCAAACTATTTTGAGAGGGGTTATGACGTGAGCACATCCAAATCCATCTTTTATAATGCACATCATGCACCAATTGGTGCTTTTGCGAGTTTTACACTGGGATACAAAGGAGCCAAAGGCGGGTTGGGTATTGAACTCGGCAAACCGGCAGACCAGAATGTATATATTGGATTACAATCTCGTGATGGAGAGAATTATCAGGCGCTTCCTTTTTATGAAGCTTCCGAGGATGAGAGCAGCCGCTATGATGTAGAGAAGTTGGATAACGGGGACACGGCGTCAACCACAGCGTCCAATGTTTCACAACCTCTTATTACGGCTTTTCGTGATGAAGATATTACCCGTGAATTCACCTCAGGAACGGATACGTGGACTGCAGGAGACCTGACGTTCCGTATCTACTCGCCTGTACGTCCCGTACCGGATCCAACGAGTGGGGATCGTGAAGAATTAATGGATGCACTCGTACCTGCCGTATTGGTTGAGATGACGATTGACAATACGCAAGGTCAACATTCACGGAAAGCCTACTTTGGCTATCAGGGCAATGATCCGTACTCTGCGATGCGTCTGATTGGGGGGCCGGAAGGCGGCTCCATCACAGGTGTGGGACAAGGTCGACTCACAGCGATTATGTCGGCAGATGACGGGCTGTGGCCCGCACGCGGATTTACGCTGGAGAAACTTTTGCAGGAGCAACATCGGGAGAATCTGGCATTTGGACTTGGCTCAACCGCTGCACTACTGATGGAAGTGCCGGCTGGAGAGAAACGTACGTATCAATTCGCCGTATGTTTTTATCGCGGAGGCATTGTGACCACCGGTATGGATACAACGTATTGGTATACACGCTATTTCTCCGATATTCAGGCAGCTGGAGCGTATGCACTCCAACGCTTCAGTGAGTTGACTTCATCCTGTGGAGAGGTTGAACAGCGCCTTGGAACAGGAGCTTTGACCGAAGATCAATCATTCATGCTTGCTCATTCCATTCACAGCTATTATGCCAGTACTCAACTGCTGGATGCCGAGGGTGAGCCACTCTGGGTGGTGAACGAAGGGGAGTATCGCATGATGAACACACTTGATCTGACGGCTGATCAGTTGTACTTCGAGCTTGCCTTGAATCCATGGACGGTGCGTAATGAGCTGGAGTGGTTTGTGAAACGATACAGTTATACGGATCAGGTTCGTTTCCCCGGGGAAGAGAAGTTATATCCGGGCGGAATTACTTTTACCCATGATATTGGTGTTGCCAATGTGTTCTCACGCCCCGGGCACTCGGCATATGAACTGGTTGGCATTGATGACTGCTTCTCACAGATGAGCCACGAGGAACTGGTGAACTGGCTCTGCTGCGCGACAGTATACATTGAACAGACACAGGATCAAACATTTGTGAAAAATATGTTGCCTGTTATCCAGGATTGCTTCGAAAGCATGCTTAATCGTGACCATCCTAACGCAGAACAGCGTAACGGACTGATGGGTCTGGATAGCAGCCGTACCCAAGGTGGAGCAGAAATTACAACTTACGACAGTCTGGATGTGTCACTTGGCCAGTCTCGCAATAATATCTATCTGGCGGGTAAATGTTGGGCGGTCTATGTTGCACTGGAGAAGCTGTTCGCAACGGAGAAGTTGGCAGAACTGTCACATCAAGCAGGGCTTCAGGCGGATCGCTGCGCTGCCAGCATTGCTGCACAGTTGACTGACGGCGGCTACATTCCAGCAGTTATTGCAGAGAATAATGATTCTCGAATCATTCCTGCGATTGAAGGTCTGGTGTTCCCTTACTTTACAGGATGTGAAGCAGCACTGGATGTGAATGGTCGCTTTGGACCTTATCTGAAAGCACTCCAAACTCATCTGAAGACGGTTCTTGTGCCGGGAACATGCCTGTTTGAAGATGGCGGCTGGAAACTGTCCTCAACCAGCAATAACTCGTGGTTAAGCAAAATCTATTTATCCCAGTTTATCGCTAGAGAGTTACTGGGCGTGGAATGGGATGAGACAGGCAAGGCAGCAGACGCGGCGCATGTCAACTGGCTGCTGCATCCGGAGGAATCCTACTGGTGCTGGAGTGACCAGATCCTGTCAGGTGTGGCGGTTGGCAGCAAATACTACCCACGTGGTGTAACGTCGATTCTATGGTTGCTCGAAGGAAAAGGAAATCGTCTTGCCCAGATCTATGCGAGTAAGGAGGCGGTACAATGAGCCAATCTATTGTTCAATCTGCCTTGTCAGGTCCGCAGTATGATGCGTGGCTGGGGTATCACTCCGAATTGCCAATAGCGAATGGACTTGCTCCACAGGTGGCTCCTGCTTGGAGCAAGCTGATCGTGTCGGAAGAGAACCATGGAGTAATTGCAGCAGCTCTGACCGAACTTTCACGGGGACTGGAGAAGTTGTATGGTGTGAAACCCTTGGTCAGTCATCTATCGGATGCTCAGCAAAGTAAGCGGGACAATCACGCTTCCGCTCCCGCAATACGAATTGGCACTTGGGCAGGGAGCGATTCGGTGGCTGGATCGTTCAGTGAGACAGAGCGTTCAACTGTTCAAGGAGAAGGCTATATCATTCGTGAGAACGAGACCGAGGATGTACTGGTCATTGGTTCAGAGACTCCCCAAGGTGTGTTGTATGGTGCATTCCATCTGCTTCGGGAGCTGACAATGGATCAAGGAAGTGCAAGTAAGGCGGATGACGCTGTGAGTAAATGGAGTTTCATTAAAGAGCAGCCTATCAATGCATTACGAATGATTAATCAGTGGGATAACGTGGACGGCAGCATTGAACGGGGTTACGCAGGAGATTCCATTTTCTATGATAACGGGGAATTCACACTGGACTTGGAACGCATCAGGGATTATGCACGCTTGCTTGCTTCGACGGGCATTAATGCCATATCCATCAACAATGTCAATGTACACCGCCGTGAGAGCCTGTTTCTGACAGAACGTTATCTTGGTGATGTGGCGAAGGTTGCTGCTGAATTCAGAGCGTATGGCATTCGACTGTTCCTGAGCGCCAACTACGCAAGTCCAATCGAGATTGGTGGATTGCATACGGCAGATCCGCTGGATGCGAAGGTACGGGAATGGTGGAACATTCAAACGGCCAAGGTGTACGCTGCAATTCCGGATTTTGGGGGATACCTGATCAAGGCAGATTCCGAGAATCGACCGGGGCCGTTCACGTATAATCGGGATCACGCTGATGGTGCAAATATGCTGGCTGAAGCCCTTCGGCCTTTCGGTGGTTTGGTGATTTGGCGTTGCTTCGTCTATAACTGCAAGCAAGACTGGCGGGATCGTTCCACAGACCGTGCGCGTGCAGCCTATGACCACTTTAAGCCGCTGGACGGGCGTTTTGCCGACAATGTCATTTTGCAGATCAAGAACGGGCCGATGGACTTTCAGGTGAGGGAGGCGGTATCCCCACTGTTCGGTGCCATGGAACATACAAATCAGGTGATTGAATTTCAGATTACACAGGAGTATACCGGGCAACAACGTCATCTCTGTTATCTGGTTCCCCAGTGGAAAGACGTATTGGACTTTGACACATACGCCAAGGGCAAAGGTTCAGAGATCAAACGAATTGCGGACGGTTCTCTGTATAAACGACCTCACAGCGGCTTCGCGGCAGTCTCCAACATTGGTGCTGATGCCTGTTGGACAGGACATCCACTCGCGCAGGCGAACCTGTATGGATACGGAAGACTTGCGTGGAATCCGGAGCTGTCCGCGGAAGAGATTGCCGATGAGTGGGTGAGACTCACATTTGGACATGATGACGAAGTTGTACGGCAGGTTACGGGTATGCTTTTGACTTCACTAGATATCTATGAGAATTACACGGCGCCTCTCGGTGTGGGCTGGATGGTTAATCCCGAGCATCATTATGGGCCGAATGTAGATGGATACGAGTATTCCAAATGGGGAACGTATCACTTTGCCGATTGTCATGGCATTGGTGTAGATCGAACCGTGAACAGCGGTACAGGATATACGTCACAGTATCACCCTGAGAATGCTGATCGTTATGAGTCCTTGGACACCTGTCCGGATGAGTTGATTTTATTTTTCCATCACGTGCCGTACACCCATGTTCTGCATTCAGGCAAGACGGTCATTCAGCATATTTATGATACGCATTTTGAAGGTGTAGCGCAGGCGGAGGCGTTAGCCGAGACATGGAGACAGCTGGAGGGCAAAATCGACCCGGACATTTTCAGCAAAGTTGCTTCATTACAGGATAATCAGGCCGAACATGCAAAGGAATGGCGGGACATGATCAATACGTATTTCTACCGCAAGAGCGGCATTGCGGATGAACAAGGTCGAACAATCTATTGATTGGTGAACGTGAAGGGAGAAGATACCTTGTTTTCTTTGATGTAGAATAGACAGCATGGACATACCTGAGGAGGAGAATACGTATGGGACAACATCAACTGCCCGAGACCATGAAGGCCGCTGTCATGACAGAGCCAGGACACATTATTATGGAGGAACAACCTGTCCCGCAACCGGCAGCGGATGAGGTGTTAATCCAAGTGATGGCTGTTGGGGTGTGTGGCTCGGATGTGCATTATTTTGAACATGGACGCATTGGCAGATTTGTCGTGGAAAAACCGATCATTCTGGGTCATGAGTGTGCGGGGATCATTGCTGCTGTTGGCTCGAACGTATCACGTTTGAAAACAGGGGATCGGGTTGCTATTGAACCTGGGGTGACTTGCGGACGTTGCACGGCATGCAAGGAAGGTCGTTATAACCTGTGTCCGGATGTACAATTTCTGGCGACCCCTCCGGTGGATGGGGCATTTGTACAATACATGGTGATACGTGAAGATATGGTATTTCCGATCCCGGATCATCTGTCTTATGAGGAAGCAGCTATGAACGAACCATTCTCCGTTGGCATTCACGCTGCACGCCGCAGCAAACTGGCTCCGGGTACAACCCTGGCGATTATGGGTATGGGCCCCGTTGGACTCATGGCCGTGGCTGCTGCCAAATCTTTTGGTGTAGAGAAGATCATTGTTACAGACCTGGAGGAAGTTAGGCTGGAAGCCGCTCGCCGCATGGGTGCCACTCATACCATTAATGTGCGGAATGAAGATGCACTGGCTGTGATTCGCGAGTTAACAAATGGCCTGGGTGTCGATACCGCATGGGAAACAGCGGGCAATCCGAAGGCGCTGCAATCCGCTTTGTATTCACTTCGACGTGGAGGAAAACTTGCAATTGTGGGGCTGCCTGCACAGGATGAGATCGCACTCAATGTGCCATTTATCGCGGACAATGAAGTTGATATCTACGGCATATTCCGATATGCCAACACGTATCCGGCAGGGATTGAGTTCCTGAGCTCCGGCCAGCATGACGTGATGTCCATGATTACAGATCGTTATTCACTCGAAGAGACACAGCAGGCGATGGAGCGCGCGTTACACAATAAGAGCGGTAGTCTGAAGGTCATGGTATATCCGAATGGTAGATAGGCACAACTCGAAAGAGTCCGGCAGTTCAGGACTCTTTTTTGTTTTTTTTCGCAAAATAAAGGGATAGACAAGCTCCCATAACATGGTATAATTCATGAAGATTTTAATATATAAAATGATACACACCATAACGGTGAACAAGTACTTAGCGAAAGGAAATGAAGGTTGTGAGAGTACATGAATTTGTGATACACGCTGATTTTCATCGGGATGATCTGATGTCGGTATCTTCTCAAGCGTCACGTTTTTCCTCGGATATTATTTTGTCGTATATGGAGTCTGAGCATGAGCATCGAGTAGATGTCAAAAGCCTGCTTGGAATGGCGTTACTTCCCATTCGATATGGTAGTGTTGTCAGATTACAGACAAGGGGCAGGGATGAACTGGAGGCTTTGGAGTACATGTTGAATGTACTGGAGAAAGGGACGGCGTAACACCTGATTAGGTGCAAAATCACAGATATCATAATTTTTTTAGCCATTCGTCAAATCCTGCTGGTACTTTGTCCAAAAAAAGAGTATAATAAAATTTAGTTTGATTCTAAAGAAGTACCCATATTAAAGGAGTGTAAATAGATTATGCCAAAAGTTGACATCCATCCAAAGACACAAATCGTAATTTTTTACGATGCAAGTGCTGATTACAAATTCCTGAGTTCTTCCACGAAGTCCTCTAACGAAACTATGGAATGGGAAGATGGTAACTCTTACCCGGTAATCCGTGTGGACACTAGCTCCGCATCCCACCCGTTCTTCACTGGTAAACAAAGAAACGTGGATATCGGTGGCCGTGTTGATAAATTTAACCGTAAATACAACATCAACAAATAAGTTTGTCCATACATTACAAGAAAACCTCGGGATTCGTCCTGAGGTTTTTTTGTGTCTCAATAAAAATTAATTAAACCAATTATTGCGCTTACAACACATTCGGATGTACACTAGGAAACAGAGTACGACATATTGGAGGAGGAAATAGAGATGAGCAGCATCACACATATGGTAACGTTTACACTTTACGCGGGTAAAGATACACCGGAGGCAGAAGCCTTTTTGAAGGAAAGTTCGGACGCACTGGCTTTTATTCCTGGGGTAGAGCAATTTCAAGTTCTAAGACAGGTTAGTGAGAAGAATGAGTTTGACTACAGCTTTTCCATGGTTTTTGCGGATCAGGCTGCGTATGATGCTTACAACAATCATCCGGTTCACCGTCAATATGTAGAAGAGCGTTGGGAAAAGGAAGTCAGTCGCTTCCAGGAAATTGATCTTATTCAACATAATCGTTAATATTCTCCACATATAGGGAAGAAAGTTGATTTACCATATACAGCATTGAACAATGCTGTATACTTCTCTAGATAATATGTAATTGTAAAGAGATATTGACGCTATTCCGAAATCGTTTTCGATAGTATAAATTTAAAGGAGGTTTCCGCTGTTATGCAATTGGATCTCACAGGAAAAACGGCTCTGGTTACAGGCGCAACCGGACAACTGGGGAGAGTGATCGCCCGCACGTTAGCAGCCTGTGGCGCCAATCTGGCTCTACATTACATAAATAATGATACCAAGGCTCGGGAACTTCAGGGTGAGATTGAAGCACTTGGTCGTAAGGCTGTAATTGTACAGGGAGATATTACAAAGCAGGATACGGCATTTCGGATGCGTGATGAAATTCAGCCTGTCCTCGGCGGAGTGGATATCGTTGTTGCCAATGCGGTTATTCAATATGAATGGACAACGGTATTGGAACAGTCTCCCGAAGATTACTTGAGCCAGTTCGAATCCTGTGTTATGCAGAGTGTGTATCTTGCCAAAGCTTTCATACCACATATGCAAGATGTCAAATCCGGTCGATTCATTGGCATCAATACTGAATGTGCGATGCAAAACTTCGCTCACCAATCGGCCTACACCGCTGGTAAGCGTGGCATGGATGGTGTATATCGCGTGCTTGCCAAAGAGGTTGGCGAGTATCAGATTACTGTAAACCAGGTTGCGCCTGGATGGACGATAAGCGAACGTGATCGGTCCAGTGAGCCTGGACATGATGAGGCATATACTCGCACTGTTCCGCTGAAGCGCAGGGGAGAAGATCAGGAAATTGCCAATGCGGTAGCATTTCTCGCTTCGGATCTGTCCTCATTTATCACGGGGGCCTATATCCCGGTAAGTGGCGGCAATGTGATGCCTGCCATCTAGTGTCCGATTTGGATTCAGGAATTCACGTGAAATAACAATTAATGGCGTGTCATCAAAATCCGTTTGTCATTCGACAAACGGATTTTTTGGCATTTGGCTTTAAGGGGAAGGTTTTAGTTGCATATATACATACATACATATGATTTGGTTCGGATTTCAGCAGATTGGGGTATAAGAATAGGTATATTAACAGAGTGGAAACATAATCAAAATGAGCAATTAAAGGAGACCCATCTATCATGAAAAAAACAGTAGCGGATGTTCTGGTTGAATCCTTATTAAACGCTGGCATTAAACGCATATATGGCATTGTTGGAGACTCCTTGAATGCGGTACTCGACTCCATCCGTCGTTCTGGGAAGATCGAATGGATTCATGTACGACATGAAGAAGTGGCTGCATTTGCTGCCGGGGCAGACGCTGAGGTCAGTGGAAGTATCGCTGTCTGTGCAGGGAGCAGTGGTCCGGGTAACATGCATCTGATTAACGGTCTGTACGACTGTCATCGCAATCGTGTGCCTGTACTCGCCATCGCTGCACATATCCCAAGTGACGAGATTGGCAGCGAATATTTTCAGGCGACTCATCCGGAGTATCTGTTCCAGGAATGCAGCGATTATTGTGAAGTGATCACAACAGCAAAACAGATGCCTCGTTCCCTTACGATGGCCATCCAGACAGCAGTTGCACGTTCAGGTGTATCTGTCGTTGTATTACCGGGGGATGTAGCTGGACTTGAAGCGGCGGATCTGCCTGTGCCTGAGCATGTGTATCATGCGACCAACCCTGTGGTACATCCTTCAGAGCCGGAACTTGTGAAATTGGCCGAATATCTGAATCAAGGCAAAAAAATTACGTTGTTGTGCGGTGCAGGTTGCGCGGGTGCTCGGGAACCGCTTATGCAGCTCTGTGATCGGTTGAAATCCCCCATGGTTATTGCGTTAAGAGGCAAGGAATATTTGGAGTATGACAACCCCTATTCCGTCGGCCTAACTGGCCTAATCGGGTATTCCTCCGGTTATCATGCCATGATGGACTGTGATGTATTATTGATGCTGGGAACCGATTTCCCATACCGTCAATTCTATCCCGAAGATGCAAAAGTTCTTCAGGTCGACATTCAATCTTCCCATCTCGGTCGGCGTACGAAGCTGGATTACGGCGTATGTGGGGATGTGAAATCGACTATTGAAACTTTGCTTCCTTATTTAACAGAAGAACACAGCGACAAACATCTGCGTAAAAGTGTGGATCGTTATGTGAAAGTACGTAAAGAACTGGACGAGCTGGCCGTTGGAAAACCGGGTAAAAAGCCCATCCATCCGCAGTACCTGACCAAGATCATTAGTGATGCTGCAGCAGAAAATGCCATCTTCACCTGTGATGTCGGTACACCGACAGTATGGGCGGCACGTTATATTGAGATGTCTCGCAATCGCAGGCTGCTTGGTTCATTCAGTCACGGTACGATGGCAAATGCCCTGCCACAAGCGATTGGTGCTCAGGTCGCTGATCCGGGCAGACAAGTCATCTCGTTGTCGGGTGATGGTGGTATTACGATGCTGATGGGTGATCTGTTGACATTGAAACAGCACAATCTGCCGATTAAAGTTGTGGTGTTTAATAATGGAGCCCTCGGTTTTGTTGAGCTGGAGATGAAGGCTGCCGGATTCCTGGAATCGGGAACAGAGCTTGTAAACCCCAACTTTGCGATGGTTGCTCAGGCCATGGGCATGGAAGGTATTCGGGTTGAAGATCCAGGTGAACTGGAAGGAGCTGTGCAGCGTGCGCTTCAGCATGATGGTCCGGTACTGATTGATGTGGTGGTGAATCGTCAGGAATTGTCTTTACCTCCGAAGATAGAGTTCAAACAGGCAGAAGGTTTCACCTTATGGATGATGAAGGCCGTGTTGAACGGACGCGGTGACGAAATTATTGAATTGGCAAAAACCAATCTGCTGAGATAGCGTTAGGATATCAGATGAACACCGTTTGAAGTGGTAGAGATACCGCTTTTAAGAGCAGTGTAGATGTAAATGAGGAGCATGCAACAAGAATTATTGTTGTGTGCTCCTTCAATATAAATGTTAAAAATGTGACAAGTATATAGTATGAATACATATCAAATGGTTTGTTTTTATATCGAAAGTCTATTAGAATAGGTAAAGTCAGGAAGGATTTATGCCATTTTTGATCTACATATTGCAATATTGCATGTACGTACCTTTCATATCGTATTCAACGATCCAATCACCAGATGACACACACACATGGAGGAGATCAACATGAGTCACGCAGGAAAAGTAGCCATTATTACTGGAGCAGGAAGTGGATTGGGTCAAGCAGCAGCCCTAAAGCTGGCTGAGAAGGGCGCATCCATTGTCGTTGTGGATCTTGTCGAAGAGACAGGTCGTGAAACGGTTAGGCAGATTGAGAAGCTGGGAAGTAAAGCTATTTTTGTACAAGCAGATGTGAGTAAAGCACCTGAAGTTGAGAATTATGTAAAAAAAGCAGTCGAAGAGTTCGGGCGAATCGACATGTTCTTTAATAATGCAGGTATTGCGGGTCCTGGGATCAAGTTGATTGAACATACAATCGAGCAGTTTGACCAGATTATTGATATTAACCTGAGAAGTGTGTTCTACGGGTTGAAGTATGTGATTACGGAAATGCTCAAAACAGGTGGGGGTTCCATTGTGAACACAGCCTCCACAGCCGGTATTGTTGGTGTACCTGCGGTTGCACCTTACGCAGCAACCAAACATGGCGTGGTGGGGTTGACCCGCACAGCTGCAATTGAATATGGCAAGGACAACATTCGTGTAAACGCGATTGCGCCAGGCACGATTGAGACACCGATGGTTGTTCAGTTTGGTAAGGATAATCCTGAAGTGTTCAAAGCAACGGTGGACAGCATTCCATCTGGACGCCTGGGCAGACCGGAAGAGATCGCGAACCTGGTTTCCTTCCTGCTTGGAGATGAAGCGCCATATATCAATGGTGCAGTATATCCGATTGATGGTGCAGTTACAGCCCAATAAGCGTAAAGTTTATCGGCAATATAATAGTCGTTAAGATGTTCAAAGAGAGGTCACTGTATGTGTACAGTGCCTCTCTTTTTGATTTCTTTTTTATACTACGAATGGTACCGCGAATTCATATCAGGCAACGTTGTTTGATACATCAGTTTGTGTGCTTTTACTTGATGCTGAACGATACGAGCCAATAACAATGATGACAGCCACAATGACCCCGACAGCCCCAATCCAGGTTATGGATGACAATGAAACGCTGCTGACCGCGATGCCTCCAATCCCTGCTCCAGCGGCCATGGCTAATTGCATGACCGAACTATTCAGACTAAGCATAATACCTGAAGATTCGGGAGCCATAGTCACGAGGTTATACTGCTGAGTTGGACCCGAAGACCAGGCGGCAAAAGACCACAAAATCAGAACAAGCAAGACAGCGAGATGAGAGCTTGCCGTTATATTCAGCAGGACCAGACTCACGATATGCAGTGTCATGCCGGTGATCAACGTCCGTTTGACACCCCATCGGTCAGCACTGAATCCTCCTACTTTTGAACCGATCAGACTAGCTATGCCAAATGCCAGTAAAGCTGAACTGAGTAGTGCTTCGCTCATTCCTGTAACGGTTACGAGATAAGGTGAGATATACGTGTAAGCAATGGAATAACCACCTAACCAGAAAAATGTCACCAGCAGTGCCAAACCAATTCGTGGCTGTTTGAGCAGAGACAGTTGTTTCTTCAGCGGAACAGACGCTTCCGCTTTGGAAGGCGGAATGGCGGCTGCAATAACCAGCATGGCGAGAATGCCAAGAACGGCTATGCCTGCGAAAACAAGCTTCCAATCCCAAGATGCAGCCACAAGCCTTCCGAGCGGGACGCCAACAATCAATGAAGCGGTAAAGCCAGTGATTACTGTGGCAATTGCACTAGCTTGTTTGCCCTCGGCAGCTATTTGGGAAGCGACGGTTAACGCCGTGACAACAACGACGCCTGCACCCAGAGCCATCAAGACACGTGCTGCGACGAACAGGCCATAGCCCGGCAACAGATAGGCAAGTACATTCGCTAGAACGAACAGACCAAGGAAGTACAGCAACAGCTTGCGACGATCCCAGCGCGAAGTCAGTGCAATAATGATAGGTGTACCAAGCGCATATACGAGCGAAAAAATCGTAATGAGCTGTCCGGCTGCGATCAAAGAGATATTCATGGTATCTGCAATGCGATCCAACGAGAGTTAGTTGAGTTAGTATTTACCGATCTAGGGAATCGACATAGTCTTTGGCTTCCTTCAACGACAAACCTCTGGCCTCGCGCAGTCGTTTGATCGCCATAATTTTTTTCCCTTGTTGTATAAGTGCAAGCAGCTCCTGATCCAGATCCGTTGGGGCTGGTTGGCTTGTGTGTGAAGGAGATGCTTCCTTCGGCGACAAGGTGTAATTGAAGTCGGAGCGTGGGCTGGCGGTTGCGGTTGAACCATTCTCCAGACGCTCCACATCTCTTTTCAATTCATTCAATTGGCGTTGCAGGCTAGTGACTCTGACCAATAATACAAGGATCAGAAGCAGCAGAACGATCCATACCAAGGTGTTCATTTCCATGATGTCATGTGCCTCACTTTCATTTATTCCTAATTAGCCATTATTTAAGTTGAACCGGGATTTCCTTGACACCACGAACAATCATGCCAGGTCTCCATTCTAGTTCATTCACATCTGCCTGGAGCTGTATATTTGGAAAACGATTCAGAAGTGTGCTGACGGCAATCTCACCTTCCAGGCGTGCAAGCGGTGCTCCGAGACAAAGGTGAATGCCTTTGCCAAAGGCCAGATGTGAACTCTTCTCGCGGGTAATGTCGAAGATATCAGCATCCTTAAACTGCTGTTCGTCCCGATTAGCCGAATCAAGCGCAACAATAACAAGTTCACCTTGAGCGATATGCTCTCCACGGAATTCAATATCTTCCAGAGCCCAACGGGATGTGCTGAACTCCACTGGTCCGTTATAACGAAGCATCTCTTCAATGGCATTGTGAATAAGCTCGGGTTGCTGGATAAGCAGTTCACGTTGCTCGGGATGTTCCAGCAGGGCGAGAATGCCGTTGCCGATGAGATTAACCGTTGTTTCATGACCAGCAATGATTAATAAGGAGACAACGCCAAGCAGTTCTTGTTCAGTTAACTGCTGCCCGGATTCCTCTGCAATGACGAGCTGGCTGATCAGATCAGCGCCAGGATTCTGGCGTACTTTGGCGAACCAGGCTGTAAGGTAATCCGTGAACTCCTTGGCATGCTGCTCAAACAGCTCGGCACTCTCCGCTGTGGAAGCATCAATTACCGTATTGGACCACATGCGGAATTTGTCTCGATCCTCAAGAGGCACGCCCAGAATTTCACTGATGACAATGATGGGTAGTGGGAAGGCAAAATCATCGATCAGATTCATTTTTTCCTGTGACGGAAGGTTGTCCAGCAGTTCATCAGCAATGTCCTGAATATGGCTTCGCATGTCTGCGACCATCTTGGGCGTGAATGCTTTCTGTACAAGTCCCCGAAGACGTCTATGATCTGGCGGATCGGAGAATAACATATTATTTGAGAAAATGCTTTGATTGTCAGGGCCGTAACGTCGGACCATGTCTTTGCTGAAGCGAGGATCTTTCAGAATCTGGACTGCATCCTCGTATCGGGTAATCATCCAGCCGAATTCTCCATGTGGAAACATGACTCTGAAGACGGGTTCATCTTTTCTTAACTTTTCATATACCGGGTAAGGGTTATGCGTGAATTCTTTGGTAAAAAACGCTGGCCTTGAGGATTCGTTCACTTCATTCGGTTTCAAATGCAAAATCTCCTCTCATTTTCCTGCTTAATACCTGCACCTTCTATATATTCAATACGTAAGCTTTTGAAACCTTGTTTTTGGTCCATCTGGATGATAGAGCAGGAAAATAGAGGAAGATGGAAGAAGACATGGTAGAGAAAATCGGTTATCATGCTTGATAAAAATGAAAATGAGGTGAACGCTGACATGTCCTACGCACAACTTCCTTTGCATCACCACCAGATTCCGGCAAGTCGAATGGTTCTTGGCTGTATGCGGTTTGGGGGTGAATGGGATGGTCTTCCCATTACGTCAGATCTTGTCGTGGAAGGTCATCGGGCGGTAGATGCTGCTATGGAAATAGGCATTAACCATTTTGACCTGGCGGATATTTACACACGCGGTAAGGCAGAGCATGTATTGGGGCGGGTTTTATCCGAAACTTCTGGCTTGCGTGAACAGATCATCATACAGTCGAAATGTGGTATACGTCTTGTGGGCGACGATGAAGGACCGCAGCGTTATGACACCTCAGGTGCACATATCCTGGCGAGTGTAGACGGTATTCTGGAACGGCTCGGGATCGAATATCTGGATATTTTGCTGTTACACCGCCCTGATCCGCTCGCCCATCCACAAGAGATTGGAGAAGCACTGGCTGATCTGCATCATGCCGGTAAAGTACGCCATTTTGGCGTGTCTAATATGGGGTCTGAACAGATTCGCCTTCTTCAGCTTCATAGTAAAGTACCTCTGATTGTGAACCAACTGGAGATGAGTCTGGACAAAATCGGATTCGTAGAAGCTGGTGTGACGGTGAATCGCCCCCAAGCCAGAGACAACGTATTTCCCTATGGTACGATGGAATATTGTCAGGCAGAACATATTCAACTACAGGCATGGGGGCCGCTTGCTCAAGGGCGATTTACCGGTAGGATCGTCGAAGGGCAACGCCCGGAGATTGAGCATACGGCGCAGCTGGTTGATCGAATGGCCAAGGAGCGAGGGGTGACACCGGAGTCCATTGTACTGGCTTGGTTAATGAAGCATCCAGCAGGGATTCAGCCTGTGATTGGTTCGATTCGACCAGAACGTATTCTGGCCTGTCGTGATGCAACACAGATCGAGCTTTCCCGTTATGAGTGGTACGAGCTGTATTCCGTTTCATGCGGGCGTAGAATGTAAGTAGGGACATCTGAGAGATTGATTGGTTCAATCAAAATTCATGGATTGATATTTGGTGAAATATAAATGTATAAGAAGACACTGGTTGCTGCCTGTGTCTTCTTTGTGATATTCGGCCTCATTGGGTTGAAACACAATATGGGAAGTGTAATGATTCCTAAGGTCATATGACCTATAATGCAAATGCATTGACAGTGGTAATAAGTATGCTGATTTGGAGCCGAAACCCAACTGTAAGGATATTTCACCTTCATAATTGTGCTAGAGGCTATGTCCATGGACTTAGGAAGAGTGCTGATAAGAAGGACGTTTCAACCATTTTTATCGTTTTACCGGGTAGAAGTTGGAGTGCTGTGATAAAATGATAGGAATAAGAACATACGATCTGTTTATGTGAGAGGAGCCACCTTGACGATGGAGATGCTTAAACCACCCGCCGAGATACTATACGAGGTTGAATTACGTGCACTGCGAGAAGAGGATCAGGGAAAACGTCCCCCGAACTGGCTGTTATCTCCTGCCTATGTGCGCGATTTTATTATTGGCCGGGATAAGCCAGCGCTATTCAATGGAGAAGAGATCCCGATTACCCGCAAGTTTTATGGTAATGATGTGTTGATCGAACGTGCAGTAGTCACCTTGGCAGGTAATCGGGGGTTAATGCTTGTGGGAGAACCCGGGACAGCCAAGACCATGCTTAGCGAACTGTTAACTGCAGCGATTTCTGGCACCAGTCTGAACACCATTCAAGGTACAGCAGGCACAACGGAAGACATGATCAAGTATTCATGGAATTACGCCATGCTGTTGGATAAAGGCCCTTCGGAAGCGGCACTTGTGCCATCCCCGTTATATAACGGCATGAAGAAAGGTATTCTTACCCGTTTTGAAGAGATTACACGTTGTCCCGCTGAAGCGCAGGATAGTCTGATCAGTATTCTCAGTGACAAGGTCATGAGCATTCCTGAACTGGATGGCGGTGTACTGTTTGCCCAACCCGGATTTAACGTCATTGCTACAGCCAATATTCGGGATAAAGGTGTTAACGAAATGAGCGGTGCCTTGAAACGGCGGTTTAATTTTGAAACGATCAAGCCCATTCATAACGTGAAGATGGAAGCCAAAATTATTGAATCCCAGGCACGAAGCCTGTTATTACATAGTGGAATTGATATTGAAATTAACCCGGATGTGGTTGAATTGCTAGCTACAACATTTATGGAACTGCGCACCGGCATGACACGGGAAGGCTACAAGCTGGACACACCTCAAGCATCCATGAGTACGGCAGAAGCAGTGTCCGTCTATGTCCAGAGTGCGATGACTTCCTATTATTACGAAGATAAAGCTATTGCGCTGGATCGATTAGTGCAGAACATGTTAGGGACCATTGCAAAGGAAAACGACAAGGATCTGTCCATTCTCAAAACCTACTTCTCCAAGGTCGTAAAAGAGCGTTCCAGGGAAGAGGGAATGTGGAAGGACTATTATGAGGAGAGAAAATGGATCGGTTGACAGCAGTGCTGGACCCTGATGTTGATCAGTTGCAATCCTTGTTCGAATCCCAGGTGTATAACCTGAGTAATCCTACGGTCTATTTTCCAATACGACACCATAGTCCTGCATGTTCATATCACTTGTTACGTTTAATCGAAGAGTACAAGCCGGATATCATCCTGATTGAAGGACCAGAGAGCGGTAATCCATTCATTTCGGTTCTGAGTGATGAGGCAACCTTACCTCCTGTCAGTCTGTACTACACTTATGAGAGCGAATTGGAGAGAGAAGCATGCTATTATCCGATGCTTCGTTATTCGCCTGAATATGTGGCTTTGAAAGAAGCAAAACGACTGGAGATTCCGGCGAAGTTTATTGATCTGGACTATCAACATTTCTCCACCCGTGCATCCAAATCCGGTCAGATAGAACAAAAGGAGATTTCCTTCCAAGACGAAACCTTGCTTGCAGGGTCTGACTTCATTAACCGGTTGTGCCAAAAAACAAACTGCCGCAGTTTTGATGAATTGTGGGAAAAGGTGTTTGAGATTGGCGGTCTGGAAAAATCCACTCCGGAGTTCGTACAGGATGTATTCACGTATTGTACGCTTTCCCGAATGTGCTATTCAACGGAACGATTACAGTCATCAGGTGATCTGACAAGGGAAGCACATATGAGACAACGTATTAATCAAGCGGTACTTGAGCATGACCGTGTGCTGGTCGTTACCGGTGGATTTCATACGTATGGACTTTTACAGCCGGAGAAACATGAATCCGACTTGAACCAGCCGAAGATGGATACACAGCAGGCCGATCAATGTTCAGATGAACAAGGTAAAACCGGTACATCTCCACGTTCTCCACAACGTGCTGTTGAACCAGTTACGGTTCACCAACAAATGTACCCGATGGTCTATACCTTTGCTGAAGCAGATCGGCTTAATGGATATGCAAGCGGCATGCCTTATGTGAATTATTACGATCAGATATGGAACCAGCTGCTCCGCAAGAAGAGTACACCGTACAATCTAACGGCTCTGGACTTGTTATCTCAGCTGATGCGCAAATTACGGGATGGTCACGAACATGTATCAACCAGTGATGCGATTGAGGCGTACAGTATGATTCAGGGGCTTGCCGGGCTGCGGGGCAAAAGGGAAGGCGGCGTCTATGAGTTGCTGGATGCAGCACTCTCTTCCTTTGTGAAGGGGGAGCTTACCTTGGCTACCGATAAACCGTTGCAAGAACTGCAGCAGTTATTGACAGGAGACGTCATTGGAAGCGTGGCTCCCAATTCATTCAGTATCCCCATCGTGGAGGATTTCAAGGCGCGTTGTACAGGGTACAAATTGCAGATTCGCACAACTGGACAACACAAGAAAGTGTTGGATCTGTATGCGAAACCGGAGCATCGTCAGATAAGCCAATTGCTTCAATGCATCACCTATCTGGTTCCGGAATTCGCGAAACGACAATCGGGACCGGACTGGATCGCAGAGCGTGACATGAATCTGGTTCGTGAAACCTGGGTTTATATGTACTCTTCCCGCATTGAGGCCAGATTGATAGAGAACTCCCTCTATGGTGGAACGCTTGCTGGGGCAGCCACACGCAAAATGGAAGAACTGATGCAGGAGATACCGGATCATCATAGCGGTGAACTTGCCCGACTCATGCTTCAAGCACTGCTCATGGGACTTCAAGACACAGCAATGAAGCTCTATGAGCAGGTACGCTCGGCGCTGAGAACCGATGGGAATTTCCTATCCTTATGTAACAGCCTTCAAGTCTTGAACCGAATTCACCAGCACCGCAGGCTACTCGGATTATCTGAAGAGCAACATCTCCCTGACCTTGTATCCGAAGCTTATAGGAACGCCGTGGACAAGTTGTTACAGCTATCCAGAGCCAATCCGGATGAACATGAAGCCATTATTCAGGGATTGAAGCTGTTAGCCATGCTCGCGGAGTCATCAGAGGCGTATTTTCAGGATGAGACATTCCGAATTCATCTGAATGAGCTTCTCTCCGATCATCAGCTTCCGGCTCAGCTGGAGGGTGTGTGTGTGGCTATTTCCTCAGGGCTCGGCGACAGGCCCAGGGATGAGATTGTTGATCGTGCTCGCGGGTATATCCATGGTACACCGGATCAGACCCGTCAAACGGCACTTTTTTTACAGGGCGTATTTACGGTAGCACGTGACGCTTTTTTATATGAAGATCAGCTCTTGTCCGAGTTGAATGTTTTGATTGAAAAACTGTCATACGACGACTTCATCAGCATGGTACCGGAATTAAGGCTGGCATTTACCTACTTTACACCCATGGAGACGGGCTTGATTGCTGAACGGGTGGCAAGTCTGCATCAGGTTGAACCAGAGGAGATGTCAAGACCTGCGGTTGATGAACAGATGCTGATCCAGTCCAAAGCATGGGACGAAGCGCTTCGAAAGGAGTTTGCCGCATGGAAGCTAATATGAATGAAGCGAATCGGAGCGCTGGCGAATCCAGGGATAACCATGAAAGTTCCAATCTGGATGGAAGCAAACGAGGCGAGCATCCTTCTGCTGAAACGTTAAATCGCTGGCGCCTGATTCTCGGTGAATCGGCTGAGGAAGGGCTGTGCAATACAGACCAATACACTTCGGGTGAATTTCAATATACGGAAATGGATGAGATTCTGGGGTATCTCTATAACCGTGAATACGGTGAAGAACAAGGTTATCGAAAAGAGGGAGGACGCGGTGCGTCCAATCTGACTGTACCGAAATGGTTACACAAGGTCAGGGAGTTATTCCCCAAAACAACGGTAGAAATCTTGGAGAAACAGGCGCTCGACCGCTATGGACTGACAGAATTGTTAACGGACAAAAAGCTGCTTGAATCTCTCGAACCCAACATGAATCTGCTCAAGAACATTATGCAGTTCAAAGGACGGATGAAAGGTGAGGTGTTAAAGAGCGCCAAAGAGATCGTCCGAACCGTGGTTGAAGAGCTCCGAAGCAAGCTGGAATCTCAGACTCGAGCCAGTATCATGGGCAAGCGCAGTCGCTATACCTCGAGTTCAGTACGATCCTTGCGCAATCTCAATTTCAAAAAAACAATTACCAAAAACATGAAGAATTATGATAAAAACAAGCGCAGATTTGTGATTGATCGACTGTATTTCGACGGAAATATACAGCCCCATAATAAGTGGAACATCATCATTGGTGTAGATGAAAGTGGGAGTATGCTGGATTCAGTCATTTATAGTTCGGTAATGGCCAGCATCTTCTATCGCTTGAATGCGCTACGAACCAAACTGTTCATTTTTGATACACAGGTGGTTGACCTGAGCGACAGGCTGGAAGACCCCGTAGACGTGCTTATGAATGTGCAGCTCGGCGGGGGAACACATATTACCAAAGCGTTGCGTTATGGCGAGACGCTGATCGATAATCCGGGCAAAACGATCTTTATTTTGGTCAGTGACCTGGAGGAAGGGTACCCGATTGCGCAGATGTACAAAGCCTGTAAAGATATCATCGATGCAGGATGCAAATTGCTGGTTCTCACCGCACTCGATTTTAACGGGGATTCAGTCTATAACAAACACGCAGCACAGACGTTAACGAATATGGGGGCACATGTAGCAGCAATTACGCCTAACGAACTCGCGGATTGGATTGGCGAGATTATCACTTAAATTCAAGGAGGAATGTGTAATGCTTACCGCAGACCGTGCAGTAGAAACGTTGGTGGAGAAATTCGCAGTAACCTGTTCAAACGAGTATTCATTAAAAACAGACCGAAGCTCCGAAATTATTGATTATGTCTTGGGAACGACAGACAAGTTCCCGGATATGTTGGGAAATTCGAGTCATTATGTATATCAAACGATTGATCTGCTCATGAAGCTCGCCAAAAAAGATGATGGAGACATCTTTTACCGTGCCGGGGCTATTGTGATATATCTGGAATCGACTTATTCCAAAAGAAATACATGGAGAACGGATGCCTTTACCATCTGTATGGGAAATGATTCAGAAGCCTACGGCTTAAGTGGGAAGAGCAAAAGATCTGATCGCATGGGCGGGTTGTTGGCCCGGTTGGAGAAAATCAAACAGTTTGCAGGCGAGAACGAAATTCTGGCTGAATTGAAGAGTAAATTAAAACGGGCCCAGTGGCTTTTTGATTCCAAAAAAGCGGACAGTCAGGGGAATTATCGGGATGTTATTAATGCATTAATGCTCCTGCAACTATATTCGAAGCTGAGTGATACCCCTTCTCATGCAGAGGTTGAATCTGCTGCTCAATCGTTGCCAGCGTTGTTTCAACATGTGATGGCGAATGATGCAGATGGGTTACGGGATGAGCTGCATACGTTAATTGAACCTATAGTGGTTAGTAACATTCAAGGCAAGCATAACGGATCTTCCCAAGAATTAAAGGATGAATTCCTCAAGGAGAAACGTAGTCAGCTCATAGCTGAAATGTATCCCAATACGTCTTACTCTTCTAAAGAGCAATGTTCACATGCTGTATTCCATCAAACGATGGTACTGGTTAGCAGTGCCTTGCTGTACCTGATTAACATTAGTGGAGGCAAACAACGGTTTCTTGATGCAAAGAGTGAGATTGGGGATGTTTTGCTTCACACCCTGCATCAGTTACATGAGATCTATCCACTTGAAGTTCGCCGTTACTTGCTGAGTATGGACCCGAGAGCAAAGAGTCCGAATGATCTGCTTACCGGACTTGTACCTCTGGATGAGCCTTATCAGTTGGTTGAAATGCTGCGGGACGAGCTTAATATGTACACCGTTTCCTGGAACATGTTACGATCCGCGGTCGCGAATCATCCTGAACAAGCGATTCGAGCTTACGAGTTGATCAAAACGCCATTCCTCAAACTTTGCATTCAAAAATTCATGGAGGATCAGGAATTGGAGCTGCCCAATGCGGAGGAGTCCTTGGAGCAGGCAGTATTCACCGCTCTTCGGCATCCATTGGATGGGGGGCGCCAAGGAATTGCTATTGCAAGATACTTAAGTGGGGAAAACACCCTTGAGGAATATTGGCAAGACTCGAATAGTCGCGCGTTGTTTAATCAACTGAATCGGGACAAGAAGCGAGTTCATAATCTCATCAGTATTAGTTTTCTGCCCATGGAGTCGGAAGCAATGCGCAGATTCGCAATCCTGACCACTCATCCCGATTGGACGCTGGATATTGTCTCAGACATGTATAATTCATACGCGTTTAGTGGAGAGAAACTGCTTCAACGTTATGGACAAGATCCTGAGGTGCAACGTGAGAAGTTACTTACCAGCCTGATCTCTCTCAATGGCATGACCGACTACAGATACAAAGCCATGCCATATGACGAATACCGCCGAATCATTCAGCAGAATCTGGACTATGCACTGACACAGTACAAGAAACTGCCAACGGATACGCGCATTTTAATTCTGGAGATTACTTTTGAACAGCGTGATGAGCTCTCGAAGAAACAACTGGCCGAAGCGATTCGTGCCGGATTGCAGGATTCGTCCAAGAAGGCAAACGGTGTGGCGTTAGCCGAATTCAATCGGATACCTGATCAGGATTTGTATACGCTCGTATACCTTTCGGAGAAAAAAGCGGGAATCAAAGAAATGGCTCTGACCGCAATCCGCAGTCTGGAAAACAGCAAGGAGCTGTACGGTGAGCTTTTGAAAAAAGAGAAAGCAGCGGATTGGAAGAACCTGATTCAAATTCTGCTGGATACCGCAGATCTGAGCCCGGAGTATGCTCATGCTGCGCTCGCTGATCAGGCAGATAGCAAAAAGCTGTCCAGACTGAGCTGGTTGTCCCTGACAGATCTCCCTTCCCTGATTCGGACAGAGGATAATCAGCCGGTAGATGACCGAATCAAGCTTTATGTTATGGTGCAATCGCTGGATCATACTTCTGGTCCGAATGAAAGGTTAAATGAATTTCGGGACTACGTAAGTGAGGCGTCGCTCGCTCGTTTTGCAAGTGAATTGCTTCAGGTCTGGATTCAGGAAGGTGCTCCTGCGAAAGAGAAGTGGGTGATGTATGTTTCAGCACTCTTTGGTGATATTCAGATTGTTAATATTCTGGCTCCTCAAATTAAGGAATGGACCGAAAACAGTCGTGGCGCGATTGCAGCAGATGCGGTAAAAGTGCTCGCTTATCTGAAAGATCCATCCGCTCTTATGGCGATTGACAAGATCAAACGTGGCGTGAAGAACCGCCAGGTGAAAGGTGCAGCAGAAGAAGCCTTGCAGCTTGCAGCAGATAATATGGGACTTACCTCGGAGCAACTCGAGGATCGACTGGTCACTACGCTTGGTTTTGATGAAAAAGGAACCATGCAGCTGAGTTACGGAGAGCGTTCCTTCCTGATTAAGGTGAATGGAGACTTGCAAGTGGTTGTACTCAATGAAGAAACGGGCAAATCCGTCAAGAGTCTGCCTGCTCCTGCACAGAAAGATGATGCTGGACTGGCAGCACAGTCCAAGGCACGTTTCACGCAGCTGAAAAAAGATCTCAAATCCATGGTTAACATTCAGGCGCAGCGTCTGGAAGAGTCATTGTCCAAGCAACGTCTGTGGTCTGCCGATGAGTGGAAATCCCTGTTTGTCGATAATGTCATCATGCAAAAATTTGCTGTTGGTCTGATCTGGGGGATGTATGAGGATGGCGCTCTGATTAGTACGTTCCGCTATATGGAGGACGGTACCTTTAATTCTGTGGATGAGGATGAGGTTGATCTGCCTTCAGGTGCACAGGTGGGACTTATACACCCGTTGGAACTGGATCAGGCGACGCTTGAAAGTTGGACAACGCAGTTGGAAGATTACGAGATCAAGCAGCCGTTTGAACAGCTGAATCGTGAAATCCATCAGCCTGAAGATGAGGATAAAACGAAGAATGAATATGATCGTCTGCCTGAATCTGATTTCTCACCAACGTCTTTCCCGAAAGCACTGGAGAAATACGGTTGGATCAAAGGGCAGGCACAGGATGGCGGCTGGTATCATGAATTTTATAAAGAGTACGGAGATCTTGTTGCGGAATTACAATTCAGTGGTACGAGTATCTCGTATTACGAGGGATTGGATGACATTACCCTAGAATCCCTACATTTCTTCAAACCGAATAACAAGCAATATTATTACTACGGTGACAACAAACCCATTGCGCTGGGCGATGTCCCAGGTCGCGTATTCAGTGAAACGATCTACGATATTTTGAGAGCAACGGGGCGTTGATGACGTGAGTGCATTCAAGGAGAAATTCCGGATTTTTTCGAAGCTGTGCACAGAGGATTATCTGATCCGGTACGCTAACAAGGGATTGTACAAAAGGTCAATAAAAGAGTTGGACAATGGCGTAAGTGTAACGTACACATGGAATGCATCATCCGTGAGTTGCCAGTTAAGTGATGGGACACACTGTACACTTGAGAATACGCTGGATCATTGGGACTGCTCCTGTCCGTCAGAGCATATCTGCAAGCATGTGCTGATTGCAATTCTGTATGATCAACGGGAATATATGGCAGAGGATTCAATGAATGCAGACGAGAAGCATGCGCTGGATAAGTACTCAGGGATATCGGATAATGATCGGTTGGACGTACCTAAAGACGTATCAGTAAAAGAATCAGTATCAAACTTAGTATTAAACGATGATCCAATCGAAGATCCGCATTCAGTGTCTCGAGAGATCGAGTCTCGCTTTTGCTGGATGACGGAGTCTGACCTTACAATGCTAATTAAATCGTATAGTGCTTCCATGATAGAGGAAGTGGTATTTCGTTTAAGATACCCAGAGGAAATTAAGATCATTGAAGATTCACTTCTTACGGTTCATCTGACAAGTCAGCATATTGAGGTGTCTTTTACCGAGGAAGCCAGTCTCACGAAGGCTCTTTGTAAGGTGCCCCAGACAGCCGGAAAGATGGCCAAGCTTGAAGCTTTGTTACGGTATCGTGCTCTAAAAGGACTGGATGATACGGATGCACTAAGCGGACGGGTGTACGAAGCCAAGTTCTCTCTGCAGACGGTGCAGGAATGTCGCATGATGCTGGCAGGATTGTTGAAGACGGGACTGGCCCGTCTCCCACAGTCCTATATGGCACAACTGGAGACTTTGGCCATTGCAGCCCATAGTGGCAACCTGCCTGACATAGAACGCAGTTTACGAGGGATTCAAGGCGAACTACAGTTGTTTTTCAACAGACATATACGTTTCTCCATGCAATCCATGCTGGATCGGGTAAGCAAGCTGTATCTTGCACTTCAGGTTCTTGAAGAAAAACAGGTGTCAGCCCTTCAGCAGAGTCAGCTCATTGGCAGTTTTCGAAGTAAATACTATACGGTGCCTTCACTCCATCTATATGGACTGGGAGCCGATGCATGGGAGACACGATCCGGTTTCCGTGGTATCACCTATTATTTCTATGGTTTCGATGATGAGGAAATTTACACCCATAGTGATGTACGTGCAGTATATTATGATGATCAGCAGTTCTCGTATACAGAGCATTATGGTGCATTCACACCATGGCTGCCTCATCTGACCTTTCGTGAGTTGGCGGGTGCAGAAGTCCAATTCCATTCCGTGAAAGTGAATGAAGAACGCCGGATATCTTCCGGGGAAGGTGCCAAGCTTACCATTTTGCCACGTTCGGGTGTGGAGACGCTAAATATGGGCAAGTACATGCAAAATGCATCATCTGTACTTCACGAGGAATCGCGCACATTTGAATTATTCACTGCGCCTAGAGAACGACTGGCTGTGATCAAAGTTGCTCGAATTGTGGACCATAACTTTGTGAAACAAACGCAGGAGCTTGTCCTGACGGTTGAGAGTGCCACAGGAGAACGATTGGCACTTACTCTCCCGTATTCAACAGACTGGCAGACGATGATCCAAAGACTGGAGTCAGGATATGGTTCCCAATCACTTGAACACTTCTATGCCTTTGTGCGGGTGGAACCCAAACGCATTAGCCCAATCAGTTTCCTGAAGGGTCAAACGGTGCTCAGTCTGAAACTGGATATCGGGAATGGAAGGATGGGGAGACTTGGAAGAATATAATCAATTCATGCAGCGTATTAGCGGCTGGTCAGAAGAACTGCTCCTGCGTGGAGTATCCCAGTTCGGAATCCGAGATATTGAAGTACTTGAGCAGCTCGCAGCGGAATCCTTGCGGTTGCAGATGAGTTTTCTGCATGAGTTGTTGAATCATGTGATCAAGGAAGGGCGTAGCGTGGCTTTTGGGCAAGGTAATGAAGAGTTGCTGTTATTTCAGTATTGTCGTCTCACCCAATATGTACAGCTCAGTGTGCAAGAAGAGGCTTAATACTGGTTGTAAGGCAAGCGAAGGCACATGTAGCGATATGATGTATTAAATAAGATGTAGTATAGAATATAAGAAGATTTGCAGAAGGCCACAAGGTCACTGCAAATCTTTTTTTATCGTAGAGTAAGTAAATCATGACCTCATCGAGTGGCAAGTGTGAATATTCTTTAGTTCAACTTATATAACATGAATTACATGTCATATCCCGATTTATGACGCATACCATTAGGCGAATGCGGTCATAAGGGAGGAAACTGAGATGTCCATGAGCGAACCGCTGTTAACGCAGATTGTGAATCAACATATACCGGCTGGTGCAACGGTCGTCACGATTGATAAACCTGTTCAACATCCAGCGATCTATGCGGCAGATCTTACCGGTGACGGTATGCCGGAGATTGCGGCAGTCTACCAGTTGAATGGTGAGCTGTATTTGCTCATTCTGAAATTTGTTCAAGGACACTGGATCAAGATGGCACTAATCAAGGGGTTGGGGTATGGGGTAACTTTAATGACGGCAGCCCCTGTGACTTCAACGGCAAGGAACAATCTCATTATTGGTTGGCGGATAGGATCTATATGGTCTAAGCTTGCCGTATATGAGTGGACTGAATCAGGGCTCAAAGACCTGGCGCCTGACGATCTATATTATAGTTATGCAGAGATTATAGATATGCCTGGTTCGCTTGGCCGAGATGGCAAGGTGGAGATCGCACTCTGGATACATGATACGGGTGAAGCCTATCGTGTAGAGATTATCCGGTGGCAGAATGGGAAATGGGTTCCAGCGCCTGACGTGTATGCAACCTATTATCCCAAAGTGGTGCAATATTACGAGCAACTTACCCAGCAATATCCGAATTATATTTTTTATTGGTATTACCTTGCGGATGCTCAATACCATGCAGGTCAGTATCCTGCCGCACTCGTTTCAGTTCAGAAGGCACTCAGTTTCCCGGAAGCGTATCCTTCCAGAGAGGTACTACAGGAGTTGGAAAAGAAAATTAAGCAGGCGATGGTCCCCATAAGCCATGCTCGGGTAACGACATGGTTATATCCCATCTCCGTTCGAACCACGAGTGGGACGCGTTGGGGGTATATGGATGCCCAAGGACATATCCGGCTTCAGCCGGTTCTGGATGACGCGCAAGCGTTCCAGCCCAATGGATTGGCTGTCGTTGTGAAGGATGGTCATGCCGGCGTAATTAATCTTCAGGGGCAGTATGTCGTTCAACCTGTATACGATTCCATTAATTCTTTTTCCGAAGAACGGGCGATAACCATTGATTCTCAAGGATTTAAGATGATTAATGAACAAGGTACAGTTCTGACCAAACGGGCATACCCGTATATCTCGAATATGAAGGACGGGCGAGCGTTGTTTTACGATTCAATCCCTGGTCAGGCAGATGGATCGGTGAGTCGGTATGGTTATCTGGATGCGTCGGGCAATGAAGTGATACCGGCACAGTTCGCTTCGGCGAATGATTTTCAGGATGGCAAAGCGGTTGTGCAGATCAAGGACAACGAATATGCGCTTATTAATCGCAATGGACATCGACTCGCGACATATCCCTATGCATATGTGGGACCACTGGGGGATGGACTGCTTGCTTTTCAAAAAGAGCTCTCGGGTAAATATGGGTACATCGATGAACGGGGTAATATCCGCATTCAACCCAAATTTTCATCGGCATTTCCTTTTAGCGGCGGGCAAGCGATTGTCAATACAGCGGAGGATTACAAATCGAACTATGGTGTCATTAATACGCAAGGATCATTTATCATTCAACCCGCTTATAATGACATCCGCGAACTAGGTGAGCATCGTTACGCGCTCGGGCAAGCCATTAATCCGGAGCAGCCTTATATTGGCTCTGTATATGCGATGGCAGAGACGAACGGTAGAAGGCTTACGGAGTACGTATATCGCGATGTAGGCAATTATACAAACGGTCTTGCATCAGCTTCGGACGGAAGACAGACCTATCTGCTGGATCTGAGTGGTAGGCCTGCCGCTGGGTATCCTTATGTAGAAGGTTCGGGGACGCTGGAGGTCGTGGCACCAGATCTGATTAAAGCCTATGTAGACCAGCGCTTATCTTATGTGAACCGGGCAGGACAGATCATCTGGCGGCAAAATACAATCGTTCCACTTCATCCGCCGTACCGTGTACGCGAAGAGAAGTATAAACCGAACAGAGACTATCTCGTATATTATCCCCAGGTGGAGGGGTTAACGAACCAAGCAGAGCAGCTTGCGCTGAATGCCAAGTTGAAGCAACTCTCCCAGGTTAAACCGATCCCTGCCGATCAACAGCTCGATTACACGTATACAGGGGATTTTGACATTACGTTCTATCAGCAGCAATTGCTGCAGCTGCAACTCACAGGTTATAACTACCCGGCTGGTGCAGCACATGGTATGCCTACGATGATCTATGCGATCATTAATCTGACGAATGGTCAGTTGTATGAGCTGAAGGATTTATTTAAGCCGAATAGTGACTATGTCAAAGTGTTAAGCCAGATTGTGGGGGATCAGATCAAAAATGATCCTCAATACTCGTATGTGTTTCCGGACACCTATACGGGGATTAGTGCGGATCAGCCGTTCTTTGTTACAGCGGATGCTCTGCATCTCTATTTCAATCCATATGATATCGCACCTTATGCGGCAGGATTTCCAACGTTTACAATTCCGTTTGTCGAGATAAAGGATATCATTGATACAGAAGGTTCGTTCTGGAGAGCATTCCATATGTGAGTGCCCATTCACAGGTTAAGCGATGAGGTCATATATTCAATATGGTTCCCTTTCGGCACGTACACAAATTTGAGGGTATAGCCAACATTTTAACGAAAATACGCTAGGTACGTTAAGGCGCAAATACAGCGGATTTTTCCTTCTTTAAGCAAATGTTCGCTGATACTTAGCGTATAAAACAGTCAAAATGTTGGCGCTACTCCATATAGAACTACTATAAATCAATCATTCCATCCTTTACATACATCAATCCACTCTGAGTAATTAGAGTATTTTTCTAATTGTTTTATTGTAAGTTCAATAGCACTATTGCTACTCCCACAAGCTGGATAGATTGTCTCAAAACGTTTGAGAGATATGTCTAGATAAACAGAAACATCATTATTAATAGCAAATGGACAAACACCTCCAATGGCATGACCAACCATATCAATGGCTTCATCAGGAGAAAGCATTTTTGCTTTTGTTTTGAAATACTCTTTGAATTTTTTGTTATCCACTTTTGCATCCCCGGCGGCAACTACTAAAATAGCTTGTCCATTTACCATAAAAGAAAGTGTTTTTGCAATTCTCTCTGGCTCACAACCTAAGGCAGATGCAGCCAAATCCACGGTTGCACTAGATACTTCAAATTCTTTAATTTGAGAATCCATACCGTATTGTTTGAAAAAATCTTTTACTTTTTCAATTGCCATAATTATCACACCTCATTATTAAATATCTTCTAAAAGATTTATCTTTTTCACCATTCATCCATATATACAATTATTTGTTCTATAAATTTCAAATATACTATTGTCTATGTTCTTGGGTAAAAAATCATGTTGTAAATAACACATGGTTCTTGATAGGGATTGGTGACATCCAGGATCAAATAGAATATTTCAACGTTACGGGTAGGGTCAAAAGGAAAAACAGGAAATGCTCTCATTTTTCCATCATTTTCAATGATAGCGTCTTTGGACCGTTGCATCACTCCTTTTGTATGTCATAACATTTTAAAATGTAATATAACATATTAAAGAGGCAAGGGGAGGAATACCAACCACTTCACACATTTATCCATACTAAATGAAAAATTGTACGGGGGTTAAAGATCAAATAAGTCATATTTATCTATACAAGTAAAAAACAATTTCTCCAACAACACTTCTTTTACTTGGCGAGAATGTAAATAGTTCACCAGTCATTCTCAAGTTAATCAACGAGATCATACAGAACGAATGGCGGTCTATGTGCAATTGTGTAATTTGTTCGAAAGCATGTAACTTAAGCGCTTCTTGATGCGTTTAGACATTGGGGTGATCTGATGCTGGTGAACGCGGTTCAACGATACATGGTATTAGGACTACTATTTATAGGGATTTTTTTTATAGCACTCATCGTTCTTGAAAGGTTTGAAGGGTCCCAAATAACAACAACAGAGTATTACGGCTTACGTAATCTAGGGGGGCTGATATATGTTTTGTCGCTCATCCTGGGATTCGGACACTATATGTTTGCTTTTTATGTTGTTATTTTAAGCCCAATCTCATGGCTGCTGCGGAAATATGTATGTTTTCTTACAGTGAGGACTTTCATCTATATGGTTGGGTTTGGATGGGGAGGGCTATGGATTTTTGATCTCATGTACAATCCATATTTCGTGAATGGATACCATCTGAATCGAATGACATCGATATGGATCTTTGCCACCGCTGGTTTAGTTTATGCTATCGTGGAGAATAAGATATGGAGAAGAGAGCAGAGGCAGAATGAACAAACGGCTACTTAACAAAAGTTGAGTAGTTTTTTTTGTTTACATAATTATTATTTTGTTTACGTTGGAGAATCAGGAGTCACATCTGATAGTTTGTTATAAAATTCACAAGTAGGTGCAAGAGGAAAAAATAGGAGTTACATCGTAGATAGGTAAAATTTTCTGTTATACTATTTGAGTTGTGTACATAAAGTTAGATATTTTAATGAAGGGAGTTCATGAAGAAAATTAGCCGTTTAGTTTAAAATTGTAGCTTGGAGGAAAGTATTTTGTATAAAGCAGGTTTTTGGATTAGATTAGGAGCAAGTGTGTTGGATAGTCTTATTATTTCAATTCCGTTAGTGATTATTGCAGGTGTGCTTACAGGTAACTATGATGCGGATGAGCCGATTGCCAAACTACTTAGTGCGTTATATTCAATTTTAGTACCAGTATACTGGTATGGTCGAACCATCGGAAAACGTATATGTAGAATTCGAATCCGTAAATACGATACACACGAACCGCCAAAAATTGGTACAATGCTGATGCGAGTTGTTGTGGCTGGGCTTGTGTATGTGATAACTTTGGGTATCGGAATTATTGTGAGTGCGTTTATGGTTGGTTTGCGTGAGGATCGACGTGCGATTCACGACTTTATTGCAGGAACAGAAGTAGTCTGGGATTAAACGATTCTTCAACTTGGAGATTAGAAGAATGGCTGTACAGGGCTAAAAATCACTGTGCAGCTTTTAAATCATTAGTACTGTTTCACAAAACTCGTATTTTGTACATATGTATATGTCTGAGGATTTCTCCTCTTTGTCCTTTTGTATCTGAGGACAAGAACATTGTTCCGCTGCCTCTTTTTGCATTTAAGTTATATCTTTTTACTGCAACAAAAAACCGTTAAATCTTCATATCACAGACTTAACGGTTCTAAAAGTTTAATCTCTTAAGACGTCATAGTTAAAATATTACGTTTTACAGTTTCGTGTAGATATGGACAAACATATTTATCAGCTGACAGTTCTTCATTTTCTGAATCGTGATATTCGATTGAACTAGATGAACTTTTCTCAACAAAGTTGTATTTCAAAGCTACTATTGGAAAAGATCGATCTCTCATTGCAATTACTTCGTCCCAAGAAGGCGTGCTAATCTCCTTACTTCTCTTCCCTGCTATCTTCAGCCAGGCATTAAAAAAATTTCCCCTGAATTGAACAACTAATTTTTCGATAATCCAAAAAAGTATTCTTGCAAATCTCGGGGATCCGTTCCTTTGAAGGAGATCATCGACAATGGATCCATCCAATCCTCGCTCAACCGCAAGTTCAATCGCTCTCAGTTCCACCAATGGCGAGCTCGATGAGCCGGTCAAGAATATTGGCATAAGTCATGCCACTAGCTTGGAGCATGTTAGGATAGCGGGAATTCGATGTGAAACCAGGTATCGTGTTGACTTCATTGAACACAATTCTTCCGTCAGTGTCCAGGAACATATCTACTCGCGCAAACCCTCTGCATCCAAGCGTTTTATAAATAGTCAGAGCGCTCTCTTTAACCTTCATTGCAGTATCCTCATCAATACGGGCTGGCAAGTGAATCTTCGAACTCAACAAGGAGTACTTTTCCGAATAATCAAAAAAGTGTCCCTGCAATTCAATTTCATCAATAACGCCGATTATGGGATCAGAATTGCCCAATACAGCACACCCCACTTCAAAACCGTTGATATTTTGCTCAATGACAACTTTACTATCGTGTAAGAAGGCTTGTTCAGTCCCAGTAATCAATTCCTGCCTATTGTTCACCTTCGATATCCCTAAAGACGATCCTGATCTAGCCGGCTTAACAAAGAGAGGGTAACCCAGTGCTTCTGCTGCTGATAACACTTTTTCCATCCGTTCACTTCGATGTATTGTAAGGGAACGCGGTATATCAATCCCTGCTGCCTGCACCAGTTTATGAGCCAGTTCCTTGTCCATACATAATGCAGAGGATAACATGCCACATCCAACAAACGGTGTACCCGACAGTTCCAATAATCCTTGCAAGGTTCCATCCTCACCGTATTTGCCGTGAAGCACTGGAAACACAACATCAATCGGTGTTACATGATATTCCGTATGCACGAGCTCAATGAGTCCTCTGACTTCTCTGCTCGGTGAGAAAAAGGATGGGATACAACTCGGATGCAATTGCCATCGATCATTGCGAATATCCTCAACCGTTCCACTATATCTGAGCCAAGAACCTTGCTGCGTAATTCCAATTAACACAAGATTGTATTTTTCGGTATCCAAATTTTCAATCACTGAAGCAGCCGAACTCAAAGATACGTTATACTCACCTGAACATCCGCCAAACAATACCGCAATCGACTTCTTCTGCATCTTAAAAACCTCCTAAAATGTAATATAATCTATATAATTCCTATTGTTATAACTTAATTGTTGGAGAAAGTCGTAACAATGAATCCTTCGCGATTCGTTCCTGATATCCGATAAGAATCACATTTCAAGATCGGGATATGACTAGACGCCCCTTTATCCGCTGGAACATAATATATCTGGATTGTCATGTCCTTTTCTTTAACTGTGAGCTGCTCTCCAGAGTACCGATATTGCTGTACAAAATCGATGTACTCCTCTAAACATAGATTGTTTTCTTCCATGACTTTGGAATGGGGGTATCCTACATATCTAAAATGCCATGGCTCATACGCAATACGAGTGATTGATTCTTTTTCTTGCTTATATCGAAGAATAAAACCGAATTGTATGGCATGTTGTCTGAAGGACCTGTATATGCCCGTGTCAGGAAAGGAAGGTGCAATAAAATCGATATTCGATTTCAATTTACCGACATCGATAGCCAATCCTGTTTGGTGCTCACTCTGGTCAGGCAAGGCTACGTATTTGGAAGTATATTCTGGTCCCTGTTCTATCAAACAATCCTGATAGATTTGGGATTGTTCTTCTTTGGTTCGATATGCACTGACAGCGACAATTTCATCCATCCCCCCACAAGCCTTAAGTAGAGCATGAAATTGTTTGAAGCACTGCTTCTCCAGAAGCATCTCCTTATTTAACTTCTTTATTGAAAGTAAGGAATCCAAGGACTCTAGTTGATTAGCTTGTACTTGCCTTCTGATTGGGTTTTGAAAATTTATTAACACTAAGTGCCCGTGACATAGTTCTTCGTTACTTACGCTGATTTCAATATGTTGTTGTACGACTTCCCGTGATTTCACGTTGAATTTCCCCGCCTTCTTTATAGATTCGCAATACTCTGTCCGTGATGGAACTCGTTATTTCTTGAGATACACCACCGATATGATTGGCCAGTTCCTGAACCATAATTTTCTGTTCACCTGAATAACCAATGAAGGTCACCTTGGATCCTTCCGGAAAATACATGGGAAGCTTAATCATCAATTGATCCATGGAGATTTTTCCTATAATTTCTGCTTGATGCCCCTCCACCAGCACCTTCGTATTTTGCATTCTCTGCGACCATCCATCTGCATAACCGATAGGCACTGTTCCGATCCATTGATCGGAGTCTGTTTGATAAGCATTGTTGTAGCCCACATATTCGCCCTTTTTTAATCTTTTCGTTTGCAATAATCTACTGTGCATACTGAAGGCGGGCTTTAGCTGGATGTTCGATACTAGTTTTTCCGGATAAAAACCATAAATCGCAGCTCCTATTCGAGCCATATCCATACACAATTCCGGAAATCGAAGTGCTGCCATACTTCCCGCACAGTGAAAATGATTGACTGGAATCTGGGATATACTGCTCCATTCTTTCATTTCCAGGAAGCGTTGAATCTGAAGCTGCAGATAGCTGTTGTCTGTCTCACCCGCTGTCGCGAAATGAGTATAGAACCCGTCTACTATTACATCTGGAGCTCGGAGCCACGGAACCATTTCGAGCCATTCTTCTTCCGTACGTATACCGATTCGCCCAAGTCCAGTATCCATTTTCACATGCACAGATAGCTTATGCCGGGTATGAACAGGTTTGTATTTTCTCATCTGCTGAAACCATGAAGCTTGTGTAACGGTAAGCATCAAATCATGTTCCAGAGCCAGAGATACAAGTTCGGGACGTATCGGAGTCAAAATAAGAATCGGTTGTGTTAAGCCGGCATTTCTTAAGCGGATGGCTTCTTCAATAAAGGCACACGCTAAATAATCCGCGCCTGCCTCTACTGCTTCTTTGGCCGTCTCAATATCTCCATGGCCATATGCATTTGCTTTAACAACTGCCATTAATTTGGCCGAACGGGGTAGAAATTTGCGGATCTGTATGACATTCTCGCGGATTTGCGTTAAATCTATTTCAGCCCATGTATCTCGGTACATTCGAATAATCCCCTCAACCGAATAGATGGCTTGTTTTTACTTACTATTTTCAGTAGATCCGCATATGCACTTTTCATAGTTTGGCCTCCTAAAGGTGTGAATGTGGTGCGTTGAATTGATTTAAGTGTATATTAAGGCAACTTCATCTCCTATCGATCAAACTTACACAAAAATGACAACGATGTAAGATTACAGATTTGCACTTCTCCACATCTCATAGTTACAACAAAAAAAACCTGCACTAGGGCAGGTTTCTTTCATTATTATGGATTTTCATTGCTCATCCAGCTATCAACATACAGTGGTTCACTGTAGTCCTCCGGACCGTAAATTGTTTCAAATGTTTCTCTTCATCTGAATTCTCGAAGCCTCCCATAACGACGGTGAATTTTCCATTTTGAGTCTGCACAACGCTGCTGCCATCGGCAGAATACTGTTCAGCCAACATGGCCAGTGCTTCACCCTGCTCCATGTCTTCACTACGGACAAAGAAAAGTTCATGCGCTTGTGTCGACTTCCCGTCAGAAGAAAGCTTCAACTGAATATATCCAGGCTACTGATACTCTGATACGGAGTATTCCACATCATCCTAAGTTCAACCACAACACCAATCGCGGAATCCTTCTCCAGCTTGTCATAAACCAGATGACGTACCCCATTGAAGGTGAAGATCAATCGGTTCGGCCCTTCTTTGCGATCCACGGTATACGATGGAGCAGACGTGATCTGTTTACCATCGATCTGAAAATTAATGTTTAGTGTATCTGATTCTTTGGTCGTTGTAACCGAAACCCAATCCGTGCGCTCCCCGCCACCACCAACTTGCGGAATTTTAACGACAGAACCTATAACGGTTAGATTGTTGAATCATTCCTTCCATATACTTCGGTTTCCTATTGATTCGGGTAATTGCATTGTTTATTCAACAACGGTTCTCTGTTTTGCAAATGATAATATTCAATGCTGTTAGATGGCTACTCTCATCAAAGTTATATTTGAAAGAGACATCTGGAAACGAGTGATCCCTCATATTCTCAATTTCCTTCCAAGAAGGTACGCTAACTTCTTTACTTCTCTTCCCTGCGGTCTCCATCCATACACAGAAGAAATTCTCACAAAACTACAAGACCAGTTTCGTGCCGGCGTGAGTTTCAACACCCATACTGCGTAGAAGCTGCCGGGCTTTTTGGTGACAAGCGGGGAAATCCTACAATTCTTCAGAATAAAAAGCTTTAGATACGGATTCCGTAGCCTTATCAATAAAAGCTGCAATTTTACTGGGGCTTTCCTTCAGACCACCACTCACCCACTTTTTAATAATAGCTATACTGCCATGAGCGGTGAACGTATACCAGGACTCAAATAATTGTGGATCAAAATATTTTAATTCCGTCTTCCATCGTTCAATAGTTAAATCGTGACTGATATAAAGGACTCGTTCTAATAATTCTTTATCGCCATGCTCTGAGAACAGAACCTCACATATCGTTTTATTCGCTTTTATATACTTACATAATTCATATGATAGCGTTTGAGGGTTTGAAGAACTCATCCCAACTTGCTTAATGTCTTCGTAAAGATCATTTTCAATCGTTGAAAGAAGCTCAAACTGATTAGCATAGTGTGTATAAAAGGTGTTGCGATTAATCCCTGCTTCTCTGCAAATGTCGGTCACTGTAACTTTATTGATAGACCGTTCTGTCAAAAGCTTCAACAGGCTTTCTTTTATAACCATTTTTGTATATCTCACTCTGTGATCTGTTTTTTTGTCTGCCATAATATCCTCCCAATTTAAAATAATGAACAAATCTAAGGTGGTTTGTATGATAACTAACATATCTCAATCGAACAGCCTGTTGTTTAAGTAACACAGTGAAATTATAATTTATTTGAACGTTCAATTCTATTTTTAAACTTAAATGGAGGTGAAATATGGGTGATATAACTGTAGTGCCTGTATGGATAATTCAAGATATTATAGTCTTAATTGCTGCTGTTCTAATGGTTTTCTATATCCTTGATAAGGAAACACATCCCAAAACGGTTCTACTGCAGTTTATAGGTTTTGTGTTTTTTTACGCAGCCGTTTTTGAAATTACTGCTTCATCGCTTGGGGAAGGTTTTTACGCCTATGGGCGGAGTGTTTTAATGTTATTTAATATACCGATTACTGTCCCTATTTTGGTGAATGGTGGCATAAAAAGAAAGGCTACAGTAAATCAATTGGTTATATCTATCCGTTTCTGGCGGCCATTCTGTCATTAGCGTGTATGTTCTCACCTTTATCTAACTTCTTTAATTATATGGGGCCATTCTTCGAAAGAACCTCTAATATGCAATGGGTGATGTTGATTACACTTTCTATAATTACAATCGGAATTTTAGCATTAGCTTTTATAAAGTTTTGGGACCGGAAGGTTAATTATTCAATCACTCCCAAAAAAGATTATCCTATCATGTTTACTTTCGTGGGGTTCCCCCTGGTCAATACTATACTTTGCATTATAGGAGGTTACACGGAAGTGTTGTGGCTGGTCGCTCTGGCTCAGATCTTATTATTGCTAGGCTGGATTGGAATTTACATTATGGGTAAAAAAGCAAGTCCAATCACGATATAACCATAAACCCAAGCATTGAGGCAAAGACACACTTTCATTAATATTCCTTTTCGGCGTATTGCCAAATGCAACGTGTGGCGGAACCTCGCCCTCTTCTTTCCATAGTTCATTTAGCTCTTTTATGTATATCTCAACTCTTCGACTTATTTGTTAAACTATCCTACCCTTATAATACGGTTCGGCGTATTATCTGTTGAGCGAATTCGAAGGCACCCTACTGGGTGCCTTCGATGTTCTTACTGTCTCTCTATGGCAAGTTGGATAAACGAACTCAAATCCATCAAACAAAGTCTTCATTCGTATCCGTCGTGTGTGCGGCAGCGAAATACACGTACCATTTGTCATTAATAAAATGCAGTTCGGGTGCCCAAATATTGGCACTAAGGATACCCGTCTCACGCTTTCTCCAGATCACTACAGGAGTTGATGTAACAAGCCCCTCAAGGTTCTGGGCTTTACGGATTTCAATCCGGTCATACTCCGGAACGGATGCTACGAAGTAATAATAACCGTCTGAATGTCGGTAAATAAAAGGATCCGCTTTCTGCTCAATCAATGGTTGTATGTCGTGTAACACTCTTTTTTGGACTTCCATCTTATCACCTGTTTCATCATAATATTACTACCCTTTAACAGCACCTGCAGTCATACCGTCTATGAAATATTTCTGGAAAGCAATGAACAGTATGAAAATTGGAATGATGGAGAAGAAGGAGCCCACGATCAATAGGTCATAGTTGTTGCCATAAGGAGTTAACAACGTTTTCAAACCGATTGGAAGTGTATATTTACTCTGATCTCCGAGCACCATGAATGGCCACAATAGATTATTCCAGCTATTCATACCATTCAAAATGGCCATTGCCGCAAAGGATGGCTTCATAATCGGCATAATTAGTCTGAAATAAATCGCATATTCGTTTGCGCCATCAACCCGCCCAGATTGAATAATCTCTTTGGGTATGCTTCGTAGATATTGCCTGAAGAAAAATATTGTCGCGGCATTGGCTATACCGGGCAGAATGATTGCCGAATAGCTATTCACCATTCCCAAATCATTAATTAGGCTGTACAAAGGAACCAGCAGTATTTCGAAAGGCACCATCATAATGAGCAAAACACATATAAAGAGGAAGTTTTTACCTTTAAAATGATATGCTGCAAAACCATATGCAACAAATGCGCTTACAAAAAGTGTTAAAACCACTTGAACAATTGTTAGAATCATACTGTTCCAAAACCACACAAAATAATCATGTTCTCCAGTAAACAGAAAAACGAAGTTATCAAAACTCATGATTTCAAAATCCAAACGTAGGTTAAGACCATATCTAACTAATGATTCACCTGGTTTAAAGGAAGATAGGGCCACTGCGTAGAATGGGATCATAATTATAACGAATAGTATAATGAATAAACCAATAATGACGATTCTAGAGATGAAATCACTTCTCGTCTGACTTCTGCCCACTTTAATCCTCCTCCTTTTTGAACATTCCACTAAATTTCAACTGTGTTAAATTGATAACCATAGCAATGGCTAACAGAATGATACCAACTGCAGCTGCGTAACCCAGCTTATTCTGCTCAATCCCTTGTCTATACAGATATCCAACAATGGTTAAGCCAATATTTTGGGGTGATTTGTTACCGTTGAACATCATCAGACTCTCGGTAAACATGGCTAAACCTGCATAAACACTAATTGTGGTAACATATACCGTGGTCGGCTTCAATAATGGCATTGTGATCATTCTAAACTTCTGCCAAGCAGATGCACCGTCAATTGAAGCAGCCTCATAATATTCATTGTCAATGCTTTTCAAACCCGATAGATAGTAAAGCATATTAACGCCTGTCCATCTCCAACATGCGAGGATTAACAGTGCTGCCATACTCCAATTTCCGTCTTTCAAAAATTTAATAGGTTCTACACCAAACAGACCCAGGAAACTGTTCATTAATGAACCTTCCATTTCACCGAATGTCAGGCGGAAAATGGTACCCGCAACTGCGACAGATGTCAATGCAGGGAGAAAGAACGAAGATTTAAAAAACTCTCTTCCCCTCATTAACTTACTGTTGATCATAACGGCGAATAACATGGGAAAGGGAATTAACAGCACTAAGGTTCCTAACATGTACACAACGCTATTTTTAATAGATATCAAAAACACTTTATCTGTAAGCAATTTCGAATAATTCGCTTCACCAATCCATTTAGGATCCTGTCCCAACATCCTATCTTGAAAACTCATTACGAATGAATTTACAAGCGGGAAAAACCAGAACATCAAAAATATGAGTATAAATGGCAATACAAACACATAAGGTGCAACTTTTTGAGAGTATACAAATTTCTTTATCATATTCTCAATCTCCCTTGACTATGGTTAAACCTGCTGACCGCTATACCTGCCAACAGGTTTAATCAAATCATTTACTTATTATATTTATTTCAATTCTTGTTCAATGGCTGCTTGTGCTTCATCCAACGCTTCCTTCACGTCTTGGCCATCTTCAAAGATCGAATTCAAAGTAACCGTATTGAATATATTGCCGATGGTTGGTGAAGCTTTAACGGACTTTATCGCTCTAATTTCGTCCTTGATTTCATTCAAAGTATCAAATGCATTTGTTTTAAAGTATTGGACGTATTCATTTTCAGGGTTTTTCGTAACTGCATCATCTTTCCATACTTCCATGTTGATTGGGTCAAATCCAAGTGTATTCCAGATTTCAGTCGTAGCTTCTTTCGAAAGCTTAGCAAAGGCTACAAATTCTTTCGCCAACTGAACGTCTGTACCATTCTTGGTAACAACTGTGCCAGTACCGCCTAAGCCAACGGAACGAGGATTACCTTCTTCGAATACAGGCAATGGAGCTATTGCATACTTACCTTTAAGGTCTTTCATTTCGTTTACAAAGCGAGACATGTACCACTCAGGCATTAATGCACTTGCATAGTTGCCTTTGTTATATTCGCCTTTTGCTTCTTCTGTGTCGGGTTGTCCACCAGGGATCGTATGAATAACATTGTTCTTCTGCAGATCGACTAACATTTCAAGCGCTTTAATCATTTCAGGCGAGTTCACTTTTGGATTACCATTTTCATCTGTAAAATCAGCATTTTGCTGAGCTAGTAGCAACGATGCTTGGAACGAAGCTGATGTATCAGCAGTACCTAAGTACTTGCCAGTCTTTTCGTAAACCTGGATACCTGCTTGTTTGTAATCTTCCCACGTTTTGATTGTCTTGTAGTCCACACCTGCTTGTTCAAGAATTTCAGTGTTGTAGAAAGCAAGCGTAGCACCTACGTGATAATCAAAGCCATAAACCTGATCGGCTTTGGAGTAAATATCGACACGTGAAGGAACAACAGTGTCTTTGTATGGTGCAAACACATCATTTAAAGATTCCAGGGGAACGTTGTCACCTTCCAAGAATTTCGGGAATTTACCTAGCTCAATATCCGCGATATCAGGAGCACCTTTTCCGCTTGTTACTGCCAGTAAGAGCTTGTTATGCATATCATCGTAAGGCATAACCGTTACATTTAACTTAATCTGTTTGTCCGGGTTCTGTTGGTTCCATAACCCCAGCATTTTATCCAAATGCTTGCCGTGCAAATCTACGAATGTCCAAAATGATAATTCTGTTGCATTCTCACCAGCATTAGCGCCCAATTGACGTGTTTCCGTTTTTGAACCAGAAGGATTACCACATGCAGTAAAAACAAGTGACATAATAAGGAGTGTAACGATGAAGATTAAAGCACTTTGTTTTTTCATTTGTTCGTCATCCTCTCTTTTTTGTTATGCATGTGAAAAGTCCCCTTCGCAACAAGCTCTTAGACTCCATACTGTAAGCGCTTAACATGCCGTATTAATATATATATGAAATAGGCTTTATATAACCAATTGAATTATAAAATCATAAAGTTTATGGGAACATATAACTATGTCTTTAGGTCGAATAATTAAGTCTGAACTAGTTGTTATTTCAAAATCATGATTTAGTGGCTGAAGGTTATCATAAACAAAAAAAAGCACCTTTGTGTAAAGGTACCTTTAGTTATATTATCCGCGAGACATGTTTCTGGCTGAGCAACGGATAAGCATTGAATAATGCTGCAGATTTCAAACACCACTGCTCGAGTATTCAAACTGGAGTGTTCAAAAATAGTCTCTTAGCCCCGGTATCATATCAATCTTAGTCGTCTTGTTTTTTGCATAAGAAAACATTCATTAGACTCACTTCTACATTTAGATATTTTTCTAACTCGAAATTGGATCAAGTTCTTATCCTTCACCTGAGCATCGAGGCCTAAGGTTGTGCTATCTATAAAAATAAATCTGATATCCTCTTCCCCAGGGAAGAGGGGAACTGTTTGTCAAATTCCAACGTAGTAGGGGAATTTATGTCACTAAATATTGACAAGAAGTTCCCTACTAAAAATTAAACCCCTTAATAATCAAGGGGTTTCTTGGTTGGCGACTTTATGTCATTCTATACACCAGTCTGCTTGTAGAGTTCATTATGTGAATCCAAAAAGCAATACCAGGTGTCATCGTTTTATACGATATCCCTTGTGTTAACTCATAAAAAGCCGCTAAAATAGCAGCTTTAATAGAGATATGTTCTTGTCCCTCGACATGAAATAATGGGAACGATTGATAAATATATAAAAAATCAGTCATTATTACTGTATTTAATGCATTTTTTAGTGCTAATTTATCATGATCAGTCATGTTTAGAAGCACCTTTTGATTCAACTTAATCGTTGCTGCTTCAACCGCCAAACCTCTTGATTTAGCTTCTTTTGTATTTCTACTCGATATGCAAAACGAATTCATAATAACTTAAGCTTTGCGAAGCATTTGTCTTCGGCTTAGCTGTGTAATCATATCCTTCGTCATGGCTTTCAAGTCGTAGCGGGCATGAAATCCCCATTCTGTTTTCGCTGCCGTTGCATCAATGGAATGCGGCCAGCTATCGGCAATCGCCTGTCTCTTCGGATCAACGTCATAATCGAGGATAAAGCCGGGAAACTCCTCTCGAATTGCTGCAGCGATTGCCTCCGGATCCACGCTCATTGCGGTGACATTAAATGAGTTTCTATGCTTCAACCGGGATGAATCCGCTTCCATTAAATCGATGATAGCCTCCAGGGCATCCGGCATATACATCATGTCCATGTTTGAGTCTTTGGCGATATAAGATGTATATCGACCAGTCGTCACGGCTGCGTGATATATTTCCACTGCGTAGTCCGTCGTTCCTCCGCCGGGAGGCGTCATATAAGATATCAAACCAGGGAATCGCAGCCCCCTAGTATCCAAGCCGTATTTGTGAAAATAATAATCGCAGAGCAGTTCGCCGGACACCTTGCTCACGCCGTACATCGTATTAGGCCTCTGAATCGTATCCTGCGGGGTATTGTCTTTCGGAGTCGAAGAACCAAAAGATCCAATCGAACTTGGCGTAAAAAATTGGCAACCGAGCTCCCTGGATATTTCAAGAGCATTCATCAATCCGCCCATATTCAGATTCCATGCAAGTAGCGGTTTCTCCTCTGCGGTAGCCGACAGCAGTGCAGCCAAATGGATGACGGTATCTACTTCGTACCGCTTGGCGATTTCAAACATCGCCTTATCATTCGTCACATCCAGCAGCTCGAATGGCCCGGATCGGGTAATTTCGTGAGCTGATGACCTGAGATCCGTAGCAACCACGTGATCCGCACCATAAATCTCTCGTAATCTAATAACTAACTCAGAACCGATTTGGCCCAGTGCTCCGGTTACCAATATCTTGTTCATAAGACATTCCTCCCGAAATAGACTCCCGTAGGTGCAACTAAATCAGTTTCATTTCTGAGCCAACTTTCGCATAAACGGAGATCACCTGACCCAGCATCTCTTTGGAATGAGCAGCCGTCGGCATGTTGCGTATTCTTCCGGTTCCTTTCGGAACCGTAGGAAAAAGGATAGCCTTGGCATAAACGCCTTCTTCATAGAGTCGTTTGCTGAACTGTTGGGTGGTTACTTCATCGCCAATGATACAAGGTGTGATCGGCGTTTCGCTTTGGCCTACATCATATCCAAGCCGGCTCAAGCCAGCTTTCAAATAATTGCCGTTCTCCCACAGCTTCTCGATCAGTTCTTTGTCGTTCATCAAAATGTCGACAGAAGCACTACAAGAAGCGATTACACCAGGAGGTAGCGATGTGGAGAACAAAAACGGACGGCTTCTCAGCTTCAACCATTCGATCAGTTGTTTTTTTCCCGCCACATAACCGCCGACAACACCGATCGCCTTGGAAAGAGTACCAATTTGAAAGTCAATGCGGTCGGACAATCCAAAATGCTTCACGGTTCCTGCCCCTGCTCCGAGAACGCCTGAACCGTGGGCATCATCCACATAAGTAATCAGATCGAATTCTTCTGCTATTTTCACGATTTCGGGCAGCTTTGCGATATCACCATCCATGGAGAAAACTCCGTCGGTAATGACCATAATTTTCCGGTACTGACCGGATTCCTTGGCCTCTTTCGCCAACTGTCTTAAATCATTCATATCTGAATGCTTAAAGCGAATTACCTTGGCTTTCGACAAACGGCAACCATCAATAATTGAAGCGTGGTTTAGCTCATCTGATAAAATCGCATCATGCTGATCCATAACCGCAGATATAGCAGCCATGTTACAGTTAAATCCCGATTGATACACGATAACGGCTTCCGTTTTTTTGAAACGAGCCAGTTTCTCTTCAAGCTCCATATGAATATCCATCGTTCCATTAATTGTTCTCACAGCCCCTGCGCCTGCCCCGTACGTCTGCGCTGCCTTAACTGAAGCATCAATCAGGCGGTAATCTGTTGCCAGTCCCAAATAGTTATTGGAAGACAAGTTGATCAGGGACTTTCCGTCGATACGAATAACAGGACCATTTGCACCCTGTAGCGTATCGATAACGTTATACAGACCCTTGGTCTTTAGATCTTCGATGTTCGAATCTAAAAATTGATCCAATGCATGACTTGACATTCTATTCCCTCCTCGTTATACGAATGTCCTTGTACAGGAGACATGTTATTCCCCTAAAAAACCTTGTTATAAAAGGAGTTATACTGATTTCAATGTAGCATCTTTTTCATTATTTGTACACATGTGGAGGACAAAAAATGAAAATATCCGCAAATACACATAGCGATTGCCTCCCTCATTCCCGGAAACAATCGCTACTAAATCTTTGCTTATATCTTTTGCTGCTCGGTAGTTTGGATACCATTCCGATTAGATACACGACTAATCGGTAATAGGAACAGCTTCTTGTCCCTCGACATAACACCAAGATTTTGCTCACGCCAATTTGCTCCCCAACGAGTGATACGCTCTTCCTCGGTGGTGCCCTCAATTAGCCCATCAGTGAATACGGGTACTCCTAAACATTGCTGAATGATTTCGGCAGTTTGCCTAGCTCTCGTTAGATTACTGGAGAATATAACATCTCAATCTTCGCTTGAAAGTCTTTTTGCCAGTGCAGCTGTTTGCTCTATCCCTTCTTCGTTTAGCGGTATATCAAATACTCCTTGAGCCTTGCTAAGATTATTCCATTCAGTAACCCCATGTCTAATAATACCTATTGTGGTCGCCATACCTACCCCTTAATGACTACAATTTCCCCCTCATTGCCCAAACAAATAGTACCACATATTGCGACTTCTACTTTTAAAGGGTTACATTTGTATCTCCAAAAAACAGATCACATCAGAGATTCTATGTTTTCTTTAATTTGCCCCTCAATCTTCCTTCAAATATAAATCATTCAATTTCATCCAATTCAAGTTTACCGTCTTTAGTCCTACTAAAACTGAATGTATAAAATTTATCTAATTAAATTGTCTCCCATTTAGACTTATCTTCCACATAGATACGTATTAAATCTTCATTCATCGTTCTTACATCTAGCCAGCATCCCTGGGAGCATTCTTTTTGCATTACTTTACCATTAGTATTTACATACTCAGTAACGGTATTAGGCTCAGCTGTTGAAGTACAAGCAGTATATAATAGCAAAAAGATTATGCAATGGTAAGAAATATTTGTTCACCTCTTCGATTTTTATATATGAATATGTCCTGGCCTTAGATTAATTATCAAACTTAGGGTTAAGGTGGTCTTCTTCTATCTTCGAACGAAGCCCTCTTCTTAGAATATACAGGTTAGTTGGCGTATACAAGGGGAGTGAAGAAGCGGTCGCTTCCTTGCGCAACATGGTTTGGTTGATACAACCAGGATTGTCCGGGAACAACATGATACAGTCGAATTTCTGTAATCGTTGAAAGAGCAGGACCCCCCTACTCCAAAAGGGTGTCCTGCTCTTTTTTTATTTCGTATGTTTATCTAACGAGTTTTAATCAAAGCTTAGCTCTTCAGAAATTCGATCAACGCTGCATTAAATGCTTCAGAATGTGTCGCATTAAAGCCATGTGGTCCACCTTCTACAACAACAAGCCGGCTGCCAGGGATAGATTCATGTGTACGTTGTCCACTGACTTCAAGCGGCACAATGGCATCGGAATCGCCATGAATAACCAGGGTCGGAATATTGAATTTCTCCAGGTCCTGACGGAAATCGGTAAGAGCAAAGGCAGCAATGCAATCCAGGGTACCCTTAGGGGATGCCAGAGCAGCAATATCCCGGTTATATAGACGGAACGGTTCGCTCACAAGGTCTGTACGATCTCCTGCAGCGAAAAAGTTATTTGTAAATCCATCCAAGAAGGCTAGACGATCACCCTTAACCCCATTTTGGAATTCAGCAATGGTTGCATCGTCCAATCCTCCCTGTGGATTGTCCTCGGACTTATACAGGTAAGGAGGAACAGCGCCTGCAAATACGGCTTTGGAAACCCGTTCCGTTCCATATGTTCCGATATAGCGAGCTACTTCGCCGCCTCCCATGGAGAACCCAACCAGTGTAGCATCGCGCAGATCGAGGTGCAAAATCAATTTATGTAAATCAGATGCAAAAGTATCGTAGTCATAACCATCCCAAGGTTGGGAAGACTGACCAAAACCACGACGATCATACGTGATAACACGGTAGCCCGCTTCAATCAGGATAGGTACTTGTTTCTCCCAGGATCTTCCACTCAAAGGCCAGCCATGAATAAGGATGATGGGTTTCCCCTCGCCATGATCTTCGTAATACAGTTCAATTGGTTGTGCATTCTCTTCGCCTACATTTACTTTAGCCATGGAAAATCCCTCCGTTTAGTTATGATCGTTTAATTGTTACTCTTCAAATGCTACATATGCAATCTACTATTGTCAATCGTACCCAAGAATTAAATAGAATCGTTCATTGTAAATTGGAAACTTATACACTTCTTTCTCCTGCAGTTCTCAACCAATCAATAAAAAAGTTTGCACAAAATTGGGCTACTATCTTTTCTAATATCCAGAATAATGCGTTCTTATTAATCCCCCTACACTTCTCATTTGATGACTAACGATTTGGTCTGTAAAATATTCTAAGTGATCTCTTATGATTAATGGTTATGTCCTCAATAGAAAGAATCACTGCTGTTCTACACATAGTGTCAAAGTAAAAATATTCTTTGTTCAGCAGAGATTTTCTCCAAGTTTGATTGACACAACGGGACCTCCTATTAAAAAAGCAGCCCCGTCATTTTTTCAATGTCCACCCTAAAGGGTGCATTTCTCCTCAAAATGTTTGCACACTCAGTTGGTTTTTTCTTAAGAGTTACCAGACGGTCTTGGTGTCTGCATTACAGCGAAAAGCGAAAAATTCGATTTTGTATCTAGAAGCTTTTTTCCAAAGTTAAACGTAAATGAAGATCCAGTATGGGGTTTCGCGCACTGTAACTTCATTCCCTACTGGGCAATCTAAGATTTGGAAGACGTACGTTTAAAATGAAAATACAAAATAATTAAAGAATTATAGATTACGCTCCCTGAAATCCCTAGCTGACCGTGTTTCTCTTATCGAGTCTTTGTTTTCCATAAGAATGTGAAAACGGCCCTGTTTTTCGCTACTTATAAAACTTTTTTCATTTAGATGATCAACTAATCGGTAATCGGACTATGTATGTTCATGTCCATCTACAGCTCTCCCTGCAAATCTGGTGCAGTGATTCTTCTGTGTTGTAATGTGCTCTAAATACTCTTCAATTAATAAAGGAGCTTTGCTGCTCGTTTACTGAATTCATGTTAAATTCAAGCCATCTAAGGATAGACTGATTTATTTGAGGGGCTCCTTCCAATCGTTCCAATTTGAAAAACGAAGAGTAGCAAGTATATGTCCACACTTACATTAAAAAGCACTTCCCAGCTGTTTGTTAGACAATAAAAAAAGGTATTGTCTGCTTACAATTTGGACAGGTATCAATAAGTTTATTTTCATGAAATGCACACGTATCGAAGAACTTAAACTGATGTAACCAAGAATGGCCTCCAACCACTGCTGTGAAGTAATCCATTCAAGTTTTTCCCCATGAGTTCCGTAAATTTTTAAAGCGTTGTGATGTAATACTCATAAAACGACCGATAATTTGTGATTTTCTTTGTAAATTACCTCTACAGGATTCGCGATAAGGAACGGATTACGCATCTAACAACACTAAGAAGGCCGTACTGTCCCAGGCTACGATCATCGTTGATAAGTTTCACGTTGTCCGCATGGCAAACCAAGCGATGGAAACCCTACGCAAGCTCGAGCAGGCCTAAAACTAGATCCAAAGGGAGTCTAGAAGGCGCCGACATAGCATCGGCGCCTTCTCTCTGTTCAAATCAATTACAACGTAATCGCACGGTGTGGCTTACTGTAATGACTGGTTCCGCCGCCTCCGACGATAACACGCCCGCCCTTATTAAACACCAGACGTTTGGTAATATTTCCGCTGAGCAGCACTTCAACTTTAGCTTGATTGGCAGTAGCTATATAGATGACATAGCCACTCTTAGAAATCACTGTCCGCCAGTTGCGGTCAAACTCTGACCGCAAGACCCGGCTAGAGTATACCTGATTTTCGACTCTACCTGGTTTAGTTCCCTTCATCGAAATCCCTCATTTCTGAAATCTATAGGACACGTTAATAATCTATTCACTATGACTCTCAGAAGTGTAGGTAGATTCCTAAGTAGATGAAAGAAACAAAATCGACTTATGCGACTTATGCAGTCTCGCCTACTGGAATGACGCGACTTTTAGCAATAACACCATTTCTAACGGTAAACTCGATAAAATGGAAGATCGGGGTTGGTGCGCCCTTGAGAAAACCCTTTTTGACAAGTGGCGCCCCGGCTCCCCCAGACAGTTGATACCTTGTGCCTTGATAGGAAAGTTGATCTAATGCATGCACATGGCCAACAAGAACCTGAGAAACCTTGCCGCGAACGCTGGATAGGAACCGGGTCAGTTGTCCTCGGGTGTTTCCGAACGTCGATGTGGGATCTTGAAAATAACGGGGATTGGCCCATTTCCCGATCCTAGGTGGAACGTGCATGGTCATAACGGTATTCTTCTGTGCCTTTTTTAGCTGCTCTCTCAGAAAAGCCAGTTCTCCTGGTGCAAAACCGTAGACTAACTGACCACTCCCATTGGAGCTTAGCTGTTGTGAATTATCCAGGCCGATGATCGTAGTTTTAATTTTGGGGAGATGGATTCCGAAATGCGTTGGTCCGATATATTTTCTAAAATTGGTAAGTGGTCCGTTGATACCCGTATGTTCATGGTTTCCGGGAACGATAAAAAAGGGGATATCAGGTACGCCTCTGTTCGGATCCTGAATCATCTGCAGCAAGCTTTTTACCGGTACACCGGAATAGGTCCCGCCTGTCTTGAATTCTTGGTCAGTTCCCGTGAATACAGCATCTCCGTTATGCAGAATAAATAGAGGCTTTCTCTTCAATTTGGAGATGGTGGATAAGGCCGAAGTAAATATTGCATTGCTGGATTGGCCGTTCCCAGCCCAGCCGTCTCCCATGCCGATAAAAGTGTATTCATTGCCTTTCAGCTTTTTTACCTTTGCCAATAATCGAGCTTTGGACGTCTGGAACAGTGTTCTCTGACTTGTCGAGGTTCTTTTGACTTGAGCCGTCTGGTTTTTGGATTTCATTTAGTCACCCTTCCCTGTAGATACACCTAATTTTATGGGGCGAATGACAGTAATGAAACGGCATTAGCCCATTTCGCTAGCAATCGTACAAGACTTTTCTTGATCGAACTCATAGAATACAGGATCAACGGTCAAGGAGTGATATATTTGAGTATAATCAAAGCTGGAGATTGCGTCGGCATCCTTTATTTCACTACGATGGGTGCACCGGCTACAGTACATGACGGCGTTCTCGTTTCTCCTAAAAGTTTGAATTCGCAAACGTATAATGGCCCGGTTACTATACTGCATTACAATATCAATAGGAAATCCGGTCACCTTTTTCGCCAACTTATTACCGTGACACCGATTGAGATCCGTAAAACGCCCTTTAAGACTAGTGATCAGAAAGGGCGTTGCAGCAGTTCCCCTTCTTCACCTGCTATAAAAGCGGGATCTTGCGTTGCTGTTAAATTCCGGGTACCCAGATCAAGCACATTCCCGGCGGGACGGGAAGTGAAGAACGGCAGATTGCTATGCCCGATCAAAGATGGAAACAAGCCTCCAAAAGAAGTATGGATATACCACTGGCTGGTCAGAAATCCAAACAGCGACTCTCCTAGTTTAAAGCTCGAACTGAAAAAGTATACCGGCGTTACGTATGTAGAAAAAGCGAGAGTGTCTCCTCTCCCAACTGCAAAATTGAACCTGAACGGGCTTTCATAGAATCGTCATCCGAAAAAACCAGGGAGCTAAGCCGATTGCGTAGCTCCCTGGTTTTTGGTGTCTATTATGGCTTGCATAAGACAGTTGTCCAAAAAAAACAGAAAATTTACTGACCAATTTTATATGTAATTAAGAATGATTAATGTAGTTTCATTCAGTATTGTTCCTTGTTAGAGACACTCAAAAGCGAAGGAACGTGCTTTGGGGAGAACGCTTAGCTTATCTCCTATAATTAGCTCAATTGATGTTACTTTGTTTATAGCGTGGTCATTTGCAGCGTTCTGAGCAGACTGAATAATTTCATACATAAGGCTTGTTTCATGCATAGGCTGCCAGATGGATATCTGTTTGTACAAAGAAAAACCGCTCAATTTTCATGGAGCGGTACCTTTTAAAACATAAAATGATTAATAGTCTGTTATTCTGCGGCCATGGCATCTGCCTTTGTTAGGTGGACCGTGCCGAATGGGTGCTGCGGTGGTGCATAAATGACATAAACTTTCAAAGGTTTATCACCTGTATTCGTTAAATTATGCCACTTGCCAGCAGGCACTATGATTGCATAATCTTCAGTGGCATTTGCAACAAAATCCAGATTGTCTTTGCTATCTCCCATTTGAACCAACCCTTGACCTTCTTCAATTCGAATAAACTGATCGGTATTCGGATGAACCTCTAATCCGATATCTTCACCGACATTTATACGCATAAGAGTCACCTGAAAGTGTTCCCCAGTCCATAACGCTGTACGGAACGTGTTATTCAGTTGCGAAGCCTTTTCAATATCGATCACTAAGGGCCTCTTCCCATAATCCTGTAGAAGCATCACTTGATGTCCCGTACTCTCCATATCCGTTTGAGATCCTTTGTTCAGCGAGAGATCGTTTCTTACTAAATAAGTCGGCTGATAAAGAGGGGTGTAACCAGACGTGTAAGTATTATGTTGATGTATTGATGAGAAAGAATCGGGATAGTACCCCTGTTTAGACGTATAAAAGTGACACATTTTGCACCATTCCTTTATAAATATTATGCAGTCAGTATATGACTACTCACACGGAATGTGCCTAGAGCTATAAAATAGCAGCTCTATCCGGGCATCTTTTATTACTGGATATGTTTTGACTTCCTGATCCAACCTCTGCTGTCCATCCATTCCCCATTTACGATAACTGCAGAGATACTTGTTGTGTTTTTTATATTCTCCAGCGGATTTTTATCAAGCAACACGAGATCAGCAAGCTTTCCTTCTTTAAAACTTAGCCGCACTGTTTAACCTCTCATATTACGCATTTCAGGCTTATTGAATTAACAAGCTAAAGACCCGCCTGATCCGCAAGGATCCGGCAGGTCTTTTATTGGCTGAATGATATTTGAATATCTTTAAATCGCTTTGCGAGATTCGAGCTTCCGATTGCTTTGAAGACGGCCCAAAGGTCCTTCCGTAAGTCACTTTGACATCTTACTTGGACAAGCCGTACGCTTTTCGGATCAGCGAGAAATATTCGTCCGCCTTAACCACCTGGAACTCGGCTCCGAGAGATTCCGTAATCGCCAGCACATCCGATGGGGTCATGCTCCATGCATTAATCCCAACCGAAATGAATGTTGGAGATTTGCCATCCCATTCGGTCTTGGTACGATTCAAAATATCTTTACCATCCTGCACCGTTGAGATGCCTCGCAGAATGGAAACCGGTAAGCTGCCATTCATGATTTGAACATTGGCTTTGTCCTCGCCTGCGAGGAACAGGCCTGGAAGTTTATAGTTTTTCTCATACGCAGCTGCAATCGAATCACTTAGCGGAACGTCTTTTCCAAGTTCACGATTGAGCACAAAAGGGTACGACATGTTCGTTTTCTTCAGATAAGAGAAGGTTTGTTTTAGATACTCCGGGAATGTGCCTGTCGGCCAAACATGCGGATTGAAGTAACCTACTCCGGATGGGCCTGCAACAAGCTGATCATTTGGCGTCGCCGTTGAACGGTAATAGTTTAGAATGGCAGGCGCTGCATCGTAGAGTAACGGACTGGAAGTCCAGTTGATAGGCACTTTACCCCGAGCGGGATCAGCCCACAGGTTGCGCATATGATTCTGGTCGTATTGCAGGTTGTCACCTTCGCCAAAGGTATAGGTTACATAGATTTTGTTCTCCAACTTGGATTTTACCGGTTTGGGAGCAGGCTGTTGTTTTACGTTTGTTCCTGAAAATACGGTCATATTATGGAACCAGTCGGAAGGAACAACATAGACACCATGACGAGATGTGAGTTCTATGCCAGCAACTTCGCCTTCAAAATCATTGTCGAACCAACCCAGATAAGGTGTCCCTGGTTTTACATCAGACAGAATCTTCTCAAATAGCGCCTTTTCCTCTGGCACACTGGTAGACAACCAGAACACCATGGCTTTGTTCGCTACAGCATAATCGCGGAGATAGCCATAAGGTTCCTTTTCTTCAGACGAGAGGGGTTGAACATTGCTCGCAGATACCTTGTATTGGTTCCACATCTCGATCGATACGGTTAGTTGCTTTGTGTCGGTTGCAGGCTTAAATTCGTATACAAAGTAGTTTCCGTTATCTGCGAAGCGGTGATCGCTTCCAGGCAAAAATTTGGAGTTATGTTGGTCATAGAGAAACGTTTCTTCCTCAGAAGAACCCGTTTTGAAATCCGCAATAATCTGTCCATCTGCTTTCACCGTCACTTGATGAACGGCAGGTCCCCAGCCATCCTGAGGAAAGGCATCATTAAAGCGGAGGTAGACCGCTTCTTTTCCCAAATAGGATGACAAGTCATAGTCATAGGTCTTCCTGTTGCTTGCATCACGAATCTGTTCCTTCTCGACGCCAACCGTTTGGAATGAATCAAAATTTCCGGACGGAATCGGGATGGAGGTGTCTGGACTCAATCCGACCAACATTCGTTGAGTCGTCTGGCTCCAGAGATGCTCATACTGCCAGTTGTATGCATCCATACGATTCTTGAACTTGTCCTGCAAGTCTTCGATTACCGACAGGTGATACGGTGCAGCAGTCAATTGTTGAGCCAGTTCAGGACTGGCAACAACAGCATTTTTGAGTCCGGCAAGTGTCGTTGCCACATTAATGGAGTCCGGCAGCTGCGGATCATATACGATAATGCCTTTGATCTCTTTTGCATATTTCTTGAGAACATCCATTACGTTGTCATGCTGCTTATAAGGGACGTTCAAGTCCTGCAGCCAAGGGTCTACTTTATTCTGTTGAATGTAGATTCGCGGCTTTTCTCGATTGATTACCCCTTCAAGCGTCGTCAAAAGCAATTTGATATCGCCGGATTCCTCATATACATTCGCCACATCCAAACGTTCTACTTTATTGAAAGTTGGAAGCGCTTGATTTTGAGGCCACTTCAAAGAGTTGGTATGCTTCAACTCATCTGTGGCAGCAAATGCACTAGCCGATAAAACGGTTGTACAGACCAGGGCAGCACACAAAACGGTTAATTTACGAATCATAAAGTTCATATCTCCTTTTAATGTTTTTTATGATTTGTTGTGATGTTGCGTCTGTGATGTTCTTCGCGTTCGTCGGATCAACCTCACCTGTCCATTAATGCCTGATGTCAATGCTGACTTACCATACAAATTCTCCAGTGTATTTGCGGCATGTAAGTTCATTTCATTCAATCCTTCTTGAATATATGGCGTTATGTTCCATTGGTAAGGCGGCCATAAACGAATACCTGCTTCAATATCATTCACATATAGGTTTGCTGTCTCCCTTATATCTTCTGCTACCAGCCATAGCTCCTCATTTGCAGCCAAGTTTACGTTAGACAGATCCACCTGCTGCGAGTAGACACCCGTACCTGAATAATAAGGATAGCCAGCAGTATTCCAACATCCACCCCATTGTTCCACATCGGTATTTAACGTCGTATCGTTTTCTATCGCGAACGGACCAATCAGAAAGGCTGGGAATGAAATAGCAGGCATCGGCTCCAATAACGAAACCGTCAGAATTTCCAGCTCATTCTCGCCAGCCAACAAATGTGGAGTGATATCTACACTGTCAACATCACCAGCCTGCCACGAAGAGCGTCTTAACGCTTCCTGACGTACCCCATTGACGAATATTTCCAGATTACGCCTACACTGCAAAAATCCGATATGGGATGGAATGCTCTGATCTACATCATCCAGAAGCAATTCCATCCTGCCCCATGCTTCTTCTCCCGCCTTACCGGAACGATCCGAACCACACCGGGATTGAAGCCGTTCAATCAATTTAGGCGTCATGCCAAACGTTGTGCGATACGTATTTACTTGCCCAGGCATGGTCGCGTTCATCCTGGAATGTCGGTCATTCAACGTGACATGCCATTGATCTAGCAGAAGAACGTTGGGGCCTGCGGTCCTGAACCCCCACTGCTCATCCAGAATGGCCTCTACCACATTCGTGGAAAAAGATTGATCTCCCAGGCACGCTTGCCCTGTATACTCCGTATGATCCGTACGTTCTTGCGGAAAAGAGAAGCTCTCTTGGGGGCTTACCGACAGCACACGCAGCTCTCCGGGTACGAATGAAAGGAACGATTCAGCGTCAATGCTGCATACTCTTCCACTCTCCAACTCCCACTCTTGCAAGCCACCTTTCTTTTCATCGCCAATGATCTTAATGGTCACGGAGTGCTCCGACCAATTCATCAGCCATACATACACCAGATTTCCAATTCTGCGTTCGACGCTAACTAAATCGTCAGACTGACCTTCAATCCAATCCCATCGTATTACCGGTGGTTCTCTGATCAACTCCCCTAATTGAATACAAAACGCTTCGAGTTGATCCAGACGCTGGCTCTGACCGCCTTGATGAATAGCGTCATCCATGGAATAAAAGAGGCTGTGGCCCTTGCCAACAGCCCGTAATTTTCCGTGCGGCGGATCGGAACCAAACAGCTGCTGAATATTCTTCAACAACACCGGATCATGCCGCAAAGATTCACTATGCTGCGGAATTGTACCTATCGCAATTAACGTGCCGCCCTGGTTAACAAAGGATACAAGCCTGGCTGCAACATCCCTTGACATCACCTCTATTTCCGGCATAACGAGGATCGAATAGCCATGGCCATCAAATTGCAAACCCTTTCCTTCAACAAGGAGCGCTTCGCGAATCTGGCATTCATCCACATAGTCGTAGTCGATAGATGATCGCAGCAAGCGATCTGACAAAAGCGAGAACAGCACATCTGATGAAGGATGCATATCCACTTCGCCTGATGTGAACATGGTTTCGTATACCGTATGGATAGGCGATAACAGCAGAACCTCCGGCGTTCGTTTTCCTTTTGCTCCAAGCAGACTCAATCGCCCTATATAATCGGTAAAAGCACGATAATGCGGCCAATGGGGTGCATGTTTGAATTCAGTCGGTGGAAAGTCGGTCTTCCGATACCCGGCAAACGAATAATAGAATGCATGCGGAATAAACAGATTCACTCCCAAGAAAGCCATGAAATTGGCATCAAGTCGCCGCTGGCGCATGGAATAACCATGACCACTTGCACCAAAGGCTTCACAGATCACCCGTTCCTTCCTGTTCAGCTGCGCGACAGAAGCCGCCGTCTTGACGGACACAATGCGATGCGGATTCGCCTTTGACCCGATGCCGGGAGTGAGATAATCCACTCCTGCATAGTGGAACTGCTGCAATACCCGGGTCTGATTGCCTTGAGATCGAGCCTGCCCCCAGACAGGCTCCTCCAGCGTATGACCGATATAGAGCAGACCGGATTGTTCACACCATGTACGAATCGCTGCATGATATCCATCCACGTACCAGCGGGTGATCGTATCATAATATTGCTGTCTTGCGGATCGGCTGCCGTCTGCCATGGGATACAACAATGCCCCCAACCGCGGGATTATATCATAACCATTATCTCGCTGATATCGTTCAGCCATTCCCTCGGTCCAAGCGAAGACGAGGCCGGGCAATGTAGCATCCACATCATGAACGGCGGTTCGGATAGCCTCCACCCCGACGAAGCCATCGTGAATCATAAGACCCGGCTCGTCAGTAAACACCCCTTGAATGGTTGATCCGTAATAGGGCTTTAATGCCAGAAACGGTTCATAAGACATCCGAAGGAAAGACTGAACCGCTTCCGGATTCAATGTATCCAGGTAATACCCTTTAGCGAAGGTAATTCCCTCGGCAATCTCACATGACCAGCAAGCGAGAACAATATAAGAATCATGGGCGGGACCCGGGCTCCACTCCTCTCCCCAACAATGCGTGATATTTTCCGGTTCATCATGAAGCAACCACTCTCCATCGTGGTTAACCGCGCGATAGGCCAGGATGGCAATCAGCTCATTGTGATCATGGGAGACAAAATCCAGCTTCAAGCTTTCCTGCGGCGCATCTCGCACATATCGCTTTTCCTCTATTCTCAAATAACGCATGCGATATTCCGGTTGTTCCCGTGTCAGTCTGCCGCCCAAGGTTCCGCTCGGCCAATTCTCCTCATCGTACAGCCAGACGACCATATTCCGTTTCTTGCATTCTGCTGTGCAAAACTCCAGCACATCCATAAATTCTGGCGAGAGATATGGGATTAGCATTCCGTGCCGGGCATGCAGAACCACACCGCCGACACCCGCTTCATACATGGATTGAATCTGACTCTCCAGTTCGTTCTTCTCCAGCGCATGATTCAGAAACCAGAAAGGCTGCGGACGATACGTTGCATCCGGATTCGCAAATTGCTGCTTGAGCTGCTGTACATGATCACAGACTTCCTCTGCGCCTGCCTTCATATTCACCACCTGCCTTCACAACCATTATTCTGCAGACTGTTGCATGAGTAATTGGATAAAGAACCCGCCAACCACAGAACGATTCTGAAAATTCATTTGCTTTGCGGTGATCGTATCATACCAATCCGTTACGGGAACACGAGATGAGGTTTCGTTCATGAAATCCCACAGCGGTGAAATCAACGATTCAAACTGCGCTTTCGTTGCACTCATAGAGGCACACCAGACCAGCCAATCGGATTTGGTATACGTTTCACGACTATCCAAGGGCAGACCATAGCGGTTTTGTTTGTGCATGTAATATTCAAGTTCTTTGGCGGCGATCTCTTTCGGGAACAGGTGCAGGTCGAGCAGATGGTCCCACACCAGATTGTACTTCATGCTCCATGACTCGGTCGGACTGTCAAACGTCAGCTTATAGTGGTCCCCGGCATCTGCCATGGTCACCCACTCTTGTGCCATTTTTTGAGCTTCCTCAAGGTATGTCGCCCCTTCCTTCAGTCCGAGCCTGTCACACATATAGGAATAGGCAGCAATGCCCAATATGGCCTTAATCGACAAATTGGTATTGTGCGCCAGATGCCCGGCGAAGTCATCCGTGCACAGCTGGTTTACAGGATCGAGTCCATTGTGCAGCAAATAATCTGCCCATCGCGTAAGAGGTTCCCAATGCTGCCGAGCAAATTCGATATCTCCCTCATATTTGCTGACCGCAGCAGCCATCAGCAGCATATTGCCGCATTCTTCAATCGGCATCTGGTATTCCAACTTATTCTCGCCATACACCTGACCGTTGGCCTTAGGGTAGGTTCCTACATCATGAGGTGCAAAATCAAACGTCCACTCCGGGCTCATCGCATACTTGTAAATTGGACGCATCATGCCCTTGATCAGTTCAGGGTTGTATCTCAGGAATAATGGGATCGAAGGGTAACTGACATCCACCGTAGCGATACACCCGTTGCTGAAATTCTCTTTGGAGAAAAATAGAACATTCCCCTCCTCATCGGCAGCCAGCTTATGCGCTGCAATCGCCTGTCTGTAGGTTAGCGCCACAATATCCCGGTATTTCTCACCGCCTGCGGCCTGACTCTCTGCAATAAGTTCAAGATTAAAGCTGTCACACCGCTGCTGAATCTCTTCGTATTGTTGAGCTGCCCGTAACAACATTTCATGAAATGTTAATCCATTTCGCTTCCAATATGCAGTCAGCGGTTGTTGAAAATATTCAATCGCATGAATATCGTCATACGCAAGCATGAGAAATTCGGATATCGGTTCGTCCCGGACAGCCCCCAGATCGATCTCGGCTGCCATAACCGGCATGTTGTCCGATACAGCTCGCGGCTGAGGATGATCGTCTTCAATCGGCAATTGTCCAGTGCGTGCATACTGCTCACGGCCTGTTACTGAATGAATCGCCGTCTGGATATCGGAAGATTGGGGAACACCCAGAACCATATATCCCCAATCAATTCGTGTATCATCACCGGCAAGCTGTAATACGGGCTGATCCACAGTGCCCATAGACATGACGTTCCATTGCCCCTCAATCACATGGCGCTCCCAGGTTACGTGCTGATCGGTTGTATTTACGCACCATTCACCTGTCACATCAAAATATATTTTGACTTGATGGGATGCCCCATCGATGGATTTGGCCTGAAAAGTCAAATACGTCACCGGCCTGGATAACAGGTCCAGATCATCCAGCAATAAAGGTGTATTGAACTGAACATGAAGTTCAATTCCTTCCCCTTGAAACGTATATCGAGTCGTTACGGGCTGAACAGTCAGGTTGGTCTGCACCAGCACTTCAGGTTCCTGGACAGCTGTACGCTCTTCCAATCCCACTTTCCCCATAAATCGTCGAAGCTTTCCATCGATCACCGCCAAGCCGACCATGCCATTCGTTTTGTTGGTCCAATGCCGGGTATGATCTTCATACAGATGGTCCGCGGCCGACCATACGCTAAAATAAGGGTCCACAGTAACCAGAGGTACGGAAGGCGGTCTGAACTCAGTCGTCATATGAATGCAACTCCTTCAAATTAAAAGTAAGAATATGGAGGTGATCAGTTCGGCATCTGAACGGTAACTACGTCTTTCCCTTTCAAGTTTTCGTTCGTAAACTGCATGGCTTGATCATATCCGGTCTTTCGAAGCTGCTCGCGAAGCTCGTTGATAATGCCCAACGCGGCTTCATCCGATTTCGCAAAGATAGCTTCCTTCCAGGCATCACTCATCCGGTCCATGGAAGGCTTCAGCATCTCCCACTCCGGTGCTTTGGTAATCACATCGCCCGGGTTATAGGCTGTAATGACATGAATGCCATTAGGACGCAGAATTTTTCTGGCTTGTTCCATGGCATCAAGCCGTTTCTGATCGGCCCAGATATCTCCGCCTGCGACCGAATTGATTCGATCAGGCCCCGTGATGGATTCCAGACCAATGGAAATGCCTTCGTTCTTGCGAACTTTACCCGATTGATCTGCCGTAAATTTATCGAACCACTCCTTATTGGCAACAGGTTTACCCTCCTTCATATCCCAATGAACGCCCTGCACTCCGTATCTTGCCAGCATAAATCCTTCATCGGAAGCCATGTAATCGAGGAACTTCAGCGCCGCATCTACACATGCGCCCTTGCAGTTTTTGGTGATCGCTGTTACGTTGTTGCCCTGAATGCCCAGATCCGCAGGGCGATTCGGTTCAACATCTGCACGCTCCAAAGGGCCGATCGGGATGTAATCGCTTCCAGGGTGTGAAGTAACATATTCTTTGGAGGCATCCAGAATGGCTGGATAGTGTGCGGCCAGAATGGCGATGCGGCCCTGATTGATTTTCTCCTTGGCAATCGGGTCAGTCTGGGTGAATGCTTCCGGGTCCATTAACCCTTCTTCAACCAGTTTCCGATAGAACAGGGTGTATTCTTCATAACCTTTGGTGAAAAAGTTATGCTCTAACGTTCCGTCACCTTTGTCAACATAACTGCCACCCGAATTGAACATGGTATTGCCGATGCCGACGGACCAGCCGTTGCTGAAGCCACCCAGTGGAAAGACCGGCTGCCCGTTCTCTTGCAGATTGGCATCCTTGATTGCTTTGAGGAAGGTATAGAATGCCTCCTTTGTCACGACCGATTGAGGGTCTATACCCACCTTATCCGCGATATCCTTGCGAACATAGAAGCCGTACAGCCAATCCATGCCATCTTCATTCTGGGCAGGCTGGTTTTGCAGGAGTAGATATTTTTTGCCGTCATAGGCATTAATCGCTTTTTCGTAGAGTGCTGGGGGTACATTTTCTTCAGCAATGGATTTCGCGAGGTTAGGATAGTCCCCCAATTTGTCGGAAATATCGACGAGCTGCCCTTCTTTGGCCGCCTTGATAATGCCATCCAGCTCACCTCCCCATGCAGGTCCGGTATAGATATCCGGCAGATCCTGCGTGGCAAATATCTGGTTTACCTTCTCGGTCTCACTGCCTTTGGTATACTCCCAATCCAGCGTGACGCCAGTCTTCTCCTTGATGACTTCTTCCACAGGCGTTATTCCGTTATCCGAACCACCCGAACCGTTCCAGTTGTGCAATATTTTGAGCTTGTATGAACCATCAGCTGCTTCCCCGCTATTCCCTGTTCCTGATGAATCCGTGCATCCGCTCAACGATCCTCCAACCAAGATGGACACGAGTAATACGGATACGCCTTTCGACCAAATTCGGTTCAAACCAATCGCCTCCTGAATATGATGATGAATGATCTGGGTCAAGCCTGGTAAAAACTCAGCAAATTCCGGGTCAGGATTACCTAACCTTTCACCGAACCGATCATCACTCCTTTAACGAAATATCGTTGCAGGAACGGGTAGATACACAGGATCGGGAAGACCGTAATGACGAGCAAAGCCATACGCAGGGATTCGGGTGTCGCACCCGCTCCGCCTGAACCGCCAATCGTTTGTCCGCCCTGTTGTGCTGCGCGCTGCATCGAATTGGACAGCGACTCCGCTTCGGTCAGCATCTCCTGCAAGAGGGTTTGCACCGGAATCAGATCCTTGTTGGATACATAGTAGGCACCCGAGAACCAGTCATTCCAGTGGGCGACCCCAATGAAGAGGGAGATGGTTGCCAGTACGGGTCCCGAGAGAGGCAGAATGATGCGAATGAAGATTTGAAAATCCCCATACCCGTCAATGTGGGCTGATTCCTCCAGCTCTTCCGGAATTCCTTGCAGGAACGTCCGGATAATGATGATATGCATGAAGTTGAATAACAACGGCAAGACGTACACCCAGAAGGTATTGATCAGATGCAGCTTCTGAAGCGTAATGAAGAACGGGATGAATCCGGCACTGAAAATCGTAGGCAAAAAGATGTAAAAGGTGAAAAATGAACGGCCCGGCAATGATTTTTTCGAGAGCGCGTAAGCCATCAGTGTACACAGAATCACATGAAGGAACGTACCCAGCACGGTTCGCATAATGGTGATCTGGTACGCCTTCCAGATGCGTGCGTTATCAAATACCTGGGCATAGTTCTCCAGTGTAAATTGTCGTGGAAGGAAATAGATCGCGCCCTGCATGGAATCCTTGCCGTCATTCAGCGAGTACGCCAGGATGTAAATAAACGGGTAGATCATGGAGAATCCGACCAAAGCGAGAATGGTATAGTTTATAACTGAAAATAAGGACCATTTGCGTGTCATCACATCACCTCCTTAGAACAGGGATACATCACTGACTTTGCGGGCAATCCGGTTGACCGTTAGCACCAAAATCAGCCCAATTACACTCTGGAACAGCCCCACAGCTGCCGCGTAACTCAGACGCCCTTCCCGGATACCCGAGTTAATGGCGTGCACGTCGAGTACACTGCCCATGCCAGCGGTCGCAGGTCCATTCAGGAGAAGCAGCTGCTCATAACCCGCACTCATCAAGTTACCCACGGCGAGAATAAATAATATAATGGCGACATTACGGATACCCGGCAGGGTCACATGCCACATCTGTTGGAAACGCCCTGCACCATCGATCTTGGCAGCTTCATATTGCTGCTGGTCAATTCCGGCAATCGCAGCCATGAATATGATGGAGTTCCAGCCGATGTTCTTCCAAATATCCGATCCAACAATCATCTGATAGAACCAGGTGGGATTGTTCAGGAATTGGATTGGATCAGTTCCGAACGACCCCAGCAAATCATTAACTGGCCCGCCGTATGGCGTGAGCAATCTCTGCATCAGGGTGACAACTACAATCCAGGATACAAAGTAGGGTAAATAGGAAAGTGTCTGAACGGTTTTCTTGAACCTGATCATGCGTATTTCATTTAAAAGAATGGCAAGAATGATTGGCATCGGAAAGCCGATTAACAGCTTCATAAGACTGATAATCACCGTGTTGCGGATGATATCACCGGATTGATAATAGTTAAAGAACTGTTGAAAATACTTGAAGCCTGCCCAGGGACTTCCGGTAAAACCGCCAACGAAGGTATAGTCCCTGAAGGCAACCTGAATTCCATATAAGGGAACATAAGAGAATAGGAAGAACCAGATGATGCCGGGTAACATGAACAAGTAAAAGAGCTTATTCTTCCAGATTCGCTTCATTAACACACTGTTCTTACTCACATTCCCAACGCTCCTTTCCCTTTCGGAAGATTGAAACCGTTATTCTTGCTAACCTAACCTTTCAATCGCAGCGAGATGATCTCGAATGGGGTAAAGGACAAAACTACGTCGGCTTGATCCTGAAGCTCCAGCGATGAAATGTTATTCTCCATGAGATCCACTTCCCAGACTTCTTCAGCATTCCAACCGATGGACAGTTTCGTTTTGACCCGGGTTCCCGAGGTCTCATACAGACGGACGATAATGTCATTGCTGTCCTCGGCTTTTTTGATGGACTCCACCATGATGTGCGGATGATCCGGCTGCAGGAATGCTTTCGAGTAAGGCAGCTTTTCCTCTTCTACATCCATTGAAGGTGCAGACAAGGAACTCAGGCGCAGCGGAATATTGAGCTCATTGCCTCTTCGATAAATTTCAGCCTGAACATGGTTCCCCCGATGCGGATATAACGAATAGGTGAATTGGTGCTCTGCACGATCCGCCACCGGATCCGGATAGGAACTGCTGCGCAGCAAATGAAGGTCAAGTACATTGTTAATGGCTCGATGTCCGTATTTGCAATCGTTGAGTAAGGCGACTCCGTAATCCGGTTCTGATATATCCACCCAATGGTGAGCGCAAATCTCATCTTTGGCAAAGTCCCACATCGTATTGCGGTGAGTCGGCCTGCTCAGGCTGCCAAACTGGATTTCACAGTGAACCTGATCGGTACGAATCTGCACCGGGAACGAAGTGCGTAACATTTTACCGTATTCCTGCCAATCCACGACCGTTTCAAAATCAATACGCCGACTGCCCTCAGTTAAAATAACGGTTTGGGTTAGAGACGACTCGCCGTAGCTGTAATCAAAAACCAACCCAACTCTTGGACCATCCCGAAATTCATGGATTTCATTCAGCATTAATGGCATCCCCACTTGCGCTGAGTAATCATGGCGGAAATCCCAGGCATCGCCTTCGTCATGATATACACGAAGATTGTTCCCCCGCTGTCCTTGCAAGATGATTTCGCGGGACTCCAGCTTATCCAGGATCGAGGTAATGCTGCCATTGGGGTCGAATTTCACGATGAGAATGTCATTCTCCATACTGTACTCCTTGGCTGAGTCAAGGAAATCTGTTTCCAACGCAGTAACATCCGTTTCAATACCCGTTGCGATCTCCCCCATGACCTCCTGATCTTCATGATCAGATACCACGGTGTAGCCCATGGATGGAACCTGCACCTTATGCCATCGTCCATGGAGGTGCAGCCACTCCTGACGTTCCCATGGTAGTGAGTTGAATACCACAGTTGAATGGGAGCTTTCCTCTTGGGAAGAGATATAATCTGTAATATAACTGTAGGTTTCGGTGATCATGCCTTCCGTCTGCTGGAGCAATGCTTCATACCGTATTAACGACTCATCATATACTCGCTTAATCGAAGATCCGGGGAGGATATCATGGAACTGGTACAGAAGCACTTCCTTCCAGATCGTCTCCAATGCTTCGGCCGGATAAGACTTGCCCATGCGGGCAGCAAGTACAGCAGCAAATTCCAGCTCGCGCAGAGCTTTCTCCATCTTGCGGTTATACCACTTGCTCCGTGCCTGACTGGTCAGGGTTCCTTGGTGCTTTTCAAGATATAACTCCCCACGCCAGGTCTGGAATCGCTCTCTTTCTTCATTCAATCGTTCAAAAAATCTCCAGGAGGGTTCCTGCACAACAGGCGCCAGACCGAGCAGGTTCTTCTCCCGCTCCAACCGTTCCAAATGCTCTTCTCCCGGTCCGCCGCCGCCGTCTCCAATGCCGAAGAGCATCAATGCGTGGCTGGAAACATTTTTGTCCAGATACTCCCGCTCTGCTTTGGCAATGGAACGTGGGGCGGCCGGACTGTTGTACGTATCCTCAGGTGGCATATGTGTTAACACCGAGGAACCATCGATCCCTTCCCACAGAAAGGAATGGTGAGGATGGCGGTTGTACTCACTCCAGGAGAGCTTCTGGGTCATCATGTAATCTACACCGGATTTCTTTAACAACTGCGGCAAGCTTGCGGAGTAGCCAAATACATCTGGCATCCACAGCGACTTCATTTCCATTCCAAATTCCTGTTGGAAATAACGTTTGCCGTACAGAATCTGGCGTACAAGAGATTCGCCACCTGGCACATTGGTATCCGATTCCACCCACATGGCCCCTTGCGGTTCCCATCTGCCTTCCTGCACCCGTTCCTTGATCTGGTCATACAGCTTGGGATAGTGCTGCTTCATCCAATCGTATAGCTGAGGCTGACTCGCTCCGAATACATAATCGGGATAACGCTCCATCATGCGAAGCACCGTGGAGAATGTTCTTGCGCCCTTTCGGATCGTCTCACGGATCGGCCATAACCAGGCCAAATCAATATGAGCATGCCCAACCGCACTTATGTTCAGCACAGGATCGCCGCCATGACGTGATAATGGTTCGTTCAATAATAGCTTGGCGCGATGTATGCGGTCAGGTGTTAATTCAGTCAATATCATGGAAGCATCATACAGGGATTGAAGAATCCTTTCTCTGCGCGCCATGTTGACAGGAAGGTGTTCTGCCGTCTCCAGAAGCACTTCGGTGTCGTAATACAAACTTCGTATATCTTCACGACAATGTGCCAAAATCGCTTCTTTTACCGTACCGCCCTGGTATTTTCCAAATAAGTCGTTATTGCCGGCGTCAGCCCACAGTTCGAATGCTCCGTCCGTCACCGTTATCGACGAATGGTCCAGTTCAACCACTCTTTTTCCAGGGAGACCCAGTGTGAATTCAAACTCTGAATTAATCGTTGTCAATCCCTGTACAGGCGTTCCTTCGTGGTCCACCAGACAGAGTTCGCCGTTCACGTCCAGCAGAAGAACAGCCTTGGCGTCACTACCGGACGGTTGTATGCTCCCTGTAAAACAAAACCAGGCACAATCCCATAACTTCCCCCAACGCTCGCCCTGTGAAAGAGTGATTTGCTGACCTGACATTCTCTCCTCGAATGGAACAGGCTCCGGGGTAACCCATGCCGTCACATTCAACTTGGCAATGGGCTCATATATGGCTTCACGGAGTTTGGACAGCATTTGATTCAAATGTCCGAGTCTAATCGGTTCATATGGCATAATTGTTTTGTTCTCTCCCCTCGTTCATCAAGCTTTTGCATTCTCAAGATCCCACCTTACTTGAATCTCCACCTTGTTCTTGCTGCCATGCTCATAGTTCAGTAGTACGGTTTTGGATTTTGAATCCCATTTCCATTCGGCAGGTACAATCTGGTGTTGATCTATACTGCAAACGGATATGGGTTCAAATGGGCAATAGAATCTGGCGGTGGCCTGCATGTTGGTCGGACCCTTGGCTACACATTGAAAACCTGTATTCGTTATCGTCAGATCTTCAATTCTGGAAGAGGCAGAGATCAGGCTCACCTTGTCTTGCTGTGCCCTTCCGGCCGTAATGTCGTATAACAGTGCTTGCTCACCAGGAGCGAGCCTTACTTCTTGCCGAACATGTAGGTCAGGATCGAACAAGTCCACCACCGGACCTGGGATAACCAGTGGTTCTTCGGATATGGACTCTTCCAGGACAGAGGCTATGATGTAGGGCCCGCGTTTGATTTTAAAATAATGCTTGGCTTCCCATCGGAAGTTGGAATCCTGTAGTCTCTCCCATGTTTCTTTCACAGTCTGGCGAAGTTGATCTGCACTCGCTTTACTTGACGTACATGCTGCCGGATGTACCGGAAGCCAATGCACCACCCCTTTGCCCGCAGGATGAATCCCTTCCTGTTCTCCCTTAAGCCCTAGCTGTTCAAACAAGTGCTCGCGTGGTGAGCTATATATGGCACTCGTGCTTTCCCTGCGCTGGTCATCATTCCACCATGCCCGGATGTTGTGATAGGGGTCGCTGTCGTCTCCTACATAGATCAACGCACCACCGTCCTGTACCCATTGGGCCAGTGCATAATGGATATCGGAGTGCTCCGGCTTCATGTACTCATAACTCAACAGCAGGACACGATATGGAGCAAGGTAATGTGGATAGCGCCTCACATTATCAAGCTGGACCGGTCTCACAGGTATTCCGTGTTTAAGCAATGGCAGAGCAAGACCATAGAATGAAGAGAAATCCAGCAGCTCCGTATCGCCATCCGCTTGGAATCCTTCCGGATCTGTACCGTCATATTTTCCAGCATTCGGTGCCTCCGGCTCAGGCTTCATGCGTTGAAACATGGCCGAGTCGGCGATCAATACACCAATGCAGGGAAATTCACCATCCATTTCAATCCGGTCCTGATCCATGTTGCCAAGCGTGTGCATGACATGCAGCAATGTCGTTGCATAGTCAGGTGGAATCCGCTCTTTATGCGTGCCTTCATCGGAAGGATAAGTTCCTTTGAAAATTCTTCGTGGCCAAGGTGCGACCTCGTAATGGGAAACCCCGGGATGAAGCAGGGAAGCAGCAACGGTCTTCAGGTAATTCTGTTTATAGTCGGCCCATGTATATTTCGGATTGTCCTCGATAGGGTCATGCAGAAACCACATTTGTCTGTCTGTACCCCGCACAAGCTCTTGCATGACACCATATTCCAAGTAAGCGGTTTCAAAAGTGCGTTCTTTGCGCACCCCTTCATACACGTTCGGTGTTCGTGATGTCCCGGTCCAGATTTGTGCAATATATCCATCTACGGAGGGAAGCTCTATCAATCGAGACTGCGGGCTAACAATTCGCCACTGCGTATAATTGATCAGGCTGTGGGTCGGAACGTAGAATCGCAAGATGCGATTGTAACGTTTCAGAGCGTAATCTTTCATCTCGGTACACAATCGGTCTAACACACGTGTGTATAAATACGCTTTCAATTTGGAAGCCCGAAACTGTGCATCGGGTGAGGAGTGAGGCGGACTCCAGGGTTCTTTGTAATACAACTGCCATTCTCTCTTAAACGATTCCGAGTACCCCCCGTTTACCCAGAATTCAGGCTCTTCCAGATGGATCGCCTCAACGCCAGAATCAACAGCTGCACGTATGCGTTCAGCGATATATTTACCAAAGGAAACCGTTGGGACCATGTAAGGAATAATAGGTTCCTTCCCATGGACAATCATCTCGCCATCGCGATCCATCTGTGCTTCATCCCAGTGCGTTTCCCCGTCTACTTCCCCGTCCAGATAGTCGTTATAGGTCCCCCATGCTACTCCTGTCATTAAATGAACCACGTACCCTTTGTCCTTCCATTCCTGAATACGTTGCGGCATCGTATCGTCCATTCCATAGACCATGACAAAATCCGTTTGCAGATCATAATCAGGATGATAGGGTGCTGATTCCTGGAATCCGGTTCGTTCTTCTTTCCGATCTCTAACCACAGCTATGACCTCCCTGCCCCTGTTGGATTGGTCTTCCGTTGTAAATATTCACCATTTCATAAAATATAATATACATTAAGAATATATTCAATATGTTTTTTGAGAAAAAATAAAAAAGCCCTTTCCGTACATCTACGGAAAAGACTTGAATTTAAGCATTGAAATGATGATTAGGGACAGCTTCCCGTCGTTTGACGAACGACAAGTTCAGGTTCAATCAGAATTTTGCTGAAGCCCGTAATCTCGCGGCTATTCCGAATGACTTCGAGAAGCTGGTTGGCTGCGCGGATTCCCATCTCTCTCTCAAATTGTTTTACATGCGTAAAAATACTGAATTCCTCCACGATGGAAGTGGGGTCATCAAAGCTTACAATCGATAGATCTTCGGGAATGCGAAGACCGGCTTGCTTAGCCATTTGATAGATCTGAACCCCCAGCCTTCCGTTAAGCGATATATAAGCAGTCACCATCTTGTTGCTGATATATCGGTACAATGGATGGGCTTCTGCATCCTTCAGAACAGACAACGGTTTGAAATCTGTAATCATATGTGCAGGGTTAATCAATGCTTCTTTATCCTTCAGTGCTTCAATATAACCATCAATCCGCTCCTGGACCGTGACGGTTTGCAATGGAGAATCCGAGCAGATCGCTATATCACGATGTCCAAGCTCCCATAGATGTTCAACGGCCAGCCTCACGCCCAACCGTCCATCAGCCGCAATGTAATGGGTTTCGACGCCAGGCAAATATCGGTCAATCAGCAAAAAAGGGAAGCCGGATAACTTCATGCCGAGAATCTCCTCGTTATAGTTACCTTCATCCACAGGAAAGATTAACAGCCCCTCAGTTCCAAGTGCCTTTAACTCCCTGATCGCAGCCTTTTCTTTCTCGATATTGCCATGCGTCAGCATGATCATGCTGCGATAACCTTCCTGATGGAGTGACTGCTCGATCCCTTCGATGAGTCGAATCGCAAAGTAGTCGTGAATCGTAGGCATGATCACCCCAATCATTCTTGTACTCGATCTGTCTCCCTTTACTGCCGGAGATTCAGAAAATGCGGTGTCTGCTGCATCTGTGCCTTCCGCGACAAAGCTTCCTTTCCCCGGGACGCGTGCAATCAATTTCTCGTTAGCCAAACCTGTCAGGGCATTCACAACTGTAATTTTGCTAACGTTAAATTGATCCATGAGTTCCTTCTCTGTCGGTATTCGATCACCCGGCTTCATATTTTCGGAAGCAATGAATTTGCGGATGTAGTCTTGAATTTGTTGGTACAACGGTATTCGATCATTCGTACTCATGATAATCACATCACCAATTCATTCATTATATTTTTATATATAAAATATATTTTTACACATATAAGTACAATAAACAACCGTATAATGCCTGTCAATCCTTCACCATAGGCCTTTGGTGCAATTATTTCACCTTTTGTCCTAATTTCTCGAATCCCTTCCGCAATCCACTAATCCACATGGGAAATGTCCCTAGAAACAAGATGCGATATATGATCATTTTTGTCTCCTAACCCTTTCAAAAAAAATAGACGGTTTCCTGATCATTAGAATCAAGGAATACCGTCTATCTTTTTTATATGTTTGACTCATTAAAGCAAGCTAATGTTTTAAACGCTGTGAAATTTAGCATGTGTACAATTTGTCAGATGATTGATTTCTTTGGAAGGTATCCGTACCCGTCAATCATCTGATTGGCAGGCCTTGGTCTCCATTAACAATATGTCCTCGGTGACCATCTGGACTATGATGATTCCTTTTGTCCGTTATTATATTATAATTACGTTTGAACTTCCTGATAATCAACTTTTCTGCCCTTTATTTGAACAGAGACAGCCGGTCATAATCTTCACCTGCAGAAGATAATCGGCTTATTTAACCGATTTAAGCCTAGCAATACCGTCCTCAACATCTATTAATTCTGCAAATAGGCCCTATTTTTGCTCTCGCTGTACAAAGCATTCATCAGGAATCCTCTCCACCCTAGAGAAGCTCAAAATGAAGCTCAGTCTCCGGTAGCTCAGTATTCTCTTTCGGCTGACTTGCACTGTATCCCAATTCAAGAACCGCAGCAATACGCTCGTTACTCAGTACACCAAACATTTCAGTACGGCTCGGGTCGTACATCCAGTCATGCAAGGTACAGCGTACACCTAGACTCTGCTCATGAGCCAGCAATCGGAAATTTTGAATTAGACAGCAGACAGCTGCAAAGTCCTCTTCCCGCTTATGTTGATCCGCCTCTTCCTTCACCAAGACCAGAAGATACGCGGGAGCCTGCTCCTGCAATCCCTGCATGATGTCCCCATGCCGGTTATCAGCAAATATAAATCGCCACGGCTCTCGCAGTTCATCATTTGGCGCCCATACGGCATGATTGAGCAATTCAAGAATTAGCTCTTGCGATACCGGTCGATCCAAAAACTCACTCGGAGTATGCATGTCTCCTTCCAGATCTGACAATTTCATATTACATCCTCCTCTTAGGTAGACGGTCCTCGCAAGACGGTCCACTTCTGCTCGGCTGGCGTTCTTTTCCGACTTTTTGGCGCTTTATCGTAATATCCTATATGAAGAATGCCAACAAATCTTTCATCCTCACGCAGACCAATTCCTTTGAAAAAACCTTCATGCAGCATCATGGACTCTGTATCCCATAGCATTCCTAACCCATGTTCCCAACCTATCAGTTGGAAGCTCTGCATCATCCCGCAGGCAGCCGCATAATTGCGGTCATTAGTCAGCCGATCCGGTCCTACAGTCGACATAACAATGACGTGCGCAGGAATATCGGTAAATCTCTTTTTGAAAATATCCAGAAGTTTCCCAGGAATCAGTTTGCCGAGCCTGCTTTGTGACATCTGTTCCAACATGCAGTCCACCAACCGTTTGCGTGCTTCTGAAGTGCCGGCATATACCACACGCCACGAGTCAGCCTGAGCAAATGGTTGAAGCCGATTAGCCTTGCTCAGTAATTCAACAACTAACTCCTGATCCACCGGCGTAGAGTTATATTTACGAATGCTCCTGCGCGCCCTGATCAATTCCGCCAGACTCAAATGCTTCACTCTCCTTCGTTTGATCTGGATTCAATATTTATACTGCTGTCTTGCAGAAATTGATGGATTACTTTTAGCTCTGTTTCTGAATACTTGTCGAGAGTACGATAGAAGCGTTCAGTCTCTTGTACATGCAGACGTTCATGCAGTTCAAAGATCTTTTTGCCTTGCGGTGACAACCGGAAATAACTCTCCTTCTTGTTGTCATTCATTTTTGTGCGTTTGACGAATCCTTCCTCCAGCAGTTTGTTGCCAATTTTGGTGATGCTTGCTTTGGACAGGTTCATCGCCTCGGCAATACCCGTGTTATTAATAGGCTCATGTTTGCCTATGCAATCTATCATATGAACCGCGGTCAAATGCTGAGGAATGTTCTCGATGCTTTCTCGCTGGGCGACACTCAGGAAATGCTCGATTTCTGTGTCCTTGTGGTTCTCATATACATGTAAAAAACGGATAAACTGGTCATAAAGCAACTGTTTTGTTCGATCTTTTGAAGTCATCCTTTGATCGCTCCTTGTTTACTTGTAAACAAAAATATCTTTTTAATAATATAGTCTTTTTAAATATTTACTTATATTTTGTTTACTGGTGAATAATATAACATGAATGATAATGATTATCAACTAAATTCTCTGAGATGACAACATCACGCTACAATCCCTGATAGAAACCTGCATTAATCGGAATATCTTTTCAACCTGCCCACTTCAATCCTTGTCAACAGAAAACCCGCTAATCTTTTCTGATTAACGGGTTTTAAAAATTCAATCTTTTCTATTCCATCAAATCTGTTACAGCACCTTTTGAAGCAGAGGAAACTAATTTGGCATATTTGCCGAGTACTCCAGATTTTACTTTCAGCGGAGGTTGTACCCACGCTTTCGCTCGAGCCGCTAACTCTTCTTCTGATACCTCAACCTTCATCTCCTGGATATCACTGTTAATGGTGATCATATCTCCATTTCGAAGCAAAGCGATCGGTCCGCCGACTTGTGCCTCAGGTGATACATGACCAACTACAAATCCATGCGAGCCACCCGAGAATCGACCATCTGTGATGAGAGCAACTTTCCCGCCGAGTCCTTTGCCTACGATGAGTGCTGTAACGGAAAGCATCTCAGGCATGCCTGGTCCACCCTTTGGACCACAGTAACGTATGACCACGACGTCTCCTTCTTTAATTTCGTCATTCATAATCGCTATTGTCGCCTCATCTTCGCTATCATACACCTTAGTCGGGCCGGAAAACTGTTGTATCTTCATACCTGACATTTTGGCAACAGCGCCTTCAGGAGCGAGGTTTCCTCGAAGTACAACTAATGGTCCATCTGGCTTCAGCGGATTATCGAGCGGACGTATAATCTCTTGATCATTCGGAAGTGGAGCAGCTTCTGCTAAATTCTCCGCCAACGTTTTGCCTGTTACCGTGAGGCAATCCCCATGAAGTAATCCCTCAGCAAGCAATAGCTTCATTACCCCTGAAACGCCACCGATATCGTTCAAATCCTGCATCACATATTGACCACTTGGCTTCAGATCCGCCAAATGAGGAACACGCAAGCGAATTCGCTCAAAATCATCCAAGGTTAAATCGACTTCTACCGAGTGCGCAATAGCTAACAGATGCAGAAAGGCGTTGGTTGATCCCCCCAGAGCCATGACAACAGTGATTGCATTCTCAAATGCTTTCTTCGTCATAATGTCTCTTGGATAGATCTCTTGTTCAAGCAGTGAGATGACCTGTTTACCGGCTGCTTCGCATTCCTTTGCTTTATCCGCTGAAATCGCTGATGTCGAAGAAGAACCAGGCAAACACATCCCCATGGCTTCTGCAGCAGCTGCCATCGTATTCGCGGTATACATGCCTCCGCAAGCGCCTGGACCTGGGCAAACACTACATTCGACCTTATGTAGCTGTTCATCTGTTATTTTGCCATCTTGATATTGACCAACCGCTTCAAAAGCGGAAACGATATCCACTTTTTTACCATCGAGATTACCCGGTTGAATGGTTCCTCCATATACATAAACGGAAGGAATGTTCATCCGTCCAATAGCCATCAGACATGCAGGCGTATTCTTGTCACAGCCACCGATTGCAACAACGCCGTCAAATCGCTCCGCTCCGGTCACAATTTCAATCGAATCCGCGATAGCTTCCCGACTTGGCAGTGAGAACAACATCCCGCCGTGCCCCATCGAAATCCCATCTGAAACGGTAATCGTATTAAAAATTAGTGGAGCACCGCCGTTATTACGTGCGCCCTGCTTGGCTTGCACCGCTAAATCATTGATGTGCATATTACACGGCGTTACCTCACTCCAAGTACTCGCTATTCCAATCATTGGCTTTTTAAAATCATCATCCTGAAAACCAACTGCACGCAGCATGGCTCTGTTCGGTACACGGTTAGCACCTTCACTGATTACCTTGCTTCGAATACGAAGATCTTTTTTATTTTCCATGTCCTTTTATCCCTCACTTCAAAGTATTTCGTTCAGTTCCTGCATCGGTCGAATAAAATTTTGTTTCATTAGCACGTGAGCATCTTCGCTATTCTTGCCTTCAAAAGCTCTAATGATCAAATCATGCTCTTCGACTGAAGCAAGTGTTGCCTTAATAGGTTGTTTTAAAAACACATATTTAAATCGCCTAATGTGAATCTGAAGAGATGTATTAAATGTGGCCACATAAGGATTATCTGAGAGCTCCACAATATAATTATGAAATAGCTCATCCACCTCCATGGCCTGATAAACTTGGCCATTTTTAATGGAACTAGCAAATTCCAAATTGATGGATCTTAGTTTCTCGATCTGTTCTGGAATAATAACTTGGGCGGTAATCTCAGCAGCTAAGGACTGAAGAGCAGCCATGGTTGAATACATCTTGAAAATATCGTTTTTCTCAATATTCGTTACTTTTGTTTCTTTTCCTGGATGCATAGACACGAGACCTTGAACTTCGAGTAACTGAAATGCCTCGCGAATCGGTGTCCGGCTGACTCCAAGCGATTCAGCCATTTCTGCATCAATAAGCTTTTCACCTGGTTGCAGTGTTCCATCAATAATCCATCGCTGAATCTGAGAAAACGCTCTTTCTTTTGCGGACATACGGACTGGTAAAGCAAAATCTTTAGGTATAGGCATTGTTTTTCATCCTCTATACAGATATTCTTGTATGCAATATATCGCATACAAGACCGAGATGCAATTATTATTTATTTTTTACTCGCTCAATTAAGTTAAAAAAGCCGCTATAATAGCGACTTCAATGGGGAAATGTTGCTGCCCATCCCCCTTTTTCACATTCTGCTTATGCCAGCGCTTGAAGTCCGGTTGGTGACACACATGCTGGAGCACCACCAGAAACAAATACTTTCGCAGCATGCTGTCCCCGCGCAATATTACGGTTGAACGCAAAGAGCGCTTCTCTGGCTTTCTCAAAACTCCTTCGCTAGGGACGGTGGATAGGAAGAAAGGATGGGATCGTCCTTCCATCAGGAACCATCGATGGGCATTTTGAAATAGATACCAACCTCCTTCCAATGCTGTTCTTACGTCCGCAGGCTTTTGAGTGCCTTCCAGCCCTTAGTTTCGGGCTAGATGTTTTTGTTTGTCAGTAAAAAGTATTTTCGTATAACTTCCCCGTATGCGCATCAAGCACTTCTGGCGTCCGCTCGTGCTCACTACCAATCATTCGATACACTAGTTCGTAAGGGGCCTCTTCCGCCCTAGCATTGTGCATCCGTTCCCATTGCAGACGCAGCTTGGCCTGTGCCGTCCATCGGAGGATGGCTGTCTGGGAATCAAATGAAGGCACGGTCTCCAGCTTCTTTAACTGTTCTGGCCTTATGGAGGGGGACATCAAACTTTTGACCCTCCCATTAGAGCGGTCAACAGCTAGTTGATAGCATTCATCCCTGACAGATACGTCTTGAACATATACACCAAAGCGAATGATTTCCAAACGATCTTCGTCGTCGGTCTCTTCAGTTAGAAGCTTGAGATATGGCAACATGTCGGCTGCTAGTCCTCGGACATAGTCCATAGCTACTTCTATACATGCGTCTCGATCCCAAGTTAATGGAGCTAGTTGATCTGGCTTACCATGCGAAACAAAGTCAATCAGTTGTCCGGTGTGGCTGTCTACTCGTGCCTTGACCGTTCCCTCCATCTGATCAGCCCAATAGGCCTTCCAAGACCGGTCATTCTTGGCTGAACGCTCTTTATTCTGTGGCTTCCACACCATCAGCTTGGTGTTCGAGCCAATATTGTCGTCTTGTACTAACTGAAATTGGTCGTTGTCTATGCCAATCCACTCTTCCAGGCTTTGTGCGGGCGGGAACTCACCTGGCCACTCGTCCAGTGTTCTTGGGTCGGAGGGGACAGCTTCTGCCCTGTAGGCTGTCGGAACTTCCTCCTGTGATGATGCAGTATAGATTAGTCCTCTACTTCGGGGGGCGTAAACAAGATGGACCTGATCGTCACCATCCGTGTACACGGCTTTGTCCAATACGCAATATTCCACATGTAGCAAAAAATTCTCCTTTATACACGCCATCTGTTCCTCTTCTGGTGTGATCATGGTTGGGAGTGCTGGCCCTGAAACGGTCCCGTAGTACCTAAATCCGACCACGCGACCGCTGGGGTGAACCATAATCAGGCATCCCGTCTCAGGAAGCGGCAGCCCCATCGCCTTCTGCTGTCGTGTGTACCCAAACATCCCTTCCATCCACTCCATCTCACAATACGGAAAATCACGCAGTGCGCCGGGATAATGATCTTCCAGGAATTGCTCTGCCTGCTGTTTGAGCTCCTCCTCAGATAGCCGTGTCTCATTGTCCAATGAGGCCCAGGAAATGGCATAGTCTAGCAAGTTTCCGTCCCTGGAGAGCGTGGCAGAAACGGCGTCATCACTCCCCGTTTTAACCCATAAAAATCCTGCTTCTCCCCTCCCTGTTCCCCTCATGGTGTTCTCTTGATAGTCATTGACGATCAGATCATAATCCGTTGAAACGGCAAACTGGTGCTCTGCCTGTTGTCTTAACTGCAGGCGTAATGTATCCAGGTCTCGTTCGAGAAAATCTTGAACCATTTCGTTGCGCAAATGTTCCAGCCCCTTCCGTAATTGTGTTTTTACAGTACCTAATGGCATATCCAGGAGATGGGCGATTTGCTGCTGGGTCAGGTCCTTCTTATATTTTAAGAACAGGAGCTGACGCAGCTTCGGATTCAGACTGGCCAATGCACGCTCCAGATCCAGGGTTTGGTCGATATCATTAACGACCAATGGCTCTTGCGACTGCGGGTCTTCGCTCAGGTGAACACGCTTGGATTTCTTCAAATGATTGAGCGCCCGGTTCACCACAATTCTGGTAAGCCAGCTCTCAAACGCTTCGGCTTGCTGCAGCGTATGCAGTGACTCATAAGCCTTAACCAGGGCATCCTGAACGATATCCTCCGCATCTTTGGACTCCCGTACATAATGGCGAGCCACTCGGTGCAGCTTATCCGTTCGATCCTTTATAAGAGAAACGAAGGCATCGTGATCTCCGTTTTGTGCGGCGTTGATTTGTTGCTGTGCATCGATCATTGTCGTTCACCTCCTGTTATATAGACAGCTGACTCGGGGGTTTGGATTTAATTAATTCTAGTTATCATCATTGGAATAATCGTCACGCAAACATTTTCTTTTACCTACACTAATATTCCTAACCTACGAAAGGAGGGTTTGCTTTAACTGAATAACTGTACTTCTTAGTTCTTTCTCTTGTTCCAAGTAAGCACATAATGCTTGAATAACCGACCTCTTTGACTCAGTCTGATCAATCTCGCTATTCAACAATTGAACAATCTCTAGCAATTCCTTACGGCGCTCTGCCCCACCCTTCCATGCCTCAATGATAGCAATCACTCTGCCGAGCAACTCTTCGGTAATCCGTTCTTTTTCACCATCCCAGTCGTTTGAGCCTGAATGAATAAATGTTTCATATGCGCTTTTCCCAAGTAGTCCGTTCGAACCTGACTTGGACATGTGGTTGACTAACGCATCCATCTTATCAACGATAAACCAAGCTGTATCCTCAACGGACAATAGATTCTCTTCGGAGATGACGCGCTGCAGATAATCTTTAAGAATTGCCCGGTAAATAAAGATCAAATCCCAGAGATACGGTTTGATTCCATGACCATAGACTTCTACAAGCCATGATCTGTGCCACTCCATCATTCGCTCACGAACGTGGTTCCTCAATTTGCGAAAAGTTTCGTATTGCGTAATCGGTAGATCAATGAAATCCACCATAATATGACGATATTCCATGAAATACTGAAAACGAAATACGATCTGATCCACAAGTCGCTCCTGAGGGCTTCCCGTTCCGATATCCTTCAAACGTTCGGCCTGATCAAAATAGGCCAGTTGGCATTGGTCGAAAACCTCACACAACAAATCCTCTTTAGATGGGAAATATTTGTACACGGAGCCCTTTGCTATGGAACAGTCCTGGGCAATTTCCTGAATGGATGTGGCCAGATAACCTTTTTCTTTAAACATCTTAGAAGCCGAATAAATGATATCTTGCTTCGTTACGCTCATGCTCATGCATCTCCTCTTGACAACGTTAAACTCATAGTACAAAATTATGAACATAGAGTCAAAGAACTGTATGTTCATAATTTTGAACTAATAGTCATTGATGTACAAACTGAAACTGGAGTGTGATTAACATGAAAGAGCATTTATATCAATTTTCTAAAACGGCCTTAATCGTAATCGACTTACAGAAATGGATTGGAAACCAATACGCCCCTCATTCGGCAGAACAAGTTGTCCAACGTGCCTCTGCCATGGTTCAAACTTTCCGTGAGGCAGGTGCTTTTGTTGGACTCGTACGCGTTTCTTCGAAAGATTTCAAAGACATGCCTCGTCCCATGTTGGATCAAGAACCTCCAGCGATCAAACTGGTGCCTGGTTGGGATGAAATTGTGCCTGAAATTGGAGTCACTGCTAACGACCATCTAATTACTAAGCGTCAGTGGGGTGCATTTTACGGGAAGGATCTGGATCAACAATTGCGTCGGAGAGGCATTACTACGATCGTACTCTGCGGAATTGCTTCAGGGATCGGAGTTGATACAACGGCGCGAGAAGCATTTGCTCATGGGTACCAGGTAATTTTTGCGATCGACGCCATGACCGGATTCAGCGAGGCAGAACATGAGCACGTAAGCAAAGTCATCTTCCCACGTATCGGCCGAATCCGCACGACCGACGAGATTCTCGCTTGTGCAGCACTTCAATCATAGATGCACATCAAAGGACTTAATCCGTCGCTTGTACCTATCTAGCGAATTCATTGCGGCCATGTTCTTGCCCCTCTTATCTTACTCCGATATTAGCAGTGTCCCTTCATTAAAACAAAGAAACCGACCTTAATCTATTGAAATCGGAATAAGGTCGGTTTCTTTTTCTATATAATGCAAATGGATAAATTCCCCAATTGCACATTCCAGTTTATTCATTTTTCTGATATGCATGCATCGAGGTTTGCAATTGATCTAACGCTTCCTGGTATTTCAGGCGATCTTTATCATCAGATGCGAGATCCTTTCGCAACTTTAGATCATCCTTTAATTGTTGAATCAGATCTTGAATTTGATCATTTGGAGTGGTATGGGCAGGCTTAGGCAAAGCCCTCGTTCCCGTCTGCACGGTCAACTCTCCTTTGCTATCCACTTGCCCGATGAAAACTTGACTTAAGGTCAAGTTCAACTTTCGAAGTTCTTTTTTAATCCAATCCTCACTTATTTCAGTGTTTGTAAGAGTTTCCGGCAGAATATGGCCATCCATAATGATTGTTCGGGGCTCTTTTTCCGATGAAATATGATAGCCTAACAAATCAGCGGTTAGCGGTTGATACTCTTTTTTTAACATTACACTAATATCCCCACTCTGTTCCATGACTGCAAATTCGACATCTGCAATTCGGAACACATCTTTTTTACGAAGCTGCTCCAGGAATTCATCAATCGTCAGCCGTTCTTTCTTTAATGCTTTTTCATTCAGTGCTCCATTCTCAATGAGAATCGTTGAACTCCCGTCCACAATGTCCCGAAGTTTTTTACTTTTCAAAGTTAGATACTCGGCTGCTGCCGATACCAGAACCCATACAAACACCGCTAAAAATCCCAAATACCATTTGGTATCTGTATCCAATGAAATGTACCCCACCAGATTCCCCAATGTGATACCTGTTATGTATTCAAACAACGATAACTCGGATATTTGCCGTTTACCTAAAATTTTGGTGATGATAAACAGCATAGTTACAGCAGATAACGTCCGTAGTACAACCTCTAGCCATTCTGGCATGTTATGTGTTCCTTTCTTCACTGAAGAATGTAATGGGTTACTGTCTGTTTACTTTAAAGGTTAGAATTACCACGGTTTCTAGAATGTATTCAATCCGTTTGAATTTTTATAAATCTCATAAGTGCGAAAATAACAATGTTGGAGGAAATACAGACTGCGTTGTATGCTGAATATGTTGATCAGATTTACGTTTGAGTGACACAACGGATCCTCCTATCAAAAAAGCAGCTCCGTCAGGAGCTGCCTCTTGTTATGACTTATCTTGTAATTTTATCTGTTTACGCTAACCTGCCAGCTTACTCAGCATCCGGATAAGGGTTGATCTTCTGGATCGTTCCGTCTTCGTTGTATTTCAGCTCGGAATATTTAACGCAGCGCTTGTGGTTGACACCTTCCGACAGGGAGCTGTCGTGATAGAACAGATACCACTTGTCTTCAACTTGCACAATGGAGTGGTGGGTTGTCCAGCCGATAACCGGAGAGAGAATCTCGCCCTTGAACGTGAATGGTCCCATCGGGTTTTTGCCGATTGCATATACGAGCTTATGGGTGGTTCCTGTCGAGTAGGACAGGTAGTAATCCCCGTTATATTTATGCATCCATGGGCCTTCAAAATATCTCCGGTCCTCATCCCCGGCCAGAATCGGATTTCCGTCTTCATCGACAATGGATATCTCGGCAGGCTTGCCCTGGAAGGAAAGCATGTCGTCGCTAAGCAGTGCAACTTGCGGTCCAAGCGCCGGCTGATCAGGAGCCGGTCCTTCTGCATCTGGCACGAAGCTGCCGGTCTGCCATTTCTCCAGCTGGCCACCCCAGAGTCCACCGAAATAGATGTATGACTGATTGTCGTCATCCACCAGTACGGCCGGATCGATACTGAAGCTGCCTTCCATATAATTCGGTTGCGGCGTGAACGGGCCTGCCGGAGACTCTGATGTTGCCACACCCAGACGGAAAATGCCGTCATGGTCCCGTGCCGGGAAGAACAGGTAATAGGTATTGTTCTTATAAGCGGCATCCGGTGCCCAGAGCTGTTTGGAGGCCCACGGAATATCTCTCAGATGCAACGCTTCGCCGTGATCGACCACCGGGGAATCGAAGTTGTTCATCGAAAAAACATGATAGTCTTCCATTTTATACTGGTCGCCGTTATCATTACTTGGCTCGTCATGATCGAGGTCATGGGAAGGATAGATGTAGATTTTGCCCTCGTAGACATGGGCGGACGGGTCCGCAGTGAAGATGTGGGTTACGAGCGGTTGGTGGGGTTTAGGTAGTTGTTGTTGATTCATAAGGCATCTCCTTTGGTATTGGAATAATAGAATCTTTCATAATAAGCAGGGCTGGCGTTCTCTGTACCGTTGCCCGAGGCGCGCAACCCCAGGCAAACACGGTGAAGCCGCTGGCTGAGGCACGCGAACACAAGAGGCACTTCATCGTCCAGCATGTAGGCATTCCCGCGCTTGGTACAGGAATAGCGCTCAAATATCCGGCGATTACGGGATTACGATAATTCATGGATTGCATCCTCAGAATTCAAAGCAAGCGTTTACAATCCCTAATGTTATTGTATAAGCCCCGCTCGTTCTTTCCTATACACATACTAAAGGTTTTCCCCCGAAAAAATGTACAATTCCCGCCCATCTCATCATTCTTATATTCTAAATAAGACTACTTCAATGAAGTGATCTTTTTTACGTTGTCGTGTCACACATAGGTCATATCATCAACTCTTCGTCTATCGGATATTCCCATAGTCCCAGTTTTCCCTTCACTGGAATATAGGGCTTCAACAGACGGAAACCCGCTATTTCCCACGCAAAATAACCTGGACTGTAATCGCCTAACAGGAAGTCCTCACCCGAGACAACCTTCCCGCAATCCAGAATGGCTGACGTATGATCAGCGTCGATGACTTGATAACAATTTGAAAGCTCGCAAGTTGCAAGAATAACCCCCGTAGGGAGGTTTTGTTCCGTATAGCCATTCTTGGCTAGGAAAGAACGTATGGGTTCATATTTGCAGGCCTGCTTATCGACTTTCTGGCTTGCATGAATGGCTAACGGACCGCGATACCGGGTTTTCCAGGATCTTGTTTCATAGAGAGTCTCACCTTGGACAAGCAGAGTCGCCCATGGTTGAATCATAGATAATACTTTCATTCCTCTAGCTCCATTTCTGTTCATAATGAATTACTATTCCCCAAACATTCTCGATACTTTCCATACCTGCATGATGCGACGGAACAACCAAGGGTTATTAATCAGTATCTCAATCAGCAGAATAGTCAGATGCCCTGAGTTGGACCGCCTCGTACCAACTCCTTGTCTCTACGGCCTTAGAACCATGGGTAAGACTATCCCGAAGCTTATTACCGTACTTACGAATATTATAATTTAGATATACATCTATTCGATAATGAGCAAATAGTGACCGAAACGTTCCTCTTGTTTCCTGCTGAAAAACTGTCGATTGACCTGTTCTAAAAATGGAACTATACTTTGTAGCAAAGAAGGTGAATAGATGAAACAAATAAGCAGTCGCTTTTCTATGGCAGTCCATATTCTCTCGATGATTACGTTGGATCCCATATATAGTACAGGTGATCGAATTGCACGTAGCATCAATAGTAACCCTGTTGTAATTAGAAGGATAATGGCCCAGCTCAAAAAAGCAGGGTATATTGAAACAAAACCAGGAGTTGCGGGGGCCACCCTTCTGGTATCACCCGAAAGATTAACCTTGCTGGATATCTTTCAAGCGGTCGAATCTGTGGAAGGAAATCAGCTTTTCAATTTTCACAAGAATACTGACCCCAATTGCTCTGTAGGAATGAACATTGAATCGATACTATTACCAAAACTCTCTAATGCGCAGAAGGTCATGGAGCATGAACTGGCTTCTGTTACCCTAGCTCAAATTGTGGAGCAAATACGAACAGAGACAAAAGTAAAATAAAGCTGCTCCTACGGTGTTAGGAGCAGCTTTATTTTACTTTTTTAATTTTTCATCAATCAAACAGTAGCTTGCGTAGGCTCTACATATTCAATAAAACTGCCATCGGGATGCTGTACAAAAATGCTTGGACCAATAGGACCACACTGATCCCTTATTATAAGGGTATTTTGTTTTTTTAATTCTTCCTTCAATTCATTCATGGAATCCACATACACCACGGCACGTAGTGATTTAGCAGGCTCAATGGCATCGGAACTTCCAGATACAATAACGTAAGGATAGACTGTGGCTAAAGATAAGCCAGCTTCAGGAATATCCCACGTCCGATCCATAGATCGGTTAGCAAGAGATTCATAATAAGCAATGGTTGATTCAAGTTGCTCGGTAAAAACGGGGATAAAATGATTTAAGATTTTCATGTTAACCTCCAATTTTTTTGTCTTCTAATTATAACCACTATAGTTATAACTGTTTTAGTTATACGAAAACATCTTGATTCTGTCAATATTTTTTAACTTCTCGGACATATCATCGGGAAGCTCTTCATTTCTATACAAGTAATCATAAAAGTTTGTAACAGCTGTTACTGTTAGAATAATGGTCTTTTAATAGAATCATATGTTACATGTAATCCTTACATTATATACATTGTAAACAGTAACTTTGATGTCTAAATAATAATCCATCATACATAAATATAGTGGATATATGCTGATAAACTGAACATCATATCCACTATTTATAATAGTCTAATTAATAAAAATAAAGTGTTAGATTTGATAAGCGATCGGAAGAGATACTCATAAAGGCAAACCGCGTCAAACGACAACTCCGGTCTTATACTTTATTTTCCCCATACAGTAACATCATTTCCTCCTCTGACTAAAAAGATTCTTGACTTTTTCGGCCATTAGTTCTGTATCGATATTGTTGATGCCTTGTTGATGGAAATATAAAAAGCACTGAAAATCTGGAGTTACCGGCAGACTTGAAGCATTCTCTGGACTTGCTATAAAGCGAAAGAGAGGGACTATTTCCGGCACCGCACAAATATCCCGATAACTCAAAACCCGTTCAGGGCGTTGTATTATAATAATTTTTATTATTTCGCTAATATCCATTTTTGTCGGTCAAGAGATGGATTCAGTTCACTAAGCAAGAGTTCGGTCCCATCTTCCGATACTTCTAATGCTTTTTGGTGATGAACCGAGGTAATATGAACTGATCCGTCTTTGTTCTCGTGAAGCACCCAACGCTGGTTGTTGTACCCTAAGTAATGATATAGCTGAAGTTTGTTCTGCCCTATATCCAGATCAAGCGTCTGACCGGCTGTAGTACGAATCGAATACGAACCTGCTTCGTCGCCTGTCGGAACAAATACCCACTTTTGGACGGAAGCTGCACTTGCATCCTGCAAAGCAACGGGCTCCCCGTTGACAAGGTTCACTGTATAAATGGATTTCTGTGTTTCGGCATTTACAAGGCTGGACTTGGTGATGTTGGCAGGTTCACCGTTGCTCATTTTGACGTTCTGATAAGATGCGGAGCCGCCAAATACATGGAGTCCAAAGTGGCCTTCTGCAAAAGTGCCATCCATTATATCTATGACTTTTTGACTGTCCACGTGAACGACAATATGCGGACCATTCGTTTCTATTTTCACCTTATATGTTTGACCTGGCTGAAGGAAAGTTGGTACTTTTGCAAGAACCTGCCGTTCTTCAAATTCTCCATTGATTTTATAGAACAAACGGATTGCCTTCATGTTAGGGTCTAGATTCAGATAATATCCACTGCGACCATTCTCGCTAGCCCTGAACAAAATAGAACCTGCTCCTCCTGTTTCACCGAGCATCATGTCTGCTTCGTACGTAAAATTTCCAGCCTTCTCTTTGGCAATATAATTCGCATCGCTAAAATATTTACCACGAATCCCATGTTCACTAACTAGCCATGAAGCAGCAGACAGATCTTTAGTCCATCCACTCAGGTTTGTCCGGAACTCGCCACCTATGACTTTAACGAGCACACTAGTGGAAGCTTTACCATTTGGAGTGGATACGGTGATTGTGGACTCCCCTTCTTTTTTCGCCTTAATACCTGCGTGTGAGTTGTCTGCCAAGTCTATGGTTATTACTTCTTTATTACTAGAGTTCCACTTGAGTGGTTGAACACCTATACCTGGTCCATACTCAACCATCGCCTGCAGTGTATTCGACTCCCCAATACCCAGTTCCCTAATCCTCGTATCCATCTTTATCTGAGCTTTAGAAGGAATGTCCTCGTTCCAGACAGATTGAAGTTGATGTACTTTCAAGGAAACAACATTCACATTCCCGCCTTTTACATAAAAACTCATCGCTCTACTAGCAGGGTCCGGAAATATAACATCTGAAAAGACGACTTTACCGTCGTTACCAAAGGCTTCTAGAGAAGAATCATCCACAAGAATACGTATCTTGATCCGATTATTCTCCATGTACATAGGCGCTTCATGTTTCTTACTAAAGAGGCTTGAAAAATCCGTTTCACCGGATGCTGTTCGGTCCACAAACATACGACTATCGCTTGCCTTATAACCCACGACCGTCTTCTGATTTGCACCCTCACGAATGTTAAACCCAAACTCAGTTACTGTGCTGGCTTCAGGAATTTCAATTTCAGCTTCAATATCGTAAACACCTGAAATGATACCTTTTAACAGATTCCCGGAAGAAGGACTCACCGACTTGTTAGAAGCAGAAAACATAGGTTTACGCAGTGATTCCAATTCTTTAATTGGACTTTGCATCATCCGAATTCCATCTTCGGTCGTTACCAATGATACTTCTCTCGGAATGGTTAGTTCACCTTTCCAATTCGACGTTGGGAAAGCGAATGGGTAATCCCAATTCGTCATCCACGCCATCATCACTGTGCGATGATCAGGCATGTTAGCGAAAGACATCGAAGCGTAAAACTCTTTACCAAAATCTGTTCTTAGCACCTTGCCCGCCGGATTATCATTCACGAATTTACCATCAGCTGTTAAATGACCGATAAAATACTCGGCATCTGATCCGCCTGTTTTTGGATTTGCTCCCGTACTGATCATCATAACCCACTTCTTCTGTGGCGTTCCGTCTACCGGAAGCTGGAACAAATCCGGGCATTCCCATACGCCTCCGCGGACGTAAACCCCGTATCCCCAATTATCTGTCAATGTCCAGTCAAGTAAATTCGTTGATGTATAGAAACGAATATGATCTCCTCCGGACACAACCATAACCCATCGGTTATTCTCATCATCACGGATCACCTTCGGATCGCGGAAATCCCAATCCCCATCATCTTCTCCGCTCTTACCTGGATTATTGATCACAATCGGGCGCTCCTTCGAATACTCCCAAGTACGACCTTGGTCTTTACTGTAAGCCAGACCTATACGCTGGTTCCCATTGGGGCTATCTGGATTAAAGGAAGTATAGTATGCAATAATGCCCTTTCCTCCTGAATCTCCGAATAAACCAGATGTATTTGTCATATCCGCAACAGCGGACCCGGACCAAACATGACCATGATCATTCCACGGAAGTGCAATCGGAAGCCGTTTCCAGTTCAGCATATCTTTACTGACAGCATGCGCCCATGTTCCTCCATCCTGATGGAAGAGATGATATTCTCCTTCGAAGTAGACGAGCCCATTCGGATCACTCGCTGAACCACGTATTGGCGAGTAGTGATATTGTGGACGATATATCTCATTGTAATATTGGCTCAGTTCCGTCACATAAGTATCTTGGAAGTAAGCAGTCCCCTGTTTCACGACAATTCCTGTACTTCCACCCCGGTAGGTTGAATCTTTCACGTCAATCGCGGCCGTAGTGTATCCGTCCAGAAAGACCTGAATTTGATCTCCCTTTGCCTTGATTTCAACATGATGTTTGGTTCCCACCTGACTCGGATAAGTGCGCAGCGAACTTGCAATTACTGTTCCTTTTGTATTCGTCAAACTTACACGTACTTGATCTCCTTCCTTCGTAAGGGTAGCTTCATATCCTTCAGCTCCATCGGTGGAAGATCGAAATGCGAGCGCTGCAATAGAATCGGGACGAAGAGTAATATTCCCTTCATACATCATATCAGCCGAAACTTTATTATAGATTTGCTGTGCTTTGCTCTCCTGTTCTACCGTCCCTCTTTTGCCGCCGATATCAGGCTGCCATTTTCCCTTGCTAGAAAGCACCGTACCCAAATTACCTTTCAGATCGCTCACTACGATGTTCGAAAACAAGGCGGATCCATCCCATACATGGAGTCCAAGCCTTCCGCTTTGATACGAAATGTCCTGAACATCAATTAATGGTTTATATTGATTGCCCCAATATACTTTTAACGAGGAACCCACTGCCTTCACTTTGAGATGATAGATCTGCCCCATTTCAACAGAAACTTTACGCTCCTCCTTTAATTTCGCCTCTCCATTTCTTGCATCTCTTAATCGAATCAGACCAGCATCAGGAACGATTTGGAGCATGTACGAGCTAAAGCCATCCTCATTAGAACGAAACAACAATGTCGCGTCTGCCTTCGTATCCCTGATCATGACATCAGCTTCATAGATAAAATCATCGGACACCGTCTCTGAGATGGCCATTACATTTTCTTTAGGCTGTGAAGTTAGCAAGATTCCTTCTGAAGTATCCTCTAATCCCCCTTTTCCTTTCACTTGCCAGCCTATCAAATTGGTGTTTGTTTTGGATGCGCTTTCAAAAATGTCAAGCTCCTCCTTTGCCTGTTTATTTGTTTCCTGATCAGTGAGCACAGCACTAGCTGTAACTGATTTAGATGTAAAAATATCGGTTGAAGTCAGAGCTAATCCCGTTGCCATCAGAAGACATATTGCGAATTTAGATTTATCTTTCATTCCTTCCCCTCTTTTCTAACCTTAATGTGTTTGATATACATTCCTTATTAACAAAATAATTCACCCATTTTCATTTGTCAAAGTATTTTTGGCATATTGCACATGTTTTTGTATATAAATACATAAAATAAGTTTACATTTGCACATTTTATAGATTTTAATCGATAATAACAATTTTTTTTTAAGTCGGTCTAATTAGACTTCTTTATTTTTAAACAACATCATTTACAAATGTAAACTAGAGATGGATATCGAAATGCGTTAATTTAATTTGTGTGTATGCGGGATGGGATTTGACACATTGGAGGGTTTTGTAGCTGGGGTCTGGGAAGAATGCTGTTTTAAAACCAATCCAGCCGATGAACTAAATTATCAAGTCTAAATTTAAACGACCGATTCCCAGGTAGAAATATTGGGAATCGGTCGTAAGCCTATTATAAAGTATGAGATTTCAGGTTCTGCGGTTTGCCCAGTATTTGTTCCATCTGATCTTCCTTCGCCGTATCGGAAATTGCAAATTACTGTTCTTTATACACGCGTACATAATCCACTTGCATCGTCGCCGGGATATCAGATGCGTTCGGAGTACGGCCACCGTCAAAGTTCCCGCCGATTGCCAGATTCATAATGAGGTAGAACGGCTCATCGAAAGGTGCATTCGGATTATTCGGTGCGGCTGCGGAATACCACTGCTCGTTGGTCACTTTATAGTAAAACTTGCCGTCTACATACCATTTGATATTGTCCTCTTCCCAGACTACCGAGTATACATGATAATCGTTGGCAAACGTTTGCCCCTCGGGGAAGTGATAATCGCCGCCCGAATACTGGTTCCCGGGCCATTGTCCACCAAAGTGAATGGTACCACTTACTGATCCGGGCAGACGACCTCTCGCTTCCATCACATCAATTTCACCTGATGCAGCCCAAGTGCCGTATACCGAATCTTGTGGAAGCATCCACAGTGCAGGCCATACACCATCACCTGTAGGAAGCTTGGCACGAAAATCGACTCTGCCGTACTTCAAGGACAGTTTATCCTTGGTGTTAATCTTTCCTGAAGAATACTGTGCATACCGATTCGGATCTTGCGGGAAAGATTTGCTGTCGTTCAAAGCTTTGATATTTAGCTTCCCGTCCTGTACATATATATTTTGGGTGCTGTTCGTGTAGTGCTGCAGCTCTGCATTACCCCATCCCCATGTAGCGGGATCGTTATTGAGATAATATCCTGTTTCATAGTTCCATTTGCTTGTATCCAGCGTAGTTCCGTTAAACTCATCCTGCCAGATGAGGTTCATGCCCGCAATTGCCGGGTTGGTTGGCGTTCCGATGGAGATATCTTCTTGATCGGATACATCCGGACGCGGGGCATTTGGATTGCCGATGAAGGTATAGTTGACAAAGTTGTTGCCAATATTACCGCCCGCCTGTCCATTCAGCGGATATCCAATACGGATCTGCATATTTTCTTGGATTGGCTGGAACCAAAGACCATAGACATAATCGGCCCAGTAACCCCACTGGTTGGCATCGGACATATTGTTATACCCATTACCGGAGTATGAAAATTTGCTCTGGCTGGAGTTACTCAAATCAACCCATTGTCCATTGATGTTAATTTGGTATACAAAATTACCGAGTTCCTTGGCGATGGGCGCTCCCCCATCAATTTTCGGAAGCGGAACCCCGATGGAACCATTTGCATCTGCTGTAAAGGTTGTTCCTTCGTATGGCGTAATGACATATGAATTTCTTGTAGGTTCATTAAACGTAATGGTATAAACGAGATTAGCCGAAGAAGTCTTTGATTCCAATTTGACATTGATCGACTCCGTTACGTTAAACCAGTACCCACCGCCGCCATCCGTGAATTGGCCAAAATTTTGATCGTAGATCCAGCCGCTGGCTGCGTTATTGTCAATATCAATCCAGGTGCTGCTGTTAACAGGTTTGACATACACCTTCAAATCATCCGCAACAGCTTCATAAGTGACCGCAGGATTATTGTTGAACGTTGGATATGTAAAGCCCGCACCGCCTGTGAAGCTCGCTGTGATCTGTGGACCTTGTGTCGCATTCATCGCTGTGATGGTTGTTTTGTTGATGTTTTGGAATACAAGCTGATACTCCAGCTTCACACCATTCGCTTTGGAGTACAGTTGAATCTCGGTTGTTGCGGAAAGGGTGAACCAATAGCCATTGAAGCCGCCATCGCTCCAGTGCCCCCAGTTTTGGTTATAGATATATCCGCCTGCCTGGTCGATATCAACCCAGTTGTTGCCCACTTTTACATTAACGCCTACATCACTGTAAACATCATTCCATGTCGCAGAACCTCCATTGAACTTAGGCATAACAAATCCGTAGCTGGCCTTGCCAACGCCTGATTTTGAAATAACAGGTCCGTCTGCTGGTGAGAAGTACTCCATTGAGGTCACGGTAGTTGCCGCCGCCTGAACCTTTGACGCTGGGAGTATGCCGATACTAGCCAGCATCACAACAACAAGCAACATACCGAGTGCCTTTTTCATCCATCGTTTCTCCGTAAAATGAGATGGTTTCATTATTGCCCTCCTTTAATAGAATAGATTCTCCCAATCCATGCGCATTAAGGTAATCGCTTACATGAGGGATATCTTTATTCTATCGAATAGGTTAATTTGCTGAAAAGGTACAATTGTTTTTGTGGTATCCCATTTTTTTGGCTTTTGATTCAATCTGCTTTCTGCCGCATCATCTGTCGGTACTCTGTGGGTTGGATCTGCATCACAAGTCGGAACGCGCGTGTAAAGCTTTTGTAGCTTTCATAGCCTACCATAGCAGCCACCTCAACAATTTTAATATCGGTTTCGGCGAGAAGCCGCCGCGCTTTATCCAGACGCACATCTCGTAGGTATTCAGCAAAACCTTTACCAATATTCTTTTTAAACAGATTTGAAAAATAAGCATAATTAAGCGATACATGATTGGATACCATCGCGAGGTCCAGCGGTTTGTGGTAACTCTCGTGGATATAACGAATGGCTTCATTCAAATCCTGCGAATGGCGATAGCTGCACTTATAGTCATAATAGAATTGATTCAGCCGAAGCAGCTGCTGTTGCAGTGCTTGTATATAATCACGCATCCCTGGATAATCAAAGAGGTTACGCAATGATTCAAGGTCAAGCTTTTCTTCCCCCATATAAGGGCGGATAACCCGTTCGTATTCCTCCATCATCTGAATAGTGGCGGCGCAGAGCTGTTGAGTATAGCGAATGGGATAGCGTTGCAGCACCTTTTTGTGAAATATTGCAGAGATACCCTGCGTTATTGTTCCGCTGTTATCTGTTCCAATCGACTGGAATAGTTCATATAAGTCTTCATAGGGAAGTTGCCATTGCTGTTCCATATGCTCAATATGTGCTGGGGAGATACTATACTGATCAGGAAACAGGTAACTGTGCCGATAGAGCTCTAGCACTTGGGTATAGCTGTCGGGTAGTTCTTTTAACCCCTGAATCGGGTTCGTCATGGCTGTTATAGCCTCGATCTTTGCTTCCTTAAGCGCTGCTGGCAAAACATTTGGCTCGATGGACGCATCCACCGCAAGGATCAGGTATGGGCGATGTTGCAGGCAAATACAACTTTGTCTGCCAAACACATGATAAGCAATGGCTTCCATGCTATGGACGCTGCTGGCTCCGGGCTGCTTAATACAAACTTCTTCCCTCAGCAGGGCTATGCGATAATTACGCCATAATGCAGCATTTTGTTCCTCAATCTGAAGAATCCATGTGTCATCACTTAACGCACCTTGCATAAACATTCTTAATTCTTTACTCTCGGTCTCTTGGGCGAGGCGGGATATATGCTGCATATTATGCGTAAGTGCCTGCCGTGTCTGGATCTCTTGCCATATATGCTCCAGGGAATTTTGCAGATCCTCTCGCTTCACAGGTTTTAGCAAGTAACCTTTTGCCCCAAGCCCGATCGCTTTCTGAGCATATGTAAAATCACTATAACCGCTGATAATAAGGTATTCCACATCCATGGATTCCTCTTTGCTTTGAGCCATGAGTGCCAATCCATCCATATCCGGCATCCTGATATCGGTAATAACAATGTGAATGCAATGCTGCCGCAACAGGCACAGCGCCTCCATCCCGCTCGCGGCACAATATATGTTGTTCAGCTCCAGAGGAAATTGAGGCAGCATGGCCTGCAGGCCGTCACGAATGTGTTTTTGATCGTCCACAATCAGGATATTCATCATGCTCTACCACCCTCCAAGATTTTCATTTTCCCAAGGCAAACGTATCGTTACGCAGGTATATGCACCTTGCACACTATCAATCCATAGACCGCAATTCTTGCCATAATGAAGCTGCAGGCGCTTATTCACGTTTTCCAAACCAAGTCCGCTTCTGCTCGTAACCGTCGGCGTATCCGATTCGCTCCGCAATACTGCTTGAAGGCGGTGTAACACCTCAGGCGCTAACCCCTCTCCGTCATCTCTCATGTTAATGAGAAGCAGACTGTCATTCTCCACTGAAAAGGTAATCTCTATAGATACCCTGCCTCCTGAAGGTGCTCCGTGATGAATTGCATTCTCAATGATGGGCTGCATACACATCTTGGGAATGGCGTAGCGAAGGATCTCCTGAGGAAGATCCGCCGTCATGGCGATACTGCTACCTTTCATAAAGTTGATAAATTCAATATAACTTTGGATATTGGCAAGCTCCTCACGTAAAGCAACGGTATCACTGCGCCACTGCATGCTGTAGCGCAGCTGGGAGCCGAGCGACACCAATGATTTGGCTATAGCAGGCTGCCTCTGTACCTCCGCAACCATACGGATCGATTCAAGGGCATTATATAAAAAATGGGAATTGATCTGCGAATGCAGAGAGTGCAGCTGTGCGTTTTTGGCAATTAACTGCTTATCCACGACCTGTGTCATCAGGCGTTTGACCTCATGTAACATTTTATTGTAATTCACGGCCACCTCATCGATTTCATCTCCTCTTTCGTTCTCATCCAGGCCGGTATCAATCATTGCATCCAGCTCGCCTTTCCGTACCTGACGCATGGATACCAGTACGCTGTCCAACCGCCGGAAAATACGTCGCGTCGTCTGGGATACGAGCAGCATGATCAGCAGTAATACACATAATGTAATCGTTACCACAAATGCATACCAACTGCGCGGCCCCTTCATCAATGCCTGATGAGAAGCAATATCGACCACATAAGTGTTCAACGGAGCGATGTATCGATACAATGCATAGTAGCGCTCATCTCCTACCTTAACCTGAAGTGGGCTTTCCTGGCTTTCCTGCGGCGATACATCCAGCTGGTGATAAATACCGCCAAGGATCTCCTCCAGTCCCGGCCCATACTTCTCAGAAAACTCATGCTGGGAATTGTAAACATACTGGGGAGGTTCACTTGCGTTCATCAACACCGAAAAGAAGTCCCCCTTGTTCTCCTGTAACAGGTCGCTGAAAAACAGGCTGTGCGGGACGCGCACTTCCATAATACTAGGGCGTTTTTGTTCCTGCCCTTGAAGGCGAACCAGACGATAGTAGGATAAGGTGTGTTCACCATCCCTAAATGAAAATAAGCGGTAAGCTGCACCACCTTCATCCCGAAGCTTTACCCAATAATCCTGAGGTGAAAATTTCTTATAATGATAGATTTCAGGCCAGATTTCGTACAAGTTTGGATTATCGACATAAAAGCTAAGCTCACTGATCATCGCATTGCTTTGAATGATATTGAGCATTTGCTCATACTGGTTTTGCTTAAACTTTACCAGACGCAGTCCATCCACAATCATATTGGAATGAATAAAATCCACAAATGACTTTTGAGTGAGGGCTGTATTGGAAGCGTTCTCAATCGTATCCATTCTTCTGCGCAATTGTTCATTCAGCCATGAAACGTGGCTGTTGCCCGTTGCCATAGCGTCCTTATATAGCTGGGTTTCTTGCATGCGGATATACACAAAGGATATCAAAATAACAGGTATGGCAATCATCAGGCTAAATGCCAGAAACAGCTTTTGGGATATACGGGCATTGCGATAAAGCTTCCTCAATCTCGTCAGTAAGTATTTCATTCGGATGTATTCACCCCCTTGGTTATACCATATATTACTAGTTAGCTGAGATTTTACTTTGTATTAAGGAATGGTTATCTGGCTATCTTGGCTTTCCGCAGTTCCAGTTCAGCCTGGCGATATTCCATCACCTGGTTAAATCCGTAGTTTACACGACGTATGAGAAAGTTTTCAAAAATTTTGTCAAAGGCAGCTTCATCCTTCGCTGTAATCAGTTCTGGCAGCACTTCTTCCCAATTCTGAGAAATACGAGACCAGGCTAATGCTATATCGGAATCTCCTACAGGATCGAGTCCCTTATAGATGCCGCTGTCCAGATCGGCCTGTTGGTTGGCGAACGCCTCCATTTGCTTAATGGATGGGGCATGCTCTGGTCTCCACTTGTTAACGAAAGCAGGGTTTCGCAACATCCAGTAGGTATCCATAATGCCATATTCTTTTTCCAGCCGCTCCCGATCCGTGTCATGCAACTGTACCATTGCCGCCGTCAACTGCGGTTTGCCGTTCTCCATTACCCAGGTTTCACCTTCTTTGCCCAAAAATAAATCCCTTTGACCTTCTTCGCTGACCAGATAGGTCAAAAATCGGATGGCACGTTCAGGGTTTTTCGTGGATCTGCTAATCATTGTAACCATCCAGCCGTCCATGCTGCCGGGGAACAGTGTAGGGGATTCTCCCCTGCTGCTCCGGGGTCCATCTACAGCCATATAGTATGAACTCTGATTCGTGAGGGTTTCCAATTTCGAATTGAGGTCCGATATGTCTGTCCATTCCCGAATCATCATAAAATATTGGGCATGGTTGGTTTTTTCCTGCACCTGTGCACTGGAGTCAACCAGAAAATCAACATTAATCAGGCCCTGCTCGTAAGCGGTACGAAATGTTTTCAGCCACTGAATATAGTCGGGATCTGTCATTCGGTCGTATACCTTACCGTTCTGCTCATGGGGGATCGCAAGCAGATTTTGCAAATATTCAGTCATGCCATAGGAGGCATTCCCCTGTGCCCAGAATGGACTGATCAGTTGGCCTTTATAAACCGAATATTGATTCTTCAGCAAGCGCAGTGCATCCAGAAAACCTTTCGGTGTGCTAAGGTCCGGTTTGCCCATTGATTCATACAGATCTTTACGTACGAGAAAGGTTTGGTTCGCTGCCGTGAAGCCTGTTGAACGCATCTGTTCGGGACTGTAAGCATCATTGGGAATGACATAGGTGTGGCCGTCTTCCTGTCGATACCATTGTAGAGCACCATCACCTGCTACCTTGAAAAAGTAAGGATCATACTGGTCGGCGAGCTCATCCAGGGCATAGATGAGATTACTCTCCCGGAGTTTGTTAACCGCACTCTCCCAGGAGCCGATGGTTATCAAATCCGGCAGATTACCGGTTGTCAACATCCGGGATAACATCTCGCTTGGTTCACCAGCGGGTACTTCGAATTCGATATTAACCCCTGTTTTTTGGGTGACATATTTGGAAGTCAGGCTCTCTCCCCAAGTGTGCCCGAACCATTCGGCTCCAACGAACCATGTTAGATTTACTGGGGTGGTATACAGCTTCCATGCTGGTTCTTCCCTATTCAAATTAAGGCTCCGTATCTCCTCCGTGAAGTCAGCCTTTGTCGAAGTATTATCTCTATCTTCCAATTGTTCTGACGCAGAACAAGCAGCCAAACCTGACATCAGACATATCATCAACACGGCGACAATAAAAGGACCTCGAAATAAGAGCACCTAAGTGCCTCCTTTCTATACTGGCTATCTTCAATCTATCTGCACCAGCATTCATACCTAGTGGTGGTACAACCGATTTTACTATCATTGGATTAAAATGGAAATGATTTCATGATCGATTCTCGGATCATCCGCAATGAAAAATATCTTCTTGATCCAAGAATTCCGTTCCATTGCTAGCGTATTAATGAAGAAGTCATCCGGACCGGTCTGAGTAAATTAGTCGTGAGGGCAGCCGATTAATTTGGTCGGCTGCTTCTCAGTTTCGTTAAACTATAATTTCGCCGTCAGTTCAATAAAAAATTTTCTCCTTTAAGATATTTCCTAAAATAGTTCTGAATGACTGATGGGAAAATTTCCGCTAAGGATGGTTGTTCAATTGAATTTAGAGAGTGGAATGCAAAAGTCCTAATTATTGACCAAATAAAAAATGCTTCTAATAACTCGAAATAATTCTCTTGTAGTTGATTTACTTTGCTATACGATGAAATAAATACTTTCCTATTCTCAGATGAAAGGTGCATAAATGTTTCAGCCATATCAAATAAATAAAAGCCATAGCCACAATTGGAAAAATCTATGGGTCGAGGAATATCCTCATAAAAAACATAGTTACTCTCATGAAGGTCAGAATGAATAATTCCCCAATTACTTGGCAAACGTTTATGACTTTGTATCACATTTGCTATTTTATGGGCTGACTCTTCCACATAAACAAACACTTCACTTGAGATAAGCTCCAAATTTACTAACTGTTTTAATTGATTAAGTGATGAATATAAATGATCAGAATTGTATATTGGTCTATTAAAACCTTCAGGTGGAGTCCACTGCATAGAATGTTTATGTAGAGCCGCCATTAAGAGAGCCAAATTTTCAGTTTCATTACTTGTTGGCTCTCTTTTAAGCACGCTTCCATGAATCCAATGATGAATAGTCACCATGAATGTATTTTCGCTAAGATCAGTTGATATTTCTGTTACCAGATCACCTTGAAAATTTCTGATAGGGGAAGGTACGACGAGATTTGTATCTTTAACCAAAGCTTCAAGCCAAATAAGCTCTGATGCAACATTCCCTTTTGAGTGAATGGAAATTGTTGAGATATGGATTTTGATAAGATACTTTTGATTATGATCGTTGGTCTGAACTTGAAATGTAACATTATCACTCTTTCCGAGATACACAAGTTTTTCCCAAATGATTGGGTATTGATGTAAAGCTTCTTTCGCTACCTTCGCATAATCTTCCTCAGAAAGCATAGTATCCACTCCAGTTAATGTGATTTTTACTCCACAATTCTACCAAGTAGACTTTATTTTCTGGTGATAAAGATTGATTATAACTAAGCTTTACTGTTTAGTAATCGAATAAAGCCGCCGATCCTGTTGATCGGCGGCCTTCTTTGATTTTATGGAACTATTGTTTCCCTTGAGTTAATGAACCGTCTGCCTAATTAAACCCACCTCGAGAATGGATGATTTGTCCGGTGATCCATTGGGAGTCATCGCTTGCCAGAAAAGCAATCAGGCGGGATACATCTTCAGGAAGACCGATCCTGCCCATCGGAAATCCCGGTAGCAAGGCTTTTTTCACTTCTTCTGACATCCAACCCGTATCAGTAGGACCGGGATCAACCGCATTCACAGTAATGTGAAACGGAGCCAGCTCAGCAGATAGACATTCGGTAAAGGTGGAGACGGCGCCTTTTGTTGCGGCATAAGCGAGATTGCCAGGCATCGGCCCCTTACCCTGACCGGACGTAAGGTTGATGATCCGGCCACCGCAAAGGACCTGACGGCCGGCCAGTTCAACCTCCAGCATACGCGCAAATTCGGCCGATAACATGAACGTACCTCGAATGTTCATGGCGCAGTGCGCATCGATCAGTGATGCATTCAATTGACGGAAATCAGCTGATACGCTGTACGTAGCGTTGTTGACGAGAATGGTCGGCAGCCCGACAGCCGACCGGCACGCATCAAGCACTCGCGCCGGAGAAGCGGGATCGGTAAGATCGACCTCCATATGCGCTGCCTTAATGCCATACGAGCGAAGTTCTTCAGCGAAGAGATCCGGCCAGTTCTTGTCGGCATCTCCCGGATTCTCTGTCTTATCGTAATCGTACAGATGGGTATAAAATACATTAGCGCCTTCGTGTGCCAACGTACGGCAGACAGCAGTTCCAATCCCTCCAGGGCGGCTTGTGCCTGTCACGATAGCGGTTTTTCCATATAGGTTAGTCATTTTATTTCCTCCGTTTTAATAAGGGAGGGAGAAATCCATTTTTCATTGGAGATGAAATTATCTTAGGTATAACAAAAACGGATACATCAAGTATCCGCGCCCGGGTTTGATCAAACGGTTCCTCGCGTCCCTTGAATGATTGCAGATCGGCATCACAAACGAGGCGTGTGGTAATAACCAAAACACCAAGTCGAGCGATCCAGTTTAGATAATCATTACAAGGAAGTCCACATTGTCCGGCGAGTCCCCTTTCCTACATCTCCAGTTCAAATATTACGAGTTGGACCCAATTACTGTCAAGATAAATACAGGTTAGGTGCCAAAAAACGCAATTCTTATTGAACTAACCTGATTTCTCTCATTTTATGTGACTCGATATGCCAATCCGAAAAATCTGAGACAAAAAAAACCGACCCTTGAACTTCAAAGGTCGGTTTGCCCAAATCGGGAGAAGAAAACAATGGTTATAGCTGTATTATATCCACCCTATGCTTTTATATACCGTATCCTGCTTTAATTATATGTTTATGTTGTCATATCAGTGATATCAACGTTCATATGTTCAGTAAGCATTAACGTTACATCCACTTTTACTTTGCTCCATAATAGAGTCATTTTATGAAGGTAACCTCTTACCGAATAATCTACTGTCAAACTCAGCTGAGATCTCTTTTCATCGATGATTTTGATATGATGTTGCTTTAAACTTTGTTTCAATTTGTACATCTCTACAGCAATTTTCTTTTGGGTACCGTCCAGATAGTCAATATACACCGATTTCATCTTAAAGTTTGAAGCGTATATTTTATGCTTATCTACCTCCAGAGCACCTAATAGATAAGGGAGTTCTACCACCCTCTTCACAAGTAAAAGTTCCTCAGAAGTCTGTCTCACGTTACACGCCCCCTTCTTCAAGTTTTACAGCGACCAATTGATCAAAATCGACCCATTCAAATCCATTTTCCATTTCAATTTTGATTTTCTTTCCAAAGGTACTGACGGAAGTAACGATCCCTTCTATATACCGATTGCCTGACTCATGAAATACTTCAATGATGGCTTGCAACGTATAATTGAGCGACATTTCTATATGTTGAGCCATAATCTCCCACTCATCTTCATGGATTATAGGTTTCGCTTGATCATGAATGTGATTACGATGCTGAATAATTCGTTCTTTATGTTGTGGAAGCATCATGCGGCTCGATTCCCATAATCCATTGGCCTCCAGTTTTTTGCTCATTTGTAATGCCCCCCAATTTTAGATGCTCGATCGATCGCTTGACCCGCAGCCGTAATGGAGCTCGCTCGCAGAATGGCAATGTCGCCAAATCGATCCTTAATGTCGTCCATCACCTGATCAATGGCTCGTTTCTGCTCCTGATCATCGAAGAAAGAGAGTTGATATGTATCCGCGTTGGATAATTGAGACAGGGATACGCCTACACGGCGCACCGGTTGCCCATCCCAGTGTTGATGAAATATGCGTTTGGCAATCTTGCACACATCAACGGTTATGTTTGTAGGATCAGACAGTTTAACCTGCCTGTGAAAACCAGTGGGGTGATCAAAATCTGCTCCCGATACACTCACAGATATGACACTGCCCATCAGCCCTTTTTTGCGGGCTCTTCTGCACACTTCTGTACAGATATCGAGGATAACGACTTCGATCTCCCAAGCCTCTGTGAAATCTCTGGGCAGGGTCATCCCGTTTCCGATATCCTTTTGTGTACTGTGTGTGTTGACGGTTACGGGTGAATTGTCGAGTCCATTAGCAACTCGCCAGATGACTTCTCCATTAACTCCCCACTTGCTTCTTAATTTGGAAAGAGGCGTATTCGCCAGGTCTTTAATGGTTCGGATGCCCATCTTCCACAGATGTTTTTCCATTCTTGAGCCAATCCCCCACATATCGCGGATGGGTTTATCTCCAATGTGGAGGTGTAATTCCTCTTTCTTTAAGTGGAAAATGCCCCCCTCCGCTTTTTTAGCAATCATATCGCAGCATAATTTACTGATGATTTTGTTTTCACCAATGCCAGCTCTCGCGTAAACGCCTGTTTCATTATAGATTTTGTCTTGAATTTGCTTGGCCAGATCGATTGGATCATGACCAAATAGATGCATAGATCCTGTAACATCAGCGAATAATTCGTCTATACTGTACGGTTCAACGAGATCGGTGAACTCTTCAATAATGGACATGATTTGAGTTGATACTTCGATGTATTCTTGCATGTGAGGTTTCACAATGATCAGTTCAGGGCACTTCTGAAGAGACTGCCAGAGTGGTTCCGCAGTAGATACACCTTTAGCTTTGGCTAATGGACAAGCGGCAAGGATAATGCCAGAACGTCTTGCTGGATCGCCTGCAACGGCGAGTGGTCTATTTTTGTATTGGGGCATTTTTGCCTTTTCGACTGAAGCATAAAAGCTCTGCATATCAATGAGCATGATGGTTCGCTGCTTAGTCCACACTGAAATCACTCCTGTACATTTGAGAACATATGTTTGTATATATTATAAACCGAACATACGTTCTTTATGCAAGAGGTAAATATTTATAATAGGCATACGACAAAATGACGGATTTAGATCATACTAGGTCACAACAAAAAAAAGCCGCTAAAATAGCGACTTTAATGTAAATACTTTTATCCTTTATGAAATTTCCAGATGCAATAGCGGGAACGGATTGCCAGAGCCATCGAATTCGGAGCGTCCGATTTGTACAAACCCCATTTTGCTATAGAATTGCGCAGCTCCAGGGTTCTGTTCATTGACATCCACCTTTAGGTGGGGTCCTTTGATCTTGAGGGTATGTTCAATCAGCAGACGCCCAATTCCCTGTCCATGCTGACTTGGATCGACGAATAACATCTCAATAAAGTTATCATGTAACCCAATAAAACCGACAGGCTGATGCTCCTTATCTAGAATCTCCCACACCTCGACTTGCCGTTCCAGCAATACCTTGCTTACCATATCCCGATAGAATTGAATGTGTTGCTCCTCCAAAAACGTATGTGTTGCTCGTACAGCTCTCTCCCAAATCTGAACCAGTCGTTCCTGATCTTGTTCCCGATATGACACGATATCCATCTCAATCTCTCCAGTCTCTCTTAGTTAACTTGGATCACTGTTCTTGCTTAGCTTTTCAATAGCCAGTTCTTCCTCTGTTACGAAGAATATATCGTTCCCATTGTTGCTTTCATAGATAAAATCTCGAAGACTTTTGCTGGTATACCCGGAAAAATCACCAATGATCGCGATTTTGGTCTGGTAATTGATGAACTTTTGCAACACTTCACCCGCCAGCCGTGTTTTCAGATCAAAAAAAACTTCACTGACAGCAGATTTGTTAACTATAATATGGTGACAATCGGCCTCATATCGAACCGTAGCCATAAGATCGATAGCGGATTGAACATCGGTAATTAATTGTTCATCACTCGTAACGTAAGCAATAGATACTCCATTTTCGTTTATTTTTCTGATATTCATGTCTTCTTCTCCCTCATTCCTCTGTTTCATCAATGTCGTTGTTATCTGGAGCCGACCTTTACCATTTGTTTGGCCTGCACACGACCTGCCTGTAACAGATCATCACTGAACTTTGCATCACTAACTGCCCGTGCCAGTGCAACGGTACCCACCATGCTGCTTACCAACGCATAACCATCAGCGGTATTCATACCAGCCATAGTTGTAATAAACGCGATAAAACGTTGCAGCTCCTGTGTGTAAGCTTGCCGAATATCCTCCGATAATTGGGATATCTCTCCCGATAAAGCTGGTAAGATACAACCGACTTCCGTCTGATCTCGATGCAGGGAACTTAAATAAAAATCAATGACAGCCTCAATTGAGGTCTGATCTTCGTTTTTGTTTTTGTCTGCGATTCTCTGCAGCATTTCAATGGTGTCACCAATGGCGAAATGACAGGTCTCCATCACAAGCTGATCCTTATTTTCAAAATGGGAGTAAAATCCCCCATGTGTCAGTCCAGCACCTTTCATAATATGTGGAAGACTAATATTCCGCACGCCGTGGGTTCGAAATGCTTTGGCCGCGCTGGTAATAATATGGTTCCGAACTTTGAGCTTGTGCCCTTTCGGATAAGGCATCCTGCTTCCTCTCCTTTGTATACGTCTGTACCTATGAATGTTTTTTAAAATATTATAGTTATCATATTATCTAATGTCAATTCAACTATCAGCATCTTCAGCAAAGGGAGAGCGACTACAAATGGAGTATTGACTCCTTTAAAATATGATGACTATAATATATTATGATCATCATATTTTAAACTGGAGGTACCAATCATGAATTCATTAGAAGTCGTAGATACCCTGGTCATTGGATCAGGGCCAGGCGGTTATGTCGCCGCTTTACGTTCGTCACAACTGGGCATGAAAACAGCCATTGTAGAGCGCCAACAGATCGGAGGTGTATGTACGCATGTAGGCTGTATTCCTTCCAAAGCGCTCATTGCTGAAGCGGAGCGTCATCATTTACGCAGACAATGGGGCGCTGTTGACGGAGTTTCTTCTTTTCAGGAGGCTCAGGTGTTTAAGCAAGCTGTGGTGGATAAGCAGTCTGGAGGGGTTCGGTTTTTGCTTAAAACGGCGGGTGTGACTGTTATCGAAGGAGAAGCAAGTTTAATTGATGCGAACACCGCTGAAATATATCATGCTGAACAGCATACGCGTCGAATAGGCTTTAAACATCTCATCCTGGCAACCGGTTCGCGTCCAATTGAAATAAGTTCTCTTCCTTTCGGCGGACGAATTCTCTCATCTACTGAAGCGCTATCGCTGCCTGACATTCCGGAGAGTCTCGTTGTGGTTGGTGGCGGTTATATTGGTGTGGAACTGGGTCAGATGTTTGCGAGATTTGGAACTAACGTTACGGTGCTTGAGGGCGGTGAACAGATTTTGCCCGGATTCGAAGCAGAGCTTGTTGCACCTGTCGTTCGTCAACTGAAAAAGGATGGGATAACAACCCTGACCGAAGCTAAGGTTACAGGAGCAGATCAATATACGAGTCACATCGATCTCCACTATATGCGTCAGAATGAACACCATGTTGTTCAAGCTGAATATGCATTAATTACGGTAGGCAGAAAACCGAACACAGATGGAACCTTGGGTCTTGAACATATAGGTCTGTCCCCTACTCCACATGGCTTGATCGAGATTGACAAACAGTGCAGAACATACATCCCGCATATTTATGCCATTGGAGATATTGTTCAAGGCCCTGCTTTGGCTCATAAAGCTTCCTATGAAGCAACAATTGCAGCAGAGGCTATCGCAGGTAAACCCTCTGTCATCGACTACAAAGCTATTCCGCTGGTTGTGTTTTCTCACCTGGAAGTTACGAGCGTCGGTCTTAGCGAAACGGCGTGTAAGGAAAAATCAATTCCTGTTGTCGTTGGCAAATCTGTTTTTTCTATTAATGGCCGTGCACTGGCTCTGAAGGAAACCGAAGGATTTGTCAAAATCGTTGCTCACGCTGCGTCTGGCCTTGTATTAGGTGCACAGATTGTAGGCTCTGAAGCATCTACTCTTATATCTGAGCTTTCCCTTGCGATTGAGATGGGAGCCACGGTAGAAGATATAGCCATGACCATTCATCCGCATCCAACGCTAGGCGAGATCATCATGGAGGCTGCTGAACAAGCCCATCAGAGAATGGAACAAAGGAAAATGGATGTCGTTTGATTACGCTTGGAAAGTTGTACATGAACCAACACATATCATAATAGAGAGTAATAGGATAGGGAGAGATCATCTTGAAGTCTAATTGGAAACTGTATATCGTCATAACTTTGATCATTATTTTGGCAGGCGGTTTGTTGATCGCAAAAGGTACAGACGCCGTGAGTCAGGCTGAAAGTAAAAAGCAGGGAATATTAAATACTGAACCTAAGACTGAAGGATTTTATGTTGATCTATATATTCCGGAATCGCAGATTAACCAGATTCGAGCAGATCAAAAGGTAAATGTTCGTTTTCCATATCTGGAGAATCTTCTTGTAAAGGAAGGTGTGGTTACGTCGATATCCCCCTCTCCTCAATTCGCCAATCTCCGCATGACGCGGGAAAAAGGTCAAGCAGATCTAAGTATGTTCCTGATCCGGATTTCAATTCCAACAAGTGCAGATCTGCTTCCAGGGATGACTGCGGAGGTGCAGCTTGATGAAATCACTGGCTGATGAATGGAAGCATATACGCGGCAGTAAATGGATTAGTATTATTTTTGCTGCCCCTCTAATTGCAGCTGTATTTTTTGGACTTTTGTTCTCCCAAAATCAGTTGAGCGAAACACCGGTTGTGGTTGTGGATGAGGATCACTCTTCATATTCAAGGCAACTTATTGAAGAAATCAATGCTTCACAATATATGAAAGTCACGAATGTGTTTGCCAATCGCCTCTCTTCGGATACACTGCTGGCGAACGAGAAGGCAGTGGCAGTCATTTATTTGCCGGACGGATTAGAGCAACGTAAAGACAAGGGGCTACCCTCAAGTATCGGGATATGGATGGACAATACGATGCCTTCCAGCCTCAGTGGTATCCGGCCTGCAATTCAAGAAATAATAACAACCGAAAATATGACGCTTGCTGTATCACGTCTTACTCAAACCGGCATGGACATCGAATCAGCAAAAGCTCTGGTGTCCCCGCTGTCTCAAGTGCAGCGCATGTTATATAATCCAAATTCAAGTTATATCGGTACCATGGTGATTGGATTTGTAAATATCATTATACTGATGCTCACGACGGGTGCGGCTGGCGCGATCGCTCCCCGCCTTCGGCAAGAGGGTAAGCTTTTGTCTGCGGGGACTTCCCCTTTCCAGCTATGGATTCGGGTCATGCCCTATGTGATACTAAGCACCTGCTCTGCCCTGCTCAGTTATGGGATGTTAAAACAAGTGGGACATATGCGATTCGAAGCGGCACCGTATATCTTCATCGTTCCTTTATTGCTGTATTCGATGGCATTATGTTTGCTCGCGATGTTACTTGGATATTCTGTTCAAAACGTGTCCAGGGTTGGTGCCAGAATGAGCTTGATCTTATATCCATCATTTCTAGTAACAGGTATTCAGCTGACGCCGCTTGCATTTCCAACATTTTTTCAGGTTACAGCATGGGCTCTGCCTATGAATTGGCTCAATCGTATGATTCGTGGAATGGCCTTTAGACACGGTGAGTTGACTTTTTATGGTGTAGAGCTAGGAGCCTGTATACTGATTATCGGTTTGGCTTCATTAGGTATAGGATTATTCCTGCGAAGAGAATCACAGGTGACAACGTCAACACTTGAAGCAAAAGCAGTTTAGGAATGGACAATCGCCGCATGCCTGTGCGAATGATAGGCTGCGGCGATTTATGCTAGAATCAAAACCAGAGAAATACAGAAAAAGTGAGGTTTATGGTATGAAGAAATCAAACGAAGTATATTGCGTGTCCGAGCGTCTTGTTATTCGAAAGTTTGATTTGCAGGATGTACATTCGTTCTATCACTACCGGGCTAATCCAGATGTTGCCCGTTTTCAATCCTGGGAAAACTATACGCTCCAAGATGCTGAAGCATTTATCAGCAAACAAATCGTACATTCCCCTAACCAGCCCGGGACCTGGTTTCAATACGCCATTGCCCTGACGGAGTCGGATCAACTAATCGGCGACTGTGCCATTCATACACGCGGAGATGAACCTCAAATTGTCGAACTCGGATTCACTCTTGCACCTGAGTTTCAAGGCAAAGGATACATGAATGAGGCACTTTGTGCCCTGATGGACTATGTATTTGGCACTCTAATTAAACATAAGATAATCGCTTTTGCCGATGTAAGGAACACAAAATCGATTCAAGTGTTAGAACGATTGGGCATGAGATGTGAAGGACACATGCTCGAAAACTACAAGTCCAAAGGCATCTGGATAGATGAGTATCAATATGCAATGCTGCGATCGGAGTGGTTGAACAAACAACATCAGTGATCTTATAAGAAATGTAATGGCGTGTTAGGTTACCATTCCAGGTGTAGATGAATACAATTTGGTTTACAACCAAAACTGATTACATAAGCAACCAAACGACCGTTCCCCAGCAGAACAATGGGAAACGGTCGCATTTATAATTTTCCATTATTATCCTTGGGTCATCCATACCATGAATAATTAATACTGGAACAGTTACTTTTTCCAGATTCGGGCGGCGGTCGCCAAAAACGGCAATTGCTGCGATTTGTCACGCAATACTCCCCGGGTCATAGGCTCGCTGAACTTCCTCTCGAATGAGTGAACGATACTCGTTTGCATCGAACGGATAGCCTGTGCCGCCAATGCGTTTGGCAAACACCAGGCTATGAGCCAAATGCCCTGCCTCATCCTCTATCGGATTCCGGGCAGGCCGAGTCATCAACGCCATGACTTCGGGGGAGGTTGGTGGAAGGTCGGGATTTCCTGTTGCCGACATGATGTTTGTATGTCAATGCATCATCTCTGCAGTACAGAGGGTTAGTGTACAATGAGAACTGGGCAAGTGGATAGCTGTGAAACCTTGTGGCTGACACTTCCTAGCATGATTTCTTTTATGCCGCTTAGCCCACGGCTTCCAATAATAATGAGTTGCTGCTCAGTGTCCCTTGCATATCTTAATATTTCATGTGCAGGGTTTCCCTTAAGATGAACTGTCTTCGGGTTAATCCCCGCAGATTCTAATTTGGAACTGGCTTGTTGTATTTGTTGCAGACTCGTTTTCTCCATTTCGTTCAATATTTCTTCCAGGAAATTCTCTGGCACATATGTCATGCCATTAATGTTCTCAAACATTTTTATCTTCCTTTGCGTGCAGCCTGTAGTTATATCGGTTACCTACAAAACGGTTTCCTGCTGCTCCTATACCCACTAAAAAGAGTAAGACCGAAGCACCAAATAGAATGTAAAGTGGCAGTTTCCAGCTATTTGTCGCGTCATGCAGATATCCTATAAGAGCAGGACCGACTGCGGCAAGAAGATATCCGATCGATTGCGCCATGCCTGACAGTTCGGCTGCTTGACGCGCATTTTCAGTACGTAATCCAAAAAACATCATGGACAAACTAAAGGCGGAGCCTCCCCCAATTCCGAGTATTATGATCCACAACAATATGATACTGTAATTTCCGTAAAGAAGTCCGAGCGTTCCCGTCAAAAGCAAAGTGGTTGTGATGACTACTAACAAACGTTGGTTAGACATACGCCCAGCTATAACAGGAACAAGAAAGGTAAATGGAAGCATAGCTAACTGCATGATCGAGAGGTACCATCCGGATTGGTTGGAATCAATTCCTTGCTGCTTTAAAATTTCGGGCAACCATGCGATCAACACATAGAAAACCATCGATTGTATACCCATAAACAAGGTTACTTGCCAGGCAAGAGGAGATCGCCAAACATTCACATCATTGGTGTCCTTCTGTTGGCTCGTCGTGGCAGTTTGCCTCGTTTGATTTCTGAATTGTGGTAACCAACAGAGGATTGATACGAAGCTTAGAATCCCCCATATTCCCAATGCGCCCTGCCATTGTAGACCTGCGTTCACGGCTAGCGGTACACTTATTCCTGATGCGATTGCTCCACATAAACTCATTGAAATGGAGTAAAGACCTGTCACTGAACCCATTTTAGTTGGGAAATCCCTTTTGATAATACTGGGCAACAATACATTACATACGGCAATTGCGAACCCGAGAATTGCAGTCCCAAGATACAGATTAGCTGCGCCAGATAAAGAACGTATTACAATACCAACTGTCAGAAATATGAGTGCAATCAAAATGATGCGTTCAACCCCATACATTCGTCCTAATTTGGGTACTACAGGTGATAATAAAGCAAAGGCAAGCAAGGGTAACGTTGTTATGAGGCCGGCTAATGTATTTGAAATTTGAATGTCATCCCTGATGAGACTCACTAAAGGCCCGACTGAGGTTAAGGGAGTACGTAGATTAGCTGCAATCACAATAATGCCGAGAATGATAAATCCTATAGAAGATGGTATGGCTTTTTTATTTTGTTGGTTCGGCATTCTTCAATTCTCCTTTCTGATTTCATACGTATGGTTTATCTCCTGCTGATTGAAAAAGAGGTAGTAACTTCCGCGCGGACAACAAAAGTATATTATAATATATTATTATTTACAATAAATATTATATGATATATTTTAAAGTCGTTTAAAAACAAAAATACAACTCTGAATTCCCGTCATGGAATTCGGAGTTGTATGCCTAGGTAGAATTTTGATTTTTAGAAACCATACTTTAAGGAGATATGGAGCACTGTTTCGCTATTCGTATGATTGGTATAAGAGTGAGGACAATCCGCACGAAAACTGATCGTATCATATTGATTCAATGTATGAATCTCTTCGTTGACTTGAATTTCAATGGAACCCGTCATTACTGTTGCAATTTCAGTTGTATTGACATGATGACCTTCAGGGTGATACGAGCTATTCGGCTGTAAGTAAGCCCGACACATTTCAATACCGTTGCTTTTGAAGATGGGTTCAATGATCCAATTTTTTTGGTCATTAGAAAATCGCAATCCTTCGCCTGCTCGATACAAACTCACAGGGTCTTCTGATTTGAACAAAGCCAATAGTGGTAATGATATGCCCTTTGATATTTTCCATATAATCGCCAACGTTGGATTGGTCTCGCCACGTTCGATATTCCCCAGGGTAAGTTTGCTTACGCCGGTTAATTCCGCTAAGTCATCTAAGCTCATATTTTTTTCTTTTCTGTACTTTTTCAAGGCACCGCCCATTTGTAATACCATTTGTTTTGATTCATTGACTTCATCCATTAAATATTCACCTCAACACTAAACTGTTATAGCTAGTATATTGTTTATCTGGATTCTTTTCCATTCCCGGGATGTAATGTTTGCAGTAAAAACTCCCCTCACAGCAGCAGGATGGATTATTTTACCTGTCTACTGTGAGGGGAGAATACAAATTACTGGAATAGACTCTTTATTTATATTGTAGTGACTTTTGCCCTATTGTTAAGCTAGGTACACTTTCATATCAGGCTTTACTGCTCTTGATCACATCTAGGTTGTGCTCAATAACCACCAGCGTATCCCCCCGTCCACCAAGCGGTTCATTATGTCCATTAAACGGGAGATATCGGACATATGCAGTCCGGTTGCCGGCTCATCCATTACGTAAAGATTGCCTTCCTTGTGAAGTTCTCCTGCCAGTTTCAGTTCATACTGCAGCACTTCATTGTTAAACCGCTTGCCATCACAAACTTCACATGTCGTCCTTATCGAGGGCAGTTTTTGCTTCAGCGATCTCCATGACTTCTTTGCTATGAACCAATTCCCAAAATTCTTTTTCAGAACCGTTAGGTTCTTCTGGAGTATTTTTCGTTTCATGTTTTGTTGTTCTTTTCGTTAATTTACCATTATTATAGATCTTAATTACGTCAAATTATATCGTATTTAAAATTTAACTGATCATCACAGTGAATCGGGCGCATTTTCCAGATATATTGTTAAAAAACAGGTATGAAAGGTGGTTTAGCAATGAAAATTCTCATCGTTGGCTACTTTAGCGAGACGTCAAAATCAAATATTGAAAGGTATTTTCCAAAAGATTGGAACGTTGTAATTGTCCCGCCCGGACAAGAGATGCTGCATCATATTGAAGATTGCCAGGTAATCATCCCTGAACACATTAAAGTGGATTACAGCCTGCTTTCTGCCGCAAAAAAATTAAAATTGGTACAGACGGGTGCAGGATTCGATAATGTAGATGTTGCTGCCTGTTCACAGCTAGGCATTTGGGTCGCTAATGCTGCAGGGGTGAATGCGCAGGCAGTGGCCGAGCACGTAATGGCACTGATATTGTCTTTTTATAAAAACATACCGTTTCTTGATTCGTTCATGAAAAACACAATGGATGAAAATCAATTGGATTATACAGGGAGTGAATTAAAAGGCAAAACGATTGGGATTATCGGTTTGGGCGCGATCGGCAAAAAAGTTGCTACGTTTTGCAGGGTTTTTGATATGAATGTGCTGGCTTATGCGAGGAATGCCAATGTACAATCGAATGGTTTTGTGGAAATGACGGATTTCGATACACTTGTAAGCACAGCGGACATAGTCAGTGTACATATTCCTTTGAATCAGCAAACCAAACAACTGATCAACCAAGCGGTATTCAAAAAAATGAAGAATACCACTCTTTTTATCAATACAGCCCGCGGGGGGATTGTCAATGAAAGAGACTTGATTGATGCACTAAAAAACGGCGATATTATAGGCGCATGTCTGGATGTGTTTGAGTCAGAACCGCTACCTATGGAGAGTGAACTCCGGAATCTAGGTAATGTGATACTTACCCCGCATACAGCAGGAATGCCTGATGGTCGGAAATTTCATAAAAAAAGATATGATTTCTTTATAGAGAATATAAAACGTGTAGAAAATGGTGAAGAGCCTGAAAGCAAGCTCAATCAGATATTATAGTTATGGTGCAATAAAAATGAACTATATGACGCAGTTTGAGTAAACGATCGCGAATCATTTCATGATACAGCGATGATTAAATGTATGTGAACTATTTCATCTCTGTATAAGTTCAGCCAAAATGGTGAAATTAGATGCGAAACCAACGCCAGAAGCTCATGTGTTCCTCCTAACAATTGGGGTGCAGTTCACACATTGGTCAGCTGCTTTCTTATTTGTATTTCAGTTAACGTTCTCGTCGTCTAACTTATGCAATAGGAGTACCGTTAGGGATTTCAGTATCCGGTTTTAATAGAATAACATCTCCTTTTTCCAGGACTCCTCCCAAAACTAATACCTCCGATTTGAAACCAGCAATACGCCGAGGAGGAAAATTGACGATTCCTACAATTTGTCTTCCTATGATGTCCTCAGTCTTGTAACGCTTAGTTATTTGTGCACTTGAGGATTTCATGCCGATCTCCGGTCCAAAATCAATGTTAAGCTTTATCGCCGGGATCTTTGCTTTATCAAAAAACTCCGCTTCCGTAATCGTACCGACACGAATATCTAGTGCTACAAAATCATCGATCGTTGCCAATGTTTGACCTCCCCAGTGTTGTAGTTTAATGCGCTGGACGAAACGGCTTCAGGAGTCGTATCCCTTCCTCAATGGATCCCTCCATCAGTTCCAAGAGCTGAGGCACCAGTTCCTGCATCCGCGGTGCACTCAGGTGCCGATCGAGGGCATCCCGGTTTTCCCAGCGCTCGTAGATGATGAATGTACCAGGCTGGCCTTCTACCTCGTGAGCTTCATAGTCAATGTTACCCTGGTCGTTGCGTGACGGGGTGACAGCTGCAGTCATAAACGCCTTCATCTCGGCTTCTCTCCCTGCCTTAGCTCTAGCCTCCCATAGTACAGTAACGTAACGGTTATTTGTATCGTTCATGCTAATTCCTCCTAATTTATAGATAATAGTTAGCATCATGCTCTTATAAGCGACCAAATGAACGATTAAAGCCCTGGCCCGTAAGAACATCTTGACGAACCACATCCAAGCGACGTGTTTGGTATTCACTCAAAGCATTTATTATCGAATTCGGATACTGTTTAATGGCGTCCATGATGGCAACCGTATCATCGAGTGCATCATTAAAGCCTGCGCCTGACATTGGCGACATGGTATGAGCGGCGTCACCAATCAAGGTTATTCTTCCTTTTGACAATAGATTAGGGATCTATTCATTAACAGGGCCCCGATTAAACCGCGATCCTTAATCGCGATTTGCAAAATGGCATTATCTTCTGTGCTCCAATGGGCTTGGCTGAGTTGTAATAGTTCTTCCAGCAGCGAATCCGGAATAGCTTCACCGTATAAGGAATGCTGGGTAATCCCAGGTTCTTTAGCTGCCGCATGGAGCAAACGTTGTTGAATGGCTGACCAGGATTCAACATTGTTGTTGCCATTGGATGCCAAATGTCTAAGTTCTCGTTCCATTTCACTATTAGAATAAGGCTTCGTGTGTAGGCGAATAAAAGCACCATTCCTTAATGATGAATCTGCACGTTCAAGAATAGTCACTGTATAACCAGAACGGGATAACGCCAGCCCATCATTAGACCACCTAAAGATCCACCTACAATAATGGCATGTTCAAACTGTTGTTGTGACATCTGTCATACTCCCATTACTGCAGCTTCATCTGGCTGCGGAGCATCCGGTCGAGGAGTTTATCCGGGAGAATACGAACCAGTCGGGTCAGCATTGCCGAATCTCGGCCAGCCGTATAGCGGGTGCGCGGATTACTTGCGTGGATGGCTCGTGAAACTACTTCTGCCACTTTCTTAGGAGAAATACCGCTCGTTGCCCACGATTCAGCCTGCTCCTTCACGGCGTCAAAAAGACGATCATGACGTCTGTGCTGATCGGGCGTCATCAACTTGGACAGCCGATCGGCTGTCATAACCCCTTTCTCCGACAGGCTGGTGCTGACACCGCCTGGAGTAATCATGATAACTTTGAGTCCGAACGAGGACATCTCTCTGCGAAGGCTGTCATTGATCGCTTCCATCGCGTACTTTGCAGCTGAATAAATTCCGAAACCAGGCATTGAGATTTTGCCACCCACGGATCCGATGTTAACTACGCGTCCGCCGCTCTTCAGCAAGGCTGGAGTAAGTGCCTGAATAACCGCAACTTGCCCGATCACGCTGACTTCGATCTGACGGCGTAATTCATCCAGCGGAACCATCTCAAGAGGTGCATTAACGGCAATGCCGGCATTGTTGACCACCGCGCGCAACGGGCGACCAAGCGGATCTTGCTCTACTCGTTCGGCCAGCGCCCTTAGTGTGTCGATAGCAGTAATATCGAGAATCACAGGCTCGATATTTTTTTGTTTGATTTTGTCGGCATCTTCTTGACGGCGAACCCCGGCTAAAACGTGAAATCCTTCAGCGGCGAGCTGCTCCGCGGTAGCCCTGCCGATTCCACTTGAAGTACCTGTAACGACAACCATTTCTTGAGTTTTATATGGCATTGTAAACCTCCCGAGTTGAATAAGATATGAATCGTTGTATAGCACTGTTATACGGTGATTATAGCACCGCTATACAGAGCTGTCTATAGCGGTGCTATATATTTTTTTATATTGTGCTCCTCCTGCGATATGAACATCATTTTTGACAGGCCCTGCTTGATGTACTTTATTGTTTACGAGATACCGCGGCCTAAGGAGTGGGCTCATCGAAACCCACTGAAAATGAAAAAGATCGCCATCCTGCTTGGATAGGCGATCTCTCTTATAGGGTACTATGTATAGTCTTACATGGTCTGACATCTTTACCATGAAACGAAACAAAGCCCACATTGGGGCTTTGTCTGGAGTCTCCAGGCTCTGTCATTGATCCCTCATTTGGAACCTGCGTCCGGCATTGGGATCAAAATGATCTGCATTACGCTTTCACGAATGAGTTCAATAACATCAGACTGGGGGGGAGGTGTCTTGCGAATTTGAGACGTCACATACAGCCAAGAGGCCGTATTGGCGGAAGCCCAGACCAGATCTGCCGCAGCTTCGGCTGAAACAGCCAGTTTGCCTGCGGCAGCGACGTTTTGAACATTTTGTACCAGTGCTTGGTACGACTGATCTGCCGCCTCAATATGGGCGCCCTCGAGCAGCCGCCCCATCATTGCCGCATAAATCCGAGGACGGGCTGCCGCAAAGCGGACATAGTCATCCCACCCTTGACGCAGCGCCATCTCTGGAATAAGTGACTCGACTGCGGCAATTTTGCTTTCGAATAACTGTTTGAACGCTTCCACTATAGCTGCACTCAAGAGTCCATCGGCATTACCAAAGTGGTGGTAGAGTGTAGGAGCCGTAACCTGCGCGATCGAAGTGACAGCTCGCGTCGAAAAATGGGCTCCGCCCTCTTCCTCCAGTACCTTAAGAGCAGCTGATAATATTTTGTCATATGTGTTCATAACTTCTATTATAGCAGTGCTATATACGTATGTCCATGATGAAGGTTGTGCTCCTAACCATGATCAAGCGGATGAGATCACAGCTGGGTGATACGTCGCGTAAAGGGACATTTGATGGGACCCCAGATGAACATATTGGAGAACATAAGCATGAGGGCGGTAACATGTGTACAAACTTCATAAATTCCTTCGTTTTTATACCACTCCTTCTTTATTTGAGTCCTGTAGTATGACTTACATCGGATAACGAAGGAGAAGAACGAATGAAGAAAATGATGATGTTAAGCTTACTTATAGTTATTACGGCAGGAATGATCTGGTGCAACTGGGGGTTTGTTAGGACAGATCAGAATCAGCCGGACTCTATGGCTGGCACCAGCGGCTGGCAGGAAAATAGGCTTATTGCACATGCATTTGGCGGCGTTGACGGTGCTAGTTACACCAATTCTTATGAAGCATTTATAACCAATTACAATAGAGGGTACCGTTTGTTCGAGGTTGATCTTGTGCAGACGACGGACGGGAAGCTTGTAGCCAGACATGATTGGTCGCAGAGGTTACAGCCGGATTTGGCGGCTCATCACGGACGAAACGTAACCAATCTTCAATTTGCAAACTCGCTTATCATGGGAAGATTCCACCCGCTTACACTGCCGGACATACTGCAGTTGATGCAGCAATATCCTGATTTTTACTTAATTGTAGACACGAAAGCAGGCAGTAAAGAGCAAATCCAGCAGCAGTTTTCGTATCTAGTCAATGAGGCTCGACGTACGGATTCTGCACTGCTCAACCGGGTTATACCTGAAATTTTCAGCCCGGAAATGTATGACACGGTTATGGGAATCCACCCCTTTCCAAATAAAATATATTCACTTTACAAAACTGGCGCCTCCGCCGAAAGTATTGTAGAATTCGTAAGGGACAAACAACTGACAGCCGTTGCCATGCCTGTATACCGGGTGTATCTAAACCCCAATTTAGTTCCAGCACTAAATAAGTTGGGGGTGAATAGTTATGTTCACACCGTCAACAGCAGACCGGTTATGCAGATTCTGTCCAGGTTCGGGGTGCATGGATTTTACACGGATGAGGAAGAATCACCAGAGGAGTTGATGCTTGCAGACGCTCCCCCCCGCCATGTTGAATTTTCGGGATATATGAGTTCCGGATTAGCAAGTATAAGAAATATCGTGATGAAGGTGAGAAATAATGGCTATCAATAACATACTTGTTGTAGATGATGAACCGGAAATTCGAGAAGCGCTCGTTATTTATTTGAAAAGCGAAGATGTGAATGTATTCACTGCCTCTAACGGATTGGAGGCGCTGGAAATTCTTGAACAAGAAACCATTCATCTTATTATCATGGACAACATGATGCCACAGCTCGATGGAATTAAAACGACATTTAAAATTCGTGAAAACAAAAATATACCGATTATTATGCTTTCCGCCAAGTCAGAAGATAGCGACAAGATTTTGGGACTCAACGTTGGGGCTGATGACTATATTACGAAGCCGTTCAATCCTTTAGAGCTAATCGCCAGAGTTCGATCTCAACTGCGCCGGTTTACGAATTTAGGTTCCTTCCAGTCCAACGGGGATGAGCTCATTCAAGTAAGAGGACTCGTGCTGAACAAAAGCTCGAAGACTGTTGAGATAGATGGTGAGGACGTCAGACTAACCCCGAAAGAATACAAAATTTTGGAGCTGCTGATGGAGAACAAGGGCAGAGTCTTCTCAATCGAAGAGATTTATGAGCGCGTGTGGAATGAACTGATCTTCACTTCAGAGAATACGGTTGCCGTACATGTGAGAAACATCCGTGAAAAAATTGAAATCAATCCTAAAGACCCAAAATATTTAAAGGTGGTATGGGGAATTGGATACAAAATCGAGAAAAAATAAATCCGATCGGAAGGTTCCGATCGACCTTATTGTCATCATTGTCGCCGCGATCTTATGGATCCTCTTACTCATAAACTCGTATTCATACACGGGGTTGAGTCTGGACTATTCAACTTCAAGCTACATCCAGACACTGCTTGCCTTTATTATTCTTTGTCTACTGGCAAGCAGATTGTTTCTTTATTTTAAGGCACCCCGTAGTAGGCGTTCCTTCTGGCATGGCAGTCTGCTGATGGATTACTTTCATAGCTGGAGAACCGGTCTTAAAGCCAGTTTGCAAAACTGGAGACTAACGCTTGGCATCATCATGATGTTTTTGCTAACCGCGATAGCCGGCATTTGTATTTGGCAGGCAGCCACATATTACAGCATATATCAACAGGGCTCGCCCTTACTTTATGTATTGCTGTATGTGCTGTTCCTGGTTCCGTATATCCTTTCCAAGCTTGGTCGCTTCATCGCCATCATCAACGGGAGCAAAGAAATTGCCGAAGGCAATATTCAGAATACGATTCAGGTTACCGGCAAGGATACCCTATCCAAGCTTGCTGGCTATATTAACAATATGAAAGCCGGGTATCAAAGCGCGCTGGAGAATCAAATGAAGAGCGAACGGTTAAAAACAGAGCTGATTACCAACGTATCACATGATTTGAAGACCCCGCTCACTTCTATTATCAACTATGTTGATTTATTAAAAAAAGAAGATCTGTCTACGGAGACCAACCGAGCCTATATTGAAATCCTGGACCGGAAGGCGCTACGGATGAAGCTGTTGATTGAAGACCTGTTCGAAATCTCAAAGATGGCCAGCGGTACAGTAGAGCTGGATATAGAGTACGTCGATGTCGCAACCTTGCTGACACAGGCGATTGCCGAGTCCAACACCAGTATGGGACAAGCATCACCCGAGATTCGGGAGAGGATTGCAAAATTCCCCATCCATGCACATTTGGACGGCAATAAAATTTGGCGTGTATTCGAAAATTTGATTGGCAACGCGCAGAAATATTCGCTTCCGGGGACCAGAATCTATATTTATTTGGATGAGTCTGATGAACAGGTACTATTCAAAATTCAAAATACGGCTGCTTATGAGATTGATTTTGCTGCGGAAGAGTTGTTCGAACGTTTCAAAAGAGCAGATGAATCCCGCCAGACTGAAGGCTCCGGCCTAGGGCTGTCCATTGTGAAAAGCATCGTTGAACTGCACGGCGGGGAGATCAAAATCGAAATTCATGGCGATCAATTCAACGTTATTCTGCATTTGCCCAAACAGCGTTTAATCTAAAAGACCAAAACTAAGTTAACCCTCAATGCTCCTTTTCAGGATGGTTGAGGGTTAACTTTTCATTTTATTCAGATATTAAAGGTGAAACGCATAAATGGCTTAGCAACATTGCTCACTACATATTAGTCCAGAAGACTGTAGATCTGAATGCTCTCAACCTTGGCATCCTTGATATGGAATGACATCACATCCACATAATTGGATGGCTCGTAACGGAAGTCATCCTCTTCATCTGGAGCTCCATCACCAAGGAGTTTTCCCTCAGGGTAGGCGTTTTTGAGTGTATCCAGGCTGTCTCCTGCTTTAATGTTTCGAACTGTGGTGTACTTAGGATCTGTGATTTCAATATGAAAGATCGAGTCTTGTTTCCCTTCCGGTATACTGATTGTTTTAATCTCCAGACCAGGATACGTGTACACTTTTTCTGTAAAACCGATTAACGTATCCATGTTGGTTCCATCGTCGGCAGTGTACGTATGCGATTTCAGGTTATCCGGTTTGCCCAGCATCTGCTCCATCTGTTCTTCGTTCGCTGTATCCGAAATCGCGATGGTATGCTCATTATAGACAAAAGCAAGCTCCTTCAGCACGACATTGCCTTCCTTCTCCATCGAACCTTCTTTAATCGCTTCAGTACCCTTTTCTTCCGAATTTTCGGAAGCAGGTGCAGAAGAATTGGTTGCTCCTTCGCCTTTGCTTTGTTCATTCGTTGTGTTCTGTCCAGTTGCTGGAGATGTAGCATCACTGGATTGACAGCCCGTTAATGCCCCCGTTAGTAAAACACCTAGTACGATAAAACCTGCTGCTTTCTTTGTTATCTTCATCATGATCCCTCCATAAATATGTGATTTGTTCTTATGAAGTGATTATAAATAAAACATTTGTTAGTCTCATAACAGAAATGTACCAATCTTGTAACGTTACCTATTCAGGCTTGGGTTTAGATACAGGACTACGTACGAGGCAATACAATCGTAACGGTTGTTCCTTCCCCGATTTGACTTTCCATGTCGATATATCCGTTAAACCGCTCTACAATCTCTTTGCAAATGGATAGTCCGAGACCTGAACCGTTCGCTGTGCTTGCATTTTTCGCCCGGTAAAAGCGTTCCTGCACTCGGTCCAGCTCATCACCTGCGATGCCTATCCCTTCGTCACGTATCCTTATGAAAACCTCGCTTGACGTATATTCCATCTCCACTTCAATCTGTGAGTGATTGCCTGAGTATTTGATAGCGTTATCCACAAGATTAGCGATCGCATGGGACATCAGCATTGGATTTACGTTGGCATAGACTCTTGTCAGACCTCCATTTGCCGATCCTCCCTTCACTTTACTAACTTTGATCTCGATCCCTTTATCCTTAGCCTTGGCTCCCATATTCATTGCAACTTCCTGAATGAGTTCATTCATTTCCGTCTTCCGGGCTTCGAGTTCGTTAGAACCAGCCTTGTCAAATCGGGATAACAATAACAGTTCATTAATCAAGCGTGTCAGCCGATCCGATTCCTGCAGCAGATGAGCATAGATTTTTTGCAGCTCCTTGTTCTCCGTCTCCCCTTCAACCAAGTATTGAGAGAAACCACGAATGGCTGCCAAAGGTGTTTTTAACTCGTGAGATACATTGGAGACAAATTGTTTTTGATACTGGATATAATCATGAAGCTGCCGCCCCATGGAATCGAGTCCATCTGCCAGCATGCCCAGCTCATCCTTTCGCTTCAGATGAACTCTCCGAAACTCCTGCCTGGAGAAGCTTTGCGCAGCGCCAAGCAGCACCTTAATCGGTTTGGTTGTGCTACGTGCAATCCACAGACTGGATAACGTAATGAGTATAATAAATCCGCCTGCGCCGACAAACAGGATATAACGGATTTGATCCATAATTGCATAAAAGTAGGAAATGTCCTCCACGAACTCATATACATAAGCGTTTTCGTAGAATTGATCCTGAATGGGCGTCGCAAAATAAAGCAGATGATTTTCCGTTACAGTGTAGGCATAACTACCGCTCAGAGCTTTCTCAATATTTTGGTCAAAAATAAGCGGTTTGCCATCATTAATAATGATGCCATCCACAGCCAAGCCCAGCAACTGCTTGGAGCTGTTATAGATACGTACTTCCTTGCCTGAAGCTTTTAGCTTCTCCAGAGCAAGTCTGACGATTTCCTCCGTCTGCGGTTCTCCAGACGATGACCTATGTTGTGCCAGCACCTCACGAAAGGACAGCTCGGACAGATCCGCCTTCTCCATCATTTGTTTCTCAATCGTAACGAAGCTGTAGTAGTCAATGGCTTTATTCACCGCAAAAATGATGATGCCAAAAGAAAGCACGGAGAAAAATAAATAATTCAGCAGTAACCGGGTTGCATACTTCAGGCCTCGCCACCTCCAAGCTGATAGCCAAATCCATAGATCGTCCTGACATACTTCGGTTCGTCCGCGTTATCCTCCAGCTTTTTCCGTAATCGCATGATGGTCATATCCACACTGCGACTGTCCCCCATAAAGTCATATCCCCATCCGATCTGCAGCAGTTCATCCCGGGTAAAGATTTTTTCTGGCCTTTTGAGTAACGTTTCCAGAATTTTAAACTCTTTGGCCGTTAAAGACACGGGTACACCGTTTTTCAGCACTCTTCGGCTCTCCAGGTCAAAAGTCAGCTCTTCATGAATGATCCGTTTCGATTGCACTTCTGTCCCTTCACTTGTGCCCTCCCTACTCTCGTTTCTTCTCAGAATCACCTTGATCCGAGCGAGCAATTCACGATTGTCAAAGGGTTTGGTCATGTAATCTTCCGCCCCCAGCTCTAATCCCAGCACCTTGTCGATTATCTCATTTTTGGCAGAGAGCATGATGACAGGAACGGCACGTTTCCCGGTGATTTCCTTGCACAGGTCATATCCGGAGCAGTCTGGCAGCATCAGATCAAGTACCACTAAATCGGGTTGAAAAGAGTCGAGTAGCTGCAAGCCCGTTTTGCCGTCCTCTGCGGTCTGCACATCGTAGTTTTCTCGCCTTAGCACCAGCTCAATTAAATCTCGAATTGCGATTTCATCATCAATGACTAGGATTTTCTTCAACTGTACACCCCTATCTAGCCTTGTTTTCACCAGCTATAATCAATTATTAACCCATCTTAGCACAGGCGCTTTAGATTCCTCCACCAGCACGAAGATGAGGTATATTCCAACGAACCCAACATAACTTGTAATAAACCTGAAGAAAGGAGAACAATCCATGGATCTGCTCTGGGTACTCATTGTTGGTGGACTTATTGGCTGGTTAAGCGGCAACTTGATTGGGCGGGACGTACCGGGCGGTGTACTTGGGAACATTATTGCGGGTTTTATCGGTTCCTGGTTAGGAACGGAATTGCTGGGACCAAGGGGGCCGGTGATTGGCGGATTTCATATTATTCCAGCCATCGTTGGCTCGATTATCGCCCTGCTCATCTTCTTCGCTCTCGCACGTGGCGGAGCCTTCCGAAGACGTTAACCAAAAGAGGCGGAAACCGATACCGTTGTTTATTAGATATTTTCATAAAGATGCTGCCAAGGCATAAAAGTACAGGATAAACATAGAAGGACCGAAAGGATTCATCGATGGAGGATGAACACTTACGGTCCTTTTTTTATTTTTGTACTGATTTCATCCATTCTATATTTTAAGAGTTACAGTTTCCTATTATCCTGAATCACATCCTGGCAAGACGCTAATCATTATGATAGCCATCTTCATTATAATAATGCTCCAAATTTTGTTACATTTTACTGGCTTCCAAATGGTTTCGGCGGGATTGAACAATAGTTTAATTCGCTGTTCAATATCAGGTATTAATTATGTTTTTTTAGGAATTGAACCATCATCTCTCCTATTTCCTTAGCGTGTGTTTCTAATGCAAAATGACCCGTGTCCAATAAGTGAATCTCTGCATTGGGAAGATCCCTTTTAAAAGCCTCAGCACCTGCAGGTATAAAAGATACATCATTTTTCCCCCAAACAGCTAACAAAGGAGGTTGATATTGCTCAAGATATTGCTGAAACAGTGGATACATTCTCACATTTGTTTGGTAATCGTATATTAGATCCAGCTGCTTTTCATCGTTTCCTGGTCGATTCATATAAGCACGATCTAGAGTGTAGCCATCGGGAGAAACCAAATTATTTTTCGTTCCGTCCACATATTGATGTTTGATGGTATCATGTGCAAAGGCTGTTCTATAACGGTCTCTCTTCTCCAATGTTGGATTCTGCCAATACTCTTCTCTTGCAGCCCACTTTGTCCCCAGGCCCTCACGGTACACGTTACCATTTTGACTTATGATCGCTGTAATATGTTCTGGATTACGCATTGCAATCCGGAAACCAATGGGTGCTCCGTAGTCAAAAACAAATAATGCATACTTAGTAAGGTTTAGCTTAGCGATAAAAAGTTCGATGATATTTGTAATATTATCAAATGTATATTCAAAATCAGTACGTTCAGGTGATGATGAGTTTCCAAACCCTGGGTAATCCGGGGCAATTAAATGAAAGTGCTCTTCTAATACAGGAATTAATTCCCTAAACATGTGACTCGCGCTTGGAAACCCGTGTAGTAAAATAACTACAGGTTTGCCTACTGATCCCGATTGACGATAAAAGATTTCAATCCCATCTACATCAACTCTATGGTAAGTTGTCATGTGTAGTAGTCATCTCCTATTTCTGCAAATATATTGTTTGTTCGATGAATCCGTAAACCTGTATCTTCAAGTTGTCATGTGAGCAGCTCCCAAGACGGCCTGCTACTTCATTGTTTAGTTTACATCCGTTCTTTCCATCATGTATAATTCGAAAACATGATCTTATCTATCTTTATTTCAGATACCTTGATTTTAGTGGAGGCTTTATGGACATTCATTTGTTAGAGATTTTTATTCAAGCAGCTCGTGAAGGCAGCATTTCAAAAACAGCCAAAAAGTTAAACTATGCACAGTCCAATGTCACAAACAAGGTTCAGCAATTGGAAGCTGAGCTTCAGACAACATTGTTTTATCGCCATAAAAAGGGAATTACCCTTACTCCTTCTGGAGAAGTTTTGGTATCTTATACCGAAAAGATTTTAAACATGATGGATGAAGCAAGAGCGGCAGTTGGGAATGCTTCTGTTCCTTCCGGCCCTCTTACCATTGGTTCTATGGAAACCACAGCAGCGGTTCGGTTACCCACAGTTATTGCTAAATATCATATAAAATATCCTGCTGTAGACTTTTCTCTTATTACCGGATCAACGGAAAAGCTGCTTCAGGCAGTTCTTCATTATGAACTTCATGGAGCATTTGTTTCTGGTCCTATTCAACATCCTGATTTATCACAAGAAAAAGTTTTTGAAGAGACACTTGTACTCGTAACGTCCCCTACACATCCTTGGGTAGATTCTATCCATGAATTACAAAATCATACCATGTTGGTATTTCCTAAAGGGTGTACATATCGCGCCAAGCTTAATTCTGTTTTACAAGATGAAGGTTTACTACCCGCCAAACTAATGGAATTCGGAACTCTTGAAACAATTCTTGCTTGTGTAAGTGCAGGCTTAGGGATTACTTTACTCCCCTATTCAATAATTGCCGATTATGAGGATCGAGGAAAGGTAATCAGTCATCCACTTCCCGCCAAGCTTTCTTCTGTAACAACCATGTTTGTAAAGCGTAAAGACACCTTAACTACACCGGCATTATCTGCTTTTTTAGTTGAAGTGAATAATAATCTCTCGGAAAAACTTCACTAATCTTAACCAAGTTTTTTCACAACTTGTATCGAAAAAAAGTCGCTAAACCCGCTGTGTATTGCACTATGTAAACTAACCTGCCCGTTAGTTAAAACAAAAGCAACCAATCTAAGATGATAGGTTGCTTGTTATTGTTATTAAGCTATCGTTTCCCGTTAACCCGTTGTTCCAGACTGCGGATATGAATGAACTTCCCCCCATGACTATATTAATCTTCCTGATCGCAATCCGTATAATCGTTGATTTTCGTTTTAATTGGTACGAGGTGCATAAGCGCAAAGAAAGACGCGTACGCCTTCAGTGATGATACGTTTGGTTTGTTCCTCTTCCAATGTCCCTGTTTTTTTAGGTTGATTAAATACCAATAAAAACGTTAATGCAGCGAAGTGTTTTGTAGCCATTTCAGGATCGGGCACATCGAGTAATCCGGTATGTCCAAACTCTGTAAACCTCCTGATAATCCCCTCTTCCGTTGCGTTATCCAGCCTTTCAAAAAGCGAGTCTGGCAGGTTGGCGGCTTCCACCGTAAGCAGACGGATCAAAGCCATGTAGTCGGACGAACCGTTCGCAGAAGCTACGATTTGTTCGCAAAATAAGATGAGCGCCTGCTTCAGATCCTCAAATTCCAAGAGGTGGTCTGAAATCCCTTGCTCGATCATGTTAAGAACAGCCAAACTGGATTCTTCCACAACGGCAAGCAGTAGATTCAGTTTGTCGCCATAATAATCATAAACTGTCCGTTTGGAAACTCCCGCCTTAGCTGCGACCGCATCAACGCTGGATCGATCAAACCCATCAGAAAGAAACAGGTCTCGTGCTGCCGCAATAATTTTAGCTCGTTTGTCTGAAGAGCCTTTGCGGATTTTCTTGTTTTCCGTGTGATCCATTCTTACGTTTCCCCCTTATTGGTATACCATCAGAAATTGATTAGAGTTCTGTTTACAAACTACACTGCACGGTGTAGTATAACAAATGTGGCATATCAAATCAATGATCAGGGAGGATTCTATTCATGAATACCAAGCCGTCTTTTGTTGATGTTCTCATTGTTGGGGCCGGACCTACAGGGCTTACACTTGCCTGTGATCTGGCTCGTCGAAACGTCAACCATCGTATTATTGAACGAAGCTCCTTATACAACGTTGCTTCTCGCGCCAAAAGCATCCAGCCTCGCTCGCTCGAAGTCGCCGATGATTTGGAGGCTGTCCACTACATTATAGACACGGGTGTTGTGGATTTGCCTGTTCGTTTTTATACCGCAGATGGCAGGAGTGTGGACAAACCGGCTATTACCGTTGCAGCCAGCCCCGAACTTGAAACACCCTATCGTGATCCGGTCTGGATTGCTCAGTATGATGTAGAAAAAGCATTGCGCGACCGATATGCAGTGCTTGGTGGTCAAGTTGAGTTGGGCATGGAAGCTGTAGAGCTTATTCAGGATGTGGATGGTGTAACGGTAACCGTGAATTCACCACAAGGAGAAGAGCACATTCGCGCGCGTTATGTCGTCGGCGCTGACGGGGGCAAAAGCAACATCCGCAAGTTTATTCACTTACCGCTGATTGGGGAAACACACGATGATGAGCGCTGGTATCTTGGCGATGTACGATTGAAAGGGTTAGATCGTGACCATATCCATATCTGGACATCTTCGGAGGGGATGGTTGGGGTGACCCCGCTGCCAAAATCCGATATTTGGCAACTGCAGGCTACCATTCCGCAAGACATCGAAGAACCAGAGCAGCCGTCGCTAGAGGCGTATCAAGCGATGTTTGACCGGCGCGCCGGGGCCGGACGTGTTTGGCTCACGGATGCTTCCTGGCTGTCCATCTATCGGGTCAACGTTCGTATGGTTGAATGTTACCGTAACGGCAGGGTCTTCCTTGCCGGCGATGCTGCTCATGTTCATTCACCTGCCGGCGGTCAAGGCATGAATACGGGGATGCAGGACGCATACAATCTCGGCTGGAAGCTGGCGGCTGTGATACGGGGCGCGGACACCTCCTTACTCGACACGTACGATGAGGAGCGCCGCCCAGTGGCTCAAGCCGTGCTTGAGGACAGCACGAAGAAGATGGGAGTGGTCATAGGAACGGCGACTGAAAGCGGAGGATTGTCCCAATCTTTGAGCACCATTTCCGACGATCTGACGAGTGGGCTTCTCATTTCCTATCGCTCAAGTTCGCTTACCCGTCGTTCTGCTCGAACAAATGTTACACGTTCATTTCCCGGGGATCGTGCTCTTAATGCTACGGGCCTGCAAGGAACCGGATTTGCAGGAAGCCTCTTTGACCTGTTACGCGGCCCACACTGGACCCTTTTGGCTTTTGCAAACAGCATCCATCCTTCGCTGAAAAACTTCACCAACAACAAACTCCATGTACATTATATCCTGCCATCGAACGTGGAGGGAGCGACGGAAGGCATAATAGACACCGCAGGTAATGCCTATCGAATTTACGATGTAACAAGTGAAGAACTCATATTGATTCGTCCCGATGGTTACATTGCACTGCGTACCTCCATTGATGATATTACATCGATTTCGAATTACTTGAATGACATTTATCGTACGAACTGGTTTGGACAAGGCCAGCGGGAAATAAGATAAATTCAAGAGGAAATCAAAGAAGGGCAACTTTTGTCATCAAAAGCGGCCCCTCTCCTTTTACTTCAATCCATTTTTTTAATTTAACCTCTTAAAATACAATCTTTAATCTAATTTGACATTCCGGCTAGCTGTAAAACATCTTCTAATTTCAATTTTCCAATAACCATATACCCTTTTTGATCTCCCAGTGGTTTTAGAATAACAGTCTCCATACTCGAAAGTTCTCCTAGTCCTATCCCGGGAGGAAAAGAATGAGCCATAATTACTCTGTTAACATGAGTTGGAGGTATTTGTTCAATTTCATTTGTAAATGCTTGCAATGTACTATTTATTTTTTCAGTGCTCGGATTTTGACTGAGATTATATATGTTTAACCAGAAATCATTTACTTTTACCTGTTGTGTACCAAAAGCAATCTGAGCCGTTTGCAGGGTTCTACATAAAGGGCTTGCTTCTATGGGTATTTGGACAGGAATGTTTAATTTACGGATAGCCTCGCCATACTTTTCAGCTTGTTCTTTTCCCAATACACTTAAATTCCGCTGCGTAGTGCAATCTGTTAGACTAAAGTTTTGTTGATCTTCCCCAACAGTTGCGTCTCCATGTCGGATATAAAGGATGTATCCGCCTTTTTGAAGATCTTTTATGAGAGAAGATCCGGTAATCTCTGCTCCCCAAGCACTATAAGTTGTTCCAAGCAACAGAAAAAAACAGGGTACAAAAATGAATAATCGGTACATTTCTCTTCCACCTTTTTTCTTCTACACTCCCCTTTATTGCGATAACTTATACAACGTGCTTCATTTCTACGTCAATCGAAAATCTACGTCATGCTACAATCCAGACTACTGAAAAATCGTTCAACAAAAACATCACCATATATTTTCTTCATATGCGCTGTGTTAAAAATATATTGTTCCATAGGCTCAAGCTTGCGCAGACTGCGTACCAGTATTTTTCGATCATCGTCAGATAGATTAGGGTCATCGTCTATCTTTGTCAGAGCATTTTTCACACGTGCGGATACCTGTTCAACATACATATGGTTTTTGGATTTTGGTGGAATACATTGCGTCAGGTCACAGCTCACAAAACGAACACCGTCAAGGATACAGTTTTCAAAATTGGCGATTAGCTTTTGTTTGCCATTCCCCTCAAACGTAATATCCACTAGCTTTCCGGTAAAGGAACAATTGACGATATTCGCCACTTGTAAAATCCGGTCATTGAATCTGCATTTAACAAAAGTACAGTCGATAAACGTAGCGTTCTCCAATGTCATGCCTCTCATATCACAGGAGGAAAATTCGCAATTGGTGAAAACAGCTTCGTCTTTGGCAATGCCAACAGAGCGCAGGTCGGAACGAATAAATGTACAATGATCAATCGTACTACCGGCAAAAAATCTCGCATTTGTAAGATCGCAGGTATCAAATATAAGATGTTGCAAGTTACAGCTCCAAAATATGGGTGAACCAACATTTGAGTTGATTATGGTCGTTCCACTTATCGATTCGTGTTCATACCTGACAATGTCAGAAAATAATTCGTTGTTTGCTGAGATACCAGACTCAAGTTTTCTCATCCCTCTCACCCTATCAGTCCCTCGAGATGTATTGTTATTACTAATATAAGCTCTCTGCGTTGATCCAGACATGGGAACGCAAGCCCCATGATTGATCTCTGACATACCAATCATATTATGAGGATGCAGACCAGCGTCGGTGTTTCTTTTTTTGATGTCTTCAGGGAATAAAAACTTCCGGGTAATCCTTTCGCCAAGCGCCGATACATCCAACTAAACAGGCAGTATAACATGTCATTGCACTGCCATTCTCGTTTGTTTCATATTCGATGGCGACATTGATGCCGGATTCGCGCCATGCCAGAAACGGACCGCTGCCCCCGAGCCAATCCCCTTCTTCATACAATGCAGGTTGACCGTATTCACGAATGAACTCATCTGGTGTTGAGTTCATTGCCATTCCTGCAGGAAGTTGTCCGGGAAACGGGGTATGGATTCGATCATCCGATCCAGGAGCAAGAAAATGGACGGCACCGATCATCCATTCATCCGTGTTCAGATCGTCACGTCCAGTCAGTTCATGGATTTTCGGTGAGCGATAAACGTCTAGGCGGATAGATGACTTTACAGACCAAATAATGTCGTCACTAAAACATCCGCTCGCCTTCGGCATACGTTTGACACCGAAGGATTGCAATACTTGTTGAACACACTTGGAATCGTAAGGCTGACCCAGCATGGCAATGAGGTGTTCAGACGGTTCTTTCATGGTTAGTAGCACACCTTTCTCTTTGCTCAAGCACATTCACCTTTGGCTACATCATTGTGCAACAAGCAACTTTTTCAGCATAATCATCAACATATTTCGTGCTCAGATTACCTCTTTCCTGCAATTAAAGAGGAAAACCTTTATCATTAAATAACGATTAGATCGATCATCAAAAAAGCATTGAATCTCATCCCTCCTACATTACATAGGCCTAGTGGGGATTGAGACTCAATGCTTTAAGCGGTTTTACCCGGGGATAAAAACAAGTATGATATTTAATTTGCAGCCCTTAATAGCTGAATTTTGTTGATCTTACATCGTTAACTATCTCTACTCTTTGGAGTCGCCTTCTCATTTTACTCTAAAATTGTATTGAGCATATCTGGTTACGAGAAGGACAGCACTGGATAGATAGGCTACAGTCAACACGATGATCACAGCGGTTAGTCCCCATAGTGGAGGACCTAGAAACATCGCCACCACAAAACCCAATGAAATAAGGCTGTTTACGAGTGAGAAAAGAGGACTATTGGTTTCCAACTCCGTTGTATAAGGTTGAATCACATAGTATAACAACAGATGATGTACTGAGAAAAATACAGCCATTGCAATGCTTATAACCCAGATAGGAAGTAGTAAACGTATATCCTGTCCTCCAGTTAATACAAGTATAGATACACTTACTACAGCTGCTAAACAAGAACCTAACTTTAGATTGATGTTTAATATACTTCTAAATCGTAACAGAAAGTGTTGCTTCGCTTGCTGACGGTAAAATGGATAGCGCATTAACGGCTTATCAACATGGTAGAATAGAGCCTTACAGATCTGGCTACCTACGGTCAGATTTAGCATGACCATAATGATTAAAGGTGAGAATCTTTCAATTGAATGTAGTGAAAGATGATCTTTGAAAATGAGCACCAACAAAGGCAGGAGTATACCTATAATCATAATAGCCCATAAACGTCTGTGGAACGGTGCACGGAGTAGAGCGGAATGCCTGGTAACAAAAATTTCGTGTAATTGCTTGTATCCCTTTTTTTCTAATGTGCGCTGCTCGTTGACATGAAGGTTAGACGAGGTAGGCCTGCTAAGGTCATGTTCTTTTGACTCAACCAGTCTCTGTTGAAGATCAGCAATCCGTATTTCTGGGTTCAACAATGGATCAGCATGTTTTGTAACTGCGCGCACTGCAGATGTGAAATCCGTATGTTTTAGTAAAACATAGCCACAGATAACCCCGGACAACGATATCAGCGTCATAAGCCATGGTTGATCCAATATCACAGATCCAAATAGAGGAAGGTTCAGTTTTGTGAAGGGAAGGTAAGCCAAAGTCAGTGCCAGCAACATGCTTAAACTCGTAGCCCATGTTTTCTGTACAAGAACAATTCCTCTCCATTTAAATAATGCCAGGTGTAAAAATTCACATATCACTCGCCAAAAGGTCATAATGCCCACAATTAACAATGCATGAGTCGTTGAAAAGGTAAAGAGAACCGAAACCAGCGTAATTGCAATCCCTTGATAGAAGAAAAATGTCGTATACCGATAAACTAGCGTAGCTCGCATAAATTTGGTTGGGATTATCCGCATAAGTCGGACAGATGTATACTTCATTTTGGTTGATTCCAACACTTTTGCACTCGTTACGCCAGCCATTACGCCACTTATGCAAAAGTACATATGAAGAAAAAGGGTAAAATGCTCCGTACTATTTATATTTTTTGTCCATAAGAGCATGGGCAATGCAAGCATTCCCCCGAAATATAATAAGCTTTCCAATAAACCAGCAAGAAATAATAAAATAACCGCAATTGCACCGATTGTACGTTTTGTCCGAAAAGCAGCATACGTTTGTTCACTGATTAAATGACCTACAAACGGTGACTTTTGTGTGAAATAGATCAGACGGTTGACCAGCGTAATCATCTGTAACTGCCACATGCGAGAAATTGTACTAATCATTCCCGTCATTGGCGTTCTCCTTCGTACTTTCATTTTGGCTTTCATGTCGTAATAATTCAACTACCTGTTCTTCAAAGTTGGGCTGAGTAAGGATTTCAGGTGAAATCCGTGTTAAACTCCCATGATTTAAAATAATTAACTCATCACACAGATCCGTTGCCAATTGTAATATATGGGTCGAGAAAATTAAGATATGATCTTTTTTTAAATCACGTAGCAATTGTTTCATCTCACTCGCAACGATGACATCAAACGAAGTTAAAGGTTCATCCAACAGAATCACTGCAGGTTTTATGAGTAAAAATAACAACATTTGAACTTTATTTTTCATTCCATGCGAGTAATGTTTAATGAGCTTATGTCGGTCATCCTGCGCAATGTGCATCATGTCAAACAGAGCATCAATATTGTTTCCTCGTCCTTCAATTACATCTACGTTCACATCAATAAAAAAACGTACAAATTCATATCCCGTCAGAAATTCTGGTAACAGTGGCAATGAATAAACGTAACCTACATCATCCATTTCCAAGTCACGCGCTTTTGATCCGTTGATGAGTTTCATTTTGCCGCCATCCACTTGGATCTCGCCACCTAAACAATTGAATAACGTTGTTTTTCCGGCGCCATTACGCCCAAGAAGACCGTAGATCTTTCCCTTTTCAAATTGAAAACTTAAATTGGCTAATACTTTTTTTTCACCAAAACTCTTCTCTACATTTTGTAATACCAGTTCCATTTATTTGATCCTCGCTTTCAAACCATTTCGATTTTTGTTTCACGTTTTTATTCATATTTAATAATTGTTTAGTTTTCATACCTATCAATCCCTTCAGTTTTTTGATAAAAGGATAAGAATTAATCCTTTTAATAAGGTAATCGTCTTATTTGTCCAATATCACTCATCTTGGAAATAGACAATTACTCAAACCAATATTCTATTTTGATAGATGCAAGTCCTTCCCTTTGCAGATAAAAGAATATTCAATACAACAAAAAAAGCCGCTAAAAAAGCGACTTCCAATGGGCATATGTTCTATCCATCCAGAATTAATTTTTCTATGTTATGCCTAATCACCAAACTTTACTTCATCTTCGTTTGGAATTAATTCATACAACGTACGAACATCACAACTGATGGAATCGGCGATTGATATGGCAATTTTGAGCGGCATCACTCTTTTGTTCTCAATAAAGTCGGTAATTCGTTCGGGTTTAAACAGTAATTCTTTTGCCAGCCATTCTTCTGATTTTCCATATTCCAATAATCGTTCTTTCAACAAGCAACGTCCTAGTTCAAATTTCAAGAAACGATGACCTCCTCCGTAAAAAGTATGTTAACTAATTTTCTCCCTTCGAGCATGTGTTTGAAAATTGATCGCCCCTACTCCCTTACCTTCCTCTCACAGAAATGGCGGTACATCTCTTCACTCTATCCACCCTTTTATCTTTTAGACCTCACCAACAGAGGAAGCGTAAAATACGTCTCCATGCATATGTTTAATTCTATCCCAGTTTGCGGGATTGGTTGTGTCTAGGGATCGGTTCTCCATGATTGCTTGATATAGATCAGTTTTTTCTTCCAAATGAGCTAAGTGCCGTTTGGCTTCTTCAAACTTGGCAAGAGCTGCTTCCTTATGCTTCATCATAAGTGTATAACGTTGTCGAATCGTTGAATCTCCTTCGAGACAGAAATCAACATATATTTTAATGGTTTCGATTGGCATCCCGGATTGTTTGAGACATTTAATCCCATGTAACCAGTTGATTGATTCTTCGTCAAACATTCGAATATTATTCTGATTGCGCTGTACACTTGGCACCAAGCCTTTATCTGTATAAAAGCGAATAGCATGCTCCGTAAGTCCTGTTATCTGCGCGGCTTCTTTAACGGTGTGCATGAGAAGACCTCCTTGAAAAAAATTTCGAAGTATGCTTGCCTTCGTGTAACACGAAGGTGATAGGTTTATTGTAATGCAACTATACCATTAAGGGAAAGCCCTGTTGAGGTGCCCAAATTTTGAATCTAATGGCTGTTGCATATTACATTTAATCATTAGGAGGAATTACAATGCAAACCGTAACATTAAACAATGGTGTGAAAATGCCGATGATCGGCTTTGGTGTTTACCAAGTTCCAGATGCTGAAACATGCGAGAATGCAGTATATGAAGCGCTGATGGCTGGTTATCGGTTGATTGACACTGCATCCGGTTATTTAAATGAGGAAGCGGTTGGACGTGCGATCAAACGCAGTGGCGTGCCTCGTGAGGAACTGTTCATCACGACCAAACTCTGGGTCCAGGATGCCAGTTACGAGAGTGCTAAGCTGGCTTTCGCCAAATCCTTGAGTAAGCTACAGTTAGATTATCTCGATTTATACCTTATTCACCAGCCGTTTGGGGATTACTACGGTGCTTGGCGTGCAATGGAAGAGCTGTATCGTGAAGGGGAAATCAAGGCGATCGGTGTCAGTAACTTCCTGCCCGACCGTCTGATGGACCTTATCGTGCACAATGAAATTGTGCCAGCTGTTAACCAGGTCGAAACGCACCCGTTCTATCACCAAACCGAGAGCGCCACCTTTATGAAAGAACAAGGAGTTCAACATCAGTCGTGGGCTCCGTTCGCTGAAGGACTTAATAACATGTTTGGCAACGAAGTGCTGACATCGATTGCCGCAAAACACAGTAAGTCTGTCGCGCAGGTTGTGTTACGTTGGCTTGTTCAGCGTGGAATCGTTGTAATTCCAAAATCAGTGAATAAAGAGCGGATCGTCGAAAATTTGAACATATTCGATTTTGAGTTAAGTACCGAAGATATTGAACAGATTTCGGCCCTGGATACACGGGAGAGTCTTTTCTTATCGTACCGCGATCCAGAAGTCGCCAAACGGATGGGTAACTGGAAAATTGATCTGTAAACCGGAATAAACCTATAAAAAAGAAAGGCTCGTACAGGCAGGGGATGATGATTTCCCTGCCCAATACGAGCGTTTACGTCAAATGCACTCAAACGGTTGATCCGGGTGTGTACTTTTAGCAATCGTTTCATTTCATGTAGCGATATTCTAATAGATCCTTCAAGTTTGAGATTTTCCGCTGCAGCTTCTCCCCGACATTGGTTTCCCTCACCAGCTTCCGCTCCAGTTCTTTGTCCACCAATCTTTTTAGAGATAACACGTCTGTTCCGTTACATAACACATCTTCTTTTGAATTAAATTTCTGATGGGCGACGAGCTGCATGCCAAAGGAATTGTACAGCAAGGTATATCCGGCAATGCCCGTTGTGGACTGATAGGCTTTGGAAAAACCGCCGTCAATGACGATCATTTTTCCGTTTGCTTTAACAGGGCTCTCTCCACGACTTTCTTTGACTGGCGTGTGACCGTTAATGACATGTCCGTGATCTGGATTCAAATCAAACTCCTGCAAAATTTTTCGAGTGATCTCTTCATTTTCACGTAAATGGTAGTAAGGGTTCTTTCTCTCCTTATGTGCTTCTTTATCTTGGATAAAATAACGTTCAAAAGTGGTCATTTCTCTCTTTCCAAAGAGCGAGGAACATTCCCCTGTCCAGATGTACCATACCATATCCGTCGCCAGATCTTCTGTCTCTTCCGGATGAGCAAAGGCGTAACGTAAGTGATCTTCAAAAACATCGAGCAACTGACGGCCCGCATACATCTTGTCTTCAATCTGCATTTCTTCCATATTTCCTTCTTCATCCAAAGGAATACAGCCGTGGATTAACAAATTCCCGTTGTATTTTAAATAAAGACTACCCTTTTTCATCAAAAAATTCATATGTCTGGCCAGCTTTTCGGAATGCTGAACGGAGAACAGCAGCTTCTCCATCACCTGGCGTTCTTCCTCCAGCAATTGTTCAGGCTTCTGTGGATTTACGGTTGCGAAACAGGTGTTTTCCAGCAGGTATGTTTTGCCGCAGATGTTAATTTCATTGTTGTCGTAATCAATCAGCTCAAGCAAAAGTCTTTCAGACATATTAAAGTACGGGCGTCTCTTGATAATCGGGATTTCAAGTTTAAACTGCATCATAGCAATGGCTTGATGAATTTTGGTGATCTGCAAAATCTCCTGCTCCGATAGGTTATGACCAGCCTGTAGTTTAGGTCTGAACGATGGATTGTCCTCATAGTATTTCTCCGCCAAGTTCAGCAGTGGGCGAAGATTGATTCCGTATACATCTTCGATGATATCCAGATTGTCATATCTGGCGCAGATCCGGATAATATTCGCAAGGCAGACCAGGGAACCTGCGTAGGCACCTATCCAGAGCACATCATGGTTCCCCCACTGAATATCTACGGAATGGTAATGGATTAACGTATCCATAATTTTATCGGGGTCCGGCCCCCGGTCATAAATATCACCAACCACATGAAGATGGTCAACCACCAGGCGCTGGGTCGTATAAGCCAGGCCGATAATCAGATTATCCGCCTGGCCCAAGGATATAATTTGCCGATATATTTCCTCGTAATAAGGATCTTTATTGTTGGTCGAATCCGTCTTGTATAGAAGCTCTTCTACAATATATACATACTGCTCCGGCAGAGCTTTACGCAATTTCGAGCGTGTATACTTGGAAGAGGCGTAAGAAATAAGCTTAAGCATGTGTTCAATCGTTTGTCTGTACCACAGGTCCAGAGCCTGTTTATTGCTCAGCTCCCCTATGACCAGCTTAATTTTTTCTTCCGGATAATAAACGAGCGCCGCAAAATCATTGATTTCTTGGTCCGTCCAAACCTCACGAAATAATTCTTTGATTTTCTCTTTGACCGTACCTGAACCGTTTCGTAGTACATGCTGAAAAGCTTGAAACTCCCCATGCAAATCACTGACAAAATGCTCAGTTCCCTTCGGCAGATTGGAGATCGCTTCGAGGTTGATGATCTCTGTTATGATTTTTTCTTCCGTATCATATTTCTGGGCCAATAAATCTAAAAATTGCTCATCCAAAACAGATGTCCCCCTTCAATAATGTATGGTGTTGTATAGCCGGGTCCAAAAGCTTTAGACCTATAATAAAAACCACTCTATATATGTTTTTACAAACGGAATTTTTACTAAGTGCCATCCGCACAGGTCATTATACTCCAGTTCCTCATGTATGAACAAATTTCATTGGATGAGTGTACTTTGCATTTGCTTCATTAGCGACTTTCTAGGTGGTAGAGCTTCAGATAATCAATTCGATAATCATCCGATAAACAGTGGATTCTTGGCAGGAACAGGGTTACGTCCGGTAAGAAGATCCAGTCGATCCACAGCGTGAACAAGGTCTACGGAAGGCAGGTTTAAGATACACTCACGTTCACGCAGAATATTTTGCACCGGTTGAGATCGGTTACGTATTCCAAGCATAAATGACTGATTTAGCGACCATGCAGATGAAATAGGAGCCAAATTTACCGAATGATCCTCGTTTAGCGTGCTGATTAGTACGACTGGCATTCCAAAATAGAAAATTTTCGGTTCTACAATTTTATGCATGGATAAGCTCCTTCACATTCCATTTTTCTCATTGATTATAACAAGGGAGCACTTTCGAAATCTTGTGGTCTTATATAAAAATCTTAGGGATTGTCTTCTCAGCATTTTTGTTCAAAACTAAAATTTTGGCGGTCATTATAATTGATGTAAAGTATCTACATATTCAATAAATCTTTTAGCTGCTGGGGAAATATGATGATCCTCTCTCCACTTCAATCCTATTTCCCAGTACCATCCTTCATCAAGGATAGGGATCCAGACCAATTCATCTAACATCAAACCCAGCGTCTTAGGCAGTACTGATACACCTAGGCCCGATTTTATAAAACCGGCTACAGTGATCAGGTCCTCCGCTTCATAAGCCGAAGCAAGAAAAAATCCCGTATGTCGGAACCGGGATATAATTGTTGCTTTTAATCCACAGTTATTTTTCAATCCAATAAACGGCTCGCCAGACAGCTCTGCCAAACTAAGTGCGCTAGAATCTGCATAACGATGTTGGGAGGAAACAACAATGTATAAAGGAACATTTTGAATAGTCTTCCAGTGATGATTATCCATAGTAGATTCCCTCGATGTAATCATAATATCCGAAAAACCTTGCTCCAGATGGTCGTCAATATCTCCTAAGTTCCCTTGTGTCAATTCGAACCGAACTTTGGGATACTTCAATTGATAACTCCGGATTAGGCTAGGGATCAATTCAACCCCGAGAATGTTTAGATAAGACAACGTAATCACACCCGTATCCGGATTGGACCACTCTTCGATTTCCCTTAGGCCATTTTCAATATTTTGTAGAGCTCGACCAATCCATTTAGAGAACATTGTACCGTTTCGGTTCAGCTTTATGTTTCGTCCATTTCGCTCAAATAAAGGAGCTCCTATTTCATTTTCGAGCTTGGCAATGGCATGACTTAACGCTGGCTGAGTAATACCAAGTTTTTTGGAGGCTAAGGTCATATGTTCAAGCCGTGCAACGGTCATAAAATACTCTAATTGTGTAAGTTCCATTAAAACTATCCCTCCATATATTAATATTATTCATTAATTTTATTATTATAATAAATTGGACGTTATGAAAGTGGCAAGTGTAATATTAGTTCTAGCTCCTCTCGAACAACTCATCCAGCTTTAGAGACAGAGCAATTTTAAATTAAATATTGACTACCACTACTAGGAGGAATAGTTATGCATAAACAATTTGAGTTTTCTGTATCGGAATTTGAAGGTAAAAAGGTGCTTGTAACCGGAGGAACAAAGGGAATGGGGCAAGCTGTTGTAAAAAGACTTGCAAACGGCGGAGCTACAGTCCTTACTACTGCCCGTTCCCTATCAACTGACTTACCAAATTCAGTCAAATTTGTGCAAGCAGATGTCGCCACACCTGAAGGGATAGAACAAATAATTACAGCAGTAAAAGAGCAACTTGGAGGTATCGATATTATTGTCCATTGCGTAGGTGGATCAACGACACCACCAGGAGGTGCACTTGTATTGAGTGATGAGGATTGGCTTCATACATTAAATTGGAATTTGCTCGCAGCAGTTCGACTTGATCGTGGCTTAATTCCACTTATGTTAAAAAATAAATCAGGTGTTATTCTTCATTTCACTTCCATCCAGAGACGTTTGCCTTTATATGAAACTACACTGGCTTATGCATCTGCAAAAGCCGCGCTGACTAACTATAGCAAGGGATTATCGAATGAATTTTCCCCACAAGGAATTCGCATAAATACGTTGTCTCCCGGGTTTATTCAGACAGAAGCAGCTGACGCATTAATTGATCGGATCGCAACGGAAACCGGAAGTCGAGAAAGTGCGCTTGAACAACTTATGACTTCACTCGGAGGTATTCCAATTGGTCGGCCAGGATTTCCTGAAGAAGTCGCTGAGCTGGTCGCATTTCTGGTCTCGGACCGAGCAGCTTCTATTACAGGTAGTGAATATGTCATAGATGGAGGAACTATTCCTACCGTCTAATTACGAAACTAATAAAATGAATTAATAAAGGGAGAGTATAATATGGATCTCAATCATTTACCATCTGTAATTGGCAAATACATTACTGCATCGAACAAGCCAGACCCCGCAGTGTTTGTAGATTGTTTTTCAGAGAATGCCGTTGTGTTGGATGAAGGAAAAAAGCGAAATGGCAAACAGGCGATTCGGGAATGGAGTGATCAAAACCATTTTGCGGCGAATGTAACCTTAGAGCCAACAAAAGCAAAAAAAATAGGTGATGAAATTGTGTTAACATGCAAGCTGGATGGTACTTATGACAAGACTGGACTACCCGATCCACTATTATTGAATTATCATTTTGTTATTGTTGACGATAAGATCGTCAGACTTTCCATTTTCTAAAGGCATTTAAATGGCTTGTCCGCAACGAGCTGCACTATTTGTACATGATTTGAACAAAATGCCCCCACAATGATGTATTTGATCCTGTGGGGGCATATTTAAATATTAGTTTCATTCAGATATGAGGATATCACTCACTATATTGGCATGTTTTGAATCACGGCTACCGTTCAACATTAATTAAAGGCTGTATTTTGATGTCGAAGTCAACATTAATTTTCATATTTTCCCAATATTTTAGCCATTGCTCTTCCGTTAGTTGTTTGGAAAACGGTTTAAGCGAATGTGTGCCAACTTCTAAGGGATCCACTTTCAACCGTTGCATGCTTTTTAATAATACTGACGTTTGTTCCTCAAGATATACCTCAATCTCATGAATGAAATGTTCCAATTCTTCCTCGTTTTGAATATTCTTATCTCCCTGATATTCCTCAATTCTTCCTTTCAGTACCACATGTAAAGACAAGGATGAATAGTCACTCGATAGTTTCATGCGAATATTGGATCGAACACGTCCTAAACTGGTCGATAACTTTGGAATGGCCAAGACTTTTAAGAAATGATCGTTATCCAGAAGTTGAAAAATTTCATCGCTTATGTCTTGAGTGACCATTGCTTCTTTGTCATTTCGGAACATGGCCGTTCCAACGTAATTGAAATTGTTCTTATCCGCTTGAAAAACGGGAAGAATCGGATCCTTAAGAGGAGAATATAACTTCTTCATAAATTGATGAATATTGACAATGCTCATTTCACCCTGGTTATGCTTCTCGTAATGCCTTAGCATCCGATAAAGAAAATAATCTTGGTTTTCTTGCTTCGTCAATTGATTTATTATGTATTCATCAAAATCCCCTCTAACAACCACTAAATAGACACGCATTGAAATATCGGGATCTACCAATATCGTATTGATCAGCTTTTCAATACCTTCTTCTTTTGCCAGTTTCTCATTGATTAATAATATTCGCAGCTGCCCCTGTTTCAGTTCCCGATAATAAATTAAATTAAACTCCTTGCCTCCCTGCTTTATCAGATCAACTTCCTTGGAGAGAAATCGTTTTTTTTCTTCGATGAGTGGTGGTACTAAAGTGCTGATTTTAAACTTTCCATCCGTCCCCTTGTCCACCGACCAGAAAACGACCGGAGCGATCTCTTCGATCAGATTGTTTTCGGCATATGGAGCAGAGCAGCCGGTTATCCACATAAGGCTTACAATCGCCAATAAACCATAATACTTGTATGGTATCATGCCTGCATACTCTCCTTTCGTTTAACCACAGTGAAAAGGATCGCAGGAACAAGCAAATAAATGAATGCTCCTAGCCAGATTTGAAGGTTCAGTAACATCGTTTGACCCGGAACCGTTTGCCATAACCATTGATCCATGATGATGATACTTATCAAAATGACGAACCAACTCGACAACAATCCAGTCAGTGTTGTACTTGAATTCATTTTTTTCATAAAAACTCTTGCAGCTCCATAAAAACACAACAACAGAATTGAAATGTCAAATACGTAATTAAACATATGGAAAGAGATAAGAATGTACTCGATTCGTTCTAAACCGCTCGTTTGAAGATAGCTCCCCATGTATGCTACCGGAAAGTTGATCTTGCTTAAGAAGTTGGAACCATAGAACAATACCGAAGCTATGAACAATAATGAATATTCCAAAATCGTCAGCATGTTGCCCATGACAAGATATTTGGTTATTTTTGTGTTGGAGCTTAGCCATGGAACAATAAAGGCCAAATACACTGGACCGGAAAATGCCGACCATATAAACAACAAACCCTGCCATGATTGCCCTGACCATTCGGTGGGGATTAGAGGATACAAATCGCGGTAATCTGAAATCGATGAAAAGAAAAAAGGAATAAACATGAGTAAGATCCACGCCCCGCATAGAAAGGCGATAACGACAAAACGCAATGTTTTCTCCATGCCATGTGAAGCCACAAATAAACTGATCGATAGAATAACGAGGATCAGCCACGTTTTATTCATTGATGGATAAATAAAACTATGGAGCATTTCAACGTAACCCAGAGTGATGATTGAAATTTTCAACAGTATTATCAAAAAACCAAGTATCGCGAAAATGTGAACCGCTCGTTTTCCAAAAAGCTGTACAAATCCTTGATAGCCTTTGGCTGCATAACTGGAAGCAAACCATCTGGACAGCATCATCAAATTAAGTTGAGACAGCAGCCCCAAGGCGACAATACCCCAAACCATATAGGAATGGACCAAATAAACGGGCATGATTAGAACAAAATAATGCATTTGCGTACGATTAACCAATAAAAGGAAATGGATACTGCCAAGGGTGGAGGTTTGCTTGAATAAGGATAGAGTCTTCATTTCTTCATCTTCTCCTGTCGCCATTTCTGTAATGTTTTTAGATTACTCGGACGCGTTTTCATCCAAATCAGAGGCCCGCGAATAAAGAGGTCAATCCAATCCTTCCCGTAAAAAGGAGAAAGAGGTGCCAGATAAGGTTGACCTAATGACGTTAGTGCATGGATATGCGCAAGAATCCCGATTAGCCCGACCACGATTCCTGGCAGCCCAAGAACCGATGCAAGGATAAGAAGAAACACTTGCAACAGAACCATGGATTTTGTCATTTGATAGTTGGGAACTAAAAAGAAAGCAATAGCGGATATACCCATCAAAACAATTAATACTTTACTTGCAAAGCCTGCTTCTACAGCCGCTTGTCCAATGACAATACCACCGATAACCCCTAAAGTTTGACTCGTTTTGGTCGGCATTCGCAAACTGGCTTCTTTGATGATTTCCAGCGTTACGATCATGAAAAGTCCTTCCACAAACGGAGTAAAAGGCAATTTGCTTCTCGATTCCAATAATACGAAAAGAATCGGCAGTGGAACCATTTGGTAATGAAATGTCGTTAACGCTACATAAAAAGGAATCATCGTCAAAGAAATAATAAAACTTCCATACCTCATTAAACGCAAGAAACTGGCGACTGGCCAACGCAGGAAGTAGTCTTCTGGCGATTGGAAGAGATGAAATAATGTAATGGGACAAATTAAAGCAAACGGTGAATTGGAGACCAATAAAGTCAGCTTACCTTCACCTAAGGCGTAGGCACAGGCATCCGGCCGATCCGTTTGTAGAAACTGCGGAAAGACTGTATGGTTATGATCTTCAATAAAAGCTGCAAGCTGTGCGGAGTCTAGAAACTGATCGAAATCCACACTTTCAATTTTCTTTCTTGCAATGGAAACAAATTCAGGATTAATGATTCCGTCTATGTACATTAACACAACCTTTGTTTTGCTTAGTGATCCGATAGTAAAGCTTTCTGTTTTTAATGTCGTTATAGGCAAACGTCTGCGCAGCATTGTAATGTTTTTATCGATTTGTTCGCTGAAGCTGTCTTTCGCTCCATATATGACCGTTTCCGTTTGGGAAGATTCAACTGCCCGACCAAGAGGATTCTCCAATTGTACACCTAGCCATTGATCGTTGACTGAATCGTAGAGAAGGATACATCCTTGCATTATTTTTTGCCCAGCATCTTCGAGCGATTTAACTTCCGAAACTTCGGAATTGATGATGCATGAAGAAAGCGAATTTCCGCCTGATTGATGAAGTGGCTGAATAATCGCCTCGTTTAAACGTTCTTGATCTATTAACGTTTTTATAAATATAAGATGGACTGAAGCACTCGTACCTATTTTGTGTTCAATGATTTCAGCGTCTTCCATATGGTTTAATAGTTGTTTTAAATCATCAAGCCATGTAGATTTTTGATGATTTTTCATTTGAGGCTCGTTTTTTTCAACCATGGTCTTCTCCTTTATCAAAGTAATCAAAACGGTCTAAGGTTAATATCTTGTCCTGTAATCGAAAAATCATACGACCGGCAATGTGTATACTAAGCCTCAACATGTTCGAGAATGAGATGGAAATCTGGATCAGGATTCTTTTTACTCGGTGAGAATGCATGTGATATTTTTTCAATGCATATGAAAAAACCTCAGCCGGGTTAAGTGAGCTGAGGTCAATAAATTAACGATTTATGCTTTTTTAGTTGCTACCACTGTTGGTTTGATTCCGTTGGCTTTCACATCAGGTGCTTCGAATACCCCTAATTGGGACTACTAGAGTCGCACCAAACTTCTTCATTTAATAACTTCAACCTTTTTATCCCCTGCTGACTTCGCAACCTCTAACGTTGTTTTACCTTCAATAGCGACTATCACGCCAGTAGCCAGCAAAGAAACGATTAAAGCTGCGCTGATGGTTTTCGAAATTGTCTTTTTGACCATAACCACACCTCCTAATAGTTACAATATTTAACTTAATTGGGTAATATGCCTGGTGGTTGTATTATAACGTACTGACAATGATTGTAAAAGAAGTTTTCCTTGTGTTCGAATAAATAAATTATCAGAATCGGAAAATAAATCAGATAGATTGTCTAGGCTCCCTTTGCCGCGGACTTAATACCAACTATATGTAAGGTCAGTGATTCATATAATGGGCATATAGTTGCTCGAAGGTTGTAAAACGTTTGACTTCTCTGCCGACCTTATTATATTCATCTAGATAGTCATCCATCACTTCAAGGAACTTCTCTTTCATAACTGGTAAATTGCTTGCATCAAAGTACTGCATAAGATCAAATTTCTGAGTTCCTTTCTCTACAGCCATTTCATCAAGATATCCATGTGCTCCAAAGGCGGAAAGAAAGACGTAGGGAGCATCGTTCGATATAACACTGTTCAATATTTTATTGCGGTAGTTGCACCACAATTCTTCGTATGTCCCCCTCAGATTATCAAAGGACGGAGCCGGTTTAACAATGAAGTTATCACACATCGTTCTATGCAACCTCGTAACACTGCTTAACATATTAAAAGATGCTATTCGGATATCTTCAATGGTATGAGCTTCAATGATTGACATGTATAAGGTTTCGAGATCATCCGGAACATAGCGAAACAAGCGTATCTCTTCCAAATATCGCTTAATCCCTCGTTTGATGCACGTGTTATTCATGCTGACCAAGGCATTAACTAGATTATACAAAACTTCACCAGATGCATAACGCACAGAACCGATATCTTCACCCAGCATCGTATTGCTGTATGCTTGCTTAGCCATATCGATCCATTGATTTGCGCGATTAAGACATGCTTCTCCTATCGGGTTAGCAAGTGCATCAAGCGCTTTTTGCCGGAAGTCGTTCAATTTCTCCAGATCCTCAGGTTTTGCATAGTAGAGTACTTTGAGGTCAGTTAGACTCGATACGTTGGGACTCTCCAAGGTGGATTGCTCTTGTATTCTTGAGTCCCATGGCGTGCAATAGATGTCATATCCAACGTCATCCAGGATAAAGCAATCGGATATGCCCCATCCCTTTTCTGTATTATTAATGATAATTAAATCAAGATCACTCTTCTCGTGAAAGTCCCCGGTGCTAAACGAACCGGTAAGCCCAATAATGGCGATATCGTCTAGAAAATCTCTTTTTACGCGTTCGATCACCATGTTAATGAGCAATTCATTTTTGTCCAGCAACATCTTTTTTATGTTTTCGTTCATTCATTACACCCCTTTTCATGATCCGGCCGTCCTTCATCACAACAACCTTAGCTTGAGTCTATTGATTTAGAGGTGCGGTTACTATGTATAAGTTGATTTAAATCATCTTTGAACAAAATCCGCTAAACCGTCGATAAGACGTGTTAGCGGATAGCATTAATTCTTTGTATAGACTATTTTCTTAATACTTTCACAGGACAAGAAATACCGATCCGCCAACTCCTCTATACTGACTCCATTAAGGAATAAGGATTTAATTTCAGCGTTTCGAGCAAAGACCTTACTCTTGCTCTCTGTTTTCTCGCCCCATTTTAGATGCGTCTCTTTGGGTTTGGGGATATAAACCAATTCGCCTTGAACGTATTCTTGAATGATACGTAGCAATTCTTCCGGAAAAATAGACTCGGCTTTTGAATATTTCATGGGCCTCACTCCTTATTTAATAGATCAATAAGGTGCAAAGCCAGTTAGCAGAATATTACGATTCGTCGTTGGCAATGTGATTATTGCCAGGCTCTATGCAAAGCATTGCCATATCCTTCACTGGCTTTGCATAGAGCCGTGCATGTAAGAATCCTACCCCGATTGTTTTCAATAGCCTCACCTCCATAGAAAATAGATCGCTGCTATTTGCTTATTATATCAGAGCTTGTTGTTCATTTGTATGTCTTAGGGCAGATTGACTTACGCAATATATCAAAAGGTAGGAGCAGGTAATTCATCTATTTTCATACGTAGTAAACTATAGGGTTTTTGTCGCAGGTCTTTTCCGTAATGAAATCTGGCCTGCCTATGTAATTGGTTCACAATTACATATAAGTATTGATCGGGACCAATAGAAAAAGTATCCGGCCATAAAATTCTGGGGTCATGGGCGATGGTTTCCATGATTCCATTCGGTAATATCTTGCGAATACTATCGTTTTCATAATCTCCAGCATAAACGTTTCCTTTTGCGTCCGTGATCATGCCATCCGATGCACCCTTCTCTCCCCAATACTGCACAAGATCACTTAACTTGAAATCGGGTATTGCTCTGTCTCTTAACGATTCGGTTGAGATCGAATATAGCTGGCGACTGGTTAAGGGACAATAGAATAACATTTTACCATCCGGGGAAATGGCTATACCATCAGAGGCTAATCGAAAGGGAGATGTCGAACCATCCGCGTTCCGATTCATCAAAATTTCACCTTCCACTTTCGGTACAAAATAGGGATCGGGTGAGGTTGAGCTTGCTCCATTCAACCGTCTATACGCATTTCCATTTTCTAAATTTACGACGATAATAGCGCCTGGACCATTGGAAGAAGAATCCGTAATATATGCGTAACCTGCGTTACCTACACGAAAGTCAAATCGGACATCATTCAGATATGTTGTTGGCAAGACTACATCTTCTGCAAATGTATATACTTTTCTTATTGTATTTGTTTCTAAATCTACCGCGACTAATTTTGCCCCACCTTTCATAGGCTCAGAAAAATTAGGTGCAGCCGTATCCAGTACCCATAAGGTTCCCCTTCCATCTGTAACAACACTTTGCACACTGATAAAGGACATCGTGAGATTCGAAGGATTGAACAAATTCGATTCTAAATTAGGATAAGGCTGCAGCTGACCCTCAACAATTTCCGCTACCGTAAATCTAACGTCATCTCCCCATTTCGGAAAGCAAATAAAGATACGCCCGGTTTCGGATACACTAACGCCTGTAGGCATAGGCCCATAAAAGGAATGAACGAGTTCCAACTTACCGAAATACTTTTCCATAGGTAACATAGGTTTTATGATGTCCTCCTTAACATATTTGAATAGATATTACCTATAATATGTTCCAGACTTTTTCTAATACCTGGCCCGTAATCGTCTTTTTCTACGTGTTTTTGAAAATGACCCAGACATATAAAAAAAACTTCGGCGCAAGCCGAAGCCTTTTGACGGTGATTCTCCCGTGTTTATGCGGACGACCCTACTTCAACATTAGCAAGTCTGACTCCACATGACCCGAAAAAGAAGAGATCAGCTGAGCCCATCTGTACCAAAACATTTATTGTTGGTCAGGCAGACGTAATGTATTTGCTGAAGTTTGCGCTTGATCTAAAAATTCCTCTGCTCGGGTTAATTGCTGCCTTGCTGTCTCCAACGCTTGTGAATTTGTTGCCACATCAGATTCACTTATCGAGCTTATTGCCTGATTTAAAGCCTTCTGCACCTCAGAAACCGCGTTAGATGCATGCTGTTCCAGCGTATTACCACTCGATTCAAGTGCACCTTCTGCCGGTTTTCTTGCATTTTTGGTGGCTAGATCAATTTTGTTTTTATTGGGCACAGCGAGTCCTCCTCCCTTTTGTAAACAACAATAAGTATCGGGTTAAGATTTTGTTTATATTCCTGCAAATGTATGGGAATATTCGGAGTTTCTATCTCTGGTAATCCATTTCAGTATAAGATCCGATTTGTTGGAAAATCTAACGTTGATGAAAAAGAAGGAGGTGATCAGTTTCTCCATGAACAACCCAAAACTAGCACCGCACGAATCAATGGAACTGCATGAAGCTTTAAACTTTAAAACGCTCTGCATCGCCAAGTCCAAACTGATGCAAGGTCTGGTCTTTGACCAAGAGCTAAAAGCTTTAATGCAAAAAGACGTCACTCAATCCATACAACAGATCTCCGAGCTGCAAGCCATTTACGCAAAAGCTCCTTTCCAAGCGCCTGTTCCGAGTAGTCCGACACCTATAACACATTAAGGGGAGCTCAAATGAATACCGATTATTTAGACCCGATTAACTCATTAAATATGCCGGAAATGGCAGATATGACTTTTGCCATGGACTTCCTTATTCGTGCCAAGGAAGGTGTGCGTAATTTGTCCATCGCTCTGACGGAAACGGCTTCTCCGGATGTAAGAGCCCTGCTGCACACTCAGCTTAAACAAGGGATTGCAATGCACCAGGAAATCTCGGAGCTAATGATTCGCAAAAAATGGTTCCATCCTTACGAACTAAATGAACAGTACCAACTCGACCAGCTTTCGGCGAACAACACGGTGATGATCGGGCAGATGAATCTGTTCCCGGGTGATACGTCGCGTAAAGGGATGTTTGATCGGACCCCAGACGAACATATTGGAGGACACCAAGCATGAAGGCGGTAACATATCAAGGGGTTAAAAATGTCGTGGTCAAAGAGGTGCCGGACGCGAAGATTGTGAAACCGGACGATATGATCGTAAAGATCACCAGTACCGCCATTTGCGGTTCTGATCTTCATCTGATTCACGGAATGATCCCAAACCTTCAGGAGAACTATGTCATCGGACATGAGCCGATGGGCATCGTTGAAGAAGTAGGTCCCGGCGTGACAAAAGTAAAAAAAGGCGATCGTGTGATCATTCCATTTAACATTGCATGCGGGGAATGCTTTTTTTGCAAAAATCAGCTGGAAAGCCAATGTGACAATTCCAACGAACACGGGGATATGGGCGCATATTTCGGCTACTCCGGAACGACTGGCGGATATCCTGGCGGGCAAGCCGAGTATTTACGGGTTCCGTTTGCTAATTTTACTCACTTTAAGATTCCTGAAAACTGCGAACAACCTGACGAAAAGCTAAGCCTGATCGCCGATGCCATGACCACGGCATTCTGGAGCGTAGATAACGCCGGCGTAAAAAATGGAGATACGGTCATTGTGCTCGGCTGCGGTCCGGTCGGACTTTTGGCCCAGAAATTCTGCTGGCTGAAAGGAGCTAAGCGGGTCATAGCCGTCGACTATGTGGATTACCGCTTGCAGCATGCGAAGCGAACGAACCATGTAGAAGCCGTAAACTTCGAACAGGATAAGAATATTGGGAACACGCTCAAGGAAATGACCAAAGGCGGCGCCGATGTCGTGATTGATGCAGTAGGAATGGACGGCAAGATGAGCGATCTTGAATATTTGGCAAGCGGTTTGAAACTGCAAGGTGGTACCATGAGTGCATTTATCATTGCATCTCAGGCTGTCCGCAAAGGCGGCACCATCCAGGTCACTGGGGTATACGGCGGACGTTATAACGGCTTCCCGCTCGGTGACATCATGCAGCGAAACGTGAATATCCGTTCCGGACAAGCTCCGGTCATTCACTACATGCCATATATGTACGAGTTGGTTACGTCTGGCAAAGTGGACCCTGGCGACATTGTTACACACGTAATTCCGCTCAGTGATGCCAAGCGTGGCTATGAAGTGTTTGATACCAAAACGGACAATTGTATTAAAGTTATTTTAAAGCCTTAAATATGGATAGATACATGGGAGGACAATTCGAATGAATTCCAAATACGCATTGCATGAGGTGCTCGAGGTACATGAAATTGCTGCGTTCAAGACGGTTTGCATGACTAAATCCAAGACCATGCAAGCTTTGGTAACCGACCCGGAGCTCAAGCAAATTTTGCAACAAGATGCGACATTATCACAACAGCAGCTTCAGGAGCTCGGTGGAGTGCTGACTAAAGCGACTGTATAGGAGATAACCAAATGAACCCAATATTAGAACATATGGCAGGCCTTCATACGCTAACGGATGACGTGATCGCAATGGATCTGTTGATAAACGCCAAGAGCGGAGTCAGAAATTACGCCATGGCTGTGACCGAATGTGCCACTCCCGAAATCAAGCAAATTTTGATGAAACAGCTCGATGAAGCCATTGACTCTCATGAAAAGATATCAAATTACATGGTACAGCATGGCTTATACCATCCCTACCATATTCCAGAGCAAATTCAGCTCGACCTGAAAAACATTCAAACGGCAATGAACATTCCGTCCTGACACCGTTTTTGATTTAAGCAGAGACTTCTGAGAACAAAATGTTCCTGTATTAAAAAATTCAACAATGAAAAAAAGACGGATATACTCCGCCTTTTTTTCAGCAACATCACGAAACAAACAAGCTTATACAAGCGTTCCTTTTCCTTCGTTTGTTTTGTTTTGAAGTTCATTCCGATGCGCCCATAAGAATTATCTTTTCGCTTTACGGAAGTCACTTATTTTCCATCCTTAGACTGATTACCCTCTGCAGCTCCACGACCGCGACCTCCCATGCCTCCTCGAGCATTATTTTCACCCAGTTTGGACAGGTCAACCGAAGAAGCATCAATCAGTGAATCCGAATCCTCTTTTTGTTTCTCGGTCGTGGAAGGAATATCTCCGTCCAGTTGCCCTTGTATACTTTCTGCACGCAGCGAGCCGAGTTTGGTTAATTCTGCAACAGCGTCCTCGTACTTATCATACGTAATAAACGCTGTAGGGTCTTGCTTCACATATTCGGAGATCATGTTATTCAGGCTTTGCACTTTTTCTTCAAATTTTCCGTCTGCGAAGTATCCATCTACGATCTCCTGCAAATATTCATGATACTTGGCCTTATACTCCGGCACCTCAAGGAGCTTTCCTAAAATTGGACGTTCGTCCAGACTGACCCCTGATACCGGCGTATCAATCGCCAGATTCACGACATCGGAGGCAGAACCAGCTTGAAATCCACCGAAGGCCATGTTGTAGTCCCAAGGCAACATGCTGATCTGTCCATCGTTCTCATACAGATAATAGTTATGTCCCATGTTGGACGTGTAACTGTCCATATTGACAACGACCGTGTGGGCCGCAAAATATCTCAGAACTTCGTCCACATCCACATATTTCTCCAGTTCGGTACCTGTGCTCAAGTTTTTGAGCGATTCAATGACACGCTGATAATCTTCCTCTGTTGTTTTGGTCTCAGCATTGTCGAAGATGGCGGAGTAACTGGATGATTTGTCATCGGTATACACCAATGAAACACCATTGCCGCTTCCGTCCATACCACCTGGACCACGGTTACCCTTCATACCTGCTTCTGGTAATGTATCGGCACCATCTTCTTCTGTCCCGCTGTTCATATTCGGCGGACTTGCACCATCCGGTGGCGCTATATCTTCAGTAGGAGGCTGCATATTTCCATACCCTTGTGCAAAAGGATTGCCATCGGGCCCTCCCATTCCTCCTGCCCCCATGTTGTCATCATTGTTCGGTTTGTAAAGTTCACCCTCATCATTCTTGGCTCGGGCGAGATATCCGCTGTCAATGTCTTCAACAGCCAGGTACAAACCCCAAGTCTCTCCATTTACACTAATATTGGAGAATGCGAATAAAGGTGCCTCTACGCCAATATAACTCATGATGTCATAACTCAAGTATTCCTTCATATAACTATTGTCGCTAATCATGTTGTTCACAACGAGCTTGTCCAACCCCATCCAAGTTTGATCCTTAACGTATTCATCAAACTTGATTTTGAAACTATATCGATCCGTTGTATCATCGCTAGCGACTTGCCGAAGGCTGGAGTTACCCTTTGGACGAATTCCGACGTTTTCAATCGTTGTTCCGTTAATCGTAATATTAGATGAGATGTACTGCTCCTCATTTGCATTATCCAGCATTTCTTTCCATGCCGCTTCATCCACATCAATCGAAATAGACATAACCTCAGTTTTGTTGATTTGATCTGCATACCCTACTGTCTGCGCAGTATTCTCCGTTTTGCTCTGATTATCCGTATTCGTTTGTTCCTTCTCAGTCGAATTGTTGTCCGACTCTCCATTGCCTTGATTAGTCGAGCTGCATGCTGTCAGCATTGCAGTACATAACACCGCTACACCGATATATTTGGGCCATTTGTATATACTCATTGCCATCACCTCATGATTGTTGTTGTATCTTTTGAAATGTAATCATCATAGATGGCAATTCTTAAATGAATCTGAATGAGTGGCGTCATATGGTACTCTCTAATTGAATGAACTACCAGTGAACTTAAGGCTCTAGCCTCCAAGACATCTCCCAAAAATCAAGCTCGAAGCGACTGCACATCACGAAAATATCTTTCATCCGGTGGTACGTTTCTTCGCTACAGCCTTCTAATAGCTTATCCGTTAACGTCACAAGGGATTGATTGATGCTGTTGTATTCAGAGGAAGCATATCCTGTGATCCACTCTCCATAAAAAGGATGATCAACTGCACCTGGCTTTTGGGAAAGAACTTGACCGATCTCTGCATAGCTCCATGAGCAGGCCAGAATGGATACCAGAACTTCTGCTATGCCGCCCGCATGGGAAACAGAGAGCATATAGTTAGTATAGGCTGCATTTTTCAGTGCAGGTTTCACCTGAAAAACATGATCCTCTGTAATTCCTAATCGTTCCATATAAGAACGATGAATTTTCATTTCACCATTCAGGATGTTATCTACGTTTTTACTAAAAAACTGCATCAATTTGGGGTCGTTTGACTTGACGATACCTAGTGCAAATACACGGGCATAATCGAACAGGTATAAGTAGTCTTGCAGCAAATAATAACGAAATTGTTCGACCGGTAAGGAACCATCTCCGATCCCTTTAACAAAGGGATGCTCAAGACATTCCTTCCACACAGGCTGTGCTGCCTGATATAACCGCTCTGAAATAGTCAACAGGTGTTCCTCCAATTCATAATGTATGTATTCAAAAACAAAAAAACGAAACATCCATAGGATGTTTCGCAGATAAATACACTAAAACAAGGGGGTTCGCATGAGCTACCCAAGTACAGCGTTTCATCGTTGCATCCCTACGTTGGCATGATCCAAATCAGGTAAGGTCGGTTTAACACCCTCTCAGCCAGTTAAGGCTCCCTCGCAAACGGTTGTATGTAGTTGATTACTTTCTTATCCACATAAAAGAAAAAATAACGTTCATTTAGTATATCAATGGCTGTTAAATATTGTCAATGCAGATTTATCGCCCCTCCACAACTTCGGTGACGTATGTAAACGATGAAAACCATCATAACCCTGGTTGAGTTTTATCCATTGTTATGATGGTTTTCATTCTTGCTACTACTGCAAATGGTTTAATGACCGAGTTTGTTTTTTTCGACAAAAGTGAGTATTCCGTACTGGGAAGTGTTTCTCCAACTTTCATTGGTCGTATCATTCCACTTGGCTACGTTCTGCTTGCCTCCGCCCTGGTTGTCGTTAATTTGAAGCTCGAAACCGAGAACATTTCCAACCTTTGGCGTCAGTGAATTTAACTGGATTCTGGCTTCTATGAGGTATCCTTTATTCGTTTTCTTCACAGCACTTACAAGGCGCCCGGGTGAGGCACTGCCTGCAAAGGTTGCCACATTGTCTGCACTGATTCTGAACTGGGCATCATCATATTGAAAATACGGTGTACGCCGGTGATTCTCATCCAGGAAAATCTCAACCGAATCCTGATCCCATGGGTTGATGCTATCTGTGTTAATGTTTGGATCAGTGACGTCGATCAGCAGATATAGATATTCACCTGACCACATTGCGCGAGCCACTGCCTCTGCACCTTCGCTCTGATTCAACCGTTTTACTTCAAAGGGTACAGCCTTATTCCATAAAGCGTCTTTATTCCCATCAATCTGAACAACCCCTTGCACAGCTTGTGCAGATTTGGGCATAGAGGCAAGTTGAATCACGCCGTATTTGCTTGTATCTTGTTCCTGAGATTGTGTTCGATCATTCCAGTACAGTGGATTATAAAGTTGTGTCCCACTTGCAGCGCCATCAGTCACACGGATATCCAAACCGGCTTCATATTCTGATCCGACTTGTATACCACCCCATGGAATGGACAATTCAACCGAATATCCGGTTTTTGTCTCACGTACATGATACGAACGCTGTTCCGCGCCCTCAGCTTTGCCCGACCGCTTAATGATTACGTGTCGGTCATCTGCTTCATATGAGGTGGTCTTGCCATTGTTGAGATCAACAAAGAGTTCTACTTTGTCATTCACATCTGCTTTCGTATCCTGAACATCCACAAGGATATACAGGTTACTTTGATCCCATAAAGTGCGGAAACTGGCTGATCCCGAAGAGTCGCCCTTCAGTGGAGTAGATACCGCTTTGTTCCAGAGCAGACCTTGTGACTGTTTTTTGATATCCGGTTTACCCGAAAGTGAGACGGCTCTCTGTGTCAAAACAGGCAAGCTCGATTGATCCACGAGTCCCCAGTATGCTTTTTTGGCCTTCAGGGCTGAATCAAACAGCATAGCCTGGTTGTTGTAAGACTTCTCATCTTGCAGTCCCCATAAGGTAACTGAAGAAATGTGATCTTTGTGTTTTTGATACAAATCCAACAATTCCTTATATCGATACGCCTGCTTTACCGCAACTTCATCCGACATCTCTTCACCAAATGGAATTCCGCTATCCACGTCCAGTTCCGTGATCTGAATATCCAATCCAAGTTCGACGAACATGTTGATTGTTTTTTCAATTTCCTCGATGGGCGGGGATTCCAGGTTATAGTGGGATTGCAAACCCACACCATCGATGAGTCCCTTCTCTTTCAGTCGTTTGACCAACTTATACATATGCTCTCTTTTCTCAGGGACTTCCGTGAAGTATTCGTTGTAGTATAATTTGGCATCCGGATCGGCTGCACGAGCGAATTCATAAGTTTTCTCAATGTAATCCGGACCGATTAGTTCATAAAAGGGACTTTTACGTAAACCGTTGGCATCACCATTGCTATCCGCAATCGCCTCGTTTACCACATCCCATGCATAGATCTTACCTTTGTATCGGGTCATGACGGTTTCAACGTAATCCTGAATCCGGGCAAGCAGTAATTCTCGACTGGCCGGGTTACCCTGAGGATCCTTGAGCATCCACTCTGCTGCATCAATATGCCACAACAGCGCATGTCCGCGTACACCCATACCATGCTTCTCGGCGAACTGAACATATTGATCGGCTGCCTCGAACTCATAAACACCTTCGGAAGGAGAAATGTACTTTGGTTTCATCTCATAGGTTGCGGTCAAGCTGTTAAAGTGTTTGGTGAGCAGTTGTCCATATGCGCCTTCCAACTGCCAGCGATACACTGCCGCACCAATGGGGAAATCATCTTGATACAGGTCATTCAGAGACAGAATACCTTCTTCAATCTCCAGTTGCTCTGCCAGAGTAAATGATACATCATCCACATAAAACGATAACGTATCTACGCTATCTTCAGAGATGTAGGGTGTCTCGATGAACAAATTCAATTCAGTGGGATCATCGCTATACTGAAATTTTCCGGTGATCTTGTGCCATGTATTCCAATCTGCTTTGGCAATCTTCACGCTGCCGATCGGGTTCCAGCTTTCAGCAGTTGTTTTTTTATATGTGGTGAGCTGTAGCGTTTGATTCGTGGTGGGCTCCTGGGTAAGTCTTACATATGCTGTAATTTCGTACTCTTGGTTACGCTCAAGCAGATCTTTCATGGATAACATCGGTCCATGGTAGGAACGCTCACGGTTGGCAACCAGCATACTGGACTGACCTTCGTGTGCCTCCTGCTGTATCACTGTCAGGCTTTCGCTACCGACACGTGGAGTCCATCCCTGAAGTGTACCGTCTTCAAAGTTTGTGCTCAAATGACTTTGCTCCACTTCCGTAACTGCTTGGGCTGCATGTGAGACATTCGAAAATGGAAGCATGCCGAGTACGAGCACAAGAACCAAGGCTGTTATATTCCATTGACGTAACCGTTTCATACAATTCCTCCTCTTGATTGGGTCTAAGTATTTCTGAACGGATTAACATCCAGATAAATAAATTATAGTTATTACGATAGCGATTACATATAGAAAATTCCCAATAATTATAATAAAAAGTTATCATTTGGTATTCTGAATCAAGTGAACTTCAGCTTCAGAGTTCCCCTTACGTCCCCTCTACAATGCCCATATACTCTCCCGGTCTCTGTCCCGTATTTTTACGTAATACCTTATAAAAGGTTCGGCTATTTCGCCTTCTCGACCCTTAATCGATTAATGTATGCCATAAAAATTCTCACCGGGTTCTTCTTGAACAGCTGCTATTTTCGACTACCAATCATATTAAAAATACGCATCTCTCAGAGGGTTGAGCACATTCCAGACGGCCTCCATTATGTTGAGAAACAAGAAAACTCCCAGAAGGGAATTCCCGGGAGTTTAATAATTTAACTATTATTCTCTTTAGTTTCTATCGTTTTTAGATTCTTTTGATATTCATGATTCATTTTGACAATCGCATCAGTTGTTTTGAATACCTTTGATCACTTCAACCTTTTTATCCCCTGCTGTCTTTGCCACCTCTGTCGTGGTACTGCCTTGGATAGCGACGATCACGCCGGAAGCCAGCATAGATACGATTAAAGTTGCGCTGAGAGCCTTGGAAATTTTCTTCTTGACCATAAATAGACCTCCAATATTTCATAATATTGTTCGTAAACCGATATGAGTTATGATTCAGCTTCATAGGTGAATTACAATATTTCACTTTTTTGTGTGTAATCCACCTGGTGATTGTATTATAGCGTATTGACAATGATTGTAAAAGTTTTTTGCGGAGAGACTAACTTTTCCGGTAAGCAACCTTATGAAAATCTGTGATAAAACGAAAAAGTTCCTCACCCTCATCAGACACCTGTGTGCTTCCATCCAGTGGCAACATCATTGCCTGATACGGTTCAGGTACCATTCGATATTGATGAACATAGGAGGTTAGAACAAACCCGTTATGTTGCCAAAACTGAATGCGTTTCTGATGATCCCCTGTTGTCCCGGACTCCGCCTCGATGATTATCCCTTTGATCCCGTGTTCCCTTAAAGCCCAAGTTCTGAGTTGCTTCAGCATCCAGGTTCCTATACCCGACCCGCGCAGCTTCTGTTCAATCGCAAGGTAATCGATAATCAGGATGCGTTCCGCACCCTTCCCCACCAGTCCAGTAACAGCCATGGCAACCACTTCTCCATGATGCACGCCCGTGTGTAAATAACCAATGCGCCGATCCAGCATACTGCGAAGAATTGTTTTTGTTTTGGCGCCGCTTGGAAAAGCCTCATGATAGATCCGCTCCATTCGCGCCCATAATGCTTCATCCCACGTTTCAATAGTTGTAAACTCTAATTCCAGCACTTGTTTCACCCCCAGATCTTCTTTTGGAATCCAATAAAATCCCCCCTTCTTCTCAGAAAGGAGGATACATACTAACCTTTTTAGATTAAGATCATTCTACGAAGAAAGCATCTCTATATGCTTCCTCTCATTTTATTATCTTACTCTAAAGTTGTTTGAGCATATTTGCCTATAAGAGGAGGCGCAGCACTGAACAGATATCCTAAACTCGTAAAATGTTTGAGCTCAATGCCGAGTGTGATGGTCAGATGTACTTTCGTTAACTCTTTTCCGCTTGGATATCATTCTCACTTAAAAATTTCATTAGATCATGACTCAATTGCACAATCTCATTGGTAGCACTATTCGCATAATCCGGCAACATCATATCCCTAACCATTTTCGTTCGCAGCCATATCATAAATAAAAGATCCATTAATAAATTTGGAAAAATAAGCGCCATTTTAACCATCGGTGGATCAATGGAAACGCCGGCTTTTTGTATAGCCCTGAGATACGCTTTTAAAGTGATTGTTATTTTGCGCGCCGTCTTTCCGGTTCTAGCTGTTTTTTTGTCTATCCTATTCTCAGAATGCAAAAAGCTTAACATGGCAATGTCTGTTACGGAATGGGTAATGAGATACGATTGCATATCTTGTTTAATAACGTAGGGAAGCTTTGCTGATATAAATAATTTGGTGAGGTTTTCTATGCGCTCTGTCACTACCCCATTGATTTCTCCAAATACAGTTGGCACTAAAAACTTTGGTAAAATTCGAGCATGCAATACGCCATCTTTGATCTGTCCGCCGAAGCCAGGAAAAGCGGGTACAAGTCTATCCCCTACGATATCCAGCCATGAAGAAAATCCAATTGAATTACTAGTCATCGTAACTATATTTGGGCTTTGATTATCTTTTAGCGTCAACAGCGCGGATTCGGACCGATCATAACGAACGGTGACGAAAATAAAATCGTATATGTCGTTATTTTCTATCGTATCAATGACCTTCACTTGTATTGATCTAACTTTATCTTTTTCTTCATATTGCAGGCCATGTTCTTTTAATGATGTAAATCTATTTGAATGTGCATACAAGGTAACGTCGAACCCTGCTTCCATAAGTTTTATTGCGTATATGCTCCCGATGACACCTGCACCAAAAATTAAAATCCTATCTTGTTTTGCTGACATTAAGTCCACCCCTACCTATTAACATTTCTTTTTGAGGATCAGACAACTTGTTGTATGATGTGATTATAAATTTTCAATATTCCTTGATCAACCATCAGTTTTTTATGATTTGTCGGATGATCTTATTATTCGCTAGTAGGAGGAAATATGAAAAAGCAACCCGAAATAACGGAGAAAACCAGACAAAAGTTTGTTGAAGTTTTTTGTGAGTTATACAGCCAAAAGCCGATTGAAAAAATTTCAATTCAGGAAATGGCGAACAAGGCAGGGTATAACCGCAGCACCTTTTATCAATATTTTACTGACATATACGAGTTGTTAGATTCTGTTGAAAATGACTTAATAAATGATATGAAAAATGAATTGGCTAATAAAGAGTTGTCGATCCATACGGTTCAAGAGACACTTCATTGTCTGGACAAAAGAGAACATTTCTTGCTTCTTAATGCCCTTTTGGGCGATTACGGAAGTGCCCATTTTTTAAAACGCATAAAAAAGGAAATTACTTCGGATCAATTAGCACTAAACGTTCCGCAAAACGATCTTTTAACGCCGTACTTTATTGAATTTTACTTGACAACTGCCCTTTCTTTATTTCGTCTTTGGCTCCAGCGTCATAAGGATTTATCGTCAGAAGAATTATTCAAACTAATCGAGAACCTATATACAAGAGGAATTACGCTCTATTTCAAAGAATGAGTGTTCACAAATTCAAAGACATTGTACCGATAAAATAAAAAAAGCCGCTAAAACAGCGACTTCAATGGGGAGATATTTTTGCAATCTCCATTTATGAGGCAATCTCACCTTAATTTATGATCGTCCATCATCACATTGCTCCTCTTGCACAATTCGAGCAATGTGAATCATCAAATATATTAATTCCTCGTTTGATATAGAGATATCCAGCATGTTTTGCACATACGTTTTGATTATCTCCGCGCATTTGTATTCAAGCGGCTGCTCCTTCACCATGTGTTGAAATATAAAATCTTTAGACGATTTTGCCTTTGAATGCCAACCCTTTTCCCATGACAATCATCTCTTGCCCCTGTTCATCTTTGATCAGAAGCATCATTTTGGTCATGCCTGCTTTAGCAGTAACAGCCAAACACTGCTAATATGCAATTCGTTATTGATGTAAACGTTTACTGGATCATAATATCACACAATAAATTAGTTAGCGATCACTTTATTCGACATTTTTCTGCATTTTGATATGAAAATGTTTCCCCATCTGCGACCCTGTGAATAGCTCTAAAGAATTGATATTTATTAAATTATTTCATTTAATTGCTAAATAAGTATGATATATGGTACCTTTAAATTAAATAATGATAGAATGACTATCATTATTTAATGATTTCTAATCTACATTAAAGGATGGCGAGGAGACATGCGGACTGATAACAGATCGATCGTTATTCATCAGGTATCTAATTTAGAGACACCTGAAGAACTTTGGAATCCATATGCTTATTATGAGGACATGCTGGAGAATCACCCCATTTATTTTGACGAGGAGCAGCAGGTATGGAATCTGTATCGTTATGATGATGTCAATTCCGTTCTAACAGACTGGAAACGGTTCTCCAGTGTACGTAAACGGAGTGTATCCCCGGTTCCACCGGTAGTTACCCGAGTGGACATCAATTCTGTAGATCCCCCTGTTCAACGTGATATTAGAAAGTTAGTCTCTAGCGCCTTCACCCCACGTCAGTTAAAAACCTGGGAGCCTCAAATCGCGGCTATCGTTGATGAGTTAATGCTTGAGATGAAGGCAAAAGATGATGTGGACATCGTTCGAGACCTAGGGGTTCCACTTCCTGTTACTGTCATTGCCGATCTTCTTGGGGTAGAGAGGCAACACCGGGCACAGATCAAAGCCTGGTCTGACATGTTATTTTTCCCCAATGCCACAGGTAACAAGCAGGAGCAGATGAATGCGAAGTATGCGGCTATGCAAGAATTTAACGAATTTTTGCTTCCCATTGTTCAGCAGAAGAGAAAGCATCCTGTCGAGGACATTATTTCCGATCTCACACTTGCCGAGCTGGATGGGGATCAACTGACCGATGAAGAGGTTGTTACCTTTAGCTTGGGTCTGCTTGCTGCTGGGAACGAAACTACGACCAACATGATAAACAGCCTGTTCTACAGTTTTATGTATGATCAACCCGGAATCTATCAGGATATTGCCGCAGATCCAGAGCTGATAGAAAATACCGTTGAAGAATCGTTAAGGTATCGTTTTCCAACGACACTTGATCGTGTGGTAGTAGAGGATACAGACATCCTGGGCGTGCCTATGAAAAAAGGAGACGTTGTGTTAACCTGGCTGGGTGCAGCCAACAATGACCCTAGACATTTTCCCGAACCTTCCCGCTTTGATATCTACCGTCCTAACAGCAATCGTCATCTCGCCTTCGGCAAAGGACCCCACTTTTGTCTGGGTGCTCCATTGGCCAGGCTAGAGGGCCAACTGGTGCTTAGAGGCTTTACGAATCACTTTTCCAATATTACTGCAAAAATCAAATTTGAAGCGGCAAGCCAGCTCTACCCGGGTACACAGACTCTTCAAAACCTGCCGGCCATCTTAACACCCAAGCTTCTTTGAACTAATTGTATCAACATAAAAATGCCCTTACACACAAGTGATTGGCTGTGTGTAAGGGCAACTTTAGGTTATTATGCCTTTCTTCTATCTTCAAGCTCTCTAATAATGGTTGGATATTCCTTGTCCAGCTTGTTTTTATAAAGGAATACTGCAAGAAGAATGAATACAATAATCGGGACATATATATTCAACGCAATGATGGCCTGCTTGGCTCCTTCTCCTTGGGTTGTGGCTTGTTCAACATATCCTCCCAGTGCGAGGAACCATCCAATCATAGCTGTACCAATGGCTGTGCCTACTTTTGAACCGAAACCGATGACACTATTCGTCAAACCAACGAGTCTTTTGTTAAATTTCCATTCACCGTATTCAATCGTGTCTGTAACCAGTGCTCCACCTACTGCCATGAGTGGAATCGTACCAAGCGTTTGGAAGATGGAACAGATCAGACCCAATGTAATACTCTCTGGAGCGACTAACCGAACGACTGCTCCGAGGAGTCCGACAATAATACCGCCAAGGGCCGTGGCACGCTTGCCGTAACGTTTAATGAAAGGTCCGGATAAGGAAAATCCGATAATAACGGGAATCAAACCAATAGCGCCCATGATGCCGATCAGGCTGACATTGCCCCAAATGTACTTGGCATAATAACTTCCTGCTGCTACACCCAGAGCAAACAAAATGTTGGCTAGAGTCATTACGAAGAACATGTACACCCAGTATTTATTGGCAAAAAGCAATTTCAGTCCTTCACGAATCGGCGTTTTATCCTGAAACATGCCAAGCTCATCCAATTGAACATTGTTGTACTTTTCCTTATTGGACAGGAATGAAATGAAAATCCCGATTGCTGCAACACCAGCAAAAATGGCTGCGAGCAACGTCCAGTCACTTCTGCTATTCCCCATGGCTGTAACGACTGGAACAAATGCAACCGCTACAACCATACCTGCCAGATACCCGCTACTTGAACGGATAATACCCATTAAGGAACGCTCGTAACTGTTACGGGTCGTTAACGCCATCAAGCTGGTATAAGGAATCGAGGTTGGAGTAAACACCAAAATGTAGAACACCAGATTTGTAATAATCGCATATATTATTTTGCCTGTGGAACTTATATCCGGCACGGAAAACATTAAGAATAATGAGATGAACATGGGAATGGTCATCCATAACAACCAAGGCCGGGCCTGCCCATACTTGGTTTTGGTCCGATCCACAAGTACACCCATCCCGATGTCTGCAAACGCATCCAAAACTTTGGTTAGTAGCATTACTGTACCGACTACAGCGGCAGAAACGCCAACGACATCCGTATAATAATACGTGATCAAACCCAACAATCCACTTGAAATGTTTAACCCGAACTGTCCCATTGAATCACCAATTAATCTCTTCGTTGGTATCTCCCGGGGTGGCTGAGTCGGCGTATTATCTACTTTAATATGCTGCTCATTCACTGCAACTCCCATAACACTCGCCTCCGTTACTCTTCATGTTGAAATTCTCTTCTTCTATACTTTCATTTTATGTCCTGGCACATATAACAGATATAGCGCATTGTTAAGATCAAATAACGCAATCCAAACAGATGGTATTCCTGCTGTTTGAACGACAAAAAAACTGATTCAGGTATGCTGAATCAGTTTTTTGTCGTTATGTTTAATGCACGATTCTTATGAATAAAATGGAACGAATAGATCAGGAATCTGCTTTAAAATCGCTAGAAACATGAACGAAAGACTTGCTGCTAATCCTTAAAGTGTCAATCCACCGTCTGCTACTATGATGGAGCCTGTCATATAACTGGAGCCGTCCGATGCGAGGAATGCTACGAGTTCAGCAAGCTCCTCCGGCTCCGCAAAACGCCCGATCCTCATATTTGGAAATTCTTCGGGCATATACTCGCTTTCTTGCAACATTTGGGGAACAGCTGCGGTCAGCGTAGTGGCTACACCCCCAGGGCAGATGGCATTTACCCGAATGCCTTTTCTGACGTACTCAATCGCTGCGGCTTTTGTCAATCCAGCAACACCGTGTTTACTCGCTGTATAAGCGGCCAGACTGTGCTCAGCTCGAAGCGCCGTGGTTGACGCGGTATTAATCACATGGCCGTAGCCTTGTTGAACCATCACATTAAGCGCATGTTTCATCCCCAGGAAAATCCCCTTCAAGTTGACGTCAATGATACGGGAGAAATCGTTCAGGGATGTTTCATGAAAAGGCTGGAATTTCTGGATGATCCCCGCGTTGTTGAAAGCAACATCGATTTTGCCAAACGTTTCAACTGCTTTTTGAATATAGTTTTCTACATCCTCTTCCTTGGATACATCGGCTTGAACAAAAATGGCCTCGCCATCTTGCTCTTTCACAAGCTCAAGTGTCTCTTCCCCTGTTGTTACGTTGTAATCCACCAGAACAAGCTTCGCTCCTCTCGCTGCCATCAACACTGCACTTGCTCGGCCAATACCGCTGCCAGCACCTGTGATGGTAATCACTTTGCCTGCCAGCGAATCGGATTTGGTGTTCACAGCTTTGCTCGCTTTAGGAGCCTCTGCGGATTCAAAGGTTACGTTAGCAAGATCCGCTTTGAGGGCGGACAAAATGTCTTCCGGCAGTTCGACCTGTGGAATGGCTGCGAGCTGATCCAGTGTAAATTGGGAAGCCATTTTGAATGATGGCTCGTTAATGAATTCAGGCAGATGTTTCGTAAGCAATGCTGTTGCTTCTTCATTATTCAATAGTTCCGAAATTTTAATGTTATCATTGTAAGTTGTCATGGCTGTTTCCTCCGAATTTTTATTTGATAGTGTTGCTATTATATAGATATAAATACTATCATTATATGTCGATTTTTGCAATTCGTCGTTTTAATAGATTTGGAACGATTCCGAAAATGATTGAAGGGCTTATCTCGCTTATACTATGTGCCTTTAGACTTTTACCGGAATAGACTGTAGGGCATCGTTAAGCTGCTTTTGCTCTTCCTAAGACAACAAATCTCCGCCATAACTTAAAATCGTGCAAAGTGGCACCTCCCATCGCATCAGGGTGTGGAGTTTCTCCGTGTTTAGATTAACCGATTGTATTTTCATGAGAAATATAGTCTCCTTAACTCAGTGAATTGGCAAAGCTACAAGGATACTTCTATTGTAGATTTCATGTGAGGCGATCGACTATAACGCGATGCAAAGATCGTGTAGCGTAATTCAAGTTCATTGCTTCTATAAGCAAAAAACCGCGAAATCGCGGTTAAGTGTGGCTATCCTGTCGTATAAAGTGTGATATTGGATTTAATGGTATTAAAAGGAAACGGGGAAATCGTAAAGTCCGCGAATAATCATGCCTGGACGCCATTCCAGTGAATCCGGCTGTGCCTTGAATTGAATATTCGGCATTTTACGAAGCAATGCGTTTATGGCGATCTCTCCTTCAAGTCTGGCGAGCGGGGCTCCAAGGCAAAAATGAACACCTTTCCCAAAGGCAATATGATTATTGACCTTCCGTGTGATATCAAATGCATCCGGGTCTGCGAACTGATTCTCATCCCGGTTGGCTGAGGAAAAGGAAACAAAGAGCATTTCTCCCTTTCGGATATGCTTGCCCCCAAATTCGACATCCTCGGTAGCCCAGCGAATATTACTCACCTCAGCAGGTCCGTTATATCTCAAGATCTCTTCAATGGCCGGTCCAATCATGTCTGGCTTCTCCAGCAGCAAGCGCTTCTGCTCCGGATTTTCGAGCAAGGCCAGTATACCGTTGCCAATCAGATTTACAGTGGTTTCATGTCCTGCAATGATCAGGACAAAAACAAGGGCATACAATTCCTGTTCGGACAATACGTCCCCTTCCTCTTCAACATTGATGAGGTCACTAATCAGGTCCTCCTGAAGAGATTGTCTCCGTTCTGCAATGAGCCTCTGTAAATATTCGACAAAAGCACGCATGACTTGATCACTCTGTTCACTCATTTCAGGGTTATTGAAACCTTCCATAATTGTATTGGACCATTCTCGGAACTGCTCCTGATCTTCATGAGGAACCCCTAACATTTCGCAGATAACAATGATTGGCAGAGGAAAGGCGTAGTCCTCGATCAGATTCATTTCTCTTTTACCTGTGGCGAGTACTCCATCAAGCAAATCTTCACTAATTTCATGGATGCGACCACGGAGGCGTTCGATCATACGTGGTGTAAAGGCCTTCTGGATCAACCTTCTTAATCGGCGATGGTCCTCCGGCGTCACACTAAGCAAGTTGCGAGAGATGATCTCCTGATGCGGTGGAGCTGAGCCGTCAGCTTCTGGCAGATACGGAGAGTTGGTTACAAAGCGCTTGTTGTCCTGCAAAATGGCAGAGGCCTCATCGTAGCCAGAGACTAACCAGGCAAAGTGGCCGCTTGGCAGAAGAAAACGGTGTACCGGATCTTCTCTGCGTAACTCTTCATATACCGGAAACGGATTTTGGATAAAAGCTCTATCCATAAAATCAACCTTGGACTTGGGATCGTTTTTGCTCTCGTTCGTAAACATCATAACGCCTCCTAAATGATAGAGTTGATATCAATACAATATGAATTCTATCATTATACTAATCCGCTTTCAAATTTTGATGAAATAGTTATTTTCTACTAATCAAAGATGCACACAAGATCAACTTGTGTGCATCGGTATGAAAAGATTTTCATTTAAAAAACGTCACCCTGTTTTGGTATCTACGAGCAATGAATTATTCTATACAAGTTGTATGGTCTCCAGCTTGAGATCGAGCTGGTCAAGTTCTTCCTCTGGCGTGCTGAACGAAGGATAGGTGGATAGATCACGCAAACTTGCTTCCCCCATCGGGCCAATTGTCCCCGGGTCCAGCGAAGCCAGCACCGGTGAAAACTCTTGTAGCATACTCCGGCTATGTTCGTTACGAAGCAGTACATTCAGAGGTGTACGGGTGCTTAACGTTTGTTTGTATGGCACGGACGGTACATAAATGAAATCATACGTACCACTCACTACTTCGATGATGACTTCATCTTCACCCTGAACGACAGTTAAACCTGCATTTGAAAGTGTAATTCCGTTCATCATCACCTGATCAACCACGGCGCGTGGCAGCTTGATCGTTGCTGTTGCATTAAATGGAATAGAAAAGCTTAAATACAGCTTACCTGCTTCATCAAACCTCCATTCACTGCGATAAGTTCCTGCAGCGGTGTCAATGCGGCCTTTAGTCCATTGGATTCTGAAATCAGGCATTGGTGCCAGCAGTGCATGGCGGAAGCCAGGCTGATTCTCTACTGGATTGATTCCAGCCATATGACGATACATCCATTCAACAACGGCACCGTAGGCATAATGATTCAGCGAGTTCATGCCATTTTCACTAATTGTACCATCTGGCAAAATGGAGTTCCAACGCTCCCAAATTGTTGTTGCACCCATATTGACGGCGTACAGCCAGCTTGGATAATCATCATTGAGCAGAAGTGTATAGGCGATATCATTGCTGCCGTGCGCTGATAACACTCGGTTTAAATAAGGCGTACCTACAAAGCCGGTTCTCAGATGATTTTGATCTTTTCGTACACGCAAGCGAATATCTTCTGCGATCCGAGCTTTGTGTTGCTCAGGAACGAGATCCATATACAACGCTACAGCGTATGCGGTCTGTGTATCTACTGCCAGACGTCCATTCGCAGTAAAGTATTCCTTCAGAATTGCAACTCTAACCTCTTGTGCCAACTGCTCATAGGATGCGGCAAGATCATTGTTTCCAAGCACTTTGGCAGCTTTGGCTACGATATCCGCTGAGTATGCATAATAAGCTGAAGCGATGAAGAAATTGTCGGTCCCGCCCATCGGTGAGTTCGGATCATCTCCATCTAGCGCAAGCCAGTCACCAAAGTGAAAACCTACCTTCCACAAGCGTGTACCGCCGGATTCGTCATCCGAACGCTTGATATAATCCACCCATGCCTTCATGCTGTCAAACTGCTGCTCCAGAATGGACGGGTCTCCGGAATGCAGGTACGTATTCCACGGAATAATGGTTGCCGCATCTCCCCAGGCGCTGGACCCTCCGCCCTGCACACGTCCAACCGGAATGACCATCGGAACCATACCTTCCCGATCCTCCTGTTCCATCCACAGATCATATCCATACTTGTTAAAAAAGGCATACGTATCCATATTGTAATTTGCTGTACCGGAGAATACCTGTGCATCCCCTGTCCAGCCCATGCGCTCATCGCGCTGTGGACAATCGGTAGGGGTATCTAGGAAGTTTCCCTTTTGCCCCCAGAATGCATTCTCGAACAAACGATTCACGCCAGCATGACTGGTTTCCAGATATCCGGTACGTTCCATATCCGAGTAAACAACACAGCCTGTGAAGTCGTTCAGATTCAGTTCGCCTGCCCAACCTTCAACCTTAACATATCGGAAACCGTAAAATGTGAAATACGGACGCACAATAGCTTCTTCTCCGTTTGCTATATAGATGTACTCCGCCTTAGCCGAGCGAAGGTTCTCCCGGTAGAAATTTCCTTTCTGCAACACTTCGCCATATTGCAAATGGATGAGCGTTCCGCTTGGTGCCGTAGTACGGAATTGTAGCCAGCCTACCATATTTTGACCCATATCAATGACCGTTTCTCCCGCAGGCGTGGTCAAAATTTCGATCGGCTTTAAAGTTTCCTTGATCACGACCGGAAGACTTTTTCTTGCTTGCAGGCGCTCGTAACCCAGATCACTTTCCCGAACGGGGAAAGTCTCGTTCGCCTCCAATGTGGCATCATAGATTTCTCCGTCATAGATGTTTCCGTCCAAGACATTCGAGCGGATGGCATGCCAAGACAGATCTGACGGTACAACGTCTTCTGTTCCATCCGGATAAGTAATCACCAGCTCGGACAGCAATGCAAAATGATCACCATATAAATTGGCAGTGGTATCTCCTTCGAAACCAAACCGTCCCTTATACCAGCCATTCCCCAAACGAACATCTATCGCGTTGGCCCCTTCTTGCAGCAGGTCGGTAATATCGTAAGTTTGATACTGAAGCCATTTGTGATAGGCATTATAATGAGGGGCCAAGTACTCATTCCCAGCCCTGACTCCGTTTAGTTCCAATTCGTATACTCCCAAACCACAGATGTACGCCCGTGCTTTGGCGATGGGACCTTTGACTTCGAACGTTTTTTGGAGGACTGGATGAATCGTCGGTTCCAGCTCAGGTGTAATCCACTTTGCTGTCCATGGCTCATCCTGCTTCGCCGTTTCAAACCAAGCTGCTTTACTGGTCGCCTTTTCTCCAAACTCATTCCATACGCGAACTCTCCAGAAGTAACGCGTCCGTGCAGCCAATTCCAGATCCGGCGAATAAGCGAGCGAATCAATATCCTCTTTTATTCCGCTATCAAATACAAGTTCTGCAAAGGATTCGTCCCGTGCAATTTCTACCTGTGCCGCGATCTGCTTAGTCGCAGTTGTATCCGTGACAGTATACGAAAAAGTTGGCTTGGTTATCGCAAAACCGAGCGGATTAATGATGTGATTTGTTTTCATATGAGTAATGTTCATCGATGAAACCTCCCCCTGTAGATTACCTTTCAGACCGTTAAAATATCCTGTTTTAAGGCTGAGTCTGTGCCGATTGGTACCATTCCTTCACTTCTTTCGTGATCTGCTTTCCACCGGAATCCAGCCATTTTTTCACGAAATCATCGAATACCTCCAGCGGCTCCTCTCCATAAATAATGGAGTTGAAGGTATCTAGTTCCATTTTTTGCAAATAAGTATTTCGAGCTTGCATTGTTTTTGTCGGGGGCCCCTGAAACAGATTGACTTGATCAATCTGTCGCTGTCTGGCCTCTACAACGTTGGCCTTCATAATGGGATACTGCTTCTCATCCTTAGGGTCAATTCCCATACTGAACAAGATGGCGCGATCATGCGAGCTGAGCTCTTCTCCCTTGCCCATTCTCAGAAGAGCTGCTCTGAATCGGGAAGGGTAACTCGCATATTGTCCCATGAGGGTATATTTGAACGTTACCACTTTCCCGCCGGGAATATCGCGGCTGTCACTATCCACCGAACCATCCGGGTTCAGCACATAATCATATCCATTCTGATACGCACTCAGATAAAACGGATTATCAGTCACCGTAGCCTCAAACAGATAGTTCTGATACTTGAAAAAAGCCTGCAAGGCTTCTTCAGAAATGTCAGCGCTGATCATTATAGCTCCGCTGTATGAGTTTCCTTTGAATCTAGCCGTGGTTCCGTCCATTCCTGCAGGAATCGGATAAGGTACAAACTCAGCCTTCGGATCCTTTTCATTAAGTTGTTGCAGCGGATAATCTCCAAACCAGCGGGGACCAGCTACCATGCCAACTTTGCCATCAAGTATATTTTTATTGACCTGATTGAAGTCCTGCAGAGCTATGTTATTGCCCACATAACCTTTTTTCTTCCAGTCTTGCAGTTTTGCCAGCGCGTTTTTGATCTGAGGCTGGATACTTCCGTACACGAGATTGCCCTGTGCATTCTTGCTCCATATACTTGGGATCGCTCCATACGCACCAAATACCCAGGATATGTCTCCTATAGGCGAGGCAAGATACTGGTCCTTGATTGCAAAATCAATACCGTAGGTATCCTGTAAGCCATTACCGTCTGGATCGTCATAGGTAAAGGCTCTCATTATCGTTTCCAGTTCGTCGAGTTTGCTTGGAGCCTTCAGGTTCAGATGATCTAGCCAATCCTTGCGAATCCAGAGTACGGACTGCGAGGCTTGCTCCGTAATGATCGGAATCGCCATCCGCTTCCCTTCAATCTCAAAGGGCTTCCAAGCCTCTGGCACTTCAGCCATTGCCGCTTTCCAGGTGGATGAAGCATATCGATCAAAGGCTTGTCCAGCGTCCAACAGTTTGCCTGAGATCATATATCCATTGATCGTGTCCATGACGCTGGATGAGAACACATCAGGTAACGTATTGTCGGCAGAGAGCATTAATCGAAGCTTCATATCGTAGTCATCGACAGGAGCACTCCATTTGGTCCGGATATCCACGCCAAGCGTTTCTCTGGCCCAACGAATATGGACATTATCCGCAGCAGTTTCGCCTTTTTTGTAGATTGTGGTTGGATCATTCATTTTGACCGTTGTTACGATCACACCTGTTCTTACAGGCTTAGGCTCCTTTGCTTTACCACTGCAAGCGGCGGTAAACAGAATCAAACAAGCAACAGAAAGAGAAAGGTATATTTTGCTACAGTTCATGCGAAATGCGCTCCTTCATCTAATTCAACTTCATCATATCGTGCCAGTTATACAGTCGAAATAACGCTTTTTCAACATGGGATAATTCATTCTTAACCTTCATCTATATTACTTTCCGAATCACTTGTATTTCATCTAATGCCAGCCTACAATAAGATGAATTTACATCGTTGGCAGGAGGCGTTAAGGGTTGAAAAAGAAATACAGGACCTTTATCAACATGGTGACCATCACGCTGATTATGCTTGTCGCCGTCTTAGTCATGTATACTTTCTCGGTTCAATCCAGTCTGGATACCGTTCAAAAGGATATTGAAACAAACAATCTCAATCGCGTGCAGTTTGTTGTTAACTCACTCGATCAGAGCATAAATCGGCTGAATATGTTATCTATCTCAATGGAAACAGACAATTCTATTGCCCTACTGCGATCTATTGACGTGATGAGTTCCTTTGAGCAAGTGCAGTTGATTCAAAATGTTGCTGCGAGAGTCAATCTGCAAAGTCTTTCCGAAGGATGGAATAACAAAATATCGATCTACTCGGTTCTGTTGAATCAATGGATCATTGCTTCAGAGTTAAATATGAATATTCCCTCTGTAAATTCACTGAAATCAGGTTGGAACTATGATGCAGCTACAGCCAAATATTATAAATACAAGGTCAGTCCACAGATCATTATTCGGTTGGAGTTCCCGCGCAGCAATCTGGAGGATATAGTTGAGAACTCGCATCAGGGCGAGAATGAGACGTTGTTTTATTACCCGAACGAGCAATTGATCACTCGCAAAGAGGCCAATCCGGTTATCCCTCTTATCATGAAGGAGCTAATCGGTCATCTACAACCATCCTCTGGTACAGAAACCATTTCGGTTAACGGAGCCCAGTACATTGTCAATTATGTTTACTCTCACCAGCTCGGCTGGTATTTAATTGATTTTATGCCACTTGATAAAGCTTTGAAGCCTATACGAATGACCCAATTCTGGTTTTACTCTGCCTGTGTCATGCTGTTTATGGCGGGTGTCACGATTATCGTTGTTCTTTTTCGCAAGGTACAGATTCCCATACTTGCTCTATTAAAAGGTGTTCGTCTTTTGAAACATGGCGACTTTTCTTATCGGATTCAACGACAGAGTGGTAATGAATTTGATTATTTATATGGTCAATTCAACGATATGGCCGGACAGATTGAGGATTTGATTGAAAAGGTATATAAGGAAAAAATCGTCGCTCGCGAGGCTGTGTTGAAACAACTACAAGCCCAGATTAATCCTCACTTTTTATATAATTGTCTCTTTTTCATTAATAATATGACAAGATTGGGCAATGAGGAAGCAGTTACTGCGATGACCCAGAACCTGGCCGAATATTTCAGGTACACCACGCGCCTTGATGAGCCGATGACCCATTTGGAAAAAGAGTTGGGAATTGTCCGCAATTACCTTGAGATACAGAGCTTACGTATGGACCGTCTCTCCTATCAGATCGATCTTCCGAGTGAGCTGAGGTCTGTTCCAATTCCCAAGTTACTCATTCAACCATTGGTAGAGAACAGTATTATCCACGGCATAGAAGCCAAGCGGGATTCTGGTTCCATCCAAGTCTCCGTTGAGCGTACGGAACATGGGATTTGTATTGTGGTGGATGATGACGGAAAAGGCATGACGGAGGATGAAATTAACGCACTTAAGGCAAGAATAGCCGAGCCGCCTGTGGACACGATGGGATGCGCGCTTTGGAACATTGCGGAGCGTCTACGTATTCATGATGCTACCCATTCGGGTATCCAGTTTGAACAGAGCCATCTTGGGGGTATCCGTGTCCGATTAAACTGGTCGCTCGGTACATCGAAGCTTGAAGAAGACTCTTTATAATAGAACAAAGCCTCTGATCATCACTTCCAGTGACGGCAGAGGCTTTGTTTGGGTTCAGATTGCTTTTTCGATTACAACGGCAGAACGAAACCTTGCGTTGACAGAAAAGAGTCTAGTTTGATAGCATAGTTTGAGTTCATTCCAACAAGGAGGTTTTTACAATAGAACCCCGTCAACGGCTTCAACAAGAGCGCAGTGACCTCAAAACAAGAAGACGAGCAGCTATAATTGAAGCAGCTAAAATAGCTTTTTTGAATAAAGGCTTCGAGCAAGCGACCATGCAGGATATTGCGGACGAGGCAATTCTGGGGGTGGCAACAATCTTCCGCTACTTTCCACGGAAAGAGCAGCTTATTGTCGCCGTAGCTTCAGATATTGTTCAGTCCGAGGTGTTGGTATTCTCCGATATTATCAGAGGTGAAGGCACTTGCTACGACAAACTTGGCCGCCTTTTCGATACGCTTGTTTTTTTCCAACAGCCGGAAAGTCAGCGAAGCTCCAAATTAATAGAAGCTTTCGAGTGTTATGTTGCAATGTCCAAGTCCCCGTTGGAGGATATTGAGATGTATCATTCCAACTACCAACAGATTATCACGCTTTGTTCTGAGCTGGCTGAGCTTGGTAAAAAGGATGGATCTGTTCGTAACGACGCCAACGTGGTTGAAACGATTAACACGATGATTAATGTCTTCGGAAACTTCTCCAAAAAAACCGCGATGCTCCATGGCATTGAAGCCTTCCAAACGCAAGTGGACGAATCCGAACAATTTCACATCCTCAAGACGATATTTTTGGATCATCTCAAGCCCTGAACAGCGGCTCCGATTTTAAAATATAGCTGATAGCTATGCTATGAGGACCGCTGTGAGAGCAGATAGAACAGCCTCCTTCGATGATGTGGACATGTTAAATGGAGGTTTGTTCCTGAATGAAGTTGCGGACCCACTCCGCCTTCTTCTCCTCTAGTGTCTGAGCAAAATGACCTGCGCGTGATCAATATGGTGGATCTGACTCAGCATGTCATGTAACAGCTTGTTCACGACTTTGTCCCTGCTGCCTCTGTATCTGACTCCGGCATGAACCAGTCCATCTTCTGATGCGAATCAGAAGATGGACTGGTTCATTTGTTGGCATTGTCTGGGGTATTGGATGAGTGATGTCCTTGAGCATCTTTCATCACAGACTCTCCCTCGATATCAATGTCAGGCAACAAACGATCCAACCATTTTGGCAAATACCATGCACTCCGACCCATGAGTACCATCAGCGCTGGAACAAGGGTCATTCTTACGATAAATGCATCAACAAGGATACCAAACGCCAGCGCAAGTCCCATCGATTTGATAATCGTATCCTCTGCAAAGATGAAGCTGGCAAATACTGCGATCATAATCAATCCAGCAGCCGTTACTACAGGACCGCTATGGGATATACCACTTCGTACCGATTTTACAGCATCTCCGGTATGTGTATAATCCTCACGCATCCGGCTAACAAGAAACACCTCATAGTCCATCGCCAGACCAAACAGAATACCTGTAACCAGAATTGGCAGGAAACTTAGTACAGGTCCTGGCTCAGGGATTCCGAAGAAACTTCCCAGATAGCCATCCTGTATGACCCAGACAATAAAGCCGAGCGATGCACCCAGAGTGAACAAAAATCCGGCCACAGCTTTGATTGGAACGAGAATGGAACGGAATACAAGCATGAGCAGAACAAAAGCAAGACCGACAATCAACAAAGCGAACTTTGGTAAAGCCTCGGACAGCTTCTCTGAAATATCGATATTAACGGCAGTTCCACCTGTAACCATGATCTCGACATCATGTTCCTTAAGCACCTGCTCTGCCTGATCACGAATCGATTGTACGAGTTCGGTTGTTTTAATATCATTTGGTCCTGATTTGGGCAACACCGTAATAATCGCCGTAGTACCTGAAGGACTTGGAATTTGCGGAGCTACAGAGGCTACATCCGGAAGTTTGCTGATGAATGTGGTTGCCTTTGTAATCTCTGCCTGTGCCTCCTCACTGTTTGCAGCCTTGGCAACAACGATGAGCGGACCGTTAAATCCTTTGCCGAAACCTTCAGAAAGCAGATCATAACCTCGGCGTTCTGTCGTTTCTTTGGATTTCAGACCATTATCCGGTAGGCCAAGCTGCATATGTGTGAATGGAACGGTACACACCGCCAGAATCGCAATACACAGAATGGATGTGAGCCATGGCTTGCGAGTAACCATTTTGCCCCAACGATTTTCTGCTTCGGCAGATTTTTTGCGACCAGACCACTTGCGCAGCCATTTGTTCTCACGAGCAGGATGGATGCGATTTCCTGCTGCTGCCAGCAGCGCCGGGGTAAATATAATAGCGATCAATACAGCGATCAGTACGCTAATTGCCGCAGCAAGTCCCATCATGGTAATGAATGGAATCTGTACAACGGACAGCCCTACGAGGGCGATAATAACGGTTAAGCCTGCAAATACAACGGAACTGCCTGCTGTTGCATTAGCTTGTGCAATAGCGGTAGTCCGATCATAACCTGCGGCCAATTGCTGCCGATATCTGGACATAATGAACAAGGCGTAATCGATCCCTACCGCAAGTGCAAGCATAACAGCCAGCGTAATGGAGAATGAAGCCATCGATACCGTATTGGAGCCGATGATGATAATCATGAGTCCTATGCCAAGCCCAACTACCGCAGTCAAAATGGGAAGTCCTGCGGCAAGGAAAGACGTAAAGGTGAACGCCAGAATCACAAATGCAATCAGGATACCAATCACCTCGGACACGCCGCCAATTTCAATCTCTGAAAAGGCTACGCTTCCTGCAAGTTCGGTTTGAACCCCCTTACCACGTAGTGTATTGACAACATCAAGGATATGCTCTTTGGACGTCTCACTTACATCTGCGGCTGGCTGCGTATATGTAATATCCGCATAACCAATCTCTTTGTTTGCACTGATCGTTCCCCCATCATAGGGATTAATAACGGCTTTTACGGAGGAGTCGGATGTAACCTCTTTCAGCGCTGCGAGAATTGCTTTTTGGGTGGCATCGGATTCTAGCGTGCCCTTCTCCGATTTAAATACCATTCGAACCTGTCCACCATCATCTGATGACGGGAATTCCTGCTTCAATACATCGGCTGCCTGTTCGGACTTTGTTCCGGGAATCGTCATCTCTCCGGTAAATGAGGTTCCCAACCCCATGCCGATTGCTGCCAACAGTAGCAGGATGACAAGCCCTCCTGTGATTACCCCTTTTTTCTTGGCTACAGCCCATTCACCTAATCGATACAAAAATTTAGCCATGTATATGGATAGCTCCCTTCTAATCTGAAACTCAGGTTCTCTTGTTCGGACAACCTCATGACATCATCATAGTGGAAACTAAAACAAAAAAAATCGTACGTAGGGGCATGCCCTTCATGTACAATCGGGTAGAACCAAAGGGCAGCCTGTATAAGGCTGCCCTTTGAAATATATCTATTATTCTGTTTACTACAGGTGCAGAATGCCTCTCTCTACGGATACAGCAACCGCTTCGGAGCGCGAGTCTACCCCCAGCTTATTATAGATATTAGTCAGCTGAGCTTTTACTGTTCGTTCTGCAATGCCCATATCAAATGCGATCTCCTTGCTTCGCAGTCCGCGAGCGACTGCCTGAAGAATTATAAGTTCTTTTTCTGTCAGTAATGTATCTTTGTGCTTGTTTACCACCGCTGGCTTCTGGTGAAAGGCAAATACCCTGGCCGAAATTTCAGGTTGCAGTAATGTTTCACCGCGAAGGGCCGACTCCAGCGTACGGAATAAGTGATCACGACTTGTATCCTTGAGCAAATACCCTTTGGCCCCCAGCCCAAGCCCGTTGATCATCAGTTCATCCTCATTGTAGGTTGTCAATATAATAACCGGAATGTTGATTTGTTTTACGTTCATCTGTTTCAACGTATCCAGACCGCTCAAGCCGCCAGGCATGTTCAGGTCCATCAGGATGACATCAGGCTGAAGTTCCTGCATCAGCTCCAGCGCCGTGTGTCCCTCTGCAGCCTCGCCAATCACTTCATAATTGTCATCCGTCCCCAAAATCATTTTGATGCCTTCACGTACGACCCAGTGGTCATCTACAATCAGAACTTTATGACTCATTGTTTTATATCCTCCCTTCTATTCCAAATGGTATAGATAAGGTTATACATGTACCCTTATCGCTGCTTTCAACCTGAATCTGTCCTCCGATGAGTCTGGCTCGTTCGTAAATACCAATGAGCCCGTAATGCCCGGTCTTTTTTCCGATAGTTGCTGTATTGAATCCTCTGCCATTGTCCTTAATCACCATTTGGAGTGAGTCGGAAATTTCTATAACGGATATATGAACCTGATCGGCGTGGGCATGTCGTGCCACATTCATAAGTGTTTCACTCAAAATATGTAATACATGTTCCATCGTAAACCCGGTCAGAGCCGAATGAACCTGCAACTCCAGTTGGATTTGAACGCCTGTAGCGATTCGAAAGCGTTGTAATTGGTCCTGTACTGCCTCGTTGAAATCAAATACTGGAGTAGCCCTTGTTCGCAAGTCATCAATTGCTTTTCTTGCGTCACCCAACGTTTGCCGAGCTTGTCCCATCGATGTCAGAACAATCTCGTGAGCACGCTGGATGTTTCCCCGGCTGAGGTATGCATCCACGGCTTCAAGCTGCATAATGAGACCTGCCTGTCCCTGAGCGAGTGTATCATGTAAATCTCTCGCCATACGTTGGCGCTCGTTAGCGAGTGTAAGCTCCTCGACTTTCTGATGGGTCAGCTCCAGATCGCGCAAAAACGTTTGCGTGCGCACCCGGGCATTAACCTGCCTGTAGTACAGGATAGCATAGGCCATTACCACAACAATCATCAGGAATAACAAGGGGATAAACAGTGCAAGATCCTTAGCATCCTTAATCCAAAGCGTAACCAGACAGAAAAGGAAATAGAGTACAAACGCAAAAAAAACAACTTTTCTGGGTTCAAATAAAATAGCTACGGTCTGTCCAATCAATACGGGAATCAAACCAATGAGTACAACGGGAAGACCATCTGGCATCAAGGCAGCGCTCCCGAAAATCAAGCCGGCCTGAAGAAACAGATATAACACCCTGGATACCTGAATCAACCTGCTCACTCGCCAGTATAACTGAATATGTGCCGCCATCAAGCCTACAAAAAACAGGCTGGGCACCAGCAACGGTCCTAGCAAGGTTTGCATCGCTACCGTAACCATAGTGACCAGTATAATCCATAACGCAATGGGAAGTCGGGATGAAGCGATTCGGTCATCCTCGGCATCCCGACTCATCTGCAAGAAGCTGGATCGTTCCGTCGTCTCATTCATAAGATCACCTCTTCTCCAATGATTATATTACGGATGGTTGTCCTTTTGTATGTACGTTGGTGCATGCCCTTTCGTGCATGAGCTAACATCCCATAATATCTTAAATGAAAAACACTCATAAGTCATGACTTATGAGCGTTTTTCGATGTTGTATAGTGAAAGCTGTTGTGTAGTGTTTTACTGACGAACAGCCGCATTTAATCCAGCAAGCAACTGGGAAAGAGTTTCCTCCGTAAGAGCCCCTCCTGTAAATGGGATCAAAGCACGAAGCGGCATATATTTCATCGATGCCTGAATCATCTCGGAGGAAACCGCATCGGATTGGGCCTCTTCCGCTTTTTCTGGAGCCAAGCCCTGTAATTGGCTCATGACAGCCATCGTTTTTGGATTGGCGAGCAGCTCACCCAGCGTTGTATTACGGTCAAAGGTAGGTACTGGCCCGGTTGTTGTGGACTCCACGTTGACCGTCTGTTGCAGGAGAATGGAACGAGAGGATGAGCCAATCAAAATATCATAGGAGCCACTCTCTACATGCCAGTCCTTCAAATCCACATTATAATAAGCAAAGCTGCGTTTATCCAGTGTGAAGGAAACGCTGCCCTCAGCGCCCGGCTCCAGTCCGATTTTAGCAAAACCTTTCAGTTCCTTGTCCGGACGACTTACTACGGTTTGCTGATCCCGCACATACAATTGCACAACCTCTTGACCGTAACGAGTGCCCATGTTTCGAATTGTAACAGTTACCGTAACCCGATCCGTATCCTTGAACTGTGTATCGTTCAGACTCAGACCAGTATATTCAAACTGCGTATAGCTCAATCCATAACCAAACGGGAACAACGGTTCAATGCCCTTACGATCATAGTAACGATAACCAACATATATGCCTTCACGGTATTCCACACGATCTCCGTCCCCGGGGAAGAACAGAGCCGAAGGGTTATGATGCACAGATTGAGGGAACGTCTCCGCCAGCTTGCCGCTTGGATTCGCTTCTCCAAATAACAGATCCGCTATCGCTCCTCCAGCTGCCTGACCACCCAGATACGCCTCCAGTACTCCCTTCACATCATCAAGCCATGGCATCACAATCGGTGATCCATTGCTTAACACAACAACAAGGTTAGGCTGCTCTGCTGCAACGGCTTTGATTAGCGCTGATTGGTTAGCTGGGATGTCCATGTGAGACCGGTCATATCCTTCCGATTCATAGCGGTCAGGCAGACCAATGAACAGCACAGCGACTTCCGCAGCTTTGGCCGCCTCGACAGCTTCATTCATCAATAACGGGTCACTTTCATCTGAAGCGAGCTTGTAGCCCGAAGCATAAGTCACCGATGCATCCGCTTCAGCAAGTAAAACCATCTGTTCATAAGCGCTATCCAGTTGAGTCGGATGGATATGCGAACTGCCGCCGCCCTGATATCTAACCTTCTCAGCCAGCTCTCCGATAACGGCGATGCGGCTATTTTTGCTCAGCGGAAGAATATTGTCCTCGTTTTTCAACAACACCATCGTTTCTCTTGCTGCTTCTCTGGCAATCTGATGATGTTGCTCAGAATCAAAGGTTGCTTCTGGACGTTTGTTCTCTGCCGCCTTGAAAATAACAGCTAACAACCTCTCCACAGCTTGGTCAAGCTGTTCTTCGGACAACTCGCCGCCATTCACCGCTTCCACAATTTTGCGTGGTCCTTCTCCGTTGGAAGAAGGCATCTCCAGTCCAAGTCCCGCAGCGATGCTGGCTGCGATCTCATTCACTGCGGACCAGTCTGTCACAACAAAGCCCTCATGTCCCCATTCTTCCTTCAAAATGGTATTCAGCAAATATTCATTCTCCGACGCATACGTTCCATTCACTCTATTATAAGAAGACATTACTGTCCATGGCTGCGCCTGCTTGACCGCTTTCTCAAAACCGGTCAGATAGATTTCTCTTAACGTCCGTTCATCGACCACCGCATCGGTAGTCATCCGGCGATGCTCCTGATTGTTCACTGCAAAATGCTTAAGTGAGGTACCCACACCCTGGCTTTGCACACCTGAGATATGAGCTGCAGCCAGCTCACCCGTCAGGTAAGGGTCCTCTGAGAAATATTCGAAGTTGCGCCCGCACAACGGGGAACGCTTGATGTTCGCCCCTGGGCCGAGCAGAATGGCGACCTCCTCCGCCTGCGCCTCTCTACCAATGGTTTCCCCGACAAGCTGCACGAGATCCCGGTTCCAGGAGCTGGCCAGCCCAACTGCCGAGGGAAAACAAGTGGAGGGTACACTGGCATTCAGTCCCAAATGGTCGGCATCACCTGCTTGCTTGCGTAATCCATGAGGACCATCTGTCATCATAATGGATGGAATATCCAAACGTTCTATAGCATGTGTGGTCCAAAAGCTGCTACCTGAGCAGAGTGTTGCTTTTTCGTTTAAGGTTAACTGTTTCACAATTTGCTTGATATCACGATTCATCATCCAGACACTCCTTCATCTATCGGCAGGTATCCTTGACATGCAATATGGCTATGTAAGGTCCCGCATAATATTATACGGCTTGAGTTTAGTTCTCTTATTAAGAGTACTGTCTGGTTGAATGACATGAAATAGCGCTTTCTTAATGTGGTATAACGCAATCCGAATAAAAGAAAGATCTCTCATGTCTCGCTGGCCACTTGCAGCGTTAATTCTCATAAGTATATCTGAACTTCTGTATCGTTTTCTTAAGATTTGAGGTCAACCAAGGAGGCATGCATTGAAATGATAGTTCAGCCATCATACAATACAATAAGTGTTGTAACAGCTTGTCTATAGAGGGGGAATTAGCATGTACGGTTTATTAATAGTGGATGACGAGAAATCGGTTGTGGATAGTCTCGCGCTGACAATTCCCTGGGAAGATTATGGCATCCAGGAAGTACATAGAGCTTACTCGGCTGCGGAGGCTCTCGATATCGCTTCCAAATATGCTGTTGATATCATGATTACCGATATTCGCATGCCTGAGATGGATGGGCTGGAACTTATTTTGGAGATTCGACGATTCTCCAGTAAAATTAGATGCATTATTTTGTCTGGTCACGATGAGTTTGAATATGCCCAAAAAGCAATTCAGTATCAGGCTGCTAATTATCTCCTGAAACCAATAAATACCGATGAACTTATCCAAGCTGTAACAAAGGCTATCGCCAATATTGAGCACGAATGGGAGCGCATCAGTTCATTTCAGCAAATTCAGCATGCCCTGCATGCCAATATGCCCTTGTTGCGCAATCAACTTCTCAAGGAACTTCTTCAGAACAAAGCCATGAGCCATCAGATTCTGGCCGAGCGTCTCAGCATGCTGGAGATTCCCTTTGCGTCCACTGACCCCTTTATTATGATGGTCATTCGGATGGAGGAGGAATTCTCCGGTTATGATCTTCGGTCATTATCCTTGCTCGAATATGCTGTGACCAATATAGCCGAAGAAGTGTTTCAGAATCCGTTCAAGCTGTGGCATTGCATTACAGAGCAGGGATATCTGGTATTCTTAATCAAGAACAGTGATCTGCAAGCACTCGATTCAGTCGACTCCTACGCGGTCAGACTGCAAAACAATGTTCAAAAATTTTTAAAAGGAGCCATCTCCATTTGTCTGAGTAAAGAGCAATGCTTCCCTGACCACCTCTCCGATTTGTATTTAGCCTCTGTGTCAGCCATCAATCGGAATGTAGGCAGTAACAAAAGCTATTTTATTACGCTGGACAAAAAGGATGCGGATTCCCATGAACAGCAAAATCTCATTAATTTGTATGAGCCACCTTTGCTCTCTAACTTGCTTGAATCAGGTAATTGGGATGAGGCCATAAGCAAAATTTCCAGAATCCTTTTCTTAAACGAAGTTGACAAAGAGCTGTCACACGATCAATTGTTTACAGTACTACTCTACCTTTCCTCCACATTCTCGATTTCACTAAAATCTCAGGACACGACGGTTGAGGAAATGCTGGGGGAGGAGTTCGAATTTTTGCTTCGGAAAAAAAGCCAGTTATCCGGCCAACGCATATATAGCTGGGCAGAGAAAATGATTAATCAACGGCGCAAGCAGGCCTCCAATCAGCTGATGAATGCGCACGAACAAATTACGTCTAAAGTGAGAACATACATTCAGGAGCATTTGGCAGAAGGTATCTCTCTTCAGGTCATTGCCGACTATATCGGCCTGCACCCCGTTTATCTGTCCAAGGTGTACAAAACGGTCACCGGAGAAACGATTGGCGATTATTTGTACAGTTTGCGCATGAACAGAGCATCTTATCTGTTAATGAACACAGACCTCAAAATTGCAGATGTCAGCAAGGCGCTTGGCTTTTTAGCTCCGCCGCATTTCATAAAAATATTCAAAAAGCATTATGGATGCACACCGCAGGAGTTCCGCACTCGTTAACGAAACGAATGACCAAAAAAAACATCCCGAGTGTATCGCTCATTATAAAAGGAAAATGCACTGGGATTGCTCCCAGTGCATTTTGGCAGTTCGTCTAAATCTATTATTGCTTCACCGTGTCATACCATTCATTTACCTCTTTTATAATGCTGTCTCCACCAGACGATTTCCATTTCGCTACAAATGAATCAAATTCAGCTGCCGGCTTTTTGCCATAAATGATTTCAATGTACGTATCCATCTGCATTTTGGTCAGCAATTCTTGTCTGGACAGCATTGTTTTGGTCGAAGCGCCCTGGAAATATTCAGGCACATCAGCATTACTCTGTTCCATTCCTACTAGAAGTGCTTTAGATGTGAAGGCTTCCAGTGGATTATTCTCGTCCTGACCAAGAATTCCTGTTGGTGCCAGTGCAGCTAGATCTCTGTTGGACAGTGTTTCGTTGTTCGCCATTTTAAGATTAGCCTCCAGCCTTCTGGAAGGATAGACTACATCTGAACCGGTAATTGTATATTTCATCGTCCCTACTTTTCCGCCCGGAATTTTGCTCTCATCCATATTGGCCTTGCCGTCATCGATTACATAATCGTACCCTTCCTGGAAACCTTTGAACATGAATGGATCTTCCGAGTTATATACCTCGTACAATGCATTTTGATAATGGAAGAATGCCTGCAACGCTTCATCCGAGATGTCCTTGCTGATCAAAATGGCACTTGTGTACGGATCAGCAATGGTGCGCATGTTTTTTCCATCTACTCCCTCAGGAATCGGGTATGGATTGTAGATCGCATTTGGATTGGATGCCAACAGCATCGAACCAGGGTATGTCATCATCCAGTTCTCACCACCCAGCATACCCACTTTGCCTGATGCTACATTCTCGGCTACCTTGTTAAAATCGTGGAGGGCAATATCACTTGCAATATAACCCTTGTTCATCCACTCGTTTAGTTTGCCCAAACCGGATTTGACCTCTGGCTGAATCGAGCCGTACTTGAGGCCTCCATCTGCATCAGGATACCATCGTTCTGGTATAGCACCGAACAAGCCAAATATCCAGGAAGCATCACCCATTGGTGCGCCAAGCATCTGATCCTTCATCGCAAGTTCCAGTGCTACAGTGTCTTTTTTACCGTTGCCGTCAGGGTCAAGATTGACAAAAGCATCCATCACCTTTTCCAGTTCCTCCAGATTGGTCGGTGCCTTCAGATTCAGCTTATCTAGCCAGTCTTGGCGAATCCAGAGTGTAGACTGTGTTCCTGCCGTTGGACGTAGTACAGGAATAGCAAACTTTTTGCCATCCTTCATGAAGGGATACCAGGCTGTGGGCTCTTCTGCAAGAGCGGCCTTCCACGTATCTGATGCATATTTATCAAATGCTTCGGACACATCCAGCAATTTTCCCGAATCAATAAAGGTGTTAATTGTATTGGACTGCGACGAATTTGCGACGAACAGATCCGGCATTTGATCTCCAGAGGACAACATCAGCTTCAGCTTGGTGTCATAATCCACGGATGAAGCTGTCCATAGTGTTTTCAGTTCTACACCGAGGGTATCTTTGGCCCAACGGGTATGCACATTGTCCATATAGTTCTCGCCATTTTTGAATTTGACCGTTGGGTCTTCCCCTCTCACCATTGTAATGGAAACGGCAGGCTCAATTTTACCATCCACAATTGAAATTTCCTTCGCAGGTACAGCCGATTTGTCAACCTCCTCTTTACTACTGCAAGCGACTAACAGACTAAAGCTTAATGCCAGAAACAGGCTTCCCCACATCATTTTTCTCTTGTTCCTCATTGGTCTACCCCCTAATGTTTCACTTCTATTGTATATTCACACTCTTCCCTTGAAGAAAAAGCAGAATGACCCAACCAGATTGCTCTATTGGCAGCATGCAGACTATTCTTTGACTGCACCGATGACAATGCCAGCTGTAAAAAACTTTTGAAGCACAGGATAAATGAGCAGAATCGGTATAGCTCCGATTAAAACCTGAGCTGCACGAATAGAGCGGTTGTTGATTGTGGCTATATCATTTACATTGCTGGCATCCACTACAGGCACAGCGATCAGTGACTTCAGCAGCGTGCTGAGTGGTACGTTGTCTCCACGCATGTAGATCGAACCAGCAAACCATTCGTTCCAGTCGTTCACTACCATGAACAATCCAACCGTCGCCAGCACAGGCAAGGACAAGGGTAGAAACATGTTGAAGAACACTTGCCAGTGGTTGGCTCCGTCAATAAAGGCAGATTCCTCAATCTCCTTAGGCAATGCTTTGAAGAAATTCATAATCAGAATGAGATAAAATACATTGACCAGCCCAGGGAGCACCAGCGCCCAAACCGAATTGTACAAACCAATTTTAGTCACCAGCAGATAAGTAGGAATCAGCCCACCGTTAAACAGCATAGCAACTACAAAAAGTCCCACAAATGCCTTGTAGCCAGCAATGCCATCTCTGCCCCCACCCTTGGACAGCACATACGCAGCCATACAGTTAATCATTAGACCAAGCACCAGACTTAACACGGTACGTTGCACAGAAAGCCACATTGCTGGCATAAAAACCGGATTTTCAAGCGCCTTCAAATAGGAGTTAAAGGTGAGATTAATGGGAAAAAAGGTAACTCTGTTTGCCATAACGGCATCTGTCGAGCTTAACGATATCGCTACAACATGCAGCAAAGGCACAATACAGATCAGCGCCAGCACAACCATTAGAAGGTTATTAAAGACCTGGAACCAACGCTGAGGCGCGGACATGACTTGCATGAGAACCCCCCTTAGAAGATTTTATAATCGGCTACCTTATAGGCAATGCGGTATGCGCCCACAATCAGAATCAGGCTGACTATTGATTTGAACAATCCGATAGCTGTGGAGAAGCTGTAATTACCGTCAATGAGACCAACACGGTATACAAAAGTATCTATAATATCACCTTTTTCATATACGAGCGGATTATATAGATTGAAAATCTGGTCAAAACCTGCATTCAATACTTGGCTTAATGATAAGGTAAGTACAACAGCTATAGTTGGAATTAATGAAGGAAGTGTAATATGCAGTACCTGTTTCCATTTGCCTGCTCCGTCAATCTGTGCGGCTTCGTACAGCGCTGGATTGATGCCCGCCATCGCTGCCAGGAAAACAATAGAACCATATCCGAACTCCTTCCATACCTCACTGGATACCACGGTGAACAGAAACCAGTTATTGTCACCCAGAAAAAAAATTGGATTGAACCCGAGCGCTTGAAGCGCCTGATTCACAAGTCCGGTGTCCGGATTAAGCAATTCGATGAAGATGCCGCCGAGCACAACCCATGACAGAAAGTGGGGAAGGAAAACAAAGGTTTGCACGGTGCTTCGCAGTGCTTTGCGACGGACCTCATTAATCAAAAGAGCAAAGCCCATGGTGGAAACAAAACCGAATATTAACTTTAGCACCGCGATTCGCAGTGTATTCCAGATCACCTGGACACTGTCCGGATACTCAAACAAAAATTTGAATTGCTCCATGCCTACCCACTCGGATTTCAGAATGCCCAGATATGGCTTGTAATCCTGAAATGCCATGACCAAGCCTCCCAGTGGTGTGTAGACAAACACAAGAACCAGCAATACAGCCGGACTTAACATCAGATAAAGTTGCCAGCTATCTCCCCTTCGAACGATTTTCTCTTTGCGTTTTTTGGCTGCCAACTCCATATAAGACGAAGACCTCCTCATACATGAATTTGTATTAATAAACTCATTGTAAGCGCATACATAATTGCAAGATATAGTGTAATACAAAGGAGACATAGCGTTTTCTTAACTTTTAATATTTGCTTACCAATTGAAAAAGTCGCCGGATGGCGACTTCATTATGTTTTAAGATAACTGGCACTGAAAAGTGTGCTGTCCACTCGTTAATATATGCGTTTCCCCATCCGGCATATAAAGAGAGCAGGTAGTGGATACAGGCACAGCAATCTCAATGCTGAATTCGTTCCCGTCTGCTTTCCAGTTTACACTCGCCAGACCATACGGTGTTTCTGTAGATGCCTTGGCCCAGGTAATGCCGCCACCAACCATGGGAGCAATGCGGAACGTCTTATAACCGCCACTGGTTGGCTCTATGCCTGCCATACGTTTGTAAAACCAATCCCCTACAGCGCCATTTGCATAGTGGTTGAACGAAACCATGCCACCGCTCGACTCTTCCGCAGATTTGTTACCACTGAGTTCCTCAATATTAACCGTTCCATCCGGTCTGAGAGAATCCCATCGTTCCCAGATCGTCGTCCCGCCAGCCTTGACCTCGTAGAGCCAGGAAGGGCATTCTTCCTGCAACAGCAGATCATAGGCCGTTTCAAGCTGACCATAATCGGACAGAGCAAACAAAAGATAAGGTGTTCCTGTGAAACCGGTCGTCAGATGATTATCGGCCTCCTGAATCAGTCGCACCAGATTGTTCACCATACGGTCTGTTTCCTTGCCTTTCGTCATGCCAAAATGAAGTGGCAATACATAGGCCGTTTGAAATTCCTTCTTCAAGTTACCTTGCTTATCGGTAAACGCGTTCCGATATGCCGCAATAATCTTCTCCCGCAAGCCTTTATAATAACGGATATCCTCGGTATGTCCCAGAATCGCTGCAATTTCTGCCATAATCCCACAGGAGTTGGCAAAGTATGCTGTACCGATCCATTTCCCCTTTTTCAACCATACTTTTGCGTCTCCCTCGGGAGCTGCCCAGTCGCCAAAATGGAACGGGAAACGCCAGATGTACCGGTCCGTAGGTGAAACAGACAGGAAGGAAGACCACCACTTGGCTGCCTTCAGGAACTTTTTCATTGAAGAATACTGCTTCTCCAGCACCTGTTTGTTGCCACGCGCCAAATATTCGGCCCAAGGCACAAGAATGCTGCTGTCCCCCCAGCAGGAGTTCGCCATGGCCGGCCAATGGTCTCCGCCACGCGGAACAACCATTGGGAACCCTCCACCCTTGGATTGCTCTGCTCGCATATCCATTAACCATTTGTCGAAAAAGCGGCTCATATCGAAGTTGAAACATGCCGTTGAGGCAAATACCGCAATATCTCCCGTCCATCCCTGCCGCTCATCCCGCTGAGGACAGTCGGTTGGTATATCAACAAAGTTGGAGCGCCCGCCCCAGCGGATGTTGCTCTGCAACTGGGTAACCAGCTCATTCGAGCAGGAAAAATGGCCAATTTCCTTGAAATCCGAATGTAGCACATAAGCCGACAGCTCGATATGCTCTGGATCAATGCCGGATAATCCAACATATCGAAAGCCCATGTAGGTTAATCGCGGAGAGTATGTCTGTTCCCCCCCCTGGCAAATATACGTTGCTGTCGCCTTCGCTGTACGCAAGGATTTTACGAATAGTTCATCATCTACCAGCACCTCGGCATGGCGGAAAACGATCTGTTGATACTTTTCTCCGCGAATTTTGGCGTGGATGACCCCTGCAAAGTTTTGACCAAAATCATAAATGACCTCTCCACTCGGAGATACTTTGCTGGCTATCGGTCGCAATACCTCCTGTACACGTACCGGTAGGCCATACTGAGCCAGCAAAGCCGGATTTTTGCGAGGCTGTGTAACATCAACAGGTTTCCATTGGACGGATTGCAGATGAATTGTCGCATCATAGGTTTCCCCGTCGTACCACTCGGCCATGCGATAGTTCCCTTCAAGGGAAACTTCCCAGGTCGAATCCGTTACCAAGAGATCCGAGGTACCATCCGTATACTGGACATACACCTCGCACAGCAGCGCTTGCCGATCCGCATTGATCTTGTTTTTACGACCGTAGTTGAAGGAGCCTACTGCCCACCCGCCTGCAACGACAGCGGTAATTGTGTTAGCGTTCTGAAGCTGATAAGTAATATCGTAGGTCTGATACTGAATCTGGTGATCATACGATGTAAAGCCTGGAGCAAAGTAATCCTGGCCTACTTTTTCCCCGTTTAAGTCAAGTTCATATACGCCCAGTGCTGTAACATTTATCCATGCCTTTTGCACCGTCTTACTCAGATCAAAGCTGCGACGAAAAGTCATCGGCACCGGTGACACTTTTTTGGGGAAATCGTAGGACATGTCTGTAATCCATTGTGCCTTCCATGGGGTATCCAGCCGGCCTGTCCGGAAGGTAGTCATACCTTCCGCCTGCTCTCCACTACTGCCAATCGCCCGGATTCGCACTTCATAGCTTGTATGAGGCTTCATGGGCCCCGTATATAGGTTGTTTATATGATCAGTTGTTGTCGTCCGCCAGTTTCCCACCTCAATGATGGCTTCACGCAGTTTCTCTCCTGAACGATCCGACGACAGTGTAAACGAAATGACAGGGGCATGATCTGTCACACAGCCATGCTCCAGCCCTTCAATCTTGATGGAAGATATCGTTAACATAGCTGTTTCTCCTATCTTGTTTATTTATTTTACATCCAGTTCAGACACCACTTTTTTGTAAACTCTCGTCTCACTTGGTGAATGCAGCGGTGTCCATACTTGTGCGAAAAATGGATCAGCCTTGGCTCGCTCTGAATAGTTCCAGCTCTCACGCTCACATTCCGGACACCAGTGACCTGCCTCAAGAACAAGCTTCGGGCTTGCCTCGAAGGTATGACCGAAGGCGCATTTGAAGCTCAGTTTTTGTCTCCAGTTGCCCTTCTCCATTTCGCCGGATCGGAGCTGACCTCCACGGAACTCGGCAGCCGATTTCAAATCATGAAGCTCAAGAGCCTCCTCGGGCTTGCTGTCATCGTACCCGTGATCAATATGGATGACAGTATCCCAATCCGTGAAATGTTTGAAATCACTTAATTTGTCAGGGATTTTAGCCCATTCTTCTTTGCTTCCCCAATAGGCGTCAATGTGATCCTCAACGTTTTCCTCAATAAACCGCAGTGTGCCATGCTCGGTCCGAGCCGGTTTTTCGAATATTTTTTTCATGGCACTGCCCATCAGCCGTTCCCCGAATGGAAGTTTGCACAATATTTTCGCCGCGGTAGCCTGCGAGCCCAGGTTTTCGAGATAACAGCGGTAAAAGTAGTCCATTCCGTCCTGACGGAAATTCAAATAGTTGTTAAGTTTGTCCGAATCCAAATAATATTGTCCATGGAAGTTACGAGTGGCATACCATTTTGGGTTAATGACATGATCAAGGTTCTTAAAGCCAATTGCACCATACAATACCTGGTACATCTCATAGGTACTGACACGACAAGACTCACCACCACCGATGTTATAGACGTGACACCAGAAATCTTCCGGTAGCTTGCCTGTAAACTCATAATTACACAAATTTTCCATCATTCTGCCGGAATCGCGGTCAGATACATACTCCAGCACATTATCCAAACAGTTATGGAACATGATGGCATCCATAATTTTACTCATCGCAGGACCCATAATGCCCGTTTGACGTAAGCTAACCCAGTATTTAAGCCCGGATTCAATAACCAGTCGTTCTGCTGCTATTTTGGATACCGCATAATAGTCGTACATGCTCGGTTTAATTGGATCACCTACACGGCCCCAATGGATAGGCGGCATCCGATCTCCGGTCTCGGCAATCGTTCCAATAAACACTAACTTCGTGTGGTCCTCCTGACCATGCTCGAAAATCGCGTTAACCAGATTTTTGACAGCCCCATAATTAATTTCCATCGCTTTTTTGGGGAAATAATCAGCGGCAGGGGAAACGAACGCAGCAATGTGGAGGATCAGGTCTGCGTCCTTGACACACTCAAGCACCTTGTTATAGTCCAGTATATCTCCATACTTGATTGTAACTTCATTCAGATCGCGGTAAGGCTCCAGTGCCTTGCGATCCTTTTCAGTATCCAGACACAGAGTAACAATGTCATACAAATGGCTGTCCTTAATCATTCTTTTCAAGCTTTCCTGTCCCATTCCACCGGATGCCCCAGTAATAAATACACGCTTTTTACTGACGAGTTTTTGGCTCATTGGATTTCCTCCTAGGTGTGTTGTACTTCATGCTAGATTTAATTTTTTTGATGCTTGGGCAGTGGCGGCAACTTATCCTTTGTCCTCATTCGTTTTAATCCCTTAATCATGCGCCCGTTCAACATGTCAATTAGCCCTGATGCAATATGATAGTTAAAGCGACCGGTGCTGGACACGGACATAGAACGTATACTGTTATTGGGCATCATTTTCATCATAAACATGCCATTTTTTCGCTCCATATCCCGCTCAGGTCCCTCAGGCATTTTCTGTGAGCGTTTGAACTGTTTTTTGCCGATGCCCACGACGAAGGTATAGAACACTTTGCCAATCAGCGAGCTTTGCAGTTCATCCAGTCTGGAATCAAGTGTATATTTAGGTGATCCTTTGGAAGATGACAGGAACACTTTTTGTCCCAGCAGAGCTTCAAATTCCGTCATACTCACTTCGGTCAGCTGTTCTGGAGAAAAATAATGTTTTAGCTTTTCACGCGAATAAGGGCTTGCAATGTCAGGCTGATCAATTATCGACAAACTGGCCGTCAAACGAATGTCTGTGACAGATGCGGCAACCATAACCGTGTACTCCCCATTTTCAATAACCCACGCTTTGCGGTCCACATGATAATAAGCAAGATCACTTCTGGCAAAGCTCATCTCCACTCGCTTGGTCTCCCCTGGCTTCAAATAGACTTTGCCAAATGCACGAAGTTCCTTGAGCGGTTTGAACACATCCGTTTGAGGATTGGATACATATACCTGAACGACCTCTCCGCCCTCCTGACCACCGGTATTGGTGATTTCGCACGCGACCGTCACAGTTGTTGCATCACTCTGTACCTCAAGCGCTCCATACGTAAATTGGGTATAACTGAGTCCATGACCAAACGGATAGCGTACACCGTTTCCCTGCAAATAATCGTAATAGCGGTAGCCTACGTAGATCGACTCCTTATACAACTCTGACGGCTGACTTACAAATTGCTCTCCAAAAGGAACATCAGCATATGTTTGCATCCACGTCTCCGCCAGCTTGCCTGAAGGGTTTTTCTCTCCAAACAGCAACTGAGCTGCCGCTTCACCACCTGCTTGACCCGGAAGATACATATTCAGGATCGCATGGATGCCTGTCTCAAAAGGCAATTCAACGGGGGAACCTCCAAATAATACAAGGATGATTTTTTTGTTCAGCTTGCATAGCTGGTTCAGAAGAGAGAGCTGATTGTCCGGAAGTGCCATCGATTCTCGGTCATACCCTTCGCTTTCCGTGTAATCGGTCTGTCCACCGAAAAATAGAATGGTGTCTGCGGACTGTGCCTTGGCGATGGCAGCTGAAGCATATTCGGATTCCACGGCAATCTCGGATTCGCGGTACCCTCTCACATAATCGTACGTGATGCCTCGCCGATCAAAGGCTGCTTTGGGCGTGGTTAAGCGAGCTGGATTAATCAGCGAGCTGCCTGCCCCCTGAAAACGCATCTTTTCAAACAACTCTCCAATGATCAGGTATTTTTGAGTGGCCTCCAACGGCAGGCTGCCATCATTTTTCAACAGTACGGCACTATCCGCCGCGATGTCACCTGACAACGTGTGGTGCTTGTCTATATCAAAAGCCATCCCCTGCTGAATATTGTGTGTTCGCTGAATTAAATTCAATATGTTGTTCACCGCCTGATCCAGCGCAGACATTGGTAACTCCCCGCTATAGGCTGCATCAATAATCGTTTTTCTGAAATATTCACAATCCCCCGGCATCTCCAAATCCATACCTGCCTTAATACCTTCGACCCGGTCCGATACTGCCCCCCAATCACTAATGACTGCGCCGTCGAATCCCCACTCATCTCTCAAAATCTTGGTCAGTAACGTATGATTTTCAGAACAAAATACACCATTCACCTTGTTATAAGCACTCATCACAGTTGTTGGTCGCGTGTCTTTCACAATTCGCTCAAAGGCTCGGAGATAGATTTCACGCATTGCGCGCTCATCCAGAATCGAGTTACCCATAAAGCGAAAATTCTCATTATTGTTAACAGCAAAATGCTTTAGAGATACACCGATGCCTTCTTTCTGAACACCTTCTACAAAAGCACAGCCCATAATACCTGACACATATGGATCTTCTGAGAAGTACTCAAAATTTCGTCCACATCTCGGATTTCGCTTAATATTGACAGCAGGCCCCAGCAGAATATTTACACCAAAATGATGGCATTCCTTCGCAATAGCAGCCCCCATTTTACGTACATTGTCCGGATTCCAGCTTGTGGCCAGTGTAACCCCTGTAGGAAAAGAGGTCGTCTCTTCACTTTTGTTCAACCCGAGATGGTCCGCTTGTTCTCCCTGCTTGCGCAGACCACAAGGACCGTCAGTCATATATATGGATGGAATCGACAATCTCGGAATGGAGTTCGTTTTCCAAAAATCGACACCTGCCATGAGGGCTGCCTTTTCTTCTATCGTCATACTTTGGACAAGATGGTTCAAGGACTCCATAATCTCTTCTCCCTTCATTCATCAGAATAGTTAATCCTAATTTTATCGAATGATTGGAGTAATATATTTCAAATATGTATGGTTTATTATGAATTTGTACTTTAAATAAATTGACTCATTGGTATCAGGTTTGATAAGTTAAATCTAACATGACAACGTTTAAGCTCAACAGCGGCTTTTGCTATTAATGGAGGCATCATGATGACGAACATCCAAAAAAATCTCAAATTTCTGTATCAATCCACATTAATCCCCACCTACATGTATACCAACGAGCAGTGTATATATAGTTATCCACACCAGAACGAGATAACACTCCCACCGCTGGAATATGTCTCTCAGCTTATGCTTGCCGAAGAAGATGTCACATACCTATCGACCTCGTTTTTTGCTTATTATGGCGCGGTGAAGGTTCAGTCCAATCCCAGAAGCGTCATTATAGTTGGGCCTGTCAGTCAGATTCCCTATCTGAAGGATACGCTGCGTATTGCCAAAAGAGCTTTTGTGGTTTCCGGTCAGGAGGAAGCAAACTTTGAAGTCTTTCTGAAACGAATACCGCCAATGCCGTTACAGCAGATTCTAAATCATCTGGTCACCATTCATTATTTTGTAAACGGACAGGAAATGAAATATCTGGATCTGCTTCAACTGAATTTAATGAAGGAAATTAATGTGAAACAAACAGAACAAAATTATGAGAACAAGGAGAATTTTTATTTTAACAATTCCTACGATATCGAGAATCAAATGTGTTCTTACATTGAAAACGGGAATGAGAAAGGTCTCCAGCATTTTATGGAGCAACCTTTCATGGTTCATGAAGGCATGATGGCTGGAGATACGATACGGCAGACAAAAAACACTTCTATTGTTGCCATTACACTTGCTACACGAGCAGCGATTCGTGGTCAATTGGACACAGAGGTCGCTTTTCAGTTGTCAGACTTGTATCTGCAGCAGATCGAGCTGTTATCTACACCTGAATCCATTCAAAATTTTATGAAGGAAGCGTTATTCAACTTTGCAAGAAGAGTTCAGGTTGCAAGGTACAATATTGATGATTTTGGAGGTATGCAACATTTGATTCAATATATTTTTCATCATGTACATCAACATTTGACCGTGGATCTTGTTGCTAAACATTTTGGTTATAGTCGCACCTATCTGTCCAGCGCTTTCAAAAAGCAGGTCGGCAAAAGCCTGCATCAGTTCATTATTGAATGCAAACTGAAAGAAGCTCAGAATCTGCTTGCCTATACCAACAAGCCCATTAGCGAGATTAGCAACTATCTCTGTTTTTCCAGCCAAAGTCACTTTCAGACGGTATTTAAGAAGATTATGCATATTACACCTGCCCAGTACAGAAAGCAAAGCCAGCGCGGTGAGTTGTTAGCGAATTCTATTCATCGTTGTGGCATAGTGGAGGCTTGATGTAATGTAGAATCATTTCTTTCATCAACATTAATTGTTTACGAGGCTCCACATCTGCGGATGTTCTGATGAAGGGACAATTTACTGGAGAATATCCCAAATGAGTTAACCACTGTTGTGAGAAGTTCACTCGGTTGAATATCCTGCCTAACGGTTCCATCACGTTCTCCCTGCACAATAATCTTGTTGAATTTAGCAGAAATACTGCGTTGCATTACATTGATCTCCTCTATTTGAGCTATATCCAGGGAGGAGTGCACAGCACCATTCAAAAGATCTTCAAACCGTTTAAATGGTAATACATAGGTTAAATATATTAGATGAATACTCGATACGAAATAAAAGAGACACAATGGTAGCGAGTTCAAGACCTGTTTCCACCTGAACGAAAAACACAAGGAGGACGCCCCGTATTGGACAACCGGATTATGTTAAATGCAATGCTTTGGGTTGCACATTCAGGCGCCCCATGGCGTGATCTACCTGACCACAACAGCAGCTGATCACTTTTTATTAAACTGTTCAACTAACCTCCCAGTCTTCCACGAGATGAAGGTTTTTCCGAAAATTATTTAGATTCATACCCATTATTTTTCCAATCGTTACAAGTTCTTGCCCTCGACGCCTGACAAGGTTATGACAAAATTAGCGGCCTTCTATAGGCTCCCACCCATTCCCCTGCTCAGTTGCCTACATACAATACATTAGACTAATGAACAGGAGTGATGTGATATGACATTTTTACCTCCTTTTGGACCTGGTGGAGGGTTCGGCGGACCTGGGGGTCCCGGAGGCCCCGGTGGACCCGGCGGATTTCCTGGTCCGCCATCATTCCCCGGGGGTGGAGGCGGCGGACCACAAGGCGTGCAGGCACCTACAGGTCCGCCACCATCATTCATTCCACAGCAACCCGCTTCGTTATATGCGGTAGATCCAAGAGCCATATCCGGCTGTCTGTTTCGCTACACATATATTTGGCCGGATCGTGGTCCTGGCTTCTGGATGTACCCGGTATTTGTAGGTAGAAATTCGGTGGCTGGCTTCCGTTGGAATGGCTTCTTCTGGCTATACACCGGCATTGATCTGCAGCGAATCAGCTCGTTTAGCTGTTTCTAGAAGTAAATCCCCCTGTATGCGGATTAATCCACATACAGGGGGATTTGGATTTATGGAATATTCACCTTGTCTAAAGCAACTTAATCAGCTTTTCTAGCTCATCAACCAAACTCTTTGCAAGTTCAAAATTAGTATCTTTTAAAGCCAATTCAATTTTCATTTCAACAGACTTTTTCTTTTGTTCATTTTCTAGATAGTTTTCATCAAAATGACTCGTATAAATCATCTCTCTAAATTCTTCTATACTCATTTTACTAATCGTTTTGTCCCCGATAATTAAAACATAATCCATACCATTGACAACCGAATAGAAATCATGAGAAATCATGAGAATCGCACCTTTGTAGTCCTCAATAGCTTTCTCCAATGCGATTTGGCTATAGATGTCTAAATGGCTTGTCGGTTCATCCAGAAGCAATACGTTGGCTTGACTGGCAGACACTTTAGCCAATTGAAGCATGTTTTTTTCTCCGCCAGATAACGATTCAATCTTTTGATCAAGGATTTCTCCTTCAAAGCCATAGTTTGGAAGATACGCTCTAATCTCGTCATACGTTTGAAACCCTGAATCAATGAATTCATTTAGTATGGTATTCGAATCTTTTAGCATTTCGCCTTGAACCTGAGATAAATAAGCCACATTAACATCAGCATTGATTTCAATGGGATCCTGTTTGTTTTGGAAGATTTCTCGGAGTAACGTCGTTTTCCCGGTACCGTTAGGACCGATCAGGGCTACTTTATCTGTCGATTTGATCTCAAAGTTCACATTTTCCAAAAGCAACTCGTCAAAGGAAACGCTATAGTTATTGACATTAACCACAACACTGTCTTCCATTTCCTCATCGATCCCAAAACGGATATTCGGCTGTTTGATATCGACAAATGGCTCTTTTATTCGACGTGCTTCCAATCTCTCTTGAAACTTGACTCTGGCTTTTAACGCTCTGCCTCTGGAGGCTTCCGAATTATACGTGGCGATCTCTCTAAGATTGTCGATGATGTGATCGTATCTCTCAATTTCTTCAGCTTCAGCAACCGCGATTTCTTGCAGCTCAATCTTCGTCTGAAGCAGCGAGAAGTTGTAATCGATATATCGCCCGTCAAACTCTTGGAGCTCTGTGTTTTCGAGGTGTATAATCTTGTTGAAACAATGATTCAACAGGTAACGATTGTGCGTAACAACGAGCAGCATTCCCTTGTGTGTGTTAATCAATTTTTTAAGCGCGTTCAGGTTTTCAAAGTCTAAAAATACATCAGGTTCGTCCATAATCATTAAATCTGGACGATTCAGCATTTCCTTCATCACTTGAATAAGTTTGAATTCCCCGCCGCTTATGGAGGATATACTAAGATCTTTGAGCTTCATGAGGTTGGCAAGGTTTAACTGCTTATTGATGTTTTTTTCGTAATTATCCCCATCCATCGCTTCGAAGGCATCCAAAGCCAATTGAAGCTTTTCCATCAGGGAATCCATATCCGATGTGGTGGCCATCTCCGCATAAATCGCTGTAATTTCATCTTGTATCTTGATGAATTCTTCTGCGATATATTCAAAAACGGTCATTTCTTTTGTTTTGTCTACTTGCAAAAACTGACTCACATACCCGATTCTGCAATCGGGGTCTATCTCTAACTTGCCCTCGAACAAATATCGTTCCGGATCCATCAGGATATCGATCAATGTACTTTTTCCACTGCCGCTTGTTCCGATAAAAGCACAATGTTGTGCCTCTTCAAACGTAAATGAAATGTTTTTATATAGTTCCTTTTGTGGAAATGAGAAGGATAAGTTTTCAACTTTTATCATAGTGTTACCTTTCTTTATAACTAAATTGGTGGCTAGTATTAAATATATTGTCGAACACAGACTTTTAGAGTAACACTGTTTACCCCCAAGTACAATCGATTTTTAGCCCTTACCCTCACTTCGAAATTCGAATACTTTCTTTCAGTAAGTCCCTTTCAACCTATATGTATATACAAATTTAGGCTTAGTCTTCATTTCCTGCTTCAATGTTACGATAAATAGTATGGGGTTATACAAATGACCATATTTTTTGATTACATCCAAGGGGGAACAGAACGTGAGACAGACTCGCAAAAAAAAGATGGATTTAAGGTTCAAGCTGTATTTGATCATTCTGGTTCCGCTACTGACCATGGGCGGTCTAATCATGTGGACCACGATCGATTCCAGTAAAAATGCGTCACTAATGACCATGCAGCATAATAATCAGCAGCTGGCCGTGAATACCGCCTCTCAACTAGGTCAGGAATCGGAATTAATCAAGACATTAGCTTCTACTGCTTCAGAGGAGAGCAGCGAATATAAACGTCTTAGAGACGAACTCGTTAAAGTTAGGCTTCAATCGGGTGCCTTATATGTTTATATGTATGAAAAAACTTCAGACGGGTGGAGTTACACTGTGGATGGAGCGGATTGGGATGATACTGAATATAGCTCGTACGGGACTGCCATGGAATTCAATCCCCAGATTCAGGAACGTTTATTACGCGGAGAAGTCATCACAACAGGTATTGTAGATGATCCAACCTGGGGACAGCTGTTGTCCTCCTTTACACCAATCAAGGATTCGCAAGGTACGATTATTGGTTATCTGGGCATTGATATTTCTGCTGGAGCAGTGAATCAGGTCTCTGCGACATCCGTGAATAATGCCTACCGGACCATTATTCCGATTTTCGTGGTTGTACTGATTCTATCGCTGGTCATGATGTTATTCGTGGTAAGAGGCATCCTCAGACAAGTACGGGATATTAAGTCAAGCCTCGAACAGGTCGCAGATGGGAATCTCAAAGTTGTATCCACACACATGACAAACGATCAACTTGGTGACATCAGTGATTTGATTAACGTCATGGTTGCGCAATTGACAAACATACTGATGGGAATACAACAAGGTTCGAATACGCTGCAGCAGTCCTCGACCAATATTGCGGAAACGGCTCAGACGAACCAGCGTCAGACCGAAGAGCTCTCCAGAGCAATTGAGGAAATCGCCATAGGCTCCATGAAACAGGCAGAAGAAACCGAACATTCCGTCCAGCATTCCGAGAATCTTGGCAAAATTATGGATGAAGTCGGTTCTTATGTGCAACAGTTTACCCATACTTCAGAACAACTGTCTGCCGTACAAGTACAAGTTACACGTGAACATGAGGTTCTGCTTGAAAAAGGCCGGGAGAATGCCAAGCGGGTTGAGCATCAGCAGGAAATTTCCAGGTCTCTAACAATGCAATCGGAGCTCGCTTCCTCTATTAGTGGACAAATCCACAATATCCTGAAACAAACCCAGATTTTATCGCTGAATGCTTCAATCGAAGCAGCCCGTGCTGGTGAGGCAGGTAAAGGTTTTGCGGTTGTTGCTGGTGAAATGGGACATCTCGCTCAGCAGTCCGAACATTCGATCCGGGAGATTGATGTGATCCTGAGTTCATTTGTTCAAGAAATCCACCGGATGGGCAGTCATTTTGAAGAGAACATGGTGGCGGTCAAGGAACAGGAAGAACAGATCGCTGATTGCCTTCAGGCGTTCAGACAGGTTAGTCAATTATCGACTGAAGTGCACGAGCTTGCTCAGCGTTTGGCAAACCGGACGATGGATATGCACTCCATTCGACACGAAGTGGAACAGCACCTGAGCTATATCGCTTCTGCAACCGAGGAAACTTCAGCCATGGCTGAAGAAGTCACGGCCAGTGCCGAGGAACAGCAGCGATCGGCGAGTGAACTGTCGAACATCTCCGGGCAGCTTGCCGGCCTTGCTGGCAACCTCAAATCATATTCCGATCAATTTCAGATCGCAGTCACTAAATAAGTTCACAATCTCATTAAAAGTGTCGTTAGAAGACAACTTAGATTGGCCGGAAACATAACTTTGGAGAGCGCGTTGACTTATGAACGATTCCTCATTTATAATTCGGACATTGAGAGCCGGGCACTGCTTGCCATGAAAGCCTGGAATATGGATCTGTAAACAAACTCAACTGTGAAAGAGTGAGGAATTATGAGTAAACAAAAGTTATACTATGGTAAAGATATCGAGGTCATGTTTAATTCGGATGTTTGCATTCATTCCGGTATTTGCGTAAAGGGCCTCCCTGCTGTTTTTGATTTAAACAAGCGTCCTTGGGTTGATCCCGATGGTGACACTTCGGAGGCCATTGCTCGGCATATTGACACATGTCCAAGCGGAGCATTGACGTATAAACTTCTGAACGATGAATACTCAACACAGAAGGAGGATGAACATGCATAATGTAGAACATGAAGCTGCCAATAAAAGATTCCTTATTCAAGATAACGGCAACGTTGCTGCGGTGATGACTTATGTAATCTCAAGTCCAGAGTTATACATTATTGATCACACATTGGTTGAAAATGCATACCGAGGACAAGGGCTTGGCGATGAACTTATCAAAGCTATGGTTGAATACGCGCGGGAAAATGATATTAAGATTTTACCTTTATGCCCTTTTGCCAAAGGACGTTTTGAACGTATCTCCGAATACGCGGATGTTCTCCATCAATAAAACGAATATTCTCAGCTGATTTTTATATGGTTACATAACAATTAAAGGCGTCTATATCATTTAAGCTATGATATAGACGCCTTTTTACGTATCCAACTTATACTTTATCGCTTAAACCAACCATGATTTCGAACGGTCGCAACACCAGTGGCAGCATGCCATTCTCATAGTTGGTAAGCCAGATCTCTGAGAAGTTGAGGCCAGGCTCATCTTCCTCAAGCTCCACGATGTGTTCAGAAAGATTGATAACTACCAGCACCTTTTGGTCTGCCAGTGTACGTGTATATGCATATACACTCCGGTGTTCCGGCATAAGAAGCTCATAGATCCCATAAGTCAACGTATCGTGTTTTTTTCGCAGCTGAATCATTTGTTTGTAAAAGTGCAGGATGGAACGTGGTTCCTGAAGTTGCTTCTCCACATTAATATTGATGTAATTGTCATTCACCTTCAGCCATGGCGTACCCGTGGTAAACCCGGCCTGTTTGGCCGAAGACCATTGCATCGGCGTTCTGGAATTATCACGACTTGAAGCCCAGATGATGTCCATGATTTCCTCATGCGACATCCCCTCTTCGCGTTTGATCTGATATAAATTCCGATCGGCTATGTCGTTATAATCTTCTATGGAAGGGTAAGCCACGTTGGTCATGCCTATTTCTTGCCCTTGATATATGAAAGGTGTACCTTGCATGAAAAAGTACATGGCTCCAAGCGCTGTCGCGCTTTCATACCAATACTCCGTATCATTTCCCCAGGATGAAACTTTGCGAGGCTGATCATGATTTTCAATAAACAAAGCATTCCAGCCGATGCCTTCCAGTGATTTTTGCCACTTGGTCAAGACGTTTTTCAATTTGGGAACATCCAGTTGCCTGTCTGTACTGTTATTCCAAAGATCCAGGTGTTCGAATTGGAAAACCATATTAAATTTCCCTCTGACTTCACAGATCCAATCCAGCAGATCTTCCTGATCCTCCACCTTAACTCCATTCGCTTCACCAACAGTCACGACGTCATATCTGGATAATGTGTTCTCTTTCATTTCTTGCAGATAACTCTGGATTCCCTTCACATTCATATGCTTTTCAAAAGAAGGGATGTATTTGACGCCTTCCCTGATTGGCATATCCAACAGGCCCTCTTCTTTGTGAATATGGCTGATTGCATCGACACGGAAACCATCAATCCCTTTATCCAGCCACCAATTCATCATTTCATAGATGGATTTACGCACTTCTTGATTTGCCCAATTCAAGTCCGGTTGTTTCTTGGAGAACAGATGGAGATAGTACTGTCCGGAGACTTCATCATATTCCCAGGCAGAACCGCCAAATATGCTCTCCCAGTTATTCGGTTCGTCTCCTTTCTTCCCATCTCTCCAGATGTACCAATCTCGTTTGGGGTTATCCAGTGAAGCTCTGGATTCAATAAACCACGGGTGTTCGTCACTTGTATGATTGATCACCAAATCCATAATGAGTTTCATGCCGCGTTGATGCACTTCATGCAACAATTGATCAAAGTCCGCCATCGTGCCGAATTCTTCCATAATGGAACAGTAATCACTGATGTCATAACCATTATCATCGTTGGGTGACTTATACATCGGGCAGATCCAGATCAGATCCATACCGAGATCTTGAATATAATCGAGTTTGGATATGATCCCTTTGATGTCACCAACCCCATCTCCATTGGAATCCATGAAACTTCTCGGATAGATTTGATAGGCTACTGCTTCTTTCCACCATACTCTTTTCATTGAATATAATCCTTCTTTCTTGAGAACTGAACATGATATAACCTATTACGTATTATGCTTTAATTATGCATAAGGTACATTCTTGCTTCATATGGGCGTAATATGCTCTCGGAGAGCTCACCTGTATAATTGGATATCAAAAGCTGATTGGACGCTGTTAATTGCTCCTGAAACGGGAGTTCGATCGTATATCCCTGGAAATTGCATATCACAAGAATCGTAGTATTATTCAACCTGCGAGTATAAGCAAACACGTCGGGGTTCTCTGGAAAGATCAGCTCATAATCACCATATACAATGACTTTATGATCTTTACGTAGTTGAATCAACTTCCGGTAATAATGGAATATGGATTCAGGGTTATTCAAACTTTCTTCGGCATGGATATGCTTATAATTCGGATTCACCTTAATCCAAGGTTCCCCTTGTGTAAAACCTGCGTTATCGGAAGCATCCCATTGCATAGGTGTGCGTGCATTATCACGTCCCTTGGCGTAGATCGACTCCATCACGCTTCGTTCAGGATAACCTTTCCCCATTCTTTCCTTATAAAAGTTGAGCAATTCAATATCCCGATACTCCTCGATCGCATATTGAACATTGGTCATCCCCAATTCTTCACCCTGATAGATGTAAGGTGTACCTTGCATGCCATGAAGAAGGGTAGCGAGCATTTTAGCCGATTCAATCCGGAATTCTCCGTCATTTCCCCAACGGGATACAATGCGAGGCAAATCATGGTTGTTCCAGAACAAACTGTTCCAGGCATCACCCTTAAGCTCTGTCTGCCACTTGGACAGCACTTTTTTTAATGCCATCACATCCAAAGGCTTGAGATCCCACTTCCCTTTACCTTCTTGTTCATCCAAGCTGATGTGTTCAAATTGGAATACCATTGAAAACTCACTGCCGTCCGGATTGCTGTACCGTTTGGCGATCTCTGGAGTAGCGCCCCATGTTTCTCCAACCGTTAGCAGGTCTTCCGCCTTTTGAAAGGTTGCTTTGCTCAGTTCCCTAATATATTTATGCAGATTAGGTCCGTTTCCTGTAATTTTCAAATCCGGTTCTTTACCAATTAAGTCGATTACGTCAAGTCGAAAACCACCAATACCCTTGTCGATCCACCAATTGATCATGTTGTATATCTCCTGCCGGACTTTTGGATTTTCCCAGTTGAGATCGGGCTGTTTTACGGAAAATAGATGCAAATAATATTGCCCGATCTCAGGCACCCATTCCCAGGCAGAACCACCGAAAGTGGAACCCAGGTCGTTCGGAGGTGTTCCTTCCACACCATCTCTCCAGACGTAGTAGTCATGGTACGGATTGTCTTTGCCTTTTTTCGCTTCTAAAAACCAGGGATGTTCATCTGAAGTATGATTCAAAACCAGATCCATAATGATCCGAATGTCTCGTTTCTTGGCTTCAAGAATTAACGTATCCATATCTTCCAAAGACCCAAACATCGGATCAATGTCCTGATAGTCTGAAATATCATATCCGTAATCATCTTGAGGGGACTTGCATACAGGAGATAACCAGATCGCACCAATGCCGAGTTGCTGCAAATAATCCAATCGGGACACAATGCCCTTCAAGTCGCCGATGCCATCTCCGTTTCGATCCTGAAAGCTGCGTGGATATATTTGATATACAACGGTTTCTTTCCACCATTTTTTATTTTCCATGTTCATTCAACCTCCCTAGCACACGACAAGTGTTTTTATTTTCATCATCACAAAACATCTTGTTATTCTTTGACCGATCCTACGACAATGCCAGTCACAAAGTATTTTTGCAGCAGCGGGTAAATCAGCAATAGCGGGATAACAGCGACTACGATTTTGGCTGCGTTCAGGTTTTTGTTCGAAATTTCAGTCAGGTTGCTGAGTTCGCTGGAATTTGTGCCAGCTTGAAGCAAATCGGCAATATTCACGTTAAGGGACTGAATATAGGTCATTAGTGGATAATTGCTGACTTTGGTCATATAGATCAAACCACTGAAGAAGTCATTCCAAGTACCCACGATACTGAATAGGGCGACTGTCGCCAGCGCAGGAATGGACACGGGAACATACACTTTGAACAAGACCTGAAGTGGATTCGCTCCATCGATGAATGCTGCCTCTTCAAGCGCTTTAGGTACAGCAGAGAAGAAATTCATCACGAGGATGACACTGAATATTGGAACAGCGCCTGGCAGAACCAAAGCCCATATCGTATTCAGCATATCCAGGTTTTTGATCAGCAGGTAACTTGGAATCATGCCTCCACTGAACAACATGGCAAAAATCATGATATTCATATAAATGTTTCTGCCTTTGAAATCCCTCTTCGATTTGGATAATGGATAAGCCATCAAAATAATCAGAATCATATTAAGCGCAAGAGTAAGCGCGACACGAAGAATGGAGATGCCAAAGGAACGCCAGAATTGTGCATCATCGATGATTTTGGTATACGCTGCTGTTGTAAAATTGACCGGAACGAGACCTACTGCATTTGCAGATACCGCCTCGCTGCTGCTGAATGATATGGCAACGATATTCCATAAAGGAAGAAGGCAGACCAATGCCAGCATAATGACGATGGCATAGATGACAAACCGGCCAATTCGTTCTTTGAAGTTTGCAGAATAGGACACAGGTTTGGCCTCCTTAGAATATTTTTCGATCCGTATATTTTTTGGCCAACTGGTTGGCAGACATCAGCAGAACAATGCCGATTACAGACTTGAATAAACCTACAGCCGTACCGAAGCTATACTGTCGTCCAACGAGACCGATCCGATAGACATAGGTATCCAGAATGTCACCCGACTCATAGACAACCGGGTTATACAAGTTATAGATTTGATCGAAACCGGCGCTCAAAATATTGGTCAGGCTCATTACACCCATGAGCAGAATAATAGGGAGCATACCTGGCAAGGTAATATGCCATACTTTTCTCCACCAACTGGCTCCATCCATTCCTGCTGCTTCGTACAGACCGGGATCAATGGACGTAATGGCAGCCAAATAGACGATGGAACTGTAACCAAACTCTTTCCATACATCTGTTCCTATAATCAGTGGCTGGAACCAGGTGTTGCTGCCAAGGAAATTAATATTCTCCAGGCCAAAGAACGCGAGCATTTGGTTCACAATTCCGTCCAAACTGAACATGTTGACCACGACGGATGCCAGGACAACCCAGGATAGAAAGTGTGGAAGATAAACAATTGTCTGCACGGACTTTTTAACGTATTTGACACGAATTTCATTTAACAAAACGGAAAAAATGATAGCCATCATCGTTCCCAGCAAAATCTTGCCAATCGCAATCACCAACGTATTGCTGACGACCTGCGCGATATCCGGCAGCTTGAACATATACATAAAATGCTTCAGCCCTACAAATTCAGAGCCAAACATCCCTTTCGCCGGTACATAGTCCTGAAAAGCTGTGATAACGCCGACCATTGGGATATAGCTGAATACAAGCAAAAACAAAATGCCCGGCAGCATCATCATATGGTACATGGCACCTGGACCGAGCCGCCCTCTCGCTTTCAATTTCCCCTGTTTCATGGATGAACCCCTTTCGTTGAAGAAAGGCTGCGTTTCGCAGCCCTGCTACTGTGCATGGATATTATTGTTTGGATGCGATCTCATCTTCGATTTCCTGAATGACTTGATCTCCGCCTTGTTTTTTCCAGTTATTCACGAATGTATCGAAGTAATCCAAAGGTTCTGAACCTGTTATGATTTTGATAAAAGACTCCTGCTCCAACTTCGTCAGATTGGCCCACGTCTGTTTCATGCTTGGTGTAGTACCTGAGAAAGCAGGTGTCATCCATACGAATTTGTTTTCCTGTGTCAGTTTGTCGATCAGCCCGACTCCGTTGATCCGTGAATGATATTTGGACCACGCAGTCACATTATCGGTATCCATGTCGCTCAAATAGGTTTTGATGCTTCCGATATTGTTTTTCGATTCGGTTGTTCGAACCTCATCCAGGCCAATCTCACCTTTGATCCCGCGAACAACGTCAGAGTAATCATCCAGCAGCGATGTAGCTGAGTTCACTTCGATATTGAAAGGTCTCGTTGATCCGTCTACCCCGGTCTCCTGATACTTGGCAGCTTCCGGCATGGTTGTTGCGGCATCTTTATCATTGGCCAGTTTATCGTAGAACAGGTTAAGAATTTTAACAGCCAGTTCAGGGTGCTCATATCCCTTTCTCACCACGATAAACTGATTGGATGGATTGGCATGCGCCACGTTGACCTTGCCGTCTGCATCCTCCAGCGTATAAGCCGAGAACTTCGCATTTTTATCCATCTGTTTCGCACTAATCAATCCCCAGTCAGGGATATGCCATGGTCCAAAAGCAATACCGCTTTGGCCGTTAGCGTAGAGTGCGGTAATATCGTCAAACGTACGGGTTCCAAATTGCGGGTCAATGATGCCATTCTTGAACCAATCCGCCATGATACCCAGCATCTGCTTTGTTTCTTCAGTGGTGGAACCATACACGATTTTGCCGTCGTCACCGTTCATCCAATATTGCGGGAAGGCTCCCTCGGTTGAGGCCACACCCAGCATCGTATAAGCAGAGCCATTGTAATCGGTTGTATTCATCGTGTTCACAAAAGGAATACCTACCGGGTTCCCGGATTGGCCTGGGTCTCTTTTCAGAAATTCCAGCGCTGTCTGCTCCACTTCATTCAGTGAAATGGCTCCGTCTCCATCTGCATCAAGTTGAATCCCCAGCAGATCCAGCCAATCTTGGCGGACCCATACCATCGTTGGTGCGGAATCCAGAGAAGTCGCCGGCAATCCCATCAAACGTCCATCAATCGTTGCATTATCTAATGCACGACCATCATAGGAATCGTATATCTGCTTGATATTATCCGTAGCATATTGATCATATATGGCTGTCAGATCCTCAATCAGATCATTATCCACCAGCTCTTTTAGTTCATCTTTGGAATCAACACGCATCATGTCAGGCAATTCCCCGGACGCGATGGCGAGCGAAACCTGGCGGCTATAATCTTCGCCATTGGCTTCAAATTGATCTGTAATCTGAGCGTTAAACGTGTCTTTGACCAGTCGAGTGTAAGCGTTGTTTTCATAGGTATCACCAGCCGGCAGTTTTGGATTAGCTGTGGTTACCCGCCCCATGGTTACGGAAATTTCGTCTTTATAGGCACTGAACGGATCTCCCGGCCTTACCTCATATTTGCCTGCTTCCTCTGCAGTAGGTGGAGTGGAAGAGTCTCCGCATGCCGCGAGGATTGCAACCATGAAGGCTGACATGGACAGCACGGCCAGACGCTTCGTCAGCAGTTTACTTTTCACAGACCATTTTGTTTTCATCTAATTCGATTCCCCTTTTTTCTGATGTTCATTTTTGTTTGCGCTTTCATTATAAAATGAAATGTAAATGAATGGAGATAGGGATTGTACGGTCGTTTGGATAGAGTATTGTGTACAGTTTTCAATCGAAACTACGAAGCACTTCCAACTTGTGAGCATTTACCCTACCTGCTGACCTACATTTGTCTAACCACCCATGTTCTTCATCAAAAACAAAAGCCGGCAGCTCCTAAGACAGGAAGCTGTCGGCTATTTATTGCCTCTGCCTAGCTGCCGATATTCGCTTGGCAGAAGACCTGTCAGTTCGCGGAAAATCCGACTGAAATATTTTTCATCCGTATAACCCACTCGCTCCGCAATCCAGAAAATCGTGTTGTTTGTATTGAGCAAATATTCTTTGGACTTCTCCACCCGGATGAACCGGGAGTATTCATTAAAGGTTTTCCCCATCAGATCTTTGAAACATTGACTGAAATAACTTCGGCTGATATTGAGTTGTTGCGAGAGACCCGAAGCTGTATAGGCGTGTTCCATATCATGCTGCACGATCATCACTGCTTTTTTCACGGCATCGATGATTTCCGGCGAATACGAAGTCTGTTCATCTGCCTTTCGAATGCTGGCAGCAGTCTGTTTAATCCATTCTTCAACCTCGTACCAGGACTCGAAAGAATGTATCATGGCGATTCTTCCAAGCGTAGTTTGGGCAAAAAGATGATTCCATTCCATCACGATTGAGTACAGTAATCCCATCAACTGACCCTTATGTAATCGTAAGGATATAAACTGGTCAATGAGTTGGTTGTAGTAACTCTCATGGTGGGTCCAAGGTGTCTGGAACCAACTTTTCTTAATCCGATCCATATCTTCATCCAGCGGTTCATTTGAACATGCATTTTTCTCATTCATCGAAACAGCAATGACTTGGTTATTGGGGTTGTACGCATAGAATAAAGATGTCTCTGTATAATTTATAATCCAGTTTTTGATTTGCGACCACGTTCGCTCTTGTACATCAGACAGAACCAACAACGTTCTATGGGGAACTTGATGCAGGGACTCCTCCAATTGATGGAATAGTTGATCCTCCTCCGACGGGGGAGCAGCCCACATGCAGCTATTACGCTCCACCTCCCACCGTATCTCATCTTCATGCGCAGTTATCTCCATTGGCCACTTATGGTCTGATTTGCGATCCTGTGACACAAGTGCATACACATGTGGATAATGGACATTGATTTCATTCTGCGAAGGCATCTTTCTTATCGTGTTTGTCAACCCGCTAATTCGGGTATGTATCCGTTGCAGAACATGTTCAAATTGCTCTTTCTCCAGCTGGACTTTGGCTATATAATCGATAGCTCCAAGCCTAAGCGCTTCCTGGATATAATCAAAATCCTGATGCAGTGTTAATACAACGATATGAAGTTCCGGATAGAGCTGCCTCGCAGCTCGCATCAGTTCAATCCCTGACATGACGGGCATTGCAAGATCCGTCAACATCAGATCGACCGGTTGGGTTTCCAGGAAATCCAGTGCTTTTGCCCCGTTGCTGGCCTCTCCTACAACCTCCATATTGAACTCGTTCCATGGCATGGCTGAGCTAATGCCTTTGCGTACCAGCTTATCATCATCTACAATCAATACCTTAATCATGCCGAGATATCTTCTCCTTTAATAGGCAATACGAGCAGGATGCTTGTCCCTGTTCCCAATTCACTCTCGATCACCAGTTGTGCTTGGTCCCCGTACTGTGCCTTCAACATACGGTGAACGTAATTGAGTCCGATGCCCATCCCAACTTTTTGTTGTTCAGCTACACGATTGTTCAGCAGATTATGAATGGTCTCCTCTGTCATGCCTGCTCCATTATCTTGGATCATAATGTTCAACGTTGTAGTACATGTCACTTCAATCTGAATAAAACCTTCGTCACTCAATCCATGATATAACGAATTTTCAACCAGCGGTTGCAGAATGAAGCGGGGCACAGGAATTTGAAGCACTTGTTCATCTGCAGTAATGCGAACGTCAAATTCAAAGTCATACCGAATTTGCTGCAAAATCAGATACTGTCTTAACGCATCAATCTCTTCTTCCATTGTAGATACTTGCCCTAATTTGCCCAAATTGTAATAGAGCAGCTTGTTCAAGGACTGCACCAGCTTGTCGATCTCCCCTTGACCGTTCATAACGGCCAACCAGTGCACCGTATCCAGTGTATTCATCAGAAAGTGCGGGTTGATCTGATAGAGTAGTTTTTCCACCTCCAGGTCTGCACGAATCTTCTCTTTCTGCTGAACTTCCTTGAAGAGGTCACCAATCTGATGCTGCATATTCGAAAATTCACCGAGCAGAAAATCAAATTCGGGGATCTGAGTACGAGTTCGGCTGCCTGTTGTTTGTGGATTCTTGGACATCCCATTGATTTCCGAATGGAACAACCCGAGTGGTTTGTAGACCATCTTCCACAAAAGCCAAGCGAGAAACACGGTAAAGCCGAGGAAAAATAAAGCGACCAGTAAAATTTGAAGCAACCACTGGTTTTTCTCCTGTTGATATTGAGCCTGCGAAATGACCGATACGACACTCCATTTCTGTGAGGAATCTTCCTTGAACCAGTGATAGCCGCGGGATATTCCGTCCTTGGCAGGATCTGCTGTTAAGCTGGAGAAATTCTCCCCAACCTTCATGGCCTCCGGTATTTCACTGTATACAATGTTTCCTGTACCATCCAGAATGAGGTGGGATAAGGCGCCGTTGTATTGAGTGTAACCCAAGATATCCTGTGAAAGGCGAAAGCCGGATTCTACGTAAATATACACATCGTCCCTTTTGGAGAGTTGTACTTTTCGCATCGCAGACAGAACAAGTTGGTCATCGAATCGGTTCATACTGATATGAGGGCCATAATACTTAATGCCATAGGTTTGGAAGAGCACAGGTAAAGACTCAAATGATGAACGATCCTTGATTGGAAAGTTGCCAAACTGTGTGGTGCCTTCTTTCTGGAAGTAATACAAGGTCAAACCGATATTCGGATTGGTGAAAGTAACCACGCTTAACTCACTCTTTAACTCCTCCCTGGCCTCAATTAATTGAAAGATATCAGAGGACGGATTCAAAAATTCATCCAGTCTTTTGCCGGAAGTGCCACTGTAGGACAATTGCTGTGTAACATGATTCAGATTGGTGATGGAATTCTCCAATGAGGATGTCACCTGCTGTAAATTGCTACGAATGCCATCATCGATCTTATTGGCGAAAATGGAGTCGATCGTATAATAAGAAATCGCAAATATACTGATAAAGGGGATAAACGCACTGAGAAAGAACAGTAAAAAGATTCTTTTTTTAAGTGTCATTCTGACTTATTCTCCTTCTGAAAATGAAACAGCAAGCCTCCTGTGTATAGAAGCTTGCTCCAAGTCCGATTTCCTTTCATCATTATAGATTGATATTCAAATAAGTCAAACGCTTTCATACTGAGCCTGACGTGACCTTGACCGTTCAGAACTTCTCGAACAAGACAAAAGTGCTACACCTCATCATTCTGAGGTGTAGCACTTTTGATATACCTACTCTACTCTCGTACCGTCACATTTAATTTGTGTGATCTGGTTTCCCCTGACGAATTACGAAGTATAGCTTCATATTCATAGATTCCAGGTGTTCTTCCATTGATTGCCGTAACCGCAGATTGTGCATTAGGCGTATTCGATTGCAGTAACTGTGTGTCGATCAACTTACCATTTTCGTAAAGTTCGTATTCGGTTGCGTTTGTTCCCCACCATAGATTCATGGTGACATGATATTTGCCGTCACCGTCCCAATTGTCATTTGACAGAACGGCTTGCCCCGGGGAAGCGTCCGTGACGACAACTGTCAGCGGAACACTCATGGTCGTACCGAGTGCATTGATTAATTCCCCGGTATAGATATAGGTACCATTTTTCTTGCCGGTAATATCAACTTGAACGGATTGGGCGGAGGGGGATTGATCCACCAGAGAAATTTCCTTAATCAATTCACCATTCTCATACAGCTTGAACTGATTGCCGTTATTTCCCCACCACAGATTCATCGTGACGGTATAATCGCCGTCTTTGAGCCCCGTGTCATAACCATTATTATCAGATAACACTGGAGTGCCAGGGGCCCCGTTTGCTAGTGGCGTTGTCTGATGGAGCCATTCCTCCCACTTCATCAGCACACTTGCCTGCTCATCTGTAAATATAGTTCCTCTAGCTGCTTGAACGTCAGTACCGTAGGATGCGAGCAGTTGACGCGCTTTAGCTCCTTCACGATTGTTTGCCGCCTGTTTGGCCAGCTGTAAGGTGTTTGTGAGCTGATCAGCAAGAACGCTGGCATTTGGATCAGTCGATTCATCAGCAAAGGCGTTGGTCAGATTGATCAGGCTGTCGAATGTAGCAATAACCCCAAAACGATATTCTACCGTCTGTTCCCAGCCTGCCATATCCGAGACGGTTGCCGTAACCTGGTTCAGGCCGGGTTCCAGTGTGTACGCCGGAGTGTCGAGGAGCACACCCTCCGGTTCTGCCACACCGGATACCGTATCAGAAGCTGTATAGCCAATGTCCACGTGCTGATCAATGGTGTATTCGGTTTGACCATGAATTTCAATGGTTGGAGGTACGAGATCAATAGATACGGACAATGATTGTTCGCTCTCCTTGTTACCGTCAACATCGACGCTCCAGTAATTGATCGTATGTGTACCTTCTTCAGTCAGGGTCAACTGTGTACCACTCACCGTATCGCCACCATTGATTTGATAATAAGTCCCTTCGATGTCGGAGTCTTCATCACTTGCTGTGAAGGTTACTTGTACTGGAGAAGTATACCAGTCGTTCTGCGATTCTCCTTCCACAGTTGCTATAGTATGAGGGGCCTCCTGCTCCGGTGATTCCCCTTCCAGCGTGACAAAATCAGACAACGGAATATTCAAATCTTTTACAAGGCGAGCCACGAGTTCAGACACCTTGATTGCACCGTTCATCTGCAAATGTGTATTGTCTTCCGTAGTGCCTACCCACATGAATATCGATTTGGTTCCTTCTGTGCCAAGCTCCTGGAAATGCTCCCAACTGGCCTGGTTCAGATCGATGATGAGCGTTTCCGTTTCCTGGGCCGTTTCTTTCATCGCCTGTACGTATGCCGGGAAACTTTTGTTCAGCACCTCTCCGGTAAAATCACGGCGGTTCACTGGTGTGACCAGAACTGGAATTGCACCTCTCTGGAGTGCACCGTCAATGTATTCTTTCAGATATACCTTAAACTGCTCAGGCGTAAGATAACGCTCCGGACGGGACGGCGTGGAATCATTGTGAGACCACTGCATGAACAGATAATCCCCTTCATGTATGTCGAGCAGAATATCGTTGAGATATCCGCCGACCAGGAAGGTCTTGCTGCTCAATCCCCCGACTGCGCGGTTATCAATACTGACTTCATTTGCATCAAAATATTCACCCAACGTTTCACCCCAGCCCGCTTGCGGACGATAGTTCTCCGCGTAATTGGCCACAGTGGAATCACTCGCCAGATAGATAACAGGTTTATCGCTTGCACTGTGATCTGGCAAACGCTCCAGCTTCAGCGCATTGATCTTCGGTGCATTTCCGGTGAAGTTGAAGTTAAAGATTCCATCAATCAAGGCAATGTCGTACGTGATTTCTTTGAATTCGCCCTTGGCAATGGTTGTGAGCGGCAGCTTTGTCATCTGCTCGACAATAACATTTGCGCTGGTTGATTCCTCTGCATCCCCGATGGTCATCGTGACCCGGTAATTGGCTGGCTCCATCTCCACCAGGAAGGAGGTGCCGTTTACCCGCGTGAAATCCTCTTTAAGCGTATCCCCGGTCTCACGATTCTCATCTTTGGTCAGTGCAGTATCGGCAAAGCCATACCCGTTGCCTTCGATGTATGCTCTTTTGGCATCAACCTTGATATATCCTTCGGCAGCACCGCCGGAACCAAAGTCAAATTGGTATTCGTTTATCTCTTCGCTCGGTTCAGTTGTCAATGAATCCTTTGCAACAGTTAACATGTTAAACGCATGGTCAACTTGAGCTTGGGTGGCTTCCGTATTGAATATCGCTTCGGCAGCTACCAAAGCACGGTTCACGACAGCTTTGGATGCTTCTGTATAATTCGACAGATCCAGCGCTTTGATCTCATCGTACAGAGCGATTAAGTCCGTCTGATCGCCGCCCTCCGAAGCAAGCTGCGTGCCTTCAATCCGCACGTTGTCAATCTGGGTAGTCCAGTTCAGCGTGCCTCCACCACCTTTTCTCGTGCCCAGGAATCGAATGGCTCTCACGTTGTCCGCATAGGCGGCTGAACCCATCTGGATATCTTCGATCGTTTGTGTGACTGTCGGATTCGCCAGATTTGTTAATGTCAGATCCAGCGTTTTCCTGGCAAAATTAACGGTTGCATCCACAGTGACCCACTGGTTCTTGGCAATCTCTGTAGCCGTTCCCCCTTGGGGTATGGCTGTATCTCCTGTGCCGTAGTCCGGATTATACGCACCAACATAATAATGAATTTTGGTGCTTCCGGTTTTGGTATACAGCGTGAACAGGGCATTTTCGTTGGAATCCTGAATCGTGAGATGACCTTCTGACGGATAAGCACTCACATTACCGGATTGCCAGTCAAAGTTCACCTTCACCTGATCACCGTTTACGGCATCAAACAGACGGAACACCTTGGCCCGATTGCCTGATCCCGACCCTGTGACGGACAGTACCTTATTTCCGGATTGTTCGACCACAGTTCCCGCCATGGTTCCTGCAATACCCGTGGCATTGACCATTGCATACTGGTAGCCCGCAGCATCGCCTTCAAAATCCTCTTCGTAGAGCTGGATTTCCGGCTCTGGTTCAGGTTCGGTAATATCCGGGTCGATGACCAGCGAGGAGATACTCAACTCCATGTCTTTGACCGCCCCAGCAACGAGCCCGGCAATTTTCTGCGCTCCATAGCTGCTGAAATGGGTATTATCGTTGATCCCATTCGGGTATTTTGGATATTCACCCGGATTAGCATACAGGAATACTTTTTCCGTAGCTGTATTACCAATTTTGTCGTAGTACGCAACACTTAACTTGCTCAGATCAATCAGCGGCACGTCAAGCTCTTCTGCCACTTCTTTGGCAGCCTGCACGTATGCCGGGAAGCTGACGTTGAACTCCTGAGTCACCGTATTGAAATCTCTGCGTCCAACCGGTGTGAGCAATACCGGTGTAGCACCGCGCTGTTTAGCACCGTTTATATAACGAGCCAAGTAGATCTTATAGTCCTCCGGTGAAGCATACCGATCGGGTATCCCTGCACTCGCGTCATTATGACCAAAGGAAATGAAGAAGAAATCCCCGGGTTTGATTCGTTGCAGGATCGTATCCAGACGACCATCTACCATAAATGATTTGCTGCTTCGGCCGCCAATCGCATCGTTCACGATGACTGCACCGTTCGAGAAATAACGTCCGAATTGCTGGCCCCATCCTTCTTGAGGAGCCTGCATTTCACTGTACGATTGCATGGTTGAATCACCAGCCATATAGATCGTTGTTGCCGCACCGGCCACTTTCTCTGGATATTTTTCGATCAGGATATCCTGGATGTCTATGGCTGTACCAGTGAACAAGAAATCGAGCTGTCCATCCACCAATGCAACATCATAGGAATACTCCAGTGGTGTTCCAGCGGTCACATGGGTTACGGCGAGCTTCTGAACGAATTCGGATTTCACTCCAACGTTCGAGTCATTGGCATCATTGCCCAATCGCAGTGTCACTTTGTAGTTGGCATTGGGCAGGTCAACAGCAAATGTCGTACCTGTCGCGACCGAAACCTCATTTTCACCTACGATAACACCATTTGTATCTTTGAACCCATATCCCGTCTCTTGTGTGTATAACGTGTCCTGTATAGCCGTATTTCCTGACGCTGTCTCTGTACCAAAATCAAAACGGTAAACCTGCTCCGGCATTTCTGCTTCGCGGGTCAGCGCCAGATCGGCTTTTGGGAATGCTGTAGCTTCCGCTCCGAGATAAAAGCCGGTATGCGGCGGCTGATTGTAGGCTACATTTTGCCAGGCTACGCCAAGTCGGTACACAGGGTCCTGCATCAGCGTAGGGATGCGATATTCTGAAGGAATAGTTGTCGTGTAGAGACGATACTCCGAACTATCTTCACTTCGCAGCAGAATTTCCTCACGCCAGTCACCCAGAATGTCCGCCTGAAGCGCCGGATTGCCTTTGGTATGGTTGTTTGTTAACGTACCAGTTGCCCGGAAGATTTCATTCAGCTTTTTATTTTCGTAATCCCATTTGTAAATGAGTGGAATGCCTTTGGCGGTACTGTTATCCCACTCGTGGTCAAACAGCTCTCGCTGAAGATCTCCATCCCACCAGATGGCGAAGTTGGCAGTTTTGGGTCCTTCACCCGCAGTGTAGATCGTCTCTCCTGCAGCCGAATAGGTATTGGTTACAGGTACACTTTGCCCGTTGGTAACGGTTGTGGCCCATGATTCGTAGCCTGGATAGTTCGGATCAATGTCCGCGGACATCCCGCGACCGGTGTCAAAACCTGTTTTCTCACCCCAGAGAATTTCACCAGTTGCCGCATCGCGCATCTCCAGTCCGTACGCCGCATCTGAATGCTCGTGCACGCTTACCACCTGGTAACCATCCCGGTTCGGGTCAAGCTGTCCGGCGTGCATGGCATCACCGTGCCCAAGTCCGGTACTGTACATCAAGCTGCCGTCATCATCTATAGCCAGGGCACCAAACATGATCTCGTCCTTGCCGTCATTGTCGGCATCCAGCACACTTAGATTATGGTTGCCCTGTGCTTGATATTGTGATCCTGCTTCGTTGGTGTCGAACGTCCAACGCTTGACGAGTTCCCCGCTTACATAATCATAAGCAACAAGCACAGTGCGGGTATAATAACCCCGGCTCATCACGACACTTGGTTTTGTGCCGTCCAGATAGGCAATCGCACCAAGGAAACGGTCTACACGGTTACCATAGCCGTCACCCCAATCACTGACGTTTCCTCTTGGGGGATCATAATTAACGGTCGATACGGCCGCCCCAGTCTCACCGTCAAACAGCGTGAGATATTCCGGCCCTGACAGTATGTATCCGCCGTCGTTGCGATAATCCTTCGTCCCATCACCAATGACTGTGCCTTGGCCGTCCTTCGTGCCGTCCGCCGTTTTGACAACAACCTCAGCCCTTCCGTTGCCATCCAGGTCATACACCATTAACTGTGTATAATGTGCTCCGGCACGGATGTTAACGCCCATATCAATTCTCCACAGCTTCGTGCCATCCAGTTTGATGGCATCGATATAGACATTGCCGGTGTAACCGGCCTGCGAATTGTCCTTGGAGTTACTCGGACTCCACAGGAAGACGATCTCATATTCACCATCCCCATCCAAGTCAGCTACGGAAGCGTCACCTGCATAATAGGAGTAGGTTCCACCATCCTTTGTCCGCCCATCAGCTGGTTTATCGAGCGGAATAGGCAAATAATCGTTATGCCAGACCGATACAACTTCCGGAAGCATCTGCTCCTTGCCTGCAATAACGGTAGAGAGCTGATATTGCGAGCTGTCAAAACCAGTAGTATCCACATAGTTTGTCACGTCGCTTAGGGGTGCTGCGTTCACTTTAATTCCATTTTTATATATGTTGAAAGCGATATCATCTGGGTCGTTGTTTAAATACCTCCAGCTTAAGAAAACGCCATTGTCTACAAGAACCGCAACCAAACCCCGGTTCAGGTATTCTGCTTGGCGACCCGGCAGGCTGTTGGAAGGTGACTCTGCACGCATCGGTGTCGGAGGAACAGCCAGTGAAATAACCATAAGGAGTGCTAAAAAAGATACAAACATCGATTTCTGGATGGAAACAGTTCTTCGGATCATTCGATTAACGCCTCCTAATCTAAAAATTCATTTTTAGAATCATCAGTTCGATTTTCCCAAAATTGTTGTTATATAAGCTCAATGTACAGCCACCTCCTCTTTATGGTACCGCTTACATTTATCTTACAGGTCTAAAAAAAGACAGACAATCTAAAAAATGTGACGTATTATATAAAATAATTGACTTTTTCAGGAAGGAGATTTACGTGTGGTACATACGGTCTCTTACGCTTTTCGTAATGACGATACATCAATCATGACACTGGACTCTATTGGATGGCAGATCGTTTCAAGCGAGGAATATCGTTGTCCAAGTGATGATCGACCGGACCCGGGGCACGTTGTTTTTCAATATACGCTTAATGGTCAGGGTTATCTGGATATTGAAAATCAGACGATTCCTTTACCAAAGGGGCATGCCCTGCTTGTTAAAATCTACGGAGAACATTGCTATTACTATAAACAAGAGAACAACGAACCATGGGAATTTATATGGATTAACATTCGCGGGGATGAAGCCAACCGAATCTGGGATATGATTCATGATAATGAGGGACATGTCATTCGGCGGAACGCGGATTCTCCCTTGATTCAAGAGTTATGGCAAATCATCAATTTGATTCATCAGGAGAAAGTCACCGACAAGTATCGTTTGTCCATGCAAATCTATCGTTGGTTGCTAATCTTGGTGCAGACGAGTCGGGATGCGGAGAGGGATATCGGTGCCCTTTCCATAACAACAATCGAGAAATGTAAAAAGTTCATCCGGGAGAATTATGCTTCTCCGTTAACGTTAGATATGCTGGCTAGCCATTGCGATATCAATAAACACTACTTGTGCAGGTTATTTCAGAAATCGGAGAAAACATCACCGCTCGCCTATCTCAAAGACAGACGGATCGAGGTTGCCGTTCGACTGCTACGTACAACGGAACTTCCGATCTCACAAATTGGTCAACAATGCGGCTTTGAGAGTCCCAGCTATTTTGGCAAAGTGTTTCGGCAATATATGTCCATGTCGCCCAAAGAATATCGCTTGAATAAGTTGGAATTTCCTTATGAGGCCATCTACTATGAATAGCCAAACTGCTGCTGTGTGCTCGTCATCCGTCTAACTCTTCAACGCTCAATCTTTGACTTCACTCAGAAGCAGGTAGTTGGCAATTGGAGCATGTGCTTTTGCTTGTCTTTGAACTTGTGCTCAAGGTTACTGATATAACAAAAAAAGCCGCTATAAAAGCGACTTTTAATGGAAATGGGAAATGAATTTTTCTCTGGTGACAAATGCAATATTTATTGAGCGGTGTACCCACCATCGATGATCAGGCTATTACCTGTCATGTATGAAGAATCGTCACTAGCCAGGAACAGAACGGCTTTCGCCATCTCTTCTGCCTGACCCAGACGTTTCATCGGTGTTAATGCAGAGAGGGCTTGTTTGCTTTCTTCTGGGATAATTGGTGTGTCGATGAAGCCCGGGCATAGGGAGTTCACCCGAATATTCTGCTCAGCATATTCCAGCGCCAGCGAACGAGTCAGGTTCACAACGCCACCTTTGGCAGCATTGTAGGCTGCTGAACCAGGCGAACCAACCCATCCGTACATGGATGCCGTGTTGACGATTGTGCCTCCGCCAATTTTCAGCATCTCGCGAATCGATTCCCGCGCAACCAGGAAAACGCCGTCCAGATCAACATTGACCGTATTACGCCATTCGGCATAGTCAAGCTCATGCGTTGGATGAACTCGTCCGATTCCCGCATTGTTAAATACGATATCCACTTGACCGAACACGTCTACGGTTTGTTTGAAAATTTCGGAAACCTCTTCTTCACTCGTGATGTTTGCTTTGATAAAGAGAGCTTCCGCATTAAGCGCTTTCAGTTCCTGTTCAAACGCCTTGCCTTTTTCTTCATTCAGATCGACCAATACCACTTTGGCACCCTCGGAAACGAACAGACGAGCTGTCGCTGCGCCGATTCCGGATGCTCCTCCTGTAATAATTGCTACTTTATCCTGTAGTTTGCCCATGAATAAATCCCCCAGTATAATATTTTGAATAGCACTTAAATTGAATGTGTGCTATGTGATGTTTACAAAACTAATTTTATGCTTAAAATTGTAACAATCCAATCATTAAGATATGACCAAGTGTCTACCTCGTAGACACTTTATACAACTATGTCTATATTTATAGGAGTTTTTTCGAATGAATAATGAACTTATTGTGACAGCTCAACATCGTAATCGAACCAAGGAGCACCTGAAAACTGCTCTGATTCAGCTCATCAAGAAAAAAAGGATTCCATGGTGTGTCTGTCAAAGACATCGTTGATCAGGCCGGTTACAATCGCAGCACGTTTTATTTACACTATCAGGACAAATATATTCTCGCCGAAGAATTGTTGAATATGACACTTCAAGGATTAAGGGGGGCAGTAGGTAAACCCTATTGGCACGGTCAAAAAGTTTCAACAAACAAGCTTGATGCCGAATCTTTTCAAATCGTGGATTATATCTACGAACACCGTGACTTCTTCGAACTGATTCAATACGATGACACGTTACCCGGTCTACATACAGGCTTTCCGCAAACCATACTCAAAATCTATCAGGAGCAATTTGTCTTTGAGACGATCAACAACGCTCCAGTTAACATGGACTATTTCAAGTACTATACCGCCTACGGTTTTTTTGGACTTTTGAACAATTGGATATTAAGCGGATATCGTGAATCTCGCGAGGCATTTATCAAGAACGTGATTGATCTCACCAAAACGCATATTCACTCGTTTCATTATGTGGGTGAGACATTTGATTCGTGATCCGTGAACAAGCTAGTCATCTGGGCATCGAACGATAGGTCTGCCGAAGATAACAGGCCAGTTGCAGATGGAGCAGATGCTCCTGATTACTCAGGGACATGCCCAGAATCTCTTCGATTTTATGAATCCGCTGATACAGCGTATTGATATGAATATGAAGTGCTGCCGCAGCTTGGACCGCAGAACCCCCGCACGCCATATACGTCATGAGAGTTTCCTCTAGTCCGCCGGTCTGTCCTTTGGCAGGCCGCAGCGGCTCAAAGATCTCTGCCATAAATGCATTCAAATCCTCAGTTGGTTGCCGGATAAACAACCGGTTAACACCAATATCCGTATATCGGATCGTGCCGTGTTCTCCCCTTGTCTTCTGATATGCAAGAGCCTTGTCCGCTTCCTGGTATCCCGTATTGATGGCATCGGCTCCAGAACGCACGGAACTTAATCCCCCCAACAATTTCACGTGATTACGATGTTCCCATTCCGGCAGAAATGCGCTGAACTGTTGTTCCAGTTTGCCAGGCTTGTACGATTCAGTCAGCACAAGTAACACCGTAATTCGTCTTTCATTGCCAAACGCAATGGGCATCGCCCCTGCTGGCATTTTCTCTCTTAGATACGCTACCAATTGAATTGACAACGTGCTAAGTGTAGAAGGGTTGACCCACTCCGCAAACTCCAGCAGTCCCACCACGATGGAGGTTGAAGGAACGATTCCAATCTCCCCGGACTTCTGCCAGTAATCCTCCGAATCCTGACTGAGTCTCAGATCATTGAAAAATTGCTGTGTTCTCTTAAAATAAAATTCGGCCAAGGACTGCTTGCGCATCAATTCCAGGGCCAGAATAGAGCTTCCCTGCTCCAGCGCAATCAACTGCAATGGTTCTAGTGTTGTGTTCATCTGGATAATGAGATAACCCAGGCACTGATTGGCTGACGCAATGGGATACAGATATTGATACAGCCCGTCAGCTTCTCCCTCGATACAAGTCAGATAATCCGGATGATGCAAGGATTCGTATAAGCTGCGAAGACTTTCCGTAGTCCAGCCATTCATGACTTTGCTTCGTTTCGGAATCCATTCGTTGTCGATAAAATCCACAAAGGTCATCGGTACACCAATCACACGTGCCAATTCGTTGATAATAGATACTGCTCCCTTATTTTGCAGTGAAATCCGCATAAGAGAGGAGTGAATCTCATCCCGTTTCATGAGTGTCGCGTTCTGTTTGCTCAGATTCTCGTACAGTTTGGCATTCGTGATTGCAATTGAAACCTGATCGGCAAAACTTTGCAGCAACCGCACATCCGACTCTGTGAATAAGGGAACCCTCCCTTTTTGATAAACGATTAACACACAATCCGACTGACCTTCCACTTTAATCGGCACTGAAATGATTGAACCTATATTTTGAAAATTGTACGCCGAATTCAGATGATATTTGTTGTCCATTGTCATGTTGCCAAAGTCGTCTTCTACTGAAGATAAACCGTTGTAGAGCTTGGGTGTACCTCGCTTAAAGGTGTTTCCAATGATCCCTTCACCTGGTTTCAGTTTCATTCTTAACATGCCTTCACCCATCTCACCTGCCCTTGCCTTAACCGTCAATGCGTCGATTACAGGGTCATATCTCCACAACACGCCAATGCATTCATAAGGGATAACCGATAGCGCACTTACCAGAATCCGTTCAAGCAACTCGTTCAGATCCAGAAGCTGAGTCACATCCCTGATACTGTTCATGATTTCATTCAAAGCGCGTTCATTCTTGTTAGCCACAGCTTCCGTATAGTATGGGTAGAGCAAAGACGACAGTGTGACTAAATCTTCTGCAGAAAATTCACAATGCTTAAAAACCCGGATAGCCACGCATATATTGTTATCATATGGAAGGTAAACTAACATCGTATCTTTGGATTCCTTATCTACTTTGGGATGTTGCAGTGGAAGTTGTTCTACAAAAGAAGGCGTTGTACTTCCTCTTCTGCCTATCGCTTCAATCAGTACCCAATCCGCCCAGTTACTGCTGATCCAGGCCTCATAATCGCAGTTCCCCAAACGTTCCTGCATGATTTTATGTAAGATTCCATTCAACACAGCCGCCCCCTGTCAATGTAGGTTTTTACATCATGATTCAAATAATTATACAGAGATATACATTGTCTTGGAACCCCTCCATCATGTAACTTTAAAGCAACACAGAAATTTAGTTAACATTTGATGAGAAAGAAGGTAACGCGATGTCTAAAATCATGCACAGTAAACACTTCAAGTACATTGTTCTCACTCTCTTGTTTCTCGGCTGGTGTCTTGGCAATCTGGACCGCTTCGTCATCAACTATGCCATTGTCGGCATTACTCAGGATCTGGGCCTGAGTGCATCTGCCCAAGGAATCATCCTCAGCAGCTTTTTTCTCGGATATGCCATTATGCAAATTCCAGGCGGAGCACTTGCCGACCGTTTCGGTTATCGCAAAGTTATTATCGTTTCCTTATTCTCCTGGTCCGTATTCACTATTCTGACAGGTTCAGCCTGGTCGTTACTCTCCCTCATCTTTGTTCGTTTCCTGTTTGGTATCGGAGAAGGCAGCTTCTTCCCTTCCGGTTCGAAGGCCATCGCCACGAACTTTCCCTTGAATCAGCGCAGTGGAGCCATGTCGATTATGCTGGCATCCGCAGCCATTATGGGGGTTGTCACTCCAATTCTTACCGGACATGCTCTTGTGACCATTGGCTGGCGCAACCTGTTCTATATTATTGGTGCGGTGGGCATCCTCATCACAGCCTTGATGTTCTTTTTATTAAAAGAACCGGTCAAGCCTGCTCTTTCGGCCTCCAGCTCGGGCCAACAACCCAAAACATCACTTAAAACCGTCCTGAAGACACCCATGATCTGGAATCTGTTCATCAGCTACTTCAGCATTTATGCAGTGAACTGGGGGCTGCAATCCTGGATGCCGACATATATGGTCAATGTCCGAGGACTGGATATGACTCAAATGGGAATGCTCGCCGCAATTCCGGCTTTTGTCAGCATTTTCACCATGATTCTAAGTGGTTATGTGCTTGACCGCATTCCCGCTGGCAAAGATCGAATCATCGCTTCGGTGTTCGGTGTACTTGTGGCCTTGTTCCTGTATCTGATGGGCTCCGCGAGCAGCATCACCACCTTCATTACGTACATGACGATTGTTACGGCAATGGCCGGATTTATCTCGACTCTGATTATTTCAAAGTCACTCAAAACGATGCCCGAATCAGTCGTTGCGACAGCCAATGGATTCATTAACACAGGTGCTCAGCTTGCAGGTTTCCTGACCCCGATGCTAATCGGATTCCTGGTTCAAGCGTCCGGGGGATCTTATACCACAGCCTTTATCATGTTGATCGCTTTTGCTTTGCTCTGCTCCATTACCCTGATGTTCTCCCGCCGTTCGAATTCGGATCAGGATCACACAAATGAGTTACAGGCAAAAGCAGTCTAAGCTTGTAGATTTACCGCCAGATGTTACTTCGACATTTAGTTCATGTTCTATACAACAATACAACCATTTTAACGAATAAGAGGTGCGGATAATTATGACTACTACTGTAGATTTGACCCAATATATCTCGGAAGCCATTGAAGGAAAGCGCGATATGTTCACGAATGCCAGTGACCAAATCTGGGACTATGCAGAGACTCGTTTCGATGAATTCCAATCAGCAGAGCTGCTCATGGGGATGCTGGAATCCGAAGGTTTCACGATCGAGAAAGCTGTGGCAGGATTGGAAACTGGATTTATCGCTTCCTATGGTTCGGGCCTGCCCGTCATTGCTCTCTTGGGCGAATACGATGCGCTGGCTGATCTCAGCCAGGAAGCCGGAATCAGCACATTTCAACCTGTTCAACCGCGTGGAAACGGTCATGGATGCGGGCATAATCTGCTCGGCATCGGTGCATTGGCTGCAGCAGTGGCGGTCAAAGATTATCTCCAGGAACATCCGGAGATCCCGGGAACGGTGCGCTTTTATGGCTGTCCCGCCGAGGAAAGTGGATATGGTAAAACCTATCTGGCTCGCGAAGGTTATTTTAAAGATGTAGATGCTGCCCTCTCCTGGCACCCTCATTCCATGAATGCGGTTATGCATGGAAGCTCCAATGCAGTCATTCACGTTACATTTACCTTCAAAGGTATTAGTGCTCATGCTGCTGCCGCTCCTCACCTGGGACGTAGTGCCCTCGATGCGGTTGAGCTGATGAATATCGGTTCGAATTATATGCGGGAGCACATGATTGATCAGGCCAGAATTCATTATGCAATCACGAACTCAGGTGGCTTGGCTCCCAATGTAGTGCAAGCGGAAGCCGAGGTCACATATCTCGTTCGAGCTCCCAAGACCGCACAGGTACGCAGTCTGTTTGAACGTCTGGTGAAAGTGGCAGAAGGCGCAGCCTTGATGACCGAAACAACGATGGACTTTAAATATGAAGGCGCCTGCGCCAACCTGATTCCGAACAGTACGCTTGAGAAAATAATGCATCAACATCTCGTTGCCTTCGGTGCTCCTGATTATGAAGAGGATGAATACAATTATGCCAAAGAGATCTATGATACGCTGCCGCTCCAAAATCAACAGGAAGCTGGCGCGTTAGTTGGTCCTGAGCTTGCTCCTCTTCTGGCCGAACGGCCGCTGCCGAACTTTATTGCCCCTTATTCGGATGAGAAGGAAACTTTCATGGGTGGTTCAACCGATGTAGCCGATGTAAGCTGGAACGTGCCGACGGCGCAGTGTATTACAACGACGATGGCGTTTGGTACACCGCTTCATGCATGGCAGACCGTTGCTCAGGGCAAGAGCAGTTTTGCTCACAAGGGTATGCTGCTGGCTGCCAAAGCGATGGCGACTACGGCCATGGAGTCCATTTTACATCCAGAGATCATCAAGGAAGCAAAACAGGAATTGCTGAACAGACTCGGCGGGGAAGCCTACGACTGTCTTGTTCCGGCAGATGTGCAGCCTCCGAAGCGGGGAGAATAAGACCGTGAGGTTCAAAGACGTATTTTCGATTATCGGTCCAGCCATGGTTGGACCTTCAAGCTCTCACACTGCCGGGGCAGCAAGGATTGGACGTACAGCCAGACATCTGTTCGGGGAGTGTCCCTCCCATGCGGAGATCCTCATGTTTGGTTCTTTTGCCGCAACGTACAAAGGACATGGCACCGACACTGCCATTGTGGGCGGTCTGCTGGACATGGACACGGATGATCCCGGACTGCCTGATGCATTTGCCCATGCAGACACTGCCGGTATGAAAACAAATATCCGTCCAGGGACAGGTCTATACCCTCATCCGAACACGGCCGAGATTGTATTAACCAACACTGCGGGAAATCGCACATTGAATATGGTAGGCACATCGATCGGCGGGGGAAATATCGAAATCGTCCGGATCAACGGCTACCACCTGAAGTTGACAGCCCTCTATCCTACTCTCATCATCCGTCACAGCGATGAACCGGGTGTCATTGCTGTCATCACTCGGTTGCTTGTGGATCATCACATTAATATTGGACACATGTCCGTGGATCGAAAGAACCGGCGTGGAGAAGCCATGATGGTACTGGAATGTGATGGCAAGATGGATCCTGGTGTAGTCCGCCAGATAGAGGCGCTTTCGGAAGTCGATGATGTCACTCTACTCTGTCTTTAGCTTAAAAAATCTAACTTCAGATCTATCCAAAAAGGAGGTTGCGCAATGAATTTCCGAACGTTAAAACAACTTGCCGAACTGGCAGAGACCCGCAACCTTACTCTCGGTCAGCTTATGCTGGAAGAGCAATGTCATGAAACGGGCGAAGATAAGGATACAGTCTTCAACCAAATGCAAGCGTATTATGAAATTATGAAAAGTGCAGTGCAGCAAGGACTTCATACCGATACAACTTCCAAAAGCGGATTGACTGGCGGAGATGCCCGCAAGCTGATGGTTTACCGTACAGATGGGCAATCCTTGCTTGGTGACCATGCCAGTCTGTCGATGAGTTACGCACTTGCGGTGTCCGAGGTCAATGCCTCAATGGGCCGCATCATCGCTACTCCGACGGCGGGTTCCTGCGGCATTATCCCCGGGGTATTTATTAGCAGCCAGGAGCGATTTGGATGGACGGATGAACAAATGGTCTATGGCCTGTTTGCTTCGGGAGCCATTGGTTACGTCATCGCCAACAACTCGTTCATCTCTGGTGCGGAAGGGGGATGTCAAGCAGAAGTGGGTTCTGCTATCGGGATGGCAGCCGGCGCGTTGGTGGATATTCGGGGTGGCTCCCCTTCTCAGTCGATCCATGCCGTCGGACTTGCTCTGAAGAACACCCTTGGCCTGATCTGTGATCCGGTAGCCGGATTGGTTGAAATTCCTTGTATTGTTCGCAATGGCTTCGGGGCGATTACAGCGCTGGGAGCAGCGGATATGGCGCTTGCCGGCGTACGCAGTATCATCCCTTCGGATGAGGTGGTACAGGTGATGCTGGAAGTCGGATCAGCCATGCCTGAATCCCTTCGCGAAACAGCCGGCGGCGGCCTCGCCCAGACACCAACGGGACGCAAAATCACAAGGGATTTACAGCACAACTAAAAAAACAGGCATGTCATTTACACGAGAGGAATAAAATCCTCAAGGTAAATGCATGCCTAATTACAAATGAGAGCATTACAACTGCGAAATATCTTCAATCATGATCTAGAGTAAGTTTCTCTATGCCTTCCGTTATTATTCCGATGGAGTCAATATCTTATTTGGCAACCAGCCCTTTTCACCCTCTGCGGTATGAACAAAGCTCCATTCATTTAGTTCAAACTCTTTTGTAACGATGATACCCGGTTTTACGGTTAATTCGTGTGCAGAATAGTCTGATAATGCAGTCGCGATATGTTCTTCATTGGGGGTGCTTAATATTTGCTTAGGTACCCAGCCGCATTTTTGGGTATGGACAGATTCACAGAAAATCCAGTTTGGAAATTCAGTATCTTCTCTCCCATATAGGATCGAATCTCCCTTGGCTAAAACGATGGGATCAGGATAGTTTGATTTATGGGGTTCAATAACTTTATATAATCTCATAATATGCCTCCAACTATTATATTCGACCTGTTACCGACAAACATAATATCATATTATTATGTAGTTATTCATCCCTGTTAGGATAAGCCAGAGCCCCTTCACAAGGGGCTCTGGCTTATCTCAATAAACTCACAGCATGTTATATTTCCTTGTACATAAAATAATCAAAATCGGCATGTTTCCGGGTTCCGCCAAGATCTTGCACACAAAGACCGATATAGGTTCCGGTAAACCGGATATATTCCGGAGATTCATCGGACAGATGTGTGATATCAACCCACTCGCCTGCAGGATTCCAGGATGAATCACTATTTAACGAATAGTAGAAACGGGCGCGATCATGATCCACCACAGCCTTTAAGCGAAGTATATTTACCGACTCCAGCGGAATATCCTCCAGCAGTTCGTCATATACCCCGTATTTGGACTGAATGATTCCCAGGCACAGCCCTTTCTCTTCATGATAAGTTACCCGCAGATAGAGATAGTCTTTGGTATCATAGTACAAAATCAATCCAGCCATCTGCTGTGGATGGTCTGGCGCGAATTCCAGACATGTCTCGGCTTCACACTTCATGGATTGAAGCCGCCGTGCGATCATGCTTTGCCTGTGCGTTGAACTCATTGACTCCATGCCGTGCAAACGCAAATGTCCGGGACGTTCCCTCAAGCTAAGCCAAGTTGGATCGGGCGGTATACGAAGTGTATTCCAATCCTGCCGAAGCTCGAAATGATCGAAATGATCCATTTCAGCCATCGGCTCAAACGGGTGTAGCGGGATCATCGGTGCAGGTACCTGAACTTCCGGATAGCGGTCACCACTTGCAAGTCTCAGCCAGCCATCTTTGCTCCATATACATTGTTGAAGTGCAGTCTCACGTCCAAGAATGCAAAACTTTTGATGAACCGGGCGTCCGACCAGATGAGCCATGTACCATTCGCCAGTATGCGTTTCGACCAGACTGCCATGGCCTGCCTTCTGCAGAGCTAAATCCGGTCTGCCGTATGAAGTAAGAATCGGATTGGAAGGATCGACCTCGTAAGGACCTTGTAACGTACGGGAACGAGAAACTGTAACCGCATGCTCATACCCCGTTCCCCCTTCAGCCGTAATGAGATAATAATAGTCCTTGTGTTTATACAGATGCGGCGCTTCGGTTAGTCCTAATTCTGTTCCCTTGAATATGTTCACCGCAGGACCGATCAGCTTTTGTTCCTGGACAGAATATTCCTGAAGAACGATGCCTGCAAACCGGTTGATGCCCTTACGGTGATCCCATATCATATTGACCAGCCATTTGCGCCCGTCCTCATCATGAAACAGTGAAGGATCAAAACCGCTGCTGTTCAAATACACCGGATCGGACCAAGGTCCCTCGATATTCGTTGCAGTCACAAGGTAATTGTGGGTATCTTTAAAAGCACCTACCCGGCTTTTGACATCGGTGTAGATTAGGTAAAACATACCTTTGTCATAACTAAGACAGGGTGCCCACACACCTCCGGAATTAATGTTGCCCTCCATGTTCAACTGCGTTACACGAGTCAGCGGAGAAGCGATTGGCCGCCAATGAACAAGATCCCGGGAGTGGTGAATCCGTACACCAGGGAACCATTCAAAGGTAGACGTGGCAATATAATAATCCTCCCCCGCTCGGCATATGGACGGATCGGGATGGAAACCGGAAAGGACGGGATTGGTAATCATTTTCTTGATCTTATTCATGGAAGAAACCTCCGGTACGAAAGTGATGATCTGTGCAACAGCAGATACATGAAAGGTAGATATTAGGACCAGCCCAGCGCTTTTTTGCCGGCTTCCAGAGCAGTTATGATCCGCTCTACATCGTACACATTCCCTCTCCAAGTCCCACCGCTGACCGATTGCAAGGCAGCCCAGAGCTTTGTATCATCCGGCAAAGCTTCATCAGGCCTCATCTCCGGATGGAAGGACCTTTGTGCGAGGATAACAGCACCTTCTTCAGGAGTAACCTCGATCTCTCCTTCTCCGATAAAGTTAACGCTGCCTTCCAGCGTGTTACGATCGACCACGATGTCAATCAGGTCTCCGTTCCGCAACTTCCCAATGGGTCCACCAGCCAGCGCTTCGGGGCCAACATGACCAATACACGCTCCGGTGGAAACACCGGAGAACCGGGCATCCGTAATAAGTGACACGTATTTACCGAAAGGCAAATGCTTAAGCGCAGATGTAAGCTGGTACGTCTCCTCCATTCCGGTTCCCGATGGACCTCTCCCGAGAAGCACAACAACGTCACCAGCCAGAATACCTCCGGTCTTAATCGCATGGATCGCCTCACGTTCGGTGGTAAACACCTTTGCTCTGCCACGATGACGGTATACGCCATGCTCATCCAGTACATCAGGATCAATCGAGGTGGATTTGATGACAGAACCTTCCGGAGCAATATTCCCGGTTGGAAAGGTTACGGTCGATGAAATTCCAAGCCGCTGGGCGTGTTCTGCACTCATGATGACACTGTCCGGATCGATTCCATCCTGATCTTTCAACTGTTTCCGCATGAGATGACGGCGTTCGGACGATTCCCACCAATCCAGCACCTGTCCCAATGACGTACCTGTAACCGTTGGTACAGACTCATCCAACAGACCAAGCTGTCTGAGGTGAAGCATGACCTCTGGTACCCCTCCGGCCTGAAAGACACGTATAGTTGGATAAAAGATCGGTCCGTTTGGCAGCGCACTAACCAGCCTTGGAACATTCTTGTTGACCTGTATCCAGTCCTGTACCGTGGGCACGGTTAAACCAGCCGCATGGGCAATCGCCGGGATGTGAAGAAGCAGATTGGTTGATCCGCCAAACGCAGCATGCACGGTCATCGCATTGCGAATGGAAGCATCTGTGACAATGTCTGCCATCCTCATCCCCTGAGACTCCATATGGATGAGTGCACGTGACGATTGGCGCGCCATTTCAATCCAGATGGGCTGCCCGGAAGGTGCAAGCGCGGCATGTGGGACTGTCATACCCAGTGCCTCTGCTACGACCTGGGCTGTAGCCGCGGTACCTAGAAACTGACAGCCTCCTCCTGGTGTAGCACAAGCCCGGCATCCTAAATCCGACGCCATTTCAAGAGAAATTTCCCCGTTGACGTACCGTGCACCGATCGTTTGAATTTTACCGGCATCCTCTCCTTCGGTAGGTGGAAGTGTGACGCCACCGGGAACGATTACACCAGGCAATTGCGGCATGCCGGCGAGCGCGAGCATCATGGCTGGAAGACCTTTGTCACAAGTGGCAACGCCAAGCACGCCTTTGCGCGTTGGCAACGAGCGAATTAGTCTGCGAAATACCATAGCGGCATCATTACGGTACGGAAGCGAGTCGAACATGCCGGTCGTCCCCTGTGATCTGCCGTCACACGGATCGCTGACATATCCGGCAAACGGGATTCCGCCCCGGCTTGACAGCTCTTCAGCGGCAGCCTTCATTAACAGGCCGACCTCCCAGTGTCCCGTATGGTAACCGAGTGCGGTAGGACTGCCGTCCTCATTACGTATGCCACCTTGTGTACTTAAGATCAGAAATTGTTTTCCGTTCAATTCCCCGGGCTTCCATCCCATTCCAACATTCTGGGACATGCCGAACAAGTCGCCGCTTGGAGCATTCCGCAGTAAATCATCCGTTAAAGGCAGACGTCCGGCAGCCCCTGGAGCATGTGCTATGATATCGAAGTCGTTGGATGCGTTCTCCCCCATAATCGACGTAATCTGTTCGTACATGATAGCCTCCCACAGTTTATGACTTCACGAAGACCGTTTTGATGGCCGTAAAAAACTCAATAGCCGCTTGCCCCTGTTCTCTGGAGTGTGAACTTGACATCTTCATCCCGCCGAACGGAGCCTGAAGCTCTACACCGGCCGTTTCTGCATTAATTCTGACAAGCCCGGCATCCATGTCACGGATGAAAGACAACACGGATCCGACGTTCTGTGTATAGATGGACGCACTTAAGCCGTATTCGCTGTCATTAGCGGCTTCGATCGCTTCCTCCAGTGAATCTACCGCAATCAAGGCCAAAACCGGGCCAAAGATTTCTTCCCGGGCAATGGACATATGGGATTCGACCCCTTCAAATACAGTCGGCTGCACATAGAATCCCTCTTCCAGTCCTGGACCGTCCGCTCTTTTTCCGCCAGCAAGCAGAACGGCACCTTCATCCTGGCCTTTTTGAATATAACTCAGCACGGTATTGAGCTGTCCTTCGCTTGCACATGGACCCATCCAGCTTCCTGCAGACATGCCGTCACCCAGCCGGATCTCCTGGATTTGCGAGAGCAGCTTTTCTTTGAAGGCATCGTATACTTTTCGTTCAATAATGACCTTGCTGGTGGCGGTACATTTTTGTCCTGTCGATTTCAATCCACCGCTGATGGTGGCTTCCACCGCCAAATCCAGATCAGCGTCAGCCGCGATAATAATCGGGTTTTTCCCGCCCATTTCAAGTTGATACTTGGCCCCACGTGCCAGTGCTGTGCCGCCGACCCTTTTCCCCACTTCATTGGAGCCTGTGAAGGTAATCCCGCCAACATCCGGATGCTCAGCCAGTGCAGATCCGATCACTGAGCCTCTACCGCATACCAGATTAAGAACGCCTGCCGGGATGCCTGCCTCTTCAAAACACTCCATGACTTTAGCGGCAGTGACCGCAGTTTCCTGAGCCGGTTTCAACACAACCGTATTGCCATAGATTAGGGCCGGAGCCGTTTTCCATATCGGAATGGCTACAGGGAAATTCCAAGGAGCAATAACCCCCACAACGCCAAGGGGTACACGAGTCGTAAACATCAGTGCTTCGCTGTCCGTTGATGGAATAACATCCCCGGTTTTTCGCATGCCTTCTCCAGCGTAATACCTTAAGATCGCGACACCACGCAACGTCTCTCCTTTAGCTTCAGGGAGTGTTTTGCCCATTTCTCTGGTCATCGCCTCTGCAACTTCATCGGCCCGGCGTTCCAGCACATTGGCTGCCTGAAATAGATAGTTGCCGCGTTCTGCGCCCGATAACCTCCGCCATTTTTTGGCTGCTTCCTTCGCTGCTGCGACAGCCCGGTTCAAATCCTCTACGCCGGAGGTGGGTACATGGCCGACTACCTCCTTACGGTTCGCCGGATTGATACTCGGTTCAGTCTCACCGGATGTGGCCTTTACCCATTCTCCGTTAATGTAATTGCTATATGTCTGCTCTACCTGAAATATGGTCATCGCATTCATCCTCCTTATACATTAGTTAGAAATGACTGGATTAATAAGTGTTCCGATATCGCTAATGGATATTTCAATGCGGTCCCCGGGTGCAAGTGTAAAATCATTCGGTGGTACGATGCTCGTACCAGTCAATAACACCGTACCGTCAAAGAGATCGTTATCTCTCGCCAGAAAGGAGACCAGCTCATCGAGTTTTCGGTTTAACTCACTCGTGCTTGCCTCGCTTTTGATAACGATTTCACTTTCACGATAGATCTCGCAAACGATGCTGAACGCGTATGGATTCTGTACCGTTTCCGCTAGACGAATGGCCGGACCTATGGAGCAGGAATTGCGCCACATTTTTGCTTGCGGCAGATACAGCGGATTTTCCCCTTCAATATCGCGACAGCTCATGTCATTGCCAACGATGTATCCTACAATGCTGCCATCTGCAGCAAGCACCAATCCCAGCTCAGGCTCCGGAATCTGCCAATTGGAATCGCTGCGAAGCGTGACTGGCTCATTCGGACCTACCGTCCGTGCTGCTGTGGATTTAAAAAAGATCTCGGGCCTTTCGGCATCGTAAACTTTATCGTAAAAGGTCGTCGCATCCAGCTTGCCTTCCGTTGCTTCATAATTGCGCGCTTCCCGGCTGCGCTGATAAGTCACACCCGCCGCCCATACTTCCGGAGCTTCCAGTGGCGTGATTAGATGCAGGGAAGTCCAATCGTCAGTCAACTTGTTTGACGGTTTAAAAGCGCTTTCAACAAGTTGTACGGGAGTAATCCCCTGCTTTCTTGCTTGATCAATCAAAGTCATAAAATCGGCTTGTGGCAAACGATACGCTTGTTCATCATCCGTAACGGCTGCCAGCCACTTCTGTTGTCCATCCAGAAATCGAATAATTCTCATTCAAGCTTGCCCCCATTCTTCCCCATCGGGTTGATAGTACTACCATAGCATTCGCTATGGTTCGTGACGATGTTCTAATCACTCCGACGATTTACCCTTTTCACGCATTATTTTTCTGTTAAGATGAAGTTAGATGCGTTGAAATACAGAATAGTACAAAGGGGTTGGTTTGCGGTGACCAAGCTTTCGGATGCTGTGTATTTAGGTCGTCTGCCCGATGTTCGCATGTCTTTTCAATTATTGGGGCTGCATGCCAGAAAAGTAGATTCCAACTGGACGTACCCGTCCCATGAACATTCAATGTATGAAGTGCACTGGATGATGGACGGCCAGATGAACATGGTCATTAATGGGCAGTCTTATCATCAGTCGGTGGGTGACCTCCTGTTCATCCGGCCTGGTATGACTCATTCTTGCACCGGTGCCGGACCGGAAGGATTCACTTACTTTTCTGTGCATTTCAGCATACACGACACGTCCTTTTGCAGAGAACTCAACCGTTGCAAAGATATCTATTATCCGGCAAATTCGAATTTGGCTCTGGGACTATCCTCTTCCCTGTCGACCTTGTATAATCTGGCCACAGAGCATTTGTCAAGTTCCCTATCTTCTTCCAAACAGATGAAGGTACATGCCGCCGTGTTTGAACTGCTTGGTGCCCTGGTCGGACAATTATCTCAGCAAGCCCCCATTACGTTGTCGAGAAAAGAAACCATTGCCCATCAGATTGCTGAGCACATTGAGGATTCGGTAAGATACATTCATCTTCACGGGGAAATTCAGGAGAGTGAGCGAACCTGGATTCAGGACATTGCCAAATCGCTGAGCATTAGCCCGTCCCAGGTTAATCGTATTTTTCGGGAGGTATACGGCATCGCTCCACGCAAGTTTCTATCCGAAACCCTTTTGCACGAAGCGCAGCGCTTGTTAAAACAAACCGACCTGAACATAGACCATATTGCGATGATGCTGGGGTACAAGACCAATGCGCATTTCAGCCGCCAGTTCAAGCGGTGGACAGGCATCGCGCCAAGTGAATTTCGCAGTCATTCGCAACAGGCCGGAGAAGCCACACATTCAGATTGACTATACTTAACGTTTTGAGATTCCTGAGAGAATCTCTGTAATCCCAGAGCCACCTGACCATTGCAGTAAGAATGTTACGACCATGAGATGCAGCAATCTCTGAGCCGCAGGAAGCTAACCAATACAAAAAGCAGCTGCTGGATGTCCAGTAGCTGCTCTATATTTCTCAGGGGGACTATGTTCCTCTGTTATACTTACGCCAAAATAAATGCAGCGAGGCTCGCACTTCCCGAACCCCGATATGTAAAATACAACGCCTGTACGCCATCAGGAATAATAATCTCGGCTGTATAGGGTTTCCAATGATTTGTAAAATGCACCGGGATTGTACCCAGTGCTGGGCCGTCCCATGCTGTTTTGACCTCGAATCCCCCGTTACAATATCCGCGCACCTTGATTGAGACTTCACGAATTCCTTTGCAATCAAAATACTTAAATCCTGCGGTTGCGGATTCAACCATATTGGCAATATAACCCGTCTCTTCATCACCGTCTCTACCATCCTGGGTTATCTTCGGAAAGCGGCTGTCCAGCCAGGCACCTGCTCCGAAACCTCCAGTATAGCTCTGATCATCCTGGGTAAAAAGATTGCAGGCAAGATATGCAGGATACTCACCTTTTCCTTCTAACGGTCTGCCGTTTGGACCGCAGGAGGTCATTTCCACCTGAAGAATGCTTCCGTCCTCCTGAAAAGATATCTTCTCGATACAGCCCTGCCGGTTGAATGCGTCCCCATTGGTATGACGGTGATAAAAGATATACCAGTCTCCATTGATCTCAACTATGCTGCCATGGTTGTTGCCCCCATAATACATGGGCTTTTCGGCAGGTTTGTACGAGTCGATATGGAGATCGCAGTTGCTTACGATAACGCCCTGATATTGAAATCCTTTGTTTGGAAACTGACTTGTGGCATAACATAATTCATGCATAACGATAGAGGAATATACGAGGTAGTAGGTGTCGCCTCTCTTTCGGATGGAAGGCGCCTCAAAAAATGCATGTCCCTCATAACCACTGCCTTCGCTGTAAGATTGACTAGGTATCACAAATACGGGTTCCTCCATAATCGTCAACATGTCTGAACCGAGCATCGTAGCCATCGCGCCATGTCTGGATTGGTTCCCAGGTGCACAAAAACCGGTATACAGATAGGTATGTTGTCCTTCAGTCATCACACCGGGATCAAACTGCGGCTCGTCTCCATCTCTTTCGCCCAGACGAGTGCCGTCGGCATATTGTACATATCCATGGAATTTAAATTTGCCAGCAGGTGTGTCACATACAGCCACCGAAACTACAGGTACTTTATCCAGCACGTAATACAGATAATACCGTCCATCGGGACCTAGCGTAACATCTGGTGCATACAGACACATGTCGCCATCCGGATTCAGAGGGTCATCTGTTTTCCGGTAGATCACACCCTCATTTCTCCAATTTCCAAGGTCATTCTCTGGAGCAGACCAGCATACGTAGTCATTCAGGCAAAAAACATGTCCGTTAAACCGGTCATGCGAACCATATACATATACTCTTTCATTAAATACGTAAGGCTCGCCGTCAGGGACATATTCCCAGGATGGAAGGTATGGATTCAAACCTTGTTTATTCATTCAACGTACACTCCTTGTTTAAAGTGATTGACCATCTATTACACTGACGATAACTTTCGTATAATTAGGAAATAACTGCAATGTTCCAAAAGTGTCTCTATTTATTCCATAACCTGCATAGTAAAGGTGACGAACAATGAATACTATTTTTTACGTTGAATATGATGCTGCCCATAATAATCCGTTTGTATTTGACATTCCCGAAGGTCATGATTGCTGGCTGTTAGTTGTTACTCAGACTCCTGCACAATTCTGGGTGGGCGGGAAACTGATAGATTATCCACCTCATTGTGCCGTTCTCTATCCACCTCATCAGAAAATATATTACCGCTCTTGTACGGAGCAATATGTGAACGATTGGATTCGTTTTGAAAGTGATGAAACGTTTGTAACCGATACCTCCCTTCCGTCAGGCACACCTTTCCCGCTGGATGATCCGGAATATTGTCATAAGCTGTTCCAATTGCTTGTTGCAGAGCATTCTTTACTGAACGATTACCGGGAATCGTCCATCAATTGCCTGCTGCGAACCTTGTTCAATAAATTGCTTGAGTCTTGTGTTCAAGAGAACATTAATCCTCAGCACTATCCTTTGTTGAAGCTTCGAACGGCAATTCATAACGATCCCAGCCATCCTTGGACAATAACAGAAATGGCGAAGACCATAAACGTCAGTCCGGGATACCTGCAATTGATGTACAAGAAATCCTTTGGTCTCTCTTGTATGGAGGATGTTATTCATAGCCGAATACGTTTGGCCAAAGAATATCTCAGACATCATACATATACGGTTGCAGAGATTGCCGATCGATGCGGTTACCGTAATGTCGAGCATTTTTGCAGGCAATTCAAAAAAATGACCGGTTCCTCGCCTAAACAGTTTCATAAACGACATGAAGAGCCCAGCTGACATTACAAAATGGTGAGATAAATCTCACTCTTCCACTCTGTCCAATGGGCGTTTACACATAACTTAGTCGTTCAATTGGTATAAACGTCAACGAGCTTGTTAGCGTTCTCTGCTGTCATTTTAAGTTAAGGTTTTAGACTGTAGGATGCAATGACATATTCTCAAGCATAATTGATCAATTATCATATTGTGATGCATTATAATGACATCTTGTTTTTGGCATATGCAGCCGCACCAATCATCCCTGCTTGCCCGCCTAATTTCGCTTGCACTATTGTACATGCTCGGGATGAAAGCTTTAACGCATGTTTCTCAACAGTCTCACGTACTGTATTCAGCAATCGATCACCGGCAGCCGACATTCCTCCACCAACAATAATCACTTCCGGATTGAACAGATTGATTACATTGGAAAGACCAAATCCGAGAATTTTACCGGTCTCATGCATAACTTCAATAGCAAGTAAATCTCCAAGATCGTATGCTTCCGAGATCATACGGGCAGTGATTGTTGTCCAATCCTCTCCCACCCATTCCATAATCATACTTGATCGGCCTTCCTCCAGCTTGTCCGTAAAGGTTTTGACGATGCCTATCGCAGACACGTATCTACCTAGACAGCCCGAACTTCCACAACGACAAGGCCGCCCCTCTCGGTACATATTCATATGACCGATTTCGCCTGCACTTGATGTAGTACCGTAGAGAACTTTTCCGTCATTGACAATACCAGATCCCAGGCCAGTGCCTAACGTAATCAATATCAGATTTTTATAGTCGCTGCCTGCACCAAACTGCCATTCACCATACAGATTTACACGAACATCATTGTCGATGTAAACAGGAAATTCAAAATGATTTTTCATATAGTTCACGACATGGATGTTTTCCCAGTCTGGAAAATTAGGTGAAAATATGGATAGTCCCTGCTCCGGATCTAATAATCCAGGAATGCCCATACCCATGCACAGAATAGAAGCTGGCTGGATTCCCTCGGAAGACAGCATCTCTTGAATAATGTCTACGATTCGGTTTAATACATGAAACGGTCCTTTTGCTGCCTCTGTAAGGTCGCTTCTTTCGTGAATTTTTTGAAACTTCAGGTTGAAAATGGATGACTTAATATTGGTTCCACCCAAGTCAATTCCAATTATGTATTTTCGCATAATAATCTCCGCTCTCATTTATTTGGATACCGATGAACGTTACCCTACTTGATTCACTGGATCATCCAACTCTACATATGCTCAAGCTTCTCCATAACTCAATCATCTTGTCAGAGTGACTTTCTATAGTATAGGTTCCGGGCTGGAAATTGAACAAGCGTCTCCAGACAAAAAAGAAGCCACTACGATTAGTGACTTCTTGGGACATAAAGTTTACAATTATCAATTTACTTTAAGTGTAAGGTTCCGATGCATTAATCCTTATTCAAGGGTTCTATTGGGATGAAGTGCACGAGCCATTGCATCCATATAACCCTTAACAGTTCGCTGACTCACTTCTGTTTCCGGAGCAAGAATTTCGAAAAGGTGGAAGCAACCTGGATAGAGGTGAAATTCAACGTCTACACCTGCTTGTGCTAATCGTGCCACATAGTCCATCGTTTCGTCCCGAAATAGATCGAGTTGACCTACACAAGTATAGGCTGGCGGCAATCCAGCCAAGTTCTCTGCTCTCGAAGGTACTGCGTAAGAAGAACTTCCACTGCCATCATTCCCCTCACCAAGGTACATATTCCAAGCAGCAATGCTGTCCGTTCGATTCCAGATTGCGCCCTCTTCTGTTATCTCATGACTGGATGGCGTGATGTTACGGTTATCCAGCATCGGGTACAAAGGCATTTGAAAGATAATCGACGGACCTCCTTTATCACGTGCCATCAGCGCTAGTGCTGCTGTTAGTCCTCCACCACCACTAGCACCGGCAATGGCAACCCGATTCACGTCAATACCAAGCATTGCTGCTTCCTCCGTCATCCATACCAATCCAGCATAACAATCTTCAATCGCCGCAGGATAAGGATGTTCAGGAGCGAGTCGATAATCGACTGATACGACAATACATTCTGCTGTCTGAACAAAATGTTCACACAATTTGTCGTCCATATCTGGATGTCCTAACACGTATCCGCCCCCGTGAATCCATAACATGGCTGGTAGTAAATCATTGGTTCGCTCAGCCGGCTCATATACTTTGACCAGCATCTCACCTCCTTCCCTCGGAATTTGGCGACTGGTTGTAGTAACTTGTTCTGAGCTCTTCACAGAGGTAGCCGCTACTAAACTTCTGCTCCACTCTAAATTTTTCTCCAGTTCAAACCCTGGAAATTGTGAATATACCCCTCTTAATTCTGGTAATATACGTGTCTCAATACTCATGATCATTCCTCCAAATATAATAATGAATTCGTTCATTTATGTTTTTACAGTTAATTCTTATCTCATTTCAGCTTCCCACTTGGAAATTTCCTCTCGTACTCGCGGTGCAACCTCTTTACCGAGCAATTCGATAGCCCGCATTACCAACTCATGTGGCATCGTGCTTAAGGGAACATACATCATGAAACGTGTAACTCCTACATGCTTGCGCAGATGAATAATTTTTTGAGCAACTGTCTCCGGATCACCTACATACAACGCACCATCAAAGCTGCGGGCAGCATCATAGCTGGAACGATCATAATATGCCCACCCCCGTTCTCTGCCGAGTTTATTCATGCCGTACTGAGTGGACGGGAAAAAGAGTTCTGCAGCCTTTTCCGTATCATCTGCAACAAATCCGATAGAATGTGAACCTACCCGAAGCTGCGATACATCATGACCGGCATGAGCTGCCGCCTTTTTATATAGTTCTACCAGCGGCGCAAATTTTGTTGGGTTTCCACCGATAATTGCAAGAACTAGCGGCAGACCTAAAATTCCAGCACGTATGGCAGACTCTTGGGTGCCTCCGCTTCCGATCCATACAGGTAAGGAATTCTGAACAGGGCGCGGGTACACCCCCAGATTATGTATCGCTGGTCGATGGCCTCCACTCCAAGTGACTTTCTCGGATTCCCGTAATTTAAGAAGCAGTTCAATGTTTTCATTAAATAAATCCTCGTAGTCATTCAGGTTATAACCAAACAGCGGAAAGGATTCAATAAAGGAACCCCGGCCAGCTATAATCTCGGCACGTCCATTGGAGAGACCGTCCAGCGTGGCAAAATCCTGAAACACACGGACAGGATCTGCTGAAGAAAGCACCGTCACAGCACTTGTTAATCGAATTCGTTTTGTGAGGGGCGCCGCAGCGGACAAAACCATTGCCGGTGAAGAAGCCGCATAATCTTCACGGTGATGCTCACCTACGCCGAACACATCAAGTCCCACCTGATCTGCAAGAACGATCTCTTCGACGACTTCTCGCAATCGCTGTGCGTGACTCATGACAACCCCAGTCTCCGTATCAGGTTTTGTTTCTACGAATGAAGTAACTCCTATTTCCATAATTAATCGCTCCTTATATTTTTCTTTCCTTAAGAGGAATGCTCAAGACAACGAATTAAAGCGGTCCAATCCAACTCACCATAACCATGAGCAATTCCTTCCGTCAGGTGCTGATGGATAAGCTGACCTAAAGGCAGAGGAGCTTGAACGGACTTGGCGGCCTCGATAGCTAGAGCGACATCCTTTAACCCGAGCTTCATTTTAAAACCGGCTGGTTCGAAGCGTTGTTCGGTCATAATCGCTCCATAGTTCTGATATACCGGAGATTGAAAAAGTGCATTCACAACATCCATATATCGGGACGGCTTAATGCCGTGTTTCTCAACCATGAGCTGCGCTTCCGACAAAGCTTCCAGCATGGAAGCAATTAGAAAGTTAACGCCTATTTTGACGATGTTACCTTCTTCGCCATGATCTCCAATCTCAAATATCTCTTGACCTAGTGCTGTTAATATGGGGAGTGCTCGTTGTCTTGCGTGTTCCGGACCAGCTAAAATAATACGCAATGTAGCTGCTTTAGCGGCATCCGGACGCCCCATCACAGTGGCAGACACAAAGTGTTGCTGTCTCTCCGCATGCATAGCGGATAATTTCCGAGCAAGATCCACGCTGATCGTACTGGCAGATACGTGAATTCCATTTTCAGATAATCCGTTCAGTACGCCGTTGGGTCCCTCAACAATCTCCTTCAAAGCAGCATCATCAGATAACATGGTAATGACAAAATTGCTTTCTTTTGCTGCTTCTAGTGCTGTTTGGACATAGCGTGCTCCCTGTTTTATCAAGGGTTCAACTTTTTCGGGAGTCCGATTAAAGATGACTAATTCATGCCCCGATTTCAACAGGTTCTGTGCCATAGGTAGCCCCATATTCCCAAGTCCAATAAACGATACCTTCATTGGTTGCATCTCCTTATTCATGATGGATTCTCAATAACGGAATGAATGTTCCAGAATGATCAAAAAAATGATGGTCTTACATATACTCTTCAAATGAGACCTTCAAAATATGAGGAACATAATAATGGAACAATCATTCCGGAATTGTCAAAAAAAAATTATATCCCTGCCATTACAAAGTTAATCATCTCTTTGGCACGTTCCGGATCTTGACCTGTTTTGGACATAATATTTATGCTTTGATGTAGATTCAGCAATAAATACGACAATGTTTTGATATCTGTTGTTTTATCTATCTCTCCCGATTGTTGACCCTTCTCCAAAAGCTCATAGAAAGCTTGTTCCAAATCCAAAAAACTAGTCTTTATCAGGACATTGATCTGTTCATCTGGTGACTCCAATGTTGTAGCTGTATTCGTTACAAAACATCCGCCCGGCAGGCTTGTATCGTATGCTGAAGCAATATGATTTTCAAAAAATTGAAGAATTCCATCTCTAACGTTGGATGCTTGTTCAAGAATGGTCTGTTTATTGGAATTCCCTTTTTTATAATGCTCCAGGGCATCTCTGTACAAGGTTTGCTTGTCGGAAAACGTATCATAAAGGCTGGACCGACTAATGCCCATCACTTCCAGTAAATCCGGTATGCTGGCAGCCTCATATCCTTTTTTCCAAAACAACAGCATCGCTTGGTGTAACGCTTGATTTTTGTCAAATTCTTTAGTCCTGGCGATAAGTAACACCTCCTGTTTCAGAAATATAACATATCTGAACTGATCAGTCCAGAAAAGAATTTTGCAGATGATACAGCACAGACAATGTGCCAGCCAACCTTAGAGGCAATGTGCTCATCATGCAAACTGACGGCAATCTGGTGCTGTACTACAATGAAAATCCGGCCTTGGGTTGGTACTCTGTCTGGGCTTCGAATACAGGTGGACATTAGATAACATATCAGTAATTTGTATACGGATTGTTGCTCTAATCTATCATGAATATGGAATGTGATTCGCATAATTACTCTGTTATAAACCAATCAAAAGAGATCCTCCGCATTCACTGCGGAAGATCTCTTTTGATATTTACATGAACCAACTTGATAACTTAACTTGTTATATAAACAGATTATGATTTGCTTGTGATGCTTGTCCAAGATAATAACCGACACCACCAATTTTAACTTGGTCTATTAATTCTTCACGCTGAATTCCCATTAAATCCATGGACATTTGGCAGGCAATGATCTCCACTCCTTGAGCAATTGCACTCTCTAACAATTCCTCCAACGAAGGCACCTGATGTTTTTTCATCAACCCACGGATCATTTTTGGGCCTGCTCCGAGCATATTCATTTTGGACATGCCAAGTTTCTGGCTGCCGCGAGGTAACATCATATCAAACATACGACCGATCATGGTTTTGGATAACTTCTGCGGTTGCGGCTTACGGATAATACTCAATCCCCAAAATGTGAAAAACAGGGTTACTTTCCGTCCACTCGCTGCTGCCCCATTAGCAATAATGAGTGAGGCAATTGCTTTATCCAGATCACCACTGAAGACAACCATCGTGCTGGCAGGATCACTGATGGAAGAATCCGATACAGGTTGTGTTGTATTTTTAACAATGACAGACTCAATGGTACCGCCTTTCATTCTTTCCAACTGCAAGATTGTGGAACCCGACATTGTAGCCCATGCTTTGACATCTTCATAGAAGCCTGGATCGGAAGCTTTCACACGAAGGGTTTCCCCGTTTGAGAGCTGATCCATTTTCTGCTTCACTTGTATTAGCGGACCCGGACAACTTAATCCGCATACGTTCAAGTCATGATCAATACGTTGTGGCTGTGTTGTGTCAGTGGGAATAGACTTTTTTTCCTTAACGTCCACCGCAGGATCATGATGATCTTGTTTTGCAGCAGTAAATGAAGCCGGCTTAAACTGGGCTTGACGGTATGTTTTATAACCACCACTCAAGTTTTTCACACTAAAACCATGCTGACGCAAAATTTGCGAAGCTGTGTAACCACGTAAGCCGACTTGACAGTATAGCCAGATTTCTTTGGATGGGTCTAATTCATCTAAACGTTGACGAAGCTCATCAACTGGAATAGAGAGTGAACCCGGAATATGACCATTCTGATGCTCGATTTCACTGCGAACATCCAGAAGTATCGACTGCTCCGGCTGACGATCAGCCAGTTGATTATAGGTGAACGTCTGAACACGTCCGCTGATCATATTCTCTGCTGCATATCCAGCCATATTTACGGGATCTTTGGCAGAAGAATAAGGTGGCGCGTAGCTGAGTTCAAGTTCTGTCAAATCCCCTACATATCCTCCAAAATGAATGGCTACTGCAATATCATCAATTCGTTTATCCACTCCATCATACCCGACGGCTTGCGCGCCTAAGATTTTACCTTCCGGAGTAAACAGCAGTTTAAGAGTAATTGCGCTTGATCCCGGATAATACGATGCATGAGAAGCAGGGTGTACGATAACGGTTTGATATTCCACGCCGAGACGCTGTAGTGTTTTCTCATTACTGCCTGTCGTGGCTGCCGTCATTCCAAAAACTTTGATAATGGAGGTCCCTTGTGTTCCTTTATAGGTAGAATGAAGCCCTGCAATACGATCAGCAACGATACGGCCTTGTTTGTTGGCAGGTCCGGCAAGGGGAATCGTTGCCTTCGTACCATGAATGGTTTCCGTTACTTCGATGGCGTCACCAACAGCATAGATGTGTGGCACACTGCTTTCTAGAGCTTCATTTACAATAATATGTCCACGTGCACCCAACGAAACGCCGCTATTTTTCAAAAAAGAGGTGTCTGGCGTAACGCCTATCGCAAGAATAACCATGTCGGCAGTCAGCGTTTGACCATCCGCAAGTTCAACCCCTATACCCTGCTCTAAGGAATGGAATCCCTGAACACGTTTGGAAAACAGCAGGTTAACACCATGATTCTCCATTTCCTGTGCCAATGCGGCTGCTAACTCGGGATCATATGGTGTGAGTACTTGTGCGTTCCCCTCAATCAGCGTTACATCCAGACCCGCTTCCTTTAAATTCTCAGCCATTTCTACGCCTATAAATCCACCACCTATGACGATCGAAGACTTGTTGTTAGAAGAACTTACCTGTTCTTTGATCCGATCAATATCCGGAATACTTCGTACGGTATAAATTAGCGGATTATCCTTGCCCGGCAGATCGGGAATGACCGGTTTGGCACCTGGTGACAATATCAATTCGTCATAACTTTCTTCATATACACCGCGTTCCTGGGAATGTATCTTAACCACCCGCTTTTGGGAATCAATAGCTACAACCTCACTCTTTGTACGCACATCGATACGAAAGCGATCTGCCATCCCTTTTGGTGTTTGCACCAGCAGACGCTCCCGATCTTCGATTGTGCCACCTATATAATAAGGTAAACCACAATTGGCAAATGAGATATAGGGGCCTTTCTCAAAGATAATAATCTCGGCATGTTCATCCAGACGACGAAGACGTGCAGCTGCAGATGCCCCTCCAGCTACACCGCCAACAATGAGTACTTTTTTGTTCATGATTCACAATCATCCTTTTCAAATAAAGTTTTAATAATCTGTTCAACCCGTTGATCGGCAAGCACATAGTTCACTTCAAGACCATTTCGTTCCGTAGCAACAATACCTGCACTACGAAGCTTCTGGAGGTGTTGTGACACGGTAGATTGGGGAAGATCCAGACATTCCTGCATATATGAAACATTACATTTTTTTTTCTGCATTAATCCCCTAACAATACATAAACGAATGGGGTGAGATAATGCTTTCAGCAGATTAGCAGGTTCATCAAACTGTTTAATGTTATTGCTGTCAAAAGCGGGTGTGTTCAAAAGTATCCCTCCTAAATCGTTATATCGTAATAATACGATTTATTGATATGGATGTCAAATGTATTCTGAAGTGAATGCATTCAGTTAGTCGCATACCCACCCAACACTAAGGCTTTTGCTTGTTCCAGGTGGAAGATAAAAATGATCAATGCCTGCCAAAACCGCTAAAAGCGACATTTGACAGGCATTGATTGTATGAGGCTTTATAGATAGCGATTTAATGAAACGCCTTATATTAGAGTATAACAGGCTGTAGCAGTCCGTCCTTACCAAACAGAAGCGGGTCCACACATATTTCGCGATGATACCCCTTTCCAGAGGAAAATCGGGATAGTGGTGTGACAAAACGGTGATAGGCAATCTGGTATTGCCCCGTTTCGGAATCAATAAATATACAGTGATGACCTGTGCCCAGCATGCCCTTCTCGACATTTTTGCTCAGAATCGGGTATTGATAGGTAATAGGACCGTATAATTGCTCTGACGTACCGTAATTCACATGATAGTCTTCGCTGCCTGTATCATCACAGGACCACGTGAAGTGGTATAGTCCGCCTTGCTTTAACACAGTTACCGCTTCACGAAAATCATGCAAGCCCGCCAGATTGCTCATTGTGTCCTCCACTACACTTATCATGTCTTCACCAAGCTCCACAATGGCAGCATGTCCATTGCCAAATAACAGATACGGTTTTCCAGTATCTTCGACATAGATAGAGGGATCAATCGCTTGTCCCATGGTAATGCCCAGACGTTTCAACTGCTCCATTGTGATTAAAGGCTGCGACTCGGCCAGGAATGGACCAATCGGTGTATCTGCTACAGCAACGCCAATGGCACTCTCTCCGTTACGCATTTTGCCACAGAAATAAAAATAGAACTTTCCGTTTCGGCTGGCAATGGCCGGTGCCCAGGCATTACCAGTTGCCCAGCCGACATCCTCTGTTCCCAGATCAAGGATCACGCCTTCGTCTTGCCAATGCTTCAGGTCTGAAGAAGAAAACACCTTGAATTGTGTCCCCGACCACCCCTCGAAGCCATCTGTTGTTGGATACATATAGTAACGATCCCCAAACTGTTCGACATCAGGATCGGCATATTGTCCGGGAAGCACCTGATGACCATCTCCGAAAGCCGCGAGAAGTCGGCTGCACTCCTCAGCTGTGATTGGCATGACACTTCCATGACGCTTTTGATTCGTTCCCATATCAAAATCACCATCAGGGACGATTCGGAATTCTCCACTTCCCAGATTTGTAGTCAACAGAGGAAGATAACCCTTGCCTTCAGCAAATCGATCAACAATCAGGCACCATTCCTCCCGGTCATTGAATTTAAAGATTTGAGGTCCTTCCACACCTGCCACAGCCTCCAGTACCGGGGATTGCAGCGAAGCAAACGCCCCTTTGTCCAGAGAGTCTCCCCTTTCTACCCGTATGTTTTTGGTTGTTTCATCCTTGGAGTATCGATAGTAAGAGCCAGCCGAAGGAAGAATCGTTGTATCAATAATATGATTATCCCGTTCAATGTATTTTTCCGATGCCGAGAACGTACGAAAGTCTTTTGTACGAGCGCTGTATATTTTTTGTTTTCGTTCTTGCTCCTGAGGTTCCTGCGTCGCAGAAGCCCAGAATACGAGAAACTCATCTGTTATTTCATCATAAACTGCTTCCGGTGCCCAGACACATCCAGCCCCTTCAACACCTAGTGTGACGCTCCATGGGGATGACCAGTTCACAAGATTGCTGGATTCCCATACGATTACGTCACGGCTCCCGGCATTAACGGCATGAGTCCATCCTTTGCCACTTGCGATGCGGAGATCCGTAGCAATCAGATAAAATTTATTTTCCTTGACGGAGCGAACCAGAAACGGGTCTCTTACCCCCTTTTCTCCAAGGTCGGAATACAGCACAGGCGAGCCGCCATTCAGATCCTTCCAGTGAAGACCATCCTCGCTATAGGAGAAGTAAACCTGCTCCCCATCTGGTTGTTCGCCAATAAAATGTACAAAGAGATACCCATCATAATTTGGAGTTGTTTTGGTCAATGGTAAAGAGCCTCCTGAAAATAAAATTGACTTTATACTAACAGTAATAAAAAAAATGAAAGCGTTCTACTTATGTTGTATCATACTTCAAAAACAATGGAATGAGTATATTTTTGTATATTTTCATAATCTCGTATGTTACATATCAGTTGATCTTTCGTCGGAAGCACATCGCCTTTATTTTACCTCGGGTATACAAAGTTCTTGGTTTTCATTTACAAATAAGTGCTAACCTTTTTAATGATGAACAAATGAATACAGATTCATGCATTCATTTTTGTGTTGAGATATGATGAGGAGGAATCATTGTGAAATTATCCAAAAGAGTATTACCAGCGGTAGCGCTGACTCTGGCTGTATCGGCTTCTACTCTCTTGACTGCCGGACAAGCAAGTGCGGTTCAAGCTGTAAGTGTGGAGAAAAAACAGATCAAGAACATCATCTTCCTCATTGGGGATGGCATGGGGACCTCTTATACTTCCGCCTACCGTTATATGAAAGATGATCCTTCAACGAAGGGCATGGACAAAACCGTATTTGACCCTTATCTGGTTGGGGCACAAATGACCTATCCGGATGATGATAAACAAAATGTGACGGATTCCGCTTCCGCAGCAACAGCCATGTCGGCAGGTGTGAAAACCTACAATGCTGCCATTGCGGTTGACCCTGAGCAGAAGGAAGTCAAAACCGTACTTGAGCAGGCAAAAGAAAACGGGAAAGCCACCGGACTCGTGGCTACATCGGAGATCACTCATGCCACACCAGCTGCTTTTGGTGCCCATGATATCAGTCGAAAAAATATGGATGCTATTGCGGACGATTATTATGATGAGTTGATTAACGGCAAGCATAAAGTTGATGTACTTCTGGGCGGAGGGAAATCCAATTTTGTACGCGAGGGTCGTGACCTGACGAAGGAATTCCAGAAGGCCGGATTCAGCTATGTTACAGATCGTTCTTCTCTCCTTGCGGATAAGAATCAACAAGTTCTTGGGCTATTTGCGGACGGAGGTCTGGACAAGTTGATTGATCGTAGTGCTGCAACTCCATCATTGGCTGATATGACCAATACAGCGATTGATCGTCTCAGTTCGAACGACAAAGGATTCTTTTTAATGGTCGAAGGCAGCCAGATCGATTGGGCAGGACATGATAATGATATCGTTGGTGCGATGAGTGAAATGGAAGATTTCGCAGCAGCATTTCAGGCCGCTATTGATTTTGCCAAAAAAGACGGTGAAACACTTGTTGTAGCTACTGCCGACCATTCCACGGGCGGACTTACCCTTGGAAAAGACGGAGAATACAACTTCTTCGTAGACCCGATCAAAGCTGCTCTGCGAACTCCAGACTTCATGGCAGCACAAATTGCAAAAGGTGCTTCGGTTGAAGAAACATTGAAAAGTTATCTGAAACTGGAGTTGAAGTCGGAAGAGATTCAATCCGTGAAAGAAGCAGCCAAAAGTGCAGACGTAACAAAGATTGATAATGCCATAGAAGCAATTATTGATAACCGTTCATTTACGGGCTGGACGACAGGTGGACATACAGGTGAAGATGTTCCGGTCTATGCCTATGGCCCGGCAAGTCATCGCTTTGCCGGTTTGATCGATAACACCGATAATGCCAAGATCATATTTGATATTCTCAGCAATCATCAATAATTCAACACTACAGCAGTTTACGATCATCCCTTCTCTTCTTTCATCCGAAGAGGAGGGATATTTTTCATTTCAGAGGATGTCACTCGACATCAATGGGATGTTTGATTTGATCCTCATAATAATCCATATAGATCCTGCCGTCGCTTCCTTTTACCGCATAGAATACATCGCTTATGTTTTTACTTTGCAATTCAAGCTGTTGTATCAGTTCCTTATCAGATATGCCGTTCAGTTCAAGATTCTTGCTTAACATCTCTCCGTCCATAATTAACTCCACAGGCATGCATTCAGGATTGGATTCTACCTTCTTCTGAACATCCTCTACCGTAGCCGTTTTATACTTGGCTTTTTTCATGACCGATACTTGTCCATTCACTTCGAGTAAGGCGTACTCCACTTCCTCCATGTTGAAAATATCTTTCTGTCTTAACATTTGGTTCAAGGAATCCAATGTCAGTTTATTTTTGGCGAGATTATTTTCAAGAATTTTTCCGCCTTCTATTATTACAGTGGGTGAGCCTTCAGCCAATAGGCGCAATTTTCTGCTTTTCAGATTTAATCTGGATAACAGATAAGATGTTCCGGTAAAAACAAGTAGCGAAATAATCAGATGTGTGACTTCTATTTTTTCGTTAAAAGCTAGATTGGCAGCTATGGCTCCCATGATAACTGCGGTGACAAATTCGTGGAAGTTCATATCAGACAACGTTTGTTTTCCCAATATGCGCGCAATACCCAGTAGAAGTATGAAGGCAAAGATACTTCGGATGAAGATGATAAGATGTTCGTACAATGCAAGCACCCTTTCACTCGTTAGATAATTATGAACTCTTCTGAGTATTCACTCCATTATCCTTAAATATGTTGCCTTATCTATAATCAAATGAAACAAAACAACATAATCCATCATTATTTTGAAAAATGCAAAAGAATGAAAGCGGTTGACATCCAATTTGCTAATATGCATTATATCCCCTGGAGTTGGTTACCTTATACAACATTAGTTGCATCAAAGGGAGAAAAATCCGATAAATGCAGTTAACGATTGGTTAGGGCAGCTTGGCCACTGGAGAAGAAAAAAGAGTGATGAAAGTTATGCTGAAACTACAGAAGTAAAAAGCTTTGGAGGAGATTTACATGTTAGGTAACATTCTGTTGGGTATGATAATCCCCATTATATTGGGTGTATGGATTCTGCGTCGAAACTTTACAATCCTTGTTCTATATTATCCACTGGGCGTAGCTGTTTCCGCTTGTATCAACAATATAGGATTTAATTTTTTCTGGAATATTCTCCCGAATACACGTAACCAATCCTTTGCTGCTCTTCCAATGGATCTGGGGGTCTACCCGATTGCCGGTTGCCTGATGATGTATACGATTTTAGTAAAAGGAGCCAATCCATGGTTGGCAATCCTTGTTGCATCCTTGTCGTTGACAATCATTGAGTGGGTTGCCAAAATGATGGGACATGTTATTTATTTTAATGGATGGAACATTTTTTGGACCTTTTTGTCCTACCTCCTGCCATTTATTATTGCTTATGGTTACAGTAAAATATTGAGGTATACCAAGTAAAGTTCCATTAAAGCTTTCGATTAATACGACGGGACAGAGTATATGGGTTAACGCTGATAGGCATACGTGCATATCCTAACTCATATTGGTCTTGGAGGGATTCGTAATGTATGTGACATATCCATATGGTTACAGGTACACTTTTACTCCGGTATGGGCAACATCAGCAACCGAAGCACTTGAATTAATCAAAACGGCTGTGCAGGGAGAACGAAACGATGAGCTGTTCTATGATTCACTGATTCAGTTGTCACCCGATGCTACTCAGGCTGCCATCATCACGAGCATCCGCAATGATGAACGCGGACATAATCAAATGTTTCGCCAATTGTACAAGGATCTGACAGGCCAAGAGATTTCGGGTGTAAGTAGTGAGCCAGTTGAGACGGTCCCCTCTTATCTTGCCGGATTGCAAAAAGCGTTTCAGGGTGAGTTGGCGGCAGTTGAAAAGTATAGAAAAATATGGTTTGGTCTCCCTTATGGCATATATAAGGACACGGTTTGGGGAATCATCCTGGACGAACAGAAACATGCGGATAAATATAACAATCTGATTACCTATAATTTGCCGAGATAGTCATGACGGGATAAATAACGCGATATTCTTTACAGATGAACAATTAATAACAACAAAAAACCAGTGCATAAGTACGCTCACTGGTTTTTTGCTATGCCGAGTTACTCTATTAATTTCTTAATATCTTAATATCAAATGCACTCTTTCAACATATCAGGTTCCACATGAACATGAACGGTGTATACGTCATGCTCTTCCATTAACTCGTTCTCCACGTCTGTACAGATATCGTGTGCTTGTTGAAGATCCAGCTCAGCATGGACTGTGATGACAACGTCCACGACAGCATTATTGCCATAATTGCGTGCTCTTACGTCTTTGACCTTCTCTACACCGTCTATTCCGGCAATCGTTTTTTTGTACTCCTGAATTAGTTCAACATCGAAACCATCGGTCAGATGATGTGTGGCTTCCTTGAAAATGTCCCAAGCAGTTTTGCAGATGAGGAAACCTACGATGACAGCCGTTACAGGGTCCAGCCATGGGAGGCCGAACTGGGAACCCACGATTCCGATGACTGTACCCGTACTCACCCAGGCATCCGAGATATTATCGCGAGCTGCAGCCATGACCGCCTGACTTTTAATACGTGTAGCGAGTCTCTTGTTATAGCGATAGACCAGATACATGATTACTGCGCAGAATATGCCTGTGTACGCGGCGATGATATCCGGAGATTCATGTGTACCCTGAAACACAGAACGAATGGCTTCAAACAGTACTTGTAAACCTACCGCCATCATAATGAAAGAAGCAACAAGTGACGCAACGGTCTCTGCTCTCCAGTGACCATAGGTATGATCTTTGTCAGCTGGACGTTGGGCAAGCTTCAAACCGATCAGTACAGCTATTGAGGCCACAATATCGGTGGCATTGTTTAATCCATCCGCCTTGAGCGCTTCTGATCCGGCCATGTTGCCAACGATCAGTTTTAATACGGTCAAACATATGTAGGCGATAATGCTGATAATAGCTCCGCGCTCCCCCAGCTTTAGATTATCGTATTTTAGTTGATCCACAATGATATCCTCCTGCAATCTTCATTTCTAGCACGTGTATGATGGTATCATTGAAGATTTGTGTGGGTCTAGAGAAACGTTTTGAGTGTGACGAAACATAATCTGAAAGCGGCAATTTTTTTATGAGAATCCAAAAAAGTTGGATTTGGCAAACATAAGTATTTAATGGATAGAGGAAGGTGGCTGCCAGCCTTTCTTCCTTGTAGTCACACTTTCATGCACCTAGACCAAAAGAGCCAAATGGATCGTTTTGATCCACTTGGCTCTTGAAATTATTTTACAATAATTCGAACAACATCACGTACCTTCGTTTCACTTCCATTCATCATTCACTGCTCTTGTTCAGAAAGTGTCGGTTCACCTGGCGCCTCATTTGTGAGCAACTCCGAATCATTGGAATGCCGTTCAAACATAACTGCGTCAGCCCTCGTATAGATCATATCCGCAGGAAGCGTTGGCGGATCTACCGTTGTAGGCGTAACCCTGGTTAACCGGACATACTCGCTGCCGTCACCCGTAAAGTCGAATGTTCCCAGATTAACCCAACCTGATGAGCCGACCGTTGCATCGATATAGGTGACCTCTGTACCCGACTTATGTTTCACTTCCACTTTGACATTGTTATCGTTTGCCGTTGTATGAACCAGCTTGTAGATCGAGACTGTATATTTCCCCTCTGGAAACTGACCTTTCCAGGTTGCTGATGATCCTTGAACTGTTGAGTAGCGAGATTTAACCCCAATTTTGTAGCCGGCTAAATTACTTTGGCTCCAAGATCCTTCTGTCGTGTATAACCCTGTTGTATCTGTACTGTCCACGATAACCGTTAGATCCCTAATCGTGATGGTCAAAGGCGGTGTGGTTAAGGTCACCCCGTCAATCGTTACCGTGGCCCATACCTCAATATGATCCGTGTCCCCATCGAGATTGAGCAGGGTCAACAACCCGCTACTATCCACTTCAGCCAGATCCGTACGATCAACGAAATACTGCACATTGGCCTGTGTCAGATCACCAATCAAACCGTTATCCAGATAGCCGGTTACACTCAGTTGTGCCGATTGAGTCATCTGCAACTCACTGCGATCGGAAAGGATTACCGCAGACTCCAATTGTGGTACCCTGTTTGGGTCCACCCACATCATCGCATCGGCTACAACTCTGGATTTGTTGGCTTTATTGGTTAGTTCCACATATCCGCTATCACCTGCGACAAAAGGATAATCACCCAGGTGTACCCAAGTACCATTTGCCATTGTCTCATCAACAGTAACCGTCTCGGAGCCTCCGTTATAATAAACGGTAAATGAGGCATTTGTTGCCCAATTTTCACTTGTTGCAGTGATTTGTGGAATCTTGTAATACACACTGTAAGTTACACTTTCTGGCAACTCAGGTCGCCATTTCATTGTGCTTGTTGCTGTGCCAGTCGTAGATTTGGCGTATACATAGTTGTCATAATAATAGTCGTTAGCCGTCGTATCCCTTATCCAGACACCTTCTGTCTCCGCCTCCGTGTTATCCACAATGATAGATGAACTATCCTGCACATCGGGTTGGACTGGAGTTTCCGATACCTGATCAGGCAGATAAAGTGTTCGCTTACGGGTCTGTTTCCCCTCCGACTCCACGTAATACGTGAACGTTTGGGATACATCATTCACCCTGATCGACCATTCCATTGGATATATCGTATCTGGAATGGTCGTATACGTAGCCCCGCCGTCCAGTGAATAATGGATTGTCGCTGGTTTTGTCGTTTTTGCCTGTACATAGGCATCATAGACCGTCTCGTCAGGCTTGACGAGCAGCATGCCTTTAACCGCATCGATTGGACTGTGAATATCAAAGAAATAGCTTGCATCCGAGGTATCAGCCGTTCTGACCTGATGCAGGGGCACATCAATGTTAAGTCCCTCTACGATGATCGCGGTAATTCCTTTGCCTGAAATCGTGGCTTGAATGATTCCCCCACTCATAACCGTGTGCTCTGGTGTACCATTGTCGCGGATGATCGTTACCGTATAGTCCTGTGCCGGGTTGAATCCAATAATTTGTTCATTCAATTCGATCGGAGTCTGTACTTCTTCTGAAGATGCGTTGCTTAAACTAATGTAGAATTTATCGCCGCTTTCACCCGTTATCCAATTCAATTGAGGATGGTTGGTCTTAATAATCCCCTTGGGCATCCATAGCCAAACGTCGGAGTTCCCATAAAATTGACCTGGTTTATTCCCATAGAGGTGATATTTGAACCATAAAAAGTTTGTTTCAAATACCGAAGGAAATGTAATACTCCCGTTTGATTTTAAGGATTGTTCACTGATCAAATAATCCATTGTTTGCCCAAGCTGCCCCGGTATGTGGTGATAATAGATGGATGTAGCTCCGCTTGGGCCTTCCAGTGGAAAATCGGGTTCAAGCTGGCTAACGGCGAAGCCCTTATAGTAATAACCTGGGTAACTGGAATAGCGACCAATAACCGCATTATGAGCAATATCCTGCAGTAGTTTATCCCCTGTATAGAGCGATAATCTCAGCATGAATGGAGCTTCTTGAGCATTCATCCGATAATAGCCAGTGGTACTTCCTGCTTCAAACGTCAATCCGCTTGGTGAAACAAGCCAACGCTCGGCTTGAACGCCTCCGGCAATATCTTCGGGAAGTTTGAGCCGAGGATATTGAAATTTACCGCTTTCCGGCCAATGGAATGACTCCGCATAATTATATGTCTCTGGTTGTGGAATTGTAACGTTACCTTCAGGGACTGGGCGAGCAACAAACATGGTTGCATACCGTTTGGCTTCCTTATAGGCGGCATCCAGGTATTTGGGATCCTGAGTTTCCTCATATAGCTCCAGGATCTCCATCCATAGCTTGCTATAATAATAAATGAACTCATTTTTGCTCACATTCACAGATGGAGGTGTATCGATATGTTGCGTGATATAACTGTCGGCCGCATCCTTCGCAGTCTGTAAATGCTGTGCATCTCCCGTCATGCGATACATCATCAGAGGCTGAATGACAGGCCCCCGATCTTTCTGGTCCGGATCACGCACGAGGTATTCTTCCTGTGCCAGTGCCCCTATCCCTGCCGAAGTGCCCATCATCTGATTGACAGCGGCTACGCTTGAAACATCGAACGGCAGAGTAGCCATTTTCCATAAAGAAGGCACGCCGTAAACTTTCTTCTGCGTTGGCGACCAACCAATACCATTTCGGGATACGCCATACTGGACGGAGGGCAATGCTCTCGTATCGTATAGCTGGTCATCCCCAGTCAAATAGTAAGCCCCCAGAAGAACTGCATTCGAGCTTGTTCGAACGCTGTCCTCATTTTCAATATCGATAAAACCCTTGGCACGGCTCCACCACCCGCTGGGTGATGGGACATAATTAACAGAGTTGTCCCCTTGCGGCTCAATTTTAAGGAGATCAATCATATTAAACATCGCGTCAGTAAGCGACTTATTTGATACATTTTCACGATATGCCGAATATTCGTACTCATTGCGAAGAATATCCGTATAGGACTCATAGAGATTACTTTTTTGCGCAATTAGCCCCATATGAAATTGATAGGTGCTTTCTGCAGTCATCTGCGAATAAGCCCCCAACTGAGGGGCGTAAAGGATGGGCTGCACGCTGCCTTCGTTGTTAACAAGGCTCATGCCCAGCCGTTGTTTTGTAACACCTCCCGTCGGCTCAAATTCAACTGGTAACTCTTCCGAAGGTACAAATACCCCATACGTCAATGGATTTCCCGCATTATCATTCTTCTCAACCAGACTCATCGGAGCGCTAAGCTCCCGCAAGCTTGTTGATTCCACTGTACCTACCATTTTGGCATGAGACCTGAATCCATTTAACACTTCATTGATGCCCGAGACTGACTCGGTTGTGAAGGACTGATATCCTATCACGTAGTTGCCGTCGCGGCGAGGTGTGAAGGCAAATGAAACATCGGGTTTATCCCCTGCCATGGACCAGTTCACTTGTAAATCGTAATCACTTCCGTGCGAGGAATCGGTTAATACCGCCGTCTGACTGTCGGGAAAAGTGATTCCGTCAAATGTAATCCAGCGTTTGTTCATCGTATCGTAGTAATTGGTTCGGCTCCCCGCATTCCCATCTAATAAGACCCATTGTTCCTCAAGCCTTTCCGATTCATTATTGATTGGAACCCAGTTCCCGGTCTCCGTGTTTTTGTAGAACATGTCACGAACGATAGATGTCCCTTCATCCCATGCTGCTTCATAGAAAGTTGCCTTATAATTGGCATTTTCAATGCTGCCTTTTTCCGTGTAACTGAGATTCGCTAAAGTACGGCTCCGCAGCGGGGGCAACGGTGGAGCTTGCTGACGGATATTTCCCTCGAACTTGACTGCATCGGCCCGCGTAATAATTGTACCCGTCGTAGGTTGCGTTCGAGTCAGCCTGACAAATTCGGTATCATCACCACTAAACTCATACTCTCCCAAATCAACCCATCCAACGGATGGACCTGACGAAGGTCTAAGATCCATAAATTTAACATCCGTAATCCCGTTATGAACAATCTCAATTTTCACATTGCTATCTGCTTTATCCGCCCAATCCAGCTTATAGAATGATATTCTCGCCGTCCCTGCTTCCAAGCGCGGATTCCATGTGATCGTTCTACCTACAGCATCCGTATATTTGGAACTGGAATTATTGTATCCCTTCACTCCCGCGCTTGTTGTCCAATAAGGAGCGGAGAATCCGTTATTGGCATTATCTGCATCAACAGTGACGACATTATCAATCGTGAGGCTTCCATCATCAATGATGATCGTCTTATGTGGCTCTTTCTGCTCAATATTGCCTTCGAACTTAACCGCATCCGCGCGTGTAAGGATCGTGTTTGAGGTGCTGGTAGACCGGGTCAATTGAACATATTCTTCACCAACTCCGGAGAAATAGTACTCTCCCAAATCAACCCACCCCGCTGGATCGTCAACGGAAGGCTTCAGATCGAGAAAGAGTACATCCGTTGTTCCATTATGAACAATCTCAATTTTCACATTACGATCTGCTTTATCCGCCCAATCCACCTTATAGAACGATATTTTCGCCGTTCCTTCTTCCAAGCGTGGATTCCATGTGATCGTTCGGCCTGCTGTACTCGTATATTTGGTGCTGGAAAGATCATATCCCTTCACGCCTGTGCTTGTCGTCCAATTTGGAGCAGAATATCCATTGTTCTCGTTACCCGCATCAGGTGTCATAACATCATTGATCTTGATACTCCCGTCATCGATGATAATGGTCTGATAAGGTAAGGTCTCCGCATAAGCGGTCCTTATTCCAATCAGGCTAGAAGGAACTACGATCGTCAACATGAAAACGATGAAGAAAAACAGCTTCCTTTTGACCATACAATTCACAGCCTCTCCTTAAAATGATAACGCTTCCATAAATGCATTGCCTTTGCTCGAATGATTGTAAAAAAAGCAATTGACCTTCGCTTTACTCTTCTGCCTAATTGCGCTCTGTTGTTTTCATCTTAGCAGTCACATCACCGTAAAATTTCTTTCATTTTAAGAATTTCTTATACGATTTTAAGTGAAAAAAACCTACATCTAACTGAGTGCTCATTGCAGTCAGATAGAATGTAGGTTTTCCAAGAGTTCCAAATGTCCTTACTCTTCCAATTGGACTAATCCATTATAATGGCGGCTGCACCAATAACAATTTTCCAAGCTGAATGACCGTTTGATCATACCAAGCTGGATGCTGCCGAATATGCGCCATACTTTGTTCATTGCCGCTAGCCTCAAACACGGCCGCTTTGTCCGTCTTCTCATGATCGATCTCGAAGCGAACGGTATGTTTCCCATTCGGTAGCTCCGGCAAGAAAACATATTGATTTCGATTATGATCGTTATAGGGCGTGAATCGATCGATAAGAAAAGACTCCCCTCCGTCTACCGACACCTTCAATCTGCCTGAATCCGGTCCCCCGATATCAAATAAGCCGATGTGTGTTCCCTCAAACTCCACTGTAATCGCCTCACCAGGATCAACTGCTCGCCACAGACCTGGGAACAACCAATCATACTCGCGTACTAAGGCAAAATCATTGGAAGTCATGTAAGACCATCCTGCGGAAAAATGAGTAAGACGATCCAGTGGCAGCATGGTAGCATACTCCCAAGGATTAGCCGGGACCAACGGGTCCTGCGGCAAGTGATGTTCGACTTTTCCCACGTGATCTCGTAGTTCTCTCATTTTCTCAAATGACCGGATGATGGTATCTGTGTAAATCTGATGTCCTTCTGGAATCGTTGGATGGATCGAATCATGCGTGAAAATAACGGCACCGGGAATGGACACATCTGAACTTGAGGTGAAAATGAGCTTGCCATCTGAAACCAATTGACTGACCGCCACGCCCAGATGAATCGAAGGAATACCGTAATAGTCGGCGACTTCCTCTTGCATAAGAGCGCCCTTCTGGTACTCCCCGGATTGAAATAAGTTCAAATCCCGCTCTTTAATCGTATATACGAACAGGATATCGGTAAAACAGCTCTGCTTGCGGATCTGTCTCACTATGCCTTCGATTCGCGCCTTGGATTCGGGAACTCCGCCATCGTTGCCAACAAATTCAACAAACACGAGATCAGGCTGATGACGCAGTACATCTGTTTGCAAACGGGCGCAGCCGAGGTCCGATCCTGTCCCATCAATGCCTGCGTTCACAGCACGGATATCGGCATGGGGATACTGCCCTCGCAACCACTCCGCCGTCATGACCCTGTATCCTTTCGAACGTGTATTACTGCCACCAAAATAAGCGATGGTCACGGGTTCCCCATTTTCCAACTTCTGAATGACATTAGGCAATCCTCTTCGTGAGAAAAATTCCTTCATCTCGACTTCACCCGACCTCACTTCGCGTTTTTAGGAGCAAAAAGTTTCACAGCAAACACTTCATAATAAGGTGAACCATACGTTGCGCAGAAATCAAACCGGATTTGGGTTACACCTGTTGCGTTCACCTGATGTTTATTCAGCGAAAGATAATTCCCACGGATATTAATTTCACTCTTGGTTCCGTCTTCTAAAGTTAAGGTCACATTATAATCTTGAATCAATGGCTGGATCGGATCGTCGAAATGCTCCAAATTCAGCTGTGAATTGAAAACAAGATGAATTTCATCCAGATTCCTGGGGCTTGCAAAACCAAATTCCAACCATTCCTGTCCTTCTGAATGTTCCGAAATCCAGCCGTTCGGCAGACCATAAGGTCTGGAGTAGCCGTTGATAACATTCATGGGATTATACATATCTTGGGATGGTATGAGATCTTTGAAGCAAATGCTCTTATTAAACTTCTTCAGCCTGGATGGCTCTTCCGGTCTATAAAGGAAGCTAACCGCCCCAGTCATTTTCTCTTCATTGCTGTATACGGCAAGGCTCGCCGTACCTTCCAATACGATGTAGATTTTATCGTCTTCTGGCTTCTTGCAGCTGAGGTCCAGTGTAATCCAGTCATCGTAACCGGCTGAAATAACCACGCGGTAATCTTTCAGCTCGTTGGTGGGAATATAGTTTTCCTTCCGATCCCCGCCATACAGCTTCACTTGCAACGTTTCGGAATGCTCGGATCTATTTTTAATTTTGATCTGCACACTCTCAACCGCAGATTTCTGAATCGGCAAGACCAAACATAACGCTTTCTCCAAGGAGACCTCTTCGGTGGGATGAGGATGTTCATAACTTCGCTGAGACGAGGCATGAATCGTTAATCCGTCAGCGAAATAAGGATCCAACGGCTCTTGAAGCCCTACAATGGTTTGCCCGTCTCGAAGCAGCTGCGTCTGAAGCTCACCCATATGAACTTTGACTATATCCGCGGGGTCTGTCTCATATTTTACGCATAACGCAGCAGCCGTTCCTACCGCCTGCCCCATGCAACCACAGGTTGCCATGACCCTTGTAGACCCAAAAGCCACATGGGTAGCGCTTATATTGCGGCCAGCGAACATGAGATTTGGGATATTGCGTGAAAATAAGCTGCGAAACGGGATATTATACAATCCCGGCACAAAATTCCACGCTGTAGCCGGCCCCTCATCATAGATGCCTTTATTCGCATGCAGATCCATATACCAGCCTCCGACGGATACCGCATCTTCGAAATGAGGCTTTGCTGTAAGATCATTCTGAGACAACATGTGCTCCCCTATAAATCGTCTCGACTCCCGCTTTCCCGGAATCGGGCATACATAGTCCAGGATGAGATTGTCTACATCATCAAACTCGCCGCTATTTTTGATATAATCCCAGATTCCGTACACCAATTTCCGCAGTTCCAATGCAATGTCTTCATTATGCTTGATAATATCCATATGTCCGCCGTATTCCAGCCACCACAATCCGCCCAGTCCGTTGATTTTCCTTGGAAAAGACCGATGGTTTAACCCTTTTCGGATACTATCGAAAAATTCCAACTTCGTAATATCATACGCAAAGCCAGGCCTTTTGTAAGGAACGGCATAGTTTACGTCACGGGCTTGGAAAAGAATCGTATCACCCATGGTGTAATGATCCGCCACTTCTGGAGCGAGCTCCTCCTTGTATTCATGCTTCGCCTCTCTACCCCATCGAAAGTGGGCACCTGCTTGATATCCAACAATTCCATCCCCGGAGCAATCAATGTAGGTTGGGCTTTCAAAACGAAACTTTCTCTCGGAAGCCAATTGAAGTCCGTCCACCCATTTGATTCTGCCATTATCCATGCCTGTTTCATGCACACATGTGTTCAGGAATAGAGAAATGTTGGGCTCATCATAAACCATGTCAAGCAAAACCGTATCCGAAAGCGAAAGCATAAGTTTTTTGTTGTATAACGGATTGTAATGAAATATCTTCAGCTTCAGTTCTTCTACCAACCCGCCCTCGCGAGCATAGTAGGATGGACTGTTTCCCAGATATGCAGACCCGTTGATATGAACCCTGACCTCGCTGCTCGCATTTCCCCCAAGAACCGGTCGATCATTAATAAGTGACACCTGTAGCCCTTGGCGTGCGGCAGCGATAGCAGCGCATATCCCGGCAATACCCCCACCTACGACGGTTACATCTGCTGATATAAGCTCCATTTTGATAACCTCCATGATTAGATGCTCCTATCATGGTAATGGTTTTGACCAGTCTTTTTTTACAGGATTTCGCGAAAAAATCATACATTTTTTGCATCCTTATTTGGATTCGTACCGTGTCATTTTGATTCGATATTGCTTGGGTGTATCACCCGTATATTCTTTGAAAAGTTTGCAAAAGTACCCTTCATTGACGATGCCTACTTCCTCGCACAATTCCAATAACGAATAATCCTTATCATTTAACAGCTCGAGTGCTAATTGGATTTTTTTACGGTTGATGTAGCTAATCACGCCTTCGTTCATTGTTTTTTTGAATAAGCTGCTAAAATACGATGGCGCTAAATTCACTTCCTCCGCAATGGCCTCCAGGGTTAAACGTTGTTTCAGGTTTTTCTCTATAAAATGCATTGCACTCATGATTTCTGCACGATGTAATAATTGGCCCGCATGCACGTATTCAAATGTGAAGTCGCCAATATAAGCGAGCTGCTCTTGAAATGCCATAAATTCCATAGGGAATTCTGGTGCTTCCGTGGTCATCTTGTTCCCCGATTTAAACTTTACGGTAATGTCTCTGTACAAGTCTCTAATCATTGGCACCATGATCGACTTGTGAATTTTATGGTCCGAAACAAATTGCGACAGTTCGGCAAGTGCACTGTCCAGCTCTTCCTTGGAAATCTTTCGTTTCATCCGTGCAAGAAAATCAGTGAGTTTCTGCTCAAAGTCTGCTTTTTTTTCATTATGGTACTGGAACCGATGCATCGGAGTTTTCACTACTTTTTCGGTATGATAGTAGAAATCCTCACTCACATGTTTAGCTTCTGTATACGCTTGTTTGATCGATTCCCAGCCTCGGTGCGGACCTCCAAAAGCGACGGACACCCCTTGATTGAGATATTGATGCAAATGAGAGATGATCTGCCCTCCCAAGGAAAGGCAAGCATATTCCGTTTCCATATCACTGCGGTTATTTTCCCAGGATAAAAAGCCAATAAAACGATTATCGGACAGATCCGCGGCTACGCCGCTGCCCCCACTCATTACCGTTTCTTCGATGATATTTGTAATCGCATATTTCAAGATGTTTTGATCTGCGGCTGCGTATTCGTTGCGGAAGCTTTCATACGTATTCATCTCAACGATGAAGCAGCAATAGTTGGCTTGAAAAAAATGAAACTTCATACGATTGGCAAAATCCGATGCCCGATGAGAAGGAATTTCACCACGGATCAATTCGTTAAAAAATTGCTTGCGGACTCTGTATTTATTTTCAAGTACGGATATGTTTAATGAGTGAAATTCCGCTTCTTTTTTCTCAAACTCATTTAAAATTCCAGCTGCCTTATCCAACGCTCGATTCAAATCGGCTTCCCTTAGCGGAACCTTTACAATGTACTCCAGTACGTTGGCATGAATCGCTCGCTGAGCGTATTCAAAGGAAGAATAGGCGGTCAACAGTATGTATTGGGTATGGGGGAGCTCCGCCTTGAGCTGCTCAATCATGGAGATGCCATCCATTCGCGGCATCACAATATCGGATATGACGATATCCGGCTTCAATTTTATGATTTCCTCGATCCCACTCAGCCCATTATTCGCTTTTCCCACCAGAACAAATCGTTTATCCCTATGGGAGAGCTCACTAAAAAACAGTTCCAATCGTTGAATGATCAGGTCTTCATCGTCAACAATGAAGCAGGTATATTCTTTCCCCATTATGCATCTCCTTTTTGCACTTCTGCCGGGAATAAGGCGCGTATACGGGTTATTTCCTTAGGTATGCTAATAATATCCAGTCCGAATTGATCTCCGTAGTGAAGTCTTATTCGACCCTGAATATTATTCAGCCCGATTCGTTTCCTTTTCACTTCCTCCTCACTCGGTTCTGAGATTAAAATATGCTTTATTTTATCGGCCGGAATTCCCTCACCTTGGTCAACAACTTCGATGATGACGATGCCACCCTCCCTGTAGGCATGAATCGTAATAGGACCCTCGATTCCCCCACCGTTATAACCATGGAAGATACTATTCTCCACAAGAGGTTGCAGCAGCATTCGGAAAACCGGAAAATCCATTAACCCTGCTTCGATATCTTCAATCAAATTGAAGTTTCGGTTATACCGAATATTCTGGATCTCGATATAGTCCGCTACATTGCGTAGTTCCTGACGTAGGGAAACCTTCTCTGAAGCGTCGTCTATCCCGTATTCCAATAATGAAATGAGTGACCCGATCACCACATCTACTTTCTCTATTTGTCCGAGACGTATCACATTGCTGATTGAACCCAGCGTGTTATACAGAAAATGTGGATTGATTTGAGACTGTAACACTTGGATTTCCAGCTTCCGCTCAAGTTCATTATGAAGCTCGGCCCGTCGAATCAGTTCCACAATTTGCTGTAACATCCGATCAAATGCTCGTGAAAGATCTCCGAACTCATCGTTTCGGTTGATGGTTATTGTTGTTGTGAGGATACCTTGCTCTACCTGTTTCATTTTTGTTTTGAGCGTATAGAGTGGTTTCCTGATGTATTTGGCAACCAAAAAAGAAATGAACAAACTTAAGAGAAGACCTGCAGCAAGAAGCTCAATATAATAGGTTTCCAATCGGGACAATGCTGCTTTCAAGCGTGATTCATCGTTGATCGAGATGATGGTCCAGTTGAATTTCTCCGTCGGTTTTTTCAAAAGGGAAACCGGAATACCATCCTTGGTATGCAATTGAAGGTTTGTTTCTGCCGTATCCAGAATTTCTTTCGCTGACGTCTCGCCGATCGAAAATGAATGATCTTGAATATCCAGTGGTCCTTTATTCTCAGAAAAGCCGGCAATGATTTTACCTGACTCGGTGATCAGAGCCAGATTCATTTGTTCCTGTTTATTAATCTTGAACAAGGTTTCTTCAATGGCATTTAGATCCAAATCAACCGCAATGGCCATAGGAAACGGAGCACGGTTCAGATATCGAACCATCGTAACGGTCCAACCGGAATACTTTGATTTGTAAGGTTCACTAACAAAGGTAGTCCTTCTATTTTTGTCAGCCGCATCAAATAAAGGTGCTCTTTCAGCTAAAGGTTCATCGAATATTCGAGTAGGTGTACTTCCACCTAGAATGGATAAATCGCTTTTAATCAAATAAATATTACTAACGTAATTACTGTTGAGTTCATACAGCTCTCTTAATTGCTTTTTAATCACTTCGGAATTGTTAATGTTGGCTTTCACCGAAGTTTCAACCGAGAAGAGGATCGTTTGGAAGGAGGAAAAATTAACGGTGAAATACTGGTCTACCTTGTCTAATATTTGATTGGTGTAATAAATATCATTGGTTCTGATTTCCTTTTGGACATAACGATAAGATAATTGGCTGATCAAGATGATGCAACCCAGTACAAATGAAAATACGATAAAAAATAATTTTAAAGGCAAGCTGATTCTTCTTCGCATCGATCATCTTCCTTTTAGTTCCGTTTTAAACTAAGAATAGCATATGCCAATAAAGAGAGGGGCTACGAATAGCCACTCTCTCTGTGTTTATTTTTACTTGATAAGACCGGCTTCTTTAAACTGTTTGATGGCCGCGTCCTTATATTTCTGCATGTCAAACTTGGTATCCAGCGTCTGGAGGAAATTGTCCCAGTTGGAAAGAGGCTCTTTGCCCGTCATAAACTTGACCAAGCTTTCATTAATGAAACGTTGGCGGTCAGCATCCAAAGTATCATTGGGGTCCGGGGTCAATAAATTTCCGGGTAACGTTGGTCCCACATATTGCTGATTATTTTTGAAAGCTTCTGCCGTCTTAGGGTTCTGGAAGCTGAAGTACTCCGCATCATCACCACGACGTGGCATTCTATAATGATCGACCCACAGGTACTTCTCTTTCATTTCTTTCGATAACTCGGAGGTTTTATTTTTGATCTTGCCGTCTACGACATCCCAATGAATCCCTTTGATTCCGTATGCAAAATTGGGATAAGCTTCTTCATCCGTAAAGAGATAATTCAGCATGGACAAGATGCGAATGATTTTGTCCTCGTCCGCTTTAGCGGATATGGCCCATGAATTGCCTTGGAACGATTTTCTCTCTACAATCTGATCCCCGTAAGGACCTTTCATCGGGGGAATAACGATCCATTCCGGCACCTCTCCACTAATTTCTTTCATTTTCTGCTGATAATCCGGCTCCAGTCTGCGAGCATCTCTAATCATGAAGCCAACTTTACCTTTAAACATTTTTTGGTCCAGTAGATCAGGCGAATTCATCGTCACCCAGTCCGGGTCAACCACCTTGGCTGCCATCATTTTATTAATATAAGCAAGCGCCTCTTTCATTTTGGGATCGATAAATAGAAATACCGGTTCATTATCTTTGATCTCAACGGCCGAAGGCGGATTAACGCCAAACATCCACATCAAGCTATCGAAGCCGTAGGTTTGCAGATTGCCTTCTTTATTCATACCGCCGATGAATCCGTACGTATCGTTTTTGCCATTCCCGTCCGGATCTTTCTCTGTAAAGGCTTTCATAACTTCGAACAACTCATCCGGTGTTGTTGGCACTTCCATATTGAGCTTTTTCAGCCAATCGTTGCGAATGAAAAAGCTTCGACTGATACCGTTTACATTATCATAGCCTGGAACTCCGATCGTTTTCCCTTGATAGGACATCGCTTCCCATGAGTCGTTGCCAAACCTTTTTTGTAGTTCAGGAAACTGATCCAGATAGGGTGTCAGATCCGCAAGAACACCTTGGTCGTAATATTGCGCAAGATCAGAACGACTCTTCAAGAAGATTAAATCTGGAATATCTCCACCTGCAATGAGCGTATTCAGTTTGGTTGTTGCTTGCCCTGCTTGAGGAATCATCATATCCAAGTCGATATTCATTTCTTCTTCCAACATTTGGCGTTGAATATCTTCATCACGTGGAGGTACCGGAGCAGCAGCATTGAAAGTACCTTGGTTAAACATTGAGATTTTCATTTTGGTTGCAAACTGGCCAGACTGGCCTTGCGAATTACTCGAAGCTGTTGATGTAACTTCTTCTCCCCCACAACCTGACAATAACGTTCCAAGTCCCAAGATTGCCGACAGAATAACAAATGAAATCTTTTTACGCTGCATATTGACCTCTCCTTTGCTTGTATATTATCACGGTTTCCCCGTAATAAGTTAGGTTGGAGCATCTTTTAACCTTTAACAGATCCCAGGAGCACACCTTTGGTAAAATGCTTTTGCAAAAATGGATAAACGATCAAAATCGGGACCGTAGTCACAACAACGGTAGCCATTTGCACAGCGAACGTACTGACAGCTCCGGAATTGGCAAGTGAATCAGCGCTTTGCGTTGCGACGTTAAGCAGGATGTTGCGCAAAATAACTTGAAGTGGCATATAGTTGGAATCATTGATATATACAATGGCATCGAAATAACTGTTCCAATGCCCGACTGCGTAAAACAAGGAAATGGTGGAAAGCACGGGTAACGACAGGGGTAAAATGATCCGCCATAACGTCTGAAGCTCACTGGCACCATCTACCCTCGCTGATTCCTCGATTTCACCTGGTAGTTGCTCAAAAAATCCTTTAATAATCACCAGATTAAATGCACTAATGAGATTTGGAATAATCAATACCCAGGGGCTGTTTAACAATCCCAGAGAACGAACTAATAAATAAGTCGGAATTAACCCCCCACTAAACATCATGGTAAACACAATGAAGAGTAAAAACGGACTTCTTCCAGGCAAATATTTTTTGGATAACGGGTATGCCGCGATGACTGTAAAAAACACATTTAACGCAGTGCCTACAATCGTTCGAAACAACGTAATTTTATACGCCTGCCAGATCCCTTGAGAGACGAATACTTCTTTATAGGCCAAAAAGGTAAAGGATTCGGGTATAATCACAATCCCTCTTCTTAGTACTTCCGATTCTGGCGTTACGGAGACAGCAACCACATATAGAAAAGGCAGCACGCACAGTAGGGATAACAAAATAAGCAGCACATAAACGACGGTTTGCCAGACTTTTTCCCCGATTGTCATATGAATCATTCTAAGGACCACCTCACCAAATTTGCCCATCGAATTTTTTGGCGAGCTTATTCGCTGCCAACACTAAAGCAAATCCGATGACAGCTTTAAACAATCCTACAGCAGTAGCCAAACCAATCTTGAGACGCTCCAACCCTTCCCGGTATACCCATGTGTCGATAATATCGATCTTCTCCTGGTTAAAGGTGTTGGCAAACATGAATATTTGGTCAAAACCCGCATCCAGGATATGACTTAATTTCAGAATCAGCATCAGAATAATGACGCCTCGAATACCGGGTAAAGTGATATGCCAGAGCTGTCGCCATTTGGAAGCGCCATCCATCCGAGCCGCTTCATATAAACTTGGATCGATTCCTGCCAAAGCGGCAAGGTACAATATTGCCCCCCATCCAATATCCTTCCATACTTCAGATAAGATGATCAGCAATCTTCCCCAGGCAGGTTCCGTTAGAAACGAGATGGGTTCAAAACCAAAATCCTTCATAATCATGTTAAAGAGACCATCGCCTGGGGCTAGTAGTGCGACCATAATTCCATAAACAATGACCCATGACAGAAAATGAGGTAAATAAGTGATTGTCTGTACGATTTTCTTAAACCACTGGCTATACACTTCATTGAGGAGTAAAGCAAGCACGATGGGCGCGGAGAATCCGAACAATAGCTTATACAGCGATATAACAATCGTATTTTTCATGATGTCCCAGAAATAAACGCCGTTCATAAAATCCGTAAAATTTTTGAATCCCACCCATGGGCTATCCCATAGTCCCAAAGCCAGGTTGTAGTTTTTAAAAGCAATCATGATTCCCGCCATAGGAATGTATTTGAATACAGCAAAGTAAATTAAGGCCGGTAATAAGAGAGCATACATCACCTTGTACTTTTGGATCGTCCTTATCCATGTTTTTCGCTTTTTGGAGATGGGAATGGCGTCCGCTGCCAATTTTGCTTGCATTTCATCACCTCGTCTTTGTTTGTATGTGTATAATAGCACCCGCCTATTGGATAAATTTCTGAAATTTCAAGAATTTCTTATAAGATTTTAAGGAAGTGTTCCCGGGTTCGTCCCCACACCTCATCCCGGCAAGCGGGACAAGAACTTGTTCTACGAGAATACAAAAAAAAGCCGCTAAATTAGCGACTTTCAGATGCCGTATTTATACTTCTCCCCAAAAAATCTCAGTTTCATAATCAAATTCAACAATACCCTGTTGATTATTTTTATTAAATAGATTTTGCAATTCTGTCATCATCGGATCGTAATTCGGATGCAGCCTCTTTGGGATAGCTCGGGCGGTATTTTAAATACGAATCGACCCGGCTCGTAAACCGTTCTCTATTGTTCATCGATCGTCACGCTCCCATCAATATTTTGACATCCTATATATTGGCCTCAGTAACAGCTTCAGCATCTTACTGCCCCAAAAGGCGAATACGGTCGTTGCAGGTGCTGATCTTCCCAAGTTTCCAAATTCCGTTTCCTGATATGCTCCACTTTGTCTCGATAATCCTTTAACAAACGCCGGTTATCCCGCTCTTTGAATTCACGTATCAACTTGACGACTACATTCATCGGAATCTGATTCCTCCTTAGTAGAAATAAGTGGTGAAAAGAAAAGACTCCATACGGAGTCTTTTCTGTCGATGATTAACGCGCCACTCAAACTATTCGTTATAAGAGACAACTAGATTACTTCTCCGATGGGAGTGGTGTAAAGAGCAGATTCACCGGCAGGTTGCTTCCTGGTGCGGCAGAGAATAGAATGGTTACGCTCTCTCCAGTTGAACCGGTGCGGTAAAGCACGCTTTGTTCACTAGAATTGGCAACCGCAACGTTACCTTCAGCAATCGATACCAACTGATTGTTCACCAGAGCTACTCCGGAGTACTTCCCTCCACGAGGGTTAAAGGAGATAAGCGTACGCGGTGCAACATTGGTCAGCGTGATTTTGTACAATACGCCGAAATTACCCGCATTGGATGCGTCTGTGTAAGCCATCGGATCTGTTCCTACCAGATTGGGATCGCTTGAATTGTCACCAAGTGGCAGACGGGCAGGTTTGATTCCCACATGCTCATCGTACTTGATAATGCGAGTCGCATTCGGGTACGTACCCCGGTTGTGTACTCCGTCACGATCAAGCACTGGAAGCAACGGCAAGGCTTCGAACGGATCTTTATTTTCTTCCACCAGGATAACGTTATAGTCTAAGGAATAATCACTATATGCATCCGAATAGAGAGAGATGACTTGTCCTTCTTTCATCGGGGTTTTATTAAGTTCGGTCAAAATCAATTTGCTTTCCCCAGGTTGTAGATACTCTTTCTTTTGATCCGCTCCAGTCTGAATCGACTTGAACCATTTATCAATAGACAATTTCCCAGCAACGGTAGCATATGGTGTAGGTCCGGCAAAGCCCATATTTTGTTGTTCAAATACAGCCGGATTGGGGTTGTTATTGGTTGCAATCACATACATTTTTACTCTTTTGCCGGTATTGTTCACGTGGTGAATCATGAAACGGGTCTGCCCCGAAGATGATTCTTTGTATACGATGCCTTCCGTATTCACCGTTTCCGGACTGTTACTGCGGATCAGCAAACTTGGCTCATCCATGTACGTATAAGGCACTTTCTCCATCGTAGTCACTTCGCCGCCGTTAAAGGTAAATTTCTGTCCTACCGGCGTGAAGAGTAAATTGAAGTCAGTAAATGAATATAAGGTCTCATTCGTTATGGTAATGACTTTGGAGTACGTATTCGTAGCACCGTGATTGTCCGTAACCGTAAGAGTCACCGTTTTTGGACCAGGCTCAAAGAACGCAAGTGAATTGTTCTCCCACGCCGCTTTAACAATATTATTTTCATCATCTGTACTTTGGTCTGTGTATGTTATTTTTTCGCCCATTTTATACTGTTCTTTATCCGTGGCGAACATGGCTACAGGAGGAAGATTAGGACTTAGTACCTCAATGGTAACCGAATAGGGATCACTCCATTGGCCGTTGGAATCCTGTACTTGATATGAAATCGTATATGTACCTGCTTGATCGAATGAATCCTGGCGACCTGTCCAGCGTTCGTCAACGATATCCATTCCATTGGGGGAACTGGAAGAAGTCACGTAGTCCACTTGATCGCCTGCAAAGATTTCCTTTTGGGAAATGGTAAAGCTTGCCACAGGTTTTGTATTCAGATTCAGCACAACCGTCTTGGCTGACTGATTCACTTTATAGGTGATGTTCAGGGCTTGAGTAATGGAAGTTAACGGCACCATGAATGTACTTTTTTGCTGATAAGCAGGGCCTTTCATCGTTCTGGTCTCTCCGTTTACCGTATAGTCCTTGCTGTTTGTCTTGAATCGGAGTTCATCCTCACCACTAATGATGATTGTTTCTTTGGTTTTGTTATCGTATTTGACCCCATACCCCACACGGTCAACCAGTGCACGGATTGCAACATAGGATACACCGTTTTTTACAGCCATTGGCTGGCCCGCAAGATATGTTTTTCCATCCTGCTCCATTTTATTGCTATTCATGTACAACGTCAGATTCCCACCTGCTGCTGCAGGAGACGTCCCATCAATGGATGGTTGCTCTATTTGAGCTGGCGTAGCTGGCGTTTCAACCTTCTCAGGGGTTTCCTCTTGAACTACAGGTTTTGCACCCGTTTCATTAGTAGTGGTCTCTCCCCCATCCAATGCAGGTGTCTCGCCATCTTTTGTAGGTGTTGTCTCATTGCCGGTCGTGGTTTTGGTTTCCTTGGCTTCAGAGGACGGAGTATTGATAGATTTGTTATTGCTCTCCGTCTTCACTTCACGCTCTGCAATCGGCTGTTCTTGCTTTACCACCTCAACTGATTCTACATTGGCCGTGTTTACTGACGCGGTGTCACCTTGTGGTGCTGATTGCGCACTCACAGAACCCACTGCAAATGCTTGAAAAACAGCTAAAGCGGTAAAAATGGATAATTTCTTCTTCATATTCATGCGTTGTCTTTGGCTCCTTCTACTCTCTAGTCATTTATTTAGATCCCCTCTAAAAGTCATAGTATTAGACGCTAGATTTAGGAAAAAGTTTCTAATTGAATTGTAAATTATGGATTTTAGTGCAACTATTTTTTATATGTTTGGTGATAAGTTCTTGATTAAAAAGCCTCTTCTGAATAATCATCTTGATTTTGCACAATATAATCCATGTCGCATTTGATAAAGAGGTGGATAAATGACCCCAACCAATCAGGCATTCTCTGAATTAAAAAGAAATATTTCTTATGTAGAGCAGTCCCTTTATAATACGGACGATTTGAAACAACAACTGCTTCTGCTCAATGGTGTACAGAGTGTGCTTCTCTATATCGATTCACTTGTAGATCAAGAGATCATTCAAACACATGTCTTAACCGCACTAAATGACCAAGCCCATTCAGAAATCTATCCATCATTCACCACATTAGAAAGTCGAAAAGAAACCAATCTGCAAATTGGAATAGACTCAATCATTCAAGGTAAATGTCTTTACATACTTGATGGATACCCGGAGTTTTACATTCTTTCTACGGAGAAGATGTATGCACGCAGTACAACTGAACCGGAAAACGAAGGTGTTATTCGAGGGCCGCACAATGGATTCATCGAGCAGCTTTCCGTTAATTTGAATCTGCTCCGCAGACAAATTATTAGTCCATCTTTAATCGTTCGATATTTTAACGTTGGCGAGAAGACACATACCAAAATTGCAGTTGTATACCTTCAGGATTTGGCCAATCCGGAGTTAGTGAACGAAGTCAAAGAGCGAATCACATCGATTTCGTCAGATATGGTACTGGCTCCAGGATTTATTGAAGAGTTTATCGAGGATAACCCCTTCTCTCTTTTCCCTCAGCAGCTCAGTACAGAACGACCTGATCGGGTTATTGCCAACTTGATGGAAGGACGAGTCGCCATACTTGCCGAAGGCAGTCCTTCAGCACTTATCGCTCCAGTTTCCTTTTTTGCTTTTTACCAAAGTCCGGATGATTATCATGGTCGCTGGATTGTGAGTTCTTTTTTACGGTTAATTCGCATGATGAGTTTTGTCATTGCGTTTACTTTACCTGCTGTTTATATTGCTACGATCTCCTTTCACTCCGCTATTTTACCGATCGAACTGGCACACACCATCAAAAAATCATTGCAGAACATCCCCTTTCCTGCACTTGTAGAGGCGATGCTGCTTGAACTGATCTTTGAAGTGTTAAGAGAAGCCGGAGTCCGACTTCCCAGCCGAGTGGGCCAGACTATCGGTATCGTTGGCGGTTTGGTTATCGGAGATGCGATTGTTCGTGCAGGGCTTGTATCCTATACGATGATTATTGTAGTATCCCTAACCGCCATCTCTTCATTTTTGGTACCTTCGCATGAGATGAGTTCAGCAGTACGTATTCTCCGCTTCCCGATGATGATTGGAGCGGCGCTTTTTGGATATATCGGTATCGCATTTGGTTTGGTGATTCTAACCATCCACTTATGTAAGATGGAAAACTTCGGATCGCCTTATTTTGCTCCAGTCGCCCCCTTCCGATTAGCTGACATGAAGGATGTATGGATCCGATTTCCGATCTGGACGCTTCGTGAGCGTCCTCATGATGCCCGCCCGCAGCGGCTGAATCAGCAGAAGTACTCTAGGAGTTGGAAAAAACGTGAATAAGGAAACAACGATCACTCGGGGACAATTGTTCTTGCTCATCATGAAATTTGAAATCGGTGTAGATATATTGTCTCTCCCTTATCGGATACATCTTTCGTCAAAAGGCGGTGGGTGGATATCTGTTTTCCTTGGAGGGTTTCTGATTCAACTTGTCATACTGTTGTGCTGGCTTTTGATGCGAAGATTCCCGAACTCGTCCATTTATGACATTGTCACGCTGATTACGGGTAAATGGATGGGAAAGGTGCTGATCATTGCCTACGTTGCATATTTCCTGTTAATGGGCACTTCTGTGTTGGTCAACGCCTATGGTGTAATCAACCGTTGGATGCTGCAGGATACGCCCCGATGGGCTATATTAGCCCTCTTTTTGTTCAGCAGTATCTATTTGGTTAGGCAAAAATTACGGATCATTGCCCGGGTCCTTGTACTCATCACCTTTTTGATCTTGCCCATGATGGTATTGATCAGTTATGGACTCAAGGAAATCAATCTGTTATATCTTTTGCCTTTAACCGAAGCAGGATGGCCCAAAATCATTAGTGGATCAACCGAAACATTAATGGCCATGTTTGGATTTGAGTTTTTTCTCGTTGTTTTTCCCATGGTTGAAGGTAACAGCGGTGGCAAACTCAAGTCTGTTGCTCTGGCAAGTGCTGTAGTAGTGATGTTGTATGCATTTACCGTGTTTATTTGTTCAACGGCTTTTAGTCCGCAGCAACTTGACTTAATGCCTGAACCTGTCATTTATTTGCTCCGTTCAATCCCACTCGGGACAATGGATCGAGCCGATTTCCTGTTCCTCCCTATCTGGTTAATTTCTATTTTTGGGGCGATCTGCGGTTACTACTATACGGCATCTTATGGTATAAGTTATCTCTTCAAACAAAAACACCATAAAAAAGCTGTGCCCTATGTCGTTCTTGCTTCTTGTGTAATTGCCTATCTGCCACAACAGCGGGAAGAACTGGAGTTGATTAGTACCATAGCCAACAGATCGGCTTACTTTTTCCTCATGATCCTGCCTCTGCTACTGTTGGTTCTATCTTATATAATGAAACGAAAAGAGAAGATGATATGAGTAAACGAGGAAAAATCCTTGTCCTGCTGATCCTGCTTATGGTGATGACGGGATGCTGGGATCAGGATAGTTTAAAAGATGCAAGACTGGCTAATGCTTCGGCGTTCGACATCACATCAGAGGGTGAAATTAAACAGACGCTTGAAATTGTCGATGATTCTGAGAGTCAACAAGGGAGCAACGGTAATGAAGTCCACTCAGGTACCGGGAGATCCGTCCGACAAAGCACGGATAGAATTCGCGCTAAAGTGACGGGTGATATCCGGTTCTTCAAATATGGGATGATCTTATACGGCAACCAACTCGCACAAAATGATATCTACCCCTACTTGGATGTCTTATATCGGGAACCTGATTACCCGACCTCACATGTGAAAATTGCGATTGTGGATGGAGAGGCCGGCGATTTGTTACACCAAAAAAGAGTGGGTAGCATATTGATTGGTGAGTTTATTACGAAAAAAATTAAGAGTTTGGAGGAATTATGCATTTTTCCTGAAATGACGCTGGAAACCCTTCTCCCACCCATGCTGGATCCGGGACAGGACTTTACGTTGCCTTATCTATTTAAGAATGGAGAGGAAATTGATGCGCGAGGAATCGCCCTGTTTCACGGGCAAAGGTTCAGTGGGAGTCTTAATATCGAACAGGCCCCCCTATACGTTATTATGAGTGGCAAATGGAATAAAACAGCGCGATTTGTCAAAAAGATTCATCCTGGTCCTTCCAATAATCCACGGAACTATATCACTTACGAAGCGAATACCAAAAAAATCAAACGTAAACTCGCGGTAAAGGTTGCACATGATAGCCAAATTGATGTGAATCTCCATATCGAACTTCCAGTAACGATTGTTGAGTATGCAATGAATCATCTTCAGGAAAAGGGAACGATTGAACGTCTGAACCGTGAGTTATCCGATGACATGACTCAGGACGCAGAACGAATTATCAAGACACTTCAGCAGAGCGGGTGTGATTCCTTCGGTATTGGCAGACATTTAATAGCCCATCACCCGGACTTGTGGAAAAGCTTAGACTGGAATCAACAGTATGCCCAAGTTCGTTTTCACCCAGAAATAAAGGTAAAAGTAATCGGTAGCGGTGTTTTAAATTAATTGCCTACTTGTGAAGTGCACCTCCTGGAATTTCATCGGACAAACCAGAGGTTATCCAGTGTCCATTCTAATTGGTGCACTTGAAGTAGCGCTCCATTTGACTACATTCTTTACCTAGTTCCTTACAACAGGAATCCACATTTCACCATATACCAAACCGTTTTTCTCTCCCATTTCAACCGTTGCATTTGGACCGCCAACATAAGCATATTCCTTTTCTGCGGGGAGGGCTTGACCAAAGGCAATGCCAGTAAGCATATTACTTAGCGCATCAGCCGTCTCTGCTTCGCCCTTCACAATCAGGTATTTTCCCTTCGGAAATTGGATCACTCTTGTTGCTTCTGGCAGAGATTTTTCTGTCATAACACCAGCATAATGCATCATTTTGTTATTCACGGCTTCGTTTACAGCAAAAATATAGTCATTCGTAGCCAGAGACTTTAATGTGTCTAGGCTTCCATTCTCTTTTACTGTGGACCAAAAATCCGCCTTCTCCTTGCCGATGCCAGCATAGTCTGTGTAGTCACTCTTAAGCTCTGTTCCAATCCCTAAAACGATAAAGCTGTCTTTTTCTTCAAAATGATAATTACTCATGGTTTACACCGTCCTCTTTTAATTTTTAATTGATTTGTGTTTTCACTTGATGGGTTTATAATAACCTTAAATCATGTCAGAATATGATACTGTTTAGGAGACCCAATGAAAAAAGTTGAACGCATTAATGTCATCACGCGGTATATCAATAACCGTGCCCACTTTACCATTTCCGAAATCATGCGAGAATTTAACATTTCCCGTTCAACAGCCATTCGAGATATCAGAGAAATAGAAGCTATGGGAATGCCACTTGTCGCTGAAGTTGGGCGCGACGGGGGTTATTTTGTCATGAACAACTCCCTCCTGCCTACTGTCCGGTTTACCGATAATGAAATCAAAGCGTTATTCATTGCCTTTATGGCCACAAGAAATCAACAACTTCCTTATCTGAAGAGTCGTCAATCTTTGGCTGAAAAATTATTGGGCCTTATCTCAGAAAATCAGCAAGATGACCTTGTGCATTTGAATCAAATATTGCTTTTTGAAGGGACCAATCCCCATAATCCAGACTTGTTAGATCTGTCAGACCTGCCCCACCCTACCTTGGAAAAACTCATCCAGATTCTTCTTATAGAACGTTATTTGTTACTTACTGTCCAACAAGAGAAGAATACAAAGTCCTATCCCATCGTTCTCTTACACCTTCATCATCAAAAAGGCCATTGGATCATTGAAGGTTACGACTTGGAGGAAGAAACGAGACGAATCGTATCTGTCGACAACCTCATTCATGTCGAAGCATATCCGACGAAAAAAAGACTAAGTACAAAAAAGATTGTAGAGCAACTCAAACGAAATACACAGGAAGAGGTCATCAACCTTGTCCTTGAACTTGGTCCAAAGGCGATTGCCCAATATAAAAAATACCATCCTTTAAAACTTTCAATTGCCTATACGAATCCGTACCAAACGACAGCCCTCCTAAAGGCATTTGTGAATGTTCATAACTCAGACGAATTAACCGAAGTCACTAATTGGATGCTTTTTCTAGGTGAAGATATCAAGGTTAAGGAAATTCCGGAAGAAGTCCTGAATGCCGTACAAGAGAGAATAAGTTTATATCAAATGAAGCAGTGAGCGCTCAGTACGCGATAAACCAAAAAAAGCCGCTATTTGAGCGACTTTGTAATGGAATCATACCTATTATGTCTCACCTCAATGCTTGGCGAGCTGTTCCTTTTATACTAAAATTCAGCATTAGACTGAGCATGATTAGGGGTATGTTGCGAGATTTTTTTAACGAGTAGAAAATAAGTAACAATGGCAATGATACTGGTCATTAATAAAGTGAGTCCTAACGGGACGGCAGTGTCTTCACCTGCGATGCCGACCAGAGGAGCAACCAATGCACCCAGAAGAAAAGGAACAACGCCGAGCAGTGCTGCTGCACTTCCGGCCATCTTGGCTTGACTCTCCATGGCCAGCGGGAATGCTGCTGTAGACGTAATGCCGATGGAGCAAACAAAGAAGAATAATGGAATAACCAAAGCAAAAAGTGGACCATGAACTAAAGTTACCACCAAAGCAGCAACACTTGCTATTAAAGCAAGCCATAGTCCAGATAATAGAAGCGTCTGCTCAGGGATACGTTTGGCCAATCGACCCACGATTTGAGAACCGATGATCAAGCTGATTCCGTTCGAAGCAAACAATATAGCAAATACCGTCGGTGTGACTCCATATATATTTTGGTAAATAAATGGTGTTCCTGCCACATAAGCAAAGACCCCTGCCGTCATGATTCCCTGTGCCAGCATGTAGCCTACAAACTTACGGTCACGCAGAAGCATTCTGTAATTACCCAATTGCTGTTTGAAGTCGGGAACCATACGTCTTTCGGCCGGGTGTGTTTCTTTTAAACTCCACTTTGTCATGATCAATAAGAAAATCCCCAGGAATGAAAGCGAGATAAACACGCCAATCCATGTTGTGAAGGAAAGAATGCCACTTCCCGCGATCGGTGCTGCCAAAGGTCCCAAATTCCCTACAAGCAGCAGCAAAGAGAAAAATTTAGTGAGTTCATGTCCACTATATAGATCTCTAGCTATCGCACGGGAAATGACAATTCCAGCTGATGCCGCAAATCCTTGCGTGAAACGAAACAAAATCAATAGTCCGATATTCGGAGCAAAAGCACATGCCAAGGAACAAATAATATAGGCTGCCATGCAGATCAACAAAGGTCTACGTCTACCGTACGCATCACTCAAAGGACCCATAACAAGTTGTCCTACACCGAGTCCTAATAAACAAGCAGTAAGACTAAATTGTACAAGGGATGCCGTTGTATTCATATTTTGTGCAATCTCCGGAAAAGCCGGTAAATACATATCAATCGTAAATGGACCTAAAGTAGAAAATAAACCTAGTAGTATTGCGAGTCCAAAAACATTCCAATTCGTGCTCTTCGCCATGATCAATAAAATCTCCAATTCCTCATATAATTTGCAAGCCTATTCGGAGTATAAGACATAGAGTTAACTATAGGTCAAGTCTTGAGGCAATTAAAACCAAAAAAGCCGCTTATTAAGCGACTTTGAATGGAACACTATTAAATGGTGTAACTTCCTCGGCCTGAACCCATATGACTCATAATCATTTCGGCAGCTCGCTTGTAACCGCCAGCCTGCCTTAAAGATTCACCAATGAGGTAAGCCTGCCGTCTGTAAAGCGAATTGTGTAGTACTTCTGTTAATGCCTCTCTCAAATTAGCTGCACTGAGGTTATGTTTATTTAAAGTAATACCCGCACCCAACTCCTGTACCCGATTGGCAACAAGAGGCTGATCCGAAGTTAATGGAATCATCACCATCGGAACGTTGTAATATAATGCCTCACTCGTGCTGTTCATTCCAGCATGTGTAATAAAAACATCGGTATGCTGCAGCATCTCCAATTGGGCAATGTATGGCTTGACGATAAAATTAGGAGGTATTTGCTCAGCCAATGGCTTCATATCCGTGTATTTTCCTGAAGATAAAACAACATTCACGGGTAGATCCCCTAATGCTTCAAAGCAAAGCTGATAGAAATCCAAGTTTTTATTTAAAATCGTACCCATAGCAATGTACACGGTTTGCGGGTACCGTTCACGAAGCAACTCAAAAGAGAAGGTCGGAGCATCTTGACGTGTTATGATCGAAGGACCCGTGAAAATATAACAATCATCCAGCTTTTCGGCCTGTGGCTGAAAATATCGGCTGGTGTACACAAGTTTTAACTGACCTGCATGTGCCGGAATCTCTTCGATGGCTGGAATACTCACTTGAAACGATTCGGCTAACTCCGTTGTGATCTTCATTGTAGCCTCATATAGCTCCTTTTTCTCCCTCTCATTCAGGCCCGAGTTAGACCCCAGAGGCTCCACAAAAGCAAAGGACGCAATCGAGCACACCGCAGGAATTCCCAGCTTTTCTGCAAGAATTGTCCCTCCCCATCCCATCAGGGAATCAAAGATCATATAATCGAACTTTTGATCCTCTATTACTTGCAGCACATTGGGGATGATCCTCCGAATAATACCGCTTACCATCATATAAATGAACTGATAAGAATGCTTGTATTCTTGGGGTTTCAGCACTGGATCATGAGAGAAAGCTTCTTGTGGAAACGGATAAGTGATGATCTGGGCGCCGGTTTGTTCAATTCGGGAACGATACTCCTCCGTGCACACATAGATGACTTCCTCACCATTGTTCGTCAACTGAGTAACTAATCCTAACGATGGATTCACATGTCCTTCAGCTGGAGTAATGACCACTAATATACGTGCCATCTTATCCACCTCCCAATGCAATTAGTCCCCCCGTTCTTCATGATGTATTTAGCGACGGGTCGTCATCCGTTACATGGAGATGTTATCCTTCACTTGGTTGATTGGATGATGTTCTTGATGAACGAGTTTGGTAATTCGTAGTGATGCCAAGAAACTTAACAAGACCCATAATAATTGCAGTGTTAACACGATCAAAACACCTGTCGATATGCCCCATTGTAACGTTTCGGACAAGGCAATCAGAGCGCCACCGATTCCAATACTTACGCCCATATAGAAGGAATCCACAAATTGCAGATTGGCGGACATTTCTCCCTCTTTCCTGGGCAAGGCATGTTGTAAAGCAATGGCTGCCGTTGTAGGGTTGGCCAATCCAACCCCGAACCCTGTAATCATTTGTGAGAGAAGGATGAGTACAATCCCGCTGTCCGACAAAATAAGAGCCAGGATCATAAGTACAGTTCCAGCGATCATAATCCCAATGCCCGTCATGACTCTGCCCTTCCGGGCACGACCTTGATCTCGTGCATCAAGCTTGGCTTGTAACCACGCTGCGGCGGACCAGCTGAGAGAACCTGCTGCTACAATGAGGCCAGCAAGATCAGCGGATAACCCCTTCACTTCGGTTAGTGCCAAGATCACAAAACTTTCCGTTGTAAAATAACAAGCAACATATAACCCTCTCGAAACCAAAGTAGCAGGTAATCCTTTTTTTACCGAAAAAGTGCCCACAGGCAGCAAATTACGCATTGGTGTGATCATGAGAACTAACCCACCCAAAGTGAGTAATATACCTTTCCAATCGGTTATCATACCAACTCCTGTGAGTAATAGCCCCGTTCCAACGGCAAGCAGAATCGCATACATAATCTTTGAGTCGGTTGCTCTCGCTTGACCTGTCAGATCTTGCTGAAGCTGCAAGTTACGGAAAGAACGGAATGTGAGACTGAGCGCTATTCCAATCAAGGGTAAAACGATCCAGAAAACATATCGCCACGAGATGTAGGAAGCAATAAGGCCTGCTGCATAAGGTCCGATTAAGGTAGGCAGGACAAATGCCATGGAGAATGCGGCCAGGATTTGAGTACGAAGTGTATCTGGATAATGTAACGTCACACAGGTATAAACGCATGTGATCAAGGCCCCCGCTCCAAAACCTTGAAGGGCTCTTCCGGCAATAAGCATGTGCATGTCGAAAGAGATAGCGGAGACCACAGTTCCTAACACAAAAACACTAAAAGATACCAGCATGGATGTAAAAACGCCGCGCTTGTCAATCTGCTGACCTATAACCAAGGTTCCAACGAGCTGAGATAACAGAAATGCGCTGAAGATCCAACCATATAAATGAATGCCCTCTAAACTTTGTGCCATTTTCGCGGCAATCGTTGTGATAGCCAGTCCTTCGAAAGCGACGGTTGACAGAACCAGCATAATACCAATTGTAGTTGCCCTGTACTGAGCATCAAAAATCCCAATCTGATTGTTGTTTGTCTTCTACACCTCCATAATAGAATAGGATCAACATTTTTTCACTTCACCACGATAATTGGCCATTCTAAAACTGGCCCCGCATCCACACGAAACTTTGGCATTTGGATTATTCATGGTGAATCCACCTAACATTCCGCTCTCTTCATAGTCAATCTCAAGACCATCAATATATGGAATACTGTTTGCGTGAACCAATATTTTAAATTGCTTTTTATTTAACACAATGTCTTCTTCTGCCTGCTGTTCATCCACGATAAGGGTATAAGATAAACCACTGCATCCCCCTTCATCAACGCCTATTCTAAGAAAGGCATTTTGGATATCCGCACCTGATAAGATCTCGACGATTCTGTCCGATGCTGTATCACTGACCTTAATGATCATCTTTATTCCTCCCGGTGGTATCATTTTGAAATTTGCTATCCCAGTCCATTAGAAAAGGTATGAATGCAGCAAGAGCAGCTCCTTTTGGCGTAAGTTCATAAATAATTTGTGTAGGGCGTGTCCGTATTGTTCTTTTGACCAAATGATCATGTTGAAGACCCTTTAAACGTCTGGAGAGGATCATTTCGGAAATGGAAGGAATGTTATCGAATATTTCACCGAATCTCTTCGGGCCTTGAGACAAAGCACATAAAATATGGATCGTCCATTTCGTTCCGATGATACGATAAGCTGTAAACAGTTTATTCGGATCTTCAGTGAGCAATGGTCTGTACACCCACTTTCTTATTCATCCGCGTGGTGAGATCCGAGTGCTGGCAATGATACTCGTGACGATCAACAAGAGATGGAATCCCATGGCTACAATTAAGCCGGATTGAAGTGACATACCGCCAGCCTGACACACTACAAGTATGGAACCACCAATGCCGATCACTACACCAGGTGTAAAAGAATCTGCAAACTGCAGGTTTGCTGAGGTTTGGCCCACGCCTTCCTCCCCCGTTTGGGAAAATGCGACAACACCGCTAATCGGATGCGCCAATCCAATACCAACTCCTGCAATGATCTGACCAATAACTGCAATGGTTACGGTCACAACAGGTACCCAAAATACGATGGCAATCCCTATCGCAAGCAGCAATACCCCCAGAATGATTCTCATATGACGTCCACTGCCCTGATCTGCCGCATCCCACCGTCCTTGCAGATACGCAATGATACACCAACTTAATGCAGCACTCGCGACAATTAATCCGGCCTGTGAAGGTGTAATTCCTTTCACGTCGATTAGAGCTAATACCAGGAAATTTTGTGTGCTGGTATAGGCAGCAAAGAACAACCCACGTGTTGCCAGAATTGCTGGCATACCTCTTCGCAATGTAAGAGTTCCCTTCGGTAGCAATTTACGGAGCGGAAATAACATCAATACCAGGCCAATCACGACTAAAACAAATCCCATAATGCTCGGGAGCATACTTAAACCAACAAGGAGAATCCCTGTACCTAACGTTAAGAGTAACGCCATCCAAGTGGATGAAGATCCGCTATCCACTCCCGTCTTCTGCACTTTTAATTTCCTAAAGGCAGGTAAACTAAGCAATGCTGAAACCACTAGCACAGGTAAAATCCCCCAGAAAACAAAGCGCCAGGACCACTGATCTGCGATAAGACCGGCTACATATGGACCAAGCATAGACGGAAGAACATAGGCTGTACCAAATGCTCCAAGAATTTTGGCACGTAACTCATCCGGGTAACTTAAGGATATAGCCGTATACACACAAGTCATCATAGCTCCGGCACCCAAACCCTGTAGAGCCCGTGATCCTATCATGGTATACATGTCACCTGCGGTTGCGGCAGCGATCAGCCCTAAGATAAACAACAGAAGTGCAAAAGTGAACGGTGCTGCAGGTCCTCTTTTATCAATGATCCGACCGACGACCAGCGTCCCGATAATCTGCGCAAGCAGATACGTACTGAATATCCACCCGAACAGGCTAAGACCGTTTAAGTCTCCAGCAATGGAAGGAGCAATGGTGGTGACGGATAAACCTTCGAATCCAACGGCCATCACTGACAAAATAATTCCTATGGACAATGCAAAATAACGCGGGCTGAAAATACTTTGATGATTAGACGACATGAAATGTGACCTCCAATAAAATGGGTATGTATACATCGTATCCGGATACTTAGTAAACATTTTTGTTTATAATGTCTAAGCTACAGTTCGACTTTGACTTTGTCAACATTTTTGTTTAAAATGTAGTTAGTCATGTAGACTCAGTTGCGTCACAAGGAGGTGCACCATGAGCGGAAATCAAACCAAAAAGGATGTCTCGACCAGTACCCGGAGAGCAATTATTAATCTGTTAAAAGAGCGCGGGGGAATGGATGTTGTCACTCTCTCCTCTCAGTTTTCGTTATCCGGAATGGCTATTCGTCAACATCTGAATGCGCTAAAAGGAGAAGGATTGGTAACCACTGTGGAAGAGGCCCGTCCCATGGGTCGTCCCACCAAGTTATGGATATTAACTCCCGCGGCTAATCGTTTTTTCCCAAGTGGATATTCGGATTTATCCGTCAGCCTCATCAATTCGATGAAAGAAGCTTTTGGTACTGATGGGCTGGACAAGCTGCTGGATGTTCGAAATAAAAATATGCAAGAACAATATCTTCAGCATCTTGGCGATGCATCAGGGGTTAGAGAGAGATTGGAGAAATTGGCCGAAATTCGTACGAATGAAGGTTATATGGCCGAGGTTAAGGAGCAGGATGATGGCAGTCTCCTACTCATTGAGAAGCATTGCCCCATCTGTGAAGCGGCCGCGGTATGTACCGGGTTATGCAAGAATGAGTTACATTTATTCAAAACAGTTCTAGGCCATAATGTTCATATTGAACGGGGAGAGTACATTCTAGCCGGAGGAAGAAACTGTGTGTACACTGTTAGGCAAAATAAACCATGACCAAAAGAGCAACCTCATTGGAGATTGCTCTTTTGGTTTGGATTTTGAATTGACTAGAACAATTCGGATGAATATCCGGGATTGGTCGTTTTAGAGTCTTTATTTTTTCGACAAACACTTATGATCGATTGAGAGAAAGGATTAAACGGTGTTTTGTCCCAGTCCGAATATTGATTTTCGATACAAAAGCCGCAGTTCGTTAATAAACGTTGAAGCATATTATTATCCATAAAGCGACATGCAATTCGAGAAATGGTTTTCTTCGATCCTCCCCAATCACGGAACGTGACCCAGTGCATAATCTGGTTACTTGTATCATACGTCTGTGTACCAGATAGCTTGACTGTAATTCCGTCCTTATCGATAAATTCTCCCCAAGGGCTTTCCTCTTCATTGGATAAATCGGTCCCCAAGGGGTTTCGGGTTTCAAAAACAAACAATCCATTAGGCTCCAGGTGTTTGTTGACGGTCTCAAGTAAAGCCCTTTGATCTTCATCGCTCAAAAAAGCCTGAAATGCATTTCCTGTCAAATAAATCATGGAAAAATGCTTCTCGGAATTGAATGTGCGGGCATCAGCTTCAATGAATTCAACAGGTAAATCTTGAGCTTTAACCCGGGCATACTCAAGCATTGATGAAGAAATATCAACACCTGTTATGTTTATCCCCGATTTTGATAAATGAAGGGTAGTTAAGCCTGTCCCACACGCAAGTTCCAAAACCTCGCCTGGATTCAATCTCGCCAATTCAAGATAAAAATTGTATTTATCAGTCTCACCGCCAAATTCAAGATCATAATTAATCGGGTCTAGGTACTCTTCAAGATTATCGTGATCTATCAATATGAATCATCCCTTCACTACAATGCGACTACTTTAGACAGATTGTTGTTATCATTTTTTGTTGTTTTAACTATCCATGCACCACCTAATAAGCCTCGTTACTGTCTTCATTTCTGCACACGTCTACTTCTCATGTTCCTTGACCACTTGTTCGATCCCGAGCAAAATCAGTTTCAAGCCGAACTCAAAAGCTCCGTCGGTTCCCATCACCTCAAACATGCCATTCTTATACATCCTACTGAATAGTCCAGCTTCCTTCTCACTCATGGAGTCCAGAAGGTGGATCATCTCTTCACCCTGAAGTGCCTCGTTGTCCTTAATAACAGCAGAGATATTACGCTGATGCTGATAATTGTCCAGAACGAAGTAAAAGACATAGTTCACAAGTGTGAGTACGGCCTGTAGTTTTTGTTCTTGCTCTAGTGGCGTCGATTCCATACAGAGCAACAAGCGGTTAGTGAACCGAATCATGTCCGGCTCGTGGGGTAGCGTCATCATCATGAGCTGTGTAGAGCACGGGTAACGGCTGAGCACACTCCGTACGGTTAGCGCAAGCCCTTCCATCTGATCCTTCCAGTCCCCTTCAGCGTGAAACTCGTCCAGAATCATTTTCGATATTTGGTTGGCTAACCGCTGGTAGAGTGTCTGCTTGCTCTTGAAGTACCAATATAGAGATGGAGCCTGAATTCCCAGCTTGTCTGCCAAGCGTCTCATGCTGAATTTCTCAATGCCCTCTTCCCCCAAAAGCTCCCACGAGGTTTCCAAAATCTTATCTTCCGAAATCTGAGGCTGTTGTTTTTTCATCGGTATCCGCCCTTTTATCTAACAGTGTAAGTTTATGCTTTACAGGTGTTTAAGTTCATGATAACATCTAACACTGTAAGGTTCAATCTAACAGTGTTAGATTAGAGCGAAATTAATGATGAAAGTAGTGATCCACATGGATGCAGAAAATCTCCATTACTTTGAAAAAGCACCGATCGCCAAAGCTGTAGCTCACTTTGCTGTCCCGATGATGCTAGGCACGTCAATGAGTGTTATTTACTCCATCTTGAATGCCTATTTCCTTGGCACACTGGGTAATACGGCAATGTTAACCGCACTCGCATTAACTTTACCTTTATTCGCGGTTATCATGGCCCTTGGTAATTTAATTGGTATAGGCAGCGGTACATTCATCTCCCGTTTGCTGGGAGAGAAAAAAGTAGATGATCTGAAGCATGTATCTTCATTTGCCTTTTACAGTAGTTTAATTCTCGGAATTATTGTGATGGCCGTTGGGCTCCCGCTGATTGAACCAATCGTTCATGGGCTGGGTGCAACGCCAGTGTCCTTCGGATTCACGAAAGAGTATGTCACGATTATGCTTATGGGTTCACCCTTCGTCATCTTATTCTTCACCCTGGAGAATATCGTGCGCTCAGAAGGTTCAGCAATGACTTCTATGACCGGTATGATTCTCAGCGTTGTTATAAATATTATCCTTGATGCACTATTCATTTTTGTCTTCCATTGGGGCGTGATTGGCGTTGCATCTGCTACTGTCATCTCCAACTTGGTTGCGAGTGCATTTTACGCTTACCATATGAGTTATAAGAGTCCATTCTTAACCGTCTCCCTGAAATGGTTCAAGGTGACCAAGGACATCCTTAGCAATGTGTTCAAAATCGGTGTTCCCGTCTTTGTTATGAGTGTTTTCTTGGGAGCAATGTCGCTTATTCTTAACCTTTTTCTTGTCGAATATGGGGATCAGGCCGTTGCGGGGTATGGAATCTCATCACGTTTATTGCAATTTCCTGAGTTTATTCTGATGGGCTTGTGCGAGGGAGTTGTACCGTTGATTGCCTTCTCATTTACAGCGAACAAATTACGCATGAAACAAACGATTGGATTTACGATCAAAGCTATTTTGGGCTTAGCCGTCCTGTTCGGTGTTGTCGTTTATCTGATCTCTGACCACTTGATTGGTTTATTTACGTCGGATCCACAATTAATTGAAATGGGTAGCTACATTCTCCATGTGACCTTCTTATCCTTGTTTATTACAGGATTGACTTCGTTGTTTATTGGAATTTTCCAAGCTACAGCCCAAGGAACCGCCGCGTTTGTGATGTCCATCATTCAAGGAATTACGCTGATTCCTGTATTGTATATCGCGAATCAACTGAATGGTTTTCATGGCGTAATCTGGTCGCTCGTTATTGCGGATGCCGTCGCTTTCCTTGTAGGGGCCATCATGTTATATGCTTTGCGAACCAAATTACAGCCCAATCTGGAACATTTGGCACAGTAATTTTTGCTGAATATCAGAAAAAACCACGGTACCCATTTGGGTACCGCAGTTCGATGATTAATCATTATTGTAGTTGTTTCATGTAAGATTTGAACTCTTCAGCAATTTCTTTGTATTTTGTATGATGCAGGTAATGTGAACCATCCATAGGGATCAATTTGCCCTGTGCAGATTGTTTCACTTGTTCTTCATGCATCGGAATCCACTGGGGATTTTGCTCGTTATTCGATTGAACGAAGAGTAGCATCGGCAGATCACGAGGGTAAGTGAGTTTTTCTCCATTTTTGAAATTGGAACCCAGGTGTTTAAGCTCATCGATCATTGTCGAATTGGTAGAGACTTGATTCGAAATCAACTTCATCTGTTCTTTGGTATGTTCATCGTAAGCAAGTGATGCATATGAATCTCCGCTCACTTTTGTAAGTACTCTCATCAGGCCTGATTGTTTAAGAAATTTCATTAAGTTCAAAGGTAATTTAACATCCATGCCAGGTTGATTTGGAACACTGCTATCGATCCCGACAAAAGCGGAAACTTCATCCGGATACGTGTTCACATAAGTCGCTGCGTATAGTCCTGTGATGGAATGCCCCATCAAAATATAACGATCAATTCCGAGCTGCTGTACAGCTTCATGAATTTCGCTGACGATATTTTCCGTGGTTCTCTCCGTCTCGGTTTCGTCGCTTAATCCATAACCTAAAGGCTCGATTGCCACAACCTTGTAATCAGGAGTTAATTCATCAATTAACAATTTGAAGTCAAGTACTGGCGAGGGGGTTCCTTGTCCAGGTAAAAGCACAATGGTTTGTTCGCCGTTGCCCTGAATGGAGACATTCATATTTTTCCCATCTACATTAACGTATTGGCCATATGATTCGATTTTCTTTTTCTCGATCCCATTACTGATTGTATGAACGACAAAGGTGATACCCATAAATAGTACCAGCGCGCCGATAATACCACCTATTATTTTCAACCATAAGTTCCGTTTTTTACGGCCCTTAGTCCCCGTTGTTGTTACATCCACTGCTTCTGCCATATCCATCTTCTCCTGTCCTTTATATCTGTAGAGCCGCTCTTGCGACATAGGTATAGTGTAACCATGTAAGATGTACCCTTCGTGACGGGAATATGAACTGAATATGAACAAACAAAAAAAGAGAGCTGCTTATTAGAGCAGTTCTCTTTATGATTAGACCTTGTTTAGTGATCAAGAAACACAAGCTGAATGAAGAACAGTACTGCAAAAATGTAGAAGATTGGATGAACATCTTTACCTTTTCCACGAAGCAACTTGAGTACTGGGTAGAAGATAAAGCCTACGCCGATCCCTGTCGCAATACTATGTGTGAGCGGAGTAAGGATGATAATCAGGAAGGCAGGAAATGCTTCTTCGAGATCATCCCATTTGATTTTGCTGATGACGTTAATCATAAAGTATCCAACAATGATCAGTGCCGGAGAAGTAATCGCCGGAATACTTGATATTACACTTACGATCGGTGTGAAGAACAAGGTCAGCGCAAGCAGCACACTTACCGTTACTGCGGTCAGTCCCGTTCTCCCTCCTGCAGCTACCCCTGTGCTGGACTCGATGTAAGCTGAGGTTGGACTTGTTCCGAGCAAAGCGCCACTTGTGGTTCCTACCGCATCTGCCAATAATGCGCCACGCGAGCGTGGGAATTTACCTTCCTTCAGCAATCCTGCCTGTTCAGCAACGCCGAGCATCGTGCCCGTCGTGTCAAACAGTGTGATCAGCAGGAACGTAAATATGATCGTATACAAGCCATTCGAGAATACGCCGGCCAGATCCAGTTGCAAAGCCGTTGACGAGAGGCCTTGCGGCATGGATACAATGGATTCCGGCATTTGAAATAGTCCCATGATCCAAGCCAGAATCGCTGTAACCACCATTCCGATGAACAGGTAACCTTTCACATTATAAGCCATCAGGACAACGGTAATAATCAATCCGATAATGGTCAGATAAGTCATTGGTTCAGCCAAGTTACCGATCGTAATCAAATTCGATTCTGAATCGGCAATAATACCGGCATTTTGTAGACCTACCGTTGTAATAAATAATCCGATCCCTGCGGTTATCGCATGTTTTAAGCTTGCAGGAATGGCATCCAGCAACATGTAACGGAACGAAGTAAGCGATAAAATAATAAACAAAATGCCTGCGATAAATACGGCTCCCAGTGCAACCTGCCAAGATACGCCATATCCGGCAACTACGCTATAGGCAAAGAATGCATTCAGTCCCATACCCGGTGCAATGACGATTGGATAGTTGGACCATATCCCCATAATCAGAGTTCCCACAATACTTGCCAGTACCGTTGCTATGAATACTCCGTTAAAGTCCATGCCTGTGCTGCTGAGTATTCCTGGGTTTACGATAACTATGTATACCATTGTGAAGAATGTTGTAATCCCTGCGATAATTTCTGTGGGAATGCTCGTGCCTCTTTCTTTGAGTTTGAACCATTTGTCCATGATCAAGCCAGCCTCCAACCTTCAAATTATACTTCTAAGCTAAAAACAAAAAATCCTAAGCCTCATATAGGATTGTAATATTAACGCTCCTATATTCGTTGTTAGGATTAAAGATTTTAACAGCTATGCTCTATACGAAACATAAAAACGAAACATAAAGATACTCATCTCTGTTTTAACCTGAAGTCCATTTCGTATTCTAATTAAAATAACATGCCATGTCAACAATTTGATGATTTGTTCACAGTTATTTACGAACTATATATACACTATATCTTATGTTCATTCGTCTTTTGAGACAGAGGTTGTACTTAGTACTCAATCTCTGCAACATATCAAAAAAGAAGAAAGACTGCCAGCAATGTTCGCTGACAGTCTTTTGCTTAATTTGTAGTAGGTTTCGCATCATACTCGCTGGATAATTCTTTTAGCGATTTGATTTTACCATGGGGATGCTGTTCTTGCTTTCGTGACTTCCAGGCAGCTTCTTTTCGTTTCTTCTGGTCAGCCATAAAAGAGATCCTCCTCTGGAAACTGAGATGTGTACTACCTCTTTATGATGTCACTGTAAGGCAACTTTATTCTACGTTGGCAGGACCCAAATTAATCAAGCTAACTTCGGACAAAGATACAGTTGTGTTACCGTCTTCTGCGCCATCGATGTTACCCAGATCAAAAGAGATGCGAGTATTCGCATAGCTGGCTTCTGTTGCATCAAATGTAAACGTGAACTCCTGTTCTTCTGGAGTCAAATCAACTCGTGCCCCAAAGAAACCATGCCATTCATAGTTGGCAGCTGCGTCGACCCATCCAATTCCCACACCCACTTTTCTGGACTTCTCCGCTTTGGCTTTAAACGTCAATTTGTATTTAAAACCTTGCTGTATGCCAAATCCTTCATTGATGACTTGACGATCCCATGCATTCTGTCCTGCATGACCAATCTTGGCATGAAGCTGTTGATTGCTAACTTGCATCTCAAGATCAGCCGCACTACCATCCGCGTAGGTAAACCAGCTGTCTTTACCTTTGGAGAAGTCTCCATTGGAAATAAGATTAATATGAGCTGGTTGCCCTCCTTGATCTGCATTCGGATTAACTTCATATAACTGAATGTTATGGATGTTAATCGCGTGTTCCCCTGCAGATAGCGGGTAACCTAGCCCGAATGCAAGTACGGCTGCCGAATCCGAGGTATCCCCCATGGTGATGGTATAACTATACGACTGGGGATCCGTGCTTAATTGCACTTCTTCTTCCAAATACTTCACAAAATCCCCTGCATTCTGAGAAAGAACCGCTTGCATGGATTTAGGACTTGAAGCAGATGCCTCGAAGTTAAGTCGGTATGATTTATTTGCATCCAGTTCGATCTGACCTTGTTGCAGCAATGCATCCCACCATTGTTCACTTGTACCTGGCAAGTTGATCGTTAATCCTTTGCCCTCTTCATGTGAAGTTGTCAGATGATCGGGAATTAACTCCCAATGATTCAGATCCGTTGCAAGCTGGCTGTTCTGAACTTTGTTTAGTGAAATATCCACCCAGCGTGTATTATAATCTGCTCCTTCAAAATTCACATAATAGGATTTGCCTGCTGACAAGTTGCCCCCTGGGAAATACACGGTTTGGTATGTTTGCCATCCCCCCGTGTCTCCGAGATTCAGTTCGGATTGAGCAACGATTGTCCCTAGTTCATCCTGAATGCTGAACCGTACCTCAGAATCACTTTTCCCACTAGCCATTCGGGCAGACAGAACATATTCTCCATCTTGGGCTACATCGATTTTATATTGCAGCAGATCTCCCTGATCCATGTAACTGACATGTTTTCCACCTTCTGCGGAGTCCTCCAGTTGTAAGCCCTGCATCTCCCAGGCTTCGGTTGCAGGTATATGTGCGTAGCCATTCACCGAAAGAGGTTTCCCGCGTTTTGTCAGTCGAACATTGTCTACATATACTTTGCCTTCTGAACTGCCGAATAACAGTTGTAGCTCGGACTGGGCTATGGAGGTCCCATCTCCAATAACAATCTCTCCAGTATATGTCTTCATTTCTTGGCCCAAGGAAAGGTTTTTCCCCTGATGAATCTGCACGGAATGTCCATTGCTGCTGACCAGATCAATATCCATACTTCGCGGAGTATCTGCCTTGGCTTCTAAGGAGAAGCCATATGTTGTATTCGCTTCCAGCTTCAACTCCGGTTGGTTCACAGACACTTGCTGCGGCTCACCATTTGTTTGAGTAACATCAACAACGAGTTGACGCTCCATAATCGGGAATTTCAGAAAGTTATTTACACTGATCTGAGCCTTTGCACCTTCTTGAATGCTGCTTGACCAGAATCCCAGACGTTCTTTACCTTGATCAAACGTTCCATTGTAAATGAAGTTGCCATCAGGTAACGCGTTGCGTTCAACCGTTAGCGGATCAGCCTCACCCACCTCGGTCAGCCTGACATTGGCAAACCAAACGCTTGTATCATCCAGCCCCAGATTGAATTCAAATCTGGCATTGTTATCCGATCCATCCCGCATATTGAAGGTATAGTCATAGGATTGCCAATCCGTCGTGAGTGCAAAGGTGTTATCACCCGAATAATTCGTCCAGCTTTTTTCATATTGGTTCACTTTGGACATGATTGTACGGTTAGCAGATGCCTTCGCATCAAATTGTATTTTGTACTTTTTATTCTTCTGGATGTACATCGGCATCTGAGTGAGTTGAACTGAATAGTTTTCAGTCCCCGATGCATCAATGGTTACTTGTGCTGCTTTCCCTTTCTGCTCATCATTTACCACGTTGACACTGCCGGCTCCATCAGCATTCGTAATGAATTTCCACTGCTGAGGTACTCCATTTTCTTCAGACCCTTCCGTAAAACGATCATTGTAGATTTGATTGCCATCGGTTTGTGGTTCACGCTGTTGCGTGGGCTCGATGGGGTTGGTTGTTACATCAGGCCATGTGTTGAGATTTTTGTAAGAGTACACACGCACAAAATCAACATTCATCGTTTCAGAAGTGAAATCGCTCTCAGGTGAGCCCGGCCAATCCCCGCCAACTGCCAGATTCAGAATCAGATAGAATGGACGATCAAATGGTGCAGGAAACGTGTAATACTCGGGTTGACCCACAGCCTTCGTTTGCCAGTTGGTCACTTCATGATGCAGTTTACCATCTACATAGAATCGAATCATGCCCGGCAACCATTCCACCTGGAAATCATGATAATCGTCAGCAAAGGTTTCTCCCTCCGGAAGAGTAAGGCTTCCCTGATCATGTCCATGGGAACCATCAGGCTTCACACTATCATAATGCAATGTGCTATATACCTTGTCATTGCTCTCACTGCCACCAATGAGCTCCATAATATCGATCTCTCCAGATGCCGGCCATCCTCCATAATGCGCTTCATCGGTTGGCATCATCCAGATGGCAGGCCACATGCCCTTTTCAATAGGAAGCTTTGCACGTACAACCACTTTACCGTAGGTCCAGTCCCCTTTTCCCATGGAGATCAGTTTGCCTGAGCTGTAATCTTTACCGTTTTTCTCTCCTTTTTTCGCTTCAATCTGCAGTACACTTCGATTCTGATCTTTCGTAATGCGAGTATTGTCCGGGCTGTAATATTGCAACTCATTATTATATACCAGACCCGTATCTTGAACGGTCCATTTGGAGGCATCAATCGCAGGTCCGTTGAACTCATCATTCCAGACGAGTTCCCATTGATCATGCGGAATCGTTGTAGCAGGCACCGGTTTTTCACCCGCAGGATTGCCTGGTGTTGATGGGTTAGATGGTGTCTGCCCTCCTGGAGTAGATGGCGTTGGCGTATTTGCCACGCCCGTTGACCCCCCAGGCTGTGACGATGCAGGTTGCTGAGCTTCTCCTGCCATGGATGTACGCAGACCTTGTTTTACGTTCTCTCCATTAATAACAACATCATTCGCATCAACATTTAATTGTTGAATCGTACCTTTGGTATCCACTCGGGTCTGATTCGCTCCTGCGAGAATATTAAGGGTATCAATCAGACTATCGGAGGAGATATCCAGAATGGACTGTTGCATGACAACGAGCTCCTGAATCGTACTGTCATCCGTGATGGCAACTCTGACGGGTTCCCCACGTTTGTCAACAATTACTCGATTCAGCTTGGAGTTGCTAATGTCGATGGAATGACTGCCCCCGCCTTTAATAATGACACTTCCTGTAACCGTTACGCCCTGAAGAACAACAGTCCCCTCGCCAATGCCTTCTGCCAGTAGCAGATTTCCGTTGATGACCGTATTTTTCAGCGTGACATCTGTCGATTTAACAATCAAGTTACCATCGACCTGGGACTCGTATACACCAGGAGCACTTTTCACATCGGCAATCATCGCCGACAGTAACTGGGCTGTCTCCGCTCGTGTAATTGGTGCTTTGGGATTTAATTTCCCCTGGAAGCCTTTGATCATATTTTCGTTCACCAGATAGGTAAGCGCTTTCTCGGAATAACTGGAAATATCATCTGCATCCTGAAATTTTGATAGATCACTATCTTCGTTCATAGCCGTTGAAAGTTGAAAAGCTCGATCCACCATAACCGCTGCATCTTGCCGGCTGATCGGTTGTTTCGGTGACAGATGTTCACGGTCTGTGCCTTCAATAATGCCTGAACCATTGGCCCGAACCATCACATCCTGGTACCAATCGTCTGAAGTCAGATCAGCATAGGAACCCGTCTCCGTATGACCAGTGAAACCAAACGCCCGATCCAGAATCATAACGAATTCAGCTCGGCTAATGACCTGATTGGGCTTGAATGAGCCGTCCGTGTAACCTTTCAATAGATTCAAGTCCTGCAATCGTGTAACTGCGGATTGTGACCAATGCCCGGTAAGGTCATGATAGGCAACAGAGGAGTGCAGGCTTTTCGCCTGCACATTCCCCACCTCTGCTTGATCTTGTACACTTTCTGCCCCAGCAGTTGCTGGATAAACGAGGGTAGCCATTAAACTCCATGCCACCACACATGCCAATCCTCTTCTCATCTTACTTCCTCCCTCAGCTCGGTTATCCTTGCATTGCATCGCCTATTCCTTGACTGCTCCAATAACAATTCCCTTTACGAAGAAACGTTGTAAAAACGGGTATACCATCAGAATGGGAAGCGCACCAATAAAGATCTGTGCTGCACGCACGGTTCGCTGTGAGATGTTCTCCAACATGGAAGGGTCCACATTGATTTTGCTGAGATCCTGCTGAACGATAATGGTCTGTAACAGAGAAGCAAGCGGATAATTTTTAATATCAGACATATAGATCATGCCGTCGAACCAGGAGTTCCACTGATACACCATTGTAAACAAGGACAAGGTTGCGATCGCCGGAAGCGACAGTGGAACGTAGACCAGAATCAATGTTTTGATATGACCTGCTCCATCCAGATAGGCTGCTTCTTCAAGTTCTTTCGGCAGACCCCGGAAGAAGTTCATCATCAGAATAACGTTCCACACGGACAGCGCGCCGGGCAGAATAAGCGCCCAGATCGTATTCATCAGACCAAGCTTCTGAATCAGAATGTAACTGGGAATCAAACCGCCGCTGAACAAAATGGTGAATACAAAAAACCACGTATACAAGGAGCGGCCTTTAAAGCTGATATCTTCCTTGGACAACGGAAATGCAGTGATAAGCATAATGACCATACCGATGATCGTTGCAAGCACAGTCCGTTTAAGAGACACCAGAAGCGAGTTGATGAAATTGGAGTTTCCGAAGGTTTTCACATAAGCGTCCGTTGTGAAACCAATGGGCCAGAAGCTGACCAGATTCGATGACGCTGGCGCCATACTGCTGAATGAGACAGCCAATATATGAATAATTGGTAAAATGCAGAGTAACGATAATATCCCAAGAAAAGTATAGTTAGCGATGCTAAATATGCGGTATCCTTTTGTTTTATAATACAAGCCCTTTTCTCCTCTCTAGAAAACTCGATAATTAGCCAGTTTGTAAGCCATTCTGTACGATATAACAATCAAAATGGTAGCTACCACTGATTTGAATAACCCCACTGCTGTAGCAAAACTCATCTTCCCGTTCAAGATCCCGAGTCGATATACAAAGGTGTCAATGATGTCGCCTTTGTCATACACAAGCGGATTGTACAAGTTGAACACCTGATCAAAACCGGCGTTCAGGATATTGCCGATCGAGAGTGTCATCAGGACGATAGTAATCGGCATCAGTGCCGGAATCGTAATGTGCAGCGTCTGCTTGAATCGGTTGGCCCCATCCACCTCGGCTGCCTCGTAGAGTGCAGGATTGATTCCGGATAGAGAAGCCAAAAATACGATCGTACCAAAACCAAATTCTTTCCAGACATCGCTGACAATTAACGTAATACGGAACCATGTGCCATCTCCCAGGAAGAAGATCGGTTCTCCTCCAAAGGCTACGACAAGCTGGTTCACCATACCGCCCTGAGGAGACAGGATATCGAGCAGAATCCCACCGAGAATAACCCATGATAGGAAATGCGGCAGATACACAAGCGTTTGACTCACTCTTTTGAATGCCGTCAAGCGCACTTCATTGAGCAAAATGGCAAACAGGAATGGAGCGAACAGTCCTGCGATGATTTTGAAAAATGCAATGACCAGTGTATTCCAGATCACCTGACCTACATCCGGATATAAGAATAAATATCGGAAATTGTCCCAACCAACCCATTTGGATTCAGAAAATCCCAAGTATGGCTTAAAGTCCTGAAAAGCAATTACAATGCCGCCCATCGGTATGTACTGAAACACCAGTGCCAGCAATACGGCTGGAACAAGCATCATATGCAAGGTCCAGTTCCGTTGCATATTCCAGCGCTGTTTGACCCTGGTGGAGCGCCGTTTATGCGGCGTTTCTAACGTATGTTCCTTCACTCCTGCATCCCCCATGTTCTAAAATTTATATTTTACAAGTCATCGTGAACTTGTATATTAAAATTATAGCAATGGAAATTTGCGATCTATATCCTAATATTGCAACAACGATATCAATATTTAAATGAGATTTAGGAGGTTGGACTTTGTTTACACGTATGAATGTCTTTACCAAAATTACATTGTTGTTTGTGATGCTGCTTATTCTGGTATTGTTTCTCTACACATACTCAAACCGGGAAAGTGTACGTGTCATTGAACACGAGATTCAGAACAATACGATGAATCATCTGTCGACATTTGCTGATTCAGTAGAATCCAACATTTACCAATTGTCATTATATGGGATGTCCATTGGACAAGATTCCAGCATTCAGGAATATCAACGCCCTGACTACAAGGATGTTGCCTATGAACGTGTGAAAGTTGGAAGTGCCATACTGGAAAAGATGAATCTGTACAACGCAGCAAGCAAATGGCATTCGACCATCACTCTATACTTTCCTCGGATGAAAAAAGTGATATCGACGGATTATTATGCTTACATTCCGTACAGTGATAATGAATTTAAGGAGTCCCTATCGCAGTCCTGGACCTATGCCGACAATCAGTTTATCTGGTACACGACAGACCCAACAACAGCGATGGTGCAGCCCGACAAAGCCCGATTAATTACCAAAATCAGTTTTCCAGTTCATCACTTAACTACCCTTCTCAACCAAAACAAGTTAAACAATAAGGGCGATCCATTCATGTTCCATCCCGACTATGGTTTGATCAGCAATAGCTCTGGAAAGGATACTCTGAATGCCATACTGCCCTCTCTAAAAGAAGCAAAACTGCAAGCCAGCGGTGGATTCACCACAACGTTAAACAAAACGGAATATTACGTCTCCTATATTCATTCCAAGAGCCTGGGCTGGTATTATGTTGACTATGTGCCGATGCAACAGATTTTGAAACCGATTACGAGCAGCCGAAATCTGTTTTACGCTTCAATTGCCGTTCTGATCGTAATGAGTGTCGTTGTTTTATATACACTTTATCGCAGTGTACAGCTTCCGCTTCTACAGCTGGTAAAAGGCACAAATCGCTTATCCACCGGGGATTTTTCCGTTCGGCTGCATCACCCGGCACGCAATGAATTCAGTCTGTTATTTGCACGATTCAACATCATGGCCCAGCGAATTCAAGAGTTAATCGAGAATGTATATGAGGAGAAATTAAGGAGCCGCGAAGCTACGCTCAAACAGCTTCAATCGCAGATCAATCCGCATTTTCTCTATAACTGTCTCTTCTATATCAAGAACATGGCCCGAATGAAAAATGAAAAGGCTGTGGTAGCCATGGCACTGAATCTGGGAGAGTATTACCGATACATAACCAGGTCCGAAAAGGACCAAGCCACGCTTCGAGAAGAGTTAACGATGGTCAAAAATTATTTGGAAATCCAGTCACTTCGTCTGGAACGAATGCATTTTACAATCGACGTGCCTCATGATATTTTAGATAAAACAGTTCCGAGACTTACCCTTCAGCCTATTATTGAGAACGCTATTATTCATGGACTGGAGCCCAAATCGGTGGATGGTGAGATTAGAATCTATGCAGACTGCGAGGATGATGTGTACACGATTATCGTAGAGGACAGCGGGCTTGGTATGTCTGAGAAACAGTTGGATCTTCTGAGAGATAATCTTCTTAAACCGCTGGATGAGAATATGGGATGTGGTACATGGAATGTGCATCAACGTTTGTCATTTCAGTACGGTGAAGGATCAGGACTCTTCTATGAACAATCTTCATTGGGTGGGATTAAAGTTAACATCACATGGCACGACAATACAGACAAGTAGGTGAAAGACCCATGCTGCAAATATTACTAGTGGATGATGAACGTTCGGTCGTGGAAACGCTCGCAGAGACCATTCCATGGGAAAGCTGCGGGATCGGTACAGTCCATGAAGCTTTATCCGGTGCCGTAGCACTCGAAATCATGGACAATCACGACATTGATATTGTAATTACCGATATTCGTATGCCTGAAATGTCAGGCATTGCGCTGATTACAGCGATTCATGAAAAGTGGCCTCATGTGCAGACGATTCTCTTATCAGGTCACGCGGACTTTGAGTATGCCAAACAGGCCATTGCGCAGGAAAGTTTCGATTACTTGCTGAAACCGGTTAGCGATGAAGATCTGATCGGATCCGTGCAACGTCTTGTTCATCGAATTAAAGAAAAGTGGGAAACGGCAGCGTCTCATCAACGAGCCTTACATGCCTTTCAGGATCATCTTCCATTGCTTCAATCCACGATGCTGCATGAGTTGCTGACTGGAAAAGTCTATGATCCGAAGACATTGGCAGACAAGCTTGATCTGCTTGAACTTCCTTACTCCATAGGTGAAGACCTCGGCATGCTGATTATTCGTATGGAAAAACATCTATCCGAAATGGCACACGGCGATCTGGACCTAATGGAATATGCGATATGTAATATCATTAGCGAAGTGATGCATAATCATTTTCATATCTGGCACACACGAGATGTTCATGATTACATCGTTGTTCTGGTTAGCATGAAGCATTCCACAACGATAAACTATAGCAGGAATGAGACGCCTCAGACCCTGCTTGAGCATTATGCTGCCCAGATTCAAACCAATGTTCAGTTATACTTAAAAGGTGCAATCTCCATTTCTGTATCCAGCTGGGGCAAGTTTCCTTACGAGATTGGAGAACTCTATGAGCGAACGGTCATGTCCATGCGTAAACGGATGGGTCAAGTACAAGGCTTGTTTGTCACAGCTTCCGATGAAACGGACGCCAATCCTCTACATACGATCAGGTCACTTTATCAGCCGCCAACGTTGATCAGCCTATTGGAGGCTGGGCGGTTTGAGGATGTGGAACAGAAAATCGAGCACATTTTTGAAGAACTGCTGAATTCCAATGAACATCATGATATTGCGGAGTCAACCTTTGAGGTGTATTTTGCGATTGCAGGTGCGTTTGCGTACATCATTCATAAAAATGGCAAACAAATCTCTTCTTTGATTCCAGCAGAGTCCTATCGTTATTTTCAAGCTCCCAGTTACTCTACTGCACAGCAATTACAGGACTGGTCCATACGAACACTTCATTACATAAGAGATGATGCTGAACAAGAGCTTAGAGACAATCACAGCACCATTGTACGCAGCGTCAAAAGTTTCGTAGACCTTCATCTGGCTGGAGATGTATCACTGCCTGCTATTGCTGACCATGTGCATCTGCATCCGGTATACCTGTCCAAGGTATACAAGGCGGAGACTGGTGAAGCACTTACAGCATACGTATACCGATTAAGAATGGAAAAAGCAGCCTATCATTTGCGAACATCTACCGCCAAAGTGTTTGAAATCGCAGAACTTGTCGGGTACAACAATACCGCATATTTCATTCGAGTCTTTAAGAAATTTTATGATCTCACTCCACAGGAATATCGGGAAAATCTGCCGGTTTAAGGGAGTACTCAGACCAGACTTGACGTTCAACTAAACTCACCGTCCCCCATTATTCATATTGCATAACAAAAGGCATTGCGGGAGTTGCTCTCCTGCAATGCCTTTATGCTGCTTATGTTACCGTACCGCATCGAACCATGTTTGCGGCGCTTTTCCTCGTCCTATTTTCCGCTTTTCACGGATTCATACCACTCGTTTACTTCTTTTGTGATCTGATCTCCGCCTGAAGATTTCCACTTCTCAACAAATGTGTCAAATGCATCCACGGAGGTTTTGCCATATACAATTTGGGAGAAGGTATCTTTCTCCATCTTCGTCAGAATATCATTGTTCATCTGCATTGTCATGGAAGGTGCACCGGTAAACATTTGATTGAACACGATGTCCTTTTGATCCAATACAATTTTGGCTGCATCTAGCATAGGTGCAGGTACACCTGATTTGATCTTTTTCTCGAAAGGCGTAGTCGGTTCTTCACCGCTTGCCAGCTTCGCCAGAGTTGTCATGCTCAGACTCGGAATGCGCGCTCCATCAAACGTTAAAGTGTACTTCTCGGGAGCATAACCACCCGTAAGACTTGCATCGGTTGATGGCTTCCCATCGACCATAACCCAATCGTATCCTTCCGCAAATCCATGTTCGAACTCATCGCCCTCTTTAGGATTCGCATAGTGATCAAAGAGATAGTTCTGATAGGTGAAAAAGGCTTCCGGATTCTTCATGTCTTTATTGATCAGAATAACGCCGTTTCCGTTCGAAGTACCATGTCTCCCTGCTTGACCATCCGGACCGGAAGGAATCGGATACGCCTTGTATTCAGCCTCTGGATTATTCTTCTTCACATCCTCCAGTGGCCAGGATGGCATCCAGTGAGGACCTACCACAATACCTGCTTTTCCGGCAGTAAATTCTTCGGCTGCTTTTGTCTCGTCATACACACCGGCTTCTTCCGGGATATACCCTTTGCTCATCCAGCTTTGTAACTTGGCTAAAGCCTGCTTCGCACCCGGTGTAACGGAACCGTATTCAAGTTTGCCGTCTGCCGTCAGATTCCATTGGTTCGGCATTGTACCATAAGCGCCGAATACCCATCCAGCTTCTGACATCCATGTGTTCAGCCAGTTCTTGAAGCCAATGGTCAGTCCGTAGGTATCCTGTTTCCCATTCCCATCCGGATCTTGGTTCGTAAACGTTTCCATAATGACTTCAAGATCATCTATCGTTTTAGGTGCTTCCAGATTGAATTTCTTCATCCAGTCTTCACGGATCCACATGACAGGATCACCATTATAGGCATAATCCAGAATCGGAATACCGATTTTTTTGCCATCTTGCATGTATGGATACCATACGGAAGGATCTTCGTTTACGGCTGCTTTCCATGTATCGCTTGCATATTTGTCAAACAACTCGCCCGCATCGACAAATTTTCCGGACTCAATCAATTCACGCACCAGATTGAATTCGCCGCGATACGAAATAATGTCCGGCATCTCCGCATTGGAAGCAAGGGACAGACGCAGTTTTGTCTCGAATGCATTATTGGTGGAAGGAGATATCCACTGGTTTTTCAGCTCAATACCGAGTTTCTCCTTGGCCCATTTGGTATGCACGTTGTTATCCTGATCCTCACCCGGCTTAAACTTCACATCTGGGCCCCATGGCCGTAAATACGTAATGGATACGGGTGGATCATACTTCCCATCTTTGAGCTCCAACGTTGTCGCCGGTGCGCTTGTTTCTGTTGGTTTGTCGTTTCCGCTGCTGCATCCGCTCAAGGCTGCTGATAGGGCCAATACACCGATCATGACCAAGCTGCCTACGCGTCTCTTTTTACTTGTGTCCAACTTCGTTCCCCCAGTCTATGTAATGTTGCTTACAGGTTAATCATAATGAATGAATGATATTTATGCCCATACTAATATTGCAACATTTATTGCATTAATTTAGGATATTGGATATTGAATACATATATTTAATAAATGCAACGCCTGAAGACAGCAAAAAAGCAGCCGTTAAAGGCTGCTTCAGTCTGCTTAATTACTTGTATATTTAACCCAATCGTATTCTGCATAGAGTGGATTGGCACCGTTATAAGGACCGAGCCAGCTATCTACACCCGTTCCATTCCACAGGTTCATCATGATTTTTCCAGGTGTTGACGGAATATTGCTGGTTGCCGTATGTTTCAAGACACCGTCCACATACCATTTGATATATCCTGGCTGCCAGTCGAAAGCATACGTATGGAAACCTTGAGATGCATCAAAACCAAGATTAATAACCTTCTCATGATTGCCAACGCCATTGGTATAATAATTAAACTGTACTTTGGTGGTGTCTTTGCCTAAAAATTCGATATCAATCTCATCCCATTGGGTGCCATGTGAAGGCCCTGTGTATGTGAAAAATGAGGAAACGACACCTGTGTTTTTCGCAGGTTTCATACTGACTTCATACAAGCCGTACCCATACGTATTCGTGGAACGGTACTCTCCGCAATCAAACTTGTTCTGTGCAGAGCTGGTCAAACCAAGCTTAAGCTTGCCATCACTTGTGAAATTAACATTGTTAGCCCTCCACGTACAGTTGAACATGTTCCCATTGGAATACCCATCCGCTTTTTGCCACGTGCTTGAGTTAAAATAGGTTAGAGGTTCCCAAAAAACATAACCCGCGAAAGCGCTTACCGAAAAAAACAAAGAGACGATACCTGTTACCACCAACGTATACCATGACTTTCTCTTCATCATACACCTCCATGAATGATTCCAACCTATGCAAGTTTTAATATTACTGGGTGCAGGTTAAACAAGATAAGACACCTGCACCACAATAATAGATAGCGCTTACATGGTTGGTATTTCCATTTTATCTGGAAGCATAGTAGTACTCTATAGCAAACTTTAAAGCAGAGATATTCATTTTTTAAGATTATCGTATCTCAGTATTCCAAATTATTTCTATTTCGCACCAGCCCGTACCAAAATGTCTTCAATCTCCTTAAATCCTTTATTCCTCGCATGACTGAGCGGTAATACCCCATCACGATCCGGTATATTCACGTCTGCTCCATGGTCAATGAGTAATTGTATCGTCTCCTGCTGCCGGACATTGCCATCGTTGAGAATGATCGCTTCGAGCAGTGCTGTCCATCCCAATTGATTAACATGGTCCACATTCACCGATGTTTGAGTCAGAAGTTCATGTACGACTTCTACATATCCATGCTCCGAAGCCGGAATAAGTGCCGTCCCACTATATCGATTCGTTATCGCTGGGTCCGCTCCCGCCTCAATTGTCAGCTTCAAAATATCCAGGTATCCTTCAGCGCCCGCGTACAGAAACGGGTTATTCTTCATATCGTCCTGTATATTCACATCCGCACCCGCTTGAATTAACGCTTTGGCCGATGTTAGATCATTATTGTAAGTTGCAATCATGGCAGCCGTTCGTCCATTCAGATCTTGAGCATTGATATTGGCGCCCGCTTGTATCCATTTTTGAATATTTTCGTGATCTCTATCCTCAACAGCTTTGAATAACTGTTCTTCCAATGAAGTCATATTTCTCTCCTCCACATTGGAGTTATTTCTCACTTCAGGTACACAGCCTTGCACGATGAACATGCTGCTTATGAGGATCAAGATGATCAATGACTTATTCATACTGCCTCCTTTATTCCAGTGTCAAGGTAACCGAAGATGCGATACTCCAATCCCCAACTGGGTTTATTGTATACGTCGTACCTGGAGTCAGCTTCCCATCATTAGCGATATCGAATACACCTGTCGCACCTTTTCGACTTGAATATTTATAAGTGGCCGTCAGAACATCCCCGCTAGGTGAAGTTAACGTTACACTTCGACCAGAGAACAGTTCATCTCCAGGATCCTGGGTAAGCATAACTTCAATGGAGTTTTCGTTGACTGCTTGAGCACTTGCAACCTCCAGCGCATCCAACGATTTTGCCGTAAATGAATCATCTTCAATGTTGGCCCAATCCGAAGAAACGGTATAAGTGACACCAGATTTCAGCGTTTGTCCTTCAGGCAAACGGAATTTCGGTTTTTGTTTTCCATCTGTGGATTGTGTAAACGGAACGTATCTGGCAACGATGGGCTCGCCACCTTCTGGCGTAATTACAACTTGTCTTGCCTGCATGGAAGATATGATTTGATACGTTTTGCCCCCTGCTTGCTCTTGATCATTCAGCACGAACGCATTGGCTCCTCGACCACCGCTGTAAGCCGAAATAATATAACCGTAATCCACTACACCGTTCTTTTGCAGTGCTTCAATCTCGAATGTATCATTCGTTACTTGACTAGCTGTTGTCATATTTATTTTCGTGCCACTGCCTTCAAAGGCACCAACCTCTTGGTCTTTGTAAGTCAGGCTGTACATCTCACCAGCCTCTTGTACGGACGTTGGAACGATGTAAGTCGCAATTGACCCTGTTTTCAAACGGGGCATATTGGTCAACGTCAAACCACCGGTAAACGCAAAGTCCGTTTGTGCCTTCGCAAATGCTTCATCCGTTGCTGTCAGCGGTTTGTCGAATGTGACAATTAACGTAATGGCATTCAGTGAGCGAACGCTCTCGATTTGAGCTTGCTCCGAAGGAATGGCTTGGTGTGCAGTTTGTAGCAGTACCGCTGTTTCGCCACGCTTTACTGAACCGTTCTCGGAGTAGAACTGGCTCATCCAATGGTGAACGGATTTTACATCACGCTGCATCGCTTTGGATACGACCTGTTCGAGTTCAGCATCTGTCACTTGAGCTTGCGGAGAGAATTGTCCATTTTTTGTCTGCATGATGCCGAGTTCAACAAGTTTTGACGCATAAGGTGTATACCACGCGTTTGGATTTAGGTCCGTTACTTCTACAGTTTCGCCCGTCTTGCCCTCCAAATTAAACGTTTTATAAACCAAGGATGCTAGCTCAGCACGCGTAATCGCTCTATGTTCACCCATGGATTGATCTGCATAACCGGTCATGATTCCCAAGCTATTCAGTGTCTTGACAGCAGCATCAATCTGCTGTTGACTAAGCTGTGCCGATGTTGCGGCAATGTTCGTAACGTATGTAGCTGCATGTACTTGATTCGCAGTTAGCGGGAATGCGGCCGTACCCAATGCAGTTATGGTTAGAAATGTTGCGATTTTGCGGGTTGTCGAATTCATCGTTGAATTCCTCCTCTATAGGTTGTAGTTGCCTGTATCTATAGCATAGAGGACAAAAAGAAACTCCCAAGGCTAAAGTTATTAAAAAAATATAAACGGGGTCTAAATTTTCACAAAACTTATACTGTGAATCGGTAACCCGCTCCCCAGACGGTTTCGATGTATTCCGGATTTTTGGGGTCTGTCTCCAGCTTGCCACGAAGTTTGCGAATATGGACAGTAACGGTTGCAATGTCTCCGGTGGAATCCATACCCCAGATGCGCTCAAACAGATCGGATTTGCTGAATACACGGTTGGGATGACTCGCGAGAAAGACAAGTAACTCGAATTCCTTGGTTGTAATCGCTACCTCTTCGCCATTAACGAAAACGCGGCGTGAGCCTTTGTCGATGTGAAGCCCGCGGATATGAATTTCATCCTGCTGGGCCGGCTTGTTTTTGTTAAGTAGTCTCTCGTATCGGGTTAAATGAGCTTTGGCTCGTGCAACCAATTCACTTGGGCTAAACGGTTTTGTAATAAAATCATCGACTCCCAGATTAAATGTCCGGATCTTATCGATTTCTTCCTTTTTCGCGGAAACGACAAGGATAGGCACCTCCTTCACCTCACGAATGCGTCTGCAACATTCGAATCCGTCCAGTCCGGGGAGCATCAGATCAACAATGATCAGATTGTAGTCTCCCTCCAGTGCTTGCTTCAGACCTTCATCACCGGTATGGCAGAGATCCACGGAAAATCCGTTGAGTTCAAAGTAATCCCGTTCCAGTTCAGCAATCGTTGTTTCGTCTTCAATAATCAAAATGTTTGCCATACTCAGTAGTTCCTCTCTTCATTCAGCCGTTTCAGTTTAATATATATGCTCGTGCCATCATTGGGCCGGCTTTCTGCCCAGATAAGTCCTCCGTGTCCATCAATGATTTGGCGGGCAATGGCCAGCCCGAGGCCACTTCCACCCGTTGAGGAATTGCGGGATTGTTCTGCACGATAGAAGCGTTCAAATATATAAGGTAGTGCCTCTTCAGGTATACCTCTGCCATTATCTTTAAACACCATCGTAATCCATTTCTCATCGGCTTGAAGTGTAATCTCGAATCGTTTGTGTTCATTCTCCATGTATTTGAGTGCATTATCCACCACATTAACAACGGTACGTTTCAACTTCTCCGCATCCAAAGCAGCCATAGCGGGACCAGAGACCTGGTTATTCCAATGCAAGGCAACGCCTTTATCCTCCATGTCGTATCTCAGCTCTTCAATGCTATCTTCAAGAAAATCAGCGATATCAACTGTCTCGAACAGGAAAGGCTCTTGGTTCAAGTCTAGCTTCGAATACAAAAACAGTTCATCCACCAGCTTATCCATGCTAACTGCTTTGGAGTGAATGATATTAACGTAACTCTCCATTTTCTCCGGAGTATTAGCCACCCCGTCACGAATGCCCTCAATGTATCCTTTGATATTGGTAATTGGGGTACGGAGATCATGCGAAATGTTGGAAATGAGCTCTTTGCGGTTCGCTTCGTCCTGCTGTCGTAGCGCATAGGAGCGCTGCAATTGATTCCGCATACTCTCAAATGCTTCGCTGAGTTGTCCAACTTCATCATTGGAGTTTAATTGAATCTTAAAGGATAGATTGCCATTCTTAATATGCTCGGCAGAGCTTCGTAGTTGACTGAGCGGCTTGATGAAACTACGCGTGATCCAGCGGAACAAGAGCAGATTCGCGATGATCAGGACGCCGATAAGCAGTACTGACATCACAGGTAGCAGTTTGCGAGTAAGCTCTGCGAAGGGGCTTCTCTCACGAATGACGAAGATACTTCCCCGTTCCCCATCTGAATATTGAAAATCAAACTTAGCATACGCATAAAATCGTTCACCAATATTAAATGTGCTTCGAATCTGATAATTGTTCAGATCATAGGCAGGCAATGCTTGCTTCAGTTCTGGCTGGTTGAAGGTTAACGATTCGAAGATCTGACTATTCTCCCGTCTGACGTAGAGCCCTGACTTCTCAGCTCGCAGCTTCATGTCATATTCACGCAGTAAAACCTTGTCCTGCAGATCATCCGGGTCATTTTTGGCCAGAAACTTCATCTCTTGAAAGATCGATTCTCCCTGTTCAGTCAGTGGATTGATCTGATAATGCACCTTGTAAATATCGCGAAAGCTCTGTAGATCCCCTGTGGCTGCAATCGTGTATAGGCTAGCCGTAAGCAGGATGAACAGTAAACTTATAACGAGCATGCCCGTGAAGGACAGTAGCATTTTGATTCGAATGGACATGGGTTCCCCTTCTTAAACATGCAATTGGATTAGTTAGTGCACATGTTAACACAAGATGGATTCAATTGCCCATATGTAAAAAAGGGCTTCCGCATTTGCATGTTGGTTCAGTTATCCGGCTTGGAACCGTTTAATGCTGGTTTGAACTTAGCCAAAAGCAGCATGGGTCATTTTATATGTTGACAGTGATAATGATTATCAATAGTGTTGTAGTAAGATCTGTAGCGATTTATCTCATTATGACTGGCAACCATTATTGAAACGAGGTACGAAATGTGAAAGTAGACATTAATCAATTAGCAGCGCATTTTGCACACATTCCCTTTCAAGTAGAAGGGGTATATCGATATGCTAGAAATCCAGGCGTGCCCCACGCTGACTATACGGATTCTTTCCCTGGATTTGTGTTTCCTCTTACAGGAAAAATACAATTTCAATTTGATGGGACACCCTATATCTTTTCACCAGGAAAAGTTGTACATGGTGGCGCGAATATGAAACTTGACCAAACCGTGTTTAATAAAAATGACTGGGAGTACATCTTAGTTTTATACCGAATATGTAGTTCAGACCTGGAAGAGTCAAGCTATTCTCATCAACATTTTGAATTATCAACGGGCCAATCCCCTCGTCTGATCGAATTAATTACGCGTCTTTGGCATGTGTATAACCAGCATGGGGGTATTTCAAGGTTTCAGACCGAGATGCTGTTTCGCGATGTACTGAATGAAACTCTGTTATGTGTTGACCATAGGCAACAAAATTGTGAATCAGATGTTTTATTTGAACGGGTCTCTTCCTATATTCAGGAATACTATGATCAAAGCTTTACCGTAGCATCGCTTGCAGAACAAAATAACGTTAATCGAAATCGACTTTCCTACGTATTTAGAAGACATGCAGGCATGGGGCCAGCAGAATATATATTAAAATATCGTATACATATGGCAGCACAAATGTTATTGGCAAATGGTGCGTCTGTGCAACAGATTGCTGAAACCGTGGGCATTGCCGATCCCTTTTATTTTAGTAGAGTGTTCAAGAAACAATATGGTGTCTCTCCTACGGAGTATCGTCAGAAGTTCATCAATAATCCATCCTGATTTCAACAAGCATCCATGTTATACCAAAATCTGAATCAGTATACTGAACTTAAACGAATAATACACAGGAGGTATTACGATGCACTATCAAGCTATTAAATTTAATGAGGAATTCTCGAAAATAAACGAGCTTTGGTCTCCGAAACTCATTGGAGAAATGAATAACCATCAATTTAAGATCGTAAAGATTGCTGGCGATTTTGAGTGGCATGTTCATGAGGAAACCGATAAGTTGTTTTTTGTGCTTGAAGGGGAAATGATAATTGATTTTCGTGATGGGCAAGTGAAGATTTCCAAGGGCGAGATGTATATTGTCCCCAAGGGAGTCGAGATCAAGCCCTCCGCCGAAAAGGAATGTCATATCATGTTAATGGAGCCACGAAACGAAGCTTAATAATAATATCGGCGGGACTGGGGCCGAAAAAGCATCAGTTATGACAAGCAGCCTGAACTATAAGAGAGCCGATAACCACGTAATAGGGTTATCGGCTCTTTGTCTGTAAAGCTAGCTATTGGACATGCATTAAATTAGCAACTCTCGGTTAGGTCACTTCCAAATAGCGACTTTTTAATGATACTCCTTTACAAACCTAGATCATCAGCGAGCCCTTCAACACCTGTGAAGATGGAATCTCCGTAGCCCCAGAAGTTGTTGAAATCAATAATGTAGATTTTCTTGTTTTTAACTGCATTAATGTTCTGTACCTGCTTGTTGGCAAGCAGCTTTTCAATCGTCTGTTCAGGATCAATGCCACCAGCATACCTCGAAATAATCAGGGCATCCGGATTCATCTCAATTAACTTCTCCAGACTGAGTGTGCCGGTTTCATTAATGAGCATATTATGCATATTGATTAATGACATTGCACTTTCAATAAATGTATCTCCGTTTCCGTTGTAAATTCCGATGGTTCCATCACCATTATCCGAAAAAGATGCATAATTGATCGTCTCAGCGCTAGCACGGGCCGACAAGGCATTCGCGCGAGCTTTAAGTGTCTCAATATATGCCGCTGCATTGGCTTGTACATTGAAAATCTCACCTAATTCAGTAATGTCCTGATACAGACTATCTAACGATGCATCTGGAACACTGGTGCTTTGTACATACGTTTTAATTCCCATATCATTCAAGCTGCTTACTGTACCGACGCCCCAATCCGCATCCTCAAACAATCCACCACGTCCCACAACCAGGTCAGGCGAAGCGCCAATGGTCAATTCCTTGCCTACATAGCCTTCCGCCAGCACAGGAATTTTTTTGAACTCATCAGCAATATCATCAGGCACACTGCCGAACAGCGCTGCTACACCTACAAGCTTGTCTGTCAAACCGAGGCGAATCATCAGCTCGGCTGCACCTTGGGTATTGGCAACTACTCGTTCAGGTGCCTTGTCAAACGTTTGATCCTTCTTCACCCATGTGCCGTTCTCGGTTGTATAGTTTGAAACGGTTACTGGATACGTGGTTTGAGCTGCACCTGAAGCGTCTGCGTCTGATGTCTTCTCATCTGTTGCAACCTTCTTGGTTGCTTCCTGTGAGCTATTTTTTGCCTCATCGCTTCCACCAGTACTACTGGAGCAGGCTGCAAGTACAAAAACAAGTGCAGCAATAAAACAAAATAACATTCCTTTTTTAAAGCGTGTAGACATTTGATTCTCTCCCTTTTGATTTCATAATGTTCTATTTGTGCATTATGTAAAATAGTTATTGTCAGTATACCGCAAATGTCTAATCCCGTAAATGAGAATTATAATCATTCTCAATGTTAGAAAGAATTCGTCAACAATAGCAAAAAGCCGATCAATGGATATCCATTGATCGGCTTGGATGACATTATGTTCATACTACAATTGTTCGATCTGCTCTTACCAACCGCGGTTGGACATGCGCTCTTCTGGAGCCAATTTAGAAATTTCGATGCCTTTCATAGGCGCACCCAAGTTTTTGGATACTTCGGCGATCAGTTTGTAATCCGTGTAATGTGTTGTTGCTTCAACGATGGCACGAGCGAATTTCTCAGGGCTATCGGATTTGAAAATACCTGATCCTACAAACACACCGTCTGCTCCCAGGTGCATCATAAGTGCTGCATCTGCCGGAGTAGCTACACCGCCCGCTGCAAAGTTAACGACAGGAAGTTTGCCATTTTCGTGAATTTCGCGGAGTAACTCATAAGCGACACCCAGATTTTTGGCTTCAGCATACAGCTCGTCCTTGGACATGTTTTGAACTTTGCGAATCTGGCTGTTAATTAGGCGCATATGACGAACTGCCTCTACAATGTTGCCCGTTCCAGGCTCACCTTTTGTACGAATCATCGATGCTCCCTCACCAATACGGCGAAGAGCCTCTCCCAAATCTTTGGCTCCACATACAAATGGTACAGTGAACTCATGCTTATCAATATGGAACACTTCGTCAGCAGGTGTAAGAACTTCGCTCTCATCGAGATAGTCCACACCCAGCGATTCAAGCACTTTGGCTTCTATGTAATGACCGATACGTGCTTTGGCCATAACTGGGATAGACACAACTTTCATAACTTCTTCAACAATGGTTGGATCCGCCATGCGAGCTACACCGCCGGCTGCACGAATATCAGAAGGCACCCGCTCCAGAGCCATAACTGCTGTTGCCCCTGCCGCCTCGGCAATTTTAGCTTGCTCAGCATTCATAACGTCCATGATGACGCCACCTTTTTGCATCTCAGCCATTCCTCTTTTTACACGATCTGTACCTGTTTGCATGATTGTAGTCCTCCTAATTAACTTTTTGGGTGGTTTTCAATAAAAGCATCGCTCTAATCTATGATTTAGTATAAAATGAGAATGGTCATATAAAAAGATCCAATATTTTTGGTTTTTATTGTACCACTTCAATGATAACACTGGAGGGCATATGCAATTTCATGTAGCTTACAGTTCATATTTAAACCGACAATATACCAAGATGAAGGCTCTTTATCATGCGATTCGTGATGCTATTCATGAAGGCAATCTTATACACGGCGAGAAGTTACCCTCGACTAGAGAGTTAGCTGCGACGTATCACATTTCCAGGGGAACCGTGAATCAGGTCTATGATACGTTGACTGCTCAAGGTTACATTCAATCAGAGCATGGAAGAGGAACCTTTGTTGCTTATCAGTTGGATTTAAGCAATGATGCGTCCACCGTAAAATCTTTTACCCATCACTTATCAGCCTGGGGGAATCGTATCCAGCAGTTTGAACAACAGGCAATTCAAAGAAATGCACCAGCGAATGCAGATACACATAATACCAATCTAGAGAACAATGAAGTTATCGATTTTAGCAAATACCAACCCGATTTCTCCAAGTTCCCTTACGATGAATGGAATAATCGATTGTATGCAGAGATAAGGCAGCGTGAGCATCAACTGGAAACAATCTCTGCTATTGTTAGTTCAACCGGGGATCCCAGATTGAGAGAAGCCATTGCTGCCTATCTTCGGAGGATGCGGGGCATTCAAGTTGATCCGGATCATATTGCCGTGACTGCTGGCTCCATGCAAGCCATAGCTCTACTCACTCAATTACTTGCAGATCCTGGGGATCATGTCGTAACGGAAAGTCCTTGTTATGTCGGGATTTCTAAAGCCATCTTGGCCGCGGGTGCAAAGTTGATTGAAGCCAATCTGGATGGTCAGGGCGTTGTGCCCCAAGACTGGGAAGCACGAATGTTGTTTGTCACACCCTCACGACAGTTTCCCACTGGCGAAATGCTCAGCCTTGAACGCAGACAAACCTTGTTGGACTGGGCAAATCGGCATGATGCCATGATTGTCGAGGATGATTATGATAGTGAATTCCGATATCGTGGAATGCATGTTGAACCGCTGAAAACACTCGATAAAGCAGGTCGCGTAATCTACCTGGGCAGCTTTACAAAAACATTACCTTTAGAAGTACGACTTGGGTATGTGGTTCTTCCCCCTACCTTGGCAGACACCTTTAGAAAGGCGCAGGCATTATACGAGCCAAGACCCGTCAACCTGATCGAACAACGGGCATTGGCTGCATTTATGACAAGCGGTCAATATGAGCGTCATCTGCGCAGGATGAATCGATTATACAGTCGTAAATTCCATCTGTTACTCAAACTGTTGAACAAGCAACTCTCTACATGGTTTGATTGGGTGGAGAATGAAGCGGGCCTTCATGTGTTTGGCTGGTGGCGAGGTAATGTGACCACTTATGAGGTCTTCCGGGAATCGGCAAGGTCACAAGGTGTTATATACTCAGAAGTCAGCAGTTCAACATCTGTTGGTACGAAGTATGGTATCTATTTATCTTTTGCACATTTGTCAGAAGAACAATTACAGGAAGGCGTTTCCAGATTAAAAAATGCCGTCACAACCCCATCGTGAGGTAATTCGTCTCCAAATTGTAGTACAAGAAGCTCATTATTCGGAAGAGGGGCGATCGTTATGAATTGGTTAAATGAACTTTATAAAATAAATAAGCGGGAACCGGACAAAGAAATCGAACGTTCTTTGGTTAACGCGATCTTCCGAATATATGACCGGTTCCCCCGAATCGGCCTTAGAGAGCGGATCGGACAGCAAGAAATGTCTCTTGATATCGCCGATGCTTATATCCATGGGCATAACGCCATGATTGAAGCTGGTGTCGGAATCGGTAAGTCTTTTGCATACCTGATCCCAAGTCTGCTCACGAATCAAATGTCTCAGAAACCAGTTATTATAGCTACCTCCTCCATTCAGCTCTCGGAACAGATACATAAAGATTTAAGGATCATTGGTAGTCGTTTGGGATTCTCAACGGTTCGCTCCGTTGTGGGGAAAGGTATGGGTCAGTATGCCTGCAGAAGTAGAGCAGCGGAATGGGTCAGTCCTGATTCTGATGATGCGACCTCCTCCGTGTCTACCCTTGCTCAGCGCATATTAGATTATGAAATTGATGAGAGAGCAGATATTAAAGCTGGAATTAGTGATGCCGAATGGTCCCACGTTTCCGTGAATGATTGCAAATTTGAACGTTGTCATCATAAAAATGCATGTTTGTTCTATGATATGAGAGCGAAATTGAATGCAAAAGCTCAAGAGATTGATTTTATTATCGTGAACCAGGATCTGCTCATACGAGATTTGATGAAGAAAAAAGAAGGCACCAAGAGCATCATTTCGGAACAGCCTGCTCTGATCGTCATTGATGAAGCGCATAATCTGGAAGCAAAAGTTCGGGATGCCAGAACACTTGAGTTCACTTATCGGGGCATCTGCCGCATCTTGGATACCACGGTTCAGCTGCTCACGAAGCAGTCCGGGGATAAAAGTCTCTTCTCACAATCCAAATTCATAAAAAACTGCGCTGAGCGCATCTTCAAACAGGTAAACGCGGATTTGCTCAACCATGCCAAGCAGGATAACGACCGAATTAAAGTGTCGGAGATCAAAGGAATACCGTTGAACCAAGTATCTAATAATTTGAAAGATTTCAGTCTGCGTCTTTCCATTTTGACTTCTCGCCACGAGCGGGAGATCGATGACGCTTTTGAAGCCATCAACGGGTTTATTACCCTCATCCATGTCTTGGCTGAAACAGAGGGCAACTATCTATTATGGGCAAGCAGCCCCCTTGGAGTAGCCACGATCAGCATCTGTCCCAAAGATATAAGCCAATTTCTGAAATACGCTTTATTTAATGGCAAGGTACCTGTAATCCTAACGTCGGCTACGTTGTGCCAAGGCGGGGATACGCTGGAGGAACAATATTCTTATTTGACTGACTCCCTCGGTTATAAGGGAGATTTCCTAGAGCGCCAATCCTCCCCTTTTGACTACACCAACCATGCCATGATGTACATCTCTAACAAAGTTCCCTATTATCACCATGAGCAGCGAGAAAACTATCTTGAAGCAGCTTACCAAGAGATGGTTCGACTCTGTAATCTAACTCAGGGAAGAACCATCGTCCTTTTTTCAGCAAAGGAGGACATGAAGTACATTCACCAAAAGTTGATGTCAGAGGTTAATGAATATTCATGGGCAGTCCATGTTCAAAAAGAGGGATCTTCCCAGGACAGTGTCATCGCCGAGTTCAGGAAAAGCAAAGGAGTACTCCTGGGTACCGGTGTATTCTGGGAAGGTGTGAATATCCAGGGTTCTGACCTGTCACAGGTTATTATTTTCCGTCTGCCCTTCCCTGTTCCTTCCGATCCTGTATATGAATTCAAGGCATCTGTAACGAAGAATCCATTTATGGAGGTGTTTGTACCTGACATGCTTCTTCGGTTAAGGCAAGGAACGGGACGTTTGATCCGTAGTGAAACGGACCTTGGCATACTCAGCATACTTGACTCTCGTCTCAGCGTAGAGGCAAAAAAGAGTTACCGGGAACAGGTGCTGGACACGTTGCCGTTCCAAAAAGTAACGGAGGATTTTGCGGTTTTGGAGAATTTTGTCCAAAATAAAGGGATACGACGTATGGATTAAAAGTGGAATAACGTCCCATTTAAAACTGCCTAAATTACATGGAATGGCCCTTCCGCTCATGAAGTGGAGGGCCAAATTTAATGCTGGAAGCAAAATATATGCTAGAATATAATTCATTACATTTGAATCCCAAAGGAGGCATTACCATGGTTGAAAGACCTACTACAGATGAATATGCAGCTTTTTATGAAGGTTATATCCGCCTTGTTCCCGAAGGGGACATCATCGAACGCTTAGAGCTGCAAGCCAACATCGTACCAACTTTGCTCTCTTCATTGACAGAAGAGCAAGCAAATTATCGGTACGCCGAAGGCAAATGGAGTGTGAAAGAGGTCATTGGCCACCTTTTGGATAACGAACGCATCATGAGCAGTCGATTGCTTCGCATCGCGAGAGGCGACAAAACGAATCATCCCGGTTACGATCAGGATGTGCTTATGCAGAGCCACCCTTTCAATACCTATACGCTGGCTGATTTGAGCGAAGAATATGCCGTCACACGCCGCTCAACCATTCTTATGATCCGTCGCCTCACGCCGGAAGCTTGGCTCTGTAGAGGAATTGTCAATGATAATCCTGCTTCAGCTCGATCGATTGCATATGTTATGGCTGGACATGAGCTCCACCATTTATCCGTACTACGCGATCGCTATTCAATCGCTTTGAAATTATAAAATTCATTCAAAAAGACTTTGAACCTTCATTCTCTGGAGGATCAAAGTCTTTTCTTATCAATCGTTTTATCGTCAAATTATCGTTCAAAAAGTAAAGACATCGTTAATTGATGTCCGATCCAAATACCTTCACTTCCCATAGCCTTGGGGTGTACCAGTTGTTGGGGTTGTTATGAAGTGCCGCATTTTGCATATTAATTCGTACATACCTGGCAGCAGTGCTCGATAGAGTATCCGATGTGAATCCGTAAGATGTATTATTGGTTCGATCCAATGCTACGGTCCAATTTACATTATCCGTACTGGTCTCGATTTTGTATTTGTAAAAACCTTCGGAGCCTTTTTGCATCCACCAGGAGATTTGCACATTATTCAATGCCTGAACGGAGCCGAGATCTACCTTCCACCAATGCGGCCAAGAACTGCCTGTGCCGACCCATTCAGTTTGATAGTTACCATCATTCGCATAACTTGCGGGATTCGTTCCGGTAGCCGTTTGCGCTGTTGCAGGTTTACCTTGAGACAACAGTTTCCCATTTTGAACAGGAACTAGAATATCATCGTTTGTATTGTATAAGACTTGATCAAAATAATCATAAAATGCGTAACCACCGGAGAACCAAATGGGAAGCAGTCTTTCCTCTGTTGTTCCATTTTGCGTACCTGCCCAGCCGAACATCCAGCGATACGCAACCATAACCACGTTGTTGCCCGTCTCTGGCTTCACCCGCATAACGGAACCCGACTGCGCCGAGAAGGTTGATGTGTTGCCAATCGTCCGTAATTCAGACCAATCTCCGTCTATGCTTGTTGCAGATGAATACAAAGGTATGCTCGGATACCAACCTGCCGCTTGGGAAGAGAACAGATAATAAATGCCATCCTTTTTGATCATCTTGGGCAGTTCCCGGTGTTGATTTTGATAAATAACTGAAACCTGATGATCCACATCCAGCCAATCGGCGGTTAACTTATACAGAATCGTGTCCGAATTATTATTGGCCGTAGAGATCAGGTATGCCGAATCATCGTCATCTTTGAAAATCGAGATATCTCTGGATTCGTTTCCTTCGGGTCGAAAGCTTTTGTGAAATGTAAACTCTTCTCCAGGTGTGGCCGAAGCCACAGATACCCTGGCAAGTGTGTAGTCTGTACTGTTTTCATAGTGAGCCCAAAAAACGAATTTGTTTGTAGGAATATGGTATAGGATATTAATCCCCTCAAATTTGGAATTCGCAAGATCCGGATGATCCGTGTAGGAAAGGACCACTTTGTCGTTACCGTAGGTGATATCATCTGTGGATGTCTGTTGTATCATTTCGCCAAACCCGCCTGATGGCTTTTGCACAAAGTTAAACCTGTAGTAGGTATCCCCCACTTTAAGTTCATTCGGGAGCATAAGCGTTGATTGCGTTGTATTATCAAAAGTTGTGAGGTTAGCTGGAAGACTGTAAGGGGTATATTCTGGCGAGACAGCTGAGGTTAACAAGGAAGTTCCGCCATATGCCTTCACTTGATACTTGTACGTGTTACCCATGTTGAGCTCATAAGCATCCGTCGTTATACCGGTTAAGGTCTGTAATAATGTATAAGGTGCATTGTTCTCGGATCTGTACAATTCGTATGCTGTCGCTCCCTGTACAGGTGCCCAATGGATTTTGGCATTGGATACTTCAGATTCATTTTTCAATAAAAACAGTGTTGCAGCAATCTTGGTCTCTTCACCAGCAGCGTGAACAGTTTGAGCTGAGGACGTTAAATGAACTGTTAACAGCATCAATGCAATGACAATAGCCATCCACGATTTACCTTTGATCATGTCTCATCATCTCCTTTTTTAGGAAACCAACCTCCCTGTTGCCGGAAGGCTGGTCCAGGTGAAACTTGACTTTATTTCAAATTCATCAGTGTCATTACATCCGTCTCGCTGGCTTGGTTGTACCAATCGTTAACTTCTTGGATAACGGTGTCTCCACCTTTTTCATGCCACTGTTTAACAAAGGTATCAAATGCCTCAAGCGGCTCATTGCCATATATGATTTTGGTGAAAGTTTCTTGTTCCATGGTGGTCAACTGTTCCCACACATTTTGCATCGTTGCTGTTGGTGGGCCATTAAACTCATTTGGTAATAAAACATCCCTGTTCTCATACGAAATCCGGTAACCGTCTTGGGTCGTTTGGTCCTTTGAAGCGCTTTGAATGAGGACACCCGTGTCGGCTTCAACTCCGTTTGCCAGATCGTAGTACGATTGGCCGGGACCATCAACACTCGGTGTATTTTTGGTAAATGCCATTTTCCCAACGCCTTGTATAGCCTCTAATGGCTTATTAAATTTTGTTGGATCAAAAGTGACTTCATCATTGACGATATCGTAATCGTATCCTTGAGCGTAGCCGTATTTGAAATCTCCCGTGCTGAACGCCGCATCGTACATTTTATCGTAGTATAGGAAGAAGGCTTCCATGTTCTGAAAATCCTTGTTAAACATGAACACGCCATCGTTCAACTGGGCGGACTGATAGGTCTTATCACCGTTCACGCCTTGAATGGTCGGATAAGCACTAATTTTCGCACCCTCTACATTTTTCTCCACGTCTTTCACACTGTCGTACAACCAAGGACGACCAATGATAATGCCAGCTTTCCCCTCTGTAAAATCGGACAGTGCGTCCCAAGCCCCTTGGGTGGCCAATTCTTTGTTCAAATACCCTTTGGCATACCAATCGCGTAACTTGGCAAGTGCCTCTTTGTTGCCAGCAGCCACAGATCCATAGGTGAGTTTGCCGTTATCGTTATGCCATTGCCTTGGAAGATGTTTACCCGTGTATGCGCTGAAAATCATGACCGGATCGCTGACCCAGCCCGTATTGTAGGAATCTTTACCCGAAAATGTAAAGCCATATGTGTCTTTCTTGCCGTTCCCATCCGGGTCCTCATTGGTGAACGCCGCGATGACTTCCTCAAACTCTCCAATCGTTGTTGGCGCTTTCAAATTTAATTTATCCAACCAGTCCTGGCGGATCAGCATGACTTCGCCTTCTGTCAGATTCGGCGCGATGGCCATCCCGTACACCTTGCCATCCCTAACCACTGGATTGAAGGTGGTCGGGTATTGTTTGTATATTTCTTTTAACCGGTCAGGCATGTACGTTGAGATGTCTTCCGTAATCTCCTTGACCTGCCCCGACTCGATCAGATCATTGACCAACATGGTATCATAGACGGGCAGAACATCTGGCAGTTTTTCGGAACCCGTCAAGGCCAGCCGCAGCTTGGTGTTATACTGGGAAGCATCCCCGCCCAGCAGGGTGGTTTGGATTTTGATGCCCAGGTTTTGTTCCCCCCAACGGGTCAACACATTGTCATTCAACGTCTCACCGTTGATGTACTTTCCGGCGTTTTCATCCTGTTGTTTGGCGATGGTGATCGTAAATGGCGGATCATATTTTCCATCTTTGAGCACCGATGCCGGTGCGGTCTCGGAAGCACTCTCCCCTTTGCTACAGCCAGTCACAAGAATAGCTGACAGCATAACCATACTTACCATTTTCCATAAATCGTTCTTTTTCTTCATGGAACCATCTCCCCTTTACCCTAATTATTCTTTGACGGCGCCTAGTACAATCCCCTTCACGAAATATCGTTGCAAAAATGGATAAACCAAAATGATCGGTAGCGTGCTGACAAAAATTTGCGCTGCCTTGATACTTTGCTCAGACATGGCTGCAACTTCAGATTGGCTCATCGCCATATTCTGCATATTGCTCTGCACAACAACGGTCTGTAAGAACGAAGCCAGCGGATACTTACTTGCATCCGACATGTACAAAATCCCGTCAAACCAGGAATTCCAGTGCCCCACCATAATAAACAAGGATACGGTCGCGATGCCAGGCAGAGATAATGGCAAATATATTTTGCTGAGTATTACGAAAAAGGACGCTCCATCAATAAAAGCTGCTTCTTCCAAGGCTTTTGGAATCGTTTTGAAAAAATTGACAAGAAGAATCAAATTATAAGCACCAAAGGCGCCTGGAAGCACAAGCGCCCATATGGTGTCCTTTAATCCAAGGGCTGTGATCAATATGTAAGAAGGTATCAATCCCCCTGAGAAGAGCATGGTAAAGATAAAAAACCACATGAGCACGTTGCGTCCCCGAAATTCTTTGGACAGGGCGTATCCCGCACAGGTAAGGATAAACATGCTGATGGTTGTACCCAATACGGTCCGAGTGATGGATGTCAGCATGGCACCGTTAAAATTGGAATTGTTGAACGTTTTTACATAGGCGTCCACATTGAACCCCACCGGCCAAAATGAAACCATATTACCGCTAATGGCCGCTTTGCTGCTGAGCGATTGCGCGAGCAGATGAAGCAGGGGTAGAAAACAAGCCAGACCAGCCAGTATCATGAATGCGTAATTAAAATAGGAGAATACTCTATAACCTGTCGTTTTATGGTACATGATCCCTCTCCCTCCTTGTTAAAATATTTTATAATTGGCATATTTATAGGCCAGCCTGTAGGAGACAACGATCAAGATCAAGCTAATCCCCGATTTGAACAGTCCTACAGCGGTCCCGAAGCCATATTGTCCGTTTAACAAGGATGAACGGTAGACATAGGTATCAATGATATCTCCTGTACTGTAGACAAGCGGATTGTACAGATTGAAGACCTGATCAAAGCCCGCATCAAGAATATTGCCCAGACTCAGCGTAGAAATGACGATAATCATGGGCAACATGCTGGGCAAGGTGACGTATCGAATTTGCTGCCGGCGTGTGGCCCCATCGATCTCGGCCGCTTCGTAATAGGAAGGATTAATTCCCGCAATGGTCGCCAGATAAACAATCATACCGAAGCCAAAGCTCTTCCACACATCGCTAATGACAACCGTGAATCGAAACAGATCAGGATCACCCAAGAAGTAAATGGGATCGTTCCCGAAAATTCGGGTCAAGATGTGATTGATGCCTCCGTCTAATCCGAGAATGTCAATCATCAACCCTGCCACAGTAACCCAGGACAAGAAATGTGGCAGATACACCAGTGTCTGAACACTTTTCTTAATGCCCATATGTCGGATCTCGCTCAGCAGAATAGCCATGACAATCGGAACGATGATGCCAACGATTATTTTGGAAACGGCGATAATCAGCGTATTAACGATCGCTTGTGTAGCTTCTTTGTACTGGAAAATTCGTTCGAAGTTGTCTAACCCGATCCACCGTGAACCTGTGATGCCCAGCCATGGTTTGTAATCCTGAAATGCCATGAGCAAACCTACCATAGGGCCATAAGAAAAGACGCAGACAAACACAAAAGCGGGAATACACAGGACGTACAAAGGCCAGCTTTTCTTGATTTCCTTTCTGAATGAAGTCCGCTGGGAAAGCTTTGGTTTTGTTTTTTTTGCGGATCTGGCGGGCACAATCTCGTTAATGTTGCATACCTCCTCTATGATGGATTTTCGAAAGCGATCCTTGAAGATAAGCTTAACAAAAGCACTTTCACTCCAAAATGCCAAAATTTCAAGATCATGACCCCGTCCTGAAGCATTTTAAAAACGCTTACATTTATCATCGCTGCTGCTCTTCCGCTTTTGGAAGGTTTGGCTTATATTAAAGTTAATCCGATCTGGAGTTTGAACTTCTACGTTTGGCGATATGAAAGGAAACACTATGATCCGAAAAATGTATATGAAACGATTCATCTATTTCTTTGTTTTTTTTCTGTTGCTGACATTAAGTTTGTTTTTCGTAATGAACCGCTTGAGCTCCAAGACACTTGAAGAAAACTTGATAGGCGCTTCCAAGAACCAGCTTGATTATGTGACAGGTATTCTGGACGGGATTGTATACGAGGCCAATATGTACGGGGTTCAGTATGCAGCTGACAGTGATGTCCGGTTCTATCAGAGGCATGTTATTGAGGAGAGCAATTACGATTCCCAAATGAAGAAAAACGATATCGTTGATCGCTTGCGGCAAACGCTCCTATCCAGTCGATCGATTGAATCAATCGGCATTTACTGGAAATCCGAAGAAACGTTTCTGTCCACCAACAGTACGCCTGAGGCGAGACTTCCGTTCAAGGAGGTTCATGAGCGGGGATGGAAAATTGTAGGCAATAGCTTGTATTACTTCGCCCTCTACCCTTACATTCAAAAATTGGGACAACCTGAACCGACTCAGTACATCGTTGGTGTAAAGTTGAAAACCGATTATTTGAAAAATCTGCTGAAAAAGGCTGTGAACAATGACAGTTCAGACGCTTTTTTTTGGTTTAATCCCCAGCAGCTATGGAGTGAAAAAGAAGTTGATAATGATCTTTTGAAAGCGGTTACCGATATGCTTTCTCCACAGCCGGAGGTCACTTTAAAATATGATTATCACACCAATTCGGACGATTACTATGTTCTTTCCCGATATATCGAATCAATTGACGCCTACCTGATTACATATACACAGACGAATGATTTCCTGCAACCGCTTGACCGTAACCGTAAAGTGTTTTTTGCCAGCATTTTAGCTGTTTTCACGCTTGGTTTGGTTGTGATCTTTACGTTTTACCGGAACTATTACCGTAATATTCGTTTGTTGGAGAGGAAATTTTCACAGGTCGAACAAGGCAATCACAACACCCGTATTACCGAAAATACGGATAGAGAGTTTTACAGCTTGTTCAGGAGTTTTAATCATATGGTTACCGAGATCCAGGATCTCTTCGTATCCTTGAAAACCGAAACGGAACTAAGACGAAGTGCGGAACTTCAACAACTCCAAGCTCAGATTAATCCTCATTTTTTGTACAACAGTTTGTTTTTCATCATGTCGGTGGCTCAGTTTTCACCTGATTCTGTCATGCGCATGAGCAAACATCTGGCTGAATATTATCGTTATTTAACCAAGTTGGACCAGCATGAAGTCACGCTGGAAAGCGAGCTTCAGTTTGCGGAACATTTCCTGATTATTATGGCTCTCAGCAAAAAAATGGAGTACAGCATTGATCTGCCGCCAGAACTGTGCTCCCTTCCCCTGATGCCACTGATTATCCAGCCCGTGGTGGAAAATGCGATTCAACATGGAATTGAAGGACAACAAGGGGCCCATCGGGTGACAATTGATGTCAAACAAACAGAGGATGAGCTAACGATCAAGGTCTCCGATGACGGAAAAGGTCTTTCGCTGGAGGATATCCGCAGCCTGGAGGCTCGACTTGAGAGTGATGCCCCGCCTGAAGGAATTAAAGGCGTAGGGCTCTGGAATGTCAATCGACGTCTGAAAAATACGTACGGCGAACGTAGCGGGTTACATTTTACAAGCAATGATTGGGGCGGCTTGTCCGTCCTGCTGTTTATCAGCATTCCCGAAGTGAAAGGAGATAACGAATGCGATTATTAATTGTGGATGACGGACATTATGTGGTGGAGTATATGAAACACTTGCTTGATTGGAATACCTTCGGTATTGATCAGATCGAGACGATGACCAACTCGATTGAAGCAAGAGACATGTTGACTCAAAACCACATCGATATTCTGATCACTGACATCCGTATGCCCGAGGTCTCTGGTATTGATCTGCTTCAACATATCCACCAACATAACTTATCAACCAAAGTCATCATCCTTTCAGGCTACTCCGAGTTCGAATATGCGCAACAAGGAATCCGTCTAGGTGCGCTCGACTACCTGCTCAAACCTGTCGACAAAGATGATGTGGAGAAAGCCATGTCGAAAGCCATCAGTAATATTACAAAGACACGGCCCGCTCAATCGATCGCATGGGAGAACTTCGATGGATTGGCGTTTCTGCTATCGCTGCTTGGTCATAACGAGACATTAAGTAAGGAATATGAGGGTTATGCTGCATTTTTAAGAGGGCGTCGTTTTTGCTGTCTCAAGCTGGAGAGTTTCTCACAAGAACATGAGAGCGTTATAAAACATGCTGTCGGGGACAACTTGGATCGTCTCGTATGGGTTGCGGGTACCCGACTGTTCGCTCTTGTTCCGGAAGAAACTGCCGGGGAACTGACTATCGAACTGGGGGAAGTGGTCTTGTCTCTTCCATTTTTGATGACTGATCGAAACGTGACCCGACAGGTGTTCTACAGCTTCTTCCTTAAAGAGGACGTATACTCTGAAGACTTCATACGCACATTTAACCATTCTTCATCATGTGGTGATTGGGAGTCAGCCGGAAATATCCTTAAAAAATATGATCAAATCTGTCTCCGCAAGCAAAAAGTAATTTTTCTCATGGAGACCATTCGATATGTATATCTAACGGAGCAGGATCGCGATACCTCTGAAACCGTGGATTGGATATTCAACCAGTTACGGCATCCTGATGAACTATCGTCAACTCTCATGGATCGGGTCAGTCGGATCAGAAATAACAAACAGATGTCCATTCAAACCATCGTTGACAAAGTGCAAACCTATATCGAAGAGCATCTGTCACATGGCCTCAGCCTGGATGAACTGGGGAAAGTTGCACATCTTCATCCCGTCTATTTTTCCAAACTGTTTAAACAGGAGACAGGCGAAAATGTGTCAAACTACATTTCCAGGAAGAGGTTGGAGAAAGCTTCTCAACTGCTTCAAGATTCGGAACTCCGTGTAGCCGATATAGCACAGATGGTTGGTTACCGGAAAAATCAATATTTTATCCAGTTGTTCAAAGTGGAATACGGAGTTACACCCTACCAGTACCGCAGAAATATGATCCATCAATGACTTTGGTTGCATATGTTACATAAAATGGTATGTTCAATGCACTACCGAAAAAGCCCAACTTCCTACTCTTGTGTTTACAGAGTGAGTTGGGTCTTTTTAGTGCTATTAATGGGTTAGATCGATCACCTTATCAAAGCAATATGAATCTCTGTCATAGCCGTTATGCTTATAAAAAGCATGGGCGTTGGTTCGCTTCATTCCGCTACATAAAATAATACTTGATATTCCCCGTTCTTTAGCATAATTTTCAGTCTGTCTTAGTAGTTTTGTACCTATCCCTCTATTCTGCAGCTCCCTTTTAACAGCAAGCGCTTGAATATGTAGATAACCTATTGGAACTCCTACAGATAATGACTGTACAATAGTTACAAAACCGACGACTTCATTATCTATTAGTGCGACAAATGTTTTGTAATTCCCGGCTTTATTCATCTCTTCCATAGTCACTCGGAAGTTTGCATCATTAACATTACGAATTTCAAGTACATCATTCCATAAAAAAACAACTTCAGCATAATCATCGGATATAATTTCTCTTATTTTAATATTCATACTAAACCCCCTCAAGATAAATAATCGGACAATCTCCCCTATACACTATTGGTGATAAGGTTCACCGCGCTGTCTGTAACGGCAAGTTATAGGGCCATCCTTTGTGGGGATGACCTTATATTATAATCTTATTTTTTCAGTTGTCATCTTCGTTAACTCCTGCATTCGAATCCTATAAAAGAGTTATTTTTTCTTCACGGGTATCCAGATTTCTCCTGAACCATTCCCATGTCGTGCCATTCCATAATACATTTCGAATGTAGGCCCCTCAACCTGTTCGTATTCAGATGTCGGAAACCACTCAGAATAGATTCGTTGCCATAATTTCTGCATATCACTCTGCGGCTCCGGGAAAACTGCCCACGTTAATGTTGGGACAGCAAGTTTGGTGAATCTCTCCGGAATTTCAAGCCCCTTAGGTACATGATAACAGATCATGTATTTGAAAGATTCTTTCGTGTGATCATAAAGGGCGGCATGTAACATGGTATCACCAAAACGTCCCAGTAGGTCATTCATATGATCAACGCTGCCATCCTCATCACATTTTATACGGAATTCAGGTACTTCAGCGAACGCTGTTTTCTGGTCTGCATTGATAATTCCATATACTCCAAACATCTCAAAAGAATCTCTTTGCTCAATGCGGTAATTCATTTCGACATCCCCTTTTATTGAAATATGAAAGGACATTCGAGGATAGGCTTTTAGCGAAACGCCTGTATCACGAGCAGATGTAGGCATAATACCATGGAGATTTTTAAAGGCTCGTGCAAACGCCTCTGGCGAATCATATCCATATTTCATAGCTACATCAATAACCTTTATGCTTGTTGTCTGCAATTCAAATGCCGCCAATGTCAACCGTCGACGTCGAATGTACTCCGATAATGATACGCCAGTAATAAATGGAAACATTCTTTGAAAATGATAGGTAGAGCATAAGGCTCGCTGTGCTATTTCATCAAATGAAATCGTATTCGCTAGATTTGTTTCGATATATTCCATGGCGCCATTCATTCTGTCCAACCAATCCATCGTATTCCCTCCCTTCAAGGTCATTTTATGGGAAATAATTAATGAATACCTTGCAATTTCTGTACCAAAAAGTCAGTTGAAAGCTTGCTCTATTTATGACAGGGTTCACCGGGTCATCACTGGAGTAATCAAGAACAAACTAGACATGAGCGAATCATCTGGAAGTACAACGACGGGGCTGGTTTTCCCTGCGTATCTTATTCGTACACTCGCGCTATCCATGTTTCGAATTATATCGAAAAAGAACTTCCCATTAAGGGATATCATAAATTCTTCCCCACACATCTCTACTATTGGAATTTCATTCTGAATATCTCCAACATCGGCTGTTTTGGACAATAGTTTTAATGTGTCTGCATTAGCTACTAGTCTGATCACATGTGCACTGGCCATTACAGTTGCACATTCAACCGCTTTCAACAAAAATGCTTTATCAACAGCGATTTCACTCAAATAAGATTGAGGGATTACATTCTTTATAGATGGGAACGTTCCTTCAATAAGAGCCGACTCCACTTTCAATCCATTTGTCATGAATTTAACTCGATTGTTACTCACTTCAATTTCAGTCGTTTCATCTGCTTTGTTTAACATTTTCGATAATTCATAGAGATTTTTCGCTGGAATAATAGCGTTCACACTGTTTTTGGTAGCATCTTCCAAATGCAAGGCGCGGTATGCAAGCCGCACTCCGTCTGTAGCAATAAGGTTTAGACAATCATTACGGCATTCCAACGAAACTCCTGTTAATATGGGGCTGGTCTCGGAAGTTGATGCTACGAGCGCTAGCTGTTTAATAGTCGAACGAAATAGGGAAGTATTCATGCGTATTTTAATAAGAGGGAATGCCTCTCCATGATCCATGGAAGGGAACTCTGAAGGGTCCATTCCGCATAAACGTAATCGAGAGTGACCTGATACAATCGCAAGAATCAATGGGTCTTTAATTTCAAGTATAATCTTGTCATCATCAAATTTACGAATAATATCGTGAAAATGTCGCGAAGGTATAACGATAGCCCCTGTTCTATTTACAGTCACAGAAACACCATCTTGGGCAACCAAATACTGTATCGTCATACTTGTATTACTTGCCCTAAAGGTAACGCCATCTGCACCTGCTTGAATATGTATTCCTTGAAGAATAGGTATCGAACTATTTGCTACTGCCTTTATCACACATTGTATGGCATTCATAAGAGAATCTTTTGTTATCTCTACCAGCAAAGACCTCACCTACCTCAATTAAAAAAAATTATTTTGAATAGAAGGACTCAATCATGTTACGTATAGCCTCCGAACGAGAAAGTTTATGCTCCGTGCAATGGTTTTCGATTTTTTCCCACATGTCCTCTGTTAGAGTCAAAGATATTTTTTTGGTCACACCTATACTCTTTCTCCCGGAACCTTCTCGTAGACCACCTCTCGAAAAGACAAAACCTAACTGGCCTTCTTTATTAGCGACACCTACTTTTATCTTATTGTTCAATATACTACCGCTCCTTCATTTGATTTAGGTAACCTGATTCAAAACGATCTCTTCTCATCTTATCATAGCTCAATATAGATTTACAATATTTTCAAACCGATCAGTGCCGTGAATTTCAACTAAAAAGATGTCCGTTCTAACTTTGTGCTGATTCACTTATTCCTATGACAAAAAAGAAGCCACTCCGACAAAGGAGTGGTTCTTTTTAGAGGTAAAACTTTCAATTCATTTATTAGCCACAATTGTAAATTCCCATGGAATGTTCTCATTTCCCCAACCACGATGCTCTTCAAATTTCTTTATATTAAAGCCAGCTGTAATAACCGAATTTATTATTTCGCTAAGGGTATACAGCCTAACTGAAACATCTGAAAAGTCCTGTTGTTCATCTTGATTAAAATAATGTTTATATGCTACATCGCCATTATGTAATTCTTCGTCAAAGTAGTTTGGTTGGATTGGGTATTCGATTTGAGAATTAGAGGAAACGAAACATCTTCTTTAAGTAATGAGAACAGTAGCGAAATGAATTTTTCAATGTCATTGAAATAGTGTAAAATTCCGCCTTCTATTATTCCATTCTGAAACCCACCGAATTCCTTAGAATAAGAATATTCTCTTGAAGGAACGCATGATTTTTTTCAATGCCTCTATTTTTACACCAAACAACTGCGCTGAAGGCATCGTACAAATCGTAAAATGGCAGCACTCTTTCCAGATCCAACATAGGTCGAATCGATTCATATCCTTTAATGTACGGGATTTTTGTTCTCGGATTGACTTTCCAGATATATCGATTAACTTTTGTGAAATCTATTTCCGAAGAACCACTACGAGCGCTCTCGAAATCAATAATGCCAGCAACCTCGTTACCATTCACCAATATATTACCTGGTCTAAAATCCATGTGAACAATGCACGGTCCATCAGGATGCGGTAAAGCAGAGAAAACGCCGTCAAAGTGATGAATACATCTCTCAACCAATTCAGAGTCGAGGATTTCTTTACAGGGTTCTTTCCACTTTTCAAAATTACTTTTGATATGTAATCTCCAATTATTTTGCTCAAGTTGCTTAAAACCATCGGTTACATGGTAACCATACCCGTGGGCTTTAACCTCATGGAGCATCGCATGATACACGCCAATCTGAAAAGAAAGTTTCTCATCGATCTCTCCTGTACAAGGCATACCTTGAATTGCTGAAAGGAGCAACGCGCCAACAGCACTTTCATCCCCGTACCAAATGTCCAATACTTTAGGAACAGGTATTACACCCTTTAATAGTTCAAGCATCTGAAATTCACGGAATAGTTTATCCTTATTAAATGGGATTTTCACAAACACGTTTTCTCCACTGACAAGAGTAAGTCTGTATACATCAGAACTAAATGACTCAGGAACATCTTCGATATGTAAGACATTTAACTTTAGTTTTTCTATAACTTTTAGGATGGTATTCATATATGGCCTCCTGTTTTGGAGAATACATGGATCTAAGCATATTATTCTTACCCACAATTATTGCTCTTTTCCTTTAAAAAACATCTTGCCAACCATAAGTCCCATAGCAGATGAACAGATCAGATATCCAAAGAACAAAAAAAGTAAATAAACACCATGAAGATCTGCGGGAATCTGTTTCAAGCCTTCAAACCAAACAAAACGAAAAGGATAAAAAATAAGTACCCAAATGATCAGCAAACAAAGAAGAAAATTAATTATTTTTAGCACAATAACGATCCTTTCAAGTCTGAGTGGAAAAAGTTGAATGTACATGTTTCATTCATTTTTCATTTCGCATCACCTCGCCACTGCCCGCACGATAATAGTAAGCTATGTATTAGAGTTGCTATGTTGAATCTATAAAACTACAAAATTATAACAGGAAACTTTAGGGACATTTCTTATTCTTCATCAGATCTAAATATACGTTAAATCCTTCCATAATTTCAACATAAATTAATAAGCAGACGTTCCGATCTGCTATACGTCAAAATAATACAAAAAGCCGCTAATTTAGCGACTTTCAAGTTGAACTCATTATAGTGTAACAATGATTGGACCATTTTTAGTAAGAATAATTGTATGTTCGATTTGAGCTACATAGCTGTTGTTAGTAACAAAGGTCCAGCCATCTCCCGTTTGGACTACTTCTTCTTCTGAAGTGGAGATAAATGGCTCGAATGCGATAACCATGCCCTCTTTTAACAATTCATCATCCGATGGATCATTATAATTATAGATGTGGTCAGGTGCTTCGTGTATTCCACGTCCAACACCATGTCCTGTAAGGTTTTTAATAACCGTTAATTCATGCTGTCTGGCAGTTTGGAATACAGCTTTTCCGATTCCGCTTTTTTTGGAGCCTGGTTTTGCTTTTTTAAGACCTGCTTCAAATGCCAGTTTAACAACGTCGCATATTTTCGTTAACACTTCTGCACCTTCGCCTACGACAAAGGAGATTCCAGTATCTGCAAAATAACTGTTCTTGGAGCCGGACACATCAATATTGACAATGTCCCCTTCTTGAATAACCCGCTCTCCCGGAATACCGTGTGCCACTTCTTCATTAACACTAATACAAGTAAATCCCGGGAAATTATATTCACTTTTTGGAGCAGAAACTGCGCCAGCTTTCTCAAAAAGCTCTCCTGCCAAATCATCAAGTTCTTTAGTGGTTATGCCTGGGATGGTTTTTTGAACCAATTCATCTCTAATAGAAGCTACAATTTTCCCAATTTCCTTTAAGCCATTAAAATCTTCCTCTGTTCTTGCGATCATTTTTTCTACCTCACTATCTTTTATCATCAATTGGTTACATAAGTATTATATTTGATTGAACATTAGATAATCATATCCAAACCAGCAAAGCTTCGCAACTTTTTTTCAAGCTCACAGTTCAAATTCCGATGAGTTCAAACAGTTTTGTTTTTAGAATAACATGCATGATCGTAATTAAAGTTGATAGTATTCCATTAACTCAGACACAACAGCAAAAAGTCTGTCCTTCACACGCTGTGGTTCGATGACTTGAATGGATTTCCCGTAAGATAGGAGAAAATAAGGGACATATGTATGCATTGATTCTTCATCAAATAAAAAGATGGCTTGATTGGAAGTCCTTTCTTTCAAATAATGGCCCATAAACCAATGCAGTCCCAAGTCATCCAATGCCTCTGAACTGCCTTCGATAACTAAGGAAATTAACCCCTCTTTACCCACTACATCAGGTAACAAATTTTGCATAAATAATTCACGGGCTGAAAAAGCTTCCGAACGCTTAAAGCGGAGCAAAGTAGGCTTGATTCGTAGAATACGATCTACCCGAAAGCTGCGGAATTCGTTTCTCAGGTGGCAAAACGCCATAGTATACCATTTATTATTCCAGTAAACCATTCCATGGGGGTCTACTATTCTATTCTTGGGTTGTTTTTCCCCGCTGGTACGATAATCAATTTCGACAGAGCATTCGTTAGCCACTGCTTGTTCCAATTCCGTCAAGATCGGCTGAACGGAAGGGTCTACCATGCGATTAATAACATTAAACCCGGCTAAATGACGATGAAGTGTGTTTTCCTGCTCCTGATTTGAATACATTTTCAACTTGGATGTTGCATTGTCCAATGCCTGACTTAAAGGGTATCCAGCTTCTTTTGCAAATACAGCAGCTTGGAGAAGTGCCTTTTTTTCATCCATATCAAATAACAGAGGTGCTTTAATATGCTGATTCAGCAAGCTATATCCGCCATTATGACCTGTATCGGAAATGATCGGTACTCCACTGGCACATAACGCATCAATATATCGATATACGGTTCTTATATTGATTTCTAACTTTTCGGACATTTGTTTTGCAGTTATTCTGGCGCCTGAATTCAGCATCCATAGAATAGCTAACATATTATCGTTCTTTGGCATAACCTACATCCTCATCTTCAAATCGTTATTGGCTATCACTACATTATATCAGTACAGAATATTTTACATAAAACAACTGTCTTAGGCGATACTACCTAGAAATATATTCTCCGGTTTGGAGCGAAGACCAATGAAGCAATCCACATCTAATATTAATACCTCCGAAGTTATTATTGTAGTTATCAATTCAATACTCGGAGCTGGAATTCTAACACTCCCTCGCACAATTAGTAAAGCAGTAGGAACACCAGATGTGTGGATTTCTGTCATTTTATCAGGATTAATTGTAACCACAATCAGCATTCTCCTTGTAACCTTGTGTCGTAGATTCCCCGGTAAAACGGTATTCGAGTTTCTACCTGAAATCACAGGTCAATGGATTTCATATCTGTTGGGACTTGTCATTATTGTATATTTTGTTGTTCTTTGTTCATTTGAAGTCAGAGTTATGGCTGAAATTACAAGCATGTACATTCTTGAGCGCACACCTACTTGGGTAACCATCATGGTCAGTTTGTGGATTGGTATTTATATGTTAACGGGTGGTCTTAAGGTCATCATCCGGGTCTTTTCAATCGTGTTGCCCGTTACGCTTGTGTTGCTAGCTCTGGTTTTCCTTTTAAGCAGCAAGATGTTTGAACTTAACAACCTCAGACCACTCCTAGGCGATGGATTCATGCCTGTGTTGAAGGGTCTTAAACCTTCGTGTCTTTCCTATTCTGGATATGAAGTTTTACTCATCATCACAGCTTACATGGTGGACGTACAATCCAGCAACAAAGCTGCTATATACAGCATCCTTAGTTGTACGATGATATATTTGGTCACGATTGTCACAGTTGTAGGGAATTTGTCTTTACCCGGCATTCAAACACGGATGTGGCCTACGTTTGATATGGTTCGAAGTTTTGAGATTGAGGGATTTCTTTTTGAACGTTATGAATCACTGTTTATCGTGTTTTGGCTAATGCAAATTTTCGCAACCTATGCCTTTAAGCACTATTTTGCATCCATTGGTATTCGAGATTTGTTTCGTCTCAAAAATATAACCGGAATACAATTTGCGATGTTACCCGTGCTGTATTTGGTTGCTTACTTGCCTAAAAACCTGGAGGAAACGTTAGCTTTGGGTGATTTTCTCGGTAATTTGTCCATTTTTTATTTGGCTTGTTACCACTGTTGCTGTTGATTCTTAGCTTTGTTCGTAAAAAAGGCGGGAAGCAAGCTACTAGTGGAGCCCTTAAGGTAGGTTGAATGTTGGATTGGTGCTCAGGAGCACCTTTTTATTCTGACTCCAGTAACATAATGCATTGCGTAGTCAGTTAAAAAACAAAAAAAGCCGCTAAAATAGCGACTTTTAATGGAAATATACATTACATCCTTTACATCCAGACAGCAACAGACTGATATCTATTATTTATTAAAAGTGACCTTCTCTGATCCACCCTCCAAAATGATGGAAGTGTCCCGCGGCTTCGATTCCGCGATTTTACGGCCGCCTCTGAAGGAATAAAGTACGCCAGCTTGTTTGCGAACAGCCTCATATTCGTTCTCTGCTTCAAGTACGATGAAGTTGGCAGGTTTGCCTTCTTCAATACCGTATACATCCTCGATGTGTAACGTTCTTGCGCTGTTTTTGGTAATAAGGTCGATCGAATTCACGATTTGGTCATAACCAAGCAACTGCGATGCATGAATACCCATATGCAGCACTTGCAACATGTTGCCTGTGCCGAGCGGATACCACGGATCGAAGATGTCATCATGACCGAAGCATACATTCAGACCTGCTTCCTGCAACTCTTTGACACGCGTCAGTCCTCTTCTCTTCGGATAGGTGTCGAAGCGCCCTTGCAGGTGAATGTTGACCAGCGGATTCGAGACAAAGTTCAAATCAGCCATCTTCAGCAAACGGAACAACTTGTACGTATAAGCGTCATTATAGGAGCCCATCGCCGTTGTGTGACTTGCTGTTGTGCGTGAACCCAATCCGCGTTCGTAGGCTTCCTTGGCAACCACTTCTACGAAACGGGATTGCTCGTCATCGATCTCATCGCAATGGATATCGATGAGACGATCGTATTTTTCAGCCAGATCAAAGGCAACTTTCATAGAATCAACACCGTATTCCCGGGTAAATTCGAAGTGTGGAATGCCACCGACCACGTCAACGCCCATTTTCAGTGACTCTTCCAGCAATTCTGCTCCGTTTGGATAAGAATGAATGCCCTCCTGTGGGAAAGCAACAAGCTGAATGTCCATATATGGGGCCATTTCTTCTTTGACTTCAAGCATCGCTTTAACCGCGATCAAGCTTGGATCAGTAACGTCCACATGTGTTCGTACATGCTGGATGCCCTGTGCCAATTGCCACTTGAGTGCGGTTTTGGAGCGTGTTTTCACATCCTCAAGCGTCAGGGATACCTTGCGCTCTGACCAGCGTTGGATGCCTTCGAACAGTGTACCGCTTAGATTCCACTCCGGCTCACCAGCTGTGAGCGTTGTATCGAGATGAATATGTGGTTCAATGAACGGTGGCAGCACAAGCGATCCGTTGACATCGAGAGTTTCCTCATTTTCGTTCACTTCCAGCGATGGCGTGATTCGTTCGAATTTCCCGTCTTGCACAACGATATTCCATAGTCCTTCTTTACCCCGCAATTTTGCGTTCTGTATAATCATTTATTTTCCCCATTTCTTTGGATTCTTTGGCAGGAACGATTAGCATCAAGATGATATAGGCCACTGCTGTACCAAGCAGTGCATTCAGTGGTGTTACGCCAGGAGCCAGTTGGGCGAATGCCACACCGATGGCCCAAGCGGCCATGGCTACCCAGTTTACATTTTTGAAAGACATGTCAGCAAATGGCTTATAGTTTCTACGTTTTACAATGAAGTAATCTGCGATAATAATAGCCCCGATGGATGGTACCGCCGCACCCAGTACGTTCAGGAAACTGACAAAGTTGTTGTACATCCACATGGCGAATACGGTACCAACGATGCCGTTTACGATGACGAAGAATTTCTTCGAAATTTTGGTGATGTTGGCAAAACCAAGACCAGAAGCGTAGAGCGCATTATCGTTGGTCGTCCAGATATTCAGGCCAAGAACGATGATCGCCGGAATGATCAATCCTTGCAGGAACATGACCTCCGAGATATCGGCCAGGTTATAAGCCATGGCACCAACTGCACCGAACAGAAACATGAGTGAGTTACCCAGGAAGAATGCAATAACTGTTGCCGTAACCGCTTGTTTGGATGTCCGGGAAAACCGGGCAAAATCGGGTGTCAGTGTTCCGCCACTGATGAATGATCCGATACAGATCGTCAATGCCGCCGCCGCGGTTAGTGACTGTGTTGGCGTGTATTCAAGCAACCCTTGCAGACCTCCCAGTGAACCTGCACCTTCGAACATGGAGTAACCACCGAGAATGGCAATCGCAGGAACTGCGATATAACCAAGAATGACGAGTGACTTCATACCAAAGATAGCTGATGCCGTCATGGCAAGTCCAAACACGATGATCAACAGGTATACGTTCCAATCCATCGCTTTGGCGACTGGAATCGCAAACATGGCTACGCCGACTCCGAACCATCCGACCTGTGTAAAACCTAGCAGGAACGAAGGCAGATACGACCCTTTTGCACCGAATGCATATTTAGCGAGCAAATGTGTGGACAGGCCCGTTTTGGCAGCGATATGTGCCAGTGCCCCTGTATAGATACCGAGCACCAGATTGCCTGCAAGCACGATGCCAATGAACTCCATAAACGTCAAGCTGACGCCTAATGTCCCTCCTGCCAACATGCTTGCTGAGAAAAATGTGAAACCAAGCATCACGGATAACGTCTTCCAAAAATGGTTTCTTTGCGCCTTCGGCACGGCTTGCCATGAAAACTCTTGATCTTGTTTGCTCATCAGAATACCCCCAAAGTTAAAGTGTATCTGATACCAAAAAAAGCAGAAAAAAGAGGCTACTCATCAGGTTTTACACTGACAAGTAGCCTCTTCTTGCATCATAACCCGCGCGAAGACACAGAGCATCCCATGACGGAATATGCCCTGATTCTCGCGTGATTATGAAATCCGCTGCCCTTGCCAGCCTCTCTGGACTGAATTAAAGGTACCAGTATTCAATTACATACTATTATTTTGGAAAAAGTTACAGTTGTCAATGTCATTATTATCCAAAGGTTATTAATCCCTTATACAGCAAGTTTTTTTGGTCATGGCTACCCCAATGACAGCGCACCTGTAGATTAAAATAACGCAACGAACAAATAGATGTACGCACGCATTGACATTTGTACAAATAAATTCACTGCGTTTTTTTCATTGTAAGCCCTGGAAATGGCACCTATAATACAATGTAATTGATAATGGTTATCAATGAGAAAAAGAGAACTCAGGGGGAAACAATGATGAACAGTACTATGAGGAAACACCTTTTCACTTGGGGAGCATGCTTCCTGCTTCTATCCGTCCTTGCAGCATGCAGCCGTTCGGAAAGCGCCTTTTCAGACGAACCTGTAAAGCCCAGCGAGCAAACGACAAAAAGCTATACAACCCAAACAAATGAAGTGATTGAAATACCGACTCACCCCCAAAGGGTTATCTACCTTGGTTCAGCACTTGGAGATCTGCTGGCAATGGATATCCCCGTTGTTGGAGCCAATCTGATTCATGCTTCCGAAAGCTACATTGAAGACCGTTTAGAGAGTATGGAGGATGTCGGGAACCCGGGTGATTTGGAGACAATAACGGCTTTGCAGCCTGACTTGATTTTGAATGGTTATACGCAAGACGCTGATCGGAACGCCGCTTTTTCGAAGATTGCGCCAACCATTCCGTTCAACTCGGCGTTACCATTTACAGAACGCGTACATGAGTTGGGTAACATTTTTGGCAAACAAAACGAAGCAGAGCAATGGATCAGCAGATTTGATACAAAAGCGGAAGCGATGTGGGACAAGCTGAACGTGGCAGAAGGCGAAACAGCGACTATCTTCTTGCAATTGGGTAAACAGCTCTATGTGATGGGGAATCGTTCCCTGGGTGTAGTCTTGTATCAAGAACACGGATTTGCAATTCCGCCAGCTATTCAGCATAACATTATCGACAAGAACCTAACATTCGTTGAACTTTCGGAAGAACTACTGCCGAAATATGCAGGAGATCATCTCTTTGTCCTTACGTTGGATAACGACGAAAGCCGCGCTGAATCGGATCGCTTGTTACAGAGTACTTTGTGGAAAACGTTACCTGCCGTTCAGCAAGGACGCGTCTATACAGCATCTGCCGATTGGAATACGGACAGCCTGCTGGCACTGGAGCAATTGCTTGATGAGTTACCGAAATGGATGAATCGATAATAACGCTTGATTACGTCAAAAATCCTCCAAACCCTCTGGGTTAGGGAGGATTTTTTTGATTTTGTAAACGTGATCTGCTTGTAATAAGCTTTGCAGCAAAACATCCTCTAACGTGTAAAATGTGATAAACTAGTAATTGAGAATTATTATCATTAGATCGGAGTGCTTCCGAATGCAAATGGCTTCCCTATACATCCAACTGCTGCAGCATGATCTGTTTCGTCTCCAGCTCCCACCGCTGCAGGAGACCAATCATCATAATTCATCAAACAAGAGCAAGGATACCAATGAATATACACTGCTTATTGCTCTGAATCATGGAATTCGGCTGTTAACAAACCACATTTCCCAAGATCTGAGCCAAGGCAGTTGTATCCTGCTCCCAACTCAGCAATCTTACATTCTTCAAACGACAAAAGAGCAAGCGGATGTAGCACGGTTTACATTTCTCGCCTTTCAAGTAGATAAGTCGAATCTGCTCCCATCCTGCCCTCCTCTTATGCTGGGCTTACCATACAGGCTGGCTCTTTCAACTATAAAACTTGCGTTGGCTGGCGAGGACTGGTTTTCTCCGTCTCCTTTGCAATCAAACAAGCAAAATCGGTTGCACGAGAAACACACGCCTGCGCATCATTCAAAATTAGCAGTTACTCAGGCTCGGCTGCAACTGATACTTGGCCTGATGAATCAGCTTGAAAACGTTCCTACCCCGATGCAAAATGATCAAGCGGTACAGCGTACAGTCAGCTATATGGAGCAGCACTACAACGAAGATCTGACCGTAGAGTTTCTGGCCGAAATGGCTGGGATGGTTCGATGGTAATATAGCAAATTGTTTAAGGTGATGACTGGCAAAAAGCCGACGGACTATCTCGCAGAACTTAGGGTCCGGCAAGCTAAAAGGCTACTGTCCAGTTCTACCGAGACCTTGCGTGAAATATCCCGACAAGTCGGTTTTAAGGATGAGTATTATTTTAATCGGCGCTTTCATCAGCTTACAGGACACCCCCCACGGGAATATGCCAATATGCTAAGACGTACCAGGCAAAGAACGATCACCGATTCCCTCGGCAGGCAGATTTCCCTCCCTGATGCGGCTATGCGTATCGTGGCCACAGGTACCAATACCCTTGGCGAGTTGCTTACGATCGGTATCCGCCCAGTCGGCGCGGGTATAACTACAATGAAATCACAAGTCATATATCGAAACAAACTGCAGCACATGCCGGACATTGGACTGCAAGGCTCACCGGAGCAAGTCTCCTTACTCAAGCCCGATCTTATACTGCTTGGCAACTATAGTGAGCAGCAGTTACCTCAATTGGACGCCATTGCGCCTACGATCGTCTATCGCGAAGCAACCAGCACTTTTGAGCGTCTTCGTTATATTGCAGATCTGTTCGGTCGAAGCAGAGCGGCCGAGAAATGGATCGACCGCTATGAGGAGAGTGTCAGGGGGATACGGCGTCAATTGGCAGATGATTATATTGCAGGAGAACGAGCGACAGTCTATCTGGTGCTGGGTAAGAACATATATGTTATGGGACAGACGGGATTTGCTGCTACTGTATATGAATCACTCGGCTTTCGCCCAACCGAATCCGTATATCAACTGATCATTAATGGCAGACCTTGGATACATATCAATGTGGATAAAATCAGTCAATACGCTGGGGACCGAAACTTCGTGATGGTACCTCAGGAGGAGATGAATGTAAACATCTCTTCTCCACTTCAAAGTTTGATTGGAATGTTGTCACCCAGTAGTGTACATAATTTACATATCGTAGAAGCTGTGTGGAATTACGATGATCCCCTTACCAGGGAGAGGTTATTGACAGTCCTTCCCTCTATTTTTGCTAAGGATAGACTAGCTTTTGTACCAGCAATTGATAATAAACCGTGAAGAACCTCTCTATCCCGTACTGAAAGTCCGACTAGGTTTACCAATACAAGAAGCAGGGATGACCCACATGTCATAAATATGACGAAGGACATCCCTAATTTATGTGATTGTGTTCTAAGAAACCTGACACACGCTATTCACTCCCATTGGGCTAGTTTCGAGATCTAACGAATCACAGAGACGTTATTCTGTTGATTTGGCCAAGTTTTTTAGGTGTAGATACCCTTTTATGACGCAATAGTGTTACTCAGGTTCGTTAAAACTTGTATACGTTGATAATGAGCCATTTAAGATGCGGTAGATTCGTTAGCGCTTAAAGGAAAGGGGCAATTCCCATGGAAAATGCCCCTTCAGTGTCAATATATGAATTTATTTATGTGTACTTAATAGTTCTTCAAAAGCTTTTATATTCATATCAAACTGAGGAAGCGTTTTTGTTTCTTCAGCAGTTTTGACCAGTTTTACAACTAAATCATTGTAAGGTGTCGCAATTCCGGTACCTTCTGCTTTGCTTGAAACAACTCCGTTAATATAATCAATTTCCGTTTTGCGATTCTTCTCCAGATCTTGAAGCATGCTCGCTTTGAGCAGTCTGGAGGGCTCCATCACATAACGTAATGTTTTCACCCGTTCAGGGATATCATCTTCGTTGTTCAGTTCAAGTGAGGCGATGTCGAATCCATTCATTTTAACCAATGTGACTCCATTGGCGCGAGCAACTTTAATCGTTTCGTCCGCAATATGAGCTGCACTCACAATGCCAGCTTCATGATCAATAATGTCCCCGTATTCCCCATTCAAGGCAGCGGATAATCCACTGAATGCATTGTTGATCAGCAATTTGGACCATTTGGTTCCAACCAGATTATCAGAAATATGTGTTCCACCCACAAGGTCCAACACCGATTTCACGCGTTGAATTCGTTCGGTCATTTCACCATTTAATTCACCAATTTGAAAAGCATACTGCTTAAATTGATTGTACTCGGTAGTGAGACTGGATACACCTGGTTCGATAAATGTAGCGCCAAACTCAACGGAGCCTGCAACGACGCGATTTTCACCCACGATGGACGCCACTTTTTCTTCCGGAATCCCGTTCTGCAGAGAACACACGATACTGTCTTCGTTCAAGAATGGAAGTAATTCCTGAAGAACGGAATCATTATATAGTTGTTTGGTTAAAAGTAAAACCAGGTCATATTGTCCTGATTTCTGCTCAGGCGTAATGGCTTTTACTTTGGCCTGAAACTCTGTGGTACCCGTTACTTTGGCACCCGTTTGATTCAAAGCTTCGACATGCTCCTGATATGCATCAATTAACTCAACGTCCACTCCACCATCCGCTAGGTATGCACCTACGATGGTTCCCAAAGATCCTGCTCCTACAATGGCAATTCTCATTTTATTGTTCCTCCTTATTTCTCTTCCAGGTAGTTGTATACAGGTTGTGCAGCGTTTAAAGTTAGGTTGGTCAGGATATGAGAAGCGGACACAACCTCCAACACAGGCAGATCTGCAAGAGGGGCCAATGCGTGTTCGAACAGTTGAAGCCGCGCAGGTCCTGTCCACGCTTCCTTCACTTCGATGTCCGTAATCTGAGTTCGGATCAGATCACATATTCTTAAATTCCCGGTATAGTCGGTAGCAATCTTAATCATAAAATTAGGACGGCATATTTCGCGTTTGGCGAGCTCCTTGTCCATCTCCACATGTTTATAGCCCATCGTTGCCGTGGCTACACGTAACGTTCCATAATCAAGTGTGCCGACAAGTGTATCTGAATCGGTATACAACTTGGGTGCACCGAGCTTTTTCGGGTAGGCGGTGAGTTCTCGACCACTTGCAATCGCGGGGAAATTGTCTACATACATCGAATGCACATAATCGCCTTCCTCCCCATTGAATTGCACAGGGATAACTTGTCCAGCTTCAGTATAGGCACCCAATCCAGAAACATCCGGCATCCACATTACTTCGAATTTAACCAATGGTTCAGTAATTTCGAGAGGTTCTGGTACGGCTGCCCGCAACGCTTTTTCATCGGTTCGGTAAATAATATTCAAGTATTCACGATTCACGAATTTGTACGGTGGCATTGGGTATGCCGGAGCCGTTAGGGGTGTATTCAGATTTTTAGCTATGTCATTCACATCGATTTTCATCAAAGACACCTACCTTATCCATTAAATTAAGTTTTGGTATTTAAAATTTGAACTGTATCTCATAAAAAAATTCTACATCAATATTTAAATTTAATATAATACATAATAAGTACTATATATATTTATCAGAATAAATAAGGAGTGTATCTGAATGGAGTTGCTTCAGCTCAAATATTTTCAGACCGTCGCTTACACCGAACATATCTCCAAGGCAGCTGCACAATTGAATATTGCTCAGCCCTCCCTAAGCTTGACGATCAAACGACTTGAGGATGAACTGGGTACCCCCTTATTTCATAGAAGAGGACGTAACATTCAATTGAACTCCTCAGGTGAGATTCTATTGAAGCACGTAAACCGGATTTTTATCGAAATTGAAAATGCAGAGATGGAGATTAAAGCGGAGGAACAGCAACTATCCAATACAATCCGGATCTCCATTACGAATACCCGATTTCTCACGGGCCTCATAAGTGACTACATCAACGGTTCCCCCGAAACCAAGCTTCATCAAGGCATTGGGACACGCAGTGAAATTATTACAGGTTTGAAGAAAGGGGATATACATCTGGGCATTACGGGGCATCCAATTCAGGATGAGGAGATTGAGAGTGTTGTCCTTGTCGAAGAGGATATTGTTCTGGTTGTGCCAACGAATCATCCATACGGCGGAGAAACAAATATCTCATTAGGTGTTGTTGCAGATGAGCCCTTTATTTCTCTTGCAGATAATAAGGAGTACAGCCGGTTTACCACCATGCTCTGTGAAAAGGCAGGTTTCCTGCCTAATCTTGCATTTGAAGTGGATTCCCATACCCTGCTCGAAATTATCAGGTTGGATCAGGGTGTTGCATTACTTCCTATATCCGTATGTCGAACACTCGGGTTAAGTTATGTAAAAATTGCTGATGATTCAGCGATATATCCAATTAGCCTATCCTGGGTCAAACAAAAATGGTTATCTCCGTCAGCTATTGCATTTCGTGATTTTATTACTTCGTACTATGCAGACAATGCGGTCTTGTATAAAGTGGAATAGAGTCTCCTAACAAATGAAAGATGAAAAACGACAAAAAAACAAAGACTGCGTTATTCCCTTGGAAGGAACCGACGTGGTCTTTGTTTTATATCTGCTCTTAGCTGTATTGCAGTCTATCCTCGTACCAAACGTCCGGAATCATCTCACGCTCCAGTTCCAACAATTCGTGGATGATTTTGTCTGCATCACTAATGGAATTCACGAGTGGGTCGGTGAGCATTGCCCTTCTCAGTTTCTCGTAGCTCTGTTCCAGCACAGCTTCGACCGTAAGCTCATGGGTATCCAGTACAAGCTCCTGCATCCCTCTTATCCCACGCGGCATCTCGCCTACATGCAGTGGTTTCACTCCGTCCATATCTACATCGCACAGTAGTTCCAGGAACGAATCGGGATTCATATTGGTTACTGCACCTTGATTGAGTGTATTGATGAAGAATTTTTTGCCCAAGTTCCCCACCATATTTTCAATGATATCGGTCGCGTGATCCGGTCCGAAGGTGCTCATGTAGTCAGCAATCGGGATATTCCCGGCAAGAAAGTCATCCACCTGATGCCACATTTCATCGTGACGCTCATACCTGTCCTCTGTCTCCCAGATCGATAATGGCGGGATGGTGTCCGCAGTTTTGCCGAGACCCTGCCAATACCGAACGTATTCCTTTGTATGCGCCGTACAAGTGGGAATGATTCCGAAAATATCATACAGTTCATAAGTAATCGCATCGTTAAAAAGAGCTTTTGCGCCACGATCACCGCCGTTGTTCTCATCACCTGCCAGTTTGCGCATGGCTTCTGCGATCGTGGGCATCACATTTTCACCTTCATACTCGGCTTTGAGCAGCCAAGTGAAATGATTAACGCCAGCAATACGGAAATCGAATTTTTGATTGATCTCTTCGGTGAACTCGCTATTGTCTCCAATGATCCCGGCTCGTACGGCATAATAGGCTTTTTTATGCGGCATATGATGACTGTCGCACAGCGCAAAAGATTTAAGCTTCGGTGCATAACGATGTAATGCAATGCCGTGAACGGTAGACGGGTTAATATAATTGATCACCCACGCATCAGGACACAGTTCCTCAATGTCTTTGGCACATTCCATAATAACGGGCAGTTCCCGCATCGCGCGAAAGATTCCGCCCGGGCCAATCGTATCGCCAGAACACATGCGAATTCCGTACTTTAGAGAAACCTGGCAGTCGATGCCCCGATATTTCACCGATTCTTCCGCAAAGCTGAGCACAACAAAGTCGGCTCCCGGAAGCACCTGTCTTTGATCTACCGAGCCCTCAATTTTTAAGGACACGTTGTTCTCCCGAGCGACCTTCTCCGCCAGTGTTACCATTTTCGAGAGACGTTCCTCGTCCGTATCCACCAAAGCCAGCGTTCCCTGATTCAAATATGGGGAGTGAACCATCTGCCAGATGGACTGACGACCAAAAAACAGGCTTCCTGCTCCAATAACAACTACCTTTGGATGCTGTGTGCTTGTAACCTTCAACCATAACCCCTCCTCGTAACGATATAAGTTCATTATAGGGGAGTGGGCTGGAATCGGAATGTGTGATAGTTTTCAAAACATGTCATATCGTACGATAGTTAACAAGAGATAAATCCTTTATTATAATAGTAATAGAATATAGGATGTCATAAAGTAGAGAGGATTAGGTTGGACTAGATGAATGCAGGAACTATAAATATGAGCATAATCAACGAACTTTCGGAGTATGTCACACTTCGCATGAGCTCTTATCTGGAACAAACGCACGACAGCGATTGGATGGAACACAAGTCTCACTCCGATTATGATCTGTGGTTCATTACGGCAGGCTCTGTCAAGATTACCATCGATGGAATCGAACATATAGCGCACCCGGGCGACGTCGTGTTTTTTTATCCGGATATGCCCTACACTGCTTCCACGACCGGAGAGCTGTGCCGATTCGTATACATACACTTTGATTTCAGCATCGCTGAGCAAAAGCGAATTCTAGGCGAGTTTCAACTACCAGGCATTATATCTGGAAACCTGATCCAAGAGGAATCAACGCTGTTCACTTCGTCCTATCAAAGATTCAAGCAGATTAGCGGCCCTCCCGGAAGTCCACTCTACTTGAAAGCCTCTCTTCTTCTCGTCATCGCCAAAATTTTGGAATTACACGGGCAAGGTATGTATCACGGTGAGTTTCTGAAAGACCAAAAACCGAGGAAAATTGAAGGAAGCCTGGAAGTTCTGCAGAACGTGTTCCCCTATGTGGATGCGAATCTGCATCGTGCCATCCGAGTTAACGAGCTTGCAGACATTGCAGGCGTCTCTGAGAAATACTTTATTTCGTTGTTCAAGAAAATTCTAGGTATTACACCAGGGCAGTACATCAATCAGATCAAAATGAATCGGGCCAGAGACTATCTGTACGAGAAAAAATATACGATTCAGCAAATTGCCGGATTTCTGGGTTATCCCGATCCCTTTACGTTCTCCAAAGCATTCAAAAAATTTTACAACGTGCCTCCTTCCAAATTTGAATAACATACCGTAGACAAACATCCTGTGGACAAACAAGGAGACAACCGTAAAACCGGCTGCCTCTTCGTTTTGGTTAATCATTCATTATTCATGGTCGGGATGTGCACCCTTCAGCGTTCCTCATATTCAAAGGGAGCTTCAGTGGAATACATCTCATGGAATAATCCCTTGTACGGTATATCCTCTTCCAAACATTTAATGAGATACAACAGAACCTCGTCATCCTCTTCCGGCTCCTCCCCTTCGCGCTGCGTCAACTCAAAATGATCCACAATATTCTCCAGAAGGCTGACTTGAATAAATAACGGCAGCTTCTCCAGCATGGCATCAGAAACCCGGGTTTCTGATGTGTATCCTGCGAGCGCGGTTTGGAAGTACTCATCCATGAACTGTTTACGTTTGTCCGCTTCAGGTTCAAATTGAACCCAGCCCACTCCGTTCATCCACAGACTTGCGAGGTCAAACATGTACCAGCCATAACAGGAATTGTCGAAATCATATACCGTGATTTGTCCCGTATCAAAATCGATAGAATAATTCCCGTCATTATAATCGAAATGGATCATGCCCCATGTCTCCTGGCTCAAACCTAATTCTTGTACGGCTTGAAGAAGTTCAACCATTTTTCTTCTGAGCAGAGAAATAGATTCAGGAACCAACCTCTCGATATACTCTGCATTATATTTGTCCAAAAGATGATGCCTGCGATGAACGGGTACATAACTTTTGGATAGCTGATGCATTCTGCCCAGAACTTTACCGCAATTATAATAGTATTCGGTAAGCGGAACGCCTTCCCGGTAATGATAATGGTTCTCTACCAGCAATTTTCCCTTGGCCTTCACAAACAAACAGATAAAAAACGTATGCTCATCATAAGTGATCTCTTCCATCAGAAGACCTTTTTTCGAGTTGACTACATTCGAGACACTTGCACCGTTCTCAAATAAATACCGTACATACTCCAGTTCGGCAAGATAGTCTTCCCGCTTTCTGTCAGGCAAAAAAGACACTCGGAGAATTAGCGATTCGCATCCCTCTTGCTCACAAGTGTATACGACATTCCGTCCACCCTCATGAGGCGGAATAAGCTGAATGTTGTAACCCTCCAGATGAAACAGCTCGGATACCAGCGACAGTACATGTGTATTGCTAATGTTAACAGCCCCGTTAAAGTTAATTATGATCTCCTCCAGTAAACATTGTTGGGACGGTTTCCCGCACTGCAATGTCCACAAAAGGAATCCCTGTAACGCAAATATCCTTTTGTGAACCTAAAGCATAATCACCTTGTTAGACATTGAATTCACTCCTCTTGTTTGAATAAAACAATTTTACATAATTATCCCTTATTTTACTAGAGCAAAATAAAAACCGCCCACATGGGCGGCGTGTAAAATTTTTTATAATTACAGCGTTTCTCCGTTTGTTTCAATAACTTGTTTGTACCAGTGGAACGAATCCTTGCGAGTTCTTTCAAGCGAACCATTGCCGGCATTGTCTTGATCGACATAAATGAAACCATAACGTTTGCCCATTTCAGAAGTCGAGCAGCTAATGATATCGATAGGCCCCCAGCTAGTGAAACCCATCAATTCAACGCCGTCAGCGACAGCTTCTTTCATCTGCTCAATGTGGCTGCGCAAGTAATTGATGCGATAAGGGTCATGCACTGCCCCGTCCTCTTCCGGTGTGTCGATAGCACCCAGCCCGTTCTCTACGATGAAGAGCGGCATCCGGTAACGGTCATACAATCGGTTCAGCGCGACGCGTAGACCAATCGGATCGATAGGCCATCCCCATTCGGTAGCTTTCAGATGAGGGTTTTTAATCTGACTTACCAGCATACCAGAGTTGCTGTTGTCATTCGGGTCATATTTTCCGATATACGTCATGTAATAACTGAAAGCAATAAAGTCCACGGTATTATCCCGGATAATGGCATCGTCCTCAGGAGCTTTAACCAGTTCAATGCCGTTTTCCTCAAAATATCTTTGCATATAGGATGGGTATTCGCCCCGTGCCTGTACCTCTGGGTAGAACAGGTTCATCTGGTCTTCCTTCATCGTCTGCAACACATCTTCCGGTTTACTGGAAGCAGCATACGTTTCCAGACGGCAGATCATACAGCCAATCTGAGCATTTGGCATCTTCTCTTTACCACTTTTGACAGCGAGGGAGCTTGCTACAAATTGATGGTGAGTTGCCTGATAGGCTACCTGCTCAGGTGTACCCTTAATTTTATCTTCCAGAATGCCGCCGCCAGTATACAGACTTGTCAGCATCATATTCATTTCATTGAAGGTAATCCAGTATTTCACTTTGTCTTTGTAACGGTCAAACAGCGTATTGGCAAATTTCAAATACAGATCGATCATCTCGCGGCTTTCCCAGCCATTGTATTTGCGGGTTAACTCTACGGGCATCTCGTAGTGAGAGATCGTTACGAGCGGCTCAATGCCGTATTTCAAGAGTTCGTCAAGCACATTATCATAGAAGGTAAGACCCGCTTCATTGGGAACGGCTTCTTCTCCTGTCGGGAAGATCCGTGTCCAGGCGATCGAAAGACGAAACACTTTGAAGCCCATCTCCGCAAACAAGGCAATGTCTTCTTTGTAGCGATGGTAGAAGTCCACACCGTTACGTTTCGGGAAATATACGTTGGTGTTACCACTCAGATATTCTTCCAATTGAACAGAATCGACGTCGAAGGTGAAATCCTTGCCATTGCGCTCCTCATGAGGAACGAATGGAGCCATGTCTGAGGTAGAGAGTCCTTTGCCGTCTGCGTCAAATGCACCTTCCAGCTGATTGGCCGCGGTAGCTCCGCCCCATAAAAATCCTTTAGGAAATGAGTGTTTAATTGTTTTTGTCATGTTGTTTCTCTCCTTTTTTTGTATATGGTATTCATGAAGCTGTTAACGAACGGTGAGAAGAAGCAATTCATTCATTGGAATCACCCCCTTCACCTGAACAGGTACTACATCGAGGTAATCCGGCGTATTGGTTACGATGACTGGTGTCACAAGGTCAATACCCGCACCCTGAATGCCATCCATATCAAATTCCAGAAGTAAATCACCCTTCTTCACTTCTTGTCCGGCAACAACCTTCACGTCAAAAAATTTCCCTTTGAGCGATACACTGTTTAGTCCAACATGAATGAGAATGTCAATTCCACTGGATGAGGTCAGCATAATCGCATGTTTACTTTTGGCAACCAACGTGACGGTTCCATCAAAAGGAGCTGTTACACGTCCATCCTGCGGACGAATGGCAATACCTTTCCCGGTCATTTCCTCAGCAAACGTTTGATCTGGAAGCTCTGCAAGCGGCACCAATTCACCAGTGAGCGGGCTGAAAACCTCCCCTTTCTTATCCTCCATGGAATGTACTGTGACAGGTGTCACCGTTTCTTGAGAAAAGGCAGTAGTTGTATTCAGTTCCTCTTCGGTTAATGTTTGTGCTGAGTCGGACATGGCGGAATTGCGTGTAGTTGGCTCTTCCCACTTGAGCAGCAAAGTCAATACGAAGGAAACACTAAAGCTGATGCCAATTCCGATTAATGCATACCAGAAATTAGACATGCCACCATTCGGGCCAATATATAACGGAAGTGAAAGCAATCCTGGTACAGCAAAACCGAAGCATTTCAGACCCACTGCGGTAATAAAGCCACCCCCTGCTGCTCCACCAATGAGTGAAGCGTAAAACGGTTTTTTCAGCTTCAAGGTGACACCATACAGTGCGGGTTCAGTAATGCCAAGCAAGGCGGATATGCCACTGGATAAGGCAATGGATTTCATTTTTTTATCTTTGGTCTTGAGGAAAACAGCCGTGACTGCACCAGCCTGACTCATATTGGTTATCAGGTTAATCGGTAGCAAAAGCACGTCATATCCGAGTTTGCTCAGATTCTGCAATGTGCCTGGGAAGAACGCATAATGCATACCTGTCATAACAATCAGAGGCATGAGGCCGCCGAGAATAATGCCGGTTAACGGACCTGAATGGGCAAAGAGCCAGGAAGTACCCATTTCCAGATAGATGCCCATGTAATTCCCTAGGGGACCAATCGCAATTAATAGAATCGGCACCGTGATGACGAGCACAATCATCGAGGTAAAGATGACTTTGACAGGACCAGGAATAAAACGATCGACCCAGCGATGAACGTAACTCAGAAGCCACACACCCAGAATGATTGGAATGACAGACTGGGTATAATTCACAATGGACACGGGCAGTGATAGAAACCGTATCGGCTCCAGCTGATTTGCCAGATATGCATTCAGGATGGTTGGATACAATAACGTACCTGCGAGGGTCAAGGCAATATATTCATTGACTTTGAACTTGCGAGCAGACGAGACAGCAAGCAGAAAAGGTAAAAAATAAAAGGCAGCATTTGCGATTGAAGAAAGAACTTGATACTCACCGCTTGTCTCCTGTATCACTCCAAGTGTAACGAGCAGTGCCAGAATCCCCTTTAACATCCCGGTACCTACGATGGCAGGCAGAATCGGAGTGAAAATACCGGAAATTGTATCCAAAACAGCATTAATCCCTTTAGAGCGTGGCGCGTCTGTTTCAGGTTTCGATACACCACTTTGCTTCATCTGATCCTCGATCTGCTCATATACGGCTGCGACCTGGTTGCCAATTACCACTTGGAACTGATCATTCTGGAACTGTGCACCAAGCACGCCATCGAGTGCTTTGATCTGTTCCAATTGAACTTTGTTTTGTTCTCGAACATTGAAGCGAAGTCGTGTGATACAATGCCAAGCTTGCGTAATATTTTCCTGTCCGCCTGTTAATCGGATAATTTCTTTGGACAACTCTCGGTGATTCATGATGCTTCCTCCTTTTTTGGCGAAAAAAAAAAACCAAATGTAATACCGGCCCGCCGCAGATGCGGAGTCGGAAACATTTGGTGGTGCCTGATCGAATCAGTAACACTCCATATTCAATTCATATTAATGATGGTATAACTTCAAACAGTTTGTATTGAGATTAATCCTTATCGGTACGGGATGTCACTCTCTCGATGTGTATCATGAGATATACCATCTCATCGGGAGTAATCACGAATCCGCGTTGCCTCTCCATCGCCTCCTTTATTTTAAGTGCGCATTGGAAGCTGGACGGGTATCGCTCAGACAATACATCATATAGAAATTGCTGATCTTTAAACGAGAGTACTTCGCGGTTCAACTGACGAACAATGAAGTATCTCAGATGGGTGATAAATCTGGAGAAATCCGCAGAATCCTGATTCAGTACCATCCCAAAATGTTCCGTCATGATCCCTATAATGTCGTTAATCATCTGTGTAATTTTAATTGTTTGGTTCATACTGCCCGAGTCGAATTGTGAGTTCACGAAATGAAGGGCAATAGAGCTTGATTCACCAGATGGCAGTGAGACCAGAAAAGTTTCATTGATTTTTTGAACTGCCCATTCTCCGGCGCTGTATTCGGCAGGATATAGATGGCGAATGTCCCAGTGAAGCGGATTTTGCACATCCACGCCTTTTTTGAAACGATCCAGTGCAAAATGAATATGATCTGCAAGAGTTAACAGGATCGAGTCATTCAGCTTTTTTCCGATCAGCGTTTTGCCTTCTTCAATAATCTGATCCGTAATGTCGATGACTTGCAGAGGGATATCGCTGAGAAATTGCTCGACTCGCTGATATTTGTCATTCGAGCCGATCCTGAACATTTTCTGGATCTGGCTCTGCTCAATCGGCTGCCCTTTCACTTTTTTGAATCCAACACCCGTTCCGATGACAATGACTTCGCAGCCTTCTGTGTCTTCCGCCAGGGCGATGTTATTGTTTAACGATTTTTTGAACCTCATGATGTTCTCACCCCCAATATGCAAAAAGCACCACCATGGTCCCGAACACAAGTCAAAAAACTTGTGAATCCAGACTGTGGTGGTGCCTGATCGAATCAGTGACACTCCTTATTTAGCTGTATCTTACACCACCGATGTAATCGTTGTCAATATCAGTACAAAGGATTTTTCATACACTTCGTTTAAGTGATTATTGTCTTATTAAAATGACATAAAAGACAGCATCTTATACATCAGGAGATGTAGATTCCCCTGCCTCGTAATAGTACCGAATCAAAATGTCCTGATCGTAGTTACCGAACCCTTTCCCAAACAGCGTAAGTCCGCCTCGACCAGGTACCCCTTCTTCCGGTCTTAATCCAAATGTCCAGTACGTGGAAGAATCCAGTCTCAGATCATGGATACGCAAATCCGAGATGCGCTGGCCATCTATAAACGTGCCTTCTCCGTTAATACGCAGCACCTTGAGTACACCATACTGATTGACGTCCAATTTCCACCATAGCGGTGTATGTTTGCCTTTCCGATCGCCAAAGTCCCCTGGGCTTGTCCATGTTCCCAGATGTGTGCCATTCAGGGAAAAACGAATGTCGGAAGGCCAGTTTTCATTGACTTGGGGTGCTTCCGAACTTATTTCGAGTGAAATTTCAATTTCCTGGAGATGCTGTTCAGTATTCAGATAATTCGGGATCTTATATTCCAGAAAGCCTTGTGCGAACCAAAGAATACCCGCGTTGACCCGATCCGGGTCCATGAAGCAGGCTGGTGTGTCATATTGTCCGATCATTTGCGTTGGAGTTGCAATGCCACAGGTAGGCCAAGCTTCGTAATCCGTATACTGACCAACCGGAATAGAGACTTCATGGTACGGAGCATCAACGGGTTCAGGAGAGAGATTGATTGTCATGAATTCTTGCACAATAAAGCAATATTTATACGTTCCACCGTTCTCACGCTTCATGCGGCTGCCTACGATGCCTGCTTTCTGCAATTTGCTCACATGTGTACTAACGATGGCTTTGCTCAGATACAGCTCTTTCGCAAGCGCATTGATATGCATTTCCCTGTTTTGCAATAATAAACGAACGATATTTAAACGGGCCTCGCTGGCGAGCGCTTCATATATAATCAAGGATGAGGCATCCGTGCCAAGCATCATGAACTTCACTTCCTTATCTCTATAAAAATCTAATAGATCAGCAATTTAGGATTCGTTATTTAGCGAATCCTGTAAAATGAACTTGCTCAATCTAATAGCATTATGATACACATTAGATAACAAATCAATGAGTTGATTTTGCTTTTATGCGAACTCATCGTGAAATAAAGTTTCTTATGCACCTAAAATTAATTCTATGGAGGTTTTCCCATGCTTACATCCAAGATGCTTATTGATAAAGATTTTCAGATTGCTGAAGTAGACCCACGTGTATACGGTTCATTTGTAGAACATTTGGGCCGGGCTGTATATGGCGGTATTTATGATCCAGGTCATCCTACTGCGGATGCTCAAGGTTTCCGTCAGGACGCCATTGAAGCGATCAAAGCGCTGAACGTACCCATCGTTCGTTACCCGGGTGGCAATTTCGTATCCGGTTACAATTGGGAAGACGGCGTCGGTCCGGTAGCGGAGCGTAAACGCAGACTTGAACTGGCATGGTGGACGATCGAAACCAATGCTGTGGGCACGAATGAATTTGCAGATTGGGCCAAGTTGGTAGGTACGGAAGTAATGATGGCTGTAAATCTGGGTACTCGCGGCATTGATGCGGCCAGAAACCTGGTCGAATACTGCAACCATCCATCTGGCACATACTGGAGTGATCTGCGTATCTCTCACGGTTACAAGGACCCGCATAAATTCAAAACATGGTGCCTCGGCAACGAAATGGACGGCCCTTGGCAGATTGGTGCAATGACTGCATATGAATATGGCCGTATTGCCAATGAGACAGCCAAAGCGATGAAGTGGGTTGACCCAGAGATTGAACTTGTTGCATGTGGCAGCTCCAGCCGTGACATGAAGACATTTGCAGATTGGGAAGCAACCGTGCTTGATCTTACCTATGAAAATGTGGACTACTTGTCCCTCCATCAGTACTACAATAACAACAAAGACAACACGTATGACTTCCTGGCAACTTCGCTGGATCTGGATCAATTTATTGATAGTGTGGCTTCGATCTGTGATTTTGTACAAGCCAAGAAACGCAGCAAAAAGAAATTGATGTTGTCCCTGGATGAGTGGAATGTGTGGAAATCCATTGGCACAAGCCGTATGGAAGAACGTTGGCAGATTGCCCCACCAGAGTTTGAAGATGTGTATACACATGAAGATGCACTGGCAGTGGGATGTTATCTGATCACCATTCTCAAACATGCTGACCGTGTTAAAATGGCTTGCCTCGCCCAGTTGATTAATACTATCGCACCAATCATGACGGAAAATAACGGAGCAATCTGGTTCCAGACAACATACTTCCCGTTCCTGCACGCATCCAACTTTGGGCGCGGAACGGTTCTGCGTTCCATCACAACTTCACCTAAATACGATTCCAAAGACTTTACGGATGTGCCTTATCTCGAAGCGATCAGTGTGCACGATGAAGAGAACGGTACGATCACAATCTTTGCGGTGAACAGACATCTGGATGAGCAATTGGAATTGAATGTGGATCTGCGTTCTTTCGGAGAAACCACATTTGTAGAGCACATCGTACTGGAAAACAACGACCTGAAGGCTACGAATACCAAAGAAAATCCACGCAACGTCCTTCCACACAATGGCGGACACACAACCGTGGATCAAGGTAAAGTTCAAGCTGTGCTGAACAAAGCGTCTTGGAACGTGATTCGTCTGAAAACCAAACAAGCTTAATTGGAGTTAGTTAGCTGAACTACCTTTTTCGTTAAAATAGCCCAAATACCATGCGTGTTTCAATGCGCAAGATCAGTGTAGTGAGGGGCCTTCCCATGAGTCATACCGATGACTGGGAAGGCCTCTTGTTCGCGTTCACTGTTACAAGGAAACTTGCTTTGCGCGAATCGCTGTAAATGATCTAAGAAATCTCACACATGTTATTCGCTTCCTTTTGCGCAGCTTTGACGTGTAACGAATTACAAAGAGGTTATTTCGGCAAACGTACTACTATTTCAGGATAAGAAGCCATTTTATAGAGCAATAGCTTTACTGAGGTTCGTTAAACTTTTTATTTCTTGAATATCAGCCTAATAAGATGTGGTAGGTTCGTTAGCACTTGCTGCCAAGGGAAAATTCTTTTCAAGAACAGCATTTTGGCTTACAACGGGGTGCAAATAAGCTGCTTCCATTAAGCACGGGAAGCAGCTTTCATTTTGCTTTCTGGTATGAGCATTTGATTAGTTCTCGTTCTCTTCCGATTCGGCTGCTTCACCCGTAGCTGCTTGGCTTGGTGGAGTCATCAACCCTTGAACGGCGCCCATAAATGGCTGAATCTGCTTAATCATGCCATACCCCATTTTGACCACAGGTGTAAACCGCTGGATCATGCCAAACAACCGCATCCCCCCGCCTAACATACCTCCAATTGAGCCTGCACCGCCAAGTCCGCCAAAGCCACCTAACAATGAGCCTAGCATAGGCATGAAAGATGATACCTGAGCTTGCCGGGAAGCTGAACGAGACTTCGACCGGGATCGTACCTGCGAGTTTCGAGTACTGTTGGCGGGTTTACGGTTTCGAGAGGAGACTGTTTTTCTCGTAGCCCCTGCTTTAGGTTTTGATTTGCGAGCACTGCCTTCAGAAGAAGGTGCTGTGATTGCGGCCTGAATAAGCTTTCCGCCCCCGGTAAGCACTACGCCTTCGCCGTTAACGCCAGAGATGTACCCGACGTACGTTTCACCGTTACGAAGAGTCACGCAGACTGGACGATCCTTAAGCCGGTTTGCCTTGACGTGTATTTCATTGGTCTTCGCCATGGAATTCACCTCACTTGACTTGATCTACTTCAGTCTACGCAATGGGTGGACGACTTGCCTGTGCGAATAGTACATCCGTGTGTCGAAATTGAAAAATGACCCGCTGTAACCTTTGCCATCTCCTACCTCAACCTCCGCATATTCCTCGTTCTCTCATCATTTCATTTAATTCAGTCCCATGTAATTTAGCCGGTGCAGACTTCGCTTTGTTTTGAGTCCAGTTCGTTTCTCCACAAATATTACAATGAATGTTAATCATCTAATTGGGGGGATGAAGTGATTAGTTGATTTTCTCTCCTTGCTTATCATATTGCCGTTCCTGTAAGCGTTAATCAGCATAGGGATTGCAATCAGTAAACTGACGATCATCGGTACAATGGAGGCTTCAAGCCCGAAGCTTCCTCCAGTCAGAAGTCTTGAACCTGTCATTTGAACTTCAAATAAACCGTCCAAGGCCATGCCCGAAACGGGTATACCTAACATGCCCTCAAACGCATTCCAGGCAAAATGGAGTCCCATGACAAACCACAGGTTTCGCCGCCACAGGAAGCCTGCCCCCAGTAACACACCTGCTTCTATGAAAATCGCGATAGAGCTCCAGATAGTGGCTCCAGGGTTAGCGAGATGGGCTAAACCAAAAAAGAGCGATGTTACGGCCAACGCGAGCCAGCTTCCGATCAGTCTTTCCATCGCTTGCAGGAACAAACCACGGAACACCAACTCTTCTACAATAGCGGCACTAATCGCCAAAGCGAATATGGGCGTGATGGAATGTTGACTAGACCATGTGAACGTATATCCCCCAAGCAAAACAATGACACCGACAGAAACCCCAATAAAAATCATTCCAATAAACGTACCAAAAATGGTCTCGGTTCCTGCCCTTTTTATATGTATCTCTTCAACGTTGTGCTGACCTGCCAGAAATCTCATGATAAGCCAGTATATAGTGATGGAAAGAACACCTCCAGCCAGGGCCAGCACAATAGATATGAAGCCATTTGAACCAATAAATATCCTGCTAAACATTGAGCCAAACACTACCAAAATAAATACTCCTGCAAACATCCACACCATCGGAAACTGAATCATTTTCCTCATCTGATGCCCAACACTCCTTACTTGAATGGTTTGAAGTCTCGTGATCAAGTCCTCCTATAGCTTATGATGTGCTTATTAGTATTAACTCAGGTATAGGTCAAAAGTAAGTTTAGTTTAAACTTATTTATTACTCAATGATACACAAAACGGGCAAGCCACATATGTGACCTGCCCGTTAGATTAATGAGTGCGTGTACTCAAGATTGAGGCTCATATTAATATTGACAATAATCCTTCGGTAAAAATGTGTTAATTCTATTCTTGTATTTTTCTGCTCAGATATGCTCAATATACATCTCATTCAAAATATGACCCATACGATATGTGTTTTCAGCCAATTCAGATGTCACATAGGATGCAACATCACTCTTTTCGATATCGTACATGACTTCTATTTCTTTAGAAAAAAGAAGGTGTCCCTCATTGATTTTCTGCTCCAACGGGGTAATCTGTTTGGGTTGCAGATCAACTCCCAGTACTTGCTGAAGTGCTTGCACATAGGTTTCAAGAGAACGCGCTCCGACAATTTTCATACCTTCGTTCTCTTCATTCACAATGATAATGGATGGGAAACCTCTAACTGCCAAACTGGCGACACGCTCAAAGTCTTCCTCCAGTAACTCTTGTGCAGATTGCTGTGCAGCCGCCTCAACCACTTCTTTTCCATTCAAGCCCAGTTGATTGACGATATCCGTCAGCACATCATCTTCCCCAATATTTCGATTAAATGCAAACACGGCTTCACGCGCACGTCTTAAAAATTCATGTTCTTTACCAGGATGTGTACTCTGAATGACCTTAAATACGCGAGAAGGCGGATAGGAAGAAAGTATTGGATTACCGTGCCATAAGGAACCGTCGATGGGCATGCGTGAATGCTCACCCACTTCCTTCCAATGCCCTGCAACGTCCGAAGGCTTCTGAATCCCGTTAGCACCATCCGAGAAACCATTCCAGTTAGCCAGTAACCCACCCATTTTGATTTGCATTGTAAAATAATGACCGTATTCATCAACAAACCGTTGAAGCACAGGCTCAAGTGCCCAGCAGTGAGAGCAAATTGGATCTGTTGCGTAATAAAGAGTTATCTTTTTCTCAACGTGATTCAGATTGATTTTTTGCATCGTCTCTTCCTCGCTCACACCACATACGCCGGTTTCCAGATCACACATCATAGATTCGTTATTCACGTATATCCCGCCTTTATCTTGTCATATGCATTGATTTTCTTGTATTAGTTTGATTATAATGTCTACAATCTTCTGAACAAGTACGATTCTTTTTCTGACTTAGTATCAAAAAGTATACTATTGGAGGGTATCAAGTGAAATATGAGTTTAATTTCGATCAGTTATGTCCAGCGACTTATGCATTTCAAGTCATTGGAGGCAAGTGGAATCTTCCGATCCTGGCAATCCTTAGTGAGAATGACTGCATACGTTACAATGAATTAAAAAGAAGACTGCCTGGCATTACCGGAACGATGCTAACAAACTGTTTGAAGGATTTGATTCATTCCGGCATCGTGCATCGGGAGCAATATAACGAGGTTCCACCGAGAGTGGAGTATTCGCTCACCGAATCGGGCAAGGAATTGGTTCCTTTAATTGAATCCGTGGTCATGTGGGGTCAGAAAAATATGACAGCAGGTATGAAGTTACAAGATATATAACTCCTGGCTTATGTAACCGCTTCGTCTGGATGTTCATTTTCTAATCGCTCTGTACACTCTGTTCAACGGGAAAAAGGCTATTTCAGTGGACCATTACGTCCTTTGAAATAGCCTTTGCTTTATACATACAAGACTTCCATTTGTTGACGAATAACTCATCGTGTGCACATCTAACTACTCAGGTCGTCATCTTCCTCGTTTCCTAAGTACATAACCGTTTTTTCTCCCTCAACTAACCTGACAATCTGCTTTCGCAATTTCGAAGGAAATAATGGCAGTTGGTTCAACTTATTAATTTCGAGCCATTCATATTCTATCTGGTTATCGTCCATTAACAGAATAGAATTGTCCTGCTCCATTAAACCTATGTACTCACACCAAAAAACAAAATCTACACGATGAAGAGCTTCCCCGTATACACCTTCAATGACAAATTCCAGTGATAACGGTTCTACATCAACTCCGATTTCTTCCCCAACTTCACGCTTCACAGCATCGGTCAGCGTTTCACCTGCATTCTGGCTCCCACCAGGCAGGATGTAGATCACTTCATCATTATCTTCCTGCCTAATCGCCAGCATTCTCCCATCCTTGATAATCAATGCTTTTGCAGAATTTCTAATCTTTCTCTCCATTGCTAATCCCCCATATTTATCTGTGAACAATATTTTAACACATACATCTAAACAAATTCTGAACAATCAACCCAACTCACTCTTTGCGGTCTGAATGAAAGCAGCCATGGATGGGGATATCCACTTCTCCCGATGCCATAACATTTGTGCAGAAAAGGATACATCTGATAAATCCCACGGCAGAGCAACCACTTCCCCTTCGCTCAACTCTTTCTTTAAAGCCATTTCGGGCAACAGCGCAATCCCTAGACCAGCCAGAACGCATTGTTTAATGGCTTCTACACTATGGAACTCAAGCTCTGTCAGCGCATCCGCACCTTTTTTCAATAGAGATTGGTCAAAATAAGTGCGATACGAACAGTTTTTTTCGGTCAATAAAAAATGCTGTTTGTGGAAGTCATCAATAACCAACGCGGAACGTGATGCTAACATATGATCGGGAGAAACCACCATTTGAAAGGTCTCACTTTTCAAAAATTCAGAATGCAGGTCTTTGGAACCAACCGGCTCATCCAATACAAAAACGACATCGGCATGCCCTTCTCTCAGACTCGATTTAAGCTCTTGCCCAGACAACGGGCGGAACAATAACCGCACACCAGGATGGTCTGCTCGGAAACGTTTGAACAAGGCTGGAAGAAGATAAGCACAGAGCACTTCGTCTGCTCCAATAACAACCGTTCCTGCCAATTCCCCATGTTGACTAGATATGCATTTCGCTTCCTCTACATCATTTAAAATCTTAGTGGCATATGGTAAAAACTGTTGCCCAGCATCCGTTAACACAACCTTTTTGCCTAATCGATCCAGCAATTTCACACCGAGCTCTTCTTCCAGCGATTTGATCTGCATGGTTATGGTAGACGGTACATAGCTCAATAATTCAGCAGTTTGACTAAAGCTGCAGGTTGATGCAAGTGTCCAAAAGGTTTTTAACTGACGTATTTCCATGAATCAATCACCTCCTATGTTCAAAATAAATGAATGATATATTCAATAACCTTTCGTTGAATTGATGATAGACGTATTGTAGAGTGAAATCAAGTTATGACTCTATTTTAAAGGAGAATCAATCCATGAACGATTATGAAACATATAACCTTGGTGATACATTACTTCAATCGGGGCAACACCTCCCTGAAGCTTTTATAGCTTACAAGACCTATGGAAACTTAAATCCGGCAAAAGACAATGTTATTGTTGTTCCAACATGGTTTGCTGGACTTCACACAGATAATGAATGGTTAATTGGAACGGACAAGGCGCTGGACCCCAGCCGGTATTTTATCATTGTACCTAATATGTTGGGTAACGGATTATCGTCCTCTCCGAGCAATACCCCTGCCCCATTGGATAAGGAGAACTTTCCTCTCATCTCCATGTATGACAATGTGCGTGCCCAACATCAACTACTCACTGAGAAATTCGGTATCACCAAGATCAAACTTGTTGTGGGCTGGTCTCTGGGAGCCATGCAGGTATATCAATGGGGAACGAGTTATCCGGAGATGGTCGAACGAATTGCCCCCTTTGGTGGAATAGCAAAGAGCAGACCCCATACACAGCTGGTGTTCGAATCCATGATCGCGGCGTTACAGGCAGATTCCAATTTTAGAAATGGTAGATATGAGCGCCCTCCGGTTGCCGGTCTCGCAGCGATGGGAAGAGTTTATGCTCCATGGGGGTTTTCGCAGGCATATTATTTGGAGAAATTGTATCAATCTGAGGGTTACGACTCCTTGAAATCTTATGTAGAAGATTACTGGGATCAAGTGTTTCTTTCCTTCGATGCTAACGACTTGATTACCATGCTGCGGACAGGAATATATGGAGACATTAGCGATAATCCCGTAGATGACGGCAACTTCGAACAGGCGTTAAGCAAGATCACCTCTCCTGCACTCGTTATGCCAGGATCAAGTGACTTGTTCTTCACGCCAGAAGACAGTGCGTATGATGTTCAACATATGCCAAACGCTGTGTATCAACCTATAGAGTCCAAGTGGGGGCACTGCTTTGGGATCGGAGCTAACGAAGTAGATTCACTCGTTATCGATCGTCATCTAAAACAATTTTTGGAGACATGAGTAAAAAAAGAAGGAGTATAAAGTAAAAAAAGTGCACAAAGCTCATTAATCTTTTCTTCGCTACGACTCAAAAGTAAAAAACATACGGGTTCTCGTCAATAACCTTTATATCACGTTCCCCCTTTCTCGTTTAGAATATTTTCATGAAGGCGTTATTGAAATATGACTGATAAGGGGGAAAAGAAATGAACAGGAAAACAAAAGCTTTAGTCTTGTCTGTATGCATGTCAACCTTATTACTCGCAGCCTGTAGTAATGGAAGTGGTGCTGATAAAGGTTCAACAACGGACCCGGATACCACCGAGGCTGGAACAACAACCATTCACACCGTAACATCTGAATACTCTTCTGCAAAATATCCAAAGGGCGACGACATCACCAACAATGTGTGGATTAAACGCTACAAAGAGAAATTTAATATCAATGTGAAAACAGACTGGGTCAGCGATGAGTATGATACCAAATTAAATTTGGCAATCGCATCGAACGATCTTCCTGACGTCTTCAGGGTTAACCCCTCGCAACTAAGGCAGTTGGTCGAAGCCGATATGGTCATGGACCTCTCCGAGGTCTTTGATCAACACGCTTCGGATCGTCTCAAAGGTTATATGGAAGCGGATGCAGACAGTTACGAGTCCGGAAAGAAAGACGGCAAGCTGTACGGCATACCGCAGATGCACTGGGGATTAATTGAACAACCAGACTTCATCTGGATTCGGAACGACTGGAAAGAAGAATTAAAGCTCCAGGACCCGAAATCGGTGGAAGACATTAAAAATATCGCACTGAAATTCATGGAAAAGCACGGGGGTTATGGCATAGCAGTAGACCAATCGTTGGATTACCTCAACCTGCTCGCTATCGCATGGAATGCGCATCCGGATATGTGGATGGAGGATAACAGTGGACAACTCGTGTATGGCTCCGTACAGCCTGAGATGAAGAATGCACTGGCTGAGTGGTCGGAATGGTACAAGCGAGGCATCATTGATCCCGAATTTGCAATCAAAGACTTCAACGCGATGAACGCGGACATTGTTGCCGGCAAAGTGGGAATGCAGCCTTATTACCAATGGTGGGGTTATAATCCGGGGGTCGATACGGTATCCAACTTGGGCAAGGACGCGATCTTCTATCCTTATATCATTCCTACCGTTGATGGGAAGGAAGCCAAACAATCCATCTTTTTCGCTAACAACAATTATATTGTCATGAAGAAGGGATTCAAGAACCCCGAGAAAGTGATCGAGATTTTGAACGACTATGCCTATATCGTGGATGAAGGCAATGGCAAGGAATCTACAGAAACACTATCCGCTTTGCTGGATAACGATATTGCCCATGTTGTCGGTGCGTTCCGTGTACTGAATCCGAATTCGGATTACGAGCAATTTGAGGCGGTGTCAGCTGCCCTTGAATCCAAAGATACCAGTGGACTTACGACTTCGGGTATGTGGCAAAAATATAATAACAGTGTTGAATTCATGGAGAACGCAACCCCAGGAGCAGTCGGTGATTATTTGCAACAAGGGGCTCCCAAAAATGCGTATGGTCTTGCCAAAAAAGTACTCGACAGCGAAAACTATACGAAGACAGCCTTATGGGGTGTTACACCAGAGATCCTGTCCAGCTATGGAACAACCTTGGATGATATCCTGACGGAGGGCTTCACCAAGATCATTATGGGTAGCGAAAGTATCGATTATTTCGATGTGATTGTCCAGAACTGGCGAGCAGCCGGCGGCGATGATGCAACCCGGGCCGTCAATGAGGCATACGGAAAATAATAAGTCTGTTGCCAGGAAGGGACGGGAATGTTCTCGCCCCTTCTTGGTAGCGGTTACAAATTTATCGCGCCAAGAACGGAGGAATACAATTGCTGAGAAAATGGAAGCAACAGCGAGCTTACCACCTCATGTTGATCCCAAGCCTGGTCCTGGTCTTTATCTTTAGTTATATCCCATTCTACGGACTTATTATCGCATTTCAGAAGTATAATCCGGGCCTCGGTTTTAATTCGCCATGGGTAGGATGGGATAATTTTGCGCATATCTTTAATCAGCCGAACTTTGTCAGAACGATCTGGAATACATTGTACATGTCTGTCTTCAAGATTATAGGCGGTATAATCGTGCCCGTCATTTTTGCATTATTGCTCAACGAAGTACTTCACAGTGGAATCAAACGTACATTCCAAACACTGGTCTACATTCCGAACTTCCTCTCTTGGGTCATTATGGCCGGCATCATGCTGGATATCCTGAGCTCCGATGGCATTATCAATACGTTTCTTGGCGTATTCGGGATTGCACCGATCTCCTTTCTTGGCACACCCTCCATTTTTCCTTGGACGATGATCGTGAGTGACATATGGAAAGGTTTCGGGTTTGGCACGGTTGTTTATTTGGCGGCACTGACCAGTATTGATCCGGGACTTTACGAGGCCGCGGTGATTGACGGAGCCAAACGCTGGAAGCAGACCATCTATATCACGTTGCCGCTCCTCATGCCAACGATTGTTTTAATGACCGTGTTGTCACTTGGAAATGTACTCAATGCTGGCTTTGACCAAATCTATAATCTCTACTCTCCTGTCGTCTATCAGACCGGTGATATTATTGACACCTATGTATACCGTCTGGGAATTCAGCAGGCACAGTATTCGATTGGTACCGCCGTAGGATTGTTCAAATCCATCATTTCCAGTGTTCTGGTTGCCGTATCGTACATCCTTGCCTACAGGGTGGCTGGTTATCGCATCTTCTAAGAAGGAGGAACGGATACTATGATCCATGATAAAAGTATAAGCAGACGTGTGTTTCTTATCTTTAACTACTTCATATTGCTACTAATCTCTCTACTCTGTATTCTCCCGTTTATCAACCTGTTGGCGGTTTCATTCAGTAGCAGTTCAGCTGTATCTGCGGGGAATGTTACGTTCTGGCCTGTCGAATTCACGACAACTGCATATGAATTCGCATTAACTGGCGGGTCATTTTTTTCATCTCTCTGGGTTGCCATTCAACGAACCGTTCTCGGAACGTTGGTGAACCTGGTTTTGATTGTACTCACGGCTTACCCCCTTTCCAAGTCTAAACAAAAATTGATGGGGCGCAATATCTATATGGGATTTTTTATCGTAACCATGTTATTCAGTGGAGGACTAATTCCAACCTATCTCGTTGTTGTCAAAATGGGGCTGATCGATTCCATATGGTCTCTGATCCTGCCTGGGGCTCTCCCCGTATTCAGCATGATTATCCTCATGAATTTCATTAGGGGGTTGCCCGAGGAGATTGAGGAATCAGCCATTATCGATGGTGCTGGGCCTGTACAGGTATTGCTTCGTATACTCCTCCCGCTCCTCAAGCCAGCTCTTGCAACCGTTGGTTTGTTCAGTATTGTCGCCCACTGGAATTCATGGTTCGATGGCATTATCTATATGAACAATCCAGCCAATTATCCATTACAAAGCTACCTTCAGACCCTGTTGCAGAGCTTTGAACAAATTATGCTGAAATCAGGATCAGATTACACGCAGCTGTTGTCCATGATGAACGCCAGAACGGGACGCGCCGCTCAGATGTTCTTGGGTGCCATTCCGATTTTACTCGTGTATCCGTTCCTACAGAAATACTTTACCAAGGGTTTGGTGTTAGGAAGCGTCAAGGGGTAAACCAAAAGTGCTTGCAGTTCATACTGCAAGCACTTTTGTTCTATCTGAACTCTGAAATGGCAGGCAGCAGAATGGAGAACTTGGTACCTTCACCTACTTTACTCTCCACCTGTATTCCATAAGGTCTTCCAAAATGAAGTTGAATTCGCCGCTGCACATTATGCAATCCAATCCCATGGGTTCCTGAACCTGCACCAGACTTTTCTTCCATTAGATTCTGCATGGTATCATGATCCATACCCACACCGTTATCACTAATTTCGATTACAACTTCATCCCCCAGCAGTTGAATCCGTATGGTAATGATTCCGTCTTCCTCCAGCTCGGCCAGACCATGAAAAATTGCATTTTCTACAATGGGCTGCAGGATCATTTTGGGCATCCGATAATGCAACACTTTATCCTCAACCTCATATCTCATCTGAATACAATCGTAGTACCTGACATTCTGGATCGTTACATAATTCGTTATATTATCAAGTTCCTCACGAATCGTGACCAGTGTTCCCTCGGATTTGGTTGCATAGCGGAGCATCGAGATTAGGGCATCGGTCATGTCCACGATTTTGTCAGCTTGTTGCATCGAGGCGATCCATTTCACCGATCCCAGTGTGTTGTACAGAAAATGAGGTTTGATCTGGTCATGCAGCGCACGCATCTCCGCCTTGGCTTTTTCGATCTCTTCCTGCTGCACCCGCTCGACCAACCGCTTCAACTCGTGGGACATTCTGTTAAATCGAATGGATAAATGTCCAATCTCGTCTCTTGAGCCAATAGGTTCGACTTGTTCAAACTGACCTTTCTCGACTAGCGCGATATTTCGTAGCAGTTTTTTAATGGGAGTAGTGATCACATGAGATAGAAATATGGATATGACGGCAGCAAAAAGAACAATGACTATGGCGAGCGTCACCAGGTTCCGGCCCAATATTTTGCCATCCGCAGTCAGCTCATCCAAAGGCATATATAAGTAAGTTGTCCATTTTTGCTGACTAAGGGGACTGGTCACCACGACATTTAATGATTCAGGTGGACGAACATTGTCCCTGAACAATGTCCCGATTAATCGTTCGTTCACGTTATATACGATCTTGTCATCCTCATCAACGATCATGAATCTGGAGCGTAACCCTTCCTGCAAGTTACGATTGACAATCTCGATGAATTTGATATCAATACTGACAACGATCACGCCAAGCAGTTCTCCACTAGATACATCATGAATTTTGCGAGCGTGGGACACGGCCAGTATTTTATTCTCCAATTGCTCATCGATTCGTGTTGTGAGCGTAATGGTTCGATCATTTTCATGCATGAACTTTTTGAACCACAGTTCATTCGTTACTTTGAAGTTTGGATCAATGGGTTGATGTGGACTGACAAAAAGGTCTTGCCCTCCGTTCATATTGTAGAGGTAGATGGAAAATACGCGATCTTTCATCATGATATAATTCATCAGAATATTGTATGCGGCAATCTCATGTTGTTCGTCACCCTTTCGCAGGAAATCCTGGATTGGGAAACTGCCTTCATGAGTCGCAGACAGATTGTCACTAAGGCCATTGCTGGCTAGGAGCGAAATTTTCTCAATCTCCTTAAGGAACTCGTCAATGCGAATATTCGTCTGCTTGGCCAGATCGTTTAGCAACGTTGTATAGTTCTGTGCCAATAACCGTTCCGAGGAGTAATACGAATTAATCGTCATCACCAATACCGGCAGGATAATGACCGTCATACAGATCACCATAATTTTGTACTTGATTTGAAAGGGCCGAACACGCTTCATATGCTGCACCTCTATTCACCGATTACATTCATCCCCGCTGTAACTCTCGATATTCCTCAGGAGTGACACCTTCCGATTTTTTGAAAATCTTACTGAAGTACGTGTAATTATGGTAACCTACCTTTTCTGCGATTTCATACACTTTCATTCCTCTGCTCAATAGATACGCTTTAGCATGTTCAATACGAACTCGGGTCAAGTACGTGATAAAGTTCTCCCCTCGTTCCTGCTTGAACACTCGGCTTAAATACGACGGATTAACACTGATTTGGCTTGCGATACTTTGCAAGGAAATATCCTCCGCATAATACTTGTCAATCAATTCAGTCGCAAGATCCGTGTAGGTGCTTTCCTGTTTGTTTTGGGAATCGGTTTGGAAGTAATACGCAATATGGGCAAGCATATCCTGGTGGATATCCTCCCAATACTCCCCCTTAAGAACAATTTCATATGGAGATTTCTCTGTTAAGGAAGGTGTTCCTCTCTCCGTAGCTCGGGATAGATGAGAGTGAATGGTCTCCATTACCATGATATATTGCTTGCGAATGCTGTTCTCATCCGCTCGTTGCTGTTCCAGATTGGATCGGATTCCTTCAAGGAATTCCTTTGCTTTATTGTTGTCTTTGCTTACCCACAACTTCAACAAATCTCGTTCCTGTTGCGGGCTTAAAGCCCCCTTAACTTCATGTCGATCTGGGGATTGGGCCATCTGCTCGTAATACAACACCTTGTTGCTACCTGTGAAGAATCCTTGTTGCAGAGCCATTTCCGCCTCTTGACAGGCCTTCTTAATGTGAGGAAACCCCGAAACCATCGTACTTACTCCTGCCGTGAGCGACAGATTCATAAAATCCTTGATGGAAGATAGCAATTTGTTACATAGTTTATTAAGGTCGGTGTGTACAGATTGGCTCTCAGGATGTACATTGACGATCACCCAATATTCAGAAGAACTTTCAACAAAAATCTCTTTCTCCCACTTCGAGGGAATGATCTCTTCCATAATATTAAGAATTGAAAATCGGAGTAGCTTTTCCCCCTTCTCGACATATTTCCTCTTTGCGTCCTCGTAATAGTTCACGATGAACTTGATAACAACCAGCTCGCCCAAATGGATACGAAACTGCAGTTCTTCTGCTTTGGAGACGATATCCTCTCCACTTATGAATCCGCTTACAACATCTTGAAAGAAGCTATCCTTTAGATATCTTAGACTCTTGGAATAATCCTGTGCGATAGAGGGTGTGTTGGTTGGATGAACATGTTCACTTTGCAGTTTCTGTCCAACCGTGCTCAGGAGCTCAATAAGGGAGGATTCGGTGATCTCGCTTTTAATCAAGTAATCTGAAGTGCCAAGTTTCAGTGCCTTTTTCACATAATGGAATTCGTCAAAATTACTCAGGATGACATACTTACAGGTTTTCAGTACACAGGAGGCCTCTTGTATAAGCTGCAGTCCATCCATAACCGGCATCTTGATATCTGTAATAATTAGATCCGGCATCACTTCAAGTGCAAGGCTCAATGCCTCTTTACCATTTCCAGCTTCACCAACAACATGGAAATTGTACTCTTCCCAATTCAGCATGGAACGAATTCCAACCCGCATGAGCAATTCATCATCGACGATCATCAGTTTATACATGCGTATCCCCCAACATGAACCATTTTTAAATATTTTACCATTAAACGAACTCTTGCAAAGGTGTCTAGCGAACCTTTTGCTTATCGAGAATCATAAATACCACTTTAACAGAACGTATGTTCCTATTATAATCAGATTATCGTATTTGGTGCAGTATAATACTCCCACCTGGAAAGGATACAACTCATGAATTTATACAAGTTTGAATTAACGGTGAATGGATATCTGTTACGCGTTCATTTTAGTGCATCAGAGGAAAGTGGACTGAAATGGTGCAAACGAATTGCTACTGAATTCCAAAGTAACGTTGCCAATCTGGAGATTAAAGTGGATATACATAAAAAGCAGAAACAAAAGCATGCATGGGAATATCACGGAAAGCCGTATGTATATGATCGGACACTCAGAAAAAAGCCGCTTGCAAAAAAAAGTAAGGCGGCCGAATCATCTGCTGTTATGTAAACTTGTTTAGAAGACGTTCTTAAAACCAAAAAAGCCGCACTCTATTTATGCGACTTTTCAAGCAATCATCTGTTGTATAGTTGTCTATGTTTCCTTTCTCAATGCCTCAACGATGCTCGTCTGGTTTAATCGATACATCGGCCAAGCTGTAGCAACAAGTGTTGTTGCTATGGCACCTGTGCAAGCAAGTACAATACTAGACCATGGAATGACCCAACCTACATCGACAGCACCTTTGAAGAGATGATATATCCCATAGCTCAGTGCTGTTCCGAGTATACTACCGTATACTGCAGCGTACAGGCCGTATAAAACACCTTCTAATAGGATCATTTTCCCCACATTACGCTGTGTCATGCCGATAGCTTTGAGAACCGCAAATTCTTTGGTGCGTAGAATGAGGTTGGTGCTGACGGTGTTCAGTATATTCAGGAAGGCAATCAGGACAATGACACCAATAAACCCGTATAAAAAGATCTTGGCGGTTATCGCATCGTTTTTTGCTTGAGCCATTTGCTCCACCTTATCTGTGTAGCTGTAACCTGCATCTTTTTGGGACAAGGATTTGAGATAGTCCGTAATTGGTTTGTTGGAAACATCGGTTTTGGCGAGAATAAAGATTCTGGCGTAAGCATCGTTCCCTGTAACCTTCTCTACGACTTCTGGCGTCGTTATGAATTCAAGCATTGCACTCTCATTATAACTGTTCGACAACAAGCCTTGATCAACAATTCCAGTTACCGTCAATGTTGTGTAACCACGACCCTTCTCGTCCAGATCAAAGCTACGTACTTGGATGTGATCCCCAACCTTGAATTGGGTTTGATCCATAACGATCTGTCTGCCATCCTCTGTTATTGTTCTTAATTTCTGAATGACGATAACGCCATTTTCCCGGTTCATCTTCTCTTTGTCGATCTTACCAGCTGTTAGTTTGGATTTGAGAGCATCGAGTCCGTTATCTCCATAGGATTCGAGGTAATTATTGTCTGTGCGGTACTTCTCTCCATCTTCAACAGAATACATTCCCGGACGGAGTTCATAGTACTCGGGATTAACTTTTTCTTTTGGAAACATGGCCATTACTTGATTATTGTAATACGGATAAGCATGTTCTACTGCATCAAGCTTAACAATGTCAGAATATACGGAATCGTCGATCCGTTTGGAAGGTCCTTCATAGATAACCGAGTAGGAATAATTGGTACCTGATTGCGATGTCTGCCCCAGTAACCCAGTTAGTCCGCTAAAGACAATAAATAGAATCATGCTGATCACTATTGAAATGGCAGTTATGCGGAAGCGCTTTTTGTTCCGCCTGATGTTTCGACTAGCAAACTGCCCTTCTATACCTAACAGTTTTCCCAGAAGCATTGATTTTCGGACAGATGTTATGCCTTCCACCGTTGTACTTCCCGAGCTATGAATCGCCTCAAGTGGGGATACCTTTGCAGCCAGTCTCGCAGGTCCGATAGCCGACAGATAAACCGTCAATAATCCCAATACTCCGGCGATGATCAAAATCGGCAGGGAGATGACCATTTGCATATCATTCAGAAATCCCAACGCCAAAAAGCTGATGTTATAAAACAGAAGTTTCATAAAAACGGTTCCCGTCAATAATCCAATAGGAATGGCAATTAGACTAAGTATTGTTGCCTCTTTAACAACTAATTTACGTAGTTGTGATGGGGTAGCCCCAATACACCGCAGCATTCCGAATTGAGAGGTCCGCTCCAGAACAGAAATATGAAACGTATTATAAATCACTGCACTCGTACAACCCATAATAATGAGGATGATCGCTGCGAATGCATATAACAAACTATGGTTTACACCTTCATAGGTGCTTTTTCCATACAATTTAAGCAGTTCATTATTATATTCGACACGAATATCTTTATATTGAATATCCTTATCCAAGGCTAAGGCAGAGCCTTGATCCACTTGGTCTAACTTCAATGAAGATATGATCGCTTCCGTCTTCGCCTGAATCTGGTTCATCGATTTCATTTTGACATAAATAAAATAATTTTTATCTGCATCGATTCTTACATTATCTTCATATGTGATGGCTGGTAAAATGAAGCTGGCAGACCACGAAGCTTTAGTACCCGTCTTCATAAATCCTACAACGGTGAATTCTCTCTGTTTTTGAGGACGAAATTCTTCATCAAGATCCCAGCCATAATCACCCAGACCATTGATAGGTTTAATCTCCCCGGTTGATGCGACCGTTCGTTCTCCCAGACGCAGAGTAATGGAATCTCCAAGCTTGGGTTTGGTCGCAAAACGATCCAGGCTCCAGGTTGAAAGAATAATTTCATGCGAATTTTGGGGCAGCCTGCCCGAGTCCAACTGAATCTGAAGCTTGTTCATCGCATCGGCATCATAATCTTTGAGATTCAAATACCGATAAGGTGCAGCAAACGGATTTTCCTGTTTTTCTTTCTCACTTGTTTTGCTGATGACCGAATAACCTTCTCTGCTGATAATTCCAGCACTCTCTACGGATGCATTATTGACAACTCTTGAGACGGCTTCTCCGGGTAATCCTTTAAAGGAAACATGGTAATCCCCGTACTCATGAACGGTTTGCCGAACCACCTTGTCTCTGAAGCTAAGGCCAATGGTTCCTATGGCTGTAAATAGTGTTACAGACAAAATAATGCCAACTATCGTGAGTATGGATCTTTTTTTCTGCCCTAGCAAATATTTTTGGGTAAGACTAGTATACCTATTCAGGATCTTTCACCCCTGTTTGCTGCAAGAGTGTGCCATCTTTTATATTAACAATACGGTCCGCTCGCTGGGCCACATTCAGATCATGTGTGATCATAATCAAGGTTTGATTGTACTTTCTGACGGAGTAGGTAAGCAGATCCACAATTTCTTTACTGTTTTTGCTGTCCAGGTTGCCGGTTGGTTCATCCGCCAGAATAATCGATGGTTTATTGATCAATGCGCGTCCAATTGCAGTTCGCTGCTGTTGCCCGCCTGATAATTGGGATGGAAGGTGCTGCCTTCGATCGCTGAGTCCCAGCACGCTCAATAATTCCTCAAGATAACCCTCGTCCACACGTTTATTCTCAAGCAGCATCGGCAGTTTAATGTTTTCTTCCGCAGTTAACACCGGGATCAGATTGTACGATTGAAAAATAAAACCGATTTTGCGTCTTCTGAACACTGCCAATTCATTTTCACTTTGAGAATAGAGGTCCATACCGTCAATAATGACATGACCACTTGTCGGTTGATCCACTCCCCCGAGCAGATGCAGCAATGAGCTTTTGCCAGATCCGCTGGCGCCCACGATCGCAACGAATTCTCCTTGATTGACGGACAGATTAACATCTCTCAATGCTTCCACCCTAGCCTCAGCACTTCCATATATTTTACATAAATGATCGGTCTTCAAAATTTCCACCCTGTTGTACCTCCAGTTGTATGATTAACATTGCTTGATTGTTATTATAGGTGTGGAAGCTTACGTTGAAGTGAAGAAGAAGCTTACATTATCGTAAGCTTCTTCTTAAGTCCACTCTTTTTTGAAAAACGAAATTTTGAATGTCGTCCCTTCTTGAGGCACACTCTCCACCGTTATGATCCCGTGTTGTTCCTCAATAATTGATTTGGTCAAAGCCAGACCAATACCTATACTGTTGGGCTTGTTATGGTTCTTGCCTTTATAGAATCGCTTGAAAATATGCGGCATATCTTCGGGATGGATACCTTCGCCGTTGTCCTGAATAATGATTGTATCAAACAGTGCGTTTTCCTCCAAATGGATTTGAAGCTCCCCCTCTGGTGGGGTGTGTTCCAGTGCATTTTTTATCAAATTCATGACAGCTTCCTTAAGCCACTCTTCATCTGCTTGCACATACATATTCTCACTTCCGAGGATAGTTATGTTTTGCCGCTTCTGGTCTGCTACTATCCGGAGTGAATAGACAACGCTCTCCACCATCTCCCTTAACTCGATTCTCTCTTTTCGAAATTCAACTGCTCCCGCTTCGACCCGTGCCAGCTTAAGCAGGCTGATGATGAGCCATTCCATTCGATCAAGCTGCTGTCGGCTTCGTTCCAGAAACGTGATTCTCATTTCTTCTTTCATCCCAGGATCATCCAGCAGATTTTCATTGAACACAATCAGAGAAGCCAGGGGTGTTTTGAGCTGGTGGGAAATGTCAGATAACAGATTACGCAGGAAAGTTTTTTCCTGCTGGAGTAACTCCAGGCTGTTGGTTAATCTTCCTGCCATTGCATTAAAGCTTCGGCCGAGCGAGCCGAAGTCTCCGTCCTCCGTTTCAGGCAGTTTTTTATCGAATTGCTGTTCCACAACCTGCTCCGCCGCATGGGAAATCGTTCTGATTTTTATGAAAAATTTACGATACTCCCACAGAAGTACAATTAGGAGTGGAATCAGGAACATCAATACCTGAGTTGCTGTTTTCACGGGTAACGCTAGTCCTGTAAGAGCCGGTTGCTCTTCTAAAGGCATGCCCGCCTGATAACCATATTGTGCAAGAATACGTTGTCCCTCAGCGATTTCATCGGTCTGGGCTCCCTGGGTAACATACTGAATCACCTCATTTTCCAACTGGGGATCTTTCATTAACAAATGTCCGATTAGGGCGCTATTCTGATTCACGATGCTTGTATTGATGCTATCCACTTGATGCTGCATGTAAAAGAACATCATAAACGACAAAAGAACTTGCAGCGCAAGTACTTTAATGACGAGGGACTTCCACTCTGGATTTCGCAGGACTTCGATCATGTTCATTTCCCTATAACTTCCATGTTCCATTTATATCCAATTCCCCGAACAGTTACGATATACTGTGGTGATGCAGGAATATCTTCGACTTTCTCTCTTAACCTGCGGATATGGACAGAGAGCGTATTATCATCGATGAAATCGCCCGACAGATCCCAGAGATGAGTCAGAATTGAACTCCTGCTGCATATTTGCTTTGGATGAGAGATCAACATCAATAGTAGTCGATACTCAAGTGCCGTCAGTGTAATTTCACTATTGTATTTGAGCACAGTTCCTTCTAAAATGCGTACCTGGATGTTATCGGATATCCATAAGCTTAATTCTTGTTTTCCCTTGTTGTTACGTCGCAATACGGCTTTAATTCGTGAAATAAGTTCTTTGGTTCGAACAGGTTTGGTGACATAGTCGTCTGCTCCGAGATCAAGCCCTGCAACCACGTTTGCTTCCTCATCCAGAGCCGTCAAAAAGATAATGGGCACTTGCGACGTTACCCGTATCTCGCGGCATAATTGATATCCCGATCCATCAGGTAAAGTGACATCCAACAAAATAAGATCGATTGATTTGGCCTGCAGTTCCTGTCTGGCTTCTTCCAAGCTACCCGCCACAACGACCTCATATCCTTCATTGGACAAGGTATATTGAATACCAAACGCCAGATTTTCATCATCTTCCACAAGTAATAAGTGATTCATCGTACACCTCAGCTCATGCTATTTTGAATTTGTATTAATTTCATTTTGATTATAGAGTTCCTGCGTCATTATACATCATTTGAGTTCATTCACGTGAATGGTTATTCTCAATGGATAGACAAAAAGACTAAAGAATGGATTACTGTTAATCACAGATAACATCAGTAACCGTTCTTTAGCCTGTTTTGAAGTACGACTTACACCGCAAGCAGGACTGATTTTACATTTTCACGCCCCGGCGTCTCCAATCATTTGTCTCTCAATTTGCTTCATTTCATAAAAGTATCCTTTTTGCTCCATCAGTTCGGAGAAAGAACCCGACTCCACAATCTTGCCTTGGTCCATGACAACAATGCGATCCATCTCTTCCAATCCGGTCAGCCGGTGACAGATTAGAAGAAGTGTATCTTCGGATGCCTGTGCCAAAAGTTGCTGCAATACACGTTGCTCTGTGACGTAATCCAGAGAAGACGTCGGTTCGTCCAGCAGCCATAACCGTCCGTTGCGTAACATGGCGCGTGCCAGAGCCAGCCGCTGCTTCTCGCCATCCGACAGGTTCTCCCCTTTTTCATACACCATATCGCTCAATAACTTATTCGGCAGTTGTACTTTATCCAACACAGCCACCAGTTGTTTGTCCGAATGTTCTTCTCCATTCAGCAGCAGATTATCCCGAATGGTTCCCCGGAAGAAATGACTTTGCTGCAACACAACATTTGCCCTTTGCCAAATGCTCTCCTCATTCAATTCCCGTACCGGAACATCGTTTAACCGTATATCACCAGACGTTGGTGTACGCAACTTAAGTAGCAAATCGATAATCGTTGACTTGCCTGATCCGCTTGCCCCAACAATCGCAGTTTTGGAGCCTGCTGCAAGTTGCAGGGATAACTCCTTTAGTGCCGGTCTCCACTCCCCTTCATATTGGAAGTTAACATGAGATAACTCAATCGAAACCGCATGATCGGCTGACACTTCACCGCTTGGCTGCACAGCATGTACATCAGAGGTAGGCACTGTTTCCACTGTTTCCGTCAGTCGCTGAGCTGCGTGTTCGCTATCCTGCTTATATAGAGGTAATATGGCCATTGCCGCAGCTTCTTCGAACACGGTCTGCGTAGCCAGGATCAGCATGGCGAGGAATACACCGGCAAACACTCCATTCATAATTAAAAAAGCGCTCAGTGCAATTACACCCCATGTCACGAGATATGTCACAAAAACGTGCATGGATTGCCCTCGCAGCAAGTGCGAAGCAGCTTGTTTCTGTTCAATCGCCAATGTAGCCGAAGCCTGCTGAAGCTGTTGCTCACGATGTTCCAATTGGCCGTATACTTTCAGATCCCGGAAACCATACAATACTTCGGTCACTTCCGTGGACAGCAAGGCCCGTTGCTGGCGGACACGTCCGTGTATTTTTCGCTGTCCTAACAAAACAATGCCTGGTACAACAAAAGCCGTGACCAGCATACCTAATACTAACAAGCACGAAATCCAGATTGAAAAGGCCGAGGTGAACAGCATGGTAGCCAAAAATACCATAACAACAATGATGGGTGGATATGCGACACGCAAAAAGTAATTTTGCAAGCTTTCCACATCACCCACGATTCGCGCAAGCAGATCTCCGCTTCGATTTTTGTTCAAAATCCCCGGCGTTACCGGAATCAGTTTGGCAAAAAAGGACGTCCGCAAACGGCTCAGCATGGAGAACGTCGCCCTATGGGAATACAAACGTTCTGCGTAACGACTCGCCGCCCGAAGGAAACCAAGCAGTTTAACCATTGAAGTGAGTACAATTAAGGTGTACAGCGGTGGCGCAAATACCGTTTGCGAAATCATGTATCCACTCGCGGAAAAGAGAGCTACCCCTGCTATGCCCGCGATGAATCCGCCCAAAATCGAAAGCAAGATATCCTTGCGCTCCTGAATCATCGCTTTTGACAGAATCGTCAGCTCATTCATGCTAACCCTCCTTTCCGTTGTACATCCACCATCTCGACATACTGAGGCAAGCGTGCAAGAAGTTCGTTGTGATGTCCTGAATCCACCAAGACCCCATTGTTCATGAACAAAATCTTGTCCGCATGTTGAATCGTATATAACCGGTGTGCCACCGTAATCATCGTCGCCGTTTTGGCTAATGAAGCAATAGACTGCTGCAGTACCCGCTCGGTGTGCAGATCCAGTCCTACTGTGGGTTCATCGAACAAAATCACGGATGGTCTCTTCAGGAAAGCACGTGCCAAGGCAAGTCGCTGCTTTTCCCCTCCAGATAATCCCCGGCCACCTTCACCAACAAAGGTATCCAACCCCTGCTCCAATTGAGCGACAATGCCAACAAGCCCTGCTTCCTCTGCCGCCTGCTCTATTTCACCTCTGGAGACATTTCGACCCGCGCCAATTGAGATATTCTCGGCAAATGTACCTGCAAAAATATACGGATGCTGTGTAATGTAGCTAACACGTTCGAACCATGCAGCCTCATCATGTTGTGAAAGCTGGCTTCCGTTAACCAGAACCGCTCCCGAATCTGGTTTCAGCAAACCGGCCATGAGATGAAGCAGCGTGGTTTTACCTGAGCCGCTTTTGCCTACAATAGCGATCTGTTCTCCCGGTCCAATCGAGATCTGCCCTGTCTCAAGTCCAAAGGAATCCGATGCGTACTGGAACCGGACATCGTCCAGTTCAATGGTTGGTGGCCATGTAATCAACTCGGGACGAGTTGTATGGGACTCTTCGGTCTGTGCAAATGCATCGGCATCAGCATCAGTTAGTTTGTTTTGATCGGACCCTTCTTCAAGCTTCGTTGGTGTGCTCATGATATTGGTTTCCTCAAGCATCTGTTCCACCTTACGAATCGCCCCCATGCTGGTTCGCCCGCTGTGAAAGGCCGTTCCCGTATTCTTCAACAGACTGTAAAACTCAGGGACGAGCAACAACACAAGAAAGGCCGTGTGGAAGCTCATCGATTTGAACACAAGTAACTGAATTGCCAGTTCAAGCGCAACGATTCCGATGCTTAACATCACGATTGATTCCAGCATAAACGTATTTGTAAATGCAATCTTCAAAATGCCCATGGTGGCATCACGATACCCCAGACTGCTGTGTTCAATCTTCTGCTGCTGACGTTTGGCCCGTCCGAATATTTTCAACGTAACCAGCCCTTGAAGCGAATCCAGAAATGTACCGGAGAACTCGGCCAGTTGTGCGTATTTCTCTTCGGATTTATTCTTTGTCTGAAGTCCCACCAAAATCATGAACAGCGGGATAAACGGTGCCGTAAATAGCATAATCCAGCCTGTGTTGGCGTGCTGCGTAAACGTAACAATCAGAATCAGAATCGGAATCATCGCTGCTTCCATCATACGCGGCATGTACTGACTGAAATAACTGTCGGCTTCGTCCACAGCATCCAGAGCAACACTGACCTTTCCTCCCGTCTGTCCACGAAGGGTTGAAGGCATGGAAGCTCGGGTCAGGTTCTGCAACACCGATGCTCGCATATTTGTCTTGGCACGGGCTGCCATATGCAAGCCCACTTTCCCGTTACCATACATCAACAGTGTGCGTACAGCCATAACAGCTAGCAATAAGCCGAGCAACAGCATTACGGATGAGAAGGAAGCTCCCTCTACAAAGATTCGCTGCACTGCTTCAGCCACCAATGCGGCCTGACTTACAATAGCTACACCAAGCGCCAGCGAAATGATCGCAAGGAGAAGCCTGTTTTTTCGTTGTAAAGACATTTGCTGCGAGATCAGATTGGATTTGGCTCTCCTCTTCATTGAACGCTCCTCCTTTATTTTTTACCTTTCACATAATCCGCATCAAACAGGAACAGTTTAAAGACCAGAATAAGAGAAGGAATTAACAGGCACAGACCACCGATAAACACAACGACGAGTGCGAACCCCATCGCTGGTGGTGTGGCGCTGCTCTGAATGGTGATGAATGGATCAAGAATATAAGGATACTGTCCAATCCCGTATGCAAAAAAGGCTGTGAAAAATTGCAGCATGATGCAAATAAAAGCTAATCCGTAACGGCGTCCGTTATATAACAGCCACATGGCAATCATGAAAAATGAAACGGATAGCGCCAGAAGCCACCATAAATCCATCATGTTTTGAAAATGACGCTCATTGTGTTGACCCAAATATATAAATGCAGTCAGCGCGAGAATAATGGTCGGTGTGCTCCAGAACAGAGCATAGTTCCGCATCAGCTTTAAGGCCAAATGATCCTCTGCCCGAGAAGCGTAAAATGTGAGAAATGATCCGCTAATGAACAATACGGATACGATGGCGAGTCCAACGATGCTCCATGATAACGGATTGGTAAACAGAGCCCAGTAATCCAGGGAGACGCTGTCCGCCTGCTTTAGAATAAAGCCACCTTCAGACAATGTCAGTGCCACTGACAACGACGCCGGAATAAGTAAGCCTGTAGCTCCGTATAAAAACAGATATACGATGTTATTTTTGGAACCATAATTCTCGAAAGCATAGAATGACCCACGAATGGCAAGCAGAATGACGGCAATACTTCCCGGAACAAGCAGCGCGGAACCATAATAATAGGCCGTATCTGGAAAGAATCCAACGATGCCAATATAGAAAAAGACAAAAAATACGTTGGTGATCTCCCAGACCGGTGATAGATAACGGGAGATCAGACGATTAATCAGATGATCCTGCTTCGTCAGGCGTGCATAAAAGGCAAAAAAACCTGCTCCAAAATCGATCGAAGCTACAATAAGATAACCGTACAAGAACAGCCAGAGTACCGAAATCCCAATCAACTCATAACTCATCAGCTCTTATCCCCTTTCTCGGCTGATTGATCCTGCTTCTCCTTCAACCATTTCTCCATCTCAAGCTCTGCAGGATTGTTATTGAACAAACGTCTCAACACGAGGACACAGATGACGCCGAGCACGATGTACAGAAGCAAGAAAACGAAAAATAAAATTCTCACACTCGGTGAAGAAGTAGCGGCCTCTTCTACTCGCATATAACCTCGGATGATCCATGGCTGCCGCCCCACTTCTGCATAGAACCAGCCCATCTCAACAGCCAGAAATGCAAGCGGTGCACTGAGAGCAACCATACGTAGCATCCACTTGTTAAATTGGTTGCGCTTCTTCCAGAACACAAACAGGAAGTATAGAGATGAGATCGCGAGCAGAGCGAATCCGATTCCAGCCATCAGATCAAACAAGTAATGCACAAGTAACGGTGGATGCTCATCGGGTGGAAATTCATTCAGCCCGGTTACCTCGGCGTTAAAGTCTCCAAAGGCAAGGAAACTGAGCACTTTTGGCAAATGGAGAGCGCCTATAATTTCATGTTCTGCATTCAGCCATCCCAATAAAATTAAGTCCGCGCCGCTTTCCGTCTCGAAATGCCACTCGGCAGCTGCGAGTTTCTCCGGCTGATGTTCAGCCAAAAACTTGGCAGATACATCTCCAGCTAAGGAATTTAATAAACTGAATACCAGAACAACCGCCATCATAAGGTTTAAGCCTTTCTTGTGATAGGCCGACACGCCTTTTCTCAACATCGCAAAGGCTGCAATTCCGGCTAACAGCGCAGCTCCTGTCAGATACGCCGAGCTTAATACATGGAACACCTTGGAGAACGTCGCCGTATTCAGCATGGCTTGCACGGGGTTCACTGCCATGAACTGACCTGCTTCCATAACAAAGCCTTCAGGCTGGTTCATGAATCCATTCACTGTTGTAATAAAAACAGCAGACATACCTGCCCCGGCAACAACCGGTATAGTCAGCAACCAGTGAATATAAGGATTTTTGAACCGATCCCACGTGTACAGATAGATGCCCAAGAAGATCGCTTCAAAAAAGAACGCGAATACTTCCATAAATAGGGGCAGTGCAATGACATTGCCGGCCAGTTTCATAAAATTCGGCCATACCAGAGCCAACTGCAGTGATATCGCTGTGCCTGTCACAACCCCCACCGCCACAGATATGACAAATCCTCTGGACCATCTCTTCGCCATAAGTATGTAATGATGATCCTTCTTTCGAATGCCGATGAACTCTGCAATAGCAATCATCAAAGGTACACCGACACCCAGCGTCGCAAAAATAACGTGGAATCCGAGTGTCAAACCAGTCACCAGTCTGCTCCATAACACCGTATCAATAGCCATTCTTTGTATTGCCTCCTTTCAACCTCTGTTCATTTGTAGTGATAAACTCTTGCTTCTGACCAGGTCTGCTACTCATTGCAGGACAAGAGAAAAATTTCACAAAGTAAACGACAACGATATGTTGCCACATGTTCTTGGTGATTACTCCTGTTGATTCCTGATATTCAATACATCGAAATGGTTAAACGAGACCTAATAATCAAAATTATTATATCTTTATTTTTATCTAATTCAATCCAAGTCACGTCTTCTACCCTAAACGTTCAAGAAAGGATCAACTCTTTCTGACAACTTGGTGAAAAACAAAAAAAACACCCAATAGAGCTATTGATTCATTGGGTGCAAACGTGTTATTGCAATTCGAATTCGCTATTTTACTTGCTTACTTGTTCAGGACTCACCGCACCTGCCTCGCGACGTACGCTCATCATGATTAATGATGCAGCTAATACCGTAAGGATGATTCCCAGCACCTGAAATCCTGTCACATTGAATGTATCTCCCATGACAATACCAATCAATAGCGACGATAAGATGGTCCCCAGGTAGCGTGATGTATTAAAAATTCCCGATGCTACTCCAATTATTTCTTTGGGTGTGCTTTTGAACAGAGCTGCTTGCATACCAACCGCGTTTAAGCCATTACTTATCCCAAATAAAACTAGGGTAACAATGACAATGAATATTGGAGAAGCTTCATTCATAACTGCGATCAATATAGAGCCAAATGTCATTAAAGAAGCTGATACGATCAGAGCTGGCCGTGATCCTGATCCGTCAATCCAGCGCCCTGCGATCGGAGCTATAATGACTGAACATAACCCCAAAGCAAGCATGCTTATTCCTGTATGAACTTCATTGAGATGACGTACCTGCTTCAAATACGTGGGAACTCCAAAAAAAAGGGCGTAAAACAGGATGTTCACCAACATGTATTGCACATTCACCCAAGTCATCTCGGGATATGTGGCAAACGTTCGCAGGGGAATGTAAGGCGTGGCCGCTTTTAATTCATGTCGGATGAACATAACGAGTGCGATTAACCCGATTCCTCCTGTCAGCAGATGCCATATTGAACTAGCTCCTGCAGAATTTACTGAAAGTAAACTGATGAGAAGAGTCACCAAAGCTACAGTAAACATCAGGATACCTGGTGCGTCAATTAACGCAAGCCATTGCCGAATGGACAGGTGACTAGATATCGATGGAGATGACTCGTCCTTCGGTATTGTTTTCCAGGCGAACAAAAAGCTTGCCATAACAAAGGGAATATTAACGATGAATATGCTGTGCCAGTCCCACCAATGAATTAATACTCCGCCAATAAAGGGCCCGATTGCAGCTGCTCCGGAAAGGAAAACCGCCAAAATGGACAGTGCGGATGCTTGTTTGTCAGTCACGTTAATTCTTATAATCGCCATTCCGACGGCCACCATCATACTTGTGCCAATCGATTGAACGATCCGGAATACGATGAGCCACGAAAAGCTGGGAGACCATGGAGCTAACATGGATGAAACGAAAACAATAACAAGACCCAGAAGGAAGATCTTCCTGCGACCGAACAAATCACTACACTTCCCCACAACGGGTTGAGCAACAGCACTGGCAATGTAAAACGATAAAATAATCCACGAAACGGCTGGAAAATCAAGTTGATACACGAGTTGCAATCTTGAAATAGCCACAGAGATCATGGAGGAATTCAACGGATTTAACATGATTCCGAGCCCAACAGCTAACATCAATCCTTTTTTCTGAATGTTCATGGGTACACCTCTCCTTCTTCTGATGTCATCCTACTTGAGATCATTCATTTATTCCAACGCATTGTATGTTATGATTTGATGAACTAGAAGGAATGAAGGAATGATGCCAATGGAGCTTCTTCAACTAAAATATTTCCTGACAGTGGCTCGATGCGAGCATGTTACCGAAGCCGCAGGCAAGCTACATGTCACGCAATCCTCCCTGAGCAAAACGATACAACGATTGGAGGATGACCTGGGAGTCCCTTTATTTGATCGAATCGGAAGAAAACTGCGACTAAACGACTTTGGAAGAACATTTCTTCACCGAACTGAAAAGGCCTTATTTGAATTGGAACAGGGACAGCGGGAAATTACTGACCTCTCCAACCCGGATCAGGGTATACTTCAATTGGCGGTGACTACGGCGAGTACCTTGCCAGGCATACTGCGGGAATTTCGGAAAAACAAGCCAGATATTCAGTTCCATGTACAAATGGTTTCGTTAGAACACATGTCCAGACTTCTGCATCGGGGCGAAGTGGACTTTTGTCTGGCCTCCCCTCCGATTCAAGGTGACGATATTGAATGTCAGATGCTGTTTGACGATCCAATTGTAGTAGCCGTTCCCCTGGGCCATCGATATGCAGATCGAACTAGCATTCAATTAGCCGAGCTAAAGGACGAGTCGTTTGTTGGGGTAAAGAAAGGTTATGGTGTTCGTGATATGGTGGATTCCACATGTCAATCCGTTGGTTTCCTACCGAAGTATGTATATGAAGGTGATGAGCCCGCAAGATTAACTGCCTTGGTGGAGGCGGAGATCGGTCTTGCATTTATACCAAGCACGGCCAGAAACCCGCATGAACGTATTAGATACCTGCCGGTAGAAGAGCACAAACTCGTTCGGGAGATCGCTCTGCTTTCGCACAAAAACAGATATATTTCAAAAGCAGCTTTGGAGTTTCGGAGCGTGGTTATGAACTATTTCGGTGCTATGACTTGAGGAGAAATTTAATCCAGAGGAGTTGTTATTACTTTTGAACTTAAAAGCAGAAAAATTTGATTATATTTCAGAGACAGAACGATTAATAATCAGACCATTACAGAAAAACGATTATGAGAATTGGTTGAATGAATTTGAAAACCGCTTGCCCTCTCAACACTGCCATGATAAAGGGAAAATGGATATGAGTGAATGTACCTTGGATTGGTTTCATGATCTGGTAGATCGACACCAGGAGTTAGCGCGTACAGATGCCGTTTATGTATTTGGTGTCTTCAGAAAAGAAGACGGTACGCATCTGGGTATGGTAGATATTGCAACCTTGGCAAGAGATGATTTCCAATGGGGAAGCTTTGGATATTCCATCCATAATCAGTATTGGCGAAAAGGTTATGGCAAAGAAGCTGTGAATGAGGCTCTTCATATTGCATTTAAACATTTGAAGTTCCACCGTATAGAAGCCCATATCAATTTGGATAATACCCCTTCAGTAAAGTTAGCTGAAAGCGTGGGTATGGAATTTGAATGTGTACGTAAAGGTTTCATACACGAAAATGAGGAGTGGACTGATCATTTGGTTTATTACAAAAATTACAATTAATCTACTCCCAACGTTAATCAAAAGAGCGAACAAAGCACTTTCGTGCCCTGTTCGCTCTTCTTCATGCATCCGTATCGATCCCTTCGTCTTACTCGCCCAAGCTGTTCCAGAATGATTGAAACGCGCCTTTTTCAACTTCGAGAAAGGCAGGAACATTACCATAACGCACCAGACCTTCACCGAATAGAACTAGTGGAACCTGCGTTTTGTCTTCCAGCGTGAGATAGATAATCTCGCGATCTTCTTTGCCATAGAGGTTCTCTTCCAATTCCGGACTCGTTGCAATCGGTTTGGCAGCATTTAGCGATGAGATGAAGCTGTCCAATGCTTCATCCGCTGCTAACGGCTGAAACTGCTGCAATCCGTTGTTCCAGCTGTCAAATGTCTCCCATTGTGCCGAAGCGATGTTGCCTTCGAGATGAAGCTTACCGATCAGGTCAGCACCAGTACCAATGGTGATCCCGTTGTTCTTGTCAAATAGTTGAGCATACACCTGACCGTCGATCTCGGTGTAAGACATGATGCGGAAGTCCTTATCGTAGCCATTAACCGCATAGATGTCTGCTTCTCCAATGTTGGAAGCAAGCTCCGTGTATTTATCCTGACCACTAAGTTCGTGGATGCCGCCAGTTGTAGTACCCAGCTTCTCGCCCCGCAGAGGGAGTGCATTTGCGCCCTCAAGCAATGTTGGGGACTGTGTATAGACGTTTCCTCCATACACAACCAGCTGCAACATATCCGCCATCGCGCCTTTACCCTGAGAATCCGGCAACTCCATCTTCGGAATCACAATCGGATCAAACGACGCGCCCGGAGTCACCTCTGCCACCTGAGGAGTTGGTGCAGCGGGTCCATTGAATTGTTGCCATACACTCGGTGCAGCCAAGCCAATGCTGGCAGCGATAACGACACTTGCTGCAATGTATAGTGGTTTGCGTTGACGTTTTGGCCCCTGATGTTGCGTGTTCAAAGCTTGTTCTACCCGTTTTTTCATTTGCTCGTTTGTTTTCATATGATCCACCGCTTTCTTGTAGTTTTGTTTGAATTGTTCTTCGTTCATTGCAGTTCCTCTCCTTCCAGCTCCAGTTTTAACAGCTCTCTTCCTCGCTTTAATCTCATCTTCACCGCTGACTCGCTAATCTCCAGAATCTCGCTGATTTCCCGAATTGCATAATCTTCGTAATAATACAGATGAACCACCGATCTATACTTGAGGGGCAGTGACATCACGAGTTCGATCAGCGCGTGATCTTCCGGGTTGTCCGTTGTAAGGGCATCGACACCCTCCAGCTTGACCTCCCGTTTGCGCCAGCCTCTGCCTAATAAGGATTTGCAATGATTGGTGATGACCCGAATCAACCATGCTTTTTGATGCTCTGCATCGTTGAACGTAGGGGCTTTTTCTATTAGTTTGATGAAGGTATCCTGAGTGGCTTCCTCCGCGTCTTCCCGTCTGCCGAGGTGCACCATGGCAATCCGGAACAGCGTATCCGCGTATGTCTCGTAGACTTTCATCACATGATCTCCCAGCTGGGGCACTGATCGCTGCATGGTTGGTATGCCCTCCTTTATACCTCTAACACTCCTAAGGACGACATTTGGTCACATTTTGTTTTGATTTTTTTATTTGTCCATTTTATTCTAAATGCAAAAAAAGAAAGCAGCTCCGTGGAGAGAGTCGCTTTCTTCATCTTCATCTTTATCTTTGTCTTTATCTGGATATTAATTGTATATCGTTTCCCCGACTAGAATTTCTTCTGTAAAAGCTCGATATTATCTTCCAGGCTGCTATCGAGCTCCACGCCTACTTTCTGCAGTTTGTTTTGGTAATATGTCTTCACATCATCCCATTTATAGTATGGGTAGGTCTTTGTTTCGATCGGGAACGCGATTTCTTCTTCATTTCTAAGCATCTTCACGAGAACATCCTTCCCATTGGAATACAAGATCCATTGGATGTTTGCTCCCATCGGTGAGATGACCGAGCCATTCCAGTTTTTGGTTACATCTTGCGGTTTATCGATACTAACATTAGCCCCGGCGATATCCAGGAATGAAGATAGTGGAATAATGGTTTCTGCATGAGCAAAACGAAATATACCAGCCGTGTCTTTCTGCTCAATGGACTGTTCGGTAGACACGATCAATTCTTTGACCAGGGGTGCAATGATATTCTGTGGCAGATCCGTTGATGTTAAGGATGGACCTTTTTCATAAAAGTCATTGATATTATCAACGCTCTCGTACCACTTCAACTGATTGGTCGTAAAATACCGCCCGAATTCGAAGTCCCCTTCTCCTTTAATATTCGAAGATATGATGTACAGTTCGTATAAATTCGAAGCCGCTTCGGTTGGATTGCTGAGCTTCACTTTTCCTTTCTCATCCTTCAGCTCGAACTCGCCCGAATTCAATCTCTGATAAAAGTTTTCAGTAAAAAATTGCAAAAGAACCTCTTTTGCATAACGAGTTCCAGTGCTCTGTGTAACATAATCCTCGTATAACTTAACCCACTCTCCATCTTCTACATACTCGTTATACTTCGTAGCCAAGTCGTAGGGCCGTAGATAGGGGTCTTTCCCTTCTTCAAAAGCTGAAGACAGAATGTCTACCTTGTTACCTCCCAAGCTTTCCTTTAATCCGGCAATAAATTGATCTCTGCTCTGGGGTGTTCGATCTTTGAAGGTGGCCTGGGCAATTACTTTTTTATCTGATGTAAATAGTTCTTTGAAGTTCTGCCCAACTCTGGCCCCTATTCCTTTCAATTCTTCTCCACCCGTAGTGGATAACAATCCATAATGATCTTTTTCAACCTTCATCAATTTGCCAATTTCTTTCTTCAGCTCTTTCCCCAGATTGGTAGCCTGCCCATCCTTTTCAGCGATGTCGAGCAGTTCGTAGAGCGTCTTGTCGTACTTGGAGCTGGATAGATGTCTGGAACCATGTCTGCCTATGTAGTTAATAAATACCGGTTCATATCCATCAGGAGCTTTAGTATAATTGGTTTCCTTAAAAGGATATGGCGTTTTGGTGCCGCGGTATCCCTGCTCATCGTTGATTTTTTGTCCAACAAAGACCGATTGGGTCTTGTTATCCCAGTCTACCTTTTGCCCCAAGGCTTCTCCAACCGCTCTTGCCGGTACATAAGTGACCCCATTGTAGAGAAATGATTCACCCTCAACCTTTTGTCCGTTCACGATCACATTAGCCGATTGTTCAGACACTTCGATCATGCGTTTGGAGCCTGCACCATATACGTCAAACATACTTACGGACGCTAGCATGGTGAGTGATACTACTGAAATCCCGATTTTTTTGATCATCATATTGATTAGTCTTCTCCTTAGTCCGCCTGATATGGGTTTATTTTCGCTCATCAAACTATAGGTGAGAAGTGTCTGCGCTGTATCCATCCTTTGTTAATGGAATGTAAAAGAATACATATGAACACATTCGTTATCATGACGTCCTGTATATTTTTATATCTACTCCTGACTCCGTTGGATGACCTTCTCCAACTAATGTTTCACTGTTCAAAAAAGATAAAGCCTTGCTATCCGTAATCATTTTGGGGGAAGTACGGAATAAAGCAGTTTTCAGCGTTTTATCGATGTTTCCGTTGTTTTCGATATAAATTTTGCAAGCATATCCTGTATAGTCCTTGCCTTGAATCATGTATCTTGCCGAAAGCGTATGCGGGTCACCATTCTTGCCGATGATCTGCGTATCCACTCCTCCACCGAGCACAATTCCCTCAAAGTACTTTCCGGTTACGCTGCCAGTAAAGGTAATCATCACAACCGAATCATCTTCGTTATTCTGTAAATCATATGATCTCTCAATGTTCACATGTATCGTAAACAACTCTTCTAATTTCACGCGTTCCCACCTCCATATGAATTCAATTATAGCTCTTTTCACGTAAAAAAAGATTTACAGATCTCCATCGAAACATTTAGAATGGTTTACATACTGTAAAGGTTAACACAATGTAAATGAAGGAGTTTATAAGGAGCATGAGTACATTACCCAAAGCAATTCGCTTTCCACTGTTCATTCTGATGTTAAATCTGTTTATCGCTTTATTGGGGCAAGGCATGCTCATCCCCATATTGCCGGAGTATTTGAAGCTTTTTCATGCGGGAGGCACTGTTGCAGGATTTCTGGTAGCGGCGTTTGGTGCCGCTCAATTTTTCTTTTCACCTCTGGGAGGACAATTGTCTGATCGTTTTGGACGTAAAAAGTTGATCATGGCTGGTATGTTTCTGTCTGTTGTTTCAGATATCATATTTGCGTTGTCGACATCATTGCCGCTCCTCTATGTCGCCCGATTTATCGGTGGAATCAGTCTCGGTTTAATGGTTCCTGCGAACCTTGCTTATGTCGCTGATATTACAACACCGGAGACTCGCGCAAAAGGCATGGGCTATTTCGGCGCAGCAATGAATTTGGGAATGGTTCTTGGACCTGGTCTGGGTGGTCTCATCGCCGAGATGGGTATTCGCATGCCCTATTTCTTTGCAGCTGGTCTGGGACTGATTGCCGCATTGATGACGCTGCTGCTGCCTGAGACACTTCCCCCGGAAAAAAGAACTGTCTCCATCCGACTTCAAAAGGGAGATCATCTGGGTAAGAAAATCTGGAGTTCATTTAAAGTCCCCTATTTTAAATACTTGATTGTGTTGCTCGTTATGACCTTTGGCCTCATGAGTTATGAGACCGTATTCGCACTTTTTGCAGAACAAAAATATGGATTCAACGCTGCAACGATCTCCATCATTATTACTTTGGGCGCAATTATCGGTATCGTTGTGCAGATCTGGCTTTTGGATTGGTTCGTACAGAGAGTTGGTGAAGTTAAGCTGATCCGACTCTCCTTAATAATCACACCCATAGCTTTATTGTTAATGTTAATTAAGGTCAACCTTATCTTTCTGTTATTCGCTTCAGCGTTGTTCTTTGCCTTTAATTCATTTTTGCGACCTTCGGTCAGCACGTTAATATCCAAAAATGCAGGAGATCGGCAAGGTTATGCATCGGGACTGAATACGACATTTTCCAGTCTCGGAACGGTGATTGGCCCGCTGATTGCAGGACTATTGTTTGACAAAAACATAAACTTCCCGTATATTTTTGGTGCAATTATGCTGCTCGCTTCTCTCGGACTGACCTTGAACGCATTTCGTTCGAAGAAAGGACAACGGTATATAAGTGAATGATAACTGGCATCAACAATTGGGAAATAAACATCGTGATGATTTGATCGCAGCAGGTAAGGAGCTTTTTTTGAAATATGGATTGCTCCAGGTGAAGATTAAGGATGTTTGCACAAAAGCTGAACTTAGTAGAGTGACCTTTTATAAACATTTTCAGTCCATGGATGAGCTTCTTCTAGCCATTCAGATGCAACTGATTGAACATTTAACGGATGAGGTTAGCCGTGCATCCATGAAGGACATGAACGGACGGGAACAACTGAGGGTCATGTTGAATGCCTGGGTTGGTTATGCCCAGGATCATCCAGACTACATCCGGTTTATTCAATTATTTGATATCAACTATGAGATGTATGATTTTCGTCCTGAATTAAGAGAAGTGTATGATACGTTCAACCAGAACGGGAAAGAAAAGCATTTCCTGATGGGCGCTTTATCCCAAGGCATTGTTGACGGCAGTATTAAGAATCCGTCCCCTCCGCTGGATCTGGCTCAGTTTATCTTTACCACGATGATGGGCATGCTCCAGCGCATGGTAACGATTCGTGCTGCTCAGGATCAATCATTGGATATGCGGATGACGGAGCAATTTGTGAAGATGTTACTCCAATTTGTATGTAGCGAAGAACTCCCTGAGTGATGGCATGGTAGATGGATTGGTGAAATCAAAGAATAGTAAAAAAAGCGGATTCCGTATAATGGAATTCGCTTTTTTTCTTCATCTAAGGAAGCCTTAATCCGTTTGTACGGGCAATTTTCCTTTAGCTTGCAGTTGACCAACTAAGACTTTGATCCCGGCAGACGTATTTGGCTCCTGCTTTCCATACACAGCAAGCCCTGAGCGCACGTTCTGCAAATGGATCATCTCATAAGGGTTACCAAGTGACATCAACGTGTAACGCTGATTACTCTTGTTCAGCGCATGAATCAAGGTCTGATACTCACTCCAACCGAACTGGCTGGCTACGTTCCGGAACTGATAAGAAGCAAGAATGACATAATTGGCTTTACCCATTGCCTGGAGCGTTTCATTTATTCTCCCTTGTCCAACAATTGAAATCTCAGTCTTTAACGACAGATTATTAGCGGATTGCAGCAGTTGTTTTTCAAGCTGTTTCGCCTGTTCCTGCTCGGCTGCGACAATCACAACCCGGTCGCCTTGCTGAATTGGATCCGGAAGCCCACCTTCGCGGCTGCTGAGTACGGTAACCGCTCGCTCTGCAATTGTCTGCTCTACTTCTCGGTGCTCCTTAGAGCCAATAATCCCGTTAAGCTGAGTTAGCTTTTGCGCAAGAGTCTGGCTGCGTTCGAACAAACCATATTTCGCTTTCATCTCCAAAATTCGTTTCACAGATGCGTGTATGGTTTCATCCTTGATCGTTCCATTGTTCACCGCATTCACCAGCGTTTGATGGGCCGCTGCTGCATCTTTGGGCATAAGAATGATATCAACACCTGCGGAAACGGCGCGTTCTACTGATTGATTCTCCCCAAAATGCTCCGCAATGGCATTCATGGTGAATGCATCGGAAATGATAAGACCTTCATATCCCAGCTCTTCGCGAAGAAGTCCTGTCAGCACTTTTTTCGATAAGGTGGCTGGAATCGGCACAGGTTCACCGTCTTTGAGCGAAGTGACATGTTCGTTATCGATGGCGGGAAAAGCGATATGCGCGGTCATAATCATATCTACCCCGTTTTCAATCGCAGCCCGAAACGGTTTTAATTCTACCGCATCAAGCCGCTCGCGATTATGGGTTAGTACCGGCATTCCGAGATGGGAGTCTACCTGCGTATCCCCGTGCCCCGGAAAATGCTTCACTGCTGCCATCACCCCGGATTGCTGTAAGCCCTGTATGGTTGCAAGACCAAGCCGCGTTACCATATCCGCATCCGATCCAAACGACCGTATCCCAATGATGGGGTTATCTGGATTGCTGTTGATGTCTAGCACTGGCGCAAAATTTATCTGAAGTCCCAGTGCCTTCAGCTCTTCCCCTGTCAGCTGACCAGCTGCTTTTGCCAGCGTTGCATCCCCAGCTGCGCCAAGCGCCATCTGCCCAGGCAGGTTCGTTCCGCCTGGTATTCGCTTAATCACGCCACCTTCTTGATCGATGCTAAGAAATAGCGGAATGTCTCCTGCTTCTCTTTGCATATCATATGTGAACGTTGTAAGCTGCCTCACGTTGACAATATTTTTGTCAAAAACAATAAGTCCGCCCAAGTCTTGATCGTGAATACTGCGTTTCAATCCCTCATTAACGGTCGTCGTCGCTTTGCCATTCCACTGCCTAATATCGGGCATAAGCATCTGACCCACTTGCTCGCTTACCGTCATATAGGATATCAGCTTATCCCAATCTTGTGTCCGAATGGCCGCTTCACGTTCGAAGCGAATGACTCTCGCCATAAATACGGCATATTCAGCACGTGTGACAGCTTGATTTGGACGGAAAGTGGCATCCGAATAACCACCGACCAAGCCGTTTGAACTCATAATAAGAATGGGTGCTGCAGCCCAATGCTTGTCCGTATCGGTCCATCTTGCGGGATTCTTACCTTCCGCGAGTGAATATGCCCGTGTGAGGAAGGCCGCAGTCTCTGCGCGGCTAAGCGGTGCGTCCGGACGGAAGGTTCCGTTTGGGAAACCGCTCGCAAGTCCATTTTTAGCAGCTATCATGATTTCTCGATGGAAAGGGTGTGTAGTTGGAACATCCGAATAAGTTGTGCCTTCCACTGCTCTTTGAAGCTGATCTGGATAAAGCTCCCGCACCATAAAAGTGACGGCTTGTGCCCTTGTCACAAGTACCCCAGGCTTGAAGATCCCATTGCCGTATCCAGCTACTGTTCCGCGTTTCGCCATATACGTGATGCCATCCTCTGCCCATTTCGAATGTTTGAGATCAACAAACGTTTCTTCCGCAGCTGCCGTTCCCACCCCAATAAGCATAGAGCCAAGAACGGCACCAATCATCGTCATCCATTTTACATGCATTGGTTTCACTCCTGTTGTATTCTATGGATGAATAGACGCTAATACGGTATCGTTTGTTGCGTTTTCACAGATTCAATGAAGTTATATACAGTTCATGACTATCCCTTCACGCCGCCAATCGTCATACCCTGTACAAAGTATTTCTGTAAGAACGGATACACCATCAGAATGGGAACACTTGCGATAATGGTCATGGTCGCTCGAATCGAGGTTGGTGTGACCGCTGTTGCATTACTTTCGGCAGATTGATAAACATCACTTGCGGATGAAGTCGCTGAGGTCGTTGAAGTTTGCAGAATCTTCATCAATTCGTATTGCAATGTACTTAATTCCTTATTGGATGAGTTGTACAGAAATACATCAAACCAGGAATTCCATTGCCCCACCGCTACAAAGAGCGATACGGTTGCCATTGCGGGAATCGTTAGCGGCAGGACAACTCGGATAAATGTCGTGAACTCCCCTGCCCCGTCAATACGGGCTGACTCCAGAATGCCTTCAGGAAGACCTTCAATAAAGGAACGGATGACTATCATATTGAAGACTCCAATTACACCCGGAATGATATATACCCAGAAGGAACCGATCAATCCAAGGTCTCGAATCAGCAGATAACCGGGGATCAACCCCCCGCTGAAGTACATGGTGAATACAAAAAACATCGTAACAAACTTTCGAAGCACAAATTCCTGACGACTAACTGTATACGCAAGCATGGCTGTACAGAAGACGGACACCACGGTTCCAATGACCGTACGCAGGGCGGAGATCAGCGTTGCGTGATAGATATCGGATTCGCCAAAAATGTATTTGTAATTGTCCAGTGTCCATACACGGGGCCATAGATATATTCCCCCCCGAATAGCATCGTTCGCATTATTGAAGGATACGGCAATCATATTAACAAAGGGATAGATCGTCACAATCATCAGACATACCATGAAGATGATGTTAATGGTGTCAAACGCCCGATCCCCGGTACTGCTATTCCGCAAGCGGGATGTGTTTCCTTTTCGCATGGCATAGGCCTCCTTTTAGAATAGTCTGCTCTCTCCCATTTTTTTCGCAATATAGTTCGCAGAGAAAAGGAAGATGAAACTGACCACAGTTTTGAATATGCCTGCTGCTGTACCCAAGGAGAAGTTCCCCATCCCTAATCCATATTTCAGTACAAAGATGTCCAGATTCTCTGAATAATCCATATTCATCCCGTTACCCAGCAGATATTGTGGTTCGAATCCGGATTCCAGAATACTTCCCATGTTCATGATCAACAAGATCACAATAACCGGCTTCAAGCCAGGCAGAGTGATATATAACATCCGTTTGAAACGACTGGCTCCATCAATCTCGGCAGCCTCATATTGTGCCGGATCAATCGCTGTAATTGCTGCCAGATAGATAATGGTGTTCCAGCCGACATCTTTCCACACCTCGGTTGCCCCCAGAATACCCCAGAAGTATTCACCTTTCCCCATCCATAGTACCGGACTGTCAATCAGGTGAAGCTTCATCAGCAACAGATTGATAATTCCGTCTGGTGACAGGACGGTTAATACAATGCTGGATGCAACAACCCACGAGATAAAGTGAGGCAGATAACTGACGGTTTGCACGAAACGTTTAAATATGACATTTTTCAGTTCATTCAACAAAAGAGCCAATGTAATTGCTGTCACAAAACCCAATACCAGTTTAATGGAACTCATGACGAGCGTATTTCGCAGCACCCGGTAGAAGGTATTGTCTTCAAATAACGTACTAAAATGCTGCCAGCCTACCCACTGCTGATCCGAGAAAGACCTCGCCGGTTTGAAATTCTGAAAAGCCATGGTCCATCCCCATAGCGGCAGGTACTTGAAGATAAAAGCCCAGATGACAAAAGGAATACACATCCAGGCAAGCGTTCGTTGCTGCACAAGTCGCTTGAAGAACGAGTGTGCTCTGGTTCCCTTCGGATTCGGCGCTTGCGGCATCGAGTTAAGGGAGACATTCGGTTTCTCCACGGTGAACCTGCTCCTTTCCTATGCTGTTAATCATGCGAGGAGGAACTGGAGTTTAGGGTCTTTCAATTTCTCCTACGCATGTAACAGTTTGTTTTAAAGAGGTTGTATTACCATTTTCCTGCTACACGATCTTTCACAACTTTGGTAATGGTCGCTTCATAACCAGCTTTGTCCAATTTGTTCAATTCAGCCATGTAGGCATCCCACAGCTTATCAAAATTCGATGGTGCTCCCAAGATCATCTCCGGCAAGTATTTGCGTTGCAAATCATCCGATTTGGTCGTGAAGATCTGTTCAGGTGATCCTTGCTCCAATGCGATGGACCAAGCCGGGAACCAAGGCCGCTCTTCCGGTTTGTTAAATAATTCACTAAAGGTTTGGATACCGTAGGCTTCAAGGAATTTCTTGTCTCCCTCGGTGTAAGATGCAGCGGCCACTTCCGGCTGGTTGCCAGGGCTATAAGCGTTACCATCGGTTAGTGTAGATTCACCGCCATATTTCGGCCAGTCTGTGCCAAAGTAGGTGAACCCGAATTTACGGCTGAGCTCCAGATCATCATGAGCCTTGCGTTGATCTTCATTTGCATAATAAAATCGGCCATTTTCATCCACACTGTACGTCTCGTCCTTGATGCCCCATTGCACCAGAACCTGATTCTCTTCCTTCAGCAAATTATCAAAATATTTGATGATACGAACAGGGTCTTTGGCATTCACCGAGATCCCTGTTGCGTAGTTGTTGACGAAGCCGGGCGGATCCACATACTGATCCTTGATTCCTTCATCAAATACAATCGGTAGTGGAGCATAGCGCTTCTCATCAATGCCTGCCGAGAGCAGGTTTTTCGACGCGTCTCCAATTTGCCAGCCATAATTGAAGTATCCTAAGACACGACCCGAAGTCAGCTTGGCCAAATACTGATCTTTGTTCATCGTAAAGGATTCCGGATCAAGCATGCCTTGCGCATTGATCTCATTTAACTTCTGAATCCATTTTTTCTGAGCTTCTGTTCCGGCCACGACTTTTGCTTCATGGGTAGTCATGTCCACCATGACACTGCCATCGTTCGGATAACCGGCGAGATGCATCGCTGGATTTTGCAAAGTGAAGAAGTTATTGGCCACACCCGCAAGTGACACAAATCCGATCGTCTCTGCACCATCAACCGTTGGATATTTTTCCTTGTAATCCTGAATCAGGTCAAAATATTCATCCAGTGTAGTGATCTTGGGGTAGTTAAACTCTTTGAGCACAGAACGCTGAATCCAGAAAGCGCCGCCGCCCACATTGGGGCTACCTGAATATTCACCCTGATTAGCCGTATACGGCAGAGCATAGATTTTTCCGTCTTCTGCATTTTTCATTTTATCGAAGTATGGTCCGTATACCCTTTTGATATTAGGGCCGTATTCCTCAATCAGATCATCCAGCGGAATGTAGGCCCCCGCATCCAGTAACTTGGACATCTCCCCACTGGAGCTAATGACATCAGGATAGTCTCCACTGGCAATCATGACACCGGCTTTTGTAGCACTATCACCAACCAGATATTCCAGCTTCCAGTCCACACCCGTTTGTTCTTGCAACACTTTACCAATTGTTGTTTCGCTTGCCAGAGTATCCTTCTTGCCTGGAGAAAACATGTAATATGAGAATGTGACTGGACTGTTCTCCTCTTCACCTGTGGCTGAAGGTGATGACGACGAATCGTTCTGACTGCAGCCAGCCAGCAAAACGGTCAGTAATACAGCTAAACTTGCTGTTCTAAATTTCGCTTTTAACATGTGAATATTCCCCCGTTCCATGTGGTCTCTATGGATTACACTCACCATTTGCCAGCTACACGATCCTTCACTGCCTGTGTGATCGTAGCTTCATATGTTTTTTTGTCCAGTTGATTCAATTGACTCATATATTCATTCCATGTGTTCTCGAAAGTGGAAGGCGAATCCATAATCATTTTGGGTAAATATTTCTTTTGGAGATCTTCTGCCTTGGTGATAAAAATCTGTTCAGGTGATCCTTGCTCCAGTGCAATCGACCATGCAGGAGACCAGGGACGCTCATCCGGCGTGCTGAATAATTCTGTGAATGTCTTCACGCCATATTTCTCTAACAACAGCTTGTCACCATCCGTGTAGCTAAAGGTAGCTACCTCTGGCTGATTGCCTGGTCCATAGGCGTTGCCATCTTCCAGTACGGAGTTATTCCCATAACGAGGCCAGCTGTAATTAAAATAGTCAAACCCGAACTTACGACTTAATTCCGGATCTTCATGTGCCTTGCGTTGGTCCTCATTTTTGAAATAAAAACGGCCCTCCTCATTCACACTATATGTCTCGTCTTCAATCCCCCATTGAACCAGAATCTGGTTTTCTTCCTTGAGCAAATTGTCAAAATATTTAATAATTCGCACGGGATCTTTGGCATTGACGGTAATCCCGACACCATAGTTGTTCACAAATCCTGGCGGGTCTACGTACTGGTCTTTGATGCTGTCATCAAATACGATTGGAAGAGATACATATCGTTTATCGTCAATACCCGCCTTCTTGAGGTTGTTCGTTGCGTCTCCAACCTGCCAGGAGTAACTGAAATATCCCAGCACCCGACCGGATGTCAACTTGGCGAGATACTGATCCTGGTTCATTGTGAAGGATTCCGGATCAAACATCCCCTGTGCGTTAACCTCGCTTAGCTTCTGAATCCATTGTTTCTGATAATCAGATCCGGCTACCAGTTTGGCTTCATGGCTCTGCATATCCACCATCACACTGCCATCGTTCGGATAACCTGCCAGATGCATGGCTGGATTAAGCAGGGTGAAGAAGCTGCCCGATTCACCTGCAAGTGTCGCGAAGCCAATCGTTTCTTTTCCATCGATCTGCGGATACTTTTGCTTGTATTGTTCAATCAGATCAAAATATTCGTCCAGCGTTTTGATCTTGGGGTAGTTAAATTCTTTGAGCACAGCTCGCTGAATGTAGAAACCTGTCTGGAAGTTAGGCTCTGACACATAACCGATGTTGGCCGTGTATGGCAAGAAATAGATCTTTCCATCCTCCTGTCTGAATTTGTCCATATAAGGCCCATATACCCGCTTGATGTTAGGTCCGTATTGATCGATCAGTTCATCCAGGGGGATAAAAGATCCTGCATCCATCAACTTGGCCATTTCACCACTAGAGTCGATAATGTCGGGGTAATCCCCACTCGCAATCATTACACCTGCCTTGGTTGCACCGTCGCCGACCAGATATTCCATCTTCCAGTCAACGCCTGTTTGTTCCTGTAGCTTCTTGCCAATGGTCGTGTTGCTTGCCAGAATGTCCTTCTTGCCACCGCCAAATGTGAAATATTTGAAGGTGACCGGGGTGTTGTCATTACTGTCAGGATAAGAGGCTTCCGGACTGGCTTTATTGCAACCTGCCAGTGTTACAGCCAGTAAAATGGCCAGACCTGTTATAAATTTTTTCTTTCTGAACATGCAGCTGATGCCCCCTTAACATATTGTTTGTATCTCTAAGCCTTCTCAATATATCAAGATAGCGCTTTCAAAGTTACCCATGAAAGTGTACCTCCTACTTTGAAAAGTATATCCCTCGTAATTAGTCGCCTCGCATGGCTGATGGAACAAGTGGAAGCTTAATTTGGATATGCGTTCCTTCTCCTTCCCCTGTCTGGATGTAGAATGAAAACTGATTTTCATAACAAAGTTTTAAGCGACTATACGCATTTTTCATGCCAACATGCTCTCCCATATCGGTGTTCTGATCCAGGTAACTCAGCAACTCTTCCAATTTCGCTTGTGACATCCCTATCCCGTTATCCGTTAGTCCGATAAGCAACTGCTCATTTTCCGTTGTAACAAAGAGTTGAATGATGCCTACACCCGGAGATGACTCAATACCATGAATACTTGCATTTTCCACAAAGGGAAGGATTACCATCTTGGGAATTCGGTACATCAGTACCGCAGGATCAGCTTCAATGTTGTATTGGAGTTTTTCGCCAAAGCGATATTTCTGGATTTGCAAAAAACTCTCGATGAGTTCCAATTCTTCCTTCACGGTCACATCATTCTGATTCCAGCTAATCGACTTGCGAAACATCTTGGCCATGTTATGCACGATTTTGGCGGTCTCTTTCTCGCCTTTGATTAGGCTCCGCATACGAACCGACTCCAGGGTATTAAACAAAAAATGAGGGTTGATCTGGCTATGAAGTGCATGAAGCTGCGCTTGCTGCTGCTTTAACTCCAGGTCTTTCTTTTGGATGTCAGCGAGATATACCTCATGAATCAGGTTATGAATTGTCTCGGTCATCCGATTAAATTCCATTGTGAGTTGACCTATTTCATCCCTTGCATCTTCAGGCGGAATCGTCTGGAAATTCTGTGTTTTTACTTTTTTCATATGTTTCAGAATACGTACCAGCCTGACATGAATGGTTCTGGACATCGTCGCGATGATAATGGTCGGCAGGACAAAATTAATACAAGCCAGCCAAACGACGAAAGAACGGGATTTCCGCACCTCCTTCAACACAATTTCCTCATCCATGACTCCTTGCAGGGACCAACCTTCCAGATAGTTAATGCCTGTATACGTAAGTCCAAAGGGGATCATTTTATTCGGAAACTGGATCTCGCTGTAACGTTTCCCTATCTGAGATGCTTCTGTTGAATCATTTGAAAATTGGATCCGTCCTTCCGGATCAACCAGATACACTTTTCCGTCAAATCCACTGTTGTGAAAATACTGCTTGATCATATCCATGTTCAGGTCAATTTTAAGTAACTGCTCTCTCCCCCCAGTGTCCAGATTATCGAGCCGTTGAACCAGACTCAACATCTGATCCGCTGAGATCAGTGCCGGATAAGGCGCAGAGTATGCCTGAAATTGAACGTACCAGTTAGAGCTTCGGACCACGTCAGTTAAACGATCAATATAACCGGAAGATAAAATGGTAGGATTATCGGTATACACTTGATACCAGCGAATCCCTTGATTCATTTGACCGGAGAATTGCCCCTTCAGGTACGAGTTATAGGCGTCAATGTACTCAAAATGACTTCGAAATGAACGTGAGATGGTGTCATTGAATACAGGATCCGTATATAAAGAATAAGAGAGACCGACGCCCTGATCGATGGTTACCCGCAGGTCATTCTTCAGATTGTTCAAGGCCATGCCGGCATCCCGAGTTTTCTGACTACGAATATTGGCGGATGTGACATTGTAGAACACCACATTCGTAACAACGATGGGAATAAACACCGACAGGACATACATCAGCAGTAGTTTATCTCGAAGCTTCATGTAGTTCAGGTTCCATCTTGGCATTGTGCACCTCGCTGCTCATTTCCCATAAGGAGATTGCGATACTCTGTAGGAGATAACTTAACAAGTTTCTCAAACTGTGTTACAAAATAATCCGCATTCTGGAATCCTACGCGTGCAGCGACCTCGTACATTCTCAGATCCGTCTGACGCAGTAACTTCTTCGCCTCATGAATCCGCAGGTTCAGCAAATAGTCATTGAAGTATTGATTGTAGCTTTTGCGGAATAACCGCCCAAGATAAACGGGATTCATGTAGAAGAGCGCAGCAATGCTTTTGAGATTGATGTTCTCTGTATAATTTGCGTCAATATATCTTTTGATCTTGCTAATATCCCCTTTGGATCGCTCCATCCGCAATTGAGAGACATAATCTTCGGCCTCCTCCAGTGCGATGAGAAAAGCATTCTTCAATAGTTGTAAATTCCAACCTTCATGACTTTGTTGTGCCAGCTCCTTTAGCTGCTGCAGCCCTTCATCCGTACCACCCATTTCGTGGACCACAGCGAGAATACCCGTTATGCAGCGGAATAGAGAACCTGAGACAGCCTGAGGAGAAAATCGATTCATATGAAACCATTTGAATTTCTCTTCTACAATGTTGTGGTAAGCTGACCTATTCCCCTCTTCCAGGCTCAAGATTAATTGATCCACCTCATCCTGGTATACATTGAAAACAAACAGTGGTTTGTCCTTGATGTCCCTGTAGCACACGACACCACCGGATTCTGCATACTTATGTTTGGCTGCTTCTTCAGCCGCGTTAAGGGATTGTGGGATATCACCAATTTCGTTGACGAGCTTTCCTGCATAAAGGCCAATGTCCAGGTTAAATCTTTTGCTCAGTGTTATATGAATACTATGCAGTTTATCCTGCAACGCCGATTCCCCTTGATCATGTTTGGACCACAACAGTAATAAGGCAAACATGCCGCGTTGTTGCTCACTGATGAACATTTTACATAGATTACTCTCCAGAGAATGTATCGCTTCACGTAGTTGTTCAATGGTGATATGAATTTCATCTAATCCTGTCTGAAGTTCAATCAATGTCATGAGCAGACTGGAGTTATGATCAATTCCGAGCATCTCGGCATATCGTTGTTCATCCTCCTTCTGTATATGGCCTTTGATCATATCTTCCAGCATGATATTACTGGCTTGTTCCTCAGCCAAGAGCATATGTTTTCGTTTATTGCAAATGAGATTAGCCGACTTCTGCAACGTCGCCGTCAGTTCTTCATCATCAATAGGCTTCAGAATATAGTCTTGAACACCATACCGAATTGCCTGCTGTGCATATTTGAAGTCATGATAACCACTGATGATAATGAACACAGGTTCCAGATGTGACATTTTCTCTACGGCCCGTATAAGCTCCAGTCCGTCCAGGATCGGCATACGGATATCGGTTATAATCACGTCTGGTTGCAGGCGTTCAATCAGATTCAGTGCCTCTACACCGTTCTCCGCCTCTCCGATAATCTCCATATCGAGATCAATCCAGCTTATGAGTTCATACAGCCCTTTTCGTACATACATCTCGTCATCTACCAGTAGTACTGTTAACATTCGTTTGTCCCCTTTCCTTCAATGAAAATAAACTGCGGTACCAAGCTCTCCCTATCGGCGGAATCTAATATGTTTCTTGCTGCGAGCTCTTATTAAATAATGTCTCTACATAGACTAGTCATCTCCTATCTGGAAGCGCTTGCATTAATTATACTCAAATATGTAATATGCTTACATTTTATAGGTTGAGATCTGTAATTTCATTGCATAGATCGCTATATTTATTGCGCGAAAGGACTATTGAGGACATCGGCTTCATACCAAAAAGCCGTTGATTCAGTTAGAATCAATGGCTGGCTGTATCTTAGCTCCGAAAAGAAAAAGAGCGAATTCGCCCGGTAATTTCATCAGGCGATATTCGCTCATATCCATTTAGGATTTTTATTGATTACTCCAGTTGTATCCTTTTAATTCAATCATGGAATCGGGACCAGGAAAGATTAATTCTATTTTTTGGTCCTGATAGGATACGGATACTCTTGATTCTCCATCTCCAATAGAGCGAATTCTCACTTTCAACAGACGACCCGCTTCCCATTCCAGATCTAATTCAAATCCGCCACGAGCCCGAATACCACGAATGTATCCTTTTGGCCACGCTGCAGGCAAAGCAGGTAACAATCGGATTACTTCGTCATGACTCTGGAGAAGCATCTCGGCCATACCTGCAGTACCTCCAAAGTTCCCATCAATTTGAAATGGAGGATGATCACAGAACAGATTGGGTAACGTAGAGGAACGTAGAAGTTCCACGATGTTATCGTGCGCAAGTTCCGACTCCTCTAATCGTGCCCACATGTTGAGAATCCACGCCCTGCTCCATCCGGTGTGTCCGCCACCGTGTTCCAATCTTCTGTTGAGTGTTACTTGAGCTGCCACAGCCAAGTCAGGCGTTGATTGCAACGTAATTTGCGTTCCTGGATGCAAGGCGAATAAATGGGAGATATGTCTGTGCCCAGGTTCCAATTCATCATAATCGGTACTCCACTCTTGGATCTGTCCATGTTTTCCAATGGAGGTCTCTGGTATTTTGGTTAAAGCATTACGGAGCACTTCTCCAAATTCCAGATCTTCCTGCAAGATCCGGATACTTTCAATGCAACGTGTGAAGAGTTCTCTAATAATCTGATTATCCATTGAAGCACCAAAACATAAAGCTCCAGACTCTCCATTATCTAATATATAGCGATTTTCCGGTGAGGACGAAGGACATATCACCCAATTGCCGGAAGGATCCTCGATTAGATAATCCAGAATAAACACAGCCGCATCTTTCATGGTGGAGTACACTTTCTTAAGGAACTGCACATCGTTGTTGTATTCGTAGTGGTCCCACAGATGTATTGAAAGCCATGCTCCTCCCATGGTCCAAAACGTCGATGTCATGCATACATCCTGCGGAGCAGCGTCTGCCCAAATATCCGAATTGTGATGAGCAACAAACCCATTGCATCCATACATGATTCTGGCCGTTTCCTTGCCTCGGACGTGCAGTCGTTCTATAAAATCAAACAATGGGACGTGACATTCAGACAGGTTGCAGCTTTCTGCAGGCCAGTAATTCATCTGTGTATTAATATTAATCGTATATTTGCTATCCCATACTGGAAGCATGTCTTTATTCCATATCCCTTGGAGGTTTGCCGGTAAAGAGCCTGGACGACTGCTTGAGATAAGCAGATAACGACCAAATTGAAAGTATAGACTCATCAGTTCCGGATCATGCTTACCATCTCTAAGCCGTTCAAGGCGCTGATCGATTGGAAGTTCAGAGGCTATAACATCTTCATTTTCATCTTCGAGATGTATATCCATTTTCTTGAACAGGGCTTGATAGTCCGAGACATGATTGGCGAGCAGTTGGCTGTATGGCTTTGTTGAAGCGGCATCAATTCTTTGGAGGCACTCCGCTTCGAGTTGTTCTTTGGGTACTCGAAAATCGGTGCAAGCCGAGATTAGGATAGTCGCTGAATTACCATCCTTCAGAGAAAGCTGGCCGCTTGAATAATGAACCTGCCCCCCTTCGGATATAAGGCGAATCCCGCAACAAAATCGAATTCCTTCTTCTCCCCCACTTCTTCCTCGTATAATCAAGTTATTCGTTCCACGCTTCTCGATCCGATCCAGATTGGATTGGAACCCAACAGGATGCTTGAGAATATCGGACCACGATGTTGATTTCAGAATAGTTCCCCTGCCAAAAATAGTGGAGAAAGATAACTTTCCAGGTACGCTGGATTTGAGATGAACAACGAGTACTTGATCCGGGTAGCTGGCAAAATAATCACGGGTGTAAATGGATTGATCTACGGTATAGTTCACGTTTACCTTGCCTTGTTCCAGATCGAGATGTCTTTGATATTCATTCGGTTCTTGTTCACTGTGATCCATAGCAATATAGATATCCCCTAATGGCTCATAATGCCTTTGTCCGTCAGGAACACCTACCAGAGTATCTGCCGCGAGTTCCTCTGCTTCACTAATCTTGCCATCAAAAATCAGGTTTCTGATCTGAGATAAAGATTCAAGTGCTTGAGGATTATTCCGCTGCATCGGACCACCATACCACAGACTATCTTCATTAAGCTGAATTCTCTCAATCTGTGTTTCCCCAAAAATCATGCCGCCCAGAGTTCCATTTCCAATAGGCAATGCCTCTTCCCATGTTCCAGCAGGTTGATTAAACCAGATATTTTTGGTCTTCACGTTAACCCTCCAACCAATTATAATTACTCACATTTTTCATGTTTAGTGTGTTCCGTTTGTATGTTATTTCAGTGTACTGTAATTTCAATAGCAAAGAAATGAACAAAACTAACTTGAATTATCACAATTTTATCCCTTCATTAGAGGTGTTTAATCTGTGCTAAAAATCAAAAAAGCCGCTCATCGGCGGCTCTCTATGGGGCGATAATCAGGTCCCTTATAATGTTGTCGTGTCAACATTAAACTCTATAGTTTAATACTAGCTTGCTTATCATCAGAGCCACCGACTCATCGTTCGTCTTCACACCCCTGCGCTTCTTGTAACCTTACTCTCTTATCTTCATTGTAGAAGAAGTATATCCTTAGCTGAAAACGAATTTTTTCTTATGTTAATTATGTAGACAAATAAAGTTGCTACAATAGCAACTTTATTAAAAGGCATGTTTAGATTTCTCAAACATTTTCAGGTTCATAAATTCCGTAACCATTTTTGCCATTCTTTTTAACCTTGTACATGGCTCCATCCGCATGTCTCAGAAGTTCGGAAGGCTCCTGTCCATGCTTGGGAAATAGGCTGATACCAATACTCATCGAAAGGTTGATATGGTTTCCGGAAATTTTGAAATGGGTACTGAATGCAGCTTCCAATCTTTTAGCGATAATTTCAGCATCGTAATCATCTTTCAGGTGGTTTAAAATGATGAATTCGTCCCCGCCAAGCCGTGCTACTGTGTCCGTACTTGGAATCGTTTCGCTTAATCGCTTGGCCATCTCCAGCAATACTTGGTCACCAACATGGTGCCCATACGTATCATTCACTTGTTTAAACCCATCCGCATCCACAAACATAATGGCAAGTTTGCTATGGTTTCTTTGAGCGTGACTGATAGCCCAGGCAAGACGGTCATTATAAGCAAGACGATTAGGCAGACCTGTAAGTGGATCATGCAAAGACATATGTTTGCTGATCTTCTCGGAGATTTTGATTTTGGCGTACTCTGTCTCCAGTTCTTTAATCAGATTTTTAAGTTTATATACCCGGGTGTTTGTGTTTGTCATGTCAGTAATCTGAATAAGGGCATAACTGCGATCTTCATGATAAAGCGGTTCAACATGCATATTTTGTCTGAATAATTGCCCTTCCTCTCCGTCATTAGGAAGAATGAATGCCTTATGTAAAGCACTTGAGCAAAATCTGCTCTGTCCATGATACAACGCATTTTGCAAAATATTTAGATACATGTTTGACTTAAACCGTGGGCTGACCTCAAGCAGATTCAAGCCTATTACCTCTTCTGCATTTTTGCCAGTAAACCGTTCCAACCAGGCATTCCACACAACAACTTTCAAATGTCGGTCCACGATCATGATTCCCATATGGGCTTTGTTCAAAGCTTGCGAAATGAGATTATCCATTGCCCGCCTCCAACAATGCGTCCATTTTGGCCAAGAGGCTTGATATGGAATTCATACTCAATGCAATGACAATGATCCCTGTCACATCCGTATCAGCAAGTAAAAAAGAGGTGTGTAAAACCAGGACATAGACTTCATTCTGAAGCAATATTTGTTGATCGGAATTGGTGACATAGATCAGTTCAATATCAGGCAGGACGTATTCCAATTTGATCTCCAGAAAATTTCCGAATTCTCCGATAATGGCGTTAAGCAGGACATTGCTAACTTCCTTCAAAACGTCCAAATCCGTGTCCATCAGGTTCGGATCGTTCGGTATAACGCTCTCACCCAGTTCCCCAAGACAGATGTTTGCCAATACTTTAGCCTGCTCAACAGGAAACATCAGAAATGCTTTTCCCTGAAATTCGTATCCAAACTGTAAGGAGGATCTGAACAGGTGACCTTCACTAAAGAAAATGTTGTATCTTCGATCGCCAGGGTCTACATCGGATATGGAGATGAGTTCCACTTCAGGAATATTTAATACAATACGCTTATCTACAATCTCCGACAACATGTTAGCCGCTTGTCCCACGTAAACGTTCACAAGTTCAGTCAGCAAATCCTTCTGTAACTCATTCAGCATGATAGGCCGCCTGAATGAGTTGAATCATGGTCGTTGCCTTTTCCGCGGTTAACGGTTTATTCAAAAATCCAGAAATGCCCAATAATTCAACTTCATCCCTAGTTGTCTTCTGAATATCTGCAGATAGAATAATAATCTTGACTTTGCTATCCGTTTCCCTAATCATTCGAAGCATCTCTTGTCCATTCAAACCAGGCATCAGCAGGTCAGTGGTTATAAAATCAGGTTGAAACTCCTTGAATCGGTCGTAACCTTGCTCTCCATTGTTAGCAATCTGAATCTCGCATTCTGGAATATGATCAACAATAAGCTTTGTAAGTAATTTCTGTACGAAAATCGAGTCTTCCACGATTAATACTTTCATTTTCTCTTCAGTCTCCTTGATAAAATGGTAAGAGCTCGGGATGGTCTGGCACTGTGGACAGTTCTTGATAGAGGGCTTTTGCGCGCAGTGGCACCCTGAAAAGAGACTGACAGGTGAATCAAGTAAATATAAATTATATTAACTTTAATTTAATTGTCAACAAGATTATTGAATAAGTTAGATTCGTGTGCAATTGACATACTCTGCCCCGCCGTTTAAAAACACGAAAAAAACGGTCACCCTAGTGACCGTTTTGATCGGTTATCCGGAACTGCATTAATTTTACTCTTTTACCCCTCCAAGCTGCAAGCCGTGAACGAAATACTTCTGCAAAAATGGATATACGACCAAGATGGGTAATGCAGCTACAATCGTAATGGCTGCTCGAATAGACATGGGAGTAACCATGTTACGTGCAGCGCCAAGATCTGCCCCATTGGCAACGGCGGCACTGCTGTTAGAATTCATGGAAGACGATAATAGTTTCATCAACTCATATTGCAGCGTGCTCAGGTTTTGTTTGGAAGACGCGTACAGAAACGTATCGAACCAAGAGTTCCATTGGCCGACTGCAATGAACAGTGCAACCGTAGCCAGTACCGGTTGGCACAGCGGTAGAATAATGGATATGAACGTTCTAAAATCTCCAGCACCATCAATTTTGGCCGATTCGATCAATCCCTCGGGCAGTGTCTGGATATAGGTACGAATAACAATCATATTGAAGGCACTGATCAGCCCAGGAATAATATATACCAAGAAGTTGTTTAACAAATGCAAATCTTTCATTAGGAAGTAAGTTGGAATAAGACCTGCACTAAAATACATCGTAAGAACAACGAAAATGGTAATGGGCTTACGTAATATATAATCTTTACGGCTTAGTGTGTAAGCCAACATGGAGGTTAAGAACAGACTTAAAACTGTCCCCAAAACCGTTCTTGCCACTGATATACCAAAGGCGCTGAAGATGGTTCCTCCTGCAAATACTGCTCTGTAGTTCTGATCTGTCCATACCCGAGGCCACAGATAAATCCCACCCCGGATAGTGTCATTACCGGCATTGAATGATACGGCGAGTGTATTCACAAACGGGTACAGGGTAACAATCGCGATTGCGATCATGAGTATACCATTTAACGTATGGAAGACAATCGGTTCAAGCCGAGATTTATTGATTCCCATCTCTAGTCCCCCTTATATTAATCGGTCTTCCCCGAGCCGTTTGGAAATAGAATTCGCCGCAAAGATCAGCGTAATACTAACTACTGTCTTGAAGATACCTGCCGCAGTAGCTAAAGAGTAATTCCCGATCTGCAGTCCGTATTTCAGAACAAATATATCTATCGTCTGTGACCAGTCAACAACCACACCATTACCTAACAGATACTGAACTTCGAATCCGGCTTCCAAAATCCAGCCCATATTCATGATCAGCAAAATGATAACAATGGATTTGATTCCGGGTAAGGTCACATACAGCATTTTTTTATATCGGTTCGCCCCATCAATCTCTGCCGCTTCATAGAGGGAAGGATCGATAGACGTGATGGCCGCCAAATAGATAATGGCATTCCAGCCAACTTCTTTCCATACATGGGATGCACCTACAATGCCCCAGAAGTATTCCGGAACGCTAAGCCACATGATAGGTTCTTGAATGATATTCAACTTCATGAGTACCACATTGACAATCCCACCATCAACAGATAGTGAACTTGCTACGATACCTGTCACAATAATCCATGAGAGAAAGTGAGGTAAATACGAAATCGTTTGAATGGTTCGTTTATAGAGCTTATGTTTGATCTCATTAAGTAAAATGGCAAATATAATTGCTGTCGCAAATCCGAGCACCATATTGATTACGCTCATCGCAATGGTATTACGAAGTACGTTAAGAAATGCATCGTCCGTTAGCAAAAACTTGAAGTGTTTGAGCCCGACCCATTCCTGTTGGGAGAAACTCTTGGCAGGACTGTAATTCTGAAAGGCCATAACCCAGCCCCAGATGGGATAATACGAGAATACGAGAATGTACGCAACGATGGGCAAGGACATGAACATCAGTTGTCTTTGTCCGCGCAATCGTTTTAACAGTGGTGTTTTGGTAACGACTGTACGGGTAGTTTGCTCTGGTATGGCTCCAGGCGTGTTCGCCATCTTTCACTCCTCCTATTGGCTTGCAGCGACTTTATGCATGATGTCTCCGGAAGGCATTCGCCTGAGGAACCCTCTGGTTGATACCTTCCGAGAGAATCATTGCCGCATTTTTTTATTTAACAGACCAGTTCTCGATTCTCCATTTCAATTGTTCATTAATTCGATCTTCATAGGATTTAACATCAATTTTCTTGTAAGCGTCTACATATTCCGTCCAAATGTTATCGAACTCATCCGGTTTGGACATGATCGCCTTAGGCAAGAATTTCAATGAAGTGTCTGTCATTTGTTTGTTCGCTACCGCAGCATCAGAGCCTTCTTTCAGATCGACCTGCCATGCTGGATAGTACACAGGATTCTCTGGTGCAGGAGAGAAGAAGTCACTCCACGTTTTGAAGCCATAAGCATCCAGAAGTTCTTTGTCTTCCGGTTTGAGGTTGTCATAGAATTCCTCTGGTTGGTTGATCGCTCCAATTGCATTGCCATCTTCAAATGTTCCTTCGAGCTTCGGTGCAGCGGCGTAGAAACCTTCTGCTTTGTTGATCAATCTCCATGCCGGATCATCCTGCTCTTTCCGTTGCTCTGGCGTACGATAGAATCTTCCCTCTTCATTCACCTGATAATCTACACCCTCTTCACCCCATGACAAGAGCTTTTGGTATTTCTCGTCCATAAGCTTATCGAGGAATTTGATGAGTGCAACAGGATCTTCAGCATCTTTACTGATACCAAAACCATTGTTCAAGTTAATGACCGGACGATCCAGATAATGATCTGTGATACTTGTATCATAGACTAACGGGAAGCCTACATATGTCTGGCCAATTTTCCCTTGTGCTACGAGTGGGTCTTCGCCGGCTTGGAAATTCCAGTGCTGGTCGAACATACTAAGCACACGTCCTGAAGAAATTTTGGCCAAATATTGATCATAGTTCTGAACAAAGGCTTCTTTATCAAGCAATCCCTCATTATACAGATTGTTTAGTTCTTTATAATACCGTTTGGAAATATCTTTGTCGGCAAAAACGGTTGCGACTCCACTATCATCTACGACTACGCCTCCGTCATTGGGGTGACCCGTAAGATGTTCAGGTGGGTTAAGCAAAGGGAACGTCCGCCAGTCTGAAGCCAGTGTAGTGAAACCAATCGTCGGTTGACCATCAATAGTGGGATTCTTGGCTGCATAATCACGGATCAACTTTGTGAAATCATCCAACGTTTTAGGAGTCGGGTACCCGGCATCCTTCAGTACGGACTTTTGGATCCAGAATGCAGGACCAGAATAATAGTTACTAATGAACTCCCCTGTATACACACCATAGTTAGGCAACCAGTAAATATGCCCGTCACTGGAGTCTTTCATCCGGTTCCAGTCTTTACCGTAATGTTTCTTCAGATTGGGTGCATGCTCTTCAATCAGATCTTCGAGCGGAATCACCGCACCGGCTGAGACCAATTTGGTGTCTGCTGTGATCAGATCCGGGAAATCACCACCGGCAATCATAACGCCGAGCTTCTGTTGAAGATCGCCCACCAGAAACTCCATCTCAAGATTAACGCCGAGTTCATCCTGGATCTTCTTGTAGATTCGGTTATCTTTAGCTGGCGCCTGATTTGGCGTCCCGATAAAGGCCGTGATGTTCAGTACCTCTTTCCCATCCGGTGTAGTCGCTTTCTCATTGTCACCGCTGCATCCTGCAAGTGCCAAACTCAAAGCCAGAACGAGTGATACGGAACCCCAAAGCTTCTTTTTTTTCAGTCCCCCCATGTACTTGCCCTCCTTGGAAGTGGTATGTCTTACTGTTTTTAGTATGAAGAAATGTATGCGGTTACAAAATATATATATTTAAGGTCCTCCCCCCTGTAATTGCAGGTCTTATTCAGGAGGAGTTCTTCATTTTCAAGGATCAATTCGTGTACTTTTGCCTGTATTCTAAAGGTTTCATGGCTGTACGTTTTTCGAAGTGCCTGAGAAAATGCTGGTAACTGCGGTATCCGACTTGCTCTGCAATCGCACTTGATGTCTGATCTGTCTGCTGGAGAAGACGCTTCGCTTCTTCCATTCGCAGATCATGGACTACCTCGATGACACCCTTGCCGTACTTTCGTAAAAAGGACTGTCCTAAATGGACTGGATTCACGTAAAATCGTTCTGCAAGCTCCTGAATCGTAAATGTCTCCCTGTAATGCATCTGCACATATTCAGCAACCGTCGCTTGAATGCCTCCAAGTTGCCTCTCCCGGAAAATAGCCAGTTCTGACTTGCATTGCAAACAGAAATGTTCCAGATTGTTAGCAACCTTTTCTATATTTCGATGGCCCTTCTCCAGAATACCGCTCGCCAATTCGTTCATTAGTGCATTAGGTTCTCCTCCTAATTCTCTACACAGGGACAGTCCGCGGAATATAATGTGAGTAGAGAAAATATGTACAATCTCTGGGGCAGCCTTCATCTGTATAAACAGTTCAAAGGCACTACGAATGGAACTTGAGAGTTCCTCTACAGAACCGTTTTCAAGCAATTCGCTAATATGGTCCACCTCTGACAGTGTTTCCGGATCAAACTGCCAATTCTCCAGCTGAATTTCTTCGGCAATCAAAAGACGCTCTTGATTAAAAAACAAATAACGCCCAACTTCCTGAGCGGAACGGAAGGATTCAGATAAAAGCTCCAGTTTGTTGACCGTTAAACCAACCGCGATATGAATATCTTCGCAGCCGTTTATTTGCATGTTGCTCATCAAACGTTGGGCAAAGGCTTTAATTGCTTCAGATTTCCCATTTCTATCATTCACCTCCTCCCCCCATACAAGTCCCAATGAGTCTCTTGTTTTGTCTATAACATAACAACAAGTTGTTACATCAGCCGTTTGTTCGGCTACTGAACAGGCTTCCTGAATATCTCCCTGAAAAGCTATCCGCAGGTATGCCCAATGAGACTTGACTAAATGAGGAAGGATCTCTGACATCTCCTGCTCCGATATATTCTGCTTATCCTTAATCAGTGCGGACAAAAACGCTTTGATCCTTTGCTCGTTGGCCTGTTCCCGAATGCGCTCCTGGTTCTCACGCTCCTGCAATTGCACACGGAGACGGACCAACATATCTTCTGCTTCTGTACTGTCAACGGGTTTGGTTAGATAGTTGGAGACACCTAATCGAATAGCTTGTCTGGCATAATTAAAGTCACTGTATCCACTCGTGATGACAAACAGTACCGATTCATGTTCCAATCGTCGTGCTTCTTCTACAAGTTCCAGCCCATTCATGACAGGCATCCGAATGTCTGTCACCACGAGATCAGGTCGATCTTCTTGCATCATACGGATGGCTTCCTCACCATTGGCACACACCCCTCTAATTTCAAAACCATGCTTTTCCCAATTGATCAGAAGCTGTAACCCTTCAATGGCATAAGGTTCATCATCGACTAACAGTACTTTATACATGAGAGTTTACCTCCTATTTCCTCTGTTCCAGCCTGGCGATTGGTATACGGTATCCTGCTATGGTTTCCGTTCCTGGTACACTGCTTAGATCGAATATCGCATTTCCTTCATAAAAGAGTTCCAACCTGCGGTAGACATTGCGAAGTCCTACATGCTCGCCGTTCCTCGGTCTTTCAGAACGAATATCTCTCAGGAGCTCGGTTAATCTCCCTGCATTCATACCGATTCCATTATCGATCACCTGAATAACCAGTTCAGAAGCGTTTCGTCTCGCTGTTATCTTGATCTGTCTTCCATTTTTTCGCGCCTGCAAGCCGTGTTTGCAGGCATTTTCAACGAGCGGTTGAATACTCATGCGGGGAATGAGCAACGAAGCTGCATCTGGATCAACCTCGAAGGTGTAATCAAATAGCTCTCCAAAACGAAACTTCTCAATCTGGAGATAAAGATTCGTGAATTGCAGCTCTTCTTGCAAAGGAATCAAATTGTCAGAATGACTAAGCAACTGTCTCATCAGCTTGGACAGACTTTTAATAATCTCAATTACTTCCGTATATCCATTCTTTGTACTAACGACCAGCAAGGCATTTAATGTGTTAAATAAAAAATGTGGATTCATCTGGCTCTGAAGCATGGACAATTCAGTCCTCACTTGATCCAGCTCCAAATCTTTTTGACGGATTTCCAGTTTATATACGTCATTAATCAGGGTATGAATTTTACCAATCATGATGTTAAATGTACGAATAAGCCCGCCGATTTCATCGCGGCCTTCCTGAATTTCAATCAGATCAAATCGTTCATTGCGAACCTTCTCCATATGTCTGGATAACTTGCGAATCCGATAGTGGTAGGAACGCAAAATAATGTAGATCAACACCGAGGGGGCCACGATACTTAATGCCAGTAACCCCAGAATGGATTTAAAGGCTTCTTGCAGCAAGTGGTCAAGGTGACGTGTATCGGCAACTCCAATCAATTTCCACCCTTTTAGGTACGCTAGATTCCCCAATGACTTCTCAAGCGTATAAGCAGAATGGCCAGATTCCTTGGCTATTGAATCGTTATCCGGGTTGGATACGTCGGTTTCGCTGAATTCCCCACTTGAAACGACTGTTCGATTGTTGCTATCTACCAGACGCAGCTGAAGACTGTCTGATTCACGATTTAAAATGCTATACACCCGGCTGAGTTCCAGATCAATCTTGGAATACTTGTTGTAATTGGCATAGGAAGTATAAGTATCCATTTTGCCAATCACACTGATCCGTCTTCCCGCGTTAAATCCGGATGGCTCAAAATAATCAACGACAAGAATGCCTCCACTGGTGGATTTCAGCTGTTTCAATCCAGGAAGTACATTCTTGTCTTTCATCACGATATAATGACTGCCCGTCTGGATGGTATCGTTATCGGTATAGATACGCACCTCCAGAATATTCGCTGACATATACCGTGTTAATTTATCTCGCAGAAATGCATGGTACACGTTGTAATAATCGACGGGGGAACGATAGGTCCGATCCAATGCCTCGTAGAGTGAATCGTCTGCAGCGATAATCCGGCTCAGAGCAACGCTCTCATCAATCATCCCAAGCAGTTCCCCCGCAGCCCTGTCGATGGATTTACGCAGATTTTCCTGTTCTCTAATCTTGATATCCGCAGAGGTTCGTTGATAGAAGAATATATTAATCGTTATTACGGGAAGGAGAATACTCAGTACATAAATAAGCAGAAATTTGGATCGGAGAGGAATATCATTAACGTTACGAAACATCATGAATTTATGACGCATATAATCACCCTTGGTTTTTGTTTTTGTAGACGGATGGAAGCTCCCCTGTATGCGCTCTGAATTTTTGGGTGAAATATTCAGCATCATGATATCCTAGCCTGAATGCAATGTCAGTGATCTTCATATTGGTACGTCGCAAGAGTTTACGAGCCTCCTCAACACGAAGCTGATGCACATAGTCACTGAAACTGACTCCCATCTCCCGCTTGAACTGTTGACCCAGGTAGGCAGAATTCACATGAATACGATTAGCTACATCTTGTAATTTAATTTTACTTCGATAGTGTTGCTTCAATTCATTCACTGCTTCTGCAACTAGCCCTCCTGTACCCGTCTTCTGCTTCAATTCAGACTGGAAAAGTTCCTCGGACAGTCGAACACACAGGTCTTGCAATGTGCCAGAAGACCAGCTCGCAGCCTCGTGCCACTCTTTTTCACATAGTATTTCTCTGCAAAACTCTCTTTTTCCATATTTCCGCAACAACTCCCCATGGATATATCGGATGACATGATGTATCCATTCCAACGAAACTTCTGCTTTTTCACTCTTCTCTAGCAATGCACTCACAGCAATATCGATGGAATACGTGTTTCCTGCTTCAATCAGCGACAAGATCTCTTTGGAGATGTTCATCATTTGCTCTAAATCATATGCTTCGCTTAATCGATATTCATGAAGATGATTTTCATAGGCTCCATCTGTAACCATGATTTCATTCTGCTGTTTTTTGCGTTTGTCCAGAGATTCAATCATTTCCATAAGGATTTGATGAATTTCCTCGGGAACAAGAGGTTTAAGCACATACTGATCGACTTGATACCGTATGGCTTGTTTTGCATAATTAAAATCGGAGTATCCTGTAACGATAACAATTTTAGAGGTATAGGCGAGATCTTCTCGCAAGGTGTGAATCAAACCAAGACCATCCATAACAGGCATTTGAATATCCGTAACGACAAGATCCGGTTCAACCGAGTTGAATAAAGCAAGTGCTTCCTCCCCGTCCGTTGCCGTTCCGCAGAGTTCATATCCACAAGCACGCCAGTCAATCATCGTTCTCCATCCTTCTAGCATAAACGGCTCATCATCCGCGACAATGACCTTGTACATTAGCTCACCTCTCTTTTGTCCGTGATCAGCTGCATGTATTTTATTTATATCTATGGGTAGATTCCAGTTGTTGCGAAAATGCTAAACAGCAGAACAACAGCAGGATTGTTGTCTGCTCACACAACTTGGAGAACAAATTTTCCACCAGTCTCATCGTCATTCATCCATGACATAGGAAATGGTTTCATCAGACCGTACGATAAGAACGCTCCGATTGTAGCGAAGCGCCGGATAACACTTCAAGTGTAACGCTTACATTTTGGTACAACAACCTGATAAACTATAGGTTTTCACCCGACAAACTATAGGTTTAGCCCGGAAGTAATCTACTGTCAGGAAAAAAAATCATTCTCCGCGCACAATACGGAATCCTTGATCGGGACCAAAACCATTGGCATCAAATTTGCCTCGGAATGATATTTCATTGTTATTGACACCGCCCATCCAGCCTCCGCCTTTCACAACTCGCCAAGTTTGTTTTGGGCTCTCCGTATCGCTGTACCACTCCCAGCACCATTCTCTCACATTCCCGGACATATCATAGATACCCAACTCATTTGCCTTCTGAGTTCCGACTTTTTGGGTTTGATTACGATTGCTCTCAATAGCGGGCCAGCTCCAGTCACCCGTCAGAATCTTGTTACCGGCATTTTTCCAGTACCAGGCAACTTCATCAGGATTATCACTTCCACTGTAGGTATAATTCAGGCTCTTTTGGCCTCCGCTTGCAGCGTATTCCCATTCTGCCTCTGTTGGTAAACGGTAACCGTTGGCGTCTTTGTTGATCGTTACATTCCATTTAATATTGTCGTTTTCATTGTGATTATTTGTGTCCTGATTGTCCTTGTCTATATTGTAATAAGGTTTCAGGTTTTCTTTTATACTTTTTTGATTACAGTATTCCACTGCGTCATACCAGCTGACCATTTCAACGGGCAGGTCATCTCCCTTGAAGCCAGACGGGTTTTCCCCCATAACTTCCATCCATTCTTTTTGAGTCACTTCATATTTGCCAATATAGAAGGAATCCAACGTTTCATTTTTATCATGCTGACTCGACTTACTGCTCTTGAAGGCTCCCCCTTCGACAAATACCAAGCCATCGCTTAATTCAGAATTACTCACTGAACAAGCACTTAGACTAATAACTATGGCGATTAAAGTGAACCATATCAGCTTCCTCATTCCATTATTCTCCTTTGCTAAGCATAAATCCGGCAACGTCGAGGTCCGTTAGTCTGGTGAATAACGATCCTCAACGCTTCCGGAAAATTGAATTCAATTACAGGTGCAGACGTTGAACAAATTTACATCATTTTTACCAAACCGTCACGTTGGCGTTACCGCTGCTTTGATATCCCTCTGTTGCCATCACCTGATAGGACCAACTATTTCCAAGGTGCATTCCTTTGCTCGCCCACGCATTCACATGATTGCTGAACGTAATGGTAGAATTGACACCAGTTGGTCTCTTGGACTGTCTAACACTCCAATACTGAGGGAAAGTCTGCGTACCATCAATGGAAGGTGCATTGTATCTCATCGTTGTATAGATATCATATGTGCCACCATCACTATTCACCGTGCCCTTATACGTTCCGGTCGGACGATACGTTCCCCAGCTATCCACCACGTAATATTCAATTAAAGCGTTTCTAGTCCAACCATAGAAGGTCAGATAGCCGTTACCTGAAGGAGCGAACACACCGGCATTGTAATTGACTACCCGATTAGGTGTGCCATATGTCCACCCTTTCCCAACAACAAAGTTCCCGGTATTTTGCCAACTCACGCTGTAATTCCCTCCTGATCCGTTAACGGCGTTGACTGTTCCTCCACCATCTGTCCAATTCTGCCAATAATCCGTTGCAGCACTGGATGTTGCTGCGAAGACACCAAAACTCATGGAAGCTGCAAGAACAACCGTCATTAATTTTTTACCGAATTTGAACATAGAATAATACCTCCTGATATTTTAATAGATTTGGTTGATGTTACAATCCGATATGAATGTTCTTCAGCACATTCACTTGAATAGACGTTGCGTGAACAGATACAGATCGTTCTTCCACACGGGCCAATCATGGCCTCCACTTTCCTCATGCCAGATGTGAGGTACTCCGTGTTGCGCCAAATATCGGTGAACCCCGAAACTAATCTCTATAAGATTGTCCTGCTCACCGCAAGAGATCCACAACAGCGAGAGTAATGAAGGCGCTTTCGTAATATCGTTGACAAGCAGCCCCGGCTCTCTGGTGTTCGGAGCTGCGGAGAATGCGCCGATCCATGCGAAATGGTCCAGATTACTTAATCCGATATTTAAGGATTGACCTCCGCCCATGGATAAACCAGCAATTGCCCTTTTATCCCGGCTTGTAAGAACAGGATAGTTCGACTCCATGTAAGGGATTAAATCGTGAAGCAGATCGGATTCAAATCTTTCAAATGCTTTGATTTTCTCAGGTTCAAACAGGTCCCCTTCGGCCCGGTCATTCAACATTGCGCGACCATTGGGAAAAACAACAATCATTGGCTCAAGCAAGTTATCGTTGTACAGATTATCCAGAATAATTTGCGGAGAACCATGAGTATGCCATTCAGACTCGTCGCCACCAATACCATGCAATAGAAAAAGTACAGGATACATCGTTGTCGAAGAAAATTCTGGTGGGGTGTAAACCATCGCTTTACGGAAACTGCCAACCGTCCTGGATATATACTCTACCGTCTCCATGGCTCCACGTGGTATATTCTCCCGATATTGGTCATACCCCGCTACTGCTGATGAGATCAATTTCATTCTCTTTTCCTCCGAACATATGAATGACTATCCGTCTTCGGTTAATCCACATAGCCAAACCCCAGAATGGTGAAACATTTATGTTCATGACCTTCCGCCATTTCGATCTCGATGGAGTGCTCCCCAACATGCTCTTCGTTCAGCAGAAGTGTGGCATGGCAATGGGTCCAGTTGATTTTACGCGGATCGACTTTTTGGACGAATACCCCATCTACCTTGATATGTGCGGTTCCGAATTCATCGTTACCAGAATCTTTGAAGATCAGAATGAGGCGACTGCACTGCAAACTTATTTTAAAGCTGCTTTGATCCTCTATTCCCTCTCCTGTACGCATCCAGTTGTTGGGGAACTGGGGTGTACCATAGTCATGAGCATCCATCTCAGCCATCTGCAGATCCGCATCCGTTTTGCAAAACGAGCCTGCATCGATACGGGCAATGGTATTGCCATTTTTTCGATCCAACAGCTTCACATGAACAAATTCATTTCCAATTAGCGGAGCCTTTTCAATATCATGATCTTTCTCATCCCACTCAGAACAATTTGTCACGTCGAACAAATATTCCAAACCATCGGCCATAATCCGATGTCCTGTGTTCGTCGGATGATATATATCATGGAAAAATTGCTCTTTGGAAATAATGTGGCCCTCACTTTTTGTCTTGTTGAACTGATCAACGACAGCATCTTTCACACTTACCATGGGCAGATCATAATGCCAGCCGACCGGGGCGAGACGATCCTGTAGATTCCAGTCATTTTCAAATACACTGAATAACAAGATGACTGCTGGCTTGTTATCGGCAGCAAGTGCTTTGAGCACCAGACTCTCGTAACATTTACCTTGGGTTTCATCATCTGCGTCATTAACTGCAAATTCGATGACAACGATATCCGGCTTAACCGTACCTCCCCTTAATACATCACGATCATAACGTACAATCCCCAATTCCGATGGAGTACCTCCCACACCTGCTTTAATCAGATGAATCGGACTATCTTTTGAAAGCGCAAACATAAATTTAAATGACTCATACGACCGATAAGCGTAACTTTGGAGATGAATAGGTATTGCACCAGCACCTTGAGTAATGGAGCCTCCAATATAAGCAATAACAACTGGTTCGCCGTTTTTTGCCTTCTCAATGGCTCGTTTTAATCTGACATTGTTGCCTTTGTTCAGAAGAGACCGGCCAATCATATCGCGATATCCATGTGATTCAAAGTCAATTTCGGGTTTGACTGCTGACGCTGTCACTCCGACTGGATCGCGCGGTGCAGTGAATTCGGTGTTTTCACCTGCATCTTCTGAATCCTGGAGCATAAGACACCATCACATCCTTTCGGCTAGATTCTGAACATCCTCAAAAACATTTAAAGGATCACAGCTTGTATGATTAGTAGATCAAGTGTGATCCTTCTCCCAAAGTGTATCTCTTACATAATTTTACAACAACCTGACAAAGTATAGGATTTCAACCACTATATCATTTTAAGTTGACTACAATGACATGCAGATCAGAACACCTATAATTTTTCATGTAAACGCTTTATTTTGTATACTGTTTCCATGTTATAATTTTGAAAAACCGTTTAGATGAAGGAGGAAACTCATGAATATCACGGGTCAAGGCGCCTTGGATACGGGTACTTATACGAATCTGTTTCTGAAGCTAGGCTGCGATGAGAATGAGATTACGACCAGATTGGAAGATACATGGAACGAACTGTTTTATGGCGATGAAAATACTCGAATATATTACCCCATGGGTGAGGACAAGGGATATTTGCTGGACACCGGTAACCTTGATGTTCGTTCCGAGGGCATGTCCTATGGCATGATGATGGCTGTTCAGATGGACAAGAAGGAAGAATTTGATCGACTCTGGAATTTCTCCCACACGTTTATGCAGCATAACGAGGGCCGATACAAAGATTACTTTGCTTGGCATTGCAAGCCTGACGGTACCCGACTCTCACAAGGACCTGCTCCTGATGGTGAAGAGTTTTTTGCCATGGCGCTTTTTTTTGCCTCCAACCGCTGGGGCGATGGTGCTGAACCTTATGATTACAAGGCTCAAGCCCGCAAGATCCTTCGTGCATGTATACATCAGGGCGAAGACGGTGAAGGAGACCCGATGTGGGACCCTGAAACGAAACTGATCAAATTCATTCCAGAAACACCGTTTAGCGACCCGTCCTACCATCTGCCTCATTTTTATGAACTATTCGCGAAATATGCGGATGAAGAAGATCGGAACTTCTGGAAAGAAGCGGCCTCTGCTAGTCGGGCTTACCTGCATACAGCCTGCCATCCCGTAACCGGACTTTCACCTGAATATGCAAACTATGACGGCTCTCCGGCTCCAATACAGCCACATGGTGATTTCAGACATTTTTACAGTGATGCTTACCGTGTTGCTGCGAATATAGCGCTAGACTGGGAATGGTTCCGCAAGGACCCATGGCAGATCGAACAATCCAATCGGATTCAGTCCTTCTTCAGTGATATCGAAGTTTCCGATTATCGTCGTTATACCATAGATGGAGAAGCTTTTGACGAATCTGCGCTGCATCCTGTAGGTTTACTGGCTACCAATGCCATGGCTTCACTGGCTGCGGACGGTCCACATGCGGACTCCTTTGTTCGCAAGTTTTGGAATACACCCCTGCGTCAGGGAGAACGACGTTATTACGACAATTGCCTGTATTTTTTTAGCATGCTGGCCCTAAGTGGAAGATATCGCATGTACTAAGCAGATGTGCACGAGCCGTTGTACCTGTCCAGTAAACGTTTGGCTTGCAGGACAGGTGCAAACATAACCTGAAGCTGAATTTTGAGCATCTGAATTCAAAAAAAGTTCCCGACTCGCATATACTGACTGCGAACCGGGAACATTTGCATTTGCAAATACATTCAACAACATCTCATTATTTGGTAACTGAAGAAGTATCGTAGGAAGACTGCATAATCTCCAGATAGCGATTAATGTTCAGCCCTTCCAAACCTTTTACATATTCATCCCAATCCTTATCCAGACTTTTGGCGCCTGTAATAAATTGCAGAGCGTTCTGATCAATGTAATCCTTGAGATTTGTCTGCATCATGCTGGCTTCATCGGCAAGAGACGGATCAACCCATAATGCCCAATGAGGGAAAACGTCTTTCGGTTCCTTGCCCTCCATTAACAATGTAGCCTCATAGAGCCGTCGCTCATAACCATCATTGGCATAGATGTCTGTTCCCTGCACTTCGGCGTCCCGATATGCCCGGTGATGATTGTACTGACTCAATGCAGCCCAACTATCGTTACGGGGTTCTTCTCCGGAAGGTAGCGGAATGGCTTTATAGAGCGGCTCTATCTGATCATTGAGCGCCACTTCGCCTTCCTGTGGTTTGCGCCAGCTTGTGCCCTCTTCTCCCAGATAAGACGCCATCGTTCCTTCCTGGGTGTAGAAATAATCCAGCAGCTTTATAGCTGCGATCTGCGTTTCCTCACTGGCCTTGTTCGTCAGCACAAAGGACGCTCCGGGATCAATCGGATAGTTATACGTAGCATACGTGGCATTTGGTCCCTTCAGTGGAGGGATGGGATTGTAATCATTCCCGTAAGGTGAACCTTCGGCTGTAGTTACAAATAACGATGGATGCATCGCTGCTCCTGCACCGAGAAGCTGCGCATCGGCGTTATCACCGATTTTTTTGAACGCACCCACGTTTTGAGTAAAGGCTCCCGGATCAATCAATCCTTCATCGTACAGCGATTTGATATAGGTGAGCCCTTCTTTCCACTCCGGTTTATTCACTACGGTCTCCACTTTACCCTGATTGACAATGAGATAATTCCGATCGTCGTCGTAGATAAAACCGTTCATCAAGTATGGGATAATGTGCACGCCGAAATTTTCAGTCGAACCGCTTAGTGGTACTTCGTCAGCTTTGCCGTTTCCATTCGGGTCCTTCGTTTTAAATGCCTGAAGCATTTCCTTAAACTCCTCTGTTGTAGCAGGTTCGGTCAAACCGAGTTGTTCCAGCCATTTGGTGTTGACCCACATCTTGTTCGGGTATGAACAGTGGAAACATTCATTCAGACCCGTCAGACCGTAGATATTTCCGTCCGGAGCGGTGTTCATGGCCCGATAATAGTCATTGCTTTCAAGCACTTTTTTAATATTGGGAGCATACTCCTCAATCAGATCATTCAGCGGTAAAATAACTCCCTGTTGACCAAACTTCAACAAATCTGTCTGGGAGAAACGGTCTACCCAAGGGATAAGCAGATACAGGTCCGGATAATCACCGGAAGCCAGTGAAATCTGTCTTTTCTCCGCTGCACCGTCGAACGGAACTGTCGTCCAGTTGAATTGAATATCAAACTTCTCTTCCATTTTCTTTGTGAATTTGTTTGTGGACAGGTTGGTATCCGAACCCTGGTGTGCAAACACATTAATGGCTGTCTTGCCAGACGGATTGCTGCCTTCCCCGTTCCCCTTATCAGAACTTGAGCATCCGGCCAGTGCCAACGACGTGAACAGCATACAGGCAAGAATGATGAATCCCGCTTTTTTCAATACAATCCTCTCCCTCATATAGAATAGAAATGAACTTATCCTTTGACTGAGCCAATTAACATTCCCTGCACGAAATACCGTTGAACAAATGGGTAGATGATCAGAACCGGCAAGCTGGCCATGACAATTAACGAGTACTTCATGAGTTCAGCCATTTGCTGCTGTTTGATCATTTCCGATGCATCCATGTTCCCCGTACTGCTGTTCAGGATTAGAATACTGCGCAATATCAGCTGTAGCGGATAGAGTGACTGTGATTTCAGGTAGATGAGGGCGTCAAAGTATGCATTCCACTGACCGACAGCGTACATCAGCGACAGCACGGCGATAATCGGTTTGGCAAGTGGCAGGATAATGCTGAAGATAAACCGGATGTCACTGCAGCCATCGATGTCTGCTGCTTCGGACAACTCTTCCGGTATCGAATTCTGAAAAAAGGTACGGGCAATAATGACTTGCCATACCCAGACGGCATTGGGAATTAGCAGCGCCCAGCGGGTATCAATCAGTCCCATCGTTTTGACCACCAGATAGGTAGGGATCAAACCACCCGAGAACAGCATGGTGAAGGTAATAAACATCATTAACGAGCTGCGGCCGACAAATGTCTTCTTGGATAACGGATACGCAATCATAATCGTCAGAGCCACGCTAATGAAAGTGCCGCAAGCGGTATAGAATAGGGAATTGGCATACCCCGTAAGAACTTGATCATTCCTCAAAACAGACTTGTACCCGTCGAACGTCAGGTCAATGGGCCACAACCAGACTTTTCCCGAGGAAACGGCAGCAGGGCTGCTGAGCGAAGAACTCACAATATATATCAAGGGATACAGCACGGCAATCAGTACTACGGTCAGCATGAAGTAAACAACCGTTATAAATACGCGGTCTCCCCATGATTCACGGATCGTACTGCTGCTCTTGATTCGCGGACGACCTGCATTTGTCTGAGTGTTAGGCATGGGCTGGTTCTCCTCCTTTCGCTCCCGTTACCATAAGCTTGTATTGGACAGTCGTTTGGCGACCGCGTTCACGATTAATAACAGAATCAGGTTAATCACCGAGTTGAACAGGCCAACCGCAGTAGCGAAGCTGTAATTGGCATTCAGTAACCCTATTTTATAGACATACGTGGAGATGATCTCCGAAGCAGACAGGTTGAGCGGATTTTGCAGCAAATATATTTTCTCGAACCCGACAGCCATGATATTCCCCACACTCAGGATCAGAATGATGACGGCTGCTGGAAGTAGTCCGGGCAGATCAACATTGATGATTTTCTGTATTCGATTGGCTCCATCAACTTTGGCGGCTTCATACAGGGATGGATCTACACCTGCCAGAGCAGCCAGATAGATGACAGCGGAGTATCCCATTCCCTGCCACACATCGGAGAATACGTAGATGGATCGAAACAGTCCAGGCTCACCGAGAAAATTCACCGCTTCGAAACCAAGGGCGCCTGCAATCGTGTTGACAATACCCAGCCTAGGGGACAGAAAAAGCATAATGATGGAGACCATCACAACGGTAGAGATAAAGTATGGAGCATACGTCACCATTTGTACTGTTTTTTTGAATCGTATGTTTTTGATTTCGTTCAGCGCGAGCGCCAGTAATATAGGAATTGGGAAACCCACAATCAGGCTGTAAAACGAAATGTAGAGCGTGTTCTTGATCAGCATAACAAATGCTGGGTTCTGAAAAAGCAATTCGAAATACTTGGTTCCGGCCCATGGACTACCCCAGATTCCCTTGATGACGTTGTAATCTTTAAATGCCAGGACCGCATTGACCATGGGTACATACTTGAAAATAATAAAGTAAGCAATCGGTGGCAAAATCAGCAGATATAGCTGCCAATGTCGCCTCCAGCTTCTGGCTAAAGCTTGCTTCAAGACAGACGGTTTACTTGTTTTCTCCACGGACTTGGATTCACTGGTCATTGTTGTTCTCAGAATCATCCCCCCATTCTTGGCTCCCAATCGTGCTGAATTTCAGCTCAGTTTGGTAGCGCTTACTTTTTGAGTAATCATAAGATTGGGCTGGGGATTGCGTAAAGGTACAGTTACGCCGGGAAAGTACAAAAAGCGAATGTATATCATCAGAAACACCCTACATTAACCGCTATGAACGTCCATTTTCCGAAACACACTCGGGGAAATTCCACGTACCCGCTTGAAAGCTCGACGGAATGAATGTGCACTGTTATACCCAGTGGCCTCCGCTATTTCGTCAATGGTCTGACCGGTGGACTGCAACAGGTTCGAGGCAGCATCAATGCGTACCCGTTCTACATAATCGGAAAGATTCTCTCCCGTATGCTCTTTGAACAGTTGGGATATAAATTTCTCGGACTTGCTCATATGCTCGGCAATCCGATAGATCGTCAAGTTTGCATCCCCGTAATTTTGTTGGATAAAACGAATCATTTCGCTTACCGTATCTGCATGCGCTCCTGTTCTTCTTCTCTGAAAATCACCGCAGATGTCTTCTGTTAACTGTTTGAATTTTTCACGCAGCGAAGCAATCGTTTCCGTCATCTGAATGGATGTCACCCTAGTTTTATATTCCTCCGGCAGGGAGGAATCCAACTTGAATTTTGGTTCGTCCAGCTTCAAAAATGTCCCCTTCAGCTCCATGATGAACTGCTGCGCCATCTCGTAGGAGAGTTCCCGCTCTTCAAAATTACGAAGAAACAATTGCTCCAGAATGCGTATTGCCTCTTCAGGTTCGCCGACTTTGATGGTGTTCAGCAGGCGCTGTTCAGACTCAATTGGATAATAGAACATTTCATTTTCCTTCATCGTATCTTCAAATCTCACCAGATGATCTGTTCCCATGTGAATGGCATAATCGAGAGCTTGTTTGGCTTCGTCAAAGGAGCGCCCCGCATCATTCCAGACCTCGTAAGCTGAACCTGTGCCAATTGTTGTGGATATCCGATGCTCCTGGTAGATTACTTCCATCAAGCTGTTCAGCTCTTTTTCACATCTCCCAATAGCTTCATTTAGTGGGTACTCATCCAATGGACAGGCAAAAGCAATCTGGTCGGTTCCCCAATCCGTGATTAGAACCTGAGCGTTCCACTCGGTAAGTACCTGTTTGACGAGCAACCTTGCGACGCCCAGTTCATGAATAATTTCTTCACTGTCCGGATTGGCATATCCGTTTACCTTCACTAAGCCTGCCAGGCCCTTGCTGCTCTGAAGAGAAATGTGCGCCTGGGATGAGATAACCTCCAACTCCAGTGAAGTATAGACTTCTCCGGTTAACAACCGTTTGATAAAACCGTCTCTCAATAACGGAATCTGCTCATTCATGGCGTTTTTAAGTGAGTCGTTATTCGCAATGAGATTGTTAATATGGCTTGCCAAAAAATCATATTCATTTCCCCGTTTGCCAGGAAAATCGGTGATTTGTTCCCGAAAAGAAGCCAACAGTTTGTACACGGGTGCACTATTCCGGTAGGCCAGAACCAACCCGAACAGTAAACCCAAGGCAATGGTTGCCAAAGTAAAAGCTAGCGTAACGTGCTTGATTTGATCCGCTTTTGTCATGAGTGCTTTCTCCGGAATTCCAGCCATGTAATTCCATCCATTTTGACTGGAATGTATCGATATCAGCAGCCGACCATCGCTTCCAGGCTGTACGTTCTGCCCGTTCCGCTCCGTGTCTGTAGCGTTACCTTCACTCCGTTGACTCTGTGCCATTCGCTCGGCCTCGGCTTGTTCAATACCAAGGGAGAAAATGATCTGCCCTTCCGCATCGGTGACGAGAGTCCAGCCGCCATATTGATCCACAATATTTTGAGTGAGACTGGCCATCTGATCCTGATCAATCATGATACCAATCGTGGCTTGGGGTTTGTTAAAGCTATTCAAAGGCAGAGATTGCAGAAACGTGATGGCGGGAACGTCTGCAAGCACTGTGCCGAGTATTTCACGTTTATAGTTTCGAAGCGGTATGATTTCGTTGAAGTGAGGTTGTTTGAGAATTTGGTTATGCCATTGCTCATACGACATACCATCCAGCTGATTGGCCGCATAATAATGCTCCGGACGATAATAGACGGTTCTTGGTGTGATGATGGCATTGTAGTTCGGAATGTGAATGAAGAAATGAGACAAGTAATCATTGGTACTGCTGTACATGGAGAGGCTCCGTTGCATGCGGTTCATACCGTAGACGTTGTAGAGATCCTGCGGCTTCGGGCCAGCAATTAAATTTTGCAAATCGGGATTGACGGCAAGCTGCCTCGTAAAAGCTTCGACTTGAAGAAGGTTACGCTCAATGATCTCTTTGCCAAGACTCAGCGACTTCAAGCTGTTCTCAATGGAGCTGGAACGAGCCGCTTCAATGGAAGCTCGGTAAGAGGCATATCCCGCAATTTGAGGAATCATCAGAATGATGAGATACGAAATGAGGAATCGGCGGAACACAGGTGAAAATTTGGACCATAGGAGCTGCATATGTACCCTCCCTTTTTTAATCAAGCGCTTACATTTCTCTGTAATAAGGTAGCTGTTCAATGATACACCGGGCATTTCTTCCTGGTGAAGGTACAACTTCTTCCTTATGGTACATTTACTTACCACAGCGTACAATGCTTGCATGAAAATAATTGTCTATCTGCTGTTTGGCGCACAAATAGAGTTGTGTTACCTTGGCACCGCCTCACGCCCCAGTATCTAAAATAAACGCAAAAAAACCTCCCCAGACAAGGAATGGCTTGGGGAGGTTTTTGGTTAACGTGGCTCTTTTTAATTGCTGACGGCAACAAATTTCCATTGTTGGTTTGTTGCACCCGTGTAGGTGTTCTGCTGCAACTTGGCACCATCCGAAGTGGAAGCATTGGCGACTTCAATCGCTTTATTGCTGTTCACGTTGATGATACTCCAGTATCCGTTTCCAAGATCATTCACTTTGAAATGCTGAGCGGTGGTGTTCAGATTGCTCATGAGTTGGACCACTTCCCCATTGGTGCTGGTACCGTTGCGAATATCGATGACTTTGTCCGGCGAGTTCACACTTGTCAGTGTATAGCTACCGCTGCCGATCGAGGTCAGAACCCACTTCTGAGGGTTGCCGCCCAGATCACTCCACTGCTGGAGCTGAAGATTGTTTTCGTTTACACCACCTGGGACATCAATAACCTTGTTGGAATGCCGGGCTACAATTTTATAGGTTGCCCCGGATACCAGACCCGTTGTTGGTCCGCCTGTTCCACTGCCCGGGTAAGTCTGAGCACGTTCATGGTACCAGTTAAACAGGAATCGTCCCATGGCACTCCGTGAAGCATCCCCGTCCCACTTCAGGCCTGCCGTAGGATCGGCAAAGGAGCTTCGTGGTCCTTCACTTAGAATGAATCCGTTCATATGAGCTGCAATACTGACATTCCCTGCTGCGTTGAAGATTGTTTTGGTATTCGTGCCAAAACCTTCATTGCTGCCATTAAACAAGTTCCAATAAGCCGAATCGCCAGGTTTGTTTTTGAACCAGGTTACCTCGGTAATGTTAATCGGATATTTGTCAGCGGCTGCCTTCACGTTGGTATTCCACTGGTCTTGCAGGATGGAGAAGTTGTCATATGCACCATAACCAGGGTACCAGTGAACCGCATATCCATAGTTGTTGAGCGGGTCTGTCAATGGATGGCTTGCCGTTAAGCTGTAAAATTGATTGTAACCCAGACCAGCCGCCCAGATCACGTTGTCCGCACCTTGGCTGCGAATCGTTGAAATCATGGAATTCTGGAAATTGCGCAAGTCATTCCAGTGATCCACAAAATCATTTTCCCCGTTGTACCCACCCCAATGTCCATTAGCATAGGATTTCACCGGTTCGTTGATCAGTTCGAAATGAACGTTGTCTGCACTTTTGATCTCCGGGCGTGAAGCGAGATAACCCCAGATTTGATTGAACTTTTGCAGATTGTCAGATGTTGTTGCCTGATCATCCTTCAACGTGAAGTCCAGTCCCAGGACAACATAAACACCTTTAGTTTTGGCGTATTGAATGTATGGAATAATTACATTTTGCGTAACCGTCTGCACACCGGCAAAGTTATATGTACCAGCAGCCACATCACCCATGTCCTGACGATCGATGAACAGACGTACCTGATTCATATTCCAGCCATGGTTGCTTCCGTATTTCGGGCTGGTGTCTGCAAAGGTATCCGTAATGTCTTTCAGATAAGCCAGTGTTGCTGCGTGACGGTTATTGCCGTGCAGGTTGAGATAATAATTGCTGTCCTGATATGTCCAGTAGGCGCCTGAAGGTTGATGCCAACCGTTCAGAAGCACAGGCTGGTTGTTGCTGTTCACCAGGTTTTTGCCGTTTACGTGAAGCTTGCCCATCGGCATGCCCACCCATGCTTCGGCACGGCTGCCTCCCCATGGAGCAATGGTGATCAATAAAGCTAGAATGAGTAACAGTTTACAAGATGTCATGAACTTCTTCACTATAATTCCTCCTGATCTGATATATTGCCTTGCACTATTGCGAGGTAAGCTCCGTCAAAATATCTCTGATCAAACATATCGCTCAGGTCGGTGCCCGCTCCCGCAATCCGTTCCACACCAGCAAGGGGATACTGCGTAGGGAAGGGTCGCGGTTCTGCTGCGAGCAAATGTTCATGAGATCATTACATGCCCCCTTTTCATAGATGGAATGTTGCATGAAGTTCCTCCTTCCTTTTCCAGTCTAATTCCAACTCAAACGTACAGGAGAACTTAACTTAACCGACGATTCCCGTACGCTCTACACTCTCTACGAAATATCGCTGCACAAACAGATAGATGACGATCAATGGCAAAATGGCAAGAAGAATTCCTGTATCCTGGATCATACTCAGATAGAACGGATCGGCCTGGGAAGCTGCACCGTCCGTAACCTGCTGGGCCAGATTATACGGAAGGGACGATAACTGAGTCGACATGACTTTACTCGAAGTCAGATAAGTGGTTGTATAAAAGCTATCATTCCACTGCCATACGAAGGAAAACAGCATGACTGTCACCATGGACGGAATGGCATTGGGCAGCATGATTCTTGAAAATGTACGCCCGATGCCCGCACCGTCCACATAAGCCGCCTCCTCCACTTCCTTCGGAATGCCTCTGAAGAATTGCCGGAAAATAAAGATATACAACCCGGCCTTGAGCGAATTTGCTGTAATCGCCGTCAGAATGAAAGGCCAGTACGTATTGAGCAGATTAACAGGCTTGCCGGTCAAGAGCGTTACAAGCCCCATCAGGTCAAAGCTTTTCAGATTAAGGTATACCGGAATAAGAATGGTCGTTGGCGGTACAAGAATCGTCAGAATGACACCGGCAAAAAGCCAGTTGCTTCCTCTGAATTTCAGTCTGGCGAATCCGTATCCTGCAAGTGCACAGGATGCTGTAGTCAGCAATGTTGTGGTTGCAGACAGAGCAAACGTATTAAACAGCGTTGCCCAGTAATCCATTACGCGTATCGCCTGCTTAAAATTGTCAATGGAGAAGTTCTGTGGAATCCATACGACCACTGCCGAATACAGATCGCCTTTATCCTTGACGGATGTTGAAACCTTCTGGAATATGGGAAACAGGATAACGAAGGAAAGCCCGGTAATCAGAACGAATCGGATTATGGCCCACAGCCAGCCTTTCCAATGCTCCAACGATAATAATCGTGATGTTTTCACGTGGGACACCCTCCTTTCTAATCTTGATAGAAGACTCGCTTCGAGAAAATGATGGATACGATAACCAGAATGATGGCAATAGCCAGAAAGTAGACCCATGCCATGGCAGAACTTAATCCAAAGTCAAACTTGACGAAGCCGGTATCCCGGATCAGTTCCGTCATGGCGTTATTGGCAAACGAATCAATGATGGTATAGATCGCATTGACAAAAATAAGCGGGCTGACCATCGGAAACGTAATTTTCCAGAAGGCTTCATACCCCGTCGCGCCTTCCATCTTCGAAGCCTCATACAGTTGAGGGGAAATCGTCTGGATCCCTGCCAAAAAGATCAAAATCTGTACACCGGATTGACTGACGATCTGATAGATCCGATCTACGGCGCTACTCAGATACGTGACAATCCAATCGCTCACTCCGGCGTTTACCATCAGATTTTCGAGTTCAAATGTCCCGAGTGAACTTCCACCGGTGCTGCTCTGATTAACCGCTTCAATCAGGCTGGTGCTCTCCAGCGTCATAATTACTCCCGATGCCAGAATAACCGGCAGGAAAAAGATCGACCGTGCTACAGCCCGGCCCCTGAACTTCTGATTCAGGACGACGGCAAGGAACAGACTGAATATAACGATAAGCGGTACGTTGATGAGCACATCTGTGATTGCCTCAATTAATGCACGGTTAAAGCTTGTATTAACGGTCAGTGCCTGAATGTAATTGGCGACACCTGTGAATTGAATCGCTATGCCTTCTGCGTTGGCTTGAATGGTACTCATGCTGTATCGCAGAGAGGCTAACAGCGGAATGAAGAAAAACAATATAAAACCAATGAGCCAGGGAAGCACGTAGATTACGCCCCACATGGCTTTCTGCTGAGCATACGTACGACTTCCCCATTTCCATTTCAGGAGCGTCTTCAGAGCTGCTCACCACCAGTCACATAGCTTTGGGCTTCCACTGTATCGTTGTCAACTTTCACAGGGAAGTCGTTATAATTGACGATTACGAACCCGCCACCTTCATATGTTGTCCGGAAGACACCCTCCTCCAGGGATTCATGGGACATCATGGAACGTCCGCCAAACGAGAGGTTCACCTGGTTCACCTCGTTGTAGATCTCGGCAGCCAGATCGATCCACTGTTCATAATTCGCCGCGTAGAGATCATCATAATCGGTTTCTTTCACAACATGGTTTGGCGCATTGAACCATGCAAAGTAAGGGCTGGCTCCATATTCAATCAACTTCAGCACATATTGCCTTGCGTTGGTATATGTGGAGAGATTGTATGGAGTACCTGTATAGCTGATGCTACCGTGTACAACGAGCTGATAGAACGGAATCTCTTCATCCTCCAGCTTGAAACGGCTGCTGGTCATCGGCGCATCTGTCAGACCGGTTACATACGGCAGGGCATAAGCGTTCCCGCCTTCAGCAACAAGCGAGCCAGCCTGCTGCCGGATCTGTTCAAGAGCCTTCTTTACGGAACCGAGCGCTTGTGTTCGGTCCACCAGTTTTTTCGGATTCATATCGCTGTTTAACTGCCCTGCCAAGTCATTCAGGCTCAGCGTAAGTCCATCCTTTTGAAGAGAACTCAGCTCATCTAACATGTCTTCCGTCACGTCCTCAAGCAAGTTGGGCGAAAGCACATAGGAAGGTGAACGATCCCGGTCCCGCCGCTGGATGGCCTGATTCATCGGATACATGACCGCTGGTTCCTGAGTTAATGTGCGTGAAGCTTCTTTGGATGGTTTGAACCCCTTTTTGGATTGCACATTCAGCAGAGCGATATCCGGATAGAAGCCGATGCCCGCTTCTTGTGTGTATGCGCTGAATTCCCGCAATCCCTTTTTCCCGCCTATAGCGCCGTCTACTTGGATGGAATCCGGAAGTCGATGATGAAGTCCGCCGTTAAGCCATCCTGAATAGCGAACCTGAATATTGGATACCTTTTTCTCTGTCAAGGCGGAGAGAATGCTTTTGGCTTCATCAAACGTGGTCAAAGCCTCCGTCGAATCATACGGTATGCCCAGCATATGCTTCCGTGTTGTCATGCCACCGAACAGTTGCAGGTAAAAGGGAACGTTGCTCTGCTCCTTGCTGGCATTCAGCTCGGGAAGTCCGCCATTCTGCAACAGATACTCCCGATAGATAGAGGCAAGCCCGGAGTAAGAGGCCTTATCTTTCCCTACAAAAGCATATCGAACAACGAAGTCGGACATGGTTGGTTTCTTCTGGAACTTCGGAAGTGTACGAACCATATCGCTTGCCTGAAGCGTCACATCGCTCTTGTTCACGACATAGAAGCTTGGATATACGTTGTTATAGCTGTTCAGCTTGCCGCTGATATCGGCATTCACAACAGCAACGGCATCCCCTTCTTCAATAATGCCCAGGAAAGCTCCCTCTTTCCGAATCAGTCCAAATACCGGCAGCCTGGCTCTGGCTTCATTCGAACTTGCTTCCCGCAGTTTCATGGTCATATCCGGTCCATATATGTCTTGTTGGTAGGATGGATACTGCAGCTTGCCATTGTTAAAATGGATCAGTGCTCCCGAACCGTCCGGCACCAGTATGGAGCCTTCTTCATCTGCACCCCCGGCCCCGAAGTAATCCAGTACAGATATGCTGTTGATTGGATATTCCTCCGGAAAATGAATGCCTGAGGACGGAACACGCACAAGCAGATCCTCTCCATCCAGCTCATATTCCATCGTAAGCATAAACAGCCGTGGTCCGCTTCGTTCCTCTTCGATGCCGAATTCGGCATGATCCTGAACCAGATCCTCCGGTGTGTAACCGGCTGTGTCCAAAGCCTTCAAGGCCCGGGACAGCTGCAATCCTTGCATCGCCTTATCAATTCGGACGTAAGCACCCTCATCCTTGTCTTCCGCATATCCGACCTTCAAGGCCCGCTGCCCAGCCTTGTCTAGCTGTGCAAGCAGTTTTTGTTCAAATCGTTCCTTGCTGATCTTCATCGGCAAGTCTTCGATGGATCGCTCAGTGCTTCCAAACTGGTAGTGAACTCGTACGCCAGCTGGCAGCACCTCGTAGCTTATCTGCTTATGTGCAACACTATCCGTGAAGGAATTCACGGTGCTGCTCTGTCCAAGGCTGTTGAAGAAGCTGAGCTTTGTTTGTGATGACAAAAGGTCTTTATTTATCCCGGCTGCAACTCCATCCTGCTCACGATCTGCTGGGTTGCTGCGCCAGATTTGCCCGCTCTGGGTGTGAATCACTGCAACCTCGGCTGTCTCTTCATGAATGAACAACTTCAGCGCAGCGTTCTGCGCAATGCCTACCATGCCGGGTAGGCGGACATCGCTGAACGATGATTTCAATTTCTCTCCGGGAGGCAGGGAGGGAAATTCCGTCTGATCCGCGGCAGTCACTGTCTCTTGAGCGAGCGGTGTTGGCGAGAATTGACATCCACCAAGAAGCAGACTGCTCGCGAGCAGCATTCCTGTTATTTTTTTGGCTACGGCATATTTCATAACCGATTCCTCCTCCCTTAGCCCCGAAGCACTAATTCCTGATAAATAGTTACGACAAACGATACAATCTGCTGTACAAGACTGAAGAATAACAGGCATAGAAATGCCATAAACGCCATCGCTACAAGTGTCAGCAGCATCGTAAGCACCGTTTTGGCTGGTGAATACTGATGAACTGTCATATTTCCCACAAATAACAGATATACTGTCCACGCGACAGCGAGTGCATTGGAGAAATAATAAAAAGCAGTTTCCTGCGCAGAAATCACAAGACTCAGCCAGATCCATGGGAAATGAATAAGGAAAAGCGGTACCAATGCAAAACACGTGGACATGAAAATTTCAGAGAATTTTCCTTCCCCGTCCATCAATGTGGTTAACGACCAGTTGGCTACACACCAAAACAGCACCGGTATAATGACATATACCATTTCGAGCAGACTGTTCAGGTACTTTGGATTACTGAGATTAATGAGAAAACCGCTGTACTGGGCATGCAAAATTTTGGTGATCACCAGAAGCACCAGGATCATGAAAGCAATCAGCAGTGAGTTTCTCTGGTTCCGTTCATATTTCAATTCCCAGTATCCGTCAAACGGATGAAATATCAGATGCAGCGGGTACTGGTACAATTGCTTACTTGATGCCTGCATTCGTAGTCCTCCTTTTCTGCCTGCGAACGATGATGATGGTGACAAACGCAGCAACAGCCAGGAATAGTCCGGACATCATCCATGAAAAATGCTCACGCATCAGCTCTTTGCGATACAAAAGAAAAGCTTTGGAATACCCTTTGGGCTCCATGCTGCGCTTAAAATATTTCGCAGACTCGGCGTATTCCTTCTGACGAAGCAATGCTTTGCCAATTCCCGCATATGCATATTCCAAATTAGCATTCATCTCGGCAGCTTGGGCAAACAGCACGGAAGATTGATCTTCATCACCGTTATAGTAGCTGCGTACTGCTTCGTGGAGCGTACGTCCGTATTCGGTTGTTTGAAACACGGTGATTTCCCCAAGCGCTTTATCCAGCACCAACATCCGGTCTCCCGCACGTTCCAGGGCAACAGGTGTATTAAACTGACCCAAGCGATTCCCGATGCCGCCAAAAATGTGGAGCAGGTATCCGTCACCATTGTAGGTGAAGATTCGGCCCTTGCTGGAATCCAGTACGGAGAACATGTCACTGTCCCCCACATCCACATCAATCAGTCGGGATGGTCCGGCTTCCTGGGTGTACAGCAAGTCACCCTGCGGCGTCTGATAGCCTTCTCTGCGCAAAATGTCTGTACCCTGGGCATTCAGTTTCTTGACCGGATCTTTGCCGCGATCGCCGCTGGTGGCGTAGATAAAACCCTCTTCATCCATATCCAGATTGGTAAATTCCGTTGGAGTGAACATCACCATCTGGCTGCGCTGCTCCCGTGTCGCAAATCGTTTCCACAGATATTCCACCGGGTCCACCTGGACTCTGTTCGCTCCAATGAAGGAAGAGAACGTACCATCGGCGCTGAACTCCATGAATCCATCAAATACGCCTTCGGCCATAACATAGATGCGTTCCCCTTTGTCCATCACAATCCGCATCGGTTTAAACTGGAAGTCTGCTTTTAGCAGATCTGATTTCGGTTCAGACACAATCTTGACCAGCTTCCCTTGTTCATCCAGATGCACCACCCGGTGATTATCCGAATCAGCGACCAGCAGATGGCCTTTTTCCGTGACATACAACCCCTGTGGGTTTTTAAAATGATCTTCCTTGCCTTCCTGCACAAACGAATCAATCGTGCGTACCAGCTTGAAGTTGCGATCCATCTCAATGATGCGGCCATTACCCGAATCGAGCACAAAAACGTGCTGATTGGCGGTGACATGCATGTCACTTGGCTCTTTCATGGGTGTCGTGTTCAGCTTCTTGCCGGTGATAATCGTTGTTGCTTCATATGCCGCCGGTGCCGGAACTGCGTCACCCCAGAAGGAATAATGATACGCATCCGTTTTCCCGTCTGCACTCACATAAGATGCCTCTTGAACGAACAACAGGAGGCAGATCATGCCCATGATGACCGATTTGCGTTTGTTCCATGTGCTTCTCCGCACCTCGCTGCCTCCTTTCTACTCTTTCATGCCCGAAGTGGCCATCGTCTGCATAACACTGCTCTGAGAGATGATAAACAGGGTGATCGGTACGATCATCAGAAGCAAGGCAACAGCCGCACCTACACCGGCTCTTGCAATTCCTCCCTGTACAATCTGACTGAGCGCATAATGCAGCGTTTTGAGATTTTCACTGTAAATGAAGCTCCCGCCGTCCGTTCCCCATAACGCTGGAAACTGCAGGATCATTAGCGTGAGCCATGCCGGCTTCACATTGGGCATCACGATGCTCCAGAATATCCGGTATTCATTGGCTCCGTCGATTTTGGCTGCCTCCAGCAATGCATCCGGAATCTGCTCCATGAACTGTTTCATGAGGAAAAGTCCCAATGAGAACGCGAGTGATGGCACAATAATCGATGCGTGAGTGTTAATCCATCCAAGCCAGGACATGACCATGTAGTTTGGAATTGCCGTAACATGTGGGGAGAACATTAGGGACAGAATGACAATGGTGAATAACACTTTGGAACCCGGAAAACGATATTTCGCCAGCGGATATGCCGCCGCAGATGCAAGAAGGATATGTCCTGCTGTGCCAAGTATCGTTATGAGCAAAGTGTTGGCAATATAGCGGGATAATGGCACCCACGAATTGCCCATGAGGTTGATCAAATCGGCAAAATTCTCCGTTGTCGGATTGTTCACCCAGAAGCGCGGCGGGAAAATAAACAGCTCATCCAGCGGCTTGAATGCATTGTTGACTGCATAGATGAGCGGAAGCACCATAAAGGATCCGAACACAGCCAGCAATGCAAACAACATCAGGCTGACGGTAAATGACCGATTAAGCCTCTTCGGCATGCCAAACACGGCACGTACTTTGCTGGTCATCGTCATTCACCTATCTTTCTAAGCATTTTTTGCGTTAAAACGTTTGTGCCCAGCATCAGGGCAAACAGGACTGTTGCAATGGCCGAGGCGTACCCCATCTCGAAACGAATCGTTCCGAAGTCCATCAGATGTGTGACCACGGTGTGTGCCGCATAGTTTACGCTTGGGAAGCCTGCCAGCGCGATCGAGATCTCGGCTACGGCGAAGGAAGCGGTAATCTGCATTACAGCACCAAACATCAGTTGCGGTCTCATTGAGGGCAGTGTGATATACCAAAGCTCCTGCCACCGGTTTTTGATCCCATCCACCGTTCCGGCTTCCACCAGAGAACGATCAATGGTTTGCAGTCCTGCGATAAAAGCCAGGAAGCTGGTTCCGAGACTCAGCCACAGCTGAACAATAATGACGATTGCCAGTACATACTTCTCGTCGGCAAGCCATTGGATCGGTTCAAGTACGACGCCAAGTCGCATCAGGAACCCGTTCATATACCCGTAACTGTCACCCGAGAAGATGATCAGCCAGATGAAAAAGACGTTACCCGATATGGATGGGGCATAGAAAACCAGTGTCATGACCGCCCGAATTTTAGGAGACAGTTCATTAATGATCCACGCAAACAAAAAGCAGGCAATATAACTGAGCGGGCCTGTAATGACCGCGAAAAGCAGCGTGTTTTTGAGCGCGATCAGAAATACGTCATCGTTCAGGAAGAGCCGGGAATAGTTCTGCCAACCGACAAATCGCGGCAGCTCCAGCATATTGAAGTGAAAAAAGCTGAGCCCGAGTGAAATGCCGACCGGAATAACCGTAAACAAGAAAAAAATCAGCATAAACGGTGCCATCAATACATAATAATGCCTGCTGAGATACAGATCCCGCTTCAATAGGGACCACCAGCCGACCTGGCGGGTATGAACGGCAGGAGCGGCGGCTGTCTTGGTTGTTTTAGCTTGCAACCGTTACCCTCCCTTTCCTCTATTTCAGATTAAATTCTTTGCGTTTCAACTCAATTTCATCATCGATGTACAACACATAGTCCGATAAGGCTTCACGCGGATTTTCATTCGCATTGACCACCTTGCGGAAGGCATTGTCCAGATGTCGTCCTGTGAAATAACCTCCGGGTAGCTGCGGAATTCCCTGTACCCATTCCCATTGTTTCTCGAGATTTTGATAATCCTTCACAGGCCAAGGTAATTGCTTCAAGGCTTCGATATTGGCCGTCGGGTAACGGGCAGCCGCTCCCATAAGGCCTTCCATTTCTCTCCCGTATTCAATCTGGGTCTGCTCATCCGTCCACCATTTCATGAACTTCCACGCCGCTTCCTTGTTGTCGGCATTTTCGAGCATCATCACCGCGCTCGTTGCGCTGGCCACTTCATGCCGTATGGACCCATCTGGAAGCTGTGTACCCGGAACGATCGTAAAATCCCAGAGATTGCGGATCTCCGGAGCCATAACCGTCAGCATGTTATACGTGGTGTAATCAGCAATCCCGATCGGCATTTCCCCGGTTCGGAAACGGTTCGGAAAGTCAGCTTTGAGCGGAAACTTGTAATTGGTATAAAATTGAGTCCAGCGTTTAAACGCATCCATTGAAATCTCCGAATCCAGTGCACTTTTCTTCTGGTCTTCGGTGTAGAACGTGCCGTCGTTCTGATATAACAACATGGCAAAGGTTGAATTCGGAACCAGGTTGGCATTGTTCAGCGTATCCTCGATCGGCAGATAAAACTCCATGTTATGCTTCTGCAGCACGGCGATGGCGTTATATACGTCCTGCCACGTTTTTGGCGGTTCGAGGCCCAGCTCATTCAGAATATCTTTGCGGTAAAAGAGCATTGGAAAATGCTGCTGCTCCGGAAGGGCATATACCCCGTCGTTGTAGCGGTATGGCGTCAACCCGCTTTCGCGGAACCTGCCGGAAACTTCCTCAAAATCGGGGAACTGGCTCAGATCCGCTGTTGCATTCCTCATCGCATAGTTCACCGGAATGTCTTCGCCCATCTGCATGGCTACATCCGGACCTTCCCCCGAGAGTGTAGCGGGCAGCAAAATGTTGGGCGGTACGAGACGCAACTGCACAGATATATCGGTATCCGGAGTAAACGAATCGTCAATCATGCCCTTCAGTACTTGGGCCTGATCCCGTCCAGTTGTGATCCATACGGTGATGGCATCCTTCTTTTGTTCCACGTTACCAATGCTGTCGTAATCTTCGGTGTACGAGGCAACATATGCGCCAAGTTCGTGCTTGACCTGCTGAATGGTGCTCGCCTCCGCTTTTGGCAGCGATTCACCCGGCGGAGATACGACAAGGTAGTCCAGCGTAATCGGCTGTTCACGCACCGATAGAATCCATGTGCCGAGACCGCCTACGTTAATTTTGAATGTATCCAGCCGTTTGGGAACGGTCTCCGGTCTGGCCGCCATATCTTCCAGCTGCAAAACCATGGCGTGCAGTATGGCCACTTTGTCACTTTGCTCACCTGTGGCTTTTTCCAGATAATTTGCAACGGAGCGCAAGGTGTCAGCCTGCCGCTCAAACACCTCCGTCATCTCTGGAATACGTTGTTCCAGCTGGTAATCCCGCAGTGGATCCGGACTATTGGAGGTGATCATTAATATTTTGCGATACATCTCATTCAGTTCCAGCACGCTGGATTCCACGGTCCGAAGCAGCGGAGCGATGTCGCCGAGTGTAACCGTCATTCGGATGCGGTGTTTTCCTTTTTCCAGATGAAACTGATATGGCTGATCTTCCCCTGATCCCAACACCTGAGTTTGCCAGGCTGGGCTGTAGTTAAATCGAATGCGTTTCATTTCCTTAAACGGAACTTCGCCGTTAATCGTCAGACTGCGGGTGGCGTAGATGCCACGCAATTGATCCTGCTTCACCTTAAGCGCGATTTGATACAGTCCGTCTTCAGGAACATTGATTTCCCACTCAATCCATTCGCCCGGCAGCTTCCAGTTAATGCCTCCGATGGCGTTTATCCGAATTTTGGATACATCATAAGGCTCCAGTGAAGGGCTTGAGCGGTCCGAGATCGGTGCCAATGTAGGAGATGACTTGCTGACAGCCTCCTCCCCCTGTACTTTCAGCATGACAGGAGCGGCTTGTTTCAAGCCGAGTGAGGCATAGGTCTGCTCCAGCTCTGCATAGGACAGGACTTCACCTTCCTGGTACAACTCGATGTAATCGATCGCCATGCTCTCTCTTAATGAAGTGAGCGATAACTGCTGATTGCCTTTGTCAAAATAAAACTGAAATGGTTCCTCAAAATACCCTGCGCTGTCCTTGAAGGAAGTTAGCTGCCATTCGGGCTGTTCCACTTGTCTTGGTCTGAGGTCATTGCCACGATCATCCTGTCGGACGTTATCTTCGCGATTCCCCCATACCCTGTCAAATAGAAGAATATCGGCCCCTCTGAACGGAACCTTACCGTTAACCTCAAGTCTGCGTTCGATTCCGGAGCTTTTGCCTTCTACGGGATAATAGTGAATGCGAATGTTGTACAAACCGCTCACTTGCACGGGAACATCCCAGCGAATGGTTCCGGTTTCCGGTGTAATTACGGCACTTCCGTCTAATCCGGCGTACCCTTGCACAACCTCAAATTCCCCATTCTCTGCCTGAACATAAGATTCACCTTCGATGCGTACCGTTTCATCGGGTTTGGCCGTATTGTCATGAGCAGTCAGATAATGCTCATAACTGAATGAATCCTCGGTTCCCGATACCGCTTCAAAGTCCTCAAGCGCATGTACCGTTCCCGGATTACGATCCCGCGATGGATATAGTGTCCATATGGAGAGCACCAAGGCCAGGACAAGCACCAGGATTAGTCCCTTTTTCTTACGTGACCGCATGTTTGAATGTATCCCCTTTCCTCTAAACGTTGCGATAACTGGACGATTGACTAACCCGGACAGACCGCACCTTCACTGGTGCGTTCTGCCCGTGTAACGTGATGCTTATTTGTATACCTCATCAATCGCAGCCTGGAAAGGAGCCTTGTATTTCTCGATCAGCGTAGATACGGATACTCCTTCTTTGAGCTCCCCGTCAAAGTCCCAGAATGGCAAGGACGGGAATGTGTTATGGTCGAGAACCAGCATACCTTCCGCGACCTCTCTGGCGTTGTTGATATCTGCTTCATCGGTCAGATGTGTCTCCAGTGTGGATTGCCCCGGATACTCATAGATCGAATCGATCTCGTTAATTTTCTCCCAGATGTACATCAGTTGTTCCGGATTTTCTACCGCTTTAGGAATCGTTATAGCCTGGTAACGTGACTCACCGGAGTGATACGCTGTTGCACTTGGACCTTTGGGAAACGGTACAAAACCGATGTCATAATCCTTCATATCCGTCATGATGCCTTCAACTTCGTACATTGCACCTGAATACATCAGAGTGTTACCTTGACGGAAGAACGTGGATGGCTCTGTCCAGTCGCCGCCCTCAGAAGCTCTTCCTACCTTCTCGGTAGCCAGTTTGGACAGGAAGTTCAACGCTTCTTTCGTTTTTGGATCTTCCAGGTTCTGCTTATCCTCTTTGGTTAGAGAAGCCTCGTTGGAATACAGAATCGGTTCCAGCAAGCCCGTTTGAGCGAGTCCCCAAGTGTCCAGCTTGCCATCATTGTTCCGATCCTTGTTCGCTTGTTTGGCAACGCTGATGAACGTATCCCAGTTCCATTCATCGGCATCAACATACTCCTGAAGCGGCTTTAAGCCGAGCTCTTGCATGAGTGTGCGATTATAGAAAATCCCGTTGATAAACGAGGACTGATCCTCGGTAAAGCCGTAACCTTTGCCTTCATACTGCATGTATTCCTTGGTTGTTTTCTGGTTAAAAACCTTGTCGTTTTTAATATAATCATCCACCGGCCATAACAGATCCTGTTTGGTTAATGCCGGAATAGCATAGTTTTTGCCCAGTCTCACAAGATCACCAAGCGGTTCACCGGCCATCAGGGAAGCAACTACCTTTTCCTGATATTCGCCAAAATCGATGGAAACGTATTCAATATTAAAGTTGTGTTTTTTCTTCAGCGCTTCGAGATTCTCTAGGCGTTGAATGTTGTCCGGGTTGTTCCCCTGTATTTCCATGTCCCACCAAGCAACCACTTTGATCGTTCTGCCGCCCATGTCAAAATCCATTTCTGGCGTAGAATTTTCATTCTTTGCCTCGGTTTCCACGGGTGTTTGTTCCTCCTGTGGTGTGGTCTTTTCCGGCTCGGGTTGAGCAGTAGGTGCAGAACTGCATGCAGCAATCACCAACAAGACCGCAAATACCAGGCTCAGTAGCATGAACTTGTTTTTTCTCATCGTCTTCCCCCCTGATTGTCTTTTGCTCTCACAGTGTATCGTCCAAATGAAAGCGTAAACAACCTGCCAGAATACAGATGTTTACCCGGGCAGAATATAGAATTTCGTAATTCTGCTTGGACAAAGTGCATTATAGGTTTTAATTGGTAAAGAAATGCACTCTCTACAAAAATATGCACATTGTATGCGCTTTCTTTTATTATCATAATGAAATTAAGTCAACTTTCAGTTAATCTGGCGGATTACAATTCAGCAGAAGGTGAGGTATTGCTTCATGTATGATATTTTACTTGTGGATTTCAGCCGTCGTTTGTGCGGAGAGTTGCAACAGATGTTGCTACGGAGCAAAGCTCAATATACTATCGCAAATTGTGTATTCTCATCGGCCGAGGCTTTGACCGCATTGTCAGAACGAGACTTTTCCCTTGTTATGGTACATACAGAGAGGTTTGATACCGCGGGGCTCTGGTTATGCAATGATATTCGACAAAAAAGTCAGATACCCATCCTCCTGATGGGTGGAAGAGATCACTTCAGGTTCGTACGTAAAGCTTTGACGTATCAGGTGAATGATTATCTCCCGTATCCTGTTAGTCCCTCTTCTTTACTTAACAGTCTGCATGGACTTCGATCCCACCTTGAAACCGATCCGGCACACAAAGCATCATCGTTCTTCAAAACGCCCGTTCAAATGAATGGTAAGCCCATGCACTCCAGTCATGTCATTCGTATCGTCAAAGCCTATGTACGGGATCATCTGAGTGATGAAATCACGCTGAAGAACATCTCTGACATGCTTCATTTTAACTGTGCATACCTTGGACAGAAGTTTAAGCTGGAAGAAAAGATGTCTTTCAATGATTATGTGCTCCAGCAACGTATGGAAAAGGCACAGCAGTTGTTGTCTTCCACGAATCTTCGAATATATGAGATTGCTATTGAGGTAGGCTATAAAGATATTGATTGGTTCTATAAAAAATTCAAAGCGTATGCCGGATCAAGTCCCAATGCTTATAGACGGCAAAAAATCCACACGGCTTAGGCTGGATCACCGGATCGCTTTGTTTATCAGTGCATAACTACAAAAAACGCAGGAGTTGTTCTCCCTGCGTTTTTTTATGGTTGTTTGGGCTGGTCAATTCCAGAGAAACACTATTAACGCACCAAAAGGGATTCTCGATATTCTTGGGGAGTCATTCCCGTTATTTTCTTGAAAAGTCGGGTAAACGAATGCGCAGCCTCGTACCCCACTTGAAGTGCAACCTCACGTACCATAAGATTTGTGTTCTGGAGCAATTCTTTGGCTCTTCTTATTCGGCAGTCGTCAATGAACTCTGACAGGTTGATTCCCATTTCCTGCTTAAAGAATCGGGACAGATAGGATGGATTAAAATGATGAAGTTCTGCCAGTCTCACCAGAGAAAGATCTTTCTCAAGGTTCTCCTTGACGTAACTGCATAAGGAATGAATGACAACGTTAGCGCGTTCCTGTTCATTTGATCTTTTGTACCGGACTAATTCATCGGCAGCACGATATAAAAATTGTACTGCATCCTTCATGCAAGTATACTCCCCTAAATGCAGCAAACTTCGTTGATCCGGGATCTTCTGTTGAAGTCCCCAACGATTGATCGTTGAATGCAATAATAAGGCCAGATTGTAGTATGTCTCCATGGCACGTTCCATCGTAATATCCTGTTGCAGTAATTCGCCCGTTAGCTCCTCAAAACTATCGTAAAATGGCTGAATTCGTCCCGTTTCCAAATATCCCGACATCATCTCGATCCGGTTTGAGATCCGCATGGATTCTTTGGGTACATCCGATGAAAGATCATTACGATGATCCGTGAGTACCATGGATACGCCATCCCCAATTTTCATCCATTGGAGTAATCTCAGACGTTCATATTGTTTGGTTAGCTCAGACCAATTACAGCTTCGACCACCTAATGAAAAAGCAATGGATACGCCAAGTGATGCCATGCAAGCTTCCTGTACCAATTCAAGTGTGCCTTCCAGGAATCGTACAAGTTTATCATTGGTCATCTCTTCCTCCTGCTTCGGCTGAAGCAGCCAGATCGTATCCCCGTAATGGTCTGTTACACTTGCGCACACTGTACGTTCATTCATTAGAGATGAGCCAATAATGCGAACAGATTCCTGAACTTGTGTCAGGTCCGAACCTTTTTCAGGCGGATGATTGAACCGACCCAGTATGAGATAAACAGGTGAGTTAATTTGTAAACTTATATCTCTTTTGAATAATTCGTCCTGCATATCCCTAGTAGAAGCCATAACCGCTGTACAATCTTGAAGCAGCTTACGCAAATACTCTTTTTGTTGAATCAGTGCAAGCTGCGAGTTGACTTTATGAGAATGTTCCAACAACTCAAGCATGCTGTGACTTCGCCGAATCTCTTCCATCACATCTTCGACAACAGACATCACCTTGTCATAGCCTTCCGTTTTGAGCAAGTAACGCACATTGGCCATCTGAAAAGCTTGGTAGGCATAATCAAAATCGCTATGTCCTGTCAGAAAAATGACGCGACAATTCGGCCAACTGGCTTGAATCCGCTCTGTCAATTCCAAGCCACTCATACCCGGCATGCGGATGTCCGTTAGAACAATATCAATTCTTGAACGTTGCATCCAGGACAATGCTTCTGTTGCAGAGTAGGCTTTACATACATCAAGCTGATCAGGTATGTGTCTGGCGAACGTTTCATAGAGACTATCTGTGATAATCTCCTCGTCATCTACAATCAAAAGTCGATACATTCGTTCTCTCCCTCTTTCCACTGGATTCGAATTGTGACTTTTAATCCTTGCAGTTCACTTCTGGATAGGAAAAGGCCACTTCCTTCGCCATACGTCAGCACCAGACGTCGATGAATATTGATTAAACCCGTCATTTCATCCGTACTTCCGTCCTTATGCAACCGTTGTTGAAGAGCTTGAATATGTTGCTCCTCCAACTCATTTCCATTATCCTCTACGGTAATCTCGGCATATGAACCTTCCATATGAAACCCGATAATTAGAAGACCAGAGTCGGTATTCTTTTCAAGGCTGTGTTCATATGCATTCTCAATAATGGGTTGAATAATGAGCCTGGGAACGTGAATATGTTCCATCTCAGCAGGCAGTGACCCAAAATCGACCTTGATTCGTCTGGAGAATCGTAATTGTTGAATCTCTGTATAGATTCGTGAATGCTCAACTTCCATTTTCAACTTCACATGATCTGTTTCATTCCGGGTAATGAACCTGAAATACTCTCCAAGCATGTTAGTGAATTGCTCAATACGTTCGGTTTCCCCTGTTCTTGCAAGTGAATTCAGAATAAAGAAGCTATTGTACAGAAAATGAGGATTAATCTGGGACTGGAGCTGTTTCAACTCGGCTCGCTGCATCATCAGTGTTTTCTTGAAATCCCGGTCGATCAGGGATTGAAGATTTTCAATCATTAGGTTGAAACGGGTGTAGAGGAAGCCGAATTCGTCCTTTCGATTATGCGCGATGGGAACATCCAGCATGCCTCCCTCCATTTTTTTGAATCTTTTCACCAATAACAGTAATGGAATATGAATCAACTTGTAGCTTGAATAGAGATACGCCGTGATGGCAACAAATGATGTAATTGCAAACAGCCAAGCCCAGTGATAGAACTTGCTAAGCGGTTTGGTGACAATGGCTTCGGGTAGATATGTAGCTACGGATAAGCCCAGGGAATCCATATGCAACTGACTCACATGATACATGGTGTCCCCCACCTTCATCCGAAAGCCATCAAGTGTACCTTTTACACTGTGCTCCCGGTAATTCGCGAGAATAACACTAGATTGTAGGTTATCTGTGATGGCATGCCCCGTTTTGTCCTCAATCAGAAAAGTTGAACTCTCTGGGTACAGATTAAGCCTTGTAAGCTCATTTTGAAAATGGGCGGTATCCAGCTCTACTTGAATGACAAAAAGCGGGGGTTCTCCTCTCGTACCTGTCAACCTGACGGCACTGAGGTTCAAGGTGTCCTCTTTCACCGTGAAACGTGTACCTTTTCCTTGCATGCCTGAACTGAAGTATACATATGAACTTTTATTGAAATCATCGATGCCTTGGATCGCGGATATACTCTTGCCAACAGAAGGGATATGTACATAAACGTTTTTGATATAAGCGGTGCTATTCTTGAATGAAGCAAGTCGTTCAGTCAGGTAATTTAATGTATCCCGTCGCTCAACCTGATCCATCATGTCCCAGAGAATAGCCAGACGATTCAATTTGCGATCCTCAACGATATCAAACTGCTGTAATTCCATCCATTCCATCTCTCTGTTCAATTCCACGACATATTGGTTCAACCGTCTCTCTGTTGACAACGATATTTCCTGGCTTGCATTGTCATAACTCCAATGATACAGATACACTCCAAGAAGAATAAGGGGGAGCACAAATACCAGATAGGTGATTATTAATCGCGCAAATATACTGTTAAACCATGATTTAGCAGGGATCTTGATCAATGCATTCACCTCCAATGCCAAAGGCTGAGTGGGTTCCTTGTATGAATAAAGTGAACATTAGCGCTCCTTTGGCTTGCTGGTGCGAAACCACGCGTTAACTTCCGATGTGATCTGATCTCCCCCCAGCTTGCGCCAATTCTCTACGAATTGATCAAACTCTTCTATCGGTCTGCCTAGAATAATGTTCATATAGGCTTCAAGCTGAAGATCTCGAAGAATAATTTGTCGGTCAACCATGGTGTCCGTAATGCCGCCAGTGAACTCATCATAGAGAAGTTGACCATTCTTCTCGTACGCATCTGCAATGCTAAACGCACCCGAAGGCCCATAGGTTTGTTTCCAGCCCCAGCCGCTCTCAACATGTTCCAATTCATGGGCCACAATGCGTTTGTGAATGGCGAGCGCTTCATTTTCCAGAGCCGAGAAGTCTCCTGTGCTTCTGGCATCACGAATTTGTTTGTATGCATCTATATTTTTGTTACCGGGAAATGGTGTCACTGGTGAAAGCATCCATACAGCTCGGGAGTCGTCATTATAGTAGGTTTCGTACTGTGCCTGATCTCCCCAGTTGATGTCCAGATGCAGATTCATGAGCTTTACAACCACCTCCGGATGAGAGAATCCCTTTTTTACAGCAAAGTATTGCCCGGTATTGGAACGCAGCGGTACAAACAGACTCCGGTCCGACTTGGCAACAATGGGATATGCCTGCCATTCTACATCTGCATCTGTGTCACGGGTGGTCTGGAGCATAAAGGGTGTCCACTGTTCTCCGTAGAGCATCCCTATTTTGCCTTCCTGAACCACACGAGACACCTTGCTTCCATTTTTATAGCCGAAATCCGGATCAAGTTGGCCCTCACGATACAATGTCTGCAGGGCTTTCAGAGCCTCGCGAACTTCAGGCTGTATACCTCCATAAGTGAGATTTCCTTCTGCATCTTTAACCCATATATTAGGGTAGGCGCCGTAGCCTGACATCAATCCCGCAGCTCCCATAACTGGATCCCATAGATGGTTTGTTAGCGCAAGTCCGTACGTATCCTGCTCTCCGTTCCCGTCAGGATCTCCTTCTGTAAACGCTTTCGAAATCTGAAGAAGTTCTTCCATCGTTTCGGGCGGCTGTAGCCCCATATTCTTCAACCAATCGGTTCTAATCCACAGGTACTGCGCAGTCTCAATCGAGGAAGATGATTCAGGAATAGCCATGAGTTTGCCGTCAATGGTCGCCGCGTCAAATGCTCCTCTTCCCTCTGCCTCTAATATACTCTTCGTAAGTGGTGAAGCATGCTCTTGGTACACATGGGTTAAATCTTCGATCAATCCAGCGTTGCTCAGTTGTCTAAGTTGATATGGATTTACTTTTACCACATCCGGGAAACGTCCTGCGGCGAGAGTTACACCCAGCTTCTGATTGTATACATCTCCATTAGCAATCCAGTCATAGTGAATTTGAATACCCAGCTCTTTCTCGTACAAACGCGTCCAGCGATTATCCAGCATCGTCTCACCAGGCAACTGGCTAATCATGCGCTCGAGGTCATCTCCGGTTTCCCTGACAAAAGAGACCTCTATGGGAGGAGAATACCTCTCTAACGTAGCGGGAAGTTGCATCTGCTGCCCATCTGGCTGTGGATGATGTTGTTTGAAATCCCCTTCGGTATGACCTGCTGGTATCGACACAGCCAGGAACAGAATGAAGGTCCATTTTGTTATGTCCAGACATCTCTTATACATGACGACATGCCCCCAGTTCGGTTTGAACAACTCTCTCTCTGTCAACTTTGAATCCATATCATTGTACAACAACTTGTAATTATTGAATACGAAAAGCCGCCGTTGGGCGGCTTTTACCTATTTCATTGTTTCTCATCAGGATGAATCACACGATATTCAAAATTCGAAAAGTCAGCTGTTCCTCCAACTATCTGGGTTGAATATACAAACAATCCCGTTCGGCAACCCATAAAATGATCCAATTTATATATCATTTTATGGACAATCCCTAGATCTCTCCATTCCATCCCATCGAAATAGGCAAAAGAGCACTCATCCAGATTGTTCTCAAAATTTCCGAATGCTTTCAGTTTAACGACTGGATCGGATACCGGGATACGTTCATGTTCAGTGGCTGGCTCCTGGTCAACCAGGTTGCCAAATATGGTTGCGTTACCACTGTTTCTAGCATGCATGACCAAGTAAAACTTGTTATCCTGCTTCGTAAGAGCGATCATACCGTACGAACCGATCAGAAAGCACAACCCGGCATAATCTCCATCATTCAGACGACTGCCATCAAGCGTAACCATGGCTTCGCAAGCGGGCCCCATTGAACGCTGGGTTAGTGTGTTTACGGCGAACGTCAGATTGGGGCTGATCTGTCCCGTTCGAACACGATAAACTCCAGGTTTCTCTGTGACGGACCAGAATTCATGATTAGGTGTATGATTCCATTGCCAAAAATCACGGAGGGTTATTCTTCCATCTTCTTCGGCTTCATAATTAAAACTGTCGCTACCTACTAACGGGTTATAACGGTGCTCTGGTCTAGTACTCGGGATATCAATCTGTTTCGGAGCTTTGCTTGCAAACACAGGTATATCTTGATCAAAGTGTAGCGGAACCAAAACAGGAATCCGTCCTACAGCCCCATGATCCTGAAACAGCATAGCGTACCAGTCCCCATCCGGCGTATCCACGATGCCACCCTGAGCAACACCAGAATTAAAATAATCCATATCGTCGTTAAATACTTCTCCACCAGTGAAGACATCTTCCAGAGAGTCGGCCGTATAACACGCCTGTGTTCTCCGTCCAGAAGCTTTCGTTATATGAATCAGGAATACAATATATTTCCCATTGATCTTGTAGAAATGTGCACCTTCATAACCAAGGTGATGAGGTTGCTCGTCTTTTACAATCAAGCGATGCACTCCACCAGGTTTGGGCCCCGACAGATCAGGGCTTAATTCGGTCAGATAGATCTCGGTATTCCCGTATACAAGATATGCTCGTTCATCATCGTCGAAAAATAAGGAGCAATCATGGTAAAACCCTTCAACTACTTGTTTCTTCCACACTCCCGACATGGTGGGTGACGTGTACAAGTATGTTTTTCGGGTATCATTCGCCACAAAGATCACATAGAACATCCCTTGATGATGGCGGAGGGATGCAGCCCACATGCCCTTGCTATAAATCTGCTGACCATCCACCAGCCGTTGGGCAGGTGTATCGTCCAATGTCTCGTATACATATGTGGCTACTTCCCAATGGATCAGGTCATATGAACGCAGGATGACACATCCTGGCATCATGTGCATGGTCGTACTCACCATATAATATGTGTCCTCTACACGAATAACGTCTGGATCCGGGTAATCAGCCCAAATAATCGGATTCGGATACATGCTTCAATTACACCTCATTTTTTCTGTTAAAATTCCATTCTCTTAAAAGGATGATGGAGCTGTCTGTTGAATTTTTAAGCTTAATATACAAATCTTGCACACCTTTTGCACCCGTAACCTTCGTGGTTAGTTCCATCCATTGAAGAGATCCGGTCGCAGGCGGAACATTGATTTCGGCAATTAACGGTCCGTCTGCATGATCAACCCGAAGTTCCAACGTACCTTCGCTTCCTTGATTGGCAATAATGGCTGAGAAGGTTGCGGGTCCTTCACTTTCAAAGTCCACCTTGGATATGGCTATCCAACTGTCATTCTGCAGCTTAGCAGACATCGTATTCGAATCTGATGCAGAACTCTCAGCAGAGTCAAGATATTGCTCTGTTGTTACTTTACTGCTCCAGCCAATCGTCGAACCGCTTACCCGATCATAGGGATCGAAGAACTTGATTTGATCTACGCCCTGATAATCTGCATGTACCTTCTGGATCTTACCGGTAGCCTCATCATGCTCGACACGATTCAGATGTGTTGAACGGTAACCATCGGGAATATTCATGGCCTGGCTTAATGTCTGAGCATGATAGGCAATGTACCACTGATCGGCCAGTTGGAATATAGCATGATGGTTATTGCCCCCAACATCAAAAAAGTGGCCTGGATTCTGGAGTAGCGTCCCCTGATATGTCCATGGCCCCATTGGCTGAACACTGGTCATATATGCAATCTCACCGGGAGGCGGGCTGCCCTCTGGCCGATCACCCTCGACAAAATTGGAACAATACGTATAGTAATAACTATTATTATATTTATGTATCCCTGCATCTTCAAACATATAAGGCGCCTGGATCACCTTCGCTGTGCCAACAACACTGATCATATCGTCTCCCAATCTCATCACTCTTGCGGTATCAGGTCTTTCCGCTTTCCCCTGCGGAATACCTCCGCCGAAGTATATGTAGGCTTGATGATCATCATCTACAATGACAGCCGGATCGAACAACCAGGTTACTTCCTCCACTCCTGGAGTTTCTCTTGTAATAAGTGCTTTGCCTATAGGGTCTACCCATGGACCTACAGGTGTTGGTGCAGACAATACACCAATTCCACTGGCATTGTTGGCGAAATAAAGAAAGAAACAGTCCTTTCCATCTAAGATTCGATGAGCAGCTGCCGGCGCCCAGGATTGCGAAGCCCATGTTGCCGCGCCTTGAGGTCCAGCAACTCTGATCTCCCCATGATCGGTCCAGTTGATTAGATCATCCGAAGAAATGACCGTAATCCGGTTGATTGAACTGTAACTGTTTTTCTGAGGAAGACCGTCCTGATCATATTCCAGCTTATCACTAGTCATATATAAGTAAACTCGATTGTTGTATACCAAAGCATAGGGATCGGCTCCGAATTTGTGGGCCACCAGAGGGTTACCGTTGGGACGAAGCTTTCCAATCTCCCCTGGAATACGCTCCAGATTGGCCGCTTGGTCTTGATTTTGCTCACCAGCATGTGGTGTAGAATGATGATTCATCGAAAGAATCCCCCTATAATCGTTTTTAGTTGTGCTTTATAAATAGAAAGCGTTTGCAATACAAAAGGTATCATGATAGGATGATTACATTTTAAGGTAAGCTGAGTACAATTTCATTGCGTTAACCGCTCTATTTATTGCGTGAAATGACGGGAGGTACTTCATGAGTGGATCCTCTGAATGTTTTTATGATCCCATCCAGCCTGAGCTCTTATATCTGCACCGCGTAACAACGTATAAGCTGGAAACGATCTATCATCGACATAATGCATATGAGATCTACCTGTTTCTTCGTGGCAACGTTCACTTCTATATAGAAAATCGATGTTACCATGTTCAGCCTGGCGATTTACTTGTGATGTCACCCGAGGAGATGCACCGAGCCTTTATTCTGGATGAATCTGAATATGAGCGCATTACCATCAATCTCAAAAAAAACTACCTTTATCAGCTTTCCACACCATCAACCAATCTATCGTCATGTTTTGATCATCGCCCCAAAGGAACAGGCAATATCGTACATTTAGACGACTATAACTTGAAGCAGATGCTGCATTGTACGAATGAACTGGAAGGATTACTTGCTTCTGATGCTTATGGTACGGATATCAGAATAAATGCAGCCGTAGCCCAATTATTGGTCATGATTAATGTCTGGTTTCACAACAATTCTTTTGTTCCCAATGACATCATGCCTGAGCTGGTTCGTGAAACGATGGATTATATTGAAATACATCTCAATCAAGATATTACACTTAACAAACTTGCTGAAGCATTCTATATGAACAGCACTTATATTAGTAGACAATTTAAAAAGCATACCGGATTGACGATCCGTTCCTACATTTTGGGTCGTCGGATTGAACGGGCCAAATTCCACCTTTCTGAAGGAATGAGTATTACGGATGCCTGCTTTCAATCTGGCTTCAGTGACTATGCCAATTTTATTCGCAGTTTTACTAAAATGGTTGGCATCTCTCCGGGCAAATATAGCAGACAACGACGTAACACAATTGAAATATTACCATGATAATGACAAGATAATTCGCCGAAAGCAAAAAAACATCAAGCCATGCAGGATGGCTCGATGTTTTTCTTTTTCTTCATGTCCAACCGTTAATTAATTTCTTTTCCTGACCACAGACTTACACGTTCTTTGATCCACTCCGTATACTGCTCTTCCATGGCTACAGCGCCCGCAGCATCAAGTTCTGCAATCATATTGTCATATATGCCTTCAAAGGCACCCGGAGAGGACGTAATTGCTTCCGCAATCCGTTTCTGAATAATATCCTGTGTCTTCTGATACACCACGTTATAGTTTCCGCTATCCGTAGGAATCGGCATATTATAAGCTGCACCCCACTCTTTCACCGGGAACTCATCTCCGTTAGGGAATAGCTCCTTCCAGGTTGTAATACCGTAACCTTTCAGCGTTTCTTTTTCTATATCAGAATAACCTTCCTGGATCTGCTCAGGATAGTTGGTTGTATAATAGTTGTCCGTTGAATCTTTGACACCATCTCCATAATGAGCGCCAAAAATAGTATATAAGTTTATACCGGTTTCTTTGCTGAATGTGCTATTGTCTTTATTTTTACGCTCCTGAATATCTGCCGGTATTTTGCGAACGCCGTCTTCTACAACGTAATGTTCTCCTTCAATACCCCAATTTCTCAACACTTGACCTTCCTCAGAAGAAAGCCAATCGAGGAATTTGATGGCCCGAACAGGATCTTCAGCATCAACGGTTATGCCGATACCATATCCATCAAAGCCGATATCCTGAAAATCTTTGCGCTGGAAGTTATCATTCAGCGTTACTGGATAGAATCCGTAAGTCATATCGTCCTTGCCTGCACTTTTCAAAGCATTTTCCGCATCGCTAAATCCCCAAAGTGGATCAAGCACGGATAGAACACGTCCACTGGCGATTTTGGACTTATACTGATCATCCTTTTGTACAAAACTGTCTTTATCCACCAAACCTTCATTATACATTTTGTTCAACCAACGGAAATAGTCCTTCTCCTCAGGACGTTTATAATGAAGAACAGCTTCATATGTGTCAGGGTTAATGTAATACTCACCATCCCCAGGTCCTCCTGTAGCCATGACTGCCGGATCAGTTACGGTAATCATACGGCGCCATCCATCTGCACTGAGTGTTAGCGGGATTGTTGGTTGGCCATCATCTGTCGTTGGGTTATTCCTATAAAACTCTCGGAGGACATTTTCATAATCTTCCAGGGTTTTGATCTCAGGGTACCCCAGCTCTTTGACTACGCGATGCTGAATAGCAGCACCATTTGTCGCATCAAAGCTTTCTTGATCGATCGCACCATTCGTTGGAATCCAATATATGGATGGGTCATCATTGCTATATTTCAAGCGATTAAAATGCTCACCGTAAATTTTTTTCAAATTGGGTGCGTGTTCTTCGATCAGATCCGTCAGATCAAGCATTGCACCAGCATCAACAAGTCGGCTTAAGTTGCCTTTTGGATAGATCAGATCCGGATAATCACCGCTGGCAGCCATCAGGGAAATACGGTCGTTCCCACCTCCACTTGAAATATCGAATTCTGCATTAATGGTTACACCCGTTTCTTCCGTAATTTTCCTACCTACAGCATCCTGCATATTGTTCCAGTTGGGACTTGCATCTGCGCCAAAGAAAGTAAAAGTGATCGGGCTGTTAGGGTCACTGGTATTCGATTCCGAATTCTCTGTAGCGTTACCGCAACCGGCGGAAACCAGCACAACACTTGTTACGAGACATGCTCCTAGCATTTTTGAAACGGCTCTCATTATTTTTCTGCCCCCTAAATGGTGTTAGTTGTAATACCCAATCCAGACATTAAGATGGTTCGCTTTGGAGTAGTATACGCTTACATAATCAAACGCTAGTGTACGATTACACTCCTGCTTAACCTATTCCATGCTTAAAGTATAAGGAAGTCTACTAGCCCCAACCTTGATTATTAAGCCATGAAAATAGCATGATCTAGACATGGGTCTCAGTAAAATGTGAAGACCAAAAAAAGCGATGGTTGCCCATCGCCTCATAACACCAAACATTCTTTTCAGTAATATAATTCCAACGTAAATCCTTGGATCTCCGCTTCAACTTCCCGCAACAATTCCATGAGTTGGTCAGCGTAATCACCAAGAATTTCTTTACTTTTCTCGAAACCAAGCCATTGAACGGTAAGCGGCATGCTGACAGCCCCAGTTAAGACATCCCACAGCGCGTCCAAATTGCCTCCGTAGTTCTCGTCTAACTCAAGCTGGTTTCGAAGCACTTGATGCAATTCTTCCTTGCTGTGAATGTTATATCCGTCAATCTGAATATTGCTCATATCATGACCTCCGTTTATTTTAACTGTTCAAATGACTTGTAATGATCTGTCGTCTGGTAGATTAAACCGTCATTCGAGTATAGAATTCGGTCGCTTCCGCGCCGTCCTCCGGTGTAATTGATATCGGCTTCATACCATATCCGGCCTTTTTTGTTCGGAAGCAGCCCTTCCCGGTTACCGAACACGTCGCCGCCAATGCTTTTGCCTGGAGCGACATCATGTAAATTCCCTTCACTTGGCTCCCAGCCCAATTCCCTGGCCTCTTTCTTGGTAATGTAATTGGGTGGGAGTTCATGATGCTCCGAGATATAATTGGCAACCTCATCAAATCCCATATCCTCCGATACTTGAGGTGATTCGATATCAAGTACAGACTCTGATGTACAACCCGAGAACAATAATGCAGCGAGGATAATCACTAATGTGTAAGCAAATTTTCTGAAAAACATAATCTTTTCTCCTTTTGATGTTCTTGCTCTTGCTGTCTTCATTTTTAAGCCTATCATTGAACTGAAATTCAATCAATATACTCCTTTAACTGAAAAAAAGCCGCTAAAATAGCGACTTTAATCGTACCACGGATCATTACCATTAAACACATTAATTTATAATCTTATTTGAATCCATCCATCCAGTTATCCAATGCTACGACGACCTCTTCCACCTGCTTCTCTTCCGTAACTTCAGGCTGATTATCTCCTTTTTGCATACCGTAAGAGCCAAATTGACCGTGATTTCCACCTTCAATACTTACATAAGTCGTGTCTTCCGGAAGATTTGCTTTGGCGCTCTCCCAGGATTCCCTGTTAAGCACCCCATCATTCGAACCTGTAATCTGTAAAATAGACAAGTTCGTATTCTTTAAGCTACCTCCTTCATCGGCATAGGAAGCCAAGAAAAAGACGCCCTCCAGCTTTTCATTGTGCTCCGCAGCATATCGCGCTGCAAATGAGCCTCCCAATGAATGCCCGCCAATAACAAACGTTTCGTCAGGATGTTCCTCGATAAAGGAATCTGCCATATTTTGACCGAAAATCGCCAAGTTCATTGGCATGTTCGCGATATATACGCGGTGCCCCTTTTCTGCCATTTCTCTGGCAAGCGGAGAATAACTTTCAGGTTCGACCAGACCTCCTGGATAAAAAATAATATTCGGTTTGGTTACCTTTGTTTTCACGGGTTCAAACCGGTAACCGTCCTTGATCTTGGTGACGTTAACCTGAGCGTCACTTGTCATCGCCGCTTCAGCTCGTTCAGAGGGACTATACGTAACCGAATTGCGATATACGAACACCGCAGCTACAATGATCACGATGGACAGGATCGTCCACATCATTACCTTTTTCCATTTGTTTGTACGTTGTGCTGTTTTCAACCCTAAAACCACCTTGTTATGAGGAGAATGTGTTGTCTTTTTTAACTATTGATAAATTATACTTACCGGTAAGTATAATTACAAGCTGGTTTTGCTAACTATCGTTATTTGTCATAAAATATTCATGGAAGGAAGTCCAATGACAGAAAAATCACACAAGCTTTTGCCCGGAAGACCCAATCATGGTTACGAAGAGGCCCGACGAGCCAAGCCACATGCAGAGATTGTAACCATGCTCCGAGAAGCAGAACATCATATTCACGAAGTGTTAGCCACTCATTTTCAACGCGCAATGGATGAAGACAGACTGCGGACGGACGATCCGTATTTTCTGGCAGAGACCTCTCGACGATGATGCTAATGGGTAATCGGGAAGATAACCTGCATAAATATGGTTCCAATTTGTCACTAGGCCAGAGATTAGTAGACATTTTCATTCGCGGAGTGCAGTAAAAATTCAGGGCAACAAGGAGAGCTGACATGAATATCCCTAGAGGAACCTATGGGTTTCGATTCGCCGAAGACAAGGATCTCCAACTGTGTGTACTCTACGCGGCTGGAAGTGACTCAGTAACCGATCCTTCCTATCATTGGGATGGACTCGAACGGTCGGACGGACCTCTTCTGTTATTCCAATATACAATTTCGGGTGAAGGTGTATTTGAGTCGAATAATCGCATTCATCAAGTTACCGCAGGACAAGCTTTTTTGGCAGAAATTCCAGGAGCACATCGCTATTACTATGATTCAGCGTCAAAAGAACCTTGGGAGTTTCTGTTCCTGTTGTTCAGGCCCACTCTGATTCTGCCCCACTGGCGAAAATTCCTTCGGGAAGCGGGAGAAGTTCCCTATCTTCCCGCTGATTGCACACCCATCCGACTGTTGCGGATGATCGTGACTGATGCGGCGGCAGGCAGAATCACTGATCCTCTGATCGCATCATCCAGCGTATATCAGTTCATGACAGAATTGACTCGATTACAGAAAACGACATTGCGCAACAGGGAGAATTGGTCTGAAAACATTCAAATAGCCGTTGAATACATAGAAAACAACTACTCCAAGATGATCAGTATCGATCACCTTGCCGAGTATGTTTCCCTTTCTAAATATCATTTTATACGTCGCTTTTCCGCAAGTACTGGCTTGACTCCAGGTACTTACCTGACCCGTGTACGTACCGAGAAAGCTCTCGAACTGCTGCGCGGAACTACTCTTAGCATTGAAGTCATCGCCGAACAAGTTGGTTATTCCAGTGGAAGTTATTTTATCAAAGCTTTTCGCAGTATAACCGGGGTTACGCCAGGTGAATTTCGAAGCGGTGGTGAAAGCCTTGTGTACCGTAAATTATTCTTCGACTAACCGCAATATTTTGCTATTAGACATTCAACATTACTGTAGATATTAATAAAATCCTTTATTATGATGAATTTAGCGAGAGCAATAATTAATCAGTAGAGGAGTATTCCCATGAATCATACGCTTGCAGCATCAACTCCACCTCTTGGCTGGAACAGTTGGGATTGTTACGGTGCGGCTGTTACGGAAGACGAAATTCGTGGCAACGCGGAGTACATGGCAGAACATCTTAAAGACTTCGGCTGGAGCTATATTACGGTCGACATTCAATGGTACGAGCCTTTGGCCAATTCTTCGCAATATCGTCCATTCGTTCCACTAATCATGGATGAATATTCACGGCTTATGCCTGCTGAGAATCGGTTTCCCTCTGCTGCAGGTGGACAGGCATTTAAGCCATTAGCCGACTACGTTCATAGTCTGGGTTTGCAATTTGGCATTCACATCATGCGGGGTATTCCACGTCAGGCTGCACATGCAGGGACTTCGATCCTGGGCACAACCGCCACTGCGCGCGATATTGCTCATCCGAACTCCATCTGTCCGTGGAATACGGATATGTATGGTGTCGATAGCTCAAAAGAAGGCGCACAGGCCTATTACGATTCGCTCTTTGAATTATATGCACAATGGGGCGTTGACTTGGTGAAGGTAGACGATATTGCCGCTTCTCGGCTGTATGATACCCATCAGCCTGAGATCGAAATGATATCCAAAGCGATTGAGCGCTCCGGCCGACCGATGGTACTGAGTCTCTCTCCTGGACCTGCACCAGTGGAATACTCAGAATTCTTGGCTGATCATGCCAACATGTGGCGTGTCACAGACGATTTCTGGGACCTTTGGCCGCTGTTATTGGATATGTTCGACCGCTGCCGGACGTGGCAGGGCGTTCCCAAAGCAGGCTGCTGGCCAGACTGTGATATGTTGCCATTGGGTCATATCGGTATCCGTTCTGTAGACGGTGGTGGAGCGGATCGCTGGACTCGGTTCACACCTGACGAGCAATTAACGATGATGTCACTGTGGAGTATCTTCCGTTCCCCGCTCATTTTTGGTGGTGAACTGCGAGATAACGACGAATGGACACTGTCCCTGCTAACCAATCGTGAGGTTCTGCGAATGCATCGCGAGAGTTATGGAGCCAGAGAAGCCTTACGCCAAGAAGATCTTATTGTGTGGACTGCCCAACATGCGGATGGTTCCGCTTACGTTGCTGTATTTAACACAGGAGAGAACCCCCTTCCCGTGGATCTGTCTTTTGATAAGATCGGACTGTCCGGTATTACCGCAGGTACTGAATTGTGGAGCGGGGAAGCTGCTGAATGTACAGAGAATTCCTTCACTTCGACTGTGCCAACACACGGTGTGCGTCTTTATCGGTTTTCTTAAGCTTGCAAAAGAAAAAGAGAGGTCTGTCATTTAAAATAGACAGGCCTCTCTCTCATATCTTGTTCATCGTTAAGATGAATTACATTCAGTCCCCATTCTATAGACGATATGTCTCCATGGCTTGAACAGCTAGATGAAATGCTCTAATCCTTCTTTCCAGAAGAGTCTTTTGGGGGCTACCTTCTTTGGCTTTGGCATACATGCTCTCAAGGGATGGAAACAATCCAATCAAAACAAGTTGGGCTTCTGTTATATCTTCCTTGGTGTATGAATGAGCTTTTTGATTCCACTGTTTATCCAACAAAGCTAGACCAATGTAAAAAGCTTGGAGACGTTTCTGTAGCAATGTTGTGTTATTACTTTTCTGAGCCATATTCGATAAAGCATTTTCAGATTTGTGGATGGTTGATTGAAAGGCTTTGATGGATTCCAGTTTGTCTTCCTGTGACACATTTTCCATGGAGTACAGACCTCGCTTTCTTGCTGGATTTGGTATTCAAATATATTAAATTAAATCACCTCTTAAATATAACAAAAAAAGCCGCTAAAACTAGCGACTTCCAATGTGATAACTGTATAGTCTTGATCAGTTCTAGAGTACCTTTTCCAAAAAGCTGATCGTCCGTTCATTCTTCGGATTTCCAAATATCTGTTCAGGGGTACCCTGTTCGACAATATAACCACCGTCCATGAAGATGACGCGATCAGCTACTTCACGTGCAAAACCCATCTCGTGTGTAACAATCATCATCGTCATTCCTTCGCTCGCGAGGTCCTTCATAACACCAAGAACTTCGCCTACCATCTCAGGGTCAAGCGCCGAAGTCGGTTCATCAAATAACATCACATCCGGATTCATGGCAAGTGCACGAGCAATAGCTACACGTTGTTTTTGTCCACCTGACAGTTGTGTTGGGAAGCTGTCTGCTTTATCAGACAGGCCCACGCGCTCAAGTAACTGGAGGGCTGTATCACGCGCCTGCTGTGCATTTAAAATCCCGAGTTCTCTCGGCGCAAACATGATGTTCTTAAGCACACTAAAATGAGGGAACAAGTTAAAATGTTGAAATACCATTCCAATATTCTCACGAGCTTTGTTCAGGTTGGTTTTAGGGTCATTCAGATCCTGATCATCTACGATAACCCGGCCTGCCGTAATCGCATCGAGTTGATTGATGCAGCGCAAGAAGGTACTTTTTCCTGAGCCGGAAGGTCCGATGACACAGACGACTTCTCCTTCGTTGACTGCTACATCAATTCCCTTGAGAACCTGATTCGAGCCGAAACTTTTCTTCAAACCTTCAACTTTTATTTTAGCCACGACGAACCTTCACCTCCAGATAATCAGCAACTTTGGTCAATGTGATGATAACAATCAGATACATAACAGCAACCGTTAACCAAATGTCAAAAGAGGAGAACGTTCTTGCGATGACAATTTTACCCGATTGTGTCAACTCTACGAGACCAATAACGGATAAGATGGACGTATCCTTCAGCGTGATCACCATCTGGTTAATAAAGGACGGAATCATAACCCGCACTGCCTGCGGAATGACAATCTTAATCATTGCTTTGCGATAAGGAAGTCCCAATGAACGGGCAGCTTCCATCTGACCACGATCAATCGATTGAATCCCGCCTCGGATAATCTCAGTTACATATGCTCCTGCGTTCAAACTAAGTGTCAGAATAGCCGCCAGGAACAATGGCATCGTGAAGCCCATCGCCTGTGGAATCCCGAAATAGATAAAGAATGCCAGGACAATCAGCGGAATACCGCGGAAGATATCTACAAATACAGTGGCAACACCACGTAGGAATTTGTTCTGTCCCACCTTCATGAATCCGAATATCAAACCAATGATAAACGCGAAGAACAGTGACACAATCGTATATATAAGTGTGTTCCCCAGACCTTTAAATAAGGCAGGAAGAGATTTCTGAATGAGCTCCCAGCGACCTTGATTAGCAACAGTCGGAGCGTTATCCCCAAGATATGTTTCGGTAATGCGCTTATACTCACCATTAGCTTTGATATTGGCGAGACCTGTATTAAACATCTCCAGAAGTTCCTGGTTTTTCCCCTTACTTACTGCAAATCCGTAGGGAGCCCCGTCTTCTTTTTTAGTCACAATTTTCAAACCGTTGTTCTGATTAACCCCATAGGCCAGCACGGGATAATCTTCGAAGCAGGCTACAGAATTACCAGTTTTTACATCTTCGTACATTTGGTATGATTCATCAAACGGAACGATCGTAAATCCGTACTCTGAAGCAATGGACTCTGCAAAACTATACCCTTCTGTTCCGGTTTTTACAGCTACCTTTTGTCCACGAAGGTCTTCATAACTCTTGATTGTGTCATTGTTGGCACTAACCCCCATAACGACCCCTGATTCAAAATAAGTATCTGAAAAATCAAATTTTGCTTTTCTTTCATCCGTAATACTCATTCCTGCAATGACACCATCAACCTGATTGGCTTCAAGTGCCTGTACAGCTGCATTGAACCCCAGAGCTTTAATTTGATACTTGAAATTTTGGTCTTTGGCGATGGCATCCAGCAAGTCCATATCGATACCAACAAAATCACCATTCTCATCTTCATATTCGAATGGAGCAAATGTGACATCAGTTCCAATAATATAGGTTTTACCTGAATCGGATGCTGCAGCAGCGTTCCCAACCCACCCTGTTAGACCGCTCACCAGGAGCAGCATCAGTGAAAGTATAAAAAATGAGATCTTCGTTTTTTTCATGTGTCCTCCCCGTCTCGGTTGTCCGAATAATCATTATTTTCTGTAGAATCGGTATTGCTGTTAACCTTTTTGTCGATCTTCTGCCCATTTGATTGTTATTATTTACTGTATATTAACAATCAATGCTTGGCCTTTCCACTTGCAACATTTTCCTCCATCATTTTTTTCCAACCAGTAAAAAGCCCTCTTCATACTTACCCTTTAGGTAAGCTTTACGAAACCCAATATTACATCGCGAATCTGAAAAAGGTACATTTACTTTAAAACGTATTATTTAAAATTTAAAAATCAAAAAAGCCGCGATATCCGCGACTTTTTGTTGTACAGTTTTTTATCATCTATTAATTTTCTTTGGTTGTCAATACAATCTCGAACTTCGAACCAGCCTCACCCGCAAATACGATGTTTCCATTCTCAGGCAATACCATTTCATTTTGTCCACTGACCACCGTATGATTTATGCCTACGCCAGATTGGTCGTATACAGCAAACCCGCTGTTTGAAGACATCTTGACTGACATTATTTTGCCGGCGGCTGATGCCGGAATCGAAAACCATGTGGCATGTCCATTCGCTTGAATCGTTGTCTTCGATTGTCTTCCTGCATAGATCGGTTTAATAATTTCTTGAGCAGCATATACGTTGCCTCCAGCAGTAACGTATTCCACGCCATTTTCCTCATAGAAATTGAACTCCATCGTGTCACGGCCCGCCAATCCAGGAATTTGCAATTGGTTAACGGCTTGGTTAGCTCCGATAATTTTGTTGGTGTAGATATAACCAGGAAGCTCATTAAAAGTATGAATGGGAATCATCGGCATCGCTGTGTTGTACAGTGTTGATGTGTATTTTTCATTAACCAACACGTATGCTTTGCCATCCCGTTTTTGCCATGCGGCCTTTGCTTCAGCAGACAATTCATTGGTTTCAAGCTTTTCTGCCTTATATTCCGAAGAAGCAACTTGACCAAGTCCAGGAACCGACTGATACGAGCGGGACCACAAGTATGTGTTTCCGTTGACTTCCCGAACGAATTTCAACTTTTCCGTACCCGCATCATTAACAAATGAACCATCTGCGGTGTACGTATAGGTCTGAGCAGGGCTGTTAGGAGATGACAGATTAGATATTGTCAATTGTCCGTCATTCTTCACTTCCAAGTTCAATAACATGTTTGCACCACCGCCATACATACCTGTATGTTGTGAAAGTTCCTTTGGCATGGTTGCTTTCACTGGTGTACCATGAGACTTCTCCGGCTTGCGTTCTGGAATCATATTTTTCTCCTCTAGCGCACCAAGCAACAGTTCCGTTGCCAGCAATTGATCCGTTGAGCTGTGACCGCCCGAAGAGGTTACGGCAGCAGCCATATTATATTCTGGTAACACAATCAATGCGGAATGGTAGGTTATCGTATTGCCGCCTTTGCTTACAGCCTGGATACCATAATCATTAAAAGGAAACAGGTTCACGCTGTCCCACCCCAGGCCATAACCAATGGACGAATCGCCCTCTTCCGGCCACATGCCTCTCTTGTATTCTTCTTGCTGCATGGCCTCTACAGCTTCCTGTGAAAGAACAGTTTCGACCTCACCTGTAAAGATTTTCGAGAATTGAACCAAATCTTCAGCGGTGGAATAGATGCCTCCTGATCCAATCATATTGGTTGTCTCTAATGGAAGTTGCTCCTCATTCGAAGGAGAATATGTTGCTGCCATCTGGTTGAGATCCACAATATCCTGCGGTGTTTTGGTATGCTCCATACCAAGGGGTTCAGTTATGTACCGGTGCAAGAAAGTGGTGAAGCTCATGCCGCTGACCCGCTCGACCAGAATCTCAGCTAATGTAAACCCATCATTACTATACACCGAGTATGCGCCAGGGTCTGCCTTCAGATGTTGCGTCGCCAATTGCTCAAGTAACGTATCATGTGCGTAGGTATCATTATCTCCAAACAGTATTGCGCTATTGCTCGACGTGCCGAGAAGCCCGGATGAATGATTCAGTAACATACGTGGTGTGATCTGTTGGTAACGCTTGTCTTTCATTGTAAAGTCCGGCATATACTTCACGACAGGCTCATCGAGATCGATCTTGCCTTGGTCCACTAGCTTCATGACGGCGGTTGCGAGCATCATTTTGCTGGTTGAACCAATGCCATATATGGTATCTGAAGAAAGCGGAATGTTGTTGTTCAGATCATTTTTACCTGCCTGACCGGAGATCACAATCTTCCCTTCATCCATCAGTGCGAACTGCACACTTGTTGTAGCGTATGATTCAGTAAGTACCTTGGCCTTTGCACTTGCTGCCTTTTTCGTCAGATCATACGTAGGATTACTAACGTTACTGGTAGCGGGTGTAGCCATTGCCGACATTGGGGACATCATCGCAAACACCAAGGTTATGGCCGCGATCGTTGTTCGTTTCTTCCTTGTCAATCTCATCTTCTCCTGTCTAGTCTATGAATTGGGAATCTCTGTGGTAGTACCCCCGTAGTGTAACCGAAGAAGATGAACTATCTGTGGCTTGAATATGAATCGAGTATGAACCAGACAATAGCGACCGAAATAGTTTCGACACACGGGAATAAAGGCTTTAATTTCGCTTGATATGGTTTGCAGATTGGACTTTTGCCGTGATAGTATATCAATCAGTGGATTGCTAATAACACCCAAACTTACATAAGTAGATACAATCCATAATTCAGCATGAGTAATGGAGATGAATCAATGCTAAAAGTGAATCGAAATGACCCTCGCCCGATCTGGCAGCAACTTCTGGATCAAGCGATTCATAATATTACATCCGGGAAATGGCAACCAGGTGAATTGCTGCTACCATCACGTGAACTCGCTCAATTAATCGGTGTTTCACGGTCAACCATACAGATTGTGTACGAGGAACTATTCAGCCGGGGGTATACGGTAACTTCACGTCGGGCCGGGACAAGGGTAAGTGATTGGACATATGCACCTCGTTCATCAGAAGTAACCACGATCCAAGGACCAATTCCTCCCGAACTACCTGCACTAACCGAATCGATTGGTCATCTGCATAGTTGGTTCGGCAATAGAGACCGTCGCAAGATCGAGATTGATTTTAATCCCCACGAGCCTTATCTGGATGAACATTTCACAAAATCCTGGAGACAATCTTTTTTACAAGCTTCCACTGAACCCAATCTGGATCTTTGGGCTTACGGTGATGCCAGAGGGTTACTGGCGTTAAGAGAGCAGATTCAGCGTTATTTGTCACTTGAACGAGGCATTCATATCGATGTAGATCAAATCTTGTTAACCTCAGGTGCACAACATAGTATTGATTTAATTGCCCAGGCACTCTTGAGTGAGGGAGATAGAGTTACCGTAGAAGATCCCGGCTTCCCTGCCGCTTGGATGGCGATGAAGTATCGCCGGATGCATGTCGACTCCGTTCCAGTCGATGAGTACGGATTATGTGTAGATCGAATTCACCCACAGACGAAACTCGTATATGTCACACCTTCTCATCAATGTGCAGCTGGTGTTATTATGTCAGAGCCACGCAGGCAACAATTAATGCACATGGCAGCTCATCATCGATATTGGATTGTTGAGGATGACTACGATAGCGAATTTAGGTACCGCGGAGATCCACTGCCGACCATATTCAGTCAGCAACCTCAGAATACGCTTTATATGATGAGTTTTTCCAAAATGGTCGCACCTGGCATTCGCCTATCCGCTATTATCGGCCCCAAAATAGCCATCGATCGCCTTACCCAAGTTCATGAATTAACCTATCGCCATCTGCCGATTATGGAACAATTAACGCTAACTTATTTTATTGAGCGTGGTCATTTTATGCGCCATATGAGAAGAGTTCGGAACATCTATCGACGCAGACACGAAGTCATGACCAAAGCCATTGTTGCTTCTGGGCTAGGCTCACGATTTACATTAAGTGGTGTGGAGACGGGATTACATATGCTTCTGGAATCTGAAACGTCATTTGACGAAGAAGCGCTGACGAATGCTGTTCTTGATCAAGGTGTGCGTGTGTATCCGCTTAGTAGATATTGCTTGGAGAGTCAGCGAAAAGGATGGATATTAGGTTTTGCCAAAGTGGATGAGGATCAGATTGAGGAAGGCATACATCGATTTGCAAAGATTGTACGATGAAGAAGAACATGCTCTCCAATCGTATTGAAAGGATGTTTTTTTGTAATGAAAATTTTAGTGTTAGGAGCCACAGGACGGGTTGGAAGTCATTTCGTCTCTAATGCCCTGCGTTCCAATCATCATGTAACTGCACTGGTTAGAAGCCCGGAAAAGGTACAAATCAACGATGATAATTTCGTTCTGCATCAAGGAAACGCATTAGCGAAAGAAGATATTCATCATGCCATTCAGGGTGCTGATCTCGTTGTTAGTGCCCTGGGCACAGATGGAACAACTACATTATCGCAATCCACGAGATTGATTGTTGAGGCCATGGCTCAGGAGCATATCAAAAGAATCATTACCATCGGTACAGCTGGCATATTGGAAAGTCGTACTGATCCTGGCTTGTTTCGTTTTCAATCCTCCGAATCCAGACGTAAGTCAACACGCGCAGCTGAAGAGCATCTGGAGATGTACAACATTCTCAAGGCCTCAGAGCTAGAATGGACGATCGTGTGCCCTACCTACTTATATGATGGAGAATCTCTTGGTAAGTATCGGGTTGAGCGCGACTACTTGCCTGACGGTGGAACTTCAATTTCTGTAATTGATACGGCGGAGTGTGCTTATCAGCAAGTAATGTCTGATGAGTATGTACACTCTCGTGTTGGGATAGCCTACTAGGGCGTGTCTTAAACCACTAATGGTATATCTCTTCTATTCCAAAAAAATAAGTTTTCAATCTAAGCAAGTAACATTAAAAGCCTGCAATTGTAATCCATCAGGATCAATTGCAGGCTACATATGTGTCTGCTCTTAAACTATTCAAGCCCTTCATATAAAGGGAATTGCGAAGTGATTTCGCGAACACTGCCTAATATTTGTTTTTTGACATCCGAGTTCTTTGGATTCTTGAAGGCAAGCCCGATAAGATGAGCAATCTCTTTCATTTCTCTGGCTCCAAGACCTCTGGTCGTCATAGCCGGTGTTCCAAAACGGATACCACTCGTAACCAAAGGACTTGCCGTATCGTGAGGGATTGCATTTTTATTCGCCGTAATCCCTACTTCATCAAGTAAAGCTTCGGCTCCTTTGCCTGTGAGGCCCATAGTTCGTAAGTCAACCAACACGATATGATTATCTGTCCCACCCGATACAAGGTTGAGTCCTTCATTGCTTAAAGTTTCTGCCAGTACGTTGGCGTTATTCAGAACTCGTTCAATATATGTGGTGAAATCGGATTGCAACGCCTCACCTAAGGCCACCGCCTTTCCTGCTATCACATGCATGAATGGCCCGCCCTGGGTTCCTGGGAATACAGCTTTGTCAATCGCCTGTGCCCACGACTCTCGGCACAAAATGGCTCCCCCTCGGGGTCCTCGCAAAGTCTTGTGCGTGGTGGTTGAGACAAAATGAGCATGCGGTATCGGATTAGGATGTAAACCTGCTGCGACTATTCCGGCTATATGCGCCATATCTACAAAGAAAAGTGCTCCCACTTCGGCGGCAATTTGGGCGAATAATTCAAACTCGATGGTTCTTGGGTAGGCACTTCCACCTGCAACAATCATGCGTGGACGATACTTATAAGCCAGTTTGCGTACTTCATCAAAGTCAATTCGGCCTGTTTGTGCATCAACACCATATGAAACAAAATTATAAAATCTCCCCGAAAAATTAACGAGACTTCCGTGTGTTAGATGACCACCCTGGGATAAATTCATGCCAAGGATCGTGTCACCAATCTCAACCGAGGCAAAATATACAGCCATGTTGGCCTGAGAACCGGAGTGAGGTTGCACATTTGCATGTTCAGCTCCAAAAAGTGCTTTAAGGCGACGATTCGCTATCTCTTCGACGGTATCGACATGCTCACACCCGCCATAATATCTTCTGCCCGGATACCCCTCCGCATATTTATTGGTCAATACGGAACCCGTTGCTTCCATCACAGCTTGACTTACAAAATTCTCTGATGCAATCAGCTCTATCGTATCCTTCTCCCTTGCAAGCTCTTGCTGGACAGCATTTCCTATGACTTGATCTTGCTTCTCCAAATGTTTCATGTACATCTTCCTCTCCATATAGAAATTATCTATTCGTTCCTAATTGTTTTTTGGAAATTCCACTATTCATCACTAGATGGGCCATCATTCCTGCAACTAGTCCCCAAAATGCACCACCGACACCAAGCAAGGTCACGTTGGCTGCGGTCGCCAAAAAAGTGATCAATGCGGTTTCACGTCCTTTGGGTTCCGTTAATGCATTCGCAAGACTGCCGCCAATGGTTCCAAGTAACGCCAGTCCGGCTAATGTTGCAATAAAGGTAGCAGGAAGAATCAAAAACAGGGCAGCCAATGTTACGCCAAAAATACCGACAAAAATATAAAAGATCCCACAAGCAATACCTGCTATGTACCGTTTTGTTGCATCCTCATGTGCATCTTTTCCTGTACATATCGCTGCGGTAATCGCAGCCACGTTAAAAGCATGCGAGCCAAATGGAGCTGCAAGCAGTGAGCCCAAACCGGTTACCGTCAAAATGGGATTGGCACTTGTCTTGAATCCATCATTACGCAGAACAAGCATTCCGGGCATATACTGCCCTGTCAGGGTGATAATGAATAGCGGCAGTGCAACGCCAAGTAAAGCATTTAACGAAAACGATGGAACAACCAATACAGGCGAAGCGACCGCCAATTGGATCGTACTGAAGTCTGTTTTTCCCATGCATATCAAATAAATCAAACCAATTGCCAATATGCCAACAATGGCGTAACGGGAAGTAAACCTCCTTAGCACGATGTAAGCTGCAAACAGCACAGTAACAAGCAAAGGATCAAGCTTCGCCCCTCCAAAGGCCGATATTCCAAACTGTAGCAAAATACCTGCCAACAATCCGGAAGCGATGCCTGGGGGAATAAGTCGAACAAAACGTTCAAACATGCCTGACATACCTAAAATAATAAATCCGACTGCTGAAATCATGTAAGCGCCGATAGCTTCTGGATAAGGGGTCACCGCTAATGCCGAAACAAGAAATGCCACACCCGGTGTAGACCAGGCTGTAATAATCGGTTCCTTGTATCGATAACTGAGCCAAATCCCCGTTATTCCGACCCCAATCGAGATGGACCAAATCCAGGATGCTGTCATTTCCGGGCTTAAACCAGCCACTTTTGCCGCTTGAAACACAAGAATAAATGTACCCCCGTAATTCACAATGACGGATATTAATGCCGCGATCACCGGTGAGATCAGATCGCGACCACGTAACGAAGGGGATGCTGTCTTCATATTTAACACGACCTCTCACTTAATCATCGATGCGTGTGTTTTCATTCCAGTAATATTCGTCTGGTACATACCGAGGGCCAAATACACTTGTTCCTACACGTATCATTGTAGCTCCTTCTTCAATAGCGACCTGGAAGTCACCGGACATGCCCATCGATAGAATATCCATTTCTACACGCGGAATGTTTTTCTCTTTAATTTGAGTGCGAATACGGTTTAACAAACGAAAACAGTGCCGTGTTTCTTCATTCGTTGCATTCAGTTTTCCAATGGTCATTAAACCTTTCACATTCAACGTTTCGAATTGAGTTAACTGCTCTACAAGCTCGACAGCTGTTTCTGGAGAGGCACCAAACTTACTTTCCTCGTAGGACGTGTTAATTTGCACCAGAATGTCTAGAGTCTTATTCTCTTTAAGAAGCTGGTTATGTAACGCCTGACCCAGTTTCAGACGATCTACGGAATGAATGAGCGTAACATATTTAACAACGTCCTTTACTTTGTTTGTTTGTAGATGTCCGATAAAATGCCATTCTACCTGTTTGTTTTGTTCCATCAGTGGAAATTTGTCCCGAAGTTCTTGAGCTTTGTTCTCTCCGAACAGCACCTCACCTGCTTGAATAGCCATTTGTAATTTCTCTAACGGAACCGTTTTGGTGGCGAGCAGCAATGTAATTTCCGTTATGTCACGCCCTGAAGCCTGACAAGCCAATGCGATTTGCCGTCTTACCGATTGGAGATTTTCTTCAACTAGTTGTTTCATGTCAACTGCCTTCTTTCTATTCCGTACAGGAATGGATAATTGAGATTAGCTCCTCCCTATGTATTGTGAAGATTGTGTAGAACGTCATGCTAGTATATCAATCGATGGATTGGTTATACATATCCAAAAATACTCTTTTGGAGCAATCCAAAGTAATGAAGAAATACCGAAAAAACTACAATTCAGTTGAAGCATCTTTTGTAGGCTTTTAAAAGCCAAAAATCTGTTGGATGGGGTTAGCAACACTTTCAAAATGTAAAAAAGCCGCTATATTAGCGGCTTGGTTTAGTTCTATGTTCATTTCCCAAACGGATACACATGGGATATGATGATTTACTCGTTCACGTTTTCCTTGGTCACCAGCTTCAATTCAGCCGGGATTGATGGCTCCACTTGTTTGCCACTGAGCACATCCAGAGCAGCTTGCAGCGCCAGTTGGCCAATCAGTACTGGCTGCTGAGCGACTGTTGCCGTCAATTTTCCATCTTTGATGGATTTGATTGCATCATCATTGCCATCGAATCCAATGACCGGGATGTCTTTCCCCGAGCTTTGAATCGCTTCAATCGCACCAAGTGCCATCTCATCATTATGGGCAAATACCGCCTGCACGTCAGGATTACCTTGCAACAAGTTCTCCATGACATTTAATCCTTTGGACCGATCGAAATCAGCAGATTGTTTGGAAACCACATCGAGTTGCTTGTCAGCCACTTCATGGAAGCCTTTTCCCCGTTCTCTTGTTGCGGAAGCACCAGGCACACCTTCAAGTTCAATGACTTTGGCTCCTTCACCGAGATGTTCCACGAAGTATTCAGCTGCCATGCGTCCGCCTTTAACGTTATCCGATGCCACCAGTGCTGCCACTTCCCCTTTATCTGCGGAGCGATCCAGCGTGATCACGGGAATACCTACACTATTGGCGGATTGAACCGCTGTCGAGATCGCAGCAGAGTCAGCTGGGTTAATCAGAAGTGCACTGACGCCCTGTTGAATGAGATCATCTACATCATTGGTTTGTTTGGCCGAATCATTCTGCGCATCAACCACGATAACCTGTACTCCCTGTTTTTTGGCTTCGGCCATGACCCCATCCTTCAGCGATACAAAAAATGGATTGTTTAGTGTAGATATCGACAAACCTATTTTCTTCTGTCCGTTACTTTTGTTAGGGTCAGGTTTGGCCCATTCCGGTGGCTCCAGAGAGCACCCGGCCAGAACGATGATCATCAGCATACTTACGAGTGTTATTGTCCACTTTTTCATATTCGCTTCTCTCCTTATGCTGTTTTCTTGCGGTCCAGCAGGACGGCAATGGCAATGACGATACCTTTCACAACCATTTGGTAAAAAGAGTTTACTTCGAGCAAGTTCAATCCATTATTCAGTACACCGATAATCAGAACACCGATCAGTGTACCCACGATGCGCCCGCGTCCTCCAGCAAGACTTGTACCACCCAATACAACGGCTGCGATGGCATCCAGCTCATAGGATGTACCTGCTGTTGGTTGCGCTGAATTCAAGCGTGATGTCAAAATTGCACCTGCCAGAGCAGCGAGCATACCTGTCAGGGAGTAGATCATAATTTTCACGCGATTGACTTTGATACCCGAGATAATGGAAGCTTTCTCATTACCGCCGATTGCGTACGTTTTGCGGCCAAATGCTGTTTTATGCAAAACAATCCACAGAATCATGAAGGTAATCAGCATCGTGATTGCAGGTACCGGAATGCCCAGCAGGTAACCACGGCCGAACAATTGGAACAACAGGTTATCCCCAAGCCCTGTAATTGGATTACCGTTCGTATATACCAACGTTAGTCCTCTGAATATCGTCATCGTTGCCAATGTAGCAATAAATGGAGCCATTCTGCCTTTGGTAATCATCAGTCCATTCACCATACCCATGACACCACCAAGTGCTACACCGATAATGATGGACAAGATCGGGTCCAGACCGGACAACATCATATTTGCTACAAAAGCACTGGATAAAGCCAGGATCGAGCCGACCGACAGATCGATTCCACCCGTCAGGATTACAAACGTCATACCAAAAGCAATCAGCGCATTAATGGAGACTTGACGCAATAAATTCAAGATATTAAGCGGTTCCAAGAAACTTGGATTCAACACCGATACGATGAGAATCAGAATGATTAAGCCGAGCAGCGGTCCCAATTTTTGTATCACACTTGAGAAACGGAAGCCGCTTTTCGCCGTTTTGTTTTCCTGCATTGTTGTCATATCACTGTCCCCCTGTGGCCAATGTCATAATGTGTTCTTGTGTTGCTACTTCCCTTGCGACCTCACCACTGATGTGTCCTTCATGCACAACCGCGATCCGGTCGCTCATGCCCAGCACTTCAGGTAACTCGGACGATACCATGATGATTGCAACTCCGCGGGCTGTCAGTTCATTCATCAATTCATAGATTTCGCGCTTCGCTCCGACATCCACTCCGCGTGTAGGTTCATCCAGGATAAGTACGCTTGGACCGATCCCAACCCATTTTGCGATAACCACCTTCTGCTGGTTACCCCCGGATAGATTTCTTGCCGCCGTCTCGGAGGATTGCGTTTTAATCTGTAGACGTTTGATCAATGTATCTACGAAGTCTTGTTCTTTCGAAGCCGAAATGAAACCTTTGTTTGAAAAACTGAACAGATTCGTCAACGCCATATTTTCGCGAATCGAGAAGTCCAGCACCAGCCCCTCATCCTTGCGGTCTTCTGTAATAAACCCGATTCCATGTTTCACGGCATCTGCCGGTTTACGAATGTTCGCTTTTTTACCGCGGATGAAGATCTCACCACTGTCCAACGTATCCAACCCAAAGATGGTTCTCATGATCTCTGTTCGTCCAGAACCCATAAGTCCTGAGAAACCGAGGATTTCTCCAGCTCTCACGGTGAAGTTAATATTCTCAAACAACCCTTTGCTGCTTGCATTCCTTACCTCCAGAACAACTTCACCATAGGAAGGCTTCCGGACAGGGTAACGCTCGGTAAGTTCACGACCCACCATTTTTCGCACCACTTCATCAAAACTTGTCTGTGGAATAGGCTGAGTATCTACTGTTCTACCATCACGCATAATCGTAATCCGGTCACAGATCGTGAATATCTCCTCCATTCGGTGAGAAATATACACGATGGATACGCCGTCCTTTTTCAGCGATCTGATTACACCAAATAACTTCTGGATCTCACGCTCCGTAAGTGCGGCTGTTGGCTCGTCCATAATGATGACCTTGGCATCTGTCATTAGTGCTTTGGCAATCTCGATCATCTGTTGCTGCCCTACAGAGCACTCTCCCGCAGGACGTTCTAGTGGTATGTCTACGGAAAGTTTGGCAAACTGTTCTTTAGCGAGCGCTTTCATTTGTTTTGTATTAAGCAAACCTAAGGATGATGTCAGTTCCTTACCAATAAAGAGATTATCCAGCACCGTCATTTCAGGCCATACATTCAGTTCCTGATGTATAAAGGTGATACCCAGGCTTTCTGCTTCCTTCGGGCTCCCAAAATAGTTCTCTTCTCCGTCTATACGGATGGTTCCCTGATCTCGCTGATGAAGACCAATCAGAATGTTCATCAGGGTGGATTTGCCGGCTCCATTCTCCCCCATCAGGGCATGAACTTCACCATCCTTTAGTTCAAAATCCACTCCACTTAACACCTGATTCGTACCAAACGCTTTATAAATGTCTTGCATCTGAATGTGCATTACGCAACCTCCTTTAACCGAAATGGACTCCCGATTGTAAAATGCAATTGGCATAGGGTGTTGCTTCACCTGTTCGGATGACCGCCTTCACCTGTCGGGTTAATACTTTGAATTGTTCGTGACTGACGGAAGCATCGATGGCTTCTTCACCGAATTTCTCCGTGATGAATTGCATAGCTGTGGGATTGCCTTCTTGAATTTCTTCTGCCACAATAACTTTCTCAATGACCATATCTTCTGCGACAACTTCTACCACTTCGCGAAAACTTGGTGTGCCCAGTTTCAGGGCCAGATCGATTTTGATTACCCCGTCAGGTACCGGCAGACCTGCATCCGCAATCGCAATCATGTCCGTATGGCCCAGATCAGACAGAATCTTGGAGATGTGACTATTCAACATGCCATTTCTTTTCATTACAAGCTCTCCTCTACTTCATCCCGTGTTGGCATACCACCCTGGGCTCCGAACTTGGTGACGGACAACGACGCAGCCCGATTAGCGAAGCGTACGCTCTCTTGCAACGGTTTTTCTTCAGCCAAAGCAACTGCAAATGCGGCGTTGAACGTATCCCCTGCACCGGTGGTATCGACAGCCTCCACCTTATAAGTTGGAACTAGAATTTCTTCTGTGCCATCAAAATAACGAACACCTTTACTGCCTTCCGTGATGAACAATTTGTTAGGATATTGACGTAGTGCCTCTGCCGGACTCATGCCCTGAAACAAGATCTCCGCTTCATGTTCGTTCGGCGTGATATATGCGGCGTTGTTGATAACTTCTTGCGGCAATGCTCTTGCCGGAGCAGGATTAAGGAGTAATGGGGTTCCAAACTCTGCACACATTGTACTTACATGAACAACGGTTTCCTCCGGAATTTCCTGCTGAATGAGTACAATATCTGCATTACGGATCACTTCCGCTGCTTCATCGACATATGCAGGAGTGACTTCACGATTCGCCGCTTCAACCACTACAATACTATTATCACCTTCCGCCAGAATGATATGAGCCGTTCCACTTTCTAAATGTGTAACCGGTTTCACATTTTGCGTATTTACAGCATTTGCTCTGAAGTTCTCTAAAATATCTTTGCCAAAGGCATCGTCACCTACTCGGCCGATCATCACAACCTCGGCACCAAGTCGTGCAGCAGCAACAGCCTGATTGGCTCCTTTACCGCCAGGGACCGTTTTGAAGCTGTCACCAAGAACGGTTTCACCCGCTCCCGGACGTCTTGACGAAGTAACAACCAGATCCATTGAACTGCTTCCTATTACACATATTTTAGCCATCTGATCTCACCTTTCTCGTAGTGCCCCGTTCGATAAAACTTACGGGCAACTGTATGTTTTTGTTCTCTATTGCAACTTGTTCCACAAGCTGGATAAGTAATCCCGCCGCTTCTCTTCCCATCTCGTATGCTGGCTGATGGATGGTGGACAATGCAGGCGATAACAGGCTGCTCATGGGAATATCATCGAAACCGATCACTTGTACGTCATCAGGAACCTTTCTTCCGATTCGTGATGCTTCATGCAGCACTGCCATGGCTGCGATATCATTGCTGGCAATGACCCCGTCTGTATCGGCATACTTTCTGAATAATTCCTCAGCCCCCACGCCTGCCTCATGAATTGAAAATGAGTTCGTCTGGATTACATTATAGTCTAGCCCGGCATCTCGGATGATTTCAATCGCTCCTTCAAAGCGATCCTGAGCGGGTCTGATCTGTGACGGTCCTTGCATAACCGTAATCCGGCGACTGCCGCGTGTGATAATCTCCCTTGCAGCTAGTCTTCCACCTTCCCTGCCATCCGCATACACGGATGGACGATCCAGTGAGGTTCTGTCCAGAAACACAACGGGAATCTTCAGTTTTTCATATATTGAAGAATGAGGATAGTTCGTTGAAGAGATCACACCGACCACATTGTTCTGGATAAACGTTTGGATGTAATCCTGCTCCTTCTGTTCATCCTCATCACTATTTCCAAATAACAGTCTGTAATCCTGTTCCTGCATCCCGTCCTCTACACCGCGGGCCAACTGCGGGAAGTAAGGGTTCGCAATATCCGGCAACAACAGGCCGATCAGTTTGGACTTGCGCTTGTATAATGAGCGGGCCACTTCATTAGGTGAGAAGTTAAGTGCCTTCACAGCATCTTCCACTTTCTTGCGTGTGTCCGCATGCACATAACCTCTATCATTAATGACTCTGGATACGGTGGCAACAGATACGCCAGCTCGTTGAGCTACATCTTTAATTGTTGTCATAAGTTGCTCTCCTCTGTGTGTAACCGGTTACAGACATTAAATTATCATATTATTTTTGATTTGACAAGCTTTTTCATTCTGGAAATTTCTCCAAGTACACATGAAAGTACATTGAAATTCATCTGTAACCTGGCTTCTTCCGGTCTTATTCTGTCTTATTCGGTCTTCTCAGCTATGTTACAGAGTTAATTTTCATTACAAACATTGGCGATATGTGATATGGTCAGTGAGGATATAAGAGACGTACAAGATTCGTACATACATATGTGCAATAAATGCGAGGAGAAGATTGAAAGTGATAGAAAGAAATACCCTTGAAAATCAAAAACCGAGTAAATTTAGTGACCCCATTTTTGTTATGCTCGTGGCAAGCCTGTGTTGCTTGTTATGGGGAAGTGCGTACCCATCCATTAAACTTGGATATATCGCATTTAACATTTTGTCCGAAGACATTGCGTCCAAATACGTATTTGCCGGATACCGATTTACATTGGCGGGCTTGCTGCTCTTGCTTCTTTCACGTGTCGTCAGAAAACAGAAGCTGCAATTGTCCAAGGCTCAGTGGACAAGTCTCATCATGTTAGGCGTGTTTCAAACCGGCTTGCAATATATGTTTTTCTACGTTGGTGTAGCCAATACGACCGGTGTCAAAGGCTCCATTATGAATGCAACGACGACCTTTTTCAGTGTTGTTCTGGCCCATTTCATCTATAAAAACGACAAATTAAGCAGAAATAAAATCGTTGGCTGCTTGCTTGGATTCGTCGGTGTAATCATCGTAAACTTCCATACCGATCTGCTTGCTTTTTCCTTCTCATTCACAGGTGAAGGGTTCGTTATTATAGCTGCACTTGTTTTTTCCGTTACGGCCCTTTACGCAAAACGTCTCACCGCTACGATCGATGTTCTGATTATCACAGGGGTCAGCCTGTTCGTTGGGGGATTGGTGCTTACACTGTTAGGTCTATTACTCGGCGGACGGGTCACTCATTTCACCCTGGAATCTACCAGTAACTTGATCTACCTGGCTTTGCTCTCATCCGTTGCATTTTGTCTATGGAATCTGCTTCTCAAATACAACAAGGTCGGAAGAGTGTCTGTGTACAATTTCCTAATTCCTGTGTTTGGCGCATTGTTATCAGCTTTATTCTTAGGCGAAACGATTTTCGAGCTGAAAAACCTGGCCGCATTACTGTTCGTGTCGGTTGGCATTTATTTAGTCAATCGTGTGCGTTCTGTGCAAAGCTCTAATGACACTTTAATAAAATAGACAACACTCTCATGGACAACAATCCATCTGATGGACAGCAAAAAAGCCGCTAATCAGCGGCTTTTTGTGTAAATTCCCATACGATATACTTTTCGTTTCTTACGATCTTATACCTTAATATATACTTGTAAAATCAATCAAGGACTCTTCTTCTTCATAGTTGAATACAATGGCGTGATTACCCAATTGGTATACCATCTCATACCCACCCACGACTTCATTGTAATACTCTGAGGAAGGTTTCCCCATCCATATTCTCACATTCCATGGTGACAGATTCTGCTTCTCATTGTACAAATCAAAAACGGCTATACGTGATTTATTGGTCAGCTCGTGCATGTATGAATCGAATCCAACACCGAATTTAGAATAATAATAGAATGCTCCCCATTCCTCATTTGAACGAGAATTAGGTTTCCCCAGCTTTTTTTGTGCATTTTGAAGCGTCATGCCAATTTTGATGTCCGTTCTACCTGGCATCATACCCTTTAATGCAGCGTCCTTCAGGCTTTTCAGGTAAGCGCGATCGCCAACGCCCGAGTTCGGCCAAGCTTTTGTACGAAGGTTACGTGTATCTTCCAACCGCAATTGCAATTGGTTAACATTCAATTTAAACGTGTTAACGCCATAGACGAATTGAAGGTTATTATAATTTTTGAACTGTACTCGGGCACCTGAAAGAGTACGGATTCCATCCTCTCTGCTTGCAGAGTAGGAATCGTCGATTTTTTTTCCCTTATTATCGACATATGTTACACGGCGTAATTCCCCGGAACGAACAATATAGGTCTTCACCTCGTTGAAATTGGAAGTTCCCCAATCGGTAATCATCAGCATGTCTGGTGTACCAGTCCCTTTGCTTTTCACAACAAAGTTCCAGGTTTGAGGAAAAATAATCGTATTCAGGTCCAATTTAGCTGCTTGAACTGTTCCGTATGTTGCACCTTTTTTCACCAAGGCCGCACGATAGGTTCCAGTATAACTCTTGTCACCTTTTTTATTGTTCGTCCAACCATTTTCTTCGGTCAGCGTACTCTTCTGTTCATTATTAGCGAAAATATAAACGGTGTAAGCCGTTTGCTTGGCATCACGAAGTGTAAATGAAAGTCGGCTCATACTTGCAAGCTGTTTGGCAGAGATTTGCTCTCCTTTGGCAGCGGCATTGGGTGGTAACAGGAGCAATGCGCTCAGAACATAGCCGATTAAAGTAAGTAAGGCCAGAGAAGCCCATTTTGCATTGTGTTTAGGGTGTATCATCGTTGACTCTCCTTTGAGTAAAAAGTAACATCTACAAGCTCATTTCTAATTTTGAATCGTGCATAATCTCAACATTCAAACAGCTAATTGCTCGAGTTTAACCTTGATCAAACTATGTAATTAATTAAAGTTAATGTTCAATAAGCATATCCTCCTACTAGTACTATTTTCCTAAAAATGATAACATACCCTATCTAATAAAGAAATATATTTCAATCTAAATCAATAGTTTTCGATTCATATAACATAAAAAAGCCGCTAATATAGCGGCTCTTCAAGTAATTACGAATATGATATGATTTATAGGCAGGAGTAAACCACATTACGTAAGCGTCGTTGAACATATGGTTCCTGACTGTTGAGCAGATGCTGGGCATACATGACAGTAAGTTCTGAATCCGGATCAATAATAGCCATACAACCAGCAGCACCACTCCATCCAAATTCACCAAGTGGGCTCAGTGAACCACTGCCTGCTTTGGAGATATGTGTACGAACACCTAATCCATAGCCGTATCCATACATATGATCCCACGAATAATCACCGCGAGTCATCTCGTTCAGATGATCCGTTCGCATCAGTTCCACAGAAGCTTGTGACAAAATGCGTACACCTTCAGGACTTGTACCAAGCCCGGTAAGCGCGTTCAGAAAACGTGCATAATCACTAACGGTTGATAACAACCCTGCACCACCGCTCTCCAGCTCGGTACCCACACGGAATCCATTACCATCCATACGTACAGCCTTTTCAAGCTCATCATTATAAGCATACTGCGGAATCAGGCGCTTCTGCTGCTCATCGTTCAGATTAAACGCTGTATCGTTCATGCCCAGTGGTCCGGTGATTTCGTCCCGGAGATACGTACCAAAGCTTTTACCACTGACCACTTCAATCAAGGCTCCCAGCACATCATGGCACATGCTGTAATTCCAGTGTGTCCCTGGTTCAAACAGCAGTGGTTCTTTCGCAAGCGCTCTGGCAAAATCACGTGTCGGCAATGTTCCATCGCTTCTTTTGACGGCTTCCTGAATGCTTGGGCTACCCACGTCGTAGGAGAACCCGGCGGTCATGGTGAACAAATCGCGCACTGTAATGGCTCTTGTCGCCTTTTCCAGTCGAATCTCTCCGTTTGCCATCGTTTTCTTCAAGGTCATATCAGCATACTCTGGCAGATAATCGGACAGAGGATCGCTTAGCAGCATTTCACCTCTCTCCACCAGTTGCAAGCCTGCAACACAGGTCATGATTTTGGTCATGGAGTATAGATTGAAGATCGCTCCATCGCCAATGGGCATTTTCTCCTCCAGATTGGCGTAGCCATTACGGTATTGGAAAACGGTATCATTTCGATGCATCACCAGCACCTCTGCCCACGGAATGCGCCACGATGTCATGCGGTCAATAAATGAAGCAAGCGGTTTAAAGTCCATATTTCCCCGTCCTTTTATGTATAATCGTATATCATTTTGCAATGTGGTCGTTGTTCACTTCCACAATCCACATATTAATAATATACGACCTTTTACAACTATTGACCATATCGATATCCTCTCTTATGTGTGACTGCAATATAGTCTTCTATTTGTCACAACGCTTATATGAATAAGCCGATCCAATAAAGGATCAGCTTATCATTGTAACTTTTTAGACTTCGCCGCGTCTGTTCTCTACCGACTTCATACGGTTCTGATCATCTGGTACCCGGTCAACACTGAACTCTTGACCAGCTTCAACCTCACCATGACCTGAAATGTTTCGGGAAAAATTAGTGAACTGTCTTTTTTGCTGATCCAGTTCGTGTTTTTGCTTCAAAAGCTCTTGCGGGTCCTGCTTTGTCACTATGCAAACCTCCCATAGAAATCATGCAATTTATTCACACTACAGAAGTTTTCCATAATAGGGCTGTGCTTATGCATAGGTGCCAAATATTAGTAAAAAACAAGGTAAAACAAAAACGCGCTGATAAGAGTTTCCTCTTACCAACGCATTTGGGGTTAGTGAATATCTTTCTTTTTGAAATTGCCGCCTCTTACTTCAGCTACATCGTATACAACGACAAAAGCAGATGGGTCGATCTCATGAATGATATCTTTAATTTTACTCTCTTCCATCCGGTTAATGACACAAGTGATTTCCTTGAATTGTTCATTAGAATATCCACCGTACGCCTCGGTGTACGTTGCACCACGACCTAGTCGGTCACGAATGGTTTCAACCATGATTTCGGGTTGATTCGTAATAATTTTGAACGTTTTGGAACCGCTCAATCCCTCTTCAACAATATGTATTACTTTGGAAGCAATAAAATATGCAAGTCCTGACAAGATCGCTCCTTGCAGACCAAATACGGTAGAAACGACAATAAAGACAAACATGTTGAGGAACAGAATGAGATCACTGGTTCCAAAAGGTACTTTTCGCGAAAGAAGTACAGCCAGCATATCTATACCATCCAATGCCCCGCCATTACGTAATGCAAGTCCCATACCAAAACCGATGATAATCCCGCCAACAACCGTAACAAGCAAGGTATCACCTTCAATGATGGTTGGTACATGGTGCATCAGACTGGTGCTGATTGCCAGTGAAGCAATACCGATGATGGAATATAACGCAAAGCTTTTACCGATTTGCTTGTACCCTAGCCACACAAATGGAATATTAATAATCCCGATGAGCATTCCGAGTGGTAATCCAAATAGCTGGGATCCTACGATACTCAGACCTGTGACACCACCATCTGAGACATTATTCGGGATCAATATGGCTTCCAGGCCATATGCCGTTATAAATCCCCCAATGATAATCAATAATACTTTGGAGAGGATCTTTAACTTGTTTGACTTTTGTTTTCTGATTTGATGCATTGCATTTCCCCCTTGATGAACAACCGATAAAAAATAGTCTATAATAAAAATCACTGTTTTGGCAATAGATCGGCTTTGGTGGGTGTTAGTTCATTGCCCAATGAACGTCCGATACGACGAAATTTTATGCTCAAGCATCTCATCGGCTGTGTTAAGGATGTGCATTTGTTTCTGAATCGACTTTTTATGCTCCTCCAGCAGCTTCAAACGATCTGCCGCTGTATGCTCTCCTTCCTGAAATAAGGACGCATATTTCTTAATGGTGGCAATGGGCATCTGGGTCTCTTTTAGTTTGATCACAAATTGTAGCCATTTCACGTGGGACTCGTTGTATCTCCTGTCTCCACTGGCATCTCGGAGAGGTGTTACAATCTGTTCTTTCTCATAATAACGCAACGTATGTGCACTGATATGGAGTAAAGCTGCCACTTCACCAATGGTATGCATGGTTAACCTCCCCTCTATAATTCGCGCTTGACTTAGAGTAAGCTCTAATCAGTATAATCAACTCGAGGTCACATCACAATAAAAAATGAAATCAGATCCAGGAGGAATTCCCATGAAATACACAGTGATTACCGGTGCCAGTTCAGGCATTGGATATGAAGCGGCTTTAGCTTTTGCAGCTCGTGGCAAAAATATGATCCTGGCAGCACGCAGAACCGATGAATTGGACAAGTTAAAATCAAAAGTAGCTGAAATCAATCCAGATCTGGATGTTGTCATTCGTACAGTGGATCTGTCCATAGCGGCTAATGTGCATGAGTTCTATGAGAGCCTTCATGCTTATTCCATTGAAACGTGGATTAATAACGCCGGATTCGGGAATTTTGCTTCCGTGGGCGAACAACACCTGCCCAAAATTGAGCAAATGCTTCATCTAAATATAGAAGCTCTTACGATTCTGTCTTCCCTGTATGTACGTGATTATGCAGATATTGATGGCACACAGATCATTAATATTTCCTCTGGTGGAGGATATACAATTGTAGCGGATGCAGTAACTTACTGCGCAACGAAATTCTATGTAAGTGCCTTTACCGAAGGACTTGCGCAAGAGTTAAAAGGTAAAAACGCAGCGATGCAAGCCAAAGTGCTCGCTCCGGCTGCAACCGAGACGGAATTTGCGAAACATTCCTTTAATGTAGATGAGTTTGAATATGAGGGCAGAGTTCCCAAATTCCATACGGCGGAACAAATGGCTGGGTTTTTGCTTGAGTTGTATGACAGTGAGAGTGTAGTTGGCATTGTGGATGGGTTGACGTATGACTTTAAGCTCAGAGAACCGATCTTTCCATACGCAGCAAGAGCAGCCTCAAAACCACAAAGTTAACCCGAAACTGAAATTAAAGCGAAGTCGCCTCTATATCGTGAATCATCATCTAGCCTGATTGATAAACATCAGTTAACGTAAAAAAGGGAACCTGTCTCCAGGTTCCCTTCGTTGTTCAATACTTACTATTATAATGAGGTATTATGCCAGCCTCATTTTGAAATCCTGATATCCGAATTCGCGGACAACTTCGCAATCGCCGTCTTTTCTCTTAACAGCAATCGCAGGAAGTGGCATGCCGTTAAACGTGTTGGTTTTCACCATGGAGTAGATCGCCATGTCCTCAAATACCAGACGGTCGCCTTCTTGCAAAGGCTGATCGAATGAGTAATCCCCAATCACGTCACCAGACAGACAGGTTTGTCCACCAAGACGATACAGATGAGCCTTCTCTCCCACTTCTCCCGAACCGATCAGCGGCGGGCGATATGGCATTTCCAACACATCCGGCATATGACACGTAGCTGAAGTATCCAGAATGGCGATGTCCATTCCGTTTTTATGGAAGTCCAGCACGGAAGTCACCAGATAACCCGCGTTCAGTGCAACAGCTTCTCCCGGCTCCAGATATACTTCCAGGCCATAATCATTCTGCATACGTTTGATGCAAGCTTCCAATCTTGGAATATCATAATCTTCACGTGTGATATGGTGTCCACCACCGAAGTTGATCCATTCCATTTGCGGTAACCATTGTCCAAACTTCTCCACAACTGCGTTCAACGTAGTCTCCAGATCATCGGAATTTTGCTGACACAGTGTGTGGAAGTGCAGACCGGAGACACCTTCCAACAGATCTGCTTGGAAATCCTCTTGTTTTGCGCCAAAACGTGAACCCGGAGAACACGGATCGTAGATCTCGTGCCCTTCTTGAGTAGAGCATTCAGGATTGACGCGCAAGCCAACCTTACGGCCAGCTTGAAGCGCCTTATCCTTGAACTTGGCAAGCTGTGAAAAAGAATTGAAAATAATGTGATCGCAGATGGAGAGAATCTCATCGATCTCTTCTGCGCGGTATGCCGGAGCAAAGACATGGTTCTCTTTGCCCATTTCCTCGTGACCCAGACGTGCTTCATACAACCCGCTCGCCGTAGCGCCGCTTAGGTATTCTCCAATCAGCGGATACATCGCAGTCATGGAGAATGCTTTTTGAGCAAGTACGATTTTGGCACCTGTACGCTGCATAACACCGTTCAGGATTTTCAGGTTTCTCTCGATAAGCGCCTCGTCAACAACAAAACATGGTGTCGGTAATTGCTCGAACCGCATGTTAACGAACAAGCTCCGATTCTTTAACTTCTTCTGGCAGCTCATCAACGAGTACCGGGTTGAAGTCTTCTACCCATGGGAGACCCCATTTGTTCAACTCTTCCATAAATGGATCCGGGTTAAACTCTTCTACATTGTATACGCCTTTTTTGTTCCATTTGCCAGTCATGACCATTGCTGCACCAATCATAGCTGGAACGCCAGTTGTGTAAGAGATCGCTTGGGAACCCACTTCTTTGTAGCACTCTTGGTGATCACAGATATTGTAAACATAATATGTTTTGTCTTGACCATCTTTTTTACCTTTGAAAATACAACCGATGTTTGTTTTACCTACAGTGCGTGGTCCAAGGGACGCTGGATCAGGCAGTACTGCTTTCAGGAATTGCAATGGAATAATTTGTTTACCTTCATATTCAATAGGCTCGATTGAAGTCATGCCCACATTTTCAAGAGCTTTCAAGTGAGTCAGATAGCTTTGACCAAATGTCATGAAGAAACGGATACGTTTCAGACCTGGCATGTTTTTTGCCAAAGATTCCAGTTCCTCATGGTACAACAGGTACATGTCTTTCTCGCCAACTTCTTTGAAGTCGTAGACACGTTTGATTTCCATCGGTTTTGTTTCGATCCATTCGCCATTTTCCCAGTATCTTCCGTTCGCAGAAACTTCGCGAATGTTGATCTCAGGGTTGAAGTTGGTTGCAAACGGATAGCCGTGGTCGCCGCCATTGCAGTCCAGGATGTCGATGTACTCAATTTCATCAAAGTAGTGCTTCAGGGCATAAGCGGAGAATACGCCAGTCACACCTGGGTCAAATCCACTTCCGAGCAAAGCAGTGATGCCCGCTTGTTCAAAACGCTCTTTGTAATCCCATTGCCAGCTGTATTCAAACTTCGCTGTATCATGTGGCTCATAGTTTGCTGTGTCCATGTAATTTGTTTTCGTTGCAAGGCAAGCATCCATGATGGTCAGATCTTGATACGGCAAAGCCAGGTTCATAACGATATCCGGTTTAACTTCGTTGATCAGAGCGATCAGTTCGTCAACATTATCAGCATCGACTTGTGCTGTCGTAATTTTAGTTTTTCCGCCGTCCAGCTTGGCTTTGAGCTCATCACATTTGGATTTTGTACGACTCGCGATGCAGATTTCCTCAAAAACTTCACTGTTTTGAACGCATTTGTGTACTGCCACGGAAGCAACGCCGCCGGCGCCGATGATTAGTGCTTTTCCCATTTTACATTCTCCTATCCCAATATGTATTTTTTTAATTGGTTTAATTTGGTTTGATACGGTCACAACAACAAGACAACAAAAAAAGCAAGGTGAAAAATGCCCGCAATCGCGCATCATCACACTTGCTTATCGATATACATCATAAAAAAGACGTGAAGTCTCCATGACCAAAAAAGTTCACAAGAAATCCTTTGGCGTAAAGCTCCTTCATGTATATCAATATTGGATCAGAGTCTATATAGCAAATAATTCGCCTTTACCACTCTTATTGACCGTTTCACAAGTTGATGTGCAATTGCACTGGTTGTAAAGTAACCAACTTATAAAATTTGAGCTTTGAACTCAATCAATAAAGCAACGTAAGTTGCCAATCGGCGTTTGACCCGGCTGTCCGTATGGCCTTAACTTCCTGGTGAAGTGGTCAAAAATTATCTGCTGGAAAGCTCTAATTCATATTGATAAATCAACTTCCCAAAATCACAGGTCTTACACTATCAGACGTTGAAAAAAAAATCAAGCAATTATCAAAAATTATTTTTTTGACCGGATTATGACTTGGAATGAAATTGATATCCTTCGAAGACTTTTAACCCTTCGGTGTTAAGTAATTCCCCTGTTACTTCAGGCTTTTGAGGACTTTTCTCAAATACGTCTTCACACGCGATCATGATGTTACCACCAGCAATTTCCGCTAATTGATCATGGGATACGCTGTACACCAGCCTTCCCAGATTTGACCAAACCATAGCACCTGAACACATTACACACGGTTCACAACTGGTATACAGAGTGTACTCGCTCAGGTCAAACACATGATGTTCGGAACAATATTTTCGGATAAGTCCAATTTCTGCATGATGTGTAGGGTCACAAAAAGTGTTGATTTTATTCTCACCAATCATGACCACTTCTTCATTTTTCACCAGAATGGCTCCGAATGGTTCGTTTCCTTCTTTCCGAGCTTGCAGAGCGATCTCAATGGCTTTATGCATAAAAAACTCATCTTTATTCATAGGGTTTACCTCCATAACAAACATTATGTATCCCACTTTATCTTTCCTATTTAAGATAGTTTAATCCCTTGAACTGATTCTTGTTCATTCCATTCTATCATTATTACTAATCAAGAGTATGACGAAAATTCGCCATAATCCAGTGAAGCGCCAAGACACATTTGGATGCTGTTTCCTAATGATCATGGATAATAATTCATCTTCATTCAGTCGACCTCCCTCCTTAATCGCATTTAATCAAGTCTAAAATAATTGCACAATGAGTAAATTTGCACAATGAGCAACTTGTTGTTATGATAAACCTCACAAAGTGCATATTCAGTACGTGTGCTCTTAGGAATAATTAAACCATTGTCATTGGTGTTGGAGGTGAACGCATAAGCGGAAAATAATGATCAAACGAAACTTGCGACATTTGAAGAAAGAAGCAACGGAAAAAGCGCTTGCCGGTGCAGCATTTGAACTGACTCTTGAACATGGGCTTGATGGCTTTACGGTCGAAGATATCGTGCATCAGGTGGGATGTTCACGTAGAACATTTGCAAACTACTTCACATGTAAAGAAGAAGCCGTAGCAAGAGGAGCCATATCTGTTCAGAATACAACTGAACTTGAAGATTTACTTACCGAAATGCCTGAACATGCCTCCTTGCTTGACGTACTGTATAACCTGATCCAGATGCAACTTACAACAGAATTAATAGGAAGGCTTCATCAGCTACTCTCGCTATCCCATACCTATCCCGTACTTGAGCCACATTACCTTGGGGCCATGCACCGGATGCAAACACAGGCACAAGATACCTTATTAGACTTATCCAACGGGAAATATGACGAGATCTATACTTATCTTCTGATTAACGCACTATATGGAACGATACTTCCATTAATTGATGGAAGACTCAATGTGCTGCTGCCCGGACAAGTCATGACTGAAGATACCAAGCCCGGTGCTATTACCTTCGATCAATTTTTGGAAACCACGTTTAGTCATTTGCGGGCAGGATTCGAACATGCCAACCATCCACATTCATCATAGAGGGAGTGTAAAATAGAGAAATGTCTACATTATTATACAGAGTGGGGAAAACCGCTTTTAGCAAACCTGCCTACTTCATCATTGGCTGGGTTTTAATTCTGGGAATTGTCATCTCCATGATCAGCATCAATGGCATTCACATCAGTTCTGAAATGAAAATTGAAGGCACCGAGTCACAGAAGGTTCTGGATCAATTGGCCAAAGAACTGCCTGCCGCCTCCGGGGGTCAAGGAAGTGTTGTGTTCAAGGCACCGGACAACGAACGTCTGGATACGCCTGAACGTTTGGCTGCCATAATGAAAGGTGTTAATGAAGTTTACGGATTGGACAAAGTCATTAATCCTGCGGACTATGCAGCTGAAGCAGCTAATTCGGGTGCTACGGCAGAAATGGCTCAGAATGCTCAGGCTACTGATATGGCGCAGTCCGCAACAACCACGCCTCCTTCCTATGGACCTTTGATGGTGGATGGTGTTCCTGTACCTGGTATGCTGATCTCCTCAGACGGCAGTATTGCACTGTTTCAGTTCCAATTTACAATCGAGCAATCTGCCATCACGCAGGATGTATTTGATTCCGTGATTCAGTCCGTTATGACAGCAGAGCAAGGAACCAACATTACGGTGTTACCAGGCGAAACGCTCAAAGCAGTATCGATTGGGGTCGGTTCGGCTGAGATTGTAGGACTGGTCATTGCTGTCATTGTATTGCTGATCACCCTGGGCTCCGTCGTTGCAGCAGGTCTGCCTCTGATCACAGCACTCCTCGGTGTTGCCATTGGAGTTGGTGGAGCATTCTCCATCTCCAAATTCATTGAAATGCCTAGTGTCACTTCCGTTCTGGCTCTTATGGTTGGATTGGCTGTCGGAATCGACTATGCACTCTTTATTGTCAATCGCCAGCGTCGAATGATTATTGATCAAGGCTTGAGCGCAAAAGAAGCAACGGCAAGAGCCATCGGCACATCAGGCAGCGCGGTATTTTTTGCCGGATTAACGGTCATTATTGCACTGTGCGGTATGCTTGTCATCGGTCTCACATTCTTGTCTACGATGGCTTTGGTCGCAGCTGCCACCGTGCTCATCAACGTATTCGTTGCTTTAACCCTGTTGCCAGCTTTACTGGGATTGGTAGGCGAACGGATCTGTTCTGCCAAAGCTCGTGAGAAAAGCTCGAAACATCCTAAAGCCACTAACCACGGAGTGGCGGACAGATGGGTGAAATTCGTTATCAAGAATCGTTGGGCTACCATTATCGCCATCATCGTCATTCTTGGTTTTGCAGCGACACCGATCACGAAAATGGAAATGGGTATTCCTGGCGCTTCCTCAGCCAATCTCGACACAGACGCAAGACAGAGCTATGATGCCATCTCGGAAGGCTTCGGAGAAGGATTCAACGGACCGCTTATTCTGGTCGCAGAGCCTAATCAATCTTCTGCCAAAGTCACGCCTGAACTTTTGGGTGGTCTGATGATGGAGCTTCAAGGTCAAAACAACGTTGCACAGGTTACACCGCTTGGTATGACAGAAGATTTGGCGATCTTTAGTCTCATTCCAAAAACGGGTCCTAACGATACGCTTACTAAAACACTGGTCGGTGATCTGCGCTCGGCTGATTCGAATATCGCACAGACTTATGATGTGAAGCTTGGGGTTACTGGTCTGACGGCGGTTAACATTGATATGTCTGCCAAATTGGCGCAGGTGTTCCCTATTTATGTAGGTATTATCATCCTGCTGTCACTGATCATCCTGTTGCTCGTATTCCGTTCGATCATCGTTCCCATCAAAGCAACGATTGGTTTCCTGCTTAGCATCCTGGCTACATTCGGGATCACGACTGCGGTATTCCAATGGGGCTGGCTGCATTCGCTCTTTGGTTTCGATACGGGCGGCCCGCTCCTTAGCTTTATGCCAATCATCGTAACAGGTATCCTGTATGGCCTCGCGATGGACTATCAGGTCTTCCTTGTTAGCTCCATGCGGGAATCCTATGTTCACGGTCATCGCGGGACCGAATCCGTCGTTCATGGGTACAACCAGGTCAGTCGCGTAGTCGTTGCCGCAGCAGTGATTATGGTCTCTGTATTTGCAGGATTTATCTTCACTGATGATGTCATGATCAAGCAGATTGGTTTCACCTTGGCGGTAGGCATTCTGATCGATGCTTTCATCATCCGTATGGGCTTGGTCCCTGCCATCATGGCGATCTTCGGAGACAAAGCTTGGGCACTTCCAAAATGGCTGGATCGCATCCTGCCAAACCTGGACGTTGAAGGCGAGAAGCTCATTGCTTCCCTCCATGCTGAAGAGCACGCCAACACGAAGTCTGGATTAAAATAATCCTGCCACAACAATGGTAATGGTAATACCACGGTTACTATCACGACTACATTCACCAATACAAAGACCTCCTCTGTTTTTATAAACAGGAGGTCTTTTTTCTTCACTACATGTTATACGGTGATGTCTTCAATGTGGATATTATATCGTGCGGATTGAGAAGCATTAACAAATGCGTCAAATAACTTTTGACTATAGTCATCTACTTTGTAACTGTACTCTGGATGCCATTGTACCGCCAAAACAAATGTCTGGTTCGGCATAACAACCGACTCTACGAGTCCATCTTCAGCGGCTGCCACGGCAGTTAACTTATCCGATAACATCTTGATCCCCTGATGGTGATAACTGTTCACTTTTATTGTATCGGTTTGCAAAATATCGTATAGAATATTATTTTTCTCAATATGTACATCATGTACAAGATTTGAATATGGCGGACTTTGCTTATGATTAACGATCTTGTTCCCAGGAAGTTGAAGGCTGGTTGGAATGTCTTGATACAACGTACCACCCAAAATAACGTTAAATAATTGTAGTCCACGGCATATGCCAAAGGCAGGTTTATCAAGCTCAATTACCTTCTGTAATAATATTGACTCCATCATATCGCGTTCAAGACATAACTCTCCACAGGTAACCTCAGCATGTTCATCATATAGCTCAGGGTTGAGATCATGTCCCCCAGTAAACAGGAACCCATCGAACTCATTAGCCAACCTTGTTATGCTCTCGGTATCTGTTGTCAAAGGCAGCATTATTGGTATTCCGCCTGCTCCCTCTATGGCATTCATATAATCTGGAAGCATCCAGTAACTTTTTTTGTCAGTATCAACTAAAGGCAGTACACCAATCATCGGCTTTTTCATGGCTTTACCTCCCAGCTTTTCATTCATTTTATCAGATCTCTTCCTATACAAATTCACTGAATTATTGCATTATCCTACCTCTGTGATCTACGAACCCGTTTCATCTGAAATGCTGGAAAACGAAAAAACCAAACAAAGCCGCTAGAACAGCGACTTTGTTTGGTAATTGTAATACTTTGGACCCTGGCGAAATCAATCCTCACACATCAATTTTCCACTCTAGAGCTTAAACCGGCGAACCAGTTCTTGCATGTTCTCAGCTGTTTTGGATAGCTGTGCAGAAGATGCAGATATCTCCTCCATTGCCGCCATTTGCTCTTGGGCTGCTGCTGAAGTTGTCTGAGCGCTATCAGCCGACACTTTAGAGATATGACTCATGGCTGCAACGGTGGCCGAGACTTCTTCCGTACTGGCTGACAGCTGTTCGGAGACAGCGGAAATATCCTGAATTTGATCCACGATATGAGCTGTATATTGTTCAATATTAGATATGGTTGCAGAAGCTTCTTGACTGATCCGCATTCCCTCACCAACTTGATTGCGAACTTTATCATTCATAAGGGAGGTGGATTTGGCAATCAGATCGAGCATTTTGCCAATGGTAGCACCTATGTCGTCCGCACTCTGTTTGGATTGCATGGATAACGTGCGCACCTCACCAGCAACAACAGCAAACCCTTTACCGTGATCTCCTGCTCTTGAAGCTTCAATAGAGGCATTCAGTGACAGAAGGTTGGTTTGCCGTGAGATATCCGCAATCGCTTCATTCATTCGATTGGCTTCGGCGGACAGACTGGACAGTTCATTAATCAATGCCGAGGTTTCTTCAACAGCTCCGAGAATATGTTCCATTTGTTCTCCAACCTGGTTTATGGTTTTCCCACCATTAGCAACAGCGCGCTCCGTCTCTTCAGCTGAATCAACGATGGCACTCGCAGATTCTGCAATTGTACTGATACCTCTCGCCATCTCTTCTACGGCATTCGCGGTTTGTTCCGAATTTTCCGCCCCAACGATAGCTGATTCCGCTGTCTGGTGCATGGTTTCCGCCACATGTTGAACCGATTGGGTGGTTTGTTCGGTACTTTCCTGAATCATTTGGGAAGAGTGGCTTAACAACGATGACGTCTGATGAAGTTCAGCAACCACCGATTGAAGGGAGATGGTCATTTGGTCAAAATCATTAGCCAACATACCAAATTCGTTCTCGGTTTTAAGATTAACCCGTTCGGACAGATTCCCTTCGCTTACGCTGCGAGTGGCCTTTCGCAGTTTTTGCATAGGTACAATAAAAGATCTCAGAATGAAGAAAATAATAACTCCGGCAATGAATACAGATACACCAATGACGGTCAGACTTGATACCATGATGGGTTTCGCTGCGGCGATGAAGTCTTCATGGCCCATCAAAGCAATAACATTCCACCCCGTCAATGCATTAACCCCGTTATATACCTCCAGATCATACGCCAGATCCGTTCTAACAAATTGGGAAAATGCCATCGGTTCATCGGAACTTGAAGCCGTATTTGGATGAACCGGAATTCCCTCGATTAGCGCTCCGCCGAGTTCTCCTCCCCCACCTTTTACAATGGCACCGGACCAAGCTGCGATGGTTCGATTGGAGTCAACCACAATCAGGCTCCCATTACCTCCTACATCCACATCAGATATTTCTTTTGCTAATTGCTCCAGATCCAGTTTAATCCTTGCTACACCTTGTTGATTGGAAAGAGCCTTTGAAATTTCTACATAAATCTTACCGGATACCGGATCTGTCATAATAATCGAAAAATAGAGTGACCCTTTTTTACTTTCAGCATGGGTATACCATTCTGTGCTGCGTGGATCATATGTCACCTCTTCTGTTGCTGGAGATGATATAACACTACCTTGGTCGCTGCCCACAGTTATGGCAAGAATATCAGGATATGTATCAGCTAATTGGTCAATTCCTACTTGTACCACTTCGATGTTCGCCTGACTGGGAGCGGAGCTATACATACTGTCTATATAACTCAATAATGCTGCTTTTTCCCCTACCAGATTGTTAATATGCTGTCCTGTCATCGTTAATATGGTATGGATGGGCTCTGTCATTTTTTGTTGCACCTGATCTTTGGCACTATGATACGAGAAATAACCGATAAGTGCAGTGGGGATAATAAGCACTGCAAGGAAAGCTGCAATGAGTCTAGTACTCATTAATCGTAAACTGGCTCCGCCTTTCCTATAAAATGACCTTTTTTTCTTTTTCTTTTCCAAAGTGAATCTTCCTCTCTTTATCCATTTTTGGTAGAATCAATCGGCAAGCAAACGCAAAAAAACCCATATATATGCACACCCAAAGAGACTTTGAGCGTAAATATACATAGGTATTGCCTGAATGAATTCAGTAACAAGCCGTATTTGTTTAGTATTATAACATAAATTATAGTATGACTTAACCCATAGATTTCCATTTAGTGAATTTATGCTCCCAAACGTCAACTGCTCGTTGAACTGAATGGATAAGCATTCGCCTTTATCTTTGAGTTTCGTAATCGTTAATGATTACTTCTATAATATTATATTGTTCATCTGCAATTGCTTTGTTAGATTGTTTATTACGGTTGTAGGTTATTAAAGCCTTCCATAAAGCCCAACCTCTTGCTCTATTCCAGGTTTCTTCATCAAATTTTAATGCATTCTTAAATGCCTTTCTGCTACTATCATCAAAAAAAGTCCAAGCCATTGCAGCATCGCAAGAAGGGTCTCCTACCCCCAATATCCCAAAATCAATAACCGCACTCAGTTTACCATTTTTAATTAATATATTTCCTGGAGCTATGTCACCGTGGACCCAAACGGGTTCACGATCCCACTTTGAAGTTAATGCCAGTCCCCAGATTTCTCCCAATAGATGTTTATTAAAAATAGTTACATTATTATTAATGGCATCTCTACACTCATTTTCGTATACAACAATATCTCCGCCCCTATAAAAATTATGTTTGCCAGCTAAGGGACCTTCACTGGCATCAATAGATTGTAATTCAACTAAAAATCCTCCCAAATCAAGTGCAAATTGATTTGCATCATCAATATTGTCTAATGTTACTGTCTCTCCATCCAACCATTTGTTGACTGACCAAGGATATGGGTAATCTTCACTGGGTTCTCCTTTAGCTAATGGTTCAGTTATTTGTGTAGAGAGATGCTTGGCTAAAATGGGTAACCATTTTTGTTCTTTTTCAACTTGGGGTACATAGGCTTCCTCACTTGGTAACCTAACGCTCATACTGTTTCCTAAGTGAAAAGTTTTATTATCATTCCCACTTTTTTTAACAGGTTTAACTTCTAAATTGGCCCACTCTGGAAATTGGCTATTTATTAACTTCGATACTAAATCTACGTCAATTTTTATCATTTATCATTTCTCCTTTTAATTTTATTAATCACCCAAAACCCAGTTACAGTCCCAAATTGATTTGTTAAGTGCATCCTTATCAACCTCCTTTATTACAAGTTCCGCTATCCTGCCTGGTTCACTATGATTGGGTCTTTATACCAGACATCTGTTGTTTATATTCGGTAGGACTTAACCCCTTATACTCTTTGAACACCTTCGAGAAATAGTGCTGATCGCTAAACGACAGCAAATCGGATACTTCCTTAAACTTCATGTCCGGTTGACTTTCCATCAGTCTGCAGGCTTCCTGAATGCGAAGCTGGGTGTAATACTGAACAAACGTTATTTGTGTGGCATCCTTGATCACTCTGCTGACATATGATGGACTGACGTGAAATTTCGTGGCAATGTCGTTGATGGACAATGGAGAGTATTTATTTCGTTTTACGTAATCGTCAATCTGCTCGAACAGGATCGCCTTGCTTTTTCGAACGTGGGATTGCAGCATATCGAAGCACTGTCCCGTCCATTCCGTCAGTTCCCGGCAAAAAACGGCATAGGACTGTGCCTGAGCGAATTGTCTTGACCGAAGCTCCAGCCCCAATCTCATGCCCGTCCCCTGTTCCTCGTACAGATGCGCAAAGGTGTCTACAATTAATCCGATAAACCGCTCTACCTCCGTCATATGTACATTTTCCTCTGCCCATCGATTCAGCAATTCAGATAACTTAAGAGCAAACCGTTCTTTCTGCCTCGCCTGAATCATCTGTACAAACGCAGATTCCTGCACCGAATCCAGACAGCCTGTCTCGGATCTGGCCATCGACACCGGATTCCCTGTATCCAACACTAATCCTTGTGTCAACCGTTGCTGCTCAGACAAGATGGACGACATGCGGTTATAGAGCTCAGGCAGATTACCAGACTCAGCGAATAAAAGTTGTCCTCCAATGATCGCATCGATGTCATGCGCAACCAAATGCCGTCGCAACGATTCAAGACATTCATGTACAGATGAGTACACTTCAAGTGCACTCTTGTTGACAAAAGCGATGAATTGATATGGGATTTGACTGGTGTACACACGACAAGCATGGAATGTAAAAAAATCCTTCATGATAGCCTCAAGCTCCACCTGCACCCATCGTTCATGCCCTGTGGTGAAGGGTTGTTTGCTCATAATCATCATCATCTGGCTGAATAAAGGCGGAAAATCCTCCCCTTGTTTCGCCGTAGTCTCACATTGGGGATGAATGATTTCCTGCAAATCCACCAATTCCTTGGACATCTGTTGATCAAGTTGGTCAATCACCCGACCCATGACTTCTTCAAGTGCCTCTCGCTCGACCGGTTTCAGCAAATAGTCAAACACTTGCAAGTTCAATGCTTTTCTTGTGTATTCAAAATCGCTGTACCCACTAATTAGAATGACCTTCAGTTCCGGGTTGGCAAGCTTGGCTTGCTCAATCAGGGACAGGCCATCCATTTTGGGCATTCGAATATCTGTCAACAACAGATCAATCGGTGACTGCTTTATCGCTGCCAAGGCTTCCTCTCCATTCGTTGCCGTAGCCGCTACACGAATCGGGAAGCTCAGCGTTTCCAAGAGCATTTTTATATTACGTAATATGGGTTTGCTATCTTCAACGATCATCGCGTTATACATCTTCTGTACCTCCTAGTTAGGTCGTGTCTCAAAATTTGCTTGCTTCGGAGTTTTCAGACACGCCCTAGTAAAAATCCTTCGTCAGTGAGCCGATGATTTGAATTGTTGCTCCATGTTGCTCTTCCGCATGATTGTTAAATATATTAATAAAAAGCCGGTTGTTATACATTAGTTTGAGCCGATTAACGCTGTTGATAATCCCCATGTTACCAAGGGCTGTTGCACGAGCGGCCGTCTGGTTCATTCCGGAATCCGATGCCTGAATGCTGGCTAAAATCTCCTGGATTTTATCCGGTGGAAACCCCTCTCCGTTATCCTTGATCTCCAAAGCCCATAATCCGTTATATTGCTTCACGGTAATCCGGATATGCCAAGGCGGCGCGGTGTTGGCAAAGGCATGTTCTATGCAATTTTCCACAAACGGCTGAATGACCAACCGCGGCAACCGGATTTCGTTCGCCAGCTCGTCAGCACAGATGTCCCATTCCAGATCCTCTTCGTACTTTTGTTGTACAAGGGACAGGTAATGTCTCGTATGTTGAAGCTCTTCAGCCAAAGTCACATGCGCGTATGGTGAAGAGACAATATAACGCAAACTGTCGGAGAGATGTTTGCACATATCCGATACAACCTTGGTCTTCCCCTCTTGCGCGGCAATGCTGATCAGATATAAAACATTATGAATAAAATGAGGTGCGATCTGTGCTTGCAGCGCCGAATTACGTGCCTTTACTTCTTCATGAAGTGCCGATTTCTCCCGGTCAATGGATTGTCGGAGCCGCTCCATCAGATCCTGAAAGGCTTCATTCAGCAATAAGAGATCGTTATTCTTCGGCGTTTCATCCACTTTCAGATTCATATTGCTGTAGTTCATGCGCCAGATCTGACTGCGTAGCTTGCGGATAGGCAGAAGCAGGTTACGTGTCGACAGGAAGATATACACAAACGAAACCAGCATCAGTGCTGTAATCAGCAGAATGGACATCGTCTGAACCGAATGGATCGAGCCTAGAACAGATTTTTTGGGCGTTATGATATACGTGATCCAACCTGTGCTCGGTGATGTGGAATGTGTGATATAATTGTCGTCTTTGTCGACTTCCAGTCCCTCGTCTGATGCAGGCTTCGTCCAATTGGCAAATGTCACACCGTCTTCCGTGCCTGTCATCTGCTCCCCATGTTCATTCAGAATATAGACTTCTCCTGCTGTGATCCCTTCCGTAAGGTTCTGTATATAGGCCTGTTCCATCTGAATGCTAAGATAACCGTACACTTTACCATTCTGATCATTGATCGTGCGAACAAAGGAAATGGTATCGACTTGGCGCAGCAGAACAAAACCACTTTCCGTCCAATCTCGTCCGATCTGGCTACTCTCCATCATGGTGTTCAGGATTGCGGGAGGATTGCCTGTACCCAGATATGATGTCAGGAGAACACCGTGATTGTCATAGATGGACATGTCCTTGATATTCATGCTCGGCCCGATCGCCTGAAACATGATGTCTTTGATGATCCGAATCTGTTTCAGCCTTTCATAATTACTATGTGCTGAAGAGCTTTTGTCCATGGCCACAAAAATATTTTTGCTGGATAATATTCGCTGCGACATCTGATTCTGCTGCTCCACATAGAGATCAACTTGTTCTCTTACCTTCGTAGCGGTCACGAGTGTATCCTGCTCCGTTTTCAGTTTGAGCGGGCGGATAACAATCACATTCACATAAACGATAAAACAGCCCAGCACAAACAAAAGCAGAGCCAGAAACGTCAAAAACACCTTCGTCTGCAAACTGAATTGAGTTGCTTTATGTATGAGTTTTGTCATTCTTAGAGGTGCCCTCCTGTTCTGACATGATGTGAGATCCCTTCGATTTATGTCCTACTGTATCACGCTCTCTCATGAAATGATAGCGATTTCAAGTTCAGAATTTTACACATCAACATTCAAGCACAGACATGTACCGGGGGGAGAAAAAAATCTATAATCGGACTTGTAAACGGATTCAACAAACGTTTGGAGGGGGATTTGCATTGAAAACAATAAAAAGAAAAAAGGCGATTTCCATTATTCTGGCCAGTTTATTATCCATCTCATTAACCGCTTGTGGTTCAGGAGATACGGATTCAGGTACAGCTGCTGGCGGGGACAGCAAGGGCGGAAAAGTTACATTGGAGCTGGCAATCTCCAAAAGTTCTCAGGACTCTGCCTTCATCCAGCAGGACATTCTTGATGCATTCGAAAAACAGACGAACATTCGCGTCAATTTGCAGCTGATTCCAGCGGAACAAACAACGACCGTACTGCAAACCAAACTGGCTGTAGATGAAACACCTGATATTATTCAGTACAATCTGGCGAGCGCAGTCACGGACCTCAACCTTGAACGTAACTTCGAGATTCTGGATAACGAACCTTGGGCGAGCAGAATCGTGAACAAGGACGTCCTCTCTTCTGGTGGACACCTCTACAGTTTCCACGTCAGCCAAGATACAGGGATGCAAGGGGTCGTTTATAACAAACAAATCTTTGAAGAACTCGGATTGTCGATTCCAACCAACTACGAAGAATTCCTGGCAATCTGTGAAAAAATCAAAGCAAGTGGCATTACGCCTGTATTCATGCCTTATAAAGACGCCTGGGCTGCCAACATCTGGCCAGCTGCAGCATTTGCCGATTTTGCAGCCAAAAATGACCCGACGTTTTTTGATGAATTGAACAGCAACAAGAAAAAATGGTCCGATATTCCCGAGTTCAAAACATTCCTGGAACAACAGTATGAAGTGTACACCAAAGGCTACACCAATACCGATGTACTCAGCGATAGTTATGACATGGCCGTAGGTAAATTCCTGAACAAGGAAGTTGCCATGATGTTTATGGGCGACTGGTTAATTGAAGGGGTAGCCGAGCAAGATCCAAATATGGAACTGGGCGTATTCCCGATTCCATCGTCGGACAATGCCAGTCTGGGTGCAAGCCCACTGGGCGGACAACTGTTCATTCCGAAGAAATCCAAACATTTGGATGAAGCCAAACAGTTCCTGGACTATATCGCTTCCAAAGATGTTGCGCAACAGATCGTGGATTCCAAAGGATACGTATCCAATTTCAGTGATGTTACTACACCGGAACTGCCAGCCTACAAACAGGATATTGTAGACAATTACATTACGCCGAAGAAAACCGTACTGACCACGGATGCATACATGCTGGTTGATCGCAGCGAACTGTACCGATTGTTGCAGGACCAATTCGCAGGCGGATTGTCACCGGAGGAAGTACTGAAATCCTGGGATGAGAAGTTCAGTCAGCTAATGCAGGATAAAGGTGTAGAAGGTTTCTAAAGAGTGAAATATAAGGCAGCATCACAATGATCAATCGTTATGCTGCCTGGCTATAACGGAGTGTGAGACATGAAAAGGACCAAAAATCTGTACTCGTATTACATGATATTTCCCGCATTGATTATCTACTCCATCTTTTTCGTTGTGCCTGCTCTCGCCGCTTTCTATTACTCTTTCACGGATTGGCGGTTGGATCGATTGGAGCTGAAGTTTATCGGGTGGGATAATTTCCAGAAAATTTTCTCAGACAAAACGCTGATTCTGGCGCTGAAAAACACGGCGATATTTGCGATCGTCACCGTAGTGGGCAAAAACGTTATCGGTCTGTTGCTGGCCGTAGGACTTAACATGCGATTAAGAACAAAAAACCTGCTGCGTGCGATCTTCTACTCCCCTTCCATACTCAGCATCCTTGTGATCAGCATTCTGTTCACTCCCATGTTGCGTACCGAAGGTACAATCAACAATTTGTTGGAATCGGTAGGATTGCATTCGTTAAGCCAAGCTTGGCTGACCAACCCATCGATTGTGATCTGGACGATTGCCATCGTCTCCATCTGGCAGAGCGCCGGTTTCCAAATGGCCATCTATCTGGCTGGTCTGCAGTCTATTTCCCAGGAGTATTACGAAGCCGCCAAGATTGATGGCGCAAGTTCGTGGAGAAGTTTTTTCAAAATCACACTGCCACTCTTGCTGCCAGCCATTAACATTAACCTGATGCTGACATTGATCGGTGGACTCAAAGTATTCTCCGAAGTGTACGTCATGACCGGTGGTGGCCCGGGTAACGCTTCCCAGGTCGTAGGTACGATCATTCTGCGATCTTTCGGCGAAGGCAACTGGGGACTTGGTACGGCGGTCAACACCCTTCTGTTTGTGGTCGTTACCATTATCGCTATACCGCTATTGATCTTCATGCGGCGTAAGGAGGTTACGGAATAACATGGGCTATACACGCAAACTCGCCATCCGCAACTATATCGTGGAAGGGTTACTGATTCTGGCCTCTCTTATCGTTCTGTTGCCGCTTGTCATTCTGATCTTTGGTTCATTCAAAACCAGTGCCGAAGTGCTCAGCTTTTCCCTGAGTTTCCCGGAAACATGGCAGTTCTCGAACTATGTTCGTGTCTTCCAGGAAGGCGGTCTATCGCGAGCATTCTTCAACAGTATTTTGATTACGGGCGTATCTTCCATCATTAATATCGTTGCTTCTTCCGCAGCGGCATTCATTCTGGCACGTCGGGAAACCAAAATGTCCGGCACCATCTATATGTATTTCTTCATGGGACTTATTGCGCCAATGTCCATTATTACGACCATACGGGTTGTACAAGGATTAGGATTCTACGGCAGCATCACAAGCGTTATCCTGATCTATGCCGCGCTAAATACGGCCTTCAGTGTATTTTTGTACAGTGGATTCATCAAAACTATTCCACGAGCGCTGGACGAAGTCGCATTTCTGGAAGGAGCAAGTGTGTTCGGTGTGTTCTTCCGCATTGTCACACCGCTCATCCTGCCTGTTAACGCAACGGTAGCGATCATGGTGTTCATGTCCGTCTGGAATGACATCACCATTCCGGTGTACTTCCTGACAGACAGCTCCACGTGGACGATGCCGTTATCGATCTACAATTTCTATGGTAAATACAGTCGGGACTGGAACCTGATCTTTGCCAATCTCGTGCTTACTTCATTGCCAGTATTCATCCTGTATCTATTTGGGCAAAAATATATTGTCAGCGGCCTCACTGCCGGTGCAGTTAAAGGTTAAACCTTATATGCTCTCAGAACGTTAATGCGTGAGAAAATCCGAGGAATCTTCACTGACAGACTTAACCCCCACCTTATCTGGTAGGGGTTTTGTTTGGTATACATCGAGTATATCAAGAACATGCATCTACACTGCTCTATTATTAAAGCAATTGCGGATAAAGGGCAGCAACACCACCAGCGAGACCCTGTTGTACATTTCGACTGGTATCATCAGCAACAATCTCGTAGAGATCCGCTTCGATTGAATCTATTGCAATTTTGGCAATATCCGTTGGGCTTGTTTTCGGTGCATCAATACCCGCTGTCATATCCGTATCCATGAATGCAACGTGTAATCCGGCAACGCGAACATTTTTAGGGGCTAATTCCAGACGTAGTGCATTCGTAATTCCCCACTGAGCAGATTTTGCAGCTGAATATGCACCTGAGTTACCCAGGCTGAGCCAGGATAGTGCCGATAGAATATTCAGAATCGAACCTCCTCCGTTCTTCTCTATTGCCGGTGCAAATGCACGAATCATGGAAAGCGTACCGAACACATGTGTATCGAATTCCAAGTGAATATCGTCCAGTTCACCCGTGAGCAGCGAAGCACCCTTCGCAGAACCAGCATTATTGACGAGGAGGGTTACATCACTCGCTACCTCAGCTGCAGCCAAGACAGATTGGGGATCAGTAATATCGAGTTGCAGTGGAATAGCCCCTGGTAGATCAATGGATGCAGGGTTGCGCGCCCCAGCATATACTTTGGCCCCCCTCGCTAGCAACTCAAGAGCAAGTTTCTTACCCAACCCTCGATTAGCCCCGCTTACAATAGCAACTTGTTTGGAAATGTCCATTGATTAATACTCCCTCTCATTTGAGAATTCATTTATGTTTGAGAACATTATGGGAATGATCATTCTCATAACTCCCAATAACAATTTATCATATCGGGAACGATCAGTAAAGAATAACTTTTAACACTCCTGTCTTCATTTCACGAAAGAAAGATGCCAATAACCTTTTGATAAAAGGCTATGAGCATCTTTCTTAATTCTTCATATACAATGGACTACTTAATTGATAACAAAGTGACCTATATCAGTCTCCGCAATCAATATGATCTTATCTCATACAGATTTGCAGGTAATGCCTGTACAAACGGTGACCACTCACGCGTTGTGTAGAGTTGAAGTCGATGCATGGCCCGTGTGCAGGCCGTATACAGCAGCTTGCGGTCATATTCCTGGCTGTACGCTTCCGGTGAAGCATCATAGATCAGGACAGCATCGAACTCGACGCCTTTGGCGAGGTACACAGGAATAATCATGATTCCTTTTTCAAAAATCTGTGTATCCTTCGTTATGAGTTGTAACCCTTCGCCTCCTTGACTTTGTAATCTTTCATGGGCTTCCCGGCTTTCAGCCGCGGTCTTCGTAATTACAGCAATGGAACTGAACCCCTCTGCTTTGAGCGAGGCAATGTCTGCCAGAATCTGTGCCACCCGTAGCTTATCGTTCTTCAATCTTGTTAAAAGAGGCTTCTGATCTCCCCTCTCAAAAGGTTTAATCTCTTCTCCCCCTGGTAACATGTGTCTCGTGAACTCAACGATCTCTTGGGTTGAACGATAACTGCGTACCAGACGGATCAATGTGGTTTCGGCTTCTCCATACAGATGGACCAACGGCGAGTTGGATGCTGCTAACTCCGTAGCCTGCATAAAGATCGCTTGCCCGAAATCGCCCAGTACGGTCATACGAGCACGAGGAAACAGTTTCTTGAGATATTCGTATTGAAACGCCGAATAATCCTGGCCTTCATCCACGAAGACATAACGGATCTCCGTGTTCGTCCGGACACCTTCAATCAGTTCTTTTACATATAAATAAGGAGTAGCATCCTCATGGAACAACTTGTTCTGGAGTATCATTTCCTTGGTCTGTTTGCAAATCTCAGGCCAGTGCAGCGGGGGAATTGCCCCATTCGTTTGTTCTCGATATGCGGTTTCATTTACAAAGAGTTGTTCATAAATACCTTTTACATCCACGAACTGGAATTTTCGTACACTCTTTCTTAGAGGTTTAAACATGTCTTTCACCAGTTTCTGACGAAGCAGTTCCTCCTCCCGCACTGCAAAGTTAAAGGCACCCTCATCCTGCTCTGCACTGTTATTCCCGTTATCTCGTGCTGCGTATTTTTCCGCCACATCGAATACAGGCTTTTCTTTATGCAATATGCTGAAAGCTTCCACGTACTCTTCTGTGTCCAAATAATTCAACTCCTCCAGAACCCAGTCTGCTTCCCGTTCCAGACGTTCCAGCGTAATGAGTTCTCTCAGCAACCATTCCTGCACAAGAAGAATGCGGTTGGACAATGTCAGATTTTGATCCAAACTGTAGAATTGGGTCTTGATTCGATCGGCAGTAATGAATTCACGTCCCCGAAATTGAATACCGTTGAACCGCATGCCCTCGCCTCCCAGCCACATGCCGTAGTTCTGGAGTACTTGTAGAAATGTCTCGGAAGCCTTGTACTTGATCGCCTCCAGACGAGCTTCATATCCCGGATCTTCCTGGGCTGTCAGTACATATTCAATCTGATCAAAGGCATCCTCCGGTCGCAAGGAGGAATCCAGCCAATAATTGAGATATTCCTGAAATGTCGTCTGCTGCATATTCTCTTCACCAAGTTCCGGGAGTACGGTGGAAGTATAACTGGTAAACATCGGATTCGGTGAGAAAAGCACAATCTGATCTGCTTTGACCGTCTGGCGGTGTTTGTATAGTAAGTACGCCACTCGCTGTAACGCAGCGGACGTCTTGCCACTGCCGGCCGCACCCTGAACGATAAGCATCCGGCTTCGATCATCACGGATAATGGAATTTTGTTCCTTTTGGATGGTTGCAACGATGCTCTTCATCTGAGAGTCTGCACCCTTAGCGAGAACTTGCTGCAGCAGCTCGTCACCAATCGTCTCTGTTGAATCAAACATGCTAAGCAGCTGCCCCTGTTGTATCTGGAATTGACGCTTGAGCTCCATCTTTCCCTCGATTCGTCCTGAAGGTGTGTCATAGCCTGCCGGCCCGGGAGAGTGATCATAGTACAGACTCGCAATTGGCGTTCTCCAGTCATAGATTAGAAAGTTCAAACCCTCCTCATCCATAAAAGATGATACGCCAATGTAGATCTGTTCAGTAAATGTCATGCCTTTTTCCATATAGTCGAAGCGACCAAAATACGGTGTTGGAAGCAGTCTCTTCGTATTTTTCCATTGCTGTGTTAACAGTTTATGCCCGCGCTCCCGCTCGGCCAACACTCTGGATTGCTGATTAATAGTGTAGAAAGCATCTTCAAAATCCGTGTACGAACCCGTGTTAATCGTCACTTCTTCCCAAAACCGTTTACGAATTTCGGCAGCCTGCTCATGCAGTCCGGCAACCTTCGGTTCTAACTCTTCGAGTCTTGCCTGAAGTTTGTTCCTCACCTGCACCAGTCTTTCCTCTTCCAACTTCCATTCAACGGTTTTATCCATGAATAAGTCCACTCCCTTTTTCCATTTATTAGGACTAAAAAAAGAGCATTGACAAATCGGAATGCGGGATGTAAAATTAAATTAGGAGAAATAATGATACACCCTTTATACGAAATAAAAATGTCAATTGCGCTATAGATTATATCATGGCTCTTTTTTACGTTCAATCCTTTTTTTGATTATTTAAATGAACAATAATTTATATTGAATACGATGTCCCTCGTGCTACTCCGAGGGGCATCTTTTTTTATGCTTTCTATCTAAGGCTTCTAGGACTGTGATAGGATTAGGCAAAACTTTGATAGGAATGTGGTACAGGTTGTTCCATTCGTTATGACATAATAATGTGTAAATAGGTCGCCATACTGGTGGCAATGATAAATATTAGAAAGGAGTTGAACACGACATGGAATATACGAAACTTGGTAACACAGGCTTGGACGTATCTCGATTTTGCCTGGGATGTATGGGATTTGGAGACGCCAGTAAATGGGTTCACCAATGGGTACTGAATGAAGAGGACTCTCGCCCCGTGATCAAAAAAGCGCTGGATCTAGGCATCAATTTCTTCGATACAGCCAATATATATTCTCTGGGTACGAGTGAGGAGTACCTTGGTCGGGCGTTGAAGAATTACGCCAATCGGGATGAGGTAGTTATTGCAACCAAAGTACACGGACAAATGCATAAAGGACCCAACGGTTCTGGCCTTTCCAGAAAAGCCATCCTGAGTGAGATTGATAAAAGCCTGAAACGATTGGAAACGGATTATGTAGATCTGTATATCATTCATCGTTGGGACTACAACACGCCTATTGAAGAAACGATGGAAGCCTTACATGATGTGGTGAAATCCGGTAAAGCAAGATATATTGGTGCTTCAGCCATGTTCGCTTGGCAATTCCAAAAGGCATTACATGTAGCAGAAAAAAATGGTTGGACCAAGTTTGTCTCCATGCAAAACCACTTGAACCTTATCTACCGTGAAGAGGAACGCGAAATGCTGCCTTTATGCAAGGAAGAAAAGATTGGTGTGACTCCTTACAGCCCTCTTGCTTCAGGCCGGTTGACCCGCGACTGGTCTGTATCGACACTTCGTTCCGAGACTGACGAAATTCAGAAATCCAAGTACAATGCGACCAGTGATGCAGATCGACTTGTTGTTGAACGAGTGGCATCCATTGCAGAAAAATACGGTGTCCCCCGTACACACATCGCACTTGCATGGTTGATGCAAAAAGACACGGTAGCGGCTCCGATTATCGGTGCTACCCAATTGTCGCATCTGGAAGATGCGGTAGGTGCTCTTTCGGTTAAGTTGACCTCAGCAGATGTTGCCTTCCTTGAAGAACCCTATGTACCTCATCCTGTAGTAGGTGCTCAATAGTAGGTTTTGCTTAAATATGTAATAGACCCCCTCTTTCCACATCCGGAAGTTGGGGGTCTTCTTTATATATCGTGATTTATTTGCGCCAAAACGTTGAACATTCTGCCTTATCTTTTATATTGAACTCAATCATTCTCTCAAGTAACGAATAATCAATCTCCTGTTTCCACTTCATTCGCACCAACTCTTTGGTATGATCATAACCCGCCTGAGTGATCTCTTCCGAAAAACGATTAATTCCTGCCTTCTCGGGAGCAACAGCCAAATGCTGCTTGGATACACTAAACCCAATAATAAAGGTATCATGGTCGGTAAACATCGGCTGGTTCCAGGCTATTTTTTGTTTTAAATTTGGAAATTTCTCAGTAACCCAGTTCAAAACTTCTTCCGTTCGTGCCTGATGTTCCGGGTTATCGATGCGCGCTATAAATTCTGCAAAGGTCTCCATTAGTTCCCCCCTGTATCATGAAATATACTATTTAATTTGCCCTATTTAAACTCATTCTATCATGAATATCTAATTCAGAACCCCTTATTTGCCCGAAACCTCAACAAAACAAATGAGCAGCCTGCTAGACTTTAAATGTTTTCCTTCATCCAAGAACGCAACTGATCAGCATAGAGTGCTCGTTCTTCCGGATCGGACGGAGAACCATTGGTCAGATAAAGTTGATCATTCACATATCGGGGGTAAACATGCAGATGATAATGCCACACGTCTTGATTACCAGCAGGTTCATTATGTTGTCGTGTAGAGATTCCATCACATCCATATGTACTTTTCATTGCCAATGCTGTAAGCTGAGCTGCGCGATGAATCTCAACAGCATAGTCCGCAGGAAGTTCAAAGATGTTCTCAAAATGCTGATTCGGAACAACAAGAACATGTCCTTTATTGTTAGGCCACCATTTGCCTGCTATAAATGCCGTTACCTTGTCATTCTGAAAGATGATATCCCTTTGCTTTGTTCCCTGATCAGGTCGCTCGATACCCCAAATACGACAAAATGGACATTCATATGGGTACCAAGAGCGGGAGCTATAAAGCACCCTACAAGTAACAAAACAGAAAAGCAGCTGACCTTATCGGCAGCTGCTTTCTTTTATCTTTCTTTAACCATCCCTATCACTAAACACACTTCACACTTATATGGTGCTGACATCAATAACAAAGCGATATTTCACGTCGGAAGCCAGTACACGTTTGTAAGCTTCGTCAATCTGATCAGCGGAGATGACCTCAATGTTAGGCGTAATATCATGTTCTGCACAGAAATCGAGCATCTCTTGCGTTTCACGAATGCCACCAATCATGGAACCTGCGAATGAACGGCGATGACCGATAAGAGAAAATACGTTTACAGCTAATGGTTCCGCAGGGGCACCCACGTTCACGAGTGTACCATCCAGCGTAAGCAGTGAGAAATAAGCATTAATGTCTATATTGGCACTCACGGTGTTAATCATCAGATCAAATGTGCCTGCAAGTTTCTCGAATGTTTCCGGTTCGCTTGTAGCATAGTAGTGATCTGCACCAAATTGCAGTCCATCTTCTTTTTTGCTCAAGGATTGGGAGAGAACCGTTACTTCGGTACCCATCGCATGTGCAATTTTGACAGCCATATGACCAAGGCCACCCATACCTACAACGGCAACTTTCTTACCTGGGCCAGCTCCCCAGTGATGCAGTGGTGAATACGTCGTAATACCGGCACACAGCAAAGGTGCAGCAGCATCAAGTGCAATGTTATCAGGGATGCGAACGACAAAATTCTCTACGACAACAATATGAGTTGAATATCCACCTTGCGTAGGCTCACCGTATTTGTCTACTCCAGCGTAAGTTTGAATATTTCCTTTGAGACAGTATTGCTCTTCACCTTTACGGCAGTTAACACATTCACCACAAGAGTCCACCATACATCCGACCCCTACGCGATCACCAACCTTATATTTGGAGACTCCGCTTCCTACATCGGTTACAATTCCGGCAATCTCGTGTCCAGGAACCAGTGGATAGTTCACAGGACCCCATTCGCCGTGGGCAGTGTGGATGTCAGAATGGCAGATACCTGCATATTTAATCTCAATTAATACATCGTTGGTATCCAGATCACGTCGTTTAATTTCAGCACTTCTGAATGGTTGGTCTGGTCCGTCAACGGCTCTGGCTTTAGCTATAATCAATGGTATAACCTCCTCGTAATTTAAAGTTCAAAATAATTTTATCCCCTCTAGTTAACTCTAGGTCAAATGTTTATCTTTTTTTTATCTCCAATGTACTTTGACATCCAGTAATCCAACATGTTAGAATTCACTCGGATCAATCCTAGAGTTAACTCGAAGTCTACCCCTAGTAGAAAGGAATTCATTCTAAATGACCTATTCAATCGGTGAAGTTGCCAAAAAATTAGACCTTACGGTATATACATTGCGTTACTATGATAAGGAAGGACTCATGCCTTTTGTAGAACGTACCTCGAGTGGAACACGGATGTTCAAAGATTCAGACATCGACTTTCTAAAGATCATTCAATGCCTGAAGCTCACCGGGATGCCTATTAAAGACATTAAAGACTTTATTGAATGGTGCTCTGAAGGGGACTCCACGCTGAAGCAAAGATATGACATGTTCACGGAGCGAAAAGCGATTGTGGAAGCACAAATGGAGGAACTAAGAAGGACCATGGAAGTTATTGAGCACAAACGCTCCTACTACGAAACTGCTTTGGAAGCTGGAACCGAAGAGATCCATAAAATCAAACCGGTGGAAAATGCCATAACCAATTGATGGTTGATGATTTTTTATGAAATTCATGCAAAAAAAAGTAGCTTGAAGTCCGCTAACGGATTTTAAGCTACTTTTTTCGTACGTCTCTGCTCATCACTTCTCCAAAAGTTTCATGGATACATTGACAATCCGATTTAATTTTTCCTTATCCGTCGAGGTTCTCGCCATGGCTCTGATGCCGACAGAGATATTGTGCAGGTACTCTGCCATTTCCTTCGCATCATGATCAGAAGAGAATTCTCCATCCCGCTGTCCCCATTGTATAATCTGCTCGAACATTCGCTCCGTTTCGTTAAACGATTCAAGAGATCGGGTGTTCACGTCCGGATCACGTGTGCCCAGCTCCACCGCCGAGTTCACGATCATACAACCGGATGGTATATCCTCTGCTTCACTGATCAACACATCAAAAATTTTATGCAGTGCTTCCACTGCCGTCCTGGATGCCTTAATCTCTGCAAGTAATGTGGTGCTGACCTTGCCGCTGTATCGATCCATTGCCTGCAAGAACAGCGAATGTTTATCGTCAAACGTATCATATATACTTCTGCGATGAATTCCCATATGCTCAACCAGGTCACTCATCGATGTCTTCTCGTAACCTTGTTCCCAGAAGATCTTCATCGCTTTATCCAATACTTCATTTACTTCAAACTCTTTACTCCTAGCCATAGGACTTCCCTCCCAAAATCAATCTAACACATCGGGAACGATCAGTAAACAAAAGATACTTAACCCTTCTTTTCCTTCTCAATCGTGAATATACTGCCATCAATCCGCTTGCCTTATCCATTCGCATCAAATGTTTGCCTATTCCTATTCGTTTACTACCGCCTTGGGTCCATATACGATAGAATGTGCTTTATTAAGCTGTGTCGAAAAAGGAGAACTACGTATGTCTGACGGAGTACACGAACATCAACACGAATTAGCCAGACGCATTGACCGTTATTCCAACAAGGATGGGGTTCACTCGACGGCGATCCCATCCTTATTTCTAATCCGTGAATCGGTTGTTACTGAACCTATATTTAGAGTGAATGAACCCTCCTTCTGCATTGTCGTGCAGGGTCAGAAAGAGGTTCTGCTGGGACAGGATCGTTTCCGATATGGTCCAGGAAGTTATATCGTGGCAACCGTTGACTTGCCCGTTAGTGGACAAGTGATTCAAGCCTCGTCACAGACTCCTTATCTGGCCCTGAAACTTGAATTCACATCCAGGGAGATTCTGGAGGTATTGAACCACTCCGATTTCCCGGCAAGACCGCACAAAACGACGAGACGTGCGATGTTTGTCAGCCAAGCTGAGCCGTCTCTGTTGGATGCAGTCGTCAGGTTAGCCCGTTTGCTGGAAGATCATTCGGAAGATATCCCACTGCTCGCTCCTTTGTTCAAAAAGGAAATCCTCTATAAAGTTCTGAAAGGTCCCCACGGGATTGCCCTGGAACAAGCTACGATGGAGGGCAGCCACACCTATCGAATCAGAGACGTTATTAAATATATTATGAATCATGCTGATCAGAATTTTCGGATTGAGGAATTGGCGGTTTTGGCCAATATGAGTGCTGCCTCGCTTCACAGACACTTTAAAGAAGTGACTGCCATGAGTCCGATTCAGTTTCAAAAACAACTTCGACTGCAAGAAGCTCGGCGCTTGTTATTATCCCAGTCCACCGATGCAGCAGAAGTAGCATTTCAGGTAGGTTACGAGAGCCCTTCCCAATTCAGTCGTGAATATTCTCGCATGTTTGGTCTTCCACCCAGAGAAGACATTAAACGCCTGAGAGGCATGGACCAATGAACGATTGCCTTCTCCTGTTATTCTACTAGCTAAACCGTTCCGCATCTAAAAAAGAGCATCTCCCCGTCTTCTAACGACGTTTGGAGATGCTCCCATACTACTCTACGATATTATGCAGTCCGATCTTACTTTTCCGAAAGCAAGCTATCCGAAATAAATTGCAACTGACCTTCCAACGTTAACGGGTCGTTGTATGAGTCTGAGGTCGGGTCGAGCTGGAACACATGATTTGCCTTCACCGCAGGCAAGTTTTTCCATAATGTATTGTCATATACGATCTTGGGATCGGTTTTGTCTCCCGACCACGGGCTGGTGAAGATGATATCACCCGCATACTCCGGTAATAGTTCCATGGAGATTGAAGCCCATCCAGTCCCACTGTCAATCGCTTCAGCTTGAGCCTTGGGTGGTGCCTTGAGTCCAAACTCCCCGTAAATAATCTCACCGCCTCGACCATAGTTATGACCAAACACAAATAATCCTTTGGCATATGGATTCAATATGGAAACGGTGCGATCACCTACGGCTTCCTGAACCTTAGGTTTCAGTTCGTTGATCTTCGCTTCCCATTGAGCATTCCAAGCTTTAGCTGCATCTTCTCTATTGGTAAGCTTACCCATTTCAAGCATCAGATCTTTGAAATTGCGCTTACCATAGGCAATCTGTACGACAGGCGCAATCTGTTCCAGCTTATCGATGCCCTCTGTACCCGTGTACACGATAAATAGGTCAGGTTTTAAACTGATCATTTTCTCGGGGGTAGGTGTTTCGCCCAGATCAATGGTACCCGATGCTGCAAGTTGATCCTTAATATATTTGTTGTTCATCGCTCCTGATAAAGCACCGACTACCGGAGCATCCAGGGCAACAAAGTAACCCGTTGAAAATGATGTCAAATCAATAATGCGCTTAGGATTCTTGGGCACCTGTACTTCGCCAGCATCCGATTGATATGTAACGAGTTCCTCTTCGGAGTTTGCCTCTGTACTCGCAGAAGAAGCTGAATCCGAGACCGCCTTGGTTTCTGTCTCCGCAGCTGCATTTGTGCTGTCCCCGGTAGTATCCTTGGTCGTGGCAGACTGACCACATGCACCAAGAACAAGTAGCATGATGAGTGCCATCATGATCCATATTGGTTTTCTTTCTTTTCGCAAAATAAACCCACCTTTTCATTGATATTGATAATCGTTATCAACGATATCATGCTCTGCAGAATTTGACAAGCTACGTTTATTTTCCTCTCTCTATGGACTCTAACTTGCAAGTCACCAACTTAAACAGCTATCATCAATAGAGTAGACAAGTCACTTTTCTTAAAAAGAGAGATCATTGGAAAGCCAATGAAACGTCAAGGAGGACAACATGGAAGAGATTATATTGTGGTTAAAGTATTTGTTTTTAGGTATTGTTCAAGGTGCAACGGAGCCGATTCCTGTCTCCTCTAGCGGTCATTTGATCATCGCGCAGAAACTAATGGGCCTTAAGCAGAATGGATTGTCATTTGAAATTTTAACAAACACGGCATCACTTATCGCTATTATTTTTATTTACCGGGAAGATATCAAAAAGTTGATTACTGGTGCACTTGGTTACCTAAGTACTCGTAAAGAAGAATATCGAGCAGACTTCATGTTTTGCTTATACATAGTTATTGGTACGATTCCTGCTGCTGTTGTTGCAGTCCTGTTCAAGGATCGGATTGAAGAAATCTTCTCGTCCGTATATACCGTTTCCATCGCGCTATTAATCACTGGGGTTGCCTTGTGGCTGATTCGTAATCTTCGGGGTCGTAAGCAGGACGGAGATCTGTCTACGAAAGATGCGCTGTTGGTGGGTCTGGCTCAGGCTGTCGCTCTTATTCCGGGTATAAGTCGTTCAGGGGCAACTGTAATTGCGTCTATCGCTGTCGGCATGAAACAGGAAACCGCTTTGAAGTTCTCCTTTATGCTGTACATTCCCATAAGCATTGGTGGACTCATCATGGGTGTATCGGACATTGCCAATGATCCGAATCGTTCTCAGCTGGCTATCCCTTATCTAATCGCATTCATCACAACCCTTTTTGTGACCTATTTCTCCATGAGATGGTTCATGGGCATTATGGCCAAAGGCAACCTGAAATACTTTTCGTATTACTGTTTTGCCGCAGGAACATTGTTATTGATCTTCTTATAAAAACAGACACTCACACCAAAAGGAACAACCAGCGATGGTTGTTCCTTTGTTGTATTGTAGCAGAGCCATACGAGAAGAATTAATTTTGGAGTCACCATAAATCTTCTTTACTTCGTAGTAAGCTTGGTATAAACTGAGCCCGAACCAATAAATAGTACAGTATTTTAGGATAGGTACTACCCGGAAGGATAGTGTTACTCATGAGTATGGCTGAATACCACGGTAAAGTGAAAAACATTGAAGATACCCCATTTGGTTATACGTTGTCTGTTATTGGTGGCAAATGGAAAATGGTAATTATGTACCTACTGGCAGAGAACCCGCCTGTCCGCTTCAATGAACTGAAAAGGCAGATCGGCGCGATCACGTATAAAACGCTGAGTTCACAGCTCAAAGAGCTCGAAGCAGATGGTATGGTTGAACGGAAAGAGTACCCTCAAGTCCCTCCTAAAGTCGAGTACAGACTGACAGCCAAAGCTGAGAGGTTATTGCCCGTTTTGGAAGGACTATGCGAATGGGGCGCCCAACATCAAGACACATCGGTCAGTAATGTCGCAGCAGATTAATCGATTGTGTCTATATTTTTAGATTAAATAATTGGTGTATATGGCGTATGTTAAAACGCAAAAAAAGTCGCCAATCGGCGACTTTTGTAATTTACATTCGTATAATTATACTTATACTTTTTCATGTACCAGATCTTTCTGGTAGGCCAACACTTTGTCCCAATTGCCACTGAAAACAGGAATTCGATAATACCCTACACGCTCATACAGCGCGGCTGCTTCCGGTTGCAGTGGACCTGTTTGCAGTTTTAGATTGGTGTAACCCAGTTCGCACGCAAGACGCTCTGCTTCGGCCAATATAGCTTGGGCAATCCCCTTACGGCGATAACCACTGCGTGTATACATGCGTTTGACTTCCACAGATGTTTCATCAAGGGGCCGAAGCGCTCCGCAACCAACCGGATACCCGTCAATTCTGGCAACGATAAAAGCCGCACGTGGTACTTCAACGTCTGAGAGCTGAAATCCCGCTGTTCCATCGCCACCATAGAGCAAACCAAGCTCTTCGCTCAGTTCTTTAATCAATTGCAGCGAATCCTCGCTGCGAATATCTTCTGCTGCTGCATGAACGATATGTGTCACTTCACATACCCCCTTTATCTTATTGGAGTTATTGGTTTTAATAATATATCTAAATTATCATTCCCAACACCAAGCGTCAATTCCCCTATCCATTGAATATTTCTATAAGTAACCGAACGAATCATCACCGTATATGGCACTCCAATTCCTATCAAGAGGCATGGTCCTATTGTTTGGCATACTGCAAAATGGCTGCAGCCGCACGAATTCGCAGCTCTTCTTCTTCACTGTGTAACGCTTCTCTCAGCACATGGAGAGCTGTTTGAATCGTGGCTTCATCTACCCCTGTTGAGGGAGAGTTGGCTGCTTCGGATGCTACGCTGATTGCAAGCCCGCGATCCAGTTGTGCTTGTGATATGGAATATTCAAACTTTGCAAGGATGGATGAGTCATTTTGCAGTGCCTGTACTTTGTCATTCAGCTCAGCAAGGGGAATGCGTCCCAACCAAGTGACTCCGCGCCGATGACAGATCAAGTCCTCTTCTGTGCCAGCGGAATCATCGTAATAATAATCCCCGATATCCCCAACATACGTCCATTCATCATCGCTAATTAATACATAATCTCCATCCTGCATAAGGTTAGCAAATGTATGTAGTGTCGCCAGTATATTCGCCAATTCTGTTTCATCCAATCTATAGTGCTGAATCAACTGTTCCTTCCACAGCTCCGGGGGCGTTTGCTCCAGATCTCCTGTACCTGACCAAGCGATTCCTATGTAATTATCCTCCAGAAATGATGCTAATCTGTTGACTCCCTGCACGTTGGACTGGATATGATACAGATTCATGTGTACAGCCTTCCTTTCAATCATTCGTATGAACATAGTTAACCATTGTAACATTAGTCGTGTCTATTTCAAACGTAATGATCTCTTTCCCATATGGCGGGTTATGTGGACCGTAGAATGTTCTTATTTCCAGAGCAATTCGAAATTTGTAACCTCCCAGTGTAAGTCTTTTGAGATCCAATACATGAATATCATATAGCCCATAGCTAGGGATCGGCATATGTTTATCCTGATAATAGCTGATAATCTCACGGGAGATGTATGGGTTGAGCATCGTAAGTGCTAATGGTTTATAGTTTTCTTCCTGCACGCTCTCAGGAACTGCATATGTAACATCTGTGTTTAGGTATGCACTATTTATTATTAATGTTATGGCTCCAAGTATTAGGAAAAAAAGTCGTTTTTGAATTACCATACTCATCCACCTTTTTTTACTTTCTATTATCCCGAGTGAATGCAAAAGCATACGAAATATTTAACGATCTTTTTTTTAAACTAAGCTATATATCTGAGTTGTAAACGTGATGAAACTTGATATATTGATAATCTATATAAGTTGAACTAAACATTTACACGAGAACGCAGAGGGCAGAAATAACCTGAAGAAGCGGAGCTAAAAGCTTTCAATGGAAAGCTACTTCGTAAGCATAAACTCGCCTTTATCTCCAGATTTTCACCTTGCAAAAGTAAATCAAAAAATCTGGGAAAACAGTGATCGGAAGGTTGTTCTGCAATCGGAGTGGTATGTGTAAATACTCTTAAGTTCAACTTATATAGCATACACCTCTAGTTATAGCCTCAGGCTATAACTAGGTATAATTTAATGGAATTACATTATAACTCCGGTTCTGTGATAAATTTTGTGTAACATAAAAGCAGAGGAGTTTTAAACAATGACAAAAAGTAGTGTATTGGGATATCCGCGTATTGGTGCTGATCGGGAATGGAAGAAAGCGTTGGAAGCGTTCTGGGCAGGCAAGCTGGAGGAAAATGAATTTCACGCACGTTTGCAGGAGATTCGTATCAATCATCTGCGCAAGCAGCAAGCGAAAGGTATCGATATTATTCCAGTGAATGATTTCAGCTATTATGATCATATCCTGGATACGGCCGTGATGTTTGGCATTATTCCCAAACGTTTTACATATGATGGCGGTTCCGTTCCGTTGTCCGTATATTATGGCATTGCACGTGGAACAAAAGATGCCGCAGCAAGTGAAATGACGAAATGGTTCAACACCAACTATCACTACATTGTACCTGAACTCGACGGAGCTTCCCCAACTCTGACGGAGAACAAACCCCTTCTCGCTTATCGTGAAGCAAAAGAAAAACTCGGCATTGAAGGCAAACCGGTCATCGTTGGACCATTAACCTTCCTGAAACTCTCCAAAGGCTATGATAAATTCGAGACGGATGCTTGGTTGGACCGCTTGTTGCCACTATATACTCAGTTGCTTCAAGAACTTGCAAGCGAAGGCGTTCAGTGGGTGCAGATCGACGAGCCTATCCTGGTAACCAAATTAAGCGATGAAGATGTGCACCGTCTGAATAAAATATACGAGACATTTGCAACAGCCGTTCCAGGTCTGAATATCATGCTGCAAACGTACTTTGAATCTGTCGAAAACTATAACGATATTATTGCACTGCCCGTTCAAGGGGTAGGACTTGATTTTGTACACGGACTCTCTGGCAACAGCCAATCCATTCAAACATCCGGTTTCCCGGCAGACAAAGTGCTGGGTGCAGGTATTATTGATGGGCGTGGGATCTGGAAAGCTTCCCTTCAAGGCAAATTGAAATTATTGAATGAACTGGCTGAGGTGGTGACACCTGAACGTCTCATCGTGCAATCATCCTGCAGTCTGCTACATGTGCCCGTTACGACTGAACGTGAGGCCAAACTTACATCCGAATTGAAGAATGCTCTTGCGTTTGCAGATGAAAAGCTGGATGAGATTGTTCTTTTAACTACAGCATTATCTTCACCAAGTGCAGAGATTACCGCTAAAATAGACGAAGCCGAGCTTCCGCTTCAAGCGCTTCAGCAATCCGAAGATCGGAACCGTACTGCTGTACAGAAAGCCGTTGCTTCCATTAGTGGTCAACAGCCAGAGCGCTCCCGTCCGTTTGCCGAGCGTCATGAAGCCCAACAGGCCAAATGGCAATTGCCACTCTTCCCGACGACAACGATTGGCAGTTTCCCGCAATCAGCTGAAGTCAGAAAAGCACGTCAGTTGTGGCGCAAAGGCGAGTTGAACAACGAACAGTATGCTGCCTTCATCCGGGAGCAGATTGATATCTGGATTAAGCTTCAAGAAGAGATTGGAATTGATGTGTTGGTGCATGGTGAGTTTGAACGTACCGACATGGTTGAATTCTTTGGCGAGAAACTGGCCGGTTTTGCCTTTACACAGTTCGGCTGGGTACAATCGTATGGTTCACGTTGCGTGAAGCCACCTATTATCTTCGGTGATGTTGCATTTACGGGTGAAATGACGGTGGAAGAAACGAAATATGCCCAATCCCAGACAGAACGCCCTGTCAAAGGCATGCTGACTGGACCGATCACCATCATGAACTGGTCATTCGTGCGTGAAGACATTGCTCGGGAGCAGATTGCCTATCAATTGGCATATGCGTTGCGTCAGGAAGTCGAAGCACTTGAACAGGCAGGGATCGGCATGATTCAGGTTGACGAGCCGGCGGTACGCGAAGGGCTTCCGCTGAAGGAAAATGAACAAGCCGACTACCTGGCTTGGGCGGTCAAAGCGTTCCGCATCTCAACGTGCACGGTGCACGAAACAACTCAAATTCATACGCATATGTGTTATTGCGAATTCCATGACATGATTGATTCCATCGAAGCCATGGATGCAGATGTCATCTCCATTGAGACATCCCGTAGTCACGGTGAACTGATTCATAGTTTTGAAGAAAATACGTATGAGCTGGGTATCGGTCTTGGCGTATATGATATCCATAGTCCACGGGTTCCAAGTGTGGATGAAATGAGCAGCATGATTGAACGCGCCCTGCGTGTTCTTGATCCGAGGCTGTTCTGGATTAACCCCGACTGCGGATTGAAAACCCGTGGACAGGAAGAAACCGTTGCTTCTCTCCGCAACATGGTTGACGCAACCCGAATCGCCCGCGCCAATCACGCTTCCGCTGCTGTTTTGTAATCGGCTGCGAAGCAGCATATCTTCAATAATAAAAGCCGGACCGCCCTATGTTTAATGGGGTGTCCGGCTTTTGCTATGTCTACTTTTAACACCTTCATTTCACTTGTAACATGAGAGATCCCAGGCGCTTCTGGCCCTATCTCACCACCCATGGCTCATGACTAGATACTATCTTCCAGCCATTGCTGCAACGGTATGTCTTCGGTCAGTTCACCGAGCAATATATGGCGGAACTCTCCCTCCTGATCGATGACCATCGTTGCGGGTAAACCTGTAATACGATACATGCCTGATATGTTGCCCGTCACGTCAATAATGACTGGAAAATCAAATGCCTGCTTATCCATAAATTCACGGATTGTACCCTTTGATTCCCCCACGTTAACAAATAAGGTCTCCACTTGGTTCTGATAGTCCTGCGCAATCTGGTGAACGAGCGGCATCTCCCTTACACAAGGGGCACACCACGAAGCCCAAAAGTTAATCATGACCGCTTTGCCCCGATAATCAGACAGCCGGACTTGTTCGCCTATTGAGTTAACCGCGGTGAACTCAGGGGCATTTGCACCTACTTGAATGGTGTTGCCTCGCCCAGACTCAGGTGTCGATACATTTTCGTAAATGGCCCATGCACCCGTGAGCAATGCTACCAAACCAATCAAGATTGTAAGTGTACGTCTGCCAGTAAACCTCTTCTTCTGCAATGAACTCACCTTCACTTTAATCCGAGACTTTGATGAAATGCTGCATGGAGCGAACCATATTGTTCACGAAAATCATGGGTGGAACCCTCTCCCACACTACGTCCATGGTTCATGAATATCACCTGATCCGCAATATCATCTGCAATCTCCAGCTGATGGGTCGAGAACACGACCATGTGGCCATCCTGCTTGATGCCCTTGAGTAGCTGAGCTAGTTCCTGCATCCAGAATGGGTCCAACCCGTTCGTTGGCTCATCCATGATGAGCAGTGGAGGTTTGGACAGTACTGCTTGAGCGAATAACACACGTTGGCGCATACCTTTCGAGAAGGTTGTAACCCGCTTTTTCTTTTGATCCTCCAAGCCGACCATGGTCAGTACTTCCTGTACTCTCTCCTTGGGAACTTTCCTCAGAGAAGCCCAGAACAGAAGCATTTCCTCCGCACTCAGTCCCTGGTTAAATTGATAATCATCCGGCATATATCCTATCTGTTGTGAATAACGCTTGCGCTCCTTCGACCAACGAATATTATTCACCGCAACCTCACCCGTGGTAGGACGAAGAATTCCAGCGATCATGCGCAGCACCGTGCTCTTTCCTGCGCCATTCCCTCCACAGAGGGCAAGCACTTGGCCGGAATTCATGTGAAAGGAAATATCCTGAACAATGATTTGCTTTTTAATGGATTTGCCCAATCCCATCACTTCGAGTCCCACCTTATCCATGAGATCGCCCCCTCTCCCAGATCGCGTATACCGCCAGAACAGAGCAGGCAATCCAGAATAGACAAATCCCGAGGAAAATCCAACTGCCACTTGGTTGCTGCACCCACTCCACCCAGCGATAATATTCCGGTCCCAGAATGGAGCCGCCTCCCAGTTTAATGACGACAAACAATCGCACCAGCTCTGCCGGATTGATGAGCGTTAGCACAATAAGCAACGGTTTCACCCACAAATAAGGCATCAGTCCCAGCACAGAGAGCAATAACATCGGCCAACCAATGACTGCGAAAAACCATACGGTCACGGAGATGGTTAATGCCTGCCACCGATTGCGTGATAATGAACCGATGAATAGCGCCAGCGTCAGAAATAACAACACCAGTCCACAGGAAAATACCAGAAAAAGAAGATATGTCATGACATCCAGTGGATTCCCAATTACTCCGCTAATGCCCCCCATTATGCCGTATCCAAATGCAACAATGGTGATTAAGACAATTGAAAGTCCGAGATATTTGCCCACAATAAAGGACATCGTGCCGATGGGATACGTGGACAACAGTTGCCAACTGCCGTCTTCCTTTTCGGATGTTAATGAGAAGGAACCGAGGAACAGCGTCATTAAAGGTAGGAGGTAGAGAATAAGATTCAACATCGAACCTGTTGTGCCCGAATATCCTTGAACCAGATTCTGTGAATTCAGGAGCAACAAGCTTAAGCTAAATGTGCAAAAAAGGATTAGAAACGAATATGCCCAAGGATTGCGGAATCCCATCTTCACTTCTCGTCTTGCAATCTGTATCATATCTGACATCATTGATCACCATTTTCTATGGTCATGCCTAGTGGCCTGACTCTTCATTCATTTCACCTTCCTGGTGTGTCTCATCACTCATTCCTTCGTCACTCATGCCCTCTTCTCCATGACCATGTTCACCCATCATGTCCATATTCTCTGTATTCTGTTTCCAATCATGAGAAGCAAGATCCTCAGCGGTCATAATGGTTCCCACACCTTGCTCTGCAACGAAGGCTTCAGCTGAAGCCTTGTCCTTAAAGTTAAGAATTCCATAGGCCATAGGCGTACGCAATGACGCGTCGTATACATATGTGGCTTTGCTGTATTCAATCCATTCTTTATCATTGTAATCACGTACATAGTCCATCCCGATGTTATCCGTGCCATTCTCTGTTTTCCATTGGTTCATGCAACCGATATCATCGAACTTGTAATTTTGGCCGTCTTTCGTAGTAAGTTGCGTTGCATACGCATCATCCTTCACCTGCATTTTACAGATCGCGCAGATATCCACGTCCTCATTGATCGGCAATGCCGCGTATTTTGTTCCGCAAGCGGTTAACAACACCATGCCAAACATAAGTACCATGACCATGGACCATCTTCTGTTCAAGCGTTTGTTCATTTTCGTAATACCCCCATATAGATGATTATAAAAGTTGCTATAGCCAACAAAACTAGTCCAATTATCCAAACCACAGAGTTACCTGTAGCTATGTCCACTGGCATGTGCAGATCAGATCCCGTATCGATGCTCATTCGTGGCGACATATCAGTAGTCCATTGTTCTCTTCCTTCTGTAAACAAGTCACTCAGAAAGACCATGCCCGGTGATTGGAAAAAGAGCTGATACGCAGAATTTCGACTCACCAATTGCTCATAAAAGGGATTAATGGCATAGGAAATTTCACTGATCCCATCCTGATTCAGATCAAGTCCCTGAAAGGAGTCCCAGTAGTTCTTCATCATGACATTGTTCGGGCTATCCAGTGCTGAAGCTTCAATAACATTGGATACCAATTGGTTACCTGTAAACTCGTTAGCTTCTGCCAGAACCAGCTGGATACCAATATAATTCCGAAGCACCGCATTACCACGGATCTCATTGCCTGATGATTCTGCAATGTTCATGCCGACACGATTACCCTCCACGATATTGTTGTGAACAGAGGATTGATGTACGTCATACAACAGAATGCCTTGAGAATGAACATGGGTACTCTGTTTGCGAAAAGAATTTCCCGATATGACCGTATTCTTGACACCCATGATCATGGCACCTGTCATGTTCCCTTCGCCGGTATTGTCCATGACAGAAGAACCGTCAATGTACATACAATGGATACCATACCTTGTATGTAACAGTTTATTATTTTGCACGATAGACTTATGGCTGTTCTCCAGATAGATTCCATCCCTCATGCCAGTGATCTCATTGCCTTCAATGTAACTGTCATGAGCGTTGTACAGATCAATGCCATTGCCCTTCTGGCTACTGGTTGCAGAATCTGCCCCCACCCAAGTGATCATGTTCCGCTGAATCGTCGCCTGACCCGAATTCCGAATGATCATCCCGTATGCCTGGGTTCGAACATGAAGATCAGTAAGTTCACTGTTTCTTCCTTCCACCTGAATTGCCGCAGTCTGTTCATTGGCATTGTGCTCAATCGTAAACTCGTTTAACTTCACCCCATCCGACCTAATGGTTATCGCAGAGACAGGTTCTGCATTCACAACTGTCACTGAAGGACCACCCTGAATGGTAAGTTCCTTATCAATCGTTAAGGGGCCTGAATACCGGCCTGATGCAAGTTGAATAACGTCTCCGGGTGCATAACGGTCAATTATGGGCTGGAGGGGAATAAGATCACGCTCTCCGGAAACGGCCATGGCTTTACTATGTGGGACAGACAAAAGGACAAACATCATTCCGATTAGAAAAATCAAACCCGAAATCCGGACCATCACAGCACTATTTGGGTTGTACACACCTTCCCTCCTTTCCACTCAGAATTCATTCCTCCATGTTCCTCATCCAATGCAGCAACGCAATAAATGAAGCGTTATCACAATCCTGATCACAGTGTACTTAAAATGGTATTTATTCCATATAGCTCAATCAGGCTATAGACAATACATTTTTGTGTCGATATTGTGATGTAAACAAAAAAAGCCGCCAAATTGGCGACTTCTACATAATGATGTTAGGCAAATGGGTAGGTCCAGAATCTTTCTCTGCCAAAACGGGCCTGGATCTCTTCTTGATTCAACTCTCGATCTCCGACAAGCTCCGCTGCCTGAAACTGTGAACGGTGGGCCCGAATCGACGCCATTTTTTGTTTCAAAAATCCGGTTACATCAACGATGACATCCGCTTTACCAATGAATTGTTCCTGGTTGTGGGCAAATGCCACACAATGAACCAACGGACGCTCTCCCACAGGAAGACGACTTATCGTGCGAATGACGGCTTCTCCCGTCGCATCATGATCGGGATGTACACTGAACCCCGGATAGAAGGTAATCACAAGGGAGGGATTCAGTTCCTTAATGAGTGCCATGATGCTATCGTCGAGCAGTTGCGGGTCTTCGAATTCAATCATTTTATCATGAAAACCAAGCATTCTTAAATCCTGAATTCCAATGGCTGCCGACGCTTCAATCAGCTCTTGTTTACGGATCTTAGGCAATGTGACGCGATTAGCAAAAGGAGGAATTCCCATGTTGCGTCCCATCTCGCCCAGTGTTAGACAAGCATAGGTAACGTGAGAGCCGCCTTCTATGTACTTGGCTAATGTTCCGGAGACGGAGAAAGCTTCATCATCCGGATGTGGATACACCACCAGGATTCGTTCATGCTCATTGTGTATAGTATTCATGGTTATTCAATCCTCCGCTTTCATCAGAACATCTCTCGGCTTAATTGTAACGCCACAACTAGTTTACCTTGGGTGTCGTGACCGGCGAGAATCAGTCTTTCTTGTTCCTGCTCATCAATATGTGTAAGGCCCTCGGCGTATAGCCAACCCTGAGTGGTTTTCAGACCAACCCGGTATGGACCCGTACCTGAAATGGACCCCTGTGTATATCGTATGGCCGCATTGGTAATGAATGCCGACGCTGGGTGCTTCGAACTGTCATAGTGATGCGCATACGCTCCAGACGTGAGTTCGAGGTGTACGTATAAGTCCTGATCCGCAAGTTGATCGATCCGGAGCTGAATATCTTGAGGTTGTATCGGCTGCATAGCGGCCTCCTTGTCTAATGTAATTGTACGAATTTCATTTTAACATAACCACGAGAGAATATACATGGAATGACCAAGTCGCCGCTAATAGAGCGCTCCCCTGATGATTGAGGTTGAAAACAAGAACAGATTTGCGTGTTTTTTTCTATTTTTATTCAGGGATCATATCTATATTATGGAGTGTAGGCAAAAAACGCCCTATGATGAACCCTTAAATCTTATAATCTTTCTCCAATGTGTTTGGAAAGGAGTTAAACTTGAATTGAAACCTCTCATACAGCTACTTCATTTTGGCTATCATCAGGCGATGAGCTGCATATTTCCTGTAGCGATCTTTGGGACATTGGCCCTGTCCAGCGTAATCCCGATTCCTTTCCTTTATCGATATGATGCCATCCTGCTGGTATTGCTTGTTGTGCAGTACCTGATGTATCGAAGCGGTCTGGAAACCCGGGATGAAATCAAGGTCATCTGTGTATTTCACATTATTGGCCTGGTGCTGGAAATCTACAAAGTATGGATGGGATCATGGTCATACCCTGAGCCAGCGTACACCAAAATCTTGGGTGTCCCTCTTTATAGTGGATTCATGTATGCAAGTGTAGCCAGCTTTATGTGTCAGGTGTGGCGAAGACTGCGAATGGACATGACCGGATGGCCTGGTTTAATACCTTCCGTTCTGCTCGGAGCAACCATTTATATCAACTTTTTCACCCATCATTTTATTCCTGACTTTCGCTGGTGGTTGACGGCGCTTGTATTTATTGTTTTCTGGAAAACATGGATTATCTACCGGGTACGAGCAATAACCTATCGAATGCCGTTATCACTCGCTTTTATCATTGTTGGTTTCTTCATCTGGACTGCAGAGAACATCGCTACATTTTTCAATGGCTGGAAATATCCTGATCAGCATGATGCCTGGCAACTGGTTAGCTTTAGCAAGATCAGTTCGTGGTTCCTGCTGGTGATCATCAGCGTCATCATCGTTGCACAGCTCAAATATGTGAAAGCCAATCATACTGCTGATGATTCAAAGTCCATCTAACCAATACTACCTGACCATAAAAACAGCAGCACGCTTAGACTGGAACATAAGTCTTCGAATGCCGCTGTTTTTTTGCGTGGTTCTATCTGTACTATTCTCCAATAAGTAATGAGCCATATCCATCTGTCTCTTCAATGCCTTTGTTAATTAGGAGTTTCCCCTTTTCATCGTATGCTTTGATCGTATAAGGAAGAGTAGCTGATGAAGGCAGGAATACGTACCAGATTTGTTGACTCTCACCTGCTTCAACCAGCTTTGTATCGAATGTGTCGGGCTTACCAGTTTCTTTGATCTCAACAGTTACACGTTTGATAGTGGAGTCTATGATGTCACCAAACAACATGGGAAACGGGGCCGAAACTTTATCCAACTTTGGTATACTCATATAATTCAAAGCAAACTTGGTGTCTGGCCCCTCAGTGATTGAATATCCTCCGCCCCATACCCACTTCCATCCGAAAAGATTCTTGCGGGTATACTCCATCTGAAGATTACTGTTGTTTTCCCGACCCTTTTTTTGTGTGAACAAAATCATGCCACCGTCTACAGCCTCCTGATGAATGAATTGGGAAGTATAAAACTCACCTCTAAATTCCTGAACTGCCCTCTCAGGACTGTTCGCAATAGGAATATGAACAGGTTCACGTAATTCCCAGACCTTGGATATCCGTTGATCAGCTAACCCGCCTGCAATTTCATTCATATACATATATGTCAGGACTGACAAGGGCGTCAGTAAAATTACCATTGTGATCATTAGAAAAATTCTCCTGTTACGTTTGGACATCTCCAAGTACACTCCTTATCATAACGATGAAATATTAAATAAAATCATTCTAATATTACCATAATTAGCATATGGATTCTTGTTTGAGTCCAAGTCATACAATCAAAAAAAGGCCGCCAGCGGCGACCTCTTAAGTCATTCATCGAAACTATTCTCCCAGGAAGATCACTTCGGTCTCCAATTCAACCTGGAACGTATCATAGACTTTCTTCTGAATAAATTGGATCAAATCCATATAATCCTGGGCAGTAGCGTGATCCACATTTACGATAAAACCTGCATGTTTCATGGAGATTTCTGCACCTCCGATGCGAGTGCCCTGCAAGTTACAATCCTGAATCAGTTTACCTGCAAAATGTCCTTCAGGTCGTTTAAATACACTTCCACAAGAGGGGAACTCAAGCGGCTGCTTGGATTCTCTAAGGAACGTTAATTCCTTCATTTTGCCTGCAATATCTTCCTTGTTTCCTTTTTGGAGCCCGAACTCGGCCTCCAATATGATATAGTGGTCCATCTTGAAGAGACTATTTCGATAACCAAACTTCATCTCTTCTCGCGGGATCTCCAACACTGTACCGTCTTTGGTGATCACAGTTGCACGTTCAACAACATCTGCAATCTGACCGCCATAAGCACCAGCATTCATGTAAAGTGCGCCCCCCGTGCTTCCGGGAATGCCGCAAGCAAACTCCAAACCGGTCAAGCTATGCTCCAAAGCAAGTCGGGATACATCAATGATATCAACGCCACTTTGCGCAATCATGCTGTCCTCACTCACTTTAATTTGATCGAAGTGGCTAAGAGAAATCGTTACTCCACGGATACCCCCGTCTTTAATAATGACGTTGGAGCCTTTTCCAATGACCGTCAGAGGTAACTGATGTAAGTTGGCAATTTCCACGATTTTAGTGATTTCGTCTATTGTTGTTGGATGGATGAGAATATCTGCATTACCACCTATTTTAATAAACGTGTGATTTTTTAGTGGTTCATTGAATTTCACTTTTTCCAAAGGTATCTGATGCTCAAAAATATTCATGATTTTCTCTCCCTGAATTCATAAAGAAATGATTGCACCATCGCGAAAATGAGATGCTCCTTCTTTATTATATGCTAAATAGGAGATTTTGTTTGAAATTATGTTGTTTTCATTATAATTAATCGCATTCTCTTTAGATTTTGAACTTTTCCGTGAGTTCCTGAAGACGTGATGCCATGCGGGCAAGATAAGAAGAAGATGAGCTAATCTCCTGCATAGAAGCCAGCTGTTGCTCTGTTGCCGCAGATACTGTTTGCGCCCCTTCCGCCGTTTCACGCGAGACATGAGAAATGTCCTCGATTTTCGCCACCACATGGGAGGTTTCTTGAACAATATCATCGGCCATTGTGGACACTTCGCTGGCTTTGTTGTTCACCGTATCCACGGACAAAGTGATCTCGTCAAAGAGCTGGCCCGCCGTATTCATTACGTTCATCCCTTTGGAAACTTCACTAATCGCCTCAACCATCGACTGATCCGCATGCCGGATTCCTTCGTTAATGCTGCCGATTAGTGTGGTGACTTGCTTCGCTGAATCAGCTGCCTGCTCCGCGAGTGCACCTACTTCTTTGGCTACAACAGCAAATCCTTTGCCGTGCTCACCTGCCCGTGCAGCTTCAATGCTAGCGTTTAAAGCCAGTAAATTGGTCTGACGGGAGATATCGGAGATCACCTTGATAATCTGCCCGATCTCCAACGAAATCTGAACCAGATGGTTAATACCATCCGACACACGATTGACGGAATGGTGAATGGTTCCCATTTGTGTCACAGCGCCATTGATGGCCTGCCCACCTTCTTTTGATTTCTCTGCAACATGTTCTGTAGCTAAAGCTGTCGCTGAGGCATTATTGGCGATATAACCGATTTGTTCTGCCACATGATGAATAGTACGCAGACTTTCTTCAACCAGCGCAACCTGTCTGTCAGCGCCTTCTGCCATCTGTTCGATCGTTTCAGCGATGTGTCCTGTTGCCGTAGCACTTTGACCCGCATTAGCGGATAACTGTTCCGAAGCAGTGACCAGTTGATTAGACGAATTCTTCACCTCGGATACAATGGAATTCAGGGAACCGACCATAAGGTTGAAAGCATCCCCCAACTGGCCGAGTTCATCATTTGAAGGAATACTTGCGCTTTGGCTTAAATCTCCCCGACTGACTTCCCCGGATACATCATTCAATGTTTTGAGTGGTTTGGTGATCGATCGCACGATCAAGATTGTCATCCCTATACCTAACAGAGCAAACACGGCGATGACCATTAATGTATTGTTCCAGATGGGTTTGGCCGCCTGCACGATCTCGATCGGCGAGCGATCCCCTGCAATTTTCCAACCCGTAAGCTGATTGGTAATATAGACAAGGTTACGTGTCTCTCCTTCAGGAGAACTTTGCTCAATTTGACCGGAGTCCCCCTCAAACATCGTTCTCCCGGGTCCTCCGTCACCTTGAGAGCTGTCTTGTTCTGCATCGGAAGAAGAGCTGAACGGAATTGCACTACCAGTCTCCGCATCCTCACCCTGAGAACCTTCAGTTCCCCACGGCGGATTTACGATCATAGAGCCATTGGCGCCAAAAATGACGACAAAGCCATTATCTCCAATTTTGATCTGGCTTACAGTCTCTTGCAAAGCACTTAAATCAAGGGTTATGGCGACAACTGACTTGCTGTCACTGGATGCTTTCGCTAAGGTCAATACCGTGTTACCCGACTGTTCCGAAGTGAACGGCTCCGTTAGAACAACCTGTCCTGGCGCGGCCACCGCCTTCTTATAGTATTCGCTCTCCAGAGGTTTATCGTTGACCGGTTCGCTCTGACTGGAAGAAGCATACACATGCTGTCCCTCGCTGTTAACAAAAATAGCTGATTCGACCTCCGAATGATTATTGGTATAGGATTTTAATGAGGCTTCAGAATTCGTGGATGTAATGGATTCGGATAATAGACCCACATCTGATTGTTTGGCTTGTATGTATTGGTCGACCATGCTGCTAACGAGTGATATGTCGGTGTTGGCCATGTTGGCTAGCTGTGTATCTACTTGCTGTTTGGCGGTAAGATAGGCGAATCCTCCGATAACCAGACTCGGAAGTAATAATACGATTAAAAATGATGCTACCAAACGGTTCCTGACCGTACCGAGTTTTTTCTTGAATTTCATAGGCGTTGCTCCTTATGTATGATGTATCGTGGCTTATCCTCTATTAAGCATGAATTAGATGAGAGTATGATTAATTTCAACTTAAAGATATATGAAAAATTTTCATCGATTTATAATTATGTTTTCAGAAATAAAAAAACGCCTCGCGGAACCAGCATCTAGGCCGGATAATACCGCAAGACGTTTCTCATACATCACCGTTATTTCGTGGACAAGTTAACGACATGATCCCTACATGATCAGGATGGTTCTATATCCGTTTGAGTCAGCTCGGCCGATAGCTCCCATAAACGAACAGCCTGCTCGGGGTCGATGGCATACTTCTTGACCCCATAGAAACCCCCATCCTCGGGAGCCAATTCACTGATGTCACAATCCTCACAATAGACACCGCCTTTTCCCTCAAGCTGAGGAGATGTTGCTGCCCAGACTTCCGTCGCTGCCCCCTGCTCAGGGGTTTTAAACGCAGGATTGGCCACTTGTCCAGATTCATCAATCCAGCCCAGAGCAATCATTTCCTCTTTTGGCATATGACGCTGCAGTGGTGTCATAATTCCGCCTGGATGAACAGAGAAAGCCCGTACTCCGTGCTCTGCACCTCGACGATCCAGCTCAACGCTGAATAAAATCGTTGCTGTTTTAGACTGCCCATAGGCAGGGAATTTCTCATAACCTTGCTCGAAATGGATGTCATCCCATCGAATTGGTGAGAAATGATGTCCCGCGGATGCCAAGGAAACAACACGTGCTCCCCCTTGACTTGCGAGTGCTCGCCATAACAGATTAGTCAGGGCAAAGTGGCCCAGATGGTTTGTTGCAAATTGAGCTTCCCAGCCAGGTCCAACCCGTGTCTCCGGACAAGCCATGATGCCAGCATTAAGAATCAGCATGTCGATGTTCCGATCACTCGCTAGAAACCGCTCGGAAAAAGCACAAACGCTGGATAAATCAGCGAGGTCCAGTGCATCTATTTCAACTCCTTCCAGACCAGAGAGCGCTTCCTGAGCAACCGCTGGACGACGTGCAGTCACCACTACCTGGGCTCCCGCATTAACAAGCGCACGTGTCGTCTCCAACCCCAGACCGGAATATCCACCCGTTACAATAGCAAGCTGTCCTGACAAGTCGAGATCTCCCAATACATCCTGCGCTGTACTGTTATGGTTGAAGCCTGAGCCCATTTTATGTTGTAAAGTTTTGAAATTATTTTTCGGTGTCATATTGTTCATCTCCTTGGCAATAGTTTTTCTGTTGCCAAGTCTACACCTTAGAGTGTGCTCTAAGTCAAATGGGTTATTCCCCATAACAGAGAATCGGAACCCATAGTTCCAGCCTATGAACTTATCCATAATCGGTATTTCCCTTGAGGACTGTCACTTTGTAAACTATGGAGAAAACCTCAAGGAGTGATAAGCACATGGAATTCTCAGTAAAACAGCTGTTTGATAAGGTAGCCCAAGATTATGATGTGCAGCGAAAGCAGCTTATCCCTTGTTTTGATGATTTTTATGGAATGGCTCTGGATCTAATGGAAAGCCCGCTCGATTCCCCACGTATTCTTGATCTGGGTGCAGGAACGGGGCTTCTCTCCGGATTGGTCCTGCAAAAGTATCCCAACGCACGAGTAACCCTGATCGACATCAGTGATCAAATGCTCGAAGGGGCACGTCGAAGGTTTGCTGATGCTAACCAAGTTCAGTATGTGGTCGGGGATTACTCAAAGTACGACTTCGCCAGTTCCTACGATATGATTATTTCCTCCCTGTCGATTCACCATCTGACCCACGCTGACAAGAAAAAGGTGTTTGAAACTGTACATAAACTGTTAGAACCAGGTGGATGTTTCATCAACGCAGACCAGGTTCAGGGAAGAACCCCTGATACGGACACCTATTACCGCCAGCGCTGGTTAGAAGCAATTCATCAAAGCGGGCTGTCTGAGGAAGCCATCTCGGCTTCGATCGAAAGACGCAAGGTGGATATCAATGCCACGCTGGAGGATCAATTGGAGTGGTTGGAGGAAGCGGGGTTTTGTGTGGCAGATTGCATGTACAAATACTTGGACTTTGCGGTATTTTACGCGCAAAAATAAAAAAGACCGGATTAGAGGCGCAAGCTATGCCATGATCCGGTCTTCTCCCTTAAATTTTCATTCTAAATCGATTATTTCAGCGATGCTGGCAGCTTAACCCCAAGAAGTCTGCCTTCGGCTTGGATGATGATCATTCCGTTTGTCCTCAACGTCATGTTGTGAAGGTCACCACCAGTGGATACTCGAAAAGCAGGCTGCCCCGTCAACATGTTGAGGGCAAGCAGCGTGCCGTTACGCTGCGCTCGATACATGCCTTTACCATAAACATCAATCTGAGAAACGGGGGCATCACCATGCCACTGCACCTCCTGACCATTAGCCAGCTTAACACCTGTGAGTTCTCCCGTGTTGGCGTTTTTGAAGATCAACCTTTCCTGTGTAATGCCAACCCACACCATATTCTCTCCATGAGGGCTACGAAAAGTTCGAAGTGGCGTGGGTTCAGACTTGGTTGAACTCAATGAATACTCCGCTATGTTATCCCCTTGCAAAATGTATAGTTTATCTTTACTCGCAAAAATTCCGCCATACCCATTCTCATACGGTGGATCACCGGGGATTTTCCAGGTGTATTCCTGACTTCCTTTTAACACACCCGTCTTCAGGTTGTACGCATTGACTTTCCATTTGCGTTCAGGTGAGGACTCGTCATCATCTCCCAACATTGGAGAATAATAATCCGCTGAGTATACAAGACCGTCTTTGATCTGAAGAGCCTCCCCCTGACCAAAATGTCCCCATAACTTCTTGCCCGTTTTCTTGTCATACGCATTAAGCTGAGTGGACGTGAGTGCCCCTTGAACAAAAAAAGTTCTCAGTACCACACCATTGGATTCTTCAAGATACTCAGTACCATGACCTTCCCCTAATGGTTCATCTGCCGTCCAACGCAGTTTGCCTGTCTTGATATCCAGTGCAAACGTTGTACTTCCTTTAATCACGTAGAGCGTATCCACCGTTGGAATCAAAACTTCTGTACGCTGATACGTATCAATCCAGGTGGATGTGACAGATTGCCATTTTGCTTTGCCTGTTTTTGCATTCAAGGCATAAGGCTTATGATCACTGGTCAGTCCGTAGAGGACGCCGCCTTGATAGGTAATATACGGGCTCAGGTCTTTGCCATAAGTCCACAGCTGCTTACCTGTTGTCGCATCAAGTGCACTCAACTTCGATCCAGCAAACGTGAATACTTTGCCTTCTTCTGCAATGGCATTAGCCCCGATATACGATTCGTTCATATTCAAATAGTTATCTACTTTTGCTGTCCAAGAAGGTTTCAGTTCAGGTACAGTGATTCGCTGATAGGAATACCAGTTACGGATGGATACATCCGATGCTTCAGCATGTGCCTGAGATGGCAACACGCCGATGACACCTTGAACCATCAATATTCCGGCAGTAAGACCAGCAACGACGGGTCTGCCTGCTCTTCTTTTCCATTGTTTCGTTGTTTGACGTTTATGTCTGTTACTCATAGATAATAATTCCTCCTGTTAAAGATGAGCCTGATCTATAACTACATAAATATAACGAGCAGTGAGGCCGAATAGTTACCAAATTGTTAAATTATTCTAATAAAAAATCAAAAAAGCCGCCATAAGGCGACTTCCTGAATACTACTTTATTTATGGGACAGTTGCGAACGAGACTTCGTAACAGTGTCCCTTCTTTACTTTAATTCAATCTGAAATACATCACCGGCGTCCCCACCAAAAACGATAAAACCACTTTTCGGGAGCTTCGTTGATTCCTGATTGGTTGCTACAGAGAAGTCAACCATTTCCCCTTTATCATTATATACTGCGTAACCTCCAGTCTTCGGAGAATCCACTGTGATGGATTTGTTCGCCGATCGGGCGTCGATGGCATACCACCGGGCTTGAGCGTTTGCCGGGATAGTCGTTATTCCTTTTTTCCCACCAAAGATTGGAGTTATTGCATCCTCTGCAATGTATTCCTGCCCATCCTGGAGCAAAATCTCGGCGCCATTCTTCGTGTAAAATTGCAGATCAAACGCATCTCTTCCGTTCATCACAGGAATCTGGGCGACATTCTCTGCGTTGTTCGTATCCTTGATTTGCGTACCATTAGCGTAACCATTTTTGACATCAACGGATAGATTCTTGATCAGCATCGATGGAAGCAGGTAAAAGATCGATGTTATTTTCTCATCCAGAGCGTAATATTTCGAGCCATTACGTACTGCCCATTTCTCTTTGGTTGCTGCGTCCAGTGCGTTATGCTCCAGTTTTTGATAATCATACGTATTCATCACCGTCTGGCCTATGCCGGGTAACGTTATCATGCCCTGAACTTTAACATACACCTTGTCATTACGTTCCTTCACAAAGCTAGCTTTCACGCTGCCATCTGTACTTGTAAAATGTTCATCCCCTGTGTACACATAGTTCTGCTCCGGGATAATTCCACCCAACAAGGCAGGCAATTTGAACTCGCCATCCTTGATACTTATGTCCAGTGTCTCTCCTACCGTACCATACAGACCTGAGTACGTATTCAACTCCGTTGGCATCTTCACTTTGACAGGTGGTAAGAATGTCTGATCAGGCTGAACATCGTCGATGATGCCCTGATCCTCCAGAACGTCCAGCAGCACTTTGCTGGCAAACATCTGATTGTAGACGGAAGATCCGCCAGATGATAGAACTGCCATTGAAATATCATGTTCGGGTATGGTGATTAACACGGCATGGTACAACATGGTATCTCCGCCTTTGGCAAGTGCAGTAATCCCATAATCGCTAAAAGGTGCAAGGTCAACCGCATCCCACCCCAAACCATAATTGATCGTATTTTGCTCATCAGATACCCATATGCCCTTACGATATTCATGAGATTGCATGGCCTTCACAGCAGATTCGGACAGAATATCCGGTCTGTTACCCATTAAAACCTCTCCGAATTGACTCAGCTCCTCTGCGGTGGAGTACACCCCGCCTGTACCGATAATATTGGCATTCTCGGTAGGCATCGTCATCTCAAGTGTAGGCCAATAGGTTTCGGATAACTGCGTTCTGTCAAAGGAATCCAAGGGTGTCTTCGTTGATTCCAACTTCAACGGCTCGCTGATGTACTCGGCGATATATTCGCTGTAGCTTAACCCACTCACCCGTTCCACCATAAGCTCCAGCAACTGGAACCCATCATTGCAGTAGACGGAAAAGGCACCAGGCTTTGATTTCAGTTTTTCGGACTGAAGTTTAAGCAATAACTCATCATGATTGCGGGTGTCATTATCGTCAAACAACATGCTGTTTCCATAATGTGTTCCGTAAAGACCAGATGAATGATTCATCAACATGCGCGGTGTGATTTGCGTATATCGCGCATCTGCCATCTTAAAGTCCTTAATATACGAAGTAAGCGGCTCATCCAGATCTATTTTTCCGGAATCAACCAGCTTCATGGCGGCTGCCGTAACAACCATTTTGCTAACCGAACCTATGCCATACATGCTATCCGTGTCTATTGGCTTCAGTGATGCCTTGTCGTGCATCCCCACACTATCTGATAAAATGAGCTTCCCTTCATCCCTGATTGCATATTGCACACTGGTGACACCGTAGTTTTGCACCATCTGTGTGGCGATCTGCTTCGCCCGTGCCTCAATCGTTGAACTGGTATTCGCCTCTGCGCTGACATCTGCCATCGGTGTAATGACAAGCACCGCTGTACATAAAAGACTAATTAACTTCTTCATCCCATGTCCTCCCTCAAATGTTCTTATGATTGAATTCATCATATCCTGGAAAAGACAGATCGAACGCAAACGGACCCTGAATGGAAAAAAACAATCCCCGAACGGTATGTTCAGGGATTGTCGGTGTGAAACGGAAGCACGACCATGTTGTTAAACTTCCGATGCTGATGCTCAATACTCATATGTCCACCATATTTCTCGCACATTCTCGATATATTGGTTAGACCGATCCCATGGTACTCCGGATTGGGCTTCTCACTTTTCAAATCAACGACAGGGTGCTCTACATGATTCATAATCTGGATGACGAGTGCAGATGACGTGGAGTGAATGGCAATGAGGACATACCGATCCTCTGCTTGTCTAACCTTCTTGGAGGCTTCAATCGCGTTATCAAGCATGTTACCAAGCACCACACACAGATCATATCGATCGATCTGGAGATGTTGCGAGTGGAGCTGGATTTTGGTGTCGATTTTGATTCCATTTGCCTGCCCCATAGCCAGGGTATTTGTAACAAGGGCGTCAATCACCAGATTACCGGAATTCACCCGTTGATACGCACCTTCAATGGTATTTAATGTAGACTTGATATGGTCACCTGCCGCCGCCAATTCGTTACGTTGGATACATTCATCAATATACAGAAATTGCTGATTGATATCATGGATGATGGATTTGATGTTCTTGAAACTGTGGACGGTCTTCTCATAGTTGGCATCCTGGTAGTCCATCTGACGCTGTAACTGGTTATTTTCATGCGTGAGCTGTACCTTTTCCACCATATTATCGAATACATAAACAATGAACACATTGAGAAATAGCGAGCCCAGTACAGAAAAGACGTAAAATATGTTTTTTTCACTATAGATGGAGGCCACATTGATCTGATAGATCGTAATGATCGGCACGATGAGAAACAACAAATAATAACGGTAATGCACAGCAAAACCTCTGCGCTTGGCGACCAGACGCACAATTTGAATGACAATGAACATGATACTGCAACCAACCAACATCACTTTGGAGAGAATCCAGTGGTCTTCACCATTGAATTGTTCCCATGAAATGAAGTCTCCTGAAGATTCCAAAACGCCAAGAATATATACTGCTATCGTATTCGCCATCGTAATCAATACCCCATACAGGATGGTAAAAACAAGCTTGATTTTAAACTCCACTTCATAGGATTGAGCCAGACTGAAGATCAATAACAGGGCAATCGCTGTCGAAATGATGTCGGAGAAGGATAATGCCAAATAAAAATAACCCAGCATCAAAAACACGATGAAATAGAACACTCTCTGTGGCTTCCGCTTGGACTTACCCAGCACAGAATCAAAATAAAAATTCGCCTGAAACGCCATAAGCAAGGTGACAAAGATGATGGAAAAGATCATATAAACATCCATATCATTGAATCCTCATGATCATGTATTTGGTATAAGCATCCTTGACTTCCTTGACCTTGGATCGGCCTATGGGCAATTCTGTTCCATTTAACATAACAACTTGGGTACCGGAAAACTTCTGCACATGCATCAGATTAATGATAATCGAGCGATGAATCTGCAGAAAACCATGGTCTTTCAAACCGGTAGCGTAGCTGGATAGTATCCCTTTGGTCTCATGCACATGTTCCTGTGTCACAAAATTCAACTTGTTCTTAATCGTTAAACTTTTGACAACCTCAATCCAGAGAATATCATCATATTTCAGCAGCAGTTCATCATAGTCTGATTTGATTAATACATACTTTTTGTCCAATGCCTGAAAATATTGACACAGCTTAATCATCTTTTCCTCGAAAACATGCGACTGGATCGGCTTAATTAGATATTGAAAGGTGATAACATCAAAGCTCTCCACCATGTATTCCGGATAACTGGTCAGGAACATAATCTGTACATCCAGAAATTTCATGTTCCTGATCTCTTTGGCAGTCTGAATCCCGTTCATTCCGCCCATCTCTACATCCATGATGAGAATATGAAATGTATCCCCAACCTCTCTGTAGTGGGAGAGCAATTGTTCACCAGAGGTGAATAGGCTAATTTGAAAATCAAAATTGGTTTTTAGGGATAAGGAAATCAGCATTGATTTCACACGTTCTCGCTGCTGCTCCTCGTCATCACAGATTGCAATATTAAACATGGGGGACATCCGCCTTTCATCAACATCAACTCTGAATTTCACTCTCCAATATACTATTTTAGCATAGGTTTTGGAGTCGAATTGGGATGAAATGCATTATTCTGACCCTAAAACGCAGTTTAACAAAAAAAGTCGCCACATTGGCGACTCTTGAGCTTCAAACCTTTTCCAGCCGATTCCTTTGAAAAATCCGGTCTGTTATTCTGTTTTTTTGGGCACAGCATGGCGGTAATATCGTATTACCTTGCGATACATCGTCTTGTCCTTTAATTGATTGAATATAAAGGGGTCAGGTTTGACATTCACCTCAATAATCCAGGGTTTTAGACTGTGGTCCAGTCCGATATCCACACCAATTTGCTTAAGATACGAGTACTTTTTCTTCATATGACGAGCTATGCGCAGGCTAAGCTCATTCATCTCCTCAATCAGTTCATTCCTGCGTTTTGTGGATGCATGCGATTGTAACAGCTTGTGAATATCCATCGGTGTACCACCACTATGATAATTGGTTACGATTTTTTTGGGATGACCCAGTCGGCCGATGATTCCGGTAGCTTCCCAATGTTTGGTCGGGCTTAGCTGTATCATCACTCGGATGTCAAAACGTCTGTTATTATGCTTAAGCAGATGGATTCCTCTCTGAATCAGATAACTTCTTTTATGCACCAAACGAGTCAGACTCTTATAAAACGATTCAAAACTGTCAAACGTCAGGCGTTTTTGCTCTATCTGATAGACAAAATGTTGATGACTGTCCATCTCGGCTTTAATAACACCCATCCCGAAAGTACCTCTCTCGGGTTTGACATAGACCATGCCATATTTGCTGATCATGGATTTCAGATTCGTTTTGTTATATTTCTGGGTGTCCGGGATAAACGGTTTAATAGATTCATTATTAATGATCAATTTTGTTTTTAACCACTTGCTTCTTAACGGCTGCAATTTATCAACTCCCATGTCGTAAACTCTCCCTTCAGCAACCACATCAAAGCCTGCTGTTTGATCAAGATCCTGCATGCATTATATGTACTATCGATAATGGAACCCTCAACAAAAGCCCCTATTCGTAAAAATGTATATTTGCACATGCCCTGACCAAACCACTTTTGCACACATACCATAGAAGAAGTTATCACGATTTGTGTAAGGAGTTGAGAAGATGTCCGTCCAGCGTGGAATTCAGTGGAGTAATGCGCCTAAGATTGATGTTCTTATACCAGCGATCGAGAAAGACTTGGCTACCCTTCCCCTCGTCATCGATAACATTCGCCGTTATGTAAAACATCCCATTGGAAGCATATATATTGTTTCTCCGGTCAGCACCAAAATCAGAAACCTTTGTTCACGTAAAAACTGCATTTTTGTTAATGAGCGATCCGTCCTGCCTATAACCAAAAACGAGATACACTACCAGTCCTCCCGATGGAATCGGTCAGGCTGGTTATATCAGCAGCTGCTCAAAATGAACGGAGATTCCATTGTGAAGGCAAAGTACTTTCTAGTTATGGATGCGGACACCGTACTGATTAAACCTCATTCATTTATTGTAGAAGGCAAAACGGTATTTTACTGCCGTGACTGGAGCCAGCCGGAATATTTCAATACCTATCGCAAGTTGTTAGGCATGAAAGCGCCGCGTCCCCGCTCTTTTGTTACCCATTATATGCTGTTCGACAAATCGAAACTCTCTGCCTTAAAACAGAAAATTGAAGTGGTTCATAAGCTCCCATGGTACAAAGCGATCATCTCCAATATCAATAAGAAGAAGCAGTTTGGTTTCTCCGAGTATGAAACGTATGCCAATTTTATGTATACGAGAAACCCAGGCAGCATGGTCCTTAGAAGTTCCATGAATAAAGGTCTGCATGTGAACGCTTCTTCGTTAAAAGAGCAACAAATCCGTAATCTAGCTCTTAAATACCGTTCTCTTTCTTTTCATAAACGGAAAATCTATAGTAAAGCTCCCTGAGCTTAAGGAGGAAGCCCATGCATATCGTACTGCTGTGCGGCGGCTCTGGCAAAAGGCTCTGGCCAATATCCAATGAGCTTCGCTCCAAGCTGTTCGTAGATATACTTCCATCACCCGACGGAGGTAGGGAATCCATGATCAGCAGAGTATGCCGCCAGCTTGACAGTTCATGCCTAACGGATTCAACGCTCATTATTTCACATCAGGATCAGGCTAATATTACAGCTCGACATACTCAAGGCAAAATACCAGTCATCGGGGAACCTTATAAGCGAGGTACCTTTACTGCAGCAGCCTTAGCGACGTTATATCTGCAATCCTTTCGAATGGCTAAAAATGACGATGTGATCTGTATCGCGCCTGCCGATGTGTTCGCAGGTGAGGATTTTTTCAGCAGCTTTCAATTACTGCCGGACATATTGAAACAGTCTCAAGCCGATATCGCTTTAATTGGGACAAGGCCTACACATGCTTCAGAACAGTATGGATACATCCTGCCGGGTGAGGAAGAATGTAATGCTTATTCGCACATAACACAATTTATAGAAAAACCCGAAGCCACTATTGCTGAAACTCTGCTACAACGCGGGGCACTATGGAACTGCGGTGTATACGCGTTCACCGTCGCGTTTATGATATCCCATATTAAAAAAATGGGGCTTCCGGTTCATTATGATCAATTGTTGTCCCTGTATGAAGCGTTGCCTGAACGCAGTTTTGACAAGCAAGTTGCAGAAAAGGCGCAGCGGGCCGTGGTCCTGCCATATAAGGGAGTATGGCAGGATATTGGAAGCTGGGATACGCTGTGCGCACAGTTAGATTCCCATGTATTCGGACATGGTGGAATCTCGGGATCTTCCTCCGATTCCTATATTATTAACGAGCTTCCCTACCCCATCCAAGTCATTGATGTCCCAGGTATTATCGCTGCGGCAAGTCCGGATGGCATTCTCATAGCTAATAAAAATAATTCAAATGAAATTAAAGCGCAATTGGGCAGCTTGCCACTAAAACCGATGTATGGTGAAGCAACCTGGGGCAGTTATCGTGTCATTGAAAGTTCGTTAGAAGATGAGAATACAACAGTAACCACATTAAACATAACGGTTCTACCGGGCAAAAATATCGGGTTGAACTGGAATAAAACTGGGTGTAGAGCATGGACCGTGCTTGCAGGCAGTGGGCAAGTGCTTGTCAACGGAAAGGTCATGCAAGTGAGTATGGGCAATCAGTTCGCGATTACCAAGGAGAGTCTCTTTTCGATCCTGGCTGAAACCAGGATGGTGATCCTTGAGGTCCGGATCGGAGTAACAGAGGATAAAGACAACATACTTTTTGAAGAAGAAGATTGGAATATAATTCTAAAAAGTACAGGTTCATCTAACGCTTAATGGGAGAATAAACCGATTCAATCTCGCGTGTCTTATAGCCCCTTCCATTCGCGGAAGGGGCTCATTGGCATAATTAAGGAAAACCTGGCACTTCTTCTCCCTATATCTTAGTTCAACAGCTGACGAAGTTCCTCGACTTCCAGACGTGCAACTGGCTGGTAAGCGGAACTTTGTACATAACGCTGGAAGCTGTATAACAACTGTCTTCCCTCCAACGTAGTCATTAGGCTCTCCAGATTAAGAGCACCCATCAACACTCTCCCATTCAGTACCCGACACTCCATCAATAGTCCAAGTTTATGGTTCCGTTCAAAATTATCAATGGTCTGCACGATTGGTTTCAGATCTTTCTTCAGCTCATCCAAGATGATCGATGACGACTCGGAAACGATGCTCCACCACGGATACGTCGAGTATTCCTCTGTGACAAAATGTTGAAAGGCCGGATGGTCCTGTTGAATGAACAAGCCCATTGTGCCCACAGGTACTTCTCTTTTCATATTCTCCGATATCGATCGGAACATAGGGTAAGACCAAAAATCGGTGCTATAGAAACCTTGGATCGCGTGTTGAATCTGATTGGGATACGGGAAAAGTAAAATATCCTCGCCCCGCTCAAGCAGCACCAACGCTTGGTCCGATAGCTCGGTAAAGAGATTCAAACGGCTCATGTCCACTTCCTGTTGACTCGGGTACATCCACAGGTCGTAAGACTTGCGAATATCTGTACCTGGAACAGACAGCCTCAGTTCCACTTGGGTCATATTGGAGACTTCAGGAATCTGAATACTGATATCCGTGATATTCACATAATGTTCTCCATGGAACGCTGGCAGATTAACTTCACCTTCCACAAGAATACTCCCTTCGATCTCCTTGCTTTGAAGTACCCATTTCAATTGGAATCCATCCAACACTTGTCTGCGGAAGTAACTTAGTTCAATGCGTGCTTCGAACAATTCACCAGCTTGATAATTATATTTGGGGAATCTCGCGAGCAGCACTGCATCGGAACAGAATGTTCTCCACTCCTCAGGTGTGATCATGCCCTTGGAATCCATGAATGCGTCCAGTACACCTACCAGCGCTGTTCCCTGACCACTGAAATCCTGGAGATCCAGCAGCTGGAATCCGGCTAATTGATTCGAACGAAAAGCCGCTTCCAGTTCTTCCTTGTAACAGGCAACTGCGAGTTTACCAGAAGCTCTGAAATAGGCTGCTGCCAGATGGCCCAGTCCTTTGGCTTCCAGACGCTCACGAAACACTTCGAAGTTCTTTGCTTTGATAGAGCCCGTATACTTGTTGATCTCCTCGAAATTGGGAAACGTGGCGTACTGTCCAATTTCATGCGAGATGATCGGTACATGTGAGACGAGTTGATTAATTCCGGCTTCGGCCTGCACCGTTTTCGAGCCTGTCCCATACTGAATCTGAATCTCTTTGTCCCCCATTTGACCAGAAGGGTCAGCATCGCTGCCTTGCTCAGGTACAATGTTCGAATCGTAATCTTTCAACGTATTTGGCAAGTCGGTCTGCACGTGACCAAGCGGAGCATCACACATTGCATACGAACCTCTGAACAGACGCTCTTTGGAGAACCGTACCCCGCAGAAGAATTCACTTTCCTCCAGAATGTCCGGCACAAACTGAAAGTTATTGGAACCTTCGGTGTATAGATGACGAGGATCATATGCTTTGTATGCCTTCAAAATGGAATTTAGTCTGTCCTTGCTTCCCCATAGTTCATTCCCCATGGACATCATGACAAACGAAGGATGATTACCAAAAGCTCGCAGCATTGCAAACCCCTCGCTGATCAAGTAATCTTGCTCGTCTTGATTATGCCCATCCGAAGATTCATCCGTAATCGTTCCCCAGAACGGAAGCTCAGGCTCCATGTAGATGCCGAGCAGATCCGCTGCAATAAAAGCAGCCTCCGGAGGACAACAGGTATGAAAACGGTAGTGATTGATGCCGTAGGACTTGGAGATAGCGAGAATACGAACCCATTCATCCACATCTGTTGGCGCGTATCCCGTGAGCGGAAAGATCAACCCGTCATGTTTGCCTCGAAGAAACGTTTTGCGACCATTAATGGTGAATTTGTCTCCAGCAGCCCGGAATTCCCGTAATCCCGTCCATACTTCTGTGGAATCCAGCACTTCCCCGTTCTGGTCTTGCAGATGAATGTGAAGTTGGTACAGATTAGGCTCATCATCACTCCATAACATGGCATCTTCACCAATCTTGTACGTCAGTTGAATCTCCTGAGAATCGGGGATGAAGATCTGCTCCCCTGTCGTATGAACCGGATCTGCACTTACAGCAACAGCCGATACCACGATTTGCACTCCCTGCAGATCACCTACAAGCGCTGCCTTAATATCGAAAGATCGAGTCTTCAGAACCGGATAAACTTGAACATTATCCAGATAAACACGCTCAAAAAACTGAAGTTCCATCTTCCCGGTGATCCCGTTCCAATTCGTCTGCGTGTCTTCGGATGTAAGGTGCCCACCTTTGGTTGGATAATCGGTATTATCTACTCGAATGGTAATGGTGTGAGTCCCGGCGGTTAACCCTGCCTCTATCTCGTAAAGGTGAGGTGTGTTCAAACTGTTTTGCGTTCCCCATTCCACCCCATCGATCCAGATTGTAGTTACTCGAGTTCGTTCCAGATGTAAAAAGCAACGTTTGCCTGCCAAGTGTTCGGGAATTTCAATCTCTCGTGAAAACCAGGCATGACCCTCAAATAAATACTCATCAGTCAGTGCACCGATTAACACATGTTCGTTTTTCTTGCCCTTGCGCGCATGAGATGTGGTATTGGGCAATGTAATAACGTCTGAAAAATTCAGACCACGTTCCGTCTTATGTTCATCAAGTTGAAGTTTCCAGACACCTTCCAGAGTCAGTGCAGCTATCATGATATAATCCCCTTTTAAGTTCATCTAATGGATACAAGTAATCGCTTCCAAATAACAGAAACCGTTTTCGATAAATCATACCAGTATTATAAACTCGATTTATGCTCCTCGCATAGATCTTATACATAAAAAAGTCGCCAATACTGGCGACTTGTAGAGGAGGATACATATGCTGTATCCCCAACAATTTTAAAATATGGTTGGAACCATGCCACCGTCCATTCGGATGGGAGAACCTCTAAAGGCTGATGCATACGGGCTGCATACAAAAGCTGCGAGCCTGCCTATTTCAATTGGCTTGATGAATCGCTGTAATTCAGACTGAGGCAGATTGTTCTTCATAAAGTCCTTCTCTTTTTCCTCAAAAGTCATCGTCTCAACAGGGTATATGCCCTCAATGATTTCACGTACATTTTCGGACAGCGTCGGTCCTGGCAGAATCGTATTGATTGTAACGTCGGTCCCTGCTGTCAGTTTGGACAAACTTTTGGATAATGACAGCAACATTGACTTGGTCATGCAATACTGGGGCATCTGGCCTGAGGGCATAAGAGCTTCTTCACTTGCTATGAAAATAATACGACCGTCATTGTTCTTCATCATTTTAGGTAAATAAAATTGGGACAAGCTATTGGCCGCGAGAACATTGGTACGGAAGTATTTTTCCCACACTTCATCGTTCACGTCTTCATAACGCATGATTTCATATATGCCCATACTATTGATTAATATATCCACTTCGGGAAATTTCTCGAATAAAGCTTGTCTTTGCTCCAGATTCACAAGATCAGCTGTTGCCTTTTGGGGAGAAGTTTCCGGAAAATTGGCCTTGATTTCACGAACTGTTCGTTCCACCTCTACCTCATTGCGTCCATTAATCAACACATGAACACCTTCTCTGGCGAGTTCCAGGGCAATTGCTTTACCGATTCCTTTTGTTGATCCTGTAACTAAGGCTGTTTTCTCTTTTAGTCCCATATCCATCCTGCATTTCTCCTTCTTGATTATAACTATCCGATAGCGGATAGCTATAATAGTACGCAGTCTGAAAGCCTTAGTAACTAGCACCCTGCGCCAGAGTTATTGCCTGACACGCCAATTCGATGGGGTATCCCCCTCCCAGGTCCGGAACGCACGATAGAATGAATTCTGGTCTTCATACCCAACCAGGAATGCTACCTCTTTAATATCGAGCGATGGATCTGCCAGGTACTCCCGGGCCTGCTCACGTCTGGCTTCGGTTAATAATTGTTTGAAGTTTGTGTTCTCTTCCGTCAGTCGCCGCTGCAAGGTACGATCACTCATACGAAGCTCTTTGGCGACCGTCTGCATGTCAGGGCGCTTTCCTGTGAGGCTGCGTTTCATGATCCATTTAACCGCTTCAGTAACGGAATGACTGCTCTTCTGTTCGTCCAGCGACCGATCCAGAGCCGGGGTCAGAATCTCCAGTAACTCCTCGTTATACGAGCGAAATGGAAGGCTCAGATCTTTAAGCTCTAGCGTCAGCCGATTATAGTTAGAATTTGTATGGACTCGGCATCCGAAGTAAGCCTTAAGGGTATCTACGTTACCCATCGGTTGGGAGAACTCAACCCTTTTGGCAGTCAAAGGCTGGCCTGTGCCCCTCCGTCCAAGTTCGAGCAGAAATGCCAGCGTAATACCGACCAGTAATGGCGGACCTGGTAGTTCCTTTTGTAACCATTCGAGTTCAATGATACATTCCTCCCCTGCTTCGGTAATCTGCAAACTCTCGGGAGGACACATTTGCTTATAACGGACCATTCGATTCAACGCATCACGATAATCACGAGCATGGTACATCGCCAGAACAGGCGGAGGATACTTCGATATCTCATATCCGGTTGCAAGTTGGACGATGCCCTCGGCAGTGTCCCCAATGAGATCAGAGTAGGCCTGCCAGATTGCAAAGTACTGAGATTGGGTTACTACCGGTTTATTTATTGTCTCAAGAGATAGTTGTGCAGCGTGAGCGACGTCGTCAGCACCAATCCCCAATTGATGTAAACCAGCCCAAAAGCCTGGATGAACTTTAACTCGATCATTCGGTTGAGATTGCATACATACAGACTCCTTTAGCTTGTTCCATTTTTCATTCTGATTTCTAGAAATCTTTAACCGTTTCAACCGCATATTGCGGCAGAGGATTGCCAGGTAAGGTTATTTTGGTGATGGCAATCAGTTGTTTATCCGACATGAACAGCTTTAGAATCGTTCCTGTGGTCGTTAGTGTATCCGTCACTTTAAGTGATTCAGTATCATACTGTTTAATCATGCGATCTTTTCCTGTGAAAAAGGTTTCCTTATGCGCTGAATGTACAGCTACATAGTCAAACGGATCAATTGCAGTCACATATTGCATATTACTTGCAGAGTTATTGGTAGCGGACAGGACCGTACCGGCTCCGTTTAATACATACTTTCCATCAGGTGTAATGCCAATAACCGTTGAGAACTTGTAATCACCGTGATATGGAGAATCCTGGTTACCAGTAAACTTGCCATCCATTAACCGAAACATCTCAATATCTCTCGGAGAAGCGTCGGAGTCAACAGCATAGATCCGATCTTCCGCTGGATGCATGACCATGTGACTTCCTTGTCGTATGGTTGCACTGGAGACCTCCTTCTCTGTCGTCCGGTCATAACTAATGATAGAGGTCCATTGCCCGGAGCCCGAATTAACGTAGACATGACCGGATTGATCTACCTCAATTTCATATGGATCGATACGGGTATCCCACTGATCTTTGATTTTAAGCGTGTCTGCTTCAAGTACAACGATCTGTCCTCCCTGCTGCTCTTCAAAGCGGTATGAACTGTAATCAGCATTGCTGAAGATGACATAAATCTCACCATTTGCATACAACAGCTTTCTTGGAGGAGTACTGAACGCAGTGGACTCTACCAGAACCTTATTGTCAGCGTACCGATAAGCAAAAATAGTCGATTGGTTTTCATCAATTGCAAAAATAACGGATTGAGCCGGATCTAAAGTGGCTTCACGAACCGTTCGCCCCATAAGATGAACATTCTGGCTAACCGTTGATGGCTGTTCTACAGTTGGATCTTGTTCCGTCACTGTTGTTTCCCTGAATTGATCTTGGCTAAGCACAGGAATAGACGAAAAGGATAATGCCGTGTATTTCTTGATCCAACGGGATGCATAATCAATGGGAATAGCAAAGTTCAAATCCCCTTTTTCTATCCCCATTGTATTTACTCCAATGACTTCACCTTTCATATTAAGTAATGGTCCTCCGGAACTGCCGTTGGTTATGGGAGCCGTAGTCTGTATTAGCCTCTCACCGTCGTAGTTTCGAATACCGCTAATAATCCCTGTCGAAATCGTGTTTTGAAGTCCTTCCGGATTACCTATGGCTACTACTGGTTGCCCTGTAGTTATTTTAGTCGTTAGTCCTACATGAAGTGGAGGAATATTCGTACGCATGGATGTTTTGACTATGGCCAAATCGAGATTCTCATCCGCTGCAACGACGCCTTGTACTTCATAATATTGATCCTGACTTGTCTGGATCATATAACTGCTGGAATCAGCAATAACGTGATAATTGGTTAAAAATAATCCATATCCGATCGATATGGCACTGCCGAATCCGAGATAGTTATCATCCTTGTCATACGACTCCAGCATGACTACACTTTGTTCCAGAAGGGCAACTTGTTCGGTGGACAACGTTTTACCCGTGTATGGATCTTTCGAATAAGGAGCAAGTACAAACTTCAAGTAATCAACGATTTCCCTATCCCGTTTTGCATTAAGAATACTGTTATTACTTACGACGATAATGCCTCGGTCAAAAAACACCTTTTTAGCAAACGCTTCGCTTACGGCTCTTAACGGGACGAACACTCTGCCTTCCTTGTATTGTGCCGGAGCGTCCAATGCGATAGATTTACCGTTAATGAACATCTTGCTGCTGCCTAATGTTACTTTGATGGATTTACCTGAGGCTTTAATGGTAGCTGTGGACGTTTTCGAATCCCAAGCCACTTGTGCTCCCAGACTCTCGCTTATGAAACGAAGAGGCAGCAGTGTACGGTTATTTTTAACCAGAGGAACGATATTAAAATTGGTTTGGTCAATCAACATGTCCGTATTATCTACGACTGCGTTTGGGCTGCCAAGCGAGAGAATGACCGCCCCTTGGAATGTGGCATTAAAATCAAAAGAATCTTCTTCAGCGTACCCTTTTACAGGTGTACATGATAGACCAAATATAACGGTTATCAGTAAAACAAGTGTGCGTTTCATCATTTTCTTGCTGTCTCCTCGTGATGTCAGATGATAGGCTGTTGCCTCTGACAGTTTACAGCAATTTTGCCTATAGTTCCTCTGGTATTATATTGTTTTTATTTACATATATCGGATGATCGTGGAGTTCGAGTGGAACGCTGGGAACAAGATTGCATTAAAGTTCCGGGTAATACGAAAACACGACTGCCCTAAGTGGTCAGTCGTGTTCAAGTCAATCATTTAATATAGTATGAAAGAATGCACATTTTGTATGTTCAGCTACTCGTTCAACGCAGTTTTGATCAGGGCGTTCACCCGAGAGTTAAACAGCAGACCGATATGGGATACAAGGGAAACGGAAATGTTATTTGCTCCGTTCAAACGGGAAAGTGCCGGTGACACAATCGTGTCACTGGTGGAATAGATCGAAGTCACCTTTATTCCACTCGGAGCTGTTGTTGTGGTCAATCGATTAGCCCCGCCAAGGGTTATCAATTTATCCACTTTGGGAGCACCTCCGCGGTTAAGTATGTAATAGAGGCTATTAGCTCCCCCCATGCTATGAGCTATAATATTCACTTTCGTGTGACCCGTTTGGTTTAGAACATCATCTACGAATCGACTAATTGCTGCGGAGTTCAATAGCTGGTTTCCTTGTTTACTAGGGAGGTCAATCGCAAATAGTTCATCTCTCGTCCACCCTTGGCTGCGCAAATAACTCTCAATTGCTGTAAAATTGCTATCCGAACCGGTCAATCCATGTACCAGTACAATGGGTGTTCGTGCCGTAGCTGCAGAAGCCTTTGAACTCGAACCTATCCCAGGTACCGATAAGGCAAGGATCATACTCATGAATACAACAAGTATTAATTTAGTCTTCTTCACTGGATTCACTCTCCTGTAAAATGATTTATATTCCATATATTACAAGCTAACATATGGAATATAAATGAACCTTTAGTCTCATTTTTACAGGATTATCCAAAGTGTAACACAACTAAAATCATTACATGTTATCAAACTCTAGTTCTCTGCTTCGTTTATCCTTCTACAATATCTGCATGCAGATCTGTTGCAATTTCAATCATTTTGGGGACAATAGCTTCGTTAGAAATAGCTACATATAGATCCCCCATGTACAAACGAAAAGCAATCTGTGTTCCCTCATGGTCCCACATAAAAAAGTCCCCATCGATGGTCATGGTGCTCTCCGCTCCGACTATGTTAAGAACCGGTGAGTAGGTAAAATCGGGTTGGGATTCGAAGTATAGTTTGCACTCTTCCAGCGAGATGGATTGTTCCGCATTGCTTTCTTGCATGGATCGGGTAATTCGAAAACGCTGATTCATTGATTTGCCTCCAAAACTTGATTAATATATACATGTTCCACAGCATTATATTTTCTCATTTCCGTCTTCCACTGTCAAAACCATACATGCCCTATTCTTCGAATTCATATATACTGAATACAGTGCACAACGAATTTCTACAATCAGGAGGACTCAAATCAATATGTTGAAAACAGAATTCATTGATGTACTATCCATAGTCTCACATAAATTATATGATTCGGCTGCTAATGTCATGGACACGGCAAGCAGATTAATTCCTGCAAATACGTTTTGTATCGCTCAGTTGGATCATCTGTCCACCAAAGTTCTGAACGTATATAATCGCGACAAACTGATCCTTGGTGAGGGGCTAGTCGTTGCTAACGCTGAGTCATACTGTGCACTTGTGACAGAACATACCCAAGGCCCGTTAGTGATTAATAATAATCTGACTCACCCGTTAACCAAACATATGGACGCTACAAAATTCGTGGGCGGTTGTTCATTTGTCGGTGTGCCTATATACAATGAAAACGGAGAAATTTACGGCTCCCTTTGCTCATTTGATCAGGATTTCTACTGCTATCAACAAAAAGACGTGGATCTGCTTCTCTCCTTATCTTCATTTTTCACAAGTCTTCTTGAGATGGAAACCACGCTGCGACAGTTAAAACATGCGGAAGAGACCGCTGCAAAAGTACTTGAAGAAAAGAAAAATTTGCTGGCCGTTCTCAGCCACGAAATCCGGACGCCAATGAATGGTGTTCTTGCCATGGCCAATCTGTTGCAATCAACCAGACTGAGTGAGGATCAATCGTTATATGTTAATGTCATTGAGTCAAGTGGCGCCAGCCTTCTATCGATGATGGATCAAATTCTGGAATATTCCAAAGCAGAAGCTGGTGCGATCTCTCTGGAGATCAAGCCCTATAGTATTACTGAAACAGTTGATCATGTAATACAATTATTCTCTTCTGAAGCACTGAAAAAAGGAGTTTGTTTGTACGCAGAATACAATATTAATGGTCATGTGATGTTTATGGGCGATCAACACAAAGTTCGTCAGATTCTCATTAATCTTGTTGGGAATGCGCTTAAATTTACGGAGAATGGTGCAGTATGTATCTCTACTCAGGTAACTGCTGATACCAAAGGTACTCTCCATGCGTCCTACGAAATAACGGATACGGGCATCGGCATCCCGCAGGATCGCCAGAATCTCTTGTTCAAATCTTACTCCCAGATTCATCGTAATTCAGGAAAGTATGGCGGCGCGGGGCTGGGCCTGTCCATCTGTAAACAACTCGCAGAATTAATGGGTGGCGTTGTATGGCTTAGAGATTCCAGTCATTTGGGCAGTCAGTTTGTCTTTAATATTTCCAGCACTGCACCCACCGTCCATACGAATATCTGAATAATGAATATATTATTCTATCTGAGTAAGATAGGAGGTATATTCATTGACGCAATTTCTAGATGCACGGACATCCCAGAATGCCGCCTTGTTTAATTCCATCTCCATACCGATTCCAGTGATTTTAACTCCCCAATTATTCGGCCAGATTGGTCTCATAACCGCTGGAGCCGGAACCAATCTAAGAGTTTCATTAAAAGGAACCATCACGGTGCAATTGCCACGTGCACTTTTTATTGTGAGAATTACGGTTGTAAGAGGAACAATGGCAACCAGTCCAATCGTATACTCCAGAGACCACACATATGGTCTAAGTGGTCTGCTTAACCCCGAAGTGATTGTCTTCAGTGCTACTGACTTTAACCCACCGCTCATGCCCCAATTAACGTACACCGCATTTATAAGCACAAATCTGCTCGGGACTACACGGGTGGGACCCGAGAGTTTCGACGGGTATGTCGTTTCAGATTAAAAAATACGTATAACCCCATACCTCTAATCGGTTTTCATAAGATTAGAGTATGGGGTTATTTTACGATTAACATCAACACATTTAAATAGACCTATTATTTAACACGGCTCATACCTCATCAGAGTGATCAGACTCTTATATTGGAACGATATGAAAATTTTGTTATGCTACATATGCTAGATTACTAGATTTTGTTATAAAACATGATTCTATTATTATCTACGAAGTAGGAGGAAACAAACGATGCGTATTAAAAATGCAGGAAGAATCGCCGCGGGTACTGTACTCGCTCTCTCTGTGCTTGGAAGTACCCCGAATATCGGTGAATCCTATGCTGCCCCGGCTATCTCAGTTCAATTGGATGATGTTCCATTAAAATTTGATGCAGCTCCACGAATTGAACATGGTGTCACTTATGTACCATTTCGGACGGTTGGAGAGGCTCTTGGTATCGATATAACGTGGAACAGCAAAACGCAGACTGTGAAAGCAACGAACGCCGTAAAAGGTCAAACCACCGCAGTAGTATTAACAGTGGGTAGCACCACAGCCACCGTAAATGGGAAGAAAGTTACACTCCCAGCTCCACCTGTTCAGCGGGAGGGACGCGTACTCATTCCACTAAGTTCATTCAGTAACCAATTCGGTGTACAAGTAAGCTGGAATCAGGCAACCAAAACGGTCTCCCTCGTCTCCCCACAACGCGAGATGCACCTGAGAGCCTTCTATGCATTGCAATCCTTTCAAGAAAAGGATCTTATTACTTCCATGAATTCTGTCGCATTTGGCTGGAGCCGCATTGATCGCGAAGGGCAGTTTACACTTCAGGGGGAAGAGTACCGTCTTCCTGCTGCTGCGGGTGATATTACGCCGCAGTCCATCGTTGCTGACGCAGCAGATCAGCGAATCCAACCGCAACTCATGGTATATGCCTTGGATGGAAACGGTGAACTGACCAAAGTGTTGAGTGACAGCAGCCTGCGCCAGAAATCAATTGAAGGTATAACTGCTGCTATCGAAGAACATGGTTTTGGCGGAGTTGTTCTGGATTTTGAAGGACTTGGTTTTAAACTGGATGCGATAGAACAACAGAAGTTACTCAATGCGTATGTGAAGCAACTAAAGATTTCCTTGCCCCAAGACACAGCTTTATCTCTAGCGGTACCTCCGCTAAATAGTGCTTATAAAGGTTATGATTACAAGACACTTGCCTCTATTGCAGATGATCTTATTATTATGGCCTATCAGTATAATCCGGTTGGCACCAAATCTCAGGTACCTGAGCCCAATAGTCTTGTAGATCAGGCGATTCAATTAGCCATACAGGCCGGTGTCCCGAAGAACAAGCTTCTGCTCGGTATCAGCCTAAGCAGTGAAACACCCTCCTCTGTAGATGACAAGCTCGGTCTTGCCAAACGTTATGACCTCAAAGGTGCCGCGTTCTGGCGTCTGGGTCTGTTCCGTTCCTACAATACCAAGATGGAAGATGCCGTTAACGCTTCTGTGATCAAAGAATAGACATCTTTGAGTGGATGCAGCTCACTTGAAGTAAAAGAAGGACCACAGCTCAGGTACGCAGAGACGTGGCCCTTCTTTTTCCCCATCATCTTACTTCATAATTTTATCCACACTTCCAAATACAAGTTTCATAACCTGGGTAGGACCAGGCAAACGGGGCTGAAAGAGAAGAATGATCCCAATTACTGCCGCCACTGCAGTAATTCCTGCACTCACTATTCTGGCTCGCTTTTCTTTGCTACCCTTCCACTCCCCATATATTATCGCAGCCGCCAGCATCAGAATTCCAAGGATTGAGCCTAGTTTCATATAATCACCTCATTTCACAGGACTTAACAGCAGCGGTCTCTGTTCAACTTTCGTCCTCATCCGGTATCCCCTGTGGTCCTGTTGATTTTCCAGTACGTACTACATGGGCTTCCACTTTGACTTCCACGTCCAATTCAGGATAGATGGTTTCCCAATTCTTCTCCTGCTTCTTCCATTGATTCGGATAGTATCTGCGAAATTCAACGGCGAATTTGAAAAAGTCAGTGCGTAGCTCCTTCTGGGACATGACTAAAGCATCATGTGCCAATGAAGTGAGCTTAGCCGACCACTCCTGTTCCAATTTAGTTATCACAGCAGGATCAGTCAGATCGGCCTCCGTCGTATTTAACACCACTTCTCCCCTGGTTTGGATGTCGACCTTCATACTCCACTGTTGGTTTACAATCCGAGGTTTCAAGACAGTTTGAATTTCAAGGGGCTGGATCGAAAAAGAACCTTTTAAAGGCTTAAATTCAACAGGCATAATAATGTTGTTCAGTTCTTTTGCAAGTAATAATACACCTACACTTAATGGTTCTTTGACCGTCTTGACGTAGTGATCCTCCTTATACAAGCTCAAACCTTTTACATACGGCGTGGTTGTCAGTTTATCCTGATCGGGCTCCGGGGGTAAGATTAACATGCGAGACAAGATGACAGAGCTACCAGGACCTTCAATCGATTTACCTAGTTCTAGAGCGGTAATCCGTGTACCCAGCTTCATATTGGCCATTTCTCGCAACGACTCTGCAGAACTTCGCTCCAGTGGATCAAGTAAGGCAAGGATATCTTTCGCCGCCTTTTCGCTGGAAAAGACATAGGCATGCTCCCTGAACTGAGGATAACGCAAAAAGAAATCGATGTACTCACGAATCCCCCGCTTGCCGGCTTGTTCACTAATGATGATGACTTCGCAGTGGCCCCAAAACATATTCCGGGGAACTTTACGTTGCAACCGATTCAATGCCTCCGCGATCGTACGTCCATCCGCCGTACGAATCATCGTAACTCCGCTTGGGCTGCCCCCACTCCCACTGCTATCCCCTGCACTCGCCTTTCGCGGGATGAAAATCTGTGAAGTCAGTTGTACTTTGCCATCTTCGTAATCTATACCTGTAGCCAGCACAATAGCCAAATCGTTAATTTCAATGCGATCCCAGCATCCACTCAAAAGCACACAACACAATATTGGCATTAGCAGTACTCTATATATTCGCAAGTGCTCCTCCCCCCATCAATCAGGTGTTCGCTCAATTCTTTCTGAAATGTGTCCACCCTTTTTTCAGCCATGCGACACCGTAGATCATAGCCGGAAGGATTAATAAAATGCTGATCGTATACAAGTTAGCTGAAGGGCCAACCAGACTGGAAGCACCCGATCCACCGGACACAACCCAGTAGGCATAAACCATACACAGAAACGAAAGGGGGACAACGACGGATTTGTAATCCTTCAAACCAAACCATTCGGCTGTGGATGTTGCAAAAATATAAAGAAAAACAGAAATTTTGACGAAGATTCCAAAAATCCAAACGGCAATAATCAGGGATTCAATATGTTGCAGAAAATCTGCAATGGTTATGTATCTTGCGGCAATCATAACCGGATATACAAAGCTATCCGTCAGATCTCCAATTAAAAACAGACAAAACAGATTGATTACCGTCATTGCGGTTGTCGTTATTAAAAGGGAACCCAACATAACTCGTGTTGTGTGTTTTCTACGATTGACATAGGGGAGAAAGAAGGCGATTACGATGTATTCACTAAACCACGCAGCTGGTGCAAGAGCCCCTTTAATACTGGGTAGCAGTCCGTTCTCCATGAAAGGGAATAATTCTGCTGGATTCAGTTCCCCGATCAAGAGAATGAAGATCAGGCTAAGCAACACGATAAGGAGGGTCACAAAGATTTGGGAGGTGCGTCCAACCACTTCGATTCCCAGTCTGACATTAAGCGCACACACCGCAACCATAGTCCCCATTACAACAAATAGGGGGGTTCTCGGAAGTGCATTGTTAACAATAAATTCTCCGTACGTCCGTATAATCAAGCCTGTCAAATGGGGCAAGAAGATGATATATACTAATCCAATTAATTTCCCAGGAATACGACCCGCAATCGATACACTCGATTGAATGAGCGTTTTTCCAGGGTACAGGCGATCCAGTCCAATAGAGACCCCTACCGCTGCAAAACCAACGATGGAGCCCATAATCGGAGAGAGCCACATGTCATGGCCCGCATAATGCATGGTAATACCCGGGACAGACAATATTGCGGTCGCTAGAATGGCAGGAAAGATCAAGAATGCCAATTGTGTCTCCGATATTTTTCCTTTGTCCGTTAACATGTGTAATCCCGCTCCCTTGATTGCTTGAGTATGGCTTGTTCTAGTCCGGTTTGTTTCTTGGTGCTGGTCGCCACCATACATCCTTGAGTTCCTTGCTCATTGTAGGGGCAATAGGTGACAGATAAGGTGTTCCGAATGAACGAAGACTACTCAGATGAATAACAACCAGGATGACTCCCAACATAACACCTGTAAGTCCCAGCGTTCCCGCCAGAAACATCATAGGAAAACGCAGTAATCGGGTTGCGATGCTGGCAGCATAACGGGGAATCATAAAAGAAGCGATACCGGTAATCGCAACAATGATAATCATGGGGGCTGACACAATTCCGGCACTCGTCGCCGCTTGCCCAATAATTAAGGCTCCCACGATACTGACCGCCGATCCGACCTGCTTCGGCAATCGGACGCCAGCCTCACGCAGTGCTTCAAAGGCGATTTCCATAATGAGCGCTTCCACCAGTGCAGGAAAAGGGATCTCTTCTCTCGCCCGGGCAATACTGAGAAGTAATACAGTAGGAATCATCTCCTGATGAAATGTCGTAATCGCTACATAAGCCGATGGAAGCAGCATGGATAAAACAAAGAAAACGTATCGCAGCCAGCGTACAAAAACACTCATGAACACATTTTGATAATAATCTTCCGGAGATTGTAACATGGAAAAAATGGTCACTGGCGCGATCAGGGTAAAAGGTGTTCCGTCAACAAGAATAGCAAACCGACCTTCCAACAGGTTGGAAGCCACAACATCCGGACGTTCTGTCGCAATCATCTGTGGAAATGGTGAATATCGCTGATCCACAATGCCTTCCTCAATGTACTGACTCTCCAGTACATCTTGAAGTTTTAGATCGGCAAGTCGTGTCTGCACTTCCTTGACCAGTTTGGGGTCAATAATCCCCTCCATGTATACAAGTGAAATACTGGTGTTCGTTCGATCTCCCATGTTACGTGTATGGAGCTTCAATGCAGGTGTCTTGAGACGTTTGCGCAGAAGAGACATATTCATCGTCAACGATTCTGTGAATCCATCCCGTGCACCGCGCACGGTAGATTCAGCTAAAGGTTCTTCGGTTGAACGATTTGCGGCTTTGTATAGCGGGTAGGTAGTTCCGATTATTGAACCTTCCAGCAATAGCAGAGCTTCCCCCTCTAATATTGCCTGCACCGCCTGAGTGGTTGTTTCAACACGCTTCACAGAAGCCAGGGGAACTTGCGCAGCTTCAATCCCAATTTCCTGAAGGGGCGTTAGCACCTGTCTTTCCAGCCGCTCTGTATCACATAAACCAACACAATATACGCATACCGCTGAAGTATGACAGGCCGTTTGGAATGTATGAAACACAACATCCGAGCAACCTGCAAAAACGGAGCTTAGCATTTCTTGATCAACAGCAAGAGATCCGGTTAACGGCAGGTTCTGCTCTGTTATCGGTGATGTGTCCATACCGCCCTCCCCTTTCTGCGCATGCTCGTCCAGATATTCTCAGTTAAAGGTATCCTTTACTTATAAGTTGGGATATATACGCAAAATATTGAATAGCAAAAAGAGCCGCCCTCTTGAGCGACCCTGATCAATATAGTAATTTATTCACTCCTATAATTCCGGAGATCTTGCCCTTTGCAATTCCCTATTTTCTGTTAATCACTATCCTTTCACAGCACCCAAGGCAACACTGCCAATAATCTGTTTGGAAAATACAGAGAATACAACAATGATAGGCAGGATGGAGATCGCTACACCCAAATACAAGAGTCCATAATCCATCCCATAATACCCCTGCACTAACGCAACCAATACCGGAAGCGGATATTTATCCAGGGAGAAAAACAGCACCAGCGGTGTTAGGAAATTATTCCACGATCCGATAAATGTGAATATGCCAAGGGCAGCAATCGCTGGCCCCAGAATAGGCAGTACAATCTGATTAAACGTCCGGAACTCACCGGCACTGTCCACCCGTGCAGATTCAATAATCTCATCCGGGATGCTGCTCTCCATGAACTGTTTGATAAAGAATACATTAAACGCATTAGCCGCAGCAGGCAAAATAATAGCGGCATAGCTATCCAGAAGCCCCATCATACTGAATAGTCGATATACACCAATCAGAGCCAGTTGACCAGGCACCATCATGGTCGCTAACAGAAACAGGAACAGCCAGTTCCGCCCTTTGAATTTGAATTTGGCAAAACCGTATGCGGTCAAAGCACCAATATAAAGAGATAACACGGTTGATGATCCAGCAATAAATATACTGTTGGCAAACCCGCGCCAAATGTTGATTTTGGACACCATGTTCATATAATTATCAATTAAAAACGATCCGGGAAGAAAAGTGAATGTTGAAGCAATCGTTGCATTGTTATGTGTTGAATAGATGAGCATCAGATAGAATGGAATGATGCACAGCACGGCAAGCCCAATCAATAACAGATAGATGATGATCTTGCCTGCTGTCAGCCTTCTTGTGGTGGCATATTGCTGAATCGCCGCATTTGGTTGTTCAACTGATTTTGCAGTTTGCATGAGAACTCCCCCTCCCTATGAACGGCTCTTCCGCTTGGTCATGATGAAGGATGCAACGGACAACAATATGATGATAATAAACAGACAAAATGCAATTGCAGCGCCGTAACCAAAACGTGTGCTCTGAAATGCTACATTATAGAGATACATAATGCTTGTCATAGCTGCCCGGTCAGGACCACCATTGCCATTGGTTAATGTAAATGGCTGATCGAAAATCTGGATGCCACCAATAATGGATGTAATCATCTGAAACAGAATAATTGGACGGAGCATCGGCACGATAATATGGATGAAAATATGTTTCTTTTTCGCGCCATCCATCTGGGCAGCTTCCAGTAATGACGGATCTATCCCCTGAAGACCTGCAAGGTAGATGACCATGGAGTACCCGAAGTATTGAAAAAACAAGATGGATGATACAATCAACCGCATAAACCAGGGATCGTTTTTCCAGTTAATTGGATCTTGTATGATGCCGGTTTGAACCAAAAAATGGTTCAGTCCGCCAGACTGCCAGTCAAAAATCAAGCTGACAAGTAATCCAAGGGATGCAGCCGTAACGATATTTGGAAAAAAGTATACGGCTCTGAAAAAATCCCGTCCTTTGAGCAGCTTATCATTCAAAATAAAAGCGAGTACAAGGGAGATCGTCAGCTGCGGAACCACGGAGACCCCCCAGATAAATAACGTATTAAACAAGGTTTTGTAGAACAACGGGTCTTGTAATACGGCAACGTAGTTACCGATCCCTACAAAATCAGGCGTCGTGATTCCATCAAAGTTGGTGAAACTGATATAGAGCGAATATAAAATGGGATAAAGCCCAAAAATGGTGAAAATAATAAAAAACGGAGCAATGAAGTAGTAGCCGTAATGGTCCTTGCGAATCGTTTTGGCAAACATGTTCTATCCCCCCAGTTATCATTGGATGTGTATAACCATTCGATTCCTACTAAGTTAATTCACTTCCAGCTCCGGAAATCTCAAGGTGACATCACGTTTGATTCGCTTTACGACTTCTTCCTTGGTCTGAATGTCCTTATTGAGATACAACTGGAGTACATTCTTGTAGATATCATTGTTAATCGTGGCATCATATTTGGTGCGTTTGTATACAGGAACCCGTCTCGCAGCCTCTGAGAAAAACTCGAAATGCTTCTGTCCTCCCAAATAGGACGATGAGAGCGACTGGGCAAGTTCATCATTCACAACCATGTTACTGGTGAAATAATCCTGCTCCTTCGCTAACTCCGACAGAAAGTCGTGGTTAAAGTTATAGAACTCGATAAACTTCCAAGCGAGATCTTTTTTGTCACTTTTACTATACATCGCGATATACGTTCCGCCCGAACTAAACGCTGAAGGTCCCTGAGCCAGGCCCCACATGCCTTCGGTAGCCGGGGCATTGGCCTTGAACGTATATTGCAAGGCCCAGGTTGCCCCTGGATAGAACATGACCTCTCCTTTTTGCATGGATGCAGCGTAACCGGCACTTCCATCCTCATACTCGGCAAGGACCTTCCGCTCACGTGCTTCACGTACAAGATCAAGTACTTCCAGGTAGGTTGGATCGATGACGAGCTGGCCGTCCTTCACCCAAGGTATACCATCATATGAATTCGATATAGCATTCCAATTCGCCAATGCATGTACTTTATTCCCGCTAAGTTGCTGCACCTTCTCTCCAATCTCGAAGATCTTCTCCCATGTATTGATCTGTGAACCTACCTTCTCCGGATCATCGGTGCCCAGATATGTCTTCGCCAAATCCCGACGATAATAGATGCCCCCTGGTGTTCCCTGATAACCTATCGCTTTGACATTTCCTTCACTGTCCTTTTCATTGGCCTGCACAAAAGCATATTGTTCCTGGATAAGTTCATTGGCGTTATATGGAGAAGCTGATAGATTTTCCAGATAGGGAACGTCAATCAGTTCTCGAATATTCGCATTTTCAATCATAAATACATCTGGAGCCTTCGAGGTTGTCTGTAGCGCAGATTTCAACTTGGTGATATAGAAATTACCGGGGATGTTGACAAAGTTCACTTTGATGTCAGGATATTTCTCTTCAAATTTCTCGATGGCATACTTTGCTTCATCGGTAAAACTCCACACGGTAATCTCCTGTTGCTTGGTTTGATTCGATGGACTGAACTGGCAACCAGCTAACAACAGCGCTGCACATACAACTACAATAGTTGGCTTAAACCACTTCTTCATAGGCCCCCTCCTTCAAAAAGGAAACGCTTACAATTTATTAGAGTATATTGATTTTGGAGATAGCTTTCTCTACAAATATTGTGCATTACCCTTCATATTTTGTGATATTTGTACGGTGTTTCTTACGAAATTCGGAGGGCGTGCAGTCATTATATTTTTTGAAAAGACGATTATAGGAGTTCACATTGTTGAACCCATGTCCGATCGCAATCTCCAGAATGGTATCCTGACGAAACAATAAGGCCCACTCGGATTTGATAATTCGAAAATGATTCAAGTATTCCATCAGTGTCACGCCTTTGATCTCTTTAAATAATTTACAGACATGAAACTTGCTGAATTTAATATGTTCCGCCACCTGCTCCAACTTGATCGGTTCAGCATAGTGCTCCTCCAGGTATTCACAGACCGATTCAAGAAATTCAAATTTTTTGGAAGAAGTACAGGGCCATCCTGAAGATGTTGATTCATCGGTGGTAACGGGTACTTTTGTACGCAATAAAAGTATGATGAGATCATACAATCTGGATACCATTAACCATCGATATCCCGGCTTCTGGTGTTTCTTCTCGGTAATGATGACATCTATATATTGAGCCAGATTGCTCTGACTTCCCGTATCCGAGGGAATAACTGTTGTTTTGTTGAAAAGTTGTCCGAGGTCCTGAATTTCGGCTTCGGTTGTGAAACTTCCCGTTAACAATTCGAGTCGGAACAAGATAATGGTCAGCTGTTCGGTCCCCGGCAAAAAGCAGTGTACATCCCCTGGTTTGATCAGCAGCACATCCCCTTTTTGCAACTCACAAACGTGGTCGTTCACGCCAATTCGGGCACTCTTGCCATTGACAAGAATCAGTTCAACCTCATCATGCCAGTGTGCAGCATAGTTAAACTGATTTCCTGTGTGAATTACCCGAATGGGAAAACCTTCTTGCATATGACCAGTCTCCAAAAAAGTGGGTACGCCCATCATATCACCCTCCATTTAATTCCAAGTGCAAAAAACTCCTCGTCTTTATATTATGCATAAATGGCTACTCTCCTTTCTTTTTAAGCATTTAAAATTCTATAGAATAAAAAAACTCCTCAACTCAGGTTGAGGAGCCGAACAGAATCACGTTCCACACATTGGATGTCCAGTGAATATAACGTCTCTACGATCTCTCCATTCAGCAGTTGGAAGAGAATATGACCTGCAAGCTGGCCTGCATCCCTCTTGGCTGACGAAATGTGGTTAGTGGTGGATTCATGTACTGAGATGCAGGTATGTTGTCAAAGCCAATGACGGATAACTGTTCAGGAATTGAAATATCATGTTCCCTGAAGGCTTCCAAGCCGCCGATGGCCATTTCATCATTCGCGAAGAATACAGCGGATGGCAACTCTCCTTCTAGCAGTTTCTTGGCTGCAATGTAGCCATCTTGCTTCATGTATTGCCCGCCAATTTTCCATTCGGGGTTCTCTTCAATGCCTGCTTCCTTCAAGGCTTTCAAATAACCTTGATAACGCTGGAGATTACATTCCGATTGTGATGGACCACTAATATAAGCTATTGTCCGATGCCCTTTATCGATCAGATAACGGGTAGCCAAGTAACCGCCTTGCGTATCACTCATCAAAACCTTTACAATATGTTGAGCATCCAGATCCCGATCCATAACAACAATCGGAAACCCTGCTTCAGATGCTTCAATAAGTAACTGATCTTGAATATTCTGAGCGATAACAATAGCTCCATCCATTCTTCGTTCTCGAATGTAACGGTGGGCTGTTGATTTCTCTCCACCCAACGAACTACATACAATCATATCGTATCCATGACTCATGACGACGGTTTCTATTCCGTTCACCAAATCCGAGAAATACGGACTGGACATGTCATGGACAATCACACCAATGGTATGTGTACTATTTCGCTTCATTTCAGATGCAGGGCCGTACTTCACGTAATTAAGTTGGCTTGCTGCTGCAAGTACTCTCTGCCTTGTTGGCTCACTTACATTCCCTTTATCGTTGAGTACGCAAGACACGGTTGAACTGGCTACACCCGCCATCTTGGCTACATCTTTAATCGTTATCATCATATATACTCCTCAAAGACAGTTTCATCTGTTTCGTCCATTATGGCAGTAACACAGCAATACACACCGGACTGTTCACTAGCATTTTAACACGTCAGTCCAGTCATGTCTCTGTCCAAGGCATCAACTACCGATAAACATATTAAAGAAACCGAGGTGCCTTCATGAGATTCAGTGAATATGTAATAGGTCAGCGCTACGAAACCGCATCCTTGGCATTATCCAAAAGCGATATTATTGAGTTTGCCACAATCTATGATCCACAGTACATGCATTTGGATGAGAAAAAGGCCAAGCAAGGCCGCTTTGGCAGTTTAATTGCTTCTGGTATGCAAACGATGAATATCTCCTTTAAATTATGGATTGAGGTCGGGGTTTATGGAGAACATGTCGTGGCGGGTACCGGAATGAATAATATTCAATTCCTGAAACCTGTCTTTCCGGATGATGAACTTCATGTCATTGCAGAAGTCATTGGACTTACTCCCCGACGAAAAGGTAATGGGATTGTTACCGTGCTGCTGAGTACGTTTAATCAGAGGAATCAGAGGGTCTTTCAGGCTGAATTAAGTGCTTTAATTGATAATTAGGGCTGTGAAAAACTCTGAGAAGCTTTGAGATAACACCAAAAAGAAGCCGCTCATTGGCGACTTCTGATGGATCTACTAACTTTTTGATCATATTAAACGTTATAACCTTTTAATACCTGCCCCAAAATCTCTACACCCTTGACAATCTGTTCGTCTGACGGGGTTGAGAAATTAAGTCTGATGGCATTACAAGGGTCTTGCTCGTTCACCAGGAATGCATTTCCCGGTACAACGGCAACCCCTTGAGATGCCGCAGTCTTGGCATATTCAATCATTGGCACATGTGCTGGCAGGTCACACCAGAGGAACAGTCCACCATCCGGTTTAGTATAGGTAATGGACTCACCCATATGTTCTTGCAGCTTATCCATCATCAATGTTGCTTTTCTCCGATATACCTCACGAATACTGTTAATATGCCCCGCGTAGTCATACTCTGTCATGAACTTGTATGCCAGAATCTGTGGAAGCATCGCTGTATGTACGTCTTCTCCCTGTTTGGCAACAACCATCTTCTCCACCACTTCATATGGGGCTTGTACAAAACCAACGCGCAGTCCCGCCGACAAAATTTTGGAAAATGATCCAACATAGATGACCAGACCCTCATCATCCATAGATTTGATGGTTGGCACATCGTCTCCATTGAATCGAAGTTCTCCGTACGGGTTGTCTTCCAGAATCATAACGCCATATTTCTTAGCCAACTCGTATATCGCCTTACGTTTCGCAAGACTCGTCGTTACACCGGTCGGATTCTGAAAACTAGGGATCACGTAGATCAGTTTTACATTGGGCTCCGTTTGCAGTGCCAGTTCCAGTTTCTCGATATCCATACCGTCCATCTCCATCGGAACACCTGCAAGCTTCGCACCAGATGCCCGGAAGGAGTTCAGGGAACCGATAAAGCTCGGACTCTCACAGATGATTGTATCCCCTTCATTACAGAACACTTTACAGGCAAGTTCAATCCCCTGCTGCGCTCCAGATACGATGAACAATTGATCGGATGGATTACCGGTATCAAAGCCTGTCTTCAAATGTTGAGTCAATGCTTCCCTGAGGGGAACATACCCTTCTGTAATTCCATATTGCAGAGCCGTGACCGGGTCTTGCTCCAGGATGGATTGGGTGAACGTGCGAATCGCCTCAATCGGAAAGGTTTCCGGAGCGGGATTACCCGCAGCGAATGGAATCACATTTTGACCCGAAGAAGCCTTCAGAATCTCACGAATAATGGATGGTTGCAGTGCTGCGATACGATTGGAAAATGAATAGTTCATCTTAAGTAGTGCCTCCCGACATTTCATCTGACTTAGTTCTCTATCGTTACATTAGATTCTATTATACGAGCATTTTCCGAATTTCCAAACTATCTCCACCAAATTAATGTTTATACACCAAAAAAAGAGGCCGCCGTCAGCAACCTCTTTTGCATAAGTATTGAGCAACCCTTCAATGGATTAGCGCACTGCGTTCATCTCGGCTAACCGTGTGGCCTTCACGACATAAGCGGCTAAACCGGGGATCATCCGGGCCAGACCAGGATAGAATTTATTGGTTTTGGCAAAAGCCAGCTTCTGAATTCTTCTTGCACGTCTGAGCAATTGGGCGAATTCACGGCTTGCTTCCAGCGTGTAATTACTCTGCCAATCGGCATGTTCGATGTGACCTTGCAGGTACTTGTCAGTCCAACGTGCACACAGGAGTGAGGAACGAAGGGCAATAGACATTCCATCTCCACATAAGGGTGGTATCATCAACATGGCATCTCCAATATGCGGATATTCGGACCATGGTTCAGGAACATTGGATAGATGCAGCGGCGCAATCGACACTTGCGTTCCATCTACAGGCTCTCCTTCGGCTAAACGTGCTGCCAAACTAACGTTTGTCAGGGAAGCTGCCTGTAAAATATCGTTTACAGACTTGCCACTTCCCTGGACGGTATCCAGTGTCAACAATGCTGCGACATTCACATTACCGTCCTCAATCGGGGAAATCCCCACATAACCTCCCTCGCAAAAATATAACTCTACCCGTGGGGGAATCTGGATACCGCTGAAGTGGGATTTAACACCAACATATACGGTTTGGTCCCGCAGATCAGGTACGGAAGCCATCCCACGCGGCTTCTTGGTCCCATGTGCTCCAATGACGGCTCTGGCTCTATAGCTGATCCGCTCATCTCCCTGTTTCACCTGAACCTCATAACGGGCATCCTCAAGCTGCTCAATGCTCGTTATGGTCGCTTTGGTAACAATCTGTGCTCCGGCCGCCAAAGCCTTCTGATGCAAAATCTGGTCCAGCTCATAGCGACTTATGCCATATGCGAATCCTGGCAGTGGTGCTTCAATCACTCCACCTTGTGGCATAACAATTTTCGCGTGATCCATGGTGCTGGGTTTCTTCGTCTGGTCCAAAAGGTGAATGTCCAGAACTTCCAGCATCTCCTTGGTTTCGGGTGACATGAACTCCCCACAGGTTTTGTGCCGGGGGAACTCCTGGCGATCCAGCAAAAGGGTCCGATGACCTTTTTCAGCCAGTTGCATGGCACACGTACTACCGGCAATTCCGGCTCCGATGACAATCACATCTATCGATTTCGACACGTAAGTTCACCTGCCTTTCGTGGGAATAACAACAGAGTAACGGAACAAAGGCTTCCATTCATAAGTCATCGTATCATGATTTAGCCGTTGTTTAAGTTCCTTCCAATCCCTCCCTGTGAAGCCTTTGGCTACAGAAAGAGGCCCATCATGACGAATATACCGATTGCGCGAGATCATTCGTGTTGTAATCCAGACCGCTTTATAGGATACGGGATGGCGGTGAATATCATTAATGACGACACCATGCCTGGATGCTCTCAGCATATGAGAAACCATATCAACCAACTGATCTCCATCAAAATGATGGACAAACTGGGACCCTGTCACGATATCTGCTGAAGCATCCGGCAGTTGTGTAAGATCGGCACGTTGTACCCTGACTCGGGGTTCGTCACGGAATAGTTGTCTCGCCTCCTCACACGCCTCTTCCGTCAGATCAACTAAAGTAATCTCCAACTGAATGCCCTGACGATCCGCCCATTGCAGCAGCTTCTGGTTCACATCCCCTGAACCTGCCCCCACATCCAGCAGAGTCAACTTATCTGGCCTTCCGACAGAGTTCCATAACTTCTCTACACCAGCCAGCGTTGGGCCGGGTGCTGCGAATATTTTGTTAAGACGTCTCAGATGTCTAAGTGCTTCACGCAGCTCCTCCCCTCCCAGAGAGAAGTCATCCATCAGTTCATCTTCCTTCGCCCGAATGGACAATGTTCTAAAGAAGGACATGTTCGTGCTCCTCCATCACTGAAGATACTGAGGGTACATAAGTGAATTTCATCAGTTCCGCCGTAAGTCCCGGTCCAAATGCCATGGCTACACCATCTGTTGAGGATTGACCCTGAGCCTTCATATCCGCACGCATCGCATTCAGTACAAACAGGATTGTGTTGGAAGATAGGTTACCAAACGTTCTGAGGATGTCCCTGCTGTACTTCGTTTGTTCATCTCTCAGATTCATTATATTCTGCACAGAGTCCACAATCCCGCGTCCTCCCGGATGAATGGCCCACAGCTCCGGAAGCTGTTCACTTTGCAGTAAGAGACGCAGTTCCTCTTCCAGATGAACAGCGAGCAGCTTCGGAATACGTGGTGATAGATACAGGTCATATCCCACGTTACCAACTTCCCAGGTCATATCTTCAGTTGAATCCGGAAGAAGCACAGAGTATCCCGTTCCCAGACTTAGAACATTCTTGTGCTGAGGTTCTGGTGTGCCCACTACACAAGAAGAAGCTGCGTCTCCGAAGAATGAAGCCGCAAACAGCGCTTCCCGATCTTGCACCGGCTGAAAATGAATGGTGCACAACTCTACACAGACAACAAGCACCTGTGATCCCGGAGCACCCTGCACGACATCACGTGCCATCTGAATGGCTTTCAACCCTGCGGCACAGCCCTGAAAGATCAGCGGCAGTCGATTAACACGTGCAGACAAACCCAAGTGGCGGATGAGCATAACATCAAGACCTGGCAGATATTGACCTGTACAGCTGACGGTGATGATATGTGTGATGCTCTTGGGAGATACGCCTGAATCCTCAAGCGCTTTCTCTGCCGCTTCGATCCCCAGCGGAAGCGCCTCTCGCTTGTATATATTCATTCGTTCTTCAGTTGTCGGGACGTCTGGACGCTCTCCAGAGGGCAGATATCGGCATTCTTTCAGTGAACCCAGATAGCTCGGTTCTACGGTATATCGAGTTTCAACACCACAGGACTTGAATACACGCCTGGCAAAACGGGCCAAATCTGGCCGATCCTGAAGAGAAGAAGCGATCAGCTCTGCAATATCTGACTGCGCTACGGGGTGAGCAGGTAGAGCCGTTCCCATGCCAAAAATCGCGATATCGGCTGGACTGTTGTATTGGTTCATAATAAACCTCCTGGTATTGGTCATTATTTCCTCTAATTAACAACTCTTACCCTTAACGATATCTTTATAATCTCAGGAAGGCTCCTAATCCAGTTTATTAACACATCCGCAAGCTCAGAAGCTTCGTTTCACCGGGCCATCGAATCCATCACACCAATGAACCAAAAAAAGCCGCCATTTAGGCGACTTCAAGGTACCTTATGATATTACCTTCTCAAATAATTTCTAACCACTTCTTCAACGTTGTTCTGATGTACGTTATTTGGAAAACGCTTCTCTGATCTTGTCACTCATCCGATACCAGGCATCCTCAGCCATCTGGAGATCGCCAAAATGTGTAAATCCATGAGCTGCCCCCACATATTCCTTAAGCGTCACCTTCACACCGCTTGCTTCCAGCCTTGCTGCATATGTTCTGGCTTCTTGCGCAAGTGAATCTTTCTCCGCGGTAATAATCAATGCTTCCGGGAGACCCTCCAATGTTGGTGCAAGCACAGGTGATGCTAACGGATCTTGCGCATCTTCAGGCGTTTCAAGATACATGGCGTTAAATGTTCTGGCGATATCGGCTGGAATGGCTTCTTCAAAACTCGGTTTCTCGGCAGGATCTGTTGCCACATCCAACACGCCATAATCGATAACTTGCAGAACAAATGGCAGCTCGCTACCGCGTTGTTGATTCAACAAGCACACTGCTGCAGCAAGATTTCCACCAGCGCTATGCCCTCCAATGGCGAATAGAGACGGATTAACCGAGAAGGATCCCGGATTGGTGTGAACCCACTTTACAACGTCGTAACATTCGTGGACCGCTGTTGGGAACTTGTTCTCTGGTGCAAGACTATAATCGATATTGATAACGAGACAATCAGCACGATCAGCAATCAGGCGACACCAGGGATCATCCCCCTCCGCTTGTCCCAAGATGAAACCACCCCCATGCATATTAAAGAAGACTGGCAGCGGAGCGGGATGATCCCTATCCGGTTTATACACGAGTACACGCGTCTCGCCTTTAGTCGTAGGAATCATGACTTCTTCCACTGTGACAGCATACGTGGAACTGGGTTGAAGAGCCGCACCTGTCCCGATGTCATTTTGACGCATACGTTGTACCATTGCCAGTTGTTGTTGTTGATTCATAGATATCACTCCTTATTTGCATTAAGAATGACTCCTATAATCGGAGATTTGAATCATTCATTCTCCAATGAATTCAAGACAGTGATGTGATTTTCCTGCCCCACTGTTGTTGCCAGCACACCTACCGTTGTGACAGCATGTTCATGTGAAATATCTAGCTCCCCCATTTGTCTCACTGTTCATTTGACGTACTCCCCTGCTCCATACTTGACTCCTTTTTCTTGTGGGACATCATCCAGACCCCCATCAGACAAAACAAAACGCTGCACCCCATGCCAAACAAGCTGCTGGTTTTTAATGCAAGAGGTGAGGCTTGCATTGTAAGCAGTGTCGCTTGTGTCACAACGATGGATACCATGGCATCGGTGAAGTTAATCATTTTTAATGTAGATATAATTGGGTTATGGAGATGACGGTTAGCCCAGGCACCACACACGGCAAAAACCAGTTTGGTAAAGGCGACTATAGCCACGATATATACAATAAGTCCGCTATATATGAAGGCATCACCGATTAGATACATTCTCAGACAGACGATTGAATAGGACACGCCCAGAAAACATAGAAAAAGACCTCCGCGTTTATACACCGCAAGCTCCATAGAATGTCTTTCCTGGGGAGACTCCATCCCTTTGGCAACTTTATATTGATGAAGCACCTGTCCTTTGGCTATACACAGAATCAAATAATACACAGCATTCGTGATGAACCATCCAGAAAGGAGATATAAGCCCAGGACTAACTTACCTATCCCAATCCAGGCATTGATAATAAGGGATACAACGTTGAACAAGGCCGTTCGATCTTGTTTATTTCCAAGGTATCGGGACCACATGGAATTCAAGTATGTCTTCATTTTCATAAGATATTCATACTACTTGGCGAGCAGACCATTCGCCTTTTCATATACCTCGTATATTTCATCACATTTCTTGTTAAGCCAATAATAGCTGAAATCCGGAATAATCAAGCCTGCGGAACCGGGGATGTCCAAAGAATTGCAAGCGAAAGGAACGGTAAAAGTGGTTTCAGATAACGACCCTTCGAATTCACAATAGCCAAAACCTATGAGAGACTCCAGGTCAGTGATCTGATGAGTGATGAATAGCATGAGTTAAATGTATGTTAAATGAATTTTCTCACGATTCGGCCAGAGATTCCCGAATCCTTTTTGGAAGGGATTGGATAACCATATCATACGAGTGATCGATCATGACGTAGACATCCTCATCTGACAATGAACCATCCAGCGTTATGGTATTCCAGTGTTTTTTGCTCATATGATATCCCGGTTGAACGGCTTCATGCTGCTCTCTAAGATTCTCTGCAATAATGGGATCACATTTTAAGTTCAAGCGACAGTTCTTTTCTTTGTTTTCAAATATAAGCGCGAACATCTTACCCGCAACCTTAATCGCAACTGGATCAGGTCCAAATGGATACTCCATGGTCGCCCCTTTCTTCTTCAAACTGTACTTAATCATCGTATCCTTCAAGTCAGTACCTCCCTTTCACCAGTGGACGATATAATGATACCGAATGTAAGTTCGTATGTAAATAAGCTCTCTACACATAATAAAACCTCCTCCATATGAATGGAGAAGGTTTTAGCTGAATTTATCTAGATCTTAATTGGCTCTATCGTTTCTTGTTTTGCTGCTGCGGCTGAACGAGCCATTATTGGATTTACTGCTAGTGCTGTGTGATCTACTGCTGTTGGATCTACCGTCGTTTGAACGACTACTGTTTGATTTACCACTCTTGGCAAACCATTCGGATTTGGGCTTGCGTGCCGGGTTAGCTTTGGACTTCGCCGGTTTGCCTGCAGTCGATTTGTTGAACGAAGGTTTACCGCTTGGTGCTTTGTTCGTTTTTTCAAATACAGGTACACCTGTCATTGGATACGGATGACCTTTCACTTCAGGAATCGTCTTTTTAATTACTTTCTCGATATCCTTCAGGAATGGGAGTTCATCCTTCTCACAGAACGAGATGGCCATCCCGCTTTTACCTGCTCGACCTGTACGTCCAATACGGTGAACATACGTTTCCGGAATGTTAGGCAGGTTAAAGTTAATGACATGTGACAGTTCCTCCACGTCAATTCCTCTTGCAGCGATATCCGTCGCAACTAATACACGTGTTGCCCCACTCTTGAAGTTGTTCAGTGCCCGTTGTCGCTCGTTCTGAGACTTGTTGCCATGAATAGCCTGTGCCGTAACATTCACTTTGGCCAAATCACGTGTGACCCGGTCAGCGCCGCGCTTCGTGCGTGTGAACACCAATGCCGTGACGATGGATTTATCCTCCAGAATCTGGTTCAACATATGCTGCTTCTTGCCATTCTCCAGCAAATATATAGACTGCTCAATGCGATCTACTGTTGAAGATACCGGTGTAATTTCTACTTTGACTGGATCAACCAGCAAGGTTTTAACCATTTTGGTGATTTCAGGAGGCATAGTAGCTGAGAAGAACAGCGTCTGCTTTTTGTTCGGCATTTTGGCGATAATTCTTTTTACATCATGAATGAAGCCCATATCCAACATCCGGTCTGCTTCATCCAAAACGAGAATCTCAACCATCTTCAGATCAATACGTTTCTGGTTAATTAGATCGTTTAGTCTGCCAGGTGTTGCGATAATAATATCTGCTCCTTGATTAAGCGCCCGCTCTTGCACTTTTTGCGAAACACCGCCAACGATAGCCGTACAACGGATGTCCGTATACCGACTATATACCTTAATGTTATCCGCGATCTGAATAGCCAGTTCTCGTGTTGGTGTTAAAATTAATGAACGAATATGTCGTGCGGACTTGGGTCCTTTGGATCTTTCGCTTAATAATTGAATGATCGGCACCGAAAATGCTGCCGTCTTGCCTGTTCCTGTCTGTGCACATCCCAGCAGATCTCTGCCAGCTAATACAGCTGGTATGGCCTGTTCCTGTATAGGGGTAGGATTAGTATAGTTTGCTTTGCTTAACCCTTCCATAATAGAGGGGATAATATTTAAGTCCTTAAATGTCATGTTGTCTCCTTCATTTACGCACATCTATCAATAAGACGTATCTTTTATTTCACACGTAACGTATAAGGATACCATTAAAAACGTAATCTGTACATTATCTTTTTAATTCCACTTATTTAACTAACCAATTTAAGACCGACTGCCGATCCGAGAACCATAGCGATAAACAGAATTCTTAGGGCATTTCGAGGTTCTCCGTAAAACACCATGCCAAGAATGGCACCCCCGGAGGCTCCGATTCCCGTCCATACCGCATATGCTGTCCCCATCGGAAGAGTTTCCATCGCAAGGGACAGGAACAGGAAGCTTAACCCAAACCCGGCTATCAATAAAACCAGTGAAATGAAATTGCGGTCTTTGTGTAACTTGTTTATCATCAGCACTCCGATCATCTCAAATACGCCTGCCAAAATAAGAAATACCCAGTTCATTATAGCTGCACCTCCTTATTCTTCTCTTTACTTAACATTTTAAGACCAAGAACGCCGAGTAAAAGTGTACCAATGAGTATCATTTTTCCAGTTTGGACATGTGCATTAAACAAAAGAATCTCTGCCAGTACCGTTCCAGCGGTACCAAGGCCAACAAATACTGCGTATACGGTTCCTACTGGCAGGGTACGCGAAGATACAATCATTAAGCTGAAACTGATCATAATCGCAATCAGTGTAAGGCCCCATTCCAGCAGCCCGCTGGCATGTTTTAATCCAATGACCCAACCCACTTCAAATAACGCAGCAATCACAACCGATAGCCAAGTCTTATTCATACCTGAAACATCCCTTCTCTTCTACATTTTTTTGCACAACCCGTAAGGGTTCATTAGGAAAAAACAAAAAAGCCCGGGAAACAAACTGCATGTAGCAGTTCATCTCCCAGGCTTTTATCCCTCCGTGGCACAACCAACAGGTTGCGGGTTTTCTCTCGGACCAGACCGACACATCCGTCGCGGAACCCTAGAAAACCTGTTTTTTATTCTAATGTGTCTCCAATTATACACACTTCTACTATCTTGGCAACCCTGATATTATGATCATTCTATTTATTTAATAATGATGCCCATTAATCCTACAAATGTAGCCGCTTGATGTGGTGAAATCACACAACCGTTGAGATCTTCCATGGTTAAAACCAAGGAGTCAAATTGGCATTCGCTAAGATCCAAATCCTTCATTTTCGTTCCCGTCATGGAAGCTTGGTCGATGTTACATTGAATGAACTCCATTTTTTGAAGTGCCAAATAGGCAAAGTCCGCACCAATCAAGCTACATTCGGAGAAGGTGACCTGCTTCAGATGGGCAAAACGGAAGTTACTGTAGTCGCCTAGACCATAAAGGAAACTGACATTTTGCAATCGACTATTGGAGAAATCAGTTCCAACAAACTTGCAGTTATGCCATTCGATCCGGTGCATGAAGGCACCAGAGAGATTGACATTGGAGAGATCGCAGTGTTCAAACCGGACATCGGTGAATTCAAATTGTTCCAAGGTAGACTCCGAGATCGTCACATGTCTAAATACAACATTTTCAAAGGAAACCTTACTCGCTTCCTGTTGATCCAATGTAATGTTCTCGATCAGTTTGTGTTTGTACTCCACTTTGGATTCGAGAAATGCAATCGTTTCGGGTTCGAGCAACTGCTCCTGAAGCTTGGGTTTGTCCACTTTCATACTGCATTCCCCTATTCCTTAACAGCTACCACTCGCAGTCGGCTTCTGTCCAAATACCATTGTCCATCCCGCATCAGTTGTGGCTGTACTTTTTTCTCAACAGCTTCCATAATAACATCCTGTTCTGCAGATGTGATACCACTGAATAAATACTCCGCGAAGCTGGTCAACCACTTTCTGGCACCTGGCTTAAACGGGGTAAATTGGTCAACGTGCTGGGCCAGACGAACTCGAAATCCGTTCTGTTCCAGTAGATTAGCATATTCGCCAATGGTAGGGTGATACCATGGATTCCGACCTTCCCATTTGTATCCACGAGCATTCAGTTCTTCACGTACTGCAGTTATTAATATAGCCGTGTTGCCACTACCAGCAAACTCAGCTACGAATCGTCCACCCGTCTTGAGCGCTAACTGTATGGATTGCACTACAGCTGGAGCATCCTTTATCCAATGCAGAACGGCATGCGAGAAGACAGCATCAAACGGTTCTTCTGTCCGATAATGACAGGCATTTCCGACTTCAATATTTATATCAGGGTATCTCTGTTTAGCTTGCCTAATCGTCTCCTCCGAAAAATCAATGCCTGTTGTCAGCGCTCCTGCGGCTGCAATTTTGGCTGTCAGATCACCATTGCCACAACCCACATCAAGAATTCGCTCTCCATGGGACGGCTGGAGTAAGGATAAGATAGATATTTCCTGTAACGCTGTAAAAGGAGCAGAATGACCACTCCACGATTCGTTCGTTGGACCGGATAAATGTCCGTTATTCATAGAATACAATTTCCTCCTCAATTAAGGATATATTATATCTATAATAGCTTTAATAGAAGAGAACTGTCAATTCACTTCTCTCACTTGGTTCGATAACCACATCTCACGAAAAGTATACGAAAAAGGACAACCCGTCGTGGTTGTCCTTTTCAGTATTAACATTTGCAAAGTTAAACCAATGCTTCGACCCGTTGCGGCACCTGGATCTCTGCTTGCAATAATTGAGCGATATCACGAGTGAGCGTATCCACATTCTCCTGACGGGTTGCCCAACTGGTACAAAAGCGCACCGCGCTGTGTGTATCGTCAATCTTTTCCCAGAAGGAAAAGGTATAATCATTCCGTAATTTCTCAAGCAACCGATTGGGCAGAATCGGAAACTGCTGGTTGGTTGGTGAATCGTACAGGAAACGTACTCCCTGCTGTTCGAGTGAATCATGAATTCTCAAGGCCATATCCACGGCATGACGGGAAATTTCAAGATACAGACCGTCTTCGAACAGGGTTTCGAATTGAATCCCCAGCAGTCTGCCTTTGGCAAGCAGGCCACCTTTTTGTTTGATCATATAACGAAAATCCGGTTTCAGCGCATCATTCAGGATAACAACCGCTTCTCCCATTAATGCCCCAATCTTGGTTCCACCAATGTAAAATACATCACACAAGCGCGCAAGATCAGCAAGTGTCATATCGCAATCGCGTGAAGCGAGTGCATATCCAAGACGTGCTCCATCCACGAAAAATGGAAGACCACATGCTCTGCTGACTGCGTGTAATGCTTGCAATTCTGCCTTGCTGTACATCGTTCCGTTCTCGGTTGGCTGAGATATGTAGACCATGCCTGGCTGCACACAATGTTCCGGTGACGACTCGTTCATATGTGCATCATAAACTGCCCTAACCTGTTCAGGCGTGATCTTTCCGTCCTCACTTGGAACCGTGAGCACCTTATGTCCCGTTGCTTCAATTGCTCCCGTCTCATGAACTGCAATATGTCCAGAGCTCGCTGCAATCACACCTTGATATGGACGCAAAATAGACGCGATCACCGTTGTATTGGTCTGTGTACCGCCAACCAGAAAATGAACATCAGCTTGCTCATTGTCACAGGCCTGACGAATAAGCATTCTCGCCCGTTCGCAGTGCTCATCCGTGCCGTACCCGCTCGTCTGTTCCATATTGGTTTCCATCAATCTTTGTAAAATGCGTTCATGCGCACCTTCGTTATAGTCACATTCAAATCGTATCATCGTGTTGTCTCTCCTGCTTTCTTGTTCAACTTCTCTTGTATGTTCATCATGGAGGTATATACCTCTTGAATCTCTTCTTCATTTAATTCTTGCATCAGCTTCAGGATCTGTTGATCGGATCGATCATTCAGTTGGGCATACAGTTCCTCACCCTTGGCTGTCAGACGAATCAGACTGACCCGGCTATCGGCAGCAGAATCGACTTTCACCAGCAGTCCTTCCTTAGACAGCTTGTTCACAATTCGGCTCATATAACTGCGATCAATGGTCAGTGTATCTACGAGATTGTTCGCAATGCTCTCGCCCCGAATTCCAATCTCAATAATGACCCGTACTTCAGCAAAGGAATACCCTGTGCCGAGAATGTGCTTGTCGAGTACACCAAGTATGTTCGTATAAAAACGGTTAAAACGTCGCATGTCAGCCAGAATATCTGGATTTATGTACTGAGAGTTGATGTCAAGCCCTCCTTTTTAGTGGACATTGTCAACATTATAATAATCACGTTAGTGGACGTTGTCAACATTATCTTTTCTTAGCATTTGTAACCCCATTTTAAGCCAAACCAAAAAGCCGCGCATAAGCGCGGCCAAGGTTTGTTTGATTTAGATACTGATTTAGATACTTAGTCAGCTGCTTAAGTTTCTATATAAATTGAACTAAACATTTACACAAAACGGAGAGGACAGAAAAAACCTGAAGAAGCGCAGCGCTCGCCTTTATCCCCGGATTTCCCCTTTATAGAAGGAATAAAAAAAATCTGGGGATAACAGCGATCGGAAGGTTGTTCTGTCATCGGAGTGACGAGTGTAAAAATATTTTTTGTTCAATTTATATGGATTAAGAGTGACTATATTGCACCTGATGAAGACGGCTGTATATGCCTCCAGCAGCAACCAATTCCTCATGGTTACCCTGTTCAGCGATACCATCTGTGTTCACGACGATGATTCGATCCGCATTCTTGATTGTTGTTAATCGGTGTGCAATCACAAGTGTTGTTCTGCCCACCGACAATTCAGCGAGTGATTGCTGAATCAGTGCTTCCGTTTCCGTATCCAGCGCAGAGGTTGCCTCATCGAGAATAAGAATGGGTGGATTTTTCAAGAACATACGAGCAATGGATAACCGCTGCTTCTGTCCACCGGATAACTTGACTCCACGCTCGCCAATGACCGTATCCATGCCATCTGGCAACGTAAGAATTAATTCCTCCAACGAGGCACGACGGGCGGCATCCCAGATCTGTTCGTCTGTTGCACGCAGGTCACCATATGCAATATTCTCCTTAATGGTACCCGAGAATAAAAATACATCCTGTTGTACAATCCCGATATGCTTACGGAGCGATTGAAGCTTAACGTCCCGAATGTCCGCACCATCTACAGTGATACGTCCCTCTTTTACCTCATAGAATCGTGGGAGTAGGCTGCAGATGGTTGTCTTGCCTGCACCCGAAGGTCCAACAAAAGCAACCGTCTCCCCTGGTCGAACAGACAGACTGATATCATTCAGAATACGCCGACCGGATTCATATCCGAACGAGACGTTCTCGAAGCGAATATCACCCTTTACACTTTCGAATTCAACGGCGTTTTTGCTATCCGCAATTTCAGGTTCTGTATCAATGATCTCCAGATAACGCTTGAAACCAGCAATGCCCTTCGGATAACTTTCGATAACGGCATTGATCTTCTCGATCGGGCGGAAGAAGATATTGGACAGAAGCAGGAAGGCCATAAAGTCACCCATATTGATCCTGCCATCGATATAAAACCAGGCCCCGCTGATCATGACAAAGACCGTAACCAATCGCATCATCATATAACTGACCGAGATACTTTTTGCCATTGTTTTGTAGGCAAGCAGTTTCGTTTTACGGAAATTCGCATTGTCCACCGCAAAAAGCTCTTTCTCATGTTCCTCGTTGGCAAACGATTGCACAACACGCATACCACCAACGTTATCTTCAATGCGTGCATTGAAATTGCCGACGTCTCCGAAGAGTCGCCGATAGGTCTTGGTCATCCGGCCACCAAATACGATAATGACCCAAGCCATGATTGGGATAATGATAAAAGTAAGCAGCGCAAGCTCAAGATTAATGTTAGCCATCAGCCAGAACGATCCGATTAATGTCATGACTGCAATGAATACATCCTCAGGTCCATGGTGAGCAACCTCGCCAATGTCATTCAGATCATTTGTAAGATGACCAATCAAGTGGCCCGTTTTACGATTATCAAAGAACCGGAAAGACAGCTTCTGCAAGTGAGCAAACATCTTCTCACGCATATTCGTCTCAATGTTAATGCCCAGCATATGTCCCCAGTATGTAACGACATAGTTCAATACCGTATTAAGTGCATAGATGGATAACAGCACAATACAGGCAAGCAAAATAAGAGGCCAATCCTGACCTGGCAACAGCTCATTAATGAATTTGCTGACGGCAAGCGGGAAAGCCAACTCCAGAAGACCTGCGAGTACAGCACATCCAAAATCAATCAAAAACAGTTTTTTATAAGGGCGATAATACGAAAAAAAACGACGAATCATACTTATTCACTCTCCAGATCCTTATTGGGACTTACATCTTCATTTTGTAGTTCAAAAAGATGGATATACTCGTCGATGACCTGATCAATGGCTTTTAACTCCCCACTGATCATCGGGCGAATATGTTCATACTCCTCCTGACCAAGTTGTCTGGCGAGTGTTGTTCTTCGATTCTGCATCTGCTCCAGAAATACAAGAATTCGTCCACGACGAAATGTCTGCGCACCATGGCCCCGTTTTCCCTGATGTTCACCATGTCCTCTGCCACGTCTGGAACGCTCTCCACGTTGCTCATTATCACTCACATCACGTTTTGGACGTTCACCTTGACGTACACTTCCATCGGATTCTTCAATATGACGATCTCTCATCCTGCCACCTCCATTATGTGTATACGTTTGTATACAACATATTCATGTATACGATTGTATAAGTGATAATAAGAGGTGTCAACCTAAATTTTCCATATGGCAGATATACGTGTATATCCGTTTTATCTTATTCTTAACAGAAAAAAAGCCGCATTTTTGCGGCTTTTTGTTCTTCATTGTTCTTGCTCCTTCGAAAATCATCATTATCCATGTACTACATAAATTTTTATTATTTCAATGAAATTTCAAACTTTGAACCCACCTCACCTGCAAATACAATGCGGCCGTTCTCTGGCAAAACAACCTCATTCTTACCGCTGACTACGGTGTGATTAATACAAATACCCTTTTGATCATATACGGCAAAGCCGCTATTGGAAGGCAGTTTAACGGTCATGACTTTTCCATTCATCGTTGCTGGCACCGAAAACCATTTGGCATACCCATCTGCTTGAATCGTTGTCACAGATTGTTTACCCGAATAGAGGGATTGTACTGTTTCCTCACTGGCGTACACACTACCTAGAGCTGTAATGTACTCCACTCCGTTCTTTTCAGCGAAATAAATTTCCTTTGCATCCCGTCCTGCCATACCAGGAATTTGCAGATCCGTGACTGCTTTGTTGGCTCCAATAATCTTACTATTGGTCATATACCCTGGGGTCTCTTCATTCATATGGAAAGAAAGGATTGGTGATGAATGCAGATATACAGTTGATGTATACTTCTGATTCACTGCGTAATATCTCTTACCTTCACGCTGCTTCCATGAGGCGGTAATATCCTGGGATAATTCATTGGCTTCCAGCTTCTCCCCCGTATATTCGGAGAACGCCAACTGTCCCAGTCCCGGCATGGAAATATAAGATCGAGACCACAGATACGTCCTTCCATTCTGTTCCGTAACGAATTTCAGCTTTTCTGTGCCTTTATCGTTAACAAACGTACCATCCGCGGTATATGTGTATTCTTGAGCCGGGGTATTTGGAGCTGTCAGCGCGGATACAGTCATTTTCCCAGCATTCATTTCGATCTTCTTAACCGAATTATTAGAACCGTATACACCGGCATACGTGGATATTTCTTTAGGCATATCTGCCTTCACTGGCACGCCAAAAGATTTTTCCGGTTTCCGTTCTTTAATAATGCCCTTTTCCTCAAGTGCACTGAGTAATAATTCACTTGCAATGAACTGATCTCTGGCACTCGTTCCTCCTGATGAGGTAACGGCTGCAGCCAGATTGTATTCCGGCAGGACGATTAATGAAGAGTGATATGATATCGTATCTCCACCTTTCGTCACGGCCTTGATGCCATATTCACTGAATGGGTACAAATTCACACTATCCCACCCTAGCCCGTAAGAGATGGACGTGTCGCGATCCTCCGGCCACATGCCTCTTTTGTATTCTGCTTGCGTCATGGCTTCTACCGACTTACTGGATAGAATGCCATCGACTTCTCCTGTGAAGATTTGTGAAAATTTCACCAGATCCTCAGCGGTGGAATAGATGCCCCCAGTAGCGATGATATTATTATTCTCTTGTGGAAGTTGTCCCTCATACACAGGAGAATAGATTCCCGCCATTGCTGCCGGGTCAACGACATCCTGTGGTGTTTTGGTATGTTGCATGTCCAAAGGTTCCGTAAAATAGTGGTGTATAAAAGCCGTAAAACTCATGCCGCTAACACGTTCAACCATAATCTCGGCCAACGTAAAACTGTCGTTACTATACACCGAGTATGCGCCAGGATCTGCCTTCAGGTGTTGATTCGCCAATTGCTCCAGAAACGTATCGTGTGAATACGTGTCATTATCCCCGTACAATGTAGCATTGCTGCCAGTACTGCCCAGCAAACCGGAAGAATGATTCAACAGCATGCGTGGTGTGATTTGGGTGAAGCGATGATCTTTCATCTTAAAATCAGGGATATAGTCCACAACAGGCAGATCCAAATCTACCTTTCCTTCGTCAACCAGCTTCATCACAGCCGCTGTAAGCATCATTTTGCTAGTTGATCCTATGCCATAAATCGTATTCGAAGTGAGCGGTACCTTGTCCTTTAGATCGTTCTTGCCTGTCTGACCGGACACCACAATCTCCCCACTATCAATTAATGCATATTGCACACTGGTCGTACCGTACGTCTCCGTGAGCAACTTGGCTTTCTCCGCCACTATTTTCTTGGTTGGTTCATATATTAGATCGTTGCTGTTACTTGTAGCTGATGCGGCCATGACTGACATTGGAGCTAACATCGTTAACACCAGAGTTAAGGCGGTGATTGACATTCGTTTTCCCTTTTGTCGTCCCATTCACATCATCTCCTGATTTTAATGTTATGGTGCATTACAGTTCTTCCGAATCTATAAACCTCACTTCTGGATAGTTGTCGCTCGGTCCCTGAATCAGGTTTCCACCCGTTCCTTTCAATTGCTTGTTAAAGAAATCGAGTACATATTCATTTACGATATTTGACCCTCTTTTACCATTGATGTCTCCTGTAATCCCTGACAACTTAACCAGCTCCGAATAGAATTGAAGATCTGTGAAATTGAAGTGTTGGGTTCCTTCTATATAAATCACATTCCCCCCATGTTCAATAACATTTTTCATGATGTGCAGCTCATCTGAAAGAAATTTAGTTACTTCGTCATCCGAATTTCTATCCACTTCAAAATTGGCTAACCAGTCTTCAAAACTTCCTGATCGGATGAACATAAACGGTTTGTTGATATCATCTCTATTTTCCACTTCATATAGTGACCCATCCATATTAACCCCGGCCTTGATTCTATGATCCAAATACGTTGCATTAAACGCGGTTGCACCCCCAAAAGAATGCCCCATCGCGCCTATTTTATTTAGATCGATTTTCCCTTTAAACTGACTTTCGATTGCACCTGAATTCAGCTTTTCGATTTGATCGATTACAAACTCCACGTCTTTCGTCCATATATCCCCTGTTTTTGTGCGTTCATCCAGTGTAGTCGTACTTTTTTTGTAATCCGTTACACGGCCATCTGGAAAAAGGGTAGCAAAGGTGTTATACGTATGATCCGTGGTGAACACGATATACCCATGACTGGCCAGATTCTCCGCCTGTGATGCTTGTAGAACTCTACTCGTTCCCATACCATGAGATAGCAGTACCACGGGATAAGGAGTTGCAGAAGGTAATATTTCTACATTTTCATAAGAGTTGGTTTGACTGTACTTCAAGTAGTCGAGCACAAATTCGGGCAATTTTAAAGAAGCAGAGAAGCTTTGAATATACTTTTTGAACATTTCTTTATTATTTGGAAACAGCGTGTCACGCTTTTGGTTATTGCTGTTTTCAGTAGGGTACCAGACTTGGACCATTAACTCCCTCTTATCACTTTGATCTTCCGTTAAGACTTCATCTCTGTTCTGATCTGTAAAATGAAATGTTTGAGTCCCCACCTTCTCTGGTCCATCCGGCTTCGGCAGATCAAAGACAGGTAAGTATACCGACAAGAGGGTAGAAGCAACAAGCATAATGACGATCAGGGAAGATAAACTATATTTCAACAGCTTTCCAATTTTTAGATTGATCATCTTGTCGGAATGTCTGAGTAAAACAATAAGTATGAATAGAGCCGTCATGATATAAACCAGAAGCATCTGCCATCTATATCCCTCAACCAATAATTGAACGACGAATATGACGCCACTTCCTATCCCCACACCCAAGCCTGTTTTCTTTGCACTTTTTTTAATAAATAGCAGGTCTACGAGTAAAGCAAAACAGGATAGAACTAAAAGTACTTCAAACAATCTCATTTGTATTCCTCTCTTTCATCAAGGACATCATCCGAATTGAATTTACTATGGAAAAACCGCCCCGCAGGACGGTTTCTCATATTCGGTAATGCGCATCTGTTAAGTTACGAATAGGCTTCTACAGGATATTTATTTCGCTTCGGCCATAAAAGCTCTAACGTTTTCAGCAATTTTATTGAATTGAGTATGATGTAAATAATGTGAACCATCCATTGAGATGACTTTCCCATGTACGGAATCTTTGATCTGCCCTTTATGCAGCGCTATCCATCCTTCTACATCTTCATTATTTGCTTGTACAAAAAGAAGAAGTGGAAGATTTTTAGGGAAGGTTAAACCTTGAGCACCTTTAAAATTGGAATAAATATGATCCATCTCGTTTAATGACGTGGGATTATACATATTTTTAGTCGATATCATTTTCATCTGCTCAACCGTGTGTTCGTCGAATGCCAGTCCCTCATAGGGGTCTGCACCCACTTTCATCATTAATCTTAAGAGACCAGTATTTCTGAGGAAAGCAAACGTTTTGATTGGGAACTTTGTATCTGTGATACTTGGTTGGGTGGAAACACTACTGTCAATACCAACAAAAGCAGTCACCTCATCCGGATATTTGTTAACATAATCAATGCCGTAAATGCCTGCAATGGAGTGACCCATGAGCATGTACTGATGAATATCAAGTTGCTGCAGAGCTTCATGAACTTCACTTACGATATTCTCTGTGGTTCTTTCTTTTTCAGTTTCATCACTTAATCCATAGCCGAATGGCTCAACAGCAACAACTTTGTAATATGGTGATAATTGATCAATAAGCAACTTGAAATCAAGCGCTGGTGTTGCGGTTCCATAACCAGGCAGAAGCACAATCGTTTCCTTGCCTTCACCTTGAATGAGCACATTCATATTTTTCCCGTCTACAGATACATGCTGACCGTAGGGTTCTATCTTTTTGGCCTCAGAATTACTACTGATCACATTTGTCAAATAAACAATACCTAGGAATAAAATAATAGCGATTAATATTGCTCCTAATACTTTAAGTATTATATTTCGTAATTTCTTGGCCCTGGTTCTATTCTTGGCTTTCTTTCCTTCAGGTTGTGTCATTCTGATCTTCTCCTGTCTTGAACTGTTTGTTCGGTTGTCTTCTTTGCTGCTAATGAAATCTTATCCAATGAAAATGTACTCTCCGTGACGTCAATATGAACTGAATATGAACAAGTAAGAAAATATTGTTGACGTTACAGAACAGACGCTTATTCTAATGGAGTTATTGATTTCCTCCCATAAAACCCCTGAATTTTTCAGCGATTTCTTTGGCATGGGAACGGTATAGATAATGATTTGCTTCCAGCAGCACCATTTCACCACGCACTGAGTTCTCTATTAACTTCTCGTGCTCGGGTACCCAATTGTCCACTGCCGGATGATTCTTTTGAACAAAGAAAAGAACCGGGAGATCGACTGGGAACGTTAACTGTTCAGCTGTTTTAAAGTTGGAATACATGCTTACAATCTCGTTTAATTGTGTTGAATTAAACATGTTCTTGTGTATCAAAATGTTCAATTGTTCTTTGGTTTGTTCATCATAAGGTAGCCCAGCATATGGATCATCACTCATTTTCAATTGCAAACGTGGGAAACCCAAGTTACGGTACCATGTAATCGGTACGATTTCTGATGCTTCAACCTTCTGTTCACTAATCGCTGGAACACTGGTGTCCAGCCCAACGTATGCACTTACTTCATCTGCATATTTGTTCACATAATCCAGACTATAGAGCCCTGAAATGGAATGACCCATCAAGATATAACGATCAATATGTAGACTCTGTAACGCTTCGTGGATTTCACTGACGATATTTGCCGTACTGCGTTCCCTTTCAGTCTGATCACTCAATCCATAACCAAAAGGTTCAACCACGACGACTTTATAATAAGGGGATAATTCTGAAATGAGTGGCTTAAAATCAAGTGCAGGTGACGCTGTTCCAAAACCCGGCAGAAGTACAATCGTTTCCTCGCCTTTGCCTTGAATGAACACATTCATATTTTTCCCGTCTACGGATACATGTTGACCATACGGCTCCATTCTTTTTTGCTCCGAATAACTACTGATTTTATTAACGGTATATACGGTAGCTACAAAAAGTAAGATTGCTATAAGGATTGCAGCAAGCACTTTAAACAAAATGCTTAACACTTTTTTTGTTTTGCTTTTACTCCGTACTTCTTTGTCTGCTTGTTGATTCACATTCATCTGCTCCTGTCTTCATCTGTTTATTGGCCTAACAGACCGCTAATGCAAGCCTAACCAACAAAGATGTACTCCCCGTGACCGTAATATGAACGGAGTATGAACAAGCAAAAAAAAACCATGTATAACATACAAGGAAGCTTGCATGTTATACATGGCATGAAGATAGGGGTTAGACATTTGGATCAATATTCTATACCTCAGCTTATCCAAAAAAGATTAACTATCGGTTGGTGGATGGATTGGCAACGTGATAATAAAAGTCGTACCTTGACCAGGCTCGCTTTCCACTCTAATGTCGCCCTGATGAAGGGACACGATCTGTTTAACGATAGCAAGTCCCATACCACTCCCGTCATATTTACGACTGTGGGAACGATCTGCCTTGAAGAAGCGCTCGAATATACGCTTCTGATCTTCAAGGGCAATACCAATGCCCGTGTCGGATATTCGAATAGTCACATTTTTGATATCTTCTTCGATACAGACTTTAATCATACCGCCATCTTTGGAAAACTTGATGCTATTTCCGATGATGTTTGTCCATACCTGATTTAACTGGTCGTGATCAGCCGTTACCTTCACGTTCTCCAGATCAAGCTCGAAATGAATATTACGCGCAGACCATTGCGGCTGGAGCGCCACGATAACTCGCCGGATCTGTTCATCAAGACTTAAGGTATTAAGCTTTAGTTGCTGTGACTGCGATTCAAGCAAACTCAGCTTGAGCAAGCTATCACTCATTTTGGACATTCGCTTTGCTTCAGCAATAATAATATCCAGATAACGGTTCCGTTCTTGTTCCGAGAGGTTTACTTGTTTAAGTGCTGAAGCGTAACCGGATATCGAGGTGAGCGGAGACTGAACCTCGTGTGAAACATTCGTTACGAATTCCCTGCGCATCTGCTCCAATTGCTGCAGATCGTGCATCATTTCTTCAAAGCTGCGAGCCAACGTACCAATCTCGGTCGTTTGCTTAATGTTCAACTTGACGTTGAAATCTCCAGCTGCAATTCGTTTGGTTGCTTTGGTCAATTTCTTGATCGGTCTCACCAGATATACAGATGCAATCAGAATCAACAAACTTCCAGTCATCAACGAACTGGTTGCAAAGATCAAGCCCCACTTGACCACAAACGTAGCTGAGGGTGGTGAGAGTGTTTCCAAAAACATCGCTTTGGTTCCCATCTCCGTCTTCAACGGTAACCCCAAGAGCACTGTACCAATCCCATCCCTGGTGTCTTGTACAACGCCCCCACTTAATACTTTCTTTAGCTGCTCACTCGTCACAACAGCAGACTTATGTCCGTTAGTTTTTCCATAAGTTGTGAACTGACCCGTATCTTCGTAAATTCGAATATGATAGGAATTGAGCTGTTTCATTCCACTTACGTACAAGTCTGCTTCACGTAAAGGCAGAGTCTTATAGATCTGCACAACGTCTTGGCCAAAATTACGCAAGTTAATTTGAGCGTTTTGGTTCAATTTGTCCTCAAATATCCAGGTAGACACAAAAAATGAAATGACCGTACCAGCGATGACAGACCCCAGAAAGGTCAGGACCACACGAATATATATGGATCGGATCATTCATGGACCTCAAGTCGGTATCCTAGCCCACGAACCGTTTCAATCCGAAAATCAGGTGTAGTCGCGAATCGTTCGCGCAGGCGCTTAATATGTACGTCTATCGTTCGATCATCTCCGGCGTAATCAATACCCCATATCTGATCGATCAACTGCTCACGTGTATAGACTTGGCCTGGTGTTCCAGCAAGCTTATACAGCAATTCGAACTCCTTAAGTGGCAACGTAAGCGACTCCGTACCTCTCATCACCTTATATGTCTGACGATCCAGAATGACGTTGCCAAACTGGATTGTATGTGTCGAGCCAATTTTGTATCGTTTCAGCAATGCTCGGACACGAGCGGTAAGCTCCAATGGATCAAACGGTTTGGTCAAATAATCATCCGTCCCCAATTCGAATCCTTTCACCTTCTCCCAAGTCTCTCCTCTCGCGGTCAACATGAGCAGCGGGAGGTCGGGATTGGCTCTTCGGAGTTCCTTACACAGTGCCCAACCGTCCATAACAGGCATCATAATATCAAGCACAACCAGATCCACTGGAGTTTCGCCATACACGGTAAGAGCTTCCTTACCGTCCGCAGCTTCCACCGTTGTGAATCCATCGTTTTTGAGAAAGAGACAGACGAGTTCGCGAATATTCGCATCGTCGTCTGCAACGAGTATCGTAGCCATAGGTTTTTTCTGTCCTCTCCGTTACGTTTAAATATATCATTCAATTTATACTAAATAGCAATACATCCTGCTCATTGTATATCCACAGCAAACATCGTATGTTCTTTCAATGTTCCCTGAATTGGGACAGACTGTGACCCACATGCTGTGAATCCTGCTTTTTGAAGTACACGGATGGACCCTGTATTCTCAGGTACCGCACCAGCTTCGATGCGAGTAATTTCAGTCTCATGTTTGGCAAACTCCAGCACACATTGCAGGGCTTCGCTCATATAACCTTTACCTTGATGCAGCACATCCGTTACATAACCGACAAGCCATTTGGGGCTGGAATCCATTATGATCTTGAACAAAGATATCTCGCCCACAAGTTCATCCGTTGTATGTAGAAAAATACCGAAGGAATAGCGAATTCCTTCTTCTCTCTTCTTATCCCAGCTCTCGATAAGTACCCTTTGCTTTTCCAAGTTGTAGTAAGAGTCATCCCGATTACTTCCTGAAGTTCTCTCTATTGCCTCACGATTTCGAACCTGTAAATCCAGAAGCAATGAGGCGTCTTCCACCTTCCAAAATCGTACATAGATACGTTCTGAACTATATTTCATTACATTAAGACCTCCTCTATTATGTATGGGTGCAAAGAGCTGACCTTTGCTATTCATTGGACCCGGTTTAACGTCTGCGTATTGCAGTCTAATTATATCAGGTCATTATAGGAGTAGGAGCGAATCAAAGAGAATTGTTTCGCCAGAAAATGCGGTGAATAAGGCATGTCATTACGTAACCAAGCCACAATGGTGCCAATCAGGGCGGATGAACCATACCAGATCGCAATTTCCTTGTGAATGCCGGAATTCTCCAGGACATCTTCCATTTCGGCTCGATCTATCTTAGCTTTGACCAAGGTACTTAACAGTTTCAGGAGTCGTTCTGTGAAAATGGGAGTTCGCTTTGTGGCAAGTACCACCTGATAGAACGAGGCGTTCTCTGCAAAATGCTCCAGTAACTTGACCAGAACAGGCCAAGCCTCCTCCGTTGTTTGCTTCTCAAAATGAGGGGCATATTCATCCACAATCCGTTCAATATTCTCAATCATCTCGTCAGCCATCTTTTCCATCATATCCGTAATATCGCGATAGTGCAGGTAGAAGGTTACCCGATTAATTGTTGCTCGTTCGGCAATTTTGTTCACTGACAATTTCTCAATATCCATTTCCTGCAGCAACTCAACAAATGCACCTCGAATTAACTGACGTGTTCGCAATATTCTTGGGTCCACGACTGATTTCTTCTCGTCTTTCACGTGTATCCCTCCTTCAAATGTTGAACATTACAATTTTAAACAATCAGTCGTTTATTTTTGATTTACACAACAATATTATAACATTTGTAAAATAAACGACGAAAACACCTCATAACGTAAATTGTAATCTGTCCGAATATGTATATAATTCAATAAATACAATGTAAACTATACAACACGTTGTAAATTTAGTCACGCGTGGTTTGAAAGGATGAAAAGGATTGAGTCAGGTTAGAGTGCAAGATGAATTATCCGTAAAGAAAGGCCCCATTCTGTTTATCATGATTTTGGGAGCCTTCCTTGCAACGTTGAATCAAACAATCATGGGTGTCGCTACACCGGAATTAATGGGTGATTTTAACATCTCCGCCGCAACAGCACAATGGCTAACGACAGGTTACATGCTGGTGAACGGGGTGCTGATCCCCATTACGGCCTACTTCATGCAACGCTTTTCAACCAAGCAATTATTCCAAGCTTCCATGTTTATTTTCCTGATTGGTACCATCGTATCCGCTCTTGCAACCAACTTTGGCGCATTGTTGACTGGACGCATGATTCAGGCAGCGGGCGCAGGTATTATCATGCCACTCTTGATGCACGTTATTTTGACATTGTTTGCTCCTGAAAAAAGAGGATCTGCCATGGGTATGGTTGGTTTTGCGATTATTTTTGCGCCTGCCATCGGACCTACCCTTGCCGGTTATATTCTGGAGAACTACTCTTGGCAAACGATGTTCTATGGCATGATTCCATTAACCCTGATTGTCATTGCCTTTGCATTTGTATACCTGAAAAATGTATCCGAACGTTTACACACCAAGTTCGACACGATCAGTGTGGTGCTGTCCACCATCGGATTCGGTGCATTGCTGTATGGCTTCAGCAGAGCTGGAAGTCTGGGATGGTCAAGTGCAGAAGTACTTATCTGTATTGCTGCTGGTCTTATTGCACTTGCGCTGTTCACTTGGCGTCAACTCGTTTCGGAAGATCCATTGCTCGATTTGCGGGCTTTCAAGTACAACATGTTCTCCCTGACCACGGTCATTAGTATCGCAATTACAATGATCATGTATGCTGACATGATGTTGCTTCCCCTGTACCTTCAGAATGCACGTGGTTACACTGCACTGGAGTCCGGATTATTACTCCTTCCTGGTGCTCTTGTCATGGGTTTCCTCATGCCTGTAGCCGGAAAATTATTTGACCGATTTGGTGCGAAATGGCTGGCTGTTATCGGGATGGTCATCACGATCTTGACGACCATTGGTTTCATCGACTTAACGGATTCAACCAGTTATGGTTACCTGGTATTAATGTCGACCGGCCGTCGTATTGGTATGGCTTTGCTCATGATGCCGATTCAGACTGCGGGGCTTAATCAACTGCCTCCAAGACTTGGTGCACATGGTACCGCCATCACCAACACCGTCAGACAAGTTGCTGGCGCTGTAGGTACTTCATTGCTCGTGAGTGTCATGACCTCCCGTACAACGGCACACATACAGGATATGATGGCAACGGGTGCTGCCAATGGCCTCAGTCAACAACAGTTGGCTACAGCGTCCATGATTCAGGGGATTAATGATGCCTATGTTGTTATCGTGGGTATCGCGGTTGTAGGATTGGTTCTTTCCTTCTTTATCAAACGTACCAAACAAGCCAAAGAGGAAGAAGTCAAACAGGTTGTCAGACAAAAAGTTTCCATGAATTCTAATTAAGGTATCCAGCCTCATAATTGCTTGCATAACAAAGCGGCAGATCAAGACGTTTACGTCTGATCTGCCGCTTTTTAGGTTGTATCCCGGATGAACCTCTCTCTACCCAACGGTTCAATCCGAGTAATACGAACCGATCAATCGCCAAGCTTCGCCAATGATTCCTGTAGCTGTTCCAGCTGTTCAGACAGGGTTTTAATCCGATTCTGCGTATCGCTTGCCTTCTCCATCAAGACTTGCTTGTCTGAATCGTCTGTTGATGCTTTACCGATTGGTGATGACTCCAATTCCGACCATTCGCGTTTGTATGTTTCTTGTTTCTCCAAAGCTATTCGCAGTTCTTCTTTTGTCGTACCGATCTGATGCTCCAGATATATGATGTCGGACGAGTTCACACCATCAGATAAACGTTGTGAATAGGTCATAACTCACCTCTTTCCATTTCATCCATTGCTTTACTAACCGTGTACGGTTCAATATCGATATCCAGTTCCATCCCAAGAGCTAGTTTCGCCAATTGACTCCCGATAAAAGGACCCATGGTTAAGCCAGATGCCCCAAGTCCATTCGCGGTAATCAGCCCCTTCCATCCTGGCACAGTTCCCATTACAGGCAGAAATCCAGGTGTGAACGGCCGGAATCCCACTCGTACTTCCTGAAATGTACTGTTTGCGAGACCCGGTGCCAGTTCCAGCCCTTTATTCAAAACCTCCTGCATACCTCCGGCGGTTACTCTTGTATCATAACCTTCCACATCATTTTCATGAGTCGCTCCAATCACAATCTTCTGTTGATCAAAGGCCAGCAAATATTGATCAGACGGGGGCATAATCACAGGCCAGCGGCCTGTATCCGCCTCCTCCGTGACATGTAAATGCATAATCTGTGCCTTCTGATAGTGCACTTTAAAGTGTACGCCGAGTGGTTTCAGCAGTGCGTTGGCCCATGCACCTGCACAGACAATGACTTCATCTGCCAGGAAACTCTGACCATTAACAGCCGCACCAATGACCCGATTCGCTGCGAATTGAAGCGTGGCATCTCCATGGATCACTTCCGCTCCATTTCGCTGTGCAGATCGAATTAATGCATCTCGCAGCGCCCGTCCATCTATACGTGCAGCACCGCTAATATGTACCGACTGATAACGTTCATCCAGTAGAGGAAAACGATCACGGGTTCCTTTGGCATCAAGAGGTGTAATGTCACCAATCTCCGGTGCATCTGCTTTGCGAAGATCGGCTCGTTCTTCCATCTTGCTGATCTTTTCCTCATCCGTATGAATGCTGAGCGCGCCCACTTGCGCATAACCGGTTTCCGTTTCTCCCTCGCCTTCAAGCTCCGCTATGATGCCAGGGTAGAACCGCGCACCAGCCTTGGCGAGTTGATACCAGTCCTGATTACGTCGCTGTGACAGCCATGGACAGATGATCCCGGCAGCTGCATCCGTTGCCTGTCCTATATCTTTTCGGTCTATGATAATTACTTCTGCGCCCCGTTTGGCTAATTGATAGGCAGTTGATGCCCCCAGAATACCCGATCCAACTACGATGACTTTCTTCATGTTTGCATCCCTTTCCTTAATCACTCATCCGTTATAGCGTATACTGTTTCGCATTCTGTTGGCAAGGCAGGCGTACTTTTAGTCCCTAAATAGAGACTGATCTGACTGCGGTTCAAGCTAGTCCAACCAATATAGAATTGTTGGATCATTTCTTTTGAAAACGTTTTATTATTGCTTGTCATTCAATTAAAATTATTCCATTTATGTAATATAATTCTTTCTAGGTTTCTTTTAACGCTGTAACCACGCCACTTACGCACATGATCCTTTAACGAAAAGAGGAATAACACGACGATGCCGAAACCTAGCATGGGGAATCCACTGGATACCGATATGCCGCTCATGATTACAGGGCAAAACCAGTTGACCGTTGATGAATTGATGAATTGGAGCGACCATTCACGGGACTACAGCATTGTACAGTGCATCGGAGGAACAGGGCATATCGCAGCTAAGAATCATGAATTTTCGATCAAAAAAGGGACAGCTCTCATTTTGTTCCCGGAGGTAACCTACCGTTACCACAATCTGAGTGATTCATTACGATTTGATTGTTTGTCTTTCAATGGCTATTTATTGCCACGATTCTTGCATACCTTGCAGATCGGGGAGCTGCGCGCCTTCAAGCCGGATGGAATGCTTCATATCCTGTTGCATGAAATTACGTTGGCGCTGCAGTCCCGGCACAAGGATCAGATCTGGCACGTATCCGCATTACTGTACATGCTTTTGGTCAGATTAACCATTGAAGGTGAACGCTATAGTTCTTACGAACGTTCTAATGCCCGATTAAGATTGGATGAACTCATTACTTTTATCAAACAAAATTATCATCAGGATATCTCTCTCCCCATGTTGGCTGAGCAGATGGACGTAACCGAACAATACCTCAATCGGATATTCAAAAAAGAATTTCAAATGACTCCACTGGAGTATCTGATGCGATATCGGTTATTGAAAGCCAAGGAAATGCTCATTCAGAATGCTGCAACTACGGCTCATGAAATAGCCAAAGCCGTTGGTTTTAACAGTGCCAGTTACTTTGGATCGGTGTTCAAAAAATACGAAGGGGTCTCCCCGATCGAGCTGCGCAAGCAGTATCTGGATTAAAGAGCCCCCATATCAATCTCGGCCAGCGAGGATAACCGCAGTTCATGCATGGCGAATTCCAGACCACGCGTTACCTCGTTAGGTACGATGATGCAACGAATACCTGCGGCATTGGCTGCCTTCAGTCCGTTAGGTGAGTCTTCAAATACAATCGCTTCGGATGCCTCGATTCTCAGACTCTGAAGAGCAAGAAGGTACAGTTCAGGATCAGGTTTCACCCGCTTCACATCCTCCGATGTATGAACAACGGTGAAATAATCAAAAATGCCTAATTTCTGCAAGTAACCATGCACCCAGTCCCGTGTAGAGCTGGAGGCAACCGCAAGCTGAATCCCCTTTTCCCTCGCAGACTGAAGCAATTCATACACCCCTGGCAGAATAGCCGCCTGTCCCAGATAGGCTTCGTATTTCTGTTCAGAAAGCAGTTTGATATGATCATGATCTATCTTTTTTTGGAGCGCTTGCTCCAGATACAGAAATGGATGAAATTCCTCAAAAGATGTCCCCACATTTTTCGACCATAACTCCAGACCAAGTTCAACTCCGTACTCTTCATAAATATCGCGAAACGCATAGTACCAAGGTGTCTCTGTATCGACAATGAGTCCATCAAAATCAAATATAAATGCCTTTACCATAAACCTGTTCTCCCTCCAATGATCGGCCGGGGAAGCGGATTAGAAGCGTGCGGTCAAGTCCGGATGAGTAACGTTCACAGATAAAAAGTGACACGTACAGCCCGTTCCCGTTGGCGATTGTGCAACTAATCCAGCTCGAAGTTCCCCCTGAATCGGCATGCCGAAATATCGAATTAGTTTCCACTCTTCCCCATCGGGTGAATAAAAGAATGATATACAGTCCTCTACTTTGCGTATACGCAGATAGGGATTAGATACGGAGACTTCAACCGAATTACAATCATCGGATGAACCATCACGTGTGACCACTGACACGATGGTAGGTGCTTTTCCATCATACTCAAAACAAATTTTGCACCAGTTAAGATCATCCGCCATCACCATCAGGCATCCGGAATCATATTGATTTTTCATATCCACGGTTAACTGGGTTGTGATTTCGAAGTCGCCAGGCACAGGCATGGATAGGAATGGTGCTGTTGCACGAATATGCTTGCCCGCAGGGTCCTGGAAAAAGTCAGTATCCGCTTTTGCCTCCACCAGCACACCTCCCTGATCCGTATAGGACCAGCTTTCGGGCTCGTTTATCCAGCTCCATTGCTTCCGTGCTTCTGTTGTCATTACGTTGGTCATTTGTTAGCAGCCTCCCAAGTTATGTTCTAGTTTTTTTCTGTACTACATATTCGATCAATATACAGATAACCCCTTCTTCTACATATTTTTGTAAGGTTTCAGCACTTGGGAGTGCTTTTGCGGATCTGGCAGGAAAAACATGATGACCATGAGTACGATATATAGACCAAGAATGACACTGAACAATAGCGTTGGATTGTGATGGTAGAGCAAACCCGTCAAGTATCCCGATGGAATGGCTGTGAGCGTCATGACCGTCTGCACAGCCGAGAACATGTCGGCTTTCTCGTGCGTACCCAATCGGTTCATCAGCAGAGAATCCCGGTACGTCTGCAAAATGAAGTTACCCGCAGCGAGCACAATTAACGTGAGAAACAACATTCCTATATTCCCCACAGGGATCAATAGAAACAGAATAGCCCCGGCCGTACTAAGCACGATGGAAAAACCAACATACTTTTCTTCTGAACGCCGTTTCAGTCGCGGAATGATGACCAGATAGAGCAGCATGACCGTTACCGCAGTCACAACCGGGATAAACGAAATGACACGGTCATCGAATTTCAACTGTTCCTTGAAGAAAATGACCTGAAAGAAATTCAACTGAAGGATTAGATTGGACAAGACTGTGATCAAAATAATCGGAAAAAGTCGCCGTTTGTAGAATGATTTGCCGAACAGACGCAGACTGGCACCCAAGCTCTGAAGCACGCGGGTTTTACTATGCAATCCCATAAGTTCCTTGCCAACTTCAGTCTCATCCGTGTATCGGTTACGAATGAAAAACATGGCCGTCATGAGGATGCCCCCTACAAAGTAAATGCTGGCCAGTGTTGGCACAATACCAAAATCAGCAATAACTACCCCGGCAATGGGGGTTAATACCCCGGCACCTGTAATAATCATGTTGAGAATGGCAAACACTTTCGATCGTTTGTGTTCCTCCACATCCTCAATAATTAGACAGTTAAATGCGACCGTTACAAACTTCGAAGTTGCGTTCAGCAAGTAGGCGATTAGAAACAGCCAGAAGTTCTGGGAAAAAGCCCAGATGAACATGGGAACACTCCAGGCAAGCAGATCAAAGATCAGCGTTGTTCGTTTACGCCCCAGCTTATTGGTAATGGAACCCGCAAACAATTGAAAGATAAAGGCAAAATAAAGATTTACCGAATTGATGATACCGATTTCAATGTCCGAAAGTCCGGCTTCCTTCATATATAAAGGAGCGTAGAAGAGAACGATCGTGCCCGGGATGGCCCATACCGGTTCGAGTAAAATGGAGTAGCGTGGATTCTTCGGCAAATCTTGAAGCAATTTCAATCGATATCCCTTCCTTCTGCAGTTTTCACCGCTGCGAATTCCAACTTATCGCAGCGGCGAACCCGCTAATGTCTACATGCTTATAGGATAAGAGCTGTTTTGACTGAATTCATCGGTAACGTCTCTCCAGTACGTAAGTCATAACCAATCGTTCCATTAAAGGCCTGTTCATAATCACTCAGCAGTTCCTTCGCTGTCACCATCTGTTCCAGTTCCGGAATGCTCTGGGCAAATTTCAGTGCCGTACTGATCATCGAGTGATTGGCAACTGCACCAATGATACTAATGCCATCATTAATCACGGCTGTTGATTTGAATGTCACCTCATAGCTATCGTCATATCCCATAGGAATAATCTTGCCGCCTTTGGCAATCATCTCAAATCCCACATGAAGCTGATTACCAACCGCGTCCACTACAATATCAAACTTTTTGTTATTATTGATCTCATATACTTTATCAAGCGTCAGGTCCTGAGGATAGAAGACATGATCTGCAATCCCTGAAGCGAACTCTTTGCGGTATGGATCAACTTCCGTGCCGACAGTAAGCCTTGCCAATCGTTTGCTCACAAGCTGACACAGGGAACCGATTGCACCAGAACCGAGGACGAGTACAGCGTCACTTGGCTTAGTCCCTGCTTTCATGAATGTCTGAAGCACACAGCCCAGTGGTTCAATCATCATGGCTGTTTCCCAGCTCATGGAATCCGGGATGGCATAGATATACTTTTCGTCCCCAACAAAATATTCGGCAAAGGTTCCGTGCGTCGTCATCCCTACCTGATAGTCATCAAAATTCTCGCAGTAGATGAACAGGCCTTCACGGCAATAGGAGCAGGTACCGCAAGATTGCGTGGGATCAACCAATACCCGATCACCGATCTTGAAACCGCGTACTTCATCACCCACCTCAACAACGGTGCCGACACCTTCATGACCAATGATCGTTCCTTTATTCGCAGGCACTTTGCCTTTGACAATATTCAGGTCTGTCCCGCAGATGCCTGAACCATAAATTTTAATTTTCACCTGGTTTGGCTTCTGAATGGTTGGCTCCTCAATCTCCTGGTACGTCACCTGTTTGAGATCCTGATATACGAGTGCTTTCATTGAATAATTCCTCCTAGTCGATTGTCGAATTCTAATCTATGGATTAAGCTTCAAACGTTTTCGAAAGTTGCATCGATTGAAGATGTTCCTGCTTCTGAATCTCTTTCCAGTCTGACAGGATCTGCAACAGCGCTTCCTCAACCCACAGCAATTCTTCCCGTGTATGGGCATCCGAGAAAATAAAGTAACCTTTGGTGAAGATGCCGAAGTGAGCCATTCTCTTCACCATGAACTCGCGGAAAGGGTCCGTTTGGAAGTTATCCTCAGCCAAGGATTGAATGCAGAAGCTTGCATACGTCCCCTTCAATTCCAATTGATCCGTTAATCCGAGTAACACAAGTTCAGATTCCAGACGATTCATGATCCGGGTTGCCGGGTCACGCCAAGTCGGCCATACTTTCGCATTTTTCATTAATCGTTCACAGGCAATGGCTGCCGCGAGCGCTGTTGTTTCGCTGGAATGGGCATTGCTGAATCGAACCTGTCCCGACAGAGACATCAAGTGCTCTGGTCCCAAAACCGCTGCGAGCGGTAAACCGTTTGCCATACCTTTGGAGATACAGAGCAGATCAGGCCAGATGCCATATTCTCCTGCTGTAGCCTGTTTGCCCATTCGAATACCGGAAGTGACCTCATCAAATATGATAATGATATCCAGAGATCGGCATAGGTTGACGACTTCCTCCAGTGCATCCCTTTTCCACTCGTTGGGACATAAAACAATACATGCGATATCCTCCGGAGATGAGGTAATCTGGGCTTCAATTCGCTCCGCAGTAGGTTTGTTGACCCAGATTGTTGAACGCTCGATATCTACTGGAATGCCCCGTTCTTTTGTGTGGCCACCATAATAACCGTAGGCAGACCAGTCATGCCACCCATGATAAGCCGTCGCAATAACCTTGCTTTTGCCACTTGCAGCACGGGCAAGTCGTACGGCCCCACTCACTGCATCGGCACCACTTTTGGTGAAACGCAGCGACGGATAACGACCCTCGAACCGCTCCAGAATCAACTCGGCGCATTCAAGCTCGATGTCGGCCGGAAGCGAAAAGCTTGTCCCTTTTTTGAGCTGGTGAATGACAGTTAGTTGGACTTCATGCCTCGCATGACCCCAGGACGCCGTACCCATCGCCATTTCACAATCCAGCCATTCATTACCGTCAATATCTGTAAATCGGGATTTGTAAGCCTCTGCACAACATACGGGTGTATGCCCTGGAAATAAACGTTCAGGTGCTTTGGCTAAAGTGCTGCATCCGCTCGGAATTACCTTTTCGACTTGCTCCAACCACTCCAGATTCCGGCTAAATCGTACGGCACGATCGAGCGTGCTCTCTTTTTCTTTCACCTTAGGTACCTCCCTGTTTATTTTCGTTGTGAGTGCATTACCGAACTTTGGTTCCAGGCCAGCATCCATCGTAGATGCGATCCATCGTGATTACATTGCCATACAGATCGATGATCAGATCCTTGGCCCGATGAGCGTGTCTCATCTCAATCCAGTAACGGTTCTCCAGCAAACGGGCAAAATTGTCCACCAAAAACAGTAACCGGTTCTCACTATGAATCAGTTCCTTGCCCAGAACCTGTGGCAGCCAGATAGCCCCATTGGAGTTGAAGCGATTGGAATAGTCACGTACCTCGGCTACATTTGCAAAGTCAGCTTCCTCCAGCTTGGTCCAAAACGTATCGGCATCACTACGAACTTCTGCCAGATCTATGCCGACAATCGGCAGATGCTGGTATTCCCCTTGGCTCTCCAGCTGCGCTTTCAGATGACTGAAAACGAATGGCCACACATCAGCCTCGATTTGACCGCCCCACTTTTTCCAGAAGCGTGCCAGATTGTTCTTGCGGTTGAAGTTGCGGTGAATGCCGCTGCTGCGTTCCCAGTGATACGCTTGAATATTCGGGTTAATAACCGTATCGTATCCGGCAGCCCGTGCCCGCATCTGATAATCAAAGTCCTCGTACCCATTAAAGAATTTCTCATCGAGATTGCCGATGGTCTCGTAGACCTCCCGCTTCATGCCGAACATGGCAAACACCACCAGTTGAACGGAGAAGGTTTCTTTCGGAATATCATCAGGAGATGCATTCAGGAAAAGGTGTCGGCCAATCGTGTCGGCAAAAGCAATGCCGCAGTGCTGCACCCCTCCGGTTTGCGGATACAACAGAACCCCTCCAATCATGCCGATGGTAATATCGCTATCCAGTGTCTCTTTCATCATCGGTTGCCAGTTGGGTTGAAGAATGGTGTCTGAATCCAGGAAGAAAATGTACTCTCCCTTGGCAAGACTCAGTGCGCTATTAATCGACACTGCGCAACCGAGTGGAAAATCATGCTGAAGAATCTCGATGGTAACACCTTCTCTTACTTCTTGCTTCAGTTTATCCAGATGTTGAAAGACTGCTGAGCCGGAACCATCGTTAATAAAAATAATCTGAGTGGATGGGTTTACCGTCCGGAGTAACGAATCTGTGAACAGGTTCAAAATGTTATAGTCCTGGTTGACTGGCACAATAATGGTGTAAAGCATGGAATCCCTCCTGATTTGGGTTGATGGAATGAGTACTTGAGCTGATTTTAAACTGCACCATTGCAGGTTGTTCTGTCCGGCCTCCTCGTTTGAATATTTTGTCTTTATTTGGTAATGATTTGAATCTACTAGAAATTTATATCATTTTTTGTAAACTTGAAATCTTAAATTCTGAACCTTGTTAATATTTGAATCTCAGTAAAAATCAAGTCTATGATACTTGCGCACTAAGAAACGCTGTTGTGAACGCAAAAAAACACCCCCAAAGAGTCTGCGCATCTAACGATACGATTGAATCTTTTGGGGGTGTTTTCGTAGTAAGATCTATTGTTTTGCTTTTATCGGCACTGACCTAGTGCTGCTTAAACCCATGATAAAACGTGTCTATTACAAGCGCAGGGGCTGCTTTTCTCGCGATATGACCACTTACAACCTGCTGCCACGTCAGGAACATGATGGAATACAGCACATCTACAATCCAGGTTTTATCGAGATCGGAGCGGAAATAACCTTTCTGTTGTAACAGACCGACCGCATGCAGTACCGGTTCTCTCAGTTTCAGATCTGCTCCCTCAATCTCGGGATTATAGTTAATGGTCGTGTCATGAGCCAGAAAATATATTTTGTCGCCTAATGGAATCAGTGCTTCGATCAGCTCAGGTATGTACTTTTCACAGTGCTCCTCATCCAGTTGGATTTGTTGCATGGTCTCACTGACCACCTCAATTGCGCGTAATCCCAGATGAACCATGAGCTGTTCGCGGCTTTCCACATATCGATGTAATGTAGCGATCCCAATTTTGGCAGATTCTGCAATTTCATTCATGGAAGCATTCGGCTTTTCAATCAGCAACTTGGTGGCCTCGTCCAAAATGGAATGAAGCCTGGTTTGTTTGATTGTTGTCATTTCCTTTTTCATGGGTATTACACCTCTTGGCGAATTAGTCTACAAATGATCGATTCATCCATCATATGATTGGATGAGTTCATAAAATTATAGCATACATTCTCACCATATCGCAGTCTGAACGTTACACGCTACTGTTATACTCATATAAAGCTTAAAAGCCGCCATTCGGCGGCTCTTAGGATCGTTATCTTTTAACGCAGTCTGTTGTTTATAGTTCAATGATTCTTGTAGCAATATTGGCGCAAAATTCACTGTCATGCTCTACAAAAAGCAGGGTCGGTGAATATTCCAGCAGCAGGTCTTCGATCTGCATACGTGAAATGACATCCACAAAGTTCAGTGGTTCATCCCATATATGCAAATGAGCTTTTTCACTAAGACTTTTGGCAATGAGTACCTTCTTTTTTTGACCTGCGCTAAATGTTGAGATATCTTTCTCCAATTGCAGTCTGGAGAAATCCAACTTTCGGAGGATCGATTTGAACAAGCTCTCATCAATCCCCTGTGTGGCTGCATACTCAGATAAATATCCTCCGAGATCGGACGTGTCCTGCGACACATACGATATTTTAAGCTGATGATCCTTTCGGAAAAGACCTGTATAAGCAATATCTTCACCACAAATCAGTTTAAGAATGCTTGATTTGCCCGATCCATTTTTACCATAAAGGGCAATACGTTCCCCTTTTTCAACCGTGATACTGACATCTTTGCACACGGTATTGGCACCGTACGATATGGATACATGCTCCAATTCGACAAGTTCATGCTTGTGAAAATCCAGCTGATGAATCTGTAGTCGTTCTGCACTCTCGATATTTTTGAGAAGTTTGGATTTCTCTTGAATCGCAGATTGCTGCCTTTGTTCAATATTTTTGGAACGTTTCATCATTTTGGCAGCCTTATGCCCAATATATCCTTTATCCACCTTGGAACCGGAATTTCTCGTACCATTTTTGGTCTTTTCTACTTCATGCGACCATCCACCGGTCCGTTTGGCTGAATCGGATAAACGCTTGATGTCCTTCTTTAATTTCTCATTACTTGCAAGTTCAAACTGATCTTGTCTTCGTTTATTTTCCCACCAGGCGGAGAAATTGCCTTTCTGAATCTCGATGTTACTCTTATTGATGGAAAGGATGTGGTCTACACTTTGATCCAGGAAGGATCGATCATGAGACACCAAAATAAACCCACTCTTGCTGCGGAGATAATCACTTACGATTTGTCTCGCATGAAGATCAAGATGATTGGTAGGTTCATCAATGAGCAGAAACCGATTATCCTTCAGGAACAAAGCAGCCAGCATCACCTTTGTTTGTTCTCCGTTGGATAACGTATCGAAAGGCCGATACAGTACATCTTCCGACACCTTCAACAGGTTAAACTCGCGCACAACCTGCCAGTGCAGATATTCAGGATGAATCTCGCCGATGACATCGAGGGTCATGGCTCCCTTATTCTCTACCTGGAAAGGAAAGTATTCAAAGCTAACATTCGCAGAGATATGCCCACTATATTCATATTTGCCTAGTAACAAATTGAGGAAGGTTGTTTTGCCTCTGCCGTTCCTTCCGGTAAAACCCAATTTCCAATCGGAGTCTAACTGAAAACTAACATTTTCAAATATATTATCGTAACTGCCTTCGTAGGCAAAGGTCAGGTTGGTAACGTTAATTAAAGACATGCAGATCATCCTTCTTATGTGAAATATAAAAGTAAATAGACGGGATTCACCATTAAACATGGCATGGATTCCCTCACTTTAATATTTGAACATAATCAGAATTTAGATTCGCTTATACGATAAAGGAACCTGGCGATATAACGTTCAGTGCCAAGTAGATCTATGCATAGGAGGACAAAGTGTCGGATTCTGATTAGTAATATTGTGAACCATGCCAATGTTCATGTTCGTTGACAGGTCCACATAAACATCTACAACCTCTAATTCAGTCATCACTTTATCACCCCTTTGAAAGCTCAAAATTTGAATACAGAAAACGTAACATGGAACAACAACACGGGTCAAGGCGAGAACTCAGAAAAACCTCATCTTATACCCGACCTTGATCAATATAAATATCCTAAAAAATCGAGTTCTCCTTCATCCCATGGCACGCTTCCCACTTCTTTAATCATTAACCCCTCCACCATTTGAGTCCCAACTCCAACTGTGGTTAAGGTTTCATGATCAATTTTCAACCACTTACATGTGTTGCTCACCGTTTTGAATCCATTTTTTCTGTACAGTTCATCGTGATCCGCAAATAAAAGGACAAAATCAACACGCCCTTGGGCCACTCGTTCCACTTCGGATATTAACAAAGAAGCGATTCCTTGAGAACGAACAGCCGGAGAAACACACAAATCGATGATCCCCAACACTCTTATGGGTGTTCCATTTAAATTCATCATCCTGTAATCCAGTCCTACTTGTCCAACTAGTTGGTTATCTAGGGTGAATGCCAATATTCTGCCCTGTGGTATTTGCTTAAAGAACAATCTGTCTTTTGGATAAACCTCTGGAAAACTGGCAACAAGTAATTCTTGCAGAAGAGTTGACCATTCTTCACTTAGATCCACATCATATGTTTGAATTAACTTCAAAAAAACATCCTCCTGAACCGAGTTATTCTCTTTTTTGCTTAAGGAACATAAGCATCCTCAACCTCAACTTTTCGTTCATTCCCCATCGTCATGTACCTTACGTTAATCATATTTCCTTTCTGAAAATGGGGTATATGTGTGATCGGGATATAAGTTTCTACAATGGTTGGAAAGGTGCGGCCGTCAACTTGGGTTACAGTTAAATCCAATCGCACGCCCGGCCTTCCATCCATACTGGATGAAGTCTGTACAATATCATGAATGATTTAGCTACTTCTTGTTTATATCTAGTATTCCCTCCTATTTTCCTGATTGTGAAAGATTTTAAAGTCAAAAAAGCCGCCTTAAGGGCGACTTCATGCAGTGTATGTTTAATTCAATCTACTTTCGCACCATACGAGCGCACAAACAGAACGGCTTGTTCGCGATCCAAACGAACACCTTTGATATCGAGTGATTTCAGATCGATGCCTTCCAGGTTAGCCCCTCTTAGATCCGCCCCTTGCAGCTTAGCTCTGCTTAATACAACACGGGTAAGATCACAGTCTCTCAGATCCGCTTTGGTGAAATCGGTGTCCGTAAAGTCAGCTTCAAAAAAACGAATTCCTCGCAAATCCTGTTTGCCTAATCGGGTATGTCTCAGATTCGTATAAGACCAATCGCCGTGAGTTAGTGTAATCCCATCCATTTGCGCACCGGAAAAGTCCGATCCCGTCATCTTGCAAGAACTGAATTTGGAAGCAAATAGATTCGCACCACCAAAGGTGCAGTTTTCAAAAGCCGATTCCGTATGAATTGAACCATTCATGGAAGCTCCTTTGAAGTCACACTCGATAAAACGGCAGTTACTTGTCTCAATCTCTTCCATAGAAGCATTCATGAACGTACATTGTTTGAAAATACAACTTATGAGTTCTCCATAGCGCAGATCACGTCCCTCAAAATGCACTGCTTCATATTCCTGATCTTTATATTGATACACTGGTTACACCCCACATTGTATATTTCTCCGTCTTTCTTCATTAAAACAACTTTTTATACTATACCACACCCCTGTCAAGTACCTGCTTAAACCCATACAAAAGTCAAGTTACTTTTTTATGAGAATGATCTTAAAACGACAAAAGGAACGCATATAGCGTCCCTCTAACCCCACACATCTAACTGTTCCAATGTGGGCTTATGTATGTGCACTACACCAGTATTTTGCACATTCGGTACAGGGACAGCGAAGGTTTGTTGATTTCCCCCACTCTCTGGTAACCCATACGTTCATACAGTTTAATAGCTAGTAGATTTTCCTTTTTAACCGTAAGGGAAAATTTCGACAGGTGGACTGGCTTTTATAATGGAAATCTTATTCATCGCTGTCACTCCTCTAGGTAGCTGAAATTGGATTAAAGCCTCACATCAGATTGGTGGAATGATATACCCTCAACGATTACATTCACCGTATCAATGGTTAACCCGGTCAATTGTTCCACATGCACTCTCACATTGTTTTGCAATTCCCTGCAGACTTCATGCACTTTTGTTCCATAACGAATCACAACCTTTAGGTTGATCTCCAGTCTGGATTCTACGTTGCGAATGGCAATGCCATTTTGCAGACTTTTGCCACTCCACTTTTTGGTGATGCCTTCTACAAGTCCTGTCGACATGGAGGAAATCTCACTGGTGGTATTCGCGATCTTGCCCACAATTTTGGAGATCACATCATCCGAGATTTGAATTTTTCCCAGAACATTTTGAATGGACATCCTAGGTTTCCCCCTTTTTCATCTGTGTTTTTGATAGATAAAAATATCATTTAATATAAATATAAATCATCCAAAGCGCCATTTCAACTTTTGAATTCCGTCGTCCACATTTCTACCTGTACATACCAAAAAAAACCGCGATCATCGCGGTTTCTACTGGTCCGATTATGGGAATTTCAGTTGAATACGGACAGGAATGCAGGAGGACGACTTGCCATTGCTCTCTGTTGTGCCTTCTTCTGCTGCCTCTGTTTCTTCTAGTTGCACGATCCACTGCCTGCCAATTAACGATTGTAGCAATTCAATCTCTTCTGCGGTCAGTTGAATATGTTTCAGTGACAGTTCATCTTGAACATAATCCCGATCCACCTTACGGTCAAACCGGAAATCGAGCAATCGCTTCAACCCGTTAATATGCAAAAACTTGAACTCATAACCTTGCCGTATCGCCTTTTCCCAATCGTCTCCGATATCAGCTGCTGTCTGTAATCTTTCATCAAAATCCATCGCGGATTCCTTAACCAGAGGCAACAACCGGACATAGTCCCGACGTTGTAAACATTCAATAATCACTTCTCCCGGTAACCCACTTGTCAGAACATTCTCTACAAGGAGCCCGACAGGAATGGACAGCTGAGTTCGACTCATTGCTCGCCCTCCTCATTCCCGAGATACTGATTGAACCAGGCATTCACCTGTTCGAAGCTATCAATCCGCAGTGAAGGTTTACCACTTTTGAGCAAACTGTGGTTGGAGCCTGGATAACGAATGAGTTTGGTCTTTTTACCGTATCGTTTTAGGGTAGTATATAATTCTTCCGCTTGGGCAATTGGTGTCCGATAGTCCTGCTCTCCGTGCATGATCAGAAGTGGCGTCTCAATGTGACGTGCATGGGCAAGAGGTGAGCGAGACCACAGGAATTCAGCGTTTTCCGCTGGATTGCCGCCAATGACTCCCTCCACATAGGAAATTCCGATATCGCTCGTTCCATACATGGACAACCAGTTGGAGATGCAACGCTGGGTTACAGCCGCCTTGAAGCGATGTGTGTGCGCTACGATCCAGTTGGTCATGACTCCGCCATAACTGCCACCTGCGACGCCCAGACGTGATGCATCAAGGATATCATAAGTAGCCAGGGCATGATCAACAGCTTCCATCAGATCCCGGTAATCCCCTCCGGCAAAGTCGCCACGGCAAGCTCTGGCAAACTCCTGGCCATATCCCATACTTCCCCGTGGATTAACCCATAACACAGCGTACCCTTGCGCAACAAGTGTCTGCATCTCATGACTGTATGTTCCCGTATACATCGCGTGAGGTCCACCATGAATCTGTAAAATCAGCGGCAGCTTTCCATTGGTATCACGTATTGCCGGTCTCGCTAACCAACCTTGAATCGGCCATCCATCGGAAGACTTAAACTCTACACGAACAGGTACATTTACTTCTAAATCAGCCATGAATTCGTCATTCCGCCTAGTGAGTCTAAACATTTCACCATTGTCGATATTCACGCGGTATAACTCTCCAGGATGTCCGTCCGTCAATGCAGCGATAACCAACGTCGTACCGTCTGGCGTTAAGGTATACTGATACACATCCTTTTCACCCGCGCCCGTTACGAGTTGACAAGCTCCATCTTCCTGAATGCGATACACGTCCACATTCCCATTATGCGTTCCGAGTACATATACACCACGTTCCGGACGATGGGCATCCGAGATCGGAGAAGGTGATGCAGCTGCTGACTTCATATCCCCCAGTGCTGCGTTACCAATCTGCATATCTAACTGCGGTGCAATTATCCTGGGTTCCCCCCGATGAACAGGGACAGCATATAAGCTGTTGAGGCTCCCACTCCCGTATTCGCGATCACTGGCAATCAGGATGAGTTGCTGTCCGTCAGGTGAATAGGAAAACTGGCTTATTGTCAGACTGGAATCCGTCACTTTGAAGAGATCACTCTCTCCCCATCGAATGCTGTATACATCTGTAAAATAGAGCAGATCCGCATCGAGTTCCTGATCTTCCACTTGCTTGGATATGAAGGAAAGATACTGGCTATCCGGCGACCATGCCGGCGCACTGATATTCCATAACCCGGATGTCACCTGCGTGATCTCCCCGCTTGTCATCTCATATACAAACAAATGGCTGTATTGACCATCCCACCAGCCGGACCCTTCCGCCTTCGGCGTTGTACGCTCAAAGACCTTACCTCTCAACACAGGTGCAGGTGGCTCCTGTTGGTCGTCAGCTTTCTTCTTCTGTTGGTCCTCCGGTTGCACCTTGCTGGTAAACGCAATGTACTCCCCGTTCGGAGACCAGATATAATTCAATATTTTACATGCAGGAGATATCAGCATGACCGGCTCTTTTTGATCTGAATGGAGTGTCCATAGTCCTTTGCCACCATCCAGTGAGCGAATAAAAGTGAGCTGTGTGCCGTCTGGCGACCAAGCAGGTGAGGAATCCTTTGTTCCATCCGAAAGTGCAATATCTTCTTGACCATCGAGCGAGATCCCTCGAATTTGCGTGTTATATTCGTTTTTATCCTGATCTATGGTCTGTTCCACATATGCCACTTGTCCGTTCGGACTGATTACTGGCTGGCTGATCCAACGATAGTGAACCAGATCCTCCGGCAGAATTGGTCTTTGACTCATAATGATGGCTCCCTTCTCCGTTTATTTATGGGTTGTCTCCGTACGTGGATCAAGCACATCACGCAGCCAATCACCAAGGAAAATAACACCGAGTACGGTAAATGTAATGGCTAGTCCCGGGAATGTAGCGACCCACCAGCTTGTTGCAACGTATTGTCTGCCATCACTGAGCATCCCTCCCCAGGATACATCGGGTGGTTTGATACCCAGACCCAGGAAACTGAGTGAAGCTTCCATAATAATCGTCGTGCCAACATTCATACCGCAGATCACGATAAAGGATGAGAGGATATTCGGCAGAATGTGTTTCAGAATCAGTCTTCCATTCTTCGCACCAATGGATCTGGCTGCATGAACAAAATCCCGCTCTTTGATACTCAGAACCTCACTTCTTACCACACGTGTGAATGGGACCCAGTTTGTCACCCCGATGACAAAGATCAGCGTCGTAATACCCGGGCCGACAATCGCCATCACAACAAGCATGAACAGAATGGTTGGAATCGCCATGAATGCATCACCTACACGCATGATGACAGCATCCACCCATTTCCCGTAAAATCCGGATATCAGCCCCAGAATGGCACCAATGATTCCGGACACAATCACTGCACCCATACCCACGATTAAGGAAACCCGAGCACCATATACAATTCGGCTCCACATGTCTCTACCCAGATTATCCGTACCGAGCCAGTATTCGGCCGTTCCGCCCTCAAGCCATGCTGGTGGTTTCAGACGATTGAGCGGATTCACCGCTGCCGGATCATGACTCGTTAATAGAGGTGCACCTATGGCAATTAACACAACCAACAATACAAGCACAGCACCAAACATTCCGGTCTTGCTGATGATCAATTGTTGCCAGATATAACGAAATCCCGTTGGTGCACGCCCATGGTCCTGTTCCTGTTCTGTACCCGGAATTGGCATTTCATTGCTGCCTGTCATATGATTGCACCTCCTTCTAGTCGTATTTGATACGCGGATCAAGTAACCTGTAGGCTACATCCGTCAAGATATTGGTTACTACAACGATGACCGCAATGACAAACACAGCGGCTTGTACAATCGCCATATCATGCGTGTTGACTGCAACAACCAGTAATTGACCCAGTCCAGGCCAGGAGAATACCGTTTCCGTAATCAAGGTTCCCCCGATCAGACTTGTAAATTGCAAACTCATAATCGTCACAACCGGAATCAATCCATTCCGAAATGCATGTTTTACAATGACAACCATTCGGCCAAGCCCCTTGCTGCGGGCTGTTCGAATATAGTCCTGATTCAGAATCTCCAGCATGCTTGAACGAATCAGTCGAGTCATCTGGGCAGCCAGTCCAACGCCGAGTGTAAATGCCGGCAAGATCAGATGTGACAATCCTCCGCGACCAGATACCGGCAATACGCCCAGCATGACGGAGAACAAGAGGATAAGCATAATCCCCATCCAGAAGTTTGGCATTGCCTTACCAATGACGGATATTCCTGAAATGATGAGATCGGTAAACGTGTTACGTTTAACAGCTGAAATGACCCCAAGTGGCACAGCCATAAGTACGGCAAAAAACATCGCGGCTACGGCCAGTTCAAAGCTGGCAGGCAATCTCTCCAGCACAAGCTCCAATGCAGGCTGATTGTAACGGAAAGACTGACCAAAGTCTCCCTGGATCGCACTGCCCAGAAACTTCACGTATTGCGTATATAAAGGCTGGTCCAAACCGAGTGCCTGCGTCAAGACAGCACGATCTTCAGCGGTAGCCGTTTCGGGCAACATTAGCGCAACCGGATCACCGGTAACTCGAACCAAAATGAACACAATTAATGAAACAATGAACAGCACCGGAATGATCTGTAGTAATGACTTAAGTACGTATCTGCCCATTCCTTGTTCACCTCCCTTGTTAAGAAAAAGAACGGCAGGAACATGGTTATCCAGTCCCTGCCGTTCACGGCCTTATCTTTTCAATGACCGGTTATTATACCCGATGTTACTGTGCAACAGGTGTAATCTCGTCAGCATAGAACATCTCGTCACTCCGCGGCGCGAAGTTCACTTTGGCATTGGTTCCGTAGACACCTTCCATTTGGTACAGATATACCGCTGGGCGTTCTTCAGAGAAAATCTGCTGCACTTGCTGATACTCTTTCTCCCGAGCCGTTGGGTCCATGTTCACCAATGCAGATTGAAGCAATTTTTCTACTTCAGGATTGTTGTAATCCGACTCACCTTTGGCTTCATCCAACATATAACGATTGTAGTTATTCGAAGCATCGAACAAGGAGTTACCAATACCGATCATGAAGATTTCTTTGAATGATTTGGAGCTGTAACGTTCACTGAATGCACTTGCTTCCAGGACATCCAGATTGATTTTGAATCCGGCTTGTTCCAGCATCGCTGCAACAACTTCAGCCTGTTCTTTATACTGAGCGGAAACGGAGATGGTCATCTCGGCTTCACCTTCAGCATAGCCAGCTTCTTGCAGCAATTGTTTTGCTTTTTCTTGATCATAGAGTGACGTTTTGTACAATGAAGGATCCGCACCGAAGTTGCCTGGTGTTACGGATGTGCGGGTTACGATACCTGCACCGCCGGCAATGCTGTCTACAATGCCTTGTTTGTCGATAGCCAGATCAATCGCTTCACGGACTTTCGGATCAGCCGTGATGCTGCCTTCTGTCTGACGGAAGATCAACTGAAGCACACGCTGGATTGGCGCTTTGACAATCTTTTTGTCTGCTTCACCTTCAATCCGGGCAATGTCAGTGGATGGAATGGAAGACGCAACATCTACACCACCAGCAAGCAATTCGGATACACGCGTGGAGGCTTCAGGAATAACGCGGAATACCACTTCATTCCATTTTGGTTCACCGTCGAAGTAGTTCTCGTTTTTCACCAGTTCCACACGATCATCTTTCGTCCATTTACTGAACTTGTAAGGACCTGTGCCTACCGGTTGCTTCAGGAATGCATCGAATCCTTTATCCGCAATATATTTTGCTGGCAGAATACCAGCTCCCATCTTGGACAAACGATTCAGGAGCAACGGATCTGGACCATCCGTGATGATGTCTACGGTATAGTCATCCACCGCTTTAACTTCTACGATATTTTTGAAATAACTGTTTTGTTTCAGTGTCTCGTCCTTGGCTACGCGCTCCAGCGTGTATTTTACATCTGCCGAAGTAAATGGATCGCCATTGTGGAAGGTCACACCTTCACGCAGCTTGAATCTCCATGTTGTATCATCAACCTGATCCCATGAAGTCGCAAGTCCTGCAACTTTTTTCTGCTCACTGTCATTTTTGATCAAATAATCAAAAACGTTGACCAGAACCGCCTCACTGGATGTATTGTTGTTGTTGTGCGGATCAAAACTCTCAATATCTGTAGCCGCGGCAATGGTCAATGTTGTACTTGCGCTTCCACTGCCCGTTCCTTCTGTTGCGGCATTGTCATCTGTGCTTGTCGTTTTTCCTCCGCAGGCGCTAAGCACCATTACGATTGCCAGTAACGTGATCCATAAGCCTGTCCATTGTCTTTTTTTCATTGTGATTGCTCCCCCTCAGAAGTTGTATTCCTAGCCAAAAATTCAAGTGCAACTGCAGACAACATACCCACACCATACGGCATCGCTGTCTCATCGAGATCAAACATGGGATGGTGGAGCGGATAACGAGTACGTTCCTCATCATTACCAGATCCTAGTCTGAAAAACACACCCGGAATCTGTTCACAATAAAAAGCGAAATCCTCGCCCCCTGTGGAAGGTTTGATATAGTTCCATCCCTTCTCCGCATTAACCTGATTGCAGGTCTCTGTCAGCAGGTCAACCATGCCGAGATCATTCACGACAACAGGGTATCCATCTCCATATACGACTTCGCATCCTGCTCCGAAAGAATCACAGACCCCTTTGACAACCTGCTCGATCAAAGCTGGCATCCGTTCACGAATGGCAGGTGAGAGTGTACGAACCGTACCGATCATCTCCACTTCGGGGGCGATGGCTGTTCCCATATAACCTCCGGTGATTTTGCCAATGGTGACTACAGCGGGTTCAAGCGGATCGACCATCCGACTGACGATATTTTGCAAGGCGGTGATGACCTGAGCGGATACCGCAATCGCGTCAATGCCCTCATGCGGACGAGCTGCATGTCCACCCTTGCCAAACACCTTAATAATCAAGGGATCAGCTGATGCAAATGCAACGCCCTGACTTACACCCAAGGTTCCCGTGTCCTGTCCAGGGGTCATGTGTAACCCTGCGATGGCATCAACCTTCGGATTCTCCAGAACACCATCCTGAATCATGGCTCTTGCCCCTGCAAGTCCTTCTTCCGCTGGCTGGAAAATGAATTTGATGTTGCCTGATTTCGGTCTTCCAAGGCCTGTAAGCAGTTGGGCAGCCCCCATCAGAATGGAAGTGTGAGCGTCATGTCCACACAGATGCGCTTTGCCTTCTACTTGTGAGCGATATTCCACCGCTTTCTGATCCTGGATTGGCAGAGCATCCATGTCTGCGCGCAAGGCAAAGGTTGGTCCTTCGGTCTCTCCGCGAAGCAGGCCTGTAACCCCGGTCTGTCCCACATTGCGTGTAACTTCCAGTCCCAGGCTTTCCAGATGTTCAGCTACGATAGAGGATGTACGATGCTCCTCGTAACCAATCTCCGGATGCCGATGCAGATCTCTGCGCCAGGCGCTTAACTGGGCTTGTAGTGGCTGAGCCAGCTGTATCAGTTCTGAACGATTCATTTGCTGTCATTCCCTTCATTTTGATCTGATTCAGAAACCAAACGGGCATAGATCGCGTCAGCCGAGAATTCGATATGTCTTTTCATCGTCTCCCGGGATTTGACCCTGTCATGTGCTTTCAGCGCTTCAAGAATCTCCATATGTACACCGTGGTTGACGGTACGGATCCGGTCATCATAAGGCATCAAGTCCAGTGCCGGATTGATTTTGGTCCGGATCTGTCTGACCGCTCTCTCGCAATATGGATTCCCCGAAGCTTTGGCGATGGTCAGATGAAATTTCACATCCAGTGCCCTGAACCATTCCCTTGTGCAATCTGGCTCTATACTTTGCTCCATGTAGCCCTCAAGCAGCTCCAGTTCGCCTGCGGTGATCCGCTCAGCAGCGAGAAAAGCTCCCTCGGGCTCAATGATGGTTCGATATTCAAACACCTTCAGCATCTGTGACCAATCCCGTTTAATTTCTTCTCTGGTCCGTTTATGCGAATTGGCTGTCAGAGGCAGTACAAATGTTCCGCCTTTGGCACCCACCCTTTTCTCAATCAAACCTTTCTCTTCCAGTGAAGAGAGTGCCTCACGAACCGTAATGCGACTTACATTAAAAATCTCTGCCAGATCTCGCTCGGCTGGAAGTTGTTCTTCACTCATCAATTCTTTCAAAATAATGGCTTCTTCCAGTTGTTCTCTAATGAATTCACTGACCTTTTTGGTGGATACTTTCTCAAAACGAAATGAAAACGTACTCGACATCTAAACACTCCGATCTGTATATGGTCTAGACCTTATACCATTAATATAATTCCGACTAAACTTATATGCAATACTTTTTTTCAAGTAAATTCAACTTTTTTTCTCGGCACCTCCAAATTGAAGCATTCAGGCACAAAAAAGACGCATCTGCAATTGGCAGATGCATCTTCCCTTTCGCTATTTTGTGGTAACTTCTATACCTTCTTATCAGCAAAGGATCTGAAATCTTCCGTAACCGCAAGCTTGGTACTTCCTTCCAGGTAAAAGTTATCATTCGCTCTCCACGTATGACTTTTTTTGTTCTGTCTGCGGTGATAGACATAATTGAATGGTGAGGTCGCGTAAGCTTTGAATCCTCTTTTCCTGCATTGTCTCAGGAAGGTTACATCTTCCCCTATTGAACGGTCGGTGAAGCGGACTTTTTTCAAGACCTCCCTTTTGAATAAAATTGTACCCCCTTGCACAAATTCAACCGGTTTATTTTTTTCAGCGGGAGATCTGACCAACAGTGTCTTGGACGCACCCAAGTATACCAGGCACGAATGTTTGCCCACGATATCACTTTGAGTCCGTCTAAGTTCTCTCACCTGTTCTGTCAAATAATACGGCGAATAGTAGTCATCATCATCAAATTTGGCAATTAACGAAAAGCGAGCCTTTGTCATGCCAGCGTTCAAGCTTTGTCCTAATGAAATGCTCTCCGGAACCTGATAAACATGAACATTGGCAAGATTCCGAACACGCTTTTGATATAATGCCAGATTCATGCGGTCATGATTCAGGACAATAATCAGTTCTTTGCTTTTATAACGCTGCCGACTGTAATTTTGCAGAATGTTGTCAAAAAATTGCGGCCGATTGGTACATACCACAATGGAAACACCATGACTCGTTTTCTGTTTAGTCAAGACACAACCTCTTTTCAGCTCATTTTTCTCTCATCATATGTGCCGAAATAGAGTCTGGTATGGACCAATAGCTAGAAATCCAAAACATCAAAAAACCCTCTGTCTCCAATAACGGGACAAAGGGTTATGTAATCTGTTTGTTTATGTCTGTTCTATGCTTCCTTATTGTTATTCAAATATACAGCCTTGCCTGTACGAGCAGATTCATAAAGTGCTTCCAGGATCTGAGATACAACCAGCGCTTGTTTTGGTGTAACCACCGGTTCCTGATCGTTCTCAATCGCTTCAATCCACTTTCTCATCTCCACATCCGGCGCGCTCTCGCTCTTGCCATCGTAGAAAGCTACCCCGCCAGCACTCAGTTCAATCTCATTGGTATATAGACGGCTGAATTTCTCGCCATTGATGCGCAGTCCGTTCTTCATATCCGCACCCGCTTCGCTGCCGCTCAAGCTGCATTTCGCTTCATCCACGTCCAGTGAGTTAAGCGCCCAGCTGGATTCCAGCATGATCGTTGCCCCATTCTCCATCACAATCATGCCAAAGGCCGAGTCTTCCACGGAGAATTGTTTCGGGTCCCACGGGCCCCAGGCATTGGCAGCATTTTCACGTTGCGAAAGCTCATGATACGTCGTCCCCAGAACGACTTTGGGCTGATAGTTATCCATCATCCAGAGTGTCAGATCGAGTGCATGTGTACCGATATCAATCAGTGGGCCGCCACCTTGTTTCTCCTCATCCAGGAAAACACCCCAAGTTGGCACCGCTCTACGTCTGATCGCATGTGCTTTGGCAAAATAAATATTCCCCAGATCACCCGCTTCGCACACCTTCTTCAAATACTGACTGTCTTCTCTGAAACGATTGTTGTATCCGATGGTCAATTTCTTGCCGGTACGTTCTGCCGCTTCCAGCATGAGCTGCGCTTCAGCAGATGTCTTCGCCATTGGCTTCTCACACATGACATGTTTGCCTGCTTCCAGGGCAGCAATGGAAATCTCGGCATGAGAGATATTCGGTGTAAGTACATGCACAATATCCAGAGAGTCATCCTTGAGCAATTCCTGATAATCGGTATAAACTTCAGCATCCGTAGAGCCATACTTTTGTTTCGCTTCATCTGCACGTTCCTGAACAATATCGCAGAAAGCCACCAGTTCAACATTATCCAGTTTACTCAGACTTGGCAGATGTTTACCATTTGCAATTCCACCACAGCCGATAATTCCGATACGATATACTTTACTCATATACATTCACCCTCACTTAAGTATTGGTTGTTTCATTTTACGAAAAGCCGACGGGGTCATCCCCAGACGTTTGCGAAATACGGCATGCAAATAGTTGGCATTATTGAAGCCTGAAGCAAGAGCGATCTGTTCAATGGATACGTTACTTTCCTCCAGATTGCGGCACACGGCGCGCAGACGAATATCTTCCAGTACACGGCTGAACGGCATCTTCGGCTGTACTTGATAGAAGATTCGCTGCAATTGTCTGCTGCTGATATGAAGTTTCTCAGCTACATGCTCCAGCGTCACCACTGTAGGATGATTCGCCTCCATATACTGCACTGCATACTCATAACGATACGCCGACATGTCCCGGACAGGGGCTTCCGGTCGATTGCCTCCGGTGTCGTATGCTCGCACGGTTTTGAGTAATATGCTGATGACCAGTTGCTTGATCGATGTATAATAACCTAATAATTTCTGATCACAGGCCTCATAGGCTTCCAAAAAACAATGCATCGCCCGATGATAATCATTCACCGGAGCATGCGGGAGTGTTCTCAGCTTTTCAATCGTTTCCTCAGATTCAGCTGCTTCCCAGGGATCGACATGCTCTCTTGGCTTGTGAACGATATCCACATGAAGACATAGTTCATCCATGTCCTCTTTGGCGTCCGCCTCCTGATAATGAACAACACCCGGTCCAGTCAGATACAGCATCCCTTCCGAGAGTGCATGCGCCTGATCATCGAGAATAACTTTGCCTTTACCTCTCGGGATAAAATGAAACTCAAACTCCGCATGATTATGGAAATCCACAACTCGGCCCGCTGGAAAAGAAGTCAGATGAAATCGCATCACGCGAATCTCATAATGTCCCCAAACCATTGAAATATCCAGTCTCTCCAGGAGATCCTGCCGTTCAAGCATTTTCTCATAAGGATACAGGCTCAAGATTGCACACCTCCTTAATAAAACCTAACCCTTCAACTCGTTCAGAGCGATCTTGCGCCCTTCCTTGTTAGAGAGATTCGCAGCTTCCATCAACCGGGTCAGCTCCATAGCGATCTGTACGTTTTCAGTTGCATCCGTATCATTTTGTATATGTGAAACCCACTGATTGAATGCGCTTTCTCTTTTGTCTGCCAAAGGAAGCTCCGTCCACTCTTGATACTGTCCCTGTGCTGCTTTTGTGCGAATCAATAACTTGTCATCAGGTGTTCCATACAGAAGTGTACCCTCCGTACCATGAACCTCAATCGTAAACGGAGAATGGCTGTTCACAAAACCAGCTTCGACTACGCCGATTGCTCCCGAATCCGTAAACAGGGTTGCGACAGCATTATCTTCCACTTCCTTGCCTGTAATGTATCCAAAATTGGCATTAACCTCCGTTACTTCCTGACCCAGAAACAGTTTGGCCAGATACATCGGATGGCAGCCCAGATCAATCAGCGCACCGCCCTGACAATCCTTCAGATCATAAAAGTGTTCAGGCAACCAGTTCGAAATGGCTCCATCATGTGATAAACGCGCTCTAACATACGTCACTTTACCAAGTAACCCTTGGTCAAGCACATCCTGAATCGTTAGCGTATATCCTGCATTCAGACGTGGTAAGGAGACTGTCATCTTGACATTGTTTGCCTTTACCTCATCAAGGATTCTGTTGGATTCCGCCTGTGTCGCTGCAATAACTTTCTCCGTGAAGATGTGTTTACCAGCTTTTGCCGCTGCGGTGATGACTTCTTCATGAATGCGGGTTGGCGCATCTACAATAACGGCATCGATGTCATCCTTAGCCAGCATATCTTGGAGTGAAGCATAGAATGGCACGTTTAAACGTTCAGCCGCTTCCTGTCCCCGCTTGGCATCTTCATCCCACACCGCTGCGATGACTGTATCTTCATGTTCCTGTGCCTGCTTGATGTAATCCCATGCGTGAACATGCCACAAGCTAATTTTCCCAATTCGAATGGTCACTGTTGTTTTACCTCCATATTATATAATATTCTGACATTTATCTATAAGTTATCACAGAGTTAATGTATTTTTAATAGAAACTCGCGACAATAAATGTATAAAATCACGACATGAATATTATTAGGTATGCATGCAGTTCCCCATAACACTTTGGTGTGGGCGCACTTAGCGGGCACATGACAAAACCTCCTGTCCACACTACCGTGAACAGGAGGTTTCTAAGATAATAATGTTCAAATGTCAACTCAACGCATAACCTTGTGTAACAATCTTGAACCCGGATATCGTCTGGCTGTCCTCTCTCAATGTATCCTTAATTCGCTCCAGCACATCGCTTTCATAGACGGATTCACATTCAAATCCAGTATGCACGTTCAACTCAACTGATTCGGAATTCAGATTATACCAGCGAGCAATCACATCTCCGGTTTCTTCCGCGATCTTCAGTGTGGAGAATGCCAGTGTCGAACCTTGCGCATTCCATGCCAGCCATTGCTTCGTTAGAGGTAGTTCAATCTTTTGCCCATCAGCTCCTCCAGCATGAGCTTCTTGTTCATAGGTGCGTGCTAATGACCCTAGCTGCACAGTCGTCCAGGGAATGGGATACATATATGCGGATGCACATGCGCCTGACTGTGCTGCATCCCCTGCAAATGGAATAATCGCATATTCCACACGCTGTTGTCCCAGACATTGGGCTTCTGGTGTCTCGAACACGCCCCAGTCTCCCAGTTCCGAGGAGGCACGCAGCAGCGTAACCGCAATCGTACTGCCCTCTTCATGCTGTAAAATCTCGTATTCATTCAGCCCTTTGTTTGCAATCATCAAGCCATAATCACCATCGGTCACATGCACAAACGCTTGCTGATGCTGCGCATTACTCGGATTCACCCATTCTTTGGCCGGTGTGTTTGAACGTTTGGCAATTTCAAAGATGGAATCCGCATAATGATCGTCTGTCACCAGTCCTGATGGAAAGAGTGCGCGCAGTCGATGATCCTTGGCCTGATTGTTAAATTCAGATTTTACCTTGACCATATTACTGCCTGCTTCCAACGTATACGTTGTCGTAATCACCAGCGGGACGGTGTTCTTGACTCGCTCTGCCTTTCGTTCTGTAAAAGGAACCATTTGGCGCTTTTCCAGCTCGAACAGTTCGTCTGCTCCAGCCGGGATATCCCAGCGTAGTACACTTTCCATAACTGCCCGATACGGAGACTGCTCGAGGATCCGCAGGTCAGCCTTCAGATGCTCCGTGGTGAGCGTCATCTCTCCGTCAGGCTGACGATAAACGTATTCATTGCCGATATCACCGGTATTTTCATATGAATTCAATCCCCTATATACAGCACCGGAGACCTTATCTTCAATCGTTGCCGTACCATTTTCTTCAATCGTCACCCGCAAATGACCGTTCTCCATCATCATGCCCTGAACTCGGACGAATTCGCTCGTATCTGGTACTTCAGTAATCTTAGCACTCTCTGTTTGTTCCTTAACTGGAATGAGAGCATACGTCTTATAACCCAGCGAAGGTACATCCGCCGCCTGGAAGGTTACTCTTACTTTACGAGCCATATAAGGCTGTCGGAAGCGATCCTTCGGAAGTTCATAGCCAAAATGTGCACCCAGATCCTTGATTTCCGCCGAGTACGTGTGACCCTCCGAATCGACCAGCTGATATGCTGGCAGTGCATCTTTTTCCACCTTCTGCGCAAGTGCCTGAGGATTAGGTCCTTCCGGGAAAAAGGCTTTGTCCACAATCAGGTCCATCTCAATGATTCCATTTCGATTCCACCCACTCGTGTTGAACACAGTGAATAATACTGCTTCCTCTCCCCAAGTCTCAGAAGCTTGCATATGAATGGACTCAGCAATCGCCTGCGCGCTCTGGGAAACCAACTTTTCTGCAAGCTGTCTGCTCTTGGCAAAGCGGGTCACCATCTCACGGTGAACCTCATCCACACTGCATCCGCAGATGCTATCATGCGGGTGGTTCTGCATCAGCATCTTCCATGCATGCGTCAACAGATGATGCGGATAATCTTTAACCCCGGCGATATGGGCCATGGCGGCCAGTGGTTCGGCTACTTTTTCAAGCAACGTCTGCCCCTGCTGATTCAATTGTTTCAGATAAACCCTTGCGGATGCCGTATTCACCAGTGTTCCCCAACCATCCGTGTGCTGACTGCGAAGTTCGCCTTCGATGGTCGCCAGATGCTCAGGGACATTTTTCGTAACCGCCTCAATGTAATCGTCAAAATTCGAATGGATAAATTCCACATCAGGATACAACGTAGCCGCCGTACGTAAAGCCTCGGGTAGATCCGTCTGGATCGGCTGATGATCACAACCATTCATGAACAACAGATGTGAGGTCGAGGCGAACTTCTCGGCATCCGCCAGATTTTTATCCCAATATACTTTGGCTTTCTCCGGATCAACCGGAACTTCCATCCCATTGCAGTACCAATTTGCGAACAAAATGCCGAGCACTTCCGAGCCGTCCGGCGAGCGCCAGATCATCTCGGAATAGGGAGATTCGTAACTGTCTGCATCAACCACCGCATTATTGAATCCGGTAGGCTTCACCCCACGTCCAAAGATCGCGTTCTGAATGTCCGCCTGCTGCAGGATCTGCGGTGCCTGTCCCATATTTCCAAATGAGTCCGGGAAGTATCCCGTCTTGGATATCACACCCAAAGGTCGAGCATCACGATGCCCGATGAGCAGATTTCGCAAGTTGGCTTCGCTGCTGGTCAGAAACTCATCCTGTAACACATACCATGGGCCAAAATGAATGCGTCCTTCACGAATATAGCGGTCAAGTCTCTCCTGCTGTTCGGGCCGAACCTGCAAATAATCTTCACGAATAATCGTCTGCCCATCCAGATGGAAATAACGATATTCCGGGTCCTGATCGAGCGTATCCAGCAGTTTATCCATCAGTTCAATGAGCAGTACATGATGGTGTTCATAAGGCATATACCATTCGCGGTCCCAGTGGGTATGCGAGATGAGATGTGCCGTCTTTTGGGTTGTCATGTTGTGTACCTCCTGTCATTAACCTTTGGTTGCCCCGCCCATGCTGAAGCCTTTGGACATGTAACGCTGGGAGAAGATATATAGCACAACCGAAGGCATCGTATAAAGTAGTGAAAATGCAGCCAATCTGCCGTATTCAACCATGCCGTGGCTGCCGAAAAATTGATAAATGGTGACCGATGCCGGAAGTTTCTCCGGTGTCTGGAGCAGGATGTAGGGCACGAAGAAGTTACCCCAACTTCCCGAAAAGGTAAATATCGCTATCGTTGCAATACCCGGCAACATTAGCGGAGCCACAATTCGTCTCAAGCCATTCCATACGGACGCACCGTCAATCCATGCCGATTCTTCCAGATCAATTGGCACCGAATCCATGAAGTTTTTCATCATCCAGATGCCATAAGGAAGTGAGGATGCGGTCAGGAACAGCATTGTGGCAATGATGCTGTTTTGCATTTTGAAGAACAGAAACATTTGAAATACCGGAACCATCACGGCCGTAATCGGAAGAGCTGTCATGAACAGAATGGATAACAGGAAGCTTTTTTTGAATCTCATTTCATAACGGGATAAAGGATACGCAGCAAGCACCGATACCAGAACAACCAATATCGCTTGCCCTCCCGACAGAATCAGGCCGACACCGAATGAACGAAGATTGCTCGCATCCCCGAGTACATCCTTGAAATTTTGAATGGTCCAGGTACTGGGCATTTTGATGCCCTGCTGTGCGTTCGGATCAAATGAAGCCAAGATGATCCAGAGCAGCGGCAATAAAAAACAGAGCCCCAGAAAAACTAGAATCCCGTATTGGATTTTGCGTTGAAGCCCATGTTTGACCATAGGGATCGAACCTCCTTCATGGTTACACTTTCACTTTCATGGATCGCATGTAGAACAGGCTGGCGATAATACCAATGAACAGCAGAACCAACGATATGGCTGTGCCGTATCCAAACTGATAGTTCACAAAGGCCTGGTTGTACATGAAGATTGGCAGGGTTTGTGTCGAAGTACCCGGGCCACCACCAGTCATCGTATAGATCAACGTGAACACGCCCAGTGTTTGTAAGGTGACCAACATCATGTTGGTCACGATGGACCCTTTTACCATTGGAATCGTAATGTGTCTGACAATCTGGAACCCGGTGGCACTGTCAATAATTGCAGCTTCTTCAACTTCCTTCGGAATATCATCCAGAGCGGATTGATAGACCATCATCGAGAAGGCTGTACCGTGCCAGATATTCGCAATAATGACACTCACCATAGGGAAACTGAACAACCAGGAGATGGGATTTGCCCCAAACCAGCCGAGAATCTGATTCAATGAACCATTGTCACTGAAAAAGGCCACCATACAGAATGCCACAACAATCTCGGGTGTCACCCAACCGGCAATGACGATGATGCCAATGACCCGGCGGAACGTCACATTTTTCTCCTTCATTAGAAGAGCCAGAATGAACCCAAGCAATACCTGACCAATCACTGCGGAGAAGATGAGAAAGACCAGCGTGCGCCAGACGCTTATGCGAAAGTCCGGATCATGGAACATATTAATGAAATTCTGGAATCCGACAAACTCCAGACTCTTGGCTGCCGCCCCGGTCAGAGCCATATTCGTAAAGGCAAAGCAGATCGTCAGAATGATGGGAACAATGAAAAACACAAGTAATAACAGTACGGAAGGCATGAGAAACAGAAATGAACCTGGTGCTTTCCTTTTCATAAGTCACTCTCCATTCGAACCGGAAAAAGGGGAGATTATGCCTCCCCCTCCGAATATATCGATATCCTTATTTCTCTTCGATGCTGTCCGCGCCAAGGGAACGGGATACGTTGTCCTTCAATTGCGTAATTCCGTCTTCCGGCGTCAGCTTGCCAGAGGCAATGCTCTCAACAATGCTTTGCAATTGGGCGGATACCGCTGCATATTGATCGTTCGCTGGACGGAAGTGGGCCACATTCAAGAGTTCCTGTGCTTCTTTCGTATATGGACGATCGGTATAACCTTCAACTTCTGTGGAATCATTACGTGGACTAAGGCTACCTTCCGCTATTACACGTGCAGTCGCATTTTCCTTATTCATCAGGAACTCGATGAATTTCCAAGCGGCTTCCTTATTTTTCGCTTGTGCAGGAACAGACCAAGCCCATCCTCCAGACATTGTCGTTGCTCCAGGTTCTTCCCCATTTTGTGTTGGGAATGGCGCAAAGCCTATTTTCTCTTCGACGTTGGCAATTGGAGCAGCACCGTTCTCGGCCCATGTCGAACCTGCCCAGCTCCCATCAACTGCCATCGCCAGTTTATCCTGTGGGAACTGTTGCTGGAATGCAATACTGCCAGCTTGTCCATTCAGGGCGACCTGCATGGTCGGACCTGTTTTATCCGTGTTAAACACTTGATCTATGAATTTGAAGGAATCCAGCAGCCCAGGGCTGTTAACTACCCATTTTTTGGTAGTGTCGTTATACAGCGTATCCGCCGTACCATAAAGCAGCATTTCCAGCGTTTGCATGGTAACACCCTCACCGTTTGCTTTACCCACGATCATATTAAGCGGTGTCACACCTGGCAATTTTTGCTTGATGGTACGTGCTGCTTCGAGGACTTCTGCCCAGCTTGCAGGTTTGAAAGGAACTTCAAGTCCCGCCTGTTGGAACAGTTCCTTGTTGTACCAGATCCCGCGTGTATCCGAGGTAGCCGGAACGCCGTACACTTTGCCATCTTCGCCAGTAACCCCTGCCTTCAGGTTGTCGATGATGTGCTCTTCCCAATCAGGCCATCCCTGAACCTGTGTATCCAGTGGCTCCAGATATCCCGCAGCAGCGTCCGATTTGATGATGGATGTATCTTCGGCAATGACATCAGGCGCCGTGTCAGGCGATTTCATCTGCAAAACCATTTTGGACGTATAATCACCCTCACTAGCCAGTACAGGTGCAATGTTAATTTTGATATCCGGATTTTCTTTCTCGAATTGATCCACCAAGCCTGATTGGAAAAACTTCGTAAGTGTATCTTCAGATCCTGAAGAACGGAACGATACGGTTACTTCCTTCTTGCCATCACTGGTTGTTCCTGTACTTGAACTTCCGCCTGAACAGGCTGTGGTTAGAATGAGCAAGGATGTCATAACTGCTGCTACCGGCATTTTCAATGAATATTTTCTCATGGTTCGCTCTCCTCTTGTCGGAATTCAACGAACTCCGAACGTTATGATGTACTCGCAGGTCCTCTCTTGCTTTGCTATCCTATTTCTGTACGCGGAATCCGCAATAATCCATCATCAGCTCACTAAAGAGCATGTTGGACCATGAAAACCACGGACGTGTATATTCATGTGGATTGTTGGCCGAAAAGCCTTCATGGGTCAATCCGGTATCCGCATCCGTTTTCTGAATGAGCTGGAGCAATCGCAGTTTTTCGTGACGATCCTCTGTAGTTAGCCCCTGCATGGATAAAGCGATATGCCAGATGTACCCTTCTGGTGTATGCGGACTACCGATTCCAGCAGCAGCTGTTCCCTCATAAAAATACGGGTTGTGCGAGGATAGAATGAAACGGCGTGTATTCTGATACACCTCGTCGTTCTCCTCCACATATCCGAGATAAGGTAAAGACAACAGGCTCGGCACATTGGCATCATCCATCAGATTGTGATTGCCCTTACCATCTGTTTCGTACGCGTATATAGTTCCATATTCCGGATGTTCAACGGTGCCATAATCCTGAATACCTTTGTTGATCTGTTGCTCCAACTGCTGAGCAGTCGCTGCCAGCGATTCATCCTTGAGCACAGCTTCAGCAATTTCCTGTAGATATCGAAGCGCCACAACGGCAAACATATTGGATGGAATCAGATAACCATATTCACAGCGATCGTCGCTGGGACGGAATCCCGACCAAGTCATGCCTGTGTAGGCTGTTTCCGTACCTCGTCCCTCTCGGCTGAGTGTATCGGTTTCGGGAGCATCCAGACGCTGGAACGTGTAAGGTGATTTCGTCTCATGATGCTGTTCCACTTGCCATAACTGCATGATAATCTGGGCTGCTTTGCGAAACGTATCATTGAATTGCGTTGTTCTTCCCGTGTTCTTCCACAAGAGATAACTGAGCTGAATGGGATAAGCCAGAGAGTCGATCTCATACTTCCGTTCCCAGATCCAATCATTCATCTGCGTCAGATCTTCCTGATGTCCTTTCCCACTCTCCGTCTCATTAAAAGCGTTTGCATAAGGGTCCAGGAGAATATAATTCAGTTGACGTTCAACCAATCCAGTGATCATGTCAGCAATATCTTCATCCTCAGAAGCGAGGACCAGATAGGGTCTTACCTGAGCAGCAGAATCACGTAACCACATGGCAGGGATATCTCCCGTAATCACAAAAGTTGTGCCATCTTCTTTGCGCTGAATTGTGGTCGCCATTGTATTGGTAAAACAGTTTTTGAACATTTGGTTAAGTTCCGGAAAATCCGGCATACGTTGGTTAACCCGATCAATCATGTCGTATATCGAGGGGGAAATTTCTTGATCATCTCTGGGTTTCAGCATGTTGTCCTCCTTATGTAATCCAATTTGTTAACCGCTTTCATCATCCTAAAACGAATATAATGTTATGTCAATATATTTATTTGTATATTAGCATGTTATTTTAGTTTAACCGCACTAAATAGTATACCAATCAAGGTGCTGTTCCCCTTTTTTATCCACAACAAAAAGAGACCTCGTTTCCACGAAGTCCCTCTTTGAACATAATGATTATAAAGCCGCCAAAATTAACTCTTTTGTTTCAGCGTACCTGTTGACTTCCCCTTCACCAAACGGGCTGGCAAAACAACTCTTTTCACTGCCATTTCGTTGTTCTGCATACTTTGAAGCACCATCTCAAATGCTTGTTTCCCCATATCAAACTGGCTTTGTCGCATATGAGTTACACGACTTCCTTCGGCTGCGTTTGGACTATCAAAACAAATGATGGACAAATCTTCCGGTATCCTCAGACCAAGCTGATCTGCTGCCTGTTCTGCAAGTAAAGCAATATGATACTCCGCAGCAAAAAGGGCAGTAATCTGCGGATATTTCTGTAAATGTTCCACCAGTGTCTCCACATCGCGGACCTCGACTTGAGGATCGAACACACTAGGCAGTGTCGAAAGAAAAGATTCTAACCACAGTTCCCTGTTCACCAGCACCCCTTGATCATGATGTGCCTCAATAATCCCTTCGATTCGTTCTTCAATCGGTGTAGTGTTGGCCGGAGGCTGCGTCAGAAAAGCGATATGTCGGTGACCGAGATCGAACAAATAATTCATTCCTTCTCTCGCCGCGCCTACGTTATCCGTACTGACAGATGAAGCCGGAATGCCTTTCAAGTACCGGTCAATCAGGACAAACGGAAATTTGTTAACGACCAGTTTAAGAATTTCATCGCTGAAATATTCACCCTGTGCCGGGAAGATAATTAATCCATCCACTCCCAGTTCCAGCAGTTCCTGAATGCTCTGTTCTTCCTGCTCGGGAATCCCGAAGGATCGTCTAAGTACGAGAAAACAATCATGCGCTCGTGAAGCTTCTTCCATTCCATATAACAGTTCTGTACCATACATATCACTGAAGTTGGTAATGACCAGACCAATGAGCAGCTTCTTCTCCGGATCTTTAACCGCAGCATGCGGAGCAGGTCTGATAGGTCTTTCTTGTAACACATCTGCCGTGTTGGCTACAAAAGAACCCCGTCCCGGCTGACGAACTATTAATTGTTCACTCGCCAGCATCTCAAGCGCCTTTTTCGTCGTAATCCGGCTAACTCCGAATTCATCACATAATTCCTTTTCCGAAGGAACACGCTCACCCACTTGATATTCATGAAGCTGTATCCGTTCACGCAAGGATTCAAAGATCTGTTCATACATCGGCTTGGATGCCGAGTCTTTCCCCAATACAAGCACCTCCATAAATACCCATACTTCTCATGTTCTACATCCTAATATATCATGTTATATCATTAATGTGAAGAATAGAGATCGAGAGGGCTTGTCTGGTTTGGTTATACCAATAACCGTCCTCGTTGTGAACCGGGATGATTATTATTCGTCACTTCATTTGGTGGCATGACGATAATATCGAATCACCTTGCGATTCGACCATGCTGGGGTATCCACCCCAATGGTCTTCAAACGCGTCCTGGATCAATTCATTAGTCTTAGGCACCAGATGTGAATTGAGATACAACAAAAAGCCGACAAGCCCGGATAACTCGGCTTATCGGCTTCGTGCTTAGATGGTTAAAACGCAGTTGTCATCCATGTCATATTTTGATTAATTAAGGTTGCAGACCCTCAGCAGACGGTGGACTAAGTTCAGTAGATTCTGTCTCTTCAAGGCTCGAATCTGGTTCTGGATTGGATTGTTCCTGTGCTGCGGTGACGAACAATCGTCCAGCTGCTTCGGCTTCTACTTTGTTGCCAGCTGCATCCTGAGCACGAATTACAATGACTCCACCCTCAAGAACAAGGGATGAAGGTGTTGTGTACGTTCCCGTGTAACGCCCAGGTTCAGTCTCCACCAATGGAACCTCTCCTGCCCCTTGGGCATTCAGATTCAGCGGTAACTGAATTCGGAAAGATGCTTGCAGACCAGGTTTACTTTCAAACGAAACGCTGACACTCTCTCCTGATGTGATTCGAACATCTTCCGCTGGCGTAATATTCGTAAGTTCTGGCAACGCCGTTTCCACGTAGACGGTGCGGGTTACGGTCGTTTTGTTACCAGCGATATCGGTTGCAGTAATGGTAATTGTGTTCTCGCCTTCATTGACCAATACGCGGTGACTGAAGCTTCTGTCTTTGCCCACTTGTACGGTTTGTCCGTTAACGGTTACCTTATCGAGGAATTGTTCCACGACATTTCCCGTTACGTGAACAACTTCTGCATTGATACGATCCCCTTGCTCTGGTGTAACAATCGTCAACTGTGGTTTGGTCTGATCCAAAATGATGACAACGGGGAGTGAGCGGTCGGTTGTTTTTCCGTCAACTACTGCCTCGGCAGTAATCGCATTAATGCCAGAACGGAGTTTCACACCGTATGAGAACTTCCCATTTGCGACAGTTGTCGTGCCAGCGAGATCTTTGCCGTTGTAAATCTTAATCTGTGCGCCGGATGCCGGAGACGTTCCCGACACAGTGAAGGTCGATTGATTCGTATACGTGTTCGCTGGTACTGTGAGCACAGGTGCATTTACCGGGTATCTCACAACTGCACGAATCATGTAGTTACCTTCTTCTGCAGGTGAAGTACTCCACACCCCACTTACTCGCTGCCAGCTTCGACCTGCATTCGTACCATCCTCATCGGTAGCGAGTCCCGGAGCGCCAGTTCCAGCAATACTCTGTACATACACGATATAGAAGTCGCCCGTTACAATGACCGGTTCCGGGAATTCAACGGTTGTCCATTGATCGTTACGAAGTGCAGTACCGTCAAATGGTCCAGCCAGTTGTCGTCCCGGAGCTCCGCCAGGACCCGATGCATCATAGACGGCATATTTGAACGCTGTACCTCCAGGCACAGGCCACTCGGTGTTCCAGAAACGGAACGATGCACCCGTAAGTTGTGCAGTCTCCAGCTCTGGTGTCATTCGAACTGCCCAAGCGTTATCCGCAGCGTTAAAAGCTCGTGCGTTCTCTGCTGTTCCATCATCATAAGCAATTTCCCCCGGGAAGCCGATGAATGGTTTCAAGGCAACATTTGCCTCTGCCGTACCATTACCAGGTACAGTCACAGTAACCGTCTTACTGTAATAATCCGCAGCCCGGATGGATAAAGTATAGCTTCCTTCCAATACCTGAATAACGAAACTGCCATCTGAACCTGTGCGAACTTCACCTACATTGGCATCTTCGACGACGAGAACGGAAGCATCAGCCAGTGGTTGTCCTGTCCGCTCATCCGTTACTACACCTTCAATCTGTCCATGCGGGATTGCCTCCAGATTAAAGTTGGCTTTGGCTCCACTGCCATCGGTGATCGTTACCTGCTGAGTTTGAGGATAATATCCATATGCCTCAGCTTTTAACGTGTAATCACCTGCTACGTGTGTGAAGCTGTACTTGCCTGTAGCCGAATCTGTCTTCACCGAACGTCCGGTTTCCAATACGGTAACCGTTGCACTTGCAGGCAGGCTTTGTGGAGTAACCGAACCTGTTCCTGGTTTTTCGACTTCCGGTTGTTGCTGTTTCGTTTTGTTGAATTCCGCTTTGTCTGTCCGCGAAATTTTGTACCAAGGGTTATCATAGGACGGTTTTGGTTTGTCACTGTTAAGCACAACGGCACTGTCCTCTGTGACCGTCTCCGCAGCAACACCCAGTACCCGGAAATCATCAATAAACCAACCTGTCCTCACAACACTGTTGTCTGAAGTCAGACGGAACCGGAATTGTACTTCATTGCCGGTAAGTGCATCCAGGTCATAAAATACCGGTGTCCATTGTTTACCGTTTGTACTATGTGAGAATTTGCCCAGTTCTGACCATGTCGTTCCACCATCTTTGGTGACTTCCACATATCCGTAATCGTATCCGCTCTCAATCTCGTACCAATGATTAAATGTAAGTGTTCCTTCGGATACATCCGTCAAATCAATGACTGGGGATACGAGCGAATAGTTGGAGCCATTCTCGTACGTATTGTCCAGATCAGTCGCCCAGACATTCGGCGGAGAAACAGCGCTGGCAGGTCCCGTTACCGGAATGCCGCGTTCCCATTCATCTTTGGTTCCCGAATGAGTCCAGCCATTATCATCACTGCCATCGAAATGATCAATGTAGATATCCTCAGGCACCTCCACCGTAATGGAGACCTCATTCGACTTGTCGCTTTCATTGCCACTATAATCTAGTGCGGCAACGGTATAATAATAGGTCGAATCCGTAACTGTAGCCGTATCTGTAAACGTTGTTCCTGTGGTAGTTCCAATGGATTCATAACCTGTACCTGCTGTTGTGGAACGATATACAACATAGGATTCGAGATCCTCATCGCCCGGTCCAGTCCAGCTCAAGGCTACGTTGCCCAGAATATCAGCGGTTGCTGTTAATCCCGCAGGAGCTCCTGGTGCAAGATCATCCAATTCTTCAACTGCGAAATCATCAATGTACCAACCAGCCTTTTGCACCGAGTTATCACTGGTCAGATTGAATTTGATGAACACCTGTTGTCCCGCGTATTCGCGAAGGTCCACATATTGTTTCTTCCAGTTACCACCCGCACCCGTGAAGCTTAACAACTCTTCGAACACATAATCACTGTCCTCGGAAGCGATATATACTTTGCCAAAGTCGATGTTATTCTCCAGATCATACCAGTGTTTGAAAGATACTAGCGCACCTTCTGGACTCTCGGTGAGATCAATTGGTGGCGCAAGCAGATATGCGTTACTATTTGCCAGATAAGTCCCTTGCAGGTTGGTTGCAATCACCTTGTCACCGGAGTAAGCACTTCCAGGACCACTGCTTGGTGCTCCCCATACCCAGGTACTTCCGGTACCACCAGTCGTGAAGCCCAGCTGATCTTCTTCAAAATCCTGAAGGTATCCTGGCTGAACACCATTGGAGACAGCCACCTTGTATACTTCACTTTCGAATCCGTTGTTGCCGTAGTCGTTCACGCGAATATAATACTCCACGCCTTGTGGCTCAATGAGAAATGCCGGAATGGTCGCTGTGTACGTACCATCTTTGTTATCTCCATCGATCCGATTCATCGGCAGATAGACATACTGGTTGGTGCCAGTCGTTTTGGCAAAAGCCTCGACGGAGACTACTGCGACATTATCTGTGACATGTGCTGTTAGTGGTATATCGATGCCTGTAAAGGCTGAATTGACAGGGGTGTGTTCCAGTACCGGCTCTTCCAGATCATCTCCGGCTGTAACCACTCTGCCGGATACCGTGCCGATGCCTTCGAGTACAGAACCCACAGCATCAAGAGCATTAATAATGCCATGACCGTAGCCGTTATTAGGAGATGTTGGATACTGACTATCTGTTCTCGGCGTGGCTGTATCTGTAATGATCTGCTCCAGCTGATCCACTGTAAGGGAATGATTGGCCTGAAGCAGGAGTGCAGCAAGCGCAGTTGTATGCGGGCCTGCCATGGATGTTCCATTCCAGCCTCCCTCATATACACCGCCTGGAACTGCTGAACGGATATTCACACCAGGAGCAGATACTTCCGGTTTGATCTCACCATACGGGGATGGGCCCAGCAGGGAGAACGAAGCCAGGTTGCCGTTGATATCGGTTGCTCCTGTAGCAAAACTTTCAGGATAGTTCGCCGGGTTGGCAACAGAACCAGGTCCGCCCGGGTTACCCAGTCTCACATTTCCTGCGGAGAATTCCGGAAAAATCTGGGCATCTCGCCAGGCTTGCACCATCGGTCGGAACCACTCATCCAGTCCTGCTCCTCCGCCCCATGAATTGTTCACGACATCCGGTGCAAGTTCAGGATGCAGATTGCCTTCCGCATCCACAGGAGCAATCAACCATTGTCCGCCGTCCAGAATAATGGCATCTGTTGTTTCCGGATTGAATATCCGTACACCAATCCACTTTGCACCGGGAGCAACCCCGATCTGGTTGGTGCCATCTGCTTCGGAGCCAACCATCGTACCCATCGTGTGTGTACCATGCCCGTCTCCATCCGCAGGAAGTGAAGCATTACTGTGCGGATCATACCAACTCAGTTCGGGATCAACGATATTGCCCGAAGCATCCAGGCCCCGCCATTTGCTGCGAAGCGCCGGGTGGGTATAATCCACACCGCTGTCCAGATTGGCAACGACAATGCCTGTTCCATCAATGCCCCGATCCCACACGGCTGGCGCATTGATGTAATCCAGATTCCATTCCACATTCTCTGTTGCAAGCTTGTCCTTTGCAGCAGGCTCTTTGTCTTTGACTCCGACTGAAGAGTCTTTGGCTGGCGTTTGGACATCATCTTTGGCTGATGCCGCATTCACCGGTTCTTTACTCACTTCGGCTTTCTGTAAGTATCGTGTCTCATTCGGTAGAATCTTCTCTACTTCAGGCAGCAACGCAATCTGTTCCATGACTTCTTTGGTACTTGTCACTGCCAGTGAATTGACAATAAAATAGCTTTTATATTCTTTGACCTTGCCCAGGTCAACTTCCTTTTCCAGATAAGTTTCCAATGGATATTGCGTACGTGAGGCCGTTTCTCGCAGAGAGCTGACGACTGAATTCCGAACGGACAGCTTTGTGGCTGAAGGCGTTTGTTTGGCGATGGTCGCCTTTTCGAGAGCCTGTTTGGAGACTGCTGCCGTATCCACCTGTTCCTTCATTTTCACCAGATAGGTAACATATTCACTACCTTCAAATTCTTTGGTCAACTTGGCGTTTACTTTAGCCTCCGAAACTTTGGCGAGTCCAGATTTCATATCCAATTTGGATGATGGGGAGTTTTCAGCTGAAACCGGATGAATGATCGAAAATGCAAGGAGAAGCGAGAGCCCCATGGAGATGGGCTTGCGTAACCGATTAATCTTTATCAAACTTTTCCACTCCTTTTACCCGGTTTTGTAATTTAGTCTGGTACATGTGCCCTTCTCTGCAGAAGAAAACGGTAGACTAACCTTTATTACGGGCGGAATAAACGCCCTCGATTTCACATAAAGCCTCACCTCCTTTACAGGTCTGGTTAGGGATCCATATGGGTCAGTAGAGATAACAGATCAGTCTATGATTTTTCACTTGGAAGTTTAGGAGATTGAATGTATAGGATTAAATCAGAGAGTAAACGGCTTGGGTATTTGAGTAATGCAATGAGAGTGAATGTCTATAAGCATTCATGTGGAAGGGTAATCAGGAGCGTTAGCAGAACGCTTGCTAAGGAGTAGTGAATATGAATTTCGATCGTAATTCGAGTGAGTGAAAAACCATTTAAATTACATATAATAGTAGATTAAGAATTTAATTGGATTTTATTGGTATAGTATAAAGTCATTTTTCGAGATATACAAGCACTTTTATTGAAAAATATAGAAAATAAGCATTTTTAAGGCTTTTGTATGTCTGATGTCTCTTCATTCCTCCCTAACCTTTCACAATTACGAACAATTGATATTTTTAAAGGAATTAAGTAGTTCTTTATAACTATTTCTCACCCTTTAAGTCAATACTTCACCCTTACATGTGGTGACAAAAAAACAAGCTGAAGTTGATATATGATCGACTTCAGCTTGTTTGCATTTCTATTGTGTTCGCATCCATTCATTGAGTTCATTCATCCCGGTTATCATGTAATGTTCACACCGCCACTTGCATAACCAATAACCGTATTCAAAAGTGTTAATCCGGTTGCTGTTGCTGAGAACACCAGCAGCAGACGTGTCTGTGCAGTCACGGGTATAGTCAATCCGGTTGTTATGCCATTGGAGATGGTACCCAAAGCAATATTACCAGTGAGTGGAGGCGCCAGTGTAACGACGGCCCCTGGAACCGCAGTAAAAGCATTATCCGGAGTCGGTGAACTGAATAATTGCGCAGTGATGGTCACCGTTGAGTCTACCAAGGCTAAGGTTGCTGTTGTACTAAAATAGGCAGCAATGGAAGTTATAACGCCATCCCGTGGGACAGAGAACGCAAAGTTAATGAGCGGTCCAACAATCGTCCCCGTTAAATCAATCGTGCCACCCAGAATGCTGACTCCCGTTGCCGAGCTTCCAAAACCAATGAGACTTGTAGTTCCTACCAGTCCACCAGCAACTGTTGTCAATATGGCAGGTCCACCAGAAGCAAACGGAATAATTGCTCCAGAACCCGTAGCGCCTGTTACGCCAGTAACCCCAGTGACTCCTGTCGCTCCTGTAATGCCAGCTGCCCCAACAGCTCCTGTGCTCCCCGTTGCACCTGTCGGTCCTGTTGCACCACCTGCCGGTCCTGCTGCACCCGTAGCACCCGTAGCACCTGTCGGGCCCTGGGTACCAGCAGTCCCAACCGGCCCTATAGGTCCTGCAGGACCTACTGCTCCCTGAGAACCAGCAGCGCCAGCAGGACCTTGTGGACCAGGTACGCCCTGAGGACCCGCCGGTCCTGCAGGTCCAGCAAGGCCCTGAATCCCTATATTTCTAAGCCCTGTTGTAATGGCCAATTCGGTCGCCCGAATCAAAATGACCAGTTGATCTTTCTCAGCCGAATCGATATTTCCCTGTAAAACGACAGATAGCAGCACATCCAGCAATTGCTGCAAATTGGTTCCCACACTGATCGGAGAAAATGGAACGGCCTCTGCAGATACAATTGTGAGCTCCAAGACTGCTTCAAGGTCTGCCCTGGTTCCCTTTTTCAAATCCGAATGATGAATCAAAGCCAGTAATTTACGCAGTACTTCAATCAGAAGTGAAACATTGTGCGGGGTGGGATTGGCAAAAACCTGTACAATGGCTCCTTTTAACTCACCCACCAACTTGAAAAGTAATTCGGCTTCTTTGTCAAAGCATTTATGATGGTGCTCTTGGTGGTGGTCGCAGTCCTCAGCTTTACTTTTTTTAAATCCGTTCCAACCATATCTTATGCGTTTCTTTGGTTTCATCTTTTTGCTTATCCTCCTTAGTGAGTCTCAATCATTCCATAACAGGCGAATATCACTGATTTGGTGATAACAGTATATTAGCAAGAAAGATCTTCGTGATAATTGTTAAGTAAATTGCTGCATTACATTTTTTTGCTGGGAGCCTTCAATATCATGGAGAAGATTTTGCATGTGAACCAACCCTCATGTAGCCAACCCAAAGAGCGCTATCCGATGAGTACAATACTCATCGGATAGCGCTCTTTATTATATTTACAGTATTAAAGTGATCTTTGTTGATTAGTCCAATTCAATTTTGAAAACAATCGGTGCATTACTCTTCACAGTTGTCGTTGTGATCGTCAGTGCTTCTGCGGTTCTCTCCCATTGCGGTTTTTCTTCGTATCCAAGTACCTGAATGTCCTTAATGACCCCTTGATAGTGATGAGAACCTTCCTTCAGCGATTTAATGTGAATCACTCCGTTATCCGGGTAGGCAAGAACCGTGGCATACAGATTGCTTTCTTTTAACGTAAAGCGTATATCTTCACTCGTAAATATCTTCGTATCTCCATCCGTGAATTGCCCTTCCTTCACCTCTGTCGGTCCCTCGCCAAACGTGCGCCAGAATGTCGTATCATAGATCGCTTCCCCATTCACTTCGAGCCACTTGCCGATGCTGAGCAAAATGTCACGATCTTCATCCGGTATACTGCCATCTGCTTTGGGTCCAATGTTCAGCAGCAAATTTCCGTTTTTGCTTACAATATCGACGAGATCCCGAATGATCTCCTCAGCCGTTTTATAGTTATTATTTTCCGTATAACACCATGAATTTTTAGCGACAGCCGTATCCGTTTGCCAGAAATAAGGCTTGAGATCAGCGAACTGTCCGCGCTCTACATCCGGAACCGCACTTCCAAACATATAAGCCTCATGTTTATAATTGATAGCTACAGGCACGCCCCATTCTTCACCTTTGTTATAATAATAGGCCGCAAATTTCTTGAGATAGGGTTTGAACGCAACCGTTTGAATCCACCAATCGAAATAGAAGACCTTCGGCTGATATTGATCCACCAGTTCACAGCATCGAATCAACCAGTCTTCCAGATACTCCTCGGTTGGAGGGGAACCATACAGATCATGATGATCTGGCTCAGGCATGGCTGGCCAATAGAAATCCCCGCGCTCCAGGGGTTCCTTGATATCGGAATCAAACTCCTTCCCGTGAGACATGAAGAACCAGTGCTCGGCGCGGTGAGACGACACACATAAGGTCAGCCCCTGCTTCTCATACGCAGCCTTCATCTCACCCAGAAGATCCCGTTTGGGGCCCATTTCATATGTGTTATAGTGAGAGATAGAGCTCTTGTACATCTGAAAGCCATCATGATGCTCTGCCACGGGCATAACATATTTGGCTCCGGCCTTTTTAAATAACGTTGCCCATTCGTCTGCATCGAACTTCTCTGCACGAAACATCGGAATGAAATCTTTATATCCAAATTCCTTATGAGGTCCATACACCGCAAGGTGATGCTCATAAGCTTTGGTGCCTTGTATGTACATATTTCGCGAATACCATTCGCTATCATAGGCCGGTACTGAATACAGTCCCCAGTGAATGAATATGCCGAACTTCGCTTTGGGGTACCATTCGGGAACTTGAAAAGCACTCAGCGAACTCCAGTTGTCCTTGAATTTACCGTTCGCAATCCTTGCTTCAATCTGTTGCATATATTCGTGTTTGTCCATGTGATGTTCTCATCCCTTCTGATATCGTCTGTAGTTGTATTGTAGTGCTGCGACCGAAGGATAGACATGCAGAACACTAACTTTTAGATGGACAATAATAACCTTGTATGGAGATGAAAAGTATGAATCACCAAACTTTGCTTACAAACTACCTGTCCAATCTCCAAGTCGAATTATTTATGGTCAATTACAATCGGTGTGATACAGACTGGCGGGATCTGGATTACACGCCCGATTACAGCAAGTTTTATTTCATATGTGAAGGTGAAGGTTGGCTCAAGATTGGAGATGAGGAATATTACCCTGCGCCGAATCAGCTTATTTTAATGCCTGAGGGGATCAAACAATCCTACTCCGCCATTAATGACCGTCCTTTTCTCAAATATTGGTGTCACTTTAGCGCGAAGGTTGGGGGAATCAATTTGTTTCAAATTCTGAAATTCCCACACATCTGCACGATAGATCAACCTGAGTTGATCCAAGGAATCTTCAGCAGCATCCTTACATATGCAAAATCCGATGAAGTCTATGCTCATATGATGGCCAAGAGCAAACTGACCGAGTTACTTTCCCACTATCTTATGAATCTGGATCTGGAGCAGATCTCTTTTATTAACGTGCCTGTCATGGAGAAATTATCTGCCATTCTGGCTTACATTGATTCCAATATCGAAGAGAATATTTCGGTACAGGATCTGGCCCAGATCGCTTACATGCATCCCAATTATTTCATTCGATTCTTCAAGCAGCAGATCGGCCTTCCTCCGATCCTCTATATTACTGGCAAAAAAATCGATAAAGCCAAGGAACTGCTGACCTGCACCCCAAACACAATAACTGCCATCGCCGAGCATCTCGGTTTTAGTGATTTGTACTATTTCTCCAGACAGTTCAAAAAGCATACAGGACTCACGCCAACAGAGTACCGCAGACAAAAAACGGTAGTCACAACCAAACTTGGTCTATAAATAAGCTCACTTCAGAGAGAGTTCCCTCATTCGGAACTCCCTCTTATAGACTTGTTTTTATTCAATCGTTCGTGTTGAGTTACTTTTTTGAGTTCTCTCAAATAAGCGTAACCATAGTTTTGATCCGGCTCAAGATAAGCCCCTTCCGCCCACTCATTCCAGGCGTTAACAAAAAGATATTCACTTTTGTACAGCGTCCTTGCTCTCTCCATCTGTCTCGATAGATACAGTCCAAATTTCTCTGGAGTAGCACCGAGCGTACTCTGTCCTTCAACGCCTCTCCGCGGTGTATTGTCCCAATTGACAAAAGCACCTGGGTAGACAATTTCTCCGTTACGGTGTGGTGTTCGTTCCAGAATGGAGGACCATACCTTGTCGTAGTTCACGGCAATATGCTGCTGGCCCTTGATGTTCATTTGAATCCAGATCCCATTCATATGTCCATGTGCAAACGTGTAATGCGGTTCAAATTCCATGCTTGCATCAAAGATCTGATGATTACATGTAGGGAACCCGCCAATGGTCTGTACAAAATGGATCCCTTTTAGGCCATGCCCCAGAGCCAATTCACGCCAGTACTGTATCATTTCCTCACATTGAGGAATGCTGGCTGGCCGATAGATCAGAAATAGCGGCTTACCTTCCACTCGAATATATCGTTTGTCCTTAAATACCTTTATCAGATAATTAAAATGTTCTTCCCAATCCTCTCGATCCCCATAATTCTGGGCCATGAGAATATCTGATTCCTGCCCATCCCATTTTCTTGTCCATGTTTCATTGGCCCAAGACAAACAAAATGGAAAATCAGGCTCCCCACTGTTCAATATTTCATCAACCGGTTTTTCCAATAAACGTTTACCTTTGAACCAATAATGATAATAACAGAATCCATAAACGCCATGATGTTTGGCTGTTTCTGCTTGCCACTTTCGTACATCTGGATCGGAAAGATCATAATAGTTCCCCTGAAATGGCTGGTTAGGCTGATGGTGACCCGAGTATAAAGGAGTGGCTTTTTTTACATTGGTCCATTCTGTAAAACCGTCCCCCCACCAACGGTCATTCTCCTCAATCCGGTGAAATTGGGGTAGATGCAGAGCAATAACCTTCAATCTGAACGCCTCCAATGCAGCAACATAATGCAGCCTGCACGCCTGTGATTTTTGATGGTTTATATAAAAATGATATCCAGCAGTCGCAGTGTTTTTTGCAGATGGGACTGATTGTATTTCATGTATGCCAAGGCATGACTGGCTGCCAGTCTTCTTGCATCAATACTCTGCCAGTAATGTTCAAACTTCTGAATGAGTTCTTCGCAGGAGGTGAATTGTTGGAAAATATTAAGGTCTACCACGTTACTCTGATTCGCCGATGGCCCTATGAGCTGAAACGTCCCGCATGTGGCAATTTCCATCACGTGTTTGATCGATTCTCCACTATGAATAACGATTTTGCTTCCGTTATACAGCATCTGGCGAGCTTCATGACTGTGAACTGGGTAGAAATCTCCAAACTGAGTCCAACCCTTCCCATCCACCCGAACTATTTTGTCATTCAGAAGACCGGATGTGGCAAAAGTCGTTAGGATACTATCCGGTTCCGCATCTCCAATGATATAAACATCTGATTCGTACTCCGGGTGAACAGTTTGCGGACAGAATATATGGGGATCAGGCGGCATGAACAGTTCATACCGAGCAGAGCCTGCCAGATGTGGCTGAGGGTCACTCATTGACCATGAATTCTGCACAAACACGTGATCCAACCACGGCAGCATGGCATCGCTTTGACTTCCAGTTTGATTCGGAGACAACCAGATTACTTTTTTGGCCGTTGATGTTTTTAACGCTGTAATATTCTCATTTGGCAATTGTTCATCACTTCCAACAATCAGAATCAGGTCAACCTCCATAGCAGACAGACTGGCTGAGACGGATTCTATATATTTAATCTCATTTACATGCCTCACGAGATGTTTAAGGCTTTGTTCAATCAGTACACAGTGTGATGACATCTCCCGGTCATTACACGGTGTAATCAGAAGCACATTTAACTCCTTATAGAACACTTTGGACTTTACTCGGCTAGATGCACGTTCCTCCTGCATCATTTTCAACCATTGTTGCTTGAGATCCAACTGCTGTACTGCCATGTGTTTGCGCATGGATTTGAGTTTTCTGTTCAGTACGGCATGCATCTGTCTCAGAAATAACTGGTTTGCATCATGAACTGAACGATTCTTTTTTATGGACTTCACCTGCATTTTTGACTTCTTTCGGATAACAAACCCTCCCGTTCCATACGAAAACATCCTCTGCCTACAATATGCACAAAATCGTGGCATGGTTTCTTCTATTGACCGCTTCACTCGCTCTTCATCGCAAAACGGGCTTTATCTCGTACATATAATGTGTGGTCACCCGGGTCGGTTCAAATCTTGTCCTCATAGAATATAAGAATACTATATAGGAGATGATGTCATTGCCAACATTTGATAGTATTCTTGTCACCGGCAATCAGACGATAAATCAGGATTTACAGGTTAATGGTAATCAAACCGTTGGTGTCCATCTAAATGTCAATGGCAGTCAGACCATAGCAGGCAGCCTGCAAATCAACGCGAGCTCCTCGATTGTCAATCATTTGGGTGTAGGCGGAGTAATCCAAGCTGGAGATAGCGTTAAGGCTACTACACAATTAATGGCACTCAATCAGCCTACTCTTCCCGTGTCTCTGCCAACTCTACAACAGTTCAGATATTACAATCCTGGTGTTGCAGGTCAACCCGGTCTGGTCTTAACAGGAACCGCTGGCAACCAATATATTCTGTTCGTTGATGAGAGCAGTGGAACACCCCATCTTGCCATTCAGCCGGTATAATGCGATCCATCCACAGGCAATATCACCAAAAGAAGCGATACCCGTCTACACTCCGGATATCGCTTCTTTTGTTTTCTTTTCTGATAAAGCCTAGTTTAAATTCTTCCATTTATACATCTGTGATCAATACGGATAAGACACTCTTACTTTCAAGCTGGAACTTCAACAATACATCGTCGCGCAGCTTAACCTGTACGTTGCCCGTCTGCTCCCCATCATTGAAGATGACTAATGCCAATGAACCATCGGCATTTTTAAAAGCCACAGAACATATTCCATTATCACTGGACGTTGATTCAATCCGAACAGCCTTGGGACGGATCAGAGCACTAAAATGCGCCAAGGCATAATAATCAAGTGTATACGTAAGTTCCTTTGTTTGCTGATTGACCTGCACGATCCCACGACATGTACTGCGACCAAATCCCGGAACGGTTGGCCCGTTGTTCTCATCAAGCGCCATATTCCAGAGTACAAATGACTTGCTGTAATTACGAAGAATCTGAATTCCCGTTCGTATCACATTTGAGAAGGCCTGTTCAAATGGCGGGATCCACTCTCCGCCTGAGCCTTCGGTGAAATGCACTTCTTTGCCTGCAAAGGCTTCGTATACCTTCGTTTGAGCAGATGCATCGCCCCCATACCAGTGCCAGGCCACGCCGTCAACTTCCTCTCCCGCTTGTTCCAGCACGGTCAATGGATAGTCCGGTTGATCCCAGTTATGATCATAACAGAGAATTTTGGTTCGAATATCGTTTTTAACAAAGGCTGGCTTGAGATGGTTTTGGATAAAGTCTGCTTGTGCTTCGGCCGGCATCAACATACCGGGATAATGCCCAGGTTCATATAACGCCTCATTCTGTGGTGTAATGGCATGGATCGGTAATCCATGCTCTGTATACGCTTGAATGTATTTCACAAAATATTCGGCATAAACGGGATACCATTCCGTCTTCAATTGTCCGGTAATCATCGATCCACTTGTTTTCATCCAGCCGGGCGCACTCCATGGTGAAGCAAACAGTTTCAGTTCAGGATTCAATCCCAGCGCCTTTTGCGTTAAAGGAATAACGTCCTCTTCATCATGGGCAATACTGAACCGGGTTAATTCTGGATCTGTCTGCTGTTCTGGCATATCGTTATAACTGTATACCGTTCTCGCATAGTCTGAAGCACCCATCGGATTACGAATGACCGAGAGCCCAATACCTTTCTCCGGATGGAACAGCCGGGACATGAGCTCATCCCGCTGCTCCTCATTCAATATTTGATTAATCAGATAGGCAGAAGAATCGGTAAAAGAAGCACCAAATCCGTCCATCTCCTGATACGTTAGCTGATCATCCAGATGAATGGTCATTGTCTCCAGATCAGGGGCAAGAGGTTGCAATTGATCCGAGGACACGGGTACAAAACATTCATCTTCTCCTGTGGATTTGTACATTTTGAATGTAGTCATAGGATAGAATTCTCCTTCATATTTCAAATTTGTATTATTGAATGCCCAGTTTCTCTTTGTTCCGTTTCATCTTTTCACTGCGCACTTTGACAATCTCTTCCCAGCGATTTTCACCTAAAAATGACTTGTACGCAGCCAGTGCATTGTCAAACGATGCATCATCCTTGGAACGTACCATACTGACCAGTGTTGTATTCCATTTTGTATTGATTGCTGACAACGCACGAGCTTCAGGTGTACCTTGATCCGGGCTAATATTCTCCAGAATGAAGTGTGGTTTCAGCTTGCCTTTGCCCCATTCCTGCATCTGTTTAATCGCTTCCGGAAAAGCATCTGCACTGAGTGCTTTGTGGCGGTCATGACCGAAGAACATAAACTCACCCATCCGGTAATCCTTTTTGAATTGATCCGCGTTATTCAGTTGCATGTCTTTTACCGCTGGCAGCAATTCTACACTACCGTCGGTTTTGGTCTGGAAGGTCTCCCCTTCGATCCCGTAATTCATGAGTGTCTGGCCTTCTTCACTTAATAAGTATGTGAAAATCTGAATGGCCTTGGCCGGATCTTTACAATCCTTGGAGATGTAATTGATCATCCACCCGGTTATCCCGGATTGATTTAACGTCGGTGCGTTGCCCTTGGTGCTCTGCGGACCATCAATGGCAACATATTCTTTGCCCGGGTTGGCACTCATATATATTTGCAGGTTCCCGCCTTGTTGAGGTGTACCATCAAGCAACATGGTTGCGTATTTACCGGACTTTACTTTTTCCTCAAAAGCCGTTCCATCATCGGCAAAACTGTCATCACTGATATTGCCGTCTCTGTACACGGTGTTCAATGTCTTCAACCATGTGAGGTAATCTTCATCCAGATTACGATCATAGAATTCTCCCGATTCGGTCTCCAGTGGAACGCCGATGAAATCTTGCAATGTATCCCCGAGTGACCCTGTTCCTTCACCAATAGAGTTGAATCCAAATGGAATCAGTGCAGGGAACTCTTGCTTAATTCGTTTCATCACACTTTGGAATTCCTCTGGTGTTCCAATGACCGGACTACCCAAAGCTTCGTACACATCCTTACGAATGATAAATGCCGTTTTGGCAGGAATGTTACCGCTATCATAATCTTCCTGTGTATTGGAATAGTTCGGGTAACCGTAGGTTTTTCCATCCGCCAATTGGAACCAGTTCAATGTATCGGCAGCTGCGACTTTATTGAAGTAAGGATCATATTTTTCTGCCAGATCGTTCAGCGGCATGGCCCAGGTTGCCGCTTTTTGTACCACAGGAGAATTGGAGTCAAATACGGTCAGCAAGTCAGGCATATCTCCACCTGCGAAAAAGGTATTTAACTTGGTATCATCACCCGTGATGAATTTAATATTGATATTCAGATCCTCTTTAATTTTCTTGGTGACAATGTCCTTGCCAAAATCGGTGTTCCACCAATCCGCATTGACGTACCACGTCAGGTCTGTAGTTTCTTCCTTTTTATCCAACTGCCAAGCCGGCTTTTCCGGGTCAACAGTATACCGCTCTTCAATGGAAACCCAGTTTCCTTCACTGGAGCCCCCAGACCCACTGCTGCAACCTGTTATCATAATAACTGCTGAAAGCAATGACACGAACCATTTAATCCCTTTTTTTCCCGATGCCTTGTTCAACTTCAACATGTTTTATTCCTCCTCAAAATGGGGTGTTTGTTGCTCCTATTCCTTGACCGCACCAAGCATCATTCCCGAGATAAAGTATCTCTGAACGATGGGATAGATCAGCACGATAGGTAGTGTTGTAATGACAATGGTGGCCAACTGCACACCTTTGGTTGTTGTTTCAATTACAGCCGAACCTCCAACATTTTGCATGGATTGGGTCTGGGACTGAACGATAATCTCATAGAGCATCATCTGAAGTGGATACAGTGACTGATCGGTAATGTATAACTTGGTTGTCATGAAGTCGTTCCATTGCCCTACTCCATTAAATAGCGCAATGGTGGCCATGGCAGGCATGGAGAGTGGAATGAAGATTTTCAGGAAAATATGCCAATCCCCTGCGCCGTCAATCTTAGCTGATTCTTCCAGAGAATCAGGTACATTACGGAAGAAATTCATCAGAATCACGACATCATAAAAGCTGAATAACGCCGGGATAATGTACACCCAGAAACTGTTTAACAATCCGAGTGATTTGATTAACAGGTATGTTGGAATCATGCCACCGGAGAAGAACATCGTGATGACGCCCATGGCAACATATAATTTACGGCCTCTTATGTACTTTTTGCTCAGACCGTATCCAACCATGGCACAAAAGAACACATGTGTAACAACACCAATCGTTGTTTTGGACACCGATATGAAGAAGGCCTGCCAGATCCCCTGATCGTTGAATACCGCTCTGTAATTCTCCAGCGAGAATTCCGGTGACCAGAAGATGAATCCACCTTCCGCTAACGCTTTGCCTGAACTAAAGGAAGAGATGATGACATTCCAGAGCGGAACCAGAATAACGATTGTACAGATGATTAGCAATATCATGTTTAACGTATCAAAGATCCGACTATCGAGATCTTCTTTTGCCACCTTTCCATTCACGCGGGATGCCTCCTTCTTACAACACAGATTGATTATCGTTTAATTTGCTTGTGATTTTGTTCGCCGTAACGAGCAGAATGACAGAGATGATTGAGACACCCAAGCCAACGGCCGTTGCATATGAAAAGTCACCCTGTGACATCCCCATACGATAGACATACGAGTTAATCACTTCCGCTTTATCACGGTTTTGGGAGTTCATGAGAACCAGGGTCTGATCCAGATTTGATCCCAATAAACCGCTTACAGTTAGAATCAGATTTAGGCTGATGATGGATCTCATGTTAGGCAATGTGATATTCCAGATCTGTCTGAGACGGCTTGCACCATCGATTTTGGCAGCTTCATAATACGTAGGATCAATCTTTGCCATAATCGCCAAATACAGAATGGTTCCCCAACCTGCCTCTTTCCAGATATCCGATAAGGTAGCAATCCACCAATACTTGCCTGCATCCAGCAAAATGTTCTGCGGTTGCGAGATCACTCCCAGACTAAGCAACAACTGATTAAATAACCCCGTTGTTGAAAACCAGGTGATCAGCATTCCCCCAAGTACGATCCAGGACAAAAAGTGAGGTAAATATGAAACCGTTTGCACAAACTTTTTGAAGCGTCCGCTGTTTAACTCGTAGATCATGATCGCGAGAATAATCGGAATGACAAACCCAATCCCCAGTTTCAAAAAGCTGATCCCCAGTGTATTAACAACGGCATCCCAGAAGTATTTGTCTGACAAAATGATTCTGAAATTATCCAGTCCTACCCATGGAGCAGTGGCCAGCGTATCAATGACCGTGTAATTTTTGAAGGCAATCGTTAGTCCATAAATCGGAACATAACAGAAAATAATCATAAATATAATGCCAGGGATAATCATCGATTGAATCTCCCATTGTCTTCGATAATCCACAACGAATTCTTTGATCCGTTGCCCGAGTGGCTTCTTTCCGTTGGGACTGATCTTATGTTTACCGGTTGAAGTTTCTACGGCTAATTTATCCACGTTTTTTTACTCCCCTCCATCTTGCACTAGTCATAAAAACGTTTTTATTTTTCAGCATAAAAAAAATCTTTATTTATATTTGTGTAAAAAAGACCGGAGAAGAAGCTGCATCAACTTATGTGCGGTAGTCTTTCCGGTCGATCTTCACATGACTTGAACCTCTAACCACCAGTTCACCCGCCAATTTCTGTGCAGCCCCTTGTTCTTTCTCCTTGATCATACCCACCAGTTGATTGATGGCCAGAATACCCTGTCTTGCAATTTGATTTCTTACCGTTGTGAGCGGTGGAGAAAAATACTGTGCGATATCAATATCGTCAAAACCCACGACACTAACATCTTGAGGCACTTCAAAGCCCTCAGACTTCAACGCATGCATACAGCCAATTGCACTCAAGTCATTCCCTGCTAGAAATGCATCCGGCCGCTTGCCGGGGTGTAAATGAAGAAAAGATTTTATCGCACTATATGTGCTTTCCTCCTCAAAATACCCCTGTATAATGTAATCTTCATCGATTGGAAGCTGATATTCACGCAAGGCAGCCAGATAACCCTCTTTACGCTGCACACTATCAAACATCGTGTCCACACCCGAAATATAAGCAATGTTCTTGTGCCCAAGCCCAATCAAATACTTGGTTGCTTCGTATGCTGCCACATACGAGTCAAAAATGACACTTCCCATCGTATCGCTCTGATAGACCCGATCCAGAAAAACAGCCTTAATCTTGTCTTTCTCCATGGCGATAATATCTTGCTCATCAATTCGAAGCTCTTCGTAAATAATGACACCATCCACCCGCCGACCGAGAATATTACTCATAATAACGTGTTTGTCCTTTGTCACAAATACATTCAAACCATACCCAAGACGATCACATTCGCGAGACATCGACTCGACCAGCTTATAGAAATACGGACCCGATACACTTGTAGTGAAAAAACCGAGCATTTTTGTCTGACCGGACTTCAACAGCTTGCCATTCAGATTGGGCACATAGTTTAAACGCTCTGCCACCTTAAGAACATGTGATTTTGTCTCCGGGTTCAAGACATCCACACCATTCAAGGCGTTGGAGACTGTAGATATGGATACACCCGCTTCCCTTGCTACATCTTTAATCGTTATCTTTGCCATAAGTTTTGTTCCTTTGCTATAAAAACGTTTTTATAATGTTTAAATTATCATAAAACCGTTTTCATGGCAATACTTTAATTTAGGAGTTTAGGCATCGTGTCCTTTATCCATAGTTATATGTTGCTGAGAGCGCAAAAAATAAAAAAAACGGCTCACGTATGAGCCACCTTTCAGCAAGCTTTTGCTTTCTATTCCCCATCCTCGGTAAACATAGAATGGATCTGTTGCAGTTGCTCTGCCAAACGTTCTAAGGGAGCAAAACGATCCGCTCGAATATACTCCTTCTGCTCCACAAGCATGAGCATGGTTGGAACTGTAAAAATAAGAAACTTGGACGCAACCTCTTCCACTTCGTTAGCATTTATGTGACCCAGATATATAGACGGATAAGGTTCAAGCACCGCCCTGATTTTGGGAAGCAAAGCGTGACAAACACTGCACTCCGGACGAGATACATACAAAAAAACCAATTCATGTTGTTGAATAGCCTCTTCAACCATTTCTATGGATGTTAACTCATGAATATCCTTCACAAAAGCTCAACCCTTTCAGTCATTTTACAGCTTGCTCATTTAAAATTTTTCTTTCCAAGTATAGCCTATGTGCGTTAGAATAATATGGAATATATACCCATATGAAAGAGGTTATGGTATGAAAAAATCATTTTTATTTCTGTTTACTGCCCTGGTTGTTGTAACTTCCTTCTCAGCCTATGCACCTGTGTCAAACGCCTCTGGTGATATTGGAGTCAGCTTATTGTCCGATCGTCAAACAGGCGTAGTGAAATAAAACTCGCTAGAACTCAGCAGGCGACCTGTTCGGATAACTTCCGTACTTGGTCGCCTTGCTTTGATTAGTATTCTATTGAATTTTTACTCTTCTATTGGAAGTTTATTTCCAATCTCTCTTCCGAAGATAAGATTCGAATACAAAAGTTCCAAACGGCAAAAGACCAGCCAGTCCACCCATCAGCCAGCGCGTTATCTTCCACTTTTTGACCACAGCCAAGTGAACTAACGCAATAAGATACAAAGGAAACAAAATACCATGAATCATGCCCATTACGGCTACAGCGGAAGAGATATCTGCAAAATATTTCAGAGGCATAGCAATAAAAATTAATAGAAGTAACGATACGCCCTCCCATATGCCCGCAATTCTGAATCGGCCTGTCACTGTTTTCATAAAGTCCATTCTCACCTTTCCCGCAAATCATTTGTGAAATATGTAACTTGTAACATGATACAAAAACTTCACGCTATTATCTGTACAGATATGTCATTCTAAAGCTCATCTTCAGTATAACGTATGGGTTTGATTCGAAGATGCTTCAAATTTGAATAATTATTGAATCCATAAAAACTGATTCTCACTTCAGATCTTACGGATTCAAGTCGTCTCACGTTCAATCAGCTGGTAGGTCAGCCGCTCTGTCTTCAACTCTGTTTTACCCAACACGGCCCACAATTGATGGAACGCCTGGGTGGCTTGCTCCGCAATCGGATTGTGTATGGTCGTGATCCCGAGAACACGAGAAAGCTCGATATCATCAAACCCCACAATGGCAAGTTGTTCCGGTACCTGAATATTTCGTCTGCGTGCTTCACTCAAAATGCCGATGGCTGCATAATCATTCGAACATAATACGGCCTGTGGAAGTTCTGGCCCTTCTGCCATTCTTCGCATTGCTTCTTCGCCATCGGAGGAGCTGAATACGGAATATTGATACGCTTCAGTCCACACAGGCATACCTCTACTCTTCATGAAAGATTCATAGGCTTTACGGCGGCTCTGGGTATTCAAACTTTCAGCCCTGCCAAATGCATTGGCAATTCGGGTGTATCCTCTCGAAACCAGATGCTCCAAAGCTAACTTGTACCCTTCAGCCTGATCCATCGCAACAGACGGGATCTCGTCGTTCCCCATTCGCTGCCAGGAGACAATGGGCCCATACTCACAATATGCCTTTAGTTTGCGCGGGTCATTAACACAAGCAATAATAACCAGCCCATCAACTCGTTTACTGCGCAGATCTTCAAACGCCTGCAATTCAATTTCCGGATCTCCACGGGATGTATAGATAATCGTCTGAAACCCAAAATCCATGGCTGTATCAATGAATTGATTCATGAATGTAAGAATGATCTCACCTGTGGTAGAGGTCACAATTCCAATCTGCTTTGTTTGTCCTGTCGATAACGATACCGCATTTCGGTTGGGAATATAATTCAACTGTTTCATAATATCCGTTATGATCTGTCGTGCTTCATCACTGACATGTGGGGAATGATTAATTACGCGTGACACAGTTGCTTTTGAGTAACCGGACCGCTTCATAATTTCATCGAACTTGGACATCGGAGACTCCCTTCTTGCTAACGAACTATGGAATAATAGTATGCCTTGATTGGGATCAAAAGTAAAACTTGACGTGTAACCCGTTACAACGTTTAAGCTTTTTTATGTCATACATGAATCATCTTAAATATAAATTTGATGAATGGAGCGATACACATGAGCAACTCTCAAAATCAAACCTATCAATTCCCGGAAAATTTCCTGTGGGGTGGCGCAATTGCAGCCAATCAGGCTGAAGGTGCATACAATCAAGGCGGCAAAGGATTATCTACGCAGGATGTAGCTCCCAAAGGTATCATGGGGCCTATTACGGAAGAACCCACCGAAGATAACATGAAACTGATCGGCATTGATCTGTATCATCGCTACAAGGAAGATGTGAAACTGTTTGCAGAGATGGGCTTCAAAGTATTCCGCATGTCCATCGCATGGTCCCGGATTTTCCCGAAAGGAGACGAATTGGAACCGAATGAAGAAGGTCTGCAATTCTACGATGATCTGTTTGACGAATGTCACAAATACGGAATCGAACCACTTGTTACGCTATCCCACTATGAGACACCACTTCACCTGTCCAAAGAATACGATGGCTGGGTTAACCGGAAAATGGTCGGATTCTATGAGCGTTATGTAACTGTCGTATTTAATCGTTATAAAAACAAAGTAAAATACTGGCTTACTTTTAACGAAATCAATTCGATTCTCGAAGCACCCTTCATGAGCGGTGGCATCTATACGCCGAAGGAGAAGCTTAGTAAACAAGATCTGTATCAGGCGATCCATCATGAGTTTGTAGCCAGTGCTTCCGCTGTGAAACTCTGTCATGAGATTATTCCTACGGCACAGATTGGTTGTATGATGCTTAGCATGCCTACTTACCCGCTGACACCGAATCCAGACGATATGATTAAAGTCATGGAATTCGAACATAGCAACTATTTCTTCGGTGATGTACATGTAAGAGGTCGCTACCCTGGTTATATGAAACGTTATTTCCGGGAGAATGGAATCGAGATTCAGATGGAAGCTGGCGATGAGGACATGCTTCTGAATACAGTGGACTTCATCTCTTTCAGTTATTACATGAGTATCTGCCAGACAGCAGACCCCGAGAAACAAATCGCAGGTGAAGGTAACCTGCTTGGCGGCGTACCTAACCCTTATCTGCCAGCAAGTGAGTGGGGATGGCAGATTGACCCGCAAGGCTTACGTTATGTGCTTAACATGTTCTATGACCGTTATCAGAAACCACTGTTCATTGTAGAGAATGGTCTTGGCGCTGTTGATGAGTTGATCACGGGTGCAGACGGCGAGAAAACCGTCGAAGATGATTACCGAATCCAGTATCTAAATGATCATCTGGTTCAGGTTGGCGAAGCCATTAAAGATGGCGTTGAAATTATGGGTTATACATCATGGGGTTGCATTGATGTAGTCAGTGCGTCTTCTGCCCAGTTGAAAAAACGTTATGGCTACATCTATGTTGATCGTCATGACGATGGTTCAGGAACACTCGAACGTTACCGCAAGAAATCCTTCCATTGGTACAAAGAAGTGATCAGCAGTAACGGGAAAAGTTTGCAGCGTTAAGGTTTTTTAGCAAAGTTACATGTAACAGATTCATCCGTCTATCCCCCAGCAAATCACATGAAAAAAGTGTCGGTTATACGATACCTTGGCATGTTTTTTGTCTGGGGATTTTATTTTTATTTTCAAAAAGAAACACCCGATGATACACATCGGGCATTCTCTTTAGCGAGAATCACGTTGTTCACTATTTATTCTTCACTAGATGGTCTTCACTACATCCCTGCTGTACTTTGTTTTGTCTTCTTCCGTTATCTTGCGAATGACCCTGCAAGGATTACCCGCAGCAATCACACCAGACGGTATACTTTTGGTCACTACGCTCCCTGCTCCGATGATTGTATTGTCTCCAATCGTCACACCGGCAAGAACAGTTACACCGCCACCAATCCACACGTTATTCCCCACCGTGATCGGTCCAACAATCTCCAGACCTTCATTGCGCTGCTCCACATCAAAAGGATGGCCAGCAGTGTAAAATCCGCAATTGGGAGCAATAAAAACGTTATCTCCAAAACTAATTTTGCCTCCATCCAGCATGACAATATTATGATTGCTATAGAAGTTCTCACCAATTTGAATATTATAACCATAATCACATACAAATGGCTGTTCAATCAGGAAACGATCGGTCGTTTTCCCAAACAATTTCTTAATTAACGCTCCTCTTTCATTGATCTTCCCTGGATGGAGCTGGTTATAATCGTAACAAAGTCCTTTGGCATACAAGCGCTCTTCAATCAACTCTTGATCATAATTGGCATTGTATAAGAACCCTAATTGAGATTTCTCTTTTTCAGTCATCATCCCTAGCACTTCCCATCTTCTATCTATAAATATGTTAAAGCTCTATCTCTCTAATGATTCTAGCAGGATTGCCGCCCACGATCATATTATCCGGAATATCCTTCGTAACCACCGAACCAGAACCAATGACTACGTTGTGTCCAATGGTCACACCCGGATTAATAACGGCTCTACCACCAATCCATACATTATTTCCAATCGTAACGGGCTTGCCATATTCTGCACCCGTATTGCGTTCATGTGGATGGAGTGGATGAGTAGCCGTATAGATATGTACATCAGGCCCCATTAAACAATGGTCTCCAATACGAACTTCACACACATCTAATATCGTACAGTTAAAATTGGCATAAAAATGGTTACCTACATGAATGTTATATCCATAATCCACATGAATATTGGGTTCCATACTCAAGTGTTCCCCAGTAGATCCCAACAATTCCTTCAATAACTTGGTGCGAAGCTCACCGTCCGTTTCTGTCGTTTGGTTAAATGTCCGCGTCATTCTTCTTGCATACTCCCTATCCTCAGACAATCCGAGATCCGAAGCCATGTACAGCTCGCCATCCAGCATTTTTTGTTTTTCCGTCTTTGTGATCATGATCATCGCTCCCTATGTGTATATCATCCAGTTCGACATTAGATGATACTTTTTAAAACTATTTTAATTATATAGATTACGATGAATAAAGCAAGTTTCATTCTATATGAAAGTAGTTTGATCTGCTCTCGCATACTCTCGTAAAATAGCAAAAAACCTCTACACCCCATTGTCTATGGGAATGCAAAGGTTCAAGTTTTGGTACGTCTTTATTTTAGGCAATCGCCTGGATGGTTTTTTCCTTAACGCTAATGGCGTAAATGGCGCAGACCAAACCAAGCAAAATCAGAACAGAACCAACCCATCCGTTGTTCAGAATTGATGAATGATCAATCACCATGCCACCGATATAGGTACCCAGTGCAATACCTGCATGTGCAATACCTGAATTGGTGCTGATTAGCGTTTCTGCTGTCTCCGGCGAAGTTTTGATAATGAGACTATTCTGTACAGGCGTAACGGTCCAACTCAGTGCACTCCATATGCTTAACAGCAGCAAAAAGGCAATCAGAGGTAATCCTACGCTGAACGGAATGACAGCCATACTCACGATAAAGGGAATCAGCACAATGACTATCGCTTTGGCAGGATGCAGACGATCGGATAACATGCCCCCGATGCCTCCTCCTGCAACAGCGGCGATCCCAAACATCATATAGATAAACGTAACCATCGTTGCACTGGCACCCAGCGTTTCTTGGAGAAATGGTGTGAAATACGCATATAAAGTCAAGTGACCTGCAAGCACAAGCAAAGTCGTAGCGTGGATTGCCAACATTTTGGGATTCCACAGAGCCGTAAGCTGTTTTTTCAGGGATACAGCAGGTATAGGCTGCACACGATCCATCGCAATCCAGATCGCTACCATTACCACTGCGGTCAGCATAGCGATCAACATAAACACTTCACGCCAGCCTGCCAAGTTGCCTACAAAGATACCAAGGGGTACACCCAGGATAAGTGAGGCACTGCCTCCCATGGTAATGGTCCCCACGGCGCGTCCTTTATACTGTGGTTCCACAATTCGCGCTGCAAGGGTCAGGGAGAGAACAAAAATAAGTGAACCTGTTGCTGCTCCGAGCGCTCTACCCGCCATCAGCATATAAAAGCTGGTACTGAACGCAGAGATCAGATTACTGATCAGAAATACAAACAGCGTACACATATATACCTTTTTACGCTCGAATCTGGCCGTCATATTTAATAAAATCGGCGCGGACAACGCATAGACAAGTGAGAAAATGGAAATTAAATACCCGGCTTTCGCCAGGGAAAGTTGAAGATCCGAAGCAATCAGGTCCAGAATTCCGCCCAAGATCAGTTCAACGGTTCCGACCACAAATGCTGCGATAGCAAGCACATATACTTTTTTATTCATTGTGAATCCTCCTCAAAAGTTACAACTACGATAGTAACCTATAAAAATGAAATTTTCAATAGTTATTTTCATGATTTTTCAAACAAAATATAACAAAAAAACTATTCTCCAAGAGAATAGTTTTAATAGATCAACCTGGTGAGCAAACGCTCGATCTCAGCATCCTGTAACAGTTGGTCACCGTATTTTTTGGTAATTTGAGTAAGCGCAACATCATGGTAGAAATAATCAGTCATCGCTTTGACAATTGGTTTGGACATCGTCTTAATGGCTCGCCATGAATCGTGCTCTACACCGGCAAACAGCAGATACGCATGATCCACAATGAGCAGCTGTGATGGCTCTGGCGCGTCAAGTAATGGAATCAACGAGTATTTGCGCGTTAAAGAGGTCTCCATTCCCCCTACGGCTAACACTTCAACGTACACTCCCTGCTTTTCCTTCTGCTCCAGCAGTTCACGATATTTCTCCATTCGCTCATTCCATGCCAGGAAAAGAATTGATGATTCCGCTTCCTCGATAAGTTGTTCAATGTTTGATCCAATGGATGATTCATCTTTTAACGTCCAGATATGTTCGTCCGTGAATGTACGTTTGATTTTGTAACGCTTCAGTTCCTCGATATCTTTATCAAAATCAGCCTTGATCTTATGAATAATGGACTGAAGATCCACGGCCATATATAATTTCTTCTTTCCATCCATCGTTGTCAGCACCGTTCCCTTATCGATCAGACGATTAAGCACTTCATAGATTTTGGCTTTGGGGACATTGGAGTAATTAACAATAGATGTGGCATCAAGTGGTTCATCCTGCGCAAATATAGCCTCGTATACCTGACTTTCATATTGTGTAAAACCGAATTTCTGCAACATATTTGGATCGGCGCATCCCTTCTTATTATGTCTGGTCTATCTAGTTTAGACGGCTACACTTCCCATGTCCAGTATGTCCCAACTAACCTAGGAAATGTGGAATCCAAATTAAACTTTGCGATGTCACTAAAATAAAATCACTTTCCAGTGGTTATATTAACAATCGAATACCCATTTTGCTTGTGGAAGGAGCTGTAATTTCAAATGGAAAGCACGCAAGATTTTGTGAAAAAAGTTAACGAAAATGCCGAAAAAGCGCGTCACAATAAAAACAACGGCAAGGGAACGCCAGGGGACAAATTGCCTTCGAAACAGCATTCTACGAATAAGTAGAGTCTATTTATTAAACAACATGACTTCCGTCTAACACCTTTTCCTCTACTTTTCATCTACTATTAAGAACCTTTAATAGAAAAGAGATGATTAGTATGGCTCCTGTCAATGCTGTTCGACAACCGGATCTGGTGTTAATCTATTGGTCAAGAAATGCGCTTGTCCCTGGTTCTGCCCGCAGAATCCAAAGTGTACGCGTGATTGGCAATACAGCTCCGTGTACATTCACACTGGTTCCCGGCGCATTACTGATTAATGCATTAAACTGTTTGCTGGACAATGATATTGGATTCAAAGTGGTGTATCGCCAGAAAACGTCAGCAATCAGTGGAGTTCTGTTATTGAAACGCAGATAATCAGAACCGAAAAAATAGTGCTCCCTTTAGGAGAGCACTATTTTTTCATTTTTTCGAATTAAGATATGAAACCTTACAATCCTGTTTACGTAATGTAATATTTACCTATTAACATGTAGAAGAAATCATTATTTATTCTGATTACAATGAGGGATACTATGAAAAAACAGTTTATGGTTCTTGGCCTTGGGCGTTTCGGATCAAGCTTGACACATACACTCATTAAAAATGGACACGAAGTGCTCGCTGTAGACAAGAGTGAAACTCTTGTTCAGGAAATTTCAACAATAGCTACCCATGCCGTTCAGGCGGACTGTACTGACAAATCGGTCCTTGTTGAGCTTGGGGCAAGCAACTTTTCTCACGCCATTGTTGCAATCGGTGAAGATCTGCAAGCAAGTATACTGACCACTCTGTTATTGAAAGAACTTAATGTTCCTAAAGTAACAGCCAAGGCCAAAAATGACAACCACGGTAGTGTCCTTAGCAAGATTGGTGCCGATCAAATTGTTTACCCAGAACGGGATATGGCCACGAGACTGGGGAATCAACTTAGCTCAGACAACATTATTGATTCCATTGAATTATCTTCCGATTATAATTTGGTCGAGATCAAAGCTCCCATAAGTATGAATCAGAAGACATTGCTGGAACTCAACATTCGGGCTGAATATGGATGTACGGTTATCGCCATCAAAACGGGGAATAACCTGAATATCTCACCCCTGGCTGAAGACATAGTCCGTACGGGAGATATGCTCCTGTTAATAGGCAGTAACGATGACATTCGGAATCTGGAGAGTGATTATGAACCAAAGAAATAAACGTGTACTGAAAACTTCGGCATTTACGGACATTGAATCCATTGTGAACAAGTTGAAAAATAATATGAGCCCTCCTCAACTTATCATGATCATCTTTTTTGCACTCATCTGGATCGGGGCCTTATTGCTTGCACTGCCTCTATCTTCTAGTACCGGGACATCCATTGGTTTGCTTGATGCCTTGTTCACAGCAACCTCTGCGATATGTGTAAACGGGCTGATTGTTCTGGATACAGGGACTGTCTTTTCTACATTTGGACAGATCATTATCATGATTTTAATTCAGGTTGGCGGGTTGGGTTTCATGACACTAGGTGTAATGGTAGCCATTATTCTGGGGAAACGGATTGGCTTGAAACAGAGGCTCCTTATTCAACAAGCCACCAATACATCCTCTGCTCAAGGTCTGGTTAAGTTATCACTGTATATTGTGCTTATAGCATTTGCTTTTGAAGCTCTGGCTACAGTGGTTTTAACATTGCGCTGGCAAAGCGATTTGGGATGGGGACAAGCTTTATATTATGCCATGTTCCATTCCATCTCTGCCTTCAATAATGCGGGCTTTTCTCTTTGGACTGATAGCCTTACTCCATTTGTTGGCGACCCGGTTGTTAATCTTACAGTTATTACGCTCTTTATCATTGGCGGTTTGGGTTACATTGTAGTTGTGGATATATTCCGCAAACGTTCATGGAGAAAACTCTCTCTGCATTCAAAGATTGTATTAATCGGCAGTTTTTCTCTATACTTGATTGGATTCCTTACCATCTTTTTAATCGAGAGTTGGAATCCTTCTACGTTCGCTGATTTATCTTTCGGTGAACGCATATGGGCTGCTCTATTTCAGGGTACTGCTCCTCGAAGCTCCGGATTCAATACCATTGACATTGGAAGTATGTTGGCCACATCCCAATTTTTCATTATTATCCTGATGTTCATTGGGGCTTCTTCCGGCGGAACAGGTGGAGGAATTAAAATCAATACTTTTGTGGTCCTTGTTCTTGCGACGATTCAAACATTTCGGGGCGGTGGGCAAATTCATGCTTTTGAACGTAAAATTGCAGAAGAAACAGTGATGCGCGCACTCGCTGTGGTCTTAAGTGCCCTCGCTTTTGTACTTGGAATCTCCATTTTGTTATCCATATCCGAAGGCATTCTTGAAAATCATTTTCTGGATGTTCTGTTTGAAGCCACTTCGGCTTTTAGCACCACAGGACTATCGATGGGTCTTACAAGTGAATTGAGTGTTGCTGGTAAAATTATAGTCACCATTACTATGTTTGCGGGACGATTGGGACCACTAACTCTGGCTTTTGCATTGGCGCAGAAGAAACGCACATCCAAAATCGGTTATGCAGAGGATCATGTCCTCATTGGTTAACATATGAATTAAGGACATGTTAATCCTATTACGGCACAGTGATTGCATTTTATTCCATAACAAAAGGCTCCCTTATCGCAAACGACAGATGTCTGCATTAAGGGAGCCTTTTTACGTATTCCTTATAAAAAATCCATAATGAGAACATTTACCGAATGAGCGGGCAAACAAACGGTCGCTGACTCACCCATCAGCTTTATCTTCTGTTCTTGTGGAACTACTTTCTCATCATTCTTCTGATTCACATTCGGAATATGCACCAAATGATCTTCTCCCGTAAGCGTGATTAATCTGGCTGAAGCATCAACCTTTAGATCCTGAAGGCAAATCCGGGTTGATTTATCCACACCATCTGAATTCACCAGTTTCACATACACATGCTGTGCGTCCTTCGTCACGGAATGGAATACTTCCCGATTGTAAGCTTCCAGCTTATAATCCAGAACCTTGCTGGTACTGCGCCCGTCCGTATAGGAACAGATCAAGTTCTTACCAGTGTCCCCACCATAGTTAACCGTGATCGTATAATCGGTGCCATTCTCGAGTGGTTCATAGTTGACCGCTCTCAGGTTACCTGCTGTGGAACTGGATGAATAATCTCCCAGTGTATAACCCTCGATCCCTTGTTTGTACACCTTCACGCCTGTTGCGTTCCCACCGTAACTGATTGCATACTCGATGACATCCTTGTTCTCAGGTGAGATATCCGTCAACCCCACGCCGATGTAAAAACCATCCTCACCTGACATTCTTTCAGCCTCAACGTGAACACTGTAGTGGGTCCATTTGTCATTCAACAGATACAATCCATTTAATCCGCTTGATTGCGCCTTCAAAATGAGCCCTTTCCCTGCGGTTATCTTGTAACCTTGCGATCCGGGAATCTGTCCCCATACATCGCTAGGCTCCGTACGTTTTCTGAAATCTTCATCTAACAGTACGGTGCCATCCTCATTGGACGTGACCGTGACGCGTTTCACCACGATGTCTGCATGACCTGTTGCAATTTCGATGCCGCCACGCGGAATGAGATTCAGCGGTTTGCCTTTGCTATAGGTGGAGAACGAAGTCGCAAGTACCTGGTCCCCTACATGTTTTGCAAAAAGCTGCTGTACATAATAATTCGGTGTATACCACACCGTTTCATCATCAAACCAGATACAGTCCGGTGTCCAGCGGTAGGTACCATCGGTCAATACTTTGTTGAACAATGGTGCATAGGCAGCCAAACGAACAACGTCCGCGTTATTTTCAAATCCGGTCATGATCGCCGCTTCCGCAACCGCACCTGCCAGCGTATTTTTATCCGTGGAAGCATATTCTCCCACAAATACTTTGGATGACTCTTTCCAATCGATACTTCCGTCTTCATGATAAGCCCGGTCATAATAATTGTACCGATCCACGTTGTTCAGCAAATATTCATTGGATCGGTAGTAATGCTCATCTGCGATGGTATCCATGTAATTCTCCTGGTCCTCATACCAGGTTACGGTCTCTTCAATCACCTCTGTACCATCTGCAAAAGCAACTTGAGCTGATCCGGTGAGGTTCCCACTCAGGAACTTCCATCCTTCCTGGTACGCATCATCATCCGCCTGTGCACCAACCGTCGAGATAATGTGCAGCTCATGATCAGGATAGTTCCGTCTCATGTAATCATCTATCGAACGTTTGAATACTTCGAAGTTGGCAAAAAATTCAGTGCCCCAGTTCTCATTGCCTACGCCCAGATAACGAAGATCGAACGGTTCAGGATGCCCCATCTGACTTCGCACTGCCGCCCATTCATTGTGTTCAGTATCTGTACTGAGCGCAAAGTCGATCAGATCAGTGAAGTTGCGGATATAATAATCCCTCAAAGCGCCACCCGCAGGGTGAGCATAATCCGAACGTGCCTGACATAACACACCGCAAGCCATGACTGGAACTGGAGCAGCATTCAGATCCTCCGCCAACTGGAAGTACTCCATATAACCAAGCCCCATCGTCATCATGTAACCCCAGACATTATAATTCTCTTTGCGTAGCTCAACCGGTCCCACAGAATCCTTCCAATCGTATACGTTGTCCCATATAAAGGACCCTTCCGAGATACATCCTCCCGGAAAACGCAGGAACTTCGGATGCAGATCTGCGAGTGCCTGAATTAGATCTTTTCTCAATCGATAGTTCGGATTACCTGTGTAGTTGGCATGTGCTGTAGCGGATATTCCTTCTTCTGTCGGATCAGCTCCCCATACATTCTGAGGCACTAAGGACACCATATCGATGGAGATGTCACCTTCAAACGTAAGTGCCAGTTGACCAAGTACAGTCTTTGTTCCGGTCAGAGACAAGCCGTATTTCTTCCATGTATTCCCGCCTTCAACATGTAACGTTACCGAATCACTAATGGAAGTATCTTCTCCATCCTGCAATTGAACAGTGATCGTTCCTGCCGATTCTGCTTTTGCCCATACGGTAAAATCATACGCCTCACACTGCTTGATGGACATGGCACAATGCTGGTTGGAGTCTGAGAATCCACGATTTCGAATGGTTGCTCCATCCTGAACTGTCACATAATGAGCATTCACTTCAGGATCTTGCACGTTAAAGTGGGTGTTCAGTCCATCCGTATGCTGCACGAGCATCTTCTCGGTATCACCTGACCAGGCAAACAATGGTTCACGATTTCGACCTGTCGAACAACCACATTCCCCAGAATCATGTGAATATGTATCAAATGTAAAGGATTCAAATGATCGATTCCGAACAAGCTCCGCATAGATCCCGCCATCTGCCGCGTTATTAATATCCTCGTAAAATAAACCATACATCACTTCACTGATGTCAGCCACCTTCTGATCTCCATGGATAGTGACCGTATAAGGCGCGACATGGGCTGGCACAACAGATACGTCAAAACTCCGACTCAGCTTGCTTTCACCTTTCGTCAGAAGTGCACGCAGCGTAACTTCTTGTGCCGATGTGATTACCTGAACTTCTCCGTTCTCGGACAAGACTTCCGGCTCACTTGAACTCCAATTCACCGTCACTTTACCACCCAACAAATCTGCAGGCAGTGACACATCTTTGGTGATGATTCGGTTGGGGAAGGACAAGTACTTGTCTGCGGCAAGCTTCACAATCGCCTCATCTGTCAGTGATTCACACATCACTTCAATGACTTCATCCATGGTGAGCGCTGCCCCATAGATCCGGAAGTCGGATAACGAACCTGCAAAATCCACATCAGCTGCGTATTGGGAGCGTCCAATATAATTCTGGCTGTAGTTCTCAGGGTCCTTGAACGTATCAAACCATTTGCGCAGTTTGGCATAATTGCCACTGGACGTCTGACTGATCGAACCGTCTGCGGCCTTCTCCCCGTTCACATATACAATCGGACCCGCACTGCCCAATGTGCCTCCTTGGCTGCCTGCCACGGAGAGTGCAATATGCATCCATTCTCCACTTGCAACTCCTCCACTCGGGTGTACAACCAGATTATCTCCGGCATATAACGTACCCATGAGCTGACGCGTCAGAAATATATACGGTCCCTTCTCCCCTTTGCCAAAGTCAAAAATTCGTTCCCACACATTGGAGCCTTTGCCCAGGAAGACCCAAGTCGCAACAGTAACTCCGGTGTTATCGCTTACATTCTGAAGCAAATTCGAGGGTAAGTGCAGATAAGAAGTTCCATTCCCTCCCCCGTTAAAAGTTACAGCCGATCTGCCTTTCAACTCGGATATTACAGGGGGCAACTCACCTTTTGCCAAACTATCATGCCCGTTCCCGGAGCTGTCTTTCCCGATATGAAGGGCATGTTCAAACGTGTATTTTGCGATCAATTGGTTCTGATATGTAGTCATGTTTGTACCTCCTATGTAGTCTGGATTATCATTACAACAAAATACCTGCCTTTAATCCCAATAAACATAAAATGATTTATAAATACGTAAACATACGATCTAAACGTAATACTATCGCATTTCAGCGCCCAATTTCAATCCTCAATTTAGGAATGACTCCTGATTTCTTTGTCTTTTATTGAATGCGAAAAGCTCTAGCGCTCTCTCTTCCCCTCTTATATTCTGTCATTTTGCTATAAATTCATTATTTTTATGGTTTACAAACATATAAACCAATTGATAATATATCAAATGAAAGCGCTTAATATATTGAAATACCCAAAGGAGGTCTGCCGAACCTTATATCGTGTGTTGCCAAGTATCGGGTTATTTTCATTTTGGGATTAGGAAAGGGGAAACGTATGAAACGTTATTGGGTAAACGCACTTAACATTTCTGTACTAAGCACCGCATTACTTACGGCAACAACTTTGGCTCCGGTCTCGGTGTTCGCCAATGGTTCAGGGACAAACGTGGGCAACTCGCAGACTTCCATCACAGCTATCGCAAATCCTGCTCCATCATTCAAAAATGTTTCCGTTCATGACCCTTCTGTCATTAAGGTGGATGATACCTTTTATATTTTTGGATCACATCTGCAAGTGGCCAAGTCCAAAGATTTTCTGAACTGGGATCTCGTCGCCTCTGGTGTTACGGACAATAATCCTGTTGTCCCCAATGTAACCAAGGAATTTGCTGAAGCGCTGGAATGGGCACAGACTGATACGTTATGGGCGGCAGATGTCATTCAGCTCGCGGACGGCAAATTTTATATGTACTACAATGCTTGTAAAGGGGACTCTCCCCGATCAGCCCTCGGAATTGCTGTCGCAGATAACATCGAAGGACCTTATAAGGATCAGGGCATTCTGTTGAAATCCGGCATGTGGGATCAGATCAGTGAGGATGGTACCATTTACGATGCAACGATTCATCCCAATATGGTTGATCCTGATGTCTTTTATGATAAAAACGGCAAGTTATGGATGGTGTATGGCTCCTACTCCGGGGGAATTTTCATTCTGGAGATGGATGAGACGACAGGCAAACCGCTGCCGAATCAAGGTTATGGCAAAAAACTGACCGGAGGTAACCATAGTCGTATTGAAGCACCTTATATGCTCTACAGTCCCGAAACCGATTATTATTATCTGTACCTGTCTTACGGGGGACTGGGTGCTGACGGAGGATATAACATTCGAGTTGCTCGTTCCCAAACGCCGGATGGTCCTTTCCTGGATGCCGAAGGAAACGATATGATCAACGTTAAAGCGGACAAGGATAAACCGCTATTTGATGATCGTTCCATTGAGCCTTTTGGAGTCAAATTAATGGGGAACTTCCTGTTCGAGAGACAGATTGGCGATCCGGGCACAGGCCTGGGAATCGGTTATGTATCACCGGGACACAACTCAGCTTATTTTGATGCGGAGACTGGCAAACAATTTCTCATCTTCCATACTCGCTTTCCGGGGCGTGGCGAAGAACATGAAGTTCGCGTACATGAGATGCATATGAATGCGGATGGTTGGCCCGTCGTTTCTCCATATCGCTATGCTGCCTTGGAAGAGGATACAGCCCAACTGACAACTCAGGATATCACCGGTCAGTACCAATGGGTGAATCATGGTAAGGACATCACGGCGAATATCAAGCCATCTCAGACCGTACAGTTCACAGCAGATGGCCGGATTCATGGTGCCGTGACAGGAACATGGAGTCTTGGCACAGAAAACAAAGTTCAGATTACATCGAATCAAGTTGTGTATAACGGCGTTTTCACACATGAATGGAATTCGGAATCTCAGAGTACAGTTCTGACCTTTAGCGCCCTCTCCTCCTCCGGGATTGCCATCTGGGGAACTCAAGGTGTAGAACGAAGTGATCAAGACATTGTAAATGCAGTGAAAAAGGATTTGAGCATTGGTAATACGGATCATGTGTTCTTTAATCTCTCTCTTCCTACCAAGGGAACAAGTGATGCAGACATTACGTGGAAAAGCTCCAACACTTCGGCGCTATCCGCTACAGGGGTAGTGCAGCGACCACGCGCTGGCAAGGGTGATGCCAAAGTGAAATTAACCGCAACGATACGTAAAGGAACTGCGGTAAGTTCCAAAACGTTTAACGTTATCATTCCGCAGCAAGCGGTAAGCCCATTGCTTGGGGAATATACTTTTGATCACAAGAAACTTGCCAAAGTCGCAGAGGATTCCAGTAAAAACGGATATCACGGAGAAGCCTATAACGTGGTCAGTACTGCTGCAGGTGGCAAAAATCAGGCTGCCACATTTAATGGAACCGACAGTTATATTCAGTTGCCTGGACTCCTTACAGATACCACGGATTTCACGTTTAGCGCTTGGGTCAATTGGGATGGCGGCGGTTCCTGGCAGCGTATTTTCGACTTTGGAAATGGCTTGACCAGACATATGTTCCTTACTCCATCTCAGCATAATGGGGCATTACAATTCACCATTCACAATGAGGGACGGGATCAGAGTCTGATTGCTGCAAATCCCTTGCCTTCTAAAACGTGGGTTCATGTTGCTGTAACCCTTCAGGGTGATATAGGCACTCTATATGTGAACGGTACATCTGTTGCCAGCAGCTCTGAGATCACCTTTAACCCAAAAGATCTGCATGTGACGGAAGCGTATGTGGGCAAGAGTCGTTACACGGCTGATCCATTCTACAAAGGCAGTATGGATAATGTAAGAGTGTATGATAAAGCATTAACAGCGAAGGAAATCCAGCGTCAGGCCAGAGAAAAGCCTTAACCCGAGCCATATCTTAGACGCTGGGTTTCATAACGAACAAACCAATAAAGCAGCCAATGTACTGAACTGCACCCCATTTGTCCACGACTAAACAATGGAGAGTCTGTTCATCTATCTGGCTGCTTTATTGTCTTTTTATTGAATTGCATATCACTTCGAATAATGAATAACCATGTTTAATTTGTTCCCCTTAACACCGGAGTTAACATAGGCATGAGGCTTGTCGGCTCCAAAACGGATCGACTCCCCTTGCTTCAACGAATATTCTTCGCTCCCTACCCGAATCGTAACGACCCCTTCAACAACCGTAATAAATTCTTCCGTACCTTCGATATGCGGTTCAGCATTCAACGCAGACTGGGGCTCCATCTCCATCATATATATTTCAAAACGCCGACCCTCTTCAAAAGGAAAATGCGGATAGATCCGAATCCTTCCCTCATCCTCCATCAATACTTGAATATCATCCCCCGTTACAACGGTAGTATCTGACTTCGGCTCGTGGATCAGCGCAGTAAAAGAAATTTTCAGGCCGTTGGCAATCTTCCAAACGGTTGCAATCGATGGATTGGATTCGCCACGTTCAATCTGACCCAGCATGGTCTTGCTTATGCCGGACATTTCGGCAACCTTGTCCAGACTAAGCTTTCTCTGTTCCCTGAGCTGTTTCAAGTTCTGGGCAAGAATATGATTAATGTTTTTCACAGTCCATCCTCCTCATGATATAAACCAGTTGTGCTTTATAACGCACATATTGTACAATGATAAAGAACGTGCGCTATAACGTACATTTAGGTTATTATATCACACAACTAAGAAAACGTGGAGGAACCATGAACATCATACCTTTAGTGACCTATGCAATCATCGCTTCATTTACACCCGGACCCAACAATATCATTTCCATGACGCATGCAAGAAATCAGGGTTTCCGCAAGACCCTTCCGTTTATTAGTGGAGTTGCAGCCGGCTGCCTGCTTATTATGTTTCTGTCCAGTTATTTCAACCTTATTCTTCATCAGTATATCCCCAAGATCACACCTGTTTTGAACCTGTTGGGATGTGCGTACATGCTTTATCTGGCAGTCAAAATTATGCGAAGTAAACCTGCCGATGCGGAAGAGAACAAGGTCAATCATTATTCATTTCTATTTGGGTTCACACTTCAATTCATTAATCCCAAAGTCATTCTGTATGGACTTACGGCCATATCCGTTTTTGTTCTGCCTCTTGGGCAGTCCCATGTTCAATTAACCGGATTTTCCTTGCTGCTCACCTTTATCGGCATTAGTGCCAATATGACCTGGGCGTTCGGTGGCATGTTATTTCAGAGCTTTCTATTAAGGTACGAGCGTCCTGTTAATATCGTTATGGGTATATTGTTAATCTACAGTGCCCTATCGATCCTGATGTAAAATGCAACAGAAAAAGCGTTCACTCATTGAATGAGCTGAACGCTTTTAATTTCAACCTAATTCCGTTCTCCACCATGGGTGTGTAGGGTAATCCTCTGAATGAAGCACAACCTTCTCGCCAATTTTGGGTGTTGCAATCTTCACATTCAAAGCATGTGCTGCCTTGATGATCCGTTCGACCGGTTCGTTCCAAGCATGATAGGCCAGCGTAAATGCCGCCCAATGAATCGGGATAAGCAACTTGCCACCTACATCCAAATGCGCTTGCACCGTTTCTTCCGGCATCATGTGAATGTTGGACCACCGCTCATCATATTGCCCACATTCCATCAAAGTCAGGTCAAATGGCCCGTATTTCCTTCCAATTTCCTTAAAATGAGGACCGTATCCGCTGTCACCACTAAAAAACACCTTTGTATGTTCTCCAGCGATGACCCATGAACACCATAAGGTAGAATTGCGGTCGAATAATCCTCTGCCTGAGAAATGGCGTGCTGGCGTACAAGCCAATGTTAGACCTTTGTACGTTAACTCATCCCACCAGTTATGCTCAGTAATCTGTTCTGAAGGCACACCCAGTTGAATCAGTCGTCGCCGGACACCAAGTGGCACGATAAATCGCTTTGTTTTATCCTTCAATCTGCGAATGGAGTCATAGTCCAGATGATCATAATGGTCATGCGATATAATGATTGCATCCAGAGTCGGGAAATCCTCCGGTTGAATCGGTAGATTCGTGCTGTATCGTTTGGTACCCACCCAGGATACAGGGGATGGACGATTGCCCAGCATCGGATCAAAGAGTAACCTGTGGCCCTCAATTTCAAGGAAAAAGGCTGAATGGCCAAACCATGTAACCTGCGAATTATCGGAAGCACTGAATGAGTCTGCAGGTTCACATACCTCCATGGGCATCGTGCCTGATGGCCTCCGCTCTACATTTCCACGCATGGAATCTCTCAATATACTGACCAAGGACTTGAAGTTCATGCCGGCTGATGTCGGGAGCTGATTTTCGTATTTTGTCATTGTACATACCTTCTGTTCTATATAAAATCAATCTGTGATTCAACATTTGATAAGATCTATTCATATCGTAGCTATATATTAATTCATTGACCGTTGATATTCAATTTTCGGCAAAACCGCCCATTCCCGTATGATCGAAAATATACTGAATTAAGATAGAATTAAGACTCTGTTTTCTCTCGTATAAGATTGGGCATATATGATAGAGAAAATACATGGAGAGTATGTGATAGAACATGAAGAAATGGCGTAAAAGATTAGTTAAGTTTTTGATATTCGACCTCGCGTTAATTATTTTACTTTTCGGTACAGGCGTGATCTACCAGCAAGTGGGTTTAAGGCAGGATGCCAAAATGCTCGTACCTCCTGGAAAGCTGTACAAAGTGCACGGAGACAATATGCATCTATATACCGGTGGAGAAGGTGATGTAACGGTAGTACTTGCCTCCGGCTGGGGTACCGCTAATCCCTATGTAGATTATTATCCGCTATATGAGAAGCTTGCTCCCAATACCAAATTCGCTGTCTATGATCGATTTGGCTATGGATATAGCGATCGGACCGAGAAGAAACGTGATGTCGATACCGTGGCAGAGGAATTACACGAGTTGTTACAGGTATCTGGACAGAAGCCACCTTATGTATTAGTTGGACATTCACTCGGCTCACTGGAAACCATCCGTTTTGCACAAAAGTACCCGGATCTTGTTAAGGGTATCGTCATGATCGATGGTGGAAGCCCGGAATATTATGCGAAAGACGATGACTCCTTGGCAGATACAATTGGTGGTTTTGCGAATAAATTCCGTATCCAAACCGGACTGTTCCGCCTCTCCATGCAATCTGACCTGGTTGTCGAAACTTCCAATGCCAATCGTAATGAATTGAAACTTGTACCCGATGATCTGAAAAAATTGGATACAACTGCGCTGTTGTACAACTATGGTAATGCGAACACGTTGGATGAATTACGTGAAATAGCTCCCAATGCCAAAGTGGTCGTAGATCACAAACAAACCTTGCCGTTTCCACTCACCATACTGACGGCTGATTACCTTGGTGCAAGTGAGCCCGAATGGGATAAATCACAAGTAGAATTCAAATCTTGGTCAGATGATTCAAAACAGATCACCATTAAAGATACCGATCATTACATCCATCAATTCCGCCCCGACCTCGTTGCTGATGAAATATTGGCGCTGGTGAAGAAATAACTGTCACTTTTCTAAAGCAAGGCTGCGCTATATTATGAAAGAAACCCCAAAGATTCTTAAACTATCTTTGGGGTTTTAAGTATGAAATTTATTATGCTATCGTAAGTCTTGGCCGTTGAGTCCTGAAATCACTGAAAGCTTGTTCGATCTCTGACGAAGTCAACTGATGACGATAAAAGTAATGCTCTATCCCCTCCATTTCGGTTCGATCCCCATTGTAGATGTTATCCATTTTTCGAATGACCTGGTGATACAAGCTCTCACTGGATTTCGCAGGCTCACACAACCAAAAGTTCGTTCTTTTTACTTCACCTGTCTCCGTCCAGAGCAAGTTCTCATATCGGATGACATCCCAGTCCCAATATCCAGCATGAATCTGCTGAAGTTCCGTCGTAAACATATCGTATATCAAGTTTGGAGGAATGTGTCCATATCTCTCACGGTACTGTTTCAGATTGAATGCTTCAATCCATCCCGTCAGGGAATACTCACCCGGTGAATACGCATACAATTTAGGTGCAAAAGGATTACATTGCAATGCCCTAAGTGCTTCACTTTCCATCTCCCCATCCAATCTTGCACGTGAAGCGTATACCTTGAGACAATAGTCTTGCAATCTATATACAACCGAGCTATTACTAATAAGCGAAGCTTGTAGAGTGAGATGGCCATTTTTTTCGTAGTGCAGCAGCATCTTTTCAATGTTATTGCCAATGGGATTGATGATGATCATAATGATGTCTCCTTGAGTAAAAATAAAATATAAACCGTTTTCGATTGGTTAAAAATTGCACTAATACATTCTATATTACCCTTTTATATTAGTATGAACATATACAATTTTGCCGGAACATGAAGTATTTGCTCTGAAATTCATTTATTGAACCATCGTATTCCGGCTACATTTTTACTCTAATGGCTGTAACCCGTTTCACGTCAACAGCAAAAAAAGATAGAATAAATAACGCATAAAAGCGATGCATCCTTATGGTTAAGGACGCATCGCTTTTTTTTACGTAGCTTACATTAATTAATGCATTGGACCTTGTTGTCCAGCTTGCGCTCCTACTTTGACCCGTTTCACAAAGAGTGAAATGATCAGTCCGATTACAGCAAGAACCAATGCAAAGACAAACGCATTTTGTACACCTGACGTGAAACCAGCCAATTGATTCTCCGGGGTCTCAGGGTTCGCCACATTGCTCAAGAAGCGAGTCTGTCCTGCGCTCAGAATACTTACTGCCACAGCCGTACCAATAGCTCCGGATACCTGTTGCAGTGTATTCATAATCGCAGTACCGTGAGGGTAGAACTCAGGAGGCAATTGGTTCAAACCGTTCGTTTGTGCAGGCATCATAATCATCGAAATACCAACCATCATGAATACGTGCAATGTAATGATTGTGCCAAGGGAAGTTGTTGCTTCGATGCCTGTATACAGGAACAAAACAACGGATACGATAGCCATCCCAATAATAACCAGCCATTTTGGACCAAACTTGTCGAACAGACGTCCCATAATTGGAGACAAGAATCCATTCAGCAAGCTGCCTGGCAAGAGGACTAGTCCAGCAGTCAACGCTGTAACCGCCATACCCTGTTGCAAGTACATCGGCAGAATCAACATCGAAGACAGCATCATCATCATTGAGATGAAGATCAGGATCAGACCAATCGTGAACATCGGATATCGGAATGCACGCAGATCCATCATTGGCTGCTTCATTCTTAGCTGACGGATACTGAATAACAGCAAGGACAACACACCAATAACGAGCGTGGCAACAACGACCGGACTCGTCCAGCCTCCGCCAGTTTCCCCGTGTCCCCCTGCACTACTGAAGCCGTATACGATACCACCAAAACCGAGGGTAGAAAGGATAATGGATAGTACGTCAATTTTGGGCTTGGTCAATTTCGAAATATTTGGCAAGAACAGCAAGCCACATACCAGTGAGATAATGAAGAACGGCAAGGAGATCCAGAAGATCCAGTGCCAGCTCAGATTAGCCAGGATCAGACCGGAGATACTTGGACCGCTTGCTGGCGCAAACATGATAACCAAACCGATTAATCCCATGGCAGCACCACGTTTTTCAATCGGGAAAATAACCAATATCGTGTTAAACATCAGTGGCAGCAACAGCGCTGTACCTACAGCCTGTAATACCCGTGCCACCAACAGAATTTCGAAGCTAGGTGCAAGCGCAGCAACAAATGTGCCTGCAATGGAGAAAATCAGGGACGTTGTGAACAGCTGTCTGGTTGTAAACCATTGCAACAGCATACCGGATACCGGTACCAGGATTCCCAACACAAGCAAGTAACCAGTAGTTAACCATTGAATCGTTGTAGGTCCAACTTCAAGCAGACCCATAAGTGGTGTCAAAGCCACGTTTAATGCCGTTTCTCCAAACAGACCAATAAAGCCGCTCAGCAGCATTGCGAACAAAATCGGAAATACCTTGTATTGCTTCGTTTCTTGTTGATTCTGTGCAGAATCAGCCTTCATGGTAACCTCCACGATCCCATCCTCCTCAAACGTATCAAACTTTCTTTTTCTCTGTCTCTTGATATAACTTATTGAGTCTGTTTGGCGTTCTTCGTCACAACCGACAAATACTCAGCAGCCGTCAGCAGAGGCTGTTTATCCTGATTCGTCAGGCTGATAATCAGTGCTCCCTCCATCAAAGAAATGATCAGAAGTGCCGTCTCCCGTGCCTTCTCTTCACCAACACCATCCAGAATCAGATGTTTCTTAATGACATTCTGCCAATCTGCAAATACACCCTGACATGCAATACGTAACTGCTGACTAATACAAGATGTCTCCACAGCTGCCCAGAAGCTGAATGGTAGAAATCCGGTAAAGCCGGCTGATTCTGTTTCATGAGCCAAATCATGAATAAATCTCTGAATGGCGTCCCCTGTATTGTCATGGGCTGCAAATGTTCTCTCAAATGTCTGCAGGATTTGTTCATTGGCTTTTTGAATACACTCGTGCGCGAGCTCTTCCTTGCCATGCGGGAAATAATGATACAACGACCCTTTCGGCGTACTACTCTCTTTGATGATCTGATTCAGACCGGTCGCATGATATCCTTGTGAAAAAAACAGTCTCGCTGCTGTGCTGACAATAGATTCTCTAGCATTAGACTTTTCACTCAACGAAAGCCACTTCCTTCAAATAATTATAACAATCGGTCTATATAATTAAACTCGTTGAGATCGGTACTGTCAATCAAAAATTTATATTTACATTTGAAAGCGTTTTTACAAGAGAGTCATCACATCATCTTCATTTTCTAATTATTAGCTTCATTACATTTCTTTCCGAGAAACTAGGGAACTTTCCCTTGTCCTCGAATAAACTTACATCAGTGTGAATTACACTTAATTTCTATTTGAGAAAAGGAGTGATAACATTGGCAGTCTTGTCAACAGGCCCTATTGAGAACAGCCCTGTAAATGGGGTAAGGCCAACTCAGATCGTTTCAATTAAAGTTGAAAACCAGAATGCCGTGAACACAGCTACTATACTCGTCCAGGGATATTCATTAATTACAAGTAGAACGTTGTATGTTAGTGAACAATTCTCAATCTTACCCGGTGCAGTTGCTACTCGCACTTATTTTGCCGATCTAAACAGTTTCGAATACGTTATTACAGTTACAGGGGCAGCTCCTGAAGATAATTATGTTTCTTTTTGGGGTAAAAACAGCGCCGGCTCTTTGGTTGCTGCTCATCGACTTGTTTATTCTGAATTATTTGGTAGCGAGAACTTTACTGGAGCGACTGGGGCAACAGGAGCTACAGGCGTTACAGGCGTTACAGGCGTCACGGGCATTACAGGCGTTACAGGTGCTACGGGCATCAGTGGAGTAACTGGGACGACAGGTGCCACGGGTGACACGGGTCTGACAGGTCCTACAGGGGTTACAGGCATTACCGGCTCCACAGGACTTACCGGAGTTACGGGCGCGACAGGAAACTCAGGTCCCACGGGTGACACAGGACCATCTGGCGGACCGGAGGGTCCTACCGGAGCGACTGGTGTGACGGGGGCTATGGGGAATACAGGTGCCACTGGAGCAACTGGCCTCGCTGGACCAACTGGAGCGACTGGTGTTACTGGCACCACGGGTGTAACCGGAGCCACGGGCACAGTCCAGCCCAATCCCTTTGATGTATATGTTTTACAAGGTTCGGTGGGCGGAAATGGAACACAGGCCAGTCCTTTTGGAACGATTCAACAAGGTGTAGCCGCGGTATCTCCAACAGGAACCGTTCATATTCTTGGTGGCACATACCCAATCACTGCGAACATTACCATTAATAAAGCAGGAATAACGCTAAAAGGTTATCCAAGTACAATCATCCTGTTACAAGCTGCTGTTATCCCTTTCACCATCATTGGAAGCGGAGTAACTGTAGACGGATTAACGATTACAAGTGATAACCCTTATGCTGTTGAATTTATTCAATTAGGCGGAACCAATCATACCGTAATAAATAATACGATATTCGGTCCTCCTCAAGCTGGCCCTTCTTCAGGTTGGGTTGTCAATCGTGGTCTCGTGAGCCAGATCGGTAATATGACCGGCTTGCTTGTACAAAATAATATTTTTTATTCCTTGCGTCAACCAGCCTATTTTAACCCTAATACGACTGGAGAAGTTATTAGCAATGTTGTTTATAATACGAGAGGATTTGTTAATGACCGGGCCGTTATGGTCTTCTCTGGAAATTCATGGGGCAGTCCGGTCAATGCGGTGGATATTGCACTACTCGTTGGTACAATAACAGGACCTCCTTTCGATCCGATTTCCGCCCTGAGCGCCAACAACAGTACAGCAACGATTCAGGATTCCAGATAAGAGTCTTTACTCGTTCTTACAAAGCGCCTAATTAAACAGCCGCCGATGTGGATGTGAAACTCCAGATCGAGCGGCTATTTTTGGATGAGTAGCATTATTCTATTACTACTTCATGTTACCTGCCCACACATCTTGCACATATCGCCCTTCGGCCTGAAGCTGAATGAGCCAGTTTTTCGCTTGCTGCATCGTTGCTCCCTGCACTTCCTGATACACCTGCTGCAAAGTCTCTTCCACCGCAGGAGCCATCTGGCTTCCATCTCCGCATACGTAGATTCTTCCTTTGTTCATCAGCATGTGAATTAACTGCTCGGAATCCTTCTCCATTAGATGCTGTACATACGTTTTAGGCTTGCCCTCAGCACGAGAAAAAGCAGTGTGTAGCTTAACAATCCCTTCTTGTTCGTATTGTTCAAGCTCCTGTCGATAGATGAAATCTGATTCATTCCTGCACCCAAAGAACAAATGAGCTTCACTCAGTGGCAAACCTCTCTGTTTCATGACAGCTCTCGCCTGGAGGAAACCTCTGAACGGTGCAACCCCCGTACCCGGTCCCACCATGATCATCGGAACGTCTGCCTCTTCCGGGAGAACAAATTCGGATTCAGATGTGCGTATAAACATCAGTATACGTTCTCCGGATGAGCAACCGGCAAGATACGATGAAGCAACTCCAAGGTATTCGCCCCTGCCACTCCATGCAGGCTCTTTTACTACCGATACGGTTATACTCGCTTGCTCGGAATTCAGGCTTGGCGAGCTGGATATCGAATAGTATCTGGGCTTAAGCGGAGGCAATAGTTCAAGGAACTTTTCGAAAGGCAACTCACACGCCTCATACTTTTCTAACAGGTCCAACATGGGGATTCGATTGGCAAGAATATAATCCCTGTAGCTGTTTTCGTTCAACATGCCTTCCAGTTCACGCTTATGAGGTGGGCATACCGTATGATTGGCTAACTCCTGCAACTGCGCTCTGGTAACAGGTGTCTGCAGTTCCACACAGTGAGTGAGCAACTCATGTAGCTTCACAGGACGATTCATTGGAAAGTGTGTAAGGTGGTTGACGTCTGAAGTTAATTGGATGTGAACGTCTCCACTTAGTCCGAACCGATTGAGTATCCGATCTATATTCTGCTTCTGATTACTAGGTAACACACCGAGATGATCACCTTCTCGATAACTCATGCCTTCAGGTAGTAACACCTCGATGTGACGTGTGCTTCTCTCACTTCCCGGCCCCTGAAGCTCTTTATTAACTACCACCGTAGAATAGCTGGCACCATAAGTTTGTGTAAGTGGCATATCCGTTTTCTCACGGACAATCTCCATTTGAAGTCTGCTTGTGCCTGGTATGGAGGGTTTCACGAATTCCGCATTGATCCCCAAAGCATTCGATATCTGAGGCCACAACATATCCTGCCACGCTTCAACTTGTTTCTCCATATCACCTCCGGCATCAGCTTCACCGCGGGATAACAGTCTTTTACCTCCCAGTTCTTCAAATCTCTCATCGATTAAGCGCGGAATGCTCTGATACGTCCCGGACCAACTCCGATCTCCACAGCCCAGAACAGCATAGTTCACATCCCGCGCGTCCTCTGACTCCACTCCCTTCAACCAGTCAACAAATGCTGTAGCATTGTGCGGTGGTTTACCGTTATACGAAGCAGTGACGATGAGAACGACTCCCTGGCGGGGTATGCGGCCAACCCACTCATTCAGAGTGGCTGCTTCACTTGGGATTCCATACGAACGACCTTTCTCCACAAGCTCTCTGGCAATGCCTTCAGCCGTTCCCAGATTGGAACCATATAACACTAGGAGCGATGAGTTCGTATCTGCTTTAACGGCCAGGGTATCTCCCGTCTGGCTGTCACTTGTTATATTCTGATGAACAACAGGAGCAAGTTTCTCTTCGACATATACTGCAGCCTTAGTCATCGTTTGCGAAGCTGCGCGCGCTTTCACCTGGATCCGGAAGTCTCCCGGCTTCAACGTCAGCGTCTGTTTAACATCCAATTCATAATTGCTGTAATCGATCAGTTCAAAATGTTTGAGGACCATGCCAAGCACAAGTGTTGCTTCATATAAAGCAAACTGCATGCCGATACACGCCCTCTCCCCATTACCAAAAGGTTTATAAGCATGGTGAGGTACTTTCGTCGTATCTTCAAATCGTTCTGGACGGAAAAGTTCCGCATCCTCTCCCCAGGCCTCTTTGTCACGGTGAAGCTGAGGCAGAAGAATACTGCAACTTTCCCCTTTCTTCAGGGGATATTTGCCACCTATAACCGTGTCTTCTTTGGCATATACATCAAATCCCGGGGCTGTTGGCCATAGACGTAGTGATTCACTGAGAATCATGCGAATATGGGAAAGCTGAAGAATTTCCTCATATTGCGGTGAGTCACTGACCAATATCTGATCTACCTCGTCATACGCCTTTTGAAGCGATTCCGGATTTTTCAATAAAAAATATAGAGCGAAGGATAACAAACCACTCGTCGTTTCATGTCCGGCAATAAGAAATGTAATAATCTGATAACGGATGTTCTCATCATCCAGCATTTCTCCTGTCTCCGGATCTTTGCCATTCAGCATACGTGCGAGCAAGTCGACCTCTTCAGGTGCTGAACTCGCTTTACGTTCCTCTATAATTTGATCTACCAGAGCGAACATCGTCTGAATATCCTCCTGGAACTGTCGTTTGGTTTTGACCATAAGCAGATTCTGAATTTTCAAACGTGAGCTCTTCTGCATAGCCTCATTTAATGCCCGAACCATGCTTTCAATAAAAGGACTGTGGTCCTGTCTGTAAAAGCTGTTAAACCGATAATTGAATCCACATAGTCCAATGGTATCCAACGTAAGGCGTGTCATGTCGTCCGAAACATCTATCGTATCGTTGGAATTGAGGCGTGCCCACTTGTTGATCAACTGTTCGGCAATATCCACCATCATGGGATGATAACCTTTCATGGCCTGTTTGCTAAAAGTGGGAAGCAGAATGTTATGGGCCTTTTTCCAGTTGGGCTCCGATGTTCTGCTTGTAAATAAACCATCGCCTCCAAAGGCACGTACGTTTTCGAGTTCATTGTATACAAATTTGTCAAAACGGGACACATCGCACAACTCAGCGACAAGATCTGGCCCAGATACGATTAAACCGGAATAACCAGGAACGGTAAGTCGATATATCGGTCCATGCTGTTCAGCCAGAACGCCTAGCGACAACGTTGGTTTATTTTTATCAATCAAAGGCAGATTACCAAGAGGGCCATACATTTTGGGCTGTGGAATGTAAGTTGCATCACTCATGATGATCACCTCTTAACTGTACGGCTTGGAGCAAAGTATTCGTTAGCCATTGGATGGCTGCTGTGCTTTCATTCATAAGTGATCTCTCCTTTAATGATTGTATAATTGATAGTAATATGTATCATTTGATAATACAATAAATCATTTTTGGCTCATTATCAAATTTTCTCCCGGTTGCATTCCTTTCATCGGAATCGTTCAACGTTTAGGTTAAAAAAACTACAAATGGAGGATTGCATATGCAATCCCCTACTGTATGAACCGATGACGCTATAGTTCTATGACGCTTATTCATTTAATCTACTGATGACTTGCTCATCCCACTTCTCGAAATTCAATTCATTATTAATGCTTACTGCAGACAATGCCCCCAGAGAAGCAGCCGTGATTGCCTGATACATCTCGGATGCTGCATCACCAGCACTGTATACACCCGCTACGGATGTTTTGCCTGAAGCATCAACAATAACCGTCCCCGACTCTGTAATTTCACAACCGATGGCCCTCGGCAGTTCTGATCCTGTAAACAGTTTCGGCTGGAAGAAGACGCCTGTGCATGGAATCGCTGTACCGTCATTTAGCACAACTTGTTTTACCATTCCTTCTTCCGAGTTAATGGATTGAATCGGTGCATCAAATACAGCAACATGATGCTGTTCCAGTTCTTCACGCTGCTCATCGGTTAAGGAATCTGATCCATTCGTGCAGATCGTATAACGATCTGTCCAACCGGATATGACTTTTGCCATATGTAATGCCTTATCTCCACTAACGATGATGACCAGCGACTGGTCTTTTAACTCCCATCCATCACAATATGGACACACAAACGCACTTTTGCCGTAAACCTCTGTTAATCCGTTAATATCAAGAGGAAGATCTTTCTTACCAACTGCAAACAAAATCTTTTTCGCACGATAGCTTGTCCCCTGAGTTGTCTTGACTACAAAATCACCATCGCTACCTGTTACAGCTGTTGCCGTATCGGATGCAAATTGAACTGAAGGGTATACTGCAATCTGCTCTTTGGCGACTTTACGGAATTCACGTGGACTAGCCCCATCTCTTGTCACAAACCCATGAGTCTCTCTTGTGACCCAGTTTCGCGGTGTCTCATCATCGATGACCACAACGTTCTTACGTGCTCTGCCGAGAACAAGTGCTGCATTAAGCCCCGCCGGTCCTCCACCAATAATAAGTACATCCAAGAGTTGGTTCATATTATTCATATTATTCACCCTTTCCAGATATTTAATATCTCTAATTATGCTTTAAAAATAACCTCCGCTTTCTCTTAAAGAAAATAATTCGGAGATTTATAAAAACTCTTTTGAACAAGTCTATTAAAGATATCTTATATCTACAATAAACAAATCCAAAGCATTTTGCAACATATATCTTTATCTATCTTCTTCGACCCATTCTGTGTGAGTTGAACAAAAGAACATTTACACTTACACTATAATGACAGAACAAGCTTCACATCGCTGGTATCCCCGGATTTTCCGATTCTCTCCTGTAACACAGAAATAATTATTTAACAATTAAAAAAAACCTTGTTTTTAAATTGTTCACAATCAAATGACATTATTTTAAATACTAAAACGTTAATTAAATCACATAGTGTATTGAATGGTATAATAGCGACATAATATATAAGTATAGATATAGGAAGTGAGTTCTTGAAAACATTGAACAATGGTTCACAGACCAATATCAGTCTGGAGTATAGCTCGATTCCGAAAGTGTTCTTCGATACAATCAAAATCGGAATCATCAAGTCCAACCTGATCGCCATGTTTGCGGGTTTAAGTTTGGCTTTATATGTATTTGATGCTTCAATCTTAGCTAATATTGTACCAATCATCCTTTCCTTTATTGGGTCTTCTCTCATTATTGGAGCTGCTGGGGTGTTTAACAACTTGTATGATCGTGATATCGATGCGATCATGGAACGTACGAAGAAACGTCCTACAGTTACAGGACGTGTAGATACCAAGTCGGGTCTAATTCTCGGTATTGCAATCACCATCATCGGGGGCATCATGCTGTACATCGCTTCCCCATCCGCTGCTGTATTTGGTATTTTGGGTCTGTTGCTGTACGTGTTCCCTTACACAATGTGGACCAAACGCACAACGATCTACAACACGGAAGTGGGAAGTCTTTCGGGTGCTGTGCCTCCGCTCATCGGTTGGGCAGCCATTTCACCTGAACTGGGTCATTTTGAGATCTGGGCATTGGTCGTTACAATGCTTTTATGGCAAATGCCTCACTTCTACGGGATTGCGATTCGTCGTTTTGACGAATACAAAGCTGCTGGTGTTCCCATGCTGCCCGTTGTTAAAGGCATCAGACGGACATACATTCAGACCAATGTGTATCTGGTCCTGTTGCTGATCTCCAGCTTTTTGTTCTGGCCGATGAGCCCATTTGTCGCTATTGTGGCATTTCTGGTCAGCTTGGCCTGGCTCATTCTTAGTGTGGCTACCTTTGATAAGAAAGAAACAGAGAAATGGTCCAAACGGATGTTTATCTTCTCCATTAACCATATCACTATTATCTTCCTGGTCATCATTGCGTATTCCCTGATTGCTCAAATGATGAGATAAAAATATTCCATCGTTCCACTCGTTATAACGAAAAAGCCCTACAGACTGTACTCTTTCAAAGAGTCGTCTGTAAGGCTTTTTTTGCGTTTTACATGGTTGTGTATTATCTTTTTTTTCTAAATCTGCAAAGCTACCCGACTTTGGCGGGAGTCTGTTCTCCTTGCCAGAGCAGCTGCATCTCTTCATTAGTGGCGAGCAATTCGGCCAAGCTCCCCTCAGCTTCAATACGTCCATCTTTCATAACGATAATATGATCTGCTTTGGATAGTGCTGCCCTGCGATGAGAAACTGCAATGCAGGTGACATCCGGCTCTTGGAACAGCCCTTCCCATACTTGTTGTTCTGTCTCCACATCCAGTGCACTGGACAGATCGTCAAAGATAAACAGGTCCGCCTCCGTCATTAACATGCGTCCTGTAGCCGCCCGTTGAATCTGCCCGCCTGACAGCATCACCCCTCTTGGACCAACCGGGGTCTCAAGCCCCTGATCCAGATGTTTGATATCTTTATCCATCACAGCCAGACGAATGGCTTTTTCAAGCGCTTGCTCCATGTTACCCTGTTTGCCCTGGACGATATTTTCTTTCAACGTATCGCTGAACAGTCTAGGCACTTGTGGAGTATACGCTGCTCTAGGCGGCATCAGGAAGGTGGCTGGATTCACAGCTGCTCCATTCCAGTGAATGTCCCCTTTTTGCTTGGGTAACAGTCCAAGAAGTGTTCGTACGAGTGTTGATTTACCCGATCCAATCCGTCCCGTAATGACCAGAAATTGTCCGCGTTTCAGACGGAAACTGACCTCTTGTATGCCATTTGCAGAATTCGGATATTGATACGTCAGATTCTTCACCTCAAGCGTTTGCAATTTCTCCTTGGGGTCTCTCTCTTCACTTACAAGCTCCGGGGGATCTTCATACAGGTAGATTTCTCTCGAATCCATGATCTGGTCTTCTTCCCCTGGGCGAAATAGCTTACGCATACGATCATAGGATACCTTAAGCCTTTTGTGCTGAAACACCATATAACCAAACAGTGAAATGCTAAATCCGATATTAGCCAGATAACTGGTGAATAAGGCAAAATCACCTACGGTAAAGTTCCCTGCTTTCATCTCAGCAGCACACATCAATAGAATCAGTCCGGTACAGATACTGAGCACATGCTGATTCATGGATCTCATCCACTGCTTGAACAGATTGTCTCGCAGTGCAGCCTGGCGACGATCTTCATTCAACTGGTTAAAACGTGAAGAGACGTTCTCTTCCGCCTGACCCAGTTTCAGGGCTTGCACAGCTCCAAACGTTTCCGCAATAAAACTGGTAATTCGCCCAGTCGCTTCGCGATTAACCTGAGCATACTTCCGGGCCCGGTTCCCGGAAAGGTTGTTGAGCAAGGTCACAACCACCAATGGCAGCACAGCAACCAACGTGATCTGCCAATTAATGTTCGCCATAATGACGATGGACACGACACCAAATACAAGCCGTCCCCAGAAGTCCACCCATGATTCGACATACTCGACGACTTCATCCACATCATCCCGAAAGCGACTCATCGCTTCCCCTGGTGATGCTGGAAGATTACGCCCCGGCCAGCGCATAATCGCTGCGAGCATGTTGGTTCGCAAAATCGCCTGCACATGATACAGATACGTAACCCATGCATAGAATGCTACAAAAAATGTACCCACCCTTGCCATCCGGACCAATGCAATAAAGATCAGCGGCACAGCAAGCCACATGTAGTCATCAGACCCCACTGTCGTGCGATCAAAGAACCACTGCATTCCGATACCAGTGGCTAAAGGCAAGGAATGAAATATACACCATAATAATCCGTTGATTACAAATAACAAAGGCCTGAATCGAAATAAACGGCCTATAAATCCTGCTACAGTCATGCCAACTCCTCCTCTCTTCCTGTAATGAGCAGTCTGGCATAGTGTGATGCCGGGTTACTGGCAAGTTCTTCTCTCGCTCCAAATTCCAGTACCTTGCCATCCCCTAGTACCATAATCCGGTCTACTTTCTCCAGCGTAGCCAGACGGTGAGCAATAATGACCCCGGTAGATTGTTTCATTAACTCGTCAATCGCAGATTGCAACATGCCCTCGGTCGCAGCATCCAGTCGCGAAGAAGGCTCATCCAGGATAACCAGACTCGGTTCGGTCAGGAATACGCGGGTTAAGGCAAATAACTGTGCTTCCCCTGCTGACAATGAAGCGCCACCTGCTGTCAGATACGTATCAAGTCCTTCCGGTTGTGAATCGATCCATTGACTTAGTCCAAGACGATCCGTCGTTTCCCTGACCATCTGATCCGATACATGCTCATTGAACAGGGTGAGATTATCTCGCAGCGTGCCATCAAACAACTGTACATCTTGGGTTACCATGCCCACCCGGCGATAGAGCGCTTGTAACGAAAGCTTTGTGATATCCGTCCCACCTACACGGATCGTCCCCCGATCCAGATTATACAGGCGGAGGAGAACACGACTAAGACTCGATTTGCCACTACCTGTGCGACCGATGATTCCCAGACGCTCACCAGGTTTAATCGCAAAATTAATGTCCTGCAACACCGGTTTATCCTGGTTATAACTGAAATGTACCTGACTGAATTCCAATCCAAGCGGTCCATCAGGCAATTGCTCCTCTGTCCCCTCTTCAATCACACTCTGCATGGACAACAGCTCTCTGGAGCGCAGCATGCCTGATTTTGCTTTTTGGAACTCCTGTACCTGATCTCCAAGCATCTCAATCGGATCATTCAGCATCTGCGTATATTGGTAGATCAGAAATAATGTTCCGATACTGATTAGACCTTCCATATAATAATGCACACCCAGCAAAAGCACCGCAGTGACCGCCAGAGCGAATAGAACAACAGTGGTATTCCACGGGATAACCCGAAGCAGCCAGGCTTTTCTTCCTTTAAGGAATACCGTGCGCATTGTGCGGTAAAAGCGGTTCATCACATAGGGCACATGACCATTCGCTTGCACATCTTCAATCCCGGCAATACGTTCTTCAATTAATCCAAACAGAGCAGCACTTGCCGCCCGCTCATTTTTGGAAGAGTCCACGCCCAGATTGCGAATGAAGACCATGAACAGGATCGATAACAATGTGAACACGGTCATGACCATAGCAATAGGCACATTCACACTGAACATGAACCCGAGAATTCCGGCCAGCAGAACAAAACTCCCGATCACCTGCACAATGAACATCGCAAAAAAATTGGAAATACTCGTTACATCACCATCCACACGTTCAATCATCTCACCAGGTGTTTTCTCATTATGAAAACGCATATCGAGACGCAGACAGTGCTTCAGCAGATCTCCTCGCAGTTGATTCGTAGCCCGCCAGGCCACATCATTCCCCAAATAACTGACCGCTACCGTGATGAGTTGATTAAACACGGCAACAACCAGAAATATTCCTGCAAGCTGAATGAGATTGGTGAGAACTCCCCCACTCGCAGCTGTATCAATAAATCGTTTGATAATCTGTGGATTCAAAAGCTGAAGCCCCGTTGATGTTAGCAACATGATCAAAAGCATGACCAGCCGTCCTTTGACTGGTTTTAGATAGCGCAGCAGCCAAGACATGGAGCGTTTCTCTGTTTTGGGCATAACCCCTCACTCCTTCGTATAACAATTCTTTTCCGTTTTAGTGATTCAAACCATCTTTGTTTCTCACTAAGATGAATCATACATAATAACAATACATGCAACATTTCCGACCCGTGGATGAATCTTTCCAAGTGTGTTTACCATCTTACATTCTCCCATCCTCTCTGGCACTCTTCCCGAAATCGTTGGACCCATTGTTCAGAGAACTCATCTGCGATCGGGTCAAAGGGAGGAGCTGATACCGTAATACCATCCGATTGAATACCCAAAAACGCTAACACATCCATGACGGTCCCCTCGTAATCTTGTATAAAATCCTCATACACAATTGTCAGCGGTTCAATGCCAGATTCGGACAGGAAATCTTCAATTGCAGCTTCGCACATGTTACTCTCAACAAGCAGATGTTTAATCGCATCAAAGTTATATTGATCTGCAATATCTTGTGAGTGAGGGCGATCTCCATGCTTGCGATGCCACTCCCCGGAAACAATAGCTCTCCACCATGACACCGCTAATCTGACTTTGTTGCGACGTGTCATGTATATATGCTTGTTACAATTCGGAAAACCGGTACTCCATACCTCAGCTCTCGATAACTCTGTTGGCAGATGATAGAGACTACGGAATGCGTCAATCCATCGTTGTTCAAAATTAATCTTTATGCCAAACACGCCGTTCGACGTTGTCCCATGGCTCCAAATCTGCTCCAGATCTTCATGCTTCAAGTTATCTGGACTTTTAAACTGATAATGCAGCCATTCTCTCGGATAACCGGCTACACCTGTAGAACTTAAAGCTTCACCCAACAGCGTACTGCCCGTGCGTTGGGAGAACCAAATGGTATAACTTTGCGCAGGTTGCTTCATAGGTTACCTCTCTTTCTTCCCTTATGGGTATGTTCATTGCAAAAAGTAAAACAAATGCTCCTTTCCATGTGAACGGATTGGTGGAATGCATGCAAAAAAGCCATAGATGAACTAATGTTCATCTACAGCTTGTAACCAAAAGAGACCGGATGAAATGCAAAGCATTTCCCGTATCTCCTCTGCATCGCAATCATGATGAGCGTCCACGACAGGGGTGCACAAACATGACTGTCCCAAACGCGATCATTGCAAAAAAAATTGGATTAATGTCACTATGCTTATGCGTATTCAGTTATCGATTCGAAATCTGTATAGGCATAAACATAATCATCATCCCACCCGTTTCACATATTTGTTGTTTATTGTATTCGTTGGATCAACATCCGTCAAGATAATTTTAACTGAATTGTTATTTAATTCATGTCATTAATCTTTTCCATTCCTGCTACATACTCAATGATGTGGACTCCGTTTGCTTCTCTCTAACAACAAGACGTCTATGTGCGATCAGAAGAAAGGGCACTCCCAGTGCAGTCGTCAGTGCAATTGGTACAAAAACAGCGAGCCCATTCTCCGCTCCAAATTGACTTAACAACACCCCTCCCATTACAGGAGCAATGACACTACCAATATTATTGAAGCCGATAGTTCCGAAATACGTCCCCTTCCATTCCGGCTTCGCAATACGGTCGATGAGCATATCCATCATCGTGAACAACAGCACTTCCCCAATGGTAAATAGTATGACACTCATCATCATCATGAGTACACCTTCAGCGATTCCGACCATCATCAGACTGGTTGCAACCAGCAGGTTACCCACAATCAGAGGAACAAGCGGTGGAAAGTTTCGGAAGGTTCGCACAAGCGGATACTGAATAATCAGTACCGTCACCGCATTCAGGGAAAGCATGTACGAGAACATCTGACTTCCATTTTCAAAGATCGGGCTCCTCGCCAAGTACTGTGCCAACGTAGAACTAAAGTGCCCGTAACCCAGAACACAAAATGTGGTACCGATTAATACTGGCAGAAACACCCGGTCGCGACCGGTGGTTATGAGTGCTTCACGCAAACGTGGTGCGGTTGCCTGATGACGCTCTGGCAGATTGGCATGCTGTAGCTTGAATTGCAAAAATAATACAAGTCCATATGCTATGTATATCAAGCCGGAAATCATAAATGGGAACGTTGATTCAGATGATCCCAGCTGAAATCCGATAATTGGCCCAAAGACCACACCAAGATTAACTGCAGCATATCTGAGGTTGAACACCAGCAATTTGTTCTGCGGAGACGTAATATCCGATAACAGTGCTCTGGAGGTGGGCTCAAATACCGCGCGGCATAATCCGTTTAACGTATTGGCAACAAAGAACACCCATAGATTCTCTGCTGCTGAAAAGATGAAAAACACACCTGCCCAGCTAAATACCGAGATTAACATGACGATTTTGCGACCGATCCGGTCCGAAATATAACCTCCATAAAAGCTGACCATTACACCTGCCAGTGAGCTTACGGCCACAGTAATACCGGTCTGGGTTGGTGTAGCCTCTAGTACACGTGTCAGATAGATGGATAGAAACGGGATACTCATTGACGTCACAAGACGTCCAAACATGGTTCCGATAATGATGGTCCATGCCAAAGGGTGAATTTGCCTTAAATATTGCTTCATGCGAACTTCTCCTATTCTTTCTAAATGCTCAAAAGCGGACTTTTTGAACTACCTCTTCTAATGTATAATTGTAAGGATAAAAGGGGGAAGTAAAAGTGTAAACATATGATCACACTTTTCACCTTTAATAGAGGAGTCATGACCATGGATACCCTACATACACACTTTATAAGGCTCGCCGGGGCCGAACAGCTTTCATTTAAGCTCCATGAACCTGTAGCGGTAACCATCGATAGCCTGTCCGCTGCCCTGTGCTGCACCCCTCGTAATGTGAAATTCATTCTTAGAAAATTGGAGGAGCAAGGCTTCATTCACTGGCAACCCGGTCGTGGTCGTGGACACCATTCGGAGTTAACGTTGCTGCGTAGTATGAATGAAGCGCTGGAAGCAAGTTTTACCGAACTTCTGTCTAAAGGCAAAATGAAAGATGCCATTGAACTCATCGGAACCATTCAGAGCCATGATTCACTGCGAGAACAGCTCTTGCTCTCCCTTCAACAACAGATGGGATTTCACAGCCACGATGAAACTTCCTCAGGTCAAGATATATTGCGCATCATGAGGTCACGCCAGTTAGGTGATCTGGACCCGGCCTTTGTTTATACTGCATTTGAAACCTATCTACTGAGCCAGATCTGTAATACATTAATCACTTATGATGCGAAGACAGAATCATTCCTGCCCGCACTGGCCCACATGTGGGAGTGCAGTGCGGACCATCGTTTATGGACCTTCTATCTCCGGAAAGGTGTACGTTTCCACAACGGCCGTGTCATGACGTCCCGGGATGTCCAAGCGACGTTGCAGCGGTTGATTGATGTGCATAGTCCGTCCATCTGGTTATATCGGGATATTGAACGTGCGGAAGTAGCTGGTGATTACTGCATCAAGTTTGTTTTACATCGTCCTAATCGGTTCTTTTTGCATCTGTTCAGTTGTATTCGGATGACAATTCTGCCCTACGATTACAATGTAGCCAATACATTAATAGGTACCGGTCCTTTTCAGATCTCTGAGCTGAATGAAGATGTGCTGGAGCTTACCGCATTTGAATCGTACTATGGCATCCGGCCACATCTGGATCAAGTCCATTTCTGGTTTGTCCCTGACCTGAGTCCAAATGATCGTTATTATGAGCTACCGGGTACAGATCGATTAAATCTGGCAACAGGTTGTGATCAGACCAACAGCATCAATTATCCGGCGCTGGGTTGTCAGTATATGCTGTTCAATTTTCATAAGGAAGGTTTTCATCATCATCCCCTATTTCGGCAAGCGCTGCGTATTGTCTATGATTCGGTCGCGCTTGTCAGAGATCTCGGCGGGAATCGGATTACACCAGCCAGCAGCTTCCTTCCCTGGAGAAGTGCAGCCCAAGACTGGACAGCTGCCTCTCTTGAACAGGCTCGTGAATTGCTGCATACCTGTGGGTACAAGGGAGAGACCATAACTTTATCCTATAAGCATAATAAGGATGCAGACGTTGCAGAGTGGTTTCAGCGTCGCGGTGAGTCCATCGGTCTGAACATCAGCATGCAGGCCGTTGTGGATTATTTCAACTCAGAGGAAACCACGAACGCACAATTGATCCTGGCTGAAGAGATACTGGAAGAAGATTGGCAGTACGGCATGATTCATTTTTTCAAAAACCTGTCTAATCATTTTCATATGTGTATGTCTCCTGCATTCCAGTCTCAGCTGGATGACAAACTGGATCATTTCGCAAAGCTTCATCGGGCAGACCGTACGGTGCTCCTGGATGAAGCCGAAGCCTTGCTACGTGATCACTACTGGATCTTGCATGGCTGTCACATGAACAAGCAGGCGGAACTGGATCAGAGCATCTTCGGCATGCAGATAGCAGAATTCGGATATATGGACATCTCCAAATTGTGGATCAAAGCCCCTTAGGATTTTGAGCACAGTCGCATCTGCGGCATGCAGGGGTGGACCAAATCATGGAACAGCAAAAAAGCCGGTGGCCTATTGACGATAAGCTAGCGGCTCTATTGCCAATCCATTTTTTGTGCAATGAGATTAATATTAGAGATTATATTTGGTGTAATAGGTCTCCAACACTTGCATAATGGACTCAATTTTAATGGGTTTGCTGACATACGCATCCATGCCTGCCTTCAGGCATTTATCCATGTCTCCTCTTAATGCATTTGCAGTTACCGCAATAATGTAGGGACAACTCTCAGGGTTCGAAGAATTTTTAATCCATTTTGTCGCTTCGAATCCATTAAGCCTTGGCATATGCACATCCATGAAAACAATATCATATGAATTATGTTTGACCGCCTCAACTGCCTCAACACCATCCGCTACATGATCCACAAAGTGCCCTTTTTTCTCAACGATTCGCCTAAGGACCAGCTGATTGATCTCGTTGTCTTCTGCAATTAAAATCCGCAAGGCGGATGTTCTGCTCTTCTTCTGCTGTTGATCCAACCTGTTACTCTCTTCACCGTTATTTAATTTAAATCGGGCGGTAAATATAAATATTGTACCCGGTTCATCCGATTCCTCAATCCAGATCTCGCCCTGCATAAGCTCTACCAGTTTCTTGCTAATGGCAAGGCCAAGACCGGTCCCTTGAGGTTTGCGGGTCATAAAATTGTCCAGTTGGTAGAAAGGTTCAAATAATTGTTGTTTCCTCTCAGCCGGAATACCAATGCCCGAATCCTTTACTTGAAAATAAAGCTGTACGTTATTGCTGCACTGCTCCTTAACTCCCACTTTAACTTCCACGCCGCCTTCTGAAGTGAATTTGACCGCGTTGCCGATGATATTGGTAAGTACCTGTTTAAGTCGATAAGCATCACCATACACCGGAGTTGGAATAGCATCTTCTATATACATACGAACATCCAGCTTTTTTTCACGCGCCAGTGGTTTTACAATTTGCACCGTCTCGGTCACGATCTCTACGAGATCAAAAGGATCTTCTACCAGATCGGTTTTGCCTGATTCGATTTTGGAAAAATCAAGAATATCATTAATGATCGCGAGCAAGGAATCTCCACTCTTCTGGATGATTTCGATATATTCCTTTTGTTCCTCGCTAAGTCCAGGAGTATCCAGGAGCAAATCCGTCATCCCAATTACACCGTTCATCGGTGTGCGGATCTCATGACTCATCATCGCCAAAAATTCACTTTTGGCCTTATTCATTCTCTCCGCTGTCTCTTTGGCTACAAGCAGTTTCTTCTGCTCCGTAATATCCTTCGCAATCAGGTAAAACCCGACATTGGTTTGATTAACAATGATTGGAGCAAGCGTAGCCAAAACTTCCGTCTCTGATCCATCCGTGTGCCGAACAGCGTTGATCTCCTTTTCAGCCAAAGCATAATTACTGCCCAAAATCAGACCCAGATTACTGGCTCCGATAAATCTGCTTATACTTGTGTCGATCATTTCAGCCACAGGACAACCCGTCATTTTCACCGCTACTGGATTGGCATTCATAATATTACCATCCATGTTAAACGAGATAATGGCGTCATGATTGTATTTCTTAAGCGAAGTATATCGCTCCACAGATTCCTGCAATTTAAATTCGATGCGTTTGCGTTCAGTGATATCCTGTAGTGTTCCGTTTAGCTGAATTGGCTGACGATTCTCATCGAGCGTAATCAATCCGCGTAAATGAAGATACTTCTCATTTCCATCAGCGCTAATGTGTTTGTATTCAAAATCAAGCGGTTCACCCTGTTTTACCCCGGTAATATGTTTTTGGATAGAGGCTATATCTTCAGAATTCATAACATCAAAAACATCACTTATGCGATATGGTTTGCAGGTGCGTTCAAGTTCAAAAATCTCAAAGATCTGATCTGAAAATGTAATATGGTCTTTGACCATATCCCATTCCCAACTACCAATTAAAGCAATCCGTTCAGCCTCAGCACTGATATCCTCTTGTTTTTTTCGCTCTGATATATCTCGTCCAATCGTAAGAATCTGTTGTTCATGCTCCGCATCACCAAAGACCTTGTATGTGGTTTCAAACCAAAGATAATGCCCATCTTTGTGACGGACTCTAATATTCAACAGATTACCTTTAGTCAAATCCATCTGTGAGATCCGTTCCAGATCTTGTGGGTGAAAGGAAGCATTATTGTTTCGGCCGATGACTTCTTCCGGGGAATAACCCAATATTTGTTGGACTGACGGTGAGCAGAACCGACAAACGCCCTCTAAATCGGCAATATAGATGATCTCCTGAGCATGATCCGTAATCAGTTTGAACACTTCTTCACGATGTAGAAGTTTTTGTTCAGACAGTTTACGATAGGAAATATCAACAATATGGCAAATGAAATAAAGAGGTGCATCGTTAAATTCACTTCGAACCAAGGAAACATGTATTGAACACCATAAGATGTCACCATTTTTATTGATGTAACGTTTCTCGTATTGATTTTCTTTTGATGTACCTTCACATAGCTCGTAACAACAGATCATATCTTGTGGTGAATCATCCGGATGTGTAATATCCTGATAGGTGAGATCCATTAATTCAACACTTGTATAACCTAGCATACAGCAAAAAGCAGGGTTCACTTTCATCCATTGTCCTGTTGGAGCAACGAGTGCAATTCCAATAGGTGCTTGGTTATAGATCTGCTCGAACAATTCATGATGATCGACCTTTTGAACCTGCATTATAAGCTCTCCTTTTGGCATATAAACTTCATGTAAAAATTGTCGAGATCTAAAGTTTTTCCTGATATAAGATGTTCTATAAGAATTAGTCAGTTTTAAAACAACAGTACCTGCTTAATACCCAGAAACCCAACCTTTGAAACAAATCTTTTTAAGAGAATTGTGTCTACAAAGTCAAACAAGGCCTGGAATCCACTACTCTGGAGTCCCGACCTTTGTCATTATATATCATTATAAGTCATATGCAGTAAGGAATCGCGAAAAAAATAGTTTAGCGCTCACGACCAACAAGATAATCCAATAGATGTCTCAAAAATGGAATAGGTTTTGTCAGCTCGTTTAATGCATCTGTAGCAAGACAATAATGCTCCCACATCGCTTTCTTTGCGCCTTCATCACCAAGAATGGACACAAAGGTGGCATTGTTGTTCCGCTCATCCTGACCTGCAGGTTTCCCAAGAATGAGGTGATTTCCCTCGAAATCCAGCAAGTCGTCCTTGATCTGGAAGGCGATCCCCGCATGATAAGCGAACTTTTTCAGCATAGCCATCTCCGGTTCCTTCACTTGGGCAAGTATGGCTGGCATGACCAGTGCGGCCTCGAAGGCAATGCCTGTTTTGTAAAAACAGATCATGTTCAACTGTTCAAGTGTTAATAGCTTGCCTTTGGAGTTCAGATCCATTGCCTGCCCCATACACATATCCTCTGCTTTTTCAGCCGAATATTGAATAAGGGTGAGCACGGTAGACGCATCAAAGCGATTCAATGAGGATTGCTCCCCAATCGCCTTCTGAATGAGAAACAGACCCGTAAGCTCTGCTGTGGCGCTATTGTGTACCTGATGCAGCGTGGAACGTCCACGCCTTGTCGAAGCATTATCCTGTGTAGGCAGATCATCAAAGATCAGGGAAGCCGTATGCATGTACTCCAGCGACTTTAGCAGCGGAACGATGGATGATTCAGGCAGACCATACTCTCGCACGCCCATAACCCAAGTTAATATGGGGCGTAGCCTCTTTCCGTCTCCCTGCAAGCTGTAATTGGCTGCATCGATTAGCGTTTCTTTCATCTCATGGAGTCCAGCGGGCTTTGCAATCTGCAACTCCACATTAATCTGTTCGCGAACCGTTTGAATGGTCAGCTTGAACTCCTCTTTCTCCTGTTTGTCATTTTTCAATTGAAGCACAACCTGATCCCGCAGCAATTTGTCGAGGAAATCAACGTCATCTGCTTTTCGCACCATCTGTTGAACCAGTTGATGGAATTCAGGCTGCCCTGAGGCAAAGATTGTCATCACTTCATCATATTTCTGCTGTCCCAACCGTTCTTTACAACGCTTCAGACCGTTTATAGCACGATCCAGTATGACCTCACGGGTCTTGGCGTCCGAGTTGTATACATCATGGATTAGGTAAGAGATGACTGCCCAATACAATTCATATGGATTAATCAGATCAGGGCGCAGGTCTCGGTACTTCAAATAGTACGTATACGGAGTTACTGCCCCTTCTTCCATATCGTCAAACATATCGGCAAAATCATCGGCCAGTTGATTATATATCCCGTAATAGAACGTCCGCAGATCGAATCCTTCATCCACTGGCGCACTGAGTACAGACCGGACGATTAATCGGGAAGAGGAAGATTTAATAATAATCGGAATGTACAGTTCTTCATTGGTATAATTCGCATTGGCTAATTTCTTACTGCGATCAATCTCCTGCGACTGAAAAAACACATAGGATTGCTCTAAGAACGTGCGCTGTTTCTCCGGATGCTGGTAGTTCTTGATATACTCAAATGCTTCCCGAAGTTCGGAATGTACATATTCAATCACTTCAAGATTGCTGCCTTTCCACTCCCCCAGATCAGGTACAACCCCTGTAAGAAGTGCATCGCGTATCAACAGGGAATATTGTTCTTTTTCCTGAACAGTCAAGGCTTGAGAATCCAGCAGGTCATCCACAAATGGATATGTCAAACCATATGAATAACCCAGTCGGATCGCCGCATCAAATCTCCGGGCACGTTCTTCAGGTGATGTCTGCTCGTTCATCTCATCGTCCACATGAAGGACCACGCCGAGAATGATTTTGATGAGCTTTCGCTGTGCCTGCTCTGCATCCAGCTCCTTCGGGATGTTGGATGCCACGTTTTTTAATTTGTTCATCACCCAGATGACGGCCGTTTCAATGTGCTCCTTCTGTCCCCACCGGTACAACGCAGCCAGGCTGATATAATCAGACTGTCCTTTGCGCCCAGCGGCAGAGCCCATAAAGTATTTTTTGGTATTCTGGACAACGTGCTGAATCCGGGCCTGCGTATCTGGAGAATCGAGGGCTTGCCCCAGATCTCGCATATAAATATAGGAGATACTCCGATCAAGGTAATCATCCAACTTACCAGTCGTATTCAGCCAGTGGATATATCTATGAACATCCCGGGGATCGGGTTTTCGTTTGCTTGGTGACAAAAGAGAAAGCCAGGCAAAACGATGAATATGTTTTTTTTGCCATACATGAATATCTTGGGTAAGTGCTGTTGTATACGTATTTTCCATAAGTTGTTGCCTAAGAGAAGTAAAATACTGAGATGCTTTCTGCTCAGCTAGCCGATATCCTGCATCAGCCTGTTCTGTAAGTACGTTATTCATAGGGTGGATACCTCAACTTCTATTAATGTTAAACATGTATCCATGAAAGGAGATGAGGTGCTCCATGGACGAAAACTGAACTCATTTGATGGTGTATCCAACGCGTCAGCTCATGTTCATAACCTTTATACGGCGATCCACCCGTTTGGTTACGAAATCATCACTGTTGATTCCTGCGTACGTGATTTTACAGAATGGAGGACCAAACTTTGACCGCCGTGATGGCGATAAGTACGATTAATGCATACCGAAGTAGCCTCACATCGATCATCGAACTAACCTTCGAACCAAGGGATGCTCCCAGCAGACTGCCGATCACCGTATAGATGATGGGTTCCATCGGAATATCTCCACCTGTAATTTTCCCTATAACGCCGCCAATGGCAGAGATAAATACAATCGCCAGCGAAGAAGCAATCGTTGTTCGCACGGGGATGCTCAGAATCGTCAGCATGATGGGAATAAGGATAAAGGCACCACCCGCACCAACGATTCCCGACACAATGCCTACTGCAAAAGCAGTGCCTGCTGCAATCCATCGGTTAAACACCAGTGGAGCTGCGGTGTCAAGTTTTCCCTTTCCGGGAATCAGCATAAGCACAATCGCCATGATTGCCAGAATGCCATAGATCAGATTAATAACTCTTCCGTCCAGATGACCGGAGATAAATCCGCCAATCAGACTTCCAGCAAGAATGCTGGAGCCCATGTACAGCACCAATCCGCGGTGAACGATCGCCCCACCACTTCTGCCCATTTTTACTTTTCTCCGGAAAGCAATCACACCGGCAAGTGAAGCGAAAAATACTTGAAACATACTAATTGACGATACCTCATGTGCTGAGAATGGCTCCAGTCCCATCCAGGATGGAACATATAACAGTAGCGGATAATTGATAATGGCCCCACCAATACCCAACAAACCGGAGAAAAATGAACCGACCAGACCCAGTATAAACATGATGATAAAAAGCAGAAGATCCATCGATTATGCGCTTCCTTTCATGCAATATAAATCTCATCTCGAAACTCCTCCAAAGTGCTATACAAGGCGAATATTATCCGTTATAATAAAAACCAAGTAAATTAATCCGAAATGAGTGATTAAGCATGTTTAACGTGTTGAAGACTCTTTTTGAAAATAAATGTCCTCAGTGCAACGAAAAATTACAAGTTCATAACGATGCGTTATGCTCGACCAAAACCTGTTCTCAATGTCATTACAAAGAAGAGAGTTATGGCTCTCTCGGCGTTCGAATTGTCTATGACACCACAAAATGATAAAAAGCTATAGCCTTGTTAATTGTATCACGATCTCTGAATTTTCGGGATGATTCGACAAACTTATTCTCCTCTTATACATGATTACTTTATAATGAAAATACAAAAAAACGGTGCAAAACGAATAAATCGTTCTGCACCGTTTTTTTCTGTTCTTCGAGATGAGTTCCCTTAATTTTAGAAAGGTTACTTATTTTACTTTGTTTTGAAGCTGAGGAATCCATCATCTACAGCTACGGTTGTCCCATTCACTGCACTTGCTGCATCACTGAACAGGAATGTAACCACACTGGCTACTTTTTCTGGTTGAATGAGCTCTCCACGCATATGTTGAGTAGCAAGTGCGTCTTTCATGGCTTTGTCATCACCGAGAATCGGTGTTTCGATAAAGCCAGGTGCCACACCAACCACACGAATTCCATGTTCTGCAAGTTCCAATGCACCGGATTTGGACATCATAACAACAGCAGCCTTGGCTGCATTGTAGTTGAAGCTGCCTACTGCAGCAACACTTCCATAGATCGAAGCCGTATTAACAATGGTACCTTGTACATTTAATTCAACCATTTTTTTTGCGCCATAATACATGCCATAATATACACTGTGCTGATCTACATCAATGACTCTGTGATAAGATTCCGGGTCCATCTCCAGAAATGGTTTCACAAGTCCAATGCCTGCGTTATTGAAAATACCGCTTAACGTACCATATTTCTCTACTGTCCAGTCGATCAGGGCTTTGATCTCGTCCCCTTTGGATACATCCACTTTGTATGCGCCCGCTGTTCCACCTGCTGCTTCAATCTCTGCCGCAATCTTCTTCGCTCCGTCTTCGTTATAGTCAGCGACAACAATAGTCGCGCCTTGATCCGAAAGTTGAAATGCTGTTTCTTTACCAATACCACTGGCTCCACCTGTAATAATGATTACTTTTCCATTGTGCTCCGTCATGACGCAGTTCTCCTTTGGCATATACATCTCGTGATTACTTGCTATAGTCTAGCTCCAGAGACATTATATATACATGAGTTTTCGAAAAATAAAAAAAGCGAACATATCAGTAATTTCAATTGCTCCGATATCCCGCCCTTATAAAATATGAGAATTGCAAACTGTGTTGTCTCTCCATATTGAAAATTAATTCAACTTATTCACCCTGAAGTCCACTAAGCGGATCTCGCAAGTTATTGATGTTGGTGATCAGTTCAGGAATACCCGTCTTCTCCCAATTTTCTGCCGTGAAACCTTGCTCTGCGATCGTATTCTCGAAGTTGTCCATAACTTCCGTTAATTGAGTATTGTAGCTGACCAGATTCTCATGAATGCTCTCTCCTATTGCAGGAGCAGTGAGCTGAGAAAATTCGCTTGCTTCTGCTTGGATCAGATCAATTTTCTCCTGAATCTGAGTGGTTATCTCTGGATTGTTCACTGCTCCCGATGCCAGCTCCTGCAGATCAGCCCCGGCGTTTGATACCTGTTCTATATAATCAGTAGCCCCACTAACATAATTTAAACTTTCATTGGCTTGCTCTACGACAGAACAGGCCGAAATCAAAAGAATACTTGATGCAATAAGGCCTGTCATCATTAATGTGTGCTTTCTTTTTCTTATAAACATGATCATCTCCCCTTCTCCTATTCGGAATCCTTGTTTCAAGTCCATGATACCTGTTCCGACCGCTTCATTGCAAATGGTCTGCAGCCAGCGTTATTAACATGTATAATAGTAGAATCACACGGTAAAGGGATGTCATGAATATGCTTCAAGCCTTGAACCAACGCTTGAACCGCATCATGCCACTGATTACCCCAATCAGCATTATTATTGGCGTGTTATGCGGGAGTTTTCTTTCTTCTTATACTTTTTTATCTCCTTGGCTCTTTGCGTTCATGACGTTCGCTGGAAGCATCAGTCTTGGAATACGGGATTTTGTAAACGTGCTGAAGAAGCCGTTCCCCCTATTTGTATGTCTGTTTATTTTGCATATGGCGATGCCTCTAATCGCTCTTGGTATGGGTCATCTGGTTTTCCCTGCAGATGCGTACACCATAACAGGTCTGGTTCTGGCAGCTGTGATTCCCACAGGAATAAGCAGCTTCATCTGGGTCAGTATCTATCGGGGTAATATTGCACTTACGCTTTCCATCATCCTGATTGATACCATGCTAGCTCCTTTTGTAGTGCCCGGAGTGTTATCCCTGTTAATTGGCACCAGTGTCACACTGGATACGGCAGCCATGATGAGCAGTCTGTTCTGGATGATTGTTGTGCCATCCCTGCTCGGTATGCTGCTGAATGAATGGACCAAAGGTGCCATTGTCCCGGTCTGGGGACCGAGATTGAATCCGTTATCCAAATTATTTATGGCATCTGTCGTTGCCATTAACGGATCTGTCGTTGCACCCTACTTGGCCGATTTCAACTGGAAATTGGCTGGTCTTGCGGTCATCATTATTTTCCTGGCATCATTCGGTTATGCACTAAGTTACTTCACTGCTCGATTGTTAGGCTGGAATGAGGCCGACCAGGTCGCTCTGGTGTTCAATGGAGGCATGCGTAATATCAGCGCAGGTGCAGTACTCGCTGTTTCGTATTTTCCGCCACCTGTTGCCGTCCCCGTCGTGCTTGGCATGGTTTTCCAACAGATGCTCGCTTCCCTGACAGGTTATCTGCTCGGTCGTCGCTCTCAGCTTCTGCATAAGTCGGATAAGACATCTGCTGCCTAATAAAATATTGGACGATAAATAAACGCCGACATGATTGTCGGCGTTTTGATTTGTGTTGCTATGATTACTAATATTGCTACGATACTGCTACGTTTCGTAAACCTAGTAATTCGTTTCTGAAAAGATTGCTGTTAGACCTAAAGCTACAATTGCTTGTCTACAATAGAAAAAAACCATCAACGAGTGATGGTTTTCATCTAATCCTTCTTTTCAGAAATCTGTTGCTGCTCATGGTACTTGGTACACCTACACTTATTTCGGTTGAATATATCCTTCAGCTTTAAGCAGTTCTGCGATCAGGACCGCACCACCTGCCGCTCCGCGGAGCGTGTTGTGGGACAATCCCACGAATTTGTAATCATAAAGTGAATCTTCGCGCAGTCTACCTGTGGAGACACCCATTCCGCGTTCGATGTCACGATCCAGTTTCGTCTGTGGTCTGTTCTCTTCTTCAAAATACGTAATGAATTGTTTTGGTGCACTTGGCAGAGCCAGTTCCTGCGGACGACCTTTGAACTGCAACCAACGCTCCAGAATTTCGTCTTTGCTTGGTTTTTTCTCAAAGTTTACAAACACGGTAGCCAGATGTCCATCCGTTACCGGTACACGAATACATTGTGTTGTAATTAATGGAGCAGAAGCTTTGACGATCTGATTGTTCTCGATGCTGCCCCAGATCCGCAGTGGTTCCTGCTCACTCTTCTCTTCTTCGCCACCGATGTATGGAATGACATTATCGAGCATATCCGGCCAGTCCGTAAAGTTTTTACCTGCTCCCGAGATGGCTTGATACGTGGAAGCGACAACCTGAGTCGGGTTGAACTCACGCAAGGCGTGAAGTGCTGGCACATAGCTCTGAATGGAGCAGTTTGGTTTTACGGCAATGAATCCGGTTTTTGTACCCAGACGTTTGCGTTGGGCTTCAATCACATCCAGATGTCCCGGGTTAATCTCAGGGATTACCATGGGTACATCTGCTGTCCAGCGGTGAGCGGAGTTGTTGGACACGACAGGTGTTCCTGTTTTGGCATAAGCCTCTTCGAGCGCTTGAATCTCATTCTTTTTCATATCAACCGCGCAGAAAATAAAATCAACCTGGCTGGCAAAAGCTTCGACCTGGGAAGCATCCTGAACAACGATTTTTTTCACAGCTTCCGGAATTGGAACTGCGAGTTTCCATCTGCCTTGTACGGATTCTTCATATGTTTTACCTGCCGAATTGGCGCTTGCAGAAATAGCTGTTACTTCAAACCATGGATGTTGATCGAGCAGGTCCACAAAACGCTGACCCACCATTCCCGTTCCTCCGACGATACCAACTTTCAATTTTGCTGACATTCAATCATCATTTCCTTTCGGTTTAAGTGATTCTTCCCTTTGATCAATTTCATAACTCACTAATAACGTAATATGAAATTTGACTTCCTAATTAACACTATTCAGGCAATTCCAAAGCGTGTAGTTACAGCCCCGAAAAAACCAAAAAATCCCATCCCCAAGACAATAGTCTCAGGGACGAGATTGAACTCTCGTGGTACCACCCAGATTCGCCAATATGTCACCATATTCGCCTCTTCAAGTAAAGGTGTACAACCATGTTGCTAGCTGTAGACCGTTTATACTCTAGCTCTGTAACAGGAGCTCCTGTCACACCATCCCTTAACGCTAAGTTCCGATGTGCTGCTCTGAGTCTTTATTCAATAAAAAGTTCTTTACTCCTTTTCAGCTGCCGGAGCTCTCTTTGAAAGAATGATTTTTATCTACTCGTCTCTTCGTCGCATTTGATATTGCGATTATAATATCAAAATTACTGTGATGAAGTAAACACATTTTTTTAGATCATGGAATTTATACGTGATTTCCTTACTGTTTGTTGGCAACAATTGCATACGTCCCCAGTGGAATCCCAGGCCCCGAGACATGATGTGTCTTAAGTAATTTCAGTTCGGAAAGAAGAAGTGTTTTTACTTTGTCCGGGATCGGAAGCATTTGCAGTTCCACGGGCGTTTCTGCCAGTGTCATTTCGGTTTCCCAGCGACCGTCCTGCAGCTCTGGAGAGTGGATTGAAGTCTCTTTCTTAATCGTCCAGCCTGCCGCAGAGACAAGCACTTGGATATCCTCCGGTGTAAAAAGCGTACGCACATTGGAGAAGCTGTTCTCCTTGTAACATTCGACCTGAGACTGAATGAGAACGGATAACCAGTGCGAGAGCTGGCTCACATCTGTAACTCGTGCATCCCATTCGGCAAAACATAACTGATGTCCCCACGTCCTAACCTTGCTAAGAATCCGAGTGAGTTCGTCAAACGATCTCAAGTACCAAGAACAATGGGATAACACAATCACATCAAACTCATTCTCGGCGAATTGAACTTGATCACTTAAAATATCAAAATCATAATCCATTCGAATTCGATCACCCAGCGGAGATCTCTGCAACTTGGCTGCCGCCTCGCCTACGGTCAGCGGTGCACCATAATCCTCAGGTGCAATATCTACACCATGAACGTATCCATGCTCCCCCACCAGATGTGCAAGCACGACCGTTGTATCTCCCTGACCACACCCGATTTCCAGAACACGGCTGCCTTCCTGTATCCCCCAAAAAAGTCCCAGTTTCATCCGATGCTCGGTCTGAACGTACTGAATGGCGGCGTTGTCCTCTACATCCATATACTTAATAAGGTCCCTGATGATAGACTCATTCATGATTCCTCACTCCTCCAAGAGCACTTGAACTTCTTGCTCATTGTAGCGTTACAGGAAGCATAGTTCAATGTTAGAGTCTAGGCCCACTGGGTTGCAAGTTTCTGAAGATAGGGGGTCAGCATGGGCTGTAATTCCTTGCGCATCAGTCCGATCTCCAAGATCGCCTGAATATATCCGAATTGATCACCAATATCGTAGCGGCGTCCTTTCAGTTCAAGGGCCAACAGTTCCTCCACTTGACTCACTACTTTCAAGGCATCCGTTAACTGATATTCCCCTCCAGCCCCTCTCTCAATCTGATCAAGGATTGGAAAAATGGAAGGTTTCAGAATGTATCTTCCCATTACAGCTGTTCGGGATGGTGCTTCTGCAAGGGAAGGTTTTTCGACCAGATTGGTGACTCGGTGAACCCGGTCCTCTGCACCATTTGAATCAATGATGCCATATTTGCTCACATTTACAGCGTCTACTTGACGGACACCGATGATCTGATTGCCTGTCTTTTCATAGAGATGAACCATCTGTGCAAGTGCAGGCGGATCAGACACCATAATATCATCTCCCAGCAGTACAGCGAAGGCATCTTCCCCTACAAATTGCCTTGCACACCCAATGGCATGCCCCAGACCTAGCGGTTCTTTTTGACGAATAAAATGAATATTTGCCATCTCGCTGATGGCCTGCACCTCCTCCAATAAAGACTGTTTGCCCTTGGCATACAAAGAGTGTTCAAGTTCAACCGACTTATCAAAATGGTCCTCTATGGATTTTTTGTTGCGTCCGGTCACAATGAGGATATTCTCAATTCCTGATTGTACTGCTTCTTCAACAATGTATTGGATGGCCGGTTTATCTACAATCGGTAACATCTCTTTAGGCTGTGCTTTGGTCGCTGGCAGGAAACGGGTTCCGAGACCCGCTGCCGGAATAACTGCTTTTTTAATTCGCATTTCATCATACACTCCTTTCATTTGTTTCTTATAACCAATATTGCACGGTGTGGTCAGTTAAGTAGCGATACGAAACACCCAATATCTGCTGGCTATATAGTTCAGAACCATCCCCATCAAGGTCGCCAGGATCTTACTCATCACGAGACTCCAACCCAGCATGTCGTGCAAAGTCATCAGAATGAGGGCGGATAACGCGAGAACGATGAGATTGGTGATTAGAAAACGAATACGTTTGGCTCTATCGCCGCTCCGTCGTGCCGCATCTCGAAAAGTCCACCTGCCGTTCAGCCAATAACTGTTCGCAACGCCGCAGCTGTACGAGATGACTTGAGCTATCAGAACCGGCACACCGACCGCAGCAAGTATGGCAAATACCACCGCATCCACTGCCGTATTTGCAACACCCACAATACCAAACTTGAAGAGTGTCGCCAGACGCTTAATCATGATGAGCCGCGCGGGCTGTCAATCGGGATTGCGCTTGCTGGCCCTCGGCCTGAACCACGTCTCTCACAATGTATAGCGGACGTGCCTTGGTCTCATCATAGATTCGGCCAACGTACTCGCCCAGAATGCCCAGCATGATCAGGATGAATCCGTTAAACATCAGCATGATACTCACAATGGATGGCCATCCCTTAATTGTTGAATCTGTAAAGATGGCCGAACCAATAACCGTTAACATATAGATGAATCCGCCTACCGACAGGATCGCACCTACATAACCTGCAAGCTTGAGTGGTTTATGCGAAAATGACGTTATGCCATCCAGGCTTAGCTTCAGCATGCGTTTCAGCGGATATTTTGTTTCGCCTGCGAGACGTTCATCACGTTCGTATTCAATCGCAGTCTGACGAAATCCGACCCAGCTGACCAACCCGCGTACAAACCGATTTTTCTCCGGAAGACGTTTCATCTCATCACATACTTTGCGGTCAATCAGGCGAAAATCTCCGGTGTCTACCGGGATATCCGTATCCGTTGAGGCACGAAGTACACGATAGAACAGACTCGCCGACCATTTCTTGAAGCGAGTTTCCCCGCTTCGTCTGGTGCGTCGGGCATATACGACTTCATAACCCTCTTTCCACTTGGCGATCATATCGAGTATCAGTTCGGGAGGGTCCTGCAGATCCGCATCAATAATAACCACCGCATCCCCCACTGCATAATCCATACCCGCTGTTATCGCGATCTGATGTCCGAAGTTACGGGCAAAATCAATCAGCTTCACACTCTCGTCCCAACGGGCGTAATCACGGATCATCTGTGCACTTCGATCCACGCTGCCATCATTGACAAACAACAGTTCATAGCTCTCTCCTGTGCTGCCCATGACCTTTTTCAGACGCCGATAAGTCTCCTCAATCACCGCTTCCTCGTTATACATGGGAATAATAATGCTGTATCGGTATGCGTGAGCCATGTTTGTCCCCTCCCTTTTCCAATGGACTTCGTTCGAGATTTTCACTCTATATAAATTGAACTAGAGAATATTTACACTGCACACTTCGATGACAGAACAACCTTCCAATCGCTGTTATCCCCAGATTTTTTTTGATTCCCTTTTCTTAAGGGAAAATCCGGGGATAAAGGCGAACGCTTCGCTTTTTCAGGTTTTTTCTGTCCTCTTCGTTATCGTGTAAATGATAAGTTCAATTTATATAGCTACAATTTCACTTCATACAAGGTGGTCTGTCCGCCAAATCCGAATCCAAATCCAAATCCAGCTTCACTCTCCGTATCACCGTTATCCATGGATCCGCTGTCTGTGCCTGTCTTCCATTCTGACATTGGAATCTCGGTTCCGTGCTCTTTGATCCAATCGCTAATATCCGAGTTCCCTCCGCGGCCCCCCATGCCACCAACCATGAAGTATTTCACTTGCCCGCTCTTGACAAGTTGCTCAAGTTCCTCTGTTGTGTACACCGGGTCTGAGCCGGAGAACCCTCCAAGTGTAATGACCGCTGCTCTTTCATCGATGATATAAGGTGCTGCCTGATTATAGTCTGTAGTGGCAAAGAGATACGTTTCGCCTGTATTGTGTTCTTTCAGATAATTCAGTGTGGCCGGATCCACTTCTTCGTTACGGTTGCCCATTCCCCCACGGCCACCCATTGTAGGCATTTCTGTGTCTCCTGCAACGTTACCCATAGGCATGCCCATTCCTGCTCCACCAAACATGCCATTGGAACCAGCAGGCCCTGCTGCCGGAATCATGCTGTTGCCACCGTAAGTAATTGGGGTGAATGCCCAGTAGATTGGACCAATCAGCATCACCATGAATCCCGCGATAATGAAGCTCTGTTTCCATCGATGTGTGCGATGAAGCATAACGATCAGGATGACCGTAACCAGAATGCCTGCGATCAATTCACTAATGGACCAGCCTGCACCAATCGTCTCGTTATACACCTGCATGATATACCAGCCAAACAGAGTCGTCAGCAGCACGGACACCGGAAGCAACCATGCCTGCCATCCATCACGATTACGATATGACTTCCACATCGCTACAAATCCTGCACCAGTCAGCGCCGCTATTGGAGGTGCGAGCATAATCAGATAATATTGATGGAAGAAACCTGCCACACTGAAAAAGGCAGCAACGGGAAGCAGCCATGCCAGCCAGAATAAGGCCTCCTTATGTTTACTGGTTATATTTCTCCGTCTTAACCCTGCAAATAGGGCAATGCACCCAAGCAGCACAACTGGCAACAGCCAGCTAGCTTGACCTGACAGTTCCGTCTGGAACAGACGCAGAGGACCTTTCTCCCCTGTTCCAAACATTCCGCCCATACCTCCGCCGAAATTTCTTCCGTTTGGCATTTCCATATCATTCGGCATCTGCCCGTTCGGTAAATTGCCATTCGGCCCATTCATGCCGCCCATGGCGTTTGTTCCATTAGAACCATTCATATTATCGTTATCCGGTGCATTGACATCTTGCCCAGCGCCAGGAACACCAGTGCCTGTCTGATTAGGCATTGCAGACAAGTCTCCTCGATTGCCACGATTATTCCCCGATCCGATACCATTTGGCATACCTGCGTTACCTGCCGTATTCTGCTGACCCGTTAGGCGAGCCAGGCCATTGTATCCAAATGCGAGTTCCATGACCGAGTTCGTTTCACTGCTGCCGATATAAGGCCGCTCGTCTTCGGGTATAGAATCCACAGTGACCGCCCAGGATAAGGAAACGATTGCCAGAACTGCTGTGCTGCCGATCAGCAGGATAATCTTCTTTCTCCATTTCGCCTGAAATGCAAGTAGATAGAACAAGTAAAAAGCCGGGAGAACCATGTAGGCTTGAAGCATTTTCATATTAAAGGCTACGCCTATTAACCCAAAGGCAACCAGAATGCGCCATGCACTGTCTTTTTTGCTGCCTTTGAACAAAAACCATGAACCCAGCAGTAGTGTAAACACCAGCATGCTGTCAATATTATTGGTCCGGCTGACTGCCGCCACGACAGGCACAGTCGCCATCGCAAGTGCCGAGATTCGTGCTGCTGCAAGACCATATGTAGGTTTCACCATGAAATAGATCAGGAATACTGAACCGATTCCCGCTAATACCTGCGGCAAAATAACGCTCCATCCGTGCAGTCCGAAGACATAGGCAAAGGCCGTCTGAATCCAGAAGACAACGGGTGGTTTATCTACAGTGACCGAGCCTGCTGAGTCTAGTGAAGCATAGAAAAAGTTATGGAAGTTGCTGAGCATACTCCCAACGGCAGTCGTATAATAGGAATTGGCATATTGATCGTTCCAGATACCGTACCCATTCAGAAATGCCGCCAGTAATACAATCGGCAGAAGGACAAAATCCATCCTTCTTTTGGTGTTATTCAATGTTAATCACTCCTTCAAAGTTCTTCATGTCTAGTATTGTGACATGCCAAAATAAAACTGGGATGAGTGCCCGCTGAATGTTGTCTGAGGATAATTCACAATCCTTTCAGCTAAATTTCAGTTTGACAAGCGATAATACAACATACAGTCCCTCTCAATTGAGGGAGAACTATAGATGGAAGCAAGCAAGGAGGAACCCCCGTATTATGAAGCTTAGCAGCGGAATTAAAATACTATTGGCTGACGATGAACCGCATATTTTGCAATTTCTGGAGCTTGGATTAAGCAATGAGGGCTTCGATGTGCGCACCGCACCGGATGGAGCGGCTGCGCTTGAGTTGGCCCTTGAATTCAAGCCACATATGGCTATTCTGGATGTCATGATGCCTGAGATGGATGGATTCGAAGTGGTCGAGCGTCTGCGTAAGACCGGAGCTCAGGTTGGCGTTATAATGCTGACAGCGAAGGACGAGGTCGAGAATCGGGTTAAGGGCCTTTGGCTAGGTGCTGACGATTACATGATCAAACCCTTTGCCTTCGACGAGCTGCTCGCCCGAATTCAGGCCAGGCTGCGCAATCAATTTCCTTTATTAATAGGAGCCGTCACCCACGGTCCCTTCCGAATTGATGATCAGCGCAAAGAAATCACCTATCAGAATCAGGTCCTGGAGTTATCTCCTACCGAATACGAACTGTTAAAATTTATTGTGCTTAATCATGGGATTGTACTTAGCAAAGCGACCATTCTGAGCCGGGTGTGGGGGTATGATTTTGGCGGGGAAGAAAATATTGTGGAGGTATATGTTCGCTCCTTGCGCGACAAACTCGGGGATAAAGAGCATAAACTCATTCGTACGCTTCGGGGTGTCGGATACAGGGTGGATCTCTGATGAACTCGCTGCCCAAGAAAAATAAACTTCGTTTAAGACGTCTTCACCAATGGATCTGGCCTCGTTCATTACGTTCTCAATTGCTCTCACGTTCTCTGTTTGTCCTGGCTGGGCTACTATTGTTAATCGGTATTCTGCAATTCTGGATCATGGAGAGCTTTCTCTATCGGAATCAGGCAAAAACCATGGAAGAACAGCTTATGTCCATGCCCCCGGTTTGGCTCGGAATCCAGTCACGTAGTGGCTATTCCAACAATCCTTTTGGTGGACAGGCAGGAAATGGGTCTGGCAATCGGGTGCTGTTTATTCCGGACCGTTCACTGGCCCTGTTTGATAACCAAGGTACGTTCGAGGATGTTTTTGGGGAAGACGGTCTGAAAGCCCCTCATCTATCAGCTGTTGAATATCAAGACATTACAGCAGAGTTGAAAGAACAAAAGCATATTCCCTACCGGATCGTAACGGATAGCCAAGGCAATGAGCAATTGATTGTATTCGCCTCACCGGGTCCACGCAATCGTGGCTTACCCATGGTTCAGATGGGCACGGCTACAAAGCCACTGAGAGACTTGATTATTAAACAGCTTCTGATCTTTGTGATGTTATCGCTGTTGGCCATGGTAGCCGGTCTTATTCTATACACTAAAGTATTACGCCGGACGCTGGTTCCCCTGTCCAATATGGTGAATAAAGTACAGCAGATCGATGCAGGCAGTCTCGCAGAACGCCTTCCCGTCGTTCAGGGACAAGAGGAAGTGGATCAGCTCGCCGTTTCATTCAATGGCATGCTTGAAAGACTGGAGAACTCGTTTGAAGCGGAGCGGGAATCGAAAGAGCGCATGCAGCGTTTCTTATCGGATGCTTCTCATGAGCTTCGTACCCCGCTTACCTCCATTCACGGCTTCATTGAAGTTCTACAGCGGGGTGCAGCCACCAATCAAGATCAATTGTATAAAGCACTGGACAGCATGCACGGCGAATCCGTACGCATTAACAAGCTGGTTGAAGATTTACTGCTCCTGACCAAGCTGGATCAGGCTCCGAAGCAGGAGCGGGAAGTCATTCAGCTGGACAGTCTGCTGCTCGAAATGCAACCACAACTTGCCATGATGGCTCAGCAAAGATCCGTTCATCTCGACCTGACGGCTGAGGTACATATACTGGCCGACCCTTACAAGCTGAAGCAGGTTGTGCTGAATCTGTTCCATAACGCGGTGCAGCACACCGATCCCAATCATGGAGCCATCTCCATAACGTTGTATGCCACACACCATCAGGCTGAATTATCGGTTAAGGATAACGGCACAGGCATTGAACCTGCACATCTGTCACATATCTTTGAGCGATTTTACCGCACGAGCAGTTCTCGTTCGCGCAAACAAGGGGGTGCAGGTCTGGGTCTAGCCATAACCCGCTCGATTGTGGAGTCGTATGGTGGAAAAATTACAGTACGAAGTCAGGTAGGATCAGGAACGGATTTTATGATTTTGATCCCGCTGAATAAGGCAGATGTCTAAGCTGAGCGTAAGTTCCAAGTTGGTTATACGTAATCTCTCGGCTAACTCTCCAAAGGTTGCTTTTCTTTCATCTTCATTCCAATCCGCACATTAATTCCTTTCTTCATTACATGGCGAATCCCCCTTTCATTTCTCAACCGAAATGAAAGGGGGATTCTTTATTTGTGTCCGATTAGTATAGTGGTCGCCCCATTGGGTTCAGACTTTCAGGCTAACGAATCTAAGGCGTCTTATTAAGGATTTGAAGAGTTCGCAAAAATCTAACGAACCTGAGCCACGTTATATCAGAATAAACAGCCGTTTACAGCGCTTTTATCAGGGGCTTTCTGGTAATAGCGTGTGTGATGTTCTTTAAAATTTAAGAAGCGTACCTAGAGGCCAAATAAGACATCCTATGTTCGTTAGAAAATCGTCTAGGTATTCCTCAAAATCAGCCAGCTTGGAGCCGTTCGATTACCAAGGGTACACGCCATTCTCATCTAGGAATTCTCCGTTATGACGTTTACCGTCTGTCACATAACCCACGATAATTGCAGCACCGGCTTCTTTTGATTTACCGCCTTCAGCATTGCCGTTCAGATCTGTTGATGTGAATCCGGGCGTTACTGCAAAGACTTGAGCCCTGCTGTTTCTGACTTCATAAGCCATTGAAAGTGTCATGGCACTGTTGGCCGTTTTGGATGAGTTATAGTCGAAGGCATTTAGAGTGAATTCCGCATTTTGCATATGGTCCAGAGAAGCCATGTCGGTTGATACATTAATGATTGTGCCTTCATTATCTTTGATTAACGGGAACAATCGCTGATTCAAACGGAAGGTGCCGAAAAAGTTCACTTCGAAGGCGTTCCGCAAGTCTTCCTCTTTTGTATCCGTGAAGGACTGAGAAAAAGCACCAGGCATGCCGGCGTTATTGATCAGAAGGTTTAATGCGGGATAAGTCTTGTGAATGGTATCGGCTGCCTGCTCGATGCTGTTCAAGTCGCACATGTCGATTTGTACAAACTCTACAGCTAACCCCCTGGAAGTTAACTCGGAAACTGCCGCTTCCCCCCGTTCGATACTACGTGCGCCAAGGATAACTTTCCAGCCTGCTTCACCTAACTGCTTGACGATTTCATATCCAATTCCTTTATTGGCTCCGGTTACAAAGACAGTCTTTTTCATAATAATCCTTCTTTCCATGATTGATTTATATTTAACAATGTATAAGTTACTATGCTACACTTAGTGTAGGTCAAATGATTTTTATAAAAAGGATGAATAACATGTTAACCATTGGAGAAGTTGCGAAAAGAGTTGAGGTCTCCATCGGAGCGATCCGCTTTTACGAAAGAAAGGGACTACTGAAACCCGCTGTACGAAGTGAACAGAATAACCGTCTTTATTCGGAGGATGATCTGAACTGGCTGGTTTTTATCAAATGTCTTCGCGAAACCGGGATGAGTGTAGAAGATATCAAGAAGTATTATGATCAGGTAAATGAAGGAACCTCCACGCTGAAGGAAAGAACCAAGCTGATTGAGGATCAAAAGCAAAAGTTGCTCAATGATATCGAGGAGAAAAAAGCGCAGCTTGTTCATCTGGATAACAAACTGGAGCGCTATTATCGCGGAGAAAATTATTAACATTGTCCTGTGCTACAGATTAAAAGACAGAAAAAAATCAGGTAGCCAGTATTCACTGTCTAACCTGATCTGCAAAATTGATGTTATAGCGCTATCTAATGGGACGATGTTCTAGCTCTGACATGATTACGTCAAAACATTCATCTTGAGACAAATGCATTAAATATGACCTTGACGCTTACACCGTTGGTAATGGTTATATGATTCATTTTCAATCTCGATGGAATTCAACCGTTCAAAATTACATTTCTGTATCACCTTATTAGATGCTTGATTGGTAATCAAAGCGATGGCATTTAATATTTCCACGTTGGTATGTTCAAATAAATACTCTGACATTCCGTTCACTGCCTGCGTTGTATAGCCACGGTTCCTGAAGTGTTTCGAAATACCGTACATAATCTCCCGATTGGGTGCTGGCAGTTCGTCCTTGATCCCTGAGCAGCACCATCCTATGAACTCATCATTTTCTTTGAGTACAATAGCCATACGTAAATATAACTCTACGATATCCCCTCCCGCCATCACAGCTTGTTTAAAACGCTGATTCTCAGGGATTTCATATTCGGTGAGCCACAGGGTTCTCTCTTCAATCGTAGCGTTCCATCCCGGTAGGAATTCATACACCTCAGGTTGCCATGTAATTTCTTGCAGTTTCTCCAAATCTTCAATTCGATACTCGCGCAAATAAATATCCTTGCAATCGATGATTAATTTATCACTTGAATAATTGGCTTGTTTCATAAGGTTACCTCCACATACTGATTTACGTTACATCATTAAAGAGCTTGTACCATTGCCTTAAAGGCAATGCCTTGATATGTATAGTGTCAGGATCTTGAGTTTTTTCAAGTTGGGGAAAACACTCTGGATATTGAGCCAAATATTCACTAACACACCATCGAACCGACCAGTTAATATCTGTTGACCAATTTATCCAATGGTGAATTTCCTCCTTTGGAGCATTTTGCAATAATCCATGCATATACCATCCGCGCACTCCTCCTTCTGTTTCATGTATTAAGGACACCCAATACAACTTTCGCTCTCGTTCGTTCATCGGTTCACCGAGCGTCGATACTGCAATTTTACGAACAATAGCGGATGAATCCTTCGTGAAGTTCCATAACTCTTCACGTGATAATTCACCCCTCTCAACTAAAACGGTTAAAGAGAGCGCTCTTTCGATATCATCCATTGAATGAATTGCGCTGGATGAATTTTGATTTTTTAAGCTTATCATGGGTAAAGTTTTTGATATGTACCTTGGCTTATCTACCCTGTTCATACAACGAATTGTATTCTCAACGTTAATTCGAGGAGCCAGGTTATCATCACCCTCAAGTGGTTCTCCATGCTCGACTAAAAAGTGTCTCAGCATCTCGGAACTTAAACTCGGAAATTGGGAGAACAAATGGGCCGCAACACCAGCCACAAGCGTAGCCGCTCCAGAGGTCCCCTCATAAAAAGATACGCGCTTACCAGAAGTTTCATAAGAGGGGATTGTAAGGTGTAGTCTGGGCGCTAATAGATCTGGCCTAAAGTGACCATCTCCATTTCTGCCATAAGGTTCATCAGGGAAAGGAGCGTGTAATGAGTAATCGGCCTTTCCACGATCGACATAGCCCCCTACTGCTAAATATTGTATTGGAGGCATGATGTTATTTAAACGTGTATTTCCATTCGAACAAATAACCAAAATGCCCTGCTGCACAGCTGTTGCCAATGCTTTAACCGTTGAATTTTCACTCGTATTTTTAAGATGAACTTCATTATCTAATGCCTGCCAACCAGTGCTTAAAATAATTTTTATATTCCATTCGACCCCATGTTCAAGAATCCATTCCATTCCTTTTTTCAGACGTTCTCCTTCTCCAGTTGTAAATGCTCCATGATCTAAAATGATAAATGTTGCTGCTGGTGCAATCCCGACATGAACCTGTCCCTCTAATAGAATAGGTTCATGGGCCAAAGCCAGTACACTCATAAGTCCATGCTCACCTTTCCGATGATCTCCCTCCCTGTTCATAGATGAGATGTCTTGCATGGTGACAGTCATATTTTCATGTACGGCAACACATTTGATTCGTGTATTTAAGTGATTTACGAGATGATGTGGTTTAATTGAGTCGATAATTACAATCCCCACACCCAGACCAGAAGTATGAAAATCAGGCCGTTCAGCAAAACCTAACCTTTTCCATGTCGGATCAGGCATTTCTCTATCCACACGATCACCCCAGATTTTGATATCATTAAGAATACTCTCGCCTACCGCTTAATGTACTTACCACTTATCCAACTAACATGGGCTGACCTAAGCATCCCGGCGATCTTTTTATGTTGGACTCAAGCAAGCCCCTCTTTTTCCATAAACTCGTCTTTGGTTAATCCAAAGAGGATCAGATCCTGGTATTTTCCATCGGTATAGATCACCTGGCGACGCACACCTTCCTGAACACATCCAAGTTTTCTCATCATGGCTGCGGAAGGTTCATTTCCTTGGAGTACATAATCATTAAATTTATTGAGCCTGCGCTCGAAGAAAGCATAGTTCAGCAAGATTCGAACGGCTCTGGTTCCGTATCCTTTTCCTCGATGATCCCTGTCAATTTGAATCCCAATGCTAAAGGTACCGTTTCTCTCATCAATGCTGTTCAGATTCACACCTCCGACATTTTCACCATCCATATTTACAATTGTAAACATGATCCGTCCTTTGGTTAAAGAAAAATCAGAGAAGTTTTCCGTGAAATTCTTTGCTTCAACATGAGTTGGCGGTAACTCTACTGCACACTCCAATAACCGACGGGCAGGTGTATCAAAGCGGTTATAATAATGGTCTTCCCAATCTTCCTCACGCAACGCACGTAGTCTGATCTGATCATCCTGCCAGAAATATTGACTATAATCGATCTCTCTCATTCCAATTCCCCCACATATTCAACCAAAATTTTGTAGTTCGAGCTACAAACATAATAACCCATAATGTGGAATTGGAGGAGAATTGTTTTTCATTAAACACAACGAAAATAACCCCCGAAAGGACCAAATCTGTCGGAGGTTACGCTCTATTTTATATTCATATCACTTACGATTCTTCTGTATATTGTGGTTTAGACACATTATCCGGTACCGTTTCGTCAAAAACATCCTGACCCGGATAATCACGTATTTCTCCTTCATGAAGCTCATGATTTTCATAATCGAAACGATGTGCAGACCTCTGATCCACCCGCCACGGAGAACTTTTCCCGAGAGACTCAGATAACAATGATGAGCCGTAAGGGCCCTCCGGGAATTCTTCGAGTGTGATATCGTTTCGCTGCGATTCCACCGTAGACACATCGGTATATTCTTGCCGTTCTTCACGCAAAAACTTATCTTTCATCGTTCGTCCCTCCTGATCCGCGTCCAGATAATCCACGCGCACTTATTGTGAGCAAGCGCTCACGAAATTATGCATCACCATTCGCGAATCCATACTAATAGTACAAAACCAATGAGGCCAGCCATGCTAATCCAGGTATCACGCTTGGACCATGCCAATAACGAAGAACGTGCTCCTAGCAAAGAATGTTCTCTAACTTTACGCATTTCCATCGCAATGGTCATATCCTCTGCACGTTGGAACAGTGCCATTAACAAGGGAATCACCATCGGACCCAAGTCGCGAATCCGCACGGTATTTGGTCTTAAAGCTACCTTTCCACGTGCCCGTACGATCAATGAGAATCGCTGCCACTCACTCCAAATCATTGGGATAAACCGAAAGATTAACGATACAGCAAGAGCAAACGAAGCTACGGGCAGCCTGATCTTTTTACCGATGCCGAGTACCCAGTTCAGTCCTTCTACCATTCGCCCATATGGCGTTGTCAGTGAAAACCAAAGACTGGCCAACGTGACGATAAACAGACGATACACATTCAGCAAAGTGCCCTCTGCCTGTATCAGGGAAAAACCAAAGTGCAGACCGCCTCCCGCGGTTGAAAGGGTTGTCCCAGATAACGCTGTTGATATGATGAAAAAAAATAACAGTGGCTTCATTAACTTCATACAGCCAGCCAAAGTCTGACGCGGAAGCACAGCAAGTGCGGCCACTACCGGCACCAATGTTAACGTCAATCCAAGCCAGCGCTGTTGAAGCATCGCTGCGGTGACCAGCAAAATATACAAAATCCAATTTAGACGTGGGTCCATAACACCATACAATCCGCCTGAATGAGTCAAGCTGTTCGGAAGAAGCTTCGGATCGTCCCCTTCTATATTCTCCATTATCTCGCTCTCTGCCACCGTAATGGCTACTCCCGATACCGCTTTTGATTTGTTCTGAATTCCCACTTCAACGAACGTGGACTGAACAATGCTTTCCGCCATCTCTTCCGGGGTCATCGCGGTAAAAGACAGATCAAGACCCGCAGCCCTAAGCTGCTGTGCTAGTCGCATCGAAGGTGGCAGTCCAATCCCTGTCTGCTCCAGCAATTCAGGCCTATCGTGAAGTTCTCGCGGTGTGAGATCAGCAATGAGACGACCTTCCTGCAATAATAATACCCGATCCGCACAAGGCAAGAATGTATCCAGATCATGGGTTGCTACCACGACCCCACCACCTGCCAGACGATGTTGCTCCAATACATCCAGCAAAAGTGCGACACTTTGTGCTTCCAACCCGGCGCTCGGCTCATCCAGCAGAAGCCAGTGTGGATTGGTCGTAATGCCGAGAGCAAGACCCAGTCTGCGCTTCTCTCCCCCACTTAGAGCAAATGGCGACCTGTCCGGATGAAAACGTCGTTCCACCTCCGAAGATATTGGCCGGTCCCATTGGTTCAGTACTTTTGTAATCTGCTCTTGTTGCTGTTTCTGTGAAAGTTGATACGGACGCAGAGAATATGTGAATTCACGCTGGATACTTCGGGCAAACAGTTGTTGTTCCGGAAATTGAAACACCAGACCCATTTGCAATAAAATCGACTGTGACACTTTTCCTTCTCTCCAGAAAGGCATGCCATCTATCCTAATACTTCCTGCATCGGGAGGTTTCAAGCCAGCCAGCGTCTGTAGCAAAGTCGTTTTTCCTGAACCCGTACAGCCCAGCAGCAAAGTAATTTCCCCACTGTTCAACTGAATATTTATCTCTTCAAGCAGTGCACGTTTGCTCGAATCCGATGCTTCTATACGTATATTGGTTAATTCGATCTCCAACTTGCAACCTCCTTAGCCAGTTGCTCGGGCCTAAGTGGCATGGCTTCTGGTCTCATGCCTTTTTGCTTGAGCAATAACGCAGTCTTTACAGTGAAGGGGAGGTCCAACCCTAACCGTTCGCAGGGAGATAGCTGCTCATTTTTCAGAATTGTCTTCTCATGCATCTCTGTTTCATAGAAAAAAGACTCAGGCTTCCCGTCGTACACACAACGCCCTCGGTCAATAGCAATAATTCGATCACACAAGGTCGCTTCTTCCAGATGATGCGTGATCCAGATTACCGTTGTACCGCGCTCGGTGATCTTCTGAACGATGACCTCAATGCGGTCTCTTGCTCCGGGATCAAGCATGGCTGTTGGCTCATCCAGAATCAATACGTCCGGTTTGGCCGCGAGCGCTACGGCAATGTTAAGCAGTTGTTTCTGGCCACCCGATAACTGTGAGATAGCCATATCCGGGGGATATTGAAGCCCTACGGTATGTAATGCGTCCTGCCTGTGCTTCAATTGTTCTTCCACAGTATGCATTAATGGTGACAAGGCATAATGAAATTCCTCTTCAATGGTGTCCCCCAATACCTGTGCATCCGGTTGCTGCAATACACCCCGAATGGTGAGTTCATCTGAGATGTTCCTTACCCCTCCCGATCTTGGAATGAATCCAATAAGGAGCCCGGCGAGCGTACTTTTTCCACTGCCATTCGCCCCTACAATACTAACCCATTCTCCTTGGTGCAGCGTAAGTGACACTCCATCCAGCGCTTTCCTCACTTGACCCTCTTCGGAAGCATAATGCACTCGGACATCTTCTAATGTAATGTTGGGCAGGTTGGCTTGCATCGTAAATTAGTCCTTTCCCTTTCTATCTCTATGTGGTAAGATCCTAATCGTTAACCACATTTATTAATTTGGTTAACAATCATATTACCAAAATGGAGAGGATTGTTCAAACATGAAATTATCTTTGCGAGGCATTGTATTTAGCGCACTTATGGCCGCAATATTAGTTCTTTTCGGTTACATAAGCATTCCTATTGGCTTCTCCCCTGTACCAATAACATTACAAACTTTGGCTGTCATGTTGGCTGGAGGATTACTTGGTCCGTTGTATGGGTTTTTAAGTATCGCTCTCGTTGTTGTGCTAACGGCATTAGGCTTCCCACTTCTACATGGAACCGGCGGTCTTGCTGTTCTATTAGGTCCAACCGGGGGATATGTTATCATCTGGCCTCTGTCCGCACTCCTGATCGGTTTATTCCTCTCCAAAGTGAGGATCCAAGGATTTAAGGGATATATTTTTGCTTTTATCATCATTGAATTATTTGGTTCACTGTTGAACTATGTCTCAGGAGTTCCTTGGTTGGCCTACGCATACAAAATGTCCCTACCCGAGGCCATGATTCAAGGATTCTATCCTTACATTATTGGGGATCTGATCAAAGCTGTATTTGCCACGATTATCATCGCACCCGTGCGCATGGTATTCCCACCTCAACGCCTTACAGGTAACATGCACTCTACGGTTGTAAAAGCGGAATCTTAATAGAAGCTACATAAGGTATCCCATCTACCTATCTTTGAAAACGACAAAACAGCCAAAATTACTTTGGCTGTTTTTGTTAGCTCTCTTCCCTCTATAGATTTATTTTCTATATAAATTGAAATACACATTTACACAAAACGGAGAGGACAGAAAGAACCTGAAGAAGCGAAGCTAAAAGCTTTCAATGGAAAGCTACTTCGTAAGCATAAACTCGCCTACAAGCTTTCTGCAAGATAGCTACATCGGAAGCATACGCTATCCCGGATTTACTCCTTTATAAAAGGATTCAAAATAATCTGGGGATAACAGCGATCGGAAGTTTGTTCTGTCATCGTAGTGTCCAGTGTAAATATTCTTTAGTTCAACTTATATATTCACCTGAATTAATTGACGCTCCGTAATCTGAAATTGTTGATCCGCTGTATTTTCAATAAACCTCTGATCATGAGATACATACAGAATCGTTCCTTCATAAGCCTTGATAAACCGCTCCAACGCTTCCAATGCATGCATATCCAGAAAATTTGTCGGTTCATCCAGCAATAGAATGTTATATTGTCCAAGAAACAAGTGACATAATTGAAGACGAATCGCTTCCCCTCCACTTAATGTCCCAACATTCTTGAGCATGTCATTCCCTGTAAACTGCATTGCGTGCAACGCACTTCTCAGCTCTGACTCCTCATATTCCGAACGATTCTTCAGGAATTGTAATACAGTCTCTTTTGTCGTAAAACGATAACTCATCTGTTGAAAATAACCAAGCTTCGCTTTTGGAGACATCGTGATGTGATCTCCACCATGAAAAACATGGTTAAGCAATGTGCTTTTCCCGCTGCCATTGGCTCCGGTTATCGCTATTTTTTGTTTTAATGGAATCTGTAAACTTACATCCTCCAACAATATCTTTCCATCCACCTCAAGTGTAAGGCGATCTGCCATAATTGGAAATCGGTTGTGCAGCTCCAGTGTCTTCGGCTGACGGAAGATCATTGGCCGTTCCTCTTTCACTGCCTTTACCTCATGAAGCTGTTGCATCCGCTGTTCAATCGCCTTGGCTGCACGGTGCACCGCTTTTTGGCTGGTGCCTTTGGATTTCGTCTCAAACATACGGTTTGCTTTTGCCTTGGATTCTTTTTTGGACATGCTGCCGGCCTGTGTTATTTTCTCGGCTTTTTTCATCTTTTCTCGGGCGGCCAGCTCCAATCGTCTTTTCTCCTTCGAGAATTGTTCATGGGCCTGGTTTTGCTGTTCACGCTCCAGGCTTTTCTGTGCCTGATAATCGCTATAGTTGCCGGAATATACGTGTACTTCTCCCTGATGAATTTCCCAGATCGTGGTCACCAGTTCATCCAGAACCGCACGATCATGACTGATCAGCACAAGCGCCCCATAGTAATAGCGCAATTCATCCAGCAAAAATGTAATGCCCTCATGGTCCAGATGGGTTGTTGGTTCATCCAACAACAATACTTCGTGGTAATGAGTGAACATTTGAGCCAGCTTTAGACGGGTCTGTTCACCGCCACTCCATGTTTTATCATGTTGAGGAATCGCCAATTTGCTGAGTAGAGCGCCATCAACTTCCAGATTTTCGTTAGGCCGGGGTGGTTCGACTTGTTCCAAATAACCAAACTCTGCGTAACGTTTTACCTTTCCAGCTGTCGGCTGGATCTGTCCCGCAATGAGTTTCAACAATGTACTTTTACCCTGACCATTACCTCCTACTACACCAATACGATCCAGTTGATGCACAGCCAGTCGCTCAATGTTCAACACTGCTTTATCCATGTAGGTCATCTCAACCTGCTCTAATTCAAAACATATCTTTTCCATATTCGCTACCTCCGAAATAAGATTTATTTCGTATCGATAGCGAAGCACACTTCTATCGATACGAGCTTATCATGCCAGCTCGTATCAATAGAACAGTAACGTCATCATAACGGAGTACCTCCTGTAGTTTCAACTGAACATCAGATCTGATCAGACTAGTGATAAGTAACACAAAAAATCACAGGCAAAGGCCTGTGATTCAATGTAAACGGGAAAACAAGTTAAACCATGTATATAAGTTCAGGATGATTGAAATGACAGACTGATCCCGTTTACTCTGAACGAACCGTCAGAGCCTTTGAACGTATTCAATTACCGATTCAAAGGAAGGAAACGCAGTCTCATCGCATATGTCATGTTCAATAATCCACCTTTCATTATCATGTAATCAATGTACAATTCTAATTATAATTTTCCAATTCCACCATGTCAACGGAACCAACCAAACTCTAATTCATTGAATTTGTGTTGATTCTATTTTATTCCTCTCCCTTTCCACTGTTCAACTTCAATAGAAGCTCCTGGCTGTGAACCTGACCTGTAGCCTGCGGAATGACTTCCTCGTAGTTGGCGGAATTCGTGACTATAATCGGCGTTACCGTGTGGTACCCAGCAGCCTTAATCTGTGCGATATCGAACTCAAGCAGCAGATCTCCCGCTTTGACCCTGTCCCCTTCTTTGATATGAGAGACAAAATGCTGCCCATCCAATTTAACCGTATCAACTCCGACGTGAACCAATATTTCAGCACCGGTGTCTGATACAACAGCCAAAGCATGTTTTTTCTTGAATGCAACAGTAACTGTACCGTCAAATGGCGCTACCACTCTGCCCACAGTCGGCTCAATTGCAATCCCTTTTCCCATCGCTCCGGATGAAAACGCCGGGTCAGGAACTTCAGACAAATTCACAATTGTTCCTTCGATTGGGCTTAATACTTCTTCGTCTGAAGCATTCATTGTACGGCCAGATTGCTCGGCGGATGACGTAGATTCGGATGTTGTTTCTTCTTCGACCGGATCTTTGAAGCCCAGGATGTACGTCAGTACAGCCGAAACAACAAAGGATACTACGATACCCAGAATCAATCCTGGGAAGCCTTGTCCACCTGGTCCGTAGAAGATTGGCAAAGTTAGCAATCCCGGTGCACCGGACGCAAATGCCAATGTGCCCGCTTGACCAATGATCGCTCCACCAACTGCACCACCGATTACCCCTGCGATGAACGGACGTTTCAGTGGTAATGTTACCCCATAGATGGCCGGTTCCGTAATACCGAATAATGCGGTCAGCGTGGATGACCCAGCCAGCGTTTTCAGTTTTTTGTTCTTGGTTTTCAGCATAACCCCAAAAGCTGCACCCGTTTGAGCAAAAATCGAAGCTGTCGCAGCCGGTTTAACACCATCCTGCCCATATACTGCAACGTTGTTGATAAATACCGGAATAAGACCCCAGTGTATTCCGAAAATCACGAGCAGCTGCCAGCTTGCACCCATAACGGCACCAGCGAGCAATGGACTGAATCCAAATGCGGCAACGAGTCCAGCTGCAATTGCATTACCAACGTATACGCCAAATGGTCCAAATACCAACAGTGTCAGCGGTACCATAATCACTAGCAAAAATAAAGGTGTAACAAAGTTTTTCACACTATCGTGAAGTGTCTTATTAAAGAACTTCTCCAACTTGCTCATGACAATGACAGCTAAAATGATAGGAATAACCGTCGAGGAATAGTTCATCAGAATGACTGGGATACCGAAGAAATCCGTTGGTGTACCCTCTGATTTTAACGTGACGATGGACGGATAGATCAGTGCTCCTGCAATCGTCATCGCTACAAACATATTTCCCTGGAATTTACGTGCTGTTGTAACCGCTAACAACAGAGGTAAGAAGTAGAAGAGACTATCTGCTGCTGCATACAGGATCGTATATGTTGTTTCTGTTGTTTCCAGCCATCCGATATTGCTCGCAATCAGCAATAACCCTTTTAGAATACCGGCTCCCGCCATAACACCCAGAAGTGGTGCAAAGATGCTGGATATGATATCGATAATACCCCCAAGGCCTTTGGCTGCTTTGCGAGGTTTTTCTTTACCTGATGAATCGTCCAGAATGTTACTGATTTGTCCAATGGCACTATAGACTTCAGGCACCTTGTTACCAACAACAACCTGGAACTGTCCACCATTTTCTTTAACTGCGATGATGCCTTCTGTTTTCTCCAGCTTGGCCTTGTCTGCCTTGGCATCGTCTTTCAATACAAACCGTAACCGTGTTGCACAATGAACAAGCGAATCCACATTTTTCTCACCGCCGACGAGTTCTACAATCTCTTTGGCCAGTTTCTCTTGACTCATAATCTGCACCCCCACTTTTTCTCAAACAGGCCCTTTACCGATTTTTTTTGCACGCAAAAAACCTAAGCCTTGAGTAAGGGGATACGGACACAATGGTCCTGACCTTCTCATGACTTAGGTTTTGCCTGCATAACCAGTAACAATCCCAGTTAAATCGTATTCAATTCCTGTTAGTCACATATTATTATAATTAAACCATATTTGTCAACATTTAAATATTAGCGATTAACCACCCGTTCAATATGAACCGTCAAATATAATTTTTCTTCATTGGTCAGCTCATGGTTGTACTCTTTTTTGACAAACAACTCAATTTTCTCCGTACACGCTGCGGCATCCGGATGCTTCTCTTTAATCATGTCATAGAAATGATCATAGTTGTTGTCGTAATGCGTACCACTGAGCACTCGCTGAGAGAAGAACTTCAAATGGGTAATGAAGCGAAAATAACTGAGGGAATCCTCATCAAATTCCATTTTGAAATGATATTTCGCTATATTAATAATTTGCTGGATAAACTTCGTAATGTTCATCGTTGTAATGACTTCTTCGTTCATCTCTGCGTTCACAATATGAAGGGCAATAAAAGCGGCTTCATCTGGCGGCAGCTCAATATTCATGCGCGTGTTGATCTGTTCCAGCGTCCTCAGGCCCAGCTCAAATTCAGGCTTGTACAACTGTTTGATCTCCCACATTAATGCGTTCTTGATCTCCACGCCTTCCCGATAACGTTCGATCGCGAAGTTAATATGATCCGTAAGGGATACATAGATGTTCTCATTCAGCTTTCGGCCCAGATTCTCACGCGCATACGTGATGATTTCTTCCACAATTTCAATCAGTTCCATCGGTACTTCGCGCAGCAGCATTTTGAAATTATCGGATGTTTGTTTGTTTTTCAATGCAAATACTTTCTGGATGCGGGTCTCGTCTACTTTGTCCCCCGGCTTTTTCTTAAAGGCAATCCCACGTCCCATCACCACAAGCTCAGCTCCATCCGCCTGATAGATGCTAATGACGTTATTGTTGATAACCTTTGCTATTTTCACTTCAATCCCCCCGTCACGTTCCACTCTCTTGGCAGTTATACATCGTCTTGGGGCATACAAAAAAAACCTAAAGCATCACAAAATAAACAAGACATGGTGGTCTGCTTTTTTTGGTGCTTAGGTTTTGCCTACTTTGAGTAGTAACAATCCCAGAAACGATATAATTGCGTCAAGTATAGCGCGAACCTAACGATATGTCAACGCTTTCAATGCGAGGACAATCGGAAGTCCCATGGTTATATAAATTAAACTAGAGAATATTCCTCTTCGTTTAGTGTAAATGTTTAGTTCAATTTATATAGATGAAACTTCCGATGTTTTATTGCTGTGCAAGACCATTTTAATTCAGAAAAATATAAACTACTCGTCACCCAGGTTTGTTCCGTTGGATGCAATCACATTTTTGTACCACTCAAAACTTTTCTTCTTCAGTCGTGTCAGCTCTCCTTGACCTTCATTATTACGATCCACGTAAATGTAGCCATAACGTTTTCTCATCTCACCTGAGGATGCACTTACAATATCAATAGGTCCCCAGCTGGTGTAACCGATGATGTTCACGCCATCCTGAATAGCCTCACCCATTTCAGCTACATGTCGTTTCAAGTAGTCAATCCGGTACGCATCATCCACTTCACCTTCCGGTGTAACCACGTCATTGGCACCAAATCCATTCTCAACAACAAACAGCGGTTTCTGATAACGGTCATGTAGTTGATTAGCGGTAATACGGAATCCTTTGGGATCAATCGTCCATCCCCATTCGGACTTCGCCAGATATGGATTGGCTACTGAGCCAAATACATTGCCGCTGGTCATGTTTTTGACCACTTCAGGATCCGTACTGGTTGTACGACTTGAATAGTAGCTGAACCCAATATAATCTACGGTATGATTCTTCAAAATTTCCGCATCACCCGGCTGCATAACAATGTTTAACCCGTGATCCTTGAAGAAACGTTTGGCGTAACCTGGATATTCCCCACGTGACTGCACATCAATGAAGAAATAGGATTCTCTGTCTTTCTCCATCCCCTGGAACACATCTTCCGGATTACAGGTATAAGGATAGAAGCTTCCTGCCGCAAGCATACAGCCAATCATGGCACCAGGGATAATCTCATGACATGCTTTGACTGCCAGTGCACTTGCAACCAGTTGGTGGTGAGCAGCCTGATATTGAATTTCCTTGATGTTATCCCCTTCATTAAACGCCAACCCCGCTCCAAGGAACGGAAGATGAAGCAACATGTTGATCTCATTAAATGTCATCCAGTATTTCACCTTGTCTTTGTACCGAGTGAATACCGTTGTAGCGTAAGTCTCGAATAAGGTTACCAGTTCACGACTTCTCCAGCTGCCATACTTCTCGATCAGATGCACAGGCACATCAAAATGAGCCAATGTAACCACAGGTTCAATGCCGTTTTTCAACAATTCATCAAACAGGTTATCATAAAATTGCAATCCGGCTTCATTCGGCTGTGTATCTTCTCCTGTAGGGAAAATCCGTGCCCAGGCAATGGAGACACGCAGTGCTTTGAATCCCATTTCGGCAAACAGGGCAATATCTTCAGGGTAACGGTGATAAAAATCGATCGCTTCATGTGAAGGATAGAACTCGTTAGCAAGCGGTGTAAAAGCTGGAACATGACCTTTCATAATGTTTCTGCGGTTCTCTCCTGTTGGCAGCAAATCAACGATACTCAGTCCTTTGCCGTCTTCCAGATACGCCCCCTCCGCCTGATTCGCAGCAATGGCTCCACCCCATAGAAAATCTTTAGGAAATTTAAAATTCGTCATCATCATTCTCCTTCCAAATATGTAATTCAGTTACCCGCTAAAATCGCATGAAATATTAATAAGACAAACTATTTAAGTTGAACTGTACATTTACACATAAACGGAGAGGACAGAAAAAATCTGGAGAAGCAACGCGTTCGCCTTTATCACCGGATTTCCCCTTTGAAGAGGGAATCAAAAAATCTGGGGATAACAGCGATTGGAAGATTGTTCTGGCCGCGCAGTCGTCCCGTGTAAAATCGTTTGTTCAACTTAAATACAAAAAACCCGAACCAGCCTGGGTACACGATTACGTGTAAACAAGCCAGCTCAGGTTATGCCCATATCGGTAACATTCCCAGATCACAATTATGCGGATTGGATAAAACTTTAGCAAGAATCAGAACCGTTGTCAACTCCTTGAAACTGGTTTAGCTTCGGAATGCCCACTACGATATTTGATAGAACGCAGCACACGTGCCGCCAAGAATCCTCTCTTGATCTGACACAGATAAGGAACGAATGTGATCCGTAATGATACCGTATACATCAGCATATGCAGCTGAAACGTTGCTTACGGGCCAGTCGGACCCGAACATTAATCGTTCCGCACCAAAGGCTTCAATGGCGATATCCAGATAGGGTGTAAAGTCCTTTGAAGTCCAATTTGCCCAGTCTGCTTCCGTCACCATCCCTGAAAGTTTACAGTATGCGTTTGGTTGTGCAGCCAATGACTCTAGCGCTTCTTGCCATGGGGAGAGTATACCTGATTTGATGTCGGGTTTGGCTAGATGATCAAGTACGAATCGCTGTTCAGGAAACGCTTTAACCAGTTCAACGGCATAAGGCAGTTGCTCCTTCGATACCAACAGATCATAGGCCAAATCATACTCTTTGAGCAATGAAATTCCGCGCTGAAAGTCTTCTCTCAATACATACTGAAGATCAGGTTCATCCTGTATGACATGACGCACACCTTTCAAATACGGATTGGACGCGAGCAGTTCAAGCTGATTTCGAGCATCATCCGAACAAAGATCCACCCAACCGACAACACCTTTGATAAACTCGTATCGTTCTGCCAGTTGCAGAAGCCACTCCGTTTCTGTCAGTGATTGTCTCGCTTGTACTGCAATACATCCATCCATGCCCGATTGTGCTAATATAGGTTCCAGATCTTGTGGGAGAAAAGACTGACGAATGGCTTTCATTTCTTCTCCAATCCATCCATACTCGGCGATATTGTATTCCCAGAAATGTTGATGTGCATCCAGCTTCATTTGATATCCCTCCAAGGGTAGTTGAATCTAATTAATGTTAGAATGCAATTATATCATCTCAATTCCAAATAGAATCATTATCTTCACACATACGACAGATAAACCGCATCACTAATTATGACATGAGTTTTATTTCAATTGTGCGGGTATCCCCCTATATGTAATCATGATATATTAAATTCCGAAAACGCTTTCAATACATAATTCGGTGGTGATCCCAGTATTGAACAAGTCTTGATTTGGTTTGAGTTGAGCTCCATTCTCACTATTGCTTAACTTCTATTCAAGTTCAACCATTCTAACTGATAAGGAGATTATGTTGATGAAAAAAAACCGTAAATCGGTCCTCTCTCTTACCCTTGTAACTGCCATGATTCTCTCCCTTTTCTCTTCGGCTATGGCTTCCGCAGCAACAGACAGCAGTGAACAGGCCAGTACCTCAGCCTCGCCAAGCAAAATGCAGGCATACGTGAATGCCATGGAGCCTGGCTGGAATCTGGGTAACTCTCTGGATGCCGTTGGTGAGGATGAGACAGCCTGGGGCAACCCGCGCATTACAAAGGAACTGATTCAATCGATCGCGAGTGAGGGCTACAACAGTATCCGGATCCCTGTGACCTGGGAAGCCCACATCGGTGACGCCCCCGACTATATAATTGATGCCGCTTACATGAACCGGGTTCAAGAAGTGGTAAACTGGGCCCTCGATGCCGATCTCTATGTCATGATCAATCTTCACCATGATTCCTGGCGCTGGATCAGTTACATGGAGAAAGACCATGACAACGTGCTTGCACGTTACAACGCTGCTTGGACTCAGATTGCGGACAAATTCAAAGATGCATCCGATAAACTCATGTTCGAAAGTGTTAACGAACCACGTTTCTCCGAAGGCGGCACAACAGATGCAGCTATTGGATACCGCATGCTGGACGAGTTGAATACTTCTTTTCACAAGATCGTAAGAACTTCGGGTGGAAACAACGAGACACGTCCACTTGTGCTTCCAACGATGCATACTTCTTCCGCTCAACCTGATCTGGATGAATTAAATAAGACCATTCAAAAATTGAATGACTCCAATATTATTGCAACCGTTCACTACTACGGGTTCTGGCCATTCAGTGTGAATATCGCAGGTTACACCACGTATAACGAGGAAGTTCAGAAAGACATTACCGATACATTCGATCGGGTATACAATGCTTTCACAGCCAAAGGCATTCCCGTTATCGTTGGTGAGTATGGCTTGCTTGGTTTTGACCAGCACACAGGTGTCATTGAACAAGGGGAAAAGCTGAAATTCTTCGAATTCGTTGGACAATATCTGCGTCAAAAACAGATGACAACGATGTTGTGGGATAACGGACAACACTTCGGTCGCACAAGCTTTACTTGGTCTGATCAGGAACTATTTGATACGATGAAAGCAAGCTGGACGGGTCGCTCATCCACCGCTGAAACGGACCTCGTATACCTTAAACAAAATGAAACCATTCAAGATAAAAAAGTAAAACTTAATCTGAATGGCAACAAATTCAATTCTTTGAAGAATGGCACTACCCCTCTTGTCAGAGGTAAAGACTATACGATCAAAAAAGATGTACTTACGTTAAAATCCAATCTGTTAACCAAATTAACAGCCTCTGGTGATTTAGGCGTAAATGCCACACTTACAGCAGGATTCAACGAAGGTGCTGACTGGAACTTCAACATCATTAAATATGACACGCCTAAGTTAAACGATGCGACGGGTACGACCAGTGAATTTGCCATTCCGACTACGTTTAACGGCAACCAACTGGCAACGATGGAAGCAACATATGCAAACGGAGAGAACGCCGGTCCACAGAACTGGACTTCGTTCAAAGAGTTCTCCTACACATTCAGCCCAGATTACGAACGTAATGTGATCGAGTTAAAACCAAACCTCTTCAATGAAACCAATGATGGCGAGGTCACCCTCAAGTTCCACTTCTGGAACGGAGATGTGCTGACGTACAAAATCACCAAAAATGGAACCAACGTTGTTGGTGTAGCTCTATAATACTGTTCTAACTAACGTTCTGCTCCGAGCCAAAGCTCTGGCAGAACGTTTTGTTTTATAAACGACCGAATAACGTACAAGTAACCCTTCATACCTTTACACTAACTAGGACTGAGGGGGAAATGTCATGTTTAAACGTGTAGACCGTCTTGCCATTGAACTACCCATATCAAATAATCCGGACCCTAATGGCGCTAGCGCGGTTCAGGAGTTGCTGGGTGGAAAGTTCGGGGAAATGTCAACGTTGAACAATTATATGTTTCAATCTTTCAATTTTAGGGGCAGGTCCAAGCTGCGTCCCTTCTACGATATCGTCGCGAGTATAACTGCCGAAGAATTCGGCCATGTCGAACTTGTCGCCAATACGATTAACCTCATGCTTGAAGGTTCAACTTCACCAGGTGCTCCAGACTCCACACCACTTCGTGTAGGAAAAGATGCAAGGATGACTTCACATTTTATTGAATCGGCTCAGACAGCACTTCCTTATGACTCCATGGGAAGACCCTGGAATGGTTCGTATGTTGTAAGCAGTGGCAACCTGATCTTTGATCTTCTGCATAATTTCTTTCTTGAATGCGGAGCCCGGACCCACAAAATGAGAGTCTACGAAATGACGGACAACAAGACAGCCCGAGAAATGACAGGTTATCTGCTTGTACGTGGAGGTGTGCACGTTCTTGCGTATGCCAAGGCACTGGAAATTGCAACGGGTGTGGATGTAACGAAAATGTTCCCTATTCCAAGACTGGATAACAAAGCTTTTGAAACGACACGGAAATGGGAAGCGATGGGAGAACATCGCAGACTGTACACATTCAGCGACAAGGATTATCAGGGTATTGCCCAGATCTGGAAAGGAGTACATCCAACCGATGGCGGCAAACTGGAGGCTTTTGCCGGCTTGCCGGGTTATGGAGGGCCAGTACCTGAGCTGCCTGATCTGCCGGAAGAATTTGCGCCAGGGATATCCGCGGAAGATCTGATGCAGATTGCAGAGCGGCTGAAACGGCACGCTGGTCTGTAGAACCACGATTAACGTTTGTTATTCATGGGGCGTAGATTGGATCAACATAAAATAGTGATACTTTACGTGCTGACTCTCTTGAATTGGTTAGATCACCGATGACTGTTTTATTTTGATTTCATAATTGGTTTACACAAAAAAGGGAAACGGGAGAGATAAATCTCTACCCGCTTCCCACTTTACACGCCTCTATTGAGGTTCATTGAATTTCACTATCAGTACTATTTCCCCATTCGCTTGCACACGACCAGTTGAGGTTGCAGTAATAGCTGTTATCGTTTCGTTCCCGCTTGGAATCAGCACCGGTGTAATCAATGGCAGACCGGCAGCCTGTATGACATCCATGTCAAATTCAATCAACAATTGTCCTGCAGTTACACGATCTCCGCTATTCACATGCGCAGTAAAACCGTTTCCTTTTAGTCCAACCGTATTAATTCCGATATGAACCAGCATCTGTACACCTGTCTCATGCTCCAGGATCACCGCATGTTTACTCTTGTTCATGACATGTGCGATGACACCATCAAACGGTGCATACACTTTGCCTTCTGATGGCTCAATGGCAATGCCTTCACCCATGTGTTTTTCCGAGAACGCCGGGTCAGGAACTTGCTCCAGAGCAACGATGGTACCGTTCAGCGGTGAAGCGATTTCGAGCAGATCTACTTTAGAACGTTTGCTTGTAACGGCATCAGTAACTGAATTAGTGCGCGGATTAGAATCCACTGCATTACCTTCAGCTGATGTTACTCCACTGTTGTCACGGCTTACCGATTCCGCTGCAACAGGTTGATCCTTATAGCCGAAGAACCAGGTAAGTGCAAAAGCAATCGCCATGGCAACCACGTTAGACAAGATGTACAACGGAAGTTGGCTGTTCAGATAAAGCAATGTACCGGGAATAACCGTTACAGCCATGCCTGTACCTTGCAGATGGAACAGGGAAGCGATGAAACCACCCACACCACCACCAATCAGACCCATAATAAATGGTTTCATATAACGCAAGTTAACCCCGAAGATAGCAGGTTCGGTAATGCCCAGAAATGCGGACAAAGACGAAGGTAGTGCAAGTGCTTTGAGTTTCATATTTTTCGTCTTCAGACCAACTGCTAGACAAGCGGCTCCTTGTGCTGCCATCGCACAGGTAATGATCGCGTTGAACGGATTAAATCCCGTTTTCTCCAGTAGCTGAATCTCCAGGAAATTAAAGATGTGATGTACACCTGTAACAACAATAATCTGATGGAAGAATCCAATGATAATCCCTGCGATGCCAAACGGAAGATCCAATACGGCCGTTGTTCCATGCAGTACCCACTCTTCCAGGGAATGGAACACGGGACCAATCGCGAATAGTCCAAGCGTTATCATAACCGTTAACGTAATAAAAGGTGTCAGAATTAAGTCCAGTGCCTCAGGCACCCGTCTTCTTAGTACCTTCTCGAACTTGGCTCCAATCAAACCTACAAAGAACGCGGGCAGAACCGATCCCTGATAACCCACGACAGGTATAAAACCGAACATATGCAGGGGCTGTGCTGATCCATCTGCCACCGCGTAAGCATTGGGTAATGCCGGATTGACCAGCATTAGCCCCAGTACGATACCAAGTACCGGACTTCCGCCGAATACACGGAATGCGGACCACGCTACAAGTGCAGGAAGGAATGCAAAGGCCGTATCCGTCAGAATCTGAGTGAACAACAGGAAATTGGCCGAGATATCATCAGGTGTTGCACCGAACAACGCCAAAATCTCATTCTGGGTAAGTAATCCGCGCAATCCCATGAACAAACCTGTAGCTACCAATACAGGAATGATGGGTACAAATACGTCACCAAATGTGCGGATAGCCCGCTGAAATGCGTTTCCTTCCTTTTTCCCCTGACTCTTCACATCATCCTTGGACGAACCTTCGATTCCCAGCTTCTCGACCTCTTCAAAGATTCGGTTCACCGTTCCCGTACCAAAGATAATCTGATATTGACCCGAGTTGAAAAAAGCCCCTTTCACCTTCTCGATATTCTCAACCGTTTTCTGATCAATCTTCTCTTTATCTTTCACCATGATGCGAAGACGTGTTGCACAATGTGCAAATGATGCGATATTCTCTTTGCCCCCGATGGCATGAATGACTTCCTGGGCAATGCGTTGATTCTCCGACATGTTATCTCATTCCTCTCACGTAATCCTTAATAAAGCCATTGTGTTGCTTCAAAATCAGCTTTGCCTCCGCGTGCAAACAAACGAATATCCACGCTGTCCCGTCTTGGGAAAATCCGGCTGGTAAAGACCTCTACCCCATCGTTCACAAAGATCTCGACTGAAGATGAATCCACGAACAGACGGAACTTAATCACATCCGCAGTAAGTGTGCACCGCCGTATCGCGCCATTTTGTTCTGACAGCTCGGCACCAGACATCGTCCGATCCAGAATAACTTTCTGCTGAATCCGATCATACAGAAGAACCGTTTTTTCCGTTTCACTTGCTCGGAACTCAATGCCTACAATCTCTGCACCTACATTACTTATCTCGCAAATCAGCTCATAGGCAATTCCCTTGAAACCAGCGAATGAACGACTTTCATTATCCATTGTTGCGCGAATATGTGTGCCTTCCTCTTGCTTGCGCAATTGCTCCATCTCTGCAACCGGTTGTTGAATTAACTTCCCGTCTCGGAGTGACAACTGCCGGGGAATGGTCAAGCAATGAGCCCAACCGTTATCATCTGTCGGATACGCCAGATCGGGGAGTCCCATCCAACCAACCAGAATACGTCTTCCGTCCGGACCTTGCATGGTCTGCGGAGCATAGAAATCGAATCCACGATCCAACTCCTGAAATTCACCATGTGTGAACTCTCTCGTCTGGAGATTAAGCGACTCACCGATCAGGTAACCGGACTGAAAAATATTCTGATAATGATCTCCCGCAGGATCTAAGCCTTGTGGGGAAAAGACAAGTAGACCTTTCCCGTCCATCTCCATATAATCCGGGCACTCCCACATGTAGCCAAAGGAGGTTAATTGCGTGCGAATCTCACCAAGAAACTCCCAGTTGTTCATATCGTTTGAGCGATACAGCACTGTACATCCCGTCTTGTCTGTTCTCTGTGCACCAATGACACAATAATACCTGTCTCCTTGCTGCCATACCTTGGGATCTCTAAAGTGTTCCGTGTATCCAGCTGGCACAGACGAGATCACGGGATCATTCCGTTTGGTTACTGAACCGCTTTCATCCATGACTGCCAAGCATTGATACGGATGTCTCACCCAAGCCTCATCCCTCGTATTGCCTGTGTACAGCAAGTGCAGCTTGCCGTCTTTTTCAATCGCACTGCCGGAATAAGCTCCGTGTGAGTCATACCTGCCACCAGGCTCGATTCCAATCCCGACATTTTCCCAGTTCACCAGATTCTTTGAGCGGGTATGATACCAGTATTTCATGCCGTGTTCTGTTCCAAGTGGAAACCATTGATAGAACAGATGATAATAGCCTTTATAATATGCAAAACCGTTAGGATCATTAAGCAGACCTGTTACAGGCTGAATATGGTAACTCTGTCTCCAAGGACACACGGATATCCGTGCTTCAAGCTTTGCAATCTCTCCAGGCTCAGCTTGCTCAATTCGTCTGTAGCGCTGCTCTCTAGTCATTTTCATAGCTGTTCTCCATTCTTGCTTATATAAGTTAAACCAAGAAATTTCACACTGGCACTACGATGGCAGAACAATCCTCCGATCGCTGTTATCCCCAGATTTCCTGATCCCTTTTCTAAAGGGTGAAATCCGGTGATAGCCTATGCTTCCGAAGTAGCTTTCTTACAGAAAGCTTTAAGCGAACACTCCGTTTCTTCGAATTTTTTCTGCCCTCTCCGTAAATGTTTATTTCTTATTTAACTTATACGAAAATCAAAATATAGGAACCGGTTCCGTTCAATGCAAAAAAAATAATTCCATATGGCATTACTGCCTGCCCGTGTTCGCATATCCACATTGGATATTTACAGTGGAACCGGTTCGATGGAATTATCATAAAGGATGTTTTTATAATTTGTCAACGCTTTCTCGAGGAATAAGTTCAACATCAAGTGTTGTACGTTCCTCCACCGACTCGCCTTTGACCAGACGAATAATGTGATTCGCCGCTACTTGACCTGCCTGCAAATAATGATATTTCACAGTAGTCAGCGTGGGATGAATCATCTCCGTAATATCATATCCACCAAATCCGGTAACAGACAAATCTTGCGGTATGCGAATTTTATTGGAGAACGCAATCTTCATCACACCCAGTGCGATATTATCCGTAGCCCCTACAATGATCGTTGGTGTGATCTCTTTCAGGATGGCTTCAGCGGTCACGATGGCTTCAGACATCTTGAAGCTCGTCTCGTAATACTTCACTTCACATCCACCACACTCGGCGATTGCTCGCTGGAACCCTTGTTTACGATAAATCCCTACCGCCCGATCCTTCTCGCTAACCCCCATATACACAATCTTGCGGTGACCCTGTTCGACGACATATCTGCCCATCTCATAACCTGCCTGATCATCATTGTGAACCAGACTGTGCAGTTGTTCATGCTGCTGCCCCACCAATAACACCGGAATCCGTATATCCTCAACAGCCTTCAGATGTGCTTCGGTCACTTCAGCAGCCAGCAGAATAATACCCGATACCTTCTGGCGTGCAAAATCATAGATGGCATCAATCTCGCGCTGCATGTCCTGACTCGTATTAGCGATCAGCATCTGATACTGATTACTTCGCAGTTCTTCATCAATTCCAATCAATGTCTGGGATGTTGCATAAGAATCCAGGCGTGGCACAACGGTACCGATGATGCTGGTCTTCTTCGCCTTCAGACTCTGTGCAAATGTGTTGGGAACATAGTTGTATTGTTTGATAATACGCTCAATCTTCTGACGTGTATCCTCACTAACCGATCCGCCATTCAGGTAGCGTGAGACCGTGCTTTTTGCCACACCTGCCATCTGAGCGATATCAGAAATCGTTTTATTCATAAAGACTCCTCTTATTTCTTTAACTGGTTTACCTTATATTATACTGCGAATGGCAAACCCATGGCGAATTTGATTCAATTCATTTGTCGCACATCTATTGTACATTCTCATTCCCGATGTAATAACAAAAGCCCGATATCAATGTCCCTCATACAGAAGTATGATCCGACATTCATCAGGCTGTTAAACTTTCATATACTCGTTTGCTCAGATCAGTAACAAAACACTCGCTATTTCCTACATCTCAGACTTCAATAATAATAGGCAAGATCATTGGTCTTCTTTTTGTTTGAGCGTAAATATAGTGACCGATCTCGTCTTTTAGCTTTCTTTTGATCACATTCCACTGATTCACGCCAGCCGCGGTCAACTCACCCATCTGGTTTAGAACCAGCTCATGAATTTCATGCATGAATTCTTCCGAGTCCTTAACAAACACAAACCCTCTGGAGATAATTTCGGGTGACGTGACCATCTGTTTTTCCGTTTTGCTTAGTGTAGTCACAATCACCAACATACCATCGGAAGACAGTTGCCTGCGATCACGAAGTACAATATTACCAACATCCCCCATGATCAGGCCGTCTACGAGACTGTTTCCTGATGCAATCTTGGGACCCAGCGAAGCAGTGCCGTCTTTGTACTGAACCATATCCCCATTATTCACGATAAACACATGATCACGCTCTATACCTACGGACTCGGCAAGCAGTCTGTGCTGATACAACATGCGGAACTCACCGTGGATCGGAATCAGATAATCCGGCTTCATCAAGGTTAACATCAGTTTGAGTTCTTCCTGACTGCCATGTCCCGATACATGCATTCCTGCTGCACCACTTGAACCATATATCACACGTGCTCCCAGAACATACAGGTTATCAATCACATGTGCAAGATTTCTCTCATTGCCCGGAATAGCTCCGGCAGCAATAATAACCGTATCTCCAGCATTAATTCTTACGTGAGGATGCTTGCCGGATGCCAAACGTGATAATGCTGCCATCGCTTCTCCCTGGCTACCCGTACATAATACAACAACTTGTTCTGGTGGAAACTGATCCGAGTCGATGGCTTCAATCAACAATCCGTCAGGAACTTGCAAATACCCCAATTCACTGGCCACCGATACCACATTCACCATACTCCTGCCCAACAGTGCCAGTTTGCGCCCCGTCTCAAATGCTGCATTCACAATCTGCTGCACCCTGCTGACATTTGACGCAAAGGTGGAGATAAATACTTTTTGTTTTGCACGGATAAAGGCATCCAGAATGTGGTCTCCCACAATACGCTCGGAAGGTGTGAAACCGGGTCTTTCTGCATTGGTACTCTCGGAGAGCAAGATATGGACACCCTGTTTGCCAATCTCGGCCATGCGGTGCAGATCAGGGAAAGGTCCATGTACAGGCGACATATCAAATTTGAAATCTCCGGTATGCACGACATTGCCCGCTGGTGTCTTAAAGAAGATACCAAGACAATCCGGTATACTATGACTGGTTGCGAAAAAGGATACCTCGATCCCTCCCAGCGTAATACTGGAGTGAGCATCGATCGTGTGCAGGTCCGCCTTGCGCAGCAGCCCATGCTCTTTCAGTTTAAGCTCGATCAGCCCGCGAGTGAGTCTGGATGCATACACAGGGATGTTCATTTGTTTTAACAAATAGGGAATGCCACCAATGTGATCTTCATGTCCGTGGGTAACCACAAGACCCCTGACTTTATCCAGATTCTCCAGCAGATACGCAACATCCGGAATGATCAGATCAATCCCTGGTAATGTCTCATCGGGAAACTTCGAACCACAGTCTATCACGATGATGTCCTGATTGTACTGGATGAAATACATATTCTTTCCTATTTCATTTACGCCGCCAAGTGCTGCGATATACAGTTTGTTGTGGGCTAGATTCAACTCAATTATTCCTCCTCTGCGTGGCAAACGTATGCGATACGGATCTATATTCCTAGTATGGAAGCAATCGCCTCACTTATTCATTTCAGTGTGATTATGCCAAAAAAACCACCACGGAATTTACATTCCGCAGTGGTTTATAAAATGTAACGTTACACCAAAGATTTATCACGTTGTAGCAATACATCTTGTTCATAGGTTTTGATATCGGTGATCCACTTTTCACGAACGGGAACGCCTTGCTGAGCACAATAGTAATCCCAGATTGCGCCAAACGGATAGGATTTGAACTCTTCCGTTAACGCGAGACGCAGGGTGTAATCTCCGTTCAACTCTGCTTGTTTCAGAGCATCCACCGGTTCCAGCATCGCACGCAGAAGGGCTTTGATCGTGTTGCGTGTACCCACAACCCAGGCAGCAACACGGTTAATGCTTGCATCAAAGAAATCCAGTCCAATATGTGTGGTCGCAAGCAGATCATGTCGAACCAGTTCACGCGCAATTTCCAGCAACTCATCGTCCATGATTACCACATGGTCACTGTCCCAGCGCATCGGGCGGCTTACGTGAAGCAAAATGCCGCTTGTAAACAAAGATAAGGACGACAGTTTATTGGAAATAACCTCTGTTGGATGAAAATGACCCGCATCCAGGCAGATTAACGTATCATTTTGCAAACCGTAACCCATATAGAATTCATGAGAACCCACCACATAAGCTTCCGAACCCAGACCAAACAGCTTGCTCTCTACCGCATCCAGGTTATGCTCCGGGTTTAGTGATTCGGCGAATACTTCGTCCAGCGATGCTTTGAGACGTTTGCGTGGTGTCAGCCGATCAACCGGATTATCCTTAAATCCGTCCGGTACCCATACATTGGTTACACAAGTCTGACCAAGCTGTTCCCCGAAGTAAGCACCAATCCGACGGGACGCCTTGCAGTGATCAATCCAGAACTTGCGAATCTCAGGGTCCGGATGACTGAGCGTGAACCCGTCACTTGATTTTTCATGGGAAAAACATGTTGGGTTGAAGTCCAGGCCGAGTCCTTGTTCTTTGGCCCATTTCACCCAGTTTTCATAATGCTTCGGCTCAATCTGATCCAGCTCGACCTGCTCTTCTGTATCCGTGTAAATCGCGTGCAGATTGACCTTATGTTTGCCGGGAATCAGAGCAAAAGCTTGCTCCAGATCGTTACGAAGTTCTGCTGGTGTGGTCGCAGCCCCCGGATATTGACCTGTAACGGAAATACCACCTGTTAACTCCCCATCTTTATTCAGAAAACCTTTGACATCATCGCCTTGCCAGCAGTGTACGGATACTTTGATCTCCGCGAGTTTGTTCAGCACCTTGTCCGTATCAATTCCGTGCTGCGCATACAATGCCTTGGCTGCTTCATACGCTTGCTTGACTTGGTTATCCATCCGCAAGAACCCTCCTATTTTAACGTGTAAATGCTGCCGGTACACCGCCATCAATCGTCATCATGCAACCGGTTGTTTTTTCGGATTTCGAAGATGCAAAGAATGCAATTCCTTCTGCAATATCTCTTGGATAGATATTCACGAGTAATGTCGTCCGTTTGCGATAATACTCTTCCAATTGGTCCGGTTCAATTCCATATGCCGCTGCACGTTCGTTTCTCCAGGAACCGTTCCAGATGGCTGAACCCTGTAGAATGGCATCCGGAAGAATGGTGTTGACACGAATGCCATACTCTCCACCTTCTGCTGCGATACAACGTGCCAGATGTGCTTCCAACGCTTTCGCTGAACTGTAAGCAGAAGCACTTTTACCTGCATACACCGAGTTCTTGGACCCGATAAATACCATGCTTCCCCCAATGCCCTGTTGTTTCATCAGTTTGAATGCTTCACGAGCCACGAGGAAATACCCTGTGCCCAGAACATTCATGTTCAGGTTCCATTCTTTCAGAGACGTTTCGTCAAATGGACTGGATGTCGCCAATCCTGCATTGTTCACGATGATATCCACTCCGCCGTATTGCACCGCAACATCAGCATACGCAGATTGAACGGCTTCCTCATCGGTCACGTCCATTTTCAGCGCATAAGCACGATTTGCACCGTATTGATCATTAATTTCCTGTGCTACCTTCTGTGCGCCTTCCAGATTGAGATCAGCGAGTACCACATGTGCGCCTTCGGATACCAATCTGCGCGCTGTTTCACTTCCGATCCCACCTGCGCCGCCTGTAATAAACGCCACTTTACGGGAGAATTCTGTTTCTGCCGGGGCCAGAGACAATTTGTACAGTTCCAGCGGCCAGTACTCCACATTGTAAGACTCGTTTGCACTGAGCGATACGAATTGACCGAGGCTCGTAGCTCCACGCATAACGGCAATGGCTCTGTGATATAACGCTCCGCTTACTTGGGAAAGCGCCCAGCTCTTGCCTGTGTTGATCATACCCACACCTGGAATGAGGATAACGCGTGGTGCCGCTTCGAACATGACATCACCTTCGTTTTTGTTGCTCTCAAAATACTGTTGATATTGCTCTTTGTAGGCAGCCACACCTTCAACCAGCTTGGCTTTTAAACCTTCAATATCTTCCGCATCCGGTGTCCAATCAATGAACAGAGGTACCACTTTGGTATGTACCAGATGATCCGGGCAAGCTGCACCCACCTGAGACAATTCCGCGGAATCTGCTCCGCCCACAAAAGCAAGTACGTCCTCTTGATCATCAAAGGACAAAATCATTTTTTTGCTATCCGATACCGCTCCACGAATTGTTGGCATCACACGTGATACGATCTGACGACGAACATCAGCGGCAAGTGCCGGGTGTTTCACCCCACCAAACAAACGTTCTTCGTTCACCCGTGCTTCAATGAAAGCTTCTGCTTCATTAATGATCTTGATTGTCTGAGCATAACATTCTTCGGATGTTTCACCCCAAGTCACAAGTCCGTGTTTTTCCATCAGTACAAGTTCCGCATTGGGATTCGAGAATACGCTTTCAGCTATCATTTTAGATAACGTAAACCCTGGACGTACGTAAGGCACCCATACAAAACGATCGCCGTAAATCTCTTTTGCCAATTCCTTGCCGTTATTGGCACAACACAGGCTGATAATCGCATCTGGATGAGTATGATCCACATGTTTATATGGAAGGAACGCATGCAGAAGAGTCTCGATGGAGGCGCGCGGGTGTTTGGCATCAATCATGCAATGTCCCAGATATTCAACCATCTCTTCATCCGACATCGATTCACGTTCAATTAATGGTCGAATGTCTTCGAGCCCAAGTCCGGTAAAATGTTTTGCTTCCATGGAACCCAGATCTGAGCCGCTGCCTTTCACATACATTACTTCTACATCACGACCACGAAAATCCTTTACTGTCGTTTTGGTAGATGTATTACCACCGTATATGTTACATACACTGCGATCAGAACCAATGAGATTAGATCGGTAAACCAACTGCTCAAGTCCTGTTGTTTTCTCAGATGCCTGCGATGCATTCCATAAACTCTGTACCATTTGTTTACCTCCGATAATGTTTGTTTTATTCCTAATCCGAGTTTAACATCTTTGTTTTATTTTGAAAACAAAATATTTTAAAACTAAACGGAAATAATCAAAAGGCATCACCGATTGAGGTATATTATTAAAAAAACACCCTGACGTGAACGTCAGAGTGTTCCTGTTTCATTGACGGATTAGAAAATCCCCGCTTTCTGGGAAGTGTTTTTAATACCATAGGTATCATTAACTACGGTGTTGCCAAAGCTCGTTAAGCTTCCGTTCGGACCTGTGGCCATGTCCAGATAGTCCAGACCTGAACTGTTTCCGTACCAAGACCAGGCAAGCCAGCCTACCCCTTTTTCCTGACCATATCTCATGATCGCATACTCGTCCACGTCACCATTGGTGTGGTATCCTCCGAATTCCCCAATGATCAGAGCCAATCCTTTGTTCAGCACATTCTCCATATTGGCTTTGACCGTTGCAGCATCTTTGCCAGCATACTCATACATATGAATGGAGAAGACGGTATTTTTCTGGGCATCTGCGGCAAATACACTTTGTCCATAATCCACAATGGATTGAGGGTACTGCCCCCATCCGGCTGCATCCACAATTAACGTATTTTTGATTCCTGCATTTCTTAGTTTAGGAATGGCTTTTTTGTAACCGTCAGCCCACGCGCTTCCATTCCACGTACCATACCATTCATTGGCGATGTTGACGATTACCCGATCTTCTTTGCCAATCAAAGCTTCCTTAATGCTAATCCAGTAGTTGACTGCCGCATCCAGTGAATTATAGTCATCTTTCCCTGTGGCGTCATGTACTTCGAGTACAGCAATCATTTTATTTTGGTTAACCACATTAATAATATTTTTAACAGCGTTCAGATCATCTTTGGTGTACAGGCTGCCATTCGAAAGAACTATACGTACTGTATTGGCACCTGTTTTGGCGATGGCAGGGATAGCGGTATTCAAATCATTCTTGAACCAGGAATGTCCGTGATTAACACCTCTCATGACAAAAGCCTTGCCTGTGGAATCGTATAACTTGTTTCCGCTTACATAAAATCCTGTGGCAGCAGATGCTTTGGGGGCTGCACTCCCCAATACCATGAACATGAGAGCAGCAATAACCGTGAAGATTGTACACTTTTTCAGATTAACCATTCGTTTGGAACCTCCTGAATTGGATTTTTTTTATTTCAATTAACCCTGCTCTAGGCAATAAGTTAACTAAAATCGTTGGTTATAGAAGTTTGGTAACAAACCAGTAAATAATAACCTTATTAAGTTTCGAAATTTAGTTTATATAAACCTTATCGATAAGGTTATGAATTCATGATAAATTGAAAACGCTTACTAAGCAAGTCTTTTTTACCATGATTAGGGATCTTTTCTTATTATACACATCAAAAAAAGGCTCTTTCCCCTCACAACTACTCGGAGAAAGAACCTTCTGTATTTTAAATGTTAGTTAACTCGTGTACTCTTGGAATTTTAATTAAATATCTTGCCTACCAGCTATGATCAAACCAACCCGGTACTGTGGCCTCACCCAAATCTCATTAAACTTCCCAATCTCCACACCCTCAAATCGCTCCACATAAGCCTGATTCACATAACTCTCAGTCGTTCCTCTTCGAATTGGGGTTATGGACAGACGAAGCGCGTGCTCGGCCAGCAAATGACGGGACTGTTTCAAACCAAGCATCCAGCTATGCCCATAGTGAATATGATCTGTTAACATCTGATGATGAATATGTGCTGCTGCAACATCTCCTTCATAATCAATCTCAACCCACACGTCATCTACCTGTTCCGGCCACGCGGTATCCAATCTCAATGTCGCTGCGTACGCTTTGGGATAATTAACCTCTACAGCAGGCTCGTAAGGCGAAACTTGGAATGTATACGTACCGAATACGCCTTGCTTCGCTTGGGATAACACAGCATATCTAGAAGCGGAAACATGCTCTGGAGCCGGATAAAAGGATACCTCGAACTCTGGTTGCTCCACGGATGTGCATATGAGCACCTCATTCTGTACATACATATGACTGCTGCTAATCACAAGTCTCTCTTCTTCACCCACTCGGAAACGGTAGGCATGCAATGCCTCTTCACGAGTCAATGTAATGATACGTATGACTTTACCGTCCGATGTTGTGATTCCCAGTTGATGGTCCTTGCCTGCAATCGGATGAATCACAACTTCATTACCCTGCTCCGATACTATACCCTCAGGCATATCCACGTTTGTAACAGACGATGTATCCATAACATACTCAGGCCTCATGCCGTCATGAGCATAAAAAACAGCCGTAAGCTCATTATTCACCACAAATCGAGTAAGTGGCTGAACGGTAGCACCAATGATTTTCAGTCCATCCAGATTCATATGGAAAGGCAAAATCGCCGCCATGCCGGATTTCAGCTGCATCGTGCCTTCTCTTGGATAAAAAGCAGTTCCGTTGCTGGTATGCAGTTCCAATTGTACGTCTCGATCAGGCAACGCCACATGATCCTGATAATTGTTCATGAACAGGAATCCCGAACCTTCTTGTTGACGAACAGACCAGCGCAGATCCATCTTGTTCTCCGGTGTTATCGCATGTTGATCTTCCGGTATAACACTGCCCATTGGTGCAAGCAGCTCACCGTAGGCTTCCAGGAACATGGACAAGGTTCGAATGCGGTCATACGATTCACCAATACGTCCAAATTCCCCCAGCGGGGCTTGGTAATCATACGTCATTTTCGGCAATGCCTGTTCGTTCATATATGATTTTTGCCCTACCGGATTGGTACCGCCATGATACATGTAGTACCCAACCAGATTGCTGCCATTCGCCAGCTTCACAATGGTCATCGCTTCAACACTGTCCGCATCTACAACTGGACGAGCATGATAACTGACCTGCATGCCGCCAGCAAGTTCGCAATACGCAGCTGGGTACTCCTGACTGGCATAATCCACCTCTTCAACAGGATTCAGATGCAGATCCCGGAATAAATACTCTCGGCTTGGAGGCTGATTAGGAATCCAGGGTGTGTACGCATACCCCGCGAGCATGGGTAAAGTTCCTTCTTCAGGCACCGCAGCATTACCCCAGGCCGTGGCAGTATAGAACATGGGGTACATACCGACTTCTTCGGCAATACGGCGCAGCATCTTCAGATGGTCACGCCCGTCCCGGCCGGAGGAAATGTACTTGTCACGTGTATAACCCCAGGCATCCATGGGTGCCCCAGCGTGCATATACTCATTTTCCAACTGTACAGCTATTATGGGGCCTCCCTCCTGATAAAAACAGCCGTTAAGCTGGCGTGCAATCTCACGATATAATCGCTTGGCGTAATACAGATACCCTTCATCATTCGATCTCACTTCGAATGGGTAACTGAATAACCAATCCGGCATCCCGCCATTACGAACTTCCCCATGACAGAATGGACCAATCCGCACGATCAGTGGCAGCTGATGTTTGCCGCACAGATCCACAAAATGCCGCAAGTTCAGGCTTCCTGACCAATTAAACTCGCCTTCCTGCTCCTCGTGAAAATTCCAGAAGACATAGGACGCGATGATATTCACCCCACCTGCCTTGATCTTCAGTAATTCTTCTTCCCACTGCAAGTATGCGAATCTGGAGAAATGAAATTCACCTACTACGGGAATATGGGGTTTACCATTACGGATCATATAATAGTTGGTAAAGTCATAAGACTCCCCTCTTGGATTCTTGCCCCCACTGCCAGTCATGCCACCCGCACGAATCTCTTTATCTTCTGCATCCAGTATGAAACGAATCTGACTTCCTGTTATGCTATCGTTCATGGATTGTATAACTCCTTCGGTATAGATGGGATATGGTTGAAACCATTACGGTTATCAATTAACGATGGATGATTGCCCCTTGATGATTGGGGTTCTTCTCCAGAACCCGCTCCAATTCAAGTTTGGCTTCACTTGTCCGACCAAGGCCAAGAAGACCCAGTGCCCGCATGTATTGGCAGTGTTCTTCATTACGCTGATTGAGATCGTCGTCAAATACCAGGAAATCGGGCAGAGATACCGCAAAATAATCCATTCGGATGTGATCATGCATATGTCTTTCGGCATAGTCAATACATTTATTGAACCGCCTGTTGGCTTCCTTTACATTGCCAAGCTTCTGCCAGGCCAGACCCTGATAATAGATGGATTCCGGAGGTTGATCATTATAAAACATCGCGCTTGCCGGTTCGTTCAAACCGATGGATGCTCTGTGGAAATTCTCCTCTGCCGCCTGATCATTCTTCAGTTGCTGGTAGGCACAACCAAGATAAAAATAAACGGGATTATCTCCGGCTCCCTCTAGTTTACCTTCACCTAAGTTCTCCGGATAAACCAGCGCCTGCTGCAACAGCTCCAATGCTAGTTCAGGTTGTTGATTCTCCAGATTTTGCTTCGCCAGTTCCGTCAGTGCGGTAACATATTGTCCTGTAACCTTGCCTTCTCCGCCCTCCCAGGGATGAAACCGCCGTGCCTGAAGCGCATCCCATGCTTCCTGATGACTACCTTGCATATTCAATAAAGTCACCCACTCGATGTACAGATCATCACGGTGTTGTACCAGCTCCATATGTTGTTCCAGCAGTTTGATTCGACGCTCGCAAGAATACCCTATCTTCTTATGCAATTGGTCCAACTCGTAGAAGATTCGGGCATCCCGTGAATCCAACCGGAAAGCTTCCTCTAATGAAGCCAGTGCAAGATCAGGGCGATTCAGCTTGTTATAATAAGCCAGTCCCAGATTCCGATGTACAGTCGGATATCCAGCATTCACCTCACGCGAAGTTTCCCAATGGGTGATTGCTTCCTCATAGCGTTTATGATCATACAACCAATTTCCCAGGTAATAGTGAGCACGCCCATCTTTCGAATCCACTGCCAATGCATCCTGAAGCACCATGAATTCAAATAGCGTATTAGGAAAGCAATAATCCGTTGGAGCAGCTTTCCCCTGCTTTTGACATTCCCCGGCCTGCTTCACGTCCCCCAGTTGACGATGCACGTAGGCTTGAGCATAACCAACCATAGGATACGGCTGTGAATTTTTGGATTCAACATACGAGAGTACCGTTATTGCTTCTTCCCATAACCCACAATCCGCGTAATCTGCAGCTAGGTGTAGATAATTATGAACGTCTCCTCGCATCAGACGATGGAAATGCTCACGGGTTTGGTCAGCTTGTTCTTTATCTAGCGGTGAAGTAGTTCTGTTATAGATCAGGACTAATTCATGTGCGGCTCCAAATTCAACGGGGTCCAGTTCCAACGTTTCAACCGCATATTGAATGGCCCTCTCATGCTGACCCAATCTGCGTAACAAAGCCACCTTCAGATGCCGGGCCTTGTAGTTTCTACTGTTACGGATCAACGAACGTTCGATATGATCCAGCGCTTCCATCTCCCGATGTAACGCCGTATCGATCTGAGCAAGCATATAATAACCCGTATCCTGATACTGTGCAGACCATACGGCTTTATACAGTGCTGCGTAGGCTTCTTCCTGTTTCCCCTGTAGTTTCAAACTCAGACCTAGCTGATAAAATGCTTCACTGTCATATGGATTCGTATTTTTCCACGTTAGCGATTGTACGGCCTGTCTGAAATGCTTCTCAGCATCTTGAAACAATCCTCTACGCAGCAGCAATGTGCCATACGCAATATTTAGACGAATATCCGTTGCATCACGCGTCAAACCTTCCAGATAATAAGGTTCCGGTTCATACGTGGCATGCCGATATTGCTCCAAATGAAGACCAGCCAGATATAGTTGTTCATTCGTACGAATCTCGGATGGTAGCGGGAGTGGTTGGGCCGGGTCTGGAACTTCCTGAATCTCGCTACGTTCAGGTTGATAGGCCACAAGTACTTTTCCTTCCGCAGTTCGAACACTTAACTTCAATTGATGCCATTCATCTTGGGCGCTCCACGGAAATGAAGACTTATAGAGTTGCGTAGGTGAGATATTGCATGTCTCATGGAGATATACTGCGGATGGTCCTATCACTTCAACGGTCACTTGTTCAAAAACCGACGTAGCATATACCATCACGTTTACCGCTCCGGTCGCTCCAGTCGCTTCAGCCATTTCCAGATTAACCGCTGCATCAATCGTTGCATTTTTGACCATACCAATACCTTTATACGGCATAAAATACTGCGAAAATGATTTGGCTTCATAGGGCTGTAACCACGTAAAATCAGGCTGATTATCGGTATAGATCCCGGTCATTAATTCAATATAAGGTCCATCCTCGTCCGTTAACTGGCGATCCCAGGCTTGCCCGAATTCCCCGTTCCCCCAGGTCCATTGCTTCTTGCCCGGAGAAATATGATGATTGGCTACATGCAACAAACCTGCCTGAACCCCGTGATCATAACCCCCTACAAAATTATAACCCGACTTATACGCCATATAGGAAGTTGGAACCGGTATGTTTTTGTATCGCGAGATATCCACACCTTCGGAATAGTCCATCTTGTAATAGGTGCCGGTTGCGATGGGAAAGCGGGATACGTCCCGTTTTCCGTGGTCCAGCACAGCCGTTACATCAGGTGGAAACACCGATTGCGTATGATCGTTGACGGCTACAGCCGGGTTCGCCCACCATAAAAAAGTTTGTGGTGCGTTGGTGCGATTGTATACTTCGGCATGGATTTCAAGATAGGCTTTGCCAGGATGTAATGTGAAGCCAGCGGTCATTTTGGTACCATACATGCGATCAATCTCACCCACCCATACGGTAGCGCTTCCATCTTCATTACTGCCAAATGTATAGTCGACTGGACCAAACGTGTTGGGCCGATGATGCTGTGGCCAGTTGAATTCAATTCCTCCGGAAATCCATGGCCCTGCCAGACCTACTAGTGCAGGTTTAATCACGCGGTTATAATATACAAAATCATAGTCGTTAGTAAGATCCAGCGCACGATATATCCGTCCACCCAGTTCGGGCATCATCTCGATACGCACATAATCATTTTCAAGAATAATTAATCGATACAACTTCATCTTTGCTTCATCTTCAATGCTGTCGATCACGGGATGCGGGTACACTTTACCCGAACTTCCCTGGTAGATTCTCTTTTCAAGAAACATTGGATTTTGATCCGGTTTACCTGTACCATAGGTTGGAATATCTCTGGTTTCTTCCCATATGCGAACATTTGATGTCGCTGTCACGTGATTCAATTCGCTCACTCCTCAGCCTCGTATATATTGTGATCATACGCTCCGACATGCAGGAAGAACATTGACATTAAGCGGTTCTTGATGGACAATCTTCGGATTCCCTCATAACGAAAGAGAGTACCGATCCACTCAATAAAGCAGTGAAAGGTACTCTCTGATCGATCTTGATTAACTTATCTTCGGCGTGCAAAATCCACAAATCTGAACTTGTCCGGTCGATGCCTCGACTCCGTATACTGAAATTGACTGGCATCCTCCAGATACACCTGGCTCCTCACCACAACCACATTATGGAACCCTTCAAGGTCAAGTAATTCCCTGTCCTCAGCGGTGGGTTCTTCCACCAGAATCTCCTTTTTGGCAAACGAAATGGAAAGTCCCAGCTCTTGCTCAATATACTCATAGATGGAATCATTACAGATTGCTTTGCTGAGCCCAGGAACAAGCCGCTGGCTAATGTAATCTTTGTCCAGTATGACATGCTCTCCATCCACTTTGCGCACACGTCTGATTTCCCAGACCTGTTCATTCAGACCAAAGTTGATTTTTTTGTGCAACGCCTGATCGACCTGTTTCTCCTCAAAAACCTTCACATACGTTTGAGCACGATGTCCCATTTTTTTGGCTAATTCCTTGAAGCTAACCAGACCTGAGATGGGAAAATCGATCTTGCGTATGTCCAGTACAATCGAGCCCTTGCCTTGAATCTTCTGAATATAACCTTCTTCGTACAGCATTTTCAATGCTTTGCGAATGGTCTCTCGGGACGTTTGATAACTTTCCGATAAATCCAGTTCCGATTGAAGCAGCGTCCCTGCCTCAATCTCTCCGGTCCGAATACGATTTGCAATATCTTCATATATCCGGATAAATTTATTATTCATTATTCATCACCATTGTTCATTACCCTTTTTTATCATATTGGCAACCATTATAGCATTAAAAACCAATCAAGCGGTAATGTCGTTACTGCCGATGATTACAGTATCACATGTAAGAATCAATTCAATCTAGATATGACGATCGAACGCTGACGCTTTCTCCACTTGATCTGTACGGTTCTCATCCATGACTTGCATCAGCTTATTTAAGCGGAAGATCAGCGCTGCAGCTTCGGATCTGCTTAAATGCTGCTTGGGACGGAAGCTGCCGTCTTCATATCCGGTAATCATGTACCAACCTGCAAGTTCCTGCACTTCTTCTTTGGCCCAATCGGATACATCAGTCTGGTCGGTAAATGCTTTTGGGGAAGTCAGCGGTTCCGGTCTGATTTTACGGACAACATTTGCTATGATCTTGGATGCCTGTTCACGTGTTACCAGCGCATGTGGAGCGAATTTCCCGTTCCCCATACCTTGAACCATCTCGTGATGAACGGCTGCCTTAATCTCAGGAGCGAACCAATCCTCGTCATTCACATCCTGGAATCCATGCTGTTCATTGACCGTTGTGTCCACACCCATCAGACGCACGATTAGTGCGGTAAACTCTGCACGTGTGATCGGGCGACGTGGTTCAAAGCGTGTTTCACTTACACCTTGAATGATATTTTGTTCCGCCAGCCAGGTAATCTGATCTTTATTGAATGTTTGGCTGATATCGATAAATTTGATATTTTTTTTCGCAGGTAGATCAGGTTCCTTAGACGGTTCTGGTTGTGAACTCACCTCATCGGCTTGTTCCGATGTACCGTTTGGACTCGGGGTTGCACTGCCACCGCTCCAAGCGGAGGGTGGATACGGAAAAGTCATGGCTGCGGCCTGCTTGCTTTCACTTTTTTCACCTGCTGAATTCTCCGTCCATACAACCACCTCATAATGCTGCTCGGCATTCAGTCCTGTCCATACAAAACTGCGCTGCGTGCCACGGTAGATCTCCCGATCTTTATGGGTAATCACAATCACTTCATTTATTGATTCCAGTTCCCAAGTCAACTTAATCGTACTTGTGCCTTGCGCTATGGCTGCTACTGTCAGTTCCTCGGAAGGTAGCGTCTCAAATTCCGGTACTTCAAGCGCCTCACCATCCCCTGCCTCGTTAAATGGAATAATGATGAAGTCAGGATAAAGCTCTGCACTGTTCAAATCAGACACATGTATGGATGTCTCCATGGTCGTTCCCACAAGCTCTTCATTTCGATAGACTCGATAACCCGCAGCACCAGGAATCAGTTCCCATACAATGTCTACACCATACATCGAACGGCCCTCTATTACAGGAGGGGAAGCAGCAATACCGGGCAAAGTCATGGCATGAAGGTAATAACCACCATCACTACTACCCGAGACATTCATGGTCTTGACTGTATAGATATAGTTCACGCCCGGTTCAAGTCCCTTGTCGTCATAGAACAGTTCGTCTGCAGGAACACGAGCAACCTCCACACCGTCACGCTCAATGATGAACTGCTCGGCACCTTCCACCCGGCTCTGCTCCAATAGAAGACGAATGTGATCCTTCGCAGATTGATACTCCACGTTGACAGGCGCTGCTGGCTTGGTCAGTACAGTATACGCCAGCTTCTCCGATGCATCTCCCTGATCATTCTCTGTGTAGATCTCAATCTCGTACTGCTTGCCGGCATCCAGTTGATCAACTATAAATTCTTTTTGTGTGCCACGGTATACTTCTGTACCATCCAGCAATACAACGAAAGCTTCGTTTCCATAAGGGAATTCCCATTCCAGTTTGGCATGATCTGTCTCGGGGTATATCTTCATTTCCAGTGAATCCACATGAGGCAAGGTGTAAAAAGGAGTCACGGTCACTGGGCTTCCTGAACCAGCTGTATTATAAGGAATGATCTGTACCTGATCATATCGGGTTGCACTCTCCAGATGAGTTAATTTCACCTCTGTGATATCCCCCTCTTCTATAGTGGTGAACATCTGATCTCCGATACGTATCATATATCCCTCCGCCCCTTGTACCTTAGGCCAAGAGATCAATCCCTCCTTTTCCCCAATCATGCTTGCATGTAAAGGTTCATTAATGGTTGCGGGCAACGTACGCAAGTGAACTTCGAAACCGGAATCACTCTCACCCGTTACGTTGGAAGTTTTAATGGTATACGTATAATACTCTCCGGGTATCAGTCCGTGATCTTCAAATGAAGTTTGATCAGTTGGGATGTTAGCAACTTCAACGCCATCCCGTATAATGATGAATTTCTCTGCTCCACGTGTGGCGCTTCCAGTCAGGTTCAGTACCGCTGTCTGATCAGTAATGTGTGTTATACCTGCCGTCTGAGGTGATATAGGTTTCGTTAAAACCTGAATCTGAATAGACTCTGACCGATGACCATCTTCGTTAATCACAACAAGTTCGAATTCATACGCTGTGCCATCCAGCATGCCATTGAGATGTACAGACGGTTCAGATACGCTCTGTACATCTCCCGTTACCCGATTGCGAATCTCATATGCAACAGCTCCCTGAACAACATCCCAAGCCAGATCGACCTGATGTGTTCCTGTTTTCACTGTGATATCTTCTGCAACCAATGGCAACGTTTGAGTCATTATACTGAATGTAAGCGGCGCACTCGTTCCACTCACATTGACTGCCCGAATCACATACGTGTATTTCGTTCCTGGCGACAGACCCTTGTCCACGAATTGCTTTTCACTTGAATCCATCTGAGCGATCTCTCTTCCATCCCGTTCAATGACGTAATGATCTGCTCCTTGGACACCTGTGTTGCTGAAATCCAGACCCAGGCTGTCTTTTGCTACATCATATACGGCAACCTTAACGGGTTTCTCAGGCAAAGTCAGCAGGGATACATCCGTCACTTCAGAACGTGTCCCCTGTCTGTTGACCGCCAATAGTTGATAGTCATGCCACGTCCCATCCTGTAGACCGGTAATCGTTGCTTCATTCTCGATGCCCCTATAGATCTCCTTGCCATTCTGCTCAATCACATATTCAGCGGCACCTTCCACCTCAGACCAGGAAACTTTTGCCCGATGTACTCCTGGATCAACAAGTACCTCCGCAGGCGACTCAGGCTTGGACAATTGGATGAGCTGCGCTGTCCCACCTGAACCAGAAGTATTCGCAGCCTGAACTTCCAACGTGTACTCTATCCCTGGCAACAATCCCTCCGCAGTGTAGGTCAGTTCTGATGTTCTGCCTACTTCTGTTCCATTGATATTCACAATATAAAGATTCGCCGTTTCTACAGCTTGCCACGCGAGTCCCATGCTTGTTTCACCCGTCCATGTGACATTCAGTCCTTCCGGCCTGCTGGGTAGCGTAAGAATCGTACTCCTGGTGGATGCACCGTACCCGGCAGCATTGCCTGCCTGTACTTCATAGGTATACTCACGACTGCTTGACAGATGATGAACGACGAGTTGTGTATCTGAAATCTCATGGCTCTGTCCATCAATAAGCACCCGATATTTCGTTGCCCCATTTACAGGTTCCCAGCGCAAGATCGCTCCCTGTTCAGTTACTTGAACGACATGAAGTCCCGAGGGGCTCTCCGGCAGCGTTGTTCCTGATACCGTACTGCGCATTCCCTGTCCACTTCCATTCACTGCTTGTACATCCAGCTGATACGAGGTTCCCGAACTCAGTCCCCCAAAAACCCATTCTTGAGTTCCGGCAGGAACCGTTCCCTTCTTCTCTCCATTCAACCATAACTCATAGTGATCGGCTCCTCGTACCGCTTCCCAATTCAGATGAAGGCTTGCTGTGGAAGCATCTGATACCTGTAAGCCGGACACCTGCCCAGGTAAAGTCTTGAGCAAAGGTAATTCTACCAACGGTCCTGGTCCTGTCTTATTTCCGGCAATTAATGCATAGCTGTATTCCGTTCCGCTATCCAGACCCGTGTCCAGATACTCCGTCTGCTCTCCTTCATATATGGCTGTTCCATCGCGTGAAAGACTGTAATACGTTGCAGAAGTCACTGTCTCCCATTTTAACGAAATATCATACTCCTGAATTTCAACAGCCATAAACTCCCCGGGCATTGCCGGCAGTGTGAGGAATCCGGTTCTACTGCTGCCACCGGCTCCACTTTCATTCATTGCCGTTACCGAGATGTTATGAATGGTTCCTGGAACGAGGTTGCTGACATAGGGTAGGTTACCAGGGTCAGATACCGTCTGATCAAACACGGTGACCCCGTCCGAAGTTGCAGCAATGATGCGGTACGCATCTGCTCCCCGTACTGAATCAAACTGAATTTCGGCCAAATCGGGCTGCGAATCTACTTTCCGAACATGTAACGTTCCGGGAGCTGCCGGGATCGTTAATACTTGAGCGTTTACTGCATCACTTACTCCGGTATGATTTCTCACTCTAACTTCATATTCATAGACATGGCCTCCGCTGAGCGAGTGATCAATTATACTGTGGTTCGGATAATCGAGTATCCATGACTGTCCTGTCGTTGTATTCGTTATCTCATACTGATATCCATCGGTGTACCTTTCCCCCGTTGGCAAATCCACTGTAAGTTCAGCTGATGTCTCACTGATCTGGGACATTCTCACATGGCTCGGTTGCTCAGGCTTGCGTTGAATATGGTAAGTTGATGAAGTTGTCTCATATGTATTACCTGCTCTGTCCATGACTTTCGCATGGATGTACCATATGCCTTCCGAATCGATGGCTATTTTATGTTCGTCAGATCGAGCTTCAAGCCAATGATCCGGTGATTCTGGGCTGTTCGTAACTTGATAGAATCGTTCCAGTTCCTGAATTCCCGAGTGGGCATCGGCATACTGAATCACAGTGGACATATCCGTGTCCGTCCAGTCATGTCCGTTAGGTGCAAATGTAATGGTTGGCGCCATCTGATCCACATAGGCGATTTGACTGACTTCCTTGCTCACGTTGCCAACGCTATCCCGTGCTCTAGCCCGAATGGTGGTAGCGCCGTTTGTACTAACTGTACCTGTATTTCCTGTCATATACGGGGCATCATTCATGCTGTATTCATAGGATATCGCTCGTTCATCCACACTACCATCGATCGTAAATTGCACATGTTCTTTACTCCATCCAGCAGAACTTAAACGAATTACAGGCTCGGTTGGCGCTGTCGTGTCAATTCGCACCGTAGCCTGAGCGAGAGTGCTTATATTGCCTACACGGTCAAGTGAGCGTGCATATACGATCGTTTCCCCCTCATCGGTAACCTTCACTTCGCCCGTGTAATCGATCCAGGGACCTTCTTCGCTCAGTCGATATTGGCTCTTGGCAAGCCCGCTGCCTGCATCTTCACCACTGTTTATTGCAAAAGTTACATCCTGATTCGTCCAATTCTCTTCACTTAGTGTAATCGTTGGTTGCTCAGGCCCAGTCTTGTCGATTCTGGCTGTTGCCGAAGTGGAAGCACTGACATTGGACGCCTGATCTACACTTCGTGCATAAATCTCCGTTATTCCTTCTTCACTGAGTGTAAGAGGGGTCCTGTAGTCGATCCATTCTCCCTCGCTTCCCAGCTTATACTGTGTCAGACCAATGCCACTTGCTGCGTCCGTACCTTCCGTTAATGTCACAATTACTGCTGCTTTTGTCCATTCGGGCGGATTCAACGAGATAACAGGTGGCGTTGGTGCCGTCCGGTCTACCCTGGCTGTCACAGCCGTTTCCTGTCCTGTATTACCAAACGCATCAATACTGCGTGCCATAAGCGTTGTGTTGCCTTCGCTACTTACGGTAAACGGAGCACTGTATTCACGCCATTCTCCTGCCGGACCGATTTTAACTTCCGTCTTTTGAGTTCCGCTCAAGGTATCCTTTCCCTCTTCAACCGTAACGAGTACATCTTCCTTGGTCCATGAGGATGGAGTGAGTGTAACAGAAGGAGCAGTTGGACCCGTTGTATCTTTCATCATCTCTCCAGCGGATATAAATGGGGTCTGTACCCCTTCTCCATTCAATGCCGCCACAAACACTTCGTATTTTCCGTCCGCAAGTCCGGTCAGAGCAAACTCTGTACGTGTCGAAGTTGTTGTTCCCGTTGCGAGGACTTGCCCGCCTGGATTGCGTATTTCCGTTTTATATTGGGTGCCTGCAGGATTGCCATTATTACTCCAGCTCGCTGTAACGGAGTTGCCTGATTGTGTCACTGCCGCAGCAGCGGGTGGATTGGCAAGTGTATACTTGGAAGCTGGACTGGTGTAACCGGTATAGGAACCACTTGCATTTTTGGCCCGTACGGCAAAAGAATAACTGGTATTCGGTGTGAGTCCAGTCACCTGCCGACTGTTTGATGTCCCTGTGTCCACGATCTGATTCGTCGTCATGTTCTTCAATTCATACGTAACGGATGCATCATTCGCCTTCTTATCCCAATTCACCGTCAAGTTATTAGAATTAACCAATGTGTATGTCGGCGTTCCAGGCACAACAAAACTTCTTACCGTAAAGTTAACGGTTCCTGCTGAGGACACCCCTCCTTTGTCATCCATGACCCATACTTGCAATGTGTGTGTACCATCTGGCAGGGTGTCAGGCAATGTGTAATTCGTATTGAAAGACTGATTGGAACCCGTTGCGGTTATCTGGGTCAGAATATTCTCAGCCCCGCCATCAATGGACCATTTCACGGTCAACAGGTCACCGACATCCGTATCTCGCGTTGTACCAGAGATCTGAAGTTGCTCGCCTTTGTAATAGGTTTGACCCGACGAGGGGGCTGTTAAGGTAAATGAAGGTGGAGCATTTTTGGGGCCAATCCCCACAATGGTTGAAAATTTGCGTGAAGCCTGATTCGCTGTTGACTTGGCATCCCACCAAAATTGTGCAGCTGTATCACTCGCTGTAACGGTCTGGCCTGGAGTGAACGCTGAAGGTGAAGACCCTCCCGTGAGTTGGGCGCTGTCTGGACTACTGTACTGGCCCATATATATGCGATCTGCATTCACTACGTTGTACGTAGTGGCATAAAAAGCTGTGACCTGAACACCGCCGCTGTAGTTACGCCATCCATTCTCGATGACTTCAAACGGAGAAGCATCATTGCCATTCACCATCGTATCCCAATAAAATGTTCCACCCAAATTCAGTGCCGCTCCGCTACGGTTGATGGCCTCAAGCTCAACCTTCATGTACCCGCCTTGTGAGGTAGCATTAACGATAGATACACGCAAAATATATTCCACATTGTCCTTTTGCCTGGACATTTCAATTACATTATTGTTGATTCGGTAATAATTCAGCGGCAATGTTCTGAAGTTCACGGGAGATCCGTTATGGTCAATAATGGTGGATACATTCCCTGTATCGCCACCGTAAAATACATTTGTGTTTGGTAGCAATACAATTCTGTATTTACCATCACTGTTCATCTCCACTTTCACCTTGGAGGACTGTACAGCCTTCATGCTCGACGTATCGGATACAATCCCGATCGTTTCAACCGTTTCAGCCATTACCGTGGTTGCGCCCCAATCAAGCAACAGGGCTTGAGGTGATAATAATGCAAATGCCAGTACCACTTTGGTTAGCTGTTCCGCTTGTTTCTTCACACGTTTTCCTGATTTCTTCAACGTCTACTCTCCTTTTTGGCACACAAAAAAAGGGAGGCACCCCAACAAAGGAACGATGTCCTAAGTTGGGGTGCCTCCCCTAACAAGTGTCATTTTTTCTTGATTATAACGATTCAGCGCATGAATGTAAACACTTGATCATGATCGCCTTACTTCTCATTTCTCATCTCTGATCTTTAATAACGCTTCGTCCAATGCGCCAACGACCTTGTCACACCAACCATCAAATTCCGGATCTTCGGTCTGTAATTCAGGATGCGCCAGAATATGCTCAATCGTACTTCGAATGCCCTGATCAGCTCTTGTCGTTGCTACAAATTCCGGAACAAGCCGCTTCAGCTTACTGTTGTCAAACACAACGGTATTGGCTTTGTCCCCAAGCAAACCACCGCGGAGATCCTGGTCACTGCATGCTGCCAAGAACTCCGAGGGTACATGTACCGCATGAAGCTTAACGCCCAACACGCCGGCAATAATCTCATGAATCTGATTCCAGGTGACGGATTCGTCCGAGGTGATATGTACTGATTCACCAATGGCATGGATATTACCCATAAGCCCGATAAACCCTTTGGCAAAATCAGTATTGTGCGTAATGGTCCACAGTGAGGTACCATCTCCATGGATGATAACGGGTTTGCCTTCACGTATGCGCTTGAGAACCTGCCAGCTGCCTTGAGCACCATGAACACCGAGAGGTACCGATTTGTCGCCATACGTATGGCTCGGACGCACAATGGTCACTGGGAATCCGTGCTCGCGGTATTGTTTCATCAGATAGTCTTCACAGGCAATCTTGTTGCGAGAATACTCCCAGTATGGATTTGATAAAGGCGTACCTTCCGTGATCCGGTAATCAGCCAGGGGAGTCTGATACGCTGATGCTGAACTTATAAATATAAACTGCTTTGTTTTATCCTTGAACAAACGGTAATCTCTCTCCAGTTGAGATGGTACAAAAGCGATAAAATCTGCCACAACATCAAATTCCAGATCAGCTATCAGTTCGGCTACACGTGGCTCGTCATTAATGTCTGCTTGAAGTACGTTGACTTCCTTAGGTAAGTCATGGTTATGATTGCCTCGATTAATCAGATACAGTTCACAGCCTTGCCGTGCAAGCATCTCCGTAATGGCCGTACTGATGGTGCCTGTCCCTCCAATAAATAGCGCTTTCATTTTCGCCACCTCCTGATCGATTTTACCCACTTTCCCATGATATCACGCACCCAAAAAAGGAGCAAAGCTCGGTGACCCGAAACCTCGCTCCTTCTGCTTATACAACCTTAATCGTTGCATATATCATATACATGCCGCAGTGGATCTCGTATTCTCCCTTTGGCAGATCTTTGTCAACCGTATAATAATTAGGTCCCTTTTGCATGTATAGATCCATGCCAAGCTTTTGTGATCCGACTGATTTGACATGTGTCACCGACCGGGTCAGAATAAAGTTGATTTTGGTCGGCACACCAGCTTTCACCTCGATAACGTCTGGTCCAAAACCATCGTTACTTACATCCACATCAATGACTTCATATCCCTTCAAATCCTCCGGTGTCTCAGCTTGTGCAGTTACCGCACTTCCCGATCCCGGGGATAAGTCTTTGCCCATAAAATAAACCAAAAATGATCCAAACAGTACAACAACGGTCAGGCCCAGCGTTAACCAAGGCCATGTTTTTCCAAACCAGCTTTTCATATAAACACTCCTCATTCGATGTCCCATCAATAATCAATCAACAGACGCATGTACTTCCTAAGCATACCTGATTCGCATGACAATGAAAATGACCCCTCTGGGCTATTAAGGGGAAAATCCGGGGATAGCGTATGCTTCCGATGCAGCTTTCTTTCAGAAAGCTTTTAGGCGCAAGCTCCGCTTCTTCAGGTCCTTTCTGTCCTCTCCGTTTCGTGTAAATGTTTAGTTCAATTTATATAGAATATTTAAATAAAAAAAGCCTGATTTCTCAGGCTTATCTACGGGTATTCCCGTTCACGCTCTGCAATATCCCTTTTCGTCTGGATCAGGAATAGATTGGTTTACTTCCGCTACGAATTCGTCTCATCCGTAATTTATACAACTCTGGCAGGGCAACACCGATGAGTACAATGATCACCCCGAACCATTGCAATCCGCTGACATGCTCATGAAGCACGATGGAGGATAACAGAACTGCAATTGGAAGCTCTACTGCACCCAGAATTCCAGCCATGTCTCCACCAATATGCGGAACGCCGATAGCGAACAATACCGGTGGAATGAATGCCCCGAAGAATCCAAGCAACAATCCAAACACGAGCAACTGGCTCCAGATCAATCCGTTAAAGAGGAATGTCGGTGGGAACAAAATGCACAGCAGGATCAATCCGCCTGTAACCATCCACGCACTTCGGAAGGCCGGATGTGCCGAAGGAACAGCTTTTCCGCTGAACATTACAAACAGAGAATAACTTACGGCTGCCATTAGTCCAAGAGCAATACCCAGACCGCTGAACTCACCTAGCCCCTGTTCCAGGAAACCCGCTGCCAGCAAGGTTCCGCCAAACAGAATGATCAACGTCAGAAACGTGACTTTGTCTGGACGTTGACGTTTGCTTATCGCCTGAATCAGTACACTGATCCATGTGAACTGGAACAGCAGGATAATGGCAAGTGAAGCCGGAATGTAACGCAAAGACTGATAATACACAAGACCTGTAATTACGGTTGGTGTTCCCGCAGCCATTAATAGCAGACGTTGTTTCCACGTCAGCCGCTTGAATACCTGTGCCACGGCTCCTGATGATTTGCCATGTGCCTGTGACTTGCGTTTTGATCTAAATCTTGTGTATAGCGCCAGCATCCAGGAAAGAAGAAAACCCGTGATCAGCTGTGTTCCCACAACCTCTCCAAGTTTATATCCTTCGCCATACGCCAGAACCACAATCGTGGATAATATGCCATAACTCATCGCTCCCGCGAGAACGGACAGATAATATTTCATTTGTGAATAAACCTCCTGATGATAAAAAAAATACGCCCGCATGTTGGTTCATGCCAAGGTCACAGACACCATCTAAATGCAAAAAATCCTAACTACGAGCAAGGAATACATGGATTCCTTGGCATCGTAGTTAGGAAGTATAGGCTTCCCGTAGAGACCCTCGCCCTGTGTACACTTTCGGCCTGCGAGGTTATACGAAATGATATATGCAATTTGATGTAATTCGTGTGTGACGACTTTTCATATATTACATGGGAGGTGAGATGCTGTCAACCCTATTCCATATAAAAATTTTATTACGTAAAAACGTCATGTTCACTTGGAGCCTGAGGAGTCCCACTCCAATTTTTGCTGTAAACCTGCCTTCAATCCATCCAGATCCAGCCCATCCACAGCAAAAGCCTCACGGATTAAAGGCGGCGAGACGAATTCATCATACTTGCCCAGATAAGGCGCTTCATCTTCAGCCAGTAGCGCAGATGCGTCTTCGGCCATCCGACACTCACTCATAATCTCGGCTAGCAATGTTCGTTCATCAACCTTGCCGGACACTACAAAATAATATGGCTCCATGGGCACTACCGAACGCAAAGCCAGTTTGCTCGACAGATTATGCTTCATCAGTCGCTCCAATGTACGGAAAGACTTACTTCCCACCCAAGGAAGAACATACATCGAATCTCCACCTGCCGGAATGACGACCTGCTTCAACAGTCCGCTTTCACGAGCCAGACGGCGTGCCCGCTCCAATCGATTGACGGCTTGTGGAGACAGATACGGATATATGACCGAATCGGATAATACCTCACGCATTTTCTGTACCACCGTTGTGTGGATGTCTCCGCCCGCGCCAAGCCATAACGTATCTACTTTACCTTTTGCAGACTTCACATACACAGCCTTGTGTTTGTGATCGACCTCTTCCACTTTCCACAGTTTGCCTGCGAGCGAAAAGCAATAGCCAGGTGGGGGTACGGTTGTAATCGAACCAATCTCCTCAGAGCCGTTCAATACTTTATGTTCCTCATCATCCTTAAACACGGCGTAGAAGCGATAATTATTCACGATTTTCTCACCTGTCAGACCGATAATTAATGTTCGATCCTCTGTCCATTGCAGATGATCCGTCTCAATGAGGTAATTCAGGAAAGCCTGATATTGATCAGGTCTAATCAACGCAAAGGGGGCTATCGAAAGGATCGCTTCTGCAAGCTCTCTCGGCTCTGCTTCCCCCATACTTTTCAGCATGCTCATCGTCTGATGGTAGAGCACACCTATGGGCATTTTACGAGCTTCAAGCGGTTCGACCCATTTCGTTTTCACATATAACTCAATTACAGCAATCGCACGCATCAACGTCCACGGCATACGCGCAGGCAATTGCGCCTCTTCGTCCTCTTCCTCCGGACATACAAAAAGCATCTCTGATGCCATATCCTCTCGTCTCCCCGAACGTCCGAGACGCTGTACAAAACTGGACGCACTATACGGTGCACCCAGCTGAACCACACGTTCCAGCTCACCCAGATCGATGCCCAGTTCAAGTGTGACCGTTGCCGCAGCAACCGCGGGCCCTGATCCGGTGCGCAGGGCAGCTTCCGTTTCCTCCCTCAGCATGGCCGAGATACTTCCATGGTGCACATGGAACACATCACGTTCCTGTCTGCGAGCCGCGACCCGCCGCATCTCAAGAATGGTGACTTCTGCATCGGTACGGCTATTAGTGAAGATCAACGCTTTTTTGCGATGTGTACTCTCATAGATGAAGTCATAGTAGGCTTTGCGCGCGTTATGAAGCTGCTCCGCCTGCTCTTCATCCTGTGCGTCTGGAAAAGAGAAATGTTCCACCCGCAGTCGAAGCTTGCGACCACCCGGGGAAGAGACGACATCAACCCCCTGCTGCGTTCCGGCAGCAAGCCAAGATGTAGCCGCATCATAGTCACTAAGTGTAGCCGACAAGCCAACTCTTCGCGGTGCACAACCAGCCATACGTTCGATTCGGGCAAGCTCGCTGAGGACTTGAATCCCTCGATCCGCTCCCATGAAGGCATGCACCTCATCGATAATGACATACCGCAGATCATGAAACAGCGCCGGAATCGCATTTGGTCGATTCATAAGTAGACCTTCCAGCGATTCTGGCGTGATCTGGAGCACACCGGACGGATTTTTCATCAGCTTTGTTTTCTCCGCCTGAGGTACGTCCCCGTGCCAATGCCAAACCGGAATATTTCCTTCGGTTAGCAGATCCTTAAGACGTTCGAATTGGTCGTTTATCAGAGCTTTCAAAGGCCCGATATACAAAATACCAACCGATTTGGAAGGCCGTTCATGAAGCTCCGTCAAAGCAGGAAAAAAGGCCGCCTCCGTCTTGCCGGAGGCTGTACCTGCCGCAATCAGCATATGATGCGGGGTATGAAAACAGATATTGCATGCCTCAATCTGGGCAGGTCTGAGCGATTCCCATCTTTTTTTATATATAAATTCCTGAACGAATGGCGCAAGCCGGTAAAATGGATTCTCACTCATAATTCAAACTCCGCCAGAAAATCATCCAGATCATCCTTATTCGCGGAAGCATCTGTCCCTTGCCCCGTCTCCTGGGGTTTGGCAGCCCGCTCGCCAAGTAATTGCGTATAAGTCACTTCGGGATTCTGGTGGAGCGTATGCAGCACATCCATAAAGTCCCTTACCACTTCACGTGTCGTCAGCAATTCATCCGCACCCAGTCGGTTCACCGCCGTTTGCATAAAATCAACCAATTGTTCATCCGTCAGACTTGCGCTGTATCCAAAATGCAGGGCATGAATCTGCCGCAGCTTCTGGAGCAGTATCAGAATCTCTTCATGCGATAACATCGCCAGCTTCAGGATCGGGCCCGTATAATTTGCATACGCTTTGGCTGCATAACGACCATCAATAAGCCTGGAGCGAAGCGCTTCATAGCTGAATAGTCCACGCCGTTCATCCTCCACAAATTGTGGCGTACCGCCTACAAATATGCCCAGGTGCTCCGCCTTGCCCTGCATCGTATCATTAAACATGGTCAGCAATTTCTCATAGTTGCTTTGACGGGAAACACTGTTTGTAATTTTGTACAGATTCACTGCTTCATCAATGAACAACAGCAATCCTTTGTAACCAATGCGCGCTGTGAATTCAGACCACAATTTGAAGTAGTCATACCAGTTGTCATCGTCAATGATTACACCAACAGCCAGTTCTTTTTTTGCTTCCGTTTTGGTTGCAAATTCTCCTCGAAGCCAGCGAAGCGCCGCCTGTTTGCGATCATCATCAGCGAGCTTGTACCCATTCCAGTAGGAAGCCAGTACCTTGGCAAAATCAAAGCCGTGAACCAGATTCTGCATCTCACCTGTCACCGCATAGATCTGCTTCTCAACCTCCAGCGGCAGAGCGGGATCATCCGGGCGCAGGTTCTGACTTTGCATCGTGGATTGTTGCAACCCGGCGATCCATTTTTGCAAAATCGGTTCCAACGCTCCCCCATCCGGGCGTGTGCGTGTAGACAGACGAGTCATCAGTTCGCGGTATGTCGCAAGTCCCTGACCTTTGGTACCCACCAATCGTCGCTCTGGTGACAGATCGGCATCTGCCACAACGAAATCACGGTCCATCGCATAGTTACGAATCATTTGCAAAAGAAAGCTTTTACCGCTACCGTAACGGCCGGTAATGAGTTTGAACGCAGCGCCACCCTCGGCGATATTGTCCATATCCCGCAAGATGGCTTCCACTTCCGGTTTGCGGCCAACAGCAATCTGCTCCAGACCTATGCGCGGGACAACACCCGCTGTTAATGAATTTACAAGTGCGGTGGTCAGCCGCTTCGGTATTTTAAGTTCTGTCACTGCGTATCACCTCTTCACATGTTCGAACACATCTATATAATCAGGAACAATCCGATCACCATCAATGAGAAGATCACCGATCGTTTCCATGGCCACATCATTAATCTCATCCAGCAGAAGCGTTGGCATCGTTCCATATTGCTCAGCCAGACGCATCAGTTCTGTATCCGGGCTTGCGCCAAGAAGAGCATGAATCGCTTGCACCTGCTGAGGGGATAGTTCCTTGGCAAAGAGCAGCCACTCTTCATCCAAATCAGCCTCAGCAGACTCGTCCCACTGCAACCTGATCAATTCTGGTGGTGCTGATGTTACTATCTCTACTGCGGATGAATCTGTATCCATGGAATCTCCAGTTGGAGTGCTCTCATACCCTGCTTGTAGCGCTTCTACTCGATTACTTGTAACATTTGCGTGGTTAACTTCTTCATCCTTCACTTCAGAAGGGTGATCTTCCTCAATGGTAAGTGCCAATCGCACATACTCACTTTCCTGCTGTAACGAAGCCAATCTCTCCGTATCAATGCGTATCACCGGTTGCTCCACTGCCTCAGCCTGCTCGGTCGCATATGCTTTGTCCAGGTAACGTTCAATCAGATTGGCAAGTTCAGGTTCAAGAGTCTGTCCTCGCAATCGGCCTCTGAATCCAAGCAGTTCACGAAGTTTATTTTCAGTACATCGATAGATCCGGGTAACCATCTGCACAAATTCAGCCTGTTCACCTATGGGCATATATCTGAACGATACCGATCTTCCATAGATGGAATCATCATAGACTGCTTTGCGAAACAGGACGCGCTCCACCGTACGCTCTTCGTTGGGTTGAAACTCTGGCAACAGTCCAACTTGTCGCGTACGTTCCAGGTACGATTGAACCAAGGCCATGACGCGTGGGATATATTGCTCCATCACTTCTTTGCCGCCATCCCTATAAAACTTACTGAGTGTAATATCGTAATCATAGTATCTTTGCAGCATATTCAGCGAAATATCCGAGACTTTATCCTGGAAAATACGTTGCAGCTCCATATCAAGCATCTCTGCTGGCAGATATCCGCCCGAAAGTCCCATAATCTCGGATAATGACATCTCCATCTCATGGACCAACACATAATCAACCATCCACTCTTGCATATATATATTTAATTGAGGAAGCCGTTCACGGTAATTCACCCATAACTGCTTTAATTGATCATAACCCTCCTGAGGAGTCCGCCAGCCAATGCCGTTAATTAACTCATAGATATGAACAAATAGATAGGACAGATCGGTATCCGGGTATCTCCCCTGGCGTACTTCCTTCCTCCAGAACAAGTACCACTTGCGCTGGGCTTCGTTCATTACACCATACGTTGGCCAGTAGCTCATAAATGGAACCCACGGAGACACATCTCCTTCCATCTCTGACCACTGCTTTGCTTCCTCGACAAAACGTTTCTCCGAGGACAATATACCTCCTCGATGCTGCATCGTATCATGTGCAGACTGCAAAATGGTTGAACGATCTGGAACCGGAACCGATGCTGTTTCGGGTTCTTCACTCAGATCTATCTCCATGAATTCCAATTGACTAGAGTTGTCTTTCATAAAACGTTATCTCACCCTCCTCCAAGACAGAATGCGAACAAGTGTATCCATAGGGATCATTATAACACTTGTCCTGTGTCTGCGGTGACGAAATTAAAACATTCCTGGAATCAAAAAAAGAAGGCATCTCTGCCCTCTTTTCATCAAGTCTAATTGTCTTTTCCACAACATATATCTCGTTGCCAAACCAACGTTACACAGACGTAATCACACAACAATCGCGCGATTTTTGCCTTCATTTTTGGCTTGTACCAACGCCTGACTGGCTTTTTCGATCAGATCGGATGCATTGGAACACTCATCTGGAACCAGTACTGCACCCCCGACGCTAACAGTGACGACTCCACTCGGACCGGATGATTCCCTTTGAATCTGGAGAGCCAGCACGTGCTGTCTGATCTCTTCAGCAAGTTCCCCTGCTGCATCAGACGTTGTGCTCTTCAATTTTAACATAAATGTGCCTCCTCGCAGACGAGAGATCAGGGCATGATGCTGTTCGCTAACCACCGTAAGCACCTCACCGATCCATTGCAGACACAGATCGCCTCCTTGAAGGCCATATGCTGCATTATACGAACGGAAATCATCAATATCTATAATGAGCAGTCCCAGACTGCATTTTTCTTGTAAACATTCATCCCAGTCGGCCTGAAGCTGTGATTTGAACACCGTCTGAATTGGCATATCCGTTAACGGATCTGTCGTCAGATAATTTTGAAGCTGGCTCGTCGTTTCGGTGTAATGGTCCTGTTCAAGGTGAGAGGCTCCACTGTGGAGGAGTACCATCACAGAAGGTTTCCCTCCATGAGTTACTTCAGCGAGTGTAACTTCAAGCAACAATGAGGTACCTGTCGCTATGGTGAAATAGGACTGGCTTGTGATCAAACTTGTATTGTTCTGTTTTAACTCCTCAAAACTCCGTTTTAATGGCTCTCTCGCCTGGTCTGGTACAAAATCTTTGAAATCCTTGCCCATCAGATTTTTGGAATTCTCAAATCCGAGCAACTCCGCAGCCTTGGCATTACAATAGATAATCTTATCGTCCGTTAACGTAAAGAATGCCACCGGCGAATAATTCATTAACTGCAAATATCGCTGTTCATTTTGTCGCAAAATACGAGCATTCTGCAGCGCCTGTTCTTCGGCCTGAACCAACTGGTTCTCTGTCTGCCGACGTACAATGGTTTTGAGTAAAGGCAACACGCTCAGTTCTTTTGATGTCCATGGATACGAAGTTGATTTTACAACCTCACGCCATTTCTCGAATGATTTACGAGGGGACAACCGCATGCCGTCATCCGTTTTTAGCACCGCTTTGGCTGGGTCACCCGCCCAATCGACAACCTGGACGACCTCAGGCCGAAACCAGATCATATAGTTATGCTGTCCAGGTGAAATGGCAACATAAATAACCCCGGAAGCCTTATCCTGATAAAATTTGGACGCTTCATACTCTAAGCTCAGTTTCGATGTGTAATAACTGTAATCCTCAGACTTGCATGCCAGCCAACCTGCCAGTTCACGAATCTGTCCGCTGTTCGGGGTTTCACCATATAACAACAGCTTGTCCTGGTAACAGATTGCTGCTCCGGTAGCATTCATCAGGTTTAACACCGTCTCTTCTTCCCCCTGCAATTCCTCAAGTACTCGGACAGGACTTGTGTTTCCGATAAAAATGTTGGCAATTCGTGAAGCAGCTTCACGTGATTGAATCTCTGATTGATAATCATCCAGTTGCTGACGCTGGAACAATTCATTCGAGAAGAACGCCCCCAGGAAATTGCACAGATTCCGTACCCGATGGGGGACATATCTGGCCTTATAATGATGGCATGTAATGAGTCCCCACAACTGATTGTTATGAATGAGCGAGATCGTTACCGTGGCACCTACACCCATATTATGCAAATATTCAATGTGTAGCGGAGATACGCTGCGTAAAACCGAAAGACTCAAATTCAGCGGTTTGCCTGTGAACGGTTGAAGTGTGGGCACAATCTCCACGGGTTTATAATTGACATTCACAATGGTTCGCAGCCAATTGCGAAGATATAATTCCCGAGCCTGTTTGGGGATATCTGAAGCCGGATAGTGATGACCCAGGAAGGGTTCGAGTTCTTGTTCACGCGCTTCAGCAATAACTTTACCATTCCATTGCTCGTCAAATTCATAGATCATAACCCGGTCATAGCCGAGCATTTCCTTGACCTGTTCAGCGGCAATTTGACTTGCTTCCATCCGACTATCTGTACTTTTCATCCGACCGAAGAATCGGGATATCCATTCAAAGTCAGTGGTTTCCATGTCTGCTTTTTCATAAATAGGCTCAATCTCCAGAATGAGCAGACCTTCACTTTCATGAAGAACAGAGGAGAAAACCCGGTCTTCACCAGACACCTTAATGGTCAGATCCATGTAATGCAAATCAGAGGTTACATCCGCATTAAAGCTGCTACCCAAAAGTTTGCTTACTTCTTCCTTACCAATCAGATTTTCCAAAGGCATACCCAGAACATCCTCATAGGCAACACCCAGATGGTCCTCCGTATTTTGGCTACACTGAACAATGGTTGGCGTAAGACTGGTATTAATGGCCAAAAGAACACCATGAGGTTGAATAAAGCCGGGGATATGAATCGGTTCTTTATCACAGTTACTCAGATCTATCGGATCATTGCTGTATGTTCCCTGATGAAGCAAGGTGCGGTTTAACAAATTTTGTTCTTTCTTGGACTTAGGTTCGGCCATGGCCAGGAAAATCCCCTCTCATGATGTTATATAAGTTGAACTGATGATTATTTACATTGCACTACGAGGACAGAATAACCTTCCAATTGCTGTTATCCCCAGATTTTATCGACTCTCTTTTCTAAAGGGAAAATCCGGTTATAAGCGTATGCTTACTACGATGTAGCTTTCTTGCAGAAAGCTTTAGGCGAACGTTTCGCTTTTTCAGGTTTTCTCTGTCCTCTCCGTTAAGTGTAAATGATCAATTCAACTTATATAGATACCTTTTAATATAGAAAAAGTCCGCCAAACAGGCGTTTGGGTTGATAAACCGGCATGTTACTTGTCCGTATTAATCCACTGGTCCAGCAGTCGGAATGTCTCAGATGCACTGTGTACCATGTTGTCATGATCTTCTGGCGTGCTGATAGACTGCTGTAGCAGACCCATAAACTCGCTCCATCTTGTTCTTGTCTCTGAGCCGTAGGCATTGAAATATTCCAATCCACGATCCGCTTCAATCGGCAGGAACTGTGACAAACGTTTGGTCATGATCTGTCCACCGTTCGTGGACCCCTCAATTACATACAGGTACCCGAACATGCGGGCAGGTGTTGAAATGTCCGGCAGTTCTTTGCATAGCGGAAGTTGGCTGATTTCCTCTTGACTTGCACCAAGATTATGCAAATCTTTCTCCAGCAGTCCTGCCTTACCCCTAATCTCGATATCCAATCCCGTACTTCCCCAGAAAGGCTGTTGTACAGCCTGATCTTCCAACGGTTTGAGGAATCCATAAAACTTTTCTAAATATGTTCTATATTCTTCTATAGTCACAGTTTGATTCATAATGGCTTTTGCATAAGGGTTCTGTTCTACTTGTCTGTGGTAATGAGCTGTCTCGCTCTTCAGACGTTCCATAATATTTGTTGCTGTCATCGTAGTTATCCCCTTTCACAATCTGTTCTGTTGTTGCATGTGAGTGCTTATCCTCAACTGAATCTCAATAGATATTGAGATAGACACCGTATTTGTTGCAAACAGCTCCATTTAATGTAATAAAGACTCTATGTAAGTATACTTATTCTTGTTTGAGAAAACTATACGAATCCAATATCCGTGTACGACCAACACTTTTTTACGTTGTTATCTTAACTGACTGTAATCTGTAGTATTTTAGTATTAACCGAAAATCATAAAACTGACCCCCATAATCTGGAGGACAGTAGATTTCAGATGACAACATGGTACACTATTTTTATAACTGTCATTGGAGGAATGCATTCTATGGATCTTACTGTTCAAGATGTTGTACTTCATCTCTTAGATAACATTGAACTGCCGGAAAACACAGTGGATCAGCTCATTACAGGCTCACTTGATTGTAAAGTCACAGGCATTATCATTGCTTTCATGCCCACACAATATGTTATTGAACAAGCCATACAGCACGGGGCCAACTTAATCATTGCGCATGAATCTCCGTTCTATAACCACCACAGTCATACGGATTGGCTTGCAAAAGATTCAGTGTATATGGACAAAAGGAAGTTGATCGACGAAGCAGGCATTTCCATCTATCGTTGTCATGATATCATCCACCGCTTCCAACCGGATGGAATTACCGAAGGATTGATTCAGGCATTGGGGTGGTCACCTTATGTAGAGCAACGACTACCAGAAGCAGACGTCCTTTCTTTGCCGGAAGAACAGAGCGTGCAGGCTATTGCCCACCATGTGAAAACTTGCCTTGGGATCGATTATGTACGCGTCGCAGGAAATCCGGAAATTGTCTGTAGACGCGCAGCGGTACTGGTAGGTTTTCGTGGTAATGGACATGTGACGATTCCCTTGATTCAGAATGAACAATTGGATCTCATCATCGCTGGAGAAGGATTCGAATGGGAAACACCGGAATATATCCGTGATGCCATGCAACAAGGCAAGTCCACGGCACTAATTATGATGGGACATGCCGAGAGCGAGGCTCCGGGCATGAAGCTCTTGGCAGACAGGTTGGCAGAACGTTTTCCCGAGCTGTCTGTTCGTTTTGCAGGGGAGCGGCCTGTGTACACTGTGATCTGATCATACGTTTGATTGGATTAGTACCGAATGAAATGGAATCGATTGATATGGATTGATATGGATTGGTATGGAGAGGATTTTAGCTGATTGGTTCAAACCTCTTCCCCCGCGTACCCTACCCTGGAGTTGTCCATCTGTTCTGTGCTCCGGGGTCGAGTCGGCGGACTCTTGTTTCATTTCTTGGATAACTCTTTAGGATAGTTTCTTAGGTAGCCAACGAACCTCACACACTCTATGTAGCGAATATTTGCCGTTTTTCAAAAGTAACGAATCGTAGACACGCTATGCCTTCGTTTCACCTCCTTTCCCCCTTCCTACCTGCCTGAGCCCATTTAACGCCGCTGAGGTTCGTTAGATTTTTCAATTCAGCCAAATCAATACAATAAGGTTTCACTGGTTCGTTAGAGGTTTTGTAAAAAGAGTACTGAGCACATATACCGCGCATTTCTGCATGCCACATCTGGATTTCCCGAGTTCTTTATTGTACTCTAGATGCTGTGACTTCAAAGCTCAGGACATTTGTCCTTGGCGTTTGGGGTGAGTTTATCATTAAATAGAAGTCGAAGTAATTGAATAAGGAGCGTACATATGAGAGGAATTATTTTTGCATTGCTAGGCGGCGCGTGTATCACGCTCCAAGGTGTTGCCAATACGCGGATTAGTACCGACATGGGCACATGGCAGGCCGCTACGATTACACAACTGACAGGATTCATCTTAGCAGCGCTGATCCTGGTGTTTGTTAGAGACATTAACCTTCAAGGACTCAGACAAGTAAAACCCATGTACCTGGCTGGTGGTGCATTTGGCGCCGTCATTATTTTCAGCGAAGTGACAGCCATTCAGCAAATTGGGGTTACGTTCACAATCTCGGCCCTGCTCATTGCTCAGCTGTTCCTGACTTTTCTCGTGGACAGTAATGGATGGTTCGGCGTGGTGAAACAAAAGATGAAATTGCCTCAATTTCTGGGCATTGCCTTAATGATCACAGGTGTCATCATAATGAAACTATAGTTATAAGAATGATTGGAACATTGGAACATATTGGCGGGGGTGAACAACAACGTGGAAGAAATCCATGATGAGCAACAATTAATGCAGTATCTGAAACAATATCAACTCGAAAAGGTATTTCACGAACCCCTGCGTCCACATATGACGATATGTCACTTCGAGAAGTGTGAACTGATCTGCCGTGAAGGGGAAACTTCCGAATATTTATACGTGTTGGTTGAGGGTAAAATCAAGATATTCACCACCTCCGCTCAGGATAAAACGCTGGTGCTTTGCTTCAAAACACCGCTTGAAGTCGTCGGAGACATAGAGTATGTCCGTGAAAGCGATATTGTCAATACGGTTCAGGCCGTTTCACCTGTTATCATGCTTCGCATCCACTATCAATGGCTCGCTGAGCTTGCCAGCGATTATGCACCTTTACTTAAATTTTTGCTCAAAATCATCTCGCACAAATTCTATATTGACTCGAACTTTTCCAATTTCAACCTCATGTACCCGGTGGAGGTTCGTCTAGCCAGCTACCTGCTCTCCATTTCAACAGAAGAAGCAGGCAACGTGGTTCATGAAGAACTGGACGCGTTTAATCTGACCGACATCGCGAATCTGATCGGCACCAGTTATCGGCATCTCAACCGGGTGATCCAGAAACTGTGTGCAGACGAGTTAATTGAACGACATCAGGGATTGATTATGATTAAGAACCGTGCGGGTCTGCGCGAAATAGCAGGTCACAACATTTATGAGTAAGGAGTTCGACAACCATGTTAATCACAGGCATTTCGCTTGCACTCTTGGCAGGAGCACTGGTCAGTCTGCAAACGATATTTAATAGCAAAGTCAATGAGCGCACCGGTTCATGGTCCACTACAACGCTGGTGCTTTTCACCGGATTCATTGCTTCGTTCCTCATCTCTCTGCTCGTCGAAGGCAAGAATACATTCAGCTTCCAGCATATGCAACCTTGGTATTGGCTCAGTGGAGCCATCGGCGTTGGTGTGGTCTTCTGTCTGGTGCAAGGCATGAAGCTGCTTGGCCCCACGTATGCCATCTCGATCGTGCTGACATCCCAACTGAGCTTTGCACTCCTATTCGATTCCATGGGGTGGCTAGGTTTGGAGCAAATTCCTTTCTCGTGGAATCAACTGCTCGGTGTGCTTGTCATTGTTGGCGGAATTGTGTTGTTCAAGTTCGGTGGGGCTAAATCGGAAAAATCAGAGCAGTCCCCGGGAACGTTGCAGTCAGACTCATAAACGAACAAAAAAAGAGTGTCCGTCCAATCCCGCAGATTGGTCAGACACTCTTTTTATGCAATCAAACCACGTATCGTCTCGTTCTCTTAAACGAACTCTACGTTATGGTAGACCTGCTGAACATCTTCAAGATCCTCAAGCGCATCGATCAGTTTCTCGAACTGAACTTGTGCATCCTCTGGAAGTTCAATATGGTTTTGCGCAAGCATCGTCAGCTCGGCTACGGTAAACTCGGTAACACCCGCAGCTTTGAATGCTTCTTGTACAGCGTGGAACTGATCCGGTTCTGCATATACAATTACAGCGTCGTCTTCATCCACGATATCACGTACATCCACGTCTGCTTCAAGCAGAATTTCCAATACTTCTTCGGAGTTCTTGCCTTCTACACCGATAACCGCTGTAGGATCAAACATGTAAGCAACAGAACCGCTGACACCCATGTTGCCAGCATTTTTGTTAAACGCAGAGCGCACTTCCGGCGCTGTACGATTGACGTTGTTGGTAAGTGCATCAACGATGACCATCGCACCGTTTGGTCCGAAGCCTTCGTAACGCAGCTCTTCATAGTTCTCATCCCCGCTGCCTTTTGCTTTTTCCATCGCACGATCAATAATGGCTTTGGGTACATTATACGTTTTGGCACGTTCCAGCACGACTTTCAGTGCACGGTTCGCTTCCGGGTCCGGTTCGCCCTTCTTGGCAGCTACATAGATCTCAACGCCGAATTTAGCGTAGACCCGGCTCGTGTTTGCATCTTTTGAAGCTTTCTTTTCCTTGATATTATTCCACTTACGACCCATATCGTTTCCGCTCACTTTCAACATGTAATCTGCTTTCTACTATGTCATTATATCTTGTTGAACGTACTTCAACAAGTTAATACCCACGAAATAATGGGAATAACTATGGCGATTATCCATCTCCATATGAAGTTTAGCCACAGTTTATCCTCTCCTAATCTCTCAGCGGCAACTAACGTTACTCTATTCACTCCATATATAGCAAACAAGAAGCATCCCATAAGGAATGCTTCCGTCCCTAAATCTGTCCTACTTCAGTTCATCTTAACCGGTCAATTAAGCGTGAAATTGTCGACCATCCAACACTTCAGGAACATAGCCCGCACGAATGACAAAGTCTCCGAAATGTTCACCTTCATTGCGCTCTCTGGCATACTGGTTCACCATTGGCGTTAACGTGTCCAGAATCTCGGTTTCACCAATGTTTTCTTTGTACAGCTTATTCAGTCGATGGCCAGTGAAGCTGCCACCCAGATACATATTGTATTTACCTGGTGCTTTACCGATAAACGAAATCTCCGCCAGCATCGGTCTTGCACATCCGTTCGGGCAGCCGGTCATCCGAATGACAATTTCTTCGTCTCTCAGCCCAGCCTCGTCCAGTACAGGCTCCAGTTTGTCAATCAGGGACGGCAAGTAACGTTCGGACTCAGCCATTGCCAGACCACAGGTTGGAAGTGCAACACAAGCCATCGAACTTCTGCGCAGCGCAGAGTAATGTGCACCATCCGTCAGGTTATACTGCTGAATGAGTGCTTCAATCTTTTTCTTCTTCTGGCTGCTAACGTTACCGATGATCAGATTTTGGTTGGCAGTCAGACGGAAATCACCCGTGTGCACCTTGGCGATTTCACGTAAACCCGTCATGAGAGGATATCCATCAACATCCTTTACACGACCATTTTGAATGAACAGCGTGTAGTGCCATCTGCCATTATTGCCTTTGACCCAACCATACCGGTCTCCGTTCGACTCAAAATGATACGGACGGGCCGCATCCAGTTTCCATCCCAGACGGCTGGTCAGCTCTTCGACAAACCACTCCACACCACGATCATCCAGCGTGTATTTGAAACGAGCATGTTTACGAACGGCACGATCTCCATAATCACGCTGAATCATAACTGTTTTCTCAGCGACATCAATCATTTGCCCCGGAGTACAGAAACCAATGACTTTGGACACCTGAGGATAGGTTTTGGCATCACCATGAGACATCCCCATCCCGCCGCCAACGGAAACGTTAAAGCCTTGCAGCTTCCCGTTCTCCACAATAGCAATAAAGCCAAGATCCTGTGAATAAACATCCACATCATTGGATGGTGGTACAGCAATACCGATCTTGAACTTACGAGGCAAATACACTTTGCCATAGATTGGTTCAACTTCTTCGTTGGAATCCTGGGAATCAATCACTTTCTCACCGTCCAGCCACAGCTCATGATAAGCCCGTGTGCGTGGGTCCAGATGATTGCTCACCTGACATGCCCACTCATACACTTCAGCATGCACATCGGATTGATTCGGATTCGGGTTACACATGACGTTACGGTTTACGTCCCCACATGCAGCCAGTGTGCTTAGCAACGAATCGTTTACTTCACGAATGGTGTTCTTAAGATCCCACTTCAGTACACCATGCAGTTGGAAAGACTGACGTGTGGTCAGACGAATCGTCTGATTCGCATATTTATGTGCCACTCTGTCCATCATCAACCACTGCTCCGGGGTGACAATGCCACCGGAAGCACGTACACGCAACATGAATTGGTATGCAGGCTCCAGCTTGGATTTGTGACGCTCATTACGCAGGTCACGATCATCCTGCATATAACTGCCGTGGTGTTTCATCAGACGGTTGTCGTCCTCTGGAATGGCACCCGTGATGCGATCAGCCAACGTTTCGGTCAGACTCCCACGCAAGTAATCACTTTTGATCTTTATATCTTCCACATCGCTATTCGTGCGCTGTGGGTTAAGTAAGTTATTATAGGCCATGCTGCTTTCTCCTCTCGTCTCTGCGGGATGGTGCAATCCGGCTGGGCCGGTTATTAATAGACGTCCCGCTGATAACGTTTCTCCTGCTGCAACCGTGTCAGATATTCCGATGCCTGCTCAGGCGATAAACCGCCTTCTTGTTCAAGAATCGTGGTGAGCGCAGCATGCACATCATGTGCCATTTTTTTCTCGTCACCACAGATATATACGCTTGCGCCTTCCTGAAGCCACTGGTACAGTTCTTTGCTGTGTTCCAGCATACGATGTTGTACATACACTTTCTGTTCCGTATCACGGGAGAAGGCTACATCCATCTTCGTGAGTACACCATCTCTGAGCCAACGCTGCCATTCCGTCTGGTACAAGAAATCGGTGGAGAAATGCTGATCTCCGTAGAACAGCCACGTCTTGCCCTCTGCTCCTGTTTCTTCACGCTCACCAAGGAAAGATCTGAACGGCGCTACACCTGTACCTGGACCAACCATGATAATCGGTGTATCCGGATTCTCAGGAAGCTTGAAATTCGGGTTATGTTGTATATATACAGGCAGGGTGTCCCCAGCTTCGATTCGTTCAGCCAGATGTACCGAGCATACACCGTAACGTTCTCTGCCACGTGCTTCATAACGTACCTTACGTACGGTAAGATGAACTTCATCCGGGAAAGACTTCGAACTACTTGCTATCGAATACAGACGTGCCGGAATTTTGCGAAGAACAGCTACGAATTCTGCAGCAGGAATACCTTTCAGATTATAATCCTGAACCAGATCCAGCAGATCACAGCTATGCATGACTGTACGGAATTCGGAATCATCTGCGAGTAACGCTGTCAGGCCACTCTCAGGATTCAGTTTCGCAAGTTGTTCCACGACCGGTTTCGTAACCGCTGTAATTTCAAAATAACGCAGCAACGCTTCATGCACAGATGCCTGATCCCCGTTTTTATTCACGGTCACGCGCTCATCGGCATTCCATCCCATGGCTGCAATCAATTCATCAACAAGACGAGGGTGATTCTCAGGGAATACCCCAAGGCTGTCACCAGGCTCGTAATCCAGGCCGGAGCCTTCCAAAGACAACTCAATGTGACGTGTTTCACGATCCGATCCTCTGCCATTCAGATTGAGATTCTCCAACACTTCAGCCTTAAATGGGTTCGTGCGATCATATTCGGATTCCCCGCCGCTCACCGCAGCTGTAACAGCCTCAGTAGTTACCGTGCTCGCAACGGCAGATGTACTGCTTAAGGATGCCAATACTTCATTCATCCACTCCGCAGCCGGTTCATCAAAATCAACATCACAATCTACACGCGGTACAAGGGCTGTACCCCCCAATTCCTGCAATCGTTTATCGAAGTCCTTACCTGTCTGACAAAAGAACTCATACGAGGTATCCCCCAGAGCCAACACCGAGTAACGAAGTCCTTCAAGCTTCGGAGCCCGTTTGCTGTTCAGGAATTCATGCAACGGAATCGCATTATCCGGTGGTTCGCCCTCGCCATGTGTACTGACGATGATGAGGAGATTTTCAATTTTCTTAAGTCCGTTCGGTTTGAAATCTCCCATCGATGACAACGTGACTTGAAGACCCTGCTCTTCAAGTTTCTTGGCCAGCTTCTTCGATAGGCCGCTGGAATTACCCGTTTGTGAACCGAAGAGCACGGTAACTTCCCGGGATACTGGCGGAGCACTGACTGGTGCAGTACCTGTAGTTGGTGCAACCTGCACAAGGTTAGCTGGAGCCGCTATTGTTGCGCTTGCCTGAATGGCTGCAATATATCCGCTCAACCAAGTCCGTTGTCCATCGGTCAACGTGGGAATAAGACGATTAAGCAGTTCAACTTGTTCTTGATTAAAAGGGCTGTTTGTCACTTGAAGTTCCACTGTTTGCCACCTCGCGCATTGCTTCGATTTTAATTCCGACTAAAATCATCACATTAATTTAATTTCTTCTCTCTAAAACCTAACACACCGGGTGTTGAGGGTCAATTTCAATGATTTTATAGCATTTATCAGTTTCGCTGATAAAGGACAAAAAGCAACAAAAGCCCTCCTTTTCAAATCAAGGACGGTTTTGTTTTATTTTTAATTTGACGGCCTGCTCAAGTTGAAGTTGAAAGTGGAATATAGTCACTAAAATGATCTCCCAGCACTCTGCTTTTATCTCCGTATACTCTGTCCAAATGGTTCTCCCCCCACAGACATATGCGGTCAATGATGTCCTGTAGTGTCAAGCCGTACTCTGTCAGCTCATACTCTACTTTGGGCGGAATCTCGGGATGAATAATTCGATGGATGATTTCATTTTTTTCCAGTTCACGCAACTGCTGAGTTAACACCTTCTGGGTAATGCCGGGAATGGCTCTGCGAAGTTCGCTTGTTCGTTTTTTACCTGATATCAGCTGATGCAGAATAAGAATCCTCCATTTTCCACCGACCAGTTCCAGCATCGCCTGCACACCACTCTCATATTTTTTCATTTCATGTTCCACGTGTACTCCCCCATAATTCACATATATGTATCCCGTTATTAAAAGTAACCGAAGAACTCGAAGGTATCTACAGCACTCTCAGGTGCGTACTTCTCAAAAAGATGTCATGAATCTTATAATAACATTGGTCAGAATGTTTAACCAAAATAAAAAAGAAAAAAGGATGGTTACTCCTACATGAAAGTTAAACTGGTCGTTACTCACCCAAGACAAGATTCCCTAACATTTGCCGTGATGAATCGTTTTATAGAAGGTATGCAGGAGAATTCCCATGAAATCGATATCCTCGATCTATATCATGACGGATTCGATCCATTATATGGCGTAGAAGATGAGCGAGACTGGCAAAATCCCGATAAACAGCATGCCCCTGTGATTCGCAAAGAGCTGGATCGTGTGCTGGCGGCTGATGCCATTGTATTTGTTTTCCCGATCTGGTGGTACAACGTTCCCTCCATGCTCAAAGCGTATCTGGACAAGGTATGGAACATGGGACTTCTGAACAAGGCAAACTCCAAAAAGGCACTGTGGATTGCACTAGCTGGGGGGACGGAGGCTTCATTTCATAAATACGACTATTACAACATGATTTCCAATTATCTGAATAACGGAATCGCAGGCTATGCAAGAATGCAGGAATCCCGAGTTGAATTCCTCTATGAAACCATTTCAGAATCCAAAGAACATATCGAAAGCTTGCTGGAGCAAGCATACCAAATCGGCAAACATTACAATTAACAATTCGCAGACATTACAGATAATATTCATCCAAGTCACAGATAACAACTGTAAAACTACACCAAGCTACATGTTCGTTGAGTGAATTACTTCTCGCCCATGGCTGGCGTACAATTAAGAAGGCTTACTCCAACCTGGTTTCAGGTCAAAGTAAGCCTTCTTTCTCACACGCTACGATTCGGATGTACCCTCATTTCTTCCATAGCAGTTTGCTCATCATTGCATATAACAACGTAGCCGATTCGGCTCGGGTCGCTTCGGCAAGTGGTTTCACCTCACCGTTGTACCCGTGGGCGATGCCCAGATCCACAAGCAATGCCACACTATCCCGGGCATAAGAACGAATCTCGGAAGCATCACGGAAACGAGTAAGGTTATCTGTTCCAGCCTTCTCGGAATCAACCAGTCCAGCCGCTGCAAGTGCGCGAACAGTCAATGTCATCATCTCCTGACGAGTGATCGTCGACTCTGGCAAGAAGCGCCCGTCACCGGTACCACTGGTGATACCTAGCGAACGCGCAGCTGTAACTGCTTCGTAATATGGAGCCTTTTCGTTTACATCAGTGAACGCATTCCCGGAAGAAACATTCAAACCCAGCGCAGTCATCAACCACTGCATGTATTGGCCTCGGGACATCTCCTGTTTTGGATGCAACTCCGTGAAATCACCACGTGCCTCTGCATCAATTACACCTCGGACAGCCAATGCTTCCATCGCTTTCTTGGCCCACTGCACTTCTGCAAGATCTGCAAATGCCTGCTCCACAGAAACAACAGCAAAATTTCCTGTGAGTGTGAGTGGTGTTAAGGAAAATACAAGCTGCCCGCTATTTGGATCATAGTAACTTTGCGGCAATGGACTTGCGACACCGTTCGCACCAATGGCAAATGCTACAATCCGATCCTGCTGAGCATTTTGTGATGATTGGTAAGGCAGACGAAGTATTAACTCGCTTTCCGATGGCCATGGTTGACCATCCAGTTGAAGTTCAAGCTGGACTCCATATTGCGTGCCAAGCTGATCTGCGACTGTTTTTGGTAACTCCGTTCTGACCAATCGGATTGATGCAACCCCATCACCAACGACATCCTTCGTTAATAGTGTCGCAGGAAGCTCCAACATCCCCAGCTCTGTAACCATATTGAACACATGTGACTCACCCTGATCTGTTAACACGGAGGCAGGCAGAGATACTTCATATGCAGTTGCTCCCGAAACCGGCTTCAGCCGGAGTTCGACCAAGCGCTGACCCGTATCTGTTGAGGGGGCAACTTGAAAAGCCTCTTTAATCGTTGAAGCATCCACGTTGGACTGCACTACACCCTTCTGGTCAGACTGTCCTTGCAATTCCAGAACGGAACGGTCTTTCTCCGGTTTAGGTTGTGGTACAGCATTCTCTGCACTTGGGCTCCCACTTCCTGATTGTCCGCCATTGTTGCCTGAACCAGAACCATTTCCTGAATTCCCACCGGAATTGCCGCCTGGATTACTGCCCGAACCAGGGTCCGTACCTCCAGGGGAAGGAACAGATGCAAGCACCTTCACCGTCAACGGTACAGTCAGGGCTCTACTGTCGTCAGACGTTCGAGTAATTTCCAACTCCAATGTTACTGTTGTTTCCTTCGATGGTGGGACAATCGTTCCATCGGTTTGAATGACAGTCGGTACCGAACTGGAAGCGATCTTCACCGTGAAACCTTGTGGCACGGATGGTAACTTCAGTTTTTTTGCATCTGCGGAAGGCTGTTCCAGTGCCGTAATGCCTGTAGCTACACCGGCAGCGCTCTGCTGAGCCGTGTGCACTTGATAAGCGGAAGATACACCTCTCAAGGATTGCCCCGTCGCATCCAAAGCTTCCACTTTGTAATAATATTCCGTGCCGGGGTTCAGTTCACTGTCCGTGTACTCCCGTCCATTGCCGTTATAGACCACCTTGTACTCACCTTGCTCACGATCTGAGCGGTAGAGCTTGTAGCTTGCTGCACCAAGATGAGCATCCCACTGAAGCGTTGCGCTCGTTGAATCGAACGCCTCAGCATGAAGGCCAGCACTATCAGTTGTAGGAGGTACGGCGTCGGGTTTAACGATCATAATCCAACTAATCATCGGGTCCTGCGATGCCGTATTACGCACGGTCAATTCCAGCTTGTTGTCCGACACGCTGATGCCTTTGTGGGCTCTAACGCTGGCAGGCGTAAAAGTAACTGCACCGGTATTCGTGCCATTGATCATAAAATTCGCTCTACGCGATGCATTGGTCCACGGATCGTTGAATCCGGCGTACACATCGTATGTCCCGTTTGGCACATCAAATCTATAGGTTAAGTCCGTGCCTTTAGGGGAGTTGCTGACATTGCCACCGTTCAGATAACGTACGGTCGAGAATATATCCCCGCCATTCGAACCGGATGCAAGTGCATCTGCGCTGGTATATCCCCAATCTCTACCCTCTGCCGGAGCGTACATCTGATCCGCCGTTCCCGGGTTGGCAAGTGTTCCTTTCATATAGGTACCCATAAGATTGTAATCAGCCGTTTCGTAACCTCCACTATTCACAAAATATAGTGCATTCTCTGGAATGACGTTTACACGAACCGCCTGCTTTTTGTTGTTATATTCCGGTGTCGTTACCTGCAACGTAAGCGGTCCTGGCTTAGCAAAATCTTCTGCCGTCATCGCCCGGTTGTCAATGGTCCATACGGCTGGCGTTGACACCAGTTCATCACCGTCGCGTACATTCAATGTTGTTGGCAAGGATGGTACTTTGCCAAGCGCCACGGTTTCTGGCAAGGGATCAGCGATATCCACCTTGCCCATCGAATTCAGCAGATCAGGTGTCCAGCTGTTATACCACTTGATCGCGATATCCGAGCCTATTCCAAACTCAATGGGCAAGAACACGTATTTTGCAGCATCATTTGAGAAATTGCCACCATTCCACGTATCCCCCACGTATATGAACTTGCCTTTTTCCGGATCGACCGGAATGACGGATGTCGTCTGTGTGCCAAATGCCTTGCCTGGATCGGGATCACTCGGCAACGTTCGCACAAACGGATTGGTCTGTGTTGACCACGGGCCAAAAATGTTATCCGCCACCGTCACTTTGTTTTCGTTAGGGGCCCAGCCGGAAGCTCCGGAAGTCAAAATATAATATTTTCCCTGATACTTAAACATCGCCGGTGCTTCACGTTGCCCTCCAGGGAACACACGCACGTAATCTACGCCGTACTCAGCCTGATAGGTGGAATCACGTACCGGATTGCCTTTGTCATCCGTTCGTCCTTCCTTATGCCACCCTGTTACGTCACTGTAGTCTTCATTCAGTTTGGAGATATAAAGCGTCAGGTTTTCTTCGCTGGAGTAGATCAGATAACCGGTGCCATCATCATCCTTGAACAACGTCATGTCACGTGCCATACCCTTATCACTTGGAAAGTAATCTTTCTCCCCTTCCGGGGCTCTGTCCATCCGGTAACTCTTCTGATATACAAAAGGTCCAGTTGGAGAGTCGCTGATCGCATAACCGGCTCTCGCCTTACCGTAGTTCGCATTATCGTTATAGGGGTCCTTGTCGCCGTCCATGTGGGCCCACATCACGTATTTCTTCGTTTTGTCGTTGTAGATGACCTTTGGTCGTTCAATGATCCGTCCTTTGCGAATATCTGCCCAGATATCCACGCGGTCCTCACGACCCGCATACAATTTGGAGATTAACGGGTCATTGTCAAAATCATCCATGGATTGCAGTGTTGTTAGCGCCATGCCTCGGTCCGTCCAGTTCATCAGATCCTTGGATGAATACACACGCACACCAACCGCTGGCCAGCCGCCCTTATGATATTCACCATACCAGTAATAGGTCTCCGTCTGTTCATCGTAGAAAAAACCAGCTCCATGCGCATCGATCGGTTTACCTTCCAGATCTGGCCACAATTGTCCTGGTGTGATGCTTGTGCGAAGTGTGGCAACACCCAACGGTGCGGATGCTGGAGAAGTTACGCCGTCAACGGTCGCCTGAATGGTGTAAAAATATCCTGTGCCCATCGTCAGACCACTATCATTAAATGTGCTTTCGTTGCCACTATAGACCTGCTGATACGTCCCCGTAGCACTGGTAGACCTGGAGAGCGTATACGTTACATCAGATCCGTTAAGGGCATTCCACCCCAGAGAGATTGATGTATCCGTCACAGCTGTGGCAGCAAACTCTTCAGGAGAGTCGATGGAGTACGTAGTGGCTTCTGCAACGGTGAATGCTGACTCCCCGGCTGCGTTAAAAGCCGTTACGCGATAGCCATAGCTCTTGCCCGGCTCTAGTGCCTTATCCGTGAATGTAAGCCCCTTCCCTTCGTAGATCTGCTCGTATTGCTCACTGCCAGCTTCGGCTCGAACCACGCGATAACCAGTCACCTTATCCACAGCGGGCCAAGACAACTGGACGCTGGTCGCGTTAAGTGCTAGGGCCTTTAATTCAGCCGGAGCCTGTGGTGCCGCCGCAGTCGTCCGAACTTCCAGCGGCGCAGTCCATAATGATTCAGTTAATCCTCCGTATTCATAGGCGAGCTTGTAATAGTAGACCGTATCCCCGCTTAATCCTTCATCCGTGTGCCCCAATGTTCCGGTGTTGGTTACTAGAGAATAACCGCCTTCAGGCGTAGAGGAACGGTACAGGCGATAGCCTGATGCACCCTCGAATTCAGACCATTGCAAGGAAACCGAAGACGCCGTCTGCTCGGCAATGGAAAGCTGAATATCGTTCTCCGGCGGTCGCTCGGCAATGGTCACGTCATCTGCATGTACCGATTGCCACTTATTCCGAATGCCCACGGTACCTGACCCGTATGTAGGATCAACCAGATCGAATACCAACCGATCGGAGCCGTTTTCCGCGATATACCCGCGAATGGTGGTACCGGATAACACCACTTTTAGGGTGTACCATGTATTTTTGGCAAATGCATAGTCCACCGTTTTCAACGTTGTATCTGATCCGTTCACCCGTTTGGAGAAAATGAGTTTATTATTGGGAACCTGCATTTGAAAATAGTAAAAGTTGCTCTTATCCTGAAACCGCGGCAATATTCCCGGATACCCCTGACCGGCTCCCGTATAGAAGCGTATGGACACGGTCATGTCCGACATGGAGTCTCCAGTAGAGATGATGCCTTCATTGGTATCGCTCTGGAAAAGCGTGAAGTTGGACGCATCTGTGGGGTCAACAATCACTTCCCAGTTGCCTGAACTTACGTTCCACGCAGGTGATTCCGTGTAATTCCCATCCGAAAAATCGTCCTGCAACAACGTGACGGGTATACTGCTCAGATCGGCATACGCCTTACTCGGCAGCATCAACGGTCCGGAAGACAGCGCAAGTGTTGCAGATAACATGAATATCATGGGTTTCCTGAGTTTATCCAATGTTCATTCTCTCCTTTGGCATGAAAGATGAAAGCATGGTTCTTGAGAGCGCGGTGTTGTTCAGCAGCCTATCCTCAGCAGCCAACGGTCAGTATAGAGAGTCTAGTCCACCTCCTTATTTTAATGAAACCGGTTTCATTGAAGTGCAAAAAAAAGACCTGTCCTCCCTTCTAAGTGCAATGATACCCATACGGAATACCGTCTCGTCCTTGCCCCTATGCAGTGAAACAGGTTTCTATCACGAAAATGTAATCGCTTTCCTGAATTATATTATTGCCATATTCAAGCTGTCAACTGTGAATTGGGCGCAAACAATTTTCGTTATAACTACGCAAAAAAGGCGCGAGTTCCGCCTGCTATGCAAGCAAAATTCGCGCCTTTTCTCACCGTTCGAGCTTGTTCGCAAGCTCTCTCGTATTATTAGTGCGTGACTTTTGAACAACCTCTATTTTAGAATACTTTCGTTGTCCATGACTCACAGTTCCACGTCTCCGTAACTACATCACGGTAGAATTCCGGTTCATGGGAGATCAGAAGAATACTGCCTTTGTAAGCCTTGAGCGCACGTTTCAACTCTTCCTTGGCATCTACATCCAGATGGTTCGTCGGCTCATCGAGTACAAGCAGGTTGGTTTCGTTATTGATCAATTTACAAAGACGCACTTTGGCTTTTTCGCCACCACTGAGTACAGCTACCTTGCTCTCAATGTGTTTTGTAGTCAAACCACATTTTGCAAGTGCAGCACGCACTTCGAATTGGGTATACGAAGGGAACTCCTGCCAGATCTCTTCAATACAGGTATTATAGTTCGCATCCTTCATCTCTTGCTGGAAATAACCAATCTCCAGATGTTCACCGCGTTGAACGGTTCCTTCCAGAGCCTGAATTTCACCCAGAATACTGCGCATCAGGGTTGTTTTACCGATTCCGTTTGCACCAACGAGGGCGATCTTTTGTCCCCGCTCCATACGCAGATCCAATGGTCTGGACAACGGTTCATTATAACCAATCACAAGACCTTTGGTTTCGAAAATGAGCTTGCCCGACGTTCTTGCATCACGGAAATTGAACTGTGGTTTCGGTTTTTCCTTGGCAATCTCAATGACTTCCATCTTGTCGAGTTTCTTCTGTCTGGACATTGCCATGTTACGAGTTGCCACACTTGCTTTGTTCCGGGCTACAAAGTCCTTGAGGTCAGCAATCTCTTGTTGTTGGCGTTTGTACGCCGACTCCAATTGCTGTTTTCTCATCTCATACACTTCCTGGAAATGATCATAGTCACCCACATAACGGGTCAGATCCTGATTCTCCATGTGGTAGATCAAGTTGATGACACTGTTCAGGAACGGAATATCATGAGAGATCAGAATAAAAGCATTCTCATATTCCTGCAAATAACGTTTTAGCCATTCAATATGCAACTCGTCCAGATAGTTCGTCGGCTCATCGAGCAGCAAAATATCGGGTTTTTCCAGCAGCAGCTTGGCAAGCAGTACTTTGGTACGCTGTCCACCACTCAGGTCATTGACGTCCTTGTCCAATCCGATATCCGTCAGACCCAGACCACGTGCAGTTTCATCCACTTTGGCGTCGATCATGTAGAAATCCTGGTTAGTCAGTGTATCCTGGATCGTGCCCACGTCTTCAAGAAGTTGTTCAAGCTCCTCGGGAGTCACATCGCCCATTTTGCCATACATATCATTCATTTCCTGTTCCATGTCGAACAAATACTGGAACGCGCCGCGAAGCACGTCACGGATGGATTGGCCTTTGTTCAATACAGCATGCTGGTCCAGGTAACCTACACGCATCCGTTTGGACCACTCCACTTTGCCTTCATCCGGCTGAAGTTTCCCTGTAATAATGTTCATGAAGGTGGATTTACCTTCACCATTAGCACCGATCAGACCAATATGTTCGCCCTTCAACAGGCGGAATGATACGTCGTTAAAGATAGCACGGTCACCAAAACCGTGACTTAATTTTTCTACATTTAATATGCTCATTCATGACACCTTTTCTATATAGACTTAATTCTTTGTATATTATAAGCGTTATATCCTGCACAACTCAACGCCATATTCAAAAATATTGCACCTTTTTGTCTGAAATTTGCCTTATGTGAAAGTATGGGTTAAAATTTTGCCTTAACGAATTACTACTATATAGAACGGAGCTCTTCAAAGAGCATCAGGTGAACAATATGATTGAAGTGAAACAATCCAAGTTGGGTGATGGTGGTGAGTTTAACCGCGGAGTATTTGCTACCGTTGATATTGCCAAAGGAACGCTTATCCATCAGGCACCCGTCGTGCCTTATCCGAATGAAGATCATGAGCATGTCGAAAAAACGATCCTGGAAGATTACGTGTTCGAATATGGGGCGAATCATACCGCCATTCTGCTCGGTTACGGCAGTTTGATCAACCACTCCTATGAACCTAACGCTACGTATGATATCAATTTTGATAACCACACCTTTGACTTCTACGCGTATACAGACATCAAGGCTGGCGAAGAAATCGTAATCAATTATAACGGTGAGGAAGACAGCATGGACCCATTATGGTTCCTGGATGATTATGAGGAGCGTATGCGTGAATTCAATAAGTCCAATGAGGATGAGGGTGAAAAAGAGACCAACCCCAAGTCCCCGGATACGGACACGAGTAAATAAACGTTAAACTCAAAAAGTTTGCAAGGACTCTCGTTGTACATGCAAAAAAACTTGTGTCACCGGTAAATGATAAAATGAGTACTCGGAGCACTCTCCATGGTCCAAAATGTATACACGAAAATAAGCAAGTCCTCCATTAATGGAAGGCTTGCTTATTTGTGTTCCTTGCTTTCAAAGCCGGATATTGTTATTCATGTTTCATTGTTTATCTTTTATCGTGCATCACAAGTTGATTTAATCTGTAATCGGTGGATCTGTGTGTAAGTCCTCATCGGGTGTCGTGGATCTCCACTTGGTAAAAGCTACCTCGAATCCCGCACGCTTCGGTGCACACAGAAATGGGCCTGCGTGTTTGTCCGTTGGATGGGCAAACCGTGCAACCCGAATCGTACGCCAAGGATGCTCATCTGTGCGAGCACGAATGACAACGGCCTCGTTACTGTAGGAGGCTCTGATTGTTACAATTCGTCCACCCCACTCTGGTACAGGAGAGAGCGACCAGTCCGAATACGTATCCGTCACGACGGCTCCAACATGTGCCACGCCATCATTGACCTCAACTCCGGCCTTGATCCATTGGTCTTCTCCATACCATAACATTAATCCCGCCTGATCATATAACTCGGTGAATGAGCTTAGATCAAACGATACCTCAATCGCTTCCGTTCCGTCCCATGGAGCAAGTATGGCGTGTCCATCCCGATGACAGAACCCATAGAATGTTTTCTCCCAGAAGTCACTGCCTTCCTGAGCTTCCACAACGAAACGATCCCCATCCATCCGTGCAGTAACGGGTTCCTTCGTCCACTTGCCTTCAAGAAGTCCTATAAAATCCGATGACATCGTTATTTCCATCCTTCCTTCTGTCCCAAGGGGCGTTAATCATCACTTCTACATTAGAGAACCCAAGTCCGATGCAGCAGTAGGATATGCAAAATTCATGGTGTTTAACTGATCGATGGTCAGATCGAACTGAATCGCCATTGCAAAAAGGTTAATCAATTCTTCTGTTTTGCTTCCGAGTACATGCGCACCCAGAATGCGACCGGTTGACTTATCGATTACCACTTTGGCCATGGCAAATTTTTCATGAGTTCTCTTGTAAGTATACCATTTCGACATATCATTTACCTGCACCTCGTAGCCCTCTTTTTTGGCTTGATCCGTGCTCATGCCTACAGCACCAAGCGCAGGGACAGTAAACACAATGGAAGGCATCACTTTATAATTGGGTTTGTGTTGATTCCCCTCTAACAAATTGAACGATACAGCCCGGGATTCCTGACCTGCCAACGGGGTTAAAGGCAACCCTCGGGTGTCAGTTACATCACCAGCAGCATACACTCTGGGATTACTTTCACTTTGCAAGTACTCATTCACTGTAATCCCCTTTTTGCTGTAGCTGACGTTGGCTTTCTCCAATTCCAACCCATCCAAATTAGGAACACGCCCGGCTCCATGAACGACAAGTCCGCATTGCCACTGGTGATCCGCACCATTGCGTGTACCATGAACAACATAGGTGTTCCCCTCTTGCCGTATGGACTTCACCTCCGCGTTCAAGTGAACATGGATGCCAATCTCTTTTGATTTTTGCAACAAAGCTTCTACCAGCTCTGCATCAAATGAATTCAGCGGCTGTTCACTCCGATGCAGGATATGGACCTCCGTCCCGGCTCTGGCCGCAATATGTGCAAATTCAAATGCAATATATCCACCGCCTACCAGCACTAATCGACTCGGCAGCTGTTCCAGATCCAGAAAGTCATCACTATATATCAGATGCTCTGAGCCCTCAATTTCAAGTGGCACAGGTCTTGCACCGGTTGCTATCAGGATGTGTTTGCCATGAAGGATCTCTTCTCCAACTTGAATATGGTCTTCATCGACAAATGAAGCTTTACCATGGAACGTTTCCATTCCTGCCTGCTTGAATTGATCTTCACTTGCTCTGGGTATGTTCTCGGTAAAGGTTCGCTTAAAGGCCATAAGTTCAGACCAGTTGATGGTCGCCTGTCCCTGAATTCCTTTCCCTTGCATCCGTTCATTCCAGTCCATCAGCTCAGCCGCTCCAGCCAGCACTTTCTTGGGATCACAGCCACGCAGCGCACAGGTTCCTCCGAACTCACGTTCATCAATTACAGCGATTTTCCAACCAGCTTCAGCGCAACGGGTGATTACAGAGCTTGCAGCGCTTCCTGTGCCAATCGCAATCAAGTCATAGGTTTCTTGTGTCATCACGGTTCCTCCTCATCCTCTGGATACATCTATTGTAGAGACGCCTAAAGTTACAGTAATCCAGCCTGTTTAAGGTACTCTGCAGCCACTTGCTCAGGATTCGCTCCATCTACATTCACGTCATAGTTCATCTGACGCATCTCGTCATCCGTAATTTTGCCAGCAAGCTGATTCAGCACCTCAACCAGTTGTGGATATTGATCTGCCGTTTCTTGACGAAGCATCGGCGCACCTTGATACGGCGGGAACAATTCCTGATCATCATCCAACACAACGAGTTCATATTGTCTCAACTCACTATCGGTGGAGTAAGCATCTACGAGGTTGATATCGCCACGTTGAACAGCTCCATAGCGAAGCTTCGGTTCCATGGTTGCAACGTTCGGGAATTCAATTCCATACTTCTTCTGAATGCCAAGATAACCGTCTTCCCGATCGGAGAATTCAAGCGTGAATCCTGCCTTTATTTGCTGTTCCACCGGTTTGAGATCCGAAATGGTCTTGAGATTGTATTGATCTGCGATGTGCTGTGGGACGGCCAACGTATACGTATTGTTATAATCCATAGGTTTCAATAGCACCATGTTAAACTGGCTCAGCATTCCTTCTCTTGCCTGTTCGTACACCTCTGTCCGATCGGTGCTAACTGCTGTTTCCTTCATGAATTCGGAGATCGCTGTCCCGGTGAATTCGGGATAGATGTCGATATCACCTGAGTTGAGTGCATTGAAAAGGAATGGCGTTTTGCCTAATCCGGGTTTTAGTTCAACAGTCAGGTCCGTCTCTTTTTCGATGAGCAATTTGTACATGTTAATCAGAATCTCCGGTTCAGCTCCCAGTTTGCCAGCAATCACGAGATCCTTCTGCCCTCCACGTGCCAAGAAGGGAATTGTGATTACAAGTATCGCGATTATTGCGAGCGAACCAAGGGTAACCAGTGTTTTTTTGAAGGATAACCGCTGGAACTGACGTAATAGTACATCAAATAAAATCGCCAGCAAGGCGGCTGGAATGGCTCCAAGGATGATCAGTGCCGTATCATTCCGATCAATGCCCAGCAAGATCAATGCACCTAAACCTCCTGCGCCGATCAAGGCAGCAAGTGTTGCCGTTCCTACAATCAGGACCATAGCGGTCCGAATCCCGGCCATAATGACAGGCATCGCCAGTGGCAGTTCCACTTTGATCAGACGCTGCCAACTATTCATGCCCATCGCATTCGCCGCTTCGACCATGGAGGGATCGACTTCGGATATGCCTGTGTACGTGTTGCGGAGTACAGGAAGCAGCGCATATACAACCAGTGCAATAATTGCAGGAAGTGTTCCTATGCCGAATAACGGGATGAGTAATCCGAGAAGCGCCAGGGATGGAATCGTCTGCAACACAGCCGTAACCCCGATAATCGGTTCAGCCACTCTTGGTTTGCGTGTCAGGTATATACCAAGTGGAATAGCGATGAGGACAGCAAAGAACAATGCGATAAATGAGATCTGAATATGTTCCAGGAGAGCAGACAATAACTGGCCTTTACGTTCGCTGAACACCTCCGTAAATCTACTCATGTCCCTCACCTCGTTCCTGTAACTGAACAGACCAGTATTTCATCAGATCGGCCCGATTGATCTCGCCAATAATCTGTCGGTTATGTTCAACCAGCAAATGGTCGTGAGAACTCATAATCTCAACCAACTCCGGTAGCGTAGTTGATACAGGAACAGCAGTTTTAGCAGATTTGGGCACATGACCAGGTGAGAGTGGTGACATGATGGATTCAAGATCAAATACGGATGGTGAACTCGTGTCTGCATCAGGACTGCCGACAAAGTCACGTACGAAGTCATTCGCTGGTTGCAGGATCAGCTCTTCCGGTGTACCTACCTGCAATACTTCTCCATCCTTCATAATGCAGATGCGATCGCCCAGCTTCATCGCTTCCTGAATATCATGGGTGACAAACACAATTGTTTTCTTCATCTGCCGCTGGATATCCAGTATATCGTCCTGCAATTTCTCCCGGCTCATCGGATCGAGTGCACTGAACGGTTCATCCATCAATACAATCTCGGGATCGGCAGCGAGTGCACGCAACACACCAATTCGTTGCTGCTGTCCACCTGATAATTCGGCAGGTTTGCGCTCACTGTACGTATCTCCGTGCAATCCAACCATATCCAGCAGCGCATGTACGCGCTTCTTGATTTGATCCGACTTCCATTTTCGCAGTTCAGGAACAACCGCAATATTTTCGGCAATCGTCATATGCGGGAATAGTGCAATCTGTTGCAGCACATATCCAATATTCCAGCGCAATTCGTGAATGTTGTATTCATCAATTGAGCGCCCATTAATGAGCACTGTTCCATCTGTTCGCTCAATTAGACGGTTGATCATTTTAAGCATGGTGGTTTTGCCACATCCACTCGGGCCAATCATGACAAACAGTTCTCCCTTGTTAATGTTGAGGTTAACCTGACGCAAAGCTGTAGTTCCATCAGGATATTGTTTTGATACATTTTCGAACTGAATCATCCGCTCTCTTCGCCCCTTTATCTAACATTCATTCTCATCTATTTCCCCAAAAGTGTGTTCGTATAATCACTGCTTTCCGTAGTGCCTATGGTCAGGCAGAGATCCGTATTCCAATCAACCATGTCAACATGCTGGTAAATATGCAAAAAGACGGGCACTAGGCACCGTCTTCTCATTCAATACATTATGATTCTTCCATTATTTCCATACTTCCATATGATTTTGAACAAATTGCTCCAATGAAATCGGGCTATTCCCCGTCAATTTCAGCACGGTATCCGTTACTTGATCTTCTCGGCCTTCTTCACGTATGGCAATATCCAACCCTGCCAGAGCTGTTGCATAGTCTTCTGGCATCCCGGCTTGAATCATGCTACTCTTCAATTCATCGTCGGACAAAGATTCATGCTGGATGGAGCGGTCCAGTAGACGACTTACGATGTTGGCAACCTGCCCATAGGACAATGTCTCTGGCCCAGTAATCATATGCTCTGTATTATGAGGAATAACATCTGTCAGGGCTCGGAAGGCAACCGCTGCAATATCATCTGCGCTGACAAAACCGATTCTGCCCTCACCCGCAGCACTGTATATTTTACCGAGTTGCTTCATCGTCTCCCGATGCGGTCCCTCTGTGAAGTTCTCCATAAAATAAGATGGTTGGAGTACAGCCCACTCGGGTGCATGCGCTTTTAAATACTGATGTACTTCGCCAAATATAGGACCATCTTCATTAACTGAAGCACTGCCAAGTAACACAAATCGCTTAACGCCGCTCCACAATGCTTCCTTGATGAACGGAATCATGACGTTTTCCGGGTTCATATCCAATACTGGCACAACAAGGTATACGTGATTCACATTTTTCAGCGCCGGAGCATAGGTCGTGGAATCATACCAATCAAAATACACATAGTTGTCACCAGAATCAGATAGAGAAGGTTTTGTTCTTCCTGCCAAACGTACCGGATATTGTTGCCTTTGAAGCATCTCCGCAACACGGCTTCCTGTCTTGCCATTAGCTCCTGTAATAAGTGTCAACGGTTTACCATTGATCATGCTTGCTTCCTCCTAAGTCCGATTCCAGTATGATCATCGGATTCCAATAGTCTTTATAATGTGTAATTTTTCCATTCTGGTGGCTCACCACAGAGATGTAAGTTTGGTTGTATGGCTTGCCTGTCACTAATGAACGCCCTTGACAAGTAAATTCAGCCGCAAACTGTTGTTTCGTGGAATCGACCAAGATTACCGGTTCAGAAAAATGCTGAATTTCAATCATCCCCAGCAGATTATGAATATGAGTCGTAATTTCGGCTTTGCCTTCCAGTTTCTGAGGATATCCAGCGGGTGCATATGGGAATTCGAAGATAGCTTCAGATGTATAAAGCTCCAACCACTGTTCCAGTTTTCCTTCCAGTAACAATTGAGTAAATCCGTGCATGATCTGATGCGGTATACTATTGCCTGCTTCCAACTGCTGAGATGGTACCATCCTTATTTCCTCCTTCAGTTTTTTTATCTTTTTTCCAGACTGTTCAGTCTATAATAATTAAAAAATAAACGCGCTACGCGTTCATTTTCAAAAATCATTACGAATTCATGCTCCAATCATGTAAATCGTTAATCCATAGCCCTTAGGGTCATCTGTACAAAATCTCGCAGCGCTTCTGCACTTGCACCGCTCTTCGCCGTAAAGGTTAATGAGAGTCGGGAATAATTCAGAAAACGGGCAAGCCCAGGCAAATCTTCCTCTGCGTGCTTCAATTCGCCATTCCTCTGTCCTCGTAACAACGCCGTATGAAAAACATCTTCCATTTGTTGGTTGGTGGCTTGAATAAAGGCTGCGATTTCGTGATTTTGTGGTGCCTGTTCAACCGCGCTATTAATGATGAAACATTCATTACGACGTTCATCGTCTGTGAGCACGTTAATCACTTCGTTGAACAACTGTGTCACGCCTTGCCTCACACTTGTGCATTCATTTAATAGTCTGATCCCTGCTTCTGTCTTCTCCTGAATATAGAATTTAAGCGCAGAGACAAATAAATCATGTTTCGTTCCGTATGTGTCATACAGGCTTTGCCGCGCAATGCCAAGTTCACTCAGCAGTAAGTTCAAAGATGTACCTTCATAACCGTACGCTCCAAATACAGACGTTGCTTTTCTTAGAACGGTCTCCGTGTCAAATTCCTTGGCTCTTCCCAATTTCAGACCTCACCTCCCTATTCATTAAATAAAGAATACCTTTTCCAGACTGATCAGTCAAGAAAATAAATGCTTTGATTATTGACAAAGTGGTATAATGAGAATAGAAGCTGAATGAAATCTTTTACCACTTACTACCACGACCACATATAAAGGAGTGTATCCATATGTATATTCAAATTACAGATTTGGCTGCAAAACGTCTGACAGAAAGCCTGAATGACCAACCTGGTTACTTCAAAGTAATTTATGATCTAGAAGGCTGCGGATGTAACGGAGTTATTGCGATCATCATTGTAGATGAACTCGCGGCTCTTGACGCTCAGATTGAAACCAATCTGGTTCCGTTCTATGTTGATCCGAAGCAACAGCTAAACCTCGAACAACACATGAAGCTGGATACGGAAGAAAATTATCCTTCTTTCAAATTAAGCAGTGATTCCGGGGTACTCAGCGGCAATGTTCGTGTGCGCGATACCCGTGCCGTAGCTGTCGGAAGCTCTGGTGGATCTGACGCCTGCATGTTGTAACACAGTCTCCAGCATAATTGCAGAAATCTAGCATTATCTCTCTTCACTTCACAATACAAGCCGTTGCATCTAATGCAACGGCTTTTTCATGTATACTGCCTATACAAGAGTTGCAAAAGAAGACTCTAGCAAACTTTGTTTACAACTCGGAAACAATTGGAGAACTTATGGATATAATCCTCTAGTATACTCGGTATATAGATTCATATATTCCGAGGAGGAACACACATCATGAAACCTTTTACTCGTAAATCCATCATCTCAACCATTCTCATAGGTTCTGTTGTAGCAGGTTCTGCTTTTACTACGCTTCCCATCACTCCAAGCCTGAATCCCGTCGCGTCTGCTGCAAGCTCCAGCTTTACTCAGTTTCTGCATGATAATGCACCTGGACGTACGATCAAAACCATCAAAAATGTGGCAACCGTGACCAATGTGTCCAGTACCGTTGTACTTGTTAATAAAAAGAGAAATCTGCCTTCGACTTATACACCTCAAGATTTGGTTGTACCTAATATCCCTTTTAGCTTCTCAGGCTCCAGTCCGAAGAAACAGATGCGTAAAGTGGCTGCAACCGCGATTGAGAAATTATTTGCCGCTGCCAAAAAAGATGGCATTGATATCAAAGCCGTGTCAGGCTATCGCTCTTATGCGACTCAGAAATCGATCTTTGACCGCAATGCCAGTATTAAAGGTGAAGCTGTTGCCAACAAAACAAGTGCTCGTCCAGGACAAAGCGAACATCAAACGGGTCTAGCAATGGATATCTCCAGCGCTTCCGCCGGTTATGATCTTCAGCAAAGCTTCGGCAACACCAAAGAAGGCAAATGGCTGAAAGCCAATGCCCACAAATACGGATTCATCATTCGTTATGGCAAAGACCAAGAGAAATTGACGGGTTACTCCTATGAGCCATGGCATGTACGTTATGTGGGGGTATATATTGCGGGTGAAATTACCAATCAGAAACTTACGCTGGAACAGTATTTGGAACGTGCCAAATAAGGCATTTTGAACCCCGATAATAGTCAGTTATCCGATCAGATAAAAGAAGGGTGACTATAGATAACAAGGCTGAAGTAGAAGATCGGGCCTCCAACGGCCCTCTTCTTCTTCAATTTTTCATCTGAACACTTCATCACGTCCCGGCGATTCTTCTAAAGACAAGTGGCAGTCTCTTCAGACTTTCAGTTCCAGCCCAAGAGCCTGCGCCAGCAAGTAGTGCATTATGGCACAAATACAGTGCGACATTGTATACGATGGAACCCAAAATAATCTCCACAACGAAAAAACGTTTCAACGTCGAAGATTGGATCACATACACCCGAAATTCATGCGGGTCATGTCCTCCCTTAAATCTTGTGATGAGTGCTCTCATGAATCACCTCTTGTGTTTTATTCTAGCGTATGGCAGGCAAATCTTGTCTTATTCAAAAATAATACTTACATAAAGTAACTAAGTGTGTTATAGTCAGTTTATAAATTATACATAAGCGAGGTAAACCATCATGAGTGAGTTCGAGAACCTGGTTAAAAACCGCAGATCGGCCGTTATTTTTGAAGAAGGAATTGAGATTTCGGATTCGGAACTGCAAGAGATGTTCGCCCTTAACAAATTTGCACCATCTGCCTTTAACCTGCAACACACCCATTATCTTGTGATTAAAGATGAGGAACTGAAAGAGAAAGTCTATGAAGCTTCCCAGCAATATAAAGTAAAAACCGCTTCTGCGGTTATCATCGTATTGGGCGATGTCAACGCACACCATCATATCCGCACCATTAACGAAGGTTTGTTAAATCTGGGCGCGCTCACTCCGTTCCAATATGAGCAGGAATCCCAAAGTGTCACGGAATTCTACGAGTCTCGCGGCAGATTCTTCCAACGTGAGGATGCCATTCGCAATGCCAGCCTGTCTGCCATGCAATTCATGCTAATCGCTCAGGATCGCGGTTGGGACACCTGTCCAATGATCGGCTTTGACGCCGAAGAACTACAACAAAGCTTGGAGATCCCTAACCATTACGTACCGGTCATGATGATCACGATCGGCAAAAAGTCGGAAGCCAAACAGCGCCCACGCGGTTACCGTAAACCGATTAATGAATATGTTAGCTTCAACAAAATGCACGCTGAATAATATATAACCTAATACAATAACAAAGCAAAAAAAGCCACGTTTTCGTGGCTTTAATACGTTTCATAAATCAATGTGTCCAACATTTGAAATTCATCGTCAAACTCCGCGTATATGTACAGTCGGCCAGCAGGTGTATCCCCCGCATCATAACCCAATCGGAAATACCGATCTCCCTGAAATTCTGCATCAGCCAAAACCAATTCACTGATATCCTCGTCCGGATGGGCCTCGACAATGGTTTCAAGGGCTTGCTCCTGAAGCATACTATGAGTTTCATCGCAGGGAATCAATATTACCTATGCAATTTTTTTTATAACATGTTAGCATCCAACATGTAAGAGAAAACCGCATAGAGAGGAAGAATCACATGGAAATGGTTATCGAAAACCTCCCGTCATATCGTGTCGCTTATGTTCGACAAGTCGGTCCCTACGGGCCAGACAATGCCCAAGCGATGAATACGCTGAAACAATGGGCAGACAACAAGCAACTGCTGAATGAATCAGCTACATTACTCGGTATCCCCCAAGATGACCCGACTACCACACCACCCGAGAAATGTAGATATGATGCCTGTATTGTTATCACCGAATCTGAACAACTGGAAGATGACTACATTGAGATTGGCGAGTTATCAGGCGGAGATTATCTCATCTGTAAGGTGAGACATACGGCAGAAGATATTCAGCAGGCATGGCGTGTGATCATCCCCCATTTGCATACAAGTGGTTATCGGATGGACAACAAGCCGGTTATAGAACGATATCGTTGGGAACTGCTCCATCGGCATTGGTGTGAGATATGTGTGCCTGTAAGACCTGTATAACTCCCGTTATGAGGAAACAAAGAAAGTGACTTCAAGTTGAAGTCACTTTCTCGTTCATTATTCTGTCATCGTAGTGTTTGTGTAAATAACCATTAGTCGAACTAATATAACTAAATTAAAATGCCCAGTTGCCTTTGCGGAATACCGGCTCGATTGTGCCATCCTTTAACTCACCATCGATATCCAGCTCTGCGGAACCGATCATGAAATCGACATGTGTCAAACTCACATTGCACTCATGCTTCAGCAACTCTTCGTTAGACATCGTTGTACCATCTTTCATGTTGAAAGGGTACGCACTTCCCACTGCCAAATGACAGGATGCATTCTCGTCAATACCCGTATTGTAGAAAATGCGATTCAGGTTGGAGATCGGAGAGTCATGTGGTACGAGTGCGACCTCACCAAGATAACGTGCGCCTTCATCGGTAGCAAACAGGTTTTTCAGATGCTCTTCACCAGATGCTGCCGTAAACGCTACAACCTGTCCGTCCTTAAATGTGATTCTCATCTGGTCTACAAGCTGCCCATTCAGGTTCAGAGGCATGGTGCTGCTGACATACCCATTCACTCCGCTGCGCTTAGGCATGGTGAACACTTCTTCAGTCGGCATATTGGCAACGGTGTACACACCTTGTTTATTTTCGCTGCCACCGCCGCCCCAGATATGATTGTTAACCAGTTCAATTTTCAGGTCAGTACCTGGCGCACGGTAATGCAAGCTCTTATAGTTCTTTTGGTTCAGGAGATCACTCATGGTATTCAGGGTATCCAGATGCTCTCTCCAATTTTGTACGGCGTCTCCGCCATCCACACGGTTCATTTTAAAGATGGTTTCCCACATCACGTTGATTCGTTCTTCTTCCGGGATGTCGGCAAATACTTTGTTCGCCCAAGCCTTGGTCGGTGCTTTGATCAGACACCAGCTAATTTCATGATTACGTGTATATTTGGAATATCCTTTACGTGCTTGAGCAGCAGCCTTAGTCGCACGGGAGACGTTGTCCGAATTAATCCCATTGTACAGATCCGGGTCAGGTACTTTGATCGTCAATGTTGCTCCGCCGGCTTCAGCGAACTTCTCCATCATGTCGCCTTTCCAGGCCGGATAGTAGTCAAAGCTGTCATTGGAGCCATGTTCAAAACGACTGCGGGTAATGTTATCATCATCGAATTCCACTTGCACGTACTTCGCTCCGGCTGCATACGCTTTTTGAACAATCAAACGTGTGAATTCAAGCGTTTCAATCGGTGCGGTAACGAGCAAGTCCTGCCCTTTTTGAATATTTACGCCGACTTTGACAACCAGTTCTGCGTATTGTTCCAATGACTTTTCAAAGGTTTGTTCAAATTGACTCATGGTTGTGTTCACTCCTGTTTCATGTAGTATACAAACGCTTTCGATTCTGCAGAATCGATTCCTTCTCTTTCACTACGTATGCTATTATTTTTCAATCATTCGTTACCTGATCTCATTTAACCATTACGTTTTTCTTGTTCACGTAACTCGATCCGGCGGATTTTGCCTGAGTTTGTCTTTGGCAGATCCGTAACAAATTCGATCTTGCGTGGATATTTATAAGGTGCTGTGATTTCTTTGACATGGTGCTGCAATTCACGCATCAGTTCGGGCGAAGCCATTGAATTATCTCGCAGTACAACAAATGCTTTCACCACATTGCCACGGATTTCATCCGGACTTGCAACCACCGCGCATTCCTTCACACTGGCGTGTTTCATGAGTGCTTCTTCCACTTCAAAAGGTCCAATCGTGTAACCCGAACTGATGATGATATCGTCACTGCGGCCTTCAAACCAGAAGTAACCTTCTTCATCTTTACGTGCACGGTCCCCGGTTACAAAATAATCGCCACGCTGACTCGCTTCCTTCCGTCCCTCATCCTGATAATAGGACCGGAACAGAGCGGGCATCTCTTTGTGCACCGCGATATCTCCTACTTCACCCGCAGGAACAGGTTGTCCCTCTTCGTCAATAATTTCAATTAATCCAGGTGTAATCGACTGACCCATGGAACCAATACGTACAGGCGCACCTTTCAGACTGCCGATTAACAACGTGCTCTCGGTCTGCCCATATCCATCTCGAATAGTGAGGTCGAAGTGACGCTGGAAGATCTCAATAACTTCCTGATTGAGCGGTTCACCCGCTGAAACAGCACTGCGCAGATGGGACAGGTCATAATGTCCAAGATCATCGGCTTTCGCCATCAAACGATACTCCGTTGGTGTACAGCAAAGGACATTAATTTGATGTTCCTGCATCAGCTCCAGATAACGCTTGGGCTGGAATGATCCATTGTAGACCAGGCCAGTCGCGCCTCTTCCGAGTACTGACAGGAACGGACTCCAGATCCATTTTTGCCATCCGGGCGCCGCTGTTGCCCATACCGTATCCGAAGGTTGAATATCCAACCATAAGGAAGAAGCGATGCGCAGGTGGGCATATCCCCAACCGTGGCTATGTACAACGCCTTTGGGATTACCTGTTGTGCCCGAAGTATAGGCCAGAATAGCTGTATCATCACGGTGAGTTTCCACCGCAGCCATCTCCTCAGGTTGATCTTGCATTAACTCACGCACATTGACCCAACCTTCAGCAGGTACGCCAACTTCACCATTCGGTGATGCCACGATGCGATATGCCAGTGATGGCAGATCCGCGTCCATCTTTTCCACTTCCGAAGTCGTCTCGGACCATACAATAACAGCCCGCGCCTCAGAGTGACGCAGACGATATTCCAGATCTTTGGCCCGTAACATCTCGGAGGAAGGAATAACGGCAATCCCCAATTTCAGACAAGCAATGTAAATGACATAGGCAATAATACGGCGTGGTACCATGACCAGCACCCGATCACCCTTCTCCAGTCCAAGTTCACGCAAACCTCCAGCAAGACGATTCGCCTGCTTGAACAAATCACCATACGTGATCTCTTCCAATTCTCGTTGATCGCTGAGCCATCTAAGTGCAATCCGGTCTGATGGATGATTCTCCATCTCGGATGTCAGGTTATAGCTTTCAGGCGAAATCCACTGTTCAAAGTTCAAATGGAGCCTCTCCTTCGTAGTTCAAATGTAAAGCATCTATATATTATACCCTAAATCCTAGGACCAGGTGCTATGAACTAGGCTCATTTTTAAAAAAATAAACATAGGTCAATTAATGAACCATTATAATAAATCTTTTCCTATAAAGAAAATGACATATACAAAATGGCACCTTCCTGATAATCAGGTAGGCGCCAATTATTTTTAATTTTTATATTATCAATATCGTTTTCTACTATAATTTTCGGTTACCAAGGATAATTACCCATGCCGTCCAAAATGCTCTCAATCTCATTGAGTTCTTCCGTCGTTAGATCCGGTGCCTGAAGGGCAGCTACGTTTTCTTCAATCTGGGACACACGGCTTGCACCAATCAGGGCGGAGGTTACACGGTTCCCACGCAAAATCCAGTTCAGAGCCAATTGGGAGATCGTCTGACCTCTTCTTTCCGCAACCGCCTGAAGCGCATCGAACTTGGCAATCCGATCGTCCGTGTAAGCTTCTTTTTTCAAATTGCCGGTTGGATTGGCTCGTTCTTCCTTGATCTTGTCAACATACTTATTCGTCAACTGACCGCGGCCGAGTGGACAGAACGCAATTGAACCTACGCCCTGCTCACCCAATACGTCCTGCAAACCGTCTTCAATCCAGCGATTGAGCATCGAATAGTTTGGCTGATGAACCAGACATGGTGTACCCAGACGACGAAGAATGGTCACCGCTTCTTGTGTCTGTTCTGCATTATAATTGGATAAACCCACATACAACGCCTTACCTTGCCGCACGATATGATCCAGCGCTGTCATCGTTTCTTCCAATGGCGTATCCGGATCTGGACGGTGATGATAGAAAATGTCCACATAGTCCAGTCCCATCCGGCCAAGACTTTGATCGAGACTCGCAATCAGGTTTTTGCGGGAACCCCACTCTCCATAAGGTCCGTTCCACATATGGTAGCCTGCCTTCGAGGAAATAAACAGTTCATCCCGGTAAGGACGCAGATGTTTTTGGTAGATCACACCAAAGTTCTCTTCGGCTGAACCTGGAGGTGGACCATAGTTATTCGCCAGATCAAAATGGTTAATTCCGAGGTCAAAGGCACGCAAAATCATCTCTTCCTGAATATCCAATGTACGGTTACCACCAAAGTTCTGCCATAAACCCAGCGCAATTTGCGGCAGTCTGATTCCGGATTTGCCGGAACGTACATATTTCATCTCATCATATCGTTGTTCACTCGCAGTATAGGGCATCGGTATTCTCACTTTCCTGTAAGGTTTGTTGAATTCCTTTTCATCTTAGACATTTTTCAGGCAAAACGATATGGCATTTCACTTTGAACATATGGAAAAATGGTTGTTATCTATATATACTGATCTTTAATCATTCATGTTTTAAACGAATAAATATGTTAAAATGCAAGATGAGACGAAATCGTCAGGAGTGAATAACCTTGATTACATATATGTTCAAGAACAATCATTTTCAGGAGCTGCAGCTCCTTCATTATGGCACGGAGGCTTGTACACCGGGTCACCACTTTGGCCCTGCCATGAGAGACTATTACAAAATTCATTATATTTTGAATGGCAAAGGCACCTTCGAAGTGGGAGGCAAAACGTACACCCTGCACAAAGGTCAAGGTTTTCTAATCGTTCCGCATTCTGTTGTTCATTACCAAGCAGATCAGGATGACCCCTGGGAATACAGCTGGGTTGCTTTTCAAGGCAGAAACAGTCCATCCTTTTTGCAGCAGGCTTGTCTGTCAGAGCATCACCCGATTTTTGAACTGGGCAATGAGGATGACGAGATGCGATCCTGTCTGCATCGAATGATTAATTCGCGTCATGCCCATAAAGGCTGGGAGATCAGTATGACTGGGTTGCTATATCAATTCTTCTCCATTTTGATTGATCAGGCCAATCCAGCGCACCTTCCACCCACGCAGGATTATTCGAAGGAAACGTACGTGACACAAGTAATGGACTTCATTGAAATGAACTATGCCAATGCCATTACGGTTCAATCCATCGCCGCCCATGTCGGTTTGCAGCGCAGTTACCTGTGCTCTCTCTTCAAGGACCAGATGGGAAGCAGCATCCAATCGTATCTGGTCCATTACCGGATGCGCAGGGCAGCCGAATTGACCCTTGATCCCGGTCTGACCATTGGTGATATTGCCCGCTCGGTGGGTTATACGGATCAATTGCTTTTCTCCAAAATGTTCAAAAAAGTGATGGGCGAAGCCCCCACCTATTACCGCAAACATAAAACAGCACCCTCCCAGTTAAGCTGCTAATTGGGAAGGTGCTGTTTTGGCCAATCCATATATCACTTGCATTTGTTCAATACTTAGAATCGTTATCTCTTACATTCGGTTATACCGTCTCCGGCATGGATACACCAACGATTTGTACTTTAATTTCATTGACCATAACGCCGGCTAATTGTTCTACAGCCTGTTGAACATTATGTTGAAGTTCACGGCAGACCTCATGCATCTTGTTACCATATTGAATGTTGATGCGAAGTTGGATGGTGGCCTGATCGTCTTTGACGTGCACATCAATCCCTTTTTGCAGACTCTTGCCGCTAATGCTCTTGGCAATGCCTTCAGTCAGACCAACGGACATGGAGGATACCCCAGCTGTGGATTGAGCGGCCATACCCACGATCTTGGATAACACATCGTTCGAGATGTGAATGGTACCCATTTGAACAGATTGAGGTGCGATATATTCAGGTTCGTTATATGGTTTTTCGATAATTTCAGACATGTGCTCCACTCCTTCGAATAATTTCAATTCTATGCATTCTGCCATTTGTCCTTGAAGAACATGTTATAGATTCGAACCAAAAGAATTTTAACGATCATATAAACCGGGATAATAATCAGGATGGCAATAATACCACCCAGGTCCCCTGCACCCAAGACCAGAATAATCGTCGTAAGCGGGTGAATATCGAGCTTTTTGCCGAATACGTAAGGTGCTACCAGGTTGTCCTGAATCTGCTGAGCAACGAGAATAATAATCAGAGACCAAATGGCAACTGATGGCGATACCACGAGACCCATGATGACAATAGGTACGGACGACACAATCGCGCCAATAAACGGAACAAAGTTCATGATGACCGCGATCACCGTGAGCAGTAATGCGTACGGCAGTCCAATGATCAGGAAACCGATATACATCAGTACACCCAGTGCCAGATTGACCAAGACTCTTCCCACAATAAAACCACTCAGCGCCTGATCAATCTCAAGCACAACTTCCCGGCTGTCATTTTGGAAACGTTTTGGAGCAATATGTGCCAGTTTACGGCCAAATTTCTCACCTTGTTTCAGCATATAGAACAGAATGATCGGTAATGTAAACAGGATGATCGCAAAACTGGAAACAAGCGAGAAAAATCCACTTACATAGTTCGTTACAAAGTTAAATCCTTTGTTAATATACTCCGTGATCTGAGAGAAAGGTGTTGAGCCCTCAGGGAATAAGGCTTGTATAGCACCATTTTGCTCCAGCTCTCTCAGCTGCTCACTTAATGAATTGATTAGATTCGGTGCGTTATCGACCAGGTTCACCAATTGCTCTCGTAACGATGGCCATAAGCCAATGATGAAGAATACTCCCAGAATAGCAATAACCAGATAGATTAGCAAAATACTTAGCGTACGATTTATTTTCTTTTTCTCCATATAATTCACAAGCGGCCTTAGCAGATAATAAAAGAACACGGACAACATCATTGGTACGGTGATAACCGTGATCATGGTGACAAGCGGCTGAAAGATGAAGCTCACACGTGATAATAAATAGATATTAACCAATATCAGCGCCAGTGCAATACTGAACCGGACAAACGTATTTGCTTTGAACAAAATTTTCCCCTCCACATGGACAGTTCTTCTCTAATTTAATTTGGAATCTGAATGGTAAACACAGTGGTCTCTCGCCCACGCCGGGAAAGGATCAGCCGTCCACCCATTTTCTCCGTATTTCGCTGTGCGATGGATAATCCCAATCCGGTGCCTCCAGTCGCTGTCCGCGCCTCATCTCCTCGTACAAACGGGTCAAAGATCGTTGACCACAGTTCCTGAGGTATGCCCACCCCGGTATCTGCCACTTCAATCACCACATGGGTATGAAGCGGAATGAGTTCCACGCGCAATTCTGTCCCAAGCGGGTTGTAAGATAAGGCATTGGTGATTAGATTCTGAATGACTCTGGATAACAGCTCCGGATCATACCTTGCATAGATCTCCTCATCAGGAACAAGTACATGAAGGACAAACTGTTTCTGTTCAATTTCCCCATAGGTATCTGCCATGATCTCCCGCACGAATTCTCCAATTTCTCTTCTCTCAATCTGCATGCGAAAATCAGGCGAATCCACCTTGAGCAGCTCCAGCATATTCTGTATCATGCGTGCAACTTGAACCGACTTGTTATAGATGTATCCCAGATATCTTTGCTGCCTGTCCTTGTCCTCTCCACGTCCTTCCACCAAAGCCTGAGCATATCCCTGTATGGATGTTATCGGTGTTTTCAGATCATGTGATAAGTCTACAATCAGTCGCTGTTTGCTCTCTTCGGCGTATCGTTTCTCCGCAGAGGTGTTCTCAATGACGTCCGCCATGTAGTTAAAGGTCTCACCAATCTGGACAAACTCCCTCTCGGCCGAGATCGACATCCGTGTACTATAATTTCCCTGGATCATCTGCGTAAGACCCGAGGAGAGAATACTGAGTGGTTTTTTGATTCTCCGTGCGACCCAATAGCTATATACAAAAATCAACAACAAAACCAAACCGATGCCAATCATAATGTAAAAGGATAATGGATGTTTCAGATTGGTAATCAACTGATTATCATTAATCCTTACGCTGACCAGATCACGCGGGATCTTCAGCAACACATACGTTGCCGTTTCTTCTGCCTTAAACGGAGTGATGGAGTAATAGTACGGCTGGTCGCTTCGGTTTTCCAGTCCAGCATACAGATCAGCTTCACTGTATTGGGTGAACGCATCTTGCTTGTCTCCCACATGATGAATGACGTTGCGATTTGCATCCAAAATCTCAATCCAGCCTCCGCTGTCCTTGAGACGTTGAATCTCTGTGTCTTTCCCTTGCGACACCGAACCTCCACCGGAGTAAAATTCATTCTCCAGCTCTGACACATATACGTGGGCTTCAACATTCAGATCCGGATCAACGACCTGATCCGAAATGCGAAAATCCACAACATCCAGTGACACCATAAGGTACACGATTAATACCAGTAACAGCAAAAAGAAGTTGAACAGCAAGAAATCCAGTGTCAGGGATGTCTGCAACAGTCGCTTTTCTCTAGCTTTCCATGGGCGCTTCAATTTTGTATCCCAGTCCCCTTATCGTTTTGAGATATTCCGGTTGTCTGGAATCACGCTCGATCTTCTCCCGAATGTTGCTGATATGTACCATGATGGTGCTGTCCTCGTGCGCATAATAATCGCCCCAGACCGCTTCGTATATTTTTTTACGGGTGAACACCCGGCCAGGTTGATCGAGCAACAATTCCATAATTTTATATTCTGTAGAGGTTAATGTTACAGGTTTTCCTGAACGAAAAAGGATACATTGGGAGCGATCCAGCGTCAGATCACCTAATACCAGATTTTCTTCTTTCACTGCCGTGATCTCCGCTGCATCAAATTGATTAACTCTTCTGAGCAATGCCTCTACTCTGGCGACAATCTCAAGCGGGTTGAATGGCTTCGCTATATAATCATCTGCCCCAAGTCCGAGTCCAAGGATTTTATCGTGATCCTGACTTTTGGCGGACAGGAACAATACAGGCATGTGATGTGTAGTCCTGATCTGTTTGATCAACTGCAATCCATCCATTACAGGCATCATAATGTCCAGTATGACCAGATCGATCTGTGTTGAACGTATCCATTGTAACGCCTCGGCTCCATTCACCGCAGTCTTAATCGTATAGTCCTTCTCCAAATAGAGCTGAAGCAGTTCCACAATTTCTGGTTCGTCATCTGCAATTAATACGGTGTATCTCATGTTATTCCTCTCATTTCCTATACTCTATGCCTATCTCTACATTAATACTATATACTACGTCTCTTAATTCAACCTAAATCATTTCTAAAGATAATCTAAATAAATAGAAACAAAGCCCTGGCACAGACCAGGGCTTGAAGAAAACTTCAAATATAGAAGGACTGTTTTCATTCTTGATGCAAGCTGTTGATTCAAACTGTTCATTCAAACTGTTCATTCTTCTTTCAGACTACTCACATCAAGTCATCTCTTGTGCGACCGAAGCCACGGTTCAACTCTGGCCAATAAATGTTCCTTGTCATATTGCACATATTGGCTCGCCCGGTTGCGAACAGGATCACCCGCGTAGAAACGTTCATACAGATCATGCCTTGCTCCGAGTGGACTTCCTGTCAGTTCCCATGCCAATTGAAAAAGACGAATCTTCTCCGGAGCTTGCAACGTTACTCCACCAAGATATTTGTTCATCATGGAGCTTATCCTTTCATTGCCCTCAAACATACCTGAAGGAATCTGCATCAAACCACCCGCAGCAATCGTCTTCAAAATCTCCACTGCGCGCGGATAATAACGATTGCCCAGGTTACGTGCGGTTTCAATATATTTGAATTCCGGCAGCCAGTTGCCGTATGTGTCCGGCTTGGACTGTGCTTCAGCGGCAATAATCAGTCCCTCGATAGTCTGCATCTGACTGATCATCTCACCGAGTTGTTCCTGCACATTCAGGAAGGAGTCCACCGCGATCTCCTTGGCAATGGCGGAGGTCACGGCTGTAATGAACTCCAGTTTCGAGTGTAATCGGATAACGCTCTGATGATAAGCCAGACTGGACGAAGCTGTATTACAGCGAATCTGCCATACAGCTTCAGGGTTATTGTGCAGCAATACACGTTCCCAGGGCACAAATACATCGTCAAAAAATAACACAGCATCCATCTCATCATACTGGGCACTGAGTGGATGTGATCTATCCGAATCTTTTGCCGCAAATGTTTCTCGACACATCATGTGCAAGCCCGGACTGTCCGCGGCTACAATTACCATATGGGCCAGCTCTGGCAGGTGGGACGGAATTCGTTGAACGGGATAAGCTATGATATCATCTGCATAAGGCGCTGCTGTTGCCACCATTTTGGCCCCGCGAATAAATACGCCCTCCGTATTGCTTTTGACAATCCTCAGCATGGCATCCTCATCTTCACCTACAGGCAAGGAACGATTAATCTGCGGGTCACGCTGGACAATGCTCAGGAATGCATCTTTTCGTTTGGCTTGTTCAAAATAAGCCGATATTTTACCCGCAAATGCAGGATCATGTGCTGTCATCTCATGTCGTGTTGCATACCAACCGGTCAGGCGGGAGCGAGCATAATCAGATAATCGGCTCATCACCCCATACGTCCGCTCAGACCAAAGTCGAAAAGCCCCGGCTCTGCTACTCACGTCCAGAAGTGAACGGGGGACAAGAAAAGAGCGATGTACATAACTTCCCGTCTGTTCATCCCAATAGGCGACGGTTTCCCTTGTATCCGGGTCGTCCACCAGATTAAATAATCCTTCTATCGTTTGAAGGGTTCCCTGAAAGGCCGGATGCTGGGTTACCCGGATACGCTCACCATCCAGCCATACATTCCGCTCATCCTTCAATCGTTGAATGTAAGCCTGTCCACGAGACATCGTGATGCTCATGATATGTCCTCCCTCTCAGGCACCAGCCTGCTATTCAACTGTGATTCTTCTTTTCACAACTAATCAACTGCTTAGAAATTATGTAATGATACATTATGTATCTAATGAAATAGTACTGTGCCTGGGATAGAAAAGTCAACAGACACCGAACTACAAGTCCGATGCCTGTTAAATCATACTTTTTTAGACTAACTTGGAATACATATGACGCAGGTACCGCCAGCGCACAAGTGCAAAATACAGGATCTGCATGGAAGCAAAGACCATGAAGATACGAAGACTGTATCCGAAGACTGAGAAATCAACCAACTGTTGCAACGCTACAAAGGCAACCGAACTGTGAACGACGGCAACCAGAATCGGCAGGAAGAACATAAGCAATAGCTGCCTTGTTACGATCTGGCGGAGTTCGGGACGGCTGAGTCCCATTTTGCCGATCATGCGGTACTGCGCTTCATCCCGTTCGAGATCTGCATAGAGTCTGAAATAGGTGAAGCTTGCTGCAAAGGTGAAGAAAACAATGCCAATCAGTCCGCTCAGGATCAGGATAATTCCATTCGTTTGTTTCGAATTGAGCCAGTCCACCACAAGTGCACTCACCTGGAAGTAACCTCTATTGGAATGATTCTGTTGAACGGATTCGATCAATTCAGGAGCAAAGCTGCGTGTGCCCATCCAATCTTTCACGATAAATTGAACCGTTCGCATGGAATAAAAATCTTCAGGCATTCCGACTTCCTCATTGTACGCCGGTCTCATCGTATCGAACAATTCGTCGGTTACGATGTAGATATTAATTTCACCTTGAAAAGGAATCACAATCTCGGTGCCAGGTGTCGATAGCTGAACAGGTACGCGCTGATTCTCCACCTCCAGATAGACCTCCCCTCCCGAGAATCCTTGTTCCGCCTGTCCACGGAACTTCTTGCGAACAGCCAAATTGCTTGGTGTCATAAATGACTCATCGACCTGTTTCAACGTGCGTTCTTCATACCCAAGTGCCTTCGCCAGACGGTTATATTCACTCAGCTTGATGATATATCCATTGTTATTTTCAGCTAGAGGAGCATAGCTGCCCTTCACGTAGGGAACTTGATTATCAATCAACGTTTCTTCAATCTGACGAATATGTCGATCCGAGTCGGGAGTATCCCATGAATTCATAAAACTGAATGCATATGGATTCGACATGGATGACAAGCCTGGATCAGCAATTGCGAGCATGGTACCTATCCCCGTAAATGAAGATGCAGAGATGATACTTACCATGAAAAACATGATCGCGTTATCTTTCATTCGATAGGTTAGTTCCGACAGAAAGAGCAGATTGGTTTTACGGAAAAATAACCGTGGATTGCCTTTGAGTGCCCGGATGATATATACACTGAGCTGTGTGAACAGGAAGTACGTACCTGCAATCACGACCACGACACTTGCCAGTAATAACGGAAACGAGAAGCTTACCCACACAAATGTGAATACCCCTGCATAGCCTCCGCCAATGAACAGTACAGATAACAAGGCGAGTAGACGTGATGCCTTCGGTTCCGGTTTTGGCTTTTCCTCTGATTTCACAAGGTCAATAAGTGTTCCTTTCCGTATGAGTAAGGATGATGCCATGGCAATCACTACAAACAGCAGCAAAAATGCTCCAGCCGTCAAGGCAATGCCTTTTAGCGGAAAATAGAATCGAAGGCTGTTCTCAACAGCCAGCATGGAGCCACAGATAAGCAGAATCAATTTGCCAAAAACAATTCCCAGTCCAATACCGGTAATAATCGAAGCTAATCCGATACACATATTCTCCATAAATAAGAGCCGGTTCATCTGTTTGCGGGTCATGCCAATGATCAGGAAAATACCAAATTCCTTCTTGCGTGTCTTCAGAAATGAACCTACCGAGTAGAGCAGGAACAAGAATGAAAAGATGAATATAATGATCTCCGCAATCATAAACCCCTGGTTGGCAAGTAAAGTAACCGTTCCATTGGAACCCTTTAACCCTTCTTTCAGATCGGGATGGAACAATAGCAATGCGTAGGTAAAAAAGATCATGACGGAGAATGTACTGCTCAGGAAATGAGCCAGATAAATTCGTTTATTGCGAACAACGTTATTAATGGCGAACTGGCGAAAATTCATGTCCTGACCCTCCCATTAGGGATAATACATTGATAATCTTCTGGTAAAAGGCTGCACGATTATCGCCGTAGTGAATCTCATTGTATAGCTTGCCATCTTTGATAAAGACGACTCTGCTGCAATAACTTGCAGCTACTGCATCATGAGTGACCAACAGCATCGTCGCCTGATCCTCCTGATTGCGGGTTTCGAGGATCTCCATCACATCTCTGGCCGCCTTCGAATCCAGATTACCTGTTGGTTCATCCGCCAAAATCAGTTTCGGAGAATGTATGAGCGCTCTGGCAATGGCTGTACGTTGTGCCTGTCCACCCGATATCTCATAGGTTCGCTTGTTCAGAATACTTTCGATTCCCAGCTTGCTTGCCAGCTGTTCTACACGTGTGTTCATCTCCGCTATGTGAACGCCGTCAAGCGTCAGTGGCAGCACGATGTTTTCCTTGACTGTCAGGGTATTTAACAGATTAAACGATTGAAAAACAAATCCCAGCTCTTTACGCCGAAAGAGCGCGAGTTCATCTTGATTCAATTCAAACGGATTCTTCCCTGCAATCCGCAGTTCTCCTGAGGTCGGATGATCGATGGTGGAGATCATGTTCAGCAGCGTTGTTTTACCACTGCCGGATGGTCCCATAATGCCGACAAACTCACCTTTCTGAATACTGAGATCGATGCCGGATAATGCTTCATAGGACACAATACCTTTATAGATTTTACTGATCTGATTGACAGAGCAAATCTCCATAGTTACAACTCCTCTAATGAAAGTGAATTCGAAAATTAAGATACGCTGATGCTGTGTGTCTGCATAATAAGGGTGGCCTTTTCTGTGATCCTCATGACTACAGTCTATCGAAGTTTTGGTCATTCTCCTATGGTTTAACCTTTCATCAACATGACAATGTTGTAAGGTTGCACAGTAAAAATCCAAAAAAGACGCCATCGCCTCGACGGGCAATAGACGTCTCCAATCCATTTGACACATCATTATGTTTATACTCATCATGCTTCAGTCCGAATTCACACGTTCCACTTTCGTCTTCCACCTGCCACTTCAGGAGTTGAATGTAATTCGGACAGTCGTGCCTTCGCCGTACACGGATTCCAGATCGATCCGATGATTCATTCGTGTTAACACTTCTTTGGCAATATACAGCCCCATACCTGTGGACTCTTTGAAATGCCGTCCGTTCTCCCCGGTGAAGAACGGTTGGAAGACTCGATTCAGATCAGACTTCGGAATCCCGATGCCTTGATCTTTTACTTCCAGCACAATGGAGCGTTCCGCTTCATATGCACGCATATGAATCTTTTGCCCGCTGCCCGCAGAGTACTTGATTGCATTAGACAGTAACTGTACCAAGACAAAACGAATCCACTTGGCATCGGATTGCACTACCAGCGCAGAATCAATATGCATCTCTGGATAGACGTGATTGCGAATGAAGAATCGCTTCAGCTCATGGATCGCCTCTTCCCCAGCGTTCTTCAGTCCCACTGGTTCAACACTGAAATCCTGCTCGAAGGTATCCAAGCGAGCCACATACAACACCGTTTCCAATCCACGTCTCATCTGGTCAGCTTCCTCCCGAATGCTTATGAGCCGAGGATCGTCATCCTCTTGGTCTTCCACGGTCAACTCAATGACGGATAATGGTGTCTTCATCTGATGTACCCATTGGTTCATAAACGTCAGATATTCTTGCTGACGCTGTTCCAAACGATGCAGATGAGCATGATACTGTCCGTATTGTGAATCCAGCAACTTCTCCAGTGCACGTGATAATGGACTTGTTTCGTTCAATGGTACAAATTCCTTCAGTGAATCCATCGATCGTGACATCCGGGCATAAAAAGAGCGATGTGAATAATAACGATACACCAAATATCCAACGTACAAAAATAATCCCAACGCTACGGCATAAGCAGCCGTGATCCAATCGTTGTATCCGTCGTACCAGAACACCGCAACAACGGTGAACAAGATGGCAACCACCCAGCAAGTTAACGCGAGATGTTCTCGTATAAACAGTCTCATGATGGAGAAGCGTCCTTCCAGTTATTATTCAGTCGATAACCCGATCCTCTGATCGTTTCCAGTGCATCCGTGATACCAAGCTCGGCTAATCGTTTACGCACCCGGGTAACGTTAACACTGAGTGTGTTATCATCCACAAACGAGTCATCCCACAGCTTCTCCAGGATGGTCTCCCTGCTCACAAGTTTGGGACTGCGGCGCAGTAAGGTTTCCAGCAGAATGGTTTCCTTCTTTGTCAACTGCACTGTGCAATCACCAAGCTGAATCTCCTGTCTTTCCAGATACACAACCAAGCCATCCAGTTCCACCTTACGTTCTTCGTCACGTGCAGCATAGTCCCCATACACCCGGCGTAGCTGACTCCGAATTTTCGCCATGACGATCTCGTGTTCAAACGGCTTCGTAATATAATCATCCGCTCCGTTCTCCAGTGCCATGACCTGATCCATCTTTCCGCTCCGGGCGGAGATAAACAGAATTGGGCAGGTAGACAATGTGCGGATCTGGCGGCACCAATAGAAACCATCGTAACTGGGCAAGTTGATATCCAGCAGTACAACATGCGGCTGTATCCGCTCAAACTGTTGTACAATCATTTCAAAATCCTCGGCCAAAACGGCCTTGTCCCCATAACGTTCAATATGTGATTTCAATAATCCCGCAATCTTGGGATCGTCTTCTATAATCATAATCGTATACATGGTTGGGTCTCACCTCTGCCAAAATCATAACACAGGTTGTATTATCTAGCATCGACCTGCTTACGCCAATTCAGAATATCCGCGTTTAATTGCTTCAGATCTCCGGAGGTTTTCTGGTCATCTGATAACTTGTACTGCTGCTTCAATGCCAGGATCCGATATACACTTTCATCGATTCGGGATTCAGAGATCTCGCCTGACTTCACTGCACTTGTTAATGTATCAAAAATCGTCTTGGCACTTTCATAACTGTGAGCTACCAAAAGAATGTCACTTCCTGCTTTAACCGTCGCCAGAGCAGCTTCGTCCAACTTGAAGTTCTTTGCAATTGCTCCCATACTCAGGTCATCTGTGATAACCACACCGTCATACTTGAACTTCCCGCGCAGATGCTCACCGATGATGACATCGGATAAGGAAGCCGGATGATCAGGATCAAGCTTCGGGAACAGAATATGTGCCACCATGACTGCTTCCACTTGCTCCTTCACCGCGGCCTGGAACGGAATCCATTCAAGCTCGGCCAGTTGTTTTTCCGTTTTGTTCACGACAGGCAGATCGAGATGGGAGTCCACGGACGTATCACCATGTCCCGGAAAATGCTTTACGACTGGAATAATGCCTTCACTACGTAATCCTTTCATCTCAGCAATCCCCATGCGTGACACCAGTTCTGCCGAGCTGCCGAATGATCGATCTCCGATCACCGGGTTCTTCGGGTTACTATTCACATCCAGCACAGGCGCGAAGTCCACATTAAAACCTGCAAGCCGGACTTGTCTCGCCAGCAATTCCCCCATCGTTTCAGCCAGCGCACTATCTTTTGTCTGGCCTACCTTTTTGTTGGAAGGAATGGATTCCACCGTCTCCGGCATACGACTGACTTTGCCGCCCTCCTGATCCACACTCATGAAGATTGGTACCGGGTTGGACTGATTCGTGTCCTTAATGGATTGCACAAACTTGGCTGTCCCCTCAAGTGTTGTTACATTGTTGGCATAGAAAATAATGCCCCCTACCTTCTGATCCTTAATCATTTGTTTCGCTTGATCATCCAGTGTTGTCCCTTGAACACCAGCAAGTATCATCTGTCCAATCTTCTCTTCCAACGTTAATGAACGGAGTTGCTCCTGAACCGGATCGGCTTCCTCCTGCACTTCTTCCTGCGGTGGAACGGTATTCTGCTCCGGTGATGAGGAAGATTGCCCTGTGTTGGAGCCAGCATTCGAGCCGGTGTTTGAGCCTGTTGCAGAAGAAGGTTTCTGAGCTTGTCCACATGCCGATAATAGCAGAACGATGCCAAATAGAAGACACAGCTTCCCCAGTGATTTTCTCCATTGATTGTTCGAATTGTAACTATAGTTGTACAAGGATATTCATCCTCCTTATGTAATGTCGTCTTGGCAACCCTTGGGTTCAGGCATAACCTTATCATAAGGTGTTGAATTTTCAAAATGAGTTGTACTAAGGATCGAATCGTTGTTCAGACACATAAGCAGCAAAAAAAGTGGTTGCAATGGAACTTGAGATGTGGAACTTAATGGTGTTGTGACTATGCGCGTGCGAGGTATATGGGAGTAATAAATAGTGGCAGCGGTGCAGAAAATGATTTTCTATTGTGAATTTTTCATATGTTGAAATTATTAGTATAGATAGGTGAAAAAGCCGCCCAACGGCGGCCTATTTGTTCGTTTTTTTGTTTTACTTTTCGTTGTAAATCGTCACCGTTCGGCATTGATCGAGCTTAGTTCACTTGTTGCCAAACGTTCTTAGCCTTCAATTAATGGAGGGTTTGCAGCACTTCTGTTGTAAATGGAATGATTTCGGATATGCGACCTTCACGAACTTTGGCAGGCCATTCTGGATCACTAAGCAAAACACGACCCAAGGCGATCAGGTCAAATTCATTGTTCTCCAGCTTCTCGTTTAATAGATCCAGATGGGCGTCCCCTGTTCCCTGGTTCTCGGTTGCTCGGTCCACAAATTCAGCTTCAAGCCCAACCGATCCAACCGAAATGGCAGGTTTGCCAGTGATTTTCTGTGTCCAGCCTGCGAGATTCAACTCAGATCCTTCGAATTCAGGCAACCAGAACCGCCGTGTAGAGCAATGGAATATATCCACGCCAGCAGCACTGAGTGGGGCCAGGAATTGCTCCAATTGTTCTGGCGTCTCCACCAGACGTGCCTCATAATTCCCCATCTTCCATTGGGAGAACCGAAGCACAATTGGGAAATCAGGACCAACCGCCGCACGACAAGCTTTAATCACTTCAACTGCAAATTGGGTTCGCCGAGCCAAATCACCACCATAATTGTCGGTTCGTCGATTCGTCTGCTCCCAGAAGAATTGGTCAATCAGGTAACCATGGGCTCCGTGCAGTTCAATTCCGTCAAACCCAATTCGCTGTGCATCCGCTGCCGCTTGGGCAAATGCCTGTATAAGCCCTTGAATCTCCTCTTCCGTCAAGGGTTCACGCGATGGTTCACCTGCCATGCTAACGCCTGACGGACTTACAGGCTCAGCTTCTGCATTAGGCAAGTCGCCGGAACGACGTGCTGTACCCACATGCCACAATTGTGGCATGATTTTGCCACCCGCTTCATGTACTGCTTTCACTACGTTAGCCCATCCTTGCAAAGAATCTTCCCCATGGAACAATGGAATACTCGCTCCACTAACCGAAGCTGGATGATTAACGCCTGTACCTTCCGTTATAATGAGCCCCACTCCGCCTGCTGCTCTGCGACGGTAGTATTCAGCAACTTCTGGCCCAGGTACGCCCTCTGGTGAGAATCCGCGAGTCATGGGTGCCATAACGATTCGATTAGACAATGTTAGCTTGTCCGAAGTGAACGGTTTAAATAATGCTGAAGGTACGTTCATTGTACATTGCTCCTTTGCAATTGGAAGTGTGGAACTCCGCATCCACGTGAAATGCGACATGCTTTTGTATATCGTAACAAGTGTAATCCAGTTGACTGGTTCAGGGATATTTCTCTATCCATTTTATAGTCTCTTAATTTTATTTTCAAATTTTCGAAGGTAGGTGGTCATGTTCATCTTATGAACAAAAAAGAGAGCTACCTTGTGGCAGCCTCTGTTTGAACACACTACCACAGCAATCCGTCCTGCGATCTACTATACAACAGGTATTTTCCCGGTCACCAATAATGTGGATGTAGCATAGTATATAATCCATAATCTTCCTTCCATTTTAATTGGCATTCACGGGGATATCACTGCGATTCACTCGAAGCAATTTTCCCGACGAAGTTGATAACACATCCGGATCGGTACCAAGACCAAAGTAGAAGTCACCCTCGTTCTCTTCAAATGACTTGGCATACGTGTCCTGGTTAAAACGTAAAATCTCATTCCATGTTGTCAGATCAGTGGATTGGTAGACCCGATTGATATACAGATTGGCACTTTGGCGCGTGTACGTAAGCACATACACCTTGCCATCACGCAATAGCACATCCGTAGGAAGCGCCTTGGCATCTGGCAGATTAACTCGTCTTGCCTGATTAATATCGGTCATGACATTTAAGGATTTGGGCAGCAGCTGCCCATCATTAAATACACCTCCGGCTATATAGAGCAACTTGTTATTAAAGTTAACATTTTTTCCTATCTTATTATAAGGAATCGTACCCGCTTGATAGGTTAGTCCAGGCAGCATTTTGCTACCATAGATGACAACATCCCGTTTCTGAAGCTTTTCATTAATCTCCAGGATATTGGTTTTGTCATTCCATATTTTATTGGCAGGATACATCATGCCAGATGCATATAATTTCCCATTAAGATGGAACATGGTGTAGGCCCGGAAACCAAACGTATTGATCGTCGCATATTTCTGCCAAGTTTCACCTTCATCATGAGAGATTAATATGGTTGGTTTGGACTCCGTGCCCAGCGCGGCAAACATCTTGCCCTGATACGAAGCCAAATCGTATACGTGTACACCAAGTGGAAGATTACGATGTTTGGTCCACACCTCTCCATCCAAACGATAGAAGTTGCCCAGTTCCCACTTCTCACTATCCGAATCATTGCCAGGGATATATAACTTGTCGTTTAGCACTCTGTAAATGTCAATCTGTTCCTCATCCACATACATCTTGGTCAATGGCATAATACTCGGATTGCTGTTGGTTACCGACTGGGTCTTGAATTTCGCACTTGCTGTATCATAATAAATGACTGGAATAGGACCTGAATTCGGCGCTACACCCAGATTACTGCTGTTTCCGTGACCTAAATATATCTTGCCATTGTACAATTGCATGTCCCAGACGTTATTGGCATATGGTGTTTTGCTAAAAGGTCTGCCCAGCAGTTCAATCTTCGATGTTACATCCGCTGAACTGATTGGTGCATTCGACACCTTGGCAAGCCCACGTTCAGTCACAGGTGGCTTACTCGTTGACGTGTTGCTTTTCAGCTTGGAGCTCCCCATAAGCATCCAGCTCAATCCAGCGACGATGGTCAAAATCATCGCTGTCCATTTCGCATGTCTCTGCATGTCCGCTTCCTCCTTCATAGTTTCACAATATTTACCTTCACACCAATATGATACAAATTGTATCTTTTTATACTATGTAATTCGACCCGTGCATGCAACAAATTCCGCCCGATCTATACAAAAAAAGTAGACAATCACATCTGTTGATGTGTTGTCTACTCGCTTTTACAGCCTACGGTTCTATTCTGCTTTTACCAAAATCTTAACCTGATTTTTCTCTTTTAAGAGTGCTTCAAATCCATGTTCCACTACTTCATCCAACGAAATTCGTTTGGTTACCAGCTTGTCTGCGGGGAAAAAACCTTTATCCATCAGACTGATAACTGCTGGGAACACATCGCGATAACCAATAATACCGTTGACCGTACGCTCTTTCATAACAATGGAGTTCGGGTGAATCGGTGCTTCCTGTTCAAAAATGCTGACGATCATTAATTCACCGCCAATTCGTGTTGAATCGATCGCTTGTTGCAGTACACGTGGAACACCTGTTACTTCATAGGCTACGTTAACGCCACCTTGTGTACGCTGATGGATCTCTTCCACCACATTGAACTGTGTTGGGTCAATCACAATCGCACCCAGTTCTTCCGCTTTGGCTTTCCGTTCGTCTGATAACTCCACCACATAAATATCAGAAGCTCCCGAAGCTTTAAGTGCTTCAATAACCAATAATCCAATCGGACCTGCACCAAACACTGCTGCGGTATCGCCTACTTTCAGCTTGCTTTGGCGCACGGCGTGAAGTGCTACAGCCGAAGGTTCAACCAATGCACCTTGCTCATACGAGATTGAATCCGGTATGGCATGGACCATGTATTCTTCAGCAGTTACATATTCGGAGAATCCACCTCCGCCTCCAGCGAGTCCAAGGAAACCCATTTTATCGCACAGATTGTATTTGCCTTGTTTACAAGCTTCGCAGTGTCCACATGCATAGATCGGTTCTACGACTACACGATCGCCCGCCTTGAAACGTGTTACGCCTTCCCCTACTTCAACGACCTGTCCTGAGAATTCATGTCCCATGACTATAGGCGCTTGTTCCCCTGTTAGCGGATGTGGTGCTTGAGCCGGAATGAAAATTGGACCTGCTGTGTACTCGTGCAAGTCACTGCCACAGATACCGCACCATTCCACTTTTATTTTGACCTTACCTTCTTCAGGGTGAGGTTCATTAATATTCTCGAGACGTAAATCTTTAACTCCATGCCAGCGTAATGCTTTCATTCAATTCATCTCCCAGATCATAATTTATGATATAATCGGAAACGTTTCCGTAAGTTAAATATGTCACATTTTAGATACGCTGTCAAACCTATTTCTACCCGAATATGTCTATTGCGTGATCATACTGAGTTCACTTTGGGGTGCTAATGCTTTAATTTCAGTTGTTTTGTTATATAAATCGAACTAAAGAATATTTACACTGCACACTCCGATGACAGAACAACCTTCCGATCGCTGTTATCCCCAGATTTTTTTGATTCCTTTTATAAAGGAGAAATCCGGGACAGCGTATGCTTCCGATGTAGCTTTCTTTCAGAAAGCTTTTAGCTCCGCTTCTTCATGTCCTTTCTGTCCTCTCCGTTTTGCGTAAATGTTTAGTTGAAATTATATAGATGGTATGACAAATGGATTAAATTCAATCCATGTATCGCATAAGTGTGGTCCATTCACGGGATACTTTATGGTTCAAATGTTATAATTAACTTATATAACTATCGTGAAGTGCTTACATATTCCTAAATATTCGGAATCGTTTCCGATTAAGTGAGGTAACCGTACATTGAGGAAAGAACAGAAACTTACGATCAAGGACGTGGCAGAGCGTGCCGGTGTAGGCATTGCTACCGTATCCCGAGCCATCAACAATTCAGAAGGTATAAGTAATAAAACACGAGATAAGGTGATGCAGGCCATTGAAGAACTGGGATTTGTACCCAACACCTCCGCACAGAGTCTGAAGATCCGGCAAACACACCAGATTGCGCTCGTTGTACCCGACATACGCAACGCCATCATTCCGGAAATTTCCTGGTCTGTGGAGCAAACGGCGAAGCAGCATGGGTACCATGTTGTACAGATCAATACAGCAGGCAATGCCCGAACCGAGCTGGAAACTATTCGTAATGTAAAAAAATTGCATGTCGACGGACTGATCTTCATGCCTCTGGCATATCCCAAAACGTTACCCGGACTGATTGATAAAGCGCCGCTCCCCATCTCCATGATTAACTACGGCAAGAAACTGGAACCTGGTATGAAGGCAGATATCGTCTCTCTGTCTCAACCCGAAGGCAAACTTGTGATGGAGCATCTGTTCAAAATTGGCCGGACTCGAATCGCATATGCCGGTGCACCCAAAGACATCATTGAAGAACGCTTCCGTGCTTATGAGCAAGCTGTAGGCCATGTGGACATTTCTCTCGTCTACTTCGGTGAGGACTTTTCATTAAATACAGGTGCCAATGCTGCAGATTATTTCTACGGACTTACGCATATGCCAGATGCAGTCTATGCCATTAATGATATGGTTGCCATTGGATTGGTTAATCGTTTCAAGGAGTTAGGGGTTCGTGTACCTGAAGATGTGGCTGTAGTGGGTGTGGATAACAATCAATGGACCACTGTCTCGTCTCCGCAGATTAGTTCCGTCTCCATTATGGGTGAAGAAGTTGCCAGACTTGCTACCGAACTGTTGTTAAAACGAATTCGGGAGATGAACACGACCGATTACGAACACATCCAATTTGAACCGCGCTTAATCGTTCGTGAATCAAGTGTCGCCATGATTCATTCTTCCCAGCGAGGACCACACAGTTAAACTTGATGAGCGGAATGTGCCAATAAGATAGAATATACTTTACAGCTATCCCTTCATTTGTTTTGCTACACAGATAGACAAAAAAGGTGTTGCACAGGTCTAACTCTTTCCTGACAGCACCTTTTTTGTCTTTGATTCTATATAACTATCGCAGAGTCGTACTCCGTATACGCCCATTCTAAGAGAGCAGTTGCCTGATCGGTGTTCCCTTCAGGAACATCGCTATGTTCTCTACCGTTTGCCTATAATAGATCTCATAATTGCTACGAGTCACATAACCCAGATGCGGTGTCGCTAGAACGTTGGGCAATGTTCGAATAATATGGTTAACCGGCAGCGGTTCCTGCTCATATACGTCCAAACCTGCACCAGCAATGAACCCACGCTGCAATGCCTCCACCATAGCTTCCTGATCAACAATGCCCGCTCGCGACGTATTGATGAGCAGCGCACTCGGTTTCATTTGTTGAAATTCGGCTAGTCCGATCAGATTACGCGTACGATCACTTAACACCAGATGAATGGATATAATGTCGCTCTGTGTAAGGAGTTGCTCTTTGGTCTCGGAATAGATCACACCATGTTTTTCGGCCTTTTCTGGTGTCAGATTCTCACTCCAGGCTATCACATTCATGCCAAATGCTTGTGCGATCTCAGCCATGCGAGTGCCTATTTTGCCCAAACCGATTAATCCAAGTGTTCTCCCATGCAAATCCAACCCTACAGTGCTCTGCCAATTTCCATTGGAGCGAAGTGCACTATTTTCCGTAACCAGTTGTCTGGACAGACCCAGAATCAGCGCCCACGTAAGTTCAGTCGGCGGATTAGAGCTTCCCTCGGTTCCGCACACAATAATTCCCTTCTGCTCTGCAGCCTTGAGGTCTATGGACGCATTGCGCATTCCACTTGTAATCAGAAGTTTGAGCTTAGGTAGCTGCGAAATGACCTTCTCCGGAAACGGTGTACGTTCCCGCATCAGGACCACAATATCGAACTCATGCAATTCTTGAATGACCTTTTCATCCGAGCCCATATAGTTGTTGAATGTCTGAATCTCCACCCGATCCATCAACGGACTCCAGTCCGCCGACGTCAGCGCAACGTTCTGGTAATCATCCAAAACGGCACAGCGCAACTTCATATTCATTCCTGATCTCCTCCTATATCTGCTCAATTCTTAAATATATTGTAGCAACTCCACATCACTTTAAAAAGTATCATTCCGATTACTGTAACAAAGATAGTGTAACCTGGATGCTCTGCTCTACAAACAAACGGTCCGGTCCTGATTTCATCAGAACAGTCAATCCAATCATGGATACCACCAAAGACTGTGCTATTGCACTCGCGTTCAAGTGAACGGACAATTCCCCGCTCTGTTGCCCTCGTTCTATCGTTTCCTTGAAAAGAACACCCAGATACATCTGATGCTCCCGTGTAAGGACAGCGAATTTGGGGTCATGTGGAGCTAACTCAACCATCGTATTAATGCAAAAACAGCCGTGACTAGGATCGGTCATATTCCCCTCTGCTCCAATATGTTCAAACAGCCCACGAAAGGCTTCTCGCACGGAGGAGCCCTGTTGAAGTCTGGCTCTGACTTGAGCCGCATGCTGAGTGGTATACCTGCGAAGTGCTGTTTCGAATAGTTCCTTTTTATCACCAAAAGCCGCGTATAGACTGGGACGTTGGATGCCCATTGCAGTCGTCAAATCACTCAAAGATGATGCTTCGAATCCCTTGTCCCAAAACGTATGCATTGCTGCATCGAGTGCTTTATCCGTATCAAATTCCCGTTGTCTAACCATACAATTCACCTCTTTATGTATCGATCAGTATGTTTATATATTTTAACCTCATAACCATGAAAAAGTCAAAGATCACTCACTTAAGATTATAAAAATTAAATAAACTCCTCCATAAAGCGGTTTTAAACAGATTGAAAATCTTACTCCATTCTCTGTTGACAGAATCCAAGCAAATAAAGTATGGTTATCCCGAAACATAACATACCTATCAGTACATAATAGAAAGGTGACAACAACTCATGCTAACTTCTTCTTCAGAGGCACAATTATCCACTAAGGATCGTCCTGCCATGTCACGGCTAGTTGCTCTTCTCTTTGCCGTGTGCAGTGGACTTGCGGTCGCGAATATTTATTATGCTCAGCCTTTGCTGGACTCCATTGCTCAAGAATTCAGCCTCTCTCCATCATCCATAGGGATTGTCATCACAGTAACTCAAATATGTTATGCCCTGGGACTGTTCCTTCTCGTACCGCTCGGGGATCTCTTAAACCGACGCAAGTTGATCATCATCCAAATGCTCTTATCCGTACTTGCACTGGTTGTGGTAGGAACCTCACAGTCCAGCTCACTTTTATTCACGGGCATGGCTGTCGTAGGTCTACTCGCGGTCATTACACAAACATTAGTTGCCTTTGCTGCACACTTGGCAGCCCCTTCCGAACGTGGTCGCATTGTTGGACAGGTCACCAGCGGAATCGTCATTGGCATATTACTTGCACGAACGGTTGCAGGTACGCTGAACGATTGGCTTGGGTGGAGATCGGTATATCTCTTCTCTGCCAGCCTTACTTTACTCGGAATTGTTGCCTTATTTCTTGTTCTCCCAAAACAACAATCCCCACAAGTAAAACAAAGTTATGTCCAATTACTCAGCTCTGTCTTACAACTGTACCGTGAGTTGCGTGTATTACGAGTACGAGGTGTACTGGCCATGCTGATTTTTACAGCCTTCAGCATCTTGTGGACTTCCATGGTTCTGCCACTAAGTAGCCCACCACTGTCCCTGTCTCATACGGTCATAGGTGCATTCGGTCTCGCAGGAGCGGCTGGAGCACTGGCTGCTGCCCGTGCAGGTAAACTCGCCGATCGGGGCTTTGGGCAAAAAACAACCGGCGTCTCTCTTGTCATTCTGCTCTTGTCCTGGTTGCCCATCAGTTATGTCCATCACTCTTTGTGGTTCCTGATCCTCGGCGTTATCCTGCTTGATCTCGCTGTGCAGGCCGTACATGTTACCAACCAGAGCCTGATCTACGAAGTTCGACCCGAAGCACAGAGCCGCCTGACGGCAGCTTATATGATCTTTTATTCCATCGGCAGTGCAACCGGCTCCATCGTTTCTACCCAAGTGTATGCATGGGCTGGCTGGACAGCAGTTTGCTGGTTAGGCGCGAGTGTTAGTGCAGCCGCACTTCTGTTCTGGATGATCGATCGTCATATGCATCGGGAATCTTGATCGTTGAATTAATCCAGTTTATTCCACACCACAATAAAGAGGGTTGCTAACGGACCAACGAACAGGGAAATCAGAAACCAGTTCCGACCACTTCTGTTTTTTCCCTGTGCCAGTCCGGCATTTATCAAGGCAAGGGTGCCCCAACCTACATAATATTCACTGTCAAACACAAACGTCATCTCCCCTTATCCATCTTATTCTGGATGCTGCTCAAGTATCGATTTGAGTTTACGATTGCGACTCTCCAGAAATGTCAGCATGTACCTCTTCAGCACAAGTCGCTCCGCTGCCCATCCTAGCAATCCAAGTGGCGCTTCAAAGCGCAGCGTGTCTCTCATGCAAGTCTTCTGATCTCCAATCGCGCTGAAATGATGTTCATGTCGCATGCTTTTGAAAGCACCCTTCTCCATCTGATCCACAAATAGAAACGGTCGTTCAAACTGTATAATTCTGGACTTCAACTTCTGTCTGACCCCAAAGTGGGTAGCCTGAAATGTAACGCTCTCCCCTGCGCCAATTCTTCCTGTGGTTACTCCCGCTACCGCTCGTTCTTGCGTATGTTTCCACACGGTCTGTGTATGCAGATCAATATCCCGGGCATAGTCAAAACACCGTTCAATCGAGGCATGGATCATAATCTCGGTGGATACTTCAATCATGGCGATCACTCCTTGGCAGGAAAAATAAGGTCTTTGCAAAGTATACGCTTGCTTCCTTGGTCGAACAACACAAGTAGGATGATATAACAAAAAACGGGTCCCCTTTCATAGTACAGGAGACCCGTTTTTCATGTATTGGTAGAATAACAAACGCTACCGTTATTAAATAAGCAGTTCATCAATCGCAAGCGTACGCTCCTTGGAGAGATCACGATATTCTTCAGATTCCACTTTGATGAGCGGTTTGAAAATATCAGACGTATTGTTCATGACAATAACACCTTTTTCTCCATTGCTGAGCAGGACCTGTTTCCCAATGAAGTTAGGAAGCAAATGTTGCATCAATGCCTGAACCGGTTTTTCATTTAATTTACCAAATCCCATTCCATAAATATCTCTAAGGTTGTTGATCAGGTTTGGATTGCTTCCTCCGTGATTCCCTGATCTCATGCCTATATAGATATCGGCTACAGATACGATCTGGGTATAGGGATGAATTTCACTTTTCTCAAGTTGCATCGGATAACCAGACCCATCTTCCCGCTCATGATGCTGCAGAGCAACCAGTGCTGTCGCTTCATCCGTCATCGAATTTTTGATGATTTCATGACCATATATGGTGTGACGCTGCATTTCCAGCTGCTCGTCCGCTGTCAACGGTTCTGTTTTGTTCCGAATCCGGTGGGATACTTTGCACTTTCCAATGTCATGCAAATAACCACCGCGACTAATCTGATAACTCTCCTTCTGAGAATATCCAAGCCAGTTCGCGAGGTAGAAGGACAACAATCCTACCTGGATCGAATGTGTATAGTTATTGACGTCATCCCGCTCCAGCATCATCAGGAGATGAACGACATCTTTCTGCTCATCCAGTCCCTCAACCATCGGTTGCAGTGCATCATCCACCATGGTGGCGTTGAATTTGCCAACGGTCAGAGCTTCGAGAAAAGCATTTTGATAATTATGTACGGTCTGAATAAATTGGGACTTCATCTCTTCTTCAGGCGGTTCTTCCTTCGTGCTTGTATTTAACCCGGAAGCATGTTTGGCGGCTGCAGCAAAAAATTCTGCTTCAGTGATTTCCTCTTCGCGTGATTCAATATCTACATAATCTACACGGTGCTGCATAAGCAAGGTGATATCCTCACCTTTGATCACAGTTCCCTTCCCGAGAACGTGTAATCCTGCATCGCTGAATGTATCCGCAGTCAGACGGTCTCCGTCTTGCAGGTTCATAATATGGATTCTCAAATCGGTATTCCCCCTGAACAATTCATTATAGTAACAGCACCCAATGGAACGGGGCCACAAAAATACCTATACTTCTTTATATCGTTATAATTCTTCATTTCATACATAGTTCAAACGACCTTAATCGCAAAGGGAAATACGAACATATAAGACTTTATCCTCACTCCAATATTCAAATTCGTCCCGGTTTTAAATTTTTAGACTCTTTTGTGTCTCATCGCTGTATCAGAGCAAGCCAAAGAAGTTCAAACTCATTGGTTTGAACTTCTTCAAGGAATCTCACATTAGATTTTGATCGAAGCCAGACTTGCCCCTTTAACAAAGAATCGTTCAACGCTCTTCTCCACCAAAGCATCGGGAACCAGCGGCGGTGCCTGGTGAGGTTTGGTACGCGCATCAATAATTACCTGATCACAACCCCAGTGTTTGTGGTCATACCCGCTATTCACTCCATACATGTCATGTGAAGGATTGCTGCGGGTAAACGTGGCCCACAAGAAGTTACTGAGATTAGCACTCAGGAACGAACTGTCATCACAGAGGATAATCATCGGACAAGAGTCCAATCCTCCCTGTTCTTTCAATAGAGACGTGAATGCTTGCATTTCCTGTGCTGCATCCGCATAACTCGTGAAAGCAGATGTTTGGATCGACACGATGCCCGGCATGATGAGCTGTGGATTCTCATAACCACGAATGTTTTTCAAAGACTCCGGAACTTCCGTGCACAGATCCCGAACCTTGTCGCCATACGCTGCAAAAACAACCTTGCTTCCGCTGTTCAGGCCTGTACCCGAGTAATCCAGTGTATCAATCGTTGTATGGGTATAGAAATGAATATCCCGCTGCATGTCCATACGCTCCAAGATATAGGTGAGGAATTCAACTTCCTTATGGGTGTCCAGAGGCTGCTGATCCTCAGCGGTAATGAACAGGTACTTCGCCAGACTGAGCTGCCCCGTACCCAAAATACGATTGGCGATCGTAAGCAACTCTGTTGGCTGCTTCACCGCCTGATACGGCGTGTAACGTTCACTGCCGATGGCGAACAACAATGGATGGACCCCTGCCGCATCGACCGCATGCACTTCTTTGACCCCCGGAATCTCCTGTTTGATCGCGTCTCCTGTAATCTCATGAATCAAATCGCCAAACGCCGTATCTTCTTGCGGCGGACGACCAACAACCGTAAACGGCCAGATAGCATTAGGTTTGGCATAGACTTTATGCACACGCATTAACGGGAATTCATGCGTCAGACTGTAATATCCCAGATGATCCCCGAACGGACCTTCGGGCTTTGTCTCGCCTGGGTAGATATCACCCGTGATGACAAAATCAGCATCATTGCTAATGCAATACCCGTCCTTATAACTGTAACGGAAACGACGTCCAGCGAGCAGACCGGCAAATGTCATCTCACTGAGTCCTTCAGGCAAAGGCATAACCGCTGAGAGTGTATGTGCTGGTGGACCACCAATAAAAATACTAACTTTCAGTGGTTCTCCCTTTTTCACCGCCTTGGCTTGATGTATACCAATTCCGCGATGAATCTGATAGTGTAATCCAATTTCCTTGTTCATTTCAAAATCATTGCCGCTCAGCTGAACCCGGTACATCCCCAAGTTCGAATTCATGATGCCTGGCTTATCCGGATCTTCGGAATACACCTGCGGTAGTGTCACAAATGCCCCGCCGTCCATGGGCCAGTGTTTGATTAGGGGCAGGTCAGAGATTTGAATCTCTTGTGCCGTCACGGGTAGGCTAATAGACTTCTGTTTTGGCAGCGCCTGCCATGCAGCAAGACCTGTGCGAACATGCTGAAATGGCGTCTTAAGCGCCTTCATGGGATCATCACGAACAGCCATGACCCGTTGTACGCCTTCCAGCGAGCCGCGGAACATGAATTTGCTTCGTTCCACCGTGCCGAACAGATTGGATACGGCCTGGAACTTCGAGCCTTTTACATTTTCGAATAACAACGCCGGGCCTTTAGCCTCGTGCACTTTCATATGGATCGCTGCCATCTCCAGATGCGGATCAACCTCTTCTTTGACCCGAATCAAATGACCGTGCTGCTCCAGATCGTTAATACAATCTTCCATATTGCGATATTTCATTGAATGGCTCCATTCTGTGTATGATAAATTGATTAAGTTCATAGATTCACATAACGTCTCTTCTATTTTATCAAATGATCCACTGCTAAACAAAACTATATATGAAATTTTGTCGAGTATACGCATATCAAAAAAGCAATATGAAGCAATCTGAATCCTGAACGCACAGGGACCGATTGTTTCCATATTGCTTCTCTCTATTCTGACTTGCCTTAAGATGTAATAACCGATCTGGGAATCGTGACAATAAACTGCGATCCTTTTCCGACTTCGCTCTCGACATCAATTGTACATTGATGCAATTTCAAAATTTTAATCACAATGGACAACCCCAATCCATTGCCTCGAAGCGAGCTGCTTCGCGCTTTGTCCACCATATAGAATCGATCAAAGATATACGGGAGAGCTTCCTCAGGAATGCCTTGTCCAGAATCTCTAATCAATACCTTCACCAATGAAGATAACATCTCAATTTCGACATGAATGGTACCTTGAGCACCGGTGTATTTGATCGCATTGTTTATTAAATTCTGCCAGACCTGATCAAACAAATCTTTGTCCACTGTGATCTCACAGGGCAACAAGTCCAATTCGATCTGGATGTCCTTCTGTGACCACTGCGGCTCCGCAAGTAAAATCGCCCTTCTTAATTGTTCATCTACCTGGAACGTGGTGAAATGAACCGGATGATGCTCCGAATCCAGCGAGGCTAGCCGAAGCAGATTATCACTGAGCCTCGATAAGCGCAGCGTTTCCTCATAGATTATATCCAAATGCTCTTTCTGCTCTTCCAGAGGAATAACACCATCTTGTAGTGCTCTGGTAAATCCCCTGATTGAAGTGAGCGGAGACTGCATTTCATGAGAGACGTTGCTGACAAAGTCATCACGAACCGAATCGATTTTTTGCAACTCACTCGCCATATGATTAAAACTCTCCATTAGTTCGCCAAACTCATCCTTGTTATTATGTTTCAAACGGACCGATAGGTCTCCTGATGACATCTCTTTCGCTGCCATCGTTAATCTCTTAATCGGTTTCACAATGTACCCGGACATGAACAGGATCAACAAACTTCCAATGACCAGAACCGTTAACAGTGAGGTTAAGAGCGTGTTTCGCAGTGTATGAAAAAGAGAGGAGAAATCACTTTGGATCAGAAATGTACCAATCCCCTCATCTGTTCCAGGAACACCTATGGTCGCAATTCCATCTTTACTGGATAAAAACATGGCATCGGTTGTACCCGTTTCAAATAACGAATGAACTTTGTCCTCTGGCAAGGAAGATAACACCTCACTTTGTTCATTCACGGGAGTGATATTCAAGCCGTAGCGAGCAAAGATATCAAAGCTTGATTTCACTTTTTCCGGATCATCGATCAGGTTGATCAGTGTAGCGAGATCTTGAGCAAAGGTAACCATAAACCGATTCGGAGTCCTTTCCTGAGACCCGTTATTGATCATAAAGGAGAGAATCAAACTCACCAGAACAATCCCGATAAACGTAGCTACGATGCGAAGTCGCAGGCTTTTCCTAAACATGTTCATGACCGCTCCAGACGATAACCAAGTCCTCTTACTGTTGAGATCACTAACTCAGGAACGTGCTCAAGACGTTCCCTTAACCGTTTGATATGTACATCAACCGTGCGCTCATCTCCTTCGTAATCGATGCCCCATATATCATCGATAAGCTGTGTACGTGTGAATATTTTCCCTGGCGAACTCGCCAGAGAAAATAACAATTCACATTCCTTCTTTTTCAATTCGATCGTTTGTCCGTCCGCAACAACCATCAGATTGCCCAAATCAATCGTGACACCGCTGACCTGAATCAGGTTTGATGAACTTTTGTTATATCGTTTCAATAATGATTTTACACGCAGGATTAACTCCACAGGATCAAACGGTTTAACGAGGTAATCGTCTGACCCGGCATTAAATCCTCTGACTTTGTCCTTGGATTCTCCCTTGGCGGTTACCATCAGGATCGGAATATCCAGATAAGACCGGATATCTTCTGTCAGTTCAATGCCGTCTATTCGCGGCATCATGATATCCACAATGGCCAGATCAACTTTCGTATGAGAGAGAAGATCTAATGCCTCTTGACCGTCTGCAGCTTCCAGCACGGAGAATTGATTTTTTTCAAGATAGATTCGGATTAATTTGCGGATATGGGAATCATCGTCCACCACCAGAATTGTGTTCATGCAGCCATTATCCTCTCCGCAATTGGTTTTATTCGTATCGCAAGGATTCCATCGGGTCCAGCTTCGCCGCTTTTGATGAAGGCATCAAACCGGCCACGATACTAATTCCTGTACTTACCAAGATACCAAACAAGATATAATATCCCGAGAGATGAATGAGTTTTGCTCCAAACGCATTATCCAATAGAATATTTAATACATAACTAATGATCACTGCAAAGACCACCGCAATAATACCACTAAATACACCTAATAAGGCAGATTCGGAGAAGAATATGCGCTTGATATCTTTCTTTCTTGCTCCAATGGCCCTAAGAATTCCGATCTCTTTTGTCCGTTCCACGACACTAATATAGAGTACAACCAATATCATAATACCAGATACGATCAACGAAATGCCTGCAATACCCGCGAGTACTATGGAAGCCATACTTACATATGTCGTGATATTCTCCATAACTTTGGCCATCTGGGAGCCTGCAAAGCCAGCATCAACAGCAGCTTCATTGATTTCATTTACATACTTCATATCGGTTGCATAGGCGTTAACCTGAATCGGTCCGATTGTTATTCCATTGTCCGTATACATTTGCTCCAGCGTCCCTGATGAAATGTATCCCGGGGATTGTTGCATTGGAGATCGTTGATCTGCTGCTTCATAGATCGCTGAGATCGTTACTTCTTTCTCCAAAGTTACTGGTTTATTATTGCCATCCATCTCGTTGATATATAGCAAGACGGACTTGCCAATCATGGATTCAGCTTGATCATTTCCGCTTAATTGCTTCGCCGTATCGAGGGGCAACAACATCTCATTTTCTACCGGCAGAACACCCGCGGTTAGTAATGCTGGATCAAAAGCATCCGTTAACGTTGTTAATTGCGCAAGTCCTACACTTTGTTTTTCATTCACCATAGTGGACTTACCTGTAATGGTCGTAATTGTCTCTACATGGTCTACATTAGGGAAATTGCGAATCGTCTCGATATCAGCTTTGGTGAACGGTTCACCTGTCGCCATCAAGGCTTCCGGGCCTTGCATGTCCTTGGCTTCTTCACTTGGCTTGGTTATATCCACGAGCAACGGGTCCATACTTGAATTGATTTCGTCGTTCATATATGTTGTTATCCCATTCCCCAACGAGAGCATCAGGAGTACACTTAATATACCTATAGATCCACCCAAAGCTACCAGAACATTACGCTTGGCGTTGAGTTTCATATTTTTGAGTGCCATGTTGAATGAAGCAAGCAGACCCAAGCTCCGGGAAGAATCCTGACCACTCTCGTAGACAGCCGTAGAGGGATCTTTCAAGTGGATATCGTCACTAATGCGGCCCTCTTCAACCTTCACAATACGTGTGCCCGAATCAGCAACTTTCTGCGAGTGAGTTACGGCAATTACCAGCATTCCCTTTTTGGCTATGCTGTCCAGCAAAGCGAGGATTTGATCTCCGTTTTCCTTATCCAGAGCCCCTGTTGGCTCATCAGCCAAAATAATATCGGGATTATTGGACAACGCACGTGCGATGGAAACCCGTTGCTTTTGCCCCCCTGATAATTGGTTGGGACGTTTGTTCAGATGATCTTTCAGCCCCACCTCTGTCAAAATATCAACGGCGCGTTGGTTCCGCTCCTTCTCATTGGTGTCCGTCATTTGCATCGCAATTGTCACATTTTCGAGGACAGACAGATGCGGAATCAGATTGAAATTTTGAAAGACAAAGCCGATATTATTCTTCCGATAATCGTCCATTTCCTTCTCTGTCATGGCACTTAAGTTCTTGCCACGAACCACGACGTCCCCTTCGTAGTCGGAGTCCATGCCACCGATGATATTCATCAATGTTGACTTACCGCAGCCAGATTCACCAAGGATGGACACAAATTCTCCCGTCTCAAAACTCAGGTTCAAACCGTGGAGTACCGGGACTCTTTCTTTTCCATACAAGGTGTATGATTTCTTCACATTTTTAACTTCCAGTATTTTCATATGGATCTCTTCCTCTCCTGATCATGCACAATATCTATCTATTTGATGTTCATATCGTAACAAATCAGTGTGAACTGATAATGAACTGGACTATCGCACCTATAAGAGGTTCTTCGAACACAAATTATATGTAAAAAAACACCTATACTTACTTGAAATGAATCTTTCAAGTTAGTGTAGGTGCAAGACAACCCGAATCCTTAGATATAAGGACTCGGGTTGTCTTATTTCGTTACTATTCTGTCATCATAGTGTCAGTGTAAGTAATCTTTAGTTCAACTTATAAAGTTTAGATTAATCCGGCTTTTGCCAGCAACCTTTTCACAATTGCCGCCGATTGTGCACGACTAATGTCTGCATCTGACATCAGTTTGCCATCCGCACCTTGTACCAACTCTTGTTTAATTGCCGATGCAACAGGCTCTGCTGCCCATACTTGTACTTTAGCGCTATCGCTGTATGTGCTCAGCAGACTTGTTGTCTCTGAAGCATCGGCCTGTGCCAGACCGACCAGTTTCATCGCACGTGACACAATGGTCAGCGCTTCAGCACGAGTAATTTCGCTGTTCGGACGGAAGCTGTCATCAGCATAACCTGAGATCAGTCCGTAGGACACAGCCGTCTGAACCTCATCCTCATACCAGCTGCCTGTCTTCACATCCGTGAACGATGCCGCTTCTGTACTGCGCGGTGCGTGCAGCCCCAACCCCCTTAACAGAACAGCCGTAAACTCTGCTCGCGTAATACTCCGGTCTGGCGCAAATACGTTCTCACCAGTACCTTGTACGATCAGACGGGATGCCAGATCCTGTACGTCATCACGACTCCAATGATTCGTTACATCGCTGAATGTTGCCGGATGATAGATCAGAGCATAAGTGCTGTTTGTCAAGCTGTTAATAATAGCAGAATCTTGTCCATTACCTTTGATCACCTTGGTTGGTACATGCAGAAGGCTGCCATCTGGCTGAAGTACAACTCCTGTCGTGATCTTTGAACCATCGACACCCTCTGGCAATGTAATGGAACGCTCTACATATGCGTTGAAACGATCCACATTAACTTGCTGTCCATTCCAGATCGCTTTTACTTCAAAATCAACCGGAGCTGCGATCACTGTAGTGTTCTCCAGCTTGTCCGCAGCCTCCTGAATGGCTGTTTGTTTAGATGTGGCACTAGGCACAATAGCGATTTGGATTGTGATATCTTCGAGTGGAGTTGTTCCTCCAAATTGGTTATGAATCTGATCCACCTGAATCTGATTAGCTGGGAGGGTGTATGTACCACTGTCAGTCTGGATGACAACTTCGGCATTACTTCCTTCCATCGTTTTGACCAGCTTGCCGTTCAGTTCACCAACGACCGCCCCCTTGCCAGTACCTGTCATCGGTAGAAGAAGCGTTCTAAGTCCACTTCCAATCTGATTGATGACTTTGGCATTATCCACATGAATCGTAGTAGTCACCTGATTGTTTACCGTTGATGTGGTAGCCGTTGCAGATTGTTCCTGTTTCTGTCCGTTCACATAGATGTCTACGCCTTTGGTTACCGCTGGAGTGGCTGGAACAGGGGTCACAACGGGTGAAGTTGGCGACACACTTCCTCCTCCTCCACCCGAAGAGTTATCAGGATTCGGTGTAGGTGTCGAACCAGAATTGTCACCACCTGAGTTTGCTGCTGTAATTGTGATTGTTCCACCGGACAATTCAGTGTAGCTCCCATGTTCTACATTCGTAAAATGCCAATGCTCTGAATCCGTTTGATCTACAGAGAGCTGTTTCGTTCCAGGCGTCGCATTGTTTTTGGCTTTGATCTCGATATCAAACATTTGTTGTTCATCTACAATCGGATTGTTCCCCCCTGTAAAATCAACCCAAATGATCCGTACCCAGCCTTCCTCATTATTAATCTCGTACTGGAAATCTGCTACACCCTCTTCATTTGGGGATGTGGTGATAGCGTTGGAAGATTTAGGTGTGATCCGAACGATTTCCAGTGCAGACGTATCATAATCAATCTGCATATTATAAGCTTTCACCCCGAAATAGGACTTCTTCAATGCAACAGGTACATGAACGGTCTGCCCTGCCTGTACACTTACATTTGCAAACTGCACCTGCGATGGCTCCGGCTCTGCACCAGCTACACTTGGCAATATGAGTGAAGAGAGTAATGTCAGTGCGATTAGACCCGACATTGTTTTTCTGATTCTGGGACGTTTCTTTTTCGGTTGAAACATGTAATAGCCTCCATGTCTGTATCAATTGATAGATCGTTTGGTAAAAATATAGAAAGTGTTGTTATTCGTTATCCAAATTAATAAATATGAATTAAATAGGCCGTTGTACTGCTTCTTTTCCAATAATGTATACTTTTCTAGGCTCCGTATTCGAGTCCCAAGTGGACTTCGCAATAACTTCGAGCACAAGGTAATAATCAACATCCTCACTTCTAACGGTATACTGTGCTCTTGTCTCTCCATCGATTGGCACCATATCTTCTCCCGTAGCTTCTGTTGCGCGGTACCACTGGTAGGAAGGAGTATCAAGGTAATCATTGTAATCAATATCCATTAAGTAATAATCAACGCCAATATCGTTTCCAATCTGCATGGCATTCTTCAATTCACCATTCAGTATATACGGCGCATCATCCACTTGCTTAAAGGTCAATACATAGTCATTGTTTTTTCCGCCAAGTGTTTTGCCCTTGTATCCTATTAACAAAGCATCCATGTCCCCCAGCGTGGGTTCCGTATTACGATCCACGTCCATACGGTTCATCTCTACATAGCTAAATCCGCGGCGACTTAACATGTTACGAAGATAATCGAACAGGTCTGCTGCATCCAGAGAATTCACTTTACCGTCTGCATTTACATCCCCTTTTTTACTAATGTAAAGTTCAATGTGATCCGTAACAGTCTCTGGTTCACCAGAGATCATATAATTCGCTTTCAATTCGATGTTGATTTTGCCGCTTTGGCGAGGAATAACCACCAATGTACTGACAGGCGTTGTCATATTCTCATCCTGACTCGTTTCTACATACGCCTCAGCTATACTGATATCACTTGTGCTGGCTGTGAGCGTACTATACTCATCGGATCGAAATTGGGTACTTAAATTGATTCTGACTGTATTATTGATGGTCACCTCTATGGGCACATCCCGTGGATCATTTTGTTCTGATGAATAACTTAACCAGTTGATGCCATCGTTAAGAACGGGTCGCGAAATGTTTATTACCGGACCGATTGCCCCTGCGTTAACCTGCGGGAGCGTTCCACCTATAGGCAATGCAATGCTCAGCCCGAGTGCAGTCAACATGCTTTTTTTCAATATTGGCTTAAGCCGTTTTTTGTTTTGTTTCCCCTTCAATTCATGTTCCTCCTCGTGTACATTTCATATTTGAACAGCTACACGCTCAGTATAACGAGTCATTCTGAACCGATTCTGAACAGGACCATGGAACTATTTCCAGTTATAATTCGACAAAAAACGCCATGGAGTAAGTCTCCATAGCGTTTTAAACACAAATATTTTTCCAGTTTGGATCAAATTCACTAAAAATTAAATTCCCTCAACAATCCGTTTGGCTCTAACCTTCACCTCACGGTAAAGTTCATCTTCATCAATCGTCAGCAGTTTCCTGCCTCGCATGAGGATCTGACCATTCACGATTGTAGTGTCCACATCCGCACCATTTACACTGTAAGCCAGTAGCGACTCTACCTCATGTACCGGTTGAAGATGTGGTTTCGCCAGATCAATCAGGATCAGATCCGCTTTGCGACCGACCTCAAGCAAACCCACTTCATCCTGTAGACCAAGCAGACTAGCACTTCCGCGTGTAGCCATGCTTAGTACAACCTTGGCTGGCAGGCGAGTGGGATCGCCATAGTCCAGCTTTTGCAGCCAGGTCGCGGCTTTGATCTCCTCGAACATATCCACGGTTGTGGCACTTCCCGCTCCATCCGTTCCGATGCCCACGTTAATTCCCTGGGCCAACATCTCGGTAATCGGAGCAATTCCACACCCCAGCTTCAGATTGCTGACCGGATTGTGTGCTACACCACCGCGCATGCCCTTCAATCTGCCGATGTCCTTTCGATTCAGGTGTACACCATGCGCAAGCAGTACATGTGCCTGTTCGAACATCCCCGTCTCTTCCAAATACTCAGTTGGTGTCATGCCATAGCGCTCACGAATCTTCACAACTTCTTCCTTTGTCTCAGCCAGATGAATATGCAGAGGAATATCCTCCGTGACAGCCATGGCAATGACTTCACGAAGCGGCTCTACAGGACATGTATAGGGTGAGTGGGGTCCATACATCGTTGTAATCCGCCCATCGGCCGCTCCTGACCAGCGTTGTACAAGATCGATCGCCTCCTGTAACCTGCGTCCCCCATCATCCTCCACGAATACCATCCCACGTGTAAGCGATGCCCGCATACCTGTTTGCTTAACAACTTCCGCAATCTCATTCATATGAATGTACATATCCGCAAACGCAGTGGTACCCGAACGGATCATCTCGGCGATGGATAACTTGGCACCCCAATAGATGTCTTCCGGGTTCATCCGCGCTTCGGCAGGCAACATTTTGCGTTCGAGCCAGTCCATCAGCTTCAGATCATCCGAGAATCCCCGGAGCAGACTCATTGGTGTATGTTGGTGGGCATTAATTAGACCCGGCATGGCGATCTTATTGCGACCATCGATAATCTCATCTTGCGGTTGAGGCAAAATGTGGTCAGCAATCTGTATAATGCGATCTCCCTCAACACGAATATCCCCCGTAAAGGGGGCATCGGCATCTTTCATCGTTAGGATTATAGCTTGCTGAATCAGTATACTCATTACATTCACGGCTCCTCTGAATGGGTTGTGGTTCCTTCCATATTCGAGGTTAAGCCTTCACGTAACGGCAAGGTCAAGTCATTTTAATTTTTGGATCGTCATCTTTCTGAAACTTTGTATAAAAGGTTTGGGGTCGATTTCGACCATATATGGATATACTCCTGTGCTTGTGTGCAGATAGAAAAACCCACCCTCATCACCCATACGACGAAACGACATGTCAAACACTTCCGTGATGTTAAATTCGCGGTATTTGGTTACGATTTTATCTGAATACAGAATCATGGAACGGGCATTCACTTCAATTTCTTGGGCGAGACCCGTCACTTCTCTCTGTACTTTGTAATAAGGTAATACAGCAACGCAGTTCATGATCTCCATCCCTCCCTCCATTCATGCCGTGATTATTGTTACATCATAGCAGATCGGAGGGCACCAACAAAAGAATATGAAATTAGGTGATCTTCGTTGTCACCTTCAGTGGTGTATGAAGTGCATCCTGAATGTCCTGCAAAGAGAGACACTGTTCAATATGAAATACACCATGTGGCAACGCTGTTTTATACACACGTTCTGCCACGGCTGCAGCTACCGCTGCTGTTGCATCTGCTTCCTTTGCGCCGACCAGTAGTTGTTCAACGCGGATTTGTTCACCATTTTCCCATCCTATGGCATCAACCTTGACCGCATACATTGGCTCTCCTCCGGGAATAAGGCCAAATGCCTTAACCGTTCCACTCCGAATAGACGGGATACGCAGAAACGAAAACAACCCTGCACGTTTGGAGATTGCCATGGATCTTGTGATCCAGCGGGAGTCCAGACAGAGTCTGGTAGACACGGTTGGAATGCGTAACGTCCGAGCAACCACATGCTGATCCGAAAAGTTAAATCGATACGCCTTCCTGTTCCCCAGTTCCGTTCCAAAATCAATTAATTTGCCATCCCCGAAACTTTGCACCTCAGCAGGCTTGCCTTTTTGCATCACCTGGTAGGTGGCATTCATCTGATCAACGGTCCACTCCACGGCAGCTTTCCCATGTTTCTCGCCAAGTCCCAGCATCACGGTAATATCCGCTTCCTCCACCTGATCCATATGCATGGTGGCTTCACGTACAAGCAAGTTCGTTACTCCCGGTGATAGTCCAACGCTGAGGATCGCGGTTGATTTGGAACGTTGCATTTTGGTGTGCAGGTGTTCAACCTGAGCAAGAAAATCATATTTTGCAGAAATATCAATATAATCGGTTCCGGCTTGTGCGCAGGCTTCAACAAACCGGGTATCGCTCTGGTCAACACACATGATGACCAGCTTCACAGGTCTTAACATGGATGGTTCTACAGGTCGTGTTACATCCAGTTGAAGCGGTAGCACAGCACCGCCTGTTGATCGGCTGAATTCTTCCGCACGGTTCATACGCGTACCCGCAGCCCATACTTTACCCGGGAACAATTTCCCCAGCTGAGTACATATCATCTGCCCCACTTGACCATAACCCCCAACGACCCAGATTTGATCTTTCATAGGCTTCACGTTAGTTTCGAATTGCATAATACCCCTCCACCCAGAACGCCCCGAAGTAACGTGTAATATGTGAGAAACCGCATTCGGTCAGCAGCTGAGTCATCTCTTCAGAGCATATGGGATCGGACTCGCGACCCAGGGAAGCAGCAAAGCGCTCCCACTCTTCCGGATGCACGCCCACACTCAACATGTGATCCTTCCAAGCTTGCATCATGATTTGATGTGCAGGTGAACGAAGATCGGCATTTACAGCCGCAATGATTAGAGGGGCACCCGGTTTAAGTCTCGCTGCAAGGCTCATCAGAAATGCTCTCTTGGCCTCTATCCCCTGAAGGAAATGCAACATAAGCATACTTGTCGCTCCGTCATATAAAGTATCCTCCGGTAATGCTTCAACCGTGACAGGTTGCAGTCTCACTCTGGAGGCAATACCTGCTTCCTCGACCCGTTTCTCAGCCAGTTGTATCATGGGTTGTGAAGGATCTACTCCGGTGAACACCCACCCGGTATGGCGCGAACCAAGCAAAGCTAATTCTTTTCCCCCTCCTGCTCCAGCGACAAGTAAATGACTATCGTTGTTATCCGCAAGTGATGCTGCAAGCAGCCTTTCCATGAGATCATGCATATGAGAATAACCCGGAATTTTCAGGGCTATCGATTGTTCGTAACGATGAACATCTGCCGTTTCCCAGCTCATCGGTGATGGATTGTGATTCATAGACACCGCACTCCTCTTGAATTGAAGTTAGACTTGACTCGTTGTTCGTCTAATTTCATTATAGAAGGATACGCCGAGCCTACAATCCCAGAACATTGGGATATGCACATAGAGAGAGGAGAAACCTTGTTGACATCACGTATTGATCGGAACCACAGACTTATCACTTCTCTTGAAAAAGGAGCCTGGACCTCACGTACCTACCGGGAAGCTGTTCTGAAGCAGATCCATTCGGTTGTACCTTACGACGCGTACTGTTTCACCACCGTTGATCCTCTGACTCTTCTCTCCACAGGAGCCGTGACAGAGGACGGTATTGAAGCCATTCATGATCGGTTATTCATCAATGAATACATGGAAGAAGATATACATAAATACGCTGAATTAATTCGCAGCGGTGAACATACAGCTACTCTTCACTCGTCCATGAACGCACACCCTGAACAAAGCCCACGTTATATCAACATTCTTCAGCCAGCGGGGTTTGGTGATGAACTGCGCGCTGTATTAGTCAGTGGGGACGCTTGTTGGGGATACCTGACGCTGTATCGCAAGACTGAGAATTCTATTTTTACAGAAGAAGAAAGGTGGCTGATTCAGACCTGGACTGCTTCTATTGCATCGATGCTGCGGTCCACAAGTCTGACACTTGTGGATGAGATCACGAGTGGAAGTCCTGAGGAACCCGGAATTTTGATCACCTCGGATACGTTCCAGCTCTTATCCCTGAACGCCCCGGCTCAATATTGGCTGTCCCAATTACGCACGCTGGAACATGTAGGGCCGGATGTTCTGCCCCGTCCGGTACGTGCAGTCAGTTCACACTTGCAGCGCAAGAATCGGGCTGAACGGGCTGAAGATACTCAACTCGCTCCTGACTCGCCCTCCAAAGTCTGTATCCAACTTCCGGATGGACGTTACCTCCTACTTCATGCCAGTCTTATGCAACAGATTACAGGACCGGATCAGATTGCTATCCGTTTGGAGCAGGCGATGCCGCAGGATTTGCTTCCCTTGCTCGCCGAAAGCCATGGATTATCCAATCGAGAGCGGGAACTGCTCGGTTATGTATTGCGTAGCTACTCTTCCAAAGAAATTGCTGCAGCGATGCATATCTCTGTATACACGGTTCAGGATCATTTGAAATCCATTTTCGCCAAAACCAAGGTTTCCTCCCGTCGTGAGCTCATCTGGTATTTCGTATCCCGTTTCCAGATGTCGGATGAACCGGGGATATGACATGACAGAACAGATGAACAACCGCTCAATAGACTGCGAGCCATATAAATCCACATCGTTTCTGGAATACAGCAAAAAAGAAGCCAATCCTAAAGAATCGGCTTCTTTTTTGGGTTTTTGCTACGTATAACACGTTCTATACCACATATATTCACAACAATGCTGTCGTAATTACGTCCACATCATACCCTACGACTTTGCAGGTTTCCGAGAAGATTTGGATGAACTCGATTTCTTATTCTTTTTCTGACTTACTTCCACTACCACAGGCTCCTGTGGGTGTTCCACCGGATACATTTTACGGAACAATAACGTCTGTAGTACCAGGAACGAACCCCCAACCGTCCAGTAGAGCGGCATGGCTGCCGGGGCTGTAAGAGAAAAGAATGCCATCATCAATGGGGAGAGATATCCCATAATGGCGAACTGTTTTCGCTGCTCAGGTGCCATATTGGCTTGTGATACCTTGGCTTGAATCAGATAAATAACCGCGACCACCACAGCGAGAACATAATCCGGCGCTCCCAGTTTGAACCACAGGAACGAATGGGAAGAAAGTTCTGGTGTAAGTCGGATGGCTGTGTAGATACCTGAAAGGATAGGCAACTGAATGAGCATTGGCAAGCAACCGATATTCAGCGGATTAAACTTATGTTTCTTGTACAGCTCCATTGTTTCCTGAGACAGCTTTTGTTTATCAGCAGGGTCATTTTTGCCTTCATATTTTTTCTTGAGCGCATCCATCTCGGGTTTCATGGCGTTCATGATAACTCGAGTTCCCTGCTGGGACTTGGCTTGACGCATCATCAATGGCAACAGTGCTAGTCGAATAACCAGCGTGATTACAATAATCGCGACCCCGTAACTTCCATTAAATATGGTGGCAATATGCTGAATCAGATACGACAGTGGAAATACAATATAGTGATTAAAAAATCCCGGTGTCGATGAAGTAATCTCCGACACGTTGTTGCTGCATCCGGCAAGCAGCATGACTGCAAACAAAATTGCAATCAGGCCATAGATCCGTCCCTTGCCCGATCTAAAAGTGAATCCCTTGTTAGTCTTATGTTCCATATATATCCTCCTCGTTGATTTGTTGACCAATCGTTCAACGAGGAATGACAATCTGGTTCATCTTCATCGGGCGCTTCTCTTCGTCTAATCATGCGGCTCCAGTCTTCCTGTCTATGCTGTCTGTCCAAACATAAAGCGGGAAGTACAGGTTCAAGTCCACCACCGGCGCTACCTTCCATCCAGTACTCTGTCATGCCACAGTGAAGATGGGCAATATAGGCATAACTGACGGTGAAGATGAGTCCAATTGAGAATAAATAAGGTAATAACTCCTGCAGTTCAAACAAGGGATTCACCCCCTTTATAAGTTCATTTTTATATTATAACACTTACATATTGTTTTTGCATAAATCCGTACGTGAAAAAAGTGATTATTCAGCTATTCCGTTCTCAATTTGGACATTTCTAGCTCAGCTCGGTGTCTTGCCACGTTATAAGAAGGCCAGGAACGATCTGATGAATCCACGTTCAGGTAGGCTTGACGTTCCAGCATTTCCCTCTTGAGATCCGGGTACTCCTTCAGAGCAAACTCTCGAAGTAACGGAGTTGCATCTGCCGACAGACTTGCCAGGTAGGATGCATCAATATTGCCAGTCTGATGGTAACGTTCTATGTTCAATTCAGCAATCCTGCGATCCATGCCCACATAATTGACCGCAACATATGCAGTGAGCGCAAACACAATATACCAGCGGATCAGCGGTATTGATGTGTAGCGTATACGAAGGCCAGCAATCAGCAACAGGAGTGCAAGGAAGATCATGAAGGCGTGTACCAGGAAGCGGATGTACGTATATCCATATGCCTGCTCATACAGATTTAGGCGCATAAACGCGGAATACAACATAATTGCTGAACAACTGACCAGAATCAGGAGCAGTACCTGATGCACGATGGAACCCGCCTTGCCACTTGGACGGGTATACTGCAAAGCAACAATAAGGATAAAGAAGTTAATACCGGTGACGAGAATCAGCTCCACAAATCCACTTCTCGCATACTCTGCGTAAGACAGATCTACCGGAAGATGTCCCTCTCCAGCACCAAAAAGATACGAAAACTGTACAAGTACAAACAACACGTACACAAAGTTAATAACGATCAGCATCGTACCCACAATGATGGGGTCCAATCTGAATGGTTCCCGAGGAACCGGAGGGCGTTCAGGCTCGGGTGTAATCTTATTCGTAAACTGACCTTCAGTAGCAGGATTCACAGCAGAGACTTCCTGCGGTTGATTACGCGTAATAGACGTGGATGCAGCTCCATTTTTCCAATGTGCATTCTCTCTCTTCTCTGCCTCATATTGCATTGGCTGCACAAATCCCCATACATAACCGAACAGCACTACACCCACAATGACAATCCAGATAATCCTTGGTATCCCTGGAGTAAAAGCCAACTGATTCAACCACTCCGGAAAACCGGCTAAATACTGATCGAAGACCCCGTCAGCGGAAGACAGTAATGCGATGACTACAATGAGGATAGGCAAGGATGCGACAAGGCCGATGAGCACTTTGAAAACAACCGTTTTCTGTGATTTGCCCATGCCGCGCCCGCCTGCTCTCACAGCAATGGCCGCAACCGTCCCCCAATGACGTATGGCTTGAGGCAACACATGGTCAATCGCCGTACCGATCAACCCTATTTCCCACCACTGCTTCCGTTTTCTGCCCATCAGATATGTCATATGTAAGATAACTACGCCGGGTACAACCAGGAAATTAAGAACACGCAGCAGTTCATTGTCGTATAACAGGAAAGTTAGCGACAACAACAGCACTACACCCGCCACGAATGCATCAATCCATTGGAAAGCCCTCATACGATCCCGTGCAAACAGATACACAAACTCATAAAAGAGAATTACAAAGATGGGATACGATACGCCAAGCTCATTACCATAAAACAAATACTGATGAATGATCGCGAGCAGCCATGCAGATAGTAGCGTGATTAAAGCGCGTTGTGGTGAAGCCATTAATTTATCAATCATGGGAAAAACCTCCATTAACCTTTCTATGTTATATTCTAGATGATAAAATAGGAATATAAATAGAAATTAAAATCGATAAAACTTCTTATTTAAGAGGATTACGTCAGAGTTCACCTCCAGGAGGGAATCAACACTTGAAATTACATCAGCAATACCTGCTGTTGCATCGTCATTACGGTCACCATACAGAACATGAACTTACCCTCGCCGATCTCGCTGAATTGCTAAATTGTACGCACCGCAATACGTTAACGATTGTCAAAAAGATGGTTGCACATAACTGGATTAGTTGGGTTTCCCAGCGTGGTCGTGGTCGGCGTTCTTCACTGACTTTGCTTGTTCCGGCTGATCAAATCGCCGCAGAATATATGATGCAGGCCATGAATCGCCGGGAGTTGCAGGAAGCTGCCGAGCAGGTGAGCGCATTCTCCAGTTCAACTATCATGCAGGATCATCTAAATCAGTGGTTGCTTGGGTATTCGGGACATCATACAGAAGCCGGCACCAATAATGAGCAGATTGATACACTTCGGTTGCCCCTGCGTCAACAGCTACATGCGCTTGATCCGCTGTACATTAATCTATTGGCTGAATCCTTTGTTACCAGCCATGTCTTTGACGGGTTGGTTCAGCGGGGTGAACAAGGGGAGATCCTTCCCTGTCTGGCTCATACCTGGGATGTCAGTGCAGACCGAAAGACCTGGATTTTTTATCTGCGAAAAGGTATTACGTTTCACGATGGTCAGATGCTGACCGCCCATGATATTGTACATACGTTTGAACGGCTGCAATCTACAGATCGCCGGACACTGTACCGTGATGTAAGTAAACAGATTCTTTCTATTGAAGCGGTCGATCACTTAACCGTGCGTTTCCAGTTGAAAGACCCTCACGAATTGTTTTTGTCTTTTCTGACAACAAGTCGTGCGGCGATTGTACCCTCACCCGGAAAAAACGAACAGAAGATAAAGCATGAGGGTGATGCGCACGGGATGCAAAAACCTGTCGGGACGGGGCCGTTCAAGGTCACTGCCTGGGATGATCACTTGTGCAGACTTGAAGCCTTTTCATCGTATTTTCAGGGTAGAGCACATATGGACCGTGTAGATATCCTGCAAATTCCGTGGAGTGCCTCGGCCAAAATGGACGACGATAGCCAAGATATCGAAACTCCGTTCTTTCATCTTGTTCATAATCCGTCTTCGTCTGCGGGTGCAGACTGGACACAGATAAGTGCAGGTGTAATGGTTCAAAAATTACTCACGTGTAATACGCAAAAAGCCGGGCCGTTAAACGATCCGGAAGTAAGAGCACACCTTCAGTTATGCCTTGCTGGAATGTATAGAGATGATGGAACTGCAGAAGACTCTGAGGTCGTTGTGCCTGATTTTAGTACGGTGAATACCAAGAAAGTCCAGGCCCACTCGGAGGGGTTTAGCGATATATCGATAAGTTCCGTATCCTCCAGTCCCATCTCCCTGCACATTGCAACCATTCCACAATATCGCAGGGATGCCCAACATCTGGCGTCCATACTGGAGCAGTGCGGTTTCTCTTGTACCGTCCGTACCGCTACAATGGAGCAGTTCAAAGGAAATCTGCGGCTGGAATCTGATCTGATTCTCTTCTCGCTCATCCGGGACAGGGACGAAGAACTGCGCAGATATGATCTCTACTCCACGTTATCTGAGCATCTCGAAGATTCTGCTCGTATAACGATTCATAAGATTTTGCAAACCATCGTCGCCTCTCCCATCGCAGCAGATCGAACTTCTGAATTAGACCGAATTGAGCAATTTTTGGTTGACCAAAATTTACTGTTCCATTTATCCGAGAAACCAGTAGAAACCGCTTATCTGCCTTCTGTGCGTGGTCTATCTTTCAACAGCCAGGGCTGGGTGAACCTGCGTCATATCTGGTTTCCTTCGCAGGTGTAGTTGCACTGAAATGTACAGCCCCGCTTATTATGCTAATAACCACTTGTTTACACAGTGAATTGTCTACTGCTTAATCGGTGTCACCTTCATATGCTTCTTCTCGTTTTTCCACGCCAAGGTATCCTTACGGCGGTATACCCCAAGAAGTAAGCCAATCATGGCATATTCAAAGATCAGATGAGTGCCGTATCCAATGAAAGGAAACGCGATGCTGATGATTGGAACCTTACCAGTAATTACTGCAAGAGAATAGATCATCTGCAGAGCCAATATTGTAGTGACACTCAAGATGATCATGCGACCAAAATCATCCCGAATACGAGGGATGATTTTCACTATACTACTGACAAACCAGAAAATACCTATCAACAAGAATATGCCTGCTGACCAGCCAAACACATCAATCAGCATCACACCAGGAAAATCGAAATAATTACTTTTGAATAGGTCAAACCGTGTATGCAGTCCATTGCCCCACCATCCAGCTGTTCGTACGGTATCTTTAATCGAATTATAAATAAAACCATTCCCATATGGGTCATCTTGAAGATTGAATACGACAGCAAATCTATCCAAACGTCTGTATTCATCCATGAATAACAACAATATAAAAGACATAGTCCCAGTAGTTATTGCAGCGATGATCATATAAAGCCATTTACGTGTGATCCAGCCAAATAGAATGACCGATACGATTCCAAACAATAACAAACGAACCCAATCTGATATTTGAAACAAGAGCACTGCCGGCAATGCTACCATTGCAATGTAACTTAGTATTGACTGTATACTACAACTTGTTCGAAGTTTATCCAGCATAATTGCACCTATAGCGAGAGGCAATATCCACATTGAAACCGTAGTTACATCAAGTACAATGCCGAATGGTAACGATAAGTACCTGATTATACCGTTGTAAGCTGAAGATACCATTGGATTAATCCACAGCAAGGTATTGAACAGAATATATATCCACCAGGCAGCTTTTTTCCATTTGCGGTAATCAAAGAAAATAAAGAAAGACATCATAATCAATCCCACAACAGTGTTTTTCACATGATAGCTGTATAAATACTGATATCTTGACTGTGTCGTATTAGTCGTAAAAATCCACATCAGTAACAGACTGAGTGTAGCCAAGGCAATAATTCCAACTAGCAGCCCCCAATGCATGCGATGGCGATGCAAGCGGTGCATGCTTTTGCCCACTACTGAAGGATCACCCATCTGTTCAATGGCATATGTAATTGCTTCTTCCTCTGTATAACCTTCTTGTTCTTTATCCAAAATCATCTCTTCCATGTGGTTTCCCAACTCATCACGCAGGTCGTTATGTACTTCGCGAGCCTTAACCTGAACACACATGTGATCAAGATAATGCTGAATTCGCTCATGTCGATTCGTCATGTCAAGCCTCCTTCCCCAAGCACCCGATCCACAGCTCTACGGAACAAATTCCACTCTGCTTTTTTACTTTGTAAGGCCTCCATCCCCTTGTCTCGAATCGAATAATATTTACGTTTACGGCCTTCAACCTCCATCCAGTACGACTCTACCCAACCTTCAATCTCCATGGCATGCAAAATAGGATATAACGTGCCCTCTTTCAGATTAAACACACCCTCAGATTGACGATGTAATTCCTTAATTAATTCATATCCATACAACGGTCGTTCCTGAAGCAAGTTCAGAATCAATGTTTCGGTACTGCCTTTAATCATTTGTTTGTTAACCTGCAACGTGCTCACTCCTTCCTTTTTATATACATCGGAAACCTATGCATAGAACAACTAGGTATGATATTACCTTATCCTTCCTTTTCTGTCTAGCCAACAAGCTTCTTTATTTATGTTAAAATAAACAAGTCCTTTCATTCACGAACTCTAATGATGAATCTATCTATTCGTGTATTCTTCAATTACATATCCTATTTTTTCAATACAATTAAGGAGGCATTACATTCATGAGCAAATTGATTTTCTTTCTCGGCGGGGCCGGAAGTGGCAAGACAACACTAGCCAAAGCCCTTTCCCGTAAACATAAAGCTGCTTTCTTCGATATGGATATTCTGCTTCGTCCGGCGGCTGAGGCGATCATGACCCTTCAGGGACTTGATCCATCCGACCGAGATTCGCCTGAATACAAGAAGCTGTGCCGTGATCTTGGGTACCGCATTACGATGGACGCCGCTCTGGATAACGTTCAGTTGGGTGTTGATACCATCGTTGTAGGACCCTTTACCAAAGAAATTGGAACCACCGATTGGATTGCCCAGGAACTTGCACAGATCGGGCGTACCCTGGATGATACGGATGTGCGTGTGGCCTATATTTATCTAGAGAATGAAGCGTTGTATCACAAACGGATTACAGCGAGACAATCTCCATTGGATGAATGGAAACTCGCAAACTGGGATGCCTTTACAGCTTCTCTCGTCCGAAAAGAAGTAGTCTGGCCGCTCCCTGCTTCATCCGTCGCTTATATTGACAATTCCAGTGATGATCCTGCAATTGCCTATGCCGAACTTGAACGAAGGATGTACGAGTAAAAAGAGTAAAAAGAATCACACGCTCAATCTTGCTTTGGTGATAGGTAGAATAAACGCTTCTCTCGCCAACTTCTGACTCATATGCTTGGAATAGTGTGGGTTAGGTTCGTCAGCGCTAAAATCAAAAAAGGGATCCGTCTCACCAAGCCTAGCAGGCCGATGAAACCGATCCCTTTTTCCATTTTTCCATTAAATAAGCCTCTCATAGCCCATCCAAAAGATGAACCTTCTCTCCCAATAGGACGTCTAACATTAAATGAATTGAGCAGAATGCTTCACATTCGTCCATTGCCCTATCATCACCTATCATTTCCCCACTTATGCGCTGAGCATAACATATACATAGTCACTACCCGCGCTGACGCGCCGCATGACGTTCAGCAATGCGAGACGTAATCAATCCATGACTCTCATCGATCTCTTCCGGTGTACACGCGGCTTTTAACTCATATACTTTCACCGGCGAACGATCAATGATATCCAAAAATGAATCAAAAAAGGTCATGTCTTTACTATGAATGTATGGACACCAATGATCTGCCAACCCGACAGTTTCATGAATATGCACACCAACCACATGATCAATCAACGCGTTAGCTTCACGTACATTATCGTATAGTCCCATTCGATCCATCATCATGCCATGACCAATATCGTACCAGAGTCCAAGCGGCGCACCCTTCATGCGTCCAATAATTGTTCCCGCTTCGTGCAAAGTCGGCATCTGATAACAACGTGAACGGGTCTCAATACCAAAATTCACCCCATATCCACGCTGCTCGGACAATTCACATACCTCTTCCAGACTTTCCTGTATCCGACTCAGGTAATGTGCACTCTCATCTTCCCGCTTCTCCAGCATCTCCTGCCATAAAGATTGATATGCTGGTGAATCCGGCCCTTGATCATGGTATATCTTTTTCAACGCTTCATCTATATTGTATTCAAACGGCACCTCACCGGGATGTACAACCACAGCCTTGGCTCCATATCGATGTGCGTACTCAGCTGAGCGAAGTAACAGTTCAATCGCCCGTCTGCGGCGCGGTTCATCATCGAATCCGAGCAGGACGGAATCCGTCCCGTAATCTGGATCAGCCACATGCGGAAATGTATTATGCACACTGGATACACCGATCTCTCCCCGTTCAATCATCGGCTCTATCGTCTTCAGCATCTCTTCCGTGACGTTGTAGTTCAGTTCAACCTGTTTAAATCCCAGAGACTTGATCTCCTCGATCATGCCTTGTCCGGTCGTATGACGTTTGATATTCCAACATGTTGAGAACGAATATTCCTGTTTGTCCGTATACATGATTGGTCCTCCTGTCTCTCATTCTATCGCCCATTCATATTCCATTTATCTCTATCTCTATAAGTTGAACCAATAAACTTACACTAGATCACTCCAATTGCAGTACCATCTTCCGATCGCTGTTATCCCCTTCTCCAAAGGGAAAAATCCGGTGATAGCTTATGCTTCCGATGCAGCTCTTTTGCAGAAAGCTTTCAGGCGAACGCTTCGCTCCTACAGATCGGTTCTGCACTCTTCGTTCTCGTGTAAATGTTCAGTTCATTTTATATACCTATTCATTCCTCTATCCGTTGTCTTCACGGAGATTCAATTCAAATCTCATCTTGTTCGCAGTCTTTCCAGGCACATACCGATAGATGATCTCCGCATGATTCACGTACATTAATACGGATGGTTCAGGCGCTTCAGCCTTCACGGTACACGTAAGTCCAGGGAACTGCCATAACGCTGGTGTAATGTCCTGCTGCCGAAGGGATGGCCCTCTGATTTCAAAATAAACGTCGATTTCTTCCTCTGTATCCAATTCGACATCAATGGTTAACGAATCTGGCGTGAGATCCGCATCAAACGTCACTCCCCGCAGATGACTGTTCCACCCCTCGCCTGCCTCACGGCGGATCAAGCGAAGATAATAACGCTCCCCCGTGCCTGTCTGCCAGTGAATCGTGGCTGGATGCATCTGTCCATTCGTATTCACGCTTCCCGACATGGCCCCGATCATCCGGTCCTCACCAATCCAGGCTTTGGCCGTACATAGATTCCGATTGGACGTTGGATCATGGCGCTCACACAGTTCCATGAACTGTTTCTGCACAAGCCGATCCTCTTGATGAGCTTTGAAATACGGAACGGCTTCCGCGGGCACATCTACCCCAAGGAGCGCAATCAGTGGATCATGGCCTGACTCACAGTTAATGCCTGCCAGATATTCATACCCTTCACCAAGCAAAAGATAGATAAATACACCGATTGAACTATGCTCTCGCATCTCCATGTCATACGCCCGAGAGAATGGGCCGGAGAGATTCTCGAGGTTGGCATTGTAATATAACGCAATGTTATTCCACAACCCGTGCTCAATCCGGTGTCCAATTTCAACTAAACGTTTGGTGACTCCGTACTTTCGATACATGCCGAGCACGGAGAGATCCACCCCGTAATACGTTGTTGTATTGAATTCAGCGAATGTCCCGTCGTACTGTTCAAACTCCTTCATCAATCCTTCCGCCTGTTCATCCGAATGCTGAATCCATTCTGTTCGGTTCAATCGATGGCCGTAGTAGTGGGTGATGAAAATATGCATTAACTCAATATTGGTGTTCATGGGGATCACGTCAGATAATCTGCGTTCTATTGACCCTTGAACAGCCAATGCCATGGCATGGTCCATCCGTTTCATGAGTGTCTCCGGTATAAGTTCAGCGAATTCAGCAGTTACGACTGCACAGACACAAGCGATAAACTCGCGCCAGTTGGGATCATAACTGATCCAGACCGATGGCAGAATCTGATTCACTGCCGAATGAAAAAGACGTTTCAGTTGTTTGGAATCTGCCGCCTCTGTGAGCAGAGATCCATCTTCCTGTAGTTTATGGATAAACTGCGCAGACACCTTCTCAAAGGTGCGTTCCAGGAAATAGGCCGTGCCTGGCGCAAAAGATTTCCAAGCATAGTGACCCGCTGGTGGATGCGCATCCGTTGGTCGGGTCGCGAAGGTTCCGTGATAGATCTCATCCGGAGCGTCATATTGAACATCGAGCACCTTGTGGAACACTTGTATCGCGCGTTCCACATCACCAGGCTCATTTCGAATCAATAACCCTAGCGCATAATGTGCGCTGGCTCGTGTGCTGTGCTGCGATGTATCCTCTTCTTCGAAACTGCGAAGCAGATCCATTTCCTTGTCATAGAAGCTATCCATCATCAACATGGACTGATTCACTAGATACTGCTGCTCTTTCGACATCTTTTCTACCATTCGTTGTGTCATGTCATGCAACCTCCCGAGACTGTTAACCTTTTACAGCACCTACCATTACGCCACTAATAAAGTACCGCTGCAACCATGGATACACCAGCAGGATCGGTAACGTTGAGAATATAACGCTGGCTGCTTTCAGACTCTCAGGCAGGACTTGAACCGCACCAATGCCTTCGTTCTGCATCAGTTCTGTAATCTGGTTTTGCTGAATCATCTGATACAACTTCAATTGCAAAGGATATAGTTCAGGTTTGGTAATATACATGAGTGCATCCTGGAAACCATTCCAGCGCCCTACCGCGTAAAATAGGCTCAGCGTTGCCATAACCGGAAGGGATAGTGGCAAAATAATGCGCATTAGTGTTCCGAAGTGGCTGCTTCCATCAATGCCCGCCGCTTCTTCCAGACTCTCAGGAATTCCTCGGAAGAACGTAATGAGGATGATCATATAGAACGGACTAATCAATCCAGGCAGAATAAGTCCCCATGTGCTGTCCAGTAGATGCAGATTTTTGATCAGAATGTACTCCGGGATAATGCCCCCGCTGAAGAACATCGTCACCACAATGACAAGCATGAACCACTTGCGCCCCTTCAGATTACTCTTCGCCAGCGGATATGCCGCTGCAATGGTCATCGCCATGCTTAGCACCGTACTGAGGACGGTCAGCCAAATAGTATAGATAAGCGAACGAATCATCGATCCATCTGCAAACACTTTGCTATACGCCTCAAAGGATAACTCTTTGGGGAAAAAGGAAACTTCTCCTGAACCGATCGCCCGGTTCGAACTGAGCGAGATCGCAATAATATGAATGAATGGTGCAAGACACAGCACCATCGTAATGATAATAAGAATGACGTTGACCGTGTTGAATATTCGATTCGCCGTGTTTTCAGACATCCCACTCACTCCTTACAGATCATATGTGATTCAATCCACTACATAATACTCTCATCGGTTAGCTTCTTGGACGTATAGTTCGCTCCGAGTATGAAGACAAGCCCAACTAATGCCTGGAACAAACCTACAGCTGTTGCGAGCGTAACCTGACCAGACTGTAAACCGACACGATAGACAAACGTGCTGAGTACATCCGAGTATTCACGTACAGCCACGTTACCGATAATAAACGGTCGGTCGAACCCGATGGAGATCATGTTGCCGACATTGATGATCAATAAGGTAACAATCGTCGTTTTGATGCCAGGCAAGGAGATGTGCCAGATTCTGCGGAGCCGACTTGCTCCATCCACCTCTGCCGCTTCGTACAGTTCCCGGTTAATCCCTGTCAGGGATGCCAGATACAGAATCGTACCCCAGCCGGCACTCTGCCATACGCCTACCGCAAGATACGTGAAGAGCCAATAGTTTTTGTCTGAAAGGAAAGGCAATGGATCGAATCCCATGCTCATCAGGATATTGTTAATGAAACCCGATTGTGTACCGAATACTTGAAGTACGATACCTCCAATAATCACCCATGAAATAAAGTGAGGAATGTACAGTAAAGTCTGTGCCAGCTTTTTGAACCAGGCCTTCTTCAGCTCGAACAATAAAATAGCCAATATAAGCGGAGCTGGGAAGGACACCAGCAGATCCAGCATGTTAAGCACTAACGTGTTGCGTAATGCCGTGTAAAATCCCTGATTTTGAAATACCTCTCTGAATGCATCCAAGCCAATCCACTCACTACCGGAGATCCCTTGAAAGAAGTTAAAGTCCTTGAACGCAATCTGTACGCCATACATTGGCCCATACTTGAAAATAATGAAGTAGATCATGGGCAGTAGGAGCAACGCATATAGTTGCCAGTTTCTGCGGAAATAGATGCTTGTTTTCATAAACCTTCCCCCCATGTCATTCAGGATTCTTCATCAAGGCGATGTTGCCATCGCCCTAATGAATCCCCTGTTCTTTGTTGTCATACACATTAGATGTGAACTCTACTCTACTTATTTCATCGCTTTGTAAGCTTCTGTACGTTCATCCAGGATCGCTTGACCGCCGCTTGCCATGTAGTCTTTCATCATGCTGTCATACGTGGCTTCAAAATCAGCGGGTTTGGAAATGGTTGTTTTCACAAAGAACTCCATGAATTTGTCTTTCAAGCCGTTACCGTAACGCGCTTCTGCATCAATCGGTTTGGGGAAACGTACAGGTTGAATGGTGTCCGTGTTGGAAATGGCTACCGACTTGCGCATGTCATCCCGATACTTCGACTCTACCTGTACGACATAAGCCTCTTCATTTTTCTTGTCATCCCCAACGTATTTACCATTAACGATAATGGCAATGTCACCGGAATTATAGATACGACCTGCGATTTCAGGAGAAGCATCATCCTTGATCAGCGGCACACCATCCACAAGCTCATAATTCTCATTTTCAACACCGAATTGCAGGTCGAACAAGTTGTTGCCCGAAGCCATCCAATCCAGGTACTTCATCGCTGCTTCCGCATTTTTGCTCGATTTTGGAATCATGACATACATCGCATTGGGAGCATATGCCGGTTTGGCGAATTTGCCTTCGGAGTTTTTGAATGCATCAATCGGTGTGATTACTGCACCAGGTTTATTGGTTTGCAGGTTTTTGTACGTACCGGAGATGTAAATCTCCCCTGCATCCTCGGTGTAGAATCCAACTTTGCCGTTAGATACATCTTCCCACAGCTTTTTCTTGTCTTTGTCGAGTCCAAAGTCCTTGCTCATTAGTCCTTCATTATAAAGTGTGTTCATATATTTCAGGGCGTCTTTGAAACCAGGCAACAACGTTGGATAGTCATTGGAACCCAGTTGTTGTGTTAACGTATATTTTTGTTCTTCCGTCAGTGGTTCAATGAATGACCAGATGAGTGGTTCATATTGAGCCGAGGCAATCGACATCCCCATAGGAATAAGTCCTGTGCCCACCTTACCTGGATCTTTTTCCTTAAAGGCCTTCAATGTTGTATGCAACTCCTCAGCTGTCTGAGGTGAAGGCAGTCCGAGTGCATCCAGCCAGTCCTGACGAACATAGGATGCGTACTTGCCAAGTACAAGACGTTTACCTGGAACCGCAAACTGTTGACCATCGTATTGACCGTAAGCCAGCGTTTCATCTCCCAGGAACTTCTTCAAGTTAGGACCGCTTTGATTGATCAGATCCGTAAGTTCAGTCAGACCTCCTTGCTCTGCATACCGGTTGAATGTTCCCGAGTCGTAGGTAAATACGATATCAGGTACTTCTGATCCACTCGCCATCAGAACGTTAAGCTTCTGTACTTCCTCCGAACGTGGTACCGGAACAAACTGAACATCGATGTTGTTTGGATCACCGAACTTCTCTTGAATGAAGCGAGTCAGATAACTGTCCGAAATGGTGTAGCCCGCCGGAGTATTTCCCCGGTCGAAGATTTCTACTTTCAAAGTCGTTTTTTCCCCCGAACCCGACTCTCCTGATGAAGATGCTGATTCGCTTCCTGATGAACATGCGGATAATAATAGAGTGAATGCTGTTACCACTGCGAGGATTGAACTTGCCTTGCCTGCCTTACGTCTTTGAAATAATCTCATTTGACCTTTCCCCTTTCGCACACACTCTGATATGGATTCACATGATTGCCACTCCACTTTGTTCAGCTCATTTTGTTGCACCTGTGAATGTCACTAATCATTACATACGATCTCAACATTAGACAATAAACTATTTTCAAAATGAGAAAATGACGTTTTTTTAGTTAAACCGTGCGATATATAAACATATTTCGTGACAATATACAATTTTCACACCATTAATGTTAACTATAATAACATACAATGTCTCTTTTTGATCGATTTCTCACATACAATCAGACCTCGCCCAAATCGCAATAATCCATTTTCCATTGAATTCTCTTCTAAAAGCAAAAAAAAGACCACATCTGAAGTGGTCTTCTTGTTTAGCAACATGTATAGAATGATTCGACGTACTAATCTCGCGGCGGAAGATTAAACTTCACTTGACCAAAGATCGTATCCATGGCATTTCCCGCCCATTGATCAATGACATGTTCGTTGCTCGTATCCGTATGTTCCAGGATCAATACATTATACTGCTTATCATAATGCATCCCGCCCAAAATAAACTGTACCGGAATGTTCTGGGCTGAGGCTACCTTCGACATAGCTTGAATAAGTTCGGCTTCATGCCTCTGCCGACTTGTCGTGTACGTTCCAACAGGTATCATTAGCGTATATGACAAGCCATCTACGTTAAAGGTAAATGTATTGTTGCTTGCTGTAATGGTAACCTGTTTACCAATATCTACCGATCCCCACACTTGCTGTCCGTATTTGTACATCATGTGCAACTCCTGCCCTATGAATGAATGGATTATCATAATCTAGTATAGGACATTCGTGTAATTCCTTAACGCACTCGCTTAATAGACGCAAGATGTTGCTACCACTCAGAACCTCGTTATTCAATCCTCTTGTTTCCCACTCTGCTTACGGTAGTCCCCTGGTGTCACGCCCATAATCCGTTTAAATACTCTGCCGAAGGAGATGGCATTGGCATAACCCACTTGCAGAGCAATATCCTGAACAGGCATATCGGATGCGGATAATAAACGGCAGGCCTTTTCGACCCTCAATTTCACCAGGAAATCAACAAACTTCATCTCAAACTCTTCCTTGAACAGATAACTCGCATATTTGCCCGAAATTTGGAACCGATCACTCAGATGTTTCAGCGACAGATCCGGATCATCAAAATGTTCTTCAATATAAATCCGCAGTTCGTTGATCATTGCGCGATGACTTTTCGTTTCATTCACAGACACATAATTGCGATAGACCTCTTTCAGCCATTCCTGCAAAATCTCCTGAATACCCTCCAATGTCTCCGCATGCTGGATATTACTGCGAAGACGAGTCAGGATTTCCTCTGCAAATTGGCTCTGCAACCGCTCAGACAGCTCTCCGAATTCACGCGACAACATCTGGATTAATGCCTGCAGCAACATACGAATATCTTGATCTGTAATCTGATCTTCGCCGAATGCAACAAACATCTGGTCCAGCTGCGTCCGCCAACCATCACCGGTTAGTCTGAATTCGCGGACAAAGTCGGCCAGCATCTGCAAGTACTTGTACGATTGCAGCTCAATACGATCCGGCAGTTGCTCACTGAGAACGATCGCATCCTTACCAAGAGTAAGTCTATGCTGCAAACCGGCATCTGCACTGGCATACGATTGAGTAATCTCCTCCCAACCCGATACGGTTCGTCCAATCCCGAAGGTAAACCGGAGACGGAAATTTTCCGCGATCCACATATGCATCTGTTTAGCCAGATCCATAAGCAATTCACGGTCCAGTCCTTCCTGCTCATCCGATGCAATCACCACAATAAGCCTACGGTTTCCAAACCATTCAGCCCAACCACCGAATTGGGTCTCGTTCTGCACAAGTTCTTCCACCACATTCATGAGCGCTATCTTCAGAATATTCTGATTGCTCGAGAGATCGTCACCATTCATCTCCGCAATGAGGACAGCAACACTCTTCGGTTCCATGAATCGTTCCTCTAGCGGTTGCAGATGGCGAAGTCGCTGGCGGAACGAATCCATTCGCTCCCCTTCCATCAGATCAACAAGTAACTGTCTGCGATGAATCAGCAGGTTTTCATGATGCTGTTTCTCATAATCAACCGTCTGAGCTATCAGATGTTCGAGCGCACGGTCGATGAGAGCCAGTTCATCCTTAACGGCCGGAGCTGCTTCATCCTCCTCGGCACGTGGCTGTAACGCCTGAATTCGATTCATGATAAGTTGGATGGGCCGCGTATTTCTGCGCGTAATGTAGATCAATCCCGCCACCGCGCCAACAATCGTTAACAATCCAATGCCAATCCACACATAAGAGACAAGCGATACCCAAGAATACAGTTGTCCGGATTGAATGCCACTCTCGAAGACGAGACCAAGCTTGTCCGCAGACACACGGTTAAGGATTTCACCTGCTGAAGGGTCCATTTGATGCGCGCTATAGATCAGATTATCGCTTTTGTCCCGAACCTGAAGAACAGATAACTTTTCATTCGTCATATTGTCTATCTGGCGTTCGACTGCATACATTCGGATTGTAATGACCAGCAGACCTTCCCCGCCCCACGGCAAAGGAAGCCACTTGTTCATGCTAATGACCTGTGAAGGTACATCGAAGGAACGTTCCTTGTATTCACGCGGCAGGTTCCAACCGAGGTTCTCCCGATCTTTCAAGGCTTGTTCAATATAGGCACGATCTTCGAAATCCTCCAAGCGCATCATACCTCTAGGCGTAAGGATCTGGGAATCCGACATCCGATAGAGATAAATGGATTGGATCATATCCTGCTGATCCAGCATCCGTCCCAGCCCGCTTGCCGCATCATAGATAAACTGACTTGATAATTGTCCCTGTCCAGCTTCCAGAAAGCGACTGTATGTTTTGTTCGCACCAATGTCTTCAAGTAACCGAAGTTCAATGTCACTTAGCGAGCGTTCCAGTGTATCCACGATATAACGGGTGGAGATCATGTCGGCTTTTTGTGTTTCGTTACGTGAGAGTTCGTTGACAATCAGGAAGGAGAGAAAGATCAGAATGGAAATCGTAAGCAGGAAAATAGGGAAATAGGAATACATCAACTTGGTGTGCCAATTCCGCTTCAGATTTACTTTCATAGGCTCCAACTCCTTCCATCTCTATTCTAATGAGTATGCTCTTCTCTGTTCTTTGGCCTGCCTGCTGACGATATACAGAATCACTGATCCTAGTGCCGCACTGATTGTGCAAGCCAGATACATCAGTGATGGACCGCCGGAATCAAGCAAGTATCCGTTAAGCATATTACCAACAATTCCGCCCAAGCCAGCAAACACCATGTTAAATAAACTTTGTCCCGTGGCCTGCATCTCCCGTCCCGTAACGGATGCCACATATTCCACTGCTGCAATATAGAAGAATCCGAAGGATAACCCATGCAGCACCTGAACACCAATCATGACCTCAGGCGTCGGCCATAGCCATTGTATTCCCCAACGTAACATATACGCCCCCGCTGCAAGCAACATCGTCCGTTCATGTCCCCATTTTCGGAGTATGAATGCCGCCGCCAACATGGATGGAACATTGGTGATCGATGCAAGCAACAGCGCCGTACCTGTCATCGTCACAGAACCGCCAGCCATCTGAAATGAAATAACAAAAAAGGAGTTAAACGCAGTGAGCGTTTGGTTAACCAGGAAACAACCTGTTAGAAATAGAAGGAATGTCCGATTTCGGAGCAATCTTGCCAAACCTACGGAGAAGGTTACCGAGGACGAGGATATGCTCGTCTGCCGGGGAAGTGTACTTGCCAGTATGGCGCTCAGAACGTTAAACATCAGAAATGGCAGCCATAACATGTGAATGGAAAACTGAGAGAGATACATCCCTGCTGCAAATCCACCAACTCCCGTTCCTATGCTCCCGAAGAGTCGGATCATGCCATATGAGGTATTGGCTGCTCTCGCGGCGGTAACCGCATAGGAGTCAGCCACAGGTATTTGAGTCACTTGGAATATGGTGCATAAAGTATAAATCAATATTAATATAATGTACACTTGAATATTGTAGAAGTACGCTAAAGATGCAGGAACAAGCAGGCTTATGACCAGTACGAACCGTGTCTTCTTAAACTTATCTACCAGAATTCCCCATATAGGTTGAAGAATAATGGATACAAGTGTGCCAAACGCCATGATAAATCCGGTCTCTTTACTGGTAAAACCTTGTGCAACCAAAATGGGATTAATGTATGGGTTAAACATTCCCCCGGCAAGCCCCATAAACAGATACAGGCCCTGTAATTTGAGTAAAACACGTCTTGCATCATTGGAATCGGCTTTTGTTTTCTCTGTGTAAGCCTTCATATGTCTGCTTCTCATCCGGATCTCCATCCTTTAATTCTGTAGTGGCTTCCCCTATTCTCTATTGATACGTCCGCGCCAGACTCAACCTGATTGCAGCCAATGCCCCGATTGCTCCTGCTCTATTACCAAGTTCAGCTACAGCTAAACATGCAGGCAGAACGGTGTAACGTTCGAGGCGTGTACGCACTTCATTTAGATAATAGGATGGGTTGGATGCTGCCACACCACCACCGAGTACAATAATGGAAGGATTAAGTAAAGCCATAATATTCGCCAGACCTCTAGCCATATAACGCATAGGCAGTTCCAGAATCTCAAGTGCAGCAACATCACCTGATTCGGCTGCCTTGAATACATGTCTGGCTTCAATCTGTTCCATTTCCCCTCCTGCCAGACTCATAATTAGAGATAAGTTACTGCCCTTTCCATCCATAAAATAATGCCTCGCCTGTTCGGTAATGCCCGTACCTGAAGTCGCTTGCTCAAATACGCCAAAGGAATCCGCATCCGCAACGTAACCGGTATGAAGCCCTTTGTCTCCTGCAATGAAATGCCCAATCTCACCTGCTGCTCCATTCTGGCCGCTATAGAGCTGTCCATTCAGGATAAGAGCAGCTCCGATGCCTGTTCCAACTGTGACCATCACACAGTGTTGATGTCCCTGCGCCGCCCCTTGATCATATTCTCCCATTGCGGCCAGATTCACATCATTATCCAACATGATATTGCCGTTATAATACTTCGCAATCACAGGACGAATATCATTTTCAGGCCACTGAAAAGCTGGAGCATTTCGCAGGATGCCTTCCTCCTGCAGAATCACACCCGGGAATCCCAAGCCTGCACCTGAAAGTTGATCCAGACTGATTCCTACCTCGCGGCAGAACGTTTCCAATTCAGCAAATAACCATCGGAAGAACTCATCCGGCTGATCACTGGCAAGCGTAGGCAAGATATGTTCATGAACTTCACTTCCAGCCTGTTGTGATGACAAAAGCATCAATGTTTTGGTGCCTCCAATATCAATACCTGCAATCCATTCGGAAGGATTACCTCCAACCGCACCCTCCTGATTGGTCTGATCATCCATACTTACGTTTTTCACGGATTCTGTCATCCCGTTTTCCTCCTCAACTGTTGTATAAGCTATCTCCTATTCCAACGCTTCCTGCTGAAGATTCAGCATTGTTTGTTGTATGGCCACTTGCACCGCGCCAGTGACAACAGCCTGCTCACCAAGCTTGGAACAGTTTAACTGGGGTTGTACCGGGAACTGCTCGGATATGATCTGCCTTAATACAGGCAATAACACATCGCCGTTCCCTCCTACACCTCCGCCAAGCACAATGAGATCTGGAGCAAGCACAACGCTAATCTGACGCAGGGCTGAAGCAATCATCCGGCTGTATTGTTGTAGAATGTCTAACGCCTCTACTTCTCCACTACGTGCAGCTTCAAATAACTTCTCGGGTGTCAGGTGTCTGTGAAGATCATCTGTAACTACATGTCCTTTTACATCCGAATCCGAATCAGCAACTTCCAATAGTTCATCATGCGAATTAAGGTGAAGGTTCGCCAGTTGCATCAGACCATCAGCTGATAACACTTCCTCCAGGCGTCGGCCATCCTCCATCAGCATCTCTGCAATCTCTCCAGTTAAGCCACCAAGCCCTCGCAGCAGTTGGCCATGTACCATGATGCCAGCTCCCGTCCCTGTACCGATGGAGAAAAAAACAAATAAGGGATAACCTGCTGCTGCACCACTCCGATACTCCCCAAGTGCCGCAAGATTCACATCATTTTCCAGGATTACTTCACAGGGAAAAGCTCCAGACAACGACTTTAGAGAGAAAGCTTGTTCAAGACCGGCTAACGGGTCCACAATACGATGGATGTGCCCTGAGTCAGGCAGGACTACGCCCGGTATGCCGAACCCGATGCACTGAATCTGATCCCAGTTCAGATGATTCTCATCCAGCAATTCGTTCATATGGCTTCGAAGAAGCTCCAGCATTGTTGCTTCTGCTTGCTCATGAGTTTCTTGGACAACCATGGGGTGTGTTCGATAGGCGATGATCTCTCCATTCAGATCGGATAATGCGAGCCGAATACGTGTTGCGCCGATATCTATACCACAGACATAATAAGCCGTTTCATTGAAACGAATGAGAGTTGCTTTACGCCCCTGCGCATTGTCAGCTCTCCCCATTTCCTTTACCAGATTACGGTCAATCAGATGTTCAACCGCCAACGACACCGTGGGTTTACTAAGTCCGGTCTGACGGCTGATATCCGCTCTCGACATGGTCCCCTGAGTTATCAGGGCATCCATAATGAGATTTTCATTCAGATTGCGGATATATTGCGGTGTGCCAGCCATGCGATCGCCTCCTTTGTTAGTTAGTTAAGTTTATTAACAAATTAATTAAATTCAATATATCATCGTGCCTGATAGGTGTACAGCTTTTTGTCATTGTACTCTTTTTACTAGAAAGAACCTCGCCTTCACTCGTAACACAAAAGCCTAATAAAGGAATTATTATACAATAATAGACGTTTATACATTACCGAAACAGTGACCCGCTCATAGTATACCTTATCACGATCAGGGAGGTTTTAATATGTATAGAAAACATCATAAATGTCATCATCCAAGACCAAAGTGTTTTTACAAAAAAATTACGAAAACTTGTGTTACCAAAGTTAAATATGTCCCAGTAAAGTGTAAAAAACACTGTCATGTCACCGTTGAATTCTGTCCAGTCAAAAAAAGAAGACATTATTAATATTCTTTTGCCCTTCTCTATGGAGAAGGGTTCTTTCTTTTTGAACTAGATTAATACCCGGTTCAATTAACCTATTAAAAAAAGTTGCAGTGATGTGTCACCGCAACTCCCTTCTTTCATATAAACCTATTACTCAAGTTTTGGAAAGTTCAATAAATCCTTCACCAAATACATCACGCACATCATGAATGGTGATAAAGGCAATCTCGTCTTCCGCTCGTACAATCTTCTTCAGCATGGAGACTTCCTGCTTACTAATCACGATGTATAGAATTTCTTTCTTATTTTTCGTGTAATAGCCATGACCGGACAGAACGGTTACTCCGCGGTCCATCTTCTCAATCACTTGCTTCGCAATCTCATCCTGTTTGGACGAGATAATCATAACCGCCTTTTTTGGATTGAGTCCTTCAATAATGAACTCCATCGTTTTGGTACCCACAAACAGCAAGACAATCGTACACATCAGACCTTGCGGTCCTATAATGAAGAAAGATGAGAAAGCCACAATCAAATCAAAAAATAATAATCCATAACTGATGTTCCAATCCAGATATTTATTGGCAAGCCGTGCCAGAATAACGGTTCCGGCTGTTGTTCCCCCCACTCGGACAATCAATCCGATCCCAAGACCGGCAAACAATCCACCAAATATCGTATTAATCCACAGCTCATGCGAGTCAATTGTCCAGCTCTCTGTCAGATGCAGGAACAATGAGTTGAACACAACCGCAATAATCGTATATACCGTTGTTGTTTTATCAAGAAACCGATATCCCACAATTAACAAGATACCGTTCAGGATCAGGTTCATCAGTCCAGGTGACCATTCAAACAGGTAATACAGAATAATTGTAATGCCCGTTACCCCGCCTTCGGCCAAATCGTTCGGGATCACGAACAGGTTCACCGCCAGTGCAAACAGAAATGCACCTGCCATAATAAATAGAATATCCGTAATTCGTTTCTTCATTATGCATTCCATCCAATCCATCAGAAATCAACCTAATCGACCCGTCTCATAAGTTGTCATAATCACTCAAAGATAGATTTTACCATGCTCACAACGAAATTTGTATACATAATACAAATTGTTGCGTCATTTGTGCAAAGGAATTTGTAAAACGTTCTCTTTTGTCTTCTGCAAAGCCATTCAGCATCACACACCCATGACAAATGTCATGGTCCATCATTGATATTCATCATTACAGAGGGCTGACGTTTATGACTTACTGTCATGATCGGATTGTTTTACAATGATAAAAACGCTTCCTACAGGAAAGTTTAGCGGGAAGCGCCAAGTTGTAGCTGATTACAGTTATAACGATTGAAGGAGGACACAATTTTATGAATAGATCAAAAGAAATGGCCTTAAAAAAGGAAGTCACACCTTACGAAAAAAATGATCTCAGATTAAGTATCCGTCAGTTAATCAATACATTGCTCCCGCTCTTCCTGTTATGGGCTGCAGCTTACTTTAGCTTATCGGTTTCCTACTGGCTAACCTTCCCGATTGCCTTGGTGGCATCCGGATTTGTACTGCGGACCTTTATCATCTTCCATGACTGTTGTCATGGTTCGTTCTTCAAGAGCAAACGCGCCAATGATATTCTCGGTACCATTACGGGTGTATTAACAGTAACACCTTATCAGCAGTGGAAAAACGAGCATTCTATCCATCACGCGACAAGCAGTAATCTTGACAAACGTGGTGTAGGTGATATCTGGGTTATGACGGTTGACGAATACAAAGCAGCTTCTCCTTGGGGACGTCTCTTCTATCGGATTTATCGTAACCCATTCGTATTGTTTTGTATCGGACCTATCTACGTGTTTCTGTTGGCTTACCGTTTTAACCGTAAAGGTGCAAGACGTAAAGAACGTATCAACACACATCTGACTACCGTATTAATCGTAGTGCTCTATGCATTCATGTCCTGGTTAGTCGGATGGCAGGCTTTTGTAATGGTGCAGGCACCTATCTTCTTCTTCTCCGGTTTCTTTGGTATCTGGCTGTTCTACGTGCAACATCAGTTCGAAGAGACGTATTTTGAACATGAAGATGAATGGAGTTATGTAAAAGCAGCTGTTGAAGGTAGTTCTTATTACAAATTGCCAAAATTATTGCAATGGATTAGTGGTAATATTGGGTTTCACCATGTGCATCACTTGAGCCCGCGTGTACCTAACTATTTCTTGGAAGAAGCTCATAACGCAACACCACCCTTGCAAAAAGCAACTACTATTACACTACGTTCCAGTCTGGTTGCCCTGCGTTTCCGTCTGTGGGATGAAGAATCTAAACAGTTCATTAGTTTTAGACAGCTCAAAAATCTATCCCGCAAACCTTATGTTCAACCGACTATCCGTGTAACGAATCCAGCGGGTCTGACAGAGAAGCCTTAACTCTGTCGGATTCGTTTTCTTGTGTTCAAGCCATAGTCATGCTACAGTCATGCTAAAGTTGAATACAAGTGCAAGGAGGAGAATTACATTCAAAAGTGGATGCAGATTTTTTATAAAAATACAGGGTTAAATCCTTATGTATGGGTTGTCTTTTTCATCCTGCCCTTCTATTACATTTCACAATATTCCAAATTATGGACGATGGTAACGGGCATTGTTATCATACTTGTTTTCTTCGTCTGTTATCTGCTCGCCTTCATTACCAAGGGATGGCAGGTATACATGTGGATTGGATTGCTCATTGCCATATCCATTACGATGACGATCGCCTATGATTATGCCTACTTCTCATTGTTTCTTGCTTTTTTTATTGGGAATATTAAAAATAAAGCCGGTTTCTTCACCCTCTACTCGGTGAACTTGGGAGCCAGTTTCCTAACCATTAATTATGGCTTTATCAATCAAAGTTCATTATTGGTGAGTCAGTTCCCGTTTGTATTCATCAGCTTAATGGCCTCCATCCTGCTTCCAATCAGTACGTATAACAAAAACAAGACTGAACAATTGGAAGGCCAATTGGAGAATGCGAACAAGCGACTCGATGAGCTCGTAAAAATGGAAGAACGCCAGCGTATCGCTCGTGACCTGCACGATACACTTGGACAGAAGCTCTCTCTGATCGGTCTGAAAACCGATCTGGCGAGACGGCTGCTCCGCAATAATCCCGATCAGGCTGAGATCGAATTGAACGACCTCAGACAAACGGCAAGCACAGCTCTGAAGGAAGTCCGGGAAATGGTCACTACCATGCGTGGTACACAATTGGTCGATGAACTGTTCCGGGCGGAGCAGATTCTAAAGGCCGCTTCGATTGAATTTGTGCTAGAAGGCAATCCGAAGTTACAAGATACATCACAATTAAATGAAAATGTGCTCGGTATGTGCTTGAAAGAAGCTGTCACCAATGTCGTCAAACATAGTCAGGCAACAGCATGTACCATCGTTATTGAGGAAACCCCCGCCAATAATGTACTCACGGTACAAGACAACGGCGTCGGAATAGAACGATCACACAGACAGGAGCGGCGCGGAACAGGAATTTTGGGCATGAAAGAACGACTTGAATTTGTAAACGGCTGTCTGGATATTCGATCTGATACAGACATTCAGGGTACAGAAATTATTATTCATGTTCCCAAACTCGTCCGCAAACCGATAAAGGAGGCAGAATCATGATCAGAATTGTAATCGCGGAAGATCAGCGCATGATGCTTGGTGCCTTATCTTCCCTCCTCAATCTGGAGGAAGATATGGAAGTTGTCGGACGTGCCAGCAACGGCCAGGAAGCCCTTGCCCTTGTCCAGGAACTTGCACCCGACATCTGTCTGATGGATATAGAAATGCCCGTGAAAAGCGGCCTCGAAGCTGCAGAAGAACTTAAAGGAATGAGCTGTAAGGTCATTATCCTGACCACTTTTGCCAGAACCGGATATTTCGAACGTGCCCTCAAGGGCGGCGTTCGCGGTTACCTGCTCAAAGACAGTCCCATTGAAGAACTTGCTGAGTCGATCCGCCAAGTCATGAATGGCAGACGCATCTTCGCTCCCGACTTGGTAGATGAAGCTTATGTAGAAGAAAATCCCCTGACCGAACGGGAGAATGCCGTACTTGGCCTCATGGCAGATGGGAAGAACACCAAGGAAATCGCCGGACATCTGTTCATCACAACGGGTACGGTGCGTAACTACATCTCCATTATTCTCAACAAGTTAAATGCCAGTAACCGCATTGAGGCCATCACTCGCTCCAAAGAAAAAGGGTGGTTCAAATGAAAGTACCGCTTTAACCCATTGAAACAAAAATAAGCTTGTACCTTGGCTGAACAAGCCATAACATGCTCCAAATAAAAAGCGAGGCTCAGAAAAAATTCTGGGCCTCGCTTTTTTCTATGTTTACTATAACAGTCCAACACTCATCTCTTTTACATTACAGGATATCCGTAAAGCACTCAAGATTTCACAGATACAGCCATGCCAAGAGCTTCTAGTGGGACTTGATCGGTCTTAAGCTGATGAATTTTGTTACCGTCCTGCCATGAGATCGTTACATGAACCGACTTTCCACCACTTGGATATTCAACCTTGATATTTCCTTTATCTTTGGGCACAGGCAATGTATGTGACTCCAGATACTCCACCATTTTCTTCGCTATGCCCGGATTATTCATTTCATCTTCGGAAACTGAACGAATCTGCAGCGTCCATCTGCCTTCTTGCCAAGTCAGATATTGACTGCCTGCGGCACCTTCACTCATGCCTTTGATGCCATGTCCCAGATCCACAGCCATATCTGCTGGAATATCTTTCAGGTCCGTCTCAGGGAAAATACTATCCTGATCAGGATTCTTATACGTCTTCACTTCATAGGAAGCCAGTGCAGGTATCTTACTGTCGGATGCAGTTAAAGATTGATCATTAACAGCAACAGACTGAGTGGTGGCGTAGAAATTCACTTTAAATGCATCAGCAGTATTGGACAGAATTGCCGCACCCAAAGATGTGCCCTTGTCCAATATGAATGAAGTGGGTAACGCTGCATCCTCCATCTTCAACTGATTGCGAACTTGCATGATCACATCACTCACACCTGATTGACCGCCCGTCTGCGCTCCTGATGTTTCTACACTATTGGCTGTTCCCGTGTTTTCTTTAGTTCCTGTTTCATTTTCATTAGAAAAATCAGCACCCCCGCTGCCAGTCTCGGTCTGCTCACCCACTGTTGTCGTTGGTGAAGTACTACTCTCTGATGATGCAGCATTCGAATCCGGTCCGCCACATCCTGCCAGAGCAAGTAAAACGGCTGTTGTAACCGGAATGGTCATCCATAATGATTTTCTCTTCATGATGTGTACCTCCTTCGTTGTAGTCAATCTGTTGTCTTGGACTATCTAACCTCTGATTGAATCGAAAAATTAAAAAGATTAACGCTTGTCATTCCAGAAGTTAACCGGCTGCACTTTCTTGCTTAATACTTCAAAATGATATCCTTCTGCCTTCAGTGTTTTTAATACTTCCGGTAATACTTTCAACGTTGCTTCCTGGTCGTGCATAAGCACAACCGGCGTTGTTCCGCTCTTTTGCACATTGTGGATCTGCTTCATTACACTGTTATAAACCTTCTGGTGATCTTTCTTGTATTTCCAGTCTTCCGAATCTACATTCCAATCCCATAGATGGAATCCACCCTGACCCAGCAGCACATTACGGAATGCAGGTTTCAGATATGGTTTACTGCCATATGGCGTCCGAACGAGACTTGTTTTAACTCCGGCAACCTTGTTCAGACTTACATTGGCCTGTTGCATCTCTTTCAATCCGCTATATGCGGATTTATAGAATTTGCTTGGAACGTGGCTCACGCCATGCAGCCCCAAACCATGCCTGTCAGCTACGATTCGTTTGGTAGCCTTCTGAAATTTCTCCATCTGAGGACCCAGCATGAAAAACGTTGCTTTTGCATTATACTGATCCAGAATATCCAGTAACTGACCCGTGTGAGCGGTTGGCCCATCATCAAAAGTCAGGTATATGATTTTGGAATTTGCTTTGCTTGCACTATCCTTGGATGCAGCGGACTTGGCAGATACTGACTGCGGCAATAATAGTGGAATGATTAGTAAAATAGCAAGTGTGAGCATGATAGATTTGCGAATATGTAACATAATTAAAAATCTCCCTTGTGTGTTATATTTCCCCGGGTGTCACTGTTTTTCTATCTTCATCCCTTGGCGATTAATCCTAATACTATCAAAGATAGTGACTCCTGTTCTCGCTTCAAAGGCTACGGTAGAGTTACACTTTTGTCAGATAAACCTAAAATTTAATACGAATTTGATAGATTTGAGCAAAAAAAGATCCCGTCAGGATAGATCAATTGTGACATATCCTTTATTACCCACATTCATAGTTTTGATAGACTTTTGCTCCAATTCAAGCAAATCAATACAAACATTAAATGGATATTCATGCACAAAAAAGCCTGCACAAGTGCAGGCTTCTTCGTCTTCAGTCAGCATATGCATCAACCCATTATCCCTTGCAGGGAGATTTCCCCCCATTGCTTCAGGGTCATTACCTCATGCTGTATGTAAATGGTGTTGTTTCTCTGGAATCTTATCGACTCCCAACTTACAAGTTATTCAGCAGGAGCAGTGAACGAACGTTTGCCAAACTCAGCATCCAGCATGTAGAAGGCATTGCTGTCTTTTTCAATGCGGCGCAGCTTCTGAATAATGTTGTCAAACAATGCTTCCTCTTCAACCTGCTCATCAATGAACCATTTCAGGAAATACATCGTTGCATGTTCACGTTCATTCAGAGCGATGTCAGCCAGATTGTAGAATTTTTTCGTATTTTGCTGTTCATGAGCATAACCATGTTCAAATACATCCAGCATCGAAGCATATTCATTCTTCGGTTCTGGCAAAGCCGCCAGTGTAGCACGTTGTCCACGATCATTCAGGAATTTGTATATTTTCATACCATGGAATCGCTCCTCTTCGGCTTGCACGATGAAGAAGTTCGCAAATCCATCCAGACTTTTGCTGGAACAATAGGCTGCCATAGCCAGATATACATGAGCGGAATAAAACTCGAAGTTCATCTGTTCATTTAACGATGCTGTTAACTCTTGGCTCATTATCCAAACACCTCTTTCTTTCTCTAGGGATGGTTATATTCTAACATAACGTCAGCAGGACTTACACCGATTTTCTACAAAATTCGCCAATGACTGATTGGTTCTCCTCCTATATAATTACATAGTCATTATCAGAATAATTCCAATCTGGAAGGTAGGCTAATACATTATATGAACACCTCTTCACAGCTCAAAAAAACAATTGGCATGCCGCAAGCCGTTGCGCTTTATGTAAGTGCAGTACTCGGTTCAGGTGTCCTGATTGTGCCCGGACTGGCTGCTGAACTGGCAGGTCCAGCTTCGCTATTGGCTTGGGGTGGTATGGTCCTGCTCATTCTGCCACTCGCTTTATCCATGGGACTATTATCTGCCCGATATCCCGATGCAGGCGGTGTATCCCATTTCGTTACCCTTGCTTTTGGACAACGTGCTGGTACAATCATTGGCTGGTTCTTTTTGATGTCGGTACCCATAGGAGCTCCTGTCGCAGCTCTGACTGGTGCAGGATATATGACGGCTGCGTTGGGGCTTGGTGAACATGTCCGAATTGCTATTGCTGCTATAATGCTGGCGATTGGATTGATCATTAATATCGTTGGTATGCAAGTTGCTGGTAAAGTACAGATTGGTGTCGTCATCGCTATTGTTGCTGTACTGGTGATGGCCTTTGTTCTGGCTCTACCCAATATGAAAGCCATCCATTACACCCCATTTATGCCTAATGGCTGGGTCAGTATCGGTCAAGCCGGGGCAATTCTGTTCTGGTGTTTTATTGGCTGGGAGGCGGTATCTCACTTGTCTGAAGAATTCACTGATCCTCGAAAAGCAGCCATTAAAGGTGTGACTATCGCTGCGATTATCGTAGGTGTGCTCTACTTCCTGACAGCCTTGGCTACTGTAGGTACACAAAGTTATCTTCATGGCGGGGCAGATGTGTCCCTCGTATGGATCATTAGTCAACCCCTCGGTGTCTGGGGTGCCTGGATCGCTGGACTAACAGGCATATTCATCTGTACTGCAACCGTTATTGCCTACGCTGGGGCAGCTTCACGGGTTGGTTACGCCCTCGCGAGACAAGGGGCTGCACCGCGCTTTATGGCTCATCTGTCCAATCGCTTCCATACACCCGTAGCAGCAATCGGATTCCTGGCAGTCTGCTTCATTCTGGTGCTGAGTGTCTATGCTAGTGGCATCGTTTCGCTTACAACGCTGATTCAACTTCCCAATGCAACCTTTATCCTCACATATCTTGGGGGCTGTGCAGCAGGAATCAGGTTATTGAAAGGTAGTCGCACCGGCGTAACCATTAGCTGGATTTCATTTGTAGCCACAGCAATTGTATTCCCTTTTGCCGGATGGGCGGTATTGTACCCGGTTCTTATTGTTCTTCTCTATGGCTTGTTCAGCCGCAAACAACCATCCAAGATCTGAACGAACAAAAAAGCTCTGCCACTATGGCAGAGCTTCTTTCATTCTTTAGAGATATGCAATTATACCAAGAACGCTTTGGAGATGATAACCAACAGGATGAACAGAACCAGAATGGCACCTACAGAAGTGAAACCTCCGTATCCGTAGCCTCTTGCTTCTCCACCTAATACTTCGCTCATTGACCGTACCTCCTCTGCAACAGGTATGGGTTATCTTATGCAGGAAGAACGACTTTGACAGGGCGGATGCCCTAATTATTCAGATTGCTGTTTTTTTCGTTCAGTACCGGGGAGATTGCACACGCATGATATCCAAAAAAGGCACCTTCGCGGTGAACTCTTCTTCGGTATACTCCACATGCACGAGTCGTGTACGGGAGTCCATTTTGACAATGACTCCTTGCACCTGGTCTTCTTTGCCCCATACGGTCAACAGTACTTCCGAACGTTCACGAAAGGCTTCAACCAGTTGATTTCCCAACTCTTCAAGTTCAAACTCATCCCGTGTAGGTCTTTTTGCTACTTTTGCTTTTGCCAATGTGGCTGCCTCCTCTACTCCGACGTCCCGATTCCACGGGTTGATTGCCGAGTTCGTATTCAATTAGTATACCATTCATTTACGTTCGTGTAATGTCATGGCATCCAAGAATCAGCAAATTCCTCAGGCAAGTTACCTTAAACCGCGTTACCCCCTATTCTTCTCCATACTCTACAATAATGCTGTACTCATTCGATCGGGATTCGCCTGCCTGTTTTTGTCCATTCCATTCATATGTGTACCTGGCAATCAAGGCGCCTTGCAGCGTTCCCGTCTTTTCAGAAGCTAACTGCACGACATAGGAGATGTTCATTTCCGTTCCAGGCTCAATCTCACCCACATGTAGAACCCTGGGCGCGGAATACTCCGGAATATCCCATTGGATCTGACCCGCAGCTTGCCCAAGCCATCTGGAGCCCTCAGGCAAAATGCCCCCCAACTGCACGCGTGCCGGCACATTACCCGTATTCACCACACGTACCTGAAAAGTGACGGTGCCTCCCTGCTCGACCAATGTGGGTGTCACTTGAACATAAGCCTGAATTATCGGTGCTTTTAGTTCAACCACAGCTCCATTGGATGTAATCATCCGCTGTACTGACCGTGAATCCGGCAAGCGAAATGTATATCTCAGGCTAGCATGATTCACATACCTGTAATCATCAGGCATCGATTCATCTCGTTCTGCAAGTTTCGCTTCGAACTGAATATTCAGATTAGACCGGGCAGTCAACGTCCCCAGATTAAGCCCTTTAGTCAGATTGGTTCCGGGACGTTTAACCCCATTCCAGCCCAGACTGCCTTCTACAAATGACACACCTGTTGGCAATACATCCAGGAGGGTTCCATCCACCGCATAACTGCTTGCATTAGAGACGGTAATATTATATTGGACGGTATCCCCCCATGTGGCCGTTACCGGAAGCACACTTTTCACCACAGAGATCTGGGGCTGTATCACTTCCAAGGTAACTTGATTCGAGTAGACCGTCTCCTGCTGCCCTGCCGAGATATACGTCAGTACAGCTACACTTGATATTCCGTTTGCATCGCTTCCCCCTATAACCTGAACCCGATATTGTACCCTAACGGAGCTTCCGGGCAAAATCTCTCCAAGTTCTATGCCCGTATCAGGCGTCACTTGTGGCGCAAACATCTCATCTACTATGACACTGGCAGGTATAAAAACAATACCTTGTGGCCAAGAGATCGTTACCTGAGCACCCGTCGCTGTAATAAAACCCGGATTGCTCACGATGACGGTGTACATGATAATATCCCCGGAGAATGTTTGGCCCCGCTCGGCTTGCAGGCTGACTTCAAGCCGGGACGAGACCATACTCACCTCCACCGTGTTGGATATCTCCACACCTCTGACTGTCCTGCCTTCAGATGTCCCAAATTCATAGTTAATCTGGGCTTGATTGAGCAGCTTTAAGCCAGTGGGTATCCGCAACACCACTACTTGAAAATGATATCTCAACGTTGCTCCTGGCGCGATCTCTGCTGGAGGCAAACCGTGCTCCGGTGATACCCCCGGTAGTGGAATTCCATCACGTAATACACTATTGGGAAGAAGGGATGTTTCGGCAGATAAAGAATCCAAGACATGAACAGTAGCTGTACAATTGCCTGTGTTAACAATCTCGATCATATAGGTCAGGGACTGCCCCAGGGTAGCCATAGCTACATTGCATTCCTTTTTCACTTCCAGCCTAGGCCCGACCCATGGAGTAATCACTGTATTGGAATACGCCACCTGTTCCAGTTCAGTCGTACCCGAGCTGAATCGAACCAGCGACTGATTCTGAAGCCAGTGGGACAACGGACCGGAATTAGGACTCATAACACAACGACCTCTACTCGGAATGTAACAGTAACGGAAGCACCGGCAGCAATCGAACCAAGTGTAATTCCTGTATTTGGATTTCCGGTAGGTCTTGCTACACCATCTACGGTCACACTCCCCGTTACAAATACCGTTCCTGCCGGCACAGGGTCAACCATGACAACATTATTCACCACTTCAATGCCGCTATTGGTTACAACAACCGTATAGGTGATTACATCACCAACAACTGCATCAATGGCACTTGTGCTTTTGGCAACAACAACATTTGGTGCAGATACAGGAATCACCAGCACGTTCGAAGACACGCTTCCAGTCAACAGACGCCCATCCGGAGGACTAAAGGTATAGTTGGCAGTGGCCTGATTGATCAGCTGCTGATTCTGAGGCAATGAATCCACCGTAACTTCAAGTGTAACCGTCACATTCACTGATCCACCTGGCGGTATCGTACCCACCACAATTCCTGATTCCGGGTCGGCTCCTGGCTGTGGAACACCATCAATCAGAACACTGTTGGGAAGCAGTACAGCTCCAGCCGGTATATTGTCCGTTAAGGTCAAGTTGGCTGCAAGATTCCCACTATTGTTGATGGTGAAAGAATAGATGATGGTGTCACCAATTGTTGCGTTAGAGGTGCTGGCTGTTTTGCTTAATGCCACGATCGGCTGATAAATAGGTGTTACAACTATATTCGAATACGTAGCTCCAGAGAAAACACCAGATGTGAAACTTACAGAAGATTGGCTGCTCACTTGTGGTGGTGTTGGAAGTGAATTGACTCTAACCGCATATGAAACGGCAACAGAAGCTCCCGGAGCCAGCGTACCCAGAGCAATGCCAAGCGCAGGGTTGGCCAAGGCACGTGGGACACCGTCCACCAGAACACTGCCTGTAACAAATGTGGTAGCAGGGCTAATCGGATCTGTGATCACAATGTTGTTAACCGGGTCAATCCCGTTATTGCTCACAACCATCTCGTATACGATCGTGTCACCCACCACAGCGTCAATGACCGAGGTGGTCTTCACAACGCTGACATCTGGAGCAGATACTTGAATGTTGAGTGCGTTGGACGTAATCGTGCCTCCAAGTGTTCTTCCATCAGGTAATGTATAAGAAAATGTCGCAGAAGCCTGATTGGTGATGGACTGACTCAAAGGTAATGTCACAATTACAACAGAGAATATAACCGTGGTTGTTGTGGAGACAACCCCCAGTGGAATACCCGAAGCTGGATCAGCACCTGGTGCTGAAGCTCCATTAATAATGACACTATTCGGTACAAGTTCCGTTCCAGCCGGAATGGTATCCGTTAATGTGACAGATGCTCCGTAGTTTCCGGTATTGGTAATGGCAATGCTGTAGACCACCGTATCCCCGACAGTCGCTATAGCCTGATCTCCTGTTTTGACAGCAGCCAGAATAGGTTGGTACACCGGTGTTGTAATCGTGTTGGAGAATGTGGTGGCAGAGAATGCACCGGATGTAAAGCTCACAGTTGACTGGTTGTTCAAAACGGCACTTGCCGGAAGAGATGTAACCTGCACGCTAAATACAACCGTCACGGTTACGCCCGGTGCAATGGACCCCAGGGTTATGCCGGTTGAAGGGTTCGCACCCGGGCGCAGAACACCGTCAACAGATACACTTCCTGCCGTAAGAAGGGTACTTGCCGGCACCGCATCTGTAAAAATCACATTGCTAACACTTGCAATTCCGTTATTGGTTACGGCAATGCTGTACGTCACGGTATCGCCGACAGAGACAGCTGTAGATGTCGTGGATTTGACCACATCCACATCCGGTGCGGAAACTGAAATGGTAAGCACATTGGACAACACGGTCCCTGTAATACTCCGCCCGTCTGGCAATGTAAAGGATAACGCAACCGAAGCCTGATTCACGAGCTGTTGCGGGGTTGGCAATGTATCAATAACTACGGAAAACGTAATCGTAGTTGTAGCACCGGCAGCCACATTTCCTGAGGGAATACCCGTTGCCGGATTTGCGGCTGGTAACGGCTGACCGTTCACAATGACACTATTTGGAACAAGAATGGTACCGGCTGGCAGATTATCCGTCAGATTGATTTGTGCTCCATAGTTCCCCTGATTACTCACGGTTATCGTATAGCTGACGGTATCCCCGACAGTGGCATTTTGTGTACTTGCTGTCTTTTGAGCTGTAAGAATCGGTTGATACACCGGAGTGACCACGGTATTGGAAAACGTCGTGCTTGAGAACGCTCCAGAGGTAAAACTGACCGTAGAACGATTGCTCAACTGTCCTCCCGGTGGAATCTCATTGACCCTGACACTGAACGTCACGGTGGCGGATGTACCAGGTCCCAGTGTAGCAAGTGATATTCCACCTGCCGGATTGGCATTAGGTTGGACTACCCCATTCACGGTTACACTGCCTGTGTTGAAAGTCGCCCCAGCCGGAATCGGATCGGAAAATTGAATATTGCTTACCGGTGCAATCCCGCTGTTCGTAATCAAAATGGAATAACTGACTGTATCGCCAACGGCAGCAGCAGTTGATGAAGTGCTTTTAACCACCGCAACGTTGGGCGACGAGACCGGAAATGTCAGTGTATTTGAAGTGGCTGTCCCGGTTAACGTCCTTCCATCAGGAGGCGTAAATGTAAAGGATGACGTTGCAAAATTGCTGAGTTGCTGAGGCGATGGAAGCGAATTGACGACCACGGCAAATGTGACAACTGCTGTCGCTCCAGCGGCTACAACACCAACTGGTATACCTTCTCCAGGTGTTGCTCCCGGCTGTGGCACACCGGATACCACCACGCTGTTCGGAACAATCGTTGTCGCAGCCGGAATGGTATCGGTCACCGTTACATTGGCCTCCAGGTTACCGGCATTGCTGACCGTCACGGTATATACTACCGTATCACCTACAGTTGCATTAGTTGTATTCGCCGTTTTGACAAGTGAAATCTGTGGCTGTATGACCGGAGTCTGTGTGGTATTGGACGATGATGACCCCGAAAATGAACCGGATGTGAAACTGACCGTCGACTGATTGTTAATCTGCGAAGGGATCGGCATAGTTATCCTCACCTCAAAAGTTACGGTTACCTCAGCCCCTGGGGCCAATGTACCGATTGGAATGCCGGCGGTCGGATTGGAGAGCGGGAATGACGTCCCGTTCACAATGACACTTCCGGGTATAAATGGGGTGTTCGAAGGAAGAGGGTTCGCGTATACCACGTTGTTCACTGCTACTGTTCCGTTGTTACGAATGACTGAAGTATATCGAACGACATCTCCAGATACGGCGTAATCTACATTGTCACTGTTTACAATGCTTACATTCGGCAGGGATACGGGAATGGTGATTGTGTTTGATGATGCAAAACCTGAAATATTCCTACCGCTTGGAAGAGCATAGCTATAGGACGCAAGGGCTTGATTGATTAACTGCCTTGCATCTGGCAGACTTGTGACTGTTGCAAGGAAAGTGACTGTCGCGCTTGTTCCCGCAGCCAGTACTCCCAGACTGATGCCGGAGTTTGGGCTGATGCCGGGTACAGGAGAGCCATTAATGATGACACTGTTGGTATTAAATATTGCACCGGCAGGAACCGGATCTGTTAACGTAACCGTTGCTGCAATATTGCCTGTATTCGTAATCTGGATGGTGTAATTAAAGGTGTCCCCCACAGTTAGACTCGTTGTGCTAGCCGATTTGACTACTTGAATAACAGGTTGAAATACGGGCGTATTTACTGTCACAGATGAGGAGACGCCATTAAAACTGCCCGACGTAAAAGCTGTACTTGCCCGGTTGCTGACCGAACCTGAAGCGGGAACTGAGGTCACTCTTGTCTGATAGGTCACGGTTACATTCCCGGAGCTGTTCAACGTTCCCAAAGCAATGCCCGAAACCGGACTTGCATTTCTTGCAGCCGCACCATTAATTGTGACACTACCGGATACAAATTCAGAACCGACAGAAGGCGTATCTGATAGAATCAGATTCTGAACTGCCCCACTGCCAGAATTTGTAGTTACAACCGTATAAGTAAGCACATCTCCTACAGTGGCATTTGCTGTATTGACTGTTTTCGCAACGGATATGTTCGGTGCCGAAGCGGGAATACGAACGATATTGGACTGCGCACTTCCTGACAGATTACGTCCACTCGGGAGCTGGTACGTATAATTTCCCGTTCCCTGATTCTCCAATGTTGGCGGAGTTGGGAGCGTCGTCAGTGACGTACGAAATAATACTGTGGCGCTCCCGCCAGGCAGGAGACTCCCCAGCGTGATCCCGGTTAAAGGACTAACCCCTGGACGCGCGGTTCCATTCACGGTTACCGAATCAGGAATGAACGTGAGTCCTGCTGGGATCGTATCCGTCACGTTCACTTGTGCTGCGATATTCCCGCTATTCGACACGAACAGTGTATACACAACCTGATCTCCCAACGTCGCATTGGTCTCATTCGCCGACTTATTGATTGTAATCACAGGCTGGTATACAGGTGTAGTGATGGAATTTGAGTTAGAGATTCCGGTGAACGCGCCTGAACTATAAGATACGACCGCTCGATTAACGAACGAACCCGCAGTAGGCAAAGACTGCACATTAACCTGAAATGTGACGGTTGCGGAGCTTCCTGCTGTTAATGTACCCAGGGCTATACCACTGGCCGGATTAGCTGTCGTTACACTGGCCCCCCTGACAACCACACTTCCAGGTACGAAAGTTAGACCCGCCGGAAGACTATCGGTTAAGACGGCGTTATTTATCGTTTGTATGCCACCATTCGTCGTAACCACCGAATACGTAAAGGTCTCTCCAACAGCTACGTCTGTTACTGTTGTATTTTTCACAACGGATACGTTCGGTAAGGTTACCGGAATCGTCAGTGTGTTTGAAGCTAGCGTACCTGTTATGGTTCGCCCGTCAGGGGAAAGGAATGAATAGGAAGCCGTAGCCTGATCCACCAACGTAGGCGGTGTAGGAAGATTCGTGACCAGCACTTGAAAGGTTATCGTGGTTAAGCTTCCCGCTGCAAGGCTGCCCAAATTAACACCCGTAGCCGGATTGGCACCTGCGATGACAGTTCCGTTCACACGGAAACTCCCCGGAACATAGGTACTGCCACTTGGAATATTATCTGCGATGGTAACGTTGGCTCCAACGTTTCCCCCATTTGTCACCTGAAGTGTGTACGTCACCTGATCGCCAACCGTAGCGTTTGTTGTGCTTGCCGATTTCACAATGGACAGGTTCGGTGAATACACAGGTAGTGTAGAATTATTTGACGGAATGACTCCTGTGATAACCGGACCACCCGCAACGCTTTGAAAGGTAAATGCTGCATTTGCCGAATTCACCAATTGCAAGATTCTTGCGTCTTGACCGATCAGTGCCCGATAGGTCACAACAATACTGCTACTCAGATTTAAGGAACCCAGTGGTATGCCCGCTGTTACATCCAGCGTTGGGCGAGCCACTCCGGCCACCGTGACACTGCCAGGAATGAAAGTCAGACCCGGTGGTAATGTATCAGACAATACCACGCTGGCAGCACTGGCTGTACCTCCATTACTAATGGTTGCTGTGTACAGGACGCTATCTCCCGCAACCGCTCCCGTAGCCACAGAAGCTTTTGCCACTGTAATCTTGGGTGCATTGATATCAACTTGTATTGCATTAGCGTTCACAATGTACGCATCGCCTGAAGTCGTCAGCGTAAGCACGGCCGAGGATTGATTGTTAATCAGCCTGGCAGACACATCCACATTGGTAATATCCCAGCCTTGACGACCGCCGACAATGTTGGAACCCGGAGCACCATTCGTCTGATTTCGAGTTCCGAAAGTGCCCGTTGTGTTAAGCGCTCCCGTATCACCATTGATTTGGGATGCAAAGAAGTTCGCAGCCAGATTGTTGGGCCCGGATAAGGCCACTGAAGTCGCAGAGGTCGGCCCGAATAATGCCTGATCTCCTGTACGATTCGCATCACCTTCCTGGGCACTGAACAGTGCTCTTCCTCCGAGCGCACCGGAGAGGGGGGTTGCGAATCCTGTCAGTGTGGTAACTACCGGTGGTGAAGTGGATTGCACAAGTACGGCGCCTGCACGCAAAGACATGTTGCGAAAAGGGAGGTTGGGATTCTGATAAATAACGCCAAGCGTCCACCCCGCATGATTGGCTGTAGCATCATTCGTAATCACAATCGTTCCCACGACTGCTCCGGTGATATATGTACCTGCTCCCCCATTTTGTACAAGTGTCGTCACGTTGGCTGAACGTACATAACCCGCGGCGTTGTTACCTAGGTCAAACTGATTGTATGTCAGCGGGTCAGGTGTAACACTGAATGAACCTGCTGGGGTGATGAACGTTACCGGATTATTGATCGCTGAGCTCAGATTGACATTACCATTGATGTAACTTCCGCCCCAGATTAATTCCGCATACAGAACGGTACTTCCCGCAGGAAGAACAAGGATGGCAGCGGAACTGTTACTCTGGTACAAGCTTGTGGTTCCCAGTGGATAGGTGCCGTACTGGACGCTGGTGTTGGTTGTGGTAAAAGCTCCAATACTGTCCTGTGTTCCGGGTACCCCTGCTGTTTCCGAACGACTCAGTCCAAGCGTATTACCCGTAAACGTAATCGCTCCCGTAGCGTTGACGGTAGAACGAACGACAAGAGGAATGGAATTCACCTCCCCTTCAGCAAGAATTACAATCCTATGAAACGGAGCCTTTTAACAGTCTATGACGCTCTCAACAAAATTTGTATGTCCCTTCTCGGAAAGTTTCTGTCTTTCCAGGTAACATAATGTAAGCTTAGTTCTCATGTTTGAATATAATCATTTGCGTTTTGTTCATTGTGAATTATAATCATCATATACGAGAGTTATTCTGTCGTACCATTATGATGCAGTCAGCGGTGATATATGAAAAGTTCCCATATAAACAATAGCCACATTCCCACAGAATACGAGTTCAAGCATTCCAAATGGATTCAAAAAATGCTTCATGCCTACTGGGTTGTCATCCTTGCACATTTTGCCATTCAGGTTGGCTGTTTCCTGTTTCTGGTCTATGATCGCACACCACAAGATTTCTTGATAAATGTCCTGTTCTGGCCTACAGCCATCAGCAGTTCTTGCATTTTGTTCGCAAGTTGGGTTGACCGGCGCTTCAGCTCATATTCCTTTTACACCATGTCTATAGCCAGCACGGTTATCGCCTGGACAATTATTCATGTCAATTATGACATTCGGATTATATTAGCCATCTGCCTGTTGCCCATCTTCGCTTCGGTGCTGTTCTTCAATAAAAAGAGAGTCTGGGTTGTCTTTCTGATGCAAATGGCTGGTTACCTTCTGGTATTGTTTGATCCGGCCTATCGGTTGTACCTGTCTTCATTTGACATGGTATCCATCCCTGCTTTTCTAATCTTAGGTACATATGTAGCACAGGTTATCGTAACCAGTGGCGTTGAAGTGTTGGACGATCTTCAGGCCAGTATGCTCGCCAAGCAAGACCTTATTGTGCGAAATGCAATTATGACCAAACAGTCCAAGACTGATGGTTTAACTAACCTTTATAATCAAAGCTCATTTAAGGATTATTACGAAAAAGCATTTGAGTATGCGAACAGTGGCATGAGTCTGCATCTGGCCCTGATCGATATTGATGACTTCAAATCCATTAATGATACATATGGTCATCGGGTTGGAGACATCATTCTGGAGAAAGTGTCCCTGATTATTCAGGAAACCATTACCTCAAGTGACATTGCAGCACGGTACGGGGGCGAAGAGTTCGCCTTATTGATGTTTGAGCAATCTTTCAAGCAGGCCTATGCCTTAGTGGAGAGGATTCGTCAGAAGATTGCCCTGATGGGTCATCTGGAACTTGAAGGAGCTTCCATCACGGTGAGTATCGGTCTCAAAAGCTACAATCCTCATCTAAGTAAAGACAAATTGTTTGAGGAAGTGGATGCCTGTCTATATGCTGCCAAACGAACAGGTAAAAATAAAACCGTAACATCACTTGATCTGACTCCGTCTCCTTCGTAGAGAAAACATAAATAAAAAAGTTGTGCTGTACACCGGAATTCCGGTTTGTACAACACAACTTTTTTTGGTTTGCATATGATCAGCAGCCGATCCTCTTCATACGTCTAAAGTTCTCATTCCGCCCATTCCCAGCGGTGACGATTTTGCTCCAGCCTGGGGTGAAGATCACCTGATGGCCCGTCAATGATTAGACGCAGCTCTTTGATCCAATCCTTGAAGGAATCAAACGAAGCAAACATATTCGCCATTTCAGTTGTCATATACAAGAAATGAGGAGCCGGGTATTCCGCAGTGATATGGCGCAGTGCGCTATCTACAGGCGTATATTTCTTTCTCTTGCCCTCAAGCCCCTCCACACGTATACGTGAAGTTGGATGTTCCCGCCGCCAATCATGCAGGCGGTCTTCTCTTTTGTAATATGCTTGTATGGTATCCTTGCTCATTCGCTTAAACGTACTCTCGTGTAAAGGATACAGCACGAGCTGTATGAATGAACGACTATCCACTGTTACAGCAGCGCGTTCGAGTTGCTCATCCGTCACATGTTCGAACGAGTCATAAAAAGTCAGTGTGCCTTTACGGCTGGCTGCAGGTGGCTCATAACCGTAAGGTACCGATGTATATTTACTAGACATTTCACCCCTCCTTGTCTATACGCTGATACGCACAAAGGTGATTGGGATAACCCAGCTAATGTTATTATACGCTAATGATTCTGCTTCAACTCCGAATAAAATGTCATTCTGTTCTTGCCTGCACGTTTGGACTCATACAACGCTTCATCCGCCATCCGGATAATCTCACTTGGGTTGTTGCTGTTGGTTGGATATTCAGCCCCTCCGATGCTACATCCAATTCGAATTCGCTCGTATTCAATGATAAACGGCTTGTTCAGACTTTGAATGATGGCTTCTGCATAAGTGCTGGCTTCTTCCCTCGGATGACTTCCAACCGACTGAAGTACAATCAGGAATTCATCTCCGCCCAAACGGACCGTTATCCCCTTTTCCTGACCAAGAGCAGACAGACGCTGGGCCACTTTCTGTAACAGAACGTCTCCAACCTGATGTCCAAGCGTATCGTTGACACTTTTGAATCCATCGAGATCCAGATAGAGAAAGGTCAGCGTGTGATTTTCACTTTCGGTCTCCAGAGACTCCTCCAGATACACTTCAAGGGCAGTGCGATTCGGCAGACTAGTCAACTGGTCAAAATGCGCCAGATTCTGCATCACGACCAGCTCTGAGTTTTTATTCATGAGAGAGGTCAGCATATCACGAAGTGAACGGGATAACACTTCAATCTCCTTAATCCCCTTATTCTCGGGAATTTCAAGCTCTTCCCCTGCCCGGAGTCGGTTGGCCACTCTGGTAAGACGCACAAGCGGGGCAGAGATCAGACGTGAGACAACCCAGCCAATCAGTGCAAACAGCACAGTAACGGCAAGTCCCGCCCACACATTAAACCACATCAGGTCAAACACAGAAGCAAAAGCAGTCGACTTAACTTGACGAATGACTACAGTCCAGCCTAATCCGGGATAATCCAGATGACCCTGGCTGTAGGCAAACCCTGTCACATATTCCTTACCATCTGGCCACTCTTCAATGGACCAGCTGCTTTTGTTGCGCTGGGCCTCTTCAATGCCGGGTAATGCCAATGGTTTACCGATCCATTCCTTCGGCCCCAGCAGCACTGTACGTTCCTTTTTGCTTACGATAAAGAACTCAATGTCCTTTTCTTCTCTTTTCAATGGGGCAAGCACGGATTCTTCGACTTCCTTTGCCCATTCCCAGCTTAAATGCGCTGCAAGCACACCCTGAATATGTCCTTTGCTATCCTTCAGTGGAAAACTGATATCGACAAATTGCAACGGCTCACCCGTTGGATTTGGCAGCAGCTTGGCGAGAAGTACTGCGTTATGCACATCTCCAATGAATTTACCCTTGATCCCCTCCTGATACACAGGTCGCTCTGATAAATTTTCCCCCAGCAAGATCCCATCTGTCGCAGCTAACACTTCTCCCTTCGGGTTCATGAATCCAACCCATGAGAATGAGGGAAAGCTATCTTGTAGCTGATCCAGCAACATCTGAATCTCATCCGGTTGGAATCCATCTTCCAACGAAGCCATTCGGCCTAGCAGATCCAGCTCACCTGCGCGCGCGGACATAAACCGATCCAGTTTGTCAGAAGCTTGTGAGGCCGTACCTGTAAGTGAATGACCAATCTCTGTCTCTACAGCAACAAATGACTTTTTACTAAAAACAGATGCAATCGTCAAGGTAACCAGCAGGGATAACACAGCGAAGATGACAGTAAGCACAGTTCTGATCTTGAATGACATCATTTCCTCCATTACACGGTGAAACCATCTTGCTTTTCAACATAACTATGCTGCAAAGGGTACACGGAATGTCACCTCGGACGTGTCTCAAAACTCGCTGAAGTGCATCTTTTACCGCCTTTTCGCCCCCTGCTGCGTCACTTTCCCTTGACGTGCCCCGGCACGCCTGCGGAAAACTTCCTGGCTTGGAACGAAAATTCGGCAAAATCTGCTTCTTCGGAGTTTCAGACACGCCCTAATCGTTTTCATATTTATCGGAACTTGTGTGTTTTTTTATTATACATACCCATACAATTATTACTGAAATCTTCACCGTGTTTCTTCCATTCAAAGAATAGACACGATTCTGTATATACATACTTGGGTTATGAATATAGAGAGCAAGCATATCCTTTGAGGATTATGCGCCTGTATGTCACAGAGAGAGTAGTCGAAATACTAAACATTGGGGGTGTAATGTTGAGCCTGCTTCATGTTGCTGTTATTCTGCCTTTTGCCGCTGGCATTCTCCTTGCCATGCTGCATCGTTTATTCCGTAAATTACACTTGGGATGGCCGGTTCTCCTTATCCCGGCACTATTATTTGTATACTTTGGGAGTCTCATACCCGCTGTGTCAAAGCGCAATACCTTATCCGGAAATATCCCATGGATTCCTTCACTGGATATTGGGTTCAACCTGTATCTGGATGGTCTGAGCCTCATGCTGACACTGCTAATCACCGGAATCGGTGTCCTCGTTGTTCTCTACTCCATCTTCTACATGGATATGAAAGAAGCGCTAAACCGCTTCTACCTGTATCTGTTGATGTTCATGGGAGCCATGTTGGGCGTCGTGCTGTCTGATAATATGATCGTGCTCTACGGATTCTGGGAATTGACCAGCATCACGTCATTCCTGTTGATTGCATTTCATTACAAACGTAAAGCCTCGACTTCTGGAGCACAAAAGTCCTTCCTGATTACGGTATTTGGCGGTTTCGCCATGCTTACCGGATTCATGATGATGTATCTCATTACCGGAACGTTCAGTATTCGTGCAACCATTACAGGTCTGGGACAGTTTCAGGAAAGTGCACTATTCCTCCCAGCCCTTGTCTTAATCCTGATCGGGGCTTTCACCAAGTCAGCCCAATTCCCGTTCCATATCTGGTTGCCGGATGCCATGGAAGCCCCGACACCTGTCAGTGCCTATCTGCACTCAGCCACCATGGTCAAGGCCGGACTGTACGTTGTGGCCCGCTTTACACCGATCTTCGGTGGACAGGGACTCTGGTTCTGGCTCGTTACCGGCGTTGGTCTGCTGACTTTGTGTTATGGATCATTCCTGGCAGTGAAAAAAAACGATCTCAAAGCGATTCTCGCCTATTCGACCATCTCTCAACTTGGTCTGATCATGTCCCTCTTAGGGGTTGGATCTGCTGCTCTCTACTTCGGATATGGCGAATCCTCTGCGATGTACACGGTAGCAATAACCGCTGCGCTGCTTCACCTGTTTAACCATGCGACCTTCAAGGCCGCTCTCTTCATGGTCGTAGGGATAGTTGATCATGAAACGGGTACACGTGACATTCGAAAACTCGGTGGACTTGCTCCATTCATGCCAATTACATTCACCGTAGCATTGATTGGATCACTTGCCATGGCGGGTATTCCGCCTTTCAACGGATTCCTGAGCAAGGAGTTATTCTTCCAGGCAATGGTCGAAGTCACGCATCTGCGAATCTTTGGACTTGGGTCCTGGAGTGTTCTACTGCCGGTATTCGCTTGGCTTGCAAGTGTGTTTACCCTGATCTATGCGCTTATTATCGTGTTCAAAACATTCCTCGGTCGTAGCCAAAGCGAGATCCCTGCCGAGAAGCTGCACGAAGCGCCCGCTGTTATGATCATTCCGCCCGTTGTTCTAGGTGTTCTTGTCATTGTATTCGGACTCTTCCCGAATCTGCTGGCTGGATCACTGATTGAACCGGCAATGGCCGCTGTGCTTCCATCCCTCTTAAATGGGAATGAGCGCTTCGATGTACATTTCTCCCTGTGGCATGGATGGACTCCGGAACTGATCATGACGATCGGAGTTGTGATTCTCGGAATCACGCTCTACAAGCTGTTGCCACGATGGAGGAATATTTATGAGCATTATCCACAAGGATTAACGATTAACAATATGTACCATGTCGTACTCGATAATCTTCAGCATTATGCACGCAAATGGACGGAAGCCTATATGAATGGTTCGGTTCGTAGTTATCTCGTTTACATTTTTTCATTCACGGTTGCCTTGCTGGTCTACGCTTTCTTCCGTTCAGGAGAAAATATTACCTGGAATCTGCAGGGCAATGCACCCTTCTCATTTTATGAGGTCGTTCTGCTCGTCACGCTCATCGGTGCTGCGGTTTCGATTCCTTTTGCCAAGAACAGGCTGTCGGCAGTCATTATGACCGGAGCGGTTGGTTACATCGTAACCCTGCTATTTGTTCTGTTCCGGGCGCCGGATCTGGCGTTGACACAGATGATTGTTGAGACGGTATCTGTTGCATTGTTCCTGCTCTGCTTCTATCATCTGCCGGAGCTTCAACGTGGCAAATCAAGCCGCAGTTATCTCACGGTAAATATGATCGTAGCGATTGCAGTCGGTGTTGTGATGACCTTTGTTGCATTAGCTGCAAGCGGAACAGCATCACTGGACAGCATCTCTACCTTCTTCCTTCAAGAAGCGTATGACTCGGCTGGTGGTAAAAATGTTGTGAACGTGTTATTGGTAGATTTCCGTGGCTTCGATACGTTATTGGAGATTATGGTACTTGGTGTTGCTTCGTTATCCATCTACTCCATGATTAATCTGAACCTTGAAGCAAAAGATCTCGGAGCCCGCTTGAAGTTCCGTAAGAAGGACGAAAGCCAGGAATCCGAACCTGCGCTGGATGATGAAGCGGACAATACGAAAAAGTATGGTAACCGGGAACGCAGCTCATCCTCGTGGGATACCGTCCCCTTGCAGAGTAATGATGTATTGCTGCAAACGACCACTAAGGTCGTTGTGTTCATCATTCTGACGTTTGCCATGCACCTGTTCTTTGCAGGACACCACAATCCGGGCGGAGGTTTCATCGGCGGCTTGGTAACAGCGGCAGCGCTTGTGTTGATTGCCCTCGCATTCAGTACCGATACAATACGCAAAGCGTTACCCGTTGACTTCCGTGTTCTCACAGGGATCGGATTGGGTATAGCGTTACTTACGGGTGCGGGTTCATTTATTTTCGGAGTCCCGTTCCTAAGTCAAACCTTCGGCTATTTCGAACTTCCTTTGCTGGGAGAGACAGAACTCGCCACGGCCATGCTGTTTGATCTTGGCGTGTATCTCGCTGTCCTGGGTGTCACCATGACCATCATTCTACAGATCGGGGAGGATCGCTGATATGGAAATATTGATGTGTGTAGCCGTTGGCATTCTGTTTGCGGTTGCCGTCTTTTTAATCTTGTCGCGGAGCCTGCTCCGCATCGTACTTGGCATGTCTATACTAACCCATGGCGTGCATCTGCTCTTGATCACCATGTCACGTCTCAAAACTGGGGCACCACCACTGCTTGGGGAGATGGCTGAACGTTATGTCGATCCACTTCCTCAGGCTTTGATACTAACTTCAATTGTTATTAATTTTGGACTCACTGCGTTCTTCTTTGTTCTCTCATATCGTTCTTATCTGAAGCTGAAAACAGACGATATGGAAGAAGTAAGGGGGCGCCCATATGAATAATCTTGTCGTTCTGCCGATTCTGTTGCCTTTGATTACAGGCGTTCTGACTTTGCTCTTTTTCCGGAAAACAAATATCCAGCGAATCATTAGTGTCATCGGACTTTTGTTTACAGCAGCGGTCTCAACAATACTCATTACTCGTGTGACTCAAACTGGAGTTCTAACGCTGAATATGGGCGGTTGGGCACCTCCTTATGGTATTGTGCTTGTTGCTGACATGGTGTCTGCATTGCTTGTTGTTGCTGCATCCATCATTGCGCTGGCTTGTCTGCTGTATGCATTCCGCAGTGTAAACAAGGAGAGAGAAGAACATCACTTCTATCCGTTCTTTCATTTTCTGATCGCAGGAGTTAACGGTTCATTCTTAACCGGAGATTTGTTCAACCTATTTGTTTGCTTTGAACTGATGCTGATCTCTTCATACGCACTGATCGTATTGGGAGGTACGGAAAGACAGCTTCGGGAAACGATCAAATATGTCTTGATTAACATCGTTTCCTCAGCACTGTTTGTCGCTTCCATTGGCTTCCTCTACTCCATTACTGGCACACTGAACATGGCAGATTTATCCGTGAAAATTGCTGAAGTGGGACAGAGTGGGGTCATTACCTTAATTGCCGTTCTCTTCCTGATCGTATTTAGCATCAAGGCCGGACTGTTCCTGTTCTTCTGGCTGTCGGGCTCTTATGCGGCACCACCTGCTGTTGTCACTGCATTGTTCGCAGGATTGCTCACCAAGGTTGGCTTGTACGCCATTGTGCGAACATTCACACTGATCTTCTATCATGATCCTGATTTCTTCCATACACTGATCGGATGGATGGCTGGTGCAACGATGGTCCTTGGTGTCATCGGTGCGATCTCATACCGCGATGTGAACAAAATTCTCATCTATAACGTGGTCGCAGGTGTAGGTTTTGTCGCTTTTGGTATGGCTTCGGCCAGTCGCCCTGCACTGGAAGGTCTGCTCTTCTACATGCTGCATGACATGTTGATCAAAACATTGCTCTTCCTGCTCGGCGGTGCCTTGATCGCTGTTGCCGGAACATCCAAGCTCGACAACATGGGCGGGTTGATCCATCGTTATCCACTGCTCGGCTGGATGTTCTTCATTAGCGCACTTGCTCTGGCAGGCTTACCGCCATTCAGTGGTTTTCCGGGGAAGTTGCTTCTTTTTGAAGGCGGCTTGCAGGCAGGCTTGTATGGTCTGACCGGCATTGCGGTACTTTCGAGCTTGTTGATGTTATATTCGGTACTACGCATCTTCATACAAGCGTTCTGGGGCGAACCCCCTGCCGGGGTTGCAAGACGCCCTTACGCGGTGAACGGCCTGCTGATCCCTGCCGGAATTCTGTTTGTTTTCATCATCGTAATGGGTGTGGGGGCTGAAGGCATGTTCCAATTGACCTCCCGCGCAGGCGATATTCTACTGCATCCCAATATTTATATTGATGCCGTATTGAAGGAGTAGATGTCTATGGCCTTTCAGATTGTACTGAATCTTATCATTGCCTTTGTATGGATGTTTCTGAATAACGCCTGGAATGGTGTTGGTTTTCTCATAGGTTACCTGCTCGGACTGCTTCTCATCGGGGGGATGCGCAGATTCTTCCCCCAGCGTTTCTATATTGTGCGAGTCTGGGCCATCATTAAACTGGTTAATCTATTGTTCAAGGAATTGGTGCGTGCCAGTATTGAGGTTATACGCCAGATTATCAAGCCTAAGCTCGACATAAGGCCCGGTATTTTTACGTATAAAACTCAATTGTCCTCAGATTGGGAGGTCACCCTGCTCTGTCTGCTTATTTCATTAACACCAGGTTCTCTGCCACTTGAGATCTCAGGTAATCAACGCAAACTGTTTATCCACGCACTCGATATCAAGGATGAACAGAAAATGAGAGATGATATTCAAAATACATTCGAAAAAGCAATTATGGAGGTGACACGTTAATGTTATCCTCACTGTTGTTCATCTCCTTGCTCATCCTCTCCTTAGCCATACTAGGTTGCTTGTACAGGGTGCTTCGGGGACCATCCATGGCTGATCGGATCACAGCATTGGATACCATCGGTATCAATGTAATTGCCATCGTCGCCGTTCTGTCGATGATGCTGCAAACCCAAGCCTATCTGGATATCATCTTGTTGATTGGCATTCTCGCTTTTCTAAGTACGGTGGCATTTGCACGTTATATTGAACGGGGGGCGGTATTCAAAAATGATGGAGATCGTTAAAGTAGCCGCTGAAACAGCTATAGGTTTACTCGTACTGCTTGGTGCATTACTTAGTGCCCTCAGTGCGTTCGGACTTATTCGCCTGCCTGATGTATATCTGCGAGCCCATGCCGCAACCAAAAGTATGACACTAGGAGTCTTCTGTGTACTAAGCGCTACGTTTTTCTACTTCTGGTACTTCGATAACTATATCAGTGCCCGCTTGTTGTTAGGTATCCTGTTTGTATTCATCACGGCTCCGGTCGCCGGACATCTGAACGGACGGGCTGCCTATCGCACAGATGTACCGCTGTGGGAACAGAGCGTTCAAGATGAACTGGAACCCTTGTTAAAAGGTAAAAAAGTGAACCATGAAGCCAAGGACATGATGGAGTAATTCCCAGCCTGGGCATAACGAATACCCCCGAGGATCAGCCGCCCGTTTCGCGGTTTGTTCCGGGGGTATTTTTTTCATACACGGATCATATCAGCCATGATTAGAAGCACGATAAAGTGCGTCAGAATCCATTCAGTCCCTGTCTTCTCAAATCCGCAGCCACAATGCGAGCCAGCTCGGCAGCGCCTTGACGATTCGGATGCAGACTATCCCCTGTCATATACAGAGCGAGTGTTGCCGCCGGACCAATGGATGTGAAATAAGCCGAACTCAATTTATTCAACTCAACCAGGGTGACCCCCTCTTCCTGAGCCAGTGCACGGGTTGATTGGTTGTACCAGCGGTTCTCCGCTTGATGCACATTGGCTGTATTAAAGTCTGTTGCCCGGCCCTGAGGTGTGGAGAGAATGACCGTTGCTCCTTTGTTCTTCGCCTGGCGCACCATATCCCGCATAATCTCTTTGAACTGCGCCTCCGTTGTATTGTTCTTGGCATTGGTATCGTTAATACCGAATTGCAAAATAAAATAATCTCCCGGCTTGATATACTTGAGAATGGCCTCCATCTGACCATCATCGCGGAATCCTCTTGCAAACTGACCACTTGATGCCATATTCCGAACCTGGAAGGTAGCGTTGTTCACATAAGACGGCAACAGCTGTCCCCAACCCCCTTGTACACTGCTACCAAGCGGATAGTAATTGCAAACCGTTGAGTCACCACCAATGTAGATGGTGCGGTTGGTTACGGTCTGATTGGATAACTTCCGGATCTCGAGTGCACTGAGTGTAAACGCGGTGCCTTCCTTTCCTTCCGTAACCAGCAGATTTAGTTGCCCGTCGGTTATCGGAATTTGAAATTGATCCGTCGCCCCGTTGCCCGTCATATTAATGATCTGGTACACCCCTTCTGCCGCTACACTTGCTCTGGCTGTATTGCCCAGAACCACTTTGACCTCATATAGGCCATTGGACAGGTTCACATTAAAGGTATTGGTGCTCTTCGTGCCAAATGTCAGAAACTGTACGGCGTCACTCATCACTCCGCTTCCAGAGGCAGACACATTTCGCATATTGGCAGGTGTATTGAACCCGTACCCTTTGGTAGCCGTGTAGGCATCTCCCGCAGAAACGCCTGTGTAACCGCTCTCAACCGGACCCGAACCAAAATCAAATCTGTAATTGTCCGTTGCTGCCTCAGCGACTTGCCCTCCACTGCTTCCCAGGCCGATGCCCATCGTACTTGCAAACAGAACAAGACATAGCAAAAACTTTACCGATGTTGACCATTTCATCAATGAACTCTCCTCTCAAATCCATATTAAATTGGTGCATGCTCCACCACTTCACAGAACTTGATCAAGCCAGTCATAGGCCTTCGCTCCACTAATCTCATGTCCACCTGTAAAGAAATCCGCATCCAGTGATTCTGATGCTCCCGCCTGGTCATATATGTGTGTCAAACGCGCATACGCCTCTCTCGCTGCATGGATCGGGAACACCAGGTCATCACTTCCGGCTTCAATAAAGAGTGGTCTAGGCACAATCAAGCCGATGAGATCCGGCAACTCCGCTTCACGCAGGATACCTGGCACATAGTTGTCCAGACAATGGTTCCGATCCAATATGCTGCCCTGAAATGTATTTGCATAACCACTTACTACAGCTGCACGGAACCGTTCATCCAACGCGGCTGTAAATGCGGTCACCAGACCGCCGCCCGAGATACCCATGCTTCCGATTCGCTCTGAGTCCACTTCAGGTCGTGTTGATATATAATCCAGTACTCGTGTTGTTTCATATACCCGATGCCCGGCGAGGGTCTTCCCCACCATGAGCAGATGCGCGGCAATCTTCGTACAGGAACTTACCCCTGGTGGCGCATCACGGTCCTCTTTCAGTCTTCGATCACCAAACCCAAGCATCTCTGGAGCCGCAACCACATATCCACGCTTCACAAGAGCTACTGCAAAATCCTTGTGTAATCCGGGCTCTCCTGTCCGTGGTGACCCATCCGGTTCCATGCCCGATATCTCTCGACTACCGTAGCCATGTCCATGACAAGCAATGATAGCAGGTCTCTTAGTATCGGTAACGCTACCCTCACCTGGAATTAATAAATACACAGGCATGCGCAGTCCTGCATAGGTTGTGATGTCAATCCGCTCCCGAATATATCCGTCACATGTAATGCGCTCCAATAAGACAGGGTTCAGTGCTGCTACCATGGCAGGAAAACCGCCCAGCCGTTCTTTCATGCGAATACGTAACTGACTGCGCCATAATTCGAGGGGTTGATCTGCATGATACGCGGAACGACCACGGAGATTCGTTTGTTGTTGTAAATAGGCTTCAATATCCGACATGGGCCTGTGTCCCTCCTGTTTTTCATAGGTTAACGTAGATGAAAGACTGTCATATGGAATTAATCCCATCCATTATAGAACATCTAGGTCAGCCATGAATTGAACATGTTTGCCTGTTTTGAATAGAATCACACGATTTCTAGCCAAAAAGGATATCTCCAACCTGAAGACAGGTTACGGAAATACCCTTCATTTTATCTGACCCGGCAGCCACCAGTTCCACCTGCCCATTAATTTCATCAACGCAGGTACAAGTATTAACCGGATCAACGTAACGTCAATCAACACCGCAGCCGTGATCCCGATCCCTAACTGCCTCACACCTGCGACTTCAGCAAAAGCAAACGGTACGGTCACCGCAAGCAGTATTGCTGCTGCGGAGGTAACCAGACGACCTGTAGAAGCCAAACCCTGTTGGACTGCCACATCACTGTCTCCGGTTCGTCTATACACTTCCTGAATACGGCTCAACATAAACACACCATAATCCATGGATATGCCAAAGACCAATCCTGCAATGAATACAGGAATCATAATGGCAATGGCTGACGGCTCCATCCCCAGATGTCCTTCATTAAACACCCATACCAATATGCCAAATGAAGCCGCTAAGCTAAGCAGATTCATCACAATGGCTTTGATTGGAATGAGCAGCGATCGGAATGCAGCCAGTAACACAAGATAATTCGATACTACTACAAATACCAGCACTTTGGGCAGGTGACTTGTGACTTCCTGCATGATTTCAACCTGCTTGGCAGCTTCCCCGCCATAACGCAGTTTTACGTTGGTGGAACCCAGTGTATAATCGCTCTTCCTCATTCGCTCCAGCCATTCTGCCACCTGTTCCGAACCAGGCTCCCCGTCCACGGTGGCAATCAATCGAATGGAATGATCAGAGACCGTTGAACGAACCCATGCCGCCCTTGTTGATTCTTGGTCTACTGTAAAAGAAGTGAGCGACGACGGTGGAATTCCAAACATGTTTGGCAAGCCATTTTGATCTGGCTGTAATAGGCCCCATGGTGAAACAATGCTCCATACGTTCGAGTCCTGTAGAAGCTGACGTGTTTTGTTGTATGCCATCTGCCAATGAGAGGCAGTCAACCGTTCCTGCTGTCCGCCAATCACCATCTCGATGGTGGAGGTATTTTTTTGCCCCAAATCATGTTGCAACTGCTCTGCTGCCTGACGGGACTCCATTCTCTCTGGCAATGAAGAAGCATCCGGAACGGACAATTCCAGCCTGGTGACTGGATAGACACACAGAAGCAGCGCAACGGTACCTCCAATTGCCATGCGGACTGGTCGTTTCATGATCATTGCTGACCATCGATGCCAGACCGAGCGTCTGGGTAACGAATGAACTGACTTTCGTCTGATGACCCGATCCGCAGACAGTGACAGCAGAGCAGGCAGCAGCGTAACATTTAACAGTAACGATACAAACAGAACAATAATGGCCCCCAAGGAGACACTCAGAAACATCGGCAGTCTGATCCAGAGCAGACCCAGCAGCCCAAGGAGCACACAAGCTGCCGAGAATAACACTGCTCTGCCTGCTGTACGTAACGTTCGCAAAAGAATCTCGCTCTGCATATCCGGGCTTCTGCCCCGAACATTAGCTGCGCCTCCATCTTCATAGGCCCGCTGAACTTCCTCCCTGTACCTGCTCAGGATGATCAGGGCAAAGTCTATACTCAGTGCCATGCCCACCATGGGAATCACGTTGATGATAAAGTTGGACAATTCCAGATGATAACCAAGGAGAGTTGTGGCTCCCATAGCGGTAATCACTGCACTAATGCCCATCATAACAGCAATCCATGCAGCATATAGCCCCCTGAATGCAAAGTACAAAACGATTAGGGCTATCGGCAGGCCCACCATCTCTGCCCGTTCCAAGTCACGAAAGCTCAGATGATTGACATCCTGCTGCACGACATCCTTTCCTGTCAACTGGATCGTACCTGGACCGTCTGTTTCCAGCACAGCGCGCAACTGCTCAAGCGGAGGACCCATCTGATGCGGAGGTGCATCCATTTTCACCAGGACATATGCCCTGTTGTCTTGCAGCATTCCCCTGTTGCTAGGATCCAGAGGGGACGTAATAGAGGTTACCGCAGGCAACACTTGAACCTGTGTCAGACGATCCCTGATCCACTGCCGGAACGCTAACGGCGAGGTATTTTCCTTTTTCTCAAAAACCAGAATAACCGGATTAGCAGGAGAACCGAATTCGTCCTCCAGAACAAGCTCAACCGCTTGCGCCTCCCCGTGAACTCGTTTCAATCCGTGATCCTGGACAATGTCAGGCAACCTCCACGCCCAGACCGCTGACATCCCGATGATAAATACCCAGCAGAGAATAATGAACCGCGGATATCGGCTGATGAAGGCAGCAAGTCTGCGATAAGCCATACCTAAGCTCCTCTGCGATCAAATTGGCCATTCCGTGACTTGATTTTCGAACTATTGGATACCATGATTCACAGGTGTTCTGTTCGCTATGCGGGCAGGGATGTATGTAAAAGGAAGTAATTCTGCTGTCAGTCCCGGGCCAAAGGCCAGCGCTATCCCGCTGGAAGGATCTTCGTTCTGTCTGTAATCCTCCCGGATGGCTTGAAGAACAAAAAGAATCGTCACAGACGACAGGTTCCCATAATCCCGCAGGATGTTCCGGCTGTAGGAGACCTGTTCATCTGTCAACTGATACAGCTTCTGAACGGCATCCACAATACCTCTGCCTCCCGGATGGATCGCCCATATTTCCGGTAAACTGCTCCCCTCCAGCAACCGTTCCACCTCTGGACCGAGATGCAAACCAAGCAGCTTCGGAATCTGTGGTGACAGGTAGAGGTCAAAGCCTGTATTGCCCACTTCCCAGATCATTTCTTCAGCACAATCCGGCAGCAGCGTGGAGTGCCCACTGCCTAGTCGGAAACATTCATTGCGGTCTGTGCCGGACGCACCAATAACACAGGCAGAGGCACCGTCACCGAAGAACGATGCAGCATACAGGTCGTCCCGTTTGGCAGATGGTTGGAAGTGAAGTGTGCACAGCTCCACACATACAATGAGAACCGTAGCCTTCTGATCTGTCGTTACAATGGAATTGGCCAGTTGGATCGCCTTCAGACCGGCCGCACATCCTTGAAACACCAGTGGAATCCGGTTGATCTGCGGTGACAGTTCAAGCTGCTGGATCAGCCGAACATCAAGTCCCGGCAGGAATTGCCCCGTGCAACTCACCGTAATGAGATGTGTAATTTCCGAGGAGGTTATATCTGCATCCTGAAGAGCCTTTCCGGCCGCTTCCAGACCAAGTGGAACAGCAGCAGCTTTGTATTTGCCCATACGCTCGGATGTAGTCGGAACCTCCTCCTTACTAGTGAAGGGCAAATATCGGCAAGAATCCACAGGCTCAAGTAGATTCGGTTCACACGTATATCGAGTCTCCACACCACACTGATTAAAGATTCGTTTGGCCCACCTTCTCGCATCTGGCTCATGTTCCAGCGCCTGTGCAAGACGGGCAGACACATCCTTTTGCTCAATACGATGGGCAGGCCACGCCGTTCCTATTCCCATAATACTTGCCCCTGTAGTTGCCTCAAGCTGGTTCATCGGCTTAACCTCCTTATAGTACGTGTTTAAAAAAGTTCAGTTTTCAGTACCGAGAAGATGGGATGAAACTAGTAATGGAGTAACGGAGCGTAGGGAAAACTACGCGAGCAACGGACATTTCGGCTGAATTCCATATTCGATGCTGATAATGCCGCTAGGCATCCTTCATAATCAAAAGTGGTTATTTAAAACAACCTATATATAAATAGGTTCATATGACATATGTGCATGATATAGTACAAGTCTATTCACTACCTGTCCCGTTTATGTTCACATCACAAGCAAAGGCGGACCACATATGCGAGTTTCGCACGTGCTGTCCGCCTTTGCTGCAGGGTTAGACCCATTCATATATTACATATTCGTTCTGTCAGAACTATTCAGGTCGAATCACCGTGAATCTCTCCCCAAGCTTGGCATAATCATTACCTGCCAGTCGGCTGACTGGTTTCAAATGATCCATGAGGATATAGCCTTTATCCGGATTATAGACTTTTTCGCTGAAATGATACTGCACAATGCGTACCAGCAGCAGGTCACTCACCGGTTTACCATCATCATTCGTGATGGGAATGTGCTGATACAGCTCACACTCCATCCGAATAAGAGCTTCTTTTATTCCTGGCACGGTGACCTTTGTACTTGGCACTGTAGTCAGTTTCGTCCGCTCAAGCTCACTTTCGTGGGGTTCAAGTATCGCTGCTGTCTCATTCACTTCTGTTATGATCGCTTCATCACATATATGTACGACCAGTTCTTTATGAGCAAGCACATTACGTGCAGTATCTTTCATCATGCCGTCTTTACGTGCAATGGATATGGATAACAGCGGTGGGTCCGAACTAACCACATTAAAGAAACTGAAAGGCGCTGCATTGATCACACCATGCTCTTCTGAACGTGTCGTCACAAAAGCTATAGGACGTGGCACCACCGAACCACTCATCAGTTTATAATTGTCTCTTCCCGTTATTTCACGTGGATCCAATGTATACATATGTAAATATCCCCTTCCCTGCTCATGTTAGATTAAACATGGTTCACTTACGCTACTCTCTCGTTATTATATATCCATATCTGTTCAAAAAACAAAAAACGCTTTGATGCTCATGGCATCAAAGCGTTTAAACCACCGTTTTCGTATATGTTTTGGTGTTACTTCACAATACTGCTTTGGATATCTTGCAGAATTTGCGTATTTGCCTGAACACCACTGTACAACCAACTGCTTGTACTTTCAAATTCGAACACATTACCTGTCTTCACAGCTGGGATGCTCTGCCATACGGCATCTTGCAACGCTTCTGAGCCTGCCCCTCTATCACTGTTTACCAGGAATAAATAATCTGCGTCCATTTCCGCGATCTTCTCCAACGAAATCTCAGACCAGTTACCCGTTGCCTTCGCGGATGCTTCCTTCACGGCATTAGGCTCTGCAAGTCCAAGTTCATTATACATCACTTCACCACTGGAAACATGGTTGCTTACAACATAAAACTTGTTATTAAATAACCACAACGCTGCGGCCGATTTTGTTCCTTCAGTAACAGCATTTACTTTTTCTTTAACTTCCTTTGCCTTGGCGTCATAATCGTCAATGGCCTTCTGCGCTAAATCCGATTTGTTCAGAATTTCACCAATCTTGAGCAGAGCCTGACGCCAATCGTTATTAACCTCATCTCCAAGGACATAAGTAGGAGCAATTTTGCTATACTGTTCGTATTTCTCCCCTTCAACCATACTTTGAGAGCCTATAATAATCAGGTCTGGGGAGAAACTGGCCATCGCTTCAAAAGGTAGATCACTTGCAATGCCAGGTATGCCATTCAGATCTTTTTGCAGATAAGCCTGCAAACCACTGCCATTGTTAATGGACCACTGTGCTGCTGGCTTAACACCCAGTGTAACGAGATGGTCTTCCAGATAAGACGCGATAATACGCTCAGGATTAGCCGGGATGGTTACTTCATGTCCCATAGCATCTGTTAACGTGCGCTCTGTAGCGGCTTCTGTTTGTGTCTCTGTCTCCGTTGTTGTATTGTTTTCTCCTGCTGCTCCGTTCTCTGCCGTCTTCGTACCACACGCTGCCAACCAGATGGACATGACCATCACCGTAATTAGAAGCATGATCATCTTTCTATTTCTCTTAAACAATTTATTATCCCCTTTCAATATGGAAACCTTATTGGCTGTATTGGGACAGATATCAACGTTCAAAAATATGGATATTATTATTGATACATATAATATCCGTATGTACATTTGTCCAATTCCATTGACAATGATAATTGTTATCAGTTCACTTGTCAATTCGATTATCATCTGCGCTATAAAGTTGAACTACAGATTATTTACACTGACACTACGATGATAGAACAACCTTCCAATCGCTGTTATCCCCAGATTTTTTCGATTCCTTTTTCTCTAAGGAAAAATCCGGTGATAAAGGCGAACGCTTCGCTTTTTCAGGTTTTTTCTATCCTCTCCGTTTTGTGCAAATGATTAGTTCAACTATATAGATCATACAAAATCGTCTTGGCGGCATTCACGTATAGACGGATGCCGCCATATGCTGAATGCAGAATACGACGAGAGGAAGGATGTTCTGTACATGTATTACGAATATAACCCTTATGTAAGTTATGGAGAAGACCGTTCCTTTCAATTGCCTCCACTGTTCCCAGGAGGTGGCGGTGGCGGCATACCGGGTGGTCAGACGTTTCCGGGCACACCTGGCGGTCAAGGCTCCTATCCTCCATTCATTCCAGGCGGAGGACCAGGTCCATATATCCCTGGTGGCATTCCCGGTACATACCCCGGTACAGCACCGGGCGTACCTGCGCAACTGGCGCAAGGCAATCTGCCCACCCTGCTTAGTGCCTATCCTCGTCCGGTAGGTCAGCCCCCGGCAGAAATGCTTTTTCTGTATAACCTGATCAAAAGCAGCCCCGGTCTGCTTCCGCTCTTCCTCCAGCAACAGCCGCAAAGCCTCACTCAAGCTGTGCAATTTGCACAGACTGGTGCAGCAGCACCTCGAGATAACGAGGAACGTGCACTGCCCAACTTTTGCTACAACCGGTGGTCCCTTGTCTTCACATACAATGATGTGTATCTGATGTGGCCTGCCATCAATCTGTTTGGTTTTGTGGTGGGGTACTTCTATCCATTCCTCACGCCAGGTATACTGTCCAATACACAGATTTTGTTTGCACTCTGCTAGACTTCTTCCCTACAGCAAGAGCCTCAGTTGGAAGCATGATTCCTTCCAACTGAGGCTCTTTTTCGTATTTTTAACTCAAGTAACTTTACACTATTAGGACTCCACTAAAGTAAGAAGTGCAAAATCAGTATCTTTAACTCAACACCTGATCCTTCTGACGCTTCCTGCCTCTACTGACCATTAGGAAATAAATCAGCAAGGCACCGAGATCCGCACACGCGATAACAATTCCCATTGGCACAGCTGTACCTTCTCCTCCAAGACCGACGAGGGGAGCGACAATACCACCAAACAGGAACGTCATCACACCAATAAGCGCAGACGCACTGCCTGCCGACTTCGCCTGATTGGCCATTGCCAGGGCGAAGGACGCAGTATTGACCAGCCCAACACTGGATACCACCAAAAATAACGGAATCAGTACAGAGATTAGATTACCTCCAGCCAGAATAGCGATGAGCAGTGATGTTCCTCCGAGCGCCGCGGTTAGCAGTCCTGCGATTAACAGACGGGTTTCAGATACCTTACCTGCAAGTCTCCCGGCAACCTGACTGGCCAGAATAATGCCAAGCCCGTTTATGGCAAAGCAGACACTGAACAATTGCGGGGATACCCCGTATATCTTCTGAAGCACAAACGGTGAACCGGATATGTAGGCAAACATGCCAGCCGCTACGAAACCCTGGGTCAACGCATAACCCATAAACTGACGATCCCCTGCGATTTGGCGAAACGTAATCAACGTTTGTTTCAATCCCCCGCTTGATCTGCGGCTGGAAGGTAACGTTTCCCCCAGACCGAAAATAACAGCAAACAGCGTCAATATGCCTATGAGGCTAAGCAAAATAAATACGCCCCGCCACGACGTATATGTCAACAATTGTCCGCCAATAATCGGTGCAGCAATCGGGGCTACGCCGTTAATCAGCATTAAAAGGGAGAAGAATCGTGTCAGTTCCGGGCCCGAATATACGTCTCTGACTACTGCGCGCGAGATAACGATCCCTGCCGCTCCGGCTACACCCTGAATGAATCGCAGCACAACAAAAGAGCCCATCGTAGGGCTGACCAGACAGAGTATGGAAGCGATAGTATAGAGCACAAGTCCTGCAATGAGCGGTGTTCGCCGACCACGTACATCACTTAGCGGTCCGGCAAGCAGCTGTCCAACCGCAAGTCCAATCATACAAGCCGTCAGACTGAGTTGAGCATACGAAGTTGATGAACCGAACTCATCCGCCAGCGTGGGCAATGCGGGCAAATACATATCCAGGGACAACGGCCCGAAGGCCGACAGCGTCCCCAGAATTAATGCCATTCGCACACGTGATGTAGCGTTTGTGTTCAATGAAGCTGTTGTGCTTTTCATCCAATACTACTCCCCGCTACCCAGCAGCTTGAGTAAGTTGGATGGGAGTGTGAACTGTTGGTTGTTAATAATGATACGGCGCAGTTCTTCTTCATCCCGCTCGTTATCAGCATCCTTGATCTCCTGAATTTCCCGGTGAAGTCGCTCCATCTGTTGATCCAGCGCATTTGCAGAATCTGCCGCACTCTTTAACTCTCTCGTCAAATGCTCGGGAACTTCCTTATTGTATTTATAAAAAATCTTATGCTCCAGACTCGCCCAGAAATCCATCGCGATCGTACGGATCTGAATCTCCACACATGCTCGTTCCTCGCCATTGGACATGTACACAGGCACTTCCACTAGAAGGTGAAGACTTTGGTATCCATTTGGCTTCGGATTCTCGATATAATCCTTGACCTCCAGAACACGCAGGTCACTCTGGTTGCACAGCATATCCTTAATGCGATAGATATCCGAGATAAAGGAACATGTAATCCGTACACCGGCGATATCCTTGATATTTTGCTTGATACTCTCGAACGTTAACTCATGATTTTTGCGGAACATCTTGTTCATTATGCTCTCAGGAGATTTCAGTCTGGACTTTGTATGCTCAATTGGACTGTAATCATGCAGAGACTGGAATTCTTCCTTCAGGACTTCAATCTTTGTCTCCATTTGATCCAGAGCAAATTTATAAATCATCATAAATCTCGTTATTTCATATTTAAATTTCTTGAATTGATCGATTGGATGTGGAGCGTTCATCATGGCTTTCTCCCTTTCTTTCTACACATTAAAGTTAGTTTTATGAATATGAGGACAAGCGGTCTATCCACATGTCTCCTGAACCATTATAAATCATATGGAGCCAATAAACGAATTTCTTACATTCGTGTTGGCGATGCAACCTGGAAGGTATGGGAACTTATTTTAAGCGCATCATATAGAAACATCCCTATCATTTGACTCATTATTACGAATAAAAGAGGTGAATTCCCCTGCTCTATCAAGTGACGTATTCATCCGATATGTTTCAGGTTAAAGCTTATTTATTCCTACCACGAGGTTGTTCGTTATTCGCCTCCATACATACATCTCTACATCTGCAACCTCTTGCCAGCCACTACCCTGCTGTAAAAATGCATGATATCACTCCCACACAGGAACAGTGGCCGGTACTGATCTATTGTCGCGGCGGACTTGGCAGCTATGGCGGGGTAAATACCGTTTGGCTTGAGCAATTTGTACATAAAGGTTACATCGTGTTCGCCCCATCCTATCGTGGCAACGAAGGTGGTGAAGGTCGTGACGAGTATGGCGGGAAAGATGCCGAAGATGTGCACGCCGCTTACCGGTTGATACAGCGTTTACCTTTTGTCGACCCAACTCGAATATCATTAATGGGGTTCTCCCGTGGAGCCATTAATGCGGTACATACGGCAACTGTCTACAATGAGGGAACGGATAAAGTACATAAGTTAGTTCTTTGGAGCGGTGTTTCCGATGTGGAACGCACTTACCATGAGCGAACCGACCTGAGGCGCACATTGAAACGAGTGCTGGGAGGTTCCCCACGCGCAGCTCCGGAAGCTTATCTCGCCCGCTCCCCCTTGTCAAAAGCGAACAAACTATCTTGTCCGGTGCTGATCATGCACGGTACTTCAGATACACAGGTGAACTATAGTCACGGAACCCGAATGTATCACTGGCTTAAGCGCCGTGGTGCCAACGTCACATTTCACGCTTATGGCGGGCAGGACCATCATTTTCACGAGAAAATACATGAGGCAGCGGTGAACAATATGTTCGATTGGCTTACAGCACCTTAGCCAAGCGCTATGAATTTCATTTTGAAGAAGCATGGGTTATGACTGTATACTGGAGGGGCTACGTTTTTTGGAAAGGACGGATATGATGAATCAAAACACCCTCCAAAAGTACTCGATGCTTCTTCTATGTATGTCCGCAGGGATGGTCGATCTGATTGGATATCTGGGACTGGGACATGTGCTCACAGCCAATATGACGGGAAATATTGTTTTATTGGGAATTGCCATTGCCCGTGCCCAGGAATTTGTTGTGTTGCGTTCCCTCTTAGCCCTCATCGGCTTCATTGCTGGCAATGCCATTGCCGCACACATGATCGGACATGTGCATACCAAAAGTGGCTGGTCCTCTCGGGTTACATCCGTATTCACTGTTGAGAGCATATTGCTCCTGCTATTCGCAATCGCCATGATTAGTCCGTACGCTGAACAACTGTCCTATCTGTTAATTGTCATCCTGGCCGTTGCAATGGGGATGCAGACAACTGCGGCGCGCCGCATTGGAATTGCTGGCATCTCAACAACCGTGCTTACCAATAATTTGGCCGCTGTGGTTGAGGACACCGTAAGCATCCTTAAAAGGCTGCGGCATGCTAATATTCGATCGTTAGCCAACGCCCTGTCTACAGACTCCTACCTTCGTGCAGGTGCGGTTGTTATCTATCTGGTCGGTGTCATTGCAGCTGCATTATTATTCCACCGTGTGCCCATGATCGCAGTCTGGATTCCTGTCCTGATCATTGGCGGCATAACCCTATACGCCCGATTACATGCATGGGGTACTTCACAACAAAGTGAAGGTTAATAATTGAAAAAAAGAACCTATTCATTTTTAAAAGGCTGTTCAAAAGTCCGCTTTAGGGTACTGAACACTGTTTTTTTGAACACGTACTTTAAGATAATCGCGCTATCTATTCATCAAAGCAGCTTCTTGGCGGATCAGCTTGACCAGATGCTGTGCAGCAGGAGACAACACTTCCCCTGCTCGTGTACATACGGCAACCGTATTTCTCAGCTGTACACCTCGAACGAACACACGCGCGAGCCTGCCTTGCTGTACATCTTCCTTCACAACCAAAGAAGATATAAAATTGGCTCCATAACCTGCCTTCACCGCACTGATCGTTTCATTCAGCCCGTTGAACTGAAGCGCAATGCGGGGAGCCGCCAGGTTATTTGTCGTGCAAAGGGAGACCAGTCGCTCACGTGTGGCACTGCCTTCTTCACGCATAATGAAAGGCTCTGCCACCATCTCATGCAGTTCGATTTCTTTGCCAGCATAGGGATGGTCTGGATGCACAACAAACCACATCTCATCGTCAAACAATTCGTCCCATTGGACACCCGCATGTGTAATTCCACTTCCACCATACACTGCAATCTCTGCCTCATAGCGAAGTAACTGGTCAAACGCCATCCGGGTGTTGGTTGTACTCACAGCAATCTCCACCTCCTCGTGCATTTGCTTGAACCGTGCAATCCAGCCCGGCAACAGAAAATTCGAAGGCAAGTAGGTTGCCGTAAGACGGATTAGTCCTTTCTTGCCCTCCCGAAAATCCTGCACAAAATTCTCGACATCCTGCTCCAGCATGAACAGGCGTTCCGCATAACCGGTTAACTGTATCCCGGCATCCGTAAGCACCAATCTTCTCCCCTCCGACACAAAAAGCTGAATTCCCAATTCACGTTCAAACTTCTTCACCTGGGAAGATACCGCAGGCTGGCTAATATTCAGTTCCTCTGCGGCACGAGTGACCCCACCATATCTCACAATGGCATGAAATAATCGTAATCCATGCAGATTCATGTGTTACACCTCTTTCACGTCAAATACATAATCTAAAGTTATATTAACATACAAAATATATATTTTATTTATATAACCAATCCATCTATAGTTGAATTATGAAATCCAATACAAGAAACAAAGGAAGGAACATGTGAAGATGAAAAATATAAATACAACCGACTTACAGCATACCTGGACTCAAGTCGACGACTTCATGAATGATCTGTTAGTTCCCTCGGATACTCTGCTGGAGCAAACACTGCAAAGCAATGCCGCAGCTGGACTGCCCGCTCATGACGTAACGCCAAATCAAGGAAAGTTACTTCAACTCCTGCTGCAAATCCAAGGCGCATCTCGTGTACTTGAAATCGGCACACTTGGTGGATACAGTACCATCTGGATGGCAAGAGCGTTGCCTGAACACGGACAGATTGTCTCACTTGAATCGGAATCACGCCACGCGGACTTGGCGCGAACCAATCTCACACGTGCAGGACTACTGCACAAGGTTGACCTGAGAGTTGGTCCTGCCCTGACCACACTTCCCGATGTTCAGGAAGAATACAGGGAACCGTTTGATATGATCTTCATCGATGCTGACAAACCGAGTAATCCCGATTATCTGAGATGGGCCATGCGACTGACTCGTCCGGGGAGTCTTATTATTGGTGACAATATCGTCAGAGACGGTGAAGTGATCCGCACGGACAGCACGGACCCCAGAGTTCAAGGCGTTCGATCATTCCTGCAGTTGATCGGGAATCACCCCCGGCTTGAAGCTACAGCACTGCAAACGGTCGGCAGCAAAGGTTACGATGGATTCGTCATTGCTCGTGTGTTGGATAACCCTGAACCAAAATAAACAGTGGTCAATTCTTCCGCAAATTCTCCTTTCCTGTTAAACTGGAATGACTGCACAGGCAGACAGGAGGGAACCACTTGAGAGTTTTACAACAGATTCACGCTGAAATTCGCGGCTGGTCCCGCAATATTCAACTGTTTTTCCTGGCTAGCATTCTGTATCAGATCGGAAATGGCATGTTCTCTGTCTTGTACAATCTGTACATTCAGGGGCTGGGCTATAATGATACAATGAACGGCCAGATTGTAAGTATTCAGTCACTCGCAACAGCCATTATGTTTGTTCCGATCGGTCTATGCGGTGATCTGTTCAGTCGCAAGCGCCTGCTCATTACCGGGGCGTTATTCAGCGGAATCTTTCTAATCGGACGCTCCTTCGATTATTCGGCTACAGGACTGATCTGGTTCGCGGTATTTTCTGGCCTTTTTGCTGGGGTATTCCAAGTACTGGCCATTCCTTATCTGGCGGAAAACGTCAAGAAAAGCCAGCGGCTAAAAATGTTCAGCTATTATTCATCCCTTGTGCTCGCTTCCCAGGTGCTAGGTAGCCTGGGTGGCGGAGTATTCGCTGATTTGTTACATACGGCAGGACTCGCCAAAGTGACCGGATTGCAGACCGTTTTATTTGTCGGCGGTGCAGCAACGCTGGCTGCATTTATACCACTATTATTTGTAACAGAAGACAAGGTCGCCTCTCAGAAACCAATTCCGGCTCAATCTGATCCTCAACCCAACGCGGATCTAAAAGAAAGTTTGACGAATACCTCGAGCACAAATGATTCGATCACCAAGAAAAAAGATTCCCGACTGATTGGTCAGTTTGTAATAACTCAGTTGTTAATCGGATTAGGTTCCGGACTGGTTGTACCCTACCTGAATCTGTATTTCACCAATCGTTTCTCGGTATCTCTAAGTGGGATGAGTCTGCTGATCGCACTTGGTCAGATTATGACGATAGTATCCATGCTAATTGGTCCTACCTTGGCCGCAAGGGTCGGGAGCGTACGAGCCGTTGTCATTTTTCAGGTCATGTCGCTGCCTTTCCTGCTATTAACAGGCTTCACCAACCTGTTGTTCATTGCTTCACTGAGTTTCTTATTCAGACAAGCCTTGATGAATGCGGCAAATCCTATACATTCAGCCATACTGGTGGATCGCATCTCGGACAAGCGTCGCGGGATTGCCAATTCACTGATGCAAACTGCATTCATGATCGGTTGGGCGACCATGGGACCTGTGCAATCCTATCTGGTCACCACGTACGGAACGTATTGGGGATACGCCATCACATTCAGCATCACCGGCAGTTTATACGTCATTTCATCATTGATGTACTATGTAATGTTCAGAGAACCCAAGCCTTCCGCTACTGCTCTCGCAGGAGAAGCATGAGCTCATTCAACTGATAGGCTAAACGGATGGAACTGATGCGCAAGCTTGGTTCCTACGTTGTCTTTCGGTTTTTTCTTGCTGTTCCCAGCCATTCATACACCGATCCCGTGGTTGCTCGGACCAATGGTATTCATGCTGCTGATGACCTTGCTCTTAATAGGATTGTGTGTGATTACGGCTTACATCGCTTCAATGATCTTATTAAGCGATCCCATACCAAAGAGAGTATCCTCTTGATATCACATCCTGTGGATACTCTCTTTACCTGTGCAGATTTCACTTGAGCCTTTGGGCTTGTTCGATTATAAACAAAATGAGTATTTATGAATAAATTCGGTTGTACATCCAGCTCACAATGCCCACCGTAACTACCGTTGCCCCAATAATAAATGCATAATACCCCATCTTGCTCTTGGACTCCGAAGTCTGATGGTCATAATAATCGGAGTTACGTCGGTAAAATCCCATCCATAACTCTCCGATCATATTCACAACAACCAATACAAAACGTTTAACAAGCGCCATTGTATTCGCGTCTCCTCTCTGATCGACCTTCTTCCATATTAAGTATAATTATCCTATTTAATTAAAACAAGTCTCTCAAACGACTTTCGGCACAATTACGGTCGGTGCAGTTTCTTGCTCCAACCAGGTCAGAATATCAAATGCTTCCTGATCGGTGCGACCACACATTTCTTCCTCCGCCTGCAATCCACTGCATACAGCGGGACGCTCCTTTTGGCCAAAAATTCCGCAGCGATTATCATCCGTAAGCTGCACACAACGTACACCTGCCGGCTTGCCATGAGCCATGCCCGGTATCGGTGATGATATGGAAATCGCGATACAACATGCGGCACAGCCTGTCCTGCATTCCATACGTATTCCCTCCCTATTTCCATAACTATAGTGCTTACAATACATGTTCAAAAAGACCAGTTTTCAGTACCAAGAAAATGGGATGAAGCTAGATCCTCTTATATTATGAACGATTTATCCAGGTCCATGTGCGAGCAAGTCCCTGCGCGATTCTCCGATTCATGCTTCGATTCGAAAAATAGCCCCCATGACTTAGCGGATTCCAGCTCATTGCCACGCCGCCCGAGTTCACTTCAATGTCTTCTTTAACCGCTCTCTCATAAGCTGGATCAATGGGGCGTAACGGATAACCGAGAATATCATCCCGATCGTAGAAGTTTACCCATTCCCCTTCCAGTCCGGCATAATACTGATTCACTTGGGAAGAGGGAACTTGAATCGGGCAACTAAAGTCATGGTAGCGTAAACTCCATAAGGGCAGGGTTGTTCCAAACGAGTAAAAATGGGTCAGTGTGTCCCCCCGCTCCAATGCCGAATTCACATCCACAACCGCAGGAACCCGACTGGACGGATATTGCAGATCGTAGAAGAAGTTACTCGCGATTACGGCACCCAAACTATGGGCAACCACACAGAGCGGAGCTTCAGGTCCGTTACGCTGTGCAAGGGTATGCATCGCCTGATGCAACGTTCGATGTACGGCATCATAGTTATGCCCTTGATTTTCCACCGGTTGATAGGCAACCGCATCAGCCAGGTAATGGATAACAAATCGACGCAACGCTTGGTAATTCAATCCCGGAGAACTGACGAGTTGTTGAAACAGCGCCTCTTCGCGCTCCTCAAATACATCCGCCCAATATACAGGTTCGATATCCAGCATCTGTTTGGAGGCTCCAGGCAGGACCATCACCTTGTCCAATTCCTTATGCAAACAAGTAATCAGCTTGTCCGCATACCCATCCTTTCGCATACCCAGCCCATGAATGACCATCACCGCAATACGTGTCATGGCTCTCCTCCTCATCGCTTGACTAGGAACTCTTTCTCCACCATATGAACGCCACGACTCGAACATGACGGTAGCTTGCTTTATCAGACAATCATACTATATAAATTGAACTAAAGAATATTTACACTGTACACTCCGATGACAGAACAACCTTCCGATCGCTGTTATCCCCAGATTTTTTTGATTCCTTGTATAAAGGGGAAATCCGGGGATAGCTTATGCTTCCGATGTAGCTTTCTTGCAGAAAGCTTTTAGCTCCGTTTCTTCAGATCCTTTCTGTCCTCTCCGTTTTGTGTAAATGTTTAGTTCAATTGATATAGGAATCAGTATTTCAAAAAAGTGATTCTTCCATTTTATATACAGTTTACCATGATCTTTATGAAAATAACGATCATACAGCAAAAAGGAGCTGCACATCTCGCAGCCCCTTCTTGTTGTTGTATTCAATTAACCTTTCAGATGAACCTTCAGCACACCATTTTGGTTAGATGTAACATCACCTGTCGTGACTTCCACCCGTTCAACCATATCCTGACCATCCGGAATGATAATCGGTGTAATCAGCGGGTATCCCGCATCTTCAATGACCTTACGATCAAACTCCAACAACTTTTGTCCAGCCTTTACATGCTCGCCAGCTTCGACATGCATGTTGAAACCTTCACCCTTGAGAGATACCGTATTAATCCCGACATGGATCAGAACTTGTAGTCCACTTGCGTGTTCAAGAATCACCGCATGTTTACTCTTGATTACATGGGCTACCTGAGCATCAAACGGAGCAACAACCAGGTTGCCAGAAGGCTCAATGGCAACACCCTCACCCATTTGTTTCTCCGCAAAAGCCGGATCAGGTACTTGCTCCAGTGACACCGCCTGGCCTGTTAAGGGCGCCATAATCTCGAGCGTATTCACGGCTTCGTCCCCTACTTGAGCTGCACTACGTGTACGCTGGTTAGGATCTGTTGTTGCAGTCGAAGAGCTAACACCCGAAGCAGATTGCGATGTAGCCGCTTTGGGCTCAGCAACTGTACCGTTGCTTGCACTTCGATCTTCTTTTCTCAGTTTGGCTCTGCCAAACAGGACCGTCAGTACAAACGGTACAACCAGGACAATCGCCATGCCGATGAAGAAGACACCCCATTTGTTAGGGAAAATCGACAGGAATCCAGGTACGCCACCTACACCGATGGAGGTTGCCTGAACATTATTGATTGTCAGCAGCACACCACCAATTGCGGAACCGACCATACCAAAGATAAACGGATAACGGTAACGGATATTCACTCCGAAGATCGCCGGCTCGGTTACCCCGAGGAAGGCAGATACGGAGGATGTTGCCGCCAGTCCTCTCATTTTCTTCTCACGCAGGACAAGCATCATGGCAAGGGCAGCTGAACCCTGTGCAATATTGGACAATGCCAGCATAGGCCACAGGAACGTACCGCCCTGACTACCAATGAGCTGAACATCCACCGCGAGGAACGTGTGATGCATACCGGTGATAACAAGCAAAGCGTATAGACCACCGTAGATCAGACCACCCAGCGCCGCGTATGAATCGTATACATAGATCAAACCAGATGTAATTGCATTGGCAATAGCAAAGGTAACCGGTCCAATGATCGTAAATGCCAGGAAGCCGGTAACCAGCAACGTGACTGGTGCAACGACCAGCAGTTTAATGGAATCATGTACTCTTTTGTTCAGGAAAATTTCCATCTTAGCAAGCAGATAGGCCGATACCAGTACTGGCAGAACCTGCCCTTGATAACCGATCTTCTCAATCTCCCAACCGAACAGATTCCATGTTGGTACCGTGCCATTGTTCACGGCATCAGCGTAACCATATGCACTCAGCAGATCAGGATGTACCAGAATGAGACCCAGCACGATCCCAAGCAGCGGACTGCCGCCAAACCGTTTTACAGCTGCCCAACCAATCAGAGCCGGCAGGAACGTAAAGGCTGTACTCGCGATTGTATTAATAATGGACGCAAGATCCTTCCAGGCTGGATAGACATCCACCAGTGATTTTCCATCAAAGAAAATGCCTGGACCTGTCAGAATATTGTTAATCCCGAGTAACAGACCTGCCGTGATGATCGCTGGCAAGATTGGAATGAAAATATCCGAGAGTGTTTTAATCGCTCTCTGGATTGGATTTTGCTTTTTACCAGCGACCGCCTTCACATCATCCTTGGAAGAACGTTCTCCACCGGTAATCTGAATCATCTCATCATAGACCTTATCCACCAGACCAGGCCCAATAACGACCTGGAATTGTCCTTGGGAAGAGAACTGTCCTTTGACCAGATCATTCTGATCCAGGCTTTCGGTATCCACTTTACTCTCATCGTACAAGGCAAACCGGAGTCGTGTAACACAGTGTGTTGCAGCTTCAATATTTTCTTTGCCGCCAACTGCCCGGACGATCTCCTCAACCTGTTTTTTGTCAATTGCCATAGTGTCACTTCCTATTTATAAAATGTGATTAGTCCTGTTGTGGCACAAGCCACATATAGGATGCATACGGACTGAGGGAGATTTCCTGTGTCAGAGCAGGGGCCGCCTCCGTATTTCCTATGAGTAACTCTGCGGATTTGGCTGCAATGTGATCCTTCCAGACCGCTTCCGGCAGGGAGAATGTGACATCCCGTTTACTGAAGTTCGATACAACAATCAGCGTTTCACTTCCATTGGTCCGTGCGTAAGCAAATACATCTGGATGTGCATCGTCCAATCGTTCATACAGACCGTCGGTCAGTACGTTCACCTGTTTACGCAGGGCAATCAATTTGCGGTAATGGTAGTAGATTGAATTCGGGTCAGCCAACTGCTGTTCCACGTGAATAGAAGGATACCGCTCATCCACCTTCAGCCAGGGGGTTCCCGTTGTGAAGCCGGCATTCTGACTTCCATTCCACTGCATCGGTGTCCGCGAGTTATCCCGGGAACGCTCCTTCACAATCTGGAAAGCTTCCTCCGCAGATTTTCCTCGTTCTTCCTGAAGCAAGCGGTACATATTCGTCGATTCGATATCGCGGAACTCGCTAACGTCATTCCAGACTGGATTCGGCATGCCAATCTCTTCCCCCTGGTAGACATAAGGCGTGCCTTGCATTCCGTGTATCGTTGTTGCAAGCATCTTCGCACTCTCGGCACGATAGTCCCCATCATCGGCGAATCGGGATAGCGCACGCGGCTGATCATGGTTATTCAGGAACAGTGCGTTCCAGCCTCCACCAGCTTGCATTCCTGTCTGCCACTCGCTGAAGAGTTGCTTCATCGCTTCAAAATCATACGGCATCAGTTCCCACTTCTGACCATTCGGATAATCCACTTTCAGGTGATGGAAGTTAAACGTCATTGAAAACTCCCGGGAAGCCGGGTTCGAATATTGGATACAATGTTCCAGTGTTGTGGAGGACATTTCTCCTACGGTCACCATGTTGTACGGTCCGAATACTTCGTCGTACATCTCCGTGATATATTCATGTACACGCGGTCCATCCGTGTAGTACTTGCGTCCATCCCCCGGTGATACGCTGCCATCGTCATCCGGGAAACGCTGATCTTTCGAGATCAGGTTGATCACGTCCATACGGAAACCGTCTACCCCTTTTTCGGCCCAGAACTTGATCATATCCCTTACAGCCTGGCGTACTTCTTCATTCTCCCAATTGAGATCTGCCTGCGTTTTATCAAATAAAGTCAGGAAATATTGTCCCGTCTGTTCATCATACTGCCATGCAGGTCCACCGAACTTGGATTGCCAGTTGTTTGGCACACCGCCATCCGGGGCAGGATCTTTCCAAATATAATAATCCCGGTACGGATTGTCCTTGGAAGAGCGGGATTGCTGGAACCACTCATGATCGGTCGAGGAGTGATTCACCACAATATCAATCATCAGTTTCATATCGCGAGCCTTCAGACCTTTTAACAGTTCGTCAAAATCCTCCATCGTCCCATAATCCGGATTAATCCGGTAATAGTCCGCGACGTCATATCCATTATCATGTTGCGGGGATACATATACCGGCTGCAACCACACAATATCGATACCCAGATGCTGCAAATAATCCAGCTTCTCGGTTAATCCACGAATATCTCCAGTACCCGAACCGGTTGTATCATTAAAACTCTTGGGATATACCTGATACACTGTTGATGTCTTCCACCAAGATGACGGAGTTGTGTTGTTAGAACTCATGTTAACGCCTCCAATAAATTGTAATGCTCTTATGTGATGTTCTCGGATAACTTCATATCTATATTACATAACTAAACATGTATATACAAGTTGAAACTATATTATGTATATTCTTTGCCTCTTCTACACATTCCCCATAAACCTTTCCTCTGTAACATTTATTTTGGCGCCTGCGTTCGTGAACTCCATGATATCTGTATTGGGACAACAAAAAACCGTCTGTTCTTCCCACAATGGGTGTGGGCAACAGACGGTCATTCTTGGTTAAAGATGGTTTTTTATATTTAAATGGTTGTTGTAGTGATTTGTTGATTTTAAAGTTGATATCACTTGCCTAAGTCATCATAGTAGGTACATGCCACCTACAACATCTCGGGTGAAACTAGTGCTTTCCCCTGTTTTTCCTGCATGTTTAACTTCAATAAAGATTGTGCAGCCTGTTCCTCCCTTTCCAGTTCAGCAGCACTGATTTCACCAGAGAGTACTGCACGCATTCGCTTTTGATCCAGCAGGCCTTCCCATTTTGCAACTACAAATGCTGCGACACAGTTACCCATCAGGTTTGTGAAAACACGCATGGTATCCATAAAACGATCTGCGCCAAGCAGTAGAGCAACGGCTGCTACCGGAAAAGCATTGACGGCTACTGCCGTTGCGGACAGGGCCAGAAATGCGGAGCCAGGTACTCCTGCCATGCCTTTGGAACTTAACATCAACACCAGCAAAATCGTAATCTGCTGCATAAATGTCAGTTCAATTCCTACGGCCTGAGCCACAAAAACCGTTGCCAATGATAAATAGATCGAAGCGCCATCCAGATTAAATGAGTACCCCGTTGGCACCACAAGTCCCACAACTGCACGATCACAACCCGCCTTGGTTAGTTTGTCCATCATGCGTGGCATCACCACTTCCGATGATCCGGTTCCAATCGCCAGCATCACTTCAGAACGGGTATACTTCACAAATTGAAGGAAATTCAGCCCGGTGATCCACCAGGCAGCCAATGCCAGCATAACCAGAAACAGCAGCGCTGCACCGTAGCAGGCCAGAATTAACAGACCAAAGGATGACAATGTGGAAGCCCCATAGGCTCCTACCGTGTAAGCCATGGCTCCAAATGCACCAATCGGCGCGAGTTTCATGATGTAACCGATGATGCGGAACACAATGCCAAGTAAGTTCTCAATCAGTGTCAATACATTTTCTTTTGCCTTACTTTCGGTTGCTGCCAGCGCTACTCCGAACAGGCAGGCCACGAGCAGTACCTGCAGAAGCGCATTTTGTGCAAAGGCATCCACAACACTTGTCGGAATAATATTCATAATAAAGTCTACCGTATGTGGTAACTCGGAACCATTGGTTTTTGCTTCAATGCCACTGGCGTCTATGGTTGAAGGGTCTACGTTCATTCCCGCACCTGGGCGAAGCAGATTGGCTGTTCCCAAACCAAGTACCAGCGCAACTGTAGTTGCAATCTCAAACCACACGATGGCTTTCAGTCCAATGCGCCCTACCGACTTCAGATCACCAATCTTGGCAATACCTGTGACAATTACCATGAAAATCAGTGGTGCGATGATCATCTTGATCAATTTGATGAACCCTGTTCCGAGCGGTTGCAGCAAGCTACCCAGATCCGGCCACAGGATGCCTACGCCAATCCCGATAATTACCGCTACTATAATTTGAAAAAATAATGATTTCACAAATGACATAAACGCTCCCCCTGTTTGCGGTCAATTCGGATTTCCGTTTGGTTTCCGTGTAACTTTTTATATCATTCCGGACGAGCGTTCAACAATGGAATTTCAATGTTTTTGTCATTTGTACCAACTCTATCGGTGAAAATTGAACCTGAAACCGAAAAAAGACGAATATCGCGTCAGTTATCTTGACGTGATATTCGTCTTTATCCATTAATCCTTTTATTATTGAACAGTGGTTAATACCTGTCACAGGGTAATGGATTCTCCCGGGGCCAGCACACGGCCTTCCAACCCTTTGGTAGCCAATTGTTGCACGAAGTGTTCTGCATCCTGACGAATCACCGGGAATGTATCATAATGAACCGGAATTGTCAGTTTGGCATTGAACCATTCCGCCGCTTGCAGCGCATCCTCAGGTCCCATGGTGAAATGTCCACCAATCGGCAAGAAAGCTACATCAATATCATGGCGATCACCAATCATTTTCATATCTCCGAAGAGACTTGTGTCTCCGGCATGCAAAATCGTTTTGCCATCAATAGTAATGATATATCCAGCAGGCAAACCCGCATACATGATTCTTTGTTCTTCTTCCAGCACAATCCCGGAAGTATGGAACGCCTGAATCATTTTGGCTTGAGCAAAGCCCAGATCCACCGTTCCGCCCATGTTCATGCCAAGCGTGTCCAGACCTTTCCAGGACATATATGTAGCCAATTCCACAATAGCGACAACTTTGGCGTTATTCGCCTTGGCAATAGGTTCAGCATCGAGGATGTGATCCATATGTGCATGTGTCAGCAACACAACATCGGTCTTGATATCCTCAGGCTTCGTGATCGCAAGCTCGTTGCCACGCAGGAAAGGATCAATGATCAGAGACTTTTCTTCTGTGCCCAGCTGTACACTGGAGTGACCATGGTACGTAATATTCAACAAGTTGGGTTCCTCCTGACATATGTTTTGATGATTTGAAACCACTATTTATTATAAATCATAGCTCTTCACCAACGCAAAATTTGATCTCTACCGTCTCACTGCTTCATACGGTACACCCTTGCTTCGTAAGGTTGAAGTTGAATCGCACCTTCTTCGGTAGAATAACGTCTGTTGACATTGCTGATGATTAATTTGGCTTTCTCAGCATTCCACCCTTCAGGCCACTCCATCTCCGGCTCATGCCCACGGAAATTTAGAATGACCAACATCTGCTCATCATCCAGCGTTCGTGTATAGGCATAGATATCCGGATCATCTGGCAGCAGCAGTTCATACGCGCCGTAGATAAGCACTTTATGCTGTTTGCGAAGCGCAATTAACTTCCTGTAATAATGCAAAATGGATTGCGGATCACTTTCGGCATCGGCTACATTAATCTCAGGATAATTATCATTTACCTGTATCCAGGGCTGACCTTGGGTAAATCCAGCGTGTTCCGTATCATCCCATTGCATCGGTGTGCGGGCGTTATCACGACTCTTCAGCCAGATTGCCTGCATGACTTCATGCTTCGACTTACCTTGACTAATGTAATGATTGTAATAATTTTTGGTCTCGATATCCCGGTATTGTTCGATATCCGGGAAAGCGATATTGGTCATGCCAATCTCTTCTCCCTGATAGATGTAGGGTGTTCCTTCAAGTGTAAGCATCCATGTCGCCAGCATCTGAGCGGAACGCACCCGATATTTTCCATCATCGCCAAAACGGGAAACCGGGCGGGGCTGATCATGGTTGCCCATATAATTGGCGTTCCAGCCTCTTCCATGCAAGACCGTTTGCCATCGGCTCATGATTTCTTTGAGATCTGTTAATTTCCATTCCTTATAGTTCCACTTCCCAATTCCGGAAGATTTCGCATCGATGAACATATGCTCAAACTGAAATACCATATTAAGCTCATCCCGATCCGTCCCCACATAAGCCAGCGCCTGCTCAGGCCCAAGTCCCGAAGTCTCGCCCACCGTCATCGGTCCATAAGGCTTCAGGATCATGTTATTCAGTCTCTTCAGGATGGAGTGTACTTGTTCCAGGTTGGAAAAGAGCTGATACGCTGGAACCACTGGCAGATTATTCGGATTGTGGGCACTTGGCAGACCCTCTGCCTTGGCGATATGCGCCACTGCATCAAAACGGAATCCGTCTACCCCTTTTTCCAGCCACCAATGCACCATCTCATACATCTCTTCTGCCATCTGTTCATTGTTCCAGTTGAGATCGGGTTGCTGTTCCGAATACAGATGCAGATAATATTCATTTGTCTCAGGATCATGCTTCCACACGGAACCTCCAAAATAGGACTCCCAATTATTCGGCACCTGCCCATTTTTGCCTGAACGCCAAATATAATAATCCCGCCTCGGATTCATCTTTGATGAACGTGATTCGGCAAACCACGCATGTTCATCTGACGTATGATTCAACACCAGATCCATCATGATCTTGAGACCACGTTTGTGTGCCTCTGCCAATAAGCGATCAAAATCCTCCATCGTGCCATACTTGCGAAGAATGGCGTAATAATCACGGATATCGTATCCGTTATCATGTCCTGGTGAATCATAGATGGGACAGAGCCAGATCACATCCACGCCCAAATTCTCCAAATAATCAAGCTTTTCACAGATCCCCTGCAAGTCGCCATATCCATCTTCGTCCGAATCCTTGAAGCTGTTCGGGTAAATCTGGTATACCACACTCTCTTTCCACCAAACGATATCGCCCACCTCGCTCTCATCATTGTCTACTATATAAATTGAACTTAAGAATATTTACACTGGACACTCCGATGACAGAACAACCTTCCGATCGCTGTTATCCCCTGATTTTATGAATTCCCCTTATAAGGGGAAAATCCGGTGATAAAGGCGAACGCGTTCGCTTCTTCAGGTTTTTTCTGTCCTCTCCGTTTTGTGTAAACGTTTAGTTCATTTCTGCTCACGATATAAATAAGCCGTTAATATGTTTTATCCGAAATGATTCCCTTGTAAACATGTGAAAGGATTCTTATGCAAAAAGACCCGGTCATGGACCGCGATCTGCGGCTCAATTCCGAGTCCTTCCTGGTGGGAATAAGAATAGCTTAAATCCCACGTAACCGATCCAGGCACCAATGGTGTTCAGAATAATGTCATCCACATCGAATGAACCTACACGGGTAATCAATTGTGTAACCTCAACACCCAGCAGTATCAAAACAACTGTGCATGTGAAGGTCAGGAACAAACGACATCTCCGAAACAACCATGGAATGCAGATCCCCAGCGGAATAAATAATACGATATTGCCAAACAAATTTTTAACCCAGGCATCCGTATGGTACCTCTCCCTCTCCAATAGAAGAGGCCGTATGGTCTCAAAGGGGATGAGATTATATTGATAATACACGCCTGGCGTTCGTCCACTGACAAACAGTAAATTGCCCATAATGAGTATGTATAGCACTGCCATGCAACCAACAATTACGAGCATAAACTTGGAGTGAAGCCATGACTTTTCGTTCATTCCTTCGATCCTCCGACCTTGAATTTCGCGAAGCGGTAAGGTCTATTTTAACGGGATATAGATCTTCATGTCCAATTGTTCAGGGGTCGATTTCCAAACATCCGTCATTTCAAAGTCTGGTCCTTCCCTCCGTTCATAGTTTCACTTTAAGCCAAAATCCCCTTGTTCTACAAGGAGATGCTCCCCACTCTGATTGATTAACCAGTAGAGAAAACTCTTGTGAACAAGGGGATCTATTTTTCTAACAATCTATGCTTAACCTTTCCAGTTCCCGGACACGGGATGAATACCCCAGATATCTGTAGCATACTCACTAATGGTACGGTCACTGGAGAATATGCCGGAATGCGCCGTATTCAAGATCGCTTTTCGAGTCCAGCCCGGAATATCCCGATACGCCTGGTCAATGGCAGCATGCGCATCTGCATAAGCAGCAAAATCACGCAATACAAAGTATTCGTCACCATGGGCCAGCAAGGAGTCATAAATATCCCAGAACTCCCCGTCACGATAACAGAATGCCCCTGGATGCACCAATTGCTCCACGACCTCGCGAATACGTTCATCATGCTGCACAATCTCATTTGGACGATAGCTTCCTGATCGATAATACTCAAGCACTTCGTCCGCGCGCAGACCATAGATGAACATATTTTCTTCTCCAACCTGCTCCGCCATCTCCACGTTGGCTCCGTCCATTGTGCCAATCGTTAAAGCACCGTTCATCATAAACTTCATGTTGCCCGTACCGGAAGCTTCCTTGCCTGCGGTTGAGATCTGCTCACTAACATCCGCAGCAGGAATGATTTTCTCTGCAAGAGAGACGGAATAGTTCTCGAGGAAAAATACCTTCAAGCGGTCATTTACGGCCGCATCCCGATTCACCGTGTCAGCGACAGTATTAATCAGCTTGATAATTTTCTTGGCAAAATAATAACTCGGCGCTGCCTTGGCACCAAAGATGAACGTACGTGGCACCATATCAAACGAAGTATCATTCTTAAGCCGGTTATACAGATGCATCACATGCAGAATGTTTAACAGTTGTCGTTTGTACCCATGCAGTCTCTTCACCTGTACATCAAAGATGGAATCTGGATTCACTGTTGTCCCAGTATGGTCCAAAATATAGGTAGCAAGCCGCTCTTTGTTGTGCCGCTTAATTGAACGGAACTGCTCTTGGAATGATGTATTATCCGCAAAGCCTGCCAGTTGGTCCAGCTTGCCCGGCTCTGTTATCCATTCGTTACCGATTGTATCCGTAATCAGATCCGACAGTTTCGGATTGGCATGCATCAGCCAGCGGCGATGGGTAATACCATTGGTTTTATTATTGAAACGCTCTGGATACAGTGCATAGAACGGCGCCATCTCGCGTTCTTTCAAAATCTCGGTATGCAATGCCGCCACACCATTCACGCTATGACTGCCTACAATCGCCAGATGTGCCATCCGTACCTGATCGTTCGCAACAATCGCCAGATGCCCTATACGATCCTGATCTCCCGGATACCGATCCAGCAGCATGCCACAGAAGCGTTTATTGATCTCTTCAATGATCATGTAGATCCGTGGCAGCAGCTTGCTGATCATGGCTACAGGCCATTTCTCAAGCGCCTCACTCAGCGTTGTATGATTGGTATACGATACAGTACGCGTTGTGATATCCCATGCTTCATCCCAGCCATAACCCTTCACATCAATCAGGATGCGCATCAATTCTGGAATAACCAAGGTTGGATGTGTATCATTAATATGGAAGGCCACTTTATCTGGCAAACGATCGTACGGTAGCTCCAGCTTGTTGAACGTACGCAACGCACTCTGCACGCCTGCTGAACACATGAAATATTGCTGCTTCAAACGCAACAGCTTTCCTTCGTACTGGGAATCATCGGGATACAGGAATTCCGAGATCGATTCCACCGAACGGCTATAATCCAGATAGCCGTAGTAGTTCGAAGGTGTATCGAGTGAAGTCTCGCGCTTCGGCTCGGCACTCCATAGACGCAATGTGTTAACATGCGTTTGACCATAACCAATGACAGGCACGTCATAGGGAATGGCTACAACCGATTCGGCATCTTTTGTAACAAATTGATATTCCCCATCTTGCTCGTGAGCTTCCACCCGGCCCCAGAACTGTACTTCCACTTTTTTGTCTGGACGGCGGACTTCCCATTCATTGCCTTTATCCAGCCAATTGTCGGGTAACTCTACCTGATTGCCATTGATGATTTTTTGCTCAAACAAACCGTATTTGTACCGAATGCCGCAGCCATGTCCTGCATATCCGAGTGATGCGAGTGAATCCAGGAAACAGGCAGCGAGTCGTCCCAGACCTCCGTTACCAAGTCCTGCATCCGCCTCCTGTTCTTCTACCTCTTCCAAGGAGAAACCGAGTTCAGCCAGACTATCACGGACCAATTCCAATTCATTCACATTCAGCAGATTGTTGCCGAGCAGACGTCCAATCAGGAATTCCAGCGAGAAGTAATACACCTGTTTATCCTGGCGCTGCTTAAACCCCTGATTCGACGCTGCCCAATCCTGGCCTGCATATTCACGGATCATACTTCCCAGTACGTGGTATACGTCTTCCTGTGTTGCTTCTTCAATCGGTTTGCCCAATTTGCTGACCAGATTCCGTGTAAAGATACTCTTGAACGTTTCTTTGTTGTCAAACAAAAGTAGGTTCCTCCCGGGGAAATCCTGTAGGATGATGGCGGTTCATACAAATTTTTGCGCGTGAGTGTCAAAGCTATAAATGCTACACTTTCGACTGAAAGCCCGTTCCGGTGACGAATCGTTCTTATGATCGCTGTTATCCCCAGATTTTTTTGATTCCTTTTTATAAAAGGAAAAATCCAGGGATAAAGGCGACCGCTTCGCTTCTTCAGAATCGATTTCGTCCCCTCCACTACGTTTGCACGTATGAAGGAGCTTTTTCAGTGGCACCCCGATGCGTCAAAAATGTATGAACCTTAAATCCATCCTACAGGATTTTTATTTTATATATATATTTATAGAAGATATCGGTTACGTACGGGCATTAGATAATAGTACTTTTCGCTAAAATGTATGGATTCGACGGGGCACCGATCAACGTCTGTCCTCCGGTCAGCTTCACGTCTTTATCGAGAATAACGTTCTCAAGTACAGTCCCCTCACCAATGTAACATTTCTGCATGATGATGGAACCTTTGATTTTGGCACCTTTGGCCACCTGTACACCACGGAATAATATGCTGTCCTCCACCTCTCCACCTACAATGCAGCCATTGGCAAGAAGTGAATGCTTAACATCGGCGGTATCCAGGTATTTGGCAGGGGCTTCATACTTAATTTTGGTCTGAACGGGATCTTCCTGGAACAGTTGTTCATATTGCCCTGTATTCAACAGATCCATACTGTTGCGATAATAACTGTCAATTGAATTGATAACTGCGTGATAGCCATCATATGCATACGCAGCGATTTTCAATCCATCCGGATTTTTTTGAATCACATCCCGGAAGAAGTGGCTCTCACCATGATCTATGCAGCGCTGCACTTGGCGCAAAAATAATTCTTTTTCCATGATGAAAATTTCTGTATATATATTCGGGTGATTAGCGCTTTGGTGAATGTCCACCACGTTACCGTCCCCGTCATGTTCAACTTTGACACAGGCATCATGCTCAGGCAGCAGCTGATCTACTTTTTTGCAGACCAGTGTAACGTCCGCTCCTTTACTGATGTGATACTTGTAGACATCCTGGAGGTCTGCTTTGGTCACATGGCGACTGCCCGCATGCACAACATATTGCCCTGCCCCTCTGTGGAAAAAGTCCAAATTGTTATGGAAATGCTGCAAGTCCCCCTGTGATGTATCTGTTGGATCATTCCAGTCTGGTGGCAAAATAAACATCCCCCCATGTTTGCGATCCAAATCCCAAGGCTTACCGTCACCAAGATGGTCCATTAACGAGCGATATTTGCGCCGTACAAATACACCTATACTCTCAATGCCTGCATTCATCATATTGGATAGAACAAAATCGATCAGACGGTAACGCCCGGCATAAGGCACCGCGGCTCCGCAGCGAAAATATGTCAATTCCTTCAATTCTTCAAGTTCATGGTCAAGGTTAATAACTCCGATCAATTGTTTCATCGCATGCACCGTCCTTTAACTTCAATTAGGCCTTGCTAGTTATTCCTTGGCGAAGCTGACGTTCCAGTTCTTCCTGATCCACGAGCAATATATCACTCTCATCTCCCGGTGCAGGTGAGATCTGTGTTCCATCCGGAATAACCAATCCTTCTGCAATAATAGCTCGATAAATGCGTACATTTTGCCCGATTTTCACTCTTGGCATAATCACCGAATCGATGACAGCACTGTTCTCACCAACTTCAATCCCGTAGAACAGAACAGAATGATTGACCTCACCATGCACTACACTGCCTTCACTAATAATACAATTCCGCACCTTACCCGAAGGCGAGATGTATTGTGCAGGTTGGTTCGGATTACGTGTGAAAATACGCCAGTCCGGATCATTCAGATTAAACGGTGTGTCTTCGTCCAACAGGTCCATATTGGATTCCCACAGACTGCGAATGGTACCAACGTCTTTCCAGTACCCTTCGAATGGGTACGCATATAAGGATTTTTCGTTTTTAAGCAACAAAGGAATAATATCCTTGCCAAAATCATAGGAGGTGGATGCCTGTTGTTCATCCTGAATCAGGAAACGTTTCAGTACATCCCACTTGAAGAGATAGATACCCATGGAGGCAAGTGTGCTCTTAGGCTCTGGAGGTTTTTCTTCAAATTCATAGATGCTATAGTCATCGTTAGTGTTCAGCACCCCGAATCGGCTGGCTTCTTCCAATGAGACATCAATGACCGATATGGTGCAATCCGCATCTTTATCTTTGTGATACTGGAGCATTTTTTCGTAATCCATCTTATAGATATGATCCCCTGACAGAATGAGCACATGCTCAGGATCGAATTGTTCAATAAAGTTCAGGTTACGGAAGATGGCATCTGCTGTGCCTCGGTACCAGTTGCTTCCGTCTTCACGTTCATGGGGAGGAAGTACATATACCCCGCCGTTTTTCCGATCCAGATCCCAGTCACTGCCAATGCCAATATAGGAATGTAAGACAAGTGGTTCATATTGAGTCAATACACCCACTGTATCAATACCAGAATTAGAACAGTTACTCAGCGGAAAATCAATGATTCGGTAGGTGCCCCCAAAATAAACAGCTGGCTTAGCCAGTGATTTGGTTAATCCTTTTAACCTCTTACCTTGCCCTCCGGCAAGCAGCATCGCTACAACTTCTTTTTTCGCCATCATTACAGCCTCCTCCACGTGCATTCGTTCTGATTCATTTCAGAGCCCATAATCGATATTCTGTTGTGTGGACACTGTTGTCTTGATTAGGAGCATGCTGTACAGATGTGGAACCGGTAAATCTTGTTGCGATTGAACTTCTTGGATTGTAAAGCCTGAAATAGAGATGATGCTGGTGTAGAATTGCCTTGACTGTCCTACAGAGGTGAATGTTAGATGCAGAACTTCAGGTGTAGCTCGTGCAAATGAAATAGACTACTCCTATTTAACATTAAACACGAAACGGACTGGGGAATCTTACTGGAAAACATCGACATCAAGTTTTGGGTGAAATAACCCTTTCTCGTGCCGCTGTTATTTATATTGTATTCGATAGTGGCGAAGCAAAATCCTTTCGTTTTTGTACAATCATTAAATGGAAAAATAAGTAAAAATATGTGAATTTGACATGACAAAAAAGCCGACTTCCCATCCCGGCTCATTTTGTCTGTCTATTCCATGGCTCCTGTTTGGTCCATGCTCCTTTAGTTCTAACAGGATCATACTGTAATATACTTTACTTTTCGTATATCCATTCTTACATATGGTCTATATAATTTTGCGGAACAGCTCCATCACTTCATCCTTGGACGGTTGATACGGGTTGCCTGGTGCACAGGAATCTTTCATCGCATTATCGGCAAGCAATTCCACATCCGGATCTTTCACACCCAGTTCAGACAGTTTCTCAGGGATACCAACTTCCTTCGATAGCTGACGGATGGCCCCAATAACGTAATCGGAACACTCCTCATCACTTCTGCCCTTCACATCCATACCAATTGCTTTGGCAATGTGACGGAATTTGCCCGGTACATGCTTGGCATTCAGCTCCTCTACATAGGGGAGTAACATGGCGTTACATACACCATGCGGCAGATCATATACGCCACCCAGTTGATGCGCCATCGCATGGACATAACCCAGACCCGCATTGTTAAAAGCAATTCCACCAAGGAAACACGCGTACGTCATATGTTCCCGCGCTTCCAGATCATTGCCGTCTCTCACGGCTCTTGGCAAATATTCAAAGATCAATTCAACAGCTGCAGCAGCTGTTGCACTTGTCACGGTAAACCCTCCTGGCGTAACCATCGCTTCCACAGCATGGGTCAACGCATCCATTCCTGTGGCCGCTGTAAGACTTGCAGGTTTGCTGAGCATCAGCTCCGGATCATTAACCGACAGGGAGACCAGACTGTTGCGGTCCACCATCACCATCTTCACTTTACGTTCCTCATCTGTAATCACGTAGTTTATTGTCACCTCACTCGATGTGCCAGCCGTTGTGTTAACAGCCACAAGTGGCACGGACTTATGTTTCGATTGATGCAATCCTTCATATTCACGGATGTGTCCACCGTTCGTTGCTACAATGCCAATGCCTTTGGCAGCATCCTGCGGTGAACCTCCGCCTATCGATATAATGGCGTCACAGCCATGATCCTGGAATATTCGAAGTCCATCATGTACATTCTGACATGTTGGATTAGGCTGTACCTCATCATATACTACATAGTCTAACCCTGATTTTCTTAATATAGACAGTACCTGCTCTGCAACACCTGAAGTAATCAACTGACGATCACTTACCACCAGTGCTTTGCGAATACCCATCTGTTCAATCATCTGACCTGCTTCCTGTAAACAACCTCTACCCATCAAGTTCACGGGCGGAACATAATATGCATGTGTTGCCATCTGAACCAGCCTCCTGTAACCCCTGATTTACTATCTCCATTGTAACTGAATCCGTTTTCAGATATAGTGAAATAAATCACAATGAAGACGATAAATGTTACACTGAGGTTGATTTTTACCCATAATGAAAAAGACGACCCAGACACCCAAAGGTCTCCAAGCCGTCTTACTTATCGATCTTAAAGCGTTATCCACTACTTATACCTTAGAGGTACTTTCACTAAAAGCATTCTTCCGAAGGCTTACAGCGCCTTATCGTTCACACCGTCAAGCCATGCCTCAATATCTCCAATTACGGAGGAAACACAGCCATCCTCGAATGGAGAGTTCAATCCAGCAAGTTCAACCAATCCGGTAAAGGATAGGCTTCCTCCCGCTTTGCACAATGTCAGATAATCGGCCCATGCAGACTTCATGTCCTCATTGCTGCGTTTCCAGAACTGGAATGCACAGATCTGTGCCAACGTATAGTCAATGTAATAGAATGGCGATGAGAAAATGTGACCCTGCTTATGCCAGAAACCACCTTGCTCCAGATACGCATTATCTTTGTAATTGATGTGTGGCAAGTAGGTCTTCTCAATGTTGCGCCATGCCTGCTTCCGTTCCGCTGGTGTAGCTTCCGGATTCGCGTATACAAAATGCTGGAATTCATCCACGGCTACGCCATACGGAATGAACAACAGACCGGAAGACAGATGATCAAACTTGTACTTGTCCGTATCTTCCTTGAAGAACAACTGCATCCACGGCCATGTGAAGAACTCCATGCTCATGGAATGAATCTCAGCCGATTCATACGTTGGCCAATTGTATTCAGGCACTGCAAAATCACGGCTCTCATACACCTGGAAAGCATGACCTGCTTCATGGGTCAATACATCAATATCACCGGAGGTACCGTTGAAGTTGGAGAAGATAAACGGCACTTTGTAATCGTTCAGGAACGTACAGTATCCGCCGCCCTGTTTACCTTTTTTGCTGACCAGATCCATAAGCTCGTTTTCAGTCATCATCTGGAAAAATGCATCCGTTTCTGGTGATAATTCAGCGTACATTTTTTTACCATTGTCAATAATCCAGTCTGCATCACCCTTTGGTGTCGGGTTACCCGTCTTGAAGCTGAAGCCCTGATCGTAATAATACAGTGTATCCACATCAATCCGGTTACGCTGGCGCTCTCTGAGCTTGGTCGCTACAGGTACAATATAATCACGAACTTGTGCCCGGAAGTTGGCTACCATCTCTGCGTTGTAATCCGTACGGTTCATGCGATCATAGCCGAGTTCCACATAGCTTGGATAACCCAGTTTCTTCGCGATCTGTGTACGTACCTTAACCAGTTCATCGTAAATGCGATCGAATTCTGCCTCATGTTCAGCCATGAAAGTGTATCTGGCTTCAGACGCACGCTCCCGCATGGAGCGATCCGTGGACAGTTCGAACGGATGAAGCTGTGGCAACGTGCGCTCTTCACCTTCGAACGGAATTTTGGCTGATGCGATCAACTGATTGTATTCTGTGGAAAGTTTGTTCTCCTTCTGGAGTTCTTCAATAATTTCCGGGCTGAATGTTTTCAATGAAAGATCCGCCAGCTGGAACAGCTGTGAACCCCATTTTTGTTCCAACTCGTTACGGAATTTGGAGTTAACCAGTGCACGGTAAAAATCCGTAATATATTCCTGCACAATGGGTGCATTCTCATCCAGAAATTCGTTCTCCGCTTTGTAAAACTCATCATTGGTATCAATGGAATGACGGATGTAGACCAATTGGGCTTGCGTCTCAAAATCACTGCGCAGCGCGTTAATCTGATCCATGAATCCGCTCTGTTCTTCAACCGTTGCCGCAGCTTCAAAACCGCTCAACAGCTCGCGGAAAGATGTCTTGATATGTTCCAGATTCGGACGTGTATACGTATACTCACTAAATTTCATTTATGTACACCCTTTCCTGTTTGGCAGAATCTCGGGAGGATCCCGAGTTAAACTACCCCCTATTATACAAAAGAGCAGCTAAAAAATCCCATCTTTACGAAAAATATTTGTCCATCGGTCAAATTTGTACACCATTCATGGTTACATATATTACGTGTTCATGTAAGGTCAGTTCTTCAAAAAATTTCCCCACACAAATAAGCCCGCCCCGCGTTAGCGAAGCCAGCTTATAGGTTGTCTCTCTTCTTTTCACATTTAAAGATTACTAGCTTTGGTCCTTATCCATAATCTGATAGAACCAGCCCATTCCGACCATGCCCACGACCATAATAACGGCCATAATAATGATATATGTCATGAATGTAACCTCCCTGCTTCCGTATATTCATCACACTACTACTAGTGTACACGGTGAAGCGCCATTTGAGTTGACCGAACATTGACAAAAATACGAAATCTTTAATTTTAATATATTGATTATTTCCCCAATCACACTAAATCATACTTTCCTCACTGCACCGTGCAAAGTTTCATCCACCAAGCTTACGGTGTATACTATACTTCTATGAAATGGAATTTGGATTTTTACGCAGAAAGGTTGAAAGACATGTTAACTCGCATCCCCTTACGTCAGCTATTTCTTACTGTTTTGTTAGCCCTTATGTTATCTGTTTTATCCGCTTGTGCTGATGGAGAAGCCCATCTAACGGTAAATATGGATGGATCAACGGACCTGGATCTCAATCTCAACGTCAAGAGCTCCGCTCTTGGTAAAATCGGACAAGACAACCTTATGCCTCTGATCGCAGATGCATTGAATCGAAATAACTTCCAGGCAGAGGTTACGGAACAGGGGGATCAGAAGCAGCTCACAGCGACCACCCATTATGAGAAAAGCAATACGACCAGCTTGGATACATCCGAGTTACCACCTGGGATCAAGGTAGAACAATCTACTTCGCCCGGCTTCTTCACTTCCAAGATGCACATTACAGCAGAAGCCGATCTCATGGAATCCATGCCGGATGGTGAGATCAAAAACCAGATTAACAAGGTGCCTAACTTTCTTAAGAATCTCTTGTTAAAAGATGTTAACTTTGACTTTAAATTATCTTTGCCCATCAAGGCAGCCGATTCCAATGCGGATCAGGTGGAGGATGGCGGAAAAACGCTCATTTGGCACGTTTCACCCCTCCAGATGAATAAACTGGATCTGACTGTACAGGTTCCCAATATCCGAAATATCATCATTATTGCAGTCCTTGGCCTCTTGTTAATCGTTGCCCTGTTAATCTGGATTTTCGTTCGCAGAAAACGTGCCAGACAGCACCAAAGCGTACGACCACATCGCGGAAAACGTTAATTCCATGACGACATTTTCATTTGTACTTGCCAAACGGTGTTATGGATAGTAGAATACATCCGTACTGTGTGAACGGTTAATTTTTTATTAAGCAAAGCTAAAGAGGTGACAGGTTTCATGAATATCCGCGAATGCCCACTACCTGGTATCGGAGTTAAGTACCAGTTTGATACAAAGGGCGGCCATCAGTTAGTCATTATTGTACATGAGGACGGACGCCGTGAATTATTCTCCGTTGATCCACAAGACAACGAAGAACTCACTCTGATTGCAGATTTGGAAGATGACGAATGCGTAACCCTCTCCGGCTTAATCGGAGGCTGGTCGTAAATGACAGAATAACCTGTACCTTGAATTTCAAGGCGCAGGTTATTTTTCTGTTACTTTACCTTTTGAGAACGAATATATGGAACCCATGTATTTAATACGCGGCTTATCTCCGTGGCATGAAAAGGTTTGCTGATAAAGTCCTGCATTCCGCATTTCAGACACTGCTCACGGTCACCCTCGCCTGCAAAAGCTGTAATCGCTGCAATAACCGGTATGTCTGGGTAGGTCTGTCTGATTTGACAGGTCGCTTCAATCCCATCCATAACCGGCATTTGAATATCCATAAACACCAGGTCATATTGAACCTTGTTCAATGAATCGACAGCCTGTGCCCCATTCTCAACGATATCACATACTCCGCCAAATTTACGCAGCATTTCCTCCAACAGATGACTGTTTACCGCTTGATCTTCAGCAATCAAAATTTTGATGTTATGGGCAAGACTAGCTCGATCCCATTGCAGTTCATCATTCGTGGTGATTTCGATTGAGTCACTACTCTCCTCTTGCCACCGCTCAACTACAAGGGTGAACTGGAATTCTGCCCCTTCACCGATCTCACTCTGTACGCCAATCGCTCCGCCCATTAACTCCACCAGTTTTTTGCTGATCGCAAGCCCTAGGCCCGTCCCGCCAAACTTGCGATTGATGGCCGGATCAAGCTGTGAGAAGGATTGGAACAACTGATGCTGCTTTTCTGTTGGAATGCCAATCCCCGTATCTCTCACCTTAAAGGTCAACATCAGGTTATCCTGACCATGCTCATCTGAGAAATCAGCACCTACGCTCACCTCAATACGGCCCTTTTCTGTGAATTTAACGGCGTTACCCACCAGATTAATTAAAACCTGCCGGATTCGGGTCTCATCCCCTCGAATGCGCTCAGGAATGTGATCCGACACCTCACAATAGAGTTCAATATTTTTCTCCGAAGCCTTCAGTGCAAACAGCTCGATCACCCCACTCAGCATCGCCTTAATATCTACAGGGGCGCGCTCCAGATCCATTTTGCCTGCTTCGATTTTGCTGAAATCCAAAATTTCGTTCAAAATATACAAAAGGGATTCACCGCTGTCAATCATGATTTCCGCAAAACCTTTCTGTTCAACATCCAGCTCGGTTTCCATTAACAGATGGGCCATACCCATGATACCGTTCAATGGCGTACGAAGCTCATGACTCATGATGGCGAGAAACTCGGACTTCGCTCGGTCTGCATGCTCTGCTGCTTCCTTCGCACGTATGATATCCTTAACGGATGTCATATCACGGAAAACCAACACTGCCCCGCGGGTTCTACCCTGATCCATAATTGGCTTCAATTGAAACTCCGCCAGGAAACTGGACCCATCCTGTCTCCAGAATACGGATTCGGTACGCGGCAGACCTCGTCCCTCACGTACAGCCTGTAGAATAGGTGTTTCCTTGGATGGGTAGGGGATGCCTTCGCTCTGCATTTGGATCATCATCTGTTCAATGGGTTTGCCATTCATTTCACTTGGACAGAAGTTCATGATCTCCGCAGCGGCCGGATTGGCAAAGTTCAGATTCCCATCCAGGTCCAGTCCAATAACCCCCTCAGACATGCCATTCAAAATCAATGCCCGTTCATAACTAAGATTCTCGATTTCCTCGACGTAACGTTTGGACTCTGTAATGTCGCTGGTGATCCCGTAGACTCCAACAACTTTGTCCTCAAGTATAATAGGAACATTAATTACATGTGTTTCAATTCGCTGCCCATTTTTATGAATTAAACCTATCTCGTAGCTCTGTGCTGAGCCCTTTACCGTCTCCTCAAAATGATATCGAGTCTTCTCCAGATCCACAGGATCAATGAGGTGATCAAAAGGACGACTCAGCAGCTCCTCCTTGGTGTGTCCTGTCAACTGTTCCTGACCCATGTTGGCTTTCAGCAGATTGCCATCCAGATCAAGAGAAGCCACGCCTAGGGGATTACAGTCAAATAACGATCTGTACTCCTGCATGCTTAACTGTTGTTGCTGGCTGGCTGTGATATCCCGGGTTACGGCGACAATCTCCATCAATTCACCTGAATCGTCATATACATAATGTGTAATCGTATCTGCCCATACCGTGGACCCATCCTTATGTTGCAGGCGATAACTGAGCCGTTTGGGAGCCAGTCCCTTTCGCTGCTCTTCCACATAAGCTTCAACCAAAGGCACATCATCCGGATAGATAACGAATGTTCCCGGCTTACCTACAACTTCTTCCAACTCATAGCCCAACATGCTCTTACATGCATTCGACACATATTTAAATGTACGACTAGAATCGGCGTCATGGATTGCAATCAGGTCTAGTGAAGACTCTGCCAGCAGGCGAGAGATGCGACTGCTCTCTTCCAATTGTTTACGCTGCACAATGAGGATTTCCTCTGCATCTTTTTGTTTCGTAATATCAGCAGCTTGTACCAGCAGATATAAGGGCTCACCATTGGTTTCATCCCTCACAATGCACGCTCGAATGGTTGCCCATAATAACGAACCGTCCTTTCGTTTCAGACGAACCTCCGTCTCGTACATCGGACTTGTTTCATGGGTCATTTCCCAGAACTTGCTGCGGAATTCCTCCATGTGCAGATCTTCTTCGTAGATCATATGTATGACCGAAGTATCGATCAGTTCATCTTCACTGTATGCAAGCATCTCGCAAAATGCAGGATTAAGCTGTAACCACCGTCCGTTTACATGCGATGCGACAGCAATGCCGATTGGTGCGTGTGTATACAATTGTTCGAACAGGGATCGGCTCTCTGTAATGAATTTCGACATTACATGTCCTCCTTTATGAGAATCTGAATGTATTCCGTATGAATAGATCGCCCTGAACATAACTTCATCTATAGAGTACTACCCCAAATGCCATGATTTATAAACGAGGTCAGATAAAATGCACACATAAATTGACATCTTTAATCTCGAAACTAATGACTTTCTTTAAAAGATACCAATTCGAACACGTGACGTCATATACTACACAATACCCGTGCTCTCCCGATTATACAATGTTGAATATTCGAACAGGAACGGAGGTATTGATTATGATCATTGTCGCAAATCAACCGGTAGAACTGAACCGCCCGGAATGGTCTGCTTTTGAATGGTATTGGTTACAGCAACTCCAGAATCAACCCACGAGATATATTTATCAATCCATGGATCATCTTCGTTTTGAATGGGACTTGAGGGGTTCTCTTGTGGATGCAGCGGAAGGACTGGATCGAAGTGGTGTGAGCTTTGCATCCTTTGAAAAATCCAGATGTAACCCTGCCTACTGGAATCGTAATGCAGAGGGTGGATTCGAGCTAAAATCGAACGTGACCCCTGCCGAGGGCATCCGGGATATCTGGAGGAATGGACACTTATACGCCTTTGAATGTGCCACAGCCACCGTCATTGTGCTGTATGGTGGCGTACTGGGAAGCATTCGCGAAGACGCCTTTAATTCTCTGTTTCGAAATCTGTTACTCTTTGACTGGCATTATGACAGCGACCTGCGATTGACCGAAAAAAACGGTAGTGATACGGCCCTTCCAGGAGATGTACTGTATTTCAAAAACCCGGATGTTTCTCCCGAAACCCCCGAATGGCAGGGAGAGAATACCATTATGCTGCGGGAGAACTGGTATTACGGACATGGCATTGGTATTGCACGCGGCGAAGAAATTATACGTACCCTGAATCAGTTCCGCGTTCCAGGTAGCCGGGTCTCCGCTTACTTAATGGATATGGTGATCTATCCGGATTTCTTTTATTTATCCCGATTTTCCAAGAACAGCCAGAATAATATGGCCGCTGGTTCTACACCTGTATTACCCGGACAGTTATATGTACGACTTGGTGGCAGCCGTTATTTACGCAGCTGACTACTGGACGGAGCTAACTTGCGCTTTAAACTGACTTAGATCTGCATCCGAATGATGATAAACAAGCCCAGTGAAAGCAGCAGTTAATCTGCCATCTCATTGGGCTTTCCTCATATCGATAAGAAATTACTCTATTCATACCTGCTTAGCTCTATATTACAAGCATGGTCACTTCCGACAGTTTAGGCAATCGGGTCTAGTTGTACAACAACCTGTTTACCACTTACCTGAACACCCGTCGTTTTGCTACCGAATTCAGCCAGCGATTTGCTCAGTTGCTCTGCCCATTCTTTCCCTGCAACTCCTTCTTTGGGCCCATGCACCTGGATGACGAGTTTTACCGAATCACCCTTCTTCAGGATGCGTTCCGCCTGAGACTGCTTGGTATCCCGGTCATGATCCTCCATGGCAAGGTTCAATCGAATTTCCTTTACTTTACGTTTATCGGGGGATTTACTCGCTTTTTTCTTCGCTTGCTGCGCTTCCGCTTTGGCTGCTCCAGCCCCAATCAGCTTGCATGGTGGTGGACTTGTCATCAAGGACAAACACACCAGATCTACTTTTTGCTGCTTCGCAAGTAGAAGTGCTTCCTGCGTGGACATCACACCCAGATCTTCACCATTCAAGCCGGTGAGCTGTACTTCGGCTGCTTTAATCTTTTCGTTTTTGATCATGGTTTTTCCTCCTCTACATCAAAAGCCTGTCCTGACCATTTACAGATCAGAGCAGGCTAGGATGGTGTTTCTATATTTGCAATGTATATCGGCGTACGAATACGCCATTTTCGTCCGACTTACAGCGTGTTGAATGCTTCCGTCAGAACCGGTACAATTTGTGATTTGCGTGATACTACGCCTTTCAAGAGCGCTCTGCTATCAGACAGCGTCACATTGTAGGCTTTTTCCACAGCTTTGGTGGATGTACCATATGCCAGAGCTACGGAATCGTTGTTCAGAATGTCTGTTACGACAAATACAAACAGGTCGAGACCTTTACTGGAGATAATCGCCTCAATAGCCGCTTCAAGCTCAGGTTGCTTCACGAGAACATCATTCACGTCAACAGCATTAACCTGTGCAATTTCCACTTTGGATTGACCCATTACGAATTCTTTGGCATCCAGGGAGATCAGTTCAGCAATTGTTTTTTGGCTCAGATCCGCGCCGGCTTTCAGCATGTCCAGACCATAACTGTCTGCATCTACACCTGCAATGGCAGCCAGTTCACGCGCAGCAGCTACGTCCTGCTCTGTGCAAGTCGGGGATTTGAACAACAAGGAATCGGAGATGATAGCAGACAGCATCAGGCCAGCAATCGGTGCACTCACTTCGATGCCATTTTCTTTGTACATTTTATTCAAAATGGTTGCTGTACAACCTACAGGCTCTGCACGGAAATACAGAGGTCCGCTTGTCTCAAAGTTAGCAATACGGTGGTGGTCGATAACTTCCACGACAGTCACTTCCTCAATATCGCTTACACTTTGCTGACGCTCGTTGTGGTCAACCAGAATAACCTTGTTCACTTCATTTGCAGCTGTTTTAATCAGACGTGGTGCAGCAATTTTGAATTGATCCAGTGCAAACTGGGTTTCACCATTGACTTCGCCGAGACGAACAGCTTCAACGTCCTGACCCAATTTTGTTTTCAGATCCGCATAGGCGATTGCTGAACAGATCGTATCCGTGTCGGGATTTTTGTGACCGAAGATTAACGCTTTTTCCATATTTATAGCCCTCCGTCAATTCTCATTTATATAAGTTTAACCAAAGAATGTTTACACTTGCCACTCCGATGACAGAATAACCTTCCGATCGCTGTTATCCCCAGATTTTTTGATTCCCTTTTTGAAGGGAAAATCCGGTGATAAGCATACGCTTCCGATGCAGCTTTCTTTCAGAAAGCTTTTAGGCGAACGCTCCGCTTCTCCAGCTTTTTTCTGTCCTCTCCGTTCTCGTGTAGAACGTTTAGTTGAACTTATATAGAATAATACATGTCATATTTTAATCATACCCTACTGATTATAGCGCTTATAAGGCTTAATTCCAATCCCGTTACAGCGAATTAATTGCAAATCATTCTCAGGTAAGTCATCTTAGAAAAAAATAATATCCTCTCTGTAATTCTAATTTACAGAGGTCTTGGCCACATTAGCAATCAGGTGGTTCTCCAATTTCTCCCCTTCACACAAGGCCTGTACCAGTGCTCTGCCTGAATCCGGTGTCATTTGGCCATACCAGTCACCCTGTGGATACACAATCGTTACACATGCATCGTCACACTGACCATTACATTTGGTACGAGTCGTATGGATGAATCCTCCCGCCTGCTGTTTAACAATCTCGTCCCGTACCGCCTGAGTTACTTCTTCCCCATCGTTACGCATGCATGTTCCACCATTACAGAGTAAAATGTGATGTTGCAGTTGATCCAGATTATAGATAGCCAAACTTGGTTCATTCCCCTCAAGTCGATATGATATGTATCTTGTTTATTCTATCGTACAACCTTATAAATTAGCATACGGAACCCTGCTACGCAACGAAAATATTAAATTTCAGGTTCTTCCTTGCTCTGCCCTCGCTGTACAAAAAAGGTCTGTAAACTGCCATCCTCATTAATCTCCAGCAGGTTCAATTGCGCTCCGTAAGCGCAACCACCGTCAATGCCAATTTTGTCTCCGCTCGGGTCAAACCAAATGCCTGTCTCATCATGCAAATGCTTCACGGGTGTGTGTCCAAATACGACCGTTTCTCTAATCGTTGTTGGTCTGGAATAGAATGATTCACGAATCCAAATAAAGTCCCGCTCGGACTGGCTTCTCCAATCCTCAATGTCCGGGTTGATCCCGGCATGCACAAAAATATAACCCGGAATCTCGTACACCAGCGGAAGCTGTTCCAGAAAACGAAGATGGTGTTCATAGTGTGTACGTACCCACTGTTTGGCTTCAGCATAAGCTTCCCAATCTATCTGCTGCTCATCATAAGTAAGCTCCAGATTGAGATAACTTGCCATCGTTTGTAATCCACCGTTACGAATCCAGTGTTGATCATATTGCTCAACATCCTGGGTTAGCGCCTTGACCATCATGGCATCGTGATTGCCTTTGATCACAATAATAGGGTGCTGTTGCTGAAGCTGCATAATCTGTTCGATGACCTGTCTGCTGCTTGGACCGCGATCCACATAATCACCCAGCAAAATCAATTCATCCTGCAAAGGATTATAATCTGCAAGCTTAAGCAGTGCATTAAATTCATCGTAACAGCCATGAATATCACTAATGACACATCTGCGCATGTGAATCTCTCCTCTCCCTGATCACGCAAGAGTATAACCGGAACCTTGCAAAAGCAAGATTCCAGTCTGTTCAGAGTAGTTATTCCCGCTTGCTCACTATTAGTCCTGCTTAAGTCCAAAGGCTTCTGCAATCAAGCTGAATGAGCGCAGACGTGCTTCAAACGAATGGACCGCTGACGCGATAATGACTTCATCCGCTTCATGACGTTCAGCCATAGCGGTAATTTTGTCTCTCACCTGATCCGGTGTACCCACGATGGAATAAGAACGACGTTGACGGATCTGTTCCATCTCCATCGCTGTGAATGGATAGTTGTTCACCGTCTCCAGGGATGGGAAGGATCGTTGTTCAATACCTCGTCCGAGGCGCAGGAAGAAAAGTTCATTGCTGCGCGCCAGTTCAGCCGCTTCTTCCTCTGTCTCCGCGCAGAATGCCGAGACAGCAATCATTGAATGTGGTTTGTCATTCAGGATGGACGGCTTGAAATGTCTGCGATAATGCTTCATCGCTTCTTCGCCGCCCGGTGTTCCGAAGAATTGGGCAAACGCATACGATGTCCCTTGAGCTGCAGCAATTCTCGCACCTTCGGAACTGGAACCCAGCAACCACACTTCGGGTACCGTTGGCACCGATGGTCCGGCTACCAGAGATGCAAACCGATGATCCTCGGGCAATTGCTCATGGAAGTATCCACCCAGATCCGCAATCTGCTGAGGGAAGAATTGTACATTCGATGATTTGCCTTCGTTCAGCGCTCTGCTGGCAATCGGCATTCCGCCTGGGGCTCTGCCAATCCCAAGGTCTATCCGCCCCGGATGCAAAGCTTCCAGCAGACGGAAATTCTCCGCAACCTTATAGGCACTATAATGAGGTAACATGACGCCACCGGAACCTACGCGAATTCGTTCCGTATGTGCAGCCACATGTGCAATCATCACTTCGGGACTGGAGAAAGACAGCGCACCACTACCATGATGCTCCGACATCCAGAAACGCGAGTATCCCAATTGATCCGCATGTTGCGCGAGTTTCACCGTTTCCTGCAGCGTATCCTGTACAGTCCGTCCTTCATTGATATGTCCATGTTCGAGTACACTCAGTTTCATATATATTCAATCCTCTCGTCTGTTAGGTTCATAAGTGCTGTGAATATGAGATCTGCGGATATTACGCACTCTTGCTCACTTTATTCTTGCTTGTTCCATTGTAACATTAATTATTACAGTTTCAAACTTTAGTTATCCTCTTATTACCACACTTGTGCAAGAAACATGCAAAAAAAACGCCACCAGCTTTATGACTGGTGACATTCTGATCTGACCTATTGCAGAAAAATGGAGTTATGGCGCACGTTTTGGTAACAACTTCACATACTCGTCAGACAGTTTCATTAGGCTGAGCACATGTTCATAATCGGGACGATAAGGTTCCAAATCCGTTACCGGTTCATATGTTTTGAGTGAGTAGGCTGTTCCATCGTCAAAGCCCGCACCCGGTATAAACATGATGTCATTGTTGACAAATGAACCCGTCGGCAAGTAATACCGAATGCCGAAGGCATTATGGTCCATGTTCAGCAGATCATGCCCGAAAGCAGTGAATTTCTCATCCTGGAGCGAAACACCCATCAGGTTCATGATTGTTGGCAACATATCCAGCTGACCGCCAGGCTGCTCAATCACTTGTCCTTTGGTCTGTTTTGGCGTGTGGATCATTAACGGGATGTTGAAACGACTTACCTTGCCATCATAAGGGACGCCCAGATTGGCCTGAATCTGCTGTGTAATCTCTTCATCAGCAGGCAGACCGAAGTGGTCTCCGTAGAGCACAAGGGTTGTGTTATCCCATAATCCGTTCGCTTTCAGCTCATTAATGAGTTGACCAATGGCGTAATCTGTATAGTTGATCGCTTGCAGATAATCGTGAAGCAATTTGTTCGTAATGGTCGCAGGAATCGTGATTCGTGCACGATCAGCGGGAATTGTAAACGGCGAGTGGCTTGAAGCCGTAATGAACTGAGCATAGAATGGCTGGTTTGCCGCCTGATGCGCAGTCATTTTTTCCACACCTACACGGTATAACTCTTCATCGGATGGTCCAAAATCATTAAACTTGTCATTCTCAAAGCTCGGCTTATCGAAGTAACGAGTGAATCCGAGAGCCGGATACATTTTGTTCCGGTTCCAGAAGGTGACGTCATTGACGTGGTAGGTCTCGGACTCATATCCCTCTTTGCCCAGTAACTTTGGAAGACTCGGCAGTTCACGGTCACTATACCCTGCCGACATGGGAACAACTCCGGTTGGATAGATAGACGTGTTCGACATGAACTCGGCGTCTGATGTGTTTCCCTGTCCGATCTGTTGGAAGAAATGAGAGAAGTAATAGCTTTCTTTCGCCAGATCATTCAATACCGGTGTTAACTCCTGACCGTCCAATGAAGCATTAATCGGAAAATTCTGAAAGGACTCCAGTTGAAGAACAATCAGATTGCTACCTTTGGCCTGACCAAAATATTTGGCTTTGACGGCTGTGCCGTCACTTGGTTTATCCTGATACGGATACTGGCTAACCAGCTCATTGATCTTGGCAATCGTTTCGTTAATGTTACCATTCGCAATGGCCTCATTCTCTTTGCTTGTCATAATGGCCGACGATACCTGGTAGTTCAAGAAGCCGAGATTCTCGGCGCGAACCAGCTCATTATCAATCGTTTCACCTTTGACAATAAAACTGCCAGACATTACGATGCAGAATGCCGCAGTAAGCGCAACGCCGAGCTTGCCCCAGTAACGTCTGCGAATTCTGCCAAATGTCAACCCGCTATCGCGGTAACTGCTGCGGTTACGTCCACCGGAACGTCTGCGCATAATCAACCATATTGGCAATGCCAATACGATGTCTGCAAAAAACAGAAAGTGCTCTGGTCGTACCAGTGGTCCGATACTGCCCCGCACTTGCGCAACCTGACCCAACTCACTTAGCACGGTATATGTTGGTACCGAACTGAAATGAACGTTGTACAGCGTTGCCGCAAACAGAAGTAGAGAAAACAAAATATTGAATCCTCCGTATACGGCTCGCTTCCAGCCTTTGGGCACGATCAGATCCAGTAGACATACCAGCGTTAATGCACCTAATGCGTCGGTTATTAGACCGATGCCGGACAGACCTTGGAAAAAGAAATACCGCAACAATGACAGCTTCAGCAACATAAGAATGAATAACACGGCGAATAAAGTCCGTGATGAAGTTCGTTCATTTTTGGAATTATACATGGTCGCTTTCAACCCTTACCCTGAAATTTTACGTTCATTTTACAAAACGCATATTTCAGTATAACAGTTTTCTGGTTGCTATTCCATGGAAGTTCCGTGTAGGACAGGGTGAGTGTTAGGCAATTGTGGATATATCTGCATTCTGAGTGTTCGCGCGCTCTCTCTGTCCCTTAATGGCTGCTTGTGCAGCAGCAATTCGTGCATAAGGGATCTGTGCAGGCAAACAGCTTACGAAATCCAGACCAATCCGGTGGCAGAAGGTAATCGACTCCAGATCAACCACATTCTCTCCGCAGATTCCTGTTTTCAGATGAGGTTTTCGAATTCGACCTTGGACTACAGCCATCTCAATCAGTTGCCCAACTCCCTCAATGTCCAGCACATGAAATGGATTATTCGTTACCGTACGAGAGTCCGTATCCAGTTGAATGAACCGCTTCTCGGATTCATGGCGACGATATCCAAACATCATCTCTGTCAGTTCATCCGTGCCAAACGAGAAAAAGTCTGCCTGGCGAGCAATGTGAGCCGCCGTCAGCGCCGCTCTCGGAGCTTCGATCATCGCCCCCACTCTATAGAGACAATGCCGCTTCTCCTCCCCCAGGACTTGGTCAGCCACATGATCCACCAAATCTCTTAACAACTGAAGTTCATGCACATGACCGATCTGCGGGATCATAATCTCAGGACGTACCCACCAGCCTTGCCGAATGCCTTTCACCGCTGCGCGGAAAATCGCTTCAAGCTGCATATCAACGATTTCCGGGAACACCGTACTCAGACGACAAACCTGTTGCCCCAATGTAGGATGATGTTCATGCAATTCACTGACCCTGCGAATTACACGCTCCAGTTCCTCCAGTTCAATCTGAAAGTCTTCTTTCTCCTGCGGCTCCTCTGCTTGTAACCACTCACGTCGTTTCTCCAACACTCCCAGATCCGGTAGCAGTTCATGCAACGGCAAATCGAGCAAACGTATCGTTACCGGGTATCCATCCATTGCTTCAAATATCTGTTCAAAGTCAAACTGCTGCATCGGTAACAATCGCTCCAACCCACGCCTGCGTTCGGATTCACTGTCTGCCAGAATCATTTTTTGTACAAAAGGAAGCCTTGAAGCAGACATGAGCATATGTTCTGTACGACACAAACCAATTCCCTCGGCCCCCTGTAGCCGTGCTGTCACGGCATCCTGTGGATGATCTATATTGGACAGAATCGTCAGTTCCTTTATTTCATCCGACCATTCGAGCAGAAGCTGTAGTTCCGGTGTACCACTTGAGAACCCTTTCAACATCTCCGTCACATGCCACGGCTCAATACGCAATATTGCATCCGCTTTGGTGATTATCTCTTCATGCACCAAATCAATAGTACACCGCAAAGCCGCCTTAGCACTTAAGCACGCTGGACTGATAAGCAGAAGATACAACTCCCCTGAATCAATAATGAATTGGATTTTTTGAACTTCTCCCATATAATTCTCCAGATAGCTGCAGGCTTCCAATAGAAGATCATATAATTCAGGTTCTTCTCTCCGCAACTGACCCAATCCTTCATCCTGAGTTTGGGAAGCAGCAGATGCAGAGTACTCGCCTGTCATGCCTCTTTCCCCCGTTCCCGGATGTCGGGAATATACCGTGCCGCTGCCGCTGCGTTCACCTTGCTCACCATTAACCATCACCTGAATAAGAGCCGGAGCTTGATGATCCCCTGAGCGTGGAGTGGTTTGGAGACCAGGTTCTTGTTGTGAGTTGAGTCGAGATGCACGTTGTGTATGAGAAACCGCACGAATGGCTTCTTTTAATTGTAATTGGACGTCTTGAGGGAAAGGATGAAGTCCTATATCTTCGATTAATTGCTTATATTCTGCGATGGCGAATTCCAGTTTCGCTTCATCGAGGAACGAAAGGTCACCCAGCTTCTCTTCAAATAGGGTGTACGGGATGCCATGTACTAGCTGACCATAATCCTGTAATAAAATTCGATAACAATTAAGCGCATACTGTCGATCATTGGTTTGCCTGGCGAGTCCCTCAACCGTCACATCATTCAGTCCCACATGAAGCAAAGCAGGGGATTCCATATCGTGGGAATTCGCTTCACTTGACCTCACGGCAAGCAGCAGCGGTGCTACAGAATCGCCGAAGAATTTTCCTGTTTGCCCTTCCAAATGCCGAACTGCGCTGCCAATCTCTTGAACTTCTTCTGTGGAAAGATGCCCAAGACGGGTACAGAACGCGCGACAGCCTTCCCTTGTTACAATGAACCCGGCCGGAACGGGCCAACCTGCCTGAAGCAACACTGCAAGTCCAGCCCCTTTACTACCCATCAGCCCTTTCATCTCTGCCGTACCTTCTTCCAAGAGAACTACCCGTTTCGTCATTACAGCGCTCCCATCTGCCATTACATGGCTATACTTCAAAGGCAACCCAACCGTTCGAATTGCCCTTTAGTTAATGGTATGTTGCAATGAGGCAGTCAAGGACATTTGCTTCGACATTTGTGTTCGGAATGTAAAACGTATTTTCTATCTTAACGTATACGTTTGCCCTTTTTGAAAACCGCCGCACGCGCGGGTACAGAAGCTAGAGCGTGTTGGGCGTTCAATGCCCGTACTAACATGAAGTCAGCCGGATCACCAACGCTTGGGGTTAACTTGCCATTACTCACCCACGCATAGGTGCCTAACAACTTGTCATCACTGACCCAATTTTCACGTTCAGCCATTCGGGAAGCTCGCTGCAACATGTCGCCGTTGCCAAACGGTGACCAGGCATCACGGATGTTATCGGAACCAAGCATAAAGTTAACGCCTGTATCGAGAATCTGGCTTCCTCGAGGCATTGGACGATCCATAGGTACACTAGATACAAGTGTGACTCCGGCTTGTTTTAACACATCAAGGGTTGGCTGTGCGTCGGATTCCGTTTGCTCCCCCAAGCAATAGGCATGGCTAACCGCTGTTCGATGCTGAAGTCCTGCCTCCATTGTCAATTCAGCAAATCGTCGTAAGGTGACTAAACCGGTTTCACCTCCATCATGAAGATGAAGATCAATCCCCTTATCTGCAGCTGTAGCGATATCAAACATCATCTGTAAACTGCGTTCCATATCCCCATCCAGACCTGCCGGGTCGACACCACCAACCAGATCGGCCCCCAATGCCAGCGCCTCCTTCACAATCTGTTCAGAAGATGAACGAATGAGCCCTTGCTGAGGAAATACTACAATCTCAATGTCCATGTAATGATACAGCTCATCTCGCACGCGCAGTATGGCCTCCAGATTTCGGAGACCCACCTCAGGATCCACATCAACATGTGTACGAATGCGCGTTGTACCGTAATCTATCATTTGTTCAGCAAGAACTTTCGCCCGTTCTCCTACCGTTTGAGTCAATCCACCCAGCAGTTTTTTCTCATAAGCAAGATGTGATTCCAGTGTCTGGAACGGCTCCAGGGGAATCCAGCGTTCACCGATATGATGTTTATCCAGATGACAATGCATATCTGCAAGTGTGGGAAGGTACACAAGACCGGCAGCGTTCCATGAATCGGCATCGCTGTGGAGAGCCTGTGTGATTTGATCCTGATCCGTGGATTCCGCCACGACCTGTGTAATCTTCCCCTCTTCAATAACTAGCGTGTGTGTTCCCGTTGGCAAAAGTACATTATCGATAACTAATTTCATGACATTTTCCATCCTCCACTTTTGTAGTCAGAAAGCGACCATTCTTCCATACACCAACAGGTCGCGGTCGTTCAATAATCAGTTCACGCCTGGATTGCACTGGAAATATGACCAGATCGGCTTGTGCTCCAGATCGGAGACCGTAATTTTCTATTCCGAGTGCCCGTGCTGCACCCAGTGTTGCCATCTCCACCAATGTATTGGCATCCGCTTCACTCCCCATGTAAGCCGTATGGGCAAGCAACCAAGCGATATCAAACGGATTACCATTGCCAAAAGGTGTAAAGGCATTTTGAATATTGTTGGCGCCGTAAATCACGTTCACCCCCTCCTCCCGCAACAAACCAACCGGCGTTATGCCTCTGCGGGTGTTATCGTTATCCGCTCGGCCATTCAGGTACAGATCTGTTGCAGGAAGGGTCATGAGATGGATATCCGCTTCTACAATCTTTCTGGCGCATAACTTCACCTTTTCCCGTGGCATAGCCGCAAGCGAAGTTATATGACCAGCCGAAACTCTGCCCTGAAACCCATAATCCAAGGTCTTATTCGCTATGTGAAGTATAGCTTCATCATCAGGATTTAGTGAGAAATCTGCATGAAAATCAACGGGGCGATTGTACCGCGCAGCCAGTTCAAACGCAAAATTCAGATGATCATCCAGTTCAGGATCAACATAAGTAATTCCACCAATTACGTCGGCTCCCATCCGTACTGCCTCTTCCATAAGATCTGCAGTACCTGGAGCACTAAAGATCCCCTCTTGCGGAAAGACCACAATCTGGATCTCCATCATATCCTTCATTTTCTCTTTCACAGACAACGCACTGTTCATAGCCCGTAGTCCCAGCATGGGGTCCACTTCAACATGACAACGAAGTCTGGTTACACCGTAACTGGACAGTTTTTGGATGACTTGTATGGATCTTTGGATCATATCGGACTCCGTGAACCCCGCCTTAAGTGCAGCTGTCATCGAGATCGCTTCCTGCAACGAGGCAGCATCTCCAGGCATGCGATCAAGCAAAAGTGCCTTTTCCAGATGGATGTGGGGCTCGATTAATCCTGGCAGTACCAGACCACCCTTAGCATCAAATATAAATCCATACCGCCTCTGATCTTCTTCAAGTTCTCTATGGATCATGCCTGTCATGTCACTCATGGATGAACACCCGCCGTCCGATGACGGCAGGATCTGTTCAATGGTTGTACCATGTAATACGATATCATGTAGTCCATAATTCCCGGGAATCCGGCAATTTTGAATGAGTTGGCGGATCATGTTGACCACTCCTCCGTCCGTTATTTCAAAAAGCTTGCATTATTGATCTCAACAAAACCGGATGGACTAATCCATACCCCATCCACATCCTTGGAGAGGGCTGCCAGATTCTCGCCATTACGGAAGGGTAGAATGGGAACATCGTTCAACTCAAGTTGAATGGCTTTTTCATAAATGGCTGTGCGTTTATCGGGGTCCGTTTCTTTCCGGGCATCCTCAATCAATTGATCCACTTCCGGATTATTATAGAAGGAATGATTACCAGGAACTCCTTTGGAGGTGCTGTGAAACAGGTTAAACTGATTATAATCGGCATCGCCTGTTGCATTTCCCCATCCACTCAGGAACATTTCGGTTTCCCCTTTGGCTGCTGCATCAATGTAAGCTCCAAACTCCAGTACTTTCACCTCAAGGTTAATTCCGATACCTTTCAACTGAGACTGTAACACCTCTGCTACGTTCACTCTTGTTTTGTTATCACTGGTATATAACGTGGCCGAGAACCCCTCCGGATACCCAGCCTCTGCAAGCAAGGACTTTGCTTTGTTCAGATCATAACTGTATCCCTTCACATTGGAACTGTATCCGATCATCGTGGTTCCAAGTGTGGAGTCCGTTACCTTGCCAATATTGTTGTACACGCCGCTGACGATAGATTCCTTGTCCACCGCATATGCTACAGCCTGACGAACCAACGGGTTGTTAAATGGCTCTTTGCTTGTATTAAATCCTATATGGTCCGTAGAAAAAGCCTCGTAACGCCCCAGTTTCATGGTTGAAGATGCTTCAATCCGTGCAATCTCCGTGGAGGGAACCTGCTCTGCTACCTGAGCCTCTCCTGTCTCAACCATCGCCAAGCGGGTTGTATCTTCCGGGACAGTTTTGAACTCCACTTTATCGATGTTTGGTTTGTCACCCCAATAATTTTCATTTTTAGCAAGTACAATTTTGTCTCCTGGTGTCCATGATTCAAATACAAACGGTCCTGTTCCAACAGGTTCCTTCACCATATCTGTTCCCGCCGATTCTATGGAAGTCGGGCTAAGTATATTTCCTTCCGCACTGGCAAGAAGTGACATGATTGGAGCGTAAGGATAATTCAGGATGAACTGAATCGTATGCTCGTCCACCGCCTTCACTTCCTTGATCATGGAGAACATGCCTGCTTTGGGTGTGGTCGGAATACGTTCAAACGTTTTTTGCACAGCCTCTGCATTAAAAGGTGTCCCATCATGGAAAGACACTCCTTCACGCAATTTGAACTCCCATGTTGTATCATTCCGTTGCGTCCATTCCGTAGCCAACAATGGTTGGTACTTGCTGTTCTTGTCCATTAAGACAAGACCTTCTGTTATTTTATGATGGTATACTGCCATGGAATTAATCTGGGAACTGTACTGAGGGTCCAGATTATTTGCATCACTCTGTCTCGCTATGACCAGTGTACCGCCCGATTGACGTTCTCCCGGAGAGACCGCTCCACCACCTGCAGTAGATGTTTCTCCCGATGAACAGGCACTGATTACAAGTGTCATGGATAATGCCAGCATGCTTCCGACAAACCCTCTTTTTTTCATATAAATCTCCTACTTCCGTTATGAATTGAATTAAATGATGTAATATTTCTGATTGTTACCCGTTGACAAGATTCCCCTGGTATATGAATGCACCTCGCGTTGAACGCCTTGCAATTGCTTCAGCCGAGCAGGAAGCCTGCACAAGAACCGCTGTCGCTGGATCACCAATGAGAGGCCATTGAACTTTACCTCGCTCATCTAACGGGGTGATCCCCCCTGTAATATATGCCAGTGTCTCGGCTAATCCCCGTTCTGAACTCCACCGCTCACGCTCGGCCAACCGTCCGGCTCGTTCCAATATGTCCCCACGGCCGAAAGGTCCCCAGTGATCCGTGATGGTATCTTCACCCAATTCAACTCGAACTCCGTATTTCTTCAGAAGAGAATAGGGCATCCAGCGGTTAAGCGGTACAGTCGAGGTTATCGAGATATCCAGTTCCGCAAACCGTTCGGCCAGTTGCACCTGCGTCGCTTCTGTAATGTCTGCAAAACCCAGTGCATGGCTCACATTCACTCGCCCCTGCCAACCGGCCTGCTCCGTCATCGCCGCAAGACGATTCATCGTAAATGTGCCCAAATGACCCGGATCATGAATGTGAATATCCACTCCTGCATTGGCTTCCACCGCCAGATCCATGATGGTAAAGAGAGATTTTTCAATATCATTATCCACCGTTGCCGGGTCCACCCCGCCTACCCAGCGCGCACCGCGTCGCAGTGCCTCTTTCATTTCTGCAACGACGCCACTGCGTAGAAGACCATGTTGTGGAAACGCCACGATCTCACACGTGAGACTCTCGCTAAACTGAGCCGCAGCTGACACGGTTGCTTCAAGGTTGGCAAGCCCAATCTGAGGATCAATATTGCAGTGGGTTTGCACATGCGTGACCCCGCTGGATTGAAGAAGAGACAATACTTTCACAGCCCTTTCCTGCGCATGCGGCAATTGCCGTGGCAACAGTTCACGCTCCTCTTCAATTCTTTTGAAAATTCCTTCAGGTGGCGTCGGCGCGATCCAAGGTCCACCGTAATATGTTTTATCAATGTGAATATGCATTTCGCGGAAGCCGGGTAAAAGCAGCATCCCTCCCGCATCCCGATCTGAGTTTGGCATGTCCAGCTCCGCTTTTCCTTCATTCATCAATTCTGTAGTAACTGTTAACGGATCTGAAATATTACGATCTTCCGTTTTAACGATTCGCATGATTTTTCCATGTTCGATCCATAGATCATACAATTCACTTATGGTCCCGGTTATATGATCATTCTCATAACGATACCCTTGTTCCAAACGCACATTACGTAACCAATACGGTGTATGCTGATGCTGTATAATGCCCCTCATCCCCTTCTTCGTCACATGATTCGAATCCAATGAACTTCCACAGATTTGTCAGACAGGCTTACTCATGCACCATTCGGTGTCCCGTCTGATCATCCCAGATGAGATGTCCTTTGGAGAAAACTGCTTTTCTTGGTGCTCTGCGGGCTACAGCTTCCGCTGCACAGCTTGCATCGACCAATACCAAATCTGCCGAATCACCAGAAACAGGCCACACCCGTTCACCTTGAGCATCCAGTGTCTCTCTGCCTCCCGTGATCAGTCTCAGCGACTGGGCTAACGAACGTTCATCGATCCAGGCAAAACGTTCTGCGAGTCTCGAAGCACGTTCAAGAATATCCCCGTTTCCGAAGGGTTGCCACGTATCATAAATGTTGTCACACCCTGCTTCCACGTTCACTCCATGCTTCCACAGCAGAGGCACAGGTGGCAGTGTTCGACCATGAGGTGCACTGGTTATGATGGTTATTCCCGCCTCGGCCAGCAAATCTGCTGTAGATCGTGCTTCTGCCTCACTGACTTCACCAAGCGCAAATGCATGACTGATCGATACGTTGCCCTGTAGTCCTGCCTCCACAGCCAACCTTGCCAATCTCTTCATTGTATAGGTGCCCAAATAATCCGGATCATGGAGATGCAGGTCAATACCGGCACCCGCTTCAACTGCAAGCTCCACCATCAGCTGCAAACTTGCCTCCAGATCCGTATCCATTGTTGCAGGATCAACCCCGCCGACCAGCTGAGCCCCTTGCTTGAGCGCTTCACGAACCAATGCCTTACTGCCCGAGCGCAATAAACCATGCTGGGGGAACGCCACAACCTCATGTGTAATCTGATGACGATAAGAATGGAACAAGTTCAATACGGGTTCCAGTTGTTTCGTTCCTGCTTCAGGATACACATCGATATGGGTCCGTATATGAGTAGAACCTGCTTCAATCAGACGTTGAAGCAGAAGTTCAGCCCTTTGCAACGGCGGTGTGACAAGCTGCGGAAGAAGTCTTTTTTCGATTTCACATCTGCCGGCCACCCCGCTGGCGGGTATAACCGCTTGCCACGGTTCTCCCAGCAACGTTTTATCCAGATGAACATGCTTCTCGGTAAATGAAGGTAACATCAACATTCCTCTGCCATCATACGCAGGCTCCGCCAGAATCTGTTCTCCGTCCATGTTGACCGAATTCATCCTGTCAGCCGCAATGACTTGCACAATCACCCCTTCTCTAATCTGTACATGACTTAGTTCTGTTTCCGTACCCCGTACAGCATCCCCGTCATAGACATAGCGGCGTTCAATCTGAACATTAAGCAGCCAGTAGTCTGTTGAATTCATGTAGTCCAATTCGCATCTCCCCCTTCTTCACTTCTTTTTTGAGTTGGAGGCTGTCAATCCTGCCTTGAATTTCATTCTAGCGATTAATTGTTAAGTTTATTTACATGATCTTTACTTAAATTTTCGTTATTTTTACTTCATGTGTAAAATTCCTTTATCTTTCACTATTTTGTGTTAGTTTAATTAACATATCAAGCAATAAGGGAGGCTCATATGAATCAATCTGCGATTACACCTGCTTCTGCTCCACACACGGTAATAAGACCTGGCCAACTGCATAAGTTCCTTACCCGTATGGCAGCAAACAAACTAGCCTCTGCCGGAGGCCTCATTGTTCTCTTCTATATTATTGTTGCTCTTTTTGCCCCATGGATTGCTCCATACGATCCTTATAACATTCATCTGCCTGACAAATTACTTCTCCCCTCCTGGGATCATTGGATGGGTACGGATGATAAAGGTCGCGACCTGCTTAGCCGCATAATTTACGGAACACGTCTATCCCTATTAATCGGTGTTGCTGCTGTAAGTATTGGTGCAATCTTTGGCGTGCTTCTGGGACTGATAGCTGGTTATTACGGTGGCTGGATGGATGCCATTATTATGAGAATCATGGATATCCTTTTGGCCTTCCCGGGTATTTTGCTCGCTTTGGCGATCGTCAGTGCACTGGGAGCAAGCCTAATTAATGTCATGATCGCTGTTGGTGTCTTCTCCATTCCCATGTTCGCACGAATTGTACGAGGCTCAACACTGACCGTCCGTAAGCTCGAATACATTGATTCCATACGCACGCTGGGCGGAAGTGATCTGCGAATCATTCTCATGCACATATTGCCCAATATTATGTCACCTATTATCGTGCAGATTACGTTGCGCCTCGCAACTGCCATTCTGTCCGCAGCAGGTCTTTCCTTTCTGGGTCTGGGTGCTCAGCCTCCTTCCGCAGAATGGGGAGCCTTGTTAAGCAGTGGACGTGATTACATGTTCAGTGCTCCATATTTGGCTCTTTTCCCGGGTCTCGCCATCTCCACCCTTGTGATTGGCTTCAATCTGTTTGGTGATGGTCTTCGGGATGCACTTGACCCCAAACTAAAATAACTTTGCTCATGAAAGGAAGAGAACATCCTATATGCTGACTTACATTGTGCGACGCCTCATTCAGACCGTTCCCGTTATATTTGGCGTCATTCTGGTTGTCTTTCTCATTATGCAGATGGTCCCGGGAGACCCTGCTGTTCTCATCGCTGGAGACGGGGCATCTGAAGAAACGGTACAAGCGATCCGCCATGATCTGGGACTGGATCGACCTCTTCCGCTGCAATACATCCAGTATGTACTCGATGTGTTTCGCGGAGATCTGGGAACCTCGTATCGCTCAGACCATCCGGTAATGGATGAAATCATGCTTCGCTTGCCCACCACCATTCAATTGGCACTGGCCAGTATTATCATCACGATTGTACTCGGGATGATAGCGGGAATTGTCTCCGCCACCCGTCAGCATAGTACAGCGGATCGTCTGATCATGCTGGTTGCCCTGCTGGGCATCTCACTCCCCAGCTTCTGGCTGGGCATGATGTTAATCTCCTTTTTCTCCGTCAAATTTCATCTCTTGCCCGTTACCGGCTGGGGAAGCCTGGAACACGTCATCTTACCTGCTATTACGCTTGGTGCTTCGGGAGCCGCCATCGTTGCCCGCATGACCCGTTCCAGTATGCTGGATGTCATTCATCAGGACTACATCCGTACCGCACGGGCAAAGGGTCTAAAAAATAGACTCATTGTGTACAAACACGCCCTCAAAAACGCGCTTATTCCCGTAATCACGGTCATCGGATTACAATTTGGAACACTGCTTGGTGGGACGGTTCTGGTTGAATCCGTATTTGCCATCAATGGTCTGGGGCGATTGATCGTTGATGCCATTCGTATGAGGGACCTCCCTGTCGTTCAAGGCGGCGTACTTGTTGCTTCTGTCATTTTTGTATTTGTAAATCTGGGTGTGGATCTGTTATACCGTTACTTCAACAAAAGAATTGAGATGGATTAAGGAGGAAATTGCATGGTTAGGATCACGCAGGAGAAGTTGCTGGAAGTACAAGGGCTGCAAACATATTTTTTTACCGACGAAGGAATTAGCAAAGCTGTGGATGGCATTGATTTCAGTGTATATCGCGGAGAAACATTAGGTCTCGTTGGAGAGTCCGGTTGTGGAAAAAGCATGACCTCTCTCTCCATCATGCAGCTTCTAAGTCGTCCAGGAAAAACGGTCGGAGGTCAGATTTTGTTCAAGAATGAGGATCTTTTGTCCAAGTCTGAAGAACAGATGCGACGTATTCGTGGCAAAGAGATATCCATGATTTTTCAAGAGCCAATGACCTCGCTGAATCCTGTTTATACAGTCGGTGAACAGGTTGCTGAGGTGTTCAGGCTGCATGAGAACCTGGGACGGAAGGAAGCTTGGGCAAAGGCCGTTGAACTGTTGCGCATGGTAGGAATCCCTTCCCCTGAAGAACGCGCGCATCAGGAACCCTTCCGGCTTAGTGGCGGCATGCGTCAACGTGTCATGATTGCAATGGCTATGGCTTGTCAACCTGATCTGTTAATCGCAGACGAACCCACGACAGCGCTCGATGTAACCGTACAATCTCAAATTCTTGATCTCATGAAGCAACTCCAGCAGCGTATGGGCATGTCCATCATCCTGATCACACATGATTTGGGTGTTGTTGCAGAAACCTGTGACCGCGTAGCGGTTCTATATGCAGGACAGATTGTTGAATACGCCTCTGTGGATTCCATATTTGATAACCCCAGACATCCATACACCCAGGGCCTGCTTCAGTCACTGCCAAGGATCGATGAGGACCAGGACGAGTTGTTAGCCATCCCGGGAACTGTTCCGAGTCCTTATGATCTGCCTTCAGGTTGCCGATTCGCCCCAAGATGTGCTTTCCGCAAAGATATCTGTTCCATGGCTCAGCCTGAGCTATTGAATATTTCCGATGAAGAATCGGTACGATGTTGGATGTATGACGATAAATGGAATGACTGTGATGTAAGCGGCCAACCGCACATCTCGAATCAGGAAGGGAGCAGAGTAATATGACAAGCATCCATGTAACCCCCCCATTGTCCGCAACAGACATGAAATCTGCGGCACTTCCGAGTTCTGATGTCCTTGCTGATATCAGGCATTTGAAACAATACTTTCCGATTCGAGGAGGCCTGCTTGGCAGAGTGGTTCACCATGTCAAAGCTGTGGATGACATCAGCTTTCAAATTCATGCAGGTGAAACGCTCAGTATTGTAGGGGAGTCAGGTTGTGGCAAATCAACAACGGGACGTTCCATCCTGCGACTCGATGATCCAACGAGTGGAGAGATTTATTTTCAGGGCAAAAACATTTTAGAGTTAAATAAAGCTGAGTTAAAACGAATGCGCAAGGATATGCAGATTATTTTCCAAGATCCATTCGCCTCTTTAAACCCACGCCAGACCGTACGGCAGATTTTGAAGGAAGCTCTGGAGATACAGAAAGTGGTTCCTCGCAGCAAACAGGATGAACGTATCCGTGAACTGATGGACAATGTTGGTTTGCGTCCGGAGCATGTCGATCGTTTGCCTCATGAATTTAGCGGTGGGCAGCGCCAACGGATTGGTATCGCTCGAGCACTTGCCCTGGAGCCCCGATTAATTATCTGTGACGAAGCCGTCTCTGCTCTGGATGTATCCATTCAGGCTCAGATTATTAATTTGCTCAAAAAACTTCAGAAACAGCATCAACTGACCTACCTGTTTATTTCCCATGATCTTGGTGTGGTCCGTCACATCTCTGATCGTGTAATCGTGATGTACCTGGGCACAATCGTTGAGATCGCTGATAAAAAATCACTGTTTGATCATCCGCAACATCCGTATACACGCGCTCTGCTAAGTTCCATTCCATCAACAAAACGTAATCAGCCCAAAGAACGTGTTCAGTTAACCGGTGATATCCCTTCTCCCATTCATCCACCTAGTGGATGCCGGTTTCATACACGTTGTCCATATGCAGTTGATCGCTGCTCCTCTGAAGTTCCCGAACTACGCACCATTCATGAGGGACATCAGGCTGCCTGCCATCTGATTTCCTAAAATCATGCATCCTTTTTGGGCACCATTTACAAATTGCTTTCCTTCTATTGAATCACTTACCAAAATACATTAATATGACAATACATTTCTCATTCAACTTCATATTTTTATAATTTATGATTTACGGATGGCTCTATCGTATTCAATAGACACCCAATGTTAGCATAGCATTTAGCATGGAGGACCATCATGATTAACCTTGATCAATTTACTCTCATCGTCCTAATCTTCATAATCGCTCCCATTGTGGGGGCGATTGCTCTATTGATTTTGTTTTTTTTCGAGAAACAGCTGGACTTGCTTCGGATGCAAACAAAGCAGATCGAGCTGGAGAAAGAGTTCCAAAAATCACTGTATGTACAGCTTAGTCAACAGATTCAACCTCACTTTATGTTTAACACCCTCAACGTTATTCTCAGTTTGGCCAGACTACGTCGTACAGAACAGGTTGTTGGTGCGCTTGAGGTTTTCTCCAAATTCCTCAAATTCAAGTACAATACCGATGAGCCCATGATTCGTCTGGAAGAGGAAATTCGTTATACCGGTCATTATCTGGAGATCCAGCATCTACGGTTTGGTGAACGCTTGCGACTTGTCACGGATTACGATGAGAATGTGCTTGATGCTTTCATCCCTCCCTTTGTGCTTCAAACGATTGTAGAAAATGCGTTCAAACATGGACTTGAACCCAAAATGGGCCCTGTCGAGTTAACCATTTGTTGTCTTCGAAATCAAAAGCAAGTGTTACTTACCGTTATCGATAACGGTGTGGGTCTATCACCAACATCCTCAGATGAAGTGATTCAAGGACATGGGCTGGAAAATATCAGAAAGCGACTGCATATCTTTTTTGGTGAGGAGAGTTCTCTCCGCTTAACAGCGGGACACCAAGGAGGAGCTGTCGTTGAGGTCAGTTGGCCCTATACCCAAGAAGAGATATTAAAAGCTCATTAATTACGGAGAACGATCCATCACGAATAGGGGGACTTCATCATGAATGTATTGCTGGTTGATGACGAGCCTCTGGAACTGGAGCAGCTGGAATTTCTAATTCAGCCTCAATTTCCTTTCTGGCGTCTCTACAAAGCTGCCGATGGAACACAAGCCACATCGATTGGACAAGAAGTACAGATTCAACTCGCCCTGCTAGATATCAATCTCCCTGGCAAATCCGGTCTGCTCGTTGCCGAGGACCTGCGCCGTCTTCACCCCGAAATTCATATTATTATGATCTCTGCACACCACAACTTTCAATACGCTCGTCAATCGATCAAGCTGAAAGTTATGGATTACATCACCAAACCCGTTATAGAACAGGAATTGCTCGAAGTATTACATGAGTTTGATCATAATGACTCACCAGCCGTGCAGTCCAAAGTCATTCAGGAAGCACTCCAGATTATGCAAAAAAAGTTTTCGGGAAAAATCAATCTCTCCGGTCTCGCCTCAGCTGTTCACATGAATCCAACCTATCTGAGCCGACTCTTCCATGAAGAAGTAGGCATCTCGTTCTCTGAATATCTCAATCAATTACGAATGGAGTATGCCAAACAACTTCTTCACCGTCATTCAGATTTGAATATCGCTGACGTTGCTGAGCGATGTGGCTTTAACAGCCAGCACTACTTCTGCACACAATTCCACAAACATGTGGGGATGCCACCCAAAAAGTTCCGTGAGAAGAGGAGTTAAGATGCGTTACAATCATTTCCGCGACAATTTGGTGGCACCTGTCAAACTGGGGATTGGACTTGGAGCCATTGCGCTGCTTGGGCGATGGCTCACCGGGCTTAACATTGTAGATTCACCTGAAGCATTGATGCGTTATGGCTTGTACGGCACTTTGGGGTATTCACTTGCAACAGCCCTCGCGCTGATGTTATTTGGATGGCTGGGCAAATATGTAAGAAGGCACTCCGGTGAAGCAGTAACACTGAATCAATGGCTGACAGCCAAACTGACACCTTCAGGTGCTCGTTTGATGACAGGATTGTTTGCGATACTGCTTCTGGAAACGGTGCTCCTGCAAGGAATGGTATCCGGATTTTTCTTCCATCAATTATTCGGTCTTCCCGAAGTTGCTGGGCGAACGGCATTTATCGTCATCTGCTCTTTGCTTGCAGGTTTTATTGGGCTACAGACACTCTATGCATTGGCTATTCCCCAAGTTATTCTGACTTTCAGCGTTGCCATCATGTTTCCTTTGTTTTATTTTATCCGGCAAGGTGTTGACCCGGTTTACTCTGGAATTCGCCTCTATCATCCTTATATGCTTGTGATCGACAACCATTCTGCCCTGCTTTTTATCGCAACGGGTGTACTGGTTGGTATGGGACAGGTTATCGCTGATCCGGCTACTTGGCAGCGTCTATTCCACATCGAACGCTCCAAAATTGTGCCCGCATATATGATGTCAGGCATGATGTATGCGACGGTGCTGATGGCTTTTTTACTGCTTGTGATGGTCTCCATTCATTCTGGTGGACTTGCCAATATACCGTCTCTGATCTATCCGCTATTGTCCATTACCCATTCACCCGTTTTGTTTGCTATGTTGATTATATGTCTTATCCTGATGTTCACGGTGTCCTATATGAGCCGGTTTCAAGCCGTTCTGAAATTATGTATGGAACAATTCAGCCTTGCCAACTCTGGTGAAAAACGTACCCGGAACATTTTCATTTGGGTGGCCATGTTTGTAGCGACCATCATTTCGTTATCCGTATCGATGACGCCAATTCAAATCCTGTATTTGTTCGGATCATTGCATGGATGCATGCTTGGTCCCATGCTGCTCCTGAGTTTAATTCACAAGCGTACACACGGCATTACACTTCCCCTTATCACACTGGGGGGATGGATCGCTCAATTTTTGCTGCAGCTGTTTTCCTCTTTTTCCGGGCTTGAACGAATCTGGATCAGCAGTACCGTATCGGCTGTACTAACCTGTATTTATCTACTCGTTACGCTAGGTCTTCGTCGCCATAATCAACACATGTCAATGGATTTAGATCTCTAATTCATCGTATTGAACAAAAAAGAAGCCCCTTCAGCTACGCTGAAGGAACTTCACATTTTTAGTATTCACTTACCTCAAACGTCAGCACTCGATCAAACAGGATATAATCCTTCCGACTCTTAAATGGCCCTTTGTTGTTGTCGTGTTTATCGATCCCTATTCCCATTCACCTTTTTTAACGTAAGTTGCATCATAAGCAACAATTATATTTGTTTTATCTGTTACCTTTTGTAAATCGTCAAACACAACTTCTTGTTCGCCGTAATCTACTAAACTCGAATCCACTTTCTCGAAGACCCCACAATCCTTCACATAAATTATATCTGGATGGTTAGAATCATATCGTAAGCTTTCAGGAAGATCTTCACCCGAAATTTCATGCGATTCGGCAACCGTAGTTGTCGATACCTCTGTAACAGGAATCATCCCAATACCAACTACTACTAAAAGTAAGGCCCAAATTTTTTTCTGCATAAGATGTCTATTCCCCAATTCATTTTTCCTATATCATACAGTAAATCCGATTAGTAGAATATGGTTTATAGTTCTAACTCCCATTCCTCAAGCCATAAACCGCAAAATATCCTCAATCTTCTTCCCATGAGAGATCACACCGTAGTTCATCCAACTCATGAAATCCACTTCGTACACATTACCGTTTTTCACCGCAGGAAGGCGTTTCCATTCGTCCCTTTCAAGCAGTTCGCGCTCATCTCCAGGTTTAGCAGAATTTCCAGTGTCAAATGTAATCAACAAGTGATCCGCATCCAGCTGACTTAACTGCTCCAATCCAATGAAAATTCTCCGCTCGTGTCTTGTCCATTGCTGCACTCGGGAGTGCGGAATCAGTCCAAGATCCTGATAAATTACAGGTCCAACGTAGCCCTGCTGATCCCCGTAAAGCGTAATATCAGATGCGGATATGCGCAAAAAAGCTACCGTCTGACCACGCATATAACGTGTTAAACGTCCTTTAGCTTCCAATGCCTTATCCTCATACGCACCAATTACATCCTGAACCCGATTCACCTTTCCCAATACATCGGCTGTTGATCTCAAAATGGAGCGCCAGTCCTCTCCCAGATGTTCTACGTAAAACGTAGGTGCTACTTGCTCAAAGCGGTCCAGATTCCATCGATCATATCCCTTATTCAGCATGATAAAGTCAGGTACATTGCCCAGATTAAACTGTGCATCCAGCTGGCTTACATCGAATTCAGGCACATCATCCAACCCCAAATAATGCTGTCTCCCCCAGGAGTGATGCGAACACTGCAATACGGGTTTTACGCCAAGAGCCAACACAAAGTCTTCGAGATATGGAGCAAATACACGGACCTCTTGACGGTAATGACGACGGTACAATCCAGGGGAAATACCAGCATATTGCTTGAAACGGCGGCCAAAATAATACTCGCTGCTAAATCCCACATTTTGTGCAATTTCATGAATCCGATCATCCGTTAGCTGCAATAGTTGCTTCGAGCGCTCCAGTCGAACTGTATTTAAATAATCAAGCGGAAGCGTACCTGTAATCCTTTTAAATTGCCGAGTGTAGCTGGCTCTGGTAAGACCAATATCTGCCGCGAGCTCATCCACGGTTATCGTCTGATCATAGTGGTCGCCAATATAACGAATTGAACTTTGAAGACGCGCACGCTCATCTGGTGCTTCTGTTTCGGGATCACTTTGGCGAAGCAAGGCACGGAACCACTCCTGAAAACGAAGCTGTATCCCCCATTGCCCCAACCAATCGCCAGTGACCTGTTGACGCAGCATTTGTTCCAAGGCTTCCAGACAGGAGCTCCAGGGACTGTAACTCAGGTGAATAAGTGGTAACGCTTCTTGAGTCTCAATCCTTTTAAAAAACTCTTGCTGCTCAATCTTGATTATCGTAGACGAATAGCTTGAAATATCTTCTTTTAGCTCAGCCACCATCAGGTCAAGCTTATAATATTGCAATTTATTTTCTGTCCATGGAGATCCTTCTATCTTAATAGAAGCTCCAGCCGGAACAAATATAATCATTCCTTTTTCCAAATGAAATTCCCGATCTGAGTAAAACATTGAGCCCTTCCCAGACGTTACAACGAAAATGGAGTGTGAGGATGACATTCTATATAACAAACGTTTATGAATATCGGATTTATTATGATCTATGTATTTCATATGCTGAAGTGAGCATAACCAGGGTTTGGGAATCCATTGTATTATCGTGGGGTACATGTTCATCGTCCTTAACTGAGAATTATTATCATTTAAAGTAGTGTATACGAAAAAAGAAAGCTCTTCAACCCTGACCGAAGAACTTTCTTTCTTATGAAACTATGCTTATGGAGTCATTTTTTCCAGAAGATCATCAATTTTCATGGAATTCGCTGTAATCGCACCTGATTGCCAATGTGATCTTTCCATGATGTACACCTGATTATTTTTAACCGCAGGAAGGGATTCCCACAGCTTGCTGTCTAGTACCTTCAAGGCTTCCTTATTCTCGGGAGATGACCAATCTCCATTGGAAGGGAAAATAATTAGATGATCTGCATCAAGCTGTGGAATGGCCTCCTCAGACAAAATTTCCTGATATTCTTTCATCTTGCTAACCAGAGGATGAGGTGTTAGACCAAGCTCCGAATAAATAAATCCGGTCAAACGATTTTTCACACCGAACAGTGCCAGTGTGTCATCGTTAACATTCAGCCGGACCACTGCGACTGTCTCACCCCCAACTGCTTCCTGCAACTTCGATTTGGCATCTGCAATTTTGGCCTCAAATGCCGCTGCAACTTCTTCACCCTTGTCCGGTTTACCCACAACATCGGCGATGGTTTTCAGAATTTGATTAGAATCCTGTAGTACGCTCTCAGGCAAACGATACGTCGGTGCCACCTTCGAATACATCTCATATTTCTCCGCATCCGCTGCACCATCCACAATGATCAGATCCGGATCATATTCCAACAAAGCCTCAATACTCCCTGTAGTATCAAATTGCGGAACATCCAGTTTTAAATAATCCTGAACACCCCACATCGGATTATACCACTGTACTACAGGTGTAATATCGAGCGCCTTGAGATAATCTTCCACATATATTCCAGCAATCCGCTGTGGTTGAACCGGGATCGTCACATCTCCGAATTCATCCTGTACAACTCGCGTCGCAGGCGCCGCCTCCGTTCCAGAAGCATTTTCTCCAGAAGCTGCACTTTCAGTTGCAGGAGTCTGTTCCGCATTTGTAGCGGTATTTGTACTACATCCTGAAATCACCAGACCCATGAGCAGTAATGTAATCGCCCACCCTTTGAAACCTTTAGTAAAACCTGCCATGATACCTTTCACCCCTATATGATCTGTTAATGTAATCGTGAGAATGTTATATATATATAACGTATAATGATTATCATTCTCATTAAGTACATAGGTGAATTGTACCTCAAGGTTCAGCCGACTCACAATGTACATTTGATGCTATTTTTTTATACAAACGAAAACACTCCTGTTGGTCCTCCCCCGCTTATTGCAGGGGCAACCGACCTTGTCGATAACTTTCCAACAGTTCATTAACAAATGGTTCATGCACCACATCCTGTAACAGTGCAGCGCCAATTAAACCGATATCATCACTTACATACCCGGCTAACTCAGGTTCGCCGGTGAGAGCTAAAGTTTGTTTGAAAGCCTGTTCCCTGCCTGCGCGCAACACCTCTTCTTCAGCCACCGCAGTAACTCGAGCCCATCGTTCAAAAGTTTGCATCCACTCGTCAGCAAATGCAGAGGCATCTCTTTCGTCCAGGTAAACTTCCACATCCAGTCCTTCGAATGTCTGCTGGGTCAGAATCCGTTCCTCGTTAAGATCCAACAGTAGCTTCTCCACATCCGTTCTGCTCATTGAATCTCTCCTCCAGTTCCTTATCATGTCAGATACATCTCTGGTATAACGAAACGTTTCATCATCTGCTTGGGATCGGCTGTAAAATGATCCAATTGAAGTTTCTCATATTCGCTAAGAATACTTTCAAAGATACGAGCAATCACACCACAATCTGCCAAAGCATTGTGCCTGTGAATTCCCTCTGTATTCAGATCATAATACCCAATCAGAAAATCCGTTGAGACGACCTCGGTAATCTCAGGATGAATATAGGTAAACATCGCTTTTGTATCCAGCACCGGGTTGGTCAACATCGGGAGACCATACTCATCACAATGCCGCTTTAAGATGGGCAGGTCATACTCATATCCGGCTTGTGTCACCAGAACGTTGTCCCCAATGAACTCCTGAAAGGTCTGAAATGCTTCTACGAACGAAGGAGCTTCCAACATATCCTCATTCGAAATGCCTGTTAACTTGGCCACAGGTTCTGGTATAGGTTTGGTTGCGCGTGCAAGTGAAGAAAATGTTGTATAACATGGTTGACCTCTCTGGTAATGCATCGCACCAAATTGTGTCACACTCTCAACCACAGGATTAATGCCTGTACCTTCGAGATCAAATATGCAATAAAATCTATCCTGTAATGGGGCTACGCTTAGATTTTCAATAAAGTATGTATCAGGTAACAGCGTAATTTTCATCCGTTCAACCCACACCTTTCTACTCTCATCACGGCTAATGCATTTTTCATCCTGTAAGGGCTTGAATAGAACAGTTGAATCCGCTCCCCTTGGAGCAGACTGGCAACCGTTCCCGCATCTTGATGACCTTTCGCTGTCAGTCCACGCTCGCGTTCCTGTCCTTCAACATACCGTGACTCCGCATGTCTAACAAAATACAAAACCGTGTTGGCCTCGCTCATCATTCATCCGCCAGCCCTTTCTTCTTCTCAATGACAATCAGGCAGGTACTGTCTGGCAAAGGCGCAGGTTCTCCATCTTCCCTCATAAAGATGATTCGTTCTCCAAGTGCTTCCGTATAACCCTCCTGGAGAAAATGTCGGAAAGTAATCATTTCGGCTTGTTCACCCAGTGCCTCTCGAATACAGTTCTCATAGTCTGTCGGCGTGAAAATACCGAACTGCTCCTGAATTTCATGTACGTATGCCTCTTCACCCCACGTATAGGTGTAGAGAAATTCCATCGCATCGTTGATTGGCAATACGACCTCATTGTCTGAGATCCGTTCATATTGAATTGCACGTCCCTGAAAATCCTCTGCATACCGCTCCAGCCAGCGCATTCCATCCGGTTCCAGAAAACGAATCCGGCGCTTCTGTGCCTCCGGTTCACTCATGATGCCATCACGAATCAGAATTCTTCCTCCAGGTGACAGCACACGGAATGAACTTCTCAGCGCTGCCACAACTGTATCGGAATTAAATCTTCGACCGTCCAGTTCAATATAGGAATATAGCTCATGCAGAATGGATGAAAAAATAACCGTATCCACGGTGCCCGGCTGCACATATTGCTCCAGTTGCAGGGCATCTCCCTTCATCACTTGCCAGCGATGCCCCTCACGCTGTTTTTTGCGTTCCAGCGCTTCAATGACATTGGCCGAGATATCGATACCAATAGGCTCCACTTCCGGTTTTTCTTGCTCAATCAGATCCAGCAGAATCCCTCCACCTGGACCGATATCAAGTACTCGTTTACCGACGATATAGTCGAGCAGTACTTTTTTATAATCACCGGAGCTGTTCATATCGGACAAATACGTCTCTTCGTTGTGAAACCGGTCATAGGCATCCCGACGTAATCCGAACAGGTCAAATAACAGCAATACAGCTTTTTCGTATAATGGTGACTTCTCCGCTTCAATACAGAATGCAATCAGCTTCTCTGCCGCTGGGGAAAATTCGAAGGTCACAAACAGTGTATCGGGCAGATCCGCATGACGCTCAATGCGATGGGTTAGATGGGGATAGACGATCTGCTCCCCTGCCTTAATCTGTACCCATGTATACTGTTCCAAATATTTTTCAATCATTCGTTTCTTGTAAATATTGAGCTTCTTGACACCCTTGTAGTCGTAATACATCGTATTCATCAATGGTTCGAAGCTGATATGACGAACAACTTCAGATTGATTCTCCATAAATGTTGGATTCATACTTTCGCTGCGAAGCGCCAAAAAGAACACTTTCACCATCTCCTGCAGCGAAAAATCCTGCATGGCCGACTCCACATACCATAATGTGCGATGAGCCAGCGGAGCCAGCGCCTGTTCTACATCCAGTTCCGTTTGGAGCTTGCCGTAAGCCGTATCCATCGCTTCTCCCTGCCGAATGGATGAACTTCTCAAGCGGGATAACCGTTCCTTCACGCTCCAGTCCTCATGATCCGGTCCAGCGATAATCCAGCCTACAATTCGCTGTACCTCAGCTTGAACCTGAACCCATAACGCTGGATCAACGCCTGCAATAATGCACTCATTTAATGCCATCAGTATGGTGTGCAGTTCATCTGTAGTCAACCATCCTTTGACGATCAAGGCGTGAAGCGGAGCATTCTCGGCAAATGGAATCTCGCCGCGTATGTATTGACCAATAAGCCCATGCGTAGCAATTAAAGTGTGTATAATCTCATGCCTTGGTGTGTGTGAAGTCAGCGCAGCATGATGCTCGCTTACATCTGTACTCTCACTTCGGGTAACACTCGGAGATCCAGGTTGATTGACACTCGTCTCCTTGGTCTCACCTATGTCATGATCCAGGTGGTCTGGCCCTGCGTAAAGATCATATAACTGAGCGGACCCGACATTGTGCACAAACAGGTTAACGCCCTGCTTTTGCCATATCCGCCGTTGCTCCCGTGATCCGGCCTTTGCCGTCTCTGACCAGATTAATACGTCCTCCAGAACTTCTCGCACCCAAAAAGAAACCTGAAGCTTCTCCAGCACGTGCAGTGTGCGCTCGGTGTAATCCAGTACCGGATTCGTGCCCTCAAGTTCAGCGATGGAATGAATGCGTTCGAGGTTAATGTGGGGCTGCTCTGCTGCTGCCAGCACTTGCAGCCATTGCTGCCCAGTTTCCGGCGTGTTGCCTGATTTGTATGATTGTATGGCCTTTAATGAATGCAGCATGAATATGTCCCCCTCTTTCTCTACCCTTATATATTGTATAGTTAGTCGTCCAACAGACGAAGTCGTTCCTGAACCAACTTGAGCAGCTGTTCCACCTCTTGAGCGGGCAGATCTTCGTCAAGACGCGCGGCAGCAACTGGCAGCATCCAGGATTCAATGGCTTCACGTGTAATCCCGGAAAGTTCAATATAATGCTGGATGTAATATTCAACCAGCGATTTACGAGCCGTTTCAAAACCCATTCGTATTGCCGGCTCTGTATCTTCCGGCAATGTACCGCTCATTAATATTACCCAGCTTCGGGCTACATCACCCGCGGGATCACCCGACATGCCAGTCATCCAATCGATGACCCAGTATTGATCGCCAGCCTCACTGAGCATAACATTATCGGGGTGAAAATCGCCATGACAGATCTGCTGTTGATCAGGCAATGTTGTTAAGTAAGAAAGGACTCGCGCTTGATCGTTCTCGGACAATAATCGAACATTGTGAATCGCTCCCGATAAAATCTGCTTCTGGGAGGGAAGTGTTCCTTCATCATCTCGCTCACAATGAAGTCTGTAATGGCAGTCAGCCATTTTAAACGCCAACTGCTCTAATAACTCAGGTTGCTGAATGATAAGTGATAACAGGGTAGACCCCTGGAGTCGTTCAAAAACAATGCCTGCACGCGACGTAGTATGCTCTATCAAGGATACTGCTTGTGGGACGGGGAGTCCTTTTCTGAATACTAACTCACTTATTCCATATTCATTCTGGACTGCTTCGAATGGAAAATCCATTCGATATAACTTCATAATGTGCTCGTTCGAATACGCATAGATTTCCGCAGTTCTTCCCTGACCAATTCGCTCCATATTCATCCGCCCTTTACTCGAACTCAATTCCTCTGACTTTAGAGAACACCATAGAATCGACCAGCGTACCTGCACTGTTCCGCCGCAGCTTGCGCAGTATCCCTTCCAGCGTATACCCCGCTCTTTCAGCCACTCTCGCACTTCGCACGTTCCGTGCATCACAGCGGATCTCCAGCCGATTTGCCTCCAGATGCGTAATGGCAAATTGCTCAATGCCTTTCACTGCTTCCGTCATCAAACCTTCACCAGACCGCGATGTCCGAATCCAGTAACCGATCTCAAAACAGCGTGCATTCCAGTCAATGCGATGTAACCCGCTGCTGCCGACGAATTCATCCGTATGTCTATCACGCAAATGTAACATCAGGTCGCTACGTTCCAGATATTTCAGTCTTGCTCTACGAACCATCATTTCAGACTCTTCCAATGACGGGATCTTCTCGGCAAAAGGTAACCACAACCGCAACTGCTCCGCACTATCACGGACCGCTTCATTAACGGCTGCGCCGTCCCCCCACTGCGGAGCACGAATCGTGAGGCGTTCCGTGTGGAAGCTCTCGGGAATCGTTAGCATAATTGGATTAAATGAGGACGATTCTGTCATGGTCATATCTACTCCTCTACCTGAAATATAGAATCAATGATTAGCGGCAAATTATCTCTAACAGATGCGGCACCAAATACCGAACGAGCATGTACACCCTGCTCCCCGAAAACTTCCATCATCAGATCGGAGAATCCATTCAGCACTTTATGATGCTCCTGATACGAAGCAGATGCATTGATAAAGCCTTGCACTTTAACCACTTTCTTCACCCGATCCAGTGAACCCAGCACGTCTCGAACGACAGCAAGAACCTCCAGTCCAGCATTCCGGGCAAAATCATATCCTTGCTCTGTTGTGAAGTCTGATCCCAGTTTGCCACGTTCAGAGGTATCCGGTCCTTTCCCGGATACATACATGATTCCATTCACAATAACGGCATTGGCATATTTCCCTGCGGGCGCGCTGGCCTGTGGCAAAATGATCCCCAGTTCATTCAATCTTGCTTCAATCATCGTATACTCGCTCCCTCTTATAAGGTCCTCACGGAACCCGATTCCTTGTATTCCTGCCTGTAGACTCTTGGTGATACCTGAACGGTACGCTTAAACATCTTGCCAAAATGAGAGAAGTTACTAAATCCTGCAAGCCAGGCGATATCCGTGATGGACTTCTCACTTTCTCGCAGCAAACGCTGTGCTTCCTTCACCCGTAACAGGTTCAGGTAATCACTGAAGGTAAACCCCGTCGTTTGTTTGAACAATCGACTCAGATAATGCGGACTAATGCGAAACATGCCCGCCACTTCCGGTAATGTCAGTGGCTTCTGATAATTCTCATTCAGGTAACGTACAACTACCTGTGTCTTGGGATGAAGAACCGGTTCACGATCATCGGAGCATAACCTGCCCAGATGCTGATTACGATAGGCATGCAGCAACAATTCAATAGTCCGGTGACGAAGCAACAGGTTGCTTCCAGGTTGAGGACAAAGCATTTCATCCACCATTTCACTAACCATCCGCTGCAAAACATCCGTGACCTGTGAAGGAAATCTTACAATCGGAATTTCCCAGCCGAAGGGCTCCTTCAAGGCTTCAACTAACTCCGTTGAAATAGCCATGGCTGCAAAAAGCTCAGGCTTCAGATACAATACCATCCGCTCATGGTCGGGCATGCCACTCTCCAAGGTTTTATGCACCGTATTCCGGTCAACAAACACCAGATCGCCAGCCTTCACCCGGTAGGTCCGGTCCCTAATGAAATAGATACGCTCGCCAGACAACAGGTAATACAACTCATAATGATCATGCAGGTGGTCATCCGTCATCGAGAAATATCCAATGCGACGATCATATTCGATATGTAATAAATCCGTGGGATCATGAAAATCTGCACTGAAAGGTTCTGTCATGTCGGCCTCTCTCCTTTCCATAAATTATAGCAAAATATGCGGCATTTGAAAGCGGTTACGCATAAAATGCGGCGAAAGAAGTACTCCCTTGTTATAGTCTAAAGCTATATTCAAGGAGGCGATGGACATGAGTAACAAGAAACGTTATGTGTTAGTTGGAACCGGCGGCCGAGCCGAATTTTTTTATGGTGCTTTAACCCGGGATTACAGGGATACTTCCGAGCTTGTCGGCTTTTGTGATATAAATCAAGTCCGCATGAATTACGCGAATCAACTGTTAAAGGAAAAGTACAATTATCCCGAGGTACCCACTTATCCTGCGGATCAATTTGATCAGATGATTGAGAACGAGAAACCTGACTATGTCATCGTAACCAGCGTTGACCGTACCCATCACAGGTACATCATTCGCGCGATGGAACTGGGTTGCGACGTTGTCACCGAGAAACCGATGACGATCGATGAGGAGAAATGCCAGGACATCCTGGATGCCGTCAAACGGACTGGTCAGAACGTCAGAGTCACCTTTAACTACCGTTATGCACCGCACCATACGAAGATTCGGGAACTTATTCTGAATGATACCATTGGGAAAGTCACTTCCGTTCACTTCGAATGGCTGCTGAATACGCGCCACGGGGCAGATTATTTCCGCCGCTGGCATCGGGACAAGCGTAATAGCGGCGGGCTGCTTGTGCACAAATCCACCCATCACTTCGACCTGGTGAATTTCTGGATCGGCTCGCAACCAGATACCGTGTTTGCATTTGGTGATCTGATGTTTTACGGCAGAGAAAACGCAGAAGAACGCGGTGTAACGCAGTTCTATAATCGGGCAACAGGCAATCCGATTGCAAAGGAAGATCCTTTTGCACTGCATTTGGATTCGGATGCTCATATGAAGTCCATGTATCTGGATGCCGAATCAGAAGATGGTTATCAGCGGGACCAGAGCGTATTTGGGGATGGTATCAACATTGAGGATACGATGGGTGTTCTTGTGAAGTATCGGAACAAAGCGATTCTGACGTACTCCCTCGTTGCCTATCAGCCATGGGAAGGTTACCGCATTGCCATTAATGGTACCAAAGGCCGGATGGAGATGAACATTGTGGAGCAATCCTATGTCAATTCATTGGGTGACAAAAGTAAGGAAGGTGCATTGATCGGTAAAACGTTGCGGGTCCTTCCGATGTTTGGTGCGCCATATGAGGTTGAAGTGGAAGAGAAAGCTGGTGGACATGGCGGAGGTGACCCGGTTCTGCTGAATGATCTGTTCGGAGAGCCTGTAGAAGATCCGTTCCATCGTGCTGCTAACCACGTGGACGGTGCCAGATCCATTCTGACTGGAATTGCGGCCAATCGCGCCATCGCCACGGGTTTGCCTGTCAACGTCAATAATCTGGTTCGTTTCTAAATATTCGGATCACAGGAAATGAAATGCAGCTTACGCTAATGGATGTTTCAGAACCGAGCGCGACATTGGCATCATCCATCCTACGTATCGTTAATTGTTCGAATGCAAAAAACGCAAGTAGCGGAGACTTACTGCCCCTGCACTTGCGTTTTGGCATTTCTATATTTCTACACCTTCCGGTTCCACGCCGGGTGACGATAAAATTCAATCGTATCAATATAATTTACGGTGAACTGCTGTTCCACATCCGACAGGTTCAACAGTTTGCGGTCGATTTGCTTCATCCCCATGACCACATCATGCCTTAACAGGTCCATCGCAATTTTGCCTACAAACCCGCCTTCTATCTCCTTATGCTTCGTGCGAAACTCTTCATTGTAGATCAGTTCTGGTGTGAATGCCGCTTCAACGAATGCATTAACGAGTGTAAGCTCATTACCATCCATCTGTACTGCCAGATAATAATTGCCACGCTCATCCTGAATGAGGTCTTTATACATCTCTACGATCAATTAAATCACTCCTCTATTATAAAATGAAACCCCGTTAGCCGTAACGAACATGGGCTATCAAACGTACACCTTCCTACCCCGTGCCTTCATATACTAGGTACAAATGGCGAACGGAGGAATTCTTATGAGCTGGCAGCATCTCCATACTGGAAAAACACTTCAGCAGCGTCTGGCAGAACTCCAGGGGCATCTTGCAGAACTGAATACGCCACTCTCCGGGTTGGAACCGGGACGTATTCGTCGTGTCTACCCGAGGCAGTTTATCAAAGTAAACCGTCAAATATTCATTCCACTTAGTCTGAATTCCATTCGGGTATTCGATATTCCTCGAACACGGCGAGGCGTCAGAGTCGGAATCCGCACGACTTTCCCTTCCTGGAATGCATTTAACAATATCAGACTGGTGGGCGTAGGACTGGATTATCTTGAACTCCAGGGAAAAGGCAGAGTCCCTTCCCGTATTCTATTCCCTCTCTCCAGCGTCGAGTCGATCTATCGGCCAACCACCGGAAAAAAGAATCTGAAACGACCTTGTAGTCGGAAGTAAAGCTGGTTCATTTACGCAAGCCATACAATGGTTCCCGAATATCTGCATACCGGTGCTCCCTTCCAATATATAATTATAACTCATGCAACCACTCCTCTGCTGAAGAATCATTTTATGTCAAAAAGGGGTGAGAACAGAATTACTTCTGTATCTCACCGCTAAGCCAGTCACGGATCAAGCTGCCCCTTCATATGTGTACATCAGATGCCTGTCCATACGTCCTTGGCATAACGACCTTCCTGCTGAAGCTGATTAAGCCAATCTTCTGCTTCCTTTGTGGATTTGCCATGAAGTTCAGCGTATGCATGCTGGAGTGTGGCTTCCACATCGGGTGCCATTTTGCTGCCGTCTCCGCAGATATACAGATGCGCACCCGCTTCAAACAAAGGAATCAGATGACGGGCATCGTCTCTCATCAGATGTTGTACATAACATTTCTCCTCACCGTCTACACGGGAGAAGGCCGTGTGAAGCTCTACAAGCCCTTCTTGCTGGGCGGCTTCCAGTTCATTTTTGTACAGATAATCATGTTCGGGATTCCGGCATCCAAAGTACAGATGGGCTTCCCCAACGGCTTGACCCTGCTGCTTCAATACATGTCTCGCCTGCAAGAAACCTCGGAATGGAGCAACACCTGTACCGGGACCTACCATGATGACGGGAACCTGTGGATCTTCCGGCAGTTGGAAACCGGATTCCGGTGTCCGCGTGAACATGACGATCTCGTCACCCGGTTTCAGGTTAGCCAGATAGTTGGACGCAATGCCTTTATATTCTCCCTGTCCACTCCATGCCGGGGCACGCACTACACTCACCGTAATACTTGCCTGGTCAGGCTGAACACGAGGTGAACTGGAGATCGAATAATATCTGGCTTTTAGTGAAGGCAATAGTTCAAGGAAGCGCTCAAACGGCAGTTCACATGCCTCATATTTCACCAGATAATCCAGCATGGAGATCCGTTTATTCCGAACTTGATCCTTATACACCGATTCATCAAGCAACGCTTCAAGTTCCTTCTTATGCGGTGGACATACCGTGTATGCTGCCATCTCTCTCAACTGTGCACGAGTTGCCGCTTCCTGAAGCTCAACGCTATGACTGAGGAGATCATACAGGTTCACCGGTTGATGCAGCGGCAGATGCGCGGCACTCCGACCGGATGCATCCAGAACAAGATGCTCCGTTCCGGTAAATCCATATCGACGCAGTACACGTTCCACCAGCTCCGGCGGATTCTGTGGCAGAATACCCAGATGGTCCCCTTCCTTGTAGGTGATGCCTTCAGGCAATTGGATCTCCAGGTGACGTGTGCTGCGTTCACTGCCCGGATCGTGAAGCTCCCTGTTCTCCAGCACTTCTGCCACATGTGCATCATACGTATCTGCAAGCGGTGTTACAGCGAGTCCGCTAACAAACTGTACAGATAGTGAACTGCGTTCGCTATTGGAGCTTGTGTTCAGTTTCAGTCCCATTGTTCGTGCAAGATCCGGCCATAATTGCTCCGTCCAATCCCCCACCTGTTTCTCAAAATCACCGCTTGCATCGGACTCACCCAAGGGCGATAACCGCTCTGCTCCTCTCGAAGACAATTGTTCATCTATTAAACGAGGAATACGCTGATAGGTACTGGCCCAGTTGTGGTCACCACATCCAAGAACGGCGAAACGCACCCCTTTGAATTCATCAGCATCCGCATGTTCAATCCACTCGACAAACATCTTGGCATTACTTGGCGGCTGACCATTGTAGGATGCACTGACAATAATAACGGCACCCTCCTTCGGCAGTTTGCCAACACGATCATCCAGCGCAGCGACCTCACTGCGGAACCCCTGATATCTGGCAGTATCCGCAATTTCACGAGCAATGCCTTCCGCAGTCCCCAGATTGGAACCATACAGAACAAGCATCGGTGTGTGGTGGGCATTCGCTGCATCCGGCTCTGTTTTTTTGGCAACCGGCTTTGGTTCTTCAACCGCTACACCCGGAACGGCCATGACGGGCTGTCCCCCACGCGCACGTACACGAATGGTGAAGTTATCCGGTTTAAGCGTCAGCGTTTCTTTTACCTTTAACTGATAATCCGAATGATCGATGAAGTCAAAATGCTTCAGCACCATGCCCAGTACCAACGTTGCTTCCTGAAGTGCAAACTGCTGACCAATGCAAGCCCGTTGACCATTACCAAAAGGTTTATACGCATCATGCGGCACTTTACTCGGATCTTCGAACCGTTCCGGGCGGAATTCCTCTACGTCGTCTCCCCATGCTTCGCGGTCGCGATGCAGCTTGGGAATAAGTACACTGACGCTGTCTCCTTTTTGCAAAGGATATTGACCCGCAAGTACCGTGTCCTCTTTGGCATACAAGGAAAATGCCGGGGCCGTTGGCCATAACCGCAATGCTTCGTTCAAAACCATGCGAACGTACTTCAGATTGCGAACCTGGTTATACGTTGGAACCGGATCTTTCAGAATCTGATCCACTTCTGCCTGAGCCTTAGCCAGTGTATCCGGATTCTTCATCAGATAATAAACGGCGAAGGATAACAGACCACTTGTGGTCTCATGTCCAGCGATCAGGAAGGTAATAATCTGATAACGGATGTTCTCATCATCCAGTGTTTCTCCCGTTTCCGGGTCCTTGCCGCTGAGCATGTGGGACAACAGATCATCTGCGCCTTCCTGCGGTTTCGCTTTGCGCTCGGCAATAATGTGATCCACCAAGGAGAACATCGAACGGATATCCTGTTCAAATTGTTTCTTTTTGGTAATCATCAGTTTGTCTTGCAGACGCAGTCGCTGCAATGAACTCATGGATTCGTCCAGCGCACGTACCATGCTTGTAATGAATGGATGTGGTTCTTCCCGGTAGAAGCTGTTAAACCGATAGTTGAAACCACAGAGTCCAATCGTGTCAAGCGTAAGACGTGTCATATCATCCGGAACGTTAACCGTCTCATCCGGATTCAATCGTGACCATTTCTGAACCAACTGCACAGCCAGGTCAATCATTTTGTTGTGATATCCCTGCATGGCACGTTGACTGAAACTTGGAAGCAGGACATTATGGGCTTTTTTCCAATTTGGCTCTTCCGTCCAACTCGTAAATAATCCATCTCCTGCAAAAGCACGAACCTTCGCAAGGGGTGCCCACACCCGTTTGTCGAATTTGGATTCATCCGTTACCTCGGCGACCAGTTCGTGACCTGAAATATACAATTCACTTCGCCCGGGATACTCCATACGAAAGATCGGTCCATATTCTTCAGCCAGCTTCACCAGAGATTGCACTGGCTCTTCAAAGTTTAATTGCGGCAAATTGCCCAGCGGGCCAAATGTTTTGGGTTGAGGCACTGAAATTGGTGGCATGACGCTCACTCCTTTTTCCAAGTTAAGAGTTTTACAACTATAAAAATAATGACTTGATTACATACGCAATTGCACTTAACCTTCAGATCACACTTCATCTTCAAATCAACAGATTCAAGTTATTTTTTGCACAATTTCATATTTCATCCAGATAACGATAAAACGATAAAGAACTAACTGACCGAAATGGTATACTGGTCATTTTTGATTAAAAAAAATGGATGAACTTGTTATCTCCTTTTACCCTAACATTTCCAGTTCCAATCTTCAACAGTCCCAAAGTCATAGGACCTCAGGACATGGATTGCGGTAAACTTATGAATCTTTTAACAGAATCTGAATAGCCGACTCCATCTCCATTGGAGCAACTGTCGTTTCATACCGGCCATGAATATTCCCACTGCGGTCGATCAGGAATTTGGTGAAATTCCATTTGATCCCGTCTCCTCGGTACAATTCAGGATGCTTCTCTTTCACAAAAGTGTCCATCCACTGTCCTTCTTGCGTATCCAGATCATAGCCTTGAAACGGCGCTTCTTCAGTCAGGTAACGGAACAACGGATGCATCGATTGCCCTACGACCTTAATTTTCTCCACCCCCTACTAGTAATAGGTGAAATATATAATAAATATAAATTCGATAGTTTTTAACTATGAAAAAATAAACCAAAAAAACTGCCCTCAGCAGCTAAATGCTGCATCTGGACAGTTACCAAATCATGTTGTGCAATCACGCTTAACACACAGCTAACCCATAATCAGACCATATACAATACCAGGCCCATGTACACCAATGGTTAAATCATTTTCAATATCGGAAGAGCGGCTTGGGCCTGAAATAAAGTGAATGCCTGCCGGAAGATTCTCTCTTCCCGCTTTGTCAAACCGATCCAGCGTCTCCCCCAATCTGGTGTATAGTCGATCTACTGGAATAATGATGATAAGTACCGTAGGCAACAGACTGACGGAACGACCTTTTTCCGGTGAAGAAAGTACAGTGACCGAGCCTGTATATGCAGTCGCATAATCCGCCATGACCACACCGATATCCGCCTCAGCTGCCCGTGCCCTCCAGTTCTCATCCGTCTGACTATTCCACACTGAGATCTGTACATCCGGAAGTTGCTCTTCCAATCCGAGATCCTGTAACGCCTGTTCATTCTGACGAATGATATATTTGGCACTCAGTTCATGCGATTTGTTGGCAATAAATTGAGATACTTCTTCCATGTTCTGAACCCGGGCAATGTGTGCGCCTACACTCACAAAGTTATCCGTAAATGCTTGAATACGCTTCTCTTCATCCCATTCTAGCTCAGTCCAAAAGTCGGGTGCTCCCCGGAAAGGTTGGGTCGGCGCATGTCGTTGCCTTGGTCTTCTCAATTTCGAAGCAATGTCATTCATGAACTGCTCCTGTTTCTCTATGGACTTTTTCTCCAATTCCGCAAGCCATTGCTGATGTTCAGTGACCATGTTTAGTCCCCTCCCCTTCTTCTCGTTCACGAATAATCCGCTCCATACGGCTGCGAACGGAAGAATCCATGGCTGATTGCTTCTGGTTCAGTTCCTGATCCAGCTTGTTCCATTGTTGCCGGAAGGATTTCTTGGCGAGACTTGGTGCAACCCGATAATTGTTCCAGCCTTTGAGTGGACCCAGCTTGAGAGAAATGCCGTTGTTGCGTACAACCGCCTTCTGCCCGATCTGTCCCAGACGTATGGCCGCACTGAAGCGTTTGGAATTGGAAACAACGGCAGCAAAACCCTTCATGCCCATGCTCTCCATTTTGTTTCCATGACCGTCTTCCACTTTACGTCTACGTAAATAAACGAGCATATCATGCAGCGGAATTTTGACCGGACATGCTTCATAACAGGCTCCGCACAGACTTGAAGCACCCGCAATATCGTTCCATTCATCAATGTTGCCATTGAGTGCAGGTGTCAGTACCGCGCCAATCGGTCCACTATAGGTTCCACCATAGGCATGACCTCCAATATGGCGATATACCGGGCAAGCATTCAGACAAGCACCACAGCGAATACAATTCAGCAACTCCTGGAATTCAGGATCACCGAGTTGAAGGGATCGACCATTGTCCACGATAATAATGTGCATTTCATCCGGCCCATCTGCATCCGCTGTACGACGCGGACCTGTGATGCCTGACATGTACATCGTTAATTTCTGACCTGTTGCGGAGCGTGGCAACAAGGTTGCCATGACCTCCAGATCCGTCCATGACGGGATGATCCGCTCCATGCCCATGAGTGTAATCTGCGTTTTTGGAACAGTGGATACCATACGCGCATTGCCTTCATTTTCGAACAAAACCATGGAACCTGTCTCCGCAATCGCAAAATTGCAGCCGGTCATGCCGATATCTGCTTCGAGGAATTTCTCGCGCAGCTTTTTGCGAACAAATCCGGCAAGTACCGTCGTGTCCGGTTCCAGAATTTCACCTGCTTCCTTCGATAACAACTCTGCGATCTGATACCGGTTCTTATGGATGGCTGGAATGACAATATGAGAGGGTGCTTCGCCTGCCAGCTGAATGATATATTCACCCAGGTCAGTCTCGATGGCTTCAATGCCCGCCGACTCCAGCACATGATTCAGATGTACTTCCTCCGACACCATCGATTTGGACTTTACCACCGTAGAAGCCTGCTTGTGAGCCGCAATATCCAGCGCAATCGCCGCTGCTTCCACCGATGTATCTGCAAAATGAATTTGAACCCCGTTCGCACGGGCGTTATTCACAAATTCATTCAGATAATAATCCAGATGCGCAATCGTATGCAGACGAATCTGACGGCCACGCTCTCGCCATTCATCCCAGTTTCCATGTTCTTCTGAGGCAGACTTCTTGCCGTTACGCAATCGTTCTGTTGTAAATTTCACCGCTTTACGCAGAAAATCATCATTCAAGGCCAGTCCGGCACGTTCTTTGACCGTTGTATCCATGACTCCCGGTTGACTCATCCTGTTTGCACCCCCTCATACAATAGTTCCGCCAAATGCATCACACGCACCGGTTCATTCCGATAACGCAGATTACCTGCAATATTCATCAGACAGGCCATGTCCAGCCCAACGAGTACTTCGGCTTGTGTCTCTTTGACATGATCGACCTTCTCCGTCACCATCGCTCCTGAGATATCGGACATTTTGATGGCAAACGTGCCGCCGAACCCGCAACAATCCTCAGCAAACGGAAGTGGAACCAATTCCAGTCCTTTTACTTGAGAAAGCAGCGCCATCGGCTCATCCTTCACACCAAGCAGACGGCTGCCGTGGCAAGATGGATGATAGGTTACTTTGTGCGGAAAATGAGCGCCCAGATCGGTTATTCCGAGTACCTGAACGAGGAATTGAGTGAATTCATAGGCTTTGGCTTCCAATCGTTTCGCCTTCTCCAGCCACACCGGTTCATCTGCGAACAGTTCGGGATAATGATGAATCATATACGTACACGATCCGGATGGACAGACTACAAAATCACTGTCGTCAAACGCTTCAAGAATCGTTTTGGCCGCTACCCGAGTCTCGTCCCAGTACCCGCTATTGTAGGATGGCTGACCGCAGCAGGTCTGAATCGGCGGAAAATCCAGCCGAACACCATGAGCGGCGAGCAATCTGACCATGGCTCCCCCCACTCGGGGATAGATGGCATCGCTGAGGCAGGTAATGAATAAGGAGACCTTCATAATTACACGCTCCTATTAACTGATTAGTAGATGAATTGACTAAGAAATTGACTAAGAATATTTACAATGAACACTCCGGTGACACAATAACCTTCCGATCGCTGTTTAAACCGTGATGATTCCAATATCGTATCCGCTCAACAGGTCTGTCTGTTCAGCCTCCAATGGCTGATCGGTAACAATCGTATGGACTGCATTTAACCCGGATACCCGGGCAAAAGCACGGACACCAAATTTACTGGCATCTGCAAGTAAGATGACCTGATCGGATATGCCAACCATCTTCTGCTTCAGCCTTGCTTGGAGTTCATTGGATTCACTGATTCCGCCACCTTCGAGATGTACACCTTTGCACGACATGAACATTTTATCCACATGATACGTTTCCAGAGAACGCTCCGCGAGTGGCCCAACAAAAGACAACGAGCGAGCCGCCAGCTGGCCCCCCGTTGAGATGACTTCAACCTTGTCACGGCTGCTAAGTTCAGTGGCGATTTGGATGGAATTGGTTAAGACCGTCAGTGGAAAATCCGGCATTTTTGCTGCCATATAACCTGCCGTTGTGCTGGCATCCAACAAAATGCGGTCACCTGGATGAATCATCGCCAAAGCCGCTTGTGCAATCCGCCTTTTCTCTTCCGCATGGGTTGTTTCCCTGATCCGGTAAGGGATCTCCGGCTGATCTTCCTTCACACTCACTGCACCACCGTGAGAACGACGCAATCGTCCTGCCTGTTCCAGCCGATCCAGATCGCGCCGGATCGTTTCCTCCGTTACCCGGCAGCGCTCACTAAGCTCGGATACACGCATACTGCCCTTTACATTTACCATCTCCACAATCCGGTCATACCGCTCAGCAGCCAGCATGTTACAATTCACTCCCCGCTTGTGAAGTAGGTGATGCCGTTAAACGCATAAATCTGCCGTAAGCATCATCCCAAATGGACCTGTCCTGCGGCTCATATGCAGTTACCGGAAATGAATCACGAATGGCTTTGCGAGCTTCCCAGATATCCTTAAAAGCTCCGCTTGCCATCCACTGCACAGCCATATTCCCAATGGCACTTCCCTCTGCCGGACCCGCCCATACCGGCTTGCCAATGGAGTTCGCAGTCCACTGACATAACAGGCGGTTCTGGATACCTCCACCAACCATATGCAATCCGTTGAACGTCTGCCGGGATAATTGTTCCGTCCATTCCAGCACTCTTCTATACTTCAATGCCAGACTCTCCAGAATTGCCCGGGCAATAGCACCTTGATCCTCTGGCACCACTTGCCCTGTATCACGGCAATACTGCCGAATGCGGGTCGTCATATCTCCTGCTGGCATGAACAGTTCATCATCCGGATCAAACAGACTGGCAAATGGAGGCGCCTGTTCCGCCTTCGCCAATAACGCATCATAGCTGATTCCCTGCCCTTGACGCTCCCACTCCCGCATGCTTTCCTGCAAAATCCACAGACCCATGATGTTCTTAAGCAGACGGAATGTTCCGCCAGCCCCGCCTTCATTCGTGAAGTTCAAGGCCAGACTCTGGTTACTTATCGCAGGTTGATCTATCTCCGTACCCATCAGGGACCAGGTTCCACAACTCAGATAAGCAAATGAACGTTCCGTTGCAGGAACAGCCACAACGGCTGAACCTGTATCATGCTCGGCAACCGTGATTACGGGAATCGGGGAAAGACCCAGATCGGTACAGATACTGCTTCGCAGCTGTCCAACACGGGTACCTGGCAGCACGACTTCACCGAACAGTTTCTCCGAAATGCGAATATGTGCCAATAACTCACGATCCCATTGCCCCGCCGTTGGATTGTATAATTGCGTTGTTGTTGCATTCGTGAACTCATTCACCGCTTCTCCGGTCAGGAAATAACGAAGCAAATCCGGAATCATGAGAAAACGCTCTGCTTCATGAAGTAACGTGGAACCACTGCGTTGGAGCGTTGCCAATTGATACAAGGTATTAAAGCCAAGAAACTGAATTCCTGTACGTTCAAAGATCCGCTGAGAGGTCAGCTCTTGGCGTACCTGATCCATCATGCCGTTAAACTGTGTATCACGGTAATGATACGGGTTTCCCAGCAATTCACCATTACTGCCAAGCAGACCAAAATCAACGCCCCACGAATCGATCCCCAGGCTCTCCGGCAGTTCTCCCTGCTGTTTCACAAGGGTAAGCCCTTGCAATATTTCATGATGCAGTCGCAGAATATCCCAGTGCATCCGCTCGCCAACTTTCACGGGTTCATTCTTGAACCGATGAATTTCGCTCGTTTCGATCCCGCGATCATTCAGATGTCCCAGTAGCGCTCTCCCGCTCCCAGCGCCCAAATCATAAGCCAGCACACTCACCGCGCTTCACCAACCTTTCGAACTCATCCTATTTTCCAAACTTCCATACATTATCTCTTGTTTCAGTCCGTAACCCTGTACTTTATTCTGCATTTTTTGTTTGTTTGTTTTTGTTTTATACTGTTTTACTTTATTTTACGAGTATATCACCATTGTAAGCGTTTGAATACCCTTTGGTTTTTCTTTATTTTTGGTATACCAAAAACGACTCTCTCCCATCTGGGAGGAGCCGCATTTCTTATGCTTCAAGTATAAAACTGGCCTTTGCTTACCCCCGACTGGGGCTGTATATCTCTCTCAAAATGCTTGAAGCGTGTCCCCTGATACGTCAGCATCCCTCGATCATTTTCCACCAACATGCCATAATGATTTCCTCCAACGATCAGTTCAATACGCTCCCCATTGTCAAATTCGAATGTAACATAATACCGGGTAGTCGCGCTGCTATCCCCGCTTCCCCCTGAAACTTCCGTTCGTTTGGCCACCACCGTTGAGTGCAGGGTTAACAAGGCCGATGCGTTATTCGATGACCACGTGCGTACCCCTGAGATGATGGCATATACAATCACACCCGCAACAATAAGAAATACGGCACCAATAAAAATGGAAACAAACGCACCCATGGCACCAAACTCATTCAATCCCGAAAAGAAACCACCCTGATTGCCTTCAAAACCCGGTACTCCATTCATGTCGTCAAACACACCAAAGCCGTCCACGCTTAATCGGCCCATCGATGAGGACACGCTTGTTAACGCCATTCATCATCGTTCCTTTCCCCTTGCAAAATAAGATGCACCGCCCCCACGCAAGGAAGGCGGTGCATGCAGACAACCCGTTCTGCCTTGTCCGTATACTATATGAACCAGATCAGGAATACAGACGTTCAAGTTCGTCGACCAGACTGCCGACATATGCAACCGCAGAGCGAATTGGCTCAGGTCCGGACATATCCACACCCGCAAGCTTCATTAACTCCTGCGGTGTGAGACTTCCACCCGCTTTGAGTGCTTCAAGCCAGCGATCTACCGCCGGCTGTCCTTCTTCCCGAATCTGCTGTGCTGCCGCTGTGGAAGCGGTCAAACCTGCCGCATAGGTATATGGATACAGTCCCATATAATAATGAGGTTGTCTCATCCACGTGAGCTTGGCCCCTTCATCAATCACCAGATCAGGTCCCCAGAATTCAGAGAGGATGTCCCCTTTGAGCTGACTTAACGTCTTCGCCGTAATCGGCTCATCATTGGTTGCGAGTGCATACACCCTGCGCTGCAATTCACCTTCCAGCAGATGCGTAACGAAGTTATGGTAATACGTATTCAACAGTTGCAAAATGACCCAACGACGCATTCGCGGATTATCGGAACGCTTCAACAGATGATCTGCCAGTAGCATTTCATTCATGGTTGATGGTGCCTCAATGAAATAAAGGGATGGTCTTGTATTCGTGAGCCGTTGATAACGTCCCGCAAGCATAAAGTGACCTGCATGTCCCACTTCATGGGCAAGTGTAAATGCTCCGCGCATATTGTTCGCCCATGAAATTAGGATATAAGAGTGCGAACCATATATAGAGGAACAAAATGCCCCTGTGGATTTGCCCGCATTATCTGCGTAATCCACCCAGCGTTCACTAAATGCGCGCTCTACGATCTCGCCATACTCCGGCCCAAGTACATCAAGGGCTTCTCGAATGAGTGTGCAAGCCTCGTCATATGTAATGGCAGGGCTAAATTCAGGATCAAGCGGGGCCTTCAGATCACAGAACATCAGCTTGTCCAGACCCAGCTCACGTTTCTTGAGAGCCGCCAGTCTGCGCATATGAGGTGCGAGTTCCTGCTGGATAATATCCAGAATATTATTGTACATCTCTTTGCTCACTTGCTGTGGGCTGAGGAGCATATCTGTGACATCTTCGTAACCACGCAGCCTGGATAAAACAACCTGTTTCTTCACTTCGGTTGCATAACCTTCTGCAAACGTATTTTTGTAATCATGTAATGTCGAGCTGAATGCAGCATAAGCAGAACGGCGCAGCTTCGTATCGGACGACATCTCATAATTATTTTCATAGAATGACCAGGACAGTGGACGAGTATTATCCTCTCCATCGAGGGCATCGTCAAACGTCATGTCTGCCAGTTTACCACGCAGATAGATTCGGTATGGGGAATCCAGTACCTCTCCAAGTGAAGCGAGTACCTTCTCGGTTTCCGGTGTGAGCCGATGTGCTTTTTCCCGAATCAAACGCTCCAAACTGCGTGCATACGGCTCCAGCCCCGGAAGCTCCTGAATATAACGCTCTACCGTTCCATCCGGAAGTTCAACGATCTCCGAATTGACAAAAGACAAGGACGACGACAGATTCGACAGGATATCTCCTGCTTTAGCTGAATTCTCAATGTTCACCGGATTGGTGCTGTCCTCTGACTGCTTCAAGCGGGCATAAGAAGCCGTCTTGCCAATCCGCTCCTGCAAAGCTTCACGGGCATCCAGACAAGCCAGCAATTGTTCAGCGCCTTCACCCAGACGTCCTTTGAACGTTTCAATCTGGGCAGCAGCCTCAGGAAGTGATCGAAGCTCCTGCTCCCACTCTACATCGGTTACAAACAAGTCTCTCAATTCCCAAGTGGTTTCCTGATCTACCTCAGCACGTGTACGTATTTTTTCCATCTTTAGTTGTCATCCTCCTTACATTTTCCAATATCTCTCATCGTATCATAATCGGTTTATGTATACATGACATCTGCAAATAATGAGACTTTTGGTTCAGGGGAATATAGATTGGACTAAAAGAATATTCACACTTACCACTCCGATGACAGAACAACCTTCCGATCGCTGTTATCCCCAGATTTTTTGATTCCCTTTTTCAAAGGTGAAAATCCAGTGATAAAGGCGAAGCGTATGCTTTCGATGTAGCTTTATTTCAGAAAGCTTTTAGCTCCGCTTCTTAAGTCTATTTCTGCCCGCTACGTTTGGAGTAAACTATTGATCCACTGAGCAAAATTTAAAAGTAACTGAAAAACCGCTGGGTATTGGAAGAATCCATTTACCTAGCGGTTTTACTAACTATTACTTATTTAGCTTTCTTTCCAAATTACATTTTCACCGTAATTTTTACCCCAGTTATACATTGCGTGCAGGACAGGCATCAAGCTTTGGCCGTGATCTGTTAGCGTATATTCCACCCGAGGAGGTACCTCTGCATACACTTTGCGCTCAATCAACTTGTCTTCCTCCAGCTCACGTAGCTGGTTGGTCAGCATCTTCTGGGTAATATGAGGGATTAGACGTTTCAACTCACTGAAACGTTTGGTGCCTTCCAGACCCAAATGCCACAAAATGATCAGTTTCCATTTTCCACCAATCACCGCAAGGGTCAATTCCTTCTCACAGTTGATTTCTTTCAGATTAATCCGTTCCTTGACTTCGGCTGCCATGGCTCCGAGCCCCCTCATCTTCAATCTTATATCGTGTATATTACGCATATCACGGGGATACTTCACATAAGGTAAGTTTTCCGCTCCATGCATGATGTAATAAGTACATTCATTCGATACAGCTATCTATTAATTCTACTACAGCCTTGTCGAGATGCAAAGTTTAACTGAAAATCACTTATAAAACCTATACAGATGAAGTGACTATGCATCGCAGAAAAAGACCGAAACCCTTCTCAATCAAAGGATTTCGGTCTTACATTTATTCGACTATTCCAGGTTCGCGTGGCGGCCAAACATGTCCGCTCCGGTCATCCCCTTCATTTCCATCATCGTAAGGATGAGAGCATCCATGCCGATTAACAGTCCTTGTTCAAACAACGAGCCCATCGGCTGAATGGTTACATCCGCTCCTGAAGTCGCTGTGTCCTCTTTGGCCGAAGCCGGAAGGCGCACGACCGTAGTTGCCAATTGCCCAATTGTGGACTCTGGCTTGATCGTAATCAGACCAACAGGTGCACCTGCCTGACTAGCCTTCTGAGCCATGGCTACCAGACTGCCTGTCTCTCCTGAGCCTGAGCACAACAACAGGAAGTCCTTCGAGCTGATCCCGGGTGTAACGGTCTCACCTACCACATATACACGAAGTCCCATCTGCATCAGTCTCATGGCAAAAGCCTTTCCCATCAGACCTGACCGGCCTGCGCCAGCCACAAAAATCTGTTCCGCAGCCAGAATATGTTCAGCCATCGCTTGCATCTCTGCCTCATCGATCTGGCTTAGCGTACGCTCCAACTCTTTTAAGATGTCCGCTGCATATTGTGTTTTGCTCATCAGCTTAGCCTTGTTTAACGAGACGTTGCATTTCAGCTGCAACTGCGGCTTTGTCTGCTTGTCCTGTGATACCGCCGCCTACAATAACCAGATCCGGTTGTGCTTTAATTACTTCTGGCAATGTTTCCAGCTTGATTCCACCAGCGACAGCCGTTTTAGCGTTTTTCACAGCAGCTTTGATCGTTTGCAGATCTTCGAACGGGCTTTGTCCTTCAGCTTGCAGGTCATAACCTGTGTGTACACAGATGTAATCTACGCCAAGTGAATCAACTTCACGAGCACGTTGTTCAAGGTTAGGTACATTGATCATGTCTACAAGAACTTGTTTGTTTTGTTTCTTCGCTTCTGCTACTGCACCTTTGATCGTGCTGTCATTGGTTGCCCCAAGCACAGTAATCAGATCCGCACCAGCTTCAGCTGCTTTCATGATTTCATAACCACCAGCGTCCATGATTTTAAGGTCTGCAAGGACTTGCAGATGAGGGAATGCTTCTTTCATCGCTTTTACCGCGTGCAACCCTTCATTAATAACGATTGGTGTACCAATCTCAACGATATCAATATATTGTTCAACCTCTTTAACCAGTGCGATACCTTCAGGGATGTTTACCAAGTCAAGTGCCAATTGCAATTTCATCATTTATTTCTCCTTTGTTGTTCAAATATGGGTCGTTCCTGTAAAAATAATAACTAGATATTTAGCTTGCACCAATTTATCTGTTCAGATGCATGCAGTGTTTGTTTTGGCTACTCACTCATTGTAGACCCTGACTATCCATTCAGGAAGTACGCACTTTGAAGTGGGGTAGTTACTTGGGCGATACTATTAATAATTATTCGTTGTTAGGTGAATTGTGCGATAGGATTAATCGTCTGTTTTAATCCTGATTACAACAGAACAGCAACCATCATCTTAGGTGTTCAATATAAAAGACCCCGCCACATGGCAGGGTCGTTATCATTTTAATCCAGCCACGGGCTGGTTTAGAGATTTATAATATTACAGATATACAGGCTTCACGCATACCGGCTTGGATACACCTGTGCTGTGACCTGTGTATTTCAGGCGTCCGCTCTCCTGATCCACCGTGAATGACACGATGTTGTTCGTATCGCGGTTAGCGGCGATCAGCAATTTGCCGTTTGGTGTCAGAGCAAAGTGACGCGGGTGCTCCCCTTCAGCAGATACATGCTCAACCAGTGTCAGGTGCCCTTTGTCTGCATCAACTGCAAATACAACGATGCTGTCATGTCCACGGTTAGAACCATATACATAACGTCCATCATTGGAAACGGCGATTTCCGCTGTTGTATTCTCTTTGCCATCATATCCATCAGGCAGTGTGGATACGGTAGACAATTCAGTCAATGTGCCCGCTGCTGCATCATATTGGAACGAAGTAATGGAAGAATCCACTTCGTTGATGACATATGCGAATTGACCATTCGGATGGAATGCCAGGTGACGTGGGCCTGCACCCGCATGCGTTTTGGTTTCACTGTGCAGCACAAGTTCATTCTTGTCTGCATCAATGGAATAGATCGCGATTTTGTCCGCACCCAGATCCTGTACCATCATGTATTTGCCATCCGGGCTGAAGAAAGCGGAATGCACATGTGGCTTGTCCTGACGTTCAGGATGCGCCCCTTGGCCTTCATGTTTCTTCTCATCCAGAAGCGCTCCGATCTCACCGTTATCCGTCAAGGCTTGCAGACCTACCAGACCACCGTGGTAGCTGGACAGGATCAAGTATTTACCGGAAGGATCACGCTGGATATGACATGGTGGAGCTGAGATGGAGTTATTCCGGTTCAGCAATGTTAATTTTCCTGTAGAAGGATCAATGCTCAGAGCTACAGCTTCAGACATTTTATTGCCTTCGGCAGACGCTGTTTCACCAATTGCATACAGTTTGTTACCCTCAGTATCCACATTGACAAACGTTGGGTTTTTCACGCCCGCAATGCCATCAAGCTTGGACAAGCTGCCTGTATCCTCATTCAATTCATATGCATAAATGCCCTCATTTTCCGTTTCGGCATAAGAGCCAGCAAGTACGAGCAAGCGTTTTGATTCACTCATTACAGTTTCCTCCTCTATGTGTATGTAATCTTGTTGCACCTCTTCTATAATAAATCTGCCATATCAAAATAGCAATCAGCTGTCCATGTGCATCCGTAAAATCATCGATTAAACTACGCACGGAATGCACACAATCATACTGAAATCCATTCATATGAGATGTATCTTCTGCTATGATAAGATAGGTTTTCATCCAGAAGGGACTGAAATGTATTGCTTCACTCTTTTTTACTCACCTTATACCATGTATTCCTGCCGATATCACTTCCCGTGATTGGGGGTATTCTGTTAAAACGCTTCAAGAATTGGGATACGCGGTCGCTCTCGACCTTTTCCCTTTATATTTTGAGCCCTGCGCTCATCTTCAATACATTGCTGCATGCAGAGATTACCTGGACGGACGTCACCGGCACGTTCTGGTTCTCCATCATTAATCTGATTGCCCTGTGGGCACTCGCCGAGCTGTTAAGCCGGGGTTTCCGTCTGGGTGCAAGCGAAAAAGCGGGTCTCACCCTTGTCTCCACGTTTACGAACTGTGTGAATTACGGGCTCCCGCTTGTGCTGCTTGCCTTTGGTCAGCTTGGACTGGACAAGGCTTCCGTCTACGTTATTGGACAGATGATCATTGTTAATACGGTAGGTATCTTTTTTGCCGCGAGATCCGAATTCACGGTGAAAGATGCGATTCTGTCCGTTTTCCGCATGCCATCCATCTATGCTGCCGGCATCGCCATTACGCTGCGTGCGTCCAATCTGAGCCTGCCCGAAGCGCTGGATGGAGGGATCTCCATGCTGGCTGCGGGTTACTCTCCTGTTGTTCTCGCCATTCTGGGAGCACAGATGCTCAGACCAAAAGGTGTAACGGTGCCTTGGCTGCCTAATGTGCGCCGAGCTTTCTGGACTGGACTTGTGGTGCGTCTCGCAGCTGCACCGATCCTCTCCTGGCTAATTCTGACCGCTCTTCAGGTCGAGGGTACATTGTTCAGTGTGCTGCTCATTCTCGCATCCATGCCGACCGCTGTGAACGCTGTTATTTTGGCTGAACAGTTCAACGCTTCTCCACAGTTTGTATCCCGCTGCATTCTGTGGACAACTGCTGCATCCATGTTGATGTTGCCGATTATGATTGTGATGGCTTCCTGATTAACACCGGAGGTGATACCGAAGCGATATCCGCTTGTCGGCGTTTCTCCAGCCGGCGTTCATAACGCCGGTTGAGTGATCTAATGTAGAAGAATTTCACGACAAAATACGAAATCACACCCAGAATGACACCAAATACGGACATGCCTGCCAGAATATCCAGTCCACCAAGCAACAATTCGCTCACGGCCGACCAGTTTCCACGGAACAGCTCCATGAATGCACTCTCATTTACAAGTCCCTGTCCCATGCTGTGAGCAGGCAAAATCCATGACCCAATTTGTTTGGCAAGCGGCATTAGGATAATAGGTAAAAAGGTAAGTTTACCAATCACATTGCCAACAATCGCTGCTGGCATCGAACCTCCAGACAGTCGCACAATCGGATAAAATACAAGATATATCAGGGAAGCGGTCGAGATCACAATCAGTTCCAGTCCAAACCCTATGGCAAATCCGGTGGATATTTTATGGGCACCTCCGGGAGCACGTAACAACTTGAGAAAGTTCAGTTTCATAGCACGCGTTAAACGTACCCAGCGGTTAGTCTTGCGCTTCTGTGGGTTCATACCGAATTACTCCTTATTTTACACAAATGACAACTTGAATTGTCTATTCTTCAGTATATCACACCGCGTTAGCTCCTGAAGTAACAATGACCGGCTGCGTCTCCATCTGGACATTACCTGCCACCGCTCGGGAGATCATGCAGGATGATTCAGCCTTGTGCGCCAAGCGCTCAGCCTTGGTGATATCTGCCTCTGAAGCATCTTGGGTGAGTACAATCCGGGGTCTATGTACGATCCGTTCGTACGTAAATATGTTATTCGTAACATCTACCGTTGCTTCCGATTCAAGCGTTAATTCCTCCGGCGTAATATCCGAACGCTCCAGCATCGCTGCCAGCGTGATCAGGTAACAGGTGGAGGCTGCACCCAGCAGCATTTCATCCGGGTTGGTTCCCGTACCGGGTCCGCCCATCTCCTGCGGAATCGATATGACCGTTTTTAATCCACCCGCATCGATGGTTCCCTCACTGTTACGCCCACCATTCCATACCGCTTTCAGATGAAAAGGATGTTTCATGACATTCATTCCTTTCTTATTTACACACGTATACACGTAATGTTCTGCTCGATCATTGCGCTAACGTGTTCTTCGTCTACACCCTGATCTGTAATTATTTTCCCTACACTGCTCATCTCAGCGACTCTCGTAAACGCCTGTATGTTAAACTTGCTGGAATCTGCAAGTAAAATGACTTCATCCGCAATATGGATCATTTTCTGCTTCACCAAAGCCTGCAATTCATTGGATTCGCTGATACCTTTGGTCAGATGCACTCCTTTGCAAGACAGAAACACTTTATCCACATGATAAGCATCCAACGAACGTTCCGCCAGCGGTCCTACAAAAGACAGTGACTTTGAAGCCAATTGCCCACCTGTGGCAATCACGCGAATCTGCTCCTTGTTACTCAACTCTGCGGCGACCTTAATCGAGTTCGTTAATACCGTCAGTGGAATGTTCGGCAATCCTGCCGCCATATACCACGCCGTTGTGCTTGCATCCAGGGCGATCCGGTCGCCGGATTCCACCATTTTCACCGCTTCACTTGCAATTCTGCGCTTCTCTTCTGCATGGGCCACAGCCCGTTCCGGATATGGAATCTCCGACTGCAACTCTTCTTTGTATTTAACGCTGACCGCCCCGCCATGGGACCTTCTGAGCCTGCCCGCCTGTTCGAGCTTGTCCAGATCACGACGAATCGTCTCTTCTGTCACCCCGCAGCGCTCACTAAGTTCGGTCACACGCATGCTGCCCTGCGTATCCACCCATTCCACTATTTTCTCATACCGTTCAGCTACGAGCATATTCCTTCACTCCAAACCGTTGATTATCCAGTTGATCCTGTTCATCCATCATACCACAGAGCGATGACAAGAAGAATCTGGACCATGTGCAAAAAGAGGGAGCTTTCGCCCCCTCCATTCCAGTTCTGAAGTAGATCTTATTTATCTTCTGCCATAGGAAACCATCCCGGTGTGTGGATAATTGCATTCCACAACCCATCAGGGATAACCAGACGTTCCTGATCCGACTTCGTCAGAATCGTTTCGATATCTTCTTCTCGCCCACTCTCGATTTTCTCGACCCAATCCGGCTCGATAATCAGTTCACGTCCAATAGCCAGCAAAGGTACTCCCGTTTGGAGCGCTTCAGCAGCCTCATCAGCCGTATGAATCGAACCTACGCCAATGACAGGCAATTTTCCGTTCACACGATCCAGGATGAATTCCATTCTGGATCGTGTATCTGCTTCACCACGTCTTGGCTTGGACCAGAATTCGTTCAGGGAAACGTGCAGATAATCCAGGTTTTTATCTTTCAGTGCATCCACCAGTGCGTACGTATCTTCCATTGTAAGTCCCGGTGTTTCCGGTTCTTCCGGGGAGAAACGGTAACCAATGATGAACGGCAGTTTGGTATGTTCGGCAACTACTTTCTGAACCTCATCCACTACAGCAAGCGGGAAAGTCAGACGTTTCTCGACACTACCGCCAAAGCGGTCTTCACGTCGGTTGGAATGCGGGGAGAAGAATTGCTGGATCAGATAACCGTTTGCACCGTGAATCTCAACACCATCAAATCCGGCTTCGATTGCACGACGTGTTGCTTCACCAAAGTCTTTGATAATGGAAATAATCTCGGCTTCCGTCAATTCTCTTGGTTCAGGCGAACCTGGACGCTCACTTGCAACCGCACTAGGAGCAACCACTTGTCCCGCAGGGACAGCTTGTTCAGGTGTCAGACGGCCCGCATGGAAAATTTGCAATACGGCAACGGAGCCCTGTTGTTTCATGGTATCAGCCAGTTTCTTCAGACCAGGAATGAAGCGATCATCATAGACGCCAAACTGAGCCGGGAAACCAATCCCAGTCTCAGTTACATGTCCTACAGCTGTAATCGACATGCCTGCACCACCGGTGCGACGTGCATAATAAGCAAGTTCCGCGTCTGATATGGTACCATCAGCATTCGAGGACATATGAGTCATGGGAGCGAGCACGATACGGTTTTTCAGTGTAATACCAGTCGGCAGTGAAACTTGTTCAAACATCTGGTTAAACTTTGGATTCATTCGTGGTTCCCTCCTGATATTAAATATCTCTTTTAATAGATATATGAATATATGCGTTCACTTACTGTAATGATTATAGTTACGTTTCAATGCAATTGCAACTTTTCATTTTCAGAAAGAAAAAAAGAGCAGAGTGTCTCCAGACTCTCAGCCCCTTCATCTGCTTCATTCTATCCAAAGTCCTCTACTCTATCCAAAGGATATTCAGAAACTCCGAACGTAAGCCAGCTTCTGATCCATCTCTTCTACACACTCGTAACAGTCGTGCTCATCGTTCGCGACCATGGGGGTGACAGGATACAGATTCATCTCTGTACTGTTATACGATTTTAGTAACGGTAGCAACTGAGTCACTCGTGTATTGGCCGGGTCAAGCCAGGTATTGATCTCTTCTTCGGAGAGAATCGCCGGCATTTTACTGCCAAACTCGCGTGTAACCATGTTTGCACCTGTCATAAGCATTGTGCAGGTACGAAGCGGCTCTTTCCGTGTATCTCTCCACACCTCGTACAACCCGGCAATGCCGAACAGACCGCGATCCGGCATGACAACACGAACCGCATAACTTTTCTTGCCTTCTTGCCGCCAGTAATATAATCCATTGCAGGGAATGACGCAGCGCTTGGTCTCTACCAGTTTGTAATAGGAAGGATTCTCATGCACCGTCATAAGATTTGCGTTAACGGCATCACGACCCCAGAATGGAATGAACCCCCACCGGAACTCATCCAATACACGCTCACCATCCTGATGCAAAATAATCGGTGTATGCTGTGTTGGGCTGATATTGTATCGGTTTTTGTAATAATACATCACCCGCTGAATCTTAAAGTGATCTCTGACTTCGTCCAAATCGGCTGCCAATGAAAAACGGTTGCACATGCTCTAGCACTACCTTTCCCTGTGTAAGTTGGATGTATTGTTTGTAACTTCAGGGAAATTATGCATGCACATTGAAAAGAAAATGACTTATTTTGACACCATTAGAGTCTGATCAAGGGTTATTTCATGTTTTTGACGACAAAAACAACGACCTCGGACTCATTTCAACTCAAATATTACTTGTTACTATAATAGAGAACAAAATACATTTATTGGAGGTTTTAAGTATGAAAAGGAAGTTTTTAGCGAGCATCATGTTGTTTTCTGCGTTTGCGATGTTCGGCAGCACCATCTATGCGGCAACCTTTCTGAACTATGGTTATCCCAGTACCACCATCCCCATTCGTACGTATAATTACGCCTCCGCATGGCAGACTCCCATGGACGCTTCCCTTACCAACTGGAACAATGCAGGTGCCAAAGTCCAATTCACCAAAACAAGTAACTCACCAAACACCATCACCGCAGGAAACTTCAATAATACAGCATATGGTGTCAACTACGCCTCCGTATCCGGCAGTCAAGTCGTAAGCTTCCGCATCGAACTCAATGCATCCACGATCACCCCTGATGCAACCAACTTATCCAACTTCATTCAAAGCGTATTCGTCCACGAACTCGGTCACTCCATATGGCTCGGTGACAACCCGACAACAACCAGTCCTTCCATTATGTCTTACTCCCGCAACCGCAATTCCATGACCAAACCCCAAACTTTTGATATCAATAACGTAAGATCCAAGTACTAATCCGCCACGAACTTATCCCATAATCCAAGGAGGATTCCTGTTCATGAACAAAAATCGAGTATTAACGCTGCTTCTCTCTTCCATTTTCATGCTATCTGCTGTTGGATGTTCTTCTGTTACACCTGCTGCGTCCCCATCCGATGCGCCCATAACCATTATTGCTTCTGAAGATTACCCGAGTTATTCCAGCATTGACGACCTGTCCGCGAGAGCAAATACCATTATAAAAGGCAGTGTTATTGAAACGCGTGTGGAAGCTTTGAACGATATCGTACAAGTTACCGATGCTGCCAATGAAAACGAGTTAAACCTCGCGTCCGATCCGGGCGGCGATCCATCTTCTTTTGACAAAATCTATACGATCCACACCATTCAGGTCGCTGAATCCTATAAGGGCAGTTACACGGCCGGGGAACAACTTGAAGTCAAGCAACTTGGCGGACAAGTAGGCAACACCGAGATTATTAATGATGACAGCCTCAAGCTGATTCCTACCAAAGACTATGTACTCTTCCTGGAAACGTATGAAGACACCCCTGCCAGCCTGCTCAACTCCGTTCAGAGTCTCTACGTGATCAAACCTGTCGCCAAATCGAACCAGCCGGGTCAGCAACAATCACCGTCAGAAGTCATTGTGAGTGCAAATCCCGAGAATGACCTCACACTGCACCTGGAGGATCTGCAAGAAATCCAAAAAGAAGAACAGAAAAAATAACCTATATCTCTTATAGGGCAATCACACGGTTGGTTCATCCCCGCCCAGACTCACAGACAGCTCATCCCCTCCTACTGTTCAGTCCTACATACGAATATAAAAAACCGTGCTGCTCAGCAACTGGGCAGCACGGTTTTGTTGGAGTTACATATGGATTCAATCCTCCATTGTTATGGCATTTCCCTTATCTGCATTACCAGAGCTATAAAGCAACCTGAATTGCTGCGGCGTCATTCCAATGTAAGTTCGAAACATACGAATAAAATAACTGCTGTGTGTGAAGCCACATTGAGAAGCTATCTGTTTCACCGTCAGATCTGAATCTGCCAGACTTGTCTTCGCCGCCAGCATACGGCAATCCAGCAGATATCGGCCTGGGGGAACCCCCATAATGCTTTTGAACATACGATTAAAATAATACATACTGTATCCCGCTGTATGTGCCATGTCGGCAAGACTGAGCGGTTGGGTGCAATGACGACGGATATAATCGGCCGTTGAACGAATCGTATCCTGATGGCTCAGTAAAGACGTCCCCACCAGCGACTCCGAATTCCTCGTAAGTTCTGCCAGTAACTCGTATAACACAGCAGACAATCGGGGTTCATGAACACTCTCATAAGTTCTGCCGAGCTGACATAATTGTTCATGCAACGTCTCGAAACGTTCGAATCCCGAAAATGAAAACAGCCAAACCTTGTCTGGACTACGGAGGTCCAACAAACGCTCCAGATCGTAGGCTTGCAAATGAATCCACCTGACGTCCCAAGGATCAGAAGGATCCGCATAGTAATGCTGCGCCTGTCCTGGTGCATATAAAAAACCTTGTCCAGCCATCAACCGGACATTTCCCTGTTCTGTTCGGACATATCCCTGTCCACTGAAAATCAGATGTAAATTGTATTCCCGTATCCCATCTGGACGATGCTCCCCATGCTCTGGATCGATATATCTTCCATAGGCCACTGGATAACAGGTGTACCCGGCAAATCCCGGCTCAGGCATAAACCAATGTGTTCGCATATGTTTAACCTCCTGTTTACGTATAGAATACGAAGACACTGAATAGCAAGATCATGATATCCTGTCGCAACATGTTGTTATATTCCCTTGTTATTATCCAGTATACAATGAAATAGACTTGTACAGGATTCACAAGATCATGATGCTGATACCAAAGGAGAACAACCGATATGAAGACAAACCGTCCCGTGCAAATGGGCGTCGATTATTATCCAGAACATTGGGATGCTTCCCTGTGGGAACAGGATGCCCGTTTAATGGCTGACAGTGGAGTGCGCATTGTGCGTGTGGGTGAGTTCGCCTGGAGCCGAATGGAGCCAACCGATGGACAATTTGAATGGGCATGGCTTGACCAAGCGATCGATACCTTACATCGTCATGGACTTCTAGTTGTAATCGGTACACCAACCATGACACCCCCACGCTGGCTTACCGAAAAATGTCCTGATGTCCTGCCTGTGCTTCCACATGGCCAACCGTATCATGAAGGCATTCGGGGGCATCGTTGTTATAACAGTCCCAGTATGCGAACGTACAGTGCAAGAATTGTACAGAAACTGACCGAGCGTTATGCCGAACATCCGGCAATCATCGGATGGCAGACCGACAACGAATTCAGCTTCACGGATTGTCAGTGTGATGCTTGTGCGGATGCTTTTCGCGAATGGGTTCGTGCCCGCTATAACACCCTGGAGCAGATAAACCAAGCCTGGGGGACTGTGGTCTGGAGTGGTGAATATAGCGATTGGGAACAAGTCACGCCGCCGTATGGAGGTTCCTCGTTCCAGAATCCTTCATTCCTGCTGGACTACTCCCGTTTTCAGTCGGACTCCATTGTGGAATTTCAACATATTCAGGTCGGGATTATTCGCCGCAATTGTCCAGAACATGTTGTCACCCATAATTTTCACAGCTATCCGCAAAAGGCAGATCAGTATAAAATCGGTCGGGAGCTGGACTTCGCTTCCTTTGATTATTATCCGAACCCTTCACCGAACAAAACAGACACCGCGCCTTACAGCGGTGCACTCTCATTGGATCTGACACGCGGTATTAAACGCCGCAACTTCTGGATCATGGAGCAACTGAGCGGCCCTCCGGGATGCTGGTTCCCGATGTGGCGTACACCGCAGCCCGGCTTCCTGCGCGCTTACGCTTGGCAGACGATTGCTCGCGGGGCTGATGCGGTTGTACATTTCCGCTGGCGGAGTGCAACTGTCGGCGCTGAACAGTTCTGGCATGGACTGATTGATCACAGCAACGTTCCAGGACGACGTTTCATGGAGTTTCAACAGTTATGTACCGAAGTGAACAGACTCAGTGAGCGCCTGCAGGGTTCAACATTGCATAATGAAGTCGCGATTCTGCATTCACATGACCAATTGAACGCTCTTCGAATTCAGCCCCAAGCCGAAGGACTGGAATACTACGAAAATATGAAGGTCTGGCATCGTGCCTTGACCAAATTGGGCATCAGTACGGATGTCATACACACTTCGGAGCCACTGGATGGCTATAAAATCATCATTGCTCCGCACCTGTACCTGCTGGATGTAACTACAGCAGAACGTCTGCAAGCTTTTGCAGCAGCCGGAGGCATCTTGGTCTTAACCCATCGGACGGGTGTCAAGAACGACAATAATGTCTGTGTCATGGCTCCGCTCCCAGGTCTGTTGTCTGCCTGTAGTGGTGTTCGGGTTACAGAGTATGATCCTGTTGGCGGGGATACCGTTCAGATTCGTGATGAACAAGGCCGTCTCTATACCGCTTCCCAATGGGTAGATGTATTGGAGCTGGACACGGCACAGCCGGTCGCTGTGTATGCGGATCAATTTTTTGCCGAAAGTGCCGCTGTCACCAGAAATAACTGGGGTGAAGGTGAGGTCTATTATGTGGCAACCCAGCCGGAAGAAGGGTATTTAAGCCAGTTATTACGAAGCATCTTAGAAAGCTGTGACCTTTCCGGAATTCAGTCTCTGCCAGATGGTGTGCAGGTGACCACCCGCTCGGGTCCGAATGGAACGTTTCGATTTATTCTGAATCTGAGCCCAGAACCTGTCTCCATTGAACTCAAGGCTTCATATACCAGTGCACTGGACGGGAAACTTAAAGGCCATCTTCTGGAACTCGACGGTTATGCAATCGAGATCTTGGAAATCCAATAAACGAGAAGTATTACAAACAAGATGCATGGTTGCAAAAAAAAAGGAAAAAGGCCCGCTGTGCAATTGCGATGCACTCGGGCCTTTAACTATGCGCAGGAACCGACGTTCCTTATTTAGATGGTGTATTAAGTCCAATAATCCATTCAGCCAGATCCTGTGTCTGTTTCAACAAGGCGATGGGGTCACGGAACCAGGATTGTTCTTCCGTCCATATGTACACTTTTCCATTTTTGACAGCAGGCAATGAACCCCAGACCGGATCTGCCTGAAGGTCTTTCAGCTGAGAGTTACTGGTCAGAACAATGTAATCTCCAGCGTATTTGGAGAGCAGTTCTATGGAGAATTCATGATAGGCGCCCTGCATCAACTCCGCTGGAATGTTCTTCGGTGCTTGCAAACCAAGCAATTCGTAGATGTTACGTCCTCCTCGGCCCGACTGATTGCCAAAAATGAAGACTTGACGATCATATTCTTGCATAACGGAGAATGTAGCGTCAGCTGGAACTACACTCTTCACCTCCTGCTTGATTTTGGCAATCTCTTCATCGAAATCGGCCAGCCATTTCTCTGCTTCCGCTTCTTTGCCAAGGACTTTACCGAAATAGGTTACTTCATCCTTCAGTGACGGGAAAGTGATGGATGCAACTGAAACGGTTGGAGCAATCTTGCTGTATTTCTCATAAGCCGCCTCGTCCGGATTCAATGTAATAATGAGATCAGGTTCCAGCTCCATCAATTGTTCAACGGAATCACCTATCGTTTCAAGACCTTGCAAGTGACCTTCCAGATAAGGACTGTTCATTAGAAATTGTCCTCCACCAATCGGCTTGACACCAAGAGCAAGCACCGTTCCCAGATAATCAATGGCAGCGACTCGCTCCGGATGTGCAGGAATTTCTACCTCACCAAAGGTTGTATTCACCATTTGGGTTTCCACGACTGCCGGTTGTTCAGGTTCAGCCGAAACTTCGGATGTTTCTGCCCCCTGCTGAGTTGTTCCACAAGCACTCAATGTGAGTACAAGCGCAAGCGACATGATCGCTGATTTAAAATGGTTAAACATATTTATTTCCTCATCTCCCCTATATTGATAATGATTATCATCATCAATTAAAGAATAACGTTCATCCCCTCCTGTTACAATGGATTCATTTGTTGCATTTAATGCACTTTTTGAAACTAATTTCGAATTTGCCTGCTGCTTCGTCCTATATTGTCCCGGTGTAATGCCGGTCTCTTTTTTGAATATACGATTAAAATAGAACGGGTCCATATAACCCACATACGCAGCAATCTCTTGTAATGAAGCTTCCGTGGAAGCAAGCAAACTCCTTGCCTCACCCATTCGTAACCGAATAACATATTCTGTCGGTGTACATCCCGTCTGTTCCTTGAATTTGCGTGATAAATATTGCGGACTGTAATTCAAGGATTGGGCAAGCGAGTCAAGTGAGATCGATTCCCGGAAATGAGCTTTGATATATCGTAAAACCTGATCGGTAAGTGAAGGCTGCTGAACTTCGTCAAACATGCGACTACGCTGTAACAATATAATCTGTACCAGTTGATAGAAGTACACTTTAACCTGAATTTTGCCCACTTGCTCCTGCCCTGACCAGCATTCATGTATATTCCGTACCAGCTCACGGAGCTCAAGTGCATGATCCGGCGCTGTCGCCCAGGACTCTTCAAACGGATTGTGCTGGTTCAACATCATTCGATACTCCACAAGCACGTTGGAGGGCAAGGTTGATTTGTACAAAATCAGATGTACCTCTGTAACTCCGGTCGCTTCAAGTGTCAGACGCCTTCCTTTTCCCCCGTGCAGCAGCAAGAACTGGCTTGTAGTCCACACCTCTTCATCCAGCCAGACCTGTCCCCTGCCTTGAATATACACAAATGCACTGGTCGGTAACACATAATTACGCATGTACTCGTGTGTTGCCAGTGATATTAAACGCACATCAAGCACGCGAACCTGAACCTGATCCCACAGCTTGATGTCATTCTGAATTCCCATATAAACTTCCTTTCCTAAGCGATCAAACATGCACAATGCCCTGGCATTGTCATTAAAACCTGTTTTTAATTGATAATGATTATCAATTATAGCAATGATGGAGCCATCTTTGAAGCCTACCTTCGTTTTTGTTTCATGCCGCAAAATAAAAACGGTCGAAACCCCTCTTAAGAGAGATCTCAACCGTCCTGATGTTAAGCCTTATTATAGTTTGATAAAATCAGCCATGGAACGAACCTGAATGAGTCCTGTATTGGATAACGCATCGGCAGATTGCAGCCCTTCTCTTGAAGTGAACTGCACCTTCACCGGAATGCCAGGAATGAGATCGAAGAAGTTGTCCGAGAATACACCTTCCGCTTCAGAGGAAATCCATACCTGCTTGGCAAGTACATCACTTTCCAGCACCAGATGATCACCAGCCTCATCCGAAACTTCAGTTACTTTAATGTGTGCAGGTTTCAACGCAAAATCTTTGGATGGTGCAAAATAATGCTCCTGCACAATGTCCGCTGCGCCATTCTGCTTCAAATCAATCCGCAACAACGTTGCTGCTGCATCATGTCCTTCTAACCATTCAGCCTGGCTCAGGGACAACACCTGTTGCCCCGAGTTGGAAGCCACTGTTACTGCATGCTCTTCTTCACGGTATACCGTGCCATCGAATCCAATCAATCGAACCTGCAATTGCCCCTTCACTGGCTCAAGCTGATCCGAGATGACATAGATATCTGTCGTATCTTCCTTGGTTCCGTCTACGGATACAAGCACATCACTGAAGCTGCGTTTTGCATAATATTGCAATGCTTTCCAGCGACCAAGATAGTCCATACCTGCCCATGAAGCCACCGGCCAGCAGTCATTCATTTGCCAGTAAAGTGTGCCCATGCAGAATGGTTTGCGGCGACGGTGCGCTTCAATGGCCGTCTTCATCGCTTCCGCCTGAAGCACCTGGCTCATATATAGGAACGATGGGAAGTCTTTCGATTCATGCATGTACATATCCATGTACTGTTTGATCAGACGATTACCTGCCCCGTTCTTCTGATGTGCAAGCATCACTTCCGATTCCAGAGCCAGATCCTCTTCTTCCGCGTAAGTGCGAACTGACTTGTACTCCGGGAATGACTGGAATCCGTATTCACTCATGAAACGACCTACATGCACGTTGTAGTTTTCAAACGGTTCTACATTGTGCCACACGCCCCAATAGTGAATATCGCCTTCGGCTGTGGACGGGTGCGCATGCTGCTTCTCATCCCCTGTCAGGGATACAAGAGGTGAAGAAGGCCAGTAATCCACACCTGGAGCATACGCTTCAACCACTTCTGGCAGCAGATCATGGAAGATCGCTTCGTAATCCGCCCAGATGCGTTCACGCTGCTCGGCAGTAAATTCCTTTTTCCAGCCCCAGCCACCATTCTCAACATAGTGAGCCCAAGCCGAATCAATCTCGTTGTTTCCACACCAGAGTGCAATACTTGGATGGTTGCGCAGACGTTTCACATTATCGACGGCTTCATGTCTCACACTGTTCAGGAATGCTTCGTCTCCCGGGTACATGCTGCATGCAAACATAAAGTCTTGCCATACCAGGATGCCGTATTCATCACACAGTTCGTAGAAGTCATCTTGCTCATAAATCCCGCCACCCCACACACGAAGCATGTTCATATTGGACTCGGCAGCAGATATAATCTCATGTCGATAACGTTCACGGGTTATTTCGGTGATGAAGCTGTCATTCGGAATGTGATTGGCCCCTTTGGCAAAGACCGCAACACCGTTTAGTTCAAAGTAAAAGGATGCCCCCGCTGCATCTTTCTCACGTACCAGGCGAATGGAACGAAGTCCTGTTTTCACCGTAGATTCAGCCACAGCCCGCTCACCCTGAAGCACTTCTGCTAGGAAGGTGTACATATGCGGATCACCAAGCCCGCGGCTCCACCACAGTTTCGGTTCAGTAATGGAGACAGGAATCTCCACCGTCTGAGCTCCAGGCTGCAGCGAGACTGATTTTTCCCATCTCTGACCATCTGCGCCGATACGAATGACCGTATCTACCGCTTGTGATGTCTCAACTTCCACAACAGCTGTTAATGAAGCTGAGGTAGCGTTCACTGCATTTTGCTGGATATACACATCATTGATTCGTACCTGTGTCCAACCTTCAAGACGTGCTTCACGCCAGATCCCACTGGTTACAAAACGCGGACCCCAGTCCCAACCATAGTGATATGGGGCTTTACGGGCAAAAATACTTACTCTCTTATCGCCAAGTCCGCCAACATCGGACTGATCATTGGATGCAGGCAATGCATATCCTAGCTTCTCCAGCTTAGGCAAGTCTTCCTGAATCGGTGACCGAAAACGTATTCGGAGAATGTTGCCACTTCCCTTCAATACAGCCTTCACATCCGCCTTCCATACCCGGAACATATTATCTGCCGATAACACATGCACATCATTCACGTACACATCCGCATATGTATCCAGACCATCAAACACCAGTTCCAGATGTTCCTGCGAGAATAACCCTTCGGCCACATCAAATTCCGTCTGATATTCCCAATCTATCTTATCAATCCATTGTACTTCCTTCTCGTTCGTTCCATAAAAAGGATCTGGAATCTTGCCCAGTTTCAGCAAATCTGTATGCACACAGCCTGGTACCTGAGCCGGCATCCACTTTTGATCTTCGCAAGCCTTGAACGTCCAATTCTGAAAAACCTGTGATTGTATTGTGCTCATGACAGCCTCCATTGTTGTTAGAATTGTTAATCAATATTTTGTTAGGTTTTGTTAGCATAAAAATAAATAACTTACAAAACAAAATTACCACGATATGCTTCTTATAGTCAATCTGTTTTGTAATTTAATTTGTTAAACAATCTCTGCATACCAAAAAGACATGAAGCTCTAACTCTTCATGTCTCACCTGAGTTCATTTACACGTATGTTCATTGTTAAAATGACCAATACGTTCATATCCCCTTACTGTATACTGGCGTTATATTCATCGCGAATAATTAATTCCGAATAGATCAGCTTGCGTTCGTATGGTTCATCCAGATGTTTGATCCGCCACAACAGCTGATCCACCGCTCTTGTGCCCAGATTCTCCTTGTTAATATGCACCGTAGCAAGAATGGGTTCATCTGTCTTCGTATTGTCAAACCCGGTTACGGCACAGCGTTCAGGAACCTGAATGCCTCGGCTCTGGAGTTCCTGAAGCACGATGACAGCCGTATGATCATTCGCACATACAAAGACTTCCGGGATGTCCTCCAGCTTCATTTCAGCAATGGATTTACGAATCTGATCATACTCTTGTCCCAGCAAGTCTTCTTGCTGTTCTCCCTGCAACTGCTTCTCTTCCAGCACTGTACGATATCCAAGCCAGCGTTCTCTAAAGCTTGCTGCATCGGGCAGTTGCCCGGCAAACTGGAACCTTCTGTACCCTTTACCAACGAGCATAAGAACCAGTTCTTTCATACATTTCATATTGTCCGTAAAAACCGAATCTGCGTACACGGCCGGGTCTTCATGGTCCACCATCACAAGCGGAATACGAAGCCTGTAAATCTCCAGCAATACGGAGGTCGAGATGGTGCCCACCGTAATGACTCCGCTGATTGCTTCGGGATTAAGGACCGAGAACATCCGATCTGAAGAAGGTTCTGTCAGCGTTAAAATATCCATTCCCTGCTCATTCAACCTCTCCGATATGCCGTCAAACACAGGACCCCAGTACAAGGAGGACCGATTCTGTGAACGAATGTTGGGAAACAAAATCAATATCGTGCCTTGGCGCTCCGCTTCTGGCTTCATCTCTGCAGATATCTGTATCTCGCCCGGATAACGCTTCGGTTCGGTTCTGAAATACCCAAGCTGCCCCGCCGTTCTGACAATCATCTCGCGTGTATGCTCACTCACACCAGGCTTGCCCGTCAGCGCACGGGAGACTGCAAACTTGGACACCCCCGCAGCATCCGCAATTTGCTGCATCGTTACTCTTTTGGCCATCCTACTCACCCGTTTTTCCTAATTTTCCATTCAGTGTAGCATAAAAAACAAAAATCAACAAAACAAGGTTATGTTATTCTATTTTTGTTAGGTAGTTGATTATCTGTTTCACAAGGTATTCGACATAACCAAAAAAGGCCCTTTCCCCACCTTCCATAGAAGATGACGAAAGAACCCTTTTCCCTAATTATACGCCTGGTGCTCCCTGATCGCTGAGTTCCGACTGTAAAACCGGGCGTTTTCTGCGCAAGAAGACAGGCTGTGGAAGTTTGATCTCTGTGATCAGAACACCGACCAACATCAGTGCTGCTCCTGCATATCCTTGCAACGTTAGCGATTCCCCTTGAAAGGTAAATGCAAAGGCCGCTGCAAACAGGGGTTCGAGTGAGAAGATCAGACTTGTTCTTGTGGGAGAAGCATGGCGCTGTGCAAGTGTCTGCAAAATATATCCGAATCCGCTACACAATACGCCCAAGCCAAGAATCGCTGCCCAGGATTCAGCCGTATCGGGCATCCGTGGCGTCTCCAGCATGAATGTAGCTGCAATTCCCCACATCGCCGCAACACCCAATTGAACTGTTCCCAATGTTAGTGGGTCATGCTTCGGTGTGAACTTGCCAGCAATCATAATATAGATGGCATACACCAGTGCTGCTAGTATGCACAGAATATCTCCCGTGTGCAGACTCAGCTCATGTTGAAGCGTCAGCAAGCCAAGCCCGGTAACTGCAACCAGTATACTTAGCGTCAATCGTTTGTCCGGCATACGCCGATGCTGGATTGTCGTCAGGATGGGTACAAAGATAACGGCCAAACTGATCAAGAATCCCGCTTGGGATGTCGTTGTTCGTTGCACACCATAGGTGATGAATACAAATGCAGCAAATAAAGCTGTCCCCATAATCGCTCCTGCCACAAGTGTTCTGCGATCCATGTTTAACAACCTCCGATGAAAAAGAAGCCCTGCCGCAATAAAGGCAATGCCAAAACGAAATGCGACCAGATTCAATTCTTGCATGGACTCCAGGCCCGATTTCATAAACAGGTAGGATGATCCCCATATAACCGTTGCGAGCAGCATCTGTATGTCCGCTCTTCGTGTTACCTGACCTTGATTAACCTGTACACCATTCATCTTGCTTCAACCTTCATTCTATGTATTCTGAGCTGTGTGATCGTGCGTCAAACTAACTCGCCTTGGCAAGTATAAACGATCTCTTTGCATTATAAAAATGAATATTTATAATGGATTATATGAAATAAACTCATGCATCCAAAATGGAAGGAACGGAACCATTCATGTCATTGATCAAATACGAAATTTTGAATACCGTTGTGGAATATGGCAGTCTCACCAAAGCGGCAGAAGCGTTGAATATCACCCAATCCGCCGTCAGCCATGCCATCGCCAGTCTGGAGACAGAATGTGGTTTTTCACTACTCCATCGCGGCCGCTCCGGTGTACGGGTTACCGCTGAAGGCGAACGTATTCTGGGATACACCCGTGAGATTCTGCGTTGGACGGAACTGATGAACCAGGAAATCTCCCTCATTCGCGGCGCGGAGATTGGTACTGTGCGTATTGGCACCTTCGCCAGTGTCTCCACACAATGGTTGCCGGGCATCCTGAAACAGTTTCGTCTGCGTCATCCAGGAATTGAGATCAAGCTGTGGGAGGGCGATTATGCTGAGATTGAGGGCTGGCTGGCCGGAGGTGCCATCGATCTCGGATTTCTGTCCCTCGGCGATTCATCACCTTTTGAGACGATCCCATTACAAAAAGACAGGATGATGTGCATCCTGCCTCTGGATCATCCTCTCGCCTCAGAGGAGTCTGTTTCATTTGATATTCTGTTGGAGCAACCCTTTATTCTGCCCAAATGGGGCGGAGATAACGAGATTGAACGACTGATCCGGCAGCATGCAGCCAAGCTCAATGTTGTCTATGAAGTTGCAGAAGATCAAGCCATCATGGCGATGGTCCGTAATGGTCTGGGTATCAGCTTACTGCCGGAAATGGTTCTTCAAAATCATACGGATTCGCTCGCGCTTGTACCACTCACTGGAGATCCTTATCGCACAATCGGCATGGCCTGCCCGTCTTTGGTTAATCTATCGCCAGCTACGCGGCGTTTCATTGAAGAGGTCCAACAGTGGCTCGGCCGGGCGATGTAACTTTGGAGAACTCCCGGCCCGTGTCTTAATAATTGAGAGAATCACTAAGTTTGTCGCTATAAACACTTGCTCCTATCCGTTACTAACAAATTGGATAACACCGAGGGTTAGCAGCAGTACAAAGATAATCACCATCGTGATGCCAAAACCACTCAGGAAGCGCTTGCCAGGTGAGCGTTTGTTCTGCTGGCTGCCTCCCAGGTTATCCAACTTTTTCTCAATTTGATCCAATCTTTCATTTACCTGTTTCAGATCTGGATTGGAATTCATTATCCATCTCCCCTTTTCTGCATAATCGGTCTATTCCCACACCCGATCCAGCTGATCTGCGTAGTAACGGATCGCTCGGTTATAGTCATTGATTCTCTTGTCACTTGATGTATCCGCAAGTTGTACAAGCAGTCTTTGCATCGCTTCTGCATGTTCACCCAGATTGTAGAGCACCATGGCATAGAAAACTTCAAATTCCCGGTACGCCGGGAATTCTTTCATCCCTTTTTCAAACCAAACTTTCGCCTGCTCGTACTGTCCAAGCGTTCTGTATGTACTGCCTAATCCGAGTATTGCACCTGCTCTGTTCTCACCAGAAAGTCCAAGACTCAGTGCCTTCTCATAATGCGGGACAGCCTCCCGCTCCAATCCAAGCGAATCATGTGCCCAAGCGAGCTGATACCAGACATTTGCATTCTCGGGTTCCTGGACTGTAATCTCTTGCAGAAGCTCAATCGCTTCCTGTACCTTGCCTTCTTGTCTCCATCGTACGGCCTGTTCCAAATTACTCATGCTGTCACTTCCCATCTTGCATTATAATTCCCACATATATGAATCAATTGTTTTATTATACCAAAAAAACACACTTGAGAATATGTTGTAACAACCAAAGGTTGTCCAAACCCTATTCCCTCGTGTGCTTTTCATTCTGTGGAGGTCGCTAAAGCTACCTCTCTCTCAAAATGTTCTGTTCATCGCCTGATTAAGACCATGTCGTATTCGCGACCATGACAATGAATACAAGCATAAGGTAATTCACCGAGATCAGAAAGTTTACTTTTGCCCACTTCTCATCATCCTGTGTCTTCAGCCCACTAAGTGTATGCACAAACCAGATCAGTCCACCGGCCAGTGATACAATCAGAAATACCAGACCCACGTAATTGTAGTAATACAACAGGAATACAGCAGGAAGCAGCAGAAAAACATAAGGAATCATCTGAAACTTGGTGCGTTTCACCCCTTTAACGACAGGCAACAAGGGAAACCCTGCAGCACGATACTCCTCTACCCGGCGAATACCCAATGACCAGAAATGTGGTGGTTGCCAGAGGAACAACAGCGCAAACAGTAACCAGGCTCCCGCATCAATTTCATTGGTTACAGACGTATAACCGATGACAGGCGGCATCGCTCCCGCAATTCCACCAAGCGACGTACTCCACGTTGAACTGCGTTTCAACCACATCGTGTATATCACGATGTACGCGAACCACCCCAGCAGTGCCATCCAGCCTGATAACGGATTCACCAAGAGATACAGTACTGCTAGTCCCACAACACCAAGGATAATGCCATAGCCAAGTACAAACCCTGGCTTCAGATGGTTAATGTAATCCATCCTTTTTTTGGTGCGCTCCATCTTCTGGTCCAATTCACGATCCCAATAATTGTTGATAACACAAGCTGAAGCAATAACCAAGGTTGATCCGATCACGACCATAAGCAGAGATAACCAGTTAATATCCCATTTTGAAGCTACCCAGAACCCTACAGCCACCGCAAACACATTTAGCCTTAGAAGTCCGGGTTTAGTTAATGCAATCATGTCTTTAAGCATGAGGCTCCTCCTGAACTATGTAAAAACGCCATTCCAATAATGATACATGTACCTACCATTAATTACAATCGCTTTCATGAATTTGTCATAACCAAAAAGCACCCCTCACCGTTCCAATGAACTGAAGGAATGCTTGAATGATGAATTTCTTCTCATTTTATGGGATGTATTGTTGCACAATTTTGGTAACTTTTCCGTCCTGCACTGTCAGGTGATACGGGAATACGGACAGGTCAAGAATACGGGTATTCTCATACAACGATTCGAACTTGGATAATGTCACAGGTTCATTCCATTGAATGTCTGCGCCCTGCATCGTACCATCCCGGTCATATAACTGCATCAAAACTTCAGCATTGGCACTAACCTCAACCTGTTCCTGCTCTTTGCTGTCATTGACAATATAGTAACCATCTGGAGCACCGTCTATACCCGCTTCCGGATTACGCTGTGCAAAAATCGCATCGGCTTCTTCACCCTGATACCAGCCAATCTTGTCCACTGTCATAAACAATTTGCCGTCTTCCATGTGCATGCCTTCAACATAGGCTGTAAACATCTCGGAGTTTGCAACCTGTGCTTCTTTGGCAGAAGGCTGTTGGCTATCTGCACTTTCTTGTGCATTCGCAGGGGTAAGCAAATATGTAGTCAGCACAATCATGCCAAGTAAAGCAACAACTGCACCGATCATTCGTAGTTTCCATTGTTTTGCCGCGTTCTTCATGGGTACATCTCTCCTTAATATGAACGTTATTATTCCTTAACCGGAAGTCTTGCTTATCAAACGCTCAAGCGAACTATTCATTCCAACGTTCTTTCTTTTCCTATCATACTTGGAACAGCGAATATAAAAGTATCAACCAGATTAAAAATAGTTACAATGAACGTCATTACTCCTGTCTGTAGTCTCCGTAAATGACAAGCACCCCTGAAAGACCTCGTCATTCAGGGGTGCTTGACTCGTATAAGATTCTTATGTTTGTTCATGAATCTTATTCTTGTGGATACTTGTTAATCTTAATGATTGGTTGTGGAGTCATGCGCCAAACGAACGAGCATATGAGCCAGCATGTGCCGTTCCTCTTCCTTCCCGACATTCCACAGCTCCTGAAGCAGTTTTTCTTCACGATTACGGGGTTCCTCCCGCGCAGCCAGATGATCCGCTACTTTCTCGGCAATTTTGGCCATCTGCTCCTCGCTTAGTCCAATCGATTCTCCCATGGCAATTCGCTTACCCAAGTATTCTTTGAATGCATCAAAGTTCTGCAAAATCTGATCTCTTTCTTCCGGTGCAATCTTCTCGATTGCATTGTCCACCTTCTCAGTTGAAACCTGGCCATCTTTATGGATTACATGATTTTGTTCATTCATTTGAATAACCTCCTGTATAATAGTTGTTTATTGGTTTCGAGATTTAGACTTAATAATCAAGCGGGTTATCTATAATATAAACGGATTACAGAAGTTTAATCAGTACGTTCAATTCTGTATAATCTTCTATGATATGAGCAAGCAACCGTTTCAAAAGAGCTACAGCGGTTAATCGTTTACATATATGTAACGGTGTTTGGATATGTTAATGAACACCTTGTACAATAATGAATCAGGAGGGATTTCCCATGCATGAAGAAAGCAAACATGAGAAGACAAACGATGAACTTGAACCCGGCGTGAATACCGTTATCCATCCAGACAAAAATAATCCAGGACCAACCGATATGATCGAAGGCGTGGTTGGTGATATCGTAGATAACATTCGGAAGGATTTCTCCCATGACTCGAAGGACAAAAAGGATTCTTCCCATTCGCCTGATTCATCGGATTAATGATTGTCCTTTTTCAAGATGAAATTAGCACCAAAAGACCTCCCGCCCTATTCATGGCCTGGGAGGTCTTTTGGTGTCATAGAAAAATGATATTCTAATTACACTAACTGAAATTTTATTGATCAACTCTGGAGTTAATCCTTGGTCATCTGCTGTAACGCCTTATGAATCCAGATCGCGGCAATGGAACCCTCACCCATCGCAACGGTTGCTTGTTCTGCGTGCACTCCCAGATCCCCGGCGATCCACACATTCGTCGCTGCCTGCAAGCTGCGCGGATCAGCTTCTACATGTTTATTATCTGCGATCACAGCTCCAAGCTGCTCTGCCAATTCATAGTGTACCTGGTTGCCTCCAAATGCGATAAATCCACGCTCCGACTCGAAAATCTGTCCATCTTCGGTCAGAACACCGGTGATATGACCATCCTCAATCTGTTGTACTTCCTGAACAGCCGCTTCCAGATAACGAACTCCCGCCTCTTTCATGCTGCGATGAAGCTCTGCAGATATGGGGGCCTGCTCATGATTGATATATAAAAGATCATTCGTACGCTGAATTAAAATCATCGCCATATTGGCACCTGCTTCGCCAGATCCCAAGAGTACCGTACGTTGATCCTGAATCTCATAACCATCGCAATCAGGGCAGACATAAACTGTTCGGCCCAGTGTTGGGGTTAATCCCGGAATATCCGGCACTCTATCTGAAAGCCCTGTTGCCAATAACACGGTTTTGCTCCTGTATTCAGTTCCTGAAGTACCGAACAATTGAATCTTCTCTCCATGACGGCCCGCTTTAACAATACGGTCTTTCTCAAAAGATACACCCGTCCGCTCTGCCTGCATCCTGCCCCGGGCTCTGAGCTCTTCACCGGATACCCCATCGGGGAAACCGAGGATATTATGATAAGTCCGGCATAACGTTGATCTGCCTTCTCCCGCGTCGATGACCAACACCTGATGAGCTGAATAACGTCCAAGCTGAATGGCTGCCTGAAGCCCTGCGAGCCCTCCACCTACGATTATGCAATCAACCTCTCGCATGCTCCTTCTCCTCCTGAACTATATATATTGAACTAACAAGTATTTACACCGCACACTCCGATGACAGAACAACCTTCCGATCGCTGTTATCCCCAGATTTTTTTTATATCTTTTACAAAGGTTAAATCCGGTGATAAAGGCGAACGCTTCGCTTCTTCAGGTTCGTTCTGTCCTCTCCGTTTTGTGTAAATGTTTAGTTCAATATATCTATATTTTGTCCTTATATACATTAAACCGTTTAGCCAAGCTTAAACGATTCCTCATATTGCTTATCTTATACCAAAACAAACAGACCCAAACCATCCGGTAGTATCCCGGTTCGTTTGAGTCTATCCTATTCATATTAGTTAGAAGTTATATGATTCAAATCGCGAAGCATTCGAAATGGCGTTCCATACATCTGCTGTTTCGCCGCCCATATACCAGTAAGCCAGTCCGGCAATCTGCCGTTGCTCACTCATCAACACTTTGGCCGATAAAGAACGACTATCCTCTGCCCATATATATCTTGGGATACCGTTACTGTTGTAACCAATAATATATTGAACCAGACTTGCATCCCATCGTCTTACAGACCCCGTAGCATGGGCACGAGTTCCCTGGTCTGCCAGTGTAATGTCCCAAGAACTGGTTGCTGGATTCACTGAAGACCAGTCTCGTGTATATAGCGGAAGGGCCAAAATGGTTTTGGCACGTACCACCTCTGAGAGCATGGTATCCAAAGCCTTTTCCACCCATGGAAGAGACGCCACTGATCCTGCTTTCGGATCACCGTTCCAGTGTTCCTCGTATCCCATCAGCACCATATAATCCGACACAGCGCCCAGTTTGGCATAATCAAATGCATCCGTCCAATCTGTACCCAGGTCTGGTGATACATCCACAGACACAACTGCACCCAGTGCGTGTAACGTAGCCGTCAAGGAGGTGACAAATGCCGTCAACCCTTCACGATCCGCAGGATCAACATTCTCGAAGTCCACATTAATGCCGTCCAGTTTATAGGTTTTGACATAAGCAGCTACCTGTGAGATCACTGCCGCTCGGTTGGCTGAGCTGGATAACATTTGATGTGTAAGTGCCGAATCGGAACGATTCCCAAGCAACGGCCATAACTGCCTGTCTGTGGCGGATGCCCAGGAGATCAATGCAGGGTCCGCGTGATCCGTTACTTTCATACTGCTGTTCAGGAAAAACCAGCGCGGGACGAGCGTATTCACTTCAGACTGTTCCACTTGCTTCTTGAATTCAGCGGTAGTGGAGTTATATTGCCACCCCAACTGAACGCCGAGTTCATCGCCACGTTGTAACTGCTCAGACCATGTTTTCTTTTGTAAAATGGCATCAAGCATGACGGCTGCTTCTTCTCGCGTTACCTGGTCATGCGGTCGGAACATGCCTCCGCTTCCCTTCATCAATCCAAGTTGATATACCGTCTGCACATATGGACGTGCCCATTCCGAGATCTCCGCTGAGTCGAAATACGTTGAAGATAAGAGTGACGTCTCTACGGGTTGCTGTTTCAACATTCGAACAAGAAGAGCTGCCGCTTCTTCACGGGTAATGGAAGCATTAGGCTGGAACGTTCCCTGACCTTTACCCTCCAGAATAAAAAGATTTGTCATGGCGGCAACGTTGCCGTAATACCAGGCATTCATGCTTATATCCTGGTAGGGATTAATATTATTTTTTACGGGCTTCAAACCTAACAATCTAACCGCAAACGTCGCAAACTCTGCACGAGTAACGGCTTTCTTTGGCTCAAACGTAGTCTTTGACGTACCGGCAGCAATACCTTTGGCCACCAGATGTGTAATGGCATCCTTCGCATAACTCGTACGCGTATCCTGAAACTGTTGCTGCACGGTTGCAGCCTGAACGGCAGAACTGTATCCAGCCACCGACCCAAATGTTAATAACCCGCATAAAGCTATCTTCCACACACGTTGGTTCGTTATGTCTATTAATCTATTATTCACATCAAAAAGCCTCGCTTCATTGGATTACGATCAACTATTATCGTATCAAATTGAAGCGAGGCCGTATGTGGTTAAATGTTGGGAAATGCGAAGCTTACTTAAATCAATTTCATAACTCATTAAAATGAATTTATGTAACTAGATATAGACAAATTGAAACGTTTTGATCCATATCTAGCCTTGATTGAAGCAGCTAAAGGTATTATGAAATTGATTTATTTGTGTACTTTTACGCGCTCTTCAATTGGTTGGAATTCTTTCTCACCCGGTGTTGCCGTTGGTTTACCAAATGGCATCTGAGCAACCAATCTCCAGTTCTCAGGAATGTTCCATTCTTGCTTCACTTTTTCGTCAATCAACGGATTGTAGTGCTGCAAAGATGCACCCAGACCTTCTTGTTCCAGAGCAGTCCAGATGACCAGTTGCAACATACCATTGGATTGGTTAGACCAGATCGGGAAGTTATCTGCATAAGCTGCAAAATTTTGTTGAAGCTGTGCGATCACATTGTTATCTTCAAAGAAGAGAACCGTACCATATCCGCTGCGGAATCCAGTCATTTTCTCTGCTGTGGATTTGAAGGCTTCTTCATTACCTACCACTTCACGCAAAATTTCTTCAGTGTGATTCCACAATTTATCATGTTGTTCACCAAGCAATACAACAGCACGGGATGTTTGAGAGTTAAAAGCAGTTGGTGTATATTTCACCGCTTCTTCTACGATTTCCTGGATTTTAGCATCCGAAATTGTAGATTCCTTGCTAATTCCGTAATAAGATCTTCTGTTTTTCAACGCATCAAAAAAAGTAGTCATTCTTATTCGCCTCCCAAATTTTTTATTCATTTGCCAACATAGTAACTATAATATAGTAACATACATTAGTCAACAAACTATTTTATTTTCACTAAATATACTTTCGACAATAAACGACACTTTTTTGCTCAAATCAGTATTTCAAATCAGCCATCGGGATTAACCTTCACTCGCTCGCCTTTTTGCGATAATCCGCCCGATATTTCTCTTCGGTAGACGAGTTGCTTTTCGTCTGATCCTTATTCTTCTCTTCCTGAGCCTCCATATTCAGATCTTCCATCGGAATTGGATCTACAGTCTGTTCTTCTTCATATTGGTCAAGCAGACTTTCATGCTCTGTCTTATATTGTTCGGGATTGTCACGGGATTGATCCTGACGGGTATCGCTGTTATTCTGATCCGGTGTGCGCTGTTTCATTCATAATCGCCTCCTCTGGGTTCATTACCTTTCTTTACCTTTTATGCACGCCCTCTAAACACAACGAAAGACATTGCTCGAACGAAAATCAACAAAAAAAGCCAACCAGACAAGCTGGTCAGCTCACAGAGGACTATGATTGGCGATGCAATTGGGTACGATACAGATCCGGCGAACATCCCACACTTTGTTTGAACATCCGACTAAAATGGGAAAGGCGTTTGAAGCCGGACAAGCGGCTTGCTTCTGTCACGGTGATCTCCGGTTGGAACTGAAACAAAAGCTTTGCCTGATTAATGCGACGGTCATACAGGTATTTGAATATCGTCAAACCTGTCATTTCCTTAAACATGCCTGCCAGATATGGCTTGGATAGATGTAATTCCAGTGCCAAATCATCCAGACCAATATCCTTCATATAATGGGTATCCACATAACGAATAATATGCTGGATATGCCGCTCCTTCTCCGATGAAGGAAGTTGTTCTTCGACATCGCCCTGGCAGATCTCTGCTACAAAATACAAGAGATCACACAATCTCACATTCATGCGCTCCTGTCTGAAAGTGCTCTCACTTTGAGACAGCCGATGAAGGTCTTGCAATAAAGCTTCGAACTCGGAGCGACTATCTCCCGTCAGGTTGACCCGACAATTTCGGAGTTCTTCGAATGGCCTGAGCACCTCAACCAAACGGTCCGGATGCAGACTGCTGCGAATGGCAGATGGATCAAAATGCAATGTGCTTCGCTCATAAGTACTGCCGGGCTTCGGATGTGGTCGATGAAGAGTCAAGCCATGCATTAACACCAGATCACCTGGCTCCAGGTTGTATACCCGGTCTCCTATAATATACGTACATTCTCCCTCATGAAAATAATAAATCTCATAATGTGGATGTGAATGAAATCCATCTGACTTGCCCGGATCAAACGTACTGGTGGAACGGTAACTATACTCCAGTGAAGCACTAAATTGCATCATGCTCGGCACATTCATGCACCTCCTGTTCGGAAGAGGGAACGATTCGTGTCATGCCCCTGTAGGATATATGAAAGTGAAATTATAGAAGCTGCTTAATACTCTCCTGAATTTCGTCGATGGAGTCGATCGGTTCGAAACGTCTGACTACATGACCCTCTGCATCAATCAGGAATTTTGTAAAATTCCATTTAATTGCATCGCCGTGTAACCATTCTGGTGCTTTATCAGCCACCATCAATTTCAATAATTTGGCCTGTATATCCGTTTCATCAAAGCCGGCAAAAGGTCCAGATCTTTTCAAAAAGTCATAGAGCGGGTGCGCCGCTTCTCCATTCACATCCAGTTTGGAGAACATCGGAAATTTCACACCATAGTTAATTTGACAGAAGGATTCCGCTTCCGAACTGCTTCCAGGCTCCTGCTCGGCAAACTGGTTGCACGGGAAACCAATGATCTGAAGTCCTTGATCCTTGTACTCATCGTACAGCTTCTGCATGTCATCAAACTGATGTGTATATTTACATTTGCTTGCCGTGTTTACGATGAGCACAGGTTTTCCTTCATATTGATAGAGCGGGAATCGCTCTCCACTGGTTCGGGTTACGGTAAAGTCGTAGATGGTTGGCATAAGTCTAGTGCACCTCGCGATAGTTATGTAGTCATACAGCATCATATGATTTTATATTATATACGAAGTTAGCCCTATTGTATTGCGGAAAGATTGCCGAGATTATGATTGCAAAGCTACATATATATCAATCTCATTGCTGACACTTTCCGGTTGATAACGCTCATCCCAAATTTCAAAGTCATAAAACTTCGGTTCATGTCCCGTCTCATCAAACCACTGTCCGTATATATAATCATATGTATCACCAATCTCTGACTCGATCCCTCGATGGGTGCACGTCACATACTGGCTGTCAGGGACGTCATGACTTATCATCTCGGATGGAACGTTCTCCAAACTGGTTACTGCATATCCTATCAGATGTGTGAACTTATCGACCTTCGCGTTAAAATCCTCATTCATCGGATACATCTGCATCAACATGACATTGTCATTTTTTCGATGTTGAATTTCCTTCTTTCTCTCAACTAGCTTATGGTAGTGGCTTTTGCCCAGCCCGGATTCGAATTCTTCTACAGTCGCTTCGATTAAATATCCTACAACGTGAAAAGCAGGCAAAGTAACAACTTTCATCTCCAAGAAAATCGCCTCCAATGGATAAACTCAGATCATGGATTAATTCTGCTTTTCAACAGAAAACCCTTCTGCCGCCAAAATTTCCTCGTTCAGCAAAAGGGTAATATTATGGGAGGCAGTGATCACAGCTTCAGCCTTTCACAGCACTTCCGGCCACGCCCTGGATGATATAATGCTGACCCACCAGAAAGACGATGATCATTGGAATAATGCCAGCTGTGGCAGCGGCCATCATGCCGTTGTAGTCGACATTGTTCTCCAGAATAAAGTTCTGCAGTCCAAGCGGCACGGTGTACAGGTCTTTGTCGATCAGGAACACAAGCGCATTCTCATAATCATTCCAGTGCCATGAGAAATCAATGATCGCCAGGGTAGCCAGCGCCGGCTTCGCCAAGGGCAGAACAAGCCTGAAGAATATGCGCAGGTGACCGGCACCGTCGATGAACGCCGCTTCCGAAATCTCTGAAGGCACCGACAGGAAGAACTGTCGCAGCATAAACACCCCAAAGATCGTGAACATTCCGGGCAATATCAAAGCCCAATGTGTATTATATATGCCGACCCATTCAAACATCAGAAACTTGGGCACAAAGAGCACCTGCGGCGGCACCATCATCATCGACAGATAAATCAGGAACAGTGTCTCCCGACCTTTGAATTGAATCCTCGCAAAGCCATAGGCTGCAAACGCCGAAAGAAATACAGCTCCAATCGTGCTAATTAGCGATATTTTCAACGAGTTCAGATAATACGTCGCAAAGGTATTCGCCCCACTCCACACCTTGATATGATGCTCCCAGTTCAGGCTGGAGGGTATCCACTGGATCGGATAGGTGAAGACGTCCGCAGGAGATTTGAACGACGTGCTGATCATCCAGATAAACGGCATAATCATCAGCAAAGCAAATCCGGACATCAGTAAAGTCAGTATGATCTTCCGAATCTGGGTCATAGACTCCCTGCGGACTTTAACTTGAGGTGATTGCGGAACTATAGGCTTCACGTTCGCAGCATTTAATTTCTCCATTACGATCCCCCCCTCCTTAATAGTGAACCCAACGTTTCTGACCAAGCCACTGCAATACAGTGAAGATCATGATGATGGCAAAGAGCGCCCAGCTAATGGCAGCAGCGTATCCCATCTCGTAATACCGGAAGGCGTTCTGGTAGATAAAAAGTGACAGTACGGTTGTACTGTTCCCCGGCCCACCCTGAGTTATGGCCTGAATAATACCAAAATTTTTGATGGTCATAATCAGCCCTGTAATCAGCAGCAAAAAGGTAGTCGGGCTTACAAGCGGCCAGATTACTTGGCGTATCGTCTGCCAGGGGCGGGCTCCATCAATTCGTGCAGCCTCAACCAATTCCTCCGGGATTTCCTGCAAAGCTGCCAGATAAATAATCATGTTGTAACCCAGCATGAACCAGATCCAGATGATATCAATTGCGTACATGGACCATTCGGTTGTTGATAACCATCCCGGTGGACTCGTAATACCGATTCCCCGCAAAAAACCGTTGATCGGCCCCGACGTTGGCTGGAACAGCAGCATCCAAACAAAGGCGATGGCAACACCGCTGGTAATATAGGGCATGAAATAGAGGGCACGCAGCGTTTTTTGCCAGTACACCGACTTGTTCAGCGCCACCGCCACAATAAACGCCAATCCCATCGATATGGGAACCGCCAACAAAAATACAAATGTATTTCGAAGAGCCACCCCAAACAGATCATCATTCATCATTCGGCGGATATTGTCCAACCCCACAAAATTCGTTTCCTGGCTCATGAATTTGTAATCCGTGAACATGAGATAGAACGAATAGACAGCCGGTATAATAAAAAACAACAGCACGCCAATCATATTGGGTCCAATAAACAGATACCCGAGCCTGCTCTGCCGTTTCATCCAGGATTTATGCATATGCTCCCCCACTCCTTAACATCTGTTCTGGAATTAAGCATAACAAGATGTCCTCTAACATTTAAGGAACATAACCCCGTTCCTGATATCACAGATATATGTATTTTGGCAGTGACTTTCGGAAGGATAATAACATGGAATTGTTCTATTACTTATATAGAAAAAAAACCGCCCCGATAGGGACGGTCTTACGACTCAACACTTTTGCATTCTATTGATTCTGCTTCAGCCAGTCATTATGACGTTTGACCATGTTCTGTACCGTAACTTCGGCAGTCTGGTTCCCAAGGAAGAACTTTTCATACTCCTGTGCACGCAGATCGACCACTTCTTGCGCAATACTGCGGACAAACGTAGGTGTCTTATCACCGTACAACACAAATTCCAGTGACTCTTTGTCATAAGAATCGGCATAATCGCCAAGCAGATGATCAATAGCCGTCTGTTGATCGACCGCATTCGAGGAAGGCAAACGTCCACCAGCAGCCATCGGCATCATTCCCCCATCGGCGTACCATTTCAGGAACTCCCATGCAGCTTCTTTATTTTTCGACTTGGAATTGATGGCAATAAAGTCACCCAGTCCCCCACTCTTCACCATATCTGCTTCCTGTGCAGCCAGTCTCGGTACAGGGGCAAAGGCGATTTTCCAATCCCGAGGGAACTCGGTCATGTTGTTCGAAGTGCGGATCAGCCATTCGCCGATATTAATCATGGCAGACTCACCGGCAAGGAACATGTTCTCCACCGGCATTTTGGAAGTGAGCTGCTCACCAAGTGGTGGGGTGGTTGCATCCTCCTTCATCATTCCGTTCAACGTCTCCAACCATTTGGTAACGAGGGGATCGTCGAGGTTGGAAGTTCCGTCTGCCTTAACATAACCGTTCTTCACCAGAACGGAATCGAGCGGGTCCACATAGGAAGCGGTATGCTGCACCAATCCATACTTGAAGCCAGCATCTTTCAACTTGAGTGCATACTCACGGGCTTCATCCCAAGTCCAGGCTGTTGGTACGCTCAGCCCCGCCTGATCAAGCGCTTTCATGTTTAAGGCGAAGAAGGCAGCGTTTTTCTTGGTCGGCATCCCGTAATATTTTCCGTCCACTTTCCAGGAAGCCGCATCTTCACCCATTTTCTCATCAATGTTGTAGTCGGTGAACTCACCCAGATCCAGTGCGGTCCCGCCTTTAATGCGTTTATCCAGATTGGTGAGGGTATAGTTGACATACAGGTCAACGTTCTGACCGGTGGACAGCGCTGTATCCAGCTTCAGGTTGCCATCATCATCATTCACAAACCGCACATACTCCACCTGAATATCCGGATGCTCCGCATTCCAGGTATCCACGACTTCCTGCGGACCATTCTCGGGCGGCACCGCGCCCCACATGGTGAGCTTCACTTTTCCCGCTGCCGCTCCACCTCCGTTATCTCCACCGTTCGTCTCATTTTTACCAACACAGCCGGCAAGCAAGCCCAGCATCAGCGCACCTACGATTAACCCTGTTAATCCTTTTCTGATTCTCATCTGGTCACATGACCTCCCTGAATTGAAGTGTACCTTCCGTTACATCGTAGCAGGGACCTTGCTGGGTTCATAAGATACATATCCATGATCCGAATTGAACAAAAATACGGATTTACCCTTCCTTGTCTAAACACTCGGGTACACATATTCCTTCTACTCATCCTGTCAGTCACGAGCGGTGGCGGTACTGGCTGGGCGTGCAACCGGTCCAACGTTTGAATATTTTGATAAAATAATTATCGCTTCCGAACCCTACCCGGTAACCAATCTCCTGTACGGGAAGATCCGTCTCGCGCAAGTATTCAGCTGCTTTCTCCATCCGTACCCCATGCAGGTAATGAATCAGGGTATGACCGGTTTTCTTTTTGAACAAAGCACTCACATAATTCTCGCCCATCATCACATACCGTGACATGGATTTGACGGTAATGTCCTGATCGTAATGCTGTCCGATATACTCAATTATTTTGCTAATTTCCGGATGTTTCACAACCGGCTCACGAACAGGTGTGAACGGAAGGTCCGTCTCAGACGGCGGTGAGGAAGAGACGGTAAGGGAATTAGACGAAGCAGGCGATAACGTGAGAACCGGTGTGGACGATGCCACTTCATGATGCGCTGTCTCTGTGCGGGCTTCAGCCGATGCTCCCAGTTCCGCACTTACTTTGCGGAGTGTATCACGCAGTGAATTCACACTCATCGACAGCTTTAGAATATAATTCGAAGCTCCGTATTCCATCGCTTGACGTACATATTCGAACTCCCCCATGCAGGTGAGCATGACAAATTTGGTTTTCAACCCGGCCTGACGAGTCTGCCTGAGTAATTCCAGACCGTCCATGCCTGGCATGACAATATCGGTCAGCACGAGATCGGGTGTATCCTGTAAGATCATCGCCAGCGCTTCGGTCCCGTTACCGCATTCTCCGATGACCGTGAAGCCCAGCTCCTCCCAGGAAATAATCTCTCGCACCGACTCGCGTACAAACACCTCATCTTCTACAAGCAATACCTTCCACATGCCAGATTCCCCTCTCCAGTCCGCTAGTCTGATCGCTTCTGTACGTAAGGCGTTGACAATAAAAAAGGAATGCTGAACCTCACTAATGTCCCTGGCTCGGTATCGATCACTTCAAGTTTACTTTGGCCTTTGAACAATAACAGCAATCGTTCCCTGAGGTTGGACAGACCAATTCCCGGACGCGTGCGAGTCGTCTGCTGACGCCGGGATTCCACCACTCCAACTCCGTTGTCTGCTACCTCCAGCATCAACATGCCTGTGTCTTGCCTATAAATTCCGATGTGGATCTGACCAAGCTGTTCCAGTGGCCCCACACCGTGGTGAATGGCATTTTCCACCAGTGGCTGCAAACTCAGCTTGGGCACCAACGCATATTCCAGTGTATCGTCAAATTCACAAGTGACCTCAAAACTATCGCGGTATCGAATCCGCTGGATATGAAGGTAGGCCTGAACCAACTCGATCTCATCCTTCAGGTATACCAATTCGACCTGTGAGTTCAGGCTGACCTCCAGAAGTTTGCCCAAGGAAACACACATCTCGGAGATCTCCTCATTCCCGCTGCGGATCGCACTCCATTTCATTGTATTCAATGTATTCAGGAGAAAGTGCGGATTCATCTGGGCCAGGAGCATATGAAAATGTACCGCTTCCTTCTGGCGTTCCTCCGCCTTGAGTCGGTTAATCATCTGATTGGCATCATCCAGCATCGTATTAAACGTACGTGTCAGTTCCAGTACTTCCCCACGGCTGCGGCCTTCGGGAATACGAATCTTGAGGTTTTTGCGTACAACTTCCTTCATCTTATTCTGTAAGTGCGACAAAGGGCGCGTAAACGTTGCCGAAATCATAAAAGCCATCACTACAAATGCGCCTGTGAAACCAAAAAAGGTCAGAAAGTAACGCTGTTTAAGCTCGGATATCTCTGTAAACAGAATGGAAAGCGGAATGCGATTCACCATATACCAATCCAGTGACTCGATGTACACGTAGTTAATTAACGTATCCGAGGCTGGATCGGTCAGATAAGCCTGTGCCGGATGAAGAGCTATTTCACGCGTAACGTCCGGGGAAAGCGACGCTGTTTTGGATGAACTGGCTATGGTCTCTCCACTACCTGTAATAAGGTAATACTCCTGGTTGCTCTGTGAATCCTTCAGCATGGTTTGGAACCAGTAGGAATAATCGATGCTAATTCGTGCCAATCCATATCGCTTGCCGCCGCTATCCTTCATGTAGGCATACAGCGACAACAGATACGGGCTGGAGGATAACTCCCTGAGCACAGGATTGGTATCCCGTGCATCCCAGCGATAGAAGAGTTCTTCCGGTTGAATCGGTTGTGACTTCGCACCGCCTTGTGGAATGGTTATCTCCCCCAGCCGATCACGGAATTGTTCCAGATAGGGGCCATAAGTCAGTGCTTCTTTCGGCAAATACGAAGTGTAAACGCTATCATAAAAATCCAGCAAGGTAAAGTACACCGAAGGATTATATAGAAAAAAGCTGTTGTTGATCATTTTGAACTTTTCTTCCACCAGTGACTTGTTCTCAAGGGGCGTACGACTGTCCGGGGAGGTTAACACACTTCTTACCGCGGAATCCTGTTCCAGAAAAATGAGCGTTTTGAAGGCAATGCTCATCTGGTCCTCCAGTGATCGGTACATCTGGACAAGCTGCTCATGACTCTGCTCACTGATTTTCTGCTCCACCAACGATTCAATCTGCTGATAATTGTAGACATTTAATGCACTGAACGGCAAGAGAATCAGCACTACAAACGCACCGAACAGGCGGTACCTGAGCCGCTGTGGCAACCAACTCTTCCAATGTGGCTTCTTCATTCCTTTGGCTCGCTCCCCTGCAATTAATGACCCCATTATAGCACCACCCTGCCATTTACAGCCGCAGTTGATTGATTTGCATGGATTTGTGATATTCGTTGCCTGCATCCCTGTGAGATGCACAGATCTGTTCTATTGGTGTTCGAAAAAAATTGATGGATTGATAGTTCGATTGAATGAATGGATGAATGAATGGTGGTTGCTTGGTTGGATGGGACTTTTACCTTACACTTGATGTCGTCTCCGATATTCCGAGGGGCTGATTCCTATGGTGGACGAAAATACACGGCTCAGATAAAAACCGTTCTCATATCCACATCTCTCGGCAATCTGTGTAAGGGTCAGGCGGCTATCTGCCAGCAAGGCTTTTGCTTTTTTGAGACGAATCGCTTTCAAATAATCAGATGGTGTCTCTTGAAAGGCCTCCCGAAACCTTCGGGTAAGCTGGACCGGACTCAACGCCAGATGTTCCGCCAACGTTCGAAGACTTACTGCCTCTCCGGCCCACTCCTCCAACAACACTGCCGCTTCAGCCATGAGGGCATCCTCCGTGAACTTCGTTTCCATTAGTCTGCTCTGTCTGCGCTCCCATTGGTACAGTCGCCACAAATCTATCATCAGATGGGTTTTCCATCCTCTTGTAGCCTCATCGTTGTCCTCGCTCGCCAGACGCAGATAGGCATAGGTAGAAGCCAGACGCTTCGTATCATTAATGAGGGATCTTCCGATTGGCGGCAGGAGGTTCTCAGCATCTGCGGAGTTACAACGGAACAGCATATAGTGAAATGTCAGCGGGGTTGCCGTCTCTCTGCGAAAAGGAACGTGGGGTGGGCACAACACCAGATCAGCAAAACCCGCCTCTCCGGTCTGTCCATCAATCTCGTAACGAAATACGCCCTCCTCCACGGCAAAGACCACCCAAGCATCGTAGATATCTTCTGCCAGAGCAAATTCAGCTTTCTTCTTCCAGTAGATGTGATTAAGAAGCTCCATGACACACCTGCCTTTGTTATGAAATAAAGTATATGCTCGATGATAATATAGTGTATTTGAAAAGTAAATATATAGAACTATTATGAAATTATAGATATGAAATAAAAAATCTGAGCTTAGGCTTATCCATATTCAATGAGAGAGGTGTTTGTATGAAACATGAACTCGTTAAACCGGATATCACCGTTATCGGGGGCGGGCTTGCTGGCGTATGCGCTGCCATATCTGCTGCCCGGCTGGGCCAACAGGTCGCTCTGGTGCAGAATCGTCCTGTACTCGGTGGTAATTCCAGCAGTGAAGTACGTGTGTGGGTCTGCGGGGCTACCGCCCACGGGATTAACCGCTACGCCCGCGAGACTGGCATCATGGGGGAACTGTTTGTAGAGAATCAGTATCGTAATCCGGAGGGCAATCCTTATCTCTGGGACTTGGTCATTCTGGAAGCCGTTCGAGCTGAATCCAACATCAGCCTGTACCTGAACACGGATGTCCATGAAGTTGAGGCCACTGGAGATGGCGAAGAACGTATGATCACCTCTGTTACCGGGTGGATGATGGGCTCTGAGCGCAAAATCCGATTCGAGAGTCAGATCTATCTGGACTGTACAGGTGATGGACTGGTTGGTTTTCTGGCAGGTGCCAAGTTTGCACTCGGCCGGGAAGCCCGCAGCGAATATGGTGAAGAATGGGCACCGGAGGTGGCCGACCAGATCACGCTGGGCAGTACACTGCTCTTTTATACCAAGGATACGGGTACCCCCGTCCGCTATATCCCGCCTTCTTTTGCCAAGGATATCACACAGACGAGTATTCCGATTCGCCGGGTCATTCGCAGCGGGGATTCCGGTTGTCATTATTGGTGGATTGAATGGGGCGGTGAACATGACACGGTTCATGACAATGAACTGATCCGTGATGAGCTGTGGTCCGTAATCTACGGGATCTGGGACTATATCAAGAACTCCGGCAAGTTTGATGCCGATCATATGACGCTGGAGTGGATTGGTTCGCTGCCTGGCAAAAGGGAGTACCGCCGCTTCACGGGTGACTATGTGCTCACCCAGAACGATATCATTAGCCAGCGGGAGTTCCCGGATGCCGTTGCCTTTGGCGGCTGGTCCATCGACCTGCATCCCCCGCAGGGCATGTACGCCGAAGCGAGCGGCTCGAAGCATATGCATGCCGACGGCGTATATCACGTGCCGTTCCGCTCGTTATATTCCGCCAATGTGCGGAATATGCTCATGGCCGGGCGCGACATCAGTGCATCACATGTCGCCTTCGGCACGACCCGCGTCATGGCCACATGCGCGGTCATCGGCGAAGCCGCGGGTACGGGCGCAGCGCTCTGCGCGGCCATGGGGGTGTCGCCGCGCGAGCTGCACGCGAGGCATCTTGCGGCGCTGCAGCAGACGTTGCTGCGGCAGGACGCTTCCATCATCGGGGTGCGTAGCCACGATGAGCTGGATCTGGCCCGGCGTGCCAAGGCTACAGCCTCCAGCACGCTGACGGGCATCGCTCTGGAGCAGCCTGGCGAGACGTACCCGCTGGGTACGGATGTTGCCCTGCTGCTGCCTGTGCATCCACTGCTCAGCGGCCTGGAGCTGCTGCTGGATGCATCCAGCGATACCGCGCTGACGGTAGAGCTGTGGGATACGGGGCGTAAGGAGAACTATGTCCCGCATTCGTTACAAGTTACGGCGACTGTTAACGTTACAACCGGGGCTAGGCAGTGGGTGAAGCTTCCGCTCGAATGGCGACCGGAAGAACCGCAGAATGCTTTTATAATCATCCGCTCCAATAAAGCCGTCTCACTCTACCATTCGACAGAAGCACACAGCGGGATGCTGATCTTCTTCAAAACAGAAGAAAACCACGTGTCCAAAAATCTGGAGGATCACGCCACGGATCAGCCTGTTGTCTTGTGGTCCATGCAAGGGTTGGCACGTCAGCCCTTCTGCTGTCGTCCCCTCGCTGAGACTTCTGCCTATTCAGCAGACAACACGATCAACGGTTATCATCGCCCTTACGGTGGGCCACAGCAGTGGATGTCGCAGCCGATGCAGTCTGGCAAGCCGGAATGGGTGCAATTGACATGGGAAGAGCCACAAACTTTGGCTGAACTTCACCTGACGTTTAATGATGATGTCAACGAGGATCTGGTTAATTTGCATCACCATCAGACTGCATTCCGTGTGATGCCTGAACTTGTGCGTGATTATCGGGTGGAGGTATGGAGCGGGTCTGGGGAATGGATCGAGATTGTAAATGTAACGGAAAACCGCAAAAGAAAAGTCATTCATTCCCTGGATGTGCCTGTGTCAGTTCAGGCTCTGAGAATCATGATTGATGCCACCAATGGCAGCAGTTATGCCGAATTAATCGAGATTCGGGCATATGCGGAGCCAACTCGTTAACCAATTAAAGTTACCAGCAGACAGTGTCTGCAAATCATACAGGAGGCTGCCTCTTTTTCTACATCCTGTTCATGGAATTGAATTCCAAACCAAAAGGAGGATACAGGAAACTGTATCCCCCCATCCTCCACACACGTCCGCCTTATTCTATACCGCGGTTGGAACCCGCAAACCCTCAATCAGAATAAACAACGTAAGTGCTTGTCCATAACCCATTGGGCTAATCGGTATTTCTTTATAAAACTGAGCATCCTGCCCCACAGGAGTTCCGTAGGACACCTGCTGTACAACTCCGTGATCATCAATTTGCCGCAGCACTGCTTCAAGTGCTCTCGTACCGCTATCGCGATAGGACTCGTCCAGATATCCGTACCGGATCCCCTTGAGAATGCCATATCCAATCGCTGCCGTTGCCGAGGTTTCTTGGTAAGAGGTCGGGTCATCCAGCACGGTGTGCCACATTCCATCCTCACTCTGAAGCTTGCTAAGCGATCTAACTTGAGCGGTCGCTGTATCCAACAGATAGGCCTTCAGCCCATCTTCAATGGGAATGATATTAAGAAAATCCACAACGCCCGCCGTATACCATGCATTGCCTCTTCCCCAATGAACAGCACCATAGTTATGATTTTCGTTGAAATCCCAGCCGTGATAGAACAGGCCGGTTTGTTTATTGTACAGGTATTTAATATGCACCAGGAATTGCCGCTTGGCTTCCTCCACATAGGCTGTTTTCTTAAAATATACCCCAGCTTTGGCCAGAAATAATACCGTCATAAACAGGGTATCAATCAGAATCTGGCCGTCATTGGCATCTCCTGTGATCATATGCTGGAACGCACCATCTCCGGTTCGTAGCAGTTCGTCCATAATCCAGCTGCTCCATTCTTCACAGACACGTTCATATTCCCTGTTTCCAGTCAGTTCGCATAGTGAAATCAACGTAAGCAGCGGAGCACAAGTATTCACATTTTTTTCTGGCAACCCTTCCAACAGCCTTGCATTGTACCATGATTCGAGAAATTCCAGCGCCTCGGCATCCTTCGTTGCTTCATGGAACTGAAGTAGACCATAAAGGCCGACACCTTGCGGCCATTCCCATAGGTGGATGTCGATTAGTCCAATGGGAAACTGTTCGTTGATGCTTGTATTTTTCATCGATTTCATCGCATCGGATACCCTGCTTATTTTCTCCAGAAGCACCTCTTGATTCGGCATGATTGCTTTCACTCCCTAGATTTTATTGCTCCTCATTCAACGTTTGATGTCCTGTAACTGTAACCGTCCCCTTACGCCGTATTCGTCATGTACAATTTCCTCTCCCTGAATCAGAAAAGGCTTGTTCATGCCCCACTGAATGGAACCGTATACCGAGTCGGTCAGGCTGAGCGTAAGAGAAGTACGGTCGAATTGCGGGCTGGAGGATCGAACTTGATCTATAAAATGGCTAAATGATCCGAATTGCAGTTCGTTTCCTGCTCTGATGATCCAGGCGTTACGCAATCCGGGAGAAATAAGCTCACGCTCTCTTGTCACTCCATTAGACTCCATACTCGTCCCATTGGCCGCATATAGGGCCACATACCCTTTATTCAGACGGGCAAAATACCAGTTCTCATGCTGCACCCACTCTGTGAAAAAGCTCGCAGGAAAATAAGCATGTGTCCAATCCGCAGTCTGATCTGCCGGGATATCAAACATCATCAGCGCGATCCCCTCATGCTGAACCACGTCAGGCAATATCCCGTTTCCAGCCCAGAAGCAAGGCCGTCCATCCCCATGCTTGTAGATTTCTGCTGGATGATTCACCCATATCTGCGCTTCAGGGGACAGAGACAGATGGTTAACATGCTCCTGATAACCTGGCTTGCCTGGACGAAAGCGAATGATGGAGGATAAAGCATATTCCTCTGTCCGATGATGATAGAGCTTGGCGTAACCTCCCTTGCCCTGCTCATTGGCGAACAACAATTGCTGATTTTCCCCAAGCAACAGATGCTCCTGATATGCTGCCGGAGGAATGTAATCTGATAAACTCAAAGCAACATTGCTGATTGAATAATTGTTTACATTGCCGATGCCATAACCGATCCAGCACATGGAAGTCGTTCCCGCTGCATAACTACCCAGCAGTTCCTTCTCATAGCTGCGACCAAACGTGGTGGACATGACGCCTTGATGCATCTGAACGGTAATATAGTAGAAAAGTAGGTCCATTGCCTTTTTAGCTTGCTGCCTGAGCTGCTCATTATGGGCAAATTCATAGATATGTAGCAGCCCCACCGCATCAATGGGAATGTATGCACTTGAATTCCATTCTGCCAATCCTTCATCCATAAAGCGTTCAAACCATAAGGCAAGCCTCTGCTCTGCCTTCTGACGGTGAACTTCACCGGACTCACCACTGTTGCTGAACGTTTCATCCCCGAAAAGTTGTCCGGCTAACAACTCATTGGTATGGAATAACAGAGCATGGTTCTCACTGAAAAACCACATCACATCATCACCAGGTTCATCAATCCAATATCGATAGCCCAGAATACTTGCTTTTACCCGATCCCAGAATAATTCACTGAACAGACCGCTATTTCGTTCATCTCTCCAAAGACGAAACAGCCCCACCAGATAGAAGTCACTGCAATCCTTTCGTTGCTCGATCCCTTCCACACCTTCAAGCAGCATGTTCTCCGCTTCTTGCAGATTGCCATTTGTTTTTAACATGGCGATAGCCGTATGAATGTTACGACTGCCCTTCTCAGCAATACATTGCAGAGCCAGAGATTTGCGTGCTGCAATATCCACAGCTTGCTGAGCAGCTTCATCGTAAGTAGTATCGTAGGATTGACAGCCGAACTTCTTGGTCAATGCGACGTTAGAAACTGAAATCGTCAGCGTGAAGTATACGTAATGATGACCAATTTCATTGGTGTGTGCCAGAACCAGGTCCGTTTCCTTTTCGGCTATGTGTATTGTCTTGTTTTCAGTGCCATCAAAGAAATTGCCGTACTGGATATCAACTTCTCTAACGATGTCCGGCAAGGGAAGCGGCAGCTTGAGCTTAATCTGCTCTCCTCTGAAGAGATCCGAAGGAAAATAAGCCTGTTCAAGGGCTTGTTCTGCGGATTTTACAGGCTCCGCCAAATGAGGAGCAATAGGCAGGGAAATTTCCAATTCCTCGTCTCCCAGGTATTCCACCGCAAAAGCATACATGGTATCCCGCTCAGCAAGATCCTCCCAGCAGGCATAGATCTCATTGTTTCCAGCTACAAGTTCAACTTCAATAACGATTTCCTGCTCTTTGTTACGCATGAGTGGCGCAAAATCCGTTACTACTTCCCCATTCACCCACAATGTCAGACTGCCATAGGTCTTAATCCGCAAAGAGGCGGTATGAGCAGTCGCAGAAATAAGCCTTGTTGCACCGTAGCTGCGCAGATGTGTCGGTACAAACCAAAATCCGGATTGCTCCACCCGTGGATTATTCCAGGGAGAATATAGTGTCCACGGCATCCCGTCCTCTTCTCCAACGAAGCTGTCTCCCGGGCTGGGAAACTCGCTCCATTGGTCAAAAAATCGTTTTACCGGCTGTGTTCTCCTATGTTCTACAAATTCTTTTCTGCATGGATTCTCATGAATGGCAAAACCATCGATAAGCCAATCATTGATATCTCCCTCCATGGTTGTTGGAACAAAGGCAACAGGCTTCGTATATATGCCGCTGATTATCCAATGATTAATGACCTGATGGTCGCCTAATTTCATAGGTTTATAATTCAAGGTATCTGTCCCGTCACGGGTAATATCTGACATTCAACTCATCCTTTCATTCCTGAAGTAATCATACCGCTGACAAAATAACGCTGGAAAACCATAAAAACAATCAGTACCGGAAGCATCGTGATGACGGACATGGCCAGGAGACTGCCCCAATCTACGTTGTATTCCCCAATAAAATTAGAGAGCGCAAGCTGAATCGTATATTTCGATGGATCACTAATAGCAATTAACGGCCATACAAAATCATCCCATCTCCACATGAAGGAGAAGATCGCAAGCACGGCCAGAATTGGCTTCGCTATGGGCAGAATAATGCTCCAGTAAATTTTCCATTCACCGGCTCCATCCATCCGGGCAGCTTCCAGTAATTCATCAGGTACGCTTAGCAAGTACTGCCGCATAAGGAACACACCTGTCGGAGTTGCTGCTGGCGGGATAATAATGGCGAGCAGGCTATTATACATCCCGAGTGCACTCAGCACCTTGAATATAGGGATCATAATGACCTCAATCGGAATCATGAGTGTTGAGATAAAAGCGATTAATATGATCGAGCTTCCGCGGAAACGGTACTTCGCGAGAGCAAAGCCTGCCATGGAATTAATCAATAACAGGAGCAGCGTTGAGGATAGAGTTACGATCGTACTATTCATAAAATACAAGCCAAAATTACCTTTTCTGAATGCCTCCTTGAAATGCTCGAAGGTGACTGGCTCCGGCCACAATTTCGGAGGAAAGCTGTACAGATCGCTATTCGTTTTCAGAGCAGAAATGACGACCCACAGAACAGGCAGGAGCCACACCACGGCGGCAATACTTAACATACTGTAAATGACGATTTTGACCATCGGTTTCATTACCATCACGTAGCCCCTCCTTTCGATAGACGGAATTGCAGAGCCGAGAATCCGCCAATAAGGATAAACAGTATCACCGACATGGCGCTGGCTAACCCAAGCTCCTGCCTGTTAAAGCCAATTTCATAAATATATTGAACAATATACGTGGTTTCCTTGCCTGGCCCACCTCCTGTAAGCGCAAACATAAGTGGGAAGGCTTTGAACGCGTCAATCAGGCACAGCATCACAACGAGTAAGCTTGTAGGCTTCAAAAGTGGGAGGGTAATATAGCGAAATACCTTTGTTCCCGTCGCCCCGTCCAAGCGAGCAGCCTCATAATAATCCGTAGGTATGGCCTGCAAGCCCGCGATAAAAATGACCATGAAAAAGCCTGCACGAGACCAAACCGTTGCGATGATTACAGCCGTATTTGCCCAAAAAGGAGAGGTAAGAAAGCCGACTGGTTCCACACCAACCACGGTTAACAGATGATTCAAGATGCCAAATGAATCTCCAAAAATCCATTTCCACGTTAAACCTACGATAATGTAAGAAATCATGGTCGGCCAATAAAATACGGCCCTGAAGAAACCGCGCATCCTAATCTCGCGCGCAAGCAGCAAAGCAATGCCTAATGCTGCTCCATATATTAGCGGGACAACAATTGCTGCATAAATCCCCGTTCGTCCGATGGTTGACCAAAATTCCCGATCCCCTATGATTTTGATATAATTGTCCAGCCCGTTAAACTTCATTGGGTTCAATCCATCATAGACATGGAAAGAATAATAGAGACCCAATAAAGAGGGAAATACGATAAACGTTCCAAAGATCAGGAGGTTGGGAAGTATAAACAGATAAGGAGCAATAACGAGCTTCCTGTTCTGTTTTGCCAGCGTATTCCTGTTTAATCGTTGTTCTTCACTCATCTGCTTGCCCCTTCCTTATGCGTTCATTCAAAAGGGAGGCTATACAGGAATCGGTAAGCCCCCGTTATGTGAATTATCTAAAAGAATTTAAGTTTATTGACTGCCAATCGCCTCGTTAATCAGTTTGGCTGTTCGATCCAATGCTTCCTGAGGAGTTGCCTTGTCTGACAGCACGTCCATAATATTATTTTTCAAATCTGTTGAGATTTTAGATATAAGCGTTTGCTTAGACCAGTCATTAGCTGCAAGAGGTGAACTGTTCTTCAGTTCATCCGAGAAAATTTCAAACATCTCTTTGCCATATTCATAATTCAATGCGGAGCTGTCCTTCCGTGGACTCATAAACAATGATTCCTGATTATATTTGGAATTCACTTCTTTGGACGTTAAATATTCAATGAATTCTGCTGCCTCCTGCTCATAACCACTGCCTTTGAAAGCCATGAGAAACTTCCCGCCAGGCACGGAAGAACGTTGTGTTCCTTTCGGCATATAGGTGACGCCCCATTCGAAATCGGTGATATCCTTGTAATTGCTGATCATCCAGTTGCCAGCCCAGTGGGTAGCTACCGTCCCGGAACGGAACAGGTTGTTCGGGTTCTCCCCTCCGAGCCATACCGATTCAGGCATAATTGCATCTTGATGAAGTTGCTTGAACAACTCCATGGAACGGATTCCGGCTTCACTGTTAATGGCCGCCGCACTGCCATCCTCCGTTAAGATGCTTCCGCCATTCTGGTACAGAAGAGTGGACCATCGATGCGGAGTGACATCCCATACCATGCCATATCGTGCTCCACCTATGTCCATAACCTCTTTTAATGCAGCGATATATTCCTCCCACGTCCATACCTGATCGGGAGAAGTAGGTACCTTGACGCCCGCTTTATCGAATAAGGTTTTGTTATAAATAAGCCCATTCGCTGTGACATCCATAGGCGCTGCTACCAGCTTGTCATTCATAACATAGTACGGTTTAAGAGAGTCGATAAATTGATCTTCGAATTGACTGGCATTGTCCACGTAGGGTGTCAGATCAACCGCCTGATTAGCAAATGATCCGGTATCCGTGACCCGGCTCAGGGCTGGTGGCTTTCCACCAGATAACATCGTTTTTAATTTGGTTTGCATGTCCTTGAAGCCAACTTCGATCAGATTGATCTTCACCTTGGTATTGGTCTGCTCATAGTCTTTAATGATTTCCTTAATGACTTCTCCTTCTTTTCCATCAGAGAACCACAGGAAATCCAGAGTTGCTTGTTTCGAACTAGCATTGGTACCTGAATCACCGCAAGCAGTCAGCACGATGAGTAACATGGCCATTACCAGGCTAGTGATGAGCTTAAACGTTGTTCTTCTCGTCATATCAACATCTCCTTGAAAGGGTTTAATGAATTTTGGCTTCGTTAAGTAATTCATTTTTACGGAACAACTGCGGCGATACACCCACATACTGTTTAAAAGCCCTGCTAAAATATACAGGTGTGTTGAAGCCTAATGTTTCAGATATGGACAAAATTGGTGCATCCGTAGACAGTAATAATTTTTTGGCCTCTGCAACTCTTTTCCGTATTACATAATTGCTTATGGTATATCCCGTCGTCTCTTTGAAAGAATGACATATATAGTATTTATTCAAATGCAGTGTTTTGGACAGATCATCCAGTGAAACATTCTCCGTGTAGTTCTGGTTTAAATAATGAAGAACCCGGCTTACGCTTGTCTGCTTCTGGGAAGAGAATAAAATGGGATCTGCGGATTGCTCACTGGTCGTTTTCCGGTAAATCCGCAGCAACAATTGGGTAAGACTTAATTTGATCATTGTTTTATGCCCTGTATTTCCTGCATCCATCTCCTCCTTGATCCCTTTAAATATACCTGTGATGTGTTCACGCTCCTCCAGGGACCAATGCACCAGCAATCCGTTGGGATGCCGGAATATGGACATCAGATTCTCCAACTGACTCACAGCAAGCATGTCCAGTAACCATAACTCCGTAAAATTGACGAAACTTCGCTTGTATACGATTTCTCTTGAAGGATTAATCCGGTGGGGCACTCCCCCTCTGAATATAAACATATCTCCAGGCAACGGCTTATAGATTCGATCACCGATTAAAAAGGTCGCATCACCTTGGATAAAATAATGAATCTCATACCCATTATGCGTATGAACAGGCCATTCATCCTGAAAATTATCTGCTTCTGATCGCACATAGACTTCATTTTCCTGCAAAGCAATATTCGTCGGGGTGTGTATGGTTAGCATCAATAAAGATCTCCCTTCCCAGAATATAAATAGCAATATAGTTTAATAATTTACAATGATAGCGCTTTACAATGAATTGTATCACAGTTATTTCAATCTAATCCGAACAATATTGCTGTATTGTTGATCACAATTGTTGAAAATGATTAGAAAGGAATTTACAGGAAAAGGATGTAGACGACAAAAAAACCGCTGTCCAGCCCATAGGCTATCACGCGGTCCTTTAGCGTTACATTTCAACCCCATTCGTTCCAATGTTTTTCCAGAAAAACAACTTCATTCTCGTAGTGAGTCAGATGGCCCTCTTCGACCATTTTCATAAAAGAGACATCTCCATCAGACGCACGATCAGCCAGCGTCTTGCACATAAAACGGATGCGGGATACAACCCATGCCTTCAAATCCGGCGGTACAGCCACTCCATATGTGTTCATAAATAATTCAATGCGTTTCTTCCGAACGGCTGCGTGCACTTCACTGCAATAAGGGATAACCTCCTTACCACTCATCGGAAATGGAGGAGAGAAACTTGCCAGCGGAACGCAAGTATATAATGTATAGGCAATATCCCACAGACGTGGACCTGGACCGACCATATCGAAATCGATAATCCCCTGTGGCACGCCATCCTTAAATACCACGTTGTATAGTGCAAAATCGTTATGACACACGACCTCATGTTGCTCCATATCAGAATAGGCATTGCTGGATTGAGCAGCAGTTAAGTATGTAACCGTCGCATCATGATAGGTTCGCAAAAGCCTTGCAACTCCCTTTAACGATTCATCTGACCACATGTACGCTTCAATCTCGGGATAATCATTGCCTGGAACGTGTCCGTCAAGATAGGAAAGCATTTCTCTTCCTTCCGTATCAACGCCGAGATATCGCGGTGCCTGATGAAATCCCTCTTTTTCAAGATGCACCAGCAGCTCTTTCACATAAGGATCAGGTCTGGTACTCCGGCGAACCGTCTCTCCAATTCTGATAACCTGATTCACATTACCTCCCGATAATACTTCCTCCTGTTCGGACACTTTCATCCCTCCTCAAGCTAAACTTCCTTGTTATGCCGATGATTACGATTTATCTTATAACTCCCCGGGAACCCCGAGACCAATAGTATGAATCCAACGAAGAACATGAAGTATATGAGTAGACCTGTTGGATGCTCGTTCGTCTGAGCGAACTGGGGCACGTTGCTCCCTCCCGAAGCATATCCTGCTTCTACGATAGCAACAGATACTCGTATTGAGATTCTCTCTATTGTGGAAATAAACACACTGCCAAGCATGAGAATTACACCCAAAATTTTGTTGATATTGTTCATAATACGCCTCCTTCATTAACCGTAGTCCCTATTGCATACGCTTTATCCACTTATGTAACTTTCAATTCTCTATTCCATATTCCTGCATTTTGTTCGAATATGTTCCATTTTCATTCACATCATAACAAAATAGCGCCGTCATCTCTGACGCCGCTGTTGACGCTTTCTGAATAAGTTACGTGGCTACCACTTGGTGCAGATCCATACTATTTTCGAAAAAGGCTGACCGTTCAACATAATACAGATCATACATCTGTTCATGCATATTAATCCGTTGATAGACTTCTGGATACACATCATTGGCTATTTTCACATATGGCAGTTTTTGTACCGCTTTTCTGGATCTTATATTTTGCTTGCGTATCTTCATATATACCGTTTCAATGTCATGTTCCAGGAACAATTCAACAAAGAAAGCTGACTTGGCTCTTTGGCTATATCCATTTCCAAAAAAGGGTGATCCAATCCATGTGGCTAAAAAACCGGTTTGCTGCTCGATATGATACAGATCAATCGTCCCAATAGGCTGCCCTATCTCATTCAAAATCGTTCGGGAAATCACTGTTTTCTGCTCTTCTTCGGACATCAATTGTTTCGTAAGGAATAGATATTCTTCATACGATTGGCATAGATAACGAACGTAAGGCGAAACTGCGGGGTCCATCATTAAGCTGTACAGTGAATGGCATTCCTGCAAATCACGTTTTTTTAACATTCTGTCTACCACCTAGTCCTTTTAGTTCGCTATATCAAGCAAATTAAGTATATAAAAGCTATTGTGGTATTTAATGAATTCTGAATATGTCTTATGTAAAATGCATTGGCAAATGTTGTTTAACTCACCATCCGGTAGCACAAAAAAACGGCATGTCCCTTTTGTAGGAACACGCCGTTTGCACGGATCAAGCTAGTTCGTCTTTTATTGCATACCTTGCATGATCGCGTTAATGATGTTTTGTTGCGTCACGGTATTATTCTGACGGTTAAACAAGGCGAATCCATGTTGACCGTTATGCCCGTTGTCCCAATAAACAGGAACCATTTTGTATTTCTTGGCTTTTGCTGAAACTGCTTTGGCGTATGCAGCACGATATACATTGTTGCTGGAATCGTACGACGTTTTATCAATCGAGCCAAATTCACCAATCACCACAGGATAGCCCTGAGTCACAAATTTATCGTACATGGACTTGAACTGCGACTCAAGATAATCTTCTTGTCCCCACGTCGACTTTTTGGCAGGATTGGTTGCCGTTGCACCCCATTGCGTGATATTGCCATTTTCCTCACCAGCGAAATCCCACGGAGAGTAATAGTGTGCCGAGATCATGATTCTCTTCTGCGAGCTAGGAATGGAAGAGGATCTGAAATTATCTGTTGGAAGAGCAAAACCATAATTACCAACCGTGTAATCAATATTGGTGTTCCAGCCTGGAATCAGCAACCATCTGGCATTGTTGTTACCTCCAGTCTGACGAACCGTATCCACGAAGATTTGATTGTAGGCGTTCAGATTGGCATAATACGCCGAGTTCGGGTTGCCATAGTTGCCGTCGAATACTTCGTTCATGGATTCAAAGATAAGACGATCATTATAGTTGCTGAACTTGGTAGCCACCTGCTGCCACACCTTTTTATACTTTTCCTTAATGGCCGTCTGATTGCCACTATTCACGAGCAGCCATCCACCCTGTACAGAATTGTAACCATCGCCATGAATGTTGATAATGACATACAGACCTTCATTGTAGGCGTAATCTACGACTTGTTGAATTCGATTCAGCCATGCTGCATTGATTGTATAATTGGGAGCGCTTCCAATGTTGCTCAAGTAGGAAATGGGAATACGAATCGACTTGAAGCCCGCCGCTTTTACCTTTTTGATCAACTCTGGAGTCACTGTAGGATTGCCCCATGAAGTTTCATTCGGTGTGCCGTTCACGGATGCTTCCAGCTGATTGCCCAGATTCCATCCTGCACCCATCTCAGCCACAATTTGCGAAGCGTCTGCTGCGGATGCTTTGGGACTCCATCCGGTGAATGCCACCGCAGCCACTAACATAAGTGCCAAGCTGCTGACGCCAAATTTCTTCCATTTTTTGAACATAACCGTACCTCCGCTTATTCTATTATTTTTTAACAAGCAGTGCAGTTAATCTATTATTCACAGATTGAATGAATCGAGAATTCGTGCCTCCTCTCCCTATCGATCAAACAAATGAAATTTTCGTCTTTCATCAACATAATAGCACATTTTTGGAAAATAAATCTATATATTCGATCCGTTTTTTGACTATTTATTACAAAAATCTTCATTTAACCATCTAAGTTGATTGCATGCCTTGGTTCTCAACAATATCAACAAAATAGCATTGATCTTTCTACTTTCCAAGTATCTTAAAAGAGCTCGTTCAACCACTTTACGAATTTCTCTTTCTCCTCAAACTGTGGGTAATGCGCCGATTCGTTGAATACTATGAAGTCTTTGATCGGTGCATCCAATACATCAAAATAATCACGTGCTGCATTCGCAGTGGTCATATAATCATATTTACCCATCACAAAATAAGTAGGAATCTCCAGATGATCAACAATCTCCGGTAAATTTTGATCTAATGCCTCCCTCACTAAGATGTCTTGTAAACCGAATACTCCTGAGTAAAAGCGAATCATATCCAGCCCATTGTATTCGGGATTAAGAAGAAAACCTGAAATATAATCTCTATTCTCATTGATGAGTCTGGCTGCACCACCATACTTTTGCAACAACGTTCTAGGTGTCAGTCCCGTTCCTTGCTGAATCGAGTCTCGAACTAGTTCCAGTTTTTGAATGTCCTCTGCGTTTCCAGCCTGGTTCGCTTGTTCTAACGTGTACGCCAAGCTCTCCAGTTCGCTCTGAAACGTATTAGCCATCTGTCCAATACCTATATAAGCTTGAAACTGATCAGGTGCTTTAGCTGCAGCTTTCATCCCGATGTATGTACCAAATGAATGACCGATTAATATAACCTTCTCTTGATTTAACTCCTTAGATACATAACCACTTAAAGCTATCAAATCATCTACTAATACATCTGTTGTCAGATTCGAGTAATCCTCAAAAAAGTGATAGGACTTCCCACTCCCGCGTTGATCGTAATGCACCACCGTATAGTGTTGCTCCAGTTCTTTCTGATATTTTCTTACGTAAGGGATCTCCGAGCATCCCGGCCCCCCATGCACAAAAATCAGGATAGGGTTAGTCCGATCAACACCCCTAATCATGACTTCGTGCCCTTCGCCGTTAATTTCGACCTGCTCTAACATGCTGATGCTGTTCTCACCTTTAATTTGGGGTGTCCATGTGGGAAATATCAGAGCTACGATAATCACAAACATCATACTAAATATACTGTACTTGAGTGTTTTACGTATTTTTTTGCGCATGTAATGCTCCTTCATTGATAAGTCTCATATATTTCGGATGTAATTCTTCCAACAGTCCCTTTATCGTAACGGATACAGCAATTCAACGGTTTCTTTCATCAGCTCTTCTTGGAAGATGTAATTGTGATCGGCTCCTATGATACAGAGAATTCGTTTTCCTGAATGAGCTTCAACTGTATTTTTGACTCTTTGAACCATAATCTGATTACGGACCACCCAGCGAAAGTTCTGTGCCTTCGGATTCACCTTATGCAACCATTCATATTTTTGTCTGGTTACGCGATCAAACTCCTTTGAATTAAAAGGAATCTCACCAACCCGATACGTCTCCATTTGCTCCGCAAACCAATGATCATCCTGTTGTTCCAGTTCCTGGCGTTCCTCGCCCGAATAACCGTTAAATGGATCAAAAGCATTCCACACATCCAACTCAAACCAATCAATAGGGACAAATGGGATGTTTTGCTCCTCACACAAAGGGAATACCAAATCCCAATACTCACTGGCCGGTTCTCCCCAGTATCCTCTATCATGCTTGTCCTTCATATACCTCAACCAACTCTGTGGATGAACTTCACCACAAATAAGATCTGGCTTAAACTCAGTTATCACATCCTTGTAAAGGGAAAGCGAACAATGATATCGCTCCCTGAGTTCTGGATTATGAATGGTGCCAAGTATGCCAACCGTTGTCATGTGCCCAGCTCCTTTATCATGTGTATATCTTTCGGCTCTTTGTCATAGAGTTCTTGATCAATCTCACTTGTAATCTGGCTGCCCTGACTTCTGTAAAAGGATACTGCAGATCTCGTCTCTGTGGAGGAGATATACAGATACTGTGCGCCACGTTTCTTAGCCTCTTCACCTAATTGGTTTAGAATACGTTTTCCAACACCTTGTCTTCTGTACCCGCGTGAAACATACATCAAGTCAACTTGTAATTGATTTTGTTCTCTTCCTCTAAGTTGATGTGCCAGCACTCCAAATCCAATGAATTGATCGTCAGCAAACGCGCCATATGCCATGCCACCTTGTTCCAATTCGTAGACATATCGATTTTGAATCTCCTCCAAAAGCTTTTCATCCCAGTTGGAGCAGTCATGATTCTGTTCAAGCTCAACCAATCCGTTCTCTCTCATTTCATAGATGAGATCAATATGTTCCGAGCGATCTATTGCCTGTAACAGGTTCACATCATCCAGGGTCAACGTTCTATACGTTATCATGGTCGTTGCCTCTCTCCTTTATTTTCAAAACAGAGTTTCTTTCAAGTTAAATCAGCTTATTTTAATTACAGGTAACTCATTTAAATGAGTTATTTCAATGGTGTATTTCTTAAGCTCATACTTCTCAAGTCCATTCCATCTATCCGAGAAAAGATAAAACATATCTCCAAAATTCATGCCTTCAGGTAATACATCCACAAGCAATATCTCATCAATTTCCGAATCGGGTAAGCTACCGAGCGATATAACCTCAGCATAAAAGACCATACCAAAGCTCCCATTCCATTCATATACGCCATAAGGTGTTAATTCAAACCGCATTGCGCCTGTCTCTTCATAGAGCTCTCTACTTGCCGTATGTAGAATAGTTTCCCCAATTTCTTTGTTGCCTCCCGGGATCTCCCAACCTCCTCTTTTTCTATTTTTTATAATGATGAATTGATGGTTGTATTTAGAGATCACAACTGCAAATTTGCTTAATTCTGGATCAAGTTCATCTAGTTCAAACCATTGGCTCATTTCATTCCTCCAATATACGACTACACTTTCAAAATATAATTGTTAAACCATTGAAGAGGCAACAAGCTATCCTCGGATATAATCGTTGTGAATACCGCAACCAATCCTCGCTTTTGGTTAACAAAGATATATTGCCCTCGTCCACCTCCCATACCCATAGCATAAAACGTTTTATTTTCAGTGTCTTCTTCCTTGATGCTTTTCATTATGCGCCAGTGGTAGCTATATAACGTTTTGGAAGTAAGAGAAGGACTTACACTTCTAGCAATCCAGTCCGCAGATATGAGTTGTTTGGAATTCCACTCCCTCATTCATAGAGTATAACACCCCAAACTTCAACATATCTTCGATCTTCATTCGCAAACCAAAGCCCCCTACTGCAATTCCTTGTGTATCCTGATACCAATGAAAATCGTTAATACCCAGAGGTGCAAATAAGTGCTTTTTAGCAAATTCGGCTGTGTTCATACCAGTCGCCTTCTGTAATATGGCGCTAAGTATATGCGAACTCCCGCAACTATATTTCATTTGGATTCCAGGTTCGAATTCAACAGGTTGTTCAAGAACAAATTTCGTCCAATTCCTAGATGGAATCATCGCTTCATTCCCCGGATAGTGCATGCCAGAAGACATCGTCAACAGATGCTTAATCGTAATCCCCTTTTTGCTATCATCCAGATCGTTAAAATAATTTACAATTGGAATATCCTCATGCTCAATGTAGCCTTGTTCTATAGCGATTCCCATCAATGCGGAGAGCACACTTTTAGTAATTGAATTCACTTTATGTTGTTTTTCTTTCGTTTTTCGATTTCGATAGTATTCATATTGAATTGAGTTTTCTCGGTATATCATGCAGCTTTCGGCTTTATTTCGTTTTATCTCTCTTTCGAGATCATTAAATTCAGTGATATGTAACACTCCCTTGTGACTCGCATACCCGCCATCCCTCTGTTTCCCATAAAATTCATCTTTCGTTATATCCAATACTATGTCAGGTAATCGTCTTATAATCTTTTCTTCTTAAAATATTGAATGATTCCATTAGGATATTCATCAATTATTCCAAACACGTTATTAGCCCATTTTTTGGTAGAATCCCGGTGATTGATATGAAAACGTGCTTGTGTGTGCAAGCTTACATCCTAATTCAGAAGCCATGCTTTCTGCTTGCATGATTAAAGACTTCCCATATCCTTTCTTTCTGTGTTCCTCATCTATCCAAAAATTATCAATATATAAGGTTTCACAATATGTAGCACAGAAGATCCCACCAACTGCCTTACCTATCTTGTCCCGTAAAAAAAGATTGATAGTCTTTCCAGGCTTCTTTAATAATCCATTTGTTTCAGAGACGTTATAGTTATATAAGTTATTACAAACGTTTTTGTAGTCTTCTTCATGATCATCAAATACGATTTGTAATTCTTCCTCATGATTCATACGATTCATTGTTTAAGTCCCCTCACTTAGAAAATAATCACATGTGATTTTTAAAATCTTTAAACTATTAGAATTTCTTATTATTTTATTGCCAACCTATAGATCACTTCATCATCTGTATTCGTTCTATCCTCACTAATGAACAACATGCTTTTATACAAATTTTGTGCTATTTCATTATTCCGTTCAACCGTTAATGAAATAACTTTGCACAACGGATGCTGTTTCGTAATGTAATCTAGAATGGCTCTTAAAGCGCGCTTTCCCATTCCTTTACCTTGATAGGATTTATCGATTTGAAAACCACCGAGCCAATAATTATCTGTACTATTTGGAGTATAACTCAGATAAAAGAAACCAAATACCTTTCCATCGATCTCAAGTATGTAAGGATCAAATGCTTCATCCCAAGGTTTTATATAGGCGTAGGCGATTCCCTCAATAACAGATGGAACTAATGACGCTTGGTGTTCATGCAAAGAGATCTTCAATGCCTCTTCCCAATTCTCTCGTGTAACGGGTTGAATGTTTATATCTCCCACTGTATCTCCTCTTTCGGTCATCCTCGATTAATGCTTGCTTACGTTCTTCCACTCTCACTTACAACCACTTCCAAATGACGTTCAATCCACTGTATCACTTGTTTTTTATTCTTCGTGATTGTTGCAGTCTTACGATTTTCGTTAATTGTACATATAACTTCTTCTACATTATATTGATGGTTCCATTTCACAATCATCTTGCATAGGTTCTTGAATGACTGCTTGTAATTCCACGGTTGCAAGCCCATTCTGGACAATACAAACCTCTTGATAATCCGATAATCTCTAATGAAAACATTTGGAGCTAATACAAAAATCAAATCCGCTTCCTGAATGGACTTTAATGTCCAATCCTTGCACTGTACTCCTTCTACGATCCAAGCCTCGGAACTGACTATTGATTGGAAGGATTCATCCCTCACACTTTCAGGATATCTCAGATTTTCGGCGCTTCTGTCCCATATGAGATTGTCTAATTCATAGGAAGGAATACCATATTGATCAGACAATTCTTTGGCTAATGTTGATTTCCCACTACCGCAAGATCCAATAATTCGAATTCTCATACATAATCTTTCTTCAACAATGCATAGATGACATTATCAACAAATCGATTTTTCCAAATAAAATTCTCTTTCAATATGCCTTCTTCACTGAAGCCAATTTTCTCAAGTAACGTTCTTGATCCCGCGTTCTCTGGCTCTACAAATGCTTCAATTCGGTTTAATTCAAGGTTCTTGAATCCATATTCAACAATCTTCTTAGCGACCTCGGTCATGTAACCCTGCTGCCAGAACTCCGGTGCTAACTCATATCCCATCGCAGCTTTATAATGTTGTTTCATCCAACCATGAAATCCGCATGTTCCAACAATTCTGTTGTCTGACTTCAAAGCAATTCCCCAACGGATGACCTGACCATTTTCGAATCGTTCATTCCATCTTTGTATGAGTTCTTCTGCTTGTTTCATATTCGTAAAACGTTCTACATCGTAGAACGTTGTAACTTCATCTGAAGAGAAAATTTGAAATATGTCTTGAGAATCAATCTGTTTAATCTCTCTTAACAGAAATCTTTTGGTTTCTAATTCAGGAAATGGAGTCATCATCCATTCACCTTAATCGAGTATACTGCTACATTTTTCCCAATGATGTCTACGTCCTTCTCGTGTTTCATGCCATTCTTTTGCGCGACTTTCATAGAACCCACATTACCATGTTGAATTAACGATATTAATCGTCTCTGATTCAAGTGATCCATGCCATATTCTTTCCATGCGTTTGCTTGTTCATATCCATAACCCATGCCCCAGTATTGCTCTGTAACCCAGTAACCAACTTCAAGCTCATCAGTGCCTTCAATGTTTTGAGGAATCAGTCCGGAGGTTCCAATCAACTTGTTATCCTCTTTATTAAATGCGAGGAACAGCCCTTTATCGTTTTTGTTCCAGTTGATGAACTTTTCCAGGCTTTGCATGGTTTCTTCCTTCGTCCAGGGTCCTCCATGTCTTATAAATTTCATCATATTCGGCTCGCGTGTCATCTCAAAAAGTAAATCAAAATCATTTTTGGTATATTTCCGAAATTTAAGTCGTTCTGTCTCCATCATAATCTCATCTCCTTTTTCTTATATTTCACTTCAAAATCGTTTGTTCGCGATCTACTGTCGATGTGAAAAATGTCTGCCTAATTTCTTCTCGAAATACTTCTTGATAACGATGTCTTCCGATCTGATCAAAACGCGCTTGAACTCGCTTTACGTGTTCTGTATCTGATTTTATCTTTTTCTCAATCTCTTCGTATTGTTCAAGGGCATCGTATTCCCACATCGCAAAAATTTCACTGGTTTCATCATCGATTGGTGTGTGCCATCTCCCAATAAGTCTTGATCCATATTTCAATTGGGCTGGCAGTAAAATATCATTAAATAGAGCATTAAATTCTTCTACAAAAGAAGTCGCAATAACATAGGTTTTTCTCCTATATATCATCATCTGTACCTCCTTATACGTAATGAAAGGCAAGATTTATCCTAATATCATCGCGTATTTCTCAGATATGCAATTTGGTCATCCCATTAGTAATCAGACAAGGTGAAGTCCACCTTCATAAGATGTAATCGCATTCATAAACATTCAAATATCATGAGGAGAAAGACTAGAGTATGTTTTCAAACTCAGGTGATTTTCTAAGGAACACAGGACGTCTTATTCGGCCCTCAAGTCCTCTTCTTAAATTGTAAGGAATCTGAGACATCTTATTTCCCATAATCATCTGACAAAAACGCTACAAAAGACTATTTTCCCCTATATAGCGTGTCTCAGACTCCTTATATTTCGGAGAGCGTCCCAAATCCGCAAATAAGACGTGTCAGGTTCGTAAGATTTATCACCAGACCGATAGACTATGACTTCTCATATTCAGTTTTTAAGATACTCATGCAAACACTATCCCAGTACTTACCCTTTTTATATATCTTCTTTCTGTATCTTCCTTCTTCTTTAAAGCCACATTTTAAATAACATTTGTAAGCAATCTCATTATACTCGTACACTTCAAGTTCTAATCTGTTTAAATTTAGCTCTTCGAAGACAAACTTCTGTAGTACACGGATTGCTTCACTCCCATAACCTTTACCTAAAAATTCTTTTCTACCTATTACAATTGCTAAAGATGCAAAGCGGTTCTTCCAATCTATTTTGTATAGATCAATTTGACCTATATAATCCAATGAATCTTTTAATCCGATAATAAAACTTTTATTTGAAGACTTGCCTTCAACCATTGACTTAAAAAAGGAATCCGTCTCATAACTCGAATGAGGATACAAAAAATTATCTGATAATGTCCCTGTGATTTCTGAATCGTTTACCCATTGTTTGATGTAATTCAAGTCAGAATCCTGGTATTCTCTTAACACAATTCTTTCTCCATAAATACGAGACACTTTAATCTCCCCCCCAATCAATGCTTATACCTAACTATTATTAGCTAGTCAGCGCTCGTGCATTTACATCACCCGATATTTCTCATTATTTATAATTTCACTTACGATTTCAGGTAATTGATCTTCTGTAAAATGATGAGTATACAATTTGTTATCGGCTCTCACATTCCGATGATTTTCAAACTCTTCCAGCAGAAGCACACTTCTTTCTTTCATTTGATGTTCTTCTGCCCTTAGACAGTCTCTATGAATAATGGTTTGACGATCCACCATCAATACAACATAGATTACGCGAACATGATAGTCTGCCAATTCTGCCATTAATCCATCAATGTCTTCCGGAAAGGAAACATAGTCCAAAACGACATCGTATTTGTAATCCAATAAGTTTTTCACTAGACTAGATATATTTTTCCAGGTTAAGTCGTTTGTATCCTTATCAAGCCAGGGTTTACCTCGCCCTTTAACCGGAAGGTGGCTAACTGCATCTCCAGAGATGTATGCACTTTTATCTAATGTCTGAACCAGCAGCTTGCAAGTTGTAGATTTCCCTACTCCTGGGGGTCCAGATACAATATATAGGTTGTTACTCATTTCGTATTCTCCTTACAATATCTTTTGGAAACTTCCAATATCCAGTTTTCTATCAAATTTATATCCGATCTCTTTGAACAGAGCACATTGTTCATAACCATTTCTCTCGAATAATGATTTACTTCTCGTATTCTCCATACAAATCGTCGCAATTAGGGTATGGAAGCCTTGTTCTTTTGCAACCTTCTCAATAAAACGAAGTGCTTGTTTGCCCATGCCTTTTCCCAAAATATCGGGCTTCAAATATATAGTGACTTCTCCGCAGATGTCATAGGCCTGTTTACTCTTATATTGGGTGATCAGAACATAGCCCATCATTTGATTATCTTCAAATATTACGTAAGTTTTATACCGCGTATCCTTGTTCATCACAGAGGATTTAATCTGATCAAGATCTAACTCCTCCGTATGAAACGAAATCGTTGTATTCCTTACATAATAGTTATAAATCACTCTAATTTCAGGAAGGTGCTGCTCGGTTACCTCTTCAAAAGTCACTGTCGTCAATTACCATCCATCCCCTGCTGTTCATTATACATATATTCCCATATAACTTCTGCTTTTATTTTAGGACCTGCTTCAATATAAGTTCAATAATTTCACTGGTTTCCAGATGATCGGTAACAATGTGGGTTTGAAATTGTTCATTCTTGAACGCTTCAACACACTTTGGTGCTTGTTGATACTGCCAGCCGCCAAATTTATCTCCGCGTTTAGCCAAACGATGATAAATCGTCTCTTCTGTAGCCGTTAGGCAAAAATGATGGATGTCCTGATCGATCTCTCTCATCCCGTTATAGATGTAATCGAAGTTTTCCTCTTTATAGATGGTCATGGGGATGATTAAGTGTTTGTTGTATTTCTGCTTTACTTCTTTAGCCGTCTTTACGGTTAGAATTTTCCATAGTTCGATATCTTGAAAATCGTCCGTCCGTTCCCTTTCCTCTCTACAACTCTCTGGAAGAAGTTTTCTCAACATGTAACCTATTTCTTCCGGATCGTAGATCATACTGTTGGCAATTAAAGGCTGAAGAGCTTCTGCTGCAGAAGTTTTCCCTGAACCAAACGCTCCATTAATCATAATGATCATTGGATCAATTCACTCCTACTCCATAAATGGTTTCAATACACACCAGATTCTTCCTATCCGTAATTTTATCCATTATAAATGTTTTCCCTCCACTGTGGTGTTACAAAATATCCAAAAACATGATGAAATCCCATTGGGTCGACCCAACGGGATTTCATGATCGTGCATTATTTTTCATTCAACCTTAAGCTTGTTAATGTATTTCCAAGTAATCGATGTATATATCCCATGTTCCGTCATCGGCTGTTACAACCAACTCAATGACCTGATTTCCCGTCCCATGGCTGATATTATTCAGGGTATAGACCGCTGGAGCGCTCCCGCCAAAGTAAAACGTTCCCTTCGTCTGTCCACCAATCTTCAGATCAACTCTAGCCATGTTGGCATTGTTTGAAGCTCCACGAAGTGAAAAATTGTGAGTACCCGTTGCAAAATACTGCGTGTATTTAACCAGATCATTATTAGCGTAAAGGACCACACCATTGAAAGGAGAACTGATATTGCCTGTGTATTGCCCACCTTTGGTCATATTCTCCGCTTCCACTTTTGTTGTGTTACTTGGGGGATTGGTAGTGCTACCATCGGGTGCGACTGCCCGACCAGTAGTTGGTGAGATCATGCCGGAGCAAAGGCCACGATTCTTCAGATTTTGTGCAATCTGCGGAATCGCCTGAAGTGTCGTCTGGTACTGATCATGCATTAGAATGACATCACCACTTTTCATCGTGTTCACAGCCGCTACAATCTGGGCTGCGCTGGCACCATTCCAATCCTGGGAATCTACGTTCCACAGCACTTCAGTCAGGCCATTTTGGCTCACAACGGATTTCAAGGTTGCATTGGTCGCTCCGTAAGGAGGTCTGAACAGTTTAGGTGAACTTCCGGTAATGGACTGGATCGTCTGCTGTGTGCGTGTAATCTCTGACGACATCTGAGCGCTGCTTAATGTCGTCATATTCGGATGAGTGTAGGAATGATTGCCAATCCACATGCCAGCTGCCACCTGAGCAGCAACCAGCGATTGATTGTTTTGCGCATTTTGTCCAACATTGAACATCGTTGCCCGTAAACCCGCCTGCTTCAACGCGTTAAGCATATTTGTTGTATTCCCGGATGGACCATCATCAAACGTTAGACCTACATAACCATTTGGACAACTTGCATCTGCTGCACGAACGTCGGGCACCGCCGGAATAGAAAACAAGGTACCGAAAACCGCGAGAGACATTACCACCTTTGCCAGCTTTACTTTAAACATCAAATTACCTCCTCATATTATATTTACAGCATAATACCTTCTACACTCCCTCTCTTTATCGAACTTCCACCTCTCAAAAAAGCGCTTTCAATTATATGTAGTTCTCTGCGTACTTTCTCTCAGATAAGCACTTTTTGTTCAAGGTGAATTCAGTATAAACGATACCTATATTTAAAGTAAATTCAATTTTATCCAAAATGTTCTATTTTTTTCACGATCGCTAGAATCGTCTGTTGTACATCTCCCTACTGGCACTCTCCTGTGTAAAAATATCCTCAGGGGGCACCATACGCTTCGGAAGTGTTCGTCCTGCAATAATTTCTTTTGTTGCCTGCATAAGCTGAGGGCCAAGCAGTGGATTACATTCCACCACAGCGTTGATTTTCCCACTGGCCAGAATTTCAAGTGCTTTGCGAGAGCCGTCCACCGAGACAATGATGATGTCCTCTCCCGGCTTCAGCCCGGCTTCTTCTATCGCTTGAATGGCGCCAAAAGCCATTTCATCATTATGGGCAAAAAGAACCTGTGGCCTTTCTACTTCCGGAACCTGAAGGAAATCTTTCATCACTTGTTTACCATTATCCTCCGTAAAATCAGCGGGAGCACTTTGTGTGAAAATGATATCTGCTCTGGTGTCCAAAATGCTTCTAAATCCCTCGCCACGCTGGATGGAAGGCGTAGAACCACTCGTGCCTTGCAGTTCTGCAATTCGTATCGAACCCGGATGATTTCGCATCCGGTCCTGAATGTACTTCCCTGCCTTCACACCTTCCTCATAAAAGTCCGATCCAATCGTTGTCACAAAAAGTGAAGTGTCTTTCACATCAACTGATCGGTCTACGATGATCACCGGTATGCCTGCATCCTTGGCCTCCTGAAGGATACCATCCCAGCCCGATTCCACGACTGGTGCAATGGCAATGACATCCACCTTTTGCCTGATAAACGACCGAACAGCCTCGAACTGTTTCGTCTGAGACTGTTCTGCATTTTTTATCACAAGAGAGATTCCTGATTCTGCCGCAGCATTTCGAATAGACGTCGAGTTTGCCAGCCGCCAGGCACTCTCTCTGCCGAGTTGTGAAAAACCTAAGACAATCGGTTTCGTAGAGGTATCCGTCGCCACTGCTGATTCCATCCATTCCTCAACGGACGGGAGAGTTTCCAGGTTGTTAGACGAGATAGGAGGAGGCACAGATTCAGACTCCTGTGTTGTGCAACCGACAAGCAGTAGCAGCAGTATGAACAAGCACAACCCGTTCACATATCTTCTCACTCATGCTCCCCCCATCCCCATGTTAGTCTCTACAGCCACTGGTGCAGAGAACATATTGTAATATGATTGTTCGATATTATTGTTCGGTATATGTGTTCATTATCATTTCATTTGATCAACTTAATGCAGTGATTTCGAGGATACTCGCCGCCCGCTAAGAAGTCGTTGGAACAAAATAAAGACAAACAGCATCAGGCCAATCACAATCTTGGTCCACCATGAGCTGAGCGTACCTTCGAAGCTAATTATAGTTTGGATAGCCCCTTGGATCAATACGCCAATAAAGGTTCCCGCCACATATCCCACACCACCTGTTAGCAGCGTGCCTCCGATCACAACAGCCGCGATGGTATCGAGTTCAAGACCCATGGCGTGTAATCCATAACCGGATAACATATAAAAGGTAAAGACGACACCAGCAAGCGCGGAGCACAAACCGCTGAACGTGTACACCAGGATTTTGGTACGTGCAACCGGCAGTCCCATGAGCAGTGCGGATTGTTCGCTTCCGCCAATGGCGTAAACGTTGCGCCCGAACCGGGTATAATGTGCCAGGTAAATCGCGAGCAGTAGAATGACCAGTGCAATAATCACATTAATGGAGACAAAACTCCCCCCGGGCAGTGAAATTTTCGACTGTGCAACCTGGGTGTAGAATGGATTCGTAATCGTAATCGTATCGAGACTGATGACATAACACAGCCCTCGTGCCAAAAACATGCCGGCCAGCGTCACGATGAAGGGCTGAATTTTAAAATAGTGGATGATCGCCCCCATGACTGTACCAAACAACGCGCCCATGACAAGTACCATCGGTATAACGATGGCAGGTGACCAACCCTGTTTCTCGACCAGACTTGCGCTAATGATGGTTGTCAACGCAATGACAGAGCCAACCGACAGGTCGATCCCTCCCGATACAATCACAAAAGTCATGCCAATCGCCGTGATAATTAGAAAGGCGTTATCAATGAGAAGATTAAACAGGACCTGTGTGGAAAAGAACCCCGTATACCGGAAAGAGCCTATGGCAAACATCACGGCCAGCAAGCCGAAGGTGACAAAGACCGGGAGATACTTACGATTAAGAAACATGGCGGTTAACCCCCTGTTCGGCTGGAAACTTCCGTTTTTTCCAACGGATCATCATGGAATTGCGGAATGAATCGGATTGAATCAAACATACGGCAAGTACAACAAAGGCTTTGACAACCAGTGTAACTTCTGGCGGTACACCAATCATATAGATCGTTGTTGTTAAGGTTTGGATAATAAGCGCTCCAACAACGGTACCCATTAGATAGAAACGTCCTCCATTGAGTGAAGTCCCACCGATGACGACAGCAAGAATAGCATCGAGTTCATACCACAGACCTGCGTTGTTTCCATCCGCACTTGATACATTCGAGCTGAGAATAAGCCCGGCAATGCCGGCACACAGCCCACAGAAGACATATACCGTGAGAATAACCGTTCTGGAACGAATACCTGCCAGTCGGCTCGCACTCGCGTTACTTCCGACCGATTCGATAAACAGTCCCAGTGCCGTTTTCCTCGTCAACAGAGAGGCAATAAGCAGGACAGTCAATACGATGAAGATGGAAAAAGGTAATGCTGCTAACGAACCGGCCCCGATATAGGCGTAGTTCGCGTTGGATACTGTAATAATCTGTCCACTCGTAATCAGTTGCGCAATCCCACGTCCAGCTACCATCAGAATAAGCGTCGCAATAATGGGCTGGATTCGGGCAACCGAAACAAGCGCCCCGTTCCATATGCCCAAGATCAGGGAAAGACCTATAGATAATCCAAGGGCACCCAATACAAGCCCGAAGGAACTCTGATCTACTCCTCTGCTGATGCTCATACAAGCCACGGCACCGGAGATCGCTACAATGGAACCCACGGACAGATCGATACCTCCGGTCGCAATGACCAGCGTCATGCCGATCGATACCAGAATTAAAGGCGCTCCAAAATTGAGAATATCAATTAAGCTGCCATATAGATTTCCTTCACGCATAACCAGGGAGAAGAAATCCGGAGAGTACAGCAAATTAAAGATTAATAGTAAACCAAGCATACATAACGGCCAAAACAAATGATGTTTACGCATCTTGCCCGCCATCCCTTCACCCCCCTGCCATTGCTTTCATAATTTGCTGTTGGTGGATCTGATCCCCGCTGAGTTCTTTCACTTTTTTGCGGTCCCGAAGTACGGCAATCCGCTGGCTGACACGAATCACTTCTTCCAGCTCGGACGAAATGAACAGCACGGCCATGCCCTGCTTTGACAAAGAAAGTACCAGTTTCTGAATTTCGGTCTTTGCACCAATATCAATGCCACGCGTAGGTTCATCGAGTATCAACAGATCGGGGTTCATCAGCAGCCACCGTGCAAGCAACACCTTTTGCTGATTACCGCCGCTCAGATTTTTAATTAAATGCTCCGGGTTTTTCGGATGGATATTTAACAGGTTGATGTACTTTTCGGCGATTTCATCCTGATTCTTGCGTGAGATCGGTTTGGACCAGCCACGTGTCGCCTGTAAAGCCAGAATAATGTTCTCCCGGATGGTCAGATCATCAATTATGCCTTCGGTTTTACGATTCTCGGAGCAAAAAGCAATATTTTGATCAATCGCATGACGCGGCGACTTGACCGTACTTCCTGTATCCACAACAAGCAGCTTGCCTTCTTCCGAACGATCTGCACCAAAGATTAGGCGAGCGATCTCGGTTCGACCAGACCCCAATAACCCAGCCAAGCCCACGACTTCTCCCTTGCGAATATCCAGATCAAACGGCTCAATCGCGCCTTTGCGTCCAAGTCCTTTGGCGGTAATTAACAGTTCTCCCGACTTGGTCTCGACAGCATCCGTTTCCTTCGGAAGCTCCTCTAACACTTCAAGCTCTTTGCCGATCATCTTGAGCACCAGTTCCATGCGTGGAAGTTCTGCAGCTATGTACTCTCCCTCCAATTCCCCGTTACGGAGCACCGTTAGACGATCCGACATCTCGTAGACCTGATCAAGAAAATGAGTAACAAAAAGAATGGCGAGACCTTCGCTTTTTAATTTGTGCATAATTCGAAACAGTTGCTGAACCTCGTTTTTGTCCAGACTGGATGTGGGTTCATCCAGGATGAGCACTTTGGCCGAGATGCTGAGTGCTCTTGCAATCGCAATCAGTTGTTGAATCGCGACCGAGTAGTTCTGTAAAGGAGCCTTCACGTCGATGGACAGATGTAATCTGTCTCGCAGCAGGTTCTCCGCATCTTTGTTCATTTGCTTCCAATTGATTTTGCCAAACCGCATCGGTTCCCGCCCGATATAAATATTCTCAGCGACCGTTAAGTTCGGACAGAGATTGACCTCTTGGTAAACGGTACTGATTCCCGCCTTTTGCGCTTCAAGCGGACCGGAGATCAAAAGATCACGGTTATCCATCGTTACCGTTCCTTCGTCAATGGAATAAACGCCAGTCAGAACTTTAATCAGCGTCGATTTCCCCGCTCCGTTCTCACCCATCAAGGCATGAATCTCGCCTGGAAACAAGCGAAAGCTGACACTGGATAGCGCTTTAACCCCGGGAAATTGTTTGGTGATACCTGTCATTTGCAAAATGGGGGCTTGCTCGGCCATATAACCCTCTCCTTTGTTATGGGAAAAAGTCATTTAGCGACAGCCTGGTCGAAAAATGACTTTTCGGTGTTATACGAATCAGCTTTTAATATTCGCGTGTGGGCAATGCTTCTTTGGCTTGTTCAGATGTGAACGTTGTCTCGTCCGTTACGATTCGGGCTTCGATGTCTTTTCCGTCCACTACCGCTTGCACCGCTTCCATTAATTGAGGTCCTAACAACGGATTACATTCAACGATAAAGTTGATTTTGCCATCAGCAGCAGCCTGCATTCCATCCTTCACGGCATCAACAGAGATAATGGTGATATCTACGCCTGGTTTTAGTCCTGCCGCTTCAATGGCCTGAATTGCACCAAGTGCCATATCGTCATTATGTGCATAGAGAACATCTATTTTTTTATGTGCTTTGAGGAAAGCTTGCATGACTTCTTTACCTTTGGCACGTGTAAAGTCACCCGATTGTGAAGCAATCACTTTAAGCTTCGAATTGGAAGCAATCAATTCCATAAAGCCCTCTTGACGGTCATTTGCTGGTGCGGAGCCCGTTGTGCCCTGCAGCTCCACGATATTGATCTCATCTTGTGTGTCCTTGTATTGGTCACTAAGCCACTGACCTGCTTTGCGTCCTTCTTCTACAAAGTCGGAGCCAATAAAGGTTTTGTAAAGGGTTTTATCCGGGGAATCCACAGCACGGTCCGTCAAAATCACGGGAATGCCTGCATCCTTTGCTTCTTTCAATACGGTATCCCAACCGGATTCCACTACAGGGGAAAAGGCAATTACCGTCACCTTCTGCTGGATGAAGGATCGCAGAGCTTTAATCTGATTTTCCTGCTTCTGCTGCGCATCGGAGAATTTCAAATCATAACCTGCTTCTTTGGCTGAATCCTGAATCGACTTGGTATTTGCCGAACGCCAGCCACTCTCTGCCCCAACTTGCGAAAAACCGAGCGTAATGGTTTTGGCGCTGGCAGGTGCACTGCCTTCCCCGCTCGTTGAAGTTGCATTATCGGAGCCTGCTCCTCCATTCGTACTGTTACATGCCGTACTGACCAGCATCACCATAGCCAATGTTATGGCAAGTCCCCACTTTTTTTTGGTTCGCATGTTGTGATCCTCCCTTTTTAATTTCACCTTGAGGTGTGACCACATTATAAAACGCTTTCATTCCCAGCTTATATGGAGTCTCATGCTTTTTTAATGTAATCATTTGGCAATTTCAAAAACGGAGATTTAAAACGTGTAATTTCTTTGTTTAATTGTGTAGTATTTAGCGAATCTCTTATATATTAAAAAATCATGTTATACTAGTGGTACATTTATGATCCCTTCAGATGGAGTGGAATACGTTGAAACTCATTCAGTGGATTACTTCAAGCCTCAGGCTTAAATTGCTCAGCATGTTTATCATCCTCAGTTCAGTGCCACTGATCGTGGTTGGATTAATTTCTTACCACAAATCCTATACGGTCGTATCGAATCATAACAAGGCCTCGACACAACTGGTCGCTGACCAGCTTGCCAGAAACATCGACATCTTGTTTGAGGATACGGAACGGCTGCTCGAACTGGGCAAGAACCCGCAAGTGCTTCAATACCTGTACTCTCAATCGGAGTCCTACCCGGAAGCCAAATCCATCCTACAGACCTACAATCTTTATCGGGAAACCTACAAGTATGACAAGGTACTTAATATCTCCTTCGTGAATTTTTATGGAAAAGGCATAAGTGAACGAAAAGGCGTCTTCAAGCTCGAACGGAATCCGCTGCGTAACCCGTACTTCAAGTATCTGATCCAGTATCCGGATGCCATTCTGCGCATCCCTCATTCTGCAGCCTATGCCGAATATAACAGGCTGGATGGTTTTGCTTACCCTAAACAGAATGCGCTTTCAATTATAACCACGGTTAAAGAGCGAATTACGCATGAGGTCATCGGGTTTATCGTAATTGATTTGAATGATTCGTTCATTGATGATTTTTTGACGAGTACTCCCATTAAGGATTCCGGTTTTTTCTACATTAGTGATCAACACGGAAATACACTCTTCAAGCCAGATGCCACCCCGGCATCCATAACCATGATGGATCAGATCCGATCGGTCCCTTTACATCTACAGCACGACAGCTTTATCCTGTCTGCAGGATCCAAGCCCCAGTTTGTTGTATACAGCACCTCCAAACAGACCGGATGGAAAATGATCGGAGTAGCTCCTTATCAGGAAATCATTGCAGAGGCCAATAGCATTCGCCAATTAATTATCATCACGGTTTTATTAAGCGCCTTCTTTGCGATATCGTTATATTTTTTCCTGAATAATCGACTGATTCTTCCCATCCAGATTCTGATGAACAAGATGCGTAAAGCTGCAAACGGTTACTTGGAAGCCAAAGTCACACCACACGGCTCGGACGAAATTGCTGATCTGGGCAAAAGCTTCAATGTGATGCTGGATAAGCTCAAAATGTTAATCGAAAAGAGCATTCGAGAGAATGAACAGGTGAAAATAGCTGAACTACGAACGCTGCAAGCTCAGATCAACCCTCACTTCCTCTATAACACGTTGGAATCCATTCTATGGATGGCTGAAGCAGAGAAAAAAGAAAATGTAATCAAGCTTGTGCAGGCCCTCTCGAAATTCTTTCGTTTGAGTCTGAACAAAGGATTCGACTGGGTGTCCATTCAAACCGAGCTTGAGCATGCGCGCAGTTACCTGGTCATTCAACAGATGAGGTACCACGATATTCTTACTTACGAGATCAGCGTGGATCGTGAGCTTCAGGATTATCCCATTTTGAAAATGACCTTGCAGCCCTTGATTGAAAACGCGCTCTACCATGGCATCAAGAACAAACGCGGTCAGGGACTGATATCCATCCACGGATATAGTGAGGACCATAGCATCATCCTCACTGTACAAGACAACGGAATCGGCATGTCTGCAGATCGATTGGCACAATTACGTGAAGAGTTGGAGAAGCCGGCAGGTTCCCGTTCACCCCAAGATGACGATCAGGAAGGCGGATTCGGTCTGCTCAATGTACATCACCGGATTCGGCTCTATTTTGGACCATCTTATGGTGTTGAAATGGAAAGTACGTATATGGAAGGAAGCACATTTATGATTCGTATCCCCAAAAGCAAGGAGGTTAACCGATGAAAAAAGTGATGATCGTCGATGACGAAATTGGAATTCGGGAGAATATACGCAGCTGCATTGATTGGGAAAAGGAAGGTTTTCACTATTGCGGGGATGCACCTGACGGTGAGCTTGCTTTACCTTTAATTCAAGAATGGGCTCCGGATATTCTGATTACCGATATCAAAATGCCATTTATGAACGGATTGGAGCTGACCTCCATCGTTCGCACTCAACACCCTGATATCAAAATCATTATCATGAGCGGTCATGATGAATTCAGCTATGCCCAGGAGGCCATCCGGCTTGGTGTGACCGAGTACTGTCTGAAGCCCATTAGCGCAGCAGACCTGATCCAAATGCTTCATAAGGTCAGCAAACAAATGGATGAAGAACATCAACGTATCACAAGCCGGACAATCACCAAAGAAAAACTGCTGGCCGATCTGTGCGGAGGACTCATCGGGACAACTGATGCGATTGAATCAGCCAAACAACTCTCAGTTCCTCTCTCAGCCAGGTATTATACCATTGTGATTATCGATGTTCGACTAACCGATCATTCCCCGGACCCGGAATCCCTGATGAAGAAGCTTCTTCCTATACTGGAGGAAACTCGTGATCCCCACGTAGAACTTCTTCCTTATATTCGAAGCCGGACGGAGCTTGTGCTTTTGCTCAAATATAACTCCGATGACAGCATAAACGTATATCTGGAGCAGCTTCGCGGGCGGGTTCGTACGGAACTTGAGCATACGTTCAAATGTAATCTGATTCTGGGCATTGGCAGTCAACAGGAGCGTCTGCAAGGAATTCATGTTTCGTATCTGGAAGCGGAGGAGGATAAGTATATTACCCGGCTCACCCTTCAGAACAGAGCTTCTCTACGTGAAATCAACCTGGGTGAGCATACAACTCTTTTTCTCGACAGGAATTCGTTTCTTGAATTTCTCAAAATCGGCAGCCCCAATCTGCGTGACCCTTTTGTGCAAGAGTTTGCCGCTCCATTACAGTCCTTCGACTGGAAGTCTTCATCGTATGGCTTCTACCTGTTGAATGATCTTACGCTGGAGTCCTTTCGGCTCGCAAATCAGCTGTTCCGCATGAGTGACCATTCGGATGAGAACATAACTTCCCTGCAGCAGACAATCCGGAAGATTACGTGCTGGGCGGATTGCACCCAATATCTGTGTTCCCTGCTTAACCTGTTATGGGAGAGAAGAGCAGCGTGCTCCGGAAAATACAGTGATGTCATTGATCAGGTGAAAGCCTATGTATCCCGTGAATACAATAACGAACAGGTCTCGTTGAAAATGATTTCTGCACACGTCAGAATCAGTCCAAGTCATCTAAGCAAGATTTTCAGTCAGGAAACCGGTCACACGATAACGGAGTATCTAACCCAGATTCGAATCGGTAAAGCCAAGGAGTTGCTGAAAACGACAAGCAATAAAACCTTTGAGATTGCTTACAAAGTTGGTTACAACGATTCTCACTATTTTTCCAATATATTTAAGAAGACAACAGGTTTTACGCCCAGAGAATACCGAACTCAAGGAACCGAAGAATCGCAGGCCAGACCATCAGATATGAGAAAAGAGCCCATGTATGAATAAAGCCAGATTTGCACTTTTACTTACAGTAATACTGCTGTTCCCGATGATCCTTTCATCCGGTTCGGCACATATTCGTCCACAGCCAATGGCTGCAACACTTCCAGCAACTTCACCCATAGAAAAATCTGTAGCGAGCAAAACTTTCGGAATTATATATCCAATGACGTATCCAACGTATGAGATGATCACAACGGATGCAACGGAGTATGCAGGTACACACAATATCAAGTTAATCGTAAACGCACCTGATGAAGCCAATACCGAACAGCAGATTCGTATCATGGAGAATATGATCAAACAGCATGTGGATGGCATAGCTATATCTCCTGTGGACGCTGCTGCACTTACACCCGTTATTAATGCAGCCCAAGCTGCGGGTATTTCCGTCATTACATTTGAGTCAGATGTTCCATCCAGTCATCGAATCGCTTATGTGGGCGCCGATAACTATCGCACTGGTCAACAGTTTGCGATGACGACTACACGACTTCTGCATAATCAAGGCATGATTCTTGTCGAGAATGGTTTGGAGGAGATGCAAGGTTTGCAGCAGCGGCTTAATGGTTTCATTGACTATATCCGCAGTGAAACAGACATCGAAATCTTGGAAGTTCGTTATCATCAAGGAAATGAAGATCGAGCCATGTCCGATATGGAAAACATGATTCAGGCTCACCCTCACTTCAATGCGATTATCGGGCTCGATTTTGTTTCGGTCTCTGCCTCTACCCTGATCTGGAAAGCGAAAGGCCTGAACCGGCATTTAATCGCATTCGGTGACAGCCCGACCAGTGAGAACGGGTTGCTAAACGGTCAATTGTCTGCCGTTATTTCTCAGAATGAAGGAGTCTGGGGTGCAAAAATGATGGAGACCCTGTTACTCGCAAGCGATGGTGTGCCTGTGAAGGAATTTATTGATACGGGGATCATTGAAATAAATCAGGAAGGAAGTCATTAAGGTGATGTTCGCCTGTCATGTGATGACAGGCGAACATCACCCATTCAAATTTCGTACACGTCGTTGTTTCTACCCTTTACGGTTAAGCTTCATGATGAGCCGATCCAGGATGAACCCCACTCCGCCCCAAAAAATCAAATGGAACAAGTATATCAACGGCCTGAACAATGAAGTCGTCTCTGGATTTGTATTTATTTTGGTCAACCAGTCATTCAGCAACGGATTTATAGGATTCGTGAGGTAAATCAGAATATTCTTATCATCGTTTCCTGATAAATTAATGAAACATACGGTTAGCGAGAAAATGACAAACCAAAAAGTCAGCTTTTTCAGTATGTTCAGCATGACGAGTGGGTAAATCTCCTCTCAAGTATATGATGCCTTTTGAGAACCTATTTTTTCCATTCATCTTCCAGAATGCTCATCTCGATCAGATTCCAGAAGGTATCTTCATATCTTCTCGCATCACGAATAAGTCCTTCTTGTACAAAACCCGCTTTTTCATAACATCGGATAGCCGAGGTATTAAAATCAAATACGCCCAGACTGATCCGGTGTAACTTCTCCTCTTCAAATCCAATTCGAAGTGCCTCATCGATCATTTGTTTCCCATAGCCTTTACCCTGATATGGCTTGCCAAGAAGCACCTTACCGATCCGCCCTGAACGATTATATCGATCGATACCGCCAAGAGCAATATGGCCCACAATCTCCTGAGTCGAATCATCCAGCACTTTATAAATGAACTTATTCGAAGTGTTCTTATCATTCGCACCCTGCAAATAATCAGATAGCTGTTCTCTGGAAAGTGGATATTGGAACTGAGGGCCGGCCCACTGGAGCAGAAATGCTTCATCTCCACTCCATTCGATTAGTTGATCAAAATCTTCCGGTTCAAAGTATTGGAATGTAATCATGTTGATCTGCCCTTTCTTTTTTTATGTCATATCATAACTTATTTCAGTTCTCTTGTGTCGTCATAATTACGAGTTTCATCAAACGCTCTGTTTCTTATATTCATTTCACGAATGGAGTTACGGACAACATTCATTGTACTAATTAAACAGATAACTCCACCCAAAATACATATCGCGCCTATCCAATAATTCAGTGCAAAATTCACTTGATAATCACTCGGAGTATAACTGCCAGCTGCTGCTGACTGGAATGCTGCATACCCTAGCTTCGGAATCACCTCTTCAATCATTTTCGAGATTGTAATAATCACCATTCCTAACATGATAAAGAGTAATGAGAAAATAATGTGTATATGCTTCAAAGACAAGCTACCTCCTTTAAAATCCAAATCGCGTGTGATTTGGCTCTACTTGCATCTTAGAAGTCGAACGACTTCGCCATCAATCAGCCCTTCACTTACTCTCTGAAAACCAAGTGATTCATACAGATTTCCTGCGATACCATTTTCCGGCCTGTGTCCAATCATGATGCGTTTGCAACTCAGCGATTCTTTCATTAGATCAATCAACTTCCTAAGCGCTTCTCTTCCATAACCTCTGCCCTGATATTTGGTATCTATCATCAGAGCAAGAAGCCAGTAGTTATCCTCATGATCCGGTTGATCAGAGTACACAGCAAAACCAATCAGATCCGAATCGAAATAGATGGCCACGGGTTGAAAATCGGTCATGACCTTGGATTCAGCGATCCAATATACAACCGGCGCTGGAAAACTTTTTTTCTGTTCTTCAGTTACATCCAGTTGAGTGCAAGCATACCAATTATCCACCGACACACGTTTTAAATGAATCATTGTTTGAAATTCCTCCTTGGGTCCTATGCGCTAGACAAAAACACCTCTGGCAACTTTATTTCTTCTACTCGGAATTGTATTGTTTCTCATATCACATCACTCCTTTCACCGTTGTTGTGCAAACCTTTGGTAACTTCAATCACATCATGCTAACCTTGATCTCTAATAGTTCAGGAGTATGTTTTACAAGGTCAGCTATTTCATAAGAAGCATTAACTGCTAATGCATCTTTAACTGCCTCAGTCCCTCTTGTCTTCCATATCGAATATATCCATTTGGAAAAACCATATGAATTCATGTGGTGACCACGTTCCTGTATCTGCATAAACAATTTCACACTTTCCTCATACCTTTCAATATCCGTTAAAATACAGGCCAAATTGTTCAACGCAATGTTGATATCTCTCTGCGAATTTCTAGAGACATTAATATCCTCCCAGCTACCGACCACTTCATCTTTTCTTGAAATAGGCATTGCTCCATCATTGATTTTATCAATCCAGTCCATCGTTTCGTTTACAAGAGCTTCGACTCCCGCAAAATCCCCGGCATGATAAAGCCTAACCAGACGTTGTTTGTTGTACGTAATCCCGGCAAAAAGAATATTGGACCATGTCACATCTTCTTGTATGAGTTGGTTCATATTTTCAAGCACACTGTCCATTTCACTGTACCTCTCCAAAACCCAAAGCGAACCGCCCAAAGCCCGATGGCTCTCGAATCGAACACCTCGGTTGGTATCCAGCTTGGGTGCATGATCACAAGCATAATGGTACCAATCGATCCAATGGTCAAAATAGTTTCCCAAGGACAATGATAACGCTTGTGTCGAATCCGAAACGATCCAGTGTAATTGCTCGGGGGCGAGGTTTTCTTTCCCCCATTCGAAGAATGCCCGGTGATTCGCATAAAGCAGTTCCGACTCTCTTAACAAGGCATAACCATCAGAAATATTCCAGTAGACCCAGCCTCGTTCATTGACAGACAACTTGCTGGATTGTTCATATTCTTTCAGCAAATCAATCATGCCTTGATGATCATCTTGAACTACAAACTCCTGGAAAGCTTGAACGATATTCATTCCCATCCTCCGTCTCTTAGGAAGCTTATTCTGTCATAGACAGTGCCAAAGCACCGAGCAAGTAAACCTTACCTCAAACGTACACAGCTCTTACAGAGGCTTCGTGCCGCAAGCTGTAATGAAATTCATCATGGCATAGGCTTCCGAAGAATGATTTATCGCATCAAAGGCTTGTTGCAGCTGAGCAAACTCCTCTGAACTGATCACACCTTTTTCGGCAAAATGTACAAAACGATTAAGATTAAACTGCTGCTTAAACCCTTCTATGCCTAACAGATCACTATGTTGAAGGACCGAATCAATCTCAACATCGATGTACCCGCTCCCTGAGAGGAGACGTGGCAGACTTCTGCCAATGATGCGATTACCGCCGTGTTGTGCCACATAGTCCGAAATTTTCATTAATACCGTATGCAAAGCAGGGACATCAGGATTCACTGCTCCAAAAACGCCGTCATCCACATCAATAATGGCAAGACGACCGCCAGGCTTCAGTACACGATATATCTCTCGTGCAGCTTCGTCAGGATTGTTCAAGTGAAGAAAGATAAGTCTTGCTACGACAAAATCAAAAGAATCATCAGGCAGATCCATCTGGTAGATGGAAGACTCTACAAATTGCAATCGCTTGGAAGGAATAGCTTTCAGCTGTTCTTTGGCTTGTGCTTGCAGTGAACGATCAATCTCAAGCGAGGTAAGCTCGCTGTCTGGCAAACTGTTTAATAATTGCTCTGTAATGTAACCTGGTCCGCTTCCGACCTCCAATACACGCATTCCATTTTTCAAACCATACCATTCCAGATTTCGGAACTCTTTGGGCCACCCCATTACCGCCTGCATCTTTAATCTCTCTAATTCCTCTTGTAAACTTAAAACTGCCGTTTGGATACTGTATGTTGAACGCGGATCACTCATATATTCTCTCCTGTTCTTCAGTAGAATAATAAAACATATACCCTTAGACTTTTTTCTTCCCTAGTAAAAAGTATCCTTATGATTCAATTGTTCCCCTGTGGCTTGTCCCGTCCCGCAACCGATTTCAAGATGTCCTCCAACAATGCCATTAACCGAACAGCCACCCCGTTTCGTATATATTGACAGCATACTGTCAATGAATTAAGATAAACATATGAAATACAACCAAAATATAGAAGATCCGCTAAGCAAGTTTTCCCTCCACATCTTTCAGATTCATGGGTTATTGATGCGTTCGGGGGACATCGTTACACGTCCACTCCATCAGAGCAGTGCCCGATGGCAGGTATTGGGTCGCATTGGACATGGTACACCGACAGTAGCCAAAATCGCCCGTGATATGGGGCTAGCCCGCCAAAGTGTACAGCGCATTGCAGATGTATTAACCGATGAAGGGCTCACTATGTACAAAGACCATCCGACAGACCGACGAACCAAGTTGCTTGAATTAACGGCGAAAGGAGAAGAAGTGCTGGAAGCGATCTATACACAGTACGATGAATGGAATCAGTATATTATGGCTCACCTTGATCCGAAGCAATTATTAGAGATAACGAATGCTCTCGGCCAAGTCGGAAAAATTTTAGAAAAGGAAATTACACAGTTTAGCAATAAGGCGAATGAGTAGAGTTGCTTTAGTCAAGCGGACTACACAGTAAAGCTGAGATGACATCGAATCACTGCATATCTGAAATCCAAACCATTTAATCTAATCCAAAACAATGATTGGGGTGTTCATATGAAAAGTATTTTCAATAAAACGCATGCTGTGGAAATCGTAGAGCGTATTGATAGACTCAGTGCAAATTCCAAGCCTCAATGGGGAAACATGCAGGTCCCTCAAATGCTGGCACATTGCTCGGCATTTCAAGACATTCCCATGGGGAATGCTTTTCCACCTAGAGGATTGCTAGGGAGGCTCGTTGGAAGGTTCGCCAAACCGATGTTTTATAACGAAAAGCCATTACCGCATAATATGTCGACCATCCCAACAATTATTATAGAAGACAACAGAGAGTTTATCGTAGAGAAAGAGAAACTGAAACAAAAGATTACAACTTTCCAGAGTCTTGGTCAAAGAAAATGCTCCTCTCACCCCCATCCTTTTTTCGGAAGATTAACACCTGAGCAATGGGGTATAGGCATCTATAAACATTTAGATCATCATCTAAAGCAATTTGGAGTGTGATTCGTAAACGAACATTTTTTTAGAACTTATGGATTATACTTGTTATGCATTGATGAACTTCCTTAGCAATGACTCAACTTCATTAACCCAGTCTCCTTCTTCGTCAGCCAGTAATGTCTTCCAGCCAAGTAGCTTAGCAGAATGTAAATTTTTCTCTTGATCATCTATAAATAGAACCTCTTCTCCAGCTACCAGGAAGGTTTCGACCCGTTGGTATATTTCAATCTCAGGTTTGCATAACCCCACTTGATTAGAGATGGTTACACTTTTGGTAAATGAGCTTAAATAGCTCAGATTCGGTTCAATCCATTCCTTGCAATGATTGCTGAGCAGATGGATATCGGCGGACTCACTCCATCGCTCAAGGTATTGAGTGGCTGGTAAGGGAACAATTGAATTGTACAAGATGTCCTTCGCTCGGCTTATTGATAATTCGGGATACATCTCCTTCAACGATTGCCAGAACTCTTCTTCCCTCATCATTCCTGTCCAGAGCTTTCGTTTGATTCCTGCAAAATGTACTTTCAAAGATTCTGCGGATAGGTTGGTTTCCTGAATCATATCTCTCCAGCACGTTAACGACATATTACTTAACAGTACACCTGCGATATCTAAAACGATCTGTGGTCTGCCTTTCATTTTATCGTCCCCCAAATTTCAATATGACGTATTGCAGACCTCAAGTTACTTAAACGCATCATGCGGAAGAACAGCATGCACACCCTTCACGCCATTCACAATTTGGGTGATACGCAGGTCAATTACCGCGCTTCCAAGCGCAATCGCTTCCACTCGATTTAGACCATACAGTTCTCCCATTAGATTGAGCATCCCGTCTAATGCTTGAACCGTAGCCTCATTCAGATCTTCATGAAAACCGAAGGTAATCCAGCTGGATGGCGTATGTGCACGAGGATTGGTCAAAATCATATCATCAATCACGTTGATCGTGACATCCACCACTTCCATTGGACATTCAATGGCCTGACAGCTGACTTCACCATCTCCCTGCCGTGCATGACCATCACCAATCGCGAGATAAGCTCCGTCTACGGGGATAGGTAAGTATAATTTACTTCCCTGCACCAGTTCCTTGCAGTCGATGTTCCCTCCACAATAACGTGGTGGCCAAGTCGTATGAATTCCTCCAGCTTCAGGTGGCATTCCCACGACTCCCATGAACGGCGAGAGAGATACCGTGAAGGGCTTCCCGTTTATTTCACAGGTTCCTCTCATCGTGTGGCGATCAAGTGTCCAATTCAGCGATAGTTCTTCAACCTCTGTTAGATGTAACTTCTGGTTCTGCCAGTTCGGATATCCGCCAGCGGAAGTAAATCCGTAACTCCCGGGTACGATCTCATTGAAAACAATCTCCAACGTCTGTCCTTGCTTCGCCTCTTCGATATAGATCGGACCGATTAATGCATGACCTCCATCTTTTTCACCTTGCCGATCAAAAGGTTTCATGCGTTCCGCATAACTCACACCCGTTCCCCAGCCCGCATCCAGCGTCTGAAAACGAATGGAATCACCAGATTTCAGGCTCAAAATAGGAGTCACCTCTTTGGTAAATGAACCAATCAGATTTTCCTGAGTTAATTCAATCGTATGAGTACTCACTACAATCCCTCCTTGGTTTGGGATACGTATCATATTCAAAGCACGCCACATGCTGCATTCCGTGCCGCCTCCTACAGGCTAAATCCTCTACGCTTCGAGGTTGGCAAGATATTTCTTCAATGGTTCCATATGATGCTGGTCATGCCATATAAAATCTTTAAGGTATTGGGGAATATAAAATACGTTACCCTCTGCGTCCAAATACGTCTGATGAAGCTGTTCTTCCGATAGCCCGCGAATATCATTCATAATTTTATGGCGGTACGTGATCGCCTTATTTACGATTTCGGACGTCTCTGTTCGGTTACCATACTCAATAGCCTTGCGATTAAACTCTTCAAAATTCATATGTTTCAAGGTAACTGCCTGCTTCAGAGCAATCTTCTCAATCGCTTCTCCGTAAAAATATCGATCCCATAACATGATATGACTTACGATTGATTTTATCGTCCACTTCCCTTCTTCCATACTGGAATTCCAGGTCTTCTCATCGAGATGAGTCATCGTTTTGACAAACAACGCCCATTCTTCAAAAGTTTGAAGCAAATCTTCAATCTCTTTGGTCATGATCACATTTCCCCTTCTTTCTTTTTGAAATGATTCACTACTCTATATATTCTCTTCGGTTCCGATTCATCCATCCCAAAGCATAATCAACCATCTCTCTTTGGGGTATCAAATAACTTACAGCTTTCCCTACCATTCCTTCTGTAACAGCGGTAGTCTGGATCTTAAACTCATTAAAAATCAATTCAAAATCATCCGATTCATTGTTAATATCATCATATGTAGTCCATTGTTCAATTCCATCCACCAGCATTTTTACTCCCCAGACTTTTGGCTTAACGAATGTATTCTGCTGTTTATACTCGGCCAGGTGCAAGGAGGTGTTACTATTTGTAGGCGCACCAAGTAACAGAATGTATCCACTCAAATCATAGATTTTTCCTAATGGAGATCTCTCATTTAATGCATAATGCAAGTTGTGATCTTCCGTTATTCGTTTTGCCTCTTTCCCCCAGGCAGCAAAAGACATGTGCGGATGTGAGCTTCGTAACACACCATCTTGCCTCCGAAACACCTCAGGAATGATGCCCATATACGAGGTTGGGGTTAGATCAGGATAATAAATAGGCATATTGTCTTTAATGAACTCAATTTCCTCTGAAGACAGGTTCGCGTCATGCTCTGAAGGTTCACAAAGATGTTCTGTTTGAGTGGGCATGACAATGGTTCCATTGATTCCAACGGCTTCTTCCAGAGCTAAAATAACACTTACCGGGCCGCCTATAACCGTACCTATTGCTTTGAAGGAGGAATGCACGATTACCGTCATGCCCTCCCTTATCCCCATTGACTTTAAATCATTAACTATACTTTTTCTTGTTTGTGACTCCATTGGATTCCTCATTTCACCCTCTAGACAAAAGCGGACAAAGTTGTTTACTTGATATCGATTCCACTAGAGCTTCGTAATATCATCTTTACATATTTTTCAATGGTTCATGATGGGGCTTGAACAGTACTGCAATAATCTTTTCTGCACATTCTTCCGGTGTGTTCATACTTGTATCAATGGAGTAGCTATAGTTAATGTTTTGGGCCATGATTTGATGCTGCTCATCCGATTGCTCTTCTCTTCGATCACCACGTTCAATGTTCCGCTGACGACAGATATCGAGAGGACAGTGCAGTTCCACAATATCCAGTGGATATCCTTCAAAAATCTGTTTGACTTGTTCATAATGCGGCGCGAGCTCTGGTCTTTCCACAAGTATGCCATCGATCAGAACATGCTTTCCATGGTCTGAAAATACTTTTGCCGTATGATACATCATTACAATCGCTTCACTCAGATACTTCCAGTAATTCGTCTGAAGATGTTTATCACCAATCGTATTTTCAAATAAATCATTAGCCACAACATAGAAAAACGGATCATCGTATGATTGCATCGCCTCTACAATTGAAGTTTTACCAGAGCTGGTTACACCGTTCAAAAATATAATTTTGCCTTTTTCCATGATAGTCATCTTCCTTTGTTTAAGTATAATTTTATAAACGTAATACAGCTTGTACTATGTGTGTTTCATTGATTTTTTGAGCAGCATGATCTGGCCAATATGATAGGCATTATGAATACATAGATTTGATACAACTCCCCACCATGGCGCGTTGAAATAGGAAGGGATTTCACGGGTCAATTTATGTTCTTCACTATCTTCAAGTGCCCTGTTCCAATCACCAAAGACGGTTTTCAGTCTATGTAATGTCTTGCCCCACTCCACATCATTCAAGTTAGACGGATCTACGGCAAATGTATCCTCATTATTCACTGAATGCTGTCCGTCGACCTGTTCGGCAATATATCTCTCAAGCCACTTCTCATTCCAGAAAATAAGATGATTGACGATTGCCCAAATGGAGTGCTCCCCCTCATTCTTTACATAAGCGGCCTCCGCCGCATTGAGGTCTGTCAAAATATCATGAAGAGGAATAAACCAGCTCTTGTCATGATAACAGGCGTTTAATTGGTCTATGAGAATAGCTTTGTAACTCATCGTTGCACCTCACTCAGATTAATATAAACATTATCCGTTCATAGACTTCGCAATCTTCATCACAAGATCTTCTGACATGTTTCTGCCAATGATCTCGTATTGCAGCGCCTTCCCATGCACATCCTCTTCGATCCATATCAATTGGGAAGTTTCATTATCGAAAATATAAAATGCTTGGACGCCACGTATGGCTGCTTGCTTAACCGTAGTACCATCATGATCAGGCAATGCGATCCGACTCTTTGTTGTCCCGAAAATGTTAAGTTTATAACCACCATACTCTTTATATGTGATGCTGATGCCCACAACCTTATTATTAGGCTTCAGGTCTCGGATCACTACATTTCTGCCTGACCTGTTACTTTCTTCAATCATTTCATCAATTTCTTGCGGAGTTAAATTATCAAATCCATAAAATACATGAATGGCATCTATATCAGAATCAATCGGAAATTTCTGCTGCCATGGAGAATAAAGTCGTTGCAATTGTTCCAAACCGTCTTCCCATGGAATAGCTGCATAATTGGTCTGTTGCGTGAATTGGTTCTCTGTAACATCTGCGGTATATATCGCCTTCCCTTCACCAGACTTTAAGTCAATGACAATCCGGTCAATCGCATGATCATTGCGTAAGGATTCAATTTGAATTTTTCCAAGCACATCTCCGCTTTTGTTTTTGATATCCATTGATCTTCACTCCTTTCCTTTCAAAACATCTTCCTGATCCTCATACAATAGAAGCTGAGCCCTGCAAAAGATAAAGCGATCATGAGGGCTCCAAATATGCAAATGGTCTGCAAGATATCCTCGTAACCATAACGTGTCGTTTATTCGTCTGAGATAAAAACCTTTTGGAAAATCATTATCCTCCGTAAGAGCTTCAGATGCTATAGTAATGGAGCCGGACGGAGCTTTGTTACCCTCTGAAATATTGGTAGAACATATCTCGGGCTGATCCAAATATTGCATTCTTAGATAAGGTCCTAACTCAACCGGACAACATTCTAACCCAAGATCATTTGCTCTTCGAAAGAGCTCAAAAGTCGTAGCACCATCCGAAAATCCAAGTTGTCTGACGGTTAACTCAACCGTTTGCAAGCTTTGCTTTCTACTGGAGACTATAAATCTCTCATCATTTAATAACTGTTCTCCATATTTATTCAATGAAATAGAGTATTGGTCCAGTTTCTGAATAAGCTGTGGCTTTGTGAAGCCGCCAATGTCTACAGTTCTTATTTCAACTGAACAGTCAGGGTTTACGTTCTCATCTTCAATCAATATCCGAACCCCCTTAATATAGATTAAATTCTATTAGTTCAGTTTATATATCAAATTCTGTAACTCACCTATTTCTGAATCCGTTTACATACACTTCCTAGGTGACTTATAGCAGCAGACCAAGGCTCCTCATTAGAAATTCAATTCACAATCATGGTGTTCCCACACATCAAATAGGTTGCCGTCCAGATCTTCTAACACAAAAAACTTCCCATACTGTCCCTCATCACTAATTGCCCCGACCTTCACATTCTCTAATGTTAAATAGTTATGTAAAACAGCAATATCATCAGTGAAAAATGTAATGACCCATCTCTTTTTCTGATGCACTTCAAATGTCGCTCGTGTTTCATTATCGCTTTGGATCAAGTCCAAAATTGGGCGATCACCTCGAAATAAACTCAAATATCCTTCGCGTTGGTGGCGAATGTTAAATCCAAAATGTTTTACAAACCAGGCGGCTGACACTTCCAAATCTTTCACTGGAATTACATTATAAGCTATGCCTAGGATCCTTCCATTTCCCATATGTTACCTCCATACTTGAGATGTGTATAAGACCTACCACTTCTGCGATGTGATACAAGATTTAATTTGAGCAATATGATGCTGACCGTGCCATACAAATCTTTGAATCGCGATATCCAGTGAAATTGTACCTAACACTTCTGTACGGAGTTTTCGTCTAAACTGATCGGTATGTAAACCATACAACAGCGTGAGAAATCGCTTGTGTAGTATCTCCATCAGCAAAATTGAATCTTCGATGGGTGTGTTCCCGTAATCATGTAAAGATGCCCATAAATCCTCTCGATATGAGCTTGCCATCGGTTCATCTTCAGTCAAGGCTCTCTTAAAGCTGATATAAGCGTTCATGTCATTGTCCGCAAGGTGGTGCACAATCTGTGTGATTGTCCAACCGCCATCACGATAAGGAGTACAGAGTTGATCATCATTGAGATGTTCTGTAGTCTCTCTTAAGGTTTTCGTAATTCCGGGAATTTGACTTATGATGTGGATTCGGTCTTCATTAGAGAATTTAAAAATTGGCTCAAAGTGTCCTATCGGAAAGCGTACATTTTCATCCAAAGTTGACCGCCTCTCCATTTCTCTACTATAGAACCAAATCATATCCAATATAACCCACAATGTTCCATTTGCGAAGTGTAAAAAGCAAAAAAAGCGCCCCGATCTTGGGTCGAATGGTGTTTGTTTAGAACATCACCAACCAAGATAGGAGCGACTTTAAGTGGAATCTATCATAATGCAGAGCTTATGGAGTGTCATAAGGGGTCGTTTTCTCTACAATTTATTGAGGTCTCGTCTGCGGGCCGAGGAAGTAAACTCGATGCGTGAATTTATTGTTCTGATGGATGCCCTTATTCTGAAAATTCAATCAAAAATGGATGGCTTTTCTCATCTAATGCATTTTGAATTCTGTCATAGAAATTCCCCCATGTTATCATTTGCCCAGCTTCTTCTAAAGTAAAGTAGCCCACCTCATCACTTTCATCACTGGTAGTTAAAGCTCCACCAATCGGTTTTCCAGTAAATATATTGTTGCATACGCCGCGCGTTATATTCTGATACAATCCACAAAATTTAATTAATTCAATGTCAATCCCTGTTTCCTCTTTCACTTCTCGAACTGCTGCCTGCCTAATCGTCTCTCCTTCTTCAACACAACCTTGAGGCATTTCCCAACCTCTTCGACCTTTCATGAGTAAAATCTCATTATGTTCATTGAGAACGATTACACTAGCAGAAACGATAAATTTCATTCTAATTCCTCCTATGTTGGTTTAAATAACCACTCTTCCTCCAAAAGCTACAGCTAAATGCCTAGAACTGAAAATTGTTGTTATCTGATTCTACCAACTTCTTTGATAAACTCACAAAATGCTATACCATATCTGAAATAAACATGGCTTTAGTTCCTTCTTCTGGCTTAAATCCAAATAATTCATAGAATTTTTCTGCACTATCATAAGATATAAGCACTTTTGTTTTTATATTAGAATATAGACTAAGCATTTGTTCCATCATTCTCTTTCCAATTCCTAATGATTGATATTCTTTGTGTACTAACATGTAATGAAAATATACTGTCATCACGCCGTCAGACAATGCATTTATTAAGCCAACTAATTTGGTATCATCCCATGCAGTAATAACCGTATGCGAGTTGTTAATTGCTTGTCTAAGATCTTCTGGGAAATCTCCTGATTTCCAGTCCACCGAGTGAAACAGTTCTTGAACTGCCTGTGTATCAATGTCTTTTATTTCTTTGAAAATAATTGTCATAATATTGCTCCTATGCTTGTTTTTTGAATTAGGAGTATTGGATAACCTTTCTTATATCTACGACGTCCCACCGATTTAAAGAGGCGAAGTCGCTGGGCGTGATGCGCTTAGTCGGTGCGGATGTGTACGGCTGATTCCGCTTCCCTGCAGCTACCAAATACTTCTCCCAATCCTTATCTTACTTTGGCCGGACCGAGCTCTGAATGACTCTAAGAGTGAGATGGATCAGACTTCTGCGAATTACTAACCATTATCCATTTTTAGAAGGCCCATCTATGCTCCTCTGGCAAACACTCATCACAAAGTAATTGCCCCTCAACAACAGCTCCGTTATTGAGTTCATCAATATGATTTGGTTTTTCTCTATCAGTCGCCCATGAATTACATTTTGCGCACCTTCCGCAATTCATTGCTTCTGGATCGAGATATACAGAGGAACTGCTCTCCCAATGTAATTTCAAATCTCTCCCTATTGTAATTTCATTTTCTAGTACAGGAGTCAAGTCACCATCAATTTCTTTATATTCTTCGTCAGTTAAGTCAATTAGATAAGCTATATTCACAAGATATGTCTTCTTACTCAATTCTTTCATCCTTTGATTTTCATGGTTTATACGTTCTTCTGGCCTTTCACATAACGTTCGTGCATTCACGACGCCTCAACGTATCTAAGGTCGGCAGACCGAGTTGCTCTTCCACTTAGCCACTGCAGGGTTGATCGCCTGACACCGCTTCCTGGTTCCTTACCTTCTGGCGACCCAAGGAACGTATAGGTCCGATGGGTGAAAACAATGTTTCCTGCTGTTGTCGACATCATCGAGTTACATTCTAAAGCTCTTATCCGTTGTAGACATCAAGTAGATATTTGGCTTGGTTTCTAATAATAAGGTTTTTATAGTGTCTTCATCATTTAGTATAATCTTTAATATTTCCTTTGTATTATATTTTTCTATTTCCATTCCAACCACATTTTCAAAACTAAGATCATAGATAGAGCTATTATTCACCTTAACATGTAACGATAAAGTTCCATAAGCTGGTTGAAGCAAACATACTAGAGTAACATCATTCCTTTCCAGTGAAAAGAACAAATTATTATAATACCATGGCACTTCTTCATCAAAAATTTTAGGTTCTGACTCGAATAATTCGACTAATTCATAGTCTTTGGGAAATGGGTTCACTTCTTTAAAGTTCCTTTCACAATAGCTTTTATATTGTTCTGAATGTATTCCCAGTAATTGCAGATAACGTTACTGTATGCACGCGACCAATTGGAGCGACCGCGATGCGGTTAATCGGTACGAATGTGTCCGCTGGATACACTTCCCTGCTATTTCCCTTCGGCAGACCGAGGAGCCTTTAGGCGCCGAAACACGGATATGATGTTAGAAACTCCCTAGACCTATGGCCTCAAAGTCCTTAATAAGTCCTTTTGCTTCCCCAATATTATTTAATCCTCATTGAGCATAATCTTTCGCGTCCCTATCACTACCTAGAAATTTATGCGTTCGTGCAATTAACAAAACCAACCTTGAATCAAGTGGAGCTCCAAAATCTTTAATCTTCTTAGATCTAGCTATTATCTCGGCCAATGATATTGATGTAATCACCCTAGGATCATTAAATTGCGAAAAATAACTCATTCCTTGATCCAAAAATAACTGTGTCATTTCATCTATAGTAACTATTGCATCCTCGTCTGTTTCTCCGTATTGAAACCATCTTTCACGCTCCACTGTAAAAAATCTCTTAAACCAATTTGCTTTTTTATCAAGACGTTTTCTGAATTCACAATCATAGGTCGTGATTTCATTCGAAGACTTAAATTCACCAATAGAATTCGGGAGAAAATCTAGATGTACCCCCATCTCCATAACACAAGATCCACCGGTTTTATCTGCCTGAATCACCAGAGTGTAAATAAAGTGATTATCAGTTGTCTTAACAAAATGATGATCGGTTCCCATAAACCCAACCTCATGTAGTTTTGGAGCAAAATACACCCTAATTACCTTTCTAAAATCTTTAGTATTCACGTTTTCATATCCTTTGTGAGATTTTCGATAACGTTGTTTTATTCACAAACCCGAGAGGTTAAAGAGCACCAGCGACTGGGTCGAAGACCTAGCATCGTAGGAGTTGTCTGTCTGATACGAGTTCCACGAAATATCTCTAACTGACCAAGGGGCATTAGCCCCTGCAGCGTGGTTAATTTGCTATCGGATGTTTTAGTCCCATTGAGCAACCTACAAGTTCTTTCCATATTCATTAAGTACTTTATTTACAAATTCGGTCTTCCCATCCGTATAAGACTGACGATTTTCTCTATATTTAATAGCAAGTTCTTTCTTTAGATTGGCATATTCGACTACAAATTCGGGATTGCTAATTAATGCATCTCTGAAGGATATATGTCTTAATAACTCTTTGCTCTCTTTATTACAAACATATAAATGATGTTCAGGTTTCTGTACTTTTACTATACTATAAGGAACATTTTCATCTTTTCTTGCAAAAGCTTCTCTGTTCTCAACACCCAAATTTCCTTCATGATAGTAACCTAAACTTTCTAATCCTTGAATTACATCTGGAAGCAAGTCCATAGAATCAATTACTACATCAATATCTAAAATAGGTTTTGCCACTAGTCCCGGTACTGCGGTACTACCAACGTGCTCAATTCTAAGTACTAGATCCCCGAGTCTATGTTCTATGATGGATTTTAGATCAGAAAACATTTCAGGCCATTCATTGTTGTAATCTTCAATAATTATTGTTTTTTCACTCATCCTTGAGATGCCCTCCCAAAAAATAAAAATTTACGAATATTTCCGATAACATTCCTGTATCTACGAACCTGAGAGGCGTAAGATATATCGCACCGGGTCCGACGGATTTAACCTCGCTGGGCTGTCGCTGATTAGTCCGAATTAACCCACAATGATTATTTAAAGAATGTGTCCCAGACCATTTCTCCGAATCTACTTTTGGGACCGAGGGCGGATGCCCGATGTTCGAACACTTTGCTAGCTGATGTTGATGGCACCATTGAATTCACCCTGGGGAACTTTCAATAAAATCTTTCTTTAGAATCGAGAATATCAAAGTATCTGTAAGTGTCTCACCAAATATAAAATCCCGAAGCAGCCCCTCTTGCACAAATCCCACCTTTAATAAAAGTTGTACAGATGCATTATTTTCAGGCATTACTTTAGCTTGTATCCGATTCATATCAAGTACATTAAATGCATACGGAATAATGGTTCTGAGCACTTCAGTCATTATTCCTTTACTCCAATACTCTCTGGACAGGTTGTAGGATACATTAGCCATGGATGCTCTAACGAAATCGTTCAATATACATGTTCCAATAATTTTATCATCATCTTTGGTGGCGATTCCCCAAGTTATCATTTCTTTTCTAGAGAATGCGTTTTCAAATCTTGTAATTGTCTTTGCAGCGGTCTCAATATTTTTGGACCCTGAATATCCCCAATATTTTGTTACTTCATAATCCGAGAAATAACTGTAATATTCCTTCGCATCCTCAGAACGTAATTCTCTCAATATAAATCTTTCAGTTTCAAGCTTAGGAAAAGTAATAAATGCATCTTTAAATGACATAATGTTCCTCCGACTTGTATTTTTTTATACTACATCAATTTCAGCTAACGTTCTTGTATCCATGACCCTCCCACCGACTTAAGAGAACAATTGGAGCGACTGCGATGCGGCTAGTCGGACGGATGAGTCTGTAGATCTCAATTCAACAAAGTTATCAAACTTCTCCTTAGAGATTAGACCTGCTTCTCGAATAATTCTTATTGCAATCTCTTTTGCGGTTTGAATAATCTTACGATCCATTACGCACCTCATATTAATTTTGATTTTAACTGATTTCTTTTGAATTTCATGTGTTTGGATCATTCCAATTCCGATTTTCTCTGTTTAATTCACCTCTTTTAAATCACTTCTAACTTCTGCCGCAGCGAGGGTAGCCCGATGCATGAACATTGTGTTATGTGGAGTCAGTCATTTCGTTGATTACTTACAAATTGATTTTAGAAATCTTTCTTAAAATTATTCTTATAACTTCTTCTGTTTCTTTATTATCTGTGTCAATATGTTCTTGAAATTTAATATCTTTGAATGCAAGTACACCCGCATTTGTTTGCTCCTGATACCAAAAATCAAATTTGTCTCCACGTTTTTCAATTCGTTTTTTGATCGTCTCTTCAGATGCTAAGAGGCAAAAATGAAAAGTATCTCGATCGATACTTCTAAATCCATTTAATATGTAATTGAAATTTTCGGACTTATAAATGGTCATTGGAACAATAAGATGTTTCTTATACCTATTCATTAATTCTTGAGCTGTCTGTACTACAAGTATTCTCCATAGTGCTATATCCTGAAAATCATCCGTTCGTTCCTCTTCAAAGTAGATCTCTTCTGTTAAGATCTTTCTCAACATATATCCAATTTCTTCAGGATCATAAATCATGCTATTAGGTATTAGAGGCTGCAGCTTTTGAGAAGTCGAGGTTTTGCCGGATCCAAATGAACCATTAATCATAATAATCAAATGATCACTCCTTCTGGTTTAGTTTTACATCGTGTACTTGACTGAGCTGGGACATCCGGTTAAGCGAAGTCGTTGCTCTCCATAATTACCTTTACATACTCATCCCAATCCTTACCGTCTGTATTGATTTCGATTGTTGGCACTCTTGAAATTTGAGCTTGATGTCTTAATACATTTTGGATTTTTAATAATTCACTTACCGACGATCTTACTTCTTCTTCTGTTTTATAGATCCATTCTTCGGGTTGTCTGCTTTTAATTCTTTCTTCTACAACTTCGGGCGAGATTGTAAGCAAAATACACCTGGCGTTTAAAGACTCCAGCTGTTCTTCTATTTTATTTATCTCATCCAAATCCGAATCTGCAAATGCAGCTCGATGATTTAAGTGAAACCTCTCCAGAACATAAAATAGTCCCCTTGATCCTCTAGATGCAGGACCTAGTTGAATTGCCCAATCGTTAAGTTTCTTTAGCATTTCAACTCTCTCTTTAAGTAACGCAATGTGCTCCTCTCGCGTTAGACTCACATATTCTCCATGTTTATTGTTCAAAATTTGAGAATAATGTTCTCCAAGAATAACTACGCTCCGTTCCGCTGAATCTTCTTGTGATTGATATCGTTTAATTGCTTTTAAGACTGATGTCTTCCCGGCATTGGAATACCCTTCAAGAATTACACCTCTAATATGCATTTAATTCTCCTCTCATAACCATTATTTTACCTAAGGTTCCTGTAATCATAACGTTCAACATTAGTTGAACGGTTTTGATGAAGCGCTTCCAAAAAATAGGTGTAGCAGACCAAGGCCCCGTTGGGAGCCGCTGCTTGAATACTATATTATACGACGAAACCGCCTCTCATCGTGACCAGTATCGTCAAAATGTTGTTGTTAGCCAGAGGAAGTTCTGGAAGCAGCCAATCTAATTAAGGCATTCTCAAAATAGTCATATACTTCATCTGCAATTTCCAGAAACTCTTCAACAGATACATCGCTATCCAAGTAACAAGCATACAGATACTCAACTAAAGCGCCGTCAATCGAGCAATAGTTTATTATGGCATCCTTCATCTTTATGATTTCATCTTCCCAAACCCCTGTATCTTCTAAAACCAAAGAGTATAATGCACGAATTAATCTCTTAGAGTAACCTTTAATATATCTAGTTTTCATTGAGTGATCACTAGCAGTAGAAAGTGAACGACGTACACGATCTACTTCTTCCTTGGTCTCTATATTTAAGTCTAAAATAAATTGTGGAGAAATTATGATCGGTGCTACTTTTTCACCAATATCCTCCCCATATATGCAAACACAAATGATCTTAACCCAAAAACCCCAATCGTTCGGTCTACTTAATACATCATCAATCGAGCAAATGATCGTATCCATCTTAGTGACGAATGGATATTCTTCCAAAAGCCTGTCTTTGATCTTTGACAATCTTTCGTAATCAATATCTTCTGGATTTGCACATACAATCGTAAAGTCTGCATCTGACTTAAAAGGTGTAGCTGTTCCTTTTGGAATCGAGCCACACATATAAATGCTATGAATTTTATCTTTGAATTCGTTAAGGATATGATCCACATACTTATCAACCAAATCCTTATATTCACTTTGTATGGTAATTTTATTTATAACTTTTTCTAATTTCATATAGATTCCTCCTAAAATAAGAACTTCTTTCGGCTAACGTCGTTGTATTCACGACGTCCCACCACCTTATGCCCGAAGGGCAGCCGCAATGCGGTTAGGTGGTCCCGATGCAGCCGAATATACTTCCCCGCTACTGAGCTGTCTCTGCGAATAACATCGTACTTCTGCCGGACCGAGGGCCAAATGGACCGAAGCTTGGATATGGTGTTATACGCCTACCCTTGTCCTCTTGAGTGACTATCATATTGTTCTTTATTCATTCTATTACGTTGTAATTATCAATGTGTTGATCTTTAAATACGGTTTTATTGTTCGTTACTGCATCTATCAATCTTTCTACTGTAAAATTTGAAATCGGTCTTGGTAAATTATCAATATCAAAAAATCCATATTCATCTATTTCTTTATTATCAACTTCTATGCGACCAACATATCCATCTGACTTAAAAGTATAAATGTACCCATTCCGATGAGACATAAAATAGATACCTGATAAATCCATTTCATTGACTTCAATATTGACTTCTTCCTTCAGTTCTCTTCTTGCACCATCCCACACTGATTCACCTTCTTCTACTACTCCGCCTGGTACAGACCATTGTTTCTTTCCATATGTTTGATGAACCAATAGCACTCTATTATGCTCATCAATAATGATAATTCCCGAGGCATCATGGGATCGCTTCATTTTATACCTCTTTCCTTTTTATTTACTCTAGCAAGGGTTGTGTAACGTTGTTGTATTCACGAACCCGAGAGACTTAAGGAGCGACTGGGTCGAAGAGTTAGCCTCACAGGAGTTGTCTGCTGGATACTACTTCCTCGAGCAGACCAAGGGGCGTAGTCCCAGCGTGAATACGGTGTAAGCAAGATTTCAGGGGCTTCTTCGATTCAATGTGCTTGGTTCATTATGATTGAGATATATTCTTCATCTTTAAGCCTTGTCACCTTACAGTTCTCATTGCATTCAAATTCTACTATTCTCTCTTCAATTGTTTTATTAGTACGATCTTTAAATATGTCCTCTCGATCATAGTGAGGAAAAATAAGCTTGTCAGTTACGCCTAATGCCTTAAAATCCGTTAAATTCATTGTGTTCATCTGAGGAGTAAAAAAATCGACAATGTTAATATTCGGCCCCAGTAATAACGTTCCTGCACTTACTCCAACTATAATTACATTTTGTGCGGCCAGTGTTTTAATAATTTCATCAGCACCACTTTTCTTAGCGTAATACAATAATGTAAATGGATTTCCACCATTGATATATATAATATCTCTATGTAAGAGGATTTGGGGATCATCAAATTCAATATCTACAAAATTGATATGCCGAAATCCCATGTCCTTAAACTCTTGCAATGCTCTTTGTGCATATCTATTCGTTTCTTTTGAAGGGGATGCTGTTGTAATAATTGAGACTTTTAATTGAGAGATATCACCATCAATAAACTCCAGAAATTGATTTTTAATATCTTCAGTATAAAAACCACATGAGGTTAGTAACAAGCTACTCATTGAAATCCCCGTCCTTAACTAATAGTTTATCCTACTGATTATATTCTTATGTAAGGTACATCAGAGGATATAATGTCAACAATATGATTTAATCCAGCAACTCCATAATGTTTATATGGACCTGGGTATTCATTTGATGCAAATGTCGCTAATCTAATGTAATCTAAATATCTGGATCTCTTGAAAGTTCTGAATATCTCCCCTTCAAACTCTTCATATTCATCTCTTAATGTGTAACTTTCATTCGTTATTGAAAATCCTATATAAGAATCAAATTCAATTTCAATTAGCGGAAATCTTTCATCGTCCTGGTTAATCAATGACCCACCTTCACCATCAATTAATTCAGAATAATTTTGTTCATTTGATTCTCTATGGATTCTAAAACATAAAATTAGCTTCATTCCTTCTACTTCTTTATAGTCAACTAAATCAGCATGAATCAGATTTTTTAAATGTGCGTACTTCACCGATGAACCCCCCTTCTCTGAAATACCTCCGAGTGAACCAAGGGCCGAATGTCCCAATGAGTGAATATGTTGTTATAAGCTCTACCGACTTCTTCGATCCACATCTACATTCTCATTTCATTGTACTCTACAAAATTGTTATTTTTCTTTATGGTCATTTGCTGCCTCTTGAATCTCTTCATTTCTAGAGTTAATTCCTAATTCAATTCCCCAATCTAGTAATTTTGGAATTGCCTCTGAAAGTAGATCTAACAATCTACGATACTCCCATTCATCGTCAAGACAAATTGCTGTTTTAGATAATACATTCACATTGATCCTCAATTGGCACTTAGATCTCATGCAGGTGCCTTCTTTGAAACTACAAACAAACAAATATTCTTTAATACAATCTCTTCTCGTAACTTTCTTGTAGTCCTTTCCTGATTACTTCTATTGTAAATTCAGTTGAATTTACATGATCTGATAGTATTGTTGGAATTAACGGTAGTGTATCCCCTTCTGGCCAAGACTTGCTTTCCCATACCCCCGACCGCTTAAATGCTTTTGCACAATGAATAAAGCATTCTTCAACTTTTACTCCAATTCCTAAGGTCGGTTTTTTACCTTTAGCTTTCATCAGATCTAGAATTTTTTCATCTTTAATCACAAAAGCTTGTCCATTAATCCTCAGCGTTTCTTCTAGTCCGGGGATGATAAATATAATACCTACTCTTGGGTTCGATAAGATATTTCTTAGTGAATCAATTCTACGATTACCTGGTCTTTCTGGAATAACTAAATGCTTCTCATCTATAACTATCACTGATCCAGGTGCATCTCCTCGTGGAGATACATCGCAAAATCCTTGCTCATCCGATGTAGCTAAAAATAATAAGGGTGACAAAGAAATGAAGTTTCGACAATGGATATCTAAATACTTTATAACTTTCTTCTTTACAAGTTCACTTGGATAACCTAGGAGATCTCTAATTTCATCTTCTGAAGTCAAGATTTCTTTAAAGGGATTGTTCATATGGTATCCTCAGTTCTTATTGTTTTATATAATATTAAATAATTATTGAACAGTTTTCAGATAACGTTCCTGTATTCATGTCGTCCCACCGACTTAAGTGACCAACGGGAGCGGCCGCGATGCGGTTAGTCGGTGCAGATGTGTCCGCCTAATTCAGCTCTGATGCTTATATCCTTCGGGCGGACCGAGGAGCCGCCAGACAACGATGCGCGGATATAATGTTAGATTAAGTTACCAGACTACTCCGAAATTACCCACGGAACGATCCCTTCGAATTCAATTTGTAATATTGGCTCTGGAAATCCATCACACACTAAATTTATCTCATTCGTAAATCCAAATCTGAAGTTATCGATTTTATATAAATCTTTGTCTAATGAAGTTATTGTTCCTGATTCATCATTTTCGTTCCATACATCAGGTCCACTAATCAATCTACCAACTATATGAAAGAACCCACCATATAAATGGGTTCCATCTGAATTATCACAGTACTCAGATACTTCTCCTTCTTTTCTTGGATCTATTCCTAAACTATCAAAAAAGGTTACAACATCCTTCGGTAGGAATGGAATTGCCTCAACAAAGTTCTTACAATTTAAACAATCGCACCCCTCAGTAATTAAATGATAAGATTTATAGAACTCTTTGGTTTTATTAAAATCATATTCAATTATCCATTTGTCTATTCGAATCCTTTTCATGGGTTCACATCACTTTACTCTGGTAATTTCATCTAACATTGTTGTATTCCTGACTTTCAAGTAGCTTACCGTAGGAACGGGTCAGTAGACTTAGCTGATTGAATGTCGCCTTAATCAACTTTCTCCGATATCCCTCTTGGGACCGAGAAGTAAGTGCGACGTTCTATGAATGTACTGTTAAATTAACCTTGAGTTACCTACAAAATCTTTCTAAAATTACAGCAACACCGTTTTCATCATTATTAACGGTTATTTCATCAGCAATTTCCTTCAATTCCCTAATCGCATTCCCCATAGCAATAGAATATCCCGCCTTTTCAAAGAGGCCTACATCATTATGATCGTCACCAAACACAATGACAGAATTCAATTCTACATTATATAATTCACAGAGTTTAGTAACTGCCAGTTCCTTTGATGCCAGAAGAGGCATGATTTGTACTAGTTTATTATTATCCGTAATTAGTATATTCACTCTACCCTGGAATTTTTCAATCAATCCCGAACTGTAATTATTGCCAGAAAGGAGTATCTTCGTAGCGTCATATTGTTTTAATTCTTCTAAAGGTTTTACCATGGGGTTTGATTGTGTGTTCATTGAGCTAATATAATCAAGCTCTCTTAAACTAAACCACTCATCCTTAACTTCCATAGTCAGTTCAATTTGAGGGTCATACTTCAAACAGTAATCAAGAATTTCTGTAGTTACATTAGCAGGAATTGATTCATTAATTTCTATCTTGGTTTCCTTACATATCACTTGAGCTCCGTTATAAAATACAAAAGCCCCGATATCTACTAATCCTTGTGGAAGCAACCAATTAACCGCCCTGGGCGGTCGAGCAGTTGCAAATATTATTCTCATTCCTTTCTGATAACAAGATAAGACCGCATCTATGTTTCTCTTAGAAACTTCTTTTTTTGAATCTAATAATGTTCCGTCCAAGTCAAGAACTACAGTTGAATACTTCAATGAATCAACTCCATTCTTGCTAACTCTCGATCCTGAGTTATTGTGCTTCCGACTAGTAGTTCATTTAAGAGCATTGGCGAACCGTGGAACCAAGGCTTACTGTAGTCCCATTCTTTCATAATTATCACCTTCAATTAGGTTTTATTATCTTTCTTCTTTATACTTGTTCTTCAATTTCTCGTTTTGGCTAGACCAAGGAACCACAAGGTTCTAATATTCAAATTTGAGCTGAAGTGAATCACAAATTGGTTTATAGCCTATCTTTTGATAGATCTTATTTGAAGTGGAATTTGCTAAGTCTGTATATAAGACGCATTTAGTAAATCCTTTATCCAATGCAAGTTGGCTTATTTGCGCCACAATTGAAGTAGCGTAACCCTTTTTACGCTCATATGGAGGTGTATATACGAATGCCACACCAATAGCCGTCTCCATTTCCCTTGTATATCCTGCCATAGAAACGGGGATCCCGTTGTCGTCCTCTAAAATATAGAGTTTTTTCGATGCTATTCTGTAGAGGTAAGGCTCTGGATCTTGCGGGATAGACATTTCTGTTTTGCCATAACTCGCCGCCGCAGAAAATGCTTCAGCCCAGTATGGAAAAAAGTGAATATCTCTCTCATTTAGCAATCGAACTCTACCAATTTTTTGGATGTATGGGTTTACTGCTGTAAGTTCATATATACGTTGGCTCATGGTTGTTTCAAGAGCGATTCCCTTGCGCAAGGTGTATTCTTTGGCAAAATACTCTGCCAAGTTTTTTTCAGTTGTCACACCTGGAATTTCATGGTCCTTTAGCCCTTCTATCAAACAGCTTATAGCCTCTGGGTTAATTACGTTGTCTGTTGCATAAAGTGTAACATTGTGTGGAGGTGTCATTAATGCGGTAAGTTGTATGCCTGTAGCATCCGAAATAGTTACCATAAGCCAATTTACAGGGTCACGCCAGTCTGTTTTGTCTTTTCCTTCATGTCCGATTATGATATTACCAAGAGGAATCATATTTTGTGCCTCATGACGCATCAGCACTTCATAAGTGTCTCTGTAAAACTCATGCACATCCGTATACAATTTAAATTGCATCGAAATCCCTCCTATTATCTGTTCAAGGTTTCCCAGATTTCTCGTAAAACCATTCTTCCTTCCGATTTGCTTATTGGAAAACAGGTGAATTATAATCGTAAAATGATTAACTATCTTTCATTTTTTCCATTTTAATTTCACGCAATAATAAGAATAAAGGCAATCCAAATGAAACTCCAACGGTTAATGTTCCAATGATCGGTATCCACTTATGCTTTACGCCAGTTCGCTTTCCTTCATATAAAATAAACCCAATTAAAACAACTGCTGAGATTATTATATCCAACCAAGCAAATGCACTAATTCGATTCTCTGTTGCTTCATATAATAGGATCTTCAGATTAAATCCGTTCTCACTAATCCAAGGAATAAACTCCATGTAAGGAATTATTATTCCCAGAATGGTTAAGAACCCATAGAAATATTTCAAGCCTCTCACCTCAACAATTTTTAGTTATAATAGATTTCAATGGTCTTTAACGATCTTTACTGGTATTTCAGTTGTTTCCGTGTTCATGAACCCACAGAGGTTTTCTTCTGAAATCCCTCTTCGAAATCCATCCGCAGACCAGGGCTGAAGGACCGCTGCTTGAATATCATGTTAGGCGATGTCGGCCTGATCTCCATCTCAAAATTAATCCCTAGTCCACGTTGCTCGGGTATATCCGATTCTCATACCTACTCTTTCCATATTCCGATGGCTTTGCGAGCCATATGAGCACTGACTAACAACGAGATTACAATTTTTGTAGGCATCATGAATTCGTCTAAGTAATAGATTTGTTTGAAATCCTTTATTTCGATATTCCGGCAGTGTTGTCGCAAATGTTAATGAAGCAACATTGTCCTCTATATACATCACAGCTACTGCAACTGGCTTCCCCTGATCCAATCCCAGATAATAGTGCCATCCCGGACGGGAAAACAATACTCGGTTATTTGCTGCTACGTGTGCTTTCCCATCAAGAGATAATCCTGTACCTAAACAATGAATTTCTGCATATGTATCGAACTCATATTCGTGTAGTTCACGAATTTCCAGCTTCTGATTATCTAGTGAGTTTAGATTCCCAGGTTCACAAAAAAGCGTTGTATGAAATCCTGTTTGATAAAATCCTTTATTATGGAGCGTTTTCATAACTTTTTGATCTATCTTACCGGGGATGACTTGAACCTCAAATTTCCGCTCCCGCTCATTATAAAAGTCTAAGATATCTTCAATGACTCCTTCAGAAATTCTGCCCTTAACATTATTAAATAGACCCCAGGGCATGGTTTTACTATAAAACGCTGTGCTCTCTGCGAATCGTTTAATTTCAATTCCCTCAGGATTTCCTTCTCGTTCTCTAATTGCAGTCATTCGATCAACCATATAATTAATTTCAGATTTTTCTAACCTATCCGCTAGTTCAAAATTCATTATCATTCAATTTTCTCCCTTCCTTAATTTGCATATCTTTATGGAATTACTCCTGGGTAATTTCAATTAACGTTCCTGCATTCATGAACCCCGAAGGGGTTGTCTGCTGAAATTTCTCCTCGAAATCCATACCGGACCAAGGCACCGAAGGAGCCGATGCTTGAATATATTGTTATAAGATGTTGGCTCCTTTCTTGAATTACTCACAAGAACTATAAATTAAATTTATCTTTAATTAATCTTGCGACTTCATCTGCACTTAAATTTGTATTATTGATTCTCAAATAGTTCTCTCTAGTAATTTCTCCCTCTTTAGAATTGAGTCTATGATTTTCCATCGTTTTGATTAAGTCCATTTCAGAATGTTCAATATTTCTTTTTGTTGGTTTTTGCTCAAGTCTAAACACTGTTGTATTTCGCTTTAATCTTTCTTCTAAATTTGTCTCTAATTCAACAAAGTAAATTTCTGCTCCTTTCGATTCAAACATGTTACATGTTTGCTTGACGAATTCCCAGTCCTCCTTAAGATCAAAGCCCCAAACATAAGTAAAAATAAGTCCGTACTGGTTGCTGCTTGCAAACGATTCAAAAAGCTCTCTTCTTACGATATTTGATAACCTCCAAGTTTCACTACCAAAACCAAAAAAGGGATGAAACAGCTCGATCGACATGTGATTGTGAAACAATTTCAATTCCGTAATTTTCGTTAATTCATGACCAACCGTCATCTTCCCTACGGCCTGTGGGCCAAAGATCAGTATGAACTTCATAGCTATCCCCCCGTTCTTAATATCTTGCGCCATATTCTTATAACGATTATGTATTCACGAACCAGCGTATGCTGGGTATCTGGCGACTGCCGGATCAAGGGCGCATGACCACAGCGTGAATATATTGTTATGTGACGTACCATTCTGCTAGAATAACATTCAGCTTTTCTCAGTCCAATTTAATCCAGTTCCTCCATTCTCCTTCACTTATTTTTTGTTCTTTTATAAATGTCTTCAAAAGATTCTCTATTTCATCCATCGATTTTTCATACCCTAATGCATTTAATCGTTGAAGCAAACTAAGTTCCATCATTCCTTGATTTGTGATATTTATAAGGGTTGAATGATTATTTAGTTTTTCTATTTTTGTTAACGTGTTTGGACTGAATAACCGCTCTTCCACTGGTCCCAAGTTAGAAGCTCTTCTCTTATAGCGGTTATACAGCCCAAGATCAGTATGGAGTAAAAGGCTTAAATCTCTTCTTTATCAGTAATCTCTACTCTGAAATTTATAATGATTTCTCCTTTATGTTTCCTTTTGTTGTGTTAAATAACGTTTATGTATTCAATGAACCCCACAGGAGTTTTGCTGAATTGCCTCTCTGAATTCTTCCCGCAGACCAAGGCTCCAGCGGAGCCGCTGCTTGAATATTATGTTATATGGGGTACCGTGTTTCTTGAATTTACTTATAAATGATCGCTTCTGTACTCACTTATGTGCTCTTCTAATGTCTCTCTTGCTTCTTCATATGCTCTAATTACTTCATCCACTTCGTTCTTTAATTCCTTATGCTCTTTCCAATATTCTTTCCCTACCTTGAGTACTGAACAAAATAAATCGCCTGTATACAAGTCCCCTGATCTTAATGGGTTCTGTATTAATCTCTCCAAGGCTAGAGGTAAAAGAAAAGTTAGACTCATTCGTTGCCCAATCAACAGTCTTAAATCTTCATCATTCAAATCACGAAGAGGTTTCTTTCTTAATTTATGCACTTGAATCACTAATGAAGAAACAAAATTCGGTTCACTCCAATATTCCCCTTCAAGCTCTTCAAGGTTTTTGGCTTGATCTATTTGAAGCATGGTTTCACCCTCTCCTCTTCTTTGAATTCTCCTTGTGGACCGAGGGTCACATGGCCAGGAGCGTGAATATAATATTATCTGAGGCCCATGCCTTCTTGAGATATGTTCATTAATTTTATTTAGTTCGTTGAACTTCCTTAATAATTGGTTCAGAAACGGATACAACATCCACGATATGGTTAAGACATGCGATGCCATAATGCTTAAAGGGACCTGGGTAATCCTCAGAAGCAAATGTTCCTACTTTAATAAAGTCTAAGTATCTAGATTTACTGTAAATCCTAAAGATCTTACCCTCAAATTCTTCATAATCATCCCATGAAGTGTAACTTTCATTTCGAATTGAATATCCAATGTAAAATTCAAAATCAATTTGTAATAGGGGTAATGTTTCATCTACATCAATCGAATACGTATCTTTAATTTCAATTTTTTCAATTGTTATCGTTTCAGGAGTTTCACTAGTTTTACTTCGACTTAAGAGTAATCTAAGGGTGTTCTCCTCAGGTTCATATATTTGATCGAGATAAATATTCTTTACATTGAACAACTCAGAATACTCCAAATGACTCACTTCCTTTATTATCTTTATCGCATATGCATCAGTTTCACCTAACGTTCCTGTATCCACGACGTCCCACCGACTTAAGTCCCCGCCAAGGGACGGCTGTGATGAGGTTAGTTAGTACAGATGTGTCGCCTGATTCCACTCCGAAATCCCTCTTGAAGACGGACGAGCGTCAGCGACGAAGCAAAAATGCATTGTTATACGCTGCCTCTTCTTCTTCGATTCCATATACTTATATGTCTTGTGTGTTTTATGTCTTTATATGTCTTTACGTGTTTTAACTTTTGGTTCTCTCTTTTGCTCCTATCAAATCCGTTTACGCCTCACCATTCGGGACTTAATCCTTAATATAGAATACATGCTGAACGCATAATCATAATTTAAGAAGATTGTTGTCCTCCCTTTAATTCGCAATAGACAAATATGTATTAATGACATGCACCATACCAAAAAGTACTGTTGGTACAATAGCCAGAAAATTTTGAATCCAAATCTCAGCTAATATAAAATATACGACTGGGAGAACGGACATCCCCAAAAAAATAATCGAGTTTGCGTTGCCTGTAAAATAAAATATCCATAGCCCATAATAAAAAATCAACATTATTGCCATACCAATTATATACGGACATCGCATTTCAGATGCTTGTTTTCTAACAACAAATATTAGAAGAAAGAAAAATATCGCCTGACTTCCGTGCTCCAAAACATCCAAAATCAAATGGCTGTTTGCATGGTTTCCTAATATATCTAACGCCGGAATTAAAAAATAAAATATATTGGGTATCATGGGCAATAAAAAGATGATCAGACCCTTCCATGAAAAACCAAAATGATAATTCATTTGATCCTCTCTTTTCCATAATAGAAATATTCTTTGGTTTACACTTTATTATGAATCCGCTTCTCTGGTATCCCTCTTGATGACTAAGGAGAAAGTTTTTTCCTTAATTGATGTACTTGGGTCACTGATGAGGATGCATAATTCAGTTCGTCCCAATATTCGTTCTCAAGCACTTCAATGGTCTGCGTCTGGGTTCGATTGACCGGTTGCATGGCTTCACCCTCTTAAAGAGATGGTTTCCGCTATGCCACCTAACGTTCTGATATTCACGAAAGCCCAATCCTTAGATAACTCTTACCTTAGGCTTGGGCGTTTGTTGACTGTGTTTCCTCCATAATTATACATCTGTCAACCAAGGGGCGATAGCCCCGCTGCGTGAATACAATGTTAGATAATTAATTGGCCTTCTTCGATTTTGCTATTCCTAATATTCAACGTTTAAGTGAGAAATACAATTATATAATTGACAATCCCATCTGAATGGGTCTTTATTTAAAATTGTTACCGATGTATTATGGAGTTGTTCTTCTGTATCAATGTGCGGAATTAGTTTCTTTAAAGTCAGTCCAATTAGTGCTCCATGACTTATTATCAATATTTTTTTGTCGGGGTGTCTTTCAGAAATGTCCATTAGGCATTCCATTCCTCTTGTGATTATCTCAGCATTTGATTCTATACCAAGATCTAGTTTGGACCATCCGTATCCCCACTTACTAACTCTATCTTGTTCAGTTGTTCCCTCAATAAGACCGCAGTTCATTTCTCTTAATCGTGGATCAGTTATCACTTCAACATTCTTAATCCTTCCTATCATTTCTGCTGTTTCGAGTGCTCTTGATAAGTCACTTGAATAAATATAATCCCACTCCTCGTTCTCCATTCTCTTAGAAAGTAGTTCAGCTTGTCTTCGTCCCTCATCATTCAAAGGTATATCGACTTGTCCCTGTGCCCTGTATTCATAATTCCAATCTGTTAGTCCATGTCTTATAAGTCCTATCAATGTCATACTTGTTCCTCTTTCATTTCATTTTATGTTTTTAAGATACTGCCGATCTTTCACCTAAAGTTCCTGTATTCACGCCCCAGCGTATGCTGGATGTCCGGCGAACGCCGAATCAAGGACGTATGCCCGCAGCGTGAATATTATGTTATAGGATGTCAGCCACTTCTATGAATCTCCTACAAATCATGCTTTCCAGCCAAGTTCCATTCTAAAAAATGGTTTATGTCACTTATTGCATCTATAATTGTCCCTCTATGTTCTTCGTTATTCTTCAATTCTTGTAATATCACTGGCTTTACTATTCTTTTATTAAGCTCTCCTTTGGTTCGTGCAACATGAGCTAATCCCAGTATTGCATTTGCTCTAACATGAGGATGAGAATGTTCGGCTAATTTCAAACACAGATTCTGAGCAGCCCTCCAATTGGGATGATACATTCCCACCGATAGCGATACCAAAATCAGCTCTTCCAACACCTGTCGTTCTAGTATTTCTTTAATCTCCTCTTCGTTGTACTCTCTGATTTCCTCGTATTTACGCTCCATTTAATTCTCCTAAATGTTTGTTTGGACTTTGGCAGATTTCCTATAACGTTCCTGTATTCATGAACCCCACAGGGGTTGTCTGCTGAAATTCCCCTTTGAAATCCCTCCCGCAGACCAAGGCTCCGAAAGGAGCCGCTACTTGAATATTATGTTATGTGTTGTCGGCTTCTTCTTCGAACTACTTAGAAGGATTTCTTGATTTCCTTGCCATGCTTTTGAACTCTTCATATTTCTCTTTAGCAGCTTTGATTTTATTTTCTATTACATAGGGAGCATCGTCTGAAAAATTCGGTAGTTTCTCATTTATATAATCGTATAATGATCTTTTCTCTGCAGCTGTTGGAATTATTGGAGCAACAGGTATAGGTAGTGGCTTGTCTTCCTTTTCATCTTCTAATCCTTCAAGCAAATTGGCCATTCCAAAAGAATGAAAATTATGTAAAGCTCTTTTTCTATCCTCTTCTGTCTGTACATAATTCCCCTGAGAATCCAAACGGAATCTATCAAATTCCACCATCAGCAGCTCATGTGGCTTTCTATCTTTATTTCTGTAATACAAGATTACTTCAAGTACGTCCTCACCTGCTAACTGAGGAACAGATTTATATTTATGATCTATAGGACGAGCGATCTTCACGACTTTGCTTTCACGCGATACAAATAAATATCTACTCTGAATCATCTATCTCCTTCTTTCTTTCTCTTATTTAAGCTGATTGCACATAACATCATATATACGAACTTCGTAAACACCTTTCTTTTTAACGAATATCCGAACTACATATAATATACCCCATAATAATCCATCTGCGAAGTCACGAAAACAGAAAAGCAGCCCGAGTAAACTGCCCCATATGTTAGCCTTAACTAACACGTAGGATGCAGTTCACACCTGGGCTGCTCTTTCCTCACTCAACAATAGAAGAATTGCCGATAACCTTCAGTGATCAAACTTTTCTCCCCTTGCGCTCCTTCACCTAACATTTACTTCGCTCCGCTACTCCAGACCACACGCTCGCTCATCGCTTTATGCTGTGCAATCAGACAGAGTTCTGCCGCTTTGAATGCATGTTCCTGTGTCATGGCTGTCTCGGTGCGATCCAGACAATCACGAATGAGCTGACCGAAGAACGGGTAACCGACTTTGCCCTTCACACTGTATCTAAACTCGCCTTCATGGTTTACCAGATAGACTTGATCACCTTCCGGCTCTCTCGCTACATCGATATACTTCCGCAACTCGATATAACCATCCGTTCCCAGAATAACTGTACGCCCATCGCCCCATGTGCCCAGACCATCCGGTGTGAACCAGTCCACTCGGAAGTAACCGGATGCTCCGTTGTCACCAATCAGCGAAGCTTCACCGAAGTCTTCCAATTCCGGGAACTGTGGGTGATTGAAGTTATGCACGCGACTAAACCCTACCTCAGCGTCCGTACATGAGGCAAACGTCAGAAATTGTTCGATCTGGTGACTCCCGATATCACAGAGAATGCCGCCATACTGCTCATGCTTGAAGAACCAGTCGGGTCTTCCTCCGGCATTCAGGCGATGCGGGCCTGTACCCATAACTTGCACTACTTTACCGATTGCCCCTTGTTCGATGAGCTGCCCCGCATAGATCGCACTTTCCACATGCAGTCGTTCACTGTAATACACCATGTACTTCTTGCCCGTTCGTTTCACTTCTTCTCGTGCAAGCTTTAACTGCTCCAACGTGGTAAATGGGGCTTTGTCTGTAAAATAATCCTTGCCTGCGGCCAGAACTCTCATGCCAAGCGGCGCACGATCTGAAGTGATTGCTGCACTTGCCACTAATAACACTTCATCATCGGCGAGCACTTCGGCTTCCGATCCAGCGACTTGAGCCTGTGGATACTGCTTCCGAAATGCTTCTACCTTCGCCGGGTCTGGATCATATACCCATTTGAGGGTAGCCCCAGCCTCCAACAATCCGCCAACCATGCCGTAGATGTGCCCATGATCCAGCGCTACAGCAGCAATCGTGAACTCACCCGGACCACATACGACCTCTTTTGTGACACTTTTTGGTGCATAAAACATTCCGTCTTTAGCCATGTCATCCCATCCCTATTATAAAATTTTGTTTACAATGAATTCGTCTTATATGACATCTTCATTTAAACGTCTGACTCAGATCAGCAGGTTGACTGCCACTCAATGCCTTGTCTTTCTTCGTCGTTGAACCAGCAATGCGTTCCTGCAGATGCTCGTAGAACAGATCCTCATCGATTGGCAGATCCACCCAGTTATCCGTCCAGGTAGACAACAGCATCGCATTCGACAATGTTAATCCGTGTATACCATCCTCACCGGGAGCAATAAGGGGTACGCCTGTACGAATCGCATCTACCCAGTTGCGAATCAGACCTGGATGACCCGTTTCCACACCCGTAATCGGGATTTCACACTTCCAGCATTCTGGCTGTCCAAAACCTCCGGTAAAACGCTGATTGAATTCAGGCTCTGATTCGCGAAGTCGCCAGAACGTCAGCTTTCCATCTTCGATCACGATTTTACCCCGGTCTCCGTTGACCTCGAATCGGTTCGTACCTGGTGCTTCGCCCGTAGTCGTTACAAAGACCCCCGTTGCGCCATTTTCGTACTCCACATAAGCGGTTACGTCATCTTCCACTTCAATATTCCGATATTTGCCAAACGAACAGAAAGCACGCATTCGCACCGGCATCATGCCGATGGTCCATTGCCACAGATCCAGTTGATGCGGGTCCTGATTAATCAGCACACCGCCGCCTTCACCTGCCCAAGTTGCCCGCCAACCGCCTGAATCATAGTAACTCTGGGATCGGTACCAGTTCGTAATAATCCAGTTGGTACGACGTACCTCACCAAGTTCCCCCGACGCAATCAAGTCTCTTAGTTTAATGTAGAGCGGGTTGGTCCGCTGGTTATACATCATGGAAAAAACTTTACCACTGGCTGCGGCTGCTTCATTCATCTTGCGTACCTGTTTCGTATACACACCGGCCGGCTTCTCGATCATGACATGCAAGCCATGCTGGAAAGCCTGGATGGCCTGTTCGGGATGATCGTAGTGTGGCGTTGCAACAATGACTGCGTCAATCGTACCCGAAGCCATCATCTGTTCTGCATCCTGCCAATAGGTGACCGTAGCCGGCAGATGACTCGATACCCAGCTCTCCATCTCTTTTCTTACATCACATACCGCGACCAGTTCTGCACCAGGTACTTCTCCAGCCACCAACGTTCTGGCATGTGCTGCCCCCATGTTACCTATACCAATAACCGCTACTCGTACGATACTCATGACTGCTCCTCCTCGTCCACACGACGCTCAATTTCGGCGAATACGTCTGCAAAATGCTGTAACATCGCCTTGGAATCCAAGGCACCACTAAAGTCCTCAATGCCGTAATATCCGTCATACCCGACGGCACGAAGATCCCTGACCATCTGCACCCAATCGACCATGCCTTCAGTCAGCGGCGTCCAGTGACAGTTCCATGCTGTATTCAGCGCCACTCCGCCGCTCTTCTCAGTCACATCAGCCTTTTGCGAATCTTTCCCTTCGGATTCGAACCACCCGGCATTCTTCACATGCACATGAGCCAGGTAAGGGCCTAACAACTCAAGTCCCATCCGATGATTCTCATATCCTTCATGCACCATATTGCCTGGATCGTACAAAACACCTACATGCTGCGGGTCAAACGACTGCACAAGCCGATAGGCCAGTGATGCCGTCGGTGCAATCGTCTGATGATGCGTCTCGACAATCGCCTTGATGTTGTACTGTTTGGCCAGATCTTGCACTTCACTCAGGTAATCAACGGCTTTACGATACAACTCAGGGTAACTGGTTTTGCGATCATATCCTGGAACACCCACACGCATCATAGATGCTCCTAATCCAGCCGCAGCCTGAAACGCCTGCTCGGTGGCAGACAAATCTCCACAGTTCAGATAAGGTACAAGTGCAATGGATTTCCTGCCTTGCCCTACCGCCGCTTCACGAAAAACAGGAACCTGTTCCTGCCAGCGGCTTGGATCTACCGAGCATCGATTATTTCTCCAGTAAGAAGGCTCCTCGGATATCGCATCCTCAGGTATTCCGCGGAAACGCCACTCTATTCCATCAATCCCCGCTGCTGCCGCAGCCGATGCCAATTCTTCTGCATTCAGGTCAGGGGTAGCCACGGTGAATACAGACAGTTTCATCATGATCCATCTCCTTATGTAAACGTATTCATTTTATGTCGTAAAGGCATTGTATCACTCCACTGAACGTCCCCATAGGGGAAAACGGCAACAGATGAATGACAGATAACGAACAGCGCACATTCCCCATTCAGAGATAACTTCTCAAGATCAGTTTATGATCTCATATCAAAAAAGGCATCCTTGGAACAGAGTTCAATTCTGTTCAAAGATGCCTTGTACAATCATTTATTTTATATATAAGGATTAAATCCTCTCTCTCTCTCTATTCCCGATCAAAGAACACGTGTTCAGCCTGTATTTTACCCTGATCTATTGTCATGATTCCAAATGAGTATTGCTTCTGAAAACGTTTATCCGTAGGTGACCCCGGATTAAATACCAGCGTGTTGTCCACGGTATGCATCACCGGGATGTGTGAGTGTCCGTAGATCACAGCATCCACATGCTGGCCTGCAAAGGTGTGAATGGCATTCTGCTCCGTACCCTTTGACCCGAGATGACCATGCACAAGACCCAGACGCAGTCCTTCGACTTCAACAATGCGGGAATATCCCAGTTTTTCAGCAATTTCGGACGGGTCCGTATTACCAGCTACCCCTTCAACAGGTGCATACTCACTAAGCAATGGGTATACGCTCCAATCCGACCAGTCACCGGCGTGAAGAATGAGATCGGCACTCGCAAGTACATCAACGAGCCTGGCAGGTAACTTCTGTGATTTACGTGAACAATGCGTATCGGAAATGACTACAATTTTTTTCATATCACAACCCACCTTTCCTTTAAGAGGTTGTTCAAAAAGTCCGCTTTTGATTACGAAAGATGCCTAGTGCATCATCAGCATCGAATATGGAATTCAGCCGAAATGTCCGTTCCTCACATAGTTTCCTACGCTCCGCTACTCTATTTCTAGCTTCATCCCATCTTCTCGGTACTGAACACCACCCTTTTTGAATTTGTACTTTAAGTCCTTATTACAATCTATTCTGTCTGCGATGAAACAGCTTGCATCTGTGAACTGGAACGTTCCATATCTTCAAGTGTAATGGATGCAAAGAACTGCTCTACCTTCTCCTCGGCAATCTGATACAGATTGGTCAGCAGGCTGTCAATATGCAAGCCCACTTCACAATCCGGGTTGCAATTTCCGTGAATTGGGAACAACGGACCTTCGTCCTTGGCAGCCTGATAGATCATGGCCAACGTAATTTCACTTGCCGGCTTTGCCAGATAGAAACCTCTTGTTCCAGGAGAAGAGTTCACTAATCCCGCCTTTTTCAGCCCGCCCAGAATACGTCTGACGACGACAGGGTTGGTATTCACGCTACCTGCAATGTGTGCAGACGTGATTCGTTCAGGCGCGCTGAGTGACAGTAACAACAAACAATGCACACTGACCGAAAAATGAGTACTCATGATTAACCACCTTTATTTAATATAATTCAGGACATGCTGACGTTATTCAGAGAACAGATCCTTTTCCGGACGTGCTCTGATCTTGAGCTGCCGCACACTGTATTCCAGTTGTTTCACAATATCATCCAGCTGTTTGCGATCAATCTTGGTCGGATCTTCCACCGGTTTCGCGGACGACTTGAGATCGCGGATTGTTAACTGCTGCTCTTGCCATTTGTCCATCAGATCTGCAATATTGGCATAGAAACGTTCGTAATCTTTGATGACCAGATCAAGATAAGCATCTACCTCATCCGGATCATAACCACGAAGTTTATAATTAAATTGTTTTTCATGTATCGATAACGCATCTAGCTGTACACCCAATTGTTTAAACAATTGTCTTTGTTTATCCAATCTTCGTTTCATATGTTCATCCATATTGACAACCTCCATTATAAGCCAAGCCGTGGTTCTATTTCCTATACAGAACATACGGCATTTTCTCTCTCTATTTTTTATAACACATAATCCGTCAGATATAAAATGATACGCCCCTATTAATCACGAAAATGATTGCTTTTCATGCAATTCGGGTAAAGACTCTCTACACCCCACAACGGGAAAGGAGCATGTTCTTATGAGTACATTAACCCAAGATCAACGTCAAGATTTAAAAAACGCCCTTTTAGAGCAACGCGAAAACTTGCAGCGCCATTTTGAATCCAGCATGGAAGACGGTGCTCCAGTCGAATCGCTGAAAGATTCAACAGGTGAGCTGTCCTCCTATGATAATCATCCGGCAGATGCCGGTACGGAAACATTTGAACGCAGCCGTGATCTGGCGATCGACGATACATTAACAGACGAATTCAATCAAGTGAACGACGCATTGGAACGTATGGAACAAGGTACATACGGAACCTGTGTAACGTGCGGAGAAGATATTCCCTTTGAACGACTCGAAGCTATCCCCTATACCGCTTACTGTATTGATGACACGCCTAATCGGGATATCAGCAACGATCGGCCCGTTGAAGAAGAAGTAATGACCATGCCTCCAAGTGGTGCTGGAGAAGGAAGACAGCGTAACGCCGGCAAGTTCGACAATGCAGATGCCTGGGAAGCGGTCGAAGAATACGGCACATCCAACTCCCCTGCAACGGCAGCCAAGCGTGATGTGAAGGACTATGATGAGAACATGTAACATCGTTATGAACTGAAACGGTAAGCGTCAAAATTGAATTGAATTCAATAGGCTGCTCACCCGTAGCCATCCTCATCACGCATCAAAAAGCCGCCAATGGCGGCTTTTTCTAGTTTTCTCCAATGTAGTCACCCACGTGTTGCCGTTACTTACTTTCAACCAAATCACTGAACACTTTCCGTCCGCTTATTCTTCCGACTCATTATCAGATGATGCAGATTCCTGCCGCTTCGAAACAGATCGGGATGCTTTCGGAGTTGATTTAGACTTACCCGAAGTGGCTTTCTTTTTCTCTTTCGTATCTGTCTTGGAAGCAGGTGTCTGCATTATAGGTTTAGAGAGGGCAGAAAATAATTGAAAGACCTCTTGTTCCCCTTGTTGATTCTCTTTCGTTGTATAGGGTTCACAGAGTTTTATGATGTCTTTATATAACTGCTCTACTTCCTCACGAGTTGCATACAGCGTCATGTCCGAGAGAAACATCCGATCTTCGTTTTCAGCCTGATGCATGAACCGCTGACGACTCTGTTCGAACATCTCATTTAATAATTTGAGTGTTTCAGACCGAAACACCTGTTTCAGGGGTGAATTTTCATTGTCTTCATCTTCATGACGAAGATGGATTTCTCCGGAGAATGGTTCGTAGTATTTTGCGATAATGCCATTAATCTCACGCGTGGAAACGATCGTCAGCAGACCAATTTTCTCCAGCTTTTTTACATGATAATGAACTTTGGCTGGCACCTCACCCATCTGGTCGGCGATTTCTTTGACAGTGGATGGTCTGCCCTGCCTGTTAAACATATTCATAATCTGTATCCGATACGGATCGGAGTAGATTTTAATTTCTTCAATGGTTGAAAGAACCTTGTGCTCCATTCCTGTATCCTCATTTCCGGGGTACCTGTTGTCCATCAATGTCTCTATTATACCGCTCCGTCTGGGCTTCGGTCAAAACGAGCCGGAAATGAATGGATACAGAAAATCAGCTAATGATTGCTTCTGAATATACTTCACAGAGCACTTCGAAAACTTTTGCTAAATAACAGCATACCTGCGGACATGGCAAGCATAATACCGAAGACGATAAACAGAACAGGCATGCTCATCCAATCTGCAAGTACTCCCGAAGCCAGGCTTCCAAGGGGGGCGACACTCACGACGAGCATACTCTGTAGAGCATACACTCTGCCCAGCATTTCGGAAGGGGTAACCTCCATCAGATACGTCGCCAGCGGGGTCGTAGCCAGTGGAATACCCAATCCCATCAGAAGACAAAAGACTGCTGCAACAGGCAGTTGGAAGGAGGTCATATAAGCCGGGAGTGCCGTCATGGCATAACTGAGACCTAACATAACAACACCGCTGATGACCAGAACACTTTTACGATAATTGGCACCCCTCTGCGTCATCCACACCCCACCAAGCACCATGCCTCCTACCATCAGTCCACTGAGCAGACTTAATCCCCCAGCGCCAGCATGCAACGTTTCAATCACATAGGGTGTACGGAGCACATTGAACGGCATCAGGCAGAAATTAACGAAGGCAAACAAGATGGAGACAATTAATAATAAGGCATGTTTACGAAGAAAATAAAAAGCTTCCGCCATTTCGGAGAATATACTACGTTTTTCGGATGGAACAGAATTCACATCAGATGATGTCTTATCTTCTTTGTTAGCAGATGTTGAACCTTCAGGGTAGCCAACTCGGCTCATTATTAAAGCACTAAGCGCAAACAACCCCGCATCAATCAGGATCGTCCAGGCAATGCCTATTAAAGCAATAAGGGTACCAGCTACTGCAAGTCCTGCGAGTTCGGCCACTCGGGTTGCGGAAGAAGACATGGCATTACCCGAAAGCAGCATCGATTGGGGAAGCAATCGGGGAACACTGGACACTTCCGCAGGAGTAGTGAAGCATTCCAGCAAAGAATTCAGAATCGTGATGACAAACAGATGCCAGACTTCGAGTTGCCCCAGTCCAAACAGCAGCGCTGTAATACCCACGAACAACCCCCGGCCGGTATTGGTGATCACAATCACTTTTTTGAGAGACATGCGATCTACCAAAGCCCCGGCGAACAGACCCAGAAAGATACTGGGCAAAAAATTCACCGCCAGCAATGTACCCATCAGCACTTTTGAACCGGTCAGAATGTACACCATCCAACTGTATGCAATCGAATCAATGGAGTCACCAAATCGGGATACAACTTTACTAAGCATAAACTGCATATAAGGCCTGATTCGTATTAATTCCCCTATACCTTGCTTGCCTACGGCTGTGCTATCATTCATGAACTTCCACTCCCTAACGTTAAAATATTTTTCATGTTAATTTTATTTTAACGTACATTTTGCAGAAATCAATACCTCCGTGAAAATAATTTTAACGTCTTTTAGGTAAAGTACAATCTCGTTCTTCTTTCAGATGCTTCGTAACCAACACAAGGACTTTTTGAACAATTTTTAGACAACCTCCTATAACACAAAAAAACAGACCACATGTGGTCTGTTTGGCTCGACGGATTATATTTGAACTGCCTTTATCTGCTGCCTATTTCTCAACACGTAATTGAAATCCAGCCTGTTCAACCTGTACTTCCAACATCAAATCTCGTACCCGGCCTGCTTCATCCCCCAGTCGTTCTTCGCTAATTCGGTAGTTGGTCCATCCCCATTCAGAATCACGGTGTTCATGGCTGCTGCTTCCTCTATTTCATGCGTGTAAATGATGCATAGTGATCTGTCGTTTTGTAGATGAGTCCATCATTGGAATACACAATTCGATCCGAATTACGGAAACCGGAGGTGTAGTTAATATCTGCTTCACGCCATGTACGTCCGCTGGCCGCTGGTAGTAGCCCTTCCCGATTGCCAAATATGTCTCCGCCAATGCTTTTTCCGGGAGCCACTACCGCCAAGTTTCCTTGTGACGCTACCCACCCGAGTCCTGTGGCTTGTGATTTGGTAATAAAGTTACATGGCAACGTTCCGTTTGCACTCAAATAGTTAGCTACACCCGTAAACGTATTGATGATGGTACATGTTGCAGCAGACGCCTTCTGCTGTCCGACTGGAGTGAACTGTGAACCTGTGAGGAAAACAAACGTTAACAACAATGCCAGTAATGCGGTGGATATCAGCTTTTTCATAATCCGGCCTCCCGATCCTTCAAAGTAGATGAACGTTGTCACGATATGCAACCTGCAAGCTGTAATTTTCTGGTTGTTCGTTCTGCTAGATTATAGTAAACAAGTCATCTCATGACTATTTATATCACATCAATTTGGTATAAATATCAAATTCAGACGTTTAAATTGTAAAATATTATAATTATAACATTATAAGACAGAAAAAAAGACTCTCATCCTGGAAGATGGAGTCTGCATTTTCTAGTATGTTTAATCTCACTTGGCCTAATCTAATGGTCCATCTGCACACGTTGACGCGTTCGGGCGGATTCCAGGCACGCATCAATCACGCGCATGTTTTGAATGGTATTTTCCGGACTGAAAGGTAGGGCTGCTCCATCAAGCACAGCCGTTGCAAATGTCTCCACCTGAAGCACATAGGAATTCGACACCGACACACGCTCCTCACGGCTAACCGAATCGGTGTGCACAATAATCTGAGGTGGAATATCACTGTTCTCCCAGCCAAACACTTTTGGCAGTTCAATCCGCCCTTCCGTCCCGAGAATCTCCATCTCCGCTCGTCCTGAAGCCCACATGCCACAATCAAAAGTTAAGGCTACCGAATTCGGAAATTCGACCAGTCCCGAGGCCATCATATCCACGCCATCATGCTCGTCCGAGAATAAAGCGTGTACGGTCACCGCTTCCGGTTCCTGTCCCAGATACATCCGGGCTGCCGAGATCGGATACACGCCAAGATCGAATAAAGATCCGCCGCCCATCTCTCTTTTGAACCTTACATTTTCCTTGTCATCAGCGGTATTACACGTAAAGTTACCATGGATGGCTCTGACGATACCAATCTCCCCACTGGCTATAATCTCTTGCACACGTCTGTGCTTGGGGTGATATCGATACATAATCGCTTCTGCAAAAAGAACACCATGCTGCTCACACACCTCAATCATTTCTGCTGATTCATCTGCATTCAGGGCAGCTGGTTTCTCACACAACACGTGTTTGCCAGCCTGTGCCGCTTTGATGGTCCATTCTTTGTGCATATGGTTAGGCAAAGGAATATAGACGGCTTCGATGTCCGGATCAGCGATGAGCTCTTCATAACTGCCATACGATCTGGCAATGTCGAGTTCTCCGGCTAGGGCATCCGCCTTTTCCTTGCTACGGCTGGCAATCGCCAAAACTTCACCACGTTCGGACTGTTGGATTGCTGGAATGACTGCATTTTTGGCAATGGTTGACGTACCGAGTACACCCCACTGTAACTGTCTGTTCATGCTCATCTTCCTTTCGTACCGTAATTGTCCTCTTCTGCCTTGTGTAACATGCCGAGACAACGATCCAGATCCGTTTTGACCTGTTTCTTGTATAACTCCGCTTTCTCCGCACCATCATCCGTGAAATGATATAGAACGATTTCCTGAAAATCGACCTTAGGATCATTACCTTTCAGCTTCTTCGTGCGATAAAATACCCCCTGCTGTACCAATTCATGCAGTGCCCGATATATCTCGCTCTGGGGTGGAACATAACCGTAGTCTTTGAATTCCTGCTTCATCGCCTCCAGCATCTCGTAACCATACCCCCTGTGCTGTTCAACCATCGTAATCAGATACAGCTTGATAAATGCCCGCTGTGCAATCATAAAAGCCACGTTCATTCCCCTCCTGTCAGAACCTATTTATCTAGTATTATAAAACTTATGTTCGGGTTCTGCCATCTTTCTCCGCTTTACCTCCCCTTTATCCAACTTCAAAGAGGGTGAGCATGAAACCGTGTGGATACGGAATAGTCTGAGGAAGCACGGAAAAAAGTCTTCTTTTGTGAATTTTTCATGTATTGAAATTTTAAATAGTATTGAAAAGTTTGTTTTATTTCAGGAACTTCTGAATCCTGTATCCTACCACCTGAATCCTGTGTAGCCAATCCTGAATTCCTATACCAAAATTGACCCTGTACAGTTGTGATTCTGTTATGAATTTTTCATATGTTGATGGATTCATTTGGTATGGACAGATTTCGGCACGGCTCCCACAATCCATTTACCCCAACTTATACGCGAGATGAGCCATGTCAGCACACAGGATAATGTAAGAGCGAGCAACCAGGTAATGATCATGCGAACAACAGGGTTCCAGCCCATAGCAACATAGAACAACTCATCCGGAATATAGCTGTATCGCAGCATCAACATATGCATCAGATAACCGCCATACGATACACCGCCAATCCATCCGAGCAATCGTGTAGCCCTGAGATTATGCAGTTTCCCGGACAACTGGTACATGACCATAATGGAAGCGATCAGAAAGAGTGCCATATCAGGGCGGATCAGGCTGACCGTATAAAACGTAATTTTGATTCCCTCCGGCTTCTGAAACTCCTGCATTAATAAGTAAGTAAACCTAAGACCCAGAACAATAAACACTGTCCAGTATATCCAGCGCAATCGATGAATCCATTCATTCCAATGCTGGATGGATAACCCCGCTGCTGCACCAAGTACAAAATAAAAAAAGAAATAGAGGAAATTACGGTCTGCATACGTTGTAAAAGCATCTGTCAGCACCGGGATATTCAGCCGTTCCATGAATTTGGCGATGTTTCTTAATTGATCTGCAAGCACAAGATACACCACACCAGAAATTAATAATGCGATCATACGCCCCTTGGCCTGATATCGGTGATATACAAAACGAATTGCACGCAAAAAGAGCGGAAATAACAGATAAAACTGGATCAACATAATGATGTACCAAAAGTGTGAAGTTGTTTTGCCCGTCATCAACTTCAGGCCTAGGTCCGGGATATCATTCCATCCGAATCCGGTCCAGCCACGCGGTGCAAGTGTAAAATAAATGAGTGACCAGATCAGATAAGGCACAATGACGTCGTTTACTCTTTTTCTCATGAACGGGCCATAATGCAGCTTGTCTCCCGTGTTATAAAACAGTACCAACCCTGTTATGAATATGAATAAAGGAACTGCAAATTTGGAGAGCATCAACAGTATCGCCAGTAACACGCCATCCTCCAGTTTCGTTTCCGGGACAAAAGAGTAATGTGCGATGGAATGCTGAAGAACCACCGCTCCAAAGGCGATTCCCCTTAAGCTCTCTATTTCTGTAATTCGTTCTTTGCGAGGCATACATTCAGCCATCCTTTCTTGGTTTTACGATAAAAGATATAATGAAAATGAAGTCGTATATCTGATGAACGGGGTGATTCATATTTCTTTAGCTGACAAGGACATCGCCACTATCGACTCCAAATATGTTCAGCAACATCTGGCTAACGAACGAACTTTTCTGGCCTGGGTTCGCACAGGTATTGCCATGGCGGGTATCGGCTTTCTTGCTGCCGGACTTGGCTTCAATTCGTCGGCGTATGATCGTCTCGCACATATTGCGGCGATGATTACCGGGATCACATCTCTGATTGGTGGTATATCCATCATTGTGTATTCGGCAGCAGCCTATCATCGGAAGCGTACACAAATCAATGAGCAGACGTTTCTGGCATCGACAGGATTAATTCGATTTCTCACTTTGATGTTACTGGTGATTGGACTCGCTTTGGCTGTACTGTTATATGTATTGTTATTCCCTGCTTGACTGGGTGAAAACACCAGTCGCCATTATTGAACTCCATGCAACACAGGGACAAAAGCCGGCTTCCCTTAAGGAAACCGGCTAATGACCAGCTTGTGGATCATTTATGTCATTCCGTTTGGCAGATATAATATCATTTGGTTCTATTTCGTATCAACCGAATGCGGTAAGATTACAGGAATGTATTGTTACCCAATCGCGCTGCTTTGGTTTGAGCTTCCAGTCTGCGTTCTTCCATATCCAGATCCGGCCGTTCAGCAGGTACATCTGTACCATGAACTTGCGCTCTGTCCCGATTAAGTTGGCTGTTGCTGCTAAACACATCGTACACATCGGTATCCCGATCGGTGGAGTCTACAAGCAGCAGAATTTTGCCATTCTGTACATACTCCTCATACTGTTTAGCATCCTCTTCCGGAATCCCAAGACCCACAAGTCCACCCACCAATCCGCCAGCTCCTGCACCCACAGCTGCACCGGTAAATGCTGCTGCAATCGGACCTGCGGCCAGAATGGGACCTATGCCGGGTATAGCAAGTGCACCGATCCCTGCAAGCAGACCCGCTACGCCACCAAGTACACCACCTGTTGCTGCACCTGCAGCCACACCCTCAGGGGCTTTGGTACCTGTCTCTTCCCGAATCGCCTTCAATTCATCCCGATCCTGGGTAACAACGGAGATCTCGTCTGAAGTGAATCCTTGTGCCTTCAAACCCTCGATAGCCTGTGATGCTTCACGTTCTGTATTAAACACACCTACGATTTTCTTTTGCATAATGAATCCCTCCTCATCTTATTGAGTGGTTCGTTATGTTATTACCCGCCTTCGTTTCTTTCAAACGTTTGCAAGTCAATATAATATGTGTTAATAGCAATGAACGGCTGAGGCTCTCTCCTTTTCATTCCTCATCAGGGTGCGCGCTCCAACTCAGGCATGTGATACGTTGTCAGGCATACTCTTACGTGGGAGGACGTCGGCGTCCAGAACATCTTGAAGTACAGGCTGGCTGATCCTGGTGAATGATCCAGACGATTTTCTAAGGAACTGAGATCGTCTTATTTTGCAATTGCGTCCTCCGTTTATTGGGTAAGAAACATGAGACACGTTATTTACCAAAATCACCTGACAAACCCGTAGTAAACGCTAATTATTCGAATATAACGTGTCTCAGATTCCTTAGATTGCTGTAGGTGCTTCAAATCGCTGAATAAGACGTCACAGGTTCGTTAGCCCTCCCGCTTCACCTTCTGCTCCAGACACATGTCGTTGATATCTGAAAAAACAAAAATAATTTATCTATTTCCCCCGTGGTTTGGCTCGATTGGTGGCGACTGCTTCAAGTGGATTATCCGGCCAATAGTGCTTCGGATACCGACCTTTCAGATCTTTTTTGACGTCAAAGTATGTCTCTCGCCAGAAATTAGCCAAGTCTCGTGTGACTTGTACAGGTCGCTGAGCCGGCGATAACAAATGGATGGTCAACGGGACTCGCCCACCAGCTATACGCGGTGTCTCCTGTTGTCCAAACATCTCCTGTAATCTTACCGCCAGAGCAGGGGCCTCTGGACGACTGTAGTCCACAGGAATACGTGAACCACTGGGCACCTGTATATGCGTCGGAGCTTCATCGTCCAGTTGTTGTCGTTGCGCCCAGCTCAGGCCACCAAGCAATACGTCTTGCATCGACAATCTCTTCAGGTCGGCCGCCGAACGCATGCCTGTCAGATAAGGTGTCAGATGTTCTGCCAACTCTTCGGTCAGATCATCTTCGATCAGGTCTGGCCACTCGGGTAGATGGAGATGCAGAAACCGCAGCCTGTCCGCAAGTTGTCTGGATGTTTTGGTCCAAGGCAAACAATCCAGCCCTTCCGTTCGTATTCCGGTTAACAATGCTTCCAGCACCTGATCTTCAGGTGGCTGTGCAATACTGCTCTCTTTCATCACAATGGCTCCAATACGAAGTCTCTTATGTGCGCGTACGCTGCGGGTATTGGAATCCCAGGCCACTTGCACTTCAGTGTGCAGCAGATGCTGACCTGCCTGCAACAATGTCTGCTCCTGCAACGGCGCAGCCAGCAGGATGCGCGCATCTGCGCCCTGGTCGTCGGCCTCGGCTGCGACCAGATACGCTGAACGGCTCAGCGATTCTGTCGCTGCAAGCCGCACACCGCGGCCGCTGCTCAGCAGATAGCGGCCGTCCTCCCGGCGTTGCCCGATCCGGTCCGGATAGGCGAAGGACAGCAGCAATCCGCAGCTGTCTTCATCCGGCCGTACCGGATCGGCCGCCGGGCCGAGCGCCGAGCGCAGCTGGCGGCTCTCCTGGAGCATGCGCCGCACGGCCGCGCCGTCTAGGGCAGCCGCTGCCGCTTGCGGCATGCCGCTGCTGTCCGCGGTCAGCAGCGCCTCTACGCGCGGGCGGAGGTCCGTGCCCGCGCCTGCACTGCCACTGCTGCGGAGGCCGGCAGGCTCCTGCAGCAGTGCCGCCAGCATGCTGGCGTAACTGGTCAGCCCAAGCTCCGCCGCGCGGAGCAACATGCTGGCCAGTCGCGGATGCACGCCGAGCGTGTTCATCCGCCGCCCGAAGGGCGTGATGCGGCCTGCGTCATCCAGGCCGCCCAGCTGGCGCAGCAGCGCCTGTGCCTGGCCGTAGGCGGCGTCAGGCGGGGTGTCCAGCCATTGCAGCTCTGCTGGGGACTGGACACCCCAGACGGCAAGCTCAAGCGCCAGCGGCGCAAGATCCGCGGAGGTGATCTCCGGGCGAGCTGCCTCAGGCAGTCCCCCATGGATCTCTTCGCTCCATAGCCGGTAACACACCCCCGGGGCAATTCGCCCCGCACGCCCCCGCCGTTGGTCGGCTGACGCCTTGGATACCGGCAGGGTGACAAGCCGACTCATGCCCGTTCGCGGCGAGAATGCCGATGCACGACTCAGCCCTGCATCCACCACTATCTTAACGCCAGCAAGTGTAAGGCTGGATTCCGCAATGGAGGTGGACAGCACCACTTTGCGCGTACCCTCAGCCGCCGGACGTATGGCCTCATCCTGTTGTTCCACCGGCATACTGCCATAGAGAGAATGAACTTTCACATGTGAAGGAAGAGAACCGCTTAATAATTCCCGCTCTGTGCGGTGTATCTCTCTTGCGCCTGGAAGGAAAACAAGCACATCCCCCTCCTGTTCGGTTAATGCCCGGATCACCGTCTGAGCCGTGAATGGTTCCAATGGCATGGCTGCTGGTCTCGGCACATATCGTGTTTCCACCGGAAATGTGCGACCTGGACAATGAATTGATCTTGTACCTTCACCAAGCAATGCACAGACAGGAACAGGATCAAGGGTAGCCGACATGACCAGCAATTTCAGATCTGGACGTAACATCGCTCGGGATTCCAATGCCAGAGCCAAACCCAAGTCACCGTGTAGGTGACGCTCATGGAATTCATCGAATATAATCATCGCCGTATCCTCAAGACCCTGATCCTGTTGCAACATCCGGGTCAATACCCCTTCCGTCACCACTTCAATGCGCGTCTCCTGACTCACCCGGGTATCCATGCGTACACGATATCCTACGGTCTGCCCCGCTTTTTCCCCAAGCGTAGCCGCTAGTCTCGACGCAGCCGAACGCGCAGCCAGCCTTCGGGGTTCCAGCATGATGATTTTCCGTCCCGCAACCCATGGCTCGTCCAACAAAGCCAGTGGTACAACCGTGGTTTTCCCCGCCCCCGGCTCTGCAATTAACACACCTGTATCTTGATCCCGAAATAACTGTTTTAACTCAGGAATAATCTCTTGTATTGGTAACTCTATCTGCATATGATCGCTCCTAATGAATGTACCCTAATGCTCTTCAGTTCTTTAATCGAATGTTAGCATTATAACAAAAAAAGCCGTTCCAGAGGAACGACTATCGCAGACACAGTTATTTACCAAAATGAAAATTGTTCAACATGCTCATTCTTAACTGAGCAATGACTCGGCACCATCAATGACAATCTCTGCTCCGGTAATATGTCTGGATTCGGACGATGCGAGGAAGCTTACCAGATCGGCAACATGTTCCGGCTGACCCGGCCCGTCTGCAAGCGGTTGCTGTCCTTCCGGGAACTCCATCGGAATAATGATCTGTTGCAGGTCATCCGTTTTGACCGTACTTTGATCGATATTCGTTGCAATCGCTCCTGGGCAGATCACATTCACACGTATCTTGAACTTCGCAAGCTCCAGTGCAGCCATCTTGGCAAAAGCAACCTGCCCTGCCTTGGACGTGCTGTACGCCGACATGCCAAAGCTTGAGAAGCGCTGATTCCCGTTGATGGAACTCGTAATAATAATACTGCCGCCACCCCGTTTTTTCACGTGAGGCAATGCATATTTAATGGTGAAAAATGTACCATTCAGGTTGGTTGTAATAATCTGCTGCCAATCTTCAACCTGAATCTCCTCAATGGGTGCCGACACACCGTTAATGCCCGCATTGGCAAAAACAATATCCAAACCGCCGAATAACTCTACGGTTTCCAGCACAGCCTTTTCCACACGTGCCGGGTCGGAAATGTCTACATCAAATGCTCTTGCCGCACCGGGATGCAGCGCATTAATCTCTGCTTCCGTTTCCGAGATTCGATCATTCACCAAATCAAACAATGCAACATGTGCACCCTCTTTTGCCAGCTTGACCGCAGTGGCCTTTCCAATACCGGAGCCTGCTCCGGTAATAATCGCAACCTTACCTTGAAACCGTGACCTGCCGTTTTGTTGTGTCATTATCCATTCCACTCCTTTGATTAGCAATTATGTAAGAATGTACGTTCAAGCTTTCATTAGCCAATTCTTCACAAGATTACCCAAAAAGAGTGTCTTTTAAATCAACACCAGCAAGTTTTTTCACGTTTGGACTACACCAATGTCACAGCAGCTTAAGGATCGAACCACAACTTGATATCCTGCACTCACCATTCCAACTCAATGAAAGCGGCATCATCTTCCAGACCGCCGGTATGTGTAGCGTCCAGCAGTACCTGAATGTGTTCATCAGGGACATAAGCTTGGATAGCATCCAGATCATTGAGTCCATCTGTATATAACTGAAGGCGCAGGGAATCGTTTACGGACCCTTTTGTCTCGTAGATGTGCGGCTTACCACCAACAGGTCCTTCAAGTGTAGACCAGCGCTCATTTGTCTTGCAGTGATTCTGAAATAATGCAGACTGTTCCTGACCATTACGCCAGAGGCGAATACGGGAATCCCCTTGCCACGCAAGCCAAACCCGACTTTTACGGCCGCCTCCTGTACGCTCAATCCGCCCACATACGTACATGGCTTGACTGCCCCGACTTCGCTTCTCCATCAGTACTTCCCGAAGTAAAAGAGGGGAACTGTCCAGCGGCTGCAGTTTCTCCAGCTGCTCGGATGCGGGAAGAGTCAGATCATGAAGAAGTCGCTCAACGCCCTCTTCCGTCGGGTATTGCGTGGTTTCCAGCCAATCCAGCAAGGCATTCCCCAGAAAACGCGCTGCAAAATCTCCCAGATAACTCATGCCTACCCCATCACACAATACAAAATTGCAGACATTTCCTTTCATACGTACCGCAGCAAAGTCTTGTCCGGTATCTCCCTGATGTACCGTCTCAGCCGCTCTGCCATAACCATATCTGCACTTAAACGTGCCCTGATAGCGGGTTAGTGGCTGTTCTCCCGTCTGTACACTCACATAGCGAAAGTTGCCATGCCGTTGCTCGGCATGGCCCCCCTTATCTCCAGCAGACAATGTTGCCAAACGCATCCCTCTCATCATTCCCCTCCTATCTCACAGGCGTAGCAGCGGACATCTGGAACCCAATCGATACCAATTCTGCGCAGGTACCTGGCAGCATCATGAGTGCACCGGGTGCAAGCAAATAATCAGCTTCAACAAGCATTTCCCGATAACTTTCGGGCAGGACGGATGACATATTCCGCAGCTTCTCACCATGCTCATCCTGTAGATTGGTTTCCGAAGAGATTCCCTTCCACCTTCTAGGTTCAGCAATTGGTCCTTCCAGCAGATGATCCGATATAAAAATATTCTCCACCAGCACATTGCCATCAGGTACACTCATGCCCATGATTCTTTTCGCAATGGGCTCGGGATCTTCACCTGTGGCTACCCCATCGGTCATATGGCACACAAGTGGAGCAGGACAATCCTGCATATTCGGAATTTCGGCCTGCAGAATCTTTTCCGCCTGCAAGAAAGCCTTCGCAGAATCCGAAAACCGTTTCGGTGTCAAGTCAGGCAGAGAACCAACTGCAGCGATCTCGTCAATTCCTTTGATACCGTTTAACAAGTCATATACATCATCGCTGTATGCCAATATGGCTATGCGATAGCGAGGTGTCAGACGATTACCCTTTGTAGAGCGAAATACCATTTGGCGGATCGCGAGAGATAAGGCATCATAGACGACGTCAATCCGTCGACGATTTTCCAGAACCATATTCATGGAGGCGCTAATATCAATTAAATATATAATAAGTGCAGGTGTACGCTGTGATGCTTGAATCGTGTAGTTCATCTAGGGTGAGTCACCTCCGTCATTCACGTGTTATTTTATAAGTTGGGCAACGTATAATTAGTGTTGCTCAGGAATTTGTTAATGGCACTCATTCGAGCAGCCACTTTGCCGACCCCTTTGAAATAAGCAGCATCGGTATTATATAGATTTTTGAAATCACGGGCATACGCTTCCGCATTTTCAATTTTTCTGCCTTTTTGTGCATTATACGTTTTATTGTAATGAGCAATCAATGTGACCACATTCTGGGCACGTTTTTTCTTGAGCGCGGCTTTCTGAGCAATCTCCTGCTGCCTTTTTATTTCCGCTGCCGCTTTACGCTCCGCTTCCTGTCTTGCAAGCTTGGCATCATTCTCTTTTTTCCAGACCAGATAAGCTTCATATTTTGCCTGTTTATCGTACTTCTCCTGCTGCGCTCTCTTGGCAGCTTCTTTTTTCTGCTGTTCCTGCTTCACCAGATAGGCCTCATATTTCGCCTGTTTGTCGTATTTGGCCTGTAATGCCTTACGTTCTTCTTCTTTTTTCTTTGCTTCCGCTTCCTTCTGTTTGGCTTCCGCAAGCTTTTTCTTTTCCTCTGCTTCCAGTTTCGCAGCTTCTGCGGCCTTTTGCTTCTCTTGCTCTTCCTGCTGTTTGAGCGCAGCTGCCTTTGCAGCTTCAGCCTCTTCCGCAGCCTTGACCTCTGCCAATCGTGTTGCTTCCTGCTGTTCTTTCTGCTTCACTTCTGCCTGATCGGCAAGTATTTTGACGGTTGGCACACCACCTGCCAGCAATACAATAAGCACAGCGGAGGAAATCATGAACTTTTTGGATCTGTAGAATGGCACAGGTACTGGCTTGTCTGTGTCTTCTTTTGGATTAAGCTTGGCATCCAGTTCCTTAATTGCAGCCTCGACTTCCATCTGCATCGCGCTGTTATGAGGTATGAAATGATAAAGCGAACGATACACTTCCAATGCCGCAGCCGGTTTATCTTCATCCTCCAAGGATCTTGCTTGCAGGAACAGACGGTTCACAACCGCTTCCTGATCGGGAGATTGTGGCGTTTGAGGAATGTCCCCGTCTTTCGTATTCACCGGTTCACTTACTGGTTCTGAGCTCTTTTTCAGATTCTCGTCAGCTTCGGACGCATTGGCAGCTTCTTCTTCCGATGTCGCAGCAGCAGCATTGGCCTGATCCACATTTACCGCAGCCAATGCAACATACCACTCGCCAAACGTCGGACAGCTGCTCAGATCGTGACTTTCCCAAGCTCGAATGAACAGATCGGACAGTTTGGAACCCCAACGTTTCTCTAGGGACTCCCGCATCGCATAATACCGTTCACTCACCGTTTGCATTTCATGCTGGTCAAAATAACTTTCGCCCCACGCTCTCTCTACAATCACGGGGTCCGACCAGCTTAACATTTCAGCAATGATAACAGCTCCGGCAAATCGGTCAGCATATGAACTCCACAAACCGCTGTGCACTGTTCGATGGGCTGCATAACCGGGCGACCCGGCAAGCAGGGCATCAGGACGATCCATCTTGGAACCGTACATCTGCTCGACATCCACAAGTTCTACCGCAGACGCCTTCCCCAGGTTCTCCACTTCGGAAAAAAACGGAATCATTACATTGGGAGCGGACATATCGCAATGAGCCAGTCCACGTTGTTCCATAGCCGAACCCGTTCCAGCAAGCGCTCTGGCCAGCTTCAGGCTCTCCTCAGCCGTCAACTGTCTCTGATCACTGATCACATCGAACCAGGTCTGACCTTGCACCCATGGCATCAACACCGCATATAACAGATCGGGATGTTTTCCAATGAGCGCTCCGTTTCTTTCCGGAGTGAGCACATCACGCTTGCATACCTGCAAACCTGGCAGTTCACTATAAGACTCCATATGCTCAGACTGATATACCATAGCTGGAATACGGAATTTTGGAAAAAATACTTTTAGTGCTTTGGCCCCATGAATGGAACCATTTCGGGGTAACAACTGATAAACAATCCCCTGCCTTCCGGCTTGGGCATAAGCCAGGCCCGGCGCAGCCGGATGTTGCCCAATCGTATAGGCAATGTCGTTAATCACCACTTCATCCCCGGGATTTGGTTGAAAAGACATGCTTATCCCTCTCTCTGTCCTAGTGTCATAGTTGCAGCAAAAACCGGGTGTTGTGACAACGCCCGGTTTTTGCTGTAGTTGTACATCTTCAGCTTGCTACCCGCCTATAATCTCAGGGCGAATTCAGATTTCAAATCGGCCTGATCTATGTAAAGCAGATTAACGAGCTTGGTCAGCTGTACGGAATTTGTTAGCAATAGCTGTAAGTTCAGCGCTGATGCTGTTCAGCGTTTGAACGAAGGATTGCATTTGTTTGCTAGCTTCTTGGAACTCCTGGAAGAAGCGTTGCTTGGTCATACCTTCCCATTGTCCTTCCATGCTTGTGATGGATTGAGTCAAGGTAGATACGATTTGCTGACTTTGCTCACCGCTTTGTTTAAATTGATTGGAAACCTGATCAAGCTGCTCTGGGGTAACTAAAATACGTCCTGCCATTGGTAAATTCCTCCTTGGTTTGTGCAATTAAATTTTGACTTGTTCAAATTGTACTATACCAGGATCGATCGGACAAAAGCCGAAGGACCTAATCCTATTTACCCCATTTTCAGCACTTGAAACTTCTCCTAACAGCCTATTTACAAAAAAAGATTCACTTTCTGCTGTTACTTTTATTCTCCTGTTCAGGAAACCACAGGCTCTGTCCCTCTTCTTCCCCGAAAGGAAGGATCTGTGAATCTCCATGCTACAGGCTCAGGTTGCATGGCCTGGACCAGTGTAGCCGGGGAGCCGTCAGGCGGAGCGGCATCCTGTGCACGATATACGGCCGCCATTGCGGAAAGGGGATCGGATACTACAGCTACAGTTGCAGAATGTGCAGGCATGATTTCTCCTGTACGATTGTTCTGAAGAACATTCAGCATATTGACCGCATTACCATAGGCTGTGTTCACATGACTCAGCACGGAACGATACTCCATGTCTGCCTGCTGGAATAACAATGCTTTGCGTCCCAGCTGTACGCTTAAGTCCATTAATCGACGAAGCGCATCCTCGCCCAGTCGTTTACTGTGATTCCATTCATTCATCACCGCTGCGCGGGATTCAACCTCCCACTCCAGCGAATGAATCGCCTGATCCAACACTGTCATCTTTTGCTGTATTTGCTCCGCTGCATACTGAATCTGCTTGCTCAGTGCCCGAAGCACATCCGGTTCCACACGAATGCGCATTTACCATCACCTTTCCTCTTCCCCTGCAGGCTGTTTAAGCCAGTCCAGCAGCATCTCGTGAAACTGTTCTCTAGTCGTCAGTGCTGCAACAAGCCAATCATCTGAAGCCGCAGTGCTCATCCGGAACAACCAGTTGGATACCGCACTTGCAGCAAAGGCTGCTGACTGCGACTTCCACCCATCTTCATTCCATACGAGCAACCTGAGCTCCCCGTCTGACTCCTTACCCACCAGACAGCGTGCCAGTGCAAGTGAGCCCTCAGGATCACTTGTCTCCTGTTCGAGTTCCTCTGCTACGGTCTGTACCCCGCTGTTTTCAAGCTCATTCATGACATCATAAAATTTTTTCTTGGAGCACATTAGGGCCGGTTTCTCCGCTGGAGAATGGCCGCTCCATTTCATCCGCTCTATCAGAACATCAATCGCTTCACGAACACTCCCCAGGTCGCTGAGCCGGAACGAGTCCGGTACGTCGTCAACACGGGAAACTTCAACGACCCGCTCATCCGTGCAATGTATATAGCTCTCATGCGACTTGCCGTTGATCGTGTAGCGAATCCAACAAGCTCTATCGGACAATCCGGCAATGGCTACCCTGGAGAAAACGGTCGGTGTCATGATCAGCTCATCGGTATCCTGATCCCGAATCAGATATCCTTTGTCAAGCAGGGAGGTTTTAACATGCTCCCACTCCATCGCGATATCCTCCGCCATATAGCCGCGAAACGGATCTTCCACACCAAGCAGTCGGTCTGAACCGAGAATACCGGCCAGGAAAAAAAGTTCTTTTGTTTGCAACGTGACTACCTTTTGCTTAGAATCATGAACCGTCAACATTATGAGCCACCTCCCCTCAAACTACAACATGCCATCGGTCACGAATTTCAGAAATCCAATCGGTCATTTTCCAGCTGTCATCACATGGAACTGCACCTTTAACCCTGGAATATTTACGTTTTACATAATAACCTTGACCCGGAGGCAGTACCTTTAGCCCACCTGAACTACCTCCGGATTCCGAATAAGGTATACGGAAGAACGAGAGGTCGTTAGGGTCTAAAGTCCCGAACAGCATTCCGCTCTGGGAAGCCTTCACATCTGTTACCCAGTCAGAACCAAAGGTCGGGAAGTCTGCCGGAACCCCGGATAGAATCACGTGTACACCACGATCCCTTCCTTGACGAACAATCGCTCCCAATTGATCTTTTACATTAAAATCGTTTAGTTGCTTGGACAAGGTGTCCGCATCATCGATGACAAGCACAAGTTCCGGTCCACCGGAAATCTCGCCTCTTTTCAGAACTTCATCGTACAACTGTTGAATCACAGGTGCAAGCTGTTCTTCTCGAGATACATGTCCACGGATATGGGGCAAACTGCTGATTTCCCCCAGCCCACCTGAGCCATAACGCATATCTACTGTATATATTTGTACATCTTCCGGAGAAGCATGATAAGCCAGTGATAACATCCATGTCAACAAAAATGTCGTTTTGCCGCCTTCCATCGGACTCGTTACCATGAAATGCGGACCTTCTAGCAGATTAAGCTGGAATGGCTCCAGATCGTCCGTAAGCAGTCCCACAGGGACAGTTACAGATGAGGTATCCCAAGCCTGACCATATGATCCTGTCCGAATGAGCAGATCCTTAAGCTTGATCTCTTCCGGAAGCGGAGCAATCTGCGGCGCTTCTTCCCCTGTCCAGCCTTGGCGAATCTCAGCGATCGTACGACGCAATGCCGATGAACGCTTGCCCTCATCTGCCCCGGAAGAAGGTAATGCCACCTGGAACATCAACGGAGGCACCTGCCCTTTGACCAGACCTCTTCCTGGCGGAAGTTGGCTTGGCGCCTTGGAAGGTCTTCCCACGGCATAATAATAATCACTTGGATCGGATAACTCAAATGAAACCGCATTGGGAATATTGCTTCTGAATTTTTCAAATACATCTGTTACCCGATTGGCAGTAAGCACAAAGGTGATACCCAGACTTCCGCCTTCACGCAGGATCGTCTCCAGAAGTTCATTTTCTTCTGGATAGGCATTGCGGAATGAAAGATAACCATCGATAACGACCACAACCTGCGGGACAGCCGCGTGAGCTGTCCGACGGTAAGCCGAAATCGTTTTGACCCCCGCCTCCGAGATGATATCCTTACGTTGCGCTGACAGCTTGAGGATATAGCGGAATAACCGTTTGATTCGGTCTTCCTCTTCAGCCATCATCACGCCACCGATCTGAGGTAGTGCTGCAAAGTCCTTCATCATGCGCCCCATATCGATAATGTAACCATGCCATGGCTCAGTTCTGTGGGAACGGGCCAGAGACATGAGCAAGGTCTGAACAAATGTTGTTTTTCCCAGTCCCGGCATGCCGTAAACGACCAGATGCCCTTGATCCACAGGCAATGCGAGCGGTTGTTGGCGCTGATTAGGGAGATCATCCAGCAAACCAACCAGTGGTTTCAGACCACTGGCCCCGCCATCAAGCAGCAGATCACGATTCTCTTCTTCCTGCCATTCCTGAAGACCTTCCCATTCCAATGTCTCTGGTAGAGGTGGCAACCATGGTCCTGGCAAACGACGGATACCCGCATCCGCTGCAGACTGCGCAACATAATCAATAAATACCTGAAGCTGTTTCGGAACATCTTCGCCTTTAAGAACAGCTCTGCGCTCTCCCGTTAACAGGGGCTCCCGCTTACCGTTCAGACGCACTTCCATAACAGGTAATACCGTCGTTGAATCCTCCTGCTGGTTATAAGGTGCACCACTCCAGGCAAATTGCATTTCTTCAAACACTTCATCACTACCAACCTGGAAATATCCGCGACCAGGCTTCGTAATCCAGGCAGCATTTGGAATCTTGATCATGTCCCTGCTATCTCCCTCACTCTGTACGCGAAGGCAAATCCGGAAACGCGAATTACTCCATATTTTATCGTCCACAACACCAGCTGGCTTTTGGGTTGCCAGAATTAGATGAACCCCAAGTGTCCGGCCAATGGCCGCGATACTGATCAATTCATCCATAAACTCCGGCTGATCTCGCTTCAATTGAGCAAACTCGTCAATGATAATAACCAGATGTGGAAGTGGCTGTTCATGTCTGGAGCGCAGAATCTTGTAATATTCATCAATATGCTGGAGGTTTCCCGCATCATTTAATATTTTTTGCCTTCTGACCAGTTCGGCACGAAGTGAGATATTCGCCCGCTCGATCAGATTTCCATCCAGATTGGTGATCGTCCCCACCACATGAGGAAGATCAACAAATGTATTGGACATCCCGCCACCTTTGTAGTCAATCAGCATGAAGGCCAAATCATGGGGATGGAATTCAGCAGCCAGTGAAGCTACGATGGACTGGATGACTTCACTTTTGCCTGACCCGGTTGTACCTGCAATCAGACCATGGGGGCCATGACCCTGACGTTCAATTTTGTCATGAAGGTTTATCGCTATTTTTTTGCCGCCAGCTCGTACACCCATTGGCACGGGCAGTGTGTCAGGATACCTTGTCTGTCCCCATCTGGACACCACATCCAGATCTTCCACGCGTGACGTGCTCAGCATATCGAATAACGGAAGTACTTGCGGGATATCTGAAGCAGATGACCGCTTTAAGCGGATCGGTGACATATAACGGGAAAGCGCCTCTGCCATTTCCTTCGTGATCACATCAGGCTTGTACGTTTGTTGAATAACATCCGCATCTTCCGTTTTTTTGATATACACGCCTTTGCCTTTGGAGGCATCCATAATCAACTGACAATGCATCGGTAGAGACTCCTTGCGATTAGCCAGTATGATGGTGCATACATCGATGTCCTGAGCCGACTCCAGTAGCAGTGGAAGTAACGGTTCTTCTTCGATCAATTGCGTATCGGAGAGAATCACAACGTAACACGGCGTTTGTATGCTTTTCTTGTAGCGGTCTTCCTTATTGTTACGGCGCCGGTTCAACACGGAAAACAAGCTGTCCGCCAATTGATGCGCACCGCTGTGCCTGTCGGCCATATAGCGTTGTCCCTGGTCTTCATCCCAGATATGGGGCATCCAACGAAGCCAATCCCATTCCTTGCTGTCCTTTTCTTCATAAAAAGCAGCAAGCTTCAGTTCATCCGGGGAATGGCGTACCGTCAGTTGTGAGATGATGACTCGCAGGGAAGCAAGCACTTCCTCCCGATCACCGACAAGTCCCATAACCTTCGATTGGAACAATGGCAATGTAATGGAAGCATCCGGTACCGTCTGGAATTCAGCCGCAAGTTCATGGGCCGCTTCAATCAGCTCATCCTTCTCGTAACCATCAATCCGCGGGACCTGTAGTTTGATTCGGAATGGAATCTCTCCGGTACCAATGCGCACCTGAAGGAAATCATCATCCTCTGGTGAACGCTCCCACAAGGAACTGTTCCGGTTCTTCACCACTTGAAGACACACACCCGGATCACCATGGATTTCGTACAGGCTCTTCACTTGCTCCGCCTGAGCTTCTTTCAGTTCTTCCCGGTGTTTGTCCAGTTGGGCAAGATACATTGTTTTTCGTTCTTCCAATTTTTTGCGATATGATTTCTTGTTGCTCAGATACACGAAGAATGGAATGGTGTAAGAAGTAAGCATCATCATGACCGTCATCATCTGAAACATCATATAACTGCTGTTGCCCATTTTGCCGGTCATATTGATATATACGTAGAAACCAATGCTGACCATGGTCATCATGATCGGCACAATAATGGATATCATGGAAAACGTGGGTTTGCTCGGTTCTGTTGGAGGCCTGAGTATTTCGAGTCCTTCTTCCTTGAGAACCGGTGTCATTCTTGGAGAACGCTGATATAACACATTCACGAAGAGAAGACCTCCTTTAGTTCGTTCAATAGAATGTATACGTTCAAAAGCCCTATTCGTTGCTGTCCTGTTGAAACAATGAACGTCTTCCATATACAGGCGCATCTTCCGAAGTCGTTGAAAAAGCCCGCTGGACACGTACGCAACTGCCTTGTCGCAGCCCTGTTTCCATCAACTGCTGTGCGTTCTGCGGAGAGAACCACAGACCTTCCGGAAACTTGGCTTCAAGGATGTACTGAATGCCGTCTCCCGGTGCCTGTCCAAAAATGCGAACGCCGAGTAATGTCTTTAAATGTACAATGGTACATTCATCCGGAACATCGATGTCGAACCATTCACCTTCCTCGCGGCCGGAATACACGGTTAGAATCATCCGAATCCCTCCCATGGTCTCATATGTAAATTGTCCTACTGTCAGATTAAATCAAAAAAAAGAGAATGAATCGGTATATCAACCCTATTTTCTTACATAAACACCCTGTTTGCAATGTACCACCTGTAATTTTGTTACATATGACCCACGTATATATTAAAATATCGTACATTCGACTCAGAACTTTCGTGGCAGTTATGCATTTAAATATTGCGAGGATACGAAACTTTTTATTTTTTGTTCCATTTAAATGGAAATTAAGTTTCATTTTTCAGGACTTTTATTCCTTCGCCCACAATTGAATTGTGAACACTTTTCAAACATTACCCACCTTTATGTTTTCATAAGCTGATTTTAAGGTAATTTTAAGCATTGGTATTTAATATTACCTGTATGAAATAACAACCGTGAGGTGATTTCAAGTGAGAACCCTAATAACCTTTCAAAACAAATCAATCCCTGTATATTTTAATCAAGAAAACAAACAACCTATGCAGAAGACATTAAGATTGCTTAGCAGTGCTCTGGAGCATAAGATTAGCAACGGTAAACGCGCCATTCAAAAATGTCTGCATTCTTTAATTAGTATTGAAATTGTAAATGGAGAGGCCATTCTCCACAGTCGAAGTGAAAACGACTCCCTTGCTTTATCGTTATATTAAAAGGAGTCACTCAAACCACATTCATTACAAGACATGAAAAAGGAAGCTGTCGCTAAAGACAAGCTTCCTTTTTTGAGTTGTATGCACATGAACAACCAATCGCAATCATGATCATCCATCAGTGCAGTTTGCTAAGGACATAGGCGGCATCATGTTCTTCCGCAATCTCGGCTTTACGAATACGAATGACAAACAGCCGAACCAAATTGGCACGTGTATGTTCTTCCTGACAGGTATTCAGTTTCCTCAGAATAAAGCGGTCAATGGACATGAATGACAAGCCCCTTTGCCATTGGATTTACGGATCGATTCTTCCGTGTATCCATAAATAACCAGATAGCGTCAGCCCCAAACAGCTTTTCCGTTCTTATATTAAGCCGTATTTTGCTGCGGTGTAAAATTGTGCAAAAAGCCCGTTCCACCAAGCTGGATACGGACTTTCGCATGATTTGTCGATCTTTTTGCACCCATTCTAATCATTCATAAATATCTCTGCCACTTCAACCTTTTTCGACTTATTTCACTCCCGGATATTCCCGATATTGGTGCTGAATGCTGATCCAGCGAGTGCGTGTAAACTTCTCAATAGCCCAATCCCCACCGAAACGTCCAATCCCTGAAGCTTTTTCACCGCCAAACATCACATGCGCTTCATCGTTCACAGACTGATCATTTACATGCACCATACCAGATTCAATGCGCTGGGCAACCTCATATCCTCTATTCAGATCTTGGGTGAATACGGACCCGCTAAGTCCATAAGGAGTATCATTCGCCAAACGTACAGCTTCCTGTTCATCTTGAGCCTTCATGATCACTGCCACGGGGCCAAATAATTCCTGCTGTACGATATCTTGTTCAGGTTTAACATCAGCAAGTACAGTAGGAGACAGTAAACTGCCTTTACTGGTCCCCCCGAGCAATAACCGTGCGCCTTCGTCCTTGGCTTTGTTCACAAGCTCCAGCAATCGTGTTACCTCTTTTTCCCGAATGAGAGGACCCACGAGTGTTTTGGCATCCGTTGGATCACCTGCCTGGACATTTTTCGTTTTGTTAACAAATGAATCGACGAATTGGTCGTAGATATCGGCATGCACAATGAACCGATTCAAAGCCATGCATATCTGTCCCTGATGCAGAAACTTGCCAAAAACCGCGGCTTCGGCAGCACGTTCAATGTCCGCATCTTCCAGCACAACCATGGCGTTGTTGCCGCCTAGTTCCAGTGCCGTTTCTTTTAAATGTTCACCCGCCAGTTTACCAATCCCCTGTCCAACTTCTGTGGAACCGGTAAATGAAATCACTTTGGGAACCGGATGAGCAACAAAGTAATCCCCGATCTCGCTGCCACTTCCGGCAACGACATTCAGCACACCCTCAGGCAGACCCGCTTGTTCAAACAAATCGGCAATGAGCCAGCCTGCCGTAATTGGAGTGTCTGATGCTGGTTTAATCACTACACCATTACCAAGAGCAATCGCTGGAGCTACAGATCGAAGGCATAGATGCAAAGGGAAGTTCCACGGCCCGATAACACCAATTACTCCCTTCGGCTCACGAACCACACGGTTCTCTTTCCCAGGGGTATTGGACGGGATGATCTCACCCTTCATGCGATAAGGAAAAGATGCTGCTTCATCCACAATACGTTGGGCCGCTGCAAACTCCGCCTCCGATTTGATTCGGGTACTCCCGGATTCCGTGATCAAGAGTTGAATGATCTCCTCTTTTCGCTCTGCCATCAGGGATGAAACTTTACGCAGTACCTCTTCTTTCGCAGCAGGTAATGACTTCGCCCATTCCATCGAATTTTTCTGAGCTGACTCATAAGCCTTATCTATATCTTTTTTATTGGAAGAGCGCCATGTGGAAAAAACTTCTCCCGTATAAGGGTTGATATTCTCCATTGTTTTCTCACCGGAGCCATCTACCCATTGGCCATTAATATATTGTTTCGTCCATGTTGTATGTTCGGTGTCCATTAAAGTCATGTAAATACGCCTCCTGATCAAGATTAGATGTCACACCTGCACAACGGTGTAATACATCATTAACCTTGTTCAGATTTACGCAAACGTACAGCCCTGAATCAGCTCTTCCATTCTTTAAGCTTACGGAAAAAATGCACCCCACAGTATTCTGTCGCCATCTGAACGTCTTTCAACAATCGGGCAGGCTCTTCTCTCCAAAGAGGTTTAAGTCTTCCCATCCGTAGCCAACTTCGATCAGATCTTGACCACCAATGCGAATGGACTGTGTCTGGACGGGTGTGCCTCCCATCTTTTCATAGAAGCGACATGCTGAATTACGCTCCAAAGCCCATATGATCAAACGTTTCATATTTTGGATTTGCAGATGATTAACAACATGTGTCGCCAATTGCTGACCTATCCCTATTTGTTGCACTTCCTTCAGCAAATATATAGCGTACAACTCTCCATCATAAGGTAATTTGCCTTCACGCTCCTTACCCCCACAAGCAAATCCGATAATGTTCCCATCATCTTGTTCAGCTACCACCAGAATCTGATCCTTTTCGCCAGAACGAATGGTCTTCTCCCACTGAGACAATCTTGATTCTATAGTCAAATGATCCAAAAAATCGTCGGGCACAATTCCCCGATACGTTGTTTTCCAACTCTCTGTATGTACATGGGCTATACCTTGCGCATCCCCTTCACGCGCCGGCCTGATCAGCATAGCTATCACTCGCTTTCTCTCGTAACTTCCATAGTTTTACCATATTATATGTTCTTCTTTCTTAATTTCCAAATTGATAGTCCTGATGCCGCTAGGCATGATTCGTAATCAAAAGTAGACTTTTTGAACTACCTCTTCTAAAGTAAAATCCGGCCCTACGGCCGGATTGTCACTCTCGTACCTACAGATACCTTGGAAGACAGATCCAGTACATCCGAGTTGTACATGCGTATACAACCATGCGAGACGGATTTGCCAATAGACCAAGGCTCATTGGTTCCATGTATGCCATAATGGGGTGCAGATAGTCCCATCCACAACACACCAAATGGCCCACCTGGATTAGATTGTTTGTTAATAATAGTAAACTCCCCGCTAGGAGTCTGTGTGAGCATCTTTCCGGTTGCCACAGGATAACCCTTGATCACCTGATTGCCATCCAGAAGATATAACATGTGGTCAGACAGATCTACAATAATCCTGTAATCTGGCATAATGACATCCCTCCTGACCTATCTTATGCAAGGTGCCGGATGATGCCCGCCTGATTTCAGGCTTCCTCCCACTCTTTCACACTACGGGAGTGCTTGGGTTTACGACTATTGGCCGGTTTGCTGGAGGCGGTACGCCTTCTGGATGCCACTTCTTCCTTGCGTTGCTGATATTGCAATTCCTTCTGCATTTTCAGATAATTATTCAGTCTTTTCTCATCCAATGAACCATCCTGTATGGCCTCTTTCACTGCGCATCCAGCTTCCCGTGTATGACTGCAATCCAGAAATCTGCACGTGACTGCAAGCTCTTCAATTTCTCCAAACGCATGCGACAGCCCGTCATTGCCTTCATCCCAGAGATTAAGCTCCCGCATTCCTGGCGTATCGATCAATACGGCTCCCTGTGGAAGTACAAACATCTCCCGGTGTGTTGTCGTATGTCTCCCACGGCTGTCTCCCTCGCGGACGGATTGTGTAAGCTGCACATCCTCACCCATCATCCAGTTCACCAGGGTAGACTTGCCACTGCCAGAAGATCCTGTAAGCGCAACAGTCAACCCTGGTTGCAAATATCGTTCCAGTAACGATTTGCCGTGACCCTCCACTGCAGATATCGCAAGCACTTCAACACCAGGAGCGATTCCTTCTACACTTCGGATCTGTTCTTCCACATTGTTGCACAGATCACTTTTGCTCAAGACAATGACTGGCCTTACGCCACCATTCCAAGCCATCATCACGTATCTTTCGAGTCGTCTAAGGTTGAAATCATGATTAAGTGCAGCCACGATTAACAGTGTATCTACGTTTGCGGCGATTAATTGTTCCTTGGTCACCGGACCTGCCGCCTGTCTCGATACCCTGCTCTGACGTGGCACCAGATTGTGAATAATCGCTTCTTCACCTGCCTGACCTGTAATCGCCACCCAATCTCCAACCGCTGGTACCAAGCTGGTATCCAGACTATCATGACGCATTCGGCCCGATATTCTTCCCCAGCATTCACCCTCTTCTGTAACCAAACGTTGCAGATGTCCATGGTCTGCGACAATCCTGGCTGGCTTTTTCTCCTGCTCTCCCATTCCTGTCTCTTGCCACAGTTTCTGCCACTTTGCAGACCAGCCGTACTTCTCAATATGATTATCTAAAATAAAAATTCCTCCCAAAATAAGTTTGTTTACTTCATTCAAGCCAAGTGAACAATCATCTCCGGTTCAGATCAAAACAAAAAACCACGAGTAGAAATACACCCGCGGCAATAAGCAGTTAGCCGAATCGAAGATCATCCCTTCTCGTAGATATACCGGATAGCATACATAGCCATCCGCTATAAACAATTCAGGAACACCCTTTTATCGGCAAACAAAAAAGCCACGGGTGCGTCACCCGTGGCTTCATCTGAGCATGTGATACTTCACGTTAAAATGGATACTGCTATCCAACTAACGCAAAATTACATGCTTTGATCCGTTCCGGAGACGCTGTTCATATTCAAATTAACGTATACTGCATTTAAGTTTGTCATAAACAATCGCCTCCCTTGTAGAATTATCCATATGTTACACACTTCGTTCTGTAGTTGTCAAGCCCAAATTAAATAATTTACCAATGAAATCTATTTGACCTGATCCCAGCGCGTCCACATTTCCTTCGGATTCAGTTCATAGATCTCCTCTTCACGGTACATGAACTGATGCATGATAAACTCCCGTCGAATGGTCGCAAAATCCTCATGATACTGCTGTATAAATGTATTAATCTCTTTCTCCGTGTACTTCCGACCGAATTCAAGCTGCTCGACCAGATGACCAAGTACAATCAGTTTTTTCTTGTATTGAGCCGGTATCTGACGCAGTCGTCCATCTTTGGAGAAAAAATTTCTCATGACCGACGCTTTCAATGTTTCGTTCACATCACTCATATCTGTAACCTCCTCTCGCTTAAAGATAAAATCAACCGAGGCCTGTGCATTCTCACGGATAAACGAAGGATTCAGTGTGAAATACACTGTATTTTTCTCCCGTCGCTCCTTAATCAGCGCCGCCTCTCTCAGCTTGGATGCATGATGTGTCACGGTTGGCTGTGACAGATTCAACCGCTCGGCAAGTGCCTGTCCGTGCAGTTCACCCTGTGCCAGCAACAGCAGCATGCGAAGCCGGGTCGGGTCAGCCAACGCTTTATGATAAGCCACAATTTTCTCCAGCTGCATCATCGTTCATCTCACTTTCGATTAGATAAATATCTAATTTGATATTATTCTTTTCTTCTCTCCACGTCAACTCCTTTGGATTCAATTAAGCTTGTCTGAGTTAAACTCACGCTTGAACTGGCATTGGCTCGTTATTTACGGTAGGATTATATTGCTTGAAATAAGGAGGATTAAGAACATGGAAGATGTCATTATTATCGGCGGAGGCCCATGCGGTCTATCTGCTGCCATTGAATGTGAGCGGCTGGGACTGTCCGCTGTGATCGTTGAGAAATACAATATCGTTCAATCTATTTATCTGTATCCAACCCATATGCAGTTTTTCAGCACAGCCGAGCTGCTTGAGATCGGAAACGTTCCGTTCAGCACACCTAATGATAAACCTTTTCGTTATGAAGCACTTGCCTATTATCGCAGGGTAGCCGAACATTTTGGTCTGCGTGTTCATAACTATGAGGAAGCCCGTGAAATTAAACGCAAGGATGATGGCACGTTTGAGGTACATACGCTCAATCGCCGCGGGGAGGCCATCGTACATGTTGGACGTAATGTCGTTGTAGCTACCGGTTATTTTGACCATCCTAACTATCTGGGCATCCCTGGAGAAGATAAAGATAAAGTAACTCACTACTTCCGGGAAGCCCACCCTTATACCCGTACACGTGTCGCCATTATTGGCGGAAGCAACTCAGCCGTTGACGCGGCCATGGAACTGGTTCGGGTCGGAGCACATATTGATATGGTTTATCGCGGCAGTGGTCTGTCCCAGCATATTAAACCATGGGTACGTCCGTTATTCGAGAGCATGGTGACAAAAGGGCGTATCACCCTGCACCTAGAATCACGCGTGAATGAAATACTGGATGATTCGATTCGTATAATACACACGGATGGTTCCACTCGTGAACTGGATAATGACTTTGTTCTGGCAATGACCGGTTTCCGTCCGGATCGTCAACTACTCACCTCGGTAGGTGTGGAGATGTCTGATGATATGGATAAACCTCTATATGACGCACAAACGATGGAAAGCAGCGTACCTGGTGTATATGTGGGCGGAGTCATCGCTTCGGGGCGTAATGCCAATGAAGTCTTTATTGAATCCGGACGCTGGCATGGACGGTACATTGCGGAACATATCGTTAGCAGACAACGTGGACAGACTGAAGGGAAATGAAAACCATGGATATGACCTCCCTGCTGTTGCTTGTATTTGCGGCTCTCGGGATTATCAGCAGCAACACACCTGTGACCGTAGCGATGGTATTTCTGTTGTTACTACGAGTCCTGAACCTGAATCAGGCATTTCCATGGCTTGAAAAATACGGACTCACTCTGGGTATCATCATTCTGACTATTGGCGTGATGGCACCTCTTGCCAGTGGCAAGATGAGTCTGCAGACGATCGGGGAGTCTTTCCTGCACTGGAAGTCACTGCTCGCCATTGGTGTAGGATTACTGGTGGCATATCTAGGAGGACGTGGCGCTACGCTGATGGGGACACAGCCAACTATCGTTGCAGGACTGTTGATCGGAACGGTACTTGGGGTTGCCTTGTTCAAGGGTGTACCTGTGGGACCATTGATTGCAGCAGGTATTTTATCATTGCTACTGGGCAAATCCTGATTCGAGTGGTGAGGGTCGTGTCCTGACATGCTCTGCAGATTGGCTGTATTTCCCACCGTTGTGTGATATACTTCTATTCAGGCAAATGATGTACACGAGTTCACTTTGCAACTATTAATGGCGCAGGAGGATTAAGGAACCATGTCACGTCAGTTTATTACAGAAGCCGTGATGGTGGCCATTTACGGTCAATTGCTAGCGCCGCCCGCGCCTGTTGAATATATTGTTCCTTATACCACCATCCTTGAGCTATATGAATTCCAGACCAGTCCTGATCCCATGATGGATAACCCGGCAGATGATCAACATGTGAAATCCAAAATCAATGAAATGATTTCTTATTTCGAGGAACCACTGAATAAGAAAAAAATAGAACGTGCGTTACTTGTTCCATGGGCCAAAAGCCCCTCCATTTTATTTGGTGACCAAGTATCCATTGCCATTATCAATGCAATAGATACGGCACAGTACGGGGAGTATTTCGATCCCATTGAGACCGAACTGCTGCTGACATCCCAGCGTCTAAGTATCCCGATTCTTACCGATCAGGTTGAACTGATCGCACGTATCATTGAGTCCGAATCACCTGTACAGGTATTTGATATTGATGATTTTGATTTTGCGATGGATGATGAACCGCTGGATCAGGTGTAATTCATCATGGAGTGCGTGAAAATCCCGAATACAAAAATGACCTCAGTACCCACTTTATCGTGGATGCCAAGGTCATTTTTTTGCGTCAGCACTTATTTTATTCCGCATTATTCCGCGTTATTCTGTAATATCCCGCGCTAACAGGATTCGGCTAATCTCATTCAGAGGTGGTAACGACTCCATGGCAAAAAACTTCAGACCCGCATCACTATTTACACGCGATTCTACAAGGTCATTCTGAATGATCAGTGTATGGAACAAGGCAATGACGTAATACTCTTCATCTCCGCTGGAATGCAGATACCGAAGATCAGGCCCCGAATACAGCCCTTCCAGAGTCATGGTACCAGCAGTCCAACCTGTCTCTTCCCATAACTCCCGATGTGCAGCATCTTCAATGGCCTCCCCCGGGCGCATCTCACCGGCTGGCAGCCGCCAATGACCGTGCCCGGCATGCTGAATCAGCAGTAATTCACCTTGTTCGTTCTCAGCCCGCACCGCTGCTTTAACAACAATATGAGAGCGTTTTGCGATATACTGGGCCAAATCTCGTGGTGGCAGATTCACTGCTTATCCCCTCCTCCTACTCGGAAGCCGGTGGCGACCTGTAATTCACCTATTACCTAGAGATACTTCAAGAATTAGATTTCGGTATAACGATATTCGATATCCTGACCTTCATCAACGATATCGACATGCAGTTGGTGCCCTTTCAGATACCAATAATCATGATCTTCCATAAAGAATTGAATCCCCGACACTTCGGTCTGATCCGCAGGATGTCTTGGTTTCTCCACAGCAATGCCGAGCGAAAATCCAGGATGAAGACCTCCGCCAGAGCTATAACGGGCAAAAAATCGAATGCTGTCTCCCTCGTTCAAATTCAGTTCTTCCTTGTACCAGCGAGCAGCTTGATCGGATACATGTATGGTACTCATTCGGTGTCAGCTCCTTCTGTATATATATGTTCCATCATATCTCGACAGGGACTTGAATACAAACCCGGGAGAGCATATGAAGACAAATTAAGTTGTGAAAAATGTTTGACAGATTGTAAAAGCTGGTGTTAAGATGCAAACATACGAGGTCTACATTGTATTTATTTCCAAAAAAGAAAGGGTGATTACGGTGTTTAACAAACATATGATAGGTCAATTCAGCACACAATTAAATACCGGAGCACACCCGAAATCATTATTCCGTTCATAAGTCGGCATGACAAGGCGTTCTTTCATTAGAACCTCTGTGATGTTTACTCACAATCGAACTTATATATGGTGACGGCTCTGTTCTCGGAGCCATGCTGCCGTATGATTATATGAAGACATACCGCCTGCGTGCGGTATGTCTTTTTTTGTGGGTACATTTCGGCATACATGAACGGAATCTGCATTTCTCGGACATCGAAAGGAAGGGATAACACTTGTTCTCTGTACTTAAAAACCTGGCCTGGTTCTTCCGGCTGGAACGCAAACGATACCTAACCGGTGTCATCTTGCTTATTCTGGTGGGCATTGCCGAACTGCTGCCCCCTCGTCTTCTTGGCAATGCCATAGATGAGATTGTGCGCGGTTCCATTACCGGCACCTCACTTACCCGTTATATCTTGCTTATTCTGGGAACGGTCATCATTATCTATCTGGTTACATACGTTTGGATGCACAAACTGTTTGGAGGTGCCAATCTGGTGGAACGGCTGCTCCGTTCACGCTTTATGGACCACTTGTTACGGATGACTCCTCCTTTTTTTGAGAAAAACAGAACGGGAGATCTGATGGCTCGGGCCACCAATGATCTTCGTTCCATTGCCACTACAGCAGGCTTCGGCATGTTGACCTTAACAGACTCTACAGCCTTTCTGGCCACCGTATTGTTCGCCATGGGTTTCCTGGTTAGTTGGAAACTGACCTTGGCGGCAATCCTGCCTTTGCCTTTTATCGCCATTGCCATGATGATCTATGGTAAAGCTGTACATCAACGTTATACCCTCGCACAGGATGCATTCGGAGATATGAATGACCAAGTGCTGGAATCCATTGCAGGGATTCGTGTTGTGCGTGCCTATGTGCAGGAACGTCTGGACGAGAAACGGTTCGCCGACGTAACCGAAGATGTGTATCGCAAAAACCTGGCTGTTGCCAGAATGGATGCCCTGTTCGAACCGACGATCCGACTCTTCGTTGGACTCAGTTATGTGATTGCACTTGCCTACGGCATATATCTTGTATTTCATAATGAAATTACTTTGGGGGATCTCGTATCGTTCAATATGTACCTGGGGATGATGATCTGGCCCATGTTCGCCATCGGTGAGTTGATTAACCTGATGCAGCGCGGTAGCGCTTCCCTTGATCGGGTCAATGAGACTTTATCGGTAGAGCCCGCTGTACAGGATGTGGAGCAACCAACTCATGTTACGAATCCGGAAGAAATTGCGATGCAGGACGTTACTTTCCGTTATCCCAGCTCCACAGTTGACAATCTCAGTCATATCAGCTTCTCGCTGCGACGGGGCCAAACATTGGGTGTTGTGGGTCGTACGGGTAGTGGTAAGTCTACTCTGCTCAAACAACTGCTTCATGAATACCCTGCCGGTTCGGGCACATTAAGCATCTCGGGTCATCCGATTCAGGAGATCGCCAAAGATGACTTGCACAGCTGGATCGGGTACGTACCACAGGAACAGGTTCTGTTCTCCAAATCCGTTCGTCAAAACATTCAATTCGGTAAACCTGGAGCCAGTGATGAAGTCATCATGGAGGCCATTCGTACCGCCGCTTTTGACGGGGATCTGGGAACCTTGTCCGATGGACTGGATACACTCGTTGGTGAAAAAGGAATCTCGTTGTCCGGTGGACAGAAACAGCGGGTATCGCTGGCGCGTGCCTTTATTGCTAATCCTGACATTCTGATCCTCGATGATGCCTTGTCTGCTGTCGATGCACGTACCGAAGCCAAAATCATTGAAAATATTCGCAACAAACGCTCGGGTAAAACCACGCTGATCTCGACTCATCGCCTGTCTGCTATTGAACATGCTGACCGAATCATCGTTCTGGAGCACGGAAAAATTACGGAAGAAGGCACTCACCAGGAATTGTTAGCCATGAACGGCTGGTACCGTGAACAGTATGAACGGCAACAGGTCGAGTCCAATCTGTCCACGTAGGAGGTCAATTCATTGAAGTCTAATACAGGCAAAAGGCTGCTTGATTACGCCTTGAAAGCCAAAGGAACATTTATCGCCGCATTAATTATGCTTACCATTGGTGTTGCGGCCGAGCTTGCCGGGCCGTTCATCGCCAAATCCATGATCGACAATCACTTGCTCGCGATTGAGCAACCGTTCTATGAGACAACAGCTTCAGATGAAGCCGCAGTCTACAATGGTAAGAACTATAAACGCGAAGGCTTGTTCGAACCGGATGAAAAAAAAGGTTCCGAAGTGCGGGTATTACAAGCCGGCAAGAGTTTTTATTTTGTAAACGAACCGGTCAATGCACCTGACGGGGACCGCACATATGCGGATGGAACCCTCACGGTTACACGCGCAGGTGAAGTGACGGGCCAATATGCGGCAGCACCCCTGTCCGCTGGTGAACTGTTTGCTTTTTACAAACCGGAGATGCCCAGCATCTATCAATTAATTGTGTATTACATGATCTTCCTCGTGATTTCGGTCATTATGGAGTTTGGTAAAACATTCTGGCTGCAGTCCTCGGCCAACAAGGTCATTCAACGACTGCGTAACGATGTTTATGCCCACATCCAGCGACTGCCGGTGCACTTTTTTGATAACCTGCCCGCAGGTAAGGTTGTATCCCGGGTCACGAACGATACAGAGGCCGTCAAGGATCTGTTCGTTGCTGTTCTCTCGAACTTTTTCTCAGGGATCATCACGATTACAGGTGTGTATGTTGCACTCTTCCTGCTTGATGTTCGTCTGGGTCTGATCTCATTATTCGTGGTACCGATGCTCATTACATGGATTGTGCTCTATCGTAAATTCGCCACTCGTTACAACACGATCATTCGGTCACGACTGAGTGAGATCAATGCAATCATTAACGAGTCCATTCAGGGGATGTCCATTATCCGCGTATTCCGCCATCAGAAACAAACCAAACAGGAATTCGAGGATCTGAATGATGACTATATGAAACACCAGAACAAAATGCTCAACCTGAATGCCTTCACCTCACACAACCTGGTTAACGTATTGCGGAATATCGCCTTTGCGGTGGTCCTGTGGTACTTCGGTTCCAGCGTGTTGGATGGCACAAGTATTATCTCCCTGGGTGTTCTGTATGCCTTCGTTGATGTCCTGGGCCGCTTGTTCCAGCCAATTACCGGAATGGTGAATCAGCTCGCCAACCTGGACTCCTCCCTCGTATCCGCTGGTCGCGTCTTTGAGCTGATGGATGAAAAGGGAGAAGCCGTAACCGATGGCTCCATGCCAAGATACAAGGGGAATGTTGTCTTCGACGATGTATCCTTTGCCTATAAAAAGGACTTCGTGCTTAACAATATCTCGTTCAAAGCATCACAAGGTCAGACGGTGGCTCTGGTCGGTCACACCGGTTCGGGTAAGAGCTCAATCATCAATCTGCTGTTCCGGTTCTATGATCCGCAAAAAGGCAAGATCACAATCGATGGTCAGAACGTCAAGGATCTGCCTAAACAGTGGATTCGCGAGCATATGGGGATTGTATTGCAGGACCCGTATCTGTTCACAGGCACCATTGCTTCCAATGTCAGTCTCGGCGATGAGAAGATCTCCCGTGAACGAATTGAACAGGCGCTGCGTGATGTAGGTGCTGAACGTATACTGGCTCATTTGCCTCAAGGCTTTGACGAACCTGTTATCGAAAAAGGAAGCACATTGTCTGCTGGACAACGTCAGTTGATCTCCTTTGCTCGGGCACTGGCGTTTGATCCGGCCATCCTCATTCTGGATGAAGCAACTGCCAATATTGATACGGAAACGGAAGCACTCATTCAGAACGCACTTGAAGTCCTCAAAAAAGGACGTACCACCTTCATCATTGCTCACCGTCTCTCCACCATTCGTTCGGCAGATCAGATTCTGGTTCTGCATCGTGGGCGTATCGTTGAGCAGGGTTCACATGATGAACTGATGGAGCTTAAAGGCCGCTATTATAAGATGTATCAGCTTCAGCAAGGTACGCAAGCAGCATCGATCGTAACTGCGGAGAATCCGTCGGGCAAGACTGTTCAAACATCAGCCTCATTTGCAGGAGGAAATGCATAATATATATGCGCTCAACAGGCAACACAAAAACCGATCTACACGGCTACCTTAGGGGTTCGCGGTGTAGATCAGTTTTTTTATTTTTATCTGGACTTTGTTCTGTTACTGTTTATTTCGCCCAGACAAAAAACAATCCGCGCACAACCTCACGGCTGCTGCGGATTGTCTATCCATCCTTTGATCGTATACCCCATGTACATCATGGTCTCCCTTGCGAGAAAAGGAAACTTGCTGCGCCAGGTTCGATAAGCTGTTGTTCGTGTCGGAGAAGGTACAGCATCCATACCCAGTCCAGCAGCCAGCTTCATGGCTCGTTTCATATGCAAAGGATCACTCACAATCGTATACGTTTCATAACCGGCCTGTTCACCGATTGGAATTGAATTGACCAGATTCTCCTCGGTGATTCTGGATGTGGTCTCTATGCGAATGTTCGCAGGATCTACTCCATGTGTGATGGCATACTTCTGACCAACTTCAGCTTCCGTATGTTCTCCTTCACCACTTGATCCACCTGTGAAAAGCAAATTCCGAACCGTACCCTGGCGATATAATTCAATCCCGTGTTCGATACGTTCACGAAATACAGGTGAGGGGTTATCTCCCTCCACGGCTGCACCCAGAATGATTGCTGCATCCGATACCCTCGATGAATCCTCATTCGTATATGAAGATATTCGTACTGCCGTAACCACGGTCCATAGGATTCCAACAAATACTACAGTCAGAGCCATAATTAATATCCAGCGTTTCGTTATCCTTCTGCTTGTCATTCATCCTCTTCCAAAGCCCTTGCTTGCATACTCTCGGTATGCATACGCTCCAGCGTTTGCAGAGCTGCTGCGGATTCGGCATCCAGACCAAGCTCTGCAATCCAGGCACCCGTATATTGCTGAAGACGAATCTCCAACTCCTGTGCACGGTCTTTGAAATCCTCCAATTCCTTAATCATGCGTGAACGTCCTTCCGGACTGAATGTCTCATGAATGCGTTCCTTGAAATAATGATGTACGATACGGTTACGTTGCTGCCATAATTCATTCAATTGGCGAGTCTCTTCCTCAGAGAATGTAAAATGATGGCGCACTTCGTGAATGAGCTGCCCCAGTGAACTACTCATTTTTCGTTCGTACAGATCTTCCAGATCTTCTTCAGACACAGCCTTGCCCTGAGACATTTTCATTAATAAAATCAGATTGACCAGCTGCTGTTCAAGCGCCTGCCCGTAGTAAACTGCCAATCCGTAATAGGCAAACAATTCCCTGGAGTGTTCGCTGTCCAGCATGTCACCATTCTGGATATCTGTATTTTGCATTGCGAGCGCCTCCTTCAACCGTACAATGGTATCCATTCCATGTCCCTCTATCCTAACCAAACCAAGAGCAACATTCAAGTTATCAGGAAGCGCGTCTTCTAACCCCGCAGATCTCTTCTACCGGACAGCCACACATGGATAATCAGTAACCCCATTGCGTAGAGCACAGTCCAAAGCATAACCGAAACAAACGAGTCCATCTTTGATTCATCAAATAACATCATCTCACGAACCAGATAAAAGGCTGGTGGAAGAATACGCCCAAGCCAATCTAACGATTCAGGCAAACGTTCACTTAAGGAACCTTGGATAAATGAAAGTAATAATACAATAATGAGGGCAGGCATACTGCGACTAAGCATGGGAATGTACGATTTTTGAAAGAATACACTGATGCCCAATCCCAGCAACGATAATCCCAGATGTCCTAACCAGGTCATCATCCATTCCTCACCTGTCGGTTGTCTTTCGAACATTCCAGCGAACACGGGATACAGCACAGTGATTGCGGTGAGAATGAATTGCATTGTCCAGGCACAGATGAGTTGACTTATTACAACCTTACGCCTGCTCCCTGCATGAAGGACGAGTAATTGAACCTGCTTCGCAGGTTCGGTATTCATCACCATGACTCCATGCCAAGCTGCTGCCAGAAATAACAACATAGCCGTGACACTGTAACTGTCCGCTATTGGGTTGGGTTTGTAGGAATAGATCAGCAGCATGGTGATGATATACAAGATAACGGGTGCAAAATATTTCTGTGAGCGAATGTGATGCCTTAACAAATATCCGGTCAGATAGATCATTCGGCTTCTCCCCCCGCATCATCCATGGAAGAGCTTAAGTCCACAGATTCTGTGACACCTCCAAGACTCGCATGTGCAGCTGGATGTTGTCCTTCCAGCAGACTTTCCATATGTAATTGACTTTCTTCCTGTTGTACAGACACAACCGAACCTTCAGATGCCAGGATCATTCTGAGGACATCATCTGTTGATTTTTGAACCACTTTCCAATCCCACACCCAAGATTTTGCGTTCCCCAAGCTCGTATTACGAACTAAAGACAGTACTCCCGGTTGTTGTACACTGGATGGATCGTTAGCTAGATCCTCACCAGCTTTCGTCAGACTTTGAATACGTACAACTGGTTCACCGGTTTGTAGTATATCCTCACGACTCCAGTAGCGGAGCACACGGCCTTTTTTCAACACAATCACCTGGTCTGCCAAACGTTCAATAAGCAAAGGTTCATGACAAGCTGTAACGATGGATGTCCCTTCATCCTTCCATTGCCCCAATAAGGATACAACTGCCTCCTGAGCTGGAATATCCAAACCGGATAACGGTTCATCCAGCAACAAAAGACCACCCGGTCCAGGTAACAGGGCCTGAATCAAATTCACTTTTTGCAGTGTGCCCTTTGACAATAGAGATAACTTCTGATCGATCGCGGTATCCAGATATAAAAGTTCACTAAGTTCTCTAATCCGCTCACGCAGTATTTCGGGGCGAATGCCCCGAATCCGCCCCATGTCCCACAAGTACTCTCTTGAGGTGAAAGGTACACGCGGCAGGCCATCTACTGCATACTTCTCAGAATCCTTCAATGTACGCTGAATCGACCCTGTATCAGGTAACAAAATACCCGCCAGTATACGTAACAATGTACTTTTGCCTGAGCCGTTTCGGCCAACAAACACAGCACATTCTCCTTGCTTCACTTCCAGATTAATTTGATTCAATACCTGAGTGTTACCTAATTGTTTGCTCACTTGTTGAAGCAATATACCTCCATCTGATGAGTCTGGTGCAACTTGATCAGAATTGTTGGAAAGTCCACGTTTACTCCATATCACTTGGCGTCACATCCGTTCTGGAGCCTGCACACCAAGCAAATACAGACTATGCGAGAGTCGTTCAGCAGTACGCTTGGCCAATGCCACCCGGAAGGACCTTACATCAGATGACGCATCCGCAATCCGTTCGGCGTGATAGAAGCGGTTGAACGTTTGAGCTACATCTATTGTATATTTGGCAATGACCGAAGGCTCATTCCGATGAATTGCTTTTGCCAGATACTCAGGATATTCACCAAGCAGTTTCAGCAACGCCCAAGAGGTATCTCCGATCAAGAATGAAGTGCTCACTGTTTCATTCTCACCATCTGCAAGGCTGGGGTTGGTCAGATGGGTTTCATTTTCCACGCGGATTGCCTCTTCTGCCTTGGCAAGCACACTTTGAATCCGGGCATGGGTATATTGCACATAAGGTCCGGTCTCTCCTTCAAAACTCACCGCATCTTCCAGTGAGAAGTCCACATCGTTTAACCGATTATTACGCAGATCACCGAAGATAATGGCACCTACCCCTACAGCCTCGGCTACCTTCTGAGGGTTCTCCAGATTCGGGTTTTTCTCCTGAATAATCTGCAAGGCACGAGCGACTGCCTCATCCAACACCTCCTGCAAGAAGACGACTTTACCGCGGCGTGTGGACATTTTCCGTCCCTCAAAACGCATCAATCCAAACGGGATATGTTCACACTTCGCAGACCATTCATGCCCCATGCGGGATAGGACCGCAAATACCTGCCGGAAATGTAACTTCTGCTCGCCTCCGACCACGTACAACAACCGATCTGCCTTCATCACCTCATGACGATAAACCGCTGTAGCCAAATCCCGTGTGGGATAAATTGTCGTTCCGTCTTTTTTGATAATCAGGCACGGGGGCATGTTCTCGTCCTCCAGACGTACCACGAGTGCTCCATCACTCTCTTCAAGCAAACCTTTCGCCTGGAGTTCTTCAACCACCGCACCCATCTTGTCATTGTAAAAGCTCTCTCCCAGCGTATGGTCGAACTGTACATTCAGACGTTCATACATCCGATTGAATTCCTGCATGCTCACTTCCACAAAGAACGCCCATAACCGCTGTGCTTCTTCATCCCCTTGCTCCAGCTTGCGGAACCAGTCCCGTGCCTCAATCTCCAGAGAAGGATCGCTCTCCGCCTCATCGTGAAAGCGCACATACAGTTCCAGAGACGTACGGATCGGGTCTTCCTGCAAAGCTTCATCATTGCCCCACCGTTTGTACGCTGCGATCTGCTTGCCAAACTGAGTGCCCCAGTCTCCCAGATGATTCACACTTACAGAGGTATAACCCGCTTCGTTATACAACCGATACAGTGCTGCACCGATTACAGTAGAACGCAAATGTCCAATTCCGAAGGGTTTTGCGATGTTAGGGGAAGACATATCAATCACAACACGCGAACCTTGACCAAGCTGAAGCTTACCAAATGCAGCATTCCCCAGTTCCTTTAACAGATTGGGCGCGATCTTCTCCCGATTGAAACGGATATTTACATATGGCCCGGCGGGAGTCGCTTCAATTCCAGAGGCCTGCAATCCAGTTGCGAGTTCAGTCGCAATGACTGCCGGTGCTTTTTTTAATGGCTTCGCCAATGCAAAACAAGGGAATGCTGCATCCCCCATCTCCGCCTGAGGTGGAATTTCGAGTAATCTTAGAACCTCTTCTTCATTCAATCCCGTTAAAGGGGCAATATCGGCCGCAGCCTGCTTCATCAACATATTGAACACTCCTTATCCATTCATTATTGGCTGAAAATAAACACAAAAAAGCTCTCGTCTCTACATAAGAGACGAGAGCTGACTTAACAGTTCCCGCGGTACCACTCTAGGTGAACAGTTGCACTTCATATGCATCAGCATGCATACCCGTAGAACCTGTTCCGCTCAATGCGTATAACGGTCGCAAGCCGGGTTACCCTCAGACAGATATGGCCTATCCCCAATCGGGATACGTACATCTTTTCGGATAACCATCTCACGGGTGCGGTTCACTCAGGTCATGTCATACCGGCTTCCACCTCTCCCGGCTCGCTGTCATGTATGGATCTGGCTACTCTCCCGATCATGGATATTCTTCGTTTCAATTCATTGCCATCATTATACATACCTTGGTCTGAGATGGCAACCAGAGGATTTACGTCGAGATGAATGTACTCGCTGGCGCACAAAATTGTACCTTAAAAATCCCCTCCAGAAGATAACGTCTAAGCACATCGTCACAGATGTCCTAGGTTCCGCTACATTCACTGAGGGGACCAACATAATTTTAATTTTATGATATTTCAAAGCATTAATATTTACGCTACTGCTGCCATCAACCGGCAAGCTTCTGCACATCTGCGGCAAGCCTCTGCACATGCTTGGCAGTGGTCATGGTGGTGTTTGCCACACTCTGCGGCGCAAGCCTCACAAGCTTTCACACACAATTCGCATATTTCAGCAATGAAATCACTTCCCCGTGTCATTGCTTGTGCAGCAAAACTGCAGATCTCCGCACATTCCCGATTCAAACGAATGCAATCACGCAGCATCGCCAGATCATATTCTTTCAGACTCGATATGTAACATATGTTGCAAGCATTCATACACTCCAGGCAAGCATCGATACATTGTTGATATTGTTGTTGTGTCATTTAAAGTTACCTCCCAGGCAAAGTTTGCTATGCTTCTTAATACCCAGGACGGAGGAATGTTGAATCATCTAACCTACTTTATCGCTTCCAATTCCAGTAATTGGTCACGAATGACAGTTTGGTCAAAATGTTCACCTATAAACACAGCAACATTAGGGACATCTCCCTGAGGTGTGATCTTCATATAATCGGATTCGCGGTAGGCATACTGGAACCAGAAGCGGCTCGCCGTGTCACTAAAAGATAAAATGCCTTTTGCTCGATACACATCCCGTGGCAATGCAGATACAAATTGTTCAAACGCCTCGCTGTTCACCGGATGACTGAAATAGTGCGTGTACACCATGACATGTTCGTGTGAGGCATGAGGAGCTACATGCTCGTGACCGTGGTCATGGCTATAGGAAGCGTCAGTATTTGTAGCATCACCTTGGATCGTATGATGTTCATGTCCATGACTGCAGCCATGTGTATCACAGGTTTCCGTATGCACATGATGCTCTTGTTGAGCATGTTTACCTACTTCAGAAGCTGAATCACGCACGTGTACGTCTGCCCCGCTGCGAAGCAACAGATCCATCTCCACCTCACATTTGACCGTAGGGATTACAGGTGCGAAGCCATTCCATTTTGCCAAAAGCTGTTCCAGATCCTTCAGTTCCTGTGCACTCACCCGATCCGTTTTATTCAAGAGAAGCACAGATGCACAACGAATCTGCTCCTGCATCAGTTTAAAGGTCTGCCCCTTCTGCTCCTGATACAGTCCAGACAGATGTGCTGCATCCACAACAGTAATGAGACTTTTCAATTCCAGACGCATGTAGAGTGAGGTCTCCGTGACCGCATCCAGGATCTCCATTGGGTTCGCCGCACCGGTTGCTTCAATGATGATCACATCAGGTGACTCCTCTTGAACGAGATCGGCAAGTTGCAATCCCAAGTCACCACGTACGGTACAACAGATACACCCACCTAACATCTCTGTCATGGGAACGGTGGAATCCACAATCTGACCATCCAGATTGACCTCGCCTAACTCATTCATAACCACTGCGGGACGCAAACCCTGCTGTTGCCAATGTTCAATCAACTGAACAAGCAGTGTTGTTTTGCCACTTCCCAAAAAACCTGACAGTATATATACAGGTATGGATTGTTCTTTTAAAATCGTTTCATTCATGCGTTTACACCTCTCTGATTGTCCTTCTTGTAACCTGATCTCTGTATCTAGCGAGTGTACACCATCCCGTATTCGTTGTGCAATAACGTTCAACTCTTCCCCAGTACATTGCCTGATTCTAACGGATGGTCTATGCTATGGAGGACATGTGGATTGAAGGAGGAAGTTTCATGACTAATTCAGTGGAACAACATCGCCAGGAAGCGCCGACCACGGTATCTTGCATGATTGTTACCGTGTCTGACACGCGCACCAAAGACACCGATACCAGTGGTCAGCTCATGCACCAGCTTCTGAGTGAAGCGGGCTATCAGATTGTTGAATACATCATCACACCTGATGAAACAGAGAACATTCGAAGCATCCTGCAAGATGCAGCGGTTCGTGATGATATTGAAGCCGTGCTGCTTAGCGGCGGAACAGGAATTGCACCCCGAGATACAACTTACGAAGCAGTATCCTCACTACTCGACAAGGAACTCCCCGGCTTTGGTGAGATCTTCCGTTTTCTCAGTTACACTGAAGATATCGGTTCCGCTGCGATCCTGAGCAGAGCTGTCGCTGGAACGATTGGACGCACAGCCGTATTCTCCATGCCAGGCTCCAAAGGAGCTGTCAAATTGGCCATGGAAAAACTCATCTTGCCCGAGCTGCGGCATGTGATGCGTGAAATATATAAACCCGTCTGAAGGATCAGACGGGTTTTTGGGTTTATTTTCAGCTGTAAAGTACGAAGGGGATCTCGCTGTACTTACCTTAGTTGCCCCAGCACATGTTGGAACACCTGCAACACATCCTGTTCATACTTGTCCTTTTCCCCACCCGAAGCTGTATAAACAAGTGAGACGTATCCTTTGCTTCGAATCGTTGTCCGGCCAAGCGCATTCTCCAAGACAGCCTCATCACGATTCTCACTATACATTTGTCTCATGCTGGCAGCCCGGGTTGCTGCATCACTGAAAATATGGACTTTTACGATGTGCCTGCCACTTCCATTCAACAAGTACATATAAGAGATCCCACCATGGCCATCATCTTCAAACATATTATTCATCAGCTGAATGCCTTTGGCTTCAAAACTCTTACTGATCTCACTCACCAATTCACCGTTTAATCCGTGTCCCTGACTCTGTGCTCGCACATTTCCTTCATGTGTTGCTTCGCGGGTGTAGACCTTCCGCTCCTGCTCAATGGATGATGCCGAACAAGCCACCAGGGACCAGACACTCGTGATCAGCACTCCACTTACAAGTACCGACTTCATTGTTCTTCGAACTATATTTCGCCCTTTTCTACCAAACCACATGCCAATCCTTCCTTTCCAGCCACGTATACTGTGACCCAATCAGGTAGAATTAGCATGTCTAAGGACATAGAATCTTATGCGGATGGCAGATCTGATATTGTATTGACCACAGTCCGACCTACTGCACCACCTTGGAGTATCGTCTCCAGCGTATGAGGCAACTGATCCAAGGAAATTTCCCGGATTCCCAGTTCCAGCGCGCGCTCCGGTTTCCATTCTCCGCCAAGCAGTTCCCACAGCCGTTCCCGACGTTCCATTGGGCAAAATACAGAGTCTATACCAATAAGCTGGATACCACGCAAAATAAACGGGAGTACCGTAGATTCAAAAGCTGTGCCGCCTGTTAACCCGGATACCGCTAACGCACCTCCGTATTGAATCTGTTTCAATCGCTCCGCGAGAGCTGGTCCTCCTGTTGGATCAACAACGCCCGCCCATAGCTGTTTCCCCATGGCTCCTTTGGCTGGAGCATCAGCTTCTTCACGAGTAATCACCTCTGAGGCACCCAAGTTTCGGAGCAATGACTCCTCCTGATCCTTCTTGCCTGTGCTGGCTGTTACTTCAAAGCCAAGTTTCGCCAGAATCGCAACTGCCATACTTCCAACACCACCCGTTGCACCCGTAACCAGAATCTTGCCCATCTCCGGTTTCACTCCAGCCTGTAACAGCGCATCTACTGAAAGTGCAGCCGTGAATCCTGCAGTTCCAATTGCCATGGCTTCTTTCTCACTAAGACCCGGTGGCAGAGGCACCAGCCATTCACTGCGCAGACGAGCATACTCGCTGTACCCCCCGTAATGGGATACGCCAGGTTCGAACCCTGTACTGATCACCCGATCTCCTGGTGCAAAACGTCCACTCACCGACTCCTCTACCGTTCCGGCCAGATCAATTCCCGGTACCATCGGGTATTCACGAACGACACCACCCTTTTCAAGAGTCGCGAGTCCGTCTTTATAATTGACACTGGAATACTGCACCTGTACCGTTACATCTCCGTTTGGCAGATCTTCCTTCTTCAGTTGCTCTATAGCAGCTTTCACTCCGCCCTGTTCTTCTTTACGGACAACATATGCGTTAAATTGATTTTTCATTGATAGCCACTTCCTCTTCCAATTTTGTATATTTTTCCATTAAACACATGAATTGTTCGCATTCAGGCTTAACGGCACCTTTACCTATGGAATCTTCCTCATGTTAATGATCAAGCTCTGTCTCTCTCTAACGTCAACAGATAGATTAGTGGACCCACAATGGGAATAATGCCTGCTAGTGCCCAAGCTGATGAACGTCGACTCGCTTTAGCATCCCTGTATATCGCAAGCATCGAAAGTAAGGTCAGTAGTACAAAATCAATGGTCATGATATGTACAAAGGAAGATTGCCTGAACGCGTCCATATATACATCCGGATCCCCCTGCGTCATAGCATAGAATGCTGCCCCCAGCGTCAACAGCAGAAGAACTACATGCGTCAACTTGTGGGCAGCTACCCGTCCAATTCCCGAGTCCCGGTGACGACCAAAATGCAAGCTTGCGTAGCCCGAAGAACCATATGCGGATGATGACCATGCATAGTAGGGAAGCAGCGCAAAAGCACCTAATCCAAAAGAAAGCAAGACAAAAGGCCAAGCCGGTACACGTCCACCTCGTCCTTTCACAGATGTTCTTAACAGCATACAAGCATACACTGCCGGGAAAATACCTAACCACGAAAACACAGTAAGTAACCAAGGCTCTTGGCTTTGCATTGTGATCAGTTCTTTGAATATCGGATCACTTCCTGGTGACTGCCCCGGTGCCAACAACAATGCATAGGCAATAAAAGCGATCCAGACCAGTCCTAATATCCATCCCATGTCTGCACCTCCTCTTACTTTCATCCCCTACAGCTGTGGGATTGAATCAATAGTTGCAGAATTTGGCGTCTCCTGCGCTTTCCCGAGAAATAATGACTGCTTTTCCCTTCTAATTACGTCTTCAATACGTACGTTTTTCAGTACATCTTCTAGAATTGCGCAACATGAACAGTATAGCCTGCTACCTTGGCAGTCTGTCCATGAGATTTCTTACATCACTGGTCCATCTCAATGGGATCATACACGAAAAATGTAGACCTTTTATTAGCATCAAAAAGGCATAAGCCAGTATGCCTCACTGGTTATGCCCCTCTGTAATTCTGATGTGTAGATCATTCCTCTGTGGATTTCACATGCTCCGCAATGAGCTTCTGCTTCATATTCCATGCCGCAGGGCTGATGTTCACACGGTAGATCTCCGGATTGAGCTTCCGTTGGTATTCAGGCCAGAACAGATTCATCTGTTCCTTATGATACGCACGAATCTCATCCAGATTAGGCAACTCATACACTTTGCGTCCGTTCACAAAGATCGGCTCCAGCATATTGATCGCTTCGTAGCGGGTAACCGTCTTTTTCAGGTAAGGGTGTAGCGGGTTGAACAGCTTGAGCGGTCCGCCCTGTAGAGGCTGCTCTTCATCTGGATAGCAGATATAATCTGCAATCGCTTTGCCATGTTTCGGATCAATGATCCGGAACACTTCCTTTTTACCTGGCGTGGACACCTTTTCAGGATTGGCAGATATTTTGATCGTAGGCAACATGGCACCGTCCACTTCACGCTCCACCAATTTGTACACTCCACCCAAAGATGGCTGGTCAGAAGCGGTAATCAACTGTGTACCCACACCCCATGTATCAATCCGGGCTCCTTGAGCCTTCAGGTTGAAAATCGTATTTTCATCCAAATCATTGGATGCAACAATTTTCACATAATCCAGGCCAGCCTCATCCAACATCTGACGTGCCTGAATGGACAAGTACGCCAGGTCACCACTGTCCAGACGAATCGCATTCATCTTTTTGCCTTGGCTCTCCAACTTCTTGGCGGTCTTGATGGCGTGAGGTACTCCACTGTTCAACGTGTCAAAGGTATCAACCAACAGTGTAACCTGATCAGGCAACACTTTGGCATACACGTCAAACGCCTCCTGTTCGCTCATAAAGCTCTGTACCCAGGAATGGGCATGTGTACCTGCTGTTGGGATTCCAAAGCGCTCTCCGGCCAGCATATTGGACGTTGCATGGAAACCTGCCACATACGAGGCACGTGCGCCCCAGATGGCAGCATCGGCTTCCTGTGCACGCCGTGTGCCGAATTCGAGCAACGTATCCTGCTGTGCTACCTGTTTGATCCGCGAAGCCTTGGTTGCAATCAACGTCTGATAATTCATGAAGTTAAGTATCGCCGTCTCCACCAATTGTGTCTCCATAATAGAGCCTTCTACCCGAATGAGCGGTTCGTCAGGAAAAACAATTGCACCCTCCTTCATGGAATGAATCGTCCCCTGAAATGAAAACTGGAGCAATTCTTCCAGAAAGACCGGATCGTAATTTTCCTCTTGTTTGGATAAAAATTTGATGTCGTCCATCGTAAACCGAAGCTGGCTGATATAGTTCACAATCCTTTCCAATCCGGCAAATACCGCATATCCGTTGCCAAAAGGAAGCTTACGGAAATAGGCTTCAAATACCGCCTTCCGCTTGTGCGTACCATTCACCCAATGGGCGTACATCATGTTGATCTGATATTTATCCGTATGTAAAGCCAGGCTAGTTGTCTGCATTTGTCTCATCCTCTCTGACTTCCGCTCATGCCCCCAGATTTCATCTGAGGACACGGGTTAACATATGGAGACTTATTCTTCATGATTCTGTTTATCCGTATTAAACAAACAAGTCTCCCGCAAAAAAACTCTATACACCATTCACCACATTCATCCGGTTCCTAACATGAGTTCAACCCAGCATGACTATGGAGTAAATTAAGCCAAGACTGTCTCACTCGCCTTAACCACCGAAGCACCCAGGCTGGAACGAAAATGTCCAAGTGCCCACTCATGCCCTGCCGGATTGAAGCTGGCAACGGCATCTTCATATATCGTAATATGAAAACCTTTATTGTAAGCATCCACTGCGGTATGCAATATGCAAATATCCGTACATACCCCAATCAGTGCAATATCCGTAATACCACGTGCACGCAGTCTGAGTTCCAGATCGGTCCCACAGAATGCACTATATCTCGTCTTATCCATCCACTGTATATCTGTTTTCCGTTCTTCCATCACTTGGGCAAGACGACCATACAACTGTCTTCCCTCCGTATTTCTGATGTTATGAGGTGGGAAAAGTGCAGTCTCCGGGTGATACGGATCATTCTCTTCGTGCAGATCCACAGCCATGATTACCTCATGTTTGTTCTTACAATAGGCCTCGGTTACAGCTGCAATCGTCTCGTCGATCTCTACTGCCGGCTGACCTACAGGCAAAGAACCTGTCACAAAATCCTTCGTGAAATCAATGACAATCAGTGCTTTCATCGTCAACACTCCCTTGGCCCAGAATTGGTTGATCCTGATTCAATCAGATTGACACTTCCACACCTTATTACGTATAGATGGAAAGGCGTGGTACAAGTTCTGTAAAACGATATAACTGCGCCGGACGCTGCGAGTACTGGTTGGAACTCACCAGGTTCCCCTCTTCATCCCGTACTTCTTCCACAATGCCTTTGCGGCTGCGGGTAGACGTAATTTTGCGAATGAAGTTTGGTTCTTCAAAATCCGGTACAACACTTTGAATAACCTGATATAATTCACTTAATGTAAAATCACGTGGCAGGAACTGACGAGCAATCGTCGTTTCCAACATCTGCTGTTGAATGCGTCGATAAGCATCTTCGATAATTGTTCTGTGATCAAAGGCCAGCTCCAGTTCTTGCAGCGCCTCCTGAATGGTGAACAATCCAACATCCTCAGCATCATCTGCTGCCTGGCGTTGATCCAACATCCATTCTTCCACAAGCGCGAAAAATGCGTGAGAGATAATCCAGCCCCTCGGGTCACGGCCCGGCTGACTGTATACATTCAAGTACTCCAAATGTCCACCGTCTACACCTGTCTCTTCCATTAACTCACGCTTTGCTGCACCGTAGATGGATTCATTCTCCTGACAAAAACCACCGGGTAATGCCCATCTGCCTGCAAAAGGCCAGCCTTTGCGCTTGATCAGCATCACTTTCAGTTCCCGAATGGGTAGTGTCTTGGTCACCGTCTTGCGCTCCCGCTTGGTCAAGGTGAACATAACGATATCCGCAGGCACACCATCGGGTGTACGATATTTCTTGGAACTATAGGCACGTGCTGCTTGTTCGTCGCTCTCTGCATTGAAGTGTTCGTAGTTTTCGCTCATGGGCACCACCGACTATTTTCATTTTGATAATTTCATTATGACATAATAATATCTTTTGTCAACTGCAGGATTCGTGCTTTACGTTCTCGGGCGCGCTATACGGAATGTCGCCGTAGCCATGCATCCCAAAGTGCCCGATGCATCACGAACCTCCGATTGAGTCGTCACACTGCGTCCAGCCCGATGAAGTACCGTGGCAGTCACCGTTAATTCCCCTTGTTTCATCGGTGCCAGAAAATGTACATTCAGGTTTGTTGTCACACAGCCATCTACTTCCATTGCTGCTGTTGCAACCATCCCCATCGCCTGGTCCATCAGCGAAGTTAATACACCCCCATGGATAATCCCCATGGAATTGGTATGATGTTCGCCTGCTGTTAACGCGATCTGTACTTCTTTTCCGTCTCCTTTAATATAACGACAGCCGAGAAATCCCCAGAATCGTCCGTCTCCGTCTTCCACCATTTTGTCCAAAATACTCATTATTCATTTCTCCTTTATTCACTGTACGTATCAAGCTCTCTTGATGTCATGTGCCTTTATCATTAAAAATAGCTGCGCCACACAAAATAACCCCACAGCGTGGAGCTTTGCTTGGAATTATATTCCGAGTACTTGGCGATAGCCACTCCAGGTTTACGGTTGTGCAATGTAAGAAAAGCTTCTGATCGAAGCCTTATCGATGATGCCACATTCGTGGTTTAGCAGTTGCTTTTCTTGCGATTATCGAATCCTTCAGCTACGCTGAAAACTTATAATTCTATAATCGTCAAAAAAGGCGCGGACAGCGTCCGCACCCTTCCGTCATTTAACCGCAACTGGTCGGAGGTGAATCCGTTCCAGCCTCCACGTTTACTTTTTCGGAAACCGTATCCCGGATAACAGAGATCACGAGTTGAAGCAAGTAGTTGATGTCGCTCTGGCTCTGCTGGAATTCCGTAACCAATGGAATACTGTCCAGTTCGCTTTGCAGATCTTCAATTTCCTGTTCAATTTTGCTGACCATCTCCACATTTTTGAAGCTCTCAAAAGCAACAATTTCTTTTTGTTTCTTTTTAATCGTTGCAATCAACTGCTGGATGCGCTCATGATCACGAATTTTGGTTTCAGCCTGTTGAAACTGTCTAACTTCCTCACTCGTTCCGAGCATATCAGCCAACTCTTTGGCTTTTCCCATAATGTCGTCGCGTATGACCAGATTGCGCGTATCGTAGGTAGGCATTCCGTAATGGTTGTACTGCACTTCTTCCTGCGCCACTGAAATCGCTCCATTCTATGAGATGATATAAGATGAATAATGGATGTTGCACTAAGCTCAGTTGACTGCTGAGTGACCGCTGCGGTGTCGGATCGTTCTTTTGATCGCTGTTGTCTCCAAATTTTTTGGATTGAACATATTCAAGGTTAAAATTCGGAGACAAAGGCGAACGCTTCGCTTCTACAGAATCGATTCCGTCACCTTCGCTACGCTCGGCCGCAACCCCACTAAGTGCAAAAATTATTCATCTTATTAGTGTGTGTATTACTGATTGGCAGCTACCGGCTCGGAGAGCAGGTTGCCCCGAATATAAAAAGTCATCGGATCGGTGATCTCCACTTGTACGAAAGTACCGATCAATTCTTTGGGTCCTTCAAAATGCACCAGCTTGTTGCTGCGCGTACGTCCTGCCAAAACTTCGGAATTCCGTTTGCTCTCACCTTCAACGAGCACTTCAACGACTTTGCCACGCTGTTCTTCATTGCTTCGATGGCTATATACGTTGATCGTTTCGTTCAAGCGCTTCAAACGTTCCTTCTTCACTTCCATCGGTACGTTGTCTTCCATCACCGCAGCCGGTGTACCTTCCCGTGGGGAATAAATAAAGGTATAGGCAAAATCATACCCTACTTCACGGACAAGGGAAAGTGTATCTTCAAACTGTTCTTCGGTTTCACCCGGAAAACCTACAATAATATCCGTTGTTAATACCACATTCGGGATGGCCTTTTTAATTTTGTCAGCCAGTTTCAGATAGTGTTCCCGGCTATACTTGCGGCTCATACGTTTGAGTACTTCCGAACTGCCAGACTGCACGGGAAGATGAATGTGCTCCACCAGATTGCCGCCCTTGGCAAGTACTTCAATTAAGCGGTCATCGAAGTCACGTGGGTGACTGGTTGTAAACCGTACTCGCGGAATATCAATTTGGCGAATGGCATCCATCAAATCACCAAAGCTATAGTTCAGGTCGGTGAAGTCCTTGCCGTACGCATTCACATTCTGACCAAGCAAAGTGATCTCCTTAAAGCCTTGCCGTGCCAAGTCCCTAACTTCGGCAATGACATCTTCTGGACGACGACTGCGTTCTTTGCCCCTCGTAAACGGAACGATGCAATATGTACAGAACTTGTCGCAGCCATACATAATGTTCACCCAGCCGCGCATACCCTCACGTTTCTTCGGCAGGTTCTCAATAATGTCGCCTTCCTTGGACCACACCTCAACAACCATTTCTTTGCTGAACAGCGCTTCCTGGATGAGATGTGGCAGTCGATGCACATTATGTGTACCAAAGATCATATCCACAAAGCCATGCTTCTGCATGATTCGGTTGACGACGCCTTCCTCTTGGGACATACACCCGCATACGCCAAGTAACAATCCCGGACGTTCAAGTTTTAACGTTTTCAGGTGACCAAGCTCACCAAATACTTTATCTTCCGCATTTTCTCGTATGGCACATGTATTGAGCAGGATAATATCCGCTTCTTTGCGATTCTCTGTAGCCTGATATCCCATAGACTCAAGGAGTCCTTTGATCGTCTCCGAGTCATGCTCGTTCATCTGACATCCATACGTATATACAATATAGTGTTTGCCTTTCCCTATGTTTTTCAGTTCATCGGGAACGGCATTTTCGTAAAGCACCTGGACGTCTTCCTTGCCCCGCTGTTTCTCCTGACGATGATTGGGTTCCGATTTGATGTTAATCTCACGGCCCCGGATTCTTATCTTTTTGCTGAATTCATCTTGCGAAATTACTTTGGCATCGGAGAAATCAAAATATTGGGAGTAATCCTTTTTTGAGTCTTTAGCCATTTCCTTCGGTCACTCCTTACAGCCTCTAGTAATAAAAAATCGTTCATTCATCCCTGTTCCACGTGAATTTCTTGTCGGGAACATTAAAAGAGCATTACAGCAAATTATAGCATGAATTGGGCTGTAGTTCCACATCCAAACCGCATGTCCCTTCGTCTAATCCGAAACATGCCATGCACAGAAGAACAATCAGAAAATACAAAAACCTGAGCCTTGCCATCAGGGCTGGAATTAACCGGCCGTTGTTGGCTGTGCTCAGGTTTAAACGTTATTCAGACCGCTATAATTGGCGGCTGAAGCTATTACATGGTATTAATCGATGATTTCAGCAGTGTCGCCATTACGAGCGCCAGCAGCGTTAGCTTCATCTGTATCAATATGCATGTCCAGTGCAAAAGAATCGGATACACGAGCCAGTACATTTTCCAGTACAAGACCGCGTTCTCCGCCGAGGCGAACTTTCAGCATTTGTTTGTCCTCGATACCCCATTTGGCAGCATCCGAAGTATGGAAGTGAATGTGACGAGCAGCAACGATAACACCTTTATCAATCGTTACTTCGCCAGCAGGTCCTTTAATTGTGATTCCTGGTGTACCTTCAATGCTTCCAGATTCACGTACAGGTGCTTTAACACCAATCGCAAATGAATCTGTCATGGAGATCTCCAGTTGCGTTTCAGGGCGAACAGGTCCAAGGATACGCACTTTATCAAACTGTCCTTTCGAACCAATTACCGCTACAGTTTCGTTAGCAGCGTATTGGCCAGGCTGGGACAGAGGTTTAAATTCAGTCAGTTCATAACCTTTGCCAAACAAAATTTCAACGTGCTCTTGGGATACATGAATGTGACGGGCAGATACGCCCACAGGTACTGTTTTACTCATTGTAAATTTCACTCCTTGTTTATCTATGGCCTGTACTCAGGCTCTTAACAATCCAATGGTATTATACCCCTTTTTGGAGTGAAATGAAAACGAACTGGTGAAAATTCATGAAATACACTTATTTCACCATCATTCCACTCCTTTATTTGGAAAACAAGCTTTATTCAACCCATTCTGTCCCACAGGCCACTTCACTATTTTACGGAAGCCCCCTTTATCATTGGATTACTCTCTGGCAAGTGTTCCCCTAGATAACTCATTGCATTCCCCCACAACCAGCCCCGTACTAGTTGTTCATCATAATGCTTGAGCAGGATTTCCGTCAGTCTCGGATAATGCCCTGAGTGTTCAAGTCTCTGGATATACGTTGAGATTCCATCAAAATCAGACCCCATCATCAAGTGATGCTGCCCACCCAAAGAACAAATTTGCTCAATATGAGGCAGCAGGTCTTCTATACGCACTTCCCCCTCCTGTTTAACAAACCAGGGTACAAACGTCAGTCCAATCCGCCCTTCTCGGGCAATGATGGCCTGAATCTGATCATCTTTCAGGTTTCGCACATGGGGACATACGCTATAGCTGTTGGAGTGGGATGCGATGAAAGGACGCTTGCTCAAGTCGGCCAGTTCCCAGAAACCTTTTTCCGTCAAATGTGACACATCTAACAGCATTCCGATTTCATTACACTGACGCACCAGTTCTTTCCCCTTCTCGGTCAGACCTGCCCCACGCTTCTCCATGACTCCGTCCGCCGCCCAATTGGCATAATTCCACGTTAGTCCAATGATTCGCACGCCCATCTGATAACACAACTCCAGATAGAACAGGTTTCCCTCCAGACCATCCACACCCTCCAGTGTGATTAATCCCCACGGCCCCTCTGTTTGCCTCACCTGAGCCACCTGGTCACGCCACAACAACGTCTGTGTGCCGCCAGCCCGCTCCTGACTTCTCTCTACACGTCTACGATAAATCTCCAACTGCCCCATCACATGTTCAAACTTGCCTCTGCCAAGTACTTCCGGTAAATAGATGGCGAACGCCTGCAACCCAACTCTCCCCTCTTTCAAGCGTTGCAAATTCACATCCAGTTGTGGAGCATCTTCAAAAGAAAGAGCAGGCTGCATCAAAATTTTGCTCAGTGCATCACAGTGAAAATCAGCTACACGCCAATCCGACATGGACATCTTAAACCCTCCTCCATATTTTATTGCAAAAAAACGCAAAAAAACCTGTCTACATCGTAAACAGGTTCAATGCATACTCCATGTATTATCTGGGCTCCACAATCAGCTTAATGGCCGTTCGGTCCTCGCCGTCGATCACAATGTCTGTAAAAGCTGGAATACAAATCAGGTCAACTCCGCTTGGTGCTACAAATCCCCGGGCTATCGCTACCGCTTTAATGGCTTGGTTCAGTGCTCCCGCTCCAATTGCCTGCAGTTCAGCATTTCCACGTTCACGAAGAACCCCTGCAAGAGCGCCGGCTACAGAATTAGGATTGGACTTTGCTGAAACTTTTAATACATCCATGGTAAGTACCTCCCTGGGAATGTTGAAAGTTTGTTTCCACTTACTAGATGTTATTCGCGGGAGGCAAAAAAATTCCTTCTTTTTAGACGGGTTTCCCTGCAAAATGGGACAATACCCCTATTCCATGCGCCACTCGTCCTCCGTCAGACGAATTTTTTCGATGCGTGTTGCCGCACCTGTGGCTTCATCAATTTCAACAAAAACACCATGGAAGTGCCATTTGCCATCGTCCACAACAAAACGTACAGGTAGCTGGGTGTAGAACTTACGCAGCACGGCCTCACGCTCCATGCCCAATATGCCGTCACGAGGCCCTACCATGCCTGCATCCGTCAAGTAAGCTGTTCCTCCAGGCAAAATCCGATCATCGTTACTCTGTACATGCGTATGTGTACCTACAACAAGCGATGCACGTCCATCCAGATGCCATCCCATGGCAATCTTCTCCGACGTCGCTTCAGCATGCATATCCACCAAAATACATTTATAATCTTGGCGCAGCTCATCTACAATTTCATCAGCTACACGGAATGGACAATCCAGAGCAGGCAGGAACGTTCTTCCTTGCAGATTGACAATGGCAAGCTCTTTCCCTTCACCTTTGACAACCGTGTATCCTCGTCCTGGTGTGCCTGGTGGAAAGTTCGCAGGACGAATCATGCGGGGCTCATCATCTATAAAATCAAAAATATCCTTATTGTCCCAAGTATGATTACCAAGTGTAATACCATGTACACCCCAATTGAAAAACTCATTTGCGATTGCTCCGGTAATGCCGCGACCTGCTGCCGCATTTTCACCATTCACAATCACCACATGTGGCTTATACTTCGATTTCAGATACGGTAGATTTTCCTTTAATGCCTTACGTCCCACGTTGCCTACAATGTCACCAATAAACAAAACTTTCATTGATTACTGCCTCCTCAATTCCTGCAAAGTCCTCTTGCTTCAAATATTAACCTTTGCAGGACTCTATCTCTTGTTCCATGATGTGTATTTTGTACAAAAAGTACATTTAACAGGCTATCAACAGGAAAAGTGGCCCACTACTGCGGCCACTTTTCCGTAAAGCTCTATTTTGCGTATTCAACCGCACGGGTTTCCCGGATGACGGTGACTTTGATGTGACCCGGATAGTCGAGTTCATTCTCGATCATCTTCGTGATGTCACGGGCTAAGCGGAAGGCTTCAGCATCATCGATCTTCTCAGGCTGTACCATAACGCGAACTTCGCGTCCGGCCTGAATGGCGTACGATTTCTCGACACCTTCGAAAGATTCTGAGATTTCTTCCAGCTTCTCCAGTCGTTTGATATACGTTTCCAGCGTTTCGCGGCGTGCGCCTGGTCTTGCTGCGGAAAGTGCATCTGCTGCACCAACCAACATGGCAATGACCGAAGTCGCTTCGCAATCTCCGTGATGGGACGCGATACTGTTGATTACAACCGGATGTTCTTTGTATTTCTTCGCCAGTTCCACGCCAATTTCGACGTGTGATCCTTCCACTTCGTGATCCAGCGCTTTACCGATGTCATGCAATAGACCTGCACGTCTTGCCAGAGTTACGTCTTCTCCGAGTTCGCCAGCCATCAATCCAGCCAGATAAGCGACTTCCATCGAATGTTTCAAGACGTTCTGACCGTAACTTGTACGGAACTTCAACCGGCCCAAAATTTTGATCAGATCCGGATGCAGACCATGCACGCCCACTTCAAAGGTAGCTTGCTCACCGTATTCACGGATGCGCTCATCCACTTCTTTGCGGGATTTCTCAACCATCTCTTCAATCCGTGCCGGGTGAATACGGCCGTCAGCCACGAGTTTCTCCAGGGCAGTACGGGCGATTTCACGGCGAATCGGGTCAAAGCCCGACAGAATAACAGCTTCTGGCGTATCATCGATAATGAGGTCAATCCCTGTAAGGGTTTCAAGCGCACGGATGTTACGTCCTTCACGACCGATAATCCGGCCTTTCATTTCTTCATTTGGCAGGGTAACAACAGATACCGTTGTTTCCGCTACGTGGTCAGCCGCACAACGTTGGATGGCGAGTGTAATAATCTCGCGGGACTTTTTGTCCGCTTCTTCCTTCGCTTGTTGTTCAATGTCCTTGATCATTTGAGCCGTCTCATGACGAACTTCCTGTTCTACGTTGGACAGTATGATACTGCGTGCGTCTTCCATGGTGAGGTTGGATATACGTTCCAACTCTGTCACCTGGTTTTTGTAGATCATTTCGATCTGCTGCTGAGTCTCATCAATTCGTTTCTCTTTGTTAGCCACTTGCTCTTCTTTACGTTCGAGTGATTCCAATTTTTTATCCAGCGACTCTTCTTTTTGCAACAATCGTCTTTCTTGTCGTTGAATTTCATTCCGACGTTCACGAGTGTCTTTTTCAGCTTCAGCGCGAATACGATGGATTTCATCCTTCGCTTCCAGCACCGTTTCTTTCTTCAGTGCTTCTGCCTCTTTCTTCGCGTTCTCCACGATTTGTACGGCAGCTTGTTCCGCACTAGAGATTTTAGCCTCTGCAAGAGATTTGCGAATAAAATATCCTACTCCGAACCCAATGAATAGCGCGGCTGCAACGAGAGCGATCGTGATTGCAATTTCCATACTGTTCACCTCCTCGTTGGTTCCTCCAAGGCATTCCTTGGGTCAATTTGCAGTTTTCAAACCTTACATATTTTTGGGAATAACGAATACTCACGGCGATCCCCCGCCGATTTTCATTTCACATGTACATGTTTCCACGTACTATTCACTGTTTCCAGCGAACCCATAATTAAGAATGGTATAAATCTTAAGAAACCGAAACCGCTTTTTTGGAAGGAAAAAGGGTTGTCCATTTCTTACAGACTCATGTCCATTTTAGTATTTGACGAAAGAAATTGTCAAGAGAATGCAGTATAGAGACTCCAGTCTGCTAATCCCATAACAACGCTTCGTCATCTTCAGGCTCCCCAGCCTCATCTTCTTCAATTAAACAATTCACGACCCGGCGTACCATATCCATTGAAAAACCACGTCTCATTAGGAAGGGAAGCGTTTTATTTTTCTTCTCTTTGACGTCCCCTTTGACCTGATTCCATTTTTTGCGTCCGGCGCTCAGGGCAGTCTCAAATTCCGCATCCGTACTGACACCTTCCAGCGCTTCAGCAATGAGATCATTGGCAATGCCCTTTTGACGCAGCTCTTGCCTTATCCACAGTTTTCCCTTCCGCTTGCCCTCCATACGCTGTCTTGTCCATTCCTTCGCAAATAGGTCGTCATCCACCAGCTTCTCCCGCTCAAGTCGATCCAGCGTCTCTTCAATTAAAGGTGATGCAAACTCCTTCTGACGAAGTTTCTGACTTAATTCATGGCGCGTACGCGGCTTATGCTCCAAAAAGCGCAGAGATTGTGCATACGTCCGCTGCCTTTCGTCAGCTACAATGATCTCTTCCAGATCCTTTTTCATAAAGGTATTGCCTTGAGTCATCCTGTATTTAATCATCACATCTTCAAGAACCGTAATGGAGTGGATGCCAAAAGTGATTCGATAACGAGCTTGCCTGTGCTTCGTTCGTTCTACACGTGTAATAACAAGTTCTTCGTTGTCCGGAAATTGGGATAGGCCATCCTGTTCTGCTTCTTCATATAAATCCTCGTCATGTTGATCCATTCAGGTCTCCCCTTTCATAACATTCTCATTCTGACTACGCCAAACACATCTTCACATAAAACAGAGAACACGAATGCAAAAGGCCGGGAACTCAGCCCGGCCTTTATCTCCACAGTTAGCGTGCCAACAGCCCCTGTCCACTGGGACAGGGGCTGTTGGACAGCAAGAGCACTCCCACTACAATCCATTATCCAGATTGACCCAAGCTCAATCAGATAAGTTTACGGAGTCCAGTGGGAAACACCCTCAGGGCCCTCCCTACAAGGGAGGATTTGAGAGATTACTCGTTGATTTCAAACAATTCTTGTTCTTCTTCTGCTTCTTTTTGTTGCTCTTCACTAGTTGGCGCAGGAACTGCGGTAGTCAGGTTACTAGCTACCCGAATTTTTTGTTCAATGATTTCAGCAATGTCTTTATGCTCTTTCATGAACTGTTTTGCGTTCTCACGGCCTTGTCCTAAACGCTCGCCTTCGTAGGAGTACCACGCACCACTTTTATTAACGATGTCCAGCTCTGTACCAATGTCAATGATACTGCCTTCTCTTGAAATACCTTCGCCATACATGATATCCACTTCCGCTTGTTTAAACGGAGGTGCCACTTTGTTTTTCACAACTTTAATACGAGTACGGTTACCAATCATGTCATTGCCTGATTTGATACTCTCAATACGACGCACATCCAGACGTACCGTAGAATAAAACTTCAGAGCACGACCACCAGGTGTTGTTTCCGGGTTACCAAACATAACGCCGACTTTCTCACGAAGCTGGTTAATGAAGATTGCGATTGTTTTGGATTTGCTGATTGCACCAGACAATTTACGCAACGCCTGAGACATCAAACGCGCTTGCAAACCAACGTGTGAATCCCCCATTTCGCCTTCAATCTCCGCTTTTGGAACCAATGCAGCTACAGAGTCAATAACGACGATATCTACTGCACCACTGCGTACAAGAGCTTCTGCAATTTCCAGCCCTTGCTCACCCGTATCTGGCTGAGATAGAAGCAATTCGTCAATGTTAACGCCCAATTTGCTTGCATATTGAGGATCAAGAGCATGCTCGGCATCGATAAATGCGGCTTGTCCACCCACACGTTGTACTTCCGCAATCGCATGCAATGCGACAGTTGTTTTACCTGAAGATTCAGGTCCATATATTTCAACAATACGGCCTTTAGGCAAGCCGCCTGTTCCTAATGCAATATCCAAAGCCAAGGAACCGCTGGGAATAATTTCCACATTCATATGAGTGGACTCACCCAGTTTCATGATGGATCCTTTACCAAATTGCTTCTCTATTTGACGGAGCGCCATATCAAGCGCGGCACGACGGTCTGACAATAAGCTCACACCCTTTACTGTTTATAAGATAATGATACCTTGTTTTAACACGTTTGCCAAGCTTTTTTTCGAACATACATTCGTTTTTTTTGTGAAGGCCGAGGCGCCTCTTCCTCAAAGAAACTTTCCATTAAACAGAAAAAAGAACCGTAAACAAGGCTGTAAAGCCTAATTCTACGGTTCTTCCGTCTTCCTTAATTATACTTGCTTGGAACTGTAAATGCAATCAAAGCGATTAACGAATCAATCCATCGCCACAAGTTTTTGCCATAAGCGATAGAGAATCGCTTTGGCTGAACGAATGCGAACCGTCTCGCGATTACCATTAATACGCAGTTCATGAATTTCCGTCTCTTTTCCACGTTCAGCAAGAGCGATGAAGACAAGTCCGGGTGGCTTGCGTTCCGAATATCCCGGTCCAGCTACACCAGTAACAGCCAAGCCAAAATCAGCGTCACCAATCATGCGGATCTGCTCAGCAAGCACTTTTGCAACCTCAGGACTTACCGCCCCAGGCGCATCTTCACCTTCCAGATAATCATGAGGCACATTCAGCAGCTTTTCTTTAATTTCATTGGAATAACACACAATTCCACCTTTGAGCATTGAGGCACTTCCCGGTACAGAAGTCAGACTTTGCATGACAAGCCCTCCTGTACAGCTCTCAGCAGCGCTAAGCGTCAGCCCCATATCAGACATCATAGTTACAATCGTATACTCTATAGGCACATCCTCGTTCGCGTAGAGATGTTCTGTCAAACGCTCCCGAATCTGAACCTCCATCGCATCCAGCTTCAGCTTCGCCTCTCCCTCACTTGCGGCCTTAGTAGAGACACGTACCGTAACTTCGCCTTCGCTCGCGTAAGGAGCAATCGTAGGGTCTGTCTGCGCGTCAATCAGATCCAACAGTCGATCTTCCAGAGCAGATTCACCAATACCTGCGAATTTGAGCATTCGGGAATAAATCGGCATTTCTTCTGTGAGTACATGCTGGAACAGCCAAGGCTTGACTTCCTGTTCAAACATTGGAATCAGCTCTTTAGGTGGTCCAGGCATCACAACATAATGTTTATCATTATCAGAGATCGCATTTCCTGCCGCAAGGCCCGTTTCATTGGCCAGAGGTGTGCCACCATCAATAACGATCGCCTGACGTCGGTTATTCTCTGTCATGTCCACATTACGATCTCTGAAAAAGCTCTCAATTTTGTCCATAGCCATTCGATCTGTATGCAGTTCTCGGTTAAGAACAGCTGCTAGCGCATCCTTGGTCAGATCATCTTGGGTAGGTCCAATGCCACCGGAAAATAGAATAACGTCTGCACGGCCCTGCGCAATGCGAATCGCTTCACTAAGTCGGTTCAGGTTATCCCCAACCACCGTTTGGAAATATACATCGATCCCCATCGCAGCCAATTCACGGGATAGGTATCTGGCATTGGTATTGACGATTTGTCCAAGCAGCAGCTCTGTGCCAACTGCAATGATTTCTGCTTTCATTGAGCATCCTCCTGTACACGTGGTGAGTGATCAAAGGGCAATAGGATAATTTCCTATTGCCCCTGACCCAATGCTTCCTTCATGCTTACCCATTTTGGTAACAAACCATTATGCTTTTGTTAAATGAAGCAAATTTTTGTTTTTGACAAAGTAATCGATACCCGACCAGATGGTAATAAGCGCTGCTGCCCATACCGCGATAATATCGACGTGAATACCCGTGTATGAAAACGGGAAATTGTTCAACAGCAACAACACAATCGCCACAATCTGCACTACCGTCTTCAGCTTGCCCCAAGCACTGGCGGCAACAACCGAACCATCCAGCAATGCGATTTGGCGCAAGCCGGTAACTGCAAATTCACGACTAATAATAACCACTGCAATCCAGGAATCCAGCTTGCCCATCTCCACAAGCGAGATCAAAACTGCAGTAACCAACAGCTTGTCTGCGAGTGGATCGAGCAGTTTTCCCAGATTGGTAACCATGTTATTTTTCCGCGCAAGGTATCCGTCAATTCCATCTGTGCTTGCGGCGATGATAAAAATAACAGCAGCAATCAGTTGATTATATGGAAGCGAAAAGCTTCCAAGCTGCAACGGCTCTGGATAAAATGGAAAATCCACGAGCAGGAACACCATCAAAAAAGGGATTAAGCAAATTCGTGCAAGCGTAATCCGGTTGGGTAAATTCACAAGACGCCCTCCCTCATATCCTCCATTACTCCAAACAATCATCATAATCCCGTTATCATCATCCGGAACATGAAATGTACAGTTTCAATGTCAATCCATATTAACATGATCCCACTATGTAGAAACGCAAAAAATAAAGTCAACCGCTCAAAAGCAAGACCGCTTTAAACGTTCCGGTGACTTCCAGAAGATGTACTGCTTTTCACAAAGTCAGCAAACGATGAGGACTGGACTTGATGTATGACTGCCAGCAATGCACACTTAGTATAATATACGCCTAATACCGTGTCAAAAAACACTTCTGCTACAAAAAGGCCATATTACTTGAAATTTGTATATTGCAAATCCAGAGGCAGGTTAGCACCATTCAGCAGCTGCATGACTGCTTGCAAATCATTTTTACTCTTACCAGTTACCCGGAGCTGGTCTCCCTGAATCTGACTCTTCACCTTCATCTTCGAATCCCGAATCAGGATATTAATTTTCTTGGCGATGTCCTGATCAATCCCCTGTTTAAAATTCAAACGCTGGCGGACTGTACCAGAAGACGCTGGCTCTACTTTGGCGTAATCAATGTTTTTCAATGGTAGACCACGCTTCGCCATTTTGGATTGCAACACGTCAATGACAGCCTTGAGTTTGGTCTCATCATCAGATACGATCGTTAACGCATCCTTATCCAGTTTCAGGCTGCTCTTGCTGCCCTTGAAGTCATAACGAGTGCCAATTTCCTTCTCGGTTTGTGTAACGGCATTTGTCAGTTCTTGCAAGTCCATTTTGGACACGATATCAAATGAATTTTCTGAACTCAAACCAGTCACCCTTTCAGTTAATCGTATGTTCTGTAACATTATAGAGGATACCTTAAGCAAAAGTCTAATTTCAAGCTGTTTTACACAAAGAAAAAAGCATTTTTGGCTTCCACTTCAGGTGGTTGCCAAAAATGCTTGCTGGTCCAGCTTCCAACTAATAGCGGCTGCGGTTGGGCTGTCTGAACATATCGAGCACACCCAAAAGCACATGTGCAAGTCCAAAACCCAATATTCCGTAACCCCAAGCACTTGGAGTCAGGTAATAACCCAGGAGGCTGACAATGATCCCTAAACCCGTTACGATCCAGCTGACTGTCACAGCCATCCACCTCACTTCACCAAAAGTTAACTGCAAGTTAAGACACGTTTATTGTCTCCTGCAGTTAACCCGGTTATTCGCTACCAGTGGTACCGCCTGTAGTGTCCGTTGAACCATTTTCAACACCTGTGGAAGAAGTTGTATTACTACTGTCTTCACCAAGCTTCAAACGGATCCGATTGGTCGCTTTGCCATCCGTTACAACTTGCCCGCCAACCTCGATTGTGGTCGCTGCAGCGTAACCGGACTTAATATACATGCCTGCACTATCCAACTCAAAGGTATAGCTGTCGCCGTCGGCTGTGTTACCATACTCCAACTTCTCTCCGCTGGAATTCTCGCCCTTATACACTTCCAGCCAGCTATGACCTGTGGCTTTGATCGTAACCGTTACAGGTTTCCCTGCGCTTCCGTTCACTTTGAAGTTTGTAATATTGCCTGATTTCCCATCTTCTGCAACCGTTACAGCAGATGGTGAATTGTCTGTCGGCTCTTCCTGATTTTCTCCCGTTTGGCCATCAGTTTGACCATCCGTCTGTCCTTCCGTGTCTGTACCGCCACCGTTGCCGCCAGCGTCGCCCTCACCGGTAGTACCCTCAGTTCCTGAGTCTGTCGCAGGCGGATTAGATGCCTGTCCGTTGTCGGCAGGTTGATCCGGTTTATCTTCAGGCTGTTGTTGACTGTCTGTAATTTTGACCTGATCAAGCCCCTGATTATCTGCTTCATCACCTTTGTTATACACCACGTATACATACAACAGTACTACGATCAAAACAGGGAATGTCCACATCAGTGCGACAGACATCCACCGATTACTACGCTCAACCGGACGGCTGGAACGCTTCTGTATCACCGGTTCCATCGTTGCTTCCGCCTCTTCTGCGGGTACGTCTTTTTTGTGTCCCTCCAGCAGCTCATCAGGGTTCAGTCCAACGGTCTCCGCATAGGTTTTAATGAAAGCACGCACGTAGAAGCTACCCGGCAGCACTTTATAGTCTCCTGCTTCTATGGCCTCCAAATACCTCTTGCGAATTTTTGTCATTTCCTGTACATCGTCAAGACTCATCCCTTTTTGCAGCCGGGCCTCCCTTAACTGCTGACCCAGTTCAGACATGCCATCTCCTCCTTATGTTTATCTCTTAAGTTGTTGCTAATCTATTTCATGATTCCGCACGGTTCCTTACAATTCGTCGGTGTAGCTAGCCGTAAACGTATCATAAATAATTTCTTCATTCGGATTGTTACGAAGTTCAATAATAATATCAAAATCATTAAAATCATATTCGGATTCCTGTACAAAAATATCCGGATGTTCAATAACTTTGGTGCTAGGCATGGTCATAATATCCTGCAACAGGTTGTAATGCCGCTCACTGGAGCGTATCGTGCTAACAATACCGTCGATAATGAACACATTATTCGGGTTCAATTCGTCTTCGGACATTTGACTCCTTATCGTCTGACGAAGAAGTGTGGAGGACACAAACGTCCATCGCTTCATTGCACATACGCTGCCAGCAATAATGGATTCCGTTTTGCCAACACGTGGCATTCCGCGCAAACCAATGACCTGATTACCTTCCCTCTTAAATACTTCACCCAAAAAGTCCACAAGTAACCCAAGTTCATCTCGTGTGAAACGAAATGTTTTGCGATCATCCGAATCACGGTCAATGTATCTGCCATGACGCACGGCCAAAATATCCACCAATTTAGGTTGACGCAAAGCCGATACGGTGATGCTGTTGACTTTGCCAAGCATTTCACCAAGCAAACGGATTTTCTCATCATCATCCGATTCAAGCAGCATACCTCGAGTTTTGCCTTCCACACCGTTAATGGTCAATATATTCACTTCAAGCATCCCCAGCATAGAGGCAATATCGCCTAACAAACCGGGTCTGTTCTTATGTATTTTATATTCCATGTACCATTGTTTAGATTCCATTTCAACACCCCGTAATGCATTATTCCACATTATTCGACAGCAACAGAACGTGTCCACTGGACAACAATCTGAGACATCTTCTAAAAATGGGTCACGTTAATGATATATAAAATGAAAATGAATTACAAGAACAGCTCTGTAATCCGTTTGTAATCATTAGAGAAAAGCCCCCTTGCGGGAGCTCTTCATCTGTAATCTTATGCGTTTTGTTTGGCCAATTTGACCATCAGGCACGCAATCGTACGACGCTCATCTGCATCGCCGACATCCCATAACTCTTTCAATGCCCGGTTGGAATGGTTCGCCGGATCGACTTTCTCATCAAGGAAATCGCCGATTTCATACGCAAGTTTGTTGATGGTTTCTTCACTCATCCCCATCTTCTCTGCTTGCAGTACGCGGTCGCCCAGGAACTTCTTCCATGTGTCAAAACTGGAGAGCACTGTTTTTTCTGTTGACATGATAAATCCTCCTTAGATGACGCATGAGATTTAAAATCAACAGTTGTAATATGTGCTTTCGAGACATTTTATATACGAGCATTTTAAAATAATCGAGAATACGGCTGCATCATCTCGGCAACCTTCTCCTGTTTCGTTTAGAGCCAGTCAAGTTTTCTTGCTTACTACGTTAACCAACCGCCATTTGGACTGATAATCTGCCCATTGATATACCCCGATTCAGGAAGGGCCAGAAAATAAACCAGTGATGAGATTTCATCAGGTTGTGCAAGTCTCCCTGCCGGAATTTCCTCTTCCAGCATCTTCAGTTCACTCTGATCGAGATGGTTCAGCATGGATGTCTGAACGGCGCCAGGAGCAACGGCATTTACGGTTACTCCGGAAGGTGCGAGTTCTTTCGCAAGTGCCTTGGTGAATGCATTTACCCCACCCTTGGTTGTCGAATACAGCACCTCACAAGAAGCACCGGACAGTCCCCAGATCGACGATACATTAATGATTCGGCCATACCTTTGAGAGATCATGTGAGGCATCATTTCCTGTGTACACATAAACGTGCCTTTGAGGTTAATCGCCATCACTTCATCCCAGATCTCCTCTGTCACATCAGACAACATCCCATAGTGCGAGATACCTGCGTTGTTCACAAGGATATCTGGCATGAGATTGTGTGACTCCAGCTTCTCACGCATACGCTCAATCTGTTCCCGGCTGCGAAGATCCGCAGACACGGTCATGATTTTTCCACTACCCTGTTCCATACACCGTCTGGCGGCTTCATTCGCTGCTTCATGCGATTTCATATAGTGTATAACAACATTCATGCCCACTCTGGCAAAACGCTCTGCGATAGCCGCTCCGATGCCACCGCTTGCTCCGGTTACCAGTACAGTCATTTCCCCAATTGCCTTCAATTGTCCCGTTCCCCTCTCCATATCAAGGACTCACGACTAGCGATACAGCCAGTTGATCCCAGCGAATATGCTCTCTCAGTCTGAGATTTACATCTTCCAGTGTAATCGATTCATAGAGCGGGAGCATATTGAAAAAATCTCCACCACGGAATTGCTGACGCGTAAATTCATGCGCAATATTCTCCGGAGAATTAAGCATACGCAAATATCCGCCTATTTTCTTTTTGCGTGCACGTTCAAAATCCGTGGATTCGAACCCTTTTTCTACAATGGCATCCACTTCTTCACGTATACGCGTGAGCAGTTGATCCGGGTCTTTCGTATCCCCACCAATGGCTGAAAACGCGTATTGCGGCGAACTGTTATACTCATGACCAAAGCTGTCCGAGATCAGATCTTCATCGTAGAGCTTCTGGAATAAACGTGTGCTTGAACCAAATAAAAGATCCATCATCAGCTGTGTTGTCATATCTCGACGCAACAATTTTTCTCCGGTCAATCCAACGTCCGTCTCCTTGAATCCAAACAGACATTTGGGCAGTGAAACAGCCAGTTTTGATTCCCGTCTGGCTTCTCCTACCTGCTCAGGCTCAGGTTCAAAGAAACGTTGAATACTCCCCTGTGGCTTATAATCCTTCCGTTCCTGGTTCGAACGAACCATATCAATGACTTCCTGTGGATCTACACCACCTACCACGAACAAGAGCATATTACTCGGGTGATAGAAGGTGTTATAGCACTCATACAACATCTCTTTGGTAATCGTACGGATGGATTCCACCGTTCCTGCAATATCGATATGCACCGGATGTTTTTGATACATGGCTTCGATCAATCCAAAATAAACACGCCAATCCGGATTGTCAGCATACATGTCAATTTCCTGTCCGATAATGCCTTTTTCCTTTTCCACATTTTGATCCGTGAAGTAAGGATTTTGCACAAAGTCGACTAATGTTTGTATATTTTCATTCACATGTTCGGTCGCTGAAAACAAATAAACCGTCTGATCAAAGCTCGTAAACGCATTAGCTGAGGCACCGTGAGACGCAAATGTTGCAAAAATATCGCCTGTTGGTTCTTCAAACATTTTGTGCTCCAGAAAATGGGCAATCCCATCCGGAACCTTTACTGCTTCCTGTCCTTTAACCTGAAAATGATTATCCACCGATCCATACTTGGTTGCAAACGTAGCATACGTTTTCTGGAATCCCGGTTTAGGCAAAATATAGACATGCAGTCCGTTATCCATAACTTCGTAATATAGTGTCTCCTGCAGATGCTCATACTGAATGCTCTCCACCGACTATTCCTCCTTCTCGTCCCGCAAGAAATAAATCGTATCCAGACGGAATTGTTCTGCCGCCTCACGAACATCTTCCTTGCTGATCTGTTCTACCTGAGTCAACAGTTCTTCAGCGGTTCTCTCCTTGCCAGACAACTGTCGATTGAAGTCATAAGCGATCATCTCAAAGGCAGAATCCTGCATTTCCTTAAGCAAGTTACGAATCATCGCTTTGGTTTGGGACATTTCGAGATCACTGATCGTTCCAGTTTTCATTTCTTCCAGCTGCTGCTTGATGATGGTGACGGCCTTCTCATAATTAGGGATTTCAATCCCGGATTGAATCGTGGCAATGCCCTTATGTCCGTCATATCGCGAAGACGCGTAATAGGCCAGGCTTTCTTTTTCACGAACATTTACAAACAGTTTGGAATGAGGATAACCACCGAGAATCCCGTTGTACATTAGTGCTGCTGCATACTGAGGATCTCCATAAGTGATAGATGTACGGAGTCCCATATTGAGTTTTCCCTGACTCACATTCAGTCGCTCAACAACGGTCTCTACTTCCTTGTCTCCTCGTACTGCGGCCTGTGTCTGGTAATCGGAGGACGACGTTCGATCTACATTGAAATGACGCTGAACAAGTTTCTCCACCTCTTCCAGTGTCGTATCCCCTACCACGTACAGATCCATACTCGCCTGTTGCAGCCACTCTTGATAAGACGCAGTCAGTGTGTCAGGATCAATTCCGGGCAGATCTTTTCGCTCACCTAGTGGGTGAAGACGGTACGGCTCGTTCTTGCACATTTCCTCAATACTGCGTTCAGCCGCATAGCGCATTTTATCATTCACGATGGACTCCAGCTTTTTGCGGACCGTCTCTCGTTCTGCTTGTACATAAGACGTCCTGAAATGTCCATTCTCCTGTGCAGGTCTTGTAAGAACCTCTCCAAGAAAGGCAAATGAACGATCCAGTAGCTGCTCATCCCCTCCGACAAAGGAATCATTGATGGTATCCATCCGGAACTGTACAATCTGATAATCCCCGCGTTTATAGACGTCAAAACCAAAACCGGCTCCATACAGATGCTCCAGTTGCTCACGAAATTGCGTTGTTTCCGGATAGGATTCCGTGCCGCGTCGCAGAACAAAAGGTGTCAGCGCTACTTTGGTTACTGTATCTTCTCGTAAGGGAACTCCTGCATATAACGATATAGCGAACGTTTTGAAACGTTTGGTCGGAAGCACATGTATACGAAACTCTCTCTTGCTACCTCGTTCGAATCCTGATGTATTCAAATGTCAAAACCCCTTTACGGCGTCATTTGTCATGCAATCGTATTATGCTAAACGTAACAACCATTTTAACCCATTCAAAAGGCAAGAAGCAACCGAAGTCACGCCTTCTGGTTGCTTCCAACATCATCACATACAAAAAATATGCTGCCCGATTGTTTTCACCTGTGGACGGGTCCAGATCCATTTGGATGTTGCTGTCTTTGGATTAAAATAATAGAGACAACCACCGGATGGGTCCCAGCCATTCAGGGCCTGTTCAACTGCCTTTTTGGCTTGTGCGTTTGGTTCCAGATAGATCTGTCCGTCCGCTACAGCCGTAAATGCACCTGGTTGAAAAATTACACCTGAAGGCGTACTCGGAAAGCTTGGGGATTTTACGCGATTCAGAATTACTGCCGCTACGGCGACTTGACCTTCAAAAGGTTCACCCCGTGCTTCACCATATACAGCGTTAGCCATAATCTTGAGTTCATTCTCTGAGAGCCCCAGTGCATTGGCAGATCCCATATTGTCTTGCTCTTTATCTGCCGTATTGTTACTACTATCCTTTCCACCTGAGGATTCCTTGTGTAGCGGCGGTTCTGTTGGTGACCATTTGGTTGACGCATTGTACAGCTTAAGCTTGGTTTCAGCTCCAACCACACCATCTGCCTTCATGCCAAACTCGGATTGAAACCATTTGACGGATTTCAGTGTGCTGCTGCCAAAATTACTGTCGATTTTACCATTGTAAAATCCCAGGTACTTCAGACGCCCCTGAAGCTCATATACATCCTGACCGTAACTTCCATATTTCACTGTATTGCTGCTAAACGTAGGCAAGGCCTTTTCTTCTACCTGCGGTGTACGCTCGGCTGAACTTTCAGTTGCTGTATTCCCAGGAAGCAAATAACGAATTCCCAATGCGGATATCAGCAAAATAGCAGTGAAAAGCCATAGGTTCATTTTTCGCATCGACTGTGCTCTACCTTTCTCTTGTGGGATTAACAGAATCGCTAAGGTTATTATGACAAGCCTGCTTGTTTCCTATGCACCAAATCATCCGATCTTTGGAGTAGATGGCAAAACTTCAGTCCGCTGAGCAAACAAAAAGCCCTCAACCAATAAGGTTGAGGCGTTAAACGACCCGGACTTCCAAGTCACTACGAGCTTATTTTATTCTGTTGATACTGTTCAAGCGAAACCAGCACTTCCCGTGGTTTGCTCCCCTCGTAAGGGCCGATTACACCCCGGGCTTCCATGGAGTCAATTAAACGCGCTGCACGTGTGTAACCAACCCGCATACGACGTTGCAACAGGGAGACCGAAGCTTGTTTTGCCTCCAAGATAATCTGTACAGCTTGCTCATATAACTCATCCTGTACTTCATCTGCTGCCTGAATGGAATCATCCACTTCAGGTACAATGGACTCATCATACTGCGCTTCACCTTGACCACGTACGTAGTTTACAATATTCTCGACTTCTTCATCGCTCATAAATGCACCTTGTACCCGAACCGGTTTGGATGCACCCATAGGCATGAACAACATGTCTCCACGACCCAACAGCTTCTCCGCCCCCCCCATATCCAGAATCGTTCGGGAATCCACTTGTGAGGATACGCCGAAGGCTATCCGCGATGGAATGTTAGCCTTGATTACCCCGGTAATAACGTCAACAGAAGGACGTTGTGTGGCAATAATCAGATGGATTCCTGCTGCACGAGCCATCTGAGCGAGTCGCGCAATGGCATCCTCTACATCTCCGGCTGCAACCATCATGAGATCTGCGAGCTCATCCACAATGACAACGATATAAGGCAGAACAGCCGCAGGATTATCTTTCATCAGATTATTGTAGCCCTCAACGTTACGCGTGCCTGATTTGGAGAACAGTTCATATCGTTTCTCCATCTCGACTACAATCTTTTTGAGAGCAAGTGACGCTCGTTTAGGATCAGTTACTACAGGCGCCATCAGATGTGGAATTCCGTTATATACGTTCAACTCAACCATCTTCGGATCGACCATCAGGAACTTCACTTCATCCGGCTTGGCTTTGTACAATATGCTGGTAATAATTCCGTTAATACATACCGACTTACCGGAACCTGTAGCACCCGCGACCAGCAAATGGGGCATACGAGCCAAGTTACCAATGATTGTCTGTCCGGAGATATCTCGGCCAAATGCAATGGTCACTTTGGATTCTGCATCCTGGAACGTTGCTGTCTCCATTACTTCACGCATCGTTACAACCGATACCTCGCCATTAGGTACCTCGATACCTATAGCAGACTTCCCGGGAATCGGCGCTTCCATTCGGATATCCTTTGCAGCCAAAGCCAACGCGATATCATCAGTTAGGCTGACAATCCTGCTGACTTTAACACCAATATCAGGTTGAATTTCATACCTTGTAACGGCAGGGCCCCTGACCACTTCAAGCACCTTGGCGCGGACACCAAAACTCTCCAGTGTAGCTTCCAGCTTGCGTGCTGTCTGCATATAATCCTTCTGGTCACCCGCCTTGCCCCCATTGTGCGGCTTGGCAAGGAGACGGAATGATGGCAGCTTGTACGGCTTAGGAGGTGGCGGTGGTGGTTTCACCGGTTGTGTGTCCTGCCCTTCAGGAGTTGGAGTATCTGTTCCCTGCGTTGCATCATTAGGCACTTCTTCTCCACTCTGAATCTCATCCACAACATTCATCCCGTCCGTACCCGCATCCGATGCAGACCACTCTGTCTCTACCAGTTCATCCGTTATCTTAATGGCATGCTCGCCCTGTTGCACTACGTTCGGATCAGCCAGATCATCAGGGAAAGGATAAGCATCGTCCAGATCATCTTCAATGCTTGCCTCTTCTGTTCTGACGTGCTCGAAAAAGTCTCGAATGATCGGCGCTGAGTTAGGTTTAGCCTGAACAGGAACACGTGACGAAGCTGATTTGTTGGCTACGTCTTCGGTTGCATCCTGCCACGCCTCTACGTTGTGATCTAGTTCGGCACGGTATACAATCTGTTCTGTTTCTACCGAATCGACCTCATCCATTTCACGTCCAGATGTCGCCTGTTCCCGATTAGCTCCCCATTTTCCGAATAGTTGGAAGAATATTGGGGATTTTCGTTTAGGCAGATGCTGTTCCTCTAATTCATCCTCATACTCATCTTCATCATCTTCAACAGGAACAGGTACCACTTTACGTGCGTTACCTTTTTTCCTTCCATCAGACGCTGAGGCAGAACGCACAGAGGGCCTCGACTCCAGCTTCTTGTACATCGAACTCCCGGCATCCCAAATCTTGGTCCGGAATATTCGAATCAGATCCACATAAGATAAACTAGTGATCAGCATAAAACTGATGATAAACATAACAATCATGATGAGTCTTGCGCCAAGGCTGCCAAACAGCCACAGGAAGAGAGCAAATTGCCCAGCTCCGAGATAACCACCGCTGATATCCTTGTTAAGCATAGAGTCTCTCTCCCCTGGTGCAGCAGGAGTTAACAACTCGGTTTGCATATCATTATGTACCTGTGTAATCACAGCGCCAGGCTCAAGCGCACCAACCGGAATGAGCTTCTGGTGCATTGCAGAGACGGTACTCATCAGGGTTAACGCAAAGACCAGCAATACCAGTCCTGTTTTGCGTGTGGTCCAGCCACTCGGCCACTTCCGGTGAATCATCACCATGAGACCATAATAAATACCAACAAGTGGAATCGCAAAATAAAACTTACCAAGCATCAGTCCGAACATCTTGGAAAGCGAACGTCCAACGGTGGCTTCACCCGATAATGCAATAACAGCAAGGGTAATAAGCACAATCCCGTAAATTTCATATTTTAAAACGCCGCTAAAACCAGCGCCCTTTTTTTTCCTCTTTTTTCTTCTGGCCAAAATCAGGTCACCCCCAGAAGAATATTATACCATACAAATATAATCCGTACATATGTTCTTTTTCTGCTCAATTTGTCTGAATTCGTCGCGTTATGCTGATCCCAAGTTACCTGAAAGTGGAATGGTTGAACCGGGCATATTAGCAGGATTGAGATAGGCTTCAAGTGGACAATCCAGCAAACGTACAATAACAGCTTCATTCTCATTGACAGGTCTCACCTGCATTAATAAACCATTCATCTTGATCTCCCTTGTATCTTCGCCTTCTTTCCACATTCCCGACCAGAGTTGTTCCGGGGGCATCACCGTATATAACGTCATTGGGTATAACCTCCCGCTTGCAGAGTCTGTCTCTTGTCTCCTATGAGTTGATTTAACTGAGCAATGGCTTGCCCAATTCCGCCTACCGCATCCATCAATCCATATTTCACGGCATCTGCGCTTCCTACAGCTGTCCCAATGTCCCGATTCAACTCACCAGTCTTAAACATCAGTTCTTTGAACATCTCTTCAGAAATATTTGAATGCGAAGTCACGAACCGAACAACCCGCTCCTGCATTTTCTCCATATATTCAAACGTCTGAGGTACACCAATAACAAGGCCGTTCATCCGAATGGGATGGATCGTCATCGTTGCACTTCCGGCAATCAGAGAATACGTTGAGGCTACAGCGATCGGCACTCCAATGCTATGCCCGCCTCCTATGACGACAGTAACCGTAGGTTTGCTCAGAGAAGCAATCATCTCTGCAATGGCCAGACCCGCCTCTACATCTCCACCTACCGTGTTCAAAATGATCAGAATACCTTCAATCCGCTGATTCTGTTCTGCAGCCACCAGCTGTGGAATGATATGCTCATACTTAGTTGTTTTATTTTGTGGTGGCAAAATCAAGTGCCCTTCAACCTGTCCAATAATGGTCATACAGAAAATATTCGATTCACCTGCCGGCGACTGTGTCTGCCCAAATTGCTGAATAGTCTCTGTCACGGGAGAGATGTTCTTGTCCTCCTGAATCGGAATCTCCGGCGCTTCAACTTCCGGTTGATTGGATCTTGATGCCTGCTTGCCATTCATACGTTCATTCATTTCAGTAATCCCCTTCTCCAGAAACATTTAATGTATTCCTTAGTATGGGGATTTTTCCAGCTGCCTTATACCCGTTCATCCAAATTGCTTCACATATCGATCATATTGCAGATCTCCCTGAAAAACGCAAAAAAAGCCCCTTCTCTACGAGGAACCGTCCAATATTACTCGTAGAGAAGGGGCGACTGTGTGCCTGAATATATGTTTTTGTTTAGCTATTTTAAACTTCCATAATGATTGGCAAAATCATCGGTCTACGACGAGTTTGCTCATACAGGAAGCGTCCCAGTGCATCTTTAACATTCGTTTTGAGTGAAGCCCACTCGTTAACGTTCTCACTCATCAACTTCTGCAATGTGCTGCTAACGATTCGGTTGGCCTCATCAAGAAGTCCTTCCGATTCACGTACATACACAAATCCGCGAGAGATGATGTCAGGACCGGAAACAATTTTTCCATCCTGTTTGCTCAGTGTTACCACAACAACAAGGATCCCATCTTGTGACAACAATTTGCGGTCACGCAGTACAATGTTACCCACATCGCCTACACCCAAGCCGTCGATCAACACGTTACCTGCAGTGACTTTACCTGCTCTACGTGCTGCTCCACCTTGAATTTCAATCACTTCACCAATGTCCGTGATGAAAATGTTTTCCGGTTCTACGCCTACAGATTCAGCAAGAACTGCGTGACGACGCTGCATACGGAATTCACCGTGAATTGGCAAGAAGAATTTTGGTTTCATCAGGTTGAGCATCAGTTTCAGCTCTTCCTGGCTACCGTGACCAGATACGTGAACACCACTGTTAGCACCGCTGTAATGCACGTTAGCGCCCAGACGGAACAGTTCATCAATCGTACGGCCTACATATTTTTCATTACCTGGAACCGGTGTTGCTGCGATAATAACGGTGTCGCCTGGCAGGATGTCCACTTTACGGTGTGTGGAACGAGCCATACGTGTCAATGCTGACATTGGCTCTCCTTGACTTCCTGTGCAGAGAATCACGACACGATCAGCAGCCATTTTGCCTACTTCTTCAGGTTCAATGATCATGCCATCCGGAATCTCAAGGTAACCCAGTTCTGACGCAATACCCACCACATTCACCATGCTGCGTCCGATAACTGCAACTTTACGTCCAGTCACTTCTGCTGCGTTGATGACCTGTTGGATACGGTGTACGTTGGAAGCAAATGTTGCTACAACAACACGTTGACTTGCTTTACGGAAGATATCTTCCAGAACGATACCCACATTTTTCTCGGATGGTGTGAATCCAGGTTTCTCAGCGTTTGTACTATCGGACAACAGCGCTAGCACGCCATTTGTTCCGATCTGTGCCATACGCTGAAGATCTGCATATTGACCATTGACTGGAGTGTGGTCGAATTTGAAGTCACCTGTGTGAACAACTGCACCTTCCGGTGTTTCGACACATACACCAACAGAATCCGGAATACTATGGTTAGTAGCAAAGAACGATGCTTTCAATGCAGTTCCAAGTTGAATCTCGGAATCCGCATCAATCAGAATACGTTTTGTTTCACCCAGCAAGTTCGCTTCTTTCAACTTGTTTTCTACAAGTCCAAGCGTAAGTCTTGTTCCGTATACAGGAACATTCAGATGTTTGAGAACATATGGCAGACCACCAATGTGATCCTCATGTCCGTGAGTAAGGATAATTCCTCTTACTTTGTCACGGTTCTCAGTCAGGTAAGAAATGTCAGGGATGACAATATCAATACCAAGCATATCTTCTTCAGGGAATTTCAGACCAGCATCCACGACTACAATGTCGTTGGCGTATTGGATGACGTACATATTTTTACCAATCTCGCCTACGCCGCCCAAAGCAAAAATCATCAGTTTATCGTTATTATTTTTCTTAGACAAATGAATCTAAACCTCCTATGGTAGTTGGACGTCGTACCTTATTATTTATTGTAAGTTAAGAAAAGTAGTCCATACATCACATACCCAACCATCGGGATGAATGCAAAAGAACACCTTTATTCACGATATTTGGAAGAAGTTCTTCGAAGTTATTCCCTTTTACCAACAAGTTGGAGTTGAAATTTCCTCTTAGCCGTTCCTTCCTTTTTCACCGCAAAGCTACACCACGAAACGATGTCGCTTTCAATTTCAAAAAAATACCGCACCCAGTCACTTGACATCATTATACATGATTAAAAACAAAAAAAACAAGTCACTCTCTCGTTAACCTGTAGGTTTCCCCTTCGCAGTGGAAAAGAAACCTCACATTACTCATAAAAAAAAGAACCGCATCCTCTACTTAGAGGAGCGGTTCTTTTGCTGATCTGAAGGATATTCCCATGATTAATAAAATAGTGCCATATACAACCAAAATGATTATAAATTAAGCAGACCTTTAATATAAACCTGCTCCTCTTCCGTTGGCGGAATAAGAGGTAATCGTACGGAGCCAACGTTCAAACCACGCAATGTCAGCGCATATTTCACCGCTACCGGGTTCGGTAGAGGCTGTGGACACTCAAACAGGCCTTTAAACACAGGGAACAGCTGCTGATGAATCTGAGCAGCCTGAAGAGGTGCTCCACCATAGAAGGCGTCAATCATTTTCTTCATTTCTGCCCCTACGACATGACTGGCCACGCTCACAATTCCATGTGCTCCAACCGCAATCGCTGGTAAACCTGAAGCATCATCACCAGAATAAACTCTGAAATGCTCCGGAGCACTTGCTGCAATCAGCGTAACCTGCTCCATAGATGCACATTCCTTCGTAGCGACGATATTAGGAATCTGTGCAAGGCGAAGCGTTGTTGCTGCTGACAGGCTGGTTACTGTGCGACCAGGCACGTTGTACAGCATAATTGGCAGCTTGGTAGAGCCTGCAATCGCTTCAAAATGTCTGAACAAACCTTCTTGGCTTGGTTTGTTGTAATAAGGAACAACCAACAATATGCCATCCACTCCGGCACGTTCAGCTTCCTGTGTCAAATGGATGGAATGTGCCGTGTTATTGCTTCCCGTTCCGGCTATAATTTTGCACCGGCCGGCCGCATGTTTCACTGCAAATTCGAATAATTGAACTTTCTCAGTATCACTAAGTGTTGGAGACTCCCCTGTTGTTCCGGAAACCACGAGTGTCTCCGACTTTTGATCTACAATCAGATAGTCGATAAGACGTGCCGTTTCCTCCCAATGAATCTCTCCTTGTTCATTGAACGGAGTGACCATTGCTGTAATCAATCTTCCAAAGTCCAATTCGATTCCTCCTTCAAAACAGGTTTGGCTCCTCTAACTTCAGTTATTTACAAATGAAGTTCGAATGAGGCGTGAAGTGCCCTCAGGGCCTGAACCATATCTTCTTTTTTTACGAGTACCCAGATCGTTGTATTCGAATCTGCCGATTGCAGGATCTGAATGTCAGCCAGTGTCAAGGACTCGACGATTCGAGCCATAATTCCAGGTACACCATTAATGCCTCCGCCAATGACGGACACTTTGGCACAACCGGACAGGCTTTGTGGCTTGAGACCTATCTCCTGCAATACTTGTATGGCTTTCTCGGAATCACTGTCAAAAACCGTATAGACAACTCCCGAGGGGGTAACATTAATAAAATCAACGCTGATCGAATTCTCAGCCATGGTTTTGAACACTTTTAGTTGTAATCGATCTGCACCACCAGGCACATCCACCGTAATTTGCGTTACATTGCTCACGTAGGCGATACCTGTTACATAACGGTCAACAATGCCTGTCTGCACATCCCGAAATCCTTCCGGATGCGTAACCAGCGTTCCTTCCGTGTCTGCAAAAGTAGATCTTACCCGTACTGGAATCTGGGATTGCATGGCAATCTCAACCGCACGTGGATGAATTACCTTGGCCCCGTGGTGGGCCATATTACAGATCTCAGCATAACTCACAACAGTCAGCGGACGCGCATCCTCAACAATTCGCGGATCGGCAGTGAGGATCCCGTTCACATCGGTGTAGATATCCACCATCTCAGCACGTAATGCTGCACCTAGAGCTGTTGCAGACGTATCACTTCCCCCACGCCCCAATGTTGTGAAGTCTCCATTCTCCGTCTGACCCTGGAATCCGGTTACAATAACGACACGGCCGAGCTGAAGCTGCTCCAACACACGAACAGGACGGACATCCAATATCCGGGCATTCCCGAAATTGTCGTCCGTCACAAAACCTGCTTGTGCACCGGTCAGCACTGTAGTTGGAATGCCTTCGTGTTCGAGTAAACTGCTCAAAGTCGTTGCAGATATGATTTCACCACAGCACAGCAGTAAATCCTTTTCGCGTGCGGATAGTGCGTTTCCGTTCTGTGCAGCCCAGTCCAGCAACGTATCGGTCGCATATGGCTCGCCGCGGCGCCCCATTGCAGACACAACAATGACTAGACTCAATCCTGCCTCAAGTTCACGTTTAACGTGACGGAGCACATGCTCTCTCGCCTGAACAGTGGAGAGAGAGGTGCCTCCGAATTTCTGTACCATGATACGCATCTTTATTCCTCCATTTGTGTACGCAAGAAGACTGGACACGGGTCAAATCAACAAATGGATCACTCTAGGGAGCGTTCTGATGCGATAATTTCAGCATTTATACGGCATTCCATGCCACTCCTTGTTTTTGTAATTGTCTCGGACAATCACAAATCAAAGGTGGCGGTTGTTATCGAGATCATGACGCATACATTCACAATAGACCTCTCCCGCTTGCTTAACCTTTACTCCTGCAAGCAGGAATGCCTTATAGACAGGAACGTGGACATAAGTAGCTGTTCAATCCAGCATATCGTCCCCCATGATTTTCTTTGTCTCTCAAACCCCTTCATTTCTCCAAGCGCATAAACGTTGTCACCAAATCAATGATCCTTTAAGCTTGTGAAGCACGCTCCACAATCATCGGCTGCAACTGTTTGCCCTCAAGGGCACTCCAGCAAGCCTCAGGAATCAATTCCATTTTGGCAACTAACGAGTTTGGTTTCTTCACTGGATCGTCCTGCCCAAATGGCACAAAATACAAGTATTTGGCCACGAGCAATTTGGCGATATTCGCAGCATTCAAGCCCAGACCGTCATTCGTGGAAATCGCGAGCACAAGCGGACGCTGATTGCGCATCTGCGCTTTGGCTGCCATTAGCACTGGACTGTCGGTCATCGCATTAGCCAGCTTGCTTGTTGTATTCCCTGTGCATGGAGCAATAACCAGCACATCAAGCAGCTTGGAAGGCCCTAATGGCTCCGCTTCAACAATTGTAGAAATGATATCATTCCCTGTTATATCTTTCAACTGTTTTTGCCAATTTTGCGCCGTACCGAAGCGTGTATCGGTCGTCAGAACCGAATTCGAAATAATCGGAATGACGTTGGCACCTTCAGCCACGAAGCGGCTAATAACCGGCATAACCTCTTCAAACGTACAATGAGAACCTGTAATTGCATAACCTACCGTTTTTCCCTGCCAGTTCATGATTTAACCTCCCGTGCGTTCTGTTCTTCCAAAAGCAAACGGATCAACGCGTCGGCAATAATGCCGCCAGCCGTTTTGGGAGCAACAATGCCGGGGAGGCCAGGCGCAAGTAGCGCTTTGATACCGCGTTTGTCGGCATACCTGAAATCACAGCCGCCAGGAGCGGATGCGAGGTCGATAATGACAGCCTTTTGCGGCATTCTGGACAGGATTTGTGCTGTGATTATCATAGTCGGTATCGTATTAAAAAGCAAGTCAACTTCCCCGGTTTGAGCGGCCAAATCCGTTGTCATGAAAGGCTTCCAGCCCATTATTGTAGCGCGGGCAGCATCCTCTTCCCGCCTGATTCCCACCCGTACATTTGCTCCAAGTCCCTGCAGTGTTTTGGCCATTGTGAATCCTGTTCGACCAATGCCAAGCACAATGCATTCCGAACCATGGATTGTGAAGTCCGTCTCCCGAATAGCTATGGCGATGGCTCCCTCAGCTGTTGGAATAGAGTTGTAAAGTGCAATATCATCACGATCAAGTACTTCAACAAGTCGCAGCCCATTTTCAAGACAAAGTTCGCGCAAGAACGGCTTTGCCATACCTGTGAACACAATACAATGCTCCGGTAAAGCTGCAATATGTTCCTTTTTCAAATAGATCGGCGTGTCACTGAATGAAGTACTTACTTTTCCCTGGTCATCGCAACCGACAACAGGCAGTACCAGTACATCTGCGGAAGCAAACACTTCGTCCTCCAGTTCCTGGTGCTCCATCCCTGGAATGGAACGCTCTATTTTATCGAAACCCACCACACTTACCGTTGCATCCAGCTCAGCGCACTTTTGAATGACTTCAAGCTGCCGCGCATCTCCGCCCAGGACTACAATCCGGACTCCGGTCAGCATCGGGACGTCACTCCTTTCACCACATGTATGCCTTATCGTATGCAGGGGCCCACAGCGGGGTGAAAACAATAATTGCATTCAACCATCCGTTTCTCGAATATAAAAAAGAGCCGCCCCTGTCAGGGACGACTCTAAGAAATAGGTATATTTACGCTGATTATTTACCAGTATGACCGAATCCGCCTTCGCCACGTACCGTTTCCGAAAGCTCATTCACTTCTGTCAATTCAACTACAGGCACGGTCTGGAAGACGATCTGTGCGATGCGCTCCCCCCGTACAATCGTGAACGGTTCCTGACCCAGATTGATCAACAGCACTTTAACTTCTCCGCGATAGTCCGCATCAATGGTACCCGGTGTGTTAAGGCAGGTAATTCCATGTTTGAAAGCCAGTCCGCTCCGAGGACGGATCTGTGCTTCCAAGCCAGCTGGCATTGCCATCGCAAGTCCGGTTGGAATCAGCGTACGCTGACCCGGCTGCAACACAACATCTTCCTGAAGTGCAGCTACGACATCAAAACCGGATGCCAGCTCCGACATTTTTTGTGGCAGCTTAATATCTTCATTGCCCGGCAGTTTCTGTATTTGAACGTAATGCAACAAAATCATCCCTTCTAAGTCCTGCGATCGTCTTATCTGAAGCGCCAACCATAGCAAGTGCAAAAGGCTCAGCAAACATCAGATCAAGTACCGCGTTAATATCATCCATGGTAACTTGCTCAATTTTGGTGATCATTTCATCCAGCGTATGGTGTCTGCCCAGCATCAGCTCGTTTTTACCCAGACGGTTCATACGACTGCCTGTGCTTTCCAAGCTAAGAATCAGGCTTCCCTTCAGCTGTTCTTTTCCTTTACGGAGTTCATCTTCAGACAAGCCGTTTACAGCCAGGTCGCGCAGAACCTCTTTGGTGAGGTCGAGCACTTCTTTTGTCTGTTTTGGTGCTGTACCCGCGTATATTGTGAACAGTCCGCTGTCCGCATGAGAGCTATGATAGGAATACACGGAGTATGCAAGACCCCGTTTCTCACGAATTTCCTGGAACAGTCTGGAGCTCATGCCTCCACCAATGGCGTTATTCAGAACAACCATAGCGAATTGAAGCGGATCTCCGATTTTACAGCCCGGGAACGAAATACAGATATGATTCTGTTCCGTTTTCTTTTTGTGGAAGAGCTGTCCGCTCTGGAAGGCTGGCATCGTGACTGCTTCCGTTACTCCATTGACATCAAAAGCACCAAAATGCTTCTCCATCAGCTCAATTACACTGTCGTCAATATTACCCGCGATACTAATGACCGTGTTCTCAATCGTGTAATGCTCCTTCATATATGCACGCAGATGGCTTGAATCCATCGCTTTGAGACGTTCTTCCGTACCCAGAATAGGGTATGCGAGCGGATGCTCACCATAGGCGGCCAAGGCCATCAGATCATGTACCATATCATCAGGCGTATCTTCATACATCGAGATTTCTTCCAGAATGACGTTTTTCTCCTTGATCAATTCACCATCATCCATTTTGGACCGGAAAAACATATCAGATAACACATCAACGGCAATCGGTAAATGCTCATCCAATACTTTAGCATAATAACACGTGTATTCTTTGGAAGTGAACGCATTCACGTTACCACCGATCGCATCGAACTGCTCCGCAATTGCCTTGGCATCATAACGATCTGTTCCCTTAAATAACATGTGTTCAATAAAATGTGATACTCCGTTACTTGCAGGTTGCTCATTGCGCGAACCTGTCTTGACCCATATTCCGAAAGACACAGAACGGCAGGTCGGTATCTGTTCCATGACAACTCTGAGGCCATTGCCCAGCTGAATTTTTTTCATGGTTGGCCCTCCTACATCTCTATAATTGCCTTGATCTCAACCTTGAAATTGAAATCGACATTTGGTTCCAACTGTTTGATATTAACAAAAAAACAACGTTCACTCAACCGCAGACGTATTTACACGTTCCGAAGACAACGTTTCACTTACCGTTCCGAGCATGAGACCTTTGGCCCGAATGGATTGAATCATACCTTTTAAAGCGCCCGAAGAAGAAGCAGTAGGGTGCATTAGAATTAACGTACCTGCCTCGGTATTTTTCGCAATTTTGGCAACAACGGCATCCGAGCTTGGCTTACGCCAATCCACAGTATCTACTGTCCATAACACGGTCTGCAATCCCATGGAAGAAGCAATGTCAACGGTCTTCTGATTAAAGTCACCCGAAGGCGGAGCAAACCAGCGATTCTCTACCCCCAGTGTTTTATGGAGCAGATCCTGGGTTTTACTAATTTCCAGCTTGGCCCGTTCCGCGCTCAATCGACTCATATTAGGGTGAGAATATGCATGATTGGACAGCTCATGCCCACGTTTTTGAATTTCCTTGGCCAGTTCAACGTTTTTGCTTAACCAACTTCCATCCAGAAAAAAAGTAGCCTTCACTTTCTCGGCATCCAGCGTATCCAGCATCGGTTTAATATATTCGTTCCCCCAGGCGACATTAATCATAAAAGAAGCCATCGGTTTGTTTGCATTCCCCCGATAGATCGGATGTGCTCCCAAATCTTTAAGCTGAATCTCAGGCTCAACCTGACGGTAGACATAAGCAATTTTGGTATTCAACGTTCCACTCAGCGCTTTACGGTATGTCGCTTCCACATCAATCTCGATGCCATTATAGCCAGGAATCGCTTTCCATACCCGATCCACTCTGGCATTCACCGGAGCAATTTTTGTTTCAGCCGCTTTATCCCGAATCGCTGACAACAGCGCATCTTCTCCCGTTGCTTCCTTGAACATGTCAAAAGCATTTTGCGTACCTGGCCCATCACGGATCTCCGTAATGTATGTACGTACACTGCCAACTTGTCCGATCAATATGACCGCAGTCACACCCGCCAGAACAGCCGCCAGCTTTTTGGATTGGTTTCCCACAGCTCCATCCTCCCGCCGTCTTTGTCCCCATCATATGAGGACAAGGGCAAGAATATGAATACTAAGCCATGGTTTCATCCTTGCTTTTTATATTTAAACGTTAAAAAAAGAGCCAGAAATTCACATTCTGTCTCTTCATTCAATATATCCATTTATAACCTGTCGCTTCGGTATCCTAGGATTGAGCCGGAGCTTCAGCAGTCAAAACCGCTTTACGGGACAAGTTGATTCGACCTTGTGGGTCAATTTCCGTTACTTTTACCGTAATGGAATCACCGATAGCTACAACATCTTCCACTTTGGCAACACGTTCTGTTGACAGTTGTGAGATGTGTACCAGACCTTCTTTGTTCGGAAGTACTTCAACGAATGCACCGAATTTCTCAACGCGTTTTACTTTGCCGACATAAATCTCGCCGACCAATACTTCGCGTACAATACCTTCGATAATCGCTTTGGCTTTATCATTCATCTCCTGGTTGGAAGAAGCGATAAAGACACGTCCATCCTGTTCAATATCAATTTTAACACCGGTTTCTTCGATGATTTTATTGATAATTTTACCACCTGCACCGATTACATCACGGATTTTGTCCGGATTGATGTGCATCGTTGTAATTTTAGGCGCATATTGTGATAACTGCTCACGTGGCGTATTCATCACTTCAGTCATTTTGCTCAAGATGTGCAAACGACCTTCTTTGGCTTGAGCCAATGCTTCAGACAAAATTTGACGATCAATCCCATCAATTTTAATGTCCATTTGAATCGCAGTTACACCTTCAGGTGTTCCGGCTACTTTGAAGTCCATGTCACCGAGGTGATCTTCCATACCTTGAATATCACTCAGAATGGATACATGATCTCCGTCTTTGATCAGACCCATAGCTACACCCGCAACTGGAGCTTTGATTGGTACACCTGCATCCATCATCGCTAGTGTGCTGGCACAGATACTTGCCTGGGAAGTTGAACCATTAGATTCCAGAACTTCAGATACGAGACGAATTGTGTATGGGAAGTCTGTTTCGGAAGGGATGACTTTGGAAAGCGCACGCTCACCCAGAGCACCATGTCCGATTTCGCGACGGCCTGGAGCACGTAATGGACGAGCTTCACCTACGCTGAATGGTGGGAAATTATAGTGATGCATGAAACGTTTCGTTTCTTCAAGGCTAATTCCGTCCAAAATCTGAACATCACCCAGTGCACCAAGTGTACAGATGCTAAGTGCTTGCGTTTGACCACGTGTGAACAAACCTGAACCGTGCGTACGTGGCAGCAGGGAAGTATCACATTCAATTGGACGAATCTCAGCAAGTCCACGTCCATCTGGACGAACTTTATCATGCGTGATCAGACGGCGCACTTCTTCTTTAACGATATCATGCAGGACTTCCTTCACGTCTTTAAGCAATTCAGGACTTTCAATATATTTCTCTTCAAAGTGAGCAACCGTTTCGTCATTCACTAGATCGATTGCATCTTGACGAGCATGCTTCTCGGCAATTTTAACAGCTTCAACCAGACGAGCACTTGCGAAATCACGCACACTGCTGTTGACTTCAGCATTAACGGCATGCAATTTAACAGCCATTTTTTCCTTACCAGCAACTTGCACGAGTTGTTCGATTACCGCAACAATATTTTTGATCTCGTCATGTCCAAACATGATTGCTTCGAGCATCACTTCTTCAGGTAATTCGTTTGCTTCAGCCTCAACCATCATGATTGCATCCTTAGTTCCTGCAACCACCAGTTCAAGTTCACTGATTTCAAGCTGTGCAATCGTTGGGTTAATGATGAACTCGCCATCAATACGTCCAACTTTTACGCCACCAATCGGTCCGCTAAATGGAACATCCGAAATACTCAATGCTGCTGATGTACCAATCATTGCAGCGATTTGTGGTTCGCAATCCTGATCCACACTCATAACGATATTCAGAACTTGTACATCATTCCGGAAGCCTTCCGGGAACAAAGGACGAATTGGACGGTCTGTCAGACGGCTAGAAAGAATTGCTTTCTCACTTGGTCTGCCTTCTCGTTTAATAAATCCACCCGGGATTTTACCTACGGCGTACAATCTTTCTTCATAGTTCACCGTTAATGGGAAAAAGTCCAGATCTTTCGGCTCACTTGATGCTGTCACGGTACACAATACAACGGTATCCCCGTATGTTACCTTAACGGCAGCATTAGCCTGCTTGGCCAAACGCCCAGTCTCAAGCGTAAGTTTTCTTCCACCAAGCTGCATTTCAACACGCTGTTCCATGAAACCCCTCCTTTTTTTCGTTCCTAATTCAATGGATTCTGCATATTTACAGTATTTCCTGCTTGTCCTGCATTCATTAGCTATGTATAGATCTTTCAACATGCTAACCTGCACAACAAAAGCTCCTCACGGAGCCCCATCTACAAATATATGGCAACATGCTCATCTACAAAACAACCCGGCTGTAGGTTCCGCTTGTCCTTTTAGACAAAAGAATGACGGATAACAGCCAGGTTGGTTTTGAAAACATGTACGATAATTAACGACGCAATCCGAGTTTTTCGATCAGTGCGCTGTAACGTTTAACATCTTTGTTTTTCACGTAAGCCAAAAGCTTACGACGTTGACCTACCATTTTCAAAAGTCCACGACGTGAGTGGTGGTCTTTCTTATGCGTACGCAAATGGTCTGTCAAACTTCTGATGTTTTCCGTAAGGATAGCAACTTGCACCTCTGGAGATCCTGTATCGGACTCGTGAGTTTTGTGCTCGTCGATCAGTTGTTGTTTACGTTCTTGAGTCAATGCCATCCTGTTCACCTCCTTCAATATAATCGCCATTAGCCTCGTCACCGCCGGTGAGAGCAAGTAACCAAGCCAAGGTTAATGTTATCTCAATCGACAACGTAGTACAGTATATCATAATTGCCTAGTTAATGTAAATGTAAACATGCATTTAATCCTGAGCCTTTAAGATAACAGGCGGCCGGCAGTTAATGCATCTTCACGAATCTGGCTAATCAATGCATCAATGGAGTCAAACTTTCGTTCTGCACGAATATAGTGAACGAGCTCAACCTTTAGTTCCTGGTCATACAAGTGTCCATCAAAATCGAGCAGGTGCACTTCAAACGTAGGTTTCATCCCGCTTTCGTGAAACGTAGGTTTCACACCGAGATTCATTACGCCATGCAGTTCTTGTTCACCATACTGCACACGAACAGCGTAAACACCCTTCGACGGGGTAACGTAATGATCCGTGAGTTCAAGGTTGGCTGTAGGAAATCCAATCGTTCGTCCACGCTTCTCCCCATGAATGACGGTTCCTCTGATGCTGTAAGGTCGGCCAAGCCACTGACTGGCTTCATCCATCTCCCCACGCTTCAACAGGCCACGAATGAGAGAGCTGCTCACTTTTTCACCATTTAACAAGAAAGGAGGAACGGTTTCCACCGTCATCTCTCCTTCTCCCAAAGTACGAAGAAGTTGTTCATCCCCTGCACCCTTGTGACCAAAACGGAAGTCAAAACCCACCACCGCTGTTCGTGTCTGAAGAGGAATCAACAGGTCGTGTACGAATTGTTGTGGCGTCAACCGTGAGAAATCTTCATTGAACTCCACCACATAGAGTACATCAACGCCCATTCCTGCCAAGATGTCTTCTTTATCTCTCAAGGGAGTTAAATAACCCTCGTAATCCCCTTTGCGCATAACTTCCTTCGGATGTGGATGAAAGGTCATGACCGCTGCCTGCATGCCCGTTTCCCGCGCAATGCGGACAGCTGATAAAATGACACTTGCATGTCCGAGATGCAGTCCGTCAAATTGACCAATCGCAAGCACTTGGGGAAGTGTGCTAAGTTCAGTCGAATGTAACGTCTGCGGATAGGTTAGCATTACGGTTTTCACAATCATTCACCTGCATTTCACTAGATAGGCCAAGCTTGAGCATCACCATAACTCCAAGCCCGAGACCTCTTTATTCCGGCAAAAAGACTTTAACTGCCCTCACCGTTGGTTTTAATTCATCCCGTTCAAATATCCCCAGAAACGTACCATCCTGAGCATACAACCGTAACAAACCAGGTTGCTCTACAGGCGGTTCCAGAAGACGTGCAGACAGTTTCTGACCTTGAAGTGCTCCTTTGGCCTGTTCTTCTCCAACCTTATGAGCCGGAATCGAAGCAATAGCTTCGTCAACAGGAATCAGCGCCTCCGCCAAAGTACCATCAGCCATAAGTTGTTCCACTTCTTCAATGCGAAGACAACGATCTGCAGAGATACCTGCCGATATCGTACGCTCCAGTCGAACCATGGTCGATGGATATCCGAGTTGTCGGCCGATGTCTACACACAATGTCCGAATATAGGTACCTTTTGAACATAAGGCCCGGAAGGATATATCGGTCGTCTCACCCTGAGTCTCAATCCCTGTAAGTTCGAGCTCATAGATTGTGACCTCACGGCTTTTACGCTCTACCGTTTTCCCTTCACGAGCAAGCTCATACAGACGTTTGCCGTCTACCTTTACCGCAGAATACATGGGCGGTACCTGAGAGATCGTGCCCAAAAACTGCTCAAGCACCTGTTGAACCTGATCCTGTGTTACTTCCACTGTTGTATCAGCACGCTCAATGACTTCCCCTGTCATGTCCTCTGTGTCAGTAGACAGTCCCAATCTTAGCGTAGCCAGATACTCCTTTGGAAGTTCCTGCATGTATTCCACCACACGTGTCGCCCGCCCAAGACAGAGCGGCAGAACACCTGTAACTTGTGGGTCCAGTGTGCCCGTATGCCCGATGCGTTTCATCTTGAGAATGCGACGCATTTTGGCTACAACATCATGAGAAGTAAATCCCGCCGGTTTATACACCGGAAGTACACCTTCAAATGGCTTTACCATTGTGAATTCACCTGCTTCAATACTTTTGCGACAATATCGTCCAGTTTGCCTTCCAGTCGACAACCGGCTGCGAGTACATGCCCACCACCGCCAAAGGTCTGGGCTAATGCAGCAACATCAATCTTGCCAGCCGAACGCAGAGAAACCTTAACAGCATTCTCGTTGATGACTTTGAAAAAGATACCAACTTCCACGCCTTGAATGTTGCGCGGATAGTTCACTACACCTTCCAGATCTTCGTTAGCTGCTCCGCAAGCTACCATATCATCTGGTGTAATAACAACCCAGGCTATCTTGCCATCATCCGTCATCTGCAGGCTTGATAGTGCTTGATGCAAAATCCGAACTTGTGGAAGAGTCACCTGCTCCAACAAGGTCTGGGCGAGATAGGGTCCATCCACGCCATGTTCAAGCAGTCTGGAGGCCGTTGTCATTACATTTGGACTGGTGTTGGCATAGCGGAACCCACCTGTATCCGTAAGCAATCCTGTATACACTGCCGTCGCTACATCTTTATCCCATGTGATGTGGAACAGGTTAAGAAAATCGAACAAAATTTCAGCCGTTGCAGCCGCATCTGACTTAATGATGTTGACTGTACCATAACCGTCATTTGTAGGGTGATGATCGATATTCAGGATAACAGCATCTTCTTCGAAATAATGACGCGTCAAACCTACTCTGGCAAAGTCTGCACAATCCACACAGATAACAGCTTTATATTTTCGCTGCGGTGGTTGTTCGGTCATGTTCACAATGTTGCCAGCCTCCCACAGAAATTGCATGCGCCCGGGGATTTCGCCTTCATTAATCATCGTGAATGTCTTACCCAGACATGACAGCAGCCAGCCCACCGTTACCGTCGAGCTGACTGCGTCACCGTCCGGCTGTACATGCGACACGACCAGGTAATCATCATGCTCCAGCAGAAATTGCTTTCCGGCCTGGAGCGCCTGTTCATAAGTGTGCATTGCCGTCTCCTCTATTCTGTTACTGGGATTCGTTCTTGTCGGAACCAATATCGCCAAGCAGCTTCTCAATTCGGCTACCATAAGCGATGGATTCGTCAATCTTGAATATCAACTCGGGAACATGACGAAACCGGATACGTTTGCCCAGCTCGGAACGCAAAAATCCATTTGCTTTTGCCAGTGCTTTGAGCGAGTTATCTTTTTGTTCCTGTTCACCGAAGACACTCAGATAAACTTTGGCTTGCGACAAGTCTCCTGTCACTTCGACCCCCGTTACCGTAATAAAGCCGATACGTGGATCTTTCAGTTCAGACTGGATGAGCAGACTCAATTCTTTCTTGATCTGCTCGCCCACTCTACCTGTACGAATCTTAGCCATTGTTGTTCACCTCATGCTTCCTTGCTTATCGTTGTACTGTCTCCATAATGAAGGCTTCGATAACGTCGCCCTCTTTGAGATCATTGTATTTATCCAGTGTGATACCACACTCGTAGCCTTGGGCTACTTCTTTGGCATCATCTTTATAACGTTTCAGGGAATCCAGCTTACCTTCGTAAAGGACAATGCCATCACGAATCAGGCGTGCTTCCGCAGAACGCGTAATTTTACCCGAGGTAACCATACAACCAGCGATGGTACCCACTTTACTGATGGAGAACGTGCTACGAACTTCAGCATGACCGATAACTTTTTCTTTGTAGATCGGATCAAGCATTCCTTTCATCGCTTGTTCAATTTCTTCGATAACACTGTAGATCACGCGATGCAGACGAACGTCTACTTGCTCTTGATCTGCAGTTGTTTTCGCCTGGTTATCAGGACGTACGTTGAAACCAATCACGATGGCATTGGATGCTGCAGCCAAAATGATATCGGACTCGGTGATTGCACCAGCGCCGCTATGAATGATTTTCACGCGTACTCCTTCAACTTCGATCTTCGCAAGGGAACCTTTCAATGCTTCAACCGAACCTTGTACGTCACCTTTGATGATCACGTTCAGATCTTTGATCTCGCCATCTTTGATGTGTTGGAACAGATCATCCAACGTTACGCGAGTATGTGTACCCAGATCGGATTCACGTTGCGTAATCGCACGTTTGTCAGCGATGGAACGCGCTTTGCGCTCATCTTCAAACACCATGAATGGATCTCCGGCACCTGGAACTTCAGTCAGACCTGTGATTTCTACAGGTGTTGAAGGTCCAGCCTCTTTCAATCGGCGACCTTTGTCATTGACCATCGCACGGACACGACCGAAGCAGTTACCTGCTACGAAAGCATCTCCGACTTTCAATGTACCGTGCTGTACGAGGATACGGGCAACCGGGCCACGTCCTTTATCCAGCTCGGCTTCGATCACTGTACCACGGGCACGTTTGTCCGGGTTCGCTTTGTATTCGTTCACTTCTGCAACGAGCAGAATCATTTCAAGCAGACCTTCCAGACCCATTCTTTGTTTCGCTGATACGTTAACAAAGATGGTATCTCCGCCCCACTCTTCCGGAACGAGTTCATAGTTAGTTAATTCTTGTTTTACTTTATCCGGATCAGCACCCGGTTTGTCGATTTTATTGACAGCTACGATAATTGGGAGCCCAGCAGCTTTGGCATGGTTAATCGCCTCAACCGTTTGTGGCATAACACCGTCATCAGCAGCTACAACAATAATTGTAATATCCGTAACCTGTGCTCCACGTGCACGCATTGCAGTAAACGCTTCATGGCCCGGAGTATCCAGGAACGTAATTTTTTTATTGTTGATTTCAACTTGATATGCACCAATGTGTTGTGTGATTCCGCCTGCTTCGCCGCCTGTTACATTCGTAGAACGAATAGCATCAAGCAATGTCGTTTTACCATGGTCAACGTGTCCCATGATGGTTACTACTGGAGGACGAGACTGCAAATCTGCAGGATCATCATTCTCTTCCAGCGTTTCAAAACGGTCATCTTCGAGCACAATCTTCACTTCAACTTCGACACCGAACTCTCCAGCAAGCAGCAGAATTGTTTCGATATCAAGTTCTTGGTTGATTGTTGCCATAACGCCCATCGCGATGAGTTTTTTGATAACTTCGGAAGCATCCTTATGGAGCAATTTCGCTGTTTCACCTACGGTCATATCACCACGAACGATGATTTTCTTAGGTGTGTTATCAATTTTCTCACGTTGTTGGTACTGTTGCTGATTTCTGTTGCGGTTGTTCTTACCACCACGGTTACCACGGAAGTTGCCACCACGATTGTCATCATAACGACGTCCACCGCCACCGCTGTTTGAACGGTTGCCACTATTGTTGTTGTTGCCAGTAGTACCACCTGGGCCGCTTCTGCGTTGGCCTTGTCCTTGGCTCTGACCTTGACCACCGCTACGGTTGCCGCCAGTACCTGTATTACCACCGCTGTTAGGTCCTGAAGTTCTTACTTGACCGCCACCACTGTTAGTCGGACGTTGCCCCGTTCCTTGCGGACGGGATGCAGTACTGCTTTGTCCACCTTGAGCCGGTCTTGGACGGTTCGTTGATTGTCCTCCTTGGCTTGAGCCTTGGGAAGAGTTCGTTCTGTTGCGGCTGTCTTGGCCGCTGGGTCTTTGGGTGCCATTGTTATTGTTGGAATTTGGTCTATTGTTCATACCTACCTGCTTTTCCTGTTGTATTTTTGTTTGTACGGGACTACCGGATGGGTTACTGCTATTCGGCGTGTTCACTCCGCCGGCCGGCTTGTTGCTGTCCACTGTTTTGTCACTGCGTACTGCCGAAGTAGCAACTGGTTTTGCTTCGTTGCCTTGTTTGGAAGCAGCAGTGGATTTTATATCTTTAAAAAATTGTTCCACCTTACCGACTGAACCATTCTCCATGACACTCATATGATTGTTAACGGGAATTTCCAGCTTTTTAAGAATGGTTATAATTTCTTTACTACTCATATTAAGGGACTTCGCATATTCATAAACTCGCAATTTATCCTTGTTTTCCTGTTTACTCAATATACTCCACCTCCGACATTATACCGACTTGCTTGGAGATCATTTTTGCAAACCCTCGATCCGTTACTGCAAGAACAACACGCGTGTCTTTACCGATACTTGAACCCAGACTATCCCGGTCAAATCCGATCAACAGAGGAACCTTATAAGTTCCGCATTTATCGCGAAATTTCTTTTGTGTATTGGCTGAGGCGTCACCCGCAACAATAACCATTTTAGCTTCGGAAGAACGGATCGCTTTAAGTACAATTTCTTCACCTGTTACAAGTTTGCCTGCACGCATAGAGAGTCCCAGATAAGACAGCGTTTTAATATTAGTCATTTTCACGCTCCTGTGCTGCTTTGAATTCATCCTCAACTGCGATGAAGTCAGCTGCTAATTGCTCGTAAATTTCAGGTGAGACTTTGCCTTTTAACGCCCGATCCAAAGCCCGGTTTTTGAGTGCGAGCTTAAAACAGGACTCTTTGCCGCATAAATAGGCACCACGTCCGGATTTTTTGCCAGTCAAATCGATCAGCACTTCATCCTCTGGCGTTTTAACGATGCGAATCAGCTGCTTTTTGGGCATCATTTCTTGGCATGCCACACATTTGCGCAGCGGCACTTTTTTTGGTTTCATACGTCAGCGCCCCCCGTACTTTACTTTAGTCGACGGAGACGGAATCCTGATGCATTTCAGAAGAAGAATCTTTTTCTCTGCCGAATTCCTGTTCCGCCTGGCTCTCGCTCTTAATGTCGATTTTCCAGCCGGTTAATTTGGCTGCCAATCTGGCATTTTGGCCTTTGATACCAATTGCGAGCGACAGTTGATAGTCCGGAACGATAACCCGAGCCATCTTTTCTTCCTCAAATACATGAACTTCCAAGACTTTGGAAGGACTTAGTGCATTAGCAACATATTCGTCTACCTGATCGGAGAAACGAACGATGTCGATTTTTTCACCGCGCAGCTCACCCACAATGGTCTGCACGCGCATTCCCTTAGGACCTACACAAGATCCAACTGGATCAACTTCCTCGTTGCGGGAATGTACGGCAATCTTGGAGCGGAACCCTGCTTCGCGAGCGACGGAGCGAATTTCAACTACACCGTCAAAGATCTCAGGCACTTCCAGTTCAAAGAGACGTTTCAAAAGGCCCGGATGGGTACGGGACAAAATGATTTGCGGCCCTTTGGTCGTATTCTCGACCTTGGTGATATACGCCTTAATACGGTCACCATGAACAAACTTCTCGTTCGGCATCAATTCGGTCAGCGGTAAAGCCGCTTCGATTTTGCCCAGATCGATGTAGATATTGCGCAAATCCTGACGCTGCACCACTCCCGTAACGATATCTTCTTCCTTGTCTACGAAAGCGTTGTAGATCAGGCCGCGTTCGGCTTCACGAATCCGCTGGGTCACTACCTGTTTGGCAGTCTGTGCGGCGATACGTCCGAAATCACGCGGCGTAACTTCAATCTCCGCAATATCTTCCAGCTGGAAGTGTGGGTTGATTTCGCGTGCAGCAGGCAATGAAATTTCGGTACGTGAATCCAGGACTTCTTCCACGATCAATTTACGAGCATACACCCGAATAACTCCCGTATTACGGTTCATGTCAACACGCACATTCTGGGCCGTGTTGAAATTCCGCTTGTAGCTGGAAATTAGTGCAGCCTCGATCGCTTCAAACAGCACATCCTTGCTGATCCCTTTTTCCCGTTCCAATTCATTCATTGCTTCAATAAAATCCATACTCATGAATGTTGATCCCCCTTTCAAACATGGCATCTCATACGTAAAACGGCGAAAGGCTCTGAACTCATGAGCACCTTGCCGTTATCGTGAGATGTGTCTTTTTCATTAATAAAGTGAACAAGGCACTTAAAACAAAATAGCTAGGCGCGCACTGGCAACCTTATCATAAGAAATGGCATGCTGTTTTTTGCCTGCTTCGATAACGAGTTCCCCGTCATCAAAGGAAAGCAGCTTGCCTTCAAATTCCTTCAATCCGTTCACCGGCTCGTAGGTTGTAACAAAAACATTTTTGCCTACAGATTTGGTAACGTCCTCAGGTTTTTTCAGTGGACGCTCCGCACCGGGAGAAGAAACTTCAAGGAAATAGATGGTTGGAATCGGATCGTTCTCATCCAGCTTGGCGCTCAGCTTTTCGCTGATCAAGACGCAATCGTCGATGTCGATGCCACCCTCTTTGTCGACATACACCCGTAAAAACCAGTTGCTGCCTTCTTTGACGTATTCGATGTCAACCAGCTCGAAGCCTTGTTCGTTCAAGTAGGGTTGGATCATTTCTTCCACGGTAGATTTAATGTTTGTTGTGCTCAAAACCAATAACCTCCAACTTAGGTTACACCAGCAAAAAAGCACTGGCAGATTATTCAATACCCAAGATTCTTGTATACCAAAGACTAAAGAGTGGGTTTCCCCACTCTTTAGAAATTCGTACTATCTCGTTCACTTCAAAAATTATAACATAGTCTGGTAATAGTGACAAGTAAGCGATGATTCAGGCGGTTTACTTACTAATGAAGGAAAAATTACGTTTCCCCCATCAATCACTATTTTAAGATCCAAATTTAATCCTAGAAAAGGGAAAGCTGATTGCTCTCAGGCAAGCCGCGGAAACATCCCATATTCGACAGGAGTTCAACAATGGTCTTACTTGCTTTCGACTTCTGCTGGAAGTCCTCAACCGACAGAAACTCACCATGATCTCTAGCTGCAGCAATATTGCGTGCAGCATTATCCCCGATTCCTGCCAACGCCGAAAATGGAGGGATTAGTGATTTTCCATCAACGATGAACTTTGTCGCTTCCGAACGATATAAGTCAATGGATTTCAGCGAGAATCCGCGTGCTGCCATTTCCAGACCCATTTCCAGGACAGGCAGCATGTTTTTCTCTTTCGGAGGTGCCTGGAAACCTAATTGCTCAATCTCCGTAATTTTCCGATAGATCGCGTCATACCCCTGACACATCAGTTCAATATCAATCTCATCGGCCCGAACTGTAAAGTAAGTTGCGTAATATTCAATCGGGTGATATAGCTTGAAGAACGCTGTACGTACTGCGGAAATAACATAAGCGGCCGCGTGAGCCTTCGGGAACATGTACTGGATTTTGAGACATGAATCAATGTACCATTGAGGCACTTTACAATTCTTCATCTCGTCAATCCATTCCTGTGGCAGACCCCGTCCCTTACGAACGCTCTCAGTGATCTTAAATGCCAGACTTGCGTCCATTCCCGTTTTATAGATCAGGAATAACATGATATCATCCCGACAACCAATTACTGTCTTAATGTTGCACGTGCCGTTCTTAATCAGATCCTGAGCGTTTCCGAGCCATACCCCTGTACCATGGGACAATCCGGAAATCTGCAGTAAATCGGCAAAAGACGTCGGTTGGGATTCAACAAGCATCTGACGTACAAACTTCGTTCCCATCTCCGGCACGCCAAACGTCGCGACTGGTGACCTAATCTGTTCCGGTGTAACACCCAGAGCTTCGGTTGAGTTAAACATGCTCATGACTTTGGGATCATTCATTGGAATGGTTGTTGGGTCGACCCCTGTCAGATCCTGCAACATCCGCATCATCGTCGGATCATCGTGCCCCAGAATATCAAGTTTCAGCAAGTTTTCTTCAAAAGCATGATAATCAAAATGTGTTGTTTTCCACTCCGCATTAACGTCATCAGCCGGGAACTGAACAGGTGTAACGTCTTCGACCTCAATATAATCAGGTACCACGACAATACCGCCGGGGTGCTGTCCAGTGCTCCGTTTTACCCCTGTACACCCTGAGGCTAATCGATTCAATTCAGCTCCGCGCCATTTCTTGTGATGTTCTTCCTCATATTTCTTGGCAAAACCAAATGCTGTTTTCTCAGCAACCGTACCAATGGTTCCTGCACGGAAAACACTCTTCTCACTAAATAGTACTTTCGTATAGTTATGAGCATGAGGCTGATAATCGCCAGAGAAGTTCAAGTCAATATCGGGAACTTTATCTCCTTTAAATCCAAGGAAGGTCTCAAACGGGATATCCTGACCTTCTCCTTTAAGCGTACCACCGCAATTCGGACATTCTTTCTCTGGAAGGTCAAAACCACTCCGAACACTTCCGTCCAGGAACCACTCGCTGTGTTTGCATTCCGAATTCACACAAATATAGTGAGCAGGTAGTGGATTAACCTCGGATATACCCAGGAATGTAGCAACAACAGAGGAGCCTACCGATCCCCGCGAACCTACGAGATAACCATCCTGATTCGATTTTTTAACCAAGCGTTCCGAGATCAGATAGTTGGCAGAAAAACCGTATTTAATAATTGGAATGAGTTCTTTCTCTAGTCGTGCCACGATTACTTCTGGTAACTCCTCACCATAGATGGACTTGGCAGTGTTATAGCAGGTATTACGGATTTCTTCGTCCGCTCCTTCCAGAATCGGAGTAAACAGTTTGTCCGGGAATAACTTAATTTCCTCAAAGCGATCAGACAACTCCAACGTATTTGTAACAACGACCTCGTATGCTTTCTCTTGACCCAGGAACTGGAACTCTTCCAGCATTTCCTCTGTCGTTCTGAAATGTGCATCCGGTTTACGTTGATCTTTCAGTGGACTAAATCCTGTAATACCGTGAATGGTGATATCCCGATACAACTTGTCACGCGGTTCCAAATAGTGCACATTACCTGTGGCGATGACTGGTTTGTTAAGTTTTGCACCTATATCAATGACTTTGCGGATTGCTGTTTTAATTTCTTCGGGTGTGGCCACCAACCCTTTATCCACCAAATGCATATACATGGTAAGTGGTTGGATCTCCAGTATGTCATAGAACTCGGCGATCTCTTCGGCTTCTTCGAGCGATTTGTTAAGTACCGCTTCGAAAAATTCACCTTTTTCACAACCGGAGATAACAACAAGGCCTTCACGCAAATTAATCAGTTTTGATTTGGGAATGCACGGTACCCGCTTGAAATGTTCCGTATGAGAGAGAGATACCAGCTTATATAGATTTTTCTTACCCACATCATTCAGTGCATAGATTCCACAGTGGAAAGGTCTTGTATTCGACAAGTCGACACCCACAAAATCATTCAAGCGATCAAGCCTCGTCAAACCTTTCATCTGGGCAGCATCATTTAGTAATCCGATCAGTATACCCGCGAGTGCAACCGTATCATCAATGGCACGGTGATGACTTTCAAGTCCAACCTTATATTTATCCGCCATCGTATTCAGACGGTGGTTCTTATTTTTTGGAAATAACAATCGTGCCAGTTCCAACGTATCAAGAACCGGATTAGGAAGCTCCGGCATTCCAATTTGCTTCAGGGAAGCCTGGATAAAGCCCATATCAAAACGTGCATTATGGGCAACAAGTACACCATCTCCCGCAAACTGCACAAAATCACGGATAACAGGTTCAAGTTCAGGTGCATCTTTTACCATTTCATCATTAATATTGGTCAATTGCTGAATGTTGTAGGGAATGCGTTCATGCGGATTTACAAACGTTGCAAACCGGTCAATTTCTTTACCATCTTGCATCTTCACAGCAGCAATCTCAATGATTTTGTTCTGCGTTACCGACAGACCTGTGGTCTCGATATCAAACACAATGTATGTCGCCGTTTGCAGATCCAAAGGCTGCGGAGCCATTACGACCGCAACGGAGTCATTCACGACATTGGCCTCAAGGCCGTAGATCATTTTAATCCCATTTTTCTTAGCTGCCTTGGAAGCTTCGGGATATACTTGTACCCCACCATGGTCACTGACAGCAATCGCCTTATGTCCCCACTCCGCTGCCATTTTCACATATTTGTCAATGGAAGTTACAGCATCCATCGTACTCATCGTAGAGTGCAGATGGAACTCCACCCGTTTCTCTGGTGCATTATCTTTACGAGATGGCGGTGCTTTGACTTCAATCAGATCCGATGGAATCATCGCGAGTTCAGGTATTTGCATAAACCGATCATACTCTACACGACCACGCACTTTTACCCATTTACCGTTAGCCAGCAAACTGAGAATTTTAACATCCTCTTTTGTTTTGGCAAACATCTTCATTTGCATGGAATCCGTAAAGTCGGTCAGGTAGAAGGTAAACAAGGTATTTCCGTTTCGCAGTTCTTTACGATCCAGACCAAATACCGTACCTTGAAGCGTGACCTTTTTCTCTTCATCCTGGATTTCCTGTATGGGCACTGCTGGCTCCTTGATATCATAACCCATCTGCAAACGCAGATCGCCCTGTTCCTCATCCACCGGGATTTCTGTGTCCACTTCACTCATCATCTTTTCGATGACCTCAAGTTCCTCAACACGTTTTTGAGCCTGGAACTGTTCCATGGCCTCTTTATTACTTCCTACTTCGCCCACTTGCATCTTGATGCGAAGAGGTAGATGAAAGTATTTTTCATAGAATTTCGTAATAGCCTGATCAATCTGTTTCTTACGAGCCAATTCCATCGACGTTGCATCACTCATGGTCAGTTGTAGGAGATCTTCTTCACACTCAAAGGTTGTCCGGTTCATCCAGCCATTTACAGACGGAATCTCACGGGTAACCCACTCCAGAAACAGATTCCAATATTCACTGACGATATCACCATTTTGTACCTTGTCCGTATATTTGAAGCCAAATGAAATTTTGGCGATATGATTCATCTTCTCTTGAATATGCAGACAAAATGTGCGATAGATTGGAGCAGGTACCAACGTCTCCTTCGCAATCAGAATATTCCATTCTCGATTACTTCGATTGGTCTCCACTTGTTCAATCCATCCATCCAAAAAATAGGGCTCCAACAGACCAGCCGGAAGCTCTGCCTGTTTCATCAACAACTCAAACCGTTTTCTCTTCTCCTCGAATCCGCTCATCGTGTTCCTCCTTGTACCCCCTTAAAGCATGAAAAGCCCCTGCATTCAAAAATGTCACCGATCCGAACTCGCACCGACTCATTTTATCCGACAGAAGCTCCCCATTCATTACTCTTACAGTCCGTACGTGCCATTATATACATTGAACAAAAAGATATTTACACTCACCACTCCGATAACAGAACAACCATCCGATCACTGTTATCCCCAGATTTTTTGATTCCCTTTTAGAAAGGGGAAAATCCGGGGATAAAGCAGCAGCGTATGCTTCCGATGTAGCTTTCTTTCAGAAAGCTTTTAGCTTCGCTTCTTCAGGTTATTTCTGTTCTCTACGTTCTCATGTAAATGTTTAGTTCAATGTATATAGTCAAGTGATCCTGACCTAGTACGCTCTTGCAAACACAACCGTGTGTTCTGCCTTTTCACCACATGCCAGGCACGTATGCTTTTCTTCCGCAGGCTGGAACGGAATGTTCCGACTTGTTGCACCTGTGACTTCTCTTACTTTATCTTCGCAAGCTTCTGAACCGCACCATCCAGCCAGTGTAAACCCGCGTTTATTTTCCATCAGTTCTTTCATCTCATCGAGTGTATCCACGGAGTAGAAGTTATCCGACATAAACGTGCGAGCACGCTCTAACATATCAACCTGGATCTGTGTCAGCATAGATTGGATTTCTTCTACCAGGTTTGCTTGTTCTACCACTTTCTTCTCACCTGTGATCCGTGATACGAGCACACAAACGCCATTTTCCATATCACGTGGACCAATCTCCAGACGAATTGGAACACCGCGCATCTCGTATTCATTGAACTTCCAACCTGGGCGAACATCGCTGCGATCATCCATTTTCACACGGACTCCAGCTTTTTTCAACTCACTGAACAACTCATCTGCACGCCCAACCACAGCATCACGCGTTTTTGGAGGTCCAATTGGAATCATGACCACTTGAGTTGGTGCGACTTTAGGAGGAAGTACGAGACCACGGTCATCTCCGTGAACCATAATTAATGCACCGATCAAACGTGTGCTTACTCCCCATGAAGTAGTGTAAGCCAGCTCCAGCACATTGTTCCGGCTAAGATACTGGATTTCAAATGCTTTTGCAAAGTTCGTCCCCATGTAATGAGATGTACCTGCTTGTACAGCACGTCCATCCTTCATCATGGCTTCAATTGAGTACGTATCCACAGCACCCGCAAACTTCTCGGATTTGGTTTTCTGACCCACAATCACAGGAATAGCCAAGTACTCCTCAACTACTTCACGATAAATCTCAAGCATTTTCATCGTTTCTTCACGTGCTTCTTCTTCGGTCTCATGCGCAGTATGACCTTCCTGCCACAGGAACTCACTTGTGCGAAGGAAAGGCAAAGTTCTTTTTTCCCAACGAACTACGTTAGCCCACTGGTTGATCAGTACCGGAAGATCCCGATAAGACTGAATCCATTTGGAATACATGTGACCAATAATCGTTTCGGATGTAGGACGGATTGCTAGACGTTCTTCCAGCTTCTCTCCACCAGCTTCCGTAACCCATGGTAATTCAGGGTTAAAACCTTCCACGTGCTCTTTTTCCTTTTGAAAGAAGCTCTCCGGAATGAACATCGGGAAATACGCATTGCGATGGCCTGTTTCCCGGAAGCGACGATCCAACTCATCCTTAATATGTTCCCAGATTTCGAATCCGTCTGGCTTGAACACAATACAACCGCGTACAGGTGCATAGTCCATAAGATCAGCTTTTTTGATAACATCAATATACCAGCGTGAGAAATCCTCACCTTGTGGTGTGATTTCAGTCACGAACTGTTTATCATTTTCCTTTGACATAAGACTCCAGCGTCCTCCCATAACGACTACACTCTGAATGAAATGTTCAGAGCGTAGTCCAACCGTAATTATCCGTTAATTAAACGTAATATATCATTGTAAGTTACTGCCAGCATCAACACAAACAACATCGCAAATCCGATGAAATGCACCATGCCTTCGCGATTGGGATCAACAGGTCTGCCGCGCAGCGCTTCAATTCCCAAAAATACGAGACGGCTGCCGTCCAGTGCAGGTATTGGTAGCAGGTTGAAAATCCCAAGATACAGACTCAAAATTGCTGCCCATCTTGTTAACTGCTCAATGCCTTGTTTAGCAATCTGCCCTGTCACTTCAAACGTACGAACTGGACCACCAATATCATCCATGTTGAATTGATTGATCAGGTGTTTAAAACCTTCAAATATTACTTTGGTTGTATCAACCATGGCCACGCCTGAGACTTTAAATGTCTCCGCAAATCCAACAGATCGGGTTGGCAACGTAGGTACGATCCCCACTTTACCGCCCTCTTGTCCTTCTACAGCACGTGGCGTGATTGTTATATTAAACGTATCCGAACCCCGGCGCAGCGTCCATTCCATCGGCTTGTCTTTGGAATCGGCAATCATCGACACCATTTTTTGTGAGTCTGTACCAATAACGGTACCATTGATCGTCTCGATAATATCGCCTTTTTGCAGGTTGGCCTGAGCGGCTGCCCCACCTTCAAGCACTTCACCAATTACTAGATTTTGGGGATTCTCCACCGGAACTCCTGCCATTTGTGCATATACAGCAAACAACACAAAAGCCAGGATAAAGTTCATCAGCGGTCCCGCAAAAATAGCCAATGCACGCTGTCCAACCGTTTTGCTGCCGAATTGACGATCTTTCGGTGCAATCTGGGTTTGTTTGCCCCGACTTACCAACATTGCTTGGGGATGAATTCGGTACTCCTGAATTTCACCATCTACGTCCAATTGCAGTTTCAGGGCATTCTCCATATCAATGGAGATGACTTCACCACGTATTACATTTTTACGGTTATCCAACTGGTCCAGATAAATCATCTTCACCTGGTCATCCGCAGATCTTACCGCAATGGTCTGTCCTTCCTGGATCTCTACCAGTTCCGGATCTTCCCCTGCCATCCGTGCATATCCACCAAAAGGCAACAAACGCAATGTAAACTGGGTCTCGTTTCTTTTATATGAGAACAATTTGGGACCAAAACCGATCGCAAATTCCCGTACAAGAATACCGGCGCGTTTGGCAAAATAATAATGCCCCCATTCATGAACCGTCACGATGACAAAGAACATGAGCACCGTTAGAAATACCACTTGTATGGTTTCCAATCCCTATCCATCCTCCTTCACGGCACATACCGCAGTCTGTCCCTATAGATTATCATTATTCTCTGATGCTGTACAAGAGAATCACTTCTTCCAAATTGTTATGAAAAAAGAGATTAAAGACTGGACGCAAGTTTACGGCTCTCCTGATCACAACGGGCGATCTCCTGCAGATCAGGCTCGTCCACATTGTGGTGTGCTTCCAGCACAGAAGCAATAATATCTTCTATTTTAAGGAATGAAATCTCTTTACGCAAGAAACGGGCTACAGCAACTTCGTTGGCTGCATTAAACGCCGTTGTTGCGGTTCCTCCCATTTTACCACAGTCATATGCCATTCTTAAACATGGGAACCGTTCCATATCCATCTCACGGAAATGTAATTTTCCAGCTTGAGCAAGGGACAGACGCTGTGCTGGTGATGGCAAGCGGTCAGGGTAAGTCAATGCATACTGAATGGGAACTCGCATATCCGGATTCCCCAGTTGAGCGATGATGCTGGTATCATCAAATTCCACATAGGAATGAATAACACTCTCAGGGTGAAGCAATACATTAATCTGATCATATCGAAGACCAAATAACCAATGTGCTTCAATGACCTCAAGTCCCTTGTTAACCATCGTTGCCGAGTCTATCGTAATTTTGGACCCCATTGACCAATTTGGATGTTTAAGCGCATCCTCTATCGTTACACTCTTCAACTGTTCACGGGTAAGATCACGAAATGATCCACCTGAAGCGGTGAGCGTGATGCCTGTCAGGCGTTCTCTGTTCTCACCATTCAAACATTGGTATATCGCAGAATGTTCGCTATCGATGGGAAGTAAAGAGACTCCTTTGGCAGCCGCTCTTGTAGTAACAATATGCCCTGCTGTAACCAACGTCTCCTTGTTGGCCAGTCCGATCTGTTTGCCTGCGTCTATGGCAGCAAGCGTTGACTCCAATCCAACGCTCCCCACCACCGCTGTAACAACCGTATGCGCCTCGGTTCCTGCCGCAACTTCTACAAGTCCTTCTGTGCCATAAAACAGTTGCGTTCCTGCCGGCAAATGTGGAGCTACCTTCTCCGCCAATGCTTTGGACCCCACCGATACTTTCTTCGGTCGGTAACGTTTGGTTTGTTCGATCAGTAGGTCTGTATTGCCTCCGGCAGCCAGTCCCTCTACTTGAAAGAGTTCTGGATGCATGTCAACTACATCCAGTGTCTGGGTACCGATGGAACCGGTTGAGCCGAGAATCGCAATTTTTTTCATGCTGCACCTCATCTTTAATTATCCAATGCCTACGGCGAACATTACCGTTATGTCAGACTCATGTTCTTCTTTAATAGGGCAGTAGCATTAGTATATGTACGAATGGAAATACAACAATCCAGCTGTCGCACCGATCAAGAATGCCTCCATGCCCTGGGAGAAGATTGCCTGAATCCTTGATATTATATACTCGTTTGTATGCAGACTGGATTAAGTCACCCATCTGACCTACGACTGCACAGGCAATTCCAATCACAATTGCTCTCTGCCAGGAAAGCAAACCATCTGATACTAATGCAAAAATAACAGAAGTAACAATGGCAATCACGATGCCACCCAGTGCACCTTCCACGGTTTTGTTTGGACTGATGGAAGGCCACAGTTTGTTTCTACCAATTAGCTTCCCTACAAAATAAGCTCCTGCATCACTGGCCCATATGGAGCCCAGCAACAGGAACGTCCAGAACAATCCATGATGCAGATGTCTGGATTCTGCAATGTAATAGAAACCGATCCCTATATACAACACGCCGAGGAAAAGCATAGCCACTGTATTTACGGGAACTTTATTTTTGGTGACAACCGAAGCTGTCATCAGTACAAGCATTACAATCCAGATGACCTGAAATAAGGATAGCGGTCTTGCCTCCCAAAGCATTTCCCAAGGAAAAACAATGGAAAAAACACCAGCATATCCAATCAGGGCCACACCTGAAAAAGGCATCACCCCGGTCATTTTAACAAATTCATAATAACCGATGAGAGCCATAAGCAATACCAAACCATGGTACCAGGGTCCGCCCAGCATGCAAAAACCTAAAAACAACACACCTGCTATGATTCCTGTCGTTAATCGCTGTTTCAACGGCTTCATCCTCCATCTATTTCAAACCGCCGTAACGCCTTGTTCTGCGCTGATATTCGGCTACTGCTTCAAGCAAATGCTTTTTGCCAAATTCGGGCCAGTATATATCCGTAAACCATAATTCACTATATGCAAGCTGCCAAAGCATAAAGTTGCTTAATCTCAGCTCTCCGCTCGTCCGGATCAATAGATCTGGATCGGGCATATCAACCGTCAGCATATGTCTATCAATGAGTTCAGGTGTTATGTCCTCTGCAGATAGTTCCCCCGATTTCACTTGCAGAGCGATCTGTTTAACACAGTCCGTCATTTCACGACGACTTCCATAGTTCATTGCAAAGTTCAAAACGAGACCTGTATTATGTTCCGTAAGACGAATGGCTTCCCGCAAGGCATTGATGGTATGAGAAGGTAAATGTTCCTCTTGGCCCATCATGCGAATGCGCACATTTTTTTCTATAAGTTCATCCAGCTCTATGGCCAGAAATTCTTGCGGAAGTCGCATCAGAAAATCCACTTCTTCTTTTGGACGCGTCCAGTTTTCTGTCGAAAAAGCGTACATCGTCAGATATTTGATGCCCAGTTCATCCGCCGCGATGGTCGCACGTTTGACCGCCTTCATGCCATTTTGGTGCCCGGCTATACGCGGGAGTCCCAAACGTTTGGCCCATCGTCCATTGCCGTCCATGATGATGGCGACGTGCTGCGGGATATTGTCCTCGGATATAGTCAGCGTTTCCTGCTTGTCAGCCCCATTCCACCACGACCGAACCCGTTTGATCATTCCTGTTCCTCCAAAATCCCTGAAGTTTCTTCATCTGAAGCTTGGAAAAAGAGACAAAACCCCACCGTATTGGAGGGGCTGCGCTTGTCTTACACTTCCATGATTTCTTTTTCTTTGGCAGCGAGTACCTTATCGACTTCAGCAATAAACTTGTCGGTCGATTTTTGGATATCATCCTGATGTCTCCGGGATTCATCCTCGGAAATATCTGACTTCTCCATTTTCTTGATATCATCATTCGCATCACGGCGAATGTTACGAATCGCTACTTTACCTTCTTCACCGAACTTTTTCGTCAGCTTAACAAGTTCCGCTCTACGTTCTTCCGTCAAAGCCGGAATGGACAAACGGATCATGTTACCATCATTGGCTGGAGTAAGACCCAGATCCGATTTCATGATGGCACGCTCGATGTCACTCATGGAAGATTTGTCCCAAGGCTGAATCATCAGTGTACGGGAATCCGGAGTACTGATATTAGCGAGTTGATTCAATGGCGTCATTGCTCCATAATACTCTACCTGAACTCGGTCCAGAAGAGCTGGAGTAGCGCGGCCTGCACGCAAAGTAGCCAGGTCACGACGCAATGCTTGAATTGCTTTTTCCATACGCTCTTCGGCATGTTGTTTAACCGCTTGTGGCATTAATCTACACTCCCTTTAACGATTGTTCCGATACGTTCACCCAGAACAACACGCTTGATGTTACCTTGTTCCGTAATGGCAAATACGATCAACGGGATGTTGTTGTCCTTACAAAGCGAGGATGCCGTTGAATCCATTACACCAAGGTCTTTGTTAAGAATATCCATGTAAGTCAACTGATCAAATTTCACAGCTGTACTATCCTTAAACGGATCTGCTGAGTATACACCATCAACTTTATTTTTGGCCATCAAGATAACTTCTGCTTCAATCTCCGCTGCGCGCAGTGCTGCTGTTGTATCCGTGGAAAAGAACGGGTTACCTGTACCTGCTGCAAAAATAACGACCCGGCCTTTCTCCAGATGGCGAATAGCTCTACGACGAATATAAGGCTCTGCAATTTGTTGCATTGCAATAGATGTCTGTACACGCGTTGGTACTTCAATCTGTTCCAAAGCATCCTGCAGTGCCAGCGAGTTCATTACTGTCGCCAGCATACCCATATAATCGGCAGTTGCACGATCGATGCCATTTTCGCTACCGGCAATTCCACGCCAGATGTTTCCGCCGCCACATACAATAGCAACCTGTACACCAAGTGCAACAACCTCTTTTACCTGTTGGGCGATCGACGAGATCGTATCTGCATCAATACCGTAGCCGTTTTGACCGGAAAGAGACTCTCCGCTGACCTTTAAGACAACACGTTTAAATACTGGCTGTTCCAATTATTCACCCTCCACTTTGAATTGAACACACTTAGTGTTCAACCAACAAAACTTCTCGCGCATGGCCTCCTGCTTAAAAAGAAAGGAACACAGTTGTGTTCCGCTCTTTTAGGAAAAACGTCTAACCGGTAAGGCACTGTTTTCCTGAGATATAAGGGAGTTTACGCTTCGAAGTTTTATCATTCTTATATCTTCGAAAATCAATCCTGCTCGCCGGTTTAAAGAAACCGTCTTATTTGTTTACTTGGGACATTACTTCTTCTACGAAGTTGTCTACTTTTTTCTCAAGACCTTCACCCAGTTCGTAACGAACGAAACGACGGATGGAGATGTTTTCACCAATTTGGCTGATTTTTTCATTCAGCAATTGGGAGATCGTTTTGTCTGGATCTTTAACGAAAGTTTGTTCCATCAGGCAGTACTCTTCGTAGTATTTACCGATACGGCCTTCAACCATTTTTTCAATGATTTTCTCTGGTTTGCCTTCGTTAAGAGCTTGAGCTTTCAGGATTTCTTTTTCTTTTTCCAGCTCATCTGCAGGAACTTCTTCGCGTGTAACGAATTTAGGATTAGCTGCAGCGATTTGCATAGCTACATCTTTAACAAAATCCTTAAATTGATCCGTTTTACCAACGAAGTCTGTCTCACAGTTAACTTCAACCAAGACACCAATACGTCCACCAGCGTGGATGTAAGATTCTACAACACCTTCAGTTGCTGCACGGCCTGCTTTGCTTGCTGCTGCAGAAAGACCTTTCTCACGCAACAATTCAGCTGCTTTCGTTACATCACCGTTTGCTTCTTCCAATGCTTTTTTGCAATCGAGCATACCAGCGCCCGTTCTTTCGCGAAGTTCTTTTACTGCACTCGCATTAACTGCCATTATAAATTCCCTCCAAAATTAAGTATTGTACGTACACTCTAAAAAAAGGGCAGTGAGAGGTTATCCACCTGCCAACCACCCTTTTCATTTAGTTTATAACATATGTTCGAATCTATTAAGCGGAAGTTTCTTCGCCTTGGTTAGCTTCGATTACAGCATCAGCCATTTTACCTGTCAGCAATTTAACAGCGCGGATCGCGTCGTCATTACCTGGGATAACATAATCGATCTCGTCCGGATCGCAGTTAGTATCAACGATACCAACAATTGGGATACCCAATTTGCGAGCTTCCGCAACAGCGATACGCTCTTTGCGTGGATCGATGATGAACAGGGCGCTTGGCAGGCCTTTCATATTTTTAATACCGCCCAAGAATTTCTCCAGACGATCTTTTTCTTTGCGAAGCAAGATTACTTCTTTTTTAGGCAATACAGCGAATGTACCGTCTTCTTCCCAAGCTTCCAACTGTTTCAAACGATCAATACGTTTTTGAATAGTTTGGAAGTTAGTCAGGGTACCGCCGAGCCAGCGTTGGTTAATGTAGAATTGACCAGCACGTTCAGCTTCTTCTTTAACGGAATCTTGAGCTTGTTTCTTAGTACCCACGAAAAGAATTTTACCATTCTCTCCTGCGATTCCTTTAACGAAGTTGTAAGCCTCTTCGACTTTTTTCACCGTTTTTTGCAAATCGATGATGTAAATTCCGTTTCTTTCAGTGAAGATATAACGATCCATTTTTGGGTTCCAACGACGAGTTTGGTGACCGAAGTGTACCCCAGCTTCGAGAAGCTGCTTCATGGAGATTACTGCCATCTTCACACACCTCCTAATATGGTTTTTATTGTGTCCTCCGCCGGCATCATTTTTCGCCAAGACTCTCCATAAGGAAAGCACCCTCAACAAAATTAGCACATGCGTGTGTTTTAACACCGTTATCTAATATATCACAACTGACTGTCTGATGCAACAGCCTTTGAAGCTAAAATCTACTTTTTAATTTTTGCTAGTATCGAATCATTTTAAACCTGATATGTAACTCAATACTAATTATTATCAAGCTTCGGAAATGCACCGTTTAATACGCAAAAACCGCCCTGTCCGAGCATGCTCAGTTTGACGGTTCTTTCGTAATTTTTGCGATAATGGATTTGAAACTTTCGCCTTTTTCAAGCGCATAAGTACCCACTTGGATTTTGGTATTGATTCGCTCAGCTTTGCCAGCCTTGATGAATGCTTGAGCATCATCTACGATTCCCGCGGTTTTTAGATTTGCTGCAACGATTGCCAGACTATTGCCTGAACGTACTTTGAATGATACTGTTGCGCCTTTTGGATTGCTCGGCGTTACAGGTTCTGTTGTCTTCGGCTCAGTTATCTCTTTCTGCCCTTCAACTTCACTTGCAGCAGGCTCTTGTGGGTTCTCAGGCTCTGCAGGTATCTCCGTAGAGGTTGCTGTCTCTGGCGGTGTTGCTGTATTCCCCTGCAACTCACTGCTCTCCTGTTTTTTCTTTGTCACCCACTCTGCTTCTGTGTATAGTTCCTCTTCAGAACCAACCAACTTCATATCCAAGGTTTTCGCGGCCGTTTCAAGCTGTTCTTTGGTCATATTGGCAGTCTGCTCGGGGTCCAGATTACTATCCGATAATGCATTTTGTCCGACTGTTGCCAGTTGAAGCAAAACTGCACCAATAATCATACCGCTCCCCAGACCAATCCATAAGGATCGCTTGTCCATGACTTAGCTTTCCTCCCGTTCTGCCAATTGCAGTATTAACTGTACCTCTCCACGCTGAATGCCTGTCTGCTTGGATATGGCATCCATCGACTTACCCTCAGCATGTAGATTAAAGAGTTCTACATATCGATCTTTAATCGATTCACGCCCAGGCAAAGATTCAACTTTGCTGGTCAATATGTCTGCTTCTAACGCCTGCTGGGCCGCTTCTGCTTGTACACTTTTAACGAGCGCTTGAGCTTGCAAACCTTCGGAAGCTTGCACCGGTGCACTACCTGGGTGTGGCACAGGTGATGCGACAGGTTCGATTTTTTTGCTCTGTTCCAACTGATCCAAGCGCTGCTGTAATTCCTGGAGTTGCAATTGCATACGTTGATCGGCTGCCGTTGCTTCTCCCTTCATTTCAGCCACACGTTGAATAAGAGCATCATTATCATTTTCGATCTCGGTCATGTAGTGTTCAAGCGTAGATTCCATCTCCTGCACCAGTTGATGCCCGGGCTCTTGCGCCTTGTTTTTCCGAGGCATAATATAAGCGTAGGCGATGGCGCAGGCCCCTAGTATGACAATAATGATCCATGGTGACAAATTGGGTTCTCTCCTTCTGATTCAACCATCGGTGCGCAAGACTCCATGTCCATAACAACCATCTATTATAAAGACAGATCTATGTGTTTTCCTTTGTACGGGTGCTCTGCAGGTTTGACAATTTCTTGAGCCTGAGCCGTCTCCTGTCCATCGGAACCACTCTGCTGATTCCCATCATTGGTATGACCATCACGCACCGAAGTCTGTGAAGTTTCGTCCATTGCTTCGCTTCGTTGTCTTGCTTCATTTGCTTCTTTCGACGTTTGCTCTGCCAGAAGATTCTGATCCGTAATCGGTCGCTGCTGGGCTTCACTTTGATAACGTCCCGCTTCGCTTGTTCGTGGTACCGCAATCTGCAACTCCACTGCTTTGAAACTCATACGCTCACCTCACGGTTTCGAATGGATTTCTTCCTGTGCCTGAATGCTGTACTTAAACGTAAGGAACCATCGTAATATCGCCATCATGATAATAAAATGAAATTCGACTCACTGGATCTTTAATAAATTTCGTGTATCTGCCGATAACTATTTTAGAGCCTCCATAAATCATCTTCAGAATATCAACACGAGCCTTACTTGTATCTTCAAGTGCCTTTTCAATTTCAAAGATGCGCATTTTCGTTTCTTCACTTATACGAAGAGCAGATTTCTGCGTAGCATTCAGCTTGATCCGCATCGACATTTTATCCGGACTTAATTGTCCAGCGGCAGCTAACTGGTCTAACAATGTCAAAGCTTTCTTCGTTTTGTCCAAGGAGTCCATCTGTTCTCTGGCTTCCTTGCGCAGATCATTCAGTTCATTACGCAGCTTTGGCAGTACACCAACTTCAATGGAAGTGACCGTGGACATGCTGTTGCCCACAATACGTGCTGAGACGTTCTGACCAGCCTGGATCGAGCCACCAACGATAAGACCTTTGGTTCCTGCACAGATGACACCATGGCCAGCACGAATATTGGAATGCATAATACTTTGGGAAACCAGAACATCTTCACCAGCATCCACATTGCCTTCTTGAATAAAGCTACATTTAACATTATGGCCTGCTTGTACCAGTCCTTTGTTATAACCAATAATACCACCGGTGATTTCGATTGAGCCGCCTGCTTCCAGTTCCGCTCCTTCGACACCTCCGACGACACGAATGTCACCTGCTGCTTTTACTTTAAATCCGGTAAGTACATTGCCTCGTATAACAACCGTGCCTACAAAGTCGATATTACCGTTATTGTAATCAACGTCACCATTGACTTCATAGACCGGAAACACATTGAGTTTGTTACCATCGGTTTTGGTAACCAGCCCATCCAGGGCAGCATACATCGCAGAACCATCCGGGTTAATCACAACGTTTTTCCCAACTTTAAACCGAGCTTCTTTTCCCGGACGATAAGGAATTTCTTCACCCGTTACTGCCCTGCCCGGTATGCCCTCGCAAGGAGCGATTCGCTCTGCAATGATCTGACCACTACGGACATTGTTTAACCGGGTCACTTCTTTGTAATCGACGGTTCCATCTTCCGATTCGAGCGGTCGTCGTTCATTCGTATCGTCCATCCCAACCAGAATCTTGATGAATCCATCTGTTCCCTGAATAGGAGCGATACCTTCGGCAATCTTGTATTTATCTTTTAAATAGGTTTCAGGGTTACTCACAAAAAGTAATAATGCCTCTCGCGATACACCTTGTTTGATGCCCTTGTTCACCACAAATTGTTCAAGTTCATCAATCGTGCAGGCAAAGCCTTCTTCCTCTTTGGAAAATTCAAGGTAGGCTGTACATTTGTCGTCCGATAAAACAATGTTTAAACATTGCTCCAAAGCAGTCCGCTGTGTCACTCCAGTTCTTCCCCCTTTTAGACTTTCCACTCCCCAAACTCCAATGATATTACTTCTCTCTATTAATCTTTACGCATCAACAAATCTTTCTGTTTGTCCAACGTCCCGCGTAATCGTAATATTGCCTTGGAATGTAACTGGGATATACGAGACGGAGAAAGAGACATAACCTCAGCAATTTCACTAAGAGAAAGATCTTCGTAATACAAGAGTGAAACAACCGTTCTCTCTTTTACCGTCAACTTGTCAAGCCCTTGCACCAAAGCTTCCTTTAAATAAAACTCATTGACTTTATAATCCGGATTTTTGGCTTTCTCATCCACCATCAAAGACAGACGAGTCTCAGACTCTTCTTCACGAATGGGGTCCTCCAGCGAGCAAAGTGACATGACTGCCACTTCCTGAAGCATATGTTGAAAATCTTTGGTAGACACGTCCAGATACTCGCTCATTTCCTCATCACTAACGGATCTGAGATAACTTTGTTCCAGTTGTTGATAGGCGTCTTCAATTCGCTTGGCCTTCTCTCGAACAGAACGCGGAACCCAGTCACCTTGACGCAGACCATCAAGAATGGCTCCGCGGACCCTCCATGATGCATAAGTTTCAAATTGCAGACCACGTTCATAATCGAATTTCTCCAATGCATCAATTAACCCCATAACGCCATTGCTCTCCAAGTCATCCTTGGGAACATTTTTGGGCAAACCAACAGCCAGTCGACCGGATACATAGTTTACAATATGAAGATACTTTTCAATCAAAGTTTTCTTGGCTTCAAGATCACCATGTTCTTTCCACTTTTCCCACAGATCAGAATGGTTCAAATGTGAAGCTTTACGCTCGTTCAATTGCTTTCACCCTCCTTATTTGTCTGTCAGGTGACGAACGGCCTGCGCCAATTCCTCCGGATCCTTGGTCCGGACAAGTTTAGGCGGATCCAAAGGGGCGAATCCCGTTGGAGCTTTCGTCTCAGATGGCGGAACATCGTCCCCAGATGAAGCGTTCTGTCCACTCTTGAGCAAATCATTCAGCTCTTGTCCATCATCTTCGATTTTAATGTCCACCTGTGAACCTCTTTGATCTTGAGCACTTGGTGAATCATAAACATATCCATTTCCCTCGGCCTGAGGGTTCAGCAGCAATCCCAATCCCCAGCGTAAACCGTATGCAAGGACAAACCAGGCTACGAATCCGATCAATCCGCGAATTAAACTGGTCATCAACACATTGCTGCTGTATGCTACAAAAAAAGTAAGAATAAACCCAACGATGCCTGCTCCAAGATTAATGCGGTAGTTTCCTATCATAGTCTTATAATTCCTTTACACCCATTTGTACACTTCGAATAGTCAAAAGTCCAGTTTCACAATCCATCTCAATCGTTCGTCCATAATTCCCACCCGTATCTTCTGCAAGAAGAGGGATATTGAGTTTTTGAAGCCACTCTCGACAAGAATCTGCATTCCGTGGTCCAATGCGCATTGTATCTCCAGCGCCAGCAAAGGCAAACATCTGAGAGCCTCCGGCCATTTTAGACACAATACGTGAGTGAGAAGCGCCTAGTTTTATCATCTTTTCCAAAAGCTCGGGCAACGCCGTATCCGCATATTTCGCAGTGTTCAGTTTCCCTTCGCGGGCGATCTCTGAAGTAGGAAGCATGACATGCGCCATTCCAGCCAGCTTCAAATGTGGGTCATACATTGTTAATCCCACACACGAACCCAAGCCAGTCGTACGGATTACACCAGGAAGATGAGCGATGTTTAAATCCGCCATACCGACTTTAACGACGCTTTTGTCCTCAATCATGGCTCAGTGGCACCCCTAGCGATTCAAATATCTTTGCAAAGGATGGTGGATCCGGAATGAGGAAGAACTGACCCTCAACTTGATCTTCACCTTCAAAGAAAGATGTGTCAATCAACAATGCAGCGTCACCCATCTCGCCAAACTGCAACAAGCCATAACTTAGAATGGCACCCGCCATGTCGATGGCAAGTCCAGGAACGGTTGGGTACATGGACAACTTCGTGAAATCTGCCAAAGAAGAAAGATAGGATCCAGCCAAAATATTTCCAATCTCGGAAAGCGCTGATTGCTCCATATCTGTAAAAGCGAGTCCTTCTTTCAGATCAAACCCGGCAAGTCTATTCAACAACATTTTAGCAGCCTCTGGTGTCATCATAAAGAAAAGATTTCCCGGTGCTTCCCCTTCAACACGAAGAAATACGGTAACAACGATGCGTTCATCTCCGCCCACTTTTTCGGCAACTTCTTCAAAAGGGAGCATTTGTACTTTAGGTACACCCATGTCAATCGGTCTGTTGAGGAGTTGAGACAACGCCGTTGCGGCGTTGCCTGCTCCAATGTTACCGACCTCTTTGAGCACATCCATCTGGAATACCTCAAATCGGTTGAACATCTCCACGGTACTAGCCCTCAACACTTTCCAGCTGTACTATCTCGCTTTTATTTAATACTTCGTTCAAGTTAAGCATAATCAGCAAGCGTGAATCCTCCAATTTAGCAACACCTCGCAGATATCTCGCTTTGACGCCGCCAACCACTTCTGGTGGGCTATCAATCGCACTGCTTTTGATATCAATAACGTCATTTGCAGAATCTACGATAAAGCCAACTTGCATGTCGTCTACACCTACGATAACGATACGAGTCTGATCCGTGTACTCCGATTCCGGAAGGGAGAAACGACCGCGTAGATCAATGACCGGAATAACAACACCACGTAGATTAATAACTCCTTTTACAAAGGAAAGTGTCTTGGGAACACGGGTAATTGGCATCATACGCTCAATCGTCTGAACCTTGTCTACCTCAATACCATACTCTTCGGAACCCAATTTAAAGACGATGACTTTCAACTCTTCTTCCATGTAAAAAACCTCCCTATTAAATGTAAGACTTAGCTCTATACTTATTTAATAAATGCATTAGGATCAAGAATCAGGGCTACTTGTCCATCTCCGAGAATGGTTGCTCCAGAGATTCCTTCAATAGCAGGAAGATAAGTTCCCATTGATTTGAGAACAATCTCACTCTGTCCAATAAATTCTTCAACAGCTACAGCTGCAAGACGGTCGCCTTTACGAATCACGACAATTTCTGTTTCCTGCTCATCGGCATCTTTGAAATCCGGTACGGAGAAAACTTCGCTCAAGGACAAGTACGGAATCAGTGACTCACGGAACGTGATCATTTTATTGCCGTGAATATTACGAACTTGCTCACGTTGTACAATGGCCGTCTCTACAATGGAGGATAATGGAACAGCATATTTCTCTGAACCAAGTCGTACAAGCATTGCAGCGATAATGGACAGGGTCAACGGAAGCTGAACAGAGAAGTTTGTACCTTTGCCTGGAGTTGAATGAATGGTTACATTACCTCCAAGCGAAGTGATCTTCGATTTTACAACATCCAAGCCAACGCCCCGACCAGAAATATCCGAGATAATATCAGCAGTACTAAAGCCAGGTGCGAACAACAGTTGATTCACTTCATCGTCACTCATCTTGGCACCTTGTTCTTCGGTTACAACACCACGTTTGATCGCAGTTTTCAAAAGCTTGTCGCGATAGATACCTTTACCATCATCTTCAATCTCAATAAACACGTGATTTCCACTGTGGAAGGCGCGCAGGTTCACTGTGCCCATCTCTGGTTTACCGGCAGCTACACGCTCTGCAATGGATTCCACACCATGGTCAACTGCATTACGCAGTAGATGCACAAGCGGATCACCAATCTCATCAATTACCGTACGATCCAATTCTGTCTCAGCACCTGTAATAACCAGATCAATTTTCTTATCAAGTGTCTTAGCCAGATCACGGATCATGCGTGGGAATCGATTAAATACGGTGTCTACCGGAACCATCCGCAATTTCAGTACAATATTTTGCAAATCTGTGCTAACCCGGCTTAAATGGGCTACTGTATCGGATAAATCATTGTTACCTGTCTCACTGGCCAGTTGTTCCAGTCGTGAACGGTCAATCAACAATTCACTGAACAGGTTCATCAATACATCGAGACGTTCAATATCCACACGAATGGTACGTGAAGGTGCAGCAGCTTGCTTCGGCGCAGCTGTTTTAGCTGGTGCCGTCTTGGCTTCTTCTTGAGGTGCAGAATTATTATCCAGCGAAACAACCTCAGTTACAACTGCTGGCGCGAGTGGCGCCTCAACTGTAGCTGCTACCTGATTGGCCATCTGCTGAAGAGTCTCCTGATCCAATTGAATGAGCTTTGCACTTTCAATCTCAGAGATACTCATGATGCCTTCTTCCAGTTCGTGCGCCTCTTTAGTTGTTATGTAATACAACGAGAAACTGCGCTCAAACTTTTCCTGCTCAATATCCTGAACGGATGGGTAAGCCTTAACGACTTCACCTGAACGTTCCAGCATATCAAACACCATATAAGCCCGTACACCTTTTAACTGGCTATGTTCGCTAACAAGCACATCCACGTAGAACACACGATGACCTTCAGCGATCGACTGATCCAGCACCGAATATTGGAATTCATCCAGCTCCACAGCCGAAGAAATTGAAGCGTTAGCCGGCTTGTTTGTTTCCGCAGCAGGTGCACCTCCGTTTGTCATTTCACCATTTTCAATGGCTTGAAGTGAAGCAACGATCGACGACACATCTGCCTTACCTTGTCCACCTTCGGTAATATCCTGAACCATGGTTTCCAAAGCATCCAGACTTTTAAACATGGTGTCAAAAATGAAATCCTGCATTTTTAACTTCTCATTACGAACCAGATCCAACACATTTTCCATTTTATGTGTCAGTGATGCCAGATCTTCAAAGCCCATTGTTGCTGCCATACCCTTCAAGGTATGAGCCGAGCGGAATATAACCTGAACTATGCCCAGATCTTCCGGATTGCCTTCAAGTTGAAGCATGTTTTCGTTAAGCGATTGCAGATGATCATTAGACTCATCAATAAACATGGATAAATATTGGTTCATGTCCATTGTGAGGCACCTCCTCCGTGAGTTACACTCCGTTATTTCACTGCTTGAACAAGTTTAGATGCAATCTCCTGCAGTGGCAGAAGATGACGAACGCATTGCAGCTCTACAGCAGAACGCGGCATACCATATACAACACATGTTTCTTCATTCTCGGCAAAGGTTGATGTAACTCCAGCTTCGTATAATCTCTTCATCATACGTGCTCCATCACTTCCCATCCCCGTCAGCAAAACAAGATGCCTTTGTAAAGATGTAAACGGCAGAAGCGACTCAAACATCGTATCCACTGAAGGTCTATGCCCATTCACTGGTTGATCTTCAGTCAGCTTCACGACAAACTTCCCGTCTGCTGTTTTGTTAACTTTCACATGGAATCCGCCGGGCGCTATATAGGCAGTCCCTTTTTTCAGGACCATGCCCTCTTCAGCTTCAACCACATGGAGGGGACTGAACGTATTCAATCTTTGAGCCAGTGAACGTGTGAAATTGGGCGGCATATGCTGCACAATAATGACAGGTGCTGGCAAATCAGCAGGCAACTGCTCGAGCAATGTCTTGAGTGCCCTCGGTCCACCCGTAGAACAACCTATTGCCACAAGTTTGTTGAATGTTCCTTCCGGCCCCCCTGCACCTTTGGGGACAGGATTAGGCTTGATTAAATCCTTGGCTTTTGCAGAGGCAGATGCTGCTGCTATTTGGTCAGCTGCTACTTTAGCTGCATTAGGTAACCGAACTTCCTTCGGAGTCTGCACTGGATTAGCTGACCTCACTGCTCTGTCTGCATTTGTCCCCGATTTACGCTCTACCTTCGGCAAAGGCTCAGGTTTACTCTCTACCCGGCCTGGTTTCGAAGGAGGTGATAATGACTCAATTGGTTTCTTGGATTTGGCCTGAAAGGTTTCAGTCTGCTCTCGAAGAGAGCGTGGACTCGTCTGGGCAGGTTCAATCGTTTTTTTCACAGGCTCTACTCGATCCCTACCTGGCATTTCTTTCTGTACCTGTTGAGCTGAAGGCGCGACTGTTCCTCGCGAGATGTCTCTATTTTTCAAGGATAAATCACGATCAGCTTTTCGTTTGATCTCATTCATCGCAGCACGCATGCGCTCAACCAGTGCTTTACCGACTTGAGCAATATCCTGGTCATGTGAAATAGATGGTTTGCGAATAAAGTCAAATGCCCCGGCTTCAAGCGCCATAATGGTTTCTTTCATGCCTTGTTCATTGATACCAGAGAGCATAATCACAGGAACGAAGGATTCCTTCATAATTGATTTTAATGCGTCCAACCCATTCATTTCGGGCATCTCAACATCCATTGTTATAATATCGGGTTTCAATTCTAGTGATTTTTGAATAGCTTCTCTACCATTTGAAGCCGTTGCCGTTACCTTGAATTCCGGATCCGCTTGGATCAAATCCGTAACAATCTTACGCATAAAAGCGGAATCATCGACAACCAATACTTGATACACCGCCATGTTGTGTCACCCCTGTTTCCTTTATTCCAGAAATCATGTTGTCCGTTTAAGCCACTTATTCATAAATCCCCTGATTCCTGTCAAGGTTCCGGATCCCGGAGTTGCAGGTACAGCCAAATAACGAAGAGCAAGTTTCTCTATATCTTTGGAGGCTTTGGCATTAGGATAAGCTAGACTATAGGGCATTTGCCTTTTAACCGCCTTGACCACCTGGGCGTCCTCTGAAATATACCCAAGCAGCGGAATATCCGTCTGCAAAAACCGCCTTGCCACTCCAGCTATTTTTTCTGCCACGCGTTCCGCTTCTCGTTCGTCTTCCACCCGGTTAACGATCATCCGAAAGGGCGTAGCATTTTCCTGGCCGTGCATAACTTTGACTAAAGCATAAGCATCGGTTATTGAAGTCGGTTCAGGTGTGGTTATAATCAGGCATTCATCGGCAGCACCGATGAACTTCATATTCTCTCTGGAGAGTCCTGCCCCAGTGTCAAAGATGACATAATCCATTTCCTGGGCAATATCCTCCACTTGACTGGCGAAGAACTCCAGATCACGATCAGACAATGAGAACAACTCTTTCATGCCCGATCCTCCAGCAATGTAAGGCAAGCCACTGGCACCCAGTTGTATGATTTCCCTTATAGATTTTTGTCGGTACAATAGGTGGTAAAGATTATAGGAAGAAGACGTACCCATAAGAACATCAATATTAGCCATTCCAATATCGGCATCAAACACAAGTACCTTTTTCCCCAAAGCCTGCAATGCCAAGGCAAAGTTCAGTGTAAAATTGGATTTACCAACACCTCCCTTACCACTGGCCACAGTAATGATTTTCGAGGATCGATTATCTCGCTCAATGCCCTCCAATTCCAATGGCGTGGAGACCATACTTCGAAGTGCAGCTGCCTGATCCTTCATTGTGACCATTCTCCCAGCAACTGTTTAGACAACGAATCTGCATCCGGCTTCAACAAATCGTCCGGAACATTTTGTCCATTTGCCACATATGCGAGCTTGAGTGGAAAACGATGTAACAAGTTGAATAGCGGACCGCAGCTCCCAGTCTCGTCCATTTTGGTGAAAATCACCTTATCCAGACCATATTTACTGAAATGTTCCGTGATCTGAACCATATCAGCACTTTTGGAAGTCATGCTCATGACCAAAAAGGTTTCGCTATTCTCTACAGGAGCAAGCAAACTTTGCAGTTCCGAAACAAGTAACTCATTTCTGTAGTTTCTACCCGCTGTATCCATAAAGATCAAGTCACAATGCTCTAATCGAGAAATGGCACGTTGTGTATCACCGGGCGATTGTACCACCTCAAGTGGAACATTCAGTATAGATGCATACGTTCTAAGCTGTTCTACCGCCGAGATCCGATACGTATCTGATGTAATGAATCCAACTTTACGCTGTTTTTTGAACATTTGTTCAGCAGCCAATTTTGCAATTGTCGTAGTTTTCCCTACACCTGTTGGTCCAGCTACATAGACGATTCGAGTGGTAGGAAGAATCCCCTCTTCGATACGTTGCTCCAAAAAGTGCATGACCTCAAGCTTCACCACTTGTTCTACATCCTGTTCCTTCAATCCATCCTCAGACGATTTTGCTTGAATTGAATCGAACCAGGACTCCCATACTTCAGGCCAGACATCTTGTTCTGTCAAACGTTCTCGGATCGTATGCAGTTCCTCTGGCACAGGGTCCGCAGAAGTACCTTGCTTTGAAAGCCTGGTTACCATCTGTTTAAGATCCTGCAATTCAGTCATCAACTTATCCTGATCCAGGTCTGAAGCTGTTGGCTTTGTACCAGTTGTTGAACCCGAAAAATCCGCCCCTTGTGGTCGCGGTTTATGATCCGTCCTTGAAGAACCTGGGCCGCTGTCTATGTCTGAACTGATATTACGAGATTCAAACACAGACGGCACGGTCGCAGATTGTTCCTGTACACTTTGATCAGCTGTATTCATTGTCGCCGACTCATCAGAAGCCGCAACAAACGAACGAGCTGTTTGCCGATAAGCCTCAGGTACAAATGCACGAGGTACAGGTGTGAATTGATTTTGTACTGGCTTTATCGTTTGCTTGTTTTCTTCCTTATCCACTGCAGCTACAACTTCGATCCGTTTTTTGCGAAACATTCCCATCACACCGCCCACCTTAATCTCTTTGGTGGACAGAATGACGGCATCACTTCCCAGGTCTTTGCGAATTTGAAGCATAGCTTCGGGCATGGTCTCAACAACGTATTGTTTTACTCTCATAAGTTCACCACCCCGATACTTTGAATTTCAACATTCGGCTCCAACTCGCTGTAGGAAAGCACAGGAATGTCCTGCATAGTACGTTCAATAACCTGACGCAGATACATCCGAATGGTTGGAGAAGTTAATACAACAGGTTGTTGACCTGATTGAATCAAACGGTTCACTTGTTCACTCAGCTTCTGATACACACTTTGTGTAGATACAGGGTCTAGCGCGAGATAACTGCCTTGATCGGATTGTTGCACACTTTCAGCAATTTTCTTCTCAAGACCAGGCCCAACCGTGATCACTCGAAGTGTCTCCCCTTTCTGGGAGAACTGCTGAGTAATCTGACGGGAAAGGGATTGTCTGACGTACTCAGTCAGCACATCAGGGTCCTTTGTATACGTACCATAATCAGCCAGTGTCTCGAAGATAGTAACCATATCCCTAATAGATATTTTCTCACGCAACAACTTGGCAAGTACCTTCTGTACATCACCAATCGAAAGTAGAGAAGGGATCAGTTCATCCACCAAGGCAGAATAGTTCTCTCTGAGATTATCCACAAGTGCTTTCGTCTCTTGTCTTCCAAGTAACTCATGCGCATGTTTCTTAATCAATTCCGTCAGATGTGTAGCCACAACGGAAGGTGGGTCAACGACTGTATATCCTGCAAGTTCCGCTCTGTCTTTGGTAACTTCATCAATCCATAGTGCCGGAAGTCCAAAAGCAGGCTCTGTCGTTTCTATACCTGTCACAGACTCCTCATCATAACCTGGACTCATAGCAAGGTAGTGATTCAACAACAGTTCTCCCCCGCCTACCACGTTACCCTTGATTTTGATAACATACTCATTGGGTCTGAGCTGAATGTTATCTCGAATCCGTATGACCGGAACGACCAACCCCAGTTCAAGAGCACACTGCCTCCGAATCATAATGATCCGATCCAATAAGTCTCCACCCTGCTGATTATCAGCAAGCGGGATTAAACCATAACCAAATTCAAACTCAATAGGGTCCACCTGAAGCAGGTTAATTACACTTTCAGGACTTCTAACCTCTTCAATCTGCTGTTCTTCTTCCAACTGTTCTTCCGCTACTTGTTTCATATTCAGATTATTCTGCATACGCCACGCGGCATATGCCAACACACCTGCCAACGGAAGCGTAGTAATAACATGAATTGGTGTGAAGAACCCGAGCATGGCAATAACGAAAGCTACGATATAAATAAGTATTGGATATGTAAACAGTTGCCCCGTAATATCATCTGCCAAGTTTCCTTCGGATGACGCTCTGGTAACGATAAGTCCTGCTGCTGTGGAAATAAGCAGAGCAGGGATTTGGCTTACCAATCCATCTCCAATAGTCAATACAGAGTACGTTGACATGGCATCTGCGAAAGCCATCCCATGCACAGTCATCCCGATAATAAATCCACCAATGAGATTGATCAGGAGGATGATAATACTTGCAATTGCGTCACCTTTTACGAATTTACTTGCTCCATCCATTGCTCCATAGAAATCGGCTTCACGTTCAATTTTGGAACGACGCTCACGAGCTTGCTGCTCGTTGATCAGCCCCGCATTCAGATCCGCATCAATACTCATTTGTTTACCTGGCATCGCATCGAGGGTGAATCGTGCAGCAACTTCAGCTACGCGCTCAGACCCCTTGGTAATAACGATAAACTGAACGACAACCAGGATCAAAAACACAATAAATCCAATCGCAATTTGCCCTCCGGCAATCCAACTACCAAAGGTGGCAACTACAGCTCCGGCATCCCCTTCACCAAGAATTAGCTTGGTTGTCGAAATGTTCAGAGCCAATCGGAATAGTGTAGTGATCAGCAGCAAAGCTGGAAAAATAGAAAACTGCAACGCTTCTTTGCTGTTCATGGCAACAAGGAGTATCATCAGAGCAATTGAAATATTGACGACCAGCAACAAGTCCAACAGCCAGGTCGGGATCGGGAGAATCATCATCAACACAATGCCAATGATACCCGCAAGGACAGCAATATCTTTAATCTTCAATGAATGTACGGCCTCCGATCCCCTTTTATTTCGTTCTGCCCTTTAGTTTATATACATAAGCCAGCACTTCGGCTACCGCTTGAAACAAATCGGCCGGTATGGCGTCACCAATCTCGGCTCTCTGGAACAACGCCCGTGCTAACGGCTTGTTTTCCATCGTAATAACACCGTTTTCTTTGGCAATTTCCTTAATACGCAAGGCGACATAGTCCTGACCTTTGGCAATAATCTGCGGTGCCTCCATCTCGGTACCTTCATACTTTAACGCAACCGCAAAGTGAGTCGGGTTTGTGATGATTACATCCGCATTTGGCACTTCCTGCATCATACGCTGCATAGCCATACGACGTTGGCGTTCCCGGATTTTACCTTTGATCAGCGGATCACCTTCCATTTTTTTGTACTCGTCCTTGATGTCTTGCTTAGACATTCGGATATTCTTCTCATAATCATACTTCTGGTACATGTAATCAAATATCGCAAGTACCAACAGAGCTACCGCAATCTTGACTCCAAGACTTAAAGTAATTGAAGCTGCAAAATGCAAAATGGCATCCATTGAAAAATGAGAGAGCGATGCAATATCGGACTGATAACTCGTAATGGTGCTATACACAAGATAGCCGATGATGGTCATTTTCAAAATGGATTTAGCAAATTCGACCAAAGAACGAAGAGAAAAAATATTTTTAAATCCCTTGATCGGATTCAACTTCTCCAGTTTCGGCTTCAAACCTTCACCTACAAGTAAAAAACCTACCTGCATGTAGTTAACGATCAAAGCAATTAATGCTACACCAAGCAGAACAGGAGCAAGCAATAACATCACTTCTATACCGTATCGCATCATGAGCGACATTACATTTTCGTCAGTGACTTCCATGCTCAACCGATTGATGAAGATATCCGTGAAGAGTCGAACCGTACGCTCCTTGTAAAAATCACTGAAAACCATCATGATTAAAAAAGTGAACAGGAGAATTGAAGCACCAGATATCTCCATGCTTTTGACAACCTGTCCCTTTTTACGTGTATCCTGTCTCTTTTTCGGGGTAGCTTTTTCCGTCTTTTCCCCTGAAAACAACTGGAGGTCGAGTTGAAGTTTCATTCGAATCTTGTCCTCCGTTTCACTCATCCCGGCCTTTGCCCAATGGTCCCAAGCAATTTTTCCATGGATCTGAACATTACTTCGAACAATTGACCAAATACAAAGGCGAAGCTGGGAACCAGCAAAAGCAAAATAGCAAGTCCAACGAGCACTTTAAGCGGCATTCCGACAGCAAACACATTAAATTGAGGAGCCGTTTTTGCCAAAAATCCTAATCCTACATCGGTCAAAAACAAAGCAACTACCATCGGTGCAGCCATCTGAAAAGCAAGCATAAATGATTCACCTAGCGTCCGAATTAAAAATTCAGCAATACTTCCATCGGCCAACCTTAGGAAAAATACATTTGACAACGGGATCCAGCGATAACTGTATACGAGGGCATCCAGCAGATAATGATGTCCATTCATGGTGAGGAATAAAAGTACTGCAAATGCATATTTGAAGTTACCTGTAAGCGGTGCTGAAGCACCTGTCATCGGATCATATACGTTCGCAATACCAAAACCAATTTGTATATCAATAAAAGCACCTGCTGTCTGTACTGCCGTCATCAATAGATACGCAACAAATCCCAAAAGCAAACCAATCAAAATCTCTCTGATGATGAGCAATATATAACTCAGATCTGTGGGTACTGTCTGGTTTATGCCATATATCATATATACAGTCAATGTGACAAAAGCAGACAGTCCAATTTTAACTGAGGCAGGCACATTTCGAGCCGAAAAAACCGGCGCAGTTACAAAAAATGATGTGATTCGACAAAACATAAGCAGAGCGACAGGGAAACTTTGCAATAATGTCTCCATCTGCTAAAGCCTACCCTATGTATCTGTATAGATTATCGAGAATATTGAACGTAAAATCGACCAAGATATTTAAGATCCAAGGTCCAAACAAAAGTACCGCCAGAAGTACAGCAACAATCTTTGGCACAAAAGCTAATGTTTGTTCCTGAATTTGAGTTGTCGCTTGAAAAATACTGATTGCAAGTCCTACAACCAGAGCTAGTATAAGCATGGGTGCACTGGCCAGCAATGACGTGTATACCGCTTTCCCGGCCAGACCGATAATAAATTCCGAAGTCATGACCGTCCTCCTTTAACTTTCCGGATCAAGTGTTAAAACTCAGTAACAGTGACTTGACAACCAGATACCACCCGTCCACAAGGACAAAGAGCAGTATTTTGAAAGGTAATGAGATCATGACCGGCGGAAGCATCATCATTCCCATCGCCATGAGTGTACTCGCGACAACAATGTCTATAACCAGAAACGGAATAAAAATCATAAACCCCATCTGGAATGCTGTCTTCAACTCACTGATTACATATGCCGGCACCATAACAGTAATTGGGATATCCTGGTAGGTCTTTGGTTGTTCAGTCTGATTGTACTTCATAAACAGCAGAAGATCTTTTTCTCTCGTGTGACTAAACATAAATTTCTTTATTGGGTCCGCTGCTTTTTCAAGTGCCTCGGTTTGCGTAAGTTCTCCCTGGAGATAGGGTTGAAGCGCTACCTGATTTATGGAAGACAACGTCGGCGACATAATGAAAAGTGTCAGAAATAGTGCCAAGCCAACCAACACCTGATTGGGTGGCATCTGTTGTGTACCCAAAGATGTACGTACAAAACCTAGCACAATCACAATCCGAGTAAAACTGGTCATCAGTACAAGCATTGCCGGAGCAATACTAAGCACCGTAATTAACAGAATGATGGACAGTGAACTCGTGCTTGGTGTCCCTCCATCACCGTTTCCAATCTGAATATCAATATTCGGAATGGGTTCGGCAAAGGCAACCGTTACAGATGCCAGACTGATAAGTCCTAATAAACAACACGCTAACCAAATCTTTTTCTTCATGAATCCCTCGACCGATCTGTAGTATTGTCTTTATCCAGGAGCTTTTCCATCTTCTCTTTACGGTTAGGCATCTGCCGAAGTTTGGATTCAAACATTTCGTGAAAAGAAGTTGTGTCCTCTAGTTCCATTTCCCTCGGTGGTTCTTCTCTACGGAAACGTTTTGTGAGCTTGGCAATGAGAGGTGAGAGATTCCCTTGTTGTGCAGCAGCATCTCGTTCAAAGGAATCAATGATTCTTTGTGCCTCTTCCTGATCCGAAACCTTGTCTATCAACTGGATGTCTTCACCTACACCAAGCAGATATACACTCCCACCAATTTCTATAATTTGCAGCGACTTGTTTTGTCCCAGTCCGACCCCGCCAAGGGTACGAATTGTGCCGTGCCGAAACATTTGCTGATTCCGTTTGTTTAAGAATCGGATCAGATAAACAATAAGGACCAGGATGACGGCCAGGACAACAATCACCCATACAAGCTGTAAATAATAATTGGCTCCCGCGCTAGTTGTTTCTGGAAAATCACCCTGAGCCATCATCATGTCTCTTAAACGCCCAGTGTCTTGCTAATCGCTTCGATAACCCGATCAGACTGGAACGGTTTAACAATAAAGTCTTTAGCGCCTGCTTGAATAGCGTCGATTACCATCGCTTGTTGACCCATCGCAGAGCACATAATCACTTTAGCGTTAGCATCAATCTTCTTGATTTCTTTCAAAGCTGCAATGCCATCCATCTCAGGCATCGTAATATCCATTGTGATCAGATCCGGACGAAGCTCTTTAAATTTCTCAATTGCTTGTGAACCATCCTGGGCCTCACCAACAACCTCATATCCATTTTTGGACAAAATGTCCCGGATCATCATTCTCATAAATGCAGCGTCGTCTACGACTAAAATTCGGTTTGCCATCTTGATTCAAGTCCTCCCTAAATTGTGCTTATTGTAATTTCTGAATTCGGTCCCATTGGCTAACGATATCTATAACACGAACACCAAAGTTCTCGTCAATAACGACAACTTCTCCTTTGGCGATCAGTTTGTTATTCACCAAAATATCGACAGGTTCCCCGGCTAACTTATCCAGTTCGACAATCGAACCCTGTGACAGTTCCAAAATATCTTTAATTTGCTTCTGGGTCCTTCCTAATTCTACGGTGACTTTAAGGGGAATGTCCATCAATAAATTCAAATTGTTTTCGTCTACCTGGCCATACGCCCCATTTTGCAAATTGGCGAATTGAACTGGTTGTACGTTAACATTCCTATTTGGCATCCCACCGTAATGTTGAGGTGCACCATAAGGTTGCTGCGGTGGCATACCATACGGCTGCTGTGGCGGCATTCCTTGCGGCATTCCCATTGGGGCCTGTCCATATCCGTTATAGTCCTGAACAGGCTGTTGAGGAGCCTGTGGGGGCTGCTGATGCTGAACGGGCGGTTGCTCCGCAACTGGTGGTGGCGTTGCGGGTACGGCTGCTGGTGCAGGTTCAGGTGTTGATGCCACTGGTGCGCTGGCAGTTGACTCCTGAGCGCCTCCAATCAACATATCTACCATGTTTTTGGCAAAATGCACTGGAAGCAACTGCATCAGATTGGAATCGATCAGATCCCCGATTAACAAGCGAAACGAAACTTGAATAAGCGTCTCATCTGCTGGAAGATTACTTACACCCTCTCCACTCTCCAGATTGAGAATATCGATTCCCGGAGGAGAAATATTCACAAAACGATTAAAAATCGTGGACATTGAGGTTGCAGAGGAACCCATCATCTGGTTCATTGCTTCCTGTACCGCACTAATATGGATTTCATTCAGTTCTTCATCGACCGGATTTCCTTCGCCACCCAGCATCAAATCAGCGATGACTTGAGCATCTCTCTTCTTGATAACAAGCGAGTTAATGCCTTCAAATCCATCCACATAATTCACATGAACGGCAACATGCGGCTTAGGAAAAGCTTCTTCAAACTGCGTTCGACTAATGATAGAAACTTTAGGTGTTGTAATATCTACTTTGAGGCCCAATAGCGTGGATAAGGCTGTTGCCGCGCTACCAAATGTAATGTTACCAATCTCCCCCAAGGCATCCTGCTCCAGCTCGGTCAAAAAATCATCAACCGTCTTTTCAGCGGGTTCCGAGCTGTTGATTGATTCCGATTGCCTGAGCAAAGCATCGATTTCTTCTTGGGATAAATAATCCTTACTCGTCAAATTCTTCAACTCCTTCGGTGACAATCTTGTCTATTTGCACAGCCACACGGTCCTTGATTGTCCCCGGACTGCCCATGTATTTCAGTTTGTCACCCACTTTAATGGAAAGTCCCTCATCAACCGGTTTGTTCAACGTAATGACATCACCAACGGACAGACCCAGAAATTCTGCAATTGAAATTCTGGATTCTCCCAATTCCGCAACGATGGGTAACTTGGCTTTGTTCACACGCTCTCTTAAAGCATCAAATTCTTCCGGGGCTCTCGTTTTCTTCTCCGAAACAAACCACTGATGAGTTGACAACCGTGACATAATAGGTTCAAGAACGACATGCGGTATACATAGATTGATCATGCCTGTCGTGTCACCAATTTTGGTACTGAGCGAGATCAGAGCAATCGTTTCATTGGGAGATACAATTTGCATAAATTGAGGATTGGTCTCGAGCGCTTCCATCCTCGGGGAAATATCCAACACGGTCTTCCATGCTTCCTGCAAACTTTCAAATGCACGGCTGAATATTCGCTCCATGATGGTTGTTTCAATCTCCGTCATCGATGCAATCTTGGTCGGAGCACTTCCGGTTCCACCAAGCAGGCGATCCAACATCGCATATCCCACGTTTGGATGGACTTCCATCACCATTCGTCCCTGTAGTGGCTCCGCTTCAAAAATGTTCAATATCGTCATCTTAGGAATAGAACGGATAAACTCATCATAAGGCAACTGTTCGACCTGAACGACATTGATTTGAACGAACGTCCGCAGTTGGGCTGAAAAATAAGTGGTGAGAAAGCGTGCAAAGTTTTCATGAATACGAGTCAAGCTTCTGATATGGTCTTTGGAAAAACGCACTGCCCGCTTAAAATCGTACGATCTGATTTTCTTCTGAGTTTCTTCCTTCTTCAATTCTTCTGCATCCATTTCACCAGAAGAAAGGGCTGCTAATAGGGCGTCAATCTCATTTTGTGATAATACATCCACCATGTTCTCACCCCCTTACAGGTCTACAGCGTGTTCTGTTCATTTACATTGGTGCTATAACAATGTCTGAAAAACTAGTGCTTTTCAATTTCGGCTCAGGCAATGCCTCATTAATTAGACCTGTCAGTTTTTCATTGAATTGTTTCATACCCTTGGCCGTACTCAGTTCCTCAGCCTTGGTGTCTGCGAGTGCCTGAATAATAATGGGCTTCACCGTAATACTTTTAATTTTCTCAAAATCTTCTTTGGCTGTTTTGTCAGATAAGCTGAAAGAAAAACTAACCATAATAATACGATCCGGATCGGCCAGATTCGTTTTAATCTGTGCAAGCTCTGACGATACCTCTACAATCTCATCCGCAGTCATTTTCTTTTCTTCAGCAGCTGCCGCCGTATGTGTGTCGTTCTTGTTCTGTCCTTGCATAAATACAAACACAACCACCACAATGAGTGTTATTGCCAGCAACATGGTTGCAAGCCAGGGCATCATTTTTTTCATCAGGATTCCTCCGTTTGCTGCACTTTAATAGTGGCTGCCTGAACCCCGATTTCACGGTTGTAATCTTTAATCTTGGAAATAACGTCAGCGGCTTTTTCAAGCACAATGAGCCTCTTTCCAGTTACCAGAGTAATATACGTATCCGGCGTCTCTTCCACAATTTCAACCATCAGCGCATTTAACCACATGGGAGAACCATTTAACCGCGTAACCGAAATCATGCTAAGCCCCCTTGATCAGAGTGGGAGGAGCACGCTCCTCCACGTTTTAAAAATTCATGAATCAGCTATTAACGTTTCAGGTTAACAACTTCCTGAAGTATTTCATCCGACGTTGTAATGATCCGGGAGTTGGCCTGGAATCCACGCTGAGCTACGATCATCTCAGTAAATTCACCGGTCAGATCCACGTTTGACATCTCTAGTTGTCCTGTGATGATAGCGCCAGTTCCATTTTCGGCATCATTCGCTGTCAAAATTTCAAGCTCACCATCGGGATTAGCATTTGCTGTCATACGGTACAAGTTACCGCCGATCTTCTCTAAACCTTCCGGATTGACCACTTTTCCAATACCAAGTTGTGCTCCAGCTTCAATTGTACCGTCTGCCATGGTCTGATTAATCGTTCCATCCTGACCAATCGTAAAAGAAACGACGTCGTCTGGAATGGTAATATTTCCGCCACCGTTATCCAGAACAAACAATCCATCCGATGTCAAAAGGTTACGTGCAGCATCCACATGAAAATCCCCCGCACGAGTCAGGTAAGGTACTTCCTGATCTTCACTCAAACGCACCAAGAAAAACCCATCTCCATTAATCCGCATATCTGTCGGGTTGTTTGTAGTCATTGGGCTACCTGCCAGATGCAGCGTATCAATTGAACCTACGGATACACCAAGACCGATTTGTTTCGCATTGACACCACCAGATGCATCTCCAGGGGCAGTTACCCCCGCGGTAGTTTGGCTCATAATATCTTTGAACATAACCCGGCTACCTTTGAAGCCAACCGTGTTTACGTTCGCAATATTGTTACCAATTACGTCGAGTTTGGTTTGAAAACCCCGCATCCCGGAAACGCCTGAGTACATTGATTTCAACATTATTAAAAATCCTCCCAGTCTTCATTTGGTTACCGCATCAGTCGGTCAGCGGCATTCCGGCTCCCGAGAAGGGCCAGCCGGTCAAGAAATGATTACGGCACTATCAATCTGAGTGAACACATTGTCCTTCATGCTTTCACTATCCATAGCTGTAACCACAGTACGATTTTTGACATTGACGATAAAAGCCATATCCTGCATTAAAATCAATGACTCTTTGGCTCCTTTGGCAGCAGCTTTGTCCAACGCAGAACCAATCTGTTCCATTTGCTCGGTTTTGAGTTCAATACCACGCTGTTCCAATCGTTTGGCAGCATGATTGCTCAATTTCAGAAGATTATCTTCCAGCACCTGTGCAAAAGGTTTTTCGGGTGCAGCTGAGGCTTCTCCCGTTTTGGGTCTTTGAAGCATATTCGGTGTAATTGTGCCTGTGTATAATTGTCCAACCGTTATGCGATCACTCATACCGTTTTCCCGCTATCTTCGTTATCACCCGTTTCAGTGGATGATTCTACTTCCTTGCTCTCGTTCGTTACAGGGGCTACGTCCTGAGCGTTCTGTACCGGAGTTTGACTCTCTTCTGCCTGTTTTGGATAATTCACCTGAATGATCTCATCAAGCTTAATCTCGTCGTTGCCCACTTTTGCGTATTGAACACTATCTCTTACAATGATGGAATCCACAATACCCTGACGAAGAGTTCCGTTGTCGTCTTTATTAGAAGAAAGCCAACTTACCTCCATGCCAATCATGCCGGATACAGCGCCAAGTGACTGGTTTAATGTTTTAAGTTGTGAAGAAATATTGACCAGTTGTTCCACTGAGCTGAACTGTGCCATTTGAGCGATAAATTCCTTATCCTCCATTGGCTGCATCGGGTCTTGGTTTTGCAGTTGGGTAATCAGAATTTTTAGAAACTGATCTTTACCTAATTCCTTTGTTGCAGCACTTGTGGTTGCTTTATTGGCTGCCGAATAGTTCGGCCAAGTATTATTTGTTGAAACAATTTCATTAGCCATTTGCTCACCTCATTTCTGTTTAAGCCTTTGCACTAAACGTATCTCTCTGTAATTCATTTCCTTCAACTTGCTCGCTACGCCAGTTACGCAATTCTTCCTGAATTCCTGCTGTAGCTATAGCATCATCCGACTGTTCCTCACGCTCACGCGAACGGCGTTGTTGCTGAGAGTTACTTCCCGGTTGACGGCCTCCGTCCTGATACATCTGTGATCCGATTGAACTGTTCTGGGTAACCTCAAGTCGTTCCACTTGAATTCCCTGGGCTTGAAGTGAAGAACGCAGCTGCGTCATTTGTTGTTCCAGCATGTCTTTGGCCATCGTATGTTCAGTCATAAACCGTGCCACCAATTGCCCATTCTGTAAGGTAATTTGAACGTCCAACTTCCCTAGATGCTCAGGCCGAAGTGAGATGGTCGCCTCGGAAAATCCTTTTTGCTGTACAATATCCAGCTTGTTGACTACAAACTGTGTCATTTCTTTGGCAAACTGTGAGGTTTGCATTACAGGTTCAGCCGGTTTTCCTGCTGTTGTACCTGATGAACGCAAGGACAGCTCTCCCGCAGTAATAATGGTGGAGTGTTCCACTTCACCACCTGCTTTTGAAGCAGATGTTGTCTCAGCCTCATCTTTCACTTGGCTTCCAGAGTTCGTCACTGCCGCAACAAGAACTTGAGGTACGACCGAATCTTGTTTTGACGCTTGAAGTGAAGTCGTTGGAGCGACTTGTACAGCCTGATCCTTAACTGCGGTCAATGTATCCAGTATGGATTTCAGTTCAGTCCATCCCTTGTTACTCCTCGTATCCACTCCAGCCTCTTGAAGCTGACTCTGCAGGGATTGCAGCAGATGTTTGAATTCAGGAGCGTTCTTCGCAACAGTACTCTCAGGTTCATTCATCGCAGCTACTAATTGTGTAAGCACATCCTGCAGAACAAACCTTACTGCTGCCGGATGCTGCGACAGTTCAATTGCAGGTACTATACTCGCGCTTTTCGCTCCATCCGAAGACTCGTCGGAACCTTCTGCGTTCGTACCAGAAGCATCATTTAGTTGTGCATACAACTGTTGAATCAGAGTCTGCAAGCCTGCAAGTAGAGTTGGATCATTTTCCAAAGCTTCATCAAGCGAATCCAAGTCCGTGAACAATGAATTCAGTACATCCGTGATTGATGTCGCTTCCCCTTCTTCTTCACTTGTAGCAAAGGAAAAGACCAACGGATTGGCTGTTAGGCTTCCTGTAGTGCTTGAACTATCACCTTCTGTGTTTCCACCCGATAACGATTGTGCAAGAGTTTGGAGAAATTCACCACTAGCACCTGCAACTGAACCTTTCAATTGTGCTCCAGTGGTCTGACCTGTTGCCGTTGCTTTGGCAGATGCCGTGGATGCCATTTGATATACAATCGACATTTATTTTCACCTCCTCTCCGTTATATCTGTGTAATGAGATCTACTTGTTGCCCATTAATCTGTTCAAAATTTTTGCAGTTTCAACCGAGTCTTCTGAAGACATGTTCTCAAGCAATTGAGAGCGTGTTGCATCATCTACGGAATTAAGAATGGTCAATGTTTTGTCGGGACTTAACTTGTATGTTTCCAATAATAACTTGGCACCACTTGAAGCAGACATCGAAGCAAACGTTTGACTAAGCTGGTTTTTATCCAGGTTTTTGCTTGTGGTTGTGGATGCAGTTGAAGTTGCTGCGGTTTCTTTCTTCAATCTGGATTGCAGTGCATCCAGTGCCAGATCCCCGGACGGTTTGGCATCCTTCATCATCATGGTGACATCGGCTGCGGTTTTTGGGTCCATCTTTTCAAGCACCTTGGTCCGAGCAGATGATTGCATGGCATTCAACAACAATACCATTTCCTCATTCGTCATATTTTGCAAGATCGGTGCAGCTTTGCTTGGGCTCATGTCGGCATACATTTTAGCCAAATCTTTGATTTGCTTTTGATAATCGGATTCTGTTTCCGGCGTTGCTGTTGTAGCCGTTTCAGCGGCTTTTTCCGCATCATCCAACTTCTTCTGAAGTTCCGTGGCCTTCTTCGCTTCGGTTGTTGTTGCTTCCTGTGCTGCCTTGAGCTCTGTTTCTTTGGCAGTTACCTGGGACTTCAGCTTTTCGATTGTGGCTTCAGCACTTTCAACCTGCTGCTCACTCTTCTCCAGCTTCTCTTTCTCCGGATCCAGTACAGGATCAGGTACCCATTCCTTGACTACAGGTATCTTGTTGGCGAATTCAAACAAATTATTACGAATATCTACATTAAATAGCGTAAGTAATACACCTAGCAATACTACGGTGAATACAATCGGGATTGAAATCATGAGAAATTTTTCCCAACCGCCTCCCGACTCTTTTTCCATGTCGCTATCATCTTTAACAGCCATCGTTCATTCCTCCTTCACGAGACAACTTCGCTTCCGGCTCACATCAATTCGCGCGTCCGGCTTTGGCAGCGAAGCGTACAGTAGCCATCTCGTCCAGATCGTTCTGTTCCCGGAGGAGCATCTCCTGCTGAAATTTGATTTTTGCCTTGTCTCTCGCTCCAAGCCATACTTTTTCGTCAATCATCTTACCGTTGAGAAATGTCTGATTCCGCTGCACATTGACCTGAGCATGTTTAACATCACTGCTTTTGCGTGAAATGCACTCGTCAAGGTGATGTACATAACGCTGCATTTCCTGCAGACTGTTCACAGACGCTGTATTTTCCGTAGCAGATTGGATAATGCCGACCAGATTACTTCTATCATTAAGAAGTTGTATCAGATGTTCTTCCTCCGTCTGAAGTTTGCCGATCGCTGTGGATAACATCCACTCTGCCTGTGTTTTTTCATTACTCTTCAGGTCAACAACTTTCTGGAAATGATATCGAAATTTCATCGTTTACCCATTCATCTCCTTGCAAATTCAAGAATCAAACGTTCCTGTACTTCACTTAAAGTGACTTTCTCGTCAACTTTCTGCTTGGTAAAGTTCCATATACTATCAATCTGGTCTATCGATTCATCTATGGCTGCATTTGATCCCCGCTGGTAAGCCCCAATATTGATCAAATCTTCTGATTCTTTGTACACAGCCATCAAACGTTTCATATTATTAACAGCTTCCAACTGCTCTTCCGGAGCAATATCCTTCATAACCCGACTTATGCTGGCTAGCACATCAATGGCTGGAAAATGACCTTTATTCGCAATGGATCGATTTAACACAATGTGTCCATCCAGAATACCTCTAACTGCATCCGCGATCGGTTCATTCATGTCATCCCCATCGACCAGAACGGTGTAAAAGGCTGTAATCGATCCCGTAGGTCCTGTACCCGCTCGTTCAAGCAGTTTGGGCAAACTTGCAAAAACCGATGGTGTATATCCTCTCATTGCCGGAGGTTCACCTACGGCCAGACCAACTTCCCTTTGTGCCATCGCATATCGAGTTACCGAATCCATCATGAGCATCACGTTCATTCCACGATCCCGGAAATACTCTGCAATCGTCGTCGCAATAACTGCTCCCTTGATCCGAATCAAGGCAGGCTGATCTGAAGTGGCAACAATGACTACGGAGCGTTCCAGTCCTTCCGGCCCCAGATCCCGTTCAATAAAGTCGCGCACCTCACGTCCACGCTCACCCACAAGTGCGATGACATTGACATCCGCTGCTGTATTGCGAGCGATCATGCCCATCAATGTACTCTTACCAACACCAGAACCGGCAAAAATACCTACACGCTGCCCCTTACCTACGGTCAGCAATCCATCGATAGCTCTTACACCAACACCCATCGTTTCAAGTACACGTGGACGATCCATTGGATTAACCGGAGTATTGGAGGTAGAGTACATCGGCATTCTTGATGGAAGGAGGGAGCCGTCCAGCGGTTGTCCAAGTCCGTCCAATACTTTACCGAGCAATTCGGATCCCACCTGAACACCGAGTGGTTTACCCGTACCTACTACATCGCAACCAGGGCCGATGGATTGAAGTTCACCCAGTGGCATAAGCAACACTTTGTTATCTCGAAACCCAACAACTTCGGCTTGAAGAGGCTTGGCCGACTTACCAGGATAGATGTAACATACGTCGCCGATACTTGCATCCGGCCCTTCTGACTCCACCATAAGACCAATGACCTGCGTAACTTTGCCGTTAATACGAACAGGATCGAATTGCCGCAAATGTTCCATATATCGCTGTGAACTAAGAACCTTCATGTTGATTTCTTCGCTCCTCATCCTCAAGTGCTATGCGGACCAGTTCTTTTTTTATCTCAGCAAGCTGTGTATCAATTCTCGCATCTACACTTCCGAACGAAGAACGAATGACACATCCTTTATCTTTGACGGTTGAATCAGGCAAAATCTGCAATTCTGCCTGAGAGTCGATGGACAGAGACAATTCTTCACGAGCTGCCTGTACAAATGCAAACTGATCAGGTGCCACACAAAGTGTGATTAACCCCTGCTCACGTTTACGTGACAAACTTTGACGAATCAGTTCCAATGTATGATCAGGTTCAATGGTAAGTTGCTTATCAATGACTTTCTCAGCGATCCCGCAAGCGAGATCCACAAGGAACGGTTCGGCTTCCTGAATGATCTGATCTTTAGCTACATAAGCTTCCTTGAGCACTTCCTGCGCTTCAATCATCATCTTATCGATCTGCACCTGGAGATCCAGTTCAGCTTGTACTTTGCCTTCTTCAAAACCCTGTTGGAAACCTTGTGAACGAAGCGCTTCAGTCAGATGTTCATCCTGTTGTCGTTGTTCCTGCCACCAGCTGTCGATCTGTTCACGGGCCTCTTGAAGCATGCGCTCTGCCTCTTCCGAAGCTTCACGTACTTGCTTTTCTGCAAACTCCTTGGCATCTTCCAGCATCTCTGCGGTAAGACGTTGTGTTTCTTCGTCCACGCGTGCTTGAAGCGTTTCTGCTTCAGAACTTTCAGCACGTTCACCGTATAATTCCGTTTCAGACTCTTCAGCGCCACCATAATGATGATGATTCTCAAGTTTTTTGTGGTCATCTACGGGTACATACTGGAAAGATTTAATCAAATTAGACAATGATATCATCTCCTCCACCGCGTGCGATAATGATCTCACCGGCTTCTTCCAATCTGCGTATCGTTCCTACAATGCGTGTCTGAGCTTCCTCAACATCACGCAATCGCACAGGCCCCATGAATTCCATCTCTTCTTTGAATGTTTCGGACATCCGCTTCGACATGTTCCGGAACACAGCATCCCGAACCTCTTCGCTTGCCACCTTGAGTGCAAGTTGCAGATCTGCGTTATCAATATCCCGAATAATACGCTGGATTGAACGATCATCCACATTGACGATATCTTCGAATACAAACATGCGTTTTTTGATTTCTTCTGCAAGCTCTGGATCCTGAATCTCAAGTGAGTCCAAAATGGTACGCTCTGTACCACGATCGACTCCATTCAGAATCTGAACGATCGATTCAATACCACCCGCATTGGTGTAATCCTGCGTTACAGTAGAAGATAACTTCTGTTCCAGAACCCGTTCCACTTGAGAGATAACTTCTGGCGAAGTACTATCCATAACCGCCACCCGACGAGCGACATCTGCCTGCTTCTCTTGTGGCAAGGATGACAGAATCGCTGCAGCCTGTTCGAACTGAAGATAAGACAGAACCAGTGCGATCGTTTGCGGACTTTCATTCTGAATAAAGTTCAAGATCTGATTTGGATCCGCTTTGCGTGCAAAGTCAAACGGTCTGACTTGCAGCGTAGCTGTCAAACGGTTAATGACTTCAAGTGCTTTTGAAGAGCCCAGAGCTTTCTCCAAGATTTCTCTCGCATAATTGATACCGCCCTGAGAGATATATTCCTGCGCCAGACAGATCTGGTGAAACTCGGCCATGATCATGTCCTTTTCGGAAGAATCAACCTTGCGAACGTTGGCAATCTCCAACGTAAGTTGCTCAATCTCCTCATCACGCAGATGTTTGAAGATCTGAGCCGATACTTCCGGACCTAATGTAATCAACAAAATTGCTGCTTTTTGTCTTCCAGTCAAACCTTGACTGCTTGCCTTCGCCAATGCGTTCACCTCTATTCGTCAGCCAGCCATGTACGCAGCAGATTGACGAATTCGTCTGGCTTTTTCTTGGCCAAACTCTCCAATTGTTTGCGCACCTGACTTTCGTTCGTTACACTGTCCAGCGTAATGGACGGGAACTCTGTTGCTATTGGAAGAGGAATCTCTTCTTCCTCGACTTCGTTTTGTTTGCGGCGACGGCGTACTAACAAAATAACAACCGCTGCGATCAATGCCGCTATGAGTGCGCCTCCGCCCCACATCATGGTTGGGGACAACTGGAAGCCTGTATTTGCTGTCGATGCAGCCTGGAACCCTTGTGACATGACTGAAACTTTTTTTGTAAGATCAGCGTCACTTATTACAGTACCCGAGTCTGCCAATGAAGCGCGAACAATGTTAACCAGAATGTTTTCAATCGCATCTTGAACCGGTCCCTGCAATTCTGTTTGTCCATCCGGTGGTTCAACTGCAACGTTAATGGTTAAATCTTTTACAGTATACGGACTGGAGATAATATCCTTGGCAATTCGATTAACATCGTAGTTAATAGTGCTTGATGATTCTTCTGAGGTGGAGTTACCTGTTGCATCAGATGATGGGTAACCTGGAACTTCCTCTTGTCCTGTGCCAGCAACACCACCTGTTGGGTTGCTCGCCCCGGTGTAGCTCTTTTGAATCTCCTGCACACTAATCTCGATGCCTTTCATATTCTCTACATCAACAGGTGTGACGAGATTTTCCTTACGTGTTTCTTTGTCAAAATTAAGCTTGGATGCTACCAAAACATTAACTTTGTCTTCGCCCACAATCTGGGAAAGAAATTGTTTTACGTTATTGCGGACATCGTTTTCAAACTTTTTCTGTAATGCCATGTTTTCTTGAACTTCGGAAGACAACCCGCCACTGCCACCTCGGGCAGTTGGAATCAATTCTGCTTCATCCGTGTTCGTAATTGTGATGTTCTCAATAGGCAGGTTAGGAATTGCAGTCTTAACCAAGTTAAAGTAGCCATCTACCGCTGCCTGATTTGGGTGATAACCCGGTTTAAACTGGAGAGCTACCGATGCTGATGCTTTGTCTTGTTCTTCTAAACCAGCAAAAATGTTATCTTTCGGCATATTAACGAGTACTTTAGCATCCTGTATCCCTTGCATCCGCTGAAGTAACTGTTCAACTTCTCCGTTTATAGCGTTGTTGTACTTTACATCAAACTCTTTATCCGTCATCCCGATCGGGGATGATGACTCCTCGAATGACTTATACCCTAATGAACCATTCTGAATAATTCCTTGTGATCCGACATTCACCTTTGCAATTGCAACACTTGTACTCGGTACGGATATGGTCTTGCCATCTGAACTTAATTTGTATGGAATACTGGATGAATCGAGATAACTGATAACGCCCGCTGAATCACTTGCATTCAAATCTGTAAAAGCAACTTCATATTCGGTCTTGGACAATTGCATCGTGAGCACAACTGCAGCCAAAATCAGAAACAGGAAGGTGGATATAAATAATACTTTTTGCTTTTTGCTAAAACTATTCCAATACTGGGATGCCTTATCCCTGTACTGGGCGATTCTCTCATTCACTCTGTCACCCCATCCGAAACTTTGCTTAGTCTGTCCTTACTCAACCCCAGCCGGTCCATAGGTTGACGATCAGGAGCAGCATCGCAGCTGCTTTGTTGTAATGATCAGCGCTATCATCGAAGCGCAAATAGGTTATTTTATAATTGCGTTCGCATAACTTCCTGATATGCTTCGACCACTTTGTTTCGGACTTGAGTTGTGAGTTGCAGGCTTAACAAGGCCTGTTCTGAAGCAATCAACACCTGATCCACATTCGCTTTGCCGACCAAAAACTGATTGGACATTTCATGCGATTGAGTCTCCTGTGCTGCGACGGACCCTAATGCATTCTGTAAGTATGTACCGAAGCTCTGAATGGTTTCGGCTGGTGTAGAAGGCTTGCTTTCGGTTGCGCTCTTCATCTGTAGCGGTTGTATACCCTGTGTGCTAAACATGTTGTTCTGAATCATTAATGTCCCTCCCCTTCATCCCTGGTTTATATATTTCTTATTTTTATTTCAAAGCAAATTATCTTCCAATCTCCAAAGCTTTGGAGATCATCGCTTTGGTTGAATTCAATGCTGTTACGTTTGCTTCATAGGAACGCGAGGCAGAGATCATGTCGACCATTTCTTTCGCGATATCCACATTAGGCATAAATACATATCCTTCTGCGTTGGCATCTGGATGAGTAGGGTCATACACAGGCTTCAATGGTGACTGATCCTCGCGAATCTCGGTTACTCTGACACCGTCTCCTGAGCCGCTACCTCTCATCTGATTTTGAAGCATCGTACCGAATGATGTTTTATTCGGCTCTAGTACGACCATTTTACGTTTGTAAGGAACCGCTTCACCATTGGATACGCTCGCGCGCGTTGTCTCTGCGTTGGCAATGTTGGAAGATATAACGTCCATCCGCAACCGTTGGGCTGTAAGTGCTGAGCTACTAATACTAAAGCTATTACTAATGTTCAATTTAAGTTATCTCCCTTCCACGCCAACACGCATCATTTTGATTTGTTCGTTCACTTGCTGAATATAAGCGTTATAACGCAACTGATTCTCCGCCAGAAGACTCATTTCTCTGTCGATATCGACATTATTCTGGTTGTTATTCATGGACGTTGACTGGTCCATATTAACTACTGGCGTTGGTATGGAAGAGGAAGGACCTATGACAAAATGCCTTGCATCAGTTACTTTACCTTTAAGAACAGGCATATCTCCATTCATTTGCCCTTGCAACATTTCTTCAAAAGAAACGTCCGAGCGCTTGAAATACGGGGTATCGGCATTCGCGATGTTGTCAGCAAGCGTTCCTTGTCTGATATTGGACGCATCGAGTGCACCTTGCAATCTTCTAAAGCTGATATCGTTTAAAAGATTCACAATCCCCCTCCTCTCTTTAGAAGTTATGGAAAATGATTGAATCTTTTCCCTTGAAAACACTTATGTTTTTTCGACAAAAACATTCGTCTTTACACGGTTTTCTAGGACTTAAGTAGAATTAACTCTGATGTTGTCGTATAACATAAGTTTCTTCGAGTTTGGGATATATTACAATAAGAAAAAAGCCCTATCTTTTCTGAAAGACAGGGCTTTTTGTGTATTTTCTGCAAATTATGAATTTTTTCGTAAATGTTCAGGCCCAAAACAAAACTCTGTTAATACTCTCCTTTATTGTTCTTAACATTTTTAAAAATAAAAAAAACTTCCGAGTCTAAACATGAGTGTATAAAGCCCGTAATTATGTATATTTCCGAATATTTCATCGTTGATAATATTAGAATTTTTTGCCGTTATACTAAGGGTTTATGGACCATATGGTAGGTATGCATACAAAGCTGTATATTAATCAATTGACAAGCTACCTTTCAAGGATTAAGAAAACTTGCCTTTTCCACACAACACTTTCTTAACAATTGAGTGGGGTCTGTACATTTTAATTTCAAGAAAATAATTAGTGACTTAACACTTTTCTATAATTTATCTTTTTGCGCATTTACGCAAGATTTACCAATCTATCGACTAAACCGATAACCAGACTTGGAATAAGGAAAATTCTTTTAATGGTAATCACTGGATATTAAAACAAGACACAACTACTACTCCGATAGGTTTTAACTCCTTCTACATGCGGCACAAGTCCTAGGTTTGTCGATTCGTTTACCCTCCACACATCTTTTATCGGTTGTATCATCGGAATCCATTAGATGGAAACAAAAATAAACGATATGCCTCCAGTATGAGTCCTTGTGCTTCGCTAAAGGATTGTTAACCTTTGTTGACTCACATGTTCTCTACTCTCGTGCATACCGTTTAGTTATAACATCATTTTAACAATTCCATTCTTAGAACCATGTTACAGGATATACTGACTCAAATCACGATCCATCGCAATATCATTCAATTTCTCCCGGACATACTCCGGAGTAATCACCATACGTTCCAGTGTAAGCTCAGGTGCCTCAAAGGATAAATCCTCCAAAAGCTTTTCAAGAATCGTATGCAAACGACGAGCACCTATATTCTCTGTATTTTGATTCACGGATTCGGCCAATTTGGCAATCTCGCGAATGGCCTCATCCGAGAACTCAATCTCAATATTCTCGGTGCGCAGCAGATCAACATACTGCTTGGTCAGTGCATTTTGCGGTTCAGTCAGAATGGATACAAACTCCTCCAGTGTCAGACTGCTTAGTTCCACACGAATTGGGAAGCGTCCTTGAAGCTCGGGAATCAGATCTGAGGGCTTGGCGACGTGGAATGCACCTGCTGCCATAAACAAAATATAGTCCGTTTTGACAGGGCCATATTTCGTCATCACCGTAGAACCTTCGACAATAGGCAGAATGTCCCGTTGAACGCCTTCTCGGGATACATCGGGTCCGCTACCGCGTCCTTGACTGGCAACCTTGTCAATTTCATCAATGAATATGATACCTGTCTGCTCCGCCCGGCGAATAGATTCCTGGGTAACATCATCCATGTCAATCAATTTCCCTGCTTCTTCCTGGGTCAACACTTTGCGTGCTTCTTTAATAGCAAGCTTACGTTTTTTCGTACGACGAGGCAACAGGCTGCCAAACATCTCCTGCATGTTCATGCCCATCTGATCATTGCCTTGACCAGCAAACATATCCATCATGTTAGGTGCAGTGTCTTCGACATCAATTTCAATGATGTCATCCTCCAACTTGCCAGATAACAGATCAAACTTGATCTTGCGTCGACGCTCCGCAACTCCTGTATCGGGTTCCGGATCATCCTGTTCCTGAGCATTGTTCCCATTATTACCAAAGATCATCTCGAAAGGATTGCGCTGATTCTTGGACTTGGACTGTGAAGGCGCCAAAATATGTACAATTCGTTCATTGGCAGCTTCTTCAGCTTTGTCCTTCACTTTTTCAGTCCGCTCCAGCTTCACCATCCGCAGTGATGTCTCAATCAGATCTCGCACCATCGATTCAACGTCACGACCGACATAACCTACTTCAGTGAACTTGGTAGCTTCGACTTTCACAAATGGTGCACCTACCAGTTTAGCGAGGCGACGGGCGATTTCCGTTTTACCCACACCGGTAGGTCCAATCATCAGGATATTTTTAGGTACAATGTCGTCCTGAGTATGCTCAGGCAAAAGGCTACGCCGATAACGATTACGAAGGGCTACAGCTACCGATTTTTTCGCTTTCTTTTGACCTACAATATACTTGTCAAGCTCTGCAACAATCTGTCTCGGTGTTAGCGCTTGAGTATTCATATTGCTTCCCTCCTACCAGTATGTTGAATTAATTTTACCTAACAAGGACAAAGAATCCCCTAGACGTCCTGGAGCAGATTACAGAATCATGCTCCACTACGGGAGATTTCTTTGGCTTATAACTCTTCTACAATAATATTACTGTTGGTATATACACATAGCTCCGAGGCAATCTGAAGTGATTCACGTGCAATGTCTTTCGCCTCCAGATTCACAGCATGACGTTTTAACGCACGCGCAGCAGATAAGGCAAAGTTCCCACCTGATCCGATAGCAATAACGTCATCATCCGGTTCAATAATCTCTCCGCCGCCTGAAATGAGCAACATACCCGATGTGTCCATCACAATCAACAGTGCCTCAAGCTTACGCAAGATCCGATCCTGACGCCAATCCTTGGCAAGCTCCACAGCAGCACGTTGTAAGTTACCATGGTGCTCCTCCAGTTTACCTTCGAATTTCTCAAACAAGGTGATCGCATCCGCCACAGAACCAGCAAAGCCAGCCACAACCTGTCCACGGTACAAACGTCTTACCTTCTTGGCTGTATTTTTCATCACAACACTTTGCCCCATGGTCACCTGACCATCTCCGGCGATTGCTGCCTTACCATTATGACGAACAGCACAGATCGTTGTAGCATGAAATGACATATCCATGATATCAGCCTCCTCCCACGAATAATTTATACGCGTTCTGGAACAGTTAGACCTTCTGCCGCAGCAAAACTAGTGATGCCATCCAGTGCACGCTGTGCAAGAGCTTCATTTTTTTCTTTTTTGTTACGGATTTTTGTTTCAAGCTTCGGCAACAAACCAAAGTTTGCGTTCATTGGTTGGAAGTGCTTGAAGTCAGCAGTTGTAATATACTGAGCCATACTGCCAAGTGTTGTTTCTACCGGCAATACCACCAGTTCCTGCCCAAGCGCTGCTTTGGCTGCATTCATGCCGGCAATAAGCCCAGATGCAGCAGATTCCACATATCCTTCCACACCCGTCATCTGACCTGCAAAGAACAGGTTTGGACGCTCTTTAAACTGATACGTCGGAAGAAGAAGTTTAGGAGAATTAATAAATGTATTACGGTGCATTACACCATAACGGACAAACTCAGCATTTTCAAGTCCCGGGATAAGGGAAAAGACACGTTTTTGTTCTCCCCATTTCAGATGCGTCTGGAAGCCCACCAGGTTATACAGGGTTCCCGCTGCATTGTCCTGTCTAAGCTGAACAACTGCATGTGGCAGCTCTCCTGTATGCGGGTTAACCAGACCTACCGGTTTCATGGGACCAAACAGAGCCGTCTGTTTTCCGCGTTTCATCATCACTTCGATTGGCATACAACCTTCAAAGTAGATTTCTTTCTCAAACTCTTTCAATTGAGCGACTTCAGCAGTAATAAGAGCTTCATAGAAGACATCAAACTCTTCTTCTGTCATCGGACAGTTCAGATATGCCGCTTCACCCTTATCATACCGGGAAGCCAGATATACTTTGTTCATATCAATGGAATCTTTTTCGATAATCGGAGCAGCTGCATCATAGAAGTAGAAATACTCTTCTCCCATTAGTGCCTTGATTTGCTCAGACAATGCGGGTGATGTCAGCGGCCCGGTTGCAACAACAACGATGCCATCTTCCGGCAGAGACGTTAGTTCCTCATTCACCACTTCGATGAGCGGATGCTGGTGCAACGTGGATGTAATCTCACCTGAAAATCCATCCCGGTCCACAGCAAGCGCCCCGCCTGCGGGAACTGCATGTTTGTCTGCTGCTGACAATACAAGAGAATTGAGCATTCTCATTTCTTCTTTTAACACACCCACTGCATTTGTCAATCCATTCGCACGGAGCGAGTTGCTACATACCAGCTCTGCAAATTTATCTGTATGATGAGCTGGCGTTTTCACAACAGGTCTCATCTCGTATAATTTTACGCGTACGCCGCGACTTGCAATCTGCCAGGCCGCTTCTGTTCCTGCCAGCCCGGCACCAATAACGGTTACTTGTTGTTCATTCGTCAAAATCATTTACCCCCATAAAGCAATTTCATAATTCACTATAATTGATTCACATATATACTAATCTGCTGATTCGTCATCCGGTTCATCCACCGGCTCCTGATGATCACATGAAGTACACTGCAATCGTGCTCCCTTTTTGTTCCGCTTTTCAATCATTAACGATCCGCAACTTGGACATGGTTTGGCTGAAGGTCTATCCCATGAGACAAAATCACATTCAGGATACTTGTCACAACCGTAAAAAATGCGTCCCTTTTTGCTACGACGCTCAACAACATGACCTTCCTTACATTTCGGACAAGTTACGCCGATGTCCTTGATAATCGGTTTGGTATTCCGGCAATCAGGGAAGCCAGAGCACGCGAGAAACTTGCCAAAACGTCCGAGTTTATAAACTAGCGGTTTGCCGCACTTCTCACAGATCTCATCCGATACTTCATCTTCAATCTCGATTTCTTTCATTTCTTCTTCCGCAAACTCAAGCCGTTTCTCAAAAGATTCGTAGAATTCTGCGAGTACTTTGACCCAATCCTCCGAACCTTCTTCCACATGGTCCAGATCACCTTCCATGTTTGCGGTAAATTCAACATTCAGAATTTCCGGGAAGAACTCTTCCATCTGTTCAATGACCAGTTCACCCAGTTCGGTCGGCATGAATTTCTTTTCCTCTATCGCAACATATCCGCGCTTCTGAATGGTCTCCAGCGTTGGCGCATATGTACTCGGACGCCCTATACCCAACTCCTCAAGCGTCTTAACCAACCTTGCCTCCGTATATCGCGGTGGCGGTTGTGTAAAATGCTGTTTTGGCTCTATCTCCTGTTTCTCAAGCACATCTCCACTTTTCAACGGAGGCAGCAGACGATCTTCATCGGTTGTGCCATCGTCGTTTCCTTCAACATATACCTTCATGAAACCTTGGAAACGCACTTTAGAACCTGCTGCACGGAAAATCGTGTCCCCCGCAGCAATATCTACAGAGAGTGTATCCAGGATAGCTGAAGACATCTGACTTGCTACAAAACGTTCCCACACCAGTTTATACAACCGGAACTGATCGCGACTCATGAATGACTTGATTGAATCGGGATCACGCAGAATGGAAGTTGGGCGTATCGCTTCATGCGCATCCTGAGCATTCGCTGCTTTTTTGGAATAATTTCGTGGTGTTTCTGGTGCAAATGCTTCCCCATACTTCCCAACGATATATTCTTTGGCTTCTTCTTGTGCAGATGCCGCAATTCGTGTGGAGTCCGTACGCATATACGTGATGAGACCTACTGTGCCTTCTTTTCCAAGGTCTACACCTTCATATAGTTGTTGGGCAACCGACATCGTCTTGGAAGCTCTGAAATTCAATTTACGAGCCGCTTCCTGTTGCAAAGAACTCGTCGTAAAAGGGGCGGAAGGGTTACGGCTCCGTTCTTTCTCTTTCACTTCCTTAATCGTAAAGTCTGCACCTTCGATCTGTTTCAAGATCGCTTGCACTTCCGCTTCACTAGCCAGCTCTGTTTTGGCCCCGTTCAATTTATGAAACTTGGCTTCAAACGGATTGCCATCTGCTGTCAGTTTGGCGGTAATGCTCCAATATTCTTCCGGCTCAAAATCATCAATTTCATTTTCACGATCTAGAATGATTTTCACAGCTACGGACTGAACCCGGCCGGCAGACAAACCTTTTTTAACTTTTTTCCATAATAATGGACTGATTTTATATCCAACAAGCCGATCCAGAATACGTCTTGCCTGCTGCGCGTTAACCAGATCCATATTGATTTTCCGCGGCGTTTTGAACGCATCTTTGACCGCCTGTTTAGTAATTTCATTAAATACTACCCGGCAATCTGCCGTTTCGTCCAATTCAAGAGCATGGGCCAAATGCCATGCAATAGCCTCGCCTTCGCGATCCGGGTCAGCTGCGAGATACACTTTTTTCACTTTCTTTCGTGCATCCTTCAGTTCTTTCAAAATTGAACCTTTGCCGCGGATCGTAATATATTTCGGATTAAAATCATTCTCCACCTCAACGCCGATCTGACTCTTTGGCAAATCGCGAACATGTCCCATCGAAGCTTTCACGATGAACTTGCTGCCTAAATATTTGCCTATCGTCTTCGCCTTTGAGGGCGACTCCACGATTACGAGTGCATCCGCCATAGGTTCATCCTCCTCTCAGTCATGAAACTGTCATGTAACTGTTTCTGTATGCTTATGCATAGTTTAACTTCAGCTAATTATATATTTCCACACGCTACATAGGTTGCAGCATCGTCAGACCCTCGCATATTTGGTGCCTGGTAATTGGCTAATCTGCTTTTTTATGATTAAAGATAACAGAACTGAATGCAAATGTCCAAAATCCCAACCTAGCTGTTCAACCAGTTGATCCAGTGATTGCTCCTCCTGTTCCAACAGATAAATCACACGTTGTTCATCTGGAGAGAGCTTAACCTCAGCGAATATCCCTTGCCCAGAAGGCTCGGTTGTTTCGGTCGAACGTCCTCTATTGTAAGGAAGTTGATCTGCATTTGGCAAGCCCAAACGATACTCTTCCAATATATCTGCTGCACAAGTGACCAATTTGGCTCCTTGACGGATTAGATTGTGTGCCCCCCGACTCTTCGGTGATGTAATGGGTCCAGGCACTGCGAATACGTCCCTGCCTGATTCAAGCGCAGCATCTGCTGTGATGAGTGAACCACTGCGAATGTCGGCCTCAACAACCAATGTTCCCAGCGTCAGGCCGGCAATGATTCGATTCCGTTCCGGAAATAACCCCTGGCGTGCTCTCGTACCTGGAGGATATTCCGACAAAAGCAGACCCGTCTCCGCGATTCGCTCGGCGAGGCTTGTATTTTCGGGCGGGTATATATGATCAATCCCTGTTCCGAATACGGCAATCGTTTTTCCTTTGGCACGTAATACGGATTCATGACATACACTATCAATACCGCGGGCAAGCCCACTTACAATCGTCAGTCCCGCAGTGCATAATTGTTCTGCCAGCTTCTCACCAACTTTGCGTCCATACACGGTCGGCATACGAGTACCCACCATCGCAATTGAAGGGGCGTGTAACAAACTAATATCTCCCCGACCGTACATTACCCAAGGTGGCTGAACGGTTTCCTTCATTAATATGGGATAATTCTGATCCAGATAAGTAATAACCTCTATCCCCTGATTGTAAACGTGTTCTCTTTTAGACTCAATCCAGTTATGGTTAAATCGACTAGCCAGACGGGCAGCCTGATCTTTGCGCAAACCTGCCGCAGTCCAGTCACCTTCCTCATAATTCAAGAGATCCGACAATTGATGTTGTCCTTGAACTAGTTTCGAGATTGTTTTCTTGCCTACACCTTCCATCTCATGCAACCCAAACAAGATCCATCGTTCTTCCATACCATAAACCTCCCAGAGCGGGAAGAGAATCTTCCCTCATATTGTGTGTTATGTAGTCACGGATTGCAAGCGTTTACGAAGATGAGAAGTAACTTCTCCCCTTTTCCCCCGTAAAAAAACGCAAAAAAGCAACCCTTCGCCCTGTTCAAGGACAAAAGGTTGCTTACCTTTTCCGTATACATAATAGTCGGTCTAGCAGAAATGGTTCATTTCCGAGCCGTTTCTTCTATTATAACGAAAAAGAATTAATGTGTCGTGCACAAATTCAAAATACCGCGCTCTTCAAGTACACTCACCAAAGTGGAGCCCATCTCAGCAGGTGTTGGCGCTACTTTGATACCACAAGATTCCAGCTTCGCAATTTTCTCTTTGGCTGTACCTTTACCGCCAGAGATAATAGCGCCAGCATGGCCCATCCGTTTGCCTGGAGGCGCTGTTACGCCACCGATAAATCCAACAACCGGTTTGGTCATGTTTTCACGAACCCAATCTGCGGCATCCTCTTCAGCTGTACCCCCAATCTCACCAATCATGATGACTGCATGAGTCTGTGGATCTTCATTGAATCGTTTGAGGATATCAATGAACTCAGAACCTTTTACAGGGTCTCCCCCGATTCCTACAGCAGAAGATTGTCCAATACCACGCGTCGTCAGTTGATGAACGGCTTCATAGGTAAGTGTTCCACTACGGGAAACAACGCCAACATGTCCTGCCATGTGGATATAACCAGGCATGATACCGATTTTACATTCGCCCGGTGTAATGACACCTGGACAGTTCGGTCCGATCAGGACAGTATTTTTACCTTCCATGAAGCGGTCAACCTTGATCATATCAAGAACCGGAATACCTTCTGTAATACAGATGACGAGGTCCAGCTCTGCGTCAACAGCTTCCATAATGGAATCTGCTGCAAATGCCGGAGGAACGTAAATGACGCTCGCTGTTGCGCCTGTGGCTTCCTTCGCTTCCTGCACCGTGTTGAACACCGGCAGACTGGCTACTGTGCCGTCTTCCAACGTGATATCCACATTCGTTCCGCCTTTACCCGGTGTAACTCCGCCTACCATCTGGGTTCCGTAGTCCAATGCGCCCTTCGTGTGGAACATTCCCGTTGAACCCGTAATGCCTTGCGTAATGACTTTTGTATTTTTATCGATCAAAATACTCACGTTGCTTCACATCCTTACGGTTATTTTTCAATTCCCGGACAGCTCCGGTACTAAGGAATGAACTTATTTTACGAGGGCAACAATTTTCTGTGCACCATCGGCCATGGAATCAGCGGGAACAATATTCAGGCCAGATTCACCCAGAATACGTTTGCCAAGCTCCACGTTAGTTCCTTCAAGACGAACAACCAGCGGTTTGGTCAGGCCAAGCTGCTTCGCGGCTTCAACAACACCATTGGCGATAACATCACAGCGCATGATGCCACCGAAAATGTTAACAAAGATCCCAGCTACTTTGGCATCGGACAAGATAATCTTGAATGCCTCGGTCACCTTCTCCGTTGTAGCACCGCCCCCAACGTCAAGGAAGTTGGCGGGGTCTCCACCGTAGTATTTGATAATATCCATCGTTGCCATCGCAAGTCCCGCACCATTGACCATACAGCCGATGTTGCCATCAAGTGCTATGTAGCTGAGGTCGTATTTGGAAGCTTCGATTTCTTTTTCATCCTCTTCGTCCAGATCACGGAGTTCCAAAATGTCTTTGTGACGGAACAGGGCGTTGGAGTCAAAGTTCAATTTCGCATCTAGAGCGATAACGTTTCCATCTCCGGTAACAACGAGAGGATTGATCTCGGCAATAGAGCAATCTTTTTCGACAAATGCAGTGTACAGTGCAAGCATGAACTTCACGGCTTTGTTCACCAGTTCATTCGGGATTTGAATACTGTAAGCCAGTTTACGAGCCTGGAACACTTGCAATCCAATAGCAGGGTCAATAATTTCTTTGAAAATTTTCTCAGGTGTAGCTTCAGCTACTTCTTCAATCTCGGTACCGCCTTCTTCGGAAGCCATCATTACTACACGGCCTGTGGCACGGTCCACAACAACACCCACATAATACTCTTTGCGGATATCGCATCCTTCTTCAATCAGAAGACGTTTCACTTCTTTGCCTTCTGGTCCAGTCTGGTGTGTTACCAATACTTTACCCAGAATTTCGGAAGCATAGGCACGAACTTCATCCGTACTCTTCGCCACTTTTACGCCGCCGGCTTTACCCCGGCCACCTGCGTGAATTTGCGCTTTAACAACAGTCACCGGACTGCCCAGTGCCTCTGCGGCCGCAACCGCTTCATCGACTGTATAAGCAACCTTTCCGTTTGGAACGGTAACTCCATACTGTTTCAGTACTTCTTTTCCTTGATATTCATGGATATTCATTCTCGAATCCTCCTATCAACATGACTGCAACAAGGCGGGTTGGTAGACTAACAAAAGACAAATGTTGACTATTTTCACTTAAACCCAATTCATTGTAACACGTTTTTAAAACGCTTTCCTTAAAAAATTAATGGTTAATAGACAGTATTTTGATATGGGTATGATCCCATATTGTGAATGCTTGGGTATATATGGAAAAAACCTTAGCTATAAGCTAAGGTTTCCTGATATAAAACTACACTTTATTTTTTGGCTGCGTTAGTGTTGGTTTCGTGAACTTTTTCCAGCAACCCTTTGAACTGACCCAGCAAAGATTCAAACTCTGTACTGTTCAAACACGCGTCTCCCTGAATGGCTGCAGGTATGGACAATGCCTTGTTTCGCAACTCACGGCCGGAGTCGGTTAATGTAATTAATACTTTTCGTTCATCCTGAGCCGAGCGTTCGCGATTAATAAGTCCTGCTGACTGCAACCGTTTGAGAAGTGGTGTCAATGTTCCCGAATCGAGATAGAGCGCCTCCCCGATCTCTTTAACCGTACATTCTTCACGCTCCCACAATACCATCAACACCAAATACTGGGAGTATGTTACGCCAAGTACCTCTAAATAAGGCTGGTACATCTTCGTAATCTCACGTGAACAAGCATATATGGCAAAGCATAATTGGTTATCCAGCTTCAAACTGTCAGTCTGCATATGTCTTTCTCACCTGCCTATTGTGCATTCTATTCCTTATAAAAAGGAACTATAAATCTATCTTATCACAAATTAGAAAAAAAACAGAATAATTGAGCACAAATGATTTTACTATTCAATTTAATTATGTTAAATTAGATTGTGTAAAATATAATAGATATCGAGGACCAGCAAGTGCACTCTCATAATTCATTAAAAATAATACATAAGGGCCATGGAATAGATTCATGTTTTCTCGAGCCCAATTGATAATCATAATGAAAGTTTATGTGTAGACCATTTTCACCAAGGCTATTTAATGATTTCCTTCCAGAATTAAAATTCAGGGATCAGGAATAATGACTACAGCAATGATATGGACAGGTTGACTCCATGATTCCTTTTATATAAAATGCTTAGTAGAAGCTGAGGAAGCACCTTAATTCGTAGACTGGCCCGTGTTATGCGGAGTCAAGAATCGAGTGAGGTGTTTCTTTGTCATGTACGGGAAATTGCACAGTGCGTGTTTGTACGGAATTGATGGTGTTCTGATCGAAGTGGAAACCGATTTATCCAATGGTCTGCCACAGACATCCATCATCGGCTTACCGGATTCAGCCATTCGGGAGGCCGTTGAACGTGTTCGGGCAGCGATTAAAAACTGCGGATATCAGTATCCGTTACAGCGGATCACAATCAATCTGGCCCCCGCTGATTTGCGCAAGGAGGGATCTTCCTTTGATCTAGCCATTGCTATGGGTTTACTTATGACAAGCGGCCAGCTTGTCCTTCCTCCCCAGGAACGGACACTCGTGGTTGGCGAACTGGCATTGGACGGCTCGGTCAGGTCCGTGCCTGGCATTTTATCCATGGTGGATCTGGCCAAACGACAAGGCTTTACGTCCATGCTCCTGCCTTTGGATAACGTGGAGGAAGCGTCATTGATTCGAGGTATCCAGGTGTTTGGCATTCGTCATTTGCAGGATATAACTCCGGAAAACCCAGATCAATCCGCCAGTTCAGTGGGAATACCAAATCATTCGAATGCAGGACCAGTCGTGTTGAAAAATTATGCTCACCTCGTTGCTCCTGTAACAGATAATACTCACAAGATGGCGGATAAAAAGTCGAGTCAAACACCATTATTGGCAGATGACTATAGTGATGTTCTGGGGCAGCATCATGTAAAACGCGCGCTTATGATTGCTGCAGCAGGCATGCATAATATACTGCTCGTTGGACCGCCAGGCACGGGCAAAACGATGTTAATCAAACGTTTGCCTACCATCCTTCCGCCTTTGTCAGAAGATGAAGCGTTAGAAGTAACCAAAGTATTAAGTGCCGCAGGCAAGTTAAAAGAAGCGCCTCATGGCCTCATTGCAGACAGACCTTTTCGCTCCCCTCACCACACGATATCCACCTCCGGTCTGATTGGAGGCGGCGGTATCCCAAAACCGGGTGAAGTGAGCCTTGCCCACCGGGGCATATTGTTTCTGGATGAATTACCTGAATTCCAGCGCCAAGTGCTGGAGGTATTAAGACAGCCGTTAGAGGATCGCACAGTGACAATTAGCCGGGCTCGTGCTGCATTCACCTTTCCGGCCCAGTTCATGCTTGCATGTTCCATGAATCCCTGTCCCTGCGGTTATTTATCCGCTCATTCGGAAGAGCAGCGCTGCATATGTAGTCCAGCACGTGTTGCCGCGTACCGCGCCAAAATTTCAGGACCATTGCTGGACCGCATTGATCTTCAGGTTGAGGTTCCTCTACCAGGCGAGTGGCGCAAGTCTGCTGTTTCCCCTTCCTCTGAAGAAATGCAGGCAAAAGTCATTCATGCGCATCAAATTCAGGCTACACGTTATGCCCAAAGTTCGGTTCGTTGGAATAGCCAGCTTTCGGGCACGCTTTTACGAAAAACGATCCATCTCCCTCAAGAGGCAGAGCAACTGTTAGAGCAAACGCTGCAAACATTAAACCTGAGCATGCGTGCACATGATCGAATTATCAAAATGGCACAGACCATTGCCGATCTGGACCATGAGGGTGAGATTGTGACAGCACACGTGGCTGAAGCCATACAGTATCGTCAGTTGGATCTTAATTTATTTTGAGAAGCATATGAAGGAAGAACAGGTTTACATACCAAAAGATAACGACAGGGTCATCATCAACCTGTAGACTGAAGAGCGCGGTCAAGACGGATGTATTGTGCAGGTTTTAATATACGGATATGTCCACATGACGAAAAAACGTACAAGGCCTCTCTTTTGTAAAGAAAGGTACTTGTACGTCAATTTATTTGAAACTGATAGGGCATGTGAAGCTGCGTATTACAATCATCCATTATTCAAAAAGAGTCAGTTTGTCCTTCGCAGGTGTACGTTCTTTGGCAGAAGGAATAACATCAGGATATCCCATATAAACCATGCCTATAATCTTCTCACCCGCCTCTATTCCAAGCGGTTTGCGGAATTTGGGAGCGTACAAAAATGGCTTGGTCACCCAGAACGTACCAATATCTTCACTCCAGGCTGCAAGCATAAAGTTCTGAACCAACGCACTTACTGCAGCGAAGTCTTCGTCCCAAATATTCTGTCTTGGATCTTCCTCCAAAACAACAAGCATAACGGCTGGGACTTGCATAATATTGGCTGAGAATTTATTGTCTTCTCCCATTTCTGCGTCAATAGCCTCAGCCAGTTTCTTCCGCCCATTCCCGGTAAACAATAAAAATCTCCAAGGTTCACGCAGTTTATGGTTAGGAGCCCAGACTGCGGTGTCCAGCAACTCTATGATTTGCTGTGTAGGAACAGCTTCTTTTTTAAATTTTTTCACTGTGCGACGATTTTGAATCGCCTCTCTGACTTCATTTGTTGTTTTCGTAGCTTTACTCATCGGCCGTACCTCCCTTTTTATAATTATGATTCGGAACCGTAACAATGGCTTACGGTCTTGAACAATTCGTTTATAACAAATTAAAAGATTAAAACGCCAGATTACATCCTTGATTATACACCCTTCTGCTCAGGAGATTCAAAGGGATGGCGCCACAACTACCAAAAATACATGCGCTGAGAATGATAAAAACGACGCCGAATCCTGATCCACTAATGGCGATCATCAAGTCGGAGCCGTCCATTTGAACTCGTAATCTTGCATCATTACGATATTACGATCACGTTAATGATTGAATCAGTATGCACCAGCACCTTCAAATGTCCCTTTAACAAAATCCATTTTGTTGTACTTCTCCTGATTTCCTGCAACATCTGTACTGAAGTACTCTACCACCTTGACCTCGGGAGCATAAAACTTGACGGGTCCTTCATAGTTCTTCCATTCTCCCCCATTGATTCGATATTGTGTTGTTTTTACACCCGAACCTTTGACTTCGTCCGTTGCCTGGAGTCTGAATGTAAATCCTTTGATATATGTCTTCCCGTTTACGATATCTGTGATCGGAACTAATCTGTACTTGGTTACTGGAGGTGTAACATCTGCATCTTTCTTAAGTACGATATTAAACGTATTATGATCTCCTTGTACGAGAGTAACGTTCAGGCTGGATTTTAAGTATCCTGATGCTTCCCCCGTTATTATTCTGGCGCCTGTTGGCACACGCTTAATAAAATAGTTGCCTTGAGCATCCGTAGTTGCCGAGACTCCGGCATTCACTTTAGCTCCACTGACTGGATTGCCTGCCTCATCTACAACTTTCCCCCGGACGTGTGCTGCTTCTGTCAAAACAACATCTACGATTAAGGTTTTTCCAGGCTGAACATTCAAACGATCCTGTTCATACAGCAAATAATCGGCAGAATCGATCCAGATTGCAATGTTTGGATTATAGTCGTAATCAATGCCCGTAACGGTATACCTGCCTTGCTGGTCTGTCTTCACCGGACGATCCAGGGCACCCGTTACTTTGACAAGAGCATCCGGAACCGGCTTACCTGTATGATCGGTTACAGACCCTACAATCGTGGAAGGTTCATATAGTTCGAAATTAACCAGAATATGTTCCCCTTCTGATAAGTAGTAGGTATTACGGTGCCTGTCTGTCACATAGCCCTCTGCTTCAATGATAAAACTAATCTCCGTATAATCCTGAACATACTCAAGGATGGAATAACTTCCAGTACCATCTGTCTTCACGCTTTTTTTAGTCTCTTCCCCTTGGTATCTAAGGGAATACTTAATTGTTGCATCCTGGATCGGATATCCTTCAGGATCCGTAACTTTGCCTGATACCTTTGCCTGTGTAGACGGATCGGCTGCATAAGAAACGCCAGGGTACATGATTCCGAACAAAATGAAACATAAAGGTAGTACACTTAGTCGAATCATCCATTTGATACTAGTATGCATCTTCTCACTACACCTCGCTATATATTTATGGATCTAACGTTTCTCTTAACCTCTCTTAACTAACTAAAAGCTCAAGCTTCCAGAATTCTCCGTCCCAAACATACTGCCAAATCCCTTGCCCACCGTTCATGGTGTCACTGATATCCAACACTTCCATCCGAGGACACTCCCATGCTCGTTTTCCTGTGATGTTCGAAGTATTCTGAAGCTTTTTCATACATCCCACCAACCTCTCTTTAAATTTCAACTTTTTTATTTTATTACAAATGATACATTTTGTATCTATAAATTTCTGAAATACAATGATTTTATTATTGATGCTTGTTTCCTCTGTTTTATCATTTCATAGTTAAATCAAAAAAAGCCGCAGTCCCTGTATGATGAGGAACTACGGCTTTAGTTTAATGACTAATTTCAAAACTCAATCAAATGTAAAGATAGGACATAATTAAACTTGTCTTTGAAATAACCTATGTTTCCATATCAAAACGATACTTATCGTATCTTTAAACACTGCAATGATTTTTCGTGTAATTCTTAAAAAGCATTAACAATATGATTCACAGAGACAGTCTCTCCCGCTTGATCAAGCATTACAGCAATTACATCAAAACGGATCTGGCGTTCCGTCTCTCCCGTCATTTGCAAATAAACGGATGCGGTGGAGCGCACCTGCTGCATTTTACGCATATCAACCGATTCCTGAGGTGTACCGTACTGAGCGGCTCCACTTCTGCTCCTTACTTCTACAAAAACGATCAGGTCCTCGGAGGAAGCAATGATGTCAATCTCCCCGCTACGGCAACGCCAGTTCTGTCTAATGATCCGATAATCATTCTCTCGCAACCATTGACAGGCAACCTCTTCACCTAATCGACCCTTCTGCTGCCGTGTGAGCTTCAGATCCTTCCCCTGGCCCAATTTACGTTCTACCATGACTCATTTTCCTCTCGTCCTGAGGCCAGTCGATCTGCACGGTAGACATACGTTAGCACTTCCGCGACCAGTTGATACAGTTCAGCTGGAATCTGTTCATCCAGATCCAACTTAGAGAGCACCTCCACAAGTGCTGCATCCTCCTGAACAGCCACACCGTTTTCTCTGGCTTTATCCAGAATGGCTTCTGCCACTTTGCCGCGCCCCTTGGCTACAACAACAGGTGCTTCGCTCTCTCCAGGAACATATTTTAGGGCAACCGCCTTTTTGGAGAGCAGATCCGGTTGTGACGACTCGTCTTTCATACCTTCAAGTCCACCCCTTTGTATCGTTCAGGACTATAGTCCGAGGCCCTCGTTTTTCGTTCCGCACCTGGTTCCTGACCTACAGGCCATGGTTCCGCCTTGAAGGTAAGCAGTTGATAACCCAGCTTGTCCAATGCCTGATGAATTACCTCTCTTCCGCTTTCCAGGAGCGGTCCCATTCCTTCACGATCATTTAATACACGCAGACTGACAATGTTATTCACTACATGTACATCTACCAGAGTTGGCCCAAGACTTTTCATATCCAGATCAAACCATAGACGGCAGTTGGACGCATCCAGCTCTCCACGTGGTCCACGACGTGACTGAATCTGAACAGACGCCGTTTCTTCCCCGTCCGGTCCGGTGATCGGAATAAACCAGTGCATCTGTGCAAAGGTAGCACTGCGATCTGTCGTCAGCAACAACTGCTGACCTGTCAGATATTGCACCGCCTGTCCAGCGGCATCCTTAAGCGCCGCCGGTGCACCATCGCTGCTGGCAAGCTGCAGCAGCAAGCCCTTCAGCGTGTCCGCATTTGCCGGACTCGCCGCATCCCCCACGCGCGGCTGCGCTGCCGCGCCGTGAACGGCCTGCTGCTCGTGCTCCGCACCGAGCAGCTTCAGCACGCGCCCCACCCACGGGTCCCCCTCGTGGGTGACAGGCGCGTGCACTGCCGCAGCTCCCGCAGGTGCTGCGGCACTACCGCCAGCCGGCGGCGCATCAGCGCCGGCTGGCAACGGCTGCGGCACGCCTCCGGCAGCCGCAGCCGCCTGGCCGCCCTGCGATGCAGGGGCGGCCTGTGCTGCCGCACCAGGCTGTGCCGGTGCGGCAATGGACGCGCTGCGCAGGGCGTCCAGCAGCGCCAGCAGCTTGGGCGCCAGCTGTGCTGCCGTAGGCGCTGCTGGCGCCGCCTGGCCTGCTGCGGACTGCGTCCCTGCAGCAGCAGGCGTTTCAGCGCGGCCGTCAGCCCGACCGGCCGCGCCTGCTTCAGGCTGGCTTGCATTTGCACGGCCAGCCACAGATTCAGCTGCCGCCCCTGGTGTACCCGGGCGGCTCCCACCTGTACCACCCGCGTCAGCACCACGCGGGCTCTCTCCAGGTATTCCGGTTCCTGACGGAATACTCGCACCACCTTTGCCAGCCGTTTCAACGTTGCTGGCAACTGTCTTCGTCGCAGCTTCAGCATTTCCTGCGCCTCCACCAACCTGCATGTTTCCTTTCCCCATAGTACCTGCATCTTCTGCCCCATCATCCGTCATGGATATGGCTCCCGCCAACGCCGCTTGTCCTTGCTGCGTTGGCAAAGCTGGTGCTCCGGTTCCAGTCCCGCCCACCAGGCGACCATTGCCTGATGCAGTCAATCCTTCATCCATCTGAGCTGCATTTGGCGATACAGGTACAGCAGCCATGACTGCTGGTTTCAACGTAGCAGATTGTTCTCCTGTCAGTACCGGTTTACCTGTTGTTTGAGTCAACATCGTTTCCAACTGATCAGCCAACCCGCTTAACAACTGGTGCAGAGGGGGGCCAAACACCGTCTGGTGTAATCCTTTTACTGTTTCCGCCGTAACTGGAAGACCACGCTGAAAAGCAATTCCTGTCGCCTGCACCCATTCTTCCACAGGGACCTGTGCAGGTTTGGCAGTCATCATATTCTGGACCATAGCCACATTATCCTTCGTGAGTGGCAAACCGCTACGCTGCATGGCAAGTAACAGTTCCCGGTTCCCTTTTGTATCCGGCAGTCCTACATCCTTAAGCAGGTTGTTCAGCGAAGCTTGTGGCAGCTCAGCAAGTGTTCCCGACATTGGTTTCATTACCGTTATGCCATTTTCACCTGGAGGCTGCACTTGAAGCAACGTGGTCTCACCCGGACGGAGCGGAGTCTCCAACTTGGCGCGCACCTGCACACCTTGAATCTGCAGAACTGCTTCTCCCCCATCATCGGATACACTAACGACGGAGCCACGAACCACCTGACCTTCCTTTAATTCAAGCGGCTTGGCATTGCCGGGCTTACTATCTCCCATTAACCCCTTTATCATGGAACCGATATTCAAATTTCTCCCCCTCCTTCCTTCAAACCTGTGTTAAAACAACGAATGCTGTTCTCCAAGCAGATTGCCCAGAAAACTGCGCCGATGCATCGGGGTTGCCCCCAATGCCATAATTTGCTCCCGATGAACTTTTGTTGCATATCCTTTATGTATTGACAAACCATATTCCGGATATAACGTATCCCATTCTTCCTTACACAGCCGATCTCGCGTTACCTTGGCAATAATAGATGCCGCTGCGATCGATTGACTATTAGCGTCACCTTTAATGATGGACAGTTGAGGTACATTTACATCCACCTTCTCAGCATCCACCAGCATATAATCAGGAGTTTCTCCCAAGGCTTCAACAGCCCGTTTCATCGCAAGTCTCGCAGCCTGTTTTATATTAAGCCGATCAATCGTCTCTGCATCCGCGTATCCGATACCTACCGCCAGGGCCTTTTCCATAATGACGTCATATAGTGCATCACGTTTTTTCTCCGTTAATTTCTTGGAGTCATTCACACCTTCCAAGACGAGATCCTTCGGTAAAATAACCGCAGCTGCGACAACATCCCCAAACAAACAGCCCCGTCCTACCTCATCAATACCAGCAATACGTTCAAATCCACTCTCCCAATACTCCCGCTCATAGAGCAGCAGGTCCCGCGGTTCACTGGCTTCTTTTTTCTTCTTTGGTCCAATCGGGGTATCCAGTAGATTCAACCCGATCTCTTCATTATTTTCAACCATAACGCTCATCTCCTCTACCCACGCTTTTTCAGCATGCGTATCACTTACAACTTTGTATAATATAGACGTAGATTCTCTGTCTTTGTTCTGTACAACCTGTCTCACCCAGCAAAACTTTTCCTTGAGGTTTACAATAATAAAGATAGTGATGTCTTCATTTATCGGTATTTGATGGTTTAAATTGAATATACCAGACCTCGTCTAATCTAAATTGCACCACCATTCATCATAGCACGATTTAGAATCACCTGATATATAGTTCAGTCAATTCCATTAAGCGTACTGTTCTTCAATCCTCTTCCATTTTTAATCGTTTTGAACGTGAATCCAACTCCAATCCCCCGTTTTATACACAAAAAAAGACCGTTCCCGGTAATCCGGTAACGGCCGCTTCTTTCGGCACTTGGATATATGAAATAAACAGATAAAGATAATGATCTTCATCATGTAAAGTCCATTTTTTTTAATAGGGGGCTTCCATCGAGAAACGTCCCATTTTACCCGCTCGCAGTTCACGCAGAAATGCTCGCGATGCCTTTTCCAGATCAATCCGTCCACCGCTCACAACACAACCACGGATACGGCCGACTTGTTCCATAATCGCAATAACACTGTCTGAATCATCTGCATCCTTGGAGAACTCCTGAAGTCCGTATCTCTCTTCCAGAGCGTCCCAGTAATAACGCATCAGGTAACTGATTCCAAAAAAGGCGATATCCTCTGCATTCAGAATTTCCTCTTTGATTGCACCTGTTACGGCAAGACGATATCCTACATTCTGATCTTCGAACTTGGGCCAAAGAATACCCGGAGTATCCAATAGCTCCATTTCTTTGCCTACCTTAATCCATTGTTGCCCCTTCGTCACACCAGGACGATCTCCTGTTAACGCAATGCTCCGTCCAGCCAGTCGGTTAATCAGCGTGGATTTACCTACATTGGGAATCCCTACGATCAACCCGCGAACCGCACGAGGATTAATCCCTTTAGCAATTTGACGGTCAATTTTTTCTTTCAGAAGAAGCTTTGCCTGTACCGGGATGTCTTTAACATTGGTGCCAGTCGAGGCATCCACAGGAAAGGCGGTAATTCCTTCTTTTTTGAAATATTCAATCCATTCTTGCGTCACTTTGGCATCTGCCAAATCCGACTTGTTCAACAAAATCATCCGGGGTTTATCCAGCAATATTTCGTCAATCATCGGATTACGGCTGGAGACAGGCAGACGGGCATCCAACAGTTCGATGACCACGTCGATGAGCTTTAACTTATCCTGAATCTGGCGTCTGGCTCGAGTCATATGACCTGGAAACCATTGTATCGTCACCTTGTCTTCACCTCATTATTTACTTCAATATCAGTGGTTAATCCACTTAATCTCACCGATCGGCCAGAAAATAACATCTGCACGACCAATAATATCTTCTAACGAAACATAACCAATCATACGGCTGTCTGTACTATTTGGACGATTGTCTCCCATGACAAACACATGACCCGCCGGCACTTTGCCATCAGGGAATTGCTCATTCGGGAAATTCTTCACGTTATAGGTTCCACCATTTGCTTCTGCAGCATCAATGGCTCCTTGAATATACGTTTCATCAACCTTTTTGCCGTTAACCATCACCGTATCGCCTTGAACCTCAACCGTATCACCTTCTACAGCAATAACACGTTTAATGAAGTCTCGACCTTCGGATGGTACGTGGAAGACGATAACTTCACCACGCTTCGGTTCTCTGATATCATATAAGATTTCGTTGACAATCACACGTTCACCCGTTTCAAAGTTCGGCTGCATGGACGGTCCGTCCACAACAAACGGTTTGAAGAGCAACCACCGAATCAGAATGACGAGAACTAATGCGATAACAATGGCTTTAAGCCATTCAACAATCTCATTTTTGGCTTTTTTGGATCGACTGTCTTTCTCTTCGGCAAGATTGCCCCGGTCATGTTGAACTTCTTGTTCCATTCAAGATCTTCCTCTCTTCACAGTACATGTTTATAGCAGTACACACATCCAGCATTCTGTATCGTTCCAATAACTCAAGGGATGGATACAAAACATTCACATCAGTTATGTAATCTTACACCAAGCATTACAGTACATTTAATCCACAATTCAAATGTTTTCAATAACTGATTTTACAAGCCTCCCGGACTATTCCCCACATGTGTTGCCATACCATTTTACTCGGAAGTGTACCTCCGGTTCAACTTTTCCCGGACAAAAACGAAAAGGGCTTGTCTCCAAGCCCTTCCCGGTATCCGTTATATTAACGAATTTCTTTAATTCTCGCTGCTTTACCGCGTAGTTCACGAAGATAATAAAGCTTCGCACGACGCACTTTACCACGGCGAGCCACTTCGATTCTATCGATTTTTGGGGAATGAAGCGGGAAAGCTCTTTCCACACCTACACCGTAAGAAATTTTACGAACTGTAAAAGTCTCACTGATTCCACCACCACGGCGTTTAATCACAACACCTTCGAACAATTGGATACGCTCACGAGTTCCCTCGATTACCTTAACGTGCACTTTCAAAGTGTCACCAGGACGAAAACTCGGAATATCCTTACGAAGTTGTTCTTGTGTAATCGCTTGAACGATATTCATCTATGACTCCCTCCTTCCGTACAGGCGTTCATACTTCTTCCAGAGATCACCTTGTCTCCTTCATTATCCATAGAGGACCGCCGTATTCCACATAACAGACTTATTGTATCACGCAGCATATCAAAACACAAGAGAAATTAAACAAAATGCCTATTGATCAATCAGCAACGCTGAAACTCACTATTATCCCACTAAAGTATAGTAATGGACAGCAGAGAACGTTGAACTAGTTAGTTTTATCAAGTCAGCTATTCGCTTCAGATTACTCCCATATGGATCGTAAATCAGCGCTCTCATCTGCAAGTCAACCTGATACAGGAAAAAATACTGTAACTTCCCGTGTAGTAATATCGTCTATGATATAACTTATTGATCACTTTAAAAGGAGAACCCCAAGACTCATGAAATATTGGAAAAAGATCACACTTGTCTTACTCGCCATACTTACATGCTCCATTACACTATATGCATATGCCGTAACCCATCCAACGAATGCACTGTCACACAAAGCCTGCACATCCTGGGACATAGTCAAACGCAAAGCATTCCAGCTGTCACACACTGACTTCTCTAGCCCATCTGTGCTGGATCGTTCTACCTTCAAGATTGAACAAGGTACCGCTACAGAAGTTCCTGTACTGATGTATCATTACATAGAACCCAAACTGAACAATCACGAGACAGGCAATAAATCCATCATTAATCTGGAGGATTTCGAGCAAAATATGAAATACCTGCATGATGAAGGCTACCATACGGTTACACTGGATCAGCTTGAGCAATATGTTAGCGGGAAGATTTCCTTACCACAAAAATCTATTGTGATTACCTTTGATGATGGATACCAGAACAATTATACGTTAGCCTACCCTGTACTTCAAAAATATAATTTCCACGCCTCATTGTTTGTCATTGGCAGCAAAATCCAAGATCAGCCTTCGGAATTTGACCCTGCCAAAAAAAGTTTCATCTCCAAACCAGAGATGCAGGCAGCAACTGACGTATTTGAATTTAACAGCCATACCTACAACTTGCATCACAAGGGGTTTATGCGCTGTGGCAACAGCGTACCTGTCGGTCTGGACACCAGCCTTCTGGATGATGATATCCAGCAAATGAAGGAAACCGGAATAGACACACCTTATTTGGCTTACCCTTTTGGTTATACCAGTACACAGATGATCTACAAGTTAGAGCAACATGGATATCGTATGGCCTTTACCGTACGCTCCGGATTTGTTCATCCAGGCGATCATCCCATGAAACTGCCTCGTTTGACGGTCACGACAGGTACTGACTTGGCGTCCTTGCTTCAACCCGAATCTAGGCTGCAGAACGGACTACCTTCATCGGAGAATGACCAGTGAAACCTAGACTTGTACTTCACCGCCCGGATACAGAGTCGAGTTATACAGCCTTTTAAGCTGTGGCTTGGCTCTTTTTGTATCCGTTAATGTTAATGTCAACGGAGAATTGGAGTAAACCACCGCTTCCTGTGTGTCATAGATGATAATCTGTTCCTGTCCAGTCTGAACCAAATCTGCATGTACTGCATATCCCTCTTTTGGAAATTCAGTAACCGTTTTCATATTTCCATCTACCAAAGAAGGCAACACATCCCCGCCGCGGCGATACGCCAAAATATAATCGAGTCCACCTTCATCCCAGTTACATACAGGCTCTATAATGGTTAACCAGCCACGGGTCGTGCGATTTTCTTTCCATATTTCCTTCCCTTCCCTATCCAGCATGAACATCCCATCCTTACCCTGCTCATCCCCCCGGACAATCCGGTCCAGACCTGCAATCTGTAAACCTTCCATTTCAGCAATAAAATGGCCCAGTGCAATATGCTGAGATTCAATCGAATCTTCATAACGCCACTTCTCATTACCGTAGCGGTCCATCATGACCGTAACACTGCCCCCGATAACAACCTCAACTTCCCCATCACCGTCAATGTCTCCAAACCATATACAGTCGGCATGATCATCAAGATTATGACAAGACCATAATAACTTCCCATCATGGTCCAACATGTCATATCCGGCCATCACTTCATCCTTCCCGTCTCCATCAATATCGTATACCCATGGAAAATGTCCTGGATTCCCCTCATGCTTCCATAACAAATTAAAATCATGGTCGAGTGCCCATAACGTTCTATAGCGGTCTTTCAGTATAATGTCCATTTTTTGCTGGTTACCTGTCAGGTTGGCAAGAATAATGCAGTCATGTGCTTCATCACCTGGCAGATCATGTGTTTCTTTGACCTCTCCGGTCCGGCCATCCAACACGATAAATTGTTTGTCCATGACACACAAAACTTCATTAGTTCCATCCCCGTCCCAATCTGCGATCTGAGCAGGATAGTCTGAGCCTGGACCACCTGCATCGGGATCAGGAGTTCCCACCTGCCATAGTAATATTCCTTCCAGATCAAACGCAGTCAAACAGCATACCTGATGCGGGACATACCGATCGTCGATGCCTCCATCTGCCTGTACCAGCAACATTTCAAGTCTGCCATCTCCATCCAGATCTCCCAAAAGCATTTTGCAGCGTTCTCCGGCTTGGCTAATATCTATTTTGGCGATTTCATAAGGTTGATGATTCATAACCTTCCCCCTCAGTTGTTATTCAGTTCCAACTGAGTTCACCATAAATAAAATTCCGGTTTTTTACAACCCTGATTAGTACTTATGCAAAAAAGTTCAAAGCTGCAAAACTGTCCACATCAACCATAAACGATTTTTAAACGAATGATTTAAACCCACTCTAAAAACTCAAGCCGATTACCAAATGGGTCATTTATATAGAAACGCCTTACACCTTCCTCAACCCTTGCTTCGTCATCGACAATATGAATATGGTTATGAATCAGATGATCACGCAACTGATCCAAATGCTGTACATGAAATGCCGGATGAGCTTTTGTAGCGGGAACAAAATCTTTTTGTACTCCAATATGAACTTGGTGTCTGCCACACTCGAACCATACACCACCCCGTTTTCTTAGGATTTCAGGTTTAGGAATCTCCGTCCAGCCCAACACGTTATTATAAAAATGACGTGCTTCCGCTTCACAACTTTCTGGTGCTGCGAGCTGAATATGATCAAGACCAATCATACGGTAAGTCATTCATACACCACCTTTAGTTTCACTTGATGAAACTAAGTTTCATTAATTATAATTCTATTTTATAGAATATACCAATGAAAATCCACCTTCTTCTCAACATACACAAAAAAAAGCCAACCTTGGGTATCAAGGTCAGCCGTTTTGAACTCTAAAAAATATTAACGTGTTTTATACGATACGTATATTTACTCTGTGCTATGTTTACGATCTGAGCGTATTTTTTTCAGCCAAATTCGTTCTTTCTCCGTCAAGTCGGCCGTTTCCAACATCTCCGGTCTGCGCTCCAGCGTACGAAGCAACGACTGTTCCCTGCGCCACGCCTCAATGTTAAGGTGATGTCCCGACAACAGCATATCCGGTACTTTCATGCCCCTAAACTCAGGTGGACGCGTGTAGTGTGGATATTCGAGGAGTCCAGTACTGAATGAATCCGTTACGGCACTTGTCTCATTGCCAAGCACACCAGGAATAAGACGTACGATACTGTCAATCGCAACCATTGCAGGTAGCTCCCCACCAGTGAGTACGTAATCACCAATGGATAGTTCATCCGTTACGAGAAATTCGCGGATTCGCTCATCGTAACCTTCATAATGTCCACATATAAAAATCAGATGATCTTCCTGCACAAGTTCTTCTGCTTTTTTTTGTGTAAACGTCTCACCTTGCGGACACATTAGAATGATCCGTGGAGGTTTCATCGTTGCCGCAGCTTCTCCGCGTTGCTCCAGAACATCTTCTACAGCAGCAAAGATCGGATCTGGTTTTAACACCATCCCCCCACCCCCACCGTAAGGAGCATCATCTACTGTATTATGTTTATTGGTCGCATAATTACGGAAGTTGGTTGCACCGAGGGATACCAGCCCCTTCGTTTGAGCTTTGCCCAGAATGCTTGCTCCGAACACACCGTCAAACATCTCTGGAAATAGCGTTAATACATCCACTTTCATGTTACAGCAGCCCTTCCATCAGGTGAATCTTCACTTGCTTCTGTTCGATGTCCACATCAAGCACTACATCATCAATAACGGGAATCAGCACTTCTTTGCCTGCCGGTGTCTTGACAACCCATACATCATTGGCACCAGGAGTCAGTATTTCAGAGATCGTTCCGAGCGTTTCACCCTCTTCGGTGATGACCGAACACCCAACGATTTGATGGAAGTAGTATTCACCTTCGTCCAGCTCAGCCAGGTTCTCTTTTAACACTTTGGCCATGCCGCCTTTAAACTTCTCTACTTCATTAATATTTCCATACTCTTTCAGACGAAGAATATACATATTTTTATGCAAACGTGAAGATTCCACGTTAACCATGACTGGATGATTATCTGGTGTAAAGAAAAACAACTCTGCATTTTTCGCGAAACGCACTTCCGGGAAGTCGGTTAAAGGCATGATTCTCACCTCACCGCGAATTCCATGCGTATTAACGATTTTACCTACATTCATAAACTCTGCCATATTTCCTCCTAAAATCCATTCATATGGTACTCATATTTGATGATCTCCATGCGACCGTTCCGGTTACGGATCGTTCTTCGGATCGCTGTTATCCCCTAATTTTTTTAATTATTTTTAAAGGTGAAAATCCGGTGATAAAGGCGAGCGCTGACGCTTCTTCAGAATCGATTCCGTACCCTTCACTACTTCCGCAAATAATCATACTTAACGAGCTATTTCAATCATATTATTTAAGTTTCAGCATGCACGAAAAGGGGCTAGGACATGCATCCTAACCCCCTTTCGTATATCTTTAAGATATGATATCAACGGTAACCCGTTTATCCATCTTAACTGCTGCTGATGTGACGACCGTACGAAGTGACTTCGCGATTCGTCCCTGTTTACCAATAACCTTCCCGACATCGTCAGGATGAACGGTTAACTCATAAACGACAAGCCGGTCTTTCTCAACCGTCCGAACCGTCACATCTTCCGGATGATCGACTAAAGCCTTAGCAATTATGCTTACTAATTCTTCCATAGATGACCCTCCGAATCAGCACTTTATTTAGATAATTTAGACTCGTGGAACTTCTTCATCACGCCCGCTTTGCTAAGCAAGTTGCGGACAGTGTCAGATGCTTGTGCACCGTTTTGAAGCCATGCCAATGCTTTATCTTCATCGATCTTAACAACAGCCGGTTGTTCAACCGGGTTGTAGTAACCGATCTCCTCGATAAAACGACCGTCACGTGGGGAACGGGAATCCGATACCACTACGCGGTAGAAAGGAGCTTTGTGAGCACCCATACGTTTCAGACGAATACGAACTGCCATTTGAAAATTCACCTCCTTCAATGAAATCTGTATATGATCCAGCTTCGCTTAAATCAACGGAAAGGAAACTTCATTCCTTTACCCATACCTTTAAGCTGCTTCATCGCTTTATTTTTACCGCCTTTAGGTCCCATCATATCCGAGAACTGTTTCATCATGCGGCGCATCTCATCAAATTGCTTGATTAGACGATTTACTTCAGCCAGAGATGTTCCGCTTCCGGTAGCAATACGCTTCCGACGGCTATGGTTAATCATGTCCGGGTTGCGTTTCTCTTCGGTCGTCATTGAGTAAACGATCGCTTCAATCCGGCCCATCTGTTTATCATCAACCTTCAAGTCCTTGGCTTGTTTCATCTTGCCCATGCCGGGAATCATATCCATGATCTGATCGATTGGTCCCAGCTTTTTCACTTGATCCATCTGCTCCAGGAAATCTTCAAACGTGAATTCTGCATTACGCATCTTCCGTTCCATTTCCTTGGCTTTATCGGTATCAATGTTTAATTGTGCTTTCTCAATCAGAGATAACATATCACCCATACCGAGAATCCGTGAAGCCATCCGTTCCGGGTGGAACGGCTCCAAAGCGTCAAGTTTTTCTCCAAGGGAAGCAAACTTGATTGGACAACCCGTAACTGCTTTGACAGAAAGCGCAGCACCACCACGAGTATCACCATCCAGCTTCGTCAGGACAACCCCGGTCAGATTAAGCTGCTGGTTAAAGTGTTCCGCTACGTTAACCGCATCCTGACCTGTCATGCTGTCCACGACAAGCAGTACTTCATCCGGATTCACTACGCTGTGAATCTGGCGAAGCTCTTCCATCAGCTCTTCATCAACATGCAGACGTCCAGCTGTATCGATAATAACATAGTCATTACCGTTATCTTTGGCGTGTTGAAGACCTTGACGTGCAATCTCAACAGGGCTTGTCTGATCTCCCAGTGTGAATACCGGCGCTTTGATCTGCTCGCCAAGTACTTGCAACTGTTTGATCGCTGCCGGACGATAAATATCACCTGCAACAAGCAATGGTCTGCTGTTTTGCTTTTGCAGCATTTTAGCCAGTTTACCTGATGTGGTTGTTTTACCAGCACCCTGCAAACCAACCATCATCAGCACCGTAGGCGGTTTGTTTGCTTTAGCCAGTTTGGCCTGGCTTCCACCCATCAAATCCGTTAGTTCCTTGTTAACGATGTCGATGATGACCATTCCTGGCGTGAAGCTCTCCATCACTTCTTTGCCAACAGCCTTCTCTTTCACCTTGGCGATGAATTCCTTGACCACTTTGAAGTTTACATCCGCTTCGAGCAATGCCAGACGTACCTCGCGCATAGCCTCGGCTACATCTTCATCAGATACCTTGCCTTTGCCGCGCAGCTTGCTGAACACATTCTGTAATCGGGTCGTTAATCCTTCAAATGCCATGATCCCACCTCCTTAAGCTTTATTACTGTTTTTAAGACCAATACGTTCCACTCAGTCGTTATAATCTTCTCATTCACTAAGCTGAGCAACGATATCGTGTATTTGTTTGTTGTTATCAATGGAGACGCCTGCGCGTTCCAATGCATTTTGCAAATCTTCAAGATTGCGATTACGCCGTTCATGCTTTTCCAGCAAGCCCAGCTTGCTTTCGTAATTTTCCAGCACTTGTTCGGCACGCTTGATATGCTCGTATACCGCCTGGCGGCTGATCTCAAACTCGGCTGCAATTTCACCAAGTGAAAAATCGTCATGAAAGTAATACTTTAGAAAAGTCTGCTGTTTCTCGGTAAGTAACAATTCATAAAAAGCAAACAGCAAGTTAATCCGGTTTGTCTTCTCAAGCCGGTTTTCTTGACTCACATCGGGGCACTCCCTTCGTCAAGGAAAAACACTTTACACTCTTGCAACGTTCCTAATAATACCTAAAACAAATCAGGTTGTCAAGCAAAAATACTTGTCACAATAAAAACAGCTCTGATGAGATGTTATTTCATGTTTAACGGGTGATTTATGACCTTTTTCACAACAAGCAAATCCTATCTCTACCTATAGGCTCACCTCTATGTAGAAAAAAACGAATGCGTCTCCGTCCGTGGAGATGCACCCGTTAATGGTGTTCTAGCGAAGTGGTGTCAGGTACAGCAGTACCATAAAGAAATGAAGAATACTGCCGGCCAACACAAAGAGATGCCAAATCGCATGGTGGTAAGGAAATCCACGCCACATATAAAAAAGCGTACCCAGTGTATACATCAGGCCTCCAGCAACCAGCAGCACAATTCCACCTGTAGGAATGGCAGCCATAAGCGGTTGCCAGGCAATAACGATGAGCCAGCCCATCGCAATATAAAAAATCGTGGACATGAACAGAAACTTTTTCGTAAAAAAAGCCTTAAAGATCACGCCGAATAATGCGACTCCCCAGATTATACCGAACAAGGACCAGCCAAGTGTACCCCGAACAGCAATAAACAAAAGTGGAGTGTACGACCCCGCAATAAACAAATAAATGGAAGAATGGTCGAAAATCTCAAATAAATCTTTCACTTTTCCATCTTTCCATGCATGCACGAGTGTAGAACTCGTATAGAGCAGCAGCATGGTGATCCCGTAGATCGTGAAACTGACCACATGCCAAGCTGTGCCTTTCATACTTGAAAATACAATCAATATCACCAGTGCAGCTACACTGAGTGCAGCGCCGATTCCATGTGTCACCGCATTGGCGACTTCTTCACGGCGAGAATAGGTATGAGTATTGGCCATTTTCAACCGTCCTTTCTAAACCTTTAGCATTGCCTGCTTTATTCTCATTATACACGTATTGCCAGTGACATTACACGTGACACTTATCACGTATATCACTGGCAATTACGGTTAACGCTATTAGATTCAACCTATTAATTAATGCTTCTAGGAATTAGATTCCTCTTCTTCAGAACTTTCAGCTGGCTGTTCCTGAATCAATCCGGCGAACAAAGCATGCACAAATTGCTCCGAATCAAACGGCTGCAGATCATCAATTTTCTCACCCAGTCCCACGAATTTCACTGGCAAGTCCAGCTCCTGACGGATCGCAACAACGATCCCCCCTTTGGCTGTTCCATCCAGTTTCGTCAGTACGAGGCCGGTTACGCCGCTTTTCTCGCCAAAAAGTTTAGCCTGATTTAAGGCATTTTGACCTGTTGTTGCATCCAGTACCATCAGTACTTCATGTGGAGCTTCGGGAATCTCACGCTGAATGACACGATAGATCTTGTTAAGCTCGTCCATCAGGTTAGATTTGTTTTGCAGACGACCTGCTGTATCACAGAGGAGAACATCGGCACCCCGTTGTTTCGCTGCCTGCACCGCATCATACATAACTGCTGCTGGATCAGAACCGGATTGCTGTTTGATAACATCAACACCGGCACGTTGTCCCCATACTTCCAGCTGTTCGATGGCTCCGGCACGGAACGTATCTCCAGCTGCCATGATGACTTTTTTACCTTGCTGTTTAAATCGATGCGCCAGCTTGCCAATCGTTGTTGTTTTACCAACCCCGTTAACGCCAACAAACAAAATGACGGTAATGCCATTCGGATTCATTTTCAGTTCGTTGTTCTGTTCACCACGAAGCAGATCCGTCAGTTTCTCGGACAATACAGGCTGCAGCTCAGCCGCGTCCTCAATTTTGCGTTTTTTCACCTCAACGCGCAGGTCTTCGATCAGATTCATGACCGTATTTACGCCAACGTCTGCTCCGATCAAAATCTCTTCCAGTTCTTCATAGAACTCTTCATCGATTTTTTTGCGGCGGATTACGAGATCCGACACTTTTTCCACTAACCCTTTACGCGTCTTTTCCAATCCATCCTTAAACTGTTTGGTAACCGACTCCGTTTTGCTTGCAATGCTGTCTCTCAGCTTTTTAAAAAAACTCATAAAGCCCCTCCATCGTGTACATAATCTAAGCGCATTTGCAAAAAATGCTCAATCTGAATGATTTTCAATGATTACAATGAGTTCATTTGTCTCGTAAGTTGGGACCAGATCAGGCAATTACTGCTTCCTCATCTTCCAGTTTAACCGAAACGAGCTTGGATACTCCGCCCTCTTCCATCGTAACACCGTACAGCACATCAGCCTCTTCCATCGTACCTTTACGATGGGTAACAACGATGAACTGTGTCTGTTCGGAGAATTCACGCAAGTACTGGGCAAAACGTACCACGTTAGCTTCGTCCAACGCTGCCTCTACTTCATCCAGCACGCAGAATGGTACAGGTTTGACATGAAGAATGGCAAATAACAAAGCCATCGCCGTCAAAGCCCGCTCCCCACCGGATAACAGTTGCAGGTTCTGCAGTTTCTTGCCTGGTGGCTGAGCCACAATATCTATTCCCGTTTCAAGCAATCGCTCCGGGTCCATCAGAACAAGGTCAGCACGTCCCCCGCCAAACAGCTTGGTAAACACGGTACCAAACTCACGGCGAATTGCATCAAACGTGATCTTGAATCGCTTCGCCATCTCGTCTTCCATTTCCCGGATCACCTGATACAACGTTGTTTTGGCTTCCACCAGGTCATTCTTCTGTTCACTCAGGAACTCATATCGCTCATTGACCCGTTGGAACTCCTCAATCGCTCCCAGATTAACATCACCCAGGGCGGATATACTGCGTTTGAGCTTTTGTACCTCTGCCTGTGTATGCTCTACATCTTCGGGCACAGGATAACGCTCTTTGGCCAGTTCATAGCCCAGTTCGTATTCATCCGTCAGCTTCCGCAGTATATTTTCCAGTTCAACGTCCAACCGGTTCACGGAAATTTCCGTCTGTCGCATCTGCTCTTCCACAGCTTTCAACTGCGTGCGCTGTTCCTTCGTTTCGCTCTCGGCAAGTTCAAGCTTTTTCGACAACTCACTTCGGGCAGCACGTTTGAAGTCCAGCTCTTGGGAAGCTTCCGCTTTTTTCAGCTTGTACTGGTTCAGATCTTCAATCTGCTTGACACTCTCGGTCTGTGTTTTCTTGAGATCTGCTTCCATCGAAGCTAACAACGTACGATTCTGACGCAGATCTTTGACCAGCGACTCCACTTCCCGCTCCAGACGTCGCAATTGTTCCCCATTGGAGAATCGCTCCTGATCGAGCTTGCCTTCGCGTACTTTCAATTCGGTGAGTTGGCTCTGCAATTCTTCCTTCGCGGATTCATTGGCTTTCCGAGCAAACTCAGCTGCATGTATGGCACGATGCGTTGCTTTTTCTTCCTCTTCAAGCTGTTCCAGCTTCTTCACAGCAACGATACGAGCCGTATCCAGCTCTTTGATCTCTTCGGTGAACCCGCTCTTCTCCTGCCCGGCAACGGCCACCTGTTCAAGCACGTGACGAAGCTCATGCTCTACCTGCTTCATTTCCATCGAAGCCTGCTGTTCTGCATTTCGGGTGTCGTCACCGGACTGACGAAGTTCATCCAGTTTGTCCTGACACTGCTCCAGTTGAACTTTTACATCATCCACACTGCGATGCAGTTTCACGATCTGATTTTCGGTATCCAAAATATCCTGATCGAGCTGGTCCAGCTGCCGTTTCCGGCTAAGCAGACTCACATTTTTCTTGTGCTGGCTACCACCTGTCATGGAACCACCCGCATTAACCACGTCACCTTCAAGTGTCACTACCCGGAAACGATACTGGCAGCGAGCCGCTATTTTATTGGCGACCTCCAACGTTTCGGCAATAATAACATTACCTAACAGACTGCCAATGATCGCAGCATACTTGGATTCGAATTGTACGAGATCAGCACCAATCCCCACAAAGCCTTCCATACCTTCGATCATGGAACGTTCAGCCGCTCCAATGGCACGAGGACGAATGACATCCAGAGGCAGGAACGTTGCACGTCCCAATTGACGTTGCTTCAGGAAAGCGATCGCCTGTCTGGATACTGATTCATTTTCCATGACCACATGCTGCAAGGATGCTCCCATTGCTGTCTCTACTGCAAGTTCGATCTTCTCGGGAACTTTAACGAGTTCAGCCACAGCTCCATGAACACCGTTCAGTGTACCTTTACGTGAAGCCTTGAGGACCTCCTTGACACCCAACATAAATCCGTCAAAATCTTCCTGCATCTCTTTCATCGTATCGCGGCGAGAGACTTGAGCTTCACGCTTCTGTTCCCATTTACGGACCGTGCCCCGACTTTCTTCGAGCAGTTTTTGCAAAGACTGGAGTCGTTCACTTTCCGTAATATAACCACCACGTAAATCACTGATTTCTTTGCCCAAACGAACCACTTTTTTCTCAATGTCCGCTTTTCGACTTTCCAGTGTCTCTTTCTGATCTTCCCATTTGCCTGACTCTTCAGCCGCTCGATTCATTCTGCGCTCCAGCGTTTCTTTCTGCTGATCCACATAACGAATTTCATTACGTGTCTGAGCCATCTGATTCATCAGTTCCAGCAAGTTGCCTTTGAGGCTTTCCTCTTGCTGCTGACTGATGCCTCCTGTGACACCGATCAGTTTTGCTTCTTCCTGGGACAACTGGTTTCTAACTTCATCCAGTTCATGCTCAAGTTTGCCAAACTTATCACGCAGTGCAAGCAGCTCGGTTTCCCGTTCGCGGTGTCTCTCTTCACTGGCTGCAAGCGTTACTTTGAGCTGCTCCTGATTCGTTTGCAGATGGTGTGAGCGCTCCTTGAGCAGTTCTCCAAGACCTTCACTTTTCTCCGTCGCTTCACTGAATTGTAATAAGGCGGATTGAAGTTGCTCTGTCTCTGTTTCCAAGATACGCAGCGCATTCCGATCATTTTCCAACTTGGCATCATGCGTAGAGACAATTGCCGCCAGTCCAACCTCTTCCTGTTTTAGCGATTGCAACCTTTCGTTGGCCTTACTCCAAGATGCATGAATCTGTTCGATCTGGTACACATACATGGAAATTTCCTGCGATTTGAGCTGAGAACGAAGTTCCTTATAATGGATCGCTTTCTCCGATTGTTCCTTTAGGGGTCCAATCTGATCTTCCAGTTCAGTCACCAGATCATGAATACGCAGCAAATTCTGTTCTGTCTCATCCAGTTTGCGCGTAGCATCCCGCTTGCGGGATTTATATTTAACGATACCTGAAGCCTCTTCAAAGATGCCCCTGCGATCCTCTGAACGGGTACTCAGAATCTCTTCAATTCGTCCCTGTCCAATAATCGAGTAGGCTTCCTTGCCAATGCCGGTATCCATAAACAACTCTGTGATATCCTTCAAGCGACAAGATTGCTTGTTAATAAAATACTCACTATCTCCGCTGCGATGTACACGACGAGTCACAGTCACTTCACCGAAATCCAATGCAAGTGCGTGATCCTCGTTATCAAGCGTTAGCGATACCTCACCGAAATTAACGGCCTTTCGTGCGTCACTGCCTGCAAAGATGATATCTTCCATCTTGCCACCACGCAGCGACTTGGCACTTTGTTCCCCCAGAACCCAACGGATTCCGTCCGATATATTACTCTTGCCACTTCCGTTCGGACCTACAACAGCCGTAATGCCACGAACGAATTCCATCTCCGTTTTGTCGGCGAATGACTTGAATCCACCCAATTCAATCCGTTTTAAAAACATAGGGTTTCTCGTCACCTCCTCTTGCAAATTTCAATATTGCATTCCAGCGCCTAAATAAATTGAACCAAAATAAAGTTCACTTTTTTAGTTAACGATCAGGCCAAACTCCCCCTGAACCTCTTTACAAAAAAAAGAGCAAAAAGCAGTCCGGCCGATTACTTCCGCCGGGGCGGACCCGCGGGCTGCTCTTTGCTCTTCGTTTGTCTATGCGCTATTGGTTAAGCTCCGGCTTCCGGAAGCTTCAGTCGATCAAGTGCTGCAGATGCAGCCTGTTGTTCCGCTTCCTTTTTGGAACGCCCTGTACCTCTGCCAAGCCGTTCTTGACCCATGTGGACCTCCGAGACAAACTCACGTTCATGGGCAGGTCCCCGTTCCTCAACGATACGGTATTCCAAAGCTCCCATATTGTGATGCTGAGTAAGTTCCTGCAGTTCCGTTTTGTAATCACTCATTTGCAGCTTGCTGCCCAACACGATTAATGGGAAGACATGCTGATCGAGAAATGCCCGGACAGGCGCTAGCCCCTGATCCAGATACAATGCACCAATGAAAGATTCAAACACATCCGCCAACAGAGCCGGCCGTGTCCGTCCTCCAGTTAGTTCCTCACCTTTACCAAGAAGTACATACTGCCCAAAACCCAACGCTTCAGCAAATTTGACGAGGGAAGGCTCACAGACAATGGATGCCCGCAGCTTAGTTAATTCGCCTTCCGGACGGTTAGGATACAAATGATACAAGTATTCCGATACAGTCAGTTCCAGCACGGCATCGCCCAGAAACTCCAGACGCTCGTTGTCCTGATGCTGACTGAACCGGTGTTCGTTTACATAGGAAGCATGGGTAAACGCTTGTTTTAAAAGCTGCCTGTTGTCAAATTTGATTTGAAGTTTATGTTGTAACTGCTTCAGATCTTCACTCAAACGAACTAGCCCCTTATGCTTCAAATTTTTTGAGAATAATGGTGGCATTGTGACCGCCGAATCCAAATGAATTGGACATGGCAATATTAACTTTGGTTTGACGTGGAACATTTGGAACATAATCCAGATCACATTCCGGGTCCTGATTTTCCAGGTTGATCGTTGGAGCCAGTGTCTGATGTGTCAATGACAATCCGCAGATGACCGCTTCTACACCACCAGCAGCGCCAAGCATGTGGCCCGTCATGGATTTAGTCGAACTCACTGCGAGCTTGTACGCATGATCACCAAACGCCTTTTTGATCGCAAGCGTTTCGGATCTGTCGCCTACAGGAGTCGAAGTTCCGTGTGCATTAATGTAGTCCACTTCTTCAGGCTCAATACCCGCATTACGAAGTGCCATCTTCATGCAACGTGCTGCTCCGTCCGGATCTGGTTCTGTCATGTGATGTGCATCACCTGTCAGACCGTAACCTATTACTTCACCATAAATGCGTGCTCCACGTTTTTGAGCATGCTCCAGGGATTCCAGAATCAGAACACCAGCGCCTTCGCCCATAACAAAACCATCACGTTCTGTATCAAAAGGACGGCTGGACTTCGCAGGATCATCATTACGTGTAGACATTGCGCGCATGGCACAGAACCCTGCAAGACCGGTTGGTCTGATTGTTGCTTCCGCACCACCACAGATCATGGCATCTGCATCACCATTGGCAATGAGCTTGAAGGAATCTCCGATAGAGTGTGTACCTGTTGCACAAGCGGTAACCACGTTAATGTTAGGACCTTTGGCACCAAGAGAGATGGACATTTGGCCTGAAGCCATGTTGGAGATCATCATGGGAATAAAGAATGGGCTTACCCGTTTTGGACCTTTTTGCAACAATGCATTATGTTGGTCCTCCCAAGTTCCCAATCCACCAATACCTGATCCGATGGATACACCGAAACGCTCCGCATCAATATTCTCGTTAATTTTCAGACCACTGTCTTCAACGGCTTTGAAGCCCGCTGCCACAGCGAACTGTACAAAACGGTCCATTTTGCGAGCATCCTTGCGATCCATATATTCTTCCGGGTTGAAATCCTTGATCTCAGCTGCAATCTGTGTCGTGTATTCACTAACATCAAACGCCTCAATCTGAGAGATTCCGGACTTTCCTGCCATTAAACTGCCCCAGAACGTTTCCAAATCTTTTCCGAGCGATGTCATTACGCCCATTCCGGTAATTACTACTCTTTGTTTCAAACCGAGTCACCTCTATATCGACTGCATTACGCAATTATTTTGTGGGAATATCCGCAAACAGACATCTATTCAACCAAGATAAGCCTGCTTGAGTAGAGCTGCTTGCGGAATGAGAAAAACCAATGAATGATGAGAAGTCCCGCCTGTTCGAAAACATGTGCGGGACTAAAAAATGACTTTAGGTATGAGATTGTATGTAGTTTACAACTTCACCTACGGTCGTGATTTTTTCTGCATCTTCATCAGAGATTTCCAAATCAAATTCATCTTCCAATTCCATGACCAATTCCACTACATCCAAAGAATCAGCACCCAAATCTTCTTTGAAAGATGCTTCAAGTGTAACTTCAGCTTCGTCTGCGCCCAAGCGGTCGACGACGATGCGTTTTACACGCTCCAATACATCGGACATCCGGTTCACCTCCTTCTTTGGTATTATACGAGAATCGCAGGCAAAATGCCATAGAAGACATATGCGGCTCCCGGCCGGGGAACCCGGCCTTTTTCCGGCATTTCGGATCGTCCAGCGCCTGTTCCCCGACTATTGTTCAAGTCCGGGAAGAATTACATGTACATGCCACCATCGACATGCAGCGTCTGCCCTGTCATATAAGATGAAGCCTGTGAAGCCAGGAACGTGACTACACCAGCGATTTCATCCGGTTGACCCAAACGGGACAACGGAATACCACTTAGCATACCGTCCACCAGCTCCTGGGACAACTCTTTTGTCATATCCGTCTCAATGAAACCTGGTGCAACACAGTTGACGGTGATTCCACGAGAAGCCAGTTCACGAGCAGATGCCTTTGTCAGGCCAATAACTCCTGCTTTGGCAGCAACATAGTTTGCTTGTCCAGCATTACCGAGCACACCTACAACCGAGGAGATATTGATAATTCTTCCCGACCGTTGTTTCATCATTGGACGTGTTACCGCCTTAAGGCAGTTAAACACACCTTTGAGATTGGTTTCAATAACCTGATCGAATTCTTCCTCTTTCATACGCATGATCAGATTATCACGGGTAATACCAGCATTGTTCACCAGAATATCAACATTGCCCCATGCTTCGAGTGTAGCTTTGACCATTTGTTCAGCTTCATCCATCAGACCAACATTGGCTTGAAGTGTAATCGCCTTGACTCCTTTGGCACGAATCGCTTCCGCCACTTCCTCAGCTGCCGCTTGGCTACCCGCATAATTCACGGCTACGTTCGCTCCAGCTTCTGCAAGTGCCAGTGCAATACTGCGCCCAATGCCCCGGGATGCTCCGGTAACGAGTGCATTTTTACCTTCTAATGGTTTAGACATAATCATTCCTCCTTTCCCCAAATCTATATCAGTTCAACCAAAGAATGTTTACACTTGCCACTCTGATGACAGAATAACCTTCCGATCGCTGTTATCCCCAGATTTTTTTGATCCCCTTTTTTAAAGGGAAAATCCGGTGCTAAAGGCGAACGCTCCGCTTCTCCAGTTTTTTTCTGTCCTCTCCGTTCTCGTGTAAAAAGTTTAGTTTAACTCATATAACTCCTTCTAATTCACTTGCCGTTGCTTCGAGCGTTTCAAGACTGTTCACATTGTACAGTTTTACGGTTTTATCTGTTTTTTTAATCAAACCGGTCAATACACTGCCAGATCCAATCTCGATGAACGTATCCACGCCTTGCTCAATAAGCCATGTCACACTGTCTTCCCATAATACAGGAGAATAGACCTGAGCCGTTAACAAATCCTGAAACTGTCCATCCTCTGCAGGTCTTGCAGTCACATTAGCGACTACAGGGACCGCTGCCGGTGAGAACGTAACGGTTTTCAGTTTCTCTTCCAGCTTCTCAGCTGCACCCTTCATCAATGAAGAGTGGAACGGACCGCTTACTTCAAGTAGAATGGCGCGTTTGCCGCCCGCTTCTTTCACTCGTTCCGCGACAGCAGCTACGCCTTCCTTCACACCAGAAATGACGATTTGTCCCGGACAATTCATGTTGGCAAGTTCAACCGCATGACCACTTTCAGATACGTCACGGCAAAGCACCCCCAGCGCTTCCCGATCCGCACCGAGCACAGCAGCCATCGCTCCTTGTCCACCCGGTACTGCCTGTTCCATATACTGACCACGTGCCCGTACAGTGCTCACTGCGTCAGCAAACGAAAGAACGCCCGCTGCCACCAGTGCACTGTATTCTCCCAGACTGTGCCCAGCCGTATAGTCAGGCTGAATTCCTTTTTCTTTGAAAGCTTCAAGCAAGGCAATACTTGCCGTCAATAGAGCCGGTTGTGTATTTGATGTCTGTTTCAACTCGGTCTCCGGTCCTTCAAATACAAGGTTGCTCAGCGAGAAACCCAATGTTTCATCTGCTGTGCGAAAAATCTCGGTTGCCGCAGGCACGGACTCATACGCGTCCTTGGCCATGCCTACAGCCTGTGATCCCTGTCCGGGAAATACAAATGCTATTTTACCCATCTCATTCATCTCCCAGATGTCTATTTTACCAAACGAGGACCGATGCTCCCCATGTCAAACCGCCACCGAATCCAACCATCAGGACGGTATCTCCGGCTTTCATGCGACCTTCCTCTGCCGCTTCTACCAGAGCAAGCGGAATGGAAGCAGCCGATGTGTTTGCATACTTATCCACGTTGACTACAACCTTTTCTTCAGGAAGTTCAAGTCGTTGCATCGCAGATTGGATAATCCGAATATTCGCTTGGTGAGGAACAAACAGATCCACATCCGTACGCTCCATACCAGCCTTACGTAATACCTCAATGGTAGCTGTCCCCATGACACGTACCGCAAACTTGAACACTTCACGACCGTTCATGTAGATGTAATGCTTCTTATTTTCAACGGTCTCTGCGGAAGCAGGCAGACGGGAACCGCCTCCTTCCATCTGAAGAAGACTGCCGCCAGCACCTTCGGCGCCGAGATCAAATGCTTTGAATCCGCGACCTTCCGGAACTTCACCAACAACTACTGCGCCTGCTCCATCACCAAAGAGGACACATGTGTTACGGTCTGTATAATCCGTAATACGAGACAAGCAGTCCGCACCAATTACAAGCGCATTGTTGTACATACCGCTTTGGATGAAGCTCGTAGCACTTGCCAAACCGTATACAAATCCGGAACAAGCAGCCGAGAGATCAAATGCTGCCGCACCTTTTGCACCCAATCTGTCCTGCAAGATGCAGGCTGTTGATGGGAACGAAGAATCCGGGGTAATGGTTGCAACAATAATCAGATCAAGATCACTGCCTGTCATGCCAGCAGATTCAAGGGCTTTAATAGCCGCTTCATATGCCAGATCAGAAGTTGCTTGATCGGGTGCAGCGATGTGACGCTCTTTGATTCCTGTACGACTGACGATCCACTCATCATTGGTATCGACCATTTTCTCCAGATCGCTATTTGTCAAAATTTTCTCAGGCACATATTTCCCTGTACCAATAACCCCTACTGGGCGCAAATTATTCATATCGTCACTCACTTCCCGCTAATTTCCTTAGATATGCTCTCTACCAGCTGATTCTGCACTGCAATCCGAGCTTGGCGCACAGCATTTTTGATGGCATTGCCATCAGCAGATCCATGACTTTTCACAACCAGTCTGCTCAAACCGAGGAGCGGTGCTCCGCCATGCTCCGTATAATCCAGCTTCCGTTTCAACCCACGCAGCTCAGGCATCAGTACAGCCGCAGCCAGTTTACTTTTGAGAGAAGATGAGAATTGTTCCTTAAGCAAGGCGAAAATGGCACCTGCTGTGCCTTCCAGCGACTTCAGCAGTATATTTCCTGCAAAACCGTCACATACAAGCACATCACAAGCACCAGTCAGCACATCACGTGCCTCAACATTACCGACAAACCGAATTGGGAGTTGTTCCAGCAAAGGATATGCATGTTTGGTTAACTCATTTCCCTTGCCCGGTTCTGTTCCTACATTAAGCAAGCCCACTCGTGGGGACTCTATGCCCTGTACTTTTTGCCGATACAAGCTGCCCATCAGGCCATATTGTGCAAGATGTTCCGGTTTGGCGTCCATATTCGCTCCGAGATCCAGCGCAAGTACACCCACATCATCAATCGTTGGAATCATGGGCGCAAGCGCCGGACGTTCAATGCCTTCCATCCGACCTACAACAAGCAACCCCGCTGTCATCAGCGCTCCAGTATTGCCCGCCGAGATCATCGCGTCCGCTTCTCCCTCTTTCAGCATGCGGCCTGCGACCACCATGGAGGCATCCTTCTTGCGACGTACTGCTTTGACGGGTTCATCATCCGAACCGATCACTTCGGAAGCATGCCGGACCGTAAGATTGGCAGGTCTAACACCTGACTGACTCAAAAGAGGCTCCAGCTTGGCTTCATCGCCGATCAGGACGATCTGTGTATCCGCCCATTCCGTGGCTGCGGCAATCGCACCTTCTACCGTTGATGCAGGTGCATTGTCGCCTCCCATGGCATCAATGACGATTTTCATTCCAAATGACCTCCTTCTCCGCTGTCTTCTCCACCTGAATGGTAGATTACAAAGTTGCCTTGAAACACCATTTCTTCACCTACATAAGTGAATACTTCCACTTTGGCTTTGCCCTTTTGACCCGGAATGGATCTCACATAAGCCTTCGCAATACATTTCTCTCCCAAATGAACCGAACGGACAAAGCGAATGTCTGCTGATGCAGTCAACGCGATCTCGTCATTAATAATGGCTACAGCCAAGGAGTTGGCCTGTGCAAAGACATAGTGCCCACGTGCAATCCCTGTTCTTGAAAACACATGCTCTTCCTTAATCTCAAACAGGGAAATCCCGCTCTTGTCCAGCTGCAGATCCACAATATCACCGATAATCTCATGCAGGGGCAACGAGCGCACCTGATCATACGAGCGCTCTGCCATCAGTTTCATCCGCTCCCGAAGTTCGGGTATTCCAAGTTCCAGTCTGTCAAGACGAATCGTCTGAATACTCACCTTCAATTGGCGCGTAAGTTCCTGATCCGTCACAAAAGGGTTCTCTTCTATCATTTTGGTTAACTGCTGTTGCCTCTGTCTCTTCGGTACACGTTCGATGCCTGACACCCCCCGCTGTATCGTTTACGGAACCGTCCCATCCGGCCAGTTCAACCATTCTTTCGTGTTGCTTCTATAGTTGCATCCCTGGTCACCAGGGTCGTTCTCAAACGGATTATGGTTCATCTATATGTAACGTCAAATCTTAGAACCTGGTACTAAACTATAGTATATCTCATCCCGTGTCAAAAAGAAAGGCTGGCCTAACAAAAACAATTCACCCTCGCGGAACATGGATTTCATGCTTGTTAACTCATTATACCTACACTTTTTAATCCAAAAAAAGTAGCACCTCATCGAAATGAAGTGCTACTTAATGTCCAACTATTATTGAGAGATGATCTCTCTTGCTTTGTACGTTCCGCACACTTTGCACACGTGGTGACTAAGTTTAAGTTCGCCACATTGTTCACATTTCACCATGCCCGGTACAGCCAATTTAAAGTGAGTGCGACGTTTGTCGCGACGCGTCTTGGACGTTCTCCGTTGAGGTACTGCCATTATTCCCACCTCCTTATCAAAATCAACCTTTGCAGGTAGTTGTTACGTTCGATTTTCAATCATGCTCATTTAAAAAAATCCTTGAGCCCTGCAAGCCGCGGATCGATAACCTGGTTATCACAACCGCAGTCACCTTCGTTCAGCTCATGGCCACACTTAGGGCATAACCCTTTGCATGTATCGCTACATAGCGGTATAAACGGAAGATCCAGCAGAAAAGCTTCCTCGGCATAACCTTTCAGATCAACGCTATCCCCATCCACATAGAGCGTATCGTCATCTTCGTGTAATTCCTCTGGCTGTTTTCCCTGCTTGAATTGCTCATGAAAATCAATATGAAAATGTTCATTGATCGGCTTAAGACAACGGGAGCACAACATGTCCATTCCCACTGTCAGCTTGCCATGAACATCCACAACGTCACCTTCTCTGATTTCTGCAGATAAATCGGCAGTCAGGGGGGTAACGGCTGTGATATCTTGTCGGTTAGAAACCAGTTCCTTGATATCCCACTGTTCGTTAAACTTCAGGGGACCATCACTGGTAGCCACTTTGCGAAATGGCATTAACATTTCCATCACTCCAAACGAAACCAATTTCATAATTCATGTCAAACGTATCACGACAGTTATACAGGTCAAGCCTGCTTTTGTAAAGCAATAAATCCTGACTGTATGTATTCTGACGATTCATCGTTAAAAGTATTATGAAATTGACTTAACAAACAAAAATCATTATACCGATTTTTCAAGACGTTTGTCAACACTTTTAACTTTACACCCTATTTTAAACCAATCGCTCAGAACTTTTACTCCATCTGGTCTATTATAGACTCACATCACGATAAACTACAAGTCGTCATTTTAGTTGTAGTTCCTTGCAAACAGCGGTCACATTTCGTTAACGTTTAGTGTGATCTATATCACACAGAGCCTCTTTCCCCCTACCTATACTTGCTATAAACCAAAGCACGATCAGCTCCATAACCGTTTATTATCCAACGATCTCATATCATATCGGGAGGGAAAGGTATGTTAAACGAGCACACCATTAGAGTCATTAAATCAACAGTCCCCGTTCTTGAAGTCCACGGCGAAGCGATCACACGCCACTTCTATGAAACGATGTTTACAGCACATCCGGAACTGCTCAATATTTTTAATCACGCAAATCAGAAACAGGGACGGCAGCAAGCAGCCCTTGCCAATATGGTATACACTGCTGCCCTGCATATCGATAATCTGCCTTCCATCCTGCCTGCCATTCGACAAGTTGCACACAAACATCGCAGCCTGGGTATCGTTCCGGAGCAATATGCGATTGTCGGCACCTATCTGCTACAAGCCATCAAAGATGTCCTTGGAGACGCAGCAACGGATGAAATTATCACGGCATGGAGTGAAGCCTACAATGTCATTGCAGGTGCCTTTATCGGGATCGAACAGGACATGTATGCTGAAGCAGAAAACCAGACGGGTGGCTGGGAAGGATTTCGTACCTTCAAGGTTGCCAAGAAAGTGCAGGAAAGTGATGTCATTACGTCCTTTTACCTCGTTCCAGACGATGCTCAGCCTATCGCCAGCTATGAACCAGGACAATACATCAGTATCAGAATCAAACCAGAAGCACAATCATTTACCCAGATTCGTCAGTATAGCCTTTCGGATACCCCGGGTAAACCTTATTATCGCATTTCCGTTAAACGCGAGCTGGGTGGATTAGAACGTCCTGATGGCGTCATATCCACGTATCTTCACGATCACATTGAAGAAGGTAGTCAAGTTGAACTATCCGCTCCTGCTGGTGACTTCACATTGAATGCAGACGATAAACGTCCTGTTGTTCTCCTGAGTGGTGGTGTCGGTCTAACGCCCATGATCAGCATGTTAAATACGCTGGTTGACTTGAACGAAAATCGCACAATTACATTTTTGCATGCAAGTCCGAATGGTCAATCTCACGCGTTCCGTGATCATGTGAACAGTCTGGCCGAACGTATTCAGGGCGTTAAAGCTTATTATTGTTATACTCAACCTGCTGTATCGGATCGTGAAAATGAGTATTTTCATAAGGAAGGTTATATGGATGCGGTCTGGCTTCGCCAAGTGATTGATGAACTGGATGCCACCTATTATCTGTGCGGACCTGTTTCGTTCATGCGCTCAGTGTATACGGAGCTACAGACGCTTGGTGTGGCAGCGGACAACATACATTATGAATTTTTTGGGCCGAAAGCAAGTCTTTCTCCCGCACCGGAGAGTGTCTAAGCATTCTGAGATTATTAAGATGAAGTTATGAAGAGGTCATTCTCCGATTATCCAAATTGTGTAATATAATAGATCTGCAGGCACAGTCTGACATCCATTGATGTCGGATTTTTGCTTTTTTCTTGTCTGCATTGGTGCATGATTTGATCTAATACATGACATCCCCTATGATGGAATGGATGTTATACATACTCGGTTATCCAATCGAAAGGAGTACCTCTAATCATGAAAGCCGTAGGCGTCATTGTTGAATATAACCCCTTGCACAATGGGCATGTTTATCATTTGCAAGAAGCTCGGCGGCTAAGCGGCGCAGACGCCGTTGTTGCAGTCATGAGCGGCCCTTTTCTCCAGCGTGGCGAACCCGCCATCGTGGGTAAAAGGGCGCGCACCGAGATGGCGCTGCACGCAGGCGCGGATCTCGTGCTTGAACTGCCGGTGGCTTATGCTGTGCAACCGGCGGAGTGGTTTGCCTTCGGTGCGGTATCCCTGCTGGACCGCACCGGCGTTGTGGACTCGCTCTGCTTTGGCAGCGAGTCCGGTGACCTGGACAGCCTGCAGCGCATTGCGCGCGTGCTGGCTGTGGAGCCCGCAGGGATGCGCGAGGACATCGCGCGCCGCCTGCGGGAAGGCGCCAGCTATCCCGCCGCGTACGCAGGCGCGGCGGCTGCACTGGCGCCCGGCGGCGTCGATGCTCACGACGCCGCTGCACTGCTGGAGCAGCCCAACAATTCACTTGGGCTGCACTACCTGATCGCGCTGCAGCGTCTTGGCAGCGCGATCCAGCCCTTTACGGCGGCGCGTACCGGTGCCGCGTATCATGAGGCGACGCCCGGGCCGGGGGCGATCGCCAGTGCCACAGCCGTCCGCCGCCTTCTGATGGCGGACGGGCCCAACGCCGCCGCACCATACGTGCCGGCGGCAACTCTTGCCATTCTGCATCGCGAATGGCAAGAGGGGCGCGCTCCCGTGCACTGGGAGCGCTTTGCACAGCCGCTGTTGCACCTTGCGGCCACCCGCCGTGCCTCCGAGCTGGAACGCATCGCCGAAGTCACGGAAGGCCTGGAACATCGGCTGAGCCGTGCACTCGCTCAGCTCCCGGAGCCTTCAGTCGAAGCACTCCTGAATGCATTAAAGACCAAACGTTACACACGCACCAAACTCCAGCGTATGCTCGCCCACCTGCTCCTGAATCACACCAAAGCCGAGTGTTCACCAGAGCAATTAGCTGCCGGACCCGGGTATCTACGAGTCCTCGGATTTAATACTCAAGGACAGAGGCTGCTTAAACAAATGAAAAAGACCGCGTCGTTGCCAGTTGTGCTGAAACCTTCGACGTTCCCGCACAATCAACTTGAACTGGATATACAAGCTCAGGTTGCGTATGGGCTCGCTTGCGAGCACAGGGACACACGCAGGATGTTCAGTGACTACTATGAGTCGCCTATGAGAGTGTAATCCTCTTTTGACCAAAAGGCTTCATCTCATATGGAGCTTTTCATTCCATCATTTACGGATCATTGATTTTCAATTATTCGACACTCAACTATACAAGTAAAAAAATCCCCTTGCTGCGCGCCGCTCAGGCACATCGCAACAAGGGGATTCTTTCATTAACTTCCCTTATTTATCTTGATTCTCTTGGTTCACCCTTTGAATCTGCTGATACGCTCATTTCTCTTGATCACACTTCTATCGCTGCAATCAATACATTCCAATATCATCCGTAATTATTCATCCGTTTCAACGTTGGCTCCATCTCTTTCCACCCGATCATAATCCTATGATTTCACAGATAAAGTTTTCAGATAAGCCAGTGCATCATCCACCGTGCTCACAGGCACAAGTTTCATTTTGGTGCCGATCTGTTCAGCCTTGGCTGCTGCTTCCTTATAGTTATCCTTCGGCACAAAGAAGATCTCTGCTTCTTTCCGGTCAGCGGCTACAATCTTGTGCACGACACCACCAATGGCACCCACCACACCGTCCTTCGTAATGGTACCTGTACCCGCAATTCGATGCCCCTTGGTCAGATCTCCAGGTGTTAACTGGTTATAGATCTCCAACGTAAACATCAAGCCGGCAGACGGACCACCAACCTGAGTATCTGTGAAGGAAATCTGTTTGTTCGGATCTTCAGCTTTCACCTTCTGAACCGCACCAATCATTACGCCGAGTCCCGGGCGGGTTTCACCTGTTTTATTGTCTTTGACCTGGATCAGTTTCACGTCCCGGCTAATGGTCTCTCCACCACGTTCCAGCTGCATTTCAACCGTATCTCCGACTTTTTTATCTTTTAACTGGGCAGAAAGCACCGTATTATCCGGCGTAGCAGTTCCGTTTACACCCAGAATAATATCGCCCGGAGCAATATCTCCTTCCGGTTTGGGGTTTTCGGACAGTCCAAATACAAAGATATGCTCAGGTACAATAGAGTAAGCCACACCAGCCTGTTCATATGCAGCCTCCATTGCGGAGGATTGTGAGTCACTCATGAACCACACCTGTTCGGCAGAGTATTCCGCTTCGCTTTTGCCACGCAGTCGGTCTTCCTTTTTATCCACTTGAGCATTTTTATTGAACAGAGAGGTTCCTAGCAAAAACACATTGGCATATGTTGCCGACACGGTCGTCATCATGAACACACCGCGTTCTTCCTGGTCCCCAACCTTAACGGTTACCATAGGTTTTACTTCATCTGCACTGCCAGGCATATATATGATATACGGCGTTGGCATGTACACAGCAACATAGACGACCAGAGCCACCACGATCACAAAGATCGAAGCTCTGAATCCGCCATATTTCCGAATCCGATTCATCGCATGAGCCTCCGTTCTTTGTATCTCTATATAAGCTGAACTCTACACTAATCAGTGATCGTAATCCCACCTTCTGATTCCTTCACAATCTCCAGTTAGATTCACACTTTTTGTAATGCGATGCTCAGCTCATCTTGTTTCATCATTTATTTCAAGTCTAACACTCTGGTCCCTGTGCATACAATGGTACAGGCCGGATAGGCCGCTGTATACAATAGCCTGTCCGGTCAAGGCCGAACCGCCCTTCGGGCGTCATTCGGCCGTCCATAACGATTCAAATGCCGAGTGGGCGTTATCTGATATGAGGTGAAACGATGACATTACAGAGCGAGGTTAAAGATTCTGGTCCGTTACGAACAATCATCCTGAGTACCGGCGCTTTAATGTTGGTCATTGCGGTAGTTGCTTCCCCCAAAGAAGCGTTTGATGCCTCTATTCAAGGTCTGGATATATGGTGGAAAATCATCTTTCCTGCCATGCTCCCATTCCTCATGTTATCCCAAATGCTCACTGCGTTTGGCTTCACCCACGCGATCGGCGCCTTGCTCGGACCGTTAATGCAACGATGGTTCAGACTCCCTGGTAACGCAGGTCTGGCAATTGCCGTTGGCATGTGCGGCGGATTCCCCGCAGGAGCTGATGCGGTGTCCCGTTTATTTCAGGATAGACAAATTACCGCCAAGCAGGCGGTTGTCCTTGCGGCGGCATCTCATTTTGCCAACCCAATGATGATCATACTGGTCGTTGGTGCTGCTTTTCTTCATCAGCCATCGGCCGGTTATTTCCTACTCGTGGTCCACTGGATCAGCGGCTGGATTGCAGCCATTCTTGCCACACGTCTCCTGCCTGCACCAGGGAAGCAGACAAACAGGGCTGGCTCGACAGCTGTGCAAGCAAATACCAGCTCTCTTGACTCTCAGCCTGCAAGTTCCACAAGTCACTCTTCTGCAACCCATCACTCTACGCTTAAACGACGCCGTATATGGTCTGAACTGATGATTGCAGCCAGGGAAGCCCATAGTCGTGATGGAAGAGGGTTTGGCAAACTGCTCGGTGACACCGTATCCCAAGCTGTGCAGACCTTGATGATGACTGGAGGTTACATGATCGGTTTTGCCGTGTTTATCCGGCTGGTCTCCCTTTATCTGACTCCCGGGTCCTCTGCTGCGCTGTGGCCAGCCTTCTTTGAACTTCACCTGGGCACCTATCATTTGAGCCAGACTTCACTAACACCCGCACTGCTCATGTCTCTACTTGCAGCCGTTCTGGGATGGGGTGGTTTATGCTCCCATCTGCAAGTCTCTGCTGTCCTGAAAACAACTAGTCCGGGCAGCAAATCGATGTTGTACTTTGCCGGAGTTCGTCTGACTCATGGATTAATCGCGTTTTTCATCAGTCTGTTCCTATGGATGCCGTTCAGCCGTTATAACACAGAAGTCTGGACCACATTACAGACGAATGCAGAGCAGGACCTCTTAACACCATTCGGTTGGTTATTCATACATAGTCCAGGTAACACTTACCCGATCAACACCATTTGGAGTGTCTTCCCTGCTGCATGCATAGGTTTTGCATTACTTCTTGCAGTGATGATCAGTCTATCGGGTCTTACCTTCTGGTTTAACCGCCGGTTTTCTCGCTGATTTTCTGACGGAGCGCTGCTTCCACTTCAGGTGAGACAAGATCTGTAACATCTCCATGATAATGAGCAATTTCTTTCACGATGCTGGAACTTAAATAGGAATACTTCGGATTGGTCATCATAAATATCGTTTCCGCATCCGGATTCAACTTGCTGTTGGTCGATGCCAATTGCAATTCGTATTCAAAATCAGTTACGGAGCGTATACCACGAACGATGACCTGAGCTTCCTTTTGCCGGACGTAATTGGCTGTCAGATCGCGGAAACTGTCCACCTCCACATTGGGCAGATGGCGGGTTACTTCCGTAATCAGTTCTTTGCGTTCCTCCACCGTAAACAGCGGATTTTTGCTCATATTGTTCAACACAGCCACAATGACGCGATCAAATTGCTTCGACGCTCTGGCGATAATATCCAGATGCCCCATCGTTACGGGATCAAAACTTCCAGGATATACGGCGATCCGTTCCTGTCGATGTATCATTTCAGTCATGAGGAGCCTCCTCTTCCGGTGTAATGGATTCTCCATCTTCAACTGCTTCAGGCGCATAATAATAGATGGATACTGCCGTCTCCCCATACAAAGCCTTGCGCGTTTGTTCAAACGGGCCGAATTGCTCAGGGTAATCATGTTTGGATTCATATTCAAGCACGATGGTTGCTTCGGGTTCCAGAAGTTCCAATTCGTGCATGGTCAGCATCAACTCGTGCCCGTTCTTCATGCGATAGGGCGGGTCGAGAAATACCAGATCAAACGTTGCGCCTCTCTTGGCGAGTGCCTTCAACGCACGACCTGCATCATTACGATATACGGCCGCCTGGTCTTCCAGCTTGGTCGCCTTCAGATTCATGCGGATGACTTCAATACTTTTTGATTCCAAATCAACAAAAACAGCCTTGTCCATGCCGCGGCTTAGTGCCTCAATACCGAGACCCCCACTGCCTGCAAACAGATCCAATGCTGTACCGCCCTCAAAATAAGGACCAACCATACTAAATAACGCTTCCTTCACCTTGTCGGTGGTCGGTCGCGTGCCTGTGCCAGGAACAGCCTTCAGCGGCCTGCCTTTTGCACTCCCAGATACCACTCTCACTGACGAGTCACCTTTTCTCTATGTAAGTTTAATGATAAAGCTATCGTACCACACTCGGGTTCAGTTTGAAAAATGTCCGGTCTTCATATGCCTTGAAAAATTGTTGACGAATTGTTGACGCATATGTATAAAAAGGAAACAATCGGGGGATTCTATAATTATCGACATCACAAGTGTCGTAGACAACCGCGGAGAAGACTTACGTTTCCCCATAAGCTCTTCGTCCGGTTTCTCCTCTCCCATGAAAAAGAAGCTCTCGAAAGAGGGCTTCTTTTTGTTGTTTATATTTTCATTTATGTTGTTAGTTATATTTTTCTTCAAATTCACTTATGTCAGCTTCCTCTTCCGTCTGCAACCATCCGATCTCCCTCAGCCACATGCCCATATCTGCGATAAATTCATTTGTGTTTAGATGTTCAATCTTGTACTTCTGGATCTTTTCACTCAAAACGCATAAAACTCATATGTCTTACCCAACTAAACAAGATATGCTAATTCATCTCTCTTTGTTTCCGATTGGACCGCCGCAAATTGATCAATGGAATGATAAGTAAAACAACCGGCAAGAGAAGATTTATTGAACCATTCTTAATCATCATGAAGGTAATAAACAGTACGGCGAGCCAGGTCATGATCTCCATCATTTCATATCTGGTTAACGTCAGCTTGAACGCTTTTTTCGAAATGAAACGAATCAAGAAATAAGCGATCAAGCTATAGAACAGAGTCATTCCCAAGATAGCAACAAGGATTATGAGGTACATATCCATCATAAAAATCTCACCCGACCCTTATATCATTTCCTTATTTTTGCTTTACTTCTCTTCAACAACAATCGTTGCATTATAGATCACAACACGTTTCCCATTCAGATCGAACAATACTTTATTTCCGTATTCCGTATCTTCCACGTCAATTTTACCATCATAGGTCTGAATCAATTCACCATTATTGCTGTACACTTTAACAACTCTCTCCAGGCCACCCGAGTTATTGGACCTCATCGTTTTGAGGGCACGTTCACCCGAAGCGGTATTGAAATACCATATGAAACATCCAACTATGATGCCCAAGAAGACCAACACCGTCACCCATATACCTGTCTTTGCTTTCCTACTCATCTTGAACCCCCTCTTATATGTGTTTCCTGTCTTGTACATTACGAGGTTGGAGAGAGAACGGTTTCATACAATGCCTCTCAAGCTGTTCGTTGGCATAACAAAACAGAGGCCTCCGACGAGCGAAGACCTCTGTTCTTTATAAGAATACATTCTTTATTCTGTTCGATTCTTTATTTACAGTGCACGAATGACAAATTCAAATGTCAGTTCGCCGTCCGAAGGGATCAGGTATTCCGGATGAACTGGAGCACCCCAGCTGTCATCACCGCCAACACCCATTTGTTTACCCGCTACAGTCACAACCGTATAGTGCACAGGTGGCAATTCGTACGCATGTTGCGCATTCTCCAGCTCAAATGCCGTATATGGTGATACATTCAGCTCAACCGGAGTTCCGGATGCCTCAATTTTGAAGCCACGTCCCGCGTTGTCTGTCAATTTGGCCCAACGTACGCCCGTACGGTTGCCTGATTCCTGTGGTACCAGATATGGAGCTACAGTATCAGCTACCTTGCTGCCATGGATACCCAGACGTGCGCCAAATGCGCGGTCTGCATAGTTTTCTTCTGGTCCCATCGCGAGCCATTCCACGTTTTCGAAGTCAGGTGATGTTCTGAAGGACAATGCATGAATTGGCAGGTTAGGCAATCCGGCAGTACCTTTGTACGTATTATGCACACGTACGCTTCCATCTGAATGAACGGTGTACACCACTTTCACTTGTACATCCTCCGAAATGTTGAGCTTGTACGTGAACTCGATCCGGTATTGATCCGGTTTCTGTTCCGCTTTCCACTCTACAGAACGTGGCATCAGGCTCGCAGCATACCAGGCACCAAGCTCAAAGCCCATCGCCATACCTTTGTCATTATCCGTCATTGCACGCCAGAAGAGCGGTGCAGGTGGTACCGCAATGGTCTCACGACCAGACAATTTCAAGGAAACCAGTGTCCCGAACTGTTTGGAGAACAGCGCATGCGTCTTGCCAGCACGAACCCCAATGTTAACGTCACCTTCAACCACCTGTACATCACTTACAAGGTTCAAGTCGACTTCAACTGCATCATTTACCTGATCCTGTGTGAAAATAAACTGTCCAAATGCCACTTCTTCGCCTTTGTCAGCCCACAGGGTAGTTTCTTTTAACACAAATGCAGTGTTCACAGCGTACTCGCCGCCCGCCAGGGATTCTGCACCCAGCGGAAGTTTTACTACCGTCTCGCTTTGCGCATCGACGTTCACTTCCAATGTTCCACGCAGCACTTCATGGCCCTCACGCTCCAGGCTGTATACCAGTTCCAGCGCAGATGTATCTGCGAACAGGTTACCATTCACAATTTTGACACCTTCACGATCCGGGAACAGCTTGATGTTCTGATACAGGAATTTGACCTCCTGCATTTTTGCAGTTACTTTACGGTCCGCATGAACGATACCGTTGCCACAGAACGAATAGTCTGATGGACGATCACCGAAATCTCCGCCATAAGCGAGGAATTCTTTACCGTAACGGTCTTTTTTATAAATGGATTGGTCGATGTAATCCCAGATGAATCCACCTTGATACATTGGGTACTTGTCTTCCAACTCCGTATATTTGTGCATCCCACCAATAGAGTTACCCATGGCGTGCATGTACTCACAGCTAATATAAGGTTTGATCGGATTTGCATTCAGGAATTCCTCAATGTCAGCCGGTTTGGCATACATGCGGCTCTCCATATCACTTGTCTCATTGAAACGACGATCATGGAATACACCTTCGTAATGTACCAGACGTGTCGGATCAGCTGCTTTGAAGTATTGCGATACTTTGTAAATGACTTCACCGCCATGGGATTCATTACCACAAGACCAGATCAGAATGGACGGATGGTTTTTGTCACGTTCCACCATGGATACAGCGCGGTCCATAACGATATCATGCCATTCCGGTTTGTCCCCTGGAATAACCCAAGAAGGTTCAACAGCGCCAAGCTTCTGCCAAGATCCGTGCGTCTCCAGATTCATCTCGTCAATAACATAGAGTCCGTATTCATCACACAACTCATACCACAGACTTTGGTTTGGATAGTGTGACGTACGTACGGCATTCATATTGTTTTGTTTGATGGTACGAACATCCCACAGCATGTCTTCCTTCGTAACCGCACGTCCACGACGCGGGTTGAACTCATGACGATTCACACCTTTGAATACAATACGTTTACCGTTGATGTGCATCACTTTATCAATCATTTCAAATGTACGGAAACCAACGGCTTGAGGAACAACCTCAACCAGTGTACCCGCAGCATCATATACACGAATATATAGACGGTACAGGTATGGGATCTCTGCGCTCCACAGATTCACTGTACCGATGTCTTCACGAAGACTTACTTGTCCATCGTTAACTTTGGATTCAAACGTTTTAACGGTATTGCCTTCACGATCACGAAGTTCAGCCTCTACACGTGCTCCAGCAACCGCTTTTCCTTCCAGTTTCAAATCTAGTTGCAATGTACCGTTTGTATAGGACTTGTCCAGATCTGTGCGGACACGAACATCACGTACGTGTGCAGCAGGGACCGTATACAGATACACATCTCTGAAAATACCGGAGAAACGCCAGAAATCCTGATCTTCCAGCCAGCTGCCTGTGCTGCGTTGATACACCTCAACGGCGAGTTTATTCTCGCCATCCTGAAGGAATGGCGTCAGGTCAAAGTCAGATGGCGTAAAGCTGTCTTCCCCGTATCCTACAAATTGTCCGTTAAGCCATACATAGAATGCAGACTCTACACCTTGGAAAGAAATATATACCGGATTCGACTCCCAACCTGTCGGCAGGTGGAATGTGCGAATGTAACTTCCAACAGGGTTTTTATCCTGTGGCAATGCCGGCGGACGAATTTCGTTCAGGCCATCCCAAGGGTATTGTGTATTTACATATTGAATCTGTCCGTATCCTTGAAGTTGGATATGCCCCGGGACTTCAATGTCATCCCAGCCTTCACTGGAGAAATCGGATGTATAGAAAAACTCGGAACGGCTGTCTGGACGAATGGCATAGTTGAATTTCCACGTACCATTCAGATCATAACGCATGGACATCGCGCCTGAACCTACTGCCTCGTCCATCGTTTGGTAATAACGGTGATCAGAATAGGCATGAAGACGGTTCACCTCAAATACACTTACGTCTCCCAACCAGTTGATATCTGCCTTTGTTGCTTTCATCGGCTCTCTCTCCCTCTAAAACGTTATAGTTTGACTGATTCAAGGTTACATCGGGATTTCCTTTTTGCTATACATAAACAAACAAAAAAGACAGAGGTACGCCATAACTGGCGTCCTCTCTTCTTTCCTGCATCCGTCATTAACACGGATTATGCTGTTTTCATTACTTCACGGAACCTACCATACCTGCAACAAAATGTTTCTGCATGATGAAGAATACAATTGCTGTAGGCAGTGTTGCAATAACGATTGCTGTCATGATTACTCCATAGTCCGGAGCATAACCAGCACCCAGATTCGAGATCAACAGCGGAATCGTTTGTTGGTCAGGCGTTTGCAATACAATGAGTGGCCACAGATAGTTGTTCCAGCTACTCATGAATGTAATAATCGCTGCCGCTGCATAGGTTGTTTTCATCGTTGGCATGTAGATCTTCAGGAAGATCCCAAGCTCACTCAGACCGTCAATACGTCCAGCTTCCAGCAAATCTTTCGGGAACATTTTTGTGTTCTGACGGAAGAAGAAGATCAGGAACGCTGTTGCAATGGTTGGCAAGATAACTGCTGCCATCGTGTTGATTCCGATAACCGGTGTAACTCCCGAGATTGTTGCAAACATACGATACAGTGGTACCATGATTGCTGCAAACGGGATCATCATGGATAACAACAGGATATTAAACACGATATCACGGGACTTCGTACGGAATACCTCGAAGCCATAACCCGCCATGGAACCAATCAATAACGCCAGAGCAGTCGAGATTATCGAGATAATAGCCGAGTTCCCAAGAGCCTGCACGAGATTTGTCGAATCAAGCAGTTTGTTAAAGTTATCAATGAAAGCTGAACCCGGTAACAATCTGCCTTTGGTTACATCGACGGACGCATTCGTTGAACTGACCAACATCCAGAAGAATGGAAAAATGGATACAAAAGCGACGATGGACAGGAACACATAAGTGAAAACTCGTTTTGCTTTAAATTTAGCCATTTTTATTATCACCTGCCACTTTAAACTGGATGATGGACAATACAATAATCAAGATTACGATGGAATACGAAACGGTTGCTGCATAACCGAAGTCCGGTGAATATTTGAACGAAAGGTTGTAGATGTATTGTGAAATCGACATGGTCGCGTTACCTGGACCACCTTTGGTTATATTCATGATCTCATCGAAGATTTGTAATGTACCAATCGTTGATGTGATCGACGTGAAGAGGATAATTGGTTTAAGCAAAGGTACTGTGATTTTGAAAAATTGTGTAAAAGCATTCGCTCCGTCAATTCTTGCAGCTTCATAGATCGATTGATCGATGTTTTGCAGAGATGACAGATAGAAAATCATGTTATATCCGGTCCAACGCCAAGTAACGGCGATTATGATCGTAATTTTAGCCCAGAATGGGTCTGTGATCCATTGGATTGGGTCGCCAATAATGTGAAGACCCATCAGGAATTGATTCACCATTCCATCTGGTGCGAACAAATATTTAAATACAACAGAGTATGCTACCAATGAAGTTACACAAGGCAAGAAAATCGCTGTACGGAAGAAACTCCGGAACCGCAGTGTGCTGTCATTCAGCAATACGGAAATAAACAAACCAAGAATAATCATTACAGGCACTTGAATGATCAAGTAGATGAATGTGTTTGATAATGCTGTGCGGAACGTTGTATCAACTAACAATCTTTTGTAGTTCGCAAGGCCCGAAAATTCAAGATTGGCACCTTTGCCAGACTTGAATGATAAGAGCAGCGCTTGAATCATCGGATAGAAGTAAAATGCTACAATTCCGATAACAGCCAGCAAAACAAAAGCCCATCCAGTCAAATTATTTTTCTTTTGGAGACTGTCTCCTGTATTTATGGCTTTCACAGTATGGCTCCTCTCTCTCCACGGAACATGGATAGAACCCACAGAGCCTCTCGCCTTATCCGGTTTGACTTGCGTCAGACAAGGGAGACGGCTCCGAGTTACCTAGGGTTCTATAAGTTACCTTGGGTATCCTAGTTTAATTGTGCTTCAGCTTGTTTTTGTGCTTCGGCCAAAACTTCGTCAATTGATTTACCATTCAGGTATGCTTGCATTTCAACAACCAGAATGTCTTCAATCGCATATGTGTTGCTACCATAGTTTACGTTTGGAATTTCTTTGGTCCAGTTTGCGAAATCACTGAAGATTTTTTGACCGCTGAAGAATTCATCTGCCTTGTTGTACGCATCACCATCAGTAGCCGGTTTGTACGTACCGATCGCACCAATATTTGTCAACAAATCTTGATACAATTGTTTGTCAGAACCAAATGTTTTTGCCATGAAATCAGCTGCTTGATCTGCACCAGGAACATTGTTCATCACATACCAGGAGCTACCACCCAAGTTGGATGCATGTACAGAGTTAGATTGACCAGCCATTTTCGGCATTGGAGCTACAGCCCATTTACCGGATTGGGAAGCTTCTTGACGTACAGATGGTGAGAACCAGTTACCTGTAGGAATTGTTGCTACACTGCCGTTATTGGCATTGGCAACGAATTGACTCCAGTCAGAGTGCAATTTAACAATGTTGGCATCCATCATTTTTTTATACGTTTCGAAAGCTTCTTTCAATGCAGGGTTAGTGCTAATGTCAGGTGTTTTGCCATCTTCTGCAGTGTACCATTTGCCTGCTGTTTGGATCATCATGCGAATGATTCCAAGATCGTTCGGGTCAAGAGACAGCAGCTCTTTACCAGTTTTTGCTTTTACATCTTTACCGATTTGGATGTAATCATCCCAAGTGATGTCTTGCAAGTCAGCAGACTTGTAGCCCGCTTGTTCCAGCAAATCCGTTCTGTAGTACAAACCTGCTACGCCGGAGTCAAATGGAACTCCATATTGTTTGCCTTCATAAGATGTTGGTCCAATTTTGTAATCTGCAAAATCGGAAGCTTTAATCGTAGAAGACAAATCTTTGAACGCATCCGGATACGCACTCAGGAAGCTTTGTGCACGATAGTCTTCAATCAAAACAATGTTTGGAAGACCGCTGCTTGTTCCAGAGTTCAATCCTGTGTTCAGCTTCTGGATAATCGCATCTTGAGCATTCTCAATGATGTTGATTTTCAAATCAGGATTTTCTTTTTGATAAATTTCTTTTGCTTGTTCAAGAGCAGCGACGTTAAATGCTTTGTCCCAAGCCCAGATTGTAATTTCGTTTGTTTTTTCATCTCCACCACTGGCAGAATTACTTCCTCCACCGGATGAACATGCGGACAACAGCAGTACTGTAACGAGCATCAATACCCACATTTTTTTCAAAACATTCAACTCCCCTTCGACCTCTTTGTGTGTAATTTGTTTACGTTTTCTGAAAGCGGTTGCTTTCGATGTATTCATCTTATCATTCCCATATCTCCATTCGTTAGTAATAATTTTGTGCGGATTTGTCATCTTATTGCCACAATGAAAACCTTTACAGAAACCGTTTGCATTAAATTTGTTTTTTTGTAATTTCTTTTGATTTTGTATTATCTTGATCTTGAAATCGTACAAATATGTGTGGTCACTTCAACTCTGACATATAAAAATCCCCCGTTTCTGTAGAAACACAGCAACGAGGGATCTCGATTTTGATTGTATTCAATTAAAATAGGCTGCGATTCAACTCGTGATTAAAGGCAGTGTAACGGTGACTCTTGTTCCTTCCCCAACGGTACTCATAATGGTGACACCATAAGGCGATCCATATAATAACTCAATACGGTCATGTACATTCCGAATACCGATGCCGCTGAATAGTTGACGATTATTCTTCGGATTGGGTAAGGTCTCTCCCATGACAAGCCCTTCAATTCCATCACCATTGTCCATGATCTCACAGATGAGTGATTCCCCTGCTCTGGAAACCATGACATGAATCGTACCCGTCTCTTTCTTGATGAATCCATGGAAAAATGCATTTTCAATAAACGGTTGGATCACCAGCTTTGGTACATGATAGTGTGTACAATCCGGAGCGACGTAGAAAGCAGCTTTAATCCGGCCACCGTATCTAACGTGATTAATGAAGACATAATTTTTCAAATTCTCGACTTCTTGCTCCACTGTAACCGTCTGACTCACATCACTGATCGTATTTTGCAGCAATCCAATTAATGCATTAATGGTCTCCGCTGCCCTGTCCTTGTTGCCTTGTTGCACCAGAACTTTGACAGATGCAAGAGTATTGTACAAGAAATGAGGATTAATCTGACTCTGTAATGCCGCCAGCTCTGCATTACGTTGTTCATGCTGTGTCTGTACTAATTGATCCACATAATCATGCAATTCATCAAGCATATAGTTGTACGCATGACCCAATTGCCTACTCTCGTAACTGCCACTAACCGGTATATAGTTATCCAGATCACTTTTTGTGATATTAGACATCTGCTTCACCAGTCTGCGCAATGATTTGGTGATTTGGCTGGTAATCAGAAACACCAGGACAAGCGCACCGATCACGATCGCTGTACAGATGAGCGCAACCGTCTTCATGTCAATGAGCTGTCCCATTGCCATTTCTTTATCCACTACATTAATCAGGTAAAAGCGATAAAAGGGCAAATACTCAGATAGAATAATGCTCTCCTGCCCCATGACACGGGCATTAATACTCTTCGAAACGTCCACACTCAAATCCTTAGCATATGTGAGCAGCTCCGGCTGAATTGTACCGATCCAGTCCAGACGGTTGGAAGATATAATTTCGCCCTTTTCATTCATAATAACAACATCATTACCTCGACTCGTGAAACTGGAATAGAACTGTTGGAACTCCACTTCTCTCATAGTAACGTAGAGGGTCCCGTATATGTGATTTCTTGTTCGATCCGTCAATGCCTTTGTTGCCGAGATCATCTGTATCTCGCCTTCACTGGTATTACTGCGGTAATAGTCAAAAATCAGCCTGCTAGGGGATTGAATTGCTGCTTTGGTAATGGGCTCCTGCTTCAATTCGTCCCCTGTCTTCTTAATGTAAGCCGGATTGGTGGAAAAACTTCGTCCGTTTACTCCCACAATGGTAATACCTACTTCATAAGACTCAATAATGGTTTGAACCCGATTCATGGTTTCACGCATATTATAGAAAGATTTGGCCGTTGAGACTGAGTCTGCATCCCCCTCTGACAGAAAACCCCGAATGGCACCACTTTGAGCTACATTATTGGTAACCGCAGCGATCGATTCATTAAAGGATTCAAAATTCGTCTTGATCTGATTAAGCACTTTGGAGTTTGTGATACTGAACGTCTCGGTAAACAGATTGGTGGACATGTGAATGGTTGTCCATAAGATGAGTACAGAGACGAGAACAATACTGATGACCATAACCAGAAACAACTTGGGAAATAATCCAAGACGAGATAATCTGTTCAACCATTTCTTCATGATTTTATCCTTCTGACTTTATGCCCAGAATTTGCGCCGGTATCGGCTTGGTGATAGTCCGGTGAATTTTTTGAACACTTTGCAAAAGTAACTGTGATCGGAATAACCAACCATACTGCTAATCTCAGAGATGGTTACATCATCGGATCGGAGCAGTTCCTCCGCCTTTTCAATCCGAATTTTATTCAAATATTCATTAAATCCTTCTTTTTTGTGAGACGAGAAATAACTGGATAAATACGATGGATTAAAATGAAAGTGTTTGGCTACTTCAGCAAGCCCAAGCGGCTGATCAAAGTGCTCATGCATGTAATCCAGCAGCATCTTCATATTCGGATCACTTCGTTTGCCACCCGCACCAACGATGCACTCCTGAACTTCAGTCATGAAGTGGTCAAGCACTGTCATAACTTCGCCTAGACTCGAAGCCCCGTCCACATTTTTAAAATACGTATATTTGCTCTCTTCCAGCCCGGCAGACTGAACATCCATATCCGCGAGGGTAATGGTCACGTTGAAGATCAAGTTACCGAGAAATGATTTGATCTCAAACACATCGGCAATATAATCCCGTCCAAGTGTTGCCGCATGATCCTGTAAATACTCTCTTGCCGCTTCGACCCGGTTACGTTTCACATGCTGTAAAAACATATTCACATTAAACTGGTACCCTGCAGGATGCATTGGAGGCAGTTCACCATACACCAGGATTGGCCGATCCTTATAATAGAAGCGATATTCCATCAGCTTAATCAGGCGTTCCCGGTAGACCACACCCATTTGTTCAAATGAAGTAAAGCTTTCACTAAGCACCCAACCAGGACTGCCTTCTCCTGCTGCATTTTCACTGGCCAACTGCCTAATCCGTTCAAGCATCCATCCGTCTCTCGCAGGATCAACATTAAGAAGCATCACAGGTGATGTCCCCTCTGCGGGAACCATTGCACATTCCACATCAGGCAGATCACTGCGAAGCTTGGATTCCATCTGTTCCTTGTCCAGCTTCAGTGGATTCCCTCCAGCATCCATCGGTTTATACACAAGCAAACGAAAAGATTCATACGGAAAAGTGTCTCGAATAATCGGCATTTCACTATTCTCGTCCAGTGTAAATCCGGATAACATCTTCTCCATCAGTTGTCCAAGTCTCCAGCCATCGTGCGAAGGCTCAAACTGTAGCTCTGGAATTTTACCTGCTGTGCGTTGAAGGACCTGCAATAATTCATTCGTATCCAGCTTTGGTTTCAGTATATAATCGGCTGCCCCGTGCTGAAGCGTAGAACGTACATACTCGAACTCACTGAAGCTGCTAAGTACAATAACTTCAATCTGCGGATTACTGGCTTTTAGTGTACGGACAAACGTTTCGCCATCCATGACAGGCATGACAATGTCGGTAATCACAATATCCGGTTTTAACAGGCTCACCTGCTGTAATCCTTCTTCACCGTTGGAAGCTTCACCCACAATGAGAAATCCTTCTGCTTCCCAGTTCATATGATGCTTTATGCCCTGTCTTACCAGAAACTCATCGTCAACAATCAGCACCTTGCACAACCGGTTCATGATCGCGACCCCCTTGTCTAATCTTTCCTCTATATCTGTACAGGCTATACCTATTATTATATATCGGTTATAAACACTTTCCAGTGTTAGCGGTTACATTAAATTTTTATTGATTGTACATCTTTTTATATCCTAAAATGATCCTTTATTCAATGGTAACTATCTATAGTTTACACTATATTTCGACAAAATAAGAAGCCCTGAATCGCCATTCGATCAATTGGCTAATCAGGACCCCTATTTTCAATCCTTTATTTCGTTTAAATCGCTCACTTATGGTTCAATACCCCACTGGAGACTTCCCGCAATATAACCGGTAACTTTGGTCCAGTCCGCATAGGAAGTCTGACTACCTGCAAAAGAATAATCATCCGTTTGTGTATAGTTGGTCCAATTGTTCTTGGAGATGCGAGTATGGATTTCTGTGCTTTGTCCCGCATTTAATGTTCCAGCCGAAGCCATGAAACCAATCTCAAGCACGTGATCAGCACCTGTCCGTACTGGATTGATTGCACTGAACGTGCCTGTTACATTCGCACTGCCAGCAGTCGCCCAGTCAGCGAAGAAGTTCTGAGGCTGTTCACCGTTTATCGTGTAATAGTACCTGATTTTTACATCAGACAGATCTAATGCTGTAGTCCCCGTATTCGTCAGTTTGAATTTGGGGCTAATCGAACTGCCCGTCGCTGAAGTGTTGCTATTATACATCTCAATGCGTATGGTTCCCGCTGGTGCAGCTGTGGTGTCTTTAATGAGCAGATTCAAGGTCGCATGAGCGCCTGCGCTGAATTGGAAGGTTAGTGACGCTGCGCCATTTGGCAGAGAAGCCAGATAGTTTTTACTCAATACGACCTCATTACCTGTTAATGTGTAATCTGTACCTGAAACCAGCGTTGCATTCCCGTTACGAATGGATACAAGTGTATTGCCATTCAGCGTTAACGTAACCGGAATATTTACCTGATTACCTGCTTTGCGATCAAATTCGGCTGTAACTGGTGTAATCACAGCGTCGGTCACTGGTGTTGTACCCCCGTCGTCTCCTCCACCGTTACCTCCGACACGGTCAGCATACAGGATTCCACGACCATTCGTTCCGAGATATACTCTGCCATACAGACGCGGATCACCCGTGATTGTGGTTACACGAGCATACTGATGCTGATCATCGTTGATACGAACCCAATGGGCACCACCGTCATCGGAGCGGAAAAATCCACGTGTTCCATCGATCTGTGCAACCGTGTATAATGCAACAACGCTCTGACCAGGGGCCGCTTTACCAAATCCGATACTGTCTGCTTCCTCTACATTGGCAAGCTTCGTGAATGTCGCCCCTGAATCGGTGGAATGCCATAATCCGTAAGGACCTTCGTCCTCACTCCCCCCTGCAAACCAGAGTTCGCCTTCCACACCTGGAACGGCATCCAGATCGGCATTTCCTTCCATCGGAAGTCCGGTGGCTGGTGATGCCGTGAAGGTAGCACCACCATTCACACTGACATAGATTTTGCCCGCTGCAAATCCATAGAATTTGTTTGGGTTGACACGATCAGAAATCACTTTCGCCTGTGCAGGTATCCCCGTGCTTGCCGTCCAGGAGTTGCCGCCAGTTGAGTAATGTACACCTTTGTCTGACGTGCTCCACACCAATCGGTTACCATTCGCAGAGATGGCTACAGTTCCCCCTCCGGTTGTGCCGGCAGGTTCTGCACTCGCTTTATACCACGTAGTACCTCCATCACTGGATAAACCAATGGATCTTGCATTTGGATCGGCAGCATAATCTGCTTTCCCTACGCGAACCATCGTATTCGGACTTAACTCTGCAAAATCCAGACTTTCTGTGGAAGGATAGTTCGGACTCGTAAATATGGTCGCTGGCGCCTGGTCCAGATTGTTATGACGGAATCCAGAGACATCCCCCAATCCGCTTACCAAATGTGCACCACTTGGCGGGCTGATCAGATCCAGTACGGCAATCTCCTCGACACCCTTCGCCATCACTGAAATATTGATTTTTTCATCATCATCCCAATCTGTCAGGTTCTTCGTTCCATAGATCGTAGCCCCTGTTCCATACATCATGCGATCCGGATCAAACGGATCAATCTCCAGATCACCGATCATCCAGCCCAGCTTTGGAGTTGTTTCGGGCGGGGCAGGATTCGTGCCAAATGTGAGCCATGGCGCTGCCGAAATATCCTGTGTATACCGTAACTTTCGGTTCGGATATCCTTCAAATTCCCATATGCGTGTCCACGTCGCTCCGCCATCTGTACTGCGGAACAACGTGGCATCCGGCCACCAGGAATTCAATGTCGCAACCATCAATGTACCCGGATTCTGTGCATCAACAGCCAATCCGCCATATCCAAAGTAATTATCCGTGCTGCTGCTCGGAACAGGACTGATGTTGGTCCAGACACCTGTTGAGGTGTTCAACTTCCATACATCGCCTTTCGTCCCATCATAAGGTCCAACTCCATCGCTGTACGTAATATAGAGGCTGCCATCTGAATCAAGCACACCATGATGCGGGATATACCCTGTAGGTTGACCGGCGACAGCTGACCAGGTCAGGCCGCCATTGGTGCTGCGATATACACTTTGAGCTTTATCTGCAACACCCACATAGATTGTCTGGGTTGCTTGTCCTGCCGAACCTGTTGTTTTGTCAAACGTAATCCATGTCAGACCTACGATGTCACTGGTATACTCATTCGATGGGTCTTGCACATAATTTCCCGGATTCGGGAAGCTTGTGACTTCGTTCCAGGTCACACCGTAATCGGTACTTTTCCATAATCCATGACCACTTCGTGCACCGAAATACAGGATACGGTTATCATTCGGGTCCACGCTCAGGCGTTCTCCCATCGAACGTCCTGGCATGTTACCGCCCACTTTGAACGGAAGTGTTGTGGTCTGCCATGTATCTCCCCGATCCGTAGAGCGCAAGATGGAACCATTATTTTGGTCCCACGAGTTCGTATACGTCCCAACGGCCATATACACCCGATCAGGATCAACCGGGTCCGTAGCCAGTGCGTCCACACCATTCTTATTCCAATCATCCCAGCCGACAAAATCCGTTAAGGGTATCCAGCTCTCGTCAGCCGCATTCCACCGATAGGCTCCCCCGATATCCGTGCGGGCATAGATCAGATCCTTTTCCGACTCGTTGAAAATAATGCCAGGTACAAAACCGCCTCCTGCACCAGTCACCACATTTTTCCACTCATAGGCTTCACTCGGTGCCGCCGATGTAGTTCCAGCAAGTCCTCCTAATGAAGCGGTTACTACAGCAACCGTCAGGCTCATGATTCGTAATTTCCCCATAAACGTTCTCATATCAACTCATCCTCCTCTTTCACTTTGTCACTGCATTTCGGTCTATCCCCGCTGTCTCATCGTGCTGATGATGGCGTGCCAGACGAATCAATGCAATCCTTCATACAAGAAGCCTCACCCCCTTCCCGTCATGGTGTTAAGCGCTTACATAAATGTTATTAATTCGCGGTTTTCTGGATAATACTTTCAATAAATAACATTCGATGGCAATCACCAAACCCCTCTGTCTAAATTCCGATTTTTGTAAAATATTTTCAGTATTTAAACGTGTTTTATACAAAAAAAAAGATGCTATTAGAACAGCATCTTCGACATTTAATATAAGATTACAAATTGGAATCGTTTCTTACCTGGCAAACCAGGCAGAGATTCACTACATGATTGGCACCTGTTTATTTCAAGCTACCATAGACGTGAGTCTCTTGGCCTTTAACTCCCGGTTTGATGACAAAAAGTGAGCCCGCATCCGGTGTCTCTTTCAGACGTTCTTCTTTAATCCCTATACGTGCTGTTGTAATGTATAACTCTTCGAGATCCGGTCCACCAAAACAGCAGGATGTTACCTGATCCGCCGGCACCTCGATCTGTTGCAGTAGTTCTGATGTATCCGGGTTCCAGCGAGTGACTCTTCCTCCGCCCCAGTGCGCAACCCACAGCATGCCTTCAGCATCAACCGTCATCCCATCCGGAAAACCAAAGTCCTCCGGTATGTGAATGACACTTGTCCGATTCTGTATCGTACCTCCCGTCAGATCAAAATCAAACCGGTCAATAGAACGTGTCGGGGTATCAATGTAATACATGGTCTGCCGATCCGGACTCCAACCCAGGCCGTTGGATGTGGATACACCTTGTACCATCGTGCGCACAGGGTGTCCTTGCTCCAAACAATACAGTGATCCGGCTTTGCTCTCGTTATTCATGCTCATCGTACCTGCCCAGAAGCGCCCCTGCGCATCACACTTGCCATCATTAAATCGATTGGTATCCTTCTCTTGTTCAGGATCCTCAATGGCATGCAGCGCACCCGTAAGCAAGTTATACGTGTGGAATCCACTGCGCAAAGCAACCACAACTTCGTCACCACGATAAGGAACAACAGCGCCGACATGTTCACCGACATCATAAGCCTGATCCTGCCCTGTAGCCGGATCATACACATGTACCTTGAAGCTTTCAATATCTACCCACAATAATCGATTGTTCTCCGCATCCCAGCTTGGACCTTCCCCCAGTAATGCCGGGGTTTGTACTGCTACAGTTACGTTGCTCATGCCATCACGTCCTTATTAAGATTTGACGCCGCCTGACCATTCGAATCCGATGGCATCCAAAAATGCTTTGGACAATACCATATGGCCCGTTGCATCCGGATGTACCCGATCATAAGTCAGCACAGACGTATAGAAATGATCCCAAAATGGAGCAAATGCAGCCTGCGTATCCACATACACCGCATCATACTCACTCGCTACCCTGCGTACCGCTTCTCCGTAGATATCCATCGTTGCCCGCATCGGGTCTTCCGGATTGGCCTCAAGATAATAAGGCGTCATCAGTACCAGACCTTTCAGGTTGGGACGAACCGAAGCCACCAGTTCACGCAATGTGGATTCGTATTCTTCAAGAAACACATGTGATTCTGTTGATAATGGGTTGTCGAACTGACGCCATACATCGTTAATACCGATCATAATCGTCAGCCAATCCGGTTTAAGGTCAAGCACATCACGATCCCAGCGCTGTCTCAGATCACGAATCGTATTTCCACCATTACCCACATTCTGGACACGCAGCATCAATTCCGGATAGATGGAACGCAACAGGGCATAAACTTGCGCAACATAACCATGGCCCAGACCTGAACTGCCTTCACCTACAGGATGCTGCCGACCACAATCCGTAATCGAGTCTCCGATAAACAGAAGCTTGTCATTTTTCTGTAATTTCATCTTCGTTTTCTCCTTCGCTCTAAAGCACTATTATAATTACCAGCCTTGATTTTTAAGCCACGTCAAGCATAGATCCGACCATACCCGAACCGCGTGGTTGTCCTCAGCCAATCCAAGTCCATGTGAGCCTTTCTCAAAAACGTGCAAGTCATAAGGAATGCCGTGCGCACCCAACGCAAGTGCATAACGCAAGCTATTCTCTACAGGCACTGCTTGGTCATCGCTAGTGTGCCAGATGAACGCTTCAGGAGCATCCGCTCTCACCTGCTGCTCCGCGCTGAAAGCCTTAATCTGCTCAGCACTCGCGTCAGGCCCAAGCAAATTTTCACGGGAACCGGCATGTCCATAGGACTCCATCGTAATGACCGGATAACAGAGAATAACCCGGTCCGGGCGTGAACTTTGACGTTCAATCGGATCCTCATGATCCGGTTGTCCATCGTCATACAGCGTTCCCAGTGTTGCAGTAAGATGCCCGCCTGCGGAGAAACCAAGCACGGCAATCTTGGCTGGATTGATACCATACTGATCGGCATGCGCACGGACATAACGTATGGCACGCTGACCATCAGTTATCGGTGCAGGATGCTGGTGAGGCGCCACCCGATATTTCAGGACAAATGCACTGATGCCTGCACGGTTCAACAATTCGGCTATTGGAGCACCTTCATGATCAGCCAAAAATCCATAACCACCCCCGGGACATACAATGACAGCGCTCTCGGAACCAGGCTGAAGAAATGGAATCAAATGTGGCATGTCGTCTTCATGGCCCTGGGCGGCGTAAGGTGCAGCATCATCCCATAAGGGTATCGTGGTTGTCATCTTCAATCATCCTCTCCAAGTAGAACGGATACTAAGTGTCCGTTTAAACGTTTTCGAATCTCAGGAATCGATACCATCATAACGGTAATGACCCTAACGCATCAATACCTTCCTGGCATCACTTTTTGTTCAATTGGGTACAGGTTAGTACAAATTACGAAACTGTTCAGGAGTGACTCCCTCAATCCGGCGAAAGGTAGCAACAAAATGGCTGGAATCCCGAAAGCCAACCCGAATTGCCGTTTCCCTAATCGTCAGGGCGGTATCCCCGGTCATGATTTCCTTGGCTTTGCGAATACGCAGCAGAATGAAATAACTGTAGGCTGTCATGCCAAAGGACTGCTTGAACAAGGTGTTCAGATGTCTGGATGAGATCCCCGTTACGGCAGCCATATGTTCGAGTCCAATCTCGGGATTCGCATATTGCTGTTCCATGAATGCAATGAGCGGAGCGAGTCTCTCCACGGCATGTGAGATGGAAGAACGATTGCCCGTCATGCCATGTTTTTTGAGCAAAATCAAAAATCGGTATATATCCGCTGACGCCTCGAGTCCCGACAAATCCTGATCACTTCTGATCGAATTCAGCACTTCCTGACCGTAATCATTGAACGGGCTGCTCTGCTCCCATTGATGGAACGCCGCTTCACTCAGACCAAGCGACTCCATGATTGCCGGACACTGGGAACCACCAAATGTAATGTAAAGTGTCTCCCATTCTCCCTGGGCGCGCACATACTCATGCGGTTCATTTGGCGGCAGCAAAATACCGCATGCTTCCCCCAGTATGACCGTGGACCCGGCAAACTTGAATTCTCCGGCTCCCTTCACGGTCTGAAGCCAGTGATAACAGGGATACCCCGCAGGTCTGGACACCTTCTCCTGATTACCGTTATAACCCAGGCTCTCAATATAAAGAGGCAGCGGCTGATCACGTGATGTCATGAAATATCGTTGATGTCTGGGTGAGATAAACATGGGGGGCCTCCTTGGGTATAAGCTGAATTATATTTCCGTATTCTTATATCGGTCATTACTTTTATTATATTTTAAAAGTCATATGTATCCTATAGTATAGGATTATTCTTATACAAGAGGTGAACACAATTGATCAGCAGCAAACTACCCAAAATGTTCTACGGCGGCGATTATAACCCCGAACAGTGGGACCACGAAACCCACCTTGAAGACCTGCGCATGTTCCAATTGGCAGGCATTGATATGGCCACAATCAACGTATTTTCATGGGCACTGATTCAGCCTGATGAAGTTACTTACCGTTTTGAAGAACTCGACCAACTGATTAATCGTCTTCATGAGAATGGTGTCTATATATGCCTTGCAACAAGCACGGCTGCCCATCCGGCCTGGATGGCAAAGAAATATCCTGATGTGCTTCGTGTAGATGCCGATGGACGCAAACGCAAATTTGGTGGGCGCCATAATTCCTGTCCCAACAGCCCGACCTATCGCAAATACGCTGAGAAGATTGCAGATAAACTGGCCGAACGATACAAGGATCACCCCGCAGTTCTCGTATGGCACATCTCCAATGAATATGGCGGTGAATGTTACTGTGAGAACTGTGAGAAAGCATTCCGCGTATATCTGAAAGAACGCTATCAGTCTCTGGAACAGGTCAACAAAGCATGGAACACCAATTTCTGGGGGCATACCTTCTACGATTGGGACGAGATTGTACTGCCGAGCAACCTGAGCGAACATTGGGGTAACAACAATTCAACGTTCCAGGGAATCTCGCTGGACTACTCCCGCTTCAACTCCGACAGCATGCTGGATTGTTATCTGTTGGAATACGATGCGATCAAAAAACACATTCCGGACTCCGTTGTAACTACCAATCTGATGGGATTCTTCAAGCAATTGGACTATTTCAAATGGGCAAAATATTTGGATATTGTATCCTGGGACAGCTATCCCGGTCTCGCAACACCCGTTAGCTTCACGGCAATGGCTCATGACCTTATGCGCGGACTTAAGGATGGGCAACCGTTCATGCTTATGGAGCAAACACCAAGTCAGCAGAACTGGCAGCCATATAACTCACTGAAACGTCCAGGTGTAATGCGTCTGTGGAGTTATCAATCTGTTGCGCACGGGGCCGATACCATCATGTTCTTCCAGCTTCGCCGTTCCATCGGTGCCTGTGAGAAGTATCATGGTGCAGTTATTGAGCATGCTGGACATGAGAATACCCGTGTATTCCGCGAAGTTGCTGAGCTTGGCAAGGAATTGCAGCTCCTTGGTGACACCACACTGGATGCGTCTGTTGAATCCAAAGTAGCAATTGTGTTTGACTGGGATAACTGGTGGGCCATCGAAAAATCAAGCGGACCTACGGTTGCCCTGAACTATGTGGATCAGATCCATAAATACTACGCAGCCTTCTTCCGTCGTAACATACAAGTAGATATCATCAGTGTAGATACGGACATGAGCAAATACGACATTGTCCTTGCCCCTGTTCTTTACATGGTTAAACCAGGGTTTGCCGCCAAACTGGAGAAGTTTGTTGAAGCCGGTGGAACATTCCTGACAACCTTCTTCAGTGGCATTGTCAACGAGAACGATCTCGTGACCACAGGTGGATATCCGGGAGAACTCCGCAAACTGCTCGGAATCTGGGTGGAAGAGATTGATGCGCTGCTGCCTGAGCAAAAAAACCGCATTGTCCTCAAAGAAACCTACGGTGATCTTCAAGGAGAATATGGCTGCGGTATGCTGTGTGACCTGCTGCACAGTGAAGGAGCGGAAGTCATCGCGGAGTATGGAGACGATTTTTATAAAGGCATGCCTGTTGTGACTCGTAATATCTTTGGTCAAGGTGAAGCCTGGTACGTTGCATCCGACCCGGATGAGCGCTTCCTTGATGGTTTGCTGGGACAGCTTGCAGCAGCCAAGAACGTGGAATCCTTGCTTGAGACACCGGAAGGTGTTGAAGTAAGCTCACGTACCAAAGACGGCAAACCTTACCTGTTTGTCATGAACCATAACGCAACCACGCAATCCTATCACCTCGGTACAGCCAAGGCACATGATCTGCTCACCGATCGCGAGCTCTCGGGGAATGTTGAGATTGAAGCCCGCGGGGTGCAATTGCTCGAAATGAAATAAGTGACTTCACTTTATTGGTAATAATGGAATCATTTATACAAAGGAAAACATGTGATACAAAGTGTCACATATTCATTCCTTTTGTCTTGTTATTGTCTTCAGCGAGCATATTGGTATAGATTTCATACCTTAATTGTCTTCTGCAAGCTAAAAGCTGCTACTTCCCGTATCTGTCTACACCGGATGCGGGTTTTTGGCATGATCTGTGGTCTTTTTGATAGAAGGAAATATCACTATGCAAAGCGAAATGGACGAGACACACATTTTAACAAAGCCTGCCGGAACATGCTTGTGAACCCTGTTGCTGATCCATTATAAAATGTTGAACAACTGAAATATTGGTGACACTCATGATGTCACTTATTCATTGTTACAATAGAGATATAACTACGACATCACTTTCCGGCGGCGTAAAGATCGAAACGGAGTGGCTGACATGAACAGAACAAATCGGCTTGCTGCCATCGTAATGGCATTACAGCATGGTCACGAAACGGCATACTCATTAGGCGAGAAATTTGAAGTTTCCCGCCGCACGATTCTCCGGGATATTCAGTCCCTCTCGGAGATGAATGTGCCCATTATTGCCATTTCCGGGCCGGGAGGCGGTTTCAGACTTATGGAAGGTTACGTATTGCCCCCATTACAGCTTGACCCGGTAGAGGCAGCAACGCTCATCTTCGCTCTTGAGGGTCTGAGTCGTTACGCCGACACGCCCTTTCATGAGAAACGCTGGACCCTGATGAACAAAGTTAAGACCATCATTCCGGATGATATCATGGCCCGAATTGACCCCATGCTCAAACAACTGAACCATCACATTCCAGATCGCAATTACATCCTTCATCACCTCGACCCATTGCTGGCCTGCATACCTGAACAAGGGTGGCTGAGTGTGCTGTACCGCTCCGTATCGCGTCAGCGATGGCTTCATCTCTGTCCCACACGGGTATATGCTTCCTCCGGCTTCTGGTACTGTGAAGCATATTCCATCGAACATGGTGAACAGCGCCTGTTCCGGGTCGACCGAATGATCGAAGTTAAGGCGATCGAACCCCAGGATGCACAGGAGCTTAACGGACAGGTGCAGCAACAGCGCAGCAAGCCGATCCCCCCAGAACAGCCGCCAACCCTGGTTAGGGTGCGACTGAGTTATCGGGGCATGATTGAAGCCGAACAGGACGAGCATATCGGTGAAAAGATGACTGAAATTGCCCCGGATCTCTGGGAATTGTCATTTCTCTGTCCACCAGGAGAATGGGACTGGGCTGTACGATTCTTTTACCGATTGGGACGTGAAGCCGAAGTGATTGAACCTCTCCAACTTCGCAGCGAGATTCGTCAGCATGCCGAGGAAGTGAGCCGAAGATACCTTGCTTCAACGAAGTCGTATCCTGACTACATATGAAAAGGAGCCAACTGATATCATGACATATGAACCCGTTATTACGTACGAAGAAGCAGTGCAGCGTATCCAGTCTATAGGGCTGCTCCCTTTGGCACCACTATTTGCCGAATATCCTTCTCTGTCATCGCTAACCCCCAAAGAACATTGGCACAAGGATGATGAACTCGATCCCTGGTTATGGCGTTCACGCATGGCTGAAGAAGGCATGGCTGCATATGGAAAATTCGTCAAAAAGAAAGCGCTTCTTGTCTCGCGTGAATACTTCCCTTGGGTACACCGACTGCTTGCCGACTCCAGAACGATCGAGGAACAGTATGAAGCAGGGTTGCTCTCCCGTGAAGCGTTCAAACTCTATGCATTAATTGCAGAACAGGAAGGCATCGATGGACGTGCGCTTCGTTCTCAGGCAGGATTCGGGGCAAAAGAGGAGAAAAAAACATTTGACCGTGGACTTCTCGACCTTCAGGGCTGTGCAACCATTGTGATCAGCGGAACCAAGGAAAAAGAAGGGCTCGCAGAAGGTAAAGTCGCCTGGAACAGCTCCGCATATGAGACCGCAGATCACTGGATGCAACGTCATGGCATTAAGCCATTTGAAGGCAGCGTAGAAGAGGCACGTGAACGATTGATTGCGCAACTACAGAAACACGCATCATCCGCCGCATTATCAAGCATTACCAAAGCGCTGGGCATCCGTGAAATCTAAATAAAGCCACTCCCGGTTGTCGTGCACATTTCAACCGGGAGTGGCTGTGGTTCACCATATAATGTCTCGCAGAGATAAGCACCCTCCACCCAGAATGGATCTAGAGAATCACGCCATCCTTGAATATGGCAATCTCCCGGAATCCATGCTGCTCACTGAGTGTATGTGATCGTCCTGAAGCAATGTCAATCAGCTGGCTGAACAGCTGTACTTTGACCTCATCCATCGTTCGCCCCTCCAACAGCTGACCTGCGTTGAAGTCAATCCAGTGTTTTTTGCGGTTCGCAAGATCGGATTGAGTTGCAATCTTCACGGTAGGTACCGGACCTCCGAATGGTGTCCCCCGCCCTGTGGTGAAGAGCACAATATGTGCTCCGGCAGCAGACAGTGCAGTAACAGACACCAGATCATTACCCGGTGCTTCTACAATGTTTAGACCGGTTTGAGTTACACGTTTGCCATAACGCAGAACGTCAACTACGGAAGAACGTCCTCCCTTTTGCGTACATCCAAGTGACTTTTCCTCCAGCGTTGTGATGCCACCATCCTTATTACCAGGTGAAGGATTCTCATAGATGTTCTGCCCATGGTTCACAAAATACTGCTTGAAACCATTCACAAGGTCCACCAAATCATGAAATACCTGCTCATTGGCAGCCCGGTTCATTAAGATCGTCTCCGCACCAAACATCTCAGGAACTTCAGTCAGAATAGCCGTACCCCCGGCAGCAACCAGCATATCTGCAACCGCACCGACCAGGGGATTGGCTGTAATGCCGGATAAACCATCGGAACCGCCACACTTCAAACCAATCTTGAGTTTGCTGAGCGGAAGCGGCTGCCGATGTTCATGTTCGGCGATCTCCACAAGTTCTTCCATCAGCCGAAGCCCTTCCTCAAGCTCGTCATCCGCTTCCTGTGCTTTGAGAAACCGCACTTTACCCCGATATTCTGGAGCAATACATTCACGGAACTGGTCAATCTGATTGTTCTCACAACCCAGACCGATGACCAGCACACCTCCTGCATTCGGATGTTCAACCAAGGAGGCTAGCAGCTGTTGTGTATACTTTAGATCATCGCCAAGCTGTGAACATCCGAATGGATGCGGAAAGTGATATACACCATCTACCCGGCTTCCAAACTGGGACTGACCCATACGTGCCAAAGCTTCACACACTTTATTGATACATCCAACCGTATTCACAATCCAGATCTCATTGCGAATACCTGCTTCACCATTGGGACGTAAATATCCATCAAATGAGCGCAGATGTTCCGGAGGCATATCCGTCTGAACCTGGGCTCCCGGTTGGTACTCGTATTCAAGCAATCCGTGCAGCCCCGTCTTCAGGTTGTGACTATGAATCCAGCTTCCCTGCTCAATCTGTTCCTGGGCAATCCCGATAGAGAAACCATACTTCATCACATCATCACCTGGCGCCAGGGTATGCACAGCAATTTTATGCCCCTTTGGCACATCATCCAGCAGTGTAAAGGAAACACCGTCCGGCAGTGTAATGCTTTCTCCTTTGACATAATTCCGAAGCGCTATAATAACATCATCCTGCGGTTGAATGGCAATCCAGTCATTGATTGTACTTGTGGTGTTCATTTCCCTTCACCTTCCAACATACCGATTTCACGAACAAGTGCTGTACGCAGCCCTTTTCTTGCATTCAGATTTTCGCCCCAGATCAGAGCATCTGACAACACAGCCGCTACCCGATTATCCAGTTGCTTCTGATCCCTGTTGAGCGTGTCATAACCGTCCCAGTGTGCAGCCAAAGCAGCCAGGACATCCGGGTCATCCCGCAGCAGAACAGCTTCCCCATTCAGTCGTTGTCCCTTGTAACCTTCTGGCGTATTTACAGCACGATAGAGACACAATAATCCAGCAAACCCTTGAATTAAACGTTCTGGCCAACTTCCCTGACTTTGCTCGTAAGACAAAAGTGTAGGCAGCACACGAACCTTGAATTTTCCGATCGTATTCAGTGCAATATCTTGCAATTTGTGATCAATATACGGGTTAAGGAAGCGTTCGAAGACTTCTTCCGCATACTGGTCCAGTTGATGATCGGGCATATCCAGAGCAGGGACGATCTCCTGATGCACAGCTTCCCTGATCCATGAGCCAAAATGTGGATCTTCCATCGTTTCTCTCACATGCTGCTTGCCTTGCAGAATGCCGAGGGATGACATTAAGGTATGTGCCCCATTCAAAATACGAACCTTGCGTATCTGGAAAGGCTTCAGATCTTTCACCCAATGTACATTGAGACCTGCCTGTTTGAGAGGAAGTTTTTTGTCCAATGATTCATCACCCTGAATGGCCCAGAAATGATATGGCTCTGCCGTATTAATCAACTGATCCTCATACCCCCAGCGATTCGTCAAGGAATCAGCTTCCTCCCGGGTCGGCGCACCTGTCACAATTCGATCTACCAGATTGTTCAGGAAATGATTATGATTCTCGATCCATGAACGAAAACCATCTGAATACCCATAATCCTCACTATGCTGGAGGACACAACTGCGCAGCACATTCCCATTGCCTTCAAGCAGCTCACATGGCAGATGAATCAAACCTCTGGATGGATCACCATCAAATTTCAAATATCGCCGATGCAGGAAAACCGTTAATTTCCCCGGAAATGATTGAACAGGTTCACCCTCGATATAGTCCGCATACGTATATTTCAATCCTGATTCGGTTGTATTGGAAATAACAAACTCAAGTGAAGGAAGTTCCGCCAAGTTCAGAAAGTCATCCCATTCCTCATACGGATTAATACACTGTGAGAAAATGGAGATCAACTCTGTTCGCTCAACTGGTTTCCCTTGAGACAGCCCTCTCGTAATCATCGTATACAACCCGTCCTGATCACGAATCTGCTCCAGCTTGGCTTTGCCTCCCGGTCGCGGTTGCGTCACAGCTACACTTCCATGAAATTTGCCTTGTCTGGCACTCTCATGAAGCATCCAGTCTGCAAATCCCCGCAAGAAATTACCTTCTCCGATCTGCAAAACCTTCACGGGACGCTCCATAATCTCCTTGCACTTGCGCTGACCATCGCTCCCCAGTAAATTCAGCTTTAACCTTGGCCGTTTTGTGCTTGCCGACATGGACACTCACCTCATCGATTATTTGTACTGTCGGAGTGCAGTTCAAAGGCTCTGCACCCTTTTATTGTAAACGCTTTAAATTCATTGTATCATCAATAAAAGGAAATTAAATTGCTTATATTGCGGTAAATATACTCTCTCATGACCAGGAATCCATCTCGTTGAAGAAGATCGTCTGGAAAGGAGTCTTTATGGAACGTTCACCTGTTCGTACGACGATTCAGGCAGAATCCGGTATTCCGTTCCGCCTGGTGTACAATGACACCAAATCCCCTCAGAACGAACTGCCAGATCATCTTCATGACTGGCATGAAATTATCTATGTATATCGGGGTCAGGGAAGCATCTTTATTGATACAGGACTTGAAAATATGCAGGAAGGAGATCTGTTCATTATACCGGGCAGCACGGTTCATCGCGCCTTGCCGGATGAAGGAAATCCTGTCACATCTTCCGCATTGTTCTTCAGCCCGGGATTGCTGGGATCTACCGCTGGAGGCGCTGCTTCTTCCTTGTTAAACCTGTTTGAACGTTGTCGTAGACAACGAGTGTACAAGAGACATCTGAATACAGAGGAGCAATTACAGGTAGCATCCCTTATTGATGATATTCAGACCGAATTCCAGCTCGGTCATCATCTAAGTGCACATGCGGCCCTGTTAAGGCTACAACTGTTGCTCATTTTTCTGGAACGTCTGGAAGCTGCGGGACCTGCGAATCCGGGTAAAACCGCTCCGGGTCCCTCATGGCTCTCTTCTACGATCTCTCATATTGACAATAACTTGCGGAATGGCCTTTCCCTGCCTGAACTCGCTCAGTATGCTGCGGTATCACCCGCCCACTTCAGTCGTGCCTTCAAACGATACACCGGCATGACTCTAACGGATTACGCATTAGCGCGAAGGGTCATTATGGCGAAAGAACATCTGGTGCAAGGCGATGAGACGATGGCAGCGGTGGCCGATGCTTGCGGGTTCGACAGTCTGCCCCACTTTTACCGTCAATTCAAAAAATTAACTGGTACAACTCCGGCTGTTTACCGCAGAACCATGAACAGTTCACGTTAAAATAGAACCAGCCTGGAGGTAGCTTCCTGGCTCTAGGGCGTGT
>NZ_JBHGUU010000005.1:0-694368 GCF_048976745.1 Paenibacillus sp. | reverse complement strand
CGCGTTTGGTGGCGATGGCGGAGGGGTTCCACACGTACCCATCCCGAACACGACCGTTAAGCCCTCTAGCGCCGATGGTACTTGGACCGCAGGGTCCTGGGAGAGTAGGACGCCGCCAAGCAATTGAAAGACACACTTGATCATATCGAGTGTGTCTTTTTTATTTTAATGTAATTCATTAGTTCTGATTTGACTTGTTATATACATAAAATACTGGCGTTCCAATCCTTGAAGCTGTGATACAATAGGTGAGGTCTATATAGAAAACGGAAACACGCATAAGTACGAGGAGGAACAGTGAACACGATGAAATCAGCCCCGTTTATTGCCGTGGAAGGTCCGATCGGAGCGGGGAAAACAACGCTGGCAACGATGCTTTCCCATGAATTGAATCTTCCGTTAGTGAAAGAAATCGTAGAAGAGAATCCATTTCTGGCTTCCTTTTATCAGGATATTGACGAGTGGAGTTTCCAATTGGAAATGTTCTTTCTGTGTAATCGTTTTAAACAATTGGAAGACACGGGTGCTCATTATGTAGAGCAGAATACCCCAGTCATTTCGGACTACCATATTTATAAAAATTTGATTTTTGCCGATCGTACCTTAAAAGGCACGAAACGTGATAAATACCGTCAAATCTATCATCTGTTAACAGATGATCTGCCAAAGCCCAATCTGGTGCTTTATATTGAAGCTGAACTCGATACGTTGATGTACCGCATTAACAAGCGTGGACGCTCATTTGAGCAGGACATGGATCCGGCATATATGGAACAATTGATTGCTGATTACAAAACAGGCATGGACTATCTGGCGAATAGCTCAAATCCGCCAGTAATCATTAAGGTCAATGCAGAGCAAATCGACTTTGTGGAACATCCCGAACACTTCAGGCAAATTGTTAATCAGGTAAAGGAGTATATCATATGAATAACTATGGCATTCCATCGAATGCATTAATTACGGTAGCAGGAACGGTTGGAGTGGGCAAATCCACGTTAACGGCTGCGCTTGCACAGCGTTTGAATTTCAAGACTTCTCTGGAGCAAGTTGATCATAATCCATATTTGGGGAAGTTCTATCATGACTTCGAGCGTTGGAGCTTCCATCTGCAGATTTATTTCCTGGCAGAGCGCTTCAAGGAACAGAAAAAGATTTTTGAACTGGGCGGAGGATTCGTACAGGATCGTTCCATCTATGAAGATACGGGCATTTTCGCACAAATGCATGCAGATCAAGGAACCATGTCTGCTACAGATTTCGAGACATACAGCAGTTTGTTTGAAGCGATGGTGATGACACCGTATTTCCCGCATCCAGACGTGCTGATCTATCTGGAAGGCAGTCTGCCTTCGATTTTAAACCGAATTACGGAACGCGGACGCGAGATGGAGATTCAGACGGATCGTTCGTACTGGGAACACATGCATGAGCGCTATTCCGTGTGGATCGATCAGTTTACGGCTTGTCCTGTGCTGCGTCTGAACATTGATGAGTATGATGTGCATGATCCGGCATCGGTGGATGCCATTTTGGCACAGATTGCAGCTGTCATTCAGCCTTCCAAGGAAGTGCAAAGATAAGATAGAGCGAGTTTTCCAATGTAGTCTCTGGATTACGGTGGTTATATCTAAAAGATACGGACAACATCCCTTCTACGGCTATTATGCTGTTGGAAGGGATGTTTTTTATGTACCAAGGAATGGATTATGAGATGAGATGTTCTGTTATATAAATATATTTGCTCATAGTAGAAAAATGTTGAATAATAGATCTTTTTGTGGTTTCATAGGAAAGGTGAATTCTGGAAAATAAGCATATGCATGACTCAGGAGGGAAAGACAACGTGGAAGAGAAACAAGGAGTTAAAATCGGTCTGCCGATCATTGGTGGCTTAATTGCAGCCATTCTGGGAGGCATCGTATGGGCAGCTATTGCTGCAATGACCGAGTATGAGGTGGGATTAATTGCGATTTTGATTGGAGCACTCACGGGCTACGCAGTTGTGTTGTTCTCCAATAAACGAATTGCGACAGTACATAAGATTATTGCCGTACTGTTTGCACTCGTCGGCATTTTGCTGGGGAAATATCTGACGGTGGTTTATTTTACTTCCGAACTGTTTGGGGATGTAAGTGTGATGGAACTTGTGTTTGATAGCGAGATGATCAGTGCGTTTGCAGAAACCTTCCAGGATTACTTCAGTCAACCGATTGATTTGTTATTCATTGTGCTGGCAATTGTGTCTGCATGGCGGATTCCTGGCCGGATGGCGAGAACCAGTCTAGCTACGGATGCCTCTGCATCGGATCACGCACCACGAGCTTAATCGGATAGACGGTGGACGCTGGCAGCAAAATGAAGAACGTTTGACAGAAGAAACTTAATGCTCATCAGCCTAAGCATCTGGTGAAATGGTTACATCGAAGGACTGGGAGCAGAAGAAAAACCTAGTAACGAGCATTAACTTTAGAAGATATTTATAAAGTACTTAGAGTGAGCAGCGGTTAGGCTTGTTCACATTGCGGCTGAGTTACTTGCACACACAAAAGGGACGATACGCCTGAGGGCGTACGTCCCTTTTGTGTGTGCACTAGGTAGAAGGCGGGACATGCTCATCACTGATGTAATAACTCGGATCGTTTCAAATAAGTCACTACGTAACCCAAGGTAGATGATCGGCTTATTCACAAGGTGAATTTCAAGAAGGATATGGTCGCTATAGGAGGAAGGTTCAAATGTCCGGATGGTCATTTACACCGAATAAACCTGATGAAGTGAAAATTTTTACCTTCTACAGAATAAAGGGGTTAACTCCAAGCTCTCATTTACAGCGCATATCTTACGGCAATGAGAGTTGAATAATACTGTGTGCGTTTGAAGACAGGGTTATATTATTTGTTTTGGTCAGCAAATACAGCCATAGCATCTCGCATGAATACCGCTAATCCATCGCCAAACTGATCAATATTACGAGTGAAGCGTTCATCGTCTACGTACATCTGACCAAGTCCTCTAAAGGCTTCAGGTGAGTAGCTTCCCATTTGATTTAAGCAAGTGTACCACTCTTTGATGCCTGCCTGTGCCTCCGCAGATGCCGGTTCTGTGTGACGAAGTGAAGCCAGATGTTTATAGATTTCGTTCATTTGATCGGATAGAGCTTTCTGATCCGTGGTTGATTTACTGTGCAGCTTCTGGTTTGCCTGATCAACGGTATGGTCTCCCCAGCGCTCCCGCGCTTCCTGTTCATGCGGATTCTGGCTAAAATCAAATCCTTCGAATTGTTCTTTGGCTGTCATTTTAAGTTCTCCTCTCATGTGTAAAACCGTTTTATCAATGGTAGCAATCATCTGGTCCAAGCGTTGGCGCTTCTCTAGCAGAATAAGTCGATGCAAATTTAGTGCTTCTTCCGGATCGAAGGAGGGGTTGGTTATGATGTTTTTGATTTCCTTCAGAGAGAAGTCGAGTTCCTTGAAAAATAATATCTGCTGCAGTCGTTCCAGATTGGCATCTGAATATAATCGATAGCCGGCAGCAGTTACTTCGTCCGGGGTTAATAGTCCGATCTCATCATAGTGATGCAGTGTGCGCACACTGATCGAGGCAAGTTCGGCAACTTCTTTTACCTTCATGGCCATGAGTGAAACCTCCTTACAACACCGATTGTACAGTGTCACGTTACGTGAGAGTCAACCGTTGAAAGTGAAAAAAACAAGATGCGAGCATGGAAGCGGCATCTTGATCATGGATTGGTGGCTAAGTTATGACTATATAAGTTGAACTAAAGATTATTTACATTGACACTATGATGACAGAATAACCTTCCAATCGCTGTTATCCCCAGATTTTTCGATTCTCCTTTCTCAAGGGGAAATCCCGGAATAGCGTATGCTTCGATGCAGCTTTCTTTCAGAAAGCTTTTCGGTGAACGCTTCGCTTTTTCAGGTTTTTACTGTCCTCTCCGTTATCGTGTCAATGATTAGTTCAACTTATATAGATTATTGTATCATCCAGTCATAATAGGGGGGCGGCTACGCTTTTATGTCGAAGACATGGGCTGCCGCCGCGCCGCAGGGATGTTGTGAGGCTCCTCTGTAGTGGAGAGGAGAGCGAGCGGGTTTGTTGCTGCACCATGTTTTCGGTGCAGCCCACGGGGCTGGCAGTGCAGGGAGAGCAGGGCTACGCCTGCATCCCCCGCACTGCCGCAGCGAACTGCGCAGCCGCTGCGCGCACGTCGGCCGCGCCCGCGATGGCGGAGATGACGGCTACGCCGTCGGCTCCAGCCGCCATCACGGCGGCCGTGGTATCGGGCGTAATGCCGCCGATACCCACAACCGGAACTGCGATGCCTGCGGCGCGCAGTTCCGCAACCACGGCGGGGCCCAGCACAGCGTGGGCATCCGCTTTGGAGCGCGTCGGGTACATGGGCCCGACGCCAAGGTAGTCGGCGCCCGCCTGCACAGCACGGCGCGCCTCCTCCACAGAGTGGGCGGATACGCCAAGCATCCGCCCATCTCCAATGCGGGCGCGTACCAGCGCCGCGTCCGCATCTTCCTGGCCGACATGCACGCCGTCGGCCTCCACCGCTACAGCCAGCTCCACATCATCGTTCACGATGAACGGGACCCCGTGCTGGCTGCACACCTCGCGAAGCTGCATCGCAAGTGTCATGCGAGCTTCGCCAGCCAGGGCGCCAGTTCCCTTTTCACGGAACTGGAACAGCGTAATGCCGCCAGCAATGGCCTGGCGCAGCACCTCCACCGCGTCTTGCGTTGTATTGACGCTGCCCATCACCAAATACACCTGCATCGCGCGCCGTACCGCTTCTGCATCCCAAGGGCGCATCACTGCTCACCCCGCTGTCTGCGCTGATACGCAAAATGATTCGTTGGCCCATGTCCGGCCCCAATCCCCAGCTCATCTTCAATGGCTGCCTGAATGAAGGCTCTCGCGGTCGTGACAGCAGCCAGAACAGGTGAACCCTTGGCTAACTCTGCGGTGATTGCAGCAGAGTATGTGCATCCCGTTCCGTGTGTATGACGTGTTACTACACGAACATTCTCCAGATAATGAAAAGACTGCCCATCGTAGAGCACATCCACGATCATGCCACTTCCTTCATCATGACCACCTTTGACCAAAGCATACGTTGAGCCCATCTGTACAATCCGTCTCGCGGCTTCTTCCCGCTGACTCAGATTCGTGATAGACATCTCGGTAAGCAATTCCGCTTCCGGAATATTAGGTGTTGTAATCAGGGCATGGGGCAACAGCTCCGTAACCAGCGCATGTACAGCTTCCTGCTGGAGCAGGGGGGCACCGCCTTTGGCGACCATCACGGGGTCGATGACCAGATTAGACCAACGGTATTGCTGCCATTTCTCAGCAACTAGTCGAATAATTTCAGCGCTGTAGAGCATGCCGGTTTTCGCCGCAGTTGGTTGAAAGTCTTCTCCCGTAGAGTCCAACTGTTGAGCAATACCATCGTAAGGGATGGGGAAGACACCCTGCACACCCGTTGTATTTTGGGCAGCAATAGCCGTGATAACGGTCATGCCGTATACCCCAAGCTCCTGGAACGTTTTCAGATCGGCCTGAATTCCTGCACCGCCCCCGTTATCAGAGCCTGCAATGGTTAGCGCTTGAGCAATGCTCATATTGCACCTCCTCGGATCTGACGGATCTGTGCGCGTTCTGCCAAGAGGTCGGGTGTTACTTGTGCTAATTGATTCAATAATTCAATCTGGAAGCTGCCCGGCCCCTGATGAGCCGTTCGCTCTGCCGCCAGTTCAGCTGCCACACCATAAAAAGCGAGCGCTTCTACAACACTGCCTAGAAGATCGGTTGCCGCTTCCGCTATAGCTGTAAAAGCACCAATCACCGAACTGAGCAGACAGCCAGCACCCGTGACCTGAGTGAGCAGGGCATGTCCATTACTTGTGAGGAATGTGGATTGTCCATCGGTAATGATGTCTTCTTTCCCGGTAATGACCACGACACAGCCAAGTTGTTGCGCTGCCCGCTCTGCAATGCCGATTCGGTCACCCTCACCTGATCCTGCGTCCACACCTTTGATACTCCAGCTCTCACCGATGACATTAGCCACTTCCGCAACATTGCCGCGCAGTACCGTGAGGCGAAGCTCGCGAACAAGCATTTGCACGGTTTCTGTGCGATAGGCGGTTGCGCCGGCGCCGACGGGATCAAGCACCACAGGCACGTGATGTGCATTAGCCGATTGGCCTGCCAGTCGGATCGCCTGAACGACTTTGTCATCAAGTGTGCCGATGTTGAGTACGACGGCACCTGACATGCCGGCAACATCAGCGACCTCTTCATGAGCATAGGCCATAAAAGGGGACGCACCTAGTGCAAGCAGACCATTGGCTGTGAAGGGGGCAACGACAAGGTTGGTGATATTGTGTACCAGTGGATTTTGCGAACGAACACGTTCCAGATAAGACATATAATTTCCTCCTTGGTTTAAAGTAACCCCATTGGCAGAAGCCAGAGATGTAGAGTCACTCAGCAGAATAATAGGATATGAGTCCCCTTGCTATCATTACGATGTCTTTATTCACGTTGCTCTACGTTACTTACTCTCCTTGCAGATTAATAAACGCCTCCTCGGCTTTCACCGATTCTGGAATCAAAGCCTTTTCAACGAGCCATGTACGTACATTCTCCCATGATTCCATTTCCTGCCGACCAAACGGTTGGCCCTTTACATTCATGAGTGGCAGTAGAATAGCCAGGCTTTTGGTTTCGATCTCCGAGTCAAGCGGAGATGTTTCATTCTCATGAGCGAGCAGAATATTCAAGGCTTCTTCTGGATGCTCAGTCACATATTTCTGTCCTTCCTGGATCGCTTTGATGAACCGGGTCAGCTGTTCTTTTTTGGCTTCAATGCCAGCTTCACTCGCGGTCAGGACCAATTCATAATAATCAGGTACACCATAGTCGACGGGGTTGATCGATTTCATGGCATGGCCTTCTTTCTCCAAAATCAATTGTTCATGGTTAATAAAACCACCCATAATTGCATCCGCCTGTCCGGAAGCCAGGGAAGGAATCAGATCGAACCCAACGTCGACCAGATTCATGTTATCTGGGTTGCCACCATCGTGGCTGATCATCGTATGAACCATCGCTTCATACAGCGGAATCGAAGAATAACCGACCGTTCTTCCCTCAAGATCTTTGGGTGTACTCACGTTGCCATTTGCATCGGTCAACAGATGAACAAGCGGATGCCGAACAACAGCAGCAATGGAACGTACAGGAATGTTCTCGCCACGCGCGAGCAAGATTTGGGGCTGGTAACTCAGAGCCAGATCAATTTTACCGGCAGCAACAAGTTTGAGTGAATCATTGGTATCCGCAGGCATCTGAATGTCGACATCCAGACCTTGGTCAGCAAAGTATCCCTTTTCCTGAGCAACATAGATGAAGGAATGTACTGCATTTGGGTACCAGTCGAGCATGATGGACAGTTTATCTTTGGTGTCAGGTGTTGGTTCGGTTGCAGACTTGTCTGTTTGTTGTGCATGGGTTGCCGAATCTGTTGTTGGCGTGTTTTTGCTCGTATTCGTGGTGCTGCATCCGCTAACGATCAGCAAAAGGCTAATGAGTATGATGGGAAGCAGGGTGTTTATGCCTTTGTTATTCATAAATGAAGTTCCTCATTTCATCGTTTTGGTTTGTAGAAATGGACAGCAGCATTTTAAACGGATAATGTGACAGTGTACTGATTGAAGCTTGCTGCTGAAATGGTGCATAAGGGATGTTCTGAAGATCGTAACTCCTGTATTTACATCTAATTTCTCTCTAATTTTTATCCAGCTATTTTTTCTCTCCATGACGCCGTGTGCTAAACCGTTTCTCCAACCAGGCAATCAGTGCAAACAAAATGATACCCAGCAGGGATAACAGCACAATTGCTGCGAACATTGCATCCGTGTTCATGTTGCTGGACATGCGGCGGCTGAAGTATCCGAGACCTTTGCTGCCACCGAGCCATTCACCAATTGTCGCCCCAACCACGCAGTACACCACAGACATTTTTAGCCCCGAGAAAAAAGAGGGAAGTGCCAGTGGTACCTGGAGTTTGCGAAAAATATCCCACCTGCTGGCGCCCATGGTGAGCAGCAGTTCACGCTGCTCCGGATCGCCTTGGCGAAGTCCATCGTAGGTACTGACGACAATGGGGAAGAAAGCAATTAGGAACACCACGGCGACTTTGCTCCACAACGTATAACCAAACCACAGGATAAATACAGGGGACAGGGCAATCAGCGGTATGGTCTGACTGATCACGATGAAGGGGTACAAAGCCTTTTCAATCGATCGGTTCATATGCATGCCTGTTGCTAGCGTAATTCCAGTCACAATGGACAAGCCAAAACCAACGGCAACCTCCATAAAGGTAGCAGGCAGATGGATGGTCAACAGCAGACGACGATGCTCAACCAGTGAGCCTATGATGGCTGTGGGTGCAGGAATGATGAAGGAAGGCACCCATCCCATACGCACAATTGATTCCCAGATCGCCAGTAATAAGAGCATGAGCACAATAAACAGACCATATCGGGATAGCCACTTTGAACACCACGTCCAGATGCTAACCTTGCCTCTATCACTTTGCATGTAATTGTTCCTCCAGTTGTTGCCTCATCTGCACAAGAGCCGGTTCGTAGATCATGTCCGAATGCCTTGGGCGTGATAGAGGAACCGTCATCTCCCGTAACTGCTGACCTTGCCCCCCTGGAGTTAATAGAATGATACGGTCACTTAACAGCAGGGCTTCTTCAATGTCATGTGTAATGAACAGCACGGTGTGGCCAAAGCCCTCCCACAGCTCCAACAACCAGCGATGCATTTCTCGTTTGGTTAAGGCGTCGAGTGCACCGAAGGGTTCATCCAGCAACATGAGCTGTCCGCCTGTAAGCAAGGTACGAAGCAATGCTACCCGCTGCCGCATGCCGCCGGACAATTCATCTGGATAGGCCTGTTCATAACCCGACAGGCCGAACCTTGCCAATCCAGCTAGGATGTTGGCCCTTAGCTTGTCTTTATCCTGTCTGCCTGGTGCCAACTCGGAAGGCAGCATGCAGTTCCCCATGACGGTACGCCAGGATAACAGCAGGTCTTTCTGCGGCATATAGGCGACTCGTCCGAGCCGTTGTCCTTGCGGTACATCAGCAATATCGATGGTGCCGACGGTAGGCTCATGTAAGCCTGCGATCAGCTTGAAGAGCGTGCTTTTACCTGATCCGCTGGAACCGATGAGCGAGACAAATTCCCCTTCTTGAACTTGAAGCGACACATTGGAGAGTACGGGTGAATCCTTTTTTTCGTGAAAAGCAAAGCTTACGTTGTGAATGGTTACATGGTTGGCCATCTGTTCCTCCCCCCTAGATATCAGACTGCTGGAATAACAACGGCATCCTGTGCTCTGCAGAAGAAACATAAGAAAAACGTCTATCGACGTACTTTCACAGAAGACAGACCGCTTTTAGCTGAAGTTGTTTTTACGATATCGATTGATTCAGCTTCGCTGAAATCTTATAAATCTACATAAAAAAGACCCCCCCATTTCCGGAGAAATGAGTGGGTCTGTAAGTTGAATTCGCAATTTTTCTTCACATACATGAGAAAACTCCGCTTACCATAAGGCCGCTCCACTTCCCTCCGCTGGTATGATCCAGATCAGGTTCAAAGGGTCCGAATAGTCATATTCGTCTCAGCCGCAAGGCTCCCCTAGTGCAAATGTACAAGATATGCAGTTGTGTGTTCAGCATATATCACTTGAACATGAACTGTAAAGAGGCAGCATGATGGATTTCTTGAGATGAGCGTGGAGTCAGACCCAAACAACTCAACAATTTACCTCGGCTCAGGAACCCGATATAATAGGGATGGCCCGTATTGGCCGGATCACAAAATGCAGGTGGGATTGTTCTCCCTCCTAGGCAGAATGGGGACCCGAGTTGAAAACGTTCAAAAAAGTATATATTGAGATCACGAGTATCTGCAATCTGGCTTGCAGCTTCTGTCCGCAGACACAGCGTGCCAAAGGATTCATTGACCCTGAAGTCTTCAACAATATACTGGACCAGGTTAAACCACACACCAATCATATCTATCTACATGTCAAAGGCGAACCCTTGTTACATCCCAAAATAGATCTGTTGCTTGATTCCGCACATGAGAAGGGACTCAAGGTGAACATTACAACGAATGGTACACTGCTGCCCAAGACTCAGCATAAATTGCTTGGCAAACCGGCGCTGCGGCAGATGAATTTCTCCCTGCACAGTTTCGATGGGCATGAAGGTTCAACAGACCGTGACGGATATCTGAGCAACATTCTGTCTTTTGTACACGAGGCGGTGAAACACAATGTCATCATCTCATTCCGGCTATGGAATCTGACGCAGGATAACTTCACGAATGCTCAGATGAATCGTAATCGGGAGACCCTAGAAGTGCTGGAACGTGAGTTCAATCTGGATTTTCGCATTGAAGAAAAAGTCGTTCCAGGCAGCGGGGTCAAAATTGCCCCGAATGTATACCTGAATCAGGACCATGAGTTCCAGTGGCCAAGTCTGGATGCACCTGAAGATGACGGCAAAGGCTTCTGTCACGCATTGCGCAGTCAAGCGGCTGTGTTAGTGGATGGAACGGTGGTTCCATGTTGTCTCGATGGCGAGGGTGTAATTAACCTGGGGAATGTGCACGAAAAATCATTCTCGGAGATTATTGAGGGTGAGCGAGCGAACAATCTGGTATATGGCTTTTCCAAACGGGAAGCTGTGGAAGAGTTGTGTCGAAAGTGCGGTTATCGTCAGAGATTTGGAGCCTGACATCTTATATTAACAAGCCGGAAGCCATTCAAGATCACACATTTGGAGACAAATGCAGTGATCTTTCTTGGTTACTGGGGGATTAAAGGTAGAGGTACATACGTGACAAATGAGCATACCACAGGTTAATATCAGCATATTGTTTCAAGGATCTGACTTGCAAAAAATGCCGATATGACAGGGATTGTGCGATATCATGATAGATCTGATCTAATGATTATTCTAGTTACCTTCCTTATTTGGTAGGATTAGGTTGTGAGTTGGGCAGAGGTGCACCTCTGGCGAACTTTCAGTACAAGCCCAGGCTTGTACACGATCCAATAACGAGAGAATAAGGGAGGAATAAAGTAATGAAAAAAATGTTGACGTTGTTGTTGTCCGCTGGTTTGGTTGCTTCCATATTTGGTGCGGTTCCGGCTGCTGCTGCGCCTACAGTTGTTAATTCAACAATTATTGTTCCAGCGGGCACAACCTATGACGGTCAGGGCAAAACATTTGTAGCCAATCCTTCCACATTGGGTGACGGGTCTCAAGCAGAGAATCAGAAACCGGTATTTCGTCTGGAGGCAGGGGCTACGCTCAAAAATGTAAATATCGGATACCCTGCTGCCGATGGTGTTCACTGTTATGGCAACTGTAATATTTCGAATGTAGTCTGGGAGGATGTGGGTGAGGATGCACTCACATTGAAGTCGGCCGGAACGGTCAACATTACCGGCGGTGCGGCGTATAAGGCCTATGATAAAGTATTTCAAATCAATGCAGCCGGAACGATTAATATCAAAAATTTCCGTGCGGATGATATCGGCAAGCTGGTGCGTCAAAATGGTGGAACTACCTTTGCGGTTAACATGACGTTGGATAACTCCAACATTTCCAATGTAAAAGATGCTATCATGCGTACAGACAGCAGTGTATCTCAAGGGAAAATTACGAATACCCGCTATTCCAAAGTGCCAACCCTGTTTAAGGGATTTGCATCAGGTAAAACCAGCCAATCCGGCAATACGCAATATTAAACAGAGGATGAATCACTGGAGTTGGTAAACGTGTAAGCTCCACTTGTGATTGAAAGCAAGTTGGAATATAACGCAAAAAAAGAGCGTCCCAAGGTCATTGCCACACTGACCTTTAGAGACGCTCTTTGTAATGCTAATGTCATAGTATTGTTCTGCTGAGTAATGTTCCGTAGTGGAATCTCAGATTATTTCTCTCCTGGAACTTCAACAATGACTTTGCCTTTCGCGGGAACATCAGAACCGGTATCCATAGAGCCCGATTTGTTCATGATCTCGTAGGCGGTTTCTTCAAGCATGCGAGAGTATTTAAATGATACGAGTGTTTGACCTGCTACGGAAGGACGAGTTCCTGCTTCAGCAACGGCTTTGGTTTTAATAAAGAACAGGTCACCGATGGTTCCGGCACTTTTGCTGATGTTGGCCTGCCATTGCAGCAGGGCACTTCCATTTTTGAGGACATAATAACTGATCAGATCGTTGTCCTCAACAACGAAGAAACGATCTTTTTTGCCTTGCTCAAAAATGTATTCAATGGAGGAATCCACCGGACCCAGAGGGTTGCGAATGTTCAGACGGGCTTGTCCCAGTTCAGAGAAGCGTGGCAGATGCAATGCGGCTTCACGTGCCACAGTCAGATCGGAACTGTTATATTCTTTTACAATCGTAGCATCGGTCGTGTAAATGTAGGCTTCCTTGGCCTGCTGGTTCCACTGCACCTGGGCACCAAAAGCTTCACCGATGGCACGGAGCGGAAGCATCGCTTTACCATTCACCAGAATCGGCGCGGAAGACAATGTCGCATTTTGACCATTTTTCTTCATTGTTTTGCTGTTTGGTGTAAGTACATATTTATCACTGCCTGTGCTAATGCTGATCTCTTTTGTTTTGTTATTGTAGCCAAACGTATAGTTGCCTAGAAATTGAAGCTCAGTCAATGCCACGTACGTAATACCCTTCCGTATGACAACATCATATTGAGCTTGAACATTGTTAATATAAGCCGTCGGATGAGGTTTAGTTGCTGCAGCTTCCGCCACAGTGGATGAGAGTAAGGCAGGTGCCGTTCCTGCGGTGAGTATCGAAGCGGCAAGGATCATTTTCCATGTTTTAACCTGCCAAACAGAGTTGTACTTTTTCATTATTATCCATCTCCCTTCTAGCATTTAAGACGCATTACATAACCTAAATGTTGCATATTATGGAAAGCGAATTTTCAGATATCTCCCTTCTCATTACCCCATACGAAGCATGATGATTTTCTGGGGATTGCCACAAATACCCATCTGTTGTACATTAGTAGCAATGAAATAAGTGAATCGGGAGCTCAATGAAGTTGGGCTGAGAGAGTGGCCTTATGCCGCTGACCGTACATCTGATCTGGGTAATGCCAGCGTAGAGAACATGGATTTGCAATATGTAAAGGTGCATTGTGGGAATGAACGTGGATGACAACAGACGACTTCTTTGAACTGTGGTGGTGTATCTGCCAAGGTGGAGAGGAAATGGTTGATATTCCGTATTTTCGCATCCATCCGATACATCATTGTGAGGATTGTTTACTGTGCGTAAGGCCTGCCCGGAACCGGGGAGGCTTTTTTTGTTTATTTTGATAACCCTCACAACAGGGAACAGAGAAAGGACGTAGAAAACATGGCAACAACAGCAGGCAACAAACGATTGAAACTAACGGATATTCTGGTAACCATTGTGATCGCAGTGGTGTTTGGGGTGATCTACAAGATATGGGGACCTACCTATGACTTGATGAAACCATTCGGCGTTCATGCGGAGCAGATGATCTACGGCATGTGGTTTATGGCGGGCACGTTTGCTTTTGTTATCATTCGTAAACCAGGTGTGGCGATTCTTGCCGAGGTTGCGGCTTCAACGGTAAGTGCTTTTCTGGGCAGTGAATGGGGCATGTCCACACTTGTGTATGGTCTGTTGCAAGGATTGGGAGCCGAGATATTCTTCGCCGCATTCCTTTATCGAAAAACCAATCTGTTTGTCACTTGTCTTGCAGCCATAGGAGCGGCAGCGGCTTCACTTGTGCTGGATTATCAGTACGGATATATTGATTCACTCTCGGCCTGGAATTATACGTTATTTATTGGATTCCGTTTCATCGGAAGCATCCTGATTGCCGGCGTGTTCGCGTATTACCTCGCCAAAGCATTGGAACTGACCGGTGTAACACGCTCCCTAAGACCGGTATCCAAACAGGATTATGAGGCGCTGGATTAGATGAGCGAAGAGGAGAATTCGCAAGCGGTAAGTGTGACAAATCTAAGATGCAAATTTCCGGGAGAGAAGGCCTTGGTATTTCAAGGCTTGTCTCTTTCTGTGCGTCAAGGGGAGAAAGTGCTGTTGCTTGGCCCTAGCGGCTCCGGTAAATCAACGTTATTGCAAATTCTAAGCGGTTTAATTCCACGTTCGGTTGAGATTCCGATGAAATGTGATGGTATTCAGGTTCCCGCCAAAGCAGGAGTGGTCTTTCAAGATCCGGATACCCAGTTCTGTATGTCCTTTACGGATGAAGAGATCGCATTTGTACTGGAAAACCGAAATATTCCGCATGAAAAGATGCCAGCGCTGATTGAATATTATCTGAAACAAGTGGGGTTATCCTTTGAACAGAATCGTGTATTGATCCAGTCCATGTCTCAGGGGATGAAGCAGCGTCTTGCGATTGCTTCGATGCTTGCCATGGACCCGGAGGTATTGTTTTTGGATGAACCTACTGCACTGCTGGATGATGAGGGCACTTCCCAAGTGTGGGATACCGTTAAACGGATCGCCAGTGACAAAACAATCATCATCGTTGAACACAAAATAAACGAGATTGTGGATATGGTCGACCGCATCATTGTATTGTCACCTGAAGGAAAGATTGTGGCGGATGGGCCAGCACAGCAGGTATTTACGGATGAACGGGGTAAGTTGCAGGCTTATGGAATCTGGTATCCAGGCGTGTGGGAAGAGCATGAGCAGGAGAGGGCAACCAAAGAAGAAAAGGAAAATACTCATGGAGAGTACAGGGCCAGTGGAAATCAGGGATTTCGGAGCATGGAATCACAGCAATCGTCTGGCTTATCCGATGCAACGGGGAGATTACCCCTAGCTCACGTCTCATCCTTATCGTCTGTATCGTCGTCACATCGGCCTGTACTGGACTTGCAGCAGTTCACCGGATGGCGTGGGAAAACACCCTTCATTCAGGTGGAACAGGCCAAAGTGTGGCATGGGGATTGGATTGGTATTGTCGGAGCTAATGGAGCTGGCAAGAGTTCATTGTTGTTATCTCTGATGAATATCCTGAGAACAACAGGTCATTATGAGGTGCACGGTCAGCCCTCTGGCAAAACGGAGCAGCTTGCAGATCAGATTGCATTTGTATTTCAGAATCCGGAGTTTCAATTTGTAACCAACACCGTGGCGGAAGAAGTGGAATTCTCATTGCTAGGGGGCAGACTTACAACGGAAGAAAGACTTGCCAGGACGGATCATATGCTGAATCAATTTGGACTAATCGACCTGGCTGAGCGTCATCCCTACCAATTATCAATGGGGCAAAAACGACGTTTGAGTGTAGCCTCTGCATTGGTCAGAGAGCAGCGAATTCTGTTGCTGGATGAACCCACATTCGGACAGGATGCCCGCAATACATTTGCTATGTTAGCCCAACTGGAGCAATTGCGGAGAGCAGGAACAGCCATTGTTATGGTTACCCATGATCGCGAAATTGTAAAAAGATATTGCACCCGAATCTGGTCAGTGGATGAGGGGAGGTTATCTGATGCAACTGTCGTTTCCTCACCGTGAAACCTGGCTTCATACCGTTAATCCGGGATTAAAGATGATTATTCTGACAATGATGTTTGTCATCGTTATCCTTATTCACAATCTGAATGTAATGGCCAATGTTGCTGTGGCGATGATGTTATTACTGTGCTGGACAGGCCACCCATGGTACAGATTGATGCTGTACGCGTCCCCATTCATTCTGGTGTTTATCTCCACGTCTACAGGTATGATGATGTTTGGCAAGGGCGAGACCACATGGTATAAGTGGGGACTGATCCACATAACCGAAGAGAGCTTTTATCGCGGTCTACACTTGGGTTTTCGCTCTCTGAGCATGGCGGCGGCTGGGTTACTCTTTGGTCTTACGACCAAGCCGGTACGGCTGTTTTATTCCCTGATGCAGCAGTGGAAGCTACCTGCAAAATATGCCTATAGTTTTCTGGCCGCGATGCGCATGATCCCAATTTTGCTGGATGAATTCCAGACGCTCCGTTACGCTATTCGTATACGTGGAACAAGGCAGCGCGGATCTCGCTGGAACGTGTATGTTACGCTGAAGCGTTACGCTATTCCGTTGTTGGCACAGAGCATTCGCCGTGCACAGCGAATGGCGGTAGCGATGGAAGCGAAGGGATTCACGGATGGGGCCAGCCGGACGTATTACATTCAGATTGGCTATTCCCGAGCTGACCTGTGGTTTGTATTTTATTATATCCTCACCTTAACAGCGGCTTATTACATCGGGGTTACCTTTCCTTATCATGCTGCCATGGTGGATGTAAGGTAATACGGGGAGATAGAGAGAAATATATTGAGGTAACCGGTAACTTTTTCCTGTTTGCAGCGTCTATATGGAAATAACTTCTAATGGATGGGGATGAACGAGAGTGAAGACGGGTCCTGACTGGCAGAGAATGGGGTACAAGTGGATTACCATGACTGGATTATCAGCTGTACTGTTGACGGGATGGATGCTCCTCGATTCCAGAATGGTCGTGCTTGGAGGACAAGCTTCGGTTACGACGCAACAAGCCTTGGGGGCAAGTCCTCAAGCCTTATCATCACAGTTAGCCTACAAACAAGGAGATATCGTTACACTCATGAATGACATCCCTCTGTTCAAAAACAGGAGGGACGGCAGTGTGGCTGCTGACCAAATGGGAATTGAATATTATACAACAAAAAACGAAAAGTATGCGTTGGCCTCGGTTCGAGGCGAGTGGGTGCAGCTTAAGTCAACCGATCATGGAGACTTCTGGCTGCCAAGTTGGTATGCCTTGAAGGAGAGCAGAAGCATGACAGAAATGGCTCCCCAAAGCTTCACGCTCCAATCCGGCAGCAAGCTGTATCTGGCTCCAGACAGTGCTACAACCTGGTCTTTTGAGAAAGCGCTGACAGGTAAGGCTCTTATTGTTGCAAAGTGGAAAGGATGGTACGGGGTCTCCATTGCCCCACGAGTCTGGAATAAAGAATTCTTCACGTATCGGCCAGGACTATTCTGGATCAAGGCACAGGCTATAGAACAGCGGATGAATGTGGCTGATGATTGGTTCAATCAGGAAGCATCGCTGCCAACTTCGGTTATACGCCATCTGACAGATATGAAGCTGAACAAGGCAACCACCTCCAAACAAGTGGCTGGGTGGTTAGGCAAACCGGATTGGAAAGAGAGTTCAAGCAATTTGAATGATACCGGCTATGAAATGAATATTGGGCAGACCTGGAGATACGAGCGGGAAGATGCACAATTTCTGGTCACATTCAACAAGAATGGCAGACTGGTCAGAACACGCTGGAATTTAGCACAGGATAATCGAAATGCTGTCGTTTCCGATTGGAACATCAGTCGGGCGGATGAAAATGGGTTCACAACAAAAATCTATGGCACAACGCTGCCGACGACAATCCCTTGGAAATCGGTATGGACCAATCAGGGGGATATCAACTATACCTTTTTGCAAGCAGCTACAGATGATGTTCTCCTGATGAAAGGGGATGACGGTGGGTTTAGTGGGTTTCATTATGAGAGTTCAGCATACGCACTTGACCGACATTCCGGCAAGAAATTATGGGAGATTAACGCGGGATATGGAAGACAGCAGGTAGAGGTGGATGCAGAGCGCAGATATGTTACAATCTACACCGATTATGACCCTGACAAGAAAAAATACGTGGATCGTATTCGTCATCTGGACTTGAAGAACGGACAGGTCACTTGGACGTATAATCCTAAGCAGAAATTCAGACTGAATGGCATCACCGCTGCGAAGAACGTTGTGGTTGTGGATAGCCCCGTTGTGGAGGGTTCAAGCAACAGTTGGTTGACGGTTCTGGACAGTGCAAACGGAAAAACATTGTGGACGCGAAAACTGGCTACGGGTTATGAATTATTGAACAAGAATGCAGATGACCCTTATGTGTTGTATTGGGAAAAGAATGAACTGGTTGCAGCTGATCCTCGATCAGGGCGAACCGTATGGAGCTTGAAGGCCAAACGATCCACCATAGAACAATTTGTGAATAATCCATATTTTGATGGAATTGAACGTCTTGATCCCTTTGAAACCAGGAATGCTGAAAGATGGCTATCATTAGATAACCAGTGGCTGCTGCTTGATCTGAACACGGGGAAAAAGCTTGCACAATTTCCTGCACGGGCAGGACAAAGATTTGAGGAGCTGAATGATGGCATGCTGTTGATCCGTGAGAACAAAAACGGCGATCATTACGGAGAGTATGAAGATTTTACAACCACCCTGTACGATGCCAAGATAGGCAAAACACGGTGGACACTCAAGGGCAAGATTGAACGAGGACTGGTGGAAGAGGATCAGTTGTATGTGATTAAAAATGGCTATCCAGCGGCTTTGGATTATGATACGGGGGAGACACGTTGGAATGCCAAAGATACGATTGCCACGCTAAAGTATCCCACGAATCAGGGAAGTTATCTGGTCATTGATGATCAGCTGCTGCTGCCCATGGACGAGAACTGGTTGGTATTAAATAAAAATAATGGAGCATTGTCAGGTCGTGTACATGATGTTGTGATGGGAAACCCGGAGCATCGCGACCGGGATGCGAAGAATGGAACGATCAACCGGATCGGCAATGAAGTGTACGTGGGTTCGTCCAACGGACGTTTTCGTGTATATGAAACCAGCCGCCTGCAGGAGGCAATCTCACCTTAAAAGCTTGTCTCATAGTGGATGTTGATTTATTATAAATGAACAGGATTGCTCGCGCTCCGGTTATCGGCTGTGCGGGCTTTCTTCATGTGTTCTTGAAGAACCATGCATGATCATTCACGGGAGGACTCTCCATGATCTCATTATATGGTGTAAGCAAACGTTATAACGAGCGCGGTTCCCGTGCAGATCAGGGATTCGAAGCGTTAAGCTCGGTCTCGCTTGAAGTGGGACAAGGTGAAATTCACGGCATCATCGGTTCGAGTGGCGCAGGCAAATCCACACTTCTGCGGATGCTCAATGGTTTGGAAAAGCCGGATGATGGTGAGGTTGTTGTGAATGGGCAGCACCTGACCCAGATGAATGAGCGCGCGCTGCGTCTTGCACGAAGGTCCATTGGTATGATCTTTCAGCACTTCAATCTGGTCAGTAATCGAACGGTGAGTGGCAATATCTGCATGCCACTGGAACTGGCGGGTATGTCCCGTACACAACGAGTCGAACGTGGACTTGAGGTGCTGAGGTTTGTTGGACTGGAAGACAAGGCGGATCAATATCCTGCTCAGCTTAGCGGAGGACAGAAGCAGCGTGTGGCGATCGCACGAGCACTCGCCAGTCGTCCGGATGTGCTGCTCTGTGATGAACCAACCTCTTCGCTTGATCCACAGACCACCAACGGCATACTCGATGTGCTTCGTCATATCAATGAAACGCTGGGCGTGACCATTGTCGTCGTGACGCATGAGATGGAAGTGGCCCGCAGACTGTGTCACAGGATATCCGTCATGAAGGATGGGCGACTTGTTCGAACATTGTCTGAAGCGGAAGTGAGCAGTATCCCTGCTCCGCAGCCGGATCTGCTGACCTCCTTGCTTGCGGGTGACGAATATGGGATGGCAGGTTCGTCTTTGTTCCGTCAGGCCGATCAGGAGGACAAGTTATGAGGTTACCTGAATCTGTGCTCAAGTATCAGCATGAAATATGGCAGGCGATCGGAGAGACTTTTGTCATGGTGGGGATCTCCATTGCGGCAGCTGTTCTGATTGGATTACCTCTGGGTACACTTCTGTACTTATTCCGGAGAGGACAACGGTATCAGAATCAAACATTGTCCTTTGTACTCGGCAGTGTCGTTAACATCATTCGTTCGTTTCCGTTCTTATTGCTGGTTGTATTCATGATTCCATTCACACGAATCATTGTTGGAACGTCCATCGGTACACTGGCGGCAACCGTTCCACTTTCGATCATTGCGATTGCATACTACGCCAGACTGGTGGAACAAGCGTTGCTGGATGTACCGAAGGGAGTGGTTGAAGCTGCTTCATCCATGGGGGCATCAACGATGCAGCTTGTGGTGAAATTCCTGTACGTGGAGGCACGATCCGGCCTGGTACTTGGACTCACCACAGCTACGATTAGCTTTATCTCCTACTCGACGGTGATGGGCATTGTAGGTGGCGGCGGGGTTGGTGATTTTGCCATTCGCTACGGTTATCAACGCTTCGAAACGGAGATCATGGTATTTACGATCATCATTATGATTATCCTGGTACAGATGATCCAATTCACAGGCAGCAGACTGTCCCGTTGGCTGGATCGCAGATCCTAAGCGTGGGACAGTGCAGTATCAAGAATAACCAATACAGATTATAGGATGAGGGGTAGACTTTATAATGAAAGCAAAAATGTTACTGATGTTGCTTGCAGTAATGCTTGTCGTAGCTGCTTGTGGCAAAAAAGAAGAAACACCTGCGGCTGAAGGTACAAAAGAAGATACACAAGCTGCACAAGAAGTTACGCTGAAAGTGGCTACATTGATTCCGCCGATGACAGACGTACTGGATATTGTTAAACCACTATTAAAGGAAGATGGCGTGAACCTGGAAGTGGTCGTATTATCCGATAACGTTCAACCAAATACGGCACTCGCGAACAAGGAAGTGGATGCAAACTTCTTCCAGCACGTGCCTTACATGAACCAATATAATGAAGCAAACAATGCAGACCTGGTGGCTGTGCAGCCTATCTATAATGCCATCTATGGCGGCTACTCCAAAAAGTACAAAACGATTGAGGAATTGCCAGAAGGTGCAACGATCGCAATTGCGAACGATCCTTCCAACATTGGTCGCTCTCTTGTGATGCTGGAGCAGAACGGATTGATTAAGTTGAAGGAAGGCGTAGGTTTTAACGCCACACAGGCAGACATCACCGAAAATACGAAGAACTTCAAGTTTGAGGAAGTGGACTTGTTGATGCTGGCTCGTATGATGGATGATGCTGATCTGGTAGCCATGACACCTGCATATGCCAGTCCGCTCGGTCTTACACCGAAAAAGGATGCACTGTTAACCGAGAAGGATGATTCCCATTTTGCGATCACCCTGGTTGCCCGTGAGGATAATAAGGATTCCGAAGCTATCCAGAAGCTGGCTAAACGTATGGCGGGTCCAGAGGTCAAAGCCTTCTTCGAAGAGAAATACGCAGATATTGCAATCCCGGCATTTAAATAGAGAATACGTTAGTCCAATGTGAATAGCCTTTAGATCTGAGCGATAATGCTTGGATCTTTTTTTTGTCATCTGCATGCTTATTAACAAGTATTTAGAAAGTTAACAATTTGGTCATATTCCCGGAATACTTTAATTAATAGTTTTTTTGTATAATTTGTTTGAAAATAGTTCTTTAGGATTATAAATCAAGAGATTTAATCATGTTTTTTAGTGTAAAAAGTGTTTTTCACAAGAATTGAGACCTAGTTTTTAGAAAGATGGTTTACTCTCTATGAGAGCTATGTAAGTTATATTAATCATTTACACGAAAACGGAGAGGACAGAAAAAACTGAAAAGTGAAGCTAAAAGCTTTTTGCAAGAAAGTTACTTCGGAAGTTACGCTTCGCCTTTATCACCGGATTTTCCCTAAAAAAGGGGAATTAAAAAAATCTGGGGATAACAGCGATTGGAAGGTTGTTCTGCCATCAAAGTGGCAAGTGTGAATAATCTCTAGTTCAACTTATAACTACATCAAGTAAAACTAAAATTAATCTGGAAGAGGTAGAGAAATTTGTCCCAACAAAAAAATAGCAAACCGACCTGGTTCAACAAGATGTATAAGAACTTTAAGACCAAGCTGGTGGTGTCCTTTATTGCTTTCCTGGCCGTTCCTTCGTTAAGTATTGGCGTTTTATCTTATAACAGTGCAAAAGATGAAGTAGAGAAGCAAATTTTACATAGTGCGATGGAAAACGTGAATCTTGCCAGTGCAACGATAGATCTTTCGATCCATGCCAAACGGAATCATATTGAATACTATGCGAATACACTTGCAGAGGAATTACGACAAGAAGATGCCGAGGTTCAGGTTGTGAACGAATTGAAGGGGTACGCTGCGCAGAACACCGATATCATCACCATAGGTGTGGGCACAGAAGCGGGTATATATCTGATGTCCTCTGATGCGGAGATGCCTGAAGATTATGATCCGCGAACAAGACCATGGTACACGGAAGCGATGGCTACTCCACAGCAGGTGATTGTTACAGACCCTTATATTTCTGCTGAGACGAAAGAGATCACCATTACAATTGCAAAGGCACTGGAAGACCAATCCGGTGTGGTTCAACTGGATCTCGATCTGTCGGACATTAGTCAATTGGTTAGCGGAATTAAAGTAGGAGAACAGGGGTATCTGATTCTGCTGGATGCCAGCGAAAAGTATATCTATCATCCGACGATGCAACCTGGAGCAGATGCAACAGAAGATTTTTGGACACAAGTGTATACGAATGAATCCGGTAACTTCAACTATACCTTTGATCAGGTTGATAAGATTATGTATTACGCCACGAATACATCCACCGGATGGAAGGTCGCAGGCACCATGTTCTCCTCAGAAGTAGAGGATGCCGCTGCGCCTATTCTGAATCGAACGATTATGGTCATCGTTTCTTTTCTGGTTATCGGAATTTTAATTATCTGGCTGGTGATGCGATCGATTGTTAAACCGATTCGTCAGTTGAAGGATCAGGCGATTCAGGTGAGCGAAGGAGATCTAACCCAGACCATTACAAGCACAAGTCATGATGAGATTGGCGAACTGAGTGATGCTTTTGGCAAAATGCAGAGCAACCTGCGTGTGTTGATTCAAAATGTGGAGAACAGCGCCAGTCAGGTAGTCATCTCATCGGATGAAATGACTCAGAGTGCGGAATCTACTAGTGCAGCCAGTGAACAGGTCGCGCGAGCCATTCAGGAAATTGCGAGTGGTGCGGAGAAACAGACCCAGGGTATTGAACATAACCATCAGGCCATGAATGAAATTACGATTGGCATTACAAGAATTGCCGAGCGTTCCATACATGTCGCTGATTTGGCGAAACATACAACCGTACAAGCAGAAGAAGGTGGCAACACCGTCAAGCAGACGGTGAGTCAGATGCAATCGATTCAAGAGACGGTAGAACAGACAAACCAAATGATTCAGGCTTTATATGAACGATCACATCAAATTTCAGCCATCACGGAGTTAATCGGAAATATAGCCAAACAGACAAATCTGCTTGCGCTTAACGCATCCATTGAAGCTGCCCGTGCAGGTACACATGGCAATGGATTCGCCGTTGTAGCAGCAGAGGTTCGCAAGTTGGCAGAGCAATCCGGACAGTCAGTCAATGAAATTACCGTGTTGACTACGGCGGTACAGGAAGATATGGCTGCTTCCGTTCGCATGATGGAGAAGGTGACTTCAGAGGTTGGTGAGGGCATGGAAATCTCTACAGAAGCGATTCGGAAGTTTGAACGTATTCTGGATAGCATGCGTGAAACGACACCTCAGATTGAAGAGATTGCAGCTACGTCACAAGAGATTACAGCAGGTGTACAGGAAGTATCTGCTGTATCCAATGAATTGGCAGGCATTGCGTCAGGTAACGCCGCCACTTCCGAAGAAGTGGCCGCTTCCTCAGAGGAGCAACTGGCAGCGATGGAGCAGATTTCTGCCTCGGCTCGTGGCTTGTCAACCATGGCTGAAGAGCTGCAGCGCCTGATTAGACAGTTTAAGTATTAAACGGATCGTAGAAGAGAGTATCACACAGGGACGGCATCACATCATGTTTCATTAGAGGGGGGAAACCATGCAACTAGAACTCAAAGTCTTCTTACTGCTAACGGATGCGGTCATGATTACAGATGAGGAGGGTGTGATTCTCGATGTGAATTCCGTTTATGTAACCAAAACAGGATTCTCACGGGAGAGTACCATAGGTCAGCCTGCCCGGTTGCTAATGGATACCCACTGGAGAGGAAATCAGACCTGGTCCGGCGTTGCCAAATTAATGAAGGCTGATCAGGAATTGTGGGAAGCCCAAGTTACGATTACATCGGTTCATTTGGATGATGCTCTCTTTTATATCAGCATATTTAATGATGAATGTTCATGAAAATAAATCGTTGTTTTGTGATAAGGGTATGTTAGCTGAAAGTAGTAATTATTTTCAAGAAAATGGTCAATATCGTCAATTGAATAAGGGAGCATGGCATACTATGATTTGTGTACTGGGGAACTGCGACCGTGAATCTGACAACATTCATTGAATGCATGAAATCCTGAAGTCGTAATGTGGACGGTGACCATTTGCTACGCGATCTTGTATTAAATTTCACGCTAATTTTGATCTTTGTTTTCCTGATTCATCACTATCTGAACCATACAAATGCTACCCGTTCAACATCCATCACGACTCGGATCATTATTGGTATTACGCTGAGCACGTTGGGCACGGCGCTCTATTATTTCTCTATTGTGCTTGAGGATGGTACATTGTTGAATTTCCGGGCCAGTGTGTATCTGCTTGCTGCTTATTTTGGTGGGACTGGCTCTGCATTTGTTACTTTTACATTCATGTGGATTTTTCGGATTAATATGGGGCGTAATCCCTTGTTGGAAAACTGGCAGTATGCGTTGACAGAGTTGTTATTTGTTGTAGTCATATGTCTGATCTTTAAGTATATCAGGGGATTTATGCAGAAGTGGTTGTCTGGAGCGTTGTTGCTGATTACTGGGTATGAGTTTTCTGTACTAAAGATCAATTCTCCTTCTCTGATAATGATGGGGCAGATTTTCCTTTTTCAATGTATCTGCCTGCTGTTCGTTATATTATTCCTGTATTATCTGAACCAAAATCATCGATATAGGAGATTGGTCATTCAAAGGGATCAGGAAATGCTGGAGATGCTTCGTATGCAGCCGGGGTTTACGTTTAAAATCCGAAAACAGAACGGGAAATTCGAGTATCTTCTGCTTGAAGGAGAGATGCTCTCTCGACTGGGCTTGGATATGAGTAGTCTGAAGCAAGGTTATAAACTGGGCACATTGGATATTTTACCTCAGGAAAAGGTAGAATTTCTGCGAAAGCAGTTTAATCGGGCATGGGAAGGGGAATCTTTTTTTTACGAGATTGAGCATGAAGGTTACTATTCACTGGTGAAAGTTCGCCCTCTGCGAGAAGAGGGTGTAGTGAAATATGTCGTGGGATATGGACTCGATATCACGGAACACAGAGCAGTTAAACGTAGGATTCAAGAAAGTGAAGAGCGATATCGAACACTTGAGCGAGTGTCGGCAGACTGGTTTGTCGGTTTGGACAGCAACAGGTGTATTGTGTCGGTTAACCAGAAATTTCTGGATGTTCTGGGTCTGAGCACGCAGGAAGTGATCGGGCGTCAGCTAGAAGAATTGTTGTTCATCGAGCAGTTGGAGAATTGGTTGTACATTTTCCAAAAAGCCTTACATCACAATATAGTTCAGGATACGGAACTGAGTCTCATTGTTGGAAAAGGTCATGAGCAGCATGTTCGGGTTCATCTATATCCTGTTAAAACACTAAACACAAGTGAAAAAGTTAAGGCAGTGATTCATGATATTTCCGATCAGTATAATCGTGTGAAGGCCGATAAAGCAAGCCAGGCGAAAAGTGAGTTTCTCGCATTCATGAGCCACGAGATTCGTACCCCACTGAGCGGCATTATCAGCTTTTCGTTGTTGCTTCAACGAACAGATCTAACTCCACAACAAAAGGATTATTTGAGTAAAATCAACGCGTCCTCCCAAACCTTGCTTTCCCTCGTAAATGATATTCTTGATTTTTCGAAAATTGAGGCAGGCAAGCTGATATTAGAGAAGGTCTCTTTTTCACCAGAGGATGTGATCAAACGTGTGGCAGATCAGATCGGTGTGGCCATCGGGCACAAAGATATCGAAGTGATCTTTACAACCGATCCCGATCTGCCGTTGACGGTAATTGGTGATCCATTCCGACTTGAACAGGTGTTATTGAATCTGCTGAGTAATGCGATTAAATTTACGGAGCATGGATATGTAACATTGCAGGCAGAGGTGCTTTCATTGGAGGCGGAGCGAGTTCAGGTGCGTTTTGAGGTAGAGGATACGGGAATTGGAATGTCACCTGAACAATTGGAACGGCTTTTTGTCCCGTTTACTCAAGCGGAACCTTCAACGTATCGAACCTATGGTGGTTCTGGTCTTGGGCTGGTCATCTGTTATCTTCTGGTGACCTCCTTGGGAGGAAGCTTGCGGGTGGATAGTGTGCTGGGAGAGTACAGTCTGTTCTCATTCGACTTGATATTTGAACTTGCAGATTCGGAAGAAGAAAGTTCCTTTCTGCAAACATACCCTCTTCTCTATTGTGCGGATGATGTGGTTATCGTTGAAGAAGATGAACGAATGGGCAAAAATCTGAAGCAGATACTCCACTCATTCGGGATGAAGCCAAAGCTGTATCCTTCGTTGAACCATATGATGGAAAGTGATTGGGGTGTACCTGATGCAGAGGGGATAAGTTCAATCTTATTTATGATGAATATGGATGCAGAGCATGCACACAATGGTTCGGCCTGGAACAACCTGATGAAGCGATTAGATCGAACGAAAGTTCAGGTGGTAGGTTATACGCATGCATTCAGTGAGAATGCCCTCTGGAGTGAGGAAAAATCCATTCAACCGGATATGATGATGGTCAAACCTATTACACGTCTGGGATTGTTTGAAGTCATACTTGCACTTCAGGGCGAAGGACCGCTGGAGAAACATCAGATGGTAGAAGTCGACGAATTCTATTCATGTAACTTGAAAGGACATATACTGATAGCTGAAGATCATGAAATCAATCAACTGGCTATTCGGGCCATGCTGGAACATATCGGATTCAAGGTGACGCTGGCAAACAGTGGCACAGAGGTTTTGAAGAAATTGGACGAACAAACATGGGAACTGATTCTGATGGATCTCTATATGCCAGATATGAACGGGATAGATGCAGCGAGGCACATTCGCAAGATGAGGAAATATGATCGTACCCCCATTATCGCGCTTACAGCGAATGGTTTAACAAGGGACCACGAATTATATCTTGAAGCAGGCATGAATGCCATCCTGACTAAGCCCCTACATGAACAACAGATCGAAGACATTTTGGCAAAATGGATTGATCTAAAAGGCATAAGGGAGATCAATGGAATTGATGCAGATAAGGCGATCAGACAGATGGACGGCAAGCCGCATATTCTGCAATATGCGCTCACGAAATTCAGAATGGAATATGGCTCGTACCAGAAAAAACTGGCAATTCAGCTTCAGCAACAGCAGATTGCTGATGTAATCCGTAGTGTCCATTCTCTTCGAGGCGTAGCTGCGAATCTGCATGCAGTGGACCTGATGTGTGCGGTTCTCCAGCTGGAGCTGCTCTTATCGGGTCCGTTACACAAAGAAGAGGCACTAAACTTGGTATTAGAGAAGGTGCAACAGGAGATTGATAAAATTACCGGGTCTTTGCCATGGTGATCTCAATAAAATTGTATTATTTTAAGGTGTGAACTTATATCCGACCCCCCAGATGGTTTGAATGTATTGGGGGTTTTTCGGATTGTCTTCAATTTTTTTACGAAGCTTGGTAATGTGCACATCGATGGTGCGGTCATTAATGTAGGCATCAATACCACGAATGGCTTCAATCAGGGCATACCGACTGTAGACCTTGCCAGGATTGAGGACAAACAGCTTCATGATCTCAAATTCGGAAAACGTCATCTCCACTCGCTGGTTATTCAACAGAACGGTTCTTCGCGCCAGATCGAGAGATATTCCGGTTTCCTGTTCAGTGACAACAGAGCTGTTTAATATGGAGTAACGACGCAATACAGCCTCAATACGTGCTTTCAGTTCCTGCATGCTGAAAGGTTTACATACATAATCATCAGCCCCATCTGTTAATGATTGAATTCGCTCAGAAACTTCGGTTAACGAAGAGATGACAATGATGGGGATTGCCGTATGTTGGCGCATGAGAGAACAAGGATTCTTATTACCCGAATCAGGGAGCATCAAGTCAAGAAGCAGGATATCAGGCCGCGCTTGAAGCTGTAGAAGACCATCTCTTGCGTTATCGACACGGATAACATCATACCCTTCACCTTGTAAATACAAGGATAATGTATCGCCTAACATGTTGTCGTCCTCTATGATAAGCACTTTCGTCATGATATTCCTTTCTGAACCCCCTTCTTGTAGAAGGACTAAGATCCATGGATTAACTTCATATACCTGATATTTAAAACATGCGACATGAGGATGTCAAGACTCTAACATGACTCCAAGAAGGTGAGAAAATCGATTTAATGCTTGCCAGCATGTGGATCAGCTTCACGCTCGATCAGGCGCATCAGTTTGCGCTCAGTAGCGCTCTCTGGCGCAGGGGTGTAGACGCTGCAACGCAGATCGGAATTACCCTGAACCTGCAACGAAGTCAGATCAAACAACATTTTGCCTGCTTTGGAATGCCTAAATTCGATTAATACATCCGGGGCACTGCTGACGCTGCTTTGTTTCCAAAGGGTATGAAAATCGGGATGTCTGTTCATCATGTCATCCAGAAATAAATTATACCATTCATCATCAACGTACTGACCATAGTAAGCACGAAAAATCGCCAGAAATCCGCTAACAAAATCCTCCCAGTTCACCGCGAGCCTGCGAAATTCCTTTCGATCAAATAACAGACTGATCATATTCCGCTGTTCGGGGGGGATCTGTTCGAAATCCATAAAAACATGCTTGGCTGCATCATTCCAGCCGACAATATAACAACGCCGATCCGAGATCACGGTAGGGCAATGATGCAGTTCTTGCAAAATTTTCTGCAAGGAAGGGTGAAGTTGAACCGGTTCTTCTTCCAGTGTGGGCAGATCCGAGTGATGCTCCATGGCGAGCGAAAACAGATACTTTCGTTCATCTGCAGTAAGCCTTAGTGCTGAAGCAATGTTATCCAACACGGAATGGGATACCTGAATATCCCGACCTTGTTCAAGCCAGGTATACCATGTTGTACTCACTCCTGCCAGTTGGGAAACCTCTTCTCTCCTCAGCCCAGGCGTTCTTCTCCGACTTCCAGTGGGTAAACCGACCGATTCGGGAGAAATTTTGGAACGCTGTGTTTTCAGAAAAGTAGACAATGCCTGTAACCTGACATCGTAGTTCAATCCATCACCTTCAATCCTCGTTATCATGGTAGTCATTATACTATTATAATTGACAACTTGTAATAGGATATTCAAAAGTGCACTATTAGTGGCAGAGCGTAAGATTAAGGTAGACAACAGCGCTGAAGGAGGATGGACATGGAACGAGTCGTGATTACAGGTATGGGAGTCATCTCTCCTTTGGGAAATGATGTACATACATTCTGGAATGGATTAATTGAGGGGAGATCAGGTGTATCAACTATAGAACATTTTGATACAGCTTTGTACAAAACCAGAATTGCTGGCGTAGTCCGTGATTTTAATGGTGAAGAGCGTTTTGGGCGCAAGGAAGCAAGGCGTATGGACCGATTCGTTCAATTTGCAGTTGCTGCTGCGGATCAGGCTGTATCGCAATCGGGTCTTGTGATGGATGAACTGGACCGTGAACGGGTAGGTGTATATATTGGTTCAGGCATAGGCGGAATCCAGACATTGATGGAACAAGGCAAGGTCCTGTCCGATCGGGGACCTGCACGCGTCAGTCCAACATTGGTACCCATGATGATATCCAATATGGCTGCGGCTATGGTCAGTATGAGGTTTGGTTGCTGGGGGCCGACATTGTCGCCAGTAACAGCTTGTTCCATTGGCAATACAGCTATTGGAGAGGCTTTCCGGGTCATTCGTCATGGCGGAGCTGATGTCATTATTGCTGGCGGGACAGAAGCGGCTGTAACCGAAGTGTCACTGGCAAGTTTTGGTAATGCGACAGCGTTGTCAACCCGAAATGAAGCTTCCCAAGCAGCAAGTCGTCCATTTGATGCGGGAAGAGACGGTTTTGTCATGGCAGAGGGCGCTGGAATTCTGGTTATTGAGTCGCTATCTCATGCATTGGGAAGAGGGGCGAACATTCTTGCCGAAGTGATTGGATATGGTGCCAGTTCAGATGCGTATCATATGGTAGCTACCCACCCGGAAGGACGGGGGGCCTATCTGGCGATGAAAGCGGCATTGAAAGAAGCTCAGATTAGACCTGAAGACGTTAATATAATTAATGCGCATGCTACCAGTACGGAGGCGGGTGACCTCTCTGAGACGAGAGCGATTAAGCAACTTTTTGGTACAGGTGCCTATGATATTCCGGTCACAGCGAATAAGTCCATGACGGGACATATGCTTGGTGCAGCAGGTGGTGCGGAAGCGATCTCACTTATTCAAAGTCTGCGGCATGGCATCATTCCTCCAACCATCAATCAGGAGCAGAATGACCCTGAATGTGATTTGGATTATGTACCAAACGAGGCAAGAAGAGCGGAACTGCGGATAGGGATGTCTAATTCCTTTGGTTTTGGCGGTCATAATGCGGTGATTGTTCTTCAAAAATATTCATCTTAAGTAGAAAGACATCGTAAGCAAAGAACAGCGCTGCCTTATGGGGCTGCGCTGTTTCTTTGCTTACTTATGGATCACTCGTAAACACTGTACCTTGGTTAACGTCCGAGTGGTTGTACGCCTCAGGAAGAGAGGGATGTCGAATCGGCCATGCCTTTGGTACCTCGGCTCAGCCAGCTTACACGCCAGCGGGATTGCATGAAGAGCACCAGGAACAGGGAAGCTGCTGCAATCAGGCTAAGAATGACAAAACCTGGTGTATAGGATTGATAGCTGCTATACAGTTGACCGAGAATCAGCGGTAGTGCATACCCGCCTAATCCGCCAGCGGCACCTACAATACCTGTCATCAGACCAATCTCGTTACCGAAGCGTTGGGGAACGAGTTGGAACACGGAGCCATTACCAGCTCCCAGACACATCATACCGAGGAACAGCATGACTACTACCACAGGAAGCGGTGGCATGAAGGATACTCCGATCAACATGATGCAGGCTCCAGTGTACAGGAAAGTCAGCATGCGGGTTCCGCCAATTTTGTCCGCCAGGTAACCCCCGACAGGCCGGAAGAAACTGCCTGCGATTACACAGAAGGTGGTAATGTCTGCGGCACGAACAGGAGAGAGCCCATACTGGGTGTTGAAGAAGATGGTGAGATAGTTACATAATCCAACGAAACCACCAAAGGTTACACAATAGAAGGCACAGAATACCCAAGCATCTTTTTGTTTAAGCAGACTTCCGTATTGGGATAATTTCTTGGGTTCAGGCCGGTTAGGGCTATTCTTGGCAAAGATAGAAAAGAGAATAAATACGATAGCGATCGGTATAATAGCAAGTCCGAACACAACTTCCCAGCTGCCAAAATGCGTTGCCAAGCGATTGGCAAACAATGTCGCGAGTACGGTTCCGCTGTTACCCGCCCCGGCAATACCCATCGCGAGACCCTGATGCTCTTTGCCATACCATTGGCCCGCCAGCGGCAGCGCAGCAGCAAAGGAGGCGCCTGCCACACCCAGCAAGAGTGCGACCACGTACAGTTGGCTTAAGGAGTCCACCCATAACCAGCCGAGTAATAAGGGAACCAGGGTGACGAGCATCCCGATCTGTGCGGTTAGTTTCGGACCGATATAATCAGACATGAAGCCGAGCACAAGTCGCAGGATGGAGCCGCCAAGAATAGGCAATGCGACCAGATTGGCCTTTTCCAGTGGAGTCATCGGATAGTCCAATGCAATGACAACTGCGAGTGGACCCAGCATCCCCCATATCATGAAACTGATGTCAAAATACATAAACGCCCCGAAGAGGGTAGGCTTATGCCCGCTTTTCCAAAAACTTTTGCTCTCCATCATCCATCATCGCTCCTCATCCAATTGAGATCGTTGTAATTGGTCTATGTGCTTGTTGAGGCAGAAAAAGGCCGCAATTCGTCCAGATCTGAACGATTTGCGGCCCCGTTGCCGACAGGCGGTACACGTCATTGTGTTCCCGCATCTGAGTGATCACAGCACTGTGATTTTGATTCAAATTATAATCATGAGAAAATATATATGTCAACAAAAATTACATGAAACTTTAAATAATTCATTTTTTAATCATTATCCGCATTTTTAATGTTAATTTAGTTGACATTAAATTGAGATTCCCTTAATCTGAATCTAATATGAATCCACACAAAGGCGTGTGGATTCCGGAGGCAACGGTGCCCTTTTCCGAATCATGGAGAAGGGATTTTTCTGTTTATTTTCAGGTGAGAGAGATAAGGGGGCAGCCCATGAGCAGAAGCAAACTGGTGATTATCGGGAATGGCATGGCTGGCGTGAAGTGTGTCGAAGAGATTATCACACTGGAGCCTGATACGTATGAGATTATAATCTACGGCAATGAACCCCGTCCAAACTACAACCGGATCATGTTATCAAAAGTATTGCAGGGGGAGCATTCGTTACAGGATATCATAATCAATGATTGGAGCTGGTATGCCGAGCATCAAATCCGGCTATGCGCAGGTGAAACGGTGCACCGAATTGATACCCGAGGAAAATATATAGAGACTGAATCCGGCTTAAGAGAAACATATGATGTCCTGATTCTGGCAACAGGCTCTTCACCGTTTATCCCACCGATTCCGGGAATGGATAAAGAGCGAGTGATGTCCTTCCGGACGATTGATGATTGTACGCGGATGTCTGACTATTCCAGAGAATATCGAAAGGCCGCCGTTATTGGTGGTGGATTGCTTGGACTGGAGGCTGCACGCGGGTTGCTGCATCTGGGGATGGAAGCTGTGGTGGTCCATAATGCACCTTACATTATGAACCGACAGTTGGATCAAAAAGCAGCTGCGATGCTTCAGGAGCAGCTTGAAGACCAGGGCATGTCCTTTCTTTTGTCCAAAAATACGCAGAAAATTATCGGACGATCGCAGGCGCAGGGACTGCTGTTCACAGATGGTTCCAAGCTTGAAGCTCAGGTTGTCATTGTCGCTGTAGGCATTCGGCCTAATGTGGATCTGGCCAGACGAAGTGGAATCGCTACGAATCGGGCAATTATGGTAGATGATTATATGCGCACCAGTGTACCGGATATATACGCGGTTGGGGAATGTGCCGAACATCGGGGAATCAGTTATGGTCTGGTGGCTCCCTTATACGAACAGGGGAAGGTGCTCGCACGTACGCTCTGTGGACAGGAAACGTCTGAATACAAAGGGTCTATTCCCTACTCACAGTTGAAGGTATCGGGAGTTGATGTTTTCTCGGCCGGCGAGATTAGTGGTGAAGGCATGCAGACCGCGATTCAACATCTGGATGGCATTCAAGGCACATATAAAAAAGTGTTGATGAAGGCCGGCAAAGTGCGCGGAGCCATTTTATTTGGAGATACAGCCGAAGGAACGGCATTGCTTGGACTGGTGCAACGAGGGGCGGATGTGGCGGAATTGGCTCCGCATGAAGGGGCCCCAGACCCGGCTGAGATGGCTGCTGCCGCATTACCGACTCAGGAGACGGTATGTGCCTGCAACAATGTGACCAAGGCTGCCATTGTGAAGGCGATTCGGGAACAGGGACTGGAAACGGCAGATCAGGTGAAGGAGCAGACCAAGGCGTCAGGCTCATGCGGTGGTTGTCGCCCGATGGTGGCTGCTCTGTTGAAATATACGCATAATCTGAAAAATAACGGAGGTACCGGAGTGGAAGCCGTACCGGATAAACCTGTTCCAATGCCTGTGTGCAGTTGTACGGAGCTTGGACATGCAGAACTGAAGGAAATGCTGGCTGATATGGTTGATCGGGAGACAGACCTGCCCTTGATCATGCAGCAACTGGGTTGGGGGACGGAGCATGGCTGCGCGGTATGTCGTCCAGTGATCCACTATTACTTGCAGGTATTTGATGGAACAATAGTGGATCAAGAGATTGAGGGTCACTCAGCGATTCAGATACGCTGGGATGATCATATTCCACAGTTATCCTATGCGAGGGATGCAGGTGGCTTGGCTGCACAGCTTCAAGCGCGTTGGATCGACGCAGCGATGCCGTCGCCAGTGAATATGGGAGTCGCACCAGGTCCGGGATCATTGGTGAGTGCACTGGTGCAGGATATCGGCTTGCTGGCTTCACCGGCTGGATGGGAGATCTACGCAGGCGGTCACGCAGAACATCCGGTCAAGCAAGGTGGCTTGCTCGGGGTGGCTGAAACGGAGATGCAAGCATCAGCACTCGCATCAGCCTGCCTTCAATGGTATCGCCAAACGGCCTGGTATGATGAGCCGGTATGGGCATGGACGGAGCGTTTGGGATTCATGTCGATCAGGGAAACGCTGCTGGATGACCAATTACAGAAGGAACTTGCAGCTACACTTCAAGCTGATATATAGATGAAAGGCGGGGATGGAAAGATGGGATTATCCGTGAGTTCAGAACCAACAGCCTCCAAGCTCTATGTGAAGGAAACCCAGTGTCCGTATTGCAGTGTGCAATGCAAGATGACTGTTGAAGAACTGGCTGCACCTGTTGCGGGCCAGCGTCGTGGTGAGTATACGGTTCAGGGTGTTCCGAATGAAGCCTCTCAGGGCAGGTTGTGTGTCAAGGGTATGAATGCTCATCAACATGCGTTCAGTGGTCAACGGTTAATGCATCCGCTGATTCGGCGCAATGGCGAGCTTGAACCCTGTTCCTGGGAGGAGGCCATTCAGACCATTGTAGAGCGGTTTCAGAACTTGAAAGATTCATACGGAGCAGATACGGTCGGAGTATACGGAGGCGGATCTTTGACCAATGAGACAGCCTATCTGCTTGGCAAATTCGCCAGGATTGCATTGGGGACGAAGTATATCGACTATAATGGACGGTTCTGCATGTCAGCTGCAGCCTCAGCTGGCAGCAAAGTGTTTGGGATGGATCGTGGATTGACGTTCCGCCTGTCCGATATTCCCAAGGCAGGTTGCATTGTACTCGCAGGTACCAATATTGCGGAATGCCAACCTACCCTGTTGCCCTACTTCAATCAGGCCAGGGAGAACGGAGCATTCATTATCGTTATTGATCCACGTAAGACGGCAACCGCAGCCATTGCTGATCTTCACTTACAGGTGAAGCCTGGCATGGATGCCTTGTTGGCGGATGCCATGTTGAAGGTGATTATGGATGCCGGATTGATAGACCCTCATTTTATAGGCGAACGAACGCATGGTTACGAGCAATTGATACAAGGATTGGCTGATCTGCAACTCGAACAGGCGGCACAAGCGTGTGGGGTGGATCTATCCCTGATTCGTCACGCAGCGATGGCCTATGGCGAGGCAAAGACAGGCATGATCATGACAGCGCGTGGTGTGGAGCAGCAGACGGATGGACATATGGCTGTCAGGCACTTTCTGAATCTGGTGTTAGCGACTGGCAAAATTGGCCGGGAAGGCTGTGGATACGGTGCCATCACAGGTCAGGGGAACGGGCAAGGTGGACGGGAGCATGGGCAGAAGGCTGACCAGCTGCCGGGTTATCGATCGATTGAAAATGAAGCCGATCGTGCCTATGTGGCATCCGTCTGGGGTGTGGACCCTGCAAGTCTGCCAGGTAAAGGGGTCTCCGCCTACGAGATGATGGAGAAGGTTCATGATCAGGAGATTCGGGCATTGCTCGTAATGGGCTCGAACCCGGTTGTCTCAAATCCCAATGTGCGTTTGGTGGAAGAAGGTCTGCGTAAGCTGGACTTTCTGATCGTGGCTGACATGTTTCTATCCGAGACAGCGCGAATGGCGGATCTGGTTCTCCCGGTTACATCTTATATGGAGAATGAAGGCACACTGACCAATCTGGAGGGGCGTGTTCTGCTCCGTGAACAGGGTCGGCCTGCGCCAGGAGAAACGCTTGATGATTGGGATATATTGTGCCGAATTGCTGCGCAACTGGGCAAAGCTTCGTACTTTGAATATGACAGTGCTGAGGACATCTTTAATGAGCTTCGGGTGGCAAGCCGCGGCGGAGTCGCTGATTATTATGGCATTACCTATGAGCGTTTGCGTAACGAGAAAGGGGTGTACTGGCCGTGTTCTGCCCTGGAGGAGCAGGGAGAAGGGTTACTGTTCGGTGAACGATTCGCTCATCCCGACGGCAAAGCGGCGTTTACATTCGAATCAAGTCCGGGCTGGAATGATATATCACCAGAATTCCCTATAATTCTGACCAATGGCCGTGTGCTTCCTCATTATCTTACAGGGGTGCAGACACATCGTAGCCCGGCTCTTGCAGCCCGTGAATTGGAGAACTTTGTTGAACTTCACCCGGCTACCGCTGCACGTCATCGTATTCACGATGGAGAATGGGTCGAGATTCAATCGATGTATGGGAGCTTCACGGTTCGTTCGCGTATCAAGGATTCCATACGGGAGGATACCTTGTTCGTGCCGATGCATTGGGGCGGCGTTCAGAATGTGAATCGGGCGACCAGACCAGAGCTAGATCCGTTCTGCCGGATGCCTGGATTTAAGACGGCGGCAGTAAACATTCGACCGTTACGATTGGTCAGATGATTCATACAGGTTTCAGATTACAGGTTACCAGGTGTCATAAGCTGCTCTCATCGTAGATAAGTGGCCGCCCAGTCCCATAGTTATATGAGACTGGGCGGCTTTTTTTGCGTATATGTATGCAAGTAGGTTATAGTTCCGTGGTTTCACGTAAACATGAGGATTGGCTCATGAATATGGCTTTAATTTTAGTTATGATGTTCATTAGGGGTACATATGTACGTATTTTTGATTGTGTTTTGAGACAGATCGTCATTTCGAGTTTAGGTTATTATCATCGTGGTACAGATATCGGGGCTTATTCAAATAAGGCAGGGCAGAGGGGAGCAAGACAGTGAACGTATGGATAACGGTAAAAAGTCTGGGTAAGCGCAAGCCGGTACTTGCCAAGCAAGCTGCCGAACTTCCGGAAACAACTCATACGCTAAGGCAGCTCATTGAGAACATGGTGGCTCTGCAAGTTAAGGATCTTCAGGAGAAGAAGAAACAGGCAGAACTACTCACCTACCTGATGCCGGATGATATTGAGGTGCAGAGAGCAGCGGGAAAAGTTGGATTTGGCGCAGTATACAATGAGGGCGTTCCTGATGTGAATGGTGCGATGGAGACGGCGATAACCGCTTATGAGGATGGGTTGTACAAAGTGTTTCTCAACGATGAAGAATTACAGGAACTGGACAAGTCCATTTTGATACAGGACGGCGATAACGTGGTGTTTATCCGTTTTACAATGCTTGCCGGACGTCTGTGGTAGAGAGCGATAAAGGAGGAGAACAGGATGAATCAGGAAGATCAAGTACAGTTGTATATGGATGAATTGCAGGAAAAAGCAAAGTCGTTAACAGGGGTACAGCTTGAGCTGGCAGGTTATGTTGTGGAGATCGCCGGGTCTACTTATTTACGTGGAGACGAAAAGATGTTTTTGAATACAGAAAAGTTGCTTCGAAAGCTGGCTGCAGAAACGCAGAACCCGTTATTCCAGCCACTATTGGATGTGCTCCAGCATCTTGCGAGCGAGTCCTTGGTTGCACGATTTCGTTATATCGCAGAGCGTGCGATTCGTTTCCCATACAGTAACAACTATGAACGCCGGCCCTTCCGCACGTCCGATCCGGAACAGCACGTAGCACAGGTCATTCGTAAACTGATGGGATTGTTCCGAATGGAAATGAAGAATTTCTCCCTGGAAGAATATGTGTCACTTCGTGAGTACAAGCTGGATTATTTACATGAGATTCGTTGGGTCCTGGCGGATTGTATCGCTTATGAACTGGATCATCAGGGCGGAGAGATGAAGCAGGCACTACACGATATTATATATGGTGACAATCAGAATGCATTGTTAACCCATGAAATGATCAAAGGCATATTCATGAGCGATCAGGCGGATGCCTATCAGATGGTTGGTGAGCTGCTGGTTGCAGCAAGGTTGCAGGAAGGGCTGCGCCAAAGCATTGTGGAGCGGATGGATGAAGGAACGTTGGAAGCCTATACTTACATATTAAAAATCATTATCGACAACAACCTGATCCGTTTTAGTTCGGTAGTAAGAGCGCTGGCTGTATGGACAGGAATCGGCATAGAAGCAGCCAATCAACGTGTTGCCGCACAGCTCATTGAACAGGCCCATGAGGCGCTTGTTCAACCCGAAGTACGCGAGGCCTGGCAGCAGGAAGCGAACGCCAACAAACTCTTTATCAGCCTGTGGGCGACAGCGGTCATTGAAGAGAATGAATTGAAGAGCAAGATCATCGAGATTATGGATCAAGGCCAATTATATCAGAAGGTTGTTGCCCAATACGTACTGGCTAACAGCCAGAACAGAGAGCTTCGTTTGGACATTGCACGTCGTTATCTGGAGGCGCAGGATACCGAGTTGATGCACTGGATTGTGACGAACTATGATGCCATGTATATGTACAACTGGAATTTCGAGAATGGAGAGAATCAGCGTAGCGTGTATGTGTGGCCATTGCCTGCTCTTGAAGATAAGGCCTTGCGGCGTCAGGACTTTGATCGGTTCAAACAGATGCTCACTGCCATTCCGAAAGGCGGGTCAGGTGGACCGTCGGGTGTACTTGAGTATGTTCACTACCGGATTGGTATGGATGATGTGGTCAAGAAAATGTTATATCTGGCTGCTTATGATATGGACCCGGAATGGATCGGCGAAGTCATTGCAATCAAGGACCTCTTAAGCCCGGAACTGCGCGGAGAACTGTTGTCCCAGTTTGTTCAGCATCCTGATAATGAGTTACAAAGACAGTTTGTGTTTGAGAGCTTGTCTGATAAAAGTATGAGTAATCGGGAGAGTGCACTCGCCAAGGCGAAGTTACTCACGTTGACGGTTGATGAGATGCAACAGATGGAGGCATTGATGAAGCTCAAGACAGGTTCACTTCGTCAGAAGGTCATCCATGTATTATTACTGCAACCCGTGGACCATTTGACGGTCTCACTGAAGCGGCTTTTGCAGGCCAAGAGTGAACTGCAACGTCTGGGCGCGCTTGAATTGTTGACCGAGATTGCGGCAGATCCAGGACGGACAGATCAGCAGGAGGCATTGCAACCATTGGCGCAGTTGATTGAAACACCCACTGCCAAGGAACAGAAACTGCTGGATAAGCTGACGGATCAGGGGAGTCGCTATACGGCCGCTAATGGATTTGGTTTATTTGATCCGAAGCGACGTGAGCCATTGCTGGATGAGGAGCGTGATCTCAAAGGCCATACTCCGAAGGATATCTTGACACTCTCTCTGGATAAGATCAGACCATTCCTGGAGGGACTTAGTGGATTGGTGCATGAACACAGGGATTATGAGTATGAAGTAGAATATTACGCTGGCTACAAAGAAACGTTGTTAATCGGAGCGAGTCTTCGCTCCAAGGTTCCATATGGAGAGCGGAATGAAATGAAGCAGATGGAACAGTTCCCGCTATATGATGTATGGGAAAACTTTATTCAACATGCCGGGTTTAGTAGTGTGGAACTGATGCAGTTGTATATGGGTATACAGCTCCGGGAGTTCAATGGAAAATTGAGCGACCATTCCAGCTATTTCCATGATCAGTATGACTATGAAGAACTGCAAAAGATTCCGTTACTGGAAGGCTGGCGCAAGACGTTTGCCGAACAGATCTATCCACTGGACGATATCGAAAAACTGCAGCAGATGCTGAATTCGTTACCGTATAAGGATCAGGTAGTGGCGCTGATATCGGCGGCATTTCTGGATAGCGACCCGATCGACACGTTTGAGATAGCTGAGAAAACCTGGGCCTCAATCATCTCGAGTATGCCTGTTGATCGACTCGAGCAGGAGTCGGGCATGCTTCATATTCTGACTGGACCTTGGAATTATGTGGTTCGTGGCAAAATCCATGACGATAACAGCTTCAAACGTTTCTTCCAGACAGCTTACCAGTTCACCAGTTTTGTAGAGAGTAGTCATCCGCTGTCTTTACTGTCCCTTGAAGATTTTCTGCGTGCGTACCAGTTGAACTTGATTGATGAACAGGAGATATATCGACAGGTTCTGGTCGGTGGGAATCGCCTGATGTTTATTCGGGACTTAACATCCACTCGCACAGAAGTGATTGCAAGTGATCCGAAGCTGATTCATTTACGTGATACGGTCGTTAATCGGATTCTGGAAATCGAGCTGACCCGGGGAGAACTTTCTACAGAAGTAAGTACACTTGCCATGAAACTGGAACGAATTGAAGGCATGGAGCACTGGGTACATCTGGTCTCTGCGATGGATCAGGATACATTTGTCCGTGGATATATCTACAGTTATGGGGACAACACAACACGGAAAGAGACGTTCAGTTATCTGATTCAGCATTGTCATCCACGGGATGGGGAAGATGAGAAACAACTCGGAGAGTTGCTCCAGAAATATCCGATTAAAGAGAAAAAATTGCTGGAAGCAGCCATGTACGCACCACAGTGGATGGAGATTGTGGCAAAACATCTGGGATGGGAAGGTCTCCGCAGTGCGGCATGGTACTTCCATGCTCATATCAATGAACGTTTTACTGCGGAGAAAGAAACCATTGTCGCCCACTATTCTCCAATCTCACCACAGGACTTTAATGAAGGTGCATTTGATATCGCCTGGTTTGAAGAAGCATATGCTGCTGTCGGGGAGGAACGGTTCAATCTGTTATACGATTGCGCCAAGTATATTTCCGGGGGAGCCAATCATCGCAGATCCCAATTGTTCGCGGATGCAGCACTGGGTAAGCTTCGACTTGAGGATATGCGTGATTCCGTGTCAGACAAGCGCAACAAAGATCATTTGTTAACCTACAGTTTGATTCCATTTGCTGAAAATCGGGAACAGGATCTGCGTGAGCGATACGACTTCATTCAGAAGTTCCTGACGCAGAGCAAGCAATTCGGTGCACAACGCCGTGCCAGTGAAGGTGTGGCATCACAGATTGCACTGGGCAACCTTGCCCGTAATGCAGGTTATGCCGATGTTACGCGGCTGATGTGGGACATGGAAGCACGTAAGCTCGATGAGATGAAATCCTTCTTTGAACCTCATGCATTGGATGCTGACACGACAGCACACTTGGTCATTGATGAGGAAGGTCAACCCGAGATGGTTATCGTTAGCAAAGGAAAGACACTCAAATCTGTACCTGCCCGGTTCAAAAAAGATGGATATATCGCTGAACTGAAAGAGCTCAAATCGGAGCTGGTGGATCAGTATCGCCGGGCAAGGCAGGAACTGGAACGTTCGATGACTGCTGGAACATCCTTTACACGTCAGGAAATTGCCAGTCTGATGCAAAATCCGGTAATATATCCGCTGGTAAGAACGCTTGTATTCCAATCAGGTGACAAGACAGGTAGATTCGATGTTTCGTCCAGCGGTTTGGTTGCTCCAGGGCCGGAGGGTGCCATCCATGCTCTATCGGAAGAGGATCAATTGTTGATTGCTCATCCGCTTCATCTGTATCAGAGTGGAAGCTGGAGTGAGTTCCAACGGGATCTGTTCACCCGGCAGGAGCGTCAGCCGTTCAAGCAGGTATTCCGTGAGTTGTATCTTCCTAACGAGGACGAATTGGCTAATGGTACGGTGTCTCGTCGATACGCCGGGTATCAGATTCAACCGAAAAAAGCAGTAGCTCTGCTTAAAGGACGCCAATGGACTGTCAGTTATGAGGAAGGTCTGCAGAAGGTAAGTTACGAACACAATCTGATCGCAAATCTCTATGCTATGGCGGATTGGTTCTCACCGGCAGATACCGAGGCGCCAACTCTGGAGACGGTGCAGTTCTACGATCGCAAGAGCTACAAACCTGTATCGTTGCAAGATGTGCCTCTGACGTTCTTCTCGGAAGTCATGCGTGATATCGATCTGGTGGTTAGTGTTGCACATGTGGGAGGCGTAGATCCGGAAGCCAGCCTGACCACAATCGAGATGCGCCACGTCATTGTGAACGAGTCGTTGCGTCTGCTGAAGATCGACAATGTACGTTTGGACGGGAATTACGCACGAATTGATGGTGAATTGGGTGAGTATGCTGTTCATCTGGGCAGCGGCAATGTGTTCAAACAAGCCACAGGTGCGCTTCATATTGTACCAGTACACAGTCAGCATCGGGGCCGAATCTTCCTGCCATTCCTCGATGAAGATCCGAGAACAGCTGAGATTCTGTCCAAGGTGATGTTACTTGCCGAAGATAAAAAGATCAAGGACCCGCAGATTCTTGCACAGTTACAGAACTAGTAAGCGATTGAACCGTACTATCTAAATCATAAAGGCAACTGAGGAACCTGATAATAGGGACTTCAGTTGCTTTTATATTTTTGGATACTTCAATGAATCAGATTGGTTCCGGTTTCAAATAGACCTAGGACCCAGAGTGTCTCAGTATCTTCCTTAATCTGATAATTAATTGCATTAATTGGTTGATCGGGAGTGGGTCAAACCGACTGTTTTTAAAAGTGAAAAATTTGTTCGAAAGTAGTTACGGAAATGTAAATAATTCGTTTTCTTGTTTTGTTATCTGAACTAAAATAGAGGTGATGCCAAAGAACTAGGCTCGTTCCTATTGATCTATTACCAAATTTAAGGGGATGTAATTCGGGATCAGGTCGGCTATCGTTAGGAAGCGAAATCTGCTGACTTGCTTGCAGGCTGCAGTTTCAGAAGCCATGTGCAGGACGACCTGAATGCTTGAAAGACTGGGATCAAGCCAGTTTGCATTCCCTTGTATACATGTATTCAAGATGTGTACGAGAAAAATGATCAAGAGAGAAGGAGAGCTTACAACATGAACAGAAGACTCAATCTGATTTTCCTCAAACGATGGTTTATGCTACTCATCATCGTGGCGGTTGCGGCTATGCCGTTACACGCCTTCGCCGCGGAGGCGGAATCCGGGGCAAGTCGGCCTTGGATGAACAAATCTCTATCTGCGGAGGAGCGCACCGAGCTGCTGCTCAAAGAGATGACGCTGGAGGAGAAAGTTGGATTCGTAACTGGTAAAGTAAATAACTATTATGGTTTCTATAATGATGGATTGGAGCGTCTCGGTATTCCTGCGTTACAGATGGCAGACGGGCCCGCAGGAGTACGTGTGGCTAACCCGGATGTGCAGGACAAAAAGTCCACGGCATTGCCTGCACCAATCGCACTTGCCGCTTCCTGGGATACTAATCTTGCCAAGAAATATGGTGATCTGATCGGTCAGGAAGCACATGATACCACACATAATGTAGTGCTTGGCCCTGGGCTGGATATTGCACGTACACCATGGGGTTCCCGGAACTTCGAATCTCTCGGGGAAGATCCGTTGCTGGCTTCCGGCATGGGTGCAGCGTATGTGAACGGGATTCAAAGCAATCCGGTTATCGCTACTGCAAAGCACTATATCCTGAACAACCAGGAGACGGAACGTTTCACGACCAATGCAACAGCCAGCGAACGTGCCATTCAGGAAGTCTATGCACGTCCGTTCCAGGCGATGGTTGAAAAAGCGGATCTCGGTTCTGCAATGTGTTCATTTAACCAAGTGAACGGTACATACGCTTGTGAGAACAAGGAGATGCTGACCGATGTTCTTCGGGACCAGTTCGGCTTCGAAGGGTTCGTCATGAGTGATTACGGCGCAAACTTCAGCACAGCCAAGTCCGCCAATGCGGGTCTGGATCTGGAGACACCTGGAGAGCCTTATGGCAAATGGGGAGACCAATTGCTGGAAGCCGTAAACAAAGGCGAAGTCAGCGAGCAAACCATTGATGAGAAGGTTAGACGTATTTTGCTTCAAATGTTCGATAAAGGGCTGTTTGATAATCCTGTAACCAATACACAAATCAATGCCAAGAAAGACGGCAAACAAGCACGTGAAATTGCAGAAGAGAGCATGGTTCTTTTGCAAAACAACGATAATGTGCTGCCGCTTTCCAAGAAAAACGTGAAATCCATCGCTGTCATCGGACCGGATGCAGATAACGCATCGGCTGCTGGTGGCGGTAGCAGTCTGGTTAATCCGACATATACCGTAAGTCCACTGCAAGGCATTCGTAATCGTGCCGGTAACGGTGTGGAAGTAAAATATGCAGCCGGAACCGATCCAATCTCCGCAGGAGATGCATTTAATGGACCGTCTGCCGTGCCTTCCACTCTTTTGTCGCCAGCGGATGCTCAGAAAAGTGAAAAAGACTATGGTACAGATCGTGCGGAATACGGTCTGCGTGCTGAATACTGGACAAATAAAGATATGGAAGGGAACCCTTCTCTGGTCCGTACAGACAATCAGGTCAACATGAATCTTGGATTCTACAACTATGAAGGTTTTAACGCACAATCTTCCAAGCTTCCCGTGACACCAACGAAGTTCAATGCCAAAATGTCCGCTCGTTGGACAGGTGCGATCACAGCACCTCAAACAGGTGAATATAAACTTTCTCTGACCAGTCTCGGTTCTGCGAAACTGTATGTGGATGATGAGTTACTCGTAGACAATCAAGGTGAAACATTGAGTACAACCAAGAAAGAAATTACGTTTAAAGCAGGTGAGTCCCACGACATTCGGATTGAGTATCGTACGGATTTCCCGGTGCAGTCCAATCATGATATGGGCGCACAGGTTCGTTTTGGCTGGGAAGCTCCAGATAACGCTGTTGATATCAAAATGCAAAAAGCAGTTGAGCTGGCCAAAAAGTCCGATGTTGCCGTTGTGGTAACTCGCACGTATGACAGTGAAGGTTATGTAGACCGTTCCGACTTGGAACTGCCCAATAACCAGGATCAGCTGATCCGCAAGGTAGCGGCAGCCAATCCAAAAACGATTGTGGTGCAAATGAGTGGTCGTGCTGTCGAAATGGATTCCTGGCAAAAAGAAGTGCCATCCATCGTTCAGGCTTGGTATGCAGGTCAGGAACAAGGTAATGCCGTGGCACGTGTTCTGTTCGGTGATGTGAATCCATCCGGTAAATTGCCGGTGACGTTCCCGTCAGATGATTCCCAAACTCCGGTATCCACTGCGGAACAATTCCCGGGTGTGAATGGGGTGGGCAACTACTCCGAAGGTATCTTTGTAGGGTATAAAGGATATGACAAAGAAGGCATGACACCGGCGTTCGCCTTTGGACACGGGCTGTCGTATACCGATTTTAATTATCGTAATCTGCATGTGAAAAACACAGGCAAAGGTGACAAAGCAACCGTGGAAGTATCCCTGAACCTGCGTAATACCGGTAAAGTTTCCGGTGCAGAAGTGGTACAGGTCTATGTCGGCAATCTGCCAACCAAAGTTGAGACGCCAGAGAAGCAGCTTGCTGGCTGGGCAAAGGTTGATCTGAAGGCAGGTAAGCAGCAGCGGGTTAACATTCAATTGGATCGCAGTGCACTCTCCTATTGGGATGAAACATCGCATGAATGGGTAATGCCTAAGGGTAAAGTCCAAGTGTATGTCGGTAGTGCATCGGATGATATCCGTCTGACCGGCAGTGTGAATATCGGAAGCAAGTCCGGTAAATAAAAGTGCAATCCGGGAGATCGGAAGGTTGTTCTCCCTGTGAAGTTATTTGCGTCAAATGCATTTTGTTCTAATTTATATATAGGAAATGAGAGTCGTGGCCGAATGGCTGCGGCTTTTTCCATAATGGAAGGAGAGGGAGGCGTGATGAACATAGGCTGGCGAGAGCATCCAAAACGTTGGACGATCCTGTGGATCGGATCTGTTTGTTGTGTTGGTATAGGAATCTGGCTTATCCTCAACCGAGGTGAACTACCCGCTCCGCCACCGGTTGTGGACAAGCAGAGAGCGGCCGAAGTCTGGTTAACCACGGGAGATCAACAAAATCTGCTTACCCCTCAGAAGCCTATTCCAATGACAGATTCAGATCGCCATGATGCTGACACAAGCTCTTCAGATTCTACAACACAGGAGTCAGACTTTTCTTCGTCGGCGTTCACCATACAGATTGACCCGGATAAGACGTATCAAACCATGGATGGATTTGGCGCAGCGATGACGGGTTCATCGGCACATCTGATCAACCAGCTTCCAGAGGAAAAGCAAGAACAGCTACTGAAGGAACTATATACAACGGAAGGGCTGAACATGGATATGGTGCGTCATACGATTGGTGCCTCCGATTATTCGGTAGATGAATCAGGCGTTTCTTCAAGTTATACCTATGATGATATCGAGTCCGGTACGGATTATGACATGGAACACTTTTCGATCGATAAAGATCAGGAAGTTGTAAATATGCTGGAGCGTGTAGCCAGGTTGAAACCGGGTCTTAACGTACTGGGCACACCGTGGACGGCCCCGGCCTGGATGAAGTATGAAGAGAAAACCACCAACGGCTGGTATCTGGATTATAACGATCTCCGGGTGTATGAAGCGTACGCGAGCTATTTGGTGAAATACATCCAAGCTTATCAGGCAAAGGGCATTCCCATCTTCGGGATCACGTTGCAAAATGAACCGGAGTTCAGCTCGGATAAATATCCAAGCATGAGTATGGGAGCCGAAGAACAAGCCATGTTCATTCGGGATTATCTCGGCCCGGCACTACAGGATGCGGGACTGGATACGCGAATCATCGCGTATGATCATAACTGGGATCAGGCGGTCGATTATACCAGCAAGGTGCTCGGTAATGAGCAGGCTGCTGCCTATATCGATGGATCTGCTTTCCACTGTTATGCAGGTGATCCATCTGCCATGTCGGAAGTGCATAATCGCTTTCCGGACAAACATATTTATTTTACCGAATGTAGTGGTGGGGCGTGGAGTCCTGATTTTGGCGAGAATCTGAGCTGGCAGATGTCCAATCTCATCATTGGTGCACCTCGCAACTGGGCAAAAAATGTACTGCTCTGGAACATCGCACTCGATCCGCAAGGAGGTCCCACGAACGGGGGCTGTACGAACTGCCGTGGGGTTGTGACGATTAACCCGGAGAGTGATGAAATCACTAGAAATGTCGAGTATTATGCGTTGGGTCACATTAGCCGTTATGTGCGTCCGGGAGCTGTAAGAGTTGATTCCACACAAGAACAGGGCCAGATCGAGAACGTAGTCTTCCGCAACCCGGATGGAACGATGGTGTTGGTTGCAGCTAACACAGGTGAGGAAGAAGTCTCTTTTGATGTAGTTATGGACGGAGATTCGTTTCGATATGTACTACCTTCCCAATCGGCAGCTACTTTCCGCTGGAATCCGAAAACGGGGTAGAACGTTGATTCAGGATCGGCAACTGTGAGTACAGATTGAAGTATGGCACGGGAAAATACAGTAGATTTATTTCGAATAGGTTGAAAATTGATAAGGGGACAGGCGACTTATTCGTGAGTCTGCCCATAGGGAAACACCCCGGCAACCCTCTCCCTGAGATGGGAAGGTTGCCGGGGTGTTTTGGGTTCTCCTTACCGATTCGCCACGGTCAATGGACCGGGCTGGAAGGGGATCTTTTTTTACCAGAGATTAATGTGTCTCTTCATCCAGAAACGGTTTGTTCACCGCATAATACATAAAGCCCATCAGCAGCACACCACCCACCAGATTACCCAAGGTCACGGGAACCAGGTTGTGAAGCACACCTTCAAATGAGATGGTCCCCGGGTGATTCAGCACAAGTGCAATGGCAAACGTACACATATTGGCGATACTGTGCTCATATCCCGAGATGAAGAAGCAGAACACAAAGAGCATCATGGCGAACATTTTGGCTCCATTCTCCTTCATGAACATCGGGACAAAGAACGCCATACATACGAGCCAGTTACACAAGATTCCCCGGAAAAAGAGCTGCATGGTCGGAACTTCCATCTTGTGCTCCACCACGCTTAACAGAAACCCATTCACCTGAGACGAGTCGAACAATCCGGTCAGGTAAATTAACAGGGCAAACACGGCTGCGCCCATCAGGTTACCGCTATAACTCGCTATCCACAGCTTGATCACTTCGAACCAGCGCAGTTTCTTGCGCAGCGCCGCATACGTGTAATAGAACGTATTGCCCGTGAACAGGTCACCCCCACCGTAGGCGATCAGGATGATGGCCGCGCCAAACGTAATGGCTGCCATCGGATAGGTGAACGGGGACTGCTCCATATAAAAGAAGTTACCTGTCTTAAACGCCACGATGACGCCGAATCCGATAAACATACTGGCCAGCATGGAGCGAGCAAGGTACCTGATTAAGCTTTGTTTGTAAATCTTGTGTTTCTTCAGAGCCAGTTGTTCCACGTTGCGTAAAGCTTCCGTTTCCATAATTCTCCTCCAATAGCTAAGTTGAATGATTGCATTAACTTACAAATCTCACCAAGTTCCTTTTATTATAACGATTTTTGAGATGGTAACACGCTTTTTTAGAAAAAGAATATCCTTTAACCAGTTTAAGTTATTTTGGAAGAATACATATAATATGGGCTTATATTATTTGCACTATTTGATTAATTATTTGTACATTTTTCTCGTATCAAAATCATGAAATTTATATAAAACAACGTATTTCGATGTTACGTGAATTCAGTGTGGATTCCTTCTGTATAAGCTCCTTTGATCTGGCATTTTTACTAGTTATTTTGTTCAGAAATTGTTCAGAAAATATTGATAAGCTATGTGCCGAAAACGAGTTTTGTTGGGAGGAACAAATATGAATCAGGATTGGAAGAAAGTGTTGCTGACTTCAATTGTAGTAGGCATGCTGTGGGGGACTCAATTAGTTAACGCAGCTGAGCAAACCGGAGGATCAGCTGACGCTGTATCGTCGGTTTTTACAGATCAGACTGATATTCGTTCTACCTCTCTACAGGCGGTAAAAGAAGCAGTAGAGAAAGGATTGATTTCGGGTTATCCAGATGGATCATTTCACCCAAGTCAGCCTTTGACTCGGAGAGAGATGGCCGTGTTACTGGCCAAAGCATCACAATTAGAGATTGATATGACTTCCAACACTGGACTTAAATATTCAGATTGGGCGACTCCTTATATTGAAGCAATTCGTCAAGAGGGATGGATGACCGGAGATGCAACAGGCAATTTCCGTGCTAACGATCCGATTCGTCGGGAAGAGCTTGCTTCCATTTTGGTAAGAGTGACAGGAACACAAGGAGCAAAAGGAGGCCAACAACAGACGCTTGCAGATGAATCCACGGTGAGTGACTGGGCTAAAGAACAGGTACATACTGCTTTGAAATTGGGGTTGTTGGATTCAAATGAGGGGAAATTTGAATCCAAGGCTCTGGTGGAACGGCAAGATATAGCAAAGGTTCTCGTAGATGTTTTTCAGACGGGTGAGCGAACAGCTTCTTTGACTGCATTGGATGGAGATGTTGCCTATATGGATGGACGTCCTTTTGTGATCAGTCAGGAATTGCAAAGAATTTTGAATGACGAGAACAAAGAAGCATTGCAGAACGCAGTAATTACTTATGATGCACATACACGTAACCTGTCTGCCTTATCGGAAATCCAGATTAATCAAGCAGGCACACTTCAAAATTACGTGACATTGAATTTGGTCGGTACCTCCTATCCAGGTGTGGTTACAGTCTCTTCAAATCACGTTGCTCTGAAAGCCGATACCTTGTCCAAGGTTATATTAAAACCAGGCGTAAGTGCTATAACGATTGATGGAGATATCGATGCGATAACCGTAGATACGACTGACAAAGTCACTGTTCTTGGAAATGGGACGTGGAAGGAAGTTGTGTTGAAAGATGTGAAATCCATTATTCAATTACCAGCAAGTGTGAAGACGAATACAGTTATTCTTCCAAAGGGCGGCGTAACCTCACAGATCATTCGCAGTACACCGCCACTGACCGCACCATCCAGCATTACAGGGGCAAGCAACTTCAATTCTGGTACAGGATCTTCAACACCAGCTCCTACACCAACTCCCACGCCGACACCAACTCCAGAACCGGAGCCGCCAGTTATTGTACCTCCATCTCCCGAGAATCAGCTACCTGTTGTTCAGTCTAGCATGTCTGACATGATGGTATATCTTGGAGAGGGCATGCAAGAGATTGATCTCGGTGCTGTATTTACTGATGCGGATGAGGATGAGTTGAGCTATGAGATTACGGAGATCGATCCTAACATCGCTTCTGTGGATATTCAGGGTTCAAAATTAAAAATTGTGGGTCTTGCTATAGGCCAAACAATGGTTACGGTGAAAGCTACAGATGGAAAAGGAGGAAGCGTATCGGCTTCATTCATTTATTTGGTCAAACCGTTCTTTATTCCACCGCCACTTCCACCTTTACCGCCAATCCCGCCCATCATCATTCCACAACCACCAATCAACCATGCTCCCGAAGTGGTAAAAACACTGCCAACTGTTGGAGTTGAATTGGGTACCTTGAGTAAGACGGTTGATTTGGCTGATGTGTTCACAGATATGGATGGCGACATTCTAACGTATACGGCGCAATCTTCTGATCCTGCTGTGGTAGAAGTGAGGGTCCAAGGAGATATATTGACTTTAGACATCAAGAACATCACTGGTTCAGCAACCGTTACCGTTAAGGCTACTGATCCCGCTGGTAAAGATATTGAGACAACATTTACGGTTAAGGTGGAGGACCCGGATACAGGAAAGGGCCTGTTTATTTCTGAGGTGGTCTGGGGAGAAGGCACTACTCAGGCAATCGAACTGTATAATCCAACGTCCAAACCAATTGAACTCAGTCAGTTTGAAATTAAACGTAGTGATATAGACGATCCGATTACGTTTGCTTCTGGAACTTTCATTGCACCTTATAAAACAATGGTCATTGCCGATGACTCCACAGATTTCCCGATCAATGAGGACGAAATCTATTATGTGTCTTTTAATTTTGATCAACCTCAAGACATTACTTTGATACTCTATCAGATTAACGATGGCGAACCTATGGATATAGCCATCTTGAAGCCTGCGCAATCTTTAACAAGGACGTCAGGCAATGTTCATGGTGATGCAAATTATGACGGGGCACGATGGATCCAACAAGGAGAGAACTATTACAACGGTCTGGGTAACTACACATCCCCTCCTTCCAATCCTTGATTTTTTGAAATATTCCAGAACATGAAGGAGAACCGCTATGCCAAAAATAAGGAAGACCGTTCAGCTAGCTTTGATTGCGTTGCTTCTATCCAACACTGTACCCGTATCTGCACAACAGGATATGTCAGCGGCACAGACTGTGTCTGTGTCTGGCATATCCTCAGCACATAATAACAATAATGAGTTAAACGATGTTATGGATAGGGCCGTATCCATGGGATTCATCAAGGGAGACCCAGATGGGAATGTTCGTGCAGCTGACCCAATCACCCGTCAGGAACTGGCAGTTGTTCTTGCTCAAGCTCTGGGTCTCACACTGGACAAGTCAGTCTCAGCATCTTTTACGGATGTGAAATCTACTAGTTGGTCAGCACCTTCGATTCAGGCGGTCAAGAAGGCGGGGATTTTACAAGGAGATGCAACAGGGCGTTTCCGTCCACAGGCCCAGATCACTGGACAGGAACTGGTGACAGTTCTGGTAAGAGCCACGGCTTTGGCTAAACAAGAAGTTCAGGGAGATTCTCTTCCCTCAGATTGGAAAGAAGCGAGTACATGGGCTGCTCCATATATTCGAACTGCTGAGAAGGCTGAAATTCTAAGCGAATATCAGGGACCGAATAAAGTTAAACAAGGGCTTGTTCGGGGTGAAGCCATAGGCATGTTGTTGTCGGCCCTATTCCCGGAAAACCGCTTGTCTGTCATTCAGTCAATCGAAGGAAAGCAGATTCAGATCAACGGTGTTGTCTATCAGATCTCTGAACAAGTGGCAGGCCTTCTGAATCATCGCAATAAGGCTGTACTGGTTCAGGCTGGAATACGGTTTAAGAGTCAAAATCATACACTCACCGAGATCAACGGGTTGGAAATTAGAACGGGGGGGCAGGATGCGGCCCCAGGAAAAGCTGAATTTAGCGGAAATCTGCTATTGGAGGGTGGAGACGCCGTAATTCATGGGGATCTAACGACGAAGGCAGACTTTGTTTCAGTGGAAGGACTTACAGTCGAGGGCAAGCTGACGATTGCCCCCGAGGTCAAACATGATTTTTATGGCAAAAATATCAGTGTGAAACAGTCTGTCTTCGTTTATGGTGGTGACAGTAATACGGTTGTATTTGACAATTCCACTCTCAATAATGTGGATGTAGATAAAAGCGATGTACATGTGGCACTAACAGGGGATACCCGTACTCAAGAAGTCAACATTAGATCAGACAGTATGCTTGATATCGGGAAAACAGCTAATCTCCCGTTATTAAATATTCTCGTAGGTACAAGCAAAGTGGAGCTACAAGGAGCCGTTGATACAGTCCATGTGAATACATCCAAGTCCCTGCAACTTAACGGCAACGTCACTTTACAGCAGCTCAATGTGGATGGGACCGGCGCTGTCAACTTTAATGCAGCAGGTACCGTTCAGCAGCTTCAAGTAAATAACCCCTCCGCTCAGATCAATGTGTCGGGTAATGTAAAAGTTTCAGATATTTCTTTGGCAGCGGGAGTGCCATCTTCCGCTGTAAGTGGAAATACCGGAACCGTATCTTCAAATACGGTATCTGCTTCGTCAGGGGGAACGAATGGGAGTGGGTCAGGGAGCGAAACGTCTCCTGTTGTTGCCAATCGTGCTCCTGAACTGCTGAAACCATTCGAAAGTCGCAGGTTTACAGCGAATGGACAAGAAGCAACGTTAAACTTAAACAACTATGTGACTGATCCGGATGGTGATGTGGTAGCTTATACGATCAGTTCATCCAAATCTTCAGTTGCAAAGGTTATCCTTAATGGCTCGCAATTAGATATTGTTCCTTTGGAGCATGGCATGGCTACCATAACGGTGACTTCCAATGATGGTCGAGGTAAGAGGCTTAGGTCTACATTCGATGTTCATGTGAATGCGCCTCCTCTTGCATCGCCGATTCCTGATCAGGAGTTGATAGCAGAGTCAGGTAACAAGGATGTGGATCTCATGGTCTATGTCATGGATGATGAGAAATATGAATCGGAGTTGCTATACAGTGTAACGAACAGTGCCCCGGAAATCGTGGGAACAGAAATCTTGAAATCAAACTATGCTGAATCCGTATTGAGGTTAACGCCTAAAAAGGCGGGGGAAGTTGTTCTTAAAATTAAGGTGGATGACGGGCAAATTGCAGATGATGGCAGTACGGGGATTACTGAACTCGATATGAAAGTTGTTGTTCTGCCACCACTCAATCGTGCGCCTGTCGGCGAAGCTCCATCGAAAATAGAGGTATACCTGGGGGAAGACATCCCTGTAGTAAAGTTGAACGAGGGTTATACTGATCCAGACGGTGATCCTTTGACGTATACAGCGACTTCATCCAATCCAGACGGGGTAACAGTAGAGGAAAATGAGGGTGAACTGAAGTTAACATCACTTCAAAATGGGACGTATACGATATCATACACAGTGAATGACGGTAACGGAGGAATCACTACAGATTTCTTTGAAATCGATATTCTACTCGTTCCAAATCATAACCCGGTAGGAAATTCACCAGAATGGGTTGAAGCATACCTGGGTTTCCTCACAGATCCTATCCCCTCGGTTGACATGAATGATTATTATACAGATCCGGATGGTGACCCACTGACATTCAGTGCATACTCCTCTAATCCTGATGCCTTAATCGTTGAGGAGGAAGCGGGTGTATTAAGCTTTACTGCTCTAGAATTTGGAGAATACATCATTTATTATTCAGTAGAGGATGGAAAAGGTGGTTTCATTTCAACCGCATTTCAGATAAGGGTTAATCCTAAGCCTAATGCTGCTCCGGTGCTTATTCAGAATCTGCCTGCTCAAACGTTGTTTGTAGGCAAGGAAGATGCAGTCATTGATCTTTCGGAATATTTTAATGATCCCGATGGGGACGCATTAACGTTTCAAACACCACTTGATTTCAATAATCTCCTGATCGCAGCGGTGAATATTCAAGAAAACAAGCTGATTATTCATCCAAGACAGGCTGGTAAATTCCAAGCTAACATCAAAGCAAAAGATATGTATGGAAAAGAAGCGACAGCCTATATTGATATTGAGGTTCTTGAATCTGGGAACATCAATTCAATTCCGGATCAAACGGTAACATGGCCTTGGTCAACTCTGAATCTTGACCTGGCATCGTACCTGCTGAATTTTGATTCAGCTACGTTAACAGTGGATGCTTCCTCAGCAGATCCCAATATTGCGACGGTCTCTACCAATAGTTCACAGATAGCTGTTGCTCCAGTTGCTGCAGGAAATACGACAGTGACGTTAACGGTATATGATCAGAAAGGGCGTAGCGAACAAGCATCCTTTGGCGTGACTATACAAGGAGAGCCTGCAGGCCCTAACTTGGCCCCTGAGGTAGTGAGTAGCATTTACGAACAAGTATTGACACCTAATGTAACGAATGAGCGCACGTATGATCTGAGTCAACTATTCAGTGACCCCGATGGAGATGCGATGCAATTCACGATAAGCAACAGCTCAAATGAAGCGGTGAATGCAAGCATTAATGGTGACCAGATCATACTAAAACCGGGAACAGGGAATGTCGTTGCTCCTTTAACGATAACAGCAAAGGATGGGAAAGGTGGACAGGTAGATTACACCTTCAATGTTCGTACTGCTTCTCTGGTTAACGGTGGGGTTATGCAGATCAATACGAAGTCAGGTGTCATAGATCCTCTGACTTTTGCAACGTCCAATTGGTTCCCTGGGCAGACGAGTTTTAAAGTATATAGTGGTACGCCAGATTCGACGTTTACAGGACCGGATACGATTAATTCTTCCCAGATCCCTTTGAGTGTATCTCCGTTATTATTCTGGATCATAGGGGATGACGGTAGGGCCGTGGTCGTTCAGGTAAACTCGAAAAATCAGGGCACCTCAGAGTTATTCTTCTCTCAGTATGCAGATGCAGGGAATGGACGCAGTGTTGTTCAACTTTATTACACAGGTGACGGTGATCCGTCGCATAAAGCAACCGGGTATCAGTTGGAAGTTCATCAGTGGATGAAAAAGACATCCACAATGAAAGTGACAACCAAAAACATATTAGATGTTACTTCAGGGTTACCTTATTTAAACATCAATTATACTTTTTACGACTTTTTCGATATAACGTCAGCTTGGTACTACAATGATGAGTTGGAATTGTATAATCCGGATGAGTATAACGTCGTTGCTTTGATTCTCAAAAAGGATGGACGAATTGTGGATGTGTTAGGTGATCCAACTTCACATGATCAATTCATGCCTGCTGGCGGGACGTTTATCCGAAAACGCGGGATATATACGGGTTCACAACAGTTCTCATTAACCGGTGAATGGAATGAGTTCCCTCAAGGAACTTTACAGTACGTGGGTACACATACACCGTAGACTTGTATTTGCTACAATGGCGTTTAGTTTAACAGTTGGTACGTCTCAACAACGAAATAAAATCCTCCATGCTCTGAAAGAGAGTATGGAGGATTTTTTTATTTAACCGGATATGGATACATACAGGATTTGAGAATCTCAATCTTCTGTTCCTCTGTTCGTTCGTGCGGCGCCAATTCTTCTCTATAAGAACGCTCCAACTTGGCGCATATGAAACGCTCTGCATGTTCGTTCGGACGAGAGTGGAGTTCTTTGGCGTACTCCCCAAATGCGCTGACATCCCGTACCTTTTCCAACACACTGTTCAGTAGCGGGCTGCCTGCATAGAGCAACGAAGCTGTCTCTTCAGATTCAAACTTGAGAAAAAGAAGAGCCTTCTGGATGGCCTGTATCTCACCTTGAGTAAGGTAAACAGCCTTTGTAGCATGCTCTCCTGATGTTCCTGGTGAAAATGGTTCATGGTCCTGATTCATAGATCATCACTTCCTGATATGGAATGCAGTTCTCGCTTGGCGGAAGCGCCGAAATGCGGATGAGATTGGAGTGATTCCAGCGCAAGGATAGTCCTAGGGATATGTTTGTGGGCAGTAAGAATAGCAAAAGCTGCACCTTGAAGTAAAATGTAGGCATCTCCTAACAATACATCCTGGGCCAACGTGATCTCGGCTTCGGTAGCAGGCAACAAAGATAGAGTCTGTAACGCATAAATTTGTACATCCTCATCTTCTTCCGAGTCACGAATGAGCTGTGCGGCAGCATGACGAATCTCATCCAAAAGTGGGGAAGACCCGGCCATGCCCAAAGCTCGCCATGCAACGATGCGGATGAGATCTTCTTCCTGTGAATCCATGCCAATCGCGAGAACTTGCTGAGTAAGTTCGCTATCGGTCAGTTCAATCAGGTCACGAAGTGCCTGTAGTTTTTCTTCACCGCTGATAACATTAAAATCTGGGTGTTCATCGTGGTTATGATTGATATCAGACATGGCTATCATTCACCTCCTGAATAATATGAAGATTGGGGCGGAAGGATGATCGGACGAGCAGCCAACGCTTCCTCCACAATCTGTTCAGGCGTCAGGTCTCGATCATCCCAGAAAATCAGATTACTGATCTCTGCGTAAGGCACCTGCTGTTGTAGCTCCGTTAACATGTCATCCAACTCGGCTTCCGTTCCCTCGGCATCCATCAGTTTGCGAACCAATTCTACCAAATGCGATCGATTGTCCATATGTAGGTACACCTCCTGAATGATTTATAGCGTGAACCAACTAGTCTTTCATGGGTTGATTCAATGGATCATAGGTAATGATCACCGGTAAAAATTTGGGCTCAAGTATCAGACTAATGAGTTGTTCGTCTTGATCAGTATAAGAGATGATATAGTTTCCGAAATGAGACTCGTAGATGAAACCTTGGAATTGAAAGGAATATTCGGGATACTTTATTTTCACATATAACGTAGTGACTCCTCGGGATAAGGTTTCTTTTAACATAGGAATTTGGGCCAAAAACATAATAGCAACAAGAACAATTAGTATACGTTTCGCGAGACGGGTCAGATGGATTCACCCCATTATCGTAAATCAATTTTCAATAATTTATGAAGGTCCATCTCAAAATAGATGTCACTCCATAAGTATAGCCAGATTACCAAACTGATTGCCTTTTTCCATGCGTTCGAATGCTTCCGCTACGTCTTGCAACGGATATACACTATCGATCACAGGATGTATGTCATGTTGCTCCACCCATTGCAGCATCTGGACAAACTCCTCGCGGCTACCCATAGAGGTGCCGATCAGACTGATCTGCGGGAAGAAGATAGAGCGAATGGGTAAGGTCAGATCATCCCCCGAGCTTGCACCATACATCACGATACGCCCACCTGGTCTGATTATATCAAAATATTTGGGGAACATGGCTTGTCCGATGCTATCCAGGATCATGTCCACAGGTTCTAAATCGCTCTGCAAGCTCCAATCTCCATGACTATCCAATGTATGGGTAGCACCCAAGCGCAGTGCCTCATTTCTTTTGGCTTCACTTCGGGAGGTAACAGTCACCTTGGCACCAGCGGCTACGGCCATGAGCAGGGCAGAGGTCGCTACACCACCACCAATACCGGGAATGAGCACATGTTCACCTTGCTTTAATACACCGCGAGTAAACAAGGCGCGATAGGCCGTCAGCGTTGAAAGGGACAGCACGCCTGCTTCCTCCCAGGATAGGTAGGCTGGCTTAGGTAAGGCATTTTCAGCAGGTAACGTTATATATTGAGCCAGCGTTCCATCTGTAGGACCACCAACAATATTGGGCACGATGGGCACGTTATTCGCAAATTCCCAACCGAGCGTAGGATGGATAATGACTTCATCGCCTATTGCGAACCCTCTCACTCCTTCGCCAATCTCAACAATGATACCTGCACCATCGGAACTGGGAATGAGCGGGGTGTCCTTACTGGTGCGTCCTGCCATGATAAAGAGATCACGATGATTAATTCCAGCGGATTTCAGTTGGATCTGCACTTCCCCGACTTCTGGTACCCGAGAGGTTGACTCTGTATATTGAAGACCTGCAAGACCTTTCTGGCCTGAATGTACGATAGCTTTCATGTTAACTATTCCTCCTGTCTATATAGCCAGATATAACTACTGAGCCTCATTGTACAGACGGAGCAGATTCACGTAAAATGGACAAAAATGATTGTCAGTATCAATGAAAATAATAGATAGCATTTTGCATGAATCGGATGGTGCAGAATGTCGATATAACGACGAGCAGGTGATCAAGGTATGGATGCAGGTGATTTGAAAATATTTCAGGCGGTTGCCCGCGAAGGTAGTATCAGTAAAGCTGCACTCGCACTTAATTATGTACAATCCAATGTAACCACACGAATCAAACAGTTGGAGACACAGCTACAAGTACCGCTGTTTCATCGTTCCAATCGGGGAATGTCTCTTACACCAACGGGAGAGAATCTGCTTGTGTATGCGGATAGAATATTGGAATTATTATATGAAGCAGAGCAGGCCACACAAGCGGGTAACCCGCCGTCCGGCATACTTCGTCTGGGTGCCATTGAGACAGCGGCTTCCACTTTCCTCACGCCGCTCCTGGCTGAATACAGTTCATGTTACCCGGAGGTACACCATGCGCTTGTCACGGGTGGGACCCATGAGCTGAACCAGAAAGTCATTCAACATGAATTACATGGCGCTTTAATATATGGCCCAATTGATCATCCTGAGCTGAACTATATGAAGATGTATGACGAGGAATTGGTGTTGATCGCCGAACCTGGCGTGCATGAAATGCACGCGTTATTGTCCGTATCTCATCTCTAAGCGTTATGGAATATGGAACACTGGACACGATTCTGAATGGGGTATCTGCCGGGCTCGGGATATCATTGCTGCCACGGTCTTCAGTTACCAAAGCAGTATTAAGAGGAGAGATTACGGTGATGTCTTTGCCAGATCCCTATTGCCGGTTGGAAGTAGGATTTGTGTATGCCCGTGGTGAACATATATCTAGTGCGCTAAGCGCTTTGGTACAGATCATTACAGAACCGGAATTATAAAAGGGTATTCAGAAGTTCGCTTTAGAACACACACTATAAAAGGAGTGAATGACTTTGGAAGATACTACGTTAACATTGGCTGATGCATTTAATCAGGCAACCTTTATTATTGGTGGTCATGGCAGCCGCAGAGTCAAGGTGCTTCAGAACGTACTGGAGCAGATCGATGGGGAGACCTTCAGTGATCACTACGGCAACGGCCCCATCATCGAAGAATTTCAGCAACAGATGGCGGACGTTCTCGGCAAGGAATCGGCTGTGTTTTTCCCAAGTGGAACGATGGCACAGCAGATTGCATTACGGATCTGGTGTGACCGCAAAGGGATAAAGCGAGTAGCTTATCATCCTCTATGCCATCTTGAGATCCATGAGGAAGACGGATTGAAAGAGTTACATCAGATTGAATCGATTTTGCTGGCAGACAAGGAGCGGTTGATTCGTTTGGAAGATGTACAAGCGCTTGATCAGGACATTGCCTGTCTGCTGTTGGAACTGCCACAACGCGAGATTGGCGGGCAATTGCCGGCATATGAAGAACTGGAAGCAATCTCGGCTTATTGCCGTGAGCGCGGAATTAAGCTGCATCTGGACGGGGCACGCCTGTTTGAGATTACTCCCTATTATCAGAAGACACCTGCGGAGATTTGCAGTCTGTTTGATACGGTGTATGTGTCCTTTTACAAAGGAATCGGAGGCATTGCGGGTGCAATATTGGCGGGTGATGCGGATGTGATGCAGGAATCGAAAGTATGGAAACGTAGGCACGGCGGTGATCTGATCGGCCTGTATCCGTATATTCTGAGTTCTCAGTATTACTTTAATGAACGGATTGGCAAAATGGAGCTTTATTACGAGCAGGCTCAAGAACTCGCCTCCCTCTTGAATGCCTGTCATGGGATACATACCTTGCCAGAGGTGCCAGTATCGAATATGTTCCATGTGCACTTCGCGCTCTCTGCTGACGAAGTTGAACCCATTCTTGTGCAAATGGCTCAACAGTATGGCATAGGCATGACCGCATATCTGAACAAGACGAGTGGGAACAGCTGTGCCTTTGAATTGTCTACGGGTGATCGGTATGAGAAACTTCCCCAGGATAAGCTGCGTGCAGCACTGGAATGGCTGGATCAAGCGTTGCGTAAACAGGTGGGATAAAGTTGATTTTAATGCTCGACATGTTTGTATGATAAAGTTGTAAGTAAGAATTGATCTAAAATATACAACGGCTGATCAGTGGTGGAGGTCCTGATTCAGCCGTTATTTGCGTGATCCAATTGCCGAGCGAAATTTAACCTCATCTTTGATACAAAAAAAGTATTAGTGAGGCTACATGTTCTCCTGAATGTATTTACGATAAAGGGCAGGTGTAATCTCCTCGAACTTTTTGAATATTTTGATAAAATATCCCGATTCATTAAATCCCAGCTCATCACTGATCTGTGAGACGGGCATGTCCGTGACCTCCAGCAATTGCTTGGCCCACTTAATTTTGAGTTTTGCCAGGTAGGTTGTGAAGTTTTCACCCGTTTCTTTGGCAAACAGTCTGCTGAAATAACTCGGACTCAGGTGGCATAGATCGGCCATTTGTTTGAGTGAAACTTGTTCGCTTTTGTGACTGTGAATGTATTCAAAAGCAGGCTGAAGCACGGGGCTGGTGCTTTCTGCATCACTTGGACTGTTCTTGAGATAAGCATCCGCAATCGCATTGGTCATCTCTTTTTTGATCGACTCGATATTACGTATGGAGTATCCCGGCAGGATGGTGGAGAGGTTCAGCGACTCCTGGTTACCTGAAGCTTTCTCGAACATTTCAACTAACAGATTTTTGTTGAGTGCTTCTTCCACAATGTAGTTACAGAGCAGGGATAACATGTTGGAGATCTTCACAATCTCTTCATAGGTCATCACAGGCAGCTGGGCGTAATCGTCTTTTAATTCCTCCAGCTTGGCAGCATGCATGGGTACGTTTTTGGACGTGACAATCTGCTCCAGATCGCTACCCTTTTCCGGGTCGGCAAGTTTCACTTGTCCTGCCATCACGGCACCGATATATTTGCCATCAATCGTGATCGGAATTGCGATATCAATGATATTGAAATGGCATAGATACACATAAGGCTCATTTAACCGAACCGCTTCCAGACCGCCGCGGGAATCACATTTTTGGCAGTAGGGGAGCAGCTCGGGGTCTTTGCGTACATTCTGGCAGAAGGCCTGACAGCTGCTGTGACTGGTTATGGGAATGCCTTTATAATCCACGGTGAGGATCGCCAGTTTCGTTACTGTGGCAAGTGAATCTTGTAGACGCTTCCATTTATTAAGGTCGAGTATTTTATTGATATGCAGATATTCTTTAATCATAAGATGAAACCTCCTTAGCTAACCTGATTCATAATTTAGGCCGTTAAAAGTTAGCAAGTTGTACATATTAAGATGTAATGATGACGGGTAATGTATGATGGGAGGTCAAAATTCAACCATCTCATGACAATAACATACCATGATTGCGCCAAAAAGCAAAAAATTACGATTGTAAATTATAATAATTTGTTATCAAAGTCCACTGTAAACCTGCTAGCTATGCGTTATATTAAGGTCAATTGCAAGAGATTAAAATTTAATGTATTCACTACACCATTCCATATCCTTAGGAGGCATATATTAATATGAGAAAAGCATTTATCAGCCCAACCAAATATGTACAAGGCGAAGATGAGTTGTTGAACCTGGGGTACTTTGTTAAATCTTTCGGAGAATCTGCCTTGCTGATTGCACACCCGGATGATGTACAACGTGTCAAAGCAAAGCTTGATGCAACAGCTGAGAAATTTAATATTACGTTTGTTGAAAGCGGTTTTAAAGGGGAATGTTCCCGTGAGGAAGTTGCTCGTCTGCAAGCGATCGCGAAGGAAAAAGGATGTGACTCTACGATCGGTCTTGGTGGCGGTAAAGCCATTGATGCGGCCAAATGTGTAGCTGAAGGCGAAGCATTGATCATCTGCCCAACGATTGCGGCAACAGACGCACCGACAAGTCACTCCGCTGTATTGTACACACCGGAAGGTTCTTTTGATGACTATGCTTACTTCAAACAAAGCCCAAGTGTGGTACTCGTTGATACAACGGTGATTGCCAATGCACCAACACGTTTCCTCGTATCCGGTATGGGAGATGCGCTCTCTACATACTTCGAAGCAAGAGCAACAGCAAAATCTTATTCCCGTGTAAACGCAAGTCTGCCAATGGGTTCCCGCGAAGGATATACGCCATCCGCAGTAGGTACCAATGCGGCACTTGCCCTGGCAAAACTGTGTTATGAAATGCTGCTGACTGACGGAGCAAAAGCAAAAGTGGCGAGTGACAGCAACGTTGTGACGCAAGCGCTGGAAAATATCGTTGAAACGAACATTCTGTTGTCTGGTCTTGGATTCGAAAGTGGCGGTCTGGCCGCAGCACATGCAATTCACAACGGTTTGACTGTTCTGGAAGGCACACATCACTTCTTCCATGGAGAAAAAGTATCCTTCGGTACGATTGCACAACTCGTGCTTGAAAATGCACCAGCCGAAGAGCTCCATGAAGTCATGGACTTCTGTCTCGAAGTGGGACTACCAATCAGCTTGGCGGATATCGGTGTAGACACGATTAGTCAGGAAGAGCTGTTGAAAGTGGCAGAGATCGCTTGTATTCCGGAAGAATCCATTCACGCGATGCCATTCCCAATCACCGTTCCTGAAGTGGCTGCTGCCATTGCAGCGGCTGACCGCATGGGACGTGAGTACAAAGCAGCACGCCGGGAGGCAAAATAATGAAGAAAATTATGAACCAAGCTGAACATGTTGTTATGGAAATGTGCAACGGGATTGCGCTTGCACACCCGGAGCTTGAATTTCTGAAAAAATATAAAGTCATCAAACGCAGAGAGATTCAGGCTGATAAAGTCAGCCTGATCAGTGGTGGCGGTAGCGGACATGAACCGGCTCACGCAGGTTATGTGGGTAAAGGGATGCTGGATGCAGCGGTGTGTGGAGATGTATTCGCATCTCCTTCCCAAATCCAGGTGTACCAAGCGATCAAGGCAACAGCCAGCAACAAAGGCACACTCCTGATCATCAAGAATTACAGCGGCGACATGATGAACTTCAAGAATGCAGCGCATCTGGCAGAAGAAGATGGCATTGACGTACAGTATGTACGTGTTGAGGATGACATCGCTGTACAAGACAGCTTGTATACGGTAGGACGTCGCGGCGTTGCGGGAACTGTACTGGTTCACAAGATTGCCGGAGCAGCAGCCGAAGAAGGTCGCAGTCTGGCAGATGTGAAATCTGTTGCTGAGAAAGCAGCTCAGAATGTTCGCAGTATTGGATTTGGATTCACATCCTGTACGGTACCAGCCAAAGGCACGCCTACCTTCGAAATTGCTGAAGATGAGATGGAATTCGGCGTAGGGATCCATGGTGAGCCAGGGATTCGTCGGGAGAAATTGGTATCAGCAGATGAATTGGCAGGCCGCATGGTCGAAGCGTTGCTCGCAGACATGAAGCTGGACAATGATGCTTCTGCTGAGATTGCGGTGCTTGTGAATGGTTTTGGTGCAACGCCACTGCAAGAACTGTACCTGCTCAACAACTCGGTTCAGCGTGAGCTATCACAGCGTTCAGGCCTCAATGTCGCTACTACATTTGTAGGCAACTACATGACAAGTATCGATATGGCGGGTGCATCGGTTACGATCCTGAAACTGGATGATGAACTAAAAACGCTGTTGTTCAAGGAAAGTGATACTCCTGCATTCAAAGTATCTGGCCCTCCAGCAGCACAAGTGGCATATTCCGAAGCGCTGGAAGCTATTGTGGGTGAAGACGCTCCCGTATCTTACGAAGTGGAGACGGATGCATCCGCTGCGGTAATCGAAGGCAATCAATTTTCATTGGACAATGTCGTCTATCTGATCGATAAAATGGGTGAGATCATCATCAAGAACGAGGTACCGTTCTGTGAACTGGACTCCCATGCTGGGGATGGCGACTTCGGTATGAGTGTGGCAAAAGGCTTCCGCCAATTGAAACGCGAATGGAATCACATCATTAACGAACATAAAAAAGACATCGGATCGTTCCTGGATGCATGTTCCTTGGTCATCATGGAATATTGCGGCGGCGCATCCGGCCCGATCTGGGGTTCGGCTTTCCGTGCGGCTGGCAAAGCTGTAGGGGATAAACAGCAATTAAATGTTGCTGAATTCGCTGAAATGATGCATGCAGCCGTGCAAGGGATTCAATCCACAGGAGAGCGTTCCTTCGGACGTGGTGCCGTTGTAGGAGACAAGACCTTGATCGATGCACTCGTTCCGTGTGCCGATTCCTGGACACAAAGTGCGGAGTCTGGCGACGACTTCAAAACCGCATTTGCCAAAGGTGCGGCGGCAGCCGTTGAAGGTGCGAAGAAAACCGAAGATATCGTGGCACGTATGGGCCGCGCAGGTACCGTCGGTGATCGCAGTCTGGGCTACCCTGATGCTGGCGCTTATGCACTGGGTGTTATTTTCACAGAGCTGTCCGAGTCGATGAAATAAAGTTGTCGGGAAACTGCGTAACAGTAAAATTATAGAGTGTTTTCTCTACAAAGTGCAGTATCACTATGTGATACTGCACTTTGTGTATTTGATTTGTTTATTTGAGATACACAATGACTTACTGAAGACAGCGGATCTTATTATTCAAGTTATGGAACCTAATTCTGAACAAACAATTGTCAACTTAAATACACTTATTGAAAAATTCTATAATAAACTCTATCTGGAAATTACAGGTGATAATTCATATACTTATAGGAGTATGGAGTCTGCACAAGCGATCGGATTTTCTCACATCCTTATCTGGCGGAAGAAGTTTAGAATGCATAAAAGGAGCGCTTGGATGTAGGCTATAGTGAAAAATTTAATGTTCTGCCTGCAAGCCCTTGTAGTGGAGGGGGAGGGGTTCTATAACGATTCAAGTAGCTCCATGGAAGTTATGTTTGTGAAAAATAATACGGAGGTAGAAGTTATGAGTGATATAAAACTGCCAATGATAAGACCTTCTGTACATGGCTACCTATGTAATGCCTATCCACTCTCAATTGTAATGCAGCATAAACAATCTGAAGCTTGGTTTTATAGTAATTATATTCAATTAATTTGTGCTGGGAACTTTCCAGAAGGGAAATTCTTTTCGTTTTATACATCTAACTTGCCTTGGTATGATTTCTTTATGAGTTGTCCCCTCATTACCTATCAAAAGATCAATCAACGCTTCTTGGAAAAATATATGGGGGGGATCATCAGCTTTATTTGTGATTCTATTGATCAAAATCAATATATTCATCTGTATGTGGATGAAAGTTATATTGCCCATAAAAAGGCGTATAAAAAATATGCTTTGCCACATGAAATGTTAATTTTCGGTTATAACAAAGAGACACTAAAATTTTATGTATCAGGCTATAATTCAGATGTTATATTCGGAGAATATGAGGTAGGCTTTGAAGAGTTTCTAGTTGCTTTTAACAATTGTGATAAAACAAAAAATAGAGAATATGTATGTTTATTATCTTATAACCCAGAGCATAATTATCACTTTGATCTAAAATTAATTATTAGATCTTTGAAGGAGCTTAGATTCAGTCTCAATTCATCTTATCATTATCGTTCCATGAGCACTCCTTCTAATTGGATCTTTGGATTATCCATCTATGATCATATTGTTCAATATTTAAGTAATCAAGTTAGTACTTTAAGGGAAAAGATTGATATACGAATCTTTCATACCATGTGGGAGCATAAGCGTGTGATGTTGGATAGATTAGATTATTTGAAAGAACATCATTATTTGGACGATGCTGACGAGCTTATAAAAATATATTCTGAAATTGAATCGGATTCAAAAATTTTAAGAAATTTGGCTATAATATATAACAAAAATGAGAACGCCACCAGTATAACTTCTATCATTGAAAAACTGAAAAAAATCAAAAGTATAGAAGAGAATGCATTAAGCGACTTCATTTCAAAGTTGGAAAGTGTGGAGATCGATGAAAAGCTCCTGAGTCATTATTATCTATAATGTATACAGAGATGTGGTAGGAGTTATAGGGATCTGTGAAGGGTGTTTAGTACCGCCAAAAGCCTTTAAAAAGTTGTCTACAACTAAAGGGGGGAGTCAGAGAAAGCGGACTTGGCTCCCCTTCGCATCAACTAATCAGCCTCCAAATTCCTTCCGAATGTCCTGTTCTCTGTACGCTTGAGTCATCAATACATAACCATGTTTAATAAATCGAGTGCTATTGGCTTGATAATGTAAAATAGTGTAAGCTTGAGAGCGGATATAAGGATTTTCATGAAGCGTAATGCTACATGTCAAACGGCAGCAGGAGTGGTATTCTATATGAACGAGAAGGGATCTGGATGATTCAATGACTCAAAAAATCTATTATGACTCTGCTTATACCAGAGAGTGGCATACAACAATTACAGGCCAAATGGACAAGGAAGACGGCGTGTATATCACGCTGGCGGAGACTGCTTTTTACCCGCATGGAGGTGGACAACCTTGTGATCTGGGGCAAATTGGCGGCATTGCTGTTCTGGATGTGAACATCGAAGACGGAGAGGTGTGGCATAAGCTGGAACGTACCCCTGAACAGAGCGAGGTACATTGCAAGCTGGATTGGGAGCGAAGATTCGATCATATGCAGCAGCATACGGGACAACATTTGTTATCGGCAATGACGTTGAAAATGGCTGAAGCGATGACGCTCAGTTTCCATCTCGGTACGGAGTATGACACGATTGATGTGGCTGCGGCTGAACTGGGAGCGGATCAATTAACCGCCATTGAACAAGAAGTGAATCGCCAGATCTATCGTAACGCTCGCATCAACACTTCCTGGGTTACAGCAGAAGAGGCTGCCCAATTGCCACTGGTGAAGCAACCTACGGTAACGGAAGACATTCGCATCGTCGAGATCGAGGGTGTGGAGTATAATGCTTGCGGCGGAACCCATGTGTCGGCGACAGGCGAGATCGGCATCATCAAACTGTTGAAAACCGAAAAAGTGAAGGGCGGCACCCGCATTTATTTCAAATGTGGGACAAGGGCGCTAAATGAATTCACAGCTACACAAAATGTGCTTAATAGCATCATGGTTAAATTAAAGACCAGCAAGGACGAATTATTGGAGCGCATTGAGAAAATGGAGCTGGAGCAAAAACAGCTGCAAACCGAGCTGAATGCAGTGAAAACAACGAACGATGCCTATTATGCGGAGGAACTTCTTGCCGCTCGGCAAGGGCTGGTGATCGCTCAGGTCTTTGAAGACAAATCGCTCAAGGATATGCAAAGCCTGGCTACCAAGCTGACGGCAGAGCATGAAGGCCTTGTACTCTTTGCCAGTATCTCAGAGGCCAAAGTTGTTCTGGCACAGAACGGACAGCCGCCTGAATGGGCTTGTGGACCTTTCTTCAAAGGCAATCTTGGAGCCTACCAGGGTAAAGGTGGAGGCAGTGAAAAAATGGCTCAGGCCGGCTTTGCCAGCAGTGAAGATGCACTCGCCTTTTACGAATTTACCAAGGACCAGTTGGGACATCACTGATCTGGATTTTGCAGATACGAATACGAGACAGGTAGCATTGAAATATGAGTTGGACAAGCACGTCACATTGTGGCGTGTTTTCCATGGATATCGAGGGATATGGGTTCATGAGTTGAAGGAGGTGGAAAAATGACAGAACGAATTCCGTGTATACGGGAAGGGTGTACAAATACCATTTTGCCAGCAACGGCTGCCAGAACAGGTGGGTATTGCATGCCTTGCAAGCAGGAGATGGAGCGCGAGGAGCGCCAGAGATACATTGAAGCGAGTCGACGTGACGTGAACTTGTATGCAGGTATCACAGACCCGGTCGAAATCTTAAAAATCATGCATGAACCTCAGGTTCGCGATCCACTAATTCGTTATGTACCCTATGATCAATCCAAGGAACAGGTGTATCTGTCTCTGTCTGCAGAGCAACAAGATCAGATGAAGGATTACGCGATGCAACGGATTCGTACAGGTGATGAAGATGCCGGCAAAGATATCCTGATATACCTCGTTTGCTACCATGATATATCGTTGACTACCGAAATTCCTGAGCTGCTGGAACAGGAGATCTATTATCCTGCGATTTTGGTTAAAAGTGCCTCGCCTGAAGTTCGAGATCGTCTGTTGCAGCAGGTGAACACCGATGATGACAATCGGAACCACATATTGCTCATGCTGGCTCATATCGGGGATGATCTTGTCGTGCAGCAGTTCTGGCATTGGAGACAGTCTCCGCCATCCTGGGCGAGCAAATTATACGTGGCACCTGAGCATTACACCACGGAAGCGGGTTGGGAGCTTACGAAAGACGGGCAGCGCAGAGAATTATTCACCACCCCAAGTTATTCACTCTATAAAGTAAAAGAGAGTGAAACAACTAACGTGGCAATAACCAGAGATTCACTCTCGATGCTGACTCCGAGCACTCATTGTTGTCCATGGTGTGGTAGTGCGTTAACAACCTTAATTAATCTGGATGTTAAGCATCCGGCACTGCGGGACGTGTCTTGGCATGCCGAGCGACTTCAGATCCAGACTTGCGTGATATGCAGCAGTTATGGTGTAGTTTATATGGAGATGGATGCAGCAGGGGAACCACACTGGAGTTCATATAACGTCATGCCTGTGGGAATGGACGAGATTGACCCGGACGACTATGGTAAACTTGCGCCGGATGCTGGCCGGCAGTTTCGGATTGCGAATACATCGCGTCATGCATTCCATGCCAGTGAGTGGGCGATGGAGCCATCGTTATCTCAGGTCGGCGGTCATCCAGGATGGGTTCAGGATGCCGAGTATCCAACATGTCCTTGCTGTTCCGCGAGAATGAAGGCTGTCGCACAACTGGATTGGGGCGAGGTAGAGGAGTATGGTGAGGGCATGTATTACATGTTCATATGTGAGCCGTGTCAGATGACAGCTGTATCCTACCAGCAATCTTGATGGTAAAAAGCTATGGTTATAAGCCATTATAAGCGGTAAGTTTATTCGTAAAATTACAGAGCTGTTCAGGCTGGAATGCCAGTCGTAGACAGATAATAACAAAGGGGCCTCCCGTAAGTTCTTGAACTTCATGGGAGGTCCCTTTGTTTGCCTTGTGCAGGATGGATGGCGGCTATCTGCTGCTACATCCGTCTACAAATCCGCAGAGGCCTGCTTTAACAAACCAGCCAACCATTCATAATCGGGTGTATCTTTTTCCTTGAGCTTGATCGTTTTGCGATCTTCCGGGCCTTCGAATATCCCATCGGGTAGATCAAGTCCGTTTGCATGAAAGATCGTGAAGGATACGGCTTGTTTGGATGGAGAGATGACCGCAGCGTACTTTCCGTTTTTCAAAAAATGAGGTTTTTTGTATTGCACACGTTCCTGCACGTCTGGGATGGTATCATGCACCATTTGTCGCAATTGTTCAGCGATTTGTATTTGCCAGGGGATCTGAATCTGTTCAATAAACGCAGTGACTTCTGCATTCTTGGTCATGCTTGTTCACCCTCCGTATGGATCTGATTGTGTGTTTCCCATTCTGGTCTCAGGATTCCCATCATTAAGCGGTCGTAACGTTTGCCATCACGATATACAGATGAGCGTGCCCGACCTTCCAACTGAAAACCAGCCTTCTCGTAGGAGCGGATTGCTTTGGCATTGTAGGCGATGACATCGAGACCCACCCGGTCCAGATTCATTTCATGAAACGCATATCGTAACATAAGATTCAACGCTTCCGTGCCATATCCCTTGTTGCGATGTTTGGCAAGTCCGATGCCAATGGCAAGCTGTCCGCAGCGGTTATTCCATTCAATGCTGTGAATGACGACAAAACCAATCAACGTATCCTCGTCATGCGTGCGAAGTCTGAAGTACACTTCCTTGTTCTTCGTTTCGCCTTCATCTTCCAGCTGTCTTTCTGAATAGGGAATGGCAAGATCAGTATCCACATTCCGAAGGTACTCCGGGTCTTCGTTCCATTGCAGCATCGTCTGCACGTCCTCAGGACGTGGTGGCGTCATTTTCAATCGTTTGCTATAAAACAGGTTGTCCGTAGTTAGTGTCATAGAGTTCTCCTTTAAAATAAGTTAAGCTTGCTTCACCATAGTTCCACGTTTAACTCTATGTATATTTCGCAATAGACCTCGCTTCTTTGGCACCTGATAGCCTCATCATACTGGAAATTATAGGTGGATCACAATAGGACATTTCAGTGCATATAAGCAACCTCTTGTCACAAAACCTAACATGGTAGTAGTATGGAATAATCAATATACATTCAGTGATAGAACCAATAAAAATGTCAGCAGGAGTGATACGTTTTGGAGATCAAAGTGGACGATTTGAGTGGAGTACAAGTGAAGGCATTAATCGCGGAGCACTTGCAAGGGATGGCAGCGGATTCGCCTCCGGAGAGTATTCATGCGTTGAATCTGGATGGACTCAAGAAGCCTGAAATTACATTCTGGTGTGCATGGGAAGGGGACGACTTGCTCGGTTGCGGGGCGATCAAAGAACTTAATTCGGAACATGCCGAATTGAAGTCGATGCGTACCGCTTCGGCTCATCTGAGAAAAGGCGTAGCGAGAAAAATTTTGGCCCATATTATGGACGTTGCTGTAGAACGTGGTTATAAGCGAATCAGTCTGGAGACGGGCTCAATGGACTCATTTATTCCGGCACGGAAGTTGTATGAAGATTTCGGATTCGAATATTGCGAACCATTCGCGGATTATATATTGGACCCGAATAGCGCATTTATGACAAAAACAATCTAAATGGATTCGCATGAGAAACCAGAATTCTGTTTTTACAGGACGCTGGTTTTTTATTTTGCAACATATCGTACATTTTAAAAGTGGGAAAAAGAGTAGAATAAACGCAATAATACAGCATGAAAGTAACTTGGCTTTGTCACGAAGAATGTAGAGGGAGTCGTGCATGATATATTGGTGGTTTGATCAGATGAATCCGCTGTTTGCCGTCTTGGTGTTATGTCCTATAATTGCTGTGGTGCTTGGAGTAGGCAGTTATTTTGACAAATGGTTTAGACTCTGGGTAGCGCTGGTTATTTCTTTTATGCAGCCTTTGTTGTATATCGCGAGTGATCTTTCGACATTGGGTAGTAACATAGGCGCTTGGTTTATCTATGGGGCAGGGTATAGTTTGATCAGCTGGATTGTATACAGATTGCTTCATGCCATTGTGGGGTATAAAACATAGGTTATGTCTCTATACCCTTGGGATGAATTGGCCATAAGGAACTTCTGGGCTGATTGATGGACAATAGGGTATACTGGACATTATGTCTATGAAACAAGACAGCATTACAGACGTTTTTTACATCAGGAGGATTTGAATTGGCTCAAACAGAAGGAACACTACAGAAGAAGCTTAAACCAAGACACATCAGTTTTATGGCTATGGGTGGTGTCATTGGAACAGGAATTTTCAAAGGCAGTGCAGAGACGATTGGACTTGCAGGTCCGGGCGTGATCGTTACGTACATTTTTGCCGGATTATTACTGCTGGTGGTTATGGCCGCGATGGCGGAGATGGCTACAGTGTATAAGAACAAAAATATGAAAGACTTTGTACAGGAAGCATTCGGTAGCCGAGTTTCCTTTGTTATGGGATGGATGTATTGCTTCCTATGGTTATCGGTGTGTGTTATTGAGGTGATTGCCGCCGGGAGCTTTTTGCAGTATTGGTTTACAGAAGTACCTCTGTGGATGCTGAGTCTGGCTTGTGCGGCGTTCATTATACTGGTTAACATGCTCAGTGTAGGTGTTTTCGGTGAATTTGAGTTCTGGCTGGCGGGGATCAAAATTGCCATGATCATCATTTTTATCTTCCTGGGGGCAGGGTTGATCTTTGGCATTATTCCGAGTGATAATACTCCTTATCTGCAAAATTATACGCAAGCAGGCGGGTTCTTCCCTAACGGATGGTCATCGATCTTCTCGGCACTGCTTGTAGTCATGTTCTCATATGGGGGATCGGAACTGATTGGTCTGACCCTGACCGAGACGGAAAATGCAGAAAAGGTCATGCCGAAAATTGTGGCCAATTTCATGCTGCGAATTATTCTGTTCTTCACCTTGCCAATTCTCATCATCTGTGGTCTCATTCCATGGAATGAGATTGGGCCGGAGAGCAGTCCGTTTGTACAAGTGCTTGCCTCCACGGGACTGCCGGGAGCGGCACACATTATGAACTTTATTTTGGTGACAGCAGTTCTGTCTGCTGCGAATTCAGGGATCTATGGTGCATCCCGGATGATGCACTCCATGGCAGTGGGCGGGGAAGCTCCGAAGGCATTATCACAGACAAATCGTAACGGCAGCCCGGTGAATACCTTACTGGTGTGCGCGGTTGTATTGCTCGGAGGTTCCATGCTTGGCCTGTTCGCACAGGATCAACTGTTCCGTGTATTGCTCGCCGTTCCGGGATTTGTGGTCATCCTGGTATGGATCTGTATTGCGTCAGCACAGTTGAAACTGCGGAAGAGATATCCGGTTCAACCAACCTTCAAAGTTTGGGGATTTCCGTATATAACCGGAGTTGTAGTACTATGTCTCAGTGTGATTGCAGTCATGTTTGTGTTTGATGCAGGCAACCGGTTCAGCATTAGCATCTGTCTGGTTGTACTCGCATTGCTGGTGATCTGGTCACTGATTCGATTCAGGAAGACGAATGGACGAACAGTTTAGTATGAATGGGTAGTATGCAAATTTAAAACAACAGGACATCTCGGCGCTTGCGCCGGGGTGTTTTTTTCTATGCACTAAGGGAACGATTTTATTTCGGAACTGGAAGATCTGTTTTTGTTATATCTGGGACAAATTAGGGGTAATACGAACTAGATAAATAAACCAACAGTCTCTACGAAATGATCTGTGTTCACTTTATAATAAAAGCCCATCTGTACATATGAATCTTATAGCATTCTAAACAACAAATGTTCGTATAACAAACGAAATATATTTAGAACGAGGTCTCACATGACAACGATAGAAGTAACTCCTGAACAGTTGATATCTGTCTCTAAACAATTTACAACAGCTCAGAATCAGGTTTTTCAGATGAATAACATCTTGAAACAACATTTATTCGAAATCGAAAGACAGTGGGATGGTAGTACGAAGGAAAGGTTTTATGTTGATTTTATAGTTGCGCAGCGTGTGATGGATGACTTTGTCTCACTATCTTTATCCATTGCCAAAGAGCTTGAAGGGCATGCGGAGAAATTCAGACTTGCTGATCAGCAAGCTGTACAATCCCATGATGCGAGTTGCGTACCACCACCGCCAGATGAATGCAGGGCACCAGCAACCGACACCCGTAATGCTTTTCAGAAGTCTGCTGATAGTTTAGTCGAATTGGGACAAGCCTTTATGCAATCTGCGGATGATCGATATCAAAAGCGTTATGATAGTGTAGGTGGTTTTCTGGATTATTGGACATTTGGTATTCCAAGTGGTCTTGTTCAGGGGTATGTAGACAGGGCGGATACAGCATTCAACTCCCCCAATGATGCTGCCAACTGGCTCACGTTTGGTATCCATGGGACGATACGGGAAGCCACCTTTCCGACCAATGCCTGGTCCAGTGAACACTGGGCGAATATGATTGGGTTGGGAGGGCTGATGGTTGGAGGGGGTTATGCCTCCACGATGATCAAGCCGCATAATCTTCTGACTTCGTCGGGAGGGGGCGCGAAGATTAATTCATTCAATCGTCCGCCTGGTACAGGGCAGTTAACAGGTAGCTTTAATGGACTTCAAGATCAACGCCTTCGAATTCTGGATAACGTTGCTGAGAGTAAAAAGGCGAGAGAATCCTCTATGTTTTCCGAGTATCTGGAGAAGGAAAAAGAGGCGGGGACACGCATAGATAATAGTAAAGATATGTTTAGAAAAGGTATAGATGATCCATTAAAAGAAGTTCTTGGCCCTGGAAGGGAATCTCATCCCGAGAAATGGAAAGAAATTATTGATCACTTGGAATCAAACGGTGTGGAAGTAATTCATAGAGGCGAGGATATGGCGTATTCTCCAAAAAGAGGTGGACCTGGGCAGTTAATTATAAATGAGGATGCTTCAATAGGGGCACTTTTACACGAATACACACATTATCTAGACGATATGAACAAAGGTTTTCCGGGAATGAGTTATCATTTTCAGACTATGAATCGTGTTAAAATGGAATTGAATGCATACATGAGAGAAATAAAAATAGCTGATGAATTAGGTAGAAATGATATTGCGAATGCTCTGTTTGAAAATTATGTAAGAGAAAGGCAAACCCTTACGAGTCATTTGAAATAAAATTTAATGGAGGATAGAAATATGAATTTAATAAAGAAAATTGAAGAAGGACAATGTTCGATTGATGAGTTGCAACTTTTATTGAATGAAGCAAATCCAATAGTTTTGTATCATGTAATGACTTATATAGGCAAAGAAAAATTGGCGTCAATTGCTATAAATGAAAAGCTGGAGGAACTTACATCCAGAAGAGGAGCATCAGATAAGTTAATAGGTTATTATAAAGTTGGAGATTTAGCCATAGCTACACTCATCAAATTGAACAAAAAAACAGATGAAATAGCTATTTTTAAATCAATGGATGATTTTGATAAAAAAATGATATTTAACTTGATTGAAGAGTTAGAATGGTAACTCAAGTTACAGAAAAAAATAATTGTCAATCTTTGAACATACTTTAATGCTTGCATTGGAGTTTTTTTGTTCCAATGAACAAAGCTACCACAGCCGTGATAGCGTTTTTATATTAACCCAATATTTTCTTGCCTAATTCGACATATTCGTTTACTATTTTCCCATACTTAGTGCTTCAAGCATGCGTTTTTTGGGTAGCGCCTAGTCAAAAAGGCTTGGGTTCATGGGAGAGGAAGAGGAGCGGATGATTGGTTTTTTTAGAAAACGTTTGGTTGTACGCATTGTTGCAGTAGTGACACTGGTTATTACGATTATAGCCGTTGGCAGCATGCTGTTGCAGGTGGCCAATATGAAACTGGCTGCACAGGAGGCCATTTCGAGTTACAATATCCAAATTGCTCAGAGTTATGTGAATCAGCTGGATACCGCATCTTATGCCGAGTTTGCCAAGGATCCCAAGGAGAATGACGCGTTCTTAAAAATTCGTGATGAACTGGATGATTTTCGTGTACGTATCGGTGCCATGTATGTTTATTTCGTCAAAATAGATGACAAAGGTACGCCACTTATTATGGTGGACGGCATGAAAGATGCAGATAAGGCCTCACCGATTAATGAAGTAACGGATATCCCTCAGGAGGCTGTGCAGAAGCTGTTGCAGGGGCAAACAGCCAGTTCTTCAATCATTAACAACGAGGAGTATGGCGACTATATTTCCTCTTACGCGCCTATGCTCGATCGTAATGGCGCTGTAACAGGTGTCATTGGTATCGATACGGCGGTATCGGTGATCGGAAGCATTGAGTCGGATATTATGAAATCGAGTATTCCCTTCTATGCTTTACTGCTACTAATTACCCTTATAGGTATTGCTGTTGTCATGTGGTTTATCGTTAAGGGACTGCGTCCACTTCCACCGCTGAAGGCGAGTGTGGAAAAAATGGCGCAGGGTGAGCTTGCAGAAGCCAACCAAATTCTGACGTCGTATCGTTTGAAAAGCAAAGATGAGATTGGAACCACATATCAAGCGATGATACATATGTCCGGTAACTTGAATAAGATTGTGAGTAACATGGTTGAAGGTGTAGCAGTAACCACAGATATTTTATCAGAATCAACGAAGGAATTTAATCGCAGTACCGAAGAGATGCTTGAGATGAGCAAGACGGTTGATCAGTCTGTCGAACAGATTAGGCAAGGAGCACATACGCAGAAGCAGGGGGCGAGCGATAGCGCGCACGCGATGGAAGAGATCGCAAAAGGCATAACGGATATATCCGAATCCTCGATGGTTGTATCGGATGCGGCAACAAGTGCGCTTGCTACAGCGGAGTCCGGTAAACAGAGCATGACATTGATGAAAACACAGATGGAGAGCATCTCACATGTCTCAGGTGAAGTTGTAGCGATGGTTCAAGTGCTGAACAACTACTCCCAGGAAATAGGGGGTGCCCTGCACACGGTTCGTGATTTTGCGAGTCAGACCAAGCTGCTTGCGCTTAACGCATCCATTGAGGCCGCACATGCAGGCGAACACGGCAAAGGTTTTGCGGTTGTGGCGGATGAAGTTCGTAAACTTGCTGAGGCCTCGAGTACATCTATGGAACGGATCTCCGACTTGTTACTTCGCATTCAACAAGAATCACAGCAGATTGGCTCGCAGATGGGGGTTACTGCAACCGAGATTGGACAAGGTGTTACGATTACCGCAGAAGCGGAGCAAGCTTTCGCTCATGTGGTAGAGGCGTTCCAACTGGTGACCCGTCGCATTCAGGAAGTATCCGCTGCGGCAGAGGAAATCTCGGCAGGATCGGAAGAGGCTGCTGCCTCGGTCAATACGATCTCCCAGATCTCAGCAGGGGTGTCGGATCATTCGGATGAAATCTATCGTTTGATGCGTGAACAGTCGGCCATGTTCAACAGGGTGGCGCAGACCTCTACCATGCTGGAACAGCAGACCAATGAGATGAGTGAAGCCGTACGTAAAGTAAAAGTATAGTTTTTATAGTTGAGTAAGCAGTAGCCATAGTCACACAAAAGGTAGCGGGAAGCTGGTTTGTTGTGTAGCCAGTGTAAAGATGTAATGCAAAAAAAGTGCTCCGTTCTAGGAGAAGTTGGTGAGGTCCCAAACTTCCTTCAGAGGCGTGGAGCACTTTTTGCTTTTCCTATTACTTTGATAGATGATCCAGTTCTATCGCCTGTCTGAAGCGTCGGGCGAATCGTTCTGCGGCGACGGCAGCCTCCTTGGATTCCGTCTGCACGAAGCCAATTTGCATTTTCGGTTGATCGATTCCAGCGATCTCTACCATCTTCACCTGACCTTCTTTCCATAATGGATTTTGGTGAAAGGAAAAGTCGTGACCAATCGTAGCGGCAATATCGTTTCTTAACACCATGTTGATGGCTTCTGAATTATTTGTTTTGAACAGAATGGATAGAGACCCATGATCATAGCTGAATTCCTTGATGAAGTCTTCGATGAAACCATCTCGATAGAGTGCCAGCTTGTGTTCTTTTAATTGATCAGGTGATACACGGCTGTGCTTGGCAAGTTCAGACAGGTGATGAGTACCGATGACCAGCTTGCCTGAGTACATGGGATTGAAGTGAAGTCCATCGAATTCCCGCAATTGTTTGGCATAGATCGCGATAAATCCCAGATGGGTTTTGTTATTGCGAATATCCTCGATAATCTCCATGGACCCTTTTTCTTCAATCGAAATGTTAAGTAGCGGGTGCTCACGCTTCATATCCGCAGCAGACTGGATAAGATAGGGCATGACACTTGGAAAAGTAGCTACATGAAGCTCTCCGCTAAGAGAGGAGGCTTCTACGTTCAGGGATTTCAATTCATCAATCCGCTGTAAAATGTCCAATGCCTTGGCAATGAATTGTTTGCCTTCGGGAGTGGGGTGCGTTCCCTGCCGTGAGCGTTCGAACAGGATGATCCCCAATTCTTTCTCCAGACGATGAACCGATTGGCTGATCGCCGATTGTGTGACATGCAGATGCTCCGAGGCGGCGGAGAATGATTGCGTCTTCGCAATTTCAACGACATATTCGAGCTGTTCCAGATTCATGATTTCATCTCCGTTTAGCATTAATACAACTAATGTTAACATTAGTATCTATAAATATGAATAATACATGAACAGCGATATAATATATAGACAATCATATAAAGGGGATGAACTTCATGAAAGCAGCAGTATGGTATGCCCATAAAGACGTGCGTGTGGAAGATCGGGAGGTTCCGGTTGCTCAAGCAGGTCAGGTCAAAATCAAAGTGGAATACGCGGGAATCTGCGGCAGTGACTTGCATGCTTATCATCATGGTGTGGGGATTCAAGAAGGCGAGAATCATCCGCTCTCAGGACAGAAAGCACCGCTGACATTGGGTCATGAATTTGCAGGGACCGTGAGTGAATTGGGGAGTAATGTAAACGGTATCAGTGTAGGGGATCGAGTCGTGGTAGAGCCGTTGTACCATTGTGGAAAATGTGAGTACTGTATCCAGGGGCGTTACAACCAATGTGCTCAATTTGGATTCGTTGGACTGCAAGGTGATGGTGGTTTTGCGGAGTATGTTGTTGTTGAAGCATACATGGTTCATCCCATCCCGGATAACGTAACTTTCGAAGAAGGTGCTCTCGTAGAGCCTACGGCAGTAGCGTTTCATGCGGTACGGCACAGCAAACTGAAAGTGGGCAACAAGGTAGCCGTGTACGGAGCTGGCCCAATTGGTCTATTGACCATTCTGTCTGCCAAATCTGCAGGAGCTTCTGAAATTTATGCCGTTGATGTATTTGAGGAACGTTTGGACTTGGCAGCCAAGCTGGGAGCGATTCCGGTGAACAGTGCCAAAGTGAATGCAACCGAAGTGATCTTGCAACAATCTGGCGGCATTGATGTGGCCTATGAAGCAGCGGGAGTGCAACCCACAATGGACAGTGCCATTGCGGTTGTCAAAAAAGGTGGAGAGGTTGTTGTGATCGCGGCGATTCCAAATCCACTTCAGGTAAACTTCCTGGATCTTCTGGTGAAGGAAGCAAATCTGACGGCAACACTGGCATATCGACACATTTTCCCAGAAGTAATCTCATTGATTGCGGAAGGGTCGCTCGATGTGAAACAGGTTATCACCAAGAAAATCAAATTGGACAACATCGTACAGGAAGGACTTGAGCTGTTGATGAGCGACAAGAGCCATGCGAAGATTTTGGTGGAGATTGGCGGCTAAAGACGTTTCGCTAACGAAGATAGATTTTCATATAAACATAAATGATGTAATTATAAATCGCAAAAAAGACCATTCATTCGCATGAATGGTCTTTTTTGCGTTCGTTAGTCTAGTGGAACACGCATCCTGCACTCGCTACTCTTCATGAATCATATTTCGCTAATCGCGGTCGCAGTTCGCTAATACCTAATGCTAGGAATCATAGCGGTAGCAAATCGCCTTACCCCCGCTACTCTCGGAGCTGAATTCCTTATCCTCATAGAATCCAAAACGCTCATATAAACGGATGGCATTGACCATCTGACCGCCCGTATATAAATACACCGTATTTTTGCCCATCTCTTTGGCAGATTCCACACATTGCTGGAGCAATGCTCTGGCGATCCCGTGGCCTCTCCATCTTGGATCAACACCCAACAGTCGAATAAATGGATAATCGATCGGCAATTCAAAGTTTGGATAAGCCTTATGCGCTGTTTCGAACAATTGCACGGTACCAACAATCTGATCATCAATCTTGGCGACCCATAATTGTGTCAGGTACGGATTAACCACAGACTCTCTAATGTCTTTTAAGTAGGCCTCCCAACGTTCATTTTGCTCAAATGTCTCCCGATACTCGGCATAACTTGCAACAAGGATATCTACGATCTCTGGATGGTCTGTTTCTGTGGCAGGAAGAATGGTAACGGCAGCCGTTGTCATCTTATAATTCCTCTTCTCTTATGGGTTAAGTATGATATAGAGTTTTCTTGCATTTTACCATAACGGATTCCAGCCGATATATTCAAATTTTCTATAGTTCACTCAGTCATTTCTATAGATCAAAGCACGTTAGCGATTGAGTTGTGTGGAATACAGATGATTGCGATATTCGGTTGGCGTATTGCCTTCGTATTGCTTGAACATACGCAGGAACAACTTGTAATCGGAGAAGCCGCACTGTCCGGCGATTTCTTTTACACTGGCATTGGTGTTGAGCAGCAGTTGTTTCGCCCGGCGAATTCGTTCCGTGAGGATATAGGTTTTGAGTCCAGTACCTTTCTCGCGCTTCACCATTTTGGAAATATAGTCTTTGTTAAAATTAAAATTCTCCGCAATCTGACTCACCGTGATGTTTGTATGCAGATGAATATCCACCCACTTGCAGATATGGTCCACAATCGCATTGTGCGGGCGATAATCCGCCTCTATGTTACGTTCCAGTTCTCTGAACAATAACAGCAGAGCAGCGTCAGCTTCCTCTGGAGAGAAAGAGGACACATGCAGCAATTGCTTAAATAACTGATTGGCCATGGAAGGTACCTGAATGGTGGCATGTGTCCTAAACTGGTTGAATTCTGGCAACATGGCATCATAGTGAACCCAGTAGAAGCTGACGGGTGTGTCGCTGATCTGGTAGCCATAATGGGTGCGACCGGCGCGCAGAAACAATAGATCATTGGCACGAACCACATATTGTTCCTCATCTTCCGCGATGTACATCTCACCTTCCAGCATCAAAATGATCTCGTGAACAGGCATGCTGCGTCTCATATGGCTCCAGTTGCCTTCGGATATGAACTTGCCGCACAGGTAATGTTCAAGTGACTTTTGCATAGGACGGATTTATCCACCTTTTCTTGGATTATGAGTCTGATGTTATTACATTTTATTTGATACTATGTGGATATTCAAGCGATAAAGTGGATTGTTGAGTATTAGTCTTGTAGCTAATAAAACGGATTTTACCCCTTAAAATTAATTGATGAAAGTGCATGTGGGTATCTGTCTACTACATCCCAAGAAGGAGTGAGTGTCATGATTGAGACGAAAAAAGGATTTCTGGGACCGGAACATGTAGAGCTGTTGGATGGCGTGTTCCAAACATCACAAGAGGTTGGGGAGCGTTACCTGTTATCGCTGGATATTGATCGATTCCTGGCTCCGTGCTTCGAAGCTCATGGTTTAACTGCCCGAAAAGAACGCTACGCGGGTTGGGAGGCTCGTACCATCAGTGGACATTCCCTCGGACATTATCTGTCTGCCCTAGCTGTGACATATCAGGCAACCGGGAATATAACGTTAAAAGAAAGACTGGATTATGCGGTTACTGAACTTGCGAGAATCCAGCAGACCACGGGAAGTGGGTATATCGGTGGTTTGTCCGAAGAACCTTTCCACCTGGCTTTTCGAGCAGAGAATATTGGTGGATTCAATATCGGTGAATACTGGGTTCCCTGGTACAGTGTGCACAAAATCTATCGTGGCCTGATTGATGCGTATAAACTCACTGGCAATAGACAGGCACTTGAGGTGGTTACTCGATTTGCAGACTGGGCGGTAGAAGGTTTGCTCCCGATGACGGAAGAACAGATCCAGACGATGCTGCAGAGTGAGCATGGGGGCATGAATGAAGTATTTGCACACTTGTATGGGATTACGGGCAAAGCCTTATACCTTGAGATCGCCAATAAGTTTACCCATCAATTGATCCTGAGACCCTTGGAACACAAGCAGGACGATCTTCAAGGCAAACACGCCAATACGCAAATCCCTAAAGTAATCGGTGCTGCCGAAATCTACAATCAGGACCATACCCATGAGAGTTATCGGACAGCGGCAGAATTTTTCTGGAACACTACGGTACATCATCGTTCTTACGTATTTGGTGCGACGAGCATTTCGGAGCATTACGAAGCGAAGGGCATGGAGAGTCTTGGTATCAAAACGGGAGAGAGCTGTTGTACCCACAATATGTTGCATTTGACGAAACAACTCTTCGCTTGGAATCATGATAGCGCCTACATGGACTATTATGAAAACGCCATCTACAATCACATCCTCGGCACGCAGGACCCCGATACGGGGAACAAAACGTATTTTGCATCAACGCTGCAAGGCCACTACAAAATCTATGGGACTCACGATACCGCCTGGTGGTGCTGCACAGGATCAGGTATGGAGAACCCGGGCAAATATGCAGAGGCGATCTATTTTGAGGATGAACAGGACCTGTACGTCAACCTGTATATCGCTTCTCAGCTGGATTGGACGTCTCAGGGAATATCCCTGAAGCTCGAAACCGACTTTCCTTATTCGGAAAAGGTGACCCTGACGATCACCGGCGGCAGCGCCTCGGCTCATCTAAGATTACGCGTGCCCTCATGGCTGCAACAGCCAATGACGGCAACCGTCAACGGGGATACGGAACATCCATATACACGGATGGAACCCGGCTATCTCTCCATCGACCGCACATGGACAGCGGGCGATGTCATTACAATCACACTGCCGATGTCGCTTCGCCAGTACACTGCCCGGGATGATGCGCACAAAGTAGCCTTCCTGTACGGCCCGATTGTACTCGCCGGTGCACTGGGAAGCGAGGGTCTTCCAGAGGACACGATTGTGGACGAAACCGCGCTGAATCCCAAGACTGCACCCGTGCCTGTGATCTGGACGGAGCAGGAGGATGTACGGGAGTGGATCAAGGTCGTGGATGCAGACACGTTAACATTTGAACTTAGCAAGGATGTCACTTCCACGGGTGAACCCGTGAAGCTTATTCCGTTCTATGATGTACACCATGAATTTTATACCGTGTATTGGCCGTTTAACGATGAAGGTGATGCGCTGGAGAAAGAGTTGAACGATATCACGATCGACAGGGTCCAGGCTGACGGTCAGCAGGATGAGATCGGACATCAACTGGATAGCAACTGCCGTGGGGAGCAATATAACGGTTCAACCACAGATGGACGTAAGAAGTTGCATATGTGGAGAGAGGCTTTTGGTGTCAGAGGGGCTTACTTTAGTTACCAACTGGCGGTGGATCGCGCCGCAACCAATTATCTATGTGTGGCCTATTGGGGTGGAGATTATACCACGTTTGAACGGGAAGGTACGTTATATAATAGACAATTCACCATTACCGTGGATGGAACTGTCATTGGAGAGCAGCGAATTCATATGAACAAAATCGGCGACATATTCTATGTGACCTATGATATTCCTGAGTCCGTTACATCAGGAAAAGACAGCGTTAAGGTCATGTTTCAGGCGGAAGGCGACAATGGCTGTGGCGGGAAAGTTGTCGAGGTACGCACCACGCGAAGCAAACCGGAATCTATCTTTTCGTAATAAGGGGTAACGGTGTGAAAAGGCGCAAACACAATGTTATAGTGAAAATAAATTACGGTTAGTTGAAAGAGGAGGGTGGAAGTGTGGCCAAACCCGATAATAAAGGTACTTATAACTTTCAGGATTGGTTAACTTGGGAGGGGGCATGGGAATTAATTAACGGCAAAGCTTTTAATATGTCGCCAGCACCCACTTCTTTGCACCAGTTTATTGTGGGTGAGCTGCACTTCTCTTTGCGGACTTTTTTTTAGAATCGGAAATCTTTCGTGTTTGTTGCCCCTTTCGATGTGTATTTTAGTGAAAATGAACAATATGATCTACCGGATCAAGTTGTACAGCCTGATTTATCGGTGGTGTGTTCCAAAGACCAGATATCCAAAAGTGGCTGTCACGGTGCACCTTCTTTAATTATCGAGGTGTTATCGCCTTCGACTGCACTAAAGGATTTTAACGAAAAGTTTAACTCGTATCAGAAATACGGCGTAAACGAATACTGGATTGTGGACCCCGGCAATCAAACTGTCCATGTGTACACATTGGAGGATGGCAGTTACCAGACCCGTCATCTATATACAGAGCAGGAAACGATTAATTCCGTCCTATATCCTGACTTGCACATTCCGCTGGAATCGTTGTTCAAGCTCAGGTAGAGGAAACCAAACAAGTGAACTAACGCGTAAGGGACGAAACCGGATGATCTCCGATTCGTCCTTTTTGCATTACTATTTTCAGACAAGTCCTATATAAAAAATGACACGCATAGCTATTTTCCACGTATTACCTGATAACATTTCTTATCCACAATCTGCTGTCACGTAAAACTCGCTTTGTATGGATTGTCCACAATATTTCCTGCCAAGTTCCACGTTGTCCCTGAAAATATGAAATGAGATAAGCCCAAACCACGTATAGTATGAGTATCCAAATATCCAATGTTATCCACCTGAGAGCGTTAACATCATGTACAATAAGAAGAAGTTAAACAGGAAAATAACGACATAAAGCTTCAATATATAACATGAAAGGAGGTCGGATGATTGAACATGATCAAGTACATAAAATTTCTGGGGTTAATCTTCGGAATCGTGACTGTGAATGTTCTGGCATTCTCACCCGGCTTTATCGGACTGAATTTTGGGGAGGGTGCGTTCACAACTGCACTATCTGTTACCCTGTTGTTTGGCAGTGCGATGGCACTCTTGTATGGGAGTTACACCTTGCTGTTCAGACAGCCGGTAGTCCTGCCCGTGAAGCATATCGAAACACATGAAGATTATGTGGAAGCTTTATCTTTTTATAGACGCATCAAAGTCCTCGAAGAAGATATTACGCTAGGGCTGTCCCAACTTAGTCGAATGAAAAAGAAGAAAGAAACACTTCTGAATGTGCTTCATCAGCGGTTTGATCCCGGGGAACTGAGCTACAAGAAATTCACCTCCGTCACATTGGAAGTGGAGAAGTTGTTATATCTGAACATCCGCAGTGTGCTGAACCGATTGAATGTATTTGATGAAGCTGACTATGCCAACATGATGAAATCCAAATCCGAAAGCATTCCCCAGAAACTTTTTCAGGAAAAAACCAAGGTATACAACGATTATCTGTCTTATGTGAAGAATGCATTATACACCAATGAGGAAATTCTGCTCAAGCTGGATCAGTTGTTACTGGAGATTTCACGCCTCGACAGCTTTGAAGCCGGGGATATTGAACAGATGCCTTGTATGCAGGAGATTGATCAGTTAATCAAGCACACCAAATTATACAGACAGTGAGGGGTTGCTCGTATGGCGAAGAAGGGAAAGTTTTTTTTCATATCGATTGTAATGCTGGTACTTGTATTCGGTCTGGTCTATGCAGGAATTACACTAACATCGAACTTTGGCAAGTCGACCACACAAGTGAGCACAGAGAACGCAGGTAAGGAACTGGGAAAACTGTACGCGGACATTGCACCAGCAACAGCGGAGCCAGTCAAAGGACAGATTGATCTCGATCCGGTTGACGTGGCGGAATCACTGCCAGATATATCCAAATTCGCAATTGCTGTAGAGAATACAACAAATGATTACGTCGAAATCTTCTCTTCCACGGAGAAGTCGGGCAGCGGGGTAGACGGCTGGTTAACCGAAGTGGGCGAGGAGTTCAACAAAGCAAACATTACCGTTGGTGGGAAACAAGTATCGGTCAAAATACGCAATATTGCCTCCGGAACAGCTACCGATTATATCAAGTCAGGCAAGTATATGCCTGATGCGTTCACGCCCTCCAACGAACTGTGGGGTGAGATGGTTGAGGCCAGTGGAGTGAAGACGCAGATGGTGTCCGAACGACTGGTCGGGAACGTTCCGGGTATTGTCATCTCGAAAGCCAAATATGATGCACTGGTTGATACGTATGGCTCCGTGAATGTAAAAACCGTAACCGAAGCGATTGCGAACAATGAACTCGCGATGGGATATACCGATCCATTTGCCAGCTCCACCGGACTGAACTTCCTGGTGACTGCACTGAATACGTATGATAGCGCCAACCCGCTTGGCGAGAAGGCGATTGAGGGATTTGAGAAATTCCAGACGAATGTACCGTTTACAGCGTCGACAACCATTCAGATGAGGGAAGCTGCCAAGTCAGGCAGACTGGATGCCTTTGTACTTGAATACCAGACGTATGTGAATACCGCTGATCTGAAGAGTGGTTACGTCTTTACACCATTTGGCGTGAGACATGACAGCCCGCTGTATGCATTGGGACAATTGCCGCAGAACAAACAGGAGATTATTCAGAAGTTTGCAGAATTCGTCACTCAGGCGAAGTATCAACAATCGGCAGAAGAGTTTGGCTTCAACGGGTTGCAGGATTACAAATCCGAACTGGCTACAGTGGATGGCGGTACGTTGCTTTCCGCGCAGAAAGTCTGGAAAGAGAAGAAGAACGGCAGCAAACCCATTGCCGCTGTGTTTGTGACGGATGTATCCGGAAGCATGGACGGCGAACCGCTTAACCGACTGAAGGAGTCCCTGCGCAAAGGTCAGAAGTACCTGGGTACAGACAACAGTATTGGCTTGGTCTCTTACTCCAGCGGAGTAACTGTGAATCTGCCGATTGCCAAATATGATACAAACCAGCAGTCCATGTTTGTCGGAACAGTGGATAGTCTGCAAGCTGGCGGCGGTACGGCGACCTTTGATGGAATCGTAGTGGCGATGAAGATGCTGGAAGATTATATGGTTGCTAATCCGAATGTGAAGCCGCTGATCTTTGTCCTGAGTGATGGCGAGACCAATGAAGGTCATACCCTGAAGGATATTCGGGATCTGGTTGAGACGTACAAAGTACCAATCTATACGATTGGCTACAACGCGGACATCAAGGCTTTGGAGAGCATCTCCAGCATTAACGAAGCGGCAAGTATCAATGCCGATACCGACGATGTCGTGTACAAGATCGGGAACCTGTTTAACGTACAGATGTAAATTTAAAGGGGGAACTTAGATGTCATTTTCAATGGAAATACCGAGCCAGAAGGAAATTCAGAAGGTGATTGAAGAAGAGGTGAAACCCGTGCCCGCCGAGGTCGCGGAGCTTCAACAAGTGGCCAATGCCAACGTAGAGATGATCATGACACTGGACCTCGAATCCCTGGAGAAACGCAAAGAGATTTTGCAATCCATTGACGGATTTGGCATGAACACGATGAGATCCTCTTCCGAGAAAAACGCCTTGCTTCAAGTCTCCGTTGGACATCTGTCCAAGACGGGAGACGAGGGCGGTCAGGTCGCCAAAGGTTTGACTGAGCTGCATATGCAACTGAAGGATCTCGACCCGAGCGTGGTCGACTTTGCCAAGACCGGCTTCCTCGGGAAATTGTTCAATCCGCTTCGCGCCTATTTCCTGAAATATCAGAAGGCGGACGCAGTCATCGCTGACATCGTAACCTCCTTGGATAAAGGCAGATCCACCCTGCGTAACGATAATACAACGCTGGAGATTGAACAACAGAACCTGAGAGAACTCACCAAACGTCTGCAAAAGGAAATCCAGCTTGGCGTGCTCATGGATGAATCCATCGACGCGCAGATTGAAGCAGCCAAGATCCGTAATGAAGACCCTGAGAAAGTCCGCTTTATCACGGAAGAAGTGCTGTTCCCGCTCCGTCAGCGGGTCATGGATCTGCAGCAGATGTTGGTCGTGAACCAACAGGGAATCATGGCGATTGAAGTCGTCATTCGCAATAACAAAGAATTGATCCGAGGGGTAGACCGCGCGAAAAATGTAACGATCTCGGCACTGAAAATTGCCGTTACGGTAGCGAGTGCTCTGTATAATCAGAAGATTGTATTGCAAAAGATTGAATTGTTAAACCAGACAACCAACGATCTGATCGCAGGAACATCCAAAATGCTCAAGGATCAGGGAATTGCCATCCAAAAGCAGGCGTATGAAGCCAGTATCTCCGTGGATACGATGAAACAGGCGTTCACCGATGTGTTGTCTGCGCTTGATTCCATCAGTCTTTATAAGCAGGAGGCCCTACCAAGAATGCGCGAAACGATTAATCAGTTCCGTGAACTTGCAGATACTGGAGAGCAACAGATTCAGCGTTTGGAGAAAGGGCAGAAGCTGGGATTGTAAACAGAAGAGAGAGACAATGTCACTTGTTAGATGGCTATCATTTGTATAATTAGAAAAAGCGATCGTTCCTCATGAAGCATGGGGAAAGGTCGCTTTTTGGTTTTCTATGATTAGATACTAAAAATCGTAACTTAAACTTTTTGCATAAGCGTATAGCTGTTGTTCGGATTGCTCCAGGAGATCGATAGCGGTTTCTATTTTGGTTTTAGCCCGCTTTAGTATCGTGTAATTCACTTTGGTTTTGGACACTGCCTGCTTGTACAACAGGAGCCCTTCGAGCTGATTATAGTTTCCTTTGACAAATGTGGCATGAATTTTCTTGAGTTTCGGATTGGCAGGCTTAATCTGTTTTAGCTTGGATACCAATTTCGTATAATTGGGGATTACCGTATTCGTAAGTTTAAGATATATGGACTTAAGATTCGGTGAATCTGCTTGGGAGCGAATGCTTTCCATAGCGGTAGAGGCTTTGCCTATATAAGTTTTAAGAGCAAGTATTTGATTAACATAATCGATAAGCTCCTGTTGATCTACGGTAAGTTCTGCCGCATCTAATTCTAAATCTAATTCATCCATAAGTTCTTCATGCAAATAATCATCTTCACTATAAATCTGATCTGAATATGTAGAGGTTGCTACTTTGGCTGCATCAGCAGAAGCGGCTGGAGAGAGAAGTGCTCCGCCAAGCAAAACAAAACTGGTAATCAATGATATAATCCACGACTTCTTCAAGTGTATTGTCATCCTCCTTTTGGTTGTATTCTACTGGATAACCTAACATATCATTACCAGAAATTACAGGAATACATTTACATAAAATAGAGTTGCCGATTTTTTTCAAAATCCCCCTCGATAATCATCTTTTAACACGACATTGTCAGGTTTGTAATGAATGATCTTGAATAATTCCTCGGCCATGTAGGCAGGACTGTGCTTGAAATCCTGTCTGATCCACTCCATGATCATGCCAAATATCGCATGAGACTGGTAACTTGCCAACAGCTCAGGGTTGATGTGCTGTGGGAAGATATGATTCAGATCCTGTAAGGAGAGATCGCGAAGAACATCACAGATCATGCGCTGGAAGTTGGAAGAAGCCTCGGACTGTACAACCAGTGTGTAGAATTGTGCGTGCTGATGCACATGTTCAAATATGGTGATGGCCGAAGAGGGCATCAGACCGACCTTGAACTCTTTTAACCCTTGATAGGGTTTGCGAAAAGAAGTCACCAGATCCTGAATTACATCATGGATGATCTCATTGAACAGGTCTTCCTTGTACTGATAATGTCTGTAAAATGTACCTCGATTCAGATCGGCACGCTCCACAATATCCGTAATTGATATCTCCTTAAAGGGATGTTTTTGCATCAGATGGATGAGTGCATCCTTCAGTGCAGCTTTTGATTTTTTAATTCTTCGGTCCATTGTATTTGCATTTTCAGACATCTATTTTCCTCCTTGCGAGTTCACTTTATTAGTTAAAGTACATTCGGGATTATAAGTGTTGTTTAACGTACAATGGGACACTCTTTTACTGATTGAAGTGAAACGCTATGACTTATTATACTAAGGATAAGAGTTAATGAACATTTGTTTGTTAACTTATTGTAAACGAATACATGAAGGAGGACACATGGAATGAAACTTCAAGATAAAGTTGCAGTTGTTACTGGGGCTGGTTCAGGTATGGGTAAAGCGATCGCCACGTTATATGCACAAGAAGGTGCGAAAGTAGTTGTATCGGATATTAACAAGGAATCCGCACAAGCGGTTGTGAATGATATCAAAGCCCAAGGTGGGGAAGCGATTGTTGTTCTGGCTAATGTAGCCACAGAAGAAGATGTACAGAATCTGATCGATACAACGGTGAGCACATACGGTACAGTAGATATTATGATTAATAATGCGGGCATTATGGATGGCATGGAGCCTGCAGCGGATATAACGGATGAGAAGTGGGAAAGATTGTTCGCCGTGAATACAACCAGTGTGATGCGGACAACACGGAAAGTATTGCCGATCTTCCTGGAGAAACAAAAAGGTGTTATCGTGAACATTGCTTCGGCAGGTGGATTGCATGGCGGACGTGCAGGAGCAGCCTACACAGCTTCCAAACATGCAGTCGTGGGTTTCACCAAAAATACAGGGTATATGTATGCTGAGCAAGGCATTCGTTGTAATGCGATTGCTCCGGGAGCCGTGGCAACCAACATCGGCGCATCGATGGCCGGCATTAGCCCATATGGTGCAGGACGACAACAGCTGGGTATGGCGACCAACCCACGCATCGGAACGAGCGAAGAAATTGCCAAAGTGGCCCTGTTCCTCGGATCGGACGAGTCCAGCTTCGTGAATGGAACTGTTGTCACAGCAGATGCTGGCTGGAGCTCGTATTAATCTATTGAATCGCAATCCAGCATGGAGTACAGATATCGTGTGTAAAGTCAGGAAGCCGCATATGATCATGCGGCTTCTTTTTTTGCGTTGACGTTTGTGAATAACAGTATCATCACCGGCATAGGACAAACGTTTGCATCACCAAACGGATGCTCGATTGAATCAATTTGAAGGTGGCTTTGGTTTGGAAAAGAGTGAGGATTCACGCACGATCAGACGATGGGGAATAATGACCGGATTATGAGGCTGGGATTCCCCGCTTAGAATTTTCAACAACACCTGAACGGCAGTATAACCAAGCTGATAGGTTCCGATGTCTATAGAGCTTAATGGTGGTGAAGCGAGTTCAGATAGAGCAATATTGTTAAAACTGACCACGCTGATATCTTCAGGCACCCGATAATGAAGTTCGGCCAGAGCTCTCAATACTCCAAATGCGACGTTGTCATCAATGACAACAATTGCGGTGGGTCTGTCCGGCAAAGACATGAACAGCGACATCGCCCTGAATCCACTTTCCTGTAGAAATTCTCCTTCCACAATCCAGTCACTATCGGCATCCAGCCCGGCATGAGCAAGTGCTTTTTGATATCCTAACATGCGATCATGCGATAACGTAATGTCCGGTGGGCCGCTGACAAATCCGATTCGCGTATGCCCTTGGGCGATCAAATGGTGTGTTGCATCATAAGCAGTCTGTACATTGTCGTTATCCACCATGGGGGCATTGGGATGAGCTTCACTGCGACCGATTAACACAAAAGGAAACTTTTCCGCTTCCAAAAATGAAATGATGGGATCATCTCGTTTGGACCCAAGCAGCAGAATACCATCCACTCTACGGCCATGAACAAGGCGGGATATCGCATGCAGTTCATTGTCTGATGAAGTTTCGGTGGTTAGCAGCAATTCATAATTCATACGGGTGGCATGTGTAATAATCCCCCGCAGCAGTTCCCCGAAAAAGTAATTCTGAAACAACTCTTCAGCAGGACGTGGAAGCATAATGCCAAGGGTATGTGTTGTTTTGGAAACCAGACTCTTCGCTATAATGTTGGGATGATAGTTCAATTCTTTCATGATTTTTTTCACTTTGAGAGATGTCTCGGTGCTGATTCTGGGATGGTTGGAAATCACCCGTGACACTGTAGAAGGGGAAACACCCGCCAATTTGGCAATATCCTTGATCGTAATCATGTAAAAAATCCCTTCTGAACAATCGTATAAATATCCTCCTATGGTAATCCAAAGGATACGAGAAATCAATTCCTAACTGCCGGATAAGGGATACACACGAAGTGAAATTAAGGAAGAAAGAGTCAGAACAAGGAAACAGGAAATTACTGTAGGTAAAAGAGATAAATTGGCTGAAATTGAGCAAATATGGCTTGTGCAAACGTTTGTGCAAAGAAAGTGCGGTATTGTATGATGTGATTGTTATTATAGCGCTTACATCTGTGGAATTACATACTTCTTGGCTGGTTTCCCCCTACATATTCAAGGGATAGGTCATCTTGTCTTCCATTTGAGCAAACGTTTGTACAAAAGGTGAACTTGGAGTGCAAGACCTGACAACATACGCAGACAAAAGGGTGAAAAGCGCAAACATTGTTGGACGAAGCAGAGGGAAGGGGACATTTTACATGAGAAAATGGCAAGGGGCAACATTGTCTGTCATGATGGCTTTTACACTGGCTGCATGCTCTACGGGAGGTGGAAGCACATCTCCAACTACAGCAGGAGAGAATCCGGAGGAGGTTGTAGAGCTGACAGCCGAGAACCTTCAACCGGAAGAAGGGGCAACCCTGGTGATCTGGGAGGACAAAAATCAGAGCAGCTTTATTGAGCAAAGAGCCAAAAAATTCGAAGAGAAGTATGGGGTAACGGTCAAAATGGAGGAATTACCTCCAACCGATCAGGTAACCAAACTAACGACGGATGGCCCGGCGGGTCTCGCGGCAGATGTTGTCGTTTTCCCACATGATAAGATTGGTAGCGCTTCAGAGGCGGGACTTATTCTGCCCAATGACATATTCGAAGCAGAGACCGCAGAGAATACCAGCGACAATGCACTGAAGGCGGTGACGTTCAAGGATATCTTGTACGGCTATCCGTACAGCGTAGAGACCTATGCTCTTTTTTACAATAAAGCATTGTATCCAGAAGCTCCGAAAAACTTCGATGAGATTATCAGTTTTGCCAAAACGTTCAATAACGTGAAATCCAATCAGTATGCACTGATGTGGGAATTGCAGCAATTTTACTATAACTATGCGTTCCTGGCTTCACAGGGCGGTTATATTTTCGGGGACAACGGGATGGATAGCGCGGATCTCGGTCTGAATAACGAAGGAGCCCAGAAGGGTGGACAATTCTTGCAGACATTGAAGTCTGAAGTACTGCCGCTCAAGATGGGTGACGTGAACTATGATATCAAAAAAGGATTATTCTCCAGCGGCAAACTCGCCATGGACATTAACGGCCCGTGGACCATTGCCGATTATCGCAATGCAGGTATTGATTTTGGGGTTGCCCCGCTTCCTGCAATCGATGGCAAACCGATGACCTCCTTCTCAGGTGTTAAAGCCTATTATGTGAATGCATTTACACAATATCCGAATGCGTCGAAGCTCTTGGCAGCGTTCCTTTCCAATGAAGAGGCCCAGATGGAGAACTTTGAACTGAACGGCACACTTCCTGCGAACAAAAACGTAGCTGCTGATTCGAAGGTACAGGAGGACCCGATCAATAAGGCGTTCCTTGAACAGTTCAACAACTCGACACCAATGCCTTCTCTTCCTGCCATGGACAGCGTATGGGGACCGATCACATCGGCCATTACGGATATATGGGATACCGATAAGGACGTGAAGGCGTCACTGGACAATGCGGTAAAACAGATCCAGGAAAGCCTTGCAACCGTCCAATAAGGACGAATGCGAAGATATGCATAAGCCTGCATGAATTGAACGTAATATTTACACAAAAACGGAGAGGACAGAAGAAAGCTGAAGAAGTGAAGCTAAAAGCTTTCTGAAAGAAAGCTACTTCGGAAGCATATTCTCGCCTTTATCACCGGATTTTCCCTTTTGGAAAAGGGATCGAAAAAAATCTCGGGATAACAGCGATCGGAAGCTTATTCTGTCATCGGAGTGGTCAGTGTAAGTACACTTTTGTTCAATTCATACAGGTTAGCAATAGGCGGGGAGGAGAGAGCGAATGCAACAGCAGCATGTCCCGGTGCCCGTTGGACCGAACAGGGAAAGACAGCACCGGATGACAGCGGCTATATGTTCCATCATACTGCAAGGTCTTGGACAGCTGTACAATCGACAGTGGATTAAGGGAATTTGTCTGCTGTTACTGGAGGGAGCAGGGCTTGCGTACCTGCTTCCTCGCCTGTCACAAGCCGTATGGGGCATATGGACACTGGGGGAAAATACACAGCGTTTTGTCAAAGTGAATGGGTCCACCGTACTTCAAAGGGGAGACCATTCCATCTTTTTGCTGTTGGATGGCATTATCGTACTGCTGGTGTTTTTTGTGTTTATTCTGATCTACATCCTGAATATTCGGGATGCGTACGTTACGGGAGTCGCCAGGGAAGAAGGGAAGAAGACCCTGGGCGCAGGGGCTTCGCTTCGAAACATGATGGACAAAAACTTTCCCTACCTGTTTCTGTCCATCCCGGCACTGGGCATTCTTTTCTTCACCGTTATGCCCATTCTGTTTACGATCACGATTGCATTTACGAATTACTCGGCACCGGACCATATTCCGCCAGCCAAACTCGTGGACTGGGTGGGCTTCAAGACGTTCAGTGATCTGATTCAGCTGAAATCCTGGAGCCAGACCTTCTACGGTGTGCTGACCTGGACGGTCATCTGGGCCATTCTGGCGACAGTCACCACCTATTTTGGCGGTGTGCTTGTGGCGCTGTTGATAGAACAGCGGGGCATACGCTTCAAGAAGCTGTGGCGTACGATTTTTATCCTGCCTTATGCGATTCCGCAGATCATTTCTTTGCTGCTCATGCGTAATCTGTTCAACGGCCAGTTCGGACCAATCAATACGTACATGCGTGCGTTTGGGCTGGAGGGGTTGCCCTGGCTGACAGATCCGTTCTGGGCGAAAGTCACCGTCATTGTGGTCAACATGTGGATCGGTATTCCAGTCAGTATGGTTCTCATTCTGGGTGTATTGACGGCCATCCCTCGTGATCTCTACGAGGCTGCAGAAGTGGACGGAGCATCCGCATTTCAGAAATTCCGAATTATTACGATGCCATTCATTCTTTTTGCCACAACACCGGTACTCATCATGCAGTTCGCCGGAAACTTCAACAATTTCAATGTTATTTTCCTGCTGACCAACGGGAATCCGCTGCGCGGAGACTACCAGTATGCAGGGGCAACAGACCTGCTGGTAACCTGGCTCTACAAGCTCACGCTCGACAATAACAAATTCAACATGGCATCAGCGGTAGGGATTATTATCTTCCTCATCATCGCTTCATTCTCCATCTGGAACTTCCGCCGCTCCAAATCATTCAAGGAGGAGGACATGATTCAATGAAGACACGTAATAATCCGCTGCGTCTGGCCCTGAGTTATGTGCTGTTGGTGATCATCGCCATTGTCTCCATCTATCCGGTACTCTGGATCTTTCTCTCTTCCCTGAGACCCGGTGCGGCATTGTTCAGTGAGCGGTTATGGCCGGAGGCATTCACACTGACCCATTACGGCGAACTGTTCAATAACCCGTCCTTTATGTACGGCAGATGGTATATGAATACGCTGAAAATTGCCTTTTTTACAATGATCTTCTCCACGTTGATGGTGACACTTGGGATGTATGCACTGTCCCGCTTCCGGTTCCGTGGGCGTAAAACCATCCTCTCCACCATGCTGATCCTTGGCATGTTTCCAAGTTTCATGAGCATGATTGCGATCTATATCATTTTGCTGCAAGTTAAATTGCTCGATACCCACGCTGCGCTCATTCTGGTCTATTCTTCAGGAGCGGTACTGGGCGGTTTTATCGTCAAAGGGTTCTTTGATACCATCCCGCGAAGTCTGGATGAAGCTGCGCGCATGGATGGTGCGAGTCACCTGCGGGTATTCACCAGCATCATCCTGCCCTTATCCAAGCCGATGCTGACTTACGTGGCTTTAACCAGCTTTACCGGTGCGTGGATGGACTTTATCTTCGCCAGGCTGGTGCTGCGGACGAAGGAAAACTGGACGCTTGCGGTGGGCATGTGGGATCTGGTCAACCGATATCAGGACAGTAATTTTACGATGTTTGCTGCGGGGGCGGTACTTATCGCCATTCCAATTACCCTGCTGTTTGTTTTCTTGCAACGATTCCTTGTTCAGGGGCTGACAGCAGGTGCTTCCAAAGGGTAATACCGTGCCATAACAGCATAGTCAGCCGCGATAACTGCGGCACTTCAACCAGGCACTTCCGTAATGTCATGTCTTTGTCGACTGACACTGCTGCGGAAGTGCCTGGTTCTGTATGGGCTCGAATCATGATTAGGAAGGAACGTGATGTATGGGCATGAACCCGTCCAGTGAGCCCGAGATTATGGGATACCCAGATGGACAAGCAGCATTGAATAATACTCAAACACCGCAAACACTAAGGCATAATGTCACCTTCCGCAGGATATTGTATGGCTACGGCATCTCGGTCTTTGGAGATTGTTTCAATGGGATTGCGATCAGTCTGTGGGTGTTACAGACCACAGGGAGTGCAAAGAGCATGGCCGCTGTACATATCTGCAATATGGCCGTCAGTTTTTTATTTGGATCGGTGGCAGGTACGGTCGCAGATCGATTGGATCGCAGGAAGCTGATGCTGGCTTCGGATGTCTTTCGCGGTGTGATGGCTGTGCTGATTGCGATTAGCTTATTCGGTTGGCATGCACCGTTTCCGGTGGTACTGCTGTTGCTCGCACTCTCCATGTTTTCAAGTCTGTTTCAGGCACCTGCATTCCACGCCTCAGTAGCCAGTATGGTAGGCAGGGAACATATTCAACAAGCAACCGGAACCATTCATATGGTGGATAATCTTGCCCGAATCAGCGGACTAGCCGCGGCGGGAGTTGCTGTTGCTGCATTTGGGGGATTCGTTGCCATATTAATCACGGGGGCAACCTTTCTGTTGTCCGCAATCTGTGTGCTGATGGCGGGGCGGTTTCCAGAGGTACAGCGATCCGTTAATCAGCAGACCACATTTGCTCAGGAATGGCGCAGTTCGTTTGGTTATATCTATCGGAATCGTCTGATTCGATCCATTGTATTGCTCAATCCGGTGCTGATCTTGTTTTTCATGTCGGCCATGATGCTGGTTCAAGTAATGGCGGTAAACGTATGGGAGGCGAATCCGGTACAGTTTGGATTAATTGAAACCTGTATTCCACTTGGATATATGATTGGCTCTGCAATTCTGATTGCTTCGGGGAAACGATTGAAGCGAAGAGGGAGATGGGTATTTATCGGTCTGATTGTATTAGGACCACTCTACATTCTTTTGGCGAATGTATCCTCGCCAATCATGGCGTTGCCGTTAATCGTGGGCGGAGGTGCGATGTTTGCCTGCTGTACAATGCTCACCCAGATTATGCTGAGGACAGCCGTTCCGGACGAGCTGCAAGGAAGAGTCTATGGTGTGGTTGGAACAATCACCAGTACAGCGCCTATTCTGGGATTGACGGTTGTCTCCGTACTGGCAGATCAATGGGGAGCAGCTTCTGTGCTGCAAGGTGTGGGTATATTGCTGCTGGCGACGGGTATTCTGGCAGCCACAACATTGAAGTCGATCCGAACCTATCAATAAAGTTAAGTACAGCAAAACCCGGAGCATACGCTGCGTTAGCGTAACTCCGGGTTACCTTGTGGACTGAGTATGCTATTGCCAGTTTACATTTACAGTTGCTGTACCGCTGGTTGGTGTGGTAAACGTGTGGTTGGAACCACCTTCCCACGTAATGGTTGCCCCATTTTTCTTGAAGAATTTGAACTCCAGTTGTTTCCCGGCAGGCACGCTCACATCATAGTACCAAGTTGGATAGGCGTGGATAACTTGATTGAATGCAGGTCCAATGGCTGTTGTACCCGTACTCCAGTTGCCGAGTTCTGCCACGTTACCTGTCAGGTAGATGTTCTGACCCAGTGTGGTGGAAGCATTGTTAATGACGAATCGTACCGTGACCTGATCACCCGTAAGGATGGTGAAGTTGTTATACGCATTACTGTTGACGCCATTCGCAGCTACTTTTACAGCATAATTGCCTGCTGCAACAGCTGGAATGGTTACTTTGATTTGCGTATCTTCCCAGGATGTGATGGCCGCACCGGTAACGGCTGATGTACCGAAGTATACGGTGCCTTTGGTGGAACCGAATCCACGTCCACTAATCGTAACAACATTACCCGGTTTGCCCATGACAGGACCCACGTGTCCGATGGTTGGTGTTGTTTCGCTCGTTGTATATTGCCATACCGCGGTTGCTCCGGCAGCCAGGGTGAATGAAGAGACGGTGCCATTGGTGGAAGTGATGTTATTACCGTTCAGTGCGCCGCCCAGTACATCGGTGTAGTTGCCTGTTGGCAGCGAAGTGCTTAGGTTCGCAATGCTCGCTGATGTGGAGAGATTACGGTTCACCGCAACAACAGCTACACTTTTGCCGAATTTGCGCTCATAGATATACACATCATTATTGATCCAGCGTTGCTGAGTGGAGCCGTAGGCGATCGCCGGATTGGATTTGCGAAGAGGAGCCAGCTTGCTGATCACGTTGAAGGCCGTTGTTGTTTTGGAGAAAGAAGGCATTTTGGCCCGGTTGTCAGGGTCCCCGTTACCTGTCAGATACTGTTCGGTACCATAGTAGATGGCAGGTACACCGCGTGAAGTCAGCGTGAAGGCCAGCGCCTGTTCCAGACGACGGTTGTTCACGGCACTTGTTTTGAAGCGATCCATATCATGGTTGTCGATGAACGTAACTTGGTCATTCACCTGATTGTAATCTGCCGCTGTGCCTGTAATCATCGAATCAAGGGCATACATGTTGGATGTGTTGTCCCGGAAGACATTACGTACGGCAGAGTTAAAGCGGAAATCAAGCAGGCTCATCCCGGATTCATTGGCAAATTCCGTGTTATCCGCATCGGATGCGGCAGATCCCAGGAACCATTCACCAAAGGTGAATACAGGTTTGTGTGCATAGATGGAGGACATCCAGCTCTTTTGCCAGCCGAGAGGCATATGTTTCACCGCGTCAACACGGATGCCATCCACACCCATATCAAGCCATAGTTTGATTGCGTCTTTGAAATATTGGTCAATAGTACTGTTATTGTGATTCAGGTCTGCCAGATCGTAGAGGTTTTTGTAGATACCATTCTCCAGGGAGGAAAAATCGGAGCCGCCGTTGTGATGGAAATAGCCATTCGTATCATTCGTGTATCCGCCAACCAGATTACCGTTATCGTACAACTTGCCATTCTCGGCAAAGGATGTATCGGTTTCCATGGCAGGAGACGTATGGTTTGGGGCAAAGTCAATGACGATCTTGATGCCTTTCGCATGAGCAGTGGAAATCAGATTTTGAAAATCAGCCATGGTTCCGAAGTAAGGATTGGTTTTCTTGAAATCACGTGCCCAGTAGCCATGATACGCCGTGTTGATCACACCGCCATAGTTGATCGTGGCGAAGATATTCTCAACCGGTTGGGAGATCCACAATGCCGTAACGCCCAGATCGCTGAAATAGTTATCGTTGATTTTGTTGATCAGACCCTGCCAGTCGCCGCCGCAATACAACTTCAGGTTGCTACAAGTGGCATCGTAGGCAGCTCCGGTGGGATTGTTGGAAGGATTGCCGTCCAGGAAGCGGTCCGTAAAGATCTGATAGATGACGTCTGTACTAAAGTTCTGCTTGTTGGTAACCGCGGTATCCGCATCGGCATAGATCGCGGAAGCAGGCAGATAGGGAAGTGCACCCCCTGCAAGTAAACTGAGTGTCAGTGTTGTGCTGAGGAGTACGCGTTTGGCCATTTGAAACATAGTAATCCACCCTTCTCGTGAATGTAGTAGTTTAGATAAACAACCAACCTGGATCTTGAATAATAGCGCTTTCAATACAACGGAATGATACGCAGCGGATTAAGGACTTCCCTCCTTTTGACACGCCAACAACCCCGGCATCTCCTTCGGGAGTTACCGGGGTTGTCCTAAACCGCTATGGTTTAAAAGCATGGCCCTCGAGTTATGATCACAACGTTATCGTAAGAAATATTGGATCTTATGTCAATAACTTTTTTGGGAGCATTTATTTTCTATTTTTATGTTTACAAAAGCATGTCCGGGGATTTAAACTATTCGCAGAATCACAATATAAGGGCTATGTATCCCGGGACACTTCCATGTGTTCTGGGACAACCCCGTCTCTTCTGAGGCGGGGTTATTTGTATGATGCAGTCGAATCGGGAGAAGAGAGGCGGTTGATGATCGTTGAGTACCCATTCTGTCATTGAATGTTTGGAAGGCATTCAGGCATCGCGGCTGGGCAATACCCGCAACATTTATGTGTATCTCCCGCCCGGTTATCATGAGCAGACAGCTCGGCATTATCCAGTTCTGTACGTTCATGCAGGGCAGCGGGCTTTTGGTCCATCCGGGCCAGGCAATGAAACATGGAATATGGACCAGGCAGCAGACGGTCTTATTTCCTCCGGGCAGATTGAATCCCTGATTATTGTCGGCATTACGCATGTCCGTCCAGTCACACACAACGAATTCTATCACTTCATCGCTCCGGAGAGAGAGGCCGTGAGTGTGGGTTGTTCAGGCATTGCCTATGAGCATTTCATCATTCATGAACTCAAGCCGATCATTGATCATCGATACCGGACGCTGCCAGACAAGGAGAATACCGGGTTGTTGGGTTCATCTGCCGCAGCACTTTGTACATTGCACATGGGGATGCGACATCCGGATGTTTTTGGAAAACTGATCATGATGTCGCCATTTTATGTGGATGTGCAGCTGGACGAAACATCGGAAAGCGGGCTGTTGGAAGAAAACATGTATCACTTGCCAGAAGATGTATCCACCGTTCAAATGTGGATGGATATTGGAGATATGGAAGGTCTGTTTCTGCCGTCCCAAGTCAGAAGGGTAGCTCATCAATTACTTGAACGTGGTGTCAGATCGGGTGAGGAATTGGCATTTCTGGAACAGCCGGGTGCTTGTCATCAGGAAGGTGACTGGGGAGCACGCGTTCATCTCCCGTTATTATACATGTTCGGCCACATTGGTAAACCCACCTCGCTCCAACTGCTTGGAAGGGACGTCATCGGACTACAGGGTGGAATGACCGTGTGTATCAATGCACAAATGCACTATGACAGCGGATTGGTTCAGAGCCTGCTGCATGGCAATTATACTTCAAGTGACCCGGATGTAATTCAGGTTCGTTCGAGCGGAGAGCTGATGCCTGTAGGTATTGGAAGTGCATCCATTACGCTGACTGTGGGAGAACTGTCAACCACACGCATCTATACGGTCATTGCTGAATTATCTACGCATGTTGAGGTCTGCATTCACGCAGAGGTAGCTCCCGACGAAGATTCGGGGGAAACGATCTATGGCGGCATGGGCATGAAGCTTGTCCGTTCCGGTAAAGGTCGATATGAAGGTTGTTACCGAGTCCCGCGCGATAGTGGGTTCTCCTTCCGATTTACACGTGGTTTCCGTCGTTTCGAGACCGATGTGGATGGCAAATATATTGCCAACCGGGTATTTCGAGCGACAGAAGATATGAGTGTGCATTACCTAATCCAATCCTGGGGCAGTATGTCTGCCAAAACGGGAACAGGAGGCCCAAAATGATCATTCCTTCATTCGCTCCAGTGCTGGACATTCCCTATTATTATCCCTGCAATTTCCCTCTGATTCATGAAGTGCTCCATCGACAAGGATCCATCACAAGTCTTGCACTGCTGGCGGCAAGTCGGTTGTACAGCCTTCCTTCGTGCGGGGATCACGGACTGGTGAAGCCTTACTTTCACAAACTGGGTTATGTAGAGCCGATCTGGGAGATGTATGGTCAGCGGCAGCTGGACAGCTTCGAGGAAGGCAAGGCGGAGATCAGGCAACATATCGGCGAAGGTGGGCTTTTTTTGGCTACAGGAACCAGTTATCATCTGCCTTATTGTGAGGATTATCAGAATCCCGAGTACATTCGCAAACACGTGAAGCAAGGCTCCCGACTACATCTGGTAGACCATTGGATTGCCGTGTACGGTCTGGAAGAGGAGCATGTTCATGTCTATGATCCCGTGCCCTCCAAGTACAAGGGGAAGGTTGCTCAAAGAGCCTTTCATGATTTCTGGAAAGGAAACCAGAGCATACCCGAGCTTGCTCAGGCGAAGCGCAAAGAAGAACTCCGAACGTTTGGCACCATGGACGTCCGGGCGACGGTGAAGCTTGATTCAGCGGGTTATCGCGATATGTTAAATCAGGCGTTAATAACGCAGATTGAAGAATTTCTGGCTGGGCGGATGATTACACAGGGAGAGCGGAATTATCATTTTGGACATGCGGTGTCTCTACAGCTCTTAGATGCGTTGCATGGGGGGAATGAAGGGGATCAAATCAATGAGATGCTGGTATCAAGTCTGTTGTTTGATATGCGATGGAGCCGGTATTTTCTTCGAGATCTTCTTCAGGAGTCTGCGTTATGGCTGGGTTCTCCACTTGATCAATATGCAAGAGAATTCAGCGACATCATTGCACGGTGGGAGAAGGCGTACAATATGCTGCAGGTAAGCCGGATGAAGCACCGAAAGCACTGGAAAGTACAGCTGACAGGTGTCATTAAAATGTTGGTCACGGATGAATGGCAATGGTATGAGTCGCTTCGGCAGTCCATACCTCAGGCAGATTGCTTTCAACGTCAGATCGTGCCAAGGGTTGGACAAGAACACAGGGAGGCTTTGCTTCGTATCGTGCTGGATAGCTGCCAGGAGTTAAATGCATACCATAATACATCAATTCCGCTTGGTGAGGGTGGTAATGCTCCACTATACGGACGAAATGGGCAACTGGATTCGCTGGAACTGGTGTCATTGCTTGCTGTGGTGGAGCAGGGAATCGAAGAACGATGGGGTACAGGCATGGGAGCTGCACTGTCGGAAATAGCTGCTGCTTCCATGCCGGAAAGTCCCTATCGGACTGTAGGCTCACTTGTCAATTATCTCGCACAGCAATGGTCGCCTGCCCGTGAGGAGGATGCAAGATGTTGAACCCATTCTTGATTGAACGATTCGCGGAACAGGGACAGCATCCTGCACTGATCTGGAAGGATCAGGAGTACAGTTATCAGTGGCTGCTGGAACAGGTTGGCATCATGAGTGAGTGGATTACGACAGAAGGGCTGTCTGGGCAGCTCGTAACGCTGGAGGAAGACTATTCCCCCTATGCCGCGGCAGCATTGATTGCTTTGCTTGGACAAGGCTGCATCGTACTTCCCATGGATCGGTACCTGGTTGAAGCCAAACGACAGGAATACATGAAGCTGGCACAGGTGAAATGGCGTTTATGCATTGAAGAAGGCAAGTTGTGCATTCGGCAAACGCAGGAATGCTCCGGAGAGGTTCCAGTGTTGTTATCCTCGCTGGCACAGGAGGGCGTAGGTGGACTGGTACTCTTTTCATCTGGATCAACTGGAGTGAGTAAAGCGACTGTGCATCGTGCAGATCGGCTGTTACATCGTTTTCGCCGGCATATTCGACCCTTGCGAACGATTCCATTCATGATGTTTGATCATATCGGCGGTGTGAATACCATGCTGCAATCCCTCTCCAGTGGGGGATGTCTGTGTATCATTGCGGATCGATCTCCCGAAGAAGTGTGCCGGACGATTGAGAAGTTTCGTGTGCAGGCACTGCCGGTCTCCCCAACATTCATGAATCTGTTGCTGTTGGGCAGAAACGATGAAGGGTATGACCTGTCCAGTCTCGAGGTAGTATCATACGGATCGGAAGTGATGCCTGAGTCCGTACTGGCAGCCTGGAACCGGAGATTTCCACAGATCAGGACGATACAGGCCTACGGTATGTCTGAACTTGGTATTCTGCCAACCCGCTCCAAAGAACCAGGTTCTCTGCTGTTCTCCATTCAAGATGAAGAGGTCAAGTACCGGGTGGTGGAAGGAGAATTGCAGATTCGTACAGCAACAGCGATGATTGGTTATCTGAATGCACCATCACCTTTTACAGAGGACGGGTGGCTGCGAACAGGAGATGAAGCCGTGCTGGAACAGGGATACATTCGTATTCTGGGACGTCGTTCGGAGATCATTAATGTGGGGGGACGGAAAGTGTATCCTGCCGAAGTCGAGGGTGTTCTGGAAGAGATGGAGTGTATTGAAGCCGCCGTCGTTTCGGGAGAGCATAGTGATATCACGGGTCAGAGGGTGAAGGTTACCGTGCGGCTGGCTGCCGAGTGTACGCTTACCGATCTGCGGCGATCCATCTGGGAATATTGTCGGGACAAGCTGCCTTCATACAAGATTCCGCAGAAAATCGTAATTACACAGGAAGCACTCGTAAGTTCAAGAATGAAGAAAATACGAAAACCGATGACTTCGATATCCTTCGCTCCGGCTGGGAAATAGGTCGATGCCACCAAAGCGTATCAAGCGCGAGAGTAGTGAACCCGCTTATAATGAAGCAAATAACCTGTGCTGGGTTCGTTAGAATATGACGCATAAGATGTAGAAGAGGCTGTTCCCGGTCGTTAATATGACCTGGAGGACAGCCTCTTTGAAGTTATTTCCCCTTGTTAGCTGTATTTATCTCAGGCCTCAGCTGGTTGTTTCACCTCAAGTTGCATCAGGGAGAATCCGTATGCTTCCAGCTCAAGGGTCAGTTTGTTTTGCCGAGCTTCCGCAGTGTTTGATGTATACAGATTTCGCCAAACGTTACGATCCGCCAAAGGGAGTTCAAGGGTACACGGCTCATCACCCGCATTCAGCACAAGAAGCATGCGCTCACCCGTATGCGAATCCAATCGTTCGATGGCAAGACAAGGGTCTCCGGCTTTTGCATATACAATCTTCAGCTCCGTGCTGCGTAGCGCCGGGTGCTGTTTGCGAAGGGCGATGCTACGGGTGAAGAACTCCAGAAGTTCTCGATTCTGCTTGGTCTCATCCCATTCCATACATTTGCGGCAACCCGGATCATATCCCCCGTCAAGACCCACTTCGTCTCCATAATAGATACATGGCACACCTGGATACGTAAGCAGTAATGTAACGGCAAGTTTCATCTTGCGCTCGTCTCCATCACACAAGGTCAGCAGTCTGGGTGTATCATGACTTCCGAGCAGGTTGAACGCTACTTCCGTTACAGGCTGTGAATAGGCTGCGAGCAGTTTGCCGATCTCATTCGCGAAGCCGAGTCCATCAAGCTTGCCATGTACCGCATAGTCCAATACCGAATTGGTAAAGGGATAATTCATCACGGCATCGAACTGGTCTCCCTGTAGCCACATGAGCGAATCATGCCAGATCTCACCGAGCAGATAGGCATCAGGTTTGATGGCTTTTACCGTCTGACGGAATTCGCGCCAGAACTGATGATCCACCTCGTTGGCTACATCAAGCCTCCATCCGTCAATGTTCATCTCCTCAATCCAGAACCGTCCGACCTCCAGCAGGTATGCCTTGACTTCTGGGTGTTCCGTATTCAGCTTCGGCATAAGCGGTTCAAAGGCAAAGGTATCATAAGTGGGTATGCCATCCTCCACACGCGGCGGCCAATCTTTGATATAGAACCAGTCTGCGTAGGGGGAAGCGGCTCCATTCTTCATGACATCCACAAAAGGAGGGAACTCTCTGCCGGAATGATTGAACACTGCATCCAGAACAACGCGTATGCCGCGCTGATGACAGGCATCCACGAAGGTCTTGAACTGTTCATTGGTCCCAAAGTGAGGGTCAACCTTCATGTAATCGCCTGTATTGTATTTGTGATTCGTAGTGGCCTCGAACAGGGGACAGAAGTAGATGGCATTGATGCCAAGCTGACTTATATGATCCAGATGATCAAGCACACCTTGCAGATCGCCGCCAAAGAAGTTCACTGGTGTGGGCTCCCCTCCCCAGGGTTCAGCATGGTTGGGACTGATAGAAGGATCGCCATTGGCATAACGTTCCGGGAAAATCTGATAAAACACGGCGTCCTTCACCCAGGCAGGCGGTTCAAAAATGTCGACCGGATTCATAAATGGAAAATCAAAGAATTCAAGTGGATGATCAGGCAGCGCCTGCTCAAATCCGCGCTCTGTCATCCATACTGATTCCTCTCCCTGAATCAGTTGGAAGCCATACCGTAATCTGCGATAGGGAGGTGAGGTCTCGGCTTCCCAATAATCGAACATTTCATCCCGGGCAAAGATGCGCATGGGGATATGTGTGATCGTCCGATCCCAGGCATATTTGTCCCCGGTTATAGCGATCACTGCATCCAGGTCACCACGTTTGGAACGAAGTCGCAAATGCATGGTCGAACGATTATAAGCATAAGACCAATTGAGTTTGGGGCGATGGTAAATGGCTTCAAGAATCATGTAAATCACTCCTCGTCAGATGATAAAATTCAGATCAATGTGGCCATTAAACGCAAAAAAGGCACAACCTCTATTGTTCACGAGGTTGTACCTTTCGGCAGCATAGCCTTTTGATTATAGTGCTATTATACGAACTAACTCAGCAAAAGAAAACACTTTTTTTCCTGAAATTGCAAAATTGTTTTTTAAAAATCATATCCAAGATTATTCGCGTAGGCAGACAGTTCTTTTTGGTACTTCTCAATATTTTTCTTGCCGGCAGCAATTTTGGCGTTGGCTTGTTTCAGGACAGCGCTGTTTACCGTAGTTTTGGAGACCGCTTTTTTGGCGAGTTGGAATCCTTCCAGCTGTGTGTAGCTACCTTTGATCAGATTGGCATGGATTTTTTGCAACTCTGTAGTTTGCGGTTTAATCAGCTTCAGCTTGGATACATATTTGGTGTAGTTAGGAATCGCTGTGTTGGTCAGTTTCAGGAACACGGACTTGCGATTGGACGATGTAATGTAGAATCCACCTCCTAAAGCATTAAAAGCTTTCTCCTCATATACTGCTGCGAGATCCAACTGATCCAGGTAGTTGAGGAAATCTTCTTCTTCAACTGTAGGGATCGGTTCTTGTTCTGACGTGTCAACTTCTTCATAGTATTCGTCTTCCGAATATGTAGTGGTTGAGTCATCCGCAGCAGAGGCATAGGACCCTGTAGGTACAAATACCCCGCCAAGCAAAACAAAACTCATAATGATTGATAGTACCCATGATTTCTTCACGTGTTAATATCCCCTATCTATAGATGTGATTTTATTCCAATGGATAATCTAACATAGTGCGACAAGAAATTACAGGAATTGTTTTACAGTAAAATCCTTGGTTGAATGCATCTGAATGAATAATAATCCACCAGCATAAAGGACATGTATTAGATGAAGCTAAAAGTAAGAAGAGAGATTTGCATATTTAGCAGGTGAGATAAAAATTACATATATGGCATATGAGTGAGTGCATTGTATCGACATATATTATATAGGTTTAGCTTATATTTATCTATTTATTGTTGTTTTAAGAAGTTATAAAGTTCGACAAATCGTGTGAAGGTTTTCCAAATAAAATGCTTGTATAATGGTTTCTTCTCCATTACAATACAATTGATAATGAGATTCAATATCATTTAGAAGAAAAAGGGGAGACAGGTTACATGTATAAAGTAAAGAAAAAGCTATACATTTATGCAGCGCTTATTCTGATGATTTCGCTACTTGCTGGTTGTGCTTCGGGTGGAAGTACAGAGACAACGAATACGTCCAGCCAAGCTGCAAGCAGCAATGACAGCAATAATGAAAGTGATAAAGCAGCCAGTGCAACTGAAGATCAGACCCGAGTGATCAAACATGCCATGGGCGAAACCACAATAAAGGGAACTCCGCAAAAGATTGTTACACTGTTCCAAGGTGCAAATGATGTAGTCGTTGCACTGGGCGTGAAACCAACAGGCGTGGTTGAATCATGGGTTCAGCAGCCAGTCTATGAATATCTGAGAGCAGATCTGAATGGAGTTCCACAAGTAGGACAGGAATCCCAGCCCAATCTGGAAGAGATCAACAAGTTGAAACCGGACTTGATTATTGCTACGAAGATCAGACACGAAGAGATCTATGAGCAATTGTCCCAGATCGCACCAACGGTTGTGACGGAGACCCTGTTTGATTGGAAAGAAACGGTGAAAATAGCGGGTGAAGCGATGAATATGGTTGAGCAGTCGGATAAACTGTTATCTGATTGGGATGCCCGTGTAGCCGATTTCAAAGAGAAAATGGGTGATCGTCTGCCAATTGAAGCAACCATTACGAACTTTAGAGCTGATCAGGTTCGCATTTTCTACATGGGTTATGCAGGTAAAATTCTGAATGAGCTCGGATTCACCAGACCGGCTGGACATGATGCAGACACATGGGGAGTTGAATTAACTTCCAAAGAGAACATTCCCGATATGAATGCAGACATGATCTTTAACTTCAATTCAGGCACCGAAACCGATGCGATTCAGAAAAATTATGATGATTGGACAAGCAGTCCGCTGTGGAAAAACCTCGATGCAGTCAAGAACAACCAATTGATTCAGGTCGATGAAGTGGCCTGGAACATGGCAGGTGGATACACATCGGCCAACATGATGCTGGACGATCTATATAAGCAGTTCAACCTGAACTAATTAACAGGAGCAGGACCTGCCATGCACCAGGACATTCGTTAACGAAGTGTATGGGCAGGCAGGTCCTTTTCATTTTACAGATGAAAGAGTGAGAATATGTTTCCCCTATTTACAAAGGCAAGCGCCAGGATCTATGGATTGGCTGGTTTATTCATATTACTTCTACTTGCTTGCCTAGCCAGTATGATTCTGGGGCGTACGCATATCACGTTTCAGATGGCATGGGATGCACTGCAATTCTATGACGAGAGTTCGGTGGAACATGTGGTTCTGCTGACGGAGCGGTTGCCACGTACAATTATTGCCGCTGTCGTTGGTGCAAGTTTGGCCGTGGCGGGTGGACTGATGCAGGCATTGACACGTAACCCGCTTGCATCACCAAGTGTATTCGGAATTAATGCCGGTGCGATCTTTTTTATTGTTATTGCCATTGTTGTATTGTCCGTATCTTCGCTCACCACGATGATGTGGTTTGGTTTTGCCGGGGCTGCGGTTGCCGCGGCGATTGTATATGCGCTGGGTTCCCTCGGTCGTGATGGCCTGACACCGATCAAAATTGTACTGGCGGGGACTGCAATCTCAGCGTTGTTTGCCTCGTTCACACAGGCCATTCTCGTGTTGGATGGAACCGGATTGCAGGATGTGCTGTTCTGGCTTGCCGGTTCAGTTAGCGGGCGGACATTGGATATGTTATATCCTGTACTGCCCTACATGACAGCCGCAGCTATTGTCTCTCTGTTCATGGGCAGAGCGATCAATCTGCTCTTGACGGGTGATGATATCGCCAAAGGCATGGGGCAGAATGTACTGCTGGTCAAAGTACTCATGGGAATTGTTACTGTGTTGCTGGCAGGTGGTTCAGTTGCCGTAGCCGGCTCAATCGGTCTTGTTGGTCTGGTTGTCCCGCATATCATGCGAGCACTTGTAGGCAACGATTACCGCTGGCTCGTTCCTTATTCTATTGTAGGGGGAGCGATTCTGCTGCTGTCCGCGGATGTGATTGCACGGCTGGTGATCATGCCGCAGGAAGTTCCACTTGGTGTCATGACTGCACTGATTGGCGGACCTTTCTTCGTGTACATTGCCCGCAAGGGGGTGACGAAGATATGAGGAAGATGTTGACTTTCCGCAACAAAAAAGACACCGTCTCAGTACAAATGGAACAAAAATCACTGGTTGTCATCGGCATATGTATCCTTCTGTTCCTGGTGGCAGGAGTTGTTGGTACGAGTGTGGGCAGTGACTTTATTTCTCCGCTCGATGTGCTCCGAACGATATGGGGTCTGAATGAAGGAGAGCATGACTTCGTCGTGCTGACCTTGAGACTGCCACGAGTGTTATTATCCCTGCTCGTAGGTGCAGCCCTTGGTATGTCAGGTGCGCTCCTGCAAGGTATTATCCGTAACCCGCTGGCCTCACCGGATGTCATCGGTATCACTGGCGGTGCCGCTGTTGCGGCTGTAGGTTTTGTTACACTGCTGGGCGGAGCGGTAAGCATCAAGTTGTTACCACTGTTCGCCATTGTTGGTGCGCTTCTGACGGCATTGATCATCTACGTACTTGCTTGGAAAAAAGGAGTCAGTCCGATCCGCCTGGTGCTGATCGGGATTGGAGTGTCAGCCATTACCGGAGCTGGAACAACCTTCATGTTGATCCTGAGTCCGTTCTACACGGCAGGTCAAGCCTATATCTGGCTGACTGGCAGTGTGTACGGAGCATCGTGGACCGATGTTCGAACCATACTCCCGGTTATCATTATTGTTGTTCCTCTGGCGATCTGGTTCGCCCGCAGCTTGAATGCACAGGAGTTTGGAGATGATCTGGCGACAGGGCTGGGTGTAACGGTACAGTGGCATCGTTCTGCATTGCTGTTATGCAGTGTACTGCTGGCAGGAATCGCCGTTGCGGTTGCCGGAACCATTGGTTTTGTTGGTCTGATCGCTCCACATATTGCCCGGAAGTTGGTTGGACGGATGTTTGGCAGTATGCTGATCGTGTCTGGACTGGTTGGTGCTCTGCTTGTATTTGCCGCAGATCTCATAGCCCGTACGGCCTTTCTACCGCTTGACGTTCCCGCAGGGGTATTTACCGCAGGTGTAGGTGCACCATTTTTCTTATATTTGTTGTTCAAGAATCGAAATCAGTTTTGAGGAGGAGAGGGATGTGAGTATTCTGGAAGCCAAGGAGCTGACGATCTCCTACGGAGCAGAGCCCATTATTGAAAATTTGAACCTGACCATTCCCAAGGGACAGATTACCGTCCTGATTGGAAGTAACGGTTGTGGCAAATCCACGTTGTTACGCACGATGGCCCGTTTGCTGAAGTCCAGCTCAGGTTCGGTGCTGCTGGATGGCGAAGAGATTGCAAAGCTGCCGACCAAGGAGATTTCAAGACGCATGTCCATCCTGCCACAGGGTCCGACTGCTCCGGAAGGTCTGACGGTGAACCAGCTGGTCAAGCAAGGACGTTATCCGCATCAAACGTGGCTGAAGCAATGGTCACGAGAGGACGAGCGTATGGTCAAGCTGGCACTGGAGTCTACACATCTGACAGAACTTGCGGATCGGCCTGTGGATGCCTTATCCGGTGGACAGCGTCAGCGTGCCTGGATTGCGATGACCCTCGCGCAGGGCACCGAAACGCTGCTGCTGGATGAACCTACAACCTATCTCGATATGACACATCAGATTGATATCCTCGATCTGTTGTTTGAGCTGAATGAACGGGAAGGACGCACCATTGTTATGGTACTTCATGATCTGAATCTGGCATGTCGTTATGCACATCACATTGTGGCTGTTCACAACAAGTCCATCTACGCGGAGGGTAAACCCGAAGATATTGTTACTCAGGAGATGGTCCGTAAGGTCTTCCAGATGGAGTGTGAGATTGCGGTTGATCCACTGTTTGGCACACCAACCTGTATTCCACATGGGAGAGGGAGGAAGCTGAAGGGAGAACAGCGTTACACTCAGCTGGCTTGAGGGCCAAAATCCGCCGAAACATTCAACAGTTCCAAGAGAGTAACCGCAGTCTGGATACGCCGATTCGTGTGCGCAAAACCTGTTGCTTTTACTATCAAGTTGCAGATGATCTCGAGAGTTACTGTCCGACCTGTCTCAATTTAAACGATTAAGTATTTCGTTACGTGCTCCACAATTACTTCGATAATGAATCAACCAATAATTCAAGTTATATCCTTATTTTTCAACCCTCCACGTCAACTCTGCTGCTTTCAATGCAGATAACACGAACAGGCAAGCTCTTTTCATCCTGATCCAGAGCTTGCCCTGTTTGTTGTCACTGTTATTCGAATGTAACCAAACCACGCCGACACAAACCTAAGCCAAAAACAAACTTATTTTTTCCTTAAAAGTTTATTATTGACAACAAAGAACGAATTGCCATAAAATAGATTTTATATGATATTGATAATCATTATCAATATAGTTTCGCAAAAAAAATTGATGAAGTATGAGCTATATAAGTTTAATTCAAATTTCACACGTTAACGGAGGGGGCAGAACAGATCTGAAGAAGCAGAGCTAAAAGCTTTCTGCAAGAAAGATGCTTCGTAAGCATAAGCTTCGCCGGATTTTCCCCTTGAGAAAAGGGAATCAAAAAAATCTGGGGATAACAGCGCTTGGAAGGTTGTTCTGTCATTGTAGTGTCCGTGTAAATAATCTTTAATTCAACTTATATAGGAGCGAGTACCTTCATTCGATCGAGGAGGATTTTCAGTGTTTCCGAAAGGGATTCATAATCTGCAAAACCGACTCATTATAAGCAAAGCGAGAGAAATGGGCATCACCTGTGAGCCACTTCTTGAGGGATGCGAAGATTTTCTGAAGCTGTCTGTAGGGGATAAGCAGATCATCATTAACAAAACCAGATCTCATCGTCTGCCGTTAATTGCCGGTTTACTGGCGAAGAACAAGCAGGCATGTAATATGTTGTTGCATGAACAGGGAATGCCTGTGCCATCATTTATCGTGATCCCGGAGATGGGGAGTGATGCAACTACATTTTTGCACAAGCATGGCTCCATTGTAGTGAAACCGCTGGATGCAAGCAGCAGCATGGGTGTGACGCTGGATGTGCGTACCCAAGATGAACTGGAGGCAGCCATTCATCTTGCGAGTGTCCACGGCAGCAGCATTATGTTGCAGCAATATGTGACCGGGATCGATTACAGAGTGCTGATCATTAACGGCGAAGTGGCGGCTGTGAATGAGTATCGACCTGTCTATGTCGAGGGAGACGGGACTTCAACCGTTCGAGCGTTAATTGAGCAGTTGAATCAGGAACGAATGAAGATGACGTCCATTGGCGTGTATGAAACGTTTCCCGAGGTTAATGCAGAAGCGGAACGACTGCTGGAGGTATTGCGTGCACAAGGGATAACACGGGATGAAGTTCCTGCCGCCGGAAAAGAAATCGAGCTATATGATCTCCGTAACTCAGCCGCCGGAAAAATCAGTGAATTCTACAAGGATTGTACTGAAATTATTCATCCTGAGAATGCGCGAATGATCGTTCAAGCGGCCAAAACTCTTCAGATCGATGTAGCGGGGGTCGATGTTCGTTGTTGTGATATCCGTACGCCGATCTCGGAAGATCAGGGGGGCATTCTGGAAGTGAACGCTTTGCCAGATCTGACACACCACGTCTTTCCCCATGGTGGGACAACTCGTGATGTGGTTCGGTTATATCTGGAATACCTGTGTCAGGAGCAACTTGAACATAAGATAAATAACATATAACAACGTATAGATGACATATATGACGGATACCATCATTTATAATTCGGACCTTACCATGATTTTGAACCAATATCATGTCACACGCAAAATGAAGAACATGAATCACGGGCAGCAGGTTCAGCCTGAATCGATTATAAGGAGCGTTAAAGGGCTATGTCAGTAGAAGTGCAGACGGAATATCTGAAGATGCAAAATGAGAAGGAATCCAATGCAAGATCGTACCCCAGACATTTCCCACTTGTCATTAGCAAGGCCCATGGGGTGAAAATTACCGATACGGAAGGCCGCGTATTCTACGACTGCCTGGCGGGTGCAGGAACATTGGCGCTGGGGCATAACCATGACACAGTGGTCAACGCCATCCGCGATGTCCTGGATCAGCAGATACCGCTACATACACTGGATCTGGCAACCCCGCTGAAGCTTTCCTATATGCAAGAACTGTTCTCCATTCTTCCGGCAGAGATGCGGGATAAAGCCAAAATCCAGTTCTGTGGTCCAACGGGGGCCGATGCAGTAGAAGCAGCTATTAAGCTGGTCAAACATGCCACAGGTGGCAAATCCATTCTTGCCTTTCAGGGCGGTTATCACGGTTCTACACAAGCGACGATGTCGATGAGTGGCAACCTAAGCAAGAAACAGCACCTGCAAAGCCTGCTGCCGGATGTACATTTCCTGCCGTTTCCTTATGAATACCGCTGCCCATTTGGTGTTGGTGAGGGCATGACTGCCCGGTTAAGTTCCCAGTATATCGAGAATTTGCTCGATGATTGCGAGAGCGGTATTGCCGCACCATGCGGGGTCATTGTGGAGACCGTTCAGGGCGAAGGCGGAGCGATTCCTGCGGATATCGAATGGCTGAGGGAGCTGCGCCGAATCACAGCAGAGCGAAGCATTCCGCTCATTATTGACGAAGTGCAGACCGGCATTGGACGGACAGGACGAATGTTTTCATTTGAACATGCTGGAATCATACCCGATGTAATCATCTGCTCCAAAGCGGTTGGGGGAAGTCTGCCAATGTCTGTTGTCATCTACCGGGAAGAGCTGGATCAATGGCAGCCTGGCGCTCACACAGGTACGTTCCGTGGCAATCAGCTGGCCATGGCTGCAGGACTTGCCACACTTCGTTATATCCGGGAACAGGATGTTCTACACAATGTACATCTGCGCAGTGAGCAGTTCATGAATCAACTGAATGCATTAAAAGAGCGATATGCAGAGATTGGTGATGTGCGTGGCAGAGGGTTGATGATTGGTGTTGAGATGGTTGATCCCGCAGGACGCAAGGATCGTCTGGGACATTATCTGCCTAATGGTGCACTTGCTGAGTCTATTCAGCGTGAATGTTTCAAGAATGGATTAATTGTGGAACTGGGCGGGCGTCATTCAGCGGTTGTTCGTTTTCTGCCGCCACTGAATATTACGGAGCAAGAATCGGGCGCGATCCTGGCGATCTTTGAAAAATCGGTAGCTAAAGCGATTGCCCTAGTAACGGCGGCATGCTGAAGCTGTCCCTGATGAAGAGGCATGCCGTATTATTCGCGATTCTGCTCGGTGCTTTTTCGATGGTGCTGACCAACAGTGCATTTAACCTGCTGCTGCCTTATTTTGTGCAATACTATCAGATCTCTACCACAGCAGGCGGATGGATCATCGCGCTGTACATGCTTGCCATGACGTTAACGATGCCGCTGGCTTCCCTGATCGTGGACCGACTGGGCCGTAAACAGACGTATATGCTGGGGATCACCATCTATGGCGTGTTCTCGGTGGCAGGTGCGTTGTTTTATCACTCGATTGAGGTACTGTTGCTGGTCCGTTTCATGCATGGGGTTGCCGCCGGGCTGATGATTCCGTTATCACTTGTACTGCTGTTTGATGTATATGGACCAGAGGTAAGGGGACGAATTACCGGCGCGTGGGGTTTGCTGCTTATGCTGGCTCCGGCGGCCGGGCCTACGCTGGGTGGTTTCATCATTCAGTATGGGCGGCTGGAAATGCTGTTCTGGCTTAATGTGCCGCTGGCTGTATTCTCATTCATCGGGTGTGGTCGAGTCATTCCAACTTATATTCCAGCCCGCAGGAAAAAATGGCATCCATCCAGTGTCATGCTGTTGATATGTGCGATAGGTGCTCTTAGTCTGGGCGTACAGTTGTATGCGAGTCCTGCCGTGGCGGTATGGGTACCTTGGCTGCTGATTGCACTTGGTCTGGTGTTGCTTATTCGTTTTGTCCAGACCGAGAACGGTCGCAAGGAACCACTGATCCGGTACCCGTTGCTGCGGCGTAATGCCGTCTTTCCGCTGACCGTATTGATCTCGACCATTCAGGATTGTGTCATGTTTGGCGTGATTTTTGCATTGCCTTTATTGTTCCAGGATGTCTTCCACCTGTCGCCAGCCCTGTCCGGTGCCCTGTTCATTCCCTTGTCGATCTGCACCAGTCTGTTCATGTGGATCGGTGGCAGCTTGCTGGATCGTGGTCGATCCATACAATTTATCGCATGGGGCACGTTGCTGGTGTCCATATCGATTCTATCGTTTGCGGTTCTGCCCATGGGAGCATCAATCTGGATCATCGGTATGCTCATGGCGTGTCGGGGGATTGGCGTTGGCTTATCGGGCATGAGTATATCTGCTATTGGTCTGCAAGCATTACCCGAGGAAGATATGCATGAGGGTTCAGTGTTATCGACCACGATTGAGCGACTGGCTTCTTCGTTTGCGGTGATGGGCATGACCTTGTATTACGATATGCGGTGGCAATGGCTTGCCGGGGCAGGAACGTCTATGGAGATGGCCAAATGGGGAGCGCTCAAAGAGATCTGTATTGGCCTTGGCTGCGCCATACTGCTTACACTTCCCCTGGTCTTACTTATAACCCGAAAGAAGGTTGGCATCATTGTTCGAGATGGAAAACAAGCTCCGGTCTAAGGCTGAGCGGCAGGCCCATGAACATTCGTGCAAACTGCTGCTGAACTGTTACATCCGTGAACTTGCGTTTGAGAAGGAAAACGATATTCGAATCGATCCGAATACGCTGACGTACGCGGTTGCTTTTCAAGCCAGCGGGGTGACGGTGACAGGACAGCTATCCTATTACTCGGCCATGGGGGAGCATGAATATCTCAGCATGGAATCTGGCGGGGAAGCGGTGCGATATCGCGATCTGGTTCGCTGGATCACATCTGAGCTAAGTGGAGATGAGGAACAGTTAGCGAGTTCGGATCAACATGGAATGCCGAAGAGTGCGATGGAAATGAAGAGTTCACTTGAGGTGGAGAATGTACATCCATTGGGTGAGAATACGAATCGTGTCGAGGCAGCGTATGCCAGAGATTTTGCACAAAAGGTAGATAACAGTATGGGTAACCTTACGTTGTATATCGAACAAGCCGCTGGTCTCGACATCCACGATTATCGCACATCGGAACAGTCACTGTTATATGGTCACCCGTTCCATCCATTCCCGAAGAACTCCAAAGGCTTCAGCGAGCAGGATGTTCAGAAGTACAGTCCAGAGCTGCGCACATCGTTTCAACTCTGTTATATCGCCGTGAGGCAGGATGTCTACGTGCAGGAATGGGTGGATGACGAGGTGGCAATGGATTTGCATGATCTCCTGCGGAGCCATGTGGAGCCGATGTTAAAGGAAAAGAGTGAAATGTATGGGCTGCTGCCCGTCCATCCATGGCAATACGCATACATTTCACAGTTGACCGAGGTACAGTCTTATATTCGAGATGAAAAACTGATTCTGCTTGGCAGTGCGGGGCCAACCGTCTATCCCACTTCTTCGGTCCGTACGGTCTATGTTCCCGCATGGAACTGCAATATCAAGCTGTCACTGAACATGCAGATCACCAACATGATTCGCACCAACAGTGCTGAGCAGATGCGCAGAACACTGGATGCCTCCAGATACGTCAGGCACCATGACTGTTTTGGTGCTGAACTGCACACCCATATTGCGTATGAGACAGGTGTAGCGACTTGTGCCTTTGAAGATGAAGAGTTAACAAGTCTGTTTACGATAGCTTATCGGCCCATTGAGTTCGACCCTGCGAATACGTATGTCTTATCCAGTCTGGTTGAGGCACCGCTTCCCGGGATGCGTTCCAGGTTGATGACGATGCTTGGTGGTGGACGTGACATTGCCGAGCGTTGGCTGGATCGATATCTGGAATGTTCTCTGCTGCCGATTGTACGAGCAGCGGGAGAGAAAGGCATTCATTTTGAAGCCCATTTGCAGAATACCCTTGTGACATTAAAGGATGGCTTGGCTGTGGATTTTATCGTCCGCGATCTGGAAGGGGTCAGTGTGGATGAGGAACTTATCCGTGAGCAGGATCGTGCAACGTCCGATTTATTATTTTATTCGCGGGAGAAAGCCTGGGCGCGGACATCGTACTATTTTATCGTCAATCATCTGGGGTCTCTGATTCATGTTCTGGCGCGAGATGTGAACGTCCCGGAGGAGCATTTCTGGAAGCAGGTACGTAATTCACTTGTAGGTGAACTGGAACGAACGGGCAATGTATATGTGCGACATCTGCTGACAACGGATGCCTTTCTGGCTAAACAAAATTTGGTGAGTTGTCTAAAAGGGGTCAGCCAGACTCCGGCCTACGTGCCGGTGAGCAATCCAATGAAACGAATAGGGAGTGAAGTGTGTGGGAGTTGTGGGATACAGGGCTGAAGCAGGCGGCAGGACAGAAGCAGTCTACGTGAGTGTACAGGAACGTATTATGCGGCAGGCGTTGGAGGCCATGTGGTTTGAAGGCATTCTGGACAGTCATGTAAGTGGGAGCGAATGGCGAACGGAGGGACTTACATCGTCAGGCAATCCTGTGGCGTACACGTGTGAAGCGGAGCGGAAGTTTTCATTTGGCCGGGTGAAGGTGAAGAAGGGTTCGATTCGAAGGGAAGGGGGCCGCTGCACCGATCTGGATCTGTTTTTGGAGGAAATTGTGTTGAACGCATTAAAGGGTGCAAATGTGACGGCTTTTATCCAGGAACTGCTCGAAACGATGGCAAAGGACAGCCAGTGCCGGGCGATATTACCCTTGAACATTCCGAGTGAAGATCGGCATTATGATGCGCTCGAAAGTCACATGACCGATGGTCATCTGTACCACCCGAGTTACAAGTCGAGGTTGGGATTTTCTCTTAAAGACAATCTGGCCTACGGCCCAGAGTTTAACACGGAAGTTTCATTAGTCTGGGTGGCTGTGAAAAAAGAATTCGCTCAGACCGCTGTATCGGCGGGCTATAGTTATGAAGAATTGGTGGGGCAACATCTGACTGGGGAGGATGTACAGCGATTTCAAGAGGTTCTGGAGGGTGATGGGAAGACAGGTTCTGACACGATTGATCGATATATGTTCATTCCGGTTCATCCATGGCAATGGGAGCATCAATTGGAATCGGTATATGCCCGTCAGTTGATGGATGGAGATATCGTATATCTCGGTTCATCGTCTTCGCCCTATCGTGCGCAGCAGTCGATCCGTTCGCTGTCGAACAGAGTGAACCCGGAAGCTCCTTACATTAAGTTGGCCCTTAGCATTACCAATACATCGAGTACACGTATTCTGGCACAGCACACAACCCAGAATGCACCGCTAATCAGCGATTGGCTGGATGAACTTGTTCATCAAGATGAGCTGTTGCAGCAGGCGCAGTTTGGCATTTTGAAAGAAATCATGGGACTGTCATTCCGTTATGAGCAGTTGCCTGCAACGCAGTATGGACGGGCCTACGGCACACTGGGAGCGATCTGGCGGGAGAATGTATCGGTTCATCTGAAGCAAGGCGAAACGGCGTGGCCGCTGAATGCGCTGATGTTGGTACAACCGGATGGTGTTCCATTTATCCAGGATGCTGTAGAACGACATGGTGTGCAAAAGTGGAGCGAGGCCCTTGTTCGCACGGTTACACTGCCGATTATCCATCTGCTCTATGCACACGGGATTGCGCTGGAATCACATGCTCAGAATATCATTTTGGTACTGGAAGATGATCTGCCGAAACGAATGTTGATCAAGGATCTGCATGATGGTGTTCGCTATGTACCGGATCAACTGTTGCACCCGGAACGGGCACCGAAGCTGAACCCGGAACCGGAAACCCATCGCAAGTTCAATCGGTATTCCTTCATCTATGCGGGAGATGTGTCGGAAGTTCGTGACTATACGTATGATGCATTCTTTTTTATCTGCATGACAGATATTGCGTTGGCCTTTGAGAAGTTTGGGTTGTCGGAGGAAACGTTCTGGCAGCTGTGCACACGTGTAATTGTGGAATATCAGCGAGAGCACCCGGAGTACGAGGAGCGGTTCGTTGCATTTGACCTTTTTGCCGAAGATGCACTGATCGAAGAGATGACCAAGCGCCGTCTGTATGGGGATGGGGAGTTGTATTTCCGTAAGGCGAGTAATCCGCTTAAGGTATCGAAGGATGCTCTCGAATCTCAGGAAATGCCCGAATTAAAGGGAATCGTCGAATGAAAATGAACACGCTGAAGGAAAAGATTGCACACAAACAGCCTGTCTATGGTCTTTTTGTATCCATACCACACCCGGTCATCATCGAGATGATCGGGCATGCGGAATATGATTTTGTCATCATTGATCTGGAACATGCCGCAACATCGATGGAATCGGTGGAAGAGTTGATCCGGGCGGCGGAATTGGTGGGCGTAACCCCGTTGGTTCGGATATCGAAAGTGGAGCGAGTGGAGATTCTGAAAGTGCTGGATTGTGGGGCACAAGGCATCGTTATTCCGCATGTCGAGCAACTGGAGCAGGTGGAGGAAGTGGTTCGTCACGCCTATTATCATCCGGTGGGTATGCGGAGTCTGAATAGTGGCCGTCCTGGTGTATTCGGGAAATATCCGCTCACTGGATACATCGAGGAAGCCAACCAACAGGTGATGATTGTGCCGATGATTGAAAGTGTGGAGGGCGTTCGGCAAAGTGCACAGATTCTGTCTCACCCTCAGGTGAGTTTTGTATTGGAAGGGGCGGCGGATCTGTCGCAGTCCCTCGGCGTGCCATGGCAGACGGAGCACCCGGATGTGAGACAGGCGCTGGATGAATTGCATACTACCGCGCAGGAGTGCGAAGTACCTTATGCTACGGTCACGAGAGGCGTGGAAGACATGGCGCTCTGGGCTGAGCGGGGAGTACATATATACGTGCTGGGTGATGATCGGAATACGGCTTTTCGGGCGTATGCCCAAAAACGGAATGACTACAGGAATGCGGGTGGGCAACTATGAAATCAAGTGTATGGCATGCGATAGATGAACTGCAACGCGGAATGGAAGAACCGGTATGTGCGTATGTCTATGATCTGGCTGGCATTCAGGAACAGGTACGTCAGATGTTGGGCAGCATGCCCGGAAACACACAGTTGTTCTATGCGATCAAGGCGAATCCAGATCCGCGAATCATTGAGGCATTGCTTCCATTGGTGAAGGGTTTTGAAGTGGCTTCCATTGGAGAGTTGCTCAAGGTTAGAGCGGTAAGCCGCGAGGTTCCGATTCTGTTTGGCGGTCCGGGGAAAAAGGAGAACGAACTGAGGCTGGCAATGGAGCATGGCGTGAGTTACATCCATGTGGAGAGTCTGCTGGAGCTGCGGCGGATCATTGCGATTGCGAAGGAGCGCGCGATGGATCAAGAGCAGGAGCAGGCACTGGAGGACAAGCATGAGCACGACCATGAGCATGACCACGGTCAAGCTCAGGAGGTTCGCATTCTTCTAAGGATCAATCTGCGAAGTAGTACGTTACCCCGGACGAAGATTGTCATGGGCGGCGGGCCAAGTCCCTTTGGAATCGATGAAGATGCAGTGGCAGAAGCGATCGAACTTATTCGTGTGGAAGGCGCGGGTGTGGTTCGGTTGAACGGGTTCCATTTTCACTCTTTGTCCAACAATATGGATGCCAGGCTGCACGCCGAGATGATTGAGCTGTATTTGCAAAAGGTGGAACAGTGGCAGCAGCAGTATGATCTATCTGTCGAAGTGGTGAATGCAGGAGGCGGGTTTGGTGTGACCTATGATGGCAGCCCCGGATTCGACTGGCCTTTATTCACATCGTTGCTAGAACAAAGTGAAGCCAGACAGCGCCTTGTTTCACGCGGAGGTCAGCTGTACTTTGAATCGGGCCGTCTTCTGGTGGCAGACCACGGGTATTACGCAGCAGAGGTTACGGATATCAAAACTTCTCATGGTGAGTATTTTGCCGTGTTGAGGGGAGGTACGCACCATAATCGTCTGCCTGCTTCATGGGGACATAACCATCCGTTTCAGATTATGGCGACGGACCGTTGGAAGCATTCATTTGTCCGGCCAGAGGTGAGGGGTCGTCGAGTCCATATCGTAGGTGAGCTATGCACACCCAAGGATCGCATGCATTCTGATGCGGAGGTAGCACTGCTGCGGGTGGGAGATATTGTTTTGTTTGAAAAGTCCGGGGCTTATTGCTGGACCATCTCGCATCATGATTTTCTGGGGCATCCGCACCCGGCATTCCATTATCTAACGGAGGACAATAATCATGTCAACATTGATGAAACGTTCCAGTCTGCAAGCCGCTGAACGCCGGATTATGGCGGATCTGATGAATTCATTTTTGGCCGAGCAATTACTCCCACTGGAGGATCACCCATTTCTTGATTTTGCCGCAGCACCTGCACCGTTCCGTCGATTGTATAAGGAATATGACGGCGAAGAGCATAATCAGAATGGTACTTCTCATTTTAGATTGCATACGCAAGGCGTACTGTGTCTGGTTGAGACAGGCGTGAGACAGGGGATGCAATGGGTTCAGGGTTCACCAATCTACGAGGAGAAAGCAGATGGAAGCTGGGTTCTTGTTGATTCTCCGGCAGAGGTTGGACGTGCGGTGTTACAGAAGGCTTTGTCGGATGAAGCCTATGGACAGCCCGGAGTTCCGGAGTTCCTGGCTAGTTTGGACATTGCTGTGGAGCAGTATGCTCTAGGCTGGGAACAAGTCCAGTATCTGTCCGCACACGTGCCGGCTTCTGCTTATGAGTGGTTTATCAAAGGAGAACGCGTTGCGGCATTGCGGGATCGACCATTTCACCCATCGTCCAAAGCCAAGGTGGGATTCAACGCAGAAGATGTAACTCGGTATGCAGCGGAATTCGGGAAGACGATTTCGCTGCGTTGGGTGGCTGTACGATTGGATGCTGTGCAGCGAGGTTGCGAAGATGGGCTGTCCATGTTGGATGTGTTAGACGATGTTCAGCGCGGAATGTTGGAAGCTGAGTTTGCCCGTAAAGGAATCACGTTCGACGAATATTTGCCGATGCCTGTCCACCCGTGGCAATTGCAGCATGTGATCCTGCCTCGCTTCACGGGAGAGATTGAAGCAGGCAGTATTGTTGTATTGGATGTAGAAGTGGGTGACGTACAGGCCACATCCTCTCTGCGCTCGATGGCTCCATCAACCGAATCCAATCTGATGCTGAAGCTACCGGTTAGTGTGCTGTCGCTGGGGGCTGCTCGTTATCTTCCGGTAGTCAAGCTGCTGAATGGTCTTGTTGGGGAACGGATGTTACGACAGGCCGTGGCTTGTGACGAGACGTTGAAGGACAAGGTGTATATGTGCGAAGAGCAGAACTGGTGGGGTTTCATGCCAGAATCCATGGGACTGTTCGATGATCATCCACGCCATCTGGCTGCACAGATTCGTGTGTATCCCGCTGAGTTGTTGGATGATGATTACAAAGTAATCCCCATGGCCGCACTCGGTGTGAATCTGGATGGACATCATCTATTAACGGAGATACTGGGGGATAACCTGAGCAGCGCGGATGTCCTCAAATTCTATACCAGCATAGTTACTACGTTCTATGATATCGTGATGCGTCTGTTCAAGGTGGGCGTTGTGCCTGAGATTCATGGTCAGAACTGCTGTCTGGTGTTACGGGATCATCAGGTAAAAGGTCTCTTGTTCCGCGATCATGATTCCGTGCGGTTGCATCAGCCTTATCTGGACCAGCATGGGATTGCAGACCCTGCCTATCATATTCGCCCGGGCTACTCGAACAGCCTGTACAACGAGACGATCCAGAAGTTGATCTTCTATGTACAGTCGCTGGGGACGCAGGTGAATCTGGCTGCGATCATGGAGGCACTGAGCGAGGTGTATCACATCCCGGAAACGAAGTTATGGGAGATCACGGAGCAGGCTTGGAAGGAAGCGCTGACGCAGGTGCAGCTTCCTGAGAGTGACCGGGCCGAACTCGCTCATGCGATATTTGAGAGAGAGGCGTGGCCCGTGAAGTTAGTTGTCCGTCCGCTGCTTGAAGCGGATGGGGTGCCTGGCGCGATGCCATCGGGCAAAGGCATAGGGTGGAACCCTTTTTACAAGGGATAGAGGTTAAGTGTTGTTGGTAGTAGTGTGGAGAGAAGTGTAGCGTGATAAAGGTTAAATATAGGACAGAGTAGGTGACTCGGTTGACGGGTTGCCTTTTTGGTATGGGGTCATCGAAGGTTACAGTGCTCGGAGGGGAATAAAAAGTTCATCAATCTGGCTGAAAAATCTTGTGAAATGGAGTTACAGGAAAGAGACTGATGTATAATCGGGTTATGTGTTATAGTCTTACTTATGTATCACCGAAAAGGTTTTCGGAAAAAGCGACAATGAATGTTGTAACCGCAATCATAATTTACTTCAAGAAAGTGAGAATCTACGATGAATCAGAAAAGGCTTTTTAATGAGGGATGGCAATTTGCGAAAAGTAAGCTGGACGTTACGGAACCTGCGGGTCTGGTGTATGAACCTGTGGAGCTTCCCCATGATTGGCTGATATATAATACGCTTGAACTGTACGAGGATAGCATTGGATGGTACCGCAAGACGTTCCATTACACGAAGGATGAGCAGCAGCTTTTACTCTGTTTTGATGGCGTATACATGGATTCTTCGGTGTATGTGAATGGGCAGCTTGTTGGCGAGTGGAAGTATGGATATTCCGCGTTTGAGCATGAAATTACGAATGCACTGGTGAAAGGTGACAATGAGATCGTGGTCAAAGTGGTACATCAGAGCCCGAACAGCAGATGGTATTCCGGGGCCGGAATCTATCGCAACGTGTGGTTGAAGACAAGGGACCGCAACCATATTGTTACGGATGGAACGTATGTATCTATCAAGCGGCAGACGGATGGCTGGCAGGTGGAAGTGGATACGGAACTGAACCTGGAGCAGAATCAGCAGGCAGAGCTAATGCATACGATCCGGTATGAAGGTCAAGTGGTGGCATCCAGCCAAGCGAATGTTACGGCTTCGGTGGGTGAGAACGCGGTTGTATCGACAGATAGCCAACAGATCATTGTGGAGAATCCAAACCTGTGGAGCCCGGATGCGCCACATCTGTATGAGCTGGTCACCGAACTGAGACTGATCTCGGAAGATCAGAGCGAAGAAAGCATTGAGGAAGAAAGCATTGAGGAAGAGATCATTGAGACGGTATCCCAACGTATTGGATTCAAGGACGTTAAGCTGGACCCGAGTGAGGGTTTCTATTTGAATGGGGTTCATACGAAGATGAATGGCGTGTGTGAACACCATGATCTCGGGGCATTGGGAGCGGCGTTTAACCTGACGGCACTGCGTAGAAGATTTGTTTTGCTCAAAGAAATGGGCGTTAACGCCATCCGCACCGCGCATAATATGCCGGCGAAAGAGTTCATGGAACTCGCGGATGAGATGGGTATGCTGATTGTGTCCGAAGCTTTTGATATGTGGGAACGTGCCAAAACGCCATACGATTATGCGAGATTTTTCCCAGAGTGGGCGCATACAGACGTGAAGAGCTGGGTGAAACGTGACCGTAACCACGTCAGTCTGATCATGTGGAGTATCGGGAACGAAATCTATGATACCCATGCGGATGAGCGTGGACAGGAAGTAACCCGGATGCTGATGGATTATGTACTGGAATTTGATCCAAAAGGCAATGCGGGCGTGACCATCGGTTCGAACTACATGCCATGGGAAAATGCACAGAAATGTGCAGATATCGTGAAGCTGGCAGGTTACAACTATGCGGAAAAATACTATGATCAGCATCATGCAGAACATCCGGACTGGATCATCTATGGCAGTGAGACGTCTTCGGTGGTGCAAAGTCGTGGCATCTATCACTTCCCGTTCGAACAGCCGATTCTGGCTGATGATGACGAGCAGTGCTCGGCACTCGGGAACAGTACGACCAGTTGGGGCGCAAAGTCGGCAGAATATTGCATTTTGGCTGAGCGGGATCGTCCGTATTCATTGGGCCAATTCCTGTGGACCGGATTCGACTATATTGGTGAACCGACTCCGTATCATACGAAGAATTCGTATTTTGGACAGCTGGACACGGCGACGTTCCCGAAAGACGCTTATTACATCTACCAGGCAGCATGGACCGATTATAAGAAAAATCCGATGGTTCACCTGTTCCCTTACTGGGATTTCAATCCGGGTCAGATTATTGATGTACGCGTGTGCAGCAACGCGCCGAAGATTGAGCTGCAACTCAACGGTAAAACCATTGGCACGTACGATATCGATCATGCCAATGGAACACAGTTGTCGGGCTGGTGGAAAGTGCCTTATGAAGAGGGCGAGCTGAAAGCGATCGCGTATGATGAGAACGGTGTTGTGATTGCAACCGATGTACAACGATCCTTTACGGATGCGAAGAAGATTCGTCTGCAGGCGGATCGGGAGCAGTTACAGGCGAGCGGCACAGATCTCATTTTCGTGGAAATTACGGTGGAAGACGAAGCAGGTCATCCGGTGCACAATGCAAACAACCGCGTACAGGTTCAGGTGTCCGGTGCAGGGCGATTACTGGGTCTGGATAATGGAGACAGCACGGACTATGATCCATACAAAGGGCTCAGCAGAAGATTGTTCAGTGGTAAACTGATGGCCATTATCGGAGCAACGGATGAAGCAGGAACGGTACGGATTGAAGTATCTTCGGAAGGGTTGGAAGGTGCCGCAGCTGAGTATGAAGTGCAGGTTGTGGATGCAACGGATGTCGATGGTGATAAAAAAGAGGTGCAAGCAGTCTTCACGAACAATGAAGAACGTCCGGTGCTGACAGGCAGCGCTCAGGAGATTCCTTTGCGGAAAATCGAGATCATCAGCGAATCAGGACAGTTGCTCGATCCGTCCAATCCGGAGCTGGTCGTAACGGCCAAGCTGTACCCGGAGAACACGTCCTATCGGGACATCGAGTGGGCTGCTGTGAATGATGGCGGCATTGAATCCAACATTGCCAAGGTAGAAGTCATGCCTGCGGGAACGGATGGCAATGGAGAGAATCAACATACGGTGAAAGTATCGGCGATTGGTGACGGGGCGTTCCGACTTCGCGCTACCAGTGCAAATGGTACGGACAAAACAAAACTCATCTCCCAGTTGGAGTTCAAAGCAGATGGCCTCGGTACAGCCTACAAAGATCCATATGGCTTCATCACAGGCGGTTTATATGATTACACCAAAGGTGAAGTTGGTAACGGCAACGAACGTGGGGTAGCGACAAGTCGTGACGGGGAAACTCATGTGGGCTTCCGTAATATTGACTTCGGGCCATACGGCTCCGATACGATTACCATTCCGATCTTTGCCTTGTCGAGTGAAGAGTACTTCATTCAGATCTGGGAAGGCATGCCGGACGAAGAGGGCAGCACAATGATCGCGGATGTAGTGTATGACAAGGAATCCAAATGGAATGTGTACCAGGAAGAGACGTATAAGCTGTCCAAACGCCTGAGTGGGATTACGTCGATCTGCTTTGTGTTGAAGCAGAAGATTCATATTAAAGGCTTCTCCTTCGAGCGCCAGAGTCGGGCCTTTGAACAAAATGCGGCTGCATCCTGTGACCATCTCTATGGAGACACCTTCAAAATTAAGGGTGACTGTGTTGAAGGGATCGGGAACAACGTTTCGCTGGAGTTTGAAAACATGGACTTTACGAGCGAAGGCACCTCGAAGCTTGTCATTCATGGCCATTCACCGATTGATATCAATACGATTCATATCCGCTTCGCAGGTGCGGACGGACAGAGCAATCAATTGGTTGAGTTCACGCAATCCGAAGGATATGAAGAGCGGGTGTTTGAGCTTGATCGGGTGACAGGTCAGCAGAAGGTGATCTTTATCTTCCTGCCAGGAAGTCAGTTTGACTTCGACTGGTTCCGTTTCGAGAAGTAGGACGATACTTGGAATGAATGTTGTTCTGCATAGCTCCGTTTAGCTTTGTGCGGTTAAACAGATTAATCCTCTTTAAGTAAAGGATGTTCGTAAAGAACTGGACGTTTACTTAAAGAGGATTTTTTCTATGTTAAGGGATTCATATGGTGTAAAAGCGTTCGTCTAGAGCCCTGACTATTTCTTTTCCAGATCATCAATGGTCAACAGGGATTTTTCAGAATCCCAGGACACGTTCAAACCCAAACCACGCAATACTTCAAAAGGCAAGGTGGTTGCTCCTGAGTAGTTATTTATGGGTTCAGATAGCTCTATAAGTTGCTCACCAGACGAATCTATGGAAGTTATACGATAATGTGCTTCGTTAGGGGTGATCGTAATTGTTCGATTGTTATATTTCAATGTATAGTACCCCAGGCTATCTTCCATCTTATGCACCTCAAATTCTGCTCCGATTGCTGCGGCGATTGCTTTGATTGGCAGCTGTATCGTCTTGGACGTTTCCACCGCGGGATACATCGACTGGAATAGCTCACCGTTCAGATAAATATCTATTCCGAGTTTGGCCTGAACCGGTTTGTAGACCATGCCTCCAGAAGATGTTGCTGGTGCACCTGCTTCCTGATATTTATCACTTCCCCAGCCCCAGACGGTCCCTTCGGAGGATAATGCAAGACTATGGTGATATCCCGCTGAAACATCGGTAATGCCGGACAGATGGTTTACTTTCCCTTCTTTTCCGGTCACTGTCCTCCCATAGCTATACACCTCACCAGAAGTAGTAAGTAGCAACGTATAACTTGAATTGCCATCCATCTTCTTCACTTTGAGCTCGTGATGTAATGGGGTGACTTTGCCCTCCAGGTCTAGCTGCCAAGCCTTTCCCTTCTTATCCAGTGCCAGTAGTGATGCATCTGCACCGGTGATCAAAGATATGTTGTTCAACCCCTTTAGCTTGGTTGGTTTGGAAGGTGTTTTACCGGGTTCGTTTGGCTCGTTCCATGTCCATACGGAGCCATCTTTCTTTAAAGCATAGCCTTGCAGGCCAGCGGATTCAACTTGAATGATATCTTTTAGCCCGCTGATCGTCTGTTGCTTACGTGTCTGTTCCAGGATTGCGGCTTGAGGCGGGTTTTGCCAAGACAGAACGGTTCCATCCTGGAGAAGGACGATGGTTGAAAAAGCCCCTATACTAACATTTTTGGCAGAGGTAATATCAGGCACTTGACGTGGCATGTTGCCGTTACCCCACTCCCAGATGGTTCCATCTGCTTGAATGGCTGCGTTGTTCCCACCGCCGGAGGAAGAAATAACTGTTACTTTGGATAGTTTGGGAATACGAATCGGACTAAATGTATGACGATATCGAACGTTGTTGCTCACACCAAGTTCTCCCCAGAGATTACGGCCCCAGGCCCATACGGAACCGTCACTTCTCAATGCGACTGTGTAATAATTAGCACCCTGTACAGCGGTATAGTAAAGTTTTTTCTCTACACTGCTTGATGAAGTCGGTTGAACAGAGGTGTTACTAATGGAGGGGGACATGTTAGTGGCCGCAAGAGTCGTTGGCAAAGCAGCTAGATCCAACAGCAGGCTTGACGCAACTAGTGTTGTAGCTATTGCAATGGTGAATCGACGGGTCTTTTTACTCTTGGATCGATTATTCAAGCGTGAAGTGGAGCGTTTTTCTTTTGCTATGTGGTCGGATGAGTTTACCGATTGCATGATATCGCCTCTTTTTCGGATGAGTTGGGTATGAATGTTGCTTTCTTTTTAAACGCTCTATGAAGGGATGAAGTTACATATAAGTGATAAAATTCCCTTTATATTGAAGAGGGTTGAGTGTATTTGCAGACTTTCTAACAGAAACTAGGTAACTTGCACGTAGTCTTTAACGTTGTAAATATGAGGTGATTGAATGAAAAGAGTACTGCTTTCGGTTTTGTTAGTTTTAATCGTGTTAACAGCTTGTGAGACAAAGGATCAATCAGTGGATTCTCCAGTAATCACGAAATCATTCCCAGAAATTATTGAGCCTCATAATCCAGAGCAAGCGGAGCAAAGCGGGGATGTGGTTGTGCTTCATGGAGGTATGCGGAATGGGGATAAGTGGAACACATTTGTGAAAAATGTGAAGGAAAAACAGCAGGATCAGGTTCGTGTGACGATGTATACCATCGAAGGTGGAGCCATTATCCATGAATTGATATACGATGGTTCAGCTATTCAATCGACTTACGATAACTCAAGGGATGCCTATGGCTCCAAACAGGAAGTGAAGACCGACATCTGCAAAGGGATCGGGACAATGAAGAGTGAGCAGGGACCTATTTTTTACGTGTTAACCGGGTGTGAGAAGGAAGAGAACCCCTTTTGGATGCCTAAGTTGTAATGAGACGTATCTACACGCGAACTCTTAATGAATCCCATAGCCCAAAAACCTGCGAAGCCGAGGCTTTGCAGGTTTTTGGGAGCTATCTAAAGGTGAAAAGTTACGGGATTATCAGTACAAAGCATTGGACAGCTCAATCAGGTTTCCATCAGGATCACGTACATATACCGAACGAATGAGACCCAGTGCACCCGTGCGTTCCACCGGACCTTCTTCGATCTTCGCATGATGTTGTGTGAGATGGAGAATCACTTCTTCCAAGGGTGTGCTGACCAGAAAACAAAGATCCGCCGAACCGGGCGTAGGGATATGAGCTTTCGGTTCGAACTCTTTACCCTTTTCATGCAAATTGATCTTCTGCTGTCCAAACTGTAATGCTTTTCGGCCTTGACCGAATTCAACCACCCTCATGCCTAATATGTTCGTATAAAATAATATCGTCGCTTCCAGATTCTCTACGGTTAACACGAGATGATCAAGTCGTTCTAATTGCATGGATAAACCTCCTTCGAATTGGATCATGTGCTCCTGTAAAACGAGAGGTGTATATAGTAGTATGTCATTTAGTTTACCTTAGAGCTCAGTTAGATCAACATATCGACATCGTATAAGAAAAAGGTAGAGGGAAGTTATGAAAAAGAGTAACTTATGAAAGTCATGAATGAACTCTCTTTAGGTTCAGTTCAAATGGGATGACGATATCGTGTTGTCTTGCTAAGTTTGAACGGGCTTTAATCTCAAAAGTGAGATCCAACTGTTCCGGAAGATTACGAACCTGATCTGTTATGGTCGTGATGTAGTAATGCTTGTCTCCGAGTTTATGAATGTTGCCAAAGGCTGAATCAGCGAATATGTCATTTTTATTATAAAATGCATATGTCAAATCATTCTCAGACTGTCCACCGCCCTGAATCTCATAACCCAACTGCACTTCATGATCTGTATAGGTTGCATTACGCAGTGTGATGGTAAGCCCATCTACGGTTTTGGTTTGAAGTGGGATGTTTGAATCGGGAAGTGCGGAGTCTTCTTTATTAGTAACTGAAAAATAAAGAACAAGTGGAAGTATCAATATAATAAGAGCAATAATGATAGCGATGATAATATTCTTTTTGTTCAATGTGCATGTTCCTTTCAGCGAATAGATTTTTAATGAAGTGAATTTAGTGATTAATAACCAATTATATCATATTTTGGGTGGTGATTTAAATGAAGAGGCTTTGGGTGTTATGTATTTTGATACTTTTAGTGACAGGATGTAATCAGAACAATAGAAAGAAAGCTATTGATTATCTAACGCAAAATCAAAGAAATGATGCATCACTGATTGTATTCACCGACCGACCTTCGGAGCGGCCATTTATTGTTGAATTACAGACGCAATTAAATGAAGTGAATAAAGAGAATTTGAGGGCAGAAGGTCCAATTACTAACGTAACCTTTTATAATGTGCGTGATGAAAACAAGTTTGATTATGAGAAGATTTTTGGTCTGAAATCATATCCCTACATGATCCTGTTCGAGAAAGGCGAGATTACACTGGAGACGCAGGAACCGGAAGAGATCGTTGAGCATTTTAAGAAGAGGTAAGAGTCCACTAAAAAAACGTGCACGAATACTCGAAATAGCTGGCTAATGAATGTTCCCTGCCTATGGATCGTCTGAGTTAAACATAAAATGTGATCTGTGAGGTCCTACTGGGGAGACAATGAAGCCATGCTGGCAAAACAAAGGACAGCTATAGCAGGACTCTTGTCTTTTTTATTGGGCTTCAGCCATAGTTATTCGCACACTCTCCGAATGTGCTAAGGACATAGTATAGGGCATATATACTGTGTGTCTTGGCCTAAGGAGATGACCATTTTGAAGTATCTGAACAAGAGGACTGCCACCCTCAAGCGGTTAAGGACCAGTCGTTCTAAGCCAAAATGCAGAAACAAACACTTGGGAAAACGAAAGAAATGCCATATTATCCGTGGGTCTTATCGGAGAAAACGCTGTTCCCTGAAGCGTCCATTAAGATCACAGAAAATGTCCCGTGACAAAAAAGTCATTGTATTACCGAGAGGGGGAGGCAGCAACCCGGTATGTTGTGAGCCGGGCCCCCTGCTCGCTCCGTCGAGACAACATGAATGTAAGAGTGTGAGTCTCCCTGGAACACAAGGTGTGGCAGGTGCCCAAGGCCCCGCCGGATCTCCCGGCGATCCGGGTCAACCGGGAGTTCCCGGAGCGCAAGGTCCCGTTGGCCCTCACGGCGGGCTGGGTCAACAAGGGCTTCCCGGAGCGCAGGGTCCTGTTGGCCCGCAAGGTGATCCGGGTCAACCGGGAGTTCCGGGAGCACAGGGTCCCGCAGGCCCTCAGGGTGAGCCGGGTCAACCGGGAATTCCGGGAGCACAGGGCCCCGCAGGCCCTCAGGGTGAGCCGGGTCAACCGGGAGTACCGGGAGCACAGGGCCCCGCAGGCCCTCAGGGTGAACCGGGTCACCGGGGGGTTCCGGGAGCGCATGGTCCCGCAGGCCCTCAGGGTGAACCGGGTCAACCCGGAGTTCCCGGGGCGCAAGGTCCCGCAGGGCCCCAAGGTGAGCCTGGTCAACCGGGAGTTCCGGGAGCACAGGGGCCCGCAGGCCCTCAAGGTGAACCGGGAACTCCCGGAGTCCAAGGACCAACGGGTCCCCCAGGTGAGCAAGGTCCGCCGGGCAGCGTACCCGGAATTGAAATCATTCCTACGGCAAACCGCTACTTCTATTTTCCGGACACCGATCTGGATTTGTCGGCCTCAGTTATACTTCCTGCCACAGCATTCACAAATGATGATGGCGGCAGCATAACTGAATTTGCCGGAATTGGACTTAACAGTTTTAACAATCTATATATCAACGGGATTGTTCAGCAGGGAAACTCATATAATGTAAGTGCGGAGAGGTTGTTGTTTTTTTCGTCACAAAACGGTGTGATCTTTGCAGGGACACCTGTCATTATCGAGATAATTATAATAACAGCCAATATAATAAATGGTTAAAGTTGGTTTTAGTTACTGGTTCCTTTGCCTTCACTACTCTCAAACCTACCACATATACTATGTTAGGTAGGAGGTGAGAAACATGCCACTTGTGACACCATTTCAGAACAGTTTAAGATTTGCTGCGACTATTGGTGATGGAACCGGTACTGGGGCAACGTTTGCCATTGCTGCAACAGCTTTTACCAACGACGCTGGGGTAGCTGCAACCGCATTCCCAGGCACCTACAACTACTACAATCTCTATATTAATGGCCTTATGCAAACAGCAGATACTTCCTCGGCTACAACGACTACAATTACAATTCCCGGGGGAGATGCATTAAATGCGGGGACGCCAATTGTCGTACAATTTGTAGTGTCTTAAAGAAGATTTAATCATGCTGTACCATTATCTTGTGCGACTTCTATCCGTGATAGAAGTCGTTCTTTTTGTACAAGCTACCCAGTCGACTCAATCGCATTCATCCATGCATTAATGTGCAAAAATAGTTACCCAAGGATGTTGCTCAACTACCGTATAACCTCTGAGGAAATGATCCTTCCGTTTGATTCCAATCCTCCTTCTCACTTGTTAAAATTTAGGTACATAAACTACGGTCAGGTTGGCGGTGAAGATAGGATGCAACGTATTCAGGTACATCCCGATGTGTTGGACGAGAAAGCTCGATTGGTCCAGCAGAAGAAACAGGAACTGGAGCGAATGGTCTGGGAACTGGAGAAATCCATCTATATGTTGCAATCTGATTGGTCAGGTGTGACAGGAGAGCGTTTCTTCTGGGATTTTATGCAGGCAAAAGAAGTGTTCCCGACTACACTCGGGCTGTTGGACAAGATCCAGAATGAGTTTACGTTTATCGCGAGGAACTTCAGAACAACGGATGGCTCAGGCGAGGTGGCGTTGTACATCCCAGAAGAACTAAAGCGAAATTTCGCTGTAGGGCTGCTTGATAAATCCATAGGAGAAACAATAACGGGAATGGGGCAGACAGCAGAAGCTTTCTTCGATAACCCGTTCAGTACATTAGGTAGTGTGGCATATGCGATGACCGTGGGGAAAGTTGTAGACGTTGGGCGTGGCATTGGGTTCGCATGGGATGCGGCCTGGGGTACGGGGACCGCGAGGTCAGATATAGAGCAATTTGTGGATGAGCAGAAGAAGCAGATTGATGAGAGTGGAGCAGGATATTACGGTGGGGCGATGACAGGTCAGGCTCTGGCGTATGTATTGTTTGGCAAAGCCTTTCGTTCGATGGATGATAAGCATACCGATCTGGGTGGATCTGGTGGAGGCAAGAAGGAGCATGGGGAGAATGGCTCACCTAACAAAGAATTTACGTTTATTACAGACCCCGGAGAAATGAAGAAATATATTACGCCTCCTAAAGATGGATTTCAGGCGTATCTTGAAAGAAATTATATTGAAATTAGAACAAAAGGAATTGAAGATGTACCTATTGTTGCTAAAAATACAGGGCTGACAGAAGAGCAAGTTACTAACATGAAAAGACATCTATTCTTGAGCACTTATAATTTGTCCATAGAAGGTAAACCGTATAAAGAAAACTACTTTCAAGCCGACGGGGATATAGCATATGCTTGGAAGAAAGCTCAAAACGGTGATCTTAATGAAGCTGAGAAGGATTGGTTTAAAACATTAGCGAATCATGAATTAAGAGAAAAAGAGTTAATGAGTGAAGGAATGCCCCTGAGGGATCGGTCGACTTGGAGCGCGGAATTAGAGACATTTAAAATAGATACAGAGAAAAATGCTCATGATAAAGCTGCTGTAACAGCTCCCAATCCTCCGCCTTTTCCAGGTTACGATCCTAGTAAGGATTTTGGTAAGTACTACGATGATAAGATTGATTACTAAATGTTGAGGTGAAATAAAATGTTATTGGAAAATGCAGTATCCAAAATAAATAATATAAATTGGGCCTTAGTAGGTACTGTTATCTCTGAGGAGGATACTAAACTCGGATATGAATTTCTCAGAAGAATGGCTCAATTTTATAAAGCGGAGCAGCTGAAGCCTATGCCACCTGCATTTACAAATGTGGCGAAACTGCTAGGAGATCAAGAAGAGGAATTAGATATTTCAGCTTATTGCAGTTCGGAGGCTGTTGCGTATTTGAATCAAAACTCATATGTGAAAAGAATATTCGAATACTATCTACAGTTGGCGAAGTACGCAGAGAATACTCCGAGCATCAGCCAGTATCTAGACATATATGAACCGTTAATTATACTTTTTGAACGGGGGGGCTCTTTTACCATCAAACCACTCTCTCTAGAGATTATACAAGTCTCACATTTTCCATTAAACAATTGGTATGAAAAATTTGTTGAGAAAGATCCGATTGATATATAATAATCTGTAGATCATTAGGTTAATATTTCGCATAATCGTATTCATAGAAAAGCACTTCTACCAAACCAAAAGTAGAGGTGCTTTTTCCTATGAAATCAAACAACTAATGAAATCTTCCACCAATTGGTCGATAATATAGAAGAAACAACTTGCAGCTCATCATATACATAAAGAACTATCTACAACCATCCTACACCACACGAGGTACATTCATGAAACAAGGTATATATGAACAGCTTATCAACACCATCACCAGACAGGAGATTTCAGCGCTGGACCCGGATGTGTATAACATTGGGACCGAGAAGCTGGATGCAGAGGAAGCGCGCAAGCTGCTGTCTACGTATTTGGCGGCAGTGACAAGGCGAGCGCTCAAGATTGTGAGGGAACAGACAGAAGATAAGACAGCAGTGTTGGCGCAGATCCGAACATGTAATGAGATTATTGCTACGCTGAAAGGCACACTGGGGGAAGAAGAGTACAACGAACTGCAACTGGATGAGCAGGGGGAAGTGTTGACCCATGTGTATTCCAAGCTGAACAGCATTCGTGCAGTCCGGGATACCCGAATCGTTCGTCCAGATACGCCGATCTCCCAAAGCTCTTTATTCACAGGTGCGAAATCAGAACCGAGTATGTTATTGGAGTTGCAAAAGGAGATCATGACCGCCGATCGGATCGATTGGTTGGTGTCATTTATCAAATTCAGTGGGATTCGCCTGCTACTGGAACAGCTTCAACAATTCACAGCGGGCGGTGGGAAACTACGGATCATCACGACCACCTATATGGAGGCAACCGACCTCAAGGCTATTACTGAACTTAGCAAACTACCTAACACAGAGATCCAGATTTCGTATGATACCAAAGTAACTCGGCTGCACGCCAAAACGTACATTTTCCACCGTGATACTGGATTCACCACCGCCTATGTCGGCTCCTCCAACCTGTCCAACCCGGCGCTGACCAGTGGTATGGAGTGGAACCTCAAGGTGACAGAGAAAGATTCACTCGATGTGTTGCGCAAGATTGAAGCGACCTTTGAGAGCTACTGGAATGACCGCGAATTTACGCGATATGTGGCTGAGGATGAAGGACATGAGGCACAGTTGAAGGCAGCTCTGAATCGTAAAAAAGATCACCCAAACGAATTTCACCTCGACATCCAGCCTTACGATTATCAAAAAGAAGTGCTGGAGCAGCTTCACGCCGAGCGTACGCTGTATGGACGAACCCGCAACCTGATCGTCGCCGCCACAGGTGTCGGCAAAACGGTCATCTCTGCCTTCGACTACAAGCGATTCCGGGCAAGCCATGCGGGAGCCAAGCTGCTTTTTGTCGCCCATCGGGAAGAAATCTTGAAGCAAAGTCGGGACACGTTCCGGTATATCCTGAAGGATATGAATTTTGGTGAGCTGCATGTCGGGAATCAACGGGCGGAGGCGCTGGACTACCTGTTTGTTAGTATTCAGAGTCTTAACTCCATGAAGCTGACGGAGATCACCAGTCCAGATTATTACGATTACATCATTGTGGATGAATTCCATCATGCGGCTGCACCTTCATACCAGAAGCTGTTGTCCCATTACGAACCGAAGATTTTGCTGGGACTCACCGCGACGCCTGAACGGATGGATGGCAAAGACATTACCGCCTACTTCGATCATACGATTGCCGCCGAGATCCGTCTAACCGATGCCATTGACAGGAAGCTACTGAGTCCTTTTCAATATTTTGGCGTCACCGATTCGGTCGATCTGTCCCAGGTGAAGTGGTCGCGTAAAGGCTACGATCTGAACGAACTGGAGAAGCTCTATACTCATAACAAAATCCGTGCCAACCAGATCATCCAAAGTCTGAACAAATACGTAACCGATCTGGACGATGTGAAGGGGCTTGGGTTCTGCGTAGGGGTGGATCATGCGATGTATATGGCAAAAATATTTAACGAAGTCGGCATTCGGTCCATAGCCCTGCATGGCGGGTCGAGCGAACAGGAACGTCATTCTGCGAAAGGACAGCTGGTGAACGGGGAACTGCGCATGATCTTTGTCGTGGATCTGTACAATGAGGGCGTGGATATCCCTGAGGTGAACACCATTCTATTCCTGCGTCCTACCGAGAGTCTGACCGTATTCCTGCAACAGTTGGGACGTGGACTACGGATGGCGGATGGCAAAGAGTGCCTAACCGTGCTCGATTTCATCGGACAAGCGCATCAGGAATACAGGTTCCAGGATAAATTCCGCGCCCTGATCGGCGCTACTAAACATTCCATCTCGTACTACGTCGAGAATGGCTTTTCGAACTTACCACGCGGCACGTTCATTCAATTGGAAAAGCAAGCGAAGGAATACGTCATGCGCAACCTCAAGCAGATGAGTCGTAATCGCAGAGCGTTGATCCAGAAGCTTCAAACGTTCCAGCAAGACACCGGACTGCCGCTGACTTTGGCTCATTTTGTGGAACATCACGGGATGACACTATACGAATTCTATGGCGGACGCACGGGGAAAAGGTATTTCCGCGGACTGTTGGCCGAAGCCGGACTGACAGAACCAATCGAGAGTGAGCAGGATGAGTATATCCGCAGACTGCCATCTGTGCTGACGATCAACTCCCGAAGCTGGCTAACGTTCCTGATTGACTACATTGAAAAAGGCGAAGAACCGACCAACGCTGATGAACAGCGCATGTTAATTATGTTCTATTACACTTTCCACCGGGCCGCACTTGAGAAACTAGGGTTGAGCAGCATCGAAGAGGGGGTACAGCGTGTGCTGTCTTGTGAAGCATTCCGAGCAGAGCTTGTGGATATTTTCAAATATAATCTGGCTCATCTGCGATTTGTGGATAAAAGCAATTCGTTCCCGTACACTTGTCCACTAGATATCCACTGTATGTACTCCATCGACCAAGTGCTTGCCGCCTTCGGTTATTGGAACGCTGAGCAATCGCCTGCCTTCCGTGAAGGCGTGAAGTATTTTACAGATGAGAAAACGGATATCTTCTTCATTACGCTGAACAAATCAGACAAAGATTTCTCACCATCTACGCTGTACGAGGACTATGCGATCAACGAGCGTCTATTCCACTGGCAGACACAGAGCCGAGTGTCGGAGCATACGGTTACGGCGCAGCGGTATATCCATCACCGCGAGACAGGAAACCGGATTGTGCTGTTCGTAAGGGAGTATAAGGAGGAGCATGGCTATACGTCTCCATTTGTCTTTCTGGGCGAAGCCGATTATGTGAGTAACGAGGGGAATAAGCCGATGAGCTTTGTATGGCGGTTACGGGAAGAGATGCCTGCGAAGATGGTGGCAGTGGCGAATAAGTGTATTGTTTGAGCATGATAACAATAAGGAAATCTCTTGAAATGAAATTTTCCAAACATCAAGATCAATAATTCATAGTTAGTTATGCTTTGTTTCTTGAATTTAATTGTTTGATACCTATGTTTATATTTTTTGGAGACATTTTTTATTTGTGATCACAATAGGAGCATTTGTTGCCATATTTTATCGACTCATCAAGCTCCATCGATTAAATAATGAATTATTATTATAAGATCTTATGTTATCACAAGAATGTATCACGTTTTTGCTCTTAAATAGAATTATTCAAATTAAAAATCTCCTAAAAAATGTAATTGAATAAACCGATATATTTATGTTACCTATGCTGCTGGAGTCAAAATATTCGAAGTGTTCTATAACGAAAAGGATATTGAAGTATATGAGCGCGCTAACCAACCTACATAAGTTTTGAGCTAATTCAGATAACTGGATATACAACGATTATAATTTAAATGTGGAATATAAGAGTTGCAATAGTGGGATTATTATCTAAAAAGCTACTTAACAAGTTAAGGTTTCTAAGGATACTTATCAAATGATGAGCTATTAGCTAGATTTTTTAATTACGTGCATTGTAAGTTACGGGTCATACAGATAGGGCAACTGTGTTACCTGGTTCTATTAACCCAATAGTATCACTTAAGCAATAGTGTCTCTCACTATAGAAATCATCACAATTATCGCATCATTTTGTAATCAAAAGCCCCTCATTAGAAGGAGAGAGTCCAATGAAAAAGATAATCACAGGAGCCATGCTGACAGCAGCACTTACTGTAGGCATGCTGAGTAGCACCGTACAACACGTTCAAGCCGCTACAGTAGCTTCAGCAGCATTCTTGCAATTCAGTGACATTAAATCGAGTCACTGGGCTTACAGCGCTGTTCAAAAGGCTATATCGAAAGGATACATCGATGGGTACACAAACGGAACATTTAAACCCGATGTTAGCGTCACGCGGGCTGAATTCGCCAAAATGGTCGTTGCTGCTATGGAACTTGATGTACAAGACGCTTCTGGCAAATGGTACGTTCCATACGTGAATTCCGCGACCAAAGCTGGATTGTATGCAAGTGCCGATTTCTCAAACAACGACGCTGGATGGAACAAAGTGATGACGCGTGATGAAATGGCCCGTATGGCAGCTCGTGCCATTGGTGAAACGACAAAAGAGGATGACAAATGGATGTACTTAGCAACGAAAGCGGGCCTGATCCAAGGTGTTGGTAAAGGACAGCTTGCTCCAAAAGGACTGACTACACGTGCGCAGGCTGTTGTTCTGATCGAGCGCATTCTCTCCAAAAATACTGGAGCTAACCTCGATGTCGATAAATATGCGGTCGGCAATGCTGAAATCGCATGGCACGGTACGAACATCTTCACCGTGATGCCAGAAATGTGGGTTACTCCAGAATCCGATGTGAAACGTGCTGGTAAGTCCTCCATTGAGGAAATGTGGGACGAAAGTAAAATGACGCTCACATCGAAGGATGGACTGTGGCAAGGCAAACTGGACGCTCTTGTTGCTATTGACCTAGCTGATCCCAACGATCCCAATCGATCCCTACTACCCAATATCAGTACTTTAAAATGGTCAAATAATAGACCTAGCATTACTGATTTGATGGTTAAAGACCAAAAAAATAGCTATATCCTGTATTTCAAAGGTGGACAAGTTTACAACAAAGCATCGAATAAATATCTGGATCGAAAACGACTAACTTTCCGGGTGGATGGCTTTGAAAGTCCTGATCTTGATGCGTTTTACTACAAACGTACCCTCAACGGCAGCGCGATGGTTTATCAAAACAATTTAGAAGATCTCCCCGCTATGATCATTCCAAAGTCTGGAACTGTCCAAAAAGGTAATGATCTTGTTGTGAGACTTGAAACTCCTTCAAGTGGTTCCCTTGCAAGTGATAGCGTAATTCTTCGACTACGGGGTATCCAGTAATGAATATCCCCCGCCGACGCTTAAAATTTGTCGGACTCAGTATACTGCTCCTAACGAGCAGTATACTGGGTGTTTTTTTGCCGTTACAGGGTAAAGTTGAAGCCGAACCGATCAAAAAAGAAATCGTATATAATAGTGAATCTGGCGTTAAACCTCACCCATACCGAACTGCGCTCAGCTTTGGTAAAAGTCCAACTGCAGCGATATCGATTAGTGGAATGCTAGATATAGATATTTTTCCTTGCGAATTAAAGAAGAAAACTGCTAAAGCCTATGATGACGATAAATGAATAGAGAGGTATGTTCTCCCCCATGAGAAAACAATTCACTAAAATTGCCGGCATTGCGCTGGCAGCGGTACTTACTGTAGGCATGCTGGGTAGCACCGTACAACACGTTCAAGCCGCTACAGTAGCTTCAGCAACATCCTTGCAATTCAGTGACGTTAAATCGAGTCACTGGGCTTACAGCGCTGTTCAAAAGGCTGTATCGAAAGGATACATCGATGGTTACACAAATGGAACATTTAAACCCGATGTTAGCGTCACGCGTGCTGAATTCGCCAAAATGGTCGTTGCTGCTATGGAACTTGATGTACAAGACGCTTCTGGCAAATGGTACGTTCCATACGTGGATTCCGCGACCAAAGCTGAATTGTATGCGAGTGCCGATTTCTCAAACAACGACGCTGGATGGAACAAAGTGATGACGTGCGATGAAATGGCCCGTATGGCAGCTCGTGCGATTGGTGAAACGACAAAAGAGGATGACAAATGGATGTACTTAGCAACGAAAGCGGGTCTGATCCAAGGTGTTGGTAAAGGACAGCTTGCTCCAAAAGGGCTGACCACACGTGCTCAGGCTGTTGTTCTGATCGAGCGCCTTCTCTCCAAAAATACTGGAGCTTACCTCGATGTCGATAAATATGCGGTCGGTAGTGCTGAAATCGCATGGCATGGTACGAACATCTTCACGGTTATGCCTGAAATGTGGGTTACTCCGGAATCCGATTGGAAACAAGCAGGTAAATCGTCAGTTGAAGAAATGTGGAACGAAAAGCTTATGACGATCACATCGAAAGATGGACTGTATCAAGGTAAACTGGACGCTCTTGTCGCTATTGACCTGGCAGATCCTAACGATCCAAATCTTAGGTTGATTGCGCCAATCAATACGCTCAAATGGTTCAATAACCGACCTGATGTCACGAACTTGATGGTGAAGGATCAGAAAAACAGTTACGTTTTGTATTTTAAAGGTGGGTCGGTGTTCAACAAAGATCCTAAGAAATATAACTCTTATGATTATTTGAAATTCCGGGTCGATGGATTTGATAGTCCTGATTACGATGCCTTTACAGAAAAAGGTGTGCTGAATATGACCGCCCGCGTTTATCGAAATAGCCGAACTGACACCCCTGCCGTAATCATTCCAAAAACAGGAACTGTACAAACCAGCGGAAATTTGGAGATCCATTTGCAAACCCCTGCGGGTGGAAGTCTGTTCTCTGAAACCATTCCTCTCAGTATGCGGGGAACGCGCTAATGAAAAAAATCCGACCACAACTACTGATTGTCGGGCTCAGCATACTGCTCCTATCGAGCAGTATGCTAGGTGATTTCCATTAGAGAGACATTCTTAAGTGATCCCTTTAAGGTATGGTAATTAAAAAAGAGATGAAACATTCGGTTGAAGAAAATAGACAGGAGAAATTACGGTACGGTGGCTAAGCCTCTATGTTATGTAGTTAAGGTAAAGAGAGGGAGAATACGATGGCAGACGCATAGGAGAATTCATTCGAAGATATACTACTGAAATTGTTAATTAGAGACGAATCTTCTTTATTACTAATCAGTACTATCGTTAGTTCGCGCTGAGACATATAAAGATTTGATAAAAGGTTCATTTGAGTCGAATACATATACGAGTGTTGAAAATGAGAAGAGCGACGTGGAGGGGGCCACATATGATAACAGCAAATTCGGCTTAAAAGTATGAATGCTATCTAAGGAGAATAAGTGAATGAATGAAATAATATGGCTCGTTATTGGTATCATCACATTATCAGTCGTTGCTGGACTATTACAGCCTTCTAAAAAGAAAAAAAGAAAAAAGTCCAACCCACGGAAGAAAAAGACTACTAAAAAAGCTGTGAGTAGCGGATTTAATCGTGCCTCCTCTACGTGCAGATCAGACGAAGTGATTCTAACTTTACCACTAGATAAGATGACCGGAGCAGAGTTCGAACGTTTACTTACACTCTATTTTAGAGACAACGGTTATACCGTAAAAGAAGTTGGCGTTGGGGGTAAAGATAGAGGAGTAGATCTGGTTATTACGGATAAGCGCGGTGAAAAAACAGCAGTCCAAGCCAAATGTTATGCCGATCATAATAAGGTGCAAGTAATGACGGTTCGTGAGCTGGTAGGTGCGAAAAGGAATCATGACTGTATTTTGTCTCTGATCGTGACCACATCTGATCTAACGGGTCCAGCAAGAAAAGAAGCCGATCAATTCAAAGTGGATTATTGGCATGGAGGTTTAGTAGACAGCAAGCTGCGCAGTTGGGGGAAATGGACACCCTCCAATAGAAAAGTAAAAACTACTACGACCAAGAGAGATCATTCTTTATCTAAAACCGTATCTAATATCAAGTGCAGTTGTGGTGCTGCAATGGTCAAACGCAAGAATAAAGCTGGATCGGAATTTTGGGGATGCAGCAATTTCCCGAATTGCCGAAAAACGAAGGCTATCTGAGTAATTGAAAATGACGAAAAAAACAAAGGCAAAGCAACTAGTTAAACAGCTGCTTTGCCTATTTTTGATTTGTTCCGTTACTCTTTAGTATCTCTTTTAGAATGTTCCTGGATAACTGAATATTATCTAAAGATGCATCTCTCAACATGTCCACTATTTCTTGAATCATAATATCCGTCTCGGTCAATTCAATTTCATCATTTACATAAGCAAAAAGTTGAGAAACGTTTACATCCAACGACTCTGCAATTTTACCAAGATTAATTAATGAAACGTTTTTCTCTCCGCGTTCAACTTGTCCAATGTATGTAAAATGGAATCCACCTTTTTCTCCAAGTGCCTCCTGTGATAGTCCCTTATCTTTCCTTAAAACTTTAATTCGTGCACCGACTAATTTTAAAATTTTTCTATCATCCAAACTATGCACCCCCTCTATGTAAAAGTGTAGACAAGATTTCGGAGGCTAAACATGAGTATATAAATCGTATATATTAATAAAATTATATCTTTGGGTATATATTTATTGTATAATACTGGTATTAACTCTTTGGAGGGATGACAATGGCAAGAAATTGGTCCATACCCGAAGCACATTGTAATCACCAAGTAGATTTTACCCCACGTTTGCAAGACCATGATATCTCCACACAACCTAGATCCAAACGAACTCCTGCTTATCACATGCTACATACCACAATATTGGACTATCACCAACATGCTAAGTATCATCTCAAACTTGCCACCATCATGCGTAATCACAATCAGTTCAAAGCCAGCCTCATTCTCTGCGATTGGGCTCTAGCCTCCATGATCAAGGCGCTATATATCCATAAGTATCATTCAGTTCATCCACCCAAGGAACTCACCATGAACGTAATCTTGCCTTTAGTGCATACGGACACTGAACCTGGATTGGATATCGCTTTGTTCATCGGTACGATGCAACATATGTCATCCCAAGCAGATTATCTACATGACCAGCCAATAGGACTGAACAACATCGAAAAGCTTCTTCAACGAACAGAAGAGATATTGGACGAGTTAGCCACTCGATTGAAGGATGATTCATCAGAGTAAGATATTTTTTTAATTGATCATTTCGGTTAATTGTTTGATTTATCTATGTTACGCTTACAAGATGATATCATCCAAATAAAGGATATATGTTGCAGAGATTACAAAGGATTTTCTTTGCTTTGCGTCTGGAAAGTAGGTGTACATTTTGAAAAGAGTGATTGCTATCGTGTTATTCATATTATCTATATTGGAATTGGTTACTTTAATCCTAATCGGCAAAAGCATGATGCATGGGTATATGGAACCGAGTACGTTTAAAGGGATAATTTCATTTCCACTAGGCGCTACGTATCTCTCGATCTGGATGTTCTTTTCACGGCAAGAGTTTACCGGAGGACGAGTCGCGGCACAGATCAGTTTTACAGCGGCATTGTTGACGGCGTGCCCGTTGGTGTGTTTATGGATTGTTTTCTATTAAATCAAGAGATTAAGAAGATTTCCTTTGAATTAGGACCTATGAAGTACGTTGTTGGAGATATTGTTAGGGTGAGAAAGGTAAAATCAGGATGTTAGAAGGATGTATATACACCAAGCTTCTGCTAACATGGTGAAATCCTAATTTTAACGGCGGAGAATGATATGAGTACAATTAAAGTAACACCAGAGCAGCTGCTGCATGTATCCAGACAGATCGAGCAGGGTAGGCAACAGTTGGAGGGTATACGTAATGACCTGACCGCACGGATCGGATTCATCCAGTCTCAGTGGGCGGGAGCAACGCAGGAACGGTTTTTCTATGATTTTCAGCAGTCACGTTCAGTACTTGATCGAGCACTGGAAAGTATGGTTAAGTCATCCCAAGATCTGTTCGCGATTGCCGAGAGATTCGACCGAGCAGATCAGGAACAGGTGAGCTTGGGAGCCATTGCTGGACAGATTGCTGCCCATACAATGATCAACCATAATACAGGTAACCCAGAAGAGCAACGACGAATGGTATATAATCCTTTGTTTGGAGTTAACATGCCTGCCAGTGAAGCGGAGGATGGGATGCCAGGGCAAAAGGAGTTTGTTAAGTATTGGGAAAATGGTGGCAGTTATGAAGAAATGAGAGCTGGACCAAAGCAACCGGAGTCTAGTGGTGGAGATATATATGATGAACAGATCAGCGCATTTAAGGAAGGTCATCATCCCGTAACTGGAGAATCCATACCGGCTTGGCAAGCAGCAGTTTCTATAGGAGGTTTACAGGCTGCTAAGCTCGTGTTGGCTTTCTCAGGAACGTATAATAAGGGTTATAAGGTTCCGAAAGAAGGATTGAAGTTTCCGAACTCTAAACATGAAGTATCACCCGGAGGTTATCCATCTAATTCTGATAACGTGATGAAGAGTTCTAACGGAGGGAGATGGGGAGCACAAGATGTGCACCAGTATACTCAATACAAACAAACTCTTCTAAAAAAAGATGTGATGTCCAATTCGGAAGTTATAATTAGAGGCGAGAATCTATGGGATGAAAAGGCTAGAAAAACGTTAACAAGCAATGGTAGTAAAATAGAGGATTGGGCAAAAATGACATCCAAACAACAATATGAGACTCCCTATGGAAAGGGAGAAGTTCACTTCTACCAAAATCAAAAAACTGGAGAGCTAAGCACTTTTGACTTGAAGTTGAAAGTATCCAAACCTAGGAAGCTTAGGGAGGACGAAGATGACTTGTTTTGGATCATTGATCTAGATGGTAACTTTAACATAACTGGAGTGAGATGATGAGAGTACAACTTAAAAATAAATCGGAGATGCAAATAGATATATCTATTGATAAAAAATATACAGTATTTGAAATAGAGTCTATTCCGTCTGGAGAGCAGTATTACAGAATTGAAAATGATGCTAATCGGATTCTTTCTTATGATGCGACACTATTTAATGTGATCTCAGACAAACTTAGTGGTGAATGGATTGTATTAAATAAGCCCAATCAATCATCTACTAGACTGCCCGAGGAAATTGCATATTTAACCTTCTGGGAAGATTTCTACAATGATGAACCTAAAGCGTTACGTGCATTCAAGCAAGTCAAATCCAGAGTATACTTAGAAGAATTAGAAGCTTCTGAGATAACAAATATTCTGGAGAGTGACAATCAAGATGAGATTCATTTTGTCCTTAATGCATTTATAAGAGCTAAATGTGGAACTTATACGAAGGAAGTAATTCGGTTTGCAAAAACAAAGCTGAGTGATGATCTTTATTCAGAAGATGATATTTTATGGACTGCATTCAAATATTTGAGTTTATTTCAAGAAGAAGATATTAACGACTTCTTTGTGTACTACCTTACCAATATAGAACTTGGAAACGATGAATTAACGGAAGTTGTCAGTAATTACTTCGCAACTTAACAGGAATGGTGGATGAACTCTCAAGTGGGAGGCATAATGTCAAAAAAGTATTTACATGAAAAGTAAAGAAGAGGTGCTTATGCCGGAACTTAAGGCATATCCCCTGGCCAATTTAGGGGTCGTACGAATGGAATAGAACAGAGATGTATAATCCGAATGGGATATATGAGAAACCTGCAGGTTTTTATTTTAGATTCTATAACGTTGATCGGCTTTACGAGCAATTAAAGCATTGTATTCAGCACTTTAAGGGCAACCTTGAGTGGACGATCTATGTAAGTCCTTTAACCAAAAATCAAAATTATGTCATTGAGCCAGCGAATGTGCATCATGCTAAACAAACTGAGGTATATCAGGTGAATTTGGAACTGGAGGAAGTGCTTCAAGATTCATATAGAGAAATCTGTGAGCAAGCGATTCAAGGCGTCCCATTGTTATGTAACCATATTGATTAATGGTTTGGGTTGGAACATAAGCAACTACATCCGCCTACAATACCGAATTAATGTGATATGAAGAATTACCTGATGTAAAAGGGGTTGTGCTGTGGAAAGTGTAGAAATCATTTTAATTGATTTTAACAAAAATAATCTGGATCGATTCATTAAGAATGATTTGAACATTCAGTTGGATCAGATCAAAAGTTCTCACTTTTATGATAACCGTAGTGAAAACGATATTGAATTTCAGCAAATAGAGAGCCTTGAAGAGATTCTTTCTCCTAAGGGAACGGGGAATATATTATTGTCCCAGCTTAACCTGGGTCATACTCTTAACGACGTGATGATTGTATTTTCATTCGATGAGGAATCTGGAGATATTGTAATTAATTTTCCTGAAGAGGAATTGTTCAGCGGAGAAAATCCAGAGACGATGTTAAAAGCTCAGAGGTTACTAGAGTATATTCTGGATATTAAGAAGAAGTATGCAATTGAGAAAGTTAGAATCGGTTATGAACCAGCTATGGATGATGACACTTGCTTGGTCGAGATTGATAAAGAAATGATGGATACGAATGCTATTGTCTCAAAACTGTTTGCTTAGAGTCCCTCTGAACCAGAATTTGATGCAGAACAATTAGACATTACGAATTACCGAACGCCCATTTCAACTCGAATACGAGTAGTCTTGGGCTATTTTTATCTCCTCATTCCACCCCAACTACTTTACAAAATCAACCCATCGCTCTCCATGGCAAGTGGTATAATGGCAAAAAGGGAGATTCTGGCGCAAAGCTGGAAAACCTCCAAAGCAGAAAGGATGTTATACCACATGCCTACATACAACAAATTGGTGCGGGACAAGATTCCGCATATTATCACATCCAGCGGTAAGGAATGTCGCACACGCATTCTGGACCCTGAGGAGTATAAACAAGAATTAAGAACGAAGCTTAGCGAAGAATCGGAAGAATACATGAGTGCAGCAAGCGATCAGGAAGCACTGGAAGAACTAGCCGACATGCTCGAAGTGATTCGGGCGCTGGCAGAGGTACATGGTGCTAATGCAGCGCAATTGGATAAGCTGCGGGCAGACAAAGCGGAGGCGCGCGGCGGATTCCAAGAACGGGTGTATCTGATTGATGTCGACGAAGCTTAACGTTAAACTCATTACAGATAACTTGGCAGACGAACTCATTTCCCGGATGCAGCATGCGTCCGGGATTTATATTATGACGTCCTTTATCATGCAGTCTGGTGTGAAGCTACTTGCGCCGCATTTAAAGCGGGCGGCGGAGCGTGGGGCAGAAGTACGAATGCTCGCGGGAGACTATCTGTATATCACGCAGCCGGAAGGACTTCGGGCGCTCTGTGAGGTCGATCCACGAATTGAAGCACGGCTGTGGCGAAGTATGGGTACTTCCTTTCACCCGAAAGCGTATCTGTTTGATCATGACAATGGTGAAGGACTACTAATTGTCGGCTCTTCGAACTTTTCCTTCACGGCGCTGAAGACGGGATATGAATGGAATCTGGCGATGAATGCGGAGGCGGAGCCATATACGTTCCAGATGGCTTTGGATAAGTTCATGCAGAGCTTCTACCACGAAACAACCTTGCCGGTGAACCCGGATTCGATTGAACTATATGAGGAAGAGTACCGTAAATATCACCAGAAGAATCCGGAGATGATCCAACGCATCACGGAGATGGAAGAAGCGGAATTTGGCACAGGTCTGCCAGAGGATAAAGAGGAAGAAACCACCGAGCTGTCGGTGGTGCTGATTCAACCGCGCTTTGCTCAGTTGGATGCCCTCGAAGCACTTCATGGCACGATGGAGGAGCAGTACGACAAGGCGATGGTCGTTATGGCGACCGGGCTTGGCAAAACGTATCTGGCGGGTTTCTTCGCCCAGCGGTTCCAGCGGGTGTTGTTTGTAGCGCACCGGGAAGAGATTCTGTTTCAGGCGAAGAGGTCTTTTCAACGGATCATGCCGGAGCGCAGTCATGGGATATATAACGGTCAGTATAAGGATGGGGCGGCGGATTGTGTGTATGCTTCGATCTTTACGCTGAGTATGCAGAAGCACCGGGATGGTTTTGCTATGGATGCATTTGATCTGATCGTGGTGGACGAATTCCATCATGCGGCGGCGAAGACGTATATGTCGGTGATTGAGCATTTTCAGCCTAAGTTCCTATTAGGCATTACGGCGACCCCGGATCGACTGGATGGCAAGGATGTGTATGCGCTCTGTGATGGAAATGTGGCGTACCAGATGCATTTTATTGAAGCGATCCGGCGAGGATGGCTGGCGCCATTTCAATATTATGGAGTATTCGACGATACGGACTATTCGCAGATTCGCTGGATCGGGACAAAGTATGATGAAGAACAGCTCGTGGCCGTTCAATTGCAAGAGGAGCATGTAGAGACGATCTATGCAGCCTGGGTTCGACACAAACAGACGAGAACGATTGGCTTTTGCTCGTCGATCCGGCAGGCGGATTATTTGGCTGCGTATTTCCGAAGTCAGGGCGTTAAGGTACTTAGTTTGCATTCGCGCACATCGGAGATGTCGCGGGAGGAAGCCATTCGGCAGCTTGATGCGGGTGAGCTGGAGGTTGTGCTGACGGTGGATCTGTTCAACGAAGGTACGGATATTCCACGTGTGGATACGCTACTGTTCGTGCGTCCAACCGAGTCGCTCACGGTGTTTACACAGCAGGTGGGGCGTGGTCTGCGGCTGGCGGAAGGCAAATCGCATTGTGTCATCATCGACCTTATTGGAAACTACCGGAATGCGGATGTGAAGCTGAGCCTTCTGGATGTGCGCGGAGACGAGGAACGAAGCGGAAAAACGATGGATTCGGCTGTGCCTGAGGTTCCGGCTAACTGTGGGATTCACCTGGAGACCCGGGTAGTGAACCTGCTTCAGGAGCTGAGCCATAAACGGCTACCGCGCCGCGAGAAGCTGCATCAGGATTTTCTGGATGTGAAGCGAGAACTGGGGCGCATACCGACGTATCTGGAGCTGCACCTGATGGGGCGTTCGAAAAGTATCGGGTATCGGAGCGAATTCGGTTCCTATGTTGGTTTTCTGTATTGGGCAGAGCTGCTGACCCCATATGAGGGAGAGATGTACGTCCGGCACGAGGCTTGGCTGCGTGATGTGGAGAAGACGGTCATGAACAAAAGCTACAAAATGATCGTGCTGCTGTACATTCTGGAGCGAGGCGAAGCCCACTGGATGGACCCGATCACGCCGGGGGAGATGGCAAGCTTTTTCCATACGTACCTCACGGAGAAGGAATACCGGAAACGGAAAGACTTTTCAGACAAGGACAAGCTGGCGCTCTGGGAATGGAACGAGAGGACGGCAACACGGATTGAGAAACTGGTAATTGATATGCCGATGTCTATGTGGAGCGGGGCAAAGGGTAGCATGACGCGATTCGAGGATGGCATGTTTTCGCTGAGTTTGCAGGTGAAGGATACGGAGGAACAGGCGCTGCTGTATCGCTGGACGAAGGAGATTTGTCTGTATCGGTTGCATGCGTACTTTGAGCGGGGTAACCCTAGTTAAACGAAAAACCAGACTACACACCGTTGTATGGTATGTAGTCTGGTTTCTATTTTCCATTTCTTGTTTTCCATAACGTATAGATACATAGGGCAACAAGTAAAAACGCAGGGATAATAACGGGTTGAACTGTATTACCTATCGGCATGGAGCTAGCAAGGGAAACCACGTAACTCATTAGTGCAATCCCAATGAATAATGCTGCATTGAAGATGAGAAATTGTTTTAAAGGTTTTTTCTGAAATTGATACATTACAAAAATGAATGCAATCACGAATAGAATGAGGAACGATGATTCTGAGATAGTTGTCCATCTTCCGGTTTGGCTTATGGAATTAACATCATCTTGGGTTAAGGTGCCCTCAGATAGCCATCGTTGAGATTGGCTTAATCGGGTATTCTCTAAAAATAGATAGATACTGTAACTTACAAGCATTAGGACAGCGTATATAAGTAAAAAGAGTGTGGGTAGCTTTTCACTTTTTGTTTTCATGTATGATCACCTCTTTACTTAATAAACTGACATTTCTATCTAAGGCTGTAATACGGAAGGATATGCGTTCATAGTATCCGTATGAGTTCCAAAATCGAGATTGACTCCTAATGGAAGATCTCCTGAACTGGTACGAAAGGACGTTGCGAAATACGGCAGGGGAGACACTTACTGTGGAGTCTACTTTTGAAACCATACTAATACTAGGAAACGTGTCTCAAAGGTCTTACCCACCCTCCACATAAACCATAATAGCTTGATACAAAAACCTCAAAAAATCCTCATCACCAAACTGATTAAAATAACCCGCATAGCGGCGATCCGTCATATAGGCTTCTGCAATACACCTCAAAATCTCAGCATCACAGCTCATAAACTGCTCCAGACAACTTTTCCATTCACGCACTAATGCTTGCACCTCACCAGAATCAGGAGATAGATCCTGATGCTTCGCCAACTCCCGAAATACCTGCTCCATATTAACCGAAAACTGCTGGTAGGCTTTTTCTTGCTCTTCCGCAGACAGCTCGCTCACATTTGCTTCGAATTCCTGATATTTCTCGGTATTTCCGTAGATGAACTTTGCCTCGGATTCGTATTGCTCTTGAATGGACAGAATGGAAGAATCATCAAACAGATGAAGATGAGAGATATCTCTCCCCTCCACATACTCGTCCAACTGGTCGATGATGGTTTCGAGCTTTTGTTTGCGTTGAACGAGTGTACTGCGATGCTCTCTTAGGATATCCTTCTGTTCTTCTTTGGAGAGCTGCATCATGGCGGCAATGTCTTTTAATGAGAAATTCATTTCTTTGAACAACAGAATCATTTGCAGATTGCCCAGTGCCTCTTGATCGTAATACCTATAGCCATTGTCCTCGACTTTGCTCGGTTTTAATAGATCTGTTTTATCGTAATAATGTAATGCGCGTTTGGTGATGCCAGTAATCTGGATGATATCTTTAACGGTGAAATAGGGTGTCTTCATTCCAAAATTCCTTTGTTTCAGCAAGGATAACACTTGCCGGAGTGATGGTTGCTTCGGTGATCGGTGTACCTGTTTTGGTCAGATAATATTGGATTAGGTGATAACCGCAGGCATAGCCAGCCGCATAGGGCATACCTACGGGCGTGAAATTTTGCTGTGTGGCAAGTTCATCGCCGTATAGATACGGATTAATCTGGTCAAAACCGGTGACATGCAACTGGTCTTTCATCTTCGGTTTGATAACATTGTTCAAAGTCTCCATATCCGTTTTGGCTACCCAAGGGCCTAGCAACTCTTCTCCATACAGGGATGTCGCAAAGCTCTCAGCCAGCCCCTCGCTAACAACCATCTCGCCAAGCGTAATCTGTGGATTCCACTGGATATATTGGTACCTCACATTATGATTGCATTCATGGGCTAACACGGATTGCATACGAGGTAGAGTATATATATTTGGAATCAGGTTCGCAATAATATAACCCGGAATTCCACCGTCTCCGCTGATACCTTCGTTCATGGTCAGTGAAGGGCTATTCTTATCGCCCAATAAAATGGTATATAGATATTCGGAAACGGATAGCTCAATTCCGTGCTCTATAAAGGTGGATAGACTCGTATGAACAGCTTCATGACACTGTTGCCAAAATGCTTCAGACGAAATCGCTGCTAACGATTCGTTAATCTCAGGTGTGATATCTGCGGGAGCGATATTCAACAAGTTATTCATCATAATCACGTCGAAGCCGTGAGGCTCATGAGAACGAAACGGGATCTGTTGAATGTTCCATTTGTTCATAAAAGGACTCATCATACGCTCACGGTATAACTCCAATTTCTCATCGGGTGCAGCCTGAATGATCTCTTCATAGATTAGATCTGAACGCAACGCGGTAATCTTCATCCTTGATCTCTCCTTCTTATTCGCTTGAGACCATTATCAAGGTTGACCTAACGTAACAGTCAAGCGTTGATGTTACGCTGCTGGCTCTCAGAATGATTCTTCATCTTCATGGTAAATACCAGACCAGACAGGATATAGATCAAGCTTAGCAAGAGATAAGGGATTTGCAGCGAGAATACGCGATCGAACGCCGTTTCACTAACCCGCACCAATAATCCGCCGAGAAGCGTACCAATGGCACTAATGCCAAAGGATAGAAAGCGAAACACACTTCCGACCCGGCCAAGCATCTCATTAGGAACGGAACGTTGCAGGATGGAAGAACGGGTAACATTGTAGACAATGATGAAAAATGCAGCACAGAAGTATAGACTGCCTACCAAGTACGCATTAGTTGTAAGACCCACCACACCGTAGATAATTCCCATGCACTGAATGGAGGAGATAATTAATTGTTTTGTACTCCATTTCTTGCGCATAAATGCAACAGCCTGGCTCCCTACAATGCTGCCGATCGTTGCGATGGAGATGAGGATACCGAATGCAAAAGCATCCAACTGAAGCACGTCTCGTACAAAGAAGATCTGAGTTGCCAGGATGATGGAATACATCAGCGTAATGGTGACAGACAGAATGGCTAATCCGCGGAGAAAACGATCATGATAGACATATTGAATACCGGACCACATCTCGCGTTTCCAATTCTTCATCGGGCGAACTTGCTTCTTGGTCGTTTCGGTATCTCCTGGGTAGAAGTTTCCCTTCAAACTGATCAAAAAGAGCAGAGCAATAACAGCCGTTACCGCGTCTATGGCAAAAGGAAAAACAATATGCAGGGTTATGATGAATCCTCCCAGAGCAACGCCCAGAATATCACTTGTGATTAACTGTCCGGCGGTGAACTGCCCATTGGCTTTTTCCAACTTGCTCTCATCTACGAGTTGAGGGATGACCGTCTGCACCGTACTGTCGAATACGACCCGGCTAAGCCCAATCCCGAACATGAACAGAGCCAGAACCGGAATGCTCACCCATCCTCCCCAGATACATAACGTCAGAGCAAGCAGAAGGATCATTCGCGTAAATCCAGCCCCAATCAGCATATGTTTGCGTGAGTACCGGTCGATGAGAACACCTACAGGCAGACTGAAGAGAAGCCAGGGTAGACGAAGTGCCGTCATGGTGACAGAGGCATACAGCGTATCGCTTGTAAGTGTTGATATGAGCCAAGGAACCGCAGCAAGCGTAAGTCCATCACCCAAAAAGGTAAGCGAAAATGCACCGAATAACTTGGTATAGTTCAACTTAATTTTCATCGTTCCCTCCACCAATAAGATGTAAAGCATAGCTATAATAAGATTGGGAAATAATGTGTTTTCACTTAAACTAAATTTAAGTTATTACAAAATGGTTTTCAATCCTATTTTTACAATAAATAACTTCACAAAACGCTTACAAACTTTCAATTCTACCCTACCTTTTCCGCAGTGAAGCTGAGATAATGGGAGAGGAATAAGGTATGAAATCGACGCAACAACCATGTTCACCAACAGCCCAAAAATAAAAGCTGCATATCCATAGGAGGATTATTAATGACCACACAACCATTGAATCTGATCCAATCCACGGAGGGCCAAGCGTTGCTTGCCCAAATGTATGGACAATCACAAGTAGCGGAACAGACTGCACGTTACACGAAGTTGAACGCCACGTTCCAAGAGTACTTTGGCGCACAGGAAGGAAGCAAGCTGTTCAGCGCGTCAGGACGCAGTGAGATTGGCGGCAATCACACGGATCATAACCATGGCAAAGTGCTTGCGGGCAGCATTACGCTGGATACGATTGCAGTGGCAGCACCAACGGCAGAGTCGGTTATTACGTTTTACTCAGAAGGCTATGACAAGAAATATGTAATCGATCTCACGGACCTCACGCCTAATACGGAAGACGATGGCACATCAGCATTGATTCGCGGTATGGCTGCGGGATTTGGAGAATTCGGATATAAGGTAGGCGGCTTCCAGGCGTACCTCTCAAGTAACGTGTTCTCGGCATCTGGGGTGAGTTCCTCAGCGTCATTCGAGATGTTGATCTGTACGATTTTGAATCATTTCTATAATGATGGAGCAATGGATGTTGTCACTTTGGCCAAAATCGGTCAGTATGCAGAGAACCATTATTGGAATAAACCTTCCGGTCTGCTGGATCAGATGGCTTGTGCGTACGGCGGACTCATTGCCATTGATTTTGAAAATCCTGCACAGCCGGTTATCGAGCCTGTTCAATGGGATTTCCAACATAACGGTTACTCATTGGTCATTGTAAATACGGGCGGCAATCACGCCGATCTAACGGAAGATTACGCGGCTGTGCCCAATGAGATGAGAGCGGTTGCCCAGGCGCTGGGCAGTGAGTATGTTCGGGAAATTACAGCAGACGCCATCTACGCCAACCTCAAGAAGGTTCGTGAAGCGGCTGGGGATCGTGCCGTGCTGCGCGCGCTTCATTTCCTGGAGGAAAACAATCGTGTCGATGGTGAGGTTCAGGCGTTGCGTGATGGACGTTTTGCTGATTTCCTAAAACTGATTACCGCATCCGGTAACTCGTCATGGAAGTGGCTGCAGAACGTGTATCAGAGTGGTGCTGTGAAGGAGCAAGAGATTGGCATCGCGCTGGCACTCACCGAGAATTATCTGCAAAACCTGGGTGATGGCGCTTGTCGTATTCATGGTGGCGGATTCGCAGGGGTCATTCTGACAATCCTTCCGAACGAAAAAGTAGAAGAGTATATGTCCTGGATGCACGACATGCTGGATACGCCGATTATTGTCGTTAATGTGCGTGCGCAGGGTGCGGTATGCCTGAATGCATTAATTGCCTAATGCTAGCTAAACAGTACTCAAATAAATAGTTCTAGTTATAATTCTACGAAGTCCGGGGCATGTCCGGGCTTTTTGGGTTGTTCATTTTATGAAAAAAATTCAAACTTTGAAGGTCTGTAGTGTGTTAATTATGTAGTGTAGTAGCTTAGTTAGGTAGGTAGTGACCTGTGGAATACAGAATTATTGATGATGGTTTGATTAGGTGAGAGGTTGTATCTCAATAATGTTCTCATGGGAGGAAGGATCAGATGATTACATCTACAGTGGCTGGTCAGGAAGAGGCTCAATTATACGAGGAGTTGCGGCGTTCGATCGAAGAATTCGAAGAGGGTGAGCAGCGGCAAATAGTTCTGAGTCGGATGATCAGACAGCTCAGGTTCGCCAAGTGGCGCAAAGAACGGATGAGCAAAGTTGATGCATACTGCCAAAGCATAAAGCCTGCAACACTTTGGATTATCTTAACCACAGGTGCTCTTGTGCCCGTCTTGTTATTTACGATGTTCATCTGGATATCTCTATGGGTAGAGTAGCAGGCAACTAGAGGGATAAGGAGAGATCAAGTCCGTATGTTGTTTATTGTGTTTTTAATTGCGCTCGTATTTGGTGCTTTGTTGATTTTTCGAATGGATGAGGATAGAAGGTTAAAAGCCGGAGCGCTGACCGTGGTCGTGTTCAGTATTCTGTTGTGTATGCTACTCATATTCCAAATGGGTAGTTACGGAGGAGATTCTTTTAGCTATTTGGGCTTTTTTAATATGTCGTATGGAGCGGCCAACGTATGGGTTCACATCTTTATTGTGACGACGCTAGTGGCGTTACTGACGTATCTGGGTGCGGGTGAGTAGCAGAGGAGTGAGGTTAGACAGTGAGGGGAGTTGGTCAGGCTTACTCGTCACTGTCTAACCTTTTGCATGTAAAGAAGTGTAACTAATCTCACAAAAGGGCCTTGCCTTTTTTACAAGGATGAGTCACTTGGGTAAACAGTATCGGTACCGTTTAGTGTAAATCAGGGAGTATTCTTGTTCAAAGATTGTACGTTTCCCTGAATGTACTGGTGGTAATCGCGGAAGCTGCTGATGTGATGCAAGGAATCGGAATTCTCGGATTGAATCTTAATCTTGCCATCCTGCGGTAATTTCTTCATCTCGGCAATGACCGATTTGGAACCTTGAATATCACCTGACATGTCCTGAATTCGCTGTAATAAAGCGGGATGTCCTTCATGCTGGAGCATTTCGGCGAGTGGTCTCATCTCCTCCAGCTTTTGGCTCGACCGTTCAAGCATGGTCATTACTTTGTCTCCATCTGTACTTGCACTAAGCGAAACCATCCGGTGGATATGATCTTTCTCCATACGCTCAAGCGCCTCAAGATGGGAAGCTTCCAGTCGTTTGGGATCACTCCAACTCTCCGTACGAACGGTGTCATTCTGTTGCGGGGAAGCATTATTCACAGTGCCATTGCCACAGCCCCATAACAGAGTTGAGCAGGTTAACACGGCTCCAACGGCGATGATACTTTTTAACCTCATACTGTCACTCCTTCAATAATTTCCTGAAGGTAGTATGAGCAATAATATCCAAAATGATGCTTATTCTCTTCATTTCTCTGCCATAATTAAGCACATCACTGGTTTATCTGGTCAAAACGGCCTAGATGGATTGAATATTATTTAGCTATTCGAACTGAAATTACAGACTTTCTGCTTATTTTTGTAGGATCTGTTTTCGGGTATACAGATATTGATTTATAATGATTGGATATATACAGGTAAATTGTTACAAATAAACTACGGCTAACAACTGAAAAAAAAGAGACCTGGACGTTTTATCCAGGCCATTCCTAATGAAATATGAAATTTGGTGTATCACTTTGCAGTTTTTTCTCAGGAAGAAGGTACTTCCTTTTTCGGGTTTCGACTATCGATAAACCAACCTGGTCCTTCTACACTGATAACCTCCTGTGAGTCGTAGTTATAGGAAACGGTGATACGTTCATCCTCATGTCCCGTTATATGACCGTATAGATATAGACGTGAATGAATGGAAGGATCATCAATATCGTGACTCGTTACAATAAAGTCCGCATTATAGTATTTCTTTATGTACTCCACACTTATTGGTGTAGCTGTTTCAACAATACTTTGCTTATCTGAGGTAGACATACTTGAACATCCTCCTAATAAGAATAGAAAAATAAGTAAGGTCAGAGCTGCAGGTTTTATTCGCATAAGCGTTAATTCTCCTTTTATGGAAATAAACTCTAAGCACACTTTAATACAAATTAATGTAATAGACAAGGTGGGGTATCATGACATACATAAATGATAAGACCTATTGGACCATTGCTGATGAGGTGTACAAACGAGATTTACCATCATCCGGATATAAAAACGAAAATCTTCCAGGTTGGACAATAGTTGAACCGAAGGGGGCCATGCTTCACGATACAAATGGTTCAGGATTTGATGCTACAGTGTTTTACAATGAGGATAATAATCAAGTTATTATTGGTTATCGGGGAACTGAACCCCCTGATCGTCCCAAATGGAGTGTACTAACAGATTGGGAGACTGATTTAAATGATGTTGTGGGTAACCGAACCAAGAATTTGGAGGAAACTCACAATTATATGGAGCAGTATAAGGAAGAGATTGCGGCGCTACCTCTGCATCAACAAATGCCTTTTATTGAAGCTGAATCTAGGTATCAGAATAATCAATTTATTCAGGCACTGAACCTCTTTGATAAAGTAAAGGAGGAATACCCGGAAGCTGATATTTCAACCACTGGACACTCGTTGGGAGGTGCTCAGGCCGAATATGTCGCGATTCGTAATGGAGTATCGTCAGCGAGTTATAATCCGCCAAGTATTGTACATTTACTTCCTGATGATTTGCAAGAAAAGGTTCGGAACGGAGATTATCTGAAAACGAATGTGGCCTATGTCCATCCAGGGGATTCTGTGGGTTCTGGTGTGAAGAATGCCGAGCAGCATGTCGGTGCTACTTATTATATCAATTCGACTTTTGAAGATGCTAATCGATATGAGACAATCCCCATGTTCTTACCGATACCTCGCGAGACGTGGTGGGAACAAAGATTGTTCGGTAACAAGTGGTCGTTTGAATTTATTCGTGTCCCGTCTATATCCGGAGAACAGAGTGTATTATCCAAGTTTTTGGATTCCATGCTAGTCGGTCAGAGAACACATAGTATGGATCATTTTACATTCGATGAGAAAGGGAACATAAGTAATACATTGTATACGATAGATGGACAACGTGTGGATGGTCAGCCTAGAGTAGAGAATTATTCAGAGATGATGAAGGCAAGAGAAGAGTTTAAGGAAGCGATGAATATGCTGGTTGAGAAGCATGGTTCAGCTATGGGAGGATTCGGCCAACTTGCGGCAACAGTATTAGGAATCAGTACAGTCGCTATGAATAGACAGAACTCAGCGTACTATGTTGGCGACCAACATGGGAGCACTATTCAACTAACACCTGAGGAGCTTGGACATGCTTCCAGACAGATGCGAGAAAGTCTGCATGGCTTTGCCAATGATGCCCGCTCTTCAATCCAGATGTTCCAAGCACATATATCAACAAGTGAGAGTCAGTCCTTTACACCCATTGCCTATGATGCTACAGCAACGTTGGAGCGGATCAATCGGTGGTACCAAGAATCCATTACAGAGATCGCAGATTATATCGAACGGAAAAGACAGGATTTTGTTCTGGCAGATCGATCATAGTTTAGCTGCAATGAACTACAGGAGGTGTACATATGGGGAGAATATCTGTCTCTCTGTCAGATTTGAGAAGAGCGATCCAGCAGTGTGAACAGTTACAGCAACGCTTGATTCAACAGGAGCAGCAGATGCGAAACATATATGGAAGACTGCAAGATTGGAAGGGAGAATCTGCTGTACAGTTGTCTGCAAAAATGTCAGCGTTTCTTGAAGGAACTACATCCAAACTAGCAGAGCTAGAAGCACACAAAGAACAATTAAACCAATATATAAGGAAGATGGAAGAGGCCGACCGCGAAGATCGACGCAAAGCTCGGAACCCTTAGTAATCGTCCTTATTTTCCGAGCTGGGAGGAATAATGTTTATCTATAACAATTTGGTCTGGCGCTGGACCATCAATCTTCTGTATCCCGCCATTATCTTTGTCTTTCAGAGCTGGGGCCCGATATTGAATTCTTGGACAGGTCCTATTTTGTTCGTCGCGGTGTTCTGCTTTCTATGGAGCGATGTAAAAGACATGTTCCTCTCGACGGGATTGACATGGTTTATTGCCATCCCGTGCTGGTGGTATTGGATTGAACGTCCGAAACCATCGTTCGGTGCAGAGAATTTTGCTGCACATCTATGGTTAATTGTACTGATGTATATTGTCTTTGTGCTCATTCCTCAGACCTTAATCCTGACTACTCGGTTACGGGTCATGCATTATTATAAGAAGTGAATGTTAGTTGAGCGTAGGCCGGCCGTTGCCGTTATTTTATAAATTGATCGTAGTAAAGAAGGTGTACAAAGAGGTATGCGTATGACTCGTAATTGGAAAAGGAGAACGTACGTGAAGTTCTTTGTATTGCTCGCTGGAATGCTGTTTTTGATACGTTCTTGTGGTCCGCAAGACATCGACACAATCTTAAGCGAAAAAGGCATTCCCCCAGAACAGGTAAAGCTAGTTACAACGATTGAACCGCGAACACAATTGGTTTTATATCAAGATCTCACTACGAATAACCTGACTCCTGCTTTGATCCAGCAAAAGTTGTGGTTCTCCGAACTAGACAAATTAGGCGGTGGTCTGCATGATAATCCGGCCGAGCCGCTTTCTTCTCATATATCAGGATACGAGAAGTCTAAAGGCAAAATGATCTATATTATATACGGTTATCTCCATAATGCTGATATTACCCAGGTAAATATTCGTTACGAACCAGATCCGGCATCTGCACAAGTGGAAGCCGAGATCGTTGAATCTTCTTCTGATCAATCCAGCGGTAGGTTGTGGTATGCGGTAATCCAGCAGCCGATTCACGAGATGATATGGGACATAAAAGGATTAAATGACGAAGGTCACATGATATACTCATCTCTCCATAGTGAAGATTAGGAAGTAGGCTGGCTGATGGAATGGAAACTTCGCAGTCATAGATCCGCATAATCCGAACTGCAAACGAATGATATCCATATAAACAAACACCCCTTATCCGTCGTACCAGACGGGCAAGGGGCTTCGTTTTTTTTGCTATACTTTCCTTTTATATTTCCCTGTATATGGGATCGTAAGGTGTATATTGAGTTCTTCGATAGAATCCTCGGATAGAATTAATTTTTCTCCGTCACCAGATAACTTGTGCCACAATTTCGGGTCTTTGCGGTACAGTTTTTCTTGCAGGCCGAATACATCAACTCCTCGTTCCAAGCCATGGCGATACGTTTCCATAATCTGTTCTTTTAGTTTATCTTCACTTACCCGGGTCATTTCATCGTATGGCATGGGAACCAGATATTCATACAATGCTGTTAGATATTTGGCATCAATAGAGAATGTGACGTGATCTCCGTGAATGATTGGTTTAATTTTAATGGTAGGTAGACCAACACTGAGGGCTCCATAGATGACATTGTCCTTCTGGATCAGCAAGGGTGCTCGGCGCATGCCTTTGACCAGCCAGTGGTAACCCGGTAGATCATTGCGTGACAAGAACTCAAAATTCTTTCCCGTCCTCTCGAAAAAGGCTCCTTCAATCAGGAACAAATCATGTTCTTTTTTATTTTGTAGCCAGAGTTCCTTATTCAAAGAAATGACTGGTAGATACGTTGTAGTTGCGGGATCATTGTGCGTTGCAATCAATTCGAAGCTGAGTACGGGTGCAAATAAAGAATTTTCCATGTAACTGGGCAAAGGATTGTGGAGGATGCTGTCCAGCGGTGAAAGATTGTAAATGGATGCTGTACTCAAAATATCCAGTAAAGGTTCACGTGTACCATATACCCAGGTGGTATAACGGGCCTCGGGGAAGCGACCCAACATGTCAAACACATCTTTGATGTGTTTGTTATTCAACACACCCTCTGCAAGTACAATCGCGGTCACATGTCCCCAGGCGATGTGTAATTGCGAGGCCCGCCATAACTCATTCATCGCGAGACTCATCGTTTTTCCTTCCGCATGACCTACCCAGATCGGAGGAGGTTCCGCAGTTTTACTGGAGCTCTCACTTTTGGCTATACTCGAAAAATCCAGTGTCTGTACATAAATGTGATACATGCCGTCTTTAAAATCGACACCGATCGCCTTGGCATAGTCTACTTGCTGAATTTCATACGCACTCCAGCATCCGGTCGTCATGATCGTGAGAGAGAGACTTAACCACCCAAGTATACAGCGACGTAAAAGAGTGTTCATCGTCCTTTCCCTTCCTTGCGCGGTTTCTGCGTCTCCAGATAGACAGGTCTGCGTTTGCCAATGCCCGTGGGCATTTTGAACAAAGATGAGATGGCTTGTCTGAAATTCAGTGGAGTCAAAGGTGTGAGATACGGGATACCAAATGACTTAAGATCCGTGAGGTAGATGAGAAACAGAATCATCGACAAAATGAACCCATAGATGCCCAGTGTTACGCCCAGGACAAAACATAAAAAACGCAAAATCAGGATGGAACTTGTCATGACTTGATTGACAATGGTTGCTCCAGCTACCACGGTTACAGCAATAACAACAATCATCAGCGGAGAGACCATACCGGCGCGGATGGCCGAGTCCCCAATAATCAGACCGCCCACGACCGTTAAAGTCTGACCGATAGCGCTTGGCAAACGAACCCCGGCTTCCCGGAACAATTCCATCAGCAACATGATTAGAAACATTTCTATGCCAGATTCCATAGGCAAACCCATCCGTCCAACAGATATCGTTGCTACGAGTGGAAAAGGGATCTGATCCATATGAAAAGAAGTTAACGCAATATAAAATCCGGGCAAAAATATGGTGACCAACAGACCGATAAATCTCAACATGCGACCTACATTAACAGGTAAAAAAGGAAAGCTGGCATCCTCTGGTGATTTGAGCAACAGAAACAGATTAACGGGTCCAATAATTGCACTGGGATTACCATCCACAATAAGAACGAAGCGGCCATTAAGCAGACATTCTGCTGCGAAGTCTGGCCGTCCGGTATAATGTGTTAATGGAAATAAGGTGATTTTGGCAGGTGATAACAACTCCTCAAGTTCATTGGCCGTCATGATACGCTCTGTTTGGATGGTACGAAGACGATGTTTGACATCGTCTATTAAATCCGGGTTGGCGATGTTCTTGATATACATCAAGGCTACCTTGGTGGCCGACCGTGAGCCAATAAGTTCGATATTGCAGGCTAATTGATTGGTACGCAGTCTGGTACGAATCAAAGCGACATTCACTGCAAGAGGTTCGATAAAACCGTCTCTCGCTCCGCGGATGGATACTTCTGTTGTGGATTCTTCAGGTGTCCTTGTAGGTATGTTGGAAATGTCAAGGCTCCACATGGTTTGAAGTGAGGGGAGGCAGATGAGAATATGTCCTTCAAATACACGTAGGGACATGAGTTCTGTCCCATACGCCGGATCATTCAGATCAAGGGTGCTCCACTGGAGACTGATATTTTTATCGATGTCAGAAATGCGCAGAAAATGAGTTGATTCATAGGTCCTTTTCAAATCTGGCAGAATGATATCATAGATGGCTTGAGTATCGACCATACCGCTGCAATAACACATAATCAGCTTCATTTGCGAATCGCCAAATATATGTCTATCGATGATGACATCATCAGACCCGGCAAAAAAGGTTGTCAGATTGTGTTCGGTCATATGGAATGGTGTATTCTGTTCAGGTTTTGTTGGTGTTGTTTTGGGTGGATTCGACATATGAAGTAACCTCCTTGTCCTTTTTGTGAATGAGAGCGGCCAGCGTTAACAGGACAGTAACGATTGCCACATAACCCAGCATGACGGGAAACTGTATATGGTCCACATAATAATCTACATAATCAATGCGCCACCACTGGATGGCAAAAGCGCACATAATGAATGAAATGCAAAGAATACCCACATATCGCTTCTTAGGTTTGCGGATATCCAGCAGGTCCACGATCAGGTAGATCGAGATGGCTACTCGGGCGAATGAACCGCTCAGCCATTGGTAAATGGAGAGAAAATCCACGTGCTGAAACAACTTGCCGATATTCACAAGTTTCCATTGTTCATAGGGACTGTTTCGCTGTTTGGCAGCCTCTTCCGGGCCAAATTCCACAATGGCTCCCATGGTAGGTCCAATGGCCATACTGATCATGAAAATTCCAAGTAACAGGATATGCCACCAGCGAAGCTTACTTTTGATCTCATGCTGGAACAGCATTAGAATCCAAATCTCCATTAGTCCGGCAAGAGAATAGATCATACCCCGCATAATCGGAGCGAAGCCGTGTTCCATCATGGGGAATAACTGACCATAATCTTTATATTTCATATTGGCAGACATGACGAAGTACCCGAGCAGAATAACCAGTGGCAGGAGGATACTTGAAGTCATGGCAATGGAGCGGATTCCTTTAGCTGCTGACCATGCTGCAACAAGTACACCGACTCCGGCTAACACATAGGTGGGTGTGAACGGCAGATAGGTGGATACCGTCCAGTTCGTTGTTTCATATAAAGTATGTGTCCCTAACGCAAGCAGTAAAATTGCAGCGGTTATGCGAAAAATCCACGATGGAATAATGCCAAACTCTCGGGTGATCCAATCGGTTAACCGCTGTCCACGCACGCGCCGAATGATAATAAACATCATGCATAGAAACAACATGAAGAGCGGTGCAGCTGCAATAACAGACAACCAGCCGTCCCGACCAGCCTCTTCAAGAATCGCGGGAATGGACAAGACATGGCAGACCAGTCCGGCACTTAATAAAATGATGGAAAAGGATAACCAGATCGTAATTTGGCCTTTTTCCTGGCTCATGACATTCACCGTCCGCTCAAGGTAGTTTCCGTTAGGTTGCACAGCATATGGGAAATTGATTCCTTTTTCAGATTTTTTCACAAAAAGCTGCAAACGAGATGGACGGACTAACCAGAAAGCTATAACATACAAATATAGCAATGTCGAAGACAAGCACTGAGCGAAGTTTAGAGAAATAGGGAAAATAGGGAGGAAACCTACGATGACAAATACGATGAAGGCACCCGGAGAGACTAAAGTTGGCTTTATTGGTACAGGTGTGATGGGTAAAAGCATGGCTGGACATATCCAGAGAGCCGGATATCCGTTGCATGTCTACACGCGAACTGCTGCCAAAGCGGAAGCATTGGTGAAGGAAGGTGCCGTATGGCATGACACACCAGGCAAACTGGCTGCCGCGTGTGATGTCATCATCACGATGGTGGGGTATCCGAAGGACGTGGAAGAGATCTACCTCGGTGAGGATGGTCTCGTAGCCAATGCCAAACCGGGGTCATATCTGATTGATATGACAACATCCAGCCCGCTGCTGGCTGCACGGATCTTTGAAGCTGCTGAAGCCAAAGGACTGCATGCACTGGACGCTCCTGTATCGGGCGGAGATATCGGAGCGCAGAATGCCAAGCTGTCCATTATGGTTGGTGGCAGTTCGGAGGCCTTTGAAGCGGTGCGTCCGCTGTTCGAGCAGATGGGCAGCAACATTGTGCTGCAAGGCAAGGCGGGAGCCGGGCAGCATACCAAAATGTGCAACCAGATTGCCATTGCCTCTGGCATGATGGGTGTATGCGAAGCACTCGCTTATGCCAAGACGTCTGGTCTGGACGCGGAGACCGTGCTGAAGAGCATTGCTACCGGTGCAGCCGGAAGCTGGTCGCTCAGCAATCTCGGTCCGCGCATGATCACAGGCGATTATGAGCCTGGATTCTATGTGAAACATTTTATCAAAGACATGGGAATTGCACTGGAGTCTGCCAAAGCGATGGGCATGAAAACGCCTGGTCTGGCGCTGGCCGAATCCCTGTATCAGGAAATAGCGAATAATGGTCTGGAAGAGAAAGGTACACAGGTGCTCTACACCTACTATCTTCAGGCTTAACAACCAAGAGAACAGCAGCGTATTCTTTTTCTATTCAGGAAAGGTGCGCTGTTTTTTTTCAATTTTGCGGCTTGTTTATGCGTCTTAAGTCACAGAATTGGTTAAATGTTCATATGTACTTTGCATATTGAAGAGATTTTGATCGTTTTCCCTTTAATTTTCCCTCTCTTTATCCGACATAAGTAATAGAAGTTTACATAATGAATGTGTCAAAGGATGTATACCTCCTGTAATGGTCACCCGTAATCCACACTATAATAGAACGGAGCTTGCCCATGTTCAAGAAAATCCTGTCTCTGTTCAAGACACAGCCAGAGCTTGCGAACCAGATTACAGCTTCCGCTTCAGCGTTACCATCAACGACAACCATTCCCCCGCGTATGGTTCGCAGTAAGCGCAAGAAAAAAGCGGAAGGGGATTGGACACGCCAGCCAGAGGAGCCTAGTACAGCAGATCAGCTGATTGGTCTTCCGAGTGAATATAAAGTGCTGAACGATCTGCTTGTTACCAATCCGAAGTCACGCTCCGGTTATTCGCAGATTGATCATGTTGTGATCGGTCCTCGTGCAATCTTTGTGATCGAAACTCGGAATCTGACGACAGGTGAGATCCGCGGCGGAAGAAGAGAGGCCAATTGGTCGGTCAGCAGCAGCCGGGTCAAAATGTATAATCCACTCATGCAGCATCGTGCACATGTGGAAGCCATCCATGCACACCTTGGAGACTACAAAAGAGTACGTCTTGTCTCGATGGTGACATTTACGAACCGTTGCCGCATTAGTGTTGATCCTGCTGTAAGGTATGTGAATTCGGATGAATTGATCATCTATGACCATGAATTGGTGGAAACGATTCAGCGCAAGACGGAACGACTTGAGACTGAGGTTCCCGAAACCGTATTTCAAGAGAAAGATATCCAGGCGATCTACGCTCTGTTATCTTCGGTCAATTCCACCGATCCTCAGATTCGGTCAGACCATATGGAGAAGGCTAAAGGGATCAGATAATTACACTTCACGAACACTGTTGTCCATACGGGCGGCAGTGTTTTTGCATTGCGGGGTAGTTAATGCGCGCATAGTAAAAGGCTTTAGACACAGGTATATCGTCGTATACAACCGATTTTTAACTTATGTTAGAATGTAGACCATGTCCAATTGTGAATCAAGCATGTTATGTGAAAGGATATTTTTGTAAGTGAGTGTTCAAGTCTTGGAGCAGAGGTTAATGGTTCTCAGGAATATACATAGGATAAGGGGAAGATGATGTGATGAAATGGAATTATACGATAAAGACGTTCACAATTATGTTTGGTTTGGCAGCGATTCTGACAGCTTGTGGTGGTGGAGCGAAAGAGACATCATCAACGGAGTCCGCTTCCGGTACAGAAGTTGCTTCATCAGAAACAAGCAGCTCAAATGCTGCTGTAACAGAAACTGCCGCAAAAGAATCTTCTTCAGCCGAAGAAGGCAAGATTGGGTTGGACTCTACTTTGGACGAGTTGAAGCAGACGTACGCCGATCAGCTCGGTTATATCCGTATCCCGCTTAATGATCATCCAGTGCGTCGGGTCAGTGAGGAAGGTTCCAAAAACATTAATGTCGCCAATTATAGCGATGCCGTTGTGGACATGAATGCAGAAGTTCCGATTCATTCCGATTCGCAGCGATTGATTGATGATGCCTTTCCTTATTTTACAACCGTACAGGCACCTGATGAATCTTATGTAACTTGGGAAGAAGCAACCAACATGGAACGTGCCATGGTAAAAACGCTGTTTATCGCCCGTGAAGGTCTGCTGATTACGGAAGATGCGATGAAAAATAAGGATTACAGCAGTACATCGTTCAAGGATTCGATGGATTTCTTCAGTGTCACAGCCAAATTTGAATCCATGGCACCTGTTGCACAGCATCCTTATGACATCACGTTGACCACACTATACGATAAAGCCCGCACGTCGTGGGGCAAGCTTGCCGCGATGAACCCGGAGCAGGATGAAGCAGCGTTTGCCGAGATGTACAAGACGGCGAGAACCGATGCCAATAATGCCATGGGGTTACTTAATGTTCTCTTGTCTACCAATGAAGAAGAACGTGTAGAAGAGATTTACGGAAAGTGATAGTAGTAATGGATTGAATGAGTTGAACCAATTATATATATGCTGAGGTCTTACATAGAACCCTGACTGCCGGGACGATCGGTGGTCAGGGTTCTATGTGTTGTCTGCATTTTTTTGAAATCCGCTTGAAACTATATCCAGAACCCTGCGTATCATAAGGTATTAATTGTTTTTTATTGTAGAATATTGCCGTATTTCAGAGTATAGTTAAGGAATAATTTAACTTATATTCAACATGATGTAGACGTGAAAGTTACTGAAAAATCTCGAAAAGAATGTGCGGAACACCATGTTTGAAACTATTGGAGGTTGAGTATGAGTTCATTTAAAAGCTGGTTGAATTCAACAAAACAAGGACTTGAAGAGCAAGTCAAAAAGTTTAAAAATAAAGACTTTATGGATGCCGTGGTGGCAGGCTGTGCACTGGTTGCTTTTGCGGATGGTTCCATTGACGAAGCGGAAAAGAACAAGATGGCCGGTTATATCAAACTGAGCCAGGAATTAAAAGTATTTGATATGGGTGAAGTGATTACACGCTTTAATCATTATGTCGCGAACTTTGAGTTTTCTCCGGAGATCGGGAAACAGGAAGCACTGAAAGCTATTGGGAAATTCAAAGCCAAGCCAGATGTAGGACGCGTTATTGTGGGGGTATGCAGTGCGATTGGTTCAGCTGACGGCAACTTTGATGATCAGGAGAAAAGAGTTGTTGCTGAAATATGCAGTGTACTTGGACTGAATCCGGGCGAATTCAATCTCTAAGTGGCTATTTTACATATGAAGGGAGGTGAAAATCAGTGGCAAGCATTAATTTGGTCAAAGGACAGAAGATTGATTTAACCAAGGGCAATGCAGGACTTACTGAGGTGATTGCTGGTCTCGGTTGGGACCCGGTAACTGCCAAAGGTTTCTTCGGAAGAAAAAAACAAGCGGATATCGATTGTGATGCATCGGCGATCATGTTGAATGAGGAAGGCAAGTTGGTCAAAGACTCCAACCTGGTTTGCTTCCACAACAAGCAAAGTGCATGTCGTTCGGTTATCCATTCAGGTGACAATCTAACAGGACAGGGAGACGGTGACGACGAACAGATCAAAATGGATCTGTCCCGTATTCCTGCTGATGTTCATAAAGTATTAATCGTTGTTAATATCTACGATTGTGTCAATCGAAAGCAAGATTTTGGCATGATTGAGAAGGCTTATATTCGTATTCTGGATGGTAAAAATTCCAGTGAGCTCGTGAAGTTCAATCTATCCGAAAACTACACAGGTTCAACGGCGTTGATCTGTGGTGAATTGTATCGTCATGGAGGCGAATGGAAATTCTCGGCAATTGGAGAGGGTTCCCATGCGGTACATATCAACGAACTCGCTCGCAGGTACTCCTAAGTACCAGATTTAACCTAAATCGACAATAATCCTGATATTCATATGTCACGATAACTACAATACACTTAAATAAGCGAGGATGATCATACGATGGCAATTAATCTCTCTAAAGGTCAAAAAATCGATCTGACTAAAACAAACCCAGGTTTGACAAAAATCACAGTAGGCTTGGGCTGGGATACCAATAAGTATGATGGCGGAAAAGACTTTGACCTGGATGTATCGGTATTCTGTGCCAATGCAAACGGTAAAGTAGAAGGCGAGAAAAACTTCATCTTCTTCAACAATCCACAAAATGAAAATGGTTCTGTTGTTCACACCGGTGACAACCGTACAGGAGATGGCGATGGTGATGATGAGCAGATCAATATCGACCTGCCTAACGTACCCGCGAATGTAGAGAAAATTGCTTTCTCCATTACAATCTACGAAGCTACAGAACGTAGCCAGAACTTCGGACAAGTCTCCCGTGCTTATGTGCGAATCGTCAACGAAGCAAACAGCGAAGAACTGATTCGTTTCGACCTGGGAGAAGACTTCTCCATCGAAACAGGTGTAGTTGTTGGTGAATTGTATCGTCATAACGGCGAGTGGAAGTTCAGTGCCATTGGTAGTGGTTACCAGGATGGATTGGTTGGATTGACACGCGACTACGGTTTGCAATAGGACGTACAGTACGACTTACAGGATGGGAAGAACCGTCTCCTGGACGGTTCTCCTTTTCATTTAATCACATATTTTGGAAAGGTGGAAAAACAAATGACGATCAGTCTTGCCAAAGGACAACGTATTGACCTGACTAAGACGAATCCAGGCCTTACCCGTGTGGTGGTTGGTTTGGGTTGGGATACAAACAAATATAGTGGTGGAGTCGACTTTGACCTGGACGCTTCGGCTTTTTTGTTGTACGAAGATGGAAAAGCCAAAGGCACGGATGACTTTGTTTTTTACAATAATCCAAGCGGCGGTGCGGGTTCAGTGACACATACTGGTGACAATCGTACGGGTGAGGGCGATGGCGATGATGAGCAAGTTGTCGTGGACTTCAGCAAAATACCTGCACACATTCACCGGATCGGTATTACCGTAACCATCTACGATGGGGATGGACGAGGGCAGAATTTTGGACAAGTTTCCAACGCTTTTGTTCGTGTTGTTGATGCTGCAAGTGATCGGGAAGTGCTTCGGTTCGACCTCGGAGAAGATTACTCTACCGAAACGGCTGTAGTGTTCTGTGAGTTTTACCGTGCAGGTGCGGACTGGAAATTCCAAGCGGTAGGCAGCGGTTTTACAGGTGGACTATCTGCTTTATGCAAAAATTACGGATTGGATGCACAATAACTTGGCTTAGAAAGGTGAGTCTGCTATGGCGATTTCTGTCGTGAAAGGCCAGAAGAGTGATCTGACCAAAACCAATCCGGGCTTGTCCCGCTTAACGGTAGGCATTGGTTGGGAAGCAGCTTCCGGTGTGGAGCTGGATACATCAGCATTCCTTCTGGGTTCAGACAATAAAGTAGCTGGAGATGAGGATTTTATCTTCTATAACCAGCCCACTACCTCGTTCATCACGTATATGGATGGTGGACAGGTTGGAGGGGAGAAGAAACAGTTCGCCATTGATCTTGGCAAAGTCCCTTCCCGAATTGAGAAAATCGCCTTCAGCCTGACGATTCATGACGGTGAAGCACGACGCCATCATTTTGGACAGGTTCAGCATGGTTTTCTACGGTTTGCCAATGAAGTTACAGGTCAGGAAGTGATGAGATATGATCTGGGAAGTGGTTTTACAGTAGAGACCGCGATTGTCATCGGTGAACTGTATCGTCATAACGGAGAATGGAAGTTCAATGCAATAGGGTCGGGTTTTGCAGGCGGTTTGAATGCACTATGTGCCAACTTTGGTGTGGATGTGGATGGTGGATCAGAGCCTGCACCACCAACTTCACCCGTTCCTCCGACAGTTGTACCGACTCCAACGCCCCCTGTAGCCGCACCAGAGCCGACACCTTCTCCTGTTAATTCGATCAATTTCAGCAAAATTGAATTGAAGAAGAAGGGGGACACCATTAACCTCAAGAAAAATGCGGGGGGACTTGGTGAAATTCTCATTAACCTGAACTGGAATCAACAGGGTAGCAAAGGGTTATTTGGTCGCAGCAAAAGTGTGGATCTGGACTTGGGCTGTCTGTTCGAGATGAAGGATGGTACACGAGATGTGATTCAGGCCTTGGGACAAACGTTTGGTTCACTGAGCCGTTTCCCTTATATTGCACTGGATGGGGATGACCGGACGGGATCGGTTAAGACGGGAGAGAATCTGCGAATTAATGGTGCCCATATCTCGGAAATTGAGCGCATCCTGGTATTTACCTATATTTATGGCGGCGTGGCCAACTGGTCTCAAGTAGACGGTGTGGTAACCATCCAGCAGAAGGACGGCCCTGATATCATTGTCCGAATGAATGAATACGGGAGTCCGCTCGGCATGTGTGGCATTGCGATGTTACGCAATGTGAACAATGAGACCTTCAGCATTGAACGAATCGTGCAGTTCTATAATGGGCATCAGGCGTTGGACGATGCTCATGATTGGGGAATGCAGTGGGTTGCGGGAAGAAAATAAACATTCGTAATTATTCAATATAAATGCTGTATCGGTCAGCACCATTGCAAGGATACTGTTGACCAACGTTATCCTCGATAAGACCATCAATCCCTCCAGATTTAAGGAGGGATTGGTTTTTATGCCCCGACAGCTGGAATCAACTATTGCAGATTGGCTATTGCCAAAGGTGCGAGGAGGAGACAATCCTGAAATATTTCAATTTTTTGAGTCTGGAAGAAGAAGATACGTTATTTTTCTCTTCACCCGTCTCGTTCAATCACCGGACTTCCAAAGATCTACTGGCATATGCTGTTGGGGCTGCTTTATATATGCCCGCGACGCGAACACATATCGCGGATGACATTATGAATGGTAAACATGAAGGTCTGACGACCATTATTATTGATCTGGAGGACGCTGTCGGTGACGACCAAGTAGAATTTGCCGAGCAGTGTCTGGGACAACATCTAACTCAACTGATGACTTATATGGAGACAGGCATGCTGAGTCAGGAACAAATGCCTCTTCTGTTTGCTCGTGTACGTTCACCGCAACAGTTGGAACGTCTCATTGATACGTTGGGAGAATTGGTGTACATGCTGACAGGCATAGCTTTGCCTAAGTTTTGTGTGGGCAATGGAAGAGCCTATTTTGACCAGATTCGCAAGTATAATCAACGCAAACCGGATCATTATCCCGTTCTCTATGGAATGCCTATATTGGAAACGGCTTCAATTATATATCGTGAGACACGTTGGGAGACCTTGCTGGGCCTTCGAAACATCCTCGATGAAAATGTTGAATATGTGCTCAATGTACGCATTGGTGCGACCGATTTCTCCAGCCTGTTTGGACTACGCCGAAGCCCGGAATTGACCATATACGATATCGCCACCATCCGTGACTGCATCTCGGATATTATCAATCTGTTCGGACGGATGGACAAGCCGTATGTGATCTCAGGTCCTGTCTGGGAATATTTCAGTCAGCGGGAGCGCGTGTTCAAGCCTCAATTACGACAGACTCCATTCGAAGAAACCCTCGGCAAATCAGGGCTGCATCTGAGAATGAAATATATTACGAATACAATGGATGGATTGATGCGTGAAGTCATGATGGACAAGGAAAATGGAATTGTAGGCAAAACGATCATTCATCCTTCTCATATTAAGCCCGTACAAGCGATGTATGTTGTTACACATGAGGAATATTCTGATGCGCAAGACATCATAGCCCGCAATGACGGTAGCCTGGGTGTGTTCAAAAGTAATTACTATAACAAAATGAATGAGATTAAACCACACTTGAGCTGGGCGAATCGAATTCTAATCCGATCACAAATATATGGGGTGTTACATGAACAGCAGCATTTTGTCGGGCTCTTGCCCAAGCACGAACAACAACACAACTACGTTCCCAATTCTTGATCAATTCAGTCTGAACATTCAGGTCACACATAACCCGCTGCAACTGCCACTGGAATCATTATTCTCCATGGCTGCACGAATCAATAAGAAACGTTCTTTTTTATTTGTAAGCAGACTGCTGGGCAAACATATCCCGGTTAACCCGTATACCTCGCTTCTAAGCGGCGCTGCATTGGCTGTTCTGTTATATGAGCACCTGAATGAGGAGACGGAAGAGACGAAAGATCAGGTGGCTGAGTGGAAACGGGAGATGGTCGAGGGGCTGATTAATCCCCAGCAAGCCCGACACGTGTATAACATGCTGTTGCAAGAAAGCTTGAATTTGCCGGAAACAATTCGTTTTGTTGGTTTTGCCGAGACCGCTACTGCGCTGGGCCACAGCATGTACGAGATGTTTGCTGATCATGCTTCCTACATTCACACCACTCGTGAATATGTTCCAGCGATGCATCCGGATATTCAATTTGAAGAGGAACATTCCCACGCGATGGCTCATCGTTGTTATGCGCTGGATCATGAAGCTTTTGCAGGAGAGGGCCCAATTGTTCTGGTGGACGACGAGATTACAACGGGCAAAACCACATTGAATATCATTCGGGATATTCAGTCCAGATATTCCCGGAAACAATATGTGATTGCTTCACTGCTGGACTGGCGTACGGAAGCGGACGAACTTCGGTTTGCCGAACTCGAAGCTGAACTGGGAATTACGATTACACCGTTAAGCCTGTTGAAGGGCCGCATTGAAGTGGTGGGTACTCCACAGTTGGAACCAGCAGAGCAAGCGGATCAACCGTCCCCACACCCTGTAACCATTCAGACTTCTACCGTTGCCGATGTCTTCGATCAGTTGCATGCCACTTCGGAGGATGGTGAAGGTAAACGTAGCACAGCCAGTTATGTCCAGCATACGGGCAGGTTTGGTATGCAATCCAGGCATAATGACGTATTACGCCAGGAGATTAGCCGGATTGCAGAACGACTTCGGTCACAGCGTACGGGAGATCGAACTTTGGTGATGGGAACAGGAGAGTTCATGTACATTCCGATGCGTATTGCTGCCGAGATGGGAGAAGGCGTGTTTTATCAATCCACTACCCGTAGTCCAATCCATACACATCCTGCTCCAGCATATGCTGTTCGTAGTGGTGCCGGATATGCCTCACCGGAAGACGCATCTGTTCGTAACTTTATCTATAACATCGCTCCAGGACAATATGACGAGATCTTTGTTCTGCTGGAAAGACAGATGTCCGCAGAGCGAATGGAACCGATGTTGGAGGTACTGGGGCAATTAGGATGTGAACACATTCATATCGTATATTGCGGCTTGCCAGAGAAGACAGGAGACAACGAGCAATGAACTTAACTACGCTGGAGCTAATTAGACAACGTGAGATTCAGTCTCCCCAGCCCATGGGCAGTTATGCTGCATCCGACGTTGTTTTCTTATTGAAGGATATCAGCCATGTTGATCTGGAGAAGGGAACGGGTGAACGGGAGCAGGCGATCCAAGCCGGGGTTCATTATTCGGAGATGCTGCCGGTAGAATATCAGCCTACAGCAGAATACATCGAACTGTTTCACCAAACGCTGGAACAATCTGCTACAAGAATCGCACGTCATACCGCCATTGTGGCTGAGAAGATCGTAGAGCGCAGGGGGCTGAATCTGATTCTGGTCTCTCTGGCTCGAGCCGGAACGCCTGTGGGCATCCTGATTAAGCGGTATATTGAATTAAAGTACAAGGTGACGATTCCGCATTATAGTATTTCCATTATTCGTGGCAAGGGTATGGATGAGAACGCAATTTTATATATTTTACAGCAGCATGGGCTGGAAACAGCCATTCAGTTTGTAGATGGTTGGACAGGCAAAGGGGCTATTCGCAAAGTGCTGAAAGAATCCTGTGACCAAATGAAACGGACTTATGGGGTAAGCCTGGATGATGATCTTGCCGTGTTGGCTGATCCGGGGCAATGCTCGGGTACCTTTGGGACAAGGGAAGATTACCTCATTCCTAGCGCTTGTCTGAATTCGACCGTCTCAGGCCTGGTAAGCCGTACAGTACTTCGCGATGATCTGATTGGGCCGGCAGATTTTCACGGAGCCAAATGGTATCGTGAATGGTCCTCTGCAGATGTGTCGACCCAATACGTGGATACCATCGCTCAGCATTTTCCGCAGATGACGAACCAAGTGGAGATTCGCTCGGATGACAATGCTACCAATACTTCGGAAATCACCTGGAAAGGCTGGCAGGATATCGAGTCCATCCAGCAATCCTTTGGCATTACAAATATCAATCTGATCAAACCCGGAATCGGTGAAACAACCCGGGTGTTATTGCGTCGGGTCCCGTGGAAAATTCTTGTGAATCGACTGGATAATCCGGATTTGCAACATATCATGATGCTCGCCAGAGACAGAAATGTGCCGGTTGAGGTATATCCCGGACTAACCTATTCCTGTTGCGGCATTATTCAATCCCTGGGAGGTGGAGGAGAATGATGATCTACGCAAGTGATCTGGACCAAACGCTGGTGTACTCCCGTCGTGCGCTCCGTATTCCCGAAGATACACCGGGACTTGTTCCCGCAGAGTGGATTAACGGCAAGTTGTCCGCTTTTATGTCAGCTTATGCACTGGAGCGATTGCAGTCTTTGCCACAAGACATTGTATTTATGCCTGTGACGACACGTACAGTGGAGCAGTACCGGCGCATTCATATTTTTCAGAACGAATGTATTCCCAAATATGCGGTGACAAGTAATGGCGGCAACATCATTGTTGATGGTCATGTTGACGATGAATGGAACAGGCATATTCGTTCTTTGCTTCGTCAGCAGGCAGCTGCTCCTGAAGAGATTCTGGATTTATTTGACGATGTACTAAGCCCGGAATGGGTGATTAATCAGCGATTGTGTGATGAGTTGTTCTTTGCGCTGCTGATCGAACGTGATAAACTTCCCATGGAACGCATTGCGGACAAGATTCGGGTGTTAGAGACGCTGGGATGGGAGAGTTCAATTCAGGGTCGGAAGCTCTATCTGGTGCCTTCGGCCGTGAACAAACGATCTGCGGTGGAGCATGTTAGGCAACGGATAGGCGATGTGCCTGTGATTGCTTCGGGTGACTCGTTGCTGGATCGCTGTTTGCTGGATTTTGCTCACCATGCCATTGCTCCATCTCACGGAGAGCTGTATGTCGAGAGACAGCGAGCGCCCGAGCAAGTACCGTATCAATTTACGAAACAATTCGGTGCTTTTGCAGCAGATGAGATTCTCGATTACGTTCACCGTATTCATAACGATCAACAGATCCAGATAGACCATGCCGAGATAAGGGAGACCGTATAATGAATAAAAAGAAGATTTACTTCAATCGTTGGTTCTCTGTAACATATCATTATATGAATGCGATCCGAGACAATGAGGATGGGTTGGAATTTGAAATCTACGGCACTCATCCTGATCCGGGACACATGGCATTACAGGGCTGCGATGTTGCAGAAGTTGAACCGCGTGTAACGGGACGGGAATATGTAGATTTTTGCCTCGACTTTTGCCGTCGTCATCAGATTGATGTCTTCATTCCGCGGTGGAATATGCTGGATATCAGCAGACATATCTCCCTGTTCGAAGAGATCGGTACACAGGTTATCGTGTGCTCGGATACGGAATTGCTGGAACAATTGATGGAGAAAGACCGTTTCTATGAATCGGTACGTGAGAAGGGCATCATGGAGATTCCGGATTATTTCACGGTCAGTAATGCTGCCCAATTCCAGCAAGCTTATGAGGCGCTGCGTGCACGTGGACATGATGTATGCTTCAAACCATGTAATGGTGAGGGCGGCATGGGGTTCCGGGTGATTAACAATGAACGTGATCCGTTGCAGGAGTTGTTTGGGTATGCGCTTAACTCGATTTCATATGAAGATGCCCTGCGTGCGTTCTCTTCTGCTCCGTCCTTTCCCAATGTGATGGTGATGGAGGTGCTGGAAGGATATGAATACAGCATTGATTGTCTTTCGGACCGCAATGGGAAACTCTTAACGGCTATTCCGCGTAGAAAAGAAAGAGGACGCTTGCGCTTGCTGGAAGAAAAGGAGGAATTGCTGGCGATTGCCCGCAATGTGGCAGAGGTATATCGGATTCCTTATAATTTTAATATTCAGATGAAATATCGCAAGGATACACCGAAGTTGCTGGAGATCAATCCGCGAATGTCGGGTGGATTGCATATGTCTTGTCTGTCAGGCGTGAACTTCCCTTATCTGGCGGTCAAGTCTGCACTGGGCCATGATATTGGACCACTTCATCCGAAGTTTGGTATTCTGGGAAGTCATATCGAACAGCCATTTATAATCGACGTTCAGAAGGTAAGCGGAGTACAACACGTCTAGCTGAGAATTGACACCTTCTGGATGGTTTTTTTACAATACGGATAAGTGTTGTTACAGGCAGGAGGGCAAGTAATGTTACGAAAAACGAAGATAGGTATAGGCGCATTGGTCGGTTATGGTCTCGCGGCAATCACGAGTCCCTTCATCCCGGATGTCATCACGTGGGCGATTCCGGCACTGGCGACTGTAGTGGGTGGACTGATTCCTTCACGTTCCACGCCACGTACACAGGTCGAGGGTTCGTCATCTGCCCCTGTCCCCATTACAGACGCCGGTAATGAACCTTCCCGCTTGAATGGTGGACAAGCGACGAGTGGAGTGCCAACGGGGGCTAAAGATGCTTCTCCAGCACAGCCCCATTCGAGTTCCACTCCCGCACAACATCCGGGCTCAGAACAAGCGAAGCCTTCCCGGACTGAACCAGATCCTGTCTTTGATCCGGTGATTGAATACCTGGAAGTTCTGGAGGACATGATCATCTCCGAAGGTCAGAAGAACGAGCTGGATAATGAGATCGTGGAGAAATCCCTGGCGCTGTTTGCACGTCTGCAGCGTGTGATTCCCTCTCTTCAGGAGTTGAACAATGGGGATATCAACCATACGGTACGCAGATTGATTTTGAAAGACTTGAACGGGTTTATTAATCCATTTTTACGATTGAGTGGCGAAGCCAAACGCAATAATCGGCGTATGCTTTTGAATGGTCTTCGAGATGTGGATTCCAAGATATCGGATATTGTATCAACGATTGAACATAAAGACTTAATGGAGCTTCAGAACAAAGCGGAACTGATACATCAACGGTATAACAGCTCTGAATTATAGGAGGGATTGGCATGGCAACGGAATGGGCGCAGTTGAAACAGGAAGATGAGCAACGGATTAACCAGGAAGCAACGCAGCTTATTCAGAAAGTGTCCCAAAGTGATCCGGCTCACCTGGATACCTTAATGGATGATATCGGCAAGTTGGGCGTGAAAACACAAGAGAGAGCAGGACAGACTCTCAAGCTGCTTGATCGTCCGGTCAATGAACTGATGTCTGGCAATCGGGCTGAGGTATCAAATATGATTCTGAAGCTCCGTGATGAATGCGAGAGTCTACAGCAGAGCAAAAATGTGAGTTTTGTCGGGAAATTGTTACGGAAGAGCCCCCTGAAAAACTATGTATATCGTTATCAATCTGTTCGAACGAACATTGATGCCATCATTAACGGTCTGCGAGACGGTAAGGATAACCTGGAAGAAAGCATCGTGAATATGCGACAGTTGAAACGTTCTTCCATTCAGGAGATCTACAATCTGCAGACCAAAATCTCGTTTGGAAATCAACTGAAAGCATTATTTGAAACCGAGATTGCCAAGCCGGAGAACGAGAATCGTAAAGCACATCTGGAGCGTGGATTACGCAAAGTGGTTACACGTACCCAATCCATGACAGAGATGATTATGCTGTACAATCAGGCGATCGCAGCTACCGACATCATTAATGATAACAATGACAAACTGATTGATTCGGTTAATAATGCGATTGATAAAACAGCGAATCTGATCACGGTTTCGGCGATGATTGCAATGGCACTTAATGATCAGGAAAAGGTTATCTCCGCTGTGGAAGCTACGAATAAGACGATTGAAGATCAATTCAAAGAGAACGCCAGATTGTTGAAGACAACAACAGAGAAAACAAATGAGCTTTTGTCCAAACCGGCTATGTCCCTTGAAGCGGTCAATCAAGCGATGGGTGATCTGATGTCTGCGTTGGATCTGTCCGAGCAGTCCAATCGCCGCATCATCGCGAGCTGTAATGACTATACCAATAAGATGACAACACTTAACGCCAAAATGAGTGATCGATTGGGTCTGGAAGGGCCGAAGGCAGCTGCCATTCCGGAGAAAAACAAACCGGATTCCAGCGCATTAGGATCTTATCTGGATTAGGATAAAACTCGCTGCATATTGTGTCGAAATCGCTACATGTAATTATTTTCTACGAGGGACGCCGAGTGCGTCTCTTTGTTTCATTGGATAGAGTGAAGTTAAAATCTGGGGATGTGCAAAGGAGCTTGCTGAACATGCTGGACTTTTCATTCGAGATTATTGATGAGACCAAGATTAATATTCAATACAAATATGGCAGTGAGTTGTTTAACTTTAACCTGTATTATGCAAACGGGGAGTGGACGCTGCATCCATTTGACGGCATACTGATCCAAAATCGTGAAATGTGCAGTCTGATTGTGTCTGAGCTGCTCCGTAACAAAGATTTTCATGTCATGTTGGTCAAAGAAAAAATCATCTTATCTCAATTGCGCACCAGTATTAATCTTCAGTCCGACAGTCCAGATGAATGGGGAGTAGATCGAAGAATTGCAGATTACTCCAGCCATGATGATGAGTTGATGGATTACATAGGAAACCATAGCTTCGAAGACATATTACAGCTTGAGCAAGAACAGATTGAGTCCAGAGTGCAGTTCTTCCAACAGATCATTCAGAGAATGTTTATGGAGGGATTTGGACCTGAGGATGCTGATTTTATCAAAGTTCAGTCCGTGATTCGGGTATATAAAGAGACATACGATCGCCTGGGCGAATTGAGTGATGACTACCAGAGTGAGCGAGGACGTAGAAGATGGTAGGATGTAAAGTTGAAAAAAAGGTTCATCAGCCATAGGCAGATGAACCTTTTTGTTCTTCAGGTACTTAAGGGAGATGAATGGTTTGGATATGATCAGTATGCATCATGAAAGAAGCACCATCCGCTTCTACCAAGGTGAGCAAGTGACTGTCTGCATTCTTTAATAACCCTGCTCGGTAAGGCTTGCAACCGAGGTTGAGTACAACAAGTTCACCTATCATTTTATGAAGTTGCTGATCAAGTGTACGGGAAAGTGACATGGACGAAGGTTGCATAGGAAAATGTTGCTTACTAAGGGAGTAGGGTGTGCTGTTGGTAGGGGAAGGAATAATATACTTCAGATGATTAATGGAAACATAGACAGAATGATATATCGGAGAGTAGAACATAAAGTAATCATTCATAATATTGGTAATATAACCATGCAATGTTTTGCCTCCGATGGAGATTTCACTGAATCGTCCACGGGCATTCATCAATATTTTGCGGTAAGAGATGTTGGTGTGATCCATTTCAGGGTCAGGTGTTGGCAAAACTATACTTGAGTCATCTGACGTATTAACATGCATGGATTGAACATGATGAAGTGGAATATACACAAATCGCTGGTTTCCGTAGACGACAATCAGATCCTGACCTACATCAATGATCTCACCCTGGATTGGTAGTTTACAGCCGGACAGCTCCAATTCGATGGATTTACCCATCCACTGTGTTACGAGTTCCATAGTATTCCTCCTCTCAGTAGAGTATAGATGTCCAAATATATAGTGAAATTAGGCTAACAGTTAGACTGATTGGTATCACAATAAAGGTAACTTTCATATACTGTTTCCAGGAGATTCGAATATGATGGGTCTTTAATATATACATCCAAATTAACGTTGCTAAGGTGCCAATAGGCGTCAGCAAGGCTCCGATATCACTTCCCAGAATGTTCGCAAGATATGCAAGATGCAGTTGATATTCACTTAGTGGAAGATCTGTAACAGCAAAGGTCCCAATCATGACGGAGGGTAAATTGTTGAATAGATTGGAAAGTAGAGTGAGCATTAACCCCGACACAGCAATGATGCTGGCATTTCCTCCTTCTATTAAAGGTTTCACCCACTGAATGATCGACGCGGTCATGCCTGCTCGGTGAAGACTATCCACAATAACATAAATGCTGAAGGCGAAGAGTAGAATGTGCCAAGGCGTTTGTGTTATCACATCTTTGAGTCCGGTCCGGGTGCGATACCAACGCACAGCGAGCATGAGAAGAACACCAGTGATGGCAACTACCTCCATACGTATACCGACTTGCTCAGCCAGAAAATATCCTGCACGGATAAATACAACGATACCTATACAGACACGGAACAGCCACCAGTCTACTTTATTCTCGGATTCAGTTGTCTGTAACGGATGATATCCTGAACCTGATGAAGGCTGCAGGGATACTGGGAAATGATGAATAACTTTGGGAATACTTCTGCGAAAATAATAGAACAGCAGTATGGTCATCACCATGATTGCCAGCATGGATGGCACAAACATCATCTGAGTATACGTATTCAGATTTAAGCCAACCATTTGCAAAGCAATCAGATTAGCCAGATTACTAAGACCAATTGGCGCACTGGAAGCCGTAGCGATGAGCGCACCGGAGATCAGGTAGGGCAACCGTTGATGCATTTTCAGACGAAGGATAGAACAGATTCGAATAATAATCGGAGTTGTGATCAGAATACTGCCATCATTGTTGAAGAAGATGGTCATGAGAAAACAAAGTAATAAAATGAGCCAGAACAATCGAAAGCCGGAACCCCTCGCTTTCTCAATCATATTCAAAGCGATCCAGCGAAAAAAACCGATGCTATCGAGAATAATCGACATGACAATAGTCGAGAGAATGGTTACGGCTGCACCAGATACAATCCCGAAGATTCCAACAATGTGAGCATAGCTGCTCACGCCAGTTAAAATAAGAAGAAGGGCGCCAAGGGAGGTGGGTATAGATTCATTCAATCCGCCAGGACGCCACATCAGGAAAATGACAGTGATGATAAAGACCCCGAAGGTTAACCACAACTGGTAGTCAGGCATTTACTGTGATTCACCTCCCAGGGGGAGAAGTCCTGACGAAGCCTGAAGCAGATGTTCATGGGATGGAGTGGGCCTTCCGGGTGCAACGATCCAGTAAAAAGGCACACCAATCAAGACTAATGTGACGAAGATCAACATGATAATTCCCCCCTTTAAGCTGGTAGATAACTTAAGTGTCAGTTTATTTCAGTTACTTCTTTTTACCGCCAGATTTGTTGCCACGGGATTGGTTGCCTTGATTGCCTCGCGACTTGTTACCACCAGATTTATTGCCCTGGGATTGGTTGCCTTGAACCCGTTGTCCCTGAGAACGATTGCCTTGATTGCTCCGCGATTTGTTGCCTCCGGACTTATTACCCTGAGATTGGTTGCCTTGAGCTGCCTGGTTCCCTTGTGAACGGTTGCCACGAGACTGGTTGCCTTGAGCCGCCTGATTCCCTTGAGCTGCTTGGTTCCCTTGACTTGTATTATTACTGTTATTGTTGTTGTTCCCAGCCCCACGTACGAGGGAAACAGATTTCACATGTTGCATCGGGATACGAACAATCTCCTGATTTTTCAAAGCCATGATCAATTGGTTCTGGTTGGCATCGGCCAGGATGCCTTCCACTTTTTCAGGTCCTCCCCGGTTAATCTGAACACGGCGGAAGCGGAGTGCCTGCATAACACCCAGAAACGTGTTGGAAGGAATAGGATTCCCCATGGCTGAATTTCGGTTACCACCGGAACGGCCTGTATCTGTTATGCTTTTGACATGTGATTCATTAACGTAGACAATCCCTTCTTTGCAGTTCATTGCCATATAGTCCCAGCGTACGTCCGTAAGTGTACCTTGTACTGAATCAGGTCCTCCCCGGTTAATCTTGATCTCTCTTCCCAACAAACCTCTTATTCCTTGACCATTCATAGACATAGTGTTTTACCCCTTCCATGATATAAGTTCAGATGGACAAAAATGGTGGATGTGATTGTGATCCCTTCCATACATCATTCGTGTCTGTCTGTAGTTTAAGCATATGTAACATGCCTTTTGGAGGGACTAGCCAGTTAACTATATTTATATTATTTTGGCTATAATCTATTAGAATTTATGTATATTTATAGATTAATAACTCGGTTACCCACATTATGACAAGTGAAGTTGGCTGTGACATGTACAGGACTGTGCATTCGCCCGTACGACTTTCTGTGCTTCTGCATAGGATGGTGTAAGAGCCTGCGGGCGAATCTTACAGGTACTCGAAAGGCGGATGGAAATGGCTCTACCTGTATACCATATCAGCTTGTCTCCAACTGAATATCAAGAGTTAACGTCCAATATATGGTCAGAGACGTTTGTGAACAGCACGATGCAGATGGACGGCAAGCCGTTTCCAATCCGGATTCGATACCGGGGAGGACATACACGTGGCTATGTGAAAAAATCATTTGAGATTCGCACGGCCAGCCGGACGTATCATTTTAATGCGGAGTATGATGATCCTTCGTTGCTGCGCAATGCGCTTTCTTTTCGCTTTTTTGAGTCGATTCGTGTACCCGCACCGTCTTCACAACACTGCGTACTTTATCTGAACGGGCAGCTTCAGGGTGTATACCTGCGGATCGAAGGTGTAAAATCATTCTTTTTTCGCCAAAGGAAAATCCCTGTGCGCAGTATCTTCTATGCGGTGAATGATCATGCTGGTTTTACATTAAATTCGGATACCTCTTCTGCAAGCACCGATCTATTGTCTGGGTACAGCTTAATTCGGGGCAAAGATGCGGATCGCACAAGGCTGCGTAACTTTATTCAGCAGTTGAACACAAAGTCCAGGCTGGAATTGTTTCGTTTTTTACAATCGAGGGTGGACACGGACAACTATTTACGCTGGTTAAGTGGAGCTGTGCTTACAGGGAACTTCGATGGATTTCATCAGAATTACACTTGGTATGAGAAAATCAAAAGTGGAAAATATGGCATCCTGCCTTGGGATTATGAGGGGACTTGGGGGAGGAACTGTTATGGAACACGAGTTGACCCCAATCTTGTTCGTATTCAGGGGTATAACAGACTTACCGGACGATTGCTGGCCTTTCGCAGTTTCCGTCAACAATATAAGAAGCTGATGCGTCAGCATCTGATGAATGCTTTTACAGAGAAGCGAATTATGCCTGTAGTCCATCGATTGCACAATGAGATTCGTGAAGATGTCAGCAAAGATCCTTACATGAAATGGCCAATGGACGTATTTGCAGGTGAACCGGAAAGAATTCGCGAATATGTAGTGAAACGTCGGGAGTACCTAAGTGAAAAACTACATCAGTTGTAAGCATCGTACTGGAGGGGAAGGGAGACCTTCCTTTTTTTGCTGTCAAAATGTTATGTTCTCCCGCCAATGGAGGTTTCACTGCCACAAGCTCGTCCAACAGCCTCTTGAGACTGTAAACGTTAGAAAAGCCAACAAAATTTCTATACAAACAAATTAAAGTAATATAATATAATTTAAAATCAAAGTTAATTAATTGGAATAGTTTGTATTGACAGGGGGGGATGAAGTGGAAGAACGGGATTGGCGAATTCTGCAGGAATTGTACAAGCAGCGTAATATCACAAAGACTGCACAGAATCTGTTCATGTCACAACCAGCGCTAACAGCAAGGATTCAACAAATCGAGAAAGAATTCGAAACCACGATTGTACAAAGGGGAAGAAGAGGCGTAGATTTTACTCCCCATGGTGAATATATGGCAAAAGCAGCCGATGAAATGCTCAAAAGATATCAACATATCAAGGATGATTTACTTAAGCTGAATGACCAGGTTACCGGGACACTGAGACTTGGCGTCGGCTATTTTTTTACCAAGAACAAGCTGCCTCGGATGCTGCAGATGTTCAAGGAGCTATATCCGGAGGTGGAATATAAGGTCATTACTGCACGCAGTAAAACCATTCATAACCTGATATTGAATCAAGATATCCATATCGGTCTCATTCGGGGAGATTATACATGGAATGGGGAAAAACATTTTCTGTTTCAGGACACGTTATGTGTAGTGTCCAAGGAAGCGTTCACTTTGGAAGAACTGCCGCATCTGCCTCGGATTGATTACAGGACAGATCAGGTGCTTAAATCCGAGATCGATAATTGGTGGTCCGACCATTATTCCGTACCTCCCCGAATAGGCATGGAGGTCGACCATGCAGACTCAGCCAGGGAGATGGTGATGAATGGATTGGGTTACGCCATCATGCCAAGCATGTACTTCAACGGAGAGAGCCTGATGAAAATCCATATCAAGAACAGGAAGGGAGAGCCCATCATCCGCCGGACATATATGTTTTATCATCAGGAATTCATGCAGCTTAATCAGGTCAATGCCTTTGTGCAATTTCTGAAAAACTTTGATTTTAACAAATCCCTATAGGTATCATAGGGATTTGTAATGGTTAAGCATAGCGATTTCTTATTTTATTTATCTCACGCTATCGGTTAGAGTGAATTACAGTTACATTTCCAGTAAACGTCGTCACAAGAATGGATAAATCAGCTGATAAACCAACTAAACTCATGGGTTTATTTAATTTTAATTCTGTTCTGAGATTTGATGTGAATCTGACATATATATCAAAGGGAGATGGAAATTATGGCAACGTTGAATGAGTACCTTGCACAGAAAAGAGAAGCTGCACTGGCGTTACATCAACAGGCACTAGCCAACCCGGTGCCAAGAAAGTATTCCGCCAAGGTACGTGCGGCTGGTAGAAGCGGGGTCCGCGAGATTCGGATCAGGGATTTTCAGATCATTAGCGACAGTCCCGAAAATTTTGCCGGATATAGTCTTGGCCCGGCATCGCCGGAAATTCAACTGGGGGTTCTGGGCAGCTGCATGACGCACATCACATTGATCCAGGCTGCCAAGCTTGGAATTTCGCTGGAATCTCTCGAGATCGAGGTCCATGGACAGGAACATCCCCTGGCGGGACAAGAAGGGTACGAAGATGTCCCTATTTATCCGCACAATATTCATTACAAAATTCACATCACCTCTGACGAGAGCCCCGAAAAAATCCAGGAACTTCATGAAACGGTTGAGCGAGTATGCCCTATATATAATCTTTTGCTTAATCCTCAGACCATTACAGGCGAGGTTGTGTTAAACGCGGTCTCCGGTCTTCAAGGAGCAGCATCAGAACAAGGGAATTAAAACAATGGCCAAATATATCGTTCGATCCTTGCTCCAGATTGTACCGGTTCTATTCATCATTACAATGATTGTATTTATACTCGTTCATGTCACAGGTGATCCCGTGGCTATGATGCTTCCAGATACAGCCACGGCTGAGGACAGGCAGGTTCTAAGGGTTGCCTTGGGTCTGGATCAGCCTTTATATGTACAGTATTCCATATTTGTATCCAATTTGCTGCGAGGGGACTTCGGTGACTCCTTCCGTTACGGTCAAGCCGCCCTGCCCATCGTTATGGAGAGATTACCTGCCAGCTTCGAACTGGCGGCGGCTTCGATGGTCGTGGCCTGCTGTATTTCAATCCCTCTTGGCATATGGTCCGCGGTCAAACGCAACTCGTTTATGGATCTGCTGATCTCGGGCATATCCGTACTTGGCAAGGCGATGCCTAACTTCTGGGTCGGGATCATGCTGATCCTGCTTATCTCCGTCAAACTGGAATGGACACCCGTGTCGGGAAGAGGCGGCTTCTCACACTTGATTCTACCTGCGCTCACACTGGGTACTGGCATTGCCGCCGAGATGACTCGGATGATTCGTTCAAGTTTTCTTGAAATTATCGGGCAGGATTATATTCGAACGGCGCGAAGCAAGGGGCTCCGTGAAATGGTCGTTTTGGGCAAACATGCTCTGAGAAATGCTCTGATTCCGGTCGTGACGATATCCGGTTTGCAGCTGACCAATCTGGTCAGTGGATCACTGGTCACCGAAACGGTTTTCTCATGGCCAGGCATGGGCCTGCTTATTGTTCAGGCGATCAACACCCATGATATGGCGATCATACAGGCTGCCGTATTCATTATTGCATTTATCGTAATCCTGATTAATCTGCTCACAGACATCGTGTACAAGCTGTTGGATCCACGGATTAAATACAGCTCTTAATATCTGATGGCATTAATCCTACTTAACCTGTAAATGAACTTGGTATATATTTTAATTTTTTTGATCACTCATCTGAGAAAGGCGGATTAAACCGATGCAACGTTTGTATAAATGGCCACTAACCCTGCTTGTATTCCTTTTGGTTATCACCGGGTGTAATAATGCTGCTTCAGTAAGCAACGGCTCGTCTGGCGACGAAAAAGTGCTGACCATCGGCAATACCATTGATAATGTCACGTTTGATGTCCACGATCATGGCAACACACAAACCGAATCCATTCATGTCAATCTGTTTGAGTACCTTGTCAAAAAAGATGCTTCCGATCCCAAAAAGAAGCTGCCGGGTCTTGCTGTTTCCTGGGAAAGAACAGATGATCTGACATGGCACTTTATTCTGAAAGAAGGGGTCACATTCCATAATGGAGACCCGTTCACCGCAGCAGATGTCAAATTCACCCTGGAAAGGGTAGCACGGGACAAATCCCTCATCGATTATCCCTCGTATAATATCATCGACCGGGTTGAGATCAAGGATGATTACACCGTTGATATTATAACGAAAGAGCCTGACCCCATCTTGCTATCAAGGTTGAGTCGAATAAGCTCCGGCATTTTGCCAGCCAAGTATTTTCAGGAAAAAGGTGTTGAAGGTTTCAATGCGGCTCCGGTGGGGACAGGACCCTACAAGTTTGATCGATGGATTAAGGACGACCGGGTTGAACTTGTCAAAAACGAAAACTACTACGCTGGAGAGCCAAAATGGGACAGGGTCATCTTCCGTACAATACCCGAATCCACAACACGCATATCCGAGCTGCTTACGGGTTCGATTGATATCGCTGTGATTATTCCTCCGGGAGATATCCAGCGGGTCAAGGACAGTGGCAAAACGTATTATACGGATCTGGAGAGTGCCAGAGTCCAAAGCTTGCTGGTGCGTCAGACCCCCGGAACTGTCACCGCAGATCCTAAGGTGCGGGAAGCGATTGAGCTTGCAATCGACAAACAAACATTGGTGGACAATGTGCTTGAAGGTGCAGGAGTGCCAACACAAGAAGCAATCGGGCCTGGTATTTTAGGATTTAATCCGGATTTGTTCAATACCAATCTCTACGATCCGGATCGTGCCAAGCAATTGCTTGTGGAGGCAGGTTATGCAAACGGAGTTGAGCTGACGCTTAGCAGCCCGTCTAGCACCAAAGAGGTCGCAGAGGCCATCGCCGCCTATCTGACAGAGGCTAACTTTAAAGTGAATCTTGAAATTCTGGAGCAGACACAATACAAGCAGCGAGACAATTCCAACACGTTTAAGGAACTGGCCCTGCAAGGCAAAGGAAATTCCATGTTCGAGGCCCCGCTTCAATTGGAAGTGTTCAAATCGGAAAATGCCAAAGGACAAACAGACTATAACAATCCAGAAGTTGATGAACTCCTGACTGAAGCCTCTGTGAACCTGGACGACCAAAAAAGGGAAGCTCAGTACCAGAGAGTCCAATCTATTCTGGCGGAAGAGCGTCCAAGAATTTTTCTGTATCAGAATAAATTCAATTATGGCGTGAGCAACAGGATAGACTTTACGCCACGTGCGGATGAGATGTTCTTCGCAGAAGACATTACCCTGAAAGAATAGGCAACAACGTAAAGAAGGATTGGAGGGGATGGATTTGGCAAAATCCATTCAGACAGAAGCTTCACTGGTTATGCCGGCTCACTCATCCCATGAGGAACCGCAGCAACGTAGAGGTAACTGGAGGAACTTGTTCCAGAGTAAGACCGGGGTGGTGGGCCTGGTCCTGCTTCTGATAATCATATTACTATCACTCGCTGCACCTTATATTGCGCCACATGATGCGTCAAAGGCAAATATTGCACAAAAGCTTCTTCCCCCTGCTTGGATAGAAGGCGGAACTTGGGAATACGTCCTGGGTACCGATGGGCTGGGCCGTGATATTTGGAGTCGGATTTTATATGGATCACAGGTCTCACTTATCGTCGGTTTTAGCGCCGTGATTATTTCAGGACTCATCGGTATTGTGCTTGGCCTTTTGGCCGGATACTACGGCTCGTGGATTGATGCCATCATTATGCGTGTGACAGATGCTTTTGTCGCCATTCCTACCATTTTGTTCATGATGTTGTTCATGTTCGTACTTGGGGAAGGGGTAGGGACCTTAATCTTTGTCATTGGCATTACAGGCTGGGTGAGCTATACCCGATTGGTCCGAAGTGAGGTACTGAGTGTACGAGAGCGTGATTATGTGCGTGCAGCCCGTGTTAGTGGTGCCAAAACACGTCGAATTATAGGGATTCATATCCTGCCCAATATTAGTTCCTCCATTATTGTCATCGCTACGATTAATGTAGGCAGAGTCATTATATCGGAAGCCGCTTTGAGCTTTCTTGGATTGGGCATTCAGCCGCCGGCTGTATCATGGGGAGGCATGCTCAGCGACGGGAGGCAATACCTGGCTACAAGCTGGTGGGTAGCTACACTTCCGGGACTGGCCATTACCATCACAGTACTGGCGATTATTTTTGTTGGAGATTGGTTACGTGACTGGCTGGACCCCAAATTGAAATAGGCCGTATGGCAGAGTGGCTCATCCAAAATTCAGATTCGAGGTGATGTGTCTATGTCTATGCCCGAAACGTTGCTGGAAGTGAAGAATCTCCAAACCTCTTTCAGAACAAGGGAGGGGGTCATTCCTGCAGTCAACCGGGTTTCTTTTGAAATAGGGAGAGGTGAAACCCTTTGTATTGTCGGTGAATCGGGTTCAGGCAAAAGCGTAACCTCATTGTCGATTATCGGTCTGCTTGATTCACCAAACAAAGCGGTTACTGGTGAGATCAAGTTAAAAGGGCGTAATCTCCTTACCTTGAGCAAAAACGAAATGAGGAAAATTCGTGGCAGCGAAATTGCCATGATCTTTCAGGAACCGATGACTTCGCTCAATCCTGTATTTACGATCGGCAGCCAAATTGCCGAGTCACTCCGGACGCATACGGGGTTGAAGCGAGGTGAGGCCAAGGCTAGAAGCATCGAATTATTAAGAATCGTTGGCATTGCACACCCGGAAAAGGCATATCACTATTTTCCCCATCAGCTATCCGGGGGTATGAGACAGCGAGTGATGATTGCATCCGCATTATCCTGTAATCCAAGTCTGCTCATTGCAGATGAACCTACAACAGCTTTGGATGTTACCATCCAGGCTCAGATTCTTGAAGTGATCAAAGACCTGAGCAACAAGCTGAATACGGGCGTGATCCTCATAACGCATGATCTTGGGATCGTTGCCGAAATGGCCGATCGGGTCATCGTCATGTATGCAGGGGAAATCGTAGAAGAGGCACGGGTTGAGGATCTGTTCGATCGTCCGCTACATCCTTATACTTCCGGCCTGCTAAAGTCGCTGCCCCAGCTTCATATCGATCAGGAAGAGCTCTTTTCGATTAAGGGCACGGTACCGAACCTGCAGCAGCTTCCTCCCGGATGCGCCTTTCAGTCCAGATGCCCGTTCGCCACAAGCAGGTGTGGAACAGAGAAACCGGAACTTGAGTGGATTGAAGCAGGGCATAGGGCAAGATGTTTTTATCCGCTGAATTAGGGAGGGATAAGGTGAAAAGTGCATTGCTCGAAAATCATAAAGAACCATTATTGAAGGTACAGGGCCTAAAAAAATATTATCCCTACAGAACGGGCTGGCTGGGTGCAAGGAAGGGACACATTCAGGCTGTTGACGACCTCAGCTTCGTTGTGCACAAGGGAGAAACGCTTGGCATTGTAGGAGAATCGGGGTGTGGCAAATCGACGTTGGGGCAGCTGATACTTCAATTAGAGGAACCAACAGAAGGAGAAGTATGGTTTGCGGACCAAAGGCTGACGGGCATGAGCGAGAAGAAGCTTGGCAGCATACGTTCAGACTTGCAATTGATCTTTCAGGACCCCTATTCTTCATTGAATCCAAGGCTTAAAGTCAGGGACATTATTGCAGAGCCGTTTCGTATCCATGGTCTGCCGAAGGGAGAGTCTTTAGAGAGCAGACTTGCAGAATTAATGGAAACGGTTGGTCTGGCCAAGTATCACTTGGATCGGTATCCACATGAATTCAGCGGTGGGCAGCGGCAACGAATCAGCATTGCCAGAGCGCTGGCATTAAGACCCAAGCTCATCGTGTGCGATGAAGCTGTATCTGCACTGGATGCATCGATTCAGGCACAGATCCTTAACTTGCTCAGGAAGCTACGGCGAGAGCAAGGGATCACATTTATTTTTATTGCCCACGGTTTAGCCTCCGTCAAATTTGTCAGCGATAAAATCGCAGTCATGTATCTTGGCAAAATCGTAGAGCTGGCAGACAAAAATGAGTTGTTCAGCCATCCAAGACATCCATACACCCAATCCCTGTTGTCAGCAATTCCTGTATCGCATCCACGGGATAAAAAGCAGCGAATCGTGCTGAAAGGGGATGTCCCAAGCCCATCGAATCCACCCAACGGGTGCAGGTTTCATACGAGATGTCCGATAGCGCAGGAAATTTGCAGGAATCAATCCCCTGAACTTAGGGAAATCACAGCAGATCACAGGGTATCGTGTCACTTTCCGTTATAAACATTATATGAAAGTTGAGGTGAGGCAAATCAATGAACAGGAACCGCCAGATGATATTGAATTTTTTCATGAATAGCACAGGCTTTCACGAAACGGCTTGGAGATTGCCTTCGGCTGAACCAGAAGGCGTCACTTCATTTTCGCTGTACAAAAAAATGGCGCTGATCGCTGAGCAGGCCAAATTCCATACCGTATTTTTGGCCGATGCCTACGAACTTGGAGAGAATATGAAACATCAGGCGCTTAGCCGTCTGGAACCGTATACTCTTTTATCCGCATTGGCAGGGGTTACTGAACGAATTGGTCTTGTAGCAACGGTATCCACTTCTTATACAGAGCCTTATCACACGGCCAGACTGTTCGCTTCCCTGGACCATCTGAGCGGCGGCCGGGCAGGCTGGAATATCGTGACAACGGGTATCGGGAATACACATCTTAATTTTGGCCGCAAAGAAAATTATGAGCATAACGAGCGATATCAGCGTGCATTGGAGTTTGTACAGCTAGCCACTAAACTATGGGACAGCTGGGAAGACGATGCGCTCAAGTTTGACAAGGCCCAGGGCTTGTATGCGGATGTGGAACGTATTCATGCGGTGAGACATCAAAGTGAAATATTCTCCGTAGAGGGTCCATTGAATCTGCCGCGTCCACCACAGGGATACCCGGTTTTGGCCCAAGCAGGTTCTTCGGAGGATGGCAAGGAGCTGGCGGCGCGTATCGGAGAATTGATATATACAGCCCAGCAGACATTGGCAGATGCCCAGGCATTTTATACCGACGTCAAGTCCCGGGTAGAAAAATACGGACGCCATCCGGATGATGTAAAGATCGTTCCAGGAATCAGCGTAGTCGTGGGCGCAACCGAATCGGAAGCAAAAGAAAAAGAGGCCGAGCTGCGTGAATCCATTATTCCTGAACTGGGATTGTATCGGCTCTCCAAGCGGTTAAAGGTGGATCTGTCCTCTTATCCGCTTGATGGGCCTGTGCCTGAGCTTCCCGATCCTGCAACCATTAATGAAAACCGAAGCCGATTTGAACTGATGAAAAATATGATTGAATCTGAAAATCTTACCATTCGCCAGTTGATTGAAAGGGTGTCTGGTGGCAATGGCCACCGCACTTTTGCCGGTACGGCCGAGCAGGTGGCAGATGAACTGGAAGAGTGGTTCACGAACGGTGCATGTGATGGCTTTGTCATCCGGCCGCAGGCACTCCCTTCCGGCCTTGAGGATTTTGCCAAATTGGTGATTCCTGAGCTGCAGCGCAGAGGATTGTTTCACAAGGAGTATCGCGGAAATACGCTTCGCGAGAATCTCGGACTTGCCCGTCCGGCCAATTCGTTTGCAGTTCAGAGCCAGCGAAATAAGGGGGTGCAGCTGATATGAGCAGGGGAAGAACACTGAAGCTGGGATTATTCGTGCAAGGTGCGGGCCATCATGTGGCGGGTTGGCGTCACCCTAAGGCACTATCCGGGAGCGAAAATTTTGAATTGATCAAGCAGGTTGCGCAAAAGGCGGAGCAGGCAAAGCTGGATATGATCTTTTTGGCGGATGGACTTACGACATCTGCAAGCAGTCCGGCCTCCGTTGTAACGCGTTTTGAGCCGATTACGCTATTGGCGGCCTTGTCAACGGTAACCCAGCAGATTGGTTTGGCCGTTACAGCTTCCACGACGTATTACGATCCGTTCAATCTCGCGCGTCTTATCGCTTCGGTGGATAAGCTGAGCGGGGGCCGGGCAGCGTGGAATGTAGTGACTACGTCTACCCCTGAAGCAGCCCAAAATTTCTCCAACACAGCACATCTGGAGCACCACTTGCGTTATGAGCGTGCGGCTGAATTCGTCGAGGTTGTTAAGGGACTTTGGGACAGTTGGGAACAGGACCCTTACCTTGTAAACAAGGAGACTGGTGAGTACATCGACCCAAGCAAAGTGCACGAGTTGAATCATACAGGCAAGCATTTTGCTGTTAAAGGTCCATTAAGTGTGACCCAGAGTCCGCAAGGTCATCCTGTCATCATTCAGGCGGGGTCATCGGGACCAGGGCAAGAGCTGGCTGCACGGATTGGAGAAGTCGTGTTTACAGCGCAACAGTCTTATGCAGATGCCCAGGCATTTTACGCAAGCCTTAAGGGGATGCTGCCGAAGTATGGCCGTTCTCCAGAACACCTGCATATTCTTCCCGGTTTGTTTCCCGTCATCGGCAACACGGAAAAGGAAGCCAAGGAGAAGTATGAGGAACTTCAGCATTTCATCGATGATTCCCGAGCCTATGCGACGCTTGAGGAACGTTTCCAATATGATCTGAGCGGTTACTCCCTCGATGATCCAATACCGGATATCCCAGAGTCGGATGGTCGCAAGAGCAGACCTCAGCTTCTGATGAAGCTTGCCAGAGAAAAAGGGCTTACCCTGCGGCAGCTGTACCGTGAGGTTGCGGGAGCACGCGGGCACCGCATTGTGGTGGGCACTGCAAACCAGTTGGCTGACCATATTCAGAAATGGTTTGAAGGTTATGCTGCGGACGGCTTCAATATTATGCCTCCTTTCCTGCCAGACGGGTTTGATGACTTTGTTGAGGGCGTTATACCGGAGCTACAGAATCGCGGGTTATTCCGAACCGAATACGAAGGCAGCACGCTTCGGGAACATCTCGGTTTACCTGTACCCCAAAACCGCCATTCTATCGTTCCCACCCTATAAATAAGTTGAGGAGAGAAGAATCATGTCTGATATCGAGGTAAAGAACATTTTCCTTGGATTGCCAACGACCTGTATTTCAGATGTACTCGGGGGGCTGACCAATCTGGATTATGCGATCAAACCGATCGATCCCCAGCACAGAATCGTTGGGAGGGCCTTTACGGTGAGCATTCCCGCAGGAGATAATCTAACCGTTCTGCAGGGAATACGGGAAGCCCAGCCAGGAGATGTGCTGGTGATTGCAGCTCAGGGCGATACTCGCCGGGCTGTTGCAGGTGACTTCGTTGCAGGGCTGGCGCAAACCTTCGGACTTCAGGGGATGGTCGTTGACGGCGTCATTCGGGATATTGAAGGGATTCGGAACCTGAATTTTCCCGTTTTCAGCCGAGGCACAACGACGGCAGCGTCCAATAAGTACGGGGGTGGGCATACGAATATTCCGGTCTCGGCAGGAGGGACCAATATCCGGCCTGGTGACTGGATCATTGGAGACATCGATGGTGTGGTGACCGTTCCTAGGGAACAAGTGCACGAAGTAGCAAAGGCTGCCAGAAAGAAACTAATTCAGGACGAAGAACGCAGCAGCGGCATCCAGAGGGATAAAATTTTGGCCGGAATCTATATAGATAACCTGTTGGGGGCAATTCCTCAATCCAATTAATAATGTCGTTTCAGCTATTAGCTGTCTGAGAAATAAATGTAGTTGCTTAGAAAGGTCGCCAAATGGCGGCTTTTTTTCTTTTTTCTCCCTGGTCAGGGCGTTCCGTATTTTGTATTTGGGCAAACTAAGGGAAAATATGCATGGCACCCTGTCCATTTCAGGTTAATAATAAGAAGGAAAGTAAGATATTAGCGATTTGATGATTCAAAATGCGATATAATAAGCGTATTGTATACGTGAAATTTTACATAGATTTAAAGAAAGAGAATAACGGAGCTGATGGTAAGAACGTGGTGTAGGATCGCCTGAACGATGCTCCGAGCCGGAGGAATGCTTATGATCAAGCTGTTGTACTACTTGAAGAAGTACCGAGTTGCCGCGATTGCAGCCCTGGTCATGATGTTAATTGAGCTTGCTGTGGAGCTGGCTCAGCCTTATCTGATCTCCAAGATCATTGATAACGGGATTCAACAGGGAGATTTAGCTGTCGTCTGGTTATGGGGCGGCGTGCTGGTTGGCAGTGCTGTGGTAGCTTTTGCTGCCGGCATTGCGAGTTCGTTCTTTGCATCCCATGCGAGTCTGGGGTTTGGATACGATCTGCGGGAGAAGCTGTATGAGAAAGTGCAAACGTTCTCTTATGCCGTATTCAACCGATTCGCGACATCGTCCCTGATCACCCGATTAACGGGGGATGTGACCCAGGTTCAGGACACGGTCTTCATGAGTCTGCGATTCATGACACGTGTGCCGCTAGTGGTTGTGGGTAGCATGATTATGGCAGTCATCGTAAACCCGAGGTTGGGTCTGCTGCTGGTTGTCATGGTTCCTGTACTGCTCGTCGTTGTGGTGTGGATGATTAAAAAGGCAGCGCTGCTGTTCCGCAATGTGCAGCGCAGACTGGATGCCGTCAACGGAGTCATCCAGGAGAATCTGACAGGCATTCGGCTGATCCGTGTCTTTGTACGGATGGGCCATGAGATCGAACGCTTTGCCGGATTCAGTGGCAAGCTGATGAAGGGCACGATCTCCGCGCTACGCCTGACGGAGACCACGATGCCGTTCATGCTGCTGATGATGAACGTATGTATCATCGCCGTGCTCTGGTTTGGACGAGTAGACATCGCCTCCGGTAATGCAACCGTGGGTGAAGTGGTTGCCGTCATTAACTATTTGCTTCGCACTATCGGTGCCATGTCTGCATTGTCATGGATTCTGGTAACCTTCTCGAGAGCAAGCGCCTCAGCGCAGCGGCTGAATGAAGTGTTTAATACGGAGGATACGTCAGAGACTGAACAGAATAAAGCGGTAGCAACGTCTGCACCTTCTGCCGGATCTATGAAATCTTCACATTTTCCTCAATCTGTATACTCTTCGAAGAAACAGCGCGCTGTGCAGGGAGCGGTTGAATTCCGCAGCGTAGGTTTCAGTTATCCGAATAGTGAAATTACAGTACTGGATAACATCACGTTTACTGCAAAAGCAGGGGAACGTATTGCGATTATGGGAGCAACAGGCTCAGGCAAATCTTCACTGGTGCAGCTTATTCCACGGTTATACACAGAGGATCAAGGCAAGGTACGAATTGATGGTATGGATGCAACAGAACTGGATCTGTCCATGCTGCGTGGTTCAATTGGTTATGTGCCTCAGGAGGTTGTCCTGTTTACCGGTTCCATCCGGGAGAATATTGCCTGGGGTCAGGAAGATGCTACCCTGGAGGAGATTGTGGAAGCGGCGAAGCGCGCCCAGATTCATGAGACCATTGAGAATTTGCCAAACGGTTATGATACATTGCTGGGTCAACGGGGAGTGAATCTCTCCGGTGGACAGAAGCAGCGACTTTCTATTGCACGAGCACTGGTGCGCAGGCCGAAAATTCTGATTCTGGACGATAGCACGAGCGCACTGGATGTAGCCACAGAAGGCCGACTGCTGGATGCGTTGGAAGAATTGTCGTGTACGACGTTTATCATCACCCAGAAGATCAGTTCGACGACATCGGCGGATCTGATTCTGCTGCTTGATGATGGACAACTCATTGGACAAGGGAAACATGAAGACCTGATGGAATCGTCAGAGCTGTATCGTCGAATCCATGAATCACAATACGGGGAGGGTGCACAGCATGTTCAAAGCATTCATTGAGCCTTTCCGTCAGCCGCCACCGCCCATTGATCCACAGACGTTACGATCAGGCGGTGGCCGCAAACCCAAGGCACGGGCGAAGAACTGGTCAGGAACGCTAGGTCGCATCTGGACCTATTTGGCACGGCGTAAAGTCAAGCTGTCCATGGTACTGTTGATGGTATTTGCCAGCTCTGCCCTTGCTTTGCTTGGCCCCTACATGGTGGGGGTGGCCGTGGATGATTTCATCGCGGGTGAAGCCGGCTCAAGCTGGACTCGGTTTCTGATTGGATTAACGGCAGTGTACGTTTTGTTCTCTCTTACATCCTGGTTACAAAACATATGGATGATCGAGATTGCACAGGAAACCGTGTTCCGCATGCGGTATGATCTGTTCTCCCATCTGCACAAGCTGCCGATTCCATTCTTCGGTAAACGCCAGCAGGGGGAGATTATGAGTCGGGTGACCAATGATATCGAGAATGTCAGCGGTACGTTGAACAGCTCGGCGATCCAGATTTTTTCGAGTGTATTAACGCTGCTTGGAACGTTTGGGGTTATGCTCTGGCTCAGTCCGCTGCTGACCCTGCTAACCTTTATCGTTGTGCCTTTGATGGCGATCGGCATGCGTTGGATTACGCGCAGAACCGGACCGCTCTTCAAGGAGCGGCAGCGCAATCTCGGTGAACTGAACGGTTACATCGAAGAGACATTATCCGGGCAGCGGATCATTAAGGCATTCTCGCAAGAGGAGCGGGTGATTCGCGGTTTTGAGGAACGGAATACACGCATCCGGATTTCCGGTTTCTGGGCACAGACGATCTCCGGTTTTATCCCGAAACTGATGAATGGATTGAATAACTTGAGCTTTGCGATTGTTGCGGGCATCGGGGGTATTCTGGCAATTCAGGGTTCGGTTTCGGTCGGAGTAATTATTATCTTTGTGGAATATGCTCGTCAATTCACCCGTCCGCTGAATGATCTGGCAAACCAGTGGAATACATTATTGTCCGCAATTGCGGGGGCTGAGCGTGTATTCGAGGTATTGGACGAAGATGAAGAAGCGAAGGATGAAGGGGCAGCGGTATCTCTGGACAAGGTGGAGGGAGCCGTTCGTTTCGACAAAGTATCCTTTGGATACGATGAAGGACGTAACATTTTGCATGACATCAGCTTTGAAGCCAAACCGGGTGAGATGATTGCCCTGGTAGGTCCGACCGGAGCGGGGAAAACAACATTGATTCAGCTATTATCCCGTTTTTATGATCCGACAGGAGGCACATTAACGGTAGATGGACGCGACATGACCACCATTCGGCGTGAGAATCTGCGGTCCCACATGGCATTTGTACTACAGGATTCATTTCTATTCCAGGGCACGATTCGGGAAAATATTCGATTTGGCCGCCTGGACGCGACGGATGAAGAGGTGGAAGCAGCCTCCCGTCTGGCGAATGCCCATTCCTTCATTGTGAGAATGAAGGACGGGTACGACAAAGTGCTCCAGGCCGACGGAAGTGGCATCAGTCAGGGACAGAAGCAGCTGCTCGCCATTGCCCGGGCAATTCTGGCGGACCCTTCCATCCTTGTTCTGGACGAAGCGACGAGTAGCATCGATACTGTTACGGAGATTAAAATCCAGGAAGGACTGCAACGTCTGATGCAGGGACGGACCAGTTTTGTCATTGCCCACAGACTGAACACGATCCGCCAGGCCGATCGAATTCTGGTGCTGAAGGATGGGCATTTACTGGAGCAAGGCTCGCATGAAGCGCTGCTGGAACAAGGCGGGTTCTACAGCGAGCTGTATTACAGTCAGTTGCGTAAAAAGGCGCAATAGCTTTGGATAATATGTGACATGAATTAGAAAGCTTTAAAAAGAGTAAAAGAGCAGGGATGAGGGCACGATGCTCCTCAGTTCTGCTCTTTTTGCATATTTTATTGAATAAACGTGGGAAATGGAACTGTGATTGTATGTTAAAATAAGGATATATTGGAATAGGTCCGTTTTTAAAAGGTTGCCGGCGGTTTTGAAGAATGAGAAAATTGCTGCCTATAGTCATCAAGTAATGCATTAACAGAGAGGAGGGCAATGCAGAATGGAATTCAAATTTGGGAATGCTGCTATTCTTCTCCCCCCTTTACACATTACGATTATCGCAATCATTATTATTATCTTTCTGGTAAGGTGGAGCAAGCAATTAGAAACAAGACGTTTTACGGTTTTCTTTTATTTTTTGATTAGTACATTCATTACTCCGATTTATTCTCAAAGTACAAGAGAAGGTGTCTTTGAGCTATGGATTCCTTTAGGATTTATCGTGGTTTTCTTGTATTTAATTCGCAACGAACGAAATCATCCATCTAAAATGAAAGCGAGTATCTTAGGATTTTCCATAGCAATATATCAGTTAATTCTTCAATATATCGGATAACGGGACGTGTCAGGATAGATCAATTAGAACAAGTAAGCAATAGGTTGAAAACAAAAGAGCAAATCCTGTATCAGGATCTGCTCTTTCTCATTTAGCTGCCAACAACATGCCAGTTATCCGCCTGCTCCACTGTTAACGGCTGGTGTCTGCGGATGTAATCCTCTACCAGTGCGGCCATATCTGTCGCGCCTTCGTGCAGCACTTTTTTACCTGGATACATCGCATAATCCCCGCCGCCAGCAGCACGGTAGCTGTTCATCACCACAGAGTACATGCCATCCATGTCCATGGCTTTGCCTTCACGTTCCAACTTCACAACTCGACTACCTACAGGCTGGGAGATATCCAGCTCGTATTCAATGCCAGCCCACATATCGTAATTATAATGCTGAGGTTTGGGTTCCATATAAGCCGGATTGACTGCCACCTCGCCAGAAACATTTACTTCAAAGTAACGAGCCGTTTGTTCCAACGCCTCCCGGACATCCTGACCACTCAGCTTCAGCACCGTCAGAGTATTAGGATAAATGAAGTTGGATAACACGTCCCGTACGGTGATGTGACTCCCGAAACCACGGGCTTCTTCACTTAGCATGGCGGTATTGGAGAGCTGCGCTCCAGTCGCTTCCATCTGCACTTGATGTACAAAAGCAATAAAAGGATGCGCCTTAAGCCGCAGAGCCGTTGCATTGGAGATGGACAAATCCCCAGCAACCTCGCCAATCGGTTGATCCAGCCATGCTTGTGCTTCAGCTTCCAGCTCGTCCGTAAGCTTCATAATCGTAGCATCAGGCTTAATTTCCTCATTATGTTCATCCAGAAGCAACAACCGAGCCTTCTTATCTGTAATCTTCCATTTCCCGCTCGATGATTGCTCCAACTGAACGGAGACGTGCCCCGCACCATTTCCGCTGAATCCTGGCTGAATGACGGTTACGCCGTGGATATTAGCAGTAAGCTGACGATGCTGATGTCCGGTAAGCAGCACATCGATGCCTTCAATGTCTTGGCAGATGGCATAGCCTTGATTTTCTCCAGTTAACCGTTCGGCAGGCTCTCCTGTTTCCAGATCACTCTCAAACCCGCCATGATAACTGACAACCATTACATCTGGTTGTTCATGCTCGCGTATATAGTTAACCCATGTACGAATGGTCTCCAAGGCATCAAGGAACTGCAGACCTTCAATATTCTTCGGATGCTCCCAGTTCGGGATATAATGTGTCGTTGCACCCAAGAGTGCAATTCGAACACCGGAGGAGAGTGTCTTCATTAGATAGGGAGGGCCGAAGGCTGGCAGAGCTGCGCCTGTTGGTAGATCTGTCGAAGATTCTGATCCATTGGCTCTTGTGTGCTCATCATGCACAATGTTGGCTGACAGCCATGGGAAGTTGGAAGCGTCAACTGCTCGGCGCAGCAGATCCTGACCATAGTTGAACTCGTGGTTACCCATCACCGCAGCATCATATCCGAGTTCATTCAGTACTGTGATGAAGGGATGCCCTTCGTTGTTAGAAGTCTGTGAAGCTGCATAAGAGGCCAAGGGTGATCCTTGCAGCAGATCCCCGTTATCCACCAGCATCAGTTCAGGTGAACGTTCGCGTTCCTTACGAATCAGGGAAGCCAGCAAGGCAAGCCCAGCCGGGCGGTACGCATTGGTATTGTAATGAATGGGGCGAATTGCCCCGTGCAGATCACTGGTATACAGAATATCGAAGCTTGCCGTAGGGTGTATGGATGTCATTTTACAATCTCCTCTAATATATAAGTTCTTCCCATATCTTCAACCATAATGAGCCTATTTTAACAGACTACAAGTCGCGCTGACAGCCTGACAGGAAACTTTACAAAACTCCAAATTTCGTTTCACATCGCGCAAATATTTGGCAATTATAGTAGACAAGTACTGAAAAATAGAAAATCTTTGGAGGGTGTTCGTTTGAAGAAGTCTGCTTTATTTTTACCATTGTTGATTTTGGTTCTGTTTCTGAGTGCTTGTGGGTCTGGTAGTACAAATGGTTCGGCTAACGGAGAGAATTCGAGTTCCAATGCATCCGGTACGGCGACGACAGAGACAGAGAAAGCTGTCGAAGGTTATGTGCCAACGGAACTGACGGTTCAATTTGTTCCTTCCCAGAATGCAGACACGCTTGAAGCCAAAGCAAAACCGCTCGAGAAGTTGCTGGGTGACAAACTAGGCATTCCGGTGAAAGTCAGCGTATCCACGGACTACAACACGATTATTGAAGCAATGGCTTCCAACAAAGTAGACGTAGGTTTCTTGCCTCCGACAGCTTATGTACTGGCAAAAGAAAAAGGCGCTGCACAGGTTATTTTGCAAGCACAACGTTTTGGTGTAAATGATGAGACAGGTGCTCCAACCGAACAGTTGGCGGATTCCTATAAATCCATGTTTATCGTGAAAAAAGATTCACCGATCCAATCCATCGAAGACCTTAAAGGTAAAAAAGTCGCTTACCAAAACGTAACGTCTTCCGCAGGTTATGTATGGCCAGCAGGTCTGTTGCTCGACAGAGGCATTGACCCATTGAAAGATGTAACACCTGTAACGTTGAAAGGTCATGACCAGGGTGTGATCGCTGTATTGAACGGTGATGTTGATGCAGCAGCGATCTTCCAAGATGCCCGCAACACGGTAGCCAAAGACTATCCGACTGTATTTGAAGATACACGTGTACTGGCGTTCACTGAGCCTATTCCTAACGATACCATTGCCGTTCGTACCGACATGAATGCCGATTGGACTGCGAAGATCAAACAAGCCTTCATCGATATCGGTAAAGATACGGAAGGTCACCAGATCATCAAAGAAATCTATACGCATGAAGGTTATGTAGAATCCGATGATAGCAAGTTTGAGATCGTTCGTCAGTATGGCGAAAAAGTGAAAGGTGAATAATTTGGATCCAAAAGTAGTTCGGGATCTGTTCACTTTGTAGTAGCTTTCTTGGATGGGAACAGCTTAATCGTAGCAATGGACAGGCCAGTTCAGCGTGATCTACGCTGCGCTGGCTTGTGCCATTGTAGCAAGCACTTAGGTAGGGTTGATCATTATGAATGAAAGAAGGATTATTGCCATGATTGAGCTTCATAACGTTACCAAAACTTACGCTAACGGCACCAAGGGCCTGGATAATATTAATCTAAAATTTGAGCAGGGGGAATTCATTGCTGTAGTGGGTCTGTCGGGTGCGGGTAAATCAACTCTCCTGCGATCCATTAATCGGCTGCACGACATTAGTGAGGGCGAGATTCTGATTAACGGAAGTTCCATCACGAAGGCGCAAGGCAAACGGCTGCGCATGATCAGACGTGACATCGGCATGATCTTCCAGAGTTTCAATCTGGTGAAACGGTCCAGTGTACTACGTAACGTACTCGCTGGGCGAGTTGGATATCATTCCACCATGCGAACCATTCTGGGTCGTTTTCCCAAAGAGGATATTGAACTGGCTTTCACTGCGCTGGATCGGGTTAACATCTCGGAGAAAGCCTATTCCCGTGCAGATCAGCTATCCGGTGGACAGCAACAGCGTGTGGCTATTGCCCGTGTACTGGCACAGGAAGCGAAAATCATTCTGGCCGACGAACCGGTTGCGTCACTCGATCCCCTTACAACGAAACAGGTCATGGATGACCTGAAACGCATCAATCAAGACCTCGGGATTACCACCATCGTCAATCTTCACTTTATCGATCTGGCGAGAGAGTATGCGACCCGTATTGTCGGATTGCGAGCAGGTGAGGTGGTATTCGACGGTCCGGTGGAAGAGGCAACGGATGAGCGCTTTGCAGAAATATACGGCAGAAAGATTCTGGCTGACGAATTGTTGGACAAGCAGGCTGTGCATGAGCAGGGAGAAGTTGTGATATGAAGGGGCAGTCCAACGTTCCACTTCAGAATGCAGGCGGAGTGGGCAAGGAACCTGGTTCCAGCCCGGCTCAGGTTGTGAATCGCCCGAAACCGCCTGGGCGTACGAAACATCTGCTCACCTTCGTGATCATTCTGCTCCTTCTGTGGGCCAGTGCGAAGCAGACAGATGCCAGCTTTACGGAGTTGTATGAAGGTTTTCCCAACATGCTGGACCTGCTGAAGGAGATGTTCCCACCTCGGTGGAGTTACTTTGATAATATCGTGCAAGGCATGCTGGAAACGATCCGAATGGCCCTGATCGGGACAACCATTGGTGCCATTATTGCGATTCCGATCTCGATCATCTGTGCCGGTAACCTGATGCCGAGCCGCTGGATCTACTATCCGGCACGTTTTCTGCTGAACCTCATTCGGACCGTGCCGGATCTGCTGCTTGCTGCTCTATTTGTAGCCGTATTTGGTCTGGGCCCAATCCCCGGAATCCTGGCGCTGGCTGTGTTCTCGGTAGGTCTGATCGCGAAGCTCACGTATGAGACACTGGAAACGATTGATCAGGGGCCGCTGGAAGCGATGACGGCTGTTGGTATGAACCGGATTCAGCTCATTGTGTATGGCGTGGTGCCGCAACTGGCTGCCCAGTTCACATCCTATGTGTTATATGCCTTTGAAATTAATATACGTGCCGCTGCCATTCTCGGACTGGTGGGAGCCGGAGGAATTGGGCTCTATTATGAGGCCACACTTGGATTCCTGGAGTATGACAAGACCAGTGTAATCATTCTATTTACCCTTGTCATCGTTCTGATCATTGATTATGTAAGTACTAAGCTGCGGGAGAAATTGCTATGATGAAAAACGAAACAAGCCGCATCCGGCCAAAACCACGGAAGAACCCGCTTCGCTGGGTCATTGTGTTACTGCTGATCCTTGTATATGTCTGGGCGCTCGCAGGCGTACCGTTTACTGGCTTTAAGGAAACCGCTGGTCAGATTATGAAGGCCATTGTAGCCGGTATTTTCTCACCGGACTGGGATTTTGTATACTTGCCAGAGGGTGAAGACCTGCTTCGGGGACTGCTCGATACACTGGCGATTTCCGTGTTGGGAACCGTGATCTCGGCTGTACTCTGTATCCCGTTTGCCTTCTGGTCTGCCCGTAATATGAGTGGGCATCGTTCCATCTCCGGTGCAGGCAAAATGGTACTCAGCTTCATCCGCACGTTCCCTGAGATTATCATGGCCTTGTTATTCATCAAGGCAGTGGGTCCCGGATCATTCGCAGGGGTACTCGCCCTCGGATTGCATTCCATCGGCATGTTAGGCAAATTGTACGCCGATGAAGTTGAAAATATCGACTACGGCCCATCTGAGGCGCTGCTTGCCTCCGGAGCCAATCGCATGCAGCAGTTGTGGTTCGCCATTCTGCCGCAGGTTATGCCTGGATTCCTGAACTATACCTTGTATCGGTTCGAGATTAATGTACGCTCTGCGACCATACTGGGGGTAATCGGCGCAGGGGGGATTGGTACACCGCTGATCTTCGCGTTAAGTACTCGGAACTGGCCGCGAGTAGGGATTATCCTGCTGGGGATAATCGTGATGATCACGATTATCGACTTGATCTCGGGGTATATTCGTAAGAAGCTGGTGTAGGGTTTCTGTGGGGCTACGAAGATAGTGGTTCTACAAAGTATACTAGATAATAAAGTAAGAACAGATAATAGAGTAAGAATAGAGGGCTATTCTGTGCCAGAATAATGGCAGGGATAGTCTTTTTTGTGTCTGCAAATCAACAACAGAATGTTTTATTGCCGTGCTGATCATTATTCAATAAGGATGTTCAAAGAATATGCAGACCGAGGATTGAATTAATTTCCAATTACATGTAGTATTAATAGATTCCTATATAAAGGGAATTAAGGATATTAATCGATATTCCTCATAGATAACCATTACAAGTAATCAGTTTTTCAAAAGGAAGGTGACCTATGGAATTATTTCAATATATATGGATTGGGTTTATGGTACTCCTGTTACTCTACAGAATGTTCTTTCAGAAGTTTAAAAAGCATAACATAGAGAATATTGGACTCAGTGCAATCCTAATCGTTTTCACGGGAAGCGCTTCGCTTACACACATGAACTTGATCTTTGTCATCAGTGTCATCGCCGTGGCTGTTTATGCTGCTGTATGGAACAGTATCCTAGGTTGGAAGAAATGGAATGAACCGGAACGATTGAAATGAATCAGCGCTTTGCATCTTCGCTAAGTTAAGGCATTTAAACCATGTAGCGTAGCTTTGCTTTGCAGGAGCTGGGCTAACGAACTTGAGAGCACTTATATTGCCTCATAAGGCCTCACTGGAATTCTAACGAATCGTAGTGACGCTATATGTTGCATTTTGTCCGTTTTGATCCTTTGGTTGCTGCAATGTAGTTCAATAGCGATGCTGAGGTTCGTTAGATTTTGGAATTCGGTCAAAATGGCTGAATAAGATCTGTCAGGTTCGTTAGGGCCTATGGAGTGCAGCAATTTGGAAGGCAGAGGCCGACAGAGTTATCATTAGCGCCAAAATTGCCATTAGTGTCATAAATGCAATAAGTGCCATTACTGCATAAGTACCACAAGCGTCATAAATGCAATTATTGAAATAATCTCCATAATTGTCTTGAGTGTCTTAAGTGCCATAAATGCCACGAGTGTCTACTTTCTGGCCAGGGGTCCTACAGGCATGATCATCAATAAACGCAACCAATTCACCCGTTTTACCGACACATGTGTCCTTCCAACCAAAAAAACCGAAACCAGGTTGCCCTGTGAATCAGGCAATGTTGGTTTCGGTTTTTTGTTGCTTGGTTAAACGTTAGGCTTCTTTATTAAGACTTAGCTAGCCAAAGGCAACGCTTTGGTCACTTGAACCGTGATCGTCTCTGTGCTAGTTACGCCTGCGGCGTTGATCAGCTCAGCACGGTACGTATATGTTCCGTTAGCACGACCGGACACGTTCGTTGTTGCACTTTGAGAAGCAGGTGTAGCGGCTTTCAAAGTTTGTGTATCAATCAATACATCATTCTCATAGAGACGGTATTCGGTTGCGTTCGTACCCCACCAGAGGTTCATGGATACGCTGTAGTTGCCATCACCATCCCAGTTGTTTTGGGACAATGTTGCTTTGCCAGGGGAGGCGTTCGTTACTTGTACCGTCAGCACGTCACTGCGTGTTGTGCCTTTGTCATTGGTCAGCTCGGCAACGTAAGTATATGTGCCATTCGTTTTGCCAGTAATGGCCGTTTTAGCAAACTGTGAAGAAGGTGTAGCCGCAGTCAACTTCTGCGTATCAATCAGAACACCGTTCTCATACAGTTTGTACTCGGAACCATTTTCACCCCACCAGAGGTTCATGCTTACGTTATACGCACCTTCGAACAAGCCAGTCGTATATCCATTATCAGAAGAAAGCACTGGTTTACCCGGTGCTCCTGCAGCTGGAGTGGAAGGCTGTTCGCCTCCACCTTGATCTTCAGCAGGTACAAAATCATTCAAGCTTCTAGGTTTCAATTGATATACGTCTTTGAAAATAGCAGAAACGCCTGTGATATCAATTTTGTCCCCAGCAGTATAAGGGAAGGAAGTCTCCGTCACGCCTGTACGGGTGTCTACACGGATATGTGTAGTTGCTCCGTCCGCAGCCACTGCGTCAAATTCGAAAGATCCAGCCGGTGTAGCGCTGATGATATTCTCAATCGTTACATTTTTCAGTTGAACCAGTTGTCCTTGGTTCCCATCTGTAATGGCTGTAACTTCGATTGGAGCAGGTACGGAAGCCGTGCCTGTTTTCTCAATCGCAACGATGTCCGTAAGCTCGAACTCGCTGTTATAGATGGTTGTTGCTGCGGTTACTTTTACAGTGTCACCTGCATGAAAGCCACTTGTGTGCTGGAAGACATAAATTCCGGCAGTTTCATCTTGAAGATAGAAGGCTTGTCCACCGAATGCACCTGGTTCTGTCGTTACAACACCTTCGATGGTTACGGTAGTACCGACAGCTTTGGTGCGTGCTTCAGCAACGGTAATCGCTGCTGGAATCGGTCCTTCTTCTTCCGGAAGCTGCTCTGCTGGCACATTGCCAACGGTTACTGCATTGGTAATCAGGTTACTGCCGTTCAGACGCAGACGCAGGCTCGCAGCGCCAGTTGTACCCGGTTTGATACGTACATTCAGATCTTTGATCCCGCGACCTTGGCTATCCGAGGTTACACTGAATGTGGAGCTGTAACCGTACGATGTCGGCCAAGTACCACTTTCATTCTGAATCATGGCTACCTGTGTTCCGCCAGTCAGATAGATACCAGCACTATAACCGGATACGGTTGTGTTTGGAGCCATGTTCTCCACAACGACACGAATCTGGAAGTCTTCTGCATTCGGAAGCGTATCCTGTTTCACGAAGCTGTAAGAAGCATTTGCGCTGGATGCAGGGCCGCCGTAAGAACCAGCCTTGAACGTGGAACGATCGTACCACTTGTATCCGGCAGCAGGTGCGGCCCAAGGTTCAGCCTGTGGTTCTGTAGAAGCAGCCGGCTCTTCGAATGGCAACAGCGCTGTAGCTGTATCCAGTTCAAGTCCGTTTACTTGAGTGAAGTCCGTGTAGTTCTCTTGTGTAGCAAGCCAGTTCACCGTGTTCACGAGCAATACGGCATCATCGACTTCTTTGAATCCGTCATAGGTTGTTTTGCGTGTGCCCGTCTCTTCACGCAAGTATTTAGGCGATGCATCTTCTACTGGAGAGGAGTCACCGATGAAGGCAGCCTTACCTGCTCCAAGCTTGGATACGGCTACGTAAGGACCTTCTTCGATCCCGCCGCCGTTGTATACGCCTTGGTCCACCGCGTTGTTCCATTTTGCGTTGGTTTTTGGCAGGTACACAATGCCTTTTGCCTTTTCCGGATCAGTGATTGCGAGGGTTGAGCCGGCATGCATGGCTACAGCCGACACGCCTTCTGTGATGCCGAAGGCTTGATCTGCCGGTACAACGATATTGGCATTGATATCGCCAAGTGCGTTATAGCGGAATCGTACGCCAAAATTATCGGACAACCAGTCCGAGCTGGTGATGTTTTGCATGGCTTCAGAATTACGCTCATCTGTGCTCATGCCTTTGGCTGGATCTTCGAATGCTCCACGACGATAACCGTTGATAACTTCAGAGCCATCCCAGCGGTTTTTATTACGGTCTGCATTATAGTGATCTCCAACGAAGAAGATGCTGCCGCCTGTTTCAACATATTGTTTGAGTGCTGCCTGTTCGGATGTTTTGAAAGGAATTTGAGGCTCTGCAATAACGAATACGTTATACTCTTTCAGATCATCATAGGTAAATGGAGTCGTCTTGCGAAGTTCTTTGACATAATAACCATCATTCGCGAGTGCATTCCCGAAGTCAGAGAAACCTCCATCGATGACCCAGTCTGCTGCTCCAGCCGTCTGGCCGTGTGAGTTGTCGAACAATACTTTCTTGCCTGCATTTTGGTTCACAACCTTCGCTTGGATGAATGGTGCCGGGTCTGTCGGTCCTTCCGCATGAACCGATGCATCTCCGTTCCATAATCCGATCTGAAGCGGCAAAGCCATGGACAATGCGAGGAGTGATTTTAGAAATACTCCGCGCATACCTGTTAATTTACCCAACCAAATCCCTCCCAAATATTAGTTAATTCATGAGTTCGTCCATATTCTACCACATGAAAATCTCACATAGTCATAACAATTTGTAAAAATTAACTCGATATTTGTAAAATTGGGTCTTTTGACATATCCATAGGTATTTCGATCCTGTCTTAACACTCCCATCCGGCGTCACTGTTGATTTTGCATAAAAAAAGCCATCTCTATGAGATGACTTTGGCCCGAATTCGATTGACGGCATGGAAGACAGAAGACTTAATCATGCCTTCACTGCGATTCACCAGCTCTGCCGTTTCCTTGATGGAGTATCCGTGGATAAGGCGAAGTTCTAATATTTTTCGGTGTTCCGTGTTGTTGATATGGGAGACAAGATCATGAACGCCTTCATTGATTTCAAGTTGGGGTGTATCGAGGTGATGGGTAGGTACCTCCAGACGGCTGTCACGTTTAAGTGTACGGGTTCGCCTGCGGAAACTGTCCATGGCAAGGTTTCGGGCAATCCGTTTGAGATAATAGAGGAGTCGATCTTCAGGGATATCTACGGTCACATTCATCAGTCGAATGAAGCAATCCTGAGCCAGATCTTCTGCGTCTTGTGGCTGTTTGACGATATGGGATAGATACCGAGTGATTTCTGATTTATAGTTGACATAAGCATCGTTGATTTGTGCAGTGTTCATATGATGTGAATCCCCCTTGGATACAGATCAGGCTTGGGTCCGGTCTGGTATGAGTCTCTTATGATCCAAGTATATCGAGAGGTTGTTTCCAAACGGTTCAGAGTTGTATCGAAGTTGTAACATTTCGTGCTTCCCTCTATTCAAGCACAAGGCTTGGGATACAAAATATAGGCAGATGAAATCCATAGAGCAGGGAGATTACGAGGGTATCATGAGACCAAAAGAGATTTTAATTATTGAGGATGAGGAGTCCATTCGAGATATTTTGTCCTATTCGTTACGCAAGGAAGGATTTGAGATCAAGGAAGCAGCTACGGGTAAAGAGGGGTTGAATCTGCTTCGGGATTCGAAGCCGGATCTGATCCTGCTGGATCTGATGCTGCCGGATATGAGCGGTTTTGATGTGTGTCGGCAACTGTCTGTGAACTCCAAGATACCCGTCATCATGATCACTGCGAAGTCTGACATGCTGGACAAGGTACTTGGCATGGAGCTTGGGGCGGATGATTATATCACGAAACCTTTTGATATCCGTGAGGTGGTTGCGCGCATTCGGGCGATCTTTCGCCGGATTGATCTCATCAGCGAGACGCTGGAGAATCAGTCCTATGAGGTGGTCAGGCTTGGCAAGCATATTGAGATTCGCAAGGATGAACGGGAAGTGTGGAAAGACGGGGAACGCGCAGGACTCACCAATAAGGAATATGACCTGTTGTTATTTCTCGTGACCCATCATCGTAAGGTACATACACGTTCTGAACTGCTGGACAAGGTATGGGGATTTGATTTTGCAGGAGATACCCGAACGGTGGATATTCATATACAACGAATTCGCAAGAAATTGGATAGTGGTGTGCAGGGCATTTCGATGATCGAGACTGTATTTGGTGTAGGGTATAAGCTGAATATTCAGGTGCAGACATGAAGTGGACCATCCAGTTCAAAATGGTGGTGCTCTTCTCGGTCATCGTCTTTATCGGATTCTCCGTTCTGCTGATTCTGTCCAATAAGGTGGCACAGGAGAATATGTACCGGGAAGTGCATGAGGACATGGTGCAATCGAAGAAAAATCTGGATATCGCGCTGAATCAGTACTTCCTGATTCATAACAAACGCATGAGCAGAGACTCGCTCGAAGCAGGAAGCCGCGAGCTTGCGGAGCAGATTGGTTCAGCCGTTGGCGGAAAAATTACCGTATATCGCCCTGATGCTTCGCCATACGGATCTACTGGCAGTGAAGCTAATGTCGCTAAGCGGTCTGACCATCCTGATGTGAAGGCGGCCATACAATCCAAGATCGCGTATACCACAGTTGTGGATAAAGGTCGGGTCACCTCCAGTCTGTCCTTTCCGCTTCAGATGGATCAACAATTGATCGGAATTGTGCAGATGGAGAAGGATTACACGGATTTGTTCAAACGCAACCTGCGTTTTCAAAATACGATCAAATTGTTCGCAGCGGTGATTTTCGTATTTGTATTTATCGCCTCCATCTTCATTTCCCGGAAAATCACCCAGCCTATCCGTGTACTTACGAAACGTTCTGCGGAAGTGGCTCAGGGGAGTCTGAATGCAGACATTCAGATAACCACCAAGGATGAGATTGGTGAACTGGCTTCAAGCTTCACCATCATGATTGATCGTGTGCGGGAGCAGATTGATGTGATTGAGCGAGAGCGGGACGAAGTGAATCAAGTACAGGCGCGAAGCAAAGTCTTTTTTGACAATGTGACACATGAACTGAAGACACCACTAACGACCATTCTGGGATACGCCCAGATTTTGCGGGATAACGGATTTACCGATCAGGATTTTTTTGACAAAGGCATGAATTATATTATCAAGGAAAGCCAGCGTCTCAACACGATGGTTGCGGATATCCTGGAGGTCTCGGTCTCCTCTGCGGTCATTCAGGCGTACCGATTCGAACGTATCGATGTATCGGATATTATTCGTGAAGCTTGTGAAGACATGTCGATTAAGGCGGGCAAGTACAATATAGGCATTCATTATGAGCTGGAGGAACATCAGTATCTACAGGGCGATCGGGACAAGCTGAAGGAGGTATTCCTCAACGTTCTGGATAATTCGGTTAAATACAGTGATGTCAATTCAATCATTGAAGTACAATCCTTCCGGTTAGGTGAGACTATCGCTATTGTGATTCGTGATCAGGGGGAAGGAATTGGTGCTGAAGCACTCCAGCATGTATTTGAACCCTTTTACCAGGATAAGGGAATCAACAGGGCGGAGAAGGGCAGCGCCGGACTGGGCTTGTCTATTGTGAAAAACATCGTGGAGCGTCATGGAGGAACAGTGGAGATGAAGAGCATCATGCGGCAAGGGACACAAGTAAATATCAGTCTTCCGGGGGAAATGAACGCATGAGACATCCTGGATTTTGGCGTAAACACCGCGACATATTGATGCTGTCCGGGCTGTTGATCACATTTGTCAGCGGAATTTTTGGGATTGGAAGCCTGTTCAGTATCGCAAATCTCAAACCAAGAACAGTAATTTTGCCAAGTCAGCAATTCAACAGCCGTTTGGCGCCACCGCCGAGTAGTACAATTCAGATTGAGTCGGCTACGAAGATTCCGAATGACTTTGCAATCTTTGATTTTGAAGTGGTGGATCGAAACACGATTATCATCAATCATTTGGAACCCTCTTACTCACGACTTCAGCTATCTCTCCTGCATCTGGATGATAACGCAGTGAAGAGCATTGCGAGTAATACGGATTATGGCGTTGCGCTAAGCCCGGATCACAAGAAAATCATCTACTCTCAGTACCGAGCGGGGCAAGTGCAGAAGACGACGTATGAGTATGTGATTGAGAGCGGGGAACGTCGCAAGCTTCCGAACGACAACTCGTATTATAGAGTGTTTACAGGGAACCAGTCCTACATCGGTCAGGATGATCTTTTGTTTAAACAGGTCGATCTGAGCCAGGAGACGAGTCAAGTCATCTACACGCAAGAAGAGCTGATGAGCATATTCACAGGATCAACACAAGGGAAAGATTCGAAAGATACGTTTATCGTTACGGATGTGTTGCAGGTCAGTGAAGATCTGAAGCAGTTCTATATGCTGGTGATGCTGAAAGACAGTTATGCCATCTATCAGGTGTCGCTTGAGGGTGAGCATGAAGTAAAGGCGTATGCTGCAATGGAGGACATTCAACAATTCAGGTTGCTGAAAAATGGGGACATGCTCATCCAGGGGACGAGGAATAAGGTGCAGGGGCTATATCGGTATCGTGCCGCGCAGGGGCAGTATGATCTGGTATTACAAGCTTCCATCTGGAACTTCGAACTGGATGCAGATGAGTCTCGAATCGCTTATTTTTATCCCATGGATAATCAAAATCTGAAGAATGAGCTGCATATTGCCTACCTGAACGAGAACAAACTTTCGTCAGATACGGTCATCTACCGCAATATTGATAGCTTCATCAATCTGAAATGGAACAACGATGAGCTATTTGCAGTGGGCAGCACGATGGATAAAAGTGAGATGTACCGCTTTAGTTTCAGAGCCTGGTAAGCTGCGGAAGGTTATATAAATATAAGGCCTTGGTCTGGTGGAGCTGGCGATAGCGGCTCTGTGGACAAGGTCTTTTTGTTTCGACATTTTACAAGTTGGATACAACTCCGGCCAGCCCGGATACATCTCCACCCTATAATGAAAAGGGAATGAGCTGCGCGAATCCATACATATTCAGAAAGTAGAAAGGAAGACATGTAGTAATGCTTCAAGTTGAACAATTATCCCACTCGTTCCGGAATAGCCAGGGAAATGTGCCGGTGCTTCACGATATCAACCTGACGATTGAAGAAGGCAAGATGGTGGCTCTGCTGGGCAGTTCAGGTTCGGGCAAGTCCACACTGCTGAATCTGATGGCGGGGCTGATGAAACCGGATCAGGGCAAGATTCTCATTGCGGGACAAGATATTGTGCGTTTCAGTGAAAATTGCCTGGCTGAGTTCAGGCGCAGTCACATCGGGTTTATTTTCCAGTCCTATGAGCTGCTGTCTAATCTTACGATCCGGGAAAATGTAGAGTTACCTTTGGTGTTCATGGGCATAAGCCCTGCGAAACGCAAAGCAAAAGCATTAAAGCTGCTGGAACAGGTTGGACTGAGTGAAAAAACAAACTTGTTCCCGTCCCAGTTGTCGGGCGGTCAGCAACAACGTGTCAGTATTGCACGTTCGCTTATTACCGAACCCTCGGTGATCTTTGCAGATGAGCCTACCGGGAATCTGGATACCGAGACGGAGGAAGAGATTATTGCGATTTTGCAGCAGCTTAACCGGGAGTTGAATACCACCTTTGTTATTGTGACACATGAAGCAGAGGTCGCGGAGCAGATGCAGGTCGTGCTGACACTGCAACATGGAATATTGGTTGAAGAGGCTGTAAGGGAAGTTTGAGGCAAAAGGAGAGGAAATGTGAGAATACGCGATGTAGCACGTATGGCCTGGGGCCAGATCATTCGCAGAAAAATGGTCACACTGCTGTGTATGATGGGGCTGTCCATCGGCTCTGCCGCCATGATCATTGCACTTAGTGTGGGGCAGTCCGTACAGACCTATAGCGAGAAAACATTAAATGACAACTACAAGATGGACGAAATTACGATTACGCCTAATGAAGGCATACGTACTGGCAACGGCAAGGGGAGTGGTCAGACATCGAAGTTTGAGCGGGGTGCGCTGACGCTGGAAAAAATTAAGATTATCCAACGACTTCCTCATGTTGTTGCCGTGGCTCCCATGTTAAAGCTGGATTCGCTCGAAATGGTGCTTCCGGATGGCCGCAGTACTTACGTTGAAGTGATGGGTACTGAGCTGGAGACACTAGGCGGGTTTGGATACAGATACGCTGAGGGACGTGGTGCAGAGGATGGCCGTATGGCGGTGACCAGTTATGGGGCCACATTCGGACTCATAGATCCCAAAGTCACGCAGAAATTATTTGAGCAGTTGAATGCTGATCCCTATAACAATGAGCTTTTGCAGCAGTATGCGGAAATGTCATCAAAGCAGGATCAGCTCGTTCAGCAAAGTATTCAGTTTCGATATGAAGATTATACCAATGCGAGTAAAACCAAAATGAGCGGCTCGATACGCGTGTCTGGAGAACTGACGAAGCCTCCCAACATGGATGAGATGAGTGCTCAGAACGATAAAAAGATATATCTGCCGCTGGATACAGCTCGCGCCTTGCAGGATGAGCTTGGATTGCAGCAGGCTGACAGCAGTGCAGCCAAACATCTGAACTTGGCTCTGGTCAAGGTTGAGGACAAACGTTATGTATCCCAGGTGGAAGAACAGATCCAAAAGTTGACGTTAAACACACAGAGTAATCTGTTTCAGGAGGAAGCGATGACAGGCCAATTGGCAATGTACCAAAAAGCAGCATTGGGAATCGGTGGTTTTATCATGCTGCTGGCCTCGTTGTCCATTATTGTGGCAATGATCATGTCTACGCATCAGCGGCGTAAACAGATTGGCGTGATGAAGGTGCTGGGTGCAAATCTGTGGCAGATCCGCCAGATGTTTATTACCGAAGCAGCGATGCTTGGATTGATGGGTGGCGTGGCTGGTGTTGGGATTGCCTTTGCTGCCCTCGGCGGGGTGAACAGTCTGCTGGCGAGTCAGATGGCAGATCAGGTCAATGGCCCGATGACCGTGGTTATTCAGCAGTCCGCTCTGCCACTGGGCATTGTGTTTGCTGTGCTGGTTGGCATTGTGTCGGGGATTTATCCGGCAATCAGCGCATCCCGAACCAACGCATTAACTGTGATCAAATCGATGTAACTTTATCAGCGAAAGGGAAATTGGGCACATGAAGAAATGGATTAAAATCATCATCACCGTTGTACTTTTGGCAGGTGTAGGGTACTGGCTGTATGAAAAGTATAAGCCAAAACCGGAGGCACCTATAGAGATCCCGCCCCCGATTACCTTTGATGTGACACAGGAAACGATGACGCAATCGATACAGGTGAAGGGGAAATCCGTATACACCGATCAGACCGATATCTTCGCACCGTATGCTTCCAATATCAAGCAGTGGCACGTGAAAAGTGGGGAGCAGGTGAGCAAGGGAGATATCCTGTTTACGCTCGACACCTCCACGTTACAAACGGAAGTAGAGCAACTGCAGAGTGATCTGGAGAAAGCCCAGTTGGAAAATAAGATGAATCAGGTTAGCCAGGATCAGGCGAATATGAGTGAGACGCTTGGCGTGACGGAAGAAGAGCGCAAGAAGGCATTTGCAGATCGGGAAGGCAAACGCCTGACGAATGAATTGAACGTAAAAGCACTGGTGCTCAAGGAGAAGGAGATACAGAAAAAGCAGGCAGTAATAAGTAAGTCTGTTGTATATGCTTCTGCCTCCGGTATATTTCAGATGAATGAAGAGGACAGCAAGACACGTGCAGTGACGGAAGGACAGTTAATCGGGTCCATTACCAATATCAACAAATTGAAATTTATGACGATTGTTGGTGAAGAAGAAATGTTCAGACTTAAGGCGGGAATGCCGGTTAAGGTGCGAATGACAGCGCAGAAAGACCTTCAATTCACCGGGAAGGTAAGCAAGGTGTCCAAGTTCGCCCGGAAGAGTAGCGATACAGACCTCAAGCAGGCTTCCCAGTTTGACGTGGTCATTGATCTGAAGCCGGATGCAAGGATGTATGGAGGTGTGAGTCTGGAAGGCGATATCGAGACGATGCGTAAAGATAAAGTGACGGTTGTATCCAGCCTGGCCATCATGCGGGATCAGACCGAACCTTACGTCCTGTTAGACAAAGGGAACGGACTGACAGAGCCGCTGACCATCAAGGCTGGAATGGAATCGGGGGACAAGACGGAAGTGGTAAGCGGGTTAAAACCGGGAGATGTCGTTGTTCTGCCCTAAACAAACGGGTGAAATTCGACCTTGATCAACACGAGGTTCATTGTGGTATAAGGCCAGGATGAACCTTTGGTGTGGTTAGGTCCAAAGGATGTCCAGATTCCTGCCTGAATTATGGAAAAAAATATAATTAAATTTATATAATTCAATTTACAGTAATATTTACATGTCGTATAATCAGAACATAAGGAGGTGACACCAAACTTCATGATTTCAGATGGTAGGGAAGGCCTTTTTTTAAACCGCTTAAAGAAAGCGCTTACCTAAATGGGTTGTTAGATCCTATAATCCATCTTTCATGCTTCTTCATGTCTAACACACGTTCAACCACACCCACCACATTATATTCATTCACATGATTCGCCCTCACACACCATTTTTTTGCTCAATATTCCAGTTCTACAACCATTCCTTGTGGAGGTGATACAACCAACTCATCCGGACGTTCTCTTCGTGCTAAGCATCTTAATGACACAGAGGATCAGACATTGAGTACAACCCAATCTAACTAAAGGAAAGGTGGAACTATGAAGACTAAATTGAAAACCAAATCGAGAGGTAAGAAGATCCTGCGCAAAGGGGTAAAACAAATGCTGGCAGCAACGTTGCTCGCGGCGGGGATTTTCCCGGGGATGTCTCCAGGTCTGACTCAGGCGGCTGAAGCACATGTGGATAATCCATTTGTGGGAGCCACGGCTTATCTGAACCAGGACTATTCGGCACTCGTGGATACGTCCATTGCGCTGACCAACGATACATCGCTGAAGGCCCAGATGGAGACGGTCAAATCGTATCCAACCGCAGTATGGATTGACCGGATTGCTGCGATCTATGGCGGTACGGACAATGCGGGTCGCAAAAGTGTAGAGGAACATCTTGATGCTGTTCTCGCCCAAAAGAAACCTGGAACACCAATAACGGCTTCATTTGTTATCTACAACTTGCCCGGACGGGATTGTCATGCCCTTGCTTCGAATGGTGAACTTCCACTAACACAGGCTGCACTACAGACGTATAAAACGGATTATATTGATGTGATTGCAGATATCTTCGCAGATCCGAAGTATCAGGATATTCGTATTATTGCCGTCATTGAACCGGACAGTCTGCCTAACCTTGTGACCAACCTGAGTACACCAGCTTGTGGTCAAGCTAGCTCAACAGGTATCTATGAGGCTGGTGTGAAGTATGCACTGGACAAGCTTCACGCCATTCCGAATGTGTACAACTATCTGGATATCGGCCACTCCGGCTGGCTTGGATGGGATAACAACCGTTCTGCAGCAGTCGCGCTGTATACAAGTGTTGTGCAAGGGACGGACGCGGGTCTGAGCAGTGCAGATGGCTTTATTACAAATACAGCGAACACTACACCGCTGGGGGAGCCGAACCTGTCTAACCCTGATCTTAATATCGGTGGACAACCGATTAAATCGGCCAAGTTTTATGAGTGGAATCCGTATTTTGACGAAACCGATTTCACCGCTGCGCTGTATGCCGATTTCGTACAAGCTGGTTGGCCAAGCAGCACAGGTTTCCTGATTGATACTAGCCGGAATGGCTGGGGCGGGGTAGACCGTCCAACATCTGCCACGGGTAGCAACATCAACGATTATGTGAATTCCGGACGTGTAGACCGCCGGGAGCATCGGGGAAACTGGTGTAATGCCAGTGGCGCTGGTATAGGGGAAGTCCCTAAGGCTGCACCGGGACCCGCACATCTGGATGCTTATGTATGGGTGAAACCTCCGGGTGAATCCGATGGCTCCAGCTCCGAAATTCCGAATAACGAAGGGAAAGGTTTCGACCGGATGTGTGATCCAACCTTCACAACTCGGGATGGGGTATTAACAGGTGCATTGCCTAATGCTCCGGTATCCGGTCACTGGTTCCATGATCAATTTGTACAACTGGTGAAAAACTCATTCCCTGTACTTCCTGCAAGTAACGGTGGCAATCCTCCGGGTGGCAATACCGCTCCGGCAGCACCAGCAGCATTGACGGCTACTGCCGGTAACGCTCAAGTCTCCTTGACGTGGACTGCTTCTGCAGGTGCAACGAGTTATAGCGTGAAGCGGGCACTGAGTGCATCAGGTCCATTCACAACGATTGCGGAGAATGTGAGTGGTACATCTTATACGAACACTTCCCTGACCAACGGCACAACGTATCATTATGTGGTAAGTGCAGTGAATACAGCAGGGCAAAGTGCCAATTCCGCTGTAGCTTCAGCAACACCTCAAAGTGTTGTTGTACCGACCAGTGATCTTGTTCTGCAATATCGTGCTGGAGATACCAATGCGCTGGATAGCCAGATCAAACCGTATTTTAATATCAAAAATCTGGGCAGTACTGCTGTGAATCTGAGTGACCTGAAGATTCGTTATTATTTCTCCAAAGAAGGCTCGGCTGCGATGGATTCTGCCATCGATTACGCTCAAGTTGGCGGAGCCAATATCCAGCGTACCTTCACAGACTCGTATGTGGAGCTGAGCTTCACATCTGACGCTGGCAGCATTCAGGCTGGTGGACAGACTGGCGACATCCAGCTTCGCATGTACAAAACTGACTGGTCCAACTTTGACGAGAGTAATGACTACTCCTTCGATCCAACCAAAACATCCTATCAGGATTGGAACAAGGTAACACTTTACCAAGATGGAAACCTGGTATGGGGCATTGAGCCTTAAAATTTACTCGTAATTGTCTTAACCGCAATCCTCAGTATATTAGAGGATTGCGGTTTTTTGCTATTCATTACAAGAGTCATTTTGAAATGAAGTACTTGATCAACTGAGGAACGTAGTGGAGGGGACGAAATCGATTCTGAAGAAGCGAAGAAAGGGGATGGAAGAAAATCCGGGGATAACAGCGATCATAAGAACGATTCGTAACCGGAACGGATATCCCTCACAGCTGCAAGTGCTTATTCCTAAATGACTCCTAAAAACACTGATTATTGATCGTTTTGGACGGATATTTGCCTAGGGTCTGACAGGCAGGATGTCTATAATAGAAGCCGATGGGTGAGATCGCTTCGCTCGGATTGGAGAGAGAATGGAAGGGGGACCGCACTCCGGTAGTTGGGCAAGCTGATTTCTCTTTTTTAATATTGTAAGCGCAATCATTGCGTGGAGAAACATCCGTTGAAGAAAGTCTTCACGGTTGATCAAACGTCCAAATCATCATCAAAGTGTATGTATAAGCGGCACCTATTCTGTCTCAAGGAGCGTGAACGTGAATGAACTCAGAAACAACAGCGCCGATACATAAAGGATCGGCTTCAGATCAGCAATCCGGTCGCAGGAAGGGGCGTATGCCACTTGCAGCAAAGGTGCTCTCTTCGGCACTCAGCGTAGCTTTGCTCATTGGAGGGACAGCGGGAATCACTGGAGCAGAAGCTTCGAATGGAAAGAGTACAACGGAGGCTGGTCTGCAATCACATAAGGGGGGCAGTCACTTGAAAGGGATTCAACTGGAATATCTGGATCGGGGTCTGGTGGCTGCATCCACATCCGAAGGGGTGTTTCTCAGTTGGAGATTGCTTGGTGACGAAGCCACAGGGTATAGCGACCAAGGGCTGACAGGGACGGACTTTAACGTCTACCGTGATGGCAAAAAGATCGCTACCGTCACCGATAGCACCAACTATGTAGATAGTGCGGGCAAATCGTCTTCCCGTTATGAAGTGGCAGCGGTGAACAAGAAGGGCAAGGAAAGCAAACGCAACGCATCCGTCAAACCTTGGGCGAACGGGTATGTGGATATTCCATTGCAAAAACCCGCCGATGGTGTGACACCTGTGGGAGAAGCTTATACGTATTCCGCCAATGACATGAGTGTTGGGGATGTGGACGGGGATGGCCAGTATGAGTTTTTCGTCAAATGGGACCCTTCCAATGCCAAGGACGTATCACAAAAAGGATACACCGGTAAAACCTACATTGATGCGTACACCTTGGACGGACAATTGCTCTACCGGATCGATCTTGGAGTCAACATCCGTGCAGGTGCTCATTATACACAGATGCTTGTTTATGATTTTGACGGGGATGGCAAGGCCGAAATGATGTTTAAGACCGCTCCGGGCACGAAGATTATCCAATATAACAAAAAAGGAAAAGTGACATCCGAGAAGTACATCACGTTACCGAAGGAAGATCGCAAGGCAGGCGTGAAGAACGAGGATGACTATCGTTTAAGTGCTGAGGGTTACTACGATCACGTGGTGGATATGTTCAGGAACTGGCACAAGCACGACGAGGTTGTGAAGGGTAACTGGCCTGCAACATTGGAAGAGGCTTTTGGAATGGAGCAAAAATATAATTATCCATTATCTCAGCAGGATGCCGAGAGCCTGGCCGACTACTTCATTGATGTATACGCGGTAGAACGCAGCAACCGCAATGAGTTGCGCAAGTTCGAAGGGTTTATCGTGGATGGACCGGAGTATGTTACGGTATTTGAAGGGAAATCAGGAAAAGAGCTGGAGACCATTCCATATGAACCCGAGCGTCATGATGATGGCCTGATGTGGGGCGATTATGCCATGGCACGGATTGAACCGGGCAATCGGGTGGACCGTTTCCTGGCAGGTGTGGCGTATCTGGACGGCAAGACACCGTCTGCTATCTTTGCACGCGGATATTATACACGTTCAACGATGGTTGCCTACAATTGGGACGGCAAGAAGCTGAAAAAGGAATGGAAAGTGGACAGCGGCTGGACACCAATGAAGAACCCGTTTAATGATGGGCCACATGGTGTGGATGGCACAGATCCACAGTATGGCTCCATTACAACACAGGGCGCACACTATTTCAGTGTGGCGGATGTGGATGGAGACGGCAAACAGGAGATCATCTATGGCTCCGCGACAATTGATCATGACGGCAGCGTGCTGTACAGCTCAACAGACCTGATGCCTGCGGAGAGTGCTGCCCCGGGAACGATTGCCCGTCTGGGTCATGGAGATGCACTTCATGTGGCAGATATCGACCCGGATCGTCCGGGACTGGAGATCTTCATGGTTCACGAGGGTGGTCCTTGGGCGCCATATGGCTATTCCCTGCGTGATGCAAAGACCGGAGAAGTAATCTATGGTGGATACACAGGGAAAGATACCGGACGTGGTATGGTGGGTGATGTTGATCCAACTCGTCGTGGGCTGGAGACATGGGCTGTAGGATTATGGACAGCGACTGGTGAGAAAATCAGCGATCAAGCACCGGGAACAAATATGAATATACGTTGGGCTGCCGATATGACGACACAGATCGTTGATGGTGCGATTGATGTTACACCAACCATCAAGGATTGGAATCGTGGCACGTTGCTCACGGCAACAGGCACATTGACCAACAATCATACGAAAGGTACACCTTCGCTCGTAGCTGATATTTTCGGGGATTGGCGGGAAGAGATGCTGGTGAGAACCACAGACAGTTCCGCGATCCGCATCTATCTCAGTACCGAGAAAACGGACCGCAAGTTGTACACGCTGATGCATGATGCAATGTATCGTGTGGGCATTGCCGGACAGAACAGTGGATACAACCAGCCGTCCTATCCGTCCTTCTACATGGCATCGGATATAGACTGGTCAAAAGTAACGCTGCCCAAGTTCTACACGCCAGGTAAAGGCGGAAAGTAAGCAGAACAGATGAGTAATAGCTGGCAATAGCCATACAAAATGTGTTCAGGATCAGCCTGAAACGTAAAGCAGCGTCAATGGATATGAGCAGGGATTGAAAAGGGATTGAAGCGTTCTGAAGCGCTGCAACACTCTTTGAAGTGCTTTAAAACTCTCGAATCTCCCATGTGTCTCGGCATAGGGGAGATCCGAGAGCTTTTTCTACATGAGGATCAGAGGATTTGTGGACATCACTTGGCATTTTTTAATCCGTCCGGTACGTCACTCTTGTACATAGTTAGTTAGAGTCTTAGATGCTCGGTAGAAGCGAACGCCTTGATAGTGTAGTTTCCTTGATCATGAATTAATGTGGTAATGGAGCACTCAGGGATCAATTGGTTCTGCATAGCTATAAAGTCGGAATGCCAGAGGTTTAGCTCGCGCTCGTTAAAAGTCTGCACCAGAAAATCCGTAATGAGTCCACCATGTGCGACCACAATGATGTTACGATTCTCCGGTTCTTCACTAGCCAATTCAGTTAGCAGGGAGGCCAGACGTTCACCAGCCTGTTTGGCCGAGTCTCCGACCGGTGGAATGTAATCTGGGTAAGCGGTACATCTATCCCACATCGCGATAAATTCTTCGAATGACTGTTTCGGGCAATCTCCCCAATTGGCACGTTCACGCAGACGAGGATCTTCGGTTATATAGGCATGGGTAAGGCGGGCAATCATGCTGGCGGTTTCTTGGGCTCGTCGAAGTGGGCTGGTCAGGATTTTAGTAACGGGATAGGCAGCTTTGGCAAAATGAAGAGCTGTGGCTTCGGCTTGTAAAATGCCTTCGGAAGTGAGGGGGACATCCCCGATTTGTCGTTCTTTAAGTCCATGTCTTACCAGATGAAAGGTGGTACTCATGCATGAAAACCTCCTTTAGTTATTGACCGTTTACTTTTAAGATTAGATAATATACTAATTATATATTCATCTAATTAAATGATGCAATGAGACTTTTAAACAAGACCGTTTATATTCAACCTATAGAATTGCTACAATGGAGAAAAGTGAGGATCGATCGTTGCAGGGATGGAGGCAAGGACATGAGCATTTCGAAGCGCTGGACAGGAAGTCTGTACCAGGAGACATTGCGCACAGAGGACTGCGGGCCGCGTTTTTACGCGTACTATTACAAGCAGTGGGACAACTACCGTATGTCCTATCACCATCATGATTCAACGGAGATCATGTATATTATTTCGGGAATTTGCCGGGTGGATGTGCAGATGCCGGATGGCAGCTCAGAGCAGAGCGTTTTGAAAAAAGGACAGTTCATTATTCTTGATGCAGATGTCCCGCACCGATTGCTGGTGGAAGATGGCGTGCCTTGCCGGATGCTCAATGTGGAGTTTGGCTTCTCCGGCTCGCCTCCCGGACAATTATCCATCCGTCAGCTCGCGCAGGAAGAGGAAGAAGTCCATACTTTACTAACTAATGCATCGCCATATCTGGTACTGCCTGATCCGGAAGAGGTGTATCACATTATGAAAAGTCTGGTGCTGGAACTTGATCAGCGCGGTCTGCTGGAGCAAGGAAGATCAACTGCGCCGATGAGGATTATTCCGTCAGAGGAACGGTCGCATCATCGCGAAGCCCGGAATCTCTCGTCTCCGGAACAGGGGATGCTGGTGCGTACATTGTTCATCCAATTGCTGGTCCGTGTTGCACGTCTGCGCGGAGAGATGAGCCGGAGTGCGACCGATCAGGCGGAGCTGTATGTCAAACGAACCATTGAATTCATGCATCACAATATGGATCGTAACATTCAGATGAAGGATACCGCAGCAGCCGTCAATCTGCATCCGGGCTATTTACATCGCATTTTTCGCCAACACACGCAGCGGACACCGACCGACTACTTGACGATGCTTCGCATGGAGAAGGCCAAGATGCTGCTCCAGCAGACCAATATTCCAATATCGGAGATCTCTGACTATGTTGGAGTAGGCAGTCGTCAGTATTTTCATATGTTATTCAAAAAATATACAGGCCGTACGCCAGTTGAATTTCGCTCCTCGATGGAACGACATGTGAGTCAATATCCTCCGGATGAATGAGTCGTTTGCAGTTATTTTCGAAGACAACTGGATTAGTGGATCTGGCGCGTAGAAGTTAGGATTTTTGACAACAAGAACTTGAACAGGTCATGATTTTGATAACGCTTCCCCGTTTGCCGTTGGTACAATGATTTCATGAAGAGAGTCATTAACCGAAACAAAAGGTTCGGATTAGGGGAGGACATAGGTATGTCATTTAAAGTGGCGTTTATCGGGGCAGGGAGTATCGGATTTACACGGGGATTGCTGCGGGATTTGCTCACGGTACCGGAATTCAACAACATTGAGATTGCATTCTGCGATATTAGCCAGCACAATCTGGACATGGTAACTGAGCTGTGTCAGCGGGATATCCGGGAGAATGGATTGAATATTCAGATTCAGCCGACAACGGATCGGAAAGAAGCGTTAAAAGATGCAAAGTATGTACTGTGTACGATTCGTGTCGGGGGACTGGAAGCCTTTGCAACGGATGTGGATATTCCACTGAAATATGGGGTAGACCAATGTGTCGGCGATACGTTGTGTGCAGGCGGCATTATGTATGGGCAACGCGGAATCGCCGAGATGCTGGACATCTGTAAAGATATTCGTGAACAGAGCGCACCCGACGTGCTGCTCTTGAACTATTCCAATCCGATGGCGATGCTCACATGGGCTTGCAATAAGTATGGTGGTGTGCGGACGATCGGACTGTGTCATGGGGTACAGCATGGTCATCATCAGATTGCGGAAGCTTTTGGTTTGAAAAAGAGTGAAGTGGATATCGTCTGTGCCGGCATCAACCATCAGACCTGGTATATTCAGGCTTCTCATGAAGGTAAGGACCTTACAGGTGATCTGCTCGAAGCCTTCGAGAAACATCCAGAGTACAGCCGTACCGAGAAAGTGCGGATTGATATGCTGCGACGCTTCGGATACTACAGTACGGAATCGAATGGTCATCTGAGTGAATATGTGCCGTGGTATCGCAAACGTCCCGAAGAGATCAACGAATGGATCGACCTGGGCAACTGGATTAATGGAGAGACAGGTGGGTATCTGCGGGTATGTACCGAGGGGCGCAACTGGTTCGAGACTGATTTTCCAAACTGGATGAAGGATGAGCCGATGCAATTCGTTCCGGACAAACGGGGCGAGGAGCACGGTTCGTACATTATTGAAGGACTGGAGACGGGACGTGTCTATCGTGGACATTTCAATACCGTTAATAACGGAGTCATCTCCAACCTGCCAGATGATGCGATTATTGAAGCACCGGGATATGTGGATCGAAACGGTATTTCCATGCCGCATGTAGGGGATCTGCCCCTTGGCCCGGCTGCGGTATGTAATGTGAGTATTTCCGTGCAACGGCTTGCGGTTGAAGCAGCGGTCAATGGAGATGATAAATTACTTCGTCAGGCGTTCATGATGGACCCACTCGTGGGTGCCGTATGTAATCCAAAAGAGATCTGGCAGATGGTCGATGAGATGTTGGTTGCACAGGCTCAGTGGCTGCCGCAGTATGGTGAGGCGATTGCAGCCGCAGAAGCAAGACTCGCTGGAGGAGACTTGATTCCAACGAAGGAATACGAAGGTGCTGCTCGTCTCAAGGTGAAAACGGTGGAAGAGATGCAACAGGATCGCGATGCTGCCAACAAAAACGCGGGTGAATCCGATAAAGGCAAAGATCGTGAGAAAGTGCAGCAATAGACAAAACGAGTATAGGGCTTCTCCATAATTGGAGGAGCCCTGTTTTATTTTTTTTGGACGCCGCGGACAACGGCTAAAGTAACGTTCACATCGTACTTATGAATTGTATTATAACCACCTCTTTATTCCTTCCATGCGAAAAGCAAGAGAGGAATATTGCAACGTTGCTCACTTTGAGGCATATTTACCATGTGATACATATTACCTTTACAGACATAGTAATATGTCTTATAGTATACGAAGGATGGAAGAAAGTCGGTGAATTTAGCAGATGGATGTTCAAGTAATTAACAGTGATCTGATTCGGGGCAATATTGACCCCATCATTCTGAGTGTACTTATACCTTCTGATAACTATGGTTACAGCATTATTAAGGAGATCTATCGCAAGAGTGGAGAGCAGTTTGAATTGAAGGAACCTACGCTTTATTCCAGTTTGAAGAGGCTGGAGAAGAGTGGATATGTGGAGTCCTACTGGGGGGAAGAGACACAGGGAGGACGACGCAAATATTACCGGATTACAGTGCAAGGCCTCGAAGCCTATAGAGAGCAGGTTCAAGCTTGGCAGGCAGCCAAGGCACTGATTGATTGTATGATTGTCACTGGAGAAAAAGGAGATGAAGACCTATGAGATTGGAAGCTCGCATCACCCGTCATGTAAAGCATCTGTTCGCTCACGTACCGGATACATTGGACAATCGAGAACTGCAAGAAGAGATTCACAGTAATCTCGCTGCGCGGATTGACGATTATATCTCGCAGGGGATGAGTGAAGAGAAGGCGTTCCAGACCGCCATCCAGCATATCGCTGGTATGGATGAAGTGATGAGTGACCATCGAAGAGTACATCGTGTTCCTTACTGGACAGCGTTGTTGCAGTCTGCTCTGATATACAGCCTCATAGCCTGGATCATTACCATCCCAATGAGAGTGCTGATACAAGGCTCCGCCATAAACAACCTGCTTATGATCGTGAGTCTCATTGTTGGTGGAACGTATGTGTTGTATATCTTGACCAACAGGACGAATGATCCTGCCACTTCTGTTAAAACAACGGTTATTCGAATCCCTGCCTTAGTGCTGTGGAATCGAAGAATATGGTGGTTGTGGGCGGCATTCATATTCGTACTATGGGGTACGCAGGCAGCGTTGCGATTCGGAAGCAACATCTGGTTTAATCGACCCATTCAGGTGGAAGGACCCTACCAGTTTGCTGTGATCGTCATTGCTTTTGCCGTCCCGTTACTAAGCGTTATTATTCCTTTGGTAGTGCATCGGGCGTATCGGATCGTTAGCAAGTATGAAGTGAGGGATGCGTTATGAGAGGCAGGAATATATGGATTATTGCCCTCGTTGTTCTGGGTGTGGTTGGCCTCGCAATCGTTGAGGGTTTCGTTAATCCGAGGATTGAAGCACAGCAGGATCGGTATGAAGCAGAGCAGCAGAACCCGCTGACGCATGATTTTGAAGCTTTAACGAAATATCGCAGTCCCTACATGGGTGATAATTCAAACTTGAGTCATCTGAATCAGGCTTTACCTTTACGTGAAAGATTGAATGGTTACCAACTGTACCCGGAGGCGTTCACGGCTCAAGTGAATTATAGCTTGGATACGCATGAGATGGATGCAGAGGAACTTGAGCGGATACTGGTATATAATGCGGTTGCGAACTTTGTTATGATCGATAATCTGGAGCAGGTCGTCTACCAGTTAGAGAATACCAGCTATACCTTACGTCGTGAATCCGCCCAACAGTGGACAGGTTCGGAATTAAAAGAGCTTCAGACCCCGGAGTTATGGAATTCGACTGTTCGCAAGAAGCTGGTGGAACCGGCGCAAGTGAAAGAGGCTTTTTCACAAATTGTTGACAATTAAGCTGCATGAAATAGAAGGAAATAGGCAACATACTCGACTCTTCTTCCATGCTATGTTATTATAAATCTCTGATAACGTGGTAACGAACTAAAGCGTTTGGGTTTTGGTTATAGACATGGAGGGGTTCAAGAGATGAGAAAAAAAGCGATTCTACTATTATTCATTAGTATATGTGTATTGATTGTGGCTGGTTGTTCCAGTTCTGCAAGCAAAGACGATAACACGATTGTTGTAGGCATTGACGATAAGTTTGCTCCAATGGGTTTCCGGGACGAGCAGAATGAAATTGTTGGTTTTGATATTGATTACGCAAGAGCTGCAGCGGAGAAAATGGGTAAAGAAATCACATTCCAGCCAATCGACTGGTCTTCCAAAGAGTCAGAGCTGAATAGTGGCCGGATCGACATGATCTGGAACGGGTACACCATTACGGATGAGCGCAAAGAAAAAGTGCTCTTCACGAAGCCGTATCTGGAAAACAGCCAAGTAGCTATTACCTTGGCAGACTCACCAATTACGAAGCTGGATGAACTGGATGGCAAAAATGTGGGATTGCAGGCGCTATCCTCAGCGGCAGATGCACTGGCAGCAAGTCCTCTCAAGGATAAAGTAAAAGCTTCCGAGTTCAAGGATAACGTCCTTGCTCTTACCGATCTGAAGACGAAACGTCTGGATGCGGTCATCATTGATGAAGTGGTAGCGAGATACTACATGTCCAAGGAAGAGGGAACATTCAAACTGATGGATGAATCTCTTGCACCGGAACAATATGGCATTGGTATCAAAAAGGGAAATGAAGAGCTCTTGAATCAGTTGCAAAAAGCGCTGGATGAGTTGAATGCAGACGGAACAGCCGCTAAAATCTCTACCCAATGGTTGGGTGAAGATAAGGTTCTGAAATAGACAGGTTACACACCTGATATATAGTTAGAAACAAAACGGACCCCGTATTCCATGCTGGAGCGATTTATGCTTCGGAGGAATGCGGGGTTAACAGATTAGAGGAGACAAAATAATGAGTTGGGATTATATATCGACCATTTTAAAACCGATGCTAGAGGGTGCGCAGACCACCATTTTCATGTTCTTGCTCGCGATCGTGTTATCTGTACCGCTTGGATTCGCGGTCACGCTGGCGATGAGAAGCCAAATTAAACCACTGGCATGGATTGCCCATACGTATGTATATGTGATGCGAGGAACACCACTGCTGCTCCAAATTCTATTTTTCTGCTTCGGTTTACCGTTGCTTCCTGTGATTGGAGAGTATTTGGTGTTTGATCGCTTTGTTGCAGCGGGGATTGCGTTCATCCTCAACTATGCGGCGTACTTCGCTGAAATCTTCAGGGGCGGTCTGCTTTCCATTGATAAAGGGCAACATGAGGCAGCGAAGGTACTTGGATTAACGAAGTGGCAGACGATGACCAAAGTCATCATTCCTCAGATGATTCGTGTGGTACTGCCCGCAACGGCCAATGAGTCCATTACGCTCATCAAGGATACGGCACTTCTCTACGCTGTAGCTGTACCTGAGCTGTTGTATTACGCCCAAGCGGCGGTAAATCGGGACTTGCAGTTGATCCCTTTCTTCGTGGCAGCGGTGATGTATCTGCTCATGACACTCGTACTTACGTTGTTGTTCAAGGCACTGGAGAAGCGGTTTTCATTTGAATAAATTAAATCTGATCAATCAAAGGACTGTCTGCATATGAAACATATAATAGAAGTAAAAGAGTTGAGAAAATCTTTCGGTACCCTTGATGTGCTGAAGCAGGTATCCTTCAACGTGGAACCAGGCGAAGTGATTGCGGTGATCGGTCCTTCGGGATCGGGGAAAAGTACGATGCTGCGCAGCCTGATCCATCTGGAGGATATTTCGGGCGGAACGATTCGCATTCAGGATCAGACGTTGGTTGATAATGGCCGTTACGCGGGTGCCGCAGATATTCGCAAGATGACGGATCGTATGGGTATGGTATTCCAGCATTTCAACTTGTTCCCGCATCTGACCGTACAGGATAATCTGGAACTTGCACCGAAGACTTTGAAAAAAGAAAGCTCAAATGTCATTCGATATCGTAGTCTGGAATTACTCGGCAAAGTAGGGCTGTCGGACAAGGCCGATGTCTATCCAGCCAATCTGTCCGGTGGACAGAAACAGCGTGTTGCCATCGCTCGTGCACTGATGATGCAACCAGACATTCTCCTGTTCGATGAGCCGACGTCGGCGCTCGATCCCGAACTGACGGGAGAAGTACTGCGTGTTATCAAACAACTTGCGCAGGAAAATATGACGATGATGATTGTCACACATGAGATGGGCTTCGCCCGTGACGTTGCGGATCGTGTGTTCTTCATGGATAACGGGGAGATCGCAGAGGCGGGACCGCCAGAACAGATCTTCGGCAATCCAAAGCTTGCACGTACCCGTACCTTTTTGCAGCGGGTGGAAGTGGAAGGATAGAAGACATTGCATCTAAGAAATGTGGAAAGAACGCAATCCTATGAGTAATGAGGGATTGCGTTCTTTTTTTAATAGCTTATGTCCACAGGTATATATTCCAGATAATTAATACCATGGTCAACACGATATAAGTCACTACATTCCAATGGGTTCGAATTCTAAAAGTCGTATAACTCATGATTCCAAACAAAGCAATGCTAAAGCATAAAACAGCTACATTATTTCGATAAAGAGCAATAAGAAGAAGCATCAAAATCATAAGTATATTCATGACTTTATCGATTTTCATCCGAGTGATCCCCCAATGTAATCCAGAAAAGTACTTCCATAATAATATCTGTATGTTAGAGAAATTATTTGTTTGGATCATCAGAGTGAAAAACGGGTTCTAAACTTCATATTCTAGAAGTACAATGTGTAAGCTTACGCTTCAATTATGTGTTCAGAGGATGGATAAAATAAAATTAATAACAATTCGCTATTTACAAAATATGGTACACTCATTCCCTCTAAAACATTATAATGAACATACTTAATAAACAGGGAGGATTTACCATGGAACATCGTGAAAATGATGTGAATCGTTATTATAACGACACACTTCCACCACCACCTTATGTAATACCAAAAACGAATAGCAAATCGATTGCAGCACTTGTTTTGGGCATATTGTCCATCGTGATTCCATATGTGGGATTATTGATTGGTATTGTTGCCATCATCATTGCCTCTATATCACTCAAAGAAGTGAAGAACCGCATGGAACAGGGCAGAGGCTTAGCCATTGCTGGCCTTGTCTGTGGAATAATCAGTGTAGCGTTATATGTATTACTGATTACGATCGTGCTATTATTTACTTTCGCTGTCTCGAGTTCTGATATGTACTCTACATACTAGGAAAAGGAATACTATCGATGCTATTAATCACTAGAAAATCTATAGACCGGTTAACTGAACCATATAGAGAACCTGATATGCTGGCCTGTTACGCCATTTCACAGACGATTTCATCACCGACGAGCAAAGCGATTTTACTAATCAATAAAGACAGATTAAGAGTTCTCTTTCTCAATGTATTTTCCTCGAAAGTTGTAGAAATGGTTGATTTTGCTTTGGAGGATCTGAAAAATCAAAAATTAAAATCTGGAATGGGGCTTTCCACTATATGGTCATTCCAGCTCAATGGTACCCATTGGCGATTTAGCATGATCAAGAAAATGCTTACCCTTGGCTCCATGCAAGGTGATTTTCTGAGTTTTCTGAACCAACACATTGTGAAGGATCTTGGCTAAACTGAATATCGAAACTAACAAAAAGACAAAGGCATATCCTTTTAGCCCAGACTTGCGATCCAGCGAGTCGGGACAGGGGGATATGCCTTGCCTATTTTTTCGTACTACGCGTGAAGTGCGACTTCACTGCTGATGTTTTCGTTCTCTGTGGTGCGAGTGCGAGGCATCAGGAAATACGTTAAAGTTCCTCCCAGACCAATCACGGCGAATATGCACAGAATGCCGATCTGATCCCAAGCAACACCCAACTGTCCACTTGAGATGACTGCTTTATAACCTGTTACAGAATAGGTCATAGGCAACCATGGGTTGAAAACTTTCAGCCAATTAGGAATGAGTTCGAGCGGGAAGGTGCCCGCGCTGGTAGTAAGCTGGAAGATCAGCATGAGAATCGCAAGGAATCGTCCCGGGTTCTCCAACCAAGTTACCAGTGCCTGAATGATGTACATGAAGCTTAGACTGGTCACAAAGCTGAACAAGAGGAACAATGGAACACTCTGTACTTCCAGACCCAGACCGTACAAGACCAGCCATGAAGCAAGCAGCGACTGCACAGCACTCATGAGCGTGAAAGCCAGCGTTTTACTCACAAAACGATTCCAGCCACTTGCCTCGCTAACCGTGCTGCCTCGTGTTGGAACTACCAATGTGGCAATCAATGCCCCGACAAACAGCCCGAGGGACAGGAAGTAAGGCGAGAATCCTGTACCGTAGTTGGGTACCTCATTATATTTATGCTCATCCACCTGAACCGGCTCCGCATACATCGTTACCAATTCATCGGTCTTTTTCACACTACCCGTCTGCTCAGCCGCTTCATTCAGCTTGGTGGCAAGTTCGCCAGAGCCGTCCGTCAGCTTAAGCGTACCTTCTTTTAACTGACCGGCGCCGTCATCGAGCTTATGTGAACCATCTGCAAGGGTTGAGATTCCGTCTGTAAGCTGGCTTACACCTGCAACCAATTTGCCTGCACCAGCATTCAATTGACCTGAACCATCCGCAAGTTTGGCTCCACCAGCGGCTGCCTCGGATAATTTTGAATTGAATTGCTGTAGGCCCGTTGCAAGCTTTTCTTGTCCGGCGGATAACTGTGTAGCTCCTTGTACCAGTTGTTGTTCACCCTGTACCAACTGACTGCTGCCTTGATGCAGTTGCTGTTGTGCAGCATACAGGTTTTGGCTGCCTGCGACCAACTGCTGTCCACCCTGATACACTTGTTCGCTGCCAGCGGCTACGGCTTGACTGGCTGCCAGGAGCTGCTGGACAGCAGGACTTGCGGCCAGTTCCGGACTGGCTTCAGCTAATTGCGCAAGACCTTGGGCAACCGCTTTGGCCCCTTCGCTGACTTTGCCACTGCCTTCAACAGAACTTTGCAGCCCGGCAGTCAGCTTTGCACTGCCTTCCTCGGAAGCCGCCAGTCCTGCATCCAGCCTGGCTGCGCCTTCTTGAGCAGATTGAATGCCAGCCTGTAGCTGTTTGCCGCCAGTTTCAGCCTGGGTTGCTCCATCACTCAGTTTCGAACCTGCTGCTGCCAGTTGGGACAGCCCATTGGATAGGGCACTCGCACCTGTATGAAGATCACTGATACCTTGAGCGAGAGTAGATGTACCTTCTTTTAACGGAACAACGCCTGTTTCCAGCTTGTCGGTGCCAGCGGCCAGTTTGGACAGGTTCTCTTTTAATGTAGCCGCACCCTCATCCAGCTTGATCGCACCATCATGAATCTGACCTGCGCCATCCCCGGCATCCGCCAAACCGCCAGAGATTTTTTCGACCTGATCCAATAACGTTTCGGTATACGATTCAGTGACTTTGGCAGCGACTTTGGAGCGAATTTGTTTGACCGCCGTCCCGCCAATCTGACCCGCAAGGAAGTTGTATCCTTCATTGGGTTCATAGATTAGGTCTGCCGGCTCCGGGTGCTCATCCATCAGAGTGGTGGCTTTTGCTGAAAAATCCTCCGGAATCACAATGGTCATATAATACGTGTTGTCTTGCATACCTTGTTCTGCTTGTTCACGAGTCACGAATTGCCAGTCGAAATCATCACTTTTTTTCAATTCATCGACCAGATTCTGACCGACCTCCAGTGATTTATCGTTGTAGACTGCACCCTGATCCGTGTTGACCACGGCTACAGGTAATTCATTCATTTTGCCATAGGGGTCCCAGAATGCGTTCAGGAACAGGCCACTATACAGCACCGGAATGAACAGTACAACGAGAATCGGAATAAATACTTTTGGTTTCTTGAAGGCGGACTTCAAGTCCTGCCCAAATACATGTAATGATTTCATCATGTTCTCTCCCTATCCTTACGCTCATCCGTTTGTTCTATCTCTATTATGTGTTTAATTTAGCGGCGTGCCTTTCTCTAGGTGGGGGATAAGCCATTCTTGAGAAAGAGGCCCACAAAATCCTTGATCTGATCCTTATGCAGCGTAGGATGTGCTTTGTTCCAATCCGAGGTTAAGGTGACATACAGCTTCAGCAGGACAAAAGAAACCAGTTTGGGATCGTCCCTGCGAATCTGCTCCAACTCCATGGCACGGCTGACCTGACGCTCCAGGTATTCGAGAATGGCTGTCTCCACTGTCTGCAAACCTTCCTTGGCTTGCGGTGTACCGAACTCGTTGACCTCCTGAAAGAGCTTGATTAACAGCTCATGTTCCTCCCGGTACTCCAGCAAAGAATCCATGCTCATATGCACGTTATCCAGAAAGGAGTTCTCTTCCTTCACCGTCTGCTCTGTAATCTGTCTCATATCCGCAATGATCGAGCGCAGAATCTCGCTGAACAGCTCTTCTTTATTTTCGAAAAAAGTATAGATCGTTCCCTTGCCCACATTGGCAAGTCGCGCCACCTGCTCCATTGTTGTGGCCTTGTAGCCAAACAGGGCAAAGGATTTCTCGGCAGAATCCATTACCTGCTGCCTTCGATCTATCGTTTTCATGGCATATACACCTCCTTGTAGGTTGAAAGGATAATGGGTATGGTAGATTTTTTTTGACCGTTTTACTATTTCGGTCATTTGGTCGTTGATAACTGTATCACTTGAACAGGGAAAGTGGATGTGAGGATTGTCATAATGTGGGCTGAGAAATGAAAAAAACTGACTAGAGGGAGGTAGGGAGTGAGATGTTTCTATTATATGGAAAGTTTCGAATATATCTGTTCTAGAGGTGAATCGCTATAATAGCTAAGGGATAGTGATGAAACTGTGAGTTATAAAATTGAGCAATGAATGAGGAGTATATATGGAACACGTTTTATGGACGGTCTATCTTGGGTTGCTGGGCACAGCTTCACTCTCGTACCTTATTAAAGGGAAGTATAAGTCTAACCTTAGCAAGATAGATTTTGTCGTATCCGTCATTACATGGATAGGGTTGCTAGGATATGTTACGGAAACAGCTATTTTAAATCCTTCCTGGTGGAGAATTATTACTGTTCCTGCTCTGTTATGGGATGTATTATTCGCGATGCTTTTAAAGGATAACGAAGGGGAAGAGATTTTGGATGGATTACCGATGATGACGAGGATAGTTTGGATGTTGATAACATTAGTTGTCGTGATCGGACCTCTATACTATGGACTGTTTAGATATGCTTTCTCTTAGGGGGTCCAACATGATACGGGGAAGGTATAGAACATACCTCAGTAACAACAAAAAAACCAAGGCTTTGAGTGTAGTCACTCATGAGCCTTGGTTTTTTACTGTGTCGTATTCTTGTTCGCTGTATCCTATTAATTCTCTGCGCGTACTTTAAAGAATGAGATCAGTTCTTGAAGTTGCTCGGATACAACGGAGAGCTCATCGGAGGCACTCACAATGGCTGCCATGGAGGCTTCCTGCTCATCAATGGACTGCTCAATCTGTTTACTGCTATTGGCTGCCTTGCTGACACTGGCAGACAGTTCATCAGCCGTGGCAGACATTTCTTGAGTGCTTGCCGAGATCTCTTCGGTAGAACTGGAGATATCCTGAATCTGGTTTGCAACTTTATTCGTAGCAGTCAGAATATTCTCAAAAAATACGCCAGTCTCTTGGGTAACTTCCAAGCCTCTGGTGACTTCCTTGGAACCCAGCTGCATCGCCTCGGAAGACTCCATGATATCCCGCTGAATTTCTTCAATTAGCTGTCGTATTTGCTTCGCTGATTCCTGCGATTGCTCTGCCAGGTTACGTACCTCGCCTGCAACGACAGCAAAACCTCTTCCTTCTTCGCCTGCGCGGGCCGCCTCGATCGAAGCGTTGAGTGCCAGCAAGTTGGTTTGTCCGGCAATCTCCGTGATCAGATTAACAATGTTGCTAATCTGGTTTGAGTTGTTTTCCAACGACTGAATCGATTTTGACGTATTTTGCACCGCACCCGAGATCAGACGCATCTGCTCAATGACTTGTTGCATCACCACATTACCCGTGCTGGAGCGCTGCTCCATGCTGAGTGCTTCATCTGCCACATCGGCTGAACTGCTGGCGATGGTCTGCACTACCGTTGACATCTCTGTCATGGCACGTGCATTCTCTACAGTGGCTTTGTCCTGTGATACCAGTCCAGTGGATATCTCCCGGATATTGCTGCTGATCGATTGAATATTTACATTATTTTTCTCGGAAATGCCCAGTAGTTGTTTGGAAGATTCCGAGAGGTGATGCGAAGTATTCTGTACTTTATAGATGGTTGTATTGAATCGATGGATCATCGCATTGAACTTCTCGTTGATGATACCCAGATCATCTCGCCCGGTATCGATGGTTACGTCCAGATTACCTGTGCTGACTTCTTCGATCCCTTTCATCAGGTTGCGGATTGGAAGCAACGTTCTCTTCAGCAAAATGAATTGCAACACCATGAACAGGATCAGGAAACCAATCAGGAACATCAAACCGTACGTGAGTAGTTCGTTCAGTCCTTTTGGAACCGCACTTGCATCAACATCGAAGTAAAGAGCAGCGTACATGGAGCCATCTGCGTTATTAATAGGGTAGATCAGGGTGGTCCAAGTTCCGTACTCATCCGTGTAGAAATCACTGAAGGCAGGCTTTCCGTCCTTTTTCATCTGTTCCAGCACTACGACGTTATTCTGAGGCAGCGGGTACATGGCACCTGCGGGCAGATTGCTTTCCTCGAATGGTGCCAACAGGTTTGTTGGAATCGCGATGATGGACGTTCCGTTGCCTTGCTCAAGTTCTGAACCAAAAATGTACGCTTGCGCGATGTTTGGATAGAACTCATGGATGGAATCGAGATACGTTTTCATTTCCTTTTGTACAGGACCGGAGTAGCTTTTTTCCTTAGCTGCTTCTGCCACTTTGGCCGTGTCGAGATCGTCGTACCATTTCTGGGTGATGACGGTAGCCTGGTCGTGCAACTGTTCAACCAGGATGTTTTTTTGTAATTGATACGCGGCAGTAATCAAGATAATACCAATCAAGGTGATGCTACCAAACGAGATCACCAAATTTTTGATAAAGAAAGGCATGGTACTCCAGCGAAGCTTAGTTAACAAATTGTTCACTCCTTCTACAAATATGAAAATGCACTATACCTGGATGGGATCTATACGCTATGTAATCTAACGAATATTTAGTGGGAAGTTGTGATCGTGCAACTTCTATCATTCTGATTTTTGCTGTGGTTACGGGACGTTCTCTCATGCTTCAGTGTGTTTCTTGCATTGTTTCCAGTTCTACTCACTTATAGGACCCCCAGGTAAGTTACTTCGTAGAATATATCGTTATATAGTCATATTAATATTAGCTTTTAGAGAAAAAATGGTTCTAAGGTACTGGTTCTGTAGGCTTGTTATTCGTTTTCGAACTTTATTGTTTCGTTTGTTAATGCAAGGTCCTGAGCTTTTTGGGCTTGCTTGTCATGACCTAAAGAAAACACAAGTGAACGAAAAGACAGTCCATTGTTGCCCTTCCGCAGGAACGTTAAGATGAAGTTGTTAAAGCGTTTATATCACCGTAATGAAGGGAGCTTAAATCGGATGCCAGAAATTACGATCAGGCTGTATGAAGGAAGGACGGATGAGCAAAAGCAGGAGATAGTGGAGGTGTTCACACGCGAGCTCTCGCGTATTATCGACCGTGAGCCGGATTACATTTCCATCAAATTCAATGAAATCCCGTGGGACGAGAACGTTCCTGATAATTTGAGAGCCATGCAATCACAGAAGCAGGGAGGGGAGAAGACGTGAAGCCGGTAGATATCGTGCCACCAAGCCGGAATGCGACCGGGCTTCACTCGTCTGGTCTGGGCGCTCGGCTCGGAGATGCGGGACGTTATCTGTGGCGATACCGGATACTATATCTGCTCTCGGTACCGGGTATTCTGTATTTTTTCCTCTTCAAATATGTACCTTTATTCGGTTCAGTCATTGCCTTTCAGAACTACAACATTTTCAAGGGCATCACCGGAAGTGATTGGGTAGGTCTGGAGCACTTCCAGAAGATGTTCAGCCATTATGATTTTTTAAGAATTCTCAATAACACACTTCTGCTTGGATTATATGATCTTGTGATTGCATTTCCAGTACCGATTGTGCTGGCAATTCTGCTCAATGAAGTGCGGATGATTATGTTCAAGCGTATGCTGCAAACGATTGTATACATGCCTCACTTTTTGTCCTGGGTCGTCATTAGCGGCATCTTCATGGGTATTTTTTCGATGGACGCCGGGGTGGTGAACAAGGCGCTTGAATTTCTGGGGATGCAGCCGGTCTACTTCCTTGGAGAAGACTCGTACATTCGTTCCATTCTGATTGGTTCCGGGATCTGGCGCGACTCGGGGTACGGCACGATTATTTTCCTGGCTGCCATTGCCGGCATCAATCCCGATCTGTATGAGGCGGCAGAGGTGGATGGAGCTGGACGTTTGAAGCAGATATGGTCGATTACCCTGCCATCCTTGCTGCCAACGATTATGATTCTGTTGCTGCTGCACATTGGGAAGTTCCTCGATCTGGGCTTTGAGCGTGTGTTTGTATTTCTGAATCCGCTTAATCTGGAATCGGGCGAGATTCTCGATACGTACATCTACAAAGCCGGGCTTCTCTCACAGCAGTACAGCTATACAACAGCCATCGGGTTGTTCAAGTCGGTCGTGGGCTTGATGCTTATTCTACTCGGTAACTTTTTTAGCAAAAAAACAACCGGCGAAAGCCTGTATTAGGAGGCGAGGTAGATGCGTACCCCCAGTGTCCGTTACCGTATATTTCGCATTGGAAATCTCGTTTTTCTTACGCTGCTCTCGTTGACGATGATTCTGCCTTTCATTAACGTGCTGGCCCAATCACTTAGCAGCTCGGAAGCGATTATGGGCGGAAAGGTCAGCTTCTGGCCTGTTGCTTTTACCTGGATCAATTACGAATATGTATTCGGCGATGCTGCCTTCTGGCGGGCCTTTGCGGTATCAGTTGGGGTAACGTTAGTGGGTACGCTGGTCAATCTCGCCGCAACGGCATCACTCGCGTATCCCGTGTCCCGTCCAGAGTACAAGGGGCGCTCTCTTGTTGTCATGTTTGTCCTGATAACCGTTGTATTCTCGGCGCCGCTCATTCCGAACTTTATCCTGATGAAGGAGCTTCATCTGGTCAACAATCCACTGGTGCTGATTGTGCCAGGAGCGATTAACGCCTTTAACTTTTTTGTCATGCGTTCGTTCTTCTCACAGCTACCGGGTGAACTGATCGACGCTGCCCGCATCGATGGCTGTGGGGAGTTTGGCATCATCTGGCGTATCGTTATTCCATTATCCAAACCGGCCATGGCATCACTTGGCATTTTCTATGCGGTGGGCCACTGGAATGCGTATTCCACGGCGCTCTATTATCTGAATGATCCGGCCTGGTGGCCGATTCAGGTCACGCTCAAGAAGCTGTTTGAGAGTGACGATATTTCCGTTGATCCGGGTTCCGCCGTCTATAGCACCCTAGCACATACATCGCCGGAAGGCATCAAAATGGCGACCATCATCATCGCCACCTTGCCAATCATTATCATTTACCCTTTCCTGCAAAAGCATTTTGTAAAAGGAATCATGGTCGGCTCCGTCAAATCTTAACTACAAGCAGCATACAGATCTGACGGAAACGGGGGAATGGCGATGTTCAGAATCTTGATTACGGATGATGAGCCGATGATTCGGATGGGTCTGGCAAAGATGATTGAGCAAGCAGGGCTGTTTGAATGTGAGATTCGACAGGCGACGAATGGGGAAGAAGCCCTTCAGGTGGTGAAGGACTTTCGGCCACATATCCTGTTCACGGATATTCGCATGCCAACGATGGATGGCATTGAGCTATGCCGACATTTATCCGAGCAAGGCAGTACGATGCGCATTATTGTAGTCTCCGGTTATTCTGACTTTGAATATGCAAGAGCCTGTATGGATTATGGGGTTAAGCGATATCTGCTCAAACCTGTGGGACGACAGGAGCTCCATGAGCTGCTGCTCAAATTGCTGGTCTCGGAAGAGGATAAACCTACGGTATCTCTTGTCCCCGTGAGGGAGCTGAATGATTGGGCCATGCGTCTGGAAGAGGCGATATGGGAGCTAAGGCAATCCGATGTGACTGAGCTGCTCGCAGCATGGTCAACTCGTTATCCGGCATATGCCCTGATGCCTGAGCAGACAGCAGAGCTTTTTCAGGAATTGCTGGAATTGATCGTGGCTCGAATGAATGCACGGGGAAACGGAACGATGAGTACGTCCAGCGAGGTAATTGTAAGCGCTTCCTCAAAAGAGTGTTTTGAGGCTCTGGGCAACGAAATCCAGATGTTGATGAAGACAATCAAGGAAAAGCGCAGCGGCAAGCGCAAACATCCGGTAGAAGAAGCAAAGGCTTATCTGGCGCAGCATTTGCGCCAGGAAGTGTCACTGGACGAGATTGCCGCCAAGTTGGGACTGAACCCGTCTTACTTCAGCCAACTGTTTAAACAGACGACTGGTCAGACCTTTATCCAATACCGAATACGCAGCAAAATGGAACTGGCCAAACGCATGCTGGAACAGCCGGGCAACCGAATTACGGATATATCCTACGAAGTGGGGTATGCGGATCATCCCCATTTTACCAAAACATTCAAGAAGATTACCGGACTGACCCCATCCGAATACCGAAGCAAGTTGGGCATTGAATGATGAAGCGCAGCCTGTCAATCCGCCTGTTCTTTCATTTTGCCATCGTGATTACGTTGTCCCTGTCCGCCATCGGCTTTTTTACCTATACCTATGCTTCGACTGAAATGAACGATCAGCTGGCGGACAACATCGCCCAAACGATGCGTAATACGGCATACCAAACTGATCTGTATTTGCAAAATTATGATCGCGCGACCTACTCCATCCTCTCGAATGGAAGTGTGAAGCACTTTCTCGATATGAATTCGGAAGATAGTTATGCCTATTACGAGTACAGCCGTCAGATTAAAAGGAACGTATTCCCGCCTGTCTTTATGTTATATCCACAGATCAAGTTCCTGTATGTTATTGGGGAGAACGGGCGGGTTGTCATCGATGATAACCAGAATTCAGCGGGCATACCCGATATCGATGCTGTACAGCAGTATAAGGAGCTGCTCGCTGCAACCCCTGCGAATGGCGAATCAACTTTGCTTACCCGCAGCATTCGCAGTGGACAGAGTGCCAATGTCATTACGATTGCACGCCGGATCAGGGGAATGTCCTCCTATACACCCAATGGAGTGTTGGCGATGGAAGTAAATGTGCTGGAGCTTGACAACATCTGGGGAGAACTCGATCTCGGTCAAGGGGGATACCAGTATGTGATGGATCAGAACGGAAATGTCATCTACCTTCCTGGGGACGAGCAGGCGCAGACCGTGATGTCGTCCAGCACGGTGGACAGACTTATGGACATGGAGGCAGGATCACTGGAACAGGACACGGATGGCACCAAACGGCTGTTTATATCGGAACTGTCTGCCTATTCGGGCTGGCGCTTTGTCGCTTCCGTGCCGCTGTCGGAGCTTCAAAGGCCAATTGCAACGATCCGCTCAGCCACATTATGGGTTGGTGCAGGGACCTTGCTCGCTGCACTTGTTGTGGCCTACCGGATTGGAGCATCTCAAGTGGAACCCATTCGGGTGCTGATGAACGGCATGAGACAGACGGAGAAGGGAATCTGGAACAAGGTGGAGATGAAGGAACGGCGTGATGAGATCGGAGTGCTGATCCGCAGTTATAATCTGATGGTCAGTCGTCTGTCGGACATGATTGAGAGTGTATATGAGTCAGAACTGCGCCGCCAGAAGTCGGAAATTGAGCTACAACAGGAAGCGTTGGAACGACACCGTGCGGAATTTCAGGCGCTCCAGTTGCAGATCAATCCGCATTTTCTCTACAACACGCTGGAGACGATCAAATGTTATGCCGTTGTACAGGATTCCGAAGAAATTACGCAGATGGTGGAATCGATGGCTCATATGCTCCGTTATTCCATTCAGACCAATCTGGAGGAAATTACGGTTGCCAATGAGCTGAAGCATGTGCTGGCCTACCTTTCCATCATGAAACATCGCATGGATCGGGAGCTTGAAGTTGAAGTGATCATTGCACCGGATCTGTTGTTGGAAAAAATGGTTCGTCTTACCCTCCAGCCCCTGGTGGAAAATGTGCTGCAACATGCGTTTCCGCAGGGCATGGAACCCGGTCATTTTATACGCATCGATGCTCGGCGTCTGGAAGATCGATTTCTTGTCATCATTCAGGATAATGGTACAGGGATGAGCAAGGCACGTCTGGAGAAGCTGCGTCGCCGTCTGGAACTGAACCGCCTGGCAGGTGAAGACACTGATGATGTTTATCATCGCGGAGGGATCGGACTTATGAATGTGCATCGCCGGATTCAGCTCGTATTTGGAGACACGTACGGTTTGATGATGGAGAGTGAGGAAGGCATGGGAACGACCATTACGATGGCGCTTCCGGCGGACCAGCACAGCAAGCGGATTTAATTCAGACCAATAACAAGGAGGAAGATAGAACATGAATATCAATTTACAGAACAAAATCGCATTGGTCACAGGTTCCAGTGGAGGGATTGGCGCTGCTATTGCCGGAGCATTGGCTCGTTGCGGGGCGAAAGTTGCTGTGAATGGTCTGCATAATATGGAGCGGGCGGAGGAAGTTGTGACCGCAATCCGGGATGCTGGTGGTGAAGCGGCGGCATTCCAGGCAGATGTGACAGATACGGATGCGATCAGGGCGATGGTTGAAGATATTACACTCTGTTTTGGCGGTCCAATTGACCTGTTGGTTAACAACGCGGGACATCTGGTAGAGCGAAGCCCCATTGAAACGATGAGTGAGGAGCTGTACAGCCGAATTATGGATGTCAATCTGAAGAGCACCGTCTTTGTCTCCAAAGCGGTCATTCCTGGCATGAAGGCGGCTGGTGGCGGACGAATTATCAATCTGACCTCCGTAGCGGCTCATAATGGTGGCGGGCCGGGTGCAGCTATTTACGCAGCATCCAAGGCGGCCATCATTGCGTTAACCAAAGGGCTTGCCAAAGAGCTTGCACCTGGCGGGATTACGGTGAATGCTCTCTCTCCAGGCTTCATCGGACAGACGGCGTTCCATGCTACATTTACCTCGGCAGAAGGTCGGTCTTCTGCGGTAAGCAGCATCCCGCTTGGACGGGAAGGTACTCCCGATGATGTCGCAGGAGCGGCGTTGTACCTTTGTTCTGACCTGGGTTCTTTTATTACCGGAGAGACGCTTGAAATCAATGGCGGCATGTATATGCGTTGATGTTACAACATTGCGATAAGGAGGGGACAAAACGATGGAAGTGAAGCGAAAGCTTACAGAAAGATCGTTGTACCAACCCATCAGCGGGCCGTTTCATGTGGACTATGCCCCTGACGAGCATACTGTTCTGGCAGAGAATCCGCCAAGGTTTACCTGGATGGCGGCACAGCAGGAGGATGACAATGCCTATCTGCTGCAAGTGTCGGCGAGCCCTTCTTTTCAGGAAGAAGAAACGATGACCTTTGCGCCGATTCCGTATAATTTTTTTACGCCGGACCGGGTATTTGAAACCGGGGATTATTATTGGCGATATGCGCTGCTTGTGAATCATCCAATGCAGCAAGGGAGCGACTCCGAAGCACATGTCGCACAGGGGAAGCCAGAAGAAATGTCAGCATGGAGTGAGGTACGGCGTTTTATGGTACCAGTGGGACTACCCGAGACACCTCTACCTTCCCGGGCACAGCGATACGTCTCCACAGACACGTCTCACCCACGGCTGTGGCTTGGTGAGCATGGGCTGAATGCACTTGCCAGAAGTATTGCATCCGATTCCGCGTATTGTGGCTGGGATGCATTTATGGCCAATTCCGTGGAGCCGTGGGCAAACCGTGAGCCAATTCGTGAACCGCAGCCTTACCCGGAGAACAAACGTGTCGCCGCACTCTGGAGGCAAATGTACATTGACTGTCAGGAAGTGTTATATGCCATTCGTCATCTGAGTATCGCCGGGCGGGTGCTTCGAGACAAACGGCTGCTTGAAGCGGCGAAAACCTGGCTGTTGCATGTGGCAGCTTGGGACCCGGAGGGAACGACCTCCCGCGATTATAATGACGAGGCGGCCTTTCGGGTTGCCGCTGCGCTCGCTTGGGGTTATGACTGGCTGCATGAGGAGTTGAACAGTGAGGAGCAGGAAGTGGTAAGGCGCAGTTTGCTGCGTCGTACAGAACAGGTAGCCCAGCATGTGATGGTCCGCTCGAAGATTCATCATGTGCCCTATGACAGCCATGCGGTGCGTTCATTGTCCTCCGTGCTTGTACCGTGCTGTATGGCTTTGTTGCATGAGGAGCAGCAAGCTGCAGCGTGGCTGGATTATGCGATCGATTATTATGCCTGTCTGTACTCCCCTTGGGGTGGCAGTGATGGGGGTTGGGCGGAAGGTCCGATGTACTGGACAACAGGCATGGCCTATGTGACCGAAGCGATGAATCTGCTGCGAAACTATGCGGGCATCGACTTCTTCCGTCGACCGTTCTTCCAGCGTACCGGGGATTTTCCGCTCTACGTGTACCCGCCTGATGCACGGCGCGCCAGCTTTGGAGACCAGTCTACGCTGGGTGACCCGGTAAACCTGAAAACAGGTTATCTTGTGCGCCAACTGGCTGGGGTTACAGGCAATCGCTGGTACCAGTGGTATTTTGAGCGTGTACGCCAATCCGATCCGGGGACAGAGGGAGCTTTTTATAACTACGGCTGGTGGGACTTTAAATTTGACGAATTGGTATATCGCCACGATTATCCGCAGGTGGAGGAAGAGTCGCCTGTAGACATCGAGCCGCTGAAGTGGTTCCGTGATGTGGGGTGGGTAGCCATGCATCACCGGATGGATGATCCGGATGAGCATATGATGCTGCTGCTCAAGTCAAGCCGTTACGGCTCCATCAGCCACAGTCATGCGGATCAGAACAGCTTTACCCTGCATGCATTCGGCGAGCCGCTTGCGGCGGATACCGGCTATTATATCGCGCATGGAAGTTCCTTTCACCGGGAATGGCGCAGGCAGACACGCTCCAAAAACAATCTGCTGATTGGCGGAGCAGGGCAGTATGCCGAAAACAACAAGGTGCTGAACATGGCCGCAACCGGACAGATTGAAGAGGCCTATTGGCGGGATGGCGATGGTTATGTACGCGCGGTAGCAACGGATGCCTATGCCAGCACCGTACCCCATGTGAAGCGTGTTATACGGGATATTCATTTTCTGCAATCCGCCTACTTCGTTATTGTGGACCACATTGATCTGGAGAAACCGGACAGGATTCAGTGGCTGTTCCATGCACTGCACCCGTTACAGCTGAAAGGGCAGAGCTTCCGTCTGAACGGCACTAAGGCGGGGCTTGAGGGGACGTTTGTATATGCTTCCTCTGGTGAGTTGTCGCTCAGCCAGACGGATCAATTCGCAGAGGTGGACCCGACAGAGTACGAAGGGCTGGACAGACATTATCATCTGAGCGCGGAAACGCGGCCTGCGACAAGTCATACCATTGTAACGCTGCTTGTTCCCTATAAGATCGAGGAGCCGAAGTATGTCCCTTATTTCATCGATGACCAGGATCACGGCATTCATCTCTATTTTACCGACAACGGTATAACAAAAAAGATCGAGGTATCCAAGACGTACTAGTAAGTGATGACCTAAAGAAAACGCAATCTCATCTAAAACATCCCCATTGTTGCAGGCGGTGGGGATGTTTTATCATTTGTATGAAAGCGCTTCACCAATAAGTGATACCTAAACCTAATCAGGATGAAAAGAGGGGTAGCATGAAAAAGTGGATGATCACAGGCATGGCGCTATTGCTGACGGCAACCGTCATGGCGGGATGCAGCACTGGAAGCGGGGCGGAATCCGGTGAGAATGGGGGAGACGGCAAGACGAGATTCTCCATGTCACTGCGAACGCTGGCGTATACGTATGTGGAGAAGTCGCCGGACATCAACCAGGATAAATGGGTGAAAAAGCTGGAGGAACTGACCCATACCGATCTGAAAATCGTGCTTGTGCCTCATAAGGAATATGAGCAGAAAATGGTCCAGATGTTTGCCACCAATGATATTCCTGATGTGGTGCAGGGTGATGGCGGCGTCAACGGCAAGGAGATGGCCGGTTCGGTCGAAGCCGGAGTATTCCAGCCGCTGGATGAGCTGTTGCAGCAGTATGGGCAAGATTTGCTGAAGGCTGTACCGAAGGAAGCCTGGGACCAGGTCACCCATGACGGTCAGATCTATGCCATTCCCGAATATTTATCCAATCCATCCCGCCGGGCAACCTGGATTCGTAAGGACCTGCTGGATCAAACCGGATTGCCGGTGCCTACCACGGTGGAGGAAACATTGGAAGTGCTGCGCGCCTTTAAAAAGCTTGGCGTGGAGAATCCATATATGGGGCGTGAGGATTTCAAATATGCGGATACCTTCTTTGGGGCCTATGATGTGCAGCAGTTCCTGTCCATGATGGAGCAGCAGGGCGACCAGATTGTACCTAAGTTCATGGATAACGAGAATATGCAGCAAGCCCTGACGGTTTATAAGACGATGTACGAAGAAGGGCTGATTAACAAAGAGTTTGCGACCATTAATTCGACGGTATTCAAAAATACGATTCTCTCCGGCAAGGCGGGCATGTGGTCCATGAACGCCAACGAACTGATTCAATGGGAGAAGCAGATTAAAGCGTCGGTTCCCGATGCCAAAATCGAAATTATCCCTTCGCCTGTTGGGCCGGACGGAAAGGGCGGGTATTATCTGTACGGTCCGGTGACACGTGCCTACTTTATCAATAAGGATGCTGCTGATCCGGCCTCCATTATCCGTTTTTTTAACTGGATGGTGTCCGATGAAGCGGAAAAATTTTTCACGTACGGGACGGAGGGAGAAACCTATACAGAGGATAATGGCGTGATTTCGTATACCTCTCCAACGGATTCCGCTGGCGTGGATGAAGAGCGTTACCGTCAGTCGTTCTTATGGTTTGTACAGGACACAACGTACAATAAAGGCTCGTTATCGCTGACAGAAGAAGGCAGGAAGCTGATGAATATTTACGATACGATTTTAGCCAAAGAAGGCCGGGATGGCATCAACTTTGATCCGCGGTTGGAGGCCTTTGTACAGAATCCCGAGATTGCTCCCAATTCGGATACACCTCCTCAGGTATTGCTCACACACATGATCAAGATGGTTTATGGTAAGGAACCGATCTCGGATTGGCCAAAAGTGGTAGAGGAATGGAAAGCCAAAGGTGGCGATCAGGCCATCAAGGAAGCTACGGAGAAATTTAAGAAGGGTGAGGGCGTGTCCGCACCACGTCGCTAACTATATAAGTCGAACTATACATTTTACACGATAACGGAGAGGACAGAAATAACCTTAAGAAGCGAAGCGCGCGCCTTTATCCCCGGATTTTCCCCTTTGAAAAGAGGAATCAAAAAATTTGAGGATAACAGTGATCAGAAGGTTGTTCTGTCATCGGAGTGGCAAGTCAGGCTGAATACGGAGGGATACTAATGAAAGACTTGTTCAAAACGTGGACGAAGCGGGCTGTACTTCTTGCCATATCTTTCATACTCATTAGCGGTATCGCCATTCCTGTGCATAAAGTCCGGGCGATGGAAGACGATATTCCTCATTCTGTTATCAATGCTGCACAAGAAGAAAATATCCCGGAACCCGACGGTCCAGAACTGGAGATTTACGCGGAAAACTTTGATGATCCCGACAATTTTGGCTCTACCGGCGGAATTGCATTGAAGGCACCGTGGCGTCAGGACGGTGCGGGTGGGAGCAAGGTCAAAACGTCTTCTTCAACAACCGCACCATCCCAACCCAATATGATCAAGATGGACGGAACCGATGCGCTTGCACTGCCTCTAAACTTGACTGGATACGGAAATATACGGCTGAGCTACTACACGCGTGCTTCCTCCTATGTAAGCGGCAGTGTGATTATTGAATGGTCGAAGGATGGTGGCACATCCTGGACGACGCTGGAGACATTTGAACTTCCCCCGGGCACCCCGGACCTGAAGAACAAGGAAGGCAATACGCTAAAAAGCTGGACGCTGGGTTCGGAAGCGAACAATAACAGTACAGTGAACATTCGATTTCGGACAGGAGATGCCATGCAGGCCAACATGTATATCGACAATGTTGCCATTTACGGTCAAGCGATTCCCGGCATAACGCCTGCCCCATCTCCAGTGCCGCCTGGAGAAGAGAATACTGAGTTTACGCCACCGCAAGGAGTGACTTTATACGAGGATGTGGAGATTGGCATGGCTGGTGGGCGGGCGATGTATTCATCCATTGCCGTTCCCGAGACAGCGACAGCTGAACCGATGCCAGTCATGGTCTATATCCATGGAGGTGGATGGAACCACGGGGATCGAAAGCAGGCATTAAACTCCATATGCAATTATGTACTTAAACGCGGTTACATCGGTGTATCTCTCGATTACCGGCTGACGCCTGAGGCGCCTTTCCCTGCCCAGATTCAGGATGTCAAACTTGCTATCCGATATTTGCGGGCCCATGCTTCCCAGTACAATCTGGACCCAAGTCGTATCGGCGTCTGGGGATCATCCGCGGGTGGTCATCTGGCCGCATTACTCGGGACTACGGGAGACTTGGTCGCTGGTGCTCCTGTCATGCTTGATACAGGAGTCACGGCAGAGGTCCCAGATCTCGAAGGCTCTGGAGGCTGGCCCGAGTATTCCGACAAAGTGCAGGCGGTCGCCGACTGGTACGGACCTGCCGATTTTACGACGACATTTGCTAATAACTATAGCTCGGTCACGGCCCTGCTTGGCGGGCATCGTGCGTTCGATGTTCCGGAGCAGGCCAGACTTGCCATGCCGGGCACTTATGCTTCACCGGATGATCCACCGTTCTGGATTCGGCACGGTGACGCTGACGCCACTATTCCCTATACCGACAGTGTTACTTTGGCGGGACAGCTTCAATCTGCGGGTGTGCCCATTGTGGATATGAAAGTCGTACCCGGTCAAGGTCATGGATTCACAGGGACGGCTTCCGAGACTGCGAATGCAGAGGCATGGGCCTTCCTGGATGAACATGTGAAGAACCGGATCGTTACGGAGCCTATTATTTACAAAAGCAATCCTGAAGACACTTCGCCTGAAGATGAAGAAGTGGCTGAAGAAAAACCGTTGATTGAAAAGGTCATCGCCAGTAAGCTGCCAAGCGACGATGCGGCGATTGACAGCAGCAAGCCTGACCTGAATTTCAATCAGGCCACGGGCTCCAGTACCGGATTACTAAGCATCTCTTCCACTTCTTCAACCAAGAAATATGTGTACTTCAAATTTGATATGTCTGGAAATGAGCCGGAAGGAGATCGGTATCGATTGCGGATTGCAGCCAAGAAAGGCACATCAAATATCGATACCACGTTGTCTCTGTACGGTTTGAATCTAACAGACTGGAGTGAATCATCGTTAACCTGGTCGAATGCTCCGGTCCAAAGTCTGAGCGAAGGTTCGCTGCTCGGCACATTCCAGGTTACGGCAGATCGGAATGGAAGCCCAGCCGTCTATGAAGTGGATGTAACCGATGTTGTGAAGAGTCGTCCAGATGCGGAGCAGGTTGCATTTTTGCTTGCGGATGCGGAATCAACGGGTGTTTCCGTGAACGTATACACCAAGGAAGCGAATGGAACGAGCAATCCGCGTCCACAGTTAGCAGTCATTGCTTTGATCGAAGAAGGCAGTGACACGCAGTCACCCGAATGGGAGCAGGGAGCTGAGCTTGAGGTTCGCAACTGGGGTACGGATTTTGCGGAACTGAGATGGCCAGCGGCTAGCGATGATACAGCTGTATCTGCCTACCGAATTTATCGGGATGGAGTCCTGCTGGCAGAACAAAGTAAGCGGTCATTTCATGACAGCGAACTTGCAGCTGGGACATTGTATACGTTTCAAGTGAAAGCAATTGACGAGGCGGGCAATATCAGCAGTGCTTTATCAACCGAAATGACAACCCTTGCGGTTCCGGTATCGTCCCTGCCTGTGGCTTCTGTCACGGCAAGTGGCAGCGACGGCAACCTCGCGACCAATACCCTCGACAATAACAGCTATACACGCTGGTCTGTTGCCGGGGAGGGCCAATGGATCACATTTGATCTGGGTCAGATACAGTCAGTGGGTTATGTGGGGATTGGTTTTTACAAAGGGGATGTCCGAAAGACCTTTTTTGAGATGGAATCGTCTGTTGACGGTGAGCAGTGGACCCAGGTATTCAACGGCGAAAGCAGTGGGGATACAACCGAAATGCAGGCGTTTGATATCCCGGATATATCTGCACGTTATGTGCGAATCACCGGACGTGGCAATTCAGATGCAAGTATTTACACAAGTCTGACCGATGTGCATCTGTATGCCGCTTTTGAAGGAGGAGGGACACCTGTGGCTCTGATTCCACACATTGTGCCACAACCACCTGAAGGGACGATGCCCTTTATCTCCCCAGGTCTGACGGAAATAGATGGCACACCACATGCTGTCCATGCTCCACATGCCGTGACCGGACGTACAATTGATGTACGGGATTATGGAGCAGATCCTGCCGACAATATGAGTGATGACCGCCCTGCTATACAGGCTGCCATGCACGAGGCCAACGTTGGGGATGAAGTGTTTTTGCCTGACGGAGTGTACAATTTGTTATCCGGGCCGGATGGAACCACCAACCTGATGCTCAAATCCGGGGTGAATCTGAGAGGAGAGAGCCGTGAAGGAACCGTGCTCAAGACATCACTGGATCAGGTGACGGGCAGTGCCGTTCTGAAGGCATCAGCTCAGCATAGCATTCTCGTATCCAACATGACCCTCACTTCATCCTGGTCCGGCAGCTACACGACGGATCATCAGTCCAATAATCCCTCCGCAGGGGGGCCGGATAGTCTGATTCATATCGCCAATTATGGTGAGTTACCATCGTATGACATTACAATTGACGGCGTAATTGTGGAGAAGTTCAAACGAATGGCGATCCGAATTGAGCACAGCCGCGATGTCGTTGTGAAGCATGCCACATTTCGCAATGCAACCGATCTGGGCCCCGGAGGTTCAGGATACGGAATTTCAATTCAGGGAACGGCCAAGACCGATCGACTTGGTTTTGATAATGATACGTTATGGAATGTGGTGGAGGACAGTACATTTGAGGGTCCTTATCTCAGACATGGAGCACTGATTCAGTTTGTGGCTCACAATAACGTGTTACGTGGCAATACATTTAATGGAACCAAGCTGGATGCCATTGATCTTCATGGTGAACTGGAGTATTTGAATGAAATCTCTGGCAATGTCATTACGGATGTGCTGACAGGTGCAGGGATTGGGCTTGGCAATACAGGGGGTTCAGCGCCCAGTAACCACAGCAAGTCTGGCAAAGGAAACTACATCCATGACAACACAATCAAGAACAGCCGGATCGGTATTTCGGTGACGATGGGTACCCCCGATACTCTAATTGAGGATAATCTCATCGAGAATACAACCACGATTGCAGATGCGGCTGGAATCAAAGTGTTGAATGGACCAGGTACGGTAATTCGCGGCAATGTGATTCGTAACAATACGGCGAGCGGTTACTGGGGTGTGAGGCTTGAGCGTGACAAAGGCGATGCCGGAGCAGGCAATGTCGGCGAAGGGGACCCTGAGAATGTGTCGATTGAAGATAACCTTATTGAAGGGAACACAAACGGAATCGGTCTCTTTGCCGGAGTAGGCATTCTAATGAAGGCCAACATTTTAAACAACGTGAATGAGAATTATTACAAAGCAGCAGGTGTTACAGTTACCGAGTTATAAAAGATCAGAGCAAGTAGCCTGATGGGGCTACTTTTTTATAGTTTGTTTATTTAAGATTCACTAAAGGTTCGTCCTCTACCATGGTTACATAAGCCTCAGTTGCTTAACAGAAACCAAGAAGGAGGATTTATCATTTGAATATTTTATTACGAAAAGCTGCAGTGACGGCATTGTCCGTGACCATGGTAACGTCATCTTTTGGCCTGATTCCAAGTCCGAATGCGGCATATGCTGCAGAAAGTACAGCGACAACTACGAGTGCAGGCGTGACGCAAGCTTATGAATCGTTGTTCCAGACGGATAACGTCATTGACGTGAATGTAACGATTGATGATGCAGACTGGAAGAGTATGCTCGAAAGTCCGCTGGATAAGGATTATAAGAATGTTAGTGTGGAAGTGGATGGCAACAAGCTGGACAACGTCGGTTTCTCCACCAAGGGCAATCTGACCCTGAAAGCCGTATCCTCAATGGAAGATTCAGACCGGTACAGCTTCAGACTGAAGTTTGATAAATACGATAAAACACAAACCCTGCTTGGACTGGATAAAATGGTCTTGAACAACAACTATGCCGATCCATCATACATGCGTGAAGTTCTTCATTATGAAGCACTGCGCAGCATTGGCATGGATGTACCGATGACGAACTATGTTAATCTATATGTTAACGGCGAGCTGGTTGGTTTCTATACTGGCGTTGAAGCGGTGGATGACAGCTATCTGGAGCGTAACTACGGTGAGGATTACGAAGAAGGTGTCCTCTATGATACGGATGAGAAGAGTTATCTGCAATATGAAGAGGGCAGTGACTACAGCACAATCACCAAAGACTTGGGTACGGATAAGGACAAAGCCAAACTAAAAACGTTTATCCAAACCCTGAACGAGATGCCAGAAGGTGAAAAAGGCGATATTGAAAGTGTGCTGGACGTGGATTCGGCACTTCAATATATTGCGGGCAACATGGTTTTTGGCAACTATGACAGTTATAACGGCGACAAAGGACACAACTACATGCTCTACAGTGATGCCGATGGCAAGTTCACCGTTGTTCCTTGGGACTTTAACATGTCCTTCAACGGGTACTCGGGTGGAGGCGGACGTGGCACAACAACCGGATCAACCACGACCAACACCAATGCAACAAACGTATCTGTGGACGAGCCCGTACTGGGCATTAGCATGGAAAATGTACCGATGATTAATAACCTGCTTGCTGTGCCGGAGTATAAGGAAAAATATATGAGTTACGTCAATGAACTGACGGACTATATGGAAGGCATTCAGGATCGTATTACCGGCCTTGCCGATGAGATTCGTCCTTATGTAGAAGCAGATCCAACGAAATTCTATACAACAGAACAGTTTGAATCCAACATTGCTTATTCTGCAAATGCAGATGCAGCAGGTGGCATGGGCGGCACACCACCAGAAGGATTTGAGGAAATGACACCACCGGAGGGCATGGAAGGCATGACGCCGCCTGAAGGTTTTGAAGGAATGACACCTCCAGATGGAGCAACACCTCCGGATGGCACAACGGGAACAGGAACAACAGATAGCACAGGCAATATGCAGATACGTCCTGGCGGTAACTTTGGCGGAGGAGGCGGAGGTATGGGCTCCATGGCAGCCGGATCACTGACGACATTTGCCCTGAACCGTCTTGCGAATCTGCAAGAGCAACTTGGGCGTGAAGTAACGCCGTTGCCTGAGACTTCAGAAGATACAGGCTCGAGTACTTCATCCGGTACAACCGACAAAACCATTACCGTAAAACTTGATGGTAAATCAATCACCTTCCCGGATCAGGATCCGCTGCAGCAAAGTGGCAGAGTGATGGTACCTGTGAATGCAATTCTCGAAGCACTTGGTGCAGAAGTGACTTGGGACAAAACGGCAAAAACAGTAACAACCGTTCTGAATGACCAGACTCTTGTGCTCAAGATCGGAAGCAGCACGGCAACCGTAAATGGGGAGACATTCGAAATTGATGCACCAGCGATTATTCAAAACAGTCGCACACTCGTGCCGGTTCGCTTCATCTCCGAAGGACTGGGACTGACCGTGGATTGGGATCAAACCGCTGCACAAGTAAGCCTTACATCCAAATAAGAAATATCTCCTGAAGAGCAGCTTTGTTGTACGGAGAACGAGAAAAGGGATTCGATGGTCAGATCGAATCCCTTTTTGTGCTGCTTTTGCAGATTATTCTCACATAATTACGGAGAAAGCGGAAAAACTTTGATTTTTAATTGTGAAAACTGTGATAAATGTCACTGAAATATTATAAATATTGTGATCTATCCTACCGATAAGACTATAGTGATGTTCGAAACGGAATTGAAATCGGCTTGAATATCCCCACAATTATATAGGGAAAAGGGTGGCTCACACACATGCGAAGCATGAGCATCGGTACCAAAATCAGTTTGATCGTTATCAGTATATTTATCGTCTTCTCCTCAGCCGTGGCGGTAAGTGTAATCATGGAGATGAGACAGGGGATTACGACATTCGCAACAGAGAAGGCGAAGCGAGATTTGGAGATGGCGAATCATATCATTACATATAAGTATCCAGGAGATTGGGTCATTAAGGATGGACAATTATTCAAAGGGGATACCGCGCTGGAAGGTAACTTTGAACTTGTAGATGAGATTGGAGAAGCATCCGGGGACACGGTAACGATCTTCCGAGGTGACGAACGTGTTGCTACGAATGTTATGGTGGACGGGGAGCGCGCTGTGGGCACGAAGGTATCGGCTGAGGTTGCCCAGACCGTTTTGCAGCAAGGGGAAAAATACTTCGGTGAAGCTGTGGTTGTGGGTCAGAAATATCAAACGGCCTATGAACCAATCAAGAACGCATCCGGAGAGATTATCGGAATTTTCTATGTTGGTGCTTCTCAATCATTAATCGATGTGATTATCTCCTCGTTCCTTAAGACATTCCTGATCGTATTCCTGCTTGCAATGTTGGTCGCAATCATCTTGATCCTGTGGTATGTTCGCAGGGTGAGAGTACGGATTGAACGGGTATCCGTGGCGATTAAGCGTGCGGGTACAGGCGATTTTACACAGCCGGTTGTGGACCATGTCCAAGACGAAATTGGCATGTTGGGCACCGGATACAATGAGATGAGAAGTAATCTGCAGGTCATCATTCAGGGGGGACTTCAGGCTGCGGAGAAGGCGGGACATTCGACCGGGCTGCTCCTGAAGATTGCGGATCAAACAGCCAAAGAATCGGCGCAGATTGCATCCTCTGTTGAACAAGTGGCACAGGGTGCCAAGAGCCAGACGATCAGTACGGAAGAAAATCTGCAGGCCATGGAAGAAGTGGCTATAGGCGTACAACGTATGGCGGACAAGGCCTCCAGCATCTCGGACTCTGCGTTGTATTCACGCAACCAGGCAGAAACGGGAGGTGAAGCGGTGCAACTTACCGTTCAGCAGATGTCTACGATTGAATCCTCCGTTACCAGAACCGATGAAGTCATTCGCATGCTGGAAGGGAAGTCGGCACAGATTAGCCAGATGGTTTCCACCATTCATGAGATTGCGAATCAAACGAATCTACTCGCCCTTAATGCATCCATTGAAGCGGCAAGAGCCGGGGAACATGGCAGAGGATTTGCCGTGGTATCTACTGAGGTTCGTAAACTGGCTGAACAAGCTGGAGACTCTTCAGATCGTATTGAAGAACTGGTCAAAGCCATGGAACAAGATATGCAGCAATCGCTATCGGCCATGTCGAGAGTGAAGGAGGAAGTGCAAGAAGGACTGCGCTTGACCCGGGAAACGGAGCAAAATTTCAGCCTGATCCGGGATACGAACTTGCGTATGGCTACAGAGATTGAGGACATGGCTGCGACGAGTGAAGAGATGTCCGCAGGCGTGGAGCAGATTGTGGCTTCCGTACATGAGATTGCTCGCCATGCGCAGACGGCCAGTACCAATTCACAGCAGGCTGCCGGATCTGTGCATGAACAGCTCAAGTCGGTAGAGCAGATCAAGGCGTCTGCGGCTATTTTGTCTGATGTGTCGACAGAACTCCAGACTTCACTTCGTCCGTTTAAGATATAATATCTGTTACAATAGGGAAAAGGAGGGACTGTCTATGGCCCCTGATAAAACAAAACTTTTCCCAAATGAGAATATCCGAACGGTGTGTTACATTCAAAACCTGCCACCGCGTTCCAACGTGGACATTGGAAATTATACGTACTATAGCGATAACACGAATCCGCCAGAGCAATTCTATGACCGGATACAACATCATTATGACTTTATTGGTGATCGCCTGGTCATCGGTAATTTCTGTGCAATTGCGGAAGGTGTGACATTCATTATGAATGGCGCCAATCACCGGATGGAGGGCATGACGACGTATCCGTTCAACATTTTTGGTGGCGGATGGGAGCGGGTGACACCTACATTGGAGCAACTACCATATAAGGGTGATACGGTACTGGGCAACGATGTCTGGCTTGGGCAACATGTGACAATTATGCCTGGTGTTACGATTGGAGATGGCGCTATTGTTGCATCTAATTCAACGGTTGTGAAGGATGTTGAACCCTATACCATTGTTGGTGGTAATCCAGCCAAGATTGTCAAAAAACGCTTTGATGAAGAAACGATTGCGCTGCTGCTGGAATTGAAGTGGTGGGATCAGGATGAGGAGTGGCTCGATACACATCTGGAACGTCTTGTCTCTACCTATGATTCACAGACACTACGCGAACTTCTGAACAGGAAGTAGGATAGATGTAAAAGAAGACATGAAAATGGCTGTTTACGGACGGAGCTATTTTCCACGCAAATCAGGCCCTGGACCGTTTTGAGCGGATCAGGGCCTCTTGTTGTCCAAGATGAAATGTTAGTTTAGCGGGTGGGTGGTCGTAGGGTGCAATCAGACTGTACTGATGGGGGCTTTAAATGAGTATGAGCTTCTGCATGATCCGTGTTTGTCTGTTTGCCTGAATAAAAGTTAATGATATCATCAACGGTAGTAAACACGACATTTAAATCCATATTATCATTGTGTGTTTGAATAAAAACCTCTTTTCAATGGGTTGTTACGTTTGTTACGTGGTTTAATTTAAAGCTTCTTTCATGCTTAAGCCTGCTGTGAATACAGGAACTTTACCGGCAGGTAATTGAATTTCTTTGCCTGTTCTCCGACTTCTTCCCGTTCTTGCCTCACGTTTCTGTACTTCAAATTTCCCGAATCCAACCAGTTGAACTTCTTTACCTTCTTTGAGAGCTTCGAGAATCGAGTCCAGTACAACAGTTACAGCTTTTTCAGCATTCTTCTTGGAGAAACCGCCAGCCTTAGCTACTTCTGTGATTAATTGTTCTTTATCCATGGGGAATACCTCGCTTTCATTCTTGGAATGTGAAGTTGTTTTTGTACAAAATCAGTATAAATAAAAAGCTGCCTTGCAAAAGGCAGCTTTCATATAATTAAAGTTTAGTAACGTTCTCAGCTTGTGGTCCACGGTTACCTTGAGTTACTTCAAATTGAACGCGTTGTCCTTCGTCCAATGATTTGTAACCTTCACCTTGAATTGCACTGAAATGAACGAATACGTCTGTTCCTTCTTCAGTTTCGATAAAGCCGAATCCTTTATCCGCGTTGAACCATTTCACTGTACCTGTTTGCATGTGATTCCTCCAAAAAATAAGTTTTTAGCCGATCATTATGACGAGTATAATTTAAAATTGACACTCACCTGGTGCATTTAAACCACGAACTTGATGTCCGCTAATGTATCGATTAATATGATAATACCATGTCCGCTAATATAAGTCAAGATTTGGAGGTATTTTCTAATGAATCAGTCATCAGGCATATCGGTGCAGCGGGAACCGACGATAGAAGAATTCATTCATATGCTTGCCAATGAGGATGAATTGCAACCCAAAACCGTGAAGGAATATGCAAGTGATCTGAAACACTTCATCGAATGGTACAAGGAAAGCACCATGCTCAGCGAAGAGTTTACAATGCGCATTGAAGACGTAGAAACATCCACTTTAGTCCATTATCGCGAAGATTCACACAAAATTATGTTATTGAAGCCAGCCACCATTAACCGGAGGCTGATTACGCTGAAGCGTTTTTTCAAATGGGCTGTCTTGGAATCGAGGCTCAGTCATGACCCTTCCAAAGCATTAAAATTCATTCCGGAAGACAAAGTCAGTCCACGCCGAATGACATCCGAAGAAGAGCAGGCATTCCTCGCGGCAGTGGAGTATGGTAACTCCCTTCGTGATCAGACCATCCTGACCCTTATGTTTCACACAGGCTTGCGAACGATGGAGGTATGCAATCTCACGCCTCATGATATCGAACTTGGTAGACGAAGTGGTCACCTGACAGTGAGAGCCGATAAACGCAACGTGCAGCGTAAGATCCCTTTGAACATGCAGTGTATTGTAATATTGAATCAGTACTTATCTAATCTTGCTACCGATAGTGTATACCTTTTTCCTTCGGAGAAGACAAACGATCGTTTAACGGAAAGAGCACTGCGCCATCTGATTAAAAAAGTAATGATTGCAGCAGGGCTGGAAGGTCTGAGTTCACACGACCTGCGTCATCGTTTTGGATACGCCATGGCAGAGCATACGCCACTTCACCGTTTGGCGGAGATGATGGGACACACCAATCCAGATACAACAATGATTTATGTGAAAACATTAAGTACGAATCATCGTTGAAAACAAAAATGAAGGATTAAAATTATAGTTAGAATCAAAATACCACTTATTAGAAGTACTTCGAAATTTCCGTGTTTGTATTACTTTAACCTATCCTTATCATTCATATACTCCCCTTCACATTTCACTTAGGCACTGCCCGACAGGGTTGCCTTCCCCCTATTAAAGAAAGCGATTACATATCCCTGATAATATTGTATATTATGATGGCAACCTTGGAACTGGACAACATGAGCCGTTTGTATTAGGCATACATTTGGTGAGCGATCAAAATCAAATGATTCACAATGCTACATATATATTATTTGCTAGGGCATAAGGCCCGTCATAAAGGGAGGAATCCAAACGTGTACCGGGTACTGCTGGTGGATGATGAAGAAGATGTGCGTGAAGGACTTGTTGTGGAGGTCGATTGGGAAGCGCTCGATCTGCGGATTGTTGGTTTGGCTGAGAATGGGCGGGAAGCATTGGAGATGGCGGAGCGGGTAGAGCCGGATATTGTGGTGACCGATATCAGCATGCCCTTCATGAATGGTTTGGAACTCGCGCAAAGATTGAGGAAGCGAAATCCACTTGTGAAGGTGGTTATTTTGACTGGATATGATGAATTTGATTATGCGAGGCAAGCTATCTCGTTAAGTGTGGATGAATATCTGTTGAAGCCGTTCTCGGCAGGACATCTCACTGAACTGCTCACAAGACTGCGCGCCCAGATGGCGGCTGAAGTGGCTGAGCGTGAAGATGTACAACAACTGCGTGAGCACTATCATACCAGCTTGCCATTACTGCAGGCAGATCTGATGGCGACCCTGCTCCATCGGCAGAAATCTGCGACATATATTCATAGTAAAGCCAAACAATGCGGATTGGATCTGACAGGAGAACGCTATGGGGTGTCCGTATTGACACTGCATATGGAAGGAGATGCGCAGAAGGAGAAATCTGAGGGAACATTCAATGAGCCTCCACAGCGACATAACCAAGCAACATCTGGGGAAGCAGTCCAGTCTGAGTCTGAGATATTTGTTCCCGGAGGTTCCTTGCGTCAATCGGAGGATGCTGAACTGAAACGCTTTGCTGCACTTAACATTGCGGCAGAAGTCTGGTCGGAGCATGGGGCTGGTCATGCTTTTATGCATCAGGAGACAATTGTGCTGCTCTATGTGGATCGATCGGGCGGTATAGATGGAGCGAAGCGGCAACAGAAGGCATTGGAAAATGTGATGCGCAGCATCAACCACTATTTGCGTATCCCGGCAACGGTGGGATCTGGTCAGATTGTCGATACCCTTGCGGATGTGAATCAGGCCTATGAAGATGCCCTGCGGGCATTGGATTATCGGCTTGTGCCTGGGACGGATTCAATCATATACATCGCGGATGTGGAGCGACAGACGGCGGGCAAGCTGCGATTCGACGAGTTGAAGCAGCAGACGCTGACACGTTGTCTGAAGGCGGGTACACAAGCGGAGCTGGAGGAAGCACTTGCGATCATTTTCCGGGAAATTACAGTGGAACACGGGCGAAGTGATATTCAGCTCTATCTGATTGAAGTGTTAACAACCGTATGGAAGGCAGCACAGGCATCAGGGGAAGAAATGGAAGACATCTTTGGTGCAGGGTTCCAGTTGTATGCGGATTTGTTCCGACTGCCGGGTCTCACTGAAGCACAGAAGAAGGTACGGGAGGTCTGTCTACTCGTACAACATCGCATTGCCAGCGGCCGCCAGCATGTATACAAGGATATTGTCGAACAGGCGTTAGTCTTCACCAAAGAGCATTATGCCGACCCGGACCTGTCCATTCAGAAGGTATGCGGACATCTGCATATCAGCTCCGGTTATTTTTGCGGCATTTTCAAAAAAGAAGTACAACTTACCTTCCTTCAGTACCTGATGCAGATCCGAATGGAGGCAGCCCGTGAACTGCTTCGCTCGACAGAGCTGAAGTCCTTTGAGATTGCGGAGCAGGTTGGCTTTGCTGAACCGAATTACTTCAGTTTTTGTTTCAAAAAACATATTGGCGTCTCGCCCAAAGAATATCGTAAACAGGCTTCCCAGGCAGTAATTGAAGGTTCAATCCGATGAAGTTCTTGTCCGGATGGGTGAAGTCCATGGGACTGCAATTACGCTCCCGGCTGCGTTCGTCCAGAGTCAGCAGTATCCGGTTTATTATTACGTGGTCCTTCTCTGTTTTCATCGTTCTGGTGCTGACCATCATGGCGATGCTTCTGCATGACAAGTTCACGCAGGCTGCCGAGCGAAGTGCGGAACTGACGACGAGACAGATTGTAGATCAGGTCAGTTATAACCTGGAGGATTACGTTCGCAGCATGTCTCATCTGTACCGTGCCATTGAGGAACACATGCTGCGTGACGGAACATGGGAAGGGGAACTGGTGGACAAACAGCTCGACACACTGCTAAGCAGTCGTGAAGATATTATCTCGATTACTCTGCTCGATTCCACGGGGAAATTGCTCAAGAACCGACCTACAGCCGAATTAAAACCGAGTGCCCATGTGACACAGCAAGGGTGGTTTCAGTCTGCGCTTCGTGTGCCGGATCACCTGAGTTTCTCGTTACCTCATATTCAGAACATGTACACAGGCCCATATAAATGGGTCGTTTCCATGAGCAAGGGCATAACGATACGGCAAAATGGTCAGGATCGGCAGGTTATCCTGCTGGTTGATATCAATTTCAAACAGATGGATGAACTGAGCCGTCGGGTCAGTCTGGGACAACGAGGATACGTGTATATCATCGATGAGAGTGCGGGCAATATCGTGTACCATCCGCAGCAGCAATTGATGTATATGGGACTCAAAAGTGAAAATATCGAACAGGCTTTGGTGGCATCCGGCAGTTACGAAGATGAAGCTGATGGACAGAAAAGGCTGAATACCGTGAAGTCCGTTGCCAATATCGGGTGGAAAATTGTCGGTGTTGCCTATTTGGATGAGATTATGACAACGCGCCAGGAAGTCAATGGATATCTCATTCGTGTATTGGTCGTTGTACTGGTGCTGGTCATTCTCGTATCGTTGTTTCTTTCCTCCAGTCTGACTCGTCCGATCCGGCGAATGGAACGCAAGATGAAGGCCGTAGAGCGTGGGGATTTCAACGTGGAGTTGCCTACGACTGGGCCGCTTGAAGTGGAACGTTTATCCCGTCGCTTCAACCTGATGGTCAATAAAATCCGAACTCTGATGGATGAGATCATCCACGAACAGGAACAGAAGCGGCGTCTGGAGCTGGAAGCCTTGCAGGCCCAGATTAATCCGCATTTTTTGTACAATACACTGAATTCCGTGGTGCGCATGGTAGGCATGAGCCGTAATGAGGAAGTGATCACGATGATCACGTCTCTTTCGCGCTTGTTCCGCATCAGTCTTAGTCAAGGGAAAACGATTATCACGATCAGGGAAGAGCTGGAGCATGCGCAGCATTATTTGACGATCCAGCAGATGAGGTTCAAGCGCAAATTCAACTTTATCATCCATGCAGATGAGACGCTCCTGGAATGCCTGACATTAAAGCTGGTGCTTCAACCCCTGATTGAGAACGCCATTGTTCATGGCATCGAGTACCACATGGACGAAGGAAGTATTGAGGTTGATGTCTATCGTGAGGACAACAAGCTGGTATTTCGCATTACAGATAATGGGGTCGGCATGACGAAAGAACAGATGTCGGGATTATTAAGTGGCCGTCCTGTGGTCAAAAGCGGTGCAGGCTCAGGCGTAGCGGTACGTAATGTACATGACCGAATCCGGCTCTATTATGGGGAGGGCTACGGTCTTGAATTTGCAAGTGAGCTGGAAGAAGGCACCACGGTCTGGATTCGGATCCCCATTCAATCGCAGCAGAAGGAGGGCGAGCCTGATGATGGACAACAAGATGAATAGAAACGATGCCCATAGAGTTAAAGGTTTGAATATCCGTATATTTTGGAAAAAGAATGGTGCGAGTTTCCCGGGAGTTCGGAAACGTGGGTTATTAACTCTGGCAGTTGCAATCTTCTGTCTGCTTATAAGCAGTGCCTGTGGCCTATCGAGTCCAGATGCAACGGTATTACCACCACGTGTTGCGCTGATTACACCAGCTGGAACTGGCGAACTTGCGGAAGCCATCCGGCTTGGTGCCGAAGCGGCTGCCAAAGAGAGTGGGGCGGAACTGATTAACGTGGAAGCATACCCTCCAGATGGTCATATGTACACACCAGCCATTCCAGACTCTGATGGAAGTAAGAAGAAGATCAAACAGGCAAATCCCAACAGCCAAACGATGTCTCGCAGTGTGCGCGAGCAGGCTCAGGTGGAAGCCGCCGCCTTGGCTCTGAAGCAGGGAGCATCTGCTCTATTGGTTGATCCTCTAAGTGAGAAGGCACTTAGCGATATCATTCAGGAGGCACAGACAACACATTCCGATGGAACCATCGTTCCTGTCATTGTGCTTAACGATGAATTTCCTGTGAAAGGTATTACCAGCATCATCTCCATGGATAACATGGAGGCCGGGAGACAGGCGGGTCAGGCCATGGCGGAGCTTCTGGAAGGGAAAGGACATGTAGCACTATTGGGGCCAGACCCCGTGAATTCCGGTCTGATTCAGAGAGAGCAGGGGGTTATGGAAGTCCTGGTACAGTATCCTGACATCCAAGTGGGACCCAAAGCGATATGTAATACACGGGATGGATGTTGGCAGACTGCGAAGCAATTGCTGGACCAGCAGGAGGTGGACGTGCACGGCTTCATTGCGCTTCAGGAACCGGCTTCACTGGGAGCAGCCGATGAATTGAATCGACGGAAAACTGCGGACAAGGTAAGGATTGTTGGATTCGGCAGTGAACAACAGCAACTGGAGCAATTGCAGGAAGGGGTCCTGGATCATCTCATCGTCCAGAATGGATACAGTGCAGGTTATCTGGGATTGAATCAAGCTGTTGCGCGGCTGAACAATCAACAGGTGCAAGCGAGAGTTCTCCTTGAGACGAAGCTGGTGAGTACTGACAATATGTTCTGGATGGATAACCAGAAGCTGTTGTTTCCTTTTGTACAATGAATGAATACAGGAACGAATGCTGAATGAAGAAATGAAGACACTTTATAACTTGAGGAAGATTTCGATAGAACAGGTGAAGATATTGTATTCGAATTTAATGTAAACCCTTTCATAATAAAGACATCGGTGAAGCCGAATGAACTTGGGGGAGGTCATTAGGATATGAAGAAAACATGGATGACACTGTTGATTACGGCATGTATGGTTGTGGCGGCAGGATGTAGCAGCGGCGGAGACAGTGCAGGTGGAAGTACGGGAACAGATACAGGAGGCCAGACAGCAGCCGGTACGGAAACACCCAAGATTGGTGTTGCCATCTACAAATTCGATGATACATTCATGACGGGGGTACGTAATGCGATGACCGCAGCAGCGGAAGGCATAGCGACTCTGGATATTGTGGATAGCCAGAATGCGCAGCCAACCCAGAATGAGAAAGTTGATCTGTTTGTCTCCAAGAAATATAATGCAATGGCTGTGAATCCGGTAGACCGCACGGCAGCAGGGGTCATCATTGACAAGGCCAAGGCAGCGAACATTCCAGTGGTATTTCTTAATCGTGAGCCAGTGGCTGAAGATATGAACAAGTGGGATAAAGTGTACTATGTAGGAGCAAAAGCGGAGGAATCCGGTACGATCTCCGGGCAGCTGATTGTGGATTACTGGAAAGCACATCCGGAAGCAGACAAAAACGGGGACGGCAAACTTCAATACGTCATGCTGAAAGGGGAACCGGGTCACCAGGATGCCGAGCTTCGGACCAAATATTCGGTTCAGGCGATCCAGGATGCCGGTATCGAAGTGGAAGCACTGGCGGAAGACACGGCGATGTGGGACCGCGTGAAGGGTCAGGAGAAAATGCAGGCGTTCCTGGCTTCCCATGGGGATAAGATTGAAGCTGTTCTCGCGAACAATGATGACATGGCCTTGGGGGCCATAGAGGCATTGAAAGCAGCCGGATACTTCAAGGATGGCAAATCGATGCCGGTTGTAGGTGTGGATGCAACAGCTCCAGCCATTCAGGCTCTACAGGATGGCACGATGCTGGGCACGGTGCTTAATGATGCCAAGAATCAGGGTGCAGCCACGGTGGCACTGGCTTCCGTACTTGCCAAAGGTGAGACACCAACGAAGGAAAATACCAAATACGATATTACAGATGGTAAATACGTCTGGATTGCATACAAAAAGATTACAAAAGACAACATTGCCGACGCCCAATAACAGCACGAGACAGGGACGTCCGACATTCGGGTAGCGTCCCTTTTTTGCCGGTCATATGGAAGGGAGGAACCAAGATGGAGTCACCTTACCTGCTGGAGATGAATGGAGTTTCCAAAGCATTTCCGGGTGTGCAGGCACTAAGTCAGGTCACATTAAAAGTGAAGCCGGGGACGGTTCACGCATTGATGGGAGAGAATGGAGCGGGGAAATCCACACTTATGAAATGTCTGTTCGGGATGTATCACCCGGATGAAGGAACGATACGCATCGAAGGAAAGGAAGTGGATATTCCAAATTCCAAAGCGGCACTTCAGCAAGGGATATCCATGATTCATCAGGAGCTGAATCCCGTCCCGCATCGTCCAGTGATGGAGAATATCTGGCTGGGTCGTTTTCCAATGAGGGGGATACTGGTAGACGAGAAACGGATGTATACCGATACACTATCTCTGTTCAAGGACCTGGACCTGGATATTGATCCGAAGGCTCAGGCCGGAACATTGTCTGTCTCCAAGATTCAATCGATGGAAATCGCCAAGGCGGTCTCATTCAATTCCAAAGTCATCGTCATGGATGAGCCAACTTCTTCCCTGACAGGCAAGGAAGTGGACCAGCTCTTCGCCATTATCAATGAACTGCGAAGTCGCGGTGTGTCCATAATTTACATTTCCCACAAGATGGAGGAGATCCTGACGATCTCGGATGAAGTCACGATCATGCGTGATGGCTTCGTTGTCGGGACTTGGGATGCTGCGGATTTAACAACAGATCTGATCATCACACGCATGGTGGGGCGTGACATGGACGAACGATTCCCGGAACGGACGAACGTGCCCGGTGAAGTGATATTAAAAGCGGAGGGGCTGACATCAAACCAATCCAAATCGTTTCGTGATATATCCTTTGAGCTGCGTAAAGGTGAGGTGCTCGGCATCGGCGGTTTGGTTGGAGCACAGCGGACAGAATTGATGGAGTCCTTGTTCGGGCTGCGAGGTCTTGCTTCAGGTCAGATTTCGATTCATGGGCGCAAAGTAAAGATTCATTCTCCCGCTGCCGCGAAACGTTATAACATTGCGTTGCTCACGGAAGAACGACGGGTTACGGGGATATTCCCCGTCTTGTCGGTGTATGAGAACACCATCATCGCAAGTCTTGGTCGTTACCAAAATCGCATAGGTTTGCTGAATGAGAAAAAAGGCCGCGAGGAAGCACGGGAGCAAACGCAGAAATTCAGAACCAAAACGCCTTCGGTTAACACGCTGATTCGCAACCTTTCGGGTGGGAATCAACAGAAAGTTCTACTGGCTCGCTGGTTGCTGACCGACCCGGAGATTCTGCTGCTGGATGAACCGACACGTGGAATCGATGTAGGGGCCAAGTTCGAAATATACACCATTATTACGGAACTGGCTCGTCAGGGCAAAAGCATTATCATGATAAGCTCGGAGATGCCCGAACTGCTGGGGATGTCAGATCGCATTATGGTGATGAGCGAAGGGCGTCTCACCGGAATCGTGGACGGAGCTGAGGCAACAGAGCAGGATATTATGAGGCTGGCCGCGCAGCAGCGGATGGCTTAGACAGGAGGGAAACCGATGAACCCACAGATGATCAATCAAGTGAAGCAATATGTAACACAGAGAGCCATCTTTATCGTACTAATTCTGCTCATCATTGGCATTGCTATCGCCGATCCGAACTTCCTTGCTTTTTCCACGCTACGCGATATATTACAGCAGTCCTCCACAAGGGCCATTATTGCACTCGGTGCAGCCTTCATCCTGGTTACAGGAGGGGTCGATCTCTCCGCTGGTCGGGTTGTGGGTCTGACGGCTGTCGTATCCGCATCGATGCTTCAGATCGACGAGTATGCGAACCGTTTCTTCCCCGATCTGCCACAATTGCCGGTGTTATTGCCGATTCTGGTTGGAATCACGGTTGGCCTGTTCGTGGGCTTGGTGAATGGTCTCATTATCGCCAAACTACATGTGCCCCCTTTTATCGCAACGCTGGGCACAATGGTTGCCGTGTATGGACTGAACTCCATTTATTTTGATACGGAACCCAACCAGTCGCAGCCGATTGGAGGATTGAGACCCGATTTTACCGTTATTGGTTCTGGATACATTGATCTGGGCGGGGGTTATTCCATCCCGTATATTGTCCTCATTGCGATTGTTGTGGCATTCATCTGCTGGGTGATCTTTAACAAAACACGTCTCGGCAAAAACATGTACGCGATCGGTGGCAACATTCAGGCAGCACATGTATCCGGGATTCATGTAGCCCGCAACCTGGTTGCGCTGTATGCCATTGCGGGTGCGTTGTATGGTCTGGGTGGTGTGCTTGAGGCAGCACGAACAGGTGGAGCGACGAACAATTACGGTAATATGTATGAGCTGGATGCGATTGCCGCATGTGTGGTAGGCGGCGTATCAACGGCGGGAGGTATTGGAACGGTACCTGGAGTTATGGCAGGTGTGCTGATCTTCGGGGTCATTAACTATGGTCTGACGTTTATTGGTGTAAGTCCATACTGGCAGTTGATTATCAAAGGATTGATCATTGTTGCTGCGGTGGCTTTTGATATCCGTAAGTATATGGCGAAAAAATAAGAAGGATATGGGATGAACGTGAAAAGGTTACACCGTTGTACTCCGAGTGCAGTACCATCTTCCGATCGCCCTTATCCCCTGATTTTCTTGATTCCCTATATTAATAGGGGAAAATCCGGTGATAAATGCGAACGCTCTCGCTTCTTCAGATTGGTTCTGTACTCTACGTTATGGTGTAAAAATTCCTTTCATCTTATATGGAAAAAGCAGCAAAGAAGCCAGCCCTCGGGATATAGAGAGCTGGCTTTAGGTGTTATGCATTTACAAACCAATCTACAACAGTAATTATAGGGCCAATAATACAAAATACCAGCATAAATGCGGCCACATTACGGGCAACACTTGTGCCATAATGTGAACGATTTTTTCGGGCTATCCAGAAGGTAGGAATCCAGAAGAGGGCTGCTACTACAAAAGGAATGTGAAGTCCTTGAGTTCCGTTGCTGTAAATAGGCACGTTTATTAAGTTGAAAAGGTAATGACTGATCATGAAATTTGCTTGGCCCCATGGAAAGTTAAAAGCGAATCCCATAGCCAGTACGAGCAGAGATAACGTTCCAAAGCCCAGTGGTTTTTGTTGTGTTGTCATGTGTCTTCCTCCATATACCCATAATTTATCCCAAATTAATCCATTAATGTATTGTAACATAATATTGACCATCGTTGAGGAATTGTTTCACTTTTGTCGATTACAATTACATCATATGTCCTATTGCCTTCATAACTTATACATTCATGCGAATTTGACGAGCCTCCACTAATCGACAACATCAGCTACTCATAATCGATATAATACATGTACATAAGTTGTTTGATGTGAGTTTTCTGTCAAAGGGGGCGAGGCTGTTTGCTAAGTTACACGATGAAAATGGTGATATTCCCGCTAGGTTGTCTGCTTGTCATTCTGTCCTCTTATGTTCTAAGACTTACACCTCATGTGGCAATAATGTCGCTTTCGGGGACGTTATTGGTAGTAAGTATTTTGGGGGAGAGACGATATCCTGTGCTGCGGAAGTTTCAGTGGATTTTTCTCGGGATATTCCATTATTTCAGTCAACTGAACTGGTGTAATATGCTCTATTATATGCTCATTATTTCTATGATCCAGGACAAACAGCGGTTGGCGCAGACCTTGCCGATTTCGTTGCTGCTTATGCTGCAATATACGGTGATTCGGCTTTCGTATGTACCTGTAGATACATATACTTTGCTTGTTTCGTTATTTGACCTGTTAACCTCAGTTGTTATCATTTTTTTGTATCATACCTTAATCAACAGTGAGGTCGAGAAGCGCAGACTTCGGGAAAAAAATCGTTTCCTGACCCTGCATGATCCGCTTACCGGACTGTTGAATTACGAAGGTTACATAGAGGTGCTGCATAAGACAGTAGAAGAGCATCGGTCTTTTATGCTTGTCCTTTTGAACGTTAATAACTTTAGCGGTTTTAAAAAGGATTCAGAAGATCCTTGGTGTACGGTAATCACAGGTACAGGCGAGATGATCAGCAATCATTTCACCGAGGCCTATGGCATATCGCGGTATGCAGGAGACCGATTTGCGGTTGTTTTGCCGGAGATACAGGATGTGGAAGAACGAATGTCTTCATTGCTATCCGTTCAGCTTCAAGGACTCCAGGTAAGCTACAGCATCTCTCTGTACCCGGAAATGTCAGATTCGTTGCAGCACTTTATGACGGTAGCCGAGGATAGACTGCTTCAACAACAGCGCAGCAAATGGCTGAAAAATGAAGAAGAAGTCTTTCGTTCCGAAAGATTAAGGGCCGTTGGTGAACTGGCTGCGGGTATGGCTCACGAAATTCGGAACCCGCTTACGGCAATTCGGGGATTTCTACAGTTGTCACGTGGACAAGCATTTAATATCGCGCCATGGTATGAAGTGATAATGGGTGAGGTGACAAGAGTGACCGATCTGACGGCTGAATTTTTACAGTTTTCCAAACCACATGCCAATCATATGAAGCCGGAACAATTGGGCCACTGCCTTGAGCGGGTAATGTCTTTGACCGAGTCGGATGCGGCATCCCGAGGGCATCGAATTACGCTTGAAATGTCGAATGAGCCAGTTGTAATCAACATGGATCGGGATAAGATTGTGCAGGTATTGATCAATCTGATTCGTAATGCTTTTGAAGCAATGACAGACCCTGGTGAGGTTCATATGGATCTGTTGCAGGAAGGAGACGACGTACTCATCTCCATTACAGATACAGGTAGCGGCATTCCGGAAAATTCGCTATCCACAATCTTTAATCCCTTTTATACAACCAAAGAAGAAGGTACGGGACTGGGACTTGCACTCTGCCAGAAAATCGTTCAGGATCACAATGGTAAAATTACCGTCCATAGCGAAATGGGGGTTGGTTCCACCTTCACGCTTCATCTGCCAATGGAGACGTAACGTGTATTACAGACCCAGGGACAGGAACAACATAGTCATTAAATAAAATCATAAAAATGCCGCATGGGTCCTGATGAACCCCATGCGGCGTTTAGTATTTTGATTAAACGAATGTGCAGAAGCCACATCGGTTCAGATCAGACTATATTGAGTTGAACTAATGATTTACACGTAACGGAGAGGACAGAAAAAACCTGAAAAAGCGGAGCGTTCGCCTTTATCCCCGGATTTTCCCCTTGTGAAAAGGGAATCGATAAAATCTGGGGATAACAGCGATTGGAAGGTTATTCTGTCATCGTAGTGTCTGTGTAAACAATCATTAGTTCGACTTATTGAGCTGTCCCTGATGTAACTGATAGTAGAATCCTTGTTGCTGCATTAACTCGTCATGGCTTCCCCGTTCAGCAATCTGTCCATCATCAATGACGAGAATCTGATCGGCTTCACGAATCGTGCTCAGTCTGTGGGCGATGACAAAGCTGGTACGGCCTTTCATTAAAGTACGCATCGCTTCCTGGATCTGCATCTCTGTACGCGTATCGATGCTGCTCGTTGCCTCATCCAGAATAAGAATAGCCGGATCAGCCAGAATTGCCCGGGCAATGGTCAGAAGTTGTCGTTGTCCCTGACTCAGATTGCTTCCTCCGGAAATGATGGGCGTATCGTAACCCTGCGACAGTTTACGGATGAACGAATGTGCATTCGCAAGCATAGCCGCTTGCCTGATCTCTTCATCGGTTGCGTCCGGCTTGCCATAGGCGAGATTGTCACGAATGGTACCCGAGAACAGGTAGGCATCCTGAAGTACAATGCCAAGTTGCCTACGGAGCTGATCTTTCTCCAGTTCCGAGATGTTACATCCATCGATGGTGATCCGTCCGCCTGTAATCTCGTAGAAACGGGGTAACAGGTTGATAATGGTCGTTTTGCCTGCGCCGGTGGGTCCAACCAGTGCAATCATCTCCCCAGGTTTGGCGGTAAAGCTAACCTTCTTCAGAATGTCTCGCTCCGCACTATACCCAAAGGAGACGTCTTCAAATACAACTTTGCCTTGAATCTGATCCAGCTGTTTTTTCTGTTCCTCCACGTATTCGCCAGGCGTATCCATAATGTGGAACACCCGTTCAGCACCTGCGATTGCAGCCTGAATCAGATTGTACTGATTGGCCAGATCGCTCAGCGGCCGCTCAATCTGGCGGGAGTATGCGAGAAAGCTGACAATGAGTCCGATGGATGTCAACTCATGATAAGCCATCCATCCACCTACAGAAGCCAGTATGGCAAACCCGATGTTATTCATCACGTTCATCGTAGGTCCAACCAAACCCGAAACCGTCTGGGCCTGTGTGCTGGATGTGCGCAGTTTCTCGTTCAGGTTCCTGAAATGCTGATGTGCCTGATCCTGACGGTTATAAGCCGCGACGACTTTCTGTCCAGCAATGGTTTCCTGAGCGTACCCATTAAGCTCACCAAGTAATTTCTGCTGGGCGGTGAAGTGTTCGCGTGTTCTTGAGGCGATCAGGCGAGTGGCGATGGTAATCAACGGTACCGTTATCAGACTGAGCAGGGTAAGCCGAACATCGAGTGCAAACATGATCGACAAGGAGCCAACGAGCAGGATGGCACTGGACATCAATTGGGTTACGCTTTGATTCAGCGTTGTAGATACGTTATCAATATCGTTGGTGGCCCGGCTCATCAGGTCCCCACTTTGGTTTTTATCAAAAAAGCTGACAGGCAGCTCTTGTAGTCGGGAGAACAACGCATGTCGCAGATCTTTAACGGTGAGTTGGGACACCCCAATCATGACATAGGATTGCGCCCACATCAGGAGTGAGCCGAGGACATAAACACTCAGCAAGAGAAGACATTCCTTCAGTAAACCTGCTGTTATTTTGGGAACGATATGTTCGTTAACGGCGCGGCCGAGAAGGTAAGGCCCTGCCAGATTAAGCAGTGTTCCGAGAGCGGTCAGCACTAATGCAGCAATAACGCCTTTGCGATGACGTCCCATGTATGACCATACCCGGATTAGGGCGTGGCGAGCATTTTTCGCTCTGACTTTGGGAACAGGTCCTCTGCCCGCTGGTCCGGGTCTTCCAATCGGAGGAACGACGGTTTGCTGAAGGGAGGAAGAGGCAGGTTTAGCCAAATTGAACATCCTCCTTCCGTTGCTGCGAATAATAGATCGCTTGGTAGTGTGATGAATGAGCCATAAGATCATCATGTGTGCCCCTGGCAACGATCTGTCCTTCATCAATGACATATATACAGTCTGCATCCTTCACGGAGGAGATCCGCTGTGCAATCAAAAAGGTCGTGCTGTCTTTCATCAAGGATTGCAAAGCCTTCTGAATACTGGCTTCCGTGCGCAGATCCACCGCACTGGTGCTATCATCCAGAATCAGCACTTCCGGTCGCATGAGCAGGGCGCGTGCAATGGATATACGTTGTTTCTGTCCACCGGACAGATTGACCCCGCGCTGACCCAGTTCCGTGTCGTATCCGCCTTTCAATTTCATAATAAATTCATCCGCTGCCGCAGCTTGTGCTGCAGCACGCAATTCAGCATCCGTTGCACCGGGCCGGCCGAAGCATATGTTATCCCGGATGCTGCCGCTGAACAGAATGGATTCCTGGAGCACAATGGACACACGGCTGCGAAGATCCTGAAGATCCCAGTGGCGAACGTTCACTCCATTCACGAGCACCTCACCCTGCGAAGCATCATACAGACGGGGAATTAGCTGCACCAGCGAGGTTTTGCCTGAACCTGTTGAACCGATCAGAGCGACTTTCTCACCCGGGCGAGCTATCAGATTAATGCCGGTAAGTGCATGTTCTCCGTCATAACGGAAAGAGACATCTCTAAACTCCACTTGACCGCCTGTGTGTGTGAGAACGGGAGACGATTGGTATGAATTCTGATCACGGATAGAAGGTAGTGACTGTACTTCCCCGGAGTTATCGGTTCCCGATTGGATATCTGGCTGTGTATGTAACACCTCATTGAGCCGGGCAGCAGATACCTTGGCGCGAGAGAAGCTCATCATCATCATGCCGATCGACGTGAGGGATGAGAGTACCACCGTGACATAGTTGATAAAAGCAATCAGATCTCCGGCAGCAATATCGCCTCCAACTACCTGGAAGCCCCCGAACCACAGCACCGCTACAATGGTAGCGTTCAGCATCAGGCTGAGCACGGGTGCATTCAGCGTGACAATACGCCAGGCTTTGACGGCGGTTGAAGTATAATCTTCGTTGGATTGTTTGAACCGCTTTTTCTCCAGACGCGCACGTGCAAACGCCTTGACCACGCGGATGCCGGCAAGATTCTCCTGGAGCACAGCATTGACCTGATCAAGTTTGCTCTGAACACTGGCGAACAGGGGATAGGAAGCTTTGATCAGGATAAATAAAATAATAAACAGTATCGGCACAGTGGCAATAAGAATCAAAGCCAGCTTCACACTGATCGTAAATGCCATGATGATACTACCGATGATCAGCATGGGTGAACGGATAAACATCCGCAGCAGCATCTGTACAAAGGTCTGCATCTGGGTAATATCACTGGTCAGACGAGTGATCAGAGATCCGTCCTGAAACGTATCCAGATTGCGGAAGGAGAAGGTTTGGATATGGTCAAACAGTTCCTGACGCAGATCCGTGCCGTATCCTACGGCAGCTTTGCTTGAATAGAGTGTACAGCCTGCGCCGCCCACCCAGCCGATTAACGCTACAAGCAGCATGATCAGACCTGTAGTCACGATATGGGGCAGGTTCCCTGCAAGTACACCATCATCCACGATGCTGGACATCAGTTTGGGCTGGAGCAGGTCCATGGTTACCTCAAGTACCATGAGCAGCGGGGCGATGATCGCCGCCGACTTATACGGGGTCAAGAATCGTTTTAACGTCCACAATTAGGAAATCACCTCAGTTTTAATTGCATAAATGGTATCAATGCATAAGTGGAATCCATTTCATCATACCTTTACCTGCTTCAATCAAGGTTAGGTACTACCTCAAGCTTCACGCAGGTTTTGGAGCATACGCTGTGCAAGTAAAGACATGATCCGGGATTCTTCCGGTGTAAAATCTTTCTGGGCTTGCTGTTCCAACTCCTGAATCACTTCTCTCAATTCTTGCAGCGCGGAGCGCCCCTGATCCGTCAGGTATACCCGCAGACTGCGCAGATCCTTCGGGTCTGCTTCGCGTCTCACATAACCGGATGATTCCATGCGCTTGAGCATGACGGTTACCGTTGCAGGACTGCGCTGAAGTTGTTCGGCCAGATTTTTCTGGGATTGGCCATCCTCCCGTTCAAGCTGGAACAGTAAAGGGGGCTGCCCAGGGTATAACTCGGGGTGGTTTACAAGTTTCTCATGAACCTTGTAACGTTTCAGTTTCACGAGTTCGGATAGCTGTCCCATTAACCGATCGTTTTGGACTGGGTTCATATGATCTACTCCATTTCTAGCTTCATTTCATATTCTCGGTACTGAAAACCAAACTTTTTGAACACGCAAATTTAGTTAGTCGACTAAATAAATCTTAAGTTTGATTTGACATATCGTCAAGTGAATACAGATCATTTTTTTGGAATGGAAATATTGACCTGAGATAAAATGATGTGATAAATTGATATTATCTAAATGTTAATAACATATTGTTAATAACAGAATGGGGTTTGTATAGTATGACTTACGAAGGTTTCTCTGGAGGAAAAGCCCCCGATCACCGGGAGCATCACGATCAGGCACATATCAGTGAAGAACAGTTTTTGGACAGCTATGATGCTGGCAATTACGAACGTCCTTCCGTCACCGTGGACATGTTGGTATTTACGATCCGCAGTGAAGCTCAGGAGAATTATCGCAAGCTCGCGGAACCCGAACTCCAGTTGCTGATGATTCGGCGGGGCGGCCATCCCTATCTGGGACATTGGGCGTTACCGGGCGGATTTGTCTCCATGCAGGAATCATTGGAAGATGCTGCTCGGCGGGAATTGTTGACGGAGACCGGGCTGGATGATATTTATCTGGAACAACTGTACACCTGGGGAGATGTGGAACGAGATCCGCGTACACGGGTCATCAGCTGTTCCTATATGGCGCTGGTTGATAGCAGTGAGCTGGAACTTCAGGCTGGTGATGATGCCAGTGAGGCCAATTGGTTTCGGGTGGAGCAGCGACTTCTGGAAGAGAAACGCCATATCCATGAGCGTGGACGTGTGACAGAACGCAGGCTGCAGTTGATTTTGACCAATGGAACAGAAGAGTTGTCGGCAATTGTCGAGACGAGAGAGACGATTGAAGGAAAAGTGCGGAGCCATCGTATGACGTTGGGTGAGGTTCAGGGGATTGCATTTGATCATGCCAAAATCATTCATTATGCGCTTGAACGTCTGCGATCCAAGATTGAATACACGGATATTGCATTTAATCTGATGCCGGAGACGTTCACACTGACTGCACTTCAGAAAGTTCATGAGATCATCAGTGGCAAAAAACTGCTGGCTGCCGCTTTCCGGCGCAAAATTGCCGATTGGGTCATTGAGACGGGAGAGTATGCGAGCAGTGCCGGTCATCGACCCTCACGTTTATACAGATTGAATCCAGAGAGGCAGAACCCATAGAAGATGGTATGCATCAACGAAATAGAATGATGTCATTCAATACGTTTGCGGGATAATTGCATACATGAGGATCAAGTAAAGAGGGGATAAGGATGGAAAAGTTTACGTATTTCTGGCGGACGGCATCTCCGTTCTCACAGTGGCACCCGGCGGATTTTACCGTGGACGGGGTCCAATATACGAGTGCGGAGCAATACATGATGCACCAGAAAGCGCTGCTGTTTGGCGATCAGACCATCGCAGACAAGATTCTGAGGGCAAGCTCTGCTTCGGTACAAAAAAAGCTGGGCAGACAGGTCGCGGGCTTCGACCAGACTTTATGGGAAGCTGAGTGCCAGCGCATCGTTTACGAGGGGAATTGGGCCAAATTTACACAAAACGAAGAACTGCTGACCGCGCTGCGCGCCACTCGTGGAACGACCCTTGTGGAAGCAAGTCCGGATGATCGCATCTGGGGTGTGGGACTGGCGGAGGAAGACCCGCGTATTCGCAATCGAAGAACATGGCGGGGAACCAACTGGCTGGGTGAGATTCTGACCCGTCTAAGAGAAGATATAGGAAGTGATTCAGATGAGTGATAAGCGTGGCTCTAATTCACGTTCTATGCGGGCTAATATCGCAAAGCAGACGTTGGCTATTTTGGATGAAGGGCAATACGTAAATGGGTATGATCGCAAGGTTGAGATCGGTACAGATGTGCAGCAAGCCATCCGAAATTCGGTCTTATACCGTCCAGCAGCATTGTCCGCGCTCAGAGAAAAGCGTTCTATAGCACCTCGCATTGCAACTTCATCGGCAGCCCCATCCGCTGACGTTGAAGCTGTGTCAGTTCGCATTGAAGTTACTGGTGAGACGACACTTGGAGCTGCTTTACGTTTGACGGTAGCTGAAGGAAGAGAAGATGTGGTCTGTCTCAACTTTGCATCAGCGAAAAATCCGGGCGGCGGCTTCCTAGGCGGAAGTCAGGCACAGGAAGAGAGTCTGGCCCGAGCGACAGGTCTATACCCGTGTATCGCTCAAATGGATGAAATGTACGAATACAATCGCAAACAGCGATCGGGTCTCTATTCAAATTATATGATCTATTCACCGGATGTTCCGGTGATCCGTGATGATGAAGACAGACTGCTGGACCAATATTATGTATCCTCATTCATTACTGCGCCGGCGGTGAATGCGGGTGTGGTGAAAGAGCGTGAAGAAGCGGATGATCTACAGATTGAGTCGGTGATGAAGGAACGCATCCGTTATATTCTGGACGTGGCTGCTGTGAATGGTCACCGCGCGATTGTTCTGGGTGCGTACGGTTGCGGTGTATTTCGTAATGAACCGGCAGTGGTGGCGAAGTATTTTCATGATGTGTTAGTGGGAGAGGCTTATAAGGACGCCTTTGAACGCATTGTATTTGCCGTATATGATCGATCAGCAGGTCAGAGAACATTAAAGGCATTTCAACGTATTTTGGCAGAGGCCTAATAAGTAAAATAAGGATCTCGATATGTTGAACTAATCATTTGCACGATAACGGAGAGGACAGAAAAGACCTGAAAAAGCAAAGCGTTCGCCTTTATCCCCGGATTTTCCCTTCATAGAAAAAGGAATCAAAAAAATCTGGGGATAACAGCGATTGGAAGGTTATTCTGTCATCGTAGTGTCAGTGTAAATAATCTTTAGTTCAACCTATATAGATTGAATAAGAGCACGTGATATAAAGGAGAGGAATGCCATGCAGTTCCATGAGAGACAACAAGATTTATTTGAACTGGGAGATAATTACTCGCTTGCGCACTGCATATCAGCTGATGCAAGGATGGGCAAGGGCATTGCGGTACAGTTTCGCGAGCGATTCGGATTGGAGAATCTTCAAGAACGGGCCAAACAAGAGCCGCTTGAGATTGGACGATGTTATCCGGTAGGACGGACGCTCAATCTGGTCACCAAAGCAAAGTTCTCCAACAAGCCGACGTACCAATCGTTGACGAATGCGGTAGAATCCATGCGGGACATATGTGTGATGAAAGGTATTACGAAACTGGCGATGCCCCGAATAGGATGCGGGTTGGACAGACTGAAATGGGAGAAAGTCAGCCCGATTATTCAGGAAGCTTTTGCCGATACCGATGTTGAGATTGTTGTCTGTACAGTGTGAGTACGCAGAGTGGAAAAGGTAGATTGCAGCTTGCTGATAGATTCAAAAGAAAAAACCTCAGCTTTGACCGGAATAGAGCGTCAGTATGATTCATACCAACGTTGTTCCGATTTCAAAGTGAGGTTTTTTTGGTTATTTTTTGGAGAACATTTCTTTCGCTTCATCCATGGCCATTTTGTTACCAATCGATGAGTAATCAAGCCAAGGTTGTGCCCCAATCGGGTAGACATGACCGGCTTTGACTGCTTTCAGACCTTGCCAGATCGGATTGTTTTGCAGCTCCTTGAACATGGTTTGAGCTTCATCATCCGAATTCACAACCACAAAGATCGCATCTGCATCATAGTCCGGCAATATTTCACGAGAGACGACCTGATACGGTTTAGTCGAATCGATATCTGTGATCCCTTTGGCAGGAGTCAGACCGAGATCCTCATACAAAATGGGACCCATGGGACGGCGTGTACTGAACACACGTAATTCTTTGGCAGTAACACGAATCGCCATTACGGTACCATCACCAATCGTGTCATGAATCAGAGATTTCACTTCTTCCGTTTCGGTCGCATAGTCCTGAATGTACTGTTCGGCTTCCTTCTCGCGATTCACGAGTTTGCCAATGTCTTTCAGATGATCGCGCCATGTACCGTCATCCAGATTGAAGACATGCACTGGAGCAATTTTCTCGAATTTGGCAATATCATCACCGGAGAATTCTTCGTCCAGATAGATTACATCGGGTTTCAGGGCAAGCAAAGCTTCCATATCCGGGTCTTTAACCGGACCAAGTGGCGTTGTATTTTGCAGGCGATCAGCAACATGGGACAGGAAGCCTTTGGCTTCGCCGCCAATAACGGAGCCAACCGGAGTAATACCGAGAGACAGCAGATCATTGGTCAGATGGATCGACATGGAGGCAATACGTGGCTCTCCTGAACTTGCACTGTTGTCCTGATTGTTGTTTGAAGTATCTGTGGATGAACTGCCTGAACCAGATGATGAATTATTGGCCGTTCCACAGGCTGCGAGCACAAGCACCAGACAGATACTCATGACCAGCATAAGATTTTTCTTTAACATGGGTAGTCACATTCTCCTTGAACATCTCTTGGATGTCTTTATTGTTTTTGTGAAAAAAAGATTACTTGCTTCGTACTAACAGGTACAAAAAGTAAGGTGCGCCAATCGCGGCAACCACTACACCTGCCGGAATGGCGTTAGGCTGAAAGATCGTTCGCCCGATTGTATCGGCGCTCACCAGAATAACCATACCGATGAGCCCGGCAGCAGGGATCAGATGCCGATGCATCGGACCGACAAGCCTGCGCGCCAGATGTGGTGCTGCCAGACCGATAAAGCCAATCCCACCAGCCATCGATACACTGACGGCAGACAAGGCCACGGCACAGAGCAGCAAAATAACACGTTGGGATCGAACAGGTGTCCCGATACTGGTTGCGGCAGCATCTCCAAGATTGAAGGCATCAAGCGTTTTGGATCGACTCCAAATGTACGAGATACATAACACCACCCAAGGAAGCAGTGCTTGCACATGAATCCAATCCCGACCCCAGACGCTACCTGCCAACCAGCGAGCGGCAAATGAATAGGTGTCTTCATCCAAACGCAGGGATAGGTAGAGTGTCAACGCATGGAACCCGGCGGCTACCGCGATTCCCACCAGAATCAGCTTAATGGGAGATACGCCGTTGTGCCGATCATAAGATAACAGCATGATGATCAGGGCGGCAGCCACACTGCCTGCAAAAGCAAATAACGGAATGAATAAGGCTACAGAGCCGTCCATTGTAAAGGACAGGCTAACAAACACCATGAGTCCAAACGCTGCCCCAGCATGTAATCCCAGAATACCCGGGTCCGCCAGTGGATTGCGGGTGATCCCTTGCAAGGCTGCTCCGGCAATACCAAGTCCTGCTCCGGCCAGTACAGTGACCAGGATGCGAGGCAGGCGGTAATCAAACAGTACAATCTGATCATCTGAACTGCCATGACCAAACAACGTCTGTAACACAGCCACTGGGGAGAGACGAATGGTTCCCGTGTTCAGGCTGATCACAATAACGGCAATGGCAATGCAGAGCAGTGTGATACTGACGACTAACGAACGTTTACCTCGTGATCGTGAAGGTGTATTAAAATTCATCGCTACAAGGCCCTCCTTTCTTTACGGGCCAAATAGAGGAAGAATGGCACACCGACAAAAGCGACCATAATGCCTACCGCGAGTTCCTCGGGCGGGTTCACGATGCGTGAGCCCAGATCGGCGAGCACCAGTAATATCGCTCCAAGCAGAGAAGACATCGGAATGATGAGTCGATAATCCACACCCACCAGTTTGCGGGAGATATGAGGGATGACGAGTCCGACAAATCCAATCGAGCCTACTGCTGACACGGACACACCAGCCAGCACAACAACCGCTGCGAGGGCGAGAAACCTCGTCAAGCGCAGGTTGATCCCGAGATTAATCGCCACTTCTTCACCGAGTGACATAAGGGATACACGCCGGGCGAGTGGCATAATCAGCACCAGTGTCACGAGCAGCACGGGAAGAATCAGCTTCAGATGCCGCCATTCGATTCCGCCAAACCCTCCCGCATACCAGAAGGCCAGATCCTGACTCAGGTCAAAATAAATGGCAACGCCTGTGCTGAGCGAGGTTAACATGGCTGCAATAACGGCCCCGGCAACGGTCAGTCTGATGGAATTCAGACCACCAGGTGCTGCCATTCCAAGCAGGAAGATTAGCAGTGTGCCCAGAACAGCCCCCACGAATGATAAAACCATGATCCAGCCATATGACAGTCCGGGCCAAAAGGCAAAGCTCAATGCTACGACAAAAGTGGCTCCGGCATTGATGCCCAGAATGCCCGTGTCTGCCAGTGGATTACGCGTAATACCTTGCATTAAAGCTCCTGCAACGGCAAAGGCAGCGCCGATAATAACCGCGGCAAGGACACGAGGCAGCCGCAGCTCATGAATAATCTGATGTGGTGTCAAAGCTGGGTTGTACTGAAATATGGCAGCCCATACGGTTTCCAGCGTTAGCCCTTTGGCACCTAAAGAGATGGCGACAAACATACTTAGCAGCAGTATGGCTATGGCAGACAAAAACGTCAGCCCAACGGTCACTGCAGATTTTTTCGAATTAGATGGACGATGTGGCAGTCCCGGATGTTGAATACGGGTCACTCCTTTGGTACCAACAACGCATTTCATTGTTATTGATTATCATTATCAATTAGTCAACATTATAGAATCTTAATTCAGGCCCGTACATGGCATAAATTAAGATTTGAGAGATGGACATTTTTTAGATTACAAAAGTGAAGGTTTGTTCGTCAACATATAGAGCGCTTCATCGAGCTGGATGTTGATGGAATATGGAGCATATACGACCCATGAGTGCCAGTCGATGAGATGTACACGTCCGTTTTTGACCGCAGGATGGCTGTTCCATAGTGGATTCGAAGTCATCTCTTTCAACAGTGTTGCCTTTTCATGCATAGAATTAATCGCCAGTACCAGCACATCGGCTTCCAGTCCGTCCCAATCTCCTGGTGTGAAGGGCAGCCAGTTGAATCCAACGCCGGGAGATTTGCCAGCCAGTTCGGTCTGAATGCGTTGAGGAGCGGCCAATTGCAGACTGCGGTAAAAGACGTGTCCAAAGTTGCGTTGGCTGTACATCCGTGGACCTTTAGGCGTTAACGTGCCAACGGCAACGGTAATATCTCCGGCCAATTCCTTCACTTTTTTGCGTGCACGCTCCGCTTTGCGTTCATGACGATCGAGCCAATCTGTCGCGGCTTGGGTACGATCTACAATGGATGCAATCTGATGCAGATGACCAAAGACGTCTGTCTGGTTCCAGGGAATCGTGATGATGGGGGCGACATCGCCAATATGCTCCATGGCTTTTGCTGTTGCGTTGTCCTTGGTCAGAATCAATTCAGGATTCACATCAAGGAAAGCCTGACGTCCCTGTTCCCACGGTTCATAAGCGTGGAAGGGCAGCGCCAGTGATTTCGGCATATGAGGCAGATGGCCTTGAATCTGAGCAGCACAAGGCGTGATACCCAGTGTCATCAGGTGATCCGTGTATGGGTAGGAGAGCGACACGATATTCCGGTGGACCTGCTTTGCATAGGAAGTGGGAGCATATCCAGCATGGTTCCGGAAACGTCGGCTGAAATAAAACTCGTCACGGTAACCCACTTCACGAGCCACATCACGGATACGCAGATCGGAAGTGAGCAGCAATTCCTTGGCCCGGTTCATACGCAGATGAGTGATGTATTCAATCGGATTCTTCTGCATGCGGCTCTTGAATAGCTGTGAATAATAGGATGGATGCATGTCAGCCAGTTCGGCCAGCTTTTCCAGCTTGATCTCGTGCATGTAGTTTTCGCGCATGTATTGCAGGGTCGACCTGAGCCACTGTTCGGGTTCATCCTGTCCAGCCACTACGTCAGTCTGGTTTTCTTGAGGCCAGAGCATATGTAACAGTTCCGTCAGGAAGAGCTGTGCTTTCAAGTCTTTTTGCGAATTATCGTTGTTAAGTTGTGTAAGCTGCACGGCAATGCGCTGTATACCGTAAAAGGGGCCCTGAATCCAGCCTGTAACCGGTGAGCTGAGCTCACGTTCGTAGATGCGTCTGGCTTTTGTTTTCTCCGTAGCCCGATACAGATCGAAGTGAATGATGTACAGTTCAATATCATGCTCTTCATCTCCGGTCAGTTCAATTGAGGTACCTGGTGTGCAGAGACAAGCTGATTTGCGAGCTACGTGGGATTCGGTCCCATTCATGATCAGTGTGCCCGTGAATTTGTGCATATATATGAAGGTATGATGAGCAAGCTCCGTTGTGGACCAGCGCCATTTCCCTCGGGTTATTATATGTTCTGCCTGACGAAGTTCGATCAGGGTATCATTCAGGAAGGCATCCAGTCCTGTCCGGGTTGAGGATTCCTTTTCTGAATTGGGAAGTGTCTGTTGATGTAACATGTGTGAATTCATGCTGCTGTGGGCGGTACCGGGGATGGTAGTCATGGTGCGATGCGACCTCCTCTCGTTTGAACAGTTATTTAGGTCATGATGAAATCTGGAAAGTATCATATTTTTCTACTTTTTCTACCTGAACGTCTTTCTTGAACACCTATTGATGCGCGTGGTATTATGCAAAAATTGTATGGATTGAACAGGGGATATACCCGGATCATGCCGTGTGGACACATGTGCAGAATTAGGATCGCGCTTTGTGGAAGCTATACCAAGAGCTTACCTTCAGCTCGGAGACGCTGGAGTATAATTGTTGGCTGCCTTGTCTGTCAGGGTCCGTTCGCAGTATAGTCAGATATTTTATACCTGTAAGACAGGGATATGATGTGGTTGATCAGGTGTGATGGTTAATTTAACAGGATTATGCTGGTTACAACCATGGGAAGGGACAAGATCTCTTGGCCCTGGTCTGCTGATAATCTTAGCAAATCTACTGGAGAATTGAAATGTGCACAGATATGTTCGAGGCGCTGAGGAGTTGGAAGTTTAATGAACGTAAATAAAAGTAAAATAATCGAAAACGTTTTCTGACGTAAGCGTTTCTTTTTGGTAAAATAAAGGGGATAACATGTTGGCCTGATCTGAATCATGAACCTTTTCAACTAAATATGCAGTAGGGAGGCTTCGATATGACTGAAGTAGCGGGACGGGACAAAGTACGTTGGGGCATTATGGGCACGGGATGGATTGCATCCCAATTCGCAAAGGATCTGGAGCATGCCGGGAACGCGGTGAAAGCAGCGGTAGGTTCACGGACAGCGGGAAGCGCGGAGAAGTTTGCAGCTGAATATGGTTTTGCACGCGCTTACGGCTCGTATGATGAGATGCTGCAAGATCCTGAAGTGGATATTATCTATGTGGCAACACCTCATCCTGTGCATAAGGAGAATGTGATGGCTTGTCTGGAGGCAGGCAAGGCGGTGCTCTGTGAAAAGCCGTTTACAATGAATGCGCGTCAATTGGAGCAACTGGTGGAGACGGCACGTGAGCGCAACCTTTTTCTGATGGAAGGAATGTGGACACGCTTTTTGCCGCCGATCGCTCAAGCCAGAGCATGGATTGCAGAAGGACGAATCGGTGAAGTGCGTTTGCTTCAGGCAGACTTTGGATTCCGTGTCGGTTGGGAGCCGGAAGGAAGGTTACTTAACCCGGACCTGGGTGGGGGAGCTTTGTTGGATGCAGGGGTGTACCCGATCTCCTTTGCTTCGATGATCTTTGGCGAACAGCCCCAGCATGTCTGGAGTACGGCGAATATCGGTGAGACGGGTGTGGACGAGCAGTTTTCCGTGTTGTTGTCCTATTCCGAGGGACGTTCTGCATCACTGAGTGCTGCCATTCGTCTGAACCTTAGCAATGAAGCGGTCATATACGGTACGGAAGGCAAGATTCGTCTCCCTTTATTCCTGGCGGGCAAAGAAGCCTATCTGCATGTGAATGGTCAGGACGAGCCCGAGAAGTTCACCGATGATCGAACATGTATTGGTTATGCTTTTGAGGCAGAAGAAGCGGGACGTTGTATCTTGGAAGGCCGCACGGAGAGCAATACCATCAAACTGGACGAATCCCTGGAAATCATGAAGCTGATGGACACGATTCGGGGTCAGTGGGGATTGCGTTACAAATCGGAGTAAACAGACGGGAGCTGACGTGTGATGGTGAAGATTCTGATATCCGGGTTTGAACCTTTTGGCGGGGATGCGGTGAATCCAACAGGAGCGTTAATGGAAGCCCTTGTGAACGAAGTGATGGAGGGTGCTGAGCTAAAAACAGTGCTGTTGCCCGTACATTTTGATGAATGTGCAGATCTGCTGATCGCAGAGATGGAAGCCTATCGGCCCGATATTGTCATCGCCTGTGGGCTGGCCAAGGGCAGAACATGCATCACACCGGAGCGGATTGCCGTGAATGTCAAAGACATCCCGCCGGGCTCCTACGCGGATAACCAGGGACAACGTCCGGTGGACGAACCCATTGTAGACGGCAGCCCGGACGGTTTGTTCTCCACGTTGCCCATACGTGCCATGGTGGATGACATGTCCGCAGCAGGTATTCCTGCTGCCGTGTCCAATACAGCAGGTACATATATCTGCAACAATACAATGTACCGGGTGCTGGATTACATTCGAGTAGAGCAGCTTCCGATTCGTGCCGGATTTGTACACTTTCCAGCCTCCACAGAGATGGCTGTGATGCAGCCTTCCGTTCCTTCGCTGCCTATTCCCACGATGCTGGACGCGCTGCGGATCATGATCCGCACGGTTGTGGCTGAATCGTAGGGGATGATTGCGATTGTTCGGCTGCGGTTGTGAAGCAGATCGTAGGCGATGATTGGTTTTGTAGACCGCAGTTTTGAATGGGAGAGCGTTGGGTTGGAATGATGGAGTACAGTAGGGTTAAAGATGACGTGGGAAGCGTGCAGTTGCATGGGTTTCTTTCTGCTTTGATCTTGGGTCGAGTAGAGTGGTAGATATGAGTGTAAATATAAAGTTGAATATGAAGTAGAACATGAAGTTGAAATATGAAGTTGTATATAAAGTCAAAAAAAGAGTTGTCCGATCGTCATGAATCTGACGTTAGGGGACAGCTCTTTCTATTTTGTGTGTCATGTGTAGCACAAGCATGGTTAGTGAGGCCACTAGTTTGCAGCAAATCTTAATGCAAGTATTTCGCCTAGTTAGAAATTAGACTCTAAAACCCCACACCCCAAACCCCACACCATAAACTAGGTAAGGCTTATACAACTTTTACTGGAGAGTAGGGATTCAGCGAAACAGTTGCAGGGGAGTGTGAAGGAGAGGCTCCAATTCGTGAGTCTTTTGAATACTACCTTTATCAACTCGAAGTAATCAGGCCCTTAAAAAACAAGGCGATAGAACACGACCATCACGCTGGCTAGCGAAGAAGCTTGTAAACCCGTACCCTATGCAGGACTCTAACGAATCGAGCACACGTTATTTGACGAAAATACGCACATATCCATTTCTAACGAATCCTAGGATCGTTATTGTGTGGAAGAAGTGAGTTTGTCGATGATATGAACGAACGAATTCTAGCCGAATACGGTGTCTGAGATTCGTTAGAATTCTCATACCACGTGATTCGGCTAAATAAGATGTGCTGTGTTCTTTACATATATAGCGAAGAGAGAAACTGACTCGAATTATAGCAAAGTTAGATCCGCAACAGATCAAGATCGAACTCGGGAACGAGCCCTTCTTTCATGGCACGTCCAAGTAGTGCAGTAATCGCACCGTAGCCATCATCGCCCAGGTTGGCGCTGAATTCGTTAACATACAGTCCGATATGCTGTGCAGCCACGTCAGGGTCCATTTCTTGGGCATGTTCCATCACGTATGCTCTCGACTCATCCGGGTGCGCCCAAGCATATTCAACGGAGGCGCGTGCCCATCCTGCGAGGGCATGAGCATCCATATTGCGACGTGCGATAATCGCTCCAAGCGGAATTGGAAGACCTGTGTCACTTTCCCACCAGTTACCAAGATCCGTCATCAGTTTGAGATCATAGTTCTGGTACGTGAAGCGTGCTTCATGGATAACAAGTCCGGCATCAATCTTGCCGTCCCGCACAGCAGGCATGATCTGGTCGAATGGCATGACAACAATTTCGCCTACACCGTCAGGTACATTTTGCGCTGCCCACAGACGGAATAATAGATATGCTGTCGAGCGTTCACTTGGCACAGCAACTCGTCGTCCGGACAGATATGCTGGATCGGTCGTACCGTTTGCTGTCAGAACCAGCGGACCACATCCTCTGCCGAGTGCGCCTCCAGCAGGAAGCAGCGCATAGTCAGATAACACGTATGGCAGTGCTGCATAAGATATTTTCATCACTTCAGGAGTATCTGGTCCATCGGGATTTGCCGCCAGACCATTGGTAATATCAATATCCGCATAACGGACTTCGAGCTCAGGTGCGCCCGGAATCAAACCGTGCACCCATGCGTGAAAGATAAATGTATCATTTGGACAAGGGGAAAATGCAATTTTCATGATGTAATAACCTCCCGTAAAATGGAACTTGCAGCCTGAAGCGCATCGAGGGCATCCTTGATGCGCCAAGCGTCGCGGTCGCGTGGACCGACCGCGTTGGATATGGCCCGCAGTTCGAGTGCTGGCACGCCGAACTGCTGGGCAGCTGTTGCCACGCCGAAGCCTTCCATGCCTTCGGCGGCGGCATCCGGCACGCGGCGCAATAGCTCCGCGGCCGTCTCCGCTGTTCCGGTCGCCGTGGACACGGTGACCGCAGTGCCTCCGCTGACAGCGAGCCCGGCCCGCTGCAGCTCATGGCGCAGGCGAGCGGCAAGCTCCGCGTCCGCTGCCACAATGGACGAGCCGAATCCGAGCTCGTCCACGCTAAGAAAGCCGTCTGGCGTCTGCGAGCCCAGATCGGCAGCAACCATGGCATCGGCTACCACGAGGGAGCCGACGTCCGCCCGGCCGGGGAACCCGCCGCCGATGCCGGCACTGATCACCAGCATGTAGGCTGGTGAAGAGCCGGTCCCGGCAAGGGCCCCCGGCCTTGAAGATGTGGCAGATGCCTGTGCCACATCGGAAGGGCTTGGCGCAGTGGAACCCTGCGCCAACGCCCTTGTGCTTGCAGCCGCTACGGCATATGCCAATGTAGCGGCTGTTCCTGCTGCAGCCGAGGCTGGGCCAACGCCCGCAGCAATGACGTCAAAACGTTCCGCGGCCGTGTCTCCCAAGCCGCGGAGGACCGCGTCTTTCTCCGCATCAACCGCGGTTACAATTAACACACGTTGTGATGAATTTGCTTGGATCGAACTTATATCTGAAGTGTTTTTTTTCCCGGTTAATTCCCCGTGGTGTCCACTATTTGCGAATGACGCGTTTGGTTCATTATTTTTCTCTTCATCCTGCCTATGTTCATTCATCGCCGATTCTCCTTGTGAGGTATTAGAAGCGTAGACTATGCCTCCATAGTATCTTTCTTACAGCAAGCTTTTAGCTACACTTTTTAGGGTATGGCTGACTTCTATATTTCTGTGTACATGTATAGTTCAACTTATATAAATTAAATTTGGGTATATATTTGTCCACTACAAAAAGACATATCTCTTAATTTTGTCTTTCAAAGAGTGGACACTTTTTCTAAAAAGGCAATCTATCCTGTCAGAAAGACGGAACACTACATATGGACATTTTCATATATAAAACAAAAAAAATAATCTATATGCAGAATGACGACTCCAGCTTGATTACTCAGGTCCGTGTCCACCCTTTGAAAGACATATCTACAATATGTATGCCCGGTTCGGACAGCACAAGTTGACACTCCAATTAAACTGATAAGCGATTGAAAAGGCCGAAGACTGCCCCGACCCAATCAACGCTAATCATATATCGATACCTTCGAATTTTAGACCAACAAATCCAATGAATAACAGGCCGATTCTACACTCGACCCCTGCATAGTAGCTCATTTATGCAAATTCATTTGTGCAAATCCGAACTTATAGCAAATATATAGTTTCGCTAACTCTATTTTAGCCGCCTGCTGAACAGCCAACTTCTGTGTAAAAAATAGATCTATAACGCAGCGCAACATATTTAACGCGTAACAGACCCAACCATCAATCAGGCTAAACCGGCACAAAAAAGTAATCAAGATACAGTGAATATTGAACAATAGTTCATCTCCATCATAACGGAAGGGGAAAGACCTGAACAACCTTTGCAATGTAATTCTATCAAAAGCGTCAAGCAAAGGTCTCGGGTAGGCGTACCACATCAAATAACCGCAACGTTTCAAGTAGGCGTATCAATTCAGGTAGTCATATCGCTTCAATAAGCCTGTGTCACCTAACCTCATGCGAATGTCACCTTGATCATGCCCCATCCTAAACCGAAGTGAACCTGCTCTCCAGCCCAAAACGATATGTCAAATATACCATATAGACTATCCTTCTTAACGTACTCCGTATAAAACCAGAAGTCAAAGTTAACAGTTGACAATTCGAATTAACTGTATTAATAATAGTAGTACAGTTAATACACCTAAGCGTTGAATACGTACAGTTGTACAGCTCAGGTAACGCCTTTTAACATCCAGATAACTACACATACACCTCAGATACAGTCATTATTTTAACCGATAAGTTATTTCACACATGTACAGAAAGGAGGTGCGGGATGTTCGAATTAGATGTACGCAGCCGTAAGGCGATCTACGAGCAACTGGTGGACAAAGTCAAAGAAATGATCGTATACGGTATTCTAAAGCCCGACGAGCAGCTTCCTTCCGTTCGTGCGTTATCCACGCAGCTGACTGTGAATCCAAATACGATTCAGAAAGCGTATCGCGAGCTTGAACGTGAAGGTTACATTTATTCTTTGCAGGGAAAAGGGAGCTTCGTATCATCGTCAGTGGAACATCCGAATGAAGCCATGAGAGATGAGATCAGAGAGTCTCTGGTGAAGTTGATTGCAGAAGCTTCGTATTCCGGTTTGACCAGAGCGGATATGACGCTTTTGTTTGAGGAAGCGATGGCCCGTATAGAGAAGGAGGAGCCTCATGATTGAGCTGAATCAAGTCGTCAAAGCATTTGAACAGGAAAAGGCAGTGGATGGCGTAACGATGCACATACATAAGGGATCGATCTATGGTTTGCTCGGTTCCAACGGGGCAGGCAAGACATCGCTGCTCAAAATGATAGCTGGCATTTACCGTCAGGATAGCGGGACTGTTCGTATTGAGGATGCTGAGATTTATGAAAATATGGAACTCAAAGGCCGCACCATTTTCATGGCAGATTCGCCCTACTTTTTTCCGCAATCTTCCATAACTCAGATGGCTGCATTTTATCGTTCCGTATATCCGCGCTGGAATGAGGAACGGTTCAAGCAACTGGCGACGGTGTTCAAATTGGACGTAAAACGCAAGCTGCATCGCATGTCCAAAGGCATGCGCCGTCAGGCAGCAGTATGGCTGGGACTTAGCTGTATGCCTGAAGTGCTGCTGATGGATGAGCCGATTGACGGCCTCGACCCGGTCATGCGCCAGCAGATCAAAAACCTGCTGTTCCAGGAAGCGGCTGAGCGTCAGGTAACCATCGTCATCTCGTCGCACAACTTGCGTGAGATCGAAGATCTGTGTGACCATGTGGCGATTATGCACAAAGGCCGAATTATTGTAGAGAAGGATCTCGATGATCTGAAGGCCGATACGCATAAAATCCAGGTTGCTTTCCGCCACCCCGACCATGCCAAAGCCATGGAGGAACAGATTGATATTTTGCACGAAGAGAAACGGGGAAGTGTATCCCTGTACATTGTCAAAGGCAACCGACAACAGGTAACGGATCAATTTCGTATACATGATCCATATCTGCTGGATGTACTGCCTCTGACGCTCGAAGAAATCTTTATCTACGAAATGGAGGACGCAGGGTATGATATTCAACCGATTGTTCTGTAACCGGGGCATCCTGATCCAAAATTTCAGACAACATGGATGGATCGGCATTTTGTACCTGATCACATTGTTGTTCTCACTTCCGTTATATATCGCTACCGAGTACAGGGACGTGCCACAGCAGATTACAAGTCTGTTTCAGGCTAATGGTGAAGTGCAGATTCTGTTCGCCATTACACTGCCTGTAGCGGCTGGTATCTTTCTTTTTCGGTATATTCAGTCTGGTGCGCCTTCAGATCTGTTCCATAGTTTGCCATTACGTCGTAAACATCTGTTAACGGTTAATCTGTTGACTGGATATGCCATGATCCTGCTTCCAATCTGGATTACAACTGCAATTACCGGCTGGGTATGGGCAGTATTGGATCAACCTGCTTTTCTGTTTGATGGCAGTACGATCTGGATGTGGGGCTTGAGCATGAGTATCTACTCGCTGTTTATGTTCATGCTAACTGTGGCAGTCGGGATGTGCATTGGTCAATCTGTATTGCAGGGGCTTACTGTGTACGCGCTTCTCTTGTTACCTGTTGTCGTGTGGTTCATTATGTCACTTCATCTCCAGCATTATTTGCTTGGATATCCGTACGATGAATTGGGACGTAATGCGGAAATGTCAATTGTTCTTCGCATGGCTTCAATCAGTTACTCTCCTATCACCAATGGAGAACTTATAATCTATTCGATATTCGCAATCCTGTTTATTCCTCTGACTTATATACTCTATGCGAGAAGACAGGTTGAATCTGCTACGCAAGCAGTTACGTTTACTCTAGTGAAACCTATATTCCGATTTGGTTTAATGTTTACGTTGGTTCTGATTGGCGGAGCTTACTTCACGCTTATTGCTCCTAGAGGATCAGCCGGATGGGGAATCTTCGGATATATCCTCGGTGGAATTGTAGGTTATATCGTTGCCGAGATGATTATTCGCAAAACATGGCTGATCTGGAGCAACAGGCTGCTGCCCAAGCTGATTCTGTATGGTATCGTCGCTGGTTTGGTATTGTACATCCCTATTGCCGACTGGAATGGATACGCTGCCCGAGTACCTGAACTGAACAAGGTTAAAAGTATTAAGCTTGGCGGAGAGCGTTACATCTACAGTAACGGTGTCAATCAGATAATGGATGACGGTCACCTCTATTCCAATGATCCGGAATACATGGGCGCAGTTATCGCTCTTCATCAAAAAATTGTGGATTCCGATCTTCCTATACTGAATGACCCAATCAATCCAGGTATGCGTAACGATGAGTATGTATTTATTAACTACAAGCTGGATAACGGCAAAGTGATGAAACGTAAATACTACATTCCAGAAGCCGAATTCCATCAGGAATTAATGGCTCTGAAACAGTCCCGAGATTACAAAAGAGTTGCCTTTGAAACGTATAAGCTGGAAGAAGATGCATTAAGTTTTGGCATTCGTTCTTCCACAAGTTCATACCGAAAGGTGTACATCAGCAATCCGGAGCAAGTCCGTGAGTTCAAGGAACTATTGAAACAGGACATTTTGGACCAGACCTATGAAGAACAGCGCTCTCCGTGGCAGTCTTTTGCTTACGCGGAGATGAATCAGGACTCTACTTCGAAAGATCCATTTCAACCGAGAGAGATGTGGAACTTTGAGATCAAACCTAGCTATGATCGGGTATTGGCTTGGCTGAAGGAGAACAAATTATACGATCAGTTGCTTGTCCAGGCAGATGAGATTGTCTCCGCTCAGTTTGCGAAGCAGGAGATTAACAGTCCGGGCTCGCTTCAGTGGGCGACTCCGCAGCCCGAATATATCGATGGGAGTGTAAGCATCAAGAAGCAGGTCGCAACCCAAAATAAAGAAATCATTAGCGATCTGCTCAAACGTCAACGGTCTGGTTATCTAACAGAGAAAGATACCATCTACCAGATTAAGTTGAATGTAACTCGTGGCGAGAACATCTACATGATGCTGAAAGAAGAAGATCTGACGGAGGAAATGAAAGCCATACTGGTCAATCAATAAGCTGAGTTGTATAAGTTGTTAACTATAAGCGGGAAGGGTTCTCCCGTTGATTGAAGGGTTAATATTAGACCAGGCAAATCAGACACGACTTGACCAGATACAGCGAATGGAATATATTAGAAAAAGGGAAGGTTCGAGCGACTTGATAATCAATCGAATCTCATATGGAACGGCTTATGAGGGAAGCACCCGTAAGAGCAGGCAAATGCCTGACTTGCGGGTGCTTTTTTTGTCGTTCGCTTATTTTGTTAGCGATTCTGCTAAACATTTTAGAAGAAAGGGTGTAGGGACAGATGCATACAGAAGCTTGGAAGGAAACAATAAATGAACAGGAGGCCATGGCATGTTGTTGTTCCCTATTGGAACGATCAAGCGAACATGACTTCTTAGATCATCATGGCTTGCTGGAAGAAAAGAAGGGGCGACAGCATATCGAAGATTTAGTTTTAGAAGATATAGCTCCAATGGAGACAAGTGTAGGTGCATCTCATGTTCTGACAGGATATTGTGGTAGTCACGTAATACGTCAAAATAAAGGCAAACCTGGTAAATTGCCATCGTTGACTCATCTTATTTTTGGTTCACGCCTACTTATAGGATTTGTGATTTTGTTCAGCGCAGGCATGATCTATTTTACTTCTTCAGCCGAGGCGGCGGGCATAGATCTTGGTGTAACCGCGCAGAAGGCCTGGGATTCCGTTTTGAACAAAGCTGATACCCAAACCAAGTTAACCTTGAAGCAAACATATGAGAAAGTAGGGGACTGGAAGGCTCAAGAGCAGGCTTGGGAACAAAAAATAAAGACACTTCATGCCGCCAATACCGCGGAATTGGAGCGATTACGTGTAGTAATAAGACAAACCGATGACGAGAAGATCGCAGCTCTAACTGAAAAGGTAAAACAAACTCAAGCCCGATATGAACCTCTATTCGCCCTCTATAGTTCAGTCAATCGACAGTTGGATGCAGCCAAAGCCATCAAAAATAAGGAATGGAGTGCAGCAATCCGTACGCAGGCCGACACATTGAGACCGGTTGTGCAGCTTGCCAGAGAAGACATTCGGATCAAGAAAAAAGAACTTGCTGAAGCACGTAAACGGAAGACCGCTGAGATAAAACGTTTAAGAGCTATGCTAGCAGGGGCTGACTCCGCGAAGAAACAGATTCAAACGGCTAAAAAACAGGCGAGTCTGGCGAAAGAACGATATTCGGGCGCATTGCAACAGTTCAAACAGAGTACAAAACAAGGCCAACCGTCACGTGTACTCAGCTCATTGAACACATTGGCTTCTGCAGCAGAGAAGTGGGCAAACACAAAACAAAATATTCATACACTGGAGCAAAAAGTATCCACTACATATGTGAAAGTCAGACAGGAAATTGCCAAAAGACCCAAATAAGAGGAAACCCGGTCCTCTCCGCAACGTACACAACTTTAGACGTAAAAACGCTTCGATGTTGATGGAACGAGGTGGAGTTATTGCAGTCCAAGTTGGAAACGAAACGTGAGAGGACAAAAGTTTTTAAACGTAAAAGGTACTGGATTCCCATCACAGTACTAATCTTGATTACAGGTTTTGTTGGGATTGGTGCTCAATTCACACCAAAAATAACGGTATTTTTATTAAAATCATTTATTGAGATTGCTAATCAAGATACGAACAGCAAGGACAGTATAATCTCCGAAGGCGTAACTCGTGTTGCGAATTTGCCCTATGCAGACAAAGGGCGTAATGACAGTACGCTGGATATCTATTATCCTTCCGTAACATCGGAACCTTTGCCTGTTGTGTTGTGGGTTCATGGCGGTGGATGGGTCTTGGGTGATAAAGAAGATATCGCAGATTATGCCGTACCATTAGCCAAACAGGGTTACGTTGTGGTTAGTATGAATTATGCGCTCGCACCGGATACAAAATATCCCATTCCCGTGATCCAGACGAATCAGGCTTTGACCTACGTGAAGAACCATGTCAGTGAGTATCAGGGTGACCCGGAAAACATATTTCTGGCAGGCAATTCGGCAGGTGCCCAGATTGCAAGTCAGACTGCGGCCGTGGTGACGAATCCATCTCTCGCCAAGCTCATGAATGTAATACCAGCTACCCAGCCGGAAGAGTTACGTGGGGTTCTTCTATTCTGTGGTCCTTACAATCTAAGTACGGTAGCAAATACAGGCTTCCCACTCATACGGACATTTGTCTGGTCATATACCGGAGTCAAAACATTCGAAGACTATCCACGTCTGCATGAAATGTCGACCGTGCTTCAGGCCACAGCAGCGTACCCGCCTGCATTTATTACCTCAGGCAATGATGACCCGTTGACCAGTCAATCAATTGAGCTGGCACAAGTCTTGAAGCGACTTGATGTTGAGGTGGAAACCTTGTTTTTCTCGAACTCGTCAGAGAAGCTGGGACATGATTATCAATTTGATCTGGAGACTGAAGCTGGTCAACAGGCGATACATTCAGCAGTACGATTCATGCAACAGTATAGTCGATGAGCAGACAAGTCTGTGGTACACTCTAAGCAAATGAGGGCGCAGGAGGAGAAGCATGGCAGACAAAGAAGATTTGACCCGGTTCGGGGTGGCGTTTCCGACACCTCTAATTGAGCAGTTTGACCAGTATATTGAGGAACAGGGATACAAAAACCGATCGGAGGCTTTCCGTGATCTTGTTCGCAAAACATTACTGCAACCCTCTGCACTGCAATCCGATCAGGATGTGGCTGGCACCATTGTGATGGTCTATGATCACCATATCAGTGATCTTCCCATTCGCCTGATGGAGCTCCAGCATGTGGCGCATCATGATATCATCTCGAATATGCATGTACACCTGAACCATGACCAATGCCTGGAGGTTATTGCAGTACGGGGGAACCTGGGACGATTGCGTCATCTGCATCAACAGATTCAGGTGCAAAAAGGGGTACTGTATGCGGAGTTGTCTGTAACTTATGTGGATGAACTCAATAAACTGGCTCATGCTCAGATTCTTGATCAAGATGACAATCCGGATCAAAGTCTGGATCACAATCACAGTGCGGGTCAGCATGGTCACAGTCATCATCACCATCGCTCTGCAGATTAAGATGAATATGAGTGTAACTAAACATATAGTGAACCTAAAAAACAGACCATTGGTTAGATGCCAATCGTCTGTTTTTTTGTTTTATTGTTATAATACCTAACTTTATATAGCGCAACAATTGACCGTTCATATAAATTTTCAATGATAGATTCAAATATATGAAAAAAATTGGATTTCGAAGTTAACTTTATTGACATGTGTTTAAGTTTTTGTGCTACAATTTCTCTAAAAAGTAACACGCAACAAGTGAGTGCAGCACAACTTTAGAGGGGGAACGACCAGAATGGGTAGATTTTCATGGAGATGGGGAAAACGAAATGTTAGAACAGGATTAGGCATCCTGCTTATATGTTCCATTGGATTAACTGGTTGTGCACAGGGCGCAGCGCCGACAGCATCATCATCAGCAGAGAACGAACAACCGGGGACGACCCCCACCAAAGACGAATTGGTGCTGGCTGTGGGCACCGAGCCGGAAGGTGGATTTGATCCGACAACTGGATGGGGCCAATATGGTTCGCCACTTTTTCAGAGTACCTTGCTGAAGCGGGATGCCAAGTTGCAACTGGTTAACGATCTGGCAACTGCATACTCCGTTAGTGAAGATGGGCTGACCTGGACGGTTACACTTCGGAACGATGTAAAATTCTCTGATGGTGAGCCGCTTACGGCTGAAGATGTAAAATTTACGTTTGATACGGCTGCTCAGAGTGGGTCCGTGATTGATCTGACCAATATGGCTGATGTGCAGGCACCCGATGACAGCACGGTCGTATTTACATTGAAATCGCCGCAGTCTACATTCATCAGTCTGCTGACAACCCTTGGCATTGTGCCTGAACACGCCTATGGCGCTGATTATGCGGAGCATCCGGTCGGTTCGGGACCGTACAAACTGGTTCAGTGGGACAAAGGACAACAGGCCATCGTTGAAGCAAATGAAGAATATTACGGTAACAAGTCTGCATTCCATAAACTCACCTTCCTCTATCTGGATGAAGATGCGGCCTATGCCGCTGCACAGGCAGGTACGGTGGATATCGCTGCGATCCCGGCAGCGTTTAGCAAACAACAGGTGAATGGCATGACATTAGAGGCTGTAAAAACCGTAGATAACCGGGGCATCATGTTCCCGATGCAGCCTGCTGGTGCCAAGTCTGGCGATGGGCTTCCCGCAGGAAATGATGTGACATCCGATCTGGCGATTCGCCAAGCGGTGAATGTTGTGATTGATCGTAAGGCTTTGGTGGAGGGTGTACTGGAAGGGTACGGTCGCCCAGCGTATTCCGTCAGTGATGATCTGCCTTGGAGCAATGCAGAAGCTGTATTTACGGATGCCAATCTCGAAGAAGCGAAGCGCATTCTGGCGTCTGGTGGCTGGGTAGATGCAGATGGTGATGGTATCGTCGAGAAAAACGGCATGAAGGCCGAGTTCAATCTGCTTTATTTTGCAGGTGATTTAACAAGACAATCTCTCGCGTTAGCTACTGCGGATATGGTTGCCCAGGCGGGAATTAAAATCAATGTGGAAGGCAAAAGTCGTGAAGAGACGAAAAAGATGGCTTACTCCAACGCTGTATTATTTGGTTGGGGAAGTCATGACCCACTCGAAACCTATAATCTCTATAGCAGTACCCACAAGGGAGAAGGATATTACAATGTAGGACTGTATAGCAATCCTGTCGTGGATTCATGGATGGAGAAGGCCCTTCAGGCCACCAGTGAGGAAGAGGCTTTACCCTTCTGGCAGAAAGCGGAATGGGATGGAACAACAGGTTTCAGTTATCAGGGGGATGCACCTTGGGCGTGGCTCGTAAATATAGATCATCTGTATCTGGTTACGAATGGACTAAACATTGGCGAGCAGCAGATCCATCCCCATGGTCACGGCTGGCCGGTGACATCCAATCTGGAGGAATGGTCCTGGGATAACAGCACGAAATAAGAAGCACAGCGGTAGCTTTAGCCTGAATTGGGGAGAGATTGGATGACGGGCAGGAATGGATGGGCCAGATTTGTTGGTTTTAAAGTGTTGCGACTTGTATCTCTATTGGTTGGAGTCAGTGTGTTGTCTTTTATATTAATGCAATTTTCTCCTGTGGACCCGATCGAAGCTTATATTGGTGGAGACATGATCAGGGTAAGTGCCGAACAGCGCAGTTTAATCGAAGAACGTTGGGGATTGAATGAATCTCCCATGGAACGATTGCTGACCTGGGGACAAGCGCTGATTCAGGGAGATCTGGGAACTTCGATGATCTACAGACAGCCTGTAGCGGATATTATCAAGGAACGGTTCATGAATTCTGTCGCGCTTATGGCTGTAGCTTGGATATTATCTGGCATTATTGGTTTCACTCTTGGTGTAGTTGCTGCCATGAGACGGGGTTCGAAGCTGGATCGCCTGATCTGCTGGTATTGTTATACGCTGGCCTCCACGCCGGTATTCTGGATTGCGCTGTTGCTGCTGATGGTATTTGGGGTGTGGCTCGGATGGCTCCCGGTTGGCCTTGGAGTACCCGCAGGCATGTCGGCTGATCAGGTGACCTGGGGAGATCGGGCTATTCATATGATTCTGCCAGCGTTAACCCTCAGTTTGACCGGGGTAGCTTCCATCGCTTTGCATACCCGTCAAAAGCTTACGGATGTGCTGGAGTCAGATTATATTCTGTTTGCCAGAGCACGGGGTGAGCGTGGATTTCAGCTGTTCCGTCGACATGGGTTCAGACATGTTGTTTTGCCAGCAATCACGCTGCAGTTTGCTTCGTTCAGTGAACTGTTCGGCGGGGCTGTGCTGGCGGAGCAGGTATTTTCATATCCTGGGCTGGGTCAGGCAACGGTTCAGGCTGGGTTGCGCGGTGATGTTCCACTGCTGCTTGGACTTGTGATGTGCAGTGCAATTTTTGTTTTTACAGGTAATATGGTGGCTGACATTCTGTATCGCTTGATCGACCCGCGGATGAAGGAGGAGTTGATGTCATGAAACAGACGATTGAACGCTCCTCTGAGCAGATGACAGAAACATCCCAAGTACCAAAAGTGAAAACTGCGACTCAAGAGGTAAGGCTCAACATTAATCCGGGGTTACTACAAGCTGAGACTGGAAAAGGAACAGGAACAACACGTCAAACAAGAAAAGGTTATGCGGGTGCCAGAGACCAAAATTTCCGCAATCCTCGCCAAAGAGCGGTAATCTGGGGAAGCCTTGCGATGATCTGGATTGTCCTCGTGTGGTTGACGGGCAGGCTGCTACCCGCTGGTTCTACCCTAACCTCATTAATGGATCGGAATCTGGATCCAACCTGGGCGTATCCATTTGGCACAGATTGGCTCGGAAGAGATATGTTCATGCGTACGTTAAAAGGATTGGCAACCAGCATTCAAGTGGGATTACTTGCTGCTTGTGGTGGCGGATTAATCGCAATGTTATTGGGTTTGGCTGCCGCTTCAAGCAAGGCTGCTGACCGGGTAATCTCATGGATTATCGACCTGTTCCTGAGTGTACCTCATCTGGTATCGCTGGTTATGCTGGCCTTTGTATTTGGGGGAGGTTTGGCAGGAGTGGCGGCAGCGATTGCGCTGACTCACTGGCCGAATCTGGCCCGGATTGTACGAGCGGAGATGATTCAACTGAAATCCGCAGAATACATTCAGATTTCACATAAGTTAGGTCAATCGCGGTTACAAATTGCGGTGCAGCATATGCTGCCACATCTGGTCCCGCAACTGTTTGTGGGCGTGCTGCTAATCTTTCCCCATGCGATTCTGCATGAGGCAGCCATTACGTTTCTGGGGCTGGGGTTGTCCCCGCAACAACCGGCCATTGGCATTATTTTGTCAGAGTCGATGAGATATTTATCTGCTGGCATGTGGTGGCTCGCCTTTTTCCCGGGACTGTCATTGTTGCTGGTTGTTCGTGCGTTTGATGTATTGGGCAACAGTCTCAAGACGTTGACGGGTACAGGGAATTCAAGGGAGGTGCGGTGAATATGGCTCTGCTTGATATTGAGGGAGTGTCGGTGTCATTTCGGCGCGCTCGCGGCTGGTTTGGACACGAACAGACGTATGTCATTCAGAATCTGGATCTTTCCATAAACGAGGGCGAGATTGTGGCTGTTGTAGGTGCAAGCGGATCAGGTAAAAGTGTGCTGGCGCAGGCCATCATGGGCATTTTGCCTGCCAATGCCAGGTTGGAAGGCAGCATTAGCTACAATAGCGAGCCTTTGACCCCGGAGCGGCAGCTTCAACTGCGTGGAGACAAACTGATGTTGATTCCACAATCCGTCAGTTATTTGGACCCACTGATGAAGGTGGGGAGACAAGTTCAGCCGGTAAGCCGGGATGTGGGACGCAAGCGCAGATTCATGAATCGATCCCATGTGAAAAAGACGGAGCAGGAGCTGATGGAGCGGTATCATCTACCTCGGGGAACAGTTGGGAAATACCCGTTTGAGTTGTCCGGAGGTATGGCGAGGCGGGTGTTGATGGCGACAGCGACCTCAGGCCAGCCCAAGCTGATCATTGCCGATGAGCCGACACCAGGCATTCATCCCGAAGTGCTGGCCGAGACGATGAAGCAATTCCGCGAACTCGCAGATCAAGGCGCAGGCATTTTATGGATTACCCATGATGTCACAACTGCCCTGACGGCAGCCGATCGTATCACTGTTTTTTATGCGGGTGCCAATGTGGAGACAGCGCAGGTGGATGATTTTGCGGGAATTGGAGAACGCCTGCGTCACCCTTATACGAAAGCCCTCTGGAATGCGTTACCGCAGAATGGTTTTCAGCCACTTCCAGGCTCACAGCCGTTGGCAGGTCAAGAGATCACGACAGGATGTTCTTTTGCTCCCCGATGTAGCGCAGCAACCGCCGCATGTACCCAAGAACGTCCTCAGCTTCGTAAGATGCGGGGCGGAGAAGTGAGGTGTTTCCATGTCACTTGAAGCGCAGGATGTAAGTTACCGTTATAATCAGACATCGTGGGTGTTTCAGCAGGTGAATATGCAGATACAACAAGGCGAAGTCGTTGGCTTATGGGGGCCGAGTGGCTGTGGGAAAACAAGCCTTGGGCGGATCCTTGCAGGATATGCGGAACCCGTGGCAGGGCAAGTATTTCTGGATGGAGAACCACTCCCTCGTACAGGAGTCTGTCCGGTTCAACTGGTGTTCCAGCACCCGGAGAAAGCTGTGAATCCACGCTGGCGGATGCGTCGTGTACTCCAGGAGGCGGCTGTGCAGGATGAGCAGTTGCTCGAAGCATTGGGTATTCAGCAGACTTGGTTGGACCGCAGACCTGGTGAATTATCCGGTGGAGAGCTGCAACGTTTCTGTGTGGCGCGAGCACTCGGTACATCGACACGTTATGTGATCGCAGATGAAATGACAACGATGCTGGATGCAATAACGCAGGCACAGATCTGGCATACCGTGATGGAAGTGGCTCGCCAGCGTGATCTGGGGTTACTGATTATAAGCCATGATCGGGATTTGCTGAACAGGTTGTGCGACAGGATTACACCGATGCCGATGTTACTGTAACTTTAGTTATGTTTTGAATAATTATTAAATGGATTGAATACAAAAAAAAGGTGCCCTTGTGCAGTCATTGACCATGAATGTGAGTCATGGACTTGACTACGGGGCACCTCTTTTCCGTTTTGACCAATATTCTTCATTTATCGAACAGTACACATTCTGTTCACAACGCACATCCATGTAACTGACAGCTTATTTGTCCGACATATTGCTTAGCAACACAGATAATCTTCGCATGGCCTCTTCCACCGTGGAACGTGGACAGGCTACATTAATACGCATGAACCCTGTACCTTCTGTTCCAAAGGAGCTCCCGTCATTGAAAGCAAGTCCTGCTTCATGAAGCAGCATGTTGCATAGTTGTGCATGTGGGATATTCAGCTCCCGGAAATCCATCCATAACAGATAGGTTGCTTCAGGCAAATGCATTTTGATCTTTGGCATATGTTCCGCAACATATTGCTGAACATACGCCATATTTCCGCGGATATATGCAAGACACTCATCCAGCCATTCTTCGGCTCCATTGTACGCAGCTTCGGTTGCAACAGCCCCCAGTGTGCTGATACCGGCAAGTCCCATCGTTTTCACACCTTGCGCGAATGATTCCCGTAATTTTTCATTAGGAATGATGATATTGGATGTGCAGAGGCCAGGAATATTGAACGTTTTGCTTGGAGCCGTACAGATGATACTTAGATCAGAGACGGCGTCCGAGATCAGGGTGAGCGGTGTATGAGCTCCGCGCTGGTGAACAAGATCGGCATGGATTTCATCTGAAACCATCAGTACGTTATATTGAACACACAGCGTCGTAAGCTTTTCAAGTTCCTCGCGAGTCCATACACGTCCAACCGGATTATGAGGACTGCACAGAATGAGCATTTTGACCCGACCGGTCTGGAAGCTGGATTCCAGTTGTGCCAGATCCATCGTGTAATGACCATTGTTCTCCACCAAAGGATTGGTGATCAGTTCACGGCCTTGACCACGTACGACTTCATAGAAGGGAGCATACACCGGAGTCTGGATGACCACTGCATCCCCCGGTTCTGTGAATCGTTGTACAGCAATACTTAGCGCGGGCACAATACCGGGAGTGAATACGATCCAGTCATCGTTAATTTTCCAGTTGTGGCGCCGTTCCATCCAGCCTGTAACAGCTGCATGATACGCCTCAGTCCGTACTGTATAACCAAAAATTCCGTGCTCCATCCGTGTTTTCAGGGCCTGAATAACGGAAGGTGGAGCAGCAAAATCCATATCGGCTACCCACATCGGAAGCGCATCAGCAACGCCGAAAATCTCCTCAAGTGCATCCCATTTCTCTGATCCGGTTGAGATCCGGTTAATAGACTGATCAAATGTACTGTTATTATTCATCGTAATAAATCCCCCTTGAATTCCGTTCCCTCGACCACAATTGACAAATAATTATCTTATATATCAGTTCATTTCGCAACTGTTGTACGTGCAAGTAGAACTTCATATGTATGGTCCGGAATTCAGGACTTTATTCATATAAGAACAACTTAACGAGCCAGAGAAGAGCAGGCATACAACAAAGACTATTTTTGTACGCCCGTGGTCCTGTTTTGTTCATATATCGTTTACAACCTCTTGTCAGATGTTATTATATTGCTAACATTTGGTGGGAGCAACGGGCTGTTATCCGAATAAGCTTGTACCCATACATGATGAGCATAACGATATGAGTCTTTGGCGTAAATCGTGCGATCGTTTTAATCGTATTATGTAAAAGGCTGACATTTGAACTCAGGAGGCAATAGGATGAAAAACAAGAAGTGGTTGATTACTGCGAGTGTGTTCGGCATGGTGTTGACCGGATCGGCAGGCGTATATGCAGGTACACAACTGGAGACGATCAAAGCTTATCTGAACCATGGACTCGCCATCGAAGTGAACGGACAGAAATTCATACCGACAGGTGACCAGGGCAAAAAGCTTGCGCCAATTACATATCAGGGCAGTACATATCTTCCCGTTCGTTCGATTGCGGATGCACTGAAGACCGAAGTGAAGTATGATTCCCAGAACAATAAAGTGAGCATCGGCTCCTCAAGCTCCTCCGGTGGGTCGACATCCACAGGCAACAGCGGTTCAACATCACCCTCAACAGGCACGAACACACAGGCTGAGGGTGTGAAGTCCAAGTATCTGCCAGCAGATTTCCCATTACCGAAGGATGCGAAGGCGACAAGTCTCGTTGAGAGCAATGTAGACGGCGACAATAAAAAAGTAGTGCTCACGTATACAACCAAAGAAACATTGCTAACCGTTGGAACATCCTACAAAGACTACTACCAGACCAAAAACTTGACTCAGAATACTCAGGATATACAGGCAGACGGCTTCAGCATCGTGGGTCGTGAAGATGGTAAATATGCCGTAACGATCACGGGTTCTGTGTCTGCGACCAACAACGATCTGAATGAAATTACCGTGGTGTGGGGTGAAGAGTAAGCAACGACTATAACCACACGCCCACATATTATCCTGCTTGAGTGGTTCAAAGTATAATGATCCGTATTCTTCTGTTTTTAAAAGCTAGTGCCAAAAGCCGCCCGTTGAAATCGTAACAGATTCCAACGGGCGGCTTTTATGCTTGAATTCATATCTGGTTCTATTCTTCTCAGGAAATTGATGTTATTTACAGGTATTCGTTAAACCAACCGGCAATATGCTCCAGACGGCGTACCCTTAAGTGGGGATGACCTCCGCGAGACAATTCATGATTGGCCCCTGGGAAACGAACGAGTCGAGTGGTCTGTTTTCGGCGTTTCAACGCAATGTATAATTGCTCAGCCTGTTCAATCGGACACCGCAGATCCTGTTCGCCATGCAAAATGAGCAGCGGAGTACTCACGTTGCCGACATAAGCGAGTGGGGAATGTTTCCACAGTTTTTCCGTGTCATCCCACGCGTTACCGCCAATCTGATCTTCCGTGAAGAAATAGCCAATGTCACTGACGCCATAGAACGATAGCCAGTTGCAGATGGAACGTTGGGTAACAGCGGCTTTGAAGCGATCGGTGTGCCCAACAATCCAGTTGGTCATGAAGCCACCATAACTGCCGCCGGTTACGCCCAGTCTGGATTCATCAATAAACGCATACTGGGACAGGACGTAATCCACGCTCTCCATAAGATCGCGATAATCGCCACCGCCATAATCTCCGCGACAGGCGTTTACAAACTGCTGCCCGTATCCAAGTCCCCCGCGTGGATTGATGTACACAACAGCATAGCCTTGTGCGGCGAGAATTTGGAATTCGTGCATAAATGTAAAACCATACATCATGTGGGGGCCGCCATGAATCTCAAGAATGGTCGGGATTTTGACCCCATCGACCATGCCACGAGGTTTCATGATCCACCCTTGCAGCCGCAGGCCATCCGAAGCGTTGAACCAGAAGGTCTCGGGTGCACTAAGATGGATCTCATCCTCAAGCTGTGGATTGCTGCGGGTAAGCTGAATCGGTTCTACACCGGAATCTTCCGGTTGTTCATACATATAGAGGTCACCAGGATTGCGCGTATTGGCAACAGCGGCAACAATCCGTCCGTTTTCCAATTCGGTAAATTGATAAATCTCCTGCTCGTCAGGCAATATATACTCGGCACTGCTGCCGTCTCGTGCGAATTTGGCGATGCGTACACTACCATGAATGGTCGCGAGACAGAGGATGGATGAACCATCCCGACTGAATACAGGCCCTGTAGTTGTCAGATGTGATCGCATGTCACCAACAATGCTGTGATTTAACTGTACGTCCCAATCCGTGCTCAGACATACGGGTTCACCACCTGATATAGGAAGAGTATATAGCTTCACAAGCGTGGCATTTCCATAAGAACGGTCACTGGCGAGCAGGGCCAGGGATTGTCCATCCGGTGCAAATGTCAGTCGGCTGAACGTATATCCTTCCGGGGTCAACTGCTGCACATCTGTTCCATCTCCCTTGGCAAGGTACACATGATTGGTCAGGGTGTAATCGTTATGTTCCTCGCCTTCTTCAGGCATTTGCGTGATCCATGTGATGAATGATCCATCCGGTGACCAGGCGTAGTCGCCAACGTCATAATGACCTGTAGTTACAGGGATAGCTTCTGCGTCGATTAGCGAGATGGTGAAGAGATGGGAACGTCTTCCGTCCCATAATCCGCCTGCATCAGATTTCATTCGAATTCGGTCCACGACATGTTCTTGCGGCAGTTTAGGGCCATCGTCTTTGGAATCTGTATGTTTTAATTCGTTTTCTCCGCTCATATCCACGGATGATTTCACAAGTAGGGTATGGCCATCTGGTGACCAGAGAAAGGAACTGACGCCATGTTTCAAGTGACTGATTTGCTGTGCTTCTCCGCCATCAGCTGCGATAATCCACACTTGGGATTTTCCCTCAACCTCTCGTATAAAAGCAAGCTGTGACCCATCCGGCGACCAGGCTGGGGAGTGATCCTTCTCTCCAGAGGTAAAGGGCCTGTCCTTCTGACTCCCCAGATGCAACAGTCTTAGGTGAGAACAATAACCGTCACGTGCTTCATTCGTTTTCCGGCTTACATATACCAGTTGTCCGCCTTGAGGAGACGGAGTTGGATCGTTAACCCATGTAATGTGATAAAGATCTTCCGATGTTATGCCGCGCTGACTCATCATTGTTTGTCCTCCCACCATGAATTAGAATCGGCTAATTTCCTAACCTTTCCATTTATATTAACGGAAAGCATGGGACAGGACAATAAGTGTAATGAAGGAGGGGCGAATTTATAACAGCGATCGGAAGGTTGTTCTGTCATCGGAGTGGTCAGTGCAAACATTCTTTGTTCAATTCATATAGATGTGTTAAAAGGATTTGCTCGAAAGATGACGAATCCTAATGTGGAATAAGCGCAGAAATGATGAAAATGCTCTCAATTTAATGTTTAACCTTCGTGAATTTGGTTTAATGGACAATGCAATTCTGTTTTACATTCGGATATTTGGTTTATAACCATTCGTTTATATAGAACGCGTATGATTCAGTCGTAGTGAAGGAGGAACGTCACGTTGAGCACATCCTATGAACAGCATGTAGAATATCCAAACCGGAAACGAATGGCGTGGCTTACGGCAGGGGCAGCACTTTTTGTGGCAGCCGGATTTTTTTTGATTTTTGATAGTTCCTCAAGTACGAATGGTTCCATCCTCTCGGGTGTGATTGGATTTCTATCCATTTTATTTTTTGGGCTATGTTTCTGCTACAGTTTGGTAAAGATGATTAAGAAGGAACCTTCTTTTGTGATCGATGAGGATGGATTTGTGGATGCATCTTCTTATACCGCAGGAGGGGCAGTGGCCTGGAGAGACGTTGAGAATATTTTTATGTATGAATTGATGGGACAGAAAATGATTGGGGTCAAATTGCGGGACGAGAAAGCCTTTTTGGATCGTCAGAACGGGATGAAACGCAAATTAATGACGGTCAACAGCAATATGGTTGATGCGACCATCAGCGTTGCCCAAAGTAGCCTCACCATGCCACTGGACCAGTTGTATATCTTGATGATGAGCCACTGGAGACATGTGAGTGATAACCTGATTTATGATTCGTATAATCGTCGTTAGAGTCAATATCCATCGAGTCTTCAGAATGGAGGAATATAGATGTTGCATGGTGATCAGACACGCACGATTCTGCTTCCGGATGGAACTGCCCTGCCCGCGATAGGACAAGGCACGTGGTACATGGGAGAAAAGCAGTCCAGCCAGGAAGAAGAAGTACGGGCACTGCGTTCCGGTATTGAACTGGGAATGACCGTGATTGATACGGCAGAGATGTATGCAGAAGGTGGGGCAGAAGTCGTTACGGGGAAGGCCATCTCGGGCCTGCGTGATGAGGTTTTTCTCGTATCCAAAGTATATCCCCATCATGCAGATCGCAAGCAGATGATTACAGCCTGTGAGCGTAGTCTCGCGCGTCTTGGTACAGATCGCTTGGATATGTATTTGCTCCATTGGCGCGGAGGAATACCGCTCGAAGAGACGGTCCGGGCCTTGGAACAATTGAAGCAATCCGGTAAAATTTTGCGTTGGGGTGTCTCAAACCTGGATACAAGGGATATGCAGGAATTATGGAGTTTGCCGGAGGGTTCTCAGTGCATGGTGAATCAGGTGCTTTACCATGCAGTTTCGCGTGGTATTGAACATGATTTGCTCCCTTGGATGCGGGAACGTAACGTTCCTGTTATGGCGTATTGTCCACTGGCTCAGGGGGGCAGACTTCGCAGTGAATTGTTGGAGCATCCAGTCATTCAGAAGATTGCGAAGGATCGAGGAGTTACAACTTCGCAGATCGCATTAGCCTGGGTGATCAGGGACGGAGATGTGCTGGCGATTCCCAAGGCGGTACAGCTGAATCATGTGGCGGATAATGCAGCAGCAGTGAATATCGTTTTGACACCAGAGGAACGGAACCAGTTGGATGAGGCTTTCCCTGCACCTAAAGGCAAAGTACCCTTAGATATCGTGTGAAATAAGATGACTAAGTTATTCAGAGCAGATCTTCATGATCTGCTCTTTTTTTGCATTTATATTGATAACCAAAGTTTGCTCATCAACTGAGCGAATATATATTTATAACAAATGGGCTTTACAACACTATATTACTAGTGTACTATGTAACTAACACACCAGTACAGAGAGGAGCGAGAGCTTTGTGACTATGGAATTTGATAACAACTTACCGATCTATCTGCAGATCATGCAGTACATCAAGAGACAGATTGTAACCGGGACACTTCAGGCAGGTGACAAAATTCCTTCGGTTCGTGAACTTGCGGCTGAATTACAGATTAATCCCAATACAGTACAACGGACATTTCAGGAGCTTGAGCGGGAAGAAGTGGTCGAAACCAAACGGGGGTTGGGCAGATATGTGACCAGTGAGGAGCGGAAGATTATGACAATCAAAAAAGAGATGGCCAGTGAGTTGCTGGAACGGTTTCTAACCGGAATGCAGGAACTGGGGATAGAAGAGCAGGATATCTTATCCATCGTGGCCGATGCCGTTGCGGAAGGAAAGGGAGGAACAACGCATGAGTAACATCCTTGAATTGAACCAGATTAACAAGACATATGGCAGTAAGAAAGCGCTCAGTAATATCAGCTTGGATATCGCTCCTGGCCGAATTGTAGGTCTGTTGGGGAGCAACGGCAGTGGCAAAAGCACGCTCATGAAGCTGGTTGCAGGTTTGCTGCATCCGAGCAGTGGTACGATTCAAGTCACAGGCAAGCCTGTTGGGTTGGAGACGAAGTCGCTGGTTTCATTCATGCCGGATCGTCCATTAACCGAGAAATGGATGAGAGTGCGGGATGCGATTGCGTACTACCGCGATTTCTATGCTGATTTTGATGAAGAGAAGGCACGGGAGATGCTGGAGTTCATGAACCTTGTCGAGAGTGACCGGGTACGGCATCTGTCGAAAGGTATGAATGAACGACTGCAACTAACACTTGCGTTATCCCGTAAGGCTCGTCTGTATCTCCTGGATGAACCGATTGGCGGAGTAGACCCGGTTGCGCGTGGCAAGATTCTGGATGCGATCGTCAAATTCTATGATGAAGACAGCAGTCTGATCATCTCCACACATCTGGTGAATGATATCGAGCGGATTTTTGATGAAGTTGTCTTCATTCGTGAAGGTCAACTGGTGATGCGGGAGGAAGTGGAAACGCTCCGTCTGAAGTATGGAAAAAGTGTGGATGAGATGTTCAAGGAGGTCTATGCGGAATGATGACATTATTGAAGTATGACTTTAGAAGGAACTGGAATACACTGCTGGCTGGGCTGGTTATTTTAATTATCGCGCAAGTGGCGCTTTCCCTTTTCATGTCTGAGGTCACAGGGGTTGTGCTTGGCATTATGGGTTATGTTGGAGTAGGTGTGGCGATTTATGTGAAAATGATTAAAACATACACGTCCAATATCCGCTCTTATAATCGCCGTCTCTTACCCGTAACAGGTCTAACACATGTGTTGTCTCCACTGATCTTTGGAGCTCTTTGCGGGTTGGGATTAGTTATTATATTTACGACTCATGCCTACATCTATATCTCCATGAAACTCAGAATGAACATGGTTACCAATATTGATTTTTCCGGTCTGCAAGTTTCGGATTATATTCGTTTGTTGCTGTTTATCGCTTGGGTTATCGTATTTATGACTGTCATCATCTTTCTTTCGATCTCCATTGCGGGCAGCTTCCGTTGGAGAACGGGACCATGGATCGGAATCGTCGCATTCTTAGTCCTCGTTAATCTGATTGGCTGGTTGGAGAATATGATTATGACAGGACGCTTCAATCCAAATGAGATGTTCCGGTACACCGAAGACAGTACAGGTATTGCAATCACAGCCAATGGTGTATTATGGTCGGACGGCATGTGGGGAAGCATTGTATTTGAAGTCATTGTGGCGGTCATCTTGGTGTGGGCTACCATTTACCTGAACAACAAAAAAGTCGAAGTCTGATGACAGGATAACTTGAACGTAATGCGAGCAACCAGGGTTGCTCGTTTTTTACATCCAGCGATGATCTGATTTTTGAATCAAACCCCATTAAAGATACGTAAATATAGATATATTGTGTGTTCGATGTGAGATGGTGTTTATAAAGAACGAAAGGATATGTAAGGGAAAGGAGAAAGGGTTATGGAACTTTACTTCAGAGATAATTTTTTTAACGCGGGTTACACCGAGATTATGAATCCGGATCAGGAACAGGCAGGGCATCTGGATTTGAAAAGTCTCTTTGGCTCTTCGCTTGATGTATCAGATAACTCGGGGTTGGTTTGCAGCGGCAAATTCCGCATGTTAACCAATCGTTGGGATATCACTTCAGCAGATGGGAGACATCTGGGTGTATTGCGAGCGAGGTTTAGCTTCTTCAGCAAAAAGTATGAATATGATGCCGGATCGCGCGGTACGTATGATGTGTCTGCTCCAGCATTTTCGCAAGAATATGATATAAGTGGCAGTGGCGGCCGCATCGTGGCAAGTTTCCGCCGCACCAGTGGCTGGTTCAGTTCAGGGGCATTTGTATTAGATAACCAATCGGAACAACTGGACACATATGAATTAGTTGCAGTAGTCATGGGCGTACATGCGATTAATAAAAGACGGAATTCGGCTGCCAGCAGTGGGGGAACCTAGTTTAGGCGCATGTATGGAAAAAAGGTTTGGATGAGATCATCCAGACCTTTATTTTGTATACGGATTTATTTTTGAGCAATAGGTTAGGGTTAACCCGCTTTTACCAATCAATGCCCATCGGCTTTTGCAAAAGGTTTTTCCTCGCGTTGACGGTGCTGAACCTCATTGGAGTGTTCGGAATGTAAATCAGAATCTTTTTCTGCATAACGGGCCAATGCCTTGGCGGCTGTCTCAGACATTCGCTCCCGCAGCATCGTGTGATCGGCAATTCGTACCCGTTTGCCGAGAAAACGCATCTTGGATAAGACATAATCCATCTCATTCCGCGGAACGGTCAGCTCGATTCGATACATCTGCTCGGCTTCCAGGTACTCGACCTGTTTCTCGAAGCAGGAGAAGGCATAGAGGATTCGGGATAACTCCTGATTGAACTCGGGCAGAACCTCAATGGTGATGGTCGTTTTGCGCTTCTCCGTAATTGCAGCAATTCGGGCAGTGTAACCCGAAACGGTATTCGGCTCAACCGATTGGGCTTCCACGGTAACGATGCTGTGCAGCTTGGTGGACATGAGCCTGTCGATGCGAGGCGCGTACCAGAGCACGTACCATTCTTTTTTGACCATGGAATACTCCAGTTTATACGGAAAACCAAATTCATCCTGACTTGTGCGTCCGTTACGGACGCGACCGATCAGTCGAAAACCCTGGCGATGAAGAATGATTAGTCGTAACGGTCTAAGAAGTGGATGAGAGACACTACTTTCCTCACTTTTGGCTTTTTCAGTCAGGTAATCTTGAAGGTTCAGATCCTGCTCGCTATTCAACATGTTGTGCATTTTATCCAACGTTATAGGGTTCAGGGCTTCTCTTGCAGCAGGGTGATTTAACATCATGCGAAGCCAGGCACGTTCCTGTGAGGTCCAGGTGAACAGTCCGGTTTCATTCAGTCGTGTCATCATCTGGTAATTGAACATCTTCTCGAACAGGTTCATAATATTCCGCAATCTCCTTCCATTCCTTGATCATCTCCTGGCGTAGTCTCTGAGGTGCGATGATTTCGCAGCTTGAGCCAAAACTCCGTAACCACGGTTTGATCTCAGTGGTACCGTTGACCTGGATTTCGTAGAGAAAGGTATGGTCCGTTTCGGGTGTGATTTTGCCCCATTGACCTTGCAGACGAACCCGATCCAGAATGAAGTTGCGCTGACCACGCTCCGGGTGGAAAAAGCGAGCTTGAACCGTCACGGTATTTCCCGTATCCACGAGCCAACTGTAGCGACTAATGTCGGTCCACTGCTGCTTCAGTTCGAGCATGTATTCCTCTTCTACTGCATCTTGTTCCTCCAACTGTGTTATGCCCTCCATGCGGAATTTCACAAAGCCGCGGCGGCCCTGATATCCAATGACATACCAACGACCATACTGATGGTCATAGACCACTTCAAGGGGCACGATCCGGTTGGATCGACCACCGGCTTCACGTTCAAAGCGTGGATTCGTATTCTGTGAACTGTAGCTGGATGGTTTTTTCGGTGAATAGTATAGGAACTGCACACGTTTGCGCTGACGAATTGCACTGAGCAGCGTGTAGAGATGAGCTTCATCCAGGATACGAGAGTAATAGTGATACTTATAGATATAGGGCTCGGTAGCTTCTTCTTGCGTAAAACTTGCCCTAATGGCTTTCTTCAGACTGTCCCGCAATAAGTACCCCTGTACGGAAGGAACCTGGGTATTTGCCATCAGATCCACAAAATCATACAACTCCAGCTGTTCCTCCACGGTTAATTCGGTAAGGACATCTTGTTGTAAAGCATAACGATAGGGTCTGCCACCCGGCTCTCTTCGAATAACCCCAACCTCTTCCAGATATTTTAGATCAGAGCGAATGGTTTTCTCGTCAGGTAACGCCAGATCTTCCGGCAGATTAGCACAGCAGGCGTCCAGCAGTTCCATCGCGGTCAGTGCTGTATCTTGTAGGGTATGCAAAAGGACGGAAAGACGCTGAACTTCAGTCTCTTTCATCGACTTGGCGCGGAAGAGGAAGAGCAGCATAGGTTCCGCGGATTCTCCATACTGGAAGCGGACAAGATCAGTCATTTCCCGGCTTGCTTCGGCACCTGAACGCTGGTCCGTGACGCTCTGCATGATTTCTTTTAACCTGCGATTGGTTTTATCAAAGGTATGTACGGATATGCCAAGCCGCTCGGCATACTGTTTGCGGGTATATGCACCACTTGTCAGGGATAACATGCGTAAGAACTGAATTTCTTTGTCAAAACTCTCTCTTGCCATGCACATTCACTCCTTGTTATCCCTTCATTGTAGCAGGAAGAGTGTCAGGTTTCATTTTAAACTTATGAAGGTTGCCTCCATTGCAGAAATTCAGTCGTCGTCATACTTTCGCCATGTTCGCGTGCAGATGTGTGAGGCATAATGAGGATGTGAAGCGGGGCAACAACAAGCACTGTGGATCAAGGTTCCGAGGCGCCAGGGAGGGTTACTTCGACTGTTAATCGACCAGGTCGTTGGTTCGAATCCAATCGCCGCCGTTCATGGCGGTGTAGCTCAGCGGTAGAGCGGGTATTATACCTTCCCACCTATTTCCTCGGAACACTTTATTATGAGAGAACAGTAAATAGACTCACACCGGGAGGTCATGAGGGATGAGCAGAGCGAAACAATTATTCAATCAACCTCAGCCAACGACACGTAATCATGGGTGCTATGGAGCCTATGAGCGATTGGTGGAGGAACAATATATACAGATGTTGATGACCAATACATTGAACAATACGTTCTATGCAGATACCCAGCAGCTGATGGACGACGCGATGGTCAGTCATCAGGAGATGGCTGAGGTCGATGCAGGCTTTATGGCGCGGGCGCTGGTCTATGCTCGTCATGAAGGTTTGATGCGGTTACAGCCGTTATACGGCCTGGCACTCTTGTCCAAAGTGGATGTGGATCAGTTTGCCAAGGTATTCTCCCAAGTGGTACAGACACCGGCTGATTTGGCTGATTTTCTGACCATTCTGAGAGGATTGGGTCGGGGGCAGGGCGGCCGGGCGGTGAAGCGTCAGGTGAGTCTCTTTTTGAACGGGATCAGCGAATACTGGGCGATCAAATACAACGGACGCGGGCGTGGATACAGTCTGGGCGATATGATCGCTACAGCACACCCCAAGCCGATCGATCTGAAGCAGCAAGCCTTGTTCCGTTATTTGCGCGGACACGAGGTGGATCTTACGGAACTTCCGCAGTTGCAGGCGCTTGAAAAGCTGAAAGCTACCCCAAACCCGGCAAGTCGGATGTATCTGATCGAAAAAGGTAAACTGCCGTATTCGGTGGTCACCTCGATCATGCAACCGACACGTACGGTGTGGGAGGCGTTAATGTCACAGATGCCGACCTTTGCGTTGCTGCGCCATTTGAATGCAATGGATCGGGCAGGTGTTTTTGAAAAATCGAAAAATATCGATGTTGTTACACGTCGTTTAACGGATGCGGAAGCTTTGCGCAAATCGCGCATATTGCCATTCCGATTTGCCAGTGCGTATGAAATGATTGCGAGGGAAGAGTTGCGGGATGCTTTGCGGCAGGCAGTGGAGCTATCGATTGGCAATCTGCCAACGCTCCCGGGAAGAACTGCTATTTTCCTGGATCGTTCCGGTTCCATGCAAGGAGATTATTTACGGATTGGTTCGGTACTGGCACTGGCGCTTTATAAACAAACACGAGGCAATTCGCTGTTCTGGTTATTCGACCATATGGTTGAAGATGCTCGTCCCAAGATGGATGAAAGTATTCTTTCCCAGGCTCACCGGATTCGCGCACAAGGTGGAACGGACACGGGTCGACCCGTGCGGGAACTTCGGGATATCGGAGAGAAAGTGGATCAGATCATTATGATCACCGATGAACAGCAGAATGAAGGCAGCCCGTTATATGCCGAGCTTGAGCGATATCGCCGGATGATGAATCCGGAGCTGAAGGCATTTATTGTGGATATAGCACCTTATCAGCAGGCCATGGTACCGCCACGGGATGGCAAAACCTTTTACATCTATGGTTGGAGTGAAACGGTATTAACGTATATTGCCGAGACTGTAGCAGGATATGATACACTCGCGAACCGGGTGAGAGCGATGGAAATTTAGTTAGGCGAAATTGGAGGCGACGCACCATGACCTATGTTCATGAAGAAATGAAAGATACGATTAGACAGCAGCTCAAGCAGATTGAACAGGAGGAGCAGGTACGGATTATCTATGCCTGTGAATCAGGCAGCCGGGCGTGGGGGTTTCCTTCTCAGGACAGTGATTATGATGTACGTTTTCTGTATGTGAGACCGCTGGAATGGTACTTGTCGATTGAGGATCGAAGGGATGTTATCGAACGTCCAATCAGTGATCAGCTGGATATCAATGGTTGGGATCTGCGCAAGGCGTTGAAGCTGTTTCGCAAATCCAATCCACCACTGCTGGAGTGGTTGCAATCCCCTATTCAGTATGATGAACAGTATAACGTGGCACAGCATATCCGTGCACTTTCACCGTTGACCTTCTCGCCCAAGTCCTGCATGTATCATTATCTGAATATGGCAAAAGGCAATTATCGGGATTATTTACAAGGTGAGCGAGTAAGAATTAAAAAGTATTTCTATGTGTTACGTCCCTTACTCGCTTGTGGCTGGATCGAACGTTATGATGAGATGCCGCCGATGGCATTTGAAGAGCTGGTGCAAGAACTTGTCCCTGCAAATACATCGCTGTATACGGAGATTCATGAATTGCTGCGCCGGAAAAAGGCAGGCGAGGAAATGGATCTGGAGCCACAGCTGCCCGCAATCCAGACTTTTTTGGCGGAGAAGATCGAGTATTTTGAACAACTGGCTGGCCAGATGGATAATGAGCAAATCATTCAATTTGAAGAATTGGATCGGATTTTCCGTTTGGCATTACAAGAGGTGTGGAGTGAAGGGGAATAAGAGGTCACCTTACAGGCAACACCCAAAGAAATTAAGGGAACAACATACATTCCACTCAGAGTTTTGGTAGAAGGGCTTGGAGCATCCCTCACTTCATCCGGTAATACGCTGACAGTGAAGATGAAAGAATAAGATTAAGAAAAAAAGCAGGTTGGGACCTAATCCCAACCTGCTTTTTTATGTAGGCATGAACTTCGTTAAAGAAAGTTCCTTATCCTGCCTGTGTACGTGGTGCTGTAACTTTTGACATGACCTGGGCTCAGTTGGTATGAGCAACGGCGCGAATCTCAATCAGTTGATGAGGGAATGCCAGACCCGATGTCCCAACCATCGTAACAGCCGGACGATGAGTACCAATGTACTCTTTATACACGGCAACACATGGCTCAAGATGCTCCTGCGGGTGAACCAAAAAAATCTCCAGTTCAGCAATATTCGACTTGGTCACGTTAAATCCTGCGAGCACACGATCCAAGTTATCCAGTGTCTGGCGGACCTGTGCTTCAATATCATCAACACCAATGAACGTTCCCTGCATATCATGCGAAAATTGGCCTGCAATGTAGATCATACCGTTAATGCTGTATCCCTGAGCAACGTTAAATGCTTCTTCCCACGGGACACCGTGGCTATAGATTTGAGCTGTGGTCATATGGTTCTCTCCTTTGGAATTCAAAATAAGTTTAGAGCAAGTATAAACGGAGAAAAACGACTTGGGCAGTACGCACTTTCATGACAGTGACTATCCAAAAGGATAGCGTGAGCAGGGGGTTAGTAAGCCTAACGACTCATTTGGGAGAATCTTTATATCAGGATATTTAATTTAGGTATAACTAACTTAAGTCCTATATCCTTCCCCTAGAATCTGGGTAATAATTATAGTAGGCAAGTGATTAATGGAATCTCATAACGTAACGATAGGGGGTAACCTGTATGGCATCCGTGATTCTGCTGGTGAAACAGACGGAGGACGATGAGAAGGTTATTTATCGATTCGGACCGAATGAGCGAAAGATGGGGCTCATTGAGATGAATAAGATCAAGGAAAGTGTGAGGGAACTGGAACCTGTCCAGGTGGATGGGGTAAGCCCGAGTTTTTTCTTTAACCGAGCCGCGCAGCGACTGGTACGATGTTTATTCAGGGAAGGCGGCAAGTTCCCGGAACGAACGACGTTTGAATCATAGTCCTATGGCAGGCTGCATGACAAGTAGGATGAGCAGGCAGTTGAGAGTTCATGGGTTAAATAATGGAAGAAGTCCAAGAGACCAAAGGTGGTGGCTCTTGGACTTTTTTTGCATGTGCTGCACATTTAAGTATGGGAGACAGGGGCCGCGAAGCGATCGATCCATTCTCGCAATTGTTTACGAAAGGAGGAATTGGTATGCTGGTCAATCTCGATGTTGGAATCATTTTCGCTGGTGGAATCTCTGTTAGTCATGCTCCAGATACCTTGTTCGGTATGAAGCAGCAGGAGAGCTTGATCAGGCAGAGGAATTACATCTTCGGCATAATTGATGATACTGAGGTTATCCACACTACGACCAGAAGCTTCAAAAGAGTTATGCCATACCTTCAATAACTCGCGTGTTTCTAGAGGTAGCTCCCAATCGTCCATGAATCTATCTAACACAATACGGTTTTCCTCGTTCGTCAGGACAGTCCATTGTTCCTCCGTTATCGTGAACTGAGTAGGTTGATCAATGAATGGTTTTTGTTGCCCTATGTAAAATCGGAACAATTCCTCTTCCCATTCCTCAGGTTCTGTCCAGGTGAACAAATGCACACGTTGATCCACTGCCAAATGATAGAGGTATGTATCGTTGTTATCTGTACTTTTGTGAATAGTTAATACCTTTTCTTGTTCAAGGCTGTCTGAGTACGCTCTAATCATGCTGCGGCTTTGGGCAAAATGCATAAGCATCTTCAGAAACTCCGGCTCGATCTCTATCTCGGTATCTTCCATATGCAAGATGAGTCCTTTGGATAAAAGACCGTGAGAGGCAGCCCTTAGAACGAGTTCCCAGTGTTGTTCAGATAACTCGCCATACATCGGTTTTAGGAGACCGGCTGCAATGTCCTCTGCGCCAATTGTGGCCAGCGCAAATCCGAATTCTTCAATGGATAAGGTAACAAGTCGTTTATTCATGAGCTTAACCGCCTACTTTCTATGTAGATTGTTAGATTCAGGTTACTTTTTTTATAAGGTCATTTGTGCTCATTCCAGGTTTTTCGAAGTACTTTAAGAATGTCGTTTTCCTGATGTTTCAGTAGACTATACGTATATATTTTATAGCTTTTTCCATCAACCATTTTGAATAAGTAATAGGATGGAGTAGGCTGAATCCATTTGTTTAGTCCCGGTGCTACGAAATCAATGGTGCGTATATCCTTCCAAAATAACTGTTTTCCTGCATTTGTCTTAATGCCAGACAGGTCGAAGGAAAATAAGATGTTTGTTCCAAATATTCTCGTGATGTTCCAGATCAACAGACGTCCCACAAACCAAAAGCTTAAGAATGCCGCACTAGTAAAGTACAAGGTTTGCAGAACGCTATTGTCACCATAGATAACATCACCAATCAAGACAAGTCCAGCTATGATAAAAAGAGCAGATATCAGCGTATGACGTATTGCATATTTTCGTTGGTATGTAACGAACTGCATGGATACCTCCTAAGTATTTATTTGAAGAGTTTACTAACCCATCTAATCCCTTTTTCAGCCGCCGAGGCTATATGTTTTCCGGCGTAACTACCTATGGCTCCGCCTACATAAGCTCCAACTGCTGTTCCTGCAGGCCCGGCGAACGATAATAGGGTCCCGCCAACAATAGCCCCGGCTCCTGCGGAGGCAGACTTGATCACGATATTCGATGTGGATACGGCGAGATCCGTTTTGGTTAATGTTCCTTCCTTATACTTGGAGACCGCTTTGACCCCTTCATCCCAAACATTAAGTCCTACGTTGATAGGGAACAGTTTTTTGCTTATCATTGTAGGTATTTTGGAAATTTTCATACCGTATTGACCTTTATTCACACCGGCAATAACATTGCGGGTCCATTGACTGAAGCTGTTGGCTTTGTTGAAACCAAGCCCGATATCACCTACTTTTAAATTACCTGCAAGTCGATCAAAGCCTTTTAATCCTTTCATGACCAGTCCCGGGTTGCGGAATTGTTTATCCAGTTTACGTGCCATGTTACTCAGAAAGGAATTCCCCTTTCCCTTCACCCACGGGGCATTATGGACTTTGGCACGGCTAGAGTTCCGGGGATCTACTTTGAAATGAACCGTTTTGGAGAGTACCATGGACGTAGCCAAAGCAGAATATAATCCTGTTCCAATCAGGCCTACATTTCCATGAATTCCATTAACTATATTCCAAGACTGACTTCCTTGATCATATATATCCGATAGTGTCGTTTTTACATCTTTCCCGGAAGTGGATTGGCTTGTATTGGTCTGTACACCATGCCCCTGAGATTGATCCGCTTGGGAGAAACGAGTTGCGATCGTATGTAGTTCCGTGCCAATCGCAGAGACTGAGCTAGAGAATCTTTCCATTTGCCGATGTGCCACCTGAAAGTTCTGAAAGAAACGCTCCTGTGTGATTCCTGACCACTGGCTTTGTAATGTACTTATATGTCTGCTTAAATTGTTAATCATGCTACGACTATGTTCCGAAGCTTGAGCAAATTAGTTGGAGATTGCCTGAAGCTGCTCAGGCGGTACAATAATCCTGGTCACGACATTCACCTCGTGGAAGATAAAATTAAGAATTTCTACAGATTATGTATATATCAAAAATGAAACGATGTGAAATATTTACCCACTAATTTTAAAGGTCGAAACGTTTATTCGCAACGGATAATAAGGAATTGACGCGCAAAACAGTCCTTTGGTTGGGTTAAATAAATGCTTTTCGTAAGACTTTGTTCCTGCAAATGGGACGAAGAGTATAAACAAAGAAGCCCACAACCACCTATAGGGGGCGTGGACTTGTAAATTTTAGTTGGGTCTTAATGGAGGGATGTACTTATGGACATTCCCCATCTAGAACGTTTTGGCATAAGAGATCAGTGCCGTAATCGTAATGATATTAAGCAATGTTGAAATCAACACCGTCTGGGCTGCAAAATCGGGTTCGTTATCGTATTCTTCCGCCAGGATGGATGCGTTGACACCGGTCGGCATACCCGAAGCGATAATGAGTGCCTGTGCAGCGATGCCTTCCAACCCTAACATGAGCACAATCGAAATCCCGATAGCCGGGCCAATCAGGAGACGCAAAAATGTGCTAATATACACATCAAGACGATACAGTCGAATTGGATATTTTACAATCTGTGCTCCGAGTGTCAGCAGCGCTACAGCGACCATACTTTGCTGCGCATAGGTCAGCGGCATGGACAGGAACGTAGGCAAGGGAACCTTCCACATATGGAACAGAATCCCCAGCAAGAGTGCATACGGAACAGGCATTTTGAGAAATCCAATAATCACCGCACGGTAATTACCTTTGAGCTTCGCGCCCTGAATGGACAACACGCCATAGGTAAATGTCAGTAATGCCTGCAAAGACATGACCAGCGCCTGAATGGAAGAGGCGAGGGGATCGCCGCGGAATACCAGTGCATTGATGGGCAGTCCATAGTTGCCTGCGTTATCCAGCATAATACTGTTGTTGAAGGCAGCCTTCATGCCTTTATTCATTTTAAGTGAGCGCGCAACTACAGAACCTACAATATAGAGAATCAATACATAGATTGCGTAAAATAATGTCACAGTCCCGAGCAGTTCGCCCGACATATCCGAGTGATACATGCTCATAAAGACGGCTGCGGGGGTAATACAATAGAAATTGATTTTGGCGAGAGTGTACAAGTCCAGCTTGAACACCTTTTGCATCCAGGAACCGACGGCGATCAGTAGAAAAACGGGTAGGACGACTTCAAGCATGATGTCTGCAATCATTAGTTCAGCTTCCTTTTTCATGAAAATTTCAATCCGATTTCGAAAATGCTTTGCTTATTATATCATTTTATACACAACCGAACGTGGGAATAGGCTAAAAAAGATCAGGAGGGGTTGCATCATGATTCCAGATCATCTGGATGTTGGTTTATCGATATTGTTTATTGGTTTCAATCCGAGCATTACGTCTGGAGAGACGGGTCATCATTATGCTTACAAAGGAAACCGGTTCTGGCGCATCCTTGAACGATCGGGATTAACCCCGCGTTTATATGATGCACAGGAGGATGGAGAGTTGCTGAAGCTGGGGTACGGATTCACCAATATCGTGGCCCGGCCCACTAAAGGTATGGAAGATATTACGAAGGAAGAATATGCAGAAGGACGCCAGATTTTGCGGCAAAAGCTGGAGGAATACCGACCGGACATCGCCTGTTTTGTCGGAAAAGGGGTGTACACCCAGTACAGCAAACGTGCCAAAGTACAATGGGGATTCCAGGATGACCCGGTCGTCAAGGAAATTCAGGAATTCGTCGCTCCTTCATCCAGTGGACTCGTGCGCATGTCGATGGATGAGATTGTGGCGATCTATTCACAGCTTGCTGATTTTGTTGCGGACAAGAACAGGGAGAATTAAGAGGAAGAAAAACAGGAGAGGTAAGATAGCAGCAGTAATAGGCTACCACGAAATCTATAGAGAATGTGCAGCGACAATCACAGAATGTTGGTACGCAGAGTTCATCCTGTCGGCTTCGCAGATGAGGGCGAATTCTTTTTTTTGGATAAAGTGAGAGGTTTCGGGAACGGCTTCCGTCTATATAGTACAGAACCATGCATGGAAGCTGTAGAGAAGGGGGATTACATGACTCAACAGATACCGGAGGAAGAGCTTATTGAGCGCATTATTGCAGGAGATAAGCAGTTGTTCTCTGTGCTAGTAGATCGATATAAAAATAAAGTCTACGGCATCATGCGCGGAATGGGTGCGAGTCATCCGGATGCCCAGGATCTCGCTCAGGATACGTTTATTCGTATCTATCGATATCTTCCATCGAGGCGGGAGGGAAGCAGTTTCTCGTCGTGGGTGTACACCATTGCGGTGAATCGGATGCGGGATTTTATACGGGAAAAGAAACCCGTCATGTCTCCGGTTGATCAGGGGATCGAACCTGTCAGTAATGAAACACCGGAGAAACGTGTGCTGCATAAAGAGATGCAGCGTGAAATATATCGACATCTCGAACAGTTGCCTGATTCGTATCGGCTGGTGTTATTACTGAAGTACACAAACGAGTTGAGCTATGAAGAGATTGCGGATGTTACGGGCTTGAGTTCAACCAAAGTGCGTAATGCCCTTTATCGCGGGAAAAAAATGCTGAGGAAGCAAATGGAACGCAAAGGAGGTTTAGCCACGTATGAAGCCTATTTCAAAGGATGAAGATCGGTTGTGGGAAGAGCATCTGTATCGAGAGGAGCCGGATGCGGATTTTACGCTTAAGGTCATGCAGAAGCTGGATGAGGTGTCCATGGAAAGTGGGGAAGACGAGCATCCATTCGTGAAAAAATCTATGAGAGCGCATTGGATGCGCCAAACTGGAATCGCCGCAGCGGCTGTTGTGATCCTTGCCGGAGGGGCCTGGTTTGCTTTTGACCGAACAGCAGAGCCAGCACAACCCGCGGTAAATGCTGTGGATCGTCTGCCATTGCCTAACCTACCTGTGCCTGAAGCATTGAAATATTCATATTTGGCTGATGATTACAAACGTCTTAAGCCTCTTGGACTTGTGGTGAATCCGAATCTACTTATTGAAGATAAAGGATACAAGCTCAAGATTGAAGATGTACTGGTGGATCGTTCTCAGATTGTAATGAGGCTGCAACAAACAGCACCTGATGGAACCAGAATGTCAATTTTATATCCTGAAATGGGAAGAATCCATGTCACTGATGAAACGGGAAGAGAGGTTGCGACCCTTGCAAGGGATACCAGAATAAGCAATGGCTCTCTTGACAAATTTGTATTTCAGTTTGACAAAGATATTCCTGATCAGGTGTTCGTGCGTGGAGAATTAGGACATTTAAAAGTAGGATTGTTTTATAATTTTGCGACAGAGTCATATGAGGAAAGAGACGTTACGGTGGATTGGAGTTTTAAATTCAGCATTGATATGACCAAAGCCAAATCGTTGGCTGTTGAAAATTCCATGAATAACACCTATACGACGCCAGAAGGACTGAAGCTCGATATGACACAGCTTGTTCGAACCCCTAACGGAACTCGGCTTGACCTGAACGTGAGTCTGGATGATGAACTTCGTGCCAAAGTTAATGAGGATTGGGCGAGCTATATGAGTATCATCTACCATCTTGAGATTCCTGAAACAAATGAATATCGAATTTTCAATGGGATAAGACCAGATTCCCGTCAAGCCAAGTTTCGGCTCCAAGATCTGAGTGACATAAGAAATGGTGGACCGTTGAAGTTATCTGAGACATGGGACCCTGCATTTGTTACGGTAGATGCGAAGAACATTCGCTTTATTCTGGATGGTTACACCCTCCCGGTGAAGGAAGAGAAATCAGTGGAAGTTGATCTGGAGAAGAGGCGTAAGGATACGAATTTTTATACTTTTGCACAATTTGAACAGCTTGGAGATGAAATATTATTTTATGATTTTGAGTACGAGCCACTGATGGAATCGTATGATCCTCCGAAGATTGATGTAAAGGAAGGGTATTCACTAGTTCTAAAGGGGAGTGGGACGTTCCGAAATGCTTTCATGGGTGATCGCTGGGTTGCAGTAGATTCGGATGGAAAAGAGTATCCTGTTGAAGTGAACGGTTATCCGGATCAGCCTAACAATAACGGTGAATACGTTGAAGATGATCTGCAGTTGAAGATTCGTGGCTTTAACGAAGAAAAGGGTACAAAATTCACTTTGAAAAGAACCGTAGTCGATAGAGAGTATCGTGATGTGAATTGGGAAGTGGACCTTCCATCGTACAATAGTCTGCCTTGGCTGAAATAACGATTAGTACATCTATTTTAATCAACAGCCATGAAGTAAATGAAGCTCTGAATGGATGGCATAAGTACTGATCTTTGGATTGGATTCTGGATGTATAGATAGGCATATAAGGTATACAAAAAAGGCTCTGCATAATGATATGCGGGGCCTCTTTCGTATGGCTCAATTTGAGGTTGGAAGCAAGTAACTAATAAATTTTTCTATCCAAGAGATCTTATTTATGATTTCCAAATTATGCCGATTCCCTTGGAATCAACGTAGTCGATAACATAACCGTTTCTTTCGGTGTCCCCGGGCGTTCAATCCGGCGTTGTAAAGCTTCAACCGCACGCTGTCCGAGTTCCTCTTTACACAGATTAACTGTGGTCAGAGGCGGGGAAGACGTAACGGCAGAGTGTACATTGTCAATACCGATGACAAGGCAATCTTTAGGTGTGGAGATGCCCATCTCCTGTAATTTGTGCATCCACTGCAAAGCAATATCATCATTAACACCAATCCAGGCATCGGGACGTTCATCATCTGGCATGTTTTGAATGGTGGTAGCCAATTGGTTGACCCATTCCCCATTCTCATACGGAATATTCCATTCTCTGAAGCTGGTCGTATGACTGGTATCCACATGGAAATGATTCAAGGCCAACTCAATCCCGATCTTCCGCTGCGCGAAGCTTGCAGCACGCCCATCATCTGTGATGAGTCCGATCCGTCGGCAATTCATAGACAATAGGTATCTAGCCACGGTGATGCCAGCTTCCAGATTATCGTGGCTGATCGTATCACAATTCAGCAGCGGCTCCTGATGATCTACGAGAATAATAGGCCGACCCGTCTGAGAGAGGCGTTGCAGAACCGTATGAGGAAAAGCACCCATGACAATAATTCCTGCACAACGTTCCCAGTCCAAATGAGGAGCAATAGCTTTTTCGGGAGAGGTGTTCTCGTCCGTCACTCCGAGTGAGGGAGATACAATGGCATGATGCCAACCACGCTCATTACAAGCGGAGATCATGCCTGACAGAACACGTTGCCAGTAGTGGGGTTCACCGCGGTTAAGCTGATTCATGCATATGAGAACAAACGGGGGATCGGACGGATCTGCATGGTTTGCGGCAGTAGAACTGTTAGTAGCCCCCGGCGTACTTTGGCGATATCCCAAAGCCCGGGCGAGTTCCAGTACCCGTGCACGTGTGGCTTCACTGACACCCGTCTTGCCACTGAGTGCGCGGGAGACGGCATATTTGGATAATCCGAGCTGGTCAGCCAGCGTCTGAATGGATACTTTGCGTGACATATCATTACTCCTTCATTTGACGATCATCTTCTGACACAGTACACTTACAAATAATACTGTTATTATAATTTATCATAACAAAAATAACAATAGAGTTGGGGTCATATAGTCAATCTAAACCAATCTATATATGTTGAACTAATCATTTACACGATAACGGAGAGGACAGAAAAAAATTGACAAAGCGAAGCGTGCGCCTTTATCACCAGATTTCCCCTTGAGAAAGGGGATCGAAAAAATCTGGGGATAACAGCGATTGGAAAGTTGTTCTGTCATCGTAGTGCCAGTGTAAATAATCTTTTATCAACTTATACATAAAACCTCAATTCAAAGGAGACAACATCCATGGAACAGTTCAGATTACCAAAAATCCCTATGCCGCATCTGGAATTACCGCAAGCTGTGCAGGATATTCTGACTGAAGCGGACGAGCGTTTGCAACATCGACCGAGGTTGCTGGCTCAATTTCGCAATTGTTTTCCCAATACGCTGGAAACGACTACAAAGCTGCTCGATGATGGAACAACCTTTGTAATTACAGGAGATATTCCCGCCATGTGGTTAAGGGATTCCGTAGAGCAGGTCATGCACTATGTTCCACTTGCGAAGGATGACGAGAAGTTGCAACGTATCATTGGAGGCCTGATCAAACGTCATACGTTCTACGCTGATATGGACATCTATGCCAACGCATTCAATGAAACGGCGAATGGATGGCATTGGGATGCCAATGATGAGACGGAGATGTCACCGTGGGTATGGGAACGGAAGTTTGAGCTGGATTCTCTATGTTTCTCCATGAAGCTGGCTTATACCTATTGGCGGGAGACGGAACTTACGGACATATTCGATGAGCGATTCAAGAAAGTGATGGAGAATATCGTACAACTATGGGAGACAGAACAGCATCACACAGAGCAATCACCTTACCGGTTCATGCGTCGTAATTGTCCAGCCCATGATACGCTGCGAAATGAAGGATTGGGTATGCCCGTGAATTATACGGGAATGATCTGGTCCGGATTCCGTCCGAGTGATGATGCCTGTGATTTTCATTATAATATTCCGGCGAACATGTTCGCTGCGGTAACCTTGCGTCAGATGGGGGAGATCGCGAAGTGGGTGTTCCGGGATGAACAACTGGTAAGCCGGATGGCTCGTTTGGAAGAAGAAATACGGCACGGTATCTCCCTGTACGGTACTTATCGTCATCCAGAGTATGGGCAGATCTATGCCTATGAGACGGACGGTTTCGGCAACTTTTGTCTGATGGATGATGCGGGTACGCCTGGACTGATGTCCATTCCGTATATGGAGTATGCTTCGGTGGAGGATGCTGTGTATCAGAACACACGGCGATTCATTTTGAGCAAGGAAAATCCGTTTTATTATGAAGGGAAGGCAGCCAAAGGGATCGGTAGCCCACACACCCCGCCGGGATACATCTGGCACATGGCGTTATCCATGCAGGGTCTGACCGCAGACAATGACGAGGAAATGCTGGCCATGATTGAATTACTGGAGAACACGGATGCAGGTACTGGATATATGCATGAGGGTTTCCATGCCGATGATCCCAGCACGTTCACAAGACCATGGTTTGCCTGGTCCAACAGCCTGTTCTCGCAGTTGGTGTATAAGGCAATGAAAAAAGGAATTCTATAAATGGTACATTTAAAAAAAGAGTTCTTACTGCTCGTAAAGCGGCCGTTTCGGTTACGAATCGTTCTTTCGATCGCTGTTATCCCCGGATTTCCTGATCGACTTTTGTAAAGTCGAAATCCGGTGATAAAGGCGACCGCGTTGCTTCTTCAGAATCGATTTCGTTCCCTGCACTACGTCGCGTTTCATCAGAAACTTTTTTTGTACCTTGTATAGGAAAGGGGAGTAGGTAAAAAAACAAAGCCCAAACTGCTAAACTATTGCAGTTTGGGCTTTGTTTAATTGGAAAACTCGGGCGCTTTGTTATGTGTTTTTCAGCAAATCGGCGATGAATACTTTCTGGCCTGTGCGTGCGCTTTCTAAGGATGCGAGGACCATAGCCATGCTGAACTGGTTATCACTGCAATCGGTCTCAGGCAGTCGGCCGGATTCCAGTGCAGCGAACATATCTTCTAGGCAGCCATGGTGTCCTGTTTTCTCCATGATTGGCAGTTCCGCTTCAATCCGCTCACTTGGCTGGAAAAAGGATGGTTTGCCGTCGGCATCCAGGCTTTGCGCAGCAACCACCTCAGCATAGATGTCATCATGACCATCCCAGATGGCGGTTCCTTTTTCACCGATTACGCGCCAGCTTGCTTCCCATGATGTGGGTACACCTTCTGCGCACCAGGATCCGCGATAGTTGAACACGGACCCGTCAGACATCTCAAATATACATAACGCCATCGCATTGCCCTGATACCAGGAACCTGGAGGATTGAACTCATGGCAGTACACCGATACTGGGTTGGCTCCGAGAATATATCGTGCCTGATCAAACGTATGTATTGCCATATCGAGCAGCAGCGGGCTATCCATCAGATCCCGGAATCCACCGAAGTGTGGCCCGAGGAAAAAGTCTGCCCCTGCGTAACCTACCTGCCCTATAGCTCCACCGGAAATGAGGTGCTGGTAGGCACGGATCCGCGGATCGAACCGGCGATTCTGCATCACGGCTTGAATACGTCCCGTGCTACGAGCGGTTTGCACAATATCCGTGCAGTCGGAGAAGGACTCCGCAAGGGGTTTTTCGCCAAAAACGTGACATCCTTCCTTCAGCGCTGTCATGGCAATGCCATAATGGCTCGCCGGAATTGTGACATCGAATACGATATTCGCACCAGTCGCTTGAATGGCCTCACGGATATCGGTAAACGTAGGGCAGGTGAGGTCATGTCTTGTAGCGAAAGCAGTAGCAGTCTGCTCATACAGATCAACTAGCCCGACGATTTCCGTATCCGGTCTTTGCAAGGCGTATTCGGCCCATGTGTTCGCCATGGCACCGCAGCCAGCGATAATTACCCGATAAGGATGACTCATGTTCTCATCTCCTTCGCATGGATTGTGTTATACAGCTCAAATGGTTTCTTCCTCGGAGTCTTCAAATCATGAGGTTTCCTAAACCGGATTGGGCACAAAATCGCCACCACGGCATTGTTTCAAATACCGTAAAGCATGTACCTGTCCGGTCATTTCGAGTTCGTCTTTGTAGACGGGATCATGCCAGCCTTCGATATCAATCGTGCCCTGATAACCGTTCTGACGCAGAATAGTGATAATGTCTGCCCAGTTGTTATCCCCGAAGCCGGGTGTGCGGTGCCAGACAAATTCCCGTGGACCGTGTACGCCGTATTCCTTGACAATATCCCAGGCAATCGTGGCATCTTTGCCATGGACGTGGAACACTTTGTGAGCCCATTTGCGTAGCTGTGGAATAGGATCGATCAGACTGGACATTTGATGGCAAGGCTCCCATTCCAGCCCAACATTTTCATCCGGAACCGCATCAAACATCATCTCCCAAGCCGTCGGGTTATGGGCAATGTTCCAGTCGCCTGTCTGCCAGGTGCCTCCCATATCACAGTTTTCAAAAGCAATGCTTACACCCCGGTCTGCTGCCCGGCGTGCCAGTTCACCAAATACTTTCTTGAACCGGGGGATGGACTCGTCAATGGGTTGATCGGTCAATCGTCCAGTGAACCCGGAGACGATATCTGCACCAAAGAGTTGTGCGTGATCAATCACTCGCTCCCAACTTGCCAGTGTATCGGCGTTGTCTCCGGCTCCCGTGAGCGGGTTACCAAATACACTCACCGCGGAGATGACAATACCCTTTTCGTCCACAATTTCACGGACACGTTTGGCTGTCTCGGCCAGATCCAGATCGCCAGTTGTTTGCCAGAAGGTCAGGTTAAATGATTCGAAGCCGTGTTGCATGATCTGCGGGATAACGCGGACGGCGTCCTGCCCGCCTACAAGAGTACCGATGCGTAATGATTTATTCATGGTTGAATTTCACTCCAATATTGGCTTATAGTACTTCGTGACACACTCATTATAGCCGTGGATTAACGGGATGGCTCTACACAATCTTGTGTAATATTAGTCGGATCTTGTGAAGAGGGGGAAGAAGTCGTGCTGGATCTGAAAGCGCTTCACGAAAATACCCGAATTGACCATAAATCACATCCATTTCAGCTGTTCCAAAATCGATGTTCAGATATGAAAGTGGAAGAATGCATTCTGTATTTGCATTGGCATGAACATTTTGAACTGATTGTCATGCGCAAGGGCAGTGCGCTGTTTCATATTGATAGCAAACCTTATGTAGTTCAAGCAGGTGAGGTCATCATCATTCCCGGAGGCACATTACATGTTGGATATGCTCTGGATGAGGGGGATGTGCATTATGATTCCGTTGTGGTGAACCGTGCCTTGTTTCATGACTTCACCCATGATCCTGTGCATGAGCAATATGTTGCGCCGTATCTGGAAGGCAGGGTGAGGTTTCCGGTCAAACCGGCAGAGGAAAATACAGCTTGCACAGGCTATTATTCTTTGCTGAATGAAGCCGTAGAGGAAATGGCGTTACAGCCCCCGGCTTATCAGCTCGTGGTGAAGTCCAAGCTGCATGCCTTATTCACCCTGCTTGCGCGAACCTTTATGCCGCAGCAGTTGCCGGATAAATCAGTAGGGTCGTATTTTCCCAATCGTGAACGTTTCAAACAGTTGCTTGCGCAGATTGAAGCGGACCCTACAGGTAAGATGTCTGTTACGGAAGCGGCGAGTCATGTGGGACTGAATGCGTATCACTTCTGCAAAATGTTCAAAAAGCTGACCGGACGTACCTTCGTGGAATACGTGAACGGATGCAGAATGAGTGAGGCAGAGCAGCTATTGCAAGGCAGCAATCTGACCATTACGGAGATCGCCGCCAGAGTAGGCTGCGATAACGCCAACTATTTTACGAAGTTATACAAACAGTACAAGGGCATGACCCCTTCGCAGGGGCGGGGGAGAAAAGAAGGTTGAGCACAGCCGGACTAGCAGTAGTCTCGAATAAAGTGTCATAACGATGGTTGTGACCATATGTAACTCGCAATCATAAATGTGGGAAAAGCAGAAGCGGAAGCAGAGAACACGGCAGTGATTACCGTAACAATAATCATACGCATACGCACATATACAAAGAATAACCCGGATAAAGGCCGATCAAGGCTGTTATCCGGGTGGTTTTGATTCAATAAAAACAAAACAATCCTCTATGTGTACAACGTGCCTATTTCATAAATCTGGAGAACAGACGATTGGCTTTCTTGGCGAGGTCGTCCATTTTGACGTTGGCATGATCGAACTGATTGTATCCCCATTTGATCGTCTGCAGCATGCGCGGAGATATGGGCGTTCCTTTGATTCGCGGATAGATGTTGTGATAGGCCCAGACGAGATGCTCCCAGCGATTGTCATTGCCGTCCTGAATGTATTCGGATACGTCAATTACTTTCCCACGTCCGTTCTGAAGAATGACATTTTTCAGATGAATGTCGCGAGGGTTCAACCCGCGGCTGCGAACGGCTTCTCGCGCTGCGTCTACATCGAGCATGACCTGCTCGGGGACGGGGATTCCTTTTTCCAAACATTCCAACAGCGTATCCCCGGGTTCGAAACTGATCACGAGAACGTTCCGGCCGCTGCCGTAATAGGTAGGAAAGTATGGCAGACCTTTGAGCTGTTCGTATACCTGTTTTTCATTTTCGAGTTTGTCCAAGGCATGATCCGAGTACATCTTAAAGGCATACTGCGGCAAGCCATCATACGTAAATACAGCCGCATCCGTACCTGTGCCAATGCAATTCAATCCTTCTACATCGCCGATGATGTTCACCAGCTCATTCCGGTCGCTTCCGATGACTTGGATCTGTTGTAACGCTTCTTCCGCCTGGAACCAATCCGGTCGATTCATGGGTGGTGCCTCCTTTTAGGATATGCCTGTACAATTTTTCATATAATCATTTTCTAACGAACGGAGTAAGTCTTATTTCGCGTTCGTGTATGTGATTCGTTAGCGCCGGGCCAGCGCTGGACCTGTAAGACCCGCACTAACATCCCGGAATCGCTGCCCTCTATGGAGTATATTAAGCGTTCTGTTCCGCAATTTCATCTTTTGGTGATGTTACTATATAAACGATACGGATCGAATCGGAAACGGTTGCGCCAGAAGAAAATAACGGAAGTGCGCTTGCGGCAATGTTGCCCGGGCTTTATACTGTGAGCATTAAGGGATCTCTTGCAGATCCGGCATACAGAAAGGCAGAATTTCTTATGGCACAATACCCGCAGTGGTCTTATTCGCAGTCGCGGGCGAGTATGTTCGATGAGTGCCTGCGCAAATATTATTATCATTATTACGGTGCCCATAACGGTTGGAAGACAGACGCTGCTGATGAGATGCAGGTACGTCTGTACCGTTTGAAACAACTTAGCAATCTGTATCTTGTCTTCGGAGACCTCGCGCATCGGATGTGTGAGTCGGCGGTACGCAGCAGGGAAGAGGGAAAAGATAAACCGCGTGAACCCTTTCTGGAGCAGACGATACGCAAGCTGCTGAATCAGGCGTATGTGGAGTCGATGGACGCAGATCAGTGGCGGCTGAACCCCAAGAATCGCACGATGTTATCCGAGGTCTATTATGGGGATGATACGTTGAATGACCGGATTGCGACGATTAAAGAGCGGGCTTCGGCTTGTGTCAGTAACCTGTACCAGACACTTACGTGGGAGGATTTGTCCCGGGCAAGTACGGACATACTGGAGATCGAGAAATGGGATACCATGATGCTGCATGATACACGCGTGTATGTGAAGATGGACTTATTGTATCGGCGCAGTAACGGCAATATTGTCATTGTGGACTGGAAGACCGGCAAGGAAGATGACTTCTCCGATCAGTTAATGCTGTACGCATCCTATGTGAGAGAGCACTACCGGGTTCCGTTGGAACAGATTGAGCTGCGAGTGGAGTACCTGTTAACCGGAAAACACCGAGAGTTTACAGCCACAGAAGAGGATATCCGGAAGGTGGAGGAGAACGTGGGGCGTTACATCGAGGAGATGCGATCCTGTGTGGAGGATGAATACTATAACCGTCCGAAGGACGTCACCTACTTTACAGCGATGCCTTCGCACCGGTCCTGCCGGGATTGCAACTTCCGCGAAGTATGCAGCGAACGGGCGATCTAAAGCGCCAAAACCGGAGGAACCTAAAGGCCTTATACTAACTAACGAGCTATCCTATATGTGAAAAAAAATCAAGAAGCACAAGCCGGGAACATCCTCTGCCCGACTTGCGCTTCTATTGCGTTCCACAGGCCTGGCGGCAAGGCGCCGGGGTGGAACGATCATATCCAGATTATTGGACAGCGGCGGTATTCTCCAGCGCCTGACCCGCAGGAACATAGGCATGCCCGAGATCCCGGGCAACCGCCTCATACGTGATGTGTCCATTCAGCGCATTGACCGCGCTGCGAATGGACGAACTGCCGCGAATCGCAGCGGCTGCACCGTGGTTCGCCAGCTGCAGCGCATAAGGCATGGTGGCGTTGGTCAGCGCCACCGTGGACGTACGCGGCACAGCGCCCGGCATGTTCGCCACCGCGTAATGCACGACGCCGTGTTTCACATAGGTTGGTTCATCGTGGGTTGTGATATGATCAATGGTCTCAACAATCCCGCCCTGATCAATCGCCACATCCACAATGACCGAACCAGGTGCCATCGTCTTCACCACCTGCTCGCTGACAAGTGTTGGCGCCTTGGCGCCCGGAATCAGCACCGCACAGATCAACAGATCTGCCGCTCCAACAGCTGTTGCAATGTTGGATGGGCTGGATACGAGGGTATGGATCTGATTGCCAAAGATATCATCCAACTGGCGCAGACGATTCAGATTCAGATCGAGGATAGTTACATCCGCTCCGAGGCCAATGGCAATTTTGGCAGCATTTGTTCCCACCGTACCGCCGCCAATAATGACCACTTTCCCCCGACTAACGCCGGGTACACCGGACAACAGAATGCCCTTGCCACCTTCCGTCTTCTCCAATAACTGTGCTCCAATCTGGGAGGCCATGCGGCCTGCAACTTCACTCATAGGTGTTAGCAGGGGTAGAGAACTGTTGACCTCCAGCGTCTCATACGCAATGGCCGTTACCCGACTTGCAATAAGCGCTTTGGCAAGCTCGGGTTCCGCTGCGAGGTGCAGGTAGGTGAACAGAATCAGCCCCGGACGAAAATATCCATATTCACTGGCAAGCGGTTCTTTCACTTTGATGATCATATCGGCCTCGTTCCATACTGACTTGGCATCCATTCGAATCTCTGCGCCCGCAGCTTGGTATTCATGATCCGTGAATCCACTGCCGATCCCCGCGCCTTGTTCAATCATCACCTGGTGACCGGCTCTGATGAAATCAGCAGCCCCGGCCGGAGTCATTGCTACACGATTCTCATTGTTTTTGATTTCTTTGGGAATTCCGATTCTCATCACCATGCACCTCGTCCATTTATTGGTTGTTAGCTTATACTACAAGTTTATGACTTGAATATTCGTTTTGCACCTTACTTGATGTCTAATTTTTAGAAATATAACTCAACATATTGTCGAAAAAGACTGTTCAGGACATTTGTCCATGGATTATAATGTAAGAAAAAATAACACGAAGAGGGATCGCCATTGCAAAATGACCGCGTGTTTACGATCAAAGATATCCTTGCACGTCCGGTATTTGGCCGAGCACGACTAGCGGCAGGGAAGGATGGAGTGAACCGCCAGGTTGGCTGGGTTCATGTGCTCGAGATTACGAATGTATCTCCATTTGTAAGCCCCCATGATCTTATTTTATCCACTGGACTGTGGCTTCAATCGGAAGAAGGGCGTGAAGAGTATCTGCTCCAGCTCATTGGCAGTGAGGCAGCGGGATTATGTGTGGAGTTTGGTACCAGCATATACGGAATCCCGGAAGAACTGATTGAACTGGCGGACAGACACCAGTTTCCACTGATCGTATTTGAGCAACCGGTCCGTTTTGTCGAGATAACCCAGGATATTCACTCGCTGCTCATTAATCATCAACACCAGCTGCTGAAAAGCCTGGAAGCTTACTCCCGTCAGCTTCAGCAACGAACATTACAGAGTACAGATATGTCTGCTGTACTGAACCTGATGCATGAGTACGCCGCCAAACCGGTGGTGTACATTTCGTCGATGGAACCGGGCAGCTTTGTGCCTGAATTGGCTCCGGAGATGGAACAGGCCATCTATACCTGGTATGAGCAGGAGGTAGAACATCTGGATTTGAATGATTCAGATACCGAGCTATGGTTCCACATGGACGAAGAGAAGGCTCTGCTGTGTCATCCGGTCGTCTGTTTCGGCCAGGTATTTTCTGCGGTAGGCATGATTGTTCATCCTGCGGCACCAGTAGAATATCTCAAGCTGTTGCTCGATTATACAGCGAAGGCAGCGGCAACACTCACACTTCGTTCCCAGTTTCTTGAAGAGAAGATGGTCCGCAATCAGAATGAACTGATCCAGGATCTGATGAATGGCAACATTCATCAGGAGGAACAGGCTCAGACTCGAATGGGGCTTCGTTTGCTGGTGAAGGGACAGTACTGGTTTGCAGGAGGGGTCATAGAGATTGAGCATCGTCTGAAGGGTACAGGTCGCGAGCGAATGGAAGCGAATCATCAGGATGTTCTTGTCCTGCTTCGTTCCCTGCTCAAGAAGAACAATCTGCCTAGCCTGATTATGCTGAAGAACAACCAGGTATATCTGTGCTGTGCGAAGGAAGCGGTATCGGCTGCTGCACGTCATCAACTGTTACGATTGCTGGAAGGAATCGCGCTGGACGTGAAACGGTTTGCCAGTCGTAATTTGAAGCAGGTTATGATTCATGTGGGATTTGGCAAGTTACGCAGCCGTTTGACCAGCCTGCCGGAGAGCCTTCACGAGGCTTATCAGGTGATCGAAGTGTCGAGGTCGGTAGAGCGGATGGAACATGTTCACTTTTACGAACGTATGGGTATATATCAAATGTTAAAGGCATTGCCTGAATCTTTCCTGCAACCCTTTGTCCAGGATCATCTGGGTATGTTGATTGAACATGACCAGACGCATCACCTGCGATTGGTAGAGACGTTGGATGCTTACTTGCAGAACTTTGGTTCCAAGCGGGATGCAGCCGCCCAGTTATTTATTCATCGGCAAACGTTGTACAACAGACTGGAGAAGCTGGAAGAGCTGATGGGACCAGATTACATGAATCAAGGGAGAAGAATCTGTCTGGAGATGGCGCTACTGGCGCACGCGATGATCGAGAATGGACAGTGGCAATCCTCTTGATGAGGTGAAAGGGATGTAAGACAGACTGTGCATCGATCTTACATTACCTCGAGCACAGTCTAGCAGTTTTTGCTAATCCGCCGGGTATGTTGTAATGAAACAGGCAGGCGTTGCGGGTTGGAAGTGGAGCGTCGGCCCCGATAAAGCTTTGTTTGACCGGAGGAGGGTGCCAGTGATAATGAAGAGGGAGCAGCCAGTCGATACAGGGATGATGATCGTTCGGGGCGTCCTTCCGGTTCTGCTTCATTGGATGTTGTTGAAATGCCACTTTGGTGCAGCCACTCATGAAGTCGTTTTGGATTGATTCCGAGTTGTCCGCTCAGATTACAGATATCGAGGTTTATTCTCACACAAATCCGCCTTTCCTGGAATATCGGACTATTAGTAGGGTTGAAAGGGAAGCATGAATTCGAGATCAGTAAATGCTCGTGCACATGGTAATGGTGGCTTGATCGGCGGAATGATCCATAATGTCAAGAAGTAGCACGGAGGAGTTTGCGTATACCGTGTTAAACGTTCCCATGTCCGCTGTTTTGAAAATTTCCGATAAATTGGCTTTTAACAAGATTCTATCACTTCACATGCAACTGCGCGTCTCAATATAGTCTCAATTTTGCGAGAAAATAAAGTACATTAAAAGTACCAGTATCTAGTACGGAGGACATATATGGGAAACAGTAGTGAGGCTTACGACAAATATGTTGAGGATGGCAAACGTTTTGTTGGTCGAACCAAGGAAATGACGACACTGGAGCGGTGGTTCAATCATCCGGAAGCCCCATTGACTATATTCTCAATTACGGGCATGGGAGGCATTGGTAAATCTTCCTTGCTTTCAGAGATGTTATCTGTCTCGCGGGATCGAGGGGCGACGGCAATCTGGATGGATGGCCGATCATGCGGGGGGACACCTTCCGTTTTTATGGATTATTTGTCCTCTACATTAGGATTGGAGACACTGGATAGTGAAGGATATCCGCGCCCATTGAGCCTGCTGAAAGACCCATCAATCGAGAAGAGAATGGTCCTGGCAGTGGATAATTATGAAGAGCTGGCTCTGTTAGAAAGTTGGTTCATGGAAGTCTTTGTATCCAAACTTCCGTTAAGAGGGATTCTTGTCATTCTTGCATCACGTCCGGAATTGGCATCCACCTGGCGGACACATCCCCGATTGCATCAGAGGTTTATACAGATGCGGCTTCAACATTTCACAGTTGATGAGATTACGGAATATATCACGGTGGCAGGATTTCTGAATCAGGGCATGGCAGGTACCATTACGAGAATGACCGATGGACATCCGCTGGGTCTGGCGCTTGCTGTAGAAGCTGCAGATCAGAGGAGGAATCTTCCGCAGTCCAATTGGGCTGAACTGTCTCATATGATTAGTGCTCGATTATTATTGGAACTTACTACACCTCGTCTGCATCCCATGGTAGAGGTACTGACACTGCTTGAGACAGCCAATCAGGAATTATTATCATCCGTACTGGATATGACCGTGACAAAAGAAGAGTATCACATGTTAAGACAGATGTCGTTTATCCGTTCCGGCCCGGATGGCCTTGCACTGCATGATATGGCGAGGGTACATCTACTACGAGACTTTCGCCAACGTGAGCCTCATCGGTTGCAGACCATGCGTATCAAGATTGTGAAGTTGCTAAAACCGCTGCATGAACAGGCGGGGCCGCATGAGCGCCGCCAGATCGCCCAAAAGATGCTGTTGCTTTGTCAGGAATCCATGCTTCAATACCGCAAGTACGCGGATGTGTCCCGTGATTCCTTGTTTTCACCTCTCGAAACGATGAGGAGCGCGGATCTGCCGGTTCTGCACAACCTGTTACAGCAATGGTGCGAGTACAGTGTGGAACCATGGCAGGCCGCACCCTATGGCCCTTTCCTGGATGAACTGGCGCACCGTTATCCCGAAGGGATTGTATTAATGCGTGATAAGCTCGGGGAGACAATTGCCATGTTCATCACAATCCTTGTACATAAGGATAGTAGTGAGTTGTTACTAAAATATTTTCCAAATGAGATGTATGAATGCTTCACACCACAAGAGCTTGAAAGTGACCCGGATCAGAGTGATACACACTTTGCTTTGCTGGCTGCGGCAAGAGATGATGTGCCTGGTTATACACGAGAAGAACTGGTAGGATACATGGCACTGGACCGGTTGTCTCTGCTGGGTGATGGTGCGCGAGCCATGCTCGTTGCAACGAATCCTCACCTGAAACTATTTTTGCAAAGTATTGGATTCCGGATGCGTAGAACCCGCACCCGTGTCTGCGACAGATTTGAGGATCAGGCGGACGTACTTGATTTGGATTTGCGTAATGGACAATTCGGAGAGTGGGTCATGTCTCTGCTTGATCCGGAATCAAAAGAGAATCGTATACAGCCGGAAACAACGGAAGTGGATGATGTAGTCTGGACGGAACAGGATGTTCGTAAGATGTTAGGATACCTTCGTTCTCCGGGAGAATTGCAAGAGTATGTTGGCAGGGTTACAGGAGTAAGGGATGGAATCCAGTTACAACTATATGTCATGGATTTGCTGGAAGGCAGAGTCCATGGCCTGTCTCCACAGGATCAGATGCTGTTATACGCGGCCTACTGGACGCATGCTGGCAATCCAACTGCCGCAGCCCAGACGTGTTCCATGAGTAGGGCGACATTCTATCGCCATCTCAGAACAGCGCTGACTCGCTTGGCGCGGATTTTGTAAGGGGCTATTCGTTCATCATACCGATCATAACGACAAGAAGAGGCTGGTCATAGACCAAGCCTCTTCATGCGATTATAGAGCGTTGCCCTGGAGATACCGAGTTGTTTGGCGAGTGTTCGTTTGTTGCCACCTGCTGCTTTCAGATATTGAATTAGAAGTTGTGCCTCATAAGTATCCAATTTTTGCTGGTAGGTAACGTTGGAGACAAGTTCGGAATCATCTGAATGATCTAATTCGTCCTGACGTGGGTTATCTTCGCTGTTGGCATGTGCATGAATCCCTGTCAGTTGAACTTCGGACTGTTCTTGCATGATGAGGGAGGCAAGGGTATCAGGCAGGTATTCCGGCTTCACCTCACCATCTGTCGTCAGAATGGTCAGACGTTCTATCACATTTCGTAATTCACGTACATTGCCTGGCCAGTCATACTGGAACAGTAACTTGAACACTTCAGGTGGAACCAACTCAATATGACGGTTATAGAGCAATGAGAATTCTTGAAGGAACGTCTGGGTTAATTCATATATATCTTCCTTGCGCATGCGCAAAGGAGGGATGACAAGGTTAATGACATTCAGCCGATAGTAGAGATCTTCCCGGAATTGATTGCGGGCAATCATACTTAATAGATTCTGATTGGTCGCAGCGATAATCCGGCAGTTGGCCTGTTTCATGCGCGTTCCCCCCACAGGAAAGTAACTCTTCTCCTGCAACACCCGCAGCAGTTTCACTTGTAATTCCAATGGCATCTCACCGATCTCATCCAGAAAAAGAGTACCCCCTTCGGCAAGCTCAATCTTGCCCTTTTTGCCTTTGGGATCCGCGCCGGAGAACGCACCTTTTTCGTAACCGAATAACTCACTTTCAAACAATGAAGCAGGGATTGCCCCACAGTTAATACCGATGAACGGTGCAGTCTGCAATTCACGAAGATCATGAATGGCTTTGGCAAATAACTCCTTGCCTGTACCGCTCTCCCCGAGAATAAGTACGGTTGCTGAGGTGGTACTGATCTTGCGAATGGTCTCCATGCACTGCTTGATGACCGGGCTGCTGCCCTTGATTTTGGCAAATGGATCCACTTCGGGCTGTAGCCGAGCAACAGCTTTCTCCAGATGCTGGACTTTGGAAGTCATATGTAAGAGTTCCTGGTGTAATCGGATCTCAGTTGTTATATCCACTTCGGCAGCAACTGCACCCACAATATGTCCATCCAGTTGGACAGGACGAGCGTTAATCAGGGCGAACAGGTCGGGCCGTGGTTGATGCTGTTTGCGATAGACCGTTTCGCCGGTATACAACGTCTTGAGAGACTGTAGCCGATCTGGAGGAAAAAAGTCCGCTGCGGGTTGTCCGATGATGTCTTTTTTGCTGATCGAAAAAACATGCTCCGCGCCAGTTGTCCAGTACGCCACCTTGGCGTCTTCATTAATTAATGTCAGAGCTGAACCCGCTGTCTCCAGTGTGGTCTCAAAATAAGCTTCTATTAGGCGATGCGCATGCATCATGGCATGCAAAACATCGGATACGACAATATATCCCAATAGAGGGCCATCATCCTGAATGAATAAATAAGAAGATGTGTCGAATAAGCAGAAGGCATCTACCAACGATGTTGAGGACGGAATGGTAAGTGTGGGGAGGTCTCTATCCAGAATATCCATATCCGTACGTAATAAAGACATTAATTCTGGAAGTAAATGTTTCATTGATATCACCTCAGTTTGGGCATAACTTTCAGAACTGTACCTGTTACAAGGAATTCTTTATGATCTGAGTAAATGGAAATATTTGAGTGAGATAGTTATCCATATTATAGCTTTCAAAGTGAAGTGTGTATAGATTTTTTGACATGAATCAAACATAAGACAATCGGAAATAGTGGTTAATTTTGTTTGGTGGCGATTCTATCAACTGGACCCATTGAGAATAATATTTCAGGGAAATGCTGGAGACTACGCGGTATTTTTCATCGTTGCAGGTGTACAGGCGAACCAATTCACCCTTTATCAAAACGGAGCCCCTGTGTGGGGGAGTGTCTATGGGAGCGGTGCGGGTACCCAACCCAATCCAGGAATGGTCATTATTAATGCTGCATCAAGTGATGTACTGACATTACGGAATCATTCCAGTGCATCGGCAGTTGATCTGCAGACCCTGGCAGGCGGAACACAGATCAATGCAAATGCCTCTATCCTAATTCAACAATTAAGTGGTTAATTTTTGAATTATAAATGGGTGTCCAGAAAAATAGACATTTAAATTAAACGATGATTGATGAAGATGATTAAAAACATTATTACCGGATATGATTCCTGTAGATCTCATAACCATCCTCTAGAACGCTGAAGTTCGTTAGACTTTGCATTTTTGTTTATCGCTTTAATATGCGGTGGGGTCATTAGCGCTTGGAGCGAGAGAGTCCCTTTCGTTATTGTATAACTCTGTTACAGCCTTGGTTTAAATGCATCTCGATGTTCCCTCAGGAATGCATCAAGTGAGCGCGGTGCTCTGCCAAGCAAGCGCTGAACCGTATCCGTCGGATACTCTGGCACAACGGTAGACATCGTCTGAATTTCCACAACGTGGTCTGCAAGCCAAGGAGGCATCTGTCCATGTTCGATCAGATCCGTTCGAAGCTCCTCGGGTTTGAGGTTGAGGAATCCGATCGGTCGATTGAACAGGGTGGACATTTTATCTGCAATCTGTGCATAAGTGAATGCTTCGGAACCGGTAAGCGTATAGATGCGGTTCACTGGTTTGTCTCTAGTCAGCACTTCTGTGGCAATATCTGCGATGTCTCGGCAATCGATGAAGTTGCATGGGGAATCTCCAATGCAGCCGAAGAATACATCTCGGGTTGTAATGGTTGGTGCAAGTCGGAGCAGATTTTGCATAAAAGCATAGGGCCGCAGCATCGTATATGTCATCCCGGATTTCACTAGAGCTTGCTCGATTTGTTCATGCCAGCCTGCTACAGCTACTGGTGAACGTTCGTCATATGCTGGGCTGGATATTTTGACGACATGTTTCACTCCCTCTTGCACAGCCATCTGAATAATGGATGTCTCTAGCTCCACTTGTGTAGGGGTGTTGGATAACGCTAGAAATAGTTGACTGGTACCCGCCAAAGCTCTGCGCATCGATTCGGAATCATTTGCATCGGCAGCGCAGATTTCAATCCCGGACAACGCCAAGTCCGCCATTTGTTGACGAAGCTTATCCGGCTTTCTACTTACTGCCCGAACGGGAATACCTCTTTCCATCAAACGTCTCAAAAGTGCATTTCCAATCATGCCTGTTGCTCCAATAATAGTAATCATGTTTCAATCTCTCCTTATAATGAACTTGTTTATTTGGTAATGTAAGCTCGCCAGCGCCATGTCATGATCGTACAAGCTATTGCACCGGACAATGGAAAATCGAACCCAATATGATCCAACCAAGCCCATGAAGAACTCGGGTTTACGATCTGCAATACATTAGAAATCCCCCACGCCGCCACAAAGCCAAACCCTGCGCCTGCAAGTGCCAAGCAGCCCACGACAATGAACCGGGGTGCTTTCGCCACCCACCGTGTGCCGTTCTCACGGTTACGAAGCCAGAGTCCGGCCCATAGAGCCATCAGCAGAGATGCCCCTCCAATCGTTGTTATAGCTCGCAACTGAAGGACTTTATCAGCGGTAACGATTCCCCCGATGCTTGCCATGATGGCAGGAGACAAGTAGGCCGGGATTAATTCACGCCACAGCACAAAAGGTTTTTGGGGAGGATTAGCGGCTCGGTTTGGATGAGCTTCCTCGGAATGAATGGGGTCATTAAGGTTAACCATATCACTACTCCTTTTTTGTATTGAAATCACTGATTTGCTTTCACCCCTATATAATTAGGAGCCTAACTATATAGGGGTGAAAATGGGCTAGTTGAACTAGCCCGGTTTTTCTTTCTTGGTTATGCTCCTAGGATTTTGGTTCTGAGAAGTCGCGTGACTCATCTGTAAGTGCTGGAATACCTTGTGTTACACGCCCCAGCAGGTTGAGAAACACACTCCTTTCCTCGATCGTAAGTAATCCGACCATCGCTTCCAGTCTGGCAAAATGTTCTGCAGCCATATCCGTTAGCTTCTTTGCACCTTTGGCGGTCAAAATGACTGACTTCTGACGACCATCAACGGAACTCGTCCGACGAGCAACCAGTCCGTCGCGTTCTAAAATCTCGATTAGGCCAGTTACGGTAGCACGGGTTACACCCAAATTTTCCGCCAGTTGGGAGGGCAGTTCTTCCCCTTCGTGATCTTCAAGATCTGCCAACAGACGATATCGACCTGTCGATAAACCGAATCTGGAGAAATGGATTTCCGCAGCATGCCCAAGTTTGGCTCCTGCTACCATCAGTCTGGATGCGACAAGCACGGCTTGTGCATCCACGTCTAATTGATAGCGATCAACCTGACGCTTCGTTTGTACTAACGAAGGGATGAGATACATATCAGTTGTTGATTTGTTTTGATTGTCCATACATATAGTATGGTGCCTAACTATATAGTTGTCAACTTTTGTTTAGACCATTCGTAAAGTTGGATGCTCTCGTAAAGTGTTCGTACAGAAAAAACCATGTGCCCAGAAAGAAAGAGGCAACATGGTTTTCTTTTGTCTTTTTTCATATATATATATTGTTCCAGCTGGACAATAACTATCTAAACATATTTTTAACGACCATCCAGAGATTAGCCGGTTTTTCGGCCAAACGGCGGGTGTAGTATGGATACCACATGGTTCCATAAGGTACGTAACAGCGAATACGATAGCCTTCTTTGGCAAGACGTTCCTGTTCGCTCATGCGAAGACCATATAACATCTGAAATTCAAAGGCATCCGGAGCAATTCCCCGATCCTTGGCGTATTGTTTGGTCCAGTTAATGATATGATCGTCGTGCGAGGCAACCGCGGTGTATACACCCTGATCGAGGTGATTACGAATCATCGTTTTGAATTGATGAATGACTTCGGAAGCATTCTGATAGGCGACTGATCCGGGTTCTTTGTAAGCACCTTTAACCAGACGAAGTCGGATACCTTCCCGAATCATATCACGTGTATCTTCTTCGGTGCGATGCAGGTAGGCTTGCAATACGGTGCCTGTATTATGCAGTCCTTCCGAGTGCAGTCTTCGAACGATATCCAGCGTCGCTTGCGTAAATGGACTATCCTCCATATCAATTCGGACAAATAGATCATGCAATTTGGCTTGTGCGGCAACGGTACGGATATTTCGATAGCCCTCTTCCGGGTCCAGTGCGAGGCCCATCTGGGTTGGTTTCAGCGAGACGTTGGAGTCTGCTCCTTCGCGTGCAATGCCTTCTACCAGTCGTACATACTCATCCCGGTATAATGCCGCTTCGCTCAGGCGGGTGATGCCTTCGCCCAGATGATCGAGCGTTGCCATAATGCCTTTATTATTGAGTATGCGGATCTCTTCGAGAGCTTCTTCCAAGGTGTTTCCTGCAATAAACTTGCCTGCAAGCTTCTTACCATATTTGATGGACAGGTTCTCTACAGCTTTGTTGCCTGCCACGGTCAATAAGGTTTTGCGATATATTTCCGTTCCCACACTCATTGTCGTTTCCTCCTTCAGCATTGTGCAAACTTAATTCAAGCAAGAAACGTGCCAGAACCAGCAAGATTCAATGTTTTTTATTTTTTAGCGAAAAATATTTTAATCTCAACCGGAGTTGGCACGGATTTTGCTACATATATTTGGTGATGAGTCACATGCAAAATAATTCAGGCGAGCAGCCAGCGAACCCTACATCCTGAAGGAGGAATCATTGATGAATATCCCTTTTGTTAACGAACCATTCACACCCTTTGCGGTCCAGGCAAACCAGGAAGCATTTGAAGACGCACTTCGTCAGGTAGAAGCTCAACTTGGGCAGGAGTACCCGATTATTATTGGTGGGCAAAAAATAACAAGCAGCCGCACGTTAACGTCCGTGAACCCCGCAGCCAAGAATCAAGTTGTTGGAACGATCCATCAGGCAGATCAGGAATTGGCCGAAAAGGCCATTCAGACAGCTGAGGAGACATTCCACACATGGAAACATACGGACCCGAATGAACGGGCTCGTTATCTATATAAAGCAGCTGCCATTATGCGCCGTCGCAAGCATGAGTTCTCCGCATGGATGGTCTATGAAGCCGGCAAGACTTGGCCTGAAGCCGATGCGGATACAGCGGAAGCCATTGATTTTATGGAATTTTATGCACGAGATATGCAGCGACTGAGTGAACCGCAGCCCCTCGTGCGGATTGCAGGGGAAGATAATGAGCTGAGTTATATACCGCTGGGCGTGGGTGTTGTCATTCCACCTTGGAACTTCCCGCTGGCGATTATGGCAGGCATGACTTCTGCTGCACTGGTATCCGGCAACACCGTGGTATTAAAGCCCGCCAGCACAACTCCGGTGATTGCCGCGAAGTTTATGGAGCTGCTCGCAGAAGTTGGCCTGCCGGATGGCGTTGTGAATTTTTTACCAGGACCAGGCAGTGAAGTGGGCGATTATCTCGTGGATCATGCGCTTACCCGTTTTATCAGCTTCACCGGTTCAAGGGATGTAGGACTGCGAATTAATGAACGTGCAGCACGAACAGCTCCGGGTCAGAAGTGGATCAAACGGGTTATTGCAGAGATGGGAGGTAAGGATTCCATCGTAGTAGACAGTGACAGTGATCTGGAACTTGCGGCAGAGTCCATTACGGCTTCGGCATTTGGTTTCTCCGGACAGAAATGTTCAGCGTGTTCCCGTGCCATTATTCATAAGGATGTATATGATGAAGTATTGCAAAAGGTGATTGAACGGACACAGAGGCTGACGATGGGCAGTCCGCTTGAAGTGGGCAGTCAAGTCGGACCGGTTATCGATGACAAGGCATATGCAAAGATCACGGAATATATTGAAATCGGCAAGGGTGAAGGGCGTCTAGTGCATGGTGGCGGTACAGGGAACGTTGAGGGTTATTTCATTGAACCAACCATTATTGCCGATGTGGACCCCAAAGCCCGGATTGCGCAAGATGAGATTTTTGGTCCCGTGCTTGCTTTCATCAAAGCAGAGTCCTTCCAGGATGCATTGGATATCGCCAATAATACCGACTATGGTCTGACAGGCGCGGTAATCTCACGTAATCGTGAACATCTGGAACAGGCAAGACGCGAGTACTTTGCGGGTAATCTGTATTTCAACCGGAAATGTACCGGAGCACTGGTAGGCACGCATCCATTTGGCGGATTTAACATGTCAGGCACGGATTCCAAGGCAGGTGGAAGAGACTATCTGCTGCTGTTTACACAGGCAAAGCTGGTATCGGAGAAATACTAAGACAACAACACATGATCCGACTAAAAACTTCTTACATTCGCTTGAATAGTATGCTATTATCCCTGCAAATCCTTTTGTTCGTATAAGAAACACAGATGCTTATTGCCACAAGGCATAAGGAGGGAAACGGATGTTAGGTGTTCAGTTGGTACAGGAACAACGTATTCGGCTGTCCATCACGCCGGAGATGAAACAATCCTTTCATTTGCTAACCATGTCTGGCCAGGATCTGACCCGTTACTTGCTGGATGCAGCGGAGGAAAATCCAGTTCTTGAGCTGGAAGAACAAGCTGCGCCCCTCGCCCGGATGCCGCGGCGAATGGATCAGCGCAGGTATGATTCCTACGATCCGCTGCTTCAGGTGAAAGGTGCAGAACCTACATTGGAACAATTGCTAATTGCGCAAATTCGAGTGATGACACTTCCATATGAATTGGAAAATATGGCAGTGTATTTGGCAGGATGTGTCAATGATGATGGTTATCTGACGGTGGAACTGACAGAGGTGCAAGCAGCACTTCAGCTTCCGATGAGCAAGATTGCTGCAGGACTGGAGCTTCTCCAATCGCTGGACCCTGCTGGTGTAGGGGCGCGGAATCTGCAGGAATGTCTGTTGCTCCAGATTAAACGTGATTCATCGGCTGCGCTGCATGCGGAGCGGATGGTGGAAGCAGGGTTGGAAGCACTGGTTCCTTTTCACCCAGGTAGAACAGGGAGTCGATTAGGCATAACTTCACGGGAAGCTCAGGTTGCCTATGACTATATTACACGTCTCGACCCCAAGCCCTGCCGATCCATTGGATGTACGGAACGACCACATTACATTATTCCGGATGCCATTGTTGGGTTGCGTAACGGTGAGGCCCATTTTAGCCTGCATGTGGCAGGTAACCCTCAAGTATCGATGAATGAAGTGTGCATCCGCTGGATCAGGGAAGAGGCGCCTGACGAAATCTGGGCTACCCGCGTGGCAGAGGCAAGGGCTATCATTCGAAGTGTACACCTGCGGCGCAGGACTTTAGTGCGTGTGCTGGCGGCCGTGATGGAAGAGCAGAAGTGCTTTTTGGTCAATGGCCCATCTGCGCTCAAACCGCTTAATCTGGCTGTTATTGCAGAGAAGATTGGCATGCATGAATCAACGATAAGTCGTGCCGTCAGCGGTAAATACATTCACACGCCATATGGTGTATATGAACTCAGGGCATTTTTTGCCTCGGGAATCAGTACAACGTCAGGGGATAAAACATCAGCATCAGCGGTGAAACGAAGATTAAAAGAAATCATTCGCACCGAACAAACGCAGCGGCCTTACTCGGATAGTCACTTGACCACACTGCTTGCCGAGGAGGGAATTGTCATCTCTCGCAGAACGGTTGCCAAGTACAGGGAGGAACTTCAGATTCTGCCTTCCCTTGAGCGTAAACGGTGGGTTTAATCGCATAGCTGGTGTCTTATCACCTCATCTCTGAATATAAGAACCCCCGCGAACCGGATGAACGGTCTGCGGGGGTTCTTGTTACATTATTGGTGTTTAGGTTCCTGCCTTAGATTTCCTGAGTTCCTACAAGCGTTCCATATTACGCAGGAAGTGTTCTCCGGCAATTCCGGGCGTGGTCATCTGCTCTGGATGAAGGATCTCTTCCAGTTCTTCCGGTGTCAGCAGTCCGCGTTCCAGGATAATTTCCTGCAAGGAAAGTCCGGTCTTGAGCGCTTCCTTCACGATGGAAGCCGCTACATTATAACCTAAGTGCGGGTTTAACGCCGTAACCACACTGAAACTTTGTTTCATGATTAATTCGCATCGTTCACGGTTAGCTTCCATCTCTTCCACTGCATAACGTGTGAACACATCGATGCCGTTATTCATAATTTTCAGCGATTGCAGCAAGTTGAACGCAATAACTGGGCCCATGACATTCAGCTCGAATTGACCGGCTTCACACGCCATACAGATCGTATGGTCGTTCCCCATCACCTGGAAGGATACCTGGTTAATGACTTCCGCCATAACCGGGTTGACTTTGCCTGGCATAATGGACGAACCTGGCTGACGTGGTGGCAGGCGAAGTTCATTGAATCCTGCACGCGGACCTGAAGCCATCATGCGAATATCATTACAGATTTTGGACAGGCTGACCGCACATACCTTCAGCGCCGCTGAAAGTTCCAGATAGGCATCCGTGTTCTGCGTTGCATCCACGAGATCCTCAGCGGTTTGTAGGGGTAATCCGGTAACATCAGACAGGTGCTCCGTAACCTTGACGATATATTCGGGTTTGGCATTAAGTCCAGTACCTACCGCGGTTGCACCCATGTTAATGGTAAGCAATCGGCGATTGGCGAATTCCAGACGCTCGATATCCCTGCCGATGACACGGGCATAAGCTCCGAATTCTTGTCCAAGGCGAATAGGCACGGCATCCTGAAGATGGGTACGGCCTACTTTGACCACATCGTTGAACTCTTCTTCTTTTTTATGGAACGCTTCCTGCAGTCTCTTCATGGTAGCGAGTAACGTCTCGGACAGTTGATATGCCGCAATACGCAGTGCTGTAGGTACCACGTCATTGGTGGACTGGGACATGTTAACATGGTTGTTCGGATTGCAGTGGAAGTAGTCTCCCTTGCTTTTGGTTAACAGTTCCAGTCCGCGGTTGGCCAAAATTTCGTTCATATTCATATTCATGGAGGTGCCTGCACCGCCCTGAATGGAGTCTACAATAAAATGATCCAGATGATGGCCTTTCATCATTTCTTCAGCTGCCATGACAATCACTTCGCCGATTTTGCTTGGGAGCATCTTCAGTTCCATATTTGTAATTGCCGCTGCTTTTTTCACCGCAGCCAGAGCTGTGATCAGCTCCCGGTGTACCGGAACGCCGGTAATCGGGAAGTTCTCCACGGCCCGCACCGTCTGAATGCCGTAATAGGCATAAGCCGGAATTTCTTTTTCACCGATAAAATCTTTCTCCGTCCTTGTGGACATAGTAGACATTTCGTTCGCCTCCAGTGGCATCCAATAAATAGGTCAGCTCCGGCAATGCCGAAGCGCACTCAGTATATCATTTAAGCAAAATGGATGCCAATCTAAATCATTTGGCCCCTTGTGCCGATAATAAATAAAATTAGGAATATTAAATGGAATATTATTCAATTTTTAAGAAAAGGGAGGGGCGGCTAAGCTTGTCTTATACATTATGCGCTTTATGGTAGAGAAGTCATGCATGAACGGCAAGTATGGGGGAAATAGAACGGTTTCAGTGATGTATATCACATGAAATTTGGTACATGATTGGTAAAATAGGAAAAAAGGACTACGGGGTGTGCAGATGAAATGGACTTTAGGAGCAAAGACTGTCGCAGGTCTGGTACTGATTTCGATTATTACCTACGGAACTAGCGGCTTTTTTATATTTTTTGTCAAAGACTGGATTACGTTGGACATTCCGAATTGGGTTTACATATCGATTATCCTGATCATGGGGGTATGTTGGAACGGGATACTTGGGTGGTTTGCCTCACGCTGGCTGACTCGTCCAATCGTCCACCTGTCCCGGGCTGCACAACAGGTTTCAGCGGGTGATCTGACAACCGAAATTCCGCAGCGACGCACGCAAGATGAACTTACAGTATTATATGATGCTTTTCGCGCAATGGTTTCTAACCTTCGAAGTATTGTAAATGATATTGCAGACAGTACAAGAACGACTTCACAGAACGCACAGTCTCTGAGTGAAGCGATTACCCAAGCTGCCGAACAGATCGAGATGATGTCGGATGCGGTGGATCATATTGCGGTAGGCGTAGAAGAGCAGAAGGTTACTTCCCATCAATCTCTGATCACTGCGGATGAGATGCTGAACGATTTCCAGCGTATGCATAGCCAGTCCATGGACATGACAGAGATGTCCGGTCAGATGGAACGATCGGTGGATCATACCAAACAGACATTCTCCTCGCTGATGAAAGGGATGGACGAGCTGGCCGATTCGCACAATCGTTCCCGCGACATTATGCTGTTATTGGAGAAGGAAGCTTCTGATATCGAGGTAATTACCCAGTCTGTCAAAAATATTGCTGAGGAAACAGGGTTACTTGCCTTGAATGCTTCCATTGAGGCTGCACGAGCTGGCGAAGAAGGATCTGGTTTTGCAGTCGTGGCGCAGCAGATTCGTAAGCTGGCAGACGAGAGTAAGGAATCGGTGCATCGTATTAATGAACTGATTAGTCGTGTGCAAGAGCGGATCAGGGAGACGGCACAACTGTCTCATGAGCAGCATGGTCTCGTGGTTAATGAATCGGAGCGGACCATCTCTGTGGATCAGACGTTGCATGAACTGACAGGCACGGTGGAAGTATTTATGAAGGGTGCGCATGATATCGGTTCCAAGATTGCAGAACAGACTGGACGTGTGGAACAAACCCATGGTCATGTGAAGAAGATTCAGGGGAAAGCCGGATCGTTCTCGGATGAGGCGAGACGGATCATGGATGCCGCACACGAAGAGACAGCCATCATGGAGGAGATTTCATCCTCGGCTGAAGAACTGAGACAATTAACCGATCGGTTATTGGACAAAACCAAAGCATTCCGGATGCAGCCCTAAGCTGTGTTCGGGATTTTTTTTGTTTTTTGAGAACCATTTTGGTGTGAGAATTTGCTTATTCTGGTTAAAGCCGAACGTTCTTTCGTGGAAATGAAAATTTGTAAAGATTATTTTATGAAAGATTAACAAATTCGCAACTTGCGGGCGATAAATGAAGATATAATAGGATTATCACAACAGATAAAGGAGCCCAGTATATTGAAAACTTGGACAGGTATCCTGCTGATGATTATTTTGGCGGTGGCTACGATAAGCACAACATCGGCTGCCAGAACCATGAATGAATCGCAAAAACAGCTTAATATAGATGATCAATCCAGCCAGACCGCAGAGGTCGAGGCTTCCAATATAGATAAACTGCATGACGCAGCAAAGACAACACAGGAATCCATTCCCGTGAAAGAGGAATCCATTCCCGTGAAAGAGGAATACGTTTCGGTAGCTCCAGAGAATGAGAACGTCAGATTATACCCTATGAAAGTTGAGGGTTCGGGATATATATACAACGGCATGATTTTGGAAGTGGACGGCAAGACACGAGAATTTAGGGATTGGCAGGGAGAAGGCGGGTCTTACAAACCCGAAGTGCACGAGCTGGATCTGAATGGCGACGGGCAGAAAGAGATCGTTGTTTTGTACACAGAAGGTCATGGAACAGGCATATATTTGGGACAAGCACTTATTATTAATCGGGTAACGCTTGAAGAGATGAAGATGCAATCTCTGGATGAGATTGCAAAACAGCATGTGAAATCTAAAGTTACGGTTAGCGCAGACCGTGTGGATGTGGATGTCGTTGTTGATGGCGTTCAAGCAGAACCTTTACGGATTGAGGAAGATACGAATGGTGGCGTATATAACAAAGAGTTGAAATTCGGTGGAGTAACCTATTACAGCGTGGAAAATGGCCAACTCGTCGTATCGGCAGCAGGAGCTTACGGTGCAGCTTTATATGCTGGTGATCTGACATTTGCTTATGCGTATCAAGATGGCGAGTGGAAGGCTGTAGATTTGAAGTACAGCATGGAAGTGTATGAAGAAGAATATTACGAATCTTTTGATTGATAGCGTTGTATAGACATATGTGCAAAGAATATGTACCTTTCTGCCGTGACGGGCAGCAGGGAATAGGACGAGGCTGAAAAAAATCAGGACTTACAGCCTCGTTTTGTGCTGCCTGCAGATAGGAATTATGTACTAAAAATGCAGTAAACAATTGACATTATCACTTTAGTCGTTTAAATGTATAAAGGACAAATCATTTTAACGTTCAGGAGGGATTTTGATGAAGAAGAAGGTTGTACTGGGTCTGATGGTAGGCACATTAACGCTTGGGATCGGTACTGGTGCGCTTGCAGCAACAGGGTTGGAGCAGATTAAAGCCTATCTAAACAGCAAGATTACGCTAAAAATGGATGGTGCCACGGTGACAGCCAAAGATGCCAATGGTAAAACGGTGTTGCCTATCACTTACAACGGAACAACTTATTTGCCTGTGCGTGCTGTGGGATCATTGCTTGGGACAGAGATCACGTATGACAGTGCAACTTCATCCGTCCTGATTGGTGGAACGAATGGATCTGCGCCCGTAACCAACGGAAAAGTAACGCTGAGTGCACTTGGAACATCCGTAATGGGATCTACTGCTTGGCACACCAAAGATCCTAAGGATACCACATATAAAGGCAAGGATTACAAGGATGTTTATCTGCATAATGATCCTACGAAACAGGGGGATGATATCCAGATTAATACGGGTAAAAAGTATTCTTCTCTGCACTTGGAACTTGCCGCGCTAACAGGAAATCAGGAGATTCATATCTATGATCAGGATCTCGCGACACTCAAAAAGTTCAATATCACTCCAGAAAGCGGTATGATGAGTCTGGATGTGGATGTTAAAGGTACGGACGCTGTCTATGTTGAGATTGTATCTGAAGATCCGGGTTCGGCTCTGTTTGTGCCTCTTACCACATCGTATCTGACGAAGTAAAACACAATCTGCAAGTTTGCCACCTTACAGACGTGGCAAGGCAAGTATAAACATAAAAAACGATGATTCACTAGGCAATCCCTGAACCGTATCCGGTATTCAGAGTTGCCTGGTGAACATCGTTTTTATTTTCGATTCAAGCCGGATTGTACAGCTTAAGCGCGATTAACGAATGACGGTATCCAGTGGTTTCAGATTCGCTTCAATCTCGGCGCGGCGACCTTCAAGGAATGGAGGCAAGGCAAGCGATTCGCCCAGATGCTCCATTTCTTCGTCTGTATCAAATCCCGGACCATCGGTGGCAAGCTCGAACAGAATACCGTTTGCTTCACGGAAATACAGGGAGCGGAAGTAGAAACGATCTACAAAACCGGAATTGGGGAATTGGAAGTTATGAACCCGTTCCACCCATTGTTTCAGTTCTTCCTCATTATCCACGCGGAATGCCACATGGTGTACGCTGCCACGACCAGGACGTTCTTGGGCAAGGTCATTCCGTTCCTCAACATGCACCTCAGAGCCACTGCCACCTTCACCGGATTCATAAACGAGTACATCAGGCTGACCAGGAGTAAAGGCTGGGTAACTTCCTTTCGCTCTGAAACCAAGCAGTTCGGTAAGAACCGGAGCGGTAAGGGAAGCATCTTTTACTGTAAGATGGATGGGGCCAAGACCTACAATGCCATACTCAGCAGGCACAGGGCTCTGATCCCATGGTTTACCACCAGCAACACCTGTATTGTTTTCATCCGAGACCAGAATCAGACGTTGTCCTTCAAAATCTGTGAACGAGAGCGTGGCACGACCACCCCGTTCAACAATCTCTCCATGTGGGACTTCGAATTCGTCAAAACGTTGCTGCCAGTACGTAAGTGCCGCATCATTTGGAACACGCAGTGACGTTGCCGAGATGCTGTTCACACCTTCACGAGTCTGTCCGGCCATCGGAATCTCGAAGAAGGTAAGCTCTGTTCCGGGATTACCTTTCTCATCGCCATAGAAGAGATGGTAAACGGACACGTCATCCTGGTTGACCGTTTTTTTAATCAGGCGCAGACCCATGATATTGGTGTAGAAACGATAGTTCTGATCGGCATGTGCTGTTAGAGCGGATACGTGGTGAAGTCCTTTGATTTGCATAATAATTCCTCCTAATTAGGTTATACGTTCAACTAAGGATGATTTACACTGATACTACGATGACAGAACAACCTTCCGATCGCTGTTATCCCCAGATTTTTTTAATTCCTTTTATAAAGGGGAAATCCGGGGATAAAGGCGAACACTTCGCTTCTTCAGGTTATTTCTGTCTTCTCCGTTATCGTGTAAAAGTTCAGTTGAACAAATTTTGAGTGTATTTAAGATGAATTCCGATTAAGAAAGTTACTAACTTTTCGTTTGTTTTGGTTCTGGATTTATCTTAACATAAAGATATTTAAATTACAATGCTTATTTAGAATTCCAACTGGACAGCTCTTTCATTCAATGACAAAATGAAAAAGTTAACATTAAAGAGAGATTATGTAGGTGAGATGATCGCAAAGGAGAGAAGAGATGCATGGCGTATCCACCATGGCTGGACCCTTATGACGCAGAGCCGTTTATCCTGTTCTCCACTTCACATATCGTTTCGATTAGCGTAATTGCAGCATTGATCGTAATGATGTTTTTGCTTCGACACCATCTTCGGTCATGGTCAGAGAGGGCCCGCCGCATACTGCGGATTGTTCTGGCCTGTATCATGTTTGCCTGCGAAATCGTGCTGCAACTCTGGTATGTGTACGGAGACATATGGAGCGTGCAGACGTCACTACCACTCGAATTATGCAGTCTGTCTCTGCTATTATCGGCGTTGTTACTACTGACACGCAGTCGACTGTTACATTCTGCACTATTATTTGCAGGAATTGCTGGTGCTCTAATGGCGATCCTGACTCCCAATCTGGGTTATGGTTATGCACATTTTCGATTCATTCAATTTTTCGTCGCTCATGCCTGTATCATTTTGGCTTTGCTCTACATGACCTGGGTGGAACAGCTGCGACCTAGCTGGAGATCTGTAGCAGGTTCCATGATATTTGTGAATGTGGCAGCACTAATCGTATATGTTGTAGATATTTTGCTGGACGCGAATTACATGTTTTTGAGATATAAACCAAATACACCCTCGGTGCTTGATATGCTAGGTCCGTATCCCATGTATATTCTTGGGGAAGAGATACTTGCGTTAGTTTTGTTCTCGCTGATGTACGTATTGCTCTTTGCCATTCCGGATTGGTTGAACCATCGTGTGAAAAAAGGTAAAAGTTCAGCGTTATAGCGATAATCCTTGGCATTGCCATTGCACAGGATTATAAACTTCTTATACTAAGATATCCCGCAGTAATCTGACCGGATCAGATCGCTTGCGGGATATTGGGCGTTGTACCTGAATGGGTCAACTTATATTTATATGTTTATCCGCGGAGCAGAGATTCCGCACCATCCACGTAGATTCGTGTTCCTGTAACATGAGAGGCTTCATCGGAAGCGAGGAACAGGACCAGGTTCGCCACTTGTTTTGACGTTCCAGGTTCACCCTTGAGCGGATGTTCGTGACCCTCAGGGAATTCAACAGGTATCTGTACTTCTTTTAGATCATCGGACGGGTAGGTGTTATCATCGATGTTGGTATCAATGGCTCCCGGACAGACGGCGTTTACACGGATCTTATAACGAGCCAGCTCCAGTGCAGCCATCTTTGTAAACGCAGTTTGTCCCGCTTTACTGGAAGCGTATGCAGAGAATCCGATTCCTGAGAAGACCCGGTTACCGTTGATGGAACTGGTGATGATGATGCTTCCACCATGTTCTTTCAGATGGGGGATGGCATATTTGACGGTTGCGAAGGTTCCACGCATATTGATCTCCATCGTCTGATCCCAGTCCTCGATTTCCATCGTTTCAATCGGAGCCATCGTTCCGTTAATACCGGCATTGGCAAATATGATATCCAGTTTACCCGCTTCAGCCGCAGCCTGATTAATCGCTTTTTGCACATGATCCGGTTTGGAGATATCACATTCGATCACATACGCTTCTCCGCCAGCCTTTTCAATCGTTTGTTTTGTCTCCTCGGCAGTTTCGGGTGTACGATCCAGCATGTACACTTTGGCTCCATGCTCGGCGAAACGAATAGCGGTAGCCTGACCAATTCCCGATCCACCTCCAGTTACAATCGCGACTTTGCCTTCCAAACGTTGTTCAGTCATCTCTGATCCCTCCGTATGGGTTAGATTATCGTTGTACGCTCTACTTCTACATACCCGGCTCAGGACTGGTGAATCATATGTGTCTATATCAAAAAGAACAGGACCACAAGGTGGCCCTGTTCTGTAGCAGCTCAGCTTCATGATCTGGCTGCTTGTAATATGATATTGGCATGTGGAAGGTAGGAGACACCCTCAGGCCATGCCCTGGTTTACTTATGTTTCTTCCAATCCATAGCGCTGTTATTGAGCAAATATTCGAAGTCGTTATCCCGGCGCTTCTGCTCCGCTTGGCGAGCTTCTTCTGCTTGCTGACGTTCCTGCTCTTTAAGTGCCGCCTCGGCAGCCTTTGCCTCATCCGCCTGAGCTTTCAGTTTCTCCAGCACATCACTGCTCAGTAGATCTTTCAGTGTTGTGGGTTTATCCTGTGTTACTGCTGCTTTGGGAGCAGGGGGACGTTTTTTGGATTTTGCCATAGGAAAATCTCCTTTCCAACATGAATCAGGTTCCATTTATCGTACAGTAGTCATAGTATATCAGGTTCCCGTGATGCATTCCATGAATCTGCGGAACAAAAGCAGGAAAACGAGGGTTGCGTGACGAATGAAATCGGGTATAAAATCATATACTATTACCGATACTGCGACTATTCCCTGGAGAAAGGAGTCGTTGTTCGTGGAAGTAAACCGTGGTTTACTGAAAGGGCTTGCATGGGGCGTTGCCTTTAGCTGCCCGTTATGGATTGCGATTATCGGCTGGTTACGTTTGATGGGATGGATGTATTGAGGATGATGCCGGGAGAGGTCATTTTTTATAAAGTCATACATGTAACCGCTATCATTAAAACCAATAAATAAAGCTCTGCCTTGCGTTTTCGCACAGGACAGAGCTTTTTGTTTAGCGTTCATTAAGGCATTTTTACCGGTTCTGGATATTCCAGACCATGGGTATCTACCGTGACTTTTTTCATGACTTGATCCGTAACGGGTTTGTCACCTTCCCCGATTTCCTGAGCAGCGATACCATCAACAACGTCCATACCTTCGGTCACTTTACCAAAAGTAGCATATGCATTATCCAAATAATCCGCATCTGCTAACATGATGAAGAATTGGGAGCCTGCGGAATCAAGATTATCCGACTTACGTGCCATCGATATGATTCCCCGTGTATGATTCAGGTGGTTTTTGTGACCGTTGGATGTGAACTCCCCTTTGATCGTATAACCTGGCCCACCTGAGCCGTTGCCCTCTGGATCACCACCCTGAATCATGAAGCCCGGAATGACCCGGTGAAAGATCAGGCCGTCATAGAACCCTTTATTCGCAAGGGAGATGAAATTATAAACCGTATTGGGCGCAATCTCGGGATAGAGCTCAATGACAATCTTCTGTCCATCGGCCATTTCAATGGTAGCCACGGGGTTCGGACCTTCAGGTGCGGCTGGAACCGGCGTTTGCTCGGCACTGGACGCAGGGCGCCCGCAACCACTAATGACGATAAGCAGCATCGCAAGAACGAGCGATATTGCGGTTGTTTTTTTCCACCGTAAAGACATGAAAACGTTCCTCCTTGCATCTCTGCATCATATATTTTCTCCAAATCATATTTGGATATTTACCCAACTATCATACCGTTTTTGTGGACAGAATGGCAATGTAATACGTGTGGTTATGGTGAACAAGGGATGGCCTTCATGGAATGATGGGTGTAAAATAAGGAAAATGCTTCCGCATCGGGGACGTACGGGTCTGTTCCGTCCGCTCCAATACACGGCAGTCCCGACGTCAGTAACGGAAAGGGCGTGCGGGTATATGGACTTCTCGTGGAAGCGAAATCTGGTCATATTGTGGATTGGTGTATTTTTTTGCAGCACGGCGTATTCGATCTCGATTCCATTTCTGCCCTTGTTTCTAAGTGCTGACTTGGGGGTTCGTGATCACCTGGAGTTATGGTCAGGACTGGCCTTCGGCATTACGTTTCTCGCGAGTGCGCTCGTGTCTCCGTTCTGGGGATCACTGGCTGATAAATACGGGAGAAAACCCATGCTCATCCGGTCAGGATACAGCCTTGCCGTCTTGTATTTCATCAATTATTTCGTGCAGGACCCCTATTCACTCATTGTTGTTCGATTGTTTCAGGGGCTGCTCGCAGGGTTTGTTCCAGCAGCGATTGCCCTGGTAGGCACGAATACACCTGAAGAGAAGACCGGTTATGCACTGGGTATTATGTCTACTGCAGGAGCCACTGGTGGTATTATTGGACCGTTAATTGGTGGCGTTGTGAGTCACTATTATGGCAACCGGAATGCATTTTTGTTTTCGGCTGTCGTTGTATTAGTCTCAGCAATCATCGCAACCTTCTGGGTAAAAGAAGAGAACTTCAACCGGAATAAAGCTCGTTCCCATGTCATGGATGACATTCGTGAAGCGAGAGCGAATCGTGTGTTTATGACGGTGCTTGGCATGATGGGCATATGTACGTTCTCCGTCATGATTCTGGAGCCGCTGTTGACGGTCTATGTGATGGAAATGGGCGTTCAGCCGGATCGAGCCTCACTCAGCTCGGGTATTATTTTTTCAGCGGTGGGAGTAGCGACAGTCATTATGGCGCCCCGTTGGGGCAAGATTGGTTCAAGGATTGGATATGGTAAAGTGTTGATCATTGGACTGGTCGGTGGGGCTGTAGGGAATCTTCTGCAGTTCTTTACAACAGGTTATATCGCTTTTGGCATTTTGCGATTTGTGTATGGTTTATTCTTTGCGGCTGTATTTCCGGCAATTAACGCCATGATTGTGCAGGCTACCGCATCAAGTTTTAGGGGAAGGGCCTTTAGTCTGAATCAGTCCGCTGCCCAGCTCGGGACGATGGCGGGACCGATCATTGGTGGGGTTCTCGGTGGCTGGCTGCCGATACGCTGGATTTTTATCATTAATGGACTTGCACTGATCATCACTGCGATTGTCGCAAAGTGGTCGGGATTGGATCACAAACTGCCTGGAGCAGGTAAGGCTTCAGCAAAGCGGTGATACTGAATTGCAAAGAGAAAGTGAACTTACAGGAACATAACGAAAAAGATGACGCTGTGAAATTACAGACGTCATCTTTTTTTAAGTCTACTACGGATCTATATAAGTTAGTCATCCGAAGAGGGCTTGCGAGAAACCTTCTCTTTGGGAATGGCATGCTCCACCGCATCACGTTGATCTTCATCCTCAAGCGCTTCGGGGAAGGAGTCCTCAGTGAACAGTCCGAAGTCCGGGTCAATGTCTCGTTCGGTTACGAGATTATCCGGTTCATGCACATGCTTTTGGCGATCTTCCTTCATCGTGTATGCACCTCCTCATTCAGGATGTCATAACAGCCGTTAACGTCGTAGTGGAATGTCGTTCTCTGGTTTGGCATCCGCACCAGCACCATTGAGCAGATCGGTACCATGCAGTGCATCCGGATCGGGGGCAGCAGGATCAACTGGGCTGTTTGGTTGCAGAAGGTCTGCATCCGGTACAGATTCCAGCGGAGTCTCAGCCAAACGTGAATCCAATTCAGGCTCGTCTACAGCGGTTGCGGCTACGGGTGACAGATCTGAATCCTCTGTTACAATCCGTCTTCCAGAAACTTCATCAAAGGTATCCATATCGCCTTCCGGGACTTCCGTCTCTGGCGGAATATCGCGTGACCTCTGATAACGGTCATAATAGCGGTCGCTCTCTTCGTTACTAATTGGTTTGTCGGACATGAATAACACTTCCTTTCATTGTCGGTTGTCCAAAGCTTCTTATCCCGTAGTTACCCAAAGCGCTAGTGTTGTAATCTTGCACAGCTTATTATCCCCGGGTGTTCGCTACGATATGAATGCCTTAGAATTTGGGGAATACGTATTTAACCAGGAAGTATAAGAATCCGAAAAAGATAAGGACATAAGCGGCATATTTAATAAATGTGGAAGCGACCATACTTGAATCCGATTTATGCTGAATATCCTTATGTTCTACCTCAACCGTACGATGTGGCTCATTCAATACAATCATCTCCTTAGTGTGTTTGTTTGCTTTGAGAAACCATTACACCCTGAGCAAAGGATTGAATCGCAGCCGCCCTTTTTAAAGCATTTCCTGTTTTGCCTATGTTATGATGAAGCTTGAATATGTAAGGGAGGGATCTCAAGTGGACTGGTTCACACTGGGCAATATGATTACACGCATCCGTATCGGGCAAAAGGCGTCCACACCCGGGTTCTCCCGTACCGTCATCCGTCGTCCAGACGGTTTATTTTGGGTAGGTGGAATATGGTCCGGACAAGTTGTCCAGTTGCGGGATTTCCTTTTTTCCGATATATGGACCATCTATGATGATGAAGAAACAGAACAGTGGCTTGAATTCCGCAGTCAAGTTGAACAGAAAGAACGGGAAATGATAGAGAATCAGTACGAAGATTTACGTGATTAACTGAACAACTTTAACAATAAAATGGAAATAAAACTATAAATCGACTTAAATGTGAAATTTCATTTTATCTCAAGAAGGTGACGTGACAAATGGTGGCGAATGATAAATGAGAGAATCTAAGATAGGGAAAATTGGAACTTTGAGGTGCTGTGAATGAAAAATGTGCCCAAAGCTATCGTCATCTTATGGATGAGTGTATTGATTGTTCTAGGTATGCCACATGGGATAGTCTTTGCAACTACAGGAGCGATTCAGCAACCTGTATCCATTACAGGATGGGAAGTAAAATGGGGGAACGTTGACGATCAAGGGTTCATTAGTGAGGTTAAGGGAGCAGACGAGATATGGGAAAAGCAGGGCATCGATAAGTTGGAGTATAGCAATACGGATCGATCGAGTTCCTTATGGACTCGCCTGACCATCCCTGAATTGAGTGAGGAAAGTTCAGCCATTCGATTTGAGAACATTAAAGGCAATCATATTGTTATCTATCTGGAGGACCGCAAGGTCTACGAGAACTACCATTACAATTATGATAATAATGCTGTGTTGCTGCCCTTATCCAGCGAAAATTCGGGTGACACGCTCTATGTATGGTCGCAAAATGAGAAAGGTCGTCTGGGCATACAAGGTACTGTCCAGGTTGGACCTTATGCCGCGTTACAGGAGAAATATATTCATAACGGGCTTATTGATGTCATTTTGGGCGCGACCTTTGTCTTCACAGCGATTACGATGCTGAGTTGTACGTTCTTCCTTGGCAAATTCCATAAGGGATTATGGATCTCACTATGTATGGTTATGGGTTCCATCGGCACAATGATCATCACGTACTCGCAATTTTTGTATACATTCTATCAGGTATATGGTGACCTGTATTCCGTAGTGTTTGATCTCGCAATGCTGCTGGGTATGCCAGCGTTATGTTATTTTTTTGAACAGATCATCGGACCAGGACTGCATGGAATCTTCACCAAACTGCGAAAAATACTATTCATATATTCAGTTATCGCTGTGTTCTCTCTATGTATCTATGTTACCTCAGGTGGGCAATGGGAGTTCCTCTATAATTTGCTCGTACAGCGTGTGGTTGGCATGGTGCTGGTCATTCTGCTGACAATCCTGTTGGTGGGTACCATCGCCAAAGCGCTGCAACGAAATCGGGAAGCTATGCTGCTTGCGACGGGATTCGGTACATTTGCCTTGATCAGTGTGGCTGAACTGTTGTGGTATTATCAGCGGAGTGGGACGTATCATCTGTTATGGTGGAAATGGTCCATGGTTGCATTTGTGATCTCGCTGATTGCCATTCTCGGAAGTCGTTTTGCCGAAAAACACACCAAAGTTCTAGAGTATTCCAAGGAACTGGAGTTGTTTAACAATGAGTTGCAACGATCGGAGAAGATGGAGATTATTAGCGAATTGGCCGCTTCCGTTGCCCATGAAGTACGTAATCCGCTTCAAGTGACAAGAGGGTTCCTGCAACTTATGACAGAACAGGAAGACAACAAAAATAAGGGGTATGTACGTATTGCACTGGAGGAACTTGATCGGGCTTCGGGCATCATAACAGACTTTCTTACCTTTGCCAAACCTGAGTTTGACCACATTATCTCGCTTAATATCTCGGATGAGTTCAATCATATTGAAGGTATTCTTGTACCGATGGCTAATCTGGAAGGTGGCAAAATCACAACCGATATTCCGCCAGATTTATATATTCGGGGCAATTCCTCGAAGTTCAAGCAGGCTTTTATCAATATTATCAAGAACAGTATTGAAGCTTTGCAGGGACAAGGCCAGATTGATATCTGGGCGTACAAGCAGGATGGCATGATTAAGGTACATGTTAGGGATAACGGAGAAGGAATGGACGAGGAAGCCCTCTCCCGGTTGGGCGAGCCTTATTTCTCCAATAAAATCAAAGGCACAGGTTTGGGCATGATGGTGACATTCCGGATTGTTGAAGCGATGCAAGGACAGATCAGCTTTACAAGCACCAAAGGGGTAGGAACAGAAGCGGTTGTATCTTTTGCCGAGTTCGTCGAATGACGAACTCAAAGAAGGATACAGCGGCTTTTTTTGTTCCTACCCCTGATTTCTTACCTTACCAATTTAACTCACCCGGTTTAACTTCTCCAAGGTCCACAATTCACATCATAATTTACTTTGGAAGGATTGGGAGGTATGACAAGCACATAGTCATTCTGCTGCTCCTCAACGGTACGTACCTGAATGTGCTCCGGGATTATGATACCGAAAGCTTCACGAAGCGCCTGCTTCGGATTGGAGTGCAATTGTTGTCTGAAGTGCTCGTCAGTCCAAGCCTTTTCAATAATATCCTCATGCAACGTTTTCTCTGATACCATCATCGTCAACATTCCCTTCATATTTGAAATTAAACTGAATCAGCTTAGTCCTCATGTTCAGAATTTCAACTGTTGCTCGCTGATCCAGTGATGAAACCCGCCTTGGAGGAGCCGTTTCTTCCGGTGTGTAATGTCCTGAACAGCTTGTACTAAAGTGCTGCATAAATAAGAATCAAACGCCTCGAGATGCGATATTCCTAAGTTAGACGATGTTAATGTACATTTATAGTGAATAGCAATGTCTACGTAAGAGTTCATGAGTTGTGTATTGTATACATTGTCATGTATACGTTCGCTTAGAGGATGAACTGGATAGTTGTGATTCAGTGCTGCGGATATGTGGGAGAGGTAGCTGTTGTAGTTTCCGTGCACAGCATCTTGTTGCGTGTCTGTGAAGTCATCGGTCATTTGGAGTGTCATGAGTGTGATGTTGATGTCAGAACACACCGGGATGAGCTGGTTGGACTGATTCAGCAGAAGGAGTGCGCCAGTAGCTCCAATGAGCAGGGGGGCAGCCTTTTGCGCAATCAACAAGGGATTCTGTTGGAAATAATCAATGGAATGCTCACCGGTAACACTCACGGCCCAATCCACTACATATTGTCTGAAATAGATCCAGAACGTGGAGGAAGGATTGAATAATACCGAGTAAGATTGAAGTGCATCCATGTAATATAGATTCCCCAGGGATAACTTCAGTGTGGCATTCTCCGGTTGTTCATCCATCACGTCGTCTTGATTCAGAAAATATAACATGTAAATGAGACAGGCTGTACTTAATTGGTGTGCTTTCTCTTGAGGGAGTTTGTGTGAGTCTTGCATCCAAAGTGGGATGATATATCCGATATAACTGTGCCCCGAATCTCGTAACAGGGGATTAACCGAATGAAGTTGCTCTAATGCATGTCCTGACAAGGGTTCGGGATATTTCCGTACGAGTTGTTCCGCTGAAGCGAACACGACCTCCAGATCGGATCTAAACGGATCCAACCAATCTCTCCGCATCGTTACATCTCGTCCTTCCTGCGATAAGGTGACTAAGGACTGTTCAACTATATTAGTTGAAATAATCATTTACACGATAACGGAGAGGACAGAAAGAACCTGAAAAAGCGAAGCTAAAAGCTTTCTGGAAGAAAGCTGCATCGGAAGCATACGCTTCGCCTTTATCACCGGATTTTCCCCTTGAAAAAAGGAATCAAAAAAAATCTGGGGATAACAGCGATTGGAAGGTTGTTCTGTCAGCGTAGTGTCAGTGTAAATAATATGTAGTTCAACTGATATAGATCATGAAGTTACATTTAGTATAGCGGAAATAAACTGAAAAAAATAGGATTTTTTGTGATCAATTGTGAGAAAAATGATGACTTTTTGTATTTTATGGCATAAAAAAGTGGATTTTAGGCTCAAACTAGGAAGGCACAGGATTTCGACATCGGAAAGGCGGCAGAGAAATGAATTTGAAATGGAAAACATGGATGGTAGCCGGAATGGCAGCCGTAGTCATAACAGCAGCAACAGGTCATGTAACATTCGCTGATTCAACGGTTCGGTTTGAGGAACATGAAGATGTGTCAAAAGCTTCTTCCTCCGGGAAACCAGCGAAGCCATGCATGCAGGCAGGACACAGTCTGTTCATGATTGGTGAGACGGCAGACTTGCTTGGGATTGGACTTCGGGATCTAAAAGAGCAGATGGAACTTGGCAAAACATTGTCCCAGATTGCCAAGGAGCGTAAGGGACTTAGTGAGGAGCAGTTATTGGAGAAGTTGAAGCCTACACTGGCACAGCGTCTGGATCAAGCTGTAGAAGAAGGTTGTCTCACCAAGGAGCAAGCTGCAGCCACAAAGGCGGACATGGATACCAAGTTAAAAAAGGTCATCAATACCCCGCTGCGTGATTTGCGACGTGAATTTGCCCACCATGGCAAACGTTCCATGGTAGATAAGGGCGAAATTGCCCGGTTTATTGGACTCACTCCTGCTCAACTGCACGAGCAGCTTCTGGGAGGGAAATCCCTGGCGGAGATTGCTCAAGCAAAAGGCATTAGCGAAACGCAGTTGGTGGACAAGCTGAAGGAACAATTAACGGGTGATCTGAAGAGGTTTGTGAATCAGAAGGGCAATGTGCATCCAGCTCCAGGTCCTCAGGAACCTGTTCCTGGACGATCAACTTCGAGCGAAGTAAAATAAAAAGAGCGTCTCCGTGAGGGGACGCTCTTCTTTATTTTAAAACGGCTCACTTGTTCCCGGACTTCGAGTTGCGCCGGGTGACGGCGTTCGCTCAGGTGAATTTCTTTTGTCCACAGCAGCTGATGGATTGGGGGTTAAACGTGGTTTGCGCATTAACCCTACGGTAAAACGTGAGCCAGGTAGCTTGGAGAGTGCCCAGCTGATTGCAAGAGCAATACCAACCGTTACAAGGAACGATAGCAACGTCACAGGCAGATGCCATCCACTGAGTTGAAGCGGTCTGGTTACGTAAGCAATCGCGTAGATAACCAGTGCATGAACCAGATATCCCCCAAACGAATAGCGGCCAATCCAGGCTAACAATCGCTGAAAGCGTGTGTCTTTGCCCCGCATCAGTACAAGTAAACCATACATCATAAACATCTGAGCTATAATGATCAGGAATGTGGTTGGTTTCAGATAGGTGGAGATATTCAGATTAACAACTTCCCCGGACCCACGCAGCACATCGTAACCAAGCCATATATACATCCCTATAAACAGACAGATCGTCCATGGGAGTACCTTCGTGGTCCAACTCCTCCAGCTATCCACTGACCAGGCACATACGGCACCCAGTAAAAAGTAGAACCAGTACATCACCCATGAATAGGAGCGATATTGCAGCAATGTTGACCATGGTTCAGACATGGATTCTGTCCAGCCGCCCATATTATAGTAGGACCATTTCATAAGCAGGGCGTAGAATGCAGCTGCAAATAGAATTAGTGCCACAATAACTTGCGTGGGCGTGAAACGCATGACATTTTGGATACGTCTTTGAATGGCGTTTGCTCCTGTCCAAAACAGGGGGAACAGAATATAGAACTGAAACACCATAATGACAAACCAGAGATGATATCCCGTCTGTGGAACAAACAGCTCACGAACAAGACTGCGCATATCCGGTATGCCTGCAAACCAGAACGCGGGGGTGAATATACGGACAGCAAGCCAATAGATGAGTGTCCATACCACAAACGGCATATAGATATCGCCAAATCGTTTTCGAATGAAGCGAGGATAATCCGGTTTGGTGTTACGGTGATGGTAAAACAACATTACACCCGATAGAAATACAAACGTTGGCGTACCAAACCGGGTCAGATGATAGATCATCGTCAGCATAATGGAATCCGGTTGTTCAATATCGGCACGATAGATATACTCAGCGATATTATGCTGCATGACGATCGCCAGAAAGGCAATGCCCCGCAGCTCAGTCCATTCCGCTATTCGCGTTTTTTTCACATGTAATCCTCCCTCCAGGAACCGGAGTTCATCATATAAGGGTACCTGTTAAACATTAAGACTGCATTAAATGGAGAAAATAGGTATTAAAAAAGACGGCTTTGGCCGTCTTCTTTGTTGGTATAAAACTGAAATACATGTTGTTCAATAATTGCTTCATTTCATGCCTGTTATTCTCAGTTCTGTTCGTCTGATGATTGGGGCTGCGAAGATGCGGCATCTTCTTCAAACATTTTCTGAATATAGGACTGGAGTTTGGTTACATCGACACCCAGCACCTGGGCTGAGCCGACCCGTTCATTGGTGAGCAGCTTGTTGGGTGGAATCTGCTGCTGGTCTATTTCATTCGCATGGATATCGAAGCCAAGGGATGCGAGTTTCAACATCTGAGTTGGACTAAGATCCGTCTCTATATAGGGTGCGATCGCTTCCAGGATATCCGGGATTTTGAAGAGCGAAGTGGTGCTCTGCATCTTCTTGGCCAGTTCGGTCATGAAGATTCGCTGCCGTTCGGTGCGCGTAAAATCGGATGTGGCATCATGCCGGAACCGAACATATTGAAGGGCAGTCTTGCCGTCCATATGCTGCAATCCCTTTTTTAAATCGATGTCGTACATATGTTTATCTGCTTTACTGGTGTAATACATATCTTTCTCGACATCAATCTCAATACCGCCTACCGCATCAACGAGTGCCATGAAGCCTGTAAAGTCCGTGTAGACATAATGCTGAATGGGAATACCGAGCAGATCACTGACGGTTTGTTTGGTCAGCTCTGCACCTCCGTAGGAAAAGGCTGCATTGAGCCTGCTCTTTCCATGACCGGGGATTGCGACATAGGTATCCCGCAGAACAGAGAATAGATGGGCTTTCTTGGTGACAGGATCAATGGAAGCGACCATGACCGAGTCTGAGCGTCCTGCATCATCACCTCTGGAGTCCCCGCCAAGCAGCAGAATATTCACCCGTTCCTGGCCCTCCCATCTGGGAATCGTTGTCGTTGGGGTGTCGGAATCGCTGTCTGTGCCGGAAGAGGAAGAGTTGGATGAAGTCCCGGAAGCGGTTGAGATGCTATTGGCAAAATGAACAATCGAATATCCGTAATATACAATGATACCTGTGACAGCAAGTATCAGGGTCAGGGCTGTACCCCATAACCATTTTTTAAGCATAATCTTCACCTTTCTATGATTGAACTGATATGTAACCCAAACTAGTTTAACAAAAAGAAAGCAAAATGTCCTCTTTGATTTCGTAACTTCGGTCAATGTGAGGATTGTTAGACAAATAGTTAGTGTATATTTATTATGTAAAAATATAATCTTTTTGGTGTAATGGGGGATATCATCAGCAGTAGGTCATCCAAGGCCTTTTGTAGAAGGGCCGGTGCATCAACTGGTTGCGCATGTACCTGACCCTTCCTTTCCAAGTAAACATGCTTCCTTGTATTTGCTCTCGCGGCTGCTTCATTCTGTATTGGACGGCGCTTCGGGTTATGGATGCTGTTACTTGCTGTGTTGACAGGGGTGTCTCGTGTATATGTAGGTGTACATCATCCAGGAGATATTCTGGGTGGATTCCTTCTGGGTAGTCTGATTAGTGTGATTCTGATCAAGAACCGCAATTATCCCAAGTCGGTTCCCGACTTTTTCATTAACATACACCGGCGTGTTTTTCGTTAGCGATTGAACGGAATATGGAGCGAAATCGTGATAGTTTTGTTGAATAAAGAAGTCTCGTATCTCTGGTTTTTTCCAAAGATGGGAGACTTCTTTTGCGTTATGTTCGAAGTTACCTGAAATTTATAGAAATCGAATTCTAACATCTACAATTCATGACTACAGGTGACGATATATTATTCATATGCATAAGTTTATGCGCTAAGTTGAGGAGTGGGAAATGTGGAAGACACGCGGGGGAACATGTTGGGGAAATTAAAGTTAACGATTCGAGGCAAGTTACTGGCTGGTTTTCTAGCAGTCGTGATTCTGCTGGTTTTTGTAAGTGTCTATTCGTTAATACAGATTCATGTAATGTCTGGCAAATCGAGTGAAGTGGATGAGACCTGGATGCCGAGTGTAAGCCTGCTGGGCATGATGAACGGCGATGTTTCGGATGTAGAGCGTTTGGCGCTTGCAGTCATCGTTGAACAGAACGAAGACGAATCGGCTAAGCTGAATGAAGCGTTACAGCTGCTTCTTACGAAGATTGAAGATGAGCGCAAACAGTTGCAAACGTACATTGCAGACAACGAAGCAGCACTTAAGCTGTATAATGAGGATTTTAGCACGAATTATGAAGCCTACCTCGCAAAAATGCCTGCATTCATCGAATTAGGTTTGGCTAACGATTATGAAGGAGCAAGTAAACTCCATACGGAGGCCTATCCAATGTGGTATACAGCAAACGACACACTTGCCAAGTTAATTACGTTGGGCAATGAAGGATCGCAAGCGGCAACGGGTGATGCTGTTGTATTGGCAGAGAATACATTTAATGTGATTTTGGCAGTAACGATTTTTGCCTTCCTGGTTGCGATGTTCATTGCTTTCTTCATTGCCAGCATCATCTCACGTCCAATCAAAAAGATGAATGAAGCTGCCTTGGCAATCGCAAGTGGTGATCTGACAGGTGAGAAAATTGTACTCAAGAATAAGGATGAATTAGGGACGTTGGCTAGTTCCTTTAATACAATGACGGGTAATCTGCGCGAGATGATTGAATCGGTATCGATGACTTCCGAACAGGTAGCCGCTTCATCGGAGGAGCTTCTGGCAAGTGCGGAACAGAATACCCAAGCTTCGGAACAGATCTCCCAAACGGTAGAAGAACTGGCTGTAGGTACGTCTGAACAAGTCGATATTGTGAAGCGTTCTTCACAGGCGATGAATGAGATGGCTCTTGGGTCGGAGCAGATTGCCGAGCTTGCTCAAAGTGTGTCCGTATCTGCTGTGGATGCGGCGAATCAGTCTTCCGAAGGAAACATGATTATTCAGCAGGCGGTTGAACAGATGGGTTCTGTTCGAAATTCCATTGCTTCACTTACAGAATTGGTTACAGGGCTGGGGGAACGTTCAGCAGAGATTGGTACCATTACCGAGGTAATTAACAACATTGCCCGGCAGACCAATCTGCTTGCACTGAATGCAGCCATTGAAGCCGCACGAGCAGGAGAGCATGGACGTGGTTTCGCTGTAGTTGCGGGAGAAGTGCGTAAGCTGGCTGAAGAATCTTCCGCATCTGCGCAAAAAATTACGGATCTCGTTCAATTGATTCAGAAAGATACGGATCATGCTGTTCAGGCAGTCAAAGTAAACAGCAGTGAGACCGAAGCAGGAATCGAGATGGTTACTGCGGCAGGACAAGCGTTCGAGCAGATCTCGGATGCGGTCAACAAAGTAGCAGGCGAAATCCAAGAAGTATCTGCAGGTTCAGAGGAAATGTCGGCTAGTACAACTGAGGTTGTAGGATATGCAAGTCAGATATCTAACATTGCCGGAGAGGCAGCAGGCGGGGTGCATAATGTATCTGCCGCAACTCAACAGCAGTTGGCTTCCATGGAAGAGATCGCATCATCCGCAGGTTCATTATCCAAAATGGCCGAAGAACTGCAGGAGCAGATTAACAAGTTCAAAGTCTAACCATCAGATGTTCTGATACCTAAAGTGAAGAGTAACATACAGACGGGATGGTCAGAAATGCCATTTGATTTGTAGTGCTGATTATACCAATATCGAGAAGCTGTTTCTCTAACGCGCATATGCGTCAGAGAAACAGCTTTTTTTGTCGCATGACGCAGGGGAGGTCACAACAATGTTATTTCAGAAGTCACCAACGCTTATATAGCAAGTTAAACAAAAGACTATAATGGTAATTAATGGTGGAAGTTACACTGAAATACACCATGGAGAGGAGCGATATATACTCGCAGTCCAGAGTAATGCATACGGAATATTCTTGAAGAGGAGATGAATAGTTGAACATGAAGGGGAGCTGGTGGAGACGAGTCGCCATGATCGCGTTATCGGCAGGACTACTGGCAGGGAGTTTTTCGATGGGCACAGGACTTCATAAGGCGGATGCGGCCGCCGGAAATCAGAACTATGCAGAAGCTTTGCAAAAGGCCATTTACTTCTATGAAGCCCAGCGTTCGGGCCCATTGCCAGCGAGTAATCGGGTCGAATGGCGTGGTAATTCGGGCATGCAGGATGGGGCTGATGTAGGCGTTGATCTGACCGGAGGATGGTATGATGCCGGAGATCACGTGAAGTTTGGTTTTCCGATGGCTGCTTCCGCCACGATGCTCGCCTGGTCTGTCGTGGAATATAGCGACGGATATGAGCAAGCGGGACAACTGGAGGAGATCAAGGATAATATCCGATGGGCAACCGATTATTTTATGAAAGCGCATACGAAACCCAATGAATTATGGGGACAAGTCGGGGCAGGTAATACCGACCATGCCTGGTGGGGGCCCGCAGAAGTCATGCAGATGAACCGTCCGTCGTTCAAGATCGATGCTTCCTGTCCGGGCAGTGATCTGGCAGCAGAAACGGCTGCAGCGCTGGCAGCGTCCTCGATTGTATTTGCAGATGATGATCCGGCATATTCGGCCAGACTGCTTCAACATGCAGAAGAGTTGTACAACTTCGCAGATACATATCGGGGGAAATACACCGATTGTATCACTGATGCTGCAGCGTTCTATAACTCGTGGACAGGGTACGAAGACGAGCTGGCATGGGGTGGAGCATGGCTTTATTTAGCCACTAATGATAGCGCTTACTTGTCCAAAGCCATTGCAGCTACGGACCGGTGGTCTACTAGCGGAGGCTCAGCCAATTGGCCGTATACCTGGACACAAGGTTGGGACAGTAAACATTATGGTGCCCAGATCCTGCTTGCCCGTATTACGTCCAGTTTGAACATGCCGGAGGCGACGAGATTTATTCAGTCAACTGAACGCAATCTGGATTACTGGACAATTGGAGTTAATGGGACACGAGTCAAGTATACGCCAGGAGGTCTTGCCTGGTTGGATCAGTGGGGCTCACTCCGCTATGCAGCCAATGCTTCCTTTATTTCTTTTGTGTACTCCGACTGGGTCAATGATCCTGTGAAAAAATCAAGATATCAGGATTTCGCTGTCTCACAAATGAACTACATTCTGGGCGATAACCCGCGTCAGAGCAGTTATGTGGTCGGATACGGGCAAAATGCACCCCAACATCCGCATCATCGGACTGCTCACGGTTCATGGCTGAATAACGAAGATATTCCGGCTAACCATCGCCACATTCTGTATGGTGCCATGGTCGGTGGACCGGATGCATCCGATGGATATACCGATGATATCGGGGATTACGTGAGTAATGAGGTTGCAACCGATTACAATGCTGGTTTTACCGGCGCACTGGCCAAGATGAATTTGCTGTTTGGTCAGAATCATCAGCCCCTTGCGAACTTTCCTGCACCTGAGGTGAAGGGAGATGAGTTCTTTGTGGAGGCTGCCATCAAATCATCCGGTAGCAATTATACGGAAATCCGGGCACAGCTGAATAATCGTTCCGCTTGGCCTGCCAAAATGGGAGATCAGCTGTCTTTTAAATATTTCCTGGATTTGAGTGAAGTGTATGCTGCTGGACGTACGGTATCGGACGTTCAAGTGACAACCACCTATACAGAGGGAGCCACGGTATCCCAACCCGTTGTGGTGAATGCAGCCCAGCATATCTATGCCATTACGGCGAACTTCAGCAATACGAAGATCTATCCAGGTGGGGAGGGGAATTATCGCAAAGAAGTCCAGTTCCGCATTACAGGCCCGCAGGGCGCATGGAATGCAAGCAATGATCATTCGTTTCAGACGCTGACTACAGGCACTCCTGTGAAGAGCATATACCTTCCAGTCTATGATGCAGGTGTGAAGGTGTACGGACAGGAGCCTGGTGTTACACCAGGTACGGTTCCAGGCGCGCCTGCTGGCGTGCAGGCTGTAGCGGGAAGCAGTCAGATTAATCTGACTTGGGCTGCTGTATCTGGAGCCGAATTGTATACTGTGAAACGTGCCGAGGTAAGTGGAGGACCATATACAACCGTTGCGACAGGTGTTAATGGATTGAACTATACGAATACGGGGCTGACGAATGGGACCACTTATTATTATGTAGTGACTGCTGTGAATTCAGCAGGGGAATCATCGGATTCCATACAGGTGTCGGCTACACCGCAAGCAGCTTCGACGGTGCCGGGAGCCCTGACTTTGAGTGGGATAGCTGGCAATGCACAGTCGGTTCTGACCTGGACAGCAGCCTCAGGCGCTACTAGCTATAAGGTACAACGTTCGGTGGCAGGCGGGACATATGCGGATGTGGCAACCGGATTGTCCGTGTTGACCTACACCGATACAACAGCGCTGAATGGCACCACGTACAATTACCGGATTGCAGCCGTGAATGCGAACGGACAGACGCTGTCCAATGTCCTGGCACTGACGCCTTCTGCGCCTCCGGTGACGACCGGTACGCTCGAAGTGCAGTACCGCAGCGGAGGGTCCGGGAATTCGAGTAATGCGGTGACCCCGCAGTTCAATGTGAAAAATACTGGAACACAGGCGATTGATCTCAGTACCGTGAAGATCCGATATTATTTCACCAAGGATGGTACGGAGAACATGACCTTCTGGTGTGATTATGCCGAGATGGGCACAGCCAATGTTGAAGGTACTTTTGTCGCAGTGGATCCGGCGAAGGGGACCGCAGATACGTATCTGGAGATCAGCTTCAAGTCCGGAGCAGGCAGTTTGGCCGCTGGAGCAGAGACCGGCGTGATTCAAGCACGCTTTTCCAAAAATAACTGGAGCAATTTCGATCAAAGTAATGACTATTCCTATGACGCTACCAAGACGGCCTTTGCCGCTTGGAACAAGGTCACCGGGTATCAGGGAAACACCAAAGTATGGGGCTTGGAGCCGTAACTAGCTCAAGATCATAGGCAGAAGGACAGCATGGGCAGACCAACACGCACTTATATTCAATTTCCACTATTACAGGGAGGTATATATTCATGTTGAAATCAGCTGCGAAAAAAAGTTTAACAGCCATGCTGGCGGGAACTGTCATGTTGACCGGATACACCGGACTCTGGGCAGGGCCGCAAACGGCACATGCCGAAGATCAGGCCATCGAGATTCAGGCAGACAGCATGAATGAAGCCCGGTTTTTGCAATTGTATGATCAGTTGAAAGATCCGGCGAACGGATATTTTTCGCCAGAGGGTCTACCTTATCATTCCATTGAGACCCTGCTGAGTGAGGCACCGGATTATGGTCATATGACGACGTCCGAGGCATACAGTTACTGGCTGTGGTTGGAAACGATGTATGGTCACTACACGGGAGATTGGTCCCAATTGGAAGCAGCATGGGACAGTATGGAAAAATACATTATCCCGGTCAATGAAGGCGATGGCAAAGAAGAGCAGCCTACCATGAGTTTTTACAATCCAAATAGCCCTGCCACGTACGCAGGGGAAAAACCTTTCCCAGATCAATATCCATCGCAACTTAATGGTCAATATGCAGCAGGTAAAGACCCGATTGATGCCGAACTTAAGGCGACTTATGGTGACAATCAGACCTATCTCATGCACTGGCTGGTCGATGTGGATGACTGGTATGGATATGGCAACCTGTTGAATCCATCACATACGGCTACCTATGTGAACACGTTCCAGCGTGGGGAACAGGAGTCTGTGTGGGAAGCCATTCCGCATCCATCCCAGGATGATAAATCTTTTGGTAAGGCAAACGAAGGTTTCATGAGCTTGTTCACCAAGGAAAATCAGGCACCGTCAGCACAATGGCGTTACACCAATGCAACGGATGCCGATGCACGTGCTGTACAGGTGCTGTATTGGGCGAAGGAGATGGGATACAACAATCCAGAATATCTGGATAAAGCGAAGAAGATGGGGGACTATCTGCGCTATGGGATGTATGATAAATACTTCCAGAAAATTGGAAGTGCAAAGAACGGTACACCTACTCCGGGCACAGGCAAGGATTCCAACATGTATCTCATGGCTTGGTATACGTCTTGGGGCGGTGGCTTGGGTCAAGGTGGGGATTGGGCTTGGCGCATTGGAGCGAGCCATACCCATCAAGCTTACCAAAACCCGGTTGCAGCCTATGCCTTGTCTGACCCGGCTGGCGGCTTGATTCCAGAATCAGCAACAGCGAAGGCTGATTGGAATGCTACGCTGAAACGTCAGCTGGAATTCTACACTTGGCTACAAACCCATGAGGGAGCCATTGGCGGGGGAGCAACCAACAGTATTGGTGGTTCCTATGCGGCTTATCCGGCAGGCGTTAGTACATTCTATGACATGGCCTATCAAGAAGCACCAGTATATCGTGATCCGGATTCCAACACCTGGTTTGGATTCCAGGCATGGCCGCTGGAGCGTGTAGCCGAGATGTACTATATTCTTGCGGAGAGTGGTGATTTGACCTCTGAGAACTTCCAGATGGCCAAAAAAGTAATCACGAAGTGGATCGACTGGAGTAAGGATTATGTGTTTGTAGGGGAACGTCCGGTGACGGATGCGCAAGGCTATTATCTGAATGCGGCTGGACAGCGCATTTTGGGTGGAACGAATGTTCAGGTAGCGACAACGCCTGCTCCGGGAGAGTTCTGGATTCCGGGTGGTCAGGAATGGCAGGGGCAACCGGACAAATGGAACGGATTCAGTTCATTTACGGAAAATCCGAATTTCCGTGTAACGACCAAAGATCCAGTGCAGGATACAGGAGTTCTGGGAAGTTACGTTAAGGCGCTGACCTTCTTCGCAGCGGGAACACAGGCAGAGAATGGCACACTTAGCGTGAAAGGCCAAGAAGCCAAGGATCTGGCTGAGGCCCTGTTGGATACAGCTTGGGATTACAATGATGGCGTGGGGATTGTTACGGAAGAAGAACGTAAAGACTACTTCCGCTTCTTTGCCAAAGAGATCTATATCCCGGCAAACTGGTCTGGTACCTTTGGTCAAGGCAACACAATTCCGGGTACGGCAGGTGTACCATCCGATCCGGCGAAAGGCGGCAATGGTGTATACATTGGATACTCCGATCTGCGACCAGCCATCAAGCAAGATCCGGCGTGGGCTTACCTGGATAACCTGTACAAAACGTCGTATAACCCGACAACAAAACAGTGGGAAAACGGAGCACCTACCTTTACGTATCACCGCTTCTGGTCACAGGTGGATATGGCTACAGCGTATGGCGAGTATGATCGTCTGCTCGGCGATTCCGATAGTCCGGAAGTGGAAGTGCCCGCTGCTCCTGCTGGTGTAACAGCAACTGGAGGAAGCGAGCAAGTGGTATTGAATTGGAACGCAGCTGCTGGTGCAGCCTCGTATACCGTAAAACGTGCAGAAGTGGACGGTGGTCCTTATACGCCTGTAGCGACAGGAATCACAGGATCAACATTCACGGATACAGGTTTGACTAACGGCACTACGTATTATTATGTCATCACTGCGGTGAATGCCGTAGGTGAGTCCGCACCATCGACACAGGCATCTGCAACACCGTTGGCAGGTGTGGTTGTACCGGGCGTATTCAACCTTACCGGAACAGCTGGCAATGCCCAGGCGGTACTGACATGGACAGCATCGACTGGGGCAGCAAGTTATAAGGTACAACGTTCGGTAGGCAGCGGGGCATATGCTGATCTGGCAACTGGTTTGACCGCACTGACCTATACCGACGCTACAGCGGTGAATGGTACAACTTACAATTACAGAGTTGTAGCCATGAATACGAGTGGTCAGACGAATTCGAATGTATTGGTGTTGACACCATTAGCCCCGCCAGTCACAACGGGAGCGCTTGAAGTTCAATATCGCAATGGTGGTTCAGGAACTTCAGGCAATGCGATTACTCCACAGTTTAATGTGAAGAATACGGGCACAACTGCTGTGGACTTGAGCAAAGTGAAGATCCGGTATTATTTCACAAAGGATAGTGCCGCTGATCTGAGTTTCTGGTGTGATTATGCACAGATTGGCAGTGGTAACGTGGAAGGGCATTTTGTTTCGATAGATCCGGCCAAGGGCACGGCAGATACCTATCTGGAGATTGGATTCAAATCGGGAGCTGGCAGCTTGGCTGCGGGTGCCGAGACCGGAATTATCCAGACACGTTTCTCGAAAAACAACTGGACCAATTTTGATCTAACGAATGATTATTCCTTTGATTCCACCCAAACGGCCTTTAGTTCCTGGACGAAAGTTACTGCTTATCAGGACGGCGCCAAGGTATGGGGGATTGAACCTTAAATGAGCTGGCGGAACAGCTGTAGAGCATTTACTACTCATACAGGTTGACAGGTTAAGCCGGGGAGAAGTCCCTGGCTTTTCTTTTTATTTTTATGGCAATCCTTCGAAGTTAAGCGATTTTGACCAATTCGTATTAAGGCTGAAGGCAAAAATGTGAATTCGGGGAACGGTATTCAGAGATTGAATCATAGTAATGTTTACCATATTTGCGATTTTAAACATTAAAAACTAGTTCTTATGACGCATGTCCTGAATGAGAAATGGCCTAACTCTTGTATTGCGGAAAAATGAAGCATATCAAATAGTTACAATAATTTAACCTTTCAAAAAGAAGGGATCAGCAGTGAATTTTTCCAGCAGGTGATGGACAGACCCTGATACTTAGTGCTCAAATGTGTCTATATCAATACAGGACTTTTGACTGATGAACGTTATGGATAGCCCGTTTACAATGGGGCAAGCCCGGGAGAACCAAGCCAGGTTAAAATTCTGTAACATCAGGGGGAACTCGACATCATGAATTGGAAGAAAACGATTATTACGGCAAGTGTCACAGCAACGATGCTGATGGGAAGTCTGACGACAGGAGCACTAACGGCACAGGTATCGGCAGCTGCTGTTGAGAATTCACAAGTAAAAGTAATTTGGGGCGTAAACCTACGCACAACACCTTCTTCTTCTGCGAAGATTGTTCGCTTGGTCGCTAAAGGGGAAACGGTAACGGTGCTTCAGCAATCCGGTTCGGATTGGTATAAAGTTAAGGATTCTGCTAATCGGACAGGCTACATATCTTCTTCATCCAAATACACACAAGCGGTTAGTGGCGGCACAAGCGGATCGGGTTCGAATAGTGCTACATCAGAAACAGGCAATGCGTCTGTGGAAAAAGTCATTGCGGCGGGAATGAAATATTTGGGCACACCCTATGAATTCGGAGCGAGTCGTAACAGCACAGCCACTTTTGACTGTTCCAGCTTTGTACGTCAGGCTTTCATCGATGCACTGGGCATCAAGCTTCCAGCGGATTCTCGTAAACAAGGAGCCTATGTAAAAGCCAAGGGTGCGGTTCAGACCAACTGGAAGAACCTGAAACGCGGTGATCTGATGTATTTCATGTCGTATAAAGGCAGTTCTGCATCATCGTATTCGGGCGTTAATAAATCCACTGCAACGATTACCCACACAGGGATTTACTTGGGTGACGGCAAAGTATTACACACATATTCTAACGCTGGCGGTGGTGTAACAACTAGTGATATCTCCGGCAAACATTGGGAGTACCGCTTCCTGTTTGGTGGCAGTGCACTGTAAGTTGGAACAAGAACATTCAATATTTCGCACATGTTCATATGAATTATGATTACAAAACACCTTCCATTCTGCCTTTGACGGGCGAATGAAAGGTGTTTTTGTGTTATTTATTATTTTTAAAAACTCAATCGTGATAGTACAGTCGGAACAGGATGTCCTGGTCGTAGTTACCGAATCCCTCGCCATATAAGGTAAGCCCGCCAACATGTTGAGCATCTTCCTCCACCGAAAGACGAAGAGTCCATTGGTTGCGTTCAACCGGGATATCTGCGAGTGTGATGTCGGATAGATGTTGTCCATCAATAAACGTACCCTCATTGGTAATTCGGAGTACCTTGAGCATGCCGTATTGATTGACACTGTCACTCCACCATTCCGGGGTGAACATACCACGTCCGTTGCCAGAATCTCCAGGGCTTGTCCATTCCCCCAATCGGATGCCATTAAGCATGAATGTAATATCCGAGGGCCAATTTGGATTAACGGAAGGTGCTTCTGACCCGATCTCGAGGGACAATTCAATGGCGTTGATCTGCTGTCCGGATAAGATATAGTTTGGAATTTTGTACTCCACAAATCCACGGCCAAACCACAGAATATGGGCGTGCATCCGCTCAGGGTCAAGAAAATAACGAGGATCATCATACTGTCCGATAACATGATTGGACGTAGCCAGACCACATGTCGGATATACGTCAAAGTGGGTGTAGTGTCCCACAGGTACAGAAACTTCGTGCAGTTTGCGCGCTGTCCCGCTTTCCTGCGGCATGGAGATGCCAATCCAGTCTACAGCAAGGCTGTTCATTTTATGTGTGCCGCCGTCTTTGCGTATCATTTTGGACTGAATAATGCCCACATCCTGAAGTTTGCGGACATGCATGGTCACGATAGCACTACTCAGACCCAGTGAAGCAGCAAGGTCTTTCACATTCATCGGAGTCTCTGCAACAAGGCGGATGATCTGTAAACGTACTTCACTTGCAAGTGCTTCATATAGGGGGAGCCATTCGGCATCGGTATTTGCTCTGATCACAGTTGTTCCTCCATTTTTTCTGTATAGAATTAAGTTAAACATAAATTCAGTAAAAAGAATAACATTTTGCAAAATTCAGGTTGAAATTAAGGCTATAATCGATTTTAATATAAATATGAACGTTGATCCATAGAATATCAATTAATTTTTATATTAATCTTAAGGAGTTGAAATTCATTATGGAAAAAGCAAAAATGACGGTAGATAAAGATTTTACTATTGGTGTAGTGGATAAGCGCTTGTACGGATCTTTTATTGAGCATCTGGGGCGTGCTGTCTATGGCGGAATTTACGAGCCAGGGCATCCATCAGCGAACGAACAGGGTTTCCGCACGGATGTGCTGGAGATGGTCAAGGAGTTGAATGTACCGATTGTACGTTATCCAGGCGGCAATTTTGTATCCGGTTACAATTGGGAAGATTCGGTTGGGCCTGTGTCTGAACGCAAGCGCAGACTGGAACTGGCCTGGAGAACGATTGAGACCAATGAATTTGGCTTCAACGAATTCGTAGACTGGGCGAAACAGGCCAATTCCGAAGTCATGATGGCCGTTAATCTGGGAACACGGGGCGCTGATGCAGCCCGAAATATTGTAGAGTATAGCAACCATCCGGAAGGTTCGTATTATAGTGATCTTCGCATCAAGCATGGATACAAACAGCCGCATGCGATCAAAACATGGTGTCTGGGCAACGAGATGGATGGTCCTTGGCAGATCGGTCACAAAACGGCAGAAGAGTATGGACGTGCAGCTGTTGAAGCCGCTAAAGTCATGAAATGGACGGACCCGACCATTGAACTGGTAGCCTGCGGAAGTTCAAACCTGAATATGCCATCATTCCCGGATTGGGAAGCAACCGTGCTGGATCATACGTATGATCATGTGGAGTATCTGTCCCTGCATCAGTACTATGGTAATCAGGAGCAGGATACGCCAACGTTCCTGGCACGCTCGCTTGAAATGGATCGTTTCATCGATACGGTGAAGGCGACTTGTGATTATATTAAAGCGAAGAAACGCAGCAAAAAGACGATGTTTCTGTCCTTTGACGAGTGGAATGTATGGTATCACTCTCATGAAAGTGACTCTAAAATGGACCCGTGGCAGATTGCTCCGCCTCAGCTGGAGGATATCTACAACCACGAGGATGCACTGCTTGTTGGTTGTATGTTGATCAGCATGCTCAAACATGCGGATCGGGTCAAAATGGCATGTTTGGCACAACTGGTGAATGTTATTGCGCCGATCATGACAGAGACGGGTGGTGGTTCATGGAGACAGACGATCTTCTATCCATTCATGCATACATCCCTGTTTGGACGCGGAACAGCATTGGTACCATTGATCCAGTCACCAAAATACGATACCAAACAAATCACGGATGTTCCTTACCTGGAGGGTATTGCAGTTCATAACGAAGAGCAGGGGGAAGTGACTGTATTTGCAGTCAACCGTCATCTGGAAGAATCACTTCCGCTCGAAGTGGATCTGCGCAGTTTCGGCAAGTGCAGCTTGATCGAGCATATCGTGCTGGAAAGTGATGATCTCAAAGCATCGAATACGGCGGCACAACCAAACCGTGTTGCTCCTCATAATCGAGGGGGTGCAGTTGTATCCGAGACCCTGATTACGGCGAGCTTGGCGAAAGCATCATGGAATGTAATTCGATTGAAAGTGCAGTAATGGATTAACATAAAGGGATGGGACACGTGGGAGCGCAATGGCAGGCTTGGTGCCTGAGAGGGATGTCTGCGGCTCAGCATGCTTCCTTAATCATAAAAAGCTGGGTGCGAATTCATCGCATCCAGCTTTTTCGTTGTATTTTATAAGGAAAGGGAAGGTTATTTCTCTTCAGCATAGCTTCCGCTTCAAAACTCAAAACTTTCGCCATCACGCGGAATGAGTACCTGTCCATCCATCTGCTCGGATGCCAGATAAGTGGCAAGATCCGTGCGAGACATCATGCAATGGTTAATCGCATCCATGTGCACAGCGATGACATGAGCAGACGGCGCATGGCGCTTCACGGCGACAACGTCAGGCCCGTCCATTGTAATGGGATCACCCTCCACGAATCGTGCACCTCCGGCATTCACGACAATGACTTCCGGGGCATATTGACGAATGGCCTCAGCAGGTTCATCACACCAGATGGTATCGCCGGCAATGTACGTGACAGGTTCTGCATCTGCTTCAAGTACGAAACCGGACACGTTGCCCATACGTTCGCCGATTTCTCCTGTGCCATGATGCCCGGATGTACGGGCCAATCGAACAGAATGATGCTCATGCTTTTCATCTACGGCGGTTACATTCGTGAATCCGGCACCCAGAAATACATGCTCATCCCCAGGCTGGCAGATGAGGGGAATGTCTTTGCCAAGTTGTTCTGCCGCTGCTTCATCCCAGTGATCCGGATGGGTATGTGTCACAATCAACAGATCTGGATTCAGATAATCCGTTTCGGTTTCAGGCAGAGCCACCCTTGGATTACGTAACTCATTGGGTGTATTAGGGAATGCAGGCATGACTTCGGCGTCCATCAGCATCGGATCAACAAGAATGTTCAGACCTCCGTATTCCAGCCACAGTGTAGCATTGCGAATCAATTGAATTTTCATTATATTTGCACTCCTTCGGGTTGTTGAATAGTATTACCCTATATGGTATACAACCCGTTTAACGCCGTACATAACATGATGAATGGAATTAGGCCACGCTAATTTCACCGTGAAAGGATTGCTGAAGCAAGATGAATGAAATGATAGATGACACAGATATACGTATTTTAGAGATCCTGATTCAGGATGCAAAACGTTCTCACAAAGAGATCGGTGAAGAGGTGCATCTCACAGGACAGGCCGTCGGTGCAAGAGTGCGCAAGCTGCAAGATCTGGGTGTAATCGAAGGGTACACGGTAAAATGGAACCCGGAACGCCTTGGCCTCGGCCTGCAGGCATTTGTCACGGTTTTCTTGAACTCCGGTGAGCGGCATGCTGCTTTTCGTACATTCATTGCTGATCGTAAGGACATCGTTGAAGTCCATCGCGTCAGTGGAGAAGGCTGTTATCTGATGCGGGTGCAGACCAGCACCACAGAGCAACTTGGACAACTTCTGGAAGCATTGCTGCCTTACGGCAATTACAAAGTCAGCCTGTCCATAGGTGTGGAGAAATCACAGTGATATGGGGGAAGCTTGTCCTCATCCATCCCTATACTCAACCCTTTTGCTGCTGTTCCAGCAAAGTCTCCTGAAGCAAAGTCACTGCCTGGTTCAGCTCTTTTTTACTGAGTAGATGATCCGTTTGAATATGAGCCCGGGTGCCGTCCTTCAGGAACAGAACGATCATGGGAGAAGCAGACAGGAGCCACTTGCTGCGGGCAGGTGAGGCGGGTTCAACTTTACGAATCCGGCTCCATGGAATCTTCCGTTTACCCGTGCTCAACGCATCATCATCCCAGGATAACAACACGGCAGGAGTTCTGGTTAGTCGTGAGACGAACATGAAGAACAACGGCCCAACAAACCACATACCCAGCACGGCTGCGATGGAATAGTATATCGTCTCCAGTCTTTCGGCTTGCCCGTCCACGATGATCCATAATAGGCTCACGCACAAGAGAAGGAAAAGGAAGCATAGACTTCCTTTCCATAGAGCCGTGCTGCGTCGGTAACGAATCTGCTGAAGGTCAGGCCTGGTTGTTTCACGTTGTTGCATAGATGCTCCTCCTCATTAACAATGCTGATCGATATGCCAAACGTGCCGCCTGCATGAGCAGAGCGGCATGTTCAACGTTATTGGCTATAACACAGACTCAGATGAGTTCATAAGCCCGATCTATAGTTTAACACGAACTTAATTCAGGTCCATTACCCTGATATCGCTGGATTTTTACCTGCATCACGCGCATGGGTGTACAGATCGGCATATACGCCTTTGGCTGCGATTAGTTCCATGTGCGGGCCTTCCTCCACAATCTCGCCATTCTCCATCACCAGAATTCGATCGGCATGCATCACCGTGGACAGGCGATGGGCAATAACAATGGTGGTGCGTCCCTGGGATACCGATTCCAGCGCCTGCTGCACAAGTTGTTCCGTGTGTGAGTCCAGATTGGCGGTTGCCTCATCCAGGATGAGCACACGGGGTTGGAATACCACGATCCGGGCAAACGAGATCAACTGCCGCTCCCCGGCGGACAGTCCGCTTCCGCGTTCCGACAGATGTGTATCATACCCTTGTGGCAAACGTGAAATCATGGCATGTGCTCCGACAAACCGGCAGGCTTCAATGGCCTGCTCTCGCGTAATATCCTCACGAAACATTCTCACATTATCAATGATGGAACCGGAGAACAGGAAGGGTTCCTGTTGAATCAGACCCACGATCCGATGAAGCTTGGCCTGCGGCAGATGCCGGATATCGGTACCATCAATCTCAATACTGCCTTTGTCTACATCATAGAAGCGATTGAGCAGGGAGATCAGTGTGCTTTTGCCAGCGCCTGTTGTGCCTACAATACCTACCATTTCACCCGGATAGAGGTGCAGGTTCATCTGCTGGATCAGGGGCCGATCTGCCCGATAACCAAACGACACATTATTAAAATCGATCTGGCCCATCACGTTCCGAGGTTCCAGCGAGGAGGCTATCCCGGGATGGGGATCGGCAACTTCAGGCCGTGTATTCAGAATATTCCAGATGCGATCCATGGATACGGTGGTGGACTGGAATGTATTCCACTGCATCGTGATCTGGTTAATCGGTTGAAAGAACTGACGAATATAACTGATAAACGCATACAATACACCGACTTGCAGGGATTCGCCCAGTACGGCGCGACCTCCAAGCCAGACCATCATGACCAGTGCCGCATTGCCAAGGATATCAAACGTCCGGTTGAATATAACATTGGAGCGGGCTTGAGCAATGTTAGCTTTCAGATGGAGCTCATTTTGTTCTGAGAAACGTTTTTTCTGTTCTTCCTCCTGGTGAAATGCTTGAATGAGGAACATGCCGGACAAGTTTTCCGCCGTAAATGCGATCAAACGGGAAAGACGCGTACGGGCATTCTGATAAGCTTTGCGCAGTCGACTACGGAATAATACCGCAACAACGGCGATGACCGGCAGCACGATCAGAGAATAACTCGCCAGTACAGGGTCAAGCTGGAACATAAAAACGATAATGAGCACCAGCATCATGCCATCCCGAATCAGACTGAGTAGTACCTGAGTGAAAAAGCTGCTGATGGTTTCCGTATCACTGGACACGTTTGTCACCAGACTGCCGATATGAAAACGGTCAAAGAAGGACATGGACATCTTGGAGATATGTTTGAACAGGTCCTTTCGGATCCGGGATACAATGTTCTGTCCCACATGCTGCAACAGATTATTCTGAATGTAGGTAAAAATAAAACTGATGACAGCCAGCCCGAGAAAGATGGCTGCGAGCTGAACGAGAAAGCCTACACTGGTCTGGCCGATGGCCAGATGATCATCGATGGCGATCTTCACCAGATAGGGTTGCAGCAGATCTGCCGATATGCCAAGCAGTGAGCAGAGGAAGATACCGACAAAAGCCCATTTATGCGGTTTGGCGTATGCCATCATCGCTTTGAACGAAGTTCGTTTACTCTGATCGTCTTCTGCATCTTGGCGAAGTTCAGTGTTAGCGTTAGACATGATGTAGTCCCTCCTCCTGCAAACGGTAGGTGGCCGCATATAATCCCTTGGCAGCCATCAACTGAGCATGTGTTCCCTGCTCGGCGACTCGCCCGTCATCCAGAACGATAATATCGTCCGCGTGACGCACCGCGCTGATACGATGAGAGATGATCAATGTGGTCTTGCCCTTGCCGATCTCGCGCAGACTGCGCAGAATACCACTCTCTGTGACGGCATCAACTGCGCTCATGCTGTCATCCAGAATAAGTAACTGAGCTTGCTTGATCAGTCCTCTTGCAAGGCTGGTTCGCTGACGTTGTCCACCAGACAGAGTGAGTCCACGTTCGCCGAGCAGTGTATCAAAGCGATCAGGAAAACGGACAATATTGTCATAGATCATGGCTTGCCGTGCACTATGTTCCACTGTATCCAGCGATACTTCCCGGTCACTGAAAGCGATGTTATCCCGAATGGTGGTACTAAACAGGAATCCATCCTGAGGGACATAGGCGATGCGCGATCTCAGACTTTCCAGCGACAGCTGCCGAATATCGGTACCATTGATACGAATCGTTCCTTCAGGTGGTTCATATGTACGCAGCAATAGCTTAACGAGGGTACTTTTACCTGACCCGGTTTTGCCTACAATACCGACCGTTCGCCCGGCACGGATATTAAGTTGAATGTTTTTGAGGGCAGGGGATGAACTGCCAGGATAGGAGAAGGTTAGATTCTCCATGGTGATGTCTTGTACGGTTTGGATCGCTGTGGCTTCAGGAAGTTCGCGCACATCGGCTACTTCGCTGAGCAGGTCATTCACCCGCTCCAGTGATGCGCCAGAACGCTGAACGGTATTAATGACATTTCCGATCTGTTGAAGCGGACCCATGATAATACGCAGATATAAGGTTAAGGCGACAAAACTCCCGAGTGTGATGGAATTCTGCATGGTCATGATACCTCCGACAAGCAGAGAAACAACTAATGAGATGGCTCCCAGCAGCGGGAGCAAGGCTTGAAACAAGGAAGACAGACGAACGAGCCGAAGCTGTCTGCTCTTGATTGCATCGACGGTAGTTCCAAAGCGTGCACGAGCACTGTCTTCGATGGCAAACGTCTTGGTTACGCGAATGCCACCCAGCTGCTCTTCTGCGGATTCCGTCATGGTTGCAAGAGCTTCCTGTACGTCGCGAGAGCGTTTGCGAATCCGCGGACCGAAAAATACGACCAGAAATGGAATCGCCAGCAAAGGTACAACACTGATTAGAATGAGTGTCAACGGAATCCCGCTAAGCAGCATCATGACAATGCAGGACAACAACAGGAAGGTGGCATTGGTCATGAGCGTCACGCCGTTGGAAATCGCTTCACGTACGGAAGTAACATCATTCATGACATAACTGAGTAGTTTTCCGTTCCCCTGTTTGGAGAAATAATGTTCGCTAAGTTCGGAAAACTTACTGAATATACGCTCACGCGTCATGAATTCGAAGCGTCGACCAAGCTTCATGATCATGAATTGCCCTGTACCGAACAGCAGATTGTACCCGATAGCAATAGCCAAAAGAGACAGGCTGTACCTTACGACCGTCTGCATCTGAAGCGTGTTCTGTATCAACTGATCCGTGAAACTGCCGAGTATGCGGGGCAAGGATGCTTGCCCGACATTGGAGGCAATAATCAGAAGAACAGCAACCAGATAGACAGGCCAGTTGGACACAACATAACCGCGAAGTAATCCTTTCTTGGACATAAGCGTTGTTCTCCTTTTGTTATAGGTGAAGTCAGTTCAGCGGGTGGAGTCAAGAAAAGGGCCGACACCTGTGATTAGCGCGTCGTGCCCTCTTACTGTATGCGATCCAGTTCGCTGTTTATCCGTCATCCGATGGATTTCTCTATCCTTATTTTTGCGCTAATCCGAATGGATGTCAACGGAGCCACTTAGCAAAAAGCAGGCGATCGGATTATCGGCGTCGGAAAGGAACTCTATGCAGTGTTCCCGTGTTGTATTCACCAGATGTCGAAATTACTGAAACATTTTCCGAGGGTATGCCGTCTGTAGGAATGAAGAGGTAAAAAATAGGCTTTACTAATTATATGGAGGTGCCAGGAAATGAAACATAAAAAAGGATTGGCTGCAACACTTGCACTCTGCGTTTCTTTGACAGCAGGAGGTGCATCGGTATTGGCTTTCTCAGATGTGAAGGATGAAGGTCAGAAGTCGGTTGTGGATTCATTGAAATCAAAAGGCATTGTTAGCGGAGTAACAGCGGATCTGTTCCGTCCAGATCTCGCATTGTCCGAGCCACAGGGTGTTCAACTGATTGTGAACGCATTTGGTCTGAAAAATGAATTTGCGGAAGCATCCGCTCAGAATAAAATCAGTCCGGATACGTGGTATGCCGATGCGGTGCAGGCCGCTACTCAGAATGGACTGTCCATTCCGGTGGAAGTGAACCCGCAGGGCAAGATGACACGGGAGCAATTTGTTATTTTGCTTCATGAAGGCATTAACACAACCGGGAATTATCCGGTCATCATGAAGTATAATCTTGTTAAGGACGAAAATAAAATCGGTAAGGACGCCATATCTGCAGTCCAGAACCTGCTGAACATGAACATCATTGAACTGGATAAGGACGGGAATTTCCGTCCAGATCAGTCGCTTACCCGTATGGAGGCTGCAAGCATGATCTTCAATGCACTCGAATTTGTGGATAAACACGGCAATGGCGGCTCAGCAGAGCCAGCTCCAACCAATCCAGGTGAAGGCCAACAAGCGATTGTACCTGAAGTGACAACAACGAAGGTTGATGATAAAACAACCAAAGTTAAACTCACTGCTGAAATGCCACACCCTGGTTATGGATTGAAGATTGATGATGTGAAACTGGAGAAGGATGGACGCGCGATCGTGCTCTATTCCATTATTCAACCCGATCCGGATATGATGTATCCGATGGTCATCACGAATGTGACCGCAGAAACGGATATCCCAACAGGATATACGGCAGAAGCTCAACCTTCTGGCAAATAAATTCGTTGCAAACCCTATAACTAAACATGGATAAAACGGATGTGTATCCTCAAAGCCCCTCTCCATACTATATGGAGAGGGGCTTTTTATTTGTTTTGAAACGGTACATAAACTTTCATATGATCACTTATATTACATTCAGAGATATTAAATGTGACATATAAATGAAATGAAATGGATACCTGCTTAGGATATCAAGCCAATTCGTGTTACTGAATCGGCTTTTTTTAATGCTCTTTTCCCACATATCTATGGATATCAGATTCCACATCTTGTGCAAAATCTACACATGTGTCTTCATAATTGCAGTGTTTATAAGCATTTATGCATCTGAAGGCAAAGATAAAAACAACATATATACGAAAGAGGGAGGAGAAATATAGAATAAAGGCAAGCCATTTACGGACTTGTAATATGCGATAGATATGTGATAGATAATATTACATTATTTCACATCGGTAAAACCTTAAGTCCTATAAACCTTAGAATTCAGTATGATGCTTGCAGACATGAACATCGTGTCCGAAAAGTATATGTGGGTTTTGACTTTAAGGTCTGTTTTTTAAGTTAAGTTCAGATACGACATCTTTCAGTTTCATGAGGTGAAACGCTCAATGACAACTACAGGAGGATACTGGGTCAAATTCTACATGTTTTACTTCCCTAAAATGACAATGGCAAGCTGGCAACCAAAGTGTAAACCCCCGTTGTAACAGGTTATTCGGTGATTTTAAATGGAAAGGTTGAAATGGCATATTTACGGATTCGAAAATGAACCATAAACTCGGTATGTAAGCGTTACCAAAAAGGAGGAAACAACTGATGCAACCAGATGGGAAGCACACCTTGTCGCAAAACCTATCGGTATACACAAATCCGAGCAGTAAGAAAAATAAATTATGGAGAAGAATGATTCGCAACTGGGAGTTGTATCTGTTTATCGCACCAGCCTTTTTATACTTTCTGATCTTCCATTATGGTCCGATGTACGGCATACAAATTGCATTCAAAAACTTCATCCCAACGCTTGGTGTCACGGGAAGCCCATGGGTCGGATTCGATCATTTCATCCGTTTCTTCAATTCTTATTATTTCTGGGATTTACTATGGAATACTCTTAGCATCAGCTTGTATGAGTTGGCCATCGGTTTTCCGCTGCCAATCATTCTGGCGTTAGCATTCAATGAAGTGAAGGATTCCTTTTTTAAACGTACCGTGCAAACCGTCACGTATGCACCGCATTTTATATCGGTCGTTGTGATGTCCGGCATGATCATTACCTTTTTGTCTCCCTCGTCAGGCATGATTGTCAATTTGGTGGAGGCCTTTGGATTTCAGGCCCCTCAATTCCTGACGGACCCTGGGTGGTTCAAAACAGTGTACGTACTCTCGGGCGTCTGGCAAAGTGCAGGCTGGGGCACCATCATATACCTTGCTGCCCTGTCTGGTGTGGACCCGCAACTGCATGAAGCGGCTGTGGTGGATGGTGCGAGCCGGTTTAAACGGATTTTACATATTAACATACCAGCCATCATTCCTACGATCACGATCTTGTTAATTCTGAATATGGGCAGTATTTTGGGCGTTGGATTCGAGAAAATCCTGCTGCTGCAAAATCCGCTGAACATGGGCTCGTCCGATGTCATCTCCACCTTCGTCTATCGGTCCGGTCTGGTTGATGCGCAGTACAGTTTCTCTACAGCGGTAGGTTTGTTCAACTCCGTAGTTAATGCGATTCTGCTCATTACCGTGAATCAGATTGCACGCCGCACCAGTGAAAACAGCCTGTGGTAAAAGGAGGGAATACACATGTCAACCGCTGTGAAAGAAAGCAGAAGTGATAAGTTGTTTTTATTATGCAATTACATCTATCTTACGGTAGCGCTCGTCATCGTGTTGTACCCGCTGTTATACATCATCAGTGCTTCAATCAGTGATCCCAAATATGTAAGCTCCGGTGAGATGTGGCTGCTTCCCAAAGGGATTACGTTCGAAGGTTATGCCCGGGTGTTTGAGAACACCAACATCTGGATTGGCTACAAAAATACGATCATCTATACCGTTGTAGGTACTATCGTTAATCTGATGGTCACCCTACCGGCAGCCTATGCGCTCAGCCGCTCGGACTTTGTGGGACGTGGATTCTTCATGGCGATGTTTATGGTAACGATGTTCTTCGGCGGAGGGCTTGTCCCAAGTTACCTGCTGGTTAAGGATCTTGGTATGGTGAACAGCATGTGGGCACTTATTCTGCCTGGCGCTGCATCCATCTGGAATATTATCGTATGCCGTACGTTCTTCCAATCGACCATTCCCAAGGAGCTGCAGGAAGCTGCGCATATTGATGGGTGTACCAACACACGGTTGTTCATCAAGATTGTGCTCCCGCTTTCGATGCCAATCATTGCAGTGATGGCACTCTTCTATGGAGTCGGACACTGGAACAGCTATTTTAGTGCCATGATCTATCTGAATGACTCATCCAAGTACCCGCTGCAGCTCTTTCTGCGCCAGATTCTGGTGCTTCAGGAAATGGCGGCACAGGGGGGAGGCGCGATCGATACGTCTTCAGCAACGGCGATGAATACCAAAGCGGAGATCGCTGCACTGGTCAAATATGCTGTCATTATTGTTGCTACCTTACCAGTCATTGCGGTATATCCATTCCTTCAGCGTTACTTTGTACAGGGTGTTATGATCGGTTCCGTTAAGGGATGATCTTAATCCATATACCACATTAAACAAGGGGAGTTGTTGTCATGAAAAAGCTTCGCAAGGCTTCATCCATTACACTTTGTCTCACCTTATTCGCAACATTGCTTGCAGCTTGTGGTTCAACCAATGAAGACGGAAGCGCGACTTCCAAAGTTGAGGGAGTCAAAAAAGAAGGCTTTCCCATTGTAGACAAAACGCTAACGTTGAAGGTCATGTCCCAGGATGCGGGCGTAGCCGACTGGAGCACGATGCCTGTGCTGCAAGAAATGGAGAAACTGTCGGGCATCAAGCTGGAGTACCAGCTCTCACCGATCGACAGCTTTGAAACGAAAAAAAATCTGGTATTTGCCAGCGGAGACTTGCCGGATATGTTCTATGCTGCGGACCTCAAGCCAGCCGAGCAGGTGACATATGGCAGCCAGGGTATCCTGATCCCGTTGGAAAAATACATTGACGAAGGTTACGCACCGAATATCAAAAAGATTCTCGATGAGAACCCGGATGTCCGCAAATCATTTACAACACCAGATGGACATATGTATGCACTCCCATTCATCGATAAAGCGGCTGTATGGTATAGAGGCCCGATGTGGTACAACGGTGAATTCCTAAAGGCACTTAAGGTAGAAGAGCCCAAGACCACGGAAGAATTGTATACCTATCTCAAGCGTGTAAAAGAAGAAGATCCTAATGGCAATGGCCAGCAAGATGAAATTCCGCTTACTTCCGTAAAACTGGATGATCTTCGCATGTTTTTCTTCGGCTTCTGGGGAATGTACAACGAAGGCATCTATTCTGATAAAGATGGAAAGGTTCATTATCCTTATCAAGAAGAAGGTTACAAAGGTTATCTTACATTCATGAATCGCTTGTGGAAGGAAGACCTGCTGGATCATGAGACCTTCTCTCAGACGGGCGATCAGAAAAAAGCAAAAGGTGTAAGCAACAGACTTGCACTGTTCAACGATTACCATCCATACTTCACACTCGGCGGTGAGCCCAGCACGGATCATCCGCTGATGACACCGGTGAAGAGTGAGGTGGCAGACTCTCCGGTATACGGCAAGCACCCAGGTATGTCGGCTCGCGGTACCTTTGCGATTACGAGCAGCAACCCGTCACCCGAGGCGACGATGCGATGGATCGATTACTTGTACAGCTATGAAGGTGCGACTCTGTTTAATCAAGGTCCCGAAGGTGTGTTATGGCAATTCAAAGACAAGGAAAATCACGTAAAAGAGTGGCTGCCCGTTCCTGGCGGCGGGGATCGTGAAGAATACCGCGGGAAGATCACGCCAAACTTTGGTATCTTGACACCGGGCATTAATGATCCGGAAGTAGCGAAGGGTCTTCGCACCGATTTTGATGAGTGGATTGACCAGCAGAATCAAGAGAAGTTGGTACCTATCGGAAAAGCACCATTTCCTAACGTTTATTTGACAAATGAAGAGCAAAGCGAAGCCACCGCTCTATTGTCTGACCTGGATACGTATGTTAAGCAAATGGAAGCCAAGTTTGTGACAGGTCAGGAACCACTTGAGAACTGGGATAAGTACATTGCACAGATGAAGAAAATGGGCAGTGACCGTATCATCGAACTATATCAAGGGGCTTATGATCGCTGGAATTCCGGGCAATAAAAAAGTCTATCGATGTCATCCCATCCAGAAAGACAACAGTTAGCTTCACTCATTTTGCGCATATAAGAATTCTCGGAGGGGGGGTGTGTCGTTATGCAGAAATGGTTTGAAGAAGCCAAACTGGGGATATTCATCCACTATGGCATCTATGCGGTGGACGGGGTAGCGGAATCCTGGTCCTTCTATAATGGCAGGATATCATATGAAGAATATATGAAGCAGTTGGATGGTTTTACAGCATCGGAATTCAACGCAGAGAAGTGGGCGAACTTGATTGAGAAGTCTGGTGCCCGGTATGCCGTATTAACAACAAAGCATCATGATGGCGTTGCGTTATGGGATACGCAATATAGTGATCTCAATGTGGTCAAACAGACACCAGCGAATCGGGACATTGTGAGGGAATATGCGGAAGCGATTCGGGAGAAGGGCATCCATCTGGGCATGTATTTCTCGCTCATTGACTGGTCACACCCGGATTATCATAGTGTATATGAAGGTGGAAAAGTACCGGAGGATCTCAGCAGTGTCAATCGGTATTCAAGTCCTGTGGACGGCGTTCAAGATCAGGAGAAGTGGCAGAAGTTCCTGCAATTTAATAACCATCAACTGGGAGAGATTTTAACCAATTACGGAAAGGTCGATCTGTTATGGTTTGATGGAGATTGGGAACGGAGTGCCCAGCAGTGGAATCTGCCGGAGTTCAAACAATACCTGCAATCTTTTAACCCGGATATCATCATCAACTCCCGCCTTCAAGGTTATGGGGATTACCAAACGCCTGAGCAGGGCATTCCGATTACAAGACCGGAGGGACCCTGGGAGTTCTGCACCACGATCAACACATCTTGGGGTTATGTGCCAACCGATCATAAATATAAATCCTTGAATCAGATCATTCGGATGTTCTGTGATTGTATATCCATGGGCGGTAATATGTTGCTGGATATCGGTCCGCGTGAAGATGGCACCATCGATCAGAGGCAGGAGGATATTCTGCTTGGGCTGGGAGCATGGATTCGAACCCATGAAGAGGCCGTCTTCGGAACAGGTGAAGGCATTATGTCCCGCTATTATCTAGGGGGAAGCACGGTATCCGAGGATCGAAAGACGCTGTATCTGTTTGTATATGACGATCCAAAAGAGAATGTGTGCATCAAAGGTCTCTGTAATCAGATCAAGAAAATTACCGTGCTGCATTCGGGCAAAGAGCTTAATCATGAGATTCATGGAGGCGTGCCTTGGTTCAATATCCCAGGAACAACGTGGATTAAGATGACCCCGGAGGATACACATGAACAGGTGACCGTTCTTAAGCTTGAATTCGATGAAGAGCTGGAAATGTACGGCGGCGCTGGAGCCGTTGTCACCCATAACTAACCATTACAGGGAGGGCATGTGCCGATAGATACATGCCCTCCTTTATGAATTGGAGAGAGTGATATGAACCGAAGTGGAGTGCCAGAACCCAGGATTGAGTATGCTCCCAAACATTATATATGCAAGCGAGCGCAGGAGCCGCTGGTGTTAGACGGCCGTGTGGATAAGGCGTTTTGGGATGCAGCCCCTTGGACGGATGATTTCGTTGATATCGAAGGTGATCTTCGTCCGAAGCCCGGGAAACAGACGCGGGTAAAAATGCTGTGGGATGACGACTATTTCTACTTTGCTGCCGAGCTGATTGAAGATCAGATCTGGGCTACCTTGACTGAGCGTGATTCCGTTATTTTTTATGACAATGACTTTGAGATTTTTATCGATCCCGACGGGGATTCCCATCAATATTATGAGTTCGAGATCAATGCGCTTAATACGGTATGGGATCTGTTATTAGTGAAGCCATATCGGGATGGTGGGCCTCCGGTTAACGGTTGGGATATCAGTGGTCTCAAGACGGCTGTATATATCGATGGGGAACTGAACAGACCTGGGGCTGATAACCGGAAATGGAGCGTGGAAGTTGCGATTCCCTGGACCAGTCTAAAGGAATGCGCCGAGGGAAACCGTCCACCTGCGTCGGGTGAATTCTGGCGAGTCAACTTCTCGCGCGTGGAGTGGCGGACGGAAGTGCAAGACGATGAGTACCGCAAGGTATTGAATCCAGAGACGGGTAAACCTTATCCCGAGGACAACTGGGTGTGGTCACCTATGGGCATCATCAACATGCATTACCCAGAGTTATGGGGTTATGTTGTATTCTCGGATGACGGAACGGATCAGTCGTTTGAGTTACCGGAAGATGAACGAATCAAATGGGAACTTCGCAAGCTTTATTACCGTGAACGTAATTATTATGAAAAGCATGGTGAATTTACCCAAGATATGAAGTTGCTTATGGGTGAGGAATGGTTGAGCTGTAAGCCTGTTATTGAAACAACTCGCAGCCTGTTCCAGATTACTGCGCCTTCTTCGGATGGCAACGCCTTAATCTGTATTCGGGAGGACGGAAAGCTGTGGAAGGAGTGAGAACGCTATGACCAGCCAAACCTTGGTATTTTCCCTTGATGCACAGTCATTGGAGCGGATCGAGCAGAAGTTCCAGGAGAAGGTACGTTTTGCAGAGGCCCGCAAATCGGAGTTGTTTCATATTTTTCAGCAGGAGCTAACACAAGAAGAGACATGGGCCTTAAAGGTTGTTTATGCCTATATGCCGGTAAACGACATGGCTGATTATAACGGGGACTTGTTCTTGAGCCATGTGCGCCAGGCTTTGGATACCCGTAAACGTGTACCTTGGGGCGATCGCGTTCCGGATCATCTGTTCCTTCATTTTGTGCTGCCTTATCGGATAAATACAGAAAATATTGAAGATTTCCGCGGCATGATCTATGACGAATTAGCCGAGCGGACAGCGAAGTTATCCATGGCAGATGCCATTCTGGAGACCAATTACTGGTGTCATGAAAAAGCGACTTATATAGGCAGTGATCTGCGTACGATATCACCGCTGACGATGATCCGGAATGCTCGTGGTCGATGCGGCGAAGAATCCACGCTGGCGGTGGCCGCTCTTCGCAGCATTGGTATACCTGCCCGTCAGGTCTACACGCCGCGCTGGGCTCATTGTGACAGTAATCATGCCTGGGTAGAAGCCTGGGCAGATGGCCAATGGTATTACATCGGGGCATGCGAGCCGGAAGCCCGTCTGAACCAAGGGTGGTTCAGCCCGCCAGCCCGCAGGGCCATGCTGATTAACACAAGGATTTATGCCGACTATCCCGGACCAGAGGATATTACGCTCTCCGAAAAAGGATTTACCGAGATTAATTTGCTTGAGAACTACGCGCCAACGCGCAACATTAATGTAAAGGTGAAAAACGAGCAAGGAGAGCCTTTACCTGGCGCGAGCGTCCGCTTCGAGCTGTACAATACGGCTGAATTCTATCCCATTGCCGAAATAAGGACAGACGCACAAGGGAAAGTGACTTTTAAGACAGGTTGTGGGGACCTTTTGATTCGTGCGGTCAGCGGTGGCAAGTGGAGTGAGATCCTATGCAAGGCTCAGGAAAACAAAGTTGTCGAACTGGTGTTAGACTCATCGGAGCAACCATCGGGGAGTGTGGACTTTGATATGGTCCCTCCGCCTGAAGGGGAAGGAGAGGTCGTCGCTGCGTTACCTGAAGAGAAGATTCAGGAACATAACCGTCGTCTGGAGGAGGGAGCGCAGATCCGTAGCGGGTACGAGGACACTTTCCTGCGTGAGGAGGAAGCTGTCTCGCTAGCTAAAGGGATTGAACTACCCTCGGTGCGAGTGTGGGAAATTCTCCAAAAGGCACGGGGGAACAGCCGTGAAATTGCAGCTTTCCTAGAGGAGTGCTCCAATTCATACGGTGAGTGGCCGCTTCGCCTGCTGGAGTCGATGAATGAAAAAGATTTAATTGATTCTTTTCGCCAGACGCTGCGCGATCATCTGATTGGTGCGCTCTCGCAGCAAGGATCTTGGTCGGAAGAGACGTTCGTGAGATACATTCTGTGTCCGCGGATTTCCTATGAGATGCTGGTCCCTTATCGAGGTGTATTCCAGAATGCCTTTTCGGCAGATGAGGCGGCAGCGTTCAGGGAGAATCCTTCGACACTTGCCCGAATGCTGGAACAGCAATATGAATACTATGAAGACCTTCCTAATCTAAAAGGCAAAGGCAATCCGATTGGAACGTTTAGTCTAATGAAGGGGGACGCTCAGTCGCTGGATATTTTGTTTGTGGCTGTATGTCGCAGTTTGGGTATCCCGGCCCGATTACATCCGAGCGCGCAGAAACCACAGTATCTAAGCAACAGAGGATGGGAAGATGTGGTGTTTGGTCTCGCTTCACCTGGAACTCAGGTAAGTGCAAGCTGGGGCAAGCTCCAACTTCATAGAGATCCAAAAGCTACGCAGGAAACACCTGCAGCATCCTATTTCGAGAACTTCTCGTTGGCCCGTCTGAAAGATGGTGTCTATAAGACGCTAATCTATCCTTATGGCAGTACGGATGTTTATAGCGAGCCATATGAGGTTGAACCAGGCGCTTATCGCTTGACAACAGGCATTCGTCTGAAAGATGGAACGGTACACGTACGATTCGTTTACTTTACCGTGAACGCAGGAGATACAACTGATGTTGTATTGTCTTATCGTGAGACTGAGGTTGATATTCCTGCACTGGGTAAATTTGCACCAGGAAGTATACTGACTCATCTGAATGGTTCAGAGGTGGAGCTGGAGGAACTGCTGGGATCGAAAGGCGCCATTGCGGCCTGGATCGAACCGGAGCGGGAACCGACCAAACATCTGATTCGTGAACTGTGCGAGCTGGCAGAACCGCTGGATAAGTTGGGCATACCCATCGTGCTCATAATTGGAGACACGGAATGGAACGCTTCTTTTGACCCAGTTGGTTATCCAAAGCTCCCTACAAGCACGGTCATTGTACGAGATTCCAGTTATGTTTCCTTGTCCGGCTTCATCACGAAGCCTGCTGCTTATGAAGCGGGCTATCCACATCTGTTCGTGCTGGATACTCAGTATCAAATTCGTTATTCGGCTTCCGGGTACAAGATCGGTACAGGGAAGGAAGCCCTGCAGATCGCTGCTGCGATAACACAAACATCGAAAGGATCGGAGTGAAGAGGTTGACGAATTATATTGCTGCTGGTTATGCCGTGGATTCTGTTCTTCCTGACATGACACACGAGGATCTATCGAAGTTAACCCATCTGAACGTAGCCTTCGGACATGTTAAGAATGATACGATCACCACCGAGCATTTAAAAAATGGCCATGTGATCCAGAACATGAAGCGGGAGCACCCGAATCTTACGGTGCTGCTGTCTGTAGGCGGATGGAGCGCTGGCGGTTTTTCCGAAGCCGCCTCAACCCAAGCGGGGAGAGACAGCATGGCTGCATCGGCGGTTGGGGTGCTGGAGGAATATCCTTTTGACGGGATCGATCTGGATTGGGAGTATCCTTGTTACGGTGAAGCCGGTATTACATCCAGCCCTGATGATAAACGGAATTTCACCTTACTACTCAAAACGATCCGGGAGACACTGAATGCCAAGGGCGCAGAGGATGGTCGTCATTATCTGCTCACCATTGCGGCAGGGGCTGATCAATACTATTTAGACGGTACAGAGATGGCGGAGGTGCAACAATATCTGGACTACATCCAGTTGATGACCTATGATATGCGCGGCGGTTTTCAGATTCTAACCGGACATCATACGAATCTGTACACCCCAACCGGAGATTTGTTTCGAATGAGTACGGATGCTTCCGTAAACCTGTTTGTTCGCGCTGGCGTCCCAAAGGAGAAGATTGTGATCGGCTCCGCGTTCTATTCCCGGATCTGGACTGAGGTTCCGGACCGAAACCATGGGCTCCATCAAATGGCTGGCAGTACAGGCGGTTACGGTCCGTCATTTGCCGAACTGGAAGCGAAGTACATCAACAAGAATGGTTACACCCGTTATTGGGATGAAGAAGCCTGTGCACCGTTTCTGTTTAATGGGTCCAGCCTCATATCATATGATGATGAAGAATCGATCCAATGCAAATGTGATTACGTAAAGCAGCAAGGTCTGGCCGGGATCATGTTCTGGGAGTACGGCTGTGATCCAACCCACCGTTTGCTGGGTGCAGTGTATCATGGACTTCATAATCCGGCTGGAAAATAGGCTCAATGCACCTGCCGCACGGATCGGTATACGTATACGAATGATCACATACAAAACCTCCCCTAACCACATGGTCAGGGGAGGTTTCTATTCGTTGGATGAACCCTTTATCCAATACACTCCTCGTCATCATCATCCGGCGAATCGGCGGATCCGTTTGGACGGTGCATTTTACGGTATTGCCCTGGGGTATAACCTGTTTCTTTCTTGAATTTGCGGATGAAGTTTGGTGTGTCCAGATAACCGACGCGGGTGATGATATCCTTTAACGGATCGGTTGTATGCAACAGTAGTCGAATGACCTCATCCACCCGTTTCTGCCAGATATATTGGGTAAAATTCATGCCGATCTTTTCTTTGAAAGAACGACTGAAATACGATGAAGAGATCGTAAACTTCGATGAAATCGTGCCTAGACTGAGGTCATAATCCGAGAAATTGGCGTCAATATAAGCAACGATTTCATCCATCAGGGAGCTTTCTTCCGTCTCACTTTTTGCCTCGACATGGGCACAGATTTCGGCGGCAAGGCCTGTCAGCTTTTTCTCCAGATCCTCCAGCGAGTCATAGGAAGTGATCCTTGGAAGTTGATCAACGACATGATGGATGCCAAGCTCCGAGGCGGTTTTGAGCATTGTATTCAGAATATCAAAGCAGATGCAACGCAGCAGCGGTACAGAGGGCATTTCAGTTTTCAAATTGTTCAACGCGGTTGATACCATCTGAACCGCCACATCATAGCTCCCTTGTTTTAAGCTCTGGACCAGCTTTAATAACACATCCTTGGGGACCCAGAAGGAAGAATCCTGCACACCGGAGCCGGAAAGGTCGTTAAAGTATGTACTGCTGCCCTGTCCGTGCAGCATCGATGCTTCCAGAGCGGTTGAGGCCTCGATGTAGGACTGATTCAGCTGTTTTGGATAAGTGTATCGATTGCCTATCCCGATTGCGGGCGCGACCCCGGTGTGTTCTACCACCATCCATTGCAGCTTTTCAACAATAGGCCCCATACGGGCATTGAGGCTACCTTCATGTCCAATTTCGGCATCAAATCCCACGATAAGGGCCAATTGGTCTGCCTGTGGAAGCTCCACGCCGTAAGCATATGCAGACAAATCCGGCAGCTCCACATCGTTCATCAGCTGCATGACAGTAGGTTGCTCAGGGTTATCACCGATGGGAAAAGCATGCATTTCCCAGCCCATAATCATGACAAAGTAATGGGATCTGTTAAACCGTATACCAAGCTTATCCGTAAACTCAGAGGGGAAATCTCCGGTGTGACCGTGCTTCAGCAACATGAGCAAAATATGATTGCGGGCATAGGGTTCCTGAAGATCCACACGCTGACTATAATCATGCAGTGTTTTCTTAATCCATTCCAGCTCGTTGGTGGTTGAGGACGTATCCGGATCATTCTTCAACCGAATGAACTCCATTAAGTCTGAAATGGGATGGTATTGTCTTCGCGCCAACATGATAGCAAGGATGGTGCCCATCGTCACCACAAAGGAGAATACAAGGATAATAAAGGTTCGAATATGGACAATTCGGCTGAAAAACTGGTTGCTTGGCATAGCGGTTACATAAGTCCAACCCGTATCCGATTTAACAGATACAACCGAATGTGGTTCTTGATTTAAGGAGATGCTGTGCGTTCCAGGTTCAAGTGTAAACAGAGCGTTGACTTCCTGTTCGGATATGACTTCTCCCTTGTAATTGGCTGCCAGTACTTGCCCGTAATTATCGAAAATATAAGTCATCCCGTGATAGTCACTGAGGATCGAATCAATCAAACCGGTCAGATTAGACTCGTGGATCAGGTACATCACGGTTCCGTGGGCAGGCGTATTATTAGGTGCAATCGGTACAAGGTAGGCTAGCATGGAATTGGGAATTCGGGTTCCTTGGACGACCTGCTCGGCTGGTCGTATCGTGGGAAACGGGACGTTATTCAAATCCCGGATCATGTCGGTTTGGTTCCAAGTATTAAATTTGTAGCGGCCAGTGAACACATTCAGGTTCTCAGAGCCTTGAGAAGAGTAGATGTTATCATCTCCGCGGAAGAACAGGAATAACTCATCGATAATGGAACTGGTGGCTTTGTATTTGACTAATGCGCTAATGGATTCCCGACTATAGTAGGGATGATGGGTCCAATACCGCGTTAACTGCTCATCGTAGGCGATGCGAAACGCGATGTCCTGTAGTTCCTTCATGCGATCATCAATGACCGTTTTGGCTTGAGTGAGCTGATTGACATTGGTCTGTTCAATCTCGGAACGGAGCGTGTCCACAGCGTTGTGATAAATAATGATGGTTAAAATAACAAGAGGGATAAGAAAAATGGAGATATAGGATAGTGTGTACTTAAACAGAAGCTTGGACTTGAAGTGATTCCATTTCATATCTGCAACCTCCCGTTTTTCTTTTGTGCTGCAGCGATAGCGCTCTCATATGGACGGTGATGCTATTGTAAAGATGGGAGCTACTGGGGTGTTCCTTCTAAAAATACTAGGAGAACTTCTCCAATAAAGCAATGGTTCTTTTATAGATTCCAGTGCAATCATTTGAGAAAAATATAAAGATAGCAAAATCCCCTCAAAGTTCACTCATTTCCTTATGCTACCACACAAGGCTTTTGTAAGAGTATCTACTTTAAGGGGATAATTATCGTCTAGTACATATTAAATTCAGGAATTAAAACTATTAGTTAATCCAGAGGTTCATAGTCAAACCAATCAAAACGTGCAGGCGTACACTCCCCCGATGGGGCGTAGGCATACATGGCGATCATCACACCTGTGAAACCACTCGCCACTTCCGTAGATAACAGATGTGTTTCTCCTGAACCCACTTCAATGGCATCGGATGAACCTTGCTGATAGAGGAACGTGAAGTGATTACGATCAGCTTTGATTTGTAATACAACAGGTCCTTTGTCACAGTCAAGCAATTGTTCGGTTCGCAGGGAGCCGACGGTTCGGCGCAATACGATTTTTTTCTGCTCGTTGACCTGTGTTACAGCCAAATCGTAATGATATTTTTCATTCATAAATAAGGTCAATCCAGCTTCCTCACCGCTCGCATGTGGCTCATAACGCAGCTCGGTTTCCATATTACATAAGAAATGGCTCAATCGACGTCCAACAAAGGCTGGATTCCTACCATCATCGAGTGAAACGGAATGACCACGGAGGATGAGTTGCCCAGGAATTTCTGTGAGCGTCCAACTATCCGGAGCCGGGTTACGTAAGAAGATCCAGTTCATTCCCAATGATTCGTCATCAAAATCATCCCGAACAACCTGAGGTGACCAAGGGTACTCAGCCAACAATGGCCCATTCATCTCCTGCTCGATATGTCCGTCCACACCAATCACGGGCCAACCGTTATCCCTCCAGGTGACAGGCGCCAGGAACGTTTCGCGTCCCAGATGGTGCCGCATAGGGTAACCTGCTGGACGAATGCCAAGAGAGACAGCCCACCAGCTTCCATCCTGGATCTGGACAAGGTCTGCATGACCGGTTGCGTGGATGCTGGATTTCATGCTCCGATTGGACAGAATCGGATTATGTGGACATGGATCAAATGGACCGTATGGCTCTCTACTCCGAGCAATGGTCTCCATATGACCATACTCGGTTCCACCTTCGGCGATCATCAGATAGTAGAGGCCGTTTATTTTATACATGTGGGGAGCTTCGGGGGCTGCTCCTCCGGTTCCGGTCCAGATTAGTCGGCTATCCGTCAGTCTCATTCCGGTCTTTATATCTATCTCGCACTGATAGATGCCCTCGCCCTCATCGCCGTTACAGGCCGTTTGAAAATACACACGTCCATCTTCATCGAAGAGAAAAGAGGGATCAATACCGCCCTGATCAACAAAAATTGGAGCAGACCATGGTCCCTCGGGCTGGGCACTGCGTACATAGAAATTTCCGCCGCCGCTGACATTGGTTGTTGTCATATAGAACGAGCCATCATGGTACCTAAGAGTTGGGGCAAAAATGCCGCCAGAGCTGCCCGCGTTTGCTAGAGGGAGTTGCTCATTGGTTGTGAGGACATGGCCGATCTGTCGCCAGTTCACAAGGTCTTTGCTGTGGAAGATGGGCACACCAGGGAAATATTCAAAGGTACTTGTTACCAGATAATAGTCTTCATCTACACGGCAGATACTCGGATCTGGATAAAACCCCGGAATCACCGGATTGGTATATTTCATCATGTGATGCTCCTATTCATTTTGAGAGTTTAATATGAACCTAAACGTAGCAGAGGTATTGTTGCTATAAGGGGAATTATATCGTTCTCAATCATTTCCAACCTTGATTTTTCGGTCCTCGAATAGCATGATATAGACATTCAACCCAACATGGTTTGCGGAGGGGATTGCTTTTGAGTCATGCGTATTTGAGATGGTTTACTTCGGATCAGCAATTTCCATTTTTTATTCAGTATGGTGGACACGACCAAGACATGGAGCTTCATAATCATGTGGACTTTACGGAACTTGTCATTGTTCTGAGTGGTCATGCAACCCATGTGGTGAACACCGAGGAATTTTTTATTAAAAAAGGGAATGTATTTGTGATTAATGGCGACACCCATCATGCGTATAAAGACCCTCATGATTTTAGGATCTGTAACATTATGTTCAGTCCTGAGATGCTTGCTTCGGCTGGGCCTGATCTGAGAAAATCTAACGGATTCCAGGCGCTGTTTGTGTTGGAACCGTTTTATCGTAATATTCACTCGTTTCCGAGTAAATTGGCGTTATCCATTTCCAGTCTGGAGTATGTAGAATCGCTGATATCGTTCATGATTGAGGAATATCAGAGTAAACAGCAAGGGTACCAGACGATGTTGATCTCACGTCTTACGGAGATGGTGGTTTATTTGTCGAGACAATATGATACGCAGGAGAAAGGGATCGAGGGTAATAATCTGATGCATCTGGCCAATGCCATTTCATTTATCGAAGATCATTATCTTGAGCCGCTGTCGTTGGAGGATATTGCGGGGAAGTCAGACATCTCCATAAGGCATCTGAATCGGATTTTTCGATCCTATTATCAGATGACCCCGATCTCTTATCTGCAGAAGCTGCGTCTGGAGAAGGCATGTCATTTGCTGAAAAACGGGAATATGTCCATCACGGAAATTTCGTATGAATGTGGATTTAACGACAGTAATTATTTCACCCGCCAGTTTAAGAAAGCCTTTGGCAAGTCTCCCAAAGCATACAGGCAGAATCATTAAAATTGGAAACATCAAAAACAGGACCTCTTTATAGGGAGGTCCTGTCTTCTGTCTCTGGCAACAGTTAATAGTCCAATAGCCGTCCGTTGTCATGCCACTGACCGTACATTTTATTATCCTTTGTATTGGTTATGAATTTATCCAATCTGCTCTGGAATAATGCTGGCTGATTCTTAACACTTTGGATCGTATCGATCCGAACGTTTTGATACAGTGCAGGAAAGGCCATGAAATTAGCATAAACCTGATGGTCTGCTTTCAGCCTTTGTTCGATCACACCATCAATAATAAAAGCATTCGGGTCCATAACAGGGAGAACCTGCCTGCCCTCCTCATGCATGAAGCCCAACTTTTCAAGACGGCGCACACGTTCCTTGTTCAATTCAGTCCATGAGCTACGTTTCCTTCTAGGAGTCAATCTCTGTGCTAAATGAGTCTCGGATATTTTCTTTTTGAATCCATCGATCCAGCCAAAGCACAACGCTTCCTCAACCACGTCCAAATACAACAGGGTGTTCGGCAATGGTTTCAAACTTATAATGACCCAGCAATATTTCTCGAATTTTCCATGTTCTCGCAACCAATTACTCAATTCATCCCTCGACGTCGCGGGTATACAATGTATATTTTCCATCCGATTATCGACTATGCTTCAGCCAGTTCCTGATACCAATAGAGAAAATAGTCATTCATGATGGAGGCATGCCCCAATTGACGCAGCATGGTAGAAACATTGCCTCGATGATAGGTGCCGTGGTTAACTGCATGGAATACGATTTCCGATAAGCTGGTTGTGCGAACTCCGGCAAATGGATTATCGAGCAGAATGGTTTGCTCCAGATCCGCTTGGCCTCGTAACCACTCACTGTATTGTGCCGACAGGTCGGTAAAACGTTTGATGTACTCATCCACAGAACCGTGAATCTCACTATTCAGAAGTATACATGCTTGCAGTGCCTCGGGCATACCGGTGCCGTTCAATACCTCGTACCACATTTTATCTACGGCGTAGATATGGCTGAGTGCGTGAGCAATGGTTGGAAACGAACTATTCACTTCCTGACTAAGTACGGAAGAGGGCAGTTCCTTGATTCTGCCGAGGATTGTTTGAGTGGCCCATGCGTGGTAATTATACATTTGCTCCGGATGATTCATTGATAATCGTCTCCTTTAATTGCGCGATAGATTGAATTAACTTACTGAGATGATTATAAAAAAAGAAGTATGACAACAGCGTGTCATACTTCTTCATAGAGCTTAAGTGCGTTTTGAAGTTGTTCTTTCAGGATGCCTCGTAATTCAATCGGTTCAAACACCTCAGCGCCACTTCCCAAACTAAGCAGAAACGACCAAAGCCATCTGGCTTGTAACGGTTGATGAACCTTAATACGCATCGTCATACTTCCATCCTCATGAAATTGTTTATCTGCCTGTTGAAAATGATCCAAGGCTTCCGCTAGCGCTTCCGGGTTGACCCGAAATACAACATCACTTACCTGATCTTGCCATGACGGATCTGATACAACCGTCTCTTGAGGAAGCTTAAGGTGGGGTGGGAAGTGTTCCGATGTCAGTTGCACGTTCATCATCCGGGACAGTCGGAACTCCCGATAATCCTGCCGTGTTTGGCAAAATCCATACACATACCAATTACGATATTTAAATTGTAGCCTTACCGGTTCCAGATGGCGGGGTGTATGTTCATTTTTCGTATTGATGTAGTCAAAACGGACAACCTGATGTTCTGTAATCCCTTTACGCAGATGAGGAAGGGCATCAGGTTCCGTACGGCGAGTCTCCAGATCCACAGACAGACTTGAGTTCTGATGCTCCGGTCCAATGGTTTGCAGACGTTCAATCGTGCCCTGTGCACGTGCATCCTCAAAGACCGTGGAGAGACTGCTCAGGACCGTGATCAGGGAATCCACATCATAAGAACCAAGCAAGCTTTTATCCATCTTGTATCCGTCCATCATGCCGTAGCCGCCTTTGAGTCCCTGATGGGAGATGACTGGGAAACCTGCGGCACAGATCACATCAATATCCCGATAGATCGTTCTTGGGGACACCTGAAACTCTTCCGCCAAGGTGGAAGCAGACAATACTTCGTGGTTCAGCAGTTTGTATATGATTGAGATTAATCGCTCTAATTTCAAAAGGTATCCCCGCCCGTTATTCCATTTTTCAATACAGGCCATTAGTATATCACATGAAAAAAAGAGTGCTAGCTAGCACCCTTTTAAAGACACATTGTTGTTACTGTGGTTGTGTTGATAGTTACGTTAACAGATGGTCGAGCTAATTCATATCGAGTGAATAGTCAGAGCTGGCTCTACTCTTCTTGCACGTTATAGAGAACCCGAGCAAGCAGATTCTGTCCATAGTTACCAAAGTTTTTGCCAAAGATCGTTAAGCCCCGTTTGTTCAAAGGTCTGTCTGTAACCGCAATGCGGAAGTGAATATCGCTTTTGTAATCCAGCCCAATCTGGTCCAGCGTTACGTCCGAGATGCGGCATCCGTCGATATAGCTGCCTTCCTGCGTAATCCGGATGAGCTTCAGCATGCCGTACTGATTCAAGTGCGGAGGCCACCATTCCGGGTTGAAGGTACCACGTGTATTGCCAAAATCCCCCGGACTCGTCCAGCAGCCAATCTCAATACCGTTGATGTAGAAATAGATATCCGAAGGGTAATTATCACAAAAGCCAGGTGCCTCCGATCCCAGTTCCATCGACAACTGAATTTCGCTAAACGACTGATTAGGCTTGAGATAGTTGGGAATCCGATATTCCAGATAACCTTCAGCCAGCCAGATCATCTCCGCATCAATTCGCAGTGGATCAGCAAAGTAACGCGGATCGTCGAACTCTCCAACAATGCTGTCCCGGGTAGCGAGACCACATGTAGGTGCAGCCTGATAATCGCTGTAATGACCGACCTGAATTTCCACCTCGTAACGATTGTTAATCTCCTGTGAACGCAGATCAACCATCAATTTTTCCTCATTGAGATAACATATCTTCTGAATTCCATGTTTGCCAACGGCGGTGTTGATCTCGATCAAGCCGCTCTCTTCAAGCTTTTTAATATGCATGGTGATAGCGCCATTGCTCAGTCCCAGCTTGGTTGCTAGATCATTGAGATTAAGACTTTGGTTCTTGGCCAGCAGCTCGATGATCTGAATCCGGATTTCCGAACTGAGCGCTTTGAAAATATTCACACCCGACATCAGATCTTTAATATAAATCATAGGTGGATTCCTTTCCCCGTTCTGAACAAAGTCTCTTCTTCATGCAGACATTTGCACATTTATATGTTTTATTTCAGATAATTATAAATCATTCGCTCATGGAAGGGAAGGGCAGAGAAATAGAAGCCAAAACCCTTGTATATAGCGCAAATATAAACGTATAATCTATTTTCTGTGCACGATTCCGGTTAAAATAAGTGTTAATCAGTTCACATATATTTGAAATATACCATTGAAATGTAATGTAACCGCTTTTATAATCCTATTATACCTAAATTGATTCAATACATCATGAACCAAATTAACCATTTGAAAGGTGGAGTTGGGTTTGGATAAGTTGAAGACGGTGCAAAAGTTCAAAAGAAAACGTTGGGCATTACCCGCATTGCTTGTTGTAGTGTTACTGCTTGCAGGTCAATCACGGGCTTTAGCGGCATTCTGGAATCTGACTGGAGATACCGCTGTTCATGATCCGTCAATTATCAAAGAGGGCAACTCCTGGTACACCTTCTCAACCGGCCCGGGCATTCAGGTATTGAAATCGGATAATGGATCTTCCTGGTATCGGGTTCCGCAAATCTTCTTAAGCAAGCCATCCTGGTGGGCTTCTGCTGTTCCGGGGCAGAGTGGATTGGATGTATGGGCACCGGACGTGGAGCAGTATAACGGAAAAGTGTGGCTTTATTATTCGATCTCCACTTTTGGTTCCAATCGGTCCGCGATTGGTCTTGCGTCTGCGAACAGCATTGGAGCAGGGCAGTGGAAGGACGAAGGAATGGTGCTTCAGACCACGACTTCCAATAATTATAATGCCATTGATCCGAATCTGGTCATTGATGCTTCGGGCAATCCGTGGCTGGCCTTCGGTTCTTTCTGGAGCGGCCTGAAGATTGTCAAGCTGGACAAAAATACGATGAAACCAACGGGAAGCATAACTTCCATTGCTGCGCGCCCAAATAACGGAGGGGCTATTGAAGGACCAAGTGTTGTATATCGTGGCGGCTATTATTACCTGTTTGCTTCCATCGATTCTTGCTGCCAAGGGGTGAACAGTACCTACAAAATGATCTATGGACGTTCGACCAGCATAACAGGTCCTTATGTGGACAAAAACGGAGTTAATATGCTGAATGGTGGCGGAACGATACTGGATACAGGCAATGTGAAGTGGAAAGGTCCGGGTGGTCAGGACGTGTATAACGGCAATGTCATTGCACGACACGCCTATGATGCAGAGGATAATGGCAATCCGAAATTGCTGATTAATGACTTGCTTTGGGACGCGAATGGTTGGCCTATGTACTGATTTATTTTAGATAAATATAAAATGTTTTATAAAAGTGTTGACTAAAGTGATCTGGATTTGATAGATTTAACAACAGAAATCTTATTTCATTCAATTGAATGCGGTTACAAGTCCAGATCAGGAGGGGTTCAGATGGTAAAGAAAAAGAATTGGGTCACATTTATGCTTCTTATGCTGGTAAGTGCACTGGTACTTGCGGGTTGTGGAGGAGGTAGCAGCGGTGCAAGTGGGGACAAGGAGTTAACGTTCATGTTCCGTGGGGGGACAGATGAGCAGAAAGCATACCAAGCGGTGGTCAAGAAGTTCGAAGAAGATCATCCGGGTGTGAAAGTCAAAATCATTGTAACGGCTGCGGATCAATATGCAACCAAGCTGAGAGCGGCAATCACAGGCAACAGCTTGCCTGATGTATTCTACATCAATCCAGGTGATGTGAAAGCGTATGTGAACAGTAATGTACTGATGAATCTTACACCGTATGTTGAAAATAACCCGGATGTTGATCTCGATAATATCTGGAAATACGGCGTGGACTTGTACCGTTATGATGGCCAAATGGCAGGCCAAGGTGACATCTACGGTATGCCGAAGGATCTGGGGCCATTTGCACTGGGCTATAACAAAACGTTGTTTGAAAAAGAGGGCATTCCATTCCCTGACAAGGATAAACCATATACATGGGAAGAGTTCATTAAGGTGAACCAGCAAGCGACCAAGGATACCAATGGGGACGGTAAACCCGATGTGTACGGTACCGGATTCAACGTGCAATGGGCACTGCAAGCCTTTGTATGGAGTAATGGTGGGGACTGGCTGGATGAGACCAAAACTAAGGTAACGATTGATGATCCAAAATTTGCAGAAGCGCTACAATTCTTCGCGGATATGCAAAACGTATACAAAATCACACCTTCCATTGAGGAAGCGCAAACATTGGATACATATCAACGCTGGATGAAAGGTGAGATGGCGTTCTTCCCTGTAGGACCGTGGGACATGAGTACATTTGAGAAACTGCCTTTCGATTATGATTTGCTGCCTTTCCCTGCGGGATCGACTGGCAAATCGGCAACGTGGATTGGATCTCTGGGTATCGGAGTATCGGCGAAAACGAAACATCCGGAGGAAGCTGCAGCATTGGTGAACTACCTTACGGCTTCGAAGGAAGGCATGCAGCAACTGGTGGATGCCAAGGTACAGATTCCAAACTTGCTTGATATGGCAGACGAGTGGGCCAAAGATACATCCACGAAACCAGCCAATAAACAGGAATTCATTGACATCGTTGAGGATTACGGCCGGGCTCTCCCTGGTAACTACACATACAATGCGGAGTGGTATGACCTGTTCTTCACGGACATCCAGCCGGTATTGGATGGCAAGATTACAGCCGCAGACTATGTGAAGCAGCAACAGCCGAAAATGCAGAAGCTGCTCGACAAAGCGGTTGAACAGGAAAAGAAATCTCAGAAATAGTAGATAGGAAAGAGCGATGCCGGCAGAGTGCAATCATGCTGCTGGCATCATTCGTATTGGGGATTATTGGATTCCATACGGGTATGTGGCATTCGTTGATTGGCAAGTTCAATCGAAGAATGCCACATGCTGATACTAGAAACAGGGGTGAACGCCGTGATTACGAAATCGAGTTTGTATCGCAAAGAGATGCTGTACGGATATCTGTTTATTTTACCTCCGATTCTGGGGTTGCTGATCTTTGTCATGTTCCCGTTCCTCTATTCCCTTTATGGTTCCTTTACGGATTGGGACGGACTGGGACAGATGAACTTTATTGGTTTGGCCAACTTCAAGGATCTGCTCACGGATGACCTCTTTTACAAAGCGATGTTTAATACATTTTTCCTGATGCTTGGGATCCCGATTGGTTTGTTGCTCGCATTATTGCTGGCGATGGGTTTGAATCGTAAAATTCCGGGCACAACGACATTCCGTGTAATTTATTACATTCCGGTTATTTCGTCCCTCGCGGCGGTGTCCATTATGTGGAACTGGGCGTACAACGGGGATTATGGTCTGGTCAACCAGTTCCTTGACCTGTTTGGGATTAAAGGCCCTAACTGGCTCGCTAACAAAGATACAGTCAAGCCAGCTCTGATTATTATGACGGTGTGGAAAGGTCTCGGATACACGATGTTATTGTACCTGGCAGCCCTGCAAAGTGTATCGCGTACATATTACGAGGCGGCAGAGCTGGATGGAGCGAATAGCTTCCAGATCTTCCGCAATATCACCTGGCCTATGGTGAAGCCGGTTACCTTTTTCCTCATCGTTACAAATATCATTGGCGGTTCCCAGATCTTCACCGAGATGAACATTATGACACCTACGGGTGGTCCTGAATATTCTTCGGCATCGATTGTTTTCTACATCTGGCAGAAGGCCTTCAGTAATTTGCAGATGGGTTACGCCTCAGCGATGGCCATGATTCTTGGTATTTTCATTTTTGTTATTACATTGGTGCAATTCAAAATGAACGAAAAATCAGCCTATGATGGGGATTGATTGTTAGGGAAAGGAGTGAACCGGAGATGTCTTACAGTCAAAAGAGGAAATTAACCAACTCGATCATTTTTATCGTACTCGCGATTGGTGCGATTGCGATGATTGCACCATTGATCTGGATGTTGTCCACGTCATTGAAGGAGAAGCAGGATGTGTTCGCGCTTCCGCCTGTCTGGATACCTGAAGTATTCCAATTTGGAAAGTATAAAGAAATCTGGGAAGCAGGACCGCTGCTCAGCGGGATCAAAAACAGCCTCATCGTTGCGGTGAGTGTAACGGTAGTGGGTACGTTTACGTCCAGTATCGCTGCCTTTGCTTTTGCCAAATTAAGATTCCCGCACAAAAATAAACTGTTCCTCGCGTTGCTGGCATCCATGATGATTCCTTATCCGACAGTCATGATCCCGCAATTCATCATGTTTGCGAAGCTCGGCTGGGTGGATACGCTGTTGCCACTGATCGTTCCTGGCCTGTTCGGTAACGTCATCATGATTTTCTTCCTGCGCCAATACCTGCTTAGTGTGCCTGATGCGATTATTGAGGCAGCCAAAATCGATGGGAGCTCCTATTTCCGACTGTACTCCAGCATTACGTTCCCGCTCATCAAACCGGCGGTAGCTGCACAGTTGATTCTCTGGTTCATGGGCATCTGGAACGATTATCTGGCACCGATTATTTATCTGAATTCACCGGAGAAGCAGACGTTACAGCTTGTTATTGCAAACTTCAATGCCACGTATGCAATCCAGACGGATTACCCGCTCATTATGGCGGCGTCCATCGTAGCTCTGTTACCGGTATTAATCATCTTCCTGATCTTCCAGAAACAGATTATTGAATCGGTTGCCATTTCGGGAGTGAAGGGATGAATCAGCGGAAGAATTTCCGAGGGTGGACATTTTCGAAGAGAGGGGTTGTTGTTTCCATGTTGCTGTTGTTGATTACCGGGGCTACGGGATGTGCTGGAGAAACGGTGTCCCGTCCCGTCTTTCCTGAAGCTCCTCAAGATACCCAACTGTATGACACCTCCATACTGGATGATGAATCACGTTGGACGGTGAACAATGCGCATGACCCAGCCATTATCAAAACAGATCAGGGATACTACGTCTATTCCACAGACGTTCGTGTGGCAGGAGAAGCGAAACCCGGCGTCATGGTACGCAAATCGGATGATCTGATTAACTGGACATGGGTAGGTCAGGCTCTGCCTGGTATTCCACAAGAAGCATTGGATTGGACGGGTGCAGTCAATCTGTGGGCACCGGATGTGATTCAGGTTGGAGATACCTATCGGATGTATTATTCGGCATCCAGTTTTGGCAGTACCCAGTCAGCCATTGGTTTGCAGACTGCTACGTCGCCGGAAGGTCCATGGACAGACGAAGGACTGGTGGTGAAAACTTCTGCAAATGAACAGGATAAACTGAATGCAATTGATGCCAATCCCATTGTGGATGCCGAGGGCAATTCGTGGATGGTATACGGTTCGTTTTTTGATGGCATCTATATTGCCCCACTCGATCCGGATACCGGGAAATTCAAGGACGAGGGATATGGTACCCGCATTGCCGCACGGGATCGAGCAACTGAAGAGGGCGCAGTCGAAGGTCCATACATTGTGTATAACCCGGAGTTCAAAAAGTATTATCTGTTCGTCTCCTATGATTCCTTATTCGAAGATTATAATGTGCGGGTTGCGCGTGCCGATTCAATTACAGGACCGTATACGGATATGAATGGCATGAACATGCTGGATACGGAGCATCTGCCGCAATATGAGATCGGTACCAAAATTCTGGGAGGTTATCGCTTCACAGAAGGTGAAGGCTGGGTTGCACCCGGACATAACTCCGTTCTGAAGGACGGAGACGATTATTACATCGTGCATCATGCACGGGGCGAGACGGATAAAAACTGGCCATATCTGCATGTACGTAAAATGGTATGGACGAAGGACGGCTGGCCTGTGGTTTCACCAGAGCGTTACGCCGGTGAGACAGCGCAGGATATTCCGAAGTCCATGATTGCCGGGGAGTGGGAAGGCATGGCACTTGATCCGTCCGTGGACGGACAGATACAAGCCGTGCCTTATACCCTAACAGGCAACGGTAAAATTAAAAGCGAAAATGGTTCTGGAACCTGGACATTTGATGGCAAACAAACACTGACGTTGAAGTGGAAAGAAAGCCCATGGGGCGGTACTTCCACGGAAGAGTTGAACCTGCTCCCGTCCTGGGACTGGGAGCGAAGCCAGCCCGCGCTGGTGGTAACAGGACTTAATGACCGCGGTGTAGCGGTCTGGGGCAAGCAAATTAGCGCAGCTGAGGAGTAAGGCGCTACTCAGAGGTTGCACGGCTCTGGCCGATAATCTTGTGACCAGCCGTACACTTGGTAGGGAGAGTCGGCTCAAGGCAAAGCGGTCAACCCCATTAGACCGAGCCAATAAAAGGCTCGAAGTGAGGTTGTAACCCAGCGAGCGCGAAAAGAGCGAGCTGCTGAACCAAAGGTGCACAAGCAGTGAGGGGGAGGAAGGAGACGCAGGAGCGAGTTTGGCATCCGATTTCAACCGCCAGGAGCGGAGGAAAAAGAAATCGGAGGACAAGAGAGCACCAAGGCCCTGCCACCCCCGAACGTCCGCTGTGCACTGTTCTGTTAAGGTGCGCTAACGCACAAGGCAATGCTGCAATTAAACACTCAAGCTGCATTTATACTGGCCAATGTCTGAGGCCGGCCGACCAAGCACTAAATATGTGGAGAGTTGACCGTGCGAAGCGGTCAACCCCATTAGACCGAGCCAATAAAAGGCTCGAAGTGAGGTTGTAACCCAGCGAGCGCGAAAAGAGCGAGCTACTGAACCAAGGGTGCACAAGCAGTGAGGGGGAGGAAGGAGCCGCAGGAGCGAGTTTGGCATCCGATTTCAACCGCCAGGAGCGGTAGAAAAAGAAATCGGAGGACAAGAGAGCACCAAGGCCCTGCCACCCCCGAACGTCCGCTGTGCACCACCCAAAAAGGTTTTCGTTTTTTAGCAATTGGGTTACATATCTCAACTTCGGCCATCACACACATTTGAAAGGGGAACATTCCCATGACTGATTCCATTACCTTTACTAATCCCATCCTGGAGCAGCGCGCTGATCCTTGGGTGTACCGTCATACCGACGGTTACTATTATTTCTCCGCTTCCGTACCAGCCTTTGACCGGATTGAGATCCGGCGTGCAGAGACGTTGGAAGAGTTAAGAGATGCTGAGCCGGTAACGGCTTGGACCAAGCGGGACACGGGGCCGATGAGTGCCAACATCTGGGCCCCGGAGATTCATTTTATCGATGGCAAATGGTACATACATTACGCAGCGGCTCACACCAGTGAGACCAACGAAGGCTTGTTTGATCACCGGATGTATGTGCTGGAGAATGATTCCGCGAATCCACTCGAAGGGGAGTGGGTAGAGAAAGGACAAATTTATACACGCTGGGAATCATTCGCGCTGGATGCAACGACCTTTGAACATAAGGGAATCCGCTATCTGGTCTGGGCACAAAAAGATCCCGATATTGTGGGCAACTCGAACCTGTACATTGCCGAAATGGAAAACCCATGGACGCTACGCGGCGAACAGGTCATGATCTCTACGCCTGAGTACGATTGGGAAATCATTGGCTTTAAGGTGAATGAAGGCCCAGCTGTATTGCAACGCAATGGACGGTTCTTCATTAGTTACTCGGCAAGTGCCACCGACTACAATTATTGTCTCGGTTTGCTTACTGCGGATGAAGATGCAGATTTGCTTGATCCAGCGAGCTGGGTGAAGTCGCCCAAGCCGGTGTTCCAGACTTGTGAAATGAACGGCCAATACGGCCCAGGTCATAATAGCTTTACTGTGTCGCCGGATGGCAAAACCGATATTTTGATCTACCATGCACGTAATTACAAAGACATCGAGGGTGATCCCCTGTATGATCCGAACCGCCACGCTCGAGCTCAAGTGGTTCATTGGCGTGAAGATGGCACACCTGATTTCGGTGTCCCGGCACCGGATGGCAAAGCAGCAGCGGAAGCAAAATAAGAGGTCGTGTAACCTTTCATACGAGAGCCCTTAGTTAGCGAGTGATGCTGATTAAGGGCTCTTTCGTATGTGAACGATAAGGAAGAGTGGGTTGCGTATCGATGTTCTGGATATAAACATAGCAACCACAACCATGATCTCTGCGTATGAGAAAGATACAGATTACGATGCAGAACCTGTTAGGAGGATTACTTATGGATTCACGCGAGACATTGGACATGGAACTTGAACAGATTTTGAAATGGGAGAAACAACAGAAGGACTTGTTTATATGGGATAAAATCGGGCGTCTGCCCTTTGCGATGTTGGATAAAGTGATGCCTAAAGCGCTGAAACAGAAAATCGGAGATTCCCTGAACGACGTCGGGCAGTATGTACAGCATGGGGGCAAATTCCTCGTACAGAAGAAAAAAGTAGCCAAGCTGTTGCAAGAGGAAGCCGAGAAGTCCGGTTATTCCATGATGGGCACGACCTATCGTCTGGAGCAGGAAGCTGAAGCGGAGGGGACAGCGAGGATTCATAGTGTGGAGAATCTGCCACTTCAGGTGCTTGACCAGGTGGCTGATAACATTACCGAGAGCCGAACCAAGTTTGCGGCGGCTCAGGGAGCAGCTACAGGTTTTGGTGGCATTGTAACCATTGCAGCAGATATTCCGTTGGTGATGGGGCTTTCTCTGAAGGTACTTCAGGAGATGGCGCTATGTTACGGGTATGATCCCGATGAACCGCTGGAGCGCATCTTTATTGTGAAATGTCTGCAGTTCTCATCCGCTGATATCGTAGGCAAGAAAGCGATTATCGAAGAACTCGCAGCTTACGATGACCCGGACAAGCCCATGGAAGTCGTATCGCAGATGCAGGGCTGGCGGGAAGTTTTTAATTCCTATAGTGAATCCTTTGGTTGGAAAAAGTTGTTCCAGCTCATTCCAGTAGCCGGCATGGTGTTTGGTTCGGTGAGCAACAAAAATACGATCCGGGATGTAGCGGAAGCAGGCAAAATGCTGTACAAAAAAAGGCTGATCCTTCAGCGTTTGAAGTAATTTAGAGAGAAAACGTAATGTTACAGAAGAATACTTCATTTTCAATGAAAGAGATGAATGTAACATGTTAAACAAACAAGGTTTCTATGATCTTTTGGATCGCAATAATATCGTATACGAGAGTATTGAACATCCCGCAGTATATACGATGGAGGAAATATACTCTTACCAAATTCCACATACAGAACATATCGTTAAAAACCTATTCCTGATGGGGGTTCTCAATAATATTCAGAAAAACGTGACCGTCGTATTTGACAAGGATCTAGTTGGTCAGAAAATCGGAATTCATCCCATGGAAAATACGGCAACGGTATTCCTTGAATTTGAAGATGTGAAGGAACTGATTACAGCTCAAGGTAGCAGCGTTGTCATGTGTGACGTGGAGTAATACGGTTGAGGCTGATTGAGAGAAAAATCAATATAACAAAAAGGGTTCCTGCCGGTCTGTCCATACAGATGGCGGGAACCCTTTTGTTGTTATGTTTTAAACTTTTTATTTAGAGTACAAATGTAGGCTATTAAGTTAAATTGTATCTAACGAACTCAGCAGGCGTTATTTAGCGATATTTCAATACTCCCGATTTCTAAACAATCTCAGACACGTTATTTTTGCATTTCCACGCACATTCCAAGGTGTTTGGCCTTATTCTCGGGAATAGCGTTGCTCAGATTCTTTAGCTTGCGAAGCCGGCAGTATTCGGTCAAATAAGTGCTGTCAGGTTCGTTAGCGCAAGATAACGTCTTATAAAGATGATGTTGCCACGTAAGGATTGGATCCAATATAGAATAAAAAGTGGACACCTGTTAATGTATTGCTTACTCTTCACTACCGTTTTCTTTCGCCCAGATATTCAGTAATTTATCGGATGGAAGCAGGAACGTGAAGATCCCGAGCAGAGGCAGGAAGCTGCACATTTGCATCACGGGTGATACGCCGAAGACGTCAATCCAGTTGCCCAGCACGAGTGCACCCAGACCCCCCATACCGAATGCTAGACCCGTAATTAGGCCTGAAACCGTTCCGATTTTGCCTGGAATCAGCATTTGTGCATATACCACCGTAACCGAGAAGCTGGATAACATGATAAAACCAATAATGGTTAAGAGTACACCTGTCCAAAACAGATTCGCGTAGGGCAGCAACAGAGCAAGTGGAGCAGCTCCGGCCATGGACAGGAAGATCAGATTACGTTTGCCGAATCGATCGGCAAGAGGTCCTCCGAAGAACGTACCAAGTGCTCCCGCAGCCAGGAACAGGAAGATATAGATCTGTGCGTCCTCTGTGGACAATCCAAAGGTATCTTTCAGATTAAACGCATAGAAGCTGCCAATGGAAGCGATATACCAGGAACGCACAAAGACAAGCAAGATTAATAGCGTAATGGCTGCTGTAATCTTTTTGCGCAATGCTGGATTGGGTGCACGACGTGCAGCAGCCTGTCTACGCAGGTATCCACCCGATTGCAGCATGCGGCCATACCAACGGGCGATGTAGATCTGAACTGCAATCCCCATGGCAGCAATGCCTGTAAATCCAATAGCACCGAAGAGTCCAAACGGGATAAAGATCCAGCGTGTAAGCAAAGGGGCAAGCGATTGCCCGGCATTACCACCGACCTGGAAGATGGATTGTGCCAGCCCACGGCGCTGACCAGCAGCCATATGGGATACTCGTGAACCTTCCGGATGGAAAGCCGCTGAACCCAGACCGACAAAGATCACGGAGATCAGGACAGTCATATAACTGTCAGCGAAGGCCAACAGCAACATGCCCGTAAATGTAAAACCCATGCCAATGGGCAGGATAGATGGTGTCGGTTTTTTATCAGCAAACCAGCCTACGACAGGCTGCATAATGGATGCGGTAAAGTTGATCGCAAAAGAAATCCATCCGATCTGAGTATACGTAAGATGCATGGAGTCTTTTAGAATCGGGAAAATGGCGGGAATGACTGACTGGATCGAATCATTAAACAGATGAACCAGACTGATTGCAATAAGTATCCGGTAAACGGTGCTTTGGGCATCCAATCCGGGTGGGGCTTTCGAACGCGCTGCGGCGTCCTTGGGTAATGAGGTTTGTGTAGACATGTACGATTCTCCTTTGGTCGCGGTCACGAGGGATCAGCGCCTGATGTTGTATTCTATGCGTGTAAGCATATTGTTACATAATAGGACAGATTGATTGGACCGACAAGGGGAACAAGAGAAATAGAATAACGTGGATAGGGCGATTTTTGCTATTAAATATCTATTCTGATGAGTATTTTTGTTGTGATTGCATTTTCAAAAGAAACGTATTACTTTAGCATTTAGTGTAAGAAGATCCATATTTCAGTGCCAGAAGGCCTGAGGAGGAATGGAAATGAAACCACTGTCACCTTATGCTGCTGCCAAACGTGAGCTGGTATTGACCATTGTATATATGGCTGTCATAATGTTTCAGGCTATCTATGTTGCACCGAAATCTCTATCTGTTGCTATCGTCATATTTATCATTTTTCAATCGATTGGTGTACTGATGTTGAGACATTACATTAAAAAAGTCAAAGAACTAAAGGAAGATCAGTCTACTTGAAAGTGTCTCCAAGCTTGAATTGAGACACGAAGGTTCTACAGGTTTATACTAAAAAGCCGAACTTCTTAAGCTATATAAGCTGAATTAATCATTTACACGATAACAGCGATTAGAAGGTTGTTCTGTCATTGTAGTGTCCGTGTAAATAATCTTTAGTTCAACTTATATAGCAAAGTTCGGCTTTTGGCTTTTTATGATTCTATTTTATACAGGATGTTTGAACCTGAAGAATTAACGATTATCAATCGTCTCCGGATACATATCATGATTCATCATGCGATGGTCGGCCATCTGCTCGTACTTCGTTCCCGGTTTACCGTAGTTCGTATACGGGTCAATGGAAATGCCGCCGCGTGGTGTGAATTTGCCCCATACTTCGATGTAACGCGGGTCCATCAGCTTGATCAGGTCATTCATGATGATGTTCACACAATCCTCGTGGAAATCACCGTGGTTGCGGAAGCTGAACAGGTACAGCTTGAGTGATTTGCTCTCGACCATTTTGATATCAGGAATATAGCTAATATAGATCGTCGCAAAGTCCGGTTGGCCTGTAATCGGGCACAGGCTGGTGAACTCCGGGCAGTTGAATTTGACAAAATAATCACGGTACGGATGTTTATTATCAAAGCTCTCCAGAATGCCTGGATCATATTCAAACGTATATTTTACGTTCTGGTTGCCCAGCAACGTCACATCTTGCATCTCATCAGGTTGTCTCATCGGTTCGTAAACGCTCCTTGTTTCCGTCAAAGCCCGAAGCTTCGCGGTATATATGAATAGGCAAATTTGCCTGTATAATTCTCTTCATCATCTGAGGGAATTTCATCCTCAACCGTACATCATGCCGCCCATTCCACCCATACTGCCCATTAGACGCCGCGTTTGTTGCCCCATACCAGCGTATGAAGCTGTGGCAGCACACGAACATCATTCAGGTCATCGGAGGCACTGACTTGGTCAATCAGCCACTCATAACGAGCAAGCAGCGAGGACGCCAGATCTGGCGTATCGGCGGAAGTTACATCCGGGTTCCCGGTTTGTAAAAATAGATCCGTGCCGGGATACCGTGCATGCACACGGCGGGCATAGTCCAGGTCTGTCTCATCGAAGATCACGATCTTCAGACTATGACTTCGTTCTGCCGGGCCAGCGGCCAGCCGTTCGATCAGATCATCTAGCACGGCCCAATCGGTGTCCATGCCAGAGCTGGGTGGCTTGGGCGAGACGGTGACTTCGTCAATGTCCGCCAGCCAAGGCTGCCAGCGGGAGCCCTGCGTCTCGACCGCGGTGCGGATACCGTTCTCCCGCAGCAGGGCAACCAATCCGCCCAGCGAAGCGAGCAGGGCGGGATTACCGCCAGAGATGGTGACATGGGAGAAACGTGTGCCGCCAACGCGGCGCAATTCTTCCCATACATCCTCTGGCGTAATCATCCGAATCTGGTCCTTGCCACTGCCGTCCCAGGTAAAGGCCGAGTCGCACCAGGAGCAGCGATAATCGCAGCCCGCGGTGCGAACAAACATCGTTTTTTGCCCGATGACCATGCCTTCGCCTTGAACTGTCGGGCCAAAAATCTCCATCACAGGGATGCGAGCCTCTTGGTTGCGTTCGCGCGACTGTCTCTGTTCTGCGACACTACTCATCAATCATCCACTCCCGTCTCGCTTCCGCGTAACTTGTTGGTGTCTCGAAGAGTCGGACAAACTCCGTCCGCCCACCATCGGTTAGCCCGGCATAGGGCTCCGTCTGGAGCGCATGTTCCATCTGTTCGAACAGCCAAACGACCATATTTTCAGCCGTTGTATTCATTAAAGGAAGTGTCTCGTTGAGGTATTGATGATCCAGATAACCTTCAATCTGAGTTTTCCATATATCCTTGATATGTCCAAAATCAACCGTCAGCCCGGTTTCACCCGGATAACCGCTGATGCCAAAGATCACTTTATAGGTGTGACCGTGCAGGTTTTTGCACTTGCCTTCATAACAATGCAGATGATGTGCTGCGTCAAAGGTAAACTCCTTGCTGACCAGCACACGTTTGCGGTGATAGCGAAGCTGGGTGGGGAGAATATCTTCTCCGATACGTTGCAGATGCTCCACAATACGGAATGTTCCAGGTTCTCTCATCGCACATCCACTCCCGCTGATGCAGCAGCAGTACGCTGCTGCACATAGCGATCCAGTCCGGCTTTGCGCAGCTTGCAGGCAGGACATTCTCCGCATCCATCGCCGATCACACCGTTATAACAAGTCAGCGTACGCTCCCGAACATAGTCAAAAGCACCGAGATCATCCGCCATCTTCCACGTTTGCGCTTTGTCCAGCCACATGAGTGGGGTATGAATGACAAATGGATAATCCATCGACAGATTAAGTGTCACATTCATTGACTTCACAAAGGAATCCCGGCAATCCGGGTATCCGCTGAAATCCGTCTCGCATACACCTGTAACCAGGTGGCGTGCTCCTTTTTGCTTTGCCATAATGGCTGCAAAACTGAGGAACAACAGATTCCGTCCATCCACAAATGTACTTGGCAGTTCGCCTTCTTCATGTGTAATCTCCACATCCGTGCGAGTAAGCGCATTGGGTGCGAGCTGGTTTAACAGGCTCATATCCAGAACCGTTTGCTGTACGCCCAGATCACGAGCGATCTCGGCTGCACATTCAATCTCCAGCTTGTGGCGCTGACCGTAATCAAACGTTACGACCTCAACTTCGGCAAACTGTTGTTTGGCCCAGAACAGACACGTGGTACTATCCTGACCACCGCTGAATACAACGACTGCTTTTTCTTCGTTCAACATAAAAAAACCTCTCCATCTTCTTGAGATCAAACCATGCACCTAGGCATAGAGTGTCGGAAGAACAGAGAAGTTCATGAACTGGCATCCATCAAAAAACACACCCTCTCGATAACCGCTTCAAAAAAAGCAGCCATGAGTAAGTGTCCTTAGTTTTTTACGCACAGAATTGCGTTCCAATCGCAACGCAACGTGTACGCAAGACTTATATTGACCATCACAGGGTCAAGTCTTATAGAGGGAGTTCGCGAACCTCTCCCATGCCACAGGCATGGATTTTCTTCTTCAATTGTCTGAACCATTATACCAATGAAAGCGCGTGGTGACCACCCCACTGGAGCATAGTGGCAGTTAATCAGTTGGCTTCATCAACTAACAGTTTATTTGATCAGTACATTACCAAAAGGGATAACTTCTTTCAGAATTCGTTTGAACAGTCCCTCATCGTTGAGATCCTGTTCCAAGCGGCGATTCTCACGTCCGGCCTGGAAAAGTACAGATCCATGTCCTGTCATCTTCCAGTGATAATTCATATGCTGACTGGCAAGGTTGTTACCATATACCGTGAGTTCCAGATGTGCATTTTCGGGATAGGCAATGATGCTGCCTGCATCCACATACAGCGGTGCTGTTGGGTGAAGTTCCTGTTGGCAGACCTGGCCTTGAGTGAGCAAGCCGATTTTGCCTTTGCCTGAAAATTTCATTTTCACTGCATCACGGGTGATCAGCATATTTTTGATTTTCTGAATTTTGGTATGCATGGTTACACCATCAGAGTAGAAGAACAGGTGGCGGAAGTCATAGAGCAGGTCACTGTCCGCCGTGAGCTCCACTTCCTTCATCGTGAATCCGGGAGGCAGGGCAGCCACAAATTGGCAAGGTCCGGTAATTTCGGATTTAATCAACTTTTTTTTGCGATATATGCCCGTGATATTCATGAATTTATCATTGCGACTCCCACTTGGACCGCGGAACGCTACAATTTGCTGCGGATGCAAAATATGAAGGCGGTCATCTTTGATCAGTGAGAATGTGACAACTTGTCCAGCTCCGCCTGCTTCAGCATTGTTCAGGTGTATGTTCATGCAGTTGCTCCTGTTCTTTTATACTCGGCCCGAACGGCGACGCATTCCCCAGCGCATCACACGAATCAGAACAAAGTAACCCAATATGAGAGAAACGACAGTGATGATCATCGTCTGAATTCGTTTGCTGGCAGCTGCTTTGGCATTCTGGTCGTCCTGTAATTTGCTTACCATTTCAGTGAGTTTTTGGTTCTGAGCGAGTAGCTGTTCGTTCTGGGTCTTAAATGCTTCGACATTGGCCTGGGCTTGTCCCAACTGAGCGGACGTTTGATTTAATTGCTCCATTGTTTGTTTATAACTTTCCTGCAGAGCGTTCACTTCTCCAGGCAGTTCGGAGACCCGCTCCCAGCCGCTATATATATCCGTAAAAATATTGGCACTGGCTGCACTTACTGTCGAAGTGATCGAGACGGTAAATAGAATGCATGTGGTGAATAACACCCGAATGAAATAACCCTGAATGGATTTTGGCATCGTTAACACCTCTTTCTTCGGTTAGTTCGATCGATCGCCGAATTCGTCGTCTATTGTTGAAATACGGCTCTTACATTATACGTCAAAACCGGGACGATGGGTTCAAGATGATATCGTTTTATTACCCGAAATATTTAAAAATTAATTAAGAACAGAGCTGTTTAGCATATAAATCTGTGGGGTAATAGAACGATAGGCAAGCACACCGGACCGTTTTAACAGATCTTTTACTTCAGTTCCGGGTGCATGCTATTCACAAATACGCAATTTAATGAACGATACCAATACATCCGATTGAATAGAAGATCGTGAACATGAAGGAGTAGAAACATATGTATACAGCAAATCAGAACACATCAACCAAAACGATTATGATCACTGTTAACGGAGAGCCGGTAGGGCGTAAACTCGTCATTGACAGTGTAACCTATGCTCCGGTTATAGAAGCAGATGGCGCACATATTTTACACAAAATGGGAATTGATCATCCTACTGTTTAGTTTAGGACTTGTCATAAAGAAGTGATTGAAAAGCTTGGCATAGCGCCAGGCTTTTTCGTCGTATATTGTCGTATTCAGACGGATTAAGGGAGGAGAAACTAATATATTGGAAAAATTTAATGGGAACATGTGTTCCGTGACAATATAGTGTCCATTCACCCTGATAACTTAGAAGATAATACATATAAATCGGGGGAGAGACTACCAGTGAACTCAGTCTTTGAAGTATCTTATTCGTGGAATAAAGAGGCCATACCGACAGGGGGAGCCGACCCCGTATATATGATGATAGAGTGGCGTAGTGGTGCCCCTGCCAAAAGACTTAGGAAAATAGCACCCAAAATTATATCAAGAGATTTGGAACTTTTGCTCAAACCGGAATTCGGAGTACAACTTAAAGGGATTTATGGATGTCGTTCCAAAGAAACGGATATTGGTTGGTTACTAAGGCTTGGAGATGTGTACAAGGGAGAGAGTAAACAAATTTTGCTTGAATTCGTTATGGGACCCCGGGTATCAGGAAAAGCAGCCGTATGTTCAGCCTACTGGAGCACAAGAAAATTGAAGCAAAGTCAACGTGTATTGTTACGAAGAGAGCAGTTGTATATTCAGTACACCAGTCACCTGGGCATGCTGCGGCAACCGGAAGATCCGAAGGTGGAGAAGACCATTAAGTTAAATGAAACCGTACCGCTGATCAAGCAGGCCTTACGAGCATATGAAAGAGGCCGGGTTCAAGAGGGAAGTAATATGTTGCGCCGTCATGCAGATGCGCTGTTAATTGAAGCGGCACGTAAGCAGGATCTGGATTATTACGCAGAAGCCGAAATTGTTGAAAAGTTGCGTTGTCACTACGGGATCACGTTCACATCCGGTTATCATGACCGTGAAAAAAAGATATTAGGCGAATAGGGTTGATTTCAGATGGTAACGGTATAGAGAGAACGAGTCTACATATGTTTTGAAGGTGAAGTTTAGGAGAAGGTCGAATGTATGTATCAAAATATTAAACTATGGATGGAGTTGTATCAAATTTATTGAAACAACAACGTGGAGGGTCCGGCAAAATGACAGACCGACTAATCCGATTAATGCGCATTATCACGCTGGTACAAGCCAAGCCGGGCATTCTGGCACGTGAGCTTGCCCAGCGATGCGAGACAACGGAAAGGACGATATACCGCGACATGGAGGCCCTCAGCGCAATGCATATCCCGATCGCCAATATGGGACACGGCCAAGGGTACATGTTCATCAGCCATTTTGCCATGTATCCGCTTAATTGGTCTGATGAAGAAGCCCAAGCTTTCATGCATCTTGCTGATGTTATGGAGAATATTCGTCCTTTGCTGAGACCTGCTTTTGAGAGCGCCTATGAGAAAGTGGTTGCTTCGAGTCAGAAAAACAAAACAGAACGCGTGGAATGGTCGGAGCAGATTAGTGGATTATTCAAAGTGGGATTGCCTGTATGGCAATATGAAAACAACGATTCGCAGAATCAATCCCTGATTAGCCTGCTTCAGGCTGGCATTTCACAGAACACCATTGAAGGGGAGTACCTGTCTCAGGGTGAAAAAGGGATCGTACGCATAGACCCTTATTGTCTTATCCCTCGTGAATACAGATTTGAGCTCTTAGGGTATTGTCACCTGTCGGAGAAACTTCGAATATTTCATGTGAACCGGCTGCAAAGGATACGGATATTACCACGCACGTTCCGCAAAGAGGATTATCTGATACAATCACACTTCCGCATTCCTTGGGCATACGAGGGGAGTACGGAGTGGACTGCGTTCAAAATTCGATTTGCACCCCATGCTGTAGAGCGTGTGATGCAGGAGCAATTCTATATACGCCCCATCTTAACCATAGAACCGGAAGGTAGCCTGTTATTTGAAGCCATATTAAGTGATATTGAGGAATTTCTCGCATGGATATCTAAATATGGACCTGATGCGGAGATCCTCGAACCTGAGATCTGCCGCATCAAGATGAAAGAACGCCTGAATTATTGGCAGCAAATGTACAATAGAAGCTGAGACTGGAATGCCATCTATCCTTAGGCAAAACACGATGAAGTACCGTGCTGAGGACGGTTACTCTTTGGTTTTGAAAAGGCTTGCCAGATTGCCAAAAGGAGATTCTTTCTCTTCATCTTCTGTGGAGCTGGAATAAACGAGCTTGGATGTGATGCCCTCATCATCGGCTGCACAGTTGTTTTCCAGCGTGAATTGGTCAAATTGATGCATGAACACCTTGGCTGTATTGATGGCATCATCCAAGGCACGGTGCTGGGTACCATCGAATTCAATTCCGCAGATTTCAAGAGCCTGAGCGAGACCGAGTTGTCGGAACTTGCCTTCTTTGCGAACTGTACGCGACCATTGTTGCTGGAGATCGTTATGATTGGTGATCCAGGCGACATCAAGTTGATGGGTGCGACAATGAGAGATCAATTTGCTGCGGTCATCGGGTCCCCAGGAACACATGTAATAGGGATCACTTCCCATCCAGGCAATGAATTGGTTCAATGCTTCCGGAAAAAGTGGGGCTGCATCAATATCTTTCTGCGTGATGCCTGTAAACTGAATCGTGTCAGTGGACAGAACGGATTTGTTGGAGGGACGAACATACGTATGAAACGTATCCGTTACGGCCAACCCATCCGCACTTTCCGTAACCTTGACGGCACCGATATCAATAATTTCAGAAGAATAGCGAGTATTGCGGCTTACCGTGAATTCAAGATCATATATGATATATGGCATAGGACAAGCTCCTTTATCGATTAATACCTGTGGTAGATTTCCATTTCTCTATATTACAGGGAACGTACTGCCATGTCAGCCATTGCTACCGAATTCATTGAACTTTATGTTAACACGGTATGTTGACAATTACTTGTAAATGCACTAATGTGATCAAAAATGATAACAGCGTTATAACGAGGACATGATTGTGCAAGCCGGCTTCAACAGAGAGGGAACAGTATGGTGCAAGGTTCCTGTAGCCGCTTCGTAATTCCTACCTCGCGAGCTGCGGAAGAGAATACCCATTGAGGGTTGCAACATCCGCCGGCAGGGCCCGTTATGCCCCGTAGGACTGCATGCTATAGATCGCACAGGTTGCGAACGGATTGATTTGCAGTTAAACAAGGGTGGTACCACGACACATTCGTCCCTTGACGGATGTGTCTTTTTGCTGTTTAAACGCCGTATTTTGATAACAAAAAGAAAGATGGGGAGTGTGTCCAGATGCGTCAAAGTGAAATGCTTGTTCCAACATTACGTGAAGCGCCAGCGGAGGCAGATGCTGCGGGACATCGCTGGTTACTGCGTTCCGGTATGATTCGCCAACTGGCAGCAGGGATCTACAGTTACCTGCCTCTTGGACGCCGTATATTGTTGAACGTTGAACGGATCGTTCGAGAAGAGATGGATCGTGCCGGGGGTCAGGAAGTATTGCTGCCCATTATGCAGCCAGCCGAACTGTGGGAAGAGTCCGGAAGGTACACACAGTATGGTCCTGAATTAATGCGTCTAAAGGATCGTCATGCACGGGAATTTGCTCTTGGACCAACACATGAAGAAGTGGTAACTGCGTTAGCTCGGGATGAGGTGAACTCGTATCGTAAGCTGCCATTCACGCTGTACCAGATCGGAACCAAGTTCCGGGATGAACGCCGTCCTCGATTTGGATTGCTGCGTGGTCGTGAATTTATTATGAAAGATGCGTACTCTTTTGCTTCCGATTGGGAAGAGCTTGATCGTACCTATCAGGCGATGAATACAGCTTATAGTCGCATTTTGGAGCGTTGTGGTCTGGACTATATCCGTGTTGAGGCGGACGCAGGAACGATTGGTGGTCAAGGGGAAACACACGAGTTCATGGCTCTTGCTGATGTGGGTGAGGACACGATTGTAACCTGCAAACATTGCGGATATGCTGCGAACCTGGAGAAAGCGGATTATCAGATTTCAGGAGATATGGAGAAAAAAGAAGGAAGTTTGGAAGTTCCAGCCGACTCTGCGAGTGCAGACTCCGCGCTTCAAACGGATGAGCATTCAGGAGTGGAAGATGTAATACGCATCTCGACACCTGGCGTTCGTACGATCGCAGAGTTAAGCGCCTTTGTGGGCAAAGGTGCTGAACATATGATCAAAACACTGCTTTATCTGGCAGATGGTCAACTGGTTGCTGCCCTTGTACGTGGAGATCATGAACTGAATGATATCACATTGAAACAGGTGTTGGGTGCAGAGGAACTGATCCTTGCAGACGATGCAGCCATTGCGGCACATCCGAGTCTGAAGGTTGGTTTTCTGGGGCCGATTGGACTAGATCTGCCAATGGTGGTGGACGCTGACGTGGCAGTGATGAAGAGTGCAATTACCGGAGCCAATGAAGTGGATGTGCATGTTTCCGGCGTACGCCCAGGCATTGATTTTGCATTGGAGCGAGTAGAACGAATTCGCTTTGCTGCTGAAGGGGATGCTTGTCCAACATGTGGGTCAACACTTGGTTTTACCAAAGGCATTGAGGTTGGGCACATTTTCAAATTGGGAACGAAATATAGTGATGCCATGGGCGCTTCATTCCTGGATCGTAATGGTCGCCAGTGTGCGCCAGTCATGGGGTGTTACGGCATTGGTGTATCCCGCCTGATGGCTGCTATAGCTGAGCAGTATGCAGGAGATCAAGGCATAAAATGGCCTGCCGCTGTGGCTCCATATGATGTGCATCTGATTCCGGTAAGCTGGAAGGATGAGCAGCAGCGTCAACTCACCCTGGAACTGGAACAACAATTGGTCGAGGGCGGTTACACGGTATTGGTTGATGACCGGGATGAGCGCCCTGGTGTGAAATTCAAGGATGCGGAGTTGATCGGACTGCCTGTGCAGATCGTGATTGGCCGAGGAGCAGCAGAAGGACAGGTTGAACTGGGGTCACACGAACTTGCAGCATCAGGTGAATCAAAACGAATCGCTTTGACGGCACAGGAGGCTGTGCGTTATGTGAAGGAACAGTTCACTTCCTAGATCAAGGGGATTCGTTAATTATATGAGTTCATATAATAGTACCGAATATAATGCGGTAGATCATTTTGATTGCCGAAGTTCCAATGTGAGCATGAAAAAGAGGGCTATAGGCATACAAATGGGTAGGAATTTAGGTATTATATCGTACGAAATAACTAAGTTGGGGTAGTTGTATTCAGTATACAAATGATTTTATGATTTAGGATTTCAAGATCATCATGCTCAGCGCAGATTTACGTGCAAGTATGCAATTTTGAGAAGACAGAGATGTCGAAATTATATGTACAAGAACCGCATGAACACGGTACTTCTAGAGAGTTTTGATATAGTTCGGTGTCAAAGGCAGATGATAAAGTTGGTTCGTAAAGGCTGGGCGGGGATTTATTTTTACCTCAGATGATTGTCAAAATTAGTAGGATATGTCCACATGGAATGATCATGCATCTAACTTGTATGGATGTTCGTGTATGGAGGTTAAGAAGACAAATGAGATCATAAAAGGGCGTCCCTTTACACCAGTAATCTGGCTTGGGGGACACCCTTTTGGTTATGACAAGATAAATTCGTTATGTTAGTTGTACCATATAAGCGATCATGCCTATATACACTTTTGCTGGGCTTAAGAAGCTGCAGGCAATTTCAATTGTTGACCTGGATAAATCCAGTGTGGATTTTTGATATTATTCAGCTTTTGCAATGCCTGCCAAGTTGTGCCGTATTGTTTGGAGATAGAGTACAGGGAATCTCCGGATTTCACAACATGCAGTTTGGCTGGGGCTGGTTTGCTTGGTGTTGGTTTAACAGGTTTTTCCGGTTTTGGCGTTTCTGGTTGTGGCTTGGTTGGAGCTGGTGTTTCTACTGCTGGAGTTTCCGGCTCTACTGCAGGTTTTTTCGCTTCACTGATTCGACCATCTGTTTGGATGTTTACAGCGCCAAGCTTCTGCATGTAATTGATCAATGCTTCGTCCAGCGCGCCATACATACCTGTTGTTGGGTATTTGGCAAACATGGTGTATTCGTCACCACCAACAGCTGTGAAATCGTTGGTTGCCAGTGTGTACGTTGCTTCCGGATCAATGGCTTTATCGCCAACGGTTACGGAATGTACACGGCTACCTTCTGCAGCGGAAGTGTCGATCTTGAACTTGATTCCGGATACTTGCGGGAATCCACCGCTTGGTTCCGGGTATGAGCCTACACCGACTTCGAGGGCTGCCAGAATATCGGACCCTTTCACTTCAAGGGTTACCACCTGATTACCAAAAGGAAGAACTGTGATGATGTCACCTTTGGTTACGGTCCCTTTTTCAATGGAAGCACGGATACCACCACCGTTAGTCAGTGCGATATCGGCTTTGCTGACATCACGAATGGCATCTGCAAGCAGGTCACCCAGGTTAGTTTCACCTGCACGTACCTGTTCACGCTTACCATCCAGCAGAATAGCGGTATTGGCTACTTCTTCTTTCAGAATCGGTTCTTGTTCTTTTTGAATGGCGTTTACGAGAGTGGCCACTTTCTCATTTGGTTTGATGTCTTTTGCTTCGGTTTCATCAATTAATGTTGCTTGTTTCTTCGTAACTTTGCCACCGTCTACCCACAGATCGATAACACCTACATAGTTCGTGTATTCTCCTGCGCTTGCGATCAATGTTCCATTATCGGATACAAGGCCATCTTGCAGTACTGTATGACTGTGACCATCAATGAATACATCGATGCCAGGAACTTCTTTAACAACTTTAAAGCTAGTATCCGTGCTGGATGCATCTTGACCAAGGTGTCCCAAGACAACAACAACATCGACTTTGCTGCGAATTTCGTTTACCAGAACTTTGGCTTCCGCAGATGGATCTGTAATATCAAGGCCTTCTACGTTTTTTGGATTCGTTTTGTACAACGTTTCTGGTGTAGTCAAAGCGATGATACCAATCTTCACGCCATCCACCTCTTTAATGAGGTAAGGATCGAAGAGACGTGTTCCGTCTTTTTTCTTCACGTTGGCGCTCAGCATGGGGAAGTTCATCATGTCTGCCAGTTCGATCAGGCGATCTGAACCATAGTTGAATTCGTGATTACCTGGTACGATGGCTTGGTATCCCATTTCATTCATGACTTTCACGATGCTCTCACCATTCACGAGAGTGGCAAACGTTGTACCATGTACAGCATCTCCAGCATCAAGCAGGAGTGTGTTCGGGTTTTCGCTACGATATTTGTCAGCGATTCCAGCTACTTTGGCAAAACCCATCGCAGGTGAAGATTCAACTGCACGGGCGTGCGTGTCATTCGTATGTAGAATGGTAATGTGTTTGCCTGAGCCTGGAGTGGTGTCCGTTGCAGCCGCGGCAATCCCTACACTGCCAAACAGCAAACAGACCGTTAGCAGAAGTGAAACGTAATTCTTCCAGATTTTCATATGAATCCGAAACCTCCCCAAATCATAATTTACTAGAGCGTTTACATAGCTCATGTAGTATTTTATCAAACTATTATGTGGAAATCTCGCGAATTACGTAAAAATAAGTAACCTGAAAGTGACATGGAAATCTGCTATTGGTAAATAGAACCTTGATAAAGAACATATGTTCTTAAATGGTGTAAAAAAAATGCTGCGCTTCACGTGGCAGTCCGGTACGTAAACAAAATTTCTCCAAAGATTCTTCCGGTTCTGGCATCACGCCGGAGGTTAGCAATTGAATGGCAAAACGGTTGGCCTGTCTTTCCAGCTTGCCTGGAGCAAAATAGGAATGCTCCTCCAGGAAGAATCGATTAATTCCTTTATGAAGCCGATCATGGCCAAGCTCATGGGCGCACACGAACCGTTGCCATTCCGGCGGCAGATCATTGTGTATGACGATAAACCTGCGCCGGAGCTTGCGAAAGTACAGTCCCTTGGTGGATTTCCCCAAATTGGTGAAACGAATCTGTATTCCAACTGCGCGGGCAATGCTGAAAGGGCAGTTGGTCCGGTGTTTTCGAATCAGCTTTGTTACGATGTCATCCATATGATCTCACCTGCTGCCTCATTAAATTCAGTTGGTCATGCCTCATGGGCGATTGTCCGAGTCGTCCGTCTTTTTGCGTTTGTTCATCTGTTTGGCTTCCCAGAACAGACCTGTCAGCACATCCTTAATTCGTTTTTTGTCATCTTCATCGAGTGGAATGCCGTCAAACATCAGATCATCATCGTCCTCCAGCATCTTTTTGAAATCACGACGGTCTTTGTATGTGGCCCATTCCGGTACGTCCTGAAGTTCAGTGGCACTCCCTGGTTCAATATAACCAGCCTGCTTCATCATCTCTGTATAGGGCACCGAGAGTGCATCTGAAATCTTGCGGATGGTCGCTGGTTTCGGCACACCCCGTACCCCATTTTCAATACGTGAAATCTGTGAGTTGCTTATTCCGGCTGCTTCGGCGAGCTGATTGATGCTGTATCCCTGTTGCTCGCGCAGTTGTTTCATATAAGGACCAAAAGCGTGCTCCACAATGTATGCCAACTCCTTCGATTCGTACAAGTGCTTGAGTTATAAAGAAGACAGTTGGATGTGGGGGAGGTAGATGTGCGTTCAATGCCCGTTTCGGATTCGGATCGTTCTTTTGATCGCTGTTATCCCCTTCCCTCTCTAAAGGGAGAAATCCGGGGATAAAGGCGAACGCTTCGCTTCTTCAGAATCGATTCCGTCTCCTTCACTGCGTATGCGCGTGTTACACACCTAAGTCCCTTCTCTAAAAAGCTCGGTGGCTTCTTTATAAAATCAAATGACTTATACGGAAGTTCATTAATTAAACAGTACTATAACGTATATATACCATTAGGTAAAGAGATATGAAACAATTATGCCAAAAGGCATAGGAAATGAGAGCGAAGGTTTTATTTTATCGTCAAAATGAACCAAAATGAAGGTTTACTCCGATCTCCAGAAAGTGGTATCCTCAAATAGAAATACGAACACTATGCGAACAAAATGTAAAGTTGAGGCGGGTCGTGTGTTCTGTAATCACCTTCTGAACAATGGAATTCCCTGCATTATAGCGGTTGGAGTGATTCCAAAAGGCAACAGGGGAAAATTGAAAAAATGTCGTTACTTTTTTGGAAAACTGGACAACTCTATGAATAAGAGCGTTTTGTTATCGTGCAAAGAACGATGGCAAAACAACATGACGTGAACGATAGAGTGATTGATATGAATGAAGTCAAGAATACTAAAGGAGGAGAATGAATATGGAATTGATGCTGCCCGAATTGGACCGACGCAAAACGCAAACGGCTGTTGAAGCTGCGCTGGAGAAATACCGAATCTATAAAACCATAGCATTTGAAGAACGAGAGGTTATGGTGACGGCAAGTTATGCCGAGCGTTTCCATGGTGCAACCAATGTGACGGGGGATTCCACGGCCAGAACGGCGATCTACAATGTGGACGTGCAGCGCGCGCGTCAGGCATATTGCGATACGATTGATTTTGTTGTGTCTCGGCTGAGTGAAAAGGAACGTGTACTCGTCTGTGAACGATATCTGAAAGATGATGATGTGTTTGACTATAAAGTGTATAACCATGTGTTTGATCCACCTGTCAGCAAGGATACGTATACGAAGATTCGTACGCGTGCTTTCTACAAAATGGCGCTGGCTCTGTCAGATCGAGGTCTGATTAATATGGAGCCTTTGTCTGTATCCCGCAAAGAGCGACAGAAGCTGGGCTGAGTGAGTGATTGAAGAAGTTGATCCTTTAATATCCAGGGTGGATTGGTTACAATAGTTGAACAAACCACAGTTGGCATCAGCCAAAGGAGAGAAGTCTGTCATGTCGGAAGAAGTCGGAATGCAGGAAATGGTCACGTTGAAGACAATCGCAGAAACGCTCAATACGTCCAATGATCTGAACTTCATGCTGGATACCGTTGTCGGCAAATTACTGGAGTTGACCGGATTAACGGCAGGCTGGATGTTTCTGATTAATGAACGTGGAGACTATACCTGTGTTTCGGATTACAATCTGCCCCCGGCATTACTGCGTAAAGATAAAGAGCCCATGCGGACGGGGACCTGCTGGTGTGTGAACCGCTTCAAGGACGGTCGTCTGAATCATGCGGTCAACATCATTAACTGTAAACGGCTGGAGGATGCGGTGGAATTCCAATGGGGAGATACCCATGATATTACTCACCATGCGACCGTTCCGTTAAGATCAGGTGATCAGATGTTGGGTTTGCTCAACGTGGCTGCGCCAGCTAAGGAGCATTTCAGCGACAGTGAACTGGCACTGTTACAGGGCGTGGCGTATCAGATTGGTAGTGCGATGGAGCGGATGAGATTGTACCGTGCCGAGCAGCAACGAGCTGATCTGTATGCCAAGCTGGGGGAGTTCAGCACGGCCTTGGGTCTTGCGGTGAACGGTTGCAGCAATTCGGATGCTTTTTCGTTAAAAGTTGTACAGCTGCTTGGGCAGCATTATGATTGGCCTTTTGCCGCAATGATTCAGCAGAGGAACGGAATATTCGTTTTGCAGGCAGTTTATGCAGAGGATCAGGTCCGAACGTTATCGAGTGCGCTGGTTTCTTCAGAAGTGGCAAACCACATGGACCGAGTAATCCATAGTCACCGTGCTACATCTCTGTCTGCAATAGAGATTGCTGAGATATTTACGCTGTGCGAGCCGGACCCGACTACGAATTCCATTGCCTCGGGAATTGGCGTTCCCCTTCCGTACCATACGCCAGGGGAAACGGGAATTCTGGTAATTGGAATAGGAACAGCAGATCCTGCGCAGGCAGACCGTGAGGTGCTGGAGGCATTGGCGGAGCATATTGCGGCCTCATGGGAGAGTCTGAAGCTGGCGGAGAATCGCCGCGAACTGGCACGACTGGAAGAGAGAAACCGGTTGGCTCGTGATCTGCATGACTCGGTTAATCAGATTTTATTTTCACTATCGTTAACTGCTAAAGGCGCGGAAAGTATGTTATCCGGCTCCGAACAGTTGCACCCGGCAGCGGAAGCGATGAAGGATATTCGGTCTTTGTCTCAGGAAGCTCTCAAGGAAATGCGCGCATTGATTATGCAGCTCCGTCCCGCAGGATTGGAAGCAGGGCTGCTCCATGCGCTACAGGAATATGGCACCAGTCAGGGTCTTCAAGTCGTGGTGGATCGAACTGGAATGCGGTCTATACCGCGTAATATAGAAGAAGCCTTGTGGCGAATCGGGCAGGAAGCACTGAATAATATACGGAAACACGCTGATGTTCCTACTGCTGAGGTCACCCTCAAGTTAAATGATCATGAAGTGGTGTTCACCATCACAGATCAGGGAATAGGCGGTGCCAAAAGGCCAAAAGCATCGTCTGGAGGTTCACTTGGCTTGTCCATTATGAAGGAACGGGCTGAATCGCTTGGGGGCAGGTTAGAAATAGTTAGTTCTTCCCGCAAGGGAACAACAGTAACGGCAGTCATTCCACTTCCGTTCGAATCTGTATAAAGTCAGGGGGAAGAAGAGATGCCGATTACGATTTTACTCGCAGATGATCATGCAATGGTGAGACGAGGGCTGCACGTTTTTTTGACCACCCAGCAAGACATGGAGGTTGTTGGTGAAGCATCGAACGGGCAGGAAGCTCTGGCACAGGCGGAAGTGTTAAAACCGGACGTGGTATTAATGGATCTGCATATGCCGGTCATGGACGGAATCGAAACAGCCAGACGGCTGCGTACGTTAATGCCCGCAACGCGAATCATTGTGCTCACCTCGTTTTCCGATCAGGATCATGTGGTTCCTGCTGTGCGGGCTGGGGTGAAAGGATATCTGCTCAAGGATATTGAACCCGAGGATCTGGCCGTCGCTATTCGCAATGTACATGCAGGTCAAGTGGAATTGCACCCCGCCGCAGCAGGTCAATTGATGCATGTGATGGCTTCATCTGATTGGTCGACGAACGAACAGTTACCAACACATATAACGGCAGATCAGTCAGCAGACAGTCAAGTACAAGAGCTGAAGCAGACGGGGAAATCCACTGAAGTGTCCCTTGGTGGTCCGGATATGCTCACTCGCCGTGAACAAGAGGTTTTGGGGCTGATTGCTCAAGGGCTGAGCAACAAGGAAATTGCGGTTCAATTGGTCATCACTGAAAAAACGGTCAAAACCCATGTCAGTCATCTGCTCGACAAACTGGGACTGGCGGATCGGACGCAAGCTGCGCTTCACGCTGTAAGAAACGGCTGGGTCGTCTGACCAATTCCGACATATGTTCATACTTAAGTCGTATAAACTCAACCTAAAGGTTGAGTTTTTTGGTGTTTCAAGTTAAGTCTATCTGCTGACGAATTCGCCGCGGAACAAAGGTAAGATAAGGATAACCAAAGACGGATCGGTTGAAGGAACGTTAGAGTTTGAAACAATAAAAGAACCAAGGAGAGTGACAGGAATGAATATTGTGATTTTGGCAGGCAGCAATCGAAACAATGCAACCAGTACACGTTTGGGAGAATATGCGGTGGAGATTATTCGGGGTCAGGGACATCAGGCCAGCCTGTTTGATCTGTATCAGACACCGCTTCCATTCTACGCACCAGATGAGAAACAAGCGGACCATGAACATCTGGCAGACCTGAACACGCGTATGCTCGCGGCAGATGCCATCATCCTGTCTACACCAGAGTATCACGGCAGTATCAGCGGTGTGCTCAAAAATGCACTGGATCACCTGAGCCAGGCTCATTTTAGCGGTAAACCTGTCCTGTCCATCAGCTCCTCTGGCGGAGCGGTGGGGGTAAGTTCGCTTTTACAACTGCAAGCGATTGTTCGTAATCTGCATGGTATCAATGCCCAAGAGTGGATTTCCATTGGGGGTGCACAGCGGAGACGATTCGAAGCGACATTTGACGGATACGAAGAGTACGAAGGCAGCCAGGATATAGAGGACCGGGTGCAGCGGGTCATTGGATCGTTTTTGAGTCTGGCACAGACGTTAACGAATGCGCGGAATTCAACCATGAGTTGAGAACTAACGAAGATGAATATGGGAAAAAGGAAAAGAGGTTGAGCATTATGATTACAGGCATATTTGAAACACATCTAAACGTGACGGACCTGGAGAGATCCCATCATTTCTATGAGACAGTCCTTGGTTTACCCCATGCCTATGGGCAGAAAGAACGCGGAAACTCCTTCTACTGGATAGGCGGAAAAGGCAATGCCATGCTGGGATTGTGGCAAAAGGAACCTTCCGAGGTGAAGCGTCAGCACTTTGCTTTTCGTGTATCTCTCGAGGATATGAAACATGCGGTGGCTGACTTGGAGAATAAAGGGATCAAGGCACGCAACTTCCTGGATGATGATATCGGTGAACTGTACGTCTTTGGCTGGATGCCTGCGGTGTCTGTGTATTTTACCGATCCGGATGGTCATTCGCTTGAATTCATCGCCATGCTCCCGGATGAAGCGAAGCCTGAACTTGGCATGGTGCCATGGAGTCAGTGGGAGGAGATGCAGGAGAAGAACATATGATGATCGAAGAATTACAGTTATATACAACACGGCTGGAGGACCTCAAGCATTTTTATCGTGGTACGTTAGGAATGGAGGTATCCAACGCGACGGATCAGACCTTCAACCTGCAGGTTGGAAGGACAAAGATGATTTTCAAACAGTGTGATACAGATCATGAGCCCTTCTATCATGTTGCCTGGATGATTCCGACGAATCGGTTCAAGGAAGCGAAGCAGTGGGCTGCATCACGTGTTGTTTTAAGCAGGGAAGGAGATCGGGATGAGACGTACTCTACTAACTGGAACTCTCATTCTCTCTATTTCGAAGATCCGGCAGGCAATATTATCGAGCTGATTGCTCATCATCGTATTCAGAATGAGAGTGACCCTCACTTCTCTGTTAAAGACATATTACAGGTGTGTGAAATTGGACTGGTGGCGGATGATGTTTTGTCTACCGTGAATGAGCTTCAGCAGATTGGACTCAAGCACTGGGGTGAGGTTAGTGAAACTTTTGCTCCTGTAGGAGATGTACATGGTTTATTCATTGTGGTGAAGAAGGATCGAACATGGTTTTTCTCTAATCAAAAGGCACAGATCTATCCGCTGGAAGTATCCATCCGTGGCGTGGGCAAGCTTCGAATGGGCTAAACTTTGCATTCCGGGGCAAAACGGGCATATGTGGAGCATTTCCATCATGTTATAGAAGTAAACGCTTTATTTATTAACCTGCTTCGTAATACAGATGATGAAGGGTGGTGGCAAGCTTGGATCGACGTTTGTTGGAAGAGGGACTATCGATTATCGTTTCCAGTCGGGAACGTACAGGAGATCTGTGGCACGCCCATTATGGGGCGGGTGCGATTGCGGCATATTTTTGGGTGCGGGAAAATCGTCTCACTGCCCTTGCCGCCGGCAGTGTTACGGCCGAAGCAAAAGCCATGCTTCGCCAGCATGGGATCAGCCCTGGTCAGACCTCTCCGATTGGTGAAATGATGCCCAGGGAAGATGCCGAAGCGCGTATTACGGACGCATTGGATCGAACGATTGGAGAACTGCACTGGGTGGGACACCAGGCCATTTACGGGGCAATCAGTCTAAAAGCCATTCGTGAACTGGATGGATGGGGCACGGCGGAGGATATTGGTCGGCTGGTTGAACTGATCGATTCATTTGATCGAACCATCCCGGGAAGATCGTGGATGAATACAACGATGAAAGAAATCCGCAGTCTGAAGCCGGAAAAAAGCGATGGTTTCCCCGAACTCGAAGATCCCGTTCAGTTGTCACACCTGATTCTGGATGAACTTGGTGCGTTCCAGACCATATATCACGCGGAAGCGCATCATGATCTGATTGGTCATATGCTGACCTATGGACATGCGCTTAACATATTATATGAACTGGGTTATCCCGCATTATTCCACAAAGGCATCCCGCCTTTCCTTACCATGGTGAAGGCACTACGCTTAAGCCGGGATGTGGATATTAAACAGGCGATGCCGACATTGCAATCCCCTGTAGACCTGCTGCCACTAGAACGGGCGGAACGATCGGTGGCGCTCCCCCATGAACTGGAATACTGGCTCACCGACAGACGTTCCCGTGACTGGAACGGTGGTCATGTGTTCAAATTCCCGTTCAGCTTCTATCATCATGCGAAGAACGGGGAGCCTGTACCGGAAACATGGGAGAACTTTCGTTATATCATCGCATGAGATAAAACATACATTTCAGAAGGGGTGTCCGTCATGACGGACACTCCTTCTAGGCATTATTCTGGGTTTACCGAATTGTGGGCAACCGGTACCTTTTTAAAGGGGCCAAATTTCAAGGACAAAAAGGAGCAGCATGACTCTGGACACCAGCATGTATGGTGATTTTCGTTCGGGCTGACGCGCTGCCCATATTCCCCAGGAACTCATAAGTGCAATACTCCCCCAGAACATCCATAAGGAGATGCCTTCGGGCGTAAATAGAAAGGACAGCTTGGGCAGTCCCCTGTTGCCAGCCCCAAGAAGAACAGTGGTCATATAGACGAGGGCAAGGAAAAGCAACTCGAAGAGCAGGGTTTGCAGCCAGAAATAATAGATGTTGAACACTCGTAACATGATGACCGTGATCAGGATAAACAGGATACCAACGGATAAGAATGTTGCCGCAGTCCATCCAATAAGAGATGTTGTTATAACATCTGTTTCCTGATACAAGATGTACATTCCCAACGCATACATAGCAGGGCCTGCCATATAACTGGTTACAGCAATCCAAAGATAGAAGAAATACCTCTTTTTCATGGTCATATCCATCCTTTATTGTTCGTAGTATTTGAAAGCTGCTTATGTCATATAAACATCATCAGGATGGGTTTGGTTGGATTGTTGATAGGATTTTCTCGCGAGAAACCGACATATAACCGCCACGGAGACGACCACATTCATGCGTATTTCATCCCGATTACCATCAGCGAGAGTGGGCAAAGGCGGTAAAATGGTATTATCGGATCAGCCGCAAGGAAGACACACCGACAGCTCATACGCTAACGTACAGACCGGCCAGGGGGCCGGTTTTTCAATTCGGTGATTGCATCCTTGCCCTGATCGGGTATTAAAGACTAGATATATAAGTTGAACTAACGATTTACACGAGAATGAAGAGGACAGAAATAACCTGAAGAAGTGGAGCTAAAAGCTTTCTACAAGAAAGCTACTTCGGAAGCATACACTGCGCCTTTATGAACGGATTTCTACCTTTATATAAGTGGATCAAGAAAATCCGGGGATAACAGCGCTCGGAAGGTTGTTCTGTCATCGAAGTGGCAAGTGTAGATATTCTGTAGTTCAACTTATATAGATAACAGGAGGCTACGTGATATGAAAACAGTATTGTATGTTCCACTGGATGATCGTCCAGCGAATCTGGATGATGTGATTGTGCAAGGGAAAGCAGCAGGTATCCATATCGTTACACCGAACCTGAGTGATATTAAGAATCGTCTGGACTCGGAGAAAACCGTAGATGGCACAACGCTGCTCGGGACCTCCACGCCTGTGTATGGCAAACCGTCTAAAATTCGTGACTTTATTCTAAAACATGCTGCCAAGGTCGACGGATTCATTATCTCATCCGATATGCTCGCCTATGGTGGTCTGATTGGCAGTCGTCAGCTCCGCGAAGATGGAGGGGGCGCCTATCCTGAATATGATGATGAGACCACTCGTTTGCTGGACGTGATCCGCGTGATCAAGCAGAAATATCCGCGCAAACCCGTATTTGTCATGGATACTATCATGCGTTTGGCTACAACCTCGTTTGCAGATGGCTTGGCACTTGATGCATATAACGAGTCCCGTGCGTTGATGCAGCAGCCACGTCAGACCTACACCGAGTTTGAGGATATTATCGAAGGTTATAACCTGTCCCCAGATGGGGTGGAATATGGGGCAACGACCTATTTTGATAAAGAACAGTATTACAATACAAGACAGCATAAATTCAAAACAAACCTGTACATTCTGGATCAGCTGGCTCGCACAGGTTATATCGATTTCCTCGCCGTTGGCGTCGACGATGCCAACACGCAGGGTGTTCAGATCAATGAAATCAACTATGTAGAAGCGCGGATCAATGAATGGCTGGGTGGAACCAATGGGCAAAATCCAGATCGTGCGATCATCTTGCCGGATGCCGATGGTCTGGGGCACGCTTTGGTTGCTCGTATGGCTAACCAGTTGTTCCGAGGCGGAGCGAAGACACGTTACGCAGTGAAATATTTTGGTCCTCACGGTAATACCATTATTAATACGTATGAATACATGGATGTACACGAGAATGTGGTTCGTCATGTGGATATTGTGGGCGGTGTGCTTGTAGCAGATTCGGCATATCCTGAACCAGAGGTGGTGACGGATCCGATGACTAGTGTGGATAATGAACAGCTGGTGGCTGTATCAGTCGAGCAAGTTGTCCCGTTTGACATGGCTTCCGAACTGGATCGTATGACCAAGGGTCACCCGAGTAACTCCGGAGAGAACACAGGCATCGACATCGAGATTATTGCCATTACGGCTCTGGATCAGGTGCAGGCTGCGTTGGAGCAGTTGACGCTAAATAGTGAGCAAGGTCTGCCTTCGGTGTTGATTGATTTTGTGGGTAAAGGACCAGCCAATGTTGATGTTGCTGAAGCGTTGCTGAGCAGTCCGTATACCGGGCGGGCCCTGGGTTACAGTGCCTGGAATACACCGGGCAACAAGATTGGTATTGCTGTAGGCATGGGACAGTCGAGGTACGCGTTGATTACAACAGAGAAGCATGAGCATAAGTTGCGGGATGCGATGAATGCGCATGGCTCGTTGTTATTTAAGCGTTTCCTGAAGGATTATTACTACAAAGCGGTAGCGATTGCAGAGATCCGCACATATTCCCGAGCCCATGCGCTGTATACCAACGTGGCAACCCTTTCGGATCAAAATATGTTGCTGTTCAACTCACAGGAAGACTATGCTCATTTGCAAACATTGCTCCGTGATCTGATGCAGACGTATACGACGACGCTTGCGAATAAAACAGCCTTCCAGACAGGCAATGTCGCGATCAAGCAGATTTGTAATGACGAATTGTCCTACGCGACGTATGCTACTGCGCTGTTGGAATATACGAATCCCGATTTCATCTGGGGCCGCGCATTTGAGATCACATTGAATCCGCAGGTTACTTTGAACTAAACTACTATCTCACCATGGGCTCCTCATGTTTAGGTTGATCACTGGTATGACTGTACTGCTTAATCTCTCCAGTATTAAAGATGATGTATTGATACTTCGCTTCGAGTTCGTCCGCGAATGTTACGGAGGCACCGTAAGGTGCTTCAGAACTTTTTGAGGAGTAAGTACCTTGTACTTCGATAAGCTGTTCGGGTGAATAACCTTTCTGTTCAATCAGGTAAGTGGTTACCTGTTGTTCAGCATCATTTTTCTTGAGTGGATTACCAAGCAGTCCGATGTAAGCCCAGCAGGATATCCCGAGTATGAATGCTAAGACGGCAAGTGAAGTAATCTTGAATTTTTTACTCATAGGTATTCCTCCTTCTTTTACGTAAGCGACAACGAAATTGATAATAAAATATTAATATATTTGGATAAATTTATCAATTTATTGATCTTAATCCTTAATGCTAACTTAAGTATCTTTTAAAGGAAGATTCCAGAATCGTCTTTTTTCCACCCGAACGACTCCCTTAATCGCACCGAAGTCGTACGGAACACCATCCGCGCTAGGGATGAAAGGGTGTAAGATTATATTATCGGATCAGTAACAAGGGACACACCGAAAGCACATACGCTAATGTAAAGACCGGCCAGGTGGCCGGTCTTTTTGATGCGGTGAAGTAGTCCCGGTACGGGTTCGATCGGAACACAGACGCTGAGTTCAAAGGGGGAGTCTACTGCTGCTGCATTGTTGCTGCGCGGTGTGGGCAGATCTCAAACTTGCAGCCAAAGGGGGCGAAATGAATGTGTCTATGAACAATGAAATTAGCACTGCCATGAGCACCAGTAAAATGAGTACGCTCATTAAAAAAACGCTGAAACAGAAGCTCGCGGTACTTGTTCCAGATTGGGCCGGTCGTGTGCTGGATGTACCTGCGTCAGGCGAAGTGTTAATCGGGCCTTGTGCCGTGGTTGCGTTTGCGGAAGAGGTGCCGAAGTCTGCTTGGGCGGGATATCGACGGATTATCAAAATCTCACCATATGCTCGTCTGGAAGATGGCGGCGCTGAACAAGTGGAAGCATGGTCAGCCCTTCTAATTGAAAGGTTGCACCAGGCAAGGCTTTTGGACGAATCAGGTGGGGCATTCACCTGCATCTATCTGGGTTCTTCAGATAGTGATCGGGTGGATGGCGGGTCTGGCATGTTTACACGCAGTCTGCGGTTCGGGGTGTATGTTCCCGAAGAATCGGGAGCTGTCCTTGCTGAAACAGAGGACGCGTGGTTAGCTGCGCTTCAAGGCTGGACACAGCAGGAGCTTGGCTCGAACTGGTCGGTATATGGGGATGTATGGCCCGGTGGATACGAGAAGCCGTCTGTGTTATGGAGAATGGCCGGATGCAGCACGTCTGTGGCGGGCACTTCAGCATTGGAGGTTCGACAACAGTGGATTGGACATGTGCTCACCGATCATTCGGTGCTAACACGGAATACGGTTACTCGCTTGGTCCGGCAACTTGCGGTGCAAGCTCGCCTTGCCGTCAATGAAACGGAGAGCGCAGAGCACCAAGGTAACACACGGTATGTGACGGTGGATGAGGTCACGGCAGATTTGCAGACGGATGCGTATCTAAATGGTCAGATTCGACTGACGTTGCAACAGCGGATTCGTCGTCCAGGTACGAATGTACCTTTGATTCGTGAGATTCACCATAGCAAAGGCATGGAGTAAACGTTAGTCGAGAGGAACATTCACTATTATAAGAGTGGTTCCAGATTATAGCTTGGAGTAGATTCATATAGGTTCAAGATCTTAGCTTCAAATTCATAGATTCATAGGATCGAAAATTCATAGGTCAAGCTTAAAGATTAATGTTCATGTTCACGAAATTAGTATTCCAACCAATGAGGTGAGATAGGCATGGCAAGCTCAGTGAAAAAAAGCAAACAGACCGCTCCGCGGTATACACGGGCAGAACTGATGAATCATGCAGAAGCCCTCTTTGCCGTTAAGGCAGAGGTGCTATACGGTGCGCTGTACGAAGCGGCGCAAGAGACGTTTTCCATTGAAGAAACGCAAGAACGAATTAACCAATTTATGAAAGCGAAGGTGAAGGGATAATGGCAGGTGGAACTTGGGAGCAAACAAATCGTCCGGTCCTTCCGGGCTTATATATGAATTTTCAGGCGGCTGCATCCTCGGCCATTCAAGCGGGTACGCGGGGAACGGTCGTTGTGCCGATCAAGGCCAACTGGGGTCCTGTGGGGACTTTTGTTGAAGTAGGGAGCGAAGCGGCAATTGAACGTATGTATGCGGCGAATGTGCTGGACAACGGTACAGCTTATCCATCCTTGAAGCTCGCCCTGTTGGGTGGGCCGAAGAAGTTGCTCGCTTATCGGGTAGCAAGTGCTGCGGCCAAAGCAGCTACGCTTACGTTGAAGGACAGCAGTGATGCCAATGTGCTGCAACTGGATGCGAAGTATCCGGGGGATCGTGCGAATGGATTCTACGTCACCATCCAGCCAGGTGTGATTGATAATACGAAACATGAAGTGCGCCTTTTTGAAGGTAACCGGATGTTGTATGCCCTCCTGACAGCGGATATTTCAGCAGCTTCTCTTGCGAAAGAAATTAACGCCGATGAACAAAATGTCTGGGTGACGGCGCAGGCGATTGGCGATGGTGCAGGTGCGGTTGCTACGGTTGCGGGTGCGGCATTCAAAGGCGGCGTAAGTGGCAACGATGACCTGACCAATGCAGAGTATATTGCTGTACAAGGTGTGCTCGAAGGGGAGCAATTCGACGTTTTGGCTTTGGATCAGGCGGCGGATGCACCTCTGCTTGCGAGTTTTGCGGCATGGGTGAAACGTGTGCGTGGTGAAGGCAAGCCGGTAATGGCTGTATTTGGCGGTTCCGCAGCGGATGACACCTCTGCTACAGCAGCACAAAAAGCGGCAGCACGTTCGCTTGCGCTCAACCATGAAGGTGTGATTAATGTTGGTACAGGCGTTCGCCTTGGAGATGCATTTTACAGCTCGGCTGAAACGTCTGCTTATGTTGCAGGACTGATCGCCGGACAACGTCTGAACCAATCCACAACCTATGCAGCTACGCCGTTCGATGATGTGACACGTCGCTGGACGCGTGCAGAACAGGAGCAGGCAGTACAGAATGGTGTATTTATTTTCTTCCATGATGGTCGTCAGGTAAAAGCACTTCGCGGTGTAAACACACTGGTAACTCCGGCCGCTGGACAGAATAATGCGTGGAAAAAAATCCGTTCCATTCGTGTGTTGGACGCCATTAACATGGATCTGCAACGTTCCGCGGAAGATACGTATATCGGTAAAGTGAACAATACGGAAGAGGGTCGTCAGGCACTGATTAGTGCGATGAAGGCCTATTTGGCGCTGCTTGCACAGAGCAATGTGATTGAAGCTGACGGTTATGATGTCATTCTTGACCCGGCATACTATGGTGCTGCACCCGTTCTCAAGCCGGAGGCAGATCAAGTATTCCTGCAATGGAATGTGAAACTGACCGATGTGATGGAGCAGTTGTTTGGTACATTTTACGTGCAATAAGGTTTCTAGAATAATTACTATATGTTGAACTGATGGTTTACACGATAACGGAGAGGGCAGAAAAAATCTGAAGAAGCGAAGCGCTCGCCTTTATCACCGGATTTTCCCTTTTTGAAAAGGAATCAAAAAAAATCTGGGGATAACAGCGATCGGAAGATTGTTCTGACCGCGGAGTTATAGCGTGTACTAATGATTAGTTCAAATAACCCAAGGAGGAACATATATGTTGGATGCGTCAAGAGTAATTCTCGGTACCCATGGTCAGCTGCATATCGATGGTGTGTGGCAGACAAACATTAACAAGTTGGAAGCGAGTGTGGAGATTGAAAAGCGTGAGCTGAATCTGGTCGGTAACGACTGGAAAGTGCACAAAAACGGCGCAAAAAAAGGAACGGGCACGATGACTGGCTACAAGGTCACTTCCGATATGATCCTGCGCGGCTTCACGAAATTCGAAATTATCTCGAAGCTGAACGACCCTGAATCGTATGGACATGAGAGTGTATTGCTGAAAGGTTGCATGGTGGACAAAATCCAGCTTGCCAACTGGACAGCGGGGGAGGAAGTACCGGAGGAAACAGGCTTTACGTTTGAAGGATTTGAGTTGCTGAATCCGATTGTAGCGAACTAAAGAGGACTTTAATGGAGGCCGAGATGATCTCGGTCTCTTTGTTGTCTACTTAAAGCAAATTTAGTATCTACACGATAACGGAGAGGACAGAAATAACGTGAAGAAGCGGAGCGTTCGCCTTTATCCCCGGATTTTCCCTTGAAGAGGGGAATCAAAAAAATCTGGGGATAACAGCGATCGGAAGGTTATTCTGTCATCGGAGTGGCTAGTGTACCATTATGATTGCCAAATGTGAGTAAGAAGGAGATAACGCCCAATGAGTATGAATGAAAATATGTCCGAAGAACAGATTTTGGATCAGTTGTTTGAAGCAGCAGAACGGTTGCCAGAGGAGAATGTGCGCATTCAGCGTCTGGATCTGTTGTTGACCTTGCGTGGACTGACGTCCTCCAAAGTGGATCACATTCGCGAGCGCTGTACGATTCGAAAAACGACCAAAGGCCGCACCGAGGAAAAGGTGGACACCGAAACGTTTAACGCGCTGCTCATTTCTGAAGCAACCGTGAAATTGAAAGTCCGCAGCCTGGAGTTGTCCGGCTGGGGGGATACCCGTATTACTGGCCGTATGAAGCTATCCGGTGGCGAACAGGCGGTACGTCGTATGCTGCTCGCGGGTGAATTGGATGCCGTTGGCGACAAAGTGCTGGAGCTGTCCGGCTTCGGTGTGGAGATTGAAGACCTAAAAAACTGATTCACTCCGGCGGGATGACCACGTTCCTGTATCACATGTGGGTGCGTCATCATCTCCGGCCCGGAGAGTTCTGGTCTTTACCACGCGGGGAGCGCTCGCTGTTAATTGCGTTCTCGGAAGAGGAAATGTCAGCGATCACTTCGCAAATGAATCGATAACGATATAAGGCAGGAGGTGAAAAAATGGCAGAAATGATTGTAGGTCTATCCAAATCCAATACGGAAATGCGGACAACCCTTCGTTATCTGGATCAGATCCAACGCTCGACGGAACGTCTCGGTAGAGTTCGCTATCAGAGTCTGATCAAGGTGAACAATGAACTGAGAACGACTGGGCGCAGGTTGGAGCATATTTATAGTATGGCTGTGAGAATCAGCAGGCTGCGTATTACACCGACGATTGGGTTGATTGATAAGCTCAGTCCAGCATTGGACCGCGCATGGGCGAAACTGAACAGTTTCAGGGACCAGATGGTTACGGCTTGGGGAACGGTATCGCTTGAGGTTCGGCAGAAGATCGAAGTGGCGATGGGCAAGATGAATCCGGCGAGTGCATCGTCCACGTCAATTGTGATCGGAAGTCATAATACAACGATTTATAATGTGGCTAAAGAAGAAAATGACAAATGGTACGAAACCTTTTTCGCCTTTTTGGATGCAGCTAATAATGCTACAGATTTGTGGGAAAAAGGAAAAAAGTTGTTCAGTGGAAAATCAAAAAAAGATAAGGCGAGTAAGCCAAGTGAAGGCCCAAAAGGTAAAAACCAAACTCGTAACAGTTCAAGATCTGGTAATGCTAATCCTAGTGGAACTCCACCACGGAGAGTAGGTGGACGACGAGGTGGAAGGAATCGATCATCAACCGCATCTCCTGTCCCAACGCCAAGTCCGATCATTACAGATACTTCAGATCGTGCTCTTAATGAAGCCAGAAATGCAAACAACAGAAGAATTAGTGGTGGCAGGAGATCCAATCTCATCTCTGGCATCATGTCCAGTTCTCCAACGGCAATGTCGAATCTATTTTCAGGTGATGGCATGCTTGGTAAATTGGGTGGTGGTTTTGCCAAAGGAGCCAAAAGGTTGCTTGGGCCCATCAGCATGCTCGCAGATGTGGCGAATGTAGCGACAGCACCCCCGGAAGAACGTGGTCGAGCGGTAGGTTCCATGATTGGCGGCACAGCAGGCACTGCGATTGGTAGCGCCATCGGTAGTGTACTTTTACCTGGTATCGGGACATGGGTTGGTGGTGCAGTAGGTGGTTGGGCCGGAAGTGCAGCAGGCGGTTGGATCGGAGACAAAGCGAAGGATATTGGAAACTTTATGTCTAGTGCTACCGAGGGTGTAGGGGATGCTTTGTCAGGTGCAGCGGACTATGTCTCTGAGAAAACCAAAAAAATCACCGATGGTATATCCAGCTTCTTCGGCTTTGGTTCCAAAAAAGAAGAAAAGACGGTCTCGACAGCAACAGTAGCTGCACCGTCGCAAGTACCAACAGGGCCGCAGATGGCCCCTGCTTATATTCCACCAGCACTGACCATGACAGGCCCAACTGCATATATGAACAGCAAGGTCGGTCAGCCTACATCTGCTGGCTTCATGGGAACAAGCATGATGCAGAACCAAGCGATGGCGCTTGGTAACGGTGCACAGACGAATGGAAAATCGTCCACGATGACGGTACAGATATCTGAAGACCAGATGAGCAGTCTGTCTGGATACTTGAAGGATTTCAAAACCGAAACTACCAATCAGATTGCAGTGAATATCGCGCCAGGTACAGTACAGGTGACGGTGCGTGAGAACGCCATTGACTACGATGGGCTGTCACGTCAAGTTGGACAACGTATTGTAGGGGAAGTGCGCCGTGCGATGGAAAACCGAAAAACGATTATGGCCTAAGTAGAAAGGAGGCCGTGTATGTCTGTATTTGAAGATAAAGTGGAAGAGATCCGAATGGAATTTACCCTGATCGATGGGAAAACGCAGTTTCAATTTCCAGTGAAACCGGAAGAATTAACAATCTCACGTTCCAAAGGGTACGAAACGATTAATATGCTGGAGCATGGCGAGTTTGATTTTGCACAGGGGGAGAAGGTGAAGGAGATCACCTTCTCTTCTTTTTTTCCCAAAGAGTATGATGCGTCCTATTGCATGTACGAAGATTTGCCTGATCCGCGGGTAGCGATGAATATGCTGAATACATTTCTGGTATCGAAAAAGCCGCTGCGCTTCATCATCACCAACACGGGGGTGAATGTGCCGGTATATCTGATCTCGCACAATACGACCTTCCGGGGCGGCGAGAGCGGGGATATTTATTTCGACCTGACCCTGCGCACATGGCGGGATTCCAAGGTGGAGAAGGTGGGCTCTGCGGCATCCGGGAGCAAGTCAGGTTCTCGTACAGATTTGAAAAAAACCAGCAAGACCTACACTGTCAAATCCGGTGACTCCCTGTCCAAAATAGCAAAGCTTGAGCTGGGCAGCAGTTCCAAATGGAACGAGATCTACAAGCTCAACGCAAAGATCATCGGGAGTGATCCGAACCGGATCAAACCCGGGCAAAAGCTGGTGATGCCATGACCTACAAGGTCATTGTCGACGACAAATATGACATCACCAAGCTGGTGGAGACGATTACGCTGAAGGATTCGCTCGACCAGATTGCCTATCAGGCCAACATCCGGCTGGCGGTGTCCGCTTCTTCGGGTCTACCTTCGATCTCACCGGGCATGGCGATACGGATTAGTGGGGTTCCTTTTGGTGAAAAATCCATGGTTCATCTGTTGCATCCTGCGGTCATTTGGGAGGTGGAGAGTTCCAACAGCGGCACCAAGCGGCTGTCTCTCACGGTGTACGACCGGATGATTTATCTGGAAAAATCGGAGGACGAGTTCCTACTTCCCAAAGATCAGACGGCTACGCAACGACTTAAAACCTACGCCAAAGAGTGGAAGATTCCATACGCTACATTGCCGGAAACCAAAACAAAGCTGGGAAAAGCCGTGTATCGGTCACAGACGATTTTCTCGATGATGTTTGCCGATTTGAAAGAAACGGCGAAGTCTGGCGGGGAGATGTATCATCCACGGATGACACCCGGTGGCTTGCAGCTCTTCCAGGTGGGAAGTAATGCGAAGGTGTATGAGCTGGATCGGCTGATTGATCTTACCCAGATGCGTACGCTCGAAGGGGCGGTTACCAAAGTTAAAGTGATGGCAGCGTCGGAGTCTGGCAATGGCAAAGAAGTTCCTTCCAAAGTGCTCGCGATTGAGCAGAATGGTGTGGAAGAACTGGGCACATTGCAAAAGCTGGTAGAGGACGATCAGGTGAAATCGACAACTGCCGCGAAAAAACTGGCGAAAAGTCATCTGACGGGTATTCAGGAGACCTTTACGATATCCGCACCGGATGTGAATACGATTCGCGCTGGGGACGCGGTGTTGTTAAAAGGGCTGAAGTTAATCGTCATGTCGGTCAGCCGTGATCTGTCTGCCGGACCTGGAACGATGACGTTAGAGCTGGGGACGGCTGAGCTGGTGAAAAGGAGGGTTTACCTTGAATAAAGATGATCCGTATGGGCATTTTGCCGACGTCATGCGGGGTGCGATGAGTACTCATTCCCGTCAGGCCGTGAGCGGTATGGGCGCGGTATTGGGTACGATGACTTCATCCGGTGTGAAGCTGGATGATTTCAAGCACGAAGTGCAGGATTATCTCGTGGCCGAGTTGCCGGGCACGCTTGGATTGCCGGAGCGCGAGGCTGCTGGCGCGATCTCGGGTATATCTGACGTGGCAAACGGCGGTACGACGGGCACGGGACGGTTTCTTTTGCAAGAAGAGGAAGTGGAAGAAGCGGTGTGGTCTCTTGGTAAAGGATTGAAGGCGGGAGATCGCGTGCTGGCGATGCGGGTGAATGGCGGTAACGACATTGTCGTGCTGTGTAAGGTGGTGAGTGCGCATGCCTAGTTTGTTCCCGGAAACGGGTGTGGTCTGGGGAGATGAGGAGGATCTGTCGGGTGCGGCTTCGGAAGAGGTGCGCTTTGGGCGGAGCTGGCGATTCGATTACGATGCAGGGGATTTTGTGCTGACTCCAAGTGGTAAAGTTGCTGCGGCTGGTGGGCATGAAGCCTGGGTGCAATGGTGCATCAAGGCAGTCAAGACGCCGCGGTACAGACATGTGATTTACTCCCGGAACTATGGTTCGGAGCTGGAGGATCTGGTGGGGCAGGGTGACAGTCGTGGTGTTATGGAAAGTGAGATTACCCGGATGGTGACGGAGACGTTGCTGGCTGATCCACGCACGGATTCGGTAGACCAGTTCACGTTTGATTGGAATCGGGAGCAGTGCATGTTCTCGTGCCGGGTGGCGAGTGTGCAGGAAGAGATGTTTATTCTGGAAAGTGAGGTGATCTGACGGGATGGCTGAGATTCCGCGTTATTTGGAGGACCAGACGGAGGAACAGATTATGCAGCGCATGCTGGATCGTCTGCCCGCGGATCTGGATAAGTCGGAGGGTTCGTTCCTGTGGGATGCGGAAGCTCCTGTTGCGTTTATGCTGTCCGAGGCGGCGTTGTGGGCGCAGGAATTACTGCGGCGTGGGTTTGCAAGTACGGCTGCGAGCAGTGATCCGAATTTTCGTTCGGAAGAGCTGGATCTGCGGGCAGGAGAGCACGGCATTACGCGGCGAGCTGCTGTGTCGGCTCAGGGTGCTGTGAGGTTCACGGGTACGCCTGGGAAAGTGGTGCCTGCAGGAACGGTCGTGGCTACACTCGCGGATGAAGTATCTGCTGAAGCTTCGCTCGAATATGAGACGGTGGGCCGTGTGGAGCTGGATGCAGAGGGCTTTGGGATGGTAGGCGTGCGAGCGCTTGTTGCTGGAAAAGAGAGCAATGTGCCTGCGGGCACGGTAACGGTGCTGTCAACACCTGTAAGTGGGGTAACTTCAGTCACGAACGTTGAGGTGATCAAAGGCGGTTCAGATATTGAGGCCGATACGGCGCTGTTGGAACGCTTTTATGCCAAAGTCCGCAACCAAGGGACAAGCGGCAACAAGTCGCAATATGTGCAATGGGCCAGTGAAGTGCCGGGTGTTGGTGCAACGCGGGTTATTCCGTTATGGCAGGGGCCAGGTACGGTTGGATTGTATCTGCTGGACACGGACAAACGTGCTGCGGGTACCGATCTGGTAGCCGCCGTGCAGAAGTACGTTGACCCCACGCAGGATGGACAGGGTGAAGGTGTTGCGCCCGCCGGTCCAGTGGTCTCCGTGATGCCAGCCGAGGAAGTTCCGATGAATATTCAAGTGAAACTGACGCTGGCAAGTGATGCAACGTTGGCCGATGTACGTGCATTGATCGAACGTGGGGTGACCTCGTATTTGAAACAGTTAGCTTTTGCCGATCCACTCGTTCGTTACACTCGCATTGCCGCGATTCTGTTGGATATTCCGCCGATTATCGACTATTCGGAGCTGACCGTGAACGGTGTGAGCGACCAGAATATTGAGATGACCGCGAGTCAGGTGGCCGTACTGGGGACGGTGGAAGTTCATGAGTAGTGTTGGGCAGATGGTGGATGATGATGCAATTCGTGAATGCGGCGATGAAGGTAGTAGGGGACATCGGGAATGTTCGGACTATGCGGCATTCGGTTCAGCTGGAAATGAAGAGAGTAGCGGGAAGGAAGAGTGCTTGGGTCGTGCGGTGCGCCGCTCGGGAGCGCAGCATTTGAGCGAAGCTGTATACGTTGATGTGAAAGGAAAGGAGGATGCTGGTCATGAGTGCTCCTTCTACTGTAGATGCTGGACTGACGAGTGAGAAAGGGCGGGAGCTGTTCTCGTATTTGCCCAGGTATTATGAGACTTCTCGCGTTATGCAGGCGGATATGCAGGCCAAAGGCATCGAGATGGATCTGCTGTACCAGGCGCTGGATGAGACGTTGGAGCAATTTTTTGTCCGTACAGCGACGTGGGGGCTGGACTTCTGGGAGCAGGAGCTTGGCATTGAGACGGATCGTCTCAAGCCAGTGGAACAAAGACGTGCTGTGGTGGAGTCGAAGCTGCGTGGGGCAGGGAAATTCTCTGGCAGGTTGGTTGCGAACGTGGCCGAGGCATATGCCGGGGGCAAGGTGGATGTAACGTTTCAACCGGAAGCGTGGAGTTTCACGGTGAGCTTTGTAGATACGATGGGCATCCCACCCAATATAGATGATCTCAAACGGGCGATTGAAGAATTGAAACCGGCCCATATGGCCGTGGAATATGAGTATCGCTATCTGGTCTGGGATGATCTGGACAAGAAGCAGAAAACATGGGATGAACTGGACGCCGCGTCCTTGACGTGGAATGAACTGGAGGTGTGGGCGTAATGCCAAAAGAAACAGATCGACTAAAATTGCCTCTTCCCTTGGGGAACGAAAGAGTGACCCGGGATAGTATTAATATGATTTTCGAAAAGATTGATGCTGGTGTTGCAACGCAAGCGGATTTGGATGCGCTTCGTGAAGCGGTGAGTCAGATGGCTATTCCTGATGCGTCTCTGACGCAGAAGGGGAAGGTACAGTTGTCTAGTAAGACGGACGGAACGTCAGAGACGGTGGCTGCGACGGAAAAGGCAGTGAAAGCGGCTGTGGACGGTGCCATTCCAAGACTGATTCCAGATACTCGTGGAGTAGCTACAAAGCCGAGCGATTATCGTAAAAACATCGCATACTCATTTAAATCAGGCTCAACGATTGGCTTACCCGCCGAACTCTATGTCGTATTACATGGATTAAAGGGCTGGAATGATGACAGCGGAGGTGTCACTCACGAATATGCTTCTGGCGGAACGACAGGAGGAATGTACCATCGTACTGGTACGACTGCTAACGATACCTGGGGACCGTGGATGCAGATTGTTGATCAAGGTGCACCGTGGCAAAAGGGTAAGTTAACTGAAGATAATGGTCTTTCAATCAACGTCAGTAATGGGAATGCCAATAATTTAGTCGCTGCAGGGTTCCATGTTGGTGAGAATATTGCCCATGCACCAACAACCGCGAGTGGTGCATGGTGGTATATCGAAGTTCAGGCAATGTCTTCTGATAGTTGGGTTATTCAAAAAGCCTATGATTTATTTAGTGCAGGATCATTCAGAATGCGAATTAAAAGCAATGGAACTTGGACAGCATGGTCACAAGACCTTTTTCAATCTGTCCTTGATGCTAAGAACAGGCACATTATTTCATCTGCTGCACCTTCTGGCGGAAACGATGGCGACATCTGGTATCAATACTCATGATAAAGGGGAGGAGAATAACGCATGGCTTTAGGCGCTAAGGTGGGTGGCACGTGGAAAATGCCCAATAGAGTGTCCGTCAAGGTTTCGGGGACTTGGCGGGGTGTCCAACAAATTTATGCGAGAGTCGGGGGAGTATGGCGCCCCATTTGGTCCACTGTACAGACTATGCGGAAAGGTTCCGTATGGGGAAGTAATTCATATGTGTCCAAACAATCGGACCATGTGGAATGTTACGCATACAACCCAAGCACAGGCGGCGGTGAGGCGGCCGTAGTGACAAGCACACCAGTGGATCTGACCAACGTAACTAATGTTGTATTTGATTTTGCATTGGAAGGTTCATCCCACATCCAATCAGATGGGATTTTCATAGCGTCAACGGACCAAATGGGAGGCGGCGGTACATATAACGCCCGAACATATCGGGGTTCACTGACGACAAGGACCACAATCAGCTTGAGCGTTTCCAGCCTTTCCGGGTCCTACTATTTGCGGGCGCACGCTTCAAACAACAGCGGCGTAGCCACATGGAAATGCGTTCGCCTTTACCGGATCTTGCTGGATAACAAAGAGATTTGGAACGCCAGTGTGGGCGGTTCTTACTCTTAATAAAGAGGCATGATCATGTCTGATTATAATTATGTGCAATACCCAAGGAAACCGGTAACGCTGTGAGATTGATATCCGGTGCCCAAGACGGAGAAGTAAAGTCAGCGACGAGTTCACATACACCGGTATTAATTGTAGATGATGAAAACGGGGGTGGCGCCAATTACGTCTTTCATATGGCATGTGAACTTACATTTAAAGCCGTTAGTCTCCATATCGAATCTTGGTAGATAGGAAAACATAACTAATCTCAATCTCACCAATAAAAAGGAGGTGAACCATGAGCATAAACCAACTAACCACTACCATTGCAAACACACTCACACAGCATTTCCCTAACATCCCAATCCACCAAGCAACAGTAGGTGGCAACTCGACTCCTGCCGAAAAAGGCATCTCCTACCGTCTGCAGTCCGCTCAACTTACCCGGGAACGCAGTGATCGCTTCGTGCAATCTCACGCTTATGAAATCCGCTGGCTCGAAACAGACAACATCCCCGCAACCCTGCCAGATGAGCTGTTCGAAGCATTGGAGACCATCGACGTGGAAGGCACTCCCTATCGCGCAACGGAGATGCGTTGGGAGACGGAGAACAATACGCCGCGAATGCTGGTGTACTACACCATGCGAACCACCAAAGTGTCGGAGTCCGCCGCTACCATGCAACAACTGGAACAACGACCTACCGCACTTAAAGCTACAAGAGAATAACGATATGAGTTCAATGTAACGATAGTTATCCTGTCCTTGGAGTGGTCAGTATAACTTTTTTTTATTGAACTTAACTAACCGAATGAGGGGATCCGTATGAAAGGAATAGGAGGCGCATTGGCGATGTTTACAAAAAAAGAACAGGATCCTAAAAATCCGGAAGCTCAACAAAAAAACAAACCAAAATACAGCAAAGCACAGTTCGCTGAATCCCGGCAACTTAGCCGGATCGAGAAAGATATTTTGGCAGCAGTTCTGCTGGAACAAGAGACATACACCTTGCAAGAAGCACAGCAACACATCCAACAATTTATGAATGGGGAGGCACAATAATGGCTGGAGGAACATGGACAACACAAAACAAGGTACGCCCCGGCGTATATATGAATTTTGCATCAGAGGGCTCATTGCCGGGTACGGTAGGAGAGCGAGGAACGGTGGCGTTGGCACTTCCATTGTCATGGGGACAAGCAGGTACAATCCTTACCGTGCAAGCAGGTGAAGATGTACAAGCCAAATTGGGCTATGACTGGACAGCACCGCAATTGCTACTGATCCGCGAGGCATTGAAACGGGCGCAAACCTTGCTTCTTTACCGACTCAATGCAGGGACAAAAGCCAAGGCAACCTTGGACAATCTGACAGTGACCGCCCAACACGGCGGTGTGCGTGGTAATGATCTGGCTGTTGTAATCTCCGCCAATATCAATGACCCGGAACAATTGGATGTCTCCACGTTGCTTGCGGGTAAAGAAGTCGACAAACAAACCGCGTCTACCATCGAAGCTCTGGAATCAAACGCATACGTTACATTTACTGGTGAAGGTGCACTCACAGCTACAGCATCACTTCCACTAACAGGTGGATTGGATGGTACAGCAACGAACCAGGATCATGCCGATTTCCTGACCAAGCTGGAGGTGCTGGATTTTAACACGGTTGGTCTGATCTCAGACGATGCCACACTCAAGTCAGTCTACACAGCTTACATCAAGCGTTTGCGTGATACCGAAGGCAAGAAGGTGCAACTGGTTCTGTCCGATTATCCGGCAGCAGATCATGAAGGCATCATCAGTGTGAAAAATGGTGTTGTGCTCGCAGACGGTACCGTTCTTACGCCAAAACAAACGGTAGCTTGGACTTCCGGTGCAACAGCGGGAGCTAACCTGAATGAATCCCTGACATTCCGTGCATATGACGACGCTGTGGATGTTAATGGTCGATTGACACATACCGAGACAGAAGCAGCATTGCGTAATGGCGAGTTTGTGTTTACAGCGAGCAGCAACCGTGCAGTAGTAGAGCAGGATGTGAATACATTCCGTTCTGTGACTCCGGATAAGGCACGTCATTTTGCCAAAAACCGTGTTGTTCGTGTTCTCGATGGCATCGCTAATGATATGAAACGGATCTTCGAGTCCTACTACATCGGCAAAGTGAACAACAACGAAGATGGGCGCAGCCTGTTCCGTTCCCAATGTGTCACATACCTGAAGCAGCTCCAGGATATTGGTGCCATTCAGAATTTTGATTCCAAAACAGATATCACTGTTGCTCCAGGAAACGAAACTGACAGTATTCTGATCGAGATTCAGGTCCAACCTGTGGATTCCGTTGAAAAAGTATATATGAAAGTGAAGGTGGTTTAAGATGGCATTTTTGAAAGCAAGTGACACGATCTCCGGCCAGGAAGGCCGCGCATACGCAACGATTAACGGACAGACGGAAGAAATGTTCTATGTGAAGACACTGGAAGCAACGGTGGAGAAACAAAAAGCAGAGGTCAAAACGTTGGGTCGCCGCGGTGTACAGCACAAAGCAACCGGTTGGTCTGGCTCGGGTTCCATGACGATCTTTTATACCACTTCCCGTTTCCGTGAGCTGATGCTCCAGTACATGCAAAATGGTGTGGACACGTACTTCGACATTGAAGTGACCAACGAAGATCCTTCTTCTACGATTGGCAAACAGACGGTGACCCTCAAAGGTGTCAACCTCGACAGTGTGATCATGGCATCCCTGGATACCGAGGCGGAGGCGTTGGAGGAAGAAGTGAGCTTTACCTTTGAAGATGTCGATATGCCTGTATCGTTTAATCTGCCGAAGTAATGTGGAGTGGAAAGCTTAGTACTCTAAGATATAAAGAGAATAAATCAACAGCGGGTTTGTAAAAGAAACCTGTTCAACTTGCCTGTGTTACGGGCTATTTGCCGTGTCAACATTCTGCTCTTCGCCGCTTTTTGCGGCGGGGAGCCTAACTTTAGAGGAGGAACAATACATGAGTGGATTGAGTATGTTTTTTGCCCAAAATGCAGCAATGGATACAACGGAGGAGTATATCGTGTCCCCCCGTTTCAAGGATGAGAAGGGCGAACCGGTTGCCTGGAAACTGCGCAGTATGACCGAAGACGAAAACCAGGAATGCCGCAAAGCGGCTACCCGCAAAATCAAGGGCAAGAACGGTGTCTACACCCCCGATATCGATGCGAATGATTACATGGCTCGCCTGATGAGCGCCAGTGTAGTTTATCCCGATCTGAAAAATGCAGAACTCCAGCGTTCATATGGCGTGATGGGGGCGGAATCGCTTTTGCGGAAAATGCTGTTGCCTGGGGAATTTGCTTCGCTCGGCGAACAGGTTCAGAAGCTGAACGGCTTCAATCAGGACATGAACGAGCTGGTGGATGACGTAAAAAACTAATTAAAGAGGGCGATTCCGAAGCCAATCTGGCTTATTACGCTCTCCATGAACTGAACATTTTGCCGCATGAGTTAATGGCCTTCTCCCTGCGAGAACGAGCGGCAATCTATGCGATGATCTCCATCCGGGTGGAGGAAGAAAAGAAAGAACGGTCCAAGAATCGCGCCCGGAAGAAATAAAAAGGAAAGGAGGGAGAAATGAATGTCCGATACAAGTATCACTGTAATTAATCCTCCATCCATAAATAATCTGATCAATAACTTAAATCTAGTTCAGGTAAAAACAACCGAAATTTTGAACAACTTCAACCAGATTAACCATGTTAATTTGAATCAATTTAATCAAACCAACATATCCAACCACTTTAATCAAATCAACCAACAGATGAATGTAACGATTAATCTGATGGAAAAGTTGGAGGATACGGCTGATGATACAAGTGATTCGTTAGGTGATAATCTGAGCAAACTCTCCAAGTGGATGCAAATGGTAAAGTCCGCTGGAAGTGTTGTGTTAAAGGCGGCTGCTGAACAAGAAGACTTCAAATATCGTTATATGGTTGCCGCAGAAGATCCGGTGCTCGGGGAAGGCATCTATAATAAGTATCGAGATCAAGCCTCCAAGAGCGGTCAGGATGTTAATGATTCGCTTAAATCTTCTCTAGGCTTCTTGCCTTTGGCACAAAATACCGGGCAGGTAGATCAGCTTAATGAAATGACTCAACGACTGAGTATGTTATCACCTGATAATAAAAGTCTGACCGATGCATCCAAGGCTATTGTTAGTGCAATGAATGGAAAAAACACTGATCTGGCAAGTCAATTTAATATCCCGGAAAGTGCATTGAACGGGGCTGGATTAGGTGAATTTATTCAGACTAAAGATCTTGACGGTTTTATACAAGGTTTGCAGACGGTTCTTGAAATGCAGGGTTACACACAAGAAGCCTTTGATACGATGCTGGATTCTCCATTGCAAAAATGGACGGCTCTCGTGAATCAGTTCAATGGAATACTATCTGAAATCGGGACAAGAGCCTTGGAAGTTTTATCTCCTGTGCTTGACCGATTAAACGAAGCCATAAGCTCAGGTCAGTTCAGTGCTTTCATCGAATGGATTGGTGGGGCATTCGCAATTATTGCTCAAGTGGTGGCATTTATCGTGGATGGGTTCATCAATTTTGCTACAGTCGTGCAAGAAAATTGGGCTATCATCGGACCTATATTAACTGCCATTGCTGTAGTACTACTAGCCAATATCATTATTACGCTTGGAGTTGTAATTGCTCAGGTTTATTCACTGGCAGCGGCATGGTTGGTAGCTAACTGGCCTATCTTGCTTGTCATTGGTGCTATTGCAGGACTCATCTTTATTTTGCAATTATGTGGCGTTACAGCTGGGGATATGGTTGGAGCGATAATAGGTTATTTTTATATGGCTTACGAGTATATGAAATCAATTTTTGCATCCATTCTGAATTATTTCATTTCTTGGGCCGAATTTGTCATTAATGTATTTAGAGATCCAGCCTATGCATTCCAAAAGTTATTTGTTGACATGGGACTCATTGTACTTCAAATCCTGTTCAACATTACAAAGGGAATTGAGGATTTCGCCGGTGGTTTCAAAGATCAAATCAACTGGATGATCGGAGGTATAAATAAATTAATACCCTATCTGAATAAGATTTTCGGGACCAATTGGGGCGGTATTAAACTAGTGGATGATGCTAACATTCATTCAATGAGCGGTAAGATACAGGGTTTAATGAGTGACCTTGAAGCGAGTGCTCCTGAGAGCCAGAAGGACGTTGTTAGCCTGTGGAGAATGGACGCTTCTGCGGACTATAAGGATGCATTTGATATGGGATTTGACAAGGGGAACGATTTGATGGATACCACCAAAGACCTATTCCCCAACGGCTCTGATAAATTACCTGGAAACTTCGGTGGCCCAACTCCCAAAACACCTTCCGTGCCATCGATGCCAACTGCACCTACTCCCACCGTTGTTCCCAACAGCAACATGAGTAACATCAACAAAATCAACAATATTGGACAGGTGGACAAGATCGGTGACGTGGATGGCACAGTGGATGTGACGAGCGAGGACTTGAAACTGATGCGTGAGCTTGCAGAAATGCAAGCGATTCAGCGATTTGTCAGTCTGACGCCAACTGTTCAGGTCACTACGGGTGATATCAACAGCGGACATGATGTGGATAGCATCATCAGCAAAATCACCGATGGACTGAACAGTCAGATCGTCTCCAGTGCCCAGGGGGTGTATGGATAAGTGGAATATTATATTCAACTAAGCTTCAATAACCGCTCTGAATACATGTTTTTCCCGGTCACACCAGAGAGCATTGAGTTTTCGGACTCGGGAGATGGCAGTACGTTTAACGTTAGCGCTTTGGGTGAAATTAACGTGATCAAGTCGCCGAAGCTACGTGAAGTCAGTTTCAGCGGGATTTTTCCGGCAGACTACAGTCCGTACCATCTGAACTACGATGCAAGCCATCCGGCAGTTCAGAAGCAGTTTTACCGTGATCCCTATGAATATGTGAAAAAGATCATCCGTTGGATGCAGACGGGCAGACCCGTCAGACTGTTCTTTTCCAGTGCAAGGTATACCATTAATATGGCGGTTTCCATTGAGAGCTTCGACTGGAAGGAGACAGCGGGTACGGTGGGGGATATCCAGTATGATATCAAGCTGAAGCAGTTCATTTTTTATGCCGCCCAAAAAGTAGTGCCACTCAAGGACAGCAAGGATAATGCTGCTTCAAAAACAAAAACCAAAGCCTCCCGGCCCAATGAAAAAATCCAGCCCAAGACCATCACACTCAAAGCCGGAGACTCCTTGTGGTCTGTAGCCAAAGCCCTTCTGGGAGATGGATCTCGCTGGAAAGAGCTGCAGAAGCTGAATGGCATCAAAGATGCCCAACTGAAGAAGCTGCCGATTGGACTTGTGATCAAGCTTCCGTGAAAGGAGAGGGGATATGCAAGAGCAGATCAGGTTGGATGATAAGCTAGTTAACATGAAGGAACGGTTATTGCTGGATGACAAACTGGGCAACATCTGGGACATTAGCGAAATTGCTGGTGACATTACGTACAAAACCTCCCGTATCGGCAAACCTTCCTCTCTGGAGTTCACGTTGATCAAGGGCAGTCTGTACCAGAATAAGAAATTCACCTATGAGAATGGATATGTCGTGAAATATATCAGTAAAGAGGTAGGTATATTTTACGGATACATCTTCTCAGTGGATAGCGGCAAGGACGAAAGTGTCAAAATCAAAGCCTACGACCAGACTCGTTATCTAACCGCGAATCAGACGTACAAGTTCGTGAACGCGACCGCTACAGATGTGATCAAACGAATTGCTACCGACTTTCAGTTGAAGGTGGGTGATCTGATCCAGCCAAAATACGTTATTCCGCGCATGGTATTTGATAACAAAAAGCTGATCGACATGATCTGTGAGGCGCTCGACCGAACGCTGATCTATGGCGGCAAAAACTACATCTTCTACGATGATTTCGGCAAGCTTGTACTTCGGGATGTGGAAGAGATGCCTTACGGCTTTGTCATTGGGGATAACAGTCTGCTCACGGATTACAACTATACAAGGTCGATTGACGACCAGACGTATAACAAGATCAAGCTGTACCGGGATAACAAGGATACGGGAAAAAGAGAAACGTTTGTTCATCAGGACTCAGGCAGCATCCGTCAATGGGGGCTGCTTTTTTTGTACCAAAAAGCGGATGATGGCCTGAACGAAGGCCAGATTGATGCCATGCTGAAAACTCTGATGACCCTCCGTAATCGTGAGACGCAGACGTTGAAAGTGGACGCGCTTGGTGATTTCAAGGTAAGGGCAGGCAGTTTTGTCAACATCCAGATCGATGAACTCAAGATTAATCAATATTTTCTGGTAGACGAATGTACGCATAAGGTACAGGGGGGCGTGCACACGATGTCGCTGGATTTGAAGGTGGTGTAACGATAAATGATGTTGGACGTGATTAAAAAGGCGGCGGTGGCCGCTGTAGATGCCAAGTCTCCCGTTCAGGTAATGTACGGAAGCGTGACAAACACACAGCCTATGGAGATCACCGTTGAACAACGGCTGGCATTGGCTGAACCTTTTCTGGTACTACCGGAATCCGTAGTGAACAAAGCTTGGACCGTGGGTGACCATGTTTTGTTGTTACGTGTTCAAGGCGGAGACAGCTTTGTCGTGCTGGATCGGCTGGTGAATCCATGATTCCACAGGGTGCGCAGATTAGTACAGAAGATCAGGAAGAGGCTGCTGTGCTTCCAAGTCTGACGTATGTGTTTCAAGCTTCAGGACAGCGAATTGGAAGGCTGCAACTGGATGGAAAAGATGCGGTAAAACAGGCGGTGTATAAAGCGTTGTCCACACGCCGCTACGAGCATCTGATCTATTCTTCGGATTACGGTATGGAATGGTCCTGGGAAGGAATGGCCGGGAGATCCATGGTTGAATCGGAACTGGAACGCTGGATTCGCGAAGCGTTGCTTCCGGATGATCGCATTTCGGATGTAACCGAGTTCGATTTTGTCCACGAGGCTGATGGGGTACGGTTGTCTTTTACCGTGGAAACGGATTTTGGTAGCTTCAGGGAAGAGACGGAGGTGAACATGAATGTATGAACAACAGACGTTTGAAGTCATTTTAAATCGAATGCTGGACAGGGTACCGGATGGTGTGGATAAACGTGAAGGCAGCATTATCTATGATGCGCTTGCGCCAGCGGCAGTGGAAATGGCTCAGATGTATATCGAGCTGGATGTGAACGCCAATCTGAAGTTTGCGGATACAGCTTCTGGAGAGTATCTGGATCGCGCGGTGGCTTGGTCTGGCATTAGCCGAAAGGCGGCCACGAAGGCACGTTGGGTTGGCAGTTTCCGGGATAATGAAGGTAAGCCTGTTGAGGTTGCTTTGGAGAGTCGTTTTTCCACGGGGGATCGGGTGTATGTTGTTGTGGAGCACGTCGCGGCAGGGCAATATGTGTTGGAATGTGAGGTAGCGGGAGCGGAAGGTAATGAATATACGGGGGCACTGCTGCCCATCGATTATATTGCTGCTCTTACCATAGCCGAATTGACACAGTTGCTGGTTCCTGGCGAAGACGAGGAAACGGACCGGGCCCTTAATGACCGATATCAGGATAAAGTATCCCGTCCGGTCACGAGTGCCAACAAATATCAGTATGAATTATGGGCACGGGAAAACTCCGGGGTTGGCAAAGCGAAAGCTTTTCCACTATGGGATGGTCCAGGTACAGTCAAAGTGGCATTGTTGAATAATGAAATGCAAACACCTGCTGAGGCGGTCATTGAGGCAGTTCAGGAATATATCGATCCAACCCAGGATGGAATGGGCGAAGGTGCAGCTCCAATCGGACCCGTGGTCACAGTAGTGGGAGCGGAAGAAGTTCCTATCGATGTTGAGGTGCAGGTCACGCTTGCTTCTGGTTCAACGTACGAGGGCGTGAAGACACTGATTGAAACGGGAGTTACGGCGTATCTGAAAGAACTGGCTTTTGCCGATCCGTTAGTTCGTTGGACACGGATTGCGAATGTCATTCTGGATATTCCGCCTGTGATCGATTATAGCGATCTGCTGGTGAACGGTGGTATGTCCAATCTGGAGATCGCCCCCGGCGCAGTAGCCGTTCTTGGGACGGTGAAGGTGACATGAGTAAAGCAGAGGTATTAATGACTCTTTTGCCCCCGTTGTATGAAAATGTGCTGGAGATGCAGCTTCTCACAGAGACCGAAGGTGTTGAGCTGGACAAGCTTACGGTGGGTTTGGAAAGTGTGCTGGACCAATTCTACCCTGAGTCTGCGACCTGGGCATTGGAACGTTATGAGCGGGATTTGCAGATTCCTACGAATCAAGCCAAGCCAGAAGACCAGCGGAGATCCGTAATCATTTCCAAGATGCGCGGCAGCGGCAAAGTCTCTGGCTCGATGCTCAAAAACGTGGCGCAGGCCTATGAAAGTGGCGGGATTGATGTATCCGTTTTGCCCGAAGAATACTTGATCCGAATCCGCTTCATCGACACATGGGGCCTACCGCCCAATCTGGATGATCTGAAGGCAGCGATTGAGGACATCAAACCGGCACATATGACCGTGGACTACCGTCTACGGTATTTGACGATTGCGGAGGTTGAAAGCATGACGCTGGAGGAGATCGAACATACTCGACAGGATAAATTTGCAGGAGGTGGAGCATAGATGAATGAACCAAAAACACCAAATTTGGGGTTGAATAAGATTGACCGATCCTCGCCATCGATGACCTATTTTGATCTGGACAAGTATTTGGATCAGAACTGGGAGAAGGTTGATGAGGGTGTAGGGCAAGTGGGAGAAAAGGCTGAGGAAACCGCGGCACAGGTGAGCAGTATTCAGGAGCGGTTGGATACGGAGAAGCGCAGATCCGTGACATTGGAGCCGGGATTGCAAATTTTTAATGCGAAGCGAGCCTCGGCGCTTAAGTTGGAAGGCTTGAAGGGCAGGACGTTGGTGAACTTGTTGGGGCGGAGGGGCAACGGTGAATCCTTATCTGGGCTTCCTGTAGCTACCAATTCAGCTACCATTGCATTAGATTCTATGACAAAAGAATTAGGAACATCCTCTTTCAAGATAACAGCTACAGGATCAGAATCGACGGAACATTACGTTGACCTTGCAGTTTTGGACGTATTAGTGGGGGCTTGTTACGTGCTTATAGCTAAGGCTAAGCCAGACGCTAAAGCTAATGGACGGTTAATGGCGTATGGAATAGTAGACGAAAGTCCGTCTGACTTTTTCCCTGAGTCAAACCTTGCAGGTGCTAGTGATAGATATAACACCTTATTCTTAAGGTTTAATCCTGTAACGGCAAAGAAGGTAATGGTTAGATTGCAAGTGCCTAATTCCAGTGGAGATGCATTATATGTTCCAGATGGACAAATGGTTAATTACGACTCAATTAGGCTTTATAGAATTACTCCGGGGGAATACCACGCACTAAGCAACATGACGCCTGAACAGATAAATGCTAAGTATCCTTACGTTGATAGCGTTCAACCTGTTCGAAATCCGTACGCTATTCGTTATGGAGAGAATTTGTTGCCGACTTTTATGGATTGGAAAAATATTGCCGGAACAACTAAAGTAATTAACTCCCCGTACAATCTTGAAATTAATAACCCAAACAACGGGGACGATGTCCAATATTACTTTAATTGTTCCAAGGGAGACGTATTTACGCTATCCGTTGATCATACGGGCCGAATTGGGGTTAATGCTTGGGACATCAACGGTAACACTATCGGAACAAGTTCAGTCGTTCCTTATACATCCAGCCAAAGCACAACTTTCACAATGCCAGCTGAAACTGTAAGAGCGTCTATACACTTCGGTAATATCGAATCGGATGGAAAATACCTTGCAACGTGTTCCTTTAAAAATCCGATGCTTACGTTCGGCACGTCAGCCAAACCATTTAAACCGCGCAAAGACGTCATGCTCGCATTACAAACGAATCTATACGCTGATCCATTAACCGGGGCGAATGCTGACGAAGTGTTCGAGAAGGACGGCCAGTATTTCAAGGTTAAGAAGTGGCAAAAGGTTGATTTTGAGGGGAGCAGAATTACAAGCACTATCTTGGGCAACAAATCCGGATTTAAAACGCTATACCCTAAGTTAGAAGGCGCCAATTATGGCTATTCTTCTATATCAGCGTCTGCCGCTGTTAAATACGATGGGAAAATCTTAACGTGGGGATCTCACGAGGCAATTGCAGATGGATGGGCGATTGACAAACTCAATAATAATTTTGCAATTTCCGTTTCCAACGCAGACAGCGGATGGGGAGACGCATACACGCCGACAGTAAACGAGATTAAGGCGTATTTCATGGGTTGGACGATGCGTAACATGAGCGCCAGTACTTACAATGATCCGACAAACGCGTCACAAAAAACATGGACACCGATAGGATACTCACCTCCGGCCAACTGGAATAGCACATGGGCGCATTTAAGAACATCAGTACCAGTAAACGAGAGTTCTCCCTCTATTAAAGATGGGACAATTTCGTCATACCAGCTTGTATATCAACTTGTAACGCCAACTGTCGAGCGGATCACATCAGAAGGACAATTGACGTTATTCGAAGGCAATAACCAAGTTGAAGTCGGAACGGGTTTGGTGGTAAGAGAACTCGCTAATCCTATTAAATTCACCAATTATGACATTAACACGGGGAAGACAATGGGGAACGCCACTGTATACGCGGTCAGGAAATGGATCGCTCTTTACAAAAATGGACGTATTGAGCCCACGGGATGGGGCGTATTTGAAGGACATGATAACGGAAAGGCACTGGCTATATACTCGCATGGATTCGATCCGTCAGCCACTTACACTGTTACGTACCTGATGCTGGGCACGTCTCCGGCTACTTCATTCGTCGGATTGGTAACCGAGAACGAAAAGGCGTTGCTTACGGATCTGAACGAAGTCGTACAACAAAATGCAGCGCGTGTATCCGTGACGGAAAAGGCGCTATATGATGCCATTAAAATCTTGATGCAACAATATAAACGAAACGTTTGGGGGTCGATTTAATAATGGAAGAGATTCCAAAAATGTTGTACCAAAGCGTGTTACCTACAATTTCGACAAGTGTTTACACTGCACCTCAAGGGAAGTATACGGCAATTAAATCTATATTCTTGACCTGTTTAGCTAACGGAACTGATCGCACATTTAGTTTGGTAGTTGGGGGTATTACTGTTGCTTATAATCACACTATTAAGTCATTTAAGACTTTATTTCTTGACGACTTAAACATCTTCTTACTTCCGGGCGAAACCATACAAATTCATTGCCCCGGGGGTAACATGATCGCACAAATAAGCGGGATGGAAATGGAATACATTCCTTCCGAATTTCCTTATACTAAGGTCAGTGGAAGCATTCCTTCGGTTACTTCAGCTACTATATTAAATCCCGACTCAGCTTATGATTGGGTAATTAAGTCATTGATAATTACAAATCCTAATATAGCTGATAGAGAAATAGTAATTCAATGTGAAGGCTTTTCAATTTTGTATAGATATACCTTAAGGCCTTACGATACGTTAATCGTTCCCTTACCTAAGTTTTTGATTCCGAAGGGACAAAAAATAAATGCTTATAATATATCAGGCGGAGCAGTATTCGGAATTGTGGCTGAAAGGGTGGTGTAGTAATGCCGTTAATGGATAATTACTTGCTAGATAATCACTTGATTGATGGGCCTGTCAATGGCGTAGTCTCGCAAGACGGCCCTAACATTGTCGGTTTTCATACCGGGAACAAATCGACAAGCTCAACATCTTTTGTGAAACTAAAATCGGTGAAGGTTAATTTTCCCGGCGTGTATAGGTGGGAACAACTTTTTAATACTTCATCTTCTGGAGGAGTAGCGATACTATATGTCAACGGAGCACAAGTAACTGGGGTTAATTCAGTAGGAATACCAGCGGCAGGCGGCACTTTTAGCCAAAGTGTTAATGTTAATGCAGGCGATACAATAGATTTGATGGCGAGGACTAACGTTTCTACCAGTGCTTTTAACGCTATAGGAACGTCTAATCTTTACTCTTCGTTACTTAATATTACTGATTGGATTTTGAGTTGAGGAATTAAACAAAAATGAGAGATAGAAACAAAGGGAGAAGGGGGGGACGTTGTGAGCTGTGACAGCTTATAGCGCATAATCATTTTCGACATATCAAAAAAATGAATCACGAAAGGTAGTGGAAAAATGAACGAACAATTACCGAAAAATAAGATCGGTATGAAGGTTTACTACGACTTGCAATCCGGGAACGTAATCGTTATTACACCAGAGAGCGCCGGGATTGTTGTTGAAACGACAAGAGAGCAGGATTTCAAGTTGTATAAAGCATTGGACGACAAGGTGCCCGATAGCGTCGGTATGATCCAGTTGGAACACGGCGCACACATGTTGGATCGTGCTGAAGGCGGTATGATTGCACGCGTTGATCTGGAAACATTGGAACCACTCTTTGACTACCCGGCAAAACCCGATGAAGTACCACAACCGCCTGCCATTTCATTTACGTCTCAAATTGCCGAATTGGGGGCAGAAAATCAGCGATTGCGTGAAGAAAACAACACGAATCAGTTGGCACTCATGGAATTGCACATGCTGCTGCTTAACTTGATGCCTGATGCGGGATAAACTTGCAAGATTGTTAATCCGTTGGCCTGTAACATTCACGAAAGGGGGGAGAATATGTTGGCTGTATATGTAATGATGATTCATAAAGGATTGATCGGTATTGACGATGTTCCGACTGCAAACGGTAATCGTGATAAAGTGAAGGCTGCTCTGGAAACAGCAGGGATGGACCAAAACGGAAGTATTGTGTAACAAGCGTTCCGAATACGGAGCGCTATTTTATTACCTTTTGGGGCAGTTATCACAAAAATTAAAGGAGGTGAAACAATGGAACGATGGGACACCCTATGGAAATGGGGGATCGCACTAATGAGTAGCTCAGTAACCTACTTTTTCGGAGGTTGGTCAGGCGTGCTCGGCGTACTACTTGTGTTCGTCATCCTCGATTACCTAACCGGTATCGCGGCTGCGGGTATGAGTGGCAAGTTAGAAAGCAACATCGGCATGTTCGGCATCGCACGGAAGGTATTTATATTTGCAATGGTATCGGTGGCTCATCTGGTGGACGGTGTTCTGGGAGACGGACATTTGTTCAGGGATGCGGTCGCCTTTTTTTATATCGCAAATGAGTTGTTGTCCATTATTGAAAATGGGGGCAAGTTGGGCGCTCCGATTCCGCCTGTGATTCGGCAAGCCATTGAAGTGCTTAAAGGGAAAGGGGGATCCGGAGGGATCTCAGGTAACTATACTCCTGATTCCAGAGAATCTTTTGTACAGTCAGATCATGAGGACGTTGATCAACAGATTAGAGATGAAACGAAGTAAAAACTCAGCATTCATTCAAAATTTGTCCTGTGGCAAGATATAGAGCACTACAGAGTCGAAAGTCTGCACCATTAGCCTACAAGTAGTGAAAGAGACGCGGAATCGATTCTGAAGAAGCGGAGCGGTCGCCTTTGTCTCTAAATTTTAACCATTAGAATAATAAATCATAAAAATTTGGAGACAACAGCGATCATAAGAACGATCCGTATCTGGAACGATCGCGTACCGGCTTGATATTTTTTCTAATTGGATCGATACTCATTGAACATAGCTATTACCATCAACAAGGGACACGCACACAAGCAACCCCTGATCCAACCGCATTAACTATATACAAACGGCATTTGCCGCATAAAGGGTGTGAGAAACATGCAAACGAGAAGTTCGGGCAATACACAGGGCATTGACGTCTCCCGATATCAGGGCAGTATTGACTGGGCCAAAGTGAAGGCAAGTGGCATGACATTTGTATTCATCAAGGCAACCGAGGGACAGACGTACACCGATCCGAATTACCAGAAAAACGTAACAGGTGCACTGGCGGCGGGTATGCTGGTCGGAACATATCACTTCTTCCGCGCGACATCTACCGATGGTGCCAAAGCAGAAGCGGCGCATTATGCCAATACACTTAACAAAGTGGGAGGCGCCAAAGCGCTACAACTGCCACCCGTGATGGACTACGAGAACAACCCTGGCAACCTGAGCAAAGCGCAGATGAATACAGTTGCCAAAGCTTTTTTAACTGAATTACAACGTCTGACAGGTGTAAAACCGATCATATACACGGGCAATTCATTTGCCGGGAATTTTGACACATCACTCAGCTCATACGATCTGTGGATCGCACGTTACAGCAGCACCCGTGTACCAGACGACCAGCCGGCTTGGAAGCGTTGGACGTTCTGGCAGTATACGGATTCGGGCAAGGTGAATGGCATCAGCGGCAACGTGGATATGAATGAATTCGAGGGCACAGCGGCACAGCTCAGAGCAAGGTACGCAGCAGCCACTCCGAAACCACCGGAGCCAACCAATCCGACGAATCCAAGTCATCCGAATCCACCAACCGAACCACCGAAAGGGGGCGAACCGATGACAGCCGAAGAGAAAGCAGCGTTTGATGCGCTTAAGTCCCAGGTCGACAAACTGCAGGCGCGTCAGCAAATGGAAGTTCCAGTATGGGCGAAAGCAGCTGTGGATGCAGCGCTGGCATATGACACCAAGAATCCGTTGTTCAGCATCGATAATGGGGCGAGTTATGATTTTTACCGTTTTATTACCGTGATGCATCGCAGAGGTTTGTTTAAAAAGTGAGCTGATCCCTAGCAAATTAAAATATTGATTTTGTCTGAATGTGGATTGAGTGAGAAAGGAGCACAAGACGTTTTTTGTCGAACTGTGTTCCTTTTTTGTGTTTTGTGTAAGTGATATTGACGCATATAATAAAGTTGAATACTTATGTCTGTAAATCTCTTGTCTAATTGATTAATGTGATGTAAAGTAAGTTACACGAAATTGTTTTTCACCACAGTTTATTTACACAATCCTCCTCATCATGACAAAACCATAACATATGAAGTTATTGTAATGTCTCCCTGTTGTACAATCCAACATCTCAAGATGACTCGTTCATACGTTCTACACGTCCAATCTGCAATAGAAAACCACCCTAACAAACAACTTACACATCTAAACAACCTAGCCTATGTTGAGTTTCTTTCATCCGTATGGTAAACGAACGATACATAGTCCAGATCCCACACGCCATACTCAACATGACCCGCTCAACGAGCAGACTTTAAAGCGTACTTAGCAGCTTAGTACCCATATGCCCATCTATATTTTAAATCCACTGACTTAAACTTGTTCGTACCGGTTCATAACCATTTGCTGTTGCTAATTGACCTTAGTTCAAATTAATCGCAACAATCTCATTTCATTTCATTGCATAGATTCATCTCGCAAGATACTTCATTCGTTGGGTGCGTTTTCTTTTTCTATAAAAGAAATCATCCATATCCGTAATCCATGTGCATGACGATCTGACTTTTATTTATATCCATTATTCTGTCTCCCATGCTGTTTTTACATTTCATATATTTGCCTTACTTTTCCCGGAACTTTAATTCAGGTATCACAGGCACCTAAAGCCTTTCATTGATACAAGCAAGCACCGAACCAATGGCTATCATTGAAGTTTTTTCATGCCAGCATCACACACATTATGGGACAGGGAAGGGTGTTGTACGTATGCGAATGAGAAAGAAATGGCTATCCGGTTTTTTGACTCTGGCTTTGAGCACCGTCTTGGTGTTGTCAGGCTGCTCTAGCAATGAGGGGGCTGGGAATTCGCCTGCTCCGGCGGAGGGCAGCGAGCCACCAGCCGAAGTGACGGAAGCGCAGGATACGATGATTATGGGGCGTGGTGGGGATTCCGTAGCACTCGACCCGGCAATTGTAACCGATGGGGAGTCGCTGAAGATTGGACATCAGGTGTTTGATTCGTTGCTGGATTACAAGGAAGGCGGAACAGAGGTCGTTCCTGGACTGGCAGAGAGCTGGGAGATTTCGGCGGATGGACTCAAGTATGTGTTTAAGCTGAAGTCCGGTGTGAAATTCCATGATGGTACAGACTTCAATGCGGAGGCTGTTGTATTTAACTTCAACCGTTGGGGCAATCCGGCGAGTGAATATAAATTCGAGGGTGATTCCTTCGATTATTACGATTCCATGTTTGGTCCAGAGGACGGACGTGTGATCAAGGAAGTGAAGGCGACGGACGAGACTACGGTGGAGTTCACATTGAACCAACCACAAGCACCTTTCCTGCAAAATATTGCGATGACGCCATTTGGCATTGCCAGTCCAACCGCGATTCAGGAGAAAAAAGAAAACTTCAAAAGCGAGCCTGTGGGCACGGGCCCATTTGTATTCAAAGAGTGGAAGCGTAACGACTCCATCACACTGGAGAAAAACGCCGATTATTGGAAAGAAGGACTGCCGAAGCTGAACAAAGTAATCGTGCGTTCGATTCCGGATAACACGGCTCGCTTCAATGCCCTGCAAAACGGCGAGATTGATGTCATGGAAGACCTGAATCCGGACGATCTGTCCATCCTTGAAGGCAACAGCGAGTTGCAGAAGATCGAGCGTCCACCGTTCAATGTGGCGTATATCGGCTTTAACTTCAAGAAGAAACCATTTGATAATGTCAAAGTCAGACAAGCCCTCAATCATGCGGTGAACAAGCAGGCTCTTATTGATGCGTTTTTTGCTGGACAAGCTGAACCTGCTGTCAACCCGATGCCGCCAACGCTGTGGGGATACAACGATACCATTGAGGATTACCCATATGATCTGGAAAAAGCAAAAGCTTTACTGGCCGAAGCTGGCTTCCCTGACGGTTTGCCTGATCCGGTAACCTTCTATGCCATGCCGGTATCCCGCCCGTATATGCCTGATGGCAAGAAAGTAGCAGAAGCGATCCAGGCTGATTTTGAGAAAATTGGCGTGACCACCAACATTGAATCCCCAGAATGGGCGACGTATCTCGATGATGCCAAAGCCGGGGAGAAAGACGATATCTACATGCTCGGCTGGACGGGGGACAACGGGGACCCGGATAACTTCCTGTACACCTTGCTGGACAAAGACGCCATCCCAGGTAACAACCGCAGCTTCTATGTCAACGAAGAGTTGCATGTATTGCTGACAGATGCGCAAAAAGAAACAGATCAGGAGAAACGTGCCGAGCTGTACAAACAAGCACAGGTGATTATCAAGGAAGATGCACCGTGGATTCCACTCGTGCACACCACGCCAATTCTGGCGGGTAAATCAAACCTGAAAGGTTTTGTGCCATCTCCGCTGGGCAGTGAATCCTATGCCGGTGCCTACTTCGAATAATACAGACGTAAGCTGAACTTATCCATTTCAGGATACAGGAGTGTGCAGAATCATTCTGAAGAGGGCACTGCACTCGGAGTAATGAAGTGTAACTTCTTTCTTTCAAAGCGCTGGTGAGACGCAATGCTTGGCAGAACCCACATCCGGACGTAACTATCCAAAGCATGCGTTTCTGCCGGCGCTTTTTATTTTGCATGATATGTCGAAGGCAGGTGAACAGGATTGAACAGCTATATTGTCAAACGTGTGCTTGTGTTGCTGCCCGTACTGCTGGGCATGACCCTGATTGTCTTTTCCATCATCCACGCCATTCCGGGTGACCCGGCCGAGACCATCCTTGGGCAAAAGGCAACCGAACAATCCAAGCAAGCCTTGCGTGACCAGCTTGGACTGGATAAACCCTGGTTCCAGCAATATTTCGCCTATTTGGGCGATTTGCTTAAAGGCGATCTGGGGACATCCATCCGCACCAAGGTGCCTATTGCCCAGGAAATTGTGCCTTATCTGACAGCAACCCTTGAATTAACGATGGCAAGTATGTTGTTTGCTGTCATTATTGGGGTGAATTCCGGGATTGTCAGTGCATGGAAGCACAATTCCTGGTTTGATTATTGCTGTATGGTCATTGCTCTAGTGGGTGTATCCATGCCAATCTTCTGGTTAGGTCTGATGGAACAATGGCTGTTTGCGAACAAGTTGCAGTGGCTGCCGTCCATTGGACGCATGAATGCACGAGATCCGGTGGAAGCAATTACGGGCTTGTATGTGCTGGATACGATGATCGCTGGACAATGGAGTCAGTTATGGACCGTAACGAAACATTTGATACTCCCGAGTATTGCGCTTGGTACGATTCCAATGGCCGTTATTGCCCGGATGACCCGTTCCAGCATGCTGGAAGTGATGAGTTCCGATTACATTCGTACTGCGAAAGCCAAGGGACTGGGGCCGTTTTTTGTTGTATATAGACATGCACTCAAAAATGCGTTTATTCCCGTGCTTACGGTGATTGGCATCCAAACCGGATCGTTGCTCGGGGGTGCGGTGTTGACCGAAACGATCTTTGCTTGGCCGGGCGTGGGACGGTATATATATGAAGCGATTAGTTCGCGTGACTATCCGGTGATCCAGAGTGGCATTCTGATCGTGGCATTCTTTTTCGTGGTGATTAACCTGATTGTGGACTTGCTCTATGCTGTGTTCGATCCTCGTATCAGTTATAAATAGCGAATTCATCATTCATTCATATCAAGGAAGGAGACGCCGCATGGCCAAATTATCGACCAATACCGGACCCTCCATTGATGCTGCAACAGCGAGCACATCTGGTCCATGGCGTGAAGCGTGGAGAACGTTTCGGAAAAATCGGCTTGCGCTTGCAGGTCTGATTATTATCGTGTTTTTTATCCTGTTAGCCTTCCTCGCGCCATACATTGCACCTTACGATTACAAGGAACAGGTGCTGGTGGATCGGCTTCAGGCTCCTTCGGCAGAGCATTGGTTTGGTACCGATGATCTGGGACGTGACGTGTTTTCCAGAGTGCTGCATGGGGCCCGTATTTCCTTGTGGGTGGGCTTTTTCTCTGTCATTGGTTCTATTATTGCGGGGACACTGCTTGGTCTGATTGCCGGATTTTATGGAAAATGGGCGGACATGCTCATCTCGCGTCTGTTTGATATCTTGCTCGCCTTTCCAGGGATATTGCTGGCCATCGCCATTGTGGCGATACTGGGACCATCGTTACAAAATGCACTGCTCGCCATCGCTATCGTGAACATCCCGACGTACGGAAGATTGGTGCGTTCACGGGTACTTAGCTTGAGACAGGAGGAATTCATTACGTCGGCGCGGACACTCGGAGCAGGCAACGGGCGAATCTTGTTTCGCCATATCTTGCCCAACAGCCTTACTCCGCTGATCGTGCAGGGGACACTCGGGATTGGGACGGCGATTATCGAAGCGGCTGCACTCGGATTTCTGGGCATGGGCGCTCAACCACCCGACCCGGAATGGGGTAAAATGCTATCGGACTCCCGTCAATTTATACAAAAAGCACCGTGGACACTCATCTTTCCCGGCGTTTCCATCATGTTGACTGTCCTCGGCTTCAACCTCATGGGCGATGGACTACGCGATACCCTTGATCCAAAAATGGCCAAAAAGTAGAATTTTCTACGATACCAACGGATACATTCAATCTTTCACCATGCCGGTTCGAACTTTGGTTCGAGGCGGCTTTTGTTTTACCTGCCGGATTACGTTAAAATGATTGATGATGTGCAAAAGTTAAGGGTTATTCGATCTTTTTGTTAAAATAACCGCCTGCGTATTGACACCCAATTTTCCCATATGTTATATAAAAGGAAGGGTTTAGCACTCCGATCATTAGAGTGCTAACAATTGATGTTTTTACTATACGTCTACATATGGAATGATTCGTTTTTGAAAATGGATAAAGTTGGCCTCGGGATTATGTTCGAGTGAAGTCTGGGGAATATTCCTGAAATTGAAATGTATCTCCTGCTCATGAATATGCCATTTGAAAATGTCTTAGCATCATGAGTTGTTTGTCGGAGCACCTAGGTAGTGAAGGGGACGGAATCGATTCTGAAGAAGCGAAGCGTTCGCCTTTATTCCCGAATTTCTCCCTACTTTAAAGGGAATCAAAGAAATTTGGGAATAACAGCGATCAAAAGAACGATCCGTAACCGTAACGGCCACTAGAGAACGACAATAACTGAAGTGCTGAGTTTGAAAAGGGTATCCAATACCTAGGTGAACAATCGATTGGAAGGTTTTCGAGCGACGTAAACTTTGCATGTAGAATTCAGAGGCTACTTTCTATTTTCAATCCAATCATTCGATATCCAATCTGAAAGGAGTCCAACTATTCATGGCTAAAAAAGAATTCCAGGCAGAATCCAAACGTTTGCTGGATATGATGATCAACTCCATCTACACCCAAAGAGAAATCTTTTTGAGAGAATTGATCTCCAACTCCAGTGACGCCATTGATAAAATTTATTACAGAGCACTGACAGACGATTCACTCGTTTTCAACAAAGAGGATTACTTCATCAAGCTCACCATCGACAAAGAAAACCGCACGCTCACACTGACGGATACCGGAATCGGGATGACGCAGGAAGAGCTGGAGAACAATCTGGGCGTGATCGCGAAGAGTGGTTCCCTGGCGTTCAAGAAGGAAAATGAAGCCAAAGACGGTCATAACATCATCGGACAATTCGGGGTTGGTTTCTACTCGGCATTTATGGTGGCGGACAAGCTGACCGTAACGAGTAAAACGCTGGGCAGCGACGAGGCTTGGAAATGGGAGTCCGAAGGCGCGGATGGATACACCATCACACCAGCTGAGAAAGACTCCGTAGGTACAGAGATCGTCCTGACGATTAAACAGAATACCGAAGAAGATTCGTATGACGAATTTTTGGAAGAGTACCGCCTGAGATCCATCATCAAGAAATACTCGGACTTCATTCGCTACCCGATCAAGATGGATGTAACGGGTCAACGTCCGAAAGAAGGTACGGAGAACGAGTTTGAGGAATACCAAGAAGAACAAACCGTGAACAGCATGGTGCCGATCTGGCGTAAAAATAAAAGCGAACTGACCGAAGAGGATTACAATAACTTCTATATGGAAAAACGCTACGGTTTTGACAAACCGCTCAAACACTTGCACATCAGCGCAGATGGCGCAGTGGTATACAATGCAATCCTGTTTATTCCGGAGAATACGCCGTTTGACTACTATACGAAAGAGTATGAAAAAGGCCTTGAACTCTACTCCAACGGTGTACTGATCATGGATAAATGCGGGGATCTGTTGCCAGATTACTTCGGATTTGTTAAAGGTATGGTGGATTCCGAAGACCTGTCCCTGAACATTTCCCGTGAGATGTTGCAACATGACCGTCAGCTTAGCCTGATCGCGAAGAACATCAAGAACAAAATCAAGAGCCAACTGCAAAGCCTGCTGAAGGACGAGCGTGAGAACTACGAGAAGTTCTACCAAGCGTTTGGCCGTCAGTTGAAATATGGTGTATACAGTGACTATGGTGTGAACAAGGATACATTGCAGGATCTGCTGCTGTTCACGTCTTCCAAAGAGAGCAAACTCGTGAGCCTGGACGAGTACGTCTCCAGAATGCCGGAAGATCAGAAGTACATCTACTATGCATCTGGCGAATCCATTAGCCGTATTGAGAAGTTGCCGCAGATCGAGGGTGTTCTTGAGAAAGGGTACGAAGTATTGTACTTTACCGATGACATCGACGAGTTCGCCATCAAGATGATCACGAACTACAAGGAGAAAGAATTCAAATCCATCTCCAGTGGTGACCTGGGTATCGAAGATAGCGCGGACAAAGAGGAAACGGACGCTCAGGACAACGACAACAAAGAGTTGTTTGAAGCGATGCAAGCTCAATTGGCGGGTAAAGTCAAAGCGGTTAAAGCTTCCAAACGTCTCAGAAGCCACCCGGTATGTTTGTCCACTGAAGGTGAGCTGACGATTGAAATGGAGAAAATCCTGAAAGCTATGCCGAACAGCGAAAACGTACAAGCCGACAAAGTGCTGGAAATCAACGTGAATCACGATGTTTTCAAATCGTTGAAAGACGCTTTCGCACAGGATCAGGAAAAACTGAACCTTTACACAAGCCTTTTGTACCATCAGGCATTGCTGATTGAGGGACTGCCAATTCAAGATCCAGTAGAGTTCACCAACGATATCTGTAAGGTTATGGTGTAAACTCCCATCGTACAAAGGTGCGATAATATCCTTGATGCAAAAATTCACACCGCTTCAAGACATAAATGGCGTGAGCATTAAGGCTAGAAGTTAAATTACTTCAATGCATCTACCATATTCATCCGACAGGGCATTTCCGTCCTGTCGGTTTTTGTTTTTTTACCCACAACGGGGTGGGCGTGGGGGAGACAGATTATCATTGCAGCGATGGATAAGGATGAACATTCAATGTTTTTTTTAGCCTTTCAAAGTTTTGAAGAATTCTCACTCTATAGGGAATGTAATGTCATTTAAATTGGGAGTGAATCAAACAGCAAAAGTAGTGAAGGAGACGGAATCGATTCTGAAGAAGCGAAGCGTTCGCCTTTGTCTCCGGGTTTTCCCCTTATTAAAGGGAATTCAGAAAACCTGGAGACAACAGCGATCATAAGAACGATACGTAACCGGAACGGCCACGCCAACTGTAGCATGCACTTTTTTTCATATTAAGTCACGATAGTGAATTTCAATGTTAATCATGATCATTTAGATGCACGAATGATAGTCTGGCAGGGTATAATAAAAGAATAGGACTGTTTATTACAAGTTGATGTAAGAAGAGATGACAATCGCAGACAGGTTTTACTTTTCGAAACCACAGATGTTGTGTATAATCACTCAAAATAGAGACAGTCGGCTAGGAGTGATCCCCATGCAATGGAACGATCTGAGAGAACATAGACAATATCCTGAATTAACCAAATTGGATGGATCTCGTGCAGCATACGAACGGGACTATTCCAGACTCATTCATTCACCGACCTTCCGTCGGTTACAAGGCAAATCACAGGTGTTTGGCGCAGGAACGGGTGATTATTATCGTACACGTTTGACCCATTCCCTGGAGGTGGCACAGATTGCCCGCGAGGCTGCCCGTAGCCTGATTCGTCGTTTTCCCGAGGTGGACTGGGACCGTGCGGACAACCCTGGTCTTATCATTGATTCAGAAGTGGTGGAGTGCGCTGCAATCGCACATGATTTCGGTCACCCGCCATTTGGACATAAAGGTGAAGAAGTGTTGGATGGTATTTTGGATGACCTCATCAACACCGAAGCTAAGAAAATCATGAAAAAAAGCCGCAGTGCCAAGGTTCCCAAGGTAGAATCTGAAGTCCGTGCCGAGTTGAAACGGAAATACGAGCATTTTGAAGGCAACGCGCACAACTTCCGCCTTATTATGCACTTGGAGAAGCGTGAAGATATCGATGGACTGAACCTGTCTGATGCGGTATTGCTTGGAATCAACAAGTATCCGTACCCTGGCACGGAGAGCAAAAAAGGTATGTATCATCATGAGTGGCAATATATCCGTGAGATTCGTGATCGCTGGAACGTGCCGACAGGCAAGAAGACACTGGAAGCGCAACTGATGGACCTTTGCGACGATATTGCGTACTCCTCACATGACCTGGAGGATGGTATCAAAGCAGGGAAAATTGAAGTCCATGAGCATTTCCTGCAAGATCCGCATGTGAATCGACTGATTGTGGATAAGATTACAACGCTGGAGGATCTGTTCTGGAACGGGTGGACCCGAGAAGCGATTGGGCAAAAGGTAGAAGAGGTCCTCGCTTCGTTCCTGCGTATCTGGAATGAGAAGATGCCGTTCTGTGAGCATGATTATTCGCGTACCCGCCGTGAGGTCAAAGCCTACTGGGTGAGCTTTTTTGTAGGTAGCCTGGGTGTTATTGACGATGGCGACTGGAAGAAGGTAACCTTTGTCCGTGAGGGAGCTGAAGACCTTGACATGCTGCGTACGGTGAGTGTGCTCAAGAGTTTTGCCTGGGTGACCATGATTCGTGACCTGCGTGTGCAGCGGCTACAGAAGCGAAGTGAGTGGATGATTAAGCGACTATGGGATGCATTCCTCGATCCAGAAACGTCTCAATCCATTATTCCATCTGACTGGCTGCAACGGTATGAGAAGGATCAGGCCAAAGCCCAACCAATCTGGACTTGGGAACATATGGTGATTGATTATATTGCAGGAATGACGGATGCATTTGCCGAGAAAATATATAATGAACTTTACGGTCTGAAGGTGGGTTCCATCTACGATCTGGATTAAAACTAACCGATATAAAGGGAGATGAGACGCGTGGCTAAGCGAATGAGTGAGACGTTTAATCTGGGCGTACTTGACCTTGTTCCAAGGTTAAACGATGCCACAGCGGAACAGGCACTTCAACAATCGGTGACACTTGCGCAACATGCTGAGGCTTGGGGATACGCCCGATACTGGACATCAGAGCATCATGATATGGCTGAACTGGCATCGGCATCTCCCGAAGTACTGTTATCTCACATCGGAGCAAGGACAACAACAATTCAACTTGGCTCTGGTGCGGTCCTTTTACCCCATTACAGCCCGCTCAAGGTTGCAGAGTCGTTCCGTCTGCTGGCTGCGCTCTATCCGGGGCGCATTGAGCTTGGGCTTGGACGTGCTCCTGGCGGTGGACCTCATGCAACGATGGCACTCAGTGGCAATTACTTGCAACATGTGTCCAAGCTGCCCGAATCAATCGCAGCACTGACAGAACTGCTTGAAGACCGATATACCTACGAGGATCATCCCGTGACAGCCCGTCCGATTCCCCAGCTCCCGTTATCGCTCTGGATGCTGGGAACAAACGTGAAGAGCGCAGAATTTGCGGCACGGTTTGGCATGGGATATGTCTTTGGTCAATTCATGAGTGATGCCGATGGTACAGAGGCTGTAAGGCGATACCGAGAAGGATTTATTCCTAGTGCAACGATGAAGAAACCTGAGGTTATGGTGGCAATCAGCGTATTGTGTGCCGAGTCAGAGGCGGATGCTTTGGACTGGAGTCGTGAGATGGCGGAGAGACGCAAGGCTGAAGGGAAAGAACGTTCAACCGAGCGCAGTACAAGTAGTATCGAGGTCTCCCGCACCAATGATGCAGCCAGTGCTGATCCTAACGAAGAGGCGCGTCACTATGCAGGTACAGCGGAGAAGGTATGGGATCGATTGCAACAGGTGAGTCGCAAGCTGGATACGGATAGGTTGCTTCTGGTTACGGCAGGACCAGATTATGAGCGCAGGCTGGATTCTTATCGATTACTGGCTGATTATAAGACAGCAATCGGGAAGTAGGCCGATCAATTTATGATGCAAGCCGTTGAAATCTGAACAAACCGAAGAACTGTTGATTGGGAATTTACCGTATGCTACAGATCTTCGGTTTGACTTTGCTAAGATTCAACAAACTTTTACAAAGTTAAGCATCTTAATAACAAAATAATGTTATAATACTTTACGTCTATTTTCCTATCGATATAATATAGATAAGTTCTTTTGACAAGAGGTCAAAAGAAGGGGAAAACAATGACAAAAGCACCTGAATTCGGGATGACCGAAGGGGTCAAGGGGGAAATCATATGTTCAGCAGATTTAAGATCAAGAGTATCGGTCTGCGTATCAGCATCGCGTTCTACTTGTTAATCCTCTGTTTGATTATTTTAAGTGTCACGATTGTCACCCGGATGAATTCAATTGAATCCAACACCAATGAAATCACGAACAATTGGATGCCCTCTATTCAGCAAATTAACCGGTTAAACTATACCACAGAACATGTTCTGTCATTAAGTTATCGTCATTTTGACGCGGAGGAAACCGAAAAGGCATCTTTGTCAGAAGAGCGTACCAAGTATATTCGTGAAACAACGCAGGCGATTAAGATCTATGATCAGCAGGAGAAGTCTCCGGAAGAGCTCGAACATTGGACTGCGTTCAAGAACAAATGGGAAGCGTATCTCAAGATTAATACGCAATCGATCAAGCTGAGTGATGAGGGTCAGACACAGCTGGCGAAGGAAGTATCGGATAAAGGTGCTGATTCTTTTGACACCATGCAAGTCGATCTTGATTATCTCGTGGAATACAATCAGGAACAGTCCAATCTTGCGGCGGCCCAAACGATCAGATCGGTGCAGGATGGTAGATTAATCATTATTATCGGTGTTCTTATCATGATTGTTATTACAGCGATCAGTATTCCGATTATTCGTTCACAGGTCGTGAAACCACTGCTACGTGTCATTAGTGCAGTGAAACTGATTGCAGAAGGCCAATTAAATGTTCAGGATATACATACCAAACATGAAGATGAAGTCGGTGTTCTGGCCAAAGCAGTGAATGACATGAAAGGTAACCTGACTTCCATGGTTCTGAGCGTCAGACGAATTGCCGAAGCTGTCAATCGGCAGAGTGGAGAACTGGCAATTTCGTCCGAAGAGGTTAAGATTGGTAGTCGCCAAATTGCTGTGACGATGGAAGAGTCAGCGAAGGCAGCGGAGAGTCAGGCCGAGACCGCTGTGGAATCAGCCCGTACGGTTGAAGCGTTGAATGATCACATTCAGAACCATACCGAACAAGGCAGCCAGCTGCGCGTCATGTCGGATCTTGTACTGGAGCAAGGAATGAATGGTCGCAAGGCGATGGAACAGTCCGTACAGCAGATGCAACAGATTTCCGGTTCAGTCTCAACTTCCATGAACAAGATGGAACGATTGAATCGTAAAAATGAAGATATTTCCAAGCTGGTTCAGGTCATTCATGACATTGCACGTCAAACCAATCTGCTGGCATTAAATGCCTCCATTGAGGCAGCACGTGCGGGAGAGAGTGGACGCGGATTTGCCGTAGTGGCATCCGAAGTACGGAAGTTATCTGAAGCTGTGCAGACTTCGGTTGAAGAGATCACGGCGATAACCGAGGATATTCAGCAGGAGTCCCAAGGGGTGGTCGCGGAATTGCGCACAGGTGTTCAGGAGACTGAGTTAGGTCAGGAACATGTGCTTGCCTCTGGTCAACTCTTCCGTACGATTAATGAATCGGTGGAAGGCATGGTTGGAGTCATCAGCACCATGACAGATGGCCTCGCAGGCATGCAGGAAGCAAGCGGACGAATGAATGATTTCAGTCAGCAGATTTCCGCTGTTTCGGAGCAATCGGCAGCGAGTGTGGAAGAAGTTTCTGCATCGGCGGAAGAGCAGGTAAGTTCCATGGAGACGATCAGCGGCAATATTCAAAGTCTGAAAGAATTATCGGAAGATTTGCTTACATCCATTGAAAAATTAAAAATCTAACCTTCTTCTTATAATAGAAGAAACTGGACTTGTGCAGGCAGGAATTTGGTGAGAGTCTCAAAATAAAGTAAGGTGTTCCTCAATAATGGGAACACCTTATTTTTTCTTTCAAATAGATACGTGCAAAGAAATGGATAGTTGTATAGCGATCTAACATTGTATACAATGACTACCTGAAGCTTTCGTAACAGCCGATATTTGATTGTCTACAATGAGCTACTATTTATATAGAAGAAACATGACTAATGAAGGAAGGAGAGGGGAATTTTGCCTGATGAAATACTTGGTATTTACGCTACTTCTGGGAAATACCTCTACACCTTTGCTTGCCACGAGAACGAGCGCGAATTATGCATGCTGGAGCTGAATATACTGCTTGAACCGAGTTCAGAGTTTCGTATGGATATGGGGGCTTATGTGCGGTCCGAACGATGCATACCACCTGGACGCAGTCCTTTTATCCATGGAAGATTGGATGTGATCGGTGAAGGGGACACAGTGGCTGATCTGCTGCCTCTTGCCAAAGATATACAGCTGTTGCCAGAAGAGACATTTAAGGTGATTTGTCTGAAAGAAGGGGACCATGCCCCTGATTATGCACAGTCTCGTCAACTGGAAAAAGAAGTTGGCATGTGCATTCAAGGCAAGGCACAGATGAAGCAACCAAAGGTGACTTTCGGCCTAATCCGAACAGGAGAAAAATGGATCTTGGGCCAGTGGACAGAAGCAGATCGATCATGGCAGATTCATCGGCAGAAGCCGCAAAATTACTCGACTGGATTTGGCATCACGCTTGCCAGAACGTTGGTGAATATTGCGGTTCCGAACGTGGAAAACCATCGATTACTTGATCCGTGCTGCGGTATGGGAACGGTTGTCATTGAGGCTTTATCCATGGGAATTGATGCGAGAGGTAACGACCTGAATCCGCTGGCTGTCCGAGGTGCACGTATCAATCTGCCGCATTATGGATATGATTCGGATCGAATCACATTGGGCGATATGAATGAACTGCAAGATTTGTATGATGCCGCAATTCTGGACATGCCCTATAATCTCTGTTCTGTACTTCCAGATGCTGAGCAACGAGCCATGCTGGAGAGCTTGCGCAGATTGACAAAACGGGCAGTGATTGTTTCCACAGAGTGGGTAGAAGAGCACTTGCTGGAAGCCGGATGGACGGTAAAAGATTACCGAACAGTAAACAAAGGCACGTTTATACGTCATATTTGGCTGTGTATGTAAGCGTAAAAAAACGCTACTTTTAAGGAAATTTAGATTTCCCAGAGGTAGCGTTTTTTATTGCGTACATATCAATTGAAATAACCGTTTACACGAGAACGTAGAGGACAGAAATAACTTGAAGAAGCAGAGCTAAAAGCTTTCTGTAAGAAAGCTGCATCGGAAGCATACTCTTCGCCTTTATTCACAGATTTTCACCTTTCTAAAATGTGAATCAAAAAAATCTGGGAATAACAGTGATCGGAAGGTTGTTCTGTCATCGGAGTTGTAAGTGTAAATATTCTTTAGTTAAATTGATGTCGTTAATCTGATTTGCACAATATTGCATGGGAACGGGTGTTTGTGTTAATATTTATGACTATAATCCACCAGGTTAAGCGGAAGTGTCTGGCCAGCTACATAAGCTTCCAGATTTTTGACGAAAATATCGAGGGCACGATCCGTGTATTGCTCTGTACTGCCTGCAATATGTGGAGTAATCAAGACGTTATCCATGCCCCATAGCGGGTGTTCTGCCGGAAGTGGTTCTTCTTCGAACACGTCCAGTGCGGCGAAGGCAACCTGGCCGTTTTGGAGTGCATTCAGCAAGGCTTCCGTTTTTACACTTGGGCCACGGCCCACATTGACGAAGCAGGCACCAGGTTGGAAATGCTCAAATGCAGTTTGATCATATATATGTTTGGTTTCATCGGTCAACGGTAAAATGTTAATCACATAATCGCCCTGGCTCAAGGCTTCATGCAGCCCGGTCATATCGTACATTTGATCCACGTTGGGGACATCTTCACCTGAGCGACGGACTCCGATCGTGCGCATGCCAAGTGCTTTGAGAATGCGGGCTGTCTCGGTTCCGATCTCACCTACACCAACGATGACCGCTGTTTTGCCGTGCAGTTCGGGTAGTGGTTTGGCAGGAGCTTTCCATTCAGACTGCTGTTGATGCAGCATGGCTTGTCTCAGCCAGCGGCTGTGGGACAACATCATGCCAAGAATAATTTCGGTGATTGGAATCGCGTGAACGCCATTTGCACTGGTGACCTGAACGTTCTTTTGTTGCAAATCTGCGAAGGGGAGATTGTCCACACCAGCAGACCAGACCTGAACCCACTTTAACAGGCTATCCTGTTTCAATGCATGTTCTGTAACGAGTGGGGACCAGCCGAGAATAATCTCAGCTTCTTTCAACTCCGCGGGGTCCAATTCTTTGGCTTTTCCGAGTTTCAGGGTATACCCCGGTGCAGCATTCTGAATACGTTGTTGCTGTTCTTCAGATAGAGATGGAAAACATACAATTTTACCCATAATGTGTGGTCCTCCTGAGATAAATAGTTTGATAAGTTTGATAATTGAAGTGTATCAGATTTGATGTTGGATGTGCATAAGGTGGAAAATGCAGGAATCTAGCCTTATTTGCAAATGGTTATCTTTGTGTCACTCTATACTTACCCAACTTGAAACGATATGTATAGTTATGAAATAATAGAGCGAACTTTAGAGAGGTGTAGGCAATGAATAACCAATCACATCAGGATCATTCATCCCGACGGGAAAGATTGTTTGTAGCGATCCGTCTTCCTGTTGCTGTTCAGCAGTCTCTTCAGATGGATGCGAGGCTTGTACAGAACAAGCTTGATTTTCGTAAATGGACAGATCATCGGGATTATCATATAACCTTGCAATTTCTTGGCGATACACTTGTTAGTGACATTGGACATCTTCGGAAAGCATTGCGCTCAGCAGCAGTTGAATTTCAAGCTTTTGAACTTCAACTATCGGGCTGGGGCACATTTGGGCTGGAAGAGGCGCCTAAAGTGTTGTGGAAAGGTGTTAGCGGAGAGGTGGATCGTTTGATTTCACTGCAAAAACAAATCGTACAGGCCACATCGTCCCTTGGATTTGAAGCGGAATTAAGACCTTATTCTCCCCACATTACCATCGCCAGAAAATATCTGGGTCAGATTCCAGGTAATGAGAATAAAGGGGTGTCTGGAGTGCTTCCGGAACATTCCACAGGTGTTAATTCATGGATGGTGGAGGATATTGTACTTTATGTGACAAGGCTGGGACAATCGCCAATGTATGAGATCGTGGATACGTTCTCTTTTTCCTGATAATCATTTTTATGCCATAAAATCACATTGACATTACGTTTATCCCTATGTAATATTAGCCATCGTTATTCAAATTCTTTTTTTTGGGTTACTTAGATTAGGGAAATGTTTCGACAGGAGGAATCTTCGAATGAACATTATAAGCAAGAATCGTTGGGTAGCACCGATGTTATCAGTGCTGCTTGTATGTATAGTGGGGGTAAATGTCGTTCAGGCGACGGGGAAGTGGAACGAAGCTAGTGATAGTAAACAGATGACCGAACTTGCGGCTTCTGTGCAAAATAACCAAACATCTACGCAAGAAGAGAGGCGTATGATGGAAGATGGGACAAGTCTGTCTACACAAACCGTAGCGTGGACTGAATCTTTGCCAGCGAAGAACTGGCTAACAACTGCTCAAGAAAAGCAGGAATTGCAAGAAGCCAAGGCCAAGAACAAAGCTAGAGCTGTAGCTGCGGCCAAAGCAAAAAAAGAAGCTGCACTGAAATTGGCCAAAGTGGAACGTGCCAAAGCGGTGGCTGCTGTAACAACTCCCCCCCAAAAACTATACTTTACGCGGACCAAACTTCTGAACCAGGAAGACTCGAAACTCGCAACCTGGTCATACAGTGTGTCCGATAAAGAACTGCATCTGCTGCAAAAAATCGTCATGGCAGAGGCGGAAGGTGAACCGTACGAAGGCAAAGTGGCAGTTGCCAATGTTGTCTTAAACCGGCTGCGGTCAGCCAATTTTCCCGATACCATTTACAAGGTGATCTATCAGAAATCCCAGTTCAGTCCTGTAGCCAACGGACGTTTGAAACGTGTGGTTCCCAACGAGGACAGTATCAAAGCAGTGAATGCTGCGCTGAACGGGAAGAAGGAAGTTGCTGATGATACGTATTATTTCTTATCATTGACACTTGCCGACGATCTGACAGTTGCCCGCTCGCAGAAAAAAGTAAAAACGATCGGTCATCATACTTTTTACAAGTAATCGACCCGTAAATTCTGCAAACAGGCAGGGTAGTTAACTGTGTGTGCGTCACACAACCCTTCAAAAAGCCTGAATCGTAGTTTTATTTCGTTATTTAAAATATCGTTATACTCTAAATTACCCTTTTTTCTGCCAAATCATACGGTGGAATCCATGAAAATAAAAGAAGGTTCCCTTCCAAAAATTCGGAAGGGGACCTTCTTTGTATATCGTGAGTACTTGTCTTGTCCTCTATAACACCTCGTGAGAGCTGTTCTATAGGTCCGTAGAGGCGTCAGAACGGTATCCTGGTACCTGACAAGGACGTGGCAGCAATTCCGGCTGTGAAGCGCTCTACGGGTGCCGTTGTGACTTCGGCTGTAGTCGGGAACAATAAGTCATGAACAGCTTGGGCGCAACACGTCGGATCATAGGATGAACGGTTGCCGGTAATATGTGCTACGTTCAGCTGGCTTTCAGCTTGAGTGGATGACTGCTCACATAGTTGTCTGAAACGTTTGGTGATTACGTCAGCAGAGTGAATGACCTGGCCGTATCCGGCTTGTACAAAGTATTCACAGTTCTCTTCCTCTTGACCCGCCAACGGAGGTATGAACAGCATGGGTAAGCGTTTAGCCAACGCTTCGGTGCATGTCATGCCACCAGGCTTCGTGATCAGCACATCGGATACATCCATCAGTTTGCTGACTTCACGTGTATATCCGAGAATTCGAATATTAGGATGCTGGAAGCAAGGCATTTCCTTCATCTTAGCAATCATTTTCTCGTTGCTTCCAAGACAAAACACCAATTGAACACGATCTGCCCAGGAGGTGAGTGCTTTCATATGATCCTCATCAAAAGACAGTCCCCATCCACCACCCATAAGTAAGGCAGTAGGCATGTTCTGAAGCCCCATCTCTTCCCGCAGTTTCACCTTGTCTCCTGCTTCCCAGAAGTCTGGATGCACCGGAATTCCTGTGATCTGAATATGGGAGGGATCGACCCCGCGAATCTCAAGCAATGCTTTGACCTGAGGGGTAGAGACCAGATATTTATTCACTTCCGGATTAATCCATGTTCCATGCACGTCATAATCGGTCACGACGGTATATAGCGGGATATTCAGACCCTGGCGTTTGAGCCGGGAGATGACAGCATTCGGAAAAGGATGGGTACAGATCACCGCATCGGGTTTCAGTTGGGATACGACCTGTGCCGTCTGTGTATAGAAAATTCGGTGCAACGCCAGCTTGGTAAAACCATTTAATGATTTATTGTACTGTGTGCGGTACAACAGGCTAACCAGTTTGGGTTGAACCGATAGTGTCTTTCGATATGCAGAGAAAATTAATGGAGCTACCGTTGGGTTCAAAAATTTGCCTAGTTCAATGACACGACTGTGAACATGTGGACTGACTTTTTTGATGCCATGTGCCAGCGCATGAGCGGCCTGAGTGTGACCGGTACCGAAACCTTCCGATAATAAGAGCACTCTTGGTTTTCGCATGAGTTCACCTTTATTCATAAGTTTTAATTCAAAATGAAGATATTCATTGTTTATTCTAGCTATGGAATGCGTTACTACATGAATATACATTGGAGCGCAAAATCATGTTTCTTCTATGAATATTTACACCATATATCTTACAATGAGACAACCTAAACTTCATTATATATACGTATTATCTGAGTCACCTTACACTATAGACGACGACAGTAAGAGTTTCCACTGCATTTAGGTTAAAAAAAATTAACACAATTTTTAAAATGTTAGGGTTGCAATCTGTTTTCTAAGGTGGTATTGTATATTTTGACCGAATGACCGAATTGTATTTTTGGTCATTTATGTAGGACGAATGAACATTGAATGGGGTAAAAGGAGGGATATGATGGCTCCGATTGACAGGAGACAGCAGGTTATTCATGCAGCAGCCCAGTCGTTTGCGATGTTTGGATACAAAGCAACTACGATGGACCAGGTCGCCAAGATTGCGAACGTTGGCAAAGGAACGATCTATACGTTTTTCACCAATAAGGAACAATTGTTTGATCAGATTCTGGTAGAAGTGATCCAGGAGATGAAGAACATCGCGCATCGCGAAGTACATCAGGAAAGTGCTTTTTTCGATAATCTGTTTCGGGTGCTGGATGCATTATTGGAGTTCCGCCGTGATCACGATCTGCTGGTTAAGTTATCACAGGAACTGAAGGACTTTGGAACACTGCAGGCCAAGGAAGGTTTGGACAAAGTGGAGAAAGTGATTTCCGACTTTCTGGCTCGGGAGCTTGAGAAAGCAAAAGACAATGGAGAAATTCGAGATTGTGATCCACAAGTTGTCGCTTTTATGATGATCCGCCTGTATATTGCACTCACCTCAGACTGGAACAAACAACATCAACCGCTGAGCAAAGAGGAAATTAAGAATTACTTTCGCCTTTTCTTAATGGAAGGAATTGCTGCTGTAACGTAATCCGAATTTAATCTACTATAAATAGGTGGATTTTTGCGTGCAGAGCAGCGAGGCTTGTCGGAAGACAGGTTTGTTTTTTTGTTCTAAATTGACTGTTTGAGGAAAATGGTCAGTCCGTGTTTCGGTAATTTTTCTGGAATGCGACATTTTATTTCATCATCGTTATTCCTGCTCAAGGAGCAGAGAGATTAAGGGGAGAAAATGACATGAAATCTTTATCCGTGTTTTTCAAGGATGTGGGATCGGCCGTGAGAAACCCGAAGGTGTTGATCCCTGTTATTGCAATTATGTTTATACCGATCCTGTATAGTGGCATCTATCTGGCAGCGTATTGGGACCCATATGGTCATGTGGATGAGATGCCGGTTGCCGTTGTTAATCTGGATAAAGGCGCAGAGCTGGAGGGCAAATCACTTCATGTAGGTAATGATCTGGTGGATGAGCTCAAGAAAAATGCAGATTTCAAATGGGACTTTGTCAGTGCGAGTCAAGCCAAAGAAGGCATGAGTAATGACAAATATTATATGCAAATCACGATTCCGGAGAACTTCTCATCCCAAGCAACAACGTTGCTTGATGACAAGCCGGAGCCGGCTGATCTGATCTATGAACCAAACGGCAATTACAGCTTTGTCGGTGCACAGATCGGTAAGACAGCTATTAAGGACCTAAAAGCAAAAGTCTCAGCCAAAGTAACAGAATCTTATGCAGAGACACTGCTCGACAAGTTCTCCGAAGTATCCGATGGCTTGGCAGAGGCAGGTGATGGAGCAGGTGAACTGAATACCGGCGCAGGCAAACTGGATGATGGTGCAGTTAAGCTCAAGGATAACCTGGCGAAGCTTGCATCCGGAACGCTTGAACTTCAGGAAGGACTTTCTCCACTAAGTGATGGCGTTAATGCATTGCACACAGGCGCCACTAAGCTTGAAAGTGGAACAACGAATCTTGTATCCGGTCTGCAACAGCTTCAGGCAGCGGCTTCGAGTCAACTTCAGAGTGGAGCAGATCAGTTGAAGGATGGCAGCGCCAAGTTGGAAACCGGACTCCAGTCTTCACTGGATGGTACAAGTAAGTTGCAGGCTGGTCTGAAATCATCAGAAGAGGGCAGCGCCAAGCTGTCTGACGGTCTGCAAAGTGCCGTTCAGGGCAGTGGTACACTGGCAACAGGCCTGCAATCGGCTGTAGATGGTAGCGGCAAGGTTGCCGATGGAGCACAGAGCGTAGCCGCCGGATTGAAGCAGCTTGCTGCCTCAAACCCGGAATTGGCCGAAAGTGCTGATGTACAGAAACTGCTTGCGGCGAGTGAAGCAGTTGCCGATGGCAGTGCACAACTGCATGAGAGCGAGCAGAAGCTTGCGCAGGGTGCAGATCAGCTGCATCAGGGCAACCAGCAGCTGGCTGCGGGCGCATCCGAGCTTCATGGTGGCCAGAAGCAACTTCTTGCTGGTGCAAACCAGCTGGTAGATGGACAAAAGCAATTGCTGGCAGGAGCCGGACAGCTTAGTCAAGGAGGAGCGAAGCTCTCCGATGGTCTGAAGCAGTTCAGTGGCAAACTGGGTGATGCTGCAAGTGGCGGTACCTTGCTCGCAAATGGTGCCAAGCAGCTGGGCTCAGGTACAACAGCTTTGCAAACGGGTGTAGGCAAACTCAGTGGTGGTGTTAATTCACTTACCGATGGTTCCAAACAACTGGGGGATGGCGCAGGCAAACTGGCTGACGGTCTTACTGAGCTAAAAGATGGCTCAAGTGAACTGGCAACCAAGCTGAATGATGCCGCACAGAAAACATCCGAAGTGAAGAAAACAGATGATGTGGTAAACATGTTTGCTGAACCGGTGAACTCCTCGGAGAACACAGCAGAGAACGTGAGCAATTATGGTACAGGATTGACACCGTTCTTCCTGTCGATCGGTCTGTTTGTGGGATCGTTGATTTCCACGATAGTATTAAAAATGCGGGAAACGTCCGTAGCTGGTGCAACAGGTTGGAATCGTTTTGTCAGCCGGACACTGGTATTTGGCTCCGTGAGTATTTTCCAATCGATTATCGTGGCAAGTTTCATGTTATACGGACTTGGACTGGAGACGCACAGCGTAGGGCTGTTCTATCTGTTTACCATTATTACAGGGCTGACCTTCATGTTGATCGTTCAGGCGCTTGTAACCTGGCTGGATCTGCCTGGACGGTATGTTGTTATTCTGCTGCTGGTCTTCCAACTTGCGGCGAGTGCAGGAACCTTCCCGGTAGAACTGATTCCATCATGGCTTCAGGCATTTAGCCCTTGGCTGCCAATGACACACAGCATTATGGGCTTCAAAGCCGTTGTATCGAGTGGTAATCTGGATGTGATGTGGCATCAGGCAGGAATTCTTAGCATCTATGCAGGTGTATCCATTCTGCTGACGCTTGCTTACTTCCTCTGGAATGACCGACGTCCGAAAAAAGAAGTCGAACACGCTGATTCCGGTCAAGTTGTGACGGCATAAGTCGAACCTGATCTTCAGCAGCATCATATTTTTTAACAAAACTTTATTTTCATGTAGTGAAATTATGCAATATAGTAGTCAAATAGTGCAAATAGCCTGTGACCCCAAAAAGGGGTTGCAGGCTATTTTGTATACAAATGCATAAAGAAGTAAAGATTCGCTGGCTTCAGCAGTGGGGATTTGGTGGAATTATGGATAAACGCAGGCTGTACATGGAACGATTTTCTTCTGTCAGCAATTTAATTCAGTTGTACTCTGGCTTAAAAAGTGTATAATTATTCGAAAAAGAGATGAATTTAAACGTCACTACTGTAAAGCTGTACTGCAAAACATTTCTTATCAGAGGTATTAAAAAGTTTAAATTGCGCTGATGTTAGGTCGGTGTTAAAATAATAGAACTATATCAAAAAAACGTCGCTCCATTTCAGTAGCCGTGCCAGCGGCTGCGTGTTGATTTATACATGCTGTTTGCCGGATCGTCCGGATCAGCTCATCTCATTCAATGGCTTCTGCCCAATAGCAGGCATTATTTTTGACAGTCTCATGCTGTCACCTCTTCAATCTAGCAGGTCTATCGCAAGTGAAAGGCCAGCTCCTCCCGTTTCATTGTTGCCTGTTGCCTATGTTCTTGATCTTTCCGAAATACTTCATTATAGAAAGGTTGCGTTCCATGAGACACATCGGATTACCTCCAAAACAGGGTCTGTATGACCCGCAGTTCGAAAAAGACGCATGCGGAATGGGTTTTGTTGCCAACATCAAAGGAGTACCTTCACACGATATCGTTAGTCAGGCACTGACCATGCTCAGTAACATGGAGCACCGTGGAGGACAGGGAAGTGAGCCGAATTCCGGTGACGGAGCAGGCATCCTGATTCAGATTCCACATCGTTATTTTGCACAGGAAGCGGAACGTCTTGGTTTTGCTTTGCCAGAACAGGGCTTCTATGGGGTGGGAATGTTGTTCATGTCCCAAGACCCTGCCATCCGTAGTGCGCACGAAGAGAGCCTCAAGAAGATTATTGAAGAAGAAGGACAGACGTTCCTGGGTTTCCGGGATGTGCCTACTTTTGATGAAATGCTTGGCCGTTCTGCACTTGCAGCGAAACCTTATGTTCGTCAGGTGTTCATTGGAAGATCAGCAGATGTGAAGGATGAGCTTGGATTCGAACGTAAACTGTATGTTATTCGCAGACGCGCTGAGTTGGCTATTCGATATTCGGCAGATGAAGCAGAAGGTGGTTCATTCTACCTGCCAAGCTTGTCTTGTCGCAAAATTGTTTATAAAGGCATGCTCACAACAGAACAGGTGGGAGAATTCTATCTGGATCTGCAGCAAGACCTTGTTGAATCGGCTATTGCACTTGTGCATTCCCGTTTCAGTACAAACACCTTCCCAAGCTGGGAACGTGCCCACCCGTATCGCTTCATGATCCACAACGGTGAGATCAATACGATGCGTGGTAACGTGAACTGGATGCATGCGCGGCAGTCTTTGTTCGAGAGTGAATTGTTCGGTAACGACATCGCCAAAGTGAAACCGGTCATTAATCCTGACGGTTCGGATACAGCGATGTTTGATAACACGCTGGAGTTCATGTATCTGAGCGGTCGTTCTCTGCCACACGTGGCCATGATGATGGTTCCTGAACCTTGGAGCACAGATGAGGGCATGGACCCTGCCAAAAAGGCATTTTATGAATATCACAGCACAATGATGGAGCCTTGGGATGGGCCAGCAGCAATGGCCTTCACAGATGGTTTGCAAATTGGTGCAACACTCGACCGTAACGGTTTGCGTCCAGCTCGTTATTATGTAACCAAAGATGACCGGATTATCCTGTCCTCAGAAGTTGGGGTACTGGATATCGCACCGGAAGAGATCCTGTACAAAGATCGTCTGCGTCCAGGTCGGATGTTGCTTGTGGATACACAAGAAGGCCGCATCATCGCGGATGAGGAAGTAAAAGCAATCATTGCAGCCGAGAATCCGTATCAGGATTGGCTTGATGAGCATTTGATGGATCTGAGCGAACTGCCGGAAGCACCGGAACTTCCTGATCCAAAACATGATAACGTGACCCAGCTTCAGCTGGCATATGGTTATACATTTGAGGAGCTTCGTAAAATCCTGGAGCCTATGGCCACAACAGGTATGGAAGCTACGGGTTCGATGGGTTATGATGCACCGCTGGCTGTGCTGTCGGATCGTCCGCAGCGTCTGTACAACTACTTTAAACAGATGTTCGCCCAGGTAACCAACCCGCCAATCGATGCAATCCGTGAAGAGATTGTAACGTCTACGGCAACAACCATTGGTCCTGAGCGCAACTTGCTGAACCCTGAACCGGAGAGCTGTCGCCAGATCCGTCTGGATACACCGGTATTGTCCAATGAAGACTTTGCGAAGATTCGCCATGTGCGTCGCCCAGGCTTCCGCTCCATGACGATTCCAATCTTCTTCACCGCTGCGGAAGGAGCAGAAGGGCTGCGCAAAGCGATGGATCTGCTCTTCGAAGCTGCGGATCGTGTCATCGACAAAGGTCATAACATTCTGATCCTGTCTGACCGCGGTGTGGACGCAGAGAATGCTGCGATTCCTGCATTGCTTGCTGTAGCAGGTCTGCATCACCATCTGATTCGCCAGGGAACCAGAACAAAAGTCAGCATTATGCTTGAATCGGCAGAGCCGCGTGATATTCACCACTACGCGTTGCTGCTGGGTTACGGTGTAAGTGCCGTGAACCCTTATCTGGCCTTTGAAACGCTGGATGACATGATTCAGCAAGGGTTGCTGCGTGGCATCTCACATGAGAAAGCAGTGAAAAACTACATTAAAGCAGCTACCAAAGGCGTTACTAAAGTGTTGTCCAAAATGGGGATTTCTACGATTCAATCGTATCGCGGGGCTCAAATCTTCGAAGCGGTGGGTCTGAAATCAGACTTCGTTGACCGTTACTTTACCTGGACACCTTCCCGTATCGGTGGAATTGGGTTGGAAGAAGTGGCAGCCGAAGCGCTGACACATCATAACCGTGCCTTTACAGAGAAAGACGGTAACGATAAAGTATTGGATTCCGGTGGCGATTATCAATGGCGTAACGACGGAGAAGAGCATCTGTTCAATCCGCAAACCATTCATACCCTGCAACACGCAGTTCGTACCGGGGATTACAAGCTGTATAAAAAATATTCCAAACTTGTGCAAGGTGAGAATGATCAACTGCTGACCATTCGTTCCATGCTGAAACTGAAACCGGTGGGAGCTTCCATTCCACTCGAAGAAGTTGAATCCGTAGAAGATATCATGCGTCGTTTCAAAACGGGTGCAATGTCCTTCGGTTCAATCAGTAAAGAGGCGCATGAAGATCTTGCGATTGCTATGAACCGTGTTGGAGGTAAATCCAATACGGGTGAAGGTGGAGAAGATCCGGCTCGCTTCATTAAAGATAGCAACGGGGATTCCCGTCGCAGTGCGATCAAACAGGTAGCATCGGGACGTTTCGGTGTTACATCCAACTACCTGGTTAATGCCGACGAAATTCAGATCAAAATGGCACAGGGAGCAAAACCGGGTGAAGGTGGACAACTGCCAGGACGCAAAGTGTATCCTTGGGTTGCTGAAGTCCGTGGTTCAACACCGGGTGTAGGCCTGATCTCGCCACCGCCGCATCACGATATCTACTCGATCGAGGATCTGGCAGAACTGATCTATGACTTGAAAAATGCCAATCCACGTGCGGAGATCAACGTGAAGCTTGTATCCGAAGTTGGCGTGGGTACCATTGCAGCAGGTGTAGCCAAAGGACGTGCCGATATTATCCTCGTCAGCGGTTATGACGGTGGTACAGGTGCATCACCGCAAGGTTCGATCCGTCATGCGGGTATGCCGTGGGAACTGGGGCTTGCCGAGACACATCAAACGTTGATGCTGAACAATCTGCGTGATCGTGTCGTCCTCGAAACAGATGGCAAAATGCTTAATGGCCGTGACTTGGTGATTGCAGCCTTGCTTGGAGCTGAAGAGTATGGTTTCTCTACAGCACCACTCGTTGCACTTGGCTGTATCATGATGCGTGTCTGTCAAATGGATACCTGTCCAGTTGGTGTAGCAACACAGAATCCGGAATTGCGTAAAAATTATATGGGTGATCCGGCTCATGTGGTTAACTTCATGCGATTTGTCGCTGAAGATGTGCGTGAGATCATGGCTGATCTTGGTTTCCGTACCATTCAGGAGATGGTTGGACGTACAGATTGCCTCGAAACGGTAGAAGCCGTAGATCACTGGAAGAAAAAAGGTGTGGATCTGTCTGTATTGCTGCACGTGCCTGAAATGCCGGAAGGTTCTGCACGTTACCGCACACAGCATCAGAACCACCAATTGGAAGAAACGCTGGATATGCAGCAATTGCTGCCACTGGCACAGTCTGCTATTGAATCCGGTCAACCGGTTGAAGCGGTACTTCCAATTACGAACGTTAACCGTGCAGTAGGTACCATTTTGGGTAGTGAGATCACACGTAAATATGGACTCGCAGGACTGCCTGAAGATACGGTTAAATTCAAATTTGTCGGCTCTGCCGGACAAAGCTTTGGGGCCTTTGTACCTAAAGGCATGACCTTGACCGTTGAAGGGGATTCCAATGACTACGTAGGTAAAGGACTGTCCGGAGGTAAACTGATCGTGATGCCTTCTCCGAAAGCAACGTTTGTGGCCGAAGATAACATCATTATCGGTAACACGGCTCTCTATGGGGCAACAAGCGGTGAAGCGTATATCCGTGGGATTGCGGGTGAGCGATTTGCTGTACGTAACTCGGGCGCCAAAGTCGTCGTTGAAGGTGTAGGCGACCATGGTTGTGAGTATATGACGGGTGGACGTGTCGTTGTACTCGGCGATACAGGTCGTAACTTTGCAGCAGGGATGTCCGGAGGTATTGCCTATGTGTATGATCCGGAAGGCACATTCCTGAATCGTTGTAATCTGGAAATGGTTCTTTTGGAGCGTATCGAAGATGTGGCCGAAAGTGCAGATCTGCGAGGCATGATTCAACGTCATGTTGGCAATACAGGAAGTGCTGTTGGTCAGCGCATTCTGGATAACTGGCAAGATGCAGTGAACCAGTTCGTTCGGGTTATTCCGAAGGACTTCAAGCGTATGACAGAGCAGATTGAACGGGTTCAGGCTACAGGCTTGACTGGAGAAGCAGCACTGCTTGCAGCGTTTGAAGCGAATATGCGTGAACTTGCACGTGCTGGGGGCTAAATAACCTCCTTGTTCACAGGTGGAAGTGCATGAACAGGTTGTATTAAGTAATAGGAGCTATATGGTTGCCATTCTGGCGCCATATAGCTCCTATTTGGCTTTCGACAAAATTAGAACCCCTTGAAAAAACGTTATCGCCATGAGACGACAACATCGAGGAACGTTCTCAAGTATAATAAGGCTAGTTTTGGAGGGCAGGGAAAGTATATAGATAAGAGAGGTTAGCGGAATGAATATGAAGCATCCAAACAGGGACGATCGTAGGCCGACAGGGAAACAAGTCGAAGCAACCCAGATGGACATCATGAAAGTTTTACTGCAATGCGGAATCGACCCGGAGCGTTGGAACCATTTCGTATCCTCCGTCAACAACAAGCGTCCTTGACACAACAGATCACCATGGAATGGAGGGGAATCAGGACACAAAAAAAAGCCCAGAAGCCAGAGATATCATTTCTCGGGCACTGGGTCCTCTTTTCGGGTTTAGTCCATGCTGCGTTCCATTCGTACAAACGCGATAAAACGACGTGCCTCTTCTTCTGTTAAGGGCTTCCCATCAATCATCAGATCAAAGCGTTCTAACACTTCTTTGTCCGATAACTCCAAGGTATCCACGAATTCACGTACGTCTTCATCCATCACGACATCACTTTGCTTGGTACGCCCTATAAGATAATCGATAGACACATCAAAGATGTCAGCAAGTCTCGTTAACACTTCGAAATCCGGTTTACGTCGGTTCTTCTCGTAGTGGGAGAGAGCAGCTCTGGTAATATGAATGGAGCTCGCAAGTTCTTCTTGAGTAAGTCCCCGCTGTTCCCGTAATTCAGCAATGCGATTTCCGTAGCTCATAAGCTATTTCCCCCTGAACGACATCAAATATATATTGAAACAATCCTGAGCCAAGTTTTTGATCAGGGCAGCTTTCCTGCAAAAAGAGTAACTCCTCATGTGTTTCCTTTAACCCATTTCCATTTGTAAATAGGTCTGTCTAAGGACATCTCAAATTGTCGTAAATCAAAAGAACCATGTCCAAATACCGCTTGACATGATACGTATTGTATCGTAAATTGGACATATGGAGTTACAAAATGTATCATTTGGGATATTTTAAGTATCTCCTTATTGCCTAGACCATATACCTGTGAGAAGGAAGTAGAGGCAGTCCATGTTGGCTAATCCATTCTAAAGGAATGAAACCATGTATTCAATAATTCAGGAATGGGCTGATATGAAATTAAATGTCCATATGTACATTCAGGAGTTTCATGGGAAAATGGTAGACCGCAAAAGACGCCCTGTTCTGTTACTTGGAATGGACACTCACGCAATCACCTTCCTGAGCGACCTGAACTTGCCAGTATCATCAGAAATGCTCATTGGTTTGGATGTTGAAGATCATCATGTATGTGTAAGACTTCACGCAAGGTTGCAATGGAAACAGCCCTTCGGAGAGCTCACAATGTATCATTCAAACTTGCATATTCAGCACGAACAGAAACTATATATAACTGGACAGTTAAACACAATGCTTACTGAAGTTCAGTTTCCCGCGGTTTCCCGTTTTCAGTATGAAAAGGCAACAGAGCAGAAAGCTCTGCAGAAACCCTATCATTACATTGATTTCACCATATAATTCCAAGTTGATTCTTAACATTTTCTGAACAAAACATGTACTTAACGCCATTTTACTATATTTCATAGCGTTATGCATTAGTTCTTTAACACCAAAAGCATTTGCGCAATGAATAAAGGGGCGAGGGGGCTCATACTATTTCAGGAAGTTTGGATATGGTTGAAATGCACTGCCACATATTATCCGGTCTGGATGATGGTCCTGTTCGAATGGAGCAGTCCGTTGCGATGGCTGAGAAGGCGGCAGCTTCTGGAATCACCTCCATTATTGCTACTCCGCATCACCTGAACGGGCAATACAACAATGAACCGATGGTGGTCAATCAGGCCGTGAACCTGCTTCATGCAGAACTTCGCAGACGTAACATTCGCCTGGAGATCCGTCCCGGACAGGAGATCAGGGTGCATGACAACCTGATTGGAGACTTATATGCAGGAAAGTGCTGCACACTCGCCGGAAGTCGTTACATGTTGCTGGAACTGCCCTTTAGTCATATTCCCTCACAGTTCCCCAGGATACTGCATGAATTACGAATAGCGGGAATTACCCCTATTATTGCTCATCCGGAACGCAATCGTGTCATTTTGAAGAAGCCAAAATTGTTGGCTGATTACTTGCGTCAAGGCGGACTATGTCAGCTTACGGCTCAATCTTTCACTGGGCTTTTCGGACGGAAAGTTCGGCAGTGGTGTTTTCATTTTTGCAAAGAAAACGGGTTTCATTTCATTTCATCAGATGCACATGATACGTGCAAAAGGACATTTGCCATAAGTGAAGGAGAGCGGGTGATTGAGCGTCGTTTTGGAGCTGAGGCCGTTAAAAGGCTGGCAGAGAATGCGTCGCACATTTTATCCAATTCGTGTCTGGTCACTGAACGCTGGAAACCTCGCAAATGGCTGCTGTCCATCTGGTAGTTACATAGGATAGATCACAACGTATAGGAGGAATGAAAGTGGAACTGAAAGGATATTTTCGACTTTTACAAAAGAAGCTGTGGTTGATTGTTGCAATTGCTTTGATAGCCGGTGTGGGTGCAGGGGTTAAAAGCATATTTTTCACCCAACCCATCTATGAGGCAAGTTCCAAGCTTATCGTGAACCAGACCTCTAACGTTCAAGGCCAGGCGATGATGGACTTCAGCATGATTCAAACCAATATCAAACTCATTAACTCCTACAGAGAAATTATTAAATCTTCCGCCATTATGGATAAAGTGGCTACCACGTATCCAGACCTGGGCTTAACCTCAGCACAGCTCATGAATAGCACCTCCGTCTCTACAGCCAGCGAATCCCAAGTGATGAGCATAACTGTACAAGGGACTACCTACGAAAAAGCCGCAAAAACGGTCAATGCCATCTCCAACGTGTTCCAATCTCAAATCCCCCTAATCATGAAAATCGATAATGTGGCTATCCTCAGTGAAGCAAAAGTGGATAGTAACGCATCTCCAATCAATATGAAAACCACATTAAGCATCATTGTCAGCCTGTTCGCAGGTCTTGTGCTCGCGATTGCACTTGTATTCCTGATGGATTATCTGGATGACACCTTCAAATCGGAGACCGAACTTGAAAAAGAGCTGGGTCTGCCTGTGCTTACGGTGATATCCAAAATGAAAAAAGATGATCTGAAAAATACGAAAAATTACGTATCTCAACAGAAAGTGGGGGATGGCAAATATGTCGCGGCTAACCAATGAAAATAACAGTCTGGTGACCTATTTTAACTCCAAATCTCAAATCTCGGAGGGATACCGTAAATTACGGACCAATATTCAGTTCTCCTCAATCGATAATCATATCAAAAAGATCATGGTAGCTTCGGCTGAATCCGGCGAAGGCAAGACCACAACCATTAGCAACCTGGCGGTAACCTATGCCCAGGAAGGCAAAAAAGTTCTGCTAATCGATGCAGATCTGCGTAATCCATCCTTGCACCAGGTGTTTTCCGTACCCAATCATATTGGTCTTAGTAGTGTGCTGTCCAATCAGTACAGTGTGGAGGAAGTGCTCAGAGAGAGCTATATCGATAATCTCCAATTGTTCACTTCTGGCCCAATTCCGCCGAATCCTTCCGAAATGATTGGTTCCAACCGGATGAAAAAGCTGATTGAGAAGTTAGAGGATCAATATGATGTCATCATGTTTGATACACCACCGGTGCTCGCGGTAACGGACGCACTCATCGTGAGTTCGCTGTGTGATGGTGTCCTGCTGGTCGTGAACTCAGGCAAGGTTAAGAAGGAATTAGTGAAAAAGACCAAGGCAGCTCTGGAGCATGTAAATGCACGAATCCTGGGCGCAATCCTCAACAATATCAAAAACGTTGCAGTTCCGGTGGGGTACGGAGAGAAGTAACGTTCGATCCAATGTTTCCCAATAAACAGGTAATGTCTACTGCACCTTTATCACTGTAGGCACTCGGTCATGCTGTGGGTTCAGTGAACCTTAGACGTTAATCGTCGAAGGTATGACGTGAGGGCGGGTTAGATGCCCTTGTTCAACTTTTATCAAACTAAAAAAATAGAGGATAGGGTGGTATTTATGAAAAAAGTGAGAAAAGCAATCATTCCTGCAGCTGGACTGGGTACACGTTTTTTGCCAGCCACGAAAGCGATGCCCAAAGAAATGCTCCCTATTGTGGACAAACCAACTATACAGTATATCGTTGAGGAAGCCATTGCCTCTGGAATTGAAGACATTATCATCGTAACCGGTAAAGGGAAACGCGCGATTGAAGATCATTTCGACAATGCTTTTGAACTGGAACACAACTTGCTGGAAAAAGGGAAGCTGGGCTTGCTTGAAGAGGTCCGCAAATCTTCTAACGTGGATATCCACTACATAAGACAAAAAGAGGCCAAAGGACTTGGTCATGCTGTCTGGTGTGCACGTAACTTTATCGGTGACGAACCTTTTGCCGTGTTGCTCGGAGATGATATCGTCGTATCGGAAGTGCCATGCACCAAACAATTGATTGATCAATATGATCAGGTTCAACATTCCATTGTTGGCGTACAAACCGTACTTGCTGAACAAACAGACAGATACGGTATTGTGGACCCGCTTCAATCGGATGGCCGTTTGACAGAGGTTCTCAGGTTCGTAGAGAAACCTGCCCAAGGCACAGCGCCTTCCAACCTGGCGATTATGGGGAGATACGTACTGAGTCCAGAGATTTTCGAACATCTGGAACAACAAGAGATTGGTCAAGGGGGAGAGATTCAATTAACAGATGCGATTCAGCGTTTAAATGAGACACAAGGAGTGTATGCTTACGATTTCGAAGGAGTACGTTATGACGTAGGCGAGAAACTGGGATTCATTTTGACAACCATCGACTTCGCTCTGCAAAAACAGGAACTTAGAATTCCAATGCTGCAAGCTCTGCAACAGATTCTGGAAAAAGAGTCGGTAGAACATGCAGCCGGGGGGGAGTTTGAATGAGTCCATCTCCCCAAACGAAGGAAGCGGAGATTGTTATGGACCCAAGTCTGGGGTACAATGCATCAACGTTGTCAGGACAAAATGCGGATAAAGTGTATCTATTTATGAAAAGAATGCTCGATTTGCTGGGTTCTTTCATAGGTTTGATCATTTTGTGCCCCTTGTTTGCGGTCATCGGAATACTGATCAAAATCGAGGCCCCTCAGGGGTCTGTTTTTTTTCGTCAGGTACGGGTCGGACAGAATGGGAAAGAGTTTCATATGTACAAATTCAGATCCATGGTTGCCAATGCGGAAGATCTGCTGGAACAGCTGATTGATCAGAATGAAGTGAACGGGAATATGTTCAAAATGAAAAATGACCCCCGCATTACCCGCATTGGCAAGTTTATTCGGAAAACCAGTCTGGATGAGCTACCTCAGTTGTGGAACGTGTTCAGAGGAGAGATGAGTCTCGTTGGACCGAGACCGGCTCTGCCCAGAGAAGTGAAGAACTACACCTCCTATGACAGACAACGCCTGCAGATGATTCCGGGATGTACGGGATTATGGCAAGTCAGCGGTCGAAATAGTGTTGGTTTTGAAGAAATGGTAGAGCTGGATCTGACGTATGCCCGTGAACGCAGCATGATGGTGGATATCAAAATTATCTTCAGAACGTTCAAGGTGCTGGTAGGTTCGAAGGACGCGTTTTGAAACACGATTCTGGCTTTGAGGTGGCATAGCAGATATGCAAAAGACCGGTATACTTGCTGCATTAAATATGAAGTCGTTTAATATCATTCTTTTTTCACTGGTAATCGTCTTTGCAGCAATCTATCTTCCGTTAGTTTCGGTTGTTGCACTTATAGCTGTAATTCTGCTGGGCGTTTATATTAAACAGCCCAGCTGGATCTTTATGATTCTCATTGTAAGTTTTTCATTGTCCATTGATAAGATATTTAGCATTCATCTGGCAGGACTGGATTCGCTGTCCTTCTACAAGCTGGCGATCCTGGGTTTTGTCATTTCTCTTTTTTTACGCTTTGGTATTCGAAAAGATCTGATCTATCCTGCACTGGCGATTGGGTTTTTATTTGTGGAAAGTTATTTTCTATCTGATCTGCCCAGCAAGGTTAGTCCGCTCGATCCATTTAAGGCTTTTCTGGGTGTCATTGTTCCTTTTTTGTTGCTGATGCCCCATTTTTCAAGAGAGATCAGTCAACGAATTATACGTGTACTCGCATGGTTGCCGTTGTTCAGTCTTGCTGGTGGTTATATTCTGCAACTCGCCGGCATATTGTCCATTACTAACCTGGAGATGTCGGGCGTAACCCGATTACAGGGAGCTAACATCGCCGCGCATCTGGCCATGTTGTGTTTTATCTCGATCTGCGTTTGCCTGATTCAGATCAAGCAAGGCCATCAGGTTGTACTGTATTACATGCTTACCTTGGCACATCTGGTCATTCTCGTCCAGACGGGAACAAGGGGGCCACTTATTGCGCTTATTCCAATTATTCTGGTCTATCTTTTTGATCAACTGAAAGCTTTCATCAAAGGCAAAGTCAGTGCCATCATTCCTCTCATTCTGTTTGTTGTGGCTGTGACCTATATGGTGATTGCGCAGTGGGACAATTATGAGATGAGGTCAGAGAGCAAAGGGTTGTCGGGAAGGGATGTAGCCTGGAGTTATTTCATTGAGAAAGCGAATGAGTACCCGATATTTGGACGTGGGCTCGGCTCAACTCTCGTAGCTAATGATGGAAGTATCTTTTCTGGCTTCGTTGTTCCGCATAATGAATACATCCGTTTTTATTACGATGGCGGGTTAGTTGGAGCCATTCTGTTGTTTCTATCGCTGCTTCTGGTGTTCCGGGCTGTGTACTTCCGGTTGAGCGGCATGATCCGGTTGTATTTTGCTGGTATGATTATCGGTTTCCTGACCTATTCCTTTTTTGACAATACTCTGTCCACGGTTCATCTGATTGCTCCATTCTGTATCTTCCTGAACGCGTTATATGCTACGGGAAATGGAGTCCATTCCAAGTCAGGGGTTGAAGCAGAAGTGGATATCCAGGTACAGCGAGCCAAGGACGTATCCTTTTCAAAGGAGATTAGAACATGAAGGTCTGTTTGATCAGTTCTACAGGCGGTCATTTTGATGAATTAACCAAAATTATTCCTGCGGTTGAAGAACATGATTATTTCCTCATTACCGAGAAGAACAAAAGCAGAAAAGTAGATTCGTCTCAGGGCAAAGTATATTTCTTAATGCAGCAAGAGCGTAAGAATGCAATGTTTTTGCTGATTTTTATGGCTAATATTTTCAAGTCATTCTTTTTATATCTGCGCGAGCGTCCAAAGGTAATCATTACGACAGGGGCAGGGGCCACATATCCTTTTTGCCTCATCGGTAAAATCTTCGGTGCCAAGCTGATTTATATCGAAAGTTATGCCAAAATCTATTCCTCCAGCGCAACCGGAAGGTTGATGTACAAAATCTCGGATGAGTTCTTCATTCAATGGGAAACGTTGCAGGATAGCTATCCCAATGCGAAGTATAGGGGGGCTTTATTTTGATATTTGCTATCGTTGGAACCCAGCGCTTTCCCTTTAATCGGATGTTTGAGCTTATTGACGAGGCGATTGAGGCGGGCATTATTGTAGAAGAGGTTGTCGCCCAATCAGGTTATACGGCGTATCAGCCGCGAAACTTCACTGCAATTCCCTTCCTCACGCAGGAAGAGATGAATGAATATGTACAGCGCAGCAGATGCATTATTTCTCATGCGGGTGTTGGCTCCATCACGAATTCTCTTGAACGCGGCAAGCCGGTTATTGTCATTCCACGCCGGAAAGAATGGGGCGAGCATGTGGATGACCATCAGCTTGAGATCTCCAAGGTTTTTCAGGATAACGGCTATGTGGCCGTCGCGGAGAGTCAGGCTGAATTGCAAAAACTAGTTCCTTGCATAGAGGAGCTGACGTTCCAGCCTTATGTAAGAAAACAGTCTGATCTGATCTCGTCCATTAAAAATTACGTAAATAGTCTGTAAGTGCTCTGAAGATTAACCATGAAAAAAGGAGTCTATCATGAAACCAAAAGTATTGGTTGTTGGATCATCCTTAAAGGATATGGGCGGAATTGTGAGTGTCATCAAAAACATTGAGGATTCTTCCATCTCTGAAATGTATGCCATGCAGCGGGTCGAAACGTATATCACAGGCAGCATGTTCTCACGGCTGCTTATTTTTATACGGGGATTCATTCAATTCTGGATGAAGCTGTACACGTTCAAACCGGATATTGTTCACATTCATATGGCGAACAACGGCAGCTTTTATCGGAAGTCTCTATTCCTGCTAACGGCTAGAAAGTTGTTTCGTAAGTCAGTCATTCTGCATATTCATGCGGCCAGCTTTGACGATTTCTACAATCAATTCGCTCTGCAGCGCAAGTATTGTCACTATATTCTGAATCAGGCAGATAAGTTGATTGTCTTGTCTCAAACGTGGAAAGAATACTTTGCTACGATTGTGCCAGAGACATCCATCGAGGTTCTTTATAACGGGGTCTTTGTCAAAGAACCGTTTGTCAGAGAACAACAGGCGGCCGTTAATGCTCTCTTCATGGGCAGACTGGGTGAGCGAAAAGGAGTCTACGATCTGCTTCAGTCCATTCAGCAATTGAAGGCACTGGGCGTTACAGCTAACTTCAATCTGGCAGGGGATGGCGAAGTTGAAGAAGTCAAAGCACTTGTACAGCAGTATGGAATTGAGGACAGTGTCAACGTACTCGGCTGGATTAACGGAGAGCAAAAGGAAAAGCTGATGCGGGAAGCGGATCTATTGGTCCTGCCTTCTTATCATGAGGGATTACCTATGGCCATACTTGAAGCAATGAATTGTGGCTTGCCCATTATATCGACCACCGTCGGAGGCATCCCCGAAGTGATTACATCCGGTCATAATGGGCTGTTAATCGAGCCGGGAGATGTGCACGGGCTAACCTCAGCGCTGGAATATCTCATCACGGATGAAGAGGTTAGAGCAAGAATGGGTTCACATAACAGAGCGATTATATCGGATAAGTTCGATATGAATCTTCTCGTAGGCAGATTGTCAGGAATATATGATGCACTTCAAGTGAAGGTATCCTAGTGAACAGGAAAAGGTGATGAAATGAACCCGTTGGTATCTTGCATCATTACGACCCATAATCGGGCCGAGTTGTTGAAAAATGCGTTGAGAAGTGTACAGGAGCAAACACATCCCTACCTGGAGATTTTCATAGTAGATGATGGTTCAGAAGATCAGACGCCGGAAATCTGTCAGGCTTGGACCCGGGAAGATTCACGCATTCGGTACATCCGGGTTCCGTATCCCAAAGGAGCCAACCATGCACGGAATGTGGGGATATCCCATGCCAATGGCAAGTATATTGCATTCCTGGATGATGACGATGAATGGATGGCTGACAAAATTAAAACCCAGGCGGAAGTGCTGGAGCGGACCAAGGAATCCTTTACCTTTTGCAGCAAATATCTCGCATATACGAATGAGCAGCATCAGGTGGTCAAACGGAAATTGTCGGTGGAGCCTCGTGATGTTGTACGGTATGAGGATCTTCTTACATTCAACTGGATCGGGGAAACCTCCAAAATCATGGTACTTACCTCGTTGGCCCGTGAAGTTCGATTCGATGAGAATCTGACATCCGCCCAGGATTATGACTTTTATCTTCGGATTTTGAAACGAGGCTACATCGCTGTGAATGTGAAAGAACCGCTGGTGGATATCAACATCCATAATGGGCCGCGCATTTCAACCTCTACAACGGCCAAGTACAAAGGCCAACGCAAGATTATTTTGAAATACTACAATGATATGTCCAAGGAACAGAAACGTCGTCAGTTACACCACTATCGAATGCTGGAATGGTCGAGAAATACACTTCGCAATAACGTTTATTTGAAAAAAGCACTGTCGCTGTATCCCTGGTGGAAAGATTGGGTGCTGCTCAAGCGTAATACCAAAATTATGATGCAAGGGTTTCTGATGAGATTTCATGCAAGGCGCGCAGTTGGAACGTATACAGAGGAACCTGTGCGAATGAAACTAAAGTAAGAGGTGCCTGGATGGAAAATCCGACGGTGTATATGCTGCCCAAGATGATTGAGAACAATAAATTCAATGAGCTGTTATCCGATTCCATTGAGAACAAGGGATGGGAAGTAAAACAGTTTACCAAAAAAGATCTAATCAAACTGAGAAAAAATGATGTGCTGCATTTTCATTGGCCCAGCTTTTATTACAGAGGTTCATCCGTGCTGTCCACAGTAATCAAATCCATTCTATATGTATTGATGATTTGTTTTGCACGCTTGCGCGGGGCCAAATTGTTCTGGACGGTGCACAACATCTGGCCTCACAACAGCGGTAAAACGCGTTTCGATTATTGGATGAGAAAAATACTGGTTCGAAATTGCTCCAAGCTGATTGTCATGGGCAAACCCTTGATCTCTGAGATCTGCTCGACGTTTGGGATTGATTCCAGCCGGATTGAAGTTATTCCGCATGGACACTACAAGGGAGTTTATCAGGGAAAAGGCGTGAATATCCGCTCCCGGTTTGGCATTCCGGAGGATAGTTATGTGTATGCGTTTTTCGGTCAGGTATCGCCGTACAAGGGCGTGGATGATTTGCTGGAGGCATTCAAGGAGCTGGAATCAGATCAAGCCCATTTGTTGATTGCCGGTAAAAAAGTGAAGGACTACGATCTCGGTGAAGAATTTCTCGAGAGCGGACATATTCATACCCATTTTCATTTTATTGAAGATGATGAATATTCGGACTATTTTGATGCGGTCGATTCCATCATTCTTCCATACAAGCAAATTGCAACTTCTGGTAGCGCGATTCTGGCATTAACCTTCTGTAAACCGGTGGTGGCACCACGAATTGGCTTGTTGGAGGAATACCTGCCCGAAGATTGTGCGGTACTCTATGAACCTTCGGATCCGGATGGACTCCTCAAAGCGATGAATATGATCCGTTTAAAACAATCGGAGTTTCAGCAAGGCAGTGGTTTTGTCAAAGCGTTAGAGCGGCTGGATTGGCCAGTGATTGCCCAAAGGACACTTACCCTGTACTCCAGTTAGTGCAGATGAAAAGGGTGGACCTAATTGAAAAATATGGGGATGAAATGATGAAGGTAACCGTCGCGATCTGTACGTATAACCGTGCACATGATGCGGTAGAGGCGATACGAAGTGCAATACAACAGAATTACGCAAGCAACGACTATGAGATCATACTCATTGATAACAATTCAAAGGACAACACAAGGGAAATCGTGCTTCAAACCATCTTGCAGCATGAGAACCATTCGATCCGGTATGTGTTGGAAGAAAAGCAAGGCCTGTCTGTAGCCCGTAACCGGGCCATTCATGAGGCGCGAGGCGAGTATATCCTGTTTCTTGACGATGATGCCTTTGCTTGCAGGGATTGGATTCGCCAGATCGTTAGTGTGTTTGAGATGAATGAAAATATCGGTTGTGTCGGTGGCAAGATTGATCCGATCTGGGAAGTACCAGAACCCATGTGGATTCCACCCGAGAACAGATCACTGTTCACCATTCTGGATTTTGCAGATGAAGTCACTGAAATGAAAAGCCCATATATTCCATTTGGTGCAAATGTGGCTTTTCGTTTATCCGTTTTTGATCAACTGGCTCCCTTCCGTGAAGATCTTGGCAGAGTGGGGAACAATCTTCTCTCCAGTGAGGAGAGTGAGTTAATTGCCAGAATACGGACAAAGTTCAAGGTATATTACACGCCGTATGGCGCGGTACAACATAAAGTAGCCAAAGAGCGAACAACGAAGAACTGGTTTCTGCGCCGAATCTATTGGCAGGGTGTGAGTGATGCCATTCGGGATCAGGATCGTGGTGTTGTGCGGACAGCCAAACATGGCATTAAGCTGGCGCAAGGGATCACAACCTCTCTGATCTACATCTATAATGCAGATCGGTTTACACGTCAGCTTGCCAAAGTATGTTACCGAAACGGCATGATCGTTGGGTCGCTTCGTCAAAACAGTAAGGGATGAGGATCGCTATGGCGCAAGTTGCACTTCGCAAAGTATTCAGAGGAAACGGCTTAATGAGTGCCATATTTCAGACAAGTGGGACCAATCTGCTGGTCATGACACTGACGATGCTGTCTTCCATTTTGACCTCACGCATGTTCGGTGTAGAGGGAAAAGGCGCATTCTCGGCCATCCTGTTCTGGCCTGCGCTATTAACCGGATTGGTCGGTTTCGGACTGCCCACGTCTATCATTTATAACATCAAACAGAGCGCAACCGAGAAGAGTGCGCAGTATGTTCGGTTAAGCTTTCTTTTTCAGGTTCCGGTGTGCATTATCATTGGTATCGTGGCCTGGTTCGGATTACCCTTCTGGCTCTCCAGCTTCCCGCCGGAGGTTGTGCAGATCTCCAGATGGTATACGATTGCTACCGTTCCGGTTCTCATTGTCATCAACCTCATATCAGCCCTCTCGCAGAGTCGGGAGAAATTCGCTGTCTATAATGGCATTCGGTTAATGATCCCCCTGTTTAATGTAGGCGGGCTTTTTGTGTTATGGGGCCTGGGCATGCTGAGCATTCAGCTTGCGGCTGCGATCTATTTTGTAACCAGCTTCTCCGTGGTGGCATGGGCTATCTATGCCAATCGCAATGAATTGAGACTGAGATGGTTCAAGGATCGGGTGGACAAGAGTTCAGCCAAGAAGCTTTTTGGTTATGGCAGCAAGGTGTATGGCGTTGAATTGTTAGGAACGCTGTATACCCAGTTTGATAAAATCATTATTTTGGCTTTGCTCACCCCGCGTGATTTTGGATTGTATTCCGTCGTATTTGCGTTATCAAGAATCTACAATGCTGTTCAAACAGCGATTAGCAATGTGGTTTTTCCGAAGGTGACCGGATTGCCCCAAGAGCAGATTATTCGAACGGTCGGCAGAGCCTTTCGTATCTCGCTCATGGTCATGATGATCATTGTGATACCAACCATGTTTGTGGGGAACTATCTGATGGGTCTTCTGTTTGGCTCCGAATTCCTGGAAGCGAGTGTCGCATTTTATATTTTGGCTGTGGAATGCATTATTGGTGGGGGTTCATGGATTCTGGCATCTGCATTCAATGCGCTTGGTCGGCCAGGGCTGGTGATGATCAGACAGCTTATTGCACTCTCGGTGACGGTGGCCTTGTTCTTTGTGTTCACCCCGCTATGGGGGCTCAACGGAATTGCGATTGCCTTATTGATCGGGTCCATTGTACGCATGGTAGTCACTGTGGCCGCGATGAAGATTGTATTCAAGGTGAAGTTCGCCGCGATGTTCTATGACAAGGAAGATCTGCCGTTTCTCTATGAACGGTTAAACAAAAAAAGAAGAAGAGTCACCCAAGGAGGAGATGGAGATGCTGGGCACTAACAATATTCATCCAATGGAAGAGTTGAAGGGACATTTACGTCAGATTTTGAAGGTCATTCCACCGCGTACCGAAATCTATTATCTGGATTACCCGGTGCATAGCAATGGTGGCGACTTGTTGATTATGAAAGGTACTGAGGCTTTCTTCCGGGACAATGATATTCAAGTACGTGCCAGATACAGCATTCTGGATTGCCCTTTGTCTCTCAAGGTTCCGGAAGGCATCACGATTGTGTTGCACGGTGGAGGTAACTTTGGTGATCTGTACCCTGCCCATCAGAAATTGAGAGAACGAATGATTGCCCAGCATCCAAATCACCGGATTGTGATTCTGCCTCAGACGATGTTTTATAAAAGTGATATTGAATTGAAAAAGACAGCCCAGGTATTTAGCCGTCATAAGGATGTGCACTTTTTTGTCCGGGATACCTTATCTTATGAGATAGCCAGTAAAGAATTTCAACAAACCAATGTGTATCTATCCCCGGATATGGCGCATCAATTGTGGCCTTTGAAGTCCAAGAGCAAGCCCACAGCAGAGATGTTGTATTTCTTCCGTAAAGACATTGAGAAGACTCAGAATCAGGTGCATTACGAATCCGTCAGTGGACCCAAGGCTACGTTTAAAGACTGGGAGACATTGTACAACCGGGTAGACCGGAAGATTATTCGCATGATTACATCCCGGTTGAAGTCAGGGAAAGGCAGCTCTTTCGCCCGCTGGTTGTGGTACAAATACTCTGATCGGATGGTACATACGGCCATTAAGGAATTCAATAAATACCGAACCATCACAACCTCCCGTCTGCATGGACATATTCTGGCCTGTCTTCTGGATCAACCGAACATCCTGCTGGATAATTCATATGGCAAGAACTCGAATTATTATGCAGCCTGGACCAAGAGCAATCCAGCAGGCAGACTTGAATCCAATCAGACCAGCACATATAACAAACAAGCGGAGACCGGCAAGGCAGCAAGCAAGGTCGTATTGTCGGATGGTGCAGCCCTATGAGAAGCATTCTGTTATCCGGTGGTTCTGGCAAGCGTCTCTGGCCGTTATCCAATGATTCCAGGTCCAAGCAATTTCTTAAAGTGCTTCATGGGCCAGAAGGAAGTCCGGAATCCATGGTACAACGGGTATGGCGACAGCTGAATCATGCCGGACTTGCATCAGAGGCGCTCATCGCAACCAGTTTGCCACAGGTCGAGATTCTGACTTCTCAGCTGGGAGACGATGTGAGACTGGTCGTGGAGCCTGAGCGCAGAGATACGTTTCCTGCCATTGCACTGGCAGCCTCCTATCTGTATTCCGTAGAGAGTGTGAGTTTGAATGAGACGATTGCAGTGTTGCCGGTAGATCCCTTTGTTGAAAAAGAATTCTTCGAAGTGCTGGCAACCTTGCCGGAGATGCTCGATAAGTCAGGTGCCGATCTGGCCTTAATGGGTGTTGTGCCGACGTATCCGTCAGAGAAGTACGGATACATCATCCCACAATCCCAAACTTCCAGTGAAAATAACAATGAATACGTGAATGTAGCGAAGTTCCAGGAAAAACCCTGCGAATCCGATGCGGTCCTCATGATGGAGCAGGCCGCATTATGGAATTGCGGGGTTTTTGCTTTTAAGCTGGGTTATTTGTTAAATTTGCTGATTGAGATGGAACTGCCGATCCAGTATGACGAGATGCTGAAGCAATACGGAAGATTGAACAAGATCAGTTTTGATTACCAGGTTGTCGAGCGAGCCAATCAGATTATTGCCATTCCTTATAACGGATTTTGGAAAGACCTGGGCACATGGAACACACTCACGGAAGAGATGGGAACTTCGGTGGTAGGAAAAGGATGGATTACAGGAGATTCCCTGAATACGCACCTGGTCAATGAACTGAACATTCCGGTTGCCATACTGGGCTTGTCAAATGTGGTGGTGGCCGTAAGTCCGGATGGCATTCTCGTCAGCGACAAAGAGGCTAGTCCACGTATCAAGGAAATCTTGAAGAACGAGGATCAACGTCCCATGTATGAAGAGCGCAGGTGGGGGTGCTACCGGGTCCTGGATTACACAAGAAACGAATCTGGCGGCGAAGTTCTCACCAAACGAATCTGCATCAGTGCCGGGAAAAACCTGAGTTATCAATACCATTTGCTTCGCAATGAGGTGTGGACGGTTGTATCGGGGACAGGGGAATTGATTCTGGATGGGCAGAGCCGAATGATCGGGCAGGGAGATACGGTGGTCATTGACCGGAGTATGCTTCATTCCGTCAGAGCCGTTACGGAACTGGAGATCATCGAAGTACAGATCGGCAGTCAGCTGATTGAGGAAGATATCGTTAGAGTGTCTACCGAATGGCAGGACATTGTTCAGACATATGTGAAGCACGCGTAACCAACACATTAGGACATGGAGGAGATTATGGAATGAATATTACGGTGATTGGCACAGGGTATGTGGGTTTGGTATCAGGCGTATGTTTTTCGGAACTGGGAAATAACGTGATCTGTGTCGACAATAATGTGGAAAAAGTGAATATGTTGACGGATGGTCATGTACCTATCTATGAACCGGGTCTCAAGGACATCATGAATGCCAATATGAAAGCGGGAAGGCTGTCCTTCACCACGAACATTCAGGATGCCATCAGCCGTTCGGATATTATTATCATCGCGGTAGGAACGCCATCCCTGCCTAATGGCGAAGCGAATCTGAGTTATATTGAGCTTGTTGCACGAGAAATTGGTTCTTTTATGGATAATTATAAAATAATAATGACTAAAAGCACTGTTCCTGTCGGAACGAACGATCGCATTCAGGAATGGATCAGCAGTTTGACGAATCATCCATTTGACATGGCATCGGTACCGGAGTTCCTGCGAGAAGGTACCGCTGTGCAGGATACACTGTATCCTGACCGGATAGTCATTGGGACACACAGCGATCGGGCAGTTGCCACGTTGAAGGAGCTGCATCAGCCATTAACCGATCAGATTATTGTTACGGATATTCGCTCTGCCGAAATGATTAAATATGCATCCAACGCTTTTCTGGCAACCAAGATCTCTTTTATCAACGAAATCTCTAACATTTGCGAAAAAGTAGGCGCTGATGTCAGCCGGGTTGCTGAAGGCATGGGTTATGACAGACGAATCGGTGCCTCCTTTCTCAAGGCAGGCATTGGTTACGGAGGTTCCTGTTTCCCCAAGGATACACAAGCTCTGATTCAAATTGCAGGTAATGTGGATTATGACTTCAAACTGCTGAAGTCCGTAGTGGAAGTGAACAAGGATCAACGCTTCAACGTCATTCGCAAACTGGAAGACGCGCTTGGCTCACTCGAAGGGAAGGAGATTGCAATCTGGGGGCTAGCCTTCAAGCCGGATACCGATGATGTTCGTGATGCTCCAGCGATTGAGATTATTCAGCGTTTGCTTGAGCAAGGAGCAGTGATTCGGGCATATGACCCTATCGCGACCGAGAACTTCCGCAAAGAGGTGGATTCCCCATCCATTACGTGGGAGGATCGTGCCATGAACGCGGCGGAAGGCGCTGATGCACTCTGTGTTCTGACCGAATGGAAAGAGTTCATGGAGGTTAATCTGACCGATTTGGCAGCGCATATGAATCAGCCCATTCTGATTGATGGAAGAAATATCTACGGAGAAGAACAGATCCGAGACACGTCCTTTCAATACTACTCCGTCGGTCGTCCAGGTCTAACCAATATCGATGGAAGAAAAACGGCAGTCATCTGACGGAGGCCTATACCATGAGACGCGGGATCAAAATAACATTAGGTACCCTTTCCCTTGTTGCAGTTGTCATGATTGGATATTCGGTGTATCTGTATCAGCATGTTAAATCTGCGGCGGATCAAATGTATGAACCCCGGGAACCCGTTAAGCAGGTATCTATTGTCGACCAGAGGGGCGGCGGAGATTTCCCGGTGGACATGGAGAATGAAGAACCTTTCAATGCTTTGATTCTGGGTGTGGATGAGCGCTCCAATGATCGGGGGCGTTCGGACACCATGATTGTATTAAGTGTTAATCCTGCAAAACGATCCGTACTTATGTTTAACATCCCTCGGGATACCAGAACAAGTATTGTTGGGCATGGCACGGAGGATAAGATCAACCATGCCTATGCCTTTGGCGGTGTTAACATGTCTGTGCAAACGGTGGAACAATTGCTTGATGTTCCCATACATTACTACATGAAAGTGAATATGGAGGGGTTTGCACAGGTCATCGATATGGTAGGTGGAGTGGACGTGAATAACCCGTTCGCATTTGACTATGAGGGTTATCGGTTCGAACAGGGGAATATCCATTTGGACGGTGCAGCAGCATTGGGATTCTCGCGAATGCGTTATGATGATCCGAAAGGCGATCTCGGGCGTAATGACCGTCAGCGGGAGATTATCAAACAGGTGTTAAAAAATACGGTTCAGGTATCCAACGTGTTACAACTGGAGACGTTGCTGGACGAAGTCAGTGCTCACGTTAGAACTGACGTTACCTTTAATGAAATGAAGCAGATGTTCTCCAATTATCGTCCAGTGCTGGATCATATTGAATCGGTAGAGATCAAAGGCACGGGCAAGAAGATAGACGGAGTGTATTACTATATCGTGGAACAATCAGAACGAGACAGAATACATCAGATGATTGAAGACCATTTAAAATGATTAGATAGGGCGGTGAACCAGATGCGTATCTCCAGGCTATTGAAATTATCCCTGATTGTGCTCCTAATGTATATGATCATGATACCTGCAAGTACAAACGTTGTTCAATCAGCTCAAAGCTATCAGTGGAAGAATATACCCATTGGTGGTGGGGGGTACGTTACAGGTGTGGTTATTCATCCAACTGAGCCTGATCTGGTTTACGCTCGAACTGACGTTGGAGGAGCCTATCGACTGGATGTATCTTCAGGAGATTGGGTTCCACTGCTTGATCATTTTGGAGATGAGGATAGTAATCTGTACGGTGTGGACGGCATTGCGCTGGATCAGCAAAACCCCAATGTTGTATATATCGCTGCTGGGAAGTACGGGAATGTGGGGCCAAGCGATATTCTGAAATCTACAGACCGAGGAGAGACCTGGATTCGAACCGGACTTAATCTTCGGAATGAATCAAATGGAAATATCCATCGTGCCATGGGAGAGAGCATTGCTGTGAATCCAACCAACTCCAATTACCTGCACGTTGGTACACGATATGATGGATTGTACACCTCAAGTGACGGTGCAGCCACGTGGAGCAAGGTGTGGGATGTACCGAACGGGTTGTCCGGTGAGGGTATACGAAGTGTAGCCTATGGTTTAAATCCGGTGACCAAACAAGGTCAGGTTGTGTATGCAGGAGTTCGAGGCATTGGTGTCTACAGCAAAGCACCAAGAAGTAATGGGCAGACCACATGGCAACTTACCGGGAGAAGTCCTGAATATCCTGCGCGTATGACGGTGGCGAAGAACGGAACGTTATATGTGACCACTGATAATCAGGGGGTCTACAAGTTCAATGGCGTGCAGTGGACGAATATCACGCCAAGTTCCAGTTATTCTTCTTATTATGGGATCACGATCGATCCCACTAACGATAATCATATCCTGGCAGCCGTTCGAACAGGTGGAGATAATCTGCCACTGTATCGTTCGGTAAACGGCGGACTGAGTTGGACAACAGTGAGCAAAACGCTGGTATCCAAACCGTCCTGGTGGACACCCAACATGTTTTTCTCGGCGACATCCAGTATCAAGTTCGATCCGCATAACCCGGGCACCGTATACGCTACAGACTGGTTTGGTGTGTACAAGACGGAAAATATCAATGGGACTACTGGATTGACTGGCAATACTGCGAGTACTTGGGAAGCCATTACCGATGGTCATGAAGAAGTCGTTGCACTCACTGCATCCACACCACCTCAGGGTGTTTCATTCTTTAGTGGTTTAACGGATCAGGTCGGATTTAGACATGAAAATGTAACCGATGTCCCTCTTAATAAAATTCCGCTCTCAGGTATGCGGGAAATTGTGAGTATTGACTATCATGAGGCAAATCCGAATTACATGATATTTCTCGGAAGCAGTGACTGGTATGGTACGACCACTCGCTTATTTGTCTCTTCCAATAACGGAGTTACCGTAACTCCAATGAATGTTCCGGCTGGCTCCACCCTGGGGAGGGTTGCTTACTCGGCCATTAATCCGAATGTAATTGTCTATTACCCTCAGACAGGTAATCCGGTCAGAAGCACGAATCGTGGTGCAACATGGCAAAATATGAATGGAGCCCCTTTTCAGGCCATTGGGGGCAATATGGTCTTCGCCTATAATCATCCACTGGCTGCGGATCGCATCAATGGATATAAATTTTATATGTATGCTGCCGGTTATCTGTATCGCTCTACTGATGCAGGAGCCAACTGGTCCAAAGCGAATGCCGTTCGCCTTCCTATTAATACGGATATCAATACAAGCTTCATTAAAGTTGAGGCTGCACCCGGCGTTGCGAATAATGTATGGGTGAGTCTGGGAACCGATGGATTATATGCATCAACGAACTCGGGAACTACATTTTCCAAGATCCAGGGTGTGCAGAATTCCAAATTATTTGCCTTTGGAAAAGCGAAGCCAGGTAAATTAGTTCCAGCTGTCTATGTATATGGCACCGTAAATAACGTGAATGGCTTCTTCCGTTCAGATGATATGGGGGCAACCTGGAACAATATAGGTCCTTTAGGTGATGGAATCGGGCTGGGCAATGAACCGCAAATTATGGTGGCAGACCGTCAAATCTATGGTCAGGTATATGTAGGGACAAATGGCAGAGGCATGTATGTCGGATCCATAGAATAACGAGAGAGATATGAAAGTGGTGAAGATCAATATGATGGAGGAGGGCTCCGGTCGCACGAGACAAAAGCATGTTCGAAGAACGTACGGATTTCTCATTGCTCTGCTGTTGATTGTGATCTGGATTATGGTCATCTGGTCCATGTCTGCGCAATCCTCTCAACAGCAAGACATTCAGCCTTGGCTTCATAAATGGTCTCAAAAATTGCACATCGGTTTTACACTTCCCGATGTGCAATTCACATACGGGGAGTATGAGTATTCGCTGAAGCAGAGGCCGTATGATTTTGCAGAGTTCATCTTTCGCAAGAGTGCACACTTATTTGTATACGCTGTGCTCGCCATGCTTGTGTACGGCGGGTTCCGATACAGGAGAACATCCCTTGTGTCCAGTATCGTTTCTGCGTTGGCTGTGGTGTTTGTCATAGCCTCCATTGATGAGTATATTCAGCAGTTCAGCCCGGACCGGACAAGCTCGATACGTGATGTTGGAGTAGACTTGCTCGGTGGCTGCTGTGGGATTGCCATATATGTAGGACTTCAGTCCATTATTCGAAGGATCAAAAAGGGAAAACGTACGTCCATTCACAGCAAGTGATTTCCCAGGAAATGCTATATGCAGACATGCTTCTACTTATCCGACCTCCATCATAGATATGGATGGAGGACAAGGAGGGCGGAGACATGCTGCGAAGAAGGAATCGGAATGTTTTGCTCAAGAAAATCGGGTTCATCGCGATCATTGTAATATTGTTATGGTTGATTGCCAGAACCATTCCGTATCTGTTTCAGGCAGATACATCGGATGAAGCTGCTGCTGTTGCCGAAGAGTTTTACAAATATGAGCAGACGGGTGACTTCGGCAGTTCGTGGGAACTCTTTCATCCCCTCATGAAAGAACGGTTTCCCAAGAGTGCTTACGTACAGAACAGAGCGCATATATTTATGCAGCATTTTGGCGTGGAAACCTTTGAACTGGAGATGGAAAAGCCGGAGCGCGAGTTTGATGTAACCGTGATCGATGGCGTTAAGCCATTTTCTGAAGCCTACCGAATCCGGGTCACCCAGAAGTACGCAGGTACCTTTGGCCAATTCGATATTGTGCAGACCTGTTATCTGGTAGAGGATGGCGATGAGTGGACCTTACTCTGGTATTATCCAAATCAGAAAAATGAGGATACCTCGCAGGTCGAGAATAGTGACTGATCAGGCATCGCATCGTGGGCATTGTTGTGAAAGAGAATGGAGCTCAGATATGATGATATTAACCCATACGTTGCACCGAATTGTATCATTTACCTTACATGAGGCTCTGTAAATGCGAGACTTTTGTCGCATTTATGGAGCTTTTTTTGTGTTTTACTTGTTTTTATGCCTGTAAAGCCTTGACAATAGTCCCGGTGTCAAGTAAATTACGAGATAGATACAAAATGTATCAATTTTCAGCGTCTAACGACAAATAACAAGGACTTCTAAGCTCCTTGTGAGGGGAAGGAATATCATTGATCGAAACGGGCCGCTTTTACTGTGTCAGTTGTGGGATGATTGTGTCGGTCGCTAGAAGCTCTGTCGAAATGAAGGAAGAGGGCAATGGAGGCAATCACGTATTTCGCACCGGATTCTACCGGAGTGAAATGCCGCTTGGATGCTGTGAAGCGTGTGTAGTTGAAGGGAAACGTCAGGGGAAATCCCAGTTTGCGGGACAATATACTAAAGATTATGATACACTATGTGCATATGAGAAACGGGCATGAGGTATATGCTCGTCCATGAAGGAGGGGATTGAATGCAGCAGGAGCCGGTCGTCCGGATTCAGGGCGTCAGCAAAATCATATCCTCCCGATCATTGGTCAGCGACCTGACTCTGGATATTTCTCCGGGGCAGGTTTTTGGTTTTTTAGGACCTAATGGCGCGGGGAAAACAACAACGATCCGAATGATGGTTGGACTGATGTCCATCAGTAAAGGTGACATTTTGATCTCGGGACACAGTGTGAAGAATGAGTTTGAACAGGCGGTAGCGCAGGTCGGAGCCATTGTGGAAAATCCGGAGATGTACAAGTTTTTGACCGGGTACCAGAATCTCGTACACTTTGCCCGCATGTCACCTGGAGTGACCAAAGAACGAATTGCGGAAACGATTGAACGTGTGGGGCTTACCGCCCGTATTCACGATAAAGTCAAAACCTACTCACTGGGTATGCGCCAGCGTCTGGGTGTCGCGCAAGCGATATTACATAAACCGAAGCTGCTTGTACTGGATGAGCCAACCAATGGACTGGACCCACAGGGCATACGGGAACTGCGAGATTATTTGCGTGAGCTCACCCAAGAAGAAGGCATTACGGTCTTTGTCTCCAGCCATTTGCTGTCGGAGATGGAACTGATGTGTGATACGGTGGCTATTATCCAGAACGGCAAGTTGATTGATGTAAGAAACCTTCGAGCTGAAACGGTTGCGGATGCATTAATTGAGGTTGCTTTTGAAGTGAATGATGCAGAACGCGCTGCGGACCTGATTCAGGGGGCTACCGTACAGGGCAATGTCCTGGTGGCACGGATGTCTCGTGAGCAGATTCCGGATATCAATGCCAAGCTGGTTAGCGAAGGGTTTCAGGTATACGGTATTCGTAACGTGACTCATACCCTGGAAGAACAATTCTTGCAAGTCACTGGGGGTGGAGGCATTGGGTAGTTTCGGTAATCTGATATTGAATGAAAATATGAAAATATTCCGTCGTCCCCGTACCTGGATCATGTTATCCATTCTGGTGCTGATCTCGCTGTTGATGCCAGTTTTACTGCGAGAGGGAATGGGGGCCGCAGGTGTTCCATTCTGGGAAGCGGCGGTAACAACAGTGCAAATTGTATTTTTCCTGAATACGATCTTCTGTGTTGTGATTGCAGCGGAAGCGGTAGCTGGAGAATTTACTTGGGGAACAATTAAACTGCTGCTTATTCGTCCATGGTCACGGAGCAAAATTCTGGCTTCCAAGTACCTCACTGTGATCATCTTCAGTATTGTGAGTACTCTGGTTGTCATTGTAATGGCAACAGGAATGTCCTATCTGCTGTTCTCGCATGATGGTCCTTCGGGAAGTGGTAATGCACTGACGTTATGGGGATATTTGTACGTTGATCTGTTCATTACACTTGCAATTGCCTTCATGGTGTCTTCCGTATTTCGTTCAGGCGCACTTGCAATTGGACTATCCTTGTTCATTATGTTCTCGCAAAGTATCTTCTCACTCATATTCAATCCGGTCCGTTATGAATGGGCCAAGTATGTTCTGTTCAACAACATGGATCTTAGCAAATATATGACCTCCGGGGCGGATTTTGCGCTCATGGGTGGTCCGAGTGCAGGAATGACACTTGGTTTTTCCATTGCAGTCCTGGCGGTGTATTATGTTATTTTCATGGTGATTTCCTGGGTGGTATTCAGCAAAAGAGATGTGGCAGGCTAACGCCTGCTTCTTTTTTTTGCTCTAATGTTGTTTTGGGAAGAAAAAAGTGTATATTCAGCATCGCCTGTGGCATGACTGTCATTTAAGGGTAATTGGTATCATAAGTAAATGACTAGATATACATATGAACGCCGCAGTCACTTTGGCAGAGCAGCGCATGGAGGGATCACATTTCTTGATTAACAACAAGTTCTACCGCATATGTACAGCAATTATTCTGTTGCTGCTCATTGTGTACCTGGGGGATAAAGTAAACTTTATTTTCAGCCCCCTGACCTCACTAATTCACATTATCATCATTCCGCTGCTGATTGCGGGTTTCTTCTATTATCTGCTGCGACCGCTCGTTGATTATATGGAAAAGCATAAGATTAAGCGTGCATTGTCAGTTCTGATTATTTATGTCGTGACTGCACTGATGATAGCAGGTTTTAGTGTACTGGTATGGCCTTCATTGAGAGAGCAACTGATGAATTTTGTGGAGAATGCTCCAGCGTTGGTTACTTCGCTCAGTGATCAGTTGAATGCACTTGAGAAGAGCAATTTTGTTTCCAGATACCTGCCTGATGATTCCAATGTATTCTCACGAATATCCGATGTTCTGAGCCAAGGGATCACTTCGGTAACTGATTATGTCTCCGGGTTATTCTCCGTGGTATCGAATCTGGTTATTATTCTGGCGACGTTCCCGATTATGCTGTATTACATGCTCAAGGAAGGTAGCAAGTTTGGAACGAATCTGACCTTATTGTTGCCGAGGCATTACCGGAAGGATGGGGAAGAAACCGTCCATGAGATCGATGAAGCACTAAGTAGCTATATTGTTGGCCGGGTCATTGTTAATGTTGCTCTGGGGATTCTGATGTACATCGGTTTTCTTTTCTTAGGTTTGCCTTATGCATTGCTGCTGACGGTTGTATCCATTATTCTGAACTTCATCCCTTATGTGGGTGCTTTGCTGGCAGCTATTCCGGTTGTCATAGTCGCGTTTATCGAATCTCCTTCGATGGCGATCTGGTCCCTGGTTATCATTGTGATCGCACAGCAGATTCAGGATAACCTGATCTCACCTTACGTCTATGGCAAGCAGCTTGATATTCATCCACTGACTACCGTTATCTTGTTGCTGGTGGGTGCTGACCTGGGAAATATCCTGGGGATGATTATCGTTATTCCGCTGTATATGATTCTGAAAATTATAGTTCGCAAAATCCATTATCGGATTGTCGAAGATAAGACTGAACTTTAAATGGAATCTGAAATACCACTCTGTCATGTAATACCACTCACATTTTCACGAATCACATAGATAAGCTCAACAGGATATGCCGCATATCCATGGTGAAGGGTCAGATAAGTTTGCCCTCGCGATGGATGTGCGGCTTTATTTTTATTTTCATTTTTATTGCTCACTTATGTTATAGCTGTTATACTTGATATATAACAGATAACAAAAAGAAGGTGAACCCTTGATTATTCAACTGGATATGCAATCCGAACTTCCCATCTATTCGCAACTTGTTTATCAAATTATTGAAGGCATTGCTAGTGGCGAGTTACAGCTAGGTGAGGCGTTACCTTCGGTTCGGAATTTGGCCGCAGATATTGGTGTTAATCTTCATACGGTCAACAAGGCTTATACACTACTCAAGCAAGATGGATACATTCTAGTTCATAGACAAAAGGGAGTTGTGGTGAACCCTGATGGAATGCCTGAGCTAACGGATGATTTTTTGAAAAAGCAACAAAGAGAATTAAGACCGATTATTGCCGAAGCGATCTGTCGCGGAATGACCAAAGAGGAACTATCTGCGATGTTAGCCCAAATGTATGATGATGTGAAGATGGGTTACAACAAAGAATAAAGAATCGAGGGAGTGTGTTATGTATGCAACTATTTAGTATATTACCTATCATTTTAATCTTTGCTCCATTAGCCGTACTTCTATCTTTTGCACCTTATGTGACAAGGGAAACAATCAGCTTTGGGGTTACGGTAAGTCAATATAATTACTACACATCCGTCTTACGTAAGCTACGGAGAACGTTTGCTATAGTAAGTCTGATCGGAAACGGGATGGTTATTCTTGCCTGTCTGTATTTACTCCGATCTGCCAATGAAGAGTCTACCGCAATGATCACCGGTGTTTGCACAGTGCTGTTCATTGTATACTGGGTAGCACTACACATCTTATTTCATTTCAAGATGAAAAAGATAAAAGGAACACTTGCAACTGTAGATGCACCTCAACGGGTTAAAATCGATACCACCTTCCGTCAAAATAAACTCACCTATTCCAACTATTGGTTTCTCATTCACATTGCTATTATCGTAGCCATTGCGATCATTTCAATCCTGAATTACAAGGCACTCCCTAACGTCATTCCAATGAAATATGATCTTCAGGGCAATGTCATTTCCAGTGCGCCTAAAACCTACCTCTCGGTACTGGCTATTAATCTTGTGCAGCTAGGCATCATTGCACTTATGATATTGGTGAACTGGAGTATCAAAACAAGCAAACAACAGCTTACCGCGTCTAACTCTGCCCAATTTGCTGCTGAAAATATTCAATTCCGCCGTAAATGGTCCCTATTTACGATCATAACGGGGTTACTTCTTACTATTTTATTTGCCTTCATTCAGATGAATATGTTCGTCTCGAATCTCGTCTTGTTAAAAGGTATTATCTTCATTACCCCTGTGCTGATCTTGTTAGGCGCGGTAGGGCTGTCTCTCACAGGCAGACAAGGCGGTGGGAAAATTCGGAATCATCAAGAGGATCGTGAACGATCCAAGGAGCAGCCTGTGAATGACGATGAACATTGGAAGCTTGGTTTTATTTACTTCAATGCCAATGATCCTTCTTTTACCGTAGAAAAGCGTTATGGAATAGGCTGGACAATTAACTTCGCTCGTCCCCTATCTTGGGTCCTGTTGTTATTCATCATGGCTATTGTTGTTATTAGCAGAGTTCTGAGCCAATAAATGCTCATAGATCTATGCATAACATAAAAAATGATTAGGAGGAGTTATTACAATGAACAATTGGAAGAAGTTATTACTTTCTCTTACGTTCGTAGGTCTGATCCTTCCGGTGACATCCATCTCAGAAGCTGCTGAAAAATCCGCTGGTCATGAAAATCCAGTTCCTATTCGTGAGATTGCAGAAAAGAATGGGGCAGAGGTATCTTGGCAACAAAAAACAGGTGAAATTACAATACGAAAAAATGAGCTTACGATTGTAGTTAAGGTAGGAGAGAAACAGGCGATGGTGAATGGGCAAGCCATATCCTTAGATAATCCTGTTCAGTTAACGAAAGGAGTTACCTTTATGGATGGGGGATTTCTTACCGAGACACTGAAATCAGCACCTGAGGATATATTCATTTCACTTATAAGTAAGGGTGACGGCGAAGAGGCTGCCAAGTATGTTCATTCCTCTGTGAGTGGAGTGTTGTCACCGACGTTGTTGAGTCAGCTATGGGGAGCTTTAGAAGGACAAAATGGCAAAATTACAAGTGAAGCCATAACTAAACACGTAGAAAATAACACAGTGCATCGCAATGTCACCTATACTTTTAAGACAGCGCTTACTCGTTTAAATATTACAGTCAGAATGAATGTTGACGGACTTGTGGATGACTTGTATATTGCTGCCGCTACGCCAGATGTGTATCAAAAACCAAGCTATGACAACCCATCTGCCTATACAGAACAAGACATTACGGTTGGTCAGGGGGATTTGGCTTTACCAGGGACATTAACTTTGCCCAAGGGAGAGGGACCTTTCCCGGTTGTCATTCTGGTACATGGTTCTGGGTCTAGCAATCAAGATGCTGCCATTGGTGGGGCGAAGCCTTTCCGTGATCTTGCGGTAGGGTTGGCTTCACAAGGTGTTGCTGTACTAAGATACGATAAGGTCACGTATGAGCATACCTATAAGGTGGCTTCACAGCCAAAATTCACATTAAAACAAGAGAGCGTAGATCAGGTAAACGATGCAGTCGAATTACTTAAAAAGAATACACATGTTGATTCTACAGCGATTTTTGTGGCTGGACATAGTCAAGGCGGATTTGCAATGCCTTTAATCATTGCTGAGGATAAAGAACATGATATTGCAGGAAGTATTCTGCTTGCTGCACCAAGTAGTAGCTTTGTGGATGTGCTTACCGAGCAGCAGGACGAATTGGTAGATCGGATGGAGAGGCTAGGTTTAGATACGGAGATCATTAAAGAACAAGCTGATTTTTATAAAAATGTGGCTGCGATGGTTAAAGATCCTAAATATTCTGTAGATCATCTTCCTGAGGCGTTTCCACTTCAACCTGCGTATTGGTGGTTTGAGCAGAGAGATTATGTACCTGCAGAACTGGCTAAAACACAAAATTCCCCTATGCTTATTATACAAGGTGAAAATGATGTTCAAGTGTCCATGGATCAATTCCAAACCTGGCAATCGGCTCTGCAAGGTCATTCCAATGTAACGTACAATAGCTATCCAAAGGTAAATCATCTGTTATCCAGCTATGATGGACTTTCGATTGGTCAAGAGTACGCTGAGCCATCCAATGTCTCCAAAGCCATTATCGATGATATTGCGAAGTGGGTATTAAAATAATAAGGAGAAGAGTAACACATTGAGCAAAAAATCATAAACGAGGAGCACTTACCAATATAGGCAAGTGCTCCTCGTTTTACTTATAACGTTACTTTATTTAGACCAATTGGACTCTTTCTCGTCTTCATCGGTATAATCCGACATGGTCAGTGGTTCCTTGGGAATAACAGCGACTTTGTAGAACCGATTCTTGTCTTTTTCCAGCAAAACAAAGATTAGATTCTCGAACTCATATTCTTCCTGTTCGTTCATCTCGGGTCGATGACTATAGAGCCATCCACCGATGGTGTCCCACTCATCTGCATCCAGGCTGGACATAAACATGTCGTTCACCTTCGATAAGGAAACCTTGCCATCCATAATGACATAATTCTCATTGATGACTTGGATATCTTCCACTTCGTCTGCGTCGAACTCGTCGCGGATCTCGCCAACAATCTGCTCAAGCACATCCTCAATGGTTACAATTCCGGAAGTTCCGCCATATTCGTCGACAAGGACGGCGATATGTACGCCATCCTTCTGCATTTTCTTGAGCAAGTCCTTCACAGGAGTTGTTTCGTGAACAGCGGATACAGGCTGAATCAGGGAAGACAGATCAACAGGTTCATCGTTTCCGTAAAGTTCCAGGAAGAATTGCTTCGTATTAATGATTCCGATGATATCGTCTTTACTCTCATTAACTACCGGAAAACGGGTATATTGTTCTTCACGAATGATCTCCAGGTTTTCCTCATTTGTTCTATTCACATAAAGGCAGACCATATCGGTCCGGGGTACCATGATTTCTTTGGCTAACATCTCATCAAAAGCAAAGATCCGGCTTACATAACCGAACTCAGCTTGGTTGATTTTACCACTTTCAAAGCTTTCATTAATAATGATCTGCAACTCTTCTTCAGAGTGTGCATCTTCATGTTCAGAAGCAGGTTTGATTCCGAACAGTTTCACCAGTTGGTTCGCTGAGCCGTTTAACAGCCAGATAAAAGGATACATAATTCGGTTAAACCAGATGATAGGTGTAGACGTCAGCAGTGCAACAGTCTCGGCTTTCCGGATTGCAATCGTTTTTGGAGCGAGTTCACCAACCACAACATGCAGATACGTGATGGAAGCAAACGCGATAACAAACGATAAGAATGAAGAAACCGCCTCAGGAATTTGCAAGCTTGCGAACACAGGGTGGAGAATCTTCTCTACCGTTGGTTCACCCAGCCAGCCCAGTCCCAGAGATGTGATCGTGATTCCAAGCTGGCAGGCGGACAAATATCCGTCCAGATTGGCAACGGCTTGTTTAACAGCCAGCGCACGCTTGTTTCCTTCTGCAATCATTTGGTCGATCCGACTTGGCCGAACCCGTACCAGAGCGAACTCCACTGCAACAAAAAACGCCGAAAGTCCTATCAAAAACGCAACCAATATTAAATTTAACGCATACCTCTCACTGTCCATTCACTACTGTTCTCCTTTAAGTAATAAGTTTTTAACGAGTATTATATCTAATTTTACGTAAGAAGACCACCTTATCATGAAGAAAAGAGGAAGAGTCTGGAAGTGAGAATGAGCAGATTGGCGTCACAATGCGGTTCTGCTTCATGATAAATCTGATATGTAGAAGGGGACACAGTCAGAATATACAACCAATGCACAAAAATTCGGATTCCCAGAATCAAGTATTCTGTCTGCTTATGTAAAGTTTTATCTAAGCAAACGTTACGAACAGGGGCTACATTGGGTATCTATGATTAGCTGTAAGCTTAATCGTCAAAGCTGTGTAAGTGAGAGAACGGCAAGTTCATGAAGCTTGTCATCTGAGGAGGAAGCCGAATGTTCTGGCTGGTCATTATTTTAATCGTATTTATTTTTCAGGCAGCCACGATTCTTTTGCTGGAATTTCGGAATCCAGCCAAAGCTGTGGCTTGGCTGTTTATTTTGTTCTGCGTACCTTTGATTGGTTTTGTAGTGTATTATTTCGTGGCGCAGGATTATAACAAACGAAAAAAACTCCGCAAGGGTGGATCTCGCATCTTCCGTGAAATGAAGGAAAAGATCTGGGAACAAGCCCACATCATTGGAGATGTCGAACAGATGCCGGGCGATCGTTTCAGCCATCAGCATCGATTGTTTAACCTGTTATCCCATCTGTCCGAGAGCCCGATCACGGGTTGCAACCACAGTACGGTACTCACCAATGGGGAAGAGGCATTTGCGGCAATGCTGAGAGAAATGAAAAAAGCAAAGCACCATCTGCATGTGGAATTTTACATTTTCCGTGATGATGTCATCAGCACTATGTTTCAGGATGTCATGATTCGTAAAGCGCAAGAGGGTGTGAAGGTTCGGTTCATCTGCGACGGTCTCGGCAGCCACAAGATGAAAGGGAGCTTTATCCGCAAACTTCAGGAGGCAGGTGTGGAATTCCATTATTTTCTCCCACCGCTAATCGCTACGATTGACCGCAGAGTAAACTACCGCAATCACCGCAAAATTGTTGTTGTGGATGGACAGGTTGGTTTTGTGGGCGGCATTAACGTAGGTGATGATTATCTTGGACAATATCCAGAGGTGGGTTTCTGGCGGGATACACATGTGCAGATTGAGGGAGACGCCGTATACTTTCTGCAAAGTACGTTTCTTAACGACTGGAAATTGGCTGCTGGTGAGCGCATTACCGAACCCCAGCTTTCAAGCTTGTTTCCTCCCCATATATGTAGTGGGGAAGAGCGAATTCAGATCCTGGCTAGTGGACCGGATCAGGACTGGGATGCCATTCAGGAGATGTGTTTTGGGGCCATTTCGGTAGCTTGTGAACGGATTTACATTACCACACCTTATTTTATACCTGATCCTGCACTGTATGAGGCACTCAAAACAGCAGCTGTCAGTGGCGTCGATGTAAGAATTATCATTCCGTATCAATCCGATTCAAGGCTTGTGCATCTGGCGTCACTTTCATATGTGGAGGAACTGTTGCGAGCAGGTGTGCAGTTCTTCCAATATCGTAAAGGGTTTGTACATGCCAAAGTGATGATTGTAGATGAGTTGCTCGCTACAGTTGGAACAGCCAACATGGATATGCGCAGTTTTTTCTGCAATTTCGAGTTGACGGCTGTCCTGTTCGAGTCCTCCGCGATTCAGCGTTTGATCACTGACTTTGAACGTGATCTCGGGGAATGTAGTCAGATCGAAGGAAAGGTATTTCAGAAGCGTTCACGATGGCAAAAAGGCGCAGAAATGCTTTCTCGGATGCTTTCTCCGCTTCTTTAGCCGATTTAGGGCAGATTTCTGAAGATAAGTTCACTTTTTGTGAATTTATCTTCTTTTTGCTAAGTATTTTGCGCAAATTTGATCTTTTATGATATAATAGATATATAAATCATGTCTTGGCGAAGGAGGGAGTCTGCGGGAAAACAGGCTCCCTTTTGCTCTCTTTTGAAAGTGCAAACCGGGATGAATAACATTTTGAATCCATTTTATATCGCCTTTAGATGCTTGCGCTGTATAGCCAGGGTACATATAGAACGCAGTTTGCTGTTTTCCATATGTAGATTCACCCTGAGTATTTAAATGATTTATAAAATGGATTCACACACTGATTTAACGGGGGGGATACCATGTCCAATGTAACGGTGAAAGAACTAACAGCCAAGCAAGCTGACCGCGGGGTCAAAAGCTCGGTGTTTACATTAAAACTGCTGCAACGTATTGTGATGATCCTGATCGGTGCTGCACTAATGGCTGTATCGCTTGAAGTGTTTCTCGTACCGAATGGTGTTATTGATGGTGGGATTACGGGGATTTCAATTATGGTGTCGGAACTTACACATCTGCCACTCGGCGTATTCCTGACCTTGCTCAACTTGCCTTTCCTGATTCTGGGTTACAAGCAGATTGGTAAAACATTTGCGTTATCCACGTTGCTGGGGATCGTCGTCATGTCCATCGGGACTTCGTTATTGCACCATGTTCCTGCATTAACACCAGGGGAGCCTTTGCTCGGAGCTGTATTTGGCGGATTGATCCTGGGTGTGGGTGTTGGACTTGTCATTCGGTCTGGCGGTTCACTGGACGGTACGGAGATTGTGGCCATCCTGCTTAGTGAGAAGTCACCATTGTCTGTAGGACAGATTGTATTGTTCATTAACGTATTTATTTTCGCAGGTGCAGGCTTTGTATTTGGTTGGCCAAATGCCCTGTATTCCATGATTGCTTATTATATTGCAATGAAGATGATTGATATTGTGAATGAAGGGCTTGATCAGTCCAAATCGGTATGGATCATTAGTGAGAAATATCGTGATATCGGTTCAGCCCTGACAGACCGTCTTGGGCGCGGTGTAACTTTCCTGGATGGAGAGGGCGGATTCAGCGGGGACGAGAAAAAGATCATCTTTGTGGTCATCACCCGTTTGGAAGAAGCGAAGCTGAAGACCATCGTTGAAGATTGGGACCCGCAAGCCTTTGTGGCGATCGGTAACATTCATGACGTGAAGGGCGGACGTTTCAAGAAAAAAGGTATCCATTAGCGATTTATATATACGCATGAATGATAATAGCCGACACCCTTGTGATGAGGGAGTCGGCTATTTTTTCTTCAAATGTTTGAGAATGAGCTCTACCGGTTGGGGGTCAACAGCTGCAATTAAATCGCCGGTTTGGTTCAAGCGTTCAATAATGTTCATCAGATGGTAATCCTGGATGGAGACGTTGCTTCTAACCTCATCCCAGGTAAGTGGCGTGGAGACAGTGGCTCCTGCTTTGGCACGTGGTGTATAGGGAGCGGCAAGGGTCTTGCCTCCATAATGCTGAAGATAGTCAAAATAAATACGGTCTCCACGGTCCTTTTTAAGTCGTTCCAGTGTGAATAGATCCGGATGCTTCTGAGTGACATATTTGCCAACAAAATAACCGATATCCCGCAGTTCATCAAAGGTTACACCTTGAATGATCGGAACAATAATCTGAACTCCTGTTGCCCCTGAAGTTTTGGGGATGGACCTCAGACCAAGCGAAGTCAGGGTTTCGCCAACGATGAACGCAGCCTGCATGATCCGGGGCTCATGTTCCTGAGAAGGGTCCAGATCAATCATCCATTCACAGGGTAGATGGCTTCCCACAGCGTGAAGAGAAGGGTGAAATTCAAGGGCAGCCAGATTGCCAAGCCACAACAATTCAGGGAGTCCGCTCATAACGACATAACGGATGCCATCATGTAACTCAGTCCGAACATAATCCGGGACAGGTTCAGGGGCATTCTTTTGATAAAAAAATGTCCCTCCAGCCCCGTGGGGGTACCTTATGGTGGTGAGTAGTCGATTGCTTGTATATGTGAGCAGATACGGAGCCAGAGCGGCCAGCTTTTGCAGATAGATGGCTTTGGTGACACCCGCTTCCGGCCACAACAGCTTGTCCGGATTCGTGATCGTCAGCTCTGTGCCTTCTATGATGATGGTTCCCTGGATCTTGGGGGCCATACGGAACACCTCCTGTACGTAATCAATTGTGAACTTATTCATTCAAGAGCTGGTTCGCCAGGCAATCCTCACGGGTGACATCTGCAAAGGTCTGAATACTGGGATGGCGTAGTGTGCGATGGTGTGTCAGTTCCATATATTGCACTTTGACACCTATTCGTGGTTCCACCCAGGTGGTTTCCGCACTGCGTTCCGGTACATTATGGAACGGTCTGTCCTGTCTAATCAGAGGCTCAACTTGATGGGTGAGTTCACGCCAGGTATCGGAGTTCAGCCTGCCAGTCCCAACATGACCAATATAGACAAAGTTAGGCCCATCGTATACACCGACCGCGACGGCGTTCACAATACCACTCCGGTACGTGACTCCCCCGATCATGGCATATATATCATGCATGATTTTGACCTTCTGCCAACGCTGGTCCTTACCCTGTATTCCATAACTGCTGGTGAGATCCTTACAGACGATGCCTTCCATCTGATGCTGTCTCATGACCGTAAGCAGGGAAGCGGCATCAAGTGTATTGGTGACCTCCTGAACATGGGGAGCGGTGTTAAGAACCTCGTGCAACAGGCGCTGTCGATCCGCCAGCGGCTTATCCGTCACCCATTTTCCTTCATAGAAGAGGATATCAAATACCATATACGTGACCGGATTCTGATGTATGGCTTGGGCGATGCCTTCGGGTCTGCTCATGCGATCCCGCCGCAGAACATGATAAAACGAAGGTTTTCCCGTGTCCGGGTCCAGCGCGATCACTTCTCCATCCAGGATATAGGAGGAGCCTGAACATAAATTGCGTGGTGTCACCAACTCGGGATACTGTGCGGTTCGATCATGTAATCTGCGATTGACCAAACGCAGTTCATGCCCGTCCTCATAGGCAAGCATGCGGACTCCATCCCACTTGACCTGGGCAATCCATTGCGGTCCTGTGGGCAGGGTATCCCTGGAGATGGGTTCAAACGGAATCAACGGTTTGAACATGGGGGAACTCCTTTCTCTCCCTAACCAGACGATGCAGGTTAATTCGGAATTTTGTTATATTTTTGAAATCGGGACTTCATATGATGCACCAGAATGAGCAGTAACGGAAGCGCTATGCCACAGGTCAGATCCCAATCAATCCAATAGGGAATGATGACCTTGAGATAAAAGGTCTCGTTCGGAGCGATGAGTATAGACATGGCAAGAATAAGCATGGAACCCGGCAGAATCAGAGAACGGTGGCTGGACAGGCGACACAGGTTGGCGAGACCCAGGACAAAACTGTAGAAGAACAGAGCGGCTTTGAAGAAAACAGCGATAATCCAGACCGATGCCATGAAGGCTTCGATGCGTTGCAAAAAATTACCGATATTGATCTTCTGTGAAAGGTTGAATGAGGCGAACCAATGATGCTGGGTCATCGATGGTCCCATGACGAGCAGACACATACTTAGCGTCATTGTGAGTAACAATCCCCCAATCATACCTGCTAACAGAATGTCTTTTTCCAGATGCGGCTCATTTTTGGTGTAGGGGAAGAGCATCATGAAGATACATAGTTCACAGTAGGGATATGTGAGTACAGCGAAAAAACCTTTAAGCGGATCGAGAAACCCCTGCGCTAGTACAGGTTGGATGTTAGCTAATTGTATATGGGGGATTAGACACCCCGTCAGAATAAGCAGAAATAACACGATCAGAGGGAGAAAGACCTCAGCACTTCTGCCCATGCTCTCCAGACCCGACAGAAGCCCCCACACAAGCGCACACATGAAAACCAAATGCAGAATCAGTAATGGGGATTCCGGCAAGATCTGGGTAGACATAAAATCGCCAATCTCCCTAATGAACGTTGAGGTGCTGATCAGGAAATAAAAAATATAAAAAGACCCAAACAAGGTCCCGATCCAGGGTCCCAATGTCTGAAGGGCGTTTTGAATTAGATTCAACCGAGGATGCAGTTTGTAGGCAAAAAGCATAATGAGTAGTATGCCAAGGCCCCCTGCAACTCCCAACAAGGCTGATAACCAGGCATCCTGATGGGCGTAGGATGTGATCATGGAAGGGAAGAACAGAATCTGCTCCCCAATCGTGCACAGGAACAGGAGTGAAGCGAGCTGTCTAACAGTTAAAAGTCCCTTTTCGATCATGAGGTATCTCCTTAACATATCTTGTCTATGTACTGGTTAGAATGCACCAATTGTGCCAGTTTTATAAAAGCCAACTCAAAAAGCCCATGCAGCCGATCTCTCATTGATGTAGAGAAATCAGTTACACGGGCTTAATAAAATGTGGTTAAGCAGATCTATTGTAACGCCTAAACAAACAAAATCAGTTAGCAGTTGTCAGACGTATACGAATATTCTGAGGATCGACGGTAAACCAAGTATCTTCGACTTGTGTAACAACTGCACCGGATTGACGCAATTGTTCAAGTGCCTGATCCAAGTTATCTTTTGTAGCATACACAATGGTGAAGTAGTCAATTCCTGTAGCGTTATCCGGATTGACAGGTGCATTCACTCCTGCCCAGATATTGAGTCCCAGATGATGATGATAACCGCCTGCGGATACAAATAATGCTGACATGTTGGCGAAGTTACCGACGATATCAAAACCGAGTATGCCGGTGTAGAAGTTGCGGGCTTCTTCCAGGCTGCGGACGTGGAAATGTACGTGACCAATAACGGTGCCAGCAGGAAGACCCTGCCAAGGTTCATTCTCCGATATGGCAAACAGGCTTTCCACATCAACCGGATCACTTGCCATCACGTAGTTATTGTCACTATCCCGTTTCCAGGTATCACGTGCACGGTCAGCATAGATCTCAATTCCGTTCTGATCGGGATCGGAGATATAGAAGGCTTCGCTGACCAAGTGATCGCCTTGGCCGATATCGATACCGGATGCTGCCAGATTACGAAGAGCAAGACCCAGGGACTTACGGTCAGGCAGCAGGATGGCGAAATGATACAAGCCAGCGTGTGAGCGTTCCGGCAGGGTAATTCCATCCGTCAGCTCTTCCAATCGCAGCAGGGACTGTTTCCCGTCGGCTGTCAACGTAGCCACTTTGCCACTCCGCTCCAGTAATTTCAATCCAACCACATCGGTATAGAACTTAATCGAACGGTCCAGGTTCATAATTCGGAGACTCACTTCTCCCAGATGGGTTGTAGCAGGGATCTGATACGTTGTATTCATAATTGTTTCCTCCTGATAATAGATGATATGGGTTCTCGTTTGATTGTGTATATGCGTTGAAAACGGATTATTGAATTGCATGAGGTTGAAGCAGAAGTGCAAGGTGACTGTATATTCATAAATAAGTTACTTTTCATAAGTTAATATAAAATATAAATCAACTTTCGTCAAATGTATTTTGCAATTATAGCTGGAGTTTTATTGACAAAACTGTTTCCAAAGTTCTGTAAAACAAAAAAATCCGACTGTGAAGCCGGATTGGGAGTAAACATCATGACATGGGTATATAACGGAATTGGTCTTGTCTTAGCCATAGCGACATTCAAACTTTTGGTTTGGGTGTCGCCTTTTTTCTTTTGGCTGGTGCAGGTGTATCGGATTCTCCTCCGGCAACCGCTTGAGCAGGCGTTTTTCTCGGTGCACGTTTCTTCGGCTTGGCCGTTGTTGTCCCAGGGTCAGCCGGAATAGGTTTCACGGCCTCGATACTTGCCTGCAGGGCAGCCATCAAGTCCATTACATTGGCTTCAGGTTTGGCTGGAGCAATCTTGATTTCTTCGCCTGCCACTTTGTGCTGAATGAGATCCAGCAATTTGCTGCGGTAGTCATCGGTGTATTTGCTCGGCTCAAAAGGTGTGGACAATTGATCAATCAATAGCTTGGCCATCGTAAGTTCCTTCTCATTCACGTTTTGCACTTCCGGCAAGTTGGGCACTTGGGAGACAGGACGAATCTCGTCCGGATAGAAAATCGTCTCCATGGAGAGGCAATCTTCCAGCACGCGTATGGCAGCCAGGCTGCTCTTGGAGCGGATGGAGATTTTGGCGATTCCAATTTTGCCGGTATCCCGCATCGCGTTCATCAACAGCTGGTAGGCATTCCCTCCAGCCTGATCGGGCGAAAGGTAATACGTTTTCTGAAAATAAATCGGATCAATCTCAGTCAAATCAACAAAATCCAGTATGGTGATGGTTTTGCCGGTGGAATCATTCAATGCTTCCAATTCATCTTTCTCGAAGAGTACGAACTTTCCCTTTTCATATTCATAGCCTTTGGTGATCTCTTCCCACTTGACGTCCACTTCACAGGATGGACATTGACGAACATAAGCGAGCGGGCTGCCGCAGACTTTATGGATATAACGCATGGAGATGTCTTTGTCTTCGGTAGCCGAGAACATTTTGACAGGTACATGCACAAGGCCAAAACTGATTGCACCTTTCCAGACGGTATGCATAGATCGGCTCCTTTCGAAAATTCTTTTTAGAGGTTGTTCAAAAATCCTCTTGGTACTGAAAACCGGACTTTTTGAACACGGATGTATATTCAATAGTATGGGCATCTGGCGCAGGGGATAATCGTCTTATGGACGAACGAATTCGTATGGTTCGGCGAGACTCGGGGATGATAACAGAAACATGCTTGAATTCCGAGAGGAAGATGGGCATGGGATAGATAGTTATTCTCGCAGAACATATGCCGGGAGGTGCAATATTGAAGAACAGACGTGATGAGGAAGAAGCACACAAGCATGCATTTTCTCCGTATCCTCTTGGGGAAGCCGAAAGCGCTGAAGAATTTTATACACCAGCAACAGATGTGAATTGGGAAGCGGTCACTTCTGAAGAATTGCCCCTTGATCGGGAGTCCTTCATGCTTGACATTGACCGGATGGTGAATGAAGGGTTAGGCGGGGGGCAGGTTACGGAAGATAACGGTTATATTGGTGAAAGTACAACAGATAGCATGGTTCGAGAATCACATGATGATCCGGAAGGGGAGTATGAATAAGATGATGGATGCAAAGCGCGCCAAAGCGATCTATGATTCCAAGGATACCATTGCCGTTACGCTGGAGGGAGATCCAGTCTGGATCGAGAATGTGGATGAAGCGAATGGCATGGCGACCGTTCAGGTTGGCAGCAGGCCGGGAAATACCCAGACGGTTCGTGTGGATCGTTTGGAGGAATAGATCCAGGTAGTATATCGTTATTGAGGATTCGGTGAATGAATAAAAGCTGAAATATATGCTTGGCACGGCCGGTACCGAGAGGTGCCGGTTTTTGGTTTTGGCTAGGAGTTGTTGCGGGGGAAGAAAGGGACCGATATAATAAGGTTCAAAGTGAACTCAGGCGGCTGGACCGCCAAAGGTGGGGCGAATATTGAATCAGACGCACGAGCAGTGGGTGTATCAATCCCATGGCATTGCAGATACAGAAGCACTTGCTTCCGCACTCGCCAGACAGGCAAACGCCGGCATGGTGATTGCTTTGGATGGTGATTTGGGCGCGGGAAAAACAGCATTTTCACAGAAATTTGCCTGGCATTTGGGTGTGCGTGATGTGGTAAGCAGTCCCACATTCACGCTAATCAAGGAGTACGAAGGGCGCCTGCCTTTATATCACATGGATGTATATCGCATTTCGCTGGAAGAAGCGGATGAGCTTGGACTTGATGAATATTTCTATGGAGCCGGAGTCAGTCTGGTGGAGTGGTCAAGTATCATTCCCGAATTGCTGCCGCAAGAGCACTTGCATGTGCAGATTGAAACAACGGGCCTGGAGGATCGAACGATTACACTGGATGGGTACGGCGAGACTTATGCAGCCATGTGCCGACAGTTCAGACAGAATGGGGTCAAATGATGATGGAAGATTTACAAAAAGAGCCGCGTCAGCGGTTTTTGGCGTTGGATACATCCACCGCAGTGATGGCAGCGGCGATGATGGAAGGTCATGCGCTTCTGGAAGAACGCAATGAACGCGCTGAGCGCAACCATTCGGTACACGTTGTACCGGTGATGGAGCAGCTGCTGGCCGCCAGCAGCACACAGCCTGGCCAACTGGATGGCATTGCCGTTGGCGTTGGGCCAGGCTCGTACACGGGCATCCGCATTGCGGTGACCGCGGCGAAGACACTGGCCTGGGCATGGGACATCCCCGTAGCCGGGGTGTCCAGCCTTCAGGCCCTCGCCTGGGGCGGCTGGCACAGCGGCCTTGCCGCCAAGGCGGAAGCTGCGGCAGAGGATGCCGCAGCAGGGGCTGGCGGAACGCCATCCGCGGACCAGGGCAGCACAGCTGCTGCTCCTGTCCACTGGATCGTTCCGCTCGTGGATGCAAGGCGCGGTCAAGCGTGCACCGCGCTGTTTGCCTCCGCCGGGAGCGATGCGCCCCGGCGTCTGGCGCCTGATGCCATCCGCAAGATGGACGGATGGCTGGAATCCCTCGCCGCCCGCATGGCGGAGGCGGCGCCGGAAGAGCGGCCCGCAGCCGTCTGGATCGTCGGCGAGACGGACCCTCATGCTGCGGCAGCGGCGGAGCTTCGCTGCCCCGCAGGAACGGCGCTCCAGCTCGTACCTTATGAGCTGGAAGGCCGCTGGGTTGGGCGCCTAGGCGCCGCCGCGCTGCTTGCAGGTCAGCGAGATGACGTGCATGCGTTGGTGCCGAACTACACCCAGCTTTCTGAAGCGGAAGCCAATCTGCTGCGCAAAAGCTGAAGGGGGAGGGGAAGCAGATGGACAACGTGGCGAATAATAAGCAGGAATCATCGCTTCAGTTCAGGTTCATGACACTCGCGGATATTCCCGATGTGATGGAGATTGAACATGAGGCCTTTACCCTGCCCTGGACGGAAGAAGCATTTCAAAATGAATTGACACACAATCAGTTTGCTAAATATATGGTGATGGAATTGGAAGGCAAGGCCATTGGTTATGCCGGAATGTGGACGATTATGGATGAAGCCCATATTACCAATATTGCAGTCAGAGGCGCGTATCGTGGACGCAAGCTTGGTGAAAAGTTACTGGATGAATTAATGAGTACAGCGGCTTATCTTGGGATGGAACGAATGACGCTGGAGGTCAGAGTTTCGAACAGCATAGCTCAGCGTTTATATCAGAAAAAAGGGTTTGAATCGGCAGGTCTTCGTAAAGGGTATTACTCCGATAATGGGGAAGATGCGATGATTATGTGGGCGAACTTGCCGTCTGCAGGCCGGAGCGGCGAAGAGGAAGGAAGCGTACTGGATTCATGAACGAACTTAATGAAAAAATAAATTCTGCACCATCCTACATTTTGGCGGTGGAGACAAGCTGTGATGAAACATCGGTAGCCGTAGTCAAGGACGGACGGGAAGTGCTGTCCAATCTGATCTCAAGTCAGATCGAGACACACAAGGCGTTCGGTGGTGTAGTCCCTGAAGTGGCTTCGCGCAAACACGTGGAAGTCATTACGTTGATGCTGGAACAGGCGATCGAGCAGTCCGGCATTCGTCCGCGTGATCTGAGTGCGATTGCTGTGACGCAGGGCCCGGGACTCGTAGGGGCATTGCTGGTAGGAATCGTTGCGGCCAAAACGCTGGCGATGGCACTGGGCAAACCACTCATTGGCACACATCATATTGCCGGGCATATCTATGCCAACCGACTTACCCATGAACTGCAATATCCAGCGATGGCATTAGTCGTATCCGGTGGACATACAGAACTCGTGCATATGGAATCCGAGGGCAAGTTCAAACTGATTGGCCGTACGCGAGATGATGCCGTAGGTGAGGCGTATGACAAAGTAGCGCGTGCATTGGGCTGTCCTTATCCGGGAGGTCCGCATGTGGACCGGATGGCGTCTGAAGCGGAGAACGTGGTGCCACTACCACGGGTATGGCTGGAAGCAGGTTCGTATGATTTCAGTCTCAGTGGTCTGAAGTCTGCTGTACTGAATGTGCTCAATCAGGCTAAAATGCGTGGAGAAACCTTGGAGCCATCTGCGGTTGCACGTGGTTTCCAGGAAGCTGTCGTAGAAGTGCTGGTGGAGAAAGCTGTAAGAGCAGTCCGTGAGTATGGTTCAAAACAATTGCTGTTGTGCGGTGGTGTTGCCGCAAACCGGGGATTGCGTTCAGCGCTACAGGAGCGTTGCGCGAAGGAAGGGCTTGAACTGTTAATCCCGCCAATGGAATATTGTACGGATAATGCGGCCATGATTGGAGCGGCTGCGTATCTGAAATGGCAGCGGGGAGAAATGGCTGAATTTGATGCCAAAGCTGATCCTGGACTTTCCCTGGAGGAATGGTCCGTCCACTCCCTATAAACAGGCAGTTTGAGATTAAGAGTTGACAGCCTGGATGTGAAGAATGTATATTAGTTACAAATTTAAACAGGAAGTTATCTTCCTGAATGGATAAACGCGATGAACAGGAACAGTAAGGTCAATCCCGGTCATAGAGAGCTGCGGTATGGTGCAACGCAGTCGAAGGAAACCTGAAACTCACCTGGAAGCGGAACGATGGAACACGGTGACTCCCCGGGAGAATCCGAAGGCCGATTATGGCCCAAAGTACATGGTTACGGGTTGCCTCCGTGAATGGGCCGTTGTCGGATGGATCGTTATGACTAGGATTGGCCGACAATAACTGAGGGGGCTTTCAGGCTGCTTCAAGTGATCCGGATGTACGAAAGCATCCAGGGGTTGTCTTGAATGAACAGGAAGGAAGTCAACAAGAGTGGTACCGCGAAGGTGAACAGCCTGTCGTCTCTTGCATTAATGCATGAGGTGGCAGGCTTTTTTTGATTTTTAAAATAAGGATGAATGTAATTAGGTCATATGATAAATGTGATGAACGGGAGCAGTAGAATGATAAAGCGCTCAGAGAGCTGCGGGGTGGTGCGACGCAGTGGCTTGAGTCATTCGAATCTCGCCCGGGAACGGAGTTGTGGAAGCGTGGGGACGATATCAATCGCCCAGTTGTCCTAAAATGGACAACAACATGTGTTACACAGCAACGGTTAACCCGCGTTATAGGGTGTTTTTCCGAATTCCAGTGATGTTGTGTGTGCACACACATCCAGTGGATTTCGGAGACGACGAGGTGGATGGAGTCCGGCGCAAGCCTGGCCCATCAAGCGAGAGTGGTACCGCGGAGGGGAGAATAACCCGCCGTCTCTTATATGAGATGGCGGGTTATTTGTGTTTGCTGCCGGCAGCAGGGTGGGCATGGGAATGAACCATATGGAGATCGAAAAGTGAGAAGAACAGGGTGTAAGTCGACGTACACCCTGTCACAAGTAAAGCAGGATATGCAACGAACGAGTAATGACATTGAACATCACAGGTATAGGCACTGGACATTCAATAGGCATTAGTGATCACCAAGGACTAAGCTTCAAACGACATACGCGTTTACAAACAAAATATATAACAGCAGTAATGGAGTTCAACAGATGTTCCATCCTCGTGGATCGGAACAAAAAGGATTATAAAATTTGATGGAGGTTGATGAATATGACAACGATTAATAACAAACGCATGATTGAAATTTTTGATACAACGCTGCGCGATGGAGAACAGGCACCGGGAGCGAGTCTGCAACCCGAGCAAAAGATCGAACTGGCACACCAACTGGCTTCTCTGGGTATCGACGTCATTGAGCCTGGATTCCCGATCTCCAGTCCAGGTGAGTTCGCGGCGGTTCAGGCGATTTCGAGACAGTTGCAGAACGTGGAGATCTGTGGATTCGCACGTGCGGTCAAAGGCGATATTGATGCAGCCGTTCAAGCAACGGCGGATGCAGCTCGGCGCCGAATTCACCTGTTTATCTCTTCCTCGGATATTCATATAGAGCATCAGCTGCGCCGTCCGCGCAGTGAAGTGGTGGCTACCGCTCGTGAGATGGTATCTTATGCACGCCAGTTCACGGACATCGTGGAGTTCACAGCCATGGATGCTGCCCGTACCAAAATGGATGATCTGATCGAGATGGTTGAAGTTGCAATTGAAGCAGGGGCCAGCATTATCAACCTGCCGGATACCGTGGGTTATGCTCTGCCACATGAGTATGGTGAGATGTTCCGCCGGGTACGTGAGGGTGCAAGAGGCGGCGATAAGGTTCGCTATAGTGCGCACTGTCACAATGACCTGGGCCTGGCTGTAGCCAATAGTTTGGCTGCCATTGCCAATGGGGCTTCACAGATTGAAGTGACGATCAACGGTATCGGAGAACGGACGGGGAACTGTGCACTGGAAGAGCTGATTATGGCGCTGGAGACCCGGGGAGACGTGATTGGGGCAACGAGCAACATCAAGCTGAACCAGCTGTATGAGACTTCTCGTCAGATTAGCCGTGCGATGCATTTCCCGATTGCATACAACAAACCGGTGGTGGGACGTAATGCATTCCAGCATGAATCCGGCATTCACCAGGATGGTCTGCTGAAGAATCGGAATACCTATGAGATTATGGACCCGGAAGCGCTGGGTATCCCGCGCTGCATGATTATTCTGGGCAAACATTCCGGTCGTCACGCCCTGAAGGATCGGGTTCGCAAATACGGTTTTGAGCCGGATGAGCAACAGATGGAGCAATTGTATGAGGTGTTCAAAGAAACCGCAGATCAGCAAAAAGTGGTCAGTGACGACCAGTTATTACAGATGGTTAGCCAGACCATGAATATTCCTGCACAGGATTATGAGCTGGTTGAATTACAGGTGACGGCGGGCAGCATGACGGATCGAATGGCTGCCGTTCGCATTCGCACTAGCGCTGGAGAACAATCCTATTCCGCTGTTGGTGGGGGACCCGTGGATGCAACCATTCGTGCAATTGGTCAGAGCATTTCGGATGATATTGCATTTGTCGATATGGAGATGCATGCCTTGAGTGGGGGAGAAGGGGCAAGCGCGGAGGCTGTAGTTACTGTGGAGCGTGCAGGACGTGAGTTCCGGGGAACGGCAACACATAATGATATTGTCATGGCTGCCGGTTTGGCTTATGTAGCGGCCTGCAATGCTGCGGGGTTGAAGGCAGAGCCTTCCGAACAGCATGAACAAGTTAATGCGTAGATCATCTGTCAGATCGCATTTGTAGCAGTAATAGTAACAATCGCGATTCGATGTAAATTTGCATGGCATATAGGAAGTAAAAAAGGGCAGGCCTTGAACGACAGAGGTCTGCTTTTGTCTTTTTATGGAGGAACAAAGAAGAGGGGGAAATGTATTTGTCAAGGTGTGACTATAGTTATCCACATATCCAGTGAAAATTGTGGGTAACCAGGATAAAGTCAAACCAGTATAGTTTTCGGAAAGAAAAGGATTTAGGGGATAGAATAACTCCTTACTATCCACAAAGTTGTGGATAATGTGCATAACTTAGTGGATAAATATGGTTTTTGTGTGAAAAAGTCTATTCTACCGCTGTATAATTAAGCGTATTAAGGTGCTTGCTATCTTGCTTTGCTGTGGATAAATAAGAGGGGCAGGCATTCGAAAATATTTTTCCTCATTCGAGTAAATTTGACAAAAGCAAAACATGTCCCCCGACCTCCGTATGTTAGAGTTCAATCTCAACAAACAAAAGGCTGATCCCAATAAGGAATCAGCCGGAGGTAAAACTTTACATGTATGGACGCGATCAAGCCGCTGGGGTCTGAGTTCATACTATTCCATAGCTAGCTCTTCCCAATCCTCGTATGCCTTGGTGAGCTCTGCCTTGCGTTCCTCCGATTGTTGCTGGAGTTCTTGCAGCTTCATATAATCCTGATAAATTTCGGGCAGAGCCATCTGCTCCTCAAGCTCTGTAATCTTCGTTTCCAGTTCCGCAATCTGTTGTTCCAGAGCTTCCTGCTTGCGTTGCCGATTACGCTCTTCACGCTTTGCCTGTTTTTCCGCTTCGAAAGAAGCCGCACCGGATTTTTCAGTTGTGGCTGTACTCAGATCGGATTTGGACGAGTTCTTGGATGAAGCCTGACGTGCCTCAGCAGCTTCACGTGCGATGTCCTCAAGCTCCTGTTTTTTCTCCACATAATCATCATAATTTCCAAGATAGTGTTCCGTTCCACCCGGATGAAGCTCAACAATCCGTTCAGCCATTTTGTTGAGGAAATACCGGTCATGGGAGATGAACAGCAGGGTGCCTTCATAATCCATTAATGCAGCTTCCAGCACTTCTTTGGCAAACAGGTCGAGATGGTTCGTAGGCTCATCCAGAATGAGCATGTTGGCTTCCTTCAGCATCAACTTGGAGAGAGAGACACGTGCTTTCTCACCGCCGCTGAGGGAGGAGATTTTCTTGAGCACATCGTCACCGCTGAACAAAAAGTTCCCCAAGACGGTCCGAATCCGTGCTTCCTCCATCCCGGGATAGGCACTCCACAGTTCTTCCAGAACCGTGTTGGACGGATTGAGCCCGGTCTGTTCCTGATCATAATAGCCAATCTGTACTTTTGTTCCCCACTGGATGTCCCCGGTTACCGGACGTAAACTTCCGGTGAGACACTTCAGCATGGTGGATTTACCAATACCGTTTGGACCAATCAGGGCAACGGTTTCCCCGCGCCGCAGATCAAAGGATACATTGCGGAACAATGGAGAAGCCTCGTCATAAGCGACAGACAGCTGATCCACACGAAGCACTTCCTTGCCAGACATCACGGCGGTTTCGAAGGAAAAATGGGCTTTTTTCAAATCGCCCATCGGTTTATCCAGGCGCTCCATTTTGTCGAGGGCCTTGCGGCGGCTTTGAGCCCGTTTGGTCGTTGAGGCACGTACAATATTTTTCTGGACAAAATCCTCCATCTTCGAGATTTCACCCTGTTGTTTCTCGTATTGCTTCATCTGCGTCTCATATTCGGCAGCTTTGAGTTCCATATAACGGCTGTAATTGCCCGTATATTTTTTGGAGCGATGTCGTTCGATCTCTACGATGGTTGTTACGAGCCGATCGAGGAAATACCGGTCATGGGATACGACGAGCAGTGCGCCTGAATATCCTCTCAGATAATCTTCCAACCAAGTAAGGGTGGCGATATCGAGATAGTTGGTAGGCTCGTCCAGCATGAGCAGATCGGGTGCCTGAAGCAAAATGCGAGCAAGCGCAAGGCGTGTCTTCTGCCCGCCGCTCAGCGTAGCGATGGGGGTGTCTGGCGAAAATTCGCCGAATCCCATCCCGTGCAGGACGCTGCGAATGCGGGTTTCCATCTCATAACCGCCATGGTCTTTGAACCAGTCGGAGCGTTTTGCATAACGTTCCAGCAGGTCCGCGTACTTTTTCTCGTCTTCCATCTGGGCAGGGTCGGCAATATCGCGTTCCATCTGACGCAGATCGGCTTCAGCCTGTGTCAGGTGAGCGAACACGTTCATCATTTCTTCCCAGATGGTGCGATCGGATTGCAGCCCGCTGTTCTGGGCCAGGTAACCAAGCGTCGTTTCTTTGGATTTGAAGATCTGTCCTCCGTCATAAGACATTTCACCGGCTACAATTTTGAGCAAAGTGGATTTTCCTGCACCGTTTACACCAACAAGGCCGATGCGCTCGCGTTCTAATATTTGTAAGTTCACGCCGTCCAGGATTGGATCGACACCAAAACGTTTGATAATTCCGGATACTTGCAGCAGCATAAAATTAAGTTCCTCCATAGGTCCAGTTCTTGATATGACAACTATATCCCAGTTTACATGAAATACAGAGCAATTGCACCGATTGGGAACGCATGGGGCATGTAGTCTTTTTGATCAATCAATGATAAACTGAAAGAAGGCATGTTATTACATGAGGATTTTGCAGAAAATGAATCATTTTAACCATTTCAACAAGATGACAACTGGTCATAACATATAAATTGTTTTTAATGAGAGCTTTTTTACCTTCCCTATCAACAGGAGGTTATTCAAGGATATGCAGGATCATGCGGAACTGAAAAGCCAGCTTCGATCCAGACTGAGACAGAGCCGTGATCTGATGGATGAGAGCATACGTCAGCGGGCAATGACTAAGATTAACGCTGGAGCGAAGCGGGAGCTGGAGCGCCTTAGACAGGCCAAGAGGAAGGTCGTGAACAGACCACTCGTTATATTCAGTTATTTGTCCTATGGAAGCGAAGCGTCCACAGCATTTCTGTTTCAAGAGGGCTGGAATCATGGAGATGTGATGTTTGCACCGAAAGTGTTGGCGAATCCACCTCGAATGGAGCTGCGGCGAGTGACCGGAGAACGGGATCTGGAGCCAGGCATATGGGGGATACCAGAACCCAAGGATTCCTGTGAGGTCCTGAAGCCTGAAGATTGGCCGGATATCGATCTCGTATGGGTACCAGGGCTTGGTTATGATCTACATGGAGGGCGCATTGGCTATGGTGGCGGTTATTATGATCGTTTTGCCGAGAAGCTTGCAGCCACATGTGCGATGACGGGCAAGAAACCGTTGATGGCGGCGATGGTATTGCCGGGTCAGCTACAGGAGGAGATCCCGATGGACCTGCTCGATCTGCGAATGGATCTGTTGATAACAACCGAAGGTATATTACATATCGAATAAAGGGTTGTGATGTGATTGAGTTCAGAAGTGAACAACGGCCAGACTTCGGGTGGCAAACTGACCCATTTTAATGAACAGGGGCGGGCCCGGATGGTTGATATTTCGGGTAAGGAAATTACCGTACGTACGGCTGTGGCCGTAACCAAGGTGACGATGAATCCAGATACACTGGAAGCAATTCGGGAGGGTCGAATCGGCAAAGGTGATGTTCTGGCTGTAGCTCAGATTGCCGGAATTCAAGGTGCGAAGAAAACGTCGGACTGGATTCCGATGTGCCATCCGCTGGCACTGACGGGTGTGGATATTCGTTTTCATGATAACGGAGTGGATGAATTACACATTGAAGTTACTGTCAAAACCGAAGGCAAAACGGGTGTTGAGATGGAGGCACTCACGGCTGCCTCGGCTGCAGCACTGACGGTCTATGACATGTGCAAGGCCATGCAAAAAGATATGATTATCGGTCCAACCATGCTGAATTCCAAGAGTGGTGGCAAAAACGGTGATTACAGCCGATAGGCAATATTTATTTTCATAGAGGAGAAGGGTGATCTTTATGGTGTGGAGAACAGCAATCCTGACAGCCAGTGACAAAGGAGCCCGCGGGGAACGTGAGGATACGAGTGCACAAGTCATTCGGGAGCTGGTGGAAGAAGAGCTGGGTGGTCAAATCGTGGAGTACCGTATCGTTCCGGACGAACCCGATGAGATTATTGCGGCTTTGATTGAGATGACGGATTATTTTCACGCCGATCTGGTTCTTACGACCGGTGGCACGGAGCTGGCCATTCGTGATATTACTCCGGAAGCGACCCGGCGCGTGATTGAACGGGAAGTTCCTGGGATGGCAGAGGCCATGCGGTACAGTGTAATGAGCAAAAACCGTTCTGCAATGCTCTTCCGCGGGGTATGTGGCATTCGTGGGCGCACGCTGATTGTCAATCTGCCGGGTACACCAAAGGGTGTGCACGAACATCTGGCTGCCATTATGGATCAGCTTCCGGAAGCGCTGCTGATGGTTACGGGTCAGTTCAAGCAATAAGCGGGTACGGACTGTGGAACAAGATATGCGTTGGGCCATGAACCGTTGTTAGATTATTAGAGTGACAACTCTTATTTGTGAATTTTGCGGGTTATGTAAGTGGTTACATCTATGGTATGATGGGCTTAAATCAAGAACGCAGCAGAGACATCTATGAACATCTGGCCGAGTATGTGCATCTTCGAAGCTTGAGACGAGGAGGAATATCAATGTTTAGTTCCATTGGACCAACGGGTTTTATTTTGCTGGCCGTGATTGCATTGTTGTTGTTTGGACCCAACAAACTTCCGGAACTGGGACGTGCAGTTGGGCGTACCTTCCGTGAATTCAAAGAGGGCGCTCGCGAGATTATATCTGAGGATGACTCGTCCAATCGCAAAGAGCAGGAGAAGGCGAAACCGCTGGCGGCTGAGAGCACACCTGCAGACAAGCCTGCAGACAAGCCTGCTGATAAACGCCTGCCGGAATAATCTCGGGCGGCAATGAAAGAGAAATCCCTTCCTGCCGGAAGGGTTTTGTATTTTAAGCTGGCAACAATGGGGGGGCAGGCATGACGCAGCAAATGGAAGAAATGTCGATGACGGAACATCTGAGTGAGCTGCGGAAGCGGCTGATCTACGTATTAGTTATTTTTGTGCTGGGACTTATTGCAGGATTTTTTGTAGCGGACCCGGTATACCAATATCTGACCAAGTCAGACTCGGCAAAAGGTTTTGTATTACATGCCTTCTCGTTCTGGGACGGGATTGGCATCTACATGAAGATTGCCGGTTTGTTTTCGCTTATTATTACGCTGCCGTTTACGGTGTATCAGATCTGGAAGTTTGTTAGTCCGGGGCTAAAACCGCGTGAGCGAAAAGCAACCCTGAAGTATGTGCCCTATGTATTTCTGTTATTTCTTATAGGGATGGCTTTTTCGTATTATGTTATATTTCCGATGGCACTCGCCTTCACAACAGCAATTACGGAAAAGATGGGGCTTGTGGAGACCTACGGGATGAAACAGTATTTCAGCTTCCTGTTTGGCATTGTGCTGCCTGTGTCCCTGTTATTCGAACTTCCTTTACTGATTATGTTTCTGACAGGACTGCGGATTCTGAATCCCATTCGTCTTCGCAAGATGCGCAGAGTTGCTTATTTTGTTCTGATCTTCATTGCTGTGGTCATTACACCTCCGGACTTTATTTCCGATCTGCTGGTGATGATTCCCTTGCTCCTGTTATATGAGATCAGTGTGTTATTATCCGCAATTGTGTACCGCAAGCAGCTTGTAGCCGATGAAGAGATCGAATCCCGATACGTTCGTGCCGAGGATAAGAAACATGCGGGTTAAAACATAAGATGGTATCAAAATGGATCACAGGTTATCTCATTCATGGCTGGTATATGACTGGTATGTGTGTGAATGAGGATGATCTGTCATGTGCCCGGAAAAGACGGTATGTTCTTATCCGGGCTATTTCTGTAGACTGCCGACCAACACGACAGGACAAGCAGGCATATTATGTTCAACAATGGATACAATGGGAAAGGGACTGTCTGCTAACGTTGCAGAAGGGCTAAACAATTTCGTAGAATAAGATTAGTGAATTGCAACATATAACCAGGCGCAGCGGGTGTAATTTGGTTATGTTCGTGTAAATTCAACGTAAATTCTCGCAGGAATTCGTCAAAAGGACTTGAAATCATGCTTCAAGTTGAGTATCATAAAGTTGGTTGTTAGCACTGAACACTGTCGAGTGCTAATACATATGGCTACAACCTACAATGTAACGTTATATAATTTCAAAAGGAGGCTATTTTTCATGATCAGACCTTTAGGTGAACGCGTATTGGTAGAACCACTGGAGCAAGAGCAAACAACTTCTTTCGGGATCGTACTCCCGGACTCCGCCAAAGAAAAACCGCAAGAGGGTAGAATCATTGCAGTTGGTGCTGGAGTATTGAAAGACGGCGTACGTGTAGCTCTGGAAGTGAAAGAAGGAGATCGCGTTATTTTCTCCAAATATGCCGGTACAGAAATCAAATTCGAAGGTAAAGAATATTTGATTATGAAAGAGAGCGATATTCACGCGATTCTCGACTAATTCAAATTTAATCGGATAACCGAACCATATAGCACGACCATTTTCCAACAAAAACTAGGGAGGTTTTCTTAACATGGCTAAAGACATTAAATTCAGTGAAGACGCTCGTCGTTCCATGCTTCGTGGTGTGGACGCATTGGCTAATGCAGTAAAAGTAACACTCGGTCCTAAAGGCCGCAACGTGGTTCTGGAGAAAAAATTCGGAAGCCCGCTCATCACTAACGATGGTGTAACCATTGCCAAAGAAATCGAACTGGAAGATGCATTCGAGAACATGGGTGCACAACTGGTTAAAGAAGTAGCAACGAAAACGAACGATGTTGCCGGTGACGGTACTACAACAGCAACTGTACTCGCGCAAGCGCTGATCACAGAAGGTCTGAAAAACGTAACTGCAGGCGCTAGCCCAATCGGTATCCGTAAAGGGATCGACAAAGCGGTTAAAGCTGCGGTTGCTGAATTGCAATCCATCTCCAAACCAATCGATTCCAAACAATCCATCGCACAAGTTGCAGCAATCTCTGCAGCGGACGAAGAAGTAGGCGAACTGATCGCTGAAGCTATGGAAAAAGTAGGTAAAGATGGCGTAATCACAGTAGAAGAATCCAAAGGATTCGCTACAGAGCTTGAAGTGGTTGAAGGTATGCAATTCGACCGTGGATACATCTCTCCTTACATGATTACTGATACGGACAAAATGGAAGCTGTTTTGGACAATCCGTACATCTTGATCACAGACAAAAAAATCTCCAGCACGCAAGATATCCTGCCATTGCTTGAGAAAATCGTTCAACAAGGCAAACCGCTGGTATTGATCGCTGAAGATATCGAAGGCGAAGCACTGGCTATGCTGGTTGTGAACAAATTGCGTGGTACATTCAATGCTGTAGCTGTTAAAGCTCCAGGATTCGGTGACCGTCGTAAAGCAATGCTGCAAGACATCGCTGCCCTCACTGGTGGCCAATTGATCACGGAAGAACTGGGTCTGGACCTGAAATCCGCTGTTGTGGAACAACTGGGTACAGCTCGTCAAATCCGTGTAACCAAAGAAAACACAATCATCGTTGACGGTGCTGGTAACAAATCCGATATCGATGCACGTGTTAGCCAAATCCGTACACAACTGGAAGAAACAACTTCCGAGTTCGACAAAGAGAAACTGCAAGAGCGTCTGGCTAAATTGTCCGGCGGTGTAGCAGTAATCAAAGTTGGTGCGGCTACTGAAACAGAATTGAAAGAACGCAAACTTCGCATCGAAGATGCCCTGAACGCAACTCGCGCTGCGGTTGAAGAAGGTATCGTATCCGGTGGTGGTACAGCGCTCATGAACGTATATAGCGCGGTTGCGGCTGTAGCTCTGTCCGGTGACGAGCAAACAGGCGTAAACATCGTCCTGCGTGCTCTGGAAGCACCAATCCGCACAATCGCAGCTAACGCTGGCGAAGAAGGTTCCGTAATCGTGGAACGTCTGAAAAAAGAACAAACAGGAATTGGCTTCAACGCTGCAACTGGCGAGTGGGTTAACATGATCGAAGCTGGTATCGTTGACCCTGCAAAAGTAACTCGTTATGCATTGCAAAACGCTGCTTCCGTAGCGGCAATGTTCCTGACGACTGAAGCAGTTATCGCTGACAAACCAGAACCAGCAGGTGCTGGCGGCGGAATGCCTGACATGGGCGGCATGGGTGGAATGGGCGGCATGATGTAATAAAGGTGTAAAAACCTTTAAAGCATCATGTGCCTGGCAGAGCGAATTCTCGTTATGATGTGACAAGAATTTGCGAAGCAGTCACTGTTACAAATTACAAAAACCACTTCTTAGGAATTATTAAGGAGTGGTTTTTGTGTTGTTGAATATTCTCATAATCAAATTAACTAGCATTTACCTTATATGTCTGATTCCTATTGCCTAGGGGATATTTAGAGTTGTATGATGAAGGTTAGTGTTGAGATGTGGAGGTCATATATGATGAAGCATATTAGAAAGATGGTAGTAACAGTTCTTGTTTCTGCTGCGGTTATCATCTTAATCTACAATTATACTTCCCATTCTGAAGAGAGATTAGTAAAAGCAAATGAACCTAGGAGTACTCCATCAACGACATTAACAGTAATCAATAGTGAGGATTTCGCAGGTACTACAAATACACATCGGTTTGATGTTCCGGCAGGATTTAGTTATGTTAAAGTGAGTTTTAAAAACAAGGGTTCGAAACACTTCACGTTTACGATCAATGAAGGATCAACTAGTGGAGCCAAGATCATGTCTGGCAGTATCCCGGAAGATGGAAAAGAGCATACATATTATAGTCATAAAGCGTTATCAACAGGTGGGTATTATGTGAGTACCTCTTCTGCGCAAGGGATGTCTGGCACATTAGATGTTTCTCTGCGAACGGATGCTTATAAATGATTCGGGAATTCACTCTAAAGGAGGAGGAAATGTTTTGAGAAAGGGTACAAAGTGGACATTGTGGATTCTAGGCTTGATGCTCGCTGCAACTTTTATCAACTTCTTCATGAATCTATATAGCTTTGCATATGCACTGATTACGGTGCTGTTACTTGCCTTTATGGGCTGGGGATTCTTAGCCAAGTTAAAGAATGACGTTCGTCAGCATGAAGACCACCATAGAAGAGAGCACCAGTCTGCGATCGATGACATGGATCGATACACAAGATAGGTCAACAGGGGAAAGTGCTTGAAGAACAAGGGGTACCGTTCAGTATGTCGGGAACGGTTACTGAGGCGGAGAAAACCAAAGACCCGATTACCTATAAAATGAGTTGGAACAATCAAAGCGAGACTGTAACTTTTGAGTAAATCTCGCATAGTGGAGGTGTTCATCATGGTTGAGTGGCCATCACTGAATCATCTCTATGTACATATCATGCATTAGGCCGTTCCTTCAGGGAGCGGCCTTTTCACAATTGCGTCTTACTCCGCAACAGTTATTTTAAAAGTCGAGTGATTATTATCCTGAATGCTGAAGCGATATTCCAATCCATTTCGAACCGTCGCACCATCAAAATCAAGCTGATTCACATCGCGATCCAATAGACCGATATCCTGAATGACATCTTGTGCATCATTATACGTGTACTCACTATGGGTTGTGAGAATGAGTGTGGCGATCGCGGTTAACAGAATTCCACCTGTTGGTTGGCGCGGGTCACCAGTCGCGAATAAGCTGATTTCCTGTATGCTCTGATCTGCATTCAATAAACCAACCAAACGCAATTCGTCATTAAATATATACTCGAAAGCACCACTGCCTTGCTCCGAAGAGTCTTGTATAGCCAAGCGGGTAATACTCAGCCCGTTCAGTCGGTATTTGCCCACGGCACCATTAAACTTGTTTTGAAATTCATCCGTAGTCATTTGAAGGCCAGAAAGTTCGATCTGAGATGAAGGGGGCTGATCTTCTCCAGACTGAGCTGAGTTCGAAGATAAAGTCATCATGCCATACAACCCAATTGAAGCAATGGCAAAACAGGCCGTTGTTAAAAAAATGTATTTGATCGGCAACCCATTACCTTTGCGCATAGATAAAATCATCAGAACAAGAAATCCCAAGAAAGTAATGAAACCAAGAATTAAAAGAGCGGTAAACAGATATTGCAAATTCTCACCTCGTAATCAAAATAATTTCATCGTTCAAGCACCCCATTTATTATAATGTTCTCATGAAAAACTTCAAACTCATACATCAAGGCAGGCAGAAGCTGAGATCAATTCATTACTGCTGGGATCAAAGCATCCCAATGCTCTCCATTGATCTCTCCTTCGAATCGATAAACTGGCTGATAATAACCTTTCGAATCATACGTGTAAGTCAATTCATACTTGTTCACATTTAGTTTGTCTCCTTTCTTTAAGCTGTTATAGATATAAAAGTTTCCCTTGGGAATTTCTTCGTATGCCTCAGCCGGACTGATAATATCAACCACTCGCACATAAATATTTTTATTCATAAAGTATAATAAATTCTGAGGAATCATAGGTTCTGCTGATGGGACAATGATAATTAGTCCGGTATCATAATCACTGTCACCCTTCGCGATATCTGTAACTGTTTTTTCGATATCCCATCGAACCGTGTCTCCATTTTGCGTGCTGAATATCGCTTTCTTAGGCAATAAGTCATTCTGAGTCAACCAACTGCCGTACTCTTGTCCTTGTTTGATTAAATCTTCCGGCTCTACTGGAGTGCTTGCTTCGATATTAGATGCCAGCGACCATGTGCCTCTGCTGACGTCATAATTAAATGTATATTCTGTTCCCGCATTGTCAAGAAAAGTCCAAATTCGGTTGTATCCATCAATAGATATGTTACCTTTCTGATGTAATTCAAAATAATCTTTCATTAGAGAGGCAACTCGTTTGGCATATTCCAGGTTGTGAATTTCACTACTGCGATAAAGAGATACTTTCTCGGCCTCATCCGGTAGCCTTGTGTTAAGCGTTACTTCGACTTGATTCATATTTTGAGAAATAGCTGGACGTATGGAGAGATTACCAAGTTCTTTGTTGTGATAAATGATAAAAGCACTGGAAAAAAGCATCGTAAAAACTAGTGGTATGCAGAGTGCCTTCCATAGGGATCTTAAGGTGATCTTTCTTTGCTCAACACTGTCGAGGATCGCTCTCATCAACAAATATCCTGCCATACTACCTAGTGTATTATGTAGAATATCATCAAGTTCAAATATTCCCCTGCCGGTGCTCATTTGAAAAATTTCAATACCCAACGTTACCAACAGCGATATGAGTAGCACGGGCTTAACGTGACGCGTTTTCATTCCGATATGCGGAAGTATGAAACCGAGTGGTGCGAACATCAACATGTTAAAAATGATGAGCTGAAATTCGCTCAACGACCATTGATTCCATGCACTTATATAGCCACTGAATAGCTCTAAATTGATCCAACCCTCATAATGAGCTCCTCTGCTAAATGTAGTTAAAGTCATGACAATGACAAACCAACCCAAGAGCAAAAATGACGCTATAAATTGCCTGCGGGTTATGCTTCGTTTACCCCCTCTTTTTTTATATGCAATATATACGGAATAAGTAATACCGATTACAACAACTCCCGCAGCCAATGCAATAGCTAAGATCGGCAATATTCTGCCTATAATCTGTATTAAATCCATTTGTAAACCCTCCATTTATTTAATGTTCATTGTCAGCCTCTTGTTGGTTTAAAGTATAATCAATGTTGGTTGTAACTCCTATGTATCTATCTTTCACGAATCTTTCAATAATGTAAGGTTGTATGAATAAAAAAAGCACTGCCGGCATACTGCCAGCAGTGCTTGCTTGATGTTATACAGGTCTTACGGTAAAGGTGAAGTGATACGCACGGTTGGCTGGCAAGGTGTACTCAGCATGGGTACGTGCGCCCCAACTGTCATCCCCACCGACACCCATTTGTTTGTAATTGATACGTGCCACGGTCTGCGTGCTCTGAGGCAATTTATACACATGGTCATTGGCTTCGAGTTCCTCAGGTGTCCACGGCAACGCATTGATTTCAAATGGGATGGTGGCTTCAATATGCAAACCACTTGGACCATCTGCTGACGTAATTTCAGCGTAACGTACATCGGTTTTATTTCCGCACTCTTGTGGTTTCAGGTATGGAACGAATTGATCCGCAACCGTACCTGTGTAATAGCCGAGACGTGCACTGGTCAGACGGTCTGCGTAGTTGTCGTGTGGCCCTCTGCCGTACCAAGAGATTGTATCCAGACTGTTACTCAGTTGCATCAGCATACCGAACTCTGGTAGATCAGGTAAGCCTTCGCCTGGAACAAGGGTTTGGTTGAATTCCAATACGCCATCCGGATCAATTCGGTACGTGATAGACAGCGTACATCCCGGATGTGAATCCCACGTATAATCGGTCGTCACGAGAATACCTTGTTCGTCTGTGTGGTGCTCGAAGCGAATTAATCTGCTGGTAGTGTGAGCATCCCTCCAGAAGGCGGAGCGCTCATTCAGGCGGTTCCCCATATCATTGTCTGTCATGGCTCGCCAGAAATTCGGGCGGACAGGTGCCAGCAATTGCTCCTGATTATGGATCTGATACGAAGTTAACGCCCCAGTAGCCGGGTTGAAGCTCAACGTGACTTGGCCTGTAGCTACTTTCAATTCATCTTGCACACTCTGAACATGTAGCTCATTACCCTGTCCTTGGTGTACCGGTTGGATTGGACGCAATCGTGGAGATACCACGAACTGATCCCAGGCAATCTCATGACCTGTTCCTGCCCATTTGGTTGCAACTTTCGTAACCAGAGATACAGTCAGCACTACTTCCTTGAACAGATCGGAAGATGGGGTGTAAGGGATGCGGACTTCAGTCGATTCCCCTGGAGGTACCGCGATGTCCAACGAACCGTTCTCTACGGATACGCCATCATGTGTTACTGTCCATACTAGCGAATAGTCGCTCAGATCCGTGAACAGGAACTGGTTGCGGATGCGCAGCAGGCCGTCTTTCACATCAATGGCTTCCATACGAACGTTCTGATAACATTTCTTCACTTCTTCCAGCTTCGGCGTAACCGTCTTATCAGCCAGAATGAGTCCGTTTCCGCAGAAATTGCCATCATGAGGGGATTCACCGAAATCTCCGCCATAAGCGAAATATTCTACACCGTCTGCCGTCGTAGTACGGATGGACTGATCGACCCAGTCCCAGATGAATGCACCTTGCAACACATCATATTTATCGAACAATTCCCAATACAGATGCAGACCGCCGCAGGAGTTACCCATGGCATGGCTGTATTCGCAGATAATATAAGGTTTCTTCGGACCGTTCATGCGTGCGTATTGCTCCACATCTTGTGGGCTGATATACATCGTCGATTCAATGTCGCTTGCCGAATCAGAAGGACGATAATGGAAAGTCCCTTCATAATGAACGAGACGGGTTGGATCGACTTGTTTCAGATAATCGTACATGGCGATGAAGTTATCGCCGCCGAAGGATTCATTACCCAGAGACCAGATAATAACGGACGGATGGTTTTTGTCCCGCTGGAACATCGAGTTACAGCGATCGATGACGTTGTTACGCCATTCAGGCTTACCTGCCGGGATGTTGTTCTCATTCATTTCCTTTTGCCCATAGTACCACGTACCGTGAGTCTCCAGATTCGTTTCATCAATGACGTAGAGACCATATTCATCACACAGTTCGTACCAGAGTGACTGATTCGGATAGTGGGATGTGCGCACGGCGTTAACGTTATAGGACTTCATCAGCTCAATGTCACGGATCATGTCTTCCCGACCAATGGCCCGACCGGTATCCGGTGAAAATTCATGACGATTCACGCCTTTGAATACAATGCGTTTGCCGTTGATTTGCATTAAGCCGTCCTTCAGTTCAAACTTGCGGAATCCAATCCGGCTGCGAACCGCTTCCAACGTTTCGCCCGATTCATTCTGAATGGACAGCACAAGTGTATATAGATGAGGGGACTCGGCGCTCCATAGAAGCGGCTTCATAACCTCTGCTGACAACTGGAATGAAAGTTCATCCTCATCCTGGAACGTAACGGCTTCAGTAAGTGGCTGGGTCAATACAGTCTGCTGTTGTGCATCATAGAGCTGTGCCTGAACAGACAATCCGGCAATAGCCTGCCCAGCATTATGATTGTATAATTTCACATCCAGCAGTAGCTCCGCATCCTGATAGGCATCATCCAGTTCAGTGCGAACAAAGAAATCGGCGATCTGAACAGGTGAAGGTGAATGCAGGTATACACCACGGAATATGCCGCTTAGCCGCCAGAAATCCTGATTCTCCAGCCAGCTCGCATCACACCAGCGATATACCTCCACAGCCAGCTTGTTTTCACCCTCCGTCAGATATGCAGTGATATCGAATTCTGCGGGTGTGAACGTATCCTCGCTATAACCGACGAGCTCCCCGTTAACCCATACATAGAAGGCGGATTCAACGCCCTCAAAGTGCAGCAGGACAGGCCGGTCTTTCCAGTCTGCAGGAACAGTAAACGTACGGATGTACGAACCCACCGGATTATAAGTCGTTGGTGCAAAGGGGGGCTTTAATTCAGGCTCACGCTCGACCCACGGATACGTCATATTCGTATATTGGGGATAATCGTAACCTTGTAGCTGCCAGTTGGAAGGAACGGCGATCTCGTCCCAGTCACTGGCATCATAGTTGTTCTCATAAAAGGATGAAATCCGTTGCTCCGGTGTCTCCGCAAAGGCAAACTTCCACTGACCATTCAGTGATGCGTACCATGGCGATGCGCTGGATTCATTGGATAATGCTTCCGCTACATTTGGAAACGCTACCATAGACGCATGTGCGGGTAGACGGCCTACTTGAAAAGTCTCGGGATTGTTGTTCCATTCCGGGTATCCATTGGCCGGAGGGGTGTATACCAGTTTCTTTCGCATAACAGCAACTCCTTCTGAAATGTTATAATATTGTCATTATAGAATTGAATGATGACTTAGAGAATAAAGAATATTGCCCATATATATCACAATATGAAACTAACGATGGAGAAAGTGGTGTACTGGATGGATACCCGGATTTTTTTTGGTAAAACAGAAGAAGCTGCTCGTCTGCCGATCTATATGACTACGGTTGGTTACTGGGAACACCAATATGAAACCGAGCGACCGGAAGGATTCCCGGATTATCAGATTCACCAGATTATACGTGGTCAGGGGAGACTGATTATACAAGAAGACGAGTATATCGTCGGACCGGGTGACGTTTTCTTTCTGTATCCTGATGTCCCTCATCGATATATGCCCATCAGTGACCGCTGGGAGCTGGCTTGGGTCTCGTTTCAGGGGAGAGAGGCCAGTCAGTTATTATCTTATGCGGGGATAACCGGTTCACGGGTATGCAGACTCAGAACAGCCACGCTGCTGCGTGGCCTGGAGCAACTTCTGGTTAGAGGAGAAAATGGGGATACAACGGATTACGCAGATTACGATGTGGAATGCTCCAAACAATTATATGCACTGCTGCTGGATCTGAAGCCGCTGCTCATCGAATCCGCCAATTATAATGATGAATTGGAGCGTTTGAAGCCTGTGCTGCGTTATATCGCAGAGCATCTGGATCGTTCACTTTCGCTGAAGGAACTGGCTGATGTGGCTGTTGTGTCTCCTCAGTATCTGTGCAGGCTATTTCAGAAGGCACTTCATACCAGACCTGTATTCTATGTGAACCAGGAACGGATCAATCGGAGCAAACAGCTCATGTTCAGTGAGAGAGAGCTCCGAATATATGAAGTTGCTGATCGGGTGGGTTACGAGAACGCCAGTTATTTCTGTGCGATGTTCAAAAGGCATACAGGCATGAGTCCGGAACGTTTTCGCAAACTGCATGGACTGAGTTGATGGAGTTACAATTTCAGTGCGCCACTTGCGGTAGGCGCAACAGAGTACACTTCACTTAAATGACATGCCAGATACACTTTCATCCAACCTTCGGAATCATTCAGATCTACACCTAGAATTTCCTCTATTTTGCGCAGGCGCAGATACAGCGTGTTGGTATGAATATGCAGACGTTCTGCTGTGGCTTGCACCGATCGATTCGCAGCAATATAGGTTTTGAGTGTGAGTTCAAGCTCTCCTGATTTTTGCTGTTGAAGAGGGGACAGAATTTCATGAATGTAGTTCTCTATATCAGACGGTTCCTGATTCAGAAACAGCCGATTGATCCCGATTTCTTCGTAGAGCAGCATGCCCGCTTTGTTTTGTTTCAGCAAAAAGGACAACGAGCGTGTAGCCTCGTCATTGCTTTTGGACACATACTCAAGCCCTTGATAAAGTCCGCCGATACCTATGGATAGGGCAGGAGTTTTGGAGGTGGTCCATTTCTCCACAGCCGTTTCCAGCCTGCTGATGATCCAGTGTCTGACCTTGGGCTCGGATGCAGCAGCCAAAATCGTAATTTTGTGATGTGCACTGAACAATAGATGTTCACGGGTGCCTAGTTCCTTTTCGATAAATCCGATCAACTTGCGCACCCAATTTTCAGTTGTTTTCATATCAGGATGTTCCCCATAGAGCTGCAATTGTGAGACGAACAAGGACTGATGGGCTGGCAAATGAAAGCTGGAAAGTCGTGCCTCCAACTGCTGTGGTTCTCGATATTGCACGAGATCGCTGAAAAAATCATGGTTTTTCCGATAAGACATCTCGGTGAGTGAGTAGGTATTCACCATCTCCAGCATCACAATAGCCCCACCTTGCTCCAAAATCACATGATCCAACTGACCTAACGGATGATCTAACTGGATGGCAAAACAGCCCAGCACCAGAGATCCATTCACAATGGGATACAGGTAATAATCGCTATGATCAGCTCCACCGGATAAGGTGATGGGGTTAAACTGACTATCTAAAGCGGTATAGATATCAAGCTCACTTAACAAGACACTTTCCGGGAGGAGCGGGTACCAGTCATTTCTGGCCATGTCCACATAATAGGTGGGAAGCTTCAGCATCGATCCAACCGTCTCAATGATATGTCCGAGGCTCACATGTTCAATGGAAAGTGCCGTGAATTGATTATGGATTTCATTGCGGCTAACGAGATAACGATTTGTTTCAAGCAGTTCTGAATACATGGTGGCATTGGAGATGGCAATGGCTGCCTGATCCGCAAACCCTTGCATTACGTTCAGATCATGTGGGGCAAATCGTCTGTTTTGTTCAAATTGGTACACCAGCATTACCCCGATTTTGTGGGTGTTCATGGTCACGGGAACGGCGATGAGTCCTTTTGCCATAATACCGTCAGGCAGTGAACTTACAATGATATCCGCATTCTCCTGACTCACATTGCCCATATCCTTAAAGGCATCATCCGGTGTGCTATACATTCGGCCAATGCCTTCCTCGTATACCTTTCCCGTAATGCCTTCATCCAGCTCCCCCTGATACTGATACACACTATCTTGAAAACCGACCTTGGCTCTAGGAATCATCTTGCCAGAATCCGGATCAACCATCATGAACAGTCCGCAGGACAGAGAGGGGATGACATGCAGCGCATTCTCCATGATTTTGAATAACAAGTCGTTCAACTCCAGAGAACAGGTCAGCTCCCGCAGTCCGGTCAACCATCGATCATTGTGCGCACGTTCCATCTCAATCTGCTGTTTCAACAGCCCTTCCCGAATCAAAGACTCCAGACGTTCACTCTGTAGCAGGGTGAGTTGCTTCTGGGTATCGATCACCACACGAATGTTGATATTGGACAAAAAATCAAACGTATACCTGAGAATCCTCCAGGATGACTCGAGCTGTTCTTGATCTGTATATTCAGGTATTTCTCCTTCGCGCAGCCAGTTATTCCACTGGAAATCGTATTCATCCTTAATCCAGATTCCGTATGGAGCAGATCCAAAGACCTGAATCATAAATGAGCGAACCGCTTCATGAATCATAACAAACGTACTCCTTTCGTGTTCACGTGGAAAAATGCTTGCATATATAACATGACCTTCACTATGCTGTGTAATTTATATTCTGTATTGTGCATATCACCATAATAAATATCAAAATGCTGTTGATATCAACAATGACATTATACATTTGCAACTTATATAATGTCATTAACTTTAACACAATACAATTTCATCGTAGTACAGCAATAGAGATATAAATAGTTGAACTTGCAACCAAGTCTGAAAATGAGGTGGAGTACAGATGAGCCAAATTACTGCTTTTGTAGGTGCATTGTTGATTGATGGACAAGGTGGAGAGCCTGTTTCCGATAGTGTGGTCCTGGTTGAGAACGGGAAATTCATAGCTGCGGGTGTGAAGGAAACCGTTCCAATTCCGGAAAATGCCAAGCTTGTTGATGTAACAGGCAAAACGGTGATGCCCGGATTAATCGATGCCCATGTCCATGTACACGGGGCCAAAAATCTGAATATGGCTGCGGTGGCGCTGGAAGCCAATGAACTTCAAATGGGGAGAGCACTTCAGGATCTGCCAAAGCTGATCAACGCGGGCTTTACAACCGTCAGGGATGTGGGTAGCCATGTGGCTGTATACATTCGTGATCTGATCAAGGAAGGTGTGGTGAAGGGGCCGCGGATTAAAACATCCCGTCATCTGCTCTCGCAGACGGGTGGACATGCAGATATTCATATGATTCCAACGGAACTGAATATGTTCACCGTGTGTGACGGCGTTCCCGAAGTCATTAAGGCAACACGCACACAGTTCCGTGAAGGGGCAGATTTCATTAAAGTGTGTTCCACAGGCGGGGTACTTTCAGAGAAAGATGACCCTCGCTGGTCACAATTCCGCATGGATGAGCTGAAGGCAATTGTGTATGAAGCGGAAGCGGTACAGTCTTATGTGGCTGCACATGCGCAAGGTACACAAGGGATCAAAAATGCGCTGGAAGCGGGCGTACGCACCATTGAACACGGGATCTACATTGATGAAGAAGGCATTGGCATGATGCTGGATCAAAAGGCGGTTCTGGTTCCAACGTTGGCGATTGTACATCGGATCATCAAAGAAGGGCATAAATACGGTGTTCCCGAATTTGGCATCCGCAAAGCCAAAAGTGTATATCAGGAGCATATTGAGAACATGATTATCGCACATAAGGCAGGCGTAACGATTGCAGTAGGGACAGATTTCTGCACATGTGCACCTGTTGAGCATGGCGGGAATGCGCTCGAACTGCGATTGCTTGTTGAAGATGTTGGATTTACGCCGATGGAAGCGATCGTAGCTGCCACAAGAGATGCGGCGAGAGCGATGCAGATGGAAGCGGAGATCGGTACGATTGAGCCTGGCAAAGCCGCTGATCTGCTGGTACTGAATGTGAATCCGTTGACAGATATTGGACTGCTCGAAAACACAGAGAATATCGAACAGGTCTATTTATCAGGTGAACGCTTGAAATAAGGAAGAGAATGAAGAGAATGGGGAGAAGCCACCATGTTTAGTCAACCGATATATATCGCCACAGTATTACTTGTTATTTTAGCTATAGGGGAATTGGTTTCGATCTGGTCCAAAGCGCGAATTCCGTCCTTGCTTGTTATTCTGATCGGATATTTGCTGCTGAACTGGGCGGGTTTATTTCCCAAAGGCGTGGTCTCCAGCTCTGCGCTGACTGCGTTCGGGGCTCTCATGGTGGCTCCGCTGATTGTACACATGGGGACATTAATACCGCTGAAATTAATACGGTCCCAATATAAAGCAATACTAATCTCATTGTTCGCATCACTCACGGCTACAGGTCTAATTCTGTTAATTGTATCACCGATCTATGGTTATCCTACGGCTGTTGCCGGATCAAGTCCGGTTGTCGGAGGCATTATCTCTTATCTGATCACAACCACGAAGTTGCAGGAGATGAACCTGGGTCATCTGATTACAATTCCGGCTGTTATTCTGGGTATTCATTCCCTCGTGGGGATGCCGATCGCAACCAATATGTTGCGCAGATACGCGTTAAAACTTCAGAAGCAGGGCGCTTTTGAGAACAAGGTTGCAGGGGAAGGACAGGTGAATATTAAAGAAGCGAATGTCAAAACATTCCTTCCACAGCGATTCCAGACCGCTCCTATTCTGCTGTTGCTCTTGTTCATTATGGGCAGTCTCTCCATTTATCTGGGAAATGTAACCGGACTTAGCTACAGTATCTGGGCTCTATTGCTTGGTGTCCTCGGTCATCTGATCGGACTGTTCCCATCTCGTATTCTGGATAAAGCAAGTACATCGGGAATTGCCATGACAGGTCTGATTGTGGTAGTTATGACAAGTATGGAGTCGATTACTTTTGATGCGGTGGTTAGTTCTATTATTCCGGTGTTGTTCATTATCGCGGTTGGTGTAGTTGGGGTACTGATCGGTGGATTTGTTGGTTCAAAGCTGTTCAAATGGGACCCGCTCAAGGGTCTGCCTGTAGCACTGACCGCACTATTCGGTTTTCCGGGGGACTACATTATCTGTGAGGAAGTAAGCCGTTCAGTTGGGCGTGATGAAAATGAACGCAAAGCCATCCTCGATGAGATTTTAACACCAATGCTGGTGGGTGGATTCACAACGGTCACAACGGCATCCGTGCTGATTGCTTCCATACTGATCAAGACGCTTTAGAAAAATTGATGTTCTTTTCATCCCAATTTCAGTTTCTATTAAGGTTACGAAGGTAAGATAAGTCTTGTAAACCCCTTCTCGTGTTAAATAGATGTGTGACTGGCCCTATCGGATTGTCCTCCGGTAGGGCACTTTTTTTCTTCATTTATTCGGTTGATGGTATGATAGATGAATACATAATGTGTAACCAACTCTAGTGATCGGAGGATTGCATCGTGGATCACAGCTTGCACCCGTTGTTTAAGCCGATTCAGATGAATGGGACGTATTCTAACAGTTATTATGTTGAGAAAATACCCGCTCCCGGCTTAATGGCTTATGTAGCCTGTTATTGGGAATCAGGATCTCTTCCATACACAGATGAGAAGGGTGTTGTGGGAGAAGGCCAAGAGCCATCGGTGAAGACTGTACCTGCCCGGGTATTACCGGATGGTTGCACGGATATGCTGATTACATACGACCCGGTCTGTTCCGTGCATACCTATGCTTACTGTGGCAATTATACACAGCCGTTCATTGTACCTGAGCCATCCGATGAGGGTCTCCCCGCTGGAGATTACACCTTTGGTGTCCGGTTCTTTCCAGGTGGAGCGCATGTCTTCCATGGCATGCCTCTGGAGTGGTTTACGGATAAGCGAATTGCTCTTCAGGAATGTTGGCCGGAGAGGCTGAACGAGCTTCAGGAGCGGATGGCTGAAACCAATAGTTTTGCAGAACGGGTAGAGGTTATGAATGCGTACTTGAGTCCGTTGTCCGTGCAGGCAAGCACATCTGAGAATGATTTGATGAAAAATGTGCTGCACCGCATCTTTGTGGATGGGGGACGTCTGAGTGTCCAGGAGCTGGCGATGCGTGAAGTGATCAGTGAGCGGCAGCTGCATCGCAAGTTCTTGACATGGGTTGGAATCAGCCCTAAGCGATTCAGTGAGGTGGTTCGTTTTCATCGTGTACTGGGCGATATTCATCAGGGGAACACGGCAGACTGGGCCATGCTAGCCCAGAATCATGGTTTTTTTGACCAAGCCCATCTGATTCGGCAATTTCGCAAGTTTTATGGAGAGACTCCGTTGACGGCAGCCAGAGAGCATGGCAGAATGTTGTCCGATTTGTACAATAGATCTATAGCACCTTCAGTTATACTGAAATCGTGAGAATAAAAAATAAGGGAGACATCATATATGAATGGAACATTGCAGATTCGGGATCATTTGTTAACTGAATTGGAAACAGGCGTACGGACGGGGGCTTCATTAATTCGCTTGATCCGTTCGGAGGATTGGGCTTATCGTCCACAGGAGAATATGCGTTCATTGGTGGAGCTTGTACATCATTTTATCCAGATCACCGCATCCGATCTTGCCATTATGCAGGAAAAAGGTGAAGCCGAGGTTGGGCTGGTGGAGAATAGCCTGTCTGGGAACCAGGATATCGAGAAGCTGGAAGCAACGTTATGGAGTAATTTTGAATCCTACAAAGCATATATCACAGGTTTGAGTGAAGAAGATTATTTAAACCGCTCTACCAAAGCTTTCTATATGGAACATGGTCATTTGCAGGCGCAATGGCAGATTGAAACGTTAACACATGTGTTCCATCACCGTTCGCAGCTGTATAACTATCTCAAGCAGCAAGGTCATGAATTAAATTTCTTCATGCTGTATGCGTAAGTAAACTTGTAATATAAAGTAAACTTAGTTGGCTCCATCGGACGCTCCGGTGGGGCTTTTTGCGTACAGTTGTCTATCAATCTATGAAGTCTATTAAAATTGGACATTATGACACTGGTAATTCACCGTTGCTTTACTAGATTTCAAGCATAGAATACCGTATCAAAGCAAAAGGAGGTGATTTCAAATGGCCATCCTTTTACCACAACAGTTTTATGATTTGGCTCCAAGTGTTGGCAAATCCTATTATGAGAATCTGGCTGGAGGAACCAATGCAAGCATTACGGTTAACAACTTTGGTCCGTCCCCAGTCGATTTGGTTGTTACTCGTGTGAATGCACCAGTGATTACGTATTCGATCCCTGCCGGCAACAGCCTTACACTGTCTGTAAACTTGCTGCTCGTAGCTGCGTTATTGACTAGTGCAGCTGGTGCATCTACAGGTACGATTCAAATTGCAACATCTGATTTCTAATGATGTAATGTACTCGTTGAACCTCTGTCGGACATTCTTGTCGACAGGGGTTTTTCTTTTTTTTTGTGGAACCCTCTGGATTGGAGTAAAGTTCAGTGGATTACGGGTTAAAGTTATAAATTTTGTTTACTCCGACGGTCATTCGATTAATTTAGGGTATAGGCGGCACGCAGAATGGTGTTGGCATACAGGAGGTTAGTGGATGATGAACAGAACAATTTTATTTAATACGAAACGGTTGGAATGTGCGACTTGGAACGAAGGGGATCGTGCACTGGCGTTTGCGCTGTGGGGTGATCATGAGGTTGCCAAATGGATTAGCAGTAATGGATCACTGAGTGAGGATGAAGTAGAAGCGAGATTAACACAGGAGATTCAAAGGCAGAAGGAAGTGGGGGTGCAATATTGGCCGTTCTTTGAGAAAGAATCGGAGGTGTTTGTTGGTTGCTGCGGTCTGCGTCCGTATTCGCCAGAAGAGGATATCTATGAACTGGGATTTCATCTAACTAGGGATCACTGGGGGAAAGGGTATGCGCAGGAAGCTGCACAGGCGGTGATTAATTATGCGTTTGACGAAAAGAACGTGAAGGCACTATTTGCCGGACATCATCCGGATAATGAAGTGTCACGTCACATCTTGATCAAGCTGGGATTCGAGTATACAGGTGATGAATGCTATGAACCGACAGGTAAGATGCATCCATCGTATGTGCTACGAAATAAGAAATCCCCGGCCAATGAAGGACAGGGATTGCGTGTTAAGCGATGCTGAATAATACGGTTTTGGTTCCGACAAGTGTAGATCCGCTGTTCACAAAATAATAGTTGGAGGCGGCATCCAGCGTTAAAGGTCCTGTCCAGGTGATCGTCCCAAATTGACTGCTGAATATGCCTGTTGGCGGGACATCACTCAAGGCGAGTGTAACCGTCACATTGCCATTAATCGTGGAATTGGTAATGTGGGAGTATCCTCTGACGTTAATGGTGCTGTCTGAAGCACTATCTACCATCCGTTGAATATTCAAACCGTTATGAATCATCGTGTTGATTCGACTGTGATACAGGTACGTGTTCAGATTACCCATATGACCGGATTGTACAATATTTCCAACAACTCTGGCATTAAGCAATTGGAATTCGATGGTTGTAAACGGGTCACCAACAGCTACATTCTGAAAAGTAACGTTACCACTTATAATGGCACCGTCCGTGTAGTTGGTGTGTGTGCTGACGGACGTGCCGTCATTAAACGTGCCTATAACCGTAACAGGACGAGCATCAAATGCAGGTCCTTGAACCAGATAGACATCTTCTGCAGCCTGGCTAGTCTGGATAGTCACATTACGGGGGATGGAAGAAGCAAAGTTGGCTAGATCAGAGTTGCCCAGTTGCCATGGACCAAGGCCGAGAAGTTGTACATGTCTTGCAGGTGGGATGACAATATCTTCATCAAACGATGAATTACCAGCGATTAGAATAATCAGACGGGCTCTCATGCCAAAAGTGACGGCAAGGGGACTATTTGTAGCAGCATCAATAGCAGCCTGTAGGGAATTGAAGGGATCAAAAGGTGACCCGGTACCCGGTCCTGGAGCGCTGGAATCAGCCCAGTAGATTGTCTGTCCCCACTGGAAGTTGGGAGTTCCACCACCTTCAGCACCCAGCAATTCAGATGTGACCAGTCGATGAGCAGCTACCAATTGCCCGGTGTTACTTTTACCCCACATCGAGATTTCCGTTAGACTCTCAGCCAAACCACCAGTAGTGAAAACAAATTCAAAGCCATTCAGGTTTGCAAAATAATTCTTGGTGAAGACTCCATTGGGGCCAAGTACAATAGATTCCAATACATATAACGTACGTGTTCCATCCAGAACATATCCTTCGATCAGGACATTTGAAGAATTGACTGGATCGGCATTATCAATTCTGATAGTAACTGACTGAGTTGGTCTTGGCCCGGCAAACACAGTATTGTCGATTGGACCTGACGAGATTGTAGCCATTATAATTCCTCCTTTTATAAAGCCATTTCCTCCAAAACAATACGATGTGATGCCACCAGTTGCCCAGTGTTGCTTTTGCCCCACATCGAGATTTCCGTCAATGCGGCTGCTCCCCCACTGGTTGTAAAAACATATTCGAATCCCCCTAGATTGGCATAGTAGGTTTGAGAGAAGACTTGGCCTGGATTCAGATTAACGGATTGCTGCACGTATAAGGTTCGGGTTCCATTCAGAAAATAACCTTCAATGAGTACATTAGACGTATTGATGGAATCGGTGTTGACCATTTTGACGGTGACTTGTTGTGTAGGTCTGCTGCCAACAGAGAGGTTGTTCTCGATCGGGCCTGTGGAAAGGACTGCCATAGGGTCATCTCCTTTTTTAGAATGTCTTTTCCTGAGAAAAGCTAGAATAATATATGCTAGATTTGACAAAAGAGTTTGGACAGAGAGACATATGTATAGAAAGTAAGCAAGGAAGTCATTGAATCACCGACCTCGGGGGATATATGTTTTCATGCTTTTTTTATTTCGCTTTCAGCTTCTATTAAGGTAGCAGAGGTATCATAACTCTTGTAAACCCCTTCTCGTGTTAAATAGATGTGTGACTGACCCCACCGGACGCCGGCGGGGTATTTTTTTGTGAACTAAGTCATCTGTTGCAATAAAAAGTATATAAATGTAAATTAAATGTGATTAATGTCATTATTTAGTTTTATTTTCCATATTATAATAAGATCACATCAAAGATTTACATACTATACAAATTCAAAGGAGCTGAATGAGCAATGGAAAAAGCAATTATTGTGGCAAACAAAGGTTGTGCAGCATGTTCGATCGGTGCAGCGTGTTTAATTGATGGTCCTTTGCCTGATTTTGAAATTTTGGGGATTACAGGAACATTTGGTCTGGTAGGTTAATTCAGTGTTGAGTGTGGACAAGTTGTAGGCAAAAAGGGGCATAGTGATATGCTCCTTTACTGCTATTATCCATTGTAAAGGTGGGGTTTGTCTTGATCTATCAATATCCGCATTTAAGTGCAAAGGTGAGATTACATCAGTTGCCCACAGGAGGCATGATTGAAGTCAATCACATGAATGCCAATGCTGACGGCAATGATCTGGAATATATGGATCTGAATCAGACTGCCTATGAGTTATGTTCACAATTTTGTGGAATTCAAACCGCAGAGCAGGTTCTCGAATCCCAATGCAGTAAATATGGTGAGAACAAGGAAGACCACAGAGACTGGTATGAAGATATGTTGCAAATGTTAACCGGGAAACAAATTGTCGAGTGGAGTGATGCACCTTTCCAGTGGGACATCATCACCAGTGGTACAAATCTCTATCCGACTCCCCTTCATGCCACAATTGAGATTACCCACAAATGCAACCTGAGGTGTGAGCACTGTTATTTGGAGGCTTCACCAGAGGCAGAGGGAATCATGAGTCTGACTTCTTTCAAAAATTTATGTAATCAGTTGTATGAGCGAGGCGTACTCACGTTGGAGATTACTGGGGGAGAGGTGTTTGTGCATCCAGAAATACGTGAAATGCTTGAATACGCCCTAGGCAAATTCAAGAAGATTGGATTGCTGACGAATGGTACACTTCTCAAAAATGAGATTTTGGAATTATTGGATAAATATAAAAATAAGATTATAATTGGGATATCTTTGGATAGTGTCCATCCCCAAACACATGATCAGTTTAGAGGGCGTAAAGGTGCATTTGAACGAACATGCAAGACAATTCAACTTCTGGCAGGACGACAATTATATGTACGGGTAGGGATGTCCATCCATCCAGGGAACATGTGGGAGCTTAAAGAGATGGCTTTTCTGGTCAAGGAATTGGGTGCTGCTGCATTTTCGTATAACTGGGTGGATGATTTTGGTCGAGGCAAACATATGATGCTGGAGAAGAACAGGGAAGAGTACAGAAAGTTCATTGATTATGAACAGGAATTAATTGAGGAATTCCGTGGCTTGATTCCTGTGGTCCCCTATGAGAGAAAAGCGACGTCTAACTGCGGGGCAGGCTGGCGCTCCGTTCTGATTGATCCCAACGGGAATATCCGACCCTGCGCCCTGTTTCCAAAAGAGTTCTCCCTAGGGAACATATTTAAACAAACATATGAAGAAATTTTTGATTCGAAGCTTGTTCATACGCTGTGGAAAGTGCAATCTCCCCGATTTAGCGACGCCTGTCAAAAGGAGTGCCCGTCCCGCGGATATTGTGGCGGTTGCTATCTGAAAGGAATCCATTCCAATGCCAAGCAAGAAACAAGCTGTCATTGGATTACGGATAACAACCTTGAAACAGTTGTAGTGGCAATGAGATAACAGCAGAGGGAGTGTAAACGATGAAACCGGAACAGAAAAAAGTGGTGATGCTCTTAGTTGCTCTTGTTTTTATCGCTGGAGGAGTGGTGTATACCGTAAAAGGTGACTATTGGTTCGGCATTCTTTTTGTTTTAATAGGGTTGCTTTTTGGGATGCGTGGGTTTAGGGGCAAAAAAGAATGATTGTGGATCTAAGCAAAGTGAGTGCCTGGTATACCCCGGGTGTTCCGGTATTGGAGGAAGTGGATTGGGTACTGAAGCCAGGCAAAATTTATGGTTTGCTTGGCATGAATGGTGCGGGTAAAACGACGCTGCTGCATGTACTGACAGGCCTTCACTCCCGTTTTAGTGGCGATTGTTTTGTTGGCGGTTGTAAACTGGATTCTCAGTCCTCTGCCGATAAGCTGAATTTTTCTAAAAAGCAACGTTATTTTGCCCCGGATGCACCACAATTGTTTGAAGAGATGACGGCTTTTCAATACATGGATTTTGTTACTCGAATCTATAAAAAGGCTTGGAACAAAGCTTATTTTCACGAATTGGTTCACCTATTTCGTTTCACAGAATACGTTGATCGCACGATTGGTGAGCTATCTTTGGGGAATCGCCAAAAAACCGCCCTAATAACCGGATTTTTAGTGGAGCCACCTCTGTACATACTGGATGAACCCTTGAATGGTCTGGACATTGAATCCATTGATTCGTTGGAGCAACAGATGAAAGTTTACACAAGCAATGGAGGGACGGTGATTTTTTCCTCTCATTTATTAGAGATGGTAGAACGCTTCTGTGATGAAGCTTTTATCCTCAATGCTAAACGAATTCAGGCCCGGATTGATCTGAACGAAGGGGAAGATCTGAGGGGCAAACTAAGGCAAGTGATTCATGATGGATAATACGATCTGGAAGCATGTATTCACTGTGATTTGGCTCCGCTTCTATGGCAAGTATCAGTGGAGGGATTGGGCGCGGACATGGATCGGTTTGCTTATACTGATCGGGTTCGAATTCTATCTGATCCTTCATGCGAATCTTACGGGTGAGCTGCTTACCGCAAGATTTATAGGCTTGGCTGTCATTGCGAGCAATGGATACATGACATTGATGATGACGGGGGCACAGTGGAAGGAACAATGGATGGAGCGGTTTCGTGAGCTTCCTGTGGATGGTCGGACTTTTTGGATATCATGGACCGTTTTTTGTTTTATCGATTATTCACTACGAAGAACGATCTTTTTTTATCTGTTTCCATTGTTTCTGTTCATTAACGGACAAGTCGAATGGTTTCAAGCTGGGGTATGGATGGCCACCTTTGCTGTCTTCACCTGGTACGGTATCACTGCGGGTAGTGTCATGAGCACATGGGGGCTCCAGCGTCAGGGCTTGCGGTGTGGGTTGCATGGAGTGATCGCTGTTCTTATGGCTGCGGTCGTACTATGGTCTTCACAATGGGCAATAGGAGCCTGCCTGTTATATATCGTCTGGTGTTGGTGGCATGAGTTTCCGCTTATGTTGCGTCATTCAGTGTATCGACAGGGTTCAAAGGCCAAACCGGAGAAGAATCCGTTATCCGTATCATTTTATAAACGCGAGTGGAAGCGCTTTTTGACCTCACCGATGATGCTTGTGAACTGGATGGTGTTTGTGGCTTTTGTTTTGTTCTTTACCTATCAATTTTTGCAATCGGGTTTTCGTGAGGCGCAGATCTTAATGATAGGTTCCTGCTTTTTTTTACTTTTGAGCTCACCTATTGCCTTATTATTTTCGATTGAAAAAAAAGTTCGTCTATTATTGTTGTCCCTGCCATTATCGCGAAAAAGAGTGTTTTGGAGTAAGTACCGATTTTATATTGGTTTGCTGATGGGCGGATTTCTGATCATTCTATGTTTTATGTCGGTTGTTTACTCAATTCGCCCTGGATGGAAGCTGACGCTGGAGTGTTTGTTGCTCTTGGCTGTTTGTGGGGGCATTCGATTAAAGGCGGACGAACTTAGGCCCAATCTGTCATGGGTCAATGAGCAAAAGCTATGGAGCGGGTACGGAAAATATCGCTCTGTTGTCTATTGTCTCCCAGTTCTGGCTGTAGCTTTACTGCCCTCATATTGGGGCTTAATTCTCGTGCCACTGATCGGTGCGGTCGTGTACTTGACTGCATTACGCCGAAAAAACGGGGGGTTTTATGATGCGTAATATGGAAGGAACATCCATCGTATCACCTGACAGTTATGTGATGAATACAACACAATATGCAACGATATCACTAAGTATAAGTAGACAAAATCCAATTAAGAATGACAAAGGTTTCGAGCAAACCCAACTGTTTTTTTATATCTTGGGCCAATTGCGCAAACAGCAGCTCGCTCAAAAATATGGCGGGCTCTTTGGTCAAGCCTTTATGTACTCCACCGGAGTTTATTTTGGAGGGAGAAACCATGTATGGGGGCTAAGGATTCCCGATGCGAGGTATTTGGACCTTGGGGAGGAGCTGATTGGACGCCTGCTGGCAGAGCTCTTATCTTTAGATGCAGATTGTTCTCCTTCGGAAGAAGTAAGGCTGTGGGAACAGGCCAGAGGAAATTTGATTCAGCGGGTGGAACGAATATTCAATGATCCCTTTTTATACGCTGCATCTCGTTATCTTGAATATGTAACAGGTGCGACGGAGTCAGGAACGGGTGTACAGGGGAGTTATGAAATCTATTCAGCGCTAAGTTACGTGGAATGGTCAGAGCATAAAAGGACAGCGATGCATAACATGCAACAATTCCGCACCAATATCACTCTTCTGGGGGATTTATCCCAGGCAGACGCTGAGACTGTTTCCCAATTGAGTCAAGATGATCATCGGACTGAACAAATGTCTGGGTACATTAATAAGCAGTTTCAGACTCCTTCCGTTCCAGCTGCGCAGGAATGGAAGGAGTCTACAAAGCTAATTCAGAATCAAACCATTATCATTGGCGGCTTCCGATGCAACAATAAGCACGGATTTAAAGATCATATTTATGCAAAAATGCTGGATGGCTGGATGGGGAAATATGGAGATCCTTACTTGCTTCAAACTTTGCGTTCGGCTCCAGTATCGGCTTATCATGCGGGAAGTCGTTATGATATGATGACAGGCATCTGGCTTATCTCAGCCTGCGTCCGTTCAGGGATGGAGAGGAATGCAGCTAAGATCATAAAACACTGTCTGGAACAACAAGTGCTTACATCGTCGCGGCTTGAAACGATTAAAAAGGGATTGATCGAGGAACTCATGTTTATATTGGATAAACCGGAAGGCAGAATGGCCTATGGCCCGATTATGAGAACGTATAACATACAAGTTAGTGATATTTTTCACTTGGTGAACGAAGTGACATCTGCTCAATTACAGCGATTTGTAGATAAACAAGTGCAGTTTGGCGGAGTTTACTGGTTAAAGGGGGGGCGTTGATGAAGCTGAAACGTTTCTTTCATGAGGCAGACAGTAAAATGACCGAGGAGATGTATGCTGATGGACTCCGAGTGTGTCGTATTGATATGTCCACTTCGGGCTTCACATTGCTCAATTTACAGGTGAATTGTGGTGCGAAAGATAGTTTTGATCCTTCCCGGAATAGATCCATTCCTTACGGAGCAGCGCATTTTGTGGAGCATCTTTTTTTCTGGGATCGGGGGATAAGCCTCTACGAAAAATATGCGGATAGGTACACGTTGATGAATGCGTTCACGACCTTTCTGCATACGCACTATTTATGTATATCTAAACCGGATAATGTTTACGAGAACGCGCTGATGTTATATATACAGGCGACAAGGAATGTGTGGGATTTTACACGGTTTGAAGACGAGACTGCACTCATTCTGAGCGAAATTGAGACTGCATTTATGCAGTCGGGCATATCCAGACTGTACCATCTGTTGGCAGGTATGTATCCCGACCATGCTTATTCGATCTATCCGGCTGGAAGGGATGTGGATATTCGTTCCATGGCAGTTCCTCAGTTAAAGGATATGATACACCGCTTCTATCAGCCTAGCAACATGATCATGTTTGTTCTGGGCAATCAGAATCATAGTCGTAAGGGTAAGGGGAGACCACTCCCATGGATTGAACAAGAGCCGATGAACAAAGGGAAAGAGAGTGCAATAAATATCCACTTTAAACCGATGGTGGCCAAAAGTTTTTCCTGTACATTTCTGCCCGAAAACGTCAGGTATGAGACATGGATTGGTGTGGTGTTCCCAGGTCCGTCTGCGGAGGCTACCTCCCATGAGTATTTGCGGTATGCAGTTCGGCTTGAACTGTTTGCTGCACTTTTGCGTCAGAAGAGTGAGGAGCAGTTTGAATGCAGTTGGTGTTCTGAAGCGGGCATTCATCATCTCATCCTCATAAGTCGCAATGTGGAGCCCTATGGGCAGCTCAGGCAGCTTTTACTCCAAATCAGCAAGGTTATGGATGATGAACAGGTGGGGCAGATCAAAGAAAATCTGCTTATCAAAATGATCTATGATTGGGACTATCCTTCCAGATGGTTGGAGCATGTCAAACGAATATGTAATGCCGATAGCACGTTCACAGATTTTTACCAAGCTGTCCAGATGGTAGATGCTCAGGAGTTGTCCACTTTTGCAGTATATATGGAAAGGGAGCTTGATCAGATCACAGTCGAGGCGGTTGTCTCATGAAAAGGATAAGTGGAACGATCCGGTTGGTATTGGGCACAACCATTGGATTAGGTATTTTGTATGGGACGGGGGTAAGCACAGCCCTTTTAAATGCGGTTGCTTCCAGCTTGAACAGGATTAACAACCCTTGGATATCCGTTCTTCTGCTGGCTGTGTGTTCATTTGTCATATTGTATCCCAGCTTGGCTTATATGAAACGTACCTTTGGAGCGATGAACCGCATGAACGCCGAATGGTCATCTATTCAAAAAAAACATATGGAATGTTGTCAGGATTCCGAAGCAGAGCACTGTGAAGCATACAATGCTGAGGTTACAGAACTAAGGCAGCGATACCAGACGTTAAGTTCATCTCGGATTCTAAAGGTGCTGTTGGTTCAGGTTATTCTCTTTGGCGCATTTCTTGGCATTGCGAGCCGAATTCGACAGTCGGAAACAGGGGAAAGAACGTGGGACGCCTTACCTTGGTCCATATCATGGCTTCTTACTCTTATTGTCCTTGTCTCTATGATCTGGATCATGCGCGGGTGGCTGATAAAGCTATGGCATCGGGGAAAATGGATTGCTATAGCGATATCTCTCGTATTGATAACGATTTGTCTGAAACTTTCTTTTGCTGAGCAGTTGTATCTATTGTTATGGTTTGCTTTGCAGATGTTATATGATTATTATGCTACATTTCGTGGCAGACATGTTGCTTAGTTCTAACTAGGGAATACCTCCGTCAATTCGATGGAATGCATAGAAGTGTGACTGACCCCGCCGGATGCCGGTGGGTATTTTTTTGTTCTATTTTCAAATAAACAAAAATAAACAAAAACAAATAAAAGAATATTTCTTTGGTTTTTATTGACTAACAAAGATAAACAAAGGTATAATGAATGTGAAAAAAGGAACTTACCTTGTACGTGGCAAGCCATATTATTTTTAATATAAGGAGAGATTGATCATGAACGTGACCCTTACGAATGACACAACACAGGCTGCAGGTTTCCATATTCCATTTGTTCGTGAGATGGCGGAAATTACACAGCATATGTGGAAAAATGGATGGGATGAGCGTAATGGGGGTAATGTCAGCTATCTGCTGGAGGAAGAGGAGGTTGCCCAATATATCGATATCCATCATGTGATTCGCAAGATCAAACCGGCATTTTCGGTGCAAGAGCTGGCCGGCAAGTATTTTATCGTAACTGCATCGGGCAAATATTTCAAAAATGTACTCGCTGATCCCGAGAGTAATCTGGGGTTGCTGCGTGTATCACAAGATGGTCAGGAGCTGGAAGTGCTCTGGGGATTGAAGTCGGGGGCAAACCCAACAAGTGAGTTGCCTACACATTTCATGAGCCATATTGAACGTTTGAAGCTGGACCCGAACCACCGGGTTGTCATGCACAACCATGCTACTCATGTATTGGCCATGACATTTATCCACGAATTGGATGAGGCAAAATTTACGAAGACCCTCTGGCAGATGTGCACGGAGTGTGTAGTTGTATTCCCGGATGGAATTGGCATTATCCCATGGATGATTCCTGGATCGAACGAGATTGGCCGCGAAACGGCTGAGAAAATGAAAGAATACCACGCGGTCATCTGGCCGCAACATGGTATCTTTGGAACAGGCACAACGATTGACGAGGCTTTTGGTTTGATTGAGACCATTGAGAAGGCAGCCCAGGTGTATATGCTGGTTGCTGGTCACGAGATTCGCCAGAGAATTACGGATGAACAGCTGACCACACTGGCGCAAGCGTTTGGGGTTACCCCTCGTCCGGGCATACTGGACGTGAAGGTGTAACGAATTAATCCGAGGTTACTAACAATTGAAAGCTTGATATGACGCGTAGTGCTTCTGATTGAGAATAATGATTCGTTATATACAGGAAGTGGTCTTTGGTTCATTGAACCAAAGGCCATTTCCTTTTTTTTGACGAGCAAACGTCATTTTGGTTCAAAAAAGTTCAAATTGCTGAAAAAGGATAGCTTTGTTATCGATTATTGAATCGTAGAATGCATTATCACGCGCTGGCGAAATTCGGGTGAAATGACGTATTGTCAATGGCTCTGCGATTTTGCATAATAACAATGCTTCACAGATGAGAGATGGAAGGAAGTTATGATCATGCTTGGCAAAATGAAGAGAATCTTAATAGGCAAGCCAATGAAATCGGCTGAACTGGATGGAGAAAAATTGGGGAAATGGAAGGCACTCGCCATCCTGTCCTCAGATGCCCTATCGTCCGTTGCCTACGGTACGGAACAGATTTTGCTGGTGCTCGTTGCGGCCGGATTCGCCGCCCTGTGGTACTCTGTTCCGATTTCGATTGCCGTGCTGGGATTACTCGTCATTTTAATCTTTTCCTATCGCCAGACGATATTTGCTTATCCAACAGGGGGCGGCGCTTATATCGTAGCCAAGGATAACCTGGGTACAACATCCAGTCTGATTGCCGGAGGATCTCTGCTGGTCGATTATATTCTGACCGTTGCGGTAAGTTCGTCCGCAGGCACGGATGCGATTACGTCGGCTTTTCCTATGCTGCATGATTACAGTGTTGTGATTGCACTCATTATGATTATTTTTCTAACCATTATGAATTTGCGGGGAGTGACGGAGTCGGCGTCTGTGCTGGCGATCCCCATCTATCTGTTTATCTTTTCGATTGCCATTCTGATTATCTCGGGCGGAGTGAAATTTCTTGCCGGGGGGATGGAAGCAGCTGCACCTGAATTCGGAACAAGTTTATCCCATGTGAGTATGTTTCTGTTATTAAAAGCATTCAGCTCCGGATGTTCGGCCTTGACTGGCGTGGAAGCGGTAAGTAACGCGATCCCGAACTTCAAGCAGCCTGCCGAGAAAAATGCCGCGGGTACATTACTGCTTATGGGTTGTATATTGGGAGCGATGTTCATCGGCATCACCTTACTGGCTTATGGGTACGGAGTGAAGCCTGATCCCAAAGCAACGGTCATTTCCCAGATTGCTGAAGCGACATTTGGCAGGGGCACGATGTATTTTATCATCCAGGGTGTAACAGCTCTGATCCTGTTCCTGGCAGCCAACACAGCGTATTCGGCTTTTCCGCTGTTATCCTTCATGATGGCAAAGGATAAATACATGCCGCATGCATTTATGGTCAGAGGAGACCGCCTTGGGTTCTCAAACGGGATCATTTTCCTCAGTGTGATGTCTGCGCTGCTGGTGGTTGGATTCAAAGGAAATACGGAAAGCCTGATTCCGCTCTATGCGGTAGGGGTGTTCATTCCATTTACCCTGTCACAGCTCGGTATGATGATTCGCTGGATCAAAGTCAAGCCGTCTGGCTGGCAGATGAAGTTGCTGGTCAATACGGTCGGTATGCTGACTACATTGTCGATTACGCTGATCTTTATTTTCACCAAGTTCACGCAGACATGGGTCATCTTTATCTTTTTGCCAGTCGTTGTTTATGTGTTCATGCGTATACACCGGCACTATTGCAACATTGCTGATGAGCTGCGGATTGATATTCAGGTCGATAAACCAGCCCAAAAAGGCAATACGATAGTCATTCCTGTTGCAGGCATTACCCGGGTTGTCATGAATACGATTAGTTACGCCCAGACGATGTCGGATCACGTGGTCGCGCTGTACATTGGATTTGATGATGAGGCCATACGCAAGATGGAGCAGAAGTGGGAAGAGTGGAATCCGGGTGTTCGTCTGGTCGTGATCAAATCGAGATACCGCAGCATTATGGGTCCGCTGAAGAAGTTCATTGATACCGTAGAGTGGAAAACGGCCGAGACCGATCACATCACCGTATTGATTCCGCAATTCATCACCAAGCACTGGTGGCAAAATGTACTGCACAACCAGACCAGCTTCATGATTCGGGCCTATCTGATCAATTACAAAGACGTGATTGTCACCACGGTGCCTTATCATCTTAATCGTTAACTGTAACGGTTAATCGCTTCACCTCGTGTGGAAGATTTACAGATTATTGTAAAATGAGTCGTGTTCTTTAACAGACAAACGTTCATATTCCATTTACACATCGAACCGCAGGGATATCTCCAAAAAGGGGAGTTCTTGCGGTTTTTTTGTCATGGGATCCGGTCTGGATACCGCTTTCGAATGGATGCACATTTACGTAAAGTCGCTTGTCCATGATTAACGTTACGTTGATTCAGAATGAATTTTGCTGTGACATTTGACGCTTACACTAGATAACGTGGTGCTGAAGTGGATACAACAATTCACACACACTGAATGCGTGAAACAAGGGGGAAGAAAATCCGATGAGTGAGCTTGATAACCGGATCAGCTTGCCCGCCGCCAAACGGCGCGTATCCGGTACGAGTGAGCGCCGGACAGCCTCGCTGCGTATGCAGCGAATGCGGGAGAATATGCTGGCCTATGGTTTCCTGGCACCATCGCTGCTTTTGTTTGCAGTGTTTCTGTTTTACCCGATGTTTAAGTCCGTGTACCTCAGTCTGCATTCCACAGATCCAACGGGACAGATTGCGGCTTACGTGGGGCTGGATAACTTCAAGGCGGTGTTCCAATCGGGACTGTTTATGCAAGGCATGAAAGTGACGTTACTATTTGTTCTGTTTACAGTACCCACAGGTATGCTGGCTGCTCTGATTCTGGCTGCACTGACTCACAACCGATTCAAGGGAATGCGTGTATTCCAGTTTGTGTTCTCTCTGCCCGTGGTGTTATCCGTTGGTTCATCAGCGGTCATCTGGAAGTTTCTCTTCCATCCGACCCTGGGCATGTTGAATTATCTGCTTGGCAAAGTAGGCATCGATCCAATTCCCTGGCTCACCAGTCCGGACTGGGCATTGATCTCAATCTCCATCATGACGATCTGGATGAACCTTGGATTCAACTACATTATTTTATCCAGTGGTCTAGCGGGTATCCCGGATGAAATCTACGAGAGCGCCAAGATTGACGGCGCAGGACCATTGCTGACGTTTCGCAAAATCTCGATGCCACTACTCTCACCAACGTTATTTTTTGTTACGGTCGTATCGATCATTGGCGCTTTTCAATCATTCGGTCAGATCAACATTTTAACCCGGGGTGGCCCGATGGACAGTACAAACGTGTTCGTTTATTCCATCTATCAGGAAGCCTTCGTTAATTTCCGCTTTGGTACAGGTAGTGCACAGGCGCTGATCCTGTTCGTGGTGATTATGCTGCTGACCCTGATCCAGTTCAAATGGGTAGAAAGGAAAGTGCATTACCAATGAGTGCAACATGGACCAAAATGCTGTTGTATGGATTACTGACGATCTGTGCAGCGCTTGTACTGTATCCGGTGATGTACACCTTTTTCATGGCTGTGATGACACCGGAAGATGCGAGCGCTTATCCGCCGCTTATCATTCCGCATTCCATCGATCTGTCCAACTTCAGTGAGGTATTTGACATTGTTCCGATCGGTCGATTTATCGGCAATACCTTCCTTGTTGCAGGACTGACAACACTTGGTCAATTGATTACAGCGAGTATGGCAGCCTATGCTTTTGCGAAAATGCAGTTCAAAGGCAAAAACGTCATCTTCAGCATGTTTGTCGCAACCATGATGATTCCATGGGAAGTGACGATGATCCCCAACTACCTGACGGTTCGCAGCTGGGGTTGGCTGGATAGTTACCAAGGGCTTATGGTGCCTTTTCTGGCAACGGCGTTTGGTACATTCCTGCTAAGACAGTTCTTCATGCAATTGCCCAAGGAACTGTTCGAGGCAGCGAGGATCGATGGTTGTGGTCATATTCGCTATTTCATATCACATGTCTTGCCTTTGTCCCGTCCGGCACTTGGAACACTGGCAATCTATTCATTCTTAAGCATGTACAATTCATATCTCTGGCCGCTGCTGGTGACAAATACACCGGAAATGAGAACCGCACAGATCGGAATCTCGATGCTGGAGTTCCAGGAATCCACAGCATGGAATCTGGTTTTTGCCGGAACAGCAATGGTTATTCTGCCATCCTTACTATTATTGATTTTCGGGTTGAAACAGCTTGTTCGCGGAATGGCCGCAGGCGCGCTGAAGGGGTAAGGAGTAAGGTTTTAAAACTATTTAATTGAAGTGTCATCGCTGAAGGTTTTGATCTAAAGATACTGATTTAAAGGTTTTGAATTAAATCTTGTATCTTCGTACAAGGTCTACGGTTTTAGATACTAGGAGCGAATAAAATGAGGCTCGTGCTTCAAATAAAAGGTTGAAATGAACGACGGTAGTAGTGGAGGGGACGAAATCGATTCTGAAGACGCAAAGCGTTCGCCTTTATCCCCGGATTTCCCCCTTTGAAAGGGAATGAAAGAAATCCGGGGATAACAGCGATCAAAAGAACGATTCGTAACCGTAACGGCCACAACGCGTTATCCTCAAGATTTTATTGTACGCGAGCCATATAAAAGGAGAGCGATTTCGTTTGAAAAAAAGAGGAACATTTGCATTCATGCTGGCTGCACTCATGTTGGTCATCTCCGCTTGCGGAACAAAAGCTGAAACGAGCAGCACGGCAAGTGGCGCTCAAGCAGAAGCAGCCGCTGCGGAAACAACACAATTGACGTGGTGGCACTCCATGTCTGGCGCGGGGGAGAAAGCCATTAATCAACTCGCTTCTGATTTTAACGCCAGCCATCCGGACATTCAGGTGAAGCCCATCTATCAAGGGAAGTATGATGAGAGTCTGAACAAACTCAAAGCATCGATGGGCTCAGACAGCGGTCCTGACATTATCCAGGTCTACGAGATCGGCAGCAAGTTCATGATCGATTCGGGCATGATTACGCCAGTGCAGCAGTTCATCGACAAGGATCAGTTCGACCTGTCCCAACTGGAGCCAAACATCATCCGATACTATACGATCGATGGCAAATTGAACGCCATGCCGTTTAACACATCGAACCCGATCCTGTACTACAACAAGGATATGTTCAAAGCAGCAGGTCTGGACCCGGAGAACCCGCCAAAGACGTATGAAGAGTTTGAGCAAGCGGCAAAAGCACTCGCAAAAGACGGTAAGCCAGGTGCATCCATGGCGATCTATGGCTGGTTTATGGAACAGTTCTTTGCAAACCAGAATGCAGATTATGTAAACAATGGAAACGGAAGAACTGAAGCAGCTACAGAGTCTCTGCTGAACTCCGAAGCTGGAGTGAAGACATTAACGTGGTGGAAAAAGATGATCGACGAGAAAACCCTCTCCAATCTGGGACGTAGCACAGACGATACAACAGCAGCATTTACCGCTCAGCAAATCGGGATGACCCTGGATTCCACGGCTGGCCTGCGTAAAATCGTGGAAGGTTCAGGTGGCAAGTTTGAACTGGGAACAGGCTTCCTGCCTCGTCCAGCAGATGCCAAAGAAGGCGGCGTTGTAGTGGGTGGAGCGAGCTTGTACATCATGAACAACAAATCGGAAGCACAACAGCAAGCGGCATGGGAATTCATCAAGTACTTGGCTACACCAGAGGTACAAGCGAATTGGAGTGTTGCGACAGGATACTTCCCTATTACGACAGCAGCTTACAATGAGCAAGTATTAAAGGATAATATGGCGAAGTACCCGCAATTCCAGACAGCAGTCGATCAATTGCACGCTTCCGCGGATTCGACAGCAACATCCGGGGCATTAATGGGTGTTTTCCCTGAAGCGAGACAACTTGTCGAAGGAGCGATTGAAACGGTCCTGAATGGACAAGGTACACCACAAGAAGCATTGGATGCAGCAGCCAAACAAATTACAGACAAAATTGCGCAATATAACAGTACGGTGAAGAAATAACTGTAGGCTAATATCAAAGTAAAGATGCGGCGATCAATCCTGATCGTCGCATTGTTATGCCTGTTGCTTGAAATTCTATAAGGCGTAAGTCTGATTTATCTTGAGAAGGGATAGGAAGATGCTGTGAATAAATGTCGAAATCCTAAACGATTTATATCTTTTATGTTAGTTTATATGACGCTAATAGTTTAATGTGCACATGGATGTGACTCAAAAAGATCAAAAAGACATGATTTCGATCTGAAATTAGTCCTATTTAGCTTTGGATAATAGAAAGTGAATGATTTATGTTGCGTATGTGTTCTATTTTCTATCATAAAAAAGAAATATTGTTTACATAAATCTGTTATTCAGTTATCTTATATTTGAACTAATGTACAAGCTGTCTGAACAAATGATTGCCAAGTTGAAAACATGGGGGTAGGACGAATGAACAACAAGCAAGTGAAACGTTGGGCACAAGGGTTTCTGGTTTTCGTTCTTGTCGTTACAGGTGCGGCACCAATAGGTGGATTAAGTACCACCGCATACGCTGATGAGGAAAATGTAGTAACGGAACAGGCACAAACAAGTGAACAGGAGACCTCTATACCGGATGCTGTTTCAACGGAAGAGTCGTCAGATCTCGAGGGAACAGAGTCGCCGAGCAACGAGGATGGTGTTCTTGATGGAACTGAAAGTGAGGAACCAGCAGAGACGGATAAATCAGAAGTGCAGGAAGCAGAAGGGACTGGAATCATATCCATTGCTGATGCAAGAGTCCTTGCACCAAATACAAATGTAGCCGTTTCAGGTGTCGTAACGTACAGTGAACTCTCCGGAGAATTCACGAATTATTATATTCAAGACGAAGAAGCTGGCATTGTAGTCCGAGCGAAGAATCAAGTTGACGTGGGGGATCGCATTGAAGTGTATGGTCCAATTACGCACTACAGCGGACTCGTCCAGATTGAGAAGGATAAGTCAGGTTTCACCGAAGGATACATGAAGGTAACTGAGCAAAATGTAACACTTCCCGGACCCAAAAAGATGGTGTCCACAGACTTTGTCAGACCAGCAGACCAAAGTAACAAAGGTCCGGGTGAAAAGTATGAGGGAATGTTTGTCGAAGTAAGAGATATTCAGGTAACACGTGGTAGTAGTTCGACATTCTACGCTACGGATAGTCATGGTGCTGAGATTACGATTTATGCCAAAAACTCGCCTACCGCGCTAACTGTCGGCAAAACCTACGAATATGTGCAAGGTGTTCTGACCTTCAACAGTAATTACGGTTTAGAGATTTTGCCTAGAACAGCCGCAGATGTTGTAGAAAATAGCCTGTCTGTGATGGCAAGTGTTCCATCTGGCGGGATTCCCCGAAACAATGAAGTCACATTAACCTCTCCAGCCAAGGGTGCGATTGTACATTACACAATGGATAATACAGAGCCTACTTCTTCTTCCACCCTGTATAGTAGTCCAATAGTGATTGATCAAGACATCGTAATCAAGGCTGTTGCCATTCTTAATGGACAATCCAGTGCAGTGTACACCTTTACGTATCAAGTACTTCCTGATAAAGAAAACTTGCGTATCCATGATATTCAGGGCGCAGGACATACCTCTGTTTTTAACGGATACGATGTTAAGGATATCGAAGGGATTGTTACTTCTGTCAGTACAAGCAGTTTTTACATGCAAGAGCTCCCGGGTGAGATTGACGATGATGTTCGAACCTCCGAAGCCATTCAGGTATATAAACCGAGTCATGGGGTTATTGTTGGCAACCAGGTGAAGGTATCCGGCAAAGTTACGGAATATGGGGCGGTTAACGAATTAACCACCACGCAAATTACGGCAAATACCATTGTAAAAGTGTTAGATAAGATCGATTTACCTGCACCTGTGAAGTTGGGTGTCAATGGACGAATCATTCCAACAGTGATTGACTCGGATTCTTTTGCAGAATTTAATCCCGATACGGATGCTATAGACTTCTATGAAAGTCTGGAAGGCATGCGTGTTGAACTGGAAAAGCCTGAAATAATAGGTCCATACTCCAGTCAACCGGGTCTGGCCGTCGTTGTGGATAATGGTGAGAACAATCCACTTCGCACGCCTAATGGTGGTGTTATTCTGACCGATAACAAGAAAGGTGTAAATGAGAGTGATCTCAATCCGCAGCGTCTGTTTATCGGCAAGAAACCTTCCAAAGCAGTAAAAACAGGTGACAAATTGGATGGTAATGTAATCGGCGTAATGACTTACTCAAGCGGCAATTTCAAGGTGAGTCCTGAAGGGAATTTGCCAGCAGTCATCTCGGGAATAACCAAGCAAGCGACTGCTTCCATTGAGAAAGCAGCAGATAAACTGACCATTGCTACGTTTAATGTGGAGAACTTCAGCAAAAAAGATGCAACACGAGCCAATAAAATCGGTAAAATTATCGTGGATAATCTGAAGATGCCAGACATCATTGGCATTATGGAAGTTCAGGATAACGATGGCGATGCCGACACAGGTACTACAGCAGCTAATGAGAGTTTTCAGACTCTAATTGATGCAATCAAAGCGAACAACGGACCAACATATCGATACAGTGAGATATCTCCGGAAAATAACAAGGATGGCGGAGCACCAGGTGCCAATATTCGTGTAGGATTTCTGTATCAACCGACCCGTGTATCGTTGGCTACTGGTATCGGAAAAGGAAATGCGACAACAGCGATCACAGTCAAAGCAGATGGCAGTCTCTCCAATAATCCGGGTCGTATTGCACCAGGAGATGAGGCGTTCGCGAGCTCCCGCAAACCGCTTGCCGCTGAATTCGAATTCAATGGTGAACGTGTAGTGGTGATTGCCAACCACTTCAATTCCAAAGGCGGAGACCTGAAACCTTTTGGAAGCATCCAACCTGCGACTCGGAGCAGTGAAGTTCAACGGGCGAAACAAGCTGCATTGGTGAATGGATTTGTGAAAGAGTTACTGAACAAAGACCCTGAGGTAAATGTCACTGTTCTCGGTGATTTCAATGACTTCCAATTCTCAAACACATTGAACATTGTCGAAGGTAATGAACTGGACAATCTGGTAAACGAACTACCAGAGAACCAACGCTACTCCTACATCTATGACGGCAACTCTCAGACACTGGATCACATACTGGTGAGCAAAAACCTGACGGAGACGGCAGCCATCGAAGTGGTACATGTGAATTCCGATTTTGAGACAGCGGATGGACGAGTGAGCGATCATGATCCACTACTCGCACAGTTGAGTATTGGAGATCCAGTGGAGGAAGGGAGCTTCAACCTGCGTGTATTGCACACGAACGATACCCATGCGCATCTGGATAATATCCCGCGCCGTTTAACGGCAATCAAGGAAGCACGCAATGATAATACCCTGGTGCTGGATGCTGGGGACGTATTCTCGGGTACATTGTACTTTAATCTGTTTAACGGTCTGGCTGATCTGGAATTCATGAACATGATCGGATATGATGCCATGACTTTTGGTAATCATGAGTTTGATAAAGGTCCAAGTGCACTGAAAGCATTTATTGAAAAAGCAGAGTTCCCGTTTGTGAGTGCCAATATTGACTATTCAAAAGATGCGAATTTAAGTGGTTTGTACAACAATCACATCGGGAATCCGGGTGAGAAAGCCAAAATCTATCCGGCAATTATTACGGTAGTGAATGGTGAGCGAGTCGGTATTTTTGGACTGACAACACCAGACACAGTATCTCTTTCTTCACCAGGGGATGACTTGAAGTTTGCGGATTACAAAGCAAGTGCACAGGCAACTGTAGAGATGCTGCAAAATGAAGGTATCAATAAAATTATTGCATTGACTCACCTGGGCTACTCAGAGGATCTCAAATTGGCTGAAGCCGTGGAAGGAATCGATATTGTGGTAGGTGGTCATTCACACACCATTCTGAACGCACCCGTTTTGGTGGATACCCATGCGGACCCAACTTTGGTTGTGCAGACTGGAGAATATGACGTGTCTCTTGGTCAATTGGATGTTACGTTTGATGAAGCAGGGGTATTGAAAAAGTGGAACGGCAAATTGCTGAGTCTGGATGCCAAAGATGCAAACGGCCAATTCGTCTATGCTGATGATATGGAAGCCGCAAACAAGCTGAAAGAATATGCGCCTCAGCTGGAACAGTTCAAGAAAACGGTTATTGGTAAAACAAATGTCTTCCTGGATGGAGAACGGGGCACTGTGCGGAAACAGGAAACCAATCTAGGAAATCTGATGACAGACGGCATGCTGGAGAAAGTGAAATCCATTGTGCAGGAGAATGATGTCAAAGGATACGTCGCGATCCAGAATGGCGGTGGCATTCGAGCTTCATTCCAGACAGGGGATATTACGCTGGGCAATCTCCTGACTGTGATGCCATTCGGTAATAATCTGTCTGCGTTGAAAATGACAGGCAAGGAAATCACAGCCGCACTGGAAAATGGAGTTAGTGGTGTGGAAACGGGAGAAGGGCGCTTCCCGCAAGTGGCAGGTATGCGGTTCTACTACGATTCCACGAAACCAGGCGAAAAAATTGATGCCACAACCAACACCGTAACTCAAGTTGGTCAACGTGTAGTCAAAGTTCAGATTAAGAATGCAGATGGTACGTACTCGGATATCGATCCGAATGGGTATTATATCGTTGCTACCAATTCATTCATGGCTAACGGTGGAGACTTTTATCGTGCTATGAGAACGGCGAAAGATGATAATCGATTCTACGAATTAAATCTGGTCGATTATGAAATCTTCCATGAACATCTGGACCGTGTAGGTACAGTCGATCAAAAGACGGAAGGACGTAGTACGGATTTGAAGGGAGCATCACTTCCGGGGGATGGTAATGGAAGCAATCCTGGTAATGGTGGCAATAATGGAAGTAATCCGGGCAGTGGTAACAGTGGTGGAGGGTCTACAACACCTACTGAGCCTGTAACTCCAACAACACCAACCAATCCTTCGAACCCAACCACGCCAACTGTTCCTGGTAATGGGGGAGGTACGAATCCAACCCCTCCTGTTGTGGACCTGAAAGATATCGGAAATCACTGGGCGGCGGTTGCCATTGAGCAGGCCATTTCCCGGGGAATTGTGAACGGATATCAGGATGGCAATTTCCGTCCGAATGCACCAGCCACACGTGCTGAATTCATTGTTATGCTGGCAAGAGCATTTGAACTTCCTGCCAGCAACAAGGCTTTGACGTTTAAGGATGCTGCTGGCATACCTGCGTGGGCGCAATCCTTTATTGCTCAGGCAGTGGAGCAAGGTATCATTAGCGGGTATACGGATGATACCTTCCGTTCATCGGGCAAAGTATCCCGTGTAGAGATGACGGTTATGCTCGTCAGAGCACTCGGTCTTCCGGTACAGTCCAATCCGGCACTCAGCTTTGCGGACGCAGATAAAGTACCAACATGGGCTGTTCCATATATCGCTGCTGCTTATGATGCAGGACTGGTAAAGGGAACAGGTCAAAATAGATTTAACCCACTTGCCGAAGCGACACGTGCTGAAGTGGTGACCTTGCTGTTGTCAGCAAGTGAATTGCAAAAGAAATAAAAAGCGTGATATAGACAGACATAATAAACAGCTTGCAGGCTTCCATCTGCGAGCTGTTTTTTTACTAATTAATGCCTGTTAATTTCCACCAAGTGAAGGTATAGTAGACAGGATTAAATTGAAGGAGTGTTGACGAAATGCAGGATCAACCCGTTTTAATTGCACTATTTGCCATAGCGGCAGGAATTTTTAGTTTGCTCGGTGGTATCAACAATTGGGACTGGTTTATGAAGAGCTTCAGAGCAGGGATTTTTGTAAAGACCATTGGACGGCAGGGCGCAAGAGTGGTATATGGTATTCTCGGTGTAGTTATGATTGTCATTGGTGTATTACTGTTACTGATCGGATAGGTATGGGGAAATGATCGAATTCACCAAGTATCATCTACATACAGTGTTCATTAGCGAAAGCGAAGTAAGAGGATATGTGTGCAGAGTCATGAAAAAACGTGTGAATGTTTAAGGTAGCAGTATGCAGTATGACCAAGATTGAATATTAAGATTAGATTTACAAGCCTAAAAAAAATGATAGCCAAAAGAAAAAGACCACCGAAAATATTCGGTGGTCTTTTTACCAATATCAGGTTTAATCATCTCAAACTGGTTTAATTATCTTTTAAATCTTTAACAGAGTCGATATCCATGTACGTTGGAACAACCAGTCCTTGTTTGACTCCTGTCATACTTACAGCTATATCTTCAATCTGGTCTCCATATGTCTTCCAGTAGTCTCCGTGTGTAAGTGGGAGCCAAACGGCTGGAGAAGCATCGATATCACCTGCTGCCAAGCCTGCCCACATGGGTCCAGCTTCAACTTGCAGTGCTTTGACGGTATAACCCAGATCCGTTTCAAGCACATACTTCATCAGGTTGGTACTCGCAATTTCAGAGTCCCATGCAACATAACCAAGACGTAAATTGTCACCTTTAACAGGGGTTAACCCCTTGGTCCACTCTTCAATTTGATCCGAATGTTTTTCTGCATAAGTCTTGGCAGCTTCTTCGGGCGAAACGCCTTTTTGAATGTCAACCATGATTTCACTCATCTGGTCTGCAGTCCAATTGAAGCGAGAGAAGAATTCATAGGCAACGGGATGATCTTCTTTGATTCCCTTACGTCCAACCGTGTGAACTTCTTCTGCATCTCCAAAGATTAAGTCGGGATCGTCCAAATACTTCAGATCGTACTGGTTGAACATCCAGTGTGGAGTCCAACCCGTAACGATGATTGGTTCTTCATTTTTATAAGCTTTGTCCAGCGAAGCAGTCATGGCTGCTCCGGAGCCTTCAATCAGATTCCAGTTAGACAAATCATAATGCTTGATGGCGTTTGCTGTAGCCTTCATCAGACCTGCACCAGGATCAATACCAACAATCTGGTGATTAACCTCTTTACCCACATTGGCACTTGCCGATGGAGTGGAAGAAGTGGCACCTGTCTCCAGATCTGCAATCGAATTTACTTCAGTCATGTAACTAGGAACCACGAGGCCTGTACGTACACCTGTCATATTGGCACCCAGATCGTCCACCTGGTCTTTGTAACGTTCCCAGTAGTCTGCGTGTGTTAATGGCAGCCAAGCTGCTGGAGAGGCATCTACGTCGCCTGAGGCAACACCCGTCCACATCGGTCCGGCTTCGACTTGCAGAGCGTTAACTTTATAACCCAAGTTGTTTTCCATAACATATTTCAGCAAGTTGGTACTTGCGATTTCGGAATCCCAAGCCACATAGCTAAGTTTAAATGCGTCACCGTTCACTGGAGTCAGACCTTTGGTCCACTCAGCAATCTGATCGGCATGTTTCTCGGCATATGCTTTGGCTGCTTCTTCCGGAGAGGTGCCATCCTGAATGGCAGTCATCATTTCACCCATTTCATCCGACGTCCATTGGAAACGGGACAGGAATTCAAACGCCACAGGGTGATCTTCTTTCAGACCTTTACGGGCGATGGTATGAATTTCTTCCGCATCACCGAAAGATTTCTCAGGGTCTTCCAAATATTTGAGATCATATTTGTTGAACATCCAGTGTGGAGTCCAACCTGTAATAATGATTGGGTCTTCATTTTTGATCGCTTTGTCCAGCGTGGCCGTCATGGCTGCACCAGAGCCTTCAATCAGAGTCCAGTCAGTCAGTTTATAGTCTTCGATCGCTTTTGCAGCGGACTTCATGATACCAGCCCCTGGATCGATACCAATAATCTGATAATTTACTTCTTTACCTACAGCATTGGCTGCTGAATTGTTGCCACCAGCGGAAGTTGTGCCACCAATGAAGTATTGTGAGAAACCAGCTACAAGCACAAGGAATGTTGCCACAGCCGTGATCCATGCTTTTTGCTTTGTTGTAATGCGTGAGGTCTTTTTGCGACCTGGCATAAACACATTTTGTGTAAAGCGGTCCAGAACAATCGCGAGTACAACAACGGCCAGACCCGCTTCAAAACCTTTACCGATTTGAAGCTGTGTTACAGCACGATAAACTTCCGCACCAATACCTTGTGCACCGATCATGGATGCAATAACAACCATGGACAGGGACAGCATGATCGTCTGGTTAATACCGGACATCACGGTAGGCAGAGCGAGAGGAAGCTGAACTTTGAACAACTTTTGCATGGAAGTCGAGCCAAAAGCATCAGCTGCTTCAACCAATTCGCCAGATACCTGTCTGATACCCAGGTGAGTAAGACGAATTGTTGGTGGAATCGCAAAAATAACAGATGCGATAACACCTGGAACGACACCAAGGCTAAAGAATGTAACCGCAGGCAGCAAGTAGACAAATGCAGGCATCGTCTGCATGAAGTCAAGCAGCGGTGTAATGATACGTGCCGCAGTTTTACTGTAAGCAAGCCAGATTCCGACCGGTACACCAAGCAGGATCGAAACCAATCCTGAAGTGATAACCAGGCCAAGTGTGTCCATCGATTGGGACCAGTATCCCAAGTTATCTACAAGCAAGAACCCGATAACCGTGAATAGTGTCAATGGGAGTCGACCTACGAGGAACGCAAGAACACCCAATATTGCAATGAACAGAAGCGGATGGGGCAGCATGAACAGCCCGGAGAAGAATCCGACTACTGCCTGAATAACAGCAGAGATTACATTAAACAATCCGGAGAGCGAGGAGCTCATCCAGTCAACGATGGATTCAATCCACGATGCTAGTGGTATTTTGGGAATCATTCACAAGTTCCTCCTTTACTGCAACTTCACCGCTAAGTGCACCCAGCAGGGCACCGCGGACGATAACACCTTGCAGACGGCCATTCTCACCAACAACAGCAAGCGGCACATGGGCTGAACTTACCATTTCGAATAATTCATGAATCAGGGTCTCAGGCGCCACAGTTGGCCCATCCGTGATCAGAATGTCGTTCAATACTTTATTTTCGCGCATCGCACGAGTTGCATCTTCGGCTGTAATGACACCAAGCAGTTTTTTCGAACGGTCAATGACAAACAGGTTGGAAATACCACGTTCGCGCATTAATTCGAGGGCAACACGAGGACCACGATCAAGCGTAATTGTTTCAGGGCGACGCATTACGTGAGAAGCTGTAAGAACCTTGGACAGATCCACGTCTTCGACGAAGCGGGCCACGTATGAGTTGGCCGGTTGAATCATAATTTCTTCCGGTGTACCAATCTGCACAACTGCGCCGTCTTTCATGAGGGCAATCCGATCGCCGATGCGCAGCGCTTCGTCCAAGTCATGGGTAATGAAAATAATCGTCTTTTTCATTTTATCCTGAAGCTCGATCAACTCATCCTGCATGTCACGGCGGATCAATGGATCAAGTGCACTGAAAGCTTCATCCATTAGTAGTACTTCCGGGTCATTGGCAAGTGCACGGGCCAAGCCTACACGTTGCTGCATACCACCACTGAGTTCATCTGGCATTTTGTCTTCCCAGCCTTTAAGGCCGACCAGCTCAAGTGAGGTTTTTGCTTTTTCGCGGCGTACTTCCTTGTCTACTTTCTGTATTTCCAATCCATACTCCACATTATCAAGAACGGTACGGTGCGGGAATAACGCAAACTTCTGAAAGACCATGCTGATCGTTTTCCGACGCACTTCGCGCAATTGTTCTTTGTTCATCTTACGCAGATCCTTACCATGGACCAGAATTTCTCCGGATGTTGGTTCAATCAGACGATTGAACATCCGAACCAGTGTGGATTTACCACTCCCGGACAGCCCCATAATAACGAAAATTTCGCCTTCCTTAATATCCATGTTGACCCGGTTGACACCAACCGTTATCTGTTTTTCTTTGGCCAACTTTTCTTTACCCCAACCTTGCTCCAGTAATTGCAGACCTTGCTCGGTTTGGGGGCCAAACAATTTACTTACGTTTTTCACTTCAAGTATGGTCATGTTTTCACCCCTTCTGATGTGTTGTGCACTTCGAACGGCTTTCAGCATCCATAAGCCCATACACTTATGCGCCCAGCCACGAAATCCGGTAGTAGTTGCTTCGCTTCCCGTCTTTCTGGGTAACGTTTTGTATTCTAACAATACTTACCCCGTATAGCAACCGAATAAACAGTACATAATGTTTGTACAGTAAAAACTGTACAAAGTTTTCCTCCCATATGCTCTGTCATTCTCCTTATTCTGCCTAATAAGGTTCCTTTACATTTGATATCGCTTTTTCTACAATAGAAAATGAGCTGAATTGAAGCTGAATTTTTTGGTTAAAAGATAGTCATAGGCAATTGTAGCCTGGTAAAGTTCCCATTTTCATACATTGGGTGAAAGAAAGCCCTCTGGCATATAGGATGTCCGGCCGGATGCTTTCCCATGTAAGCAGGACTTTTAAAGTGTTGCAATTATTTTGCCAAGACTGTGGAATGTTCAGAATGGAGGTTGCAAGCATGGGCTTGGACCATTTACAAGAGGAACAGCAGGCAACCGTGCTGAAGATTCGTAAACGTGTCATTGAAGCCATTGGACGTAATATGGATCTTTACGGCGTTACGTTGTCTACGGGACACTTATATGGATTGCTATTTTTTGCAGACAAACCAATGACCCTTGACGATATGGGACGGGAAATGGAAATGAGCAAAACGAGTATGAGTACAGGTGTACGGACACTGCTGGATTTGAAAATGGTAAACAAAGTATGGAGCAAAGGCTCCAGGAAAGACCTATATGAAGTGGAATATGATTGGCATCAGACATTTACGGATTATTTTGCGATTAAGTGGAGAAAAGCCGTGGAGAGTAACCTGCAGGTTCTGCGCAAATCGATTGAAGAACTGAATCGATTAGTCGAAGATTTGGATGAGCAGGCAGATGCTGAACTTCTCCACATTCTGATGGAAGATAAACACAAGGTTTTGCAAGCGGAAGCCTATTACAAATGGTTGGACCGGTTGATTGATACCATGGAAGATGAAGAGATATACAAGCTCGTTCCGAAGGAAGAAATCAAGGAACATTTATAATTTTACATGCAAAGGGCCCTTTCCATCATAGGAGAGGGTCCTTTGGTTTTGTTATATATTCTTGTTAAATATTTTTAATGAAGAAACACGATGGAAGAGATAATAACGCACACCGTTTAGACCTCACGTTTATGGTTAATGACCGATCAGACCCGTACGAGGAAAGCCTACAGACTGCTGGGCAATCTGTTCCAGTTCGTTCAGAATCTGCAACCGGCCAGCCGGGGTCCAGCATAACCATTGCCAATTCGAGATATCGTACACGTTACCTTGCAATACGGCAGGGGAACGATTCCACGATGCTGATTGCTTCATGCGTCGGAACACCTTTTCACTGGCAGGCTGAAGCGAAGCACGATGGATTAACAGGTAATCTGTGTCCAACATGGGGATACTGTCTGCTACATACTCAATTTTGGAACTTTCGGAAGATCCAATCTGGGCAGGGTGGAGTCCCAATTCAGCATACAACAAGTGATTTAATGGATGCTCTCCAGTCCCCTGGAAGCGAATGAAATGACTCGTAATCTCCATCAGAGCTATACGTTTTGGTCCGAAATAAGCTTGCAGACTTAGGTCTGCTTCAAGCTTGCGAAACTCGAGTTCTTTGAAATTCAGCAACGCTTGTTTCTCGCGTCCGACCAGTTCAGCGATGCGCATATGGTTCTCTTTCCAGTCATCAGTGGACTCCAATATGATGGTGGGTGCAATACTTTTCAGGCGATCATAATAGGGCTTGTGGTAAAAGTCACCAATGATCAGATCTGGCTTCGCCTGCTGAAGTTGATCGAATGGTCTGGTTAATCGGCGTTCTTGTTCGTATTCATACGATTCTTGGTCAAGAACTCCTTCCAGTACAGCTACCGGGCGCAGTCCAAGCGATGCCAGATTGTCATGGAATCCCATAATGGAAGCCGTTGCTACGCGCAGTTGATCTCTTTTCATATATACGCTGGGAGCAATCCCCAAGGTTTGTTTGAATTTGCGGCTAAAATAATACTCGTTGCCATACCCGACAGATATCGCGACGTCTTTAAGGACACAATTTTCCGCTGTTAGCTGTTTTTTGGCTTCGTCTATACGTAAGCGATTCAGGTAATCGGTCGGCGACATGCCTTTGGCTTTCTTGAAACTGCGTGAATAGGAGCTGGGTGTAAGTCCAGCGATCTTGGCAAGCTGGTCCATGCTGATTGCTTCACTCACATAACGTCGCATATACATAATGCTGCGTTCCAAGGCAGGGTCTACCTTCTCATGATTGGCTTCCAGTCGGTTCTCCGAGAGGAACTGCAGTAGTTCATGCAGCTGGCTATGTATGCTGATAAAGTGATCTGGCTGACGGCCGCGATAGGTTTCGTACAGTTGTTCCACTCGTGATACAGCCTGCTGCTCATGACGAACCAGCAACCTGCCTGTTTGCCAATCCAGAGGGAAGCCAGGTGAAGAAGTCATTTTCCACTCACCTCGCACTTGCTGTAAACGAACGGTATCCATGCTTAACAATATACATTCGGTCACATTCGAGCGTGCAGCGGCCTCGATGGTTGTACCTGGCTTCAGTACAAACAAGCTGCCCGCTTGAGCCGTATAAACGGTATCATTCAGGACGAGAACACCGTCTCCTTGCAAAATAAGACAGAGCATGGGCCGGGACACCGTCTTACCTTGCACACGGAAATTCTCCCCACGACGTACACGGCACATGGAGGAGAGGAGTGGTAAAGATGAGGTTTCAGCAATGAAGGGAAACTGTTCAGTCATACGGACCATCCTTTTGTCTTATTTTCTTAATGATAACAATTATCATTCTCATATGGAAGATGTTTTTGAAAAATAGTTTTCGACAACAAAAAAAGGACTACCAGGAGCCGTTATGGCTACCAGGTAATCCTTTTTGTAATGGACAAGCCATTGAATAGGCTACATGCTTGAATCAACAGGATATGTTAGTACGGTGTCACCAATAGAATATTGTCAAGGAAAACGTCACTCATGACTTTTTTCCCTGTTCCACCTGTTTGCACGTGATACAAGCGATATTGGTCTTTGGCATTGATGTAGAACAGGCCAGCAACATCATCTCTGATATGGAATGCATCCCATTCGTCACTGGTAAGTTTCGTTACCTTGAGAGCAGTATTGACGGAGTAGAGGCCGTTGTTGCCCGAGATGTAAGCAGCGGTAGGTGTGCCGTTGGTCAATTGATTCGCAACATACGTTACATTGGTCAGGTTCAGGTTGGCGGACTTGTTTACTTTGTTACCCGAGACCGTTTTGGCATAAGCCTTTTTGTCTGCATCAACAAGGACAACCTTGTCTGTACCTAGGGCACTTACTTCCCGAACGCTTTTGTTATGAAGCTGAAGCGTTTTGGCTGAAGTTGTTAAAGCAAACGCTTTGCCTTTGGCATAATTGTAATCCTTATTGCTGTCGAGCTCGATTCCTTTGTTATACACGTAAAGATTGTTACCCCAACCACCGGAATATACAGCATTCACATCCAGTTTGGCTTTGGGATTAACCGCAGTTGCCTTGCCAGTGTTGTAATTCACCTTATACATGACAACAGCATTGGTGGAGTAGTACTGCTCGTGAGGGTTTGTATTGACCATGAGTTGCAGTTCGTTTTTGGCTTGATTCGTAAAATAACGACCTTCCACTGCACCTGCGGCAATCCGCTGCACAGCTCCAGAACCGTTGGACGTTTTGGACACGATCCACGTGTTGCCATTAACCAGTGCGTTATAGTAAACCCGCCCTTTGGCTACCACGAGAAAAGGAAAGTCGGTATCGGCTTTGTCCGCAATCTTGGTAACAGTTGAAGCGTCACTGTTGCCATTAGCACGATAAATCGTGCCTGTCGCATCCAGATAATAGATGAATCCGTTATCCGTATAATAGCTGAGCACATCTGTTGCAAATGTTTCTGCCTCATCCTTGGACCCGTCATTCGGAACCCGAAGCAATGTTGTGGAAGAAGCAGTCTGAGTGTAGTAGAGATAAGAGCCTGCCGCGAGCAAGTCCACCCCTTGGAAATCAATTAATACTTCGGTTGTATTGCTGCCATCCGCGGATACTTTGTACAAAACGCCGTCAGACTCATAATACACAGTGGATTGGCTAAGTGAAGCTGCCTGAGCTGCGCTACCGCCTCCGAATGTCACTGCTGCAATCAGTGTAATGAGCAGTAATGTACAGATGGTGCGTTGTACGTATGTATACCCTGTTTTCATTCTTTCATCGTCCCCTTCGTTCTGTATGTATGTCGTTATTTCCTTGTGTTATATCGGTAAACTATGGAAGATATGTTAGATCTCAAACATGAAAAAAGAAGAGAATGAAATTGAATTTCATATATATTCAAACCTGACATCGAATTGCGCATGATGCGGCCAATCCCGTCCCAAAGCGTTCTCCGCCTGACTTGATCGTGATAACATAACATTCAACCACCAGAGCGGCGAAGAGAGCCAACTGACAAACCAACGACAGGAGAGAAACGATATGATGAATATAGCAACGATGGGTACAGGCTCCATTGTGGATGCCATTTTATCCGCGATAAATGAACTGGAAGATGTCACTTGTACAGCAATGTACTCCCGTAAGAGAGAGACAGCACTGGAGCTTGCGGGTAAATATGGAGTAAGTACAATCTATACGGACCTGGAATCCCTATTTTCAGATACAAATGTAGATCTCATATATATTGCTTCACCAAACAGCATGCACTACGAACATGCCTATCAGGCACTTCAACATGGCAAACATGTCGTCTGTGAAAAGCCGTTTACGTCTACGCTTGAGGAAGCAGAGACGCTAATTGCACTTGCAAAAGAAAAGAAGCTGTTGCTGTTTGAAGCCATCTCCAACATTCATCTGCCCAATATTAAAGTCATACAGGAGCAGCTACCAAAGCTTGGTCCGATCAAACTCATCCAGTGTAACTACAGTCAATACTCGCGCAAATACAATGATCTGCTTGCAGGGGGAACACCGAATGTTTTTAATCCACAATTCTCCGGTGGAGCGCTGATGGATATCAATATTTATAATCTTCATCTGGTCATGAATCTGTTTGGTAGTCCAAATGCCGTATCGTATACTGCCAACAAGCATGCAAACGGCATTGATACGTCCGGAGTTGTGGTTCTCCAATATCCGGAGTTTATTGCGGAATGTGCAGGTGCCAAAGATTCGAACAGCATGAACTTTGTGCTCATTCAGGGTGAGAAAGGGTATCTTCAGGTTGTTGGGGGAGCAAACGGTTGCCGGGAGATCAAGCTTCAGATCGGGAATGAACCTGCTGAGGCGTATAATGCCCAGACTCAATCCAATTGGCTGTACTATGAGTGGGAAGCGTTCAGGGATATCCATGCAAGTGGGGATCACAACCGGTGTTACGAACTGCTCGAACACAGCCGGTCTGTGATGAATGTACTCATGAGTGCGCGCAAGGATGCCGGGATTGTATTTGCAGCGGATCAGCGTTAATCGTTAATACGTGTCGCTAATGCTCCCCATGTATAACATGTCGAAAATGTAGAGTACCGAGACCATCGACGACATTTTGGATAGTCTTAATTGTTCATTGTATCCGTAAGCAAGTAACGTTTCATCACAGTGTTTGGACAGGGTTGAATGGTTGTTGCCCGTGACCGCGATGACCTTCATCTGTTTGTTGCTCAGCACTTTGGCGGCTTCAATCATGGATTGGTTCTCACCTGTGTGCGATATAACAAAAGACAGCGTTAGGCTATTGGGATTCATCGTATTCAAGTAATGCATGTTGGCATTATTGTGAGCAATCGCAGATATGCCGAGTTCATTCCACTTGGCACAAGCCTGTTGAGCCAGATAATAATTCATATCACTGCCATAGATATCGATACGTCCGGATTCTTTGACCCAGCTAGCGATTCGTAGCAAAACAGGAGCCTTTAACATCCGGCGCGTATCCTCCAGCGCTTGTTGATAGAGATAAGGAACCGAGTCGATGGCAGCCAGCACATTGCCTTGTTCTGCGAATGGAGAATCCTGCTTCTGCAACGCAGAAGGCATCTGTTGATATTCAAGAGCAAGCTTTAACTGAAAGTCTGGGTACCCTTTGGTACCCAGCTTTTTGCATAGACGAACAATGGTGGATGAGCTTGTATAGGTCTGCTGAGCCAGTTCATGGGCTGTAGAATCAAATACAACTTCGGGATTGTTCAGGATATGGTCCACAATATGTTTCTCCTGTGCCGTTAATTGTGAAGCATATTTTAATTTTTGAAGCAGTTTGGATTCCATGCAGTTGTTCCAGCCCTCTCTATAATCATCCCAAAACATATATCTTTACATCATAACCTGCGTGTATTCATTTCTCAATCTACACAACTCAGATCTGACTTTCCGCCAGTTGCTGACGACTATTCCATAGGGTGACGAAACGAAGAAGAACCATACTAATGAGCAGGAGCACAGCTCCAATCATGAATAACATCCAAGGACCAATCAGCAGCATGCCACTGGCTTGACCAGCGACTAAGGCGATCAGGGGAAGGACAATTAATCCGCCGAGCTGATAGGCTTCCTGGAACCCTCGGACTTTGGCCGAGATCAGTACGTTTAATAAAATGACCATAAGACTGCAAGCAGGAACGACCCACACGACAAGTATGATCCAGTTCAGATTGGGAAACATCAACATTCCGAACATGGGGTACATCAGAATATTGGCAATGATTCCGTAGATCAGGAAAGTACCCCAGGATAATAGAAGGGAAGGAATCAGAGCAGCCAATACTTTGCCTTTAAAAAGAGTGTCCATGCTGATCGGTGTGAACAATAAACCTTCCAGCGTCTTGCGTTCCTTCTCACCAGCGAAACTATTGGCCGTCAGAATACTGGAGGCCATCACCGGAATGATGAGAAACAAGGGAGCGAACATATACATGGCCAAGTAATAAACAATACGATGATTGTCTGTAGGCATGGAAGCAAGCTGTGGAATCTGCCCACTATGGGTTAACGCATCCAATGATTCGAGTAGAAAACTGATGTTGCCCAGAGAACGAAGTTCCATTCTGGAGGCCGCCCACAGGAGGGCAGAGGGCATGATGATTCCGATAATCAGTGGAACGATCAACATGGGCAACCAGAGCTGGACGCTGGCTGTGACGGACCGGATATCTTTACGTACCAGTGCACGTATGGCTTGGCGGTTATTCATGGTGGTGTGCCTCCCTTATCGCAAAATAGATACTTTCCAGATCACTTCCAGTGATGCGGGCCTGATAGACTTGACCACGCTCCGTTAATTGCCTTAGCAGTAATGGAATATCTTCACGTGATGTAAGCTGAAATGTTGCTTTATGTGCGGAGATTATTTCAGGCGTGTAGTCAGTTGCTATATGCCATCCATTTGGCATATCGGCTTCTACTTCGAGCTTCGGAGTGGACAGGTACCGGCTAACAATCTCCTGTTCCGTGCCTTCCTCCACGATACGCCCCTTTTCAAGGAAAATATAACGATCACAGACGGCTGATAGCTGGGACAGCACGTGGGATGAGACCAGAATCGTCATCTTTTCTTCCTTATTTAATTGACGGATGATACGTAGTACCATCTGAATTCCATCCGGATCCAGGCCATTGGTAGGCTCATCCAGAAACAGGATGGAAGGACGGTGCAGGAGTACTCGTGCAAGCCCCAAGCGTTTCTTCATGCCTGTGCTATAGGTTCCGACTTTTCGATGCTGGTAATCTTGCAACTCGAACAGAGCCACAAGCTCGTCAATTCGTTTCTTGGGATGTTTCAGGCCAAAAGCATCTGCAAAGAACGTCAGATTGTCACGCCCACTCATATTTTCATATAATCCACTTTGTTCGGTAAGGGTGCCACACATGGCCAGTACGTTCTCCGCCTCACGAGCGGCATCCAATCCGTTAATGGTTACCTGTCCACTGGAAGCACCTAAGACCCCATTCATGATGCGAATCAGTGTAGTTTTGCCTGAACCGTTAGGCCCAATTAATCCGGTGACACTACCTTGTTTAACTGTGAAACTGACATCTTGGAGTGCTTGATGCACCTTGAATTGCTTGGATATATTGCGTGCTTCGATCATGTATATTCACCGTCCGATCTGAGTTTGGAGATTATACGTGCGGCAGGAGGATATCGTTCAAATGGACGACAAAAAAGATGTATTTCTCCTTCAATAGTCCCGAATAAAGGATGCATATTTACCCTGAAGTCTGACTGAAATCGGGTCTCAGGTTTGTTTTCACCATGACTTGTAACATGTATCCTTATTTTAGGACAGAACATCCGTTTCATTGTTGTTCATAACGTGGTAATGAAAGATAAGGCCATACGTCTCAAGAATGCCTGTAATATTCATCTAACGCCGGTCCTGGTTATCCGGGGACGGCTTGACGTGATGTTTTGGTGTACCTGCCCGCGGGAACGGCTGTTTTAAACGATTACATAATGAATTCGTCTAACACATCCATATGAATACATCGTATGGGTACATATTGTGTTTGGACGTAGAGGAAGGTGAGTGAGTCATGACAGCATCCAATGAATATCGCTTTCAGGTGAACCTGAGCGGAATGATTCAGATTTTATCGAATCATCTATATAGCAGTCCAAAAGTTTTTCTGCGTGAACTCATGCAGAATGCAACAGATGCGATCACGGCACGCAAGGAAGTGGAGCCGGGATACCGGGGAGAAGCACGGATTGAGCTGACAGGGACCGGGGATCAATTGACGATGATGGTGGAGGACAACGGGGTTGGCCTGACCGAAGCGGACATCCATGAATTTTTAGCGATGATTGGACAATCTTCCAAGCGTGGTCAACAGGCGCTGCTGGATGGCGAGACATCGTTTATAGGGCGTTTCGGTATCGGTCTGCTCAGCTGTTTCATGGTCAGTCATGAGATCGTCATGCTGACTCAATCGGTGAAGGGCGGCCCCTCGATGGAGTGGCGCGGCAAGCCGGATGGTACATATACGATTAGACAGTTGGACACACAGTTGTCTCCCGGAACGAAAGTATATCTGCGATGTACGCCGGATGCAGCACATTATTTTGAAGCGGAGTATGTAAAAGAAGCTTTATTTTACTACGGCGCTTTGCTTCCTTATCCGGTCACGTTGATACATGATGGGGTGCAGTCTGTTGTCAATCAGGATTCTCCGATCTGGCTTACACGCCCGGAGCTTGCCCGTTCTTGCCGAGCGGAAGTGCTTGCTTTTGGTGAACGTCTGCTGGGGGAGAAGTTCCAGGATTTCATCACGCTGACTACGGCTTCGGGTCGTACGGGAGGCATTGCTTATGTGCTGCCACATGCGGTGAATCTGAATGCCAAGCGTTCTCACCGGGTTTATTTGAAGCGCATGCTGATCTCGGAGAAAGCCGAGAACATTTTGCCGGAGTGGGCGTTCTTTGTAAAATGTCTGATCTGGACCGATGAGCTTCAACCGACGGCATCAAGAGAACATTTTTATGAAAATGAAAAGCTGGAAGAAGTGCGATCCGAGCTTGGAGACGCGTTGCGTATGGGGCTGGCTGACATGGCTGAGAGCCAGACCGAACGGTTGCAGAAGCTGATTCGCCTGCATGCCCTATCGATGAAGGCACTGGCCGTTCAGGATCAGGAATTCTACGCGATGATTCATTGCTGGCTGCCTTTCGAGACGACGAGAGGACACCGGGAGCTGGGTGAACTGATTGATGAAGGGGAGACGCTGTATTACACCGGCTCCATTGATGAATATCGCCAGATTCACCATGTGGCTTCAGCACAGTCCATGCTGGTTGTCAACGCAGGTTACATCTACGATAAGGAACTGATGGCGATGCTGCCTGTCATACTGAACAATGTACAGACGGAGCGAATTGAGCCAGATGAAGTATCGATGACATTCACGGATATTGCACCGGCTGAACGTAACCAGTACTATGATGCGCTGCGTTTGGCAGATTCGGGATTACAACGTTTCCGCTGCCGGGCAGAGGTGAAAGGATTCAAGCCATCGGATCTGCCGGTGTTGTTTACCCTTTCGCAGGAGTCATCCACACTGCGTGCGCTGGAAAAAGCCAGCGAAGAGAGCACAGACTTATTCTCCTCTGTCCTTGGTTCATTGTCAGCAGGCATTAATTCGGCAGGGTACTCGACCTTGTATCTGAATGTGAACAATCCCATCATTAAACGGGTGTTGACTTCACCAGATAATCAGATGACACCGATTGCTATTGAAATGTTGTATGTTAACGCACTGATGATGGGGCATTATGCCATGAACAAACAGGAACTTGAAGTGCTGAACCAGGGAATTGTTCGTTTTATTGATTGGGGTTTGCGTGCAAATACAGATCGTAAGGGAGATGCCAGATGAAGACAGAGATGGATTTTGAAGATTTGATGGAAGAGGCCTATCAACTGCCTAATGGTCCGGCAAAACTCGGTTTTTTGGAGGAAGCAGCGCGGGTAGCCGATGTCAATGGCATGGTTGAGGAGGCGTACGAAGCACGCTCCGAGATTGTGGATGTAGCCACCTTCTGTGGATATCCGATGAAAGCTTTGATCGCTTTTTCCTGGCAACTGGGCAAGTTTGATCAGCAACCAGAGCTGTATGATGAAGAGACGTTATTGTGGTCATATAAATGGATTCTCGGTAAAATGCCCGATTTCCCTGAAATCTCACGCGAGAAGATCATGGAACTGTTGGAGGACTTCGGACGGCGTTTTAATTCGTATGGATATAGCGAACGCTCTTACTGGTATTATCGTTTCCGCATCTTTATGGATTTTGGAGAGCTGGAGGAAGCGGGACGCAGCTATGATAAGTTCAGAACATTGGACCGCGATTTCATGAGTGACTGCGAGGCGTGTGAGCAGGATGAGATTATGCGATATTTCTTGTTAAAAGGAGACGATGAGAAGGTGTTGGAGGCGGCACAGCCTATCCTGAAAGGGCGGATGAGCTGTGCCGAGATTCCGCATCTGACCTTGTCGGAAATTTTGATGCCGCTATACCGGCTGGGACGGACTGCCGAAGCTGACAAGCATCAAGCCAAGGGGTATCGTCTGATCAAGGGTGAGAATGATTTCGTGCAGAGTTTTTCCGAGCAGATGGAGTATCTCACGCTTACGAATCCGGCCAAAGGCATTGATATCCTTGAAGAAACACTGATGCTCGCAGCCGATCATGAAGATGCTTACGCCAAAATGATGTATTATGCGAAGGCAGCTCCGTTATTGCGGCGCTGGGCGGAAGATAAAGAGTCGGAAGGGTATCGCCTGCGTCTGCCAGCTTCCTTCCCATATGAGGGAGAGCCGGGCGATTTGCTCAAGCTTGCCGATTACTTTGCGGAGCATGCTCAGACCGTTGCAGCCAAGTTTGATCAGCGTAACGGGAACCGTCATGTATCTTCGTTGATCAAATAGAGACGGATATAACTCAGTAATAGATCGTTATAATAAGTTATTAAAAGTAACAAAACAGGCTTGTTCGAGAAGGAGCTTCCCCTTCTGAACAAGCCTGTTTTTTGCTTGCATCATGAGCCATGATAAATCTAATCGGTATGAAGATATTTTATTTTTATTGTGCAAAAGTCGCAGAAGGGACCGTTGCTGGCGATGGAACCGGTGCAGTTTCTGATGGCTCTTCTGCAGACTCGGCTCCTTCAGCAGGTTCGGCTTGCGGCTGCTGAGCCGCCATCAATTCAGCGACGATGCGATCTGTCGGCTGTGTAAGCAGCGCATACATGATCGCCGCCTCTTCCTGACGAATCAGAGGTTTGCGGGAAAGGAAATCAACGGAACCATCTTCCAATACCTTCACCTCAGGTCCATGGATACCAAGCATATACATCATCTGAATGGCTGGTACAGCCCATGCATCTGTGTGCCCCGCAAGTTTCACATCATTGAACAGTTCGCTAGGATATTGCAATTGCATAACTCTCCACATCATGACCATGGCTTCCTGTCGGATAATCACTTGATCCGGCTTAAATTGCTGTTCATCCGTGCCCGTAATCATGCCTAATTCATATCCAAGTTGAATATACCCGGCTGCTGCATGATCTGCCCAGTCAGTGCCTGCAGGGGGTGTTGTTTTGCTGGGCTTCAATCCACTCAGTTTAAGCGTGTTCTCAATAAATTCAGCTCGTGTCACAGCTGTTTTCGGTTGGAAAGACTTATTGGCATCATTCTCATAATATCCAAGCGATTGTATTGCATAGATGGCTTCAGCATAAGGACTGTTCTCACGAACATCCCGGAATCCCATAGGCTTTTGTCCTTTTTTCTCATAACCCATAGGGTTGAGGTAAGGTTCCTTCATGTATGTGGTGCCATCTGGATATTCTTTGAAGGCTGTAAATTGACCAGTCAATTCATCTTTGAAGAGATGATCTTCCACTTGAATCAGGTTGCGTTGACCCAGGAATACATCGTTAATGCTCAGTTGTCCTGGCTTATCACCGCCACCTTTCAGGGAACTTACAATCGTACTAAGTCGAAGATCGGCGTACAATCCGGTTAAGCGTTGCAGTTCAGCTGCGGATTGCGGCGTGTATTCCTTGAACTGCACAGGCTCTGCATATTGCGGGAAGAAGTTCTGAATGAATGCAGGGTAGAACAGATTACGAAGTGCTCCATTCTGATTATACGTCAGGAAGACGCCTGTATTTTGCTCGGGAATAAGGAAGAGATAAGAGCTGAATCCGTTCAGGTCGCCTGCTTTCGTGATAATACTTGAACTACTTCCTGCACTAGGGATCTGGAATGCAGCTTCGAATCCATACGTGGTGTTTGGTAACAGTGGATGAATGGAGGAACGGTACTGTTCCATGCTTTTCACTGTAGATTCCTTGAGAATACGTTCGTTATCCTTCACGCCATCATTCAGGAATGCAATCATGAACTTCCCGATGTCCTCTGCGGTAGATAACATGCCGCCTTGAGGCATTGGTGTTGGAGAGAGGGTATACAGATCAAGCGGTTTATGTGCCGCATCATAGCCTATAGCAAGCTGCTTTTGGAACTTTTCGTCAAGCATGAAGCTGCTGTTATCCATGCCGAGCGGGTTGAAGATATGTTGTTGCATATAGGATTCAAAGGACTCACCGCTTACATTCTCAACAATCATGCCAAGCAGCAAAAACGAGAAGTTATCGTACATGTAGGCGCTACCTGGTTCTCGAACGACAGGAGGCATATGTTGCTGAGCGTAATCCTCCATCGCTATGTACTTATCAAAATCAGTATGGATGTCTTCCTGCTGGGGATCACGGATCTCGAATCCGGTTGTGTGTGTGAGCAGGTTCTCTACAGTTACAGGTTTGTTAAAGGGGTTATGGAATTCGAGCCCTTTCACATAGGTTTGAAAATCAGCTTGCAGGTCAACCTTGCCTTGCTCCACCAGCTGCATCACGGCTGCTGCCGTGAAGGTTTTGGAGACAGAGGCTACACGGAAGGCGGTATTTTTCGGATCGATAGGCGTTTTGTTCTCCTGATCAGCATAGCCGTATCCTTTTTCCGCCAGAACTTTACCATCCTTCACAACCACAACGGAGGCACCAACATAATGAGCTTTTGCCTCAGCGGAATCGAAGAATGAATCGAGAAATGCTGTAGCCGTTTCAGTTGTCAGCGCTTTCGTCTTCTCTTGTTCGGCAGTTGCTGGAGTCGCGGCCTCTGCCTGAACTGCGGCGGGTACCCACAGACTGAGAGACAGAACCACAGCCATGAAAGCTCCTGTTAGGGAGGTGAACCTGAAGCGGGTCTTTCGTTTGGATAAATACATGCCAACACTCCTTTTATGAAAAAATTTACAAAATAGTTACTTACCCATGTATTACTGATTACTCGCACGATAGGTTTCACGATAATAGATTCCGATGTTGGTAATCCAGATCACAGCGAGCATTACGATTGGAAATGGAGCGAAGGTGAATAGAGCCGAATACAGCACCATAGATACCATTCCAACACCAAGAAGTACATTCATCATCTGGAAAGAACGATAGGCTGCGCGATACACGATCCATTTCTCACCTTCATCCAGTTTCTCGAAGTGATCTTTCTTCATGTTGCGTGAGTTCAGATCGAGTGCACGTTCAGGGAAATATCGATTGTACCGTTTGACGGTCAGCGTTTGCAGCACAACGACGATGATAATGGAGATACACGCAGCAAGGAGATTCACGAGGTTAAACAGTTCGGGAAAATTCGGCATGTTTCTATTCGAAGCGTTTAAAGACAGAGCAAGTGCTACCCAGGTAAACGCAATAATAACGCTCAATCCGCTGAGGATCATCGCTTTTCCGAGGGAACGCTCTGCGGGTGAAATGAGTGAATCAGATTCTCCATACGTATCTTCTTCCATCGGAGGAACAGACGGCGTGCGGGAAAGACTGAATAGGTTCCACAACATCATAACCACCAACGAAGCACCCAGTACACCAAATAAAAGATCATAGTCATAATACACGGACAGCGTCCAGTTCAGGTCAGAAGGAATTTTGTTGATTCCGCTGGCTCCGAGAAAACCGAACACAGCACCACCTGCTGCATACAGAGGAAGACGCATTCGCTTCTTAATGGATGAGGATGATGAATTTTTCAACTTAATCTCCACCTTTCAATTCAAAGATTTTTTCGACGGGTTCACCAAAGACATGGGCTATTTTTAATGCCAGGACGACCGATGGGGAGTAATCTCCACGTTCAATCAGGGCAATGGTTTGGCGGGATGCGCCGATGAGTTTGGCCAGTTCCGCTTGGGACAGCCGGTCTCTGGCCCGTAACTCCCGAACGTGATTGTACAATTCTTCCACTTGCTCACCTCCATGAATTCAATGTACATGATAATTCACATAATGTAAACTATAATATACAAAATGTTAAAGATAATTTACTATTATACGAGAAGGTTGGACATGAAAAAGAGAGCCTGCCCAGGCTCCCCTTGGATGATTATTTTGTTGCCGAAAAAGTAAAATCAAGATGCATCTGCACACGCCAGATGTTGATCCTGTTTCTCTGCCTTCCGAAGTAACATTCGGAAAAAGATGAGCGCTCCAAGCCCCATCAGGACATACAGACCAGCCATCGCATAGGAGGGCAGAAAGGCACCAATGGTTAACCCAAGACTGCCCAGGAGGGCAGCAACGTTGTAACTCAACCCGTCAGCAGCCATATAGGCAGCACGGTCCGAATCTGGAATCATACCCGCGAGCATGACCTGACGAACAGGGGTGTACATCAATTCTCCAATGGTTAGCAATATTGCGGATGAGATGAGTAACCAGGCCCAGTTGCTGAAAGCAAGTACGGTGAAACCTGCGGTATAGAGGAGCATACCAACAGTCATGATAGATCGGGACTGGAAGCGACCTATCCATCGGGAGAATGGAATGGCAACCAAGGCGACCAGTACGGTGTTAATGACCACGATCAGGCTGAACATATGGAGACCAGAGATATCTGAGCCGAACAGTTGGGCGGTGAATTCACTTTTTAGACGAACAGCGATGTATTTATCCAACTGAAATTCCAGGGAGACTGCAAGTACAGTAGCCGTAAAAAATATCATGAAACGTTTGTCCTGGAAGACCGTCCAGTACGTTTTCAGTATGTTCCTCTGGATGGGAGCATCTGCTTCCATTAGTCTGTTGGATGGATGGGAATCCTTGGATTGACCAGTAGCACTGTATGCGCGTTTATCCATTGTTTCTTGAATCATAAAGACCAAAATAAACAGGGTAATCATACTTTCCAGGCATACGAGACTGAACAATAGGAAACGAAATGATTCGAAAAATAGCCCGCCCATCAGTGCGCCAAAGGTTACAGCAACGTTTGTTGTCCAATATTGCAACCCATGTACATAATGACGTTCATGTTCACTGCTCACGTCAACAATCATGGCATTAGCAATCGGCACTGTGATCCCTGAACTGAGACTGCTGAGCAGAAACATGAGGCAGGTGACGATGATCGAATCCATCCACGGAGAGTTGGCGATGGCCAAACAAAGTAGGGCCACGACCTGCAGTGTTTGTGCAATCACCATTAATTTCTTGCGTCCAATTCGATCCGACCAATATCCTGCCCACAATCCCACAATTATGGAAGCCATAATATTGAACGTCAGTAATATCCCCGCCACACCTGCGCCAATCTGAATACTCAGATAGATCGCCATGAATGGAATGATGGACTTCTGAGTCAGATCGGTGAAAAAATCAGTAATGATGCGTATCCTGATGTTCGGATGCAGATCAGCGTATTTCATAAGTCGTTTTTCTTCCTTCCCACTGGTCATGTTGATGTTACTGAGTATAATGGAGTAAAACCTGAAGAAAAACTGTAGAAGCATCCGAATGGATTTCGCATTTTAGCAGATTGAGGAAAACGGATAAAAGATAGAAATTATTATGAGTAGAAATAGAAGAAGGTAGGACATCTATGGACGTATCAGAACATTACATTCAACTGCGGTTAAACTTTCCACATGTGCATGATGAACAAGAAGTACATACAACGGTGGGAGAACTCGCCGAACTTTTATGTTGTACGATGCGCAACATGAACCTCATCATGAACAAATTCAAGGAGAACGGATGGGTCAGGTGGAATCCTCAGCGTGGCAGAGGCAAAAAATCGATGTTGGTATTTTACATCCCATTGCTTGAAGTGGCGCGTGAACGGTTCGATGATCTACTGAATGTCAACAGGTTGGAGGATGCCTATGAACTGGCAGCCACCTTGCCCATTCCGATGCGAGAACATCTGATGCAGCACATGCAGACTCAATTCGGTCTGCGTTCGAATGAAGGGGACAGGGGCCGAGTGGATACATTGCGGATTCCGCAGAATACACCTTTTAAGACTCTCGACCCAACGCAGACAGGGATGTGGGGAGAGGTATTCATTATTGCAGAGGTCTTCGATCGTTTGGTTCGTTATAATGCTGAACGCCAAGTCTGCGAGCCGAGTCTGGCTATGGCATGGGAGAGTGATGCGGATGGAAGGGAATGGACCTTTTATCTGCACAAAGGCATAGCTTTTCATCATGGAAGGATATTGGATGCAGAGGACGTCAAGTTTACCTTTGATCGCATTATCTCTGACAAGAGTAACCCGTGCAGGCCGTTGTTTGGTTCGATTGAGAGCATAGAGGCGTATGACCCGTTGACTGTACGTTTTGTGTTGAATAAGCCAAACTTTATGTTCCCGGATTTAATGAGTAGTATGTGTGCATCGATTTTGCCTAGAGATGTGGAGTTGAACCCGCTGCATCCAATTGGAACAGGACCTTATCGATTGACTCGTCATGATTCGAAGTTGCTTGTGCTTGAAGTGTTCCTTGCCTACTTCAGAGGGCGGGCTTATGTGGATCGTGTTGAAGTGTGGCAGCTCCCTCACTCGGCAAAGGTGGAGTCCATCATCAAGCATGATTTATTTCCGGATGCGGAGCCTCGTGCTGTACAGCATGAGATGCAGGGCGGTGTGTATATGACGTTTAATATGCAAAAGGAAGGGCCCCAGCATGATGTGAATTTTCGCCGGGCTGTTCAACAGCTATTGAATGCGCATGAGCTGTCGGAAGCGCTCGGGAGCACGAACACGCAGGCAGCCTATAGTCTGATTCGAGGACGAGAACAGAAACAGCATCAATCGGAGGGTCCGGATCAAGGGGAGCCATGGAAACAGCTTTTGCAGCAATCGGATGGTTCTGTCGTATCTATACCCGTATTTTCCGTGGAGAGCTCACTGGCGCAGGCCGCTGCATTATTGCGTCGTAGCTCATACCAAGGGCAGAGTTTAAGTCTGTGGGTGGAGGAAGGAGAGAAGATGGAGGCAGATATGGTCTGGTTTACAGAGAGATGTAAACAGATTGGCCTGCATATTAACATTATGCCGGGAGATCCGGCCCATGCAGTCTATCAAGATGGGTTCGGGGATTGTGATCTGATCTATACAGGAGAAGTCTTCAATGACCATGTCATGTTAAGTCTCGTGACGATGTATACCTTCCAGAACACGTTATTCCTGATTGCGATGAATGATTACTGGAGACATGAACTGGAGCAGGAATGCGGACAAGTAGTCATGATTCAGGAACCTGCGGAGCGGTTGAAAAGATTGATTCAGCTGGAAGATCGACTGATACAGGAGGCGTTACTTCTGCCCGCGTACAGCTTCAGGGAGGAACATGCCCATCATGAATCGCTGCGAGATTATCGTGTTGCGGGGTATGGTCTGCCAGATCTGCGAAGACTGTGGGTGAAGAGAAGACCTGGTGCCGAGCAAGAGGATGGGAGTTATCCGGTGTATATTCCGTTGTGGTAGGTATGGATGGTTACCTACCACAACGGAGAGGACAGAAATAACCTGAGGAAGCAGAGCGTTCGCCTGAAAGCTTTCTAAGAGAAAGCTACATCGGAAGCATACGCTTATCCCCGGATTTCGCCTTAATGAAAAGGAATCAAAAAAATCTGGGGATAACAGCGATCAGAAGGTTGTTCTGTCATCGGAGTGACCAGTGTAAATATATTCATTAGTTCAATTTATATAGGTAACAGATCATTTACGAAACCCTGCTGAATTCAATAGGCTTCGTACCCGGCTCAAGGAGTAGAGGAATGGATATGGATTGGGAGTTATGTTCATGGTCCACAGTGAACGTAAATGTGATTTGTAGTCCAAATGTAATTAATTCGACAGAGAAAGTATCATTTCCAGTGTATGCCATAGACATTTCGATGGCGTTAAAGGTTGCCCGCAACCCGTCCGTTGTCTCCTGAATAGACATCTCGCCATAACCAGGATGCGTGTAAATGCCTGCATAAGCGGTGTAAGGACGATCACATGGTATGATGTGAGGTTCTTCCATTTTTTCCTCAACGGCAGTGTCTGGCTGAATAGGTACTTCCGAAGGATTCTCCGGATTAGCCTCCGTTTCTGCTGATTCTTTCCCCATTAATTTGCTCAATTTGGAACTCCAATTGACGGGCTCCAATCCAAGCAGTCGGTCCATGATATGAAAAGCAACCGTATACGGAATTATACTTCCGTGGGTATTGCTCAGAACCACGATTCCAATCTGCTCCTCTGGCAAAAAGGCAACTTGTGATGCAAACCCATCAATAGCCCCACCATGATGAATCATGGCATGCCCACGATAAGGCTCAATCATCCAACCCAGACCATATGTACTCACAGGCAGTTCTTGGCTTATGAACGGCGAATCACTAGGCATCGGAGGACTATGCATAGTCTTCATCTGTTCCTTGGAAATCAGTGACGTTCCTCTCCATTGACCTTGATGCAACTGGAATTGAAGCCATGCAATCATATCGATTAGATTACTGTTAATGGAACCAGCAGGTCCTACGGCATCAATGGCTCGAAAAGGTATTCTCGTATTCTGACCATCCTTCTCCATATAAGGGTAAGCATAGTCAGATTGAAGTTGCATTTCTTCAACAGAGAACAGACTTGAGTTCATACCTAGCGGATTAAACAGTGACTTCTGAACCATCTGCTCCCACGAAGTTTCATTGAGCTGTCCAACAAGATAACCGGCTGTCATGTACATCAGGTTCTGATACTGCCATTTGTTACGGAAATCCTGATTCGGCTCCAGATACTGTAATGTACGAACAAGTTCTTCTCTTGTGCGTGGGGAGTTGTACCATACCAACTCATGCCTTGGAAGACCGGAACGATGACACAGCATGTCGCGAATAGTTAGACGTTCTGTTGCGACCGAATCGAACATCCGGAAATCTTTCATATACGTCTTTACAGGTGCGTCCCAGTCCAGGATTCCTTCATCCACAAGCAGGGCAGCGGTTGCTGCGGTAAAGGCTTTGGTAGATGAACCGATGGCAAACAATGTATTAGGGCTAACTTCAAGTTTGGACTCCAGATCACGATAACCGTAGCCTTTCTGCCAGATGACTTCATCCTTATGGATCACAGCGACCGCTGTACCGACACCATTCCATAATTGAAGCTGCTCGTTGATGAATTCATCCAGTCCTTCCAGTGAAGCGCAAAGCTTAGTTGTCGTCATACCTTCCCCTCCCAATATTCAATGAAACGAATAATTTCCTACAATTCACTATGCCTTTTCTGGATAAAGTTAACATCCTTCCCGAGACTGATTTTGCGTAGCAATGCCGTATTAACGGACTTCACCTATTGCTTGTCAAACTAGTCCGCATATATCGAACAAGTCCCTCATAACATGTACTAATCAAGTAGGGGTTCTGCTGCAAGCACAATCCTGAAGTGAAAACATGTGCTAAAGGGGATGATGTCATGCGCCGAATATCATGGATGCTTGCCATGGTATTGGTCTTATCGGCCTTACTTGCCGCCTGCGGGAAGAAGGATGCGGCAGCTGTGGTCAAAGATCTGAACGAAGTCGTAGGAGAGATGGAAAGTTACCAGGGGGCAGGCGTGATGACGCTGCATACCGGAGATGCGCCGCAGCAGTACAAGGTCGAGGTATGGCATCAGAAGCCTTCCTATTATCGTATTGCGTTAACCAATGCCAAAAAGGATGTAACTCAGATTGTATTGCGCAACGATGAAGGCGTGTTTGTTTTGACACCGAGCCAGAACAAAAGCTTCCGTTTTCAGAGCAATTGGCCAGATAATCAAGGACAGGTGTATCTCTATGAAACATTGATTCGGAGCATTACGGGGGACACAACCCGTCAGTTTGCGGATGAGAAGGAAAGCTATGTATTTGATGTAGCTGCCAATTATAATACACATGCACTCGTCAGACAGAAGATCTGGCTGAACAAATCGGATTACGCACCTAAACAGGTGGAGGTATCCGACTCCAATGCCAATGTGGTGGTCGATGTGAAATTTGACTCCTTCAAATTCGGGACTGAATTTGAGAAAGATGCTTTTGACATGCAACGTAACATGACAGCAGCTTCAGAAGAAGGCGGCAAAACAGGAACGGACTCTGGTGTGACTCCTGTGGAGCAAACCGGTGACGAGGGCGGTAAAGAACCTGCCAATCCGCAGACTGCGCCTGAACCTGACGGAGCTGTCACTGATGGACAGACAGGTGTAGGCGGTGACACCGAGCAGCAAGGTACAGAAGGTGCTGCAACAGGTCAGGAAGGCGAAGAGCCAACACTCGCAGAACCGGAAGGTCCAGACAGCTTTGGCGTAATTCAGCCGACCTATGCGCCGGAGGGCGTGCAGCTCAAGGATGATCAGATTTTGGAAGAGGCAGGAGACTATTCGGTTATGCTTCGTTATGAAGGAACATATAATTACACGATATTCGAAGCCAGACCGCAGGATCGAGCTGTGTCGCTTGCTCCATCCAGTGTAGTGGATCTTGGATTCACACTGGGCATGATCAGCGGAGATGCATTGAAGACACTGACATGGATGACAGATGGTATAGAGTATCGGATCACCAGTGCAGACCTGCCTCAGAACGAAATGGTTCGCATTGCAACATCGATGCAGGAAGAGTCAGGCAAATGATTTTTGAACCAATGAACGAATAGTAGCATAAACATAAGGAATGCTAAGTAGCATCGGAGACCATTCTCCGGTGCTTTGTTTTGCTGAAAGACATGTGTGCATCTGGAAGTGATTTTCTTACTCGATACACCCAATAATGCAAAACGCGCTTCTATGCAGGAGGAACCGGGTAAATAATCGATATAAGCAGATTGTTGCTAGGGTAGAGAGTAAAATATTGCCCTGCTCATCTCGCTTAGCGGTCTTCTTCTGTATTCGCATTTGTTCCTCAAACGGCGCGCCTCGCACCTGTTTTTGAATGCGAAACTTCGGTTCATTTGACAGTCACATGCAGGAGCATTACGATGGAGTCTGACGTGAGCCGGATTAAGATGATTAGAGAAGGTGACTTAACGTGCAAGGACAATATCGGCCGACCCAAGCGGACATCAATTTGGATCATTTATGTACTAACGTAGAAGCTTTCCGCGAGGCATTGCCTCAGGGCATGAAATTCCTCGCCTGTGTGAAGGCCAATGCCTATGGACATGGAGCGGTGGAGACGGCTAGAGAACTGGAACGAGTGGGTGTGGATTACTTAAGTGTTGCTTTTCTTGACGAAGCGCTGGAACTGCGACAACATGGGATTACGGTTCCAATTCTGGTATTGGGTTATACCCCGCCTGAAGGGATCGCAGTTGCTTGGAAACATGATGTGACCGTCACGCTGTTCAGCAGGGAAGTGCTTGATGCCATTCGACATCTGGATGAAAGCACATTTGCTAATCAACTGAAGGTTCATATTAAAATCGACAGCGGCATGGGCCGATTAGGTCTGTTGCCTGGCGATGAAGCATTGGCTTTCATTAAGGAAGTAGCTTCGCTCAATCAGGTGATGCTGGAAGGCATGTTTACCCATTTTGCCAGAGCGGATGAAGAAGACAAAACCTATACACTGGAGCAGTATCGACGGTTCCAAGGCGTGGTTCATGCGCTCAGGGATCAGGGATGTTCCATCCCGATTATACATACGGCGAACAGCGCCGCTGCCATTGATACACCGGAACTGTCCTATGATATGGTACGTGTGGGAATAAGCCTGTACGGACTGTATCCTTCGGCTGAGGTGAATCATCAGGTGGTGAAACTGTCCCCGGTATTGACGCTGAAGACAAAAGCGGTTCTGGTCAAAACACTGCCACCCCATTGGGGGATCAGTTACGGAACCCGTTATTTTACGCAAGGGTACGAACGTATAGCGACCCTGCCGATCGGCTATGCAGACGGATTCTCCAGAATGCTGACAGGTAAAGCACAAGTGCTTGTACGCGGCCACCGTGTACCTGTCGTCGGTACGATCTGTATGGATCAGTGTATGGTGTCGTTACAATCTTTCGCAGAAGAAGCGGAAGAAATTCAAGTCGGCGAAGAGGTTGTCCTCATCGGTCAGCAGTCTGGTGGCGTTATAACCGCAGACGAGGTGGCATCCCAGCTCGGTACGATTGCTTATGAAGTGATCTGCATGATGGCGCACCGCATTCCACGGGTATACACCCGTGGGGGAGCAGTAGTCGCCAGAATCAATCCACTTTTGACATCCTGACAGGTAAACTGGACGTCATTACCAATAAACTTTTTTTCAGAACAGAAGGAAAACTGTCGGAGCATCTCGAATGTTGTAAGACAGTAAGGATTTAATTCCTGAATTGAGATGTTTGGTCTGTACGAATATTGTTTCCCGTGTTTATAATGGAGTACAGCATACTTGATATACTCGGGGCATATATATTCCTTTGTATAAAAGTTCTGGAAAAACGTAATACTGGTTCACAATGGCGAAAGGTTTGTGGGGGTGGAAGAAAGGTGGCCAACTTGCAGAACACCAAGCGGATCATGATCAGTTTACCTGATTATCTTTTGCAGGAAGTGGATGGCATCGTAGCGCTGGAGAATTCCAACCGCAGCGAATTGATTAGGCAGGCTATGAAGCTGTATTTAACGGAGCGTAAGAAACGTTACATCCGTGAAACGATGCAGCGAGGGTACATGGAGATGGCAAAAATTAATCTGACCATGGCATCCGAAGCCTTTCATGCGGAGGAAGATGCGGACAGCACTCTGGACCGCTTAGTTAGCGGGGTGTAGACATTGATCGTAAAACGTGGTGACGTTTTTTTTGCGGATCTTTCTCCCGTTGTCGGTTCCGAGCAAGGTGGAGTCAGGCCGGTTCTGGTGATCCAGAACGATATCGGCAACCGGTTCAGTCCAACTTGTATTGTGGCGGCGATCACCGCCCAGATCCAGAAGGCAAAGCTGCCAACGCATGTTGAAATTGATGCGGCGGCACACGGCTTTGACCGGGACTCGGTTATTTTGCTCGAACAAATTCGGACGATTGATAAGCAGAGGCTGACTGACAAGATTACCCATCTGGACGAGGAGACCATGAAGTTGGTCAACGAAGCCTTACAGATCAGCCTTGGTTTAATCGATTTTTAAGGCAGTATCCAGCGTCTCGTACGCTGTCCTGCCGTCCGTTGGCAATGGATGTTCCTGTAAGGGAACACACTGAATTCAGACTGTAATCAAAAGAGCGTATGACATCCTTCGGGCTGTTATGCGCTCTTTTGATTAAAGCTTGATGAAAGCGTAGAACATTGGCGATCTTTTCGCTATAATGAAACCTGAGAAACCGTTTACCCGAAAGACCTATATATAGAGGTGGAGGAGACATATGAGCATTTACATCAATCAGGAGAAACTTCAGTTTCATTTACAGACCCGTGAGGCCAGTTACGTATTTCAGGTACTGCCCTCAGGATATTTGGTGCATTTGTATTATGGCAAAAAATTACGCGACACCGATCTGAGCTGGCTGCATGTACGGACAGAACGAGCGTCCTTTAGTCCTAACCCGGTGCCAGAGGATCGTACAATCTCATTTGATACGTTGCCAGTGGAATTGCCAGTGTATGGCACGAGTGACTTCCGCAATCCCGCAATCCAACTGGAACTTGAGAATGGCTCAACAGTTTCCGAGTTTACGTATACAGGCCATCGATTGGTCAAAGGAAAGACAACGCTTACCGGATTGCCAGCAACATACGTTGAGTCCGATGACGAAGCAGAGACGCTGGTTATTGAGCTGGAAGATCGCGTCGCTGGTATCAAGATCGAGCTTTCCTATACAGCCTTTACGGCATTTAATGCAATTACACGCTCCATGCGTATCGTTAATGAGAGCGCTACCGCAGTGAATGTGGCGCGTGCGCTCAGTTCTTCGGTTGATTTCCCGCATGCAGATTATGAATTGTTGCAATTGTCAGGGGCTTGGACACGGGAACGGGATATCGTTCGCAGACCGCTTGCTTCAGGCCTGCAGGGGATTGAGAGTCGTCGCGGGTCAAGCAGTCACCAGCAGAATCCATTTATTGCGCTGATGACTCCAGGCACGGACGAAGATCAGGGTGAAGTCTACGGATTCAGTCTCGTTTATAGTGGCAGCTTCACTGCACAGGCCGAAGTGGATCAATTCCACACCACTCGTGTATCGCTTGGGATCAACCCGTTCGAGTTCAGCTGGAAGCTGGAGCCGCAGGAAGCGTTCCAGACACCTGAGACAGTTATGGTGTATTCGTCTACAGGTTTGGACGGCATGTCACAGTCCTACCACGAATTGTATCGGGAGCGTCTGGCACGTGGCAAATTCCGCAATGCAGAGCGTCCGGTGTTGGTCAATAACTGGGAAGCGACTTACTTTGGTTTCAATGCGGACAAGATTGAACAGATTGCTCAAGCGGGACAGAAGCTGGGTATTGAGCTGTTTGTCTTGGATGATGGTTGGTTTGGACACCGGGACAGTGACAATTCCTCGCTGGGTGACTGGATTGTAGATAAAAACAAATTGCCACAGGGACTGGATGATCTGGCTAATCGCGTAACAGGTCTGGACATGCAGTTCGGACTGTGGTTTGAGCCTGAGATGATCTCGCCAGACAGTGAGTTATATCGTGCGCATCCGGACTGGTGTCTGCATGTGCCTGATCGTCGCCGGACAGAAGGACGTCAACAATTGGTACTCGATTTCTCTCGTCAGGATGTACGTGATGAGATCGTGCGCATGTTAACAGATGTACTTGGTTCTGCACCAATTACTTATGTGAAATGGGATATGAACCGGAATATGACGGAAGTGGGTTCCGCGTTGCTTCCGGCAGACAGACAGCGTGAGACCGCGCATCGTTACATGTTGGGGTTGTATGACGTCATGGAACGTATCACTTCGGCGTTCCCGAATATTCTGTTTGAGAGTTGTTCAGGGGGTGGTGGCCGCTTCGATCCAGGTATGTTGTATTACATGCCACAGACGTGGACAAGTGATAACACGGATGCGATATCCCGTCTGCGGATCCAGTACGGTACCAGTCTTGTGTACCCGGTAAGCTCCATGGGATCACATATCTCAGCGGTACCGAATCATCAGGTGAACCGGATCACTTCTCTTGAGATTCGGGGACATGTTGCGATGTCGGGCAACTTCGGGTATGAGCTGGACCTGACGAAATTCACGGAGGAAGAGAACGACATTGTGAAAGCCCAGGTTGAGCTGTACAAGGAGATTCGTGGAACGGTTCAATATGGAACATTCCGTCGCTTGCTCAGTCCGTTTGAAGGCAATGAGACGGCATGGATGTTCATTGCACCAGACGGAAGCGAAGCGGTTGTATTCTACTTCCGTGTGCTCTCTGAACCTAATGCGCCACTTCAGCGCCTGAAGCTGAAAGGATTGGACCCGAATGCGGATTATCGTCTGAAAGGCGGATCAGAGACCTTTACCGGCGATGCTCTGATGTATGGCGGTATTTCGGTAGGCAGTGCATCAGGAGACTATCTGAGCGAACTGTTCCGCTTTGAACGCGTTTAGACTGCAAAGTGATATAGAGTTTTAAAAAAAGGAGGACCGAGGGGCGTCGTGATGACGTTTTTCGGTCTTTTTTTGCCGTAATGGGGAAGGCTGGAGGATAACATCATTCTGTCATAACTTGTATGCTTGCGGATTGATGGAAATCTGGACGTGATTTTGTGATAATATAGGGTAGAGTGGAAGAAACAAATGGTTCAACTATACTGTAATTACAGCAGCAAAGCTGCCCTGAAATGATTGTAACGAACGATTCAGGAAGGAAAGAGGGATTTATTTTGTCTGAACAGGAAACGGTTCTGGAACCCAATGAAGAAACAATAAAGGCAGAACGCCATGAACGAATCATCAAACAGGTAGCCAAGGAACTGTCACTGTCCTTGAAGCAGGTCCGTACGACATCGGAGCTTCTGGACGAAGGCAATACGATTCCATTTATCGCCCGCTACCGTAAAGAAATGACTGGAGAGCTGGATGAGAACCAGCTGCGATCCATTGAAGAACGCATTGTTTATCTGCGCAATCTTGAGGATCGCAAATTGGAAGTCATCCGTATTATAGAGGAACAGGGCAAGCTGACCGGAGAGCTGAAGAACTCCATCACTCAAGCAGTGAAGCTGCAGGAAGTGGAGGACTTGTATCGCCCGTTCCGTCAGAAGCGGAAGACCCGTGCCAGTGTAGCGAAGGAAAAAGGTCTTGAACCACTCGCTGTCTGGATCTGGGGTCAACCGAAACAAGGCGATGCACTCCAGGAAGCTGCGAAATATATCAATGCTGAACTGGGTGTAGAAGATGCGGAGTCGGCTCTTCAGGGAGCCAAAGACATTCTCGCTGAGAATATCGCAGACGATGCGGCCATTCGTGCATGGATTCGTAGGTACACCTTGGATCACGGGATGTTGACTTCAGAAGCAAAAGATGCTCAAGAAGAGTCCGTGTACGAGAATTATTATGATTACCGCGAATTAGCCAAAAAGATGCCTCCACACCGTATTCTCGCGATTAATCGCGGTGAACGTGAGAATATTCTGAAAGTTGGCCTGGACGTACAGGCAGAACCGGCCCATCGTCATATGGAAGGACAGATCATTCGTGGTGCTTCTGCCGTGCAGAATATCCTGCGTGATGTGATTGAAGATGCATATAAGCGGCTTATTGCGCCTTCCATCGAGCGTGAAGTTCGTGGAGAACTCACGGAAAAAGGTGAAAATCAAGCCATATCGGTATTCTCTGCCAATCTGCGTAATCTGTTGCTTCAACCTCCGATTCATGGCAAACGTGTGCTGGGTGTCGATCCGGCCTATCGTACCGGTTGTAAACTGGCTGTAGTAGATGATACAGGCAAGTTGTTGGAAGTGGCGGTGACCTACCCAACGCCACCACACAACAAGAAACGTGAAGCTGCGGAAGTATTCCATCGGATGATCAAGCAATATGATATTGGACTGATCGTCATTGGTAATGGTACCGGATCACGTGAAACGGAGCAGTTTGTTGCCGAGATCATTCAGGAGAACGGTGATGAAAGTCTGGTATATCTGATTGTTAATGAAGCAGGGGCAAGTGTATATTCTGCATCCAAACTGGCCCAGGAAGAGTTCCCGGATCTGGATGTTGCGGAGCGTAGTGCAGCTTCCATTGCACGTCGTGTACAAGACCCGCTTGCGGAGTTGGTTAAGATTGATCCAAAAGCCATTGGCGTAGGTCAATATCAGCATGATGTTTCCCAGAAGATTTTGGAAGAAAGCTTGAAGGCTGTCGTGGAATCCGCGGTTAACCATGTGGGTGTGGACGTGAATACGGCTTCACCTTCGTTGCTGTCATATGTTGCCGGAGTTAACGCTACGATTGCCAAAAACATCGTGAAGTACCGCGAAGAGAATGGCCGGTTCACGAACCGCCGTCAGCTTCAGAAGGTGCCTCGTCTGGGTGCCAAAACCTATGAGCAGTGCGTAGGATTTATGCGGATTGGTGAGGGTGAGAATCCATTGGATCGTACACCGATTCACCCTGAGTCCTACAAGGTTGTGGATCAGCTGTTCAAGGAGCTTCAGGTTGCACTGGACAAGCTGGGCAGCAAGGAACTGTCGGTGTTACTGTCCGAGCAACAGCCAGAACAATTGGCTGTGAAACTGGACGTAGGTGTGCCTACACTGCGTGATATTCTGGACAGCTTGCAACGTCCGGGGCGTGACCCGCGTGAAGAAATGCCGTTGCCAATCTTCCGTACAGATGTATTAAAAATTGAGGATCTGGTAGAAGGTATGGAGTTGCAAGGTACGGTTCGGAACGTAATTGATTTTGGGGCCTTTGTTGATATTGGAATTAAGAGTGATGGGCTTGTCCATATTTCACAGCTCAGCAACGGATATGTTAAACACCCGATGGATGTTGTATCTGTCGGGGATAATGTAACGGTCTGGGTTATGAATGTGGATACCAAAAAAGGCCGTGTCGGCCTTACGATGAAGAAGCCTGCTTCTGCGCAACAGTCTTCTTAAGCAATAGGATTGGAGAACAGCCTTCCCTGACCAGGAAGGCTGTTTGTTGTCGACAGGAATAGTCCCGTTGTCCGTTCTAATTCCTCTAGTAAGTACGGGGGAATATGAGCATTTTCTTAAAGTGTGTGTTCAAAAGGCCATCCTTCGTAATCCAAAGCAGACTTTTAGGAACAGCCTCCTAAAGTTCGCTCTCCGCACTGCGTGGTGTGCCATTTGCTGGTTTGTTGCGATAAAAGAACCAGCATTCGTTCAGCAACTTGATTTGCCGGCTGTCCTTTTTGTGAAATGCACGCATCAGTTGATTGCAAAGCCATTGAGGCAAGGGTATCTCCTCCTCTTGCATAATTCATCTGTACGTTAGCATATGTGGCAATAGCCTGGACTGTGCGGGATAAGTGGAGGCCTCCGTCAAATCATGTCTCGTTGACTCAAAAAAAAGCACAAATCCCAATTCAGGGAGATGTGCTTTTTGTTCTCATCATTATAAAATGATACCTGCGGTGAATTAGAGAGCTTCCATCTCTTCTTCATACCATTGTTCCAATTGGGCCTGAAGAGCCCGGATTTCGGTCAACAGAGAAATTAAAGGATAATGGCTTTCACGTAGGGCTGCAAAAGATTCTTCAAGCGCATTGATATAATCAAGGCCGCCAATGATAGTAAGATTTTCGTTCAGGAGATCGAGGCTGTCACATTCGGCGATCGCCCAAGGCAGGACAGGGACATCTGCTGCAGTGAGTTTATCAATTTCCTTGTGCAGACGCAGGTTGAGCGCACTGAGTTGATAGGCGTAATCTGCCGGCATTTCCACGAACTGCAATTGTTGTTCCTGCTGCAGGATGACATAGCGCATTGTAGGCATAACGAGTAATAATCTCCCCTCATACATTCTACTTGACAGTGTAGCCTACGAAACGGTTAAAATTCAAGTATTATGCCGGAAAAACAAATGCTCCGAGGGGGTGCAAGGAGAGGATACCGATGGAAAATGAGGAATTGCAACAATGGATCGAACAGGTATCACTGGATCATTTCGGAGTGCCGTTCACCCATGAAGCGTTGTTTAACAGTCGTCTGACCACGACGGGTGGGCGTTATATGCTCAAAAGTCACCGGATTGAGATCAATCCGCATCAACTCGAAGCCTACGGGCGAGATGAGGTTGAAAAAATCATCAAGCATGAGCTGTGTCACTATCATCTGCATATTCGTGGGCGCGGCTATCAGCATCGTGATCCGGAATTCAAGGCTTTATTGCAGAAGGTAGGCGGCTCGCGTTACTGTCAATCACTTCCTGACGGCAAAGGCAGAAAGTCGCTGCCATATCGTTATAAGCTGGTGTGCAAGAGCTGTGGTACGGAGTATTTGCGCAAGCGGAAAATAGATCCGAAGCGTTATCGTTGTGGCCGTTGCGCGGGAAAACTGGGGCTTCAAAATATCTGATGTGTGTATCATCCAATGTATTAAAGAAAGTGATGGAAGGGATGTTGACTTGGATTATTAATCATGATAAATTAATCTTATTCAAGTTAATTTTCCCTGATAGCTCAGTTGGTAGAGCACTCGACTGTTAATCGAGTTGTCACAGGTTCGAGCCCTGTTCGGGGAGCCATTTCTTGGAGAGATACCCAAGTGGCTATAAGGGGACCCTCTGCTAAGGGGTTAGACTGCGTAAGCGGTGCGAGGGTTCGAATCCCTCTCTCTCCGTTCTGAATCAACTTCTCTGCAAAGGGATGAGAACCCTAAAGGTTCGTCGGAGCATAAGCTTCGTTAGCAATACTTCGCAGTCTCGAACGAAGTGAGAGTATCCCTCTCTCTCCGTTCTGAATTAAACAATAAAATTCCCTTCACATTAGACCGGATAACGGATTAGTGTGAAGGGGATTTTTTGCGTTCTGATCTTTGGTTATCCATTGAATACACTTCGGCCTAAAGTGAAATGTTCAGCACCTCGTATAAACCTTTCTTGCCTGCTTCTGTTACTTCGACAGAGCGACTTCCTGTTTGTTGACGAATCCAGTCCAGTTCCGATAATCGGTGTCTGAGTTGTTCCCCAAGCATACCTGAGAGATGATGGCGGCGTTCGCTCCAATCCAGACATTTGCGAGCGATGGCCCGGCGTGACTCTCGCTTCACGTGAAGTTCAATCCCAAACGTGGTAAACCACTGCATTCCTTGCTCCGTAACTTGATAATCCTTATTATGTGCTTCTTCGGGCTCTGCAAGATACCCCTTCTGTATTAAGGCTTCACAGAGCGAGATTCCCAATTTCCCGGCCAGATGACCATAACAGGTCCGTGCATAACTCAGTTGTTGAAGTTGATCGGATTGTTTGAGAGAGCGGATCTGTACAGGCGGGGCGATACTGGCCATCGCTTCAATCAGATTAGCAATTTCTTTGTTTGCCAGACGGTAGTATCGGTGACGGCCTTGCTGTTCAACTTCCAGTAATCCTCCCTCTACGAGTTTGGCTAGATGGCTGCTTGCCGTCTGAGGCGTGACGCCTGCCATATGAGCAAGCTCTCCTGCGGGCAATGCCCGGCCATCCAATAAGGATGACAGAAAAATGGAGCGAGTTGGATCGGCGATTAACGACGCAATAACAGTAATATTCGGATATACATTCATACTTCGATCATATCTGAACTATTACTGTATTACAATTCGGTTGTATCGTCCCATATGGGTTAGATTGAGCTTATATACGAATAGATTGGAACAGGAGAGGTACAGGATGAAAAAGATAACGAAACAGGATATTACTACAGAGCAATTGTCCCAAGGTCAAGAAGTGATTCAACATGAAACGATGAATCCCAGTATTTTATATTATGGTACGCCCGTCTTGCTGCTAAGCACGTTAAATGAGGATGGGTCAACCAATCTGTCACCTTTATCCTCGTCTTGGGCGCTGGGGGATTGTTTGGTTCTTGGTCTGGGTATACAGGGCAAAGCCTATGAAAATCTGAGTCGACATCCGGAGTGTGTGATTAATTTGCCGGATGCATCTATGTGGAAACAGGTTGAAGCACTGGGTCGGTATACGGGAGTTACCCCGGTTCCTGAGGAGAAAATGCAGATGGGCTATGAATATTGTCATGATAAATTCACTGTAGCTGGACTGACATCCGAATGCTCGGTTCAGGTGGCACCAGATAAAATAGTTGAATGTCCGCTCCAGATTGAAGCGGCTGTGCAACACATGCGTATTCCCGAACATACACCGTTCATGGCGATTGTGGAAGTGAAAGCGTTGAAGGTGCACGCGCACACCAGACTAATATCTGGACCGAACAAGATTAATCCAGAAGAATGGCATCCGTTGATATATAATTTCAGACAATATTACGGCTTGGGACAGAGACAAGGTAGCAATTTTCGGTCAGAGAATTGACCAGAGTAAAGGCCTTTTATTGTATAAGATGAATTAATCATTTATACGATAACGGAGAGGACAGAAAAAACCTGAAGAAGCGAAGCTAAAAGCTTTCTGAAAGAAAGCTACATCGGAAGCATACGCTATCACCGGATTTTCCCTTGAGAAAAGGGAATCGAAAAAATCTGGGGATAACAGCGATTGGAAGGTTGTTCTGTCATCGTAGTGCCAGTGTAAATAATCTTTAGTTCAACCTATATAGGCAGGGAAAGATTGGGTAATAGTAAAGATACACATGTAAGCATATACATAATAAAAGAGGTGATGTGCATGGAAGTGGAATATTTGATGCGTGTACTCATAGCTGGAATATGTGGTGTGCTGATCGGATATGAGCGCAAGAACCGAATGAAAGAGGCGGGGATTCGTACTCATTTTGTGGTTGCTGTCGGCGCTGCCCTGATGATGATTGTGTCGAAGTATGGATTCCAGGATCAGGCTGGCTGGGTCAATCTGTCTCTTGATCCGTCAAGGATCGCTGCACAGGTCGTTAGCGGTGTGGGGTTCATTGGAGCAGGCATGATCTTCACACAGCGGCACACGGTCAGGGGATTGACCACAGCGGCAGGCATATGGGCTACGGCAGGCATGGGACTTGCTGTGGGTTCCGGTCTGTATTGGACAGGTGCAGGCGTAACACTGCTTATTGTTGTGGCACAGATGTTACTGCATAGGCCCACACGCTGGCTGGTATCTGCTCGAACAGAGACGTTAACCATCCATCTGCAAAAGGAGGGAGAGGCCCTGAAGCGTGTTCTGGCATTGCTTGGACAGGAGAAAATATCGGTCATCGGTTTTAAGACAGAACAGCAAACAAGCACAGACTCCGTAGAAGAGACGGTGCTTGAGTTCACGTTGCAACTGCAGGGTTCATACCGGGGCGAGCAACTGATTATTTTGTTACAGGACGTGCCTCATGTTCGCTCTGCTGAGTTAAAATGAAGAGAAGCTGCATGGATCAACAGGCGACCATGCAGCTTTATTGTTTAATTCCGGTGCGGGTTCGATTACTGACCTTCTCCAACTATTGTTTCCAGACGGGACACCGGTTTGCCTTCGAGCAAGCACTCAATGGCATGGGCGACACCGTGCTCCACATTGGTCAGCGTTATGGCTTTGGCCAGTGCCTGGATTTCGGGTTCGCCATTACCCATGGCGATGCCGAGTCCTGCCATTTTTAACATGGAGACATCGTTGAAGTTATCACCAATCGCTGCTGTATCTTCCATGGAGATGTCCAGGTGAGCCGCCAGTTTGGTGAGGGCATTACCTTTGGATACGTCCGGGTGCTGCATTTCGAAGTTGTGCTCAAAGGATACAACCATTGCGACATCGGATCGGGAAGCGAAGTATTCTCGTCCTGTCTTTACTTTGTCCGGATTCATGGAGAAGGCCATAATATTATAGATATAGGCTTCTGCCGGAATTTCGAGGTGGCTATCTACACGGTGGTAGTCTTTTTTGTCATAGTGTTTCTTGATGCCACGAATCATGCGTTCAATGTCCTCACCAGGGTTCGAACCCAGAACACGTTCCATCTCGGCGAGCAAGGTCTCATGACTGCTACGCGGAGCATAGATGCCTTGCTGCGTTGATGCCTCATAATAGACATCATGATCTTCCAGCCACTGCATGACGGAAGCTGCTGTGTCACGCTCAAGCGGAAGATGGAATAAACGTTCACCGTCTGCATCATGAATCGTCGCTCCGTTGGAGCCGATAATCGGGGTTTTGATTCCGCCTTCGCGGCTGATGGTCACCACATCGGAATAGACACGTCCAGTCGCAATGGTAACTTTCATACCGGATTGCTGGGCCTTTTGGATGGCTGCGGCATTCTCCGGGCTAATCTGGCTATCTCTGTTCAACAAAGTTCCATCTAAATCTGTGGCAAATAATTTCATATATTTACAACTCCTTATCATCTGTAGGTTCAGGAATGAGTAACTCAACCTGTTGTTCGGCTAGAAAAACAAGCCATTCTTTGGTTGGCCATTGATCCGTAATCAATACATCCACCAATGACCAGTCAGCAAAACGATAACCATAACGTCTATCAAACTTGGATTGATCTGCAAGAACAACAACTTTCTTGGCAGCTTTCATCATTTGGTGTTTAATTTTCCCTTCCTCTTCGGAAGCACTGAAGCCATCCATGGTGATCCCGCCAATTCCGATAAAGGCTTTATCTACATAATAGTGGGAGAGGGTCTCAATAACAGAGGTACCGTAGACATAACGTTGTTCCTTATCTACTTTGCCTCCGAGCAAGCGAATCTGGACAGCAGTGTGATTGGAGAGAAGATCAGCGGAATGAATCGAGTTCGTAATGACGGTACAGGATTTGCCGTTTAAGTTCTCGGCACAGGCCTGCACAGTTGTGGAAGAATCCAGAATAATGATCTCGCCTTGTCTTACAATGGCCGCAGCGAGCTTGCCGATGGCTCTCTTTTCCTCAGAAACATCGAGTAAACGGTCTTTGTAGGATCTGAATTCTTGCGGGGGAGGGGGGAGAATTGCGCCGCCACGTGTTCGAATAATGGCATCCTGTTCCTCAAGCTTGATCAGATCCCTGCGTGCAGTATCCCGTGATACATCAAACAAGGCGACAATATCATCAGCTGAGATGCGATTGTGTTTCCGTAGATGTTCAACAATGAGCTGCATTCGTTCTTCTTGAAACAAACATGTCACCTCCGGGTGTATGGATGACCGTACTTATACTGATACTTAAATTATAAGTATTTATAATGCGATTTGCAATATTATAAGTGAACTTAAGTTTTTGTAAGTTTTTTTAATGTGTGGTTAACATAGTTCCTGCACAATGATGATATTGGTATGAATGGAGCGAATGACGGGTTTCTGAAGAGCAGTATGCAAGTGGTCTGCATCAATAAGAATGGCTTGAAAAATAAATTTTAAAAAAAGTATTGCAAGTTCAAATTGTCCTGTGGTATACTCATTCTTGTCGCCAAGAAAGACAACTTGTTATTAAGGCCCGTTGGTCAAGGGGTTAAGACACCTCCCTTTCACGGAGGTAACAGGGGTTCGAATCCCCTACGGGTCATATCTTCACCACCTCATGAGATCTGTTTTTTCGATGAGAAATCCTCAAAGTCATTGCTCTTATAAACAAAAATGAAGCATGGCACATCCGGTGAAGTTTACAGCAAGAGCCATTAGCTCAGTTGGTAGAGCACCTGACTTTTAATCAGGGTGTCGAAGGTTCGAGCCCTTCATGGCTCACCATTTTTACAATTGAATATGCGGTCGTGGTGGAATGGCAGACACGCTATCTTGAGGGGGTAGTGGGTGTATACCCGTGGAGGTTCGAGTCCTCTCGACCGCATCACAGCAACAACGTTATAAGATAGACTTCCATGATCATTCATGGGAGTCTATCTTTGTGTTATACGATATACCTCATCCTATACCAGGTATATAAAGGCTGAGCATTCAGGAATAATGTGGTATAATTCAAGCAGAAGAGTTGATTATTACGGTTGGAAGGCGGTTCTTGTATGCAGTCGATCTATGAGCGAATTGAACACCTGATTGCCGAACGAGGAATGACTAAGAAGGCTTTCTGCCAACAGCTGAAGATTAGCACAGGCAATCTGGGTGACTGGAAACGTGGCAAGTCTATTCCGAGTACGAATAAATTAATTGAGATTGCTTCGTTTTTTGATGTGAGCCTTGACTGGCTCATGATTGGTCGTCCATCGAAGGAAGCGATGGTTCGGGAAAAACGGGAGGATTATTTTTTTGACGTGTTGCGGCAATTGAATTGCCAAGAAAGTGAATTATCGACTGTGGAACAGTCTTTTATCAGCGAATATATTGAATTCACCCGTTACCGCAAATCCAAGGAAAGCAAGGATACAGGCGACTATCGCTATCAGCCTGAGAACAGATCAGAGAACAATTCTGGGGAAAACGAAGCGTAAGCGATATGAGTAGCATCCATGGACTGAATGTACAAAAACCTCTGGACTAATCCGAACATACTCGGAGACAGTTCAGAGGTTTTTTGTGTTAACGATGCTTCATGCTCTTATTTACGAAAGACAAGAGTTTCTTTGCCCAGCAGAAGGGGGCGAAGTGTGTTCCAGATCTGAAGACATTGCTCTTGAAGCTCCCAAGCCGCCAGGCCAAGCAGTCGAACACCGATCCCCCCAGTTGCCAGCAGGCTCGCACCTGCCAGAATTCGTCCATCGGGTGGCAGTGCAGATCGGACCAGTTCCAACTCCGCAGTACCCAGACCCGGGGCGATCATCCACAACGCAGCGGTATGGGTATAGTGAAGGAGAGACGCTGAGTGTGTGGGATCATCGGTTTCCGGTTCAAGTCCGAATCGATCCCAGACGGCCAATTGCTTGCCTTGCCATATCTCCGTCAAGCTTCGGTAACGCTCGAATTGGAAAGCTTCTCCCCGATGAATCCGTCCGGCAGACCAGATATCTGCATAGGCCAGGATCGCCTGGTCTTTCAGCTCAAAGGTTACAGCGAGTGAAGAAGAACTTCCTTTGAAGGGAATGACACATTCAGGAAAGTATTCCAGGATGGCTCCTTTTCCCAACCGAAAGTGATGATTAACGGATGAAGGGATGGAAGGTGTAGGATGAAGCCTGGTAGCGGATGTGCTGCTGAGCATGACATGGGTGCCTTCACCTAATTGCCACTCGGAATGATAATGATCCCCGTTAAGGACTCCGGGAGAGACGTCTGATGTGTACACACATAATTCGCTTCTGCCTCCGGGAGGTCGAAAGGAACGGCTAAACCGGAGCGGTGCGCTGTAATAACGATCGGTCATGACAGTCCGCTCGCCTTGAAAGGCAAAGGTGGCCCGAAGCTCGCTGCGGCGTGTGACGGGCTCACCTGCACTTTCGTTCCGATTCATCTCTGTTCCCGTGGGGACAAAAGATGAATTAATGCGAGTGAGTGCCATGTTCATGGCTGTGTGAATGCAGATGTGCAGCGGAAGCATCGTCATCCATATATTGATGTTCGAGCCAGTGGACAATCTCGGATACACCTTCACCGCTCATTAGATTAGACATGACATAAGGACGGCCTTCCCGTACCCGCTCGGTATCATTTTTCATCACTTCCAGGCTTGCTCCAACGTAAGGGGCGAGGTCAGTTTTGTTGATTAACAGCAGATCTGAACGTGTGATGCCGGGACCGCCTTTGCGCGGGAGTTTCTCTCCTTGGGCAACGTCGATAATATAGATGAACACATCGGCCAGTTCCGGACTGAAGGCAGCGGAGAGATTGTCGCCGCCGCTCTCGATAAAGATCAGTTGCAGATCAGGAAAACGTTCAATCAACTCGTCAACCGCTTCAAAATTCATGGAGGCATCCTCGCGAATAGCGGTGTGCGGGCATCCGCCTGTCTCTACGCCGATAATACGCTCTGGTGCAAGGGCGTTCTGACGCAGCAAAATCTCGGCATCTTCCTTGGTATAAATGTCATTGGTGATGACAGCAAGGCTATAACGTGTACGCAGTGCCTTGGACAGCTTCTCCACAAGGGCTGTTTTACCTGAACCTACCGGTCCACCAATTCCAATTCGCATCGGACGACTCCGATCAAATGTCTTACGTTCCCACTCCGGATGATGCGTATGATTAGCTCCTCCACACATAACAATTCCTCCTAGATAAATGTTGTAGTTAAGACATAAACAGCCGCGCGGGTAAGGTCTCGTGCCGCATGGCGTAGATTTCCTGGGCGATTCCGAAGCTGTGCATATCTTCCGGGTCATTGTCCCGAATGAGAGCCCATTCCGCTTCGATATCATCGAGCAGTTTCTGAATCAACATCTGCGCTTCGGTCTGTCCGATAGGCAGCAGGCGAAGGGCGCTGTTCACATAAGCGTTCACTGAGGTATACAGATGCCCGGTAACGGCTTCATCCAATTCAATCTCCAACTGATAGTTGATATAACCGTGAATGGTCGTGATACCGCAATACGCGCCATGTTCCCGTATGGCCTTATCAATTAGGGAAAAGTCCATCCATGGATAGAGTGAGCGGGCGAGCTTGAGCAGTCGTTTTCCCATTTTGTGACCGCTCTCCCTGAGTTCCCGAGGGGAGCGCTGGGCGTGGACACGTTTGTCATACAGGGCAAGTAAAGCGGCATCTTGCTGTTTTATCGCATGATAGACACCTTTGATGGCAAGGCCATCTAGTCGCACGAGACTGGAATGAAGCTGACTGCGTATAAACTGTTCGAGCTGCGCGGTATTTTGCACGGTGCCATCATGTGTGTAAGCCTCCAGACCGAAGGAATGGGAGAAACCACCGATGGGCAGAGCTGAATCCAGCAATTGAACGTAACGAAGTAGCTTCGTGCCACTATTCATGATGCGTCCCCTCCTTATCAGCTAATCCATATTCTTGTTAGAACATAAAGTACCGCTGAGCCATAGGCAACTCGTCTGCGGGTTCACAGGTGAGCAACTCGCCGTCGGCGCGTACCTCGTAGGTTTCGGGATCGACTTCAATGACAGGGGTGACGTCATTATGAATCATGTCTTTTTTGCTTACCGAGCGGCAACCTTTGACGGGTTCAACCCGTTTCTTCAGGCCCAATGTCTCTTTGATCCCGGCATCTGCCGCGGCTTGGGAGACAAAGGTGATTGATCCGCTGGCAATGGCACTACCATAAGCTCCGAACATGGGTCTGCCAAATACGGGCTGAGGTGTCGGGATGGACGCATTGGGGTCACCCATCTGGGCGAATGTAATCATGCCCCCCTTGATGACAATCTCGGGTTTAACACCGAAGTAGGCTGGTTTCCATACGATTAGATCGGCCAGTTTTCCAACTTCCACTGAACCGACAAGGTGTCCGATTCCATGAGCGATAGCTGGATTGATGGTGTATTTGGCGACATATCGCTTGATCCGATCGTTATCGGAGGGAGAATCCGGGTTGAGTTCAAGTTTACCGCGCTGTTTTTTCATTTTGTCGGCTGTCTGCCACGTGCGGATAATGACTTCGCCCACTCGGCCCATGGCTTGTGAATCGGAACTGATGATGCTGAACACACCGAGATCATGCAAAATGTCTTCGGCTGCGATGGTTTCGGGGCGAATCCGCGAATCGGCAAAAGCGACATCTTCCGGGATGGAAGGGTCCAGATGGTGACACACCATCAACATATCGAGATGCTCTTCTACGGTGTTGCGTGTGTACGGTCGTGTTGGGTTGGTTGATGAGGGGATAACGTAGGACTCCCCAGCGGCCCGGATAATATCCGGTGCGTGTCCGCCACCAGCGCCTTCCGTGTGGTACGTGTGGATCGTCCGCCCATTGATCGCAGCCAGGGTGTTTTCGAGAAAACCGGTTTCGTTCAGTGTATCGGTATGAATAGCAACTTGAACATCATGTTCCCCAGCGGCAGTTAGGCATGCATCGATAGCGCTCGGGGTAGTACCCCAATCCTCATGCAGCTTTAGGCCGATTACCCCCGCTTCAATCTGTTCGATTAAAGGTGCGGTGCTGGAGCTGTTGCCTTTACCGAGGTAACCGATGTTCATGGGAAAAGCCTCTGCGGACTCTAACATCCGGTGGATGTGCCAGGCTCCTGGTGTGCAGGTGGTGGCTTTGGTTCCTGTTGCTGGTCCGGTTCCGCCGCCGATCATGGTCGTTACTCCGGAGGATAATGCGGTCTGAATCTGCTGTGGGCAGATGAAATGAATATGGGTATCAATGCCGCCGGCGGTTACAATCATGCCTTCACCAGCGATGATTTCGGTGGAAGCACCGATGACCAGCGCGGGGTGAACCCCATCCATTGTATCCGGGTTACCGGATTTGCCAATGGCACAGATGTGACCATCCCGAATGCCGATATCCGCTTTTACAATGCCCCAATGATCGATAATGATGGCGTTGGTGATTACCGTATCAGGAGTGCCGTCACTTCGCATGGCAGAGGTGGACTGGCCCATCCCGTCGCGGATAACCTTGCCGCCCCCAAATTTGCTCTCATCTCCATATACGGCATAATCATGTTCAATCTCAGCCCATAGTTCGGTGTCCGCAAGTCTTACGGCATCACCAGTGGTGGGTCCGAACATCGACGCGTATTGTTCACGGCTCATTCGTTTCATGAAGGTTCACCTCCATCTTGTATGGGAGGGGAGAATGTCTTCAGGAATGCCTCCAGTTTCTGTGGATCGGGAGCCTGATCCGCAGAGCCTTCCGTTAATCCGTTGAACCCGTGTATCTGGCGTTTGCCGCCAAAAGTCGTGAGTTCGACCGGTTTCTCTTCACCGGGTTCGAAACGGACTGCGGTGCCTGCCGGAATATGCAGGCGATGTCCAAAAGCGGAAGCGCGATCGAAGTCCAGTGCCGCATTAACTTCATAGAAGTGAACGTGTGAGCCGACTTGGACGGGACGGTCGCCGCGGTTAAGGACAATCAGGCGTAAGGTTGGACGATCCGGATGACAGATGATATCGTCATCTGGTTTCAAGCGATATTCACCAGGAATCATGGCTTCTCCTGCCTTTCTCAGCGTATAGGTTCATGTACGGTAACCAGTTTGGTACCGTCAGGAAATGTGGCTTCTACCTGTACTTCAGGAATCATATCGGGAACGCCATCCATACAGTCTTCGCGTGTCAGGATGGTGCCTCCGTGTCTCATTAATTCGGCAACACTCATGCCATCCCGGGCCCGTTCCATAAGTTCGGAGGTCAACAAAGCGATGGCTTCGGGAACGTTCAACTTGAGTCCGCGTGCTCTTCGTTCACGGGCGAGGTTAGCAGCCACGGTAATCAGGAGTTTTTCCTTTTCCTGTTCAGTCCAGTGCAAGGCAATCCGACCTTTCGCTTATAGTATCTGATAAGTTCATAAATCAAGTAATATGTTAAATATACTCACACAGGGTGAATCCTTTGTCAATAAGCTTCCAAGCTTATTAGCAGTATGCATGAAACAGATAGGCATGAAATAAAATTATGTAAGCTATATTGACATGAAGAGTGTAACACTCCATAATTTGGATCAACGAACATTTCGGGTGTAAATGACCTTAATGTTCGGCAATAGACTAAAAAAAGGGAGTGTAGGCTATTGAAGAAGAGGTCGGTCAAGTTATGGAGTATTTTGCTCGGTGCGGTCATTGTAATGACAGGATGTGTGGAGGGCACTGCACCGCCTGAAGCCTCAGGTTCTGGTGGTACAGGAGAGCCGTCTGCGTCCAGTGATACGATTAAAGTTGGCATTCTTCACTCCCTCAGCGGAACGATGGCAATCAGTGAGGTATCTGTTAAAGATGCCGAGATGCTTGCTATTGAAGAGATTAACGCCGCGGGCGGAGTTTTGGGTAAACAGATCGAGCCTGTAATTGAGGATGGCGCTTCGGATTGGCCTACTTTTGCGGAGAAGGCTGGAAAGTTGCTGCAACAGGATAAGGTCGCTGCTGTATTTGGTGGATGGACCTCTGCAAGTCGGAAGGCGATGCTTCCGGTGTTCGAACAGAACAAAGGACTGCTGTTTTATCCGGTACAATATGAAGGATTGGAATCGTCGCCAAATATTTTTTATACAGGAGCAACAACGAATCAGCAGATCGTTCCATCCGTAACCTGGTTACTGGAGAACAGGGGAAAGACGTTTTATCTGCTCGGTTCAGATTATGTATTCCCGAAAACGGCCAATCAGGTCATTAAGGCACAACTCGCAGCAGAGGGCGGCGAAGTGGTAGGTGAGGAATACACACCGCTGGGACATACCGATTACAGTACGATCATTAGCAAAATCAAGGCTGCGAAGCCGGATATTGTATACAATACACTGAACGGAGATAGCAATGTGGCCTTCTTCAAACAATTGAAGGATGCCGGAATCTCTTCGGATCAGATGACAACCCTCTCGGTAAGTGTGGCGGAGGAAGAAATCCGTGGTATTGGCGCGGACGTCTTGAAGGGGCATCTCGCTTCGTGGAACTATTATCAGACAACGGATACACCTGAAAATGCAACATTTGTTGCCAAGTACAAAGAAAAATACGGTGCTGATCGAGTGACGGCAGATCCGATTGAAGCGGGATATGTGGCGGTTTATCTCTGGAAGGCGGCAGTGGAAAAGGCAGGATCAACCGACGTGGAGAAGGTGAAGGAAGCTGCGAAGGGTCTGGAGTTTGATGCACCGGAAGGTAAAGTGACCGTGGATGGAGAGAATCAGCATATCTACAAAACCGTACGGATTGGTGAGGTACAGGAAGATGGGCAGTTCAAGGAATTGTGGAATTCTGGTGCGCCTGTCAAGCCGGACCCTTATTTGAAAACGTATGAATGGGGAGCTTCCCTTAGCGCCAAATAACATAGAAACCTCGTAATAAACACAGGTAACTTGCTTCAAAGCAGCCGATTCATAGACGAGGGGGTGACAACACACCCTCTCACCATATCGCGGTAAAGCGTTACTGCAATACGAAATGTAAGGTTGGTGCGAATTAAAGTGATGTGAAATATCGAGAGTCACGGTATGGAGGAGGGGATAGCGATGGATATGTTTATCCTGCAGATGTTCAATGGTTTGAGTATCAGTTCGATTTTGTTGTTGATTGCACTCGGGCTGGCGGTAACGTTTGGACTGATGAATGTGATCAATATGGCTCACGGTGAACTGATCATGATTGGTGCATATGCAACGTATGTAACACAAAATCTGTTCATGTCCTATGCTCCGGCGGCGTGGTTTGGTGCCTACTTTGTTGTAGCTTTGCCGATTGCGTTCATCGTAGCTGCTCTGATTGGCTGGTTGCTCGAAGTGGTGCTGATCAGGCATCTATATGGCAGACCGCTTGACAGTCTGCTTGCGACATGGGGTGTAGGCATGATGCTGCAACAACTGGCCCGTACGATATTTGGAGCGCCAAATGTGGGGGTATCCAGTCCGGCTTGGCTCAATGGGGGATTGGCGATCTCGGATGGCATTGTATTTCCGTACAAGCGAATTTTCATTATCGCATTGGTTGCAGTTGTGCTGCTGTGCATGTATCTCTATATCTATCGAACATCTTCCGGAAGACGAATGAGAGCTGTGATGCAAAACCGGAGCATGGCAGGGTGCCTTGGAATTTCGACCCGGCGGGTGGATGGCATGACCTTTGCCATTGGTTCGGGCATTGCCGGAATTGCTGGCTGTGCATTAACACTTATCGGTCCGATTGGTCCTTCACTTGGCACTTATTATATTGTGGATGCATTCATGGTCGTTGTTCTGGGCGGCGTAGGGAAATTGGTCGGAACCGTGTGTGGTGCACTGGGGATTGGTATGTTCAATACATTGTTCGAAACGTATACCTCGGCCTCCATTGGCAAGGTGCTTGTGTTTGTATGTATCGTTGCTTTTCTGCAATGGAAACCACGTGGCTTGGTTGCGATGCGCACACGGAGTCTCGATTAACGGGAAGAAGGGGGTTAGTTCATGTCGGCATTACTCAAGACTGGCAGTCTGAAAATGAGGATTATCTGGGCGGTTGTACTCATCATGATGTGTCTTGCTCCACTGATCTCCACGGAGTTTCGTCTGAGTCTGTTAGCCAAGTTTTTGGCGCTGGCGATCCTGGCCATCGGTCTTGATCTGATCTGGGGATATGGGGGTGTGCTGAGTCTTGGACATGGAGTGTTCTTTGGTCTGGGTGGGTATGCGATGGCGATGTACCTGAAGCTTCAGGCTAGCGGAGCAACGCTTCCGGACTTCATGGGATGGAGTGGTCTCAGTGGTCTGCCATGGTTCTGGGAACCGTTTCGCTCTTTCCCGGTGGCGCTGTTATTGGGGATAGCCCTTCCGGCATTGCTTGCCTTTGCGTTGGGGTGGTTTACGTTCCGTAACCGGATCACCGGTGTTTATTTTACCATCCTGACTCAAGCCTTGGTTCTTATTACGGTGACATTGTTCGTTGGCAAACAGGAATGGACGGGTGGAACAAATGGGATTACCGGATATAATTCAATTTTTGGTTTTACACTTCATTCCGCAGGAACAACAATAGTTCTCTACTATATAACACTTGCTGTTCTGGTGATTGCGTATATGCTCTGTCGACGAATGGTGAACAGTCGTTTCGGTCAGGTGCTTGAAGCTGCGCGTGATGGAGAGAATCGGGTGCGATTCCTCGGATATGATCCGGCAGGATATAAAACGCTGGCTTTTGCTTTTTCCGGTGCGCTTGCAGGCATTGCGGGCATGTTGTTTGTTCTTCAAGTGGGTATTATCTCGCCATCCATGATGGGGATTGTGCCTTCCATTGAGATGGTCCTCTGGGTTGCACTGGGTGGTCGCGGTACGCTTATTGGGGCAATCATCGGAGCGGTGGTGCTGAATGCAGCGAAAACAGGCATAAGTGAGGCGTATCCCGAAGGGTGGCTGTTTGTCATTGGTGGGCTTTTTGTAACGGTCGTTTTGTTCATGCCAAACGGTATTGTAGGTGTGTATCGTCATGTCGTTCGCTTGCTGAAGCGGAGAGGAGAGAGTGCGCATGTCCAAGTCACTCGGGAAAAACCTAAAGTCTACTGAGGAATCAGCGGTGTTGGTAGCCGAAGACATTACGGTGGCTTTTGGTGGGTTCGTTGCTGTCAAAGGAATGAATCTGAAGCTGCATGAACATGACCTGCATTTTCTGATTGGGCCGAATGGTGCAGGGAAAACAACGATGCTGGATGTCATATGTGGCAAAACAAAACCCATGTCCGGCTCGGTGAAGATGGCGGATGGCACGGAATTAACACGACTGAAGGAACACCAGATTGTTCGCAAAGGGGTAGGGCGCAAATTCCAGGCGCCATCGATCTTTGCGGGTCTGACGGTGCAGGAGAATCTGACACTGGCAGCGGAGACTCGTCGTTCCCCTTTGCAAGCCATCGGTATTCGTCGATATGGGAAAATGAGTGCTGCCATGGAGCATGTTACTCTCCAGATTGGTCTGCAAGACCGCGTTGATGCTCGTGCAGGAGCGTTATCACATGGGGAGAAGCAATGGCTGGAGATTGGCATGTTGCTTCTGCAGGAGCCGCGTGTGTTGTTGCTGGACGAACCAGCCGCAGGCATGACGGATGAAGAAACACACAAGACCGGCCGACTTCTGCAAGAGATTGCGCGTGAACGCTCGGTTGTGGTGGTGGAGCATGATATGGAGTTTGTGCGAGAGTTCGCAGCCAAGGTAACGGTGATGCATGAAGGGAAACTGCTGAAGGAAGGTACGATGGCGGAAGTGCAGGCAGATCCGAAAGTGGCAGAAGTTTATCTGGGCAAAAGGAGGGATGACCATGCTGTCGCTGCAACGAATTGAATCCGGCTACGGGGAGAGCAATGTACTTCGTGGTGTGAACCTGGATGTACAGCCTGGACAGGTGGTGTGTCTGATGGGCCGTAACGGTGTAGGGAAAACAACATTGATGAAAACATTGATGGGGCTGCTCAAAACACGTAAGGGCAGTATTCAGTGGCAAAATCAGGAGTTATCCACCTTGGACACTGCCAAGCGGGCAAGGGCAGGGATTGGTTATGTACCGCAGGGGCGGGAGATTTTCCCGCAGCTTACGGTGAAAGAAAATTTGTTGCTTGGTCTGGAGACAAGTGCGCCAGGTGTTAAAACGTTCCCGGAAGATGTGCTGGGGATGTTTCCAGTGCTTGCTACGATGTATGGACGGCAGGGCGGGGATCTGAGTGGTGGACAGCAGCAACAGTTGGCGTTCGCTCGGGCGTTGGCTTCGCGTCCAGGGTTGTTGCTGCTTGATGAGCCGACAGAAGGCATCCAGCCTTCGATCGTGGAGGACATTCGACAGGTTATTTTGCAGCTTAAGGCAAAGGGAGATCTCTCGGTTCTGCTGGTAGAGCAGAGTATTGATTTTGTACGCAGTGCCGCAGATTATATCTATATCATGGACAAAGGGGCCATTACCTTGCATGGGACACCGCAAGAACTGGATATGTCGCAGTTTGAACATCATCTGTCCGTGTAATTGCAGTAAGCGTGTTGATAGGAGAGCGGTTTCAGGAACGCTTGTCCAGGATATTCGAGTATTTCGGATATAACCGCCGGATACATTCCGGGCAGATGTCATGGGTGAATTCGGCGTGGGTATGCTTCTCCAGATAACTCTCAACGGAGGTCCAGTGCTCCTCTTCGTCCTTGATTTGCTTGCAGACAGCGCAAATAGGCAGTAGTCCGCGCAATGTGCGCACTTCAGACAATGCCTTCTTCAATTGGCGTTCTGTCTGTTTCTGTTCGGTAATATCCATGTGTGCAATCAGAGCGAGATCGGTATCCAGAATTGAATTCGCATGAGATAGAGGGGTGAGTTCCACACGAAACCACCTCTCTTCGTTGTATGCAGTGTCCACGCAGATGTCATATGTATGATTTCGGTTAAAGGGTATTCCGCGTTCTTTCAAATTCTGTGCGACAAGTGCCATATTTGCGTTCTTGCTTCGTATTGCCCAAGCTTCCGTCAGATGCAGGTAATGTTTATGATTACTGTTTGCATCAGGGTTAGGTAATGGTTGGCCGAGTCCATGTTGCCAGGCACGGTTACAACTGTGGATAATCCAATTGTGATCAACGATGATAAGCTGGTGACGTATGGACTGGAACGACAGCCTCTCCAGATCGGATGTAACATGTCTCATGGATGGGACCCTCCTTTGGCAGAAATCTTATCTCAGTTCATCTGGAATATCCAAAATATCAGCGACCATGTGCCTGAATCGGGTTGCTTTGCGTGTGCCGTGAATGAGATTGGATAAACGATAGGGAGGGATGCCGTGCTGTTCACAAAAGGTCTTCTGATCCACTTCAAGTTCAGTTAGCCGTCGTTTGATGGCCCATCCAAACGGAGTAACTGGTTTTTTCTTATTCTTGTTCTTGTTCAAAAGGGTTCACCCCTAGTTAGAATGTAGTATTCAGTCGCCCCTTCTTCAGGTAAAATATATAGAAATGCGAGCTGTATATTTCATTATATACGTAAATGCGTCATCTAACAATTAAAAAAGACGGAAAAAAGTGTATTTTGTGATGTTATATGGCGTAAATGCGTTAAATAAGTAAATAAAATGACAAAAAACACGTCGGCAAGGAGGTTGCCGCGTGTTTTTTGGTTGGTCTGAATGAAGGGGTCAGGCTTGAGGAGGAAGAGGATTAGGCCCTGTAGGCATGAAGTCCAGCTCCAAGCATATGGAAACTGGGGAAAAATGATTTCATGGACATCGAGGTTGGCTGTGCCAGTCCATCCGCAGCAGAGGCGCTGACGGTATTCCATTCATTCTCCAGATCTGCGGCCAGGCGGACCGTCAGATCTTTGGTTGTATCGGTGTTTAGAGGAATGACTTTGGAGGCTTCGGTTATGCAGGCATTCATGGCTGAATGCAGGTAACCAAGAACCGCCTCCTGGGCCGGGATGTCGAGGTGGTGGTTAATCCAGGCGTGAACAGTGGAGAGGCAGCCAACCGAATCGTATTTGGCGAAGATCTGTTCGAGCTGACTGAAATCAATCCAGGGGTGCAGAGCACGTGCGAGTCTGATCAATCGTTTACCCATGGCGGCAGCTTGTTCTCTGAGATCTCCAGGGGTTCGCTGAACATGGACCAGCTTATCGATCAGAGCTATCCGCCATGTATCCTTGTGATCTGCTGCGGTATAGATACCTTTAATGGCCATGCCTTCAAGACGAACCATGCTGGGATGCAACTGACAACGCATGAATGATTCGAGATCTTCGGCATTACGAATGGTACCCTCACTGAGATGGATATCCATGCCAAAGCAATGGGTGAACCCTCCAACCTGAATAGAGGAATCAAGCAGTTTGACATAATCGAGCAGCTTATTCCCACGGTTCACAATCATTCGCCTCCTGTGTTCGTTAAATGTCACTTTAAGTGACATTTATATTCCTTTTTGTTTACTTTATGTTTGAAAATCCGAATTATATGATAGTTATCATCCCATGAATGTCCGCTTTTTGTCAATAGTGCTTGTGAAATTTAATGTATTAAACCTAAAATTTAAAAACATGTGTCATATTAAATATCATTTAATGTTATGTGAGTGGAAAGTCGAAGGGAGAACTATATATTAATGAATCAACAAGATGGGCTTTAGCCAGAAAAGAAGGGATCGAATCTAATGATATGCATTTCATGGATAAACATGACGAGAATCTGCGTTTTTTGAGGAAAATGCATAGCTGAAAAAGAAGGTTTAAAAAAGACTTTACTTTTATTTCTGAACCCGGTATAATCAATTCTGTTGCCGATTATTTACGACATGCGGTCGTGGTGGAATGGCAGACACGCTATCTTGAGGGGGTAGTGGGCGTATGCCCGTGGAGGTTCGAGTCCTCTCGACCGCATCTTATGAACGTTTAAGAAGAAGCTTTCCATTAATGGAGAGCTTCTTTTTTTGTCTTTTTTTGCACACTCTGAAATCAAGGTTTGAGAAAAAAAGGCCATCCATTACCGGGGGCAACGGTGCTCTACCTTCCGGCTACGGGTGGCCAATGTACTATTTTTGGAGCAAATTCTTGATATCTTCTTCAATCTTGTCAGGTGTTGTTTTGGGAGCATAACGTTTGATGACCTGTCCGTTCTGATCCACAAGGAATTTGGTGAAATTCCATTTGATGGCTTTGGAGCCAAGCAGGCCCGGTGCTTCTTTGCTAAGGTGTTGAAAGAGAGGGTGAGCGCTTGAGCCGTTCACATCAATTTTCTCAAACATAGGGAAGCTCACGCCATAATTCATCTGACAGAACTCGGCGATCTCGTCGGAAGATCCTTTTTCCTGTGCAAACTGGTTGCTTGGAAAACCAAGGACTTCAAATGGCGCATCCTTGAACTTGTCTTGCAATTCTTGCAGACCTTTGAATTGAGGTGTAAGTCCGCATGAGCTTGCCGTATTTACAATCAGTAACACTTTATCGCGGTAGTTGGACATTTCAACTTCTTGACCGCGAAGGGTGTTCACTTTGTAATCGTAAACTGTCATCTAAATCGCCTCCATCATATCATCTGATATCTCTCATTATATTGGTTACAATTAAATAATGCAAAACTAATATAGTGTTAAAAGAATCAAAACAGTCAAGTTGTGCAGAATACGTGAATGAATTGCGAAGTGATTTTCGTCAGAGTGAGAATTAGATAGATTTAAAGAGATGGATAGAGTATGACCTTGTTGTAAGCGCTATTATATGTGAGTATTGGCGAAAATCTGTCGATTCGGTGATCTGTACGGACTTTACACCGTCATGGCACGGGTGTATGATTCATAACGTAATTTCAATTTAAACTAATATTGTACCTGAAAAACGAAACAAACGATAATATCGCTCGATCTTATTTTAAGATATACGAACGATGTTTTAATCGCTGAGTTTCCATTCATTCATGAGTGGAAAACGGGGGAACCAACAGAATGCGCTGTCCAGGACAGCAGGCATTCATGGGGTGAATTTTCCGGTGACAGCCGGAAATAGGGCGACTCTCGCGCCCGAATCCGTCAGCTAACCTCGTAAGCGTTAAAGGGAGAGGCAACAAGCCGTACGCTGGTTCATGGCGTTTTCGCCATGGGTTCTTTAAGAAGCGTTCGGGAGGCCTTGGTCCCCCACGCTTCTTTTTTGTTGTCTTTTCACGCCAAGGGAGGAACGAATGATGGATACTGAGATGATCTTAGTGACTGCTCCAAATGAAGCAGGACGCAAATTTATCAAATTGCTGATGTACAAAAAAATGCCGTTTGCCGTTCTAACCAACAGTGCAGGGGAAGAGCGCAGACTCCGTAGAATCGGAGTAGAACATGTCATTCGCATGAATACGGCTGCAGCTCAAAAATGGTTTTTGCCGCAGGGCAGCGTAGGCAACGTGTTTATTTTCGAGAACAGCCTGAATCTGACCTGTCGTTATTTACAGATCTGCCGTTCATGGACATCGAAATCCCTGTGCGTCATTACAGAGCAGAGTCATCCTAAGGGCATCTATCGGGGCATGGGCGCAGACCGGATTGTATATTCGCTCAATGGGGAAGTTGGCTTTCTCCTCAATGGGTAATGCCATAGCTTGTGATTGCTCAGGTGTAAGGTGCCTGTTATAATTGAATGTATTAGAATCAATTTCAGAATTGACTCAAGGTATTATGAATTTGATTCATCGATAAACGGAAATCTGAGGAGACTCATGCAAGATGGTGGGTCTTCTTTTTTATGGTTACAAGGAGGAATTGGCGTGCCGGATGTAGGTGAATTAAAGTGGTTGTTTTTTGATGTTGGAGATACGCTGGTGGACGAATGGGAGCCGGTTGATGATATTATCGGACAGTTCGTCCGCGAAGCCTGTGCTTTGGGTTATCCGGTGAAGATTGAGGCGGTGCGTGAACTGTTTGCGAATTGTTATCAGAAATACGAGCAATGGCCTATGAGAGTGGCGATTCGCACATTCGTTGAAGACGGGGGACACCAGAAACAGATTCAGGACAAGCTGAAGTTTCAAAAAGATCTTGAACGTCCTTTTCCTTCAGCGGATTCCGTTCTTCAGCAGTTGTCACGGTATTATCGTATTGGCATTATTGCCAATCAGAGTCCTGGAACGGAAGAAAGACTGGAGAGCTACGGCTTGCGGAAGTATGTTGATGTTCTGGCGTGTTCGGCTGAAGAAGGAGTGTCCAAGCCAGACCCTGAGTTATACGCTGTGGCCTTGAAGCAGGCCGGTTGTGAACCGGAGGAAGCCGTCATGATCGGCGATCGGATCGATAACGACATTATACCTGCTCGGAAGCTGGGCATGCGTACAATTCGGATTATGCAGGGTTACGGAAGATTCCAGCCAGACCGATCGGATGACGAACGTGCGGATTGGACTGTTAATTCATTGGATGAACTCCTGCCATTACTGGTGCCCAATCAGGATTAGATAATTGTTTATTAGAGTTTAGCGTTTTATTATAAAAGGAAACATGTTGCTGTATTGCAACAATAAAGGCTGATCAACTTGGGTATAGAATACCGCAGTTGATCAGCCTTTTTAGTATTTAGTCGATAAGAACGAGATTAGAATAACCGAATCGTCTGAATGATCAGATATACATTCAGCACAACGATAATCGCGGCAATGACCCATGAGATGATTTTGAGCCACAATTTGTTGGCGAATGCACCCATGCTTTTTTTATCACTCGTGAACATCACCAGGGGAATTACAGCAAAGGGTAATTGAAGAGACAGCACGACCTGGCTCAAAATGAGCAGTTCTTCTGTGCCATGTTCTCCTGCAATGGCTGTGACAATTACCGCCGGGATGATGGCGATCAGACGTGTGACCAGTCTGCGCAGCCAAGCCGGAATTCGAATGTTCAGGAAACCTTCCATAACGATCTGCCCAGCGAGTGTACCTGTAAGGGTGGAGTTCTGACCTGATGCTAACAGCGCCACACCGAACAGAATACTTGCAACCGTAGTACCCAATAGAGGTGTCAGCAGATGGTACGCATCTGCGATCTCGGCAACCTGTGTCATACCAGCACTGTGGAATACAGCAGCAGATACAATCAGGATGGCTGCATTGATGAACAGGGCCAGTGTCAGCGCGATTGTCGAGTCCATGGTCGAGTACCGAATAGCTTCTTTTTTACCCTGTGGTGTCTGTTCGATCTGACGGGTCTGCACAATGGAAGAATGCAGGTACAGATTATGAGGCATAACGGTTGCCCCTATAATACCAATCGCGATATAGAGCATAGCCGGGTTTTGCAGAATCTCAACATTGGGTACAAAACCATGGAGAACACCGCCCATATCCGGTTTTGCCAGGAACAGGTCAATCCCGAAGCAGAGGGCGATGGTCGCCATCAGTACAATGACAAGTGTTTCCAAGGCGCGGAAGCCTTTGTTTTGCAGTACAAGAATCAGGAGTACATCAACTGCAGTGATGATTACGCCGTATAACATGGGGATGTTAAATAACAGCTTTAACGCGATGGCAGAACCAATGACCTCAGCCAGATCGGTAGCTGCAATGGCAAGCTCACACAGTATCCATAACATCATGACAACAGGCATGCTGAAGCGTTCGCGACAGGCTTGGGCCAGATCCCGTCCAGTGACGATTCCAAGCTTTCCAGCCAACGATTGAAGTACAACGGCCATCAGGTTTGAGAGCAGGATAACAGATAACAAGGTATAGCCAAACTGCGAACCGCCTGCGATATCTGTTGCCCAGTTCCCGGGGTCCATGTAACCTACGGCAACAAGGTATCCTGGGCCTACAAAGGCGAGGAATTTTTTCCACCATGCAGCATTCTGCGGGACTTTCATGGAACTATGGGCTTCTCCAAGGGAAGGGGCCATGCCCGCTGTAGCCAATGATTCTCTTGAAGGAGCGTTGAACGGATTTTTTTTACTCATACGATAATCACCTGACTTTGGAATATTGATGCGGGACAAACCGCGCATGATATATCTAAATTTTTATGTTTATTGTTACATTGTACTCCTTCAATAATTTTTGTCTAGTGCAACTTTTATGTAGTAACACAAAATTTCGGTTCTAATTTGAAAATGCCCCTTCGTATATTACCCAACCTTGGGAAAAATACAGCCATGGCGTTGAAATGCATGAAAATAATAAAGTTGTAAAAGCTTATAAAGAACTAAAATGCGTTTCAAAATGAGCCAGAAGTTTATATTGAAAGGAAGGCAGTTAAAACTATATGGATAAGGGAGAGATTCTTAATGGAAGCTTTATATACAGCAGTAGCGACAGTTAAAGGTGGACGTACAGGTTCAGTAACTTCTTCGGATGGCGTGCTCAAACATGATCTGAAAATGCCAAAAGAGCTTGGAGGTTCCGGTGGTGAAGGTACCAACCCTGAACAGCTCTTCGCAGCTGGATATGGAGCATGTTATGAAAGTGCCCTTGCCAATGTTGCACGTAAAGCAGGTGTGAAATTGGAGAATGTGGTAGTTACAAGTAATGTATCCATTGGTAAAGACCCTGCGGATGACGGTTTTCAATTATCTGTTCGCCTGGACGTGAGTATGCCTGGTGTGGATCACAGTCAAGCAGAAGATCTGGCCCGCAAGGCACATGATTTCTGTCCGTATTCCAAAGCGACACGTGGCAACATTGATGTGGTACTAAACGTGGTCTAAGATTTGACTCCCGGCAAGTAAAGGGAACATATAGAGCAGGGTATCCCAGATACCTGATGTTCGACTACAAAGCCCTGCTGGCAATCGGCAGGGTTTTGTGTTGATTATAATTTAAGAACAGGATGCAGGAGATCAGATGCCGGATCGCGTACTATTTTACATAATTGCACTCCCACTTCATGTTACACATTCCATAAAGGGGGAACGAAGATGAGTATCGAAGAGATGATCGAGCGCCGATTTGTATGTACAAAATGCAGGGGCACGGATTGTAACATTAAGGAAGTTTCCATGTCAGGAGCAGGCCTGAGCAAGATGTTCGATATACAACATAACCACTACCTGTTTGTGGCTTGTGCTTCCTGTGGCTATGTTGAAGTATTTGATCCGGATGTTTTGAAAGGTAAAAAACAAGGGCAGGTAGGGACGATTCTGGATATTCTGTTTGGCGGGTAGACATGCGCGAGTTGACATTGAACTGAATTTTCTTTAATATAACTTAGTACTGAGTAGTGTCATTGCATGAACCAAATTTGAATTAAACAGGTGATATCCATGTCTTATAGACCGCGTATTGCAGATTTAGAATTAGCTTATGGTAACAAGGAAGACGGATTGTATGAATTCAAAATGAATTTGGTAGACGGTACAAAATGCCGTGTATTCTACTCCCGTTCTCCCGAATGGAAGATGACCAATATCAGCCGTCTGCAGAAAACGCCTTGTCCAGTATGTCGCAAAGATTTCATTTGCAAATGTATGGACCAGTGGGCAAGTGACCTGCATCAACAAATGATCGATGACCAATGGATGGAAAAGGCAATTGCTGAGTAATTGCCGGACAGATACGAGCGTGGGCACAATGCCTGCGCTCTTTTTCTTTTATTTTCCCATTAATGCGTGTTCAAAAAGAGCGGTTTTCAGTCTTTTTGAACTACCTCTAGAAATAAATTTAAAATTAGTGAACAAGAAGGCTCAGATTGGGTAAGTTACTCTAACCGCAACAATAGGAGGCAGCCAATATGACAGCAAATCAAACAGATGTGCATCAGGGACATCCGATCGTACTGGTGGATGGTGTCTGTCACTTCTGCCAGGGCTTAACAAAATGGATTATCAAGCGTGACCCGGAAGGGAAATATCATTTTGCTTCACTTCAATCCGATGTAGCCAAGGAATTGCTGGAGAAGGGAAATCTGTCAACAGACAGTATGGATACCTTTGTGCTGATTGAAAATGGAAATTGCTATACACGTTCCACCGCCGCACTGCGATTGGCTAAAGGTCTGAAGTTTCCTTATCCATTGTTATATGCGTTCATTATTGTACCGAAATTTATTCGTAATGCAGTCTATAACTGGGTTGCTCGCAACCGTTATCGCTGGTTTGGCAAGGATGAAGCGTGCATGTTGCCTACCCCGGAGATCAAAGATCGATTTTTATGATTAATAACGGTAATAATTGGGTAATGACTACAGATCATATCTATTTTGGGAGGACAACAACTTGAAGAAGTGGACTACAGTACTTATCGGGGCATTATTAGCAGTAAGCTTGGCAGCATGTAACGACACAGATAATACGGCAACGCCGCCAGCGACTAACAACGAAACATCTAACGAGGGCAATACACCTGCGGAGCAGGAAACAAAGATCCCTACCTTGGACGAATTGATTACCAAAACCAATGCAGCAACAAAAGAAATGAAAAGCTTCACAACAGAAGCAAATATTGATCAGAATCTGAAACTGGATGCTGGTGAACAGTCACAGGATCAACAGGTTAAAACATCGCTCAAGATGGATATTATCAAAGATCCAATGATGATTTATCAAGAGATGAATATGGAAATGTCGGGACAGGAAGCTCAGAACGTGAAGCAATATATCACGTCGGATAAAATCTACTCCCAAGTTGGGGATCAATGGGTTGCGATTCCTGAAGCTCAAACTGCTGCATTGATTGAGCAGATGAAAGCAAGCATGAATCCGGAAGGTGAATTGGAGCAATTCAAAAAGATTGAAGAAGATACTGAAGTGACCGAAGAAGGCGACAATTATGTGATTAACGCTGACGTATCCGGTGATAATGTGAAGGAACTGGCCAAAGCCGTGATGGAGCAGAACGGATCGGATGCCCAGATGCAAGCCATGCTTGATCAGATGAATATCACCAGCATGAAGATGAAATACATGATCAACAAAGAAACCTATTTGCCTGCAAGTACGGACGTAACCATGGTCATGGAGATGGAACAGAATGGACAGAAAATGACGATGGATATGAAGATGACCAGTACGTTCTCCAACCAGGATCAAGTGGAAGAGATCAAGATTCCACAAGAAGCATTGGATAGCGCTAAGTAAATTGGCTAGGGCAAATGATCTCAAGTGATATGTTGAAGATGAATTCAATGCGGTAAGGGATCATTGATGTATGCTGTTAGCAGCACCTCTGAACTGAATCTGTGTGAGCCGTGAGGCTTGGCGGATCAGAGTCAGGGGTGTTTTTCTTTTTGGAGGAGAATATGTTCAGGATCCAGGGTGTTATAGTATAGTCATATTGAAGTAGAGAGGGGAGATAAAAGATGATCGAATATGCACACATTCACCATGTTAGTCTGGCTGTGCGTGATCTGGAAATCGCGAAGAAATTTTATTCGGGGTTACTGGGAATGCAGGAGATTGAACGTCCGGCTTTCCGCTCCACAGGTACATGGTATGCCGTCGGTAGCCAGCAGCTTCATCTGTTACAGCACCCTGAGGGTCATACGTTGCGTGAGGCTGGGATTGATACAACAGACGGCCACTTTGCGATCTGGGTGACCAGTTATTCAGGGACTATAGCTTGGTTGGAGCAGCAGGGAATTGAGTATGAAGCGAGACCTGATAGTGTGGCTGGATTCGCACAGATTTTTGTACTTGATCCTGATCGTAACATTATTGAGTTTGATTCACCATATCAATCCTAAGGGTGAAGAGTTAGAATAAATCCCTTGCTCCCCCAGGAATTGTATGCTATATTATCCATACATTCATAGCACGTGACGGAAGCACCGTCCATATACTGCATATTCATGCGGTTATTGGACGGTGTTTTTTTTGTGCTTTTTGACAGGGAGGGAAAGAAAAATTGATTGTACTGAAGGTAGTTCTGGTTTCAAAAGATAGAGATTACATTAGCGCCTGGCTTGATTATGTACAGGGAAATTCGTCGGGTCTCCATGTTCGCTTTACGGCATTCTCTCGAGGAGATTCGTTCAGGGATCATATGAATGAGCAAGAAGGTCGGGAATTGCCAGATCTGGTTATTGCGGAACCGGAGTTTCTGAATGACTGGCTGAGTAACGGGGGAGAAGCAGCAGGTGTACCTTGGCTAATGCTTAGTGAAGGGATGGAAGTGGTGGATGAGGCCAAGCGGCTGATGAAATACCAACCCTTGCCTGCTTTGCTGGATGCTGTGATGCATGCTTGCCGGCAGCCACGCCGCAAGAAGATGCATCATCCGGGGCAAGAGACACTCTCCATCGGTGTCGTATCCGCTTCGGGTGGAAGTGGCAAAACGGCAGTAGCCCTGCATATGGCGAAGCAATTGGGACTTGCAGGTTATGCTGTTCTCTATCTGAATCTGGAGACGATGGACAGTACGCTCCCTTTTCTGGAAAAAGGACTAACCAGAAGCGGGCAGCGTAACCCGGATGCGGAAACGGGATTGTCGCGCCTGTTATACGATCTGAAGGTGGGCAGGAAAGAATCCGGCAAGCAGTTACAGGTGCAATCGAAGGGCGTAGATGGATATGTACTCCGGCATGAAGCGCTGAAATCTGATATGTTCTGGCCATTATTGAATCGGAAAGAACTGTTGCAAATGACTCGTGAAGATACGTCGAATCTGCTTCGTTTTTTAACGGATTGCGGACAATATGACGTGCTGATTCTGGACGGGGATTCCGGTTGGGATGGGCGCAGTGAAGGGGTACTGGATGCAGCAGATGCATTTGTCTGGCTGGTTGAGGATGATATATCTGCCATGCATCGCTGGGGACAATGGTTGCAGCATGCTGAGCGTACGAAGCCAGATTTGTATGAAAGTATGCTGGACCGTTCACGCTTTGTGGTTAACAAATATCGGGACAATGTCGTCAATGCACTCCCGCGCCCTGATCTGCATCTGGATGCAGTGTTACCCTATATCCCTTCCTGGAAGCAGCTCAGTCAGGAGGAAGTCATGCTTAGTTCTCCGATCTTCCAACGTGAAGTGAAGAGATTATGTGCCATGCTGGTACAAGATGGCGAAGAAGAATTGAAGCAGACGGGACGAATTCAGAAGCAGGATCGGTGGGCACTATGATGGATGAATCCAATCGAATATTGGATCGTGAAGAACAGTTTCAGATGATGCGCAGGGAGGTCAGGGCTGGCCTTGATTTAACCTCTTCAGCAGGAGATGATGAACTGTGGCAGGGGATAGAACGCAAAGTTCTCACTGACCCGAAGCTGGATGATCTGACCTCAGGAGAGCGTCATACGCTGGTGCAGCGATTGTTTGACTCCTTTCGTGGATTGGATATTTTGCAGCCACTCGTGGATCATCCCGATATTACGGAGATTATGATCAATAGTCACAAGGAGATTTTTGTGGAGAAGGAAGGTAAGGTCAGCCAGATCACCCTCGAATTTGAGTCCAGGGAACGGCTCGAGGATATTATCCAGATGATCGTGTCCGGGGTAAACCGGATTGTGAATGAGTCTTCTCCAATCGTAGATGCCCGTTTAAAGGATGGTTCACGGGTCAATATCGTGTTGCCTCCTATTGCCTTGAAAGGTCCTACGATGACGATTCGTAAATTCCCCAGTGAACCGATGAACATGTCCGATCTGATTGAAAAGGGAGCCCTGCATGAAGAAGCGGCAGAATTATTGCAGCAGTTGGTGCGGAGCAAATACAACATCTTCATTGGAGGTGGGACCGGATCGGGAAAAACGACCTTTCTGAATGCATTATCCCAGTTTATCCCTGCTGATGAACGGATTATAACGATTGAGGATTCGGCTGAGCTACAGATTGTTACGGTACCGAATCTGGTATCACTGGAGACGCGGAATGCCAACACCGAAGGCAAGGGGCAGATATCCATTCGGGATCTGATCAAGTCTTCCTTACGGATGCGTCCGAACCGAATTGTGATTGGTGAGGTAAGGGGCGCAGAAGCGCTGGATATGTTACAGGCCATGAACACAGGTCATGATGGATCTTTGTCAACTGGGCATGCGAATACCATCTCGGACATGATTAGCAGACTGGAAACGATGGTACTCAGCGGTGCGGATCTTCCCATTGCGGTTGTAAGGCAGCAGATTAGTTCAGCAATCGATATTTTTGTACATCTGTCCCGGCTGCGAGATCGTTCACGGAGGGTGACAGAGATTAGTGAAGTAATTGGCATGCAGAACGGTGCGGTTTTGCTGAATCCACTGTTTCGTTTCCAGGAACAAGAAGAGCGTGAAGGCAAAATTATTGGTGGACTAGTACAGGTTGGAAAGTTGAATCAGGTGGATAAAATTCAGATGGCTGGGCTTGGGGAATGGCTGGATGGATACATAGAACAATATAGTGTTGAAGTAAATTCATCAGATAACAACGTGAATTAAAGTCATTGGAAGGTGATTACTGTTGGGTGAAGCCAGACAGATGTTGACGGATTACACCGTATATACGCTTTCCCGGAGACAACGAATGGTCTGTATGCTGATTAGCGGTCTGCTGTTTTTTGGCATCGGAATTCTGTTCTACCATCACTGGTTGGCTGGAGCAATCCTCGCTGCGGGTTGCATATGGGTACCAAAACATTGGACTAAAGTGCTGTTGGAACGAAAAAGAATGACACTCAGTTTACATTTTAAGCAAGCGTTATATGCATTATCTTCAGCACTTGCCGCAGGAAAATCGGTGGAAAATGGATTCAAGGAATCTGTGGAGGATCTGCGGATGTTGAACCCGGAAGCAGATACCGATCTGATTCGTGAGTTCACGATATTGCGGACACGGATGGAGTATGGACAACCGATTGAAGAGGCATTACAGGATTTTTCGGATCGGGCGCAGATTGAGGATATTACGAACTTTGCAGATGTGTTTATTACTTGTAAACGAACGGGCGGGGATTTGGTTGAGGTCGTGCGTCGTACCTCTGCGGTGATTGGTGAGAAATTGGATATTCAGCAGGATATTATGGTCGCGGTATCGCAGAAAAAGTTCGAATCAAAGGTGATGTTTGCAGCACCATTTATTTTTCTGATATTCCTCAATCTGACCGCCAAGGACTTTATGGAGCCGTTATATAGCGGGATGGGTTACCTCATCTCTAGCGGTGCCTTGGCAGTACTTGCCTGCTGTTATCTGTGGATTAATCGCATTATGGATATCAAAGTATAAGGAGCTGAAACGATGCTGCTTCCCGTTATAGTCGCAGGGATGCTCGGAGCGGGATGGCTGGTGCTGGATCGAACCCGGGGGCAGACCTACAGGCATTTGCGCAAGCTGGATATGGAAGGATTGCGATTGAAAAAATTGCATGGACCTTTCCTGTTTATATTGGACAGGTTCGAGATTGGACGCAGATTGCCTGTGCTTATGTTTCGGATGCAACATGCCATTCAGAAAATGTATGGGATACAGCACAGTGGGGAGAAAACGATGCTCTATTGCGCTGAAATGTTGACCTATACGTGGCTTATGCTGCTGGTGGGCTGCCTGTTATCACTCGTTGGAGATATGGGCATCGGAGGTATGGTGGGTGGTCTCGCGTTAGGAATAGCTTTACCTTTTGCACTCTACAAAGACCTCAATACCAAGGTTCAGCGGAGAGATCAGGACATCCTTATGGAGCTGCCCGAGTTGTTAAATCGAATTGTTCTGCTGGTTGGTGCAGGAGAGACCGTTCAGCGTGCCATCGTTCACTGTGTCACAAGCCAGGGGGAACGGGATCATCCGCTGTACAACGAACTCAGAAAGACCGTGGGAGATTGGAATAACGGTTACTCGTTTCAACAATCACTTGAACAGTTCAGCCGCCGCTGCGGTGTACAGGAAGTGACCATTTTTACAACAACGGTGCTGCTGAATTTCCGGCGTGGGGGAGGTGACTTTGTATTGGCGCTGCGGGATCTTTCACATGTGTTGTGGGAGAAACGCAAGGCCGTCAGTCGGGCGAAGGGAGAACAAGCTTCTTCCAAACTGGTGTTTCCGATGGTACTGATCTTTTTTACGATTGTGGTCATGATCGGGGCACCTGCTTTTATGATGATGAATATGTAGGAGGAATTGGGATGATGGAAGTATTGAAAAACAAGGGTAACGCATTTTGGAAGGAAGAGGATGGTCTCGGCACGTTGGAGTTGATTCTGATTATCGGGGTTATTATCATTATTGCTTTGATATTTAAAAACCAAATTAAGACGTTAGTAGAGAGACTTTTGAAGAATGTTAGCGATAAAAGTAATGAGTTTTTCGAATAACAAATTCAAAAAGGAAGAAGGGAGCTTCACCGTTGAAGCCTCCCTGATCTTCCCTGTCGTGCTGTTTATTCTTGTGTTATTGCTCTTTTTTACCATGTACATGTATCAAAAGACCTTCCTGAATCAACATGCCTATGCAGCTTCCGAACGTGCAGCTTATAGCTGGGACAACAGTCACAAACAGGCGATGACAGGTGAATTTGTCGCTGGAGAACATGACAATCTGTATTGGAGACTGACGGATGATCGGATGCTTGGAGCGCTGTTTGGCTGGGCGGGAGCGGATAATCAGGTTAGCGTATCTGTACCTGCTGGTGAAGGCGGAAGTCTCCCGGAACAGAAATTAGCACTAGCGGTGCAGCATATGCCTTCAGCCATGAAAGGAACGATTGAGTATCAGAACTCTCTAATTCAGCGGAAGATAACGACCAAGCTGGATCAGGTAATCTCTTTGCCTCTTCCTTCTTTTTTATTCGATTCAGGTAACCGTGTTCTCACTCAAGGATCTTCCGCAGTTGTTGAACCGGTGGAATTCATTCGAACGGTAGATCTGGTGCGTTATTACGCAGCCAAGTTTAAAGGCAAGGGTGGTGCGGCGACCAGTACAGCGGCAGAGGCTGGACAGGTTGTGCAGCATTTTGGCAAAAGCAAAAAGTGAGAAAAGGAGGAGGGCGGAGCTGTTTAGAAAAAAAGACGGTGAGTTGGGGGCCGTAACCCTTTTTTTAATATTAATATTGGCCGGAGTTTATATGTTTGTCGCTATATTTATTGATTACGCTCGTATAGCGGCATTCAAGGTGCAGACCGAACGCATGACTCATGCTGCGATGAGATCCGTCATGTCAGCCTATGACACCTCCCTGCGGGAGTATGGTTTATTCGGGTATGGTGACAGCAGTGGGGATGCGATTATGGCGAAAGTGCTAAACGATAGTGTGAAGCCTTCGTCTGTAAAAGACAGATTCCCCATTCTGGATATCCAGTGGGATACCACTACGCTGAGCATGGAGCGTGAACTGGGCAGATACGATATATTTAATCGCCAGATTCAGGAGGATATGAAATATCGGGCTCCGGTTGATTTTACCCTTGAAGTGATCAATAAGTTCAAACCGATGTCGGATGAGATGAAGGAAGCTGCCCACACGGTAGACTTGCTGAAGAAATTACAAAAGTTATATGACAAACGTGAAGAGTTGCTGGATGAGGTCATTGCCAATCAGACGGAATCCGCCGAGAAGCTGAAGAATCTTCCGAAGTTAATCATGGACCCGCCCTCACAGGCCATGTACGATGAGATGCTGGAAGATACACCAGAGACAGCTGCAGAGGCAGCGGCACGTTACGCAGATTATCTGAATAAGCAAAGGTCAGATGAGGGACTGCCGTTCAGAGAGCAACAATACATATTGGAACTGGCTCGTTATCGGACGGGTGTTGGGAATGTGGTCACAGGCATCAGCATGATCATACAGCCCGCTTTACAGGCCCACCAAACGAAGCTGGAGGAAGCACAGTCCAAGATCGAGGAAGCACGCAAGATCAATGAGGAAATGAAACGTGTGATCGCGGAGGGGGAGAACCGTTCGGAGAATGCCAGTTACGACAACGTCGGCAACTCGAATCTGCCTGGAACGAGTCCTGCATCTACAGGATCAGGCACGGAAGCCAAAAGTACACGATCTCTTGCTTCGGAGCTTGTGAGGGCAGATAGCCTGTTTGATCAGTTGAAGGCACGAGTGCTTTCCCAGAATTCGGACTTCTCTAACGTTAGAAGAGACAACATGGAATTGAATACACAGCTTCGCAGCGTCACGGGTATGATTGGTGTTCCGATTAAACCGGCGGTCAGACAGGCAAGTCAGATTACGGAACGATATATGGACACCTATGTGCGCAGCGGTCCTGCCAACCTCATCGAACAGAGTAAGCAACAGCTGGAGAGTGGTCGCGGGTCGGATGCACAACGTAAAGCAAATGATAAGGAATCCAAAGGAAAATTAAAGGAAGTCAAACGAATCTTGTCGCAGATTCAGAATGGAAGTTCAGGTTCCATGGACGCTTTCAAACAGCTGGAGGAATATTACAACGCTAACATTGCGTTTAACGAGGCTAGTCGTGAGGAAACCAAAAAAGCAGAGATTGCTGGTGATCCCTATGACTCTGGTGGCGATGCCATGAAGGGAATGGACAGTTTGTTTGGCGGGATGTCAGGTCTGCTGGATAGCCTGGGTGACGAATTGTTCCAGAATGAATACGCTCTAGCCTATTTCAATTCCATGGATTTTGGTCAGCTATTTACCTGGACTGAAGGTGGTGGAGATGCTGGTGATGTCTTCAAACTGGAGAATCAGGAATTAGAGTATATCGTTTACGGATTTCATAATTCTTCAGGTAACATCGCTGCGGCGTATGCGGAAATCTTCGGGATGCGCCTGGCTATTCGAACCGCAGAAGGATTGATTGAGCACAGCAAGCTGGGGAATCCACTTTTGGTATTGTCGGCAGCCATCTTATATGGAATTACAAACGCTATTGCGGATATGGTGAAACTTGCAAAAGAGGGCAGTGTGGAATTGTCCAAATATATCAAAGTCAAATTGACATACAGGGACCATCTTCGATTGTTCCTCTTGATGCACAGCAACAATGAACGCAAAATGTCCAGAATGCTGGCGTTAATTCGATTGAATACGGGTGTGAACCCAGATGAGAAACAGACATACGCTTCGGGTAACATGCGCAGCAGCATCAAGCTGTGGTTTTTGCCAGGGGTGGTTAGAAGCATCGGTGCAGTGATGGGTAGTGCGGACCAGGTTGAAGATGGACGATTTTTCATTGAGCGGAAGGCGGATTATTCCTATTGAATGATCAGGATCGTTTCGGTGGAGGGATTATGGATAAGCAGCAACGATATGAAAAAGAAAGCGCACAAATGCAGATTCGTTTAACCAGAATAATCAGATTGCAACGTTTGAAGTCTCTGAATAAGCGGATATGTTCTCCGAAAAAGGAACAGGGAAGCATGGTTTTGGAAGCTTCACTGGTGTTACCTGTTTTTCTGTTCTTTATCATGTTTCTCATCTTCATTGTGCAAATGACTCTAATTTCCACAGCGCTACAGAGCACAGCAGGGGAAGCGGTGAAGCAATTATCAACGAAAATATATCCCGTTTCCCTTGCATTCACACCTTCTGATTCTGCTGGAGGCGAAGGCTCGGGAGAAGGGTGGAAGATACCGGAGTTGTCTCTGACGGAATGGGCAGAAGATTATGCTTCTTCTCTACCCGAGCCACTAAGTGATTGGGTACGTTCAGCGGCGGCCAGTGGTGAACAACCACTACAGGAGATCAAAACATCCGTCTTGGAAACTGTACTTGATCCCACGGTAAAACCGCTGCTTCAACCATTTATCGAGCCAACTCTGCTGAATATGGAGCGTGTTCATGTGAATGGTATTTCGATACCTGATCTCAAAAACAAAACAAATCCATATTTCCGACTTGAACTGAGTTATGAATTGCCGGTAAAAGTCCCCTTTCTCAGTAAACCGCTTCGGATTCAGGCTGCTGCGGCAGAACGGGTATGGATTGGAGATACCGGAGAAGGGTCAGATGGCAGCGCAGGAGACGGGGATACTTCGGGTTCAGCAACGGTACTGTCGAAGCCTGACCCGGCTTACATAGGCAACAATGCAACGATTAAGGTGAAGGTAGAACCAGGAGCGACAGCCAACTTAACGATATTTTACAAGTCAGGTGAAAGTTCTGCGAAGCACATTGGCTGGGCCACCGCAGATGAGAATGGCATGATTGAATGGACCTGGTTTGTTGGTACTCGGACAACAGAAGGAACATGGAGTTTTGTTGTCGAGACAGGGGATGGTGCCATGACGGAGACTACGTTTACCGTGGCCTCCAGAAAATAAGGAAGGGGACGATGGAGATGGAGTGGTTTTACATAGCCTGTGGCATTTACATTCTTGCAGCTTTTATTACTGACATTCGATCCATGAAAATTCCAAATCGATTAACTTTACCCGTGACTGTTGCAGGTGTACTGGCCCATATCATATGGGGAGGTTGGGATGGCTTCTTGTTCTCCGGTGCTGGATTTGCAGCAGGTTTTGGTATTTTGTTTCTGATGTATGCGATTGGCGCAGTAGGGGCAGGGGATGTGAAATTGTTTGGTGGGATTGGCGCATGGACGGGAATTGCTTTTGGCATTCATGTGATTATTTACTCCGTTTTGTATGCAGGAGCCATTGGTTTAGTGATACTTCTATTCCGGAAGGACTCAGCACAACGGATTCGAGGCATGGCAGGCAATCTTGCCGGGTTCTTCATGCTTGGTTCCCTCAAACTGCTGAATACAGAGAAGACATTGAAGTTTCCATTTATGCTTGCCGTCTTGCCTGGGTTTATCACAGTGCTTATCCCAGGACTGTTCCCTTAAGTGAAGGAGTAAAGAAATATGAGAGTAACAATGGAAAGAGAGGATTGGCATGTATGGATTAACGAGAGATTTTATTCGTAACGGCGGAGCGTTCATGGTTTTGGAGAAAGAGGACGGTATAAGAATGGAGGAGTTGAGCCGGGTACAAATGGGGATGTTGTCCTCCAATCAGATTCCGCGACTTCTTCCTGTTCATATTCGGGAGGTAGATCGAAATGTAACTTTGCAGTACGACATATCAGGATACAAGATGTTATCCCAGATGTTAAAGTCAAGCAAAATCAAGTTGCGCGTTCTGTATGGTCTGTTGTTCCAGCTAGCCGATGCCTTCATGGAATGCCGGCAATATATGCTGGAGCCTCGTAAATTATTGATCCAGGAAGAGTACTTGTTCATCAACGGTTCATTCGAACAGGGTGAGCTTGGGATGGTCTATGTACCAATTGTAGATACGGTTGAAGCTGATCCAACGCCGCAGCAATTCCGTGAGCTTGTGATCAGGCTGATGGCTCAGGTGCAGGAACTTCAAGGAGAAGGCATTCAGCGTGTTCTGCAGTTATGTGACAACGAACGCTGGGATATCAGACAGTTGCGTGAGCTCCTGCTGGAGTTATACGCAGACGAACATGAGAGTGGAGGTGGCGCAGCATTTCTCTCGTCCAGAACTTCGGAAACACTTGATGAGTCAAGAGGTAGCCTGCATTCGTCAATTTCTGAGCGGGATAGCAGACAAGCCATTGGTAATTCACGGCCATATCAACCCAGTGCTCCCGTTCAAAATGCTGCTTTGGAGCCTGTGCTGAATTTTCGTCAGACGCAGAAAACAAGTGAATCCGTAGGGGAAGACATTCCGGTGAGATCTCGAACCATTTCAGGCAGGCGCTCGCCTGAGCAATCTTCATTGGAGAGCTCAAACACCATGGATAAGAGACGAAGTAACCCGTATGATTCTGATTCGAAAGAGCCTGATGATATGGAAGTAGGGGAAAAGCCCGGAACTTCCAAAGTGACTTATATCATACTGGGCTGCATGGTTGCCATGGCATTGGTATGGAGGTTTATTTACATGGAGCAACCGGGACAGACGCAGATGATCTTGTGCATGGTACTAAGCCTTGGCTTGCTTGGTGTAGCAGGATGGACGTGGAAGCGTAAGGGAAACCCTCATAATGAATCAGAGACAAAGCGATCTTTTTCATTCAATTTAGGTAAGCACAAAGGGAAGCAAACGGAAGATGAAGAGGAACAATTTCAGGAAAGTTGGCGTTGGAATATAGCTGACAGGAAAGAGGAACGTGTAAAACAAGCGACTGAATCGGTTTTAGAAGGAAGTGCGCATTCCCGTTATCAACCTCTGCATAGGGCACCTGAACATTCCGAACCACCGTTCATTCAGCATCATGTGGAAACAATAGCTTCAACTTCAGGACTAATCCGACATGATGCAGTTGCAGAAGCAACCGTGAATTTGCAGAATCTGGCTAAAGGTAGCTTTACAGGGGAAGGCCCGGTGATTGCGTCTCATTATCTTGAGCGAAGATCGGGAAGCAGTGAGCAACATGAACGGATGGATGTGCAAGGTGCATCTTTTGTCATCGGAAGATCAGCAGACATGGTTCAGTGGGTGGACACAGCGACCGGGGTGTCCCGTGCTCATGTGGAATTGAGCCGGAACAAATCGGGCTATGTCATTAAGGATCTGGGTTCCGTCAATGGAACCATTCTTCAGGGCAATATTCTTGCTCCGTATAAGGAGTACCCATTGGCGGATGGAGACACATTTACACTAGCGGAATCAGTCTACACTTATCGGTCAATTGGATAGCTCTAGTTCAATCAGTCAGATAAACCGCGATGCTTCAGATCTTCCAGGGCCTGGGTTAAGGTAGGGAAGGTGAATTGGAATCCGTGGTCGAGTGCTTTTTGCGGAATGACTCTCTGCCCTTGAAGCAGAACAACGGATAGTTCACCAACTAAGGTTTTAATTAAGAAACCGGGTACGGGGAACCAGTGAGGGCGATGATACACCTTGCCTACTGTACGACCAAATTCATCATTGGTGACAGGGTTCGGTGAGGAAGCATTGACCGGACCTGACACCTGTTTATTTTGAATGCTAAAATCAATGAGTCTTACGATATCCATAATGTGAATCCAGCTAGTCCATTGCTTACCACTGCCGATCTTGCCACCAAAACCCAGCATGTAAGGGAGTTTCATCAATGGAAAAGCCCCTCTTTTATGTCCAAGAACCAGACTTACCCGAATTTTAACGAGTCTTACATTTTTGATTGCATCTGCAGCAACTTCCCATTGTTCCGAGACCCGGGACGGGAAGTTCATGGATTTTTGCGGACTGCTCTCGTCGAAGGTTTCATTAGGGGAGGTTCCATAGATGGCCATGGCAGAAGCCTGAACAACTACTTCCGGCTTTTGTTCCAGAGATTCCACCAATCGGGCTACCCGTGCTACGGTTGTTACTCTGGATTCAACAATCTCCAGCTTCGCCTTGGTTGTCCAACGTTGATTCAGCGTTTCTCCGGCAAGGTTAACGAGAGCATCCATACCTTCCAGCAAGTGAGGTTGTTCTTCGACTTGTTCCCACGATATATATGTAAGATTTTTACTTGGATTATGCAAGTCAGGCAGTTTTCGTGTAATAACTTTCACATGGTGCCCGGCTTGCAGCCAGTAATCTACAAGTGCTCCTCCCACAAATCCGGTACCTCCACAAATGGCAATTTTCATATCAAACATCCTCTCTGTATTTTCACTGCCCTGATATACACCCGTGAATCGACAAACAGCCCCGGACGGTAAGCAATGCCTGTTGGGAACGACTTACCTGACGGAGCATATCTGTAAATTAACCAAATCTATATATGGCTTAACTCATCTTTGAATTTTATTTAATCAAATGTTGATAAGGGGAATAATCGATTTTGTTTTTCTCCAAAAATTTCACCAAAAACTTATTATCCCGTTTTGGTGTGGCAATAATGTATCCTTTAATGCAATGATCTCTCGATACTTCCGTCGCGTTGTCTTCAACTGCAATTTTACCGATCTCTGCAGCAATGGAATGTTTGGCGATGTCACGAAATGGCCCAGGTACAGGCTCCACGAGTTGATCCAAAAAAGCTTTGGCTTCATCCGTCCACAAGTGACGGCTGGCTTCGACCCAATAATTCTGCCAATCCAGTTTGGACTTTCCGTCTGCTTTTGGCAGTACTTTTAAAAACTTGCGCATCATGAAAAATCCACCGATACACATGCTGCCAAGCAATAAAAAAGTCCAGAATGCGATCGTATTCATAAACCAATTGCTGGGGGAACTGCTGGTCAGTATCATCGCGTAGGAGTCGAAAATCATTGCGGAGTCACCTCGGTTCATTGATTTTCACGGAAAGACGGATCCGCCTACCCATGTTTCACATAGTAGCTGTCAAAAATAGCCTCTATCCCGAATTATAGCGCATTTCTAGATTTATTTCGATAATCGCGTTAGAATAAGGGATAATTCAGATTAAGGGGGATCAATAATGCTGAAAATCGGCTCCCACGTGTCCTTTTCGGACAAGGGATTATTGAGTGCAACGAAGGAAGCGTCCTCGTACGGTTCCAGTTCGTTTATGATATATACGGGTGCACCACAGAATACACGTCGCAAGCCAATTGAATCCATGTATATTGAAGAAGGCAAACTTGCCATGCAAGAGGGTGGAATGGAAGATATCGTTGTCCATGCCCCGTACATTATTAATCTCGGCTCTTACAAAGATAATACGTATAGACTTGCTGTAGATTTTCTTCAGGAAGAGATTCGTCGTACACATGCCATTGGTGTCAAAAACATCGTATTACATCCCGGCGCTTTTACAGATAAAGATGCCCACTATGGGATCGGACGGATCGCAGAAGGGTTGAATGAAGTGCTGGAAGGTGTGAAAGAGACAGATGTGAACATCGCTCTGGAAACCATGGCTGGCAAAGGTACGGAGATGGGTCGCAGTTTCGAAGAAATCGCTCAGATTATTGAGAAAGTAACGTATAACGAACGTCTGACTGTGTGTATGGATACATGCCACATTCATGATGCCGGATACGATATTGTTAACGATTTTGACGGTGTATTGGAGCAATTCGATCGCACTGTAGGACTTGACCGCATTGCCGTAATGCATATTAATGATAGTAAGAATGCGGTGGGTGCGCACAAGGACCGTCATACACCAATTGGCTCTGGCTGGATCGGGTTTGAGGCGATTAACCGCATCGTTAACCATGAGAAGCTTCAAGGCCGTCCATTTATTCTGGAGACACCTTGGATTGGCAAAGAGGCCAAAACACAGCGTCCAATGTATGAAGTGGAGATTGCGCTTCTTCGTGGGGATGTTGCTGGTCGATTCGGTCAGGAATTCCTAACAGAAGTAGAACAGTTGCAACACTTTTTCAAAGGTAAAGAGATTGAGTCCCGTTCGTATATTCTGGATGTGTGGACATTGCTCAAAAATGATGCCAAAGCCAAAAAGGCAGATCCGCGCGAACCGCTGGAGCGCCTCTATGACATGGTGACTGAAGCTGCTTTGTTCCCGCATTTGAATGAAGAACAACTGAATCATCGCTTGATTGCCTGGCTTGCGGGTTAACCCCCGTAGGTCATGGCTTAATTGAAGGAGGAAGAATAACCCGATGGAGATCCACGCTAAACAAGTACGCCCTGATTCTAAAAACCGCGCCAATCGTGCGCGCATGCTCATTTCCTGTCCGGATGGTCCAGGAATTGTTGCTGCCGTATCTCATTTCCTGCACCAGCATGGTGCAAACATTGTTCAGTCGGACCAGTACACCATGGACCCTGCTGGCGGCATGTTCTTTATGCGGATTGAGTTTGATCTTCCGGAATTGCTCCACAACCTGCCGAAACTGGAAGCTGATTTTGCAGAAGTGGCAAGCCGTTTCCAGATGGAATGGACGTTATCTGCGGTCAGCCGCAAGAAGAAACTGGCTATCTTTGTATCCAAAGAAGATCACTGTCTGGTTGAATTATTGTGGCAATGGCAGGCAGGCGACCTGGATGCCGATATTGCGCTTGTGGTCAGCAACCATCTGGACATGAAGGATTATGTAGAATCATTTGGCATTCCATATCATCATATTCCGGTTACAGCGGATACCAAGAAAGAAGCAGAACAGCGTCAACTGGACGTCATTGGCAATGATGTGGATGTGATCATTCTGGCTCGTTACATGCAGATCATCTCTCCCATGTTCATTGAGCACTATCGTAATCGAATCATTAATATCCACCATTCGTTCCTGCCAGCCTTTGTGGGTGGTAAACCGTATGCGCAGGCGTACAACCGTGGTGTCAAAATTATTGGTGCGACAGCGCACTATGTTACGGAAGAACTGGATGGCGGCCCGATTATTGAACAGGATGTGCAGCGTGTAAGCCACGGGGACGATGTAACCGAGTTGAAGCGTATTGGACGTACCATTGAGCGTGTTGTGCTTGCACGTGCCGTGAAATGGCATGTCGAAGACCGTGTTCTTGTTCATGAAAATAAAACCGTTGTATTTTAAGCTCATGCTTTAATACTGTGCAAGGTTGATTCGGAACCACATAATAGACTAACAAAAAGGCGACCCCAATTCGTTTACGAAGCGGGAGTCGCTTTTTTTGCATTCATAATATACTTTCCGCACAAGCCAAGCACGATACCAAACAGCAGATGACCAACAATCCAATAGATGATGGCGGCCACATCGTACAGGTCTGGTACACGTGATGACAATGGAGAGAGTGGAATGTATAGCAGGGATGAAGCGGCACCGAGTAAGACTCCTTTGAACATGGGATGCCCTGTGCGCCGTATCCACCACACATAGAAGATGCCGATCAAAACGGACACAACTAGATGCAGAGAAAATTCAATCCATTCGGGCAAGGTTGGTGGAAGAACAGGGACAAAATCGATATTCAGCAGCAGGGTATACACTTGTTCACCTGTGTTGGCCTGAATCACTTTAAGGAAAAATCCCAGGATAACTCCCGAGAGAACCCCCGTTAAAATACCGGATATCCAGGGTAATGAGTGTTTTACCGATGTTGATGGGTGAGCTGCAGGATCTGGCATGATCGCAACCTCCTATGATTGACGTATGTACATCTGAAAAGTAAACCATAGCCCAACTTTCGAATCCATATTCAGGAACATTATATGTGAATTGAGGATGAATATCTAAAAAATGCATGGTTTTCAGGTTAAAGGTTATACTTCATGCGATGGATTTGTGAGGCTCCTTAAGTCTGCTTTTGGAATTTAGTACCTTTTAAAGTACGATTTTTGCTTGATTGGCCAAGGATTATTCATCACAAACAACCGATTTTTCATGAACTTCTCAAAGAAGGTTATGGAAAAGCTTCACGCCAAGTGATACAATACAAAAGTGAATAAGTCAAAATGAAACACTCAAGCGGATTCACTTATTGTGAAATTCGGTTTGCTTGTATGATGAGAGGGATTCGCTTGCGCACCCGACTTATCTAAAGACATGAGGAGGACAAACCATGACTGACAAGAACGAAGCGATTCAAAAGGACGAGAACAGCACGATCGACAACCTGTCGATTACTACCGTACGTACTTTGGCGATTGATGCAATTGAGAAGGCAAATTCCGGACATCCGGGTATGCCTATGGGCTCCGCTCCAATGGGGTACCAACTTTTTGCAAAAACGATGACTCATAACCCGGACCACCCAACTTGGGTTAACCGGGACCGTTTTGTCCTGTCTGCAGGACATGGCTCCATGTTGCTGTACAGCTTGCTGCACCTGAGCGGATATGATCTTCCAATGGAAGAACTGAAACAGTTCCGTCAATGGGGAAGCAAAACACCGGGTCACCCGGAATTCGGACATACTGCAGGTGTTGATGCAACTACCGGCCCACTGGGTCAAGGTATTGCAATGGCTGTAGGTATGGCGATGGCTGAAGCTCAACTGGGCGCAACATACAATAAAGACAAGTTCAACGTTGTTGACCACTACACTTACGCAATCTGTGGTGATGGCGACTTGATGGAAGGCGTATCGCATGAATCTGCTTCCCTGGCTGGACGTTTGCACTTGGGCAAATTGATCATGTTGTTCGACTCCAATGACATCACACTCGATGGTAAATTGGATCTGTCTTCTTCCGAAAGCATCGCGAAGCGTTTTGAAGCTTATGGCTGGCAAGTGCTGCGTGTTGAAGATGGTAACGATCTGCCTGCAATCGAAAAAGCAATTCAGGAAGGTCAAGCAGATACATTGCGTCCTACACTGATTGAAGTTAAAACGGTTATCGGTTATGGTAGCCCGAACAAACAAGGTAAAGGCGGCCACGGCGGTACTCACGGATCTCCACTGGGTGCAGACGAAGCCAAATTGACTAAAGAGTATTACAAATGGGTATATGAAGAAAACTTCCACGTACCAGCTGAAGTTCGCGATCACTTTGCTCAAGTGAAAGATCGCGGTATCTCTGCTAACAAAGCTTGGGACGAGAAATTTGCCGAATACAAAAAAGCATACCCTGAGCTGGCAGCTCAATTCGAAACAGCGATTAACGGCGACCTTCCAGAAGGTTGGGACCGTGATCTTCCTAAATATGCAGCAACAGACAAAGCGCTCTCCACTCGTGTAGCATCTGGTAACGCTCTGAACGGTTTGGCACACAACGTGCCACAACTGACAGGTGGATCTGCTGACTTGGAAAGCTCCACAATGACTCACTTGAACAACCTGGAGAACTTCACACCTGAAGATTACTCCGGCCGTAACATCTACTTCGGTATCCGTGAATTCGGTATGGCTGGAGCAATGAACGGTATGGCACTGCACAGCGGTGTGAAAGTATTCGGAGGTACGTTCTTCGTATTTACCGATTACCTGCGTCCGGCTGTTCGTCTGGCTGCCCTGATGGGATTGCCTGTAACGTATGTTCTGACTCACGACAGTATCGCTGTTGGTGAAGATGGTCCTACACACGAACCGATCGAGCAACTGGCATCCCTGCGTATCATTCCTAACCTGACGGTGATTCGTCCGGCTGACGGTAATGAAACTTCGGCTGCTTGGGCTTACGCGCTTGAGAACAAGAGCAACCCGGTTGCACTCGTACTCACTCGTCAAAACCTGCCGATCCTCGAAGGTACCGTTGAAGGTTCACGTGAGAACGTGAAACGTGGTGCTTATGTTGTCTCTGATGCAAAAGATGGCAAAGCGGTAGCACAAATCATCGCTACAGGTTCTGAAGTGCAATTGGCTGTTAAAGCTCAAGCAGCACTTGCAGAGCAAGGCATCCAAGTTCGCGTAATCAGCATGCCAAGCTGGGATCTGTTCGAGAAACAAGACAAAGCTTACAGAGAGTCCGTTCTTCTTCCGGATGTTAAAGCTCGTCTTGCGATTGAAATGGCTTATCCAATGGGCTGGGAGAAATATGTTGGAGATCAAGGTGACATTCTCGGAATCAGCACATTCGGTGCTTCCGCGCCTGGCGACCGTGTTATCCAAGAGTACGGCTTTACAGTGGATAACGTGGTTAGCCGCGTAAAAGCATTGCTGTAATAGAGGTTGTTCAAAAAGTCTGCATTTGATTACGAAGGATGCCTCACGGCATCATCAGTGTCGAAGATGGGATTCAGCCGAAAAGCACTGAAAACCTTGACTTTTTGAACACGCACTTATAGCTTCATAAACGCTGCTATGGTTGGGAGGGCATCATGCTGTCCTGATCCATGGCAGCAAGTTATTTCCGCAGAACATGGGCGGTGATTCGTTATCGCCCTGATCTGTTTTGCCTTTTGTTTTCATTAACTTCAGGGGAGCGGGTACGCATGTCACAATTCGATCAAGTCAGTGTAGTGAAAGAGGCCAACATTTATTATGATGGTCAAGTAACCAGCAGAACGGTTATTTTGGGGGATGGCAGCAAAGTGACTCTGGGCATCATGCTTCCAGGCAGTTATGAGTTCGGTACGGATTCTCGTGAAATTATGGAGATTCTGTCCGGAGATCTGAAAGTATTGCTTCCCGGAGAAGAAGAGTGGCAAGAGATTCAAGGTCAAGCTACGTTCCACGTGCCTGCCGAATCCAAATTTAAACTGGAGATACGCAGCGTTACTGACTACGTCTGCTCGTACCCGGCGGAATAACATAAGAAGGGTAAGCAGAACCGCAACCTGCGGATTCGGTTTACCCTTTTTACTTCTTGAATTCTAACGACAAAGTTCGAGCTGCAAGCTTGTCAGCCCCGTGGATTTGAAGTATCCTTAAGGCAAGTTGTTTAGAATGGAATACGGACATAATATAAGATGTTGTTCAAGAAGTCCGCTTTTGATTACAAAGTTTGAACACGCACTATAATCGAAATCAGGAGGTTTTTGAGATCATGGCAAAAAAAGTGACATTTGACTATAGCACGGCATTGCAATTTGTAAATCAGCACGAAGTGGACTATTTCGCTGAACCGATTCGTCTGGCTCACGAGCAGCTTCACAACGGAACAGGAACAGGCTCCGATTATCTGGGCTGGATTGACCTGCCAACAGCTTATGACAAAGAAGAGTTCGCCCGCATTCAAAAAGCGGCTGCCAAAATCCAAAGCGACTCCGAAGTACTGATTGTGATCGGTATCGGTGGATCATACCTGGGTGCACGTGCAGCGATTGAAATGTTGACACATTCTTTCTATAACAATCTGCCAAAAGACAAACGCAAAACGCCTGAAATCTATTTTGCAGGAAACAATATCAGTTCCACATATGTAACTCATTTGCTGGATCTGGTTGAAGGCAAAGATTTCTCCGTAAACGTCATCTCCAAATCCGGTACAACAACAGAGCCGGCTATTGCTTTCCGTATCTTCCGTGCAGCTCTGGAAGAGAAATATGGCAAAGAAGAAGCTCGTAAACGCATCTATGCTACAACTGACAAAGCACGTGGTGCACTGAAAGAATTGGCGAATGCCGAAGGATATGAATCTTTCATTATCCCGGATGATGTAGGTGGACGTTACTCCGTTCTGACAGCTGTAGGTTTGCTGCCAATCGCAGCAGCGGGTATCAGCATCGAAGAAATGATGCAAGGTGCGGCTGATGCATCCAAAGAATACAGCAACCCGAACGTAGCAGAGAATGAGGCTTATCAATATGCTGCTGTTCGTAACGCTTTGTATCGCAAAGGCAAAGGCACGGAGATTCTTGTAAACTATGAGCCTTCCCTGCACTTCGTGTCCGAGTGGTGGAAACAGTTATTCGGAGAGAGTGAAGGTAAAGACTACAAAGGGATCTATCCTGCATCTGTTGATTTCTCTACAGACTTGCACTCCATGGGTCAATTCATCCAGGAAGGTAGCCGAAATATCTTCGAAACTGTTATCCAGGTTACTGAAGTTGCTGAGCATATCTCAATCAAATCCGATCCGGACGATCTGGATGGTTTGAACTTCCTTGAAGGCAAAACTATGGACTTTGTAAACAAAAAAGCGTTCCAGGGAACACTGCTTGCACATACGGATGGTCAAGTACCAAACCTGATTGTGAACATTCCAGATATGACTCCATATTCTTTCGGATATCTGGTATACTTCTTTGAAAAAGCATGCGGTATCAGTGGCTACTTGCTGGGCGTCAATCCATTTGACCAACCAGGCGTGGAAGCTTACAAGAAAAATATGTTCGCATTGCTGGGCAAACCAGGCTTTGAAGAAGAGAAAGCAGCGCTCGAAGCGAGACTTTCCGAATAATTCATCGGTCTGCTCATATAGTTGAATAAGGTAATGTAAATCTAACCGGGAATCACTGTTCAAGTAAGATGCAGGGTTTCCCCGGATGTAGATAACCAGGGCAGTTCGTCCGCGTTCGCGCGGTGAACTGCTTTCTTGTAAAATGGACTCAGGAAAAGATAAGAAAGTTGGATTTGGGATGATTGAACGTTATCGCACGGTTCGAGGACCGGGCAATCTGGAAATTGTAATCAAGAAGTCGCGATTTATCGGTCATATTATGCCGGTCACGACAGAGGAAGAAGCTGTTGCTTTTATCGATGAGATCAAGAAAAAACATTGGAATGCGACTCACAACTGCTCTGCGTACATGATTGGGGAGCGGGATGAGATCCAGAAGCAATCCGATGACGGGGAACCCAGCGGAACAGCAGGGAAACCCATTCTTGAAGTGATCAAAAATCAGAAATTAAAAAATGTGGCAATTGTAGTTACGCGATACTTTGGGGGAATTATGCTTGGAGCCGGTGGGTTAATTCGTGCTTATACGGATGGTGCTGTAGCAGCCATTGAAGCCGGAGAAGCCATTACCAACGTGCTGCATCGTGAAGTGTTTGTTGAACTGGATTATACGTGGCTGGGTAAAGTGGAAAATGAGTTAAGAAGCCGGGAAGTCCGTACAGGTGAAACTGGATTCACCGATAAGGTTACGTTGACTTGTCTTCCGCCGGATAGTGAAACCGAGGCATTTATAGCCTGGATCACGGATTTGACGCAAGGGCAATCCCGGATCACGGAGGGACAGCGGCTTTATTTTATTGAAGGGGAATAAAATATATGGCTAGAAGAGCAGTCGAACAGGAGTTGTCGAGGGAGCGGATACTGGAGGCGGCGAGGCACCTTTTTATTACCAAAGGATACCGCGCCATTTCGATGCGAAGCATCGGCCAGCATCTGGGCTATAGTCATGGGTCGCTGTATTATCACTTTAAGGAAAAGGCAGAGCTGTTCTATGCCATCGTGGTTGAAGATTTTAATCATCTGGGGCATTTGCTGCTGCAAGCTATGGTCAGGCCGGTTCGTGATGATGTGAGCAAGGTAGAGCACATTATGATGGAGTTTATTCGTTTTGGTCTGGAGAACCCATATCAATACGAAATTATGTTTATGATCAGGGACGAAGAACTGTTGTCTTATTGTCGTACCGAACAGGGACGCTGCTTCGAATTGTTTGCATCGATTATAAGGCAGTATATGAATGAAGAGAACTGTACGGAAGAGGATATTCAAAGGGTACCGCGTACGCTATTTTTGGCTATGCACGGATTCATTTCTTATTACATTCAGGACCGTTTAACGTTTGTGGAGATTGAATCTTCTGCGCTGTCTCATGTCAAAGTGCTGTGCCGCAATTTGGGTCAGCAGCCTGGCGTCCAATAATGGCGCTATTGTTGCACCCCTACACTTCAGGGCGGTGATTTGTCATAACTTTAATTCTTTATAACGTTATCTCGCGAAAGTTAATATGCGCAGCTGACCAAGTCAGGCGGCTCCGACCCGGAATGAGGGTGGACCGCCTGTTTGTGTTGTCAAAAATGAATGAGTAGGCGGCAGGTCTATTGGACCCAACTAACCTTCCATGATTTTGAGAAAATATTCCCGCTCACGTGGTCCATCGAATTCGCAAAAGTAAATGCCTTGCCAGCGGCCAAGCAGCAGTCTGCCTTCATGAATAATCACCGTCTGTGATGGCCCTGTTGTGATCGATTTGAGGTGAGAGGCTGTATTGCCTTCAGCATGTCGATACTCGGGATGCTCCCAAGGGTACACTTCGTCCAGGCGCAACAAGACATCGTGTTTTACATCCGGATCTGCATTTTCATTGATGGCAATACCTGCTGTCGTATGTGGACAGTAGATGAGTACCGTCCCGTTCTGAACCCCGCTACGCTGGACAACCTGCTTCACGTCCCATGTGATATCCTTCATTTCATCTCGTGTGGACGTGGATATATTCTTCGTATATAACATGTTTAGATCGCTCCTTATCATCTCTGTTCTTACCCTCGATTGTACCTTAACCACTACATACCAAACAAACCACATATGCAAATAAAAGAGCAAATCGCATGATAACGGAGAGGACAGAAATAACCTGAAGAAGCGGAAGCTCAAAGCTTTCTGTAAGAAAGCTGCTTCGGAAGCATAAGCTTCGCCTTTATCACCGGATTTCCCATTAAAAAAGGGGATCAAAGAAATCTGGGGATAACAGTGACCGGAAGGTTGTTCTGGCCGCGCAGTGTGCAGTGCGATTTTTAGAAATCGATCTCATATGTGCCCCAATTTTATTCAATAAAAGCATTGACGATTAGCACTGCAAACTGGTAAAGTATCAGAAAAGCAAAACCAAGTAGACTAATGGGAATAATGTTAAAGAAATATCATCCAACTTAGGAAAAATGTCGTATTGAAACCAGGAAGACTGCCGACCGGAGCTAAAGCCGGAGGCTGGGAGGGAACGCAGCAATGAATACCGTTCTTCGTCACAAGGGATGGACTTGGGGATTTCGCAGTACCGTATTGTTATATTTTATCGTACTTATTGTACTTCCAATCATCGGTGTATACGTCAATTCCTTCTCCGAAGGATGGAGCAATTTTGCTCAGAGCATTATGGACCCCATCGCGTGGAAAGCCGTACTGCTGACGATTCGATTGGCCGTCATTGCCACGCTGATCAATGTGGTTCTGGGCACGATGATCGCTTGGGTGTTGACCAGGTATCGCTTTGTGGGTCGATCGTTTCTTAACAGTCTGGTTGATCTCCCGTTTGCACTGCCAACAGCGGTGGGCGGCTTGATGATTATGCTGCTTTTGGGTCCGGTCAGTGCTATCGGGAAATTGGCAGAATCCATGGGATTTGAGATTGTATTTCACCAGCCCGCAATTGTTATCGCGATGACCTTTGTGACGTTTCCGTTTGTGATCCGTGCAGTGCAGCCTTTGCTGGAAGAAATCGATCCTTCTGAGGAAGAGGCCTCGTACACGATGGGGGCATCCAAGGCTCGCACGTTCATGCAGGTTATTCTGCCGTCCATGGCACCTGGCATGATCAGTGGGGGGATGCTCGCTTTCTCCAGAGGACTGGCTGAATTCGGGGCTGTTGTGCTGGTGGCTGGTAACATTCCGGGAAGAACACTGACCGCTTCCGTATTTATCTACGGGGAGATTGAAAGTGATAACCCAACGGGAGCCGCTGCTGTATCCGTGTTGCTCCTGACGCTCTCCTTCCTGATCCTCTGGTTGATCAATCTGGTGCAGATGCGGGGGAGAAGACGATGAGACGACTCTTAATCGGACTGACGTTTGCGGTATTTATTGTACTGTTGATCATCCCGCTTGGACGCATTTTTATTGGCGCATTTGAAGACGGGGCAGGTGGATTCCTGAAAGGTCTGATGCGCCCTGAGGCGTTACACGCTTTGATGATGACCGGACTGGTGGTCCTGGTAGTCACCCTGTTAAATACATTGTTTGGCATCATGATGGCTCTGTATCTGGTTCGTGCCGGATGGCTGAGTGAACGGATAAAAGGGCTGCTGAACAGCATTGTAGACCTGCCTTATGCCGTATCTCCTGTCATTGGCGGTTTAATGATTGTATTGATGTTGGGACCTAACAGCATTATGGGCGCTTTTTTTGAAGGAATTGGATTCAATGTGGTCTATGCCTTCCCGGGTATGGTGATTGCAACGTTATTTGTTACTTTTCCACTGATGGTCAGAGAGGTTATGCCTGTCCTGCAGGAACTCGGTTCACAGCAAGAGGAGGCCGCATCTACACTTGGCGCCTACGGCTGGAGAACGTTCTGGAGTGTGACATGGCCTTCGATCCGGTGGGCGGTAGTGTATGGTCTGGTGTTGACGGTTGCGCGCTCACTGGGGGAATTCGGTGCAGTGCTGGTTGTATCCGGTAATATTATGAACAAAACGCAGACGGCAACAACGCTGGTGTATCAGGATGTTGAGAATTTTAATGTCGCTGCCGCAAATGGTGTGGCATTGGTGCTGGTCACCTTCTCCGTCGGGCTGCTGCTCATGATGGAATGGGCCAAGAAGCGAAAGGAAGTGCATTGATATGCATGTAGAAGTCCGTGATCTGAACAAACATTTCGGTGATTTTCATGCGGTAAAAGATGTCTCATTCGATATTGCCAAAGGCCATCTGATCGGTCTGCTTGGACCCAGCGGAGGCGGGAAGACGTCCATTCTGCGGATGCTTGCGGGTCTGGAAAATCCAGGTTCCGGAGAGATTCGCTTTCACGGAAAAGTCGTGAACCATCTGCCTCCACAGGAGCGGGGCATCGGATTTGTATTCCAGAACTATGCCTTGTTCAAACATATGACGGTATTTGAGAATATCGCTTTTGGACTTAAGGTCAAGAAGACGCCAAAAGCCCAGATCCGTGATCGGGTTATGGAGCTTGTTGAACTGACCGGGTTAAAAGGTTTTGAACAGCGTTATCCACATCAGTTGTCTGGTGGGCAGCGTCAGCGTGTTGCTTTTGCCAGAGCACTCGCCCCGGAGCCGCAACTGTTATTGCTGGATGAACCGTTTGCGGCTATTGATGCCAAGATTCGTCAGGAACTGCGTTCATGGTTGCGAGAGCTAATCGAGCGTGTGGGAATCACTTCGATCTTTGTAACGCATGACCAGGATGAAGCAATTGAAGTCGCGGACGAGATTATGATTATCAGCCAAGGTCGTCTGGAACAGAAGGGCACACCTTGGGATATCTACAAAAACCCGCAGACACCGTTTGTTGCTACATTTATCGGGGAGTCTACGGTTGTGGAGGATGCTTCCCAGCTGAAAGGATTTGAACATGCCGTCGAGGGTGAACATACCAAAGCGCTTATTCGACCGGAGTATATTGAGATCGGCTTGAAAAACGAGTTCACCATGCTGTCTGCAACGGAAAAAGGGACCGTCAAACATCTTCATTTCCGCGGCAGTGAATGGATGGTGGAGGTGGACGTACAGGGGCATAAGTTAATCACCTATCGTTCCCTGGAGAAAACGACCTTGGAGATTGGTCAACAAATTCGCGTCCTTGTACACCGTGCATACCTGTTCAATGACTCCAACAGTTGGGTGGTTGAGAACCGACTGAAGGAAGATCCGATGCCGGTGATGATTTAGATCAAGTGGAAGAAGGGGGCTGCCCATGCAGACGAGGAAGAAGAAAGTCAACCTGTTATATGTCGCCCTCATGCTTCTGCTCGTCTGCATGACCGTTGGATGCAGCAAGCAGGAGGAGTCAAGCCAACAGAATGAGCCTGCTGGTACCGATTCATCCAATACACTGGTGATTGGTGCTTATAGTGTAGCAAAAGACGCTGTAGGCGAATTGCTGCCCAAGTTCCAGGAGGAATGGAAGGCGAAGACCGGACAGACGATCAACTTCCAGGAGTCCTATGAAGCTTCGGGTACACAGGCAAGAGCCATCGTGGGTGGATTCGAGGCGGATGTGGCCTTGCTCGCGATGGAGAGTGATATCGACAAGCTGGTCAAAGCCGATCTGGTTAGCCCCGATTGGAAACAGACCCCTCATGAGGGCATGATCACCCGTTCGATTGTTGTTCTGGGCACCAGAGCTGGCAACCCGCTTGGAATTCATGATTTTCAGGATTTAACCAAGCCGGGAGTGAAGGTACTTTACCCTAATCCTAAGACATCCGGGGGCGCACAATGGGACATTAATGCCATTTACGGTGCCGGATTGAAGCTGTCGGAGGAGCAAGAGGGAAAGAAAGATCCTGCCGCAGCCAAGGCTTTTCTTGAACAGGTACATCGTAACGTTGAATCATTGGACAAGAGTGGCCGTTCTTCAATGGCGGCATTTGAATATGGTGTGGGTGATGTAATCGTCACGTATGAAAATGAATTGCTTGCCCGGATTGCCAAAGGTGTAGATTATGATATCGTCATTCCGAAAAATACGATCTTGATTGAGAACCCGGCAGTTGTGGTGAATAAGTATGCCGATAAACATGGGAATCGTGAACTGGCGGAAGCTTTTGTCGCATATCTGCGTACACCGGAAGCACAGCGAATTTTTGCCAAGCATGGTTTTCGTTCCGTAGATCCGGATGTATTTGCACAGACCGAGTCCACATTCCCAACGCCTGAAGGACTGTTTGATATCAACTATCTGGGTGGATGGGACGAGGTACGCAGTACGTTGTACTCCAAACGCGGCGTGTGGTATCAGGTGCTCGCAGGAATATGATATGAGTATTGCTGGAGCAATCGAATAGGTAACCGAACATGTGGATACTAAACCTTCATTTCAATAGAAGTAGAGATGGAGGTTTTTTACTGCCAAAAGGATATAATAGAGGTATACTAAATCATGATTGTTACATAGTACTAGCAGGAAGGTGTGAGTTGGATGAGTGCAGAGATCAAATTATCCCAAAGTACAGCGATTCGACTGGAGCAGGCCCGCGGTAAGGGGATGCCTGAGGAAGAACTTTTAAAAGCCATTCAAGCCAAAGACGTTTCCGCTTTTGACGCCGTGTCTGAAGAGGAATACAGATATAACGAATTTTTCTCGTATGCGGACGAGCATGGTGAAAATCTGGAGGCAGCAGTAAAAGACGGCTACCGGATTACCTTTAACACACGTGGTGGACTCGGAATCTGGTTGGAAAAGGCATTTAAGGTGCAGCCGGAGAAAGACTTCACGGTGGGTGAAGGAATCGTTACCGGGTTGCAATTGAAACCGGAGCAGGCAGAAGTGCTGGCGAAGCGGCTTGCATCCAACTGGGTGATTACGGATTCGAAGGATGTACCTGCGGGGCAGGAATTGACATTGAAACTGCGAGCACTGGTGTAAATTGAGCCTACGCTCCCGAATGGAGCGAGCATGGCGATGAAGGTCTGACGGTGAACAGTCAGACCATGGACTGTCCCGAATTGCAGTGAGAACTGCAGCGGGATGGTCTTTTTTTTGCAAAAACAGGGGTGGACGATTACAATTTACATATTATTCATTCAGGGGGAATGCAGATTGAATCAGCTAACATTTCTGGGCACGGGCGATGCGATGGGCGTTCCACGTGTATATTGTGATTGCGACGTATGTACAGAGGCGAGGCTTACGGGAGAGAATAAACGGAAACGCTCTTCTGTTCTGATTGACAGTGGTGACGATGGTGCGAGTGAACAGTTCATGATTGACTGCGGGCCGGACTGGAGATCACAGATGGAGGATCAGGGATTGCGTATGGTGCATACGCTACTCATCACGCATGCCCATTTTGACCATATTGGCGGATTACCGGAATGGGCAGATGCGTGCCGCTGGTTGGGTGTAAAGGGACGTTTGTATGCACCGCGTGAAGTGATTGCGACCATTCAGGGACAGTTTCCATGGTTGGGGCGTCATATGGACTTTCTGGAAACGGATGATGATATTGAACTCAGTGGCTGGAAGGTTCATTCCTGGAAAGTATGCCATGGGCATAACGGGTATTCGTACGCGTATCGGCTGGATCGGGTTGGGTATAGCTGGGCGTACTGTTCAGATGCCATTGACCTGAAAACATCCGAGAAAGAGCCGTTGCACGGATTGGATCTGTTGGTGCTCGGAACAAGCTTTGTGCATGAACTTGCGGAATTCTCAACACGTTCCGTGTATGATATGCGCGAGGCGCAGGAGCTGTTGCGAGAATTGAAACCGGGTCATACCTATTTTACACATATGTCTCATGACGTTGATGTAAGGCAGAAGTATAATTTGGATCACGACATTACGATTGCCCTTACTGGGATGAAGGTGCCGCTTGGAACCTTATAGTTTGAAACGAATGTGTAACTCAACTTGAAGAATTGTAATAAAAATAAATGAAGAAGAGCGTATCCTTTACAAGGGGTTCTTCGTTTACATAGTGTAAGTCAAAATCAATCAGGAACCAACAAAGGGGGGCCCCCAAGATGGCCTTTGTGAAGTCCGTGGATTGCAGAATCAACAGACCACATGATGATGGTAAACCAAATAAATCCTATACTGAAACCGGTGGTAACGCCGGAACAAACCAATTGAACCAAAGCATTCATGCGCGATTACCCGAACTGATGGGTTCGTTGTATGCGTACTGTTTATCGCTGACGAAATCCGTTCCAGAGACGGAGGATCTGGTTCAGGAGACCTGTCTCAAAGTATTGTCGTCGAATGTGGTTGGATCTTCCGGGATGAATAAAGATATAAACTGGGAAGCTTATCTGATCCGTATTGCACGCAACAGCTGGATTGATATTTTACGTCAGCGGGAGAGATTGGCCTATAAACTGGACAGCTTGAAGCCGCTCCTGCATGAAATGGAGGAAGAAGGGCGATTCGAGGAATTGGAGTCTGCCGTTCAACTTCTTGTAGATAAGCTACCACCTTGGCAGCGAGTGATATATGTATTACGTGAATTAATGGGTTATAAGGCGGCTGAGACTGCGGAAATGTTGGATACGACTGAAGGCGCTGTGAAAGCGGCGTTAAGTCGTGCCCGCTCTGCGATAGCCGAGGTGAGGCACAAGATGGAACAATCGGACGGTGAATTGCAGTATGAAGAGGGCGCAGTGGAGGACAATCGGGAGGAACTGCGCAGTTATCTGCTGGCATTTCGTAATGGAGATACAGCCCGAATTATTGATCTGTGCCTGAATCGGTCGGATGATCCGATGGCTGTGGCGGGGACGATTTTGCAGCAAACTTTGCCGTCTCCATCCATGCAGCCAATGATGTACGGGTACTCCACTTCTGGTATGAACTCGATGTCGTATGGAGGCGGGTACACGGTCACCATGGTTGCCTAAACCGAGGAGGCGACATATATGAATGTAGTGCCGTATGTAGTGGAACAAACCGCTCGCGGAGAGCGGAGTTATGATATTTATTCCCGTTTGCTCAAAGACCGGATCATCATGGTGTCTGGAGAGATTGAGGATCAGATGGCAAATGCCATTGTGGCCCAGTTATTGTTCTTGACAGCAGAAGACCCGGATAAGGACATCCAGATGTACATCAACAGCCCAGGTGGTTCGGTGACCGCGGGATTCTCAATCTATGATACGATGCAATTCGTGAAGCCGGATATCTCCACGATCTGTACAGGTATGGCGGCAAGTTTTGGCACGATATTGTTGGTAGGTGGAACAAAAGGCAAGCGTATGGCTCTGCCTAACAGTGAGATCATGATCCATCAGCCACATGGCGGTACGCGGGGGCAGGCGTCAGATATGCTGATTCATGCTAACCGCATTATTCAGCATCGTCAGCGTCTTAACAAGCTGTTAGCCGACCATACAGGACAGTCGATTGAGCGGATTGAGAAGGACTCAGATCGAGACTATTTCCTGACCGCTGCTGAAGCAGTTGAATATGGATTGGTGGATAAGGTTATATCCAGCTCATAACAGTAGCCCGGAAGGTCGTGTGACCTTTCGGGCTATTTCGATTGATAACCAACCTTACATTTCTTTCGCCAGCGTAATGAGTCTGCTCATGCCTTCGCGAATCTGCTGCTCATGTGCATAAGAGAAGGAAAGGCGCAGCTTGCGACTGGCTGAATCATCCGAGGAATCAAATACGGTTCCGGGTACAAAGGCAACGGATTGTTCCATGCATCGGTGAAGCAGTATTCCGGTATCCACACCCTTTGGAAGCTCCACCCAAAAGTTAAGTCCGCCCTCGGGGCGGGTCCACGTCCAGTCCGTTTCCAGCAGAGATTGTTCCATCACTTCCATCCGTAGCTGGATGGCGGTCCGTAGCTTGGACAGATGCTGATGCATACGTTCTGACTGAAAATAACGGAGAAAAAGCTTCTGGTTCAGAAGGGGTGATCCGTTATCTGTCAGTGATTTGACAGCCTGTAGTCCTGGCATGAAACGCTGACGGCATATGATGGCTGCAATCCGCAGCCCGGGTGCAACATACTTGCTATAACTGCGAATGTACAGGGTGTGTCCTGTGGTGTCGTAGGTGAAGATGGGTGCAGGAGGTTTTTCCTTAAAATAGATATCGTAGGTGCTGTCGTCTTCGAGCAGAAAACAACCATACTGTTCTGCAAGTTCGGGTAACTGCTTGCGCTGTTCTACTGGAACATTCATGCCGGTTGGATTCTGAAAGGTCGGTGTCATATAAAAGAGGCGTGGCTTTTCACTCTTCATCAGATGTTCGATCTGCTCCAGATCATAACCCTCGGGATGAATGTCGGTGAAGATGAGCCGAGCACCTTGTTTGCGGAAAATTTCCATTGCCGGTCCATACGTAGGCCGTTCCATCAAGACCCGATCCCCGGGCTTGACCAGCGTCCGCGAGATGACGTCAATCGCTTGCTGGGCACCCGATGTAATTAACACCTCGTCTGCGGAGAGGTAGAAGCGTTCCTTGGTGGTCAGATGGCTTGCCATCGCACTGCGCAACTCCAGATCTCCTTGAATCGTGGAGTACGTTCCGAGCAGACGTGGATATTGATCCAGCAGATCACGCATCAGTTCTCCCCAATACCGATTGGGAAGCAGGGCGGGGTCAATCAGTGATTTGGAAAACTGGAATTCGGCTTCAAGGGACTGCACACGTGCGAGGGAGTCCCAATGCAGCCAGGCAGACACGGCGGGATCATCCGCCTGATCGGTTACTGAAAATGGCGTTGCTGGACTGACATAATAGCCGGACTTGTCCTTCACATAAACATTACCGCGTTCCTTTAACTCCTGATAGGCTTTGAAAACGGTCAGCCGATGTACGCCGAGTAGCTCGGACAGGCTTCGTACAGATGGCAGTTTTTCATGTTCGGCCCACTCTCCCGCTTCGATACGTACAACGAGATAATGGATGACTTGCTCATATAATTTCAGGCTGTTATCTGTCATCTTCAAGGTTTTGCCCACCCGGCTCACACTCCTTTTGAACTCTATTGTAACAGCAAATAGTGACAACTGTTCTGTTTTGTTCGTTCTGTTCTGTAGACCATGAGATATGATGAAGAACAGATAAAGGAGTGGTTATCATGGTGGGTATTGCATTTACGGTCATGTGTCTTATTTTCGGTACAACGTTTTTGGCTATTAAAATTGGAGTGGAGGCAGGCATGCCGCCTTTTCTGTCAGCCGGACTGCGATTTGTAATCGCGGGAGCGCTGATGTTTGCATGGATGTGGATGAAGGGCAAAGTGAGTTGGTCGCTCCTGTTCCGCAAGGAGATGCTGCTGACGGGAGCAGGTCTGACCTTCGGCACCTTTGCCACATTATATTGGGCTGAACAGCATGTGAGCTCGGGTGTGGGTGCCATTCTGTCAGCGACAGGACCGCTTATGATTATGTTGATGCAGACGGCGCTGTTACGGCAAAAAACATCTGCCCGTATGATTACAGGCTGCCTGATCGGGTTCAGCGGTGTAGTTCTGGTTGTACTGCCAGGTGTATCGCTTGGTGCGGGTTCCCTGTTCATGTGGGGCTGTATTGCGGTATTGGTGGGGGAAGTCTGTTATTCGGCAGGTGCATTGTACTCCAAAAAGGTCATTCATCAGTTCAAGGAGGCTAGTCCTGTAGCGATCAATGCGGTGCAGATGATGTATGGGGGATTACTGTTATCCCTGCTCTCAGCTGGAACGGAATCGTGGAAAATGTCTGCTCTGGATTGGGTGCCTGCCGTCTCGTCGGTCATCTATCTGACTGTCATTGGCTCCATGGTGGGGCATAGTCTGTTCTATTGGATTATGTCGCGTACCAATCCGTTATTCCCGGCAACCTGGTTATACATTTCACCACCCATTGCCGTGGGGCTTGGCGCTGTAGTTTATGGTGAGCATGTCAGCTGGGTTACATGGATCGGTGTGGTACTAGTCGTTTCAGGACTGCTCGCGATGAATGAGAAGGTGAGCGGCTGGTTGAAGAAAGGAAAGCGTGCGAGGATGACAGTGCAGGCTTCCGAAACTGTCTTAAAATAGGTAAAGTTGGATGGCATGCAGCTCAATCTCAAAATCAGCCCTGATTTTAGATTGAGCTGTTTGTTATTCCAACATAATGTTCTCGTTAACCAGTTGGTAGTAATATTCATCCATCTGTTCTGCCGTAATATTTTCTTCAAAATGTTGTATCCACCACGTCACAAGTAAACGAATCACCCCCGAGTGAAACTCGGCTACCAGTTCTATGGGAAGTGAAAATTGTTTACCTCTTCTCTTCAATTCCAGAAAATCTCGTCTGAATATCTCTCCGATATAATGTATGAAAAAGTTGTTAAACCCCTCATCCTTCTGCTGGTTCTGCACGATGGTCTCCAGTACATTTCCAAATAGAATTTTAGATACGCTTTGCAAAGGCTGCTGTAGCCGCTCTTCTACATTCATGTGTAAATAATCCCGAAGGACCCAAGTTAGGGTGGAGGACAGCAGAGCAAATTTATCCTTGAAATGTTTGTAAAACGTTGTTCGGTGAACCATAGCTTTGTCACATATTTCATTAATTGTGATATTGCTGAATAGCTGACCTTTCTCACATAACAGATTGAGAAGCGCCATCGTTAACAATTTATGAGTTCGGGTAACTCTCAAATCCACCTTTTTACCAACCATTTTCATCTACATCATTTCCTTATTGTAGTTTAGCTATATAGTATCCTGATATTGATTCTTACTTGATGCGAGATTGAAAGCGTATATTGGTATTATAAGTAATTTTTTTGATAGGGCTACAAGTGTAGATAAAATATGATGGATTAGAGAGGATGAAGTGGCGATGCCCGACATGAAAAAAGCTGTGGTAATTGGGGCAGGTATTGCAGGGTTAATCACTGCAAGGATGTTATCTGATTATTATGATGAGGTATGTATCATTGAGCGAGATGAATTGCCTTCTGAGCCGGCGAATCGGCAGGGTGTGCCTCAATCCTTTCATCCACATCGTGTATTACCGCGCGGTGGACTGATTCTGGAACAGTACTTTCCCGGATACAATGACGAATTGGTCGCACTTGGCGCCATTCCTTCACATGAAGAGAAATTTGTGATTGTCAATCGCTACGGTACATTAGTTAATAAGGCAAATGCTGATTCCTCATTCAAAATTGCATCAAGCAGTAGAGCTCTGCTGGAATGGGTACTGCGTCAGCGCGTCCAGAACATCGATCATATAAGCTTTTTAACGAGTACGGAAGTTACCGGGTTAATGGCATCCGAAGATCGGCGTTCGATCATAGGGGTGTATACCCAAGAAAGGGGCCGGGATAATCGGGAGGAGATGCTTGCGGCGGATATGGTTATCGATGCCGCAGGACGTTCTTCCAAATTAATCAGATGGCTTGATAAAATAGGGGTGTCCGTGCCTGAGCCGGAAGTGCTGAAGGTGTCTCTAGGTTACAGTACCCGCTACTATAAGATACCATCCTCTATTCAAAATGACTGGGGAACGGTGATCACTGAGTCCGATCCTGTGCAAGGAATTCGTGCAGGCATGTTGTGGCGTATTGAAAATGAGATCGCTGGACTATTACTATTCAACGCAGGAGGAGATGAATATCCCTCAACCCATCCGGATGAGTTCCAAGAGCAAATTAAACATCTGTTTGCTTCGGATGAAATCGTAGCGTTGGCAGACCAGCTGGAGCCTTATCAAGGGCCGCGGGGATACCGTATTTCCGAGTCTGTCCGTCAACATTTTGAACTCATGGAGAATTGGCCCTCCGGATTACTCGTCCTTGGCGATGCATTTTGCAGCTTCGATCCGATCCATGGCCAAGGCATGACGGTCGCTGCAATTGAAGCCGAGACCATAGGAAAATGTTTGGATGAGCAGCGAATACATCCTGAGCCGCAGTTTGAGCGTCAAGTACTGCTTCGTATGCAGCAGGCGATCGAGCCGGCCTGGTGGCTTAGTTCTGTGGCTGATCTGCGTTGGAAAGGGGTCGAACATGTTGGGCCTTCCCGAATGAAAGGGGTTGCGTTTGCTCAGAAGTATATAAACTTGTTTACTAAGCAGGCGATGAAAAAGGCGAGTCAGGAACATAATAAACATCTCTTTTTTACCCAGTTCCTGATGAATGCTCTAATCCTTCCTCCAAGTGAATACTTTAAAGGTGAAATCCTGAACATGATCCTGGACGACAATGGTTCCGAAGAAGAAATGGAGTTAAGGGCAGAGCTTGGCGTCCAAGATCCGGAGCTGTTCCAGCAAAGAATAGATGAGATCATTCCGCCATTTCAACTGGAATTTGATGGGCAAATCAAGAAACTGCTGGAGTCTTTCCAGCATGCCATGAGCAGGTAAAACAATGAATCGTGGTGCGTGAAAGTAGGCAAAACATGAAACAAATCATTCTTAATTTCTTAGCTAGCATTGCAATCTCATTCATTGTATTTTTTATTATTTTGTTTTTTGCCGATGTCCCAGATACAAATCGTGTCATCTTATCTATGGTGATTACAATTTCACTACAATTATCCTTAATCACTGCATTGTTGCTTTCAAAACATAAAAAATAACAGAGAAATATACCTACTATAATCGTTCACACAGAAAAATGAAAATGTCTTTAAAATCAAAAAAACAGCCCTGTACAGCGAAATTCGCCGACTGGGCTGTTCGTTGATCTTAATTACTCTGCGTTCAGCACAAACTTCTCAATAACCTCTTTTACACCGTCTTCGTTATTACTTGCCGTAATGTAGTCCGCCAGCTCTTTCAGCGCAGGAATGGCATTCCCCATCGCTACACCAAGACCAGCAACTTCGAGCATCTCATGGTCATTCCAGGAGTCGCCGATGGCAATACACTCGCTGAGTTGGTGACCGAAATGGTCTGCCAGGAAGGTCAGGGCATGGCCTTTGGTCCCTTCATTGTGCATGATCTCCAGGAAGTAAGGTTTGGACTTGGTGATATGCACTTGAGGTCCGAGCAATTCACGCAGGTCAACGGCAACCTTATCCAGGTAGTCCGGCTCATCGATAATAAGCAGCTTCGGCGTTTTTTGTTCGATGACTTTGATAAAATCAGATTCGATGTAATATTGGGTGCCGTTTAATTTGGCGTAATCACGCAGCTTGTCGTTTTCCTCACGGGCATATAACTTGTCGTCAATGTATGTTTGAAGGTGGAGGTTATTCTCCAGGCAGTAATCATACAATTTGCGGGAAGCTTCCTGTGGAACGTAACGTTCATAAAGTACTTTTTCGTCCAGCAGGTTTTTCACCAATGCGCCTTGATACGTAATGATGGGTACGTTAAGTCCGGTTTGACGAGCAAGCGCTTGTGCGGAAGCATAAGCACGTCCAGTCGCCAGCGTTACAGTTACACCATGGGCAACCGCTTGTTCCAGTGCAGTCTGTGTAGCAGGGGTTACTTCCTTGTTGTCGTTGATCAGTGTGTCATCAATGTCGATTGCGATTAATTTGTAGGTCATCTGTATTTCTCTCCTTTTTTATCTGTATCTATACCCGACTTAATCTATATCAGTTCAAATAAACGTTTTACACGAGAACGGAGAGGACAGAAAAAACCTGAAGAAGCGGAGCGTTCGCCTTTATCACCGGATTTTCCCTTTGAAGAAGGGAATCAAAAAAATCTGGGGATAACAGCGATCGGAAGGTTATTCTGTCATCGGAGTGGCAGGTGTAAACATTTTAGGGTTGAACTTTTATACCTACTCTTCCAGAAAAACAAGGCCGATAAAGTCTTCCAGCTCAAGGTTGCCGAAATAATGTTTTACATCCAGGCCTTCAAGAGCAGTACGCACCTCGGATTCCTCATACCGCTTGCCGCGCAGCATATTTTCGATATCAGCTACATCGCCTACACCGAAGAAGTCGCCGAAGATTTTGATATCTTCGATGCGTCCATCCTTGATGTTCATGCGCAGATCGATGATGCCTACAGGGAATTTGCGAGTGTGCTTCACATTGCTTTCCGGAGACAATCCATAGTTCCAGTCCCAGTTGTTATAACGCTCAGCGGAGATTTCCTTGATTTTGTCCCAGTCTTTGTCAGTCAGCTTGTATTGAGGGACGTCTTGTGGCTCCATTCTGAAAATATGACGTAACAGCTCATCGCGGAACTGCTCAATCGTCAGGTTGGTGTCAATCAGGTCCCGTATGTTGGCGACCCGGCTGCGCACGGATTTGGTGCTCTTGGATTTGAATTTCTCTGGATTGACGTTCAGGGAAGCCTGAACATGCTCCAGGTTCAGATCAAACATCAATGTGCCATGACTGAACATGCGCCCACGTGTGGAGAACTGGGCATTGCCCGAAATTTTCTTTTCGCCCACTTGCAGATCATTACGCCCGGTCAACTCGGCATTTACACCAAGCTCGTGCAAAGCTTCAACCACAGGTTGGGTAAACTTGCGGAAGTTATGGAAGGATTGACCGTCATCCGCTGTAATAAAACTGAAATTCAGGTTGCCCAGATCATGATATACCGCTCCGCCTCCCGAAAGACGACGAACCACCTGCACACCGTTATCCTGAACGTACTCGATATTAATTTCCTCAATCGTATTTTGATGCTTACCGATGATGATCGACGGACGGTTGATGTAGAACAGCAGATAGCTGTCGTCCTCCATCGGCAGATGTTTCAGAATGTACTCCTCAATCGCCAGGTTTACAGAAGGATCTGTAATACCCTGGTTGTCTACAAACAGCATGGTCATTCCTCCATTAATGTATGTGAGGGATTGTTAGTCCCTTATGTAGTGAATCTTGTATATCAAAAGGAACCGAAATTCCTCTTCTATTGTAAACGAATTATGGTTGGGACACAAAGAAAACAGGATTGACCCACACCTCCCGTGCCATCCATAATAAAAAGGACATACAGAAAGGATGACGGAAGAATGACCGGTTATATCGAAGTGTTCGGACATGGCGGGGACGTGGAGACGGCTGCGTCACGATTTGAAAGGGAAGCCGCTGATTTTCTGGATTTCAGTGCCAACATTAATCCACTTGGTCCGCCCAGAGGGGTGCTGGAGGCTATACAGCAAGGATTGCAGTCGGTGATTCGGTATCCCGATCCGGGGCATCGGGGATTCAAGGCACTGCTGAGCGAGCGTCTTGGTGTAATGCAGGAGCAGATTTCCGTGGGCAACGGTGCAGCCGAAAGTATGGCACTTATTCTGCTGGGACTTGCCCCGCGCAAGGTGGGTACGGTGGAACCGGGATTCTCGGAGTACCGCGCGTTGGCACGACAATTCGGTGCTGAGGTTATGCATACAGAGGGCAGAGAAGAGCTGGCGTGGCGAGCGGAACCCGAGGAGATCGAGCAACTTATGGAAAAGGTAGACCTGCTCTTTCTCGGCCAGCCGAACAATCCAAACGGTGTACAATATCCGCTTGAGGTATTGCAGAGGCTTGCCCGCAAAGCAGAAGTAACGGGAACCGTATTTGTCATTGATGAGGCGTTTCTGGATTTTATTCCGGTAACCCGGCGCCAGTCCCTTGCAGCACATCTGAATGACTATCTCAATGTGATCATCATTCGCTCGATGACGAAGTTTTATGCCATTCCGGGCTTGCGTCTCGGATATGCTTTGGGCCGTGCGGAATACATCCAGGCGATGACGAAGAAACAGGTGACGTGGAGTGTCAACGGCCTGGCGCTCATGGCAGGTGAAACCTGTCTGCGCAGCGGAGAACGGTACGAACAGGAGACCATATCACAGATAACGCGGGAACGGGAGCATCTTATCACAGGGCTGCAGGCGTATGGATGTGCGGTGACACCGGGAGAGGCGAACTTTATTTTGGCACGTGTGCCGGCCCCTTGGACAGCAGCATCCATGCAGGAGGCGCTGGGCCGAAGGGGCATCCTGATTCGCAGCTGTGCCATGTATCCGGGGCTTGACGACAGGCATGTACGTTTCGCGGTCAAGGATGCCGATGCCAACTCTACATTACTCGAAGTGCTGGGCAGCGTGCTGGAAACCAAGGGATATCCGAATGTTGATCAGTTCTCCATTCATGAATCAAGTCAGCAGGAGCAGACAAAAGATTCGGAACAGGCACAGGAAAAGCAAAAGCAAAAGGGAGGGAAGCGGCAATGACTCTCCCGTTTTATAACTACTTTGCGAATGGTGAAACAGGCGAGAATGAATATGCGGCCTCTTCCTGGCCGGGACTGAACCTATCTGCACATGAACGACATATCAAAGCACAGAGCCTAGAGGCTGCCCAAGCGCTGTCGAGTGCGGTATATGGCGGCGGGATGTTTGAACTGGATCGCATATTTAACATCTATGTGGACAGGCATTACCGCTGTGATGATCCGCCGCGTGATATCGAACAAGCGCTGAACGAATGGCATGAGCCGCGGGATCAATGTGCCGGATTATTAACAGCCGTAAGGCTGGAGCATACCTCCATTCAGGAATATACAAGTGATGAGTTTGGTCTTCTGTGCTGCACTACTGCGGGTGTATCGAATGCAGCACGTGCGGGTTCGGAGAGAACGGTATTTGATGCAGCGGGAAATAAGATCATGTCTTCCGACATGGATCGCTCTGCTCCTTCAGCACGGAATCTGACGATTCCTTCCTATGTCCCGGGTACAATTAACATCATGCTCTGGTTGAATGGACGGATGACCACCGGGGCGATGGTGAATGCGGTACAGACAGCAGTGGAAGCCAAGTCAGCCGCACTGGCGGATGCAGGTGTTCTGGATTCGGAGAACGGCTTGCCCGCTACCGGCACCACAACCGACGCCATTGTGATCGCGGTACGACAGCGAGTGGAAGAACCTAAGCCGATAATCACTTATACCGGGACAGCGACTATGACAGGGGCGGCGATTGGCAGATTGGTATACGACACGGTGACGGAGAGCCTTCGGGCCGGACTGTTATGGAAAGAGAGGGTCAGGCAGAAATGACTTTTGAGGTGCAGCATCTATGGACCTGGACGTTCTGGACAGGTATGGCGGGAGCCTGGATTATTATACTGGCGTACCTGTTGGACCGATGTATTGGCGATCCGCGCTGGATCCCCCACCCGGTGATTGGCATGGGAAAAGGCATCACGGCGTTGGAGCGTGTCATTCGCTTGCGTGTGAACACAGATTCGGGGCTGAAGAGAGCAGGGCTGTTGTTCCCGATTGTGATTGCAGGGGGGTCTTTTGCCATTACGTGGGCATTCGTATATGTGCTTGGACTGATTCATCCTGTTATTGCAGCGGCAGCTGAAGTGGTGCTCATTGCAACGACCATTGCTTCAAAAGGGCTCAAGGATGCAGGTATGGAAGTGCATCGTCATCTGAAGCAGCAGGATTGGCCGGCGGCCAGACGTTCACTGGGCATGATTGTAGGCCGTGATACGGCGCATCTGGATGAACCGGAGGTTGTGCGGGGAACGGTAGAGACGGTTGCCGAAAATATTGTGGATGCCATTGTATCACCTTTATTCTATGCGCTCATTGGAGGCGCTCCACTAGCCATGGCTTATCGCGCCGTCAACACGCTGGATTCCATGGTCGGCTATAAAAATGACAAGTATCTGCACCTTGGATGGGCCTCGGCCCGTCTGGATGATGTGGCGAACTGGATCCCTGCCCGGCTGACCGCGTTGCTGTTAATCGTGGGTGCCTGGGTCATGAGGCTCGACGCCAAAGGAGCAGCACGCATGATCGCACGGGATGCAAGACTGCATCCAAGTCCGAATAGCGGTTTTCCCGAATCAGCGGTGGCTGGAGCACTGGGCATCCGGCTTGGCGGACATAACGTGTATCACGGCGTTGCTTCGTTTCGTGCCTACATGGGCGAGGCCACACGACCGATGGAAGCCGAGGATATTGTGCGAACATCACGTCTAATGTTCTGGTCGGCAGGGGCTTTTGTGGTACTGTGTGTGATCATAACGCTAGGTGTGTGGCTGGCAGGAGGGACGCTGTTATGGCCGTAAATGAAGGGAATGCAGGCAAGGACGTACATACGGATCAACCTCACTCAGTGAAACGAAACATTCTGTGGGTTCGTCACGGGACAACGCTTTGGAATGTGGAAAAAAGATACCTGGGGCATACCGACATCGGTCTGCTGCCAGATGCCAAAGAAGAACTGACTCCGCTTCATGAACAATTGAGCCGTGTTTCGTGGCACGAGGTATATTGCAGTGATCTGCTGCGCTGCCGGCAGACGCTGGAACAGATTCTTCCTAATGCCATCGAACAGGTGAAATTCGACTCACGCCTGCGAGAGAATGATTTTGGACAGTGGGAGGGGCTGACGTATGATCAGCTCAAGGATAACCCTGTGTACCGAAGCTGGATTGATGCGCCGCAGGAGGTCACTCCGCCCGGAGGGGAATCGTGGCAGGAGTTTACCGGACGGTTGGATTCCTTTCTCCAAGAGATGTTATTGGAGGGGCGTCCTTCGATGCACGTTGGTGAGGGGCAAGTGCCAACCATAGTTGTGGTTACGCATGGTGGTGTCATCCGGTATGCCTTATCCCGTCTGATTGCCGGGCTTGGGTTCTGGGATACACATGTCGTCCCGGGACAGGCGATTCAGGTTCAGCTTGATCAACAGGGGAATCAATGGTTTGGCAGCAGAGTGACTTTTCCGCCAATCGGGTTGTAAGGATGTACAATATACCCTATAATCACAACAGAAGTGTGACTACAGCATGGATACAGATACGTTGCAGGTGGTAAAGCCTGAAAGGGTATGCAACATGCAGAATTACACGACAATGGTTTACCATATCAACGACCAAGGGTCCCGCGTGTGAAGGCTGTTTTCATGGCAGATTAGTACGAGTCATGAAATTAGCAAGAGTTATGAACACACACGGGTGAAATGGGGAAGCCGGTGCAAATCCGGCACGGTCCCGCCACTGTAAAACAGGATGATTCCTGTAAGTCAGGTTACCTGCCCTGGACGTACAAACCGGTGTTCCTTCGAGGAAAGGACAGCGTTTCGGGCTATTCTATGCGCATGGACAACCCTTGGTTGAACATGTACAGATTGCCATATGCGAGACGTCATCCCTGATCCTGGACGTAAGGATTGGGGATTTTTTATTGTTCATGTAAGATGAACCGAGACCAATTTTACACGAGGTCACTCCGATTGCAGTACCATCTTCCGATCGCTGTTATCCCCAGATTTTTTGATTCCCTTTTTTGAAAGGGAAAATCCTGTGATAAAGGCGAACACTTCGTTTCTTCAGATTGGTTCTGCACTCTCCGTTAGCGTGTAAATGTTGCAGTTCAAACCTTACACAGGAACACCAAGGCATGGGGAATAAGAGTTCGAGCACGATGCAAGAAAATAGTACAAATAGAGAAGGGGAGAATAACAGAATGAATTTCAAGAATTGGAAAAGCGTAGCGTCCCTGCTAAGTGCAGCGGCACTCGCACTGGCTTTGGCCGGATGTGGCAATGCAACAACGAATGAGGGCGCAGGTACTTCACAACAACCGGCACAGGAGCAGTCCCAAAGCCAAGCGCAGACGGACCTCAAAACACAATATCCACTGACCGTTACGGATGCAACGGGTGAATCGTTCACCTTTGAAAAGGCACCAGCCAAAATTGTATCCGTGTCTCCAGCTGAGACGGAATCCCTGTTTGCCCTGGGATTGGACGATCAGATCGTTGGTGTATCAGACTATGATGATTATCCTGAAGCAGCAACAACCAAAGCGAAAATGGGTGGGATCACCAAGCCCAACGAAGAGTCCATCATTGCATCTGAAGCTGACATTGTCTTTACAGGTATCTCGATGAGTGAGGATGCCGTGAAGAAGCTGCGCGAACTCGGTATTACCATTTTCAAAACGGATCCTAAATCCATTGACGATGTGATGAACAATATCGAAACCTTCGGTAAAATCACCGATCATCAGGAAAAAGCACAAGAAATCATCACTCAGATGAAACAGGACGTGACGGATGTAACCGAAGCGGTGAAGGCCGTTAAACCGGAAGAGAAGAAAAAAGTATACGTTGAATTCTCCCCAGGTTGGTCGGTAGGTAAAGGTGAGTTCATGGACGAACTGATCACTGTAGCCGGAGGAACCAATATCGCTTCAAACGAAGAAGGCTGGTACCAAATCAATGAAGAAAACGTGATTGCCTCCAACCCCGATGTAATCTTGTATGCCAACGATGTAATTGATGAAAACTCCAAAACACTGGATCAGATCATCAAGGCGCGTAGCGGCTGGGATCAAATTACGGCTGTGAAAAATAACGCGGTTATTGGCTTGGATGCCAACCTGCTGAGCCGTCCGGGTCCACGTGTAACTCAAGGGTTGAAAGAAGTAGCCAAAGCGATCTACCCTGACTTGTTCCAATGAGTAAAAAGCTGATCCTGTTCGGAACGACGGGCATGGTGCTGCTGGTGCTCACCGTGCTCATCTGCACGGGCATTGGTTCAGTAGCTTTGCCAATTCGGGATATTGCCGGCATCCTGATTCACAAAATTCCCTGGGTGGGCGACTGGATTACACCGGATTGGAATAAGGCAGCCGAACAGATTATCTGGAAAGTCCGTTTTCCGCGTGTACTGCTTGCTGTGCTTGTGGGTGCTTCACTAGCCATTGCGGGTGCGGGCTTCCAGGGTGTGCTGCGTAATCCACTGGCCGATCCGTTTACACTTGGTGTATCATCCGGTGCATCAGTGGGGGCTGCTTTCCTGATTTTCTTCGGATTGCAGTATGCACTGATTGGAATCTGGACGTTACCTTTGATTGCGTTTTTGACGGGTGTACTCACGTTATGGTTTGTTATGGCGCTGGCTCGTGAAGGGCGTAAAATACCAACACACAGCCTCATTCTGGCTGGTGTGGTCATGCAAAGTTTCCTGGGCGCAGTGGTTTCCTTCCTGTCGACCATGTCGAAACAGACGATTAATGAAATTATATACTGGACGATGGGAAGTCTGGCATTACGCGGGTGGTCGTATACGGCCATCCTTTTCCCGTATTTTCTGCTCGGGCTAATCTTTCTCTGGAGTCGCGCACGCTCGTTGAATGTGCTTGCGCTGGGAGAACGTCAAGCGGCACATATCGGGATCGGAGTGGACAGGCTTAAGCTGTCCGTGCTGGCAGTTGGCACACTGTTGACCGCCGGGGCTGTCTCGGTATCAGGTGTCATCGGATTCGTTGGATTGGTGATCCCACATATGTTGCGGCTGCTGGTGGGGCCGGATTACCGACTGCTGGTACCTTTGTCTGCCATTGGTGGAGCAATCTTCATGGTGTGGGCCGATACCATCGCAAGATCGTTGCTGGCTCCAACTGAAATTCCACTCGGGGTGGTCACCGCCTTTGTTGGTGCACCGTTCTTTGCTTACCTGCTGCACCGGAACAAAAAGTTGCGGAAGGGGATGATGCCATGAGTGAAGAGAAGGAGAGTCGTACGAATCAACTTCGGGGCATGGTTTCGGCATCCAGCACCACTTCCAATGCCAGTACCAACTTCAACCCCAACTCCAACTTGACTTCACTTATCTCCATTAAGGGAGCAGGAAAGTCATATGGTAATCACCAGGCATTGCGTAGTCTGGACTGGCATGTTGGTGAAGGTGACTGGTGGGGAGTTGTCGGTCCAAACGGCAGCGGCAAGTCCACTCTGATCCAGCTTATTGCCGGAACGGAACAGTTAAGCGAAGGTCAGATTCATATCGATGGTCGAGATATCGGCTCTTACAGCCGTAAGGACCTGTCGCGCATGATTGCTGTATTGCAGCAGGACGGCTTGCCAGCCATCTCCTATCCCGTGCGAGACGTGGTGGAGATGGGGCGATATCCATACCAGAACTGGCTGGGGCGGGAAACGGGTGATGGGGCACTTGTGGTAGATAGGGTACTTGAAGAGTTAGGACTTACGGAACTGGCGGATCGGTCCCTGGATTCCCTGAGTGGCGGACAACGGCAACGGGTCGCACTAGCCAAAGTGATGGCACAGGAGCCGAGGTTGCTGTTGCTGGACGAGCCGACCACGTTTCTGGATATTAAATATCAATTGCAATTCATGGAATTGTTATCGGCATGGCGACAGAGAAATCACATTACAATTGTGGCTGTGCTGCATGATCTGAATCTGGCCGCATTATTTTGCGATCACATTCTGGCGCTGCGTGAAGGCATGGCAGTTGGAAAGGGCACGCCTCATACGTTGATCAACGATGAGAATATCCAGGACATATTTCGCGTCAAACCCGCGATTGTCTCTCATCCCGACCATGCCATACCACAACTGTTGCTGCGGCGGGACAACGATTAAAGGAAGCGGGGCAACCCATATTTTGATGAAGGAAGTGCTGGTTGTATGAATAATGAACAGGTGTTGGAGCAATTAACGAAAAAGATTACCGCTCCCGACCAGGATGTGGCGGCAGAAACCTCTGCGCATGTGGATTCGTTGACAAAGCCGCCGGGAAGTCTGGGCAAATTGGAAGAGCTGGTGATCCGCCTGGCAGGTATGACGGGCAATGCACGTCCGCGTTTTGATCACAGAGCGGTCATTGTCATGGCCGCAGATCACGGCGTAGTGGAAGAAGGTATCAGTGCTTTTCCTGCTGAAGTGACCCCGCAGATGGTCCTGAATTTCCTGGCTGGGGGCGCAGCCGTGAATGTGCTTGCCCGTCACGCTGGGGCTGATGTGATCTGTGTGGATATCGGCGTGAATGCCGATCTTGAACATCCGGACCTGCTTTCCCGTAAAATTCGCAAAGGCACAGCCAACATGGCCCGAGGGGCAGCGATGACCCGGGATGAGGCAGTTCGGGCGATCCTTGCAGGAGCCGAAGTTGTATCGGCAGAGGTGGCGAAGGGAACACAGCTGTTTGTCACCGGGGAGATGGGAATTGGCAACACCACTGCAAGTGCTGCGGTAATGAGCGCGTTAACCGGGGTTGCACCTGCTGCCGCCGTAGGGCGAGGCACCGGCATTGATGATGCAGGCTTGCAGCGCAAGGCTGCTGTAGTCAGCCGGGCACTTAGCGTAAACGCACCGAACCCGGAAGATGCACTGGATGTTCTGTGTAAAGTGGGGGGACTGGAGATTGCCGGACTCACGGGGGTTATCCTCGCAGCAGCTGCCCATCGTTGCCCGGTCGTTGTAGACGGGTTCATCTCTACCGCGGCAGCACTGGTCGCAAGACAACTTGCACCTCTGAGTACAGCTTATATGATCGCTTCTCATACGTCACATGAAAATGGACATGGAGCGCTTTTGCGTGAACTGGACCTGAAATCGATGCTGGATCTGGACATGCGCCTGGGTGAAGGCACAGGCGGCGTGCTTAGTCTTCATCTGATTGATGCAGCATGCCTTATTCTGAACGAGATGGCGACCTTTGCAAGCGCGGGTGTCTCGGATGGGACAAGCCGTACTCCAGATTCCACAACGTTGGTTGACTCATCCCTTCAAGGAGAGAATTCCCGATGAGCGTATTGGTGACAGGCGGCGCACGCAGTGGCAAAAGCTCCTTTGCCGAACGTCTTTGCATGCAACGTTCCTCAGAGGCATGGTATGTGGCGACAGCTCAGGCGTACGATGATGAAATGCGTGAACGTATCGCCTTGCATCAGCAACAGCGCGAAGCATCGGGGTATCTGTGGCATACGATGGAAGAGCCGATACATCTGCCTGCACTGATAAGCCGCATGGGTGAAGGGCATACAGGTACTTCTGCACCCACCATTCTGGTGGATTGCCTGACGCTGTGGCTGACCAATGTTTTGTTAGCGCATGAGCATGACGAGAAGCACGTGTTACAGGGACATTTGGACGCACTGGTTGAAGCGATTCGAGCCTATCCCGGTTTACTTGTTCTGGTTACAAATGAAGTGGGGGACGGGATTGTACCGGAGTATGCCCTTGGCAGGAGATATCGGGATTTGGCAGGTGTACTGAATCAGCGCATTGCGGCGATATGCGGTGAAGTGTTCCTGGTGACCGTAGGCATTGCGATTGAACTAAAAAGCAAGGAGTATCGCTTATGAAGGATGGCACGCCTGCTCCTCAGCGCAAACACGCGGCGGCAGCTGCTTTTCAATTTTTGTCCCGTTTCCCTGTCAAAATGCAAATCGATTTTGTCCCGCCGCTGCTGCGGGAAAGTGTGGTCTTTTATCCATTGGTCGGTGCTGCAATCGGTCTGTGTGTCTGGCTCTTGGGAGCCTTAAGTGGTGCAGTGCTTCCAGCCTTTCCGGCTGCCGTCCTAACTTTGACGTTATGGGTATGGCTCACCGGAGGACTCCATCTTGACGGGTGGATGGATACGGCGGATGGTTTGCTCAGTTATCGTACCCGTGAACGGATGCTGGAAATTATGAAAGA
>NZ_JBHGUU010000004.1:0-626618 GCF_048976745.1 Paenibacillus sp. | reverse complement strand
GCTGCGCGCTGCTGCGGCGGTGCCTCTGACGTCTGTGGCTGCGCCGCCCCACACGTTGAAGTGCCCGCATGCGAACCGGGAGCTTCACCCGGTTCAGGCACCGCGGGCACATCCGGGCCCTTCACCTCCGGCAATAGCCCGGAGGGGAGGGGGCCCGCATGGGGCAGCAGGCTGCGCAGCCCTGCTGCCTCTGCGGCGGCGCTGCGCTGGAGCGCCGTGTAGCGCGCCGCCGCCGCGGATTGCGCCAGCAGCGCTGCGCGGCTGGCGTCCAGCGCCTGGAGCGCGGCTTCGCCTCGCGCGCCCAGCGCTTCAAGCATGCGGTCGGCCAGCATCATGGCCGACCTGCGATAGCGGGTCTCAATCTCGCCCCGCACATCTTTGCTGAACTGGATCACATACTCTGGAGATACCTCAGCACTGGCACTACGTTTCATCTCCAGCATTGCTTCATCTACAGCAGGAAGCTCCGTATTGAGCGCCTGCTCCCACTCTGCTCCCCATAGCTGATGGGATTCACCCAGCTGCCTAAGCATCGTACGAATATGTACTTCAACTTGTCCGGAAGCCTGATCCTGTAATAACCGCACCAGCTCAGAAGAGCGGCGTTGTTTCTCCTGCTCGGTTTTGCCGCCTGAGAACAATAAGCCTACCCTGAAACCCGGCTTTCGGCTCTCCAAATAGGCAGCAGCCGACGTACGAATATCCGCAGGAGTAAGATTTGCGTTCGCGAGAAGAGGCTCAAGCTCTGCCCGGAATTTCTCACGCACTCGCGATGGCCCGGTACGAATGTCTGCTGCTTGTTGATCCAGAAGCTCCAGCTCCCGTTCCAAACGCTCAATTCCTTCCTTGCCGCCGATCTCATCCAACAGAGAATTTTCTTCGTCTTCACGTTTCTCCGCTTCTCTCGTCAAATGTTGCTCCGTTACATGACTGGCCGAACTTGCTAAACTGTGCGCAATTAACGCTTCCTTCTCTTGCATCATATGTCCAATGAGTTCCGGAAGCACATCCCATTGGTTGTAGCGATGCTGCTTGTCGCGGAGGGAAGTGAACAACAGTCCGTCATATCTGACTTCCCAGGCTGTAAATATGGCTTCGACACCTTCGGCATAGTGGTCAAAAGAAAGCTCACGTTCCCGATGCTTGTCGATCTGGTTCACGATCAAAAACAATGGTTTGCCCCAATCGGACAGACTCTTGGCAAATGAAAGGTTCGTCTCGGACTGGACATGATTATAGTCCATAACATAGAAGACCACATCCGCCAGATGTAGCGCGGAATGGGTCGCGAGGCTGTGCCCACGATCTGTTGAATCCACACCTGGTGTATCCAGCAGGACAGCATCGTCTTTCAGCAGCGGAATATCATCCCATACCTCAATTGAGCTGTACGCTCCGCCATTTTTGCAATACGCCTCCAATTCTTCTGGAGAAACTTCAAGTGTGCTGGTTCCATTGTCAGCGCTTACGTTTGGAGTCGTATAAATAAGCGCTCTCGGCTTACCATTACGTATGGATACCACATTCGCACTTGTTGGTACGGGACTTGAAGGCAGTACCCGTTTACCGCACAAACTGTTGATGAGACTTGATTTGCCTGCAGAGAAATGACCGCAGAACGCAATCGTCAGATGTTTCGTTTCTGCCTTGCTGATTAAATCCGTTAAAGCCTGTACAGCCGTATGGTCCCCTGTCTGCTCCATCGCTTCACGCAGCGGAAGCAAAGGTCTGGCCATTTCTTTTGGGTAATCTGTTCTGGACATGACTGGCCTTCCCCCTGGCTCCTCTAATTTGATATCCCTTTCGACGTCTATCTCTTTTACAACATTTATTTTAACATTATCAAGTTTAAATTTGAACGGTTGGAATGGAATATACATGACAGCTACCCTGCTTATATAAAAAAATAAAACCGAACAAGTCGGTTTTATCTCTAATAGGTTCTATATTTAGCATTTCGCAAAATGCTTAGCCAAGTGTCTGTTGCATGAATGCGATGCGATCACTTAAACCACAACAATCCTCATGACATTGATACAACAGACCCTACAGTGTTATCACTTCTTAGGAAACTGCGTTCTCCATGGAAGGCAGCAAGATTTCAAATACTTGTCCATGTTGCAGAATGGTGATGTCTCTGCCTTTGTCTCTCATAACAACAACTTCTGGTTTAACGGACATACGCTCCAGATAATGTTCAGGCACGTCGCCAGAATGGCTTACTGTGATGCCTTCTACTTCTTTTTCTTCATTTTCAGCCATTTCCTGTTCAACGATTTGTTCAAAAATATCGGAGAAGGCCTCAAAATTGTCAGTATACACGGAAATGCATTTCATGATTATTCATCCTTTTCTGCTCATTAATTTATTTTTCGTTTTCGGGTGATGACACGTTCCTTATCTTTCCTGATTTGGGACGTTTTCATACGTTTTTTCCCTTCCCTGCATATGTCCAACAATGGACAGATATGACACGCAGGGTTCTGTGCCTTGCAATGGTAGCGTCCAAAAAATATAAACCGGTGGTGAGTTAAAGTCCACTCATCCCGGGGTACGCGCTTCATTAGTTTCTTTTCGACTTCAAGTACGGAGTCATCCCAACCAGCAAGCCCCAGCCGCTTGGATACACGTTCAACATGAGTATCTACCGCAATTGCCGGTACTCCAAACGCATTGGAAACAACTACATTCGCGGTTTTCCGCCCGACACCTGGCAGCGTCACAAGCTGATCATGTTCCTGCGGTATATCACCGCCATACTGCTCTATTAAAATTCGGCACATGTTCTGAATATGCTTGGCCTTGTTCCGGTACAAACCGATTCGCCGAATATCCTGTTCCAACTCTTCGAGAGGAACCGCCAGATAATCCGCTGGGCTTTTGTACTTTTGGAACAAATCTGTGGTTACCTTGTTCACCGTTTCATCAGTGCACTGGGCAGACAAAAGGACAGCTACCGTCAATTCAAATGCATTGCTGTGATTTAATTCGCAATGTGCATCAGGAAACATTGCTTCCATAGTTTCGAGTATATGCCTAACCGTCGCTGCATTCATGAAGAGCTACCTCCCACAAAATGACTCCACGCTGCGGAGCCTTACTTCGAAGCTTCATCCGAATACTTTGCGGGGACCTCAAAAAGCTTGCAAAAAAAACGTCTTGATGCGGGAAAGATCCCGTATCAAGACGGTCATTCTTTTGATCCTCGAAAAGAAACGATTACTGTTTTTGAATCTCCAGAATAACATTGTTCAGGAGATACAATACAATATTATCATTATCTCTGAGAGATTGCACGCTTAAAGTATTGTCACCCTGGTGAACAAATACACTTGATCCGAGTGCAAAACGATAGTTTGTGTCTGCTGTCGTCTCCCGTTTAACCAAGATCTGGTTACCAACACCATCATAAGACCAGAATTGTTTACTCATGACAGTCAGCACTCTGAATCGTGTTGAATTATCCGTATCTTTTGTCATTTCAACACGATCTCCGACCGTAAGACTCGTCAGTGAAGTTAATGTGGAGCCGGATTTTACGACTTTAACCGACCCGCTAACAGGCACGGTTTCAGTCTGGCCGTTAAACTGCTTGAGCGTTACGGATGAAGCATCCACCGCTGTAACTTCAGCCAGCGTACGCTTCACAACTTGAACCGCTTTTGGCGTAGCTCCTTCAAACGTTACATTGATCAGGTTGCCTACTGTCAATTGTGAAGGCGTGATCGTTTGACCACTCTCTCCTGTCAGTACCGCTTGATCCACATAGAACTGACTTGTCAACAGATCGGATTTTACCCGAATACGACTATTTGCTTCCAAGGCAACCACTTCGAATTGAGCTACAGTGTTCAGTGCAATCTTCTGCACGACATCCTGGTTTGCTCCAAGCGTTACGGTAACTTTGTCACCAATCTTCAGATCTCCCAGACTTGCGCCGGATTTGTTATACATCTCAACTGTAGGTACCACAGAATAAGGCACTGTAATTGTCTGATTACCGGACAACAAGCTGATTTTCTTGCCAGAAGTATCAATGTTGCTGATCGTACCTTCATACTTGTAAATCACTTTAACGGACAATGCACGTGTTCCCACATAGGTCAGATCCAATTTGCGACCATCATTTAAGAGTGACTCCAGACCAGCCAGTGTAGGTTTGGTTGTATTGTAATCCAGCTTGGTTTTTTCATCCAATGTAAATACAAACGGTTTTTTGTTGTTATCTAACACGGTAAGTACCTTTGTTTTACTATTGTAAGATACTACCGTTACCCCGTTCATAGGCTCCATTTGGCGTCCAATGACCTGAATACGCGTTACCTGGTCGTCAGAGTTCAATGTCAACTCCACCTGATCCCCGTTCGTTGCATCCGTGATAAGATCATTCAGCGTTGCATCCTGAATGCCATTGATAATGACTTCTGGCTTCTCAGTCAGCAGTTTTGCCTCAAGTGAACCCCCTTCACGTTTGAACGTTACCGTGGATTGGTTACCACCGATTTCAACCAATGTCCCGCGTACAGATTGCTCCACACCTTGAGATAATACGATCGTTTGCAGAACACTGTCCTTAACGGTGTATTTCACGGCACTGCCGGCTTTGAGATCTGCCACTGACAGGATACGGTTTTGATATGTGATAAGCAGGTTGTCATTGTATGCAAATTGCTCGGTAGCACCCGCTGCATTGACAAGTTTAATTGTTTTTCCAGAAGTGGATACTTCAGCAATTACACCATTGTCACTTTTGTTAACAATGCCGGATTTCACACGAATCGCTACTGTTTTTTTGTCAGCCGAGAACGTCTCGCGCTGTACTTCGATGATGCTATCTGCCGTAATATCGGACAGTTTGATTGCATTACCATTCTGATCGATGAATGCAGTTGCCTCATCATAACTGTACGTTTCGTAATTTTCGCCCACAAAGATACCAATTTTATTACCAGACAATGAACGTGCAAATGTACCTTCAACGCTCTCCACCTGTGGTGTAGCATCAACGACTTCCACATAGGAAGCCCCACCTGCCGAACCTACAACCATAACTTTTGTATACAGCTTCACATCTGTGGATGAAGCACGAGTTTCACTGTCTTTCGTAAAGTAAGGCGTACTGCTGTTCACTGCGAAGTTAACGGCTTTGCCGTCCACAACCAGCGTGATCTGCCCATCTTTCAATCCAGTCACATAACCCGTGGATGTGTTCGGGTACTTCGTATCCGTTAACGATTCGCCACGACTGAAGAAAGTAGCGAGTTGAGCACGGGTTACGGAACCGGTTGGATTGAATTTGTTACCTTCCACACCTTTGGCCAGATCCAGGCTAACAGCCAGATTGACATAACCTTTACCACTTTCGGAGATACTTGCATTATCAGCAAATCCGGTAGATTGATTGTTCTGTGCCTTTGCTTCAGCATCCTTGTCCAATGAGCGGATTAACAATTTCGTAATCCATTCCCGTGAAGCAGGCTTTTGCCCCCAGGAGGTCTTGGATACATCCACCGTTGATTCTTCCGTTTTGTCAATCAGTCCCAGTTGAAGTGCCAGCGCGACATATGGCTTGAAATAATTTCCCACTTCCATGTTTGTCGGTAATGCCGCAGCCGTGTCGGTATTCAACTGGTCCTCTTGATTCATAAAACGGATTGCCATCGTTACAGCTTCTTGCTGTGTTACCGCGTCTCCTGGACGAAACAGGCCGTTGTTACCGAGAAGAATGCCTTGATATGCCAGTTTGTATACATGTTTCTCAGCCCAGTATCCGACCTTGATGTCACTGAACAAACCAGCTGGTGCAGCCGTATTTGTTATTGCAGCAGTCTGACCCTGCCCTGTTTCTGTTGATTCTGCTGCCATGGCAGCTCCGCCGGCGCTAAGGGCCATCATGCCTGCAAGCACGGCTGATACTACTTTTTTAGAGTGTGATGGATTGTTATATTTAAAAGTCACCTATGATTCCCCTCTCTCATGTAAAACGACCCATATTCCCTGGATTCACGGTACAACAGCATGCTGTACAGCCTATTCGGATCTTGTCATTGGATGTTCAAGATCCACATGGCCCATCAGACTCTCGGTCTGTTGACCATCCACCAGTAAATCAAGTGATTTCACTTCATCAAACTGGAAGAATGTTTGTTTTAGAGCATCCAACGCATAAGATTCTCCACCTGCTCCAAGACGTGCCGTATCTGGCATATGAATATCCAGCGTAAGAGCCCCATCCTTGAACTGAACAGACTTCAATTCAATTTCTTTAGACCACAGTGGAACAAGTTTACTGTCTTTGCTCTGTTGCAGTGATTCAAAGGCAGCCTTATATTTGGCATCATCCGATGCGTATGAAATCTCTGCCGAAGCTTTGTGCAACTCCAGTTCTTCTTCATCCGTGTAGAATACAGTGATCGTTTTCTTTTCATTACTATCGGAAGTTGCGGGCTTATCCGTAGACGTTTCGCTTGGCGGAGTAGTTGTAGTTGTTTCCTCCGAACTGCCTTCCGTGGATTCTGTAGGTGTTGTGTTCTCTTCAGGTTCAGCAGTTACCGGTTCGGTAATTGTTTCGCCTTCAACCTCGGTCACATTGTTTTCAGTTCCTGCGCCTTGCGTCTGATTCGGAGCAGCTGTTGGCTTGCTTCCACATCCAGCAGCAACTGCCATAACCGTTACCAGCAAGGCTGCAATCCATATTTTCTTGTTCATTCTAACTCCGCCTCCTCAACATAAGGGCTTGTCCCTTATTGAATTCCCAGATACTCCTTGATTCCTGCGACAATACCTTTGGCTACACTGTTTTGGAAACTCTCCGTGAACAGGGCTGCTTCGTCGCTCTTATTGCTAAGGAATCCACCTTCCAGCAGAACTGCTGGCATTGTCGTTTCACGGGTAACATGGAGACTTGCCGTTTTCACTCCACGATCTTTCAGTCCGGAAGACTGCAAAAGATACTTGTGCATCACTGTAGCAAGTGCTTTGCTGTTGGAGCGTGTATAAAATGTCTCTACACCGTTCGCAGCAGTAGGGCCACTGTTAGCATGAATGGAGATGAAGATATCCGCTTTTATGTCTTGTGCAATCTTCACACGTTCTTTCAATGCCAAGAATGTATCATCGCTGCGCGTTAACACAACGTCAATTTTGGATTCTTTTTTCAACAAGGCTTCCACTTTCAGAGCCATTGCCAGATTGAAGTCTTTTTCACGTTTACCCGTTACACCGATTGCCCCAGGATCATGATCTCCGTGACCTGCATCGATAACGACAACTTTTTTGCCATTATTACCAACTGGAGGAGCAGGTGTACCACTTTGATTGTCGAGGTTAATCATGATCAGTCCGGAATCATTTTGCACACTGTACCCTTTCGAACTGGACAGATCAATCACAAAACGAAGTGTAGATGGACTGTTGCTGTATAACGAGTAACGAATCTTAGACACATCCGGATAGCCGCTAACGACGAGTTGTCCATTCTGGTTGCTGTCTAGAGCCTGTCCTTCACTGAACGAATCAGCAAATGCGGTATTCGGCAAGTCTATAACGATTCGATCTGGTCCTGTCATCGTGAAGACGTTCGGCTTCGTACTTCCGCTTGTTGCAATCATGAAGCGGTTGTCGCTGAAGCTGATGCCGTTCACCAGTACAAGACCTTCCTGATCCGATCCCCCGCCATTATTGCCAGAGTTCGGAGGAGTGGTTGTCCCGTTTCCGGAACCTGAATTCTGGGTAACTAATGTTACCGTCTTCGTGGTGTTGTTCCAACCCACCTTAAGTCCCATTTCCTCACCAATAAATCGGAGAGGGACGAGTGTAGTACCGTTTTTCACGAGTGGCGGGGCATCCAGGTTTACGTTACTGCCGTTCACCGTTGCCGTCTTCTGTCCAACAATCATCTGCATGGCAGTGTTGTCTTTGCTGATAGTCACCGTTTGCGTTTGCTGCCTCCACTCCACGCTATACCCAAGATTCTCGGACACAACCCGGATCGGAACCATCACCTTGCTGTTGATAATTTCCGCCTTTGTATCCGATGGCTGTACGATTTCTTTTCCGTCTAGGATAATTTTCGTGTCTGTTGCTGCATGACTATAGCCCGGGAATACGAGCCCAAAGACAAATAACAGTACCAAAAAACCGAACTTCTTCATCCTTCACCCCTACCATTCTCATATTTTTTTGCCGCATGTTGTCATTTTCCAACTCCGACTGACCGTTTGGGCATTACCAGACACCTATTAGACGCCCCTCACTCTCAAAAGTTGCGAATATATTCCAACGTAACAGAAAAAAAACGTTGTCAGATCAAGCTTTTTTTACATTTTAATGTCTTATTTTTTCCTTATTTATCAAATACACATCTCTAAACAACGTACTATCCTAACCTTCATATTTGCGCACAATTCACTTTACAGTCCCAAAAATTCAACGATTCCGTCCACAATCGCCTGTGCACATTTGTCCTGGTATTCTTCTGTCAGCATGACTGCTTCATCTGTAGGGTTACTTAAAAAACCTAATTCAAGCAACACAGCAGGCATGGTTGTTTCACGGGTCACATGTAGACTAGCCGTTTTAACCCCACGATCCTTGAGTCCTGTTATCGGCAATACATATTTGTGAAGAGTATCAGCCAAAGTCTTGCTTTCCTTGCGACTGTAAAGCGTTTCAACGCCGTTTGGTACGGGGGTTGTGAATTTGTTTCCATGAATGGACACAAAAACATCTGCCTGATTCAATTCAGCAATATCCACTCGTTGTTTGAGCGAAAGCTCTGTATCATCCTGGCGTGTAATGACCGTTTGAATATTGTTGTATTGTTGAAGGATGGCCTGTACCTTTAGCCCTACAGCCAGATTGAAATCCTTCTCATAGGCTCCTGACAAACTTACTGCACCAGATTGACGACCACCATGTCCCGGATCAATAACCACAATGGTTTTGCCGTCATTCGTAGGTACGGCCGGTTGGCTTGTAGGCTCTCCACTCGTGGCTGTAAGGTCAACGAGCAAGACATTGTTATCTCCAACAGACCATTTGGCTGTAGCCGTCTGACTCAGATCCAGAACGACGCGCACGGTAGAAGGTGATTTACTGAACATGGCATACCGGACTTTGGAAACTAACGATGAATCCGTAACAAGAATCTGTCCACTACCATCCGCGTTAGTGGCTTGTCCCTGAATGAATTCCTGAGAGAATGTGGCTGAAGGCAGATCAACAATAATACGGTCTGGCCCACCCAGACTGGATACTTTGGGACTGATATTACCGTTTGTTGCTACAATCAAGCGATCTCCGCTGAAGCTGATCCCTTGAAGCTCTGTCAGACCATCCGGTACAGGAGCCTCGACGGGGTCACTGTCACCTTCTGTTCCAACTACGGGAGGAACACTATATAGGCTTACTGTCTTGGTTCCATTGTCCCAACCAACACGCAGACCCATGCCTTCTCCAACAAAGCGTAACGGAACAAGCGTTGTTCCCTGTTTGATCAGTGGAGGCGAATCCAGAGTCACCACGTTTCCATTCACTGTAGCTGCATCTTTACCAGCAGTCATTAGAATCGTGCTGTTTCCTTTTTGAACCTGGACTGACTGGGTTGCTTTTTCCCACTTCACCTTATAACCCAGATTCTCGGATACAATTCGAATCGGAACCATGACCGTTTTTCCGATATTTTCGGCAGGTGCTCCCGTCTGCTGGTTAATGGTTACACCGTCGAGTACAATCGAGGGAGTGGTGTCTGCATGGGCCATGACTGGAAATAAACATAGGAACAGAAGAAAAACGACTGCTGCGGACCATTTTTTCATACCTCATCCACCATTCTTATTGTCTTTTGAACATCCGACCTGATTCTCTGCACAGCGTAACATCAATGAGTCTATGTAACCTTCCATAATCTACTAATCAGTTTATCAGATATTGTCCCTTCATCCGGTTACAACGTTGTCATATTCAGTCGGAAATAAGATAAAAAAGCAGATCATATTTAAGAACATAGTCTCTTTTACATGAATGTGTATCGATTTCGTATCAGTGATGTCATAAATTGATGATATTCCACCTATTAATGTAACTTAAAAGTATACATATATCGGAATAGGTAATATTACAAAAAAAACGGATCATTAGATCAACGTACTCTTTAAGATGGAAGCGGATACTCACACAATTGTACTCAAAGATAGACGCGTTTGGATTATACTCCAATCAAAATTGCTTCTCTAGAAGTGAATAATGAGGAAGATTACGTATTGAAATATTCCACCAAGAAGAATCAAGAGTTGTGTGTATAGATGACTGATTAAGATAATTTACTTCTGAAATTACAAAAAGCCTCTGTCTCATCCACAGGAACAAAGTTCCTTTGGCGAGGCAGAAGCTTTCTGCTATACCATACTTTAGCGATTAACCAAACAGTTTTGCCGCGTGGCGTTGCTCATACGCAGCGATTTCATCGTCATGTTGAAGAGTGAGACCGATATCATCCAGTCCTTGCAACAGGAATTGACGACGATGCTCATCCAGATCAAAATCAATGTGCAGTCCGTATGCATCGGTAATCGTTTTGTTTTCCAGATTTACATTCATCTCATAACCTTCATGTGTAGCTGTACGTTGGAACAAGTCTTCAACTTGCTCTTCTGACAACTTGATTGGCAGGATTCCATTCTTAAAGCAGTTATTATAGAAGATATCTGCAAAAGATGGAGCGATGACGCAGCGGAATCCATAGTCCATAATTGCCCATGGCGCATGCTCACGGGAAGATCCACAGCCAAAATTGGCACGTGAGATCAGGATGGATGCCCCTTCATAACGAGGTTTGTTCATTTCGAAGGAAGCATTATTGTTGCCCTCTTCATCGAAACGCCATTCGTAGAACAAAAATTGTCCAAATCCGGTACGTTCAATCCGTTTCAGAAACTGTTTCGGAATGATTGCGTCTGTATCGACATTGACCCGGTCTACCGGTGCAACGATGCCTTGTAATGTTTTGAATTCTTCCATATTAAACGTTCTCCCTTCTGTCTGTTATAGCTTAGATCGCTGCTTCCGTTTTGAAGTTCCAGTCCCGTACGTCAACAAAGTGACCCTTAACCGCTGCTGCTGCTGCCATTGCCGGAGATACCAGATGTGTACGTCCTCCGCGTCCTTGACGTCCTTCAAAGTTACGGTTGGAAGTCGAAGCACAACGTTGTCCTGGCTTCAATACATCCGGGTTCATTGCCAGACACATGCTGCATCCCGCATCACGCCATTCAAATCCGGCTTCTGTAAAGATTTTATCCAATCCTTCTTGTTCAGCCTGAATTTTAACACGTCCTGAGCCTGGTACAACAATTGCTGTAACCTGACTGGATACCGTGTGACCTTTAGCCACTTTTGCTGCCGCACGCAGATCTTCGATCCGACCATTGGTGCAAGAACCGATAAATACATAGTCAATTGGAATCTCGGCGATTGGTGTTCCCGGTTCAAGTCCCATATATTCAAGCGCTTTTTCAGCCGCTTTGCGTTCGTTTTCTGTAGGCAATTCAGCCGGAACAGGAACTTTCGAAGAAATGTCGGTTCCCATACCTGGGCTTGTTCCCCAAGTTACTTGCGGAATCAATGTTTCCACATCGATTTCAACCACATGGTCGAACTCCGCACCTTCATCGGTTACAAGCTGTTTCCAACCTGCTACAGCTTCATCAAACTTTGCACCCGCTGGTACGTATTCACGTCCACGCAGATATTCGAATGTTGTTTCGTCCGGAGCGATCAATCCTGCTCTTGCTCCACCTTCGATGGACATGTTGCAGACCGTCATACGCTCTTCCATGCTCAACTCACGGATGGATTCGCCTGTGTACTCAATAACATAACCTGTTGCAAAGTCTGTACCGTATTTGGCGATAACTGCGAGGATCATATCCTTCGCGGTTACACCCGGGTTACGTTTGCCGACAAAACGAACTTCCATCGTTTTGGCTTTTGCTTGTTGCAAACATTGAGTTGCCATAACGTGCTCAACTTCACTTGTTCCGATTCCGAATGCCAGTGCGCCAAACGCACCGTGTGTGGATGTATGACTGTCACCACATACAATCGTTTTACCCGGGTGAGTCAGACCAAGTTCAGGTCCCATAACGTGCACAACGCCTTGATCAATAGTGTCCAGATCATACAATTTCACGCCGAAATCACGGCAGTTTTGCGAAAGTGTATCAATTTGTTGTTTGGAGATTGGATCTGTAATATTGAAGCGGTCTTTGGTTGGAACGTTGTGGTCCATTGTTGCAAATGTCAGCTCAGGGCGACGAACTTTACGTCCGCTCAATCGAAGTCCTTCAAATGCCTGCGGAGATGTTACTTCGTGCACCAGATGCAGATCGATATACAGAATGCTTGGTTTGCCTTCTTCTTGATGAATCACGTGATTTTCCCAAATTTTCTCAAACATCGTTTTTTTACTCATCATTTTCACCTCATTATAAGTTCGGTCCTTGGAAGAGCCTCTGTTTCCTTTAAAAATTGAAGCTCTTGAATGACATAAATATATCACCCTGTCCTTCATTGTTCCAAGATATAATATCTATAGATGTAATAGGTTTAACCTATAATGAGAGAAAGACAAATAAACCACTGCTCATCGCAAAGGTTTCAATTGATAACAATTATCATTATCACATAAGTCTTATAGTACGTTCCTGCTTCTTCGCTGTCAATGCTTTTATACAAAATAAAGAAGCCCTTCCCTGCTATATGAGTTTACCGGTAGTTAAGGCAAAGAGAATGATTTCTTCATCTGTAGTGATATAATGGTGGCATAACGAAAGGAATGACCAATGACGATGGAATTCAGACAACTTCAATATACGTTGCAAATTGCGGCCGAACGCAATTTCTCCCGGGCAGCAGAGAAGCTGCATATTGCCCAGCCTTCATTAAGCCAGCAATTATCCAAATTGGAAAAAGAATTGGGCGTACTGTTGTTTCAGCGTAATACAAGTACCGTAGAGTTAACCCATGCCGGTGTAACGTTTGTTGAGCAAGCTCAGAAGATCGTAGATGCCATGGAGTTATTACGTCAGGAAATGTCAGACATCTCCCAGCTTCGCAAAGGCAAAGTCGTTGTGGGCAGCATGCCAATCACGGGTTCACATCTTCTCCCACATGTGCTTCCTGCATTCCAACAAGCGTATCCCGAGATTGAAGTCACCTTGTTGGAAGACTCTGGGCTTACGCTTGAGAAATTGACAGCAAGCGGCAAAGCTGATCTAAGTCTGTTATCTCTTCCTTTACAAGAACCAAGCTTGTCTTATGTAACCATTGGCGAAGAACGGATTGATCTGGCGGTTCCCCCGAATCACCCTCTGGCACGCAGGGCAGATCCGGAGAATCCGCTTCCTGTGCGAATTGAAGAGCTTCGGAATGAACCCTTTGTTGTATTGAAAAAAGGACAAGGGTTCCGCAAACTTACATTTGATCTCTGTGAGCAGGCCGGTTTTGATCCCCAAGTTGTGTTTGAGAGCACCAATATTGAAACTGTTCAGTCGCTGGTCGCCACTGGCATGGGCATTACACTGGTTCCACGCTTCATTGCCCGTGCGCCGCGCAGTGAATTCGTGCCTGTGTACGTCCCGCTTGCTGAGCCAACTCCTAGCAGAACACTTGTTGTGGCTTATCGTCAAGGCAGAGTACTGTCGAAGGCAGCCGAAGCATTCATCCATACGTTTCAACAAACTGTGGCCGAATTGTCAAAGGGAGACTAAGAAAATTACTCCTATGGGTATGAGGACATTTCACATTGAACCCAAACAAAAGCTTGACCCTTATGGGCCAAGCTTTTGTCATATATTCGTTTCCCGCATCCGCAGGATAAAGTTCTTACATCGCAATCACAGTAACTGGTTAGAGTACAATGTTGCTTATTAAGTTGTTAAACTTTAATGCTAATTTATAATGTTAACGTAGAAACATACATAAGAAAATTTCATGTCTGGTGGTTTATTTTCGCAAATTACGATCGCTTGTCAGCCTGTTTTGCTGATTCATTACACGGCCTTCGTCCTGAACAGTTGAATCAGGGGGTGATAAGCCTCCTGCTCCATTCTCTAAGAATGCCCTTAAGTGATCTTCCCTTGTGTTATCCTGTTCCAGTCTCCTGAGCGTATCTTTCACATGGTTGTCCATTGATTGATCATCTCCTTGGTAACGGGATAGTTATCATTACCCGCGTCATGGAAGAATAAACACTTTTATGAAGAATTTTATTTCAATTATTATTATTCGCCAAAATAAATACCAGGTCGCCGGTCTTCAAATACGGGAATACGCCCGCGAACCTCATCCACCAAGGAAGGGCGAATAATTCCGGTCACGATCTCTTCCTCTTCGCCACCTTCTGCGACAATCTCACCCCAAGGATCAATGATCAGGGAATGCCCGAAAAACTCGGTCTCTCCCCCTTTACCCACACGGTTACAAGCGATCACATACATCTGATTCTCAATCGCTCTTGCCGTAAGCAACGTACGCCAGTGGTGCAGGCGGGGCTTCGGCCATTCAGCCGGTACAATCAACGCCTTGGCACCATTTAAAGCCAGTGTCCGGGCAAGTTCCGGGAAGCGGATATCATAACAGATCGAAGCACCCGCTGTAAGACCGTTTTGTAATTCAAAGATTTCAGGCTCCGCTCCAGGCTTTAAATATTTCTCCTCGTCCATCAGACGGAACAAATGTAATTTATCGTATCGTGTGATCTGTTTTCCATCACGATCATACGCGTACATTGTATTGTATATTTGACCATCCCGTTTCTCGGCAATTGAACCGCCAACGATGGAAATTTGATGTTTCTGAGCAAAAGCAGACAGCCATTCCCGAGATTTCTGGCCTTCCGGGTCAGCGAGTTCATGAATTTGCGTCAACGCGTATCCGGTATTCCACATCTCAGGTAGCACAGCCAGCCCCAGATCCGGATATTGTTCTACCGCACGTTCAAGCAACGACTGCATATGTTTATGATTAGCCTCAGGGTCTCCGAGCTGAATATCACCCTGAATCAGGGCTACACGCATTTCTCCCTGTTGTTTTTCTGTCATGACAAGCACTCCTCTGAACCGTAATACCTGCTATCATAGCTTGATCCTCCTGAGGACTGCAAGCCTGTTTTTGTTATGAACTTGCACACAACAATTCAGGCAGCAGGGTCAGCAATCGATCACTCGTTAGCGCATCACCCACATTCCAGGTCGACTCTTCCACAGGATACACCCGTCCATTCTGCACAGCCGGAAGGGCACTCCAACTGGGGCTTTTCATCAGCATCTCTGTAGCCTGTCTTGCCACGACTTCCTCAGGCAGCATAACAAATACATGATCCCCGGCGTACTGTTGCACTGCTTCAGCCGAAATTTCCTTATAGGCTCTGCCCGCCGCCAGTGCTTCCTTCACTTTGGTAACTGGCCTGAAACCCATGGGATGATATAGTCGTGGCGCCAGCCCGATATTGCCCATAACAAACAATCGTGCACCCCGGTGGTATGTAAATACAGATGCCGTTTCCCCGGCTTCAATTGCTGTATGGATCTTCGCCCACATATGTTCAGTACGCTCCGCATAGGAGGTTAGCCATTGTTCAGCCTGAGGTTGTCTGCAAAACCAATTGCCCAATCTGCGCATTCGCTCTTCCAACATGGCATGTGAATTGTATGCGAGTGTTGGTGCAATACGGGAAAGTTGTTCATATTGCTGTTCGTTGTTACTATCAAAAATAATCAAATCTGGCTTCATTTGAACAGCTGCTTCCACATTAACCGGCGCAACCGCGTCATAGGTCTGATCTCCCAGTATCTGAATGCCCAGCATCAGCAGATCCCCAGCCGAATCTCCGTAATACATTATTCGCTCCGGGTTTACTGGAATATTCACATCATGCCCCAACCAATCTTGTACCAACGTCTGCTGCCGAATAGATCTGTCATATTGACGGGGAGATAATCCGGTCATTTGGCGAAAACGCCTGCTGAAATAATACTCATCCTTAAACCCCACCCGGCTCGCAATATCCCGAAGTGGTTCATCCGATTTGCGAAGCCATTCCTTGGCATGTTTAATACGTACATGATTTACATAATCGAGTGGCTTGTGGCCTGTGAGTTGTCTGAACAGGGTCGTATACTGCACAGGCCTGATCTCCGCAATACGTGCCAGTTTCTGTACAGTGATTTCTTCAGCATAGTGGTCGTCCACATACTGAATTGTACTGTGTAGCCTTGCTTCCATACTCTGCTCCGTCTTTGGAGAAGTGTACCGGGTAATGATCATCTCCATCCATTTTTGGAACTGTGCATTCAGATGACTGTATTCGGCGTCTGTTTTATAGTTCCGAATGATATACATCTGTTCCAACAGCCCACTTAACGGAGCATATGGATAGCCATTCAATTGGTTTCTATGCACAAATACGGGGCGAGTATAGAGCTCCGGATCACCCGTCAACACATGAATAACATCAAAGTTCATCACGAAATATTTCAATTCCGAGTCATTGCGATGTTCAATCTGGTAGCCCTCTCCCGGAGAAAGCGGATAAACACATCCCGTAGTAAACGGATACTGTTCATCTCCAATATATAAACGCCCCTCCCCTTCCTCGCAGATCAGGAACGCATGTTTCTCGCAAGCAACTTCCAGCATCACCTGTTCAGGCAGCTCAATTCTTCGTACCAGATGATCCAGCCGAAACATGAATGCTGAGAAGAACAACGCTCCCCCATCGGCATCCAAAGCCTGCATGTCGGTTCACCTCGTTTTTCTAAAATGAGAATGATTATCAATAATTCTGTATGGTCTGATTATAAGCGAGTGATAGTCAATAATCCAGCTATGACTTTAATCAGCAAAAAAAGAGCGCTCAACGAAAGGTTGAAGGCTCCTTTTACTTTTAAATCTGCATTACTCAAAGATGTTAATTGCGCCTTACGAACTTATCATCAATTATTGGATCATCTGTTTTGGCAGCTCTTGTAGCAGCCACTCCCTGGAAAGGGCATCACTTGAAGCTTTTACGATATCAAATCGATACACGTTTCCTTCTTTTACAGCAGGCAGATTATTCCAGATTGAACTATCCAGTAATTCTTTGGTGGATTGTTTTGCATCGTCGGTTACAGGATCCAGAATAAATATCCGATCACCGGCAATTTCAGATAATTTCTCAGTCGAAATCTCTGCAAATCCCATGTCTTGATCCAATATTTTCTGAATTTCCGCAGTTGGCTTCAGCCCGTCTTTTCCATATAACAACTGTGGCAATCCTGCACCCGCCATGACAAACAGACGATTTCCGGGATACATGGTGAATACCGAAGCAGTCTCCCCTTCTTTCAATCCGTTCTCATGAAGTTGCTTCCACATCTCTTCTGTTGCTTTTTGATGATTCGTAATCCAATCCTCGGCTTCTTGCTTTTTGTTCAACAGGTCGCCAAGGATACGCATACGATCTTCTATTGATCCAAACGAATCAAATGTAACCGTAGGTGCAACTTTTGAGATCTGATCGTATTGTGCCTCATCACTGTTCGAGAAAATGATCAGATCGGGATTCAAGGCTAGCGCCTTTTCTACACTGATCGGAAATCCTACATCCTCTGCCTGAGCAACCTGATCATCGTATACAGTTCCATCCTGACGAAGTATGCCTACAGGAACAACACCAAGTGCGAGCAAATCCCCGGTAACTTCTCCATGATAGATGACTCGCTTCGGATTTACAGGGACCTCTACCTCATGCCCAGTCCAATCTTTGAATACCCGGGTCTCACCCTCATTGGTCTCTTCCGCCGCAGTCGTGGTTTCTGTGGTTTCTGTGGCTGTTTTGGAATCCTCTGCGCCGGCAGCAGGTGTTGTAGCCTGATTTCCACAAGCCAATAGCAGAATGGATAACCATGTAATCGTAAATAGTACTGCCGTATTTCGTATGCCCTTTTTCATTGCTATTTCTCCCCCTGTATCATGTGCATTGTACAATATAATTTAATGATATTGATTATCATTATCGGATATTATCATAAAACAAGGCTTCTCTGAGCTCAATGGACAAAACGATATGGTCACTTTCAGTTTTGTACAATCCTCCGTACTTTGCTCCTATGTACTGTCTAATCAAGTGGATTTCCCTCTATACAGCTCGGGATTGGCGTGATAAATTAATGAGAACTATTGGCCATATTTAATAACCGGAGTGATAAATATAATGACCCATTCAGACCAAACAACTGCTCGTTCAGCCTTTACGATACCAACTTCTGATGTAATGACACAGCTACCAACCCAATTTTTTGCTACCCTTGTTCAAAATGTAAATCGTGAAATCGCAAGTGGACATGATGTGATCAATCTGGGTCAGGGGAACCCGGATACACCTACACCACCCCATATTGTGAAAACACTGCAAGAGTCGGCTGAAAATCCTCTCTACCATAAATACTCCCCTTTTAGAGGGTACTCTTTCCTGAAGGAAGCTGTCGCCAAACGTTATAAGGAAGATTACAACGTTGATCTGGATCCCGAGACTGAAGTAGCCATTCTGTTCGGGGGCAAAACAGGACTGGTTCAGTTACCTCAGGTCCTGCTTAACCCCGGTGACACCGTTCTCGTTCCCGATCCAGGCTACCCGGATTACTGGTCCGGTGTTGCACTCGCCAAAGCAAACATGTCATTTATGCCTTTGCTGGAGTCCAATGCATTCCTGCCGGATTATGAAGCTGTTACAGCCGAAGATCGGGAGAAGGCCAAGTTGATGTTCCTTAACTATCCCAACAATCCAACTTCGGCAACGGCACCTCTTTCGTTCTACGAAGATACAGTTGAATTTGCCATTCGAAATCAAATCGTCGTTGCCAGCGACTTTGCGTACGGGGCGATTGGTTTCGACGGGCATCGTCCAGTAAGTTTCCTACAAGCTCCCGGTGCCAAAGAGGTGGGTATTGAGTTCTATACGTTATCCAAAACGTACAATATGGCTGGATGGCGCGTTGGATTCGCGCTAGGTAATGCAGAGATTGTCTCTAAAATTAATCTGCTTCAGGATCATATCTATGTCAGTCTTTTCGGTGGGATTCAAGCTGCGGCAACGGAAGCACTTACTGGATCTCAGGAATGTGTCACTTCGCTGGTTTCACGTTACGAATCTCGTCGTAATGCGTTTTATGACGCTCTTACCTCGATTGGCTGGCAAGCTTCTAAACCGGCAGGTTCATTCTTCAGCTGGTTACCTGTACCGGCAGGTTATACCTCTGCTTCATTTGCAGACTTGTTACTGCGGGAAGCCAAGGTGGCCGTAGCTCCAGGTATTGGTTTTGGTTCGCATGGTGAAGGCTATGTGCGCGCAGGACTGCTAAGTGATGAAAACCGATTACGCGAAGCTGTGGAACGGATTGGCAAGCTGAACTTATTCAAGTAATTTACAGGACCATAACCCCTTTGCATATGCCAAGTTTCCATGGTATGTTATAAGAAATATTGAACGAAACGTGATGACGGGACCAGTAAGAGAATATCAGTCGCGCCCAGAGAGTAAATTCCACCCTGCTGAAAGAATTTACCGCGGCACTTCTCTGAAACCTACCCCTGAGCGGCCTGTTACGTACAGGACAGTGCCTTCTGTTACAGGGCATGAAGCCGGATGATCTGATCATCAATAAAGGTGGTACCGCGGAAGTAACAAACTTTCGTCCTTTTTAACTAAAGGGCGGGAGTTTTTTTTGTACCCGCTAAAGCCTGCTCCAGAAGCACTAATTAATCATGTTTAAGGAAGTGAAACCATGACTTCACGTATTGTAGTTAAGATTGGAAGCAGCTCGCTTACCACGGAAGAAGGCGGTCTGGATCGCAGTGCGATCACTTTTTTTGCCGGAGAAATTGCAGCATTGGCTGATCAGGGTCATGAAGTACTTCTGGTCACCTCTGGAGCGGTAGCTGCCGGATTCCGGGAGATCGGTTACCCTCAGCGGCCTAAACAGTTGCATGAGAAACAAGCTGCAGCGGCCGTTGGGCAGGCATTATTGATGCAGGCATATCAACAGGCTTTTGCAGCGCACCGCGTTACTACGGCACAAATTCTGTTAACGCGTACAGACTTTCACAGTCGTAAACGTATGGGGAATGCAGGTATGACCGTGGAGGAGCTGCTCAAACAGCGAGTGATTCCGATTTTCAATGAGAACGATACCGTATCGGTGGACGAATTGAAGTTTGGTGATAACGATCTGTTGTCCGCATTGGTTGCGAACCTGGTGAAGGCACAACATCTGATCATACTTACGGATACCAACGGCCTGTACACCGCAGACCCGCGTAAAGATCCGTCTGCCATACGTTACGACCGTATCCCCGAAATAACGGCTGAGATCTACGCTTTTGCCGGAGGTTCAGGCTCATCGGTTGGCACAGGCGGAATGCGATCCAAAGTTGATGCAGCCAAGGTTGCTACACGTGGAGGCGTACCCGTATTTGTAGGAAGTGTGAAAGAACCTGGAGATATGCAGCAGGCGGTTGATGGCACGGGCAAAGGCACTTACTTTGAGACACGACTCGCCTCCCTATCCCGTAAAAAGCAGTGGCTGGGCTTCATGTCTACTCCACTGGGAACCGTCGTTGTGGATGACGGTGCCGAAGAGGCCCTTGTCCATGGGGGGCATAGTCTTCTGCCTGTAGGAGTCAAGCGGGTACTGGGAACGTTTCATGCAGGAGACGTTGTAGAGGTCATCGGAATGGATGAAACCCTGCTTGGTCGCGGTATTGTCAATTATGATGATGACCAGCTTCGACTCATTGCCGGACTTCCCAGTGGCGAAGTGATGAAACAACTCGCCAGCATCCATAGGCTTGAGGTTATTCATAGAGACGAATGGATTACGTTAAAATAAACAAGAAGTTATATAGTGGTTGAAATACTCAACTTTATATATGAGGAGGAATTATGATGAGTGAAGTGAGAGAAAAAGCCAGCAAAGCCCAAGCCACGGTTCCACAGCTGAACCGATTGAATACAGAACAGAAAAATACGGCCCTGCGTGTCATGGCAGATGCTTTGATTAAAGAGACGGATTCCATCATTACGGCAAACGCTGAAGATCTCGAACGCGGCAGAGAACAAGGCACGCCGGAATCCATGCTGGATCGACTCGCACTTAATCAGGAGCGCATTGCTGGAATTGCTGAAGGATTACGTCAGATTGCAGATCTGCCTGATCCAGTCGGTGAAGTCTTGGAAACATTCACCCGTCCAAACGGATTGCATGTTGAAAAATTAAGAGTGCCGATTGGCCTGATTGGTATCATCTATGAAGCTCGTCCAAATGTAACTGTAGACGCAGCCGGATTATGTCTCAAAACAGGTAATGCAGTCCTTCTGCGCGGCGGCTCCTCAGCCTTGTCCTCCAATCGTAAAATTGTCGAGGTGCTGCATCAGGCACTCACAACGACAGACATGCCTGCTGATGCTTTGCAACTGGTTGAAGATGCAGACCGTGCTTCCGTAGATGAAATGCTCAAGTTGAACGGACTGCTGGACGTCATCATTCCACGCGGCGGGGCCTCCCTCATCCGTAATGTGGTTGCCAATGCAACCGTACCTGTTATCGAAACTGGGGCGGGCATCTGTCATACCTATGTGGATGAATCAGCCGATCCGGTTATGGCAGCCGAAATTGCCATCAATGCCAAGGCACAACGCCCTTCCGTATGTAACTCCATGGAAACGTTGCTGCTGCATGCGGCATATGCGGAAGAGCATCTGCCTGCTCTTGCCGAGCAATTCCGTGAGGCCAATGTGGCCTTGAAAGGTTGCGACACCGTGCGCCGTCTTGTCCCTTCTGCCCTTGAGGCAACCGAGGAAGACTATGCGACCGAGTACAACGATTATATTTTGAATATCCGTGTGGTCGAGAGTCTGGACGAAGCGATGCAGCACATCGCACATTATGGAACCAAACATTCCGAGTGTATCGTAACGCGGGATACAGCCCATGCAGAGCGGTTCATGCATGATGTGGATGCAGCAGCCGTCTATCACAATGCGTCCACACGTTTCACCGACGGATTTGAATTTGGCTATGGAGCCGAAATCGGAATCAGTACCCAGAAACTTCATGCTCGTGGACCGATGGGACTGCCAGCACTGACGTCAACCAAATATCGGATTACAGGCAATGGACAGATTCGTCAATAATATCTCAGCACCAGTTATATAGGAGGAACGATAAATATGAGTCAAGAGCAACAGACGTTACTACAACAAAAGATTACTTTCCACGGAGCAGGCGCGATGGCTGAGGCCATCGTGCGCGGACTGATCTCCCGCCTAGTCGTTCGTCCTCAGGATATTACGATGCTGAACCGCAGCAACCAGAAACGTCAGGAGGAGCTCAGCACCCGTTATGCAGTACATACCGGAACGGCTTCACAATCTCTGGATCATCTTGCCTCCACTCCGGTCATTGTACTCTGTATGAAACCGAAAGATGCTGCCGCAGCGCTGCGTGAACTCGGTCCGTTGTTATCACCTGATCAACTGATCGTGTCTGTCATTGCCGGATTATCGATCCGCACAATGCAGTCCTTGCTCGGTCGTAAACAGCCAATCGCCAGAACCATGCCGAATACATCCAGTACCATTGGACTCGGTGCAACGGGTCTTGCCTTCTCTGCGGAGATTACGGATGAACAGCGCAGTATAGTGATGACTATGTTTGAAGCGGTTGGTATCGTGACCATCGTGCCTGAAGATAAACTCGAAGTGCTCACAGGGATTTCCGGAAGCGGCCCTGCTTATGTATACTATTTAATGGAGGCCATGATTGCCGCAGGTATTCGTGGTGGTTTATCCAGCCAGCAAGCTCGTGATCTCACCGTTCAGACGGTGTTGGGCGCGTCACGTATGGTGCAACAAACCGGCTTGGAACCAATGAAGCTTCGTAGTGATGTAACATCCCCGGGAGGGGCAACCCAGGCAGCACTGAAAACGCTGGATGAAGGAGATTTCTTTGAAAATGTAATCGCAGCCGTCAACCGCTGTGCAGAGCGCTCACGGGAGATGGGAGCTGCTTTGGAAGGGGATTTAAAATGAATAACATGTGCACAGCCACATATCGTCTGCATGATGACCATGCAGACTTTCGCAAGAAGGCTCAGTCCATCGCGATTGGCATGACCGTGGGCAGCTGGACGGAGTTACCGCAAGCCCAGCGTGAAGCGATGCAGAAACATCTGGGTGAAGTAATAAGCGTAGAAGTACATGAAGCTGATGGAATGGCTACGGGTGAGCGTTACGCCGATATTACTATCGGATATCCTGATGTCAACTTCAGTCGTGACATCCCTGCCCTGCTCGTGACCGTCTTTGGCAAAATTTCAATGGATGGCCGGATCAAATTGACAAAACTTGGTTTCTCGGATGGTTTCCTTAGTGCATTCCCTGGACCCAAGTTTGGACTGACTGGTGTTCGTGATCTGCTTGGTGTACACGACCGTCCACTGTTAATGAGTATCTTCAAGTCAGTTATTGGGCTAAATGCAGATGAACTGCGTGAACAATTTATTCGTCAGGCCCTTGGGGGCGTTGATCTGATCAAGGACGATGAGATTCTGTTCGAGAATAAATTGACCCCCATCGAAAAAAGAGTCGAGGTCTGCATGAAAGCTGCAGAACAGGCACGCCAGGAGACTGGCAAGAAACTTCTGTATGCAACCAATCTCACGGGGCCTACATCTCGTCTGAAAGAGCAAGCTGAACGCGCCATCGGCGCAGGAGCCAATGCCTTGTTGTTCAACGTCTTGTCCTACGGATATGATGTCCTGCATGAACTCAGCAGTGATCCAGATATCAGTGTGCCCATTATGGCTCACCCTGCACTTGCAGGTGCACTGTATCCTTCACCACATTACGGCATATCGGCTTCGGTTGTACTTGGCCAGTTGATGCGTCTTGCGGGTGCCGATCTGGTGCTCTTCCCTTCTCCTTATGGATCAGTAACGATGCCGAAGGAAGAAAATATGGCAATCACAGAGCAATTACTGACAGCTGATTTGCCTGTTAGAACCAGTATGCCAGTACCCTCAGCCGGTATCCATCCAGGCCTTGTACCACTTATTTTGCGCGACTTTGGCACGGATGTCATCGTTAATGCTGGCGGCGGTATTCATGGGCATCCTATGGGGACTGAAGCAGGCGGACGTGCATTCATCCAAGCGATTGAGGCAGCTCAGCGTTCCATTCCACTTGCTCAGTATGCAAACGAGCATCCGGAACTGAAAAGCGCACTGGATCTGTGGGGTGGCGAACGATGAGAAGTGATAAAAAAACAGTCATTTTCTGTGATTTTGACGGTACGATTACCCTCTCGGACAATATTGTAGCGATCATGAAACATTTCAAGCCTGAGGGCATTGAAGCCATAATGAAAGACACGATTGAGCAGAACATCTCACTGCGTGAAGGTGTTGGAGCCATGTTTGCTCTGTTGCCTGCTTCCCGGAAAGATGAAATTGTGGAATTTGTGCTTGGACAAGCGGGAATCCGTGAAGGATTCAGCGAGTTTCTTGACTACGTTCGCAGCGAAGGTATCGAATTCAATGTGACCAGCGGTGGCATGGACTTTTTTATCGAACCCTTACTCGCGCCATTCGATATACCTAAGGATCATGTCTATTGCAACGGAGCTGACTTCTCGGGTGAAACCATTCGGATTGAATGGCCAAATCCCTGCCAACCTCCGTGTGAGAACGGCTGTGGGATGTGCAAAACAACAGTGATTCGTACCTTCCCGGAAGAACAGTATAATCGAATTCTCATTGGAGACAGTCTGACGGATTTTGAAGGCGCCAAGATCGCCGATCTCGTCTACTCCCGCTCCATTTTGACAGACAAGTGTATTGAACTTGGTGTGGACCATGTGCCATTCGCTACCTTTTACGATATCATCGAAGATATGAAACAGAAGCAAACACAAGGAGTGCTGTAAACGATGGGTTTTGAAAAGATTACATTGGAACACAAACGTCAGGTCCTTGAAGAACTGGCTGATATTAAAGCACTGTTCGCCAGTCGTAACTGGTTCCCCGGAACAAGTGGCAATCTGTCGATGCGTGTAGGAGATTTTGACCCGGAGCAATTTTATTTTGCGGTTACCGCCTCAGGCAAAGACAAATCTCTGCGCACACCGGAAGACTTTCTTTTTGTGGACAAGCACGGCAAAGCGATCGAAACAACAACGTTGAAACCAAGTGCCGAGACGTTGATTCACTGTGAAATCTATCGTTTGACCGGCTGCGGTGCTGTATTCCACGTGCATACCGTGTTTAACAACCTGATTAGCGAATTCTTTGGAGCAGAGGGTCACGTGCCGATTCAAGGCATCGAACTGATTAAGGCTTTCAACATCTGGGAAGAAAATGCGGAGATTCGTGTTCCCGTTCTGCCTAATTTTGCAGACATTCCGTCCATTGCGGAATTGGTACCGGATGTACTGGATGCCAAAGTGCCAGGAATCTTGCTTCGTAATCACGGCATATACGTGTGGGGCAAAAATGCTTTTGAAGCGAAACGTCATCTGGAAGCTTTCGAATTCTTATTCGAAGTGATGTACCGTCAACTTCTGCTGAAGGGTGTTACGAAATAGCAATCATTTATTCAAAATCAAAGCTGCATAACCAAAAACACGCCTGAGGCTGGTATACATAGCCCTTGGCGTGTTTTTTGGTTTGTAGGATAACAGAGATTAAGGTCGTTCTGTCATCATAGTGCCAGTGTAAGTCATTTTTAATCCAACTTGGATCGTAAATTACAGCCGATCATCCGAATCCTTGAATAAAAAGAGGCTATCTGTTTGTTCTTCATTCCGATGAACCGCATGATTTGTACCTGCTCCCCGCTGCTTGCCAAACAACAGCTTCAAGCCACCAAAAATGAGCAGCAAGGATACAATGACGGTGTTCAAATAGGAACGGATCTCATACGTCATAAAGTCATTTGGGAACAGCTCATTCAGCTTTGGAATGACAAGTCGGATCGCGAGATAATACAGACCCAGCGCTGCAATTCCGAATCCTATCAGACGCTGATGGCGGGCCCAATCCTTGAAGATCGGTTGATCAACCAAAGGCTCGCGTCCATAGCGACTGGAGCACTGTAAGCCGTCAAAGAAGCTGTAGAACCAGATCAACGGAATCATGAACAGGAACAGCGATAAATGAAGCAGGTCCAGCACATAGATGCTTGCAAGAAACAGGAACATGAGTTGTATGCCTCTTTTTTGCAATCCCAGATAGAGATGGCCCGCACCCGGAAAAGCGGATAACAGCGTTGCAAGCACTTTGCTACGTCTACCGGCTACTCTGCCCATTTCCAATTCTTCGAATAATGTCCGATCCTGCAGCACTTCACCAGCCTGCTTGCGATGGACATGCTGCACCGCATCAAACATGCAGTATACCCATATTACAGGCAGTATGAGCAGGAACATTAAAAACACCGATTCATTAGTGATTGATGTTACAAAAACCATCATGGCAAATGAACCAAAAAACGCCATCAGGAAGGACAACCCACGATGCAACAATCCCAGATGAAGGTGGCCCAATCCCGGAACAAATGAGAGCAAAATGGTGAAGAATCGTTCACCCTCACTGCCTTTTCGATACATGGGTTGACCATAGGGACCCTCATGATGACCATATTCACTACCAGGATGCTGATGCAGCTCCTCTTCATTCATCTGCTCCATAGGCCCTTGCTGACCCATGTGTACTCCCTGATAGGCTGCTCCTGGATGTTGTGGCCCGTAATGTGCTCCGTATCCCCTGTAATGAGCATCTCGGGCAGAAGGCGCACGAAGGAGCACAATGATGATGTCCAGCATGCTGATTCCCCAGAAGAAAGCGGCAAAAAGTCCACCGATAATCATTAAATCTTGTTCATTAAAGACCATTGCTATCATGAATGAGCCAACAACTGTTCCGAAGAAAAGCAATGGATAGATCACGGCTCTTGTGGCTCGACCCCAATACATAAAACCAAGACCGGGTATCAGGTTTAATAGAAATGCGAGTAATTTGTTACGATCTGAGTGCACAGTCGTCATCCTTTCTTTTCAGGCAATGCGAAACTATTTATGGTTTAGGCTTGAAGTTATCCAGCCATGTTGTGGCTGCCTCCGTCCATTTCTCCGTAAAAGACCCTCTGTGGTCGCCTTCCTGGAACTTGTGATATGGTGCTACCTTGTCAAAAAGTCCAGACGAGAGGAAGATCAATGTCAAACAGGCCGCTACCGCGTAATGGAACACTTTATGTTCAAGCCAGCGCCGGTTTCGTCCAGCACGGGATTTGCGTTGTACCTTGGAGGATTGAATACCCTCAATCCGATGCATGACTGAATCCGCAAACCCTGTCGGGTCATGTAGCGGAGGCAGTTCCTCATGGATGCCGAGTGCTTCCAGATAACTGTCCATCGCATCCGGGTCTTTCATCAGAAGCTGTTCCATTTGGTTCGCTTGAGTTTCACTCATATGGCCTTCAATATAATCCGTCCATTGCTCAGCGGTATACTTCTCCTGTTTACTCACGCCAATCATCCTCCTTCCAATGTTTTCGAATCCACTGCCGGGCACGATACAAACGGGATTCCACGGTCTTCACAGCCACCTGTGCGTCACTGGCAATCTGCTCATAATTTTTTTCGCTTAGATAATACGCAGTGATAATGTCACGGTGCTGAGCAGGCAACTGATTAATTCGCTCACGAAGTTGATCCTGACGTTCTTCACGAACGAGACGGGTAAGAACGTCTTCATCCCGTCCGGGTATGTTTATTATTTTTTCTTCTCCACCCAGATCCTCAGCTGTTCGCCTGCCCAGCTTGCGTTTGGCATCAATCGCTTTGTGAAAGGCAATTCGGGTTAACCACGTTTTGAAACCTTCGGAGCGATAGTCGGGGAGAGATTTATACATCTGTATGAACGCCTCCTGAGCTGCATCCTGTGCTTCCTGATCGTTCCGGAGTACGGAATAGGCCACATGATATACATGCTGGCTATACTTATCAATCAGAGTACGCATCTGCGATGTATCTCCTTGACGGATTTGTTCGATTACGCGCGCTTCATCAATAACTCTCCCCTCCTCTCCAATACAATAGACGACAGCTTGTGTGTTAACCCCTGCGTGATCCATCAAATTTTTGTGAAAAAAGAAATTTCATTACCTGAAAGGCTGATGTCACTGATCACTCATGCAATCTGTAATCCAAAAAAAACAGGCACAGAATGACTTCTGGCCTGTTTCTTGTCCTGTCTACACTGGTATTAACGTCCACCGTTACGGAACCGCTGCGTGTATGCCTTCGCGTCTTGAACGGTCTTGACACGATTACGGCTCCACTCAAGCAGTATTCGATCGATATAACGGAAATGTACTTTGCCTGCAAAAACCGCTTCCTTCAGAGCCATTAGAATCAATTCCTCCTGGTAACGATCCTGATCCAACCAGCTGGATATCGTCTCACACTCCATTGGAGAGAGCGGACGTCCGAATTCTTTTTCAAAGATGGAGAACATGTTCCGTTCTTCCTCTTCTTTTTGAACACTGTTCGAATCTTGACGTGCTTTACTGCTGCTCTGCTGCTCCGCGCGGAATGCAGCCACTTCTTCGGCAGTGCACGCTGCAAGCTTAGCATATAATCCATGTAAGTCATATCGCTCGTACTGGATGTCACGTTCCTCGTCACGATGCTCATCGATAGCGATATATCCATCCCTCATCAGACGTTGCAACATTCTGGCGATACCCTCAGGTGCAAGTCCCATGCGCCCTGCAAGTTCTTCAAGCGTGGGAAACTCATTGAACTCCGCCTGACGGAACCCTAGCAGTTGAATCAGAAGAAGTACTTCTGCATCTGATAGGCCAAGCTGGTGATAATAACGTAACAAGGCATACGGCAGATGAGCTGTACCCGAAGTCATGCCATAAGCTGCTCCATCCAACCAAGCTTTGGATGTGGTGTCTTCCATAGACGCTCCTCGGTTAAGCATTAAGGGTACAGACGATAGAGCATACGTGGGAATGCGATTGTTTCACGCACATGATCCAATCCACAGATCCATGCTACCGTCCGCTCCAATCCCAGACCGAAACCGGAGTGAGGAACCGATCCGTATTTACGCAAATCCAGATACCATTGGTAAGCTTCATCCGAGAGATTGTGCTCCTCAAAACGTTGTTGCATCAATTCCGGATCATCAATACGCTGAGAACCGCCAATAATCTCTCCGTAACCTTCTGGTGCAATCATATCCGCACAGAGAACAACTTCTGGACGATTCGGATCTGGTTTCATATAGAAAGCTTTGATTCCTGCAGGGTAATGTGTGATAAAGACGGGTGTGTTGTACTTCTCAGCAATCGCTGTTTCGTGTGGTGCACCAAAGTCTTCTCCCCAAGGAATATCAAAGCCTTGTCCATGCAGGAACTCAATCGCTTCATCATACGTAATTCTTGGGAATGGCGCTACAATGCCTTCGAGTTTGGATACATCACGACCAATGGATTCCAGTTCTGCACGGCAGTTTTTCACCACGGATTGAACGACATGAGCAATAAATTTCTCTTGCACACGCAGACTTTCCTCGTGATCTACAAATGCCATTTCCGGCTCAATCATCCAGAACTCAATCAAGTGGCGACGTGTTTTGGACTTCTCCGCACGGAATGTTGGACCAAAGGAATATACTTTGCCCAGCGCCATGGCTGCGGCTTCCATGTACAATTGACCACTTTGCGTCAGATAAGCATCTTCATCAAAGTATTTGATGTGGAACAGGTTCGTGGTACCTTCCGCAGACGATGGTGTCAAAATCGGAGGGTCAACTTGTGTGAATCCGTTACCATCAAAGAACTGCTGAACAGCGCGAATAATCTCTGCACGAATCACCATAACTGCACGTTGCTTCGTAGAACGAAGCCACAGATGACGATGGTCCATCAAGAAATCAACACCGTGCTCTTTAGGTGTGATGGGATAGTTTTCAGTCAGGTGAATGATCTCAACCCCTGTAACAGTCATCTCGTAACCGGACGCACTGCGAGGTTCTTCACGAATAATACCTGTAACATACAATGAGCTTTCTTGAGTTAGACTCTTGGCATTGTTCCAGATTTCTTCACTGACTTCACTTTTTACAACAACCCCTTGAATATATCCGGTTCCATCACGCAGCTGCAAAAACTGAATTTTACCGCTGGAACGTTTGTTGTTAATCCAGGCACCGATTGTTACGGTTTCGCCCACATGCTCGTTCACATTACGAATTACACAATTCGTATTCATGCACATATCTCCCCTTGATTCCTGAATTTGAAAATGCAGCGGGCAGGCGTATGCCTGTCCTCTGCACTTCCTTGTCATTCTATATTTACTTTACAGTTAGATTACTTAGAATTCAATACGATTCGGTGTGTATCACGTGCAATGACCAATTCTTCGTTAGTTGGCACAACGAGAACATCCACTTTGGAATTCGCTGTTGTGATCCGGCGCGGTTCGCCAGAACGAATGGCATTCAGCGCTTCATCCAGTTCAACCCCCAGATAAGTGAGTTGCTCACATACTTTTTGGCGAAGAACAACGGAGTTCTCACCTACACCAGCCGTAAAGACAATCACGTCTACACCGTTCATAGCAGCTGCATATGAACCAATGTATTTACGCAGACGGTATTCGTACATCTCAAAAGCAAGTGTGGAGTTGGCATCACCATTCTCCATACCTTCTGTAATCTCACGCATGTCACTGCTGATTCCGGAGATTGCAAGCAATCCACTATGTTTGTTCAACATGGAGTTCACTTCGCTTACGCTCAGTTCTTCCTTGTTCATAACATAAGGTACGATGGCTGGGTCAAGGTCACCAGAACGCGTTCCCATCATCAGTCCTTCAAGCGGAGTCATCCCCATCGAAGTATCCACGGATACGCCACCTTTAACTGCTGTTACACTGCCGCCGTTACCCACGTGACAAGTGATGATTTTCAGATCCTCCACTGGACGATCCAGATACTCCGCAGCAGCCTTGCTTACGAAATCATGGGAAGTACCATGTGCGCCGTAACGACGTACTTTATATTTTTTGTAAAGTACACGCGGAATGGCATACAGATAGGCTTTTTCAGGCATCGTTTGATGGAATGCTGTATCAAAGACCATAACCTGTGGAACACCCGGCATATTGGCTTCAGCCGCACGAATACCCATCATTGCTGCCGGGTTATGAAGTGGAGCCAAGTCGAACAAACGACGAATTTCAGCTTTGGCTGCATCATCTACCAGTGCAGATTCTTTAAATGCTTCACCACCGTGAACAACCCGGTGTCCAACAGCTTGAATTTCACTTACAGAATCCAGTACGCCATTTTCTTTGTGAGTCAAAATATCAATGACTTTACGGATTGCTGTTGTGTGTTCCAAAATTTCACTAACTTCTGTAACATCCTCACGGCCTGTTGGTTTGTGCGTCAGAATGGAGGAATCCATTCCGATCCGCTCTACCAGACCTTTAGCCAGGACAGATTCGTCAGTCATATTATACAGTTGATATTTGAGCGAGGAACTCCCCGCATTAATTACGAGTACTTTCACAGTCGGTCACCATCCTTGTCGTACTTGAAGAATCCTTCGCCTGTTTTGACACCCAGGTGTCCTGCACGCACCATTTTCTTCAGGACCGTGGAAGGACGATATTTCAATTCTCCGAATTCACGGAACATTCTTTCGAGTGCAGCTTCAACAGAATCCAATCCGAAACGGTCAGCCATTTCGAGTGGTCCATGTTGGAAGTTGTATCCGATACGCATTGCATCATCGATATCTTCAGCAGATGCAACACCTTCTTGCAATACATGCAACGCTTCGTTAATCAACAGGCAGATCAAACGGGAAGTTACGAATCCAGGAGATTCATAGATCATGACTCCTTTTTTGTCCGCTACTTCTTCAACAAAACGTCTGGTCTCTTCGAATGTTGTATCCGAAGTTTTCAGTCCACGAATAATCTCTACAAGATCAACCCGGGATACCGGGTGAATAAAGTGCATACCAATAACACGCTCTGGGTATTTGGTCGAGCTTGCAAGCTCGGTCAAACTCAGCGTGGATGTATTACTTGCCAGAATGACATTACTTGGGCAAACTTGGTCCAGTTGGCTGAATACTGCTTTTTTCGCATCCAGATCCTCTGAAATCGTCTCAATGACCATGTCGCAAGTTCCAAGTTCAGCTAAATGAGCTACCTTGGTAATACGGGAAAGAATCAATTTCTTCTCCGCTTTTGTAATCGCCCATTTCTCCAGTTGTTTATCCAGATTGGTTTCGATCATGTCATATGCATGATCCAGCTTTTGTGTTGTATGCTCCACGAGAAGCACATCAAGTCCTTTGGCTGCGAGCATCTGGGAAATACCTTGCCCCATCGTACCGCCGCCGACAACTCCTATTTTTTTGAAAAACATGGTTCTGCTCCATCCTTTCGGTTCTCTATTTCTCTATTGTACCCTGTTCGCCGAAAATTACAAATTTCGACCCAACATATAATAATATCTTAGCACGAGTGAAATGTAAAAAAAAATAACCAGCATAAATAAATTATGCTGGTAAAAGGGCACTGTCACGAAATTGACAACGAAATTGTTCGCCAGACAATACTTCCTCACGAATCAAGATGTCGAGTGAATTGTCGAAAATTGTCCGTTGTTCTTCAAGCAACCGCTTTGTCTGTTCCATCAGTTCTTGCAGGATTAATTTATTCTCTCGCATGAGTTCCTCCGTTGTGACCATATCCATGTTCACAATCCCAAGTGAAGTCAACCCGGAAGCCATCATCGTCTGCACAACACTGGTTGCCTGATCGAAGTCATTGCGTGAACCTGTCGAACGTCCACCGTAGTACATTTCCTCCGCAGCTGCTCCTCCGAGTGCAATCATGATCTGCTCTTCCAGAAAGCGCTTGGTATAAAGAAACTGTTCCTGTTGCGGGTTATGACGTACATATCCGAGAGCCTGTCCACGTGGACTAAGTGCGACCTGGCTTACACTGCCTGGACGAACAAGTTCAGCCATAATGGCATGTCCCAATTCATGAATGGCGACCCTTTTCTTTTCTTCCACACTGGACTCACGATCTGTCTTTTCACCCATCATGACTTTATCAATAGCCAGGGACAAGTGCCGCTGTTCAATGTTTAACAGCCCGTCCCGCATAGCATATATTGCCGCTTCGTTCATAACACTTTCGAGCTGCGCACCGGAGAAACCATACGATTCTTCGGCTGTCTTCTCCAGATTAACTTCCTTCATCAGAGGTTTATTCACCGCATGCAGTTCCAGAATATGCTTTCTGCCCTTCTTATCAGGCAAGTCCACTTGAATGTGGCGGTCAAAACGTCCCGGACGCGTAAGGGCGCTATCGAGCATTTCTTTGCGGTTCGTTGCAGCTATAACCAGTATCCTTGGCGTATCGGAAGAATAGATTCCATCCATTTCCGTCAGGAGCTGATTCAGCGTCTGATCATACTCGCGCTGTTGACCGCCTTCACGTTTCCCCCCGATGACATCGATTTCATCGATAAATATAATGGCATTTTCTTTATTTTCCTTGGTGGCACGGGTTCTCGCTTCCTTGAACAAATCCCGAATTCTGCTGGCACCCACACCAACGTACATTTCCACGAACTCACTGCCCGATGCAGCTACGAAAACAGAATCAGTGTAATGGGCAGCAGCTTTGGCCATCAGCGTTTTCCCTGTCCCTGGAGGGCCTGTCAGCAAAATCCCTTTTAATGGGCGAATCCCGAACTTGCGAATTTCTTCATGTTTGATAAGAAAGTCCAGCGCTTCACGCAACTCCTGCTTGGCACTGTCCTGACCTCCAATTTCTTCAAAAGTAAGCTTGGAAGGTCCTTTTTTCTTCCGTTTACGTTCCTGTGCAGCGCCTACTGTAATCCCGCCCCGCATTTGCATCATGAACAGCAAAGCTCCGACAAATACCGCTGCAATCAGGATCGGAACAATATTAACACCAGTAAAAGCAAGAAAAATAATCAACACGGGAAAAAATCCAATGGCAACTTCTTTTGTCCACTTAGGCATTAGGCCACACTCCTATCTGACCGGGCACACGCGGCAGAATAATAAACTTGCTGGCATCTCCGTCTCTGAGACTGACATATACATTGTTGTCATCCATCGCTGTATTTACCTTTATTCCATTTGTCGCCATCTTCGACAACGTTGGTGTAATCTCGGTGTATTGCTTGTTCTCCATCGCCTGAGCTACGGTAAACATCGCATCCCCCCACCAACTCTCCAGTGCTTCACTGGAATGATCCACAACATCCAACTTTAGTGAACGTGTTCCAATCAAGTTCTGTCCTTCTTTGTGAATATATTGTACCAGTCTGCCCAAATCAACATCGGGTTGCAGATCCAGTTTCAACTGTACGTCATTGCGGTTAATAGTTAATTGAACATCATTGACTCCATCGTACTGGGTAACCATCTTTTCAATCGGATTCTGCACGGCCACCTGACGATACACAAACCAACCTCCAAACAACACAACGGCTGAAATGACGGCAGTTAAAGCAATAGGCAATACTTTTAGCTTCAAATGAATTACCCTCCCAGATTTTAGCCTAACCTACTGGCTTATTGATATAATACGAATATGTGCACATTGACTCCTGCGAAAATTTTCGACAGGACTATTTGTTTTGAATGTATCTTTGAGTACATATCTGAGTATATCACATCGTATATACAATTTCGAAGGCGAAAATATGAATAAATTATTAATTTTAACTATTTAAATCAAAACTGTTCACAGGCAACACAAAGAACCGGTTCAGTCGGATATCCGTCTGCCGGTTCTTTCGTTTCTTTCATTCTCTAGCTTAGTTAATCTATTTGTTCTAGCTGTTCGGGAGTGTGTAGACCAGGTCCACCTGTTCTCCATTGCTAAAACGATAAAACCGATAGTGGTTATGCGTACCGTCTTTATAATACACTTGCCACACATATATTCCATTCACAACTCCGGGCATGATTCGTTTAATCTCACCAGCAGGAACTTCGGAACTGAAGCGATTGCGTATCTGTGCTTCGGACATGCCATTCTGCAGCAGTTCACTGTGTATAGCGTTAGCACCTGTAGCAGGTTGATTGTTTGCATCGAATTTAACCCAGACCATAACATCCTGGTTATCCTTGTTTTTGCCGATCAGGGTCCAGTAGATGTTGTCAGAGCCTTCTTTATCTCCCCAGATGTATTTACGCAATTCATCATAAGATGTAATGCCCAGTTTCTCCTGTGCTGCCTGTATGGCGAGCGCTTCTTCCTTGCGCTGATCCTGTGTGACATACACATAATAACGCTGAAGTCCAAACAGAATCAGAACCAGTGCAAGCAGCGAAATCCATATCCACTTCTTTTTTTTCTTCAAAAGCCGAACTTCCTTTCCCTATGATGCTCCGCAATGCAATTAACGAGCAAGCAAACCATCAAATGCCAATTGAGACTCACGTAAAATGCGTTCTTCATCCAGCGTCAGACATTCGCCATGTTTAACCACTTGTTTCCCATCCACCCATACGTGCTCCACATCTTTGGCAGAGGCCGAATAAATCGTATGTGAGATCAGGTCTGTATGTGGGTAGAAGTGTGCCTGTTCAATGTCCAGGGCGATGAAATCAGCCTTCATGCCGACCTGAAGCGCACCGGTATTGTTCAGGAAGATGGATTTAGCACCATATGAAGTTCCGAGTAGTAACGCTTCGCCCGCTGGCACGGCAGTCGGATCACCAGACACACCTTTGTGGATCAATGCAGCCAATCGCATTTCTTCAAACATATCCAGGTTATTGTTGCTTGCCGGTCCGTCTGTTCCAAGTGACACGGTAACTCCTGCTTTCAGCAACGCAGGTACCCGCGCAACACCGGAAGCGAGTTTCAGGTTACTTCCCGGGTTATGGGATACGGCCACATCATGACGAGCCAGAATCTCAATCTCTTCGTCATTCAGATGTACCGCATGTGCAACCAGGGATGGACGGGAGAAAAAGCCCAGTTTCTCCAGATGTGCTACAGGACGCAATCCATAGTCTGTCACGTTCTGTTCCACTTCACGAAGCGTTTCCGACATATGTGTATGAAGAGGAAGGTTCAGGTCATTCGCGACCTGTACAAGCTTCTCTATGTAGTCAGGAGGGCATGTATATGGTGCGTGTGGCGAGATTACGGTTGTAATGCGACCATCTGCCTGTCCATTCCACTCCCGTGCAAACGCTGCTGACTCCTCCAGCTTCCGCAATTGCTCTTCTTCAGAGCACAGCCCGATTACACCGCGCGCCAGTGCTGCTCTAACGCCGGATTGTTCCACAACTTTGGCCACTTGATCCATGTGATCGTACATGTCCAGGAATGCTGTAGTTCCGCCTTTTAACATTTCAAGCACCGATAGCGAAGTTCCCCAATATACGTCTTCTGAAGTCATTTTTGCTTCCATCGGCCACATTTTTTCCTGCAACCATACTTGCAGCGCAAGATCGTCTCCGTGCCCTCTAAGCAACGACATCGCTGCATGACCATGCGTATTGATCAGACCCGGCAGGAAGAACAATCCTTTTCCATCCACTTTGGCACAATTTTCGTCTCCATCCGGCAATGTCTCACCAATATGCACAATCTTGTCATTCTCAACAACCATGTATCCTTGAACCACATTCCATGTTGTGCCTTCATTAACGGCAAATTTGCCATTATGAATTACCCATCTATTTGTTGTCATCTTCCTCGTCGTCCTTTCCAGTCTCCAAGTAGTAGGCCAAACTAAGCAGATCCGTTGTAAAGTCGGCATGGTGAATGCGGATATGCGGCGGTGTTTTTAGAATTGTTGGTGCAAAATTAAGGATTGCTTCAATTCCGGATTCAATCAGCTGATCGGCTACATTTTGAGCTTCCGTATCCGGAACGGTAATAATTCCGATGCGGATGTTATCCGTTTGAACCGCTTCTGTCAATTCATTCATTGGTTTTACCGTCAAACTATTGATTTGACTACCAATCTTCGGTCCATATGCATCAAATACAGCAACAATCTTCATGTTGTCTTTCAGATAAGCGTTGTAGTTGGATAAGGCCTGTCCGAGGTTACCCGCGCCTACCAGAGCTACATTAATTTGCTGATCAATTTTGAGAATGTGACGAATTTTCTCGATCAAATAGGATACATCATACCCGATCCCTTTACGACCAAAATCACCGAAGTAAGCCAGGTCTTTTCGAATTTGGGCCGGATTCAGATCCAGCCGTTGTCCAAGCTCTTGAGAAGAAACAGTAGCCACCTCGCGCTGATGCAGCTCGCTCAAATAACGCAAGTATACAGGCAGACGTCGTACCACCGCTTCCGAAATTTTATCCGATTTCATTCTTGCTCCCCCTTACTAAGACCACGATTAAATAATAGATGAAAAGATAAGCATTCTGTATACACTGAAAGATAGACGTGACATTTTATACAGAATGCTCTTTGTAATTTAGGTTATAAGTTCTTACGTGCAACTGCTTTAATCGGATACGGAAATATCTCATAAAGTTTAACGCCAAACGATCGTGTCATGCAATGATATAACGAACAAAACAATCATTATTCTTGTTGGCTAGCTGGTTTCTCTAACCACTCGGTAATTCGTGGAACCATCTGCTCCGTGAGCATATGCTCCATTTTGGGACCTGGTAATGAATATAAAAAGAATTTACCATAGTACGCTTCAATCACCCGTGTATCATAAACAATGACAATACCTCTGTCCTTTGCTGTACGCACCAATCGGCCAAATCCCTGTTTGAAACGAATGACCGCTTGCGGCACGGACAGTTTCATGAACGGATTTTTCTTTTGTTCCTGAAGCAACTCACTCTTGGCTTCCACCAACGGGTGATTCGGCGGCTGGAAAGGCAATCTTACAATAGCGAGACAGGTCAGCGCTTCTCCAGGGATATCTACACCCTCCCAGAAGCTACTTGTGCCAAGAAGTACCGTTGCTTTGGCATCTTGGAACCTGCGAGTTAATTTGGAACGACTTCCACTGTCCACACCTTGGCCTAACAGTGAGATTTCGTTACCGGACAGTGCCTCCTTCAACGGATCATAGACCTGTCGCAGCATCTTGTATGAAGTAAACAGAACCATCATGCGTCCACGCGTGGCAATTGCCGTCTCTGCGAGGGATTGCACCAGCATATTAACAAAGTGCGCATCCCCCACACTGCCCTTCACACTTGGGAAATCACGCGGAATCACCAGAAGTGCCTGATCGCGGTAATTGAAAGGTGATGGCAGCATCGATGTTAATAGCCGATTATTCTCGGAGGCTTCCTGCAAGCCAAGCTGCTCAATCATGAACTGGAATGACTTATCCACAGAGAGCGTAGCCGATGTAAGCACAACACTTTTCTTTTTATCAAAAAACAAATCCTTAAGTTGTGCACTGACATCTACAGGTACGGCATACAGCTGGAGAGATTTACTCCGGAACTGACCGCTGGCTTCCATCCAGTACACCGTTTTGGCATCATCCATACGCATGAAGAATCGCAGATTCTCCTTCAATGTGGTCAGATCTTTCAGCAGTCCTGTAATGTCCGTAATCAGACTATCCGATTGATAATCATCCTGATCCTCTTTCACCTCAAGCAGCAATTTGTCCCCTTTGCGAACCAAATCACCCAGAGTCACATAGATCTGGTTCTCCAGATCCTGCAACTCTTGCCATTTCGCAGGTTTCTGAGATGCCTTCAGACGCAGGGAAAATTGCCCTGTCTCGCCCGGTGAAGCATCACTTCGTTCAGGCAAAAGACCGAACAAGGCATCGCTCATACGATCCCACAGTTCCTTAACCTCAACAGCCAGCGGGAACATCTGATCCACCATGGAGCCCCATTGCACCGAATTTTCATGCCCGGATAACTGCGAACGAAGCATAGGCAGTTGTCCATTACGACTGTCTTTAAACAGACGGGTCAGTGTATGAACCAGCGTGAAATATTTCATGTGCATTCCAAGATGTTTACCGGCTACATCTTCCAGATGATGGGCCTCATCGATTACAAGACTCTCATAGGCTGGTAACAACTGATGCGCTGCTTTCACATCGGTAAACAATTTGGAGTGATTGGTAATTACGATATCGGACAACCCGGCCTCATGTTTGGCGCGATGATAGAAACATTTGCGGAACCATGGACAGGATCTTCCCAGACAGGATTCGGATTCGCTCTGTACCGTCTCCCAGAAGTCGCCTCCGCGCCCGCTAAGGTTAAGCTCCTCATCATCTCCAGTTTCGGTCTGTGTAAGCCATACAATCATCTGAGCGGCTGTGAAATAATCCTCTTTGGGTGTGGCGAATTCTCGTTTATTGATTTTGTGTTCGAATTTGCGCAGGCACAGGTAATGTCCACGTCCTTTGAAGACAGCAGCTTTAAACGGAAACGGAACCACTTGGGTCAGCATTGGAATGTCCCGCTCTCTCAATTGCTCCTGCAGATTGATCGTATGCGTGCTGACCATAACTTTCTGTTCTTGTTTCACACTTTCGTATATCGCTGGCAACAGATAACCCAGAGATTTACCGGTACCTGTTCCAGCTTCGATCAAGAGATGTTTCTCTTCATCCAGGGCTTGCCTTACACTGCTGAACATCTGAGTCTGCGCTTCACGCTCTTCATAATGATCCAGCGTATCCTTCAGGTTCTCCCGAACCTGATCCATAAATTGTTCGAAGCTTACGCCATCGAGGGGGTTACCCTCTCGCTCATCACGCGGTGCACCAATATCAGTCCAATCACTTACATTAAGAGCAAGCTGCCGATAATAGGTATGTCCGTCCAGATCCTGAATCGGCTCTGCTTCCTTCTCACTGCGCATCCCGTCCAGGAACCAGCCCAAGTCACTGTCTTCTGGTGCAAACAGGTCACTGAGCCGCTGAATTGTTATGAGCGGTAATTCCTTTAACTCATCCAGACACTTGAGCAGCACATAGGCTGTCGCCAGTGCATCACTGTCTGCCTGATGAGGTCGATCATGTTGAAATCCAAATTCAGAAGAAACATAACCGAGTTGATAAGAACCCAGTGATGGGAATGTAATCTTCAGAAAATCAATGGTATCCAGAATACGGCCCGTGAAGGGCAGATAACCACAACGGTCAAGAGCATTCTGCAAAAAGTGAAAATCAAAAGCAACGTTGTGTCCAACAAGAACCACATCGTTAAGCAGCGGCACCATCTCCATCATCATCTCTTCGAGTGATGGAGCGTCCGCCACATCTTCATCGGTAATACCCGTTAACCCCGAAATAAACGGGGGAATCGGGACACCAGGGTTCACATAGGAACTATATATTTGAGTTATGCTGTTGTCATGATCTATGATGGCAAGTCCGGCCTGTATAATCTCACCGTCGGACTGCGTGCCGGTTGTTTCGAAATCCAATACGGCAAATTTCATTGCAATGTACGATCCCTTCCATTCAGTCTATGTTACAGCATAGCAAAAAAAAGGGGATTTGAAAATTAACTGACAAAAAAGCGGTGTCCCCGCCGCTATGCCAAAGGAGGGAACACCGTTTTTTGTCGCCGAATTCCCGCTTAATGAAGGGTCGTCAGCTGATTAGCATATTGCAATTTTCCCCTGTTCAACCTGCATGCTTCCATGTTGTACAGTGGTTCGGTCAATGTCGGGTCATACTGAAGGGCCTGTGCAAAGAGTGAACATGCAGCCTCCGGATTACCAAGCTTGGCTTGAATACAGCCCAGGGCGTTACATACAAGTCCCTTCAAGCGAGGTGAACCCTTAAGGTACATAATCTGCTGCAAATGTGTCCCGGCTTCCGTCATTTGTTCCAGATTCAGATACGCGAGCGCCAGGTAAAAACGAGTCAATGCACTCTCCGGATGGTCGGTCACAACCCGGGAGAACTGCATGATCGCCTGCGGATACATCTGTAATTTGAAATAACCCTGACCTCGACTGAAACATTCCAGATGGAGTTCAGGCAGAGCGGTGACAGCTTCCTGTTCCGGCTCAAGGGAAGCAGGCTTATCCATCTCCCGCTCCCTCACCTGGCTCATCTTTTCTTCAAACATCAGCCATTCATCCAGCATTCCGTCACTCATCCGCTTGAGCAAGTTCCACTTTTGCAGCAATTCTTGTTTGTTCAGGCCTTCAGCGGAAGGATAGCTCTTGATAATTTCATCTAACATGTCGTTCATTTCTGCGAAAACATGCTGGAACATCGTTGCATCCCCACCCTTGAAAAAATGGATTAGTGCAGTGACCTGTACTCATTTTTTGCTTCAAGGGCCGATTTCATTCTCCTTACCAGTCGATTACATAATTGTTGCGTGGACTTCCTGCTTCATCGTTTGTACAGGTTTATTCTGTCCATCTACAAATACAACGGTTGGTTTGTGAGTATTTGCCTCTTCTTGCGACATCATGGCGTAAGAAATGATAATGACGTTATCTCCAGGTTGCACCAGACGCGCAGCTGCGCCGTTAAGACATATAACCCCGCTTCCGCGCGGTCCTGGAATCACATAAGTTTCCAGACGTGCACCATTGTTGTTGTTCACAATTTGCACTTTCTCGTTTTCCATCAAGTCGGATGTTTCCATCAAGTCTTCATCTATGGTAATGCTACCCACATAGTTCAAGTTGGCTTCCGTTACCGTAGCCCGGTGAATTTTGGATTTCATGAGTGTTCTAAACATGGGACAGTACCTCCGATTTTTGCAACCTTATATTGTCAATCAATCTTGTTTTTCCGAATTTTACCGCAAGTGCAATAAGCAGATCATCACGACCTTGAACTTCTTCCAGATCGGACAGCGGCTCCAGACTTGGAAAAGCCTGAATCTCCGCATAGTCAATCACTGCAAGCGGTGAGGTTGCAATCTGCTCACGCAGAATACGACGGATATCTGCGGCGTTTATCGCTACACCTGTATCTGCAGCTTCCTGAGCTGCGCGCAGTGCCTTCGACAGAACCAAGGCCTGTGTACGCTGTTCTGCGCTAAGATAGACATTACGTGAACTGAGAGCAAGACCATCCTCTTCGCGAACAATCGGACAGGGTACAATGTCCACAGGCATATTCAAATCATTCACCATCTGTTGAATGACTGCAACCTGCTGAGCGTCTTTCATACCAAAAAATGCACGCTGTGGTTGTACTATATTGAAGAGCTTGGAGACAACAGTCGTTACTCCATCAAAATGTCCTGGACGGGAAGCGCCACATAGGCGCTCTGTCAGTTTGGAGACAGATACCGTCGTCTGTGTTGCCTGTGGATACATCTCTTCAACGGAGGGAATAAATACGATATCCACTCCTTGTGAACGTGCTGTTTCCACATCTCTGGCTTCATCGCGCGGATAGCTGTCAAAATCTTCATTAGGGCCAAATTGAATCGGATTAACAAATATGCTTAATACCACGATATCGCTCTGTTGTCTGGCTACCTGCATTAAGCTTGCATGCCCTTGATGAAGATAACCCATTGTCGGTACCAGCCCTACCACTGACGCATTGGACCGAATCGCTTGACGCTTCAAGCTTAGTTCCTGTCTTAACTCTGCGATTGTCCGTAATACTTTCATGAGTTACTCCCCACCTTTTCCTTGCGTTGTCCGTACAGTTGGTCCAGAACACCATCCGCAGCATTGAATACATGCTCTTCGGCCGGGAATGAACGATCTTTAACTTCTTTCACGTAAGCTTCGATGCTGGTTCGGATTAGTGTACCCACATCTCCATAGGTTTTGACAAAACGTTTGGGCGTATACGGAGAGGCGTATTGAACGACATCGTGGAATACCAGAACCTGACCATCACAGCCCCGTCCTGCACCAATTCCGATGGTTGGGATGGACAATTCCTCCGAGATCGCCCGTGCAACTTCTTCCGTCACCAGTTCAAGCACAATGCCAAACGCACCAGCAGCTTCCAGGGCTTTGGCTTCGTCCATCAGACGTTTCGCATCCGCTGCATCCTTGCCCTGAATGCGGTAACCGCCGATCTGATTAACCGATTGAGGTGTCAGCCCGATATGTCCAAGAACAGGCACACCTGCTTGCACAACCGCTCTGACGGTGTCCGCAATCTCGACTCCGCCTTCCATTTTGACCGCATGGGCATGCCCCTCTTGCATCAGTCGACGTACACCCTTAAGCGTCTCATCCACGCTGCCATGATACGTCATAAAAGGCATATCAGCTACAATAAACGTTTTCTCAGCACCGCGTACGACGGAACGTGTGTGGTACACCATGTCGTCGATGGTCACCGGAAGCGTCGAATTATAACCCAGTACTACATTACCGAGTGAATCACCAACCAGAATCAGATCAATACCTGCTTCCTCTGCGAGGAGCGCTGTTGGATAATCGTAAGCCGTAATCATGCTAAGCGGCACGCCATCCTGCTTGTATTTTTTCATTTTCACAATGTTCATCGCTTGTTTGTTTGCCATTTTCTCTCATGGCTCCTTTCTTCTTTTCAAATAAAACGCAACAAAAAAACCTTTTAGTTTTCCACTAAAAAGTCCCGAAAAGTCAAAAAAGAGTCACTTGCGATCGTCCCTTCTGTCTCGGTCCTCTTCGGCTCAGAGCAGAATCCAACAACTCACTTATACGTATTTCATTCTTGCACTGCGGTCTGCTTATATCAAACACATCAAAGCAGAACAAAGGTTACTGTTACGGGAGTGCAATTCGGTCTGCATTAGCCGATATCGCCTCACGAACACAGTATACCAAAGTTCTGCTCAAACTTCACGTCTTATGTTCATTTTACCAGTGAAAATTCGACAAATTGTTTACGATTTCCAGGAGACCTCGCCAGAGATGACTAGTGTATGTTCTCCATCGTGCTTTTCCACAAGGAGTGCTCCTGAAGGGTCAAGACCGATTGCCTTCCCTTCAATGATGCCATGAGGATTCGTCACTGTAATCTCTCGATTCATCGATACGGACAGGGCCTCCCATAGAGCTGAGATCACACCAAATCCTTCTTTTTGATACAAAAAATACAACTGTTCCAGCTCGGTTAAAATGGCAGCCGTAAGTTTGGTACGATCAACAGGTTGCCCCGTCGCCATCTTGAGCGAAGTAGCGATTGCGGTCAGATCTTCCGGATAATCCTCTGGATCAAAGTTCACATCAACGCCTATACCTGCAATACAGTATCTGACTTCATGATCTTCCACCGTGGATTCAAGCAATATGCCACATACCTTACGTCCATCAATCAACAGATCATTGGGCCATTTGATGCCTGCATCAGCTCCTGTGCAAGCTCGAACGGCACGACATACAGCCACTCCTGTTAACAAAGTGAGCTGCGGCGTATGCTGAAGAGGTAGATCAGGGCGCAACAGCACACTCATCCAGATTCCTTTACCCGGGGGAGAGAACCACTGTCGACCGAAACGTCCTCTTCCTCCTGTTTGTTCTTCCGCGATGACCACAGCGCCTTCAGCTTGCCCCTGCTCAGCTAGTTTCAGAACATCCCCTTGTGTAGACAAGGTCGAGGTCAACAGAACAGCCTTACGGCCAAATACGGTTGTATCCAGTGCCAATTGGAGGGCAGTGGCGTCAATACTGTCCGGTTTCGTTACCAGACGGTATCCTTTGCGGGATACCGCTTCGAACTCATAACCCATGTCTCGCAACTTGTTCACATGTTTCCATACAGCAGTTCGACTGATGGACAGATTACGACTAATCTCTTCACCCGATACGAATCGTCCTTCTGCATTTAACAACATATGTAACAGATCTTCATGCTTGGTCATCTTGAACCACCCGCTTCACTTCTGCACTTAGCGCTTCATGCTGATTCGCTATCGTTCCAATCGCCGTTTCTCTTAACAAATGTTTCATCAGTTGACCCAGCCAAGGCCCGCCTTTGCGTTGCACCATTTGCAACACTTGTTCCCCTGTGATGTCCAGCTCTTTCAAGTCATGCACAGGGATCGATTGACTCCATTGAGCTGCAAGTTCTTGAACCAAAACAGCCTGCATTTCTGCCTGTTCGGGCTGATTCCGCCACCTTGCTGGCAGTACAGACTGTATTTGAAGCCAATCATCCGCAGCTTGAACACCACAAGCCAGAACAGTAACGATCCAATCGGAACGAAGACTAACCGTATCCTTCTGCTCCTGAACGGAAGTATGAATCAACTGCTCCACCTGAAGGACTCCTGTTATACGAGCACGGTGTTCATTGGAGAATGTCCACTGACGTAATAATACGTCTGCTTCATCCTTGCTATATCCGCCAGCAATCAGAATGAGTGACCAGCGGAGCAACACATGCTCACCTGACAACTGTTCCAGATTGGATAACAACTTCTTGTTGAATCGGGCCGAGTTTACTGGCACTTTGATATGCACAAGTGCATCACTTCTGTATATCAGCTCCAACCCTCTTAATGGATGCGGTCCCGACATCATTTTTACCATCTCGGTCCGTACCCGTTCCATCGCTATATGTTGAAGCAGCTCTTTCTGCCTTACAAGACCCTTCCACGTATTATGGGCAATTTTGAAATCAAATACTGAAGCAAACCGGACACAGCGGAGCATCCGCAGTGCATCTTCACCAAATCGTTCCATCGCAGAACCTACACATCTGACTCGCTCTTCCTTGATATCGTCCTGCCCACCAAACGGGTCAACGATTGACCCAGTGACGTCCATGGCAAGAGCGTTCATTGTGAAATCACGCCGCTGTAAGTCTTCCTTGATATCCTGAACAAATTGAACCGCAGCAGGTCTGCGGTTATCCTGATATTCAGATTCTGTTCGAAACGTGGTCACTTCAAAGTAATAACCGCCAGAACGAACGGTAACCGTTCCGTGCTGCAAACCGGTAGGAATACAGTCGTCGAACAATTCCATGACTTGTTGGGGAGAAGCAGATGTCGTGATATCCATGTCGTCTACTACTCGTTCCATCAATTCGTCACGAACACAACCACCTACCCAATATGCCTTGTAGTCATGTTTGTTTAATGTTGTGAGTACATTCTCACTTTGAATTGCCATTTCACGATCTACCTGTGTCCATTGAACCACCACATATCACCTCTTCTCTTGCCTGTTGTGGTATGCACAGTATAATTTCGTCAAACCAATTGACTAACCGCAAACCGGCTTTAAGTTCGGAACTTCCCTTCCCAGCACCCGGTAATAAATCTGTTCATATTCATGCCGAATGGCATCATTGCAAAAATCGTGATGTGCGCGTTGAAGACACGCTTCCCTAAACTCCGCCGCCAAACGATCGTCTGTTAACAAACGGATGGTGTTCTCGGCCATGGATTGTGTATCCCCAATCGCGGATAAGAATCCCGTCTTACCGTGTAACACCAGTTCCGGAATTCCTCCGGCTTGTGAACCAATCGTGGGTACGCCGCAAGCCATTGCTTCGAGCGCCACAAGTCCAAAACTTTCCTTCTCCGATGGAAGCATCAACACGTCTGCCATAGAAATGACCTGAGCAATATCATCCTGTTTGCCAAGGAAATGAACCTTATCATTTAAGCCGAGATCATTAATTTTCCATTGCATCTTCGGCAAATCAGGCCCTTCACCTACAAATAACAGTTTGGCTGGAACCTGTTCCTGTACCTGACGGAAGACCTCTACCACATCCTGAGTTCTCTTCACCGGTCGGAAGTTGGAAATGTGCATCAATATTTTCTCGTCAGGCGCAGCGAAGTCTCTTCGCAGACTGGCAGCATCCCGCGGATAATATATTCGTTTGTCAATAAAATTATAGGTCAGATCGATTGGACGCTGAATATCCAGAAGTTCAACCGTTTCCCGAATCAAATCTTTGGATACCGCAGTGACCGCGTCACTTTCATTAATGGCAAGCCGAATGAGATCCTTCAGAGATTCATCCTGAGCCAGAACCGTAATATCCGTTCCATGTAATGTCGTCACTACTTTCAGGCCGTCTCCGACCATCTGTTTCGCAAGAAAGGCGCACACTGCGTGTGGCACAGCATAGTGAACATGCAGCAGATCCAGCTGCTGTGACTTAGCCACCTGAGCCATCTTTGTTGCCAGGGACAGATCATACGGAGGATAACGGAAAACATAATAATCATTGACTTCAACTTCGTGATAAAAAATATTTTTCTGGAATGAACCCAGTCTGAACGGGATACTGTTGGCAATAAAATGGACCTGATGCCCCTGTTCTGCAAGCAATTTGCCCAGCTCCGTTGCGACAACGCCAGACCCGCCGAGGGACGGATAACAGGTGATGCCGATTTTTAGCTTTTTATCCATCCGGTGGACGCTCCTTTGATCTCCCGCTTCATGCAGGTTGATATAATGCAACGGAATAATGAAACGATTCGTCTCATTAACACGTAAAATGTGAAATCGTTTATTGGGCGCTAGGGCCAAAGTGATGAACCACGTAAGGTGTAATTGTAGCAAAACCTTCTGCAAACGGGATAAGACTGCGTTGTCCAAGCAAGGAATCACGGGCTCTTACACGTTCAATATACCCTTGATTCAATGGCGTAGAGACCGCCCCGTCTCCCAGTTCGAATTGGGAACGATAAGAGAGCAATGATGTTTCTTTTTGCTCATAGTGTTCCGTAATATCTACAATCAAATCCGTAGGTCCAATGTCATTAATAAAGTAAAAATAAAGTTCTTTCACTTGCACGGCAGGCATGTCCGGCATGTAGTTCCGAAGCTTCGCGTTAAATACAGCCTCCTGCACAAGCTTGCTGCAATTGACGTGATCCGGATGACGATCTTCCCAATAGGGAGCAAATACCATCCGAGGGGCGTGACGCCGTATCTCAGCCGTTATCGCCTGTACATGTTCAGGCGTAAGATACAAGCCGCGATCAGGAAGCCCCAGATTCGTTCGACACGAAAGACCGAGGATGCGGGAGGCTTGCTCCGCTTCCTCGGTTCTGCGCTCTACTGTTCCATTGGAAGACATCTCAGCACGAGTCAGATCACATACGCCTACTTTTAAGCCAGCAGCGGTATGTTTGGCAATCGTACCACCCATACCGATCTCCGCATCGTCCGCATGTGCTCCAAAGATGAGAATATCCAGACTCATTCGGAATCACCCGAATTTAACCCTGCCTCCGGCTTGTATTTATGTACCAGCTCTCTCCAGGCAAAATCGCCACGATCCAGAGCCTTAACCAGAATCTCAGCGGTTGCGATATTGGTAGCAAGTGGAATTCCCTGCACATCACAAAGACGTAACAACGCATTAATATCCGGCTCGTGAGGTTGTGCCATCAGTGGATCACGCAGGAAAATAATCAGATCCATCTCATTTTGCGCAACCAAAGCTCCAATCTGTTGATCTCCGCCCAATGGGCCTGATTCGAATCGATGAATCTTCAGAGACGTTCCTTCCATAATACGAAGGCCTGTGGTTCCTGTAGAATACAATTGATGGTCCGTAAAAACAGGCTCATATGCCGTCACGAAATTAACCATCTCTTCTTTTTTACGATCATGGGCGATAAATGCTATTTTTAACATGACAATCTCCTTTAGTCGATAAAGTGGTCAAATCCGTAGATCATTCCTGTATATTCCATAACCTTTTGCACACCAATCTTAACACCAGGCATATAACCTGCGCGCTCGTAGGAGTCATGCCGAATTTTGAGTGACTGTCCATAGTCTCCGAAAACAACTTCCTGCTGTGCGAATACACCAGGCAATCGTACACTGTGAATTCGGAAGCCATTGTAATAACCACCGCGTGACCCTTCAATGGTTTCTTCCTCATTCGGGTTACCCTGACGAAGTTCTTCCCGATTGGCAGCAATCAGTTCGGCAGTTTTGATCGCTGTTCCAGAAGGAGCATCCAGCTTCTGATCCCCGTGGTATTCGATAATCTCCACATTCGGCATATGTTTGGCAGCCTGTGCTGCGAATCGCATCATCAGAATGGCACCGATCGAGAAGTTAGGGGCAATAAGGCCACCGATACCTTTGTCCTGGCATTGCTTGTCCAACTGTTCAATCTGCTCCGGCGTAAAGCCGGTAACCCCCATGACAGGTCTAACTCCATGACGGATCGCAATCTCGGTATGTGTAAAAGCATATTGCGGCACTGTAAAATCAACCATAACCTGGGGTTTTGTTTCAGCAAACGCCATTTCGATATCATCTGTCACCAGCACCCCACACTCCGGCAAACCAACAAGGGTTCCTGCATCCGTGCCTGCTCCGGAGCGGTTGACAGCCGCTGCAAGCTCCAATTCCGGGTCCTGAAGTACCAATTTCACAACTTCACGGCCCATTCGGCCAGCCGCTCCGATCACGGCAACTCTGATTACTTCACTCATATTGACTGCATCTCCTCGCTATGTTGGTTCATATCGTTGAATCCATTTCAACTCAAAAGAAATCTTTGCAAAAATGAATTCTTATTGAATGGATTTCATACGTTGCTTGATTTTCTGTAACATCTGATGCAGCTGCCCATTCTGTGGGTCCAGCAAAATGGCCTCACGCAGCGCCTGAATTGCATAGTCAAATTCATTCAAATCACTGTAAGCAAGCGCAAGCATCACATGAGCTTCCACTGAAAGCGGATCAAGTTTGACCGCTTCTTGCAGAAGCGTTGACGCTTCCACATAGCGCTCCTGTGTTGCATTACCCGCCTGCTCCAACAGCAACTTCGCTCTGGAGGTCAATTGTTTCGCTTCCAATGTCTGCAGATGCAAAATATACTCTTCTATTCCTGGCGACAATTCAACCGCCTTACGCGCATATTCAAGCGCTGGAATGAGATGTTTGCTGCGGGCGTGTGTAATGGAACAGCGATAATGTAGCTCCGCATGTTTTGGATGAGCGTGAATGGCTGACTCGAACCAGCGAATCGCCTGCTCAAAATCATTTTGCAATATACAGCGGTAAGCCTGCTGTATATATTCTTCCGGTTTCATCATTAAGCTGACCCTCCCCGATCGGGTGATGGTACAGCATATGTAATCTACGCCTAATCGGTGTTTTTGGGAGTCCACCGATTGGCATCGCGGGTGTTAAATTTATGCATGACTTTGTCGTGAGCCTCAGCCAGATCAATTCCCAGTGAGTTCGCAAAACAAATCGTGATAAATAAAATATCTCCAAGCTCAAGTTCAATGGAATTGGCTGCTTCGGAAGATTTCTTCGGTTTCTCGCCGAACTCATGATTCACTTCCCTGGCAAGCTCCCCGACCTCTTCAGACATCCGGGCCAACATGGCCAGGGGACTGAAATACCCCTCCTTGAATTGGGAGATATACTGATCAACCTCACGCTGCATTTCTGCGATGCTTTTCTCCATGAGAACGGATTCTCCTTTTGAAATGATGTCGTATTTGTTCCTAATAATATCAGTTATTTAGATTCACTTCCACCATCATCAGCGACAAATCATTTTTAAAGAATCAATAAACAGGTATACTAGGATGGGAATGAACGCTTCTTCATTCTAATTTATCAACAGCGAGGGATCTTATGAGCACTGCCAAAACCTGGGTTCAAGTTAAATTGGTTCTTCCCATCCTGCTGGGTACAGCCTTATATGCCTTTGGGCTCCTCTATTTCATTATCCCCAACCAGCTTATGGAAGGTGGTCTCACCGGGGTTACGGTGCTGATCAATTATGCTTTCGGCATCTCACCTTCACTTACGACCCTGATTCTTAATGTTCCCCTCTTCCTGATCGGGCTCAAAATTTTGGGCGGCAGACAGATGATCTATACGGGTATCGGAATCGGGGCATTGACCGTTTTTCTATGGTTGTTTGAGAAGTTGATTCATCTGGGTTGGATTGAACCATTACATACCGAGAATGACTTACTGTTAGCGGCACTTTATGCAGGTGTCACCCTTGGAGCCGGTCTTGGCATCGTATTTCGTTGGGGTGGAACGACGGGTGGTTCAGACATCATTGCTCGTATTCTCAATCGCAAGTATGGGTGGAGTATGGGACGAGTATTACTGGGCATCGATTTTGTCATTATCGGGCTCTCTCTCATCTACATCCCCAAAGAAAAAATTCTGTATACGCTTGTAGCTGTATTCATCGCTTCCAAAGTCATCGACTTTATTCAGGAAGGTGCCTATTCTGCCCGGGCATTTATGATTATTAGTGACCACGCACCCGAGATTGCGGACCAAATCACACGGGATATGGATCGCGGCGTTACTCTGATTCCAGCCATTGGTGCGTACTCCAAACAGGCCAAACATATGGCCTACTGCGTGATCTCCAGGCAAGAGTTCAGACGTCTGCAGACCATTGTACGTTCCATTGATCCCAGAGCTTTTGTCATCATCAGTGATGTTCACGATGTACATGGAGAAGGTTTCAAAGAAAGCTGACCTACTGTGCGAACTATAAGAAAACCTCAGTTCACATGAAGAGCCATTAGCGTGGCTGTTTATGCGAACAGAGGTCTTTTTTTTAAATACAACACCATCACGTTCATATCCACTTAGCGCCGAAAAGGAAAAATCCCCTGCTGATGTGCACGATATTTACGATATCCGGCATAACTTAACGTCGCAACAATAACCGAACTAATGAGCAGCCCAGCTGCCCTGCGATCAGGGCCCTGTACAAACGGTACAAAGGCACTCTCGTCTTTTTCGCGACCAAATAACTGGTTCACCAGTTCCTCTCCGTGGCCGACCATACTCTTTAACTGAGCGAGATCAGGCTGCTTTGCAGCGGTAAGCCCTTTGGTATGAGATAACCAGGCGTCCATCTGAGCAATTTCATACGGTTCACGGCGAATCAGTGCGGCAGGACGAATTGTCTCATAATGCTCCTCCAAAACGGTGTAGCGGTTTGCCAGTACGGCCGCAGTTTGCCCTTGATTTGTAGCAGCGGATAAAGCATCCAGATCGTTTTTCACAATTTTATAATACTGCAGCCATAAAGGCTTGGTTGGATTCGCGAGACTATCTGCTGCAAGTCTGAGTTTGGCAGAGGACTGCTGAAGAGAAGCATCGTCATTTTTCACCTTCACAACGGCTTGTTTTACTTCAACTACGGTTTCGGACAAGGCGTGAATGCCCTCGACTGTTGTTTGTCCCTCAAAGGAGATATGCTCCAGACTTTTACTGATACGCAGAATGCTTCCTCGTACTTCTTCAATATTATTCTCGAGCGCCTGACGATACAATAGGGCTGCTTCCTCATTAAGTTGTGCAATTGAATTGCTTGTGGACACTTGCTGATCTGAAATCGATTTCATTGCTTCACTTTGCGCGGATACACGATATGCTAAGTTCGTCCAAAGCAGCAGAGCCATGAACGATACCACCAATAAGCCAGTTTTGGTCCCGAACGTTCTCTTCATGGACATCCCTCCCACCACCAATGTATGGCGGGGGACCGTTCGTTAGAACAAGCAGAAGATCTGATATCAGGTTCGTTTCGCTTGTCTGAGCGCAAACCAGGCACACAGAATACTCACCAACGTCAGCCCGAAAGTGAAGTTACGCACACCATCTACATGATCATAGAGGGAAGCGGGTAACCAAGGGTAAATATCATATGTATAATCCATCGTATCGTTCAACAGCGTCCAGAGACCTGCAACGACAAGGGCAATCCACCGGAAGCCGAAAAAGCGTACATAAATCAGAGCTTCAATGGCCATCGCACTATGCGAAGCAATCAACATCCAGTCTTGCCAGTGCTGTGTACCGCCTTGCATCCAGCCAGCGAAAATAATGGATACGGCCCATACGCCATATTTCACAGATGTGACCACGGCAAGCGCCTGAATCACATGTCCGATCCGTTTGATTATGATGGACTGTGGTGGGTACAAGATCCATAACAACGCTAAAGTAAAAAACAAACTCGCTGTTGGGCTATCCGGCACAAATACGATCTGCCACACCGGTTGCTCAGCCAGCGTCAATTTCATTTGCTCTCCATACCAGATGTATCCGTATACCGTGCCTACCGCATTACACCAAAATAATAGCCACAGGAAATAACGATTGGTCAGAAATTCCCTACTCCAGAAAAACGATAAAGCCACGTTCCCTGCCCCTTCCTTCTTCATATATTGCACACGATACAGTGCAGTCCAAAAAACACTTCAAAAAACCTGACCGCATAAACGATCAGGTTTCATTGGTTATTTCGATTTTACTGTTCTGCTTTCTGTTTCGCAAGCCATTCGGTCAGATGAGTGATCTCTTCATCTGTAACACCTTGAGCAATCGCTTGGTCGTACATCGCAGGCATCTCGTTATAACCTTCTTTGATAATAGTCAGAATCTCTTCCTGACTGTGCTTGTCACCCACACCCCGAAGTGAAGGTCCACTTGCACCCTTCATATCAGCCGCATGGCAGCCAATACACCCGGCCTTCTTGTATGTTTCCATTGCAGGATCATCCTGTTCAACGATCGCAACTTCCTCTTGCTGTCCGGGTGCATTCGAAACGGGTGGAAGCCCCTGTTCACGCCTCTCCAGCGCTTCTTCTTCACGTTGAATATGTTCAGGCTTCTGTCCACTCGCTTCCAACTCATGCTCGTAGTGCGTCCACGCTACATTCGTCAGGTAGAATACAGAAATGACCGACAAAATCATCAGTGATGAAGCAATTGGGCGTTTATAGAAACGCCGCTCCTTGCCTGTGTCCAGAAATGGCGCCAGCAGCAAAGCTCCAAAAGCGACTCCGCTGACCCCCAGTACCCCGAGCAGAACGTAATCGCCCGATGCGTATGGATACTTCAAGTACTGATACAGAAAAAGAAAGTACCAGTCCGGCATGGGAATTACGGATGCGCTTGGATTAGCCGGGTATCCCAAAGGTGCAGGTTCTGAGATCGTTAGAACCAGAATCCCCACCAATACAACGACACCAACCATCCATTCTTTCAGCAGGAAGTTCGGAATAAAGGCTTCGGATTTGCCAGGATACGCCGTGTAATCAGGCGGGGTAATGAATCCCGCACCTTTACGGACCCGTGAATCACCGACAAAGATAACCTTTTCCTCATCATCCTTCTTATGTCCGTGAGCCATTGCGATTCCTCCCTTCTTTCGTTTATAGTGGTCCCGAAATGCCCTGTCTGCGGATCATGATAAAGTGTCCGACCAGAAGCACCAGAAGCACAGCGGGGAGGAAGAATACGTGCAGGGCAAAGAATCGGGTTAGTGTCTGTGCACCGACAATCGTACCGCCTTGCAGGAATTCTTTAATAATCGGTCCCAGCCAAGGAACCGTATTGGCAATCTCCAGTGTTACTTTTGTTGCAAAATAGGCTTTGTTATCCCATGGCAACAAGTACCCTGTCAGCCCCAGGCCCAACATGACGAAAAAGATCAGCATGCCGACAACCCAGTTCATTTCACGCGGTGCCTTGTAAGAGCCTGTAAAGAACACACGCATCGTATGTAAGAACATCATTACGATAACCAGACTGGCTCCCCAGTGGTGCATGCCGCGAACAATTTGGCCGAAAGCTACTTTGGTCTGCAGGTACTCCACACTTGCGTAGGCATTGATAATATCAGGTACGTAATACATGGTCAGGAACATGCCTGACAGAATCTGAATAACGGTAATAAAGAACGTCAATCCACCAAAGCAGTACACGAATGCGGAAAAGTGATGAGCCGGATTTACATGCTCTGGAACTTCATGATCCGCAACGTCCCGCCAGATTGGCGTGATGTCGAGACGCTCGTCAATCCAGTCATAGACATTTTTAAACATCTGCGTTCACGCCTCCTAATTCACTCGGGTGTTCGGAACAATGTCGCCCAGATATACCCAACCCTGCTCTTCCTTGACTACGTACTCATCCAGCGGTTTGGGGGCTACGGCAAGATTCTTCCCTTCCTTGTCATAGTGCGCGCCATGGCAGGGGCAATGATACTCGTCAGGGTACTGCTTGTCACTGTTCCAGCCTACTGTACATCCCAGATGTTTACAGATAGGTGAGAGTGCATAAATTTTGCCCTGCTCGTCTTTGCGAATCCACGCCACTAACGATGCATTACTCAGATACCAACCATCCTGTTGTTTAAGTTCAAAGGTGAATTCTTGAGGCTCATTCGTAATTTTGCTGATTTCAGCTACTTTGACAGAGGTGCCTTCTCCCTTATGTTGCAAAATCGGGTCCACCGCAAAACGGACCATAGGAAGGATTGCACCGGCGGCCATGTAGGCTGTAGCTCCACCAAGCGTGTACGTCAAAAACTGCCTGCGTGACATCTCCATGCGGCTTGGCAATTTCAATGAAGCTTCGTGGTGGTCATGCTCACTGCTCATACTGTCTCCAACCCCCTTTTTCAGCCAACTCTCTCAAACGTTTTCATTTTCATAAATTCCACGACTTACTAGAACATACATAATCATATAGTAGCCCTAGAACACCGTCAAGAATTTGTCACACATTTTTAAGGTTCAATTGTAAGCGTTATTAAAAAATTGTTGGTAAATTGTCACATTTGTCCTCAAAAACTATTTTTTCCACAACTCTCGTATCTTTTCTCCTACAAATCTCGCAATCCCATCTTCTCCGACCTCATGAGTTAATACGGAACGACTCAGAACCAGATCAGCAGAGGGAATTTCCCCACCATCCAATTGACTATCTGATGACATAATAACCACATATTTGAATCCTGAAGATTTAAGCTGTGCGGACAAGGAATTTAATGTCATTGACAATTCCGGATTAGCATAATGAAAGGCTGGATAAGTCATGATTCTCCCTTTGAAAGGAATTTCGACCAGATCCAGAAAATCTCTCAGCCGCTCCAATGCCTCGGTAACTTCAACCGGCGACTGCTCACCGCTAAGAGCTGTGTATGGAATAAGGCATGTATCCAGATAGAGTTGCAGTTCAGCCCAGCTGTCTTGAGTCATCTCACTGAATTTCAATTCCCTATATCCCCTCTCTATCCATTTTATTCCCATATTATATATGAGCATATCTTATAAATCCAGACATTCATTTTGGAATTTCACATATCAAAAAAGGAAACACGCATCTGCGTATTCCCTTTTATCTCAGAAAGGATATATTTAGCCCATCAGTTTATGGTCCTCAGTTCATCCGTCAGACTCCGGAAAGCTACTTCGTCTCCGGTAGCTAACGCTTTATCGATTTCCAAATAGAGCTTCTCGCTCCGCTGTTTGCGAAGCGCTTCGTCCCACACCATCTCAGCTGCCAGCCCCAACATGACTTCATACGTAACTTTCATTTTATCCAATAGGATGCACCTCCAAAACGGATTTAAGAGCTCCTATATTCTTTCCCCTTGGTAACATAACCCAGTGAAGTTCTCGACATCCGCTCCAGATCGGCATCAGTCAGCTCACGTATCACTTTGGCAGGTGTCCCCAAAGCAAGAGTATAGGGCGGAATTTCACTATTCTCAGTAACAACTGAACCGGCTCCAATCAGCGTATATTCGCCAATGTCGGCTCCATTCAGCAGAATGGCTCCCATGCCGATTAATGATCCTGTTCCAATTCGACAACCATGTATGATCGCTGTATGTCCTACTGAAACATCATCTCCCAAAATCAAAGGTTGATCAGTATTGACATGCCCTGCAACGTTATCTTGAATATTACAGCGCTTTCCAATGATAATAGGAGCCAAATCCGCCCGCAGGACTGCATTGAACCAGACGGAAGATTCTTCTCCCATTCTCAAATCACCAATCAGTTTAGCACCTTCAGCCATATATACCGAAGAGTGTAACCGAGGTTCTAGACCTTTGTATGGAATTATCATTATTATCACTCCTTAATTTGGGAGTGATTTTAGCAACTTGTCCTTCACTTGTCAAACATAATAGGTGTGATGTCTCCTGTAATGGAGCGACAGGATGCAGCAAGACGTGAACCCCAGGCTGTCATTTGTATCGTCCGGCCTTCCTCATGTTCCCCAATACGGACCATGCCAAGATGCAACATCATTTTAACAATTCTGTTATCATAGATGGCCTCAGCCGTATCATAATAGAACGGCTGTATGAATGGACCGATCTGACGAAACAGCGACTCAGAGGTTGACCATTCCAAGGCACATTCGCCTGTCCAATACACAATAGAGGACAGATTGGGAATAGCCCCTTTATACAATCTTAACCAAAACCTAAATAGCTGTATCATTTCGGCTGTTTTCTCAGCCCCCAGCTTGTCTTCTCCAGCTGGTGATAACTTCAGCATGCCTTGCTCCTCACGAACCAGCCGATGGTGAAATGCATAGTCATAGAGAAGTGCAAAACGATCCGGGTAATCCTTGAACGAACGGCCATATCCGAATCTCCAACCGCCTTTGCCCACCAATTCCTCACTAATGTGCAGATGCTCCATAATCTGCTGTTGAGAGCGCCGGTACATCATGCCTTCAGCGTTAAGGGCAATTTCGTGCTGTTGGATAAACTGCAGGAACAACTTGAGATCATCTGCTAAGAGATGATACTCATCCCGATACATGGGTGGTTCCGTTGTTTTGGTAATCCCTGCTCGCAGATGTGTGGATAACACATCCCTGAATCTTAATTTCAGATCCTGGGGCACCTGATACAAATACCTGGTCTGCTGCGTTGTGCCATTGAACAACCATCCACTCTTATTGAAGCGAACGATGAGATCACGTGGACTGGCGCCAGCCTCACTCTCCTTTTTGTCCATCGATTGACGGGCTATGGCAATGAGTTCTTCCATTCCATAATACTGGCGAGGATCAAACAACAAGTTGTTCAAGAAGCGCTGATCTGCTTGATTCAGTTGACGTACCTGCTGCTCAAAAAAGGGTCTGCTGCCCAACGTAGTGAGAATACTCTGGATGAGTTCATGTTTGGAGTTAGGCTTGCATTCACATTGGTAATAGTCTGCTATTCGATTAAGCTGGCCAATATCGGCAAAAGTAAGCATATCCGCTAGATTCATGGGTCCATCGCCTCGCCCGTTAACTACTTCGGCTGCTGATTCGGAGCCTGAAATAGATTGGTTTTGTAAACATCGTTGACGGAATTCCCATAATCTAAACCTCTTTTTGGAAATCTTTTATGTTTGAATCCATTTCATAATATCTTTAGTGAATTATGAAATGAATTTGTTAATCATACTATGCCCTAAGTTGGTCAATCAGAAGAAAAATGAGAGGATTGAAATCATATAAAGTCTTTATTCCCCCCACAAAACGCAAAAAAACAACCCAAGTTGGATTACTCAGGTTGTTTCGCTGTGTCCAAAGACAGATGTCTTGTACAATTATATAACAGCGGACTCCAGTCTTCACGTTCCTTTTCCAGGATCGTCAGTGACAGGTTTCCAATACGTTCCGTATACCGATCTTTAAACAAGGCTGTTAACAGGTTGGCCAGAAAAGCTCCGTGAGTGACAATGAGCACGTTTTGGTCCGGATAGGCAGACCATAGATCTTCCACAGATGCCAGTGCACGAGTCTGGATATCCGCTATTTGCTCCTGTCCTAGGTCCAATGTGTCCCACGATTTGCCCCAACGGGCAATCCGTTCTTCTGAAGTCAGACCTTCAATCTGACCAAAAGCCCTTTCTTTCAACCGTGCGTCCGGCTCAAGCATAGGTACATTCAACAGCTTAGAGATAATCTCGCCTGTTTCCTGTGCCCGCGATAATCCACTTGTGATGATATAGTCCCACTGGTATTCTTCCGTCAACAGTCGTCTTCCCAGTTGCTCTGCCTGTTTACGGCCTTCTCCATTCAGAGGTATATCAGTCTGCCCCTGTATACGGCCCGCGGCATTCCAGTCTGTAAGACCGTGACGAATAAGCCCGATTCGCACTTACATCCCTCATTTCTCCACACGGCGAACGAAAGGTTAACACCTATGCACTCGCACCTTGTTTACGTTTATTCGTTGTTCGATGCATACGTCCAAGAGAAAATAAAGCCATGCCTATTGCAAGTAAAGACAGGGCCATCCAATACTGAGGATAAGCAGGTCCCATGCTCACAACAAACGGTTCTATGATGCTTCCTCTGTCCGCTCCAGTCATGTTGTACTGATACATTCCAGACGAAGATGGTCCGCTTCCCGCAACCCCTGTCTCCAGAATACCCGTAGCAACAACGTTGGTTTGCTCAGCTTCTGATACGTCTGGCTTAAACATTGCCATATACAGAAAGCTGCATAAAAAAATAGCCAGGAACGCGGCAATCCACAAAGACATATGCTTGCGGATTACAGCAGAGAAACGATTAACCTTTGCCTCTTCCGGCAATAGCCATGGAGACTCCGCATAGATCCGGTCCATAACGTTACGGTTCACTCTCTCTGCCTGTTGTTCTGTCACTGGAACCGGGATGCTGTGCAGCAAGATCTGGGCTTCTTCCCAGACCTCAAACTGCTCGGAGCACTCTTCACAACCAGCGAGATGAGCATGAAATGCAATCCGCTGAGGATGATTTTCCGGCAAGTCCCAGACCAGTGCAAACAGTTCCTGGGCTTCATTGCAATTCATCGGTTCTTCATCCCTTCATATGGCTCGTACACCGGTTCGAAGAAATAAGGTTCCAATTGAGTTTTTACGCTTGATCTTGCTCTGAATAATAGCGATTTCACAGAACTGACGCTCTGCCCAAGAATATTCGCAATCTCCTGGTAGTCTAGTTGATCATACTCGCGGAGTATAATCGCAGAACGTTGCTTCTCTGGCAAGTTGTTAATCGCATCTCTAACCAGCATCACCCGCTCGCTGCGCAGTACAGCATACTCCGGTGCATTCTCCGAAGGAGCAACGGGGACAATCCCGCTCTCTTCAAGTGGGACATTTCCGCTGCGCTGTTTGCGAAGCTCACTCAGTACCGTATTTCTCGCAATGGTATATAACCAAGTTGAGAATGAGGCATCCACCTCACGGAAAGAGTGCAGACTGCGGAACGCCTTATAGAAAGTCTCAGAACAGAGATCTTCCGCAAGCAGCTCCATATTGGAACTTTTCAACATATGATATACGAAAGCCAGTATTTTACGCTGATAACGACTCATCAGCTCGGAATATAACTCCAGGTTACCTTCCTTGATCTCTCGAATCAACTGGGAATCCGTCATTTGAGTGCGACCCCTCCTCGCCCATCCATGTGCTTCTCCCCGTTCGACTCTATCCATGTATTACCGAACAGGCACAAAAAAGTTGCGGTTCTCACCGCATATAAACAGCGTTCAGCACCATAACTGGCCTTCCCGCCAAATTCCCCTATGTAATGGCAATTTCCCCAACGTTTCTACATTAACAGTATTTATTGTACAACGGTCTGCATCATCCTGGCAAATCCATTGCTATCCACAGAACCCGACCTGTCATTCATATGCAGTCATTTTCACGTTCATGACTTCATTTAGAGCCTTTTTGGTAAGCCTTCTTATATAGACGGACGACATACTGAAAAGGTTACAAAAATGTGATATTTTTTTTGAACTAGTGCAGCCAAAAAAAAGGAGTTATTATCCTGAATTACCGAAAGATATAATTAATTCAAACAATTTTACTTAAAGTGTTGACAAAATGAAAACGTATACATATAATAAGGGTACAGTATGGTTTCTCTCCACTCCTATCCAATAACTGTATTGCTCCACGTGAGCAATGACCGCTTTTGTAAGCGGTCTTTTTTTTGTCTTTAAAAGATATTTACATGTTGATATTTACATATATCCTGTATATTCCCCTCTTCGATCTGTGACGAAAATCAAATAACAACTCCAATTTAACCTCACAAAAAAAAAAAGAGGGCTTTCGCCCTCTTTCTCGTTTTATATCCACACTTGATAACCTAAGGAATCCAATAATGTCTTGGCTCGTTCCATATCTTCTTCCTGACGGAAAGACAGTCGCATAATGCCCGGCACATCCACCCGGTTTTCGATAATCTCCAAGTTGCTCAGGTTGATGTCATTCGCCCCAAGCTCAGTTGCGATCTTACCGATCATACCCGGTGCATCCTGTACATCCGTGTACAGATCAAATAACGGCGAAATCATGCCTTTGCGTCGTTCGGGCAATACACTGCGGAACTCTCGGGCCTGACGGAATGCTTCTTCTATGCCTTCACCGTTCTTATGCTCCAGCATATCCGTAAAGGCCGTCATCTGGCTATTCCAATCCTTAAGCAGGCCCAGCAGTACATCACGGTTGCTAAGCAAGATATCCCTCCATACAATCGCATCACTGGACGCAATCCGGGTAATATCCCGGAAACCACCTGCAGCCAGCATTTTATACAGCGGGTTCGACTCATTATATTCACGCACCTGATTCACCAGCGCTACAGCAATAACATGGGGCAGATGACTAATCGCCCCCACGATGTCATCGTGCAGCAGAGGTTCCACACGCACGATCTGTGCCCGCGTATATGCAAGCAGCTCAGACAAGCTACTGTAGGCTTCCTCAGGTACATGTTCTGAAGGGGTTAAGACATAGTATGCATTCTCGAACAACACGGCTGAGGCCGCATCTACGCCCGCACGCTCCGATCCTGCCATAGGATGACCACCAATGAAGTAAGCGTCAGTCAGCCGCACATGCTCTGCACAGGCGGCAATGGAAGCCTTAGTGCTTCCTACATCCGTGATGATACATCCTTTTTTCAATGGCAGCTTGGAGAGCTTCTCAAAATAGGATTCTAACAAACCTACGGGAACGCACAAAAAAATAAAGTCGGCATCTTCTACCGCTTCTTCCAGAGAGAGCGTAGCATCATCCACTACACCGCTCGCTATGTACTTGTCCTTCAGTTCGTCCAAGTGGGCGTAGCCCATCACGGTTACACCTGGTTTGCCTTTGAAGCAGAGCGCAAGTGAACCGCCGATGAGTCCTACACCAATCATTGCAATTTTTAGTTTCATGGGTCCTCACTCTTTCATCGCCAGTATTAAGGGCGTGCTACCGCCTTCTCAGCCAGCGTGTTCTCCAGTGCCGTGACAAATGCACGGTTCTGCTCTGATGTTCCGACGGACACACGAATGTAAGTTGGGTATAGGTTGAATCCTGGTCGAACAATAATGCCTTGTTTGAGCAAGGATTGGAACGCCGTTGCCGAAGACATATTCAGATCAACCATAATGAAATTACCCTGTGAAGGGAAATAGGACAATCCCAACCGTGTAAATTCATTTTGCAGGAAATCCCGATCCATTGCATTCCGCTTTGAGCACTCTTGAACAAAATCCTGATCCAGTAGTGCAGCCGTTGCTGCAACCTGTCCAAAACGGGAGGTGTTAAACGGCTCACGTACACGGTTAATCAAATCAATAATTTCGGGACGTGCAATGCCATATCCGATGCGGAGCGAAGCCAAACCGTAAATTTTGGAGAATGTCCGCAGAATGACCAAGTTTGGATACCGTTCGATCAATGGTACGCTTTGCGGATATGCTTCATCGGTTACAAATTCATAATAAGCTTCGTCCAGTATGACCATCACATGAGCAGGCACGCGGTCCATAAAGGCTGTAAGTTCCTGCTCGGAGATAATTGTACCTGTCGGATTATTTGGATTACACACCCATACTGCTTTGGTTTTGTCGTTGATTTGCGCAAGCATCGCACTCAGATCATGTGTTCCATCTTTCAGAGGCACTTCGATGGTAACGGCACCCTCAATATCTGCATTGCTTTTGTATACGGAGAATGTCTGATCTGCCATGATGGTTTCGTCACCGGGCAAGAAGAAAGCTCTCGTGATCAAAGCAATAATCTCATCGGAACCACAACCAAATATTAAGTTATTCCGTTCCACGCCAAGATGCTTGGCAAGAACTCCCGTCAGCTCAACTGAGCTACCGTCTGGGTATATGCTTATATTACTCATTTCTCTCGTAATGGCTTCCAGGGCGGCAGGAGAACTGCCGTACGGGTTTTCGTTGGAGGCCAGCTTGATGACTTGTTCAAGCCCCAGTTCACGTTTCACTTCTTCAATCGGTTTGCCCGGCTGGTACACAGGCAGATTGACAATCTGGGATTTCGGTTTCAACCCGACCGCCTCCTGTTATTGAAATAATGGTAGACACGAATCAGCATGTACCTCACGTGTCCAAAGGATGTACTTTCAGGACATCCCTATCCCTTTAATTGTGCCACAAAGTTGCGAATTTGCAACAGTCCTGCTTCACGCGTATCCGGATTTTCAAGCAGAGGAATTGCATCTTCCACCTGACGAACAATGGCACTACCTACAACAACACCATCACAGATGCGGGAGAAATGTGCCACCTGCTCATGACTGGAGATACCGAAACCTACCGCTACTGGGAGGTCTGTCAGACTTCTCACCGTCTCAATGAAGCTTTCTACGCCATCAAAGAAAGAGGCTCTCTCTCCGGTTACTCCAAGGGAAGATACACAATAGATAAAACCGCTGGCTCCCTTCACAATCCGCTCAATCCGTGCATTAGATGTAGGTGCAACAAGCGGCACCAGATGTACACCGGCACGATTTGCGCGTTGTCGCATCTCTTCCGCTTCCTCAATCGGGAGATCCGGAATAATCATGCCACTAATATCGTGTTTGACCAATTCTTCAAAGAATACATCCAGTCCGGTCTGCAATACCGGATTATAATAGGTGAACAGTACAAACGGCAGTTTCACACCTGCCTTACGAGCTTTTGCAGCGGTTTCCATAACAGTACGTATGGTAATCTGGCTTTTCAGCGCACGTTCGGAAGCACGTTGAATGACTGGGCCATCTGCCAGTGGATCGGAATAGGGAACACCCAGTTCCAAAATGTCCGCTCCGGCCTGTTCAAGCTCCTTGATGATATCAATCGTTGTATCCACATCCGGGTCTCCCACGGTTAAAAATGGAATAAGTGCCGTGCGATTCTGTTGCTTCAATTGCTGGAAGGTCTGGTCCATCAGATTCATCCCAAGTCACCTCCCGTGTATTTCATGATCGATTCAACGTCCTTGTCTCCACGTCCCGACAGACAAATGACGACAATATCATCTGCTGTGAGTTCAGGCGCCAGTTTAACAACTTGGGCAACCGCATGTGCAGACTCCAGAGCAGGAATGATTCCTTCCGTCCGACAGAGGAGTTGCAGGGCATCTAGTGCTTCCTGATCCGTGATCGGTACATATTTTGCCCGTTCAATATCCTTGAGATAGGAATGCTCCGGACCAACACCCGGATAATCAAGTCCGGCCGAGATGGAATGCGCTGGCTGAACCTGTCCATACTCATCCTGCAACAGGTAACTCATGGATCCCTGGAATACACCATGCGTACCTTTGGTCATCGTCGCTGCATGATACTCGGTATCGACCCCTTTGCCTGCGGCTTCAACGCCAACAAGTTTCACATCCTGATCACCTATAAATGGATAGAACATCCCGATTGCATTACTTCCTCCACCGACAGCTGCAACAATTACATCCGGCAAACGTCCTTCGATTTCCTGAATCTGACGACGGGTCTCATCACCAATCACACGTTGGAAATTCCGAACCATCATTGGATATGGATGAGGTCCAACCACTGATCCAAGCACATAGAACGTATCCTCCACATTGCTGACCCAGTAACGAAGCGCTTCATTACCGGCATCCTTCAGTGTCCGTGTTCCGGAAGTAACCGGAATCACTTCTGCGCCTAGCAGCTTCATCCGAAATACGTTTAACTGCTGACGCTCTGTATCTTCTTCGCCCATAAATACTTTGCATTCCAGTCCAAGCAATGCGGCTACGGTTGCCGTTGCAACACCATGTTGACCGGCACCCGTTTCGGCAATAACTTTCTTTTTGCCCATCCGTTTGGCAAGTAAACCTTGTCCAATGGCGTTATTAATTTTGTGTGCGCCTGTATGATTGAGATCTTCGCGTTTCAGATAAATTTTCGGTCCGCCCAATCGGCGTGATAATTGCTCTGCATGATACAATGGCGTTTCACGTCCAGAATACTCGCTCAGCAGATAGTTCAGTTCCTTGTTGAATTCCTCATCTTCAGAGAAGTGGCTATATGCCTCCTCCAACTCAATAAGTGCGTTCATTAGTGTCTCAGGTACAAAGCGGCCTCCGAAGTGACCGAAACGCCCGTGTTGATCCGGCAATTGATGTGTCATGCCTGCTTCACCCTTTCTACGAATGCTGTAATTTTGACCATATCCTTCACACCTTCAGTCTCAACGCCACTGGATACATCGACGCCGAAAGGTGCATATGTTTGTATTAGTTCTTGTACATTGTCCGGGTGCAAACCTCCTGCAACGAACAGAGAAATTTTGCGCCTTTTCGCCCATTCAGCATAGGCAGGGATTCTCTCCCAGGCAAACGTTTTCCCGGAGCCCCCTCCGTATAGAGGATCATGGGTATCAAGCAATATCGCATCCACGAATTTATCGTAAGCATCAAGAGCCCTTATGGCTGCATCATCCGCTTCCGGACCCGTTTCATCTTTTGGAAAAGAAAAAACCTTGAATACTTCGGCATTCCACCGCTGCTTCACCTGCTGGCAAAATTCCGCAGACTCCTGTCCATGCAGTTGAATCACATCCAGGTGAGCAATCTCCATAATGTGTTCCAGCTCTTCGAGCGTAGGATTCACAAATACACCCGCAAGCTTCGGCCGATCATAGGCAGACCATTCGAACAACACCGTTCTTAATGCAGCAGCCTGCTCGGGTTCAATTCGTCGGCGTGATTTGGCAAAAACAACACCAATGTAATCCACAGGCAAGTTTATCATCGATTTTAGCACTTCAACGTCCTGAAGTCCACATATTTTTACGACCGTTGGCAGCGGCTTTCTCAGTTCTGACTTACTGTCGCCTGTGCCATCGTGTATGGAAGTATTCATCATTTGGGTCCCATCAGATCATATACAGCTGCCTCGACATCATCCTTGCGCATGAGGTGCTCACCTACAAGAATACCGTGAACACCGGCCTGGATCAAAGGTACTGTTGATTCCGGGCCGTCAATACCACTTTCGCTGATCAAGGTGACACCACTTGGAATCAATTCCATCAAATCCAGAGTTGTATTCAAACTCGTTTCGAATGTTTTCAAATTACGATTATTGATGCCCACAAGGGTTGCCTGAGGAATCTCCAATACCTGCTCCAGCTCTGTCCGATCGTGGACCTCAATCAAGGCGTCCAGCCCCAGATTTTTGGCAAATTCCAGATATTTACGAATCTGTTCTGGTGTCAGAATGCTGGCAATCAGCAATACCGCATCCGCACCCAGCAATCTTGCCTCGGCAATCTGTCGTTCATCTATAATAAAATCCTTGCGCAATAGCGGAATGTTCACCGCCTGATGAATCGCCTGCAAGTACTCGTTGCTCCCTTGAAAATACGACACATCCGTTAATACGGAGATACAGTCTGCACCGGCTCGCTCATAAGCAACAGCAATCTCTACCGGATGAAAATCCGGACGAATTAACCCTTTGGATGGCGACGCCTTCTTTACTTCAGCAATAAGACCGAGTTTACGATTGCGTCCATTCGATAATGCTTGTTCAAACCCCCGGGTTGCAGGTAGTTGTTCGATTTTTTGAATAGCTTCATCCATGTTAAATGTCTGTGCCAGAACTTCAACTTCTTTATGTTTGGTTGCAACGATTCGATCAAGATACATGACTGTACGCCTCCGTTGTATGAATTAACTGTTCAAGCTTCGCGGCAGCTTTGCCCGAATCTACCGCTTCTGCGGCAAGTGTCACCCCTTCAGCAATGTTATCTGCAAGACCGGATACATAGATGCACGCTCCGGCGTTCAACAAAACGACATCACGGTAGGCACTCTGCTCGCCCTGGAAGATCCTCTTAATAATTTCGGCATTCTGTGCCGCATCTCCTCCAAGTACCGCTTCGAGCGGATGCAGAGACAAACCCATATCACGTGGATCAATATCGTAAGTGTGCACTTCCCCATTCCGAAGTTCAGATACCTGAGTTGGCGCTGAGATGCTGATTTCATCCAGACCATCATGGCTGGCCACGACCAACGCTCTTTTGAGACCAAGACGATTCAGTACTTCAGCAATCATCGGCGTCCGGGAGCGATCATACAGACCAAGCAATTGGCGATCTGCTCCCGCAGGATTCGTTAACGGTCCGAGCATATTGAAAATGGTCCGAACACCCAGTTCTTTCCTCGGTCCAGCCGCATGTCGCATGGAAGGGTGATATACCTGAGCAAAACAGAAACAGATTCCGATATCATCCAGACATTGTCTGGCTTGCTCCCCGTTCAGATGGATATTTACCCCGAGTGCCTCTAGTACATCCGCACTTCCCGCTTTCCCTGAAGCAGAACGATTGCCGTGTTTCGCGACCCGAACCGAAACAGCCGAAGCAATGATCGCGGATGCGGTGGAAATGTTGAATTTATGAATTCCCGATCCGCCTGTTCCACAAGTGTCCAGCAAACCGCTGCCATCGGTGAGAATTCGTCCGCCCTGACCACGCATGGCTTCAGCAAATCCGGTGATCTCATCCACCGTTTCCCCCTTCATGCGCAGCGCCATTAACAAACCTCCGATTTGAGCCGGCGTTGCCTCACCTCTCATAATCGAGTACATCAAATCTCGTGCTTCGGCTTGCTCCAGATGGCTGCCCTCCAAAATCTTTGCCAAACCATTCTTCATACCATCCTCGCGTGTAATCTCAGCAATCGGAGTTACAGGGTTCTCATTCATTATTGGGTTTATGTTCATCTCCGGTCTCTCCTCTCTCAGTTCTTAGCGGCCGCTGGTGTGACAAAGTAGTCTGCATTCGCCAGTCTCAACGTGTTGTCCTTTTCTTTGGCAGGAAACATAGCTTCTGCTGTTCGAATCGCCTTGAGCAAAGCTTTAGCTTTGTTAACTGTTTCCTCATATTCCTTCTCAGGCACAGAATCCCATACGATTCCCGCTCCGGCCTGTACATATGCTTTTTCTTTTTTGAAAATAATCGTACGAATTGTAATACAGGAGTCCATGTTACCCGAGAAACCAAGGTATCCGATTGCTCCTGCATAGGCCCCCCGTGCCTCTTTCTCCAGTTCAGCGATAATCTCCATTGCACGCAGTTTCGGTGCACCGGATACGGTACCTGCTGGCAAGCATGAGAGGAACGCATCGAAAAAGTCCTTGTCTTCTCTAAGCTCGCCCGTAACGTTGGACACCATGTGCATCACATGAGAATACCGTTCAATCTCCATGAACATGTCACACTTCACACTGCCGAAGCTGGATACCCGGCCCAGATCATTACGACCCAAATCAACCAGCATCAGATGCTCCGCGCGTTCTTTCTCATCCTGAAGCAGATCAGCAGCGAGTGCACGATCTTCCGCTTCTGTTGCTCCCCTTGGACGTGTGCCTGCAATCGGACGTGTCTCCACACGATTCCCGTCCACTTTGACCAGCGCTTCAGGCGAAGTACCCACGATAATCTCATCATCCATTTTGAGATAGTACATATAGGGAGATGGATTCAGAGTCCGAAGCACGCGATACACGTGAAGTGGAGAAACTTCCGTATCAATGTGGAAACGCTGGGACAATACCACTTGAAAAATATCCCCTGCGCGAATGTAATCTTTGGCTTGCTCCACATTACCGATAAATTGCTCCTTCGTGAGGTTGGAGCGAATATCCCCCAGTTCCACATCTCCCGGAATGGAACGCGGATTCAGGTTCTCCCCTGGTCCTTGCTGCTGCAAGCGTTCTGCGGCCTGCTCCAGCTTCTCCGAAGTCACTTCATACGCTTGACGTATCTCATCATCCGTTGCACCGTCCTTGACGTGTACATTACCGACGAGCAGCATCTGCTGCTTCACATGGTCAAACACAATAATCTGGTCGCAGAACATAAAACGAATGTCATCCATATTCAGGTCATCCAGCGCGTGAGCCGGAAGCTTCTCATAATAGGAGAGCAGATCATATCCGAAGAAACCGATTGCCCCTCCTGTGAATGGTGGCAGTTCATCATCTTTGGGACTGCGATACTTACGCAGCAGTGCTTTCAGTTCTTCGATCGGTTTGCCTGGCAATTCACGCGTTTTCCCCGCTTCTTCTACAACAATCCGACCCTTCTTGGCCGAAATCATCAGGAACGGATCTGTACCGATGAACGAGTATCTCGCCCATTGGATCCCCCCCTCTACACTTTCCAACAGGAATGCCCGGTCGTTGTCAGCATAACGGCGGAATATTCGAATCGGCGTCTCCATATCTGCCAGAATCCGTTTGACTACCGGAATCAGATTATACTCATTCGACATTTTCAGTACTTGATTAACGTTTGGCGTTATCATCAGATCACGTCCTTTCAGATTTAGGTAAGTTCAACTAAAGAGGTTACACTGAGCACTCCGATGACAGAACAACCTTCCGATCGCTGTTATCCCCAGATTTTTTTGATTCCCTTTCTAAAGGGAAAATCCGGGGATAGTGTATGCTTCCGATGTAGCTTTCTTTCAGAAAGCTTTTAGGCGAACGCTTCGCTTCTTCACGTTATTTCTGTCCTCTTCGTTATTGTGTAAAAGATTAGTTGAACTTATAGGGGAAGAAGAAACGATTTAATATACAATGAAAAAAACCTCTACCATCAGGTAGAGGTTTGGTTATAAGCTGTATTTAACAGGGTGATGTTTCATAAATAACAAGTCCCTATACTTCGCTCTCGGATTATTCACAGGTCGTTGAATGGATGCATCTCACATCATCCAATCGGGTAAATAAATTCAGTTATAACACTTCAACTAATCATTCCAATATTTTGTGAAATATAGGAATGTACATTAATTGTGTTTATAACAAAATATATCAAAACAAAATGTCCTATGACACGTTTGTTTTCCCTGCTCCTGTTACCTATTCCGTAGCACGACGTACCGTGAATCAGTTGACCGGTTTCTGTTGCCCCGGTTACCACCCACTGGACTCTGCTATATACTCAACTAGCTCAGCTGCTCTCAGCTCAATCTCTACTCTACTCAACTGGTTCTCACTATACATCATTATGTTCCGTTTGACAACCCAATTACTTATGAGCCAGAAGGTGCTGCCAAATCCGGACGTAATGCCTGTGCTCCGTTCAGATATACATGGTTGATTTCATTCTGAGCTTTGTTCGTATTCACATGCACCATGAAACGAATGCACTGTGCCAAGGCACCTTTAACCGGAACCTCCAGTGCGCACATGAGTGGTACGAGCTCCCAGCCATCCAGCTGGCGGATCGCTTTTGCCGGGAACGCAGCATCCAGATCCCCAGTTAATGTAATCCACACACTGCAGATATCTTCCGGTTGGATCTCATTGCGATCCACGATCTCCTGCAACAATACAGCTGTTTCCTTCAAAATCTGTTCTTCGTTGTTCTGCGTGACTGTTGTAGCCCCGCGAATTCCCCGTGTGACCATTGCTGTTATTCTCCCTTCCTGAGCAATTCAATGACGTCCCGAACTGCCGATACAGGAACGTCCTTCACAATTCTTGCAGCCCCAATCCGATCAGGAACGATGAACACCATATGACCTTCACGGAACTTTTTGTCATGCATCATCGCTTCCATTAATGCATCCGTGTCCAGATGCGCAGGCATCGTTGTCGGAAGGCGAAGTGAACGCAACATGCGGACTGTATCATCATATAGCCCTGCTGGCGCACCGAGCTTCTCACCCAGCAATGCTGAACCAGCCATACCGATGGAAATCGCTTCTCCGTGCAGGAATTCTCCATAACCGGCAATCGCTTCAATGGCATGACCAATCGTATGTCCCAGGTTCAACAACGCACGTTCTCCATTCTCACGTTCGTCTCTGGATACAATCTCTGCCTTAATACCACACCCGCGCTCCAAGCCGTATCCCAGTGCTTCCGGATTAAGCGCAAGCAACTCTTCCGCATGCTCCTCACACCAATGTGCAAAAGCCTCATCACGGATCAGCCCGTGCTTCAGCATCTCTGACAAACCTGCCGAAACATCTCGTGGCGGCAAGGATTGAAGTGTGTCCACATCATAAAGTACAAGCTCGGGCTGGTGGAATGCACCGATCATATTTTTAGCCAGCGGATGATTGACAGCCACCTTGCCGCCTACACTGCTGTCATGCGCCAAAATCGTTGTAGGTACTTGAACAAACTTGATTCCACGCATATATGTAGCGGCAACAAAGCCAGCCAGATCGCCTACGACACCACCACCTAGCGCCAGAATCGCAGAACTCCGATCCAGTTTGCCTTCAATAGCAACAGTCATCATATCCTGGTACACCGAAAGGGATTTCGATGTTTCGCCAGAGGGCACAACCGCCGATACGACTGAATAACCAGCCGTACGCAGCGTTTGCTCCAAACCTGACAAGTATTTGGGAGCCACATTTTCATCTGTAATGATGAGTAACGGACTTTTTTTGGTTAAGCCATATTGCTCAAAATATTGAGGGGCTTGTGCCAATAGGCCGCTACCAATCAGAATCGGATATGAGCGTTCCTCCAACTGTACCGTCAGCTGACGCATATTAGTAATTCTCCAGTTGAGCGTTATAGCTGGCAACATTAGCACGGATCTCTTCCATGGAATCCCCGCCGAATTTCTCCAGGAATGCCTTGGCAATTTCCCACGCTACAACATGCTCCATCACGACACTCGCGGCTGGTACAGCACAAGCGTCTGAACGCTCAACCTGAGCCGTAAATGCTTCTTTTGTATCAATATCGACACTTTGCAGTGGCTTATACAACGTTGGGATCGGCTTCATCACACCACGTACAACCACTGGCATACCGTTCGTCATACCACCTTCGAATCCACCCAAACGGTTCGTTGCCCGGTGGTAGCCACGTTCATCCGTATGCATGATCTCATCATGCACCTGTGATCCGCGGATGACTCCGGCTTCGAATCCGATACCAATCTCTACACCTTTGAATGCATTAATGGACATTACGCCTTGAGCAATTCGTGCATCCAGCTTGCGATCGTATTGAACATAACTACCCAGACCAATAGGTACACCTTCAACGATACATTCCACGATTCCTCCGATGGAATCACCTTCTTGTTTAATCTGGTCAATGTAGGCTTCCATCTTCTTCTCTGTCTCAGCATCCGTAACACGTACAGATGAAGCTTCTGTCACAGCGATCAGTTCATCAATCGGAAGGTCCTGATAAGGAGCTTCGATCTCACCAATACGAAGTACACGTCCAGCTACCTTGATTCCGAATTCAGCCAGGAATTGACGTGCAATGGCACCACAGGCCACACGTACCGTTGTCTCACGTGCACTGGAGCGCTCCAATACGTTACGCAAGTCTTTGAGATTGTACTTGAGTCCACCGTTCAGATCAGCGTGTCCCGGACGAGGACGATGAACGCGACGTTTCTCTTCGTCACTGCCTTCAATCGGCTCAATATTCATAATATTCTGCCAATGTTTCCAGTCGTTATTTTGAACAACCAGTGCTACCGGAGCACCTGTTGTATATCCGTGACGGATACCACCAACGAAATTCGCCTGATCCTTCTCGATCTGCATCCGGCGTCCACGGCCATATCCCTTTTGTCGGCGGTGAAGCTGGAAATTCAGTTCTTCAAAATCAATCGTCAAATTACTTGGCAATCCTTCAATAATAGCGGTCAATTGGGGTCCGTGCGTCTCCCCTGCGGTTAAATAGCGTAAACTCATAATACGTTCCCCCTTTAAACTGTTAAACTTCACATTGCTAAAATCCCATAATTTCTTTGCTTATTATAGTATAGCTGACCGGCTTTGACAAGAAAGTCGGCTCTTTGTTGTACTTGGTATACAAATAACCGCCTGAACACATGTACATGTGCTTCAGACGGCTGAACAACCATTATCGTTATTTTTTCCGATAGAAAAATGTCTCTGCTGTCTCCAGACCGTATTGTCCCGGGGAGAAGATCTGCTCCGTACTGCCCACAAACAAAATACCGCCTGGACGCAAACTTGCTGCAAATTTGTGATACAACAGGTTTTTGGCTTCCTCGGTAAAATAGATCATGACATTCCGGCACACAATCAGATCGTACCCATCGTCAAATCGGTCCACCAGCAAATTTTGTTTCATGAACTTGATCGAATTTTTAAGTTGCTCATCAATACGGTATACCAAGCCATCCTGCTTGAAGTAACGGTTCGCCGTTTCCTTTGGCACATCCTTAAGCGAGCGTTCCATATAACGCCCTTCCTTGGCTTTGGCCAATGCACCTTCATCCAGATCACTTGCCGTAATAGAGCTTTCCTTCAAAATGCCCATCGTGTCCAGAATCATGGCGAGTGTGTAAGGTTCTTCACCTGTTGAACAGGCTGCACTCCAGACTTTGACACGACGTTTGGATCCCAGCAGCTCAGGCAGGATCTCGTCCCGCAGCACTTCCCAACGATTGGGATTACGCCAGAATTCCGACACGTTAATGGTCATACGATCAAGGAATTCGTAGAACAATGATTTATCTTTCTGCATAGCATCAAAAAAGTTAGAAAATGTATGAAACCCGTTTTTGTTGCGAAGTGTGGTCAGCCTTCTTTTCATCTGGCCTTCCTTGTATTGAGCAAGATCAATGCCTGTGCTCTCTTTGATTTTACGAATGAATCCGGTGTAATCCGGGTCTAGTAGTTGTTCTTGCTCCAGCATCGTGTATCACCCTTTTGGCTAATAATTACAACCAGGCTGCGATGCTCTTGTCGTATACCACCAGTTCATCTGAAGCAAAGAAATTTGCTGCTTCACGGGAAGCACTTTCCGGTGAATCTGCCCCATGAATCAGATTGTGTGGTGTGTGGCTGGCGAAGTCTCCACGAATGGTACCCGGAGCTGCTTCCTTCACATTAGTTTTTCCGATGACGATGCGCGCAAGCGTCACAATATCGTCCCCTTCCCACACCATGGCAAATACAGGCCCAGATGTGATAAAACGAACCAAATCATCGAAAAATGGTTTACCCTCATGTTCAGCATAATGGCGTTTTGCCTGATCCTCAGACATCTGCACCAATTTGCCTGCCACCAACTTAAATCCCTTGTCTTCCAGACGGCTAATAATTCGACCGATCAATCCACGCTGCACGCCATCCGGCTTCACCATCAAAAATGTACGATCCATCAGCTCACTCCTCACTCACGGTTCAAAGTTAATCACTATGTAAACGCAATCCCTCTGATTGTAACATATATGTCCAAATCCTCCCAATGAGGAATCTCACAGTTATGTTCATCTTTGGGTATGAGCGATCTGAGAGTCGAAGATCATACCAAGTTTAATGCGTACGTTTAACCACAAAATGAGCGATATCACGCAGGTTTTTGGTCGTCTTGATGTTAGGTAGCTGATCGAGAGCATCGAGCGCTTTCTTCATATATCGGTCAGCAAGGGCTTCTGCTTTAGCAATTCCTTGACTTTGGCGAATCATTCCAATTGCATCCGATGCACTTGCCCGTCCATCTTCATGCTGGACACGGGAAATCTCCTGAAGCAAAGGTTCCCGCAGATCGGATTCTTCTAAGGCATAAAGTACAGGAAGCGTGATATTCCCTTGCTTCATGTCACTGCCAGGTGGCTTGCCAAGTTGTTTCTCGGTACCTACCAGATCAAGTACATCATCTTGAATCTGGAAAGCCATCCCCACATTGTATCCGTACGTATACAGCAGGGAAGATACATGCTCAGGCGCACGTGTGGCCAATGCCCCTAACTGACAGCTAACTGCAATCAGAAGTGCCGTCTTGCGGCGAATCCGCAGCAGATAGTTACGAACACTTTGTCCCGTATTGAAAAAGTCGCGAATTTGCTCCATTTCACCAATGGACATCTGTACCATGGCTTTGGCAAGGATACGATGAATCGCTGGATCGGATAATCCGGCAGTCATTTCAAGTGCCTTACCGTAGATATAGTCTCCAGTGTACATGGCAATCCGATTATCCCATTTTGACTTCACCGTGGGTTTGCCTCGGCGTGTCTCCGCATTATCAATCACATCATCGTGAACGAGGGACGCGGAATGAATGAGTTCCAACGGAACCGCGACCAGCTTCAGACGTTCAATGTCGTATGTACCAAATTTCCCGCCAAGTAATACAAAAACGGGCCGCAACCGTTTTCCTCCTGCTTTGAGCAGATGAAGCGACGTTTCACTCAGCAGCTTCTGTTCTCCTCGAACACTGCGATACAACTCTTTCTCAATGTAATCCATGTCCTTTTTTAACAACCCGAAAATATCCAATAGTTTCATTCGTTCACCCGTATCAGCGTATTGTCAGTCCATAAATCCATGCTTACCTTCCCCTCCAGCAAGTCGGGCCTGCAGGCATGACGAAAAACCCGGCTTACCGTTCTTGCTTGTGTTTTTCTATAAGGAAATCTAACGTGATCTTCTTCTCCAAATGTCATGGCCGACACCCGGGAATTAAACTCTGCGACTTGTTCTGAAACAAAATACAGAAGTTGCCGGAGCATGGGTCAAGACTGTGGTTCATGAAGAATCACCATCAGCACTCACCAATACCCCGGGGATCGGGGGACAAATAAACCGAGCAACACTTTGGCAAAAAACAGCCTTGTATCGAACTCAGTCGTTATCCCCTTTCATCCGGTTCTCCCCATCTTGTAAACAGTTGATGTGGGATCCGCAAGCTATCCAGCACTTTCCCCACCAAAAACAGAATCAACTCATCCAACGTCTGAGGTTTGTAATAAAAAGCAGGCATTGCCGGTATCATTCGTACACCAAGACGAGAAAGCTTCAGCATGTTCTCCAGATGGATTGCATGAAGAGGCGTCTCACGTGGCACCAGAATCAATGTTCTTCCCTCTTTCATCATCACATCAGCTGCACGGGACATTAGATTATCCGACGATCCCTGCGCGATGGAGGACAGAGTTCCCATAGAACATGGCATGATAATCATGCCATCGGCCAGATAGGAACCACTTGCAATGGAGGCCCCTATATCACTCACAGGATGATAGATCAGAGAACCGGCACGGTTGCCGAATTTTTCTTCCAGCACCGCGTCCCGATTCGTCACATCCCAGTCCAATTCTTCTTTCAGTACACGCCACCCTGCATTGGATATGACCAGATGAACGTTATATTCCAAATCAAGCAGCGTTTCAATTAATCGAATGCCATATATGCTGCCACTCGCTCCGGTAATTCCGACAACCAGTCGTTTATTGTCCGGCTGCTGCACCATTTATTTCACCGCCAGATCAATCAGAGTGAACGTAAATACGATTATACTAAGCAAACTGTTCATGGTAAAAAACGCCGTTTGAACACGGCTCATATCATTAGGCGATACAATATAGTGTTGATAGAAAAGAATACCATACGTTACCAACATGCCTGCGCCATACCACCAGCTCAGATCTGTTATCAACAATAAAACAAGAAAACCAATGGCAGTAATCACATGGAAGAACTTAGCGATTTGCAATGATTTGACCAGGCCAAAACGGGAAGGTATGGAATGAAGGCCTTCTCCCTGATCGAATTCCAGATCCTGACAAGCGTAGATGATATCAAAGCCCGCTGTCCAGAATACAATCGTAACGTACAGCACAATCGCTGTCCAATCCATCGTCCCTGTTACAGCCACCCAGCCACCAAGTGGTGCCAAACCAATCGTCATTCCAAGAACGACGTGGCATAACCATGTGAATCGTTTGGTATACGAGTACAGTACCAGCATAAACACAGCAATGGGTAACAACTGCATGGATAATACATTAAGATTGGATGAGGCCCAGAATAACAGTATAAATGAGATAATGACAAATATAACAACTTCCCCATTTTTCAACAGTCCGGCCGGAATTGCTCTCATTGCGGTACGTGGATTTTTGCCATCAATCGCTTGGTCAATGATCCGGTTCAAACCGAATGCTGCACTACGTGCACCGACCATCGCAAGCAATACCCACATGATCTGCATCCAGCTTGGGAAGGTATCATTCACTACCATGGAGCCTAGAATGGCCCCCATAAATGCAAAGGGTAAAGCAAAAAGCGTGTGTTCAATCTTGATCATTTCTAAAAAGATGCGAATTTTCCTAAACATGCTGATTCTCCTTGGTTCCAATATGCAGTGCCGCAATACCTCCGGTCAGAGGGTAGGCCTGCACTTGTTGTAATCCAGTTTCTTCAAAAATGTCTGCCAGTTCCTTCCTTCCCGGAAAAATGGCCAGAGAGTCCGGCAGCCATTTGTACTGCTCAAAACTTTTAGCAAACACTTTGGCAAGATTCGGTAAAACCTTCTCAAAATAAAAATAATAAATGCCTTTGAACGGCTGCCATGTTGGCTTGGACAATTCCAGACACACAACCATACCGCCCGGTTTGACCACACGTTTCATTTCAGACAACACTTGTCTGAGGTCAGGTACATTGCGTAGTCCGAATCCGATGGTCACATAATCAAATGAATTGTCTTCAAAAGGAAGTGACATGGCATTTCCCTGTGTCAGGGTAATCTGCTTCTGACGCTGCACCGCATTGATCTTTGTCTGGCCAACTTCCAGCATGTTGCTGCTGAAATCAAGTCCGTGCATGTGCCCCGTTTCACTTGCCTCTGCCATAGCAAGCGTCCAGTCACATGTGCCGCAGCACAAATCAAGACCGGTGTCACCTTTGGACATATTCATCTTTTTCATGGTGAATTTGCGCCAAGCCTTATGCCTGCGGAAACTTAAGATATCATTCATGACATCATATTTTCCGGCTATACTCTGAAAAACCGAATGGACATACTCTTCTTTCGGTTTGGTCTCTCCGCTCCCCATTCGTCTGTCTCCCCCTCAATCTTCCCTTACTGCCGCATGTGAAGGCTGCAAATATGCCAAGTAAGGCTCAAGAATTGCATGTATCTCCTGCAAACCCTTCCGCCCTTCCTCGTCTTGCAACAACAGTTGAATGCGGTGTGTACACTCGCGAAGCTTGTCCAGCAAAACCTCACCAACCCTATGCTTCAGCACCATAGCGTTCCATGCACGTGCATCCGGCTCAGACTGACGCAACACATTGCGCTCATCGTCATTACCTTGCTCGTATATGTGCCAGTATGCATAGCTGTGAAGATATTGTTTTTCGTCATTCATCCGTTTCAGTTCTTCCACGATCGTTTCGCAGGAGCTGAATTCGGTCAACAGGCTGTTCCATAATGTCTCTTCGTTATGTTGAATCATGCCTGTAAATGAAAGAAACAGCTGCATCCTCAGCTGTACCGTTTCACGCAAGTATTCGTCAGCCGAAACGAGAAGCTTCTTCATCCGTTCATACAGCGTCATCTTGCGTGCATTCACTCCGGATACAGCACCACTGAGTTTGCCAATCATTTCAATTCTGCCCGCTTGGGCGAGCAATTGATAAAAACGGCTACTTAAATAATCCCCGGCGAGTACATTCAACTGGCGTGAACGCATCTCCTGCTCTCTCCGCTCACCGGAAATCGTATCGATTCGATCATGCGTATCCATGGCCAACTGAACGAGCGAAGTGGCAAGAGCATATAACTCTTGATGCACCTTTTCGTCTGTGCGGCCCACAAATACCTGCAGCAGACGTGCCCGGCTATCCGGAAATGATGGGATTTCCGTATGTTGTCGAATCATGTCGTAATCCGTATATTTCTTTGCTAGTTGGGGTACGCGATATGAATTCATTCTCAGCCTCCGAGCCTTAACATTGTTAAACCATTTCTGCACTACAATCTTATATATTATAGCATATGTTGATCGGGCACGCACTGAATCCTGCTATTCTATTACCCCTGACTTGTCATTTCGAATTGCTTCTTCCAGAGTTCGGTCTCCATCAAATGAAACCAGTCCTTCAATTCATCTGAAAAGGTCGCACTTTTCCAGTTCCGTAATGTTTCAATTGCATACAGGGGCCATTCTCCACGCCGAATATCGGCAGCAAGTAACAGATGTCGTTTATGCATCCATTCATCTTCTGCCATCACACGCAGCAGCACCTGATCCACGTTATCCAGACTCCGAAAGCCCAGATCCGCCACAGCTGCCATATTCTCATAGATTTCAGTGTAACTTGTACCCGTTCCTTTAACTTTGAGGTCCAGTGTCAAAATGGACTGTTTCCACTCCACTCTTGCAATGGGGGTAGATAGTTGCATGGAGCTTAAGACATCAACCAGATTATCATTCGTTAGCTGACCTGGATGATGTGATGCAGAGACAGGTTGTACGTTTTCCCCGCCCCATGTACGCATATGTAAGGTTTGTATCGCAACAAGCAGAAAGACCGCCGCAACCGTTGCCAGGATTGAAGCAGTAACAATCATCCGCGGTTTCATATACGCCTCCCTGCCTTTACCTGTTAGTGTAGTCTGTCCGGTAAAGGCTCATACCTCATTGTACAATGAAAAAAAGCAGGCTATGCCTGCAATCTTCATTTGATTGTATTCAATCTGTCCATTACTCCGATTCAATCTGTCCATGCTTGGTAATCAGCGTGGCTTTGCCCCGGATTTTAATAGCAGAAGTATGGGTGGTAAATTGGGCAAACATTACTTCACCTTTGTCCAATTTCTCGGTGTGGTGAAAACGTGTATCCTGACCTCGGGTTAATCCGATCACCTGGACACCATTTTCCTCTGCCTTAATTACAATATAATCATTGCCGGTTGGATGATCCATCACGCATGTCCCCTTCTTTAGTTCGATAGCGTTAATGATGATTAAGATTGATGTATTTGTCAACCTGCACCTTATATGAATGAACCGCAAGAATCGGCTACCCTCGGGTCATACTATAGTTGTACAGCCACAGAAAGGAGAATCTGCATGAAGTACACCCCTGCCGCACTTACAGACGAGCATATTCATCAGTTAAAGGAAATCGAACAGCATCTGTCTGCAGCTGCTGGCGAAGAACTGATTCTGGTTGCTTATACCGGGCAACCGAATGATCCTGAGCACTCGGATAGCCGCAGGAATCATCGTTAAAGGGCAAAAGAAAAGGCCGTGAACAAGTCACGGTCTTTTTGTCGACATATGGAATATGTAGAAATCTTATTTAATTCCGTCTTTGAGCGCTTTACCTGGTTTGAATGCAGGAATTTTGCTCGCAGGAATTTCGATTTCTTCACCTGTTTGCGGGTTGCGTCCTTTACGTGCAGAGCGCTCGCGAACTTCGAAGTTCCCAAAACCAACCAATTGTACTTTATCTCCGCTTTGAAGAGCCTCAGAGATTGCTTCGAATACGGCATCAACCGCTTTCGTTACATCTTTCTTGGACAATTCAGTCGCTTCAGATACGTGTGTAATCAAGTCTGATTTGTTCATTTGTTTTTCACCTCCTGTATCAATGTCCTGAATGTTATACTGTGTTTCCGTTTTATAGCGAAATATACGTTCATACGCAAAAAATCTACGTACATCTTGAGCGATGAACACAAATCTCCGCCTGCGGTCAACAGTCATTTTCGGCAGAATGTCGCCTGAAACCACGGGCATTTCAGACGCCGAACAAATTTCATACTAATACAGACAGCCCACAATTTCAAGTCCGGTTGCGGTTTAAGACGTAAAATGTAACCGCCAGGGCAAGCACGAGAACCCCACCTTTTACAATATCATGCGTGAAATACTGTACGTTCATCATCGTTAACCCGTTCACAAGAACACCAATCAGAACCGAACCGATGAAGGTTCCGATGACATTGGGTTTACCCGCGCCAAATACAGAGAAACCGACAAATACTGCGGCTACCGATTCCATTAACAACGGTGATCCGGCATCAATTTGCCCAGATCCTACTTTGGAAGCATAGATGATACCACCGATTGCTGCAAACACTCCAGCGGCTACATAGGCGAGTGTACGCACCTTTTTCACCTTGATTCCAGACAACCTTGCAGCTTCCTCATTCCCGCCTGTAATGTACATTTGGCGCCCATATTTCGTATACGTCAAAAAGATATGCACACCTATTACTGCAATAAGCAGCAGGATAACTGATATCGGCATACCCAGCCATTTACCCTGCCCTATAAGCAGAAATGTCGGGTCCATCTCTCCCGCAGCTTTGCTCCCGTCAGGGAACTGCATATGATTGTAAATGGTATATCCCTGTGCATACGTTTTGTGAATACCTCCGATAATGTACATCGTGGCAAGGGTTGCCAGCAAATCCGGAATGCGCAGTTTTACAATGAGCAAAGCGTTCAGTAAACCAATAACAGCCCCGATAATCAGTGGTACAATAATGACAATCGCCAGTGGCTGTTGATACCAAATCATTAACGAAGCAGTAACGACAGTGGTCAATGAGACCGTCGCCCCTACCGAGAGATCAAATCCATCAACAATGAGAGATAACGTAACACCAATCGCTACAAACGTAACGATTGAAATCGAGCCCAAAATATCGGTCAAGTTGCTGTACGTAAAGAAATAAGGCAATTTAATGCCGAAAAATGCAATAACACCTATGATGACTATAATCGCCCCATAACGGAACGCAAAATCCAGTGATTTATCCTTCATGATTGCACCTCTTGTCCACCGCTTGCATAGTATAGCAGCTGTTCTTGGTTAGTCTCGCCTCGTTTGAACTCTTTTACGATAACACCCTCGCACATGACAGCAATTCGGTCGCCAATTCCCATGCCTTCATCCAGTTCACAGGTGAAATAAATTACTCCCTTGCCCGCCAAAGCCAGTTCATTGATGATGCGGAAAATGTCACTTTTTGCCCCAATATCTACGCCTTTGGTTGGCTCATCAAATATAAATACATCCGCATCCGCATTAAGCCATTTACCAATGGCTACTTTCTGCTGATTACCACCGCTTAGATATTTTACTTCCTGCTTCACGGACGATGTTTTAATTCCAAGCTGTTTTACCAATGACTCTGCATTCAGACGTTCCCGCTTGCGGCTTACGAAACCTAATGTACTGAGACGGCTTAGCAAAGGTAAACTTAAATTCCGTTCCACGTTCTCCTGAATCAGGATACCTTGTTTACGTCGCTCCTCCGGTACAGAAACAATTCCGAGAGCCGCCGCATCCGCAGGCTGAGACAGGCGGAGATTACGGTTGTTAAGCCGGATCTCGCCTCCCTCCAGCCGATCTGCACCAATCAGCAATCGAGAGCTTTCCGTTTTACCCGCGCCTACCAGACCCACCACAGCGAGAACTTCACCTCGGCGTACAGAAAGGTCAACACCTTTGACCTTCACTCCACGACGAAGCCCACGTGCCTCCAATAGCAGCTCCCCCACGGGCGCTTCCGTCTTCGGAAATTCTTCTTCAAACGGTTTGCCCAGCATCTGAGTAACCAAATCATTGATCGTCAGTCCCTTTGCTTCACTGGTAAATACATGTTGTCCATCTCTCATAACCGTAACGCGATCACAGTGACCCGTCACTTCAGCAAGACGATGGGTAATAAAAATGCAGGCTACACCCCGTTCCTTCAACAGGTGTACAATCCGGAAAAATGCATCCGTTTCTTCCTGACTCAGCGGTGCAGTAGGTTCGTCAAAAATGATGACCTTGGCATCCTGAATCAAAATCCGTGCGAGCAGTATCATTTGTTTTTCTGCAAGCGTCAGATCGGCCACTTTTTGGTGAACGGATATGTCCGCCCCTAATTGCTTCAACGCCTCAACCGCGCGCTGTTGCAGCTTCCGCGGGCTTTTCCACCAACCCCCGGCAGATGAAGCCAGCTGATCCAACATGATGTTCTCCGCAGCCGTCAGCTGTGGCACCAGTGCCGCATCCACTTCCTGATAGACACAGTGAATCCCACTTGCCTTCGCGTCTCCCGGAGAACTTAAATGAAGCGCTTGTCCACTCAACTGAATCGTTCCCTGATCCAATGGATAGGCACCGGACAAAATTTTCATTAACGTGCTCTTACCGGCACCATTGGCACCGAGCAGCGCATGAATCTCCCCGCCTTTTACAGAGAAATCCACATCCTTCAGTGCAGGAATACCTGAAAACTGCTTGTGGATATGTTCCATTTGAAGCAGAATCGGTGCAGTGCTCATGATGTTAACCTCCAATCGTTCCCTTCCGGGAGCATCCCTTTTTTTCATCCAGGCCCACATACCTTCAGTATGTTTGAAAAAAGCGCGCCTTGCGGCGCGCTTCCCATACGCTGCTTATTTAGCAGTAATTCCGTATTCACTCATCCAGTCCTTGATTCCTTGTGTGCTGCCACCCCAACCTTCAACGAACTCTGACAGCTCTGAAGTGGAGATTTGTTTATCTGGCAGGGCTTCACGTTGAACGTAGACCGGGTTAAGAACAACTGCATCTTCTGTCTCATCCCCGTTCAGTTTCTGATAAGCATAACGGACTTGGACACGACCGATATCCGTTGGATCCACTGCAGCAGAAGCGACCCAAGGATTCTTAGGGTCCTGAATCATTTGCAGATCCTCGTCACTCATATCGATACCATACACTTTGATCTCGTCACGTCCAGCTTGTTGAATGGCACGTGCTGCACCTTTGGCGAACTCGTCCCATGCAGCCCACACAGCTGTAATCTCACCTTTTGGATATTGCTTGAGGATAGCTTCCATTTTGGCTTGAGTATCCAGCGCCGGGTTCTGTGCTGAACCGAATGTAGCTATTTCCTTGATGTCGGGGTTTGCTTTCATGAATTCACCGTATGCAACCTGACGGCGTTCCATCGGTGCAAAACCAGCTACCCATACTTTAACGATGTTGCCTTGTCCATTGATATCTTTTTTCATTTGCTCCAGCGTCAACTCAGCCATTTTCTGGTCATCCTGCGACAGCACTGTAGCTCCTGGAACACTAATCGCTGCGTCGAACACAACCACTGGAATGTTCTGTTCTACTGCCTTCTTCACGCCTGGCTCTAACAGGGAATCCCCGTGATCCGTGAGAATGGCATCAAATTTCTGATTAATTGCACTATCAAGCAAGGATACCATCTTTGCTTTGTCATTATCGGCAACAAAGGTTGTCAGTTCTCCACCGAATTTTTCGATTTCTTCTTTCACACCCTGTACATATTGCTGCGAGAAAGTACCTGTATTAAACTCCATAATAAGTGCAATACGCTTGCCGCTTAGAGGGCCTGTAACTGCTTCCGTTTTTGGTGTTTCATCTGATGCACCCGAAGCCGGAGTTGCTGCTGGTTCCTTTTTGATTCCGCAAGCGGACAGCGCCAATGTAAATACTAACAACACACTCAACCATACCCATTTTGTCTCTTTTCTTTTCATCTCTGTCTCCCCCTGTCCACTCTCTGTGATCTCGATCACAATAGTTGAATATTAATATAACGGCTAATCCCTAGTATGTAAATGGGTTTTAGCAATTTAAAGCTAAAACTCGCTAAGTTTTTTCGAAAACTTTAATCTTTACATCCATTTCATCCAAAATAAAGAAATCACATAAAAAAGACCGTGAGGGGATGCCCCTTACGGTCTTTTGATGTCTTACAGAATGATAGCGATTAAGCCACCTGAACCTTCGTTAATGATTCTTCCCAGCGTTTCTTGCAATTTGTATCTTGCATTATCCGGCATCATGGCAATCTTGCCCTGAATCCCTTCTCGCACGATGGAGTGCAGTGAACGGCCAAACATGTCTGAATCCCATACCTTGATCGGATCGTTCTCGAAGTCCTGCATCAGGTATCTTACCAGTTCCTCACTTTGTTTCTCCGTTCCGATGATTGGAGCAAACTCCGATTCCACATCAACCCGGATCATGTGAATCGACGGTGCCGTTGCTTTCAGGCGAACGCCAAATTTGGTGCCCTGACGAATGAGCTCAGGTTCATCCAGAGCCATCTCTGCGAGAGATGGAGCCGCAATGCCGTATCCAGTCGTTTTGACCATTTCCAGTGCTTCTGCGAAGCGATCGTATTCTCTCTTCGCATGCGAGAACTCCTGCATTAATTGCAGCAGATGATCTTTGCCGCGAATCTCGATGCCAACCACTTCAACGAGAATCTGATCATACAGTTCATCCGGAGCGTACAGGTCAATTTCAGCTACACCCTGCCCCATATTCATGCCGCTTAGGCCTGCGCGATCAATGAATTCATATTCCATGAACTGAGCGACAACCCGATCGACGTCACGAAGTCTGCGAATATCCTTGACGGTATCCCGTACAGAATTTTCATAGTTGCTGCGCAGCCAGTGAGTCTCGTTCAGCACCATAACCCAGCTCGGCAGGTTTACATTCACTTCATGCACAGGGAACTCATAGAGCACTTCGCGAAGTACACCCGTCACATCATCTTCCGTCATGGTCGCAGCACTGAGTGTCATCACCGGAATGTCGTATTTGGCAGCAAGTTCACTACGCAATTGCAGGGCTTCTTCACTGCGAGGACGAGTGGAGTTGATGACCAGGACAAACGGCTTACCCACTTCTTTTAACTCTGCAATAACCCGTTCTTCGGATTCCACATAGGAACTGCGGGCAATTTCGGCAATGGTGCCATCTGTTGTGACCACAACACCCAGTGTGGAATGCTCCTGAATGACTTTGCGAGTACCAATCTCTGCGGCTTCCTGGAATGGAATAGGCTCCTCGAACCAAGGCGTGGAGATCATGCGTGGACCATTCTCATCCTCGTATCCCTTGGCTCCTTCCACCGCGTAACCTACACAATCCACAAGGCGTACATTGACATCGAGTCCTTCTGCCACCTTGATCTGGACTGCGTTATTTGGTACGAATTTTGGTTCGGTGGTCATGATGGTTTTGCCTGCTGCACTTTGTGGAAGTTCATCCACTGCACGGGCACGATCAGCCTCGCTTGTGATGTTAGGCAATACGATCGTTTCCATGAATCGTTTAATAAATGTTGATTTTCCCGTCCGGACTGCGCCGACAACCCCGAGATAAATATCCCCTCCGGTCCGCTCAGCTATGTCCTTAAAAATGTCCACTTTCTCCAATGAAATCCCCTCCCTAAATTACTCCGAAGGAAAAATGCTAAAGAGCATCCGCTTCGTTTTTTCAATCAGAAGACTGAAATCCCTGCAACGGTAGAGCCGCCTTTGTGAGTGCCCGGAAGTCGTCCGCCGCCGAACGTTGCATTCTGATGAAACCGGCGAGAGCGGCGTTAACTCGTACATGCAATTGGACTAGTATCATCTTATGTATCCGTATGCGGCAATATGACGCGTATTTTTGTTTTTTTATCTTATGGTGATGACATTAGGAGAATCCCCCGATCTCGGACTGCGCGTCTTTATTTCAATCTACTTTATGTGATCCGTGAAGCTTTTATGACCGTTACTGCTCATATTGACAAAAGAAAAAAAGAGATATCCCTTATTTGGAATATCTCTTTTTGAACCATTAGAGCCATGGTAATCATTCAGCTAGATCAGTTGAATGTCAACCATGCTTATTTTATGGGCTGGGCAATCGGCGCATTATTTTGCCAAGCATAGGGAACCGATTTAACGGGTACGAAGTAGGAGTGCTCCAACAGAAAATCCCGAACATCTTCTGTCTCAACTGGAGACACGTCAGACTTCTCCACGGCCTGCATAATGTCAAAAGCATAATCTACATAGACCTGTCCTTCATCATCCATCATAAAAGGTAACGCCTGACCGGAATACACACTATTCAACGTTATGGAAGGAGTACCTGCCTGTGCCGCTTGCTCCATATCCACAGCATATAACCCCGGATACAGTTCTTCCCTACTTGGCAGCTTATTGTTATGTACGGACTTATATTGATTAACCATTCGCTGCACATCATTCACTTTCTGTACGGTCAGAAGGTCCATCACTTTAACGGTGGGATTTACTTCTTCATCCTGGATAAGAAAGTAAGCGCTACCACCACTTTCAAATGCGGTTCCCGGTATTTCATCCAGATACCCCAGTTGTTTCAACTTGGGCAGATCCACTCTGAACTTTTCATATTTTGGCGTTTCCATATCTGCATTAATGATTGGTAAAATCCCCTCATCTTGCTGGAATGCCTCTACCGCACTCTGGATACGGCTCACACTTTCCCGATAAGCTATCTTAGGGTCTGAATTGCTCTGCGATGGATACATACAGCCACTTGCTGTAAATGCAAACAACAGGAATAACAGCAGACCGCCCATCTGATATTTCAGACGCTGCCGCCCGCTTCCTTCAACACATTTTGGCTTGTTCCTAATCATCCATGTCCTCCTTGAATAACTCATTAGAGAATCAATTTCATAACGCTCAGAACCAGTCATCTTCCTGTTGCTGACGTTCCAGTTGTTTCCGAATGGCTGCCTTCAGCGGGTCCTCTGGAACATGAACCGATAGTGCTCCACACACCTTGGCCTGACAGGACAATCGTGTACCAGCTTCCAACAGTGAACCCAGCTTCCGCTTTTCTGCATCAGTTGGTGGATACAGTTCCGCCCGATGCTCTTCGTCCACATTCACCTTACACATCAAGCAAGCCGCTTTACCATCACATCGGGTCATAATCTTAACTCCGGCACGTCGTGCTGCATGCAGAAGTGTTGCCCCTGGTTTGAGCGTTATCGATTTGTTCATGGGTAAAAAAGTAACTTTATAGTCCATTATTTTCCTCCCTCAACCTACGGTGACCATGTAAAGCCAACAAGTTCTTCCACTTCTGCTCTGAAGCGGCTTGTCCATACATTTTGTTGACTTAAAAGCATCATTATAGGTTGATGTGCATGTGGATGCTGACGCATCTGTGACGCAATGGGTACATAACGATCTTCTCGACCTCGCAGCAGATTAAACAACAGCTCATGCGCAAGCGGCATCAGTCGCAGAGTGTATGAACCCACTTGTGCTACTGGTGCATGCGGAGCGAGTACATGTTCAATCTCGATACGGTACCAACTTTTGCGAGCCCATATTTCGAAACCACCCACCAGTTCCAGCGCACATTCACCCACCTGATAGTGGCTTAGCAGAGAAGCATAAGGTCCTGTTTTATCCACTGTAGGCTCGTCAAGCATTTCCCCCGGAGCGATTCGGTGAAGTTCCTTAGCAGCAGCAACATCCGCATAGATATCAATATCTCTGGGAGCCTGTTGCAGTTCCACCCCTTGAAGTAACAACCCACAACTTCCTCCAAGCAACCATGTCTGTGGCTGTGTGTTCCAGGCTTTGGCCGTTTCCAGCAAAGCCGCGTGTAATTCCGGATAACGCTCTGTCCGACCCTCCGTATCATGCGGCCCCATAGGCTCACACTCCCCTCATCCGTGTTCATTGTGTCAGTTCTTATGATGTGCTTATGCGGATGTTATCCTTCAGGCATAGGAAATCAGGTCAGAGAAGCGATTCCACCGAAAAAGCCAATCAGCATAATCAAAAATGCAATTAAGGAAAGAATCCCCCGTACAATACCTTTTGTTTTGGCACGAGCAAACGTAATCAGGAATACAGATAGTCCCATAATGAGGATGGCGACCAAAGACAGCCACATCTTGTCCATTGCGCTCATAATCCAGCAGTCTCCCCTTCAGTCCAATATTCATCACTGACACTGTGACAATTGCAACCATTATAACACGAAATCCAGCTCAACTTTCCAAAAAAAAGACAAAAAAGCAAGCCGACAGGAGCCGACTCGTCTTTTTGTCTTACTGGATCACCTGCACAAGCAGGCGTGATCTATTATTTTTTCATCATCATTTTCATTAACGATTCCATACTGCTCGGATTCAATCCGCTTTTTTTGACCGCACTCACAATATCCTTAACCGTATCCTCAGATACCGGAACTTTCGCCATGGCGGATACTTGTTTGATCAATTGGCGCAACTGAGCTTCATTCTGAATCGTCGTTGGTTTCACCGTGCTTGCCAATTTTTTGACGGCACCTTCTGTTATCGTTTTACCCGTTTTCTTGTTGATTGCATTCAGCGCATCTTTGGAAATGTTGTTACCCATTCGTCTCCCCTCCTCCGGCAATACTCATGTGTATAGTATGAGTCCGCGACAGAAAAGGTGAATAAGCTTCTTATTTCACAAGGTACGTTTAGGCTGATTACAATCAGGAATGCCACTGCTCCCAGGTTTCAAGCTTCATGACTTCCATTTCAGTCTTCGGGTCACGTCCCATTAAGGCTTCAACTGCATCACGCGGCTGTCTCTCCTGGAATAAAACGTGATACAACTGATCCGCAATCGGCATTTGCACGCCGTATTTTTGCGAGATGAAATAGGCAGCTTGCGTAGTTCGAATACCTTCTACAACCATGCCCATGGACTTCAAAACATCATCCAGCTTCTGTCCCTGGCCCAACATGGAACCTGCTCTCCAGTTCCGACTGTGCTGACTTGTAGCCGTTACAACCAGATCCCCGATTCCGGCAAGTCCCGAAAACGTTAGTGGATTTGCTCCCATCTCAACACCAATACGTGTGATTTCTGCCAGACCACGTGTTAGCAAAGCGGCTTTGGCATTATCACCAAATTGAAGACCATCGGACATACCTGCACCAAGCGCAATAATGTTTTTGAATGCGCCTGCCAGCTCAACACCGATCATGTCCCGATTCGTATAAACTCGGAAATAAGCATTCATAAACAAAGCTTGGGCAGACTCTGCAGATGCCTTATCCAGTGAAGCTACAACCACTGTCGTTGGACAACGTTTCACCACTTCTTCCGCATGACTTGGGCCAGAAAGAACAACAAGACGACCTTCTTCACATTCAAGCTCTTCTGAAATGACGGTGGACATCCGTTTGAGGCTTTCTGTCTCAAAACCTTTGGTTGCATGAATGACTAACATCTCAGGTTTGTAATAAACCTTAAGCTGGTTCGTAACTGCACGCATGGCTGAAGAAGGCGCAACAATTAACACAGCTATAGCGCCTTCCACCGCAGCTTCCATATCCGTGGTTGCTTGAATCCGTGGTGAAAGCTCCGCATCCGGAAGATAGCGAGTGTTGGTGTGCTTGCTATTGATTTCGTTAGCCTGGTCTTCACCACGTGTCCACATCATCACGTCCAACTGATTAGCAGCGAGTACACTGGCCAGAGCCGTTCCCCAGCTCCCAGCGACCAGAACAGCAACTTTTTTAGACAACACGTTTACCCCCTCCAGGGTTTTTCGATCCCAATTTATTTTCCTGTCCTTTGGCGAGCTTCGCAATATTGGTACGATGTCTCCAGAACGCAAACAGACAAATAATCAGACTCCCCCAGAAGATATTCATTGAATATCCGGGTAATACCATGATAAAGATGGGTGTAAATGCTACAAAAATCAGAGACCCCAATGAGACATATCGTGTCAATACAATAGACAGAATAGCGATAACCCCAGCACATAACGCAGGTAGGAAAGCAAGACTCACCAGGACACCAATGGCTGTGGCAATCCCTTTTCCTCCACGAAAATGGAAGTAGAGCGGCCAGTTATGTCCTGCAATGGCTGCTATACCACTGAGTGCGGGAATCCAGGCAGAACCTTCGCTCAGCCAGATTCCAATCCATACAGCTGCAACACCTTTAAGTACATCAAGTAACAGAACAGCAATTGCCGGTCCTTTACCCAAAATACGCAACGTATTGGTAGCTCCTGCGTTTCCGCTTCCGTGCTGACGAATATCGATCCCCCGTATCGCTTTTGCAAGGAGGACACTAAAGCTGATCGAACCGAGCAGATAACTCAGTACAATCGCTGCGATTTGTAAAATCACACACTTCTCCCCTAACTTTCGTCGGACTTCTTCCGAGTAAATATGCGAATTGGTGTTCCTTCGAAATCAAACGCCGCACGGATTTTATTCTCCAGATAGCGCTCGTAAGAGAAGTGCATCAACTCAGGGTCGTTCACAAAAATAACCATGGTCGGCGGTTTAACTGCAACCTGAGTCACATAGTTAATTCTCATTCTCCGTCCTTTATCTGTTGGCGGAGGGTTAATTGCAACTGCATCAGATACCACATCGTTAAGCAGATGGGTCTGCACACGTAATGAATGCTGCTCTGCTACGCGTTGCACCACCGGCAACAGTTTTTGTAAGCGTTGTTTTGTGAGGGCTGACAAGAATACAACCGGAGCATAAGTCATAAACAGGAAGTGATCCCGTATTTTTCTCTCAAACTCTTTCATCGTTTTGTCATGCTTCTCTACCACGTCCCATTTGTTGACGACAAACAATGACGCTTTACCAGCTTCGAATGCATAGCCTGCGATATGCTTGTCCTGTTCAATAATGCCTTCTTCGCCATTAATGACAATCAGAACAACATCTGCACGCTCAATCGCACGCATGGCACGCATGACACTGTATTTCTCCGTTGTTTCATATACTTTACCACGCTTACGCATACCTGCTGTATCAATCAACACGTAACGTTGGCCGTCTTTTTCAAAAGGTGTATCAATTGCATCCCGAGTCGTTCCAGCCACATCACTTACAATGACACGCTCTTCTCCAAGAATAGCGTTCACCAGTGAAGATTTACCCACATTAGGACGTCCGATCAGAGCTACACGAATGACATCTTCATCGTAAGTCTCTTCCTCAAGTTCTGGCAACTTCTCCACAATAGCATCAAGCAAATCACCTACACCTGTACCGTGACTTCCGGATACACCGATGGGATCACCGAATCCAAATCCATAAAACTCATAAATGAGCTCACTTCGTCCGATATTATCCACTTTGTTAACGGCTACAACAATAGGCTTGCCTGAGCGGTAGAGCATCTCCGCTACCTCTTCATCCGATTGCGTAATCCCTGCTTTTGCATCACACATGAATACAATAACATCCGCTTCTTCAATAGCAAGCTCTGCTTGCATCCGAATCGATTTTAAGATTACATCTTCACCATCAATTTCGATACCACCTGTATCAATAATACTAAATGGTTTACCGTTCCATTCACCGATTCCATATATGCGGTCACGGGTAATGCCCGGCTTGTCTTCCACAATGGCCAGTCTGTCGCCGATGATCCGATTAAAAATGGTGGATTTACCCACATTCGGTCGTCCGACAATTGCCACAACGGGTCTTGCCATACATTCCACTCCTCCTGTCCATACTTACGATACTCATCATAGCAAAAAAGATATGTCTTGGCTAACGTTTCATGCCAATTTACTTGCAATAAAAACAATCGGCGAACCCGCCTGGGGCTCGCCGATCTTGCTTTTGTTATTCAGCAAAATATGCAGTATATAACTTAGAACCATGCATTGTTAACTTATTTGAATTTGCTGAGTTTGTCACCAAACAGTTCGCCGAGCGTAGTGCTCATACCTTGATTGTTCAAGGAAACGTTTGGATTGTTGATTTCTTCACGCGGAGCGTTGTTTCTTGCAGGTCTTTCTGATTTTTGTGGTTGAGCTGGAGCTTCTTCTGTTTCTTTGATGCTCAAGCTTACACGTTGCTCAGAAGGGTTCATGTCCAAAATTTTAACTTGAACTTCTTGTCCTTCTTTCAGCACTTCATGAGGAGTGCCGATGTGTTTGTGGGAGATTTGCGAAATATGCACAAGTCCCTCAACACCAGGAGCGATTTCAACAAATGCACCGAAGTCAACCAGACGTTTTACAACACCTGTTACGATATCGCTGGAATTGAATTTCTCGCTAGCTGTTTCCCAAGGACCTGGTTGAACAGCTTTCATGCTCAGGCTGATTTTGCCTTTTTCAGGGTCAACTTTCAGCACCTTCACACTAACTTTATCACCTTCAGACAGAACGTCGGATGGTTTTTCAACGTGAGTCCAAGCCAGCTCGGATACGTGAACCAAACCGTCAACTCCGCCCACATCAACGAATGCACCGAATTGAGTCAAACGTTGTACTGTACCTTCGATCACTTGACCTTCTTGCAAACCAGCCATTACTGTAGCTTTGTTTGCTTCGAATTCTTGCTCCAATACGTCTTTTTGGGAAAGGATCACTTTGTTGTTCTCACGGTCGATCTCTTTCACTTTAACACGCAGTGTGCGTCCTTTGTAGTCGCTGAAGTCTTCAACGAAATGGCGTTCAACCATGGAAGCCGGGATAAATCCACGTACGCCCACGTCTGCTACCAGACCGCCTTTAACAACATCACCTACAACAACTTCGAATACGTCTTGGTCTTCAAAATGCTTTTGCAATTGATCCCATGCGTTTTCGCTGTCGATTGCACGTTTGGACAAAACGAGTTTTTCTTTCTCGTCGTCGATGCTAAGAACTTTAGCTTCAACTTCTTGTCCAACTTCTACTGCATCAGACGCGCTGTCTACATGTAATGAAGACAGTTCACGAATTGGAATGACACCGTCATATTTATATCCAATGCTCACATAGGCTTGGTTATCTTCCAATTTGACGATGGTTCCTTTTACGGTATCTCCTTTTTTCAAGGAAACGAATTGATCCAACTCATCTTGGGTTGCTTCTTGATTTTTCATTTCTTCCGACATGTCAAATACCCTCCTCAATTCAAAAACCCCATTATATTCAAACCTGCCTATAGCAGAGTTCAAAACACTTTCATCACTGAGTGCTCAAACTTTAGTCTCCCTCAAAAATATGGAAACATGCACTCAGCTACCGACGAAGCCATTACTTGCTTGGCACGCCCGTTTGCACCATTTCGTTAATCTTGGACATGATTTTTTCAGTTGCCTTCTCCAGAGCTTCTCCAGATGGGTCTTCCTTAAACTCGTCCAAACTTACTGGTGCTCCATATACAACTTTCATCTTACGAAAAACTTTGTAGTTACCGATAATAGCAGTAGGAATAACTGTAGCGCCACTGCGGAGAGCAAAACTCGCTGCTCCTTTTTTGCCGATACCTCCATCATTGTGACGGCTTCCCGAGGGGAAGATTCCAAGCACTTGACCATCACGCAAAATATTGAGTGAGGTTTTGATGGATTCCTTGCTGACACCTCCACGTTTCACGGGAAAAGCGCCTACGGCTTTAATAATTCGGCCGAGTACCGGAATTTCAAACAATTCGCTTTTGGCCATGAAGCGCACCTGACGGCGAATTTTGATACCAACAGTTGGAGGATCGAAGTTACTAATATGATTGGAACATAAAAGTACGCCGCCTTCTTTCGGGATATTCTCCCGTCCAACGGCCTCCAAGCGGAAAAGAATGGTGTAAATGATCCGCAGTAATGTGCTGCAAAATGTGTAAATCATAGACCGATCTCTCCTCTGACCATTGTGCAATAAGATACGATTTTGTCAACCACTTCATGAATGTTCATCTCCGTTGTATCAAGGACGATCGCATCCTCAGCACAACGCAGTGGGGAAATTTCCCGATTCTCATCCAATCTGTCACGGGTGGCAATGTCTCGCTCCAGCTGTTGCAACGTCAGTCCTTCAGAGGGGTCCAGTTCTTTGAAGCGGCGAAGCGCACGCTCTTCCACACTGGCAGTCATGAAGATTTTCACTTCCGCATCGGGCAGTACTGTCGTTCCGATATCGCGTCCATCCATGACGACGCCCTTGCGCAAAGCCATTTGCCGCTGAGTATCCACTAATTGCGTACGCAGCCCCTCGATTTGCGCATATCGAGACACGATTCCCGTCACTTCACGGGAGCGGATTTCCGAGGTTACTTCTTCCCCATTACAGAACACTTTCTGTCCGTCGGGATCCGGTTGTAAATCAATGACCAGCTTTTGGGCTTCCTGAAGTACCTGTGTCACTTCTTCCGGCGCAATATCTTTCCGAAGCATGTGCAAGGTTACCGCACGGTACATTGCGCCTGTATCGACGTATATATACGCGAGCGCCTCTGCAACCAATCGGGCCACCGTGCTTTTCCCGGCACCGGCAGGTCCGTCAATTGCAACGTTCATTTTCCCGTTCTCTGATGTGTTCTGGCTTGCCAACGGGGCATTCCTCCTCAAACGATAAACCTCAATAAAAAAACAGGCATTGCCTGCATCGTGAAAATTATACCACACTCTACACATGGATGCAAAAACAGACAAATTCACGGATGTTCGTAATCATTTAGCCACTGCTCTTGAATCGGTGTACCTTCCAGGCGGTCAATCGTGGTCAAATTCTTTTTGAAGCCTGGTACCAACAGCAGTAATTGATACACCACAAGCAGGATTAGAAGGGCTGTAATCAGAATCGTAACCCTTCGTTCCATTCGCCTGGACAACACATAATAAAGTCGTTCATATCTGCGGGCTGCATGACGATGATTCATGGCATTACCTCCGTTTTTTTCATTACGGTACCCGCAGTTCCCTCTCTTTATGCCACAACATTCCTATTTCGTGCGATAATCCAGTTGCCGTTCGAAACAAAACTTGATAATTTTCTGGCGCTCCGAATCCGAGATCTGCACAAATTTTAGCATGCATAACTGTCTGCCGGTATCCAGGGTTTTGATTCGCACAACTTCAGCTTCAAAATTCACATGTTCAATGGTTGAATTCCGGTATGGAACAAGCAACCAGCATTTCAATTTTTGACCTTCAGCAATTGAGAACCCCGTTTCGCCATATATGGACAATCCTCCGCCGCCAATATCTTCAGTCAATCCGACGGCACGGGTCAGATCTTCACTCTGGATGGCCAATTCGAGATTTGCATGAACACGAAGATAGCTACGACGTTGTATTTTGGATATATCGCTCGGAAGCGGTTTTCGGATACGAACCAGACGAACCACATCTTCTTCAAAGCCAGTGACATAGGTATTAAAATAATGCCGGACCCCATCCCCCGTAATATATGAAATAGACAATTCCTCTCCAAAAAAAAGCCTTTTTAGGCGGCTGCTTCCTTGCTGAATCGGGACCTCAATCAAAAAACTGCTGTCATCCATATCTGCAATGCGTGATTTGTACTCTTTGTGTTCCTCTTTTTCATCTGCAGAAGCAATCTGGATGTATAAAATTTCATTTATTTTAGGAAACAAGCTGTTCACCGCCACTTTATGTATTTATCTTCGTATGTACAAGGACTATTATACCATGACCTTTCTCACATTGAACAAGAAAAAAAACAGACCACATCGTGGTCTGCCGCAATTATTCACTCAAAATAAAATTGAGATTATAGATCTTTTTATGAGGTTGCATTAACCGGTTTGATCTCTTCAACCGCTTCTTCTATTCCTGTATTCGCATTAATGTATATCCGGTAACGGGAACCGTTTATTTTCCCTCCGAATTCATAACACAATACTTCTTTGCTGTAATCATTCTCAATCAGGGATTTACGTACATAATTTTCTTCAAAGTCCGAGTTGAGCTTTTTACGTGCCTGTTGCTCTGAAAGTGTTGCTTTCGGAATTTTGCGCTTGTCATTATGTTCGTAAACAAAGTCACTCGCCTGGAATCCGGTTACTTCTCCTGTATCCAGTCCTACACGAACGGACATTTTCTCAGGATAGATTAAGGTATCCCCTTGTTTACGCACATAAGTAAGGTTACCCAGATTCCCATATTCGTCGTAGTTTACAGCCTTCATATCTTTGTAACCTTTATTTATTAGAAATTGATCTGCTTTTGCCATGGCATTCTGACGAGATACTTTTTTGGTTCCAATCGGACGTGTATCGCTGTAAGAGATAAGCATCCCCCCATTACGGGTGAAATCCATCATCAGTTTGCCATTGTTGGCATGATTGACCGTCGCAGTATACGACTCCCAATCCGTTCCCTTACCGTTCTCCTGCACTATGATTTTGCTACTGTCCGCATCAGAGAATTTTGCAGCCTTGCTCTGGATCTGTTCTTTGGTCACCGGCACACCGTCCAGTTTCTTGACGGTTCGTTTTGCATAGATATTGGATACGGAAGGCCCCCAATCAAGCTCCGGGTATTCCTGCACTTTTTTGTTCACCGTACGAAAACCATCAACGATCGTGTTTTCCTTTGTTTGCTCTTGTGTTGCCATGGCAGTTTCCGCGTCCATCCAGCGCAAACGGTCCGTCAGAACTTTCTGCTGTACATCTTGCAGATTCTTGGTAATTTCAGATGAATTCTGATACAGCTTTTTCAAGTTGCTCATTTCCTTCTCACTTAGCGGTTCATTCGTCAAGTCACGCATCGACGCCCGATAGGCAAAGTTGGAAATACGCGAGAGAAATTCCTCTGTCTCGTTAAATGGCAGCATGGTGAGTGGCAGTTGGTTGATCTCATTCTGCGCTTCACTGGTGAGTCGCCATACATTCATTAAACCTTTGCGATGCATCCCCTGCGATGTGGAATGAACTGCCAAGGTGTTGCCAATCTCCGAATGTAATTTATCCATATGAAAAGATAAATCGTGAAAGGCACGCTGATATTGATTCTCTGCCTTGATCAGAATTGCATTCTTCTCCTGATTCTCCTGATAACCCCACACAAGCGCACCAACCAGCAGAACTGCAAATATCGGAAACATAACTGAACTTAAACGTTTATACATCGGTAGAGTCTCCTTTCTTCTAAACCACTACCTCTATTGTGGATCGAAGAAAGATCTCTTATGCATGCGATTTCCAGTCCTTACACAAGCAGGCTGCTAAAGTACTGTTTGAGTCCTCCTTTTAATTCAACTGAATCCCGGTTGCCATGCCCTCTTCTTCAATTTCGAACTGGTCTCTGTTATCACAAAGGCACTGCTTGAATCCCGTCTCAATCCGGCCCCGTTCTTTCTTGCCTCGTAATGTAAAACGTTCACCACATTGTTTGCATCTGATTTTAATTTTAATTCTCATCACAGTTGATCTCCGTTTCTATTGGTCATTCCCCGGGAGTTTATCCGCAAAATAAAAACACACCGGAGCCATAGGCGCAATATGCGCTTTATGTCCACCAGTGTGTCCGTATTTTTATAATTTAACCTCTTCCTCCCGCTTCACAAAACGAAAAGGAGAACGGTTATTGGCGCGTGTGATTTTACCCATTGCCCCATACCACAGGCCCGCCATTAGCGGCGCTATAAACCACAACCAATGATTCACCATGGTGTTCATGATGACATCGTACAATGCATGCCAGAAAAAAGGTAATCCTAGGGAAAGAACCAGGTACAACCGCTTTTTCTTGCCACCGATAAACTTGGCTTTGCCCATGTAATAGCCCATGATTACTGCGAACATAGCATGCCCTGAAACAGGGAGCAGTGCCCGGAGGAACATGGCTGAGACGGATGCATTCCCCGCAAAGGCATACAACACATTCTCAACTGTGGCAAATCCAAGTGAAACAGCAACTGCATATAAGATCCCGTCATACGGTTCATCAAATTCGGTGTGATTATAGATGATATGATAAAGTACGAACCATTTGACGAATTCTTCCACACCACCTGAGATCAGAATGGCCTCAAGATAAGGATTATCCCCAAGCCACATCATCATGCCACGCTGAATGATCATCACAGGCAGTACCATCAGAATCCCCATGAGGAAAACCCGCAACACCATATGAAGTGGCTCATAATCATAACGGTCTTTCAGGTAAAAGTATGTTAACAAGGCGAGACCCGGAGCAACTGCTGCCGCTAAGACCGAAAACAAAAGCACCGAAATTCCCTCCTCTGACTAAAGACGCGATTACAACTAGAGATTAATCCTGGCGTTTGAAGTGGGTGCAGATAACATCAATCGCTTGTGCAGGAATAACAACTTTACCATACTCTTCCATAACTGCAGGAGTCATTGAAGAGCCTTCACCAAATTCAGCAAGCAAAGCAATCAATGCCGCATGTTTGGTGGAATCTACCTCATCTGGCTCAAAATGCAAGAACCACTTGTCTTTATAAGAATAAAGTCTCCCAGCATCCGTAACATGCTGACGCAACATATGTGCAGCTTCAATGAGCACTTCAAAGTCCTTGAATGCATAAACGATGGAATCGCTTTGCTCGAGTGTAACTTCCATTTCATATACTTCTTCAGGAAGATCATCTTCATGACCTGAACCATATTGTTGCGGATCATATTTTCCACGTGTGACAATGACAACCATCCCTTGAGCGGGAAGTGCGAATACTTCGACAGCAAGTGGACCTGTGGCATCAAATCCAAGTTCGGAATAGGCCTGGTCCATCATTTCAGTGAACAGTTCATGAACCTTGGGTATTTCCTGCCACATATCTTCTTTTTGTATTCCGCGCTCGCTCAGATCGTCAAAGGTCAGGAAAATCCGTATCTTATCGTGACTTAGTCGTTCTATTTTCATACAGGATCTCCCCTTTATAAGCAAGTCTTATAACAGATTATGAAGCACAAAACAATATGTGCTGAAAATAAATCTATGTAGTTATGTTATCATTTTATACCTCTAAATGCACGAAGTAAAATCGACAAAAAAAGAATCATTCCACAGCAAATCAAGACTGTGGATGATTCTAATTGGAGGTTTTGGTTTATAAACCCGGTACTGTTGTGTTTGTTTGGCTTAAAATTTGTTCAACTTCATGCTTTACATCCGGATTGGTGCGAATAAAATCTTTGAGCATGCTCATATTCGCTTCTTTTTCCTGCGGTGTGATAGCTCTTGTACTCTTTGCTGCTGGATTTTTCTGTGGTTCACCATGTTGATTTTGCTTGCTTGTGAACCCATCCATACCCGGGAACGTCATTTCCATCATCTTATGTTTTGCCTGATCCATCATATTTCGTGATGAACCCGATGACATCATGGGCAATCTGCCTTTGGACAACCATGAACTGGCTGCAACACCAATTACAATGCCCCAAAAAAAGGATGACGTCTTCATTACACCAACCTCCTTCAAGTGTTAAAATCATATTTAGTGTTTGCGGTAGTGAGCGATCTCATTCCGCATAAATACAGGAAAGCGAGTTGAGATCATGTTTAGACATACAGCCTCACTGATTATTGCTGCAAGTTTGCTGCTGTCAGCCTGTGGGGTAGCCGAAGAAAAAACATCCGAAAATTCCACAGCGGGCGGACCCACCACGATTCAAGAAGAGCAAAGTAATTCTAACCCAACTGAAACGGGAGAACCCGTAACCCGTGACCCGGAACCTTCAACGGAAGATACAACTGTGACAGAAGAAAAACCTGATACCTCTGAGAAGGTTTCTACAGAAGAAAAAGTGGAAAAGACGTATCATATGAATGAAAATTATTATATAAAACCAAATGATGATTCAAACCCTAGCAAAGTGGTCTTGTTAACGTTTGATGATGGACCCAAAGAAGAAAAAATGATTATTTCACTAATCGACACTTTAGATAAACATAACGCTAAAGCGATATTTTTCGTCAATGGATATCGGGTAAAAAGTCATCCGGAATTGCTCAAACTCATACATGAACGGGGGCAGATTGTAGGCAATCATGCCTGGGATCATGAGGATCTCCAAAAAATGTCTAAATCTGAAGTGGCAAAACAGGTTACAGATGTCCAAAAAATAGTGAAGGATACCATTGGTGAGGAACCTCAATTCTTCCGTCCACCTTTTGGGTCGGGTAATGATGCACTGAAGGCTGCTGTGAAGAAAAATGGCATGTTATATATGACATGGTCTAATGGTTCCCTCGATTGGGATAAAAGCACCAAAGACAAACCGGAAAAAGTCATTCAAAATGTACTTGACCAGTTAAATCCGGGAAGCAATATTTTGATGCATGAATTGCCATGGACGGTTGAAGCATTGGATGAGTTGCTGACCAAGCTTGAAAAGAAAGGCTACTCCTTTGTAGATCCGCGTGCAATAGAATTGGAAGCCCGTTAATCCCTATTCTCGCTTCAAAAGTTAAACAGCCTTGATCCAATGGATCAAGGCTGTTTCTCTGTGAGTGTTTTTTTTGCGGGCACTCTTAACGTAATGATATGCATCTCCGCCGGACAACCTAGTCGGAGAGGAAGATGATTCGTACCGTAACCTCTGCTAACCAGCATTTTGCCTTCTTGATGAACGTCCTCCGGATTGCGCTTCAGGGAGTACCACCCATTCGATATGGGACGATACGCTTTGCTCAGGAACACAGGTCCAAAAAATGGTAATACCAATTGTCCGCCATGTGTGTGACCACTTAAAATAAGATCTGCATTTTGCTCCAAGCGAAGAGCTTGCAAAGGATCATGAACGATAGCAATCTTGCAAAAATGGTCGCCAATCTGCTGTAGCAAACCATCACCCTGTTTGGATCGATAATCTATACCGATCAGGCTTAATCTGTCGCTGCCCCGTTGCAGATATTCCACATGATCCTGCAGGAGCTGAACGCCCGATTCTCGGAAAATTCGAGCAAGTTGAGCGGTACCAGCTCGCTTGTCATGGTTTCCATACACGATAAAAGAAGGAGCAATGTTCGATAAAAGTTTCATATTATGTCTAACCAGAGACCATGAGATTCCTTTTTCTGCAACGTCCCCACCAATCAGAACCCAGTCCACCTTGTTTTTAAAGTGTTCCAGATCCTTCTGCTTCAGCTTGCGCTTATGAGTGTCGGATACATACAAAATCGTGGCCCCGTCAAAGGATGTTGGCAGATGAGGAACTTCAACCTCTTCTTCAATCATTTGATGAACATGGGCTTCACGCCACATATGAAAGAGTAACAAAACTCCCATCAAAATGACTAATCCTGCGAGTACTAACATTACCACGGCAAGGGAAGGAACGTGTTCAGAGCGGGTGCCCCTTTCACTCCCCACCACACCAGACTAATTGTTAGCAGGACAAAAATAAAAATGAGTGAATTGACAAACCTCTTGCTCAATTTTAAACGACGTGAAGGATGTAATTCTGTTCGTGTAGGAAGCGAACCCGCTTCGGGGATCGATTCTTCCGATGATTTTGGCGTTTTTTTGGAGCGTGATGGTGCCCTTTGAGGAAGTACTGGACTTTCCAGCTTTTCTGTATAGGGCTTGCGCTGTGATCTAGGTAAAGAAACGGAAGTAATTGGTGTAATTCCGCCAACCTCAGCAGCTGCTGCCGTTTCAGCAACTATGCTTACTTGAGAAGCCACCTGTTGCTCGGATTTCTCTTTTTTATCCGATTGACGATGGCGCTGACTGCCATATGTCTTCATTCTACTTAATGGCTGATTCATGATCCCCTCCGAAAACGTATCGCTAATCCGGACACCAAATCAATAATAAAATGACATAATATAGGCGCCCATAATGTGCCGGATTGCATGTAAATCCAACCCAATCCATAACTTGAGACAAACACCCAGCCTGTTGGAATCCAGTGGCGCAAATAACGAATATGGATAACTGCAAATAAAATACTTGTCCAGTAAGGACCGATGGCATGTTGGATGGCTCCACGGAATAATAATTCCTCACACACAGCAACAATGGCTGCTATGCATACAATGTGCCAGATCGGACGCCCACGGAACAGCATCTCGTTAATTCCACCGTCATCCATGCTTTCCTGAGGTATAACATACGACAGTACCAAGTCCATAACAAGCATAATGCCAGCAAGACCTAGACCCCACCATACAAATTGGTAATTGTCAGGCCATGCGAGAACATCTAACAAGTTTCGTTTTTGCAACAAGATCCACACAACTCCGATAATCAGTGTCAGACCTTGTGTAAAGTATAGATTGATTAAAAGCAAACGCTCGGTAAGCTGCTGTGGCTCAGCCTTCTGAATCTTGAACTTGGGAAACTTGAATTTTTTCATCGGATGCGTCTGTCCTCTTGAGTTAAATTTGACGGATAACAGTTACGTTGTCCAATCGGATAGTATACTAAATGATAGCCAAAAAACCAAATTGGTTCAAGGCCTGCCCCAAGTCCTGGTTTCATGTCAGTGCCATTACTTCATTAAAGCAGTAAAATCCGGTTCACCAAACAGAAGATATTCCCTCTTCTTGTGGTATGTTCAGTTACTATTGTATTACTTATGGTGACTTACTTTTCGCGTGAATAGAAAGACATCTGCAAAACAATTTAAAACATTTAAGCCTATTGACATGCTCATGTCAGCCATGATACATTATGAAAAAATTAGTCACGTTAAACACGATGATGGAAAAAAGACGTTGCTTCGTCTTACAGAGAGCCGATGGTAGGTGTGAATCGGTGGCAGGCAAATGGTCTTGAGCGCTCCTGAGTTATTGCATTGAAATTGGAGTAGGTGCAATCGGTTTAGACCCGTTATCCTCTTCGGTCTTCATTGACCGCTAAGACTGTCGTTGCGAAACGGCGGTGAATTAGGGTGGTACCACGACAACTCTCGTCCCTTATTGCGCAAGCAGTATGTGGATTGAGAGTTTTTTGATTTATTTTAAAGGATATCTGTGGGATCACTCTATTTGTTACACCTTCCCCCTCTGCTGCGACACCGCGTTGTTGGGCGGAAGAACCAATCTGGTTTTAAGGAATACCTCTTCGCTGAGGTCAGACCTTGACGATATAGATACACATACCTAAGGAGGAAGAAACCATGTACAAAGTGTTAGTGTCGGACCCAATCAGTGATCTGGGTATCCAGCAACTGGTGGATGCAAATGATGTTGTTGTTGAGAAGAAAACCGGTCTTAGTGAAGATGAACTTGTTGCCATTATTGGTGATTATGATGCCCTCTTGGTTCGCAGCCAGACTCGTGTTACAGATCGTATTATGACGGCTGGTACCAACCTTAAGGTGATCGGACGTGCAGGTGTTGGTGTAGATAACATTGATCTGGAAGCTGCTACACAGCGCGGTATCATCGTTATTAACGCACCCGATGGCAATACCATCACAACCTGTGAGCACACGTTTGCCATGATGATGGCATTGGCCCGACACATTCCTCAGGCATACGCCAAGACTATTCAGGGTACGTGGGATCGTAAAACCTTCCTGGGTGTGGAATTAAGAAATAAAACGCTGGGTGTACTGGGTATGGGACGGATCGGTAGCGAAGTTGCCAAACGCGCCAAAGCATTCGGAATGGACATTCTTGCATACGACCCGTTCCTCACGGAGGAGCGTGCCGAGAAGCTGCAAGTGAAGCTGGCTAGTGTAGATGATATCATTCGCAATGCGGACTTCATGACCGTTCACACGCCATTAACACCGGAAACACGGCACATGATTTCACGCCCACAATTCGAAGTTATGAAAAAAGGGATGCGTATCATCAACTGTGCTCGTGGCGGTGTAGTTGACGAGATGGCACTTGTGGAAGCCATTGACGAAGGAATTGTTGCCGGAGCAGCATTTGACGTATTTGAAAGTGAACCACCTGCTCAGGACCATCCATTCCTGAATCACCCTAGTATCATTGTCACACCTCACCTTGGTGCATCCACTGTTGAGGCACAAGAAAATGTAGCGATTGACGTATCTGAACAAGTTCTTCATATTTTGCGCAATGAACCATTCAAAAACGCAGTTAACATGCCGGCTGTTGCACCAACTGTAATGAACAAATTGCAGCCTTATTTCAAATTGGGTGAAACGTTGGGTAGTTTTGCAGCACAGATTACACAAAATGCAGTGCAGGAGATTCGGATCGACTATGCTGGTGAACTTTCTGAAGTAGATACATCTCCTCTTACGCGTTACATTGTGAAGGGGATTCTTGCCAGACATTTGGGTGGGGAAGCCAACATCGTCAACTCAATGCATTTGGCCAAAATCCGTGATCTGAATGTCGTTGTAAGCCAAACCTCCGCAACCAAAGGATTCACTAACCTGATTACCGTAACATTGGTTACAACTCAGGATGCTGAGGAACGCCGTGTAGCGGGTACATTGCTTGCAGGTTATGGAGAGCGTATCGTTCGTCTGGACAAATTCCCGGTAGATATCGCTCCGGAAAGTCATCAAATCTTGATCTCCCATAACGATAAACCAGGTATTATCGGTCGTGTGGGTACACTGCTTGGACAAAATGAGGTCAACATCGCATCCATGCAGGTTGGACGTAAAATTATTGGTGGTGCAGCGATCATGATTCTGACCGTAGATAAAGCTGTTCCAAAAGATGTGCTTGTGCAGCTTGCTGCGCTGCCTGAGATCAATACTGCTGTTGAAATCGTGCTGGAATAATTAATCTTAAATGCATAAAGAAAGACGGGAGCCTCGTGGTTCCCGTCTTTTTTGTCGGAGCGATTAACTTAACTGAATAATGTTTAGTGTAGACCCCGGAGGTGAAAGAATAGCTGTGCCAATAAGCCCGAATAATTGTAACTGTATTGTTGAACCAGCGGTGACGGTAACCATGAAGTCAGACTGCAGCTGACTAAGAGAAAGTACTGGAGATACTACACTCGCTGGAATTGCTGTACCGTTAAGTAAAACCCGAGATTGGATAGCAAGTGCAGCTGTCAGGTTTATTTTATATGAGATATAGTAACGACCTGCATTGGCAAGCGTGAAGGTGTCATTTGCCCCATTGACGGTTATACCTGTGCCAATATTTTGGTTATTCGGTAATGGAACGAGTGTACCACCCAATATTACAACAATCGTACCATTTGTGTTCTCAGCAAAAGCTGAGTTAGATGTTACAGATGTTCCTGTTGCACCGGTTACACCTGTGGCTCCTGTAACCCCAGTCGCACCGGTCAAACCTGCGGTTCCTGTCGCTCCCGTTTCGCCTGTTGCCCCTGTTGATCCCGTACTCCCGGTTACGCTAACTCCAGTGGCTCCTGTAACTCCAGTCGCACCGGTTGAACCTGCGGTTCCCGTCGCTCCCGTTTCGCCTGTTGCCCCTATCAATCCCGTACTCCCGGTTACGCTAACTCCGGTGGCTCCTGTAACTCCAGTCGCACCGGTCAAACCTGCGAGACCCGTTGCTCCCGTTTCGCCTGTTGCCCCTGTCAATCCCGTGTTTCCGGTTACGCCAACTCCGGTGGCTCCTGTAACTCCAGTTGCTCCTGTAACTCCAGTTGCACCGGTCAAACCTACCGTTCCCGTTGCTCCCGTTTCACCTGTTGATCCCGTACTACCAGTTACGCCGACTCCCGTGGTTCCTGTAATTCCAGTCGCACCAGTCAAACCTGCGGTTCCCGTCGCTCCCGTTGCTCCCGTTTCACCTGTTGCCCCTGTTAATCCCGCACTGCCGGTTATGCCAACTCCGGTGGCTCCTGTAACTCCAGTTGCACCGGTCAAACCTGCCGTTCCCGTCGCTCCCGTTTCACCAGTGGTACCTGTTGATCCCGTACTCCCTGTTACGCCGACTCCTGTAGCTCCCGTGACGCCTGTAGCTCCTGCTCCTGCGATTAACGTGTAATCTGGCGATGTACCCGGCGTTCCCACTGGTGAGGCTACATTCGCAATATACGTACTGCCGTTGAACGTCACAACCTGACCGGCTGGATACGTTGGGGCTACGGCTGGATCAAATGGCACGATACCACTCAAACCTACACCTGTCGCTCCGGTACTCCCCGTCACTCCAACGCCGGTTGCTCCTGTAACTCCCGTTACACCCGTCACTCCTGCGCCCGCAAGCAACGTATAATCCGGCGATGTACCCGGCGTTCCCGTTGGTGAGGCTACATTCGCAATATACGTACTGCCGTTCAACGTGACAACCTGGCCGGCTGAATATGTTGGAGCCACCGCTGGATCAAATGGCACGATACCACTCAAACCTACGCCTGTCGCTCCTGTTCCCCCGGACGCTCCTGTAACTCCCGTACTTCCCGTTACGCCGACTCCAGTGGCTCCCGTCACTCCTGTCGCTCCTACTCCAGCAAGCAATGTGTAATCGGGTGAATTCCCCGGCGTTCCCGTTGGTGAGGCTACATCGGTTATATATGTGCTTCCATTAAACGTCACAACCTGACCGGCTGGATACGTTGGAGCCACGACTGGATTGAATGGCAAAATGCCTGTTAATCCTGCCCCGGTAGCTCCCGTTACACCTGATGAACCCGTGACTCCTGTGGGTCCTGCACCTGCAAGCAATGTATAGTCTGGTGAAGTACCAGGAGTACCCGTAGGAGAAGCCACATTCGTTATATACGTACTTCCATTAAACGTTACGACCTGTCCTGCTGGATACGTTGGAGCTGATGCAGGGTCAAACGTAACTGCACCATCAAGGCCTATGCCCGTAACTCCAGTCGAACCTGTAACCCCAGATCCTGCTAGCAGTGTATAATCTGGTGAATTGCCGGGTGTACCTGTTGGTGATGCCACATTGGTAATATAAGTACTTCCCCCAAATATGATGATCTGTTCAGCGGGATAGGTTGGTGCTAATGCCGGATCGAATGGCACGATATCACTTAAACCTACGCCTGTGGCCCCGGTTGCTCCTGTCGTTCCTACACCCGTGTCTCCCGCAGCCGCAAGCAACGTGTAATCCGGTGAGCTTCCTGGTACTCCTCCAGGACTTGCAACTTTCGTAATATAAGTACTCCCGTTGTACGTAACAACCTGACCGGTTGGATATGTCGGGGATTGAGCCGGATCAAAAGAAGTTATTCCAGTTAGGCCTACACCAGTTGCACCGGTGTTCCCCGCAGCCGCAATTAATGTATAATCTGACGAAGTTCCAGGTGTTCCTAAAGGACTAGCAACACTTGTAATGTACGTACTCCCGTTATACGTAATTATCTGACCGGCTGGATAACCCGGAGCAAGCGCTGGATCAAATGTTAATGCACCCGTTAAACCAGCTCCGGTTGCTCCTGTAGCTCCGGTCGTTCCTTCCGCCAACAAAAGAGTGTAATCCGGGGAACTCCCGGGTATACCCAACGGACCGTTTACATTAGCAACATAAAGATTCCCCTCATAACTTACTACCTGACCCTGAGCGTATGTCGGTCCAAGTGCTGAATCATATCCGGTAATATTGTTTAAACCTACACCAGGTGCTCCTGCCGGACCCTGTTCTCCCTGTGGGCCAACTGGGCCAACTGGTCCTACTGGGCCGATTGGTCCAATTCCTCCTGCCGGTCCAGTAGCACCTTTCACCCCGGGAACACCTGGTACTCCTGGTACACCTGGTACTCCTGGAACTCCCTGTGGGCCAGTTGGTCCAGTAGCTCCTCCGTTTCCAAGAGTTGTCGTCGCCCGACTTAAGGATAACGATATCGAACGGATTAACCCCACGAATTTATCTTTTTCTACAGGTGGCACTTCAAGAAGTAACGTCACACTCAATAAATCATCTAGTAAATGTTGCAAGTTACCTGCGAGATTAATTAAAGGAACAGGAATAACCTCTGAGCCTGCAATCGTTAATTCCAGTACTGCTTGTAATTCTGCTTTTACCCCGGCACGAAATCCGGATTCATTTACAAATGTAAGTAACGGGCGTAATCCATTCTGTAATGCTAGTATATTGGCTGAAGTCGGCTGGCCGAGTGCAGCTGGAATAGTCACAGCGAGAGAACGCAGTATGGACTCAAATTGCTCCAGTTCTTTAGTGGTTATGGGAATAAACGGAGAGCCCGCTCTAAAAGATCTACCTTCCAGAAAAGCTTTAATATTGACCCTTTTTCGATCATCGGACATGCTTAACTCAATCCTCCTCTATCTTGCTTGCTTTTCAAGCTTATGTAACATAGGAAGGAAAATTATCTTGGACACTCTTTTTAGTCAAAAATAAAAAAAAATCATGTTCCACGTTGAACAAGATTAAACGGTACTCTTCAACAAAAAACACCCTCCGTAAGAGGGTGTTTCCGCACTTTTTGTATGAAATCAGGCTATTTCGATGAATCCAAGGGAAATTGTAAAATAAACTCTGTTCCTTCGCCAAGCACACTGTTGACGGTAATCATTCCTTGATGCGCATCAACAATATTTTTCACAATCGCTAACCCAAGCCCTGTACCTACACTTTCTCCCCGAACACGAGCCTTGTCTGCTTTGTAGAATCGTTCGAAAATAAATGGCAAGTCGGATGAAGGGATACCTACACCCTGATCCTTCACTGAAACTCTAACGAATGGCGCACGAAGATAAGTGACCCGCTCTGCCGAGATCATTACATTTTTGCCAGTCGGCGTATGCCTGAAGGCATTATCCAGCAAATTTGTAAAGACCTGCTCAAGTCGATCCTCATCTGCCTGTTGAAGTTCAATGGTTGGCTGTTCACATTCGAAGTGCAGTTGAATTCCCTGTTCTTTCGACCGCACTGAGAACTTCCGGTATACACGCTCAAGTAGTTCCCCAAGGTCAACTTCCTTCATCACCATGTCCGTGTGTCCAGCTTCCATCCGAGCCAGATCAAGTAAGTCTTTGACCAATCTGCCCATTCGCAGGGACTCATCATGAATAACCTGGATAAGTTCTTCGCTCTCTTCCGGTGAGTTTGCCATACCGTCCAGTAGGGCTTCACTGTAACCTTGCATCATGGATAGCGGAGTTCGTATTTCATGAGATACATTAGCCACAAAATCACGCCGCATTTTCTCCAAACGCACTTCTTCTGTTACATCTCTCAAGACAGCCACAGCGCCTCTGACAACACTGTCAGCATACAACGGTGCCATCTGGACAGACCAAACGCCTTGCTGTACATGAACATTGGAGTTCTGGTCCCCACCTTGCTCCATCACCATTCTGAACAATGGAAGAAGGGGCTCAGGTACATCACGTGAAGACTTGTCAAACTGTTCAGAATCTTTTCCTTCGTCCACTTTCGCCCAATCCAGATCATACCAAGTCTGCATGATCTTCTCTCCTGGCGGATTCGTCAGAATAACTTTGCCTTCACCATCAAATGTAACCACCGCATCGGTCATGCTTCGAAGCACACTCGCCAAATGTTCCTTCTCATGGTTAAGGTTTCGAATATTATCTTCCAGTTGGGCAGCCATATGATTAAAAGTATTGGCCAATTCACCAATCTCATCACTCGTTACCAGGGAGAGACGTGTTCCGTAGTTGCCTTTGCGAATCGCATTGGCTGCCTGAATCAATTGCTGCATAGGCTGCGTTATTTTGGTGAATAGGAACAATGCAAAAAAGGTAGTTAAACTGAATCCGATAATACAGATATAGGTGAACAACCGTTTAATATCTCTGGACTCGGATTCTGCAAAGTTCGTATCAATGTAGGGCAGCAAAAAAAGACCCAGCGCTATAAGTACACAACCCACAAGGCAGATAATAGTGATCCATAACTTCCCGACCAGCGATCTCCAGAAACTTAAACTACTTCGGTACTTCCAGTTTATAACCGACACCCCACACCGTCGTAATCATGGCCGCCGACTCTGGCGATACCTTGTTAAGTTTCTCGCGAAGACGCTTCACATGCGTATCCACGGTACGAAGATCGCCAAAGAACTCGTAGTTCCATACATCTTTGAGCAATTCTTCTCTGGAGAACACTTTGTCTGGAGATGTTGCCAGGTAGTGCAACAATTCATATTCTTTTGGTGTAAGGCTAATCTCTTCACCACCAGCCGTGACCCGGTGGGCATCATGCTCAATAACCAAATGTGGGAACACGATGTTATTACTCGAATTGCTCTCCTTCGAGAGATAAGCTGTCGCGGAAGATCGACGCAAAATCGCTTTGACACGATAGATCACTTCACGCGGACTGAATGGTTTTACTACGTAGTCATCAGCGCCAACTTCGAAGCCTTGAACCCGGTTAATCTCTTCACCTTTTGCAGTGAGCATCAAAACCGGCGTTGATTTCACCTGACGAAGACGGGTACACACTTCAACTCCATCCATACCCGGTAACATCACATCAAGCAAAATCAGTCCGTAGTCCCCTGCTGTTGCTTTACGCAGCGCAGTTTCCCCATCCTCAGCTTCATCAATTTCATAACCTTCTTTTTCGAGATACATTTTCAAAAGTCTGCGGATTCTCTCTTCGTCATCCACGACCAGTATTCGATTCTCATGTTCAGCCATGCCTCTCCAGCCCCTTTGCAATAACTCCTGATCACTTCTATTATGTTCGATCTGGCGAACAATATTTGAATACCCTTCAATAAAAAGGTACGTTTGTGTTTCCCGTTTCTAAACCCAACCTTTGCAAGACGAGTCTGTCCTAGTCCGCTCCAGCGTACGAATGCAATCCGGCAATGATCAGATTCACCCCAACCAGCGTAAACATGACAACCAGGAAACCAAGAACCGCAAGCCATGCAGACTTTTGGCCTTGCCAACCTCTGGATAAACGCAAATGCAGGTACACACTATAATATAGCCATGTAATTAACGCCCACACCTCTTTAGGGTCCCAACCCCAAAAACGACTCCAGGCAATCTGAGCCCAGATCATGGCAAAGATTAATGCTCCCAGTGTAAATATTGGAAAACCGATGGCAATCGCACGATAACTTATCTCATCCAGATCATCGGCATCGATTCCATCCATCATTGGCTGTAACGCTTGTCCAAGGGGTCTGCGCACAAGAAGTCGTACAATTCCATACAGGATCAGACCTACAATAAGTGACCAAACCACCGTATTCAGCTTACGCCCGGCATTTACGCCGTTCATCCAGGAAGGCGTCTCAAGTAAAGGTTTTTTCATGCCAAGAAACGGTGTCATGCTCTCCACTTCGCTATTATATGGCGCAAAAATTGGAGGCATGCGATAATTCACTTTCTCTATTGTACTATTTTCCTGTACCTGCGTGTCAATGCTGACCGTTTTCTGCACAAAAACCGCCTCATAGCCAGCTGCACGAAAGGCAAATACCGTTCCTATAAATCCAATAACGACAACGATCGTAACCAGGGTGAATTCAACCCATCCTCGTTGACGTCTTGAAGACTTGTCCTTACCACTAAAATCAACAGTACGGAGCAAATACATGAACCCTGCGGCAAAACCCACGGCGAAGAATGCTTCACCAAGTGCGGCCAACGTCACGTGAATTTTCAGCCAGATGGACTGAAGTGCCGGGATCAACGGTTGTACCTCCTGAGGAAATACAGCAGCATAAGCCATTATAATGATGGTAAGTGGTAAGGCAAACAAACCCAGTAACGACTTCCGATATATGGCGTATACAACGATAAATGCAACCATGATCATCATGGACAGAAAAGACATGAACTCGTACATGTTACTAACAGGAATATGCCCTGCCCCAGCCCATCGGGTTGCAAAGAATACAAGATGTGCCGCCAAAGCGACAGTCGAGGCAATGAAAGCTCGTTTACCCCAGCGATTCATATGCGCCAGAGGATCACGATTGCTCCATTTTTTGCCCATTACCGCAACACCATATAAAAAGAATGCGGCACAATAGAGAAAGAAAGCTACGATAAATGCGTCGCTGCTGAAATCCAATAAATTCATGCTTGGTTCCCCCCGTTATCCAACGACTTCTCTTCCACTTCCAAATTCATTTGTTTCAAAACAGCCGCCACTTCACGCCTGAAGCCAAACCAGTTTTTGTTAGTATGTCCACCCAAGGTAAGCTGTTGATCATCAAAACGAATCCAGATGCGGCGATGATGCCAATAAAATCCCATGACCAGACCCAACATGACAATGCCGGCTCCTACCCACACAAAAGGCATTGCTTTATCTACGCGTATATTGAGATAACTTACGGATTGAATAATATCAACCTTGTCCATGCTGTCCACTTCCAACTGTAAAAGAATCTCTGTTCCAATTAGCTGTTGGTTAATTGCATCCTGCTGAAACCGTTGTTTATCAATCTGCTTCGCAAAATAAAGATATTGTATCCCCTCTTCCGGCAGATTCGGTCCCTTAATGAGAAATAGAAAAGCAGGTGCATTAGGTGAAGGCGATATTGATTTGGGCTGTCCATTCTCATCCAATCCAAAGTCCATGAACTTTTCCTTCACGGTCAGTTCATAAGGGCCCGCTTCAAATGTTTTTTTGGTATCGACCATATCAATCTTAATCGCCCCATATACTTCACCAGTCTTTGTATTGATCAGATCCGGCGTTACGGACCGAATGGTGGGTGTTAGATCATAATCAAACTGATATGCTTTCAGACCGTTATAATTTAAGGGATGATTCACACGAACATCATGTCTGGCCACCTCAGCTAATTGAGGTTTTTTTGAAAGATCCGAACAATCTGCTGTACATTCATACAAAACAACTTTTGTTTCAAACAGTTTTGGAACGGTCTTGTTCAGGTTACGGAATTGCTCCGGTACTTCTTCCTCACTGTAAAATTCAACATTAAACTGTTCGTTTTTCAGATACATCGACGTATTCGGTATCTTTTTGATCTCACCTTCCGGAAAAGCAACATGCTCATCCAGATTCAGGCCAGGCAGCCCTCGTGCAAGCACCGCCAGCAGAAATATAATGAGTCCAATATGAATGACATATGGGCCCCATCGACTGAATCGCTGTTTCTCGGCGAGTAAAGCATCACCCTGAGTATGCACGCGGTAGCCTTTCTTTTTCAGCGGCGTAACCGCTTTCTTAATCCATTCTTCTGGTGCCTCTTCGATAGGACCTTGGTACACCAGACGCTGTCTCGTCAGAAATTGCCTGTGTTTACGTATTTTCTGTTTATTCAGTGCTTTGTAGAGCGGTAGGACGCGATCCAGACTGCATATCACCAATGATGCTCCAATCATCACCAATAGCAAGATAAACCACCAGGATTCGTATGTATGGGATAAACCCAACAGATAATAGATATGACCCAACTGACCGTATGTTTCTTTGTAATACACTGAAGGATCAATATTTAGAAATGTACTTTCTTGCGGATAGATCGTGCCAAGCATAGAGCCTACAAGCGTTAACACAATCATATAGACAGCAATTTTGACGGATGAAAAAAAGTTCCAGATGCGATCAATGATGTTGGGATTACTACGCTGTGAACGGCGCGCCATGCCATCGTAACGCATTTCCAGCACTTCAGTCGATTTAGCTTCAGACTCCAGTAGTGGTTTCCCACATGCTTCACATAGTACAGTGCCAACCGGATTTTGGTGTCCGCACTCACATTTGGTATTTTGGAACACGAATAGACCTCCTGTCAGGGCTGCTTCGCCAGTTGCGAAATTTGAGCGTCAAGTGTGTCCAAATCAAGTTGCCCGATATGAATGGTAGAGATTTTGCCGGTGTCGGATACAAAAAATGTTGTTGGCATCGGAGAGATCCCGAAATCACGAACCGAGTTTTTCTCACGGTCTAACATGATTGGAAATGTAACCCCAACCTGCCGAACAAAATTATCCACGGTCATCTGGTCTTCTCCAACATTAATTCCGACAAATTGTACTCCCTTGTCCTTCCATTTGTCAGCTTGTGCCTGTAGTGCAGGCATTTCTTTAACACAAGGTTCACACCAGGTGCCCCAGAAATTGATCACCAATGCTTTTCCTTTGTACTCGTCAGACGTATGAACTTGACCATCCAGGCCCAGCAGTTCAAAAGAAGGAGACTTGTCCCCTTCCTTTGGCTTGCCGTTCGAGCCAGATACCGATGTCGTAATCGCATATCCGCCCAACACCAGGATCAATGTCAAAATGACGATTTGCACCGTTCTTCTTGATTTCCCCATGTGCTGCTCCCCTTTTAAGTGACTCTAACACTCGCATATTATTGAACTGGACAACTGTGAACATCCTATGAACAATTATAGCGAATTTCGTCACAAAACTGCGGCGGTTTTATGAAAATTATGTGTCCTCACATTACCTTTTTTTCATTTTTCTGGCTGGTTCTGATTGTGCGAGGGTAATCAGGTTGTTAACTTCTTCTTTGGTCAGATTGCGTGTCAAACCACGTTTCAGGTTTTGTAGCAAAATGCCACCAAACGAGATCCGTTTCAACCGGGTTACCGGATGGTTGATCGCCTCGAACATGCGTCTAACCTGACGGTTACGCCCTTCATAGATCGTAATGGAGATCACCGACTCATTGGCCGCTGTATCCACATCTTTGTACTCCACCTCGGCAGGCGCAGTCATGCCGTCATCCAGCATAATGCCTGTCTTTAATTTTTCTAGAGCCGAACCATGCGGCACGCCTTTAACCGTTGCATGATACGTTTTGGGTACGTGATGTTTAGGATGCGTCAACAAATGTGCGAACTCACCATCATTGGTAAGGATCAATAAGCCCTCTGTGTCATAATCCAGACGACCCACAGGGTATACACGTTCCTTAACACCTTTCAGGTAGTCGGATACAATTTTCCGACCTTCCGGGTCAGATGCACTTGTGATTACGCCTTTTGGCTTGTTCAACATCAAGTACACTTTTTTCTCACTGCGGATTGGTTTTCCATTAACCGTAATCATATCCTCTTCGGGGTTCGCTTTTGTACCCAGTTCGGTTACGACCTCCCCGTTAACTTCTACTTTGCCAGACAGGATTAGTTCCTCGCTCTTGCGGCGGGATGCAATGCCTGCCTGTGCGATAATTTTTTGTAATCTTTCCATGTTTGTCATGTCACCTCACACTAATGATACCCATCACGCAAGGAAATCACAAGGATAATCCAAGGATTTTGCAAACTGGCGACACGAATATCCATTTTAGGCCACCTTCCCCCTTGAGATTGACGCAAAAAAAGCCTACCTTTACACGACCTGTTGAACACAGATAGCGTAAAGATAAGCCTTTTCCTTAAACCATTTAATTGGAAACTTTGCCGGCAACTGCAACCTGTTTTTTGGCAGGCGTAGCGCTGTCTTTAATGAAAGACTGCAAGGTTTTGGAAGTAATATAATAGGTACGTCCACCGTACACAAATGTCATCATACCAATGACCCGGTTGTTCTGATCCAGAACAGGGCCACCTGAATTACCCTGTGCCATGGATTTCACAATACTGCCGATTCCCTTCTTACCGGGAACATCCGAGGCTTGGGAACTGAACACCCTGCTTTTGGCTATCGTATTGTAGGTTGCAGGAAAATCTTCATCCAGGATGACAAGATCACCAGCAGGATTTTTGGGGAATCCAATCGTATAGACAAGTTGGTTATCCCTCGCATTTGCAAATGTGACCGGTTGGGCGTCTATTTCCTTGTCCAGCTTCAGCAGCGCCATGTCTGTCACCGGATCTGTCTTAATAATCTTTGCCTTTACAGGCTTACTAAGGGAACCCGGACTTGCAACAGTCAGTGTACCTTCATCACCATCAGACAATTCAGCAAAACTCTGAACGACATGGTAATTCGTGAGCACTTCATCCTTCGAGATCAGTATCGAGGTACCAACATCATAATATACCATATCGGGTTCATCCTGTTTGACCAAACGTACATTCACGACTGGAAAAGAATCCGCTGTGACTGCCATTTGTGCACGCAGCTGTTTGTCGAAGTAACCTGTAAAATGTATCGTCTGAACGGCTTGAGCCGCCGCCAGCCCTGTTGACCCTGCAAGCATTGCAATGGCAAGCACGCCTGACATTCCGACACGGAGCATTCGTTTCCAACTCTTCTGCATGTCTCACTCTCCTCCGCTATTATTCTAGCATATCTAATATATCGGAAGGAAAGGAGATATCGTTTAAGAAAAAACGAGCAAACAAATGGCGAGGGCAGCAATAAAACCAACGACATCGGAAAACAACCCTACTTTGAGTGCATACCGACCGTTCCTTATGCCTACAGCCCCAAAATAGACAGTCAGCACATATAACGTGGTATCTGTACTCCCCTGAATCGTAGATGCCATACGTCCAATCATGGAGTCGGGGCCATGGGTTTTGATCAGATCGGTTGTAAACGCCAGGGAGCCTGTCCCAGTTAAAGGACGCAGTATTCCGAGTGGCAATACTTCGCCTGGAACACCCATCCAGGACACCAACGGAGTGAATAGGCTAATCACAAAATCAAGTGCACCCGAGGCACGAAATACGCTAATGGCGACCATCATGCCTACGAGATGCGGAATAATACTGATTGCAGTAGAGAATCCATCCTTGGCCCCATCAACAAAGGATTCGTAAACCGGGACCTTTTTGGTAAACGCATATAATGGAACAAACGCGATAATAACCGGGATGGCCCAGACGGAGATCCAGTTGATGAAGGTTAACAAAGGTGCTCATCCTTTCATGCCGGGATTGCCACTTTTCTGTATACGCGGCGGTTTGTGTAAAGCCCTGTTCCGATACCAGCGATCGGCGATTATAGCAGCAAGTGTAGCGATAATGGTAGCCATCAATGTTGTTCCCACGATCTCTGTTGCATTGGCGGAATGATAGTTTAAGCGGATGGCGATCAGCGTTGTCGGAATAATCGTAATGCTAGCCGTATTCAGAGCCAGTAAAGTGCACATGGCAGGAGATGCAGTTTGTTTATCCGGATTAAGCTCCTGCAGTTGTTGCATGGCTTTGATTCCCATCGGTGTAGCTGCATTTCCGAGTCCCAGTAGATTGGCACTCATATTGGAGAGGATATAACCCATCGCCGGATGATTTTTGGGCACATCAGGGAACAGGAAGCCTACAACCGGACCAAGCAGCTTGGCAATCCGGGTCAGGAGACCGGCATCCTCAGCCATTTTCATCATGCCCATCCAGAACACCAGCACACTGATCAGTCCAAAACAGACCGTGACTCCAGTTGACGCGCCGTCGAAAGCGGCTTGCGTGACCACTTCAATATTGCCGTTGACGGCTGCAAAAGCAAATCCGATTAAAATCATAAGCAACCAAATTAAATTGATCATTTGTTATATCCTCCCTTCAATGGCGATTTAGCTAAGGAGACAACAGGTGGCTTAACACGGCACGCCATGCAGCTGCCCAGGAAGAGACATCACCGATTCCACCCATCGTTGCCTCTTCTGTTTTCGGTTCAGGGGGAATATAACTGCCTTTGCGATATACAGGAATCGAGCCAACAAGTTTACCGTCAAGTTGCATATCGATACGTCCTGCCAATCCAAACGTAGGGTCTTTCGATTGTTCCTTACCATCCGTTTCCGACTGGGCGCGATTTTCATACAGAATCAACTTTTTGGTCAATGAACTTTTCTCACTCTCAGCCAGTGGATACCAAAATCCCCGGCCTGTAACAACATCTGTATTTTGCACAGGCTGTTCTTGCTTCGCGATCTCTACCAATGGGAAGTATTCAAACCCGAAATCAAGCATCCGAGCATGATCGTTCCAATCGTTGCCATCATTCAGTGTTACCGCGGCAAGCTGCTGTCCGTTACGTGTAGCCGAGCTGACCAAACATCTGAAAGCTTTCTTGGTATAGCCGGTTTTCACTCCATCTGCACCTTCGTACATCCGCAGCATTTTATTTTTGTTGTGCCAGGAATATTCCCAGCTTTCATTGGGATTCGGAGCAGATTTGTCTTCCGTGGCTACGATGCGTTTGAACACCGGATTGTGCAACGCATATGCCGTTAATCTGGCCAAGTCATTGGCTGTGGAATAATGCCCTTCTGCATCCAGTCCATGAGGGTTCATAAAGTGGGAATGTGTCAGGCCGATTTGCTCCGCCTTTTTGTTCATTAACAGAACAAACCCCTCTTCCGAACCACCTACATGTTCCGCTATTGCAGAGGCCGCGTCATTGCCTGAACGGAGCATTAGCCCGTACAACATGTTCTCGAGTGTCATCTCTTCACCTAACTTGAGATAGAGAGACGATCCTTCTTTGGCAAATGCCGTGGGGGACACTTTCACTTTCTCGTCCAGCTTGCTGTGTTCAATCGCTACAATCGCCGTCATGATTTTGGTCAAACTGGCAATTCGCAGTTCCTTATCCCCATCCTTGCTATATAAGATCCGGCCTGATGTGACATCAATGAGCGCAGCGCTTTGTGCATGTGTAGACGGACCTTGAATGGTTGCCTGGGCTCGAGTAACCCCTAATGAAGTAAGCAAGAAGACAGGGATAAGCATGCATGCAAGAACTTTCGTTATTTTTCGCATCAATTCATTCCTCCGGGTCACTTGGAATCTTGTACTATCTTATGTTCGGACAACTTGGAGTATGTCCCATGAGGCAAAAACAGCAAAAATCCCTCACCGCTGGAATGGGGGAGGGACACTATGTATGAGATGTTATATATAATACAAAAGGCTGTGACCCGATCACGCCTGATCCGGTTTATCCAGCATTTTAGCTACTTTTCGCATGATTCTAGAGACTCTCATCTGGCTAATATCTTCCATATCTGCGGTCTGAGTTTGATTAAATCCGTCTACACGATGCTTCAGTACAGTCACTTCTTTTTCACTAAGCTTACGCTTAACCGAATCAATAACCGCATCTACATATAGCTTGTCCAGAATACCTTCTTCAATGTTCTCCCCGCTATAGATGGTATCCATCAACGTCACGGATTGAGATTGTTGATCATCAGCACCTACAGGCTCATCCAGGTACTTTACGCCTTTCCCCACTTGAAGTGCTTTATTGATCTTCTCTACTTCCTCATCCAGTAACAATGCAATTTCATGTGCTGGTGGCAGATAGCCCATATCGTGCTCAAGTCTATTGATTCGATTAATTAATTCCGTAGCTGTACGAGTTGGACGAATAATGCTTGCACTATCTCTTAGAAAACATCGGATTTCTCTGACAATTGCAGTGACAGCAAACGAGCTAAATTTCACGCCACGCCCCGTATCAAATGCCCTAATCGCTTTGATAAATCCCAAACGTCCCAGTTGAAGAATATCGTCCTTCTCTACACAATGATTCTTAATAATCATTTCGGGCTTTCCAATATACTTATGAACGGAGTGCCAAATCAGGTTCTCATTGACCAGAATACAATCCCCGAGGAAATATTCATCGAGCTTACAACGTTCAATATTTTCTACGTCATCCATGGTGTAATGCTTCTTGTCTACTTTTAAATTCGTGCTAATATGTTCTGGAAATTTTCCCATTTGGATCTCCCTATGTATAATTGATAATTGATCTTATCGTATTCAAATTCCATTGTTAACTGATGTTGGTTGACCTTTTTTCATTATTTCAAGCATCTTGTTATGGTGTTCCTTTACTTGATTGTAGTACCAGGGGCGAGCCTTTCCCTTAGCTACATTGCCTTCTCCCTGATTGTACGCAATGGTTGCTGTACGAAGATTTCCATCGTACTTATCCATGAGATATCTCAAGTATATAATGCTTGTCCTGATATTTGTTTCAGGCTGATGTAGCTCCTGTTGCTTCACTCCAAACGATTTCGCTGTGCTAGGAAGAATCTGAAGTAGACCAATCGCTCCATGGGATGATACACTTTCCTCTAACATTCGGCTCTCTTGCCACATCATAGCCAGAATCCAGACGGGATCGATATCCGTATCCTTCGTATATTGGACTACCCACTTCACATACTTCAGCAGCTTTGCCCGGCTCACCGTTTTCTCATGGTGGAGTTCTACATACTGCTCAAGCATATCCGTCATTGGTATGTGTTCAGAAGTAACCGATGCTTCTTTAACTTGTTTCTCTTGTTTTTCTTGTTTTTCATGCTTTAATGGCTTTACTTGCTCTGCTTCCGTTGCATGTTTCACTTTCTTGGAGTCAATTATTTTTTCGTCGGCGCGTTTGTAATTTCCTGATGCTGATAGACTCTCATATTGCGAAGCTAATACCACCACCGCAATAACAATACCTACTATTCTTTCTAAAGTGAGCAACAGATTCGCCCACCTCCTTACTGTAAACCTGTATATTATAGAAGGAATAATCTCATATATAAGTTAGGATTGGTCTTGTTCACTTGGCTGGTATACGATGATTGCTGCAAATTCCAACTTACTGGTGGATGGATTAACAGTGGAGGTAAACTCCAGTCCGTTAACGAATGTGTTTGGTTTGGATAACATCCATGCGTTGATCAATTCTTCCACACCTGCAGCGCTAGCGGACACAAACGTTTTTACAGCTAGATCCGAGGCATAATTTAACACCTTCATTGCTCTTCACCTGGTAAATCTTGTTCCTCTTCCTTTTTCTCTTCAATGAGTTGATTAAACTCCTCTTCGGTTAGTTCAAGAATCTCCAATTCGTAAGCACTTGTCAGAATGTAGCCCATACCATCTGTTAAATGAACGTTATAAAATGTTTGTGGTTCTTCATGAAAGGTACCCTCTTCATAGTTGAATCCAATAACGGCTTTTTCGTAACCAGCTACACTGCCCGCAAACCATACGTTAGCCTGGGTTGTTGCTCCGGTTGGCGTCTGGACCTCATGCATATTGGTTGGTGCGTGGATATACTTTCCAATCGTACTTGCTACGATTTCTTCCGTTAATTTATCTTCTTTTGCTTTGATCATATGTGTCATTGAATTATTCCTCCATTAATTTAAAGTTGAGTACATATTCTTACCCTTACATTCTCTATACGTGTTGTCAGAGCGGGAGTTTAATTGAAGGTGCAGATGAAGTATTTGTACCGCTGCTTAGGACCATATAGTTTGTGCGCATATGGAGTACAGCCGTGTCCAGATCAGTCACCCGTTTGGCGACAAAATCTTCAATAACAGGCTCCAATGGCCTGAAACCTACACCTATGATCGGTTTTTTATGTATATAAGCAAGATGCATGATCACAATATCAGTAGCGGTCAATTGATGCATATCCAGATTAACCAATACGGCATCAGCTTGTACGACTACTTGCTCAATGATCAAGGCATACTCCCTGTTGTTTAAATCAGAAGCTGTCGAAGAATCATGACTTGCCCAAGCGATATCCGTATATCCCTCTAGACGTTCTACAGTAAATCCTAAAACCACCACACTAAGCATCTTGTTCCACCTTTCTCTCTGTACTAGTCTCTCTATACGACATAAAAAAGCACCCAGTTAAGGGTGCTCTCTCTATTCTATGTAGGTTACTGAATCAATCTTCATCAAACTTAGGCTATTAATTGCCACTTATGACTACAATGCTTCGTATTTCTCACGAATCGCTTTCCATAACTGCGATATGCGTGCCTTGGATACACCTAACATTCCTGCAATCTCTACAAATTCATACCCCGAAGTCCGGAGTTTAAAGATCTGCTTCTCACGTTCGTCCAGCTTCATATTCTCCATAATATCTGTGACAAACTCAAAATTCTCATAAGCAAACCCAGTATGACCAAGCGCTAATGCGATATCGGAGCTCTCCGATTCATCACCACCACCTTGATCCGTGCACATGATCTGTGCAGCATTAACCACACTGAGATTTTTCTCAGACATGCACTTGCGATACATGTCTTTGATTTTATTCTCGATAAGATGATCAACAAACGTCGACATTTTAGCTTTTTCTGCATCATACTTGTCCAGGGAGTTAACTAATTTGATCATAATCTCCTGGGTCACATCTTCTTTCTCCATCCCGGCAAATGTTTTCCCTCTAAGCTTGTGGCGACACTTCTCCTGCGCTTTATTCAGGAACATGTCTATATCCCCAATCTCAAATAAATCATCAAAACCCATAGCAGTTGTAGCAGACATTATACATTTCCCCCATTAACTATTTAATTATTAGTTGTTCGTACTCTTTCTTCACAATCTATTTGCTATCCAGCGTGATCTTACTCTACATTCTCGCTATTGCTCCCAGAAATCTCATATCCCATATGTAGTCTTGTTACATTGAATTGAAGCTAAGTAAGCCTATTACATACATACGATCAAGTAACCTCCCTTTGATCCGCCTCCCCATTCCCATCCTATTACATTCAGAATAACAAATGCGAACTAATGTTCGCAACATTTATTTATTTCGTTCGCTTATAGGCCTTTTACGGACTATATACGAAGTATACGGTGAAAGGTAAAGCAGCATTTTATACAAACAAAAAGACCAACACAGAGCGCACCACTGGAAAATACCAAAATGGTGGAATGTGTCGGTCTTGGTCTGACATCTATTTCGTCCCAATTACCGAAGATATGGCCTTCAAGTTCTTTAACAAGGTTATAGGCTTCGTCAAGATTATTAATCTATTCAATCGCCATAAGGGTAGTATAAGGAAATATGTAGGATATTGTCAACAATAAAATTAGTTCCTAAGAACCTCTCTAGTATTTAAACGATAATTAATAGGTCTTAAGGCATGTTTATCTCATCGTTTTTCAGCAGCACTTCAACATCCTTGTTCATCTTGAAGACTGTGATCTGCTCTGCAAAATCATGGCCAAAAAATGTTGTTTCGATGTCTTCGATCTTCAGACCCATATTGATATAGGAGAAAACGGGGTTGAAATGTTCTCTCATCATATGTGCAAGCTTCATCTTGTATTCAGCGAAAATTTGACTTGAGTGTGATTGCATATGTTCCAGCATGAATGCTTCAGGCTTGGTGAATTTTGCTGTAAACTTTAAGATGATAAAATGATTCATGATAGAGACTCTGGTATCTACCGGCCCGCGTTCAGTAAAATCTTTTCTTATTCTGGATGCCAGCTTTGCGAGCTCTCTTTCCAAGTCTTTTATCTCAATGTCCCATCCCTCCTTGCCAATCATCCTGATCCCTTCTACTGCCCTTGAACATATGAATTCAACCTAGTTTAATCAAAACTGCTTGTACAAGACAAGTTTCAATGGATGCATTAAATCAAGTCACTATCAACTTTTCATGAAAAAGGAATAGACCCCAGAACTAGGCTTGGGGTATATCACTTTATTAACTATATTTTATAAGTTTTCAAATAAATTAGAAGTTGGTGCTAATAAGCTAACATTAAGTAGCGAGAACGCTTAATTAATCATTTCATTGGTAAGGTCTATTTTGAGCAGGCTAAACGCAACCAGGTTCAAAGCGACATTGGCTCCATATTCTCTTTCAATCCAATCGAATGCTTCTTCCGTTGCTCCCACCAGATCCTCCTTATCCGAAGTCATCTCGGTAGTGACAATTTCCTCATCATTCAGAGCGAAGGTCAGCCTGTACAGCATCTGTATTCGCCTCCTTAGAAGTCAATTCAATATTACGCACATCCGTAAGATCAATGATATGAACCACATCATCTGTATCTTCTAACGTGATCGATTTCCCCTCATTTTTGTGTTTGGTGAACAGTCGGCGATATTCTTGCTTAACCTCATCCGCAGTTAACGGAATTTCGCGTACGACCTTATCCGAATCTTTCTCCTTCTGTTGTAATCTAGGATTATCTTCTATCCAGTTCACCGTTTTCTTCTTTCCGCTTCCCTTGAAAAAGAAATGAGCCGTCAGTTCAATATTCATCGTACACTACCTCCCGGAATTATTACGTTCTCATACTACTTTCTCTATACGCCTTGACCAGCCAAGTGTTAATGCTAATCTTCATACGTTGATGTGAAATAAAAATTATTTCGATGTTATTCGTTGTTAAAAGAAAAAAAGGACAGCATATGCTATCCTTCCCTATTAGTATTTCTTAACCGCTATACGATTGCCGAATGAATCATATATATATTGGAAGTTGGTTTGAACAGGTGTTGTTCCCATTCTGGCGATAGACTTCTCCACCAATCTTCCCTCACCATCATACTGATAAATGACATCAACTAAAGTTGGAAGCTGCACGAAGTCCAGACCATCATATCGATATATCTCACCAATGGAAAAGACCAAGAAGGAATCAGCCTGAGCGTAACCTTCTGAAGAAGTCGGCATCGTCAGTACAGGTTCTCTAACCAGCTGCTCGGTGTAATTGTCCGTAACGACTTGTCGAATAACTCTTCCCTGCTTATCAAAAGCAAAATATGTAACCACATCTGTATAATCCACCAAGTCGCTGATCGATTCCCACGGATCCATGACATGAAGGCGTTTACGTTCACCCCAAGTCATGCTCACATGTGTTTCGCCATCACTGATCATATCGGCACTATGTGTATCAGGATGTGTGTAATGATTGGCCTCACGCTCGATGTTGGACAATTTTTCACGTTCGTCCAGAGTCATGATAACGTTATGAGTTCCATCTGTTACCATATCAGCACTGTGTGTATCAGGATGGTTATAGATCACCGTTCTGGTTCCATTAAGATTAATGGTTCCATTCTCCGGATGGTTCGAAACTCGATCTCCACCAACCTTTACATATTCCCCGTTGGTGTATGTATAGGTCGTTGATTCATTTTGATTGCTTGAGTCTTGCCGTACCAGATACAATCTTCCTTCCTCACCCACAGTCGGCAGTTCTGTTCTGAGTCTGACTGAAACCACGTTTCCTACTGACACCGCGTCCAGTCTGCCATCAAGCGAGGCATAAGAATCCCTGGCTTGTTTAACTTCACGTTCTACTTTGGCAGCTTTGCTGAATGAAACAATATCCATGTGGTGATCCCCTTCCTACCTCGTAGTCAAACCAACAACCTCAACATCGAAGTTGGCCACATCTGTTCCCAGATTTTTTAACGACAAGTGAAGTGTTGAGGTCCCATCTACGTCCTCATATGGCAAATCGATCATATCGTAAATCCCTTCCATAAAATTCCCCGTCGAGTATTGGGCATTGTTGAAATAGAGAACTTCTGGATGTGGACCCGCGCTATTCAACACATGGACTTCCACATTCGTTTCTCTGGACGGAATGACCCTGATCGTTTTGATCATGAATCGAGGATGCTCCATGGGAATATCAATCATTGCCTTCGCCCCACCGCCAACATATTCAACTCTTTGGGCAAACGATACTGGCAATAGCACTTTTCTCATCTCCTCCATCAGTTTCCATGTCCTGTTCAAGAGTCTTCCCTCCTTCTAGGAATATGCGTATCCGGATACCGTCGTGGACGAAGATGATTGCCAGATGTGTTACCACTTCCGCTGGATAACCAATCCCCCCACGTTTTCCCCACTAACCCCGCTTGCTGGACAGGAATTTTGACCTTAATGCACCATTCAAGCCCCTCAAAATTTTGTTTTGTTTTTAGGCCTCTTATGGTGTCTCGAATTAAACCTGCTCCACTGGATTGGGTCAAAAATTTATGCTTCAGTATCATATTTTTTTCATTAGGAATTCCAACTCTGGTTCGTGGCCCATAAATATATTTATCCGTAACGTATCCAATCAAAAGATCATTATGGTTGTCCAGCATCCTCCATGTACCCCAACGGTAGATGTCAATTAATTCAGCCGTAGTGGATACCGTTCCTAATGTATAGACCATTTCCTTACCCTCAATGGTTAACGGAACAGCATCAAGATCGTATCCAATGCTATGGAGAACTGCCGCCTTACTCTGGGTAAAAAGAGAACCGCTCTCTGCGGTCCCTACAACATTCCCTTGATGTATAGCCATGTCCATTCACCACCTTAATTCATCAGGACAGCAACCGTAGCTCCTGATAAGAAGCTCTGCCCACCAATCGACAGAGAGTATACCTTATATGTTTTGGTGCCCACTTTGATCTCATCTCCATGAGAGACTCCGGCAGAAGGTACCGCATAGATATCAATAAGCTCGCCTCTCGGGCCTTCCACACCATTAGACATAATAACCGGAGCAAGATGATAAAGAGACCCCCAGCCTGGATTAACAGGAAGCATGGCAGAGTAAGCATCATAAATGTTATTCACCATCTGTTTATCTTTATCACGCAACGTCCGGATACCGTTATCCCCGTTGTAGCTGAGGCCTACACTCAAACTTGAAGAATCCGTCTCTGTGGCATACCTGTTCAGAATTCCAAAGTAACCCAGATTGGATATACCGGTAACCGAGTTCACATCCCCCTGCAAATAAATAATAATTCGGTTGGGTTGAACTGAAACTTGGTAATCAATTAATAGATTCGTATCAACGGCACTCGTATGACACAGGAAGTCCTTCTTCACTTCGGCTCTGCCTAAAGGAATGCTACCATCTGTTGACATCACATCTTCTGCCACACTCACGGTCAATGTGTTTCCCATTGTTCCCTTCGTGTTTCCAACCTCTAGTCTGAAGAACAGTTTATCTGAGCCGGTTGTGCCCACCGATTTCAGCACGATCACACTCGCTGTCTCGTAAAAAACGGACCAAGGAGAACCCGCAATCGTTTTAAATCCCTGAACAATATTTGCGAATAATTCATTCATCTTCACTTTACCTGTGAAATTAGCCATCCCTCATCGACACCTCCTATATTTGGAAAAGTAACGCTCTTTGCCCACCACCAAGCAGTCTGGCACCATGGAAGAACTTCGGTCTTGAATACACTGGAACTTGGTTCGAATTGTAGTAATAACGTCCATAGTCTGTATTCGGATAATCCTGATCTACGACATGAAATACGTAGTACTTGCCATCATTGCCTAGATCGAGGATCGATCCGTCCGGATGCTGTGCAGTGTTTTTAAATACAATGGAACGCATACCCTTGAATTCCCCCCTGGCCCCTTCAGATGGATGATAGACCATGAAAGGTGTAACATAATATCTGGAACCCACACCTGGAGAAGGAATCGACTCTGTTCCAAAGTTGTACAATGCATACTCCGTTCCATTCCGTGAAGACATAACGACACCTCTGGGCGTATCATATTGATCTGATATGTTGTTATCTGAAGCGGATAAAGGCATATGTGGGAAAATGCCATAAAATTTGTTGGCAATCGCCGGGTCTTCTTGCTCTAATGGCTGGCATTTACCTAAGAATATTCGTACTGGGTAAGCTCTTTCCGGATAGTTCAGACTCTCTCCATGGATAAACAGAATATCCTCATTCGTAATAACAGACCACTTATAGTTCACATTGTACTGTCCGTTATGACACAAAAAGGGAGTTTCCAACATGAATTTATCCGTGTCTACTGGCGGATTGACGAATAGATCTGGTGATGCCACATTGTTTCCGAGGTTCTTCAGCCCCCAACGAATGTTGACTCCTCTCGCATGCGCCCATACACATATGGTAAACCGCATGGATGTATTTTTTTTATTGGTCAGCAGTGCATTTCCCCAGTTAGCATAAGTCGTTTCGGCCGTATGTATGGTATCCCAGTAAGGATCGAGTGCATCTTTCAATGTGTTAACAAGCGTTGAAGCAAATAAGCTTAGCGTGCTGGTAAACTCGTGTCTGCGAATCATGGTCATGACCCTACACCTCCTTCTCAATTTCGAAAAGCAGCACCCGCTGCCCACCACCGAGAAGTAAGGGAGAATCGAAGAAGTAGGGTTGGCCATTGTAGTAAGCTCCATTGCTTGCATAAAAACCTTGATGTGTTGATGGATGCTGTTGATTCATAACATGAAAAACATAATAGCGTTCGTCTCCAAGATCTAGAATAGAGCCATCGGGATACATACCTGCATCCCTCAGAACGGCTGTTCGAATACCATAAAACTCTCCACGCACACCTTCTGATTCATGCCATACATAGAAGGGCGAAACAAAGTACCTCCCACCCAAACCCGGAGAAGAGACTTGGGAACTTGTTGAAAAGTGATATAAAGCATTTGCAGTGCCGTTTCTTGATGTTCTCACATAGCCTCGCCCTGTACTATACTTTAATTCGTCGTCCGACATGTTCAACCCTAGAGGATAATGTCCGAAAACGCCTACAAAATCGTTAGCTACTAAAGGGTCCTCATTTTCGAAAGGTTTCAATTTTCCAAGATACAATCTTACTGGATACGCTACGTCAGTAGCATTCTGTGGCTCACCTAACAAAAAAATATAATGCTGTGAGCTGAATAAGCTCCATTTCCAGTAAACATTCGGGGCATTGCTTGTGTTCGAATAGGCCTCATTGATGCATGTATTTAATGGTATTTCTGACACAGCGCCTACTTCAGTATAGAGATCAGGCTTAACTACTGAACCATTGTTTCTATATCCAGTTCTAAGTAAATAACTCCGTGTGTAGTCATTAGTATAATAATTAGTATAAAATCTTGATATATTCATACTTATTGTAAAAAACAAACTTGGATCATTTTTATTTTTTGCCGTTATTGTGCCTTGGTTTCCTGTAAATCTACTAGTACTATTCCAGCTTCTTGGAATCGAGTATTCATTCGTTGTATTGTAATCCCATTCCCAGTTAGTATCTCCATATAACTCTTGGCTCACTGTTTTATAGAGTTCTGAAATAAATGTGGACGAGTAAGAATAAAACTCGTATCTTCGTAGCGCGCTTAGTAGAATGTTCTCAGCCACTCTAATACCTCCTTAAGTCCCGAATCTTAAACTCATGTCACGAAATATATGTTCCTTAATAACAGCAAACAAGATTGTTTTCACCATATCGCTTCTCTCTGTTATGAGATTCTCATGGTAAGACTGCACTTTGTCCCCGGCTTCACCCTCTGACTCCACACCACTAGCAGCCTCTTGAATTTCAGGTAACCCTTTAAGTGAAGGCAGAAACTTATGAGCCACATTATCAAACAGAATATTGCTTTCAAAAGCGAAAATCAGGATTTCAATTTCCTCTGTACTGTATGGCTCTGAGTGATTGCCCACTAATTTATCCATAATGGTATGTAGAGCAAATTTCACATCCTGTACGGTCCTCGTCACGTCAGATCACAACCTTTCTAATTTTTACTTGTTTGATGTTACCGCTGGCATCGTATTCAAACGCCTTCTGAACTCCCTGGCCGTCATAGATCAAGGTCTCGGTCTTAACGGTACCATCTGCATTGTAAGTGAACGATGTTTTCTTCAATAGCTGCGGCTTCAAATCTACGGAGAACACTTCTTCTGACTCGATGTCACCATTAGAAAAGTAGTTATACACAACATCAAGCTCGAGTGTACTTCCTTCTAGAAAGACAAGCCTCCTCCGAATATCCGTGTCATCGAAAGTAGCACCACCTTGCAGCACATAATACTCTGCACCATTGTTGATTTCACGCAGTACTTTACCTGTAATGTCACGCTGATACTCAATGGACTTAATCTGTCCGTTACTCTCCGTAACCTCTTGTCGTTCCAAATTTCCATCCGCGTTATAGAAGTGCTCAATGGTGCGGTTAATCCCTCCATCAATCTTCTCGGTATGTACTTTTCCGTCTGGATAATAGGTATATTCAGTTACCGAAGTGGTGTTAATAATAGACCCACGACCAATGACCGTTACTCGGGCTTCCTTGGGCACATCAAAAGTAAATCGTATCAGCGTATCATTATATTCAATGTAATCGTCTCCTGCATCCATTCGAATTCCATCCAGAAATACCTCTGCGGAATTCGAACCAATCACATATCGGGGCACTTGAAAATCTCTAGTCATCGACAACCTGCTGTTAGGAGCAGAAGTGAAATGGAATACGGATTGATGCTCCATGGTGCCTCGACTCTCAGCGAGTTCAAGACGACTCTGCATGTTGTCGAGCCTGTCCTTAAGAGCATCATAGACGACGCCGTTTTTATCTTCTCTTGAAACCACAACCTCCTCAGCAGTTGCTTCTATTTGAGCTTCCATCGCTTCAATCGCCGTTTGATGTGTAGCAATTATTGTCGTCTGCTCACCAACGTTTTTTTCCAGATCATCTACACGAATTCCCAATACAGACATGTCATTTTCAATAGAACCCTTTGTTAAGAAATATCTGAAATCCAAAGCCGTAAGTGAAGTTGTTGGAGAAACTCCGACATCAAGTCCACCAATGATCACGGCATCCTTGGGCTCTTCTTGATCTGAACTGTAAGAGTACACCCCATTTTCATGAAGAAAAATATAATATGTCGTATTTGCCATAATGTCCGGGATACTAAATGTCTGAGTAAACTGATCCACAATAACCTTGTTGATACTGGCTCGTCCTGCATTAATCGTAACTTGAACACTGTTATTAGTATCTAGATACGTGGGGTTGGTAACACTGAGATCCTGAATGGGTTGCTTTGCTACAACTTCAATCGCTTTCTCCATTGTGTCAAATCGATGATCTATGGATGCCTCTGCTCCACGTGCTTCTTTTATTTCCGTCTCAGCGAGGCTCAATCTCTTCTCATGGTCAGCATGACCCTTGGAAAGGATATTGATATCTGCTCTTGCCGTCAGAATATCCTGCTGCACATCATCCAATCGTGAGCTGTTTGAAATAACCTTAGTCTCGACATCGCCTATCCTCTGTTCATGATCTTTTACTGCATCTCGACTATCACTTGCAGACTCTTCTACGACAGTGATTCGTTCACCTAGACTGAGTGCAGCCCCTCTGGCTTCATCCAACTCTGCAAGATAGGAATCAATCTCATCATGCGTATGCGCCCCAATATCCCTTAATTCCTTATGACTCTTGGCGGATGATCGATGAGACTGGTTAATTCTTACTGACATTTGACCACCTCCATTCTTGCCTTAATTGATCTATACGTAATTACTCCAATACGATTAAGTCATATGTATGTCGAATACATCTGTAGCGAAAATTTGACCTGAGAAGCATACCTGTCTTGAGATTCTTCCCTTTCCATTCGCAGCCAGAATCGATAGGACGCTCCTGGCAAAATGGTAAACGCGGTGATCGAGTAACTGAAGGAACCAGGAATGCCTTCAACATCAGGCGCAATCTGCACTTTATCCGTCCCGCTTGTGAGCGCAAACGTTACATTTTTAAAGTCTCCAGATATCATGGGATTTTTGGCAAACATCCGAACTTCTTGTGTAGCAGAGCCACCTGCTGTTAAATAGCCTAGGAACCGATCCGTATTGGGATAAAGAAGCACATCGAAATCTTCTCCTGTTTCAGGATTTGACTCTTTGTAATATAAATCTGGTGTAACCTCAAAATACATTAGGTCTCCCTTGTATAACTTAATAGAATCCATGGCCTGAAACCGATTTCCATCCGGAAGTCTAATCCCCAAATTGCCTTCAAACGGATATGGATATCGATCCATGTTAAAATGTACAACCGTTTCTTCAGATCGGCATACCCTGGACTCAAGCACAACACCATTCAGATCGATTAGATCAACCACAGTTCCTTTGGTTAGATTATCTACGGCAATAGATGTTCCTTTGTTGATTCGAACATACTGAACATGCATCGGGTGATCCCCTTCACCCTTCAGATAGAGACCAATTTTAGGAGCTCCCACCAGTTCTACAGAACCAATAATGTTCCAAATCACTCCATCATCCGACCAATACGCCGTGTAATAGTTGTAATCTCGAATCAAACGTATCCATGGGTAGGTCTTTAACAAAGGTGTTGGCAAAGACACATCCAGAAACTCTTCAATCTCCATGTAATTATGTTCGTCTACCAAAACAATAACCCCACCATAACATCCCTCTGTATCGGGATTATAATTGTTCTTCACATCCATGACGAATTGCTTCACATCTGTCAGAGGTTTATAGAACATATACAGTGGATCTTGACCATGTTTGAGCACTAAACTGCCACTACCCGCTTCATAGCGAGTAGCATCGTTAGGGAGTACTTCCCATTTGGAATCCAGGTTAGAGCTTGCGAACGCATCCTCATATATCCTGCCTGACTCTTTCAATCTCGCAACACCCATACAGCTCCTCCTTTCTTTACGTGAATAACCAGATGCGTTTACCGATTACACACATCTTAGGCCTCGCTTTCCAAACTTCCAGCAGACATTTAATAAGAGCTTCAACACACTTGTCTCCCCCACCGCCTTCGCAGTAAGGAATGACATAGACGTCATCACAGATCCAGTTGGTCAGTTCCATCCAGTCCAGATTAGCGTATTCGTAACTACGCGTACCCACTTCCTGAAGCGAGGTGAACACCCATTTGAATTCATGTTTGCCTTTGGGCACTGGATGTGAAAATGTATAGTATCCACCCTCTTGAGTGAATGTTTTGATCAGCTCATCATCAATGAAGAAATCCAGTTGACAATCAAACGGTTCAGGTACCCACACCCATCGTTCGTAGGCTTTGAAGTCATGCACCCGGAAGGTGGTCAAATATCGTTTTCCTGTCCAGTCGCTGATCTGCCCCTTCTGATCTGTTGTAATCTCCACTTTATATTTGCTATAAGGTTTGGGAGCCAGATCATTCAGTTCGAAGCCACGATATCCGTCACCGTAATACTTTTCATCCCATAACACTTTTCCGTCCTCACGTGTAATTTTCACGCACATATTACTGTTATCGCAGCCGCCCATCCAGATCGGTTTATTATTCCAAACTTCAAAGTGAGTCACCTCAGCCCAGGATGGATCAACTTTGATAATATCATCAATAGTCAGTTTCCCTCCCCAAATCATTGCTCCATCTCCCGGGCATCCTCGCTCGAATCGAACTTGAACTTCATACTTCCGCTTCTCATCTGAGGTATTTTCCACTTCAATGGTAACCAATGTGTCATCTTGATTCGTCACATCTCGGGAGTGAAGAAATTGTCCTTCTTCGAAGGTGTCAATAACGATTTTCGTCCCCGAACACGCTCTGCTGTTATTCTGGTATAGACGAATAACATCTAGCCAAGCATGACTCCCACCATCTGGTGTTGTCGTATCTGGTGGATTCGATGGCTCCTCGCCTGGGTGAGGAGAATTGCCTTCATGGAACATGTTTCCACTTGCATCAATACAGTAGTTAGGCCATCTCTCGGAAAAATTACCTTCACTTAATGTAAATCCACCTGCATCAAGACCTGTCGCGTTGGTTGAGGTTTTATCTTTAACAAGTGTGTAAACCACTTTATATTTGTGCCCGGGTATTAATGAGGGAGGGTTGTTAATGTAATCGCTAACTTTTTGACCATTTTCAACGGATATTTTAATTGGATTAAATTTGTTTTTTACGTCTGTTAAATCAAACCACTGCACTTTTACATTAGTCAAAGTATCAACCAATATTGGATTTAGTAGTTTGTCTTTGTTTATACCATCAGGATCATCTGTACGGATAACAAGATCTTTGATCGCTGCATAAAAGTAATTACGATTGACTCCTCTTTCATGGTCCTCAATAGTATCAGTAAGACCTATAATTAATGTATAGTTACCAGGATTCTTGACTGATATTTTCTTACTGTACTTTTCTGCTTGGGCCCAATTTTCTTTCTTAATATGTTTGTTGTTGAATTTTCCTTCTTTATCTCCAATATTTTGAATAGGATCTAGAATTGTCTTCACTTCTTTAGTATTATTCCTAGGATAATATGCAACCCTGAATCTAGCAGCTTGAATAGGCCAATCGAACAAGTAACATATATATTTAAAATTAATATCAAAAGAATCTTTACAATAAAAATCAAAAGTCATAGTTTTTGTATCAGGGCCAAATAGATCATATTCAGTACTTTGATTGTTGGTACCATAAACATCAATTGCATAATAGTCAATTGTATTGTTAGAATTAGTGATTGGATTAACACCCTTGATTAAAGCAATATTATTATCAAGTGTCCTTTTCTCAAATACTCTTCTCTTGGTAACCGGATAGACTGTCAACAATTCAGAGTAGTTGAAACTTCCAATCTTAGGGGCAGTAAACGTACGAACAATTGTCGAATTTTGCTTAGTAACACCCAATGCGTACGCTTGACCAGAGGATGAGTAAACTTCTCCTCTATTAATTGCATCAAACTTAGCAGCACGTGGCGAATGCCCTCCATATGATTTTTGTGCGTATTGGATGTTATTCGTTTTTGAATCTCCTGTATAACACTTCACTCCATAGGGATCTTTCTTTGCTCCACCTTGCTGGTCAGTTCCCGTACCTGTTCCAGTGGAAGATTCCGAACCGTTTTCAGAACTACCTTCTCCGTTACCTGGTGTGTATTTTTTACCGTCACGGTATCTCCATCGGAATTGATGATTCCCCGAGGGTAGAGGATACATGCAATTGGTCCCTTCTCGTTCATTCGACTGACTTCCTGTCCATACAGAGATACCATCAATTTGTAATTCCAATTTTTCTCCTGGATCAAATTGCCCTCCATATTGCCAACAGATGTAACCGGAATTGACTAAATGAGCTTCAAAATCACATATAAAATCCTGATCATGCCCCTGTGCCCACATGACCCCATCGCCGTTCACAATTTTTTTCCACACCCAATTCCCAGAGAACCTCAATGCTTCATGGTACTTGCCTTCCTCATTAAACAACTCTTCAAAAACGTTAAAATCTCTTGTACTCCCCTTGTCGGGATCGTATGAAGAGTCCATCGCTGGATAGATACGCATATGCTCTTGAATGCTAAACTTAGCTCCAGGATTTAGCTCTGCATTATATCTAATGGTATCACCATTTTTTTCAGTTCTAGCACCTGCATCTGTTACATCCCAACCACGTGTCACATCAACGTACGAACCTAAATCAGTTACAGTTCGATAGGTATTGCCAGTATTGTTCCCGTACGTGAATAATTTTTCTATGTTATCGATGAAAGGCTGCTCAGTGTAATAATCTCGAATATAGAATTGGATAATGTTTAAACCTTCCTCTAGCGGAATTCGTATCTGCTCCCCCTGGCTATGCATCGTTGAATAGTATTCAAGCATGCCATTTACAGTCACCTCGAACGATTCAGTAGCTCTTAATTGATGAGAATAATTAAACAAAAACCAACCCTCATCTTGCAAGTTCACTTCGGTTTGAGCAATCATATCCCCTTCTATAGGTTCATCCAGTCTTAATACATTTCCTGATCTTACCCATGGCGGGCTGCCCGACATCTGCCACTGAAAATTCCCAATCCCCTGACTATGATGCGACGCCTCCCAATGATCAATTTCATACGTTGGACATATAACTTCAACTACACCTCTTAAATCTACAGTCGTCTCAGAACCTGTTATAATTTCGTATTCAATCTTGGCTTGATTAGCTGTTGTTTCGGAATATTCCTCATTGAGATTCCACTCTACACCGTGTATAGATTGAGCATGGCTACCATGCCTGCTTTCTCCATGCTGAGTTCTTGATTCAAAAATGTCATCAAAAAACAATTCATAATCTTTAGTTGGATATGATTCTTTGTCTACTCCCATGAAGTAAGCAAAAGAAACAGTACCGTCACATTCATTATCCAAATCCATTTTCATCGTCTTACTTCGCTCTTCATCTGTAATGAACTGAGCTTGAAAATGGGCTTGTGCAATGCTTTTTGAAGACTTTACATACCAATCACTATCATTTCCCTCCCCATCCAGATCAATATCCAAAGGAGCAGGCGGCTTACGTGTATCCACAATCTCAACGACTTCAACATCCTTGATATAAATACCATTGTTCTGCCATACTTCAGGTCTCATTTTGCGAATTAGCCAGTCGAACTTGTACATCTGCCCTGGCTGCAACGTAAATGCAGCTTCCTGCCATCCGCTATTCTCGCTCCATTCACCTCCGACTTGCTGCCCATTAATATAGAACAGCATGCCATTACCGCGCTTGGCACTAGCCAGGTACTTGAACCTGATCTGTCCATAACGTTTCACACGCCAGTTAAACGTAATTTTGGATGAGTTGCCAATCTCCAAAAGTCCTAGATCCAGTTTCAAGATCATCTCTGAACCGGATTGTTCATTTCGCCCTACCGAGTGAACAGCTACCCATTCCTGGTCCTCCGTTGAGGATACATATCTGAAGAAATCAGGGAATTTATTCGAGAACGGGACGTCCTTTTTCATCGAAAAGAGCGGAATCTCATATACGGTTGCATCAAAATGATTGAAGTAATTCCCACTAAAATGATGGTAGTAGGGTGCCGGACAGATTGGCAATGACACTCCATGATGACTACCCCCAGGCTTCTGGGCGTTTTCAAGAATCTTGTGAATACAGTCTTTCACCATTTGCAGTACTCGCTGATATTGTGTTTTATCTGGAGGCTGCTGCTGTTCTACCCACCATTCAATCCTGCGGTACATATTCCACAGTGCTTCACGGCATCGTACACTCGCATACCAGGACTTATCCTTCAGATATTGCTCAATGATTTGATCAATACTGTTTTCCAGTGCATCCAATTGAACCGTCTGCCATCGTCCGATCTGACCGTACCCTGAATCACCCAGAATAGGATTATTTTCTTCGCCATGCCGGTCCGTTTCACTCCTCGGTGCATTGGGACTCTGCGGTAAATACGCAGGGTTATTGGGGTTGCTGTAACTCTCGTCCGCAATCTTCGCTCTCATATTCGCGAACAATACACCTTTTTGTGATTTGGAGAACAAACCAAATGTATGACCCATACCAATCACCTCCCAATCTCTCTATACGACAAAAAGAGCACCGAGTTAATCGGTGCCCGTCAGATCATATTGTAATTTTGAGTCTGTGTAGATCTGGATTTTATTTTCCATCACTGACACGGACAATGTATACCATTTATCCTTCTCCCATTTGAAGGGTTGCATCGGAGAACCCACTGCCGTTGGGTTGCCAGCAATGATTTTATATAGCTGCATCGGTGTTCTCATATCCAGACTGTTATCGCTGTCTCCTCCGTGAACCATAAACATCCAATAATTATGTTCATCGAAGTATTTAAAAATAATTCCTGCGCCATCCCCATCCGTACTTGTATCTACCTTGAAATCAACTGAGAACTTATACGTCTCAGCCAGGAAATTATTGCGGTACCATCCGCTGATGTCCTTCGTATCTTCTTTGGAATAAAACTTTCCAAGCAGTTGATCCCGCTCCCAATCGCCTTGACCGAATTTAGTCCAGTCGTCTGATTGGGATAATTCCAGCGCATCCATATCCTTGGAATACGGATAGTACACATTAAATGGATCATTCGGATCATAGTCCTCCGGCACACCCAAACCACCTTCCCAATCTTCAGGATCCATCCCTCGATCGAGCAGATCTTCCGAGTAATCGAATATGAGACCCTGGGCCATGGTGTCCATCATTGGAATGTAAGCATCCGCGGATTCACGTTCAGCCACCGGATGATCATTCAGTGTGAAGCTCTCACGTGGTTCCATCTTGGCTTCGTGATACATTTCCATAAGATGAGCTGTTCTCTCGGGAAGGAACGCGTGCAACTGTTCCAGATACTCTGCTCTTTTCTCAGGTCTTTCAGCGAAAATAAAACCTGTGATGACTTGAGAACAGCGTTCTTCAAATGAAGCCATGAGAGGATCAGGATCTTCAATTTCAGATAACCTGGCGTTCGCTGTTCCAGTCGGCAACTCTCTTTCTATGCTGGATTCACGTTCCTCAGTTATCCCTTTAATATCATCTTCACTGAGATAACCCGGGGCTATTAACTTACTGCCAAAGCTCTCGCCGTCATTAACAACGTAACTTGTGTATGGTAGACTATTTCCGTAACTTAACTCGTCTCCTGAGAATGCAAACCTCTGGAGTGTGGTCCCGTATATCCCATCGAAATGGTCACCGGATCGCTCACCTCTAACACCACGTTCCATTTCATGCGAATGACCATGTCGATCCATTTTCTCAGCTGCAAGTTGCTCCCACTCCAGAGTTGCGCTTCTTAACATGTTCAATCCAGAATCCAATTGATGGTTATACGCATCATAAGAACTTCTGGAGCTCATGAACGATTCATCTTCAATATGTACGTCTCTCGTTCTCAAATACGCATATTCGCTTTGGATCAGGTCCAGCTGTTTATATTGTAAGCCAACCAGTTCCGTGTCCATAATGGATTCATTAAATTCTTTGTTTCCGTAGAACATGCCCTGATCCAGCGATCCATTTCGCAGTTTCACTACATCATTGATCATCTCATGAGAATGGGCCCATCTTTCAGCTTTTACCCCTAAAAGGTTATCATGAAGGAATGCTGATCGATCCTCTTTATTGAACTCAAGCGTTTGGATCAAATCGACTTCTTTACCGTTTTTAAACGCATGAATTTGCTCATCCATAGTGGAATCTTTGGCATTTTTCAGACCATATATGTTCTCTTCCAAAGATCCATATTGCGGTTTGTCAGCGAGCAGATTCTCTTCCATATTACCGTACTGCGGTTTATCCGCGGAGAGAACAATCTCTGTTGTACCATACTTCAAGTTAGTTCCACCAACAATCTCAACCGGAACATCACCGTATTTCAGATTTGTTCCACCAACAATCTCTACAGGTATATCTCCATAACTGAGCCCCGTCCCACCTACGGATTCCACTGGAACATCAGCATATTTCAGATTAGTACCGCCTAGTGGTAGCGTGAGGTCCATGTAACCATATTGCGGTTTATCCGCTATCAGTTGTTCTTCAAGATTAGCAAGCTTTTCAATCGTACTATCCGTTGTCTCATGAAGGTAAGCGTCGTGAGTATGCTTGTAGGCAAGGATCACATCGTGATCCAATACCGAATCCTTTGTACTCTTTATCGTATCATGGATCACTTCGACCAAGTCGGTATCTCTGAACCCTTTACCACCATACCAACCCTCACCATGCAATTCACTCAAGCGTAACTTGACAACTTCACTCTCCAACTCATGGACGGATGCCTCTTTCAAGATTCTTGCAGATTCGTTTTCTTCCAGCATGAGAGATGATCTGTTCATGTTATCCGAGAGGATTTCCACGTTGAATTGCCCTTTGCGCATGATGGAATGAGCCGTCAGCATATCATCCAGGTTCGCAGATTTCATTACAGTAGTGGCTAGAGATATCTCATCTTGAACCGATCCATCTCGATCAACCCTAATCGCTTCAGAAGCATAATTGATCAAAGTCGATTCCCTAGCTTGCCGCATACCTGCGTTAAACTCAATATCCATCGCACTTTCTCTTGCCCACGATGCACCCAGCGTATATCCAATCTCAGCTGCTCCATTTCGATATTTCGCGCTGCTTATGGAATAATCGTCGCTGAGCAGTGCTGATCTCCATTCCATAGTCGCCAGTGAGTAATCGATATCCATAGCTGCCTGACGTGGCTCAATCATGCCAATAGAATAGCTCTCATTCAAATACAACTGTCTAATCTTGGCTGTGCCTATAGAGTACTCACCACTGATTAAACCTTCTCTTGTTGGATTAGTAGAAATAGGTTGTTGATCATACGCGTATCCCTCACGAGTCTTCGACGTTCCAATAGCATATTCGCTATTGAGAAGCATCTGGCGCAAGTTCGTACCACCCATGGTGTATTCATCATCAAGCATGCCATAGCGTTCGCGGGAAACTCCGCCCATATTGAATTCGGTATGAATCACACTCTCACGGTTCATGTTGGAACTCACGATATGATGGTCAAGAGCCATTCCATTCCGTTTGTCTTTTTCGCCTATCCCATGCTCATCAAAGGCTTGTCCTCTACGTTCAACTTGACTTCCCTCATACATTGGATCATCGGGGAATAGTCCCCCTTCATGTTCCAACCAACCTAATGAATCTTCAAACTCAATAATAGCCGGTCTTGCATTAAAATCTGCGCCGTAAATGACTTCCGTAATTTCGCCATGCTGATCTTCCTTTATTTTTACTCCCTCGAAAACGTCTGTCTCTAAAGTAGAATTACGTCTGTCCAGTTCAGCCGATCTTGGTTCATCTTCAAGTACTGCCATGTTCAACTCTTTGGATGCTTCTGCAAGTTCCGTCCCGATATCACCAAGCTGAGATTCCTTCGCACCTTCGAAATTAAAGGAAATGATACCTGATCTGGTTCCTTCTTTGTTAGCTGTTAAGATTCCACAATCGATTAATGCATCTATTCGCTCTCTAACCCCAGCCAAAAACGGTTCATCAAAATAAACGGAAGCGTCGGCATTATTCACAGCTTCCATCATCATTTCCAGAATGACTGCCGGGCTGTTCTCCAAGATCTCTCCTACGATAAATTCCTCGTCCAGATATCCAGGGTATGCTTTATTCCCCAACCATCCTCCTCCAACCAGTTTGTCCAGAAGGTCATCCCGAACTATGGCTGGTCGACTTCGATCTCGGATGGAATGCAGGATTGTTTCCAGATGCAACTCTTTACGTTCTCTATGTAGCACAATTGGTTTCTCAGTCAGATGTACATGCTTCTGTTCGTCGTTCTTTCCATACGAATTTAGCTTTTCGAGCATGGTCGAACGTAATAATTCCTTGTCAGCCAAATGATCCTCGGACTCAGGTAACCACAAATCATGAGCTAATGCTCTCTCTGCCGTTGTCGACCCGGTCGCATAGCTTTCAAAGGAATTTTCTCTTGCAGCACCTTCCTCACTATTCGGGATGTACAGATTTCTTTTCTCCGTTTTCGCAGTATGGAAGTTATTCTCAATATAGCTATCAAACTCGCTTTCCCTTTCACCAGCAAATTTCTTGTTGAGTATTTCTAGAGCCTCTGCAGCCACTCGTTTGCCAAGCCTGCTTTCCCTCTCCACATACCCGGGAACCTTACTGACCCTTCTGCTCTCCTGCAAATCCCTGAAAACAAAACCGTACTCCGTACTTTCACGATAAGCCTGATCCGCATGACGGTCCACCTCACTATGAACCACATAGATCCGTCGTGCCTTAGGACGCTCATGCTCAATATACATTTTCTCCAAATAAACTCTTTGTCCCGCTGTCAAATCACCTATGACATCCATATCTTCCACTTGATCCCGAACAGCCCAAGGAAACTGCCTTTCCACATCCGAAATAGTCCATATATCTCTGGATGCCACCATGATACCGGATGCAGTAGTTGCCGGATGTTGGTCTATCATTCTGTGAGCTTGGAGCGGATGCCACAAGGTATCACTCAAACGAAATAGAAGCGCATTTCGATACTGGTTACGGTTGCTTTGACTCAGATCATCATGAAAGTAAAGTTTCTTGTGGACTTCTCTCATACTTCTCGTTTCGGTATGCAGAACGGTGGGATACTGACGATCCTTCAATTTGGCAAGTACATTCTCATGAGTTGCCAATTCATGCTCAATAATACGCGAAGCCTGATCCGATTGTGATAGGAACATGTTCTCTTCAATGTCTCTGATTGCTTGAACAATTTTGCCTGTAGTTGTTCCAGCAAACGTTGTTTCTCGCATAGCTGTCCCTAGTGTTTGCATGAGTGTCAATTGTGAAGTGTTATACACTCTTTGGGCTAAGGCTAATGTGCGATCAAGGTGCATATACTTTATTTCCTGAAAGCGACGTATATAAGCAGTCGACATATCAGAGAGAATGGATATCTGCTGATGATCATCTACCCTTTTCCCCATCATGGCAGCTTGTTCAGCAACCGTTTCTTTATGATCATCACGTAAACCCAGCAGGTCCTGATATAGAAATTCTACATCTTGTTTGCTAACCTTCCGGGACTGAAGACTGCTCTCCAGCTCTGTACTTCTAAAGTGGTCTTGAATAGCTTCTAATAAAAATTCATTCTGTGCCCGGCGTCCAATGATTTTCTCCACTTTCTCGAAAACCTCTGCCACATCCATATCGGGTTTATCGTTTCGAACAGAGTGTATCAACTGCTTAATCACCAGTTCAGAGCTGCTATCTTGCTCTGCGCTATCTGCATAGTCCGCAATCATCCCATATTCACTGACCCTGAAACTGATTTTTCCAGGCTCCAGCTTATCCAGATTCTTCACAAAGTTACGCGTTAGACCTAAATTACGGACAATCTTTAGCTCTTTGTCGTTATCTACACGCCAGCCCTCTGACATATCTTCATGAATGAAAGAATCCTTTAATCCTCCGGCCCTGTGGCCTTCATCTCGATGATCCATCTCCAAAGCTTCAATTAAAGCAGACCGCTCCATTTCGAATGAAAATTCCATGACATCGCCTTGCTTGGTAGCTGAGCTCGATCCTTCCATGGAACTGTGCAGAAGTCCTTCTTTATCCTGTTTGGCATCACTTAGGACAATAAATCGTTCTTCTCCTTCCAGATCCTTGCGAATCGCTTCCACTAGTTGATGATTAAATCCATGTGAGATCGATCTTGCCATGTAGAAATCAAGCATCAAGACACTTGGATACCGGCTGTAAGGCATATATATAAATCGATAATCCTCAGGCCTGCTTCCTGTAGTTCCGACTGTAAACAGGTAACCGTACTGAGTTGTCGTGTAATCTATAACGGTGAAATCAAACTTGTTGACTACTTGATTCACGTCACTGCCCCCTTCCAACTAAAAAAAGGGAACCCCTGAGTGGAGTCTCAGAAAGTTCCCTCTCACTGAATCTATACGACTCAGCTTTGATTCAGTTTAACTTACGCCGTATAACGGACTTCCTTCAGAATAGCTACACCCATACGTTGGTTGGCAGACAGATTCATAAAATTCTGTGCTGTATCGGTATCGAAGTAACGATACACCTCTTGGTCCCAAGACTTGCCCTCCACATCAATAATTAACTCATCCAGGTGAAGGATATTATGCTTCGTAACCGCGATACAGTTATCGAATTGACCGCGGTAGCCCTCGTAAGGATGAACCACGTAGATCGGAGACAAGTGATATTTGGACGTCCATTTGGAAGCCTGGAAGCCCTGTGGCTCCAGTTCCAGACCGGTATCACCCAATTCCGGATCTTGATAAGCTTTACCTTTCGGTGGAGCTTGCGTGATAAAGGAAGGATAGTGCTGCTGGAATTCAATGCCTGATTTGGTTTTCAACATCTGAAGTGTGTTGTTACCTGCAGAGGTATATTGACCATAGTAATACGTTCCTGTTGTGGCAATCTGAGAGATATCCGGTTCTTCAATTACCGCTCCGGCTGTCAGCATGACGTTTCCGTCTACATCATTCAGGTTGTATTTGAACGGTTTCAATGCACCTGCATACAGGAAGGATTTTTTGTAATCAAGGAAGTTTACTGCTGGGTCGGCGACAAGAACCATCGCCAAACGATTGTTCATGACATTCACATACATGTACACAGGTTTTTCTTTATTTCGATCTGTTGGTGTGTAGTTTTCCAGTGCCCATTGGTAGAGTACCGGATGTCCTGTAAGCTTGAATGTAGGGCGAGTAGTTACCGGTAGTGTGGTTGGTTCACTGCCTTCGAATCCTTCAAGCAACTGCACAGTCAACGTACTATGCTCCTCATAGGCTGGAACAGGTGCAACGACGCGTGGTACCAAAGCATGATTGATGAAACTTACATAGAAATGCTTAGTAATTGGTGTTGCTTGTGTTCCAATGGTCATGATCCCGCGAAGAATAAGTTCCTGAATTCGGTCACTGCTGTCCTTTTCTTCGTAAAATACTTCCCACAAGTTTTGTTCCTGAGACTCGCCTGCAGTGGATTCAAATGGGAAACTCTTAAACCCTGTAACTTCCTCCTTCAGTTTTGTCAACACGTCCTGTGAAGTAGTGATTGTTTCTACATATTTAAAATTTGCCATTATGTAATCCTCCTTATTTTATCTCTTTCAAAAATGCAATCGTAATTACATCTGGGGATGGGGAATGTTTGAATAGATTCAACGGACTCTTGATACTGAAAAACTTGTAAACCTCTGTCCAAGTACCCAGCGCAGGTTTGGAAGGATCTTTCAGAATTTCTGTATCTACGATTAATTCATCGCGATTGACCAGGTTATGGTCGTATATCGCAACTACACCGTCCATATAACCCCGATATCCTTCTGCCTGATGAACAAGGTAGATTGGACTCGCATGATACTTTCCTGTCCAGAGAGATTTCTGGAAGCCATCCGTATCTACAATCAATTTAGCAAGGCCCGGGGGAAGTTTACCCACAGAAGGATAGTTCGGAAGATGCGAAATAAATGCCGGGTAATACCGCTGGAACAAAACATTACTGCGTGTCTTCAACATGGACATGGAGTCCATACCATTTGAAGTGTACTCACCGTATTTGGCATAGAGATCCGGATTAAGATCTGTGAGAATATCATTTTTCGTATAACCTGTCATATCTGTTCGCAGATCACCCATGCCTACAGTGACACCGAAGTTACCTCCATGGTCATAATCATTGAACGGAACAATCTTGCCTATGTATCCAAAACTACGGTAATAGCTATGAATATTCGGTGAAGGATCACCCTCCAAAACAAGAACTACTCGATCATTATTTACCGATAAAGTGTAAGCTACCAGGTAATCCGGTCTGCGTTTTTTGTTAGGCAACCACGAGGTTGTAGAATGTCTGCCGTGGAAAAACCGAGCTGCCGGGCTTACGATCTCTGTCTTGCCGTCATAATCCAACTTCCACTTGGTGGATGGTGGGATGAAAGGTTTAATGGCTGATGAATCATTCCACCTCAAATACATATAATGTGCCTTTAATTGGTCAATTACTGTAGGTGCCTTCCCGATCGTTATGGTTTCAGGATCACAGATCCCATCATACGTTTCGCTCTGGCTTCCTTGAGCAACATTCCCCTCAAAGCCCTCTCCATAGTAGATGTTAATGTAATTCCAGTCATGAGATGGTTGTTCAAACATGACATAATAATCTCGGACCTGAATCCCTGTGGGAACTGTGGGAGTTGCTTTCACTACGGTCTGAGCTGTTACATTGTTCAGTACATCCGCTGTATAAAATAGTTCATCAAACTTGTAAAGTTGCTTTACAGGTTCATAGAAACTATCAACAATACTTCCCCAGTTCCAGTAAGGAGGGTATTCATACTGATTGACTTTTCTAGATAGATTGTATTGATACTTCCCTTTAGGTGCTAGTTTAAGTGCATATGCCCAATCCGTAGGCATCTCTGTCACAATCTCAAATTGATTCCATTCATTCGAAAGTTTTGTTGTGCCATCCAGGTTTCCAATCACCTGTCTTACCAGATATGCTCTGTACCCATCCGGAACTGAATTATCTACAACAACGGTTACCAAACAACCAGGAACATCAACATACTTTGTTTCATTAGTCTGATTGTCCTGATAACTAAACTGCACGACCTGAATCTTACGACCTGTCTTATAGTTACCGAAAGTGGTTCCAACATTAGATTGAGAAGGTCCTGTCTTGCCTTCCAGCACCTCATCAAAGTAAGTTTGGCTTACTTCCCATAAACACCCACTTTTATCCAGAGCAGAATTTCCAGTATGACTTTTTGCCTCAGTCCAATCCGGAATTTTGTAAACTTCGTACTGATTCCCGTCAGAATGGGCGTACATGCCAACAATGCCTTTGTGATAACTTTTACTGTAAGTCACCCATTCAGCTCCGCTAGATTCATATACCTTCTCCCAGCGATTGGCGTCAATCCCGCCCTCTACTCTGGGAATATCAGCACCTACAATTTCATCGGCCAGCGTGTTGATCAATTTTTGTGCTTCCGACTCTCCGTCAATATAAGCGGCAAAGTTCGTCTGCGGTTTTTGCAGTGCCATCGTCACCCTCCTTATCTCAAAAATTTGATGTTGTACCAGACCGACTTCGCTTCAGCCACCACACTTACGAAATCAAACTTGATAGTCGTTCCTGCCGGAATCGGGTAGACGATTCCAAAACTGTTCCCCATCGAAACCGATTCGGGAAGTTCCTTCGTATAGATGGTATGACATACCTTCTCCGTCCCGATCGTTAGCTCCCAGTAATCGCCGACACAGTAGTGGCTCGCCGCAAACGCAATGCTCAGAAACTCTGTGTCATACGCCAAGGTGAACGTATCAGACTTGGTGGTTTTCGCCGCCGGAATGTCCAACATCTGTCCCCGAATGAACGGGATCGTCTTTTTACTGAAGTGTGGGTACGGCAGCTCGCGCACTTTGTCGATGACGCCACCCGCGATGTAAGATACATTAAATGCCATGGAACCACCTCCTATATCTTATATACGACTTACGCTCGTTCCAGTTAAGCGTCCTTCGTCATCATAATTTAGAGCAATATTGTAAGTGAACATCGGCTCTCCAGATGCATCATATGTACGGGCTGTCACCTGCGTTAGCCTGTAATACTTGTAATAATCATAATCCGGGTGGGAGTAGCCCACCCCTGAAGGAAAGTCTTCCTCATCCTCTGAGCCAAACTTCATCCAGATCGAAACCTTCCATGCCGATTCATACAAGAGATCTGCTCCAGTCACCCGGTCCGGGTCCTGCATGTGCTCCCGATATAATGTAACGGAAGGCTCACCTTCAAGAGGGGAAACATTCGAATTGGAGATACTGCTATATTTGCGAAGTTCCCGGTGGATGAGATCCAGCACGGGAAATACAATATTTTCATTTACAATGCCGGCCATTACACCATCACGCCCTTTCTTGCCCACATCATATCAATGACCTGTAACATACCCCGGTCGACGGAATAACTGGTTTTAATACTTTTAATCGTATATACAGCTCGAGTGGTGGTCGTTTTATCCGTCACAATAACGTTGTCGAGCAGATCAAGCGCAGGATTCGCAGGTATGGATACCTGTAGCGTACGGCACATGCGTTTCATGTCAAAAAAAGCTCGCTCTGCCACCTGTCTTTTGGCTTCAACCGTTTTCGCCCAAGGAACGGCCAGCACCATGGTTCGAATCTCTCCTTTGAGTTCAAGCAAAATCTCCTTGTCCACGAAACTACTCTGACTGTTATTCGAGTCGATAACAACGATGTGACTTCTTCCTCTGGACCAATCCGTAGATTTGGTAATGGAGATCAGATTGTCATTTTCGGAAAACTCTGCCACGACCGGTTTGTCATAATTCAGGCGCTCCAATCGATATGTACCATAACGGTCACAATAGCTACGATACGGAATCTCCGAGATTACCTCCTGAACGGCTTCCGTAACTTTGCCTGACCATTGCTCAAACGTCCTGCCATACTCCTCGATGAATGGATTAAGCCATCCGTTCGGTGTCAGCACTGTACTTGCGTCCTTAACTTCAAACTCACCTTCCTGACCAGGTACGGGAACAATGACCCTGCCCGTCTTCTGATTCACCTCAATCAGATAGGTCTCGTCAATCACGTAGTCAGGATAAGAGCGATCCTCACTGGTTGCCCTCCAACCCACCATACCTGCATGTTTAACCAGATCTAGTACAACGGTTGATTTGACCCAAGCCGGCTTTTCAAATTCTACAGGCTGAGCGGGTGTTGGTGTAACTGCCGGAGTGGAGGTTGCTGTAATGGTCCAGCTTGCCGGGTCTGCGAGCATTTCCTGATAATAGGTCCATACCTTGTCCACCCAATTCTCCCGATCCTGACTCCAGGTCATGGGGGCAATGTCTCCACCATTATGGAAATAAAGTACATCCGCCTTGGAAGTCACTTTTTTCCCTCTGGAAGCCAGTGCCTTGGACATCCGTTCTGCTCCGCGCTTCATTTGCTCCTGAATACCTGCGTATTTCTCAGTACACGGTCCCTCACTAGGACAGCCATATCCAAGAATAAAGCTGTTGTTCTCTTCTTTGCCCTTCCCCTGTGTTCCGAGAACGGTCTCGTGTCTGCATATCGCAAGCAAAAACTTATGATCAGGTACACCATACGCTGCAGCTTGAGCCTGCGCAGCCTGAATAATGGATGATGTCCGGTCCGTGCCAACTGCTGCAGGCGGCACCGGATCTGGCACATTATCAATCTCTTCTACCTCTGGATAGGCTTTTTTCTCGGAAATGACTTTCTCGATAATGCGCTTGTACATATCTCGGGCCGTAATCTCCAGCGTGGAGCCTTCCCCATTGATGTCCACCTTGTCAATCAGTCCCGTAAATACCCGCATCATGTGCTGACCATATCCCATATATATGCGTATCGGTGTGTTTTCACTCAGAACCCCGATATGGAATCCGTTTGCGAAATAAGACCATGGAGACGGTACGCCCCCAAGCTCGGGAAAATGAGCAGGATTATAATCAGGGGAGAAGAATCCTCTCGGATTGGAGATCGTCAGCCGTGCTTCCCGGGCTTCAGAATCAAATTGATCATCGATTTCGGCACTAATGATATTGGGGAGAACCTGTGTATCCATATAGACAAAAGACCCGACCTGGATAACATCCGTTTCGACCCTTCTATTATTGATAAAATCTGTGTAGCTGTTCGTTTGATAATATCCTTTAGATGGATCGAGCCCTTCTTCACTCTTTTGATTCTTCAACGGAGCAGGCAACAACTCTTGGATGCGAATATAATCAATGGCGAATTTTTTATACTTCTTACTTGAAGCAGGAACAGACCCGGTTGGGACAGTGGAGTTTTGTTTGCCCCCATACGTCACCTTAATCTTGATACTCTTGGCTTTTGCAGGGATCACAATATTATTCAATTCCGTGAGTTTGGTCAGATCATATGCCCCGTTAAACTTATTCACATAGGCATACGTTTTACCATCAATCACCACAGCGAAAGAATCCCCTTCCGCATCACTGAAATTAGTCCCCATTCCAATACTAAGCAGCCCTTGTGTCGGCATACTCAGTTTCGTAACGTTAATCTCGAATTCAGCTACAGCGGCTTTGCCTTCAAAGGTGTATAGCAACTTGCCTCCTGAATCAAACATAGTCCAGCCCGATTCAATCTTGGCATAATCCGAAAATTTCAATCCGGTTGTATAAACGTCTTTCTCATGCCAGTTGCGTTTGTCGAATTTCTCATTCAGTTTAATCTCTCCGGGATATCCCTCGACCTGAACCGGCTTTACATCAGTAAATGTTGTTTTCGCATTTCCGTGCAACTTGCGCTGGCCCTTGAAATACAATTCAGGATTAACTGGCTTGCCTCCCTCTCCGGTTCTCGTTGTTGGATTGACTCCTTCCCAAATTTCAAAATGTAGATGTTTTCCCTTGCCCGCCGCACGTTCAGCCGGGGACACCTTATGCCCACCGGTATATACGCCACCTGTATTGCCTAGCGTTCCAATGACAGCCCCTTGAGCTACTTCATCATCTACCGAACAGAGAATTTCTTTCAGGTGAAAATACTTGGTGATTACACCATTAGCATGTCTAATATTTACGGCATTACCAGCACCTTCTGTTTTATTCAAGGATGTACGGACTACTTTTCCGGCCCACGCAGCCAAAATTGGCGTCCCGATCTTTTCTGACAAATCGATGCCTCGGTGAATTTTTGACGCGCTATCACGAGGACTACCAAATTTATCTGTCACAGGAGTAGTAATAAACGTTTTACCTTTGATCGGAAAACAAATCTCCTGAGCATTCGCTTGAGTCGAACCGTTATATATACCATTACTCGACTCATCCACCCAAACGGATTCTGTACTGATGATGGGTACCTGCTCGGTTACGATATGCCTGAACTCTTCCGTCCGTCCCGGGATAAAGGCCAGCCGATCTACTTCGACCCGGATATTGGGAAGCGCCCCTTCCCCCAGCTTAAGACGCTGGGATAGCACATTCATAACCTCATCCGAAATTGGAATCATATTGTAATCTCCCCCTTACTTGAATCGCTCGATGGTCCATTTCATGAATCGGTCCAGGAAAGCTGCGGCTTCAGCCCGTGTCATAGCGGAATTTCCAAGGAACCATATCTCTTCCTCGTCCGTACCACCTACAGGTCTTCCCATATCCGTGACTACCGCTGCACCATCCATCTTTTTCTTGATCGGAATGCCATTAATGAGTGGATCATTATTCGCAAATGTTTCATCTTCCATCTCAGAGACGGCTATTTTCCAGAACGCATCCTTGTTCTGTACGACTCGCTCATCTTTGTTCTGATAGTAGATGGCCGAATCTTTGCCAACGTCTGCGAACCTCTCGCTCACATCTTTGAGATAATAGAACGTCACTTCGTCTCCTTCTGACAAAGGTTGATTAAAAACAACCGTGTGGTTGTCAATTTCCGAATAACCCGGTGTTTCTTGGACGTTATCTTTTTTTTCGTCTTTAAATTTCACTGTAACTTTAAGTTTCTTTTTACCTGCCGGATAATTGCCGTTAAGTCTAAACACCCGTTGACCCTGAAATGCCGTAATAGGCTGATTAATACCTGTCGTAGGGGCTTCCTTGTCCGTAAATCTGGCATAGAACACCTTGCGTAACTTGTTAATCAGATGGAAGGCTTCTCCCCGCTGTATAATGGCATTAGGAAAAAAACAATTGTTGTATGCTGGTTTGAGGGTTGTCGCTTTGATATTTTCACTCATGAACTTGTTATTCTTCGTCCAATAATTGAATTTGCAGGTAACACCGTTCAGATTAAAAGGAAGAAACACCGATCCCCCCGGGCTGACACAATATACATCCGTTCGGTAACCAATTGCCTTGGTTGCAATTTTGGTTACCGCCTCTGCATCTCCCATGGTGTCTGCCCATACCTCGGAAGGAATACTGAGTCTGCGGAGCGGTTGGCCTGCTGCATACAAATATTCCTGATGATTGCGACTGAATGGATCGTAGAAATAGGTCGCCGCTGCACTAAGTACAGCTCTAGGCAGATCTCCAGTCCAGGACACCGGTGGCCTTTTCCAAGCACTGTCCAGCAACGGCTCTCCATAACTACAGAAGGACACCACCTGTCCTGCTTTTACACCGGTATACAACTCCACATCCGTTAATCCCTTACTATTGGTTTCAGCCGTTTGGTAGATGGTTTGAACACCATCAATAAATACATACAGTGGATTATCATCTGTTGGTTTAATCAGCACAGGCAGACTGAATGAGGTTTGCCCCGCTTGCCCCTTGATTTCTTCATATACAAAAGGCTTGCCTTCCTCAAACTTGTTGTAGTTGATCCCGGCAACAAAGACTTCACCATCATCCAAAACCATATTCGTGGCTTCCATAACATCGTTATAGAACCAGTCCCCTTCGTTTACATCAACCCATTTTCGTATGATAAACACCTCCTATCTTTAGAATAGACAGAAAAGAGAGTAGGTCACCCTACTCTCGAATTGTTCGTTCCAGCAGACGCTTGGTACGCATCAGGAAAGTAACAAACTCTGCTCTGGTTATAAAGTTTTCCGGTCTGAAATATAGAATGGGTGTGCCATCCAATTGCGTTACAACTGTCAGTCCCAAATCAGCCAAACGTTCAATGGAATCTCTTGCCCAGTGGTCCTTCCCTTCTGTCGTCTGTAAATCCTGAAACTGTATCGCACTTTTACGGTCATATCCATCTTTTTTGATCAGGGTCATGGTCAACTCGACCTTGTACCCCTTCTGATCCTTATCCATCGTATCCTGATGATAGAAAATAGGGTCAACTTTGATGGACTCTACAACACCAACATAGATATTGCCCTTCTCATCATAAAATTTGTGTGTCCAGCCTACGTACATGACGTAGTCGTGATAGGATTGCTTATCTTTAAACAGAATGTTAATGATCGCCTTGTACGAAGACACACCCATCTGATGAAAATGCGAAGGAGCATTAATCATTTTAATTTCCCTCACTTGCGGATTGGGCGAAGGTGAAGAGTACGGATCAATAATTCTTCCGTTTACTGGCTCGAACTTCATGCCTGTATCTACATACAGCTTTCTTTTATACCGGTCATTTACTAAGCCAAACGGGTCTTGCTGAGTCATATCAGATGCCCTCCTTACCTATTTTATCTCGGGATATGATTGCTTCCCATTCTTGCACCTACATTGCTGGCCATATAGTTCACCATACCCGGGTTGTTCTGCCGCAGTGTCTTGTCCAACGTAGATGTCAGTCTCTCCACATCTTTTGTGCTGCCTGTCATATTATCGATGTTCACGTGAACCGTAACATCACCCGAACCAACCATCACACTCTTATGTGTATTGCTCGTGGTCATGTAATCAAAATAATCCATGACCTTAAGACCTGCTGGAATGTTGAATGTGGATATTGGTTTATCCATTTTTTTGCTAATTTCAGCCAGATTTTTAGACTGTTCTACACCTAAGGACTGGATCTGTTTAAAAATATCCATGTATTCATTGGACCCTGGTTTGAACACACCACTATTCAGCAGATTCTTCCACTCTTGCTTGATCGAACTTATTTGTGAGTTCATTTCAGATGCACGGGATTTGTTCAATGCAATTAATTCTGGTGCATCTTCCTTACCGCCATTAGCTGCCAGGAGATCATACATTCGTTTATCATAATCCAACTGCGTCAACTCAAGCTGATCATTCATCTTGCGTCTAAGCTCATCAATTTGGCTGTTTTTGACACCATTCAGTTCAAGCTCTGATTGTGCCTTTTGTTGTTTCTTCTCATTGATCTCCAGACCCAGTTCATCTTTCTCCTTACCTTCAGCCATCTTGTCATACGTCTTCTGTAAACTTGCAATGGCCTTATCGAAGAACTTGATATTCTCTTGCAAATATTTCTCCATTAGCGCACGCATCTGACCCGAATCTTCTCGTACACCACTAATCAACAAACGGGATCGTGTGACTTGATAATTGGTTTCGTTGTCACTTGTCGATTTGTTCAGCTGACGATTAATTTTGGCGATCATTTCATCAATGCCATTACTTTGCGGCTGAGGCTTATACCCATTAGCCAATGCCCCAATTCCGCCCGCAGCAGGAATATACTGCATTTGGGGTGGAATGTATTGTATCTGCGGTTGTTGTTGAGTGTTATCAACAGTTGGCTTTCCTGACTCTTTATCCATTTGAACCTGAGCGTCTTTTTTCTCTTGCTCGTAGTTATACTCTTTGGCCAGTTTCTTCTCGACCGCGTCTCCACCTTTTTCGGACCATACCGCTTTGAACCCCTTCCAGTAGTCCCCGAACTTGTTATTCGTTGCATTGTTACCAAATAGGCTGCTGATTCCTCCCTTAACAACTGCATCCATTCCAAGGTTAAGGCCTTTCCACACTTTACCTACAAATGAGGATTGCTCCATATCTTTAAAATCCTTGGCCAGTTCCTCTTTATTTGTTGCACGAATACTCTGCTTCTCTGCTTCTGATTTCCCCATATTGCTCAGGGGATCAACTAGACCGGATACGACATCCACCGCGGTCATGGCCGCGCCAAGATAAGGAACGGCTTTTAGGGGCTTCAGTATCGACTTACCCAACTTGCCGAGCTTTGCCCATTTCCCTGGAATATCTCCGTTTTTCTTACGCTCAATCGTAATATCACGCTGGGTAAGGATATCTCCAGGGGTTCCGTCAGGTTTATCCGGTCCTCGAAGTACTTTCCCATCCTTGTCACGAATAGGTGCATGACCGTTAAAAAATGCTTTTTTACTACCGACTTCTTTCATATCTTCGAATCTCTGTTTAATCCCTCGCCGCTTGGGCTTGTCCTTCTTCTTCTTGTCTGAACCAAAATCCATGACTTCCTCAATCTGTGATTTAGCCATATCCTTAATTACGTCATTAATAAATTCTTGATGTCTCTCTAAAAAAGGTTTGTTTGCTGAATCTTCCTTGTCCTCCTTAACAGGAGATCCGCCGCTTCCTGCACCTGGAACAACTAGTAATCCTCCTGGACCACTCATCATGCTCGCAAGTTGAACTTGTTCTAGTTCCTTCAGTTTGGATATGTATGCTGTAGCATCGATCATGCCCTGTCTAAAAGAAGCATTCAACTCATTGACTTCGGCTCTCAGTTTGGAGAGAACATCATTCAATAACGTTGACTGCTTACGCAGCTTCTGAATCTCGGATTCGTAGCGCTGAACATCAGTTGAACCGTATGTAAACTCAGCATTAAGGAAGTACAATTTGTTGCGTAGTTCAACTGCATCCAGATCCATGTCATCCATCGCCATCATCAGTATTCTAGATTGGTGTTCAAGTTGCATCATTGCTTTACTCGTGTCATCCAGTTCTCGGCCTAGAAACTCAAGACTTCGCTTCGTCTTTGCAATCTGAATATCAAGTGAATGCACTTCTTCTCGCAGCAGAAGAAGTTCTCGGCTATACGTTTTGACTCGTTTCTCAGCTTCGTCACGTTCTTCTGCATGAATGGAAGAAGCCGCTGTATCCCCATCTTGTATAGCCTGATTGTACATTTCTTGTTGATGACCTCGGTTAGTCTGAGCCTGAAGTACATCATCTTGCTTGGCCACAGCCCTGCTCTGAATCTCTGTTCTGCGATGATTCAGAGTCTGTAGACGGCTCTGCTGTCTATCCATTTCCTGCGTTACACCAGCACGTTGCACGTCCGTGACTCGAAGTCGCTCGGGAACATCGCTTCCCGTATTTTCGACTTTCCCTGGATCTGATGTTGTGGGAGCATATCGTTTCTGATCGCCTTCATTCATCACTTCACCGAACTTATCCCAGGCAACTTGAACTCCGACTTCATCCATAATTCGGTTAAGGAGTTCCATATGATCAACAATGCCACCCGTACGATCACCAATTAACCGCATGACTGCGATCAGATAATCGCCCAGCTCGGCAAATTCTTCTTTCAATCCTTGCATCGCCTCATGCGTTGCAATCTGAAATGCAATTTCAACCTGTCTTTGTTGAAATTGCAGATGATCTCCACCACCGGGGCGTTGATAGATCGACGTGTTTGCATCCGCGGTCTTCAATTGTTCTGCAAGAAGATCAAACATGACTCGATTCGATGCAAAAGCCTGCTGCGGAATCATATCTCCTTTGTCCTGAACCGCCAATCCCGCCTGACTAATCCAGTTGGCTAATGCATCCTCTTGTGCAAGCATCCCATGAGGCTTACTGGCCATTGGCAGAGTTTGACGCATCATATCCATTAAGTCCTGAATGCCAATATCCAACATCGTTGCAGCCCTGATCATCATGTCTGTGACTTGGGACAGATCAAAGCCACTGCTTCCCGAGGCCAAGGTAAGAGCTTCCAGGCTTGTTGCCGTCTGTTCCACATCCGTATTGCTCACCGAATGCAACTTGGCTACTTCTTCGGCAAACGCGACAGCTTCAGAGGCATGATCATAATTACGAGAACCAATACGGTAGGCTAGACCTACATCTTCCTGATCCATACCATGTTGCAGTGCGATCTGTTGCAGATTTTTGACCGTTCCGGCTTGTGTGTATTGCCTACTATCATCCGATATTCCAGACGATCTGACCTCGAAATTCTGGTCGGCCCGGCTCAGCTGTTGATCCATCTGCTGTGACGAGTCAAGGGATTGCTTGAGCATTGTTGATGAGTACCCCTTGGTTTCACCTGCTGAAATATATTTCATCGTATTCATCACGGAGTCTAACAACTCCTGTGATCCAGCTGCTGACACATCCTTCATTTCACTGAATGCTCCACGATAAAAGTGCTCCAGATCGTTAGTCAGCGTTTCAATCATTTGCGACTGCATATCACTTCTGATCGTCTCCACACGTTTAACCAGCGTGCTAACACCAGATAGGTTGCTGCCTTTCAGTGCTGCGTTTTGTCCAATTAATTGATCTCTATCCATTAATATTTCTTGTGTCAAGGAGTGCTTGTCTCCTTGTCCTTGTGTTTCAGTCAATAAAATCACCGCCTTTATGCATAAATCCCGTTCTACCATCATTTAGGCAAAACGGGATGTCTCTCTCTTATCCTCCAAGCGCTTGTGCAAGCATACCGATATCATCTTCTGATATCTCCGTGTAGTCCTCGTCATTGAAGGTTCTTTTACGTCTGACGGTCCCGTCTTCTTCGACTTCTTCGCCCCCACCGCCACCGAACATGCGAAGAGGTGCTGTCATAAGTTCAACTTCAAATTGAATATATTTCTCCGCTGACTTGCACAGCTCCGCAACCTGAGGGAGTGTGTACTCCCAAATCTCCCACTTGTTCAGCCCACAGTGTTTATGGAGGGTGAAGAAGATTTCTCCCCAGTGAACGGGTTCCTGTGTTTCCGTATCACGTATTTCGGTTCCCTCCAAAGACTCCCCCTCGGTGCGTTCTACTTTTTTAAACCATTGAGTCCAATGAGCATATCAATGACTTTGCGAGCTGTGTTCAGATCAAGGTACTCATCCAGATACTCTCGATTGATGATATACTCACCATGCTCATCTTTGGTCACGATATGCGGATAGTTTTTGAATGCCATCGCCAATACATCAAATAAATCCTGCTGACGCTTTTCGTCCAGTTCATCATTCTCCGTCGGGATGAAGTTAAGAATAATGGCATCGATATTCACTGTCTTCAGCAATTTCATCAGACGGCGGGCATCCTTCAGGTTACACGGCGGAATGCGATATTTCCGTCGATCCCGCAGGGTAATAATCTCATCATCTTCAAAAAATGCACGCTCAGCCGCTTCCACTTCCTCCGGCGACACTCGTTTGTTCTCCGGATCATCCTTGATTCGTTGCGCCGCTTCCTCATTCAGCTTTTCCGCAAGCTCACGCTCGGCTTTTTCTCGTTCTGTTTCCATGAATTTAAAGACCTCCCCAGGACATTATCCCCCATATAATAAAAAACCTGGCAAGGCAAGGCACTGTGTAGGGGAGGACACAGATGCCGTTTGATACCTTGCCAGGAGCAATCAACCTTATTCAGATGTTAGATCTTGCTTGGTGCGCTGAAGCGTTTGATACTGCCAATTTTTCCGTCAGCACGTTCAGGATCAAGAATCTGCAAGGAGATTGCAGATGCAGAAGCGGCAGCGCGCTGGGCATTGATGCTGAATGTTCCTTTTGCACGGCACATGAACAGCTCGGTTTCAACCCCTGCATACAAACCATCTTTTTGCTGGAACGTACCGTGATGGATGACGGAGATCGGGAATGGAACTTCATCAACCAACAGATCAACCATGTCTACAATTTCATCACGTTTGTAGTTCAGCACAACCTCTTTACCGATATGGGCAGCATTCAGAATAACTACACCATTCGCTTCGTCGTAGAAGAACGCATTGGGTTCTACGGCCGTTCCTTTAGTAGTGAGTTGTTTCAGCAACGTGTTGGAATCTTTGAGACGAACCGTAATGTCACCGTTACTTCCATAGATATCACTTGCATGCTTCGGTTTGGCTTCCGCAAATCCGGAATTGGAAACGCCTGCAACCACTGTAGACTGCTCATTCAGCACCCATACATAAGACTTCACTTGTTCTTGTACCGTTGAACCCATCATCAGCTGGATCGCATCCAGATCGAATTTGGCATCTGTTGCCGACACTTCAATCGATTTGGACTTCACCAGTACATCAATGGCGAACAGACCGTCACCACCAAAGATGTCCTCAAGCTCCACGTTAAGATCAATTTTCAGATCTTGCAGGGTACCCAGGGTAACTACCTCAATTTCGCCCATCGGATCTTTTGGAAGGCGTTTAGCCATAAACGTACCTACACCTTTGATAATCATTTTTTTAGCCATTGAACAGTCCACTCCTTAGGATAGTATGTAATTTTAGCTACGGAGACTTGCTTAAGCCGGAATCAGGTTAAATGACTTGATGATCGGGAGATCCATTTCGTTTAACCCGTCTGGCTGTTCGCCGTCTCTGCTTTTTATAGTGTAGAACGCTATCTTCAATCCCTAACGATAATGTAAACGAAATATATTGAAGCACGATTAGCCCCGTCATCTTTGCAAAAGGAATAGTCCTATAAAGATCAAAGAAAAGACCCCTACATTAGAGGGGCCGTTCTGTTTGGCAAAGCATCAATAATTTGCGCTACCTGTTCCGCACGTTCCTTGATCTCAAATTCATCGGCAGTAACCAGATGAACATGTGAGCAGTATTTGCCATGCTCATAGATTCTCTCAGGTGTAATGAAGACAACGTCAGCAACAGCTTCCATCTTGTGTTTATGCTTCTCATATTGCTCCGGATCGGTCAACGAATCAAATACGACCAGATCAGGATATGCTGTCTCGACCGAACTTACCAGCCGGCTATCGTTCACCCAGTAGATCACGCGATCTCCCTGAAACAGCGGACGTACATTCTGACCCACACGGGCTACGACAAAGTTTGGAAGCTCTGGATGAGGATACTCCAAGGCATCAACCTGATAGAACTCATCATTAGAGTTGATATATATTACATTGTAGCCAACTTCCGCGAGTGCTTTTAACAGCCGCTGCGGTCGACGCCCGAATCGTTCACTATGAAAATCGATCGCAGGTAGATACACAATCGTTGTATCCATGTTTGGGGTGTATGTCGTAACATTGAACTCCGTCGCGTCAATCTCTATTTCTGCAAGTTCAATGGTCGGTGTAGTCGATTGGCTACCAAACATTCGTTTAAATATCTTTTTCATGATTTCTGCCCCCCATGACCTGATTAATCATCTTCACGGCATTCATAGCCCTGCCATCCCAGCTATTAGACTTAGCCACTCTTACTCGTGCTGCTATTTTGGAAGCACTATTCTCCCGAATGGCTTTCTCCAACATCACACCGCAATTATGCTGATTCATAAAGTAAGTTACATCGCTGTACTTATGAACGATTTCCTCCATACGTGTCGTCAACACAGGTTTGCCCGCAGACAAATATTCGTAATACTTGATCGGATCACAGCCTCGGATCATTTCCGTCAGCTTGAATGGCACGATACAGACATCGAATTGAGCAATGTAGGCGGGAAGTACTTTATAATCTTTGTGCGGAAGACAAGTCACATTGGGATGTACAATGTTTTTTTGATAGAGGACATTGTTTCCAATCAAAACGACATGATACCCTTTATTTGCAATCGCAGTAATCAGCGAATAGTCGACCCACGATGCCATGGCCCCGTGGAAACCTACAACCTTTTGCCCATCATGAACCTTAGGGAAGTCCGCCGGTTTCGGTAGAATTGCCCGCGCTTTCTCAAAATGGTGGTAATCTGCCCCGTTAGGGCACATAAAGATTGGTTTGCCGTCATATTTATGTGCCTCGTACATCACCTTGGCAGTCGTGGCAATAAGATCTGCACGGTCAAAGCATTTCGGTATATAAGATTTCCACACAGCAAATTCGTCAGCCGAATTATCAAGGTAATCAAATACGGTAAAATCAAACTTCCGTCCATCCGAATAATTGTACTGACCTGGATTCGAGAACCAGAGTACCTTCTTTCCTTTGACCAGGTGATCGTAATTCACACCTTTCTGCACAAGGAACAGATCCTCATTTAACTTTTCAATCGGACGGCTCTGCTTTCTGTACGTTTCTTCATTGATAAAGATGGCCCGTATACCCGGAATATGGGAGAAAGCCGTCATCAATTGCTGGGGTCGCTGGAACAGGAGGTTCCAGTCAAGTGCTGGCGGGTAAACAATCGTCATTTCTATACTTTCAAAAACCGGATTTTCTCGTTGCTTTCTACGAAGCAGCCAATTGAGCAATCAACTCCACCCCTTCCGCGTAGACATGAACGGGACGCAGCCGGGTGTCTACGTATAGTTCAAATCCCAGTCTTCGTGCTTGCTCACAGAATGGAGCATCTTCGCCTGTTGGATGTGAACCATATCGAACGCCTGCTTCAACCACTTCGCGCTTAATCAAATATACGGCACCTGTCAGATCTACCGGGAACATGCCCGCTTTGAATTCAGGGATATGTTTTCCGCCGATCATGGCATTATGAGCCTTCAATTTAGGATGATTCCGTATAAGCATGGAACATACATCCTTGTCATTATCCATCAACTGCCGCAGGCTACCCTCAGGAATGATGATATCCGTATCAATCGAGAACAGATAATCACAGTCCGATTTCAGAAACTCATCCAGAAGCTTATTTCTCAACAACGCCAGGTTTTGATAGGAATATTGTCCACGCATATGACCATATGTTCTCCCCAGATGATGAGTCAGATAAGGAACCTGATGATGATCAAGGATATGCTCCGTCTGATCTTCACTATCATTCAGGATGTACATATAATGCTTCTGCACTCCTTGTTGCTCAAGTGATTGCAAGTGCCGTTCCATAATCCAAGCCCGATTTCGTACAGGACTACCTATAAATACGTTTTTCACAGTCCATCCCCTCTTCCTTTTTATCTAGTCTAGACTGTTCCTCAATAACCTTCGCACGTGGAATAAAAAAGGAGTGATTCCTCGAAAGAAGAGAGAGAACGAGGCATTTTTCCTATTCTAATACAGAAGGAGTTGATGAATATGTATACTGAAGAAACCATTATTCACACATGGGAAGAAGGTGACATGCATGCTGGGGAGTGTAGATTTAATCCGCACCTGGTTCCAACTGGCCTCTGATGGAGAAGCCCATGCTTCTGTTCGATTTGGGGATGCTTCCAACACCATTCTGGCTCACGACACCGTTCTGACTATGGATTTCATCAAGTCTCATTACGGCTGGTTGAACGATCCTACCTATTGCGGCATAACCTTACCCAATGCGAGTGCGAGAGAAATTATCGTACACTGCCTGCGACAAGCGGATTACGTCGGACATCTGATCCAGACAGATCACTGGTATTTCAAACCGTTATTCGATATGTGCCTTGCCTATTACAAGGTTGAACCCCGGGAGACCTTCTATGCTTTTGAGAATAATTACATCGCCCGATTCAAGTTATTCTATGAAACATTTAAGACCATGCCTATTCTGCTCTGCGGAGCCAAGGCCGAACAATATCGAGAAGTTCTGGAGCGGAGATACGGGTGGACAAGCATCGTGGGAACGGTGGACTGCCCCTCGTGGTCTCATGTGAGCACCGCATCCAAACAAATGGAACATATTTACCAACAGACACCTTGGAAGCTTGCTCTAGTATGTGCAGGTGCACCCGGAAAGGTACTGGTTATTAAGGCTAAAGAACTGCAAACCGTAGGTGTTGACTTTGGTTCCGGAGCAGATGTTGCGATTCAAGCCGACAGCGAAAATCTGAACGCCTGGGATTACAACGGATTCCCTGATTATTGGGAAGGCAGACCCAAAAAATGACCCTCGCCGGGTCTTTTTTACTGGATAAAACGGTGATTCCAATCCAATTTTATTGACTTAGTGGCTGTTGATAAATTAAACTATCTGCCTTATTATTGTTAAGATAACTCCTAATCTAACCTGGTTTAAACTTGCATGAAGAGGAGCTCTGCTAAGATATTCAAACCGTTGGAGGGAAATGTAATGGCGTACTCGCAGTCAAAGACCGAAATAGTAGCAACTCATCTAAGAACAAGATTTATGGAAGGTAACGTGGAGGGACATGAGATCGTGGTTGCCTTGATCAGTATGGTCAAAGCTGAGAAGATTAATCTAGATGAGGTTGCCCCTATTCTCTCTACAGTATTTTTTGAACAACCGCAAGGTATTCTGTTGGCACTCGAAAAAGCTGGCACGCTGATTGATGATGAATTAGTTGATTCCATTATCCACGAAGTAAACGAAAAAGCTTAATCTTACATACAAGGGGAGAGCTTATCATCAGATTTTAATTTACATCAACCAATTATTCTCTCCACACTTTTAGATTGAATAGATTCATCACTAAGAAATTGGACTTTTTCGTTATTTTCCGTCCTCCTCCGCTTATTCTAGTAGTATTACAAAGGAGGGGACACCGATCGAGACAGTGAATAAAGCCATTTTATTTCTAGTAGTTATTGAAACCATGCTTGAAGCGCTCCACCATGCGGAAGTAGATCAGACAGAACTTGTGGATTCGCTTGTTATGTTGGGCTTTGATCCCATTGAGATGTTGTACGAGACAAATACGATTAGATCTTTCCAAAAGATATGCAGGGCTTTCGCAGAACTCCATCTTACAGATGAGGCCCTTGAAACGTTCTCAAAAGAGTAGTTACATAAGCAGAACCCCACATTACATTCGATGTGGGGTTCTGCTTTATTATATTTATGAATTTTAACCCGTTTTGAACCGGATCAGCTTAACCTTCCTCATCCTGTCTCGTATAGGTCATCTAGGGACCACGGACATCTCCGTCGCCCCTGTTGACTCTGACTTAATATACGAAAGGATGGTTATATGAGCTCACCCACAACACCCCATGAGATCGAAACAAATCAACTCGCTGTTATTGGAGTCGTCAATGAATCCTCGATTCAGACCCAATATGAACTTGAGTATCCTGATCATATCGTGATTGTACAATATTTTTATTTTTTGAAAGATCCAGCACACTTTAACTCCTGGTTAACCAGCAGACAGGCATAACCTCTATCTGAGATGTACTTTGGGTCAGGACTTTTTACGTCTGCGCTCATCAATTAAAACCTTCAGTAACAGCAGCTCTCCATAGGTTAACTTCTTCTTGCGTACCTTCTCTACCCATGCCCAATCTTCAATCACCTTGTCGTTGTAGGCATCTCCAATGTACTGATCAAGTTCATTCCAGGCCCATTGTGCATAATCCAGAACCGAATTCATATCATCATCCTCCGTGACTGCTATTTCTTGTAGTGGGTTTAATTTTATATGTACTGCTTGTTTAAATCTTTCATATTCACCTGGTTGTTTAATCCAAGGCAACGGGCATTCCTTCCATCCAACCACTTCTTTATGTGTAAAGAAGACGGGTGGAAAGCCCCGTTCCCTGATTAGGTATACCGCGAGGTCTACAACGTTATTAAATGTATCTTCATGAATACTGCCATCCTTTTCAATACACATCTCAATACCCACTGTACTATTGTTCGGATATGTCCCAAGTTTGGTTAGAGCTTCCTTCGTGTATGTTGTACTCCCGCAGTGATAGGCTAGTTCATCATCCGGGAGACTGTTATAAATCGTCGTTCGATCTACCGAGTAATGTGCACTTGCATAACGGCTTTTCACTACCTTATTGAAATCTTGCTGTGCCAAACTTGCAAAGTACTTACTAATATTTTTGGCGGGCGCTCCGGGAGAAGCCGTATAATGCATCACAATTCCACGTTTCGCTTTTAATTTCAGTCCGGCTCGACTGTATTTATTCACAGGTATGTAATCCTTGATGATCTGTATCATGACACCTTCTCCTCGTCTTCAACTTGATCTTCATTGCCTCGAAGCTTAAAGAGAGCTGAAGTGATAAACTTCGGTACAGGCAGGCCCAGTTTCCCCAGGTTCTCCAATATACTGATTCCTTCTGTACCAATAATGAACATTAACATTGCATCTCTCATAAAATCATTGGAATTGCCTGCAACCATATCCAGTTGATGTGCAATAATGACAAAAACAAATGTCAATGACTTACGAGCAAGCCCCCACCATCCAACCCTGCTGGATAACTCCTTCCTGTACCATGCAGACAGCACCCCTGTGATGTAATCCAGCCCCACAAAGATGGTCACTGCAATAAACAGGTGATCAATTCCTCCTACCAAATACACGACTGCAGATAACAGCCAGCCAAGCAAAACCATAAAAACGGTGTCTCTGTGCATTAACGTTCCCCCTTCAATAACCTATTTCATGTCTAGGTTAGGCGGATCACAGACATAAGTCTCATGGAATACAAAAACCTCCGAAAAAACATTCACCACCCGCTATACAAACAGCAAAAATCCCTCACCGCATGATGCGGGAGGGATCAGGACGAAATGATTCAGCTATACGTTGATGGATCTGGTGTAACCGGTACACCTGTTGTATTCGTTGAGGTTGTATTACGTTGGAACATGCCTTGAATTCGATCCAGAACATAAGGAGTAGAGTCAATGAGTTTCTCAAACAGATGTGTTGAATTATCGAGTGGTACAATGTGTACACCCTGTTTGCCTACTACCAGAAACGCAATAGGACGTATGGATACACCGCCGCCACTACCGCCGCCAAATGGAGAAGCCACTTTGGCTGAACTGGCATGTTCAGCAGAGGTACCTGTAGTACCACTTTTGCCATGACTTTCTCCATTGACGTGAAAATCACTGCCACCGGCAGCAAATCCGAATCCAACCTTACTAATAGGTAAAATCACGGTACCATCAGGTGTTTCGACTGCATCGCCAACAATTGTATTGACATCCACCATGGCCTTGATATTTTCCATTGCGGTTTCCATTAAGCCTTGAATTGGATGATCTGACATTTAATTTCCCTCCAGTTTCAATGTAAGCTAGGTTTGATCTAACCATATCATCCCCAAACTTGAAGGGACTTATGTAAATATGCATTTTAAGTACATTCACCGAACCCCAACCTCATATTCCCAAAATCAGACCGGCTAAGATGGGCATCTATAGTGTTGTCCCACTAAGCTTTTTCTTTTGCTTCGCCTTATGCCTGCTGCGCAGTTCCTGAAGAAGCTTGAACCACATCCGCCATCCGCCTTCAACTTGAAGCACACGAGTGAGTAGTGTAACTCCAGCGATCAAAACAGCTGTAATCCGAATTTTAACTCTGAAATCAAGCTCCGTTCTGAATTCCATTTCATCCGACCATACCGGCATAACCTGGAGCACGGGTGTTTCATCAAAGCGGATCTGATAGGTGAGAAAACCAATAATAATCGACTTGATACTCCACACCCAGCCCGTCAGCACCGCTGTATATGCTGCATCACCAACGCCGATGTGGGTAGCCCAGGACAGTTGAGTCATATGTACGCGTGTGAGTGTTTGCTTAAGCCACAGCTTGAGTGCATCCGTCGCCCTAAGCATAATTTTCACATCTTTAGCCCACTTTTTGACTTTGCGTTTGTTGACCCGCTCGCTTCCCAGTGCCTCCCCTCTGGAATGATTCATGGATTGTTCGGTCTTGACCAGAAAACCTTCCTTCATATTGCGAAAAACAATACTTGGGATCTCATAGTTAATCCGCACAATTCCATAGAGAAAACGAACATTAATATTGGCGTAATCATCACTTTTATGTTTGTTGAATGTAAAATGTACATGAACATTTGAGATGAGGACTGCGGCAATCAGCAATGCGAACAACAAACCGATTCCTCCAAGCCAAATCCACACAGGCCTTACCTCCAAGCCCTCAATTCTTTTCTCGTCTAGTATGGCACTCTGGATAGGAAAAAATTCACGTCTGACCTAAAAATCCCATTTCAGTTTTGTTACACAAAAAAACCGACTCCACTGATGGATGTCGGTTTGTATGAACTTCCAATTAAAAAGATGAATCCGTATTATCGTCTTCGTTGTCAAATTGACTCGCATCATCCGCCGGATCAGCACTTTCCGGTTCCAGTTGTTGCAAATCCAGTTTGTTGAATAACAGTTGTGTCTCTTCCTCCAGGTTTTCCGAATCTTCGAATAAGCCTGGTTCCGGAAGATCTTTAATGGAAGCCAATCCGAAATAATCCAGGAATGACTTGGTCGTTCCATACAGAATGGGTCGTCCAATCGCCTCAGCTCGTCCCACTTCAATAATCAGATCCTTATTCACAAGTGTATGAATGGCCCGCTCTGATTTCACACCGCGAATTTCTTCAATCTCAACCCGGGTAATCGGCTGCCGGTATGCCACAATAGCCAACGTCTCCAGCGCCGCCTGGGATAAGGACGTTCGTGCTGGAGAGTACGCCAGTTTCTCAAAATATATAGCATGTTCAGGCAAGGTGCCCAGTTGAACTACGCCAGCGATCTTGAGAATCTGTACACCTCGTCCCTGCTGTGAAAATTCATGAATCATCTCCTCAATCGCGTCCGTTACAAGTTCCACTCGCTGGTCGACGATCTCGGCAATTTGTTTGATGCTCAGCCCCTCTTCTCCGGACAAAAACAGCAGGCCTTCAATAATCGATTTCAATTTCGGAAAATCCATGATTCTTTGTTTCCCCTCTCCACTCCATAACGATATCCTCAAACATCCGTTCCTGATAACAGACAATCTGCTTCATCTTCATCAGTTCCAGCACCGCCAGAAAAGTCACAACAATCTCATGGCGATAGATATGTTCATCCATCAATTTGGAGAATAACAGTCTGCCTCCCGGCCCCATACTTTCCAAAGCGCCGATGACATCCCGAATCCGGTCCTTAACCGAAATCTCATCTCGTTTGATCCGGGTGACCGTTGTGCGCTTCTCAGCCTTGCGTAGGGCCTTCTGAAATGCTGCAATCAGGTCAGAGGTGTGTAAACCCTCAACCGGGTTCGATTGGGCTTCTACGGGCATATAGGGGCGCAGATCCTCGGGCTCTTTGGAAAATATAAGGCTGCGTTCCCACTCCCGCTCATGCAGATGACGCGCAATTCCCTTGTACTTGCGATATTCTATCAGACGTGCAATCAGCTCTGCACGTGGATCATAATCTTCTTCTTCCATAAAATCATAATCCTCGAAGTCCTCAATTACCGGTGGTTTGGGCAGTAAAAGTTTGCTCTTGATCGACAGCAATGTTGCAGCCATGACCAGAAATTCACTCGTAATATCCAGTTCCAGTTCCTGCATTGAATGCAGATACGCCATGTATTGATCGGTAATATCGCTGATGGGAATATCCTGGATATGAATTTCAGCCTTATCAATCAGATGAAGCAACAGATCCAAAGGCCCTTCAAAAGTCTCCAGTTTGTATGTAACTACCGTCACTAGACGAATCCTCCCGCCAGAAAAATACAAAACCCTGCTAAGCCGTCCGAATCCGGTTTCCCGTGTTCGTCTGCGCAAAGCAGGGCACTACTATTAAATAAGCACTATTTTAGCTGTTTCGTCAAGTTTGCCATCTCAATTGCCGCGGTAGCTGCATCCCAACCTTTGTTACCCGCCTTGGTTCCGGCACGTTCAATCGCTTGTTCAATATTTTCTGTCGTAACCAGTCCGAAGATCGTAGGCACGCCTGTTTTGAGGTTAATTGCGGCTACCCCTTTAGCCATCTCGTTGCACACATAATCGTAATGCGTAGTTGATCCACGAATAACGGTTCCCAGGGTAATCACTGCATCATACTTGCCGCTCTCTGCCATTTTCTGCGCAATCAAGGGGATTTCGAACGCCCCTGGAACCCAGGCTACATCCACTTCATCATCCTGAACGCCGTGACGTTTGAATGCATCAAGTGCTCCACTAAGCAATTTGCTTGTGATGAATTCGTTAAAACGTCCAACAACAACTCCATATCTTGATCCTTCTGATACTAAATGTCCTTCAAAAAATTGTGGCATTCAAGTCATCTCCCTAACGGTATAATATTAATGTAAGTAACTAATTCAGAAGGAATCACTTCCATAAATTACATGGTGGAATTTGTTCCTCTACAACGCATTTACTCTTCGTTCTGCTCGATATCATCAAACTTGAGCATATGCCCCAGCTTGGCTTGTTTTGTATGAAGATATACCGTATTGTCCTCGTTTTCTTCCATCTGGATCGCAACACGCTCTACAACTTCAAGTCCATATCCTTCCAGGCCTTTAATTTTACGGGGATTGTTAGTTAGCAGTCTGATCTGACGAACCCCAAGGTCTTTCAGAATTTGGGCACCAATCCCGTAATCACGCAAATCTGCAGCAAAGCCCAGCTTCAGGTTTGCATCCACAGTATCCATACCTTCCTCTTGCAGCTTGTAGGCTTTGAGCTTGTTGATGAGCCCAATGCCCCGACCTTCCTGTCTCATATAGAGCAGAACGCCGTTGCCTTCCTCGTTAATCTGTTTAAGTGCCGCATCAAACTGAGGACCACAGTCACAACGATGGGAATGGAATACATCGCCAGTCAAACATTCAGAGTGCACACGTACAAGTACGGGTTTGGAACCATCTATTTCGCCTTTAACCAGCGCCACATGCTCCTTGTTGTCCACAGCGTTTGTATAGGCCACCGCTTGAAACTCGCCAAAGTCCGTTGGCATACGTACAGCCACTTCACGTTGGACCAGCTGCTCTTTTTCGTTACGGTAACGAATCATGTCCTGAATACTGATCAGCTTCAGATCATGTTTGCGGGCAATCTCCTGCAGATCCGGAAGTCTGGCCATTGTGCCATCTTCCTTAATCACTTCACAGATCACGCCTGCGGGATATGAACCACACATAATGGCCAAATCTACCGCCGCTTCTGTATGCCCGGCACGACGAAGTACACCGCCATCTTTTGCAATCAGCGGGAACATGTGACCAGGCTTACGGAAGTCCCCAGCTTTCGCTTCAGGATCGATCAGACCTTTCACGGTAATCGAGCGTTCATGTGCCGAGATACCTGTTGTCGTATCTTTGTGGTCCACAGAGACGGTGAAGGCTGTACCATGGAAATCCGTATTTTGTTGAACCATCGGTTTCAGGTTAAGTTCGTCCGCACGTTGTTGTGTAATCGGAACACAGACCAGACCTCTACCTTCAGTAATCATGAAATTAATGACTTCAGGTGTTGCCTTTTCGGCCAAAGCGATAAAATCGCCTTCATTCTCCCGATCTTCATCATCCACAACAATGACGGGTTTGCCACGCATGAGATCATATATGGCTTCTTCTATCGTATCCAGAATGGATTGTTCTGACATGGGTCCACCTCCAGTTTATTTCTGTTCTCTATTTATGCAAATCCGTGATTGGCGAGAAAATCTTCACTGATACTGCGCGGCTTGCCAGCACCCGTCTCTCGATGCCCTCTCCCATACTGGAGCAGATGATCCACATATTTGCCCAAAATATCACATTCGATATTAATGGTATCCCCTGTCTTTTTCACATTTAGTACAGTTTCACCAATGGTATGCGGGATAATGGAAACCGTGAATGCGGTATCCGTTGTATGGACAACGGTCAAGCTGATGCCATCCAGTGTAACCGATCCTTTGGGGATCAGATATTTAAACAACTGGTGATCATCAGGTTTGATCTCAAACACAATCGCATTCTGATCACGTGTTATACCGCCAATCACTCCGGTACCATCAACATGGCCCTGAACGATATGTCCGCCAAAACGACCGCCAGATTGCATGGCCCGCTCCAGATTAACTTTGCTGCCAGATTGCAGCTGACTGAGATTGGTATGGCGATAGGTTTCAGGCATAACGTCGGCAGTAAAACCTCCGCCTTCCAGCGTTGTTGCAGTTAAACATACGCCGTTCACTGCTACACTATCACCAATCTTCAGACCGTCCATGATGGCGGAAGCTCCGATATTCAGGACCATCGCTTCGCCTTTCCGACCAATACGCCGGATCTGACCAACTTCTTCCACCAAACCGGTAAACATGCTGCCGCCTCCCTTCTTTAATTTATAAAGAATCTACATTGTTTCTTTAAAATTCATTTATTTATTCAGGCCACACCGGAATACCGCCAATGCTGATATTATCTCCAACTTTTTCGATCTCCAACTGATTCAATTGAATCGCCTGATTCATCCGTTCCACACCTTCGAAGCGGAAACTTCCAGGTGTATCATAACCACCTACGATCTTCGGAGCGATAAACATGAGCAGTCGATCGACCAACCGTGCCTCCAGCATGGCTCCATTGAGAGTGCCTCCACCTTCAAGCAAAATCGAACCAATCTCACGTTCACCCAACTTGCTAAGTCCGTTTAACAGATCCACACGTGGTCCGGGACCACAGCGTATAATTTCAACACCGTAAGCTTCCAAACGTTCAGCAGCTTCAGGACTGGCTTCGTCTGTAGTCAGTACCCATGTTGGAGCAAGACCATCCTTAACCATTTTGGCACCTACAGGAAGACGCAACTTGGAATCCACCACAATGCGCACCGGGCTAATGCCTTCCACTTGCAAACGGGTTGTAAGCTCCGGATTATCTGCGATCACCGTGTCGACGCCAACCATAATGCCTTGGTGACGATGACGAAGGGCATGCACGATCTCACGAGCAGACTCGTTGGAGATCCACTTGCTGTCTCCGCTGCGAGTAGCAATTTTCCCATCCAAAGTCGTAGCTGTCTTCAGTGTCACGAAAGGTAAACCCGTTGTAATAAATTTAATGAATTTTTCATTCATGCGTCTTCCACGTTCACGCAGTACGCCAACTTCCACTTCAATGCCTTGTTGACGAAGCATGCTGATGCCCCTGCCGGATACTTGCGGATTTGGATCTTCACAACATACGACAACACGTTTGACCTTTTCATGAATCAGGCGTTCACTACAAGGTGGCGTCTTGCCATAATGACTACAGGGCTCAAGTGTAACGTATACCGTACTTCCTTCTGCATCGCTGCCTGCCATGTTAAGTGCATGCACCTCCGCATGACCGGTTCCACGTTTCAGATGGCTCCCCAGACCTACAATACGCCCCTCTTTCACAACTACACAACCAACGACCGGATTAATCCCCGTCTGTCCTTGTGCTCGTTCCGCCATATCCAATGCCAGTGCCATATAAAATTCATCATTGATCATTTCCAAATCCGTTCACCCCGCGGTTTAAAGTCTATTTTATTAAAAAATCCCCGTCGAACAATCAGTTCGATGGGGATGATGAGAGACAAATGTCACCAGCAGGAGTAATATGGATACAGCACGCCAACACGTTGCCCAAAACTTCATTTCGGGCAAGTGAAAATAGACACATACCTTAATGAAAATCAATTACAGGTAAAGAGCTCTTATCGTGTGGCATATGTATGGAACTGCCCGGCGTGTCCGGATCTTCCCTGCACAGTGCAAGACATGACAAATCGTGACTGTACAGCAATACTCCTGCTGAATGCAAACCTGTTAGGTCTGCACCTCTCCTTCTCCCATCCAGACTATACTGTCGGTTCTGGAATTACACCAGATCAGCCATCTGCCACAGGCAGACAGGTCACGGACTTTGCATCAAGTGCTGGACATGTGTCCTTACACTTCCTGCATCACCGCCGGTAGGGAATTGCACCCTGCCCTGAAGGATTGCTTTCGTTATTACTTGGATGTTAGCACTTTAATGCCAAAAAATCAATTGTTTTTTGTTCCTTTTTGTCACATACTAACTTTTAATAAGCTAAGATACAGAAAAAACCGCATCTCACGAAGAGACACGATTTTAGTTTACATCCTTCTCAGATCCATCACATCATTCTACATATCAGGAAAACACCAGCTCGCCATATGCTTCAAATCTTTGGCATTATGAAATGGAATGCGGTCAGGTTCTTGCAGGGGCGAGTCAGGAATCGGGAACTCTCTTGCCACTCTTCTGACCCAACTTGTGGAATCGATTGCGATAGCCGAGCATTGCCAGCGTCCACTCGTTCTTGGTCGAAACGTCCCATGCAAATCTGATTTTCCCGGCATCTCTGGAAAGACACCATCCAGATATTCGACAATGACACGCTTGTCTCTAACTTCATGACAATACACTGTAACCCATACGCCTTCCCGGACCCGAACAGCATACACATCTCCAGACTGTACCTCCCCGGTACCTGCATCAGGAGATGGCTTGGGTACTTTTCCGCGAACACTTCTCATCTTCTCCAATGCCCCCAGGATCGTTTCCTTAACAGGCGGGCTCTCTTCAGGCTTATCCGCAAGAGATATATTACTCAGATCAAAATCATGGAATATTTTGTTCAGGTTGTTCTCATTAATTCCTACAGAGGAGTCCCACCACGCCAGAGGTGCCTGTACCTCAACACGCACATTGGGACGCTCGTCACGCTGTATGTAAGAAGTGAATTCCGTAATCATGCCGGGATGTTCCGGCGTATCCAATATGCCCATCAGAGCTAACGTCTCCAGCAAATCACGGTAGGCATATTCTTTTTGGGTAGGCAAAAGGCGTTGCTTCTTGAGTGCTGCTGCTGCCTTGCTGTAACGTGTTTTGGGAGGTAATTCGCGTAGCACTGTTAACACTGCGCGGAATGTCCAGCGGTCGTATTCATTGGGTATTGGAAGCTCCTGCACGGCAGCTAGCTCTCGTAGTGCCAACACATATCCAAAAGGATCACCGTCCAAAGGTGTTCCATTGATCATCCGCCAGTACCATTGCAACGTCGTGTCGGTTGCTTGATCTACGCTTAATCCGCAGATCTTACAAGTGCTCGATGATGGATATGGCGTATGTTCATGGCTGGGCATACTGCTCGCAATAAGCTTACCCGTAAGCAACGAGCGCCAGATCATGGGTGCTGACCACATCGATGCGACAAAAGCCTGTGCGCCGTCCTCTACGGTCCATTGATTTGCAAGTTTCTTCAGCTCGGTAATCGTTTCATCATGCTGCGGACGTTTAAATCGATTCGGTTCATGCCCAGCTGCCTCAAGCGTTTCTCGATCCTTTACGGGTAGACTATCCGGAACGATATGTCGCGATGCCTTCAGTTCTTCATCCCACACCGTACGCTCACTATAAATTTGTTTTAACAAGCTTAGCTGGGTAACCATATCCAAGGTTCATTCATCCTTTCTTATCAGCCATTTCAAATATGGTACAAAATAAAAAAAGTGCTTCTATAAAAGAAGCACTTCATGTTTGGATCTAGTTAAGGTGAAGGTATTAAGCTTCTACAACTTCAACAGTCTCCATTTTGTCTTTACCTTCCAAAGCGTCCACGAACTCCATACCTTTAGTTACTTTACCAAATACAGTATGTTGTCCATCCAAATGTGGTTGCGGTTGGTAGCAGATGTAGAACTGGCTTCCACCTGTGTTACGGCCAGCATGTGCCATAGCAAGTGTTCCGCGCTCATGTTTGTTCGGGTTGATTTCACAGTTGATTGTGTAACCTGGGCCCCCTGCACCTGTACCGTTAGGGCATCCGCCTTGAGCTACGAAGCCCGGGATAACGCGGTGGAATGTAAGACCATTGTAAAAACCGGAGTTAGCCAGTTTCTCAAAGTTTGCGACTGTGTTTGGAGCTTCTTGATCGAACAGATCGATCAGAACTTCTCCGCCGTTTGCCAATTTAATTTTCGCTTGTTTCGCCATATGTAAATGACTCCTTTCGTATTGACCATCGTTAATGGTGCCAGAATGCATGACCCTGGGCCAAGCCTTACAGCACTTTTCTTAGTGTACACCGAAAATGACTGGATCGCAAAAAAAACAACAATTTTTTTCATGATTTAGCTCAAATACACAAAAAGCAGATGAAAAAGGAAGTGCCCTTTTCATCTGCTTCAACTGTAAAACCCATATATCCTGAATAATGCAGAAACGCATTATCTTTTGACAAATTAGCGAGTTACGGGCTGTTTGCCAATACGCGCGGGTACAAGGTCATTCTGGATGATATCTTGATACGTCTCACGGCGTACGACGACATCTCCTTGACCGTCTTTGACAAATACAACAGCTGGACGACGAATCCGGTTGTAGTTGCTCGCCATGGAGTAGTTATAAGCGCCTGTGCAAGCTACAGCGAGCAGATCGCCACTTTCCACTTTTGGCAAGTCCAGATCCCAGATCAGCATATCGCCACTCTCGCAGCATTTACCTGCAACAGATACCGTTTCCTGAGCAGCCTCATTTGCACGGTTGGCAAGCACAGCTTCGTACTTGGATTCATACAAAGCAGGACGTGGGTTATCGGTCATACCCCCATCAACGGCAACGTATTTACGCACGCCTGGAATGTCTTTGCTTGTTCCAACGGTATACAGCGTTGTTCCCGCTTCACCCACGATGCTGCGGCCTGGTTCAACCCAGATCTCAGGTACGGCATAACCGATTTGGGCAAAATGATTTTTAACTGCGTCTGTAATAGCCTTCACGTATTGCGCAACTTCAAGCGGCGTATCTCCGTCGATATAACGGATTCCAAATCCACCACCCAGGTTAACCACTTTGAAAGCAACATTAAGACGCTCATATACGCTTGCTGCAAATTCAGCAACACGTTGAACAGCCATCTGGAAACCTTCAACTTCGAAGATCTGGGAACCGATGTGGGAATGCACACCCAGCAATACCAGGTTAGACTGCTTGGAAGCCAAGTCAATCGCTTCAAATGCTGTACCATTGCCGATATCAAATCCAAATTTGGAATCCGTTTGACCTGTGGAAATATATTCATGCGTATGGGCCTCAACACCAGGCGTCACACGAAGCAAAATGTTTACTTTACGATTTTTGTCCGCTGCTACAGCCTGCAATAGATGCAATTCATTGAAGTTATCAACAACAAAGCATCCAATCTCCGCATCCAGAGCCATTTCGATTTCTTCCAGCGTTTTGTTGTTACCGTGGAAATGAATGCGCTCAGCCGGGAATCCTGCTTGCAGTGCAGTAAACAGTTCACCATCAGACACAACATCCAGGGAAAGTCCTTCTTCAGCTGCAAGGGCACACATCGCCATTACACAGAATGCTTTACTTGCGTATGCGACCTGGAAGCCCAATCCGGAAGCACGGAAGGCTTCCATGTACTCTCTGCAACGCTCGCGAACCAATTGCTCGTCCACAACATACAGGGGAGTTCCAAATTGTTCTTTCAGAGCTGTTGCATCAACTCCGCCAATCTCCAGATGTCCTTGTGCATTTATCTTACTTGTACCATGTAAATACATAATCTGCATTCCTCACTTTTTTATATACTGGAACAGTTGCTATTCCAATGATTTTACACCAGTATATCAAATTAGGCAGCGAGATGAATGGATTTTTCGGAAGATCATTTGTGTTTTTTACTTTTTCGCAGTTCACCGTCCGGATCATCGGACATTTTAGTGTTGTCACGGGTTTTGTTGAATGATGGACGTTTTTTATTTTCCAATAGCGGAAGCCGGAATAAAAAGTTGCCCAGGGCCTTTGCATTAAACGGTATAAAAGGCCAGAGATACGATGAATTGTACGATCGGTGAATGGTGAGCGCCAATATGAGCAATGTACTGCCCACTACCAATCCCGGAACCTTGAATATCGCAACAGCGACTAACAGAACCAACCTGACCAGCCTGTTGGCAAGTCCAAGCTCGTAACTCGGCGTGGCAAACATGCCGATGGCTGCGATAGCCATATACAGTACAACCTCATTGACAAAATATCCTGTTTTGACAGCGATATCCCCGACTAGAATTGCCGCGATCAAGCCCATTGCCGAGGCCAGAGGTGTAGGCGTATGAACCGCTGCCATCCGTAATAAATCGACGCCAAGTTCGATCAGTAAAAACTGTAGAATCAGCGGTAGCTTTACATTTTCCTGCGGACCAATGAAGTCGAGTCCCATCGGTTTAATCGAAGGGTCAATAACCATCAGAAGCCATAGTGGTAGCAAAAACAACGATATGAGAATCCCTGCAAAACGCACCCATCGTAAATACGTTCCCATCAAGGCCGTCTGTCTGTTCTCCTCCGCATGCTCACACAGGTCGAAGAAGGTCGTAGGCAGAATCATCACACTGGGGGATGTGTCTACAAAAATGACCACTCGTCCTTCCAGCAAATGGGAGGCTGTAACATCCGGTCGTTCCGAGTAACGAACGAGTGGAAACGGATTCCATCCCTTGTTGATAATCGCTTCCTCCAACTGTTTATCGGCGGAGGGAATACCATCGATATCCACCCGTTGAATTTTTTCACGGACCGAATCCACTTGCACTTTATCCACAATATCGTCAATGTACACCACGCAGACATCAGTTTGAGTTCTCCGCCCCACCTGCATGATCTCAAATTTCAGTCCAGGGTCGCGTATTCTACGGCGCACCAAGGTCACATTGGTCAGGAGTGTTTCGGTAAAACCGTCTCTCGAACCGCGAACTACCCTTTCCAATGAAGGTTCTTCCGGCGAACGGACCGGATAACTCCGGGTATCCATAATTAAAACCGAACGGTCCCCTTCAACGAACATTGCGCTCATACCGGTAAGAACCTTGTTGATCACCGCACTCATCTTCTCGACTTTTTCCACCTGGATATGGGGAATGTAACATTCAAAATACGACTTGAGAGCATGTCCGGACACGTCATCCGGCGTGAGATAGGTCAGTCTTTTCAACACTTCAAGCAAAATCTCATCCTTGGCGAAACCGGTGATCATCAGCAATCCAACATGCTTGCCTCCCAGGACCATTTCCCTCATATTCACGTCGAACGATTCTCCGAGCCCCAGCACCTGTTGCAGTGTATATCTATTCTCACTCATCCGAGGGGATATATCATCGTTTTCCTGCCAATATTGTACGGATTCCTCAATACTATCGGACATCTCATTTTGTTTTTTCTTACTGTACGCTTTCTTCTCTTCTTCCTTCCGAATCTCATAAGCAGACTTGTGTAACATCTCTTCCGTTACACCTTCGCTATTGTCCTGGCCTGTGTGCTCTGTTTGTTCATCCATCTTCCATCCTCCTATGGCCACGAGTTACCGCTGATATATAAAAAAATCAAACAGGGAACCTGTCATTTTGCCCAAAATCATGGCTAGCAGTAATCCAAACAAATAAGGTTTCATGCCTAATCGTTTGGCTAGCACGGGCAGTACATTAAGCACCTCGGTGAGTGCTGCGGCGAGCAGACCGATGAACACACCACAGAACAAACCAACGATCGGGCTGAGCAACAGCACCCCAGGCATTTTCCAGTGCCAGAAGTCCGCCACCGTCCCAAGCAGTGAACCACCTATTAGCGCTCCTTCGTACCAGTGAGTCTTGTCATACGATTGCGTAAGTTGAGCCAACCTGGGAATCATATCGAGCACCAGAATGAGCGCAATTACGCCGCTTCCTACGGCAATCCCCCCTGCAACACCCAATACAATGCTGATTGCTCCATTAAGAACGCTCATCCGCATTCATCTCCCTGCGTTCCTGCTCATGCATCCGTTCGCTTTCTTCAATCACCACATATTTATCTACATTTTGCTGGTATAGAAACATCTCCACTTCCAGCGGGGTAGGCTCCTCATTCCACTTTTTCTTGAACAAATGATTAAAAAATACTGCCATTCCGAATCCAATGCCTATGGAATACGCCACTTGGAACAGATAGGGATGTTCGTCCCGATGCCCAGTCAGCATCTCCACAATTCGAATCTGTACTTCCTGCATGTTCACATCGGCATGAAAATTCATGATCGTTAAGGCTGATCCAAAGAACAGCAGTAGCCAAACCAGAATGAACAGGGACTTGGACGGTTGACCATTTCCCGCGATGACTTCAACCAACGTATGACCTGATCCCATCAGTTCCACACTTACCTCCGGCAAGATGTGCCGAATTCGGGGAATAATCTGTAATATATCAATGAGGATCAGATTGCCATCCTCCGGTCCAGGGCGTATAAGTTCAAGCTCCAGTAGCCTGCCCTCCTGGTCTTCAGAAGAGGTCAGTACATGTGCAATGTCTCCAAGCTTGACTGCTCTGCCCCTCTGGATGCGAATACGGCTGCGCAGTCGAACGTAGACCATTGGAGTGGGTGTCTGGGACATCCATAGCACTCCTTTACTGCGTAATTTAGGTTAGTATTTGAAGAATGTGCAAATTTATTACAAATTGGTTGGAAAAAGATCGTGAGGAGGGTGAGTTGACGCTGCGGGATGGATCCGTCATTGGTCGCTGTTGCTCGGGGAGGATACACGCAGACACTCCGACGGCAGACCAACCTTCTGATCGCTGTTGTCTCCAAATTCTTTTGATTGATTTCTAAGTGTTAGAAACTTGGAGACAAAGGCGAACGCTTCGCTTCTTCAGGTCTAATCTGCCGCCTACGTTGCTTATGTATCCTTAGATGAGTCCTCACACTTCGCTCCTTTTGACCAATTCCATCCCTCCGCTACCATTCGTCCTCCCGTTTCCATAGGTTTGTAATTAATATGCTGGGGAGTGGGCAGGGGAATGAATTAAAAGAGGAGAATATTGAGTTGATTTCTCTAACAACAAATAACCTCCCTCGCCATAAAGCGCGATAGAAGGTTGTTAGTTGTCGTATATTGGTGTATAAACGCCAATATTGTTGTTGCAATCCCCGAATCACTGCGCGATCTGGTCGCGGATGGATTGCAGTATTTTTTTCTCCAGACGGGATACCTGCACCTGAGATATTCCCAGCCTGCTGGCAACCTCGGACTGGGTCTGATCCCGGTAATACCGAAGATAGACGATCAATCGCTCCCGCTCGCTGAGACCACCGATGGCTTCATTCAGCGCCAGTTTGTCAAACCAACGTTCCTGAGACTCGTCGGCAATCTGATCCATTAACGTGATCGGATCCCCGTCATTCTCAAATACCGTCTCATGGATCGAGGTCGGTGGTTTGTTCGCTTCCTGGGCAAATACGACTTCCTCCGGGGTTACTCCCAGCTCTGCGGCAACTTCCTTGATCGTTGGCAGACGATCCAGATGTTTGGACAGTTCGTCCCTTTTTTTGCGGACTTTATTCGCCATCTCTTTCAGTGAACGACTGACCTTCAAGGTACCGTCATCCCGCAGGAAGCGCTGGATTTCTCCGATGATCATCGGTACCGCGTAGGTTGAGAACTTTACGTCATAACTGAGATCAAATTTGTCCACTGACTTGAGCAGACCGATACAACCAATCTGGAACAGATCTTCCGGATCATATCCCCTGTTCATAAAACGCTGTACGACGGACCAGACGAGTCTGATGTTGCAGTTCACCAGCGTATCCCGTGAAACATGGTCACCCGACTGACTGAGCGCAATCAGCCGTTTGACCTCGGCATCGTCCAAATAGGTCTGTGAAGATGGTTTCACTTCAGCATCCATAAGAACACCAACCCCTAATTATACAATGCTTTCTTGGATTCAATCCTTTTTTTCATCTTGATGGAGGTGCCTCTGCCGGGCTCACTGCTGACTTCGAATTCATCCATGAAGTTTTCCATAATGGTGAAGCCCATGCCCGACCGCTCAAGTTCGGGTTTGGACGTATATAGCGGCTGCTTGGCCAGTTCAAGATCTTCAATTCCTTCACCGCGATCTTCCACAATAATCGTAATCATGTCTTCCCGAATCTCGGCCTGGATGGACACAACACCTTCGGCGTTGTTGTTGTATCCGTGGATGATGCTGTTGGTCACGGCTTCCGAAATGACCGTCTTCAGGTCACTGAGCTCGTCCATCGTTGGATCAAGCTGGGAGATAAACGCAGCAACGGTTACCCGTGCAAACGATTCATTCTCTGACTTGGCCGCGAATTGCAGATTCATGAAATTTGTCCCTGTTCCTTCATTCATGAGACGACCTCCAGACCTGAGAGAGCAGTTCCCTCATTTTCGTATATCGGCATAATCTTGAACAGACCCGACATTTCCAGCAAACGGTACACCGGCGAATTAACGTCACACACCACCATCTTGCCGCCTTTATTCTTAATGAGCTTGTATCTTCCCAAAATGACACCCAGACCCGAACTGTCCATAAATTGCAGATCTTTCAGGCTGAGTACGAGATGCTCGCTTTGTCTCCGCTGGATGGCTTCATCCATCTGCATCCGTACCATGTCAGCTGTATGGTGATCCAGCTCCCCGGATAATCGTACAATCAGAATCCCGCGATGGTGTTCCATTTCCACATGCAAGTTCACGTTTGCTCACTCTCCTCCCTGTCTTGAACAAGGATTTCTACGCTTCCGAAGGCTTTTCCTGCCCCCCGACAAAACTAGAAGAAAACCCCTATTTAACTACAAAATATGTTCGAAGGATGCGTGCAACTCGCGGAAATCGCCGTTTAGTCAAACAGGTTGGATGTTGTCCGCTTGAACAGCTTCCACCAGCCCGCCTTATTCACATCCTGCGGAGCCTGAATGTCGAACTCCTTAATTACGTCATTGCCCTGGTAAACCACAAGTTTACCAATACTTTGCCCGGCTTTGATCGGAGCTTTCAATTCTTTGGCAACCAACAATTCATGCCGGATGTCGTTGGATTTGGCTCCTTTGCGCATCAGCACACTATAATTTTGCGTGGCATTCAGCGGCAACTCGGCAACTTCGCCTTTTTCGATTCTCAGACTGCCCAGCAGATCCCCTGCCTTGTAAAGAGCCTTCATCGTATATTGACTAAAGGCATAGTCAAACATCGAAGACACTTCGCTATTCCGTGTTTTGGTATTTGGTTCACCAAGTACCACGGAAACGACACGCAGTCCATCCTTGGACGCCGTTGCAGACAGGCAGAATTTCGCTTCGGACGTGTAACCCGTTTTCAAACCGTCTGCCCCTTGATAAAAACGAACCAGCTTGTTCGTATTCACCAGCCAGAATGGCTTTTCCGTATCTTTGCGAAGGTAATCCTGATAGGCACCGGTGTACTTCGTAATCCCGGAATGTTTCAGCAGTTCACGGCTCATGACGGCAATATCATGGGCAGAAGAATAATGATTATCAACCGGAAGACCGTTACAGTTGGCAAAATGAGTATCCTTCATGCCAAGCTCCTTCGCACGCTCATTCATTAGCTGCACAAAGGCTTCTTCCGACCCAGCAATCTTCTCGGCCATAGCCACTGAGGCATCATTGCCTGAAGCCATCGCGATCCCTTTTAACATATCATCAACTGTCATTTCTTCCCCAGGCTCCAGAAAGATCTGCGAACCGCCCATGGAAGCTGCATATTCACTCGTTCTTACTTTGTCCGTCAGCTTCAGCTTGCCCGAGTCGATCGCTTCGATCGTAAGCAGCATGGTCATAATCTTTGTTATGCTCGCCGGAGGCAGCTGATCATGACTGTTTTTCTCATAAATGACCGTTCCGGTGTCTGCATCCATTAAGATCGCAGAACGTGCCGATGGGGCCAGATCCGTTCCTCCCGCTGCCTTCGGTGTTTCTTCAGCCAATGCTGTTGATGCCAAAAGGGACAGCAGAATACAAAGGGTCATGAACGATGCCATTATTCTTTTCTTCACAAGGTTACCTCCTCAAATGACTTGCTTACTGCATGTTCCAAGCATGTACTGCTAATCATTGTCGGCCCGTTTCCAGTAAATTATTCCATGTAAAGCATGATTTCCCGAACTTTTATTGAAATTGTGGTCAAAGCAAAAAAAACGTATGCACTCAATGAATGAATAACCGTACGTTTAACACAACAAAAAAAGGTTACCCCCGATGATTTCTCATTCGAAGAGGTAACCTTATCTACTCAAATCGTGCTTACATTTGTGGAATTACAGCCAATACCAGCGCCAGGAACGACTCACGAACACGCTCCGTCGTTTCCATCACCTCATCATGTGACAGTGGCTGGTCCAGAATGCCGGCAGCCATGTTGCTGATACAGGAAATGCCAAGTACTTCCAAGCCTGCATGGCGTGCCACGATCACTTCGGATACAGTGGACATACCCACTGCGTCTGCGCCCAATGTACGGAGCATTTTGATCTCTGCTGGTGTCTCGTAGTTCGGACCAAGCATACCTGCGTATACCCCTTCACGTACGTTAAAACCTTGTGACGCGGCCGTATCCTTCGCCAGCGCACGCAAACGGCGGCTATATGCTTCGGACAGATCCGGAAAACGCACGCCCAGTGCAGCGTCATTTGGTCCGATCAGTGGATTTTTGCCTGTGAGATTTAAGTGATCAGAGATCAGCATCAAGTCTCCAGCTTCATACGACGTATTTACGCCGCCCGCAGCATTGGTTACAAGCAGACTACTTACACCCAGTTCTTTCATAACCCGTACCGGGAAAGCTGTCAATTCCGGACCATATCCTTCGTACATGTGGAAACGGCCTTTCATCATCACGACTGGACGACCTTTAATGGTTCCGACCAATAGTTCACCTTCATGTCCTTCTACTGTGGACACCGGAAAATGCGGAATATCCTGATAAGCGATGCTTACACCATCTTCAATCAGTTCTGCCAGTACGCCAAGACCTGAACCCAAAATCAAACCGACTTCCGGCTTGATGGAGCTTTTGCTTTGAATATAAGATGCTGCTTCCGAAATCATTTGTTGGTTTAATGCTGTCATGCGATGTATGTTCCTCCTTGAGTTGAAACGATCCGTCTATAGACGCATTTTGCAAAATCTATTCAATCCGAATTTATGCAAACTGCTTATGTATAACGGCGTTTAGATGTATTCAATTTATTTTATCCTAAATCGGCCGAATGTTCCGCATTTATTTGTGAATGCCATGCGTCAAAATCTATCTTGCCCTCGGATGATGGGTTTCATAGATTTCTTTCATCGTTTTACGACCGTGATTGCCGTATTGTTGTCCAGGCTGCTCCACGTGACCCAGCATGTCCTGAACCGCACGTGTATCCGCCCCATTCGCAATCAGGTGTGCCGCAAACGAATGACGCAGCGTATGCGGCGTGATTTCTTCCGAGATTCCCGCGTCCACTGCTGCTTTTTTGAGCAGCTTCCAGAACCCCTGCCGGGTTAGACGTCTGCCGGATACATTCACGAATAGTGCCTGCTCGTCCGAATCGGTTTTGAGCAACTTATTGCGGAATTCCTCCAAATACACACTTGCCCAATGTGCAGCAGGCGCACCAATGGGAAGGATACGTTCCTTACCCGCCCCACCGCATCGTATAAAGCGCATGCCTGGCTGTACATCCCGAATGTCAAGCGCGATCAGTTCTGAGACCCGAATACCTGTCGCATATAACAGTTCAAGCATCGCTCGATCTCTTACACCCTGTGGTGAGCGAGTATCAGGCGCTGTCAGCAGTTGTTCAATCTCCTGTATGCTTAACACCTGTGGTGGCGTCTTGTCCGCCTTGGGAGCTTCCACATCAAACGTAGGGTCCTGTATAATATCCCCCCGCCGCATCAAAAAATGAAAGTAGGAGCGCAGAGATACGATGCTGCGGGCAATGGTTGCATTGGCGCGTCCTGCCTGTTTGAGCTGACCTGCAAACAGGACGACATGTGTGCGTCTGACCTGATCGGCTTCACGTATGCCATATTCCTTATCTGCAAATTCAATGAACTTGTCCACGTCTCGGAGATACGATTCAAGCGTGCTGCTCGACATCCCTTTATCATCTTCCAAGTATAAGGCATAGGCGTGTATCGTCTGTTTCATGTACAACGCTCCTCAACTGACAGATCTGCCGCTCTGGCAGACTGCTCCCGTATTTGCATCCCTGGCTGTTCGAAGCTACTCCCCGTACCAATAGAACAAACGGAGACGCTCTGCCATCGTAGGACGTCCTTCTCCATTACCCGGCCAATCCGTTTCCTGAAATACTTTGATTGCATTGCCAGTTGGCATCTGATACTGGTCCACAGGTGAGATCCAGCCATTGAACAGATCCAGAACATGATAGAAAAGATAAACTAATGCAGCAAAAAATATAATAAATCGAATAAAACGGAGCCCTCTCCGCACTGATATAATCATGGGTATATCCCCCTTCTGATTCAAATCCGGTAATGTCCTTGAATCAGGGTATGTCCATAAACACAAGTTTATGCCATTCGAGGTGAACTCCAGATCATGTCCGGTGCCAAAAAAGCTCTCCCGTCAAAACCGCCGGTGAGAGCTTGAAGATATGCTATGTTATTCTTCATCTTTGGGTTTCTGTTCATTTTTAGCTTTGCAACGATAACAAATTCCATGAAAGTCCAGTCGGTGATCTACTACCGAAAAGTTGAATTCCCGCTCCAAACGCTCTTCAAGCGGTCCAAGCCAGTCTTCACGTATTTCATCCATACTTCCGCATTGAACACAGATTAAGTGATGATGGTGATGCTTGGATGTATCTCCGCGCAGATCATAACGCGCTACACCGTCGCCGAAGTTGATTTTCTCTACAACATGCAGCTCACTCAGCAGTTCGAGGGTACGGTACACGGTTGCCAGACCGATTTCGGGAGCCTTTTCTTTAACGAGCATGAATACGTCTTCTGCGCTCAGATGATCTTCTTCATTCTCAAGAAGTACTCTTACGGTGGCTTCCCGCTGGGGCGTTAATTTATATCCTTGGGACTGTAGTTGCTGCTTAATTTTATCAATCCGTGCTTCCATTTTCTCCCTCCCCCTAGGAAATCACTGCACACTGCAACTTAACCCACTCTTTTCATTATAGGGGGAGTGCGTAATTAAAGTCAACATTTTACACTATGCAATGCACGTTAGGCCGGTAGTAACATTGGCGTGACCCAGCGCATCATTGCAGGTGTAACCCATGTTTCAAAAGACGCCACGCCGAGCAGTAGTGCAGCCATGACCAAAGTTAACACGATATATGAAGCAAAGGGCCTTTGTCGACCAGGTGTTCGCTGCATCAAAACACGATTTCGAATGATGTATAACGAGAACGTCATCGCCGCCACACTGCAGATCAGGAGGATCGGAATGACAAATAGATTATGCGGTGCCACGGAAACCAGTGCAAACAGCAGTCCTTTCCAGGAGTACTGCCCAACCAGGTACCCCACTGTGAATCCAATGAGCACACCTTTCAGAAAATCCAGAACCAGTATACCGGGCAGTCCAACGACGGATAAACCCAGAATAAAGATCAGACCTACCCATTTCAGATGAAGCATGGCGATGTCCCAATAGGCCCCGGTCTCAGTCACCTGTGCACTGTGCTGCACGGTCATGAAGAAATTACCAAGATACCCCTCCAGATCCTGACGTTGCTCTAGAGACAATGCGTTCACCATAAGCGCGCCAAAAATGACGCCGACCAGAAACAAGACAGCCACGAATACATATAACGAAGTCTGACCTTTAAATGTAAAGTAGGAAGAGCGCATACAGGTACGAGTCCCCTTTCCGGTATCATGCTGCAAGGATTCTCAGTTACATCCTCATAGTCATTCTTATGAATCGGAATGCACCTGTATGACTTCTTGTCCAGATTGGCTCTACGTCAAGTGAAGCTATATCAGTAGAAATAATGAAAATTTACATGGGTCACTACGATGACAGAACAACCTTTTGATCACTGATCTACTCTGACAATCTCACCTGAGATGCAACCTTCCCGTACGTTCCTCCACCTCCGGAGGATAGCTCCAGTTGTCCGTTCCGTGCAGCAACAATCAAGCCTGATAACACAGGTCCAACAACCGCAGCAAGTTCTTCCTCATGCGTACGATGAAGGATGTTCATTTCCGTACCAAAATGGTCCAGTAACTGGCGCAGTTTGGCTTTGCCAAGTCCGGGTATGAACTCCAGTGGTACCTGATAATGATAGGCCGGTCTGTTTACAGGGACATGAGGATTCTCTCGATCAGAGATTGTCAGAATGCGGTCGAGCACCCCCTGCACCAACTTCACACTGCCACAGTGAGGACAGCGCTCTGCAGACATCGCTTGATCGTCCATAATACTGCCACATGCTGCACAGTAGGTACGGTGATATTTGCCCAGCCTTGGATTCAGTCCATAATTAGCAGCAATGCTCCTGCCGGCTTCTCCTTGGAGTGCCATACGGAATTCATCAAAAGAAGGGGCAGCAACTTGCAGTTCGTTATACTCCCGTCCAATCTTACCAAGGGAATGGGCATCCGAATTGGTCAGGAACGGGACATGATCCAGCTCCCGAATATAACTGGCCATGGATGAATCCGAGCTTAATCCGAGCTCGACTGCATCCACGAGACGGGTATCCAGCACATCGCCCATACGGGGGGCTGTACTGCCATAGATGCCTTTATGAGGTGTAAACACATGTGCAGGCACAATAAGTCCACCACGTGCCTTAATCTCAGACTGCATCTCTAGGGCGGGGACGTAAACCCGCTGAGAACTGAGATTCACATTTTTCATATAACGTTTCATCCAGTCCGTGAAGGACTTCATCGTTTTCAGATCACGGAAGTACGCCAGCATATGGAACTCACGCATGTCAGGCTCGCGCAGCTCGATCTCTGTACCCAGCAGAATGGTCGTGTCCTGGTAGGAAATACCGCCTCCCTCAATCTCGGACATGGTGCCATTCTCCAGCAATTGCTCGATATCCATCTGTACAACCGGAGAATGACAATCAATCACACCAAGCAAATGAATTCCTTTGCGATCCGATGCTTCCCGGGCAATATTCTCAAATGTCAGATCGCGACTGCCGCTGATTTTCACGGCCTCACCACGAGAGGTTCGTCCGATGTGAATATGCAGGTCGGTATAACAGGGCTCCCACATCGCAGACGTTGCCAGTTGTTCTTGCATGCCTAGAACCGTCCTGTCGTTCTGTAAATGTCCCACGCGTACACAGCCATCATCGTTTTGGCATCACTAATCCGGTTATCGTCCATGAGAGCGTACGCTTCCTCCAGTGTAATCTCGGATACTTCAAGGAATTCATCTTCGTCCAGTTCCATATCTCCGGCTTCCAACTCTTCCGCGATGTAAAGATGAATGATCTCATCAGCGAACCCCGGTGAGGTGTAGAATGAACGCAAATGACGCAGCGACTTGGCCACATATCCTGTCTCTTCTCGCAATTCACGTGCGGCAGCAACTTCCGGCTCTTCTCCCGGGTCCAGTTTTCCCGCAGGAATCTCCACTTCGGTGCGTCCCATTGCCTGACGATACTGATCCACTACAAGCATGCGATCCCCATTCAGAGCGAGTACAGCTACTGCTCCAGGGTGCCGGATTATCTCACGTGTAGCTGTCTCGCCATTCGGCAGTTTAACAGTGTCGACCTGAAGTGAAATCACTTTCCCCTCAAAGATTGGCTTGGTGGATACGGTCACTTCATCCAGTTTTGGATTGGCAGGTTGAGCTGCATGGATCGATTGGGCAGATTGGTTTGGCTTCATTCGTTCTTCAACTCCATATCGTTGGATTATATATTCGATTAATGTATAAATCTCTGATTTTGGGCATATGGTGAGCGTATAGAACTCTCACAGCAAATATAAACGAATCAGGGGGACTTTCAATGAATAGTTATTTGACGCCTCAATCCGTACACGTGGTAGGACAAGCCCGGCAAGTACAGCTCATACTCAAACAATGGTTGCGCGAGTGGGGCCCGGATGCCAAGTTAGTTGATCTGCTCGCTGGACGCAAATGAATGGGACATTAATCCATTTACCCATCCATTTAATTTGACCCTAAATGAACGAGTCTTCTCCCTTGAAATATAACATGAATTCGCAAAAAGTCCGAATCCGATATAGACCGGGTTCGGACTTTTGTCTAAAAAGTACACGTTATTTCTTGTTTGCTGCCGTTTCCTGAATAATAGCCACGACCACTTGGGACAACTTCACAATATCTTCGGCACGAATACGTTCTTTGGTTGTGTGAATATCCTCATACCCCACCGCCAGGTTCGCAGTTGGAATGTTGAACCCATTAAAGATATTGGCATCACTGCCACCACCGGAAGAAAATGTACTTGTCTCCAGCCCAGTACTGCGGATGGCACGCTGTGCAAGTTGTACAACTTCGTGTTCATCATGGAAACCAAATGCAGGATACAGAATCTCACTTCTGAATTCAGCCGTTGCACCGTATTTGCGGCATGTCGTTTCCAACGCGTCACGCATCTGTGCAACCTGCAGTTCCACTTTCTCCTGCACAATACTGCGGGCTTCCGCCTCAATCTGCACAAAGTCACATACCACGTTGAGTGCTGAGCCACCCTGGAATTTGCCAATGTTCGCGGTTGTCTCATCATCAATTCTGCCCAGTGTCATCGCTGCAATTGCTTTGGCTGCAACCTGAATGGCGCTGATCCCGTCTTCCGGGTTCACGCCGGCATGTGCGGACTTCCCATAGATGCTCATTTGAATTTCAGCTCTGGCTGGTGCAGCTACACAGATCGTGCCTACAGCTCCATTAGAGTCAAGCGCATAACCAAACTCGGCATCGATATCCTTTGGATTCATGGCACGTGCACCCACCAGTCCAGACTCTTCACCAACTGTAATGACAAATTGAATTTTACCATGAGGAATCTTGTTTTCCTGGATCACACGAATCGCTTCGAACAATGCCGCAATCCCTGCTTTGTCATCTGCTCCCAGGATTGTTGTTCCATCACTGCGAATCCAGCCATCTTCACCCAGTTCAGGCTTAATTCCCTGTCCCGGCGTTACGGTGTCCATATGACATGTGAAAAAGATCGGTGCAACTCCATCTGTTCCTTCGGCTTCCCAGGTAATAACGAGGTTCCCCGCGCCATGTCCGGTTTGCTCCATGGTGTCGTCCTCATAGACATGAAGACCAAGATCTGCAAACTGTTCTTTTAAAACCTTCGAGATGTTCTGTTCATTTTTTGTTTCACTATCCATCTGCACCAGTTCCATGAACTGATCGATAACACGTTGTTGTTTAATCATAGGACTTTCCTCCCTCTTGTGGATACGTTACAATACAATTACTATGGCTTGTTTACTTTATGTTGAAAGGAGTTCTCTCATCATGCAAAAAAAGAAATGGTTCAAAATCATCATCTATCTCATGCTGATCGCCATGATCGGGTCCACCCTTTTCATCGCTCTCGAACCGTTACTGTTCGGATAGCAGCACGAAGCCTTTCGACGATCTGTTTACAGACGTTGAAGGGCTTCTTTTTCGCTGACCCAATTGATTTGATATGGAAAAATGCGATTAAAGTATGGAACAATCTCGCGTGCTACCTGCTCCACTGTATAAGAGTTGCCCGTGATATCCTCCAGTGAGGTAACGCCATACTGCTCAATTCCACAAGGAACAATCCCCTGAAAACCAGCATGTTGAATGCCTGAGCTGATGTTAAATGCAAACCCGTGACTGGTCACGAAACCGCGGCGGTGTTTGCAACGATTAAACTTGATGCCGATTGCGGCAATCTTCATATCGCCAATCCACACACCCGTGTAACCCTCTTTGCGTCCGGCTTCGATGCCCTGGTCTGCGAGATAATCCATAAGTACCTGCTCAAGTTTCCGTAAATATCCGTGCAGATCCAAGTCTTCATCCCGTCCAAGAATCAATAACGGGTAACCTACCAACTGGCCCGGACCATGATAAGTAATATCACCGCCGCGGTCAATTTGAAACAAAGAAATCCCTTGCTCACGCAACTCTTCCGGACTGAGAAGCAGATGCTCCGGATGATTTTGTGAACCGATCGTATACGTTGGCGGGTGCTGTAAAAGCAGCATCTGCTCCGCTCCCTCGCCCTCGTCCAATTGCTGTACAATCGCTTTCTGGCGGTTCCAAGCCTCTTCATAATCAAGCATCGGTATGTATGCAACATCCAGCGGCTTGCTCATGATTCCCCACACCCTTCTGCTTCAGGTTCAATGTACAAATGAGCACTTTTTCCATAAACAGCAGGAAAAGTGCACGGCCTCCGGCACATACACTTTCCCGTCAACTATTTACTTAATACACCTTGCTCTCCATGGTATATCCTTCAAGATTTTCTTTGACACGTTGCAAGAAACGTCCGCTGATTACACCATCCAGGATTCGGTGATCCAGTGATAGACACAGGTTAGCCATCGAACGAACAGCGATCATATCATTAATAACGACTGGTTTCTTGACAATCGACTCGAATGTAAGAATCGCTGCTTGCGGATAGTTAATGATTGGCTGGGACAAGATCGAACCAAATGAACCTGTGTTGTTCACCGTGAACGTTCCACCTTGCATATGGTCCAGCTTCAACGTACCTTCACGTGTTTTGCGAGCCAGTTCATCCACTTCACGGGCCAGACCTGCAATATTTCGCTGATCGGCATGTTTGATTACGGGGGTAAGCACGGAATCTTCGGTTCCTACAGCCATGGACAGATTAATGTCCCGTTTGACGATAATTTTGTCCACTGCCCATACCGAGTTCATGATCGGATAGTCTTTAATCGCGTTAACGACTCCCTTCATCATGAAGGACAGATATGTCAGATTGATGCCTTCCTTACGCTTGAACTCATCCTTGAGTTTATTGCGCAGCATCACAAGATTTGTTACGTCCACTTCAATCATCGTCCATGCATGCGGGATTTCCGATACGCTTTGACGCATGTTCCGGGCTATGGCATTACGCACAGGTGTAACATCGATGAAATACTCCGATCTTCCCTGGCCGCCACCTTCCACTTCGATCTGTGGAATTTTCGGGCTTTCGGTTAGATGAATGCCTGAATGTCTCACAGGAACACCTGCATCGGACGCTGAGATCGCTTCTCCAGCGGTTAAACCCATTTCTCCATTTCCACGATTTACTCCACTGAATGGAGAAGTAGACGACACACCAGAAGCTGTATGTTGTGCCGCTGAAGATGATGCTTGTGCAGACGCAGATGATCCAGCTGTGTTACCTCCCTGTGCAACAAATGCCAGCACATCTTTGCGGGTAATACGACCACCTGCTCCAGTACCCTGGATGCTTTGCAAGTTCAAGCCATGCTCTGCTGCCAAGGATTGAACTGCCGGGGAATACCGATTACGCATCGGCTGGTTGGGATCATGTCCTGCTGTATTTGAGGCGGCAACAGGAGTATGGCTTGCATGTTGCTGCACTTGCTCCTGTTGCTGCGATACTTGTGTTACCTGCTCAGCCGCTTCTTCGTCAGAAGCTGCGACCTGCATGCGGCATATTGCTTCACCAACAGCAATCGTTGTGCCCTCTTCCACCAAAAGGTCTCCCATGATTCCATCCACCGTGGATGGAATTTCGGCATTGACTTTATCGGTGATTACTTCACAGATCGGCTCGTACTGTTCCACACGGTCTCCCGGTTTTTTCAACCATTTGCCTATGGTAGCCGAGACCAGCGATTCCGCCAATTGCGGCATTATGACCTCGATCCATTTCATACGTTCAGCCATTTGATTATCACTCCAAACTTTACTTTTAAACGATCCAAAAAACGAAATTAAAACTCGGCAAGTGTACGCATTGCTGCTTTGGCTTTGTCCTTGCTCAGCATGTAGAATTTCTCCAATGTTGGGCTAATTGGCATGGCCGGCACGTCAGGTCCGCAGAGACGCTGAATCGGTGCATCCAGTTCAAACAGACATTCCTCGCTAATAATCGCGGCAACTTCCGCACCTACACCACCCGTTTTGTTATCTTCGTGTACAATCAGCACCTTGCCTGTTAGACGAGCGGAAGCAATAATCGCTTCCCGATCCAACGGTTGCAATGTGCGCAGATCCAGAACGTGTGCTGTAATGCCTTCTTCACGTTCCAGCTCCTCAGCAGCCTGCATGACAAAATGCAGCGGCTGGCTGTAGCCGATCACCGTAATATCCGCACCCTCACGAAGTACGTTGGCTTTACCAATTGGAACGATGTAATCATCTTCAGGCACATCTTCCTTGATAAGTTTATAGCATTTTTTATTTTCAAAAAAGAGTACCGGGTCCGGGTCGCGAATAGCCGCTTTAAGTAGTCCCTTGGCATCGTATGCCGAGTAGGGCGCTATAATTTTCAGACCAGGTGTACCAAAGAAAATCGATTCCGGACATTGGGAGTGATACAACCCACCGAAGATTCCGCCACCAATCGGCGCACGGATGACAATCGGACAACTCCAGTCATTGTTGGATCGATAGCGGATTTTGGCCGCTTCACTAATGATCTGGTTAGTTGCCGGCAGCATGAAGTCCGAATATTGCATCTCGGCAATCGGCTTCATGCCATACATCGCTGCACCAATGGCAACACCTGCAATAGCTGATTCGGACAACGGTGTGTCCATGACACGCATTTCGCCAAACTGATCCTGCAACCCTTTGGTCGTGGTGAACACACCACCTTTGACCCCTACGTCTTCACCGAGGATAAAAACATTTTCATCCCGCTCCATCTCTTCTTTCATCGCGAGACGGATTGCATCAATATATTCCATCACTGCCATACTTACCGTCCCCCTTCTTCGCTGTCCGCATAAACGTGCGTCAGAGTGTCCTCAGGTTTCGGATATGGCGCGTTGTCTGCATATTCAGTCGCTTCTTTCATTTCCAGCGCAAGCTGGGAAGCCAGATCCGCATCCCGGGCTTCGTCCCAGATACCGCAATCCATCAGATAGTTCTTCATGCGAAGCACGCCGTCTTTCTTCCAGTTCTCGTCAACTTCTTCCTTCGTCCGGTAAGCCAGATCATTGTCAGAAGTGGAGTGAGGAGAGAGGCGATACATCATTGCTTCAATCAGTGTAGGTCCTTCGCCTGCTATGGCACGTTGACGTGCTTCCTTCACAGCAGCGTATACTTCGAGCGCATCGTTACCATCTACGCGCAGTCCGGGGAACCCGTAACCGAGTGCACGATCCGATATTTTACCACTAAGCTGCTTGTGAATTGGAACCGAAATCGCATACTGATTGTTCTCACACATAATTATGACAGGCAACTTGTGTACACCTGCAAAATTGGCTCCCTCGTGGAAGTCCCCCTGGTTGCTTGATCCTTCACCAAACGTAACAAAAGAAACAAATTCCTGCTTCTTCATTTTGGCAGCCAGCGCAAACCCAACAGCGTGCGGAACCTGTGTTGTAACCGGGCTGGAACCCGTCACAATCCGCAGCTTTTTGTGACCGAAGTGACCCGGCATTTGCCGACCGCCACTATTCGGATCTTCCGCTTTTGCAAAAGCAGACAGCATCAACTCACGCGGAGTCATGCCTACCGCGAGTACAAAGCCATAATCGCGGTAATAAGGTAAATAATAATCGTGATCCCGATCCAGACCAAAAGCGGCGCCTACTTGCGCAGCTTCCTGTCCTACACCGGATACGTGAAAGTTAATTTTGCCAGCCCGTTGCAAGAGCAAGCAACGCTCGTCAAACTTGCGTGCGAGCAGCATGTATTTGTACATATCCAATACTTCACCATCGCTAAGTCCCAGCTGTTGATGCCGATGGACCGCGTCTGCAGTACCTTGTGAACTCATATGAGGTACCTCCTTTTAATCAGAGCCTGTGCCACTCTTACTACCCGATCTTATAACCTGGTACTAAGACTTGGCTTAACCTTATTATAATCCCTTTTACCCAAAAAAGGAAAGAACCTTTCTCATAAGCCTGTTTGGCTTACATTCCAATGGCCTTTCCATCAACCGCCAACATGGCTTCACCCATGATTTCCGACAGAGACGGGTGCGGATGAATGGTTTGTCCGACTTCCCAAGGTGTGGCATCCAGCATCTGAGCCAGAGAAGCCTCAGCGATCAATTCCGTCACATGAGTGCCAATCATATGTACCCCCAATATATCATTCGTCTTGGCATCTGCGATCACCTTCACGAATCCATCACGGCTTCCATGAATGAGCGATTTACCAATCGCCTGAAACGGAAACTTGCCTGTTTTGGTGTCAAAGCCACGTTCTTTGGCTTCACGCTCGGTGAATCCGATGCTGGCTGCTTCCGGACGTGTATACACACAGCGCGGGATGCGATGGGATTCTACAGCATGTACCGTTTCGCCGGCCAGATGATTAACAGCGAGAATGCCTTCATGACTTGCGGCATGCGCTAGCTGTAAACCTCCGATGCAGTCACCAATGGCATAGATGTGACCTTCACCGGTCTGTAACTGTTTGTTTACAGCGATGAACCCACGCTCCAGTTTGATATCCGTATTTTCGAGTCCAATATTTTCGACATTGGCCTGACGTCCAACCGAGACAAGCATTTTCTCCGCTTTCAGCGTTTCCTGCTTATCGTCACCAAGTTGTACCTCAATCTGGATACCCTCTGCATCCGTGCTATACGTTTCCGTTAGAACCTTGGCCCCTGTCAGGAAACGAACACCCCGCTTGCCTAGCAATCGTTGCATTTCTCTGGCAACATCCTCATCCTCGGCAGGCAGCACATGAGCAGCTGCTTCCACCACCGTGATGTCTACACCAAAGTCATTCAGCATGGATGCCCACTCCAGTCCAATCACACCACCACCGACAATAATGAGTGATACAGGAAGCTCATCCATTCGTAGTGCTTCGTCACTGCTCATAATAAACTTGCCATCCGGTTCCAAGCCTGGCAGCACGCGTGGACGTGAACCGGTCGCAATAATGAGATTGGTCGGCACAACCGTATCCATTTCCCCATCTTCGAACTCTACAGCGACTGCTCCGCTCTGCGGGGAGAAGATGGAAGGTCCGATAACGCGGCCGTTCGCGTGTACGACCTGGATTTTATTTTTCTTCATCAAATATTGAACGCCCTGATGAAGCTGTTCCACAATCGCATCCTTGCGCGCCTGTACTTTGGGAAATACAAGTGTGGCTCCATTAGTCTCGATACCATACGTCTCGCTCTCCTGAATTTCGGCGTATACTTCCGCGCTTTTCAGCAAAGCTTTACTCGGAATACACCCACGATGCAGACAGGTTCCACCAAGCTTGTCCTTTTCAATGATAACAACCTTTTTCCCCAGCTGTGCAGCCCGGATCGCGGCTACATATCCACCGGTACCTCCTCCAAGAATTGCAACATCACATGTAATTGGCATCTCTCATGCTCTCCTCTATGAATCAAATTTCAATATCATTTATGATGGCTTGAATCATGGTTTGACTTATACCTTCTATATGCCATTGTACTCTCCTTAAGCGGTCAACTCAAAGTTTGAAAGAATCACACATGGACAGCCTATGCATTCCAAGCTATGATGGAATGAGGTATGATCTGTAAGCGTAACCTTTATTTAATGTCGACTTTGGCAGAAAGGGTATAATGCTCATGAATACAAGATTGGTCTTTGCACGATTTATGGCGATTGTTGTTCTGGTCATCCCCGGTTTAATGGCAATGAAGGGTTTTCTGATGATGAAAGATGCCCTGTTCCTATATTATGCCGAACACGGGAACGAACTGATTTCACCTGGGTTCCAGTGGCTTTCCTTTGGCGGTGGACTTGTGCTTTTTGCCGCAGGTATGAGTTTTCTGGGAGGCTGGATCCTGTTCCGTGATCGCAAGCGTAATTATGTAGGTCCCCGTTTCCGTTCCAAGAATGTACCCGAAAAAGCAGAGACGCCCGGAAGGACTCCATGAGTCCGGGCTTTTTGTGTGTTTAAATAACACACCGCCTACTTTACATAGACAGGATGGATCATCATGGTATCATTTTTAATCACGTTACAACGACTGCTCAAAGGCATTTTCCATGCGTTCAAAGACCCCAAGTTTCTGGCTTTGTTCGCGTTAACGGCAGCAACGTTGCTGTCAGGCACTTTGTTTTACACTCGTGTTGAAGGTCTGCACTGGATCGATGCGTTATACTTCTGTGCGGTTACCCTGACTACGGTGGGACATCCTGAATTTGTGCCATCCACCGGATTCAGCAAAGCCTTTACCGTAATCTACATGTTTGCAGGCATTGGTCTCACCTTTGCCATGATTGCCAGAATTACAGCAGGTATTCTATTCCCTCGCAAATTAAAGACAGAAGAGGACCCGGAGTAATCTCCGGGTCATTCGTATAAGGCATCCCGCAGTTTGGTGGACATACGTGATTCTTTGGAAGAAGACTTCAAGATCGTTCTGCGCAACGTCAGGTTGCTTGCCTGCAGTCGCTCCGCTTCTGCGAACAGTTCTGCAAATAATGCCTGCGTTGCTTCATCCAGGAATGCCTGCTCTTTCAAACTTTCATATCGCTCATGAAGTGATGTTAATGCTTCACTCATCGTAAACACCTCTTTCCCATAACTCTCCTATTAACAGCTGCCGGAACCAACGGCTTAACAATCCATATAGTAACACAAAGCTGCACAGATTAGTTCTGGCTCTTTCCAAAGATTTTGTGGTACTCTGTAATGGTCGCTTTTTTTGTAGAATCCCGTATGTGAGAGGAGTAGCAGCACCGTGCAAACAGGACGTATTACCGTAATTACTGGACCCATGTTCAGTGAAAAATCCGGTGAGCTCATTCGCCGTTGTCAGAAATTAATTCAATTTGGCCGTAAAAAGGTGGTAGCCTACAAACCAGCCGAGGATGATCGGTTTGCCCAGGACGAGATCGTGAGCCGAATTGGTTATCGACTACCTGCCCATTCCATTCCCCGGCAATTAACCACGGAATCCGTAGAAATGATCATGAATCAAACCATAGATGCTGATGTTGTTGCATTTGATGAAGTACAATTTTTCAGCAGTGCCATTATGGAACTGGTCTCGGAGCTAGCGTATTGTGGCAAACATGTCATTGTGGATGGACTTAATATGGATTACCGTGGCAAGGAATTTGGATATGTCGGCGGTTTGCTTGCCATGGCAGATGACATCGAGAAACTCTCGGCTTTCTGTGCGGTATGCGGCAGCCCGGATGCAGCCTTTACGCAACGTATCGTCAATGGGGAGCCCGTTACTTTGGGCCCGGTTGTTATGATTGGCGATTCAGAAGCTTACGAGCCACGCTGTCGTTGCTGCTTCATTCCTCCTCACAAAGTTGAATGCTCATCATAATTGCTGAAAGATTTTTGATATCTTCCAAAAAGGCCCCCTGGGGCTTTTTTGTTATAGAGCAAACAATTGTACAAAAAAGCACCGCTTCGCAGCGATGCTTCTAGAGTCACTTCCCGCTAGTCACGGGAAACAAAATATTTGTTGGTCATGTAGTAAGCGTCACCACGCGACGTTTCCACCATTCCTTTTTTGGCATCCAAAAATACAATCTCTTTACACTTTGTGCAGTACCATTTTGTGCGTTTGTATGGAGATTCCGTCACATAAGCCGTGCCACATTTACAATCAATCTTCATTAATAACTCGGTTGATTTATAAGCACTGGACAAACGTTCCAGGTTATCCTGCTGCTGTGTAGGCATTATGGTCTGCTGATAGTCTGATAAATGATTCTGAACCTTGAAGTCTGCTACCAATCCTGCATTCAATCCAAAAAACTCCTTGCCGATTTCGGTCACGAAGCGCTTCTCATTTCTGTAGCAATCCAGCCACTCAATAATCTGCTTATTAGACAGTGGAACCGTACCCTTGATACCGCTGTTTAAGGTGTAGGTCATGATGTATAAAGTATCGTCTTGTCTACCTGAGTACATTAGAATCCTCCTTCGAATACATTTGCTAATGTACTACAAAAACGCGCATAAATCAAAGAATTGTTATTTCCTGAGCGCATCTCTTCTTATTAAATGGGGAACATTCCTCGTTCATCCGCCAAAGACTTACAAGAACTGCATACACCTGAAACATTTCCCTGTGGAGCCGCGTAATGCACAACCGATTTAACGTTTTTCTTGCATATGGAACAGTAGTGCCTCCTTTCCTTTTTTGGGATATAGTCCGATAACTTCACTACGTTTTTGTTCTGTCGGAATCGTTGTAAGAAGACCGGCCATTTCATCTCGCTTCACTCTTTCTTGTTCGCCTACTTCGTAGTCATTTTTTTGCTCTGGGCTAATAATCATCTCGTCTTTTTTATGTATACGATTCCAAGTTGTACATGCCTATCTCATAATCTATTCGACGTTTTGGGCGTTTTTCCTGTTTTTAATCTCTACACATATAAAAAAAACCGACAGAACCTGCTTTCCTTTTTTTCGGAAGAACAGCATTTTAGTCGGTTCCAGCCTTATTTATAAAAAGTTCCCAGAACGTCCAGTTCGGGTGAGCGCTCAATTCGAAATGGGTAGATATACCCCTGATTCATTCGGGTAAATTTGCGACTCCACAGATCCAGTCCCGATGTGAACTGATAGGCCTGATATATAAACTTGGAGCAGTAATTACGCTCAATACTGCGAAGATTGGTCTGCAAACGGTAGAATTTTACCTGCTTGTAATGGTCCTGTACCCAACCGGCTGCTTTCATACCTGCCTCATTCAATCTGGAACGGAATACAATGAAGCGATCTCCTTCATAAAACCGCGTGAGATACCACTCTAATGAATCAGCAAATACAGGCCCATAAGGGTGCACATGATACACTTTGCCGTCGAGACCAATAATGCCCATATGCCCGGCATAATACGTTGATTCCGAGCTTGGCGTGTATACGATATCCCCTGGCTCTAGCTTCATCTCGCCCAACACGTTAATGGGCAAGTCCTGATGCAGCCGTTTGGCTGCTGAACGTTCACGCCGCCCTTCAACCAACAAGCGATGAAGCGCACCTGCCAGTGCGAGATATATTTCAGACCATTTGATCTTTTTTTTATCAGATCGTTTGAACCACCGCTGGATGAAGGTGAAACCTCGTTGTGGCTGTGATCCCTTTTTCATACGCTGCACTCCACTCTGATCTAGTTATTGTATCTATATAAGTTGAATTAAAGTTTATTTACACTGGCACTACGATGACAGAACAATCTTCCAATCGCTGTTATCCCCAGATTTTTTCTGTCCTCTCCGTTATCGTGTAAATTATTATTTCAATTTATATAGTTGTTATTCTAATGTTTCTCAGGCTTATTATAGACATTTGGTAGTGTATATACAATTCGGCAGCCTTTGCTTCTGGTAAAATTATGCCTTCTTATTACCCATTTTATGCAAAAAAGATGACTTCGGAATGAACCCGAAGTCATCTTAATATAACCGATCGCAGATCTTTATTCTTCTACAACACCAAGGGCTTTATTTTTCTCCTTAAAACGGCTGTTATGGGAAGAAACATAAGCCACTTTCTCCGCTTCAGGGTCCATGTAAAGCTTTGCACTGTTCACCGCAAGGGCAGCATCCGTAAAGGTGCCCGCAATCAGATACAGTTTGCTTCCATAATCTACAAAGTCACCTGCGGCAAAAACACCAGGAATATTAGTTTGTAATCTTTCCGTTGTAGTGACGTGCCATTCACCAAGATCAAGTCCCCAATCCCGGATTGGACCAAAGTCACTCTTCATGCCATGGTTTACAATGACAGCATCGACTTCAAGCAGTTCAGTTTCGCCTGTGTCCACGTGTGAGATAGTCACCTGTTCAATCACATCGCCACTCATACTATGCAATGTCTCTACCGCATAAGGTGTACGGACATCTACTGAGGATTCTTTCATACGCAGTACATTACGCTCCAACCCGCCAAAACGATCACGACGATGCACAACCGTCACTTGCTCAGCCAGTGCTTCCAGTTCATTCGCCCAGTCTACAGCAGAGTCACCTCCGCCCGAGATCAGCACGCGTTTACCACGGAATGGCTCCAGTTCTTGCACGGTATAGTGCAGATTGCTAACCTCATAACGGTCTGCACCTTCAAGCTCCAGCTTGGCCATTTTATATATACCATATCCGATTGCCAAAATGACGGTACGGGTCCAGTGCTTTTCACCTGTTGCAGATGTTAACAGAATTGTGCCATCAGGTTGACGCTCGAATCCTTCGATCTGTTGTTCAAAAACAAGCGTCGGCTCGAACGTTCGTGCCTGTTCTTCCAATTGTTTGATCAGATCCTCACAGAGGATTGGCGTCACACCCCCAACATCCCAGATCATTTTCTCCGGATAAAATAACATGCGACCGCCCAATCTGTCACGTGCCTCAATCAATTTGGTCTTCATGTCCCGCATGCCGCTATAAAAGGCAGAGTACATGCCCGCAGGGCCACCGCCGATAATGGTTACATCATAAAGCTCCAACTGCTGATTCATATTAAAAATACCTCCGTTAATTCGATCCAGAACATCGAGTATTTGATATCGATTCTCATTATCACTTAAATCCTAGTGTAATGGTAATCTTATCAAAATACAATGGCTAAAAAACAAACATTTCTTGTACAAAAATTTTATGAACAACTCTGCTCTTTACTATTGCGCTCTTGGAGCCGCCAACAGCTTTTCAACGACAAAATCTAGTTGTTTATTGATTGAATAGATATCTGAATAGTAAAAGAAATCAAAATCAATCTCAATTAGACGACCTTCCTTGATCGCTGGGATACTGCTCCATATTGGATTATCCGTCAAGTTATCTGCCCCTTCATACACCGAACGAAACACATAATCCCCGATATAATCAGGCAGTACTTCCATGGAGATATTGGAGCCGGCCTCGTCAGAAACCACATCTATTTTGCTCTGTACAACGTCAGGTGCTTTCATTTCCAAGTACTCATATACCGCCTGAGATCCTCGCCCAAATTGTTTGCTCTCTACAATGACCATACCTTTCAAACCACCTTCTACAATGGAGATCGTTTTGTCCAGTATGCCTGCATCTGCAAGAGTTTTTTTACTCTCTTCGACTTTGTTGTTGAGATTGGTGATTAACATCTTGGCTTCCTGCTCTTTGCCAAAGATACTTGCTATATCATGAAGTCTCTCTTCTGTAGTCAATTTCTCATACGGAATATATACCGTAGGTGCAATATCTTTTAATAACATATAGGTCTCTTCTGAAGGAACAATAATCAGATCCGGATCAAGATCAATGACAGCTTCAGGATTCGGTTCAAACCAGGTACCCAATGCGTTTACACCCTCTAGCTCACTCTTGTATGCAGCCCCGTCATATACATCTGAGGTAGCGATTGGCTTGACTCCAAGTGCGACGACATCCCCCTGGAGATACAATACAACAACCCGTTTAGGATTTGCTGGAACAACCACATCGCCCTTAATCGTTGAGACCGTACGTGTTTCATTGTCTTTGTTCGTTTGGCTTCCTGTATCTGATGACATCGCCGTACTGCTGTTATTCGAACTGGCACCCGTTCCTTCGCCAGCTGTTGGTGAGATTGTTCCTGAAGAGCAGGCTGAGAGCAGCATCGTGATGCTCAATAAAGCAATCATAATCATATTTGAACTTGTTTTTCTTCTTTTCATTGGTGTGGACCCTCCGTCTATATATTGATAATGATTCTCATAATCAATATATCCCGACTTCCATCTTCGGCCAATGGACGATTCAGATATTTGCAATGGACGATCCTCTGCTCTCCCTTCTTCTCTCATCTTTCGTTGATACTGGATCGGAGAGATTCCCACATGTTTTTTGAAGATACGACTAAAATAATACACATCCAAATAACCCACTTCTGCTGCAATTTCACTCAGTGTTGCATCAGATCGTACAAGCAGAGTACGAGCCTTGGCGATTCGAGTCTGAATTAAATAATCAATAGGGCTGTAACCCGTTTTTCGTTTGAATTGCATGGATAAATGACGAGAGCTGTAGTTCAATTGTTCAGCCAGAGAATCAAGCGTGACCTGTTCCCTGTAATGCTTCTGTATGTAACGAAGTGTTTGTTTCACCGGGTCAGCAAGCTCAGTTTTGATCTCTTGCTCTGTTAGCTGAACCATCATTTCATGAATGAATTGGTAAAATAAACTTTTCGTATGAAGCAGATCCAGACTTTCAGACTGTGCCCATGCATCCTCAAGCTCATCGAGGTAACGTAACAGCCCAAGTGGACTATTTGGCGTAAATCCATATTGCAATGAGAACGGTGCAACCTCAGGCTGTGCCAATAACCACTTTTGGCGATAACTAGGAAAGGCAAGGAATGCTCTGTAATAGAGCAAAATATATTCGAAATCTTCGTGGGTTTGGATATCCAGTGAAGATCCTTTCGCCCCATGAAGCATATGAAATCGCTCTGCCTTGTATGTTTGTCCATCTAACTGAAGCACAGCCGATCCTCGAATCGTATATATAAAACCATTTGCCGGAAGTGTATAGGAACTCAGTTGTTCCCCTGCCTCCATAACGATCCGGCGTATATCCAGAACCTTAACAGCGGCAAGATTCCAGCATTTCATCTGTTCTTCTAATTGCATCGAATACTCTCCAATCCCAGCCTCACCCGGAACAAAGGCCTTACAAGGTCATCATTCTGCCACACAGCCAATAACATATGCGTAGCAGAGGTTCACTGATACCTTCATTATATAAATGATAATAATTTTCATTATCAACTGTATTTTAGAGTGGAATTGGATTTCATCTCATCAATCACTTGTTACGCTTATTTTAGCTCAGAGATCTTCGTAAACCACGCGGCCAATTCCTCTGTTTGATCCAATGTTGCAATCGGGTCAAAGTACCACGAACGATCCTTGCTCCAGATAAACACACGATCATTCTTAACCGCATCCAGTGAACTCCAGACCGGTTTCAATTTCAACTCTTCCAAAGTCAAATTGTCAGCTGTTAAAATAATGTAATCTCCGGCAAACTCAGGAATCGCTTCCGATGAAACTTCAACCAGTTGATCCTTCATTAAGATCTCTTTTTTATCTCCAGGAGGATTCAAACGAAGCGCGCTGTAGACTGCCTGACCTCCCCGACCAAAATTATCACCAAAAGCTAACGGACCTTTATCATTGAACTGCATGACCGACACTTCGGCTGCTGGATCAATAGCCTCACCGACGCGCTGCTTGGCATCTGCAATTCTTGCATCATAATCGACTAACCATGCCTCAGCTTCTTTTTCTTTATTCAGCACTTCACCAAAATAGGCAATCTCTTCGTGGGTGTTTTTCAATTCGCCATATGGAATAACCAAGGTAGGTGCAATTTTGCTAAAGGAATCAAATAAATCAGGATTACCTGTCACAATCAGATCCGGCTCAAGTTCCAACACCTTTTCGAGAGAGATGGTTTCGTATTCACCAATATTTTCCACACCCTCAAGTGACTTGATAAAATAAGGATTCTTGAGGTTCAACTCGGGTGTACCCACAGGTTTGATTCCCAGAGCAATTAGGCTTCCCAAATACAAGTCAACCACAATCCGTTTAGGTTCAGCGGGGATTGTAATATCTCCTTTAACTGTTGAGATTGTACGTGGTTCCGATGTTTTGCTTTCATTCTCCCCTGTTACTGTCTTCGTGGAACCTGAAGTACTATTGCTTCCAGATGCATCCCCGCTTGAATTACTGGCAACTCCTGTAGAGCAAGCACTTAGCAGTAATGTAAGACTTAGTAGAATACTCAGCAGCATTCCCGTTCTTGTCTGTCTGTTCATATTGAATGACCCTCCATGCTTATATTGATAATGATTATCACCATCATTATAAACATACCTTCCACTTCCACCTCTGAAAATGTCATTTCGCGCCATGCCTGATGTCAGATCAGGCCAATATAGGGATGCTGAGGTCTTTTCTTTGAATTGCAAAGGAGAAAGACCTGTATGTTTCTTGAACATACGTCCCAAATAATATCCATCCGGGTAACCGATACCAGCCGCAATCTCATCCAACGTGGCGTCCGTGTGCAGCAACATCTCTTTGGCTTTAAACAAACGAAACTGAATCAGATAATCAATGGGACTGGTTCCAGTTGACTGCTTGAACTTGCGTGACAAACTTCTCGGGCTGGTGCCAATCATTTCTGCCAAAGCATGAAGCGTGAGGGGCTGGGTGTAGGAAGACTCTACAATTTCAATGACTTTGCTGACCTGATCCATAATACTAGGATAGCGATTGGACACACGAGGAATCTGTGATGAAATCTGCTCCACAAATGCATAGAACAAACTCTTGGCCTGAAAGTGATGAATAGGGTTCTTTTGATCCCACAAAAAGTGCATCTGCTTCAATTGCTCATATAAAATGGCTGGCATATCGGGTGTAAAGCCATAGTTCATTTGGAACGGATTCACACGCTCCATTAACCTTCCCAGATCATTTCTCCCTCCATTAGGGAGGTTTGCTTTGTACATCAAGTAATAAAAGCGCAATCCAGATTCGCCTGCTTGTATGACCAACTTACTGCCTTTTCCCCCATGGAGAACATAAAAGCGACTCACTTCATACGTTTGATTGTCAATCGTCACTCCAGCTTCACCCTGAATGGTGAGTATAAAGGTACTTGTTGGAAATTTATATTTCATCTCTTCATATGCCCCGAGTTCCATGTAACGGATATCTGTTATGCTCACCGCAGCATAGTTCCAAAGGATATAATAATCATTCCACATTTTGCTAACCCATCTCCGTCTACTTAAATAGTATCTATACTCTACTAACTTATTGATAACCATTATCAATTATTATGATGAAGTACGCAATACAACCGCCGTAAATGAATGCATCAGACAAAAAAACTATTCAAATCCTTCTCTTAACATCCGATATATGTAAATAGAGCCATGATAAAGAGAGAAGGAGAACAAAGGATATGAATTCAATCTCATCTGCAACCAAAAGCAGTTTCACTCCCGGGAATCAAGTCTCCAATCGGGATAAAGAAATTCAGGGACTCATGCAGCAGAAGATCCGACTCAATGAAGAAATGCAAGGGGTAAAAACTAATGACGAATTGGATACCAAAACCAAAGCTCAGCGGATTAAATCCTTAACAAGCTCCATCTCCCAGATCGACAGCCAGATTGCCCAAATTAAAGCAGAGGAATTACAGGAAAAAAACAAATTAAGACAGCCCGAAAAGACTCAACAGCAACACCCCAAACCAACCGATGAGACACAAGCCCCTTCACTGGATCATCTAATCAAACATAGTCAGACTTATGATCAATTGGGTAAGCTGGTCGGTTTGCGTGATCGCATGCAGGGCTCCATTCAGACCACTGAAGGAGAGACCCGATTCGACCGACTTGTTCTGGAGATTAATCCTCCTAAAAATGATCTCGATCCCGGCAAATCAATGATGTTGGAAAACGCAGAGCGCACCGTCTTTCAGGCAAAACGAGAGGTTGTCCAGGACATCAACACCCAGTTGAGCAAGGTCAATCAAAAGATTGGGGATCTAATGAAAGAGATCCATCAGCCCGCACCTAAAGAGGCAGCACAAACTCCTATCTCTGCAACATCTGGAGAAGAAGATCAGGAAGTAAATGAAGGAAAGAAAACGGAAAGTAAGGAGATTTCATCTGATGGTATAATCACAGATCAGAAATCCGGAAACGGCCCGCAAAATTCGGCTTCTGCATCTCCTGCCGTCTCATATCCATCCGTCGATATTCGAATCTGACACGCTCTAATTAAACTAACTTATATGTATACATATTGAGGTTGAAGTTTTTTTTCGAAACACAGCCTTTGACCCGCACGCATCCAATGCTAGAAAAACCGCTATGACAGGTGACTAATTCCTGATACGTAGCGGTTTTCTGTATTTTACTGTTATGGGTATAAAGTTGAAGCTTAAGCTTCCGAAGAAGCATTCTTACAGAATGCTTCAGATCCACTTCTTCAGGTTCACTCTGTCCTCTGCGTTCTCGTATCAATGTATATTTATTTAATATCGTATGTGTATTTTTATTTCTAGCACGGATTATTGACGGTATCATTTGCACAGATGATGCTACCAGCAATCGCTTTACAACTTTTTTTGATCCGTGTGGCCTCATCAATAATCTGATCTATGTTTCCATATTGTTGCTTGCTGTTGGTTACAACTGCGATCGATACCGACACGAGAGGGATGGGCCGATTCAGCCCGGAACGTCCTTCCCCCAGAACATATTGATGATGCCAATCCTGTTCGTTGTAGAACGTCTTTTTCATTGCTTCAAAACCTGAGATGACTTCCTCACTAATATGTTGGTAATCATGGTGATTCAGGATTGTAATAAAATCATCACCACCGATATGTCCAAGAAACGCTTCAGGAAGAACAAAAAGCTTGCGAAGCAAGTTAGCTGTTGCCTGAATAAGCTGATCCCCCATTTTGAAGCCGTAGCTATCATTGTAGGATTTGAATTGATCGAGATCAACGTACAGTACGCTAAAATGGTCCATCTGAAGAGCCTGAGAAAGCCTTTCGTTTATGATATGATTACCTGGAAGTCCAGTCAGCGGGTTCATAAATATCGCCATTTCAGCCCGTACATCAGCAACAGCAAGCAGCAAACGTCGAATACTCACAGCTCCATAGAAACGTTCCCCTGACGTGACCAGCACAAGGTCATATATTTCGCCTTCATCTCGGTCCATGGCGAGGACACTGACATCAGTAATCTGTTCCGAATAATCCACGACTAATGCCTGCGTGTTCATCACCAGTTCTACAGGACGTCCCATATAGAGATTATAGCCATACTGGGTGCCAATCTGCTGAAAGAAACGAGGCCGCATCATCAATGACACCCCCTTCTCCCCCATAACAGCTATACCTTCCAGACTAGGGTTGGACTTGAAAAGATGAAAAACGATATCACATTTTGTATCAGATTGTACTACAGGAATTGGTTCAGCAATCTCGCCCATTTGCGTAAACATACTATTCTACTCCTCTGTTCGTAGCATCTAATCCGAGCCTTCCAAATATATATGTAGGTCTTTGTCAATGGTCACATCGTACCACTTTCTACTTGAAAAAGCGTTAACTGAAGGTAAAAGTTTATGAAAGAAAATTTTTTCACATGATCTGTTTTTTTGCGTTATGCAAAAATACCGTCAGTTACTGGATATCTTAAATCCAATAAATGACGGTATTCGTTGGCTTATATTACAGAAGTTTATCGGCCTGAAATGAACAAATTCAGATATAGATCGCCATAAATCCATTTGGCTAGAATCAAATTTGAATCCAGACTATAGTCGCCGCTTACTACTCCTGACCCGTTCAGCTTACCTTATGTTCAATTCTCAGCTTGTCTGCAACCATCGCAATGAACTCAGAGTTCGTCGGTTTCGACTTGCTGATGTTGATCGTGTAGCCAAACAAGTGACTGATGCTGTCGATGTTACCGCGAGTCCATGCCACTTCAATGGCATGACGGATGGCACGTTCGACGCGGGACGGCGTGGTTTTGAATTTTTCGGCAATCGCCGGATACAGTGTTTTGGTGATGGCTCCCAAAATTTCGATATTATTATACACCATCGTGATGGCTTCGCGCAAATACTGATATCCCTTAATATGCGCAGGTACACCGATTTCATGTATGATGGACGTAATGCTTGCATCCAGATTTTTGTGTTTGCCCATTGGCACGACATTGGATTTCATGAACATGGAAGATCCGCTGCTTGTGGACATCGCGGTCTGTGTTCCCACCAGTTGACGCACACGATTCGCAAGCACCTCCATGTCAAACGGCTTGAGAATGTAATAGGAAGCTCCGAGTTGCACGGCACGCTGTGTGATATTCTCTTGTCCGAATGCCGTAAGCATAATGACTTTAGGCTGTGGAGACAGGTTCAGGTTGCGCAAGCGCTCAAGCACACCCAGTCCGTCCAGATGAGGCATGATAATATCCAGAATCAATACATCCGGTACATCCCGAGTTTGCTCCAGCAATTGCAGTACTTCTTCTCCATTGTATGCAATACCGGTTACTTCCATATCTTCCTGCTCAGATATATATTCGGCAAGCAAATTCGTAAATTCACGATTATCATCGGCCAGCAATACCTCATTTTTTTGCAAAACGGTATCCTCCTTTAAATTAAACATCGTTTCGTACATTTCCTTACAGGTTAAATTTTCGACACAGCAAGTTAAATTCCTCCTGTCGAAAATTATTTTTCTTTATTTTTTTTTCTCGATCCTATATAATAAATAATTTATTTCATTATCCGATATATTATGTTTCCGTTCGACAAAAAAGAACCTCAGGGCTGTTTATCCAGCCTTGAGGTTCTTCGTGTTTTCCTTTTTCATCATCACACCAGCATCTTGTAACATCCATTCAATGAAGCAACCGTAACCCGATTTCGGATCATTCACGAATACATGAGTAACTGCACCGATCAACTTACCATTTTGTACAATGGGACTGCCACTCATCCCTTGAACGATGCCTCCGGTCTTATCCAGCAGTTTCGGGTCCGTGATTCGAAGTACCAGACCTTTCGTTGCCGGCTCCGTTTGATCTGCCACATGGACAATGTCAATGGAGAAGCGTTCAACTTGTTGACCGTCAACTACAGTAAGTATCTCGGCCGGTCCTTCTTTGACTTCATGAGAGAAAGCGACGGGAATACCTTTTGAATAGAGACTGTGCTCAGGATTTCCGGACATTTTACCAAAGATGCCAAAAGCCGTATTACGTTCAATATTGCCCAAAATCTTGCTTTCCTTGAGGAAATGAGCACGTTTTTCACCCGGATCACCGGTCTCACTTTTTGAAATGGACGTCACATTGGACTGAACAATCTGACCACTACCCACAACAATAGATGTTTGTGTGTTCATATCTGTGATGACATGGCCCAGTGCGCCGTATACGCCCTGATCGGGAGCATAGAAGGTAAGTGTGCCAACGCCGGCTGCAGAATCACGAATGTATAAACCAAGCCTCCACGCTTGATCCTCGGAGTCATACGCCGGAGTCAATCTTGTCTTAACCGTTTCCTTACCACGTTTTAACACAACATCAATACCTTTTTTATTTTTACCTGCAAGTTCAACGGCTTCAGAGACACCTGCCACGCCATCAAGACGTTTACCATCCATGTGCGTGATCAGATCTCCAAGCTTAATGCCTGCGTTTTCTCCAGGCGATACACGCTCATCCTGCCCAGAATGGACCAGATGATGACCAACCACCAGAATGCCTGCCGATTTAACTTTGACGCCAATCGTTTGACCCCCGGGTACAACACGCAAATCCGGTATCACATTCACATGGACTGTTTTGACCGGAATTTTACCCCACAACTTCAACGTTAATTTGGCATGTCCCGTCTGTTGAGGGTTAAGATGCAAAGGGTGTTGCCTGGTAACATGCATCGCTGCCTGATCATCCAAACCAACGATATCGGGACGGTCTACAACGGCGCTTGAAGCAGCAGGTACAGCGAGCCGGACATCCGCTTGCCTGCCAGCAAACACCTGCAATTCATCCGGCAGTGAAGCATAACTTTGCACAGGCTGAATCGCCTGGCTAATCACACAAAGAAAGAAGGCAAATAAAAGACCTAGCAATTTCTTCCTGAGGGGGGAATTCAATGGCTGTCACACTCCCTTTGCTTCTTTCGCTTGACGAAAGGTGGTCGCCAATTGCGTACCTATAAGATAACCTCGCCCCCAGGCTTTTATTACTGTCAATCATTACGCCAGCCGTTCGTTTCACCCTTTTTTGGCTTCCGCCAAATTCAGCATTTCCTGTGCGTGATGCAACGTTTTTTCTGTAATTTCCACGCCGCCCAGCATACGTGCCAATTCCTTCACTCTGCCTTCGTCTGACAGCGATTCCACCTGCGTCATCGTCCGTCCATCATAGACATGTTTCTCAATGAGATACTGATGATCTGCCATACAAGCCACTTGTGGTAAGTGAGTTATTGAGAAAACCTGACAAGTTGAAGACAAGCGGAACAGTTTTTCCGCAATCGATTGAGCTGCTCTACCGCTAACTCCGGTATCAACTTCATCAAAGATCAACACAGGTATCCTGTCATGTCGCGCAAAGATACTCTTCATCGCCAGCATCATTCTCGACAATTCACCACCCGAAGCAATCTTGCCAAGTGGTCGTAATGGCTCGCCCGGGTTCGGTGAGATCAGGAATTCCGCATTGTCCGCACCCTGACGATTCAGACGAATACGGCGTCCATTCCATTCAATGCCTTTAGGATCTTCGAATGGAGTAATCTGAACACGCAGTGTGGTTCGCTCCATCTGCAGATCCTTGAGCTCACTTTCCACCTGTGCAGCAAGTTCCTCGGCGCATTGTTTACGCACCTTGCTGAGTTCTTCAGCAGACTCCATCACAAGATTAAGCATTTTGTCACGTTCAGCTCGCAATTTCTCCAGCCGTTCGTCCTTGTTCTCCAGTTGGTCGGTTTCATGGCTAATCTGATCATAATAACTCAGAATAAGTTCAACACTGTCCCCGTATTTCCGTCTGAGGCCAGAAATCAGATTCAGCCTTTGCTCCACTTCTTCCAGCCTTGCCGGATTAAATTCAATCTTCTCACGGTAATCCCTTAACTGGAATGTCGCATCTTCCAATTGATAAAATGCGGATTGCAGCTGCTCTACAATTGGTTGCAGTCCTTTGCTATCATATCCAGAAATGTCTTCAATTCTGGAAAGAGCAATGCTTACAGCTTCAAGCCCGCGTTGACCACTGAGCAGATCATATGCACCAGCAACACTGTCCATCATTTTCTCACTATGGGATAGTTTGACCCGTTCTTCCCCGAGTAATTCATCCTCGCCTCGTGTAAGGCTTGCTGCTGCGATCTCCTCAAGCTGAAAGCGATACATGTCCAAGAGTTGATATGCCCGCTGACTGGACTCCTGAAGCGCACGCAGTTCTTTTTCCGCCGTGATAAACTTGCTGTAGCGCTCTTGGTACCTCGCTTTGACAGGTCCGATGACTTCCGAGCCATAGGTATCAAGAAGCCCCAGATGGCTCTCTGCGCGCAGCAAACTCTGATGTTCATGTTGTCCGTGGATATTGATCAGCTTCTCGCCTACTTCACGCAGCATGGTCAGATTGACCAATTGCCCATTAATACGGGACGTACTCTTACCCTGAGTATTCAACTCACGCCGGATAACCAAATGCTCTTCGGGCTCACAATGGATACCAAGCTTCTCTAACGTCTGCCAGACCGGATGACTTGGTTCCATCTCAAAAAGGGCTTCCATCTCTGCCTTTTCACATCCGTACCGGATCAGATCAGCTGAACTTCGTCCACCGGCAATTAAGCCAAGTGCATCTATAATAATCGACTTCCCTGCACCCGTTTCCCCTGAAAGTACATGGAATCCCGGATGGAATACAACGTCCACTTCTTCCACCACAGCCAGATTCCGAATCGATAACGTAACTAACATCTGCAAAAACACCTCCGGATGACTAACTCAGAAATTATGTTTTTGAACACGCACTTTAAGCAATATAACCCATGATGCGTTCAATAACGGTCACGCTGTTACCTTCAGTCCGGCAGATAATCAGAATGGTATCATCTCCACAGATCGTCCCCATGACTTCATTCCACTCAATATTATCAAGCAAAGCTGCAATGGAGTTGGCTGTCCCCGGCAAACATTTCATCACAACCAAATTGTTGGTGTGATCAATGTGCAGGAAGTTGTCAACGAGTGCACGCTTCAACTTTTGAATCGGATTATATCGTTGATCTGTCGGTAAAGAGTACTTGTATCTTCCGTCATCCATCGGAATCTTGATTAACAGAAGCTCCTTGATATCCCGGGATACCGTCGCCTGAGTCACCTGAAAACCTGATTTGCGCAGTGCTTCAACCAGATCATCCTGGGTCTCAATTTCATTTTGACTAATGATTTCACGAATCTTGATGTGCCTTTGTCCTTTCATACATGCCTCCAGTTAAATGTATTGCAATAAAGCAGCAATGGTAACTCGCCGCAGACTTTGCCCTGCAATGTTCATTCTTATATATTAATCCAGATCATCCCCATCATACACATCTTCCTGATAGTCCATGAGCCTGATTAACTTAATATCGGAATCCTCCAAGTCAACATACAGCAATCCTTCACAACCAGGATACAACAACAGATAATTGAGGAAACGATCCCTTAGCGCAGGACCGGTCATTTCAAGTGGCTGTCTGCGACGAGACGTTTTCACCAGATATCTGAGATCCTCACGTTCTGCAACATAATCAATAAATAATCTGCTGTAATAAACGGATTCATTGGCCTCAAAAGCCAGAGGGACTTTCATCTTGCCACCGATGACTTCGTAGCCCTGTGCTTCAAGCAAGTCCAATGCCGGGGAATCCTGAATCTTTACATTTAATTGCATTCCAGACAAGCTTACCGGCATTGGTCGGTTCACCCAACTACGCAAGCCGAACAACAGCCACAAGATCAAACAGACAGCAAGTACACCTATAACGATTGTGTCATATTGACCATCCATTATCGCTCACCTCGAAGACATATTCGAGGTTCATTCACGATTTCCTTTTTACGCCAATCACCTTTCCAGCGAAAAGAAACCCATCTTATGATGAGTTTCCCGTAAATGTATGAGCTGCTTCCTTGGCAACTTGCTCCGCAAGTGCATCAAGTAAAGCTGGATCGTTCTCTGGTTGTGTTGCCTCTGGTTCTTCCAGACGCCAATGAGCGAGAAATTCTATATTACCTTCTCCACCGGTTATCGGGGAAAAAGTTAAACTCTGCAGATGCAAACCAAGTTGACTGGCAAAATGAAGCATCGTCTGCAATACATCCTTGTGTACCTTCGTATCACGTACTACACCGGACTTGCCTACTTTTTCACGTCCTGCCTCAAATTGAGGTTTAATCAATGCAACGATATCTGCAGGTTGTTTCAAAAGAGCCAGGAGTGGCGGTAAAATGATTCGCAGTGAAATGAACGACACATCAATGCTCGCAAAGTTCGGCACGGGTCCCGTTAGATCTTCCGGAGTCACATAGCGAAAGTTGGTTCGTTCCATAACAGTAACCCGCTCATCATTACGCAAAGACCAGTCAAGCTGATTATAACCCACATCAATCGCGTAGACGTGAGAAGCGCCATGTTGTAGTGCACAATCCGTAAATCCACCGGTGGATGAACCAATGTCGAGCATGACCAGTCCATTCATATCAAGGCCGAAGTGGCGGATCGCTTTTTCGAGCTTCAATCCGCCTCTGCCGACATAGGGATGTACCGAGCCTTTAACTTTCAGCTCGGCTTCCCTTGGAATTTTCATGCCCGCCTTTTCGATCGGCTCATTATTGGCATACACCAGTCCAGCCATGATTGCAGCTTTTGCCTTTTCACGACTTTCATAATAGCCCTGCTCAACCAGCAGAACATCAATTCGTTCTTTCGGGAGTGACATGTCTTTCTCCTATCAAGTAAATTTACGAAGGAAAACGTGTTTTGGGTATACCGTAAGATGATTGAACAGCCATGTTGCGCAGCTCAGCACATACATTCTCAACGGTAAGCCCCACTTCCTCACGTTGTTCCTTAATACTGCCATGCTCAATGAAGCGATCCGGAATCCCCATTAATTGTACATGAACATCATGCAGTCCCTGTTCTGCATAAAACTCCAGAACTGCACTACCCATGCTGCCTGCTTGGGATGCTTCTTCAAGTACAATCAATTTGGTTCCTCGAACAGCCAGATCTCGCAGCATTTGCTCGTCAAGAGGTTTGAGGAAGCGAGCGTTGATTACACCTGCTGTAATACCTTCTCGCTTCACCATCTCCGCTGCTTCTTCTGCAAGCTGCACCATCGATCCTGAAGCGATGACAGCATAACCTTCCGATGGACGCAGTTGCTCCCATGATCCGATTGGAATCGGAACAAGTACATCATCCAGAGGTACACCGACCACATTGTTTCGTGGATAACGGTAAGCAATTGGACCTTCATTATAATCAAGCGCCGTCTTCATCATATGACGCAATTCATTTTCGTCTTTTGGCATCATCAGAACGATATTTGGAATATGGCGCATGAATGCCACATCGTATACCCCTTGATGTGTTTCCCCATCCGGTCCAACAAATCCGGCACGGTCAATGGCAAACATCACGTTCGCGTTATGTCTACAAATATCATGCACAATCTGATCATATGCACGTTGCATAAATGTGGAATACACAGCGAAGACCGGCTTCAAACCTTCCATAGCGAGTGCAGCACACATGGTCGCAGCATGCTGTTCTGCTATCCCTACGTCAATCATGCGATCAGGAAATTCCTTACTAAAAGGAATGAGACCTGATCCGGTAGGCATTGCGGGAGTTACCGCTACGATCCGCTTATCCTGCTTCGCAAGATCAATCAATGTTTGACCAAACACTTCCGTGTACATCGGTTTTCCGACTGCTTTCAGCACTTGCCCGGATTCAATTTTGTACGGAGAAATCCCGTGCCACTTGTGCGAATCGGCTTCTGCCGGCTGATAACCTTTTCCCTTGGTAGTAAGGACATGAACCATGACTGGACCATCCACGTTATCCGCCTGTTTAAACGTCTCGATCAACTTGGGAATATCATGCCCATCAATCGGTCCCAAATACGTGAAGCCCAGTTCTTCAAAAAGAACACCTGGTACCATCATATATTTGACACTGTCTTTGATCCAGCTTGCCGATTTGGCCAACCGATCTCCAATTGCAGGAATTTTTTTAAGCATTCCCTCGACATCATCTTTCGCTTTCAGATAATGACGATCCGAACGAATTTTGCTCAAATATTTATGCATGGCCCCAACGTTTGGAGCAATGGACATTTCATTATCATTTAGAATAACCATCAGTTTTCTCTGCTCATGACCGATATGATTCAGAGCCTCAAAAGCCATACCACCTGTAAGCGCTCCATCACCAATCATCGCGATAACTTGGTTGTCCTCACCCTTAAGATCACGTGCAAGAGCCATACCCATCGCAGCGGACAATGAAGTGCTGCTGTGTCCAGCTTCCCATACATCATGTTCACTTTCGTTGCGTTTAACAAAACCGCACAGGCCGTTATGTTGACGCAATGTATCAAAGCGATCCATACGCCCTGTCAGAACTTTGTGCACATAAGCCTGATGCCCTACATCAAAAATCATTTTGTCTGCTGGACTGTTATAGCAGTAATGCAGGGCTACCGTGAGCTCAACCACGCCTAAGTTGGGTGCGAGATGCCCACCTGTAACGGACAGTTTCTCAATCAGAAACTGCCGGATCTCTGCCGACAAAAGGGCAAGATCATCCTGAGACATCGACTTTAGATCACTGGGTTGTTTAATTTGTGGAAGCAGCACGAGAATCTCCCCGCTTTCCTAGATTGTTTAGTTGTTGTAAATCGATATATACATTATGAATCAAATAACATTAAATCATTATAACATAAAAGAACAAGAATCATAATTTACTGCACTATACTCCCGATAACGAGCATTCTCGCCAGCAAGTTATTTAGAATTCTTCTCCATATGTATTCCCGCATCCACTCGGGACAGACTTTTTCTATCCACTCAGAAAAAGGACATTACATTTATTACACGGTTGTATAGGTTTTGAAACAGCCCGTTCTGTCAGATCTAATGGTCACGACGCATCAGATAATCTGCAATCTCCAGCAATCGGGATGCATCAGGTAACTCGGCTCTTTCAAGTGCGTCTTTTGCAGATTGGGTAAGAGATTTTACTTCGTTTACAGAAGCCTCCATACCAATAAAATAAGGGTACGTTACCTTCTGCTGATTCACATCGCTTTGTGTTTTCTTGCCCATCTTCTGCTCGTCGCCCGTCAGGTCGAGAATATCGTCCTGAATCTGGAACGCCAGGCCAAGATCACGGCCAAACACACGCAAGGCTTCCAATTGTCCTTCCGTTGCTCCTCCGATTCGTGCTCCGGCTATGAGAGAGAAAACAATCAAATCACCCGTTTTGTGTAAATGAATGTATTGGAGTTGTGCAAGATCAGTCATGCCTTGCTCGCCTTCCATATCCGCAACTTGGCCGCCTACCATACCTCTTGCTCCAGCGAGTTCGGACATATCCTCTACGATGGACAGCAATGCATCTGCCGCCACACCACTACGGCGTCCAGCTTGAACAATACTATAAAAAGCATGGGTTAACAGCGCATCGCCTGCCAGTATGGCTGTTGCTTCACCATAAACCTTATGATTCGTTAATTTTCCCCTGCGATAATCATCATTATCCATAGCAGGCAGGTCGTCGTGGATCAGTGAGTACGTATGAACCATCTCCACGGCGCAGGCTACCGGCATTGCAGCTGTACGCTGTGCACCGAAGGCTTCCGCCGCAGCAACGACCAGAAGAGGACGAAGGCGTTTGCCTCCGGCCATAAGTGAATACTGCATCGCATCTGTCAGCGATTGGGGTACATCCCAGTGATCGGGAAGCGTATGTTTCAACGCTTCTGTCACCTCAGCTGTGACCTCCTCGAGGTATGCTTGAAACGAAGGACGATTACTCATGGACTTCACCGCTCTCATCGTCAGCAGTTCCGAAAGGCTTCTTGCGAAGCTCTCCATCTTCTTCTACGATCATCTCGATCTTACGTTCCACTTGTTCCAGCTTCAGACCGCAAAGTTGCGAAAGTTTCATCCCGCGTTGAAACAGATCGATGGCCTGTTCCAACGGAACATCACCATGCTCAAGCTGACCTACGATGTCTTCCAATGCCGCCATTGCTTCTTCAAAATTCAATTCCGGTTCATTCGCCATGGGTATTGTCGTCCTCCTTCATTCCCCAAACCTGACAGTCCAGCTGTCCGTCTGTTAATTTAATCTTAATCGAATCTCCAGGTTGTACATCCTTCGTTGACTTGATCAATCGCTGTTCCTGCTCGTCATAGACCAAGCTATATCCACGTGACATGACTTTAAGCGGGCTAAGCGCATCCAGATGCCGCACTGATGATTTCCACTGTTGCTGCTTTGATCTGGTTATGGATCTGATCGCAAGTTCCAGTTGTCTGCGTGCTGCCGCATTCTCTCGGCGTGCTGCATTAACCTGATCACGAGGATTGAATCGTTGCAGTGCCGCCCGAAGACGCTCCTGCTTCTCTCCCGTCCATTTCATACGCGTATCCACTGTTCTCAATAACCGCTGATGCATCATATCCAGTCGTTCCGTGTGTTGCATCAAAGTACGTCTTGGATGAACAAGTACCGGCGAACGCTGCAATCTTGCGAGCCGTTCACGATTATGTACAGCGCGTTGACGCAAGCTGTGTTGTAACTGGCGCTGACGTTGTCCGATCTGATCGAGCAACTCAGCTCGATTAGGTACAGCTAGCTCAGCAGCAGCTGTTGGCGTAGCCGCACGCAAATCGGCTGCAAAATCGGCAATGGTAAAGTCCGTTTCGTGCCCAACTGCAGAAATGACTGGGATATCCGAAGCGACTATTGCTCTTGCCACAATCTCCTCATTGAAGGCCCACAATTCCTCCAGTGAACCGCCTCCGCGTCCAACAATAAGTACATCGGCCTCTCCCATCCGGTTCAAGTTGCCAATCGCCTTAACAATGGAAGGCGCAGCACCTTTGCCTTGGACCAGAACAGGATACAAAACCACTTTGGCAGAAGGATATCGACGCTGGAGTGTAATCATGATGTCCCGTACCGCTGCTCCCGTCGGTGAAGTTACAACCCCGATGGTCTGTGGATAACGCGGAATCTCTCTTTTGCGCGAAGGTGAAAATAACCCTTCATCCTCCAGCTTTTTCTTCAGCTGTTCGTAAGCCAGATACAAACTTCCGATCCCGTCCGGTTGCATATGGGTAGCGTAGAATTGATACTGCCCATCCCGTTCATACACCGAGACATTACCACGGGCAATAACCCTTGCACCCTCCTTCGGTACAAAGGGTAATCGCTGGTTATGAGAAGCAAACATAATCGACTTAATCCGGCTGTCCTTGTCCTTCAATGTAAAATACATATGGCCGCTGGAGTGATGTGTGAAGTTCGAAATCTCCCCGCGTAGCCAAACGTCCGACAGGACCTGATCCGATTCCAGTTTCATTCGAATATATCGGTTCAGGTCTTTGATGGAGTAGATCTTTTGATCTGCCACAGACAGAACCCTAGGCCAATCCGTGAGCGCGCTTGGCAGCGATCAATGTATTTTGCATCAGCATTGTGATTGTCATCGGACCAACACCACCTGGAACCGGTGTAATTGGACCAGAAACTTCTTTCACACTCTCGAAATCAACGTCTCCTGCCAGTTTGCCATTCTCCAAACGGTTCATGCCAACATCGATAACCACAGCACCCGGTTTTACAAAATCAGCATCCACAAAATTGGCACGACCGATGGCTACCACCAAAATATCCGCCTGACGCGTAATTTCTTTCATGTTGGCAGTACGAGAGTGACACATGGTTACTGTTGCATTCTCACGTTGGAGCAACAGCGACACCGGTTTGCCAACGATGTTACTTCTTCCGATAACCACCGCATGTTTACCGGACATTTCCAATCCAGTGCGCTTGATCAGTTCAATGACACCCGCCGGGGTACATGGAAGCAGACTATCGTCTCCAATGACGAGATTACCAACATTGACTGGATGGAATCCGTCTACGTCTTTATCCACGGCAATTGCGTCAATAACCGCTTTCTCTTCGATATGTTTCGGCAGTGGGAGCTGAACCAAGATTCCGTTAATGGATTGTTGATTGTTCAGCTTGTCCACCAGCGCAAGCAGATCTTCTTGGGACGTATCTGCATCCAAGCGATGCACTTCGGAGTAGAAACCGAGGTCGTGACATGCTTTTTCTTTATTACGCACATATACTTGGGATGCCGGATCTTCCCCGACGAGCACAACAGCCAGACCAGGTATGACCCCCTGTTCGCTAAGCTGTTTTACTTCTGCTGTCATGCTTGCGCGGATCTCTTGGGATACTTCTTTACCGTTAATAATAGATGCTGTCATTGTACTCTCTCTCCCTTATGTGAATATAAATTTAGAGGTTGTTCAAAAAGCCCGCTTTTGATTAAGAAGGATACCGAAAACCGGTCTTTTTGAACACACACTATAATTAATCATAACTTAAGACAAATTTGCTTTAATGGCGTCAACTTCCTGAATCATGCGTCCAAGTACACCATTGACAAACTTGCCGGATTCTTCTGTACCAAAATATTTGGACAGTTCAATCGCTTCATTGACGGATACCTTTGCCGGAATGTCATCACGGAACACCATTTCATACGTAGACAGTCGTAGAATCTGGCGATCTACACGCGAAAGACGGCTGATCTGCCAACCTTTCAAATAATCCACGAGCAATCCGTCAATTGCTTCCTTATTGTTCCAAGCGCCTTGTACCATCTCAGTAACATAAGTACGCATTACATCTGCATCGCGGATAACCACTTCGGTTTCATTATCTTCAGCGGCTTCATTGATCAACATGTTTACAGCTTCTGCTGCACCCACCTCATTCATTTCCATCTGATACAGACTTTGTACTGCAATTTCCCTTGCCAAACGTCTTTTCATGTCCTGCCTCCTGCAGCGCTCCTTTTGGAGCGTCATCATGCTTATTTTATAATCCATGCAACCATCTCATCAAATCCTTTAATGGATTGACCAATGGCTTCCACGGTATTGTTATTGTTATCCCTTTTCACAAAAAAACCTGCAATACGTTTCCTCCAAAAAACGGGCAACCTAAACTACAGCTCTATTTTCGGAAGAAACATATTGCAGGGTTCAGGTAGGTCACTTAAACGGACGCCAGCGATCGCCCAGCCATTGTCCCCACTCCCTCCAGGGAATGGACGAAACCAGCTTCGAATCGCTTCGTCTGCCTAACGTATAACCGATGAACACCAAGAGTGCAAAGAACAACATATCCCAAAAACCGATCCATACATAAAGAAATCCAAAAAAGATGCCGCCGATAATTCCGGTAATTCGGCCTCTGTGACTATCCCAAATCTCTTTCCACAGCATCAGTGAAACTCACCTCATTCCACTCGACTCTTGTAGTTAGGCGACTGGGTTACATTAGCGATATACACCGTGACAAAAGAAACCGGGATGCCCGTAATCTCTTGTACATGATCATGTATCGCCTTTTGCAGATCAGAAGTCAGCGCAGGAATAGGTGTCTCGCCATCCACTACCGCACGAATCATAATCTCCAGTCCTGACTCAACCACGCGTATACGTGCCTTGACATCACGTACTCCCCGAAAACGGGAAGTCGCCTTCAAACAGAGATTCTCAATCGTCTCCATCGAAATCTGTACATCACCAAACTCAGTACGTTGATCTACAGACGGCAACGATGCACGCTCACGCCGAACCGAGATGTAGAAAAACCGCAAACTCAGGATAAACAAAATCGCTGCTGCAATAACCGACGCAACAATAACGTTTTGTTCCTGCTGATAATTCAATTCGTAAGGCAGCACACCGCTGATCAGAAGAATGACGGCTGCCGATATTGCTCCAACGCTTATGCTGTATATAAACAACAGAAGCCGATCCAGTATTTTAGCCACGAACTGCACAGCCTCCCTTGCTCACTAACATGACTTAACCTGCTCACTAGCAAAAATCAGATCGTCAATTAGCTTTCGCTATCATGAAGACCTGTCCAAGACGGGGATAACCCCCGGCAGAAGATGCCGGGGGAATCTGTCTTCTTTTATTTTACACGTTGACTGTTCAGGTCGATCTCTTCCACTTTCTCGGTGCTCTTGAACTGAACGTCATGAATGTGCACATTCACTTCATTCACATTCAATCCTGTCATGTTCTCAATGGAACGTTTCACGTTCTGTTGAATCTCCGTAGCCACCTGTGGCAGACGGTATCCGTACTCAATAATTACGGAAACATCAACTGCAGCTTCACGTTGTCCCACTTCAACTTTAACGCCTTTGGAAAGGTTTTTGCGACCAAGCAATTCAGCAAATCCGCCAGCGAATCCACCACTCATGCCTGCAACACCTTTCACTTCAAGGGTTGCCAATCCAGCAATCACTTCAATAACTTCAGGTGCGATCTGGATTTCACCGATATCCGTTCGTTCAAATTCAGTCGGTAGTGTACTCATAACTGTTCAACACACCTTTCGCGAGATAAGTTTGCGGCCATCCGTCAGGGCGCTGGACTCAGGTTATACAACCTTCAGAACCCTTCCGGTCCGGCTTTACCGGAACTCCTGCAAACATCCGCGAGGTGCGGGCTTATCCTTTGCAGGAGACATGCGCTCTTATTATTACATACTATATCATTTGGGCTACATTATGACAAACAAGCCCAATATACCTTTTAAATCTCGTTTTCCTCAAGAAATTTGATATCAAAGTCACCCCGAATGAACGTTGGGTGCTCCAGCAATTTCTGATGGAAAGGAATGGTTGTAGATATGCCTTCAATCGCAAATTCCCCAAGCGCACGCTTCATCTTGGCAATCGCCTCTTCTCGATTCGCTCCCCACACAATCAATTTTGCGATCATGGAGTCATAAAAAGGTGAAATGGTATAACCCGGATAAGCAGCACTGTCCACACGAACACCAGGACCTCCTGGTGCAAGGTAGAATCCGATTTTGCCTGGTGATGGCATAAAGTTACGGTCCGGATCTTCTGCATTGATACGACATTCAATGGACCAACCATTGATAACCACATCTTCCTGACGGAATGAGAGTGGGTTTCCTTCGGCTACCGAGATCATCTCACGGATCAGATCCACGCCAGTAACCATCTCAGTTACCGGGTGCTCTACCTGAATACGTGTATTCATCTCCATGAAATAGAACTCGCCATTCGGGCTGAGCAGGAACTCCAATGTGCCCGCTCCCGAGTAATCCACTGCAAGGGCTGCCCGGACTGCTGCTTCACCCATTAAAGTACGCACTTCTTCATTAATTATCGGACAAGGCGCTTCTTCAACTAGTTTCTGGCGACGACGCTGTACAGAACAATCACGCTCGCCCAGATGCACAGCATTTCCGTGTTTATCGGCAATGATCTGAATCTCCACGTGTTTCATGCCTGTCAGGAATTTCTCCAGATACACACCTGCATTACCAAATGCCTTTTGTGCTTCCTGCTGAGCAGCGGTAATCTGCTTAATCAGCGTTTCTTCATCTTCGGCAATACGAATTCCCTTACCTCCGCCACCAGCAGTCGCTTTGATAATGATCGGATATCCGATATCTCTAGCAATCATGATGGCTTCATCCATATTTTCAACAAGGCCGTCTGATCCAGGAATAACAGGCACTCCTGCATCTTTCATCGTCTGCTTGGCAACAGCCTTGTCTCCCATTTTGGTAATGGCTTCGGGTGAAGGCCCGATGAATGTAATGTTGCAGGAACCACAGATTTCTGCAAAGTCAGCATTCTCAGCCAAAAAACCGTATCCAGGGTGGATTGCATCACATTCCGTCAAAGTAGCTACACTCATCAGGTTGGTGAAGTTCAGATAACTGTCCTTGGACAGTGTCGGTCCGATACAGTAAGCCTCATCTGCAAGGCGAACATGCAGAGAATCCTTGTCCGCTTCCGAATAGACGGCTACCGTTGAGATGCCGATTTCACGGCAGGCACGAATAATACGTACCGCAATCTCTCCACGGTTCGCAATCAGTATTTTTTGAAATTTCATTTCGTTTTGTCCTCCTTCGAAGCTCATGCGGTTAGCTGTTAACCAGCTATAACGGTTATTCCGGTTTCACCAGGAAAAGGGGCTGCCCATACTCGACCAGCTGTCCGTTCTCAACCAGCACTTCAACGATCTCTCCCTTGATGTCAGCATCAAGCTCGTTCATCAGCTTCATGGCTTCGATGATACATACCGTTGTTTTCTCAACAACTTTATCACCTGCGCTCACAAAAGGACCCGCTTCCGGCGAGGAAGCTCTGTAAAAAGTACCTACCATAGGAGATACAATTTTATGTAAATGACTTGTAGTATCGACCTGCGGTGCAGCTTCACTTACCACTGCTGCCGGCTGTACTTGCGGAGCAGCAATCATTTGCGGTTGCACAGCAGCTGCCTGAACATACTCCGTTTTGCCCGGTTTGCGGATCGATAACCGTGATCCTTCATTTTCAATTTCCAACTCTTGAACGGAACTTTCATCTACCAGTTTAATCAGTTCTTTGATTTCACTCAATTTAAACATTTCCATTATTCACTCCTTCGGCATCATGCCAGTCTCACTAGGACGGTCATATGGCTTTATGTATTATATCATAATCATTAAAAATGGAAAGAGCCCGAGAGTGGAACCAGCTCCCGGGACTGCTTTTCCATGATTTGGATTACTGCTCTGTGACGTATTGCACACTGATTTTGTTCTGTGAAACCGCCAATTCTTTCATCACCAGATCCACAATCGATACTGCCTGTTTTACATCCAGTTTGTCACTAAGGACCACAACTTTATACTTGTCGGCGTCTTCTTGAACGATCGCATTGGCGAACTGTTGGGAGAGTGTCTCCTCAATGCCTGTGATTTTGGCTTCTTTTTCTTCCAGTGTACGGAGCTGCTCCGTTGCTTTGGCATTCTCCTCTGGTGTTTTACTCAAGTCACCTGCCACAGTCATCAGTTCCTCATACTTACGATTATTGCTCTCTTCACGCTGCCATTGGTAGTTCTGGAACTGGCTGCTCGCAGATGCGGCTGTATTCTGCTCTTCCATTTCCTTGAGGACTTCCTCATCTGTCTTGGTTGCAGTGCCCGCCGCCTGACCGTCTGTCTCCGGTGTAGCTGCTGCCCCTTTGTCGGTTTCTTTGCCTGCTTCACCCTTATTCTCACTTGGTTCAACAGCAGGTGTTTTCTCTGTATTTCCAGCTTCTTTACCTTCCGTAGCCGCTGGTTCTTCCACAGCGCCAGACGCACTTGGATTACTTTCAACTTCGCCGCTATTCACTACTTCATTCACAACCAAACCTTCTGTAGGATCAAGAATGCCTGCCGTCTCCTTCGCTTCCCCCTGCTTCATTCCATCGACTTGCTGACTATCAGCCACTGGCGCGTTGATTGGACCGGAATCCTCAGTGAACAGATAATACGCGGACAAAATGACCATCAGACTCAGCATGGAAACGAGCCATACCGTTTGACGTTTGTTATTCATTAGAACTTCCTCCTCAAATTGGCTTCAATCTTATGAGAATTGAATCATGTGATTCAACAAACCAAATTAGTCTTGTTTGCGCGGTACAACCGAGATCCGGTAGGCTGCCACATTCAGTCCTTTTTCCACAGCATCGGTTATCAGGTCCTTCACAACCTTGTTCTCTGCACCCCTCGCAACCACAAGCACACCACGGATCTGCGGTTTAAGCTTCTTGGTCACGATCGGTGTCTGATCCCCTGAAACTTCGTACGTAATGATCTCGCCATCACGGGTATATTGCGTCATATGCCGCTTGCCCCCGCTAGCATCAGTTTCTTCGGTAAGTTGCTGAGAATCTTTCACATTTCGCTGAACGACCAGTTCTTCTGTGGAATCCACGGTAACCATCACATCAACCGTTCCCACACCAACAATGTTTTCCAGCACACCTTTGATTTTGTCTTCAAATGCAATTTCGATCGCCTGGAAAGGATTCTGTTCCGACGGGTCACTCTGTATGGAGGCCATGGATGTTGTCGGGTCCGGTGGTTCCCGACCGATATTTTCGGAATCAATTTTTTTGACATTAACGAAGGAATTGAACAGCATGATTCCCACGCCGATCAAACCGAGGATAATCAGCCAGCGGAAGGTTTGATTCCTCCTTGCTCCCCCCTCTCCGCCACCCATCCAGGTTTCCATCTTTTTGAACCATTGCTTCATCGGACACCCTCCTTCTCACAGAACTTCAGCACTTTTCGGTTCTTTCACTTGAACTTTGTTCGCATCAACATCCCACTTTTCAGTCAACAATGTAATAATCTGCACCGCATGTTCGGACCTTGTGGAAGTCTCACCTTGTTGCTTAGTCTCATCTGCCTGATCACGTATAACAGGCTCGGAAGACGCTTCATTTTCATCAGGCTGCCCTTTACTCACATCAATCTGTACATCAGGCACTTCAATCTGACCGATCTGGATAGGCTGCTGTAATTGAGATGTTTCAGATGCTTCATTCTTCTCAGCTTCTGTGTCTGTTCCGAATATGGGTTGTGTATTGGCAGCGACTCCTTGTTGCCTTGACTTCACTTCTCCTTCAGCACCCTCTCCTGCCATCTCGACCAACACACGCTGGATCACTGGCAGTTCGACTGATGAGGCAGCTTCCATCTCGGTTTCATATTTGCTCATCGCCAGCTGTACCTCTACGGATTGAACCCTTGCTCCTGTTGTTTCTTCAATCTGGCCTTTCATGACGTTAGCCAGTTCTTTCGCTGTCCATTGCAGGGATTGTTCCTGTTCACCCGCTTGCAGCCGCTTGCCCTGAGCCAAAATCTGTTCAAGTGTTGCATTGCCATCCGATGGAGCATCCATCGCAGACATGGCCCGTTTCAGTTCGCCAACCGGATCACTTTTGAGCAGCTTGGTTATGGGTGATAAAAGGGTCAGCAGGATGAGAAGGCTCAGCACAAGCTTGACATAACGTTCCATGGATCGATTGGGCAACAGCATATCCACGAAAGTCGCCAGCAGAACAATCATAATCAATTCCTGGAGCCAGTTGCTCAGCCACCCCATCCTTTCCATCCCCTTTCTTGCCAACATACATTCAGCGCATCATGACAGTCAGATTCCCTGCGGTCAGCAGGATGGTTATTGCCAGAAAAAACATCAGTCCGACGGCTGCAAGCGCCGCAAATACGTAAATCATGCTCTTGCCGATGGCCTGCAGGCATCCTACAATCGGGGTGTCTCCTAGCGGTTGCATAATGGCACCGGTAACGTTGTATATCAAGGCAAGAGCCAGGATCTTGAGTGCCGGAAAGGCACATAGAAACAAAATGATGATCACCCCGGTGAGTCCAATTGCATTTTTGACAAGTAGAGAAGCTGTGATTACCGTATCCGTCGCATCCGCAAATGTTCTGCCCACAACAGGGACAAAGTTGCCTGCAATGTATTTGGCGGCCTTCAGGCTGACTCCATCCGCAACCGATCCCGATGCTCCCTGAACGGAGATTACACCCAAAAACATCGTCAGCAGGATACCCAGCAGTGCCACACTAATATTGCGCAGGAGGTCTGCTAACTGTGTCAGCTTGTACTTATCAGACAAAGAACTGACGAGATGCAGAACAGCTGAGAAGAAGAGTAACGGGAATACCAGCAAGTGAATCAATGTACTCACCAGATGAATCATGAAAATGATGAGTGGATGTGTCACAGAGACGGTGATAACATTCCCCATGGATGCAAGCAGTGTGAATAACAAGGGAACCATGGCCATCATGAAGTTGATCATGCCGGTTATGGCATCCTTGGCGTATCCAATCGCCACACTGAAGCTGTTGATTGCAATGATGATGATGACCATATAACAGATGGAATAGGCGATTTTGCTAATATTATTTTTCTCAAATGCGGTCTGAAGAGTCTCCAGAATCATGCTGAGTACACTTAACATCACAATCGTGACCAGAAGCTTGCCATTATATAAAATTTCATGCAGCATGAAGGTTCCTATCGCTACAAATACCGATTTCAGGCTGAACCCTTCATTGCCGGGGATTAACATATCCATAAAGGAAGGGGTCTTCCCATCCGGGAAGAAACCACCGTATTGTTGCATCAGTTGATCCCAGTATTTCTCCACCTGATCCTTGGGAAGCTGATCGGCCTGCTGCTTCATCCACTCACCGGAAGGCGAGGTCGCAGTAACCTGTCCCAGGATACCAAACAGAAAACAGAGCATCAGCACAACCGTAAGGCGCCACTGCGGCTTATGATGCATTGATTTCATATGAAGTCCGCACGCCCCTTCTACACCGGCATCAGCTTCATGACGGTTTCGATAATAATGCTGATGATCGGTATAGCAAGCACTAGGATCAATACCTTACCAGCCAGTTCAATCTTGGACGCAATGCTCTCCTGGCCCGCATCCCTGACAATCTGTGCGCCAAATTCGGCAATGTACGCTATGCCAATAATTTTCAGCACCGTTTTCAGATAAATACTTTCCATGCCTGAATTCTCGGCAAGCCGCTTCAACACTTCGATGACTGCACCGATCTTGCCAATTAACAACATGAAGATGACAATGCCGGTCGCAGCAGCAATCAGAAAGGCAAACATCGGTTTCTGTTCCTTAATGACCAGAATGAGCACTGTAGCGATGAGCGCCAAACCTACAACTTGGATAATTTCCACAGGTCACCACCATCCGGCTTCATGACCGTTTTTCATTGAAAAAGAAATATCGATTTGATCTCTTGTAGCAGGCTGTCCAGCATACGGACCACCATGAACAATACAACGACAAATCCGATTACGGTCACCCAGTGAGCCATATCTTCCTTTCCCATTTGTTTCAGTACCGTGTGAATCATGGCAATGATGATCCCGATACCCGCAATTTGAAAGATTGCGTTCACTTCTAAATTCATGACCTTGGCACCTCACTATCCCGGCTATTTCAGAAGATCAGAATGACGATTAACGCTCCGACAAGCATCCCGAGGCTTCGGCTCATTCGTTCATATTTCATTTGATCGGCCTGGGCACGGGATTCCTCATGCATTAGTTGTTGAATGGCTAACGATATATGTTTGGTCTGATCCTGACGGTCACTTGTGCCAAGGCTGAAGCTTAATTGCAGCATGACTTCCCGCTCGTCAGCCTTCATGGCCGATCTTCCCCACGCCAGATCCACGCCTGACTGAAGACTTTCCCGGGCAGTGAGTCCATGGGGAGGTTCCATCTGTGTGGCTGCATGAAGGAACAGCGTCTTTACAGGTTCTTTGGTCTGGGCTCCCATCTTGCCCATGGCATCGGGAAGGGGAGTGAGACCATAGTTAATCTCCGTCATTAGTCGCTGGAGGGCTGCAATGAGTTCTCGCAACTGTCTCGGTCTTAATGCATACTGTCTGGCCTTATAAAAACCGGCGAGGGTGCTGGCTAACAGAATGAGTACTGCACCAAGCATGTTAACCAAAGGCTTCACCTCCTGCTCCGGTCTGCTGCAATCCACGCATTTTGCCATCAGCCAGCCGAAAGGTCATGCCGCGGCTCGTCCGTTGCAGCTGGACATATCGTTGAAACATCTGCTCCGTAATTAAAGTTCTGAGGGCGGGCCTGGCCGACAACTCCGATAGGTCACGGCCATGAGCAGTCGCGATCACAGAGACTCCTGCATGCAGGGCTTCCATCACCGCCTCTGCATCCTCCGGACGACCGATCTCATCCACAATCAGGACATCGGGCGACATGGAGCGAAGCATCATCATCATGCCCTCAGCCTTTGGACAACCGTCCATCACATCTGTGCGGGGACCTACGTCGAAGCCAGGTACTCCTTTGTAGCTACCCGCGATTTCGGACCTTTCATCCACAATGCCCACTTTCAGACGCGGACGTATTCCTTGAACCAGTTCATTGCCCCCAGTAAGTTTTGTACCACTGCTAATTTGTCTCGCCAGATCTCGCAGCAACGTCGTTTTCCCTTGTTGTGGTGGCGAAAGGATCAATGTGTGCAGGACCTGTCCGCTCTTCATATCCAGAAGATAAGGAAGGATACGATCAGCCACTCCATGTACCTCACGCGCTATCCGAACGTTAAAGCCGTTGATGTCGCGCAGGTATTCGACACGCCCACCGCTGAGTACCGTTCGGCCAGCAAGTCCAATTCGGTGTCCGCCTGGGATGGTGATGAACCCTTTGCGCAGTTCCTCTTCCAATGTATAGAGTGAATGGTTACTGATCAGGTCCAGCAACCTGTGCGTCACTTCTTTCTGAGGAACATACGCTTCTTCAGGATTCCCGGTTGGACAACCTTGAGGTGTCAGGAAGTGGTATGTGTTGTCTGCATTAATCTCCAGAGGTCTGCCTTCACGAATACGTACTTCCTCCACTTGTTCCAATAGAGCGGGCGGCATTCTTCCGAGAATGGTTCGGATTGGTTCCGGAAAAAGTTCCTTCCAGTTCACCTTCATGAGTCGGCTCCTCCAACCTTGAGATCATTTGCTTCACACTTCTGACGCTTGTTCATATCTCAAGTTTATGCCTGTACATTTAATTTATGACGCTGAAATCTATCAATTCTTCAGAATACAGTTGAGAGTTGAAACCATAGATCCACCTTCTGTTCTAGGCACCCGTCTATATGTGCATGCATATACTAATCGCAGATAGGTCAGTTCCATTCCGGTTCAAAATTGAACTACCGATCCCCAGATACAGAAAGGAGATGTTGGGGAGTGCGAGTTGATGTGATAGGCAATGTGAATGAAGTACGTACCATTGATATTGCAGGGCGAAGTGCAGTGGTCATTGATGTATTGTGTACGACCAGTACGATTGTTACGGCTCTGGCGCATGACGCTGCGGCTGTGATTGCCGTAGAGACGGTTCCACAAGCCAAACAAATGGAAGTGAAAGATTGCATTCGAGGCGGGGAGCGTTTTGACAAAAAAATCACCGGATTCGAGATGGGGAATTCACCCTATGAATATATGACCGCAGGCATTGCAGATAAAACAATCATTCTTACCACAACCGATGGAACCCGGGCCTTGATCAAGGCTTCCAGGGGAAAACATGTATTCGCAGGTTCATTACTCAATGTGCAGGCTGTTGCAGCAGTTCTATGTGAACTTCAACGAGATGTATTGCTGTTATGTGCGGGGAACCAGGATGAATTTGCTCTGGAGGACGGCTTGTGTGCTGGATGTATCATTGACGAACTGCAGCGTCAATCCTTTACTCCCCTCCAACTAAACGACCTCGGCATATTGCTTCATCAAGCGGTATCCCAAAGTCAGGAGAGCATCCCGGATCTGGTGCAGAGATCTGTTAGCGGACGAAGGCTTGAAAAGTTAGGCAGGATTCATGATATTTCGTATTGTTCTCAATTAAACCTGCTGGATTGTGTTCCCGAGATGGGGGAAGGGAACCGTATGCAACCTTATAAAGGGATACGTGGGGGAAAAATGTTCAAGTTGATGTGAGAATGGTTATGAAAAAAACCAAAAAAGGTGTACTGCTGCCCGTTGGCAACAGTACACCTTTGCTAATTTACATACACAGAAACACCTTATCTGCGATCTTGAGGTCCGCCGATAACAGCTTGCTCTGCAGTGTCGAGATCATATGCTGTATGCAATGCCTTAATAACCTCATGCAGCTTATCTCCATCAATGACACAAGATACTTTGATCTCGGAAGTACTCACCATCTTGATGCTCACGCCTTCAGCGGAAATAACTTTGAACATCTTCGCAGCTACACCAGGGTGACTGACCATACCTGCGCCAACAATGGAGATTTTAACAAGGTTCTCCTCTGAAGTGACCTCACGGTAAGGCAAACGGCTGTGAAGGCCTTCAATGACACGTAATGCGTTCTCACGATCAGACAGTGCCACAGAGAACGAGAAGTCCGCTTTGCCATCCATCACTCCGCTCTGAACGATAATGTCCACATCCAGCTGATTGGATGCAAGCGCACCAAATACTTCAGCCAGAACTCCTGGTACATCCGGCACACCCAAAATACTGATGCGAGCCACGTTTTTGTCATAGGCAATGCCACTAACCACTACGCCTTGTTCCATTGCTGCTTCCTCCTTCACAACCGTTCCTTCATTATGGTTAAAGCTGGATCTTACAATTAAAGGTACACCGGAATGCTTCGCGTACTCTACTGCACGCGGATGCAGTACCGCTGCTCCCAAATTAGCGAGTTCCAGCATTTCGTCGTACGATATTTCCTTCAGCTTGCGCGCAACCTTGACGATTCGCGGGTCCGTAGAATAGATTCCGTCTACATCCGTATAGATCTCGCACGCATCAGCTTTAATGGCTGCGGCCAGCGCTACAGCTGTTGTATCCGAACCACCACGCCCCAGCGTTGTGATCTCGCCGTCTTCCGTCATGCCCTGGAAACCTGCAACAATAACAATATTGCCCTCGGCTAGTGCTGCATTCACACGGTCAGGTTGAATATCATGAATACGTGCTTTTCCGTGAACCGGCTCTGTGCGGAATCCCGCCTGCCAACCTGTAAATGATACTGCCTTACGTCCAAGCGCTTGAATAGCCATCGATAACAAAGAGATCGAAATCTGTTCTCCTGTTGTCAATAACATATCCATCTCACGAGCAGGCAGCTCACTATTCAGTTGTTTTGCCTGATCAATCAAATCATCTGTTGTATCCCCCATGGCCGAAACCACGACTACACACTGATGTCCTTCATCAGCTTTTTCTACAACACGTCCGGCTACACGCTTCATGCGTTCTGTATCTCCGACCGAGCTGCCCCCAAATTTCATGACGTACAATGACAACGCAAATCCACTCCCTACCTTGTGCAGTATGCATAATTGATGTCCATCGTCATTATTCTCTACGAGAAATGACTTTAACCCAGTATATTACGAAAGCGCCTGATAGGCTAATCTTTTTTCGAAAAAACCCTCTGCCAAAGGAATGGCAAAGGGTTGTTAATACCGTTTATTAGCTTACAGCTTGTGAAAGTTACGCACGGGAAGAGTATTTACCTTCACGTGTGTCAATCAGGAGAACGTCACCTTCGTTAATGAACAAAGGAACCTGTACGTTCAAGCCTGTTTCCACTTTTGCATTTTTGGTAGCACCTTGTGCAGTGTTACCTTTAACACTTGGCTCAGTCTCGATGACTTTCAACTCAACGCTTGTTGGCAAGTCGATCCCGAGGATTTCACCTTGGTAGCTAACGATCTTAACGACCATGTTTTCTTTCAGGAAGTTCAATTCCCACTCCAGTTGATCACTAGTCAATGTGAACTGATCATATGTTTCGTTATCCATGAACGTGTGCTCTGTACCACTTGCATACAGGTAGGATACGCCGCGGTTTTCGATGATGGCACGGCCAATGGTTTCGCCTGCACGGAATGTTTTTTCAACCGTGTTACCATTACGAAGGTTTTTCAATTTGGAGCGTACGAAGGCAGCACCTTTACCTGGTTTAACGTGTTGGAAATCAAGCACGGTATAGATATCGTTGTCTACTTGCACGGTCAAGCCTGTTTTAAAATCGTTTACTGAAATCACAAAAAATCCCTCCTGATATGGTTGAAAAGTAGGTGATATAAGACGATGGGTTAATGTTATATGTAAAATGAATCCTAGAAAGGCCACCTCGTTCACTTCGATTTCAGCACCATCCTCCGATCGCTGTTATCCCCAGATTTTTTGATCCCATTATTAATGGTAAAATCCGGTGATAAAGGCGAACGCTTCGCTTCTTCAGATCGGTTCTGCACTCTCCGTTATGGTGAAATTTCTTATTTTCAATTTAAATAACACATTAAAAATCGTCTTATATCCCTGGTGGCTGTAATTTAGCCGATTACGGTGAACTTCTTGTCCGACTTCGTGAGAATATGAATACCCGTCTCGGTAATCACTACGTCATCCTCGATACGCACGCCGCCAAGTCCGTCAATATATATACCCGGTTCAACGGTAACAACCATACCCGGTTTCAATACATCGTCGCTAAGCTTGGACAAGCGGGGAGCTTCATGTACTTCCATACCCAGACCGTGGCCTGTGCTATGTCCGAACTGATCTCCATATCCGTGACCTGCAATGATATCACGAGCCAATGCATCTGCTTCCCGTCCGGTCATGCCCGGTTTCAGGTTCTCCAGCGTATGTAACTGAGCTTCCAGTACAATGTCATAAATTTTGCGCAGTTCAGGTACAGGTGTACCTGTTGCAATGGTACGTGTCAGATCTGAACAGTATCCGTCCAAAAGTGCACCAAAGTCAAATGTAATTAACTCATTCTGTCCGATGACCTTGCTGCTCGCTACACCGTGAGGCATGGCTGAACGTTCACCCGAGGCTACAATGGTGTCAAATGAAGAGGACGTTGCTCCATGTTTGCGCATGAAAAACTCCATCTCCAGATCCACTTCACGCTCCGTCATGCCTGGTTTTGCAAACTGCAAAACGTGGCTGAACGTGGCATCTGCAAGATCTGCTGCTCTCTGCATAACTGCGATCTCTTCTTCATCCTTGAACATACGAAGTTGTTCCACGATCCCGGATACTGCTTTCAGTTCAACAGACTGAAGTGCGTCAGCATAAGCGGAATGCGTGCCAAATGTAACACTATCCTGCTCGAAGCCAACTTCCTTGATATTCGCGGATGCAAGCAGTTCACGCACCGTATCCATCGGTTTAGCTCCATGCTCCACCACGGTGAATCCTTTGGCTTGCTGAGGCGCTTGAGCCATGTAACGGAAATCAGTCAGCAAGAAAGCATCCTGTTCCGTAATCAGCACATATCCCGCCGAACCTGTAAAGCCCGTCATATAACGACGGTTAATCGGGTTTGTAATCAGCATTGCTCTGAGTTCACGCTCACGCATGGCTTCACGCATCTTATTTACTCGTTTGTTTTCCATCGGTAACCCTTCTTTCTCTCACATTCCCGGGTTCCCGGCTCAGGTTTGTTTGTCCAGATGACGCACAAGAGCCAGCAATCCCAGTTCATAGCTTACTTCGCCAAATCCGGCAATCTGCCCGATTGTTTCCGCTGCAATCACTGAATGATGTCTGAACGCTTCTCGTGCATGAATGTTGGATAGATGTACTTCAACCGTAGGGATTTTTACAGCATTGATTGCATCACGGATAGCATAGCTGTAATGGGTAAATGCTCCGGCATTCAATATTATTCCTTCTGCTTCACCCATAGCTGCATGAATGCGGTCAATAATGTCCCCTTCATGGTTCGATTGATAAAAAGCGATGGAGACGCCTAGTTCATCAGCCTGTCTGCGAATTTTGTCCTCAATATCCTTCAGACTAAGCGTTCCATAGATGCCCGGTTCACGTACACCAAGCATGTTCAGGTTCGGACCATTGATCACAATAATTCGTTTCATCGCTGCTCCACCCTCTCTGCAAATAACCATCTGCTATTTTAACACAGCCATTGCCGGATTGAGAAGCTTTTTTGCGCTATGCCCCCGCTTGCTCCGGCTCGCGTTTACGTTCATCCGTGTACTCCATGGCTACCGTGTAACCAATGAACAACCCCCATAACAAAAAGAAACAGAGTTCCGTGAAGATCGAATCCCACGTTAAAACGTTCAAAGGCTTCATCATTCCCAGTTTTGGCCCGACCAGAACAAAGAGAACCAGCCACCAGACAATTCCATACACCATGCCAGGTATAGGCCCTTTCAGTTTTCTAATCGTGAACGTATAAAGCAAGGATGCCAAGATGGAAAAAACGATAAAAAACAGCCATCCTGTCAAATGTCCTGCTGCTGTATATATATATTCATGTTTGAAAAAAGGTTCGGCCAGAAATCCCACCGGCACAATTGTAAAATGCAACAGATAGAATAACCAGTGCAGCCCCCCCCATATAAAACCGGCAAAGAAGCCAAGCTCCAACGCAAAGGAAAATGGATTGGTATAATAGTGCGGTTGACCCTGCCTCTGGGTAGTTCGCCTGCCCTTGTCTTTTTGCTGCCGCTCATTGGGTCGTTGACCTTCATCATGTGATGTATCTTCATGCTTGCGTTCTGTCATTGATATTCTCCTTCATATTAAGTTGATAATCCCGCAATATGCCCCGGATTTACTGTCTGATTCTACGAGGTAGTATGTTCAAAACAGGACAATCTTAACAACATCCTTCAAGGTTTGACTCACAAACTAGAAATTGGTCGTAAAATTCGATACAATAGGGTTATTAAACTGCCTTTGATTGATAAGGCCTAGAACAGAATAGGAAGGTGAATAATTTGCCTCAACAATCCAAGCCTGTCAGCTATGGGGGGCAAGCTGTCATTGAAGGCGTAATGTTTGGTGGGAAACATGTCAACGTTACAGCTGTTCGCAGAAAAGACGGCGAAATTACGTATCTGGAAGTTCCCAAGCAAGACAAGTCCTGGGTCACCAAATTGCGGCGGATTCCTTTATTACGCGGAATTGTCAGCATTATAGATTCAAGTGTCAAAGGTAGCAGACATCTTAATTATTCTGCTGACGCCTATGCTGATGATGAACTGGAACCGGAAGAGAAAGCCAAGCAAAAAGAGAAAGAAGGCTCGGGCTGGAGTCTTAGCATGATCATTGGTGTGACCGCCGTAGCCATCCTTTCATTCCTTTTTGGTAAAGTTGTGCTGACATTGCTTCCTGTTGTAATCGAGAATTTTCTGTTCAAAAATGCATTCGACAATCAGTTTTTGCATAATTTACTGGAAGGCGGCATTAAGCTGATCCTGTTACTCGCCTATCTGTGGTTAATCTCACAGACGCCGATGATTAAACGTCTCTTCCAGTATCATGGAGCGGAACACAAAGTCATCAGCGCACATGAAGCTGGTGAAGAACTGACACCGGAGAACGTGCAAAAGTACAGCCGGTTGCACTACCGCTGTGGAAGCAGCTTCATTATGTTGACTGTCATTATTGGAGTATTTCTGTACTCCCTCTTCACATACGACAACCTTTGGGAGCGTATGGGCCAACGTCTGTTGTTATTGCCAGTTGTGCTAGGCATTTCTTTTGAACTGTTAAAACTTACAAACTCCGTACGTGATATTCCTGTACTGCGTTATCTCGGCTATCCAGGATTGTGGCTGCAATTGCTGACAACAAAAGAACCAACCAACGAACAGGTAGAAGTATCCATTGCTTCGTTTAACCGCATGCGTGAGTTGGATGCCAAGCTTGCCAATGTCTCGGCTACATCAGAAGTACCTGTTGCAACACTCGATCCTGTGAAAGGGTGAATGATATGAACAAGCAGGCAATCGTATTTTGGACGTTCATCGCACTAGCTGCTGTTGGAGTCTTGACTTGGCTGGGAAATGCTAGTCCATCCAGGATCATTATTCCTCTGGTCGTGTTCGGAGCTGTATTCCTGCTGTACAAATATCCGCCTCGTCGCTGGGCAAACAAAGCCAAATCACCAAAGATCAAGCCATCGGCACGAACCATGGCTAAGGTCAATGCACAGTCCAGTGCCAGAAAAAGCAGCGGCTCTTCTAAGAAACGCAAGGATTATCCTTTCCAAGTGATTCAGGGACAAAAAGGAAAAAGCGATGAAGATATACCTAAATTCCACTAACAGTTATTGATATACAAAAAAGCAGTTCTCCCAATATGCGGAGAATTGCTTTTTTTCACGTTTATACTGGAATCAGAGGCGGAGCTTCTGCTTGTTTTTTGCGTAATTCTTTCCTTTGTTTGTCCAGCTGTTCATCATACACTTTTATATTCCACCCGTTGAAAAATTCGCTCCCTGCCGTAGCACCTGATCGATATAAGGCCGTGCTGTCCTGTAACGATAAATGAAATTGCGTTGGTTTAATTCCAAGCGTTGGTATTTTCACTGTACGAAATCGGTTAATCTGTTCAATGTAGCGTTCATCATGAGCTGTAAGCATCGTCTCCACAAGGGCCTGAAGCATGCTTAGCGGTCCTTTAATCCGGGCAGGTTCCACTTCCGTCTTGCCCACCATTTTGAAACCGACAACCGGAATAACGTCTCCCCCTCGTTCCGAACGATCACCATCGAAGAGCCACAGCGGAAAATTGCTAAGTAATCCACCATCCACTACATATACGAATTGATCTTGAAAAGAAAGGCCTTTGGAGAATACTGGCGATTTGCGTATGACAACCGGATCAAAAAAATACGGAATACTGCAACTCATACGAACCGCTTTTGCCACATCCAGCTTGGCAGGGTCAATGCCAAACCGCCGGATATCGTCCGGCAGCACCAAAATGGTTCCATTGGATATATCGGATGCGGTAATAAGCAACTTGCCTTGCGGCAAGTCAGCGAATGTGCGAATCCCTTTCTGTGCCAGCATCTTGCGAATCCATGATTCCAGCGCTTCTCCCGAATACAGTCCTTTCTTCAAGAACAGCCTTGCTGCGGGTCCGATCCATCGGGTATTAAATATGGGGGACCGACGCAGCAATGAAACAAAGGGTGTCTTCTCAATAATGTCTTTCATCTCTTCGGCCCGGTAACCCGCCGCTAACAGCGCAGCTACAATGGAGCCAGATGATGTGCCAGCCACCCGATTGAACTGAATGCCACAATCTTGAGCACCCTGCACAGCACCGGCAAGCGAAATTCCCTTGACGCCTCCACCTTCAAATACCGCGTTAATTAACATCACCAAAAACCCCCGTTCTCCAGGCAGCCACATTTCTACTGCCACTCTATGAGAACAAGGGTTTGTCTTATCACTGTATTGTTAAAATGTTTTATAGACCATAGTAGGCTTTCAACTTGGTAATCACGCCGAGAGGGTTCTTTGTCAGGTGCTGTGAACTAAAGAAAATGTCCCCTTTGATCGAACCATACTTCTTGTTGTAGTTCAACTGATCGATGATCTCCTGTGAGGTCTGCCAGCCAATCTCCGGTGTACCCAGCTTATAAGGAGAGTGGCCGATATACAATTTCACATTTGTGTTAGCCACTTCATTCGCCCACCAGTCCACGACTTTGTCGTATCTGGCTGCGCTAAGTGTCATACTCCAATACACCTGAGGAGCGACATAGTCGATCCACTCCTGGTTAATCCATGTCCGCACATCTGCATTCATGCTATCATACGCGGTTACTCCTGCTTTGGTATCGGAGCCAGTCAGATCAACAGATTTGTTACGCCATACACCAAATGGACTAATTCCATATTCAACATTAGCTTTCACGCGGTGAATGCTCTGTCCAAGCTGCTTGACGAACTGATTGATATTATCCCGACGCCATTCAGCACGGTCTTTGGTGTTCAATGTGTTATAGGTTTTGAAGGCTGCATCATCATTAAATGTCACATTGGATGGATAGAAATAATCATCCAGGTGTACTCCATCAATATCATACTGATTGACCACTTCCATGATTGTATCAATAATATGCTGTCTGGCTTCCGGGATACCCGGGTTAATGTACATTTTGCCAGATGCATTCACAATCCAGTCGGGATGAAGCTTGGAGATGTGATTTGCAGCCAAGTTCGTTGTACTCGCTGAGTTGGTCGCTCTAAACGGATTAAACCAGGCATGAAACTCCAGACCCCGCTTGTGTGCTTCCTCAATCATGAAGGCAAGGGGATCATAGCCTGGATCTTTACCCTGTGTTCCTGTCAGCACACTGTTCCAAGGTACCAGACCAGAAGGATAGATCGCATCCCCGTTGGCTCTCACTTGGACAAATACAGCGTTAATGCCCATGCCTTGTAATGTATCAAGCTGTTTCGTGTATTCCTGTTTTTGCTTCTCTGCATTCCCCTTGGCTCCGGATGAAGGCCAGTCTCCATTCACAGTGGAGATCCAGGCTCCCCGCATCTCTTCAGATGCTGGTACAGTGCCTGTGCCTCCAGGCTCTGCCGGGGTTGCCGGAGTTGGTTCAGGAGTTGGGACAGATTCGTCTCCTGTGTACAGATTAATGGTCTGGTCTGCCTGATTCCAATTCACTCGAATGCCAAGGTTCTCACTGACAAATCGAATAGGTACCATGACCCGACCTTGCTTTAATTCTACCGATGCATCCAGACCAACCACAGTGTTATCCACGATCGCCTGTTGGCGTCCACTTGTCATCGTAATGACCGAATCAGATTTCTGGATGGTCACGGTACGAGTAGCTTGAGACCATAGCACAGACGCACCCAGTCCTTCGCTAATGACACGTAGAGGTACCATTGTTACATTTACTTTGGGCAAGATGTAGGGTGATACATCCGATTCCAAGCGGTTGCCGTCCAGAAAAATAGCGATCTCCCTCTGCCCGGCGGCTTGTGCCGTCATACCTGCTGTCTGTAATCCAAGTACAAAAATGAGCAGCAGCATCAATCCTTTACGAACATTCATTAGTGCAGTCCTCCAAAATCATTATAATTTGCGGTAAATTCTACTAGTTTAATAGACGCTCCTAGCGGTTATTTAGTTGCGATAATCACCAAATTATGGTGTGAAACCAAACCAAAAAATGCTTCCTGCCATTGAAACGGCAAGAAGCATCCTTTGATCACAAGTACAATTCATTGTATATTACGATTTAAATTAACTGCTGCAAATCAAGACTCCGTATTACTCATGACGTCCTGAAGATTTTTGAGGTCACGTAACCGACTCTCATCCTGACGGAAGTATTCTACCAAAGACTCAATACAGGTAATGGAGTCCCAGCTCAGGTGATGTTCAATGCCTTCCACATCATTATAGATATTCTCTTCCTGAACACCAATCGTTGTCAAAAACTGCTCAAGCAGATGATGGCGCTCCATCAAACGTTTGCCCATCTTTTTGCCCTTTGGCGTAAGTACCAATCCGCGGTACTTCTCATAGATCAGGTACTCGTCTTTGTCCAGCTTTTGGATCATCTTCGTCACCGATGAAGGATGTACTTCCAGTCCTTCAGCTATATCAGACACACGAGCATAGCCCTTTTCATCAATTAATTTGTATATACGCTCCAAATAATCTTCCATACTGGGCGTTGGCATCTGCTTCCCTCTTTTCTCTCTGACCGGCCCCTATTCGTGCCTGGTCCCTATCTTATAATGATACATGTTATCAATACGCATTGGCAAGTCCTGCACAGTTCGGGGCGTGCTGTTACACAAGTAATTGGCAGGCGTGACTTCTCCTCAAACGAGGCAAACTAAACAAAGTTTCGCATCGAAAGGAGTGATTTCGTGAGTACAAATGTAGCCTCACCGCCACTTCGTAAAGCAAAAGGTACTAAACCCTTTATTCCCGATTTGGTGTATTTTGAACCCGGTGCGTTGGAATACGATAAAGGCAAACGGATTATGGAATGGGTGACATCCAAAAACATCCCTTATCAGATGACCACATCCCATAACCGAATCACAAACTTGCCGGGTGAAACCGAACAAGAAAAGTACCGGATGGCAAAACGTACTCTGGTCGTCGGTGTGCGTAAAACACTTAAGTTTGACCAGTCGAAACCTTCAGCGGAATATGCCATTCCCATCTCTACAGGCTGTATGGGGCACTGCCATTATTGTTATCTTCAAACGACACTTGGCGCCAAACCTTATGTACGTGTCTACGTCAATACCGAAGAGATCATTCAGGCAGCCAAGGGATACATCGATGAACGCGCGCCTGAAATCACGCGCTTTGAAGCGGCCTGTACTTCCGATCCCGTAGGATTGGAGCACATCACGGATAATCTGAGTGACTTGATCCGCTTTATGGCGGAAGAAGAATATGGCCGCTTGCGCTTTGTAACCAAATATCATCACGTTGATCCGTTGCTGAACATTAAGCATAACGGTCATACCCGTATCCGGTTTAGTGTTAATTCGGATTATGTCATCAAAAACTTTGAACCGGCTACTTCAAGGTTTGAGGAACGCATTGAAGCTGCTGGTAAAATTGCACATGCCGGTTATCCCCTGGGCTTCATTATCGCTCCTATTATGTGGTATGAAGGTTGGGAAGAAGGATATTCGGATCTGTTACAAAAGCTGGCAGATACACTTCCAGAGGAAGCAACCAGGGATCTTACGTTTGAGATGATCCAGCACCGTTTTACCAAAACGGCCAAAGCGACCATTGAAAAGCGATATCCTAAAACCAAGCTGGAGATGGATATCGAGAAACGCAAGATGAAATGGGGCCGCTGGGGCCAGTACAAGTATGTGTATAAAGATGACCAGCAGGATGCGTTGCGCGAATTCATTACGGAACGCATCTTTGAACATTTCCCGCTAGCCAATATTGATTACTTCACCTAAACGAAAAACGGGACTGTCCATAATGTTATGCGGGTATAAATTTTCCTAACAAACGATTAAAAAGCAGGTTACATGATCCAGAGAGACTCTGAATTCATGTAGCCTGCTATCCATACATAATAAAATTCAAAAACATTTCATGCGTTTAAATAATCATCCAGTCTGGTGTAATCTGCTGCAACCAGATCGTAATTTTGGTCATCTGATCTGTAAAAAGCAATACCCCGAGGAACAACATTAATGCTCCCCCGATTTTCATCATGACGTTGGAATACCGTAAGATCCAGCGTGTCGAACCGATGAAAAAGGCCAAAACGAAGAACGGTATGGCAAACCCTGCGGTATAACCTGTAATCAGCGCCAGCCAGGTTGTGGGCTCACTCGCTGCCATAGCAATGATCGCTGTTAGAATAGGGCCAATACAAGGCGACCAGCCTGCTGAGAAACCGATGCCAAATATAAAGGAGCCCAGATAACCTGCTGGTTTCCATTTCATGTCTAGCTTGCGTTCCTTCATCAGAAACTGCGGCTTGAACACCCCAAGCAAAAATAACCCCATAAGCATAATCAGAATCGCAGACAATTGCCGGATCAAATCACGGTTATCATTGAAAAATTGGCCAAACAGTCCCGCACCAAGCCCAAGTGAATAAAATACAGCCGAGAAACCCAAAATAAACGCCAGCGTATGCGTCATGGTCTTAAAGCGGACTTCTCGCTGATTTCGGTCATCCTTCAATTGTTGCACCGTCATACCTGTAATGTAGGAGAGGTACGACGGATACAACGGAAGACAACATGGTGATATAAATGAGACCAAACCTGCTACAAAAGCCATCCATACATTAACATCAGGCATGAAGCGGATGTCTCCCTTCCCCGGGCTCACGTGCTTGCTCGTTCCGTCGTCAGGCTCGGAACCCTTTTTTTCCAATCATCGTCAGAATCAGCATCATGATCAGCAATAATACAATCGTTGCTCCAGGTGCGAGGTTCCAGATGCCTGCTACGACCAGTCCAAGAACTACGGCAATTTCGCCGATAATCACGGACAAAATAATGGCGGATTTGAAACTTCTGGCCATCAATAGGCTGACCGCTACCGGAATGGTCAATAGTGCTGACACCAGAAGCGCACCGACAATCTTGATTGCCGTGCTAATGACAAGTGCTGTCATCACAGTGATTAACATGTTCAGAATTCTCACTGGCAACCCTGTAACTGCTGCCGCATCTTCCTCAAAGCTGAGCAGGAAAAATTCCTTATGTAACAATGCCACTACAATCACCACGATCAGCGTAACCACACCTACCAGCTTCAGATCCGTAGCGTCTAATGTATATATGCTGCCAAACAAATAACTCATGACATCTGCATTATATCCTTTGCCCAGCGTGAAGAACAAGGAAGCCAGCGCCACGCCACCAGACATGATAATGGCAATCGATAATTCGGCGTAACTCTTGTACGCTTTGCGCAATTTCTCTATCGCAAATGAAGCAAGTACGGCAAATATCAAGCCCACCGCAATGGGATACACTTCAATCAGAAATCCAAGTGCAACGCCGGCAATGGTCACATGAGACAACGTGTCTCCGATCATGGATAACCGACGTAAGACCAGGAACAGCCCGATTAACGGAGCGGTAATGCCAATTAACAATCCTCCCGCCAGCGCACGCTGAAAAAAATCACTCATTAATATTTCCAAAACAAACACGACTCCTTCGGCCTTACTCTAATCTATTGGGCCATAAAAACGGCTAGCGTACCTGTGCAGTGGTATGTTGCAGATTGGTCTCAGCACAATCCTGTACCTCATGCGAATGACGGACATGGAAATTAATTTTGCCATTCGTTACCGCAGCTTCAGAACCCAGATAACTCTCCATCCGATCCATATCATGAGACACCATCAGAAAAGTCATGCGGTGATGTTCATGCATATGCGTAATCAGTTCAAAGAAACTGGCCTGTGATTCAGCATCAATACCTACTGTGGGTTCATCCAGAATCAACAGATCCGGGTGATTAATAAGCGCCCGTGCCAAAAATACACGCTGCTGTTGTCCGCCGGACAATTGACCAATTCGTTTGTTCGCAAGATCCTCGATCCGCATGACCTGCATCGCATCCGTGCACTGTTGCTGACATTTGCGAGACATACGACGGAACATGTTTTTGTTATTGTATAAACCTGACATGACCACTTCACGAACGGTCGCAGGGAACAACGGGTTAAATGCATTCTTTTGTGGCACATACCCGATTCGGTTCCAGTCCTTGAACCTGCGGATCGACTGTCCGAATAGTTTGATATCTCCCTGCGCAGGAGGAAGAAGTCCTACCAACATACGCAGCAATGTCGTTTTACCCGCCCCATTGGAACCGATAATCCCGACAAAGTCCCGCTCCTGGGCCATAAAATTGAGATTCTCAATCACTCGCTGGTCCCCGTAGGAAAATGATAGGTTCTCGATCTCTATAATCGGATCATGACATAGTGGCATGATTTGCTGCATGGCAAAGCCGCCCTTCATTATATATAAGAATCCATAGCGTCCTAAGAGCCTTCACCGCGAACGGTAAAGACTCTTTGAGCTGAATCCTTCATTCTATCTTATTTTAATGCGATCAGCAGATTTTGCAAATTTTTCTCCATCAGGGTGAAATAATCATCCCCGTTTGTTGCCTGCTCCTTGGTTAATCCCTCAACCGGATTAAGGACCATGGTCTCCACGCCTGCTTCACTTGCCAATGTTTTCGCCAATTTGTCCGATACCAGCTCTTCGAAGAAAATGTACTTAATGCCTTCATCTTTAACCAGTTTCGCAAGTTTCACAATATCCTGTCCTGTCGGTTCAGCATCCGGGGAGAGTCCCATAATGGCATGCTGGGTTAATCCATAATCACGCGCAAGGTAGCCGAACGCTTGGTGCGAGACAACAATTTCCTTGTTCGGTACGGTAGCCAATTCATCTGTAAAACGCTGATCCAGCGTCTCAAGCTTCGTACGAAGCGCTTCATAACGTTGTTCGTAACCTGCTTTGTGATCCGGATCTGCCTCGACCAGACTATTTTTGATGTTTTCAGCCATGATCATGGCTGATTTCGGACTAACCCACGTATGCGGATCAATATGATGATCAGCGACATCTTCACTGGTAGCCTCATCTGTGTGTTCATCTGCATGTTCGTCTTCATGCTCTTCGCCGTGACCGTGCCCATCATCACCCTCAGCAGTTAACAACGTAACCCCTTCGCTGACGGCAACAGACTTCACTTGAGTATCGCCATTCAGCGACTTCAGGAAATTGGGCACCCATCCTTCCAGTCCAGCACCATTATAGAAAAACAGCTGTGCCTTGGACGTATTAACAATATCCTGACTCTTCGGAGTCCAGTCATGTGGCTCTACTCCTGTTGGCAGCAGATTAATGACATTGGCATCCTCACCACCGATGGCAGTCGTAAAAGCATATACAGGATAAAATGTCGTCACAACGTTAACCTTGCCTTCCACAATCTTTGCACTATTGGAGTTATCCTGCCCACACGCAGACAATACCAGCAAAGTGAGAATAAGCAAACCCGTCCACAGTACCTTCATGCTGCCTCTTTTGCTCTTCTTCCCTATCCGGTTATCCTGAACTTGATGTTGCACTTTATAAAATGTCATTATGATTCACTCCGCATCTCTTAATCGTAAACATTACTGAAAGAATTATAGGTAACCTGAACCTACTTGTCAAGCTATCCCGTTCTATTATTCTTTCCTGAAGTACGGAGTTCATAACAGTATATGCTTGTTCTCTTCCCGTCAGATGCGAATTATATCAACAAAAAAAGGACCCGAATTACATCGGGTCACCTTGAGTCATAGTTACGACAGTATTTATATCTTCATTTATATTTTATTTTACTTGTGCTCCATTAGGCATGTTGTCTGGTACTGTAGCAAGTGTAAGCTGGTCGCCATGGGACGCTGCAAGGATCATCCCCTGAGACAGTTCACCACGAAGTTTCACCGGTTTGAGGTTAGTCACACAGATGACTTTGCGTCCAACCATTTCTTCTGGCGAATAAAACTTCGCGATTCCTGAGACAACCTGGCGCTGCTCATAACCCAGATCGAGCTGCAATTTCAACAATTTATCCGCTTTTTTGACAGGTTCGCAGGAAATGACTTGAGCCACACGCAGCTCAACTTTGGCAAAATCGTCAATACCAATCTCTTCCGTACCTTCAGGTGCAGTTACCGGTTCAACCGCTGCCGAAGTTCCAGCATCTGCTTGACTTGTTTCAGGCTGTGCTGCTTTTTGGCCGCCAGTCATCGCTTCTGAGATATAAGCAATTTCCTGTTCGGAATCCAAACGCGGGAAGATTGGATCACCTTTTTGCAAGGCGTTTCCAGCCGGAACCAGTCCCCATTGCTTGGCTGTATCCCAAGCCGTAAGTTCACCTTCCTGAATACCCAGCTGTGCCCAGATTTTATGGGGAGCACGCGTCAGGAACGGTTGCAACAAAATGGAAGCAATGCGCAAGCTTTCGATCAGGTGAGCCATAACGGATGCCAATTCATCACGTTTCGCTTCATCTCGAGCCAGCGCCCATGGCTGCGTCTCATCAATATATTTATTGGTGCGGCTGACAAACTGACTGATCGCTGTCAGTGCTACGGAAAACTGCAGGTTTTCCATCGCCTGTTCCACTTTTTCCACCGTGGCATGACCTGCTTCTTCCAATGAAGCATCAAATTCAGTTACGTTGGAAGCAAATGCAGGGGCTTTACCTTCAAAATATTTGTCTACCATGGCAACTGTACGGTTCAACAGGTTACCCAGATCGTTCGCGAGGTCGGAGTTGACACGCTCAACGAAGCTCTCTGGTGTAAATGTACCATCGGAACCAAACGGTACTTCACGCAGCAGGTAATAACGAAGTGCATCGAGACCATAGCGGTCAATCAGAGTCACCGGATCCACAACATTGCCTTTGGATTTGGACATCTTGCCGTCCTTCATCAACAACCAGCCATGTGCAAACACTTTCTTCGGCAAAGGCAGATCCAATGCCATCAACATAATTGGCCAGTAAATCGTATGGAAACGAACAATTTCTTTACCTACCAGATGCACATCCGCAGGCCAGAACTTGTTATACAGGGATGCATCGGATGAACCGTAGCCCAGTGCTGTAATATAGTTGGACAACGCATCAATCCACACGTAGACTACGTGTTTTGGATCGCCTTTAACTTTGACGCCCCATTCAAATGTAGTCCGTGATACGGCCAAATCTTCAAGACCTGGCTTGATGAAGTTGTTAATCATCTCGTTCTTACGGGATTCCGGCTGGATAAAGCCCGGGTTCTCTTCATAATATTTCAACAGCCGATCAGCATACTTGCTCATACGGAAGAAGTAGGATTCTTCTTTGACCAATTCAACCGGGTGTCCGCTATCTGGGCTCTTGGCCGTGATAATCTCACCCTTCTCATTTTTCTCTACATCCACCAGTTGAGTCTCTGTGTAATACGTCTCATCCGGAATGCTGTACCAGCCTTCATACTCACCTTTGTAGATATCTCCCTGTTTCAGCAAACGGTCAAAGATATCCTGAACGACGGTTTTGTGACGCTCTTCGGTTGTACGGATAAAATCGTCATTGGAAATGTCCAGTTTGTTCCACAATTCCTTGATCCCCACAACGATATCGTCGATAAAAGCTTGTGGTGTCTGTCCTTTCTCTTGTGCCTTGCGCTCAATCTTCTGTCCATGCTCATCGGTTCCTGTCAGATAATGAGCATCATAACCGCGTAAACGCTTGTAACGAACCATCGCATCTCCCGCCACTGTTGTATACGCATGCCCAATATGCAATTTGTCACTCGGATAATAGATCGGGGTTGTCAGATAAAATGTTTTTTGGTCAGCCATGAATGACTTCTCCTCCTTCAAATGTTCCTGCTTCATGTGATCTGTTCGTCCAAAACAACTAAAAAAGAACACAAAAAACTCCCGCCCCTATGGGACGAGAGTTGCTCTCACGTGTTACCACCCAAATTCCCCATGTTTTTCTCAAAACACAGGCTCTGTCGGTCCTTCGACCGCCCATTAACGCTGGATCACGCCTCAGCCTTACGACAGCAGCTCTGAAATCACTGTCTGCACGCTCGAAAGAGGTTCCTCCGGGACCATATTCCATCCTCCTCCCAGACCGGTTCTCAGCTCATCCGGCTCTCTGCACTGGGGGTGTGTCTGTACTTATCCCTTCACTGGAAATCATATAGGAAAAATATACTGAAATGCGGGCCCCTTTGTCAAGTGGACAGCATCCTCAAGTTCAATCCCGGCATGCCTCCAGGCCACCGAATGCTTCCGGTTATAACGTTAGTCTGATACCAGAGTAGACTTCTCCGCCTTTGGTGGTACCAGATCCACTCCACCAGGATGAAACGGGTGGCATTTGGCAATACGTTTTGCTGTTAGCAGCGAGCCTTTGAGCGCACCGTGCACTTCAATCGCCTCCATGGCGTAAGCCGAACAGCTTGGATAGAACCGACATGTTGGCGGTGTCAGTGGAGAGATATAGTTGCGGTACACCCGAATAGGTGCCTGAGCAATTCTGCGCGATAACTTCATCGTTAATGCTTCCCGTGGGCGTGATGATGTCCCGACGCTGCTTTGGCAGGAGCATGCTCAGCACAGTCCTTGCAGTATCCAAACACCTCGAACTTGTGGTCCACAACCTGAAATTGCTCAGGCGCATCCGCAAGCTGCATCGGGCAAAAAATAATAGGATATGTCTTCTGACACTTCAGACAGATCATATGATGGTGATGATGATCTTCACTACAGTGTGCTTTGAATTTAACGCCATCTTCGAAGATGACCTGTTCCAGTACACCCAGTTCCTGCATCACCCGCAAGTTTCTATATACGGTGTCAAAACTCAGTCCGCTGTAAGTCTTACCCATATATTCATAGACGTCCTTGGGTGTAAGATACCCGGGGGACTCGGCAAATAACCGGGCCAGCGTTTTCCGCTGATCGGTAATGCGGAGCCCCTGTGAGGACATGGTCGAAATAATCTGTTCTGTCGACAGCATGATCTAAAGCACCTCCTGTCATACGAGCATTTTGCCTCATCTGTATACATCTAATAATGCATCAAATTACGATTAGAGTCAACGAAGCCACCGGGTTAGGTCATTCCAACAACACATAAAAAGGACTCCATACCCATGCATTGCCATTACGTTTAGCTTGGAGCTAATGACATTGCATGTGGATGGAGTCCCTTCCTGACGGTTCAGATGATCAATCGTTCGGGCGACTTTTGGGGTGAACGGGTATATATGATATAAGCTTTCACTCCAAACCGTCCGTGCATGTTCATGATATTACTTTTCAGCCGGAAGCGGCGTGAACAGCAGGTTAACAGGCAAGTTACTTCCTGGTGCCGCCGAGAAGAGAATGGTTACACTCTCGCCGTACGAACCTGTGCGATACATAACGCTTTGCTCATTAGGTGCAGTTACAGATTTACCTGTGGAAATCTGAACGACCTGTCCATTCACGAGTGCCACACCTGAGTATCTGCCTCCACGAGGGTTGAATGAAATCAACGTGCGCGGAGCGACATTATTCAATGTAATTTTGTACAATACACCAAAGTTACCTGCGTTGGAAGCTTCCGTGTAAGCCATAGGGTCCGTTCCCACAAGGTTCGGATCACTTGCATTGTCTCCAAGTGGCAGACGTGAAGGCTTCGACCCTACTTCTTGATCATACGTAATGATTCGTGTTGCATTTGGATAGGTACCACGGTTGTGAACACCATCACGATCCAGAACCGGCAGGCTCGACAACACTTCCATCGGGTCCTTGTTTTCTTCAATCATGATAATGTTGTAATCCAGTTCATAGTCACTGAATACATCCGAATACAAGGAGATGACTTGTCCCTGTTTCATCGGGAGTACACTCAGATCATTGAGAATCAGCTTGCTTTCTCCTGGCTGAATGTACACTTTCTTTTGTCCGGTACCATTCTGCATGGATTGGAACCAACGATCAATGGACAGCTTTCCTGCTACCGTTGCAAAAGGTGACGGTCCCGCAAAGCCCATGTTTTGTTGTTCAATGGACGCCGTGTAAGCATTATTGTTAGTCGCTACAACGTACATTTTCACATTTTTGCCCGTGTTGTTCACATGGTGAATCATGAAGCGTGTCTGTCCAAAGGAGGATTCCTTGTACACAATGCCTTCCGTATTCACCGTTTCCGGACTGTTACTGCGGATCAGCAAACTCGGCTCATCATAATACGTGAAAGGAACTTTCTCCATTGCCGGTACTCCGCCACCATCAAAGGTGAACTTCTCACCAACGGGTGTAAACAATTGATTGAAATCAGTCAAACTGTAAAGCGTTTCGCCCGTAATATTGATCATCTTGGTATAGCTATCGCTAGCACCATGTTTATCGGTAACTGTAATCGTTACGGTCTTTGGTCCTGGAACAAAGAATGCAAGTGCATTGTTATCCCATTCTGTTTTTACAATGGCGTTCTCATCATCTGTGCTTTGATCAATATAAGTGATTTTCTCACCCATTTTGTATTCTTCTTTATCTGTCGTAAACATCGCAACAGGAGGCAGATTCGGTCTTTCAACCTTAATCGTAACCGAATACGGATCACTCCATTGACCACTTGAATCCTGGACCGCATAGGTTACTGTGTATACGCCTGGTTGGTCGAATGTATCCTGACGGCCTGTCCAACGCTCATCTACAATGCTGAGTCCCTTGGGAGAGCTGGATCTGGTTGTGTAGGTTACCTGGTCTCCGGCAAAGACCTCTTTTTGTACCGTGAAACTTGCCACTGGTTTGGTACTCAGATTCAATACAACCGTTTTGGCAGATTGATTGACTTTATACGTAATGTCCAGAGCCTGTGTAATTGAAGTCAACGGCACCATGAATGTATTTTTTTGTTGATAAGCCGCGCCCTTCATCGTTCTGGACACACCATTAACGGTATAGATCTTGCTGTTTGTTTTAAAACGCAGCTCATCTTCACCACTAATAATGATCGTTTCTTTGGTTGTGTTATCATATTTGACATCATAGCCAACCCGATCAACGAGAGCACGGATTGCTACATAGGATACACCATTTTTAACAGCCATGGGCTGTCCGGCAAGATATGTTTTGCCATCTTGCATCATTTTATTACTGTTCATATAAAGAGTGAGGTCTCCACCCCCGCCTCCAGCAACAGATGAACTTCCTGTAGACGGTTGCTCCACTTCTACTGGCTCAGGTGCTGTTGTTTCCTCAGCTGTACCTTCTTCATCCGTTGGTTCCATTACCGGATCAACAGGAGTTACTTCTGTTGCTGTAGGAACATTGGTTTCGGTTTCGGGATTCACTTCTTCAGTTGTTTCATTATTTGATGTTGGAGTGTTTGTTCCGGATTTCACTTCGGATTCCGCGATGGTTTGTTCTTTCTTCACAACCTCCACGGATTTAACTTTGGCTGTATTCACTGGTGTAGTATCGCTCTGATCTGCTGATTGTGCATTGGCAGGAATAACTGCAAACGCCTGAAAAACAGCAAAAGCGGTAAGTATGGACAATTTCTTCTTCAAATTCATTCTTTGTCTTTGGCTCCTTCTGCTCCCATTTTATAAATATCCCCCTCAAAAAGTCATATTATTAGACGCTTCGGACCGGGAAAAGTTGCTAAAAAGTTAAGAGGAGAATTGTAAACTTTTAATAGAAGGAAAATACTATGAAAATAGTTATCTATTAATTATCTTTTTGACATCAGATCCCAAAATTACCCAATCGCAACTTCCAACAAAAAAATCTCTCTGTGATATGGTCAATCAGCACCATATCGCAGAGAGATTTATAGATTGAATAGGTCTAGCACAAACGGACAGGCAGACTTCCCGTTGGCTGCAGTCCACCGGTTAACACATGGGACAATGCCTTGACGACTGTAGATGTATTCTCATACGTACATACATAACTTCCTGGCCTCGGAATCTCCAGCAGATCATATGGATTGCGCAGAGCAATGACAATCAGCGAATGATTCTCACTAAGCTTTTCAACCAAATACTGTTGCCCTTTCGGAAGCTGGCCCGCCGATGTGTACGTACATACGATAACCTGCTCACTCTCCGACACTTCCGCCAATATCCGATCTGCTTCAGCATGAGTGGGCTGAGTTGTAATGTTGTGTTCACGAACGCTGCCTCGCAGCTGCGATAGCGCTATACCAAGTGATTCTGTATGGGACCATGGTTCATCCACCTCTGTCCGTTGCACAACTTCAGGCCAGATGACACACACGTCCTTCTCCGGGTCCAACGGCAGCAGCCCATCATTATGAACGATAGTAATACTGCTTGAAGCAATCTTGAACAGCATCGATTCGTTTCGATTGCTGGAAGCGCTGGGTTTGGTGGATTCAGCGCAATGAACAGTTTCAACAGCTGCTGCTTCAACCGTTTCATTCGTTTTCGACGAAACCAGATGATCCATCTGCTGACCGCTGCGCTTTCTTTTCCATGTCATAATGCGTTCCACCGCCTGATGAATAACCTCTTCCGAGATCCGTCCAGTTCGAACAGCTTCCACAATGGCTTCCAGCGCAGCAACCTGATCTTGCAACGTATGACTCACCAGAATCAGATCTGCTCCTGCTTCCACAGCACAAACGGCAGCTTCAGCTACCCCATATGGCTTGGATATTGCATGCATTTCAAGACAATCTGTAATAATAATGCCTTCAAAACCCATTTCCTCACGTAGCAGGCCCGTTAACACCTTATGCGACAACGTTGCCGGAATGGGCTCGGGCTCAATCGAAGGGAACATCACATGAGCTGTCATGATAGCATCGACCCCGGCCTCAATCGCCCGGCGGAACGGTAGCAGCTCCATCCGTTCCAGCCTGTTTCGATCATGAGGTACCGTAACCATACCCAGATGAGAATCTACGGCGGTATCTCCGTGTCCCGGAAAATGTTTGGCAGTAGCAGCTATGCCCTGTAATTGATATCCGGTGATGGCTGCTACGCCATGAGCGGCCACACTTTCAGCATGTTCACCATACGAACGTACACCGATGACCGGGTTCAGCGGGTTGTTATTCACGTCGATCACTGGCGCAAGGTTCATATCGATACCGATGTTTTTTAACTCACGCCCCAGAATTTGGGCACACGTCAGGGTATATTCCGGATTGCCTGTCGCACCAAGTGCCATATTCCCCGGTACTTGAGTCATTCCCTCTTTGTCAATCCGTGCAACCATGCCACCTTCCTGGTCCACCGAAATCATAAGTGGTAAGGCCCCCGCTTCGGCAGCCAGATCTTGCAGTTCGGCGGACAGCCGTGTCAATTGATCTACACTTTCGACATTGCGCCGGAAATAAATGACGCCCCCGACGTGATAGTCACGAATTAAGTGAATAATCTGTTCATCTGCGTGCTGACCATGAAATCCACACATCAACAATTGGCCTACCTTTTGCTCCAACGTCAGATCATACAGGGGTTTCATCCGACCTCTCCTCTCGTTTCCCTTGTCACTGCGAACCCATTCGATTACTCTGTCTGTACTCGGAAGGTTTCATGTGAAAGTGTTTATGAAACACCTTGGAGAAGTAACGACGCTCCTTGAAACCTGTTGCTTCCCCAATCGCTGTAATGCTCCATTCGGTTGTAGTCAACAATAAAGCAGCACTTTCCATCCGTTTCTGGGTCATGTATTCCACAAAAGTAACACCCATTTGGGTTTTAAACAGCTGGCAGAAGTATCCCGGGCTGATTCCGAGCCAATCGGAGACTTCATCTATCCCCAAGTCCTGTTGCAGTCGTGCGTCCATATACTCACATGCAGACAGGATCAGTTCCGATACGGAAGGACGTGGCTGCGTTTGTTTGCTCTGACAGGCATGGGTGATGACCTCTGCAAGTTCAAGGAGCTCCCTCATGGAGACCGCTCCTTGCAGTGCATTCCAATAATTCACTTCGTGTTCTTCAGCGATGGCCTGCACTTCACGCAGTTCCCGAAGCATGTGTACAAGCATAAACCGAAAATTGGTTTCATCTATCCTGTTGAAGGATTCTTCTGAATTCCCCATTCGCTGTTTAAGCCGATCCAACACTTCTCGTAACCCCTGCTTGTTCCCTTGCCGAATCCACCGAGTAACAAGCTCCATATCTTCTCTTGTAATCCATGAGTTAGCCCCTTTCGAGGCCGTATGATCATACGATAAGGTGGTTTCGGGACAACTCGTCTTCAGCACCCTGTCTTCGCTCTCCGAATGGGACATCAGTATTTTTTGACAATGCTGATATCGCTCCAGAATTTTACTTTCCAGGTTAACGGGCACAATATCTTGAACAACCCTGACCTTCAAACTTGAATCCAAGGATAATATCGCATTCAATTCGAGACACAGTTGATGGGCCAGTTCCTCTGAACCACGTTGCCATTCACCCGATGCCTCCAGCAGGATGCACCACTCACCTTTGCGAGTCGAAAGAATCTGACAGTTCCCCGCACTTCTCTCTGCCACTTCCCTAAGTCTGGAACTTACGGTCTCATGCCATCGCTCATGTTGAAGCTCAGACCAGCCGATAGAATGGCGAAAATATCCGACCGCATCCACAAGTAGCAACGTATACGTTACAGCAGTTGTTATAAATTCAGGAACAGAAGCAGGATAGGCAATCTTCAACGGTGCCTCTCCTCGCAACAGGTCAATCAACTGTTTGTGTCTGATCCAGCTTTCCATCTCTTGGCTCCGATAACGTTGTGATTCGTTTTCCAGACGTCTCTTCTGGATCTGCCCGGCAAGCTCACGCAGTTTATGTTCCAGATTCAAATAATCAATGGGCTTGCATATGTATTCATGAACGTTATATTGAATAGCGGTACGAGCATACTCAAACTGCTGATACCCGGTCAGCAAAATAATCTCGCACGTTTCCCCCTGCTCTCGCAGCAAACGAATGAGTTCCAATCCATCCATGGACGGCATCCGAATATCACACAAGAGAATGTCCGGATGACTTTCTGTTACTTTCCCCAACGCCTCTGCCCCGCTTCTCGCAGTACCTGTGATTTCAATCCCCATCTCTTCCCAGGGTAAAATGTAGTTCAGATTCTCCAGAATCGGGAGCTCATCGTCAACCAGCATTGCAGTCAGATTCATCCGGCTTCCTCCTGCTCATATAATGGAATGATGCATCGAATAACTGTGCCATACCCCGGTGCTGAACATATAAATATGCCATACCCGGCCCCATATTGAATACGAATTCGATCTGCTACACTTCGTAATCCCAATCCCCGGCGTTCTGTTATGGACGATAATGATTCCGCCCCTTTCGCCAGCATATCTTCCGGCGGATCTGCTGCCATATACTCAAATCGTGCGAGCATTTCCTGGGGAATACCGATCCCATTATCCTCAACACATAACACAAGTTGACCTCGTTCTGCATAGGAGCTTATCCGCAGTACACCTGGATAGGTGATCCCCTCAAATCCATGTTGAATGCTATTTTCCACCAGAGGCTGGAGGGTCAGTTTGAGCAGAATTGAACTGTATAGATGGGGTGGAATGTCAATCTCATAGGTGAACAAATCACTGAACCTGTACTGTTGAATCTCCAGATAACTCTGCAAATGCCTTATTTCCTCACCCAGCGGAATCTCCTCCTGATCCTGAATGCTGATCCGAAGCATATTGCCCAGTCTGGTCACCATCTCGCTTACTTTGCGCCCTTCACCGCGTAGTGCCAAGCCATTGATTGATTCCAATGTGTTGAACAGGAAATGGGGTTTGATCTGGGCTTGTAGTACACGTAGTTCTGCCTGCGCCTTCTGCTCCTGCTCTGCACGAACACGACGGAATAATCCCCCGATACGATCCAATAGCTCATTGAATCCTTGCGCAAGCAGCTGCATCTCGTCAAAACCTTTTCCTTCCACCCTCGCATTAAAATCACCATCATCCACACGACGCATAAATCTTACAAGTACAGCAATGTTGCCCGTAATACGATTCATGAAAAAAAGATTAAAGATCATGGCGGCGAACAGGCACGACAGAATAATAATGACAGACCAGCCTGCAAAGGCATTCGTTTCCGCAGATAAGGCTTCCCATGAAGTCACACTGACGAGACTCCAGTTATAGTTCTTCAGATGATATTGCGAAATGATGCTCTCCTTACCGTCAAAGACCGTTCTGACGCTGTTAAAGCCGGGACCATAACTGCCCGATTCAGCACCAAGGTTTTGCATGTTCTCACCGTTATACCGACCCGCAGGATCATAGACGATCAGCCCTTCTTCGTTAATTAACAGGAAAGACGTATCTTGTGCCGAATCGCTGATTTGCAGGTGACGGAAAATCCGGTCAATCTCTCCTTTTTTGATCTGAACAACAAGCACGCCGATATTTTGAAAATAACTGAGTTCTTTGACCAGTCTGATCTGGGTGAAGACAGGTTCTACCCCGGTTAATTCGGGATATTCCAAAGGTGCAAGCCATTTGGGCACGCCATTAAGTTGCTGAATTTCATTGAATAAGGGATGTACTTTGAATTGTTGAAAAGGAAGGGCTTGAAAATTTTCTTTGGTGAAAATGGAGACAATCTGATTGTTCTCGGACGAACGCAAATCATATAAAAAGGCATAACTGATGAACGGATAATTATATAGAAGGGAACGGAAATTGCGCTGGCTGGCATTCAGGGATAACTGATTACCGGTTCCCAGATCCTGCTTGGTCGGATCTTTGGCATTCAGTGCCATTTGAAAAACTGATGTCGCTATCCCGTTGTCGGTCACATTATTAATCTGCTGAAATACATTCTCGATATTGTAACTAATGGCCTGAAGCGCATATTCGGCCTGTTGATTGTATTTTTTCTCAATCGTATGTGATGTGACCAGAAACATGCCAATGCCCAGCGCACACATCGGTACAATGATCAGCAGCAGAAATGCCAAGGCCAGCTTCATTCGCAAGTTCATATCCCGTTCTCCCTATCCACTGGTTCATGGTATTAACCTTTGACACCACCTGCAGTTACGCCTTCAATAATCTTCTCCTGGAGTATAGCGTAGATCACAAGTACAGGTACAACACTGTATACAATACCTGCCGACATCTGGGCATAGTTCATCTGATATTGATCCCGAAACTGGACCATGCCCACTGGCAGCGTACGCAACTTATCGGTGGATAAGAAATAGTTGGCGAGTAAAAATTCATTCCAGTTGCCGAGGAAATTAACGATAAAAACGGTAACAATAGCCGGAACCGTAAGAGGTATCACTATTTTAGCAAAGATACCCGGGGCCCTCAAGCCGTCCATGACCGCCGCTTCCTCAATTTCGCCAGGCAGTGAACGCATAAAAGCCGCCAGTATAATAATGGTAAAAGGGATCGCATTGGCCACATAGGGCACGATCAGTGCCAGGTGTGTATCCAATATGCCCATTTTGCGAACAAGCAGATAGATCGGCAGCATGAGTGCATTGTTGGGAATAAGCATACCCGCCAGAATCAGGCTGTACAGAAACAGGCTCCATCTCCGGTGTCTCATCCGGGTTACGGCAAAAGCAAACATGGCACCGAGCACAATCGTACATGCGGATGACAAAACCGATATGTACAGGCTGTTCCAGAAATACGTGCCAATCTTTGCATTCACCCAGGCCTCCACGTAATTGTTAAACTCCCATGTTGTAGGCAGACCAAATGGATTCAGGGCAATTTCATTGTTATCCTGCTTAAAGGAAGAGAAGATTACAAATAAAAAGGGAAACAAAATTGCAATCAAGTACAACATTAACAACACATGAGGTATACTGCTTTTTATGTTTTTCGCCATCAATATTCCACCTTCTCACTCTTTCTCGCTACCAGCAGTTGATACACCGCGGTGAGCACAAGCGTCAGAGCAAAGATCAGCACTGCAATGGTATTGCCATAGCCATATTTGAAGTTGGTAATCGCGTATTTGATCATGTATGTGGCCAGAACCTCGGTGGACCCAGCGGGCCCACCTTTGGTCATGACAATCACGATGTCTGCTGCTTTCATGGCACCTGCAATGGATAACATGATCACCACTGAAATGATCGGCCGGATCAGCGGCAACGTAATTCGCATTGCTCTTTGCACTGCCGTTGCCCCATCGATTGCAGCTGCTTCATCCAGATCACGGGGAATCGCCAGTATGGCCGCCAGCACCATGACAATGTAAAACCCCGTCCACTGCCAGGCGTTGGTCACCAAAATGGACAACATGGCAAATCGGTTATCCGATAACCAGTAGATTGGATCGATGCCCAGCACATGAAGAATTTTATTTAACAGTCCGATATTGGGTTCATAGATGAACCCCCACAAGATACCGATCACGGCGGTGGACATGATGGATGGTAAAAAAACAGCTGTTTTATACAGACCTTTTAGCCTTTTCACATTGGCAATCAGAAGCGAAAACAGGACAATCAGGGGTACCTGAATCAGTACCGAAAATCCGATGAAAAAGCCATTATTCCGTGTGGAAATCCAAAATCGTTCATCGGTCAATGCCTTCACATAGTTGGATAAGCCCACAAAACGCGGCTCAGTCGATACCCCATTCCAACTTGTCAGACTGTAATATAAGGAGCTGCCAATGGGATATAGGAAGAACATCACAAACAGAATTAAGGCCGGAAGTACAAACAGCGTATAGATTAACGGGCTGCGGAGTGAAGTATTCATGGTCAGCCTCCTTCAGTCACTTCAACGATCGCAGTTTCAGCTTGGATTGATTCATTCTACGGAAGCGTTCGCTTCCTCCTGCACCTTTTGCAATTCTTCTGCCATTTTCTCTGGCGTGGTCTGTCCACCAATCAACTTCTGGATTTGCAGATTGCTGATCTCTGTCGTCACATCGGCCTGAACGAGTGCATCAAATGCCGGGAATGACGTCTGGGACGCATTAAGCACGGCCACAATTTCTTTCATTAGATCATCGGTAATGCTATCAGTCAGCACCTTCTCATCCAGCTTCATCGCAGGCAACACACCATCTTCCACAAGGCCACGGACCTGCATATCTTCATTGTAAAAATTTTTGATAAAAGCTTTCACGGCTTCCAGCTTCTGCGGGTCATCCGCCACTGCCGCCGAGAATCCGTATCCATTGTTCACATCTCTCATCAAAGATGTCTGATCGCCTGCGCCGTTCTCTACCGGAGGCATATTGAAGAATCCAACCTTGCCAATGAGCGATTCACCGCTCTGACCTTCCTTGAATACAGATGATTTCCACGTTCCGTCATACATCAACACCGCTTCTCCGCTTGTAAATTGCGTGGTATATTCGGCATACTCAAAGCCCAGTTCACCTTTTTTGAAATAACCTTTATCCACCCATTCCTTATGTTTGGCAAAACCTTGGACAACACCCGGGTCGGTCCACTTCGCTTCACCTGTTGCAAACTTTGCGGTAATCTCAGGCCCGGCATAGCGGGACCACAAGTGGTTCGTTAACATAAGCGGAACCCAGCCTGCCTTGGATGCAGAAGCAAGCGGCACTTTGCCATCAGCCTTGATCTCGGCCAGTATATTATCCAGCTCAGCCATGGTGGTTGGCGCTTTCCATCCTTTTTGTTCAAAATACTCTTTATTATAGAAAAAACCTTCGCCCGAACCGCCAATCGGCAGTCCGTATACTTTGCCTTCATACGTAAACGGTTCAAGGGATGTAAACTGGTCCTGAATGCCCAGTTCTTGCAGGATCGGGGTCAGATCAAGCAGCATACCTTCCTTGGCATACACTTTGGAATCCGGGCTACCAAACAGTTCAAATATATCCGGTGGGTTACCTGCCGCCATCTCCCCGCGAAGCTTCTCCTTGCGATTCACATCGGATTCAACGCCATCCAGCGTAAAGGTCAGATTGGGTATCTCACCTTCAACTTTGTCCACAACATCCTGCAGAATGGCCAGTCTTTTCTGTTTGTCGGCTCCCACCTGCGTGTGACGGAGAAGCATCTCAACCGGTTCCTTACTTGTCTCCTCCACTGGTGTATTGCCTGCGCCCTGTTGTGGCTCGTTACTTGAGCTTGCACATCCCGCCAAAGTCCATGAAGTGATAAGTAATAATGAAAGCAGTAATGTCATTCCTTTTTTCATCTGGTTGACCCTCCTCAAGATATTGAGCATTTGGCTTTACACTCTGATTATAAAAAGCCCGAGCTTACATCGTAAGGATGACAATTCATCAATGGAGGGATAAAATCCTTCACTGAACCAATAATCACCCTTGCCATATGTTAAGGAGCAACAAAAACAGCCCCTGCGAAGTAGGTTCGCAAGGACTGCTTGGTTGGTATATACGTTGAACTCAAGAATATTTACACTTGCCACTCCGATGACAGAACAACCTTTTGATCACTTACCGGAACAAGCCACGCCAGCCGTTTCCTGGCGACCTTGTTCGATCAGGCGATACGCCCGCTCCACTTCTTCTTCACTTGGCGAAGGAACACCATCCAGTGGATATACTTTGCCGAGCGCTTCCCATTTGTAGATCCCCATCTGATGGTATGGAAGAATTTCGAACTTCTCGACGCCATTTAATGTTCCAATAAACCGTCCGAGGTTAAGCAGATCCTCTTCCTCGTTATGAATACCAGGCACATACACGTGGCGTATCCACATTTTCCGACCTTGCTCCGATAACCACTTGGCCGTTTTTAACGTTCTCTCATTGGATTTGCCTGTCAGCTTGATATGTTTCTCGTCATCAATATGCTTGAGATCCAGCAGAACCAGGTCTGTGTGATCCAACAGATCGTGAATCCGTTCCGGTTCGTTAAATCCGTTGCTGTCCAGTGTCGTATGCAATCCCCAGCGGCGCTTCACTTCTTTGAAGATTTCACCTACAAAGTGGGCCTGTAACGTTGGTTCTCCGCCAGATACCGTAAGTCCGCCTCCAGAGCTGCGGTAGTAGGATAGGTAAGGCTCAATTTCAGCCAGTACCTCCTCAAGTGTCATTTCTTTTCCGCCATCCAGCGCCCATGTATCAGGGTTGTGGCAATACTGACATTTCAGTAGACATCCTTGCATAAAAAGCACAAAGCGGATGCCTGGGCCGTCAACCGTCCCGAAAGTTTCGAGTGAATGAATATGTCCGTTAACCATGCTGCCTCTTCCTTTCTGTATCCGCATCCGCTGTGCGTTTAATATGATTTGGAATGCCTTGCTCTAGCGGTCTTCTACTTGCAAATCACTTACATCGAACCGTGGAACGTACGGTTGATAACATCCAACTGTTGTTCACGAGTCAGTTTAATGAAGTTAACCGCATATCCGGATACCCGTACAGTCAGTTGCGGATAATTTTCCGGGTGATCCATCGCATCAATTAATTGCTGACGATCAAATACGTTAACGTTCAGGTGATGAGCGTTTTGACCAAAGTAACCGTCCATCATCGCAGTCAGATTGGATTTACGTGTAGTCTCCTCTTTACCCAATGCTTTTGGCACGATGGAGAAGGTATTGGAAATACCATCAAGACTGTGTTCATAAGGCAATTTGGCTACAGAGCCAAGGGATGCCAGTGCACCTTTTTTATCACGACCATGCATTGGGTTCGCACCTGGAGCAAATGGTTCACCCGCTTTACGACCATCCGGTGTAGTCCCTGTTTTCTTACCATATACCACGTTGGAAGTGATCGTCAGAACGGATTGCGTTGGTATTGCGTTACGGTAAGCTTTGTGCTTGCGAATCATGCCCATGAAGCTCTCAACCAGTTCAACAGCAATGCTGTCTACGCTATCTTCATTGTTACCGTAACAAGGGAAGTCTCCTTCGATTTCGAAATCAACAGCGATGCCTTGTTCGTTACGAATTGGTTTTACTTTGGCATATTTGATTGCACTCAGTGAATCTGCTGTAACCGACAGACCCGCGATACCACAAGCCATCGTACGTACAATGTCACGGTCATGCAACGCCATTTCGATACGCTCATAGCTATATTTGTCGTGCATGTAGTGAATGACGTTAAGGGTGTTCATGTACAGCTTCGCCAGCCACTCCATCATTGGTTTGAAACGTTTCATGACCTCATTGTAATCCAGCACTTCGCTTGTAATCGCAGGATACTCAGGTCCGACCTGTGCTCCGGATTTCTCGTCACGACCACCATTGATCGCGTACAAGAGAGCTTTGGCCAGGTTGGCACGAGCGCCGAAGAATTGCATTTGTTTACCGATCTTCATCGCCGATACACAGCAAGCAATACCGTAATCGTCTCCGTAGATTGGACGCATCAGATCATCATTTTCATACTGGATTGAACTGGTTTCAATGGATACTTTGCTGCAATAATCTTTGAATGCTTCTGGGAGTTTCGTGGACCAGAGTACAGTCAGGTTTGGTTCTGGTGCAGGTCCCAGATTGTGCAGTGTATGCAGGAAACGGAAGCTGTTTTTGGTTACGCGTGTTTCACCATTCACAGACATACCGCCGATGGACTCCGTCACCCATGTTGGATCTCCACTGAACAGTTCGTTGTAGTCCGGTGTACGCAGGAATTTGACAATCCGCAGTTTCATTACGAAATGGTCAACCAATTCCTGAGCCTGTTCTTCGGACAAAAGGCCTTCTTGCAGGTCACGTTCAATGTAGATATCCAGGAAAGAAGATACACGTCCCAGGGACATCGCAGCACCGTTCTGTTCTTTGATGGCAGCAAGATAACCGAAGTACAACCATTGGAATGCTTCTTTTGCTGTTGTCGCTGGCAAGGAAATATCGAACCCGTGCATATCACCCAATTGCTTCAATTCTTGCAATGCACGAATCTGCTCGGACAATTCTTCCCGCAGACGAATGACATCTTCGTCAATGACATCAACTTCGAGTGCGTTCAATTCGCCTTTTTTGTTACGGATCAGGAAGTCTACTCCGTACAAAGCTACACGACGATAGTCACCGATGATCCGGCCACGGCCATACGCATCTGGCAGACCTGTGATTATCCCTGCTTTACGCGCTGCACGCATGTCGGAAGTATAAGCATCGAATACACCCTGGTTATGTGTTTTGCGAATGTTAGTAAATATATCAATGACGCCTTGAGGCAATTCGAAGCCGTATGCTTCACATGCATCAATCATCATCCGGATTCCACCTGTTGGTTGAATGGAACGTTTGAACGGAGCATCGGTCTGAACACCGACAATCTGCTCTTTGGATTGATCCAGATAACCTGGTTGGTGTGAAACAATCGTCGCTGGTGTGTTCACATCAACGTCAAGGACACCACCGTTATCCCGTTCTTTTTTGGTCAGATCAGATACGATATCCCACAATTCTTTGGTGTTCTGGGTTGCACCTGCGAGAAATGCTTCATCGCCGTAATACGGAGTCAAGTTGTGCGCCAGAAAATCATTCACATCTACGGATTTGGTCCATGTTCCTTTGGTAAAGTTTCTCCAGCCTGTTTGTTGTTTGACATCTTTTTCAATCACCGACATCTTAATCCCTCCACTAATTTGGATTTCTGGACACATAACATCTTGCTTCATTCGTAGCATTGTGTGCCCAGAGCCGCGATTAATGTGAATTGTTTCACATAAACCGGAACATGTTCTCTCTACTTGGGAACCGGAACCGCGGTATGAATGTTTTTCTTACATTTTCAGTATACGACTTGGCACTTTCATCATCTGTGATTTTTGTCACAAAGTCAGTGAACTAACTCACTCCACATGCGCTGTGTCCCATTGAACCGGAATCTTTACACAGGATCACTGCGTGTCAGAACAACCTTACAATTGTTGCTCATTAATTAAATTTGCTGAAAAAAGCAGAATGAACCATAGGTGGTGTACACTGGACACTACAAGGAGAGAATAACCTTCCGATCGCTGTTATCCCCGGATTTTTTGATTCACTTTTTCAAAGGTGAAAATCCGTTGATAAAGGCGACCGCTCCGCTTCTTCAGGTTTTTTCTCTCCTCTCCGTTATCGTGTACATGTGTAGTTCAACTGATAAAACAATAAAGTTCAAAATTTATTTTAAAGACGCATGCTTCGCTTTTTAGGTTTTTTCTGTCCCTCTGCTGTTGTGTGAACATCTGGCTCAAACGGCCACATCACGGATTCCGTGTAACCTCTATAAAACCCTTTTGCTCCTCTATGCTCGGAGCAAACCAAATCTTAAAATACTCCTGAAAAACAGATGCTTCGCTCTTCTGTTTTTCTGCCCTCTTTTTATGGTTTGAAAGACGGCAATCGGGGCTCCCCACTCGGGGAACCCTGATCTTCTTGCCGTAAGGCATTCTCTTCGTTCTAATTAAGGTTATTCAAACTTTCCGTAGAAAGCGTTGCGGTATACATCAGCCAGTTCAGTTACCAGCGGCAACTTCGGATTGGCGGTTGTACATTGGTCTTCGAAGGCACGGTCAGCCAGATAATCCACATGTGCTTCAAAGTCTTTGGCATCAAATCCGATTTCCTGGAACGATTCTTCAATGCCCAATGTTTTGTTCAGTTTGCGAATGGCATTGATGAGACTGGTTACGCCTTCTTCTGTCGTACGTGCAGGCAATCCCAGAATCCGGGCAATCTCGGCATACCGCTCATCCGCTACAAAGTGCGAATATTTCGGGAACGATGCAAATTTGGTCGGTTTTTTCGCGTTGTAACGAATAACGTGCGGCATCAGGATTGCATTGGTACGTCCGTGTGCGGTGTGATACTGACCGCCCCATTTGTGCGCCAAGCTGTGGTTTATGCCCAAGAATGCATTGGCAAACGCCATACCGGCAATGGTGGAAGCATTATGCATTTTCTCACGCGCCAGTTTGTCACCTTGCAGTGCCGATTGCTCCAAGTATTGGAACACCAGTTGAATGGCTTTGATCGCGAGTCCATCCGTGTAATCATTAGCCATAACAGATACATAAGCTTCAATTGCGTGAGTCAGTACGTCCATACCTGTATCCGCAACGGCTGTTCTAGGCAGGGAGTATACAAACTCCGGATCAACAATGGCTACGTCCGGTGTCAGCTCATAGTCGGCCAACGGATATTTGGTGTTCCCTTGATTTTTATCTGTGATAACCGCGAACGATGTCACTTCGGAACCTGTACCGGATGTCGTTGGAATCGCTACAAATTTCGCTTTTACGCCGAGACGTGGATATTTGTAGATCCGTTTGCGGATATCCATGAATTTTTGTTTCAGGTCATTGAAGTCCGTGTCCGGATATTCATAGAACAACCACATCGCTTTCGCAGCATCCATCGGTGATCCACCGCCGAGTGCAATAATGCAGTCTGGCTGGAAGCGGCGCATCATTTCGGTTCCGCGATCTACCGTTGTTGTGGATGGGTCTGGCTCTACATCAGAGAATACTTCGATCGCTACTGGCATTTGGCGTTGACGCAGATAGTGTTCTACCTTTTCAACATATCCAAGTTTCACCATCATGGCATCCGTGATAATTGCGACCCGTGTGATGTCAGGCATTTTGGCAAGATACTGCGTTGCCCCTTTTTCGAAGTAAACTTTGTTCGGCACTTTGAACCATTGCATATTCACGGTACGGCGAGCCACCCTTTTCACATTGATTAAGTTCACAGCGGTTACGTTGGAAGAAGTCGAGTTACGTCCGTATGATCCGCATCCCAGTGTCAACGATGGCATGTTTGTGTTGTAGATATCCCCGATGGCACCGTGTGTGGATGGTGAGTTCACAATAATCCGTCCGGTTTGCAGACGATCTGCGAATTTGCCGATCACTTCTTCATTTGTTGAGTGGATAACCGAGGAGTGACCCATGCCGCCAAAAGCAACCACTTCTGCTGCACGCTCAATGCCCTCTGCTGCCGTTTTAACTTTGTAACAGGCCAGTACCGGACTTAATTTCTCAGCCGACAATGGGAATTTGGTACCTACACCTTCAATCTCGGCCACAAGAATTTTGGTGCCTGCCGGAACTTCAATCCCGCACAACTTCGCAATGCTTACCGCAGATTGACCAACAATCGCAGGATTCACCGCACATTTCTCAGCATTAATTGCACCTGCCGTCAATTTTGCTGCTTCATCTTTGTTAACAAAGTAACAGCCATTTGCGATCATTTTTTTCTTCACTTGATCAAAGATTGGTTCTTCAATGATGACTGCTTGCTCGGAAGCACAGATCATACCGTTGTCGAAAGACTTCGACAGGATCAAATCCGTTACTGCCTGATTGATATCCGCGCTTTTCTCGATAAAGCAAGGTACGTTACCCGGTCCTACGCCCAGTGCAGGTTTACCACAGCTGTACGCTGCGCGTACCATGCCGGATCCGCCTGTTGCCAGAATAAGAGCCACATCATTGTGATTCATCAGTTCATTTGTACGATCCATGGAAGGATCATCAATCCACTGAATACAATCTGCTGGTGCACCATGTTTCACCGCTGCATCACGCAGGATTTTGGCAGCTTCCCGGCTACAATTCTGTGCAGATGGATGGAAACCAAAGATAATCGGGTTACGTGTCTTGATGGAGATCAGTGCTTTAAACATCGTTGTTGATGTTGGGTTCGTTACTGGGGTGATCCCCATGATGATCCCAACCGGCTCCGCAATTTTCTGGAAGCTTTCGTACTCATTATCTTCAATTACTCCTACCGTTTTGTCATATTTAATGCTATGATACACATATTCTGTAGCAAATATATTTTTGGTGATTTTATCCTCATATACTCCGCGGCCTGTTTCTTCTACGGCCATCTTGGCGAGCATCATGTGTTTATCTAACCCCGCAAGAGCCATTGCTTGCACAATCCGGTCAATCTGCTTCTGGTCCATCTTCATGAATGCGGCGTGTGCTTTATTCGCTTTGTCAATTAACGTTTGAATATACTGACCTGCTGTCGGTTCTTTTGCTGGGGCGACTTCGTTCTTTACAGCCATCTCCCTCATCCTCCTAAAGGTTCGTATTGGTTTGTCTCTCTTCTTTACATTCACATCGTACCATGGGTAAAAGGTTAAATATGTGATTTTTTTCACAAAGTATAACAAATTTAATTTAAGTTTTGTAGTGTCCTTCATAAGACCATTTTCGCTTCCTATTTAAAATATAGGGCTATACAATTCATCCTCTCCATCAAAAGTGAATTTAATCACAATGTTTGAAATTTTGTCATTTTTGCCCCCTTTCCTTCCCCCTCAAACGGTAAGATTAGGTATATACTGAACTTAAAAATTGAACCACCGCAATTTGTACCGTCCTTCCTCCCGGCCGAGATGACCCTGATCAGGACGGCAACGGTTTGCGGCGAACCTCGGAGGCTACTGCTTACTACAGAAGGTCGTCCGATGGACATAAAGGGGAGATACTTATGAGAGAACTAACCACTGTACTGGAAAAGCGCGGTAATACAAACTGTTTCTCGGAAGCGAATTTCAACCATCTGCTGGTTACCATGAAAGATAGAACTTATCCGGAAGGTACACATCTGTACTGGGAAGGCGACATCTCTGACAAACTTTATTATATGAAACGGGGTCGTGCCCAGATCACCAAATCCACGGATGAAGGCAAGGAACTGATCATGTACATGTATCAATCCGGTGATATGATCGGGCAGGCTGATCCCTTCTTTGGCTCTAAGCATAGCTTCTCAGCGGAAGTATTAGAGGATAGTGAAATCGGTGTACTGGAGCATAAGGATCTGGAGATGTTAATCTGCCAGCATTGTGACTTTGCGATAGACTTTATGAAATGGATGGGCATCCACCACCGGTTAACACAGACCAAGTTCCGGGATCTCATGTTATATGGGAAACCGGGGGCACTCTGCTCCACCCTCATTCGGTTGTCGAATTCGTATGGTGAGCCTCATGGAGAACATGTCATTATTCACAAAAAAATTACCCATACGGACCTGTCCAATATGATTGGAGCTACCCGTGAAAGTGTAAACCGCATGTTAAGCGATCTGCGCAAGAAAGATGCAATCGAATATGACAACGGCATGATCGTCATCAAAGATCTGAAGATGCTGCAAGGCATCTGTCACTGTGAACTTTGCCCGAACGAGATCTGTCGTATTTAATATTTGATTATGCTGATCGGATGTTGCTTATATATTTTAAATGCAAAAAGCCCAGTTCTCTAATTAGAGATTGGGCTTCTTGGTATACTTAGGATGCATTGGTCAATTCAAGCTTCACCGCATCACGTGGATTCAATTTCATGTCCAACCCATTTTCCATTAATTCTTTGTCATTCACCATGATAACCCACCGCTCATTCATGCGAGGTGTGACATTCTCGACCGAAACGACGAATTTGTTATTCTCCGACATTCTTACAATCCCGCTGGACTTCAACACATCGCGAACGGTGCACTCTTGAACGTAGACTCCGGCATATTGACGATTGAGGGTTGGCATAATGTTTCCACCGCTAACCTTGAGTAACGTTGTCTGATATGCAACGCCATCTCCCCCACTGTCAGCGGCTTTCACGTAAATAATCACTTCATCTTTGGCATGAAGCTCCATATCCCAATCTTCCTGTTCAATATCCTTGCCATTCAATTTGACAGCCCAGCTAAGCGAAGAATCCAGAGACACTTCACCGACGGATTGAATCCGTTTGCCATCTGCCGTAAAATCAACCAGCCCGCTATTAAGTAATGCTTTTTTGAGTGTCAAACCCTCGCTAAAATCGCGCTTAATGGACTTGGTTGCATCAGGCAAAAACGTACTGCCATCTACAGCCACTGTAATTGTATTCGCTGTTTCTGTCTCTTTGACAATTGGCTGCTCAGAGGGCTGTGTCTCACTACAACCAGCCAAGATCGCCAGTAGGAGCAAACATACACCTATGTAACCGGGGATTTTCTTCATCATGTAGGTAACACCACCCTGCGTAAAATCATTCACCCTGTTGTCCATAACCTCTATTATGGCACAACCTTCGGCAAAAAAAAGTGTCAAAGCCGTTACTTTTATAGGGTGTCCTCTCTAAATAGGGCTTGTACAAGAAAGAGAGCCTGCACACAGGCTCTCCAATCTTAATCAATTTTCAGATCTCATTGCTTATGCGGTTACTGGACACAAGCCTGCATGTATGTCCGTCCTCCATCGCCATCTTTCAGATATGGATTAAGTCCAAAGAACTGTTCCTCAGACACGTATACACCTGTCAGCAATCGCCCTTCAAGCAATCCACCGTCCACCTGCACGCAACATGAAGGTGCGTCTACATACTCCTGATACAACGGAATCTGCCCATACTGTTGATGTACCTTGAATACCTTCCCTTGCTCATGCAAAGGCCGTTCCGAGAAATAGGTTGGTACAATATAACGGGCAATGACATCCAGTTCCTGAACGCTATAAAAGGGTTCATCACCAAGCCATGGTGCAAACATTCGAATCTTCTCATATTGAGACCAGACAACCGCCTGAATCAGCATTTCTGCCTGAACCCACCGACCCTCTCCCACATCCAGAACCAACCGCTTTTTATGGATTGTTTCTTCCATCTGAGACATCGTTGAATCAGGTTGTCTCAATTCACATCCGATACACTTCCAGCCCCTGGATGTTTGAATCCATTTTTGCAGCACCGCCGGAGCAAATCTCGGACCATCGCTGTTCACAGAATGTGTATTCACTTCGACTAGATCATCCTTAACCGAACGGGAATATGCTGTACGCTTGAATAACTCTGCAGCTTTTTTGTAGATTAGATGGACCTGAATGGATGCGCTCTCAAGTTCTGCAATATCTTTCTTGCCGTAGCGTACTTCACGGGATAAGCTTTCTTCTCTCATGACAAGTGGGCCTCCTTCGCTCCGGCCGTCTGTGGCCATTTTCTATAGATTATACTACAACTCATGACAACATGTGCACCGCCCAAGAGAAAAACGCCAATCCACGTTATACTTAAGACAAAAACCCCTGATTTCCACGGAAATCAGGAGTCTATGTCATTCATGCAACGAAAGTGGGTGATATTGCTTATACGTTAGTCAACCCACTTCTCAGCCCAATCTTGAATTTGATTCATGACAGGCTGGAGCGCTCTACCTTTATCCGTCAGTTCATATTCAATACGAACCGGCGTCTCGGGATAGACGTGACGAACCAGAATACCTTCACTCTCCAGATCTTTCATCCGTTCGGATAACATCTTATCACTCATGGATGGGATCAGATTGGAGATATCCTTGAATCGCTTCGAACCACTCATCAACGTTTGAATAATTAAACCATTCCAGCGCTTGCCCAAAAAAGAAAACGCCGTCTCAAAACGCGGACACATCCGCAAGTCTTGACCTTCCACATTAATCACCTCTTTAGAGATCACTCAAATCAACTTACATTTTGTTAGTATATTTCATAATAACATATTTAAGCTTCAAAGAAAACGTCTGCAACTAAAAAGTTTAAATTTTAGAAGCATAACATCCAAAATGGATCATACATCCCAGTATACATTACACGCTGCGTCGTAACCATGGGAAATATCGTATAACATCACCATAGTACTATCTTACCCAAAAAGAACCCAACTGCCACAGTCATCATTGACTCGGAGAAGGGTTCTTATTGAATATAACTTATAATTTCCATTTCACGATTGAGTTAGTGAATTAAACCAGCACGCCACCAAATGGTCTTACAGGTTCGCTCTTGCCAAATTCCGGCTTAAAGCTGCGGGCAGGATATGCCCATTTCACTGCGTTACTGATTACTCTCAATATTTCCGGTTTGTAATAGGTCGGATACGTCTCATGACCCGGTCGGAAATAAAAGATTTTACCTTCACCACGCCGGAACGTGCATCCACTCCGGAATACTTCTCCACCCTGGAAGTTGCTCACAAACACCAGTTCATCCGGTACTGGAATATCGAAGAACTCACCGTACATCTCTTCTTTTTCCAATATAATCTTGCCTTCAATGCCATCTGCAATCGGATGAGACGGGTTAACACACCATACAATTTCCTGCTCGTCAGCTACACGCCATTTCAGATCGCAACTGGTTCCCATCAGTGCTTTGAATGGTTTGGAGAAGTGACCTGAATGGAGCACAATCATTCCCATTCCGTTCAGCACTCGCTGCGCGACCTTCTGTGAGATCTCATCGCTTACGCGATCATGTGCCATATGTCCCCACCATATAAGCACATCCGTGGAATTCAGCACTTCATCACTTAATCCGTGTTCAGGCTGATCCAGTGTAGCTGTACGAATAGCAAAGCCTTCGCCGCCAAGTCCGTCAGCCAGTGCTCGATGCAGACCATCCGGGTAGACTTCCCTTACTTCATCGTGAATTTTCTCATGGACAAATTCATTCCAAATGGTGACGTTGATCATATTCAATTTCCCCCTAGTGTAGCTCTAAACCCACCACATATCGCCCAGCGGTTCTTCAATCAATACTTGCTGGAGATTTTGCACGGCTTTAGAGAATCCTTCTTCAACCGACATCAGACCGTCTTCGTGTTCAATACTTACTACATAATCATATCCGACCAGACGCAAGGCACTAATAATGTCTGCCCAAGTCTTGTTATCATGTCCATAACCGACCGAGCGGAACTGCCAAGCCCGATCCAACATATTGGTATAGTCCTGCATATCCGTTACACCGTGTTTGTTCACGTTTACCGGATCAATCGTTGTATCTTTTGCATGGAAGTGATGGATGGCTCCTTCACGTCCCAAGATGTGAATGGCCTGAACCGGATCAATACCTTGCCACCACATGTGACTTGGATCCAGATTGGCTCCAATCACTTCACCTGCTGCTTCACGCAGTCTCAACAAAGTTGCTGGTGTATGAACAGAGAATCCACCGTGCAGCTCCAATCCAACTTTTACGTTACGATCTGCTGCAAATTTACCCCACTCTGTCCAATACGGGATAACTTTGTTCTCCCATTGCCACTTCAGGATCTCCTGGAAATCATTCGGCCAAGGTGCAACTGGCCAGTTCGGATATTTGGCATCCTCATGGTCTCCCGGACAACCGGAGAATGTATTCACTACAGGCACTTCCAGTTTCTCAGCCAGTTCTACCGTTTTGACAAAATCATCGTGAAATCCTTTGGCAATATCCTTTTGCGGATGAAGCGGGTTACCGTGACAGCTCAGTGCACTAATCGTCAAACCGCGTGATTCCACTGCATTTTTGAAGTTTTTCAGTGCTGTAGGATTGCTTAACAACTCATCTGGCTTACAGTGTGCATTGCCTGGATGTCCGCCTGTTCCGATCTCTACCGCTTTTAATCCCTTGGATGCTACATAATCAAGAGCATCCTCCAATTTACGTCCTCCGAATAGTACCAAAAACACGCCGAGTTTCAAGTGCGATTCCTCCCTGGAATAGATATCGTATGATTGCTGAATTCATGAATATTGAACTAATACAATTACCGTTCAGATCACATGCCTGTTTGATTAGTGTGGAAAATCGAGAGTGTTTCTATCCTGAAATTGATCGTAAGAATACTGGTTATTCTTCATCACCCGAAAGAGTACAAGCATTGAGAATTGTTACTCGTACTAGTGCGATTCCACGGTTTCAATCTCAGACTGAACTGTGCGAGTTACTGCAAAAGCGTCATAGCTGCTCTCCAGATGTATGTGCTTGCCTTCAAGTGAAGAACGCTGGAATGAATGCATGGCTTCCAGTACGTGATAAGCAAGCTTGCCACTGGCTTTGTGTTCGCGTCCGGCACGAATGGATTCGACCATTTCGGTTACGCCGATGCCTCGTTCGTTTTGTCCACTTTCGAAGACGGGTTGGATCGTCTCCCAAGTGTCTTGACCGTATCTGCGCACCTTCACTTCCCCGTTAAAATAATTGGGGTCAGGTACACTCAGCGTACCCTCTGTACCGTAGATTTCAATACGTGGCAGATCCGAAGCTCCGCGAATGTCAAAACTGGTAATCATCGTTGCAATGGCACCTTCTGCGAAATCAATGGTTCCTGCCAAATGGGTAGGCGTCTCTACTTGCAGCGCTGTACCTTCCTTGGGTCCGGAGCCAATTCTGCGATCTGCAATCTGTATGCCTGCCGAGGCGCTGATTCTGCGTATCGGTCCAAGCAGCGTAATCAGAGCGGTCAGGTAGTAAGGTCCCATATCAAACATCGGTCCACCACCTGCGACATAAAAGAACTCCGGATTAGGATGCCAAGCTTCTGGTCCTCCACCCATGAAGAACGAAGTCGCAGCAATTGGCTTGCCAATCAGCCCATCCTCAATGGCTTTACGAGCTGTCTGTATGCCAGAACCAAGGAAGGTGTCCGGTGCAGAACCCACATACAATCCCTTTTCCTCAGCCAGCTCAACAACCTTGCGACCATCCTCAAGCGAAATTGCCAGCGGCTTCTCGGCATACACATGTTTGCCTGCTTCGAGTGCAGCCAGATCGGTCATGGCATGACTACCAGGAACCGTAAGATTCAGCACAAGTTCAATTTCGTTATTTTGCAGCAACTCATCTACATTGTAAACGTTTGCGATATTAAATTCATCTGCCCGTTCCTGAGCGCGTTCACGAATCAGATCCGCAACAGCCACCACTTCAATGACTGGGTTGTTTTTGAGATTTTCCAAGTAGATGGCGCTGATGTTACCACACCCGATGATGCCTGCTTTCATTTTCTCCACTGTGACGTTCATCTCCTTACGCATGGTGAAAATCTGCGTGTGAATGGTTGAGATACATAAGTTAAGTTGGATGTTTCCTGTTCCTTAAATCTAATACTATGGTATTCCCTTTCAGGTTCAATTAAAATGAATAATATGATCGAAACATGAACTATCTGGTCATAATTTTCAAATTGCAAGGAGTATGCCCATGCCTATAGATTCTTCCTGCCAAGTTCTTACAGCAGGCTTCTCATTTCATCGTAAACCCTACGCTATGGTACAGCCTGAAGGGGTGAAGAACTACCTGTTAAGACTGCAAACAGACGGACGTTGCCGTGCACGCATTGAAGGGGACATGTCCCTGGTGGATGCGGGCGATCTGCTTCTTTTTGATCCTGACGAGCCCTATGAGCTGAGAATAGACAATGAAACCAATCCGATGGGAGAACGACTGGTGGAGAGTGGCGACTATCACATCTTCTTTAATGGCTCCTGGGTGGATGAGTGGTGGAAGCGTCACAAACGGCCGACCCGGATCAAAGTTGAACTGACGGAAAGCCTCCTGGTCCTGTTTCGACAGCTCGTACTGGAGCAGCGCCGCATCTCCAATCCTTATCCGGAAATCTCAAGTTATTATATGCGGATTTTATGTCTTGAAGTGGATCGTCTGCTCGCGGAGCATCCCACGATAACCAACACTAATTATGTGGCTTATGAGATTAAGAACTACATTGAAGAAAACGCTTCCTCTTTATTCAAGCTGGATGATGTGGCAACACATATTGGCATCAGTGTCTCACGGGGTGTTCATCTCTTTAAAGAAGCGTTTGGTAAAAGCATCATGCAATACACGCTTGACGTCCGGCTGAATATGGCCAGGGAACGGATTATTTTCAGTCCAATGACCCTGGAGCAAGTGTCTGAGTCTTCTGGCTTTAATAACTATACCTATTTTCATCGGGTATTCCGTTCCCGGTTCGGCATGTCCCCGAAGGAATTCCGCGTCATTCACCGGGAACAGATGTAATCATACTAGTATACGTAAGTTGAACTTATTTGCGCGCGGCTATGGCATCGGATACAACCATCGCCAGATCTTCATTGCCAAACATGGACAATACGCCAAGTACCGTATCATCCGGGATCTCACCGGCTTCCTCCTTGGATACAATCAGCTTCTGCACCTGCTGCAAACGCTCGTTGCTCTGCTGATTCGGGTAGGCTAGCCGGTACATCTCTTCCGGGTCCAAACCATTATTGACACACCACTGGGCAAATACGAGGATCATCATCTCTTCTTCCTGCTTATAGGTTTCAATAACAGCTTCCTCGATCTGTTTATTACGTTCCTTTTCATATTCATCCATGACTTGTATTCCTCCGTATGTGTATTCTGCAACTATTTGCGAATCAATTGTTCAGCCAGTTCATGACTGTCCATAACATGACTTGCACTGATTAGGCAATCATCAGGCGAGTCCAGACAAGCCAGGAAATTGTCAACTGCTCCGCTAAAACCTCTGCGTGCTAACACGGTGTCCCAGCTCCCGAACGTTTCTTTGGTTTCCAGACTCCCCTGTTCCATGTAGCTGATCGTGTCCATATTCACCACTTCAACAGAACGTCCACCACCGTGCAATTCAATCTTCTCCAGATCTGCTCCAGCTTCACGCACCATATCGAATCGACCGTAGGCTGTCCTGCCCAACTTGGCCGTTCCTGTTGCATGCAGCAGTCTGTCCAGATCATTCTTCCGAATCCATTGATGTAGCAACTCCACATTATGATCCGAATACCACAACATCAGATCCAGCATATGGATGAGATCATCATAGATGGTTTCTGCCGCAGGACGATCCTGAATGCCTGTACGATGTTTGGTCACTGTCAGAGAGTCGAAGCCTTTTCCACCCTGCATCCATTCTTTCGCTTTTTGGTACATCGGTGCGAATCTGCGGTTGAAGCCCACTGCCAGCAACAGACCTTGTGCCTCCGCAAAAGCCGTCATCTCTTCCGACTCCCGAAGCGTATAGGATAACGGCTTGTCTACGTACACGGCTAATCCCTGTTCCAAACAATGCATGACAATGTCAAAGTGCGCTTCCGTTGCTGTATGTACAAACACCGCATCCAAGTCCCAGGACAACAGTTCTTTCAGATCCGTTGTTCCCCTTTCTAATCGATACGCCTCCTGAGCGACTTTGACCGGCTCCGGAGATCGGTTCATTATGCCTACAATCTCCACGTTCGGATGAGCTGTTAACAGCGGCAAATATACTTTACGTGCAATATCGCCGAGGCCGATAATTGCAATTCGTTTACGTTGGGATGTTTCCATGATGATCATTCCACCTTCAGTTCGGTTCTATATTTCCACGTCCTATAGTGTAACCCTTCGGACAGCAACTTGCCAGTGATTGCAGCAGACTTCGCACGAATTGTTCAGACCATGGGCGAACGTGGTAAACTTATGAGGAACAGCAGTACAGATCGGGACACGACCAGACCTGCCTGATCTGAAAGGAGCGTTTGGGATTTTGCGAAAATGGTTATGGCTTCTGTTATATGTTTTACTTGCAGGAGTCACGTTTATTTACAGATATGAACTGCTGGCCTGGACCGATCTCCATCAGTCCATCCCACTGTTACTCGCCATGGCAACATTGTTTGCTCTTGTGCCAGTGATTCCTTATAAGTTTGTTATTATCGCCTTTGGTTACAGTTACGGTACGACCACAGCAGCCTGGATATGCTGGCTTGGCACAACACTTGCTGCCATGCTTGTCTATGGCGGAGCAAGGACCATTTTCAGACATCAGGCGAGATCGTACCTCGAACGCATTAAGGGTCTGAACCGTTTTACCACATGGATGGAAGCCCATCCGTTCATGGGTGTCATGTCGATGCGCCTGTTGCCGGTTGTGCCTCAGATGGCCGTTAATATCTACGCAGGTATAACGTATACGCCATTCTGGATCTTCGTGGTCGCCACAGCAATTGGCAAAATGCCCGCAATTTTTGTTTTTGCCTATGCAGGTGCACAGGCTGAAACCTCAATCTGGCTGAGCCTGGGCATCCTTGCGGGATATCTGGTGGTCATGACTATCGTATTGCTTTTCTTTCGCTTTCGGTCACGCAATAAAGCCTGAATATGGGATTCGCAAGCCATTCAGATCCGCTTTGTTTTCAATCCCGCTTGGTTGGCTTGCCAATTCAGGATATAATAGAAGAACAAGCCCAATGCTTGTGGTAACCAGTTTTAATAAAATGGTAGATTGCTGGAGCTCAAATACGAGCACTAAATCTTCATCAGAAATGGAGTGACTATAGCATGGAAAAACATTCACATGAGTTAGCAACTTTTGCAGGCGGATGCTTCTGGTGTATGGTATCCCCCTTTGAAGAACTGCCCGGTATTCACAAGATCGTATCGGGTTATACAGGAGGACATACCGAGAATCCAACATATGAAGAGGTCTGCTCGGAGACAACGGGACATGTAGAGGCTGTGCAAATTACGTTCGACCCTGCCATCTTCCCTTATAAGAAACTGGTTGAACTGTTCTGGCAGCAGATTGATCCTACGGATACAGGCGGACAATTCCATGACCGCGGATCTTCCTATCAGACGGCCATCTTCTATCATAGCGAAGAGCAGCGCCAGCTTGCGGAAGCTTCCAAAGCGGAGCTGGGACAAAGCGGACGTTTTGACAAACCAATCTTCACTCCGATTTTGCCAGCCAAACCGTTCTATGAAGCGGAGGAACATCACCAGAATTATCACCGGAAGAACCCTGCCCACTACAAACGGTACAGCAAAGGTTCTGGACGCGTAGACTTCATCGAACGCAACTGGTCTGGCAATGTGGACAAAGACGGGCTGAAAGAGCGTCTGACGCCGCTTCAATATGAAGTTACGCAGAACAGCGCGACCGAGCCTGCATTCCATAACGAATTCTGGGATCACCACGGTGACGGGATCTATGTGGATATCGTATCCGGCGAGCCATTGTTCAGTTCTACTGACAAATACGATTCCGGTTGCGGCTGGCCAAGCTTCACACGTCCATTGCGTGACCACAACGTCAAGGAAAAAACCGATCTCAGCCACTTCATGATTCGTACCGAAGTGAGAAGTCGTGAGGGTGATTCCCACCTGGGTCACCTGTTCAACGATGGTCCTGCCGAAGCAGGTGGCATGCGTTATTGCATCAACTCTGCGGCACTTCGTTTTATACCCAAAGAAGACTTGCAAAAAGAAGGATACGGTGAGTACGCCGTCCTTTTTCAATAAGTTAAGATCTAACACCAGAGTAGCGGTTAATCCCGCTACTCTTTTTATATCAGCATTTTGCATAATTCGATTCCACTTGCTCCCGGTTAGAAGTTATAGACGAATAGAACCATTTCGATCTATATCTTGCTGATTAAAAGTCACTCTTTGGATTTATGCAAAATGCTCATATACATTCCTTTTCTAAATAAACAAGTAGGAGTCCCCATAGTCAAAGACTCACGTTATAGGGACCCTACTTGATCATGCTTTTTGTTATTTATAGAGATTGAGTTATGGTGCAAAATACTTCACCTTACTAAACAGATAAGCTTACGCTCTCGTCATGCATGATACTCGCTCAGTACACGGGCGATCTGCTCCGTGATCCGATTATATTGCTGATGAATAAAGAAGTGGTCCCCCGGATAGACACTTAGCGTACAACTCCCTTTCGTTACTTGGTTCCATGCATGCATGTGTTCCATGGGAATCAGGTCATCAGCCCCCGCAAGAACAGTAATATCAGTATTTAACGGCGCTCTCGACGCTGCCCACTGGTAGCTCTCAACGATCTGCAGATCTGATCTGAGCAAGGGAACGAAGATCTCCGCTAATTCTTTATTCTCGAATACTTCTGGTGACATGCCGCCAAGTTGAAGCATTTCCTGTATAAACTTATCGTGAGGCAATGCATGTATCGCTTTTTTATGATTGGTTATATGTGGAGCCTTTCTCGCAGCCACAAAAAGATGCGCTGGATCTCTGCCCTGTTTATCCTTGATGTAATGAGCCAGTTCATAAGCAATAAGGCTTCCCATACTATATCCAAATAGAACAATCTTCTCCTCGAACAAGTGGGATGGAATAGATAAATAGGCATCCTCCACAGCCTGTTCCATGGATGTGTACAGAGGTTCGTTCATTCTTCGACCTCTTCCGGACAATTCAACCAGATGTAACTGAATATGAGAAGGGAGGTAATTACGCCAGCGATAATACACCATGGATGAACCCCCAGCATAAGGAAAGCAGATGAGATGTATGCAATTCATGAACTTCCTCCAATTTCCTAGTCTACTGCCTGATGAGCAACTTCCGGATTCAATGTGTTCACGGGAGCAGTCTGCTCATTGCGAAATTGAATTCTCATACCTGGAAGGATGCTCAAGATCATCACGGTAACTGAGATGATATAGACGATAAATAAGGATGTGTTATTCATGAGTACACCTGCCATGGAAGATCCAATAAGCATGGCCCCCATAAATAATGGTGTAATGGTACCATTGACTCTCCCAATCAAGTGCTCATCAATCCGGGTAACTAAGTACGTCGAGATAATGACGTTGATAAAAGCCAGACTGATGGAGCTTAGGAAGCTTATCACAAGAGTCAGCCAGAACCAACTGGATAATACTTCACCCATCGTGGTTACAGCCAGACACAGCACCCCTACCATTAAAGTCAACGTTTGATTCAACTTGCCACTCAAAGCAGCAGCGATTCCCCCACCGATTAACAGACCTAATCCAGATATACCAGACAGGAACTGTAATGACGTCTGCTCAAGTCCCAAACGTTCGGTGATCAGAAATATTTCAAGTGGGCTGATAAGACCTGAAGAGAGTCCCACACAGACGAATACCAAACTAAGCATTTTTAATGAACGGGATTGCCCGACATATTGCCACCCCTCCTTGATATCCGCCAATAATGAGGTGTCCGTTTCTCGCTGAACGGAATCCTTCGGCAAAAAAGTAAGAAGAATAGCGGAGGTCATGAACAGAATCAGTAATGCATACATCGAAGTTTGAATCCCCATAACGGTATATATGAAAGTTCCGACGATAGGCCCGAGAATTAAGAAAAGAGATTGACCACTCTGTGTAATGGCAATTGCTGACTGCACATGCTCTTCTTCTACATTTCGCTTCACAATCTTCACGGATGATGGCTGTGAAAACTGACTAACGATAGAGGATACAAAAGTGGCGACATATAAAATCTGCCAATAACCAGAAGACAAGACGGCAATAATCATGATAATGGATAATGCACTGAGCATATCGCCCAATATCATTGTACGTTTGGGATTCCAGCGATCAGCAAGTGCACCCCCAATGATGGAGAAAACAAAAATCGGAGCGTACTCAAGGACCGTTATAAGCGAGACCGCTATGGGGTTGCCCTGGGTTTGATCCATCACATAATAGAGAATCGCCATATTCCGTATCCATATAGCCAGATTTTGCAGTAGATCAGACCCCGTAACGATAAGAAAAGCTTTGTTCCTGAACAATGTGCTCATTCTCCATCTCCCTTTAAACCGACTGTCCGGTTTATTAATTTTCAAAAGAAAAACTGATTATACATCAGCTTTTCATTGTTGAAGTTGTTGGATGCCCACTAGCATGCTGGCAATACCTTTTTTGTAGAGTCGTCTGATATCAGTCAGATCCTTCTCATAATAAAGTGTGCTTAATCCGTTAAAAAGACCGTTAATAATGTGCATTAAGTCTTGTGGATCTTCAGGTTTCAATTCGCCATCCTCAATCCCTTTCGAGATGATTCGCTCATAAGTCATATAAGGAATTCGGATCAGGGAAAGCATCTCATCCAGCATCTCTTGACTGACCACCTGACCTGAGACAAACTCGTTAATTGAATGATTGAGCGGATTCGCCAAATCGTCAACATAATGATCTGCAAGACCATACAATTTATCTACGGACGTCTCATACTGATGTTCCTTTTCCAGCCATGAATCCATCCACTCTTCGTTATTGAGTTTGATGAGATACATGAAGAGTTCTTCCTTACTTTTGAAATGATAATATATACTGCCTTTACTTCGATTGTTAATTGTACATATGTCCTCCATAGAGGTTGCACTATATCCCTTTTGTGCAAATAACTCTTTGGTGTTACGAGCGATATCTTTCTTGATCTGAGCAACATCTTTTCTCCGTTTGACTTCGATTGAAGACCCCTCCATCAAAAGACTGACCATTCAGTCTAATAGTATCACACCCAAATTTTTCCGTCAATGCACTTTATGTATGTACCCTCTTACATATCTCATATTTTCCTGAGATTTGCAAGAGGGTACATTATGAAAACTAAAATTATTAACAATTATTTGTTTTAATCTTCATCTTCTTCTTTGAAAGCGTCGCTTAATTCCTGTCTAATCGTCTCAGGCAGTTTCTCTGTTTCTTCCACCAATTCATTGATCTCTTCGGGGACTTCCTCGTCCCTTACAACTCCGAATTTGAAAAATTTGCTCATGTTTTTCTCCTCCTATGAATGGTTTATATTAGTGTATCACAGAATCTTTCCAATGGTTCATCTGATTCAGATGATCAATAAGAATATGAGGCTTCTCCACAATATGGTCGAATAACCTCAGATACTGATTAGTAAAATGTTCCATATCCTTCCGGGTGAAACTTGCCACCCGATAGTCAAAGTGGATACTGAAATGTTCTCCAACTTTTTGAGCTGTAACATAGATCTCATACTCACTGAACTTCCATTCATACTTAAATGGAGTAATCTGAATTTCAGAAGTTTCTACAGAGCGCTGAGCAAAATTGTTAAGGTTAAACATGGTATCAAACAGCAAATCCCCATCAGGTGCAGAGGAGAAACCTGCATCTTCCATCATTTTTTCAAATGGATAATCCTGATGATCAAATGCATCTATTTGGTTAGCCTGGAGCTTAAGAAGATATTGGTGATACGTATCACCTGTTGATATTATATTTCGCAAGGGAATTGAATTAATAAACAACCCAACCGTGTCCTGCAATTCAGGTCTTCTTCTGCCAAATGCATACGTTCCTACAATCAGGTCCGTACTCTCCGTCTTCTGATGCAACGTAAGCAGATATACCGAAAATAAAATAGCGTAGTCCGTTAAGCTTGAATCATGGAGCTTTTCTCTAAGTTGTGCGAGATGGCTTGCAGGTAGCTTCACAACTATCTGATCTCCCACATAAGAAGTGAGGCCCTTGTCACTTACACGTTCGCTATTTACCGTAAAAGGTTGGTAGCCGCGGAGTACTTCCTTCCAGAAGATTTGGGATTCTGCATATCCTCCCCGATCAAGCCTGTCCTTTTGCCAAACAGCATAATCTTTATATTGTAACTGGACAAGCGGAAGCGTTATCCCCTGATAGAGCTGAATCAATTCGTGCATCAGAATGCCTACGGATGTACCATCCGATATGGCGTGATGCATATCCATCAGAAGCACATGATCCTCTTCTCCCATATGGAGAAGCTTCGCACGAAGAAGTGGTGGCCGAGCTGCATTGAACGGTTGAATAAAAGATTCCATGATACGTATTCTATCTGACTCTGACTCAACGTTCTCTTGAATCAGGTCAAAAGGAGTCCTTTGGTGAATACGCTGAACCACTTGTCCTCCCTCATTGTGCAATGAGGTACGCAGAGCTTCATGGCGTTCAATCAGAGCCCTAAAACTATTCTCCAGCTGCTTCGCCTGAAGTCTTCCCTTGATATGAAATGCCATTGGCATATTCCAATGATTATTGTCCTGGCTTGCTTCGTAACCGTAAGCTTGATAAGGTGTTGCAGGATAGGTGCTCTGTTCAAGTGCAGGCTGAATAGACTCATATTCATCATGATAAAGGGCTGCTCCTTGCTGCTGGATGTAAGCGGCCAACAACTTTATCGTTGGATACTTAAATACATCCTGCAGATCTATCCGGATATGAAGTTGCTCTTGGATAAGAGTATTTAACATCATGGCTTTCAGTGAATGTCCACCGTTTTCAAAGAAATGATCCTCTGTACCTGCACGTTCAATGCCAAGTACCTCTGCCCAGATCAATGCCAAATCCTGTTCAAGCGCATTTTGGGGGGCACAATAGCCTCTCGTCAGTTGATTGACTGGCTCTGGCAGGGCTCTTCGATCTATTTTTCCATTGGAGTTACGCGGCAGATTATTCAGAAACTCAAATCTAGACGGGATCATATGCTGTGGAAGCATTGAACTTAACTCTTGCCTGATATGAGCCAGTTGTTCCTGTGCAGTCTGTTCTTCCCATTGCAGTACAACGTAGGCCACAAGATAGGAATGGCCTTGTTTGTCCCGTTTGGGAACAACTACAGCCTCCCTCACTTCAGGTAGTGATATCAAGTGATCCTCGATTTCGGGAAGTTCAATGCGATTGCCACGAATTTTGACTTGCTGATCCAGACGATCCAAATATTCCAGATTTCCATCAGGCAACCATCTGACCAAATCACCCGTGCGATAAATGATCTCTCCAGGTGTAATAACACTTTCAATGAATCGTTCTGATGTCTGCGCAGGCTGATTGAGATATCCCAAGGCCAGACCATCTCCACCAACATAGAGTTCCCCTGGAACACCAATCGGCTGTCTTTGTCCCCAACGGTTAAGCACGTAGACTTTGGTATTGTGAACTGGACGCCCAATAGGTACATTCCGTCTATCTCTCAGCGTTTCATCCACATTATAGGTTGCAGCAAAAACGGTCGTTTCTGTAGGTCCGTATCCGTTAGCCAATCGGTGTGGACCCAGATAATCCAGAGCCTTAAGAACATGACTTCGGGAGGCTGCTTCCCCGCCAAAAAACAGTTTGCGAACATGTGTCAGACTGGTCACATCATAATCCACAAGGGTATTGAACAGTGCAGCCGTCATAAAAGCAGAGGAAATCCGCTCTTCTTTCAGTGTTCTGGCAAGTTCAGCTGTGTGTACAACGTCCTCCCTGGGAATCAGCACCAGAACAGCCCCATTAAGCAATGCGCCAAATATTTCATAGGTTGATCCATCGAACGCATAGTTGGACAGCTGCAAAACCCGGTCTTCCGGCCCCATATCCATGAACCCATTATTCACACTTGTTCTCATAATATTCCGATGTGTGGTGACGACTCCTTTGGGTGCACCAGTCGATCCAGAAGTGTACATGACATAGGCAGGTGAATCAGCATTCCACCTTTCAACCCGGTCAGATATAACCTTTTCCTTGGCCATTTCACCCCATAAGCGTTCGTCTAGCAATACCGTTTGACCCTGAAAATCAGGTACGCCCAGATTAACTTCAGTTATCAATAGTTGGGCTTGGCTATCTCTCAGCATGTAGGCTAACCTGTCTTCCGGGAAAGTCGGATCAAGCGGTACGTATACAGCCCCCACCTTCAAAATCCCCATAATGGATACAATCATGCCTATGGAGCGATTAGCCAGTAATCCTACCACGCCACCCGAGGCGATTCCCTTCAGTCTTAGTATCTCTGCAAGCTGATTGGCCCTTATCTCCAACTCTCCATAGGTTATCTCCTCCGTACCCATTACAACGGATGGACGATCCCCATATTGCAGCACTTGCTTTTCAAACCTCTGTGTTATCGTTTCTTCCCTCGGGTAATCTACGATCTCTCCTTCGAGACTTGCCAGGTGCAGCCTTTCCTCCGGAGTACACATCTCAATCTTCATGATGTGCTCATAAGGGCGAATCACCATTTGCTGCAAAATATGTTCATAATGATGCATCATGCGCTCAATCGTTTCCGAAGAGAACAGATTTTCATTATATTCAACAGTTAGGCTCAGGCCTCCAGCGTGCTCAACACTTCCCCATGTCATATCGAACTTGGGCTCACTCGATTCAAAAGGCATCTGACGTATGGAGATCGAACTCGCTTCAGGTGATGAATGCTCCATGTTCTGCAACACAAACATCGTATCAAATAGTGGATGGCGGTTCAGTTCTCTGGGCAACGCCAGCTGTTCAATTAACTCCTCAAGAGCATACATCCCATGTTCGTAGCCCTGCAGCAACTGGGTGTGAACCTGTTGAATGTATCTCTGTACTTCAATCTCTCCCTCGGGCCTCAATCTCAATGCCAAAGTATTCACGAACATGCCAACCACGGATGCAGTATCTGCATGTTCCCGTCCGGCTGTAGGTACTCCGATGATGATATCCTCCTGTCCGACATATTTGGACAACAGGATGGAATAGCCCGCCATCATTACCGTATACAACGTTGTTTTATTCTCTTCTGCCTGCATCTGCAGCTGTTCAGTCAGCTCGGCTCCAAGCTGCATCTCTACTCGTGCCCCAGTAGCTCTATCCGTTCTGCCATAGGAATTGTCATAAGGAAGATTCAGCACCGAGAGTTCACCTTGGAATTGATTTAGCCAGTATTCGCCACTGCTTCGATAGTTTTCCGCGTTCTTCTGTTCCTGTTCCCAGACAGCATATTCCTTGTACTGAACAGGAAGCGGCTCAAACTTTTGTTGTTCATACAACTGAAAGAGTTCACTGAAGATAATACCGGTCGATGTACCATCAGAAACAATATGGTGAGTATCCACAACCAGAATATGCTTATTTGCTGAAGTACTTAACAAGCCTGCACGAATAAGCGACTTGTGATCCGTCAGATCGAAGGGGCGAATGAACGAATGAACGTACGTCTTTGGATCAGCTGTAGCTGTTTCCTTCGGTTCAGCCAGTGCACGCTCCATCCTCCACTCCAAGTCTGCTGCAGGCCATATACGCTGTCTGAGATCCCCTTGAACAAGTTCAAAAGACGTACGCAAAGATTCATGTCTATGGATCAGGGAGATAAATGCTTCCTCGAGTCGCTCAGCAGAGAGTTCACCTTCAATTTCAAATATCATTGGCATGTTGTAGCTGGTACTCTGCTGATCCATATGCTGAAGGAAAAATAGTCTCTTCTGTGCCGACGAAGCAGGATAGGTATCTTGAACCGTCACAGGCTGCAGCGATGCATAACGATGGGTCCCTCTAGCTTTTTGAATAACCTTGGACTGATCCAACACGGAAGTGTAGGTAAACACATCCTGTACCGTCAACTTTACATCAAAAGCTTTATGGATCTGGGCAATAAGAGACATAGCCTTGAGAGAATGTCCTCCAAGTTCAAAGAAATGGTCGCGAATGCCCACTCTTGATAACCCCAGAACATTGGTCCAAATTTCGGCCAGTTCAGCTTCGAGCGGATTGGTTGGTGCAACATAACTTTCGGTTAACAGGGGTTGTGGATTCGGAAGCATTCTCTTATCCACTTTGCCATTACTGGTAAGCGGAAAAGAGTCAAGCAAGGTGTATGTTGAAGGCACCATATAATCTGGAAGATCGTGAAGCAACTGTTCCCGAATAATACCCGCCAGCCTGGACTCAGATGTCGAATGAGGAACGATATATGCCGCGAGAAAGGAATGACCTTGCTCATCCCGTCCAGATGTTACCATCGCCTCTTTAACTTCCGGCAATACAAGAAGCCTGCTTTCGACCTCTGTCAGCTCCACTCGATTGCCACGAATTTTGACCTGCTGATCCAAACGATCCAGGAATTCCAAGTTTCCATCAGGTAACCACTTTACCAAATCTCCTGTACGATAGAGTCTTGTTCCTGACTTCAGCGGATTCTTACCAAATCGCTCTTCCGTCAATGCTGGTTGATTCAAATAACCCAGTGCCAGTCCTTCTCCCCCGATGTAGAGTTCTCCGGGTACCCCAATAGGCTGTCTCTTTCCCCACGGATTAAGCACATATACCTGTGTATTGTGAACTGGGCAGCCTATAGGCACATTGCTTCTGTCCCGCATACTCTCGTCCACAGAAAATGTTGTTGCAAAAACAGTCGTTTCCGTTGGGCCGTAACAATTAATGATGCGATGGGGACCAAGATAATCCAGTGCCTTCAGGACATGTTTTCTGGAACCGGGCTCCCCACCAAAAAACAGTCTTCGCACATGTCTCAGACAACTCAAGTCGTAATCTACCAGCGTATTAAACAAAGCCGTCGTCATGAAGACAGTTGTAATTTGCTGCTCATCCAATGTACGGGCCAGTTCTGTAATATGCAGCATGTCCTCTCTGGAAATCAAGATAAGCGCGGAACCATTCAGCAAAGCTCCGAAAATGTCATAAGTCGATCCGTCAAAAGCATAGTTGGACAACTGCAGCACCCGATCCGTAGGCATCATGTCAATGAACCCATTCCGGATACTAGTTTTTAGTATGTTACGATGTGTGGTTACGACTCCTTTTGGTTTCCCGGTTGAACCCGATGTATACATCACATAAGCTGCATGATCCGGTTGGGATTTTTGATCCGACTCGAACTCCTCATTAAAAGGTCCACTCCACCACTGTTCATTTAACACCATCGTTTTCCCAGAAAAGCTGTGAACTGCTCGACCTTGTTCAGCAATGAGCATTTGTGCCTGGCTATCTTCAAGCATGAAGGCCATGCGCTCTTGTGGAAAGCCCGGATCAAGTGGAACGTATGTGGCTCCGGATTTTAGAATGCCGAGAATGGATACGATCATTCCCATAGAACGGTCCGTTAACAATCCGACTCTGTCTCCCGGACGAACCCCTTCCTGTTTTAACGTTTCAGCCATCCGTTTAACATTCATACCCAGCTCACTATAGGTCATGCTCAGGGAGCCCATGATCAACGCAGGACGATCTCCGTGCTGTCTCACTTGTTTTTCAAACCGCACTGGTATTGTTTCTTCTCTTGGATATTCAACAACTCGTCCTTCAATCTTCTCAAAGTACAGGCTTTCTTCCAATGTACACAATTCAATATCGTTGAGACTCAGATTGGGATCGTTGACCATCTGTTCAAGAATATGCGCATAATGGGAAGACACTTGTTGGATCCTAGCATGGGAAAACAAGTCGGTATTATATTCAATCGTCATGGAGATGTCTTCTTTCAACTCATGTCCAGCCCAAGTCATCTCATACTTAGATCGCCCTGTTGTTGTCTCCATCTGATCAATATTTAGCTGATCCGCCTTTAATTGAGCCATGTTCATGTTCTGTAGTACAAATAACGTTTCAAACAGGGGATGGCGACTCGGCTCCCTGACCATTTGCAGATGATCCAGCAGCTCTTCAAGTGGGTACAGCGCATGATTGGAGCAATCCAGTACACGCTGCTTCAATGATGCCATGTACCCTGCAACCGTAAGTTCCGGCTTGATTTCGCTGCGCAAAGGCAACGTTTTAACAAACATCCCCACCATGGAAGCCGTTTCGACATGATCTCTGCCTGCGATTGGTGTACCCACAATGATATCTTCCTGTCCGCTATACTTGGATAGCAGAATGTAATATGCGGCTAACAGCAGTACATACAAGGTTGTATCCTGGCTCACCGCGAGATCGGTCAGGCGCTTCGCAAGAACGTCACCCAGCAGGAATGTATGCTGCGCTCCTTCATATCGCTGTACTCGTGGACGCACATTCTCCAGAGGGAAGTCCAATATCGGCAGCTCTCCCTCATACAGTCGATGCCAATAATCACGAGCAGCACTGTAGGCTTCCGTTGATCGCTGTAGCTGCTCATAGGCAGCGTAATCTTTATACTGTTTTTGCAGAAGCGGCAGCTCTTCATCTTCATATATTCTGAATAACTCGTCGTACATAATCGCTGTTGATATCCCATCCGAAACGATATGGTGAACATCCATCAATAATAGATGCTGCGTATCCGATTGCTTGCGGACATAAGCTCTAAACAAGCTTGGAGCTGACAAATCAAAAGGAAAAATACATGATGTAACCCATGACGCCTCGTCATGATCTAAAGACCCGTATTGTGATGTGCCATTATTTACTTCTGTCATAGTAAGTTTCCAGTCCAGTTCGTCCAGCGCGTGTACCTGTTGCCTAACCTCATCTTCTTCCACCAAGAAAGAGGTTCGTAAGGACTCATGGCGCTCAATCAACTGAAGCAGAGCGTTTTCGAGTCGTTCAATATTCAGATGACCTTCGATTCGTAATACCATGGGCATATTATAACTGGTACCCATATTTTCATTTTGCTGAATGATATATAATCTTCTCTGAGCAGAAGTCACATTATAACTTGTATCCTGATTCACAGTAGGGAGGGAGACATGCCTGTGAAGCTTGTCGTTCCCCTGGATAAGCATTGCCTGCTCCCGAATGGTAGGATGGCTGAAGATATCCTGAAGGTTTAGCTTTACATCAAACATCTGGTGTATTTTGGCTACCATGGTCATCGCTTTAAGCGAGTGTCCTCCAAGATCGAGAAATGATTCCAACATGCCCGGAAAATCCTTCCCGAGAACTTCGGACCAGATATGCTGCAACCGCTCTTCATACGGGTTCTCAGGGCGTATGACCTCCGTCGTTTTCCATTTAGCCGAAGGCTTGGGAAGAGCAGCATGATTCACCTTACCATTGGATGTCATCGGTATGGTGTCCACAATAAGAATAAATGCAGGAATCATATATTCCGGAAGTGAATGTCTCAATTCATCCTTCCACTTAGAAACCAGACCGGAGCTGTCCATCTGCTTCGCAGCAAGATCTTCGGGCACTACATATGCGCAAAGGAGGGAACCCTCGCCACGCTCCTCTTTGCGTGCAATTAACACGGCTTCATTCACGGAGGGAATTTCTTTCAATCTGGTTTCAATCTCACCGAGTTCTATCCGGTTGCCCCGAATTTTGATCTGATTGTCCATTCTTGCCAAGTACTCCAGTTGGCCATCCTCTCTCCAAACCACTAAATCTCCTGTCCGATATATCGTTTCTCCAGGGACAAATGGGTCTGGGACAAAGCGTTCTTCCGTCAAACCGGGCTGGTTCAGATATCCGTTTGATACACCTTCCCCCCCGATGTACAGTTCACCGGGAACCCCTATAGGCTGCAATTGGCTCCACCGATTAAGCACATATAGTCGTGTATTGTGTATCGGACGTCCGATGGGAACCCGAGTATGTTGATGCAAACTGTTTTCAACCGAATATGTCGCAGCAAAAACAGTCGTTTCTGTCGGTCCGTATGCATTCACAACACGATGCTCGCCCAAGTAATCCAGTGCTTTCAGTACATGTTTAATCGATGCATTCTCTCCACCAAAGAACAGTTTCCTCACATGCTTGAAGCACGTAACGTCATAGTCAACCATGGTATTGAACAATGTCGTCGTCATAAAGGCCGACGTAATTCGTTGTTCATCCATCGTTCTGGCCAGTTCGGCAGCATCAAGTAAAGTATGTTTGGCGAGTAATATGAGTGATGCACCGTTTAATAGTGCCCCAAAAATCTCATAGGTTGAGCCATCGAATGCATAATTCGATACTTGAAGTACCCGATCGGCAGGGGATAGTTCACTGAAGCCATTGTGAATGGCTGTCTTCATAATATTTCGATGACTGGTCATAACCCCTTTGGGTTTACCCGTCGAGCCCGAAGTATACATCATATACGCTGTTGCTTCCGGCGGGATTGCTGGCAACTTCCAATTTCCGAACTGTTGCTTCGTCCTTGCTGCCTCTTGAAGTATTGCATCAAGTGACAGATGATGTGTTGTACATCCAGCTAGAGTTAATTCATTGGCTGAGATCAGCCAATTGGCCTTGCTGTCTTCCATAATGAAACGCTTGCGTTCTTCGGGAAAGGAAGGATCAATAGGAATATACATAGCACCTGTCTTGAGAATCCCAAAAATAGCTATGATCATTCCCAGAGAACGATCTGTCAACAGACCTGCAACATCTCCTTGCTTCATTCCTTTTTCCATCAGTACGCGTGCAAACAGATCTGTCACTTCGTTGAATTCCCTGTATGTCAAACTCTGATATTTATCCATGACCGCAATCTGATCAGGAGTTCTGGCAGCCTGCTCCTCGATTGCTGACGAAATACTGGATTGACGTGGGTATTCTGCCTGAGTTTCATTGCAAGCAAGCATAGCGGATTGCTCATCGTTCGTTAACAAATGGATTTCCTTCAGCCTCATGAAGCGGGCACCACCCATTTGTACAAGTATGTTTTTGAAGTGATCAACCATCTTCAGAATGGTTGACTTTTTATAGATGGAGGAAGCATACTCCACTGTCCAGTTCAAGCCATGGCGATCCTCTTGGCATCCCCATGTCATATCAAATTTGGCATGATTCCAGTCCCACTCTGCTGCAGTAAATGTAGTCCCCGTCAGTTGGATTGGGTGAATATCCATATTTTGCAGTACAAAGAGGGTATCGAACAACGGATGCCGGCTAAGATCCCTTGACAGTTGAAGATGCTCAAGCAGGTCCTCCAGAGGGAACTCTCCATGCTCTTGCGCCTCAACAAAATTGGACTTCACCCGACCTATGAATTCATCCACTGTGAGTTCACCTGGGACCTGATTACGCAGAGCCAGCGTATTGACGAACATGCCTACCATAGGCTGAACATCTTCGTGATATCTTCCGGCTGTGGGTGAACCGACCACAATATCCTCTTCTCCGGTATATTTGGATAACATGATATTATAGGCTGCCAGCAAGACAACATATAGTGTGGTTTTATGCTTAGCAGCAAGACTTTTTAGGCGATCCGTGAGCTCAGATTCAAGTTGAAATGAGATCGAATGCCCCTCATAAGATCGAACGGAAGGCCTGATATAATCAGGTACAATCTCTGTACTCGGGAGTTCACCTTCGAATTGAGCACACCAGTAATTCCGATTATCCTCATATCTCTGACTTGTTCGCTCATTCTGTTCGTATACCGAGTAGTCTTTATAGTGTAAGTTTACGGGTGACAACTCTTCACCCTCGTATAATCGGGTCAGTTCTTTATAAATGATTCCGGTGGATACACCATCAGATACGATGTGATGAATATCAATGAACAAGAGACTTCGATCGGATGTTACTTCAGCAAGGGCTGCACGGATCAACGGACCGCTTGAAAGATCAAATGGCTGTACAAATGTTTCAAGATGTGAGGCAATCATCGTTTTCTTATCATCAATAGCATCCTTGCCGAGATGCACCTCCACTTGTTGTTCTTGCATTTCATAGTCGAATAGCTTCCAGTTTAATCCCGCAGGCTCCAGAATAAGTTGCCGCAAGTGTTCACCAGACCAGATGAAACGCGTTCTTAGAACCTCGTGCCGTTGTATAAGCTGTATGAAGGCCTTCTCAAGCTTATCCCGGTTAAGCTTACCTTCAATCTCCAGTACCATTGGCATATTATAACTGGTTTCCAAGGGAGCAAGCTGCTGTGCAATATACACTCTTTTCTGCGATGCGGATACCGGGTACGAGTCCTGTCTTTCCGCGGCAGGAATAGCCTTATATACACTTTTGCGAGAATTTTCAATGCATACAGACATGTCCCGCAGTACTGCTGCACGGAACACTTCATGCAAGGAAAGTTTTACGTCCATCTCCTTATGTATTTTGGCTACCAGCATCATAGCTTTTAACGAGTGCCCCCCAAGTTCAAAAAAGTGATCCCCGGCACCTGGTTTAATGCCCAATATATCTTCCCAGATCTGAGCCAGCTTCTGTTCGGTATCTCCAGACAGTGGCTGATCTTTGGTTTGACCCATCACCTTTGGAATAGGAAGGTTTTTCCGATCGATTTTACCATTAGAATTAAGTGGGAATTCACGGAGAATCTGAAATTCAGCAGGAATCATATATTCTGGTAAGCGGGCTTTCAACGCCATCTTCCAATCCTGAATTTGCTGATTCTGCTCGCCATGAGCATCTGCATAATGAACAGGGATGATATATGCACTTAAGTTGGAACTTCCCTGCGCATCCCGCCATGTTGTAACAAGAACATCTTCCACTCCGGAAAGAGCCCTCATCTTCTCCTGCACCTCTCCCAGCTCAATGCGGTGACCCCTGATTTTGACCTGATGATCCTTACGGTCTACAAACTCCAAATTTCCATCAGGCAGACGTTTAACCAAATCCCCAGTTTTATACATTTTCTCATCCGGAGCATATGGGTTATCCACAAAGCGTTCCATCATCAATTCTGGAGCATTCAGGTAACTGGCCAACCCTTCACCGCCAATGTATAATTCTCCAGTCACACCAATAGGCATTGGATTACGTTTGGAGTTCATAACATAAGCAGTCGTGTTGTGGATTGGTTTGCCTATGGGTACGAGATCAGGCAGCGTAATTGGATAATATGTCGCATATACCGTCGTTTCTGTCGGCCCATACATGTGCAATAATCGTTCTGGTCCCAAGACAGCAAATGCTTTGTTCAGATGCCTGATGGAAGCTTTCTCACCGCCAAACAGGAGATGTCTTACCTTGCTGAAACAGCTCGGGTTCCAATCCACCATCGTGTTAAATAGCGCAGTTGTCATAAAAGCGACCGTAATCTTTTCCTTGGTGAACATATCGGCAAGCGAAGCTACATTCTGCATCTGTTCTTCAGTAGTCAGTACAAGCGTCGAGCCATTCAACAATGCCCCGTATATATCGAAGGTAGCCCCATCAAAAGCATAATTCGAAATTTGCAGAATCCGATCTTTGGAGTTCAGTTCCACATAACCATTATTTCGCACAGTCTTGATGATATTTTGATGAGTTGCAACTACACCCTTAGGTTTTCCAGTTGAACCTGAAGTATAGATAATGTACGCGGCATCCCGTGGACCCGATAAGAAATCAATCTCTTGGTGATTGTTTGTGTTGAATGAACGCTCATGCATCATCAACATATCCATGGTTATGATATGTCCCTCATAGTTAGGCAATTCTAATTCAGTGAAACGAAGCAGGGATCGTGCACCACTATCGTGAAGCATATGGGTCAATCTTTCGGCTGGAAATGTGGGGTCAAGTGGAATATAGGCAGCGCCAGCCCGAATAATAGCCAACATGCCTGCGATCATCTCCATGGATTTCCGGGCAACCAGACCTACCTTGTCTCCTGGCCTTATGCCATGCCATTGTATAGCTTTGGCCCAATCTTCAACCAGAGCATGGAGTTCTGCATAAGTCCACGTCTGGTAAGCTAATTGAATCGCTGGATGATCAGGATATAACTCTACCTGTCGAATAAATAATTCTGAAATGGACTGGTCCCTCGGATAGTCTGCTGTGGTCTCGTTTCCTTTCGCCAACATATTGTTTTCTTCCGGGGTCAGGATACGAATATCTGAAACACTTATCTCGGGTTCTCGCGCGATGATTAGACAGGCTTGCTTCAGGTGTACAAACAATCGCTCGATAAAAGAATCCGAATATACCTGCTGGTTGTAATTGATCTTGACCCGAATCTCCTCACCTGGACCTATGGAAATGTTCAGATCATAATTGGTATGCTCATAGGCTTCAATGGAAGTAATATCAAATCCCAGTTCGAACTGTTTGGTATCAAACATGCTGGCACTGGACGGGTAGTTTTCATACACCATGATATGATTAAAAAGCTGACCATTCTGACCTGCTTCCGCCTGCACTTCAGCGAGAGACAGATAGCTAAACTCCTCGGACAAAATGGCATTTTGGTGTGTCTCTTTCAGTAATTGAGCAAATGACTGTTTCTCATGCTTCGACGTTATTCTTACGGGTACAGCGTTAATGAACAAACCTACAATTTTCTCCACATTCGGTATGGTAGCCGACCTTCCAGACACTACGGTTCCAAAAACCACATCGTCCGAATTGCTGTAGTATTGAAGAACTACTCCCCATAATGTCTGAAAAAGACTGCTCATCGTGACCTGATATTTACGGCTAACATCCATTAATTGATCTGTCAGCACCTTGCCCAAATTAAACGTAATCTCCTGAATGAACGGTGGTTCCGCTGAACCCGAAGCTATTTCCGCAGGGAAGTCCGCTCCGATCTCATAACCAGCGAGATAATTCTTCCAATAGGTTTTGGCTTTGAATTCCTGCTGTTCACCCAACCATTTAATATATCGTTTATAGGGAATAACACGATCAAGTTGTACAGGTATTCCGTGAATCTCCTGTTTGTAGAGGGAGAACCACTCCTGAAAAAGGATACCCAGGCACCATCCATCAATAAGAATATGATGATTGCTCCAGATCAGCGTGTATGCCGCCGGGCCGGTTTGGATCATTTGCAAGCGTAGCAGGATATCTTTGGACAAATCAAAAGACCGCTGGCGATCTTCTTCCGCTATCTGCCGGATCATCTTCCGTTGCTCTATAGGATCAGGCTCGGTCAATTGAATGTATTCCAATTTAACTTTTCTGTTTCGCAACACGATTTGTCTTGGCTTGTTGATTTTGTCGTGAATAAAGATCGTCCGCAGCGTATCATATCTCTCGATAACTTTGTTCATGGAGCGTTCCAATGCCTTGACATCGATGAATCCTTCAATCGTAAAAATCATTTGCTCGAAATATACATCTCCCTGGTCGTAAAGCGAATGAAACAGCAGTGCTTCTTGCATTGGAGATAATGGATAAATATCAGCAATTTCCGGTTTGTTCATCATCCCTTATGTCCTCCCCTTAAATCTATAGATAGCCGAAGAAGACCGGAGATCCCCTGCTCATTCTCAGGAATCTCCGGAAAACTCACAGCTTGCCAATGATATCCGAGATATCATCAAGTTCATCCAACGTGAGGTCTGCATCGCTAAAGTCGCTGGGTGTATATTCCTCAGCTTCACGAGTCAGGCAGTGCACTATCAATTTCTCCAGATTCAAGCCATAGCTGGCTACTTGTTCCATAGCCTCTTTCTCATCCAACCTTGAAGGATCATAACGAAGGATTAGTTGAAATTTCCCTTCATCAACAACACAGTTCCACTCTTCGAAATGGGACATTCGGTTAAGTGGACTAATCAATTCGCCCATAGGCATGGATGACATGATAAATGACTCGCCTTGTGTGTCTCCTCCAAATTGACCCAGGTAATTAAAGACAATGTCGGGATCACACGGTGGCTCCTCCAAATTCAACTCGGAAGTCAGATATTTCAGGATTGAATACCCGGTTCCCTTGTCAGGAATGCCACGAAGCATTTCTTTTGTAAGACGCAGCGCTTCACCAAGTTCTTCATGAGTTGTACGGAGAAGCACAGGATAGATCGTGGTAAACCAGCCTATGGTCCTTGTGGTATTCACATGGTCCAGTATGCCTTCTCTCCCGTGTCCTTCAAGATCGATAACAATGTCTTTTGCATACGTCATGGAGAGGGCCGTCAACAGAATATCCATAACTTCGGTGTGATACGCACGATGAACTTCAGTCAATAGCTGGCTCGTTCTGTAAGGTTCCAGTTCCAAGGTCACTGTTTTGCTTTGCTTGAGCAAACCAGGTTTATCGTGATGATCGCGAAGCTGTAGTGCTTTCTGATATAGCTTGTGCCAGTAGGCTTGCTGGAGCTTCATCTCTTCCGCTGTGGCTAAGTTCTGGAGTTCACGACTCCAGAAGGCATAGGAATCTGTCTTCTCAGGCAACCTCACTGTCTTGTCACCCAGGAGAATAGCCTGATACAAGCAGTGGAAATCTTCCAGCAGAATTCGCCATGACACACCATCAATAATAAGGTGATGCATTGCAATAAGCAGATGGTCACCTTCAGGTGTTCTGAACACACCAAGCTGAATTAAGTCATGTCCCAGGTTCACCCTGGATTGAATCGCTGTCGCAAGACGTTCAAGGTGGGCATGATCAGAGTCAGCTTCCACTTCATGTATTTCCACAGGGAAATCCTTATCCTTGTCTATTGGGGAAACACGCTGTACCACACCATCCGGCTGGATATCGAATTGGATACGTAGCGCATCGTGATGCTCACAAAGTCTATGGAACACCTCATTTACCGTGTCCGTATCCCACCCATCTCGGTTGTATAACATCATGGATTGATTCCAATGATTCATGTTGCTGTACCCCTGTGCAAAGAACCATTGTTGAATTGGAGTGAGAGGGATGTCTCCTTCAATGATGTCTCGTTGCTCTTTCCTCGTTTCCAAAGGTTCCAAAAACTCGGCACACTCCGCGATTGTCGGATACAGCATCAAATGCTTGACCTGAAGTCTGAGCTGATGACGAGTGAGTCTTGAAGCAATCTGTATGGATTTGATGGAATCTCCTCCGAGGACAAAGTAGTTGTCGTCGATTCCCACACGTTCCACACCCAGTACTTCTGACCAGACTTGGGCCAATATTTGTTCTTCTTGAGATACAGGTGAACGATAATCCCCTTTTATGCTGTTCAGATCCGGTGCCGGGAGGGCTCCTCGATCCAACTTTCCGTTACGCGTTACCGGGAGCTTGGCAATCGGTACAAAATACGACGGCACCATATATTCGGGCAAACTCTGCTGAACATACTTTCTGAGCTCTTTTTCTTGGAATCCTTCCGTTGAAACGATATAAGCACACAGATAATGTCCTGTACTGTCCTGACGAGGAACAACGACCGCTTCCTGTACGTCAGAATGCTGCATCAGCCTTGACTCAATCTCTCCCGGTTCAATTCGGTGCCCGCGAATTTTGACCTGATGATCGATCCGTGTAAGAAATTCTATACAGCCATCAGGCATCCAGCGGACTCTGTCCCCTGTCCGGTACATTCGTTGACCGGGACAGAATGGATCTTCCATGAACCTGTTCAACGTCAGATCCAGATCCCCAACATATTTCTCTGCTACACCATCACCGGAAATGTACAGTTCACCGGCTACACCGACAGGTAAAAGATGGCCTTGCGTATTGAGTACATAGGCTTTCGTATTATGAATGGGTCTTCCAATAGGAACCGAACCGTGACCTGCCAGATTACGCCCAACATTATATGTCGTTGCAAAAACGGTTGTTTCGGTCGGACCATACCCATTCGCGATCCGGTCATCTCCCAGATATTGATGAGCTTGCATGACATGAGATTTGGAAAGTGCCTCTCCTCCGACGAATAATCGATGCACATGTTGCAGACAGGTTACATCATGATCGACCAGCGCATTAAACAGTACACTAGTGACAAAGGCAGATGTGATCCGCTGCCCCTTGATAATGGAGGAAAGCTTGTTGATATCCAGCATGTCCTCTCTGCTGATCAGTACAAGCGTTGCCCCGTTCAATAATGAACCGAAGATCTCATAAGTTGATCCGTCAAAGGCATAATTGGAGAGCTGTAACATCCGATCCTGTTCACGGATATCGATAAATCCATTATTCATCGCAGTCTTTATGACATTTCGGTGTGTAGTGACCACACCTTTCGGTAATCCGGTCGATCCCGAAGTATACATAATGTACGCTGGCATGGTCGCTTCATCCGATAATGTCGTTGGATTACCATCATATTGAACAGATAATGTGTTTTTCTCCAATAGAGTTCGACTGGACTCTTCCAGTGGAACCACGAACCCTTTGAACCCAGGGAGAGGTCTATCCGATGGAGCAACGAGCATTCTTGCATTACAGTGTTCCAGCATGTAGATCATTCTCTCTTGCGGATAGGATGGATCCAGCGGAACATATATGCCTCCTGCTCGCAAGATTCCCAAGATCGACACAATCATGTCAATCGAACGGTCTGCCAACAAGCCGACAGCATCTCCACGGCGTAAGCCGCTCTGCTCAAGATAGCTGGCAAGCTGACAAGCCTTCTGGTGAAGCTCCTGGTAGGTTAACGTCTCCCCATAAAAGTGCAACGCCGTATGATGGGGACGAAGCGACGCTTGGGTTTCGAACAGCTGGCTAATCGTACGATCACGCGGATACTCTGCGTAAGTGTCGTTGAACTGTCCCAGGATCTCCTGCTCTTCCGAAGGAGTAATCAGCCTGATCTCGTCCAGTAATATGTCCGGAGAGGTGGACATTTGTCTTAACACATGCTCATAATGAAGCGCCATATTTTCCATCTGGGAATGTTCGTAAAGGTCTGTCGCATATTCTATGGTCAGTTTAAGAGATTCCTGATTCTCGTGAACTACCCAAGTCATATCGAATTTAGAAGTGTTACTCGTCCACTCCAGAGGTTCAATATGCAACTCTTGCAGTTCTACCGTCCGGGGCTTGGCATCCTGTAGAACAAACATGGTGTCAAATAACGGATTGCGCTCTGGATCTCTTGTAATCTGCAGCTTCTCAATAAGTTCATTCAATGGGTACTCCCCATGTTCATAAGCCAGCAACGTGTCCCTGCGCACATGACCGATCCACTCGTGAATCCGGAGATCACCACACAATTCTTGTCTCAGCGCCAAAGTGTTAACGAACATGCCTGCAACGGAAGAGATATCCGTATGAGTCCTTCCCGCAAACGGAATGCCCACAACAATATCTTTTTCCCCCGTGTACTTGGACAGAAGAATGTTATACGCTGCCAACATGACCATGAAGAGTGTTGCATCTGTCTGTTGTGCCAACTGTTTCACTGCGCCACTCAGCTGAGGACCCAGTTCAATCGTATGGGAAGAACCTGTGAATTGTCGCCGACTTGGGCGACGACCCTCTGTGAGGATGTCCAACACGGTGATGTCTTTCTCGTACCGCTTAAGCCAGTAATCTTCACTCATCAGGTAGGCCGACTTGCTCTTCTGTTCACTCATCCACACTGTGTAATCCTTATATTGAACTGTCATCTCATCAAGAGGATGTCCCTGATAGAGCTGAATAAAATCCTGATAAAGAATTCCGGTCGTCACTCCGTCCGAAACAATGTGATGCATGTCCAAGACCAACACATATTCTATGTCTGAAAGCACACATAATCCTGCTCTCATAAGGGGTGCACATCCCAGATCGAAGGGCCGGACAAATGGGCCAATATACCGAGCCAGCTGTTCATTCCTCTCAAGACCAGCAAGCGTTTCAGGTTCGGCTCTAAGTTCCAATTCCCAATGCATGTCCTTCAAGTCATGAATGTGCTGTCGCAGCTCACCATCAACCATTCTGAAGGAGGTTCTTAGTGATTCATGCCGATGAATAAGTCCTTTCAGCGCAAGCTCAAGCCGGATCACATCAGGTTTCCCGTTCATCCTCAGTACCATGGGCATATTGTAACTTGTCCCGGTATCCTCGAACTGTTCCACCAGATATAATCTCTTCTGTGCCGACGACACGGGATAATCGTCTTGTTCTTTGACACGCGGAATTCGAGTATGATTCTGCTTGTCCCCTTGGTCAATCAAGGAGGCCATCTGTTGCAGCGTTGGAGCATTAAATAAATCCGGCATGCTTAATTGGATGGCCCATTTCTCCTGAAGCTTCGCTAAGAGAACCATTGCTTTTAGTGAGTGCCCGCCCATTTCGAAGAAATGATCATGCAAGCCCGCTTGGGTGAGATCCAGAACTTCAGTCCATAATTGTGCCAGTTCCTTCTCCGTAGGTGTTGAGGGAGCCACATAATTTGAAGACAGTCTAGCAAGGTCAGGTTTAGGCAGAACTTTTCGGTCCAGCTTCCCGTTTCGTGTAAGCGGTAAGGATGATAACTCGATGAATATGGATGGAATCATATACTCAGGAAGTGTTTCTTTTAAGATTCTTCTCCAGTTCTCAGCTTGATGTTTGTTCTTCGTTTCATTCAAGGCAAATACACTTGCAGGGTCAATTACAACATACGCTACCAACATGGAATGTCCTTGGTCATCACGATATGCGGTAACTACAGTTTCGTTGACCTCTTTTAGAGCAAGGATGCGCTCCTCGATCTCTGCCAGCTCAATCCGATTTCCACGGATTTTCACTTGCTGATCCAATCTACCCAAGTACTCAATGGTGCCATCCTTTAACCATCTTACGAGGTCTCCTGTACGATAGACCCTATCTTCCCCTTCCATGTGCCAGGCCAGAAATCTCTCTTCCGTGAGCTCCGGTTGTCCCAGATATCCGGCAGCCAGACCCTCGCCTCCGATGTACAACTCTCCAGGAACACCCACAGGTTGGGGCTTGCCCCATGTATTCAATACATAAAGTCTTGTATTATGAATGGCTCGGCCAATGGGAACACGCCCGGTTTCCCTTACTCTCTCATCAATGGAATACGTTGCTGCAAATACGGTTGTCTCCGTCGGGCCATAACCATTTACAATCCGATGTTCTCCCAGCACATCCAACGCTTTAATTACATGATTCACCGAGGCAGCTTCTCCGCCAATAAACAGTTTCCTCATACCACGCAGGCTGTCTACGTCATAATCAACTACCGTATTGAACAGGGAGGTTGTCATGAAAAGACTCGTGATCCTCTCTTGTCTCAATGTGCGTGTAAGATACGACACATCATGAACATGTTGAACAGGCATAAGCACGAGTGTTGCGCCATTTAGAAGTGCTCCAAAAATTTCATATGTGGCGCCATCAAATGCATAATTGGACAATTGTAACATTCGATCCTCTCGCCCAATTTCAACGAATCCGTTATTGATACACGTTTTCACTACATTGCGGTGACTCGTTATCACACCTTTGGGCATCCCGGTAGATCCTGAGGTATACATGACATAGACAGGCTGCTCTGCTGAATAGGAGATTGGTGTCTGTATTGAACTCCCCTCTGCATAAACTTCCGGTTCGAGCAGGGGGATGATTGTTCCCGTGTAGGAATCAAGGGTCTGATACTGCTCCATGATGAGCCACTGTGCTCCACTGTCCCGTAAAATGTATGTTAGCCGGTCTTCAGGAAATTTGGGATCGAGAGGGACATACGTTCCTCCTGCTTTTAATATCGCCAGGATGGCAATGATCATCTCCGGTTTACGATGTGTTAACAGTCCGACGTAGTCACCAGGCTTAATTCCACGTCGCTTGAGTAATGTCGTCATCCGGTTTACGCGTTCGTTCAGTTGTCCATAAGTCACACGCTCTGTACCGTACAGGAGTGCCTCGTGTTCTGGTTGTTCTGATACCATGGATTCAAATGCATCCGTTACAGTCCAGTCTCTTGGATATTCAGCATCCGTTTTATTAAGCTCTCTAAAATACTTTTGTTCTAGCGGGGTAAGCAGCTCCAGATCCCGCAGTTTCGTATCCATGCTATTCAATAGTTGTTCCAGCAAATAAACATAATGACGAGTCATTTGTTCGATGGTAACCCGATCCCATAAATCTGAACTGTATTCAACCTCAGCCACGAGTTCATCCCCATCTTCATGCCATACCCAGGACATATCGAATTTGGCCTGCTGTCCATGCCAGTTCAATTTGCGAACAGATATATCTTGAAGTGTTTTGGCGGGAAGCGTCATATCCTGCAGTACAAAAAGTGTGTCAAATAAGGGGTTTCGGTTCGGCTGAAAAGAAAAATGTAGTTTGTCTAATAGATCACTGAGAGAATACATACCACGTTCATGAACTGCCAGCATATATTTTTTGACATGCTGAATATATTCACCAACCGTCAGATCAGCAGCTGGATTAAGCTTCAAAGGCAGCGTGTTTACAAACATCCCGACAGTGGGCTCCACATCTACATGTTCTCGTCCGGCAATCGGTGCCCCTATGGTGATGTCCTCATCACCCGTATATTTAGATAACATCAGGCCATACACCGATAAAAGAAGGATGAATGGAGTAGCCCCGTAACCGGCAGCTGCTCTTTTCAATTCCTGTACCTTCTTACTTGGCAAACCAAATGTATAGGATGCCCCCCGATACGATCTGATGGCAGGACGTGCACGATCCATTGGAAGTTCTGCGGAACTCTCAAATTCCGAGTACTGATCCAACCAGAATTGCTGTGCTTCCTCATAGGTACGGCTCGTCTGCTGTTTCTGCTTCCACATTACATAATCCTTGTATTGAACACGTATCGGATCAAGTGCCCGTACCTGATAAAGATCAAACAGTTCATCATATATCCGATGAGTAGATACTCCGTCAGACACAATGTGATGTGTATCCAGGGCCAGTACATACCGTTCCCTATCGAATTCAATTACACTTGCCCTGATCAGCGGTGCTACGGCCAAATCAAACGGCTTAACAAAAGTGGACATCACGCCAGACATTGGATCTGTTTCAGTTCCATCAGATTCCTGGATCGAGGATTCCAAGGAATCCATAGTCCACCTTTCAAGCTTCCAATCCACTTCATCTATCGAATGAATGCGTTGAATTAATTCGCTATGTTCCATATTGAATGATGTCCGCAGGGCTTCATGACGTGCGATAACCCGTCTAAAACATGCTTCCAGACGAGCCGTGTCTAATGCTCCTGAGATTTCAAATAACATCGGCATGTTATAACTTGTTCCACTGTTTTCATATTGCTGGGCATAATAGATCTGTTTCTGAACCGATGTAACAGGATATGACTGCATCACCGGAGCCGGCTCAATGGCTCTATACTGATTCCGAGCGGCCTTCTGAATCCATCCAGCCATGTCCCCAAGAATTGGCGCCTGGAATACATCCAGCAAGGTAAGTCTGACTTCAAGTTCCTGGTGAATCTTGCCTACTAGTAACATGGCTTTAAGAGAGTGTCCGCCCAATTCAAAGAAATGATCCTGTATTCCTATCTTCTTAATGCCTAGAACGCTTTCCCATATCTCAATCAAGCTCTGTTGGACCGGATTCTCTGCCGGAACATATTGCTGTCCTCGTACAATTGTCGGCTTCGGAAGTTTCTTCCGATCAATCTTTCCATTCGGAGTAAGAGGTATCTCATTCAAAATGGAAAAGACGGTTGGGACCATATATTCCGGCATTTGTTGCTTGAGTTCCTGCTTCCACATCGTTACCAGTTCTTGAAAGGACTGCTTGGCTTCTCCATCCTGAAGTAATGTGTACGCACACAGATAGGAATGACCCTGATCGTCACGATCCGCCATCACTATCGCTTCATGGATACCTGACAGTTTACGCAGGCGTCCCTCTACTTCCCCTAGTTCGATCCGATTGCCACGAATCTTCACTTGTTGGTCAATTCGATCAATGAATTCCAGATTTCCATCCGGCAGCCATTTAACCAAATCTCCAGTCCGATATAGACGTTCTCCCGGAATAAATGGGCTAGCTATAAATTTGTCACGGGTGAGCTCCGGTTGTCCCAAATATCCCTGGGCAAGTCCTTGTCCACCTATATGCAACTCGCCAGGAATACCAACAGGCAATCGCTTGCCTTCATGGTTCAGCACATACACTTTTGTGTTATTCGTTGGCTGACCAATTGGAATGTATTCACCAGATACGATGGAGTAAAATGTGGCAAATACCGTCGTTTCTGTCGGGCCATATACATGTACAAGTCTATGCTTGCCAAGCAGATCAACAGCCTTTTTGACATGTGTCCTGGATACTTTCTCACCGCCAAAGAGAATTTTCCTAGTCCCGTTCAAGCATGCTGGATCCAGATCTACCAGTGTGTTAAATAGTGCCGTTGTCATGAAAGCGATCGTGATATGTTGTTTGCGAATGGCCGTGGCGAGTGTACTCCCATCCAGCACCTCTTCGCGTTTCAAAAGAACTAGTTCAGCACCGTGTAACAGGGCGCCATAGATGTCGAAAGTCGATCCGTCAAAAGCATAATTAGATATCTGTAGGAGGCGGTCCTCAGGGCTGATATCCACGTAACCATTATGAATTACCGTTTTGATCACATTGCGGTGTGTCGTAATTACCCCTTTGGGGGTGCCGGTGGAACCAGAGGTGTACATGACATATAAGGGATCTTCCGGTCCAGGAGACTCGGCATATGCGCTGTTATTTTCATTATTTCGGATATGAACCGGATTCTGGTTGGATTCGTGTGCCCAGATATTTTCATTAAAAATCAGAGCTTCACCTTCATAGTTGGGGATCTGATCAGGATGGTCTGCAATCAACCACCTTGCCTCGCTATCCATCAACATGAATGTCTTCCTGTCTGCTGGAAAGCTCGGATCAATAGGGACGTACGCCGCTCCGCTCTTGACAATGGCGAGCATTGCAACAATGACCTCAATGGAGCGCTCCATAATTAACCCGACACGTTGCCCAGGCTGAACGCCATGTGAAATAAGGTATCGTGCAAGACGATTCACGCGATCATTTAACTCCCGATACGTAACACGGTACCCGTCCATCACGACGGCCGGATTCGCGCTGCCGAGCTCAACCTGCTGCTCAAACAGCTCAGCCACGGAAACATTCTGGGGATAATCTGCATCGCTGTTATTCCATTCATATATTTGTGCAATATCAGATTCGGTTACAAGCTCCAGTTCACCGATTTTCAGTTCCGGGAAAGCCACGATCTGCTGCAACAAATGTACATAATGTTGTAACATCCCTTTTACGGTATGTGACTCCCACAGATCCGTTCGATATTCAACCGATAACGTCATATCATCTTCGGAATATGTGCAGACCCATGTCATGTCAAATTTTGATGCATGATGATCCCACTCTGCATACTCGACCTCAAGTCCCGGTATATGCATCTGTGCTGTTACCGAATCCTGTAACATAAACATCGTGTCGAACAATGGATGTCGACTTGAATCAAACGGCAGTGACAAGCGATCTATCAGGTCTTCCAGTGGATATCGGCCGTATTGATAGGCTGCCAGCGTAATTTCTCTTATCTTCTCCAGATATACGCTTACCGACAGTTCTGCCTTGGGTTCACTTCGAAGTGCCAGCGTATTGGCAAACATGCCTACCATTTGTTCATGCTGGATGGTATCTCTGCATGTGAAAGGAGTGCCCACTGTAACATCTTCTGCAGCTGAATATTTGGACAACAGAATCTGATAGGATGCCATCATAAGCATAAATAAGGTCTGTTGATTGCTCATTGCCGCATCTTTTAATTGTCTCACGAGAGTAGGCTCTAACGTTAAGTTCACACGACTTCCCTCAAAACGGCGGATCGGCGAACGCAGATGATCTGTTGGTATTTCAAGAACAGGGACTTCGATTTTGTACAAGGACAACCAGTACTCCTGACTTTTGTTATATGCCTCTTGTTGAAGATATCTCTCCTGTTCCCAGACAGCATAATCCTTGTACTGCACACTCAGGTCCAAAAGATACTGCCCCTGATATAACCGAACCCAGTCGGATATCAGAATCTCTATCGATCGTGCATCCGAAATAATATGGTGTAGGTCAAACATTAGCACATGACACTCCTCGTTCATCCGAAGTAAACCTCTTCGGAACAAAGGAGCTTCTCCCAGATCAAATGGCTGGATGAATTGTTCAGCAAACGACTGGATAGCCGATTCCTCCGTCTCTGCTAATGAAGCTTCTTCGAGGCGCAACGGTTCAAGAGATATTTGATCAGGTCCGTGAATACGCTGCCGCAGTTCACCATGGTGTAACTCGAATGAAGTTCTCAATGCCTCATGTCTCTGAATCAGCATCTGCATTGATCTCTCCAAGGCATTCACATCCAGCTTGCCATTTAACCGAAGCAGGAAAGGCATATTATAACTTACACCTGCATTTTCCATTTGCTGAACAATGTACATCCGTTGTTGGATAGTAGATGCCGGGTACGTGTCCCTGTAGGGTACGGGCACAAGTTCTTCTCCAGGTTGGTCTGTCGAGCGTGCTGCCATGATCCACATGGCCATCTCCCGAATCGTAGGCATGATGAATACATCCTGTAGTGAAACCTTTACGCCAGTTTCCTTCTGCACTCTGGACACAAGCATCATAGCTTTAAGTGAATGTCCTCCAATTTCGAAGAAATGCTCCTCTACTCCGACGCTCTGTATATCCAGTACCTCTTCCCAAATACGAGCTAATTTCTCTTCAAACACATTAGCCGGAGCAACGAAATGGTTGGTCTGTCTTCTCGTGGGCTTGGGAAGCGCCTTCCGATCGAGCTTACCGTTCAGTGTCATGGGAAAGGCTTCAAGTGTAACGAACGTATTGGGAACCATATATTCAGGCAGGGTCTGCCTCAGCTCTTTTTTCCAGTCCAACACAGGAGTTTTGTTATCACTCGGGACGATATACGCGCATAAATAGGTATGTCCCTGCTCATCCTTCTCTGTCATGACCACAGCATCCTGAATCGATTCAATCCTGGATAGCCTGCTCTCAATCTCGCCAAGTTCAATCCGGTTTCCACGAATCTTCACTTGCTGATCCAATCTTCCCATGTACTCGAGGTTTCCATCCGGCAGCCAGCGAACAAGGTCGCCTGTTCTGTACATTCTTTCTCCAGCAGAACCGATTACAAAGCGTTCTTCGGTTAACTCAGCCTGATGCAGGTAACCTTGGGCAAGTCCATCTCCGGAAATATACAACTCGCCAGGTACTCCAACAGGTTGAAGTTGTCCTTTTCGATTCATTACATGAGCCTGGGTATTGTGAACAGGTCTTCCGATGGGAACTGTGTTATAATCCAGCAAACGTTGATTGACCAGATAAGTCGCTGCAAAAACGGTCGTTTCCGTCGGACCATATCCGTTAGCAATCCGGTCATTCCCCAAAGCCTGCAGAGCCTTCTCCACATGTTTTTTGGATCCAGCCTCTCCGCCAAAGAAAAGCCTTCTCACATGTTTCAAACATTGAACATCCCACTCAACAACGGCATTGAACAGTACAACCGTCATAAAAGCCGATGTGATTCGTTCACGCTCCAGCGTATCAGCAAGCTCCGACACGTTGAGGACGGTTTCCTTGGGAATCAGCACCAGCGTAGCTCCGTTAAGTAAAGCACCGAATATTTCATATGTTGAACCATCAAATGCATAGTTGGAGAGTTGCAACATCCGGTCCGTTTCATGAATATCCATAAAACCGTTATTGATTACGGTCTTCACAATGTTACGGTGTGTCGTTTGTACACCCTTCGGTTTACCTGTAGACCCCGATGTATACATGATATAGGCCACATCTTCAGCGGATCTGTGGCATTTCGTGAATATGTCCACAGCTTGCTGCTCGCAGTCGCTCTGCAACTGTTCTTGCTTGATCAGGTTGATCTGCTTGCCTTCATAGTCGCTGATGAGCAGATCCTTCTCAGCAACAAGTACAGCCACATCACTATCTGCAAGTATGGTACGAATTCGCTCCGTCGGGAACTCCGGATCCAGCGGAATATAGGTACATCCTGCTTTCAAAATGGCGAAAATGGCCGTTATCATTTCTATGGACCGCCTTGAAATCAGTCCAATATTCTGTCCAGGTTCAACACCAGATTCGAACAAGTGAATTGCAAACTGATCCACTCGCATACCGAATTCTCGGTATGACAACTGCTTCTCCCCCATGACAATTGCGGTTCGCTCAGATTGCTGTATGACTTGCTGCTCGAGCAGTTCTACAACGGTTGCCTCATAAGGATATTCGGCTGTTGTGTCATTGTAAGTTTCGAGTAACGTTTGTTCTTCCTCCGTGATAATATCGGCTGTATCGATCTTCTGTTCAGGTTTGGCAATCAAGCAACCAAGAACCTTCAGATATACGTCAAGCAGCCGATCTGTGAATGCTGTTGGATAAGATGACACCATCTTGACGGACAACTCACCGAGAGTTACTGAAATACTAAAATCAAGGAGAGTGTTTGTTTTCTCATAGCTGTAAGACTTAAATTCAAACATTCCTCTTTCCACAGACTCATACACATGAAAATCAACATAGTTAAAAGCGATATCAAATAGTGGATTTTCTCGGCTACTTTGCTCCCCAATTGCATTTAGAATCTGAACAAGGGATAACCGGCCATACTTTTTGAGTGCTGTTTGTTTATGATATACATTTTGAGTAATGTCCCCCCACTTCACCAGAGAGTCAAATTGCATGCGCATAGGAACGGTATTTAGGAAACAGCCCAATATGCGTGCTCCATCCTCATGGACAGGACGTCCATTCTCGACAAGCCCGATCAGGATATCATCCTCATAGGACAACATATATAATGAAGTGACGAATGCAGACAGACACAAGGATTTAACCGTAACACGCTGATTACGTGCCGCTTCTTTTAACTGACTGTACAGTTCCGATGGAAGGAGAGTCACTGTTGAGTTGGATACTGAATTGCCATGATGAATCTCGGACTGTTCCGGGAATGAATATTTTCGATAATCCGCCAGTTCTTCACGCCAATACTCCATAATGGACGAATTTCTAGATTGGGCCATCTGATCTATAACATAATCTTTGTAGCTCGTTTTTAACGGATCAGGCACTGACTTCCCCTCCTTTGAGAGCACCGTACAAATTCAGTAATTCCGACATAAAGACGGCAACGCTCCATCCATCCAGAATGGCATGATGAAAAATCCACCCCACATATGACTCCTCCTGGGAGGTGAAAATCACCAGACGCCAGAGCGGAGCTTGCTGGATATCAAATGGCCGCTTCCGGTCAAGCTCCATATAATTCCGAATTTCCTGTTCTATCGATTCGCTATCCAGACTGTCCAGTAGAACCTCCTTAATATCAAAATGTATACGTTCACAACTAAATTGGACAGGTACGGGAAAGTCGGAAATATTGAAACCAGTACGCAGAATGGGATGCCTGATTATGAGTTCATTCATGACTGTTTGAAGATTCAGCGCCTGAATTCGATGCTTATGAATCTGATATACAAACTGATCGTGATATACACCCAGACCTTCATTTTTCATGTAATGGAACACCATTCCCTGCTGAATATCGCTCATGGGATACACATCTTCCACATTGGGGGGTAACAAGGCTCGTAATGTCGGGTTAGCCAGCCACTCTGTACGCATCTGTAATAACTCCATCTCAATCTCGTTTCGAACGTTATCGGGTGCATGAAGGGAAGCACGATGTCTAGCCAGTTCACGAATCGTTGGATAATCGTACATATCAGCAATCTGGATATGAAGTCCAAGTTCTCTGTTCATTCGGCTGATCAGTTCAATTACACGAATGGAGTCTCCGCCAAGCTCAAAGTAATCACACTCTACCCCCATATTGCGGTTATCCAACATCTCCTGCCAAATGTTCAGCATCTGCCATTCCAGTTCATGGCTTGGCATAATCAAATCGGTAACATCCATTGGACTCACACTGTCGCTAGGAGCAGGAAGTGCTCTGATATCGACTTTGTTGCTCAGGTTCATTGGCAGGCGCTTCATTTGAATATAATGAGCAGGCAGCATAAACTGCGGCAGATGTTGAGACAGCCTTGTTCGTAAATCTTTGCTCTGCTGAAGTCGTTCGGAGACATAATATGCACAGAGAACGCTCTCTCCTGTGTCCCCTTCCCTCACCGTGACAACTGCTTGCTGTATTCCATCTATCTCCAAAAGTCTGGTTTCGATCTCACCAAGCTCGATTCGGAAACCTCTGATCTTCACTTGGTGATCGATCCTTCCCAAATATTCCAGTTCACCGTTCATCTGCCAGCGGGCGAGATCTCCAGTTCGATATAACCGCTGCGAAGGTGCAAACGGATGGGGAACAAACCGTTCGGCGGTCAGTTCTTCTCGGTTCAGGTATCCTCTAGCCAAGCCTTCACCGCCAACATAAATCTCCCCTTCCACACCGATCGGAACCAATTCCCGCTGTTCATCGAGAATATAAATTTGAAGCGTAGGGATGGGTTTCCCAATGTTGCTTGTTTTGCCTTGAATATCATCCCATTCCATTTCCTTATATGTCACATGTACCGTTGTTTCCGTAATTCCATACATATTAATGAGTTGAGCTTGAGGATATTTCTTCTTCCATTCCAGTAGTTGTATAGGTTGAAGAGCTTCTCCACCGAAGATTACTTTTCGAACAGCCAACGGTGTATCCAAGTCTGACTGTACTTCCAGTTTAGCAATTCGGTAAAAGGCAGTCGGCGTTTGGTTCAGAATGGTGACCTGTTCCTTGTGTAGTAATGATAAGAATTGTGCTGGCTCCCTTGTCACATTCAGAGGTACTACAATCAATCTGGCACCATACAATAACGCCCCATACATCTCCCATACCGAAAAATCAAAACAGAATGAATGGAACAGTGTCCACACATCTTCTTTGGTGAAGTCAAACAAGTTTCGGTCATTAAAAAGCAACCTAACCACATTGGAATGTTCAATCATGACCCCTTTAGGTTTACCCGTTGATCCTGATGTGTAGATGATGTATGCCAAATCCGATGGTCGATTCACTTGTTCCAGATTTGTTACGTAGTTGCCCTCTTTCCCATCGTCATCCAGCAGGTCTGGAACAATTGGCTTAATCGACATTTCTTCAGGCAGATACTCCTGCTCTTCCGTAATACAGAATTGCGCTTTGCTATCTTCAAGCATGTATTGAATACGTTCCTTCGGGTACTCGGGATCAATCGGCATGTAAGCTCCACCAGCCTTAAGTACGGCAAGAATGCTGATCACCATTCCGGGTGAACGTGAAAACAAAATGCCTACAACCTGATTTGGTTTCACGCCTTGCTGTCGAAGATATAACGCCAAGCGGTTGGCCTTATTATTTAATGATGCATACGTCATCTCCGTATGTTCATAGCGCAAGGCAACCCGTTCACTAGATCGTTTCGCCTGTTCCTCAAACAAACTGATCAGTGTTGCTTCTCTCGGGTATGTGGTCTTCGTATCATTGAATTGCTCCAGAAGTATACGCCTCTCGGTATCAGGCAATCTATTCAGACTCGACAGCTTAATGCTCAACAACCCCTTCCAGCATGGTGATGTAGAATTGAAGAAGCCTTTCGATGGTTTCCATTCTGTACAAATCCGTGTTGTATTCCATACGCAGCCTAAGAATATCGGACTGTTCATATACATGTAGAATCAAGTCATACTTGGATGTACTTCCTGCTTCAATCATCAACTGTACTGATACGTCCTGAAGCTGATATTGGTGAGTAAATTCATTTTGCAGTGTGAACATGACTTGAAACCCCGGTGTTGATCCCGGTGCTGTATGATACGAAAGGTCAGGTAGCAGCATTTCTATAGGTACTTCCTGATGTTGATAAGCATCCAGGGACATTCCTTTAACTTGTTCCAGCAGATCATCAAACGTCATATCATCACTAAACTCGACGGGTAAAATAACGGTATTCGCTACAAATCCAATGAGATTCTCCACCTCAGCACAGGTCCTGTTGGACATTACGGTACCAATGGGAATATAGGACTGTCTGCTAAAACGATGGATTAGGTAGCCATACACGGCGAATAAGAGCATAAAGAGTGTAACCCCTGACCGATTTGCCTTCACTAATGTTCTGGAGGTCAATTGGGAATCTACGATACGTTCGATCGTATTTCCTTTGTACGTTCTGGCCTCAGGATATGGAAAATCACATGGTACCTGTATGATGGGTAATGTTCGGTTTAGCTTATTGATCCAGTACTCTTTTAGTTCCCACAGAGGAGAATCACTGTCCTGCTCCATGGAGGATTGCCACAGCACGTAATCCGAGTAGGCGACAGAAAGCGGAGACAACATTCGATGCGAATCTCCCAACTCCGAGTTATATAATTGCATCAATTCGTTGGTGAAAATCTCCACTGACCAGCCATCAGATATAATGTGATGCATGGACACAACCAGAATATGCTTGTCCGGGCTGCAATCAATCAGACACATACGAAGACATGCATCGTTCACAAGGTCAAACCGCAAGTTTGCTTCCCGATCAATCTCCATCCTGATTCCAACATGCCTCTCATTTTCCTGAAGCTGAGTAAGATCTATCCGTCTAATTTCTATTTCAGATCCTAGCTCTTTAACATATTGATAAGGTTCCCCATCTTGAATACCATAGCGAACACGCAAGGCCTCATGCCGCATAATCAGTTCTTGTACAGCATTCTGAAGTCTGTATATATGAAAAACACCAGTAAAGTGAATTGAAAAAGTATTGGTATAAAAGGCGCTCTCTGGAGCAATCATGTGCAGAACCCATTGACTTTTTTGTTTCAATGTAAGCGGAAGTTTCGCTGTTCGTTGCTGCTGTACCGGGATAGGAATATGACTCTTCAACGGTTCCGCTTTCTGCAATTCCTGAAGAATTGCATTGATGGTTGCTTGTCTGAAAAAACGCTGTACCGGAATACGCACCTTATACTCGGAAGCAATCATCGCGAGCAGACGAGTCATGCGAAGGGAGTCCCCGCCAAGAAGGAAAAAATCATCATGCTTGCTCACTTGGGTCAATCCCAATACCGATAGAAATGCCTTTTCTAGAAATGAATAGTGCTTAGAAGAAGCCAATGCTCCTTCTCTTATATGAGGTTTTCTGTATACTTCAATTCGGTCAAAAAGTACATTATGGTCCTTCACATATTCACGTATTTTGGTGTACACCAAAGCCTCGTGGCAATGATCCTGCTCTGATGTGTAGTGAATAATGCACAGCTTGCCCTGCTGGATCTGTGCTCCCGCGGAATCATCTTCTTCTGTTTGTACCCAACCAGCCTGTTCAACAGAGGTTGCTGCAACCTCTTCTTCCATCATCATCTGAGCCTGCTGACGTTCATGCAGCATATATTCTATTCGGTTGAGCGTTTCATCAAATTGGCCATCGAGTAGTAGATCTACAAGTTGTAACCGCTGGATTTTACCTGTAGGTGTACGAGGGAATTCCCTTTTGCTTACTGGAACAATAAACCTCGGATTCACGCCAAATTGTCTCGATATGATTCCTCTCATCTCCTGAATGACAAACAGATTTAATCCTTCATCGTCATTCCAAGGTGTATAAAATAACAACAGCTGATCATTGCCAGACTCTCCACCAGATATTCCTGCTGCAGCCACGTAGTCAACATCAACACCGTATACTTGCTTCATCACGGCTTCAATCTCATAGTTGTATAGATTTTTGCCGTTCATGATCAGTACATCTTTTTCTCTGCCTGTTAATGTCAACATTCCACCTTTAACAAAACCGAGATCCCCTGATTCGAACCATCCATCGTTCGTAATCACGTTGTTAGTTGCTTCTTGGTTCTTGAAGTATTCCGTTATAATTGAATCTCCTTTGAGTTGAACTCTCCCCACATGAGCTTCGGGAAGCGGAACATTGCGGTCATTTACTATACGCAGACTTATTCCGGGAATTACCTCTCCGATCTCAACAAAGGCTATTGTTTCGTCAGTATTGGGGGAGTCTGCAAAGATCAATTCGCTATCCAACGTCCCCTTAACAATATGCTGAATTCCACCTGTCTCGGAAGGATCAAACGTTCTGCTGAAGCAGAGACTGCCCGAAAACTCAGTCATGCCATATGCAGGAACAACGCTATCCGTTCTTAGCCCAAACGGAACTAATTGATGAAGGAATTCTTTGCCTGTCTGAGCCGAGATCGGCTGACCTACATTCAATATGATTCGAATAGATGACAAGTCCCATGGCCTGGCATGGACGGCTTCATGCCGATTCATCTGTGCATAGGCAAAATTAGGAGCCCAGGTGAATGTGACTTGATGTTCCTCTATATCTTCCAGCCACGAAGTGGGGGAATTCAAAAAACGCTCAACAGAACTTAGCACTTGCTCACTGCCCAACACAACTCCGAGGATATGATTGGTTAACAATCCACCAGCATGATAGAGCGGCATCCAATTCAAGGTAACCTCTTCAGAGGTCAGGCCCAGATGTTGTTTGATACCTAAAATATTTGCAAGGATCTGGTGATTATGATATCGGACACACTTCGGAGTACCTGTTGTCCCTGATGTAAAAAGGGTTAGGACAGGGGCATGGGGCTCACTAATGTGCCTTTCCTGGGAACAGTTATGCCGCAACAGCTCATTTACCGAAATTACCGTTTCTTCACGTTTGCCCGCCCCTTCGAAAGTACCCGCGGAATCTCCTACAATGAGTGGATAATTCAATAACTTCCACACTTGTTTCAGCTTGTGATGTTCCACGTGATCGGATGGCAAATGAAGAGCTGGCTTCAGTGGTGCTGGGTTCATACCGCCAAGTATACAAGCCCAGAGTGCAGTTACTAAGTGATCTATGCGTTCAATTTGCAAAATGACAGATTCCCCTGGCCGGACACCTTGTTGAATCAGTCCTTGAAGGATGCGTTCAGCATCCTGAGACAATTCCATATAATCTGATATTCGGACTTCCCCATTTTCTTTCTTATAATATAATTTCTTCTTTGGATGATTCCTGACGGTCAGATCAAAAGCCTCAGGAAGTGTCTTAGGATATCCTGAACAATCAAGTGGTTTGCCTATCAGAATTGCTGGCTCCCCTGCCGAAAGAGTTGGTTGTGAATCCCACAACTTCGGTCTCTGACCATATTGGAAATGTTCCTGCTTCTTCAATACGCTGGAAGCAGTCGGTTGTTTCCAATGTTCATCCCAAGCCACGGAAGAGGTCATTGCCCGCATGGATATTGAAAGATGTTGGACCGGGAGCTCATGTCTTATATAACGTTGGAGGCTAGTATGAAATGACATTCGAACGGTTTCTCCTTTCACTGCCCTGAGGTAATGGTGAGTTCATGTAACGAATGGTCCAGACTTTCCTGTGAAACTTCAACAGGGATCCACCCACGGACACTATTGATGAGCCATATATTTGTGGCTTCGATTATGTCTCTGTATGTTAATACCTTTTCCTCAAGAGCTCCGTCATACAGGAGTTGATTTCGTAATGTGCCTGCTAATAATCCGCTATCTCTGGGTGGAGTATATTTTTTACCCTGTTGCTCAATGACAACATTTCCTGTTGTGAATTCAGTAAGTTCCCTATGCTCATTCCACAGCAGAACATCATAGCCATCTCCACACGCCATACGATGAACATCATACATGTTCCGATACGTGGTCTTGTGATACAAGAAGCGCTGACTGGAGAGAATTGGCGATTTCGCGAGAGCTACCGTTTGTGTTGTTTTTGTTTCAATAAGGGGCGTGCTCTCAACTGAAATTTGTCCTAAAGGAGATAACAACACTCTAACTTTATGAAGACCGGTTGAATGTTTGCTCGCATAAGCAGTCAGTTGGTTATGAATATCCTCTCTAATCACCTCAAAGTTAAAATAGGATGCAGAATCCATCATCCGGTCAAGGTGTCTATCCAGGAGGGAATACTGCCCATTCTCCAATCGAAGCGATTCCAATAATTCAAAATATGGCTTTTGTTCCGTTAGCATTAACGCTTTTGTTTTGGCCTCTGCATATTCATCTGAAGCTGTCGAATCCCAGGTGATGCCTCCGCCCACACCGTATTCAGCCTGATTTCGCTGATGATCAATCCATACGGTCCGAATCGCTACATTAAAAACCGATGAACCATCCGGACTCAACATGCCAATCGATCCGCAATAGATCTCCCTTGGCGTATCTTCCAGTTCATAGATTAAGTCCATTGTGCTGATTTTCGGTGCCCCAGTGATGGAACCACAGGGAAAGAGTGCTGAGAACATATCCTCTAACTGTATGTGCGACCTGGTATTTGCTGTGACGGTAGAGGTCATTTGAAACAGAGTATAATATTTTTCAATATTAAAAAGTCTCGGGACATGCACACTTCCCGTCTCGGCAATAACACTAAGATCATTCCGGAGTAAATCCGTAATCATCACATTTTCAGCCCGATTTTTTGGGGATTGATACAGCCAGTCAGCCAATTCGTCGTCCTGTTCCTGATAGAATCCCCGTTTCACTGTTCCTTTCATCGGACGAGTCTCCAGCTGATTTCCATTCTTTTTAAAAAACAATTCAGGTGAAGCACTTAAAATACTGATATCACCGAGTTGCAGCATGGCCGAGTAATCGGCCTGTTGAGCATCACATAGCTTTGTATAAAAAGCATAAGGGTCACCCTCATATTTCGATCGAAGACGCATCGTATAATTGACCTGATAGGTGTCACCCCGCGCGATGGCCTCGTGAATTTTATGTATATTCTGATGATAGGTCTTCTCTGTAACCGTTGGTTCCCATCCTGAGATCCGATATTCATCAGATGAAGATGCATAACCTGTATCATACCCTTCAAAAATACCAAACCATATGAGCGGTAAAGCCACATCTGAATGAACTCGAAAAGCGGGATCGAAAGCTGGCGCAGCCTCATAGGACACATAACCTACTGCATAATATCCCTTATCCACAGCGTCCTGAATCTGTCGCAATGCTGGTTTTACCTCTTCAATGGATGTAGCTTTAATGACTTCAAGAGGATTCCTGAAGATTTTGCGCTGTTTACAACGATTCTCGCCTACAAAATCAAATAAGATATACGGATTGGCATCTGATTGATTCATTCAAGAATACCTCCTTGAGAAGTTAGTTTAGAGCGTAACGTAACTTGAGTCGGATTCCGTCTTTTGGTAAGAACAGTTCTGCAGAAAGTTAGCCAGAATCTGTTTGCCGGATGGTGTAATAATGGATTCCGGATGGAACTGAACTCCTTCTATACTCCATTTCTTATGACGGAGTCCCATCACTTCCCCATCGGTGGACCATGCGGTGACTTCCAATTCTTCCGGGAGATCAGGATTAACAATAAGCGAGTGATATCTTGCCACGTTCAGAACGGCAGGCATTCCTTGAAATAACGTTTTGTTATCATGCGAGATATCCGAGGTTTTGCCGTGCATAAGATGCTTTGCTGATTCCACTTTTCCTCCAAATGCCTGAGCAATAGCCTGATGACCAAGACATACACCAAGAATTGGAATCTTCCCAGCAAAATATCGAATCACTTCAAGAGAAACTCCGGCGTTAGATGGATTGGATGGCCCTGGAGAAATCACGATATAATTCGGCGATATCTCTTCCAATTCTTTTACCGTAATGGCATCATTACGATACACGTTTACGCTCTCACCCAGATCAGCGAAGTATTGCACAAGGTTATACGTGAAAGAATCAAAGTTATCAATCATGACGATCATAAGCAGATATCCCTCCAATATTGAATTAACATCCAGAAAAGGATGACTCACAAGCTAGGAGACTGACTATTCGGTCTAAAACGCCATGTAAATAGCCGTTCTGTTCTTAGTTATGTTGAGGATACAGGTCCTGAAGACCCAAAAAAACAGACTGTTCGGTTTAATGAAGTTCATTATTTTGTGTTATGCGCAAAGTGATATTCACTGCGATGTTAGTGAAATCTGATGAGAGGGTTGATTCCTGGAATAAGTGACTTGTAAAGGAGAAGCAAAGAGAACGACGTCTGGTTGCCTTTTTGTGGTAAAAACTGGAAGTTATCCGAATAGTTACATTATGTATCATGTAATATTCTTATATGTTGGGAATTAAAGTGAAAACCAATGCCTATTTCATAATAACCCATATTAAACAAGTATACCACTGTTGTTTTAAATATTTTGCACTTTGATAACTTATTATGTAAATTTTCAATATAAAATGAGTTTTTTTGTCTTTTTTATGAATCACTTTGAGCCAAAATTCACAAAAAAACTGGCCCTCGGGATGTATGGATACATTCCTGATAAGGCCAGCCTCTATCACATCATACTTACAACCCAACCGATCCAGTACGCAAATGGAATTAATAACAACTGGGCCAACAGTGTACCGAATAAACGAGATACGAGCATGCAGCCATAAATCTGATTCATGCGATCCAAACGGATCTCGCCACGTAATGATCGGTCACTGAGCAGGGAAATTCGCGGATCAATCAGGATGGTTAGCAAAATAGTCGCTATTCCGTTAATTAACCCGGTCGATTGGGATGCAGCTACAGCCTGCCCTGGATAAAGGTACGCTGCGTACAAACTGGACAGGACACCCGTGGTGTAGATTGCGGTTACCGCTACATTCAGCATCATTAACCGTCTTGGCATCCCATGCTGTACCAATCGTTTGGCCATCTTCCAGGATGGCGGGGTAATGTAATATGCAGCATTTCTAATCTTGCTTCGCTTCAGCATACCTCGAACCATCGCAGGGATAGAACCAGCTTGTTCAAAATGTACGACCATTCTCGAAGACAGCTTAACCATGGTTGGGAAACATAGTATGGCTAATGCGGTTCCAATTGTTGCCGCACCCATTAACCAGTGCAGCTGTGCTGCAAAGTGTGGATTGGCTCCACGTGTTGCGGTATCCACCAGATTACCTACCATTGGACCCTGGGCCATATTCGAGGTTCGAGAGACCAGCAGCAAAATACCTGCCAATGAAATGGCGAGCGCGATTCTGCGGGTGCGTAAACCACCAAGGCGGAGCGCATACGACAAGCTGTCTGCGGTATGAATCAGCATAGTGAACAACATAGGGATTGCCAGACTAAGACTAAACATATGTATGTACTCCTTTATCTTCCTGTTATTGAACTTATTTCTTTCCTGGACAGCATTATACTCCTGCCGCTTGCAAAAGTATAGGAACGAGATCCTTCTGGATCATCGTTAATCACTCCTACTCACCTTCCTGTTTATCGTTTATCCCTCCCCTCAGAGGGTAATATACAACTAATCCATTATTGTACAGGAGGAGTTCATATGCCTTGGAATAAACAGGATTATCCGGTATCCATGAAGAACCTGGAACCACGTGTCAGACACAAAGCCATTGAGATTGCCAATGCACTGCTTGATGACGGGTATGAGGAAGGCCGCTCGATTGCCATAGCGACAGCTAAGGCGGAAGAATGGGATGAAAATCATCCCGTGCCGGAAAGTTCGAAATCGGACTCCACATCTTCTTCCGATCATTCCGACCACAAAAAGTCGTCTTCCACGGATCGTCGTCATTCTGAGCCTGTTTCTTCGTCCAAAAGTCATGACAACATCCATGTAGTGCCTACCGACTCTGGCTGGGCCATCAAGGAAGAAGGAAAATCTACCTATCTGTCCACATTCGATACGAAGGCAGAGGCTGTAGATAAGGCCAAAGAACTCAGTAGCAAACAGAATATTCGAGCGATTATCCATAATCAGGATGGACAGATCTCTTCTTCGATCAAGTCTTGAATGAATCAAAAAACAACAAAATCCCTTTTGCTGCTGAAGAGCAGTCAAAAGGGATTTTTGTATAAACGTTAACCATCTTAACCCGATACAGGTTGGTGGTTATTCTGAAACGTATGGTTAATGGGATACCCCTCTAGCCACCGTAGTCCGTTGTGAAACAGCAGCAACGTTAACTGCCTTGGCTGCAGCCGATGGCATCGGCAATTTCACAGCCGAAGTTGTAGCCACGGTTCCGCGAGCCGGAACACTAACAACGTACGTGATAACTTTACTGGCGATCCATACGGCCAGAATCGTATATAAAGTTTCTTTTACCGGAAGAAAGAAAAGCGACAATCCCAATACAAAAGCATCACTGACAAAGAAAACTGTTCCCAGCTTCCATCCCTTCCAGCGACTAACCAGCACAGCGAGAATATCGTCTCCGCCTGTCGCTCCGCCGAATCGAAGCACGATCCCCGCGCCTACCCCTGTCAATATACCGGATAGGACTGCCGGAATCCACAGATTTCCGTTAAACGACAATACCAGTGTGGAGTATCGTTCAAAGCCGTCATAGAATAGGGAAAATGCACCGACGCCAAGCAATGCCTGAATCATGAATTTCCAGCCTTTGAGGAACCAGGCCAGAATCATAACCGGAATGTCGAGCAGCAACATACCGATGGCAGGTGATAAACCTGTTGCGTATTTTCCGAGCAGGGCCAGACCAACAAATCCGCCCTCCGATAAATGATTCTGAAAGTTAATGTGATAATAGGCAAAAGCTAAAATAAATGTACCGAGCAGCATAATGGCGAATTTGATCGCCTCTGTTTTAACGTGTTGTAAGGTTAACGATGTTCTCTTCATTCAGGTTCCCTCGCAGTTTGTAGGTTGGTTTTTTAGACCGACCGTACCCTGCAAAAGGCAAGCCTGGAAGAAATCATCGTGTACGTCCTTCGAATATTCATTCCAATCCCCTCTTTCGCAGAGTCAGCCGTTTTTTTGAACCGGTTGATGTACTCTACAAGGGGCGCTATGTGTATGAGAGATCGTAACGTTTCCAGATCGTCCTTGGGGAGATTGTCCTTCGGGAACTCATGGTATCCTGATCCTTTCTGTTCTGTTGTGGTTAGCTGTGCTTAGTTAAACTGAAAAATAATTACAATGCATAAGCTTGAACATTAATTGTACACTTACTACTCAATTGCAGTACCCTCTTTCGATCGCTTTTGCTTTCGAAGCAGGCTTCTTTCAAAAAGCTTTCAGACGAACGTTTCACTTCCACAGATGGGTTCTGCACTCTTCGTTCCTGTGTAAATTGTAAATCCAACTTACAGCAGTTGCAAGTTCATTCAGTTTAAACACCAAAGCTAACTTGCTTGTTCTTCTATTATATAACACCAACGTGACCGGGTCTAAACAGCGGACCCCTCAAAAACAGGCATAAAGCAGCCTCTGGACTGCTCCAGCAGTCATACGGCGACACCAGGCTAAGCAATGCTTGCTAATGGTGCAACCTGCTCCTTTATTCTATGACCAAAGCTTCCAAAAATAACTGTCAGTCACCCAACTGTGACAAATTGGGGCCTTTTTTTATTTTCTTGCGCTTTTTAAAGGAATCCTTTTCCTTTCATACATACACTATAGCAAACGTAATCGGCTTATTGTTTGTCCAGTTCAGACGTTTCCAGACTTACTCTGCTGTTTATGGTATAATATAACAATTGAATCCCACTACCGTTTAAGCGAGGCGGATTGATGAAAACGTTAAAGCCAAGAGTCTTTATTGGCTGCTCGCTGGAAGCGAAGCCGATTGCAGCCGCAGTACACGAAAACTTACGTTTTTCAGCCGAAGTTACCCCTTGGTATTCCGGGGTTTTTAATCCAAGCAGCTACACCATGGACGATCTGGAAGTAGAGGTCCGTACAACTGACTTTGCCATTTTTATTTTTCATCCGGATGATATATCTAAAATTCGCGGGAAGTACTACGCGTCGGTCCGGGATAATACAATGCTGGAAATGGGTCTGTTTATGGGTCGTCTGGGACGAAAACGTATTTTTTTCATTCTTCCGGAGGATATTACAGACATCAAGGACACAACCAAGGTCGAAGGATTGCGTATGCCCACAGATCTGCTGGGGTTAAATCCACTCGTATATGAAATCCGTTCTGACGGAAAGTGGGCACCAGCCGTGTCCGTGGCATGTTCCAAAATCGCAGACAGTATTGAGGAACAAGGACGCTGGAGTGATCCAGAATTGGAGAACATCATTGAGAAGCATAAACGCACTGAGGGAGAAGCACGGTTACAACTGCTTAAGTTGCTGCGGTTCTTTAGGGAATTGCTGCGTACCCGCAAAGCAGATGCCAAGATGCTGGAGCGAATGAGCGATGCCCTTCGTACTGCCTTTGTCTCTCATCCTCCATTTGCTGTACGTGGCACAGCCATATACCGTACAGATGACAGTGGTTATATTGAGCAATTATGTGGTAATGTTGGAGAACCGGGGAGAAAGTATGACTTGTCCGCTAACGACGACAAACAACCGGATGATCCCAAGCGCATCCTGGTGATTGATTCTTACCGGGAGAATAAAATCAAGATCAACCTGTATGATGATTACCTTGAGAAAGAGTATCTGCTATGCTATCCTGTAGCCAAGAGGTATGTAATCACTGTTCACATTATTGGACATATTGAAGCGGATGAGGCGGTATTTCAGCAGATTGACCTACAGAATCGTCAACTGTTCAGCGCCATCAACGATTTGTTAGGAGGCGAACCGGAATGAAACCGGAAACGAAAAAAATAAGCAAGCGCTGGGGCAGCGAAAAAAAGGTACGCCTCAGTTCTGCGCCCGAATCATCACGACCGGTTCCGGAACCCAAGGAAGAAGATCGTTTCCACAAGCCGGCCGTACCGCTAACTACCATTGGGCCCTCCCTGAAGGGCAAGGAAAGACCTTATAAGGTCATCCTTGAAAAAGAGGCGTTCTACGAAAAACCTCAATATCTTGCTTAATTTCTGAACACATCATCAATTGCCGCTGAATCGGCAGTATTCCATAGGCCCCGCCCGCCCAAGGCAGGGGCTTTTTTGTTGCTCATTTTCGCTAAAATAAAACTGCATTGCATAAGACTTATCTGGTTTATGACCTTAGGTTTCCTGCAAAACCCATAAATTATACCTTATTTTGGAGCAGGCTTGTCCCGATTGTTACTTTCAGTAAATTCAAGAAGACGAGGTTGAATGTATTAGCTTACTTCTTCCCTACTTGCTATTTCCAATTATAATACAGGAACATATGTTCTGTAAACAAAAAAAGAAAAACAGGCCACGCATAACCTCGCGCTGCCTGTTTTATTCGTCACATATAAGCTGGACCCATCTAAATCAGACCGGACTGTTGAAGCAATCTGCGTATAATTACAGCTGTTTCTGCACGGGTAATTGATTGATTCGGAGCAATGGTATCTTTTCCACGTCCAGACACCAGTCCAGTGGAGATGCTGGATGCTACTGCTTCTTTCGCCCAAACTGCAACCTGCTCAGCATCTGCATAATCAGACCATTGCTGAACGTTCGCGGCAGATGTGGCTGTTTCCATTCCAGTCACTGACATCGCTCGTGCAATGACTGCCATCGCTTCCTGACGAGTAATCTGTGTCTGTGGTCGGAATGTTCCATCTTCATATCCATCGATTAATCCATAGCTAGTCGCCGTATTCACAGCATCCGCATACCATTCACTTCCATTCACGTCTTGGAAAGAGTTAACCTGTTCTCCAGGTTTTAATCCTAATCCACGTACCATGATGGCCGCGAACTCTGCACGTGTAACTCCACGGTTCGGTTCAAAGGTTGTGCCCGTGATGCCCTCGATAACCATTCGTGAACCCATATCATTTACTTCGGTCTCCGCCCAGTGTTGCGCCACATCAGTGAACATATGCGGGTGCCAGATAACGGCATACACACTGTTGGTTAAGCTATTAATCTGTGCATGGTATACCCCATTGATCTGTGTAATTTTTGTGGGTACATGTCGTACAGTTCCTTCTGCATCCACGACAACACCTGTGGTGATCTGGTTAGGATCAACGTTCGCTGGCAATGCAATCGTACGCGATACATAACTATTAAACTTATCCACACTCACAGACTTGCCATCGAAGGTGGCTGTTACATTGTAATCAACTGGTGATCCCAGAAGAGTATATCCTTGTTGCTGAGCTGCTGATTGTGCTGTCTGTATGACTGCTGCTGTCGGCTGTGAAATTTCAATTTGCAGCTTGATGTTCTCCAAGGAATGGTTAGAGTCCACGCCAAGTTGCTGCGCGAGCTGCTCAATATTAACCTGTTGTGCTGGCAACGTATATGAGGCAATATCCGTTTGCAGCACCAATACGGCTTGTTTGTCAGCCATGAGTTTGACTGTCTGGCCCGTCAGTTCACCAATAACCCGATCTGCTTGAGCATTACCTGTCACGGGAATCGTAACGATAGCCTTGTTGCCCTCGGTTTGAAGTTTCTGCCCAATGAGAACTGCGTCCACTGTAAGGGTTACAACTTTTCGTCCGTTCACTTCAGTAGTAGTCAAAATTCCAGCATTCTCGGTTTTACCGTTCACGAGTACCTGAGCACCTGTAGTTGGGGGAGTTACGACGGGAGTAGTCACTGGTGTAGCCGCACCACTTCCACCAGAACTGGAACCCCCGGAGCTTCCATTGCCACCCGATCCACCTGAGCTATCACTGTTGCGCTTGATATTGAGTGTATATGTTTTCTTGCTTACTCCATCCAATGCAGTCACTTCAATAATAATTGTATTGATGCCACTGATTAACTGCACGACTGTACTATTACCACTAACACCATTAATTTTCACTGTGGATCCAGTTTGATCCGGTTTAATGCTAACTTCAGTCGAACCAACGGAGCTATTGACCGTTGCTTCATAAATTTCCACATCCGGATTGAATGTCGGAGATAATGTGATCGAAGGTAGAGCTATTTCACTCAATTTGGCATTGGTGATGTCCATTCGATTGATGTTAAGTTTATAGTCGTTACTGGTGCCGTCCTCCGCTTGCACATTAATGTTAACAAGGTTTGAGCCGTATACCAGATCCGTAACTGTGTATGTGTATATCCCATCCGTCACGGTTTCACCTGTAGCGCCTGTTACGTGTACGATTTGTTCTTCATTTGCTTTGCCTAGAGAGAGGTCTAAACTTGTCACGTCAGATTCAACATCTACGCGATAATCAAGCTCATCTACAGAAAAGTCCGGTGTCAGCTGCCCTGAACTTACCGTAAGGGTGGAGAGTGTTGCTGTAGATGACATCCATTTCGCATAAAGCGTAATATTTTGCGTCAAGTTCGTATTGAAGTCAAAAACTTGAAGCAGTTGGCTATCCTGATACCAACCCGAGAACGTATAACCTGCTTTTTCAGGAGCATCAGGATTTACTGCTGGGCTGTTATAGTTCACCTTTTGATTGTCAATCTCGGTTCCGCCATTCGATTCAAAACTAATATTTACATACAGTGGTTGCCACTGTGCATACAATGTCACATCACTATCGCTCATGAAGAATGTATCTGCTGCGCTATAGCTGGTTCCGCTACCATCTGCCGCTGTATTCCATCCGATGAACTGATGATCTTCCTTTTCAAGCACTCCAGTGTTATCTAGTACAGTTACTGTTTCGTCTTTTTGATACTTATTGTTGTCCACGGGGACATTTCCAGTGATTGCGCCATTGGCATTGTAAGTCACTGAATGTTCTGTAGAGAGTGTCATGACCGTCAGCTTATTACTTTTTGAGTTGTCTATATAAGCTACATAGGGCATTCCATTTGGACCAAAGGCAAGTGAAGTTTCGTTTATTTGACCTGCGGAAAATGGCTTGCCCCCAACCATAGTCCATTGATTGCCATCCAGCTTCATCATAACACCCTGCGGGTCCATGCTATAGTTCACACTATTTCTGAAAGCCGTGTAAGGTACGCCTTGGGGATCAAATGCTAAAGACAGTTTATAAGTCGATCCTGTTGAGAAGCCCACGTTCCCTACCACTTCCCACTGGCTACCATTCAGTTTCATTACAGTTGCTTTATAACTGTTGGAACCGTCTTGAAACGCAACATAAGGTACATTGTTCGGAGCAAATGCAAGTGCAGGATATGATGCCGAGTCTGCTGTAAATGCTGCATTCCCCACATTTTTCCATGAACCACCTGCAAACTGCATGACAGTCAATTTATTATTGGTTGAATCTTTAAAAGCAAAATATGGAATTCCGTTAGCATCAAAAATAAGTTTGGACATCTCTAGTGCAGTACCTGTCGTAAAGCCGGCAGTTCCAACGGTCTCCCACTGATTTCCATTTAATTTTTTAACCGTCACTTTAGTATCTGCAGCATGATCACGATAAGCCACGTAAGGGGTATCGTCCGGACTAAAAGCAAGTGTAACGTAAACTGCCGCTCCTGCAGAAAAACCAGCACTACCCACAATCTCCCACTGAGTTCCGTTGAACTTCATAACTGTTGCTTTACTATCATTATCCCCATCCTGATAAGCTGCGTATGGAGTATTATGAGAATCAAATGCGAGCGATGAGGTGTTATGGATCACGCCCGTAGAGAAACCTGCAAGACCTACGGTTTGCCATGCTCCAGAAACGAATTTTAGAACCGTTGCTTTCCCGCCTTTGGTTCCATCCTTAAACATGGTGTACGGTGTACCTTCCCGATCAAAGACCAACGTAATATTCTCCGCCTGCCCTGATGTAAATCCAGCTCCTCCCACATCCACCCATGTTCCACTTGCCGCATAAGCACGTTCTACACCGAACGCCTGAAACCCTGGAATTCCTCCAAAAATTAATGCAGCTACAATCAGCATGGTTAGCACTTTTTTAAACCTCAGTAATCTTTTATTCATCACTATCGTCCTTCCACTCATCATATAAAATCCTTGTCCCTCGCGACTTCATCTCCGTCTCAACCTTACAAATCTACTCACCAGCTACTCAACGAGTTTGGTCATATACCCATCAGACGTACATCCGTTGAAATATGTATTTTTTAAATATTAGTACTCCTTTCGTTGTGGATTGAAATTTTAAAGATAGTATAACGAGCTACTATAAACAAACTCTAAACAAGGGGAGTACATTCTCCCTTATGTTCTGTATTCCGACAAGGTAAAATTGCCTATGAGCCTTATTCCACAAGGATTTTCATATAATTTAAACTGCCTTAAAGAGAGAATGTAAATATTTTCAGATTGAAACCTGCATGACTCAGGATTATGCTGACTATAATATAAAAGGAACATTTGTTCCTGTTTAGAAGGATATATTTATGACTAAGGAAGTGAACATATGCCCGCCTCTTCCACTTCTGCCCCAACCCCTGCGGACGAAGATCATCATCTGATCAAAGGTATGGTTGTGCGTACGCTTTTGCTGGATGTACTGGAACGGGATATTCGAACGCTGGATACGCTGCTTCTGAAAATGCCCGAGGTCTATATTCTGTCGCTCACCCACATTCAGAATGAAGTACTTAAGGAGATGCTGGAACTGCGCAAACAGATGAGAATCCGTGGAGTAAAAGTTCTGGAGGAAACGCGGGGAAAGGATGGCATTGAAACCGTATATTTGTGCAGGGGATACATGCAACAGTTCTATATGCTCTGGACATTTGCACGTAATGAGGTCAAAAAAGAGCTGAGTTACCATTTACAGATGGATCTGACACAACAGGTTTGACAAATAAACGGGTTGACCGTCGCCAGTTGTGTTCATTAAGATGGAGTAGAGATATCCAACCATTCCAATAAGGCATAGATTAATTTCAACCGGATATACACTCAACGTCTTATTAATCAAGGAGTTGTACTTCATGGATTTGAATACCCATTCGATTAAAGGAACACCCGCACATACAGGCATTGCGGCAGATGTAACCGAACTGATCGGCCAGACACCTGCCGTTAAACTGAACCGACTCACAGGCAGCGACTCCGCTGATGTATATGTGAAGCTGGAATACTTCAACCCCAGCGGCAGCGTCAAAGACCGTGCCGCTTATAACCTGATCGTTCAGGCTGAACGTGCGGGACACTTGCTCCCTGGTGCTACCATTATCGAACCAACCAGTGGCAATACCGGGATTGGTCTTGCGATGAATGCCGCCGCCAAAGGATATAAAGCGATTCTGATCATGCCGGACAATATGTCCAAGGAACGCATCAATATTCTGAAAGCCTACGGCGCAGATGTGGTGCTCACCCCTGCCGCGGAGCGGATGCCTGGTGCGATTCGCAAAGCAAAAGAACTTCAGGCGGACATTCCGGGAAGTTTCATTCCACAGCAATTCGAGAATCAAGCGAACCCGGATATTCACCGGATCACGACCGCTCCCGAGATTATGCAGCAGATGGATGGCAAGCTGGATGCTTTTATTGCCACGGCGGGAACCGGCGGAACCATTACCGGAACCGGGGAAGAACTGCGCAAGCAGTTGCCTGATATCCGCATCTATGCGGTGGAGCCCAAAGGTTCTCCGGTGTTGTCCGGTGGCGAGCCCGGACCACACAAACTCGTCGGTACAAGTCCGGGGTTCATTCCGGACATCCTGAATACCGACGTGTGGGATGCCATCATCCAGGTGTCCGATGAGGACGCACTGGATACGATGCGGCAGCTTGCTGCCCGGGAAGGGCTGTTGCTCGGCCCTTCCTCTGGGGCTTCGGTGTGGGCCTCCCTTCGCATCGCGAAGGAACTGGGGCCGGGGCACCGGGTGCTCTGCATTGCGCCGGATACCGGGGAACGGTATCTGAGCATGGGTATTTTTTAACAAAAAGTGAAGAGTTGTCCATTGGAATAACCATCAAAATACACAAATAAGCTCTTGCTCCCATACGGATGGTGAGTCCGCAGAGAACAAGAACTTATTAGGGTAAGAAACTTTGCTATTAAAAATAAAGCAAGAACATCTAACGTAAGCTAATTAGTGTGTCAGGGTTGTCCATTCCACACCTTCAGGAAGAAGGGCCGCAATGCGGTCTTTGGCTTCCTTTTTGGTATACAGCGATTCATCAAGAATGACCGCGGAACCGGAATCCGTGCTTGTCCGAATCAGACGTCCGAGACCTTGCTTCACACGCAAGAGCATATACGGAAGATCGATCTCTTCGTATGGTGCTGCCGACGCACTGCGTTTTGCATTGAAGACAGGATCCTGTGGTGGATACGGAAGCGACCAGATCATGACATTGGATAATGACGGGCCTGGAACGTCCAGTCCTTCCCACAGATTAACGGAACATAGCACACTTTCCTCATCCTGCTGGAACGCCGCGATCAGATCACTGATCTCCCGGTCGCCCTCATACATAAAGCGCAAACCTTCTGCTTCAGGTACATGAACGATGTCCTGCTTGAACGCCCGTAGTTCTTCCATCGTACGGAACAGAATCAGCGCACGTCCTCCACTCTCCTGGAGTAACGACACCGCATCACGCATGCGATTTTCGTTCTCCGGGTGACCCGGTACAGCTTCATTGGTAATTTTCATCTTCATTTTGTCCGCATAATCATACGGGGAAGCCACCGAGAACGATACAAAATCATCAATGCCCAGGCTGTCCGCTACATAACGGAATGAACTATCCACAGATAACGTTGCAGAGGAGAACACGATTGGAATACCTGTGTTGAACACCCGCTCGTTCAGCATTTCCTTCACGGTACGCGGCATGATCGATAAGGTTGTCTCATCCTCGCTCTCTTCCGCCCAACAGATGTAACCATCTTCCTTGCGGAACAAGGCAAGTGCAGACTGAATCATGTCCAAATGTTCTTCCACGACACGCATCTGATAACCATCCAGCGAGAACAATCCACTCTCAAATACCAGTTCCTCACCGATCGCATCCAGCACACTCGTCAGACGTTCAATCTCACGCAGCAGTGGCGGCTCTACCCGAACTTCTTTCCGTTCCGATCCCGGAATCGCCACCGTATACGTATCCAGCAATGCAAACAGTCGTTCACTGCTCTCAATCGCTTCATCCACACGCTCCGCGAGGGATTCACGAATCTCACCTTCAAGCAGGCGAGTCACGAGTTCCTCGAAGATGCGGTGTTTCAGTTTGTAGCTTAATGCGTTCAGGGCTGCTTCTTCCAGCAAATGTCCTTCATCAAATACAACTGAGCTGTGGTCAGGCAACAGTGGCAATTGTCCCTCGCGTTTGCGCGCATCATAGGTCCACACATGCTCCATGTAATAATCATGGGAACAGATGATGATGTCTTTGGAACGACGGTAATGGTCACGCGACAGCGTCAGGCCGCAACGTTGTCTTTTGGGACAAACAAAACAATCCTGGAACGGGTCCCAGTTGATTTTGTTCCACTGACGATCATTCAGATGCGGATACTGTTTGCGGTCACCATACGGATGGAAAGCCTGAAGTGTACCTGGCGTATTCACAAAATCCGGCAGACTCTCATGCACTTCTTCAATAACAGGCGCATCCTCATCCGCGAATCGCACCGCACTCAATTTGTTCAGGCAGACGTATTGGTCCGGGGATTTGCCCAGACGTGCGTCCACTTCCAGATCCAAATGTGCAGCCAGCTTCGCAATATCCCCGCCAGGCTTCACAAGCTGTTCAATCAAGGACTCATCGGCACAAGCAATCACAGCCGGTTTGCCCGTATAACGTGCATAACAGACCGCATAGAGCAGATAGACTAACGTCTTGCCTGTTCCGACACCGGCCTCCGCCATAATGGTCTTTTTATCTCCATAGGCCCGTTCGAGCTGGTACGCCATAAAAATCTGTTCATCCCGTACCTCGAAGCCGGACTCTGGCAAAATATCGTAGAAAACATCGGCAACCCATTCTCCCAGACGGGATACAAAAGGTTCAGCCGGATCATATGCAAAAGGATAACGTTGTGTAGACAATCCTAGGTCAGCCTCCATTCTTAGACGCAGTCCTCTTTCATTTTCCGTTCAAAAAAGGCCGCAGGGCAAAAGTTAATTATCGCACGCGGCGAGGCTGGTGACAAGCTTTTTTTGCGAGGAAATTCGAGGGGCGATTGGATAGGTTTTTCAAAAGGTAGCATAGATGTTCGTTGGTTGCCACCATGTATAGAACCTGCCTACAGGGAAAATATATACAAGAATCCACTATAAGGAAAGGCGGTGCTCCATGGATCATCAGTCTTCACAACCTGAGCATTCCTCAGACACAGCGGCAGACACATTAACAGACCGTCAGGGTCACCCCATCACAGACAACCAGAACGTACGAACGGTGGGCAGCCGTGGACCGACCACGCTGGAGAACTATCATTTTCTTGAAAAGATCACTCACTTCGACCGTGAACGTATTCCAGAACGGGTGGTTCATGCCCGCGGGGCTGGCGCTCATGGCGTATTTAAAGCGTATGGAACGGCTGGTGATGAGCCGGTATCGAAGTACACACGTGCACGTCTGTTTCAGGAAAAAGGAAAAGAAACCCCCGTATTCGTTCGATTCTCAACGGTTATTCATGGTGGGCATTCTCCCGAGACGCTGCGTGACCCGCGCGGCTTTGCGGTGAAATTCTATACCGAAGATGGCAACTGGGATCTCGTCGGTAACAACCTGAAAATCTTCTTCATTCGCGACCCGCTCAAATTCCCGGATATGGTACATGCCTTCAAGCCAGACCCGTTGACCAATGCACAGGATATGGAGCGGTTTTTCGATTTTGTCTCGCTAAGTCCTGAAGCGACCCATATGGTGACGTTCCTGTTCTCCCCTTGGGGTATTCCGGCCAACTATCGCCAGATGCAAGGATCAGGTGTCAATACATACAAATGGGTGAACCAGGACGGCAAAGGCGTGCTCATCAAGTACCACTGGGAACCGCTCAATCAAGGCATTCGCAACCTGCTGCAAAAAGATGCAAACGAGATTCAAGGGCAGAATTTCAATCATGCTACGCTGGATCTGTATCATGCCATTGAACAAGGGGACTATCCCGAATGGGAACTGTGCGTTCAAGTGATGGAGGATGGCGAGCATCCGGAGCTGGACTTCGACCCGCTGGACCCGACCAAGCTGTGGCCGCAGGATCAGTTTCCTTTTCTACCCGTGGGCAAAATGACGTTGAATCGCAATCCCGAAGACTATTTCAATGAAGTGGAGCAAGCGGCATTTGGCACAGGTGTATTGGTGGACGGGCTGGATTTCTCAGATGACAAACTGCTGCAAGGACGCACCTTCTCCTATTCGGATACCCAGCGTCACCGGGTGGGTGCGAACTACCTGCAACTGCCTGTGAATGCACCGAAAAATCGGGTAGCCACGAATCAGAGCGGCGGACAGATGCAGTATCAAGTGGATCGTGCGCCGGGTCAGAATCCACATGTAAATTACGAACCTTCGTCGCTTGGTGGCTTAAAGGAAGCAGCCCCACGTGGCAAGGAACATGAACCACTGGTGGAAGGCCGACTTGTCCGTGAGAAGATTGAGCGTACCAATGACTTTGGACAAGCAGGTGATACGTATCGGGCATTCGAGGATTGGGAGCGGGATGAGCTGATCAGCAACATGGTCGGCGCATTGGCCCAATGCAAACCGGATATCCGGGAGCGCATGATCTCACATTTTACCCAAGCTGATGCGGATTACGGGCGGCGCGTCTCTGAAGGATTGGCTTCTGTACCAACCGATGATAGTGCGACAGTCCAACCGAAACATGAACCAAGCGTGGAGCAAGCAGAGAAACGCAGTCGTGAGACGGATGGTTATTAAGATAGCTGGACCGCGTTTAGACTGATAAGCCTGACACGGTTAAAGCATGTGTGTAAATATTTGGTGAGTATTTTTAGTAAGCAAATTGCATTCCAGAATTAAACATCGTCCTGATCGTCAAGTTGCCAGTTGCAGCTACGATCAGGTCTTTTTCGTATTTAACTTGGGTGTAGTCTTCACTTAGGATGTATGTTGTTATTTATTTTAAATTATATGAAGTTCATAGGAGTGGATCAAAGGTAAAACAGATGCTCTGAGGATGGAAAAGCGGGTTTCTTTACGTTCATTTCAGATGATTCTTCGTTAAATGAGAGCTATCACCCAATAGGAAGATTACATAAATCCAGTGATATTAGAGGCATGGGAAGCTTCCAGGCCCGACCTGCCTTCATATAACTCCATCTGATCAGATGATTATTGATGATGACTCTTACAACATTTACCATAAACCTGTGTCCTGGAGATTGTACCTGACCAGGGGCCTGACTTATTTCATTTTAATCTTGGTCTGGTACTCGTCTACCACATGCTCTTCATTCTATTTCCAATTAACCAAGGAGGTTTGCGTAATGAATTTATTCCCATCCACATCCACTCATGCATCTGTACGATCCGAACGTTCACTGAAATCGAAAATGGCCCAGATCTGTCTGAGCGCCGCGTTCCCTCTTTTACTGATTGGAGGTGGATCGGCAGGTGCTGAGGAACTGATCGAGAGCAGCTTGCAAAATAACCCATCAGAAGCCTCCGCTACCTCAAGTATGACACTTGCTGCGGTTGATCTCTATGTCTCCCCTAACGGCTCAGCCAGCAATCCGGGTACGATCAACAGTCCAACGTCACTGGTAAACGCATTAACCCAGATCGCACCGGGCAAAACGATCTATCTACGCGGCGGTACCTATAACTTCTCCCAGACCATTACCATTGAACGTGGCAACAGCGGCACATCGAGTCAACGTAAAAACCTGGTGGCGTATGGATCGGAAAAACCGGTCTTTGATTTCTCAGCTCAAGCCTTCGCTTCCACCAATCGTGGACTGCAAATGTTCGGAGACTACTGGTTCGTCAAAGGGCTTGAGGTGAAGGGTGCCGGCGATAACGGCATCTTCATCGGGGGCAGTTACAACCGCCTGGAGCAGATCGAAGCTCATCACAACCGGGATACGGGTATTCAAATGGGACGTTATGCTTCCACAGCCGCCAAGAGTGAATGGCCCGCATATAATGAAGTGATTCGTTCGTACTCCCACAACAACTATGATCCGGATGACGGCGAGGATGCAGACGGTTTTGCGGCCAAACTGACCGTAGGCCCGGGCAATGTCTTCGATGGTTGTATTGCGGCCTATAACGTGGACGATGGCTGGGATCTGTATAGCAAAACGGACACAGGCGCCATTGGAGCGGTCACGATCCGTAACAGCATCGCCTACGCGAACGGGGCAACATCAGACGGCACCTCCACCTCCAACAGCGATGGCAACGGCTTCAAGCTGGGCGGTGAGAAAATTGCCGTGAATCACATCGTTGAGAACAGCATTGCATTTAATAATAAAAAGCACGGCTTCACCTACAACAGCAATCCCGGTTCGATCCAGATGAAAAATAACACCTCCTGGAACAATGGGCAAAGCAACTTTGCCTTTGATGTAGGCACCCACATCTTCACCAACAACCTGTCCTTCCAAGGCGGCGCCAGTGACAAAACAAGCGGAACCGATGTCAGCAGCACCAACGTCTGGTGGAAGAACAAAAAAAGCGAGAACGCCAAAGGCCTGCTCGCCAGCGCAGCCGACTTTGTCTCCCTCGTGCCTTCGGTAACACGTAGCGCGGATGGAACGCCTGTCTTGGGCAATTTCCTGAAGCTTGCGAACGGCAGTGATTTAGTTGGGTCAGGTACGCCATCGGGTACGAATATTGGTGCGCGGTAAGTATGTAAGTAAATAAGATATAAGAATAATTTAAAAGCAAAATCCCCTTCCCCATTCCGCCTAAGCGGTGGTAATGGAGGAGGGGATTTTTGAATTGTTGTGTATTGTCCGCCGCTGGCTTATGAAGTAGGTAAATACTCACGGTTTAGCTAAAACCTCAATCATCAGTCTGCCGCCTGTGCGAAAACCTTGCTCAAACGCGGCTTCCACATACATGGACGTGGATTGTCCGATTAAGTCGATCAGTTGTTCCAAGGCATCGTATTCATTCCCCGTAAGCTGTGTTTTGTAGTCCTGCATCAGGTCCGATATCTGGCGATTGATCTCCTGATACTCAGCTTGTTCAGGATGAATTGACTCGTCCAACCGCAGGTTTCCGTGAAACAAATCCTCGATCAGGTTTGACATGTTATCCTTCATGGTAAGGTCACCTCAGGGAGATTGTAACTCAAGAGATGAGGTGAGATGGGAATTTAGCGGAAAATCCGCTAGTTTTTTATTGAGTCGAAATTAAAGTAAAGGAATTTGAAAATATCTCACATTCTAAACAAGAGCTATCCAAATACATTGATTATTACAACAACAAACGCATTAAGACAAAACTAAAAGGCAAGAGTACGGTATGGTACCGAATTCATGCCCAACAAATTGACGAAACTGTACAAAGAACTGCTATATCTTCCCTAACGTGTGAATTTCATCGAATTCTTTATTAGTTAGACCATAGATATATTCGTCATAGTGCCGTCCTTTTGTAAAAATCATGTTTCTTATTCTTCCCTCTTGAATGAAGCCTAGATTTTCATGCAATGCTACAGAACCCTCATTAAATGCATACACATGAGCGTTCACCTTCACATATCCTAATTCCTCAAAGTAGTACTTAAGTATAGTTTTAATAGCATCAGATGCATAACCTTTGCGCCAATGCTCACGGAATATCGAAACTCCATATTTAAATGTACCACATCGAAGATTACAACTGTTTGTAGAAATGCTCCCGATAAGTGTTCCATCAAGCGTTTCTATAGCCAAAAAAACGTTGTCGCCATGAGAAGTGTTTTTGGATTGATGCTCTGCCCAACTGATTGTACCTTCTTCTGACCTTGGAAAATGTAACTCGTCACATAATCTTGCATTCTCCGAATCTTGATCATTGAAATGAAACTTTTCCCCGTCTGTTGGTGATACCGGACGCAATCTAACTTTCATTCCAGCCCAAATGTAATTACTCATATACTGATCCTCCTCAATTTTCATCCTGATTTCTTCTTACATTATTAATACAAAGAAGAAGGTGGAGATCTTGCTCGAGGACCAAAAATTAATGCGACTACATAGTTCTCATCCCTTTCAGATATTTGGTAAATTATAACACAAGTTTAAATGCATGTTAATAGTTTTCATCAGTCGATCTATATAACTTTTCCTTCTCTCTAAAAGATCAATCTAACTAAAATGGGTTCGCCGCTTCGCAAAACTTCGAATGAATCTCCATCGTCCTGGAAAACAGGAATCTTCCCTTTTATATTTTGGGTACGGTTTGTGCAAAGGCATGATCTTTGGCAGCATCTTCTTGTTCAACGGCATCAGGTACTTGTGCTTCCCCTCTGTCCGGTACAATTCGGCATTGGCATCCAAGGATCCAATCGATGCGTTGACCACTGGTACCGCACTTACTGTGAATCGATTTGGGATGTGTCTTCTTGCCCCGTATGATGAAATAATGCTCCCCGTCCGTCTTTCCCTCATAGATCCAGTTCGTCGCCTGATAGATCCCACCGTGATGCTTTTGCTCAAAGTCGGCATAACTGACGATCAACTCCACATTGGGGGATTGCTCCTTCAAGAACCGGATCGCTTTGGCAAGGATCTACGATACAAATGATTGATGCATGGTTAAGGCAACCCGTGTCAACTCACAGCATTCACGCTGCGTCAGGCCATATGGAGAACCGATATTCTGAGTCGCTCCACGGCTGAATATAACAACACCGACGAACTGGCCACCCTCCCATGCTCCCACCTTCACCGACTTTCCAGCAGGTAAGCTTCGGCTATAGTGGAAGTTCTCGCAAGCAAACTTTGCGGCTGCATACGTCGCCCAATCCACCTTTAAATCAATCATGCTCAAATCCCTCCCCACAGTGTGGACAAGTCACAAGCTTTGAGCTCTATACCCCCAAATCGCCTTGGTCTTCGAAAGTACCTGCTTCAAAGTTCGGGATCTCAATATCATCAAGCATCTGTTTCAGGTCCACATCGTCAAACCCGGACAAGGAAATGTCCACTCCTTCCTGCTGCAACTTAACAAGTAACTGAGATAGGGCATCTTCATCCCAATCACCTGCACTTTATTCAAAGCAATATTCAGAAGCCGTTCCTGTTGATCATCGAGATCCACGACAGAAACCTGCAGCTCAGTATGCCCTTGCTCATTAAACCAGGATCTTATACCGTTGATGGCCACCGACCATGTTTCCTGTGCGTTCGTTCCAGACGATGGGCTCAACATAACCGAATTCCTCTATGCTTCGTCGAAACTTCTCATATTCAACATCCCCAGGTTGAAGGTCAACGCGGGGGTTGTAGGCTGCAGCATCAATCTGATGGATCGGCACGATTCTTATGTTCATTACTTCTACCTCCAATGCTTATAAAAAATGAAAGACGGCCCACATAGGCCGCCTCTCGTTGCTTCTTATTTCAATTCAGCTTCAATTTTCTTGTCCAAACTGTCTTTTATCTCCAAAGCAGTTAGCATTGCTTTCATAATCAAGGTTTCTATATGTTCGTATTCTAATAGTCCAGGGTAATAATCTCTCTTATTTGGATTATCCGGATAAATATATGCATCATAGATTAGGTCATTAAATTTACTTGTCTGATCTATAAGATCATCAATCAAGCTAACAAAATCTTTAATAAACACTTCATTAACACGTATATTACGAATTACGATGCCACACTCATCTTGAACCTGATCAGAAATTTTTCGGAATTCTTCCTGACTTATTCTTTTATTCTCGATTGTTTTTAAAGCTAGATTCAATTGTCCTAATTGTCTGGCTATGACATATAAGCCACGTTGCGTTTCCTGAATCTTGTCGACTGTGATCTTCTTTTTTACCAAGACCATCTCAGATCGGTGACTCAGTTTATAGGTCAAGATACCACCTATTAAAACACCTGCTACCCCTACCACTCCTGATACCAGTGCACCCACTATTGCTATGTCCAAAAAGATCCCTCCCATCTTCCATAATTCGACACAAAAATTTTATTACCTCCCTCATTTGAGTTGAGTTGGTTTCAACGTTTGGGTGACCATCATATGCATCCGTAGACTCACTCAGACGCTGTTCTCCGCTCTCCAAAGGACTGATCCCTGCAACCAACCCCCGGACGTTCTCATGTTAAGAAGCTCAGAACGGCTCATATTCCGTCATATGAGAGCAAAAGAAAGAGTGCCCTAATTAAAGGCACTCAGATTTGATTTTCTCAAGCTCATCAATCAAATTTTTAACTTTATGCTCCATCGCATCAGTAAGATGATCGTAATTCTCCTCAGTTAGCGTTTCCCACAAATGGCCAGTGTGACCTATAAATTTCCCCGTGCTACCATATAACAACTTGCAAGCCGCCTCGTAAACTGGACTTGCAAGTAGGTTTATCTCCGTTGAATTAATGGTGGAGGCCATGGTTGCATGGTGTAAGTTAACTAAATGACCGTATATTCTACGTAATAAGTAGGTTTTGTCCCCGCCAATACGTTCTGTTAACACATCAATATGGTTGGAGTAATCTGCGGAATAATCGAAATAAAAACCGACAATCTTATGCTCCTTTCTTCGATAATATAACATTGCTTTCACAAGGGTAATAATATCTCCGTAAATAATTTGAGAACTTACTTTGATCCTTTGTTTCTGTTTCAGATCTTCAGCCTTCTCCATTCTTTTTAATTGATACTTTGATGCAAAAAAACCACCCAAAAGTGATGCTATTGCACCGATAATTGCACCGATGAATGCTCTGTCATTCAAGAAACTCATACTAAAAAAACATCCCTTCTCTTTTGTAAAATTCTCATAAGGGATATTTTACCTCTTTGGGACAAACTGGTCTACAGCAGAACTGTTTTACTCCATCCCATCTGCCCTATACACAATCATTGCATTGCCCGGGTTGCATCTTCGAAACCAGGGTACAGGTGGCTCTTTGATTGCTACGAAACGCGAGCTTCCAATCGGTGGAGATGTCAACCGTCCAATTCAGTCCAATAGGCTTAATTCTCTCCTCAACACGGATGTCTATTATCCCATCTTTAGCAATGGCGGCATCTACTCTTGATCCGGCGAGTAACTGTTCCTGTAACCCCCTTATAAGCTCATACGCCTCATATTTAGGCATCTTCATTCCCTCTCTTCATATTCACAATCGATTGGGATTCTCGGCGCAAAATAGTCACATATCGGGGTCATTCGTACCCGAACCCTCTCCCCATTCTAGGAAAGACACAATTATTCTATTGCAATAAAAAAGCCATTCGTTAATGAATGGCTAGAAATATATTTATCTTCTTTTGAATATACGTAATGCTTTAACATAGTCAGAAGGGTAGTAATTCTCAAGTTTAGAATTTATATCTTCTAGAAGCAGTCCTAATCCGTTAACATCATATGGCATTGAGAACACAGCAATACAAATCTCATCACCTGAAAAAGAAAAATCAACTATATTGGAGTCATGAAGAACACTACTAAGAACATGCTCTATAACTGTCGGAAAATATTTAGTTAGAGAATCCCCTAGTGTGATCTTTTCATTTTTATATTGAAAGAGAATTTCAAACAAATGTGAATTTTCTTTTTTTGACTCACTCGATTTAACCTCAATAAAATCACTGAAAAAATGCGCTTCACTATCTTTAACATTCTGTATTTGTATATCATTTTTATTTTTAAAAAAGCTAGAAAAATAATTCAAGCTATCTTGAATAGAATCCTCTTTTTTATAAACAGTTTCTATTTCCTTTATGACATCACTTACAGTAGCACTACTCTCAAACTCCAAAAATTTCTCAGCCTGACTAATAAACTGCACAGAGTTATATGAATTAAATGTTTTACCTCCACTATGGTTGTTGAATTCATTCGTCAAATAAGGATGGATTCCTTTTTTCTCACCAGATACTTCGAGTATCCAATCCTCCTTTCTATCATCGCTTATTAAGATAATCGAGTTTACCTCACTCTCTTCAGCATATCTTAGGATTTGTTTCCAAAAAATCAAGTCACCGTATGCAGCTTGGTAGCTCACACCATTATGAAAATAGGAATAATTTTTCTTACCATCCATATATCCAGGAGGCAGTTTATGTTCATACCTATAAGATCCTTCTACAAATATTTTATCCAACTCAACTTGATCAAATGCTAATCCAACGTTTTCTCCAATTAAATTGTTAATTCTCAATTTAATCTCTTGTAAATCTGGTTGATTCTCTTGCTGGTTTGCTAACTCTTTTTGAATGATTGCACTACTTTGTTCAAGTGTTTGTACCATAGAATTTGTACTTATGTTAGAATGTCGTAACTTTTTAAGTTTAGATATAAGCTTTTGAAGTTCTGACATGCATTCTTTTTCAAGTGTTTCATACTCGTTTTTTTGTTCGTGTATTACTGCTTCCAAATGTCTATGATATTCTAATGCTACTTGATGAGGAATCCAAATCCTCTCTTTGATACTTTCGAGTAGTTTTAACATCACATTACTAGTTTCTTTTGGATACCTGAAAAGATTTAGTAAAGTATTAGCATCAAGTACAAAATTACAATATTCCCACAATTTATGTAATTCATCATCGGTAAGTTTATAATAGCCTGGGAAAAAGTTTTTCACATTGTTATTTCCTTTCTTCAAAAAGATATCTGCAACTGAAGATTCGACAACATATACCATTTTCCTCCTTTTGTACAACAAAAAATAAACCATCCAACATGGACGGCTCAATCAAAGAGAGATAACCTATGAGACAAAAAAACGATCATTGGCCTTGCAAGGACTTGAACCCCACTGCTGCCAGTAGGCCATAATATAAGTATCCGTATTTATATCCCGCCCGGATGGAGCGGCTGTGGGGAATCTAACCCCATCCCCACACTGCACCCTTGACGATCCACGTCTAAGGAAACGCCTTCCCACAGCGCAGCCGAGTCCGCTGCGATAACGGGCAGGCACACCGGAGAGGGGTTAACCTCTCTATGTGCCTAATGTATAGCTGTTTCACGGTCATTCGATTGCAAACATATCGTCAATTTAACGTCACTTTCGGGGGTCAAAGCATCCCACAATCCTTGAAGGTGCTGCTGTGCTCTTTTTTTATTATCCCCACTATTTGATTGGGAGATTTAATCTTCAGTTTATCTTTTTATTGACACACTACTTATTGACGGAAGCATTATAGACTGAGGTGCCCCCAGCAAATATTCACCGAACATGAGAACGTAAGCGTCAGCTCTGTCTGGTGATTTTAATCCGCGCTTCTTCATATCCTTCTTACTTTCAAGTAGTATTTTCCCCTTACTGGTCATTGACCATTTTCTTGTAGTCAATTGAGAAGTCAGTACATCATCATCGGGTAATTGTAAGACTGCGCACTCGTTTTTCATATAATTGCTCATGTTTTGTTCCAGTTGCCCCTTTATATACGCCCACATTTCAGCACCTAGGTTTCCATAATGTTCATCCTAAGAAGATGATCCATTGATGATTGAAATAACCTCATATGGAAGTCCTTCTTCTGATATGAATTTATTCAACCCATCTGTCATACCCCAACTCACCGGTATCATGTATCCTTATTCCCGTATAAACAACTTCCGGATACTGTGGAAGTAATACTTTTATCAGAATAAATACCATTCTATTAAATTGTTAAATATGTTACATATTTACATGTAAATATATTGTATAATTGTAATGTAACCCAAAATAAATGAGGAGATGAAAAAAATGAAGAAAAAAATCTTATTAGCCGCTATTGCCGCATTCTGCACTTTACCCTTGTCAGCCTTTGCTTTAGAGACTGGAAACTCAGTGTCAACTAATTCTCTGCATCCTAAAATCGAGATCCAAGGATTACTCCAAAGAGAAGTGGAAGTTTTTCTCAAATTCCCAACTTCTAGTTATACAAAAGATATGGTTCCACTTAGAGCTACTTATTATGAAGGCGATTATGGTGGTGTTCTTACTAGATCTAGTACTGTTATAAAAGTAAATTATCCCGATGGATCATACTGGGAGGCACAGTACAAAGGAACAATTTATAAGGAAATGTAAATTTAACAATATCAGCAAGGGCGAGGATGTGAAAAATCCCCGCCCTCTCTTTAGGTTAGTAAGAAGACAGCTTTTCTACCAATCTCTGTTCTATAGTTATAGTACCCTACTCAAGGATCCAAAGAACTTTATCTTTTTAATGACAATCCTGCTATGGTCGGAAGCATTATAGACACTGAGGGACTTCTGTTAAATATTCGCCAAAAGTCAGAACATATGCGTCAGCTCTATCTGGTGACTTGAGACCGCGTATTTTCATGTCCTTCTTGCTTTCAAGAAGTATTTTCCCTTTACTGGTAATTGACCATTTCCTTGTAGTCAATTGGGAAATCAGTACATCATCATCGGGTAATTGTAAAACCGCAGATTCGTCGTTCATATAATTGCTCATGTTTTGTTCCAGAAGCCCCTTGATATAATCCCACATTTCAGCGCCCAAGTTTCCATAATGTTCATCCAATAATTGCTCAAATTTACTAGGAGTTCTAATATCCATTAATCGCTAATAATGTTAAATAGCGAAACAGGAATGTTATACTTGCTTTACAAAAACTTAATTGCATTAAGTTCAATATTTTTCAACATATACAAAAAGAGGAATTAGAACAAATTGAAATCGTGGTGCAGATTTAAATTTACAGAAGCAGATTCGTAGTATCTTGCATTAAAGTTGATTGGAGGAAAGGGTTCATGAATATAATAATTGAGAAGTTAAAATACACAGATATTGAAAGCTTGTATGAGTTCGAAATTGAAAACAGAATTTTTTTCGAGGAAATGGTACCGTCTCGAGGAGATGATTATTACATACCTGAGGTTTTTAAAGTAAGGAATGAATCTCTGCTTGATGAACAAGTCAAAGGACTCTCCTTTTTTTATTTAATAAAAGACGAAAATAACTCTATTCTTGGAAGAATAAATTTAATTGATATTGATAATTCCGATAAAATAGGATTTCTCGGCTATAGAGTGGGACAAACCACACTGGAAAAGGTGTTGCTAAAAAAGCATTAAAATTATTACTCAATACAATAGTTGATTTAGATATAAAAGAAGTTAAGGCAAAAACAACCACCAACAATATAGCATCTCAAAAAGTTTTAGAGCAAAACGGATTCGAGCATACAGAAACTAGTGATAAAGAATTTGAAATGAATGGGCAAATGTTAAAATTCATTAATTATACATGGATAAATAAATCATTATTTTAATCACCCATCGGACGCGACTGTTTAAGCTGAAGACCATAAGCCAAATTCCTCGTTCAAGATACTGAGGGGTTAGGCTTTTTTGTCTTTTAATATTCCTTATATTGTGAATTTCGCGTTCTTGATGTTATTCCATTGGGAAACTCATTGAGTATTGCAGATGAATTGGTTCTTACGCGCATTTAGTGAAACAAACTAGGTATATGTAATGGATCTATTAATTACTTACTTGATATAGTATTAACCGTTGACTCGCACACGTTTTTCCGAATTCGCTATACTGCAGTAACTTTTGAGCAATGAAAAGTTTCACTTTTCTCCGCAAAATATTACAGATCTATTGTTCATACCATTCATTCAATCAATTTCAAATTGTTGATACGCTCGATCTTTTGACCCAAAACTAAAACCTCAATATATTTTTCGTTTAACCACTCTAATGCTACTTGCCCTTCTTCTTTTAAGATAACGCCTCGCTGGCTTTTATACTGAAAGATCTCTTTTGCCCATAACAATAGTATCTTTACATATTCTAACGTCTCAATTTCACATGTACTGTCCTCTTCATCTTCTTCTGCAAAGATATCTTCAAAAGTTGTAAAAGACTGGTCAGATCTTATTAAGTTCACATTCCCTCCACCTTCGTATAACGTTATTTTCCCTTTCAGTAATTCGATTAAGTTTCCGATCTCTTCCTGGATCGTTGCGAAGTCTCCAAATATATCCGAGCCCAAAGAATTACTAATCAGATAACCATTTTTTAAAGATGAATCAATGCCTAAGTCTACGATAACTTCGTTGAAATCTTCTTTATATTCAATGGTATACCTATATTTAATCATGTTCGTATCTCCAATCTTTTAATACATTGGACAGAGGATATAATCATATCAATATAGCCCATAATAATTTATTCAGCACCTTTATTTGCTGTCCTATCATCTTCTTTGGTTATTTTCTGCATAAAAAAAGCTCATTCCTCACAACATTCAGGTGGGAAGAGCTTTCGGATTTTTATAACACCAATCGGGGTCATACGGTAACGTTTTTAGTGCTTGCATATCTTTCCAACTGTACAGCCAATACTTGGACTATGAGTACTATGGACATATAAGATAAACGAACTTTCGTTGTTCCTCCAAATGATATATGATTCACAATTAGTAAGTTAAGAATGTAAACCCAATCTTTTTTTTACCACATCTAATAAATTATAAATATCCTGTTTAGCTTCTGGGTGCTCCTCCACGTACTTCTCACTGTAAATCATCAAATAGTTATAAAATTCATCATGCTCCATCAATGCCATTACATCTTCATCGTATGCTGGAGGCTCTCCAATAAAACACACTTTCTGATCACCAATATACTCTTCCTCTTCTGGCATATGATAGGATGAAAATTGTACCTCCAGTGGACCTGAACCATAACCATGTCTCTCATGATCTCCGAAGTATGTTAAAGCTCTCGGAAAATCAATAATCCAGAAATAAGATTCGACTAATCTATCTTTTTCAGCTTTTGTTGTCAAAATTTTGTACATCATATCTCTCCTCCGATATTAATTAAAAAGCAGGGTAAAAGTTCTTTATGTTCCCTTTTTCATCTACGAACCCCACAAATTTCAGCCCATTTAGTTCTCCTTTAACTATCCCGTTTTTCACGTTTCCAGCCTGTATCTGTGGCTCTAATGCTGCTTTTCCCCAATTATACATTTTTTCATTAGAAATTATATTAGGATCATATACTGTTTTGGGATCATTCACTCTCTTCCCAAGCACATTTCCATTTGAGTCCGTTATCGGTTCAAAAATACTTTTATCTGATTCACTTCGTTTCAAGGACGGAATTTGATACTCCACCTCGTAGATCCCCTCGACATTGTGCTTCTTGGGTTCACCTATAAAATAATCCTTTTTAACACTCAGTCCATACTTATTTGCGTCTTCTTGTAAGGCCCCATTAAATTTGTCCATATTATGACCACCAGATACTCCAGGTCTGCTACCTCTCTTAAATCCATCAACGTTTACTAGGTGAGCATATGGCCTTTGCAATTTCTCCGCATCACTTACATGTTCACTTATTACTGTCTTAGTTGCTTGTCCCTTGCCCTCAGAACCCTTCTTCTGCTCATTCGCTTTCCTCGCTTCCAGATTCTTTTTAATCTTCGCCACAGCCGGATCAGAGGCAGGTACGCGAAACGGCCCTTGGCCACCCGGCATACTCCCGCGAACCATCTGAAATGCCATAAATAGTTGGCTGAATTTCAGAGAAGTCAACATGATCTGAGCATACTTATCGGATACAGGCTCACCTGTGAAGGGATGAATTCCATTTTCAAAGGCTTTGATCTGCATCGCATAAATATCTTCTCCTGGCGCTTCAGCATCCGTAGCTTGCATCCGATTGATATCCAAATGCCCCTGATCCTTCTTATATGCCTGGAGCGCAGCCTGATCCGTAACACCATTCTCGTTCACAGGCATCCACATCAGCTTCCCATACACATTGACTTGCGCCATCCGGTAGCCTTTATCCTCCGTACCCGCATCATTTCCCAAGGTCTTCATCATTGCTCCCGCACCCACAGCGCCAACAGCACTTCCAAGACTCACCTTTTCAGCATCGACATTCTCAAATCGAGTAGCGATCTCCTTGAGTTCCTTGGAGATGCCCACCATACTCTCCAGTGCTTTATCCAATATAGTACGCGACTGTTCAAACTCATAGTAGAATCGCTCCTGCGTCGCCCCCATCCACATCATCTGAACGAACATGATCTGTCTCGTCAGATCACTGCGAATATGCTCCAACTGTTGTCTGGCCTGATCCACCTGATTGGATACATGATGTAGTTGCTCAGGATTCACCTTAATCGTACTCATCCGCTTTCACCGCTCATCTAAGATATGATAAAACTATGTTAGCAGAAGTTTAATGGCAATTACATCCGGCTAATCTCCTGATTTCACTGCATGAATCTACGCTCAGAATGATTTATATCCGTCCTTCAGCCCCATAGGATCTCTTTGTAGGTATATATTGTTCCTGAGGATTGTCCTTCAATATGACGACTAAAGGATACTATGGCAATTTACTGCGATGAGCAGCATGATTTAATAAATAATAGAAACAATGAAATACTTGACTTAAAGTGATAGATAGGGGTACTATATGTTTGTATAAATGGAATATATTACAATTTAAATATTTATTTTGGAATCTTATATTTTCAAGATGGGTATCAAAGCCTATCATAGCTAAGATATCAATGCGTATAAATGAGTTTTACATTTTGTCTGCAACACATAACCATTGGCAGGCATTCATTTTATATATACATTCCTACTTCATAGAGTTTTCTAGCCTGTAGAGTTCTACCATTTTCATAAGAGAGGAGGGCACGAGGCTTTAATCTGCAAGCAGGTCTATTTGTCGTAACCGCATGTTTTTGTAAAAGAATACCCATAACAAGAAAGGTGGAATTTATTGCTATGAGAAAATTGTTTAGTTTAGCTCTTATTCTTGTTCTAGTGCTTTCATTTAATGTAGCTGCCTATGCAGACGGTGATGTGACTCAAGCCAAACCGTTGACAAAGGAAGAAATTATTAATTCCAAAGAATTCCGTGAAGCTGTGAAAGCGGCTAAAGCTGAATTTGAATCGCAGAAGGCTGATAATGCGGGTGGTCCAGTTCTGTTTGCGCCTGCTCCGAAAGTATCTCACATTAATGTATATGGTGTCGTATCTCCTAATGGCGGTCAAGAAATTTACGGCTTTAATAACAACCCGCTCTCCACGACCAATGATCATGGCGGGGCTTGGATCCAGTGTATTACTTTCCAGATCGGTTATGACAGCAGTCACTACGGCACACTCGCCGGCAATACAATGACAAACAACTGGTCTGAAGCTATTGATCTGGACGGTGACCGTGTCGTAGATGCTTGGGCCCATTCTTGGGTTTATGAAGCACCTAGCACAGGAGGACAATTTGTAGGTACGGTCTATTCCATTAACATTCCAACACAGTGGACCGCTTGGATTAATGTTCGTTAACAGGAAGGATGTAATCTGAATATTGGAGGAATTGGCTATCCTGGTTCTATCATGAGGAATACGGGAAGTAAGCCCAAAGGCTCATCAGCTTCGGATACGAATCAAATCGCACCTAAATTGGATGTGACAGCTCATTCTTCTGCTAACAATTATGTTAGTACATTTTCTCAGGTGACCTTGAAGAATGCGTCTCAAGAAGTCCAGGATGCGTGGAACAAAGCAGAGGAAACAAGCAGTGGCTTCAATCCCTTATCCAATCTGGATTGATGGACACGGATTTGATTCTTGATCAGGCGCAGGGATATACATCCCTGCGTCTTTTCTCGTACACCATATGCTTCCCCACTACCATCAAGTTAGTAGAGGCAGCTAACTAATCCCTCGCGCTTTCGATTAGCCTTAGTTTCTTAGTATCCCGAGCCGGAGATGAACCGAAGAAACGGGAGTATTCTCTATTAAACTGTGAAGTACTCTGATAGCCAACTTGATATGCGGCACCGGCTACTGTATAACCCTCAAATGCAATGAGGTTTCTAGCCTCCAACAGCCTTAATTGCTTTTGAAATTGAATAGGACTTAACCCTGTTGCACTTTTAAACTGACGGTGAAAAGTATTTATAGCCATACCCGATTTGGTTGCCATCTCGCCGACGTCTATTGGACTCATAAAATGATCGCGAAACCATTTTACAATTTGAGAAATTTTCGAAAAATTACTCTCCTGCATACCCAGTTGCCTCAGATACCACCCTTGTGGTCCCATCAGAACACGATATAGGATTTCGCGTTCATAGGCCGGCGCAAGAGCTGGAATATCTCTTGTTGTCTTTGTTAATCGCAATAACCGTAGCCATGCCTCCATAAATTCAATATCTATCTCACAAGCTGCGAACGGCTCCGATGACGTTGGTATGAGATTTTCAGGCAGATCTCTTAATAAGCTTTGAAGGACATTCTGATTCAACGCAAGACCAAGGGACATGTAAGGACCGCCATTAGGGTCTGGATATACCCTCGCCGTTGCGGGAACATGTACCGGCAGAACATAATATGAGGGTCCCCCCAAGGTAATACTGCGCTCCCCGATTGAAAGAATCTTTGTTCCTTGAACCGTAAACCCAATCATCGGCTCGTATAGCGCTGCAAGCTGATGTGCGGGTATATCTCCCTTAATCATACTCAGCCCCGGCACTTCCGTTGCAATCGGTCGAGTACCTGCATATTTCATTAAATCTATAATTTCATCCATAATTTTATTCATACACCTATTTTATCAGACGACTCTGTATCCCTCAACACAACACCGACATGAATCGGCACTTTTAGGCTTTTCTTATATATAAAACAAAGGAAATTAAAATTACATAAAATTAAACATGGTGGTTTTAGGCAATTATAAGGTTTTATTAGATCTATATAATTTCAGCAGAGGAGACTACAATAAAGTCCAGATCGATCACAAGAAAGGGTGGATATGATGAAAATTGCAATCGTAACAGGTGGAAGTAATGGCATTGGTAAAGCGACGGCTCTTGAACTGGGCAAGCGCGGAATTAGCGTGATTCTCACATACAATTCTTATAAGGACCGGGCAGAAGCTGTCGTTAAGGAAGTTGAGCAGAATAATGGAGTTCGGGCTGCAGCACTGAAGTTGGATCTGACGCAAGTATCAACATTCGAAGGTTTCTCCCTGGAAGTTAAGAAATGCCTCAAAGACATTTGGGATAGAACAACTTTTGATTACTTAGTTAATAATGGAGGTATTGGCGGACCCATGATGTTCAATGAGATGAGCGAAGAGTACTTCGATAAGATTCTTAATACGAACTTTAAAGGACCGGTTTTTCTAACACAACACCTCGTGCAATTCATGGATGATGCTGGAGCCATCGTTAATACCACAAGTTCATCCAAAAACCAATCATTCCCAGGTTACTCTGCCTACGGTTCGTTAAAAGCAGCCTTCTCCACATGGACTCGTTATATCGCCAAAGAACTTGCACCTCGCAACATTCGGGTCAACGCCGTTTCTCCCGGTCCTACGCACAGCAATTTCGGCGATGGAGTATTCGATAAGCATCCCGAATTCATCAAGCCTTTGGCTGAGCAATCTGTATTTGGCAGAATAGGCCAACCCGAAGATATTGCGAAGGTCATTGTGAATGTATTGTCCGATGATTTCGGCTGGGTTACAGCTCAGGACATTGAAGTGTCTGGCGGACATTTGCTTTAAAAATGTAAGGACAACACGCTGTGAATAACGGCATATCTGCGGAGTTCCACACTGATATTGCTCTGCTTATAGAACATTTTTCTAGCTGCTACGTTCGATTATACTTGGTTTGTTTAGCTCATGGTGTTTGGCCATGAGCCTTATTTATTTTCGTAAGAGTAGTATTACATTGCTCTCTCCGGTTCGTGTATTTCTTGATTTGCTTGTTAAACGATTCAATCAGATGCGTCGGATACAGACTTCTCCAGATCGGTTTGGGAAAGCTGTGAAAGAGTCTTCCTTTTTCTATTTACACAATATATTTTACGCTCTCCTCCGTAGAAGTATTGAGACCGCTACGGCTACTTTCGTTCATTATTATGGAAGTTCATGGATTCGAAAGTGCGTAACCGCTGGTCGGCATCATGGTTCCAAGCGCAAACCATAGGACCAGAAAAATGATAAAGCGGTAATAGTAATTTAGTCCTCAATGATAAGGACTGTTTCTTTTATACTTCGATGACATTTGGAATCAATCTGATTAAATAGTCAATTTTCGGTAGTAAGTGATGCTCGTAAGAGTATCTTTCAAAAGGTTGCTGCATACAAGAAAAGCCGCCGGATGGCGACTTTTTAGTAAAAAGCATTTAACATTATAATCTGCTCACATAATACAAACTACTTTTCCTCTGTATATATAAACACATACGTACTCTCATCCGATTTCTCTTCTGAAAAAACAAACTCTAACCGATCAAAGCTTTTTACATCCTTCACATCTGTAATCTTACGCTCTGCCATATAACGTACCATCTCACCTCTAGCCATTTTGGCCCGGGTTGCCTTTTCAACAAGCTTCCCATTGACCATTTGTCCAAATACACATGTAATGAACCGGGTCTCCTCATTCAGAAACGGCAAAATATTTTTGCTATACTCTTTGGAAGCCAGATTCAGAATACAGTTGCTGTCCGCTTGAAGCTGATCTGCCAATTTGCTACCCCAGAACTGATAGAGCGTTTTGAAGCCAGGACCTTGCAACTTGCCCTGCATCTCCAACCGATAAGGGGTAACCCCATCCAAAGGCCGCAACATGCCATAAAAACCGGATAATATGCGTAAATGCTGCTTAAGATACGCCAGTTCCTCATGTTGAAAAACACCCGGAGCCATATATTGATACTGAATGCCCTCGTAGGAATATATGGCTGGGGTAAGATTTGCTTTTATATTCATATTTCGAATCCGCTCCACGTTCTGTTCGGCGATTGCATCGTTACACTTCCACATCGCTTTAAGCTCGTCATAGGATAACTTTTGAAGCAAACTCAATAGCTGTTCTGACTCATTTATAAATTGCGGCATCTGCGCGATAGCCATAAGATCGGTATCGATCTTCATCTTTTTAGCGGGTGATATGATAATTCTCATCGTGCTGATCCATCCTTAATCTACCGTTGTTATTGTCGTTATCCATTGTACAGGATTGGCTAAGTGAATCCAATGGTGAAGCTCACAGTTTCTCCTGCGGTATCTTTAAAAAGACTCAAAAATGAACAAGTCAGCCCACAATTGGACCGGCTTGTTCATTAGATTCAATAAATTCAATTGGATGAGAAAGTATTAAGTGCATTTTCAAGCGCTAATTAGGGAGTTACGCTCCCTGTGCCGCTATTTTGCTCTGTTTTGGTAGTCGGCAATTGAATCATTGGCGTGTTGGACCCACTTACATATGGAAGGGCTCCATCCCATTTCTTGATGGTTTCATATTCAACGAGTTGACTCGATAAGGATTGTTGAAGCTCTTTATTGGCTTTAGCTTGACCTTCTGCTTCAATCAATAGTTTGTCTGCATTACCTTGCGCTTCTACACGTTTGCGCTCTGCTTCTTTCTTGGCGATCTCAAGTTCAGTCGTTTTGCGTTCCAATTCTTGAGAAGCTTCGACACGTTTATCGATGGCTTCCTGAGTCTTGGCGTCAGGTTGAGGAACACCTACAGTAACGTTGGATACAATAAAACCTAACTCTTTAACGTCATCAGAGAAACGTTGTTGAACATCGACGCCAGCTTCAGATGACTTTTCACCATACACATCAATGACTGTAAACTTGGAGATACCTTTACGAGCTGCGTCACGGAAACGTGTTTTGAGATATGTATCCTCTATTTCTTGAATGCTAATTGGCCCAAATGTATTGAATATAGAAGATACTTTACTTGGCTCTACCTGGTAGTTGTAAGCAAAATCGATTGTGATGTTTTTCCCGTCAGAAGTTGCAATCTGAATGTCTCTATATTCAACCGTTTGAATTCGGATCGGATATTTCGTTACTTTATCAAACGCTCCAACCAGTTTCCACCCTTGACTCAGTGTACTATCTTTTACCCCTCCATTGGGTGAATAGACAACCCCAACATATCCGTTAGGAATTCGTGTGACAAAGAAGGTCACCAGTAGCGCTCCCACAATAATAACCAATGCCACCGTGATCGCTCCTACCCTAAACGTCTTTGAATTTTTCATCAACATTCTCCTCTTGTTTGAATTTATTGTATTTCTTCAGAATTCTACTACCTATTTTATTGAATAGCGGGATCATTAATGCCCATAGAATAAATGCTAGGATAAAAATTAAAATGATTCCCCCAATAAATGGCATATTCGTCCTCCCCTCTATGGATGTAACCGAGTACAAATTTATAAATAGCAACTAATTATATCCTCCTTTATATATACTTTGTAAATTCGTATTAGGTTTCAATGATATTCAGCGCTTGAAGTACTATTAGGTTAAGTAATGAAGAAAATGGTGAGTGAGTGACGTCAAGTACCCGGTTATTCCTATCAAGAAAGGGATCATCAATTCATCTAAGTATTTTAGATTAGAAGTAACTCGTACCATTTGCTCTCTCCGTAGGTGTACACATATTCTAAATAAACTGCCCTACTGTCACAAAAAAAGAGCCATCAGAATGTTTAATGGCATCTTCGAATGAGAAATGATACGACCCAAAATTAAAACTATAAATTTATATCACAGGTTACCATCTTATGAGCTAAAACTCACTTTTAGATGATTTAAACCTTTCTAAGTCATAGTACGGATTTGAAATATGATCTCCAACCTCCATAATCGTCTCTTTAATCTCGTTTAAAATTATCAAATCTATATTATCTTCTTTACTTATAGACTCTTTAATTTTAATAAAACAATTCTTTAAACCAAGGTTAACAACAATAGAGAGTATGATGTCTACATCTTCGTAGGAATTAGTATTCCATAACTTCCTCATTAAGACATCCATCTCATTTCTAGTTTTATCCTCTAAAAGCTCATAAGTCATGATTTGTCGATCTGTTAATTCGGATAGGATTAACAAAAAAACTTTTTTATCAAGAATCTTATTTTCAAAATCTTTTAAAGCATTCCTGAACAAAGACAGTAAAACTTCTGTAGGTAACCTATCCGCTAATTTCTCAATATCTCCAATATTCATTTAATCATTTCCCTTTTGTCTGTATATGAATATAATTCAAAGATTGATTATTTTTCCAAGTTCCATGCGATTATTTAAAAAATGAACACCACTCTCAAGGTCTGATAATTGGATAATTGTCCTCTGTATGTATTTTCATAATGACTTGTTTCCATTGCTACAGAATATACAAATCAAAATCAAACTCTGCGTTCAAGTCATAGGCTATACCGATTGCCTTTTGCTCGATAGTAATCGCAGGGGTCTCATTATGCATAATCCTGATCGAGAAGCTAAACAGAAAATTCAAACTATGCTTCATTCTCAAGGTTTTTAACTTTTCAATATGTGGATCCAAAAGATTGAGTATGTGATTCAATTGCTGATTGATATCAAAAGATTCCTGATAGTCCGTCTCCAAAAAACAACAGGTTTCCTTTCGATACAAATCTCTATTTTATATAGGTTCCAGATGGTTCGATTCCAATCCGTTCTGTGATTAACTTCGGTTAGAAATGATTTCCTTTAATGATAAATTCAGCCATAATATTCGTTTTGTCCACATATGATCCTCCCAACTTTATTCATATATCAAAAACCTGAACTGCAAGATCCTAACTCAATATTCTTGGTTTCGATGAGCTAGACCAGTTAGCTCCCTCACTTACCCATCTAGTTCTATACTCTTCAATGAATTCAGGATTTTCTTATTTACTCATTATGTTATCCCTCATATTCCTTGTTTGGCTATTGTAATCCGCATTTAACTGAAATCGATTATCCTTCCATTTCTTTATCCATTTCCATCTTTCGCCTATAAAATATTTCTAAAGCTTTCTTGTTTCTCTCCATAATTCCTTGTTCGTGCTCATCATCTATTACAATTTCCTTATACCCCCATAATAATGAAAGGTCATTTTCATCGCTTTGAGCACTATGGCTAAAACTCCACATCTTAGGAATCGTATGATCCAGTATTTCAAACCATTCATAGGGATACCACACAGGATCAATATTCAAATCAGGCTCTTCATGATCGGGTTTAATTAAATAATAGAGGTAGGTATCCCACACAGCCATTGAATATACGACATATTCCTTATCTATCACAAGTGAAAGTGATGTGTAGTCTTTAGGTTATCCTGCTCTCTGCAAGATTACTACCTTCTTTATTGATACATTTTATTATCATATTTGAACACCTTACTTATCTTTAAATTTAAATTAGCGAATTTTAAAAGACCACATTTTGTCCCTCGACATATTCCCCCATGTAGTTAGAATTATATATTCTTTCTATTCCTCACCTATACTTTGCAACATTAATTTATTTTCCTCTTTAATGTTATTAATCAAATTCGAAAAACTAATTTCCATTTCTAAATGATCGCCAAGCGCATGTGGAATCGAAATACTTATTCCAATAGAATCTGGAGTAATATAGCTAAATGTTCCTGATTCATTTAATTGATCCAATTCATCTGAGTGTTTAAGATAATTTAGTAAATCTTCACTATTATATCCACTCAAGATTTCTTCATTGACTCCATGATCAAACAAATCTAAATTTCCATCATAACTTTTGTATTTTCCCTCCTTAAACTCTTTTACGAAAGCTTCGTTAATCTCAATTAAATCCATTAATTTAACTCTTGTTCCTTTATTCAGATCAATATTCGATGTGTAAAAAACATTCAAAGGATAGGCTGCTCCTTCAGTAAATCCTGAACCGTAGTATTGAATACTAATTAATTCGTTACTTTTTAGCATAATTCGATAATTAATATCAAGGTTATCTTTCTCTTGTGGATATAGATTAATTATTCTCTTAGCTTCTTCTCCAATCAATACATTAATATTCTCTACATATTTTTTATTAGGAAAATCAACTATCTTTGGATAAACTATACTAATATTATTATGGGAATACTTATCGCTTTCAACCTGATACATTGTTCCCCCAATCAAACCATTACTACTTCTTTCTTTATCAGAGTCTACCTCAGCATTCGTGCTACAAGAAATTAATAATATAAGTTGTATTATATGGATCATCCATTGTTTCATCTTTTCTCATCCCCAGTTCAAGTAATATTAGTCTCACAATATTAGTTGATAACAACATGAAATATGAATGCTTTGTAAGCATCTGTTGAAGAAAGAAAATAAAAGTGTATAGCATCTAAGTGATCTTCCCTTACATAAAACGTTGAATTATATTGGAGAAATTGAACTAAAGAATTGAAAATCTCTTTAGTAGTCACTCTATTGAGTTCTCTAAGCTGAATCCTCAAATTATATTGTTCTTCTTTAAAAAACAAAGAGAAACTCTCAACGTTTTCTTGGCGTTCCATAAAATCCATTGTTTCGGACCATATCCCTATTTCATACTGACAATCTAATTTCTTTGAGAGTTCAAGTAATGTACTTTTATCCATGTTTCTAAACCTCCCTTTTATCATTTTGTGTAGCCGTATACCTTCTTTCAGCAACTGGTGAGTCTTCAGATATGTATTGTTTGGACAATAGACTTAAATTAAATGAATAGGAAGTCCCCAAATATCCAAGTAAAAAGTAATATCCGATTTAATGTTGACTGTTCTCCAGTCCGATTTATCTATTAAGAAGATTTCTTCCCCTACACCAGGTAATTCAACGGAGATATACATATTTCTACCCTCCTCAAACTTCTTAGTTATTGAGCCTGACAGAGGATCTCTTGTTAGTTCTTTATTAATTGAAACGATCTGTAAATACTTACCTTGATTTAGAGATTGGTAGCTTATTGCATCTCCTTCTTTTAAATTTGTGCATGACTTATGTTCTGTTTGAGTACTCTCTGTAGACTTTTGAAGGTTATTGACGGTAACTAAGCACACATTACCTTTTAGTTCAACAGATTTTACATGCCTGCTAGTTTCTACGGGAACCGGATCTTTCATCATAAAAAACACCAGAATGATTATTGTAATCAATAATAAACCTATAAATAATCTTTTTCTCAAATATGACACTCCTTCTATTTAACAATGAGATCAGTAGTGTACGACCAGATGCCTACGTGCTGGAAAACCCCTTATAAATCGTTCTCAGAGGAAATGTGGCACTTGGTTTGACAATCTCTAAAGTGATTTAAAACACTCCATTCAAGCCACCGAATAACCGCCGTAGAACATTGAAATATATTATGATGAAAGACAACATTATAGATATTGGTAGTATAATAAAAAATTTAAGTCTGCTCGTAGGAACAATAAATAGTAAAACAATGACCATGATCAGATATATTCCCATAAGTATTGGGATCAAATAATAATGAGTATGCACTGGCAAATAAGCGACTCGTAATTGATACCCTTCGGACAATAGTGCTGTGAGTGGAAGAGCTAAAACTAGACTAGATACAGATCCATTGCCACGTGCATACCACATCACATAAGCGCACACTGGAGATACTACTGCACACATCCCCCAAAAAACAATTTCTCTCATTGGAACGAAATGTAGAAAAAACACGGTGTATAGATAATACACGGTTAGCAGTGAAACAAAAAAAGAGCATATCTTAACTGCTGCTAATTTAGGCGAATGACTAAAAACAGATATAAGTGTGGCAACAAAAATCCAAATACCTAGACGCCCACCAATCGCGTCAAATACGGGGTGAACTCCCTGAGCATCCACAAGCTTTGCTGCTAAACCTAAAATTACTCCGATCGTTATCGCTCTTACAATTGAGAGAGCTTTTTGTTTAGTAGTTGATTGATTTTTGACTCTAATTCCACTTAACTTATTATGTATTCCCACTGCAATCCTCCAACTTCCATAATTCCTATATTCTAACACAATCGATCTAGCCTGTAGAATCTGTTCGATCTGTTACTCCGATAAATCTCATTGTTATTCTTCTAAAATGGTTCTATGTATCCACTCATAACTGCCCCTGGTCCTTACCGAACAGAAATCCCCACTTTGTCGCATGGTTCCTTATATCTAAATCACTATATCCACTCGTCAATCTTCTATTACCTGAAGTTAGGTCGTTATTCTCATTATCTCAATACTCCATTTTGCTATGATTATTATTACTTTGACCGTAAATCTATTCCACGAATACCATATCAGGTCATGTTATTTTCAGATAACAACTAGGTGGCTTGATGATCTTATTTAATTATATTGTTAGAGAGAAAGGGTGTCTCATCCTATGTTTATTGTTCAATTACTGCTCGCTATCACACTTCTGGGCAGCTCAGGCAGCTCAAATTATGCAACTTCTACACAACTAGAAATCAACCAAATACAGCCTATGGATGCTTCCCCTGAACAAGTCATGGAAACCGGTTTAGAACCTTTCCGCTCCGAACGCAATTATAAGGGATGGGAGCCAGAACTCGATCAATTCGAGCAGGCCGCCAGCAATCTTCAGAACAAGCTATTTGAAAGTGTTGTGTCACCGATACTATCAAAACCTGGAGAGACAGGAATATTTGATTATGGCGGGAATCTGAAATTACTAAAGTCTGTGCCCCTGAATACACGTTTTGAACGTGGCCCACTAACCATTCATATTGTTCATGCCCAATTATTAGAGGCCAGTGACATTCCTGAAGATTCACAGAAAAACATTTCCATTCTAAATCGAGAAGATATCGGTTCCAAGATCACTTATATTAATATTCTCTACACTGTTGAAAATACTACGGATCAGAATATCGGTTTTTACGGCTTAAACTCCGTTCATCCAAACACGGGAAAGCCGATCTCCGCAAATCGCAATTTTATGAGAAAATCATATGTCTATAATCAGTATGATGGCGTAGTTATTGATAATACGAATTACGGTTTGGTATATACCGATGACCCTGACAAGCTGGAATCCGTTGAATTGGTTTTTAATAGAATCTATGACTATGACACTGGAGAAACCATTGTAGAGCCTACTTCGTTGAATATTCCTTTCACGATTCAGAAGTAATATTAAACTTATAATTGCTTCAATGCTAAGATACCATTTCTCCACGACAGAATAATTATTAAACCCGGCCACGTAACTGCAGAGAAGCAGCATACAGCCGGGTTTTCTTGTTTTATTAAAAGGATGCCTTTGATCTATTTAATAACTCAAACTATCTCATCTCGTAAAATCATGCTGCCCAATGGTCAGAAGCGTTGGCCTGCTCTTACTCCACACCGAAGTGGCAATCTTCGGATTGTAATAATACAGCGCTCCATTCGTCGGATCAACACCATTTAATGCTTTGCGTGCTGCCTTATAAGAAGTCGCCGTCGGCTTGGTATTGAACTGTCCATCGTCAATAGCCGTGAACTGCCCTTTCTGGAAAATGACCTTCGAGATCGATGATGGGAATAAATCCGAATGCACACGATTCATGACAACAGCCCCTACAGCGACTTGCCCTTCAAAAGATTCCCCGCGCGCTTCACCATGGATCAACTTCGCCAACTGGCGTAGCGTCTCGCCTTCGGCTTTGGCCTTTTTGTTCAATCTGTTCAGCGTCGCGGGACCTGCAACGCCATCTGCACTCAGTCCCTGTGCCTGCTGGAACTTGCGGACAGCGGTTTTGGTAATTTTTCCGTAATATCCGGTCAATCCGGCATCAAAGTATCCCAAGTCGCTCAATTGCTCCTGCAATTGCAGCACATGCTCACTGCGAACGCCCTGTTCCAGCTTCTGCGCTCCCGCAGAAGGCGCTGCCACGGTCAATCCCAGCGTCAATGCGCAGGCACCGAGTAGCATGCTGACCCGCCCTGCTCTTTTGCCAGCAGTTCTCCCCTTCCCATGAGTGATTTTCCGACTGACCGTGATAGGTTCCATAGTGTGAGCAATCGACCGCGCATCAGATCCTTCATTCGTATTACCAGCTCTAATCCGTGTATTCTCGCTCCTTGTATACTCCATATTTCTCGTAATCGTCATGTTATTCATATTATTGGTGCCCTCCATCTCTTTCATGGGTTTACTTTCATCCACAACATACACATCATACATTCCGTTTATCTCACTACGTCCATTACTGTTATTATCGCGGTCCGCTACATGTATGTCGTTATTCATATGTTCACGCACCATGTCAATCACTTTATTACGACTTCCATTTATGCTATTCGCACGAATCTTTTCATTCATTTTTGCCATCTGTTTATACTTGTTCATCATTCCATTTACCTCCACTTTTCTGAATCCAGATCCCACTTCTTTCCCCTGAATCCTCACGGCTCTACATCCCGAGTGTCATTATAGGATATAGAAAAAATGAAGTCTATCGGACCGATGACGCAGTGAAAAAACGACGCTGAACATAACAAAAAGAGGCATGAGCCCATGGTCACACCATGGTCATGCCCCTTCTTGTATCAACCATATCCCGCTTATCCAGCCCTCATTTTCGTAGGCAGGCAGACCCGTACAAAAGTTGCGTTGTATTTATTGACAATTACTCAGCAAGTTCTTGCCCCTTCGTTTCCCGGCCCCAGAACAGTACAGCGGCAGCGCCAATGAGGATCGTCACGAAGAAAATCGTGAAAATCAGGCTGATGGCCACTTCACGCTGAACCAGCATACCAACCATTAATGGGGCAAGTACGCCACCGATCCGGCCAACGGATGTGGCAAGCCCCACACCTGTCGAACGAACAGAAGTCGGATACAATTCCGGGCTATAGGCGTACAGACCACCCCAGGCTCCCAGATTGAAGAAGGACAGACAGATTCCTGCGGCCAGGATCGTCGCTTCCGTTGTTGCCAGTCCGAATGCAATCGCACTGCACGCAGTCAACGTAAGATACACCACAAGTACAAACTTGCGACCGTAACGTTCAATGAAGTACGCCGCGGTGAAGTAACCTGGCAACTGTGCGATTGTCATGATCAGCACGTATTGGAAGCTTTTAACCAACGTAAATCCTTTTGCCATTACAACCGAAGGCAACCACAGGAACATTCCATAATAAGAGAAAATGACGGTAAACCACAAAATCCAGAGCATCAACGTTGTACGGCGATGTGGTGCTGACCAGACGGTAGCCACTTTCTCGCGGAACGTGATTTTATGAAGCTTGGTATGATTCTTGTAGCGCGGCGGGTCCTGAATGGCACGACGCAGATACAGTGCATAGAACGCCGGAAGTGCACCGATGGCAAAGGCAATTCTCCATCCGTACTCCGGGATGACAAAGTTGGCAATGAGCGCCGATACAATCCAGCCCCCAGCCCAGAAACTTTCCAATAATACAACGGCACGTCCACGTTCCGCTGTAGGCATCGACTCCGATACCAGTGTGGATGCTACAGGCAACTCTCCGCCCAGTCCAATACCCGCAACCAGACGCAGTGCACACAACACGGCGAATCCAGTCGCCAGTGCAGATAGACCACTTGCAATCGTAAAGATTAGCAAGGTCCACATCAGAATCGCTTTCCGTCCAAAACGGTCCGCAAGTGCACCTGCAAGCAAAGCACCGAGTGCCATACCGATGGAGTTAATACTCGTAAGCACGCCGACTTGTCCGGGACTGAGACTCCATTCCTTGGCAAGTGCAGCCACGATAAAGGAGATCATGCCAACTTCCATCGCATCAAACAGCCAGCTCATGCCGGCACTGAACAGCAGCTTGCGCTGCTTGGGATTCCGCAATACTTCCAGTTTGCTCATCACTTATAGCTCCCTTGATCTCTATGTAGTCATTCTGACACTAGATCATTATTATGCAGAATGCTCCAGAAATCAATGCAAAATAAGCTTTTCCTTCCGATTTCTGCGATACCTCACCCCTTGAGTGAACCCGCTGTCAGACCTGCAACAAAGTATCGCTGGAGTAGCAGGAACAACACGATCATCGGAATGGCCGTGACCAGCACACCCGTAAGCATCATCGGATAGTTCGTCACGTATTCCCCGCGGAACTGCATAAGCGCGAGCGGTAAAGTGAGCTTGGACTTACTGCTGAGCATCAACATTGGAATAAGCAGATCATTCCAGACCATGACGAGCAGGAACGTAGCCGTTGCTGCCAGCGAAGGTGTAGCCAGTGGCAGTGCAATCCGCGTGTAGAGTCTCCATTCGCTTGCTCCATCCATACTGCCTGCTTCCAGAATATCCGAATTAAGCATGCGCATGAAACCTGTCAGCATGAACACAGAGACAGGCATGAGCATTGCGGCAGATACGACAATCAGGCCCGTCAGACTGTCCGACCACCCGAGTGTACGCGTGAGGGAATAGATTGGCAGCATGCTCACCTGGGAAGGAACAATTAGGCCTGCCACGAACAGCGCAAATACGATTTTACCTACGCTGCCGCCCCAACGGACAATGGCATAAGCAATCATGCTGCTGAGCAGCAGCTCAATGGCAACCGTACCAAGTGTCACGACCAGACTGTTCCCGAAATATTGCCACATCGGCTGGTTGCGGAACATGCCAGTGATGTTATCCCACGTAAACGGGTCTGGCCAGCTGAATGGACTGGTGAAAAAGTTGCTGCTTGTTTTAAACGAAGATACGAATACAAAGTATAGCGGCACCAGAATCAGCAGCGCGTACACCAATAAGATCAGGCGATTGAACCATTTTAAAAACATGTGAACTCCCTTCTGCCCCGGTTGCAGGATGAATGATCCAGCATTAACCTCAATAGCTTACCCGGTCGGCACGCAGTGCCTTGAACTGCAACAGCGTCAAGAGCGCGAGCAACACCAGGAAGATCATTGAACCAGCAGAAGCCAGACCAAATGAGTAGCTGCCAAAGGCGGTATGATAGATATATGTGGTCAAAATTTCAGTTGCGTAATTCGGGCCTCCGTCCGTCATGGTGAAAATGAGGTCAAATGCCTTGAACGACTGAATCGTCGTATAGGCCACAACAATCGTTGCCGAAGGTGCCAGCAGTGGCCAGGTCACGGTACGGAATACCTGCCATTTGCTGCCGCCGTCCATGCGAGCCGCTTCATACAGTTCTGCCGGGATGCCTTGCAGACCTGCGATGAATACGATCATCATCTGTCCGGCATGGGCCCAGACTTGAACCGCAGCGATGGAATAGATGGCGATCTTGGGATCACCAATCCAGTTACGGGCGATATTGCTCATCCCGGCTTCATTCAGTCCGTAGTTGATCAACCCAATAGATGGATCATACATGAAAGCCCAGATCAGCCCGACCGATACGGAGGACAGAATTGCAGGCAGGAAATACAATGCCCGAAGCACAATGCGTGTTTTGGTATTGCGTACCAGCAGCAGGGCCAGTACAAGTGAAATAAAGGTTTGTGCAATAACAACTGTTAACATGAACTCTACGTTATTGCCAAAGGCTTTGCGGAATACGATGCTGCTGAGACTGTCCTTGTAATTATCCAGCCCTACAAATGCATACGACGGGGATACCCCGTCCCAATCCGTAAAGGAGTAGAACAGCCCCGTCAATGTAGGAAATACGAACAATCCAACGTACAGCAGCAACCCGGGAATCAGAAACAGGGATAGCTGAAGACGGTTTTTCATCGTTTATTTCCCGATATGCTGATCAATGATCGCTTGTGCCTGCTGTGCTGCTTCTTCTGGAGAAGTACCGCTCAGCACGGCTTGAATGGAGTTGGTTACTGCTTTTTGATTATCTCCGTTCAGGATGGTGAACCGTGGCTGGAACACGGTCTTTTTGCTTGCCCATTCTCCGGCTACCTGAAGCTCAGGCGTATCGTACTTCACATCATTCACCGTTACATTCTGTCCCGTCTGGTTGGCGTATTCGCTCGCTACTTCGGGATTGCTCAGGAATTCGATGAACTTCTTCGCTTCTTCCGGATGTTTCGACTTGCTGTTCACTGCGAGCATAAATGTGGTCGTATGCACCCCTTCATACTTCGCTTGATCTGCACTTACCGTAATTGGCGCAAGCAGTTTTTGCTCCAAATTTGGATTCTGCTGCTTGTTCTGAGCCAATTGATATGATCCACTTGCCAGCATCGCTGCTTTCTCTTGAATAAACAGTGCGCCGGCCGCAGGGTCCTTCGTACCCAGTGCATCCTGCTGGAAGTAACCTTTATCGTTCAGTTCCTTGATTTGTGTCAATGTTTTCACCCAGAACTCATCAGTGAGTTTGGCTTCGCCTGCTTCAACTTTGGTAAAAATGTCGTCACTTGGTGCGTTGTTCATCACCATTGTATTCATGAACTGCCCTGGGCCAATGTCCGCTCCGGCAAAGGCAATCGGAATGATGCCATTGTCCTTCAGCTTCTGGCAAAGGGCCAGAAAGCCTTCCCAATCGGTTGGTGGCGTCAAGCCGTATTGTTCAAACAGTTTTACATTATAGATGGGATCGTTATATACGAGTTGATACGGGATCGCATATTGCTTGCCATCGTGCTGTCCTGCTTCAATCAGCTTCGGATTGTAGGCCGACAGGAACGATGATCCGCTCAGATCCGTGAACAATCCTGCTTTGGTGAAAGCTTCGAATTGTGCACCCGGGAAGGAAGCAAATACATCTCCTACCGAACCGTCACTGATTTTGGATTGAACGGTGGACTGATATTGATCGGAGGGCAGTGTCTGCATCTCCACGTTGATGTTTGGATTTTCTTTTTCAAATGTGTCAATGGTCTTGTTGAGTGCTTCCACATCTTCCCCACGCCAGTGCATGAAGCTGATCGTAACCTTGCCTGAACCTGAGGAGCCTTTCTCACCAGATGATGCGTTATCCCCGCCGCCGCAAGCTGACAACAGGATGGACATCACCAGCATACTGACGAGCGGCAGGATTAATTTTTTATTTTTTTTCATGAAAGACGACCTCCTGAGGGTGATTGATATGTTAACTAAAGAATGTTTATACTGAACGCACTCCGATGACAGAATAACCTTCCGATCGCTGTTATCCCCAGATTTATTTGATTTCCTTTTATAAAGGGAAAAATCCGGAGATAAAGGCGAACGCTTCGCTTCTTCACGTTATTTCTGTCCTCTCCGTTTTCGTATAAAAAGATTAGTTGAACCTATTTAGTTAGTAGTAACAGTAACTTAATTAGTAGTAACGGAATGCTGCTTCTGTCTTGTTTTCCATTTCTCGCGAATGATTGGCATCACGGTTCGTCCGAAGATTTCGGCCTCTTCCAGATGCGGGTAACCGGACAGAATGAACGTTGTAACGCCGAGATCTCCATATTCCATCAAGCGCTCTGCGACCTGTTCTGCTGTACCCACAATCAGGATCGCACCGCCGGAACGCACAACGGACAAGCCTGTCCACAGGTTGGGACCTACGACAAACTGCTGCTTCTCGGACAGTTCCCGTAGCTCATTCTGTCTGCGTTGGTTGGTTGCATCCGTCTCGGCAAAAGCAGCCTTGGCTTTCTCAATCGCTTCTGGTGGTACTTTGCTAATAATCTCCCAAGCTGCTGCCCATGCTTCTTCTTCGGTATCCCGAATGAGCACCTGAGCACGCATGCCGTAACGGAGCTGACGATCCTGTCCCGTTTCCTCTTTCACTTGCTGACGAATGACCTCAATCTCTTCGATCTGCTCCTGAATCCAGTCATGAGGCTCACCCCACATGAGGAATGTATCCGCATGCTCAACAGCGACCTTCTTGGCAATCGGTGAACTGCCTCCCAAATAGAATGGTGGATGCGGATTTTGCACCGTCTCCGGCATGCCTATTGGTCCTTTGAAGTTGTAATACTGGCCGTTGAATTCAGGATTGGAATCGCCGGTTGCGTCTGTGCCAGAGTTTGAGCCACTTCCAGCAAATTCCGTCAGATTCAGCCCCGTCGATTGGGTCCATGAACGCTTCATGACTTCCATATACTCGCTCGCCCGCACATACCGTTCATCATGCGCATGTGCGAGTGGATCGCCAAGTTCCTCCAGATCGCGAACAGAACTGCCTGTCACCACATTGATCATGGCGCGACCACCAGATAGCTGATCCAATGCCGCTCCCATGCGTGCAGCAAGCACCGGTGTAACCAAACCCGGACGAATGGCGACAAGGGGACGCAATGTCTTCGTGTGACTCATTACTGCCGAGCCAACCACCCATGCGTCCAGACAGGCTCCCCCTGTCGGAATCAGTACAAATTCGAATCCTGCCTTCTCCGCCGTCTGTGCCACATCGATCAGATAATCCAGACTCGGCTCCCGCTCCGGGGCAACCCCCACATACTTCCCATCTCCTGCTGTAGGCAAAAACCATCCAAACTTCATTTCTTCCTGTTCGCTCACAAAAGTCAATCCCTTCTATGACATAAATAAAGTCCCATGTTGAAAATAGTTTCACTGTTCTGCCACTTGTCCGTTCCGGTCACGAATCGTTCTTACGATCACTGTTATCTCCAGATTTTTTTGATTCTCCTTTTTAAAGGTAAAAATTCAAGGATAGCTTATGCTTCCGATGTAGCTTTCTTTCAGAAAGCTTTCAGGCGACCGCTTCGCTTCTTCAGAATCGATTTCGTCCCCTCCACTACGTTGGCATCTCTTGAAGCTTATTTTTAAAGTGCGCCTAATTTCTGATCATTTTATTCGTATGAAAGCTCCAAATGCCGATTAATTAACTTGGTTTAATAGGTATGGACATCATATCAATTGATTTGTCTGTGATCAATGTCATTTCGCGGCAATTTCATTTTGTCATTTTGTGGTCTTTTCTCCGATTTAGGTCTTGCCGATCTTGAATATGTATAAAACCCACCTGTATAATAGGTTATAAGTGAAACTTTTAGGATTTAAAAACGATACTTATATACATTAAAGAGGTGTTCCTGATGACCGAGAGCATGAAGGAGGACCACCATGAGTTTTTGGATATTATTTTCTTCACGCCATCTGAATTCGAGAAAGCTGGTGGCGCCTGGCCTATTCGCATTGGCCGCAATATAGCCAAGACCAACTATCATATTGGACCTCGTACCACACCTTATCATTATTTGCTGTTTGTGCTGGAGGGGGAAGGTACATTCATACAGGACGGACAACGTCATGCCCTTCGGGCCAGGGATGCATTCTGTCTGTTTCCCCATGTTACGCATGAATACTGGACGGACCCGGAGCATACGTTGCAGAAAATATTTATTGCATTTGACGGCGCATACGCAGCCGAGCTGTTGTCTCGAATCGGACTTACACCCGACTCACCGTACCGTTCAGGTGTATTGACTCCTGAGACTGCAAGTGCCATGCGCTCGTTCATGGAGGATGTTCGTAAACCGCAGGATGGAGCAAGTGATCTGGGACGACTCACCCGGTTTCTAAGTCTCTTTGACCGGATAGCCCGTTCCCCTGCAACCAAAGGGTTGCAACCAGATTCGGCCACGCCCTGGCTTCAGAAAGGCAAGGAATACATGGACATTCATTTTGCAGGCGGCATCTCCGTGGAAGGTGTGTCTGCTCATGCGGGTGTGGATCGGACCCATTTTGCCAAACAGTTCCGCAAAGCCTATGGTCTGTCCCCTGTGCAATATATCCAGCAATTGAAAATGGATCAGGCCAAACGTCTGCTCGTGCAGACGCAGCTAAGCTTAACCGAAGTGGCTCATTCCGTAGGTTACCCGGACTTGTTCTCCTTCTCCAAAGCGTTCAAAAAGCAAGTCGGCTTGCCACCTAATCGCTATCGTACAGCGGAGAGCACGAAAGAATGAGGGAGCGAACTTTCGCTCCCCAGTCTATTTTTTTCAGTCTCGTGTACCACGCCTTGTGTGCGGTTGTGTAAGATGTCGCCTCTACCAAATTGCAATGGACTTCTGAGTTTAATATCCTGCACATTAAATTGCTGCAAAACCCATATATAAATTGAACTAAACATTTACACGAGAACGCAGAGGACAGAAATAACCTGAAGAAGCGGAGCTAAAAGCTTTCTGTGGAAGCTGCTTCGTAAGCATAAACTCCCCTTTATCCCCGGATTTACCCTTTATAAAAGGAATCAAAAAAATCTGGGGTTAACAGCGATCAGAAGGTTGTTCTGTCATCGGAGTGGCAAGTGTACATTTTCTTAATTCAATGTATATAAATCCACCACCAAAAAAGGCAAGCCCCATCTAACCGGGACTTGCCTTCCTTCTATACTATAGTCTTGACGCACGTACTCGAAACCAGGAACTTTTTAAGTTGACTTCATGCTATTCCTTCTTCTCATCCTTGCGCGCAAGCGGAATACCATTCTCCTTGGCATACCATGCTTCATAATGATGCACAGCCACACCTGCAAAAGAGGAATGAGAGGAACCCAAATCAAACACTTTTGCCATCTCTTCATTCATATTGCTAACCGGTTTACGGAAAAAGGTCAGATGATCCCCCTCGTGTGTATCCGCGAGTTCCGCTCCAATCCAGACTTTTTTGCCGAGATCATCCGCTTCGTCCAGTTCTTCCTTGGACAGATCATACATCTGCTGCCCACTGTCCCGGTACGCCATAATGGCGACCGCATCGAAGTGGGAGATGACCCAGCGACTGAATGTACCCTCACCTTCAGCCGACTGGCGGGCATCAAGCCAGAACGGAATGGCAGCGCTCATGTACAGTCCGGCTTCCTCGCCAGCTTTTGTCCAGGCCTTCATGTTGTTCTGCCACTCTGCAATAACGCTGCTCTCCTCGTTCTCCCAACGCTTCAGCTGATACGGCTCTACATCCAGTTGAATGCCTTGGAAGCGTTCATTCTTGGCCGAAGCTGCATTGTATGCTTGTACTCGCTCGATAAAAGCAAGACCTTCATCCCGCTTCTCTTCATAGGCCCAGTCTGCATGACCATTAAGTCCATGCACTGCAATCTCAGCCTTCCCTGCAGCCGCAATGAATTGGCGGTAGGTTGCATCAGGCACCTCATCCTGGATTTGCAGGAAGATGGTATCCACGCCCTGTTCTTTGGAAAAAGCAATAATCTCCGGCGTCTGCTCTGCAATAATGGACGCGTCCCACAGCCAGGTCGCTTTGTGTTCCTCGGTGGAGAACCACTTAAACATCCAGGACAGAAGCAGCAGGCACAACACCACAGCCAGAATGGCCCATTTCGCCATCCCCACCAGTTTGCCCCGTTGCCTCATATATTTCCTCAGACGAGCAACGCTTCACTTGGTTCAAGCACAGGATGCTGTACCGAGTGACCAATTTTGTAGATATGCGGATGTGTGTACGTACGGAATGCATTACGTGTATCCAGAATCGGTACACCCATCTCGGCAATATCAAAGTAAGGCAAATCGCTGTGGTTGGTGATCAGCACGATGCAATCGTACTTCTTGAACTGCTCCAGATTGAACACTTCGCTGTGTACGGTCTCCCCATGTTTGTCCTGGAAGGAATCCGCATGTGGATCGTAGTAGCTTACATTAGCTCCACTTTCCTTGAACAGTTCATACACTTCCAGTCCTGGTGATTCACGCAGGTCGGCAATATTCGGTTTGTACGACATACCGAGGAGCAGAATATTGGATTTACGTACGGATTTGGCGTATTCGTTCAGGATCGTTGACGTTTTGTTCAGCACATAATATGGCATGTTGTCATTGGTGGATTGTGCCAGCTCAATGAATTTGCTATAGAAACGGAAACCTTTGGCCTTCCATGACAGGTACATTGGATCCAGCGGAATGCAGTGTCCACCGATGCCTGGGCCTGGATAGAATGGCATGAAACCAAATGGTTTCGTCGCCGCAGCATCAATAACTTCCCAGATATCGATGCCCATGCGGTCGCACATCATCGCCATTTCATTCACAAAGGCAATGTTCACGCTGCGGAATGTGTTTTCCAGCAGTTTGGACATCTCCGCCACTTTTGGTGAAGATACCGGTACTACCGTTTCTACATATTTGCTATATAACGCTGTTCCAAGTTTCAGGCATGCTTCGGTCGTGCCCCCGATCACTTTTGGCGTATTAAATGTTGTGAAACGTCCGTTGGACGGGTCCACACGTTCAGGCGAGAAGCAGAGGAAGTAGTCTTTACCTGCTTCTTGTCCGATCTTATCCAGCTGCTGCTGGATCAGTTCTTCTGTGGTACCCGGATAAGTGGTGCTCTCCAGCGTAATCAGCATGCCTGGTTTCATATGCAGTTTGATCTGATCCACAACGGTCTCGATATAAGACGTATCCGGGTCCTGATTCTCACTAAGCGGTGTTGGTACGCAGATACTGAGTGCGTCGATCACACGCAGCATGCTGTAATCTGTCGTTGGCTGGAAACGACCGCTTTGCATGACTTTTTTCAACTCATCAGACGAAATATCGTGAATATAGGAATCTCCTTGATAGATACTTTCTACTTTGGACGCATCCAGATCAATTCCGATTACCGTGAACCCCTGATTGACCATTTCCACAGCAAGTGGAAGTCCTACGTAACCGAGCCCGACAACGCCGAGTACAGCTTCTTTATTTTCAATCGCATTCAGTAATGTGTGGAATTGTTGATTCTCCATGATATTCCCTCCGGGTAGTGTATTTGGTGGTGCTTAAAATCCAAGTAAATAGATGGTTGTCTGTTGCTCTAATCTATCTTCTAATGCAGGCAGCGTCTGATTCGGGCATCCAGTTCTACAGGTGAGAACGGTTTGGTCATGTAATCATCCACTCCGCGCGCAAAGCATTGACTGATCGTCTGCTCGACACGCTGCTCGGTCAACACGACAATTTTGGGTGGCTGCTTCATCTCCAGGTTCTGGATATGATGGATGAACGGCAGACCGTCGATGCCATACAGATTCAGCTCCGTAAGCACCAAGTCTGGTGTGACCTTCTCGATCAACTCCAGTGCAGCCAGTCCATCGACAGCTTCATAGGTTTCGTATCCCTGCATCTTCAGTCGCAATTGAAGAAATTCACGTACCGTCGGATCATTGTCCACAATCAAAATACGTTCCGGCTCGTCCGCCGTATTGTCCAGCGTGTAGATATGAATCTCCGATGAATCTACGAGCTTCGAGGATTCAGCCATATGCTGAATGGTTGCCTTCGAAGGGCACTCCCCTTCCGGGAAACTGGCCAGTGTAATCTGTGGATCGGCACCGGGGAGGGTCTCTTGCAGCTCATGCTTGATCCGGAGCCCTTCATAATGAACCTCATCCAGTGACAAGCCTGGCAGCAGGACGGCAATCGCCTGTGTCGCCCCATCCTTCCACACCTGGAATGCAGACTCGCTCGTCTGCTCCAGATGTGTCCTGACCTGCTGCTCAGGTTGAGTGTTTCCTGCACAATGGATGAACATTAAGCCGCATGTTTCGGCACCCGTTTCCTTCAATCCCTGTTCTACACTTCGGTACACATTAACGGCAGCCTCACGCTGCAATGTCGCCGTATTTGGCATGTTCTTTTCCACCCTTCTCCTCGATTATCTATACAAATTGCTGCAACTTACCATGATCTCTTTGCTCAAGCAGCTTCGCTTGTTTTTTTCTCATCCTCGGACCAGCTTTGGCGTGTCATGGTCCCCCATGAGTTGTTGTTTTGCATGAACTGTATATGTCCCTGCAATCTCCACAGTACGCCCAGCTGATGGTAACCCACGAATTTCAGCGCGGAGTAGACCAGCATTTTGACCAGATCGGAGAGTTTGTTGTAACGTTTGAACGCAATCTCCTCCAGGACAAGTGCGCCTACACTCAGCAGATAACCACTCACGAAGTTCAACAGTCCGAACAGGAGCAGGATCGGCCACTGGGTCATATCCAGAAGGACGTATCCAGCGAGAGCCAGCAGTCCGGTAATTCGGAAATACGGGTTCAGTGCTTCAAAAATGACATTATACGGCATCGTTACCATACCCATCACTTTGTATTTGGGATTGAACAGCATGCCTCGATTCTCCAGCATGTTCTTCAGATTCCCGCGGCCCCAGCGCTTGCGCTGACTGGACAAGATCCGGTAGGAATCCGGTGCCTGTGTCCAGCATACGGCCTCAGGGCAGAAGGCAACGCGATACTTCAATTTGTTTTCCAGCATATAACGGTGGAGCTTGATGATGATGTTCATGTCTTCCCCAGGATAACCATCCCGATATCCACCTACAGCGATAACAGCGTCCTTACGGAACATGCCGAAGGCACCGGAGACAATGATCAGACCGTTCATGTGACTCCAGCCAATCCGTCCGCCCAGGAAGGCTTTGAGATATTCAATCGACTGGAACATGGGCCAAATCTTGCGTGGCAGCGACACATCCTGCACTGCCCCGTTTTCAATTTTGCAGCCATTGGCAATTCGTACATCTCCACCGATGGCTACTGTCTCTTCCGGATTCTCCATATACATGCGTGCCATGCGGATCAGGGCGTCCTTCTCCAGCAACGAATCGGCATCGATGGAAGAGATCAGCGGATAATGAGACAAGTTGATCCCAGCATTGAGAGAATCGGCCTTACCGCCATTTTCCTTGTCAATGACATACAGATCAGGGAACTCCGGATTATGGTAGATCCCGCGAATTTTCTGACAGGCAATCTTGCCCCGAATCTTTGTATTGGGTACTGGCTTCAGACGATATTCATCCAACAGGATCTTGAGCGTGGCATCACTGGAGCCATCATTCACAACAATGACTTCATATGTTGGATAATTCAGCGTCATCAGGCAGTTTACATTTTCAATAATTGTCAGTTCCTCATTGTATGCCGGCACCAGCAGGGAAACCGAAGGCACCAGCTCCGAGCCGGACAACGTATTGTATTTGGAATAATGCGACCGCCGGAAGATCGTCCAGATGTTACGGAATGATAAGGCCAAGATGGAAAAATAGAGCGTATTTACAAAAACAACATAGTAGATTGCGACCATGCCGTAGATTAATAATAGATCCCTAAGCAGTGTAATCCCCTCCTACCGTAGCGACACCTGTACGTTTTTTGCTGGTTCTGTTCTCGCGTACAGGGCCAAAATAGCGATCGTAGAGCAGTCTTTTTTTGTTATGTGCAATCATCTGCTCTACAGCTCTGTCCTCAGTTCTCGTGTGCTGCATGGTACTCTCAATCTGCTGCATCGCAATCTCGCGCTCAGCACCTGTACCTTGGACCGCAGCCTGACACAGCGCTTCGAATCCCGGCTCGCCAAGCTTGCTCAGACTCTCCGCACTGTTATAACGAACTCTCCAGTCTTCATCCCGCAGCGCTTTGCGCAGCAACGGAATGCTGCCAGATGCATGTTTTGAACCGAGCACTTGTACCACTTCGGCCCGAACCTCCGGGTCGGTATCCTGGATCAGCTTCAGAATCGTCTCATCCCGGAGCGCCGGACTTGCGCTCAGATACAGCTTCACGGCTTCGGCACGCACATCCTGATGTTCTGCGCCTACCAGCCTGTCGAGTGCAGGCATCACTTCAGGTACAGCCTGACCCCACATGGCAACCAGTCCGACCTTGACAAAATCAGGGTTCCGATCTTCCAGCAATTCGATTAGAATTCTGCTTGTATCCAGACTCGTTTCAAGCAGAATATCTGCTGCCAGATGGTGAATGGACTTACCTTTGGTTAACAGTAATGCCAGCATGTCTTTCAGTTCACCTTGTCGGGTCGTACATCTGGAGATGGAACGACCAATCATAATCGCCATCGGGCCTGGTTTCTCATCCTTCAACAATTCCATCAAACCCGGAACGGCTTCGGGACAACGCATGCCACCCAAGCGATACGCCGCATCGATCTGGCGACCGTAACGCAAACGGCCCAATTCCTTCAGATCATGCTCTACGAATCCTGCTTCACGGCATAGTGCAATTAATTTGTCGCGATATTCACCCTTGAACTGGTCAATCCATTCAATCAGTCTGTCCTGAATGACTCTGCGTTCCAGCGGAGCCAGTTTGCCTGGTGGTAATTTGAGTGGACTATTCTCCGTCAAGGCTGTTTGTAGATAGGTGAAGTAGTCACGCTGCTTCAATTCATAAAACGCCGTCTTGCGTCGTTTGCCATTGTGGGACATTTTCATGGCAAACAATATAATGACGCCTACAACAACAAGTGCGATACAGATGTACAAAAACAGATAGGCCAAAGCCAAACTTGGAAACATGTGAAAAGGTCCTCCTTTATACTCATTTATTCGATCTGAAAACTAGGAATTTTCCCGTAGCTCTTCTTCATTTTTTCGTAGCTTAGCTTCAGCCGCTCACTATACTGCACCTGCTCCCAAGGCTGCCAGCTATATACCGGCAATGTCTTCAGGTCCAGTGTCGTCTGTTCACCCCCAGGCCAGGATATGTTCTTCGTGGCACGGTCCGTTAACCATGGAATGAGGGTAACACCTTCCACAGCAACTGTGGAAAACTCACGTCCATTCTTGAGCGGTCCATAGTTGATCGCTTGCAGCGAACTTGGATCACCGAACCCAAGCAGCATCCAGGGAATTCGCATCTCCACCTGATTGCCGTTATACTGCCATGCCGTTAATGAATCCGTATCGGACTGACCGGGAGCCGTCGTCCCCCGTTTTAATGTTCCGACCTTTTCATTCATGAATGGATGAGCAGATCGGGTATCCGGCGGTGTCATCCTCAGGCTGACGGCCAGATTCCATGGGTGGAACGGATCTGAGGAATCGGACTGCTGATCTGGCAGCATGTCGTATCCTTCCTTGCCATACAGTCGCTGGTTAAAGTCATAGTCCTTGGCGATCTCCACCTGAGATTCCTTTTCCTGTCCCAGTGTAATCACTGTCTCAAGACCATCACTGAGCGTCCGGCCCGGGAGTAACGTATCAGGCTGACTGCCTCCAGCAAGTGTATCTGTGCCAATTCGCAGCACCGTCTGATCCGGGTCAAAAGGTTGATCCAAGGTCAGCCCAATATACAGATAGGCTTCATCATGGGTCATCTTCATTTCCTGAATGCCATCCACTTGGCCCTGCCAGGTGGTGACTTCTTCATCCTTCAGGTCCTGCCAATCATCCAGTGATCCGTCGATGGTCAACTGTTCCTGTTTACCCGGGTCCATGGCAAGCAGACCAAACATCTTCTCGTTTGTCAGCACGTTCAGCCAATATGCACGGCGATCAGCCGGGATTTCCAGTGGCATGGTGTTCCATGTTTTTTTGAACCATTCATCCTGCCACATGAACAAAATCGCTCCCGAGTATCCTTCATCATAGATATCCTGCGTCAATGACGCGTCAATATCTCCCTGCTCTACTTCGTTATGTCCACCCTGATTTCGTCCTCCCATACCCAGATGGGAAATACCTAGAGAAGAGGGTACGCCATACTCTGTAATCATTACAGGCATATCGGTAAACTCGGCTTTTAGCTTGCGCAGATAACTTTTGTACGTGTTGTATTCCCCGTTCTCATCCTTGATCGTTTGAAGTGTTTTATCGATATGGAACAGATCCGGGTAATACGGGTACACATGGTAAGCTGCAAAATAACCTCCCTGCCACGCCTCCGGCTGAATATGCCGAGCATCCACACTGACAAGATCCTCTTCATACAGTGGCTCACCGGGATGATCCAGCACATCGGTCGTTACCCAGTTGGTGAAGGTCATCGGATGTTCCCATCCATACTTCTTCTCCAGAACCGCCGTATGATCCAGCAGTTCTGCAAGCCAGTTCTCGAACGGTGACGCTTCTGGACTTGCCGAGAAATAAGCTCCCTTGTACTGCGGTACGTCCGCATGTTTTGCGTTCGTGTTGTCTACCATCGCCGGGTCCCATTCCGTCCCCACATGCCAGGCCATCAAGTATTTTCCTGCATTTGTTTTGTATTTGCCGCTGGACTCTCCCTGCTTGGCAGGAATGTCCGCATCGCCATAGACAGCAGATACTGCCTTTTCAATCTCCTGTTTGAACGTCTGCTCAATATGGGCCGCATAGGCATCCTGCTTCTCAATCAACTCTTCTTCAGGTGACCATATGCCCTGTATAAAATACAACGGTTGCTCCCGGCCGCGGTTATATTCGACCAATGCGGAGTAGAAAATCGGTTCGTGAACCGTGTATACCCGGATTACATTGGCGCCCAGATCCTCAATCTGCTGGAACCATCGCAAGTAATCCTCTTTGGTCAGCGGGAATTCTCCCGGGTAATGTCCGGGTGAAGTTGCGCCCAGGTTGACACCTTTGACGAACATCTCCCTCCACGTTCCATCCGACCCATATTCCATGAACCGGTCTCCATCGGTCTTGAATTTCATCTCCGTGCCGTTCTCCGCTGTGTACGTAACGAGCTTGGGTTGCATATAGTGCCATCCGGCAAATATCCCACCGGTCACCACCACTGCGCCTGTCAACACCGTTAATAACCAGCGTCTTCGTCTTTGTCTGCTCATGTCGTTAGATTGCTCACCTCTCTAATATGCATCCTGCTTCAACAGCGAATGGTCCAACCTGAAGTTTACGAATCATTCCGCTTCGGATGTCCGCTTGGTAGAGATGTCAGCGGTGTAGTTCTCACTATAGCGCTAAGACTCTGCATTTGTAACTAGGCTGATGGAAGCAAACATGAAATGGAACATTCTGCCCATGATTCGTAAAAAGGACCATCAACTGGTACCGGGACGCCTCCGGGATACATGTGATCCCCGAACACTAATATTTGCTGGAATTGTATGGTTTGAATACCCTGCTGATCCTGCAATTCTGGAACCTTTATTGTTATGTGCAACGCGGGTACAGGCAACGTTTGTCGTTTGATCACATACCCCATTAAACGCGAGTCACTTTTTAAAGTTGCGGCCATTTTTACAGTATTAACCATAAAGATTACAAAATTGATACTATAGTCCGATAACGCATCAGCGATATTCCGCGTCACATCAAGGTTTTCTGAAAAATGCAGAAAATGAAAAAAGGACATCAGTCCCCCTCTATAGGACTGTGCCCATTTATAACTCTTTTACAAAAAGCTGAATGAACGCCCGGTCATCGCCCAGAGGTCACAGATCTCTCACATTAAATGTAAAAAAGCACATCTTATTTCCTAATTACTGCCTCTAATATAGCCAACCCATAATTGTGTCCAATTTGCAAAATAATTCCGGTTGCCGCATTTCGAATTGTCGGATATGCTTATAAAACAAGAACACTTGTTCCATACTGTAAATAAACTGTTAATTATCGATATTGAAATGAAGATAGTCGACGCTTCACAGAAGAGCCCAGCATCACGAATAAGGAGAGAAGTCTTATGTCCCGCCAAGACAGACGTGTCATCATGCTGGCTGACTGCCAGTCATTCTATGCCAGTGTGGAGAAGTCTGCACATCCCGAATACAAAGACCGCCCCCTCGTTGTTGCGGGAGATCCGGCGCGCCGTTCGGGGATTATTCTTGCGGCCTGTCCACTCGCCAAGTCCTATGGAATTACAACAGCAGAACGACTGGGTGAAGCACTCGCCAAATGCCCGGATGTTGTTGTCGTTCGCCCGCGGATGGCCGAGTACATTCGGGTGTCCCTTCATATTACGCGCATCCTTCAGTCTTACACCGATTTGGTAGAACCCTATAGTATTGATGAACAGTTTCTCGATGTCACCGGAAGTCTGGATCTGTTCGGCAGTCCCGAGACCATTGCACGCAGCATTCAATCCAGAGTGATGGATGAGACGGGTGTGTACATTCGCATTGGTATCAGTGATACCAAAGTTGTCAGTAAAATGGCTTGTGACCTGTATGCCAAAAAAGTCCCCAGTGGCATCTGCACGCTGCCTCGCAAAGATCTGCCGTCCACCATCTGGAAGAAGCCCGTCCGAGACATGTTCATGGTCGGTTCCCGCATGGCGCAGCATCTCTATAAGATGGGGGTCCATACGATCGGTGATCTGGCCCAGACTCCACTATCCCGACTGAGAGAACGTTGGGGTGTGAATGGCGAGGTATTATGGCGTATCGCCCGCGGTATCGATGATTCCCCGGTCAAACCCGGGACATATGCTCATCAGCAGCAGGGCATCGGACATCAGATGACGCTACCCCGGGACTATGACTCCTGGGAAGATATCAAGGTGGTACTGCTTGAACTGGCGGAACTCGTCAGTCGACGTTCCCGGGACAAATCACTCATGGGCCATGTCGTCTCAGTTGGATGTCGCGGACAGGATTATGATCGGCCAACCGGTTTCTCCCGCCAGATGAAGGTAAATGAACCCACCAACATTACGGATGAAGTATACGATGCAGCAGCAGCTCTGTTCCTGCGCCATTGGGACGGATTACCCATCCGCCGCATCAGCGTGTCACTGACCGGACTTGTACCCGATTCCGAAGTGCAGCTGTCCTGGTTCGATGACCGCGAACGCAAAAGAGAACTGGAACGTGCGACAGATGATATCAAGCGCAGGTACGGAGATACCGCCATTATGCGGGCATCCTCCCTCTGCTCGTCCGCGCAAGCCCATGAACGTTCTCATAAAATTGGAGGTCATTATAAATGAGTAAAAAATTACAGCAAAACGGTATCTTCGAGTCCTCACGCATGATGCTCCCCGAACACCGGGAAGCCTACATTCTTCATCAGGAACAACTTGCTCCCCGCACCCGCCCATCCCTGGATGCCCAGGCGGCGGAAGAAATGTCCCGGTTACTCAGCAACTCGATGATGCTTGGAGATAAGGTCACCATTGCCTTGTTTCACGAACATGATGATATCCGTTACACCGGTCAGGTGCTTCGGCTGGACCGTCCTGCCCGTACCCTCAGACTACTGATGGAAGATGGGTCCCGGGATATTCAGATGAACCTCATTACAGATGTGGCCCTAGCCAATGACTGAATTAATCACTGAGGGCGTATATGCCCACCTCGATGTTGTGGATGTTCCATGATAGATGCAGCATGGTCGTTACCATGCAGGACTGCCTTCCTACACATTCTGATGAATACCAAAAACAGCCGACGAGACATATCCGTACCATTCACTTCGTTCAAAAGAAGCAAAATATCGGATACGTGATTCATCGGCTACGTATGATCGTAGATTCTATTTTTTTAGAAAGCTTTCTAGAAAAAGCTCCAGTCGAATTCCTTGGACAGACGTTCGAGCAGATGCACGCCGGCAATACTGTTCCCTTTGCGATTCAGCGCCGGGCCAACTAGACCTATGCCGAATTGTCCGGGTACAAGGGTCAATATGCCTCCGGATACACCACTCTTGGCTGGCAATCCCACCTCAATTGCAAATTCGCCTGAAGCATTGTACATCCCGCAGGTCGTCATGAAGGTTTTGGCAATCTGTACATATCGGCGAGGAATAAGTTCATTGCCCGTAATCGGATCTGTCCCATCATAAGCCAGAACAAGTGACATCCGTGCCAGATCGGCACAGGTGACTTCAATGGAGCAATGACGGAAATACACGGCAAGTACATCTTCCACGTCATCCTTGATCACGCCATTATGCTTCAGGAAATAACCAAGTGAACGATTCAGGTGACCGCTCTCCGATTCGGACTGGAATACCTCTTCGTTATAGCCCAGCTGATCATTATTCGCCAGTTTGCGGAAAAACTCCAGAATGCGGCGTGATTTCTCTTCCTTGCAGTCACCTGCAATGAGGGAGGACACCGTAATTGCACCCGCATTGATTAAAGGATTAAACGGGATTCCGGGTTCAACCAATTCAAGCTTGATCATCGAATCGTAATCGTCGCCTGTGGGTTCTTTTCCTACATTAAAGAAGACGGCCTCTTCCCCATGATCCATCAGGGCCAGAATAAGGGTAAATACTTTGGAGATACTTTGCATCGTAAATGGGACACCACAATCCCCTGCCGATACATGGTTCCCTTCGGCGTCCATGATATGTATACCAAGCTCATCCTGAGAGGCTTTGACAAGCTCCGGGATATAAGAAGCCACCTTACCCTGACCGGTATGCAGACGACTAGTTTCCAGCCATTCCGGCAGTAACGCATTCAGACGTTCCATGGTTGAATTGCTCATATGCCATCTCCTCCACATCTCTATATGTGCATCCTGCATGAAATGTGCATGGGTGAACTCCCATGATGTAATGCGTTTCCAGCCATCTCATGCAAAATGCCTTATATTATCTGATTACCCTCAGACTGCCCTCTTTATCGCTTCATTTGAAGATCTAACTCCATAATCTCACCAGGAAGACCATCGTAATCACCTGTCCAGGTGGATACAAAGTTCTGTCTGGTCAAGATCTGGCGGGAAGCAGCGTTAGCCGGATCGATAACGGCATAGAGTGATCCAATGCCTGCGGCTTGTGCCTGGATAATCAACCGCGACGCTATGGACGTGCCTTGGCCTTTGCCCCAATGTTCAGGCAGGATCATGTACCCTATCTCTGCTCTGGTCGGGTCCTCTTGATCTGGAATCAATTTGGCATACGCCACACCTGCACCATCTTCACTAAATACCCGGTAATGGCCACAAGTGGAACGCTCATTAAAATCCAGCATGGACTCGAATTGCGTTCTCGCCTCTTGCTCCGGCATTACACGTTCTGTAATCTGTTTCATCACTTCCATATTGGATACCAGTGCATAATAATCATCAAAATCAGGTTGTGTGTATTTAATGAATTTCATGATATGCCTCCTCTGGGGTACATAACTTGGTCTTGGTGTTGTTGAATTCACCTAGAGTATAACAGAAGCGAAAGATGGAATGCACACAAGGTACCACGCTTGCAGGCAACCAGATCGTCCAATAGGTCAACCGACTGGCAATCTGATACCCTAGATACCAAAAAGCGGCCTCAACTGAGACCGCTTTGTTTACTTTGTTTTTTAATTTGCTATTTAAGATGAAGAAATATTCTCTGTTCCGTACTTCCGGTGCATGTTGTTAGCTTGCTCGTGATGAAGGCTTAAGGTTCATCTGTTTTTCACGTTGACGTGCACGACGACCTTGACCTGGAGGGGTAATAATCAGTGCGAGCAACAACGAAACAGCGCAGAGTACAGCAATCACAATGAAGGTTAGATGGAATCCGCCCAGCAGGGCGCTGATGAATGATCCTGCCAAAGCACCAAATCCAAATCCCTGATAGATCACACCATAGTTTTTGCTCTGATTTTTCAGTCCGAAGTAATCAGCTACAATCGCCGGGAATACCGTAATGTTACCACCGAAGCAGAATGCAACGGCCGCGACACAGGCGAAGAAAATCCCGAATGTCAGTGGAACCAGACTCAGTGTCATGACAGCTACGGCTGTAACCAGCAGCGCACCAGCGATGACTTTCATCCGTCCTACTTTATCCGACAGCGCACCGAGAATAATACGTCCTGCCGTATTAAAGATCGCAACCATGGCCACTGCGTTGGCAGCTGTTGCTACATCAAGACCTGCAAGCTGTACACCGATATCTTTGACAATACCGATCAGATACAAGCCGCTCATACACGCCGTGAAGAAAATAACAAACAGCATATACGCTTCTTTTGTACGCAACATCTCTTTCACTGTATAGTCATGACGTGCTACGACTTGTTTGGACCCTTCCTTGCTTGTTGGAGCCTGTTCACGAACAACAGCTTCACGAATCAGGAATGATCCCGCAACGACCAGAACCAGAACGATAATGCCCCAATACATAAATGCCTGAGCGGGACCAACGGAACCAATCAATGCCGAGTTCACATATTTGAACAATAGACTGCCGGTACCAAAGGCGCCGACCGAGATCCCCGAGATCAGACCTTTACGCTCAGGGAACCATTTAATAAGATTAGACAGTGACGTAATGTACGCCGTACCATCTGCAAAACCAACAACAAATCCAGCCAAAATGTACAGCAGTGTTAACGAAGTGACTTGGGAACTCAGAATAAGACCCAGCCCAAGCACAACCCCGGCTACACGGATCAGGCGCTGAAGACCCCACCGTTCCTGCAACCGACCTGCAAACAATGTGGCAAATGCCAAAGCAAAACTGGTAATTGAAAAAGTTATCGCGACCGAGCTGACGTCCCATCCGAAACGGTCAGACAGCGGTTGATTAAATAAACTCCAAGTATAGATGGTTCCAAGACCCATTTGTACAATGATGGTCCCCAAAACAATAAGCCAGCGGTTCATTTTTGTAGGTGCAGATGTTGTTTCAGGTGTTGATGAAGCTGATGAAATTGCTGCTTTCATCGTGATCTCCCCTTTGCCGATGTCATATACATGAATGCGTTCACAAGCTAATCATACATGAAAGGGGATTCATTACACCGTTTTGAGCATGAGTTGCATCAGATGCGGAATGAAATGCTTCTAGATGCGCATGAGTTGCCTGAATTCTTTGACCTTCCCGCGACTCACGGGTACTTCGGCTTCCAGATCGCGCAGGCGGAGCAGATACGTATTGTTGAACCAAGGCACGATTTCACGGATTTGCGACAGATTTACAACGTACGAACGGTGGCAGCGAAAGAACGTGTCCTGAGGCAGACGGCTGTGAAAATCCGATATGCTCACTGGCATGGTGAACTCCCCATTTTTGGTATATACCTTCGTTACTTTCTCCTGCGCTTCCGCATAGTAGATATCTGCCGTATCCGTAACAATAATATTGTCATTCCGCAGCAGATTAATTCTTCTGTCCGTATGGGAATTCATATCCCGTATCAGTTCACCCGGCATAGCAGCAGATTCGTCCGCTGCTGTGGCTTGTCCATCCTCAACATGTTGCTCCATCGGCGTATGATCACGCTTGAAAGCCATCTCCAGCTTATGGAGCATCGCAGCGATTCTCTTCTCGTCATAAGGCTTTAGAATATAATCGAACGCCTCCAATTCAAAGGCTTCTGCTGCATGATCCTTATACGCCGTAGTAAATACAATATAGGGTTTGGTTGCAAACTTCCCAATATGATGGGCCAGCATCATGCCGTCCAGCGAGGGAATATTAATATCGAGGAAAATGACGTCAACTTCTTGGTCCTGCAAAAATTTCAGTACATCCAGCCCATCTTCAAGGCGATCCACCACTTCAATCTGACTATGTTCGTGGATTAAATAATTTAATTCCTCGCTTGCCAGAATCTCGTCTTCCACAATAAGAGCTCTCATTGATCCATCATCACCTTGTTACGACATCTCCTTTGGGCACATCAAATAAAATATCGGTTCCTTGTTCCAGCCGTGTAATGGTTACACCTTGTCCGTAAATAAGCTTGACCCGGCGATGCACATTATACAGCCCGATCTGGTTACCAGGCATACGGTCATGGTAGACGCGCTCAATAATATCTGCACTAATACCTGCTCCTGTATCACTGACACTGATTCGCACAAACTCCGGATAATCCTGTACCCGAATTCGAACAGTCCCGGGTCCTTTCACCTTGAGAATGCCATGTATAATTGCATTTTCGACGAGCGGTTGGATAACAAGACTCGGAATATGCACCGCGACCTCATCAATCTCATAGATCACGTTAAGTCGGCTGCCAAAGCGAGCTTTCTCAATCTCTACATAATTTCGGACTTGCTCCAGTTCCTTATGAATATCGATTAACTCATCCGACAGCTCCAGATTGTAACGCATGTACCCGGATAGATTCACAATCAGCTCCCGCGCACGATCCGGTTTGGTTCGGATGGACGAAGCAATTGCATTTAGCGCATTAAACAGAAAATGCGGATGAATGGTTGTCTGTAATGCGCGGAGCTCTGCTTTGTTGGCAGCAGCCTTAATCTCTTCTACCCGTGATACCTCCATCTGGGTGGAGATGATCTGCGACAGACCTACGGCCATCGTTTGCAAAGGATACGTAATTTTGTACGCTTTGCGATAATAGATTTTGAGTGCACCTGTAATGTCTCCTCGTTCTTTGAGCGGAATGATTAACAGCGAGTGGATATCCGGTGTTTTTTCATCAATGACATCATTACTGATTGTAATCTCCCCGCTGGAGATCGTCTTCTTGGTCATCTCACTTATAATTTCATTACCAATATGATATCGTTCCTCACCAAATCCTACATAAGCCAATACATTCCGAGTATCTGTAATCGCAACCGCATCAGCCTGAATATCCTCCTGAATAATATGGCAGATCTTGCGCAGAGAATCCTCATCGATGGAACGGAAATACGGCAAAGTCTTGTTCGCAATCTCCAGTGCCAACTTCGCCTGACGGGCTGCAATCATTTCCTTTTCCCCTTCAACACTCTGCACCAGGAGCACAATCAGCCCAATATTAACTTCACCCAGGATCATGGGCAGTGCAATCTTCGAAACAATATCGGCACCCAGTGGATCGGGATAGGAAAATAGCAGGATGAATAACATCGTGAGCGCTTCGCAGATCATTCCGGCACCAATACCGATAATCCATCGCTTAGGCTTGGCCGTATACTTATGTATATATCCGGAGACCAGACCTGCAAGGATACTCGTGATTAGACACGGTATGGCTGTGACCCCATCCATATCGATCAAATACCGATGCAACCCGGAGACTATCCCCGTAATAATACCCACAGGCGCTCCAAACAAAATACCACCCGATAACACGGCGATGATCCGTACATTCACCAGTGAACCTTCAACATTAATGCCCGTATACGTCCCGAAGATGGCAAAAGCACAGAACAACAAGGTAACCGCAACAGACTCCTGCCACCTTAAATTCCCCTTTTGCAGAATCTGCCTGAACCTCGGCACCCTCGACAGAAAGAATAAAAATATAATCAGCAGCGCCGCTCGTTCAAATAAACCCAGCAGCATCGTAAACATCTCCAATCGTACTTCCTCCACATCTCTCCAAAATAAATATATGTCTCATTGTAATGCCATTACAACATCTATAAAATGAAGCCTGATTCACACACATCTCGTATGCAACAGTTTACCGCTCACTCTTGAGGAAAGCAAAGTACATCTTGTGAAAATCATAAAAAGAGGCATATGTAAAGGTCAACGACCACCTTCTATTTCCATAAAATCAACAAATACAGAAATTCCTGTGATATAATTAATCAGTTGTCATGTTATCCCAGTTATTAACGAATTTTATTTACAGAAAGGTGTTTATGCATGCTTGCCATTTTACTCCTGGGTTCATTTTTTCTTCTTAGTCTAATATGGGTTACCCTATATGCTGTCTCCAGACGAAGTCAACAACCCGATCGCTCAACAAGGCTTGTCCTTCAACTGATTTTATTTATCTCAACCCTGATCTTACTTGTGCAGGACTACATTCTGAAAGAATTCCCTTCCAATAGCATTATCATTGTAGTTCTAATCATAACTTTAATATTCATCAGCTCTTTACAGGATAAAAGCAAGAGTACAAGAGATGAAAATACATAAACACAATCGAAAGCGCACTAAGACTATCTTCATCCTTGCTGCTCTTCACCACACAAAAAAAGGGTGTTCCATCATGTCATCTACATGACTTCATGGAACACCCCTTCTTAATATTACCATACAATCATTCGATGTAATTTGGTCTTTCTAAAATACTTTCGTTTACACCACAACGGAGAGTGCAGAACCAATCTGAAGAAGCGAAGCGCTCGCCTTTATCACCGGATTTTACCCTTGGAAAGGGTAAATCAGAAAATCCGGGGATAACAGCGATCGGAAGATGGTACTGCACTCGTAGTGCCCCCATGTAAACAACTCTCTTTATCCCACCCAACATTACATCGAATCCCTACCTAAACATCCCCCACAGCTTAATCAAATGAAACGTATTGTTTGGATCAATCTTCTGTGCAAGCACAAACGCAACAAACTGCTCTTCCTGTGCAGCAGAGAAATTCTCATTCATAATGACTGCGGAAGACTTGACCAGCCTTCTGACCTTAGCCTTATCTTGCAGATCAGACTTGGTCACACCCTCAATCAACTTTTTGATACGCTCTTTGACAGCCGGATTTTTCATCTTTAATTTGATCCGCTCCACCAGCTGCGGACTAATTCCATATTGTTGATAACCCAAAACGTACAGCACCTCCCAAAGAATAAACTCACTTCTTATTCATATGTCGGAAGGGCTTGTACACTTGTCTTTTTTTACAAAGGTCAACCGAAAAAACAGCTATCCTGGGAAGGTTTAGTCAATCAGATCACCTTTGAACACTTGCTGTTGCTGCAGGAAATCACGCAGAGGTGTATAGTCCATAGAGGTCCAGAAGGTCGCATCCTCAATCAACTGGGATACATCATCTCTGGCCTGTTCGAGCACAGCAAAATCGGCAACCATGTCGGCAAGACGGAACTCGGGCAAGCCGCTCTGTTTTGTACCAAAGAAATCACCCGGACCCCGGAGGTCCAGATCCCGCCGGGATACCTCGAATCCATCCTCCGTTTCCGTCATGACCTTCATGCGTTCCTGTCCGACCTCTGTCTTGGGATCCGCAATGAGTACACAATAGGATGCATGGGCACCACGCCCCACCCGACCACGAAGCTGATGCAGCTGGGACAGACCGAAACGATCCGCATCCATAATGACCATTAACGTGGCATTTGGCACATCGACCCCAACCTCCACCACGGTGGTGGAGACAAGCAACTGAATATCATTGCTATAGAATTCACGCATCATCTCTTCTTTCTCCGCAGCGGTCATCCGTCCGTGCAGCAGACCTACGCGATATTTCGGAAAGTTCTGCTGCATCTGCACATGCAGATCAATCGCATTCTGCACATCCAGCTTCTCCGACTCTTCTATGAGGGGACAGATCAGATAGGCCTGACGTCCCTGATCCACTTCTCTGGAGATAAACCCGAGCACTCGCTCCATCATGTCGTGTTTAACCCAATACGTGGAGATTGGAATCCGTCCTTTCGGACGCTCTGAGATCGTGGATACCTCAATATCCCCAAAAGCCGTAATCGCAAGTGTCCGTGGAATGGGCGTAGCCGTCATCGTTAACACATCCGGATTATAGCCTTTGCGTCGTAAAACGCTGCGCTGATTCACCCCGAAGCGGTGCTGCTCGTCCGTCACCACAAGACCCAGATCACGGAAGAAAACATCTTCCTGAATCAGGGCGTGTGTCCCCACCACGATATCAATCATGCCCATTTGCAACGAGGCGATCAGATCTTTACGCTTACGCCCATTTACACTGCCTGTTAACAGCCCTACGGTTACCCCAAACGGTTCAAATAGCTTTTGCAGTGAACGCATATGCTGCTCCGCCAGAATCTCCGTAGGTACCATCAAAGCCCCCTGGAAACCGGATCGAACAGTTGTGTATAACGCAATTGCCGCAATAACCGTTTTACCCGATCCTACATCACCCTGCAATAACCGATTCATTGCATAGGGCGAACGCATATCATGCAGAATTTCAAGCTCGACCTTTTTCTGAGCGTCTGTCAGTTCAAATGGTAAACTCCGTACAAACTCACGAATCGTTGTATTGTCCGTTGTATGTACCACGCCATCCATGCGATTTCGGTTGAGCGCACGGTACGCCTGCATTTTCAACTGGAACAGAAACAGTTCTTCATACACCATCCGCTGTCTGGCCTGTTGGCCTTCCCGGTTGTCCTGTGGACGATGAATCCCCGCAATCGCCTGTTTACGTGGCATCAAGCTGTATTTGTTCATCAAGGATTGGGGCAAAATCTCGGGAATCATATCTCCAAATTGAATTAATCCCTGATTGATCGTTTTCCGCATCCATTGTTGCGTCAGCTTGCCGGTTACCGAATATACAGGTTGCAGTGTACCTGAACGCCCATCCCCTTTATCCGGGAACTCCGAGTCAGTCACTGTCATCTGCATACGTTTTTGTTCCCATTTTCCCGTAATCACAATCTCCCGATTGGGGGTAAGCTGTTCTTTAAGAAAATGGCGATTGAACCAGGTGGCTGTAATCATCCACTCTTCCGTCATGATCTTACAGGTAAGACGGGACTTTTTACCATATCGTTGTAATACAGGAATACCCATTACCTGTCCTTGGACCGTAATCTTGTCCCCATCCTTCACTTCACTAAGTGAACGCAGACGATAATCCTCATAACGGAACGGATAATATTCAAGCAAGTCTTTAACAGTAGAGATGCCAAAGGCGTGAAGCTCTCCCTCTTTGAGAGCACTCACGCCGTTAATTTGCTTAACTGATATTTCTTCCAATTTCATGTCTAATCCCTCATTCCGGAACAGGCCACATAAAGATCGCAATGACACCAGGTCCAACATGGCTACCGATTACGGCTCCAATATTGGTATAGATCACTTCATTCAGTGTAAAATGACCACGCAGCTGCTCTGCACAAGCGATTGCTGATCCCGGGTCAGCGGTATGACCTACCGCCAGGTTAACCCGTTTGCCTGCAAGATCCTTCTGGAACAGCTCAATAATGCGTGCCATTGCTTTTTTATGACCTCTGACTTTCTCAACTGCATAGATCACGCCTTCTTCATCAATAGACAGGATCGGCTTAATGTTAAGCAGCGTTCCCAAGATGGCTGAAGCTTTGCCAATTCGACCGCCTTTTTGCAGATACTCAAGAGTATCCACAAGAAAGAACAATTTACGAGATTGTTGCATCCCTTCAATGGCAGCAGCGATTTCGACTGAGGACTTCCCCTGTTCGGCAAGTTCAGCAGCCTGTACTACCATTAGACCGTATCCATACGATGCTGACTTCGAATCCAGCACGGTGATGTCACCCTCACGCTCCAGCAAAGATTTTCCAAGCATCGCCGATTGGTAGGTACCACTCATGCCAGATGACAGGTGGATGGATACAATCGGGCGTTCAGGGTTCTCATCAAGCAGTGCTTGATATACATTCATGAAATCGGTTGGAGAGGGCTGTGAAGTTGTAGGCAACACAGAACTCTTCTTCAATTTTTCGTAGAACTGTTCCGAAGTCAGATCAACGCCATCTGCATAGTTCTCTTCACCGAACAGAACGCGCAGCGGAACAATATGAATCCCGTATTTGCGGATGAGTTCTTCTGGAATATCTGCCGTACTGTCTGTTACTATCGCAACCTTGTGGCTCATGACTCTCCTCCTCTTTGCTAGAGTGCTATTAGTACCTGCTCAAAAAGTCAACAAATGACTTTTTGAGCAACCTTTATTAGGACTCTACGGAGAACAAATAATAATACACAGGCTGTCCTCCACGATGGACCTCTACCTCAGCATCAGGATACTGTACTTCAAGCCATGCAGCGAGGGCAGCAGTTACCTCAGGGTCAGCTTCGTCCCCTTCAAGGATCGTCACCACTTCATCTCCGCTCTCCATCATCTGTTTGAGCAGACCTTCACATGCTTGAAGCATGGCTTCATCCGTCGCTACAATCTTGGAGTTATGAATACCGATATAGTGCCCCGCCTTGATATCCAATTCATCATATTGCGTATCACGAACCGCATGAGTCACTTGACCGGACTGCACCCGACTGATTGCCTCCAACATGTGGTCACGGTTCGTTTCCGCAGACTCATCTTCCTGGAAAGCAAAGGCAGCAGCCATTCCCTGTGGAATGGTCTTGCTTGGAATAACCGTAATTCGGCGCTCATCCTCAAGCAGTTCACGTGCCTGCTCCGCAGCCAGTACAATATTCGAGTTATTCGGGAGTATAAATACCTGCTCCGCAGCAATGGAACGAACGGCTTTTACAAAATCTTCAGTACTCGGATTCATCGTCTGTCCACCGGACAGAACAACATCAACGCCAAGACTTTGGAAAATCTCTGCTATACCGTCACCGGACGATACCGCAATAAAACCATACGGTGCCATCTCATCTGCAGGAAGCACGGCCTCTTCCATACTGCGCGCTGCCTCAGGTGGAATCTCTGCAAACAATTCAGGTGATGGAGCAATGTCCATACCTGCTGTCAGAAGATCCCGATGCTGTTCACGCATATTCAGAATATGAATCTGTGTGATTTCCCCATAATGCAGTGCCAGGTTTAACACATCGCCTGGTGTTTTGGAATGGACATGAACTTTGATGACCTCATCATCGGCAATGATAATGATCGAATCTCCATTAACTGACAACGCTTTCCGGAATGCTTCATCATCAAATGCCACTCCCGCGTTCTCTCCAAGCTCACGATTAATGAAGAATTCCATATCATACAGGAATTCAATATCTTCCGTTTCCAATCTCGCCTGAGCAGATAAAGGCATCTCCGGCGCAATCACCTGCTGCTGTGCAGGCTTCTTGATATCCACTTCTGTCGGTGCAGCCGGTTTCAAAGCAGATGCTGCCACGGATGGGGTTACTTCTTTGTTCAGCGAAGTACGATTCACACCGTCACTTTGCAGCAATACTTCCATAAAGCCCTCGTAGATATATACAAGCCCCTGACCACCTGAATCCACAACACCAACCTGTTTCAGTACAGGAAGTAATTCCGGAGTCATTGCCAGTGCTTCTTTTGCTTTTAACAAAACTTCATTCATTAATTCAGTAATATCATTCGTCCGTCTTGCGTAGTAATTGGCATGTTTCGCCGCTTCCTTCGCTACGGTAAGAATGGTCCCTTCAACGGGTTTTACGACTGCTTTGTAAGCTGCGTCAACACCGTTCTGCAGGGCTGCTGCAAATTGGAGCGTATTCAGTTCCTCATAGGGAGCAGCTGAACGACTAAAACCACGGAACAATTGTGACAGAATAACTCCTGAATTCCCCCGTGCGCCCATAAGCAGGCCTTTTGATAGAATACCGGCAGCTTCTCCGATGGAGGCAGAACTTTTTCTTTTAATCTCTGCAACTCCTGCACTCATTGTCAAATTCATGTTCGTTCCCGTGTCACCATCCGGCACAGGGAAAACATTCAGGGAATTGACGTGCTCTGCATGCTGTCCAAGTTGTTCCGCTCCGGCGAGTACCATTGCGGTGAAATCTGTTCCATTTAAAGAACGTATACTCAAGTGAGAATTCCCCTTCCTAGCTTGATACACGAACACCTTGCACCAAGATGTGTCTGGTCTGTTCATGCGCTAACGCGGACTGCGTTATTCTTCGTCCATACCTTGTCCGGCACAGGCATACAATACAACATGTCAGCCGGATTAACGGTCTGGGCGGCCGGGCTACCAATATCCTGCACTCTCTGCACCCTAACTTCGGGGCATACGGATATGCACCGGTATCAAGAGCCGGCATGAATGCCGCATGGAGACTGGTGCCAAAGATGGAATGCCGCAGCTCACAGCGTTGCCAAAAAGCAGACCACCGACCTCTAGGTACGGTTTATTCTCCGACTTCCTCGCGGCAACAGCCTGTTCACCACTGTATTATGGACTACTCAACATTGTACTATATTAGACAAGAGAAATAAATAAAGTTTTTGGATCAGTTGACGAAGCTTTTTTGATTATGATATTATATTCAAGTATTGTTTTATGCAGGTTAAGTAATGGAAATGATCCGGTCATGCCGGCTTAAACAACGCCATTAGCTACTGAAGCCTGGTCTTTATGATCAGGAAGAACAATTTAGTCCTTATGGAATGACTTTTCGTTTCTGAAGGCAACTGGTTATTTTAGGATAGGAGGTGTAATCTATGTCTCGCAAATGTTATGTGACAGGTAAGAAACCGGGCACCGGTAACCACGTATCCCACGCTAACAACCGTAACCGTCGTACTTGGGGCGTAAACGTTCAGAAGGTCCGCATTCTCGTTGACGGCAAACCAAAACGTGTATACGTAAGCACCCGTGCACTGAAAGCCGGTAAAGTGACTCGCGTATAATCACGCAAAGCTACTATAAATCGGGTAAGCAAAAAGCACCTTGTTCCTTGCAGGTGCTTTTTTGGTATTCAAAAAAGGGATTCTTGAATACGCTCGTTAACATGTGAATGGCCGCCGCATGGCGCTTCGCAGGTACGAATTCCAGATAAGCCTGAGCCAAAGCGGCGGTATTCCCTGTTACCTTATCAATCGGATCAGTTCTTTTGAAACGTATTAAGAATCGCCTTTACAAACCCTCCCAAAAACTTCGGCAGTTTGAATGTGTAAAATTTCATAATTCACCCTCCCCATCATGCTCATGCGTCCGCCGTATCCTATGCTTCAGGCCTTTTTTACCTCAAACACGACAAAAAAGGCTACATGAGAAACCTGCTCATGTAACCATATTTATGCGGAACCATCGATCCCTATTCCACAATGACAAGCCCGAAGATCAGGTCATTTACGTTTGGGCAGGAATATATTGATAGACAGCGATCATGAAAACACTCAGTACATAATACAGTATGCTGAATATGACAAAAGTAACCCGATGTCCCGTACGATCAAATTTGCGGAAATACATAATAACAACGCCCACCCCGATTAACGACGTTATGGCATTAAACGGGGATTGAATAACCGCAAACAAAGCAAGCACAAGTCCCGTCACGAGACTCGCAGCCATCGTCCACAGTGTCTCCTTGAGGGTCATAGATCAGCCTCCGTAGCTACGGCGAATTTCAGTAATCGCGGCAGCACGATCCTCACGGCCAAATACGGCACTCCCCGCAACAAGCACATCCGCTCCAGCTTCCACCACAAGTGGGGCTGTATCGGCTGCAATTCCGCCATCTACTTCAATATGTACATCATGGCGTCCCTTTTCGTTCAACCAGGTACGAATTTGCTTGATTTTGTTCATGGTTCCCGAGATGAAAGCCTGTCCGCCAAATCCAGGATTCACCGTCATCACTAGAACCATATCCACATCATCCAGAACTTCGAGAATGGCAGACGCTGGCGTTCCCGGATTAAGGGCAACTCCTGCCTTGACTCCCTGCTCCTTGATCAGGTGAATAACCCGGTGCAGATGCACACATGCCTCAGCATGAACGGTAATTACCGCTGCACCCGCTTTGGCAAATTCCTCAACATAACGCTCCGGATTCTCAATCATCAAGTGCACGTCGAGCGGCAAACTGGTATGTGGAGCGATCGCCTTCACAATCGCAGGTCCAAGCGTAATATTAGGGACAAAATGACCGTCCATAACGTCAACATGAATCCAGTCTCCTCCTGCTGCTTGGGCTTCTGCAACTTCCGCACCCAGGCGGGCAAAATCAGCTGATAATATCGATGGGGCAATCTTAATCATGTTAATACCTCCGCTTCTTATCTTTCATTTCGGTCAGGAACAGCACATAGTGCTGATATCGGCTTTCGGAGATTAGACCTTCCTCCTTGGCCGCAAGCACACGACAACCGGGTTCATGTGTATGGGTACAACCTCGGAACTTGCACTGATCTGCAAACTGGGCGAATTCCCGGAAACAAGTGGAGAGTTCCTCCACACCGATCTCCAGAAAGTCCAGTTGGCTGAATCCTGGCGTATCTGCAACAAACCCACCATTGTCCAATGGAATAAGCTCCACGTGCCTGGTGGTGTGTTTCCCTCGTCCTAGACGCATGCTGATTGCACTCGTCTCCAGCGTCAGGCCGGGCATCAATGCATTTAACATGGATGACTTGCCTACACCGGATTGACCAGAGAATACGCTAATCTTACCAGCGAGACGATCTCTGAGCAGCTCACTGCCCTCGCCGGTACGTGAACTTGTGGAGATCACTTCATAACCAACCTGTTCATACAATGCTTTTACTTCAGCAACCGTGTCTTTGGCTGGATCAGCCAGATCCTGTTTGGTCAGCACAATCAGAGCATCCAGACCAGCCTGCTCGATGTGAACAAGGAACTTGTCCAACAGATTCAGGTTCATATCCGGTTCTTTCACCGAGAATAACAGAACAGCCAAACTTACGTTGGCCACTGGAGGACGGATGAGTTCCGTCTCACGCTTCCGGATTTCATCTACCGTTCCTTCTCCGTTCTCCGTCAACATGTAGCTGACGCGGTCACCTACAAGCGGTGATGTTCCCCGTTTTCTGAAGATACCTCTGGCTCGACATTGAACGGCGGAACCTTCAACCGAAGGAACCCCGTTGTCTTCCACTGGCATGACATAATAGTAACCGCTTAGCGCTTTAACGATGATACCTTCTGGCATAGCTCCGTCGCCCTCCTTTAAATGGTGGTACGTTTACTCCAGACGCCAGCATAAGCCGCCCTTATGGACGGCTTGATGCGTTAACGACTTCCTTTTTCTTCTCTTTTTCCTTGCCGTGCCCCTTACCATTATTCATGGCAGAAGTGTCTTCATCTACGTTGTCACCTTCACCATCCACCGGTGTGGAGTCAGGCTCACCTTCCTGATTGGGATCAACACTGCCCTCATCAACGCTGCCGTCACCTGGATCAGGCTCATTTTCTGGCGGCGTCTGGGTACTTTGTTCCGGATCAATGGAAGGTACATTCACTGTTCCGTTTTTGGCTTCACTGTAGGAGACAAGGTACGTATCCAGGAACTGTCCATCACGATATACGGACACAGCCCCATTTTCATTCGGAGCCAGCACAAGTGGAATGGTCAAGGTCTGGGTTGAGTTCACAGTGCGAGTTCCCCATTCCTGATTCTTGCCACGTGCGTCTTCATATGTGATACGGATTTTACTGTTTTTGCCCTCTTCTTTGGGTGATACATTAATATTAAAAGGATATTTCAGCGCTTCAGGCGGATACCCTGTACTGATAAAGATTGTAATCTTATCGCCAGGACTCACCTCTGCGCCAGCTTCCACAGGCCATTGCTGCGTCACTTTGCCCTGATCCACCGTATAACTTGATTCTTCCTGTACCTGAGCAAGTACAAGTCCAGCAGACTTCAGTTTTTCTTCGGCTTCACTGCGGGTAAGATTTTTTAGATCAGGCATTTTGACCGTTTCAGTACCTTTACTTACGGTCAACTCAATCTGAACTATCGCAGGATCGAATTCCTCATTCACACCCGGTGTCTGGGAAATAACAGAACCTGAAGCCACATCATTGGAAAAGTCATCTTTCCGCTGAATCTGATCTTCCTTAATGCCAAGAGCAGTCAGCTTCTTGACAGCCTCATCATAAGTCTCCTGTTTGACATCAATCATCTTCACCAGTTCTTTTTCTGCACCAACACTGATCTGGACCTCGGAACCTTCTTTGACAACATCGCCTTCTTTTCTGCTCTGGTCATAGACAATACCCGGTTCAACACCTTCCTGGTACAGACGAATGACCTCATCACTGACGACGAGTCCTTTCTCCTCAAGCATTTCACGAGCCTTTTCTTCCGTCTGGGTGATCACGTTAGGCACGGTTACTTCAGGTACAACCAGCATACCCTTGACATACCATACAACACCCACCATGGCGATTAGAATAAGAACGGTTAATGAAATGAGTAATGCTGGCTTCTTCCAGCTCTTCGCTTTTGCCTTACCCTTGCCAGTTTCTTCGTCAGACTCCATCACAGGCATTGCACCGGTCGATGTAACTCCGCGTGGTTCAGGCTTGATCGCTGGCATAACGCGAGTCTGGTCTATATCATCCTCATCCGGAAAATCAATCTTTGTTTCGTTACGTCTCTCCGGCATCAGGCAAGTTTCCAGATCGGTCTGCATTTCCTTGGCCGACTGATAACGTTCCTGCGGATTTTTACGCATGGATTTTAAGATGACATTTTCCACACTTTGCGGAATCAATGGATTGAATTTGCGTGGTTCATCGAACTCTTCCTGCAAATGCTTCAATGCCACACTGATTGGACTTTCACCCAGGAACGGAAGTTGCCCAGTAAGCATTTGGTAAAGTACGATCCCAAGAGAATATAAGTCCGATTTCTCACCAGTAACGATACCTTTGGCATGCTCCGGTGAGAAGTAATGTACAGAACCAACTACGGATCCCGTCTGCGTAATCGTTGTAGATGTAACCGCACGGGCAATCCCGAAATCCGTTACTTTCACTCGGCCATTCCGGCCAATTAATATATTGTGGGGTTTGATATCCCGATGAATGATTTGATTATGATGTGCATGATCAAGAGCATCTGCAATCTGGGAAGCGATTCGCACCGATTCGTCCACCTGCAGAGGCGCACGTTCTTTAATAATTTCATTCAGGTTTTTGCCTTCCACGTACTCCATGACAATATAATGAACGTCATCTTCCTGCCCCACGTCATAAATGCTAACTACATTTGGATGAGACAGCGATGCTGCCGATTGTGCTTCCCTGCGGAAACGGCGAATAAACTCTTCGTCATGCACAAACTGTTGTCTAAGAACTTTAATCGCCACATTCCGGTTTAACAGAAGATCCTGTGCTTTGTACACAAGAGCCATGCCGCCACCGCCGACACGCTCAATCACTTCATAGCGTCCGCCTAGCTGGTGCCCAATCATGACTCACACCCCGTTTCCGTATCCACGGAACCATCCCTCTGCAACTCAAACAAGGCAACCGTGATGTTGTCGTCTCCCCCAGCAAGTAAAGCCAACTGGAGCAGTCGGTCAGCGCGATCTTCCAATGCCAGTTCCAGATTGCCGGCAACCTGAATAATCTGCTCATTGCTGACCAGGTTACTGAGGCCATCACTGCACAGGAGAAGAACTTCGCCCTCCTCCAGCTTGACCGTATCCAGGTCTACCTTCACCTCGGCATCTGTTCCAAGCGCACGTGTTAAAACGTTGCGACGTGGATGATGGGACACATCCTCTTTGCTGATCTGACCATTTTTGAACAATTCATTCACCAGTGTATGGTCCTCGGTTAACTGGATGACAGCTTTGTTCGCAATTTTGTATGCTCTGCTATCCCCGATGTGTCCAATAACACCTTCCGTATCGTTCAATAATGCCGCAACCACCGTTGTTCCCATGTTATGATACTTGTCATCTGTGGATGCCGTGCGGAAGATCACTTCGTTGGCATGCAAAATAGCATCGCTAAGAGCTGCAGACAGAGACGCATGCGACAGACCTGGCTCCAGTGTTCCCAAGTCTTGTACCAACGTCTCCACTGCCAAGCGGCTTGCCGTATCCCCTGCAAGATGTCCACCCATGCCATCGGCAACAATACCCAGAATATATCCTGTATCGAGATTACGAATCCAGGCTGAATCTTCATTCACCGAACGCACTCGTCCGATATGGCTCACATGAACTGTTTTGATCAAAACGTTCTCACCTCAACTCCATATGCTTTGCACGAAGCTGACCGCAAGCGGCAGCAATATCATGTCCCTGTTCACGACGAATGGTTACATTAACACCCTGTTCCGAGAGAATCTTTTGAAAATTGAAGATGTCGCTTCTCGAAGTTCTTACGTACTTGCGTTCAGGTACATGGTTAACCGGAATCAGATTCACGTGGCACAACATGTTTTTAAGCACACTTGCAAGTTCTGCTGCATGCTCTGGCTGATCGTTTACGCCACCAATAAGTGCATACTCAAACGTAATTCTCCGACCTGTTTTGGCCAGGTAATAACGGAGGGACTCCATCACATCTTCAAAAGGAAAACGACGGTTAACCGGCATCAATTTCGAACGCAGTGCATCATTCGGCGCATGGATCGAAATGGCGAGGTTAATCTGTGTGTCTTCATCTGCAAACTTGTAGATGTTCGGAACGATTCCGCTCGTGGATACCGTGATATGGCGCTGACCAATGTTCAGTCCTTTTTCATGGATCATAATGCGCAGGAAAGTCATCGTTGCTTCATAGTTTTCGAAAGGTTCACCTGAACCCATGATTACAATGCTGCTTACGCGCTCGCCGCGTTCATCCAAAATTTTCTGAGCCTGCACAACCTGGGCAACAATCTCCCCAGCCGTAAGGTTACGCTTGAGTCCACCCAGTGTAGATGCACAGAATGTACAACCAATCCGACATCCAACCTGTGTGGTTACACAGATGCTGTTCCCGTAGTTATGTTTCATGATTACTGTCTCAATGGCATGATCATCATGAAGACCAAAGAGGAATTTAACCGTTCCATCCTTGGATTCAAACTTTGTAATTTCCTTAAGTGTTACGAATTCAAATTGCTCTGTCAACTTTTCACGCAATGGCTTGGACAGATTTGTCATTTCACTGAAATCATTCACGCGTTTTACATAAATCCAGTCAAAGATTTGACCACCGCGAAACGCCGGCTCCCCGTTCTCAACAGCCCATTGCTGTAGCTGTTCCAGAGAATAATCATATATAAAAGGTTTCATTTTGTTGTCACACCTATTCCTTCTTTTCTTTTCGTTTGGCTTCCTTCTTTTCGTTCCATTCGTCCTATTCTATCACAAAGACCACGTTACATCCATGTATACCCTTGATATCTGTACTTCATGCATTATAACACCTCAATGCCGCCATCGCACCCTGTCATCACATTTCCCTGACCATTATGCCGAAGTCCCATCACAAAGAAATCCGCCGAAGTTCCCCCCGGCGGCCATGCTTCCGTGCTCTATTAAACTGTTATTCCGCTGTTTTTGTCAACCGTGCGATGAAAAATCCGTCACTGTGAGCGTATTGTGGCAAAATCTGAACGCCTCCGTTTACAACCTTCAAGTTTGCCGTCTCCGATTCAGACCAAACGGATGCTTCTGCTGGACGATATTCCGGATGTCGATTCAAAAAATCTGCAACCATATCCTCATTTTCAGCAGGCTCAATCGTACATGTGCTATAAACCAAAATACCGCCTGGTTTTAACAACGGTGCAACACGATCAAGCAGTACACGCTGCAAGCTGGCGATATCTTCGATATCTTCTACGGATTTGGTCCATTTCACATCTGGTTTGCGTCGAATAACACCAAGGCCGGAACATGGTGCATCCAGCAAAATGCGGTCAAACGATGCTTCCGGATACCGCTCGTTCAAATCAAGTGCATCTCCAGTTACAGCATCGATGCAACTCAGACCAAGACGCTCCGCCTGATCCAGGATCAGCTGGCGCTTATGGGCATGTACATCGTTAGCGATAATTCGACCACGATCATGCATTTTCTCAGCCATATGAGCTGTTTTACCACCTGGAGCTGCGCAGCAATCCAATACTAGTTGGTCTTCTTCCGGCGCAACGGCTTCAGCGACGAGCATGGAACTTTCGTCCTGTACAGAAAACAAACCATCCCGATACCAGGACGTTAGTGCCATATTCCCGCCACTGCGTACAAGAATTCCATCGGAACTTAACTGAGAAGCTTCAACGACTGCACCTGTGCTTGCCATCTCATGCATCAGTTTCTCCCGTGTGGTCATTGTTGTGTTAACTCGGACACTTACTGCTGGCGGTTCATTATTCGCACGACAGATGGCTTCCGTTGTCTCCTCGCCGTAGTGTGCGATCCAACGTTCAACCATCCATAACGGGTGGGAATGTTCCAGTGAAATACGTTCAGCCACGGGCAGATGTTCTGGAATACGAAGTTCATCCCGATTACGGATCATATTGCGCAGCACACCATTCACCATCCCCGAGATTCCCTGATGGCCCAGTTTCTTCGCCAGATTAACCGCTTCGCTCACCACGGCATGCTCCGGAATACGATCCAGGTATATCATCTGATATACACTGATCCGCAGCAGGCTACGAACCCATGGTTGCAGTTTGGATACGCCTTTGGCGACGTAACGTTCCAGAAAATAATCAAGTGTGTTCAATCTGGCGATTGTTCCGTACACCAATTCGGTAGCCAGTCCAGCATCCGCAGGGCTTAAATCCGCCTCTTTCAGACGACGGTTCAACTCCAGATTACTGTATGCTCCATCTTGCTCAACAGCACTCAGAACTTTGACTGCCAATGCACGAGCAGATGTTTTCGGTTTCTGGGAGCGAGCTGCACCACCTGAGGCAGAATGGGATGCAGACGAATTTCCAGGCCCCCCCGATTTTCCCGAATTCGGGCGGCGGTTTCCTTCACGCCCGGACGCATTTCCTGTAGCTTTATGACTTTTTCCCGACAAACGACCCGGTGTGTTACCACTCATCGCAGCACCGTTCCAGGTTTCAGTGTACCCCCACGGGCAAAGTCAGCGGCTTGCATCACCTTTTTGCCTGCAGGTTGCACTTCAGTCAACCAGAGGGACCCATCGCCTGTGCGAACTTCAATCCCTGCCTTGCCCAATTGCAGGACGGTTCCCGGCTCTGCTTGTCCAGCATCCGAAGAGGTTGCCAGATCCACCTGATTGGGGTTAGCCGCAGCCCAAACTTTGAAGACCTGATCTTCCCACATCGTAAATGCACCCGAAAATGGCACAAGGCCGCGGATCTGATTGAACAATTCACGTGAAGTCCGACTCCAGTCCATCTTCTCGTCATCCCGAGTCAGATTGCGAGCATACGAAGCCTCGGCATCATCCTGAGGGACAGCCGTTGTCTCGCCTGCAATCAATCGTGGCATTTCAGCTTGAAGCAGTTTGGAACCCGCCTCACTTAATTTATCAAACATCGATCCTGATGTATCTTCATCTGTAATTGGCAGTTCCACACGCGAGATCATATCTCCGGTATCCAGGCCTTCAGCCATATACATTAAGGTGACTCCTGTCACGGATTCACCGTTAATAATGGAACGTTGGATCGGGGCTCCTCCCCGATATTTTGGCAAAAGAGAGCCATGCACGTTCACACAACCGCGAACGGGCATATCCAGCACGGCTTTGGGCAGAATCTGACCAAAAGCCGCAGTCACGATCAGGTCCGGCTTCCATTCAGCCAAGCGGGCTACCGCTTCCGGATCACGCAGTTTAACCGGTTGAAACACCGGCAGACCGTGGCGTTCTGCCGCGGCCTTAACCGGTGTTGGCGTAAGTACTTTTTTGCGTCCCTGTGGTTTATCAGGCTGAGTCACCACACCCACCACATTGTATCCTTCTGCAATCAGCATATCGAGAGAAGGAACTGCAAATTCAGGTGTTCCCATAAAAACAATATTCAAATCGATCACTCCTTAATTACGACGCGGTCCCGTTTGATCGGCTGCAATTTCGTACACTTTCTCGGCGATATCCGTAAAAAGTACGCCATCCAGATGATCAATTTCATGCTGGAATGCACGGGAAAGCAAGCCACTTCCCGTAATAATCAACTCTTTGCCTTCACGATCCAGACCTTTGACCGTAACGGTCTCAAAACGACGAACATCACCATTAATTCCAGGGATACTCAGACAACCTTCCGGTCCAAATTGCTCTCCCTCACTTGCAATGATCTCCGGGTTAATCATCTTGATCAGCCCTTGCTCATCACCTGCATCAATAACAATCAGACGTTTCAAAATACCAACCTGCGGTGCAGCAAGACCTACACCTTCCGCATCGTACATGGTATCAGCCATATCATCCAGCAATTTTTGTACATTCGGTGTAATTTTGGTTACTTCTTTGGCTCTCTTGTGGAGCACCTCATCTGGTTCTTGCACGATAATGCGAATCGACATGTTGTAAGCACCTTCCTAATCCTCATCATAATTTCAGGACGATATTCTGTATTTTTGGGGTATTCATTTTAATCTATGTTTATACCGCTTGTTTACATCCGCATTGCTGCAAAATGCCTACATTAACATTTGCGGGTCTACATCCAGACTAATAAGCAATTTTTGCGCCTGAACATCATCATCCATGCGCCGGGCTGTTGCCAGAGCGAGTCCTATGGCATCTACATCCCCCCGCCATTTTATCATACATTGGAATCTGTATCTATTCTTGATCCGGGGAATCGGGGACGCTACCGGCCCTAATACATCAAAGGCATCATTGCTGAAACGATCCAGACTGCCGAGCCATCCGGCCGCATTAGCCTTCTCTTTCAGTATCCGCGTGTAGTTCTCGGCAAGACGAATCAGTACCGGAAGCTGCTCATGCGAAAAGGTCACCAGAATCAGGCGACAGTATGGCGGATATTGTAGATTGCGACGGTGCAGCAGTTCCTCACGTACAAACGACACGTAGTCATGCTGACTCGCATGCCCGATAGAGTAGTGCTCCGGCGTATAAGACTGGACAAACACCTCACCAGGCAATTGGTGCCGACCCGCTCGGCCTGCTACCTGTGTTAGTAACTGAAACGTTTTTTCGGCAGCGCGAAAATCAGGCAAATTCAATGCTGAATCCGCTGTTATCACGCCAACCAGGGTCACATCCGGGAAGTCGAGCCCCTTCGCAACCATCTGGGTACCCAGCAATACGTCTGCCTTTTTCTCACGAAACTGTTTCAACAGCTTCTCATGAGCCCCTTTTTCCGTTGTTGTATCCACATCCATCCGTATGACCCGTATCCCCGGAAAGAGCTTCGCAAGCTCTTCCTCGACTCGTTGTGTACCTGTGCCGAAATATCGTATATGCTCACTTCCACAATCGGGGCACACTTCCGGAGCCGCTTCCGCATAGCCACAGTAATGACAACGGAGATTATTGGAGCGCTGATGATACGTCAATGAAATATCACATTCGGGACAGCCTGCCACATATCCACAACTTCGGCACATGACAAAGGTTGAATACCCACGGCGATTCAGCAGAAGCACCGTCTGTTCACCGCGTTCCAAGCGCTCCTCCAGCCCTTTGTGCAAAGCCCTGCTGAACATGGAGCGGTTACCATCCTTCAACTCTTCGCGCATGTCAACGATTCGCACTTCGGGCAGCTTGTTGCCCAGTGCCCGTGTTGGCATCTCCAGCAAGAGTGGTGCAAAATCGTCGTTGCTCTGCGAGCGTGCCGCATAGTAACTTTCCAGCGAAGGTGTCGCTGAGCCCAGAACAACTACGGCCTGATGCTGCTGTGCTCTTTTTACCGCTACATCCCGGGCATGATATTTCGGTGTTTCCTCTTGTTTATAGGAAGTCTCGTGTTCCTCATCCATAATGATCAACCCAAGCCGACTGAATGGAGCAAATACGGCTGAACGCGCCCCAATCGCAACCTTCACCTGACCCTCACGAATCTTGCGCCATTCATCATAGCGCTCACCACCAGACAGACGACTGTGCATGACCGCAACCTGATCGCCAAACCGCCCTTTAAAACGTTCAACCATCTGTGGTGTCAGTGCAATCTCGGGCACCAGTACGATGGCCTGCCGATCTTGCTCGATGCATTGTTGAATGGTTTGAAGGTAGACTTCCGTCTTGCCACTTCCCGTAACACCATGTAGCAAAAACACTCCGTGGCGTTGTTCCTGCAATCGGCCATTGATATTGTCGTAAACCTGTTTTTGCTCATCGGTCAGAACCAGCGGTTCAGTCGCCTTGAACTTCCTGCCCTGATAAGGATCACGAAAGACCTCAACATCCTCTGTGACGATCAATCCCTTTTCCTCAAGCCCCTTCATCGTTGCGGCTGATACCTGCAGTGTAGATAACACTTCTTTCATCGGCATGGGCAGCAGTTCTTTCATTTCCAGCAAAAAAGCCAGAATTTCCTTCTGCCGCTGTGCTTTCGCCGGGAATGAAGCAAGTGCTTCTTGAGCAGCAGCAATATCTACAGCCAGATCAACGGACTTCATCGTTTTTTTATTCAACTTGTCCTTGATGGCCTGACTCTCCAGCAGTACGCCACCAAGCAATAATTTCTTAATTAGTGCAGCATGATTGGGATATTTTCGACTCAGTTGTTGCAGTGGTACCTGACCCCGACTTTTGACAAAACGGATGATATCCTGTTGCACTTTCTCGGTCGTAGACTCTTCTCCCCAAACAAATAACACCTCATCATCCGGTTGTGCACCTGCCATCTGTCCATCAAGTGCATCGCCCAGCGAGATGTATCGCTCCGCTTTCCCTTTTAATGCGGTAGGCACCATAACCTGCAATGACAAAATCCGGTTACTGGCATAACGCCTACTCATCCATTCGGCCAACTCAACCAAATCTTTTGACAACGGGGGAACAATGTCCAGCAACTCCTGAATCTGCTTAAGCCTGAATGTTTCCTCTCCGGTACGTGGCACAAGATCAATCACGAATCCCTGCACCGTCCGATGACCAAAAGGCACACCCACCCGGCTGCCAATCTCGATCCATTCCCTCATCGATTCAGGTACCAGGTAATCAAACGGCCGGTCTGTTTCCTTCACAGGAACATCGACTATGACCTTGGCAATCTCCATATCCTAATTCCTCCCGGCAATGCGCTCCGCCGCAATCCGGAGCAACCGATGAGCCACATCGTTCTTGGCCATCACTGGAAGCTCCTCCACCAAACCTTCCCGGTCATAGATATGTACCGCGTTGGTGTCTGTTCCAAATCCTGCACCCGTGCGGGTTACGTCATTGGCTACGATCAGATCACAGTTTTTCCGTTCCAATTTCTCACGTGCATACATCTCAACGGACTGAGTCTCCGCAGCAAAACCAATCAAAAACTGATGGGTTTTCTGCTTGCCCAGCGTTTCAAGAATATCTATATTTTTAACAAGTTCGAGCGACAACGTGTCGCCTTTTTTCTTGATCTTCTCGGTATAAACTTCCTTTGGACGATAATCGGCAACAGCGGCCGCTTTAACCACGATATCTGCGCCATCCCACTCCTGTGTTAGAGCTTCGTACATATCCTGTGCAGACTGTACAGGGATCAACTCAACGTTCTCCGGCGGCTTCTCTTGGGTATTACCCATAACCAATTTCACATCTGCCCCCAGATCACGGGCAGCTGCAGCAATGGCAAATCCCATTTTGCCAGACGAATCGTTCGTAATGTATCGTACCGGGTCAATGCGCTCAATTGTACCTCCAGCCGTAACAACAACCTTCTTGCCTTGTAACAATGCAGCTTGTCCCTGCCGACTACGGTCTACAGACTCGCGCTGTTCAAAGAAACGTTCCACTACATCCACAATGCTCTCCGGTTCTTCCAGACGCCCCTTGCCTACATATCCACACGCAAGCAGACCTTCACCTGGCTCAATCATCATGGCACCCCGTTCAACAAGCAGGTTCATATTGTGCTTTACAGCCGGATGATCATACATATGTACATTCATCGCTGGGGCAATCATGACAGGAGCTGTCGTGGCAAGCAGCGTTGTTGAGAGCATATCATCTGCCATGCCATGTGCCATCTTGGCAATCACATTGGCTGTAGCCGGGGCAACCAGAACAAGATCAGCCAGATCTGCCAGATGAATATGGGATACAACTGCTGGCTCACGCTCATCAAATGTATCGGTATATACGGTATTTCGGGTCAACGTTTGCAACGTTAATTCGGTAATAAACTGTGTAGCGGAAGCTGTCATAATCACATGAACATCCGCTCCCTTTTGCACCAGTCTGCTGCATAATGTTGCCGCTTTGTAAGCGGCTATGCCGCCTGTCACACCAAGCACGATTTTTTTACCGTTCAACATGTTTATTTCCCCCGATATTATACGACGTCTAATGATTCCGTTAAAATATGCTTATTCGTAAAAAAATAACAACCTCGCGGTTGTCAATTAATCCGGCTTGCGCCGTATGCAGTTGAAGAGCAGCCGCAGGCGGCTTACTCTTCCTCTTCGTCCTGTCCTTTGATGACAACGAGCAGGTCTCCATAGATTTCTTCCAGTGCAACGCCCACTTGTTTATGGGATCTCGCACCTCTTAAATCCGATTTTTCACCTTCACGTAGCTGTCTAGCCCGGCGGGAAGCAGCAACAACAAGGGAATACTTGCTGTCGACTTTGTTCATCATTTCATCAATAGAAGGATACAGCATATTAACAAACACCTCTTCGCATTAGTATAATCGCAAGTTGCCGCCTGACAGAACGGATGTGGCATGTCTTCACATCCGGGCATTCCGAGAAGGACTGCTTCAGTACATGATATGACAACTCCCCCACTTATATCGCATTCTGCAGCGGCAAAAGGGATTATTTATTGATCTTACAATGTTCGGCGATTATGATGCTTTCTATTCTCTTGCACGCCAAATCAATTTCATCATTCACAACAGCGTAATCATACTGCTCCAGCAGACTGATCTCATCAACCGCTACGGACATCCGGTGATCAATGGTAGCCTGGCTTTCGGTACCCCGGCCCTGAATGCGATCTTTCAGCTCGTCCAATGAAGGAGGAAGCAGGAAAACAAAGATGCCTTCCGGGAATTTCTCTTTCACTTTTAACGCGCCTTGAACCTCAATCTCCAGAATGATGTCGCGGCCTTCGTTAATCGTTTTTTCTACAAAATCACGCGGCGTTCCGTAATAATTACCAACATACTCCGCATGTTCCAACAGTTGATCTTCAGCAATCATGTTTTGGAACTCTTCATGACTTCTGAAGAAATAGTTTACACCATGTTCTTCACCCAGACGAGGCTGACGGGTTGTCGCCGATACGGAATAAATCAATTCCGGCACCCGTTTGCGCAAAGCGCTGCATACAGTACCCTTCCCGACCCCAGATGGGCCAGACAACACTACCAGTAATCCCTTAGACATATTACACTCCATTTTATTCGTCGTTATCATCATCTTTCGAAGAAAGACGATGGGCGACCGTCTCAGGCTGAACTGCAGACAAAATGACATGATCGCTATCCGTAATAATTACGGCACGAGTACGTCTTCCGTACGTTGCATCAATCAGCATGTGACGATCTCTAGCCTCTTGTATAATTCTCTTGATCGGCGCAGATTCCGGACTCACGATGGATATAATCCGGTTCGCCGATACGATGTTACCGAATCCAATGTTAATGAGTTTGATTGCCATAATCAGGTTCTTCCCCCTATACATGCGACTCTTTTGCCGAAATGTGGACGTTCATTCGATATTCGCCGCTTGCTCACGAATCTTCTCCAGCTCCGCCTTCATCTCGACAACACGATTCACCAGAGCCAAATGGTTGGCTTTTGATCCAATCGTATTGACTTCCCGATTCATCTCTTGAATTAGAAAGTCCAACTTACGACCTACGGGCTCATCACTTTTCAGCAGTTCCCTGCTCTGTCCAAAGTGACTCAGTAGACGTGTAAGCTCCTCTTCTATGTTAGAACGATCGGCAAACATTGCAATTTCCATACCCAATTTATGCTCATCAAAAGGGAAAGAGCCTTCTTCCTGCATTTCCGTAAGCCTCTGTCTTAACTTGTTGCGATAATCACTTACCACAGTTGGTGCAAGATCAAGCATCTCGGTATGCAGTGACTCCAGACGGGTAATCCGTCGTTCCAGATCACTGGCCAGATGAAGACCCTCGCGAGCGCGCATCTGTTCAAGGCTGGACAGAGCCTCTTTCAATCCTTCCTGCAGAACTCGCTCCCATTCGTCCTTCTGCTCTTCGGGAATGGAACTTGTCCCATCCGAATGAACCATGACGTCCGGCAGTCCAAGCATATCCACAATACTTGGTTTGCCCTGCATTCCATATTGGGTTTCCAGTTGCTCTGCAGCCTGCAGATAGGCCCTGACCGTCTGCTCATTCAGAACAGCGGGAAGAGCCTGGTCTTCCTCTTTTTCTTTCATTACATAAACATCAATCCGTCCACGTTTCAAACGACTCTGTACGATTTTCCTCAAACCGTCTTCATAATACGTCCACTCTCTTGGCAAACGCATCATCACTTCGCAATAACGATGATTAACAGATTTGATCTCTAATTGTACCTTATAGCCGCCAAAATGAAAGGCGGATTGACCGTATCCGGTCATACTGAATGACATCGGCATCACATCCGTTTTACTATTGTAATTGATTATTAGGGTTGAAACAAGTAGGACATTGATGCTCCGACTTCTCCCATACGTATTGAGTCAGTTCGGCCGTCATGCCGTAGAACATAAACGGTGTCATAAGATAGATCCCTTTGAAATGTGCTGTTGCTACGTCCAGCAGTTCCTTGGCAATTTTTACCCCCATCGCACGGCCCTCTTCGCCTTCCAGACCTGCCATACGGGAACGCACTTCATCCGAAAGCTGAATTCCGGGAACTTCGTTGTGCAGATACTCTGCATTCCGTCCACTTGCCAGTGGCATTACACCTACAAAAATAGGCACATCCAGATGTTTGGTTGCTTCATGCATTGCCACGATTAACTCCGGGTCATAGACAGGCTGAGTCATGATGTAATCTGCACCAGAAGCAATTTTCTTCTCCAGACGCTGTACAGCTTTATCCAGATATTTCACATTGGGATTAAATGCCGCTCCGATGACAAAGCCCGCTTTCTGCTTCAACGGTTTACCCGAGAAGGCCACTCCATCGTTCAACTGTTTGATCATGCGTATGATTTCAAAAGAGGTTAGATCGTATACCGAGCTAGATCCCGGCAGATCACCAAATCTTGCAGGATCCCCTGTCACAGCAAGTACATGATTAATGCCCAGAGCATCAAACCCCATCATGTGAGACTGCGTTCCAATCAGATTCCGGTCACGGCAGGCAATATGCACCAATGGACGAAGACCCGTGCGATCCTGAACGAGGTGACCCAACGCCATGTTGCTCATCCGTGTAACCGCTAGCGAATTATCGGCCAGTGTCAGGGCATCGGCTCCTGCTGCCTTTAGTGTCTCCGCACCTTTCATGAATTTGGCAATGTCCAGATCACGCGGCGGGTCAAGTTCAACAATGACTGTGTGACGCTGCTTGACCAGATCAACAATCGTAGGCTGACCTCCACGTCCGGAGCGCTCATCCACATGTTCATGCAGCACAATACGCGGTTTGGATTCTGACGGATCAGGTTCCAAAATAGGCGAAGGCACGTAGTCAGCGAGCGCCTCTTTCATAGCGGTAATATGATCAGGTGTTGTACCACAGCAACCGCCGATAATACGAGCGCCCAGCTCGGCAAATTGCACAGCCGTCTGACCAAAATACTCTGGAGTGGCACCATAGCGGAACTGACCATCGACATAATCTGCTGCACCTGCATTCGGATAGACAGACATGGGAATGCCGATACGTCCGGAGACCGTTTCCATGGCACGCATAATTCCGTTTGGACCTGAGCGACAGTTAAAACCGATCACATCCGCACCCTGCTCCCGCATGATCCGGAATGCTTCGGGCATTGTATATCCGTCCAGTGTGTGTCCTACATCCTCTACCGCAAACTGTCCGATCACGGGCAGATCACTTAGCTTGCGCGCTTGCAAAAGGGCAATATCCATTTCCTCGATATCATAGAAGGTCTCCAGCAGAATGCCATCCACGCCTTCATCAAGCAGTGCAAAGATCTGTTGTTGATAGAAGCGTTTCAGTTCACTCGTGGAGACGTTCGTCCGCTTGCCGCCGCGAATAGAGCCTACTGCTCCAAGAACATAACCGTCAGCTCCAGCCACCTCTTTGGCAATACGAACACCGGTACGGTTCACATCCTCCACTTTGGACTCCAAACCAAACTTGGACAATTTGTCATAGTTGGCAGAATACGTATTCGTTTCAAATATCTCTGTACCTGCGTCCCGATAACGGCGATGTACTTCCGCCACCACTTCAGGTGAAATCAAGTTTAACTCTTCATATGAAATCCCTACCGGGAATCCCATTTGGTACAGATACGTTCCCATGGCCCCATCTCCAATGAGAACTCGTTCCTGCATAACTTTGCGCAAATCCGCCTTCATCCCTTTTCCCCCCGCCTAGCTGTGATCATTTTCATACTAATGTAACACAAAAAACCCTAAAAAACGAAGAAAAACACAGGTTTTTGATGAGTATCCAGCTCATATGGACTTTCTTACCATACAGCCCCCAATATGTCTCTGTACAGGAGACATGACCTGCCCTTTTTGACAAAAAAAGAGGCCCTCAGGCCTCTTGTGTTACACCATTCACTTGATTATGAAGTGATTCCCTTAAAAACAACTTCAGCAGGTCCTGTCATATAGACATGATTATCCGCTTCATTCCACTCAATGTGGAGATCCCCACCCTTGAGGCTGATGACGGCTGTACGATCTGTATGTCCATTCAGGACAGAGGATACCAGTGTTGCACAAGCTCCGGTTCCACATGCAAGTGTTGGGCCAGCTCCGCGTTCCCATACACGCATGTCCACATATCCACGGTCACGAACTGTGGCGAATTCCACATTGATTTTTTTCGGAAACATCGGATGTACTTCAAGAAGTGGACCCCAAGTCGTGAGGTCAAAATTCACAGCGTCATCTACATAGATCACCGCATGTGGGTTACCCATGGATACGGCAGTGAATTTGAACGCATGTCCGTTCGCTTCAATGTAGTGATCAACCACGGGATTGGCATCTACCGTTGTAGGCACTTGAAGACCGTCCAGGATCGGCTCACCCATATCCACACGCACCGTTTCCACTTTACCATCTCGAATGTTGAGAGTTACAGGTTGTACCCCTGCACCAATCGTTTCAATGGTAATCTGCTCCTGGCTAACATGACCATGATCGTATACATATTTGGATACACAACGGATGGCATTACCGCACTGCTCTGCTTCCGAACCGTCCGAATTCATGATGCGCATCTGAAAGTCCGCCTTCTCTGAAGGCAGTATATACACCAGGCCGTCCGCACCAATACCGAAGAAACGGTTGCACCATTTCACAGCCAATTCTGCTGCGTCTGCCGGAAGTTCCTTTTCACCAAATACAACGATAAAATCGTTACCAAGTCCATGCATTTTCGTAAATTCCATCATCTTGCCCACTCCTTTTGGCAGTCTGCTGCCAAAGCTATATTCTTGCTCTTCTACAGGATTACCATAGAAATTCATATTCAACATTTACACAAAAAAGCTATCCTGCAAAATGCCAAAGCTGCCGCTTCGAATCATTTTGAGGATAGCATAACGAAATGGGTAAGGAAAAGGTATTGATTTTATGCTGAAAACTTTGTACTTTTCGGTACGAAGCGTCCAGAACCACCCATACGGCGGCGGTTACGACGACCACCCCACACGCTTCCCGCGCCCATAAGGAACGTTGGAATGCCAGCAGCAACGATACAGATGGCCCATTCACGCAAACCTAGCGGTACGGTTTTGAAGATCGGCTGCAGCGGTTCAACGTACATGACAACCAGCATCAGTACAACCGATGAAATCACAGCAAGAACGAGATATTTGTTTTGTAGTGGATTTCGATGGAAGATCGAGCGCGAACTGCGGCAATCAAAGACATGAATGAGCTGCGCCAATACGAGTGTAGCGAAAGCCACAGACTGTGCTTTGATCAATTGACCCGGGTTATCCGGCGCAGCCTGAAGGGTAAGCCAGAACGCTCCGAGTGTACATAATCCAATCAATACACCCCGACTGACAATTTTCCAACCCAGTCTGCGGGCAAAAATGTTTTCCTTGGCACCACGGGGTTTGTGTTCCATCAAATCTTTTTCCGGCTGATCTACCCCGAGCGCCATTGCAGGCAAACCATCTGTCACCAGGTTAACCCACAGAATCTGAATTGGTACAAGCGGCAATGGCAGGCCCATCATCATTGCAAAGAACATTGTCAAAATCTCACCCACGTTTGATGCCAGCAAATAACGGATAAACTTGCGAATGTTCTCATAAATATTACGACCTTCTTCTATGGCCGCCACAATCGTTGAGAAGTTATCATCACTCAGAATAAGCGCCGAAGCTTCCTTTGTAACATCCGTTCCTGTAATGCCCATCGCGATCCCAATGTCAGCCGCTTTAATAGCCGGAGCGTCGTTCACCCCATCCCCCGTCATGGCAACGACATGTCCTTTGCGCTGCAAAGACTTCACGATACGAAGCTTATGTTCAGGAGACACTCTTGAGAACACATAGATTCCCTCTACCTGTTTATCCAGTTGTTCATCCGTCATGCCTGCCAGCTGCTGACCACTTAGAGAAGCACCGCCGCGTGGAAGAATCCCGAGTTGATGAGCAATCGCTTCTGCCGTTGTACCATGATCACCTGTGATCATGACCGTTCGTATCCCCGCCTTGCGGCATGTTGCAATCGCATCGCGCACTTCACGACGCGGCGGATCAATCATACCTGTAAGTCCCACGAATATAAGCTGACTCTCGGCGGCGTGTTCATCAGCCACTTTTTCTTCCGGCCGCACTTCACGATAGGCCATTCCGAGGACACGTAGTGCCGCGCCGGCCATGCTCTCATTGGCTGCCATCACTTTCTGCCGCAGCGTTCCAGTGAAAGGTACAACCTTGCCTTCCCACAAAATATAACTGCAGTGTCCGATCAATACATCCGGTGCACCTTTGGTATAGATCATTCGGCCTCCCTGGTGTTGAACCAGGACCGACATGCGTTTGCGCTCCGAATCAAACGGGAACTCCTGCTCCCGGGCATACAACTCTTTGAGACCAGCAGGGGTAAGCCCCATTTTGGAGGACAGTGTGACGAGCGCCCCCTCCGTCGGATCACCCTTAAGCTCCCAGAATACATTGTCTCGCTTGACCGTTTCTTCCTGGAGATCCCCTTTTTTCGTTTTTTTCTTGCCTTCTTTTTTGTTATCCTTGTCCTTTTTCTTGCTCGCCCCCTCGCTTGCAACATTCTCCACAATACTGGCATTGTTGCAAAGCGCGCTGATCTGGAGCATTCTGCGTAGCGACTGGTCACTCTTCAGTTCCACCGTTCGACCGTTCTCCAGCATCTGCCCTTCAGGTGCATAACCATCTCCGGTAACCTTGATGCTGCGTCCCTCCAGCCACACATCCGTTACCGTCATCTTGTTTTGTGTGAGCGTACCTGTCTTATCCGAACAGATTACGGAAGCACAGCCAAGGGTTTCGACAGAAGGCAGTTTGCGCACAATGGCTTTACGCTTGATCATACGCTGCACGCCTAGTGCGAGTGCAATGGTTACAATGGCCGGCAGACCCTCCGGTATGGCAGCAACCGCGAGGCTGACCCCTGCCAAAAACATGCCAACCGCTGGTTGTCCGTGCAATATCCCGGCGACGACAACCATAATGGTTAATCCCAATGCGACAAAAATCAGAATTTTGCCCAGTTGTTCAAGCCTGTGCTGTAACGGTGTTTCCTGTTCCTCCGTATTCTGGATCAGATCAGCGATTTTGCCCATCTCCGTCTCCATCCCCGTACGGATAACCACACCTTTGGCTGTACCACGAGTGACCATGGTACCCATAAAACCAATATTCTTCTGATCACCAAGCGGAACGTCCTCATCGGCAATCGGAAGGCAATGTTTGCTTACGGGAACCGATTCCCCGGTAAGGGCCGACTCCTCCACATCCAGACTGTTCGTTTGCAGCCAGCGCACATCAGCGGGTATGCGGTCCCCACTCTCCACCATGACAATATCACCGGGGACAAGTTGTTTGGCGGCAAGGTGTACTTCCTGGCCTGAACGAAGTACTTTGGCAAGAGGTGCAGACAACTGTTTTAATGCACGAAGAGATCGTTCAGCCCGGAATTCCTGTACAAACCCCAGAATTGCATTCAGTACGATAATAGCCACAATCGTTACCGCATCCAGATATTCACCCAGCAATCCGGATACCAACGTTGCTCCCATCAACACCAGCACCATAAAATCCTTGAACTGATTTAAGAGCAATGTAATCGGAGATATGCGCTTCCCCTCGCTCAGCTCATTTGAACCGACCACTTTCCTCTTCTCTGCTACAGCTTCATCCGTCAATCCTTCCTGCGGGCTGACGCCAAGAGTGTTACGAAGCTCTTCATCACTAAGTTGATGCCACTTGGTATGTTCCATGCTTCAAGTTTCCCTCCCAGTCTGTATTTCATCTGCTAAATAAGCTCACATGCTTCACCGGCGTGCTGGTCGACAGGCTGTACACTATGCCGGACAAACTACCTGCTCTATATGTATTCGGACAGGTCTGTGATTAGCACCCGGAAGGTGAATCCTTTCCCTGATGGACAGAATAGGCTAAAATAAAAGTCTGCGATGTTCTGCGCAGTACCATGATCAGCGTTCAACAGGTAAGCAACGAAGAATCTGCTGCCAGTCCTTGTTTTTTTACATACCTGGTTGCACGTTTCTGTTATATAGATGAAGCATTAGGCATGATATATGCAGATGCTCGATTGAGAGAGGAAGTGGAAAAAATGGCATTGGACGGCATCGTAACACGGGCCATTGTTCATGAACTGCAAGGCTGCATTGGTGGACGTATCAGCAAGATCCACCAGCCGAATGGTCATGACGTAGTTCTCACGCTGCGTGCTCAGCGAGGTAATAGCAAATTGCTTGTTTCGGCAAGCCCGACATATCCGCGTGTGCATTTTACGGAAAAGACATTCCTTAACCCTACGGAAGCACCCATGTTCTGCATGTTGCTCCGCAAGCACTGTGAAGGTGCAATCATTGAGGAGATCCGTCAGATTGGCATGGAACGTATCATCCACATCGATGTGCGCCAACGCGACGAACTGGGGGATGTTTCGGTTAAACGGATCATCATTGAATTGATGGGACGTCACAGTAATATTATTTTGCTTGATCCCATTACAGGAACGATTCTGGATGGTATTCATCATGTGACTCCGTCCATCAGCAGCTACCGGGTCATCATGCCCGGCTTCTCCTACACCGCCCCACCCGAACAACATAAAAGTAATCCGCTCGAAGTGAGCCGTACAGTATTTGAGGACAACTATCACGCCGCTGAAGAAGAGGCATCACGCTGGCTTGTGAACTCCTTTAGCGGTCTTAGCCCGTTAATTGCCGGAGAGATTGCTGCCCGTGGGACTGCTGCTGAAGGCACCGTGAGCACTCCGGCTGTGATTGAGGGTGAGAGCCGAGTTGAGGCTGACGCACTCTGGAACGCTTTTGAAGCCGTGATGGGACCTGTGAGAGATCAACTCTACACGCCTGTAACCGGAATGAACGCCAAAGGTAAAATGATTTTCTCGGCCGTTCATCTTGAGAGCATTCAGGATTTGGAGAAAACCTATGACACGATGAGCAAATGCATGGAAGATTATTACGGAGACAAGGCTGAACGGGACACGGTTAAACAGAGAGTAAGTGATCTGCTCCGTTTTCTGCAGAATGAGCGAAGCAAGAACATCAAAAAGCTCGACAACCTGAACAAGGATCTGCTGGAAGCGGATGATGCGGACAAGTTCAGACTATGGGGTGAGTTGTTGTTTGCCTCTCTGCATCAGGTCCACAAAGGGGACAAAAGCGTGGAGCTTGTGAACTTCTATGATGAAGACCAAGCCAACATTACCATTCAGCTTGATCCGCTGCTCACACCGTCTGACAACGCACAACGTTATTTCAAGCGGTATAACAAATACAAAAACAGTTTGGCTGTCATTCATGAGCAGCTTGGCAAAACCAAGGACGAAATTGACTATCTTGATAACCTGTTACAGCAGCTATCCATTGCATCGATGAACGATATTGAGGAAATACGGGATGAGCTTGTTCAGCAAGGATACCTTCGCGACCGTAACAAAAAAGGTAAAAAGAAGAAGAAAAGCGATCGTCCGACCGTACACCAGTTCACTTCCTCGGAGGGAATTGATATTCTTGTGGGCAAAAACAACCTGCAGAACGAGTACGTGACGAACCGTCTCGCGTCTTCCAACGACACTTGGCTGCACACCAAAGACATTCCAGGTTCACATGTCGTTATTCGCAGTACGGACTTTGGTGAAGCTACATTGGAAGAAGCAGCACAGCTTGCTGCATACTTCAGTCAAGCCAAGGAGTCCAGCAGTGTGCCAGTCGATTACACGTTTATCCGTCATGTACGCAAACCAAGTGGTGCGAAGCCTGGTTTTGTCATCTATGATCATCAGAAGACCTTGTTTGTCACGCCAAATGATGAATTGATCAAGAGTCTGCCATCCACCATTAAAAATGGATAGTAAGTTGAACTAAAGATTATTTACACTGACACTACGATGACAGAACAACCTTCCAATCGCTGTTATCCCCAGATTTTTCTGATCCCCTTTTTCAAGGGTAAATCCGGGGATAAAGGCGAACGCTCCGCTTTTTCAGGTTTTTTCTGTCCTCTCCGTTATCGTATAAATGATTAGTTCAACTTATATAGATGTAACAGTAACAATAGAAAAATCCCCTGACCATTAACGGTTCAGGGGATTTTTGTTATTACATTACTTGTTTCAATAATATGTGAAGCTCAGCTTATTTATCATTTTTTTGAATATTAATTCATTTATATGTATAATAATTCAATTGTGATGAATAAAATTTGTAGTTAAAGGAAGTGTACCATGACCATAGATATCAGAGAAACTCAACCTAATGATCTGAAACCCCTGATGGCATTAATGCATGACTATGTGGTGGGATTCTACAACAACCCCTGGCCTGGTGATCAATCCATCCAGCTTTTGATAAACAACCTGCTTAATCAGCAGATCGGGGCTCAATTTGTGGCAGAAGAGGACGGGAAGCTTATCGGATTTGCCACCCTGTTCTTCACTTACAGTACGATGAAAGCAGAGCGTGTCGCCATCATGAATGACCTATTTGTTACGGAACCATTCAGAGAAGGCGCAGCAGAAGCCAAGTTATTTGCACACTGTCAGCAATATACGCGTGATCATGGCTGTGCTTATATGTCCTGGATCACAGCAGTGACCAATGAGCGAGCACAGCAATTATTCGAGCGTCTTGGCGCTACACGTGGCAATTGGGTCAACTATTCCATCACATAGACACTTTTCAACACAAAACAGGACATGAATTCATGGCAGGTTATCCCTCCATGCTTCCATGTCCTATCCGCTCATACTCCTTTTTGCTGTAAGGCAGCTGCCTTGAGTCTTTCCAACACATCAACCGTCACGGTCTTGCTACCAAGATCTCCGTGGAAAACAACACCTTGCCGTTCCCCATGGTAATCCGATCCACCCGTTTCAATAAGATCATATTCCCTGGCCATCTCCGCATACCTGCGTTCCTCTTCCGGGCCATGGTCCGAATGAAATACTTCGATACCATCCGGACGAGATTCTTCGATGATACGTCGCACCAATTCATCATCGTTATAGAGACCCGGATGGGCAATCACAGCGGCTCCACCTGCGGCCCTGATCCACTCGCACGCATCCTCTGGTGCAACGCGGGGTACAGATACGAAGCCAGGCTTGCCTTCAGCAAGATATCGATCAAATGCATCCCGCATGTCAACAGCGTAGCCTTTCTTCACCAGCACATCAGCCATATGAGGTCTGCCGATACTCTCATCCGGCTCTAACGGCCGTCCCAGCTCATCCAGTACCTCTTGCCAGCTTATATCAAGCCCAAGTTCCTGAAGCTTGGCGATGATCAGATGATTCCGCTCATCTCGCGCTTCACGTAATCCGCGCAACCGTTGCAGGAATTGCTCATCCTCTGTATTCACATAATAACCAAGCACATGAATATCTTTCCCACCAGCCCGGGTACTGATCTCTACTCCGGCAACAACATCAATATCGAACTCTTTTCCCGCTTGCTGTGCTTCCGCTACGCCAGCTACTGTATCATGGTCCGTTAAGGCAACCGCAGATAGCCCTTTTTGTTTGGCAAGCTTCACATTATCAGCCGGTGGTTGCATTCCGTCGGAGGCCTGACTATGGGTATGCAGATCACAGCGTCCTTTGCTTTGATTCACGCGTAGCAACTCCTTTCTTTACAAAAGTGAATTGTGATTCAATCTTATCTATCAATTGATGTTGCCAACGATTAAGCCTTTCCCGTCTTGTGTTCCTGCTCAGGTTGCTCCTGTTGACGCAGATAGTTCAGGAAAGCGACAGCTGACAGGGGCAGTAAGGACGATTTTAGATGAATGGCATAGAACTGCCGTTTGAATTCGAGTCCTCGGATATCCACAATATGAACAAGTCCCAGAGCCAGTTCATGCTGCACGGAAGAAGGAGATAACATCGTAATGCCTACACCTGCCTCCACGGCCGATTTTACCGCGCCTGTACTGCCAAGCTCCATCACAACATTCATATCCTGTGGATCAATCTTTTTCTTCTGCAATTGGTCTTCCATCACCTGACGAGTACCCGATCCCTTCTCACGCAGCACAAAGGGATAATTCATGACATCCTCAATATTCACTTTGCTACGCTTAGCCAGATCATGCCCGGCAGGCACAATCAGCTTCAGCTCATCCTGCATAACAGGCTCTACGATCATGTCCGGGTGGTGCACCGGCGCTTCAATCAGACCAAAATTAAGCTGGTGCTTCAATATATCATCCATAATTTGCGTTGTATTCATCACTTTCATGACGATTGAAATATCGGGATATTGAAGCGCAAATGGTCCTAACATGCGTGGAAGCACATATTCCCCAATCGTTAGACTGGCTCCCAGCTGAAGTCGGCCCTGTAACATCTGGGTAAACGCTGACATCGCTTCATCCGTCTGTCTGACCAACTCTACACTCCGTTTGGCATGAGGTAATAACGTCCGCCCCGCCTCGGATAATTCTATTTTTTTGGTGGAACGATGCAGCAACTTGGTCCCAAAATAGTCCTCCAATGATTGAATCTGCATCGTTACTGCCGGTTGAGTCATATGTAATGCTTGTGCAGCAGCCGAGAAACTCCCCTTCTCTGCTACCGTATAAAAAATATGCAATTGGTGAAAATTCATAACTTCGCCCCTCTTCGATTACACTCTCTATATTGTAGCCGATTTCCCGCTTGGCAACAAAAAAAGCATGCAGCTTGTCTGCATGCGATACAACTTGAATCTATGATTTCAACATATTGGATCTACACAGGCTTACTTATGCTTACGACTATTCTTGACCAGCGTCATTCTTCTTGAATGTCTTAACCATGAATAATATGACTTCAGGTCCCTTAATTCAATGGTCTCCGACATTCGTCCCAGAAACGTAACTACAATCATTTTGTGCAGCGGGTTACCCGCAATATCATATTCTCCTTCAAGCTCGGAAAATTCGGCGACCACCACCAGATCCTCATCAATCAGGTAGACGTCCTGTTCATTACGGTAGTATGGTGTAATACGGTCCTGCTTCAGACACTCCCATAACCACGCCGCAATATGGTCATCATCACTACGTGCAGGCTCAATACGGTCTGCATACCGCATCTTGGCATGATGGGTAATGACGATGTCGGCCACTTTCTTGTCTCCAAGAGCCACGAAAAACGGCTCATAGGTGCTCCAACGTTGCATCACCTTATCACGCATGGGAATCACTCTCCACCAGATAGGACTTTCTATCTATTTATTACCAAATATATTACAACATTAGTCCCGCAACCTCAAGGCGTAAGTGTAACTTTTTTTCACTAAAATCCATTTGTGCATAATTCAAGAAAAGAGCGACCCCAAAGGGTCCCTCCAGTTTCTCGTCTATATTCCGTAAAAGCTTGTTTTGTCCATGGTTTTGCTGGCATACTCGGTTTTGATCTCATTACGATACGAGCGTTCGATCTTGCGCACATAGGAAAGTCGCTTCACATTTTTCATCGTATCTTCTGCCCGTTCTGCATTAACATACATGACCACATAATGCATACGGCGGGAGATATAATGCACGGTGCCATATTTTTCGAGATTACGGGCAGCCTTCAAATCACTGACCCAAATAATGAATCCTGTCCTTTCCGCAAACATCATCGTTCCCCGCCCTTCTATAATGGAGACCGGCGCCTGGCATGATTGTTGCCCGGTCACTTGAACCGCGAACATTCATCCCTAAAGGTCCGGTCTGTCATGAATTTGAATTAATTACTCTTACCTGTTACTTACCTGATTACTTAACTGCAACCACACTTGCCGCCACTACCGCAGCCGCCTTTCGGATTTGGATCATTGCTCGGTACCTTAATAGTCGTTGATACGGCGAATGCAATGGTCTCTGACATCTGGAATAACATATCATCCAGGGACTTCTCTGCCTGTTTGAAGCGTGCTACCGCCTCGAAATTTTCCAACTCCTGTTCCAGCGCTTTCACCTGGTCTTTCGCTGCATGATAATCCGGGTGAAAATGACCGAAACGCTGTGTTTCTTCAAACAATTCCTTCTTGGCATTCAGCTTCCGGATCCCCATCTGAATCTCAGGGGTAGTCTCGACTTGCTGCTTCCAATATAAATAATCCGATACTTCGGCAGATTGGTTAATCATGTCGCCCAGTTCATATGCGCCCGTTAACACTTGGGCCATATCGACCGTGTTCATTTCCGCTACGCTCATGAATATTCATCCTATCTATATATAAAGTTCTACTTAACGTAGACTACCTCATCATAGCATATCCATGAATAGTTAAGAAGAGTTTTTCCTGCAATTAGAAATAGGGAAATCTCGAAAATTCGTCTTTCAACCTGAAATTCACGTAAAATAGTCAGGTTATGACATCATCTGGCAGGATAAGACGCATTGTATCCCACTCTGACGGGGAGAATGTACGCCATTCCGTCTCTGATGTATGTTCAGTTGAATCCAGCATGCACCATCCGCTTAAAGTCCATTGTTCATGCCCTTCTACCTGATGTGGAATGAGGTATTGTGTACGATTTTCCTGTTGTATCCCCAACTTGGTCTGCCACTCAATGGCTTTGGCAGCAATTTGTCGTGCGGTTGAACTATGATATCGACGCCACTCCCTGTACCAGGTCTCCGGTATCTCCTCAAATCCCAACAGATAGAACTTCTTCTCAATGACAGAATGATCACGCTCCAACCCATGCACAGATGCTGGGACATCAACCAGACCTTGATTATAGGGCGTGTAGAACGAAGAATATACACCGCTCAACACATCATTTTCTAATAACTTCGGATTATCTGTGGAACCTGTACTTGCCTCCATTACCTCCATGTTCCGATCTACAGTCAACGGTTCAGCATCCGTCTCCTTTGTCCAATCTGCTAACCCAATCCGCACATTCTCCGGTACGCCTGTCAGAGCATATTGATCCAGAAACTCCATCACTTCATGTAATCCATACCCTCTGGCTATGACCGAAATGAATCGTTCTCTCGTTATGCGATAGATAGACATTTGATCACGCGTCACCCGTTCTGCGCATTGCTCCAGCATCCAGATCACATCAGGCCTTGCTTCCGGTGGCACCAACATTTCAAAATCAGGCTGCATATAAAATCCACTCGGCCCCGTCTCATTTAACATCTCTTGTTCTTGATGTAACAGGTTCTGCGGTTTGATCAACCAACGGAATGCCAGATCTCCTGACTGATCTTCTCCGACGTCGCCATAACCCCAACCAGCCAGTGCGCTGAGCCAACCCCTGACCCGTGGTTTCAATTCTGAATTCTCTATATGGCACCATATATTCTGTTCTGGCCCAAGCACTGCCAATTGATAACGAAAATGCTGCAACGCGGGTTCTGCGTCTCCGTACCTTTCCATGCACGCTTGATATATCTCCCGATGCATCTGCCTCCATGAGAGCTTCAACCATTGTTGTAATCGATGATTTACAACCTGTATTCGGCCGTCAGACTTCTGAACCAGATTCAGACTGATCAATAGGTCGAGAAGGATTGCGACATGAATCGGATACACATCCGAATGTGCATAGCGAATGCCCAAACCTTCAAAGTCTGCAGCAGATAGCACTGTTACTTCGCTTAATTTCTGAACTGTTTTCTTATGTATCGTGCCCTTACCTGTCAAAGGAAGTCCTTCTCTCTCGATCCAAGCAATCAGATGAAGAAGTTCTGGAGCAATATCCGACTTTCCCTCCTGTAGTACATGCGTAAGATTTGTATTTTGTTTAACGGTTATGCCCACTCTTTGCGCGTAAACAATCGTTAATGTCTCCATCAGCGAGGCAGGAATATAGAATAATCGCTCCCCCCAACTCTTATATACAGATTCAATCCATCCTTGCTGCCTAAGGTTGGCGAATGAAGAACTGGCCTCTGCGACACTTAACCCTTCGCTGGCCCACTGTTCTCGCGGCAGGAGAGATGAAAAAGGCTGGCCGGCATGTTTGTGAAAAATTGCACCAAGCACTTTTTGCTCCACCAAAGTAAGCTTTGACCATGAATCAAGGTTCAGTACCACAGGCTCATCTATTGGTCCAGATGAAGACATATCCCATTCCCTCCTCTTATCGCAAGTATAAATGAACTATTCGTTCTCATGGACGATGGCATATTCATATCCCTGTTCCACCAAGAACATCTGACGGTTTAATGCAAACTCCTGTTCCTTGCTATCCTCCGATACCAACGCATAGAAATATGCTTTGTTCTCCCCTGCTTTTGGTCTCAAAATTCTTCCCAACCGCTGTGCTTCTTCCTGTCTTGAACCGAAACTCCCGGATATTTCAAGCGCAACAGCAGCATCAGGCAGATCCACAGCAAAATTGGCAACCTTGGATACCACTATCGTTTTGATCTCTCCACGTCGAAAAGCGGCAAACCATTTAATCCGCTCCTGCTGTGACATGTTCCCCGAGATCAGAGGTGCTTCAATTTCCCGGGCAATCAACTCTAGTTGGTCCAGATATTGTCCAATGACTAGCGCGGGTAAATCCCGATGACGTTCCAGCAAACGCTTAACCACACGTACCTTCGCCGGATTCTCGGCAGCCAATCGAAATTGGTGCTTAACCTCGGCTTGCAAATAATTCGACCTTAGTTCCGGGGAAAACGGGATACGGATCTCTTGGCATTGTACATCAGCAATCCAGCCTTGCTGCTCCAGTTGTTTCCACGGCATATCATAGAGCTTTGGACCTATCAGTGAAAATACATCCTGTTCACAGCCATCCTCTCGAACCAATGTAGCCGTCAATCCCAGCCTTCGCGTAGCTTGAATATCCGCAGTTGCACGGAACACCGGCGCTGGCAGTAAATGTACTTCATCATATATGATCAGCCCCCATTGCCGCTCACTGAGCAGTTTGATATGGGTAAAATCAGCCTCCTTTGATTTCCGGTGTGTAAGAATCTGATATGTAGCTACAGTCACAGGTTTCACCTGTTTTTTCTGACCTGAATACTCACCAATCTGTTCGCTGGTAATTGTGGTTTTGTCTTGAATTTCCTGAATCCACTGTCGCACAGACGTTGTATTGGACGTCAAAATAAGGCATTCACATTGAAGCCGCTCCAGCACCGCCATGCCAATGACCGTTTTGCCTGCTCCGCAAGGAAGTACGAGTAATCCACTTCCTCCCATCCCCTCACTGCCTTCAAATGCATCCACAGCCTCTCTCTGGTAAGCACGCAGCGCAAATCGCTCTGAATGATTGACTGAATCATTGGTTCGCCATTGGAATGAAAGCTTGGTTCCCTCCCGATATCCCATGTAATCAAGTACGGGGTAACCCAATCGTGTTAATTCCCTTTTCAATAACCCTCGCTGTTCTCCTGGGAGCAGAAGTTCATGAGCATCCCTGCGTTCCATACGAAAAGCAGCTATCGTTTTTAATCCGCTTAATTCATCCAGCAACCGCTCATCCTCACTATAAAGGCGCATTTTGGTGTGATCTGCTTCGGAATGCAGCTTTAATTTGCCATATTGATTCATGATTCTTTGAACATCCTGTATGAGTGCAGCAGGCACATTCCAGCGCGAGACCCGTTCCAGACTTGCGATGACCTGATCTGCATTCCATCCCAGCGCAGCCGCATTCCAGAGCGATAACGGAGTGATTCGGTAAGTATGAAACGCTGCCGGTGTCTTAACCAGTTCTGAATACATCCCAAGTTGCTCTCTTGCTCTTTCGAATCCGGGGTGGCCCACTTCCAGCAAAACTGTAAAATCTCGTTGAACGATACAAGCATCTGTCCTTAGCATATGTTCTGTTCCTTCCATTTGAAGCCTTCCTCCTATCACAAAAAAGTCCAGTTTCGGTAGCTTCCGAAAATGAACCTCTATAATTGAGAGTTCAAAAACTCTATAAAAATCAAAAAAAACATCCTGCCCATACCTCGGTATGAACAGGATGCCCAACTGCTTCTAAAGTCATTCGGCTGTGTAACCCTTAGCCATGGCGACAAATAATCTCACGGCAGTCTGCATCGCATCTTCATCAAAATCAAACATCGGATGATGATGCGGATAGATCGCATTTTTATCCGGGTTGCCTGCTCCAACAAACATAAAGCACCCTGGAACCTTTTGCAGATAATACGCAAAGTCTTCCGCTGGCATCAGCATCGGGGATGCTTGCACTCGTTCTGCCCCAAATAATTCTGTAGCTTCTCTGAAGAAACGCGCTGTCTCCTGCTCATCGTTCACCACAGGTGGATATCCCATAATATATTTCACTTGAGTCTCTGCGCCGTACGCTGCCCCTGTTTGGTCCACCATAGTAAGTACTCGTTCTTTCATCCCATTGCGGGTCTCTTCATCAAACGTTCTTACCGTACCGCTCATTTTGCATTGCTCTGCAATTACATTCTGAGCAGAGCCCGCCTGCATTGTACCAATGGTCAGCACCGCCGGTTGCAATGGATCAACCGAACGACTAACAACGGTCTGAAGCTGCATTACAAGCGCAGAACCCGCGATTAGACTATCTATCGTGGATTGCGGCATCCCGCCATGTCCACCTTTACCTTTGATCTCAATATAAAAATCGTCCGCCGCGGCCATCATCGGTCCTGCTTTGCTGGCAACAACACCTACCGGCAGCGGGGTCCACAGATGAATGCCGTATATGACATCCACGCCTTCAAGCGCCCCATCTGCAATGACCTGGACTGCACCACCCGGAAGCAATTCTTCTGCTGGCTGGAACAGAAAACGAATCTCGCCTCGGATCTCCTGCTTGTGACGGCTGAAATACAATGCCGTACCTAGCAAGATGGAGATATGACCATCGTGGCCGCATGCGTGCATCGCACCTGCTTGTTGTGACGCATACTCGATGTTCTTCTCATCCTGAATTGGCAATGCGTCCATATCGGCTCGCAGCATGACGACAGGACCCGGGTTGTCCCCACGGATTGTACCAATGACACCATGCCCACCGACATGGCGCCTCACTTCAACGCCAAAACTCTCCAACATATCCGCAACAAAAGAGGATGTCTTCTCCTCATGAAAGGAAACCTCTGGATTGCGATGAAGGTGACGCCGCCATTCCACCATGTGGATCTGCAGATCTTCCCACCATATATTATTAGTCATGTCTCTCCACCCTTTCAATCTTGAACGGGACTTATAGCAAGCCCGAACCTTCCTCTTCAAACCTATTGCTGTATATTGTAGCAGAATTGGAAGAAAACCGATACGAAACGCCTCTGGAAAGCTTGCACGGGAAGGGGAAACATACTATCATGAACTAGAGAAATACTCGAGAAATTATACTCGGAAGCTTATGAGGAGGATCAAACGCTTATGATTTTTGAGAATACAGGCTTGGATGGCTTGAAGAGCGACTTGGCATACCTGGATGAGAGCGCCGAGAAAGTCGGATTTGTCCGGTGGCAATGGGAATATTACCGTGCTACATATGACTACAAAATTGAAGATGAACAAACCAAATCAGAATACTTTGTACGCATTAATACCCGCGCAGTGGAAGGCAAATTGGAAAAACCGGATACCGTTCTTGCTGTTGAAGCCGTTTATCTTGGCAAAGCCACCTTCCCTCACGGTCTGGATTATGACTCTTCCGTTCCACAGCCAGTCGTGAAGCTGGCAGCCGAAAAATTACAGCAGCTCAAAGAACTGCTGGAAGCATAGGCTGGGCCAAACGATGAAACAACAAACGGCCCAAACGAAAACGAAGAGAGGCACGCCGGATTTTCAACTGCTAATCCTCACTTTATTGTTGGTGGGCTTCGGACTGGTGATGGTGTTCAGCTCCAGTTCCAGCATTGCAATCGCAAGCGAAAGATTTAACAATGATGCCCTTTACTTCACGAAAAAACAACTTATGTGGGCGATTATCGGTCTATTTGGCATGTTTTTTGCCATGAATATCCGCTTCAACAAGTACAAAAAACTCTATGCCCCCTTTTTCCTGCTGACTACGGTCATGCTGGTGATTGTGTTGGTCACAGGCGCGGTATTGAACGGTGCACGAAGCTGGATTTATATTTTTGGTTTCAGTATTCAGCCTGCAGAGTTCGCAAAAATTGCTATCATTTTATATCTTTCTGCTCTGATTACCAAAAAAGGTGAGAAATTCAGGGTTTTCAAGACAGGGTATTTTCCCGTCTTGTTCATCGTCGGATTCATCGCAGGACTGATTATGCTGCAACCAGACTTCGGTACCACCTTCATTCTGGTGTCCACTTGTGGTCTCTTGATCTATGCCGGTGGAGCCAGTATGAAACATATCCTGGGTTCAATACTCTTGGTTGTACTCGGTGGGGCACTGGCGTTTGGAGTGAATTCCCTGTTTTCTTCCGCGTCTCCTTCGGACGCAACGACCACTGCAACAGCAGTCACTGCGGAGCAGAATTACAAGATCGGACGTATTCAAGCTTTCCTGGATCCATTATCCGACATTAATGGCGGAAGTCTTAACCTCTACCGTTCCCTTGTTGCCATTGGTGATGGCGGTATGACAGGTTCCGGAATTGGACAAGGTACGATGAAGCTGCACTACTTGCCAAATGCGTATAATGACTTTATTTTCTCCGTGATTGGTGAAGAACTCGGGTTCATCGGAAGTACACTATTCCTGCTCGTTTACCTGTACTTCATCTGGCGAGGAATTATTGTCTCTCTGCGCTGTCCCGATCCATTCGGAACATTGGTGGGCATTGGCATTATGGGATTGATCGCGATTCAGGCATTTATCAACATCGGTGGTGTAACTCAGACCATTCCGGTGACGGGGGTCACGCTTCCGTTTATCAGTTATGGGGGGACCTCTCTCTTTGTTATGATGGTTGCCATGGGCATCCTGCTCAGTATCTCGCGCACCAACAATCTCGACGTGATCAAGGAAGAGAAAACCAAGTCCGTGACTGTACAGACACAGACGCGTACCTCTCCTGCTCTTCGTTCACGGGAATCCATCCGTCGGATTCGATAAACGGGCTATTCCTTCAGAAGCGGAACAGTTACCCAGTTCAAAAGAAAAAAACATAAAAAAAGCTGTGCACCCGATTGGATGCGCAGCTTTTTTTGTTTGTCTTTGGAACACACTGTCTATCAAGATGAAAAACAGGATTATGATGCTTCTGTCCTTCATCGCGGATTGCGATGTCTACAGATCGTCGCCTTTGAAAGATACGCCTTCTACCTTTACATTGACTTCAACCACGCGTAATCCGGTCATGGTCTCTACCGCTTCTCTTACGTTCTGCTGAAGCATACGGGAAACTTCATGAATCGGGGTTTCGTACAGGACGATGATGCGCAGGTCAATGGCTGCTTCCAGCTGGCCGACCTCAACGCTCACGCCTTTCTGTACGTTTTTACCGCTGAGTCGCTTCGCCCAGCCCTCTGACAAACCTCCAGACATTGCGGCAATTCCGGGCGTTTCCATTGCAGCCATTCCGGCAATTTTCGCAACCACGTCATCGGCAATCCGGATGTTTCCGCTCTCCAGTTGAAGTTGTTCTGCCATGCCACATCCTCCTTCACTTCGTTACTCGTATTTTAAATCCTTTCCACCCCAAAAAGCAAATTAAACTCAAAAAGATGCGTTTACAACCTACCACCATTTGGTTATATTGAAATATGAAAATAATCTCATAAGCATTTTTCAATGCAAATCAAAAACAAAATATTTTATAACCGAGGTGTTTGTTGTGAGAAACCGGATTTCATCCATTTTGCTGATTGCGTTCTTTGCACTCAGTGCCGTCGCCCACTACTTGAAATGGGATTCGATTCTACAGTTCGTGATATCAGCCATTTCGGTTATTTTTGTGGCCGGATTTTTAGGCAAAGCCACCGAAAATGTAGCCCATTACGCCGGACAACGGCTAGGTGGATTCCTGAATGCGACCTTCGGCAATGCCGCCGAATTGATCATTGCCATTTTCCTCGTGAAAGAGGGACTGTTCGACATGGTCAAAGCAAGTCTGACAGGTTCCATCATCGGAAATCTGCTGTTAGTGCTCGGGTTAAGTATTTTTGCCGGAGGACTCAAGTTCAAAATTCAGAATTATAATGTTTCACTCGCAGGTCTGAATGGATCCCTGATGATTGTTGCCATCATTGCCCTGTTTATTCCGGCAGTCTTTCTCAATACACATTCCATTACACAGAAAGACACCAATACACTAAGTCTCATCGTAGCCGGATTGCTCATTCTCGCGTATATTGCCTGGTTACTCTTCTCCATGGTGACGCACAAGAAGTATCTTGCAGATGTCACGGAGGATCGCGATGAAGAACTACCGCATGAACATGCTCCGGCATGGTCCAAGAAAAAATCTATTCTCTATCTGGTACTCGCAACGGTCATGGTTGCCTTTGTCAGTGAATGGCTGGTGGGCACTCTCGAAGTCTTCACTTCCGAATTTGGTCTTAGCGAACTGTTCGTCGGTGCATTCCTTGTGGCCATTATCGGTAATGCGGCCGAACACAGTGCAGCGATCATGCTTGCCATGAAAAATAAAATTGGAGCCGCCGTTGAGATTGCGGTCGGCAGCAGCTTGCAGATCGCGCTCTTTGTTGCCCCTGTACTGATTTTTGTCAGCTACTTCACAGGAAGAACCATGGATATCGTATTTACAACGATTGAACTGGTCGCCATCGGCGTCTCCGTGTTTATTGCGAAGTCCATTACCCAAGATGGTTCAACAAATTGGTACGAAGGCCTACTCCTGCTCGTGGTATATATCATACTCGGCGTATCCTTCTTCCTGGTGTAACCGGGCCTTCACCAAGCCGGCATTAAATAAACAAGCCACAAGAGGCAGCCCGAATTCGCATTCGGTGCTGTCTCTTTGCTTGTATACGCCTTCCGGCTGACTTGCAGCCCTATCCCCATTCAGACGCACAAAAAAAGCATGCATAACGCCTGCATGCCTTCTATTCTGACCCGCGCATTTGCAGGCTATTGCTCATTCTTCTTGTTCAAGGCTTCATATAGAATTGCCAAATTCCGCTCAAGCGCGCTAACCAGCTGCTTACCTGCACCTTCTGGAAGGAGCCCTGCACGAACAGCAAAATCAACTTCCTTGGAGAACCCATACATCTGTGTATCCAATACTTCCTCATAGAGAGGGCAGTAGCGGGTAGCCAGATTCTCCATCTGTACTTCAATAAGCTTCTGTATTTTATCTGCATCTTCTTGAAGAAGACTGATCGCTTTCAAATTCAGCTGGTCCTGCAGATCAGATGAAGTCATGCATTTTTCCCCCCTATGTCCCAAAAATCGCGTAAAGACGTTCTACCTCTAATATTAGACGAAATGAAGAGCTAATACAAGAACCTGACCAAAATAAGCCCGCAAAGTTAAGCCTTCTGTTAAAGAAAAATCCTCCTGTTCCAGTCCCGTCCAGATGCGCATTCAGGTCATGCTATGCCAAAAAACACCCCTGCCAAAAAAGGCAGAGGTGCTTCTTGAGAGTTATTACTCAGATGCGATGCTTACATTCAGTCCATGCTTGGCAAATACTTCTGACATGGCTGCTTTTGCTTCAACTGCATCTGGACCATGAACATGCAGTTCATAGCTATGCGTGCTGATCAGCGTTGTAAACAATCCGAGAATACTTTTCACATCGATATACTTGTTCTCCGAATGAAGCACGATTGAAGAAGTAAACTTGCCTGCTGTTTGAGCAATTTCCACTACAGCCGCGTTATTACTCGACATAGGAATCCCTCCGTCTTTTTACGATTGGTATCATCTATTAATTACCACTACATGATACCGTGAATCCGCTTTCCTAGCAACAGCAAAATCCTGTTCCTACTTCAAACGGTCCGGATTCAGGCATTCCAGCTCAGGAATAACAAAAATACCGTCTTTACGAATCAGAACATCGTCAAAATAAATCTCTCCGCCGCCATAATCTGGACGCTGGATTAACACCAGATCCCAGTGGATGGACGAGCGGTTGCCATTGTCTGTTTCTTCGTAAGCCTGCCCTGGTGTAAAGTGCAAGCTGCCTGCGATTTTTTCATCGAACAGAATATCTTTCATCGGATGCAGAATATGCGGGTTGAACCCAATTGCGAATTCACCGATATGACGAGCACCCTCATCCGAATTCAGAATTTCATTCAAACGCTCTGTATCGTTGCTTGTCGCTTCAATGATTTTTCCATTCTCAAACGTGAACTTGATATTCTCAAATGTTACTCCGTTGTACAGCGTTGGCGTGTTATAACTAATCGTTCCGTTCACGGAATTACGCACAGGGGCACTGTACACTTCGCCATCCGGAATATTTTTTTGTCCAGAACATTTCTCTGCACCAATATCTTTGATGGAGAAGCTCAGCTCTGTTCCTGGTCCCGTGATACGAACTTTGTCCGTCCGCTTCATCAGGTTAGCGAGTGAGTCCTGCGCTTTGTCCATTTTGGCGTAATCGAGGTTACATACGTCGAAATAGAAATCTTCAAACGCTTCTGTACTCGTATTGGCGAGTTGCGCCATACTTGCGTTAGGGTAACGAAGCACAACCCATTTCGTATGTTTGACACGCTGTTCACTATGTACCGGGTGGGAGTACAATGCATTGTACATTTTCATTTTTTCTTCCGGCACATCGGACAGATCATTCACATTTTCTCCCGCACGAATACCGATATAACAATCCATCTGCTTCATCCGGTTCAGATCAATCTCTGCCCACGTCTTCATCATTTCTTCTGTCGCATTTTTCAGCATCGCACGCTGTACGGTTTTATCGGTCAACTGTACAAAGACGTTACCACCTTTTTTGCCTACCTCTTCAATGATGGCGTTAATCAGATCACGTTCCGATCCAATCATCTCAACCAATACATTTTCACCAGGCTGTACATCTACAGAATAGCCCACCAGGCTTGCTGCAAGCTTTTGAATTCTTGGGTCCTTCATCTTGTTAAAAACCTCCTGTCATCTGCCATGCTTGAATTGAACAACGGTAAATTACGATACTATTGTAGCACGCGAACAGTCATTCCGTCAGCAGGCAGTCCCTCACTTCGTTTATTGATATGACTTGAAGTTTACATCGGTGACAAGGGCTTCTTTGTTACTTTTACGGTTGTTGTCCGTATAACTCACCTGACTTTCAGAGGATAAGCGAAGAGGCAGACTGCTCTTCCGGTCTACGGTGAGATGATATACCGTCTGTACGCTCGCTTGTTTCATCATCTGTTGCATCGTTGTTTCACCCTGTTTCCAAACGTTGTCCAGATCCTTCTCCAGCTTCTCCTTACGCGCCCCTTTCACCGTTGCTGCCTTATGCATATATTCTGCCCGAATGGCGTTCATCTCGTCGTTTAGCTGGGCTACAGCCCATGTTTTGGCGTCTTCCGGTGCAAGTTCAATCCGTAATATTCTGGTTCGACGACCGGACCCATATTCGGATTTGATGGTTTTGTTCATCTTATCGATCTTCTCCATTTGGGCTATTGGATTGAAGCGGGAAAGAGAACCACGCAGCGGCTCATGTTGCGCTGACAATGCCATCCATTGCCCTTGTTTCCGCTCGAAAGAGGCGCTAAACCCACTGGGCTGTCCGTTATTTTTTACGGCAGTTGTCTGAATGCCTGTGCCCACAGCAGTTACTTCTCCAGGTAATCGCGTCTGAAGGGTTAGGCGATCATGATTCTCCAGCTTGCCTTCGAATTTAAACTGATTCTCGAACAGTCCACTGTTCTCCCGGCGAAGTCCTGCTTCTCCTTCAAAACTCAACGTTTCTTTTCCCGCTATCCCCGATAAAGCCAGGGAAAAAACCTCTTCAGGCGTTTGATCTCGCTGGAACCCACAACCCGGAACACCAATAATCACGATGCTCACAAATAACCATAATGTACGTACCGAACGGCGGTTAAGCATGTCTATCTTCACCCTTCCATGAACTTTCTCCATAGATTGCCCCGCCCGTATACGCTTATACTTCCTTCTATACACAACTTGATCTCCGATGCACAAAAAAAAGAGAACGACTCCGCAATTGGAATGGTTCTCTCTTAACGCGTTACATTCTGTTCCTCTACAACGATTCTGTTCCGACCACCATTCTTCGCGCTGTACAAAGCCATATCAGCCCGATAAAACAATGACTCTACACTGACCTTTTCATCCATCCAATTCCACTCTGCGATGCCACTGGATACCGTGACAAGCGGTCTGGTCTCTTCCGCGACTCTCTTTCGAATCACTTCCGCGTAATCCAGCGCCTGCCTTACACTCACCTGTGGCATATAGATCGCCAGTTCTTCTCCACCCCATCTGGCGCAGACATCCTGCGGGCGAACAGAGCTGGTAACGATCTCACTCACTTGTTTCAATACTTGATCCCCCGTCTGGTGTCCGAATGTATCATTCACCTGTTTGAACTGATCAATATCCACCACAATGAGGGAACCACAGAATTCATGAGCCTGCCGCTCGTGAATCACACTATCCAGATAATGCCTCACGTACAGACCTGTCAACATATCCAGATTAGCCAATCGTCGTACCTCAGCATGCAGCGTAGCATTCGACAAGGCAATCCCGATATGAATGGATAACATCTGTAAGAGTCGATAGTTATCATATGAAAAATAATGCTCTCTACTATGTCCCAGCAAAATGACACCCTTCACTTCACCATTAACTCTGATCGGAGATGCGATCAGTGACATGGACCCCGTATCTTCCATGAAAAAGGAGGATACTTTATTATATTGCGCATAATTGGGTATAATAAGCGGTTCCTCTGTTCGATACACCAATCCTGCGATACCGTAGTCTACAGAAAAGGATTGGTGAAAAACATCTTTTACGTTGGATGACATGACTTCGAAGTCATTCGTACTGTCATTGAGTTGAAGAATGCAACACGTTTCAGCCTGGAATATTTCTTTTAACTCTTGCTCAGACAATTGATAGATCTCCGAAAGATGCAGACTCTTGTTCAACCGCTGTGTAAGATCATTAATTAAACGAAGTTCCTGAATTAACATATTGGATTGCTCGTGTAATTTGGCGTTCTCAAAGGCCGTGCCTGCGGTGTCTACCATCATCGTAATCAATTGCAGATCCGATTCTTCCATAATCTCTTCATTCATTTCGATATGGAACACACCGTATATGCCTTGCTTGCCTTTCAGCGGAATCCCTACATCTACAATGCGGTTCTCTGCATCATCTGAGCGAGCAACGATCAGCTTGCCTTCCATAAATGAACGCACACATATATCTTCTCCTCGCTCATGGACAAGCAACGGTTTAATCCGCGGATCAGAGTTACTCTGATCCTGGGACATATACAATTTGATATAAGTGGCCGGGTACAAGTAGTCCATACTGTCAAATACCTCATCCAATATGGCCTCGACATCCATTTTGTCATGCATTCGCTGGACAATCTGAAAGAGGATGGACCTCCGGTGTTCCTCACGTGCAGTTTGTTCATGAGCATGTAAAAGGTCCGTCATAAATATGTATTCAAATCTTCGGTAAAAGCAGGTGTGATAATGCAATGCCTCAGATTGAACCACAGCTTCAGACGTTTCATATCGATTGGATTCATAGATCACAGCAGTGAATACGGCAAACATATCCTTGTTCGTTCTGGAGAATAAGGGATGTGTTATTATAAGATATTCACCGCGTTCGCTTGTCCCTTTAAGGGACAGAACCTGTCTCTTATCCAAACATTCCAATACCAGCCTGCGTGCATCCACGCCCGGATCAGCTTCAAGATCCCTATCGTATCCTATGCAATCGCCTTCCGTGTTCCACACGCTGTAAAAGATTGTCCTGGCAAGGCTTGAACCCACTCTGGAGTTCCAGTCACTGTATGCCTGCTCTAGCAAGCTGCCCAAATATGAAAAATCAAAAGGTGTGATATCCATTTTTTGCATCCACAACACATGCTCTTCATGAGAACGAGAAGCGGCAAAAGATGCGGAATCGCCCGAACTTCGTGAATTCAAGCTGGCAGGTAAACTTCTTAGATGTTCTAACATGTCAGGCGCTCCTTTGCACCGTTTTTGCATCCACCAGGATGCATTAATCTGCAGACGTTATCGCAAACCTGCAAATTCTTTGCGATAACCTTGTTACATAAAGATGATTTAAAGTTAAGATACAATCTATTTTACTCTGTTTAAAGCTTTTTTGCATCCATATTTCAGAAAATTGTCCCATTATTTTAGGCCCAACGACCTATCGACAAATTTAGACGTTTTTTTGCTTTTATTCTGCGCTTGACTTTGGTTCTCTTAAACTGTAATATAAATTGTTGATGAAGACTACTAATGGGTCTTTAAATTTGGGCATTACCGGTTGTGTCACCCTCATTCTTTTTGTTGCTTTCAGGACAGCGGCTGAACTTTCCTGATCGTTCTATGCGAGGTCAAGCCCGCATCAACAAATTGGAGCGCAAACAGAGCCCTAATATGAACTTTAACTAAAAAGGAGCTACTTTAAACATGGCACGTTACACTGGTCCTAAATTTAAATTGAGCCGTCGCCTCGGCATTTCCCTTAGCGGAACAGGCAAAGAATTGAAACGTCCTTTCCCTCCAGGTCAGCACGGAGCTAACCAACGCAGAAAAATGAGCAACTACGGTATGCAATTGCAAGAAAAACAAAAATTGCGCCACATGTACGGTTTGGGCGAGAAGCAATTCCGCACACTGTTCTCTAAAGCTCAAAAAATGCAAGGTATTGCCGGTGAGAACTTCATGTTCTTGCTTGAGTGTCGCCTTGACAACCTCGTTTACCGCCTTGGGTTTGCTAACTCCCGCGCTGGAGCGCGTCAGTTGGTAGCACACGGTCACGTAACTGTAAACGGCAAAAAAGTCGATATCGCTTCTTACCAAGTAAGCACTGGCGATGTAATCGGCTTGCGTGAGAAGAGCCGCGCTCTTTCTTCCGTTAAAGAAGCTTTGGAAGGCCGTTCGCATCTTCCAGCATACGTTGAATACAACGAAGCAGCTGTAGAAGGTAAATTCATCCGCTTGCCTGAGCGCGCTGAATTGTCCCAAGACATCGATGAAAAACAAATCGTCGAGTTCTACAACCGTTAATCGTTGCAATCACATTAAAGTTTCAATCCAAACAGCTGTCGAGATTTTCTCGGCAGCTGTTTTTCTATGCTTTTTTTTCGATTTATCTTCATTATAGAACCTCGAATATCGATATAAAATATAACCTCCCTTTAGGAGAAGCACTGATCCATATAAGCATCACAAGAGAGACATCGAGGGGGAATAAAAGCATGCATTTTTTTCGCAATCGCAAGCTTGCTGTTAAGCTCGGACTTCTACTCGGAGTTGTGTTACTCTGCTGTATTGGAGCCCTGATTGCATTTAACACCAAGTCCATTTACGACAAGAGCCTCCAGTACGGTGAAAGCGTTGCTGGACAGGCTGCAAATCGGGCTACGAACGAGTTTATGACAGACATTAATCAGGTCAAAAACACATTGGACACCATGAGTACTACGTTATTGGATGCCGCCCAGAACGGCTCACTCAATCGCGAGGAAGTCGCTAGACTCCTTGAGCAGTATCTGAGAAAGGATGAGAAAGTTTTTGGCTTCTATACGGGCTGGGAACCTAATGCCTTTGATGGGAATGATGCCGATCATGTCAACAAAGAAGAATATGATGATGATACGGGGCGATTCGTTCCGTACGTTATACGCGATGGCAACTCTCTACATTTTGAACCTCTGACTACCTATGAGGGAAGCGGTGAAACTAGTACTTACTATCAGCAGCCAAAGAAAACCAAATCCATCTATTGGTCCGAACCTGTTACCTACACGGTTGGCGGAAAAGAAACACTACTCGTTTCGATTGTCCTCCCCCTATTAGATGAAAACAATACTTTTCTCGGCATTGTTGGGGCCGACTTTACCATTGATCGTTTTCAGCAAAACATAGCATCACTTAATCCGGATCAGGGTTATGCCATGCTTATTACGAGCGAAGGACAGATTGCTGCACACGGCTCCAAACCGGAACTGGCTCATGAAGGAGCCGTCATTCCATCTGATATGAAGACGGTCATCCAGCGTATCCAGTCTGGCGAGTCTCAGTTTTACGCCACTGACCCTGAAGTAGGGGAAGAACTGTTTATTGCTGAGCCTGCCAGGTTACAAGGGACGGATTCAAACTGGTATCTTGTATCAGCGCTGCCAAAGAGCCATATCCTTCAACCCTTCTATGACAGCTTGAACTGGTCCATACTGATTGCCGCACTGGCAGTACTTCTGCTTGCAGGTGTGGTTACTTACACCATCCTCTCGATTGTGAGACAGTTGAATCAAGTCAACATCGTCGCTGGACAGCTCGCTGGCGGAGATTTGACACAAAAGTTACCTGTACGCTCCAAAGATGAATTCGGCGTCATGGCGGGTCATATGAATCAGATGATGGATACACTGCGTCATACCATATCGGTTATTTCCGAACATGCCCTTTCTGTGGGCTCTACCTCTCAACAGTTAACCGCAGGTGCTGAAGAAACAGGTAAAGCTGCCGAACTGATTGCATTAACAGGAGTGGAAGTTGCAGATAAAGCAGGCAGACAGGTGCAGGAGCTGCAAGAGTCCTCTCGTTCCATGAATGAAATATCTGTAGGGATCGGAAGAATTGCACAAGCCGCCTCCGATGTATCCGATTCATCACGAGCGGTGGCTGAGCGAACAACGGTTGGAACTGATAAGATTCAGTCCGCCATGCGTATGGTCGATAGTGCCACCTCTTCTGTACAGACGTCCATGACCGCACTGGAGAATTTCCGACAACGTTCTGAAGAGATTGGCCATATTACAGGCATGATCACGGAAGTTAGCCGTCAAACCAATCTTCTTGCACTTAATGCTTCCATTGAAGCATCACGTGCAGGGGAACACGGGCGCGGGTTCGGTGTTGTCGCTTCTGAGATTCGTAATCTGGCCGAACAATCCAGAACATCAGCAGCGCAGATTGCAGCATTAATTCATAATGTTCAGCAAGAGGTCCTTTCTCTCGTTGAAAATATGGAACAGGGAAATGCCGAGGTTAGCCATATATCCGAAGTGATTAATGAGAGCGGTGAACTATTCCTCTCCATCTCATCACAGATTACAGATGTGAATGAGCAGATTGAACATGTCTCAGCCATTGCGCAGCAGATGTCAGCTGGATCACAGCAGGTTGATGCCACGTTAGTGCAACTCAAAACCATTGGTCATGAGACAGCAGATCACGCAACTCGTATGGCCTCTGCCTCAGAAGAACAACTCGCATCCATGGAAGAGATTACGGCGGCCTCTGCCTCTCTCGCTAATCTCACCCAGGAACTGCTAGAACTGATTCAACGCTTTAAAACCTAATATAGAAGACCTCAAATACGACACATCATTCAGGCCACCCTATGCACCTCAGCATGGAGGTGGCCTGCTTATTTTGGCATACAACTCATGAAATGTGCTTCAATATCGCATGATATATAGCATAAAGCATGGCAGAATGGCAAATTTCGACCATTACTTGTATTTCTCAGGCATGCAAACCCGCCTTTTTATGCTATAATAAGTGCTGTTAAAAGGAGGAAGACACTGAATGGTTGATGTTAATAAGAAAAAGCCCGATGAACAGCCTGTACGCAAACGCAGCTTTGTCCGCAGACTGGGAAGTTTCGTCAAATGGATGGTTGTCCTTGGATTTATGGGGGCACTATTTGTAGGCGGTGCTTTGATGGGTTACGTCAGTTCCATTGTGAAAGACGAGCCTGTCCGTTCAAGGGCCCTGATTGAACAAAAAGTCAGCGAAAACTCCATCACAGGCTTTGCTTACTTTGCCGACGGCAGTCCGATCGGTCAGTTACGTACGGAAGAAGACAGGCGTCCGGTCACTACGGACCAGATTCCACAAAAGGTTATTGATGCAGTCATTTCGATTGAAGACAATCATTTTTACGAACATAAAGGTGTAGACATGAGCGGAACACTACGTGCCGTGAAACAAAAAGTGCTGAAAGAATCAGTACAAACCGGTGGTAGTACACTGACTCAGCAATTGGCACGGCGTGTGTTTTTGAATCTGGATCGCACGGAAGATCGGAAAGTGAAAGAAATCTTGCTCTCACTTCGACTCGAACGTTTCCTGACCAAAGACGAGATCATGACAGCCTATCTGAACAAAGTTCCTTTTGGTAATGGTTCCAGCGGTTACAACGTTTATGGAATCAAAGCGGCCGCCAAAGGATTGTTCAATATTAACGATCTGGAAAAAATCAACATTGCTCAGGCTGCTTATCTTGCTGGATTGCCTCAACTCCCCTCCTCTTACTCCGCTTTTAACGGTAAGGGTGATTTTGTAGAGGAAAATTTTGACCGCGCAATCAACCGTCAGCATCTGGTACTGCGCCGTATGCTTGAACTGGGCAAAATCAATCAGTCCGAGTATGACGAGGCTCTTGCTTTTGATATCAAAAGCTCACTCGCTCCGAAGACCATCAAAGCTTACAACACTTATCCATATCTTATGATGGAAACGGAACGACAAGCTGCACAGATTTTGATGAAACAGTTGAATTCCGATACAGCGGAATCTACTGACAAAGGTACAGATGCAGATACACCTCAGAAGGAAAGCAGTGCATTATTAGAAGAAGCTCAGACGCAACTGCGGACAGGTGGATATCGCATTTACACAACCATCAACAAAAGTATCTACAAAACGATGCGTACCATTGCGGAAGATGACAGCAACTTCTCAGCAGATGATCCTGTCAAAGGGAAAGAACAAACTGCTGCCATGCTGATTAATCACAAAACGGGTGCTATTCTGGGCATGATTGAGGGACGGGATTTCCAGGATGAACAGATGAACTACGCAACGCAGATGATACGTCAGCCAGGTTCAACGATGAAACCTATAGCCGCTTATCTTCCTGCGTTAGATGAAGGTCTTGTTCAGCCAGCTTCAATTATTGATGACTCACCGATTATTTTGAAAAGCGGTCCGAGCGGGTACCACATTGCAAAGAATGCCAATAACCGTTACCAAGGCCTTGTTACGGCCCGCAGAGCACTGAACTATTCACTTAATATACCGGCTTTGAAGTTGTTCAATGAAGAAGTCGGAATCGACAAAGCATGGGCCTTTGCCAAGAAATTAGGAATCACCACCATTCAGAAGGAAGACTATCAGGCTCAGACTGGTGTTCTCGGAGGTCTCCAGTACGGTGTAACCGTTGAAGAACTGACCAGTGCCTATGGTGCCATCGCCAATAATGGTGTATATAACGATTCCTACATGATTAGCAAAATTGTAGATTCCAAAGGCAACATCGTCTATAAACACGATACTGAACCTGTTCAAGCCTTCTCGGAGCAGACAGCATACCTCATGACGGATATGCTGCGCACCGTTATTACAGAAGGAACGGCAGATAAAGTACGTGAGAATTACAAATATTCGAAGAGTGTACCGATTGTAGGTAAAACGGGTTCCACTCAAAACTATGCAGATGTCTGGTTTGAAGGTTATACACCAGATGTCACACTTGGCGTGTGGGTTGGATACAAACAGCCGGTAAATACGCTGGAAAGCAAATCACAGCGAAAACGTGCGCAGCAACTGTGGTCGAAAATCCTGAATGAAGTGATCGATACGCAAAAAGATCTGTTCGTCACGGATTCGTTCAAAAAACCATCTGGCATCGAAACGCGTACAGTATCAGCTTACAGCGGCAAGTTGCCAACATCCATGACTGACAAATTTGTTACAGATATTTTCAACAGCAAGTTTGTTCCGAAGGATAGCGATGATGGTGTCGCCAAAGCCAAATACATCACTTACAATGGTGTAAATTATATTCCGCGTGACGGAACACCTTCGGACATGTTGAAAGAAAAAACAGTAATCAAGCGTAAAAAGCCAATCTCGGATCTCATCAAAGAATTGCAAAATGCATTCACACGTATGAGTCGACATGAGTCTCTTGCTTATTATCTTCCTGAAGATGCTGATGCAGACATGCCGACACAGATTGATCCAAGAACAGATAACGGTAAAGCTCCTGATGCACCGGGTAACGTACGAATCTCAACCTCGGGTGACAGAGCTGTCATTACATTCAATGCCACACCTGAAAATGATGTCGTGGGTTATCGTTTGTACCGTTCTGTGAACGGTGGAGGATTCCAGAACCAGGGTCAGGTTGTCCTGACTGGTGAATCCAGATCATTCTCTGCATATGCAGCACAAGGCGGCAACTTCGCCTTCTATGTAACCGCAGTGGATGTTGCAGGCAGAGAGTCTGCTCCGAGCGCTACAGTAAATAGTGCTGGAAGTGTGGCTCCTCCTGTGGAAGAAGAGATGAATGAGCCGATTGAAGTTCCAGGTACAGTCATTACGCCGGGAGAAACGCAGACCGATGATACGCCAACAACACCCCCAGGCACACCTGGTCAAGTCAGCGTATCTGCCCTCACTCAAGGACTGCGCATTCAATGGGCGTCAACGTCAAACGCGGATAGTTACGCTGTATATTACAGTGAAACAGGCTCGGCTCCTTTCACCAAAATTGGAACAACAGCGGGTAATACTTTGGATTACGGAGTACCCGCATCGACCAGTGGATGGTTCAAGGTATCTGCCAGTAACAGTGCGGGTGAATCCGAACCTTCTGCAGCCGTACATTTTCAACCCTGATTCAGGCATAGTGATCCAAAACAAGTCGTATCCTCAGACCGTATCTGAGGGTGCGGCTTTTTATTTGCATATGCAGCAGCTAAAAAAGCCTGCTTTCATGCCATTGGCATAAAGCAGGCTTTTAAACAACGTTAGTCTTCAATGGTGGATAGATCTCCTGTTGGCAGATCAAGCTCCCAGGCTTTCAGTACACGCCGCATGATCTTGCCGGAACGTGTCTTGGGCAGTTTATCCTTAAACTCAATCTCACGCGGAGCAGCATGGGCAGACAGGCCCTCTTTGACAAAACGGTAGATCTCTTCTTTCAGCTCCGGTGTCGCCTCATATCCTTCACGAAGCGCCACAAAGGCCTTGATGATCTCCCCACGTGTCACATCCGGCTTACCGATTACACCCGCCTCTGCTACCGCAGGATGCTCCACAAGCTTACTCTCCACCTCAAAGGGGCCGATACGCTCGCCTGACGAGTTAATCACATCATCAATCCGTCCCTGGAACCAGAAATATCCTTCTTCATCCATATAAGCGGAGTCACCGGATACATACCAGCCCGTAAGCCTGAAATACTCCTCGTATTTCGCAGGATTATTCCAGATCTTCGCCATCATGGATGGCCAAGGTGCCCGTATGGCGAGATTACCCATACTGTAAGGAGGCAGTTCCTGTCCGCGATCATCAATAATGGCTGCTTCGATACCAGGCAACGGACGTCCCATGGAGCCAGGCTTGATCGGCATTCCAGGATAATTACAGATCAACTGTGCACCTGTTTCCGTCATCCACCAGGTATCATGAATTCGCTGACCATAGGCTTTCCACCCCCAACGAACAACCTCCGGATTCAGCGGTTCACCGACAGACATGACATGACGCAGACTGCTCAGATCAAACTGTGCAATCGTCTCTTCTCCTGCTCCCATCAGCATACGAAAGGCCGTTGGTGCACTGTACCAGATCGTGACTTTGTTCTTCTGGATGGTGCTATACCAATCTTGCGGACTGAAACGGCCGCCCCGTATCACATTGGTCACTCCGTTGAGCCATGGAGCAAAGAAACCGTAAGAAGTCCCTGTGACCCAACCAGGGTCCGCAGTGCACCAGTACACATCATCCTCACGTAAATCCAGAACAACTTTACCTGTATAATAGTGCTGAATCATGGCGTTTTGAACATGGTATACCCCTTTCGGTTTACCCGTAGAGCCTGAGGTATAATGAATAAGCAAACCATCCTCACGATTCAACCACTCCACTTCCATCTCATCCGAAGCGGCAGACATCTCTGCATCAAAATCGATAAGTCCTTCTTCAGTCTGCACGCCCCCACCCACAATAAATATATGTTTGAGTTCGGGCAACTCGGAACGTTTGATGCGTTTCAGCAATTCCGGCGTTGTCACAAGTGCTACTGCACCGCTATCCTCCAGCCGATCCTTCACTGCTGTTTCCATAAAAGCTTCGAATAGAGGGCCCGCGATGGCTCCAGCTTTCAATATACCCAGAAGGCTAAAATACAACTCAGGGCTCCGTGGCATAAAAATAAACACCCGTTCCCCTTTGGCTATGCCATATTTGCGGAGAACGTTCCCGAACCGACTCGACTGTTCACTCAGATCAGCAAAAGTATAGGCCTCTTCGCGTGAAGCATCGCTATACAATAAAGCGGTTTTTCCGCCCCTTCCTTCCAGTACATGACGATCAATTGCTTCATGCGCCATGTTTACTTTTCCGCTGGCGTGCCACGTAAAGTGCCTTTCCACCGATTCCCAATCGAACCGGCTTCTCGCCTCCGTGTAATCGCCCAGATTAGATTCAGACACAACCGTTTGCAGCATCTCACCATGTGCTTGACTCATGCTTGCCAGCCTCCTTCAACTCGACATTTCGATTCCCGTTAGGGGTCATTTCTCATTGCCTTTGTGTTGACTGAACTTCCAGTTAGCGCTTACATTAGTAGAGAGAACTTCTCATCATGTACTTGCTCGGCCAAACAGATGTTATCCATACTGTATTGAATTGTGAACATTTTTTGTCTACGCAATTATAGCAAATCTTTTCAATTGTCGTCTATGGCTTTTCAATTTTTTGGATTTTTTGCTATAGCGTTCTTTTTGAAGAACCTCTATAAGTAGGGAGAGAGGAGCATGAACCATGGAACATATCAAAGAACATCATATGCGTTCCATCTTCAAGTCCGGCCACCGGATTACTGTTGAAGGCCCCGTGCAGGCCGAGGAGATAAACCGTCTTGCCTTCCATTCGGATCTGGATGCCTTCCGGCGCCCAACGGAGCAGCAGAAAGCTCTGGCCGAGATTGCAGCATTGCCTGAAGGTCGAATTATCATTGCACACGAAAATGAAACGATTATCGGCTATGTAACCTTTCACTACGCGGATGATTGTGAACGCTGGTCCGAGGGCAACATGACTGATCTGATTGAGCTTGGGGCAATCGAGGTTGCGGACGACTATCGGTCGCTTGGCATTGGACGTGAAATGTTGCTTACGGCTCTGGAAGATCAATACATGGAGAACTACATTATTTTCACCACAGAATATTATTGGCATTGGGATCTGAAGGGCAGCGGACTAAACGTATGGGATTATCGCAAAATGATGGAGAAGCTAATGCAAACGATCGACATGACCTGGTATGCAACAGACGACCCTGAAATCTGTTCACATCCTGCCAACTGTTTGATGGTGCGTATCGGAAGTCAGGTGCCCATCACATCGGAAGAACAGTTTGATCGTGTACGCTTCCGCCATCGGTTCATGTACTGATTTGATGTTCTGTTGGGAAAACGATATACATAACAAAGACCGCCTCTCGCAGCTTGATCCATACCTCATGGAGCAGCTAATTGAAAGGCGGTCTTTCATTCATAATGAATCGCTTTACTATCCAAGCCTATGCCATTACATATTTCCCAACATATGCTCCACAATGCGATGTGAACGCTGCGAAGATTGCACGGTAAATTCAGCAAAGTTCACATGGGCTGAACCATCCGCTTTATCCGACATCCCACGAAGGACAACAAATGGTACACGATTCATGTAACAGACCTGAGCGACTGCAGCCCCTTCCATCTCGGCACATGCGCCGTCCATTTCAGTATATAACATGTTAACCGTATCTTTATTCGCAATAAACTGGTCTCCGGATAACACTTTACCGATCAGGTAATTGGCCCCCAGCGCTTTACACGCTTCTTCAGCCAGTGTAATAAGCGAAGCCTCGGCAGGGAACGCCGATGTCTCCTGGTAAGGAATAACCCCGCGTTCGAATCCCAGTGGTGTCACATCCATGTCATGCTGAACACATACAGACGATATAACCATATCTCCAATGTTCAGCTCCGGGTTAACTGCACCCGCAACACCTGTGAAAATAATGCGATCAACCTGAAACCGATCAATCAAGATCTGCGTGGTAACTGCTGCGTTCACTTTACCTACACCAGATTTGCACACGACAATTTGCTTGCCCAACCACTCGCCTGCAACGTATGTAATCCCGGTTTGTTTGACCGTCTCCAGCTGCTTCATACCTGCCAGCAAAAGTTCCACTTCCTCATCCATTGCTCCGATAATCCCAATCGTTTCACGCATCTTCGGATACCTCCTGTTTTCACTTTTAACCTCATTCAGCACAAAAGCTCCGTCTCCGGAGCTCTCGCATATCCACTATGTAGAGAGAATGGCTTCTCCCTTTCCTGTATAAAATCCCGATTAAACTACATCTGCGTGACTTACAGACAGACGAAGAATCGTTTCATGCGGCAAAATAACCCGAGGGTTCTCCACATTTTCCTTTTTCATCAACTTGGTCAGCAAACGCATCGCTACTGCGCCAAGGTCGTACATTGGCTGAGCCACTGTTGTCAACTGAGGACGCACCATGGAAGCCATACGGATGTTATCCACACTAATAATCGAGAAATCATCCGGTACTTTCAGGCCTTCATCCTGAATGCTGTGAATGGCACCAATCGCCATTTCATCTGTTGCAGCAAAGATCGCCGACGGTTTCTTCTTCAGTCCGAGGAAATATTTCATCGCTTCCACACCGGATTCATAACGATAGTTACCGATACGTACCAGATCCTCCTGGTATTCCATGCCTGCTGCTTCCAGCGCTTTCTTGTAACCTTGGAAACGGGCATATCCATTCGCAGGATCTTGGAGTGTTCCACTGATCATTGCAATTTCCTTGTGTCCATGACGAATCAGGGTGTTTACCGCGTCAAACGCAGCCGCCTCGTGGTCAATATCCACTGAAGGGAATGTGCCCTTCTCATCACTCGTTGCACAAAGTACGATCGGCACAGCCGCAGACTGGAACGCCTGAATGTGTTCGTCCGTTACTGTTCCGCCCATGAAGAGCAATCCATCTACTTGTTTTTCGAGCAACGTGTTAATAACACGAATTTCTTTTTCTTTTTTCTTATCTGCATTACACAAAATAATATTGTAGTGATACATATTCGCAATATCTTCAATTCCGCGGGCAATCTCCGCGAAGGTTGAGTTCGATATATCTGGAATAACGACCCCGACCGTGGTTGTCTTTTTGCTTGCCAGACCTCTGGCTACCGCATTCGGACGATATCCCAACCGTTCGATGGCTTCATATACTTTTTTCCGCGTTTGCGGTTTGACATTAGGGTTATTATTAACTACCCGTGATACCGTTGCCATAGACACTCCAGCTTCACGTGCCACATCATAAATGGTTACCGTCACAGTACTTCTCTCCATTACCAGTAAATTTTCATACCATTTTCATTAAGATTTATATTACGACAAATTTTTGCATTAATCAATTAAAATAGGCTTTAGGACTCACTCAAAACATTCGTAAGTGTGGTTCTAGTAATATCTGAATGGGAAGTATGCCATACAGGAATTCCCTTTTTGATCAAGATCGCCTGTGGAGATTCGTGCTTAACACCCAGCTTATCTGCTACTTCATTGGATACTGGGCGATCTTCCACAACATAGATGATGCCATACTTCACTTGTTCATTGGCATTGTTAAGCAAATAATCGTTCATCTCCTGATAAGCGTTCGAGCTGATCGGGCAGCGCGTGCTGTGCTTAAACAGAAGCAAGGGTTGATCCTCGGTAGCCTCCAATGCGGAGTTTAGCTGTTCAATACTTGTCATTTTAGTCATGTCAGCCATTAGATATACATCCCCCTTTACCAGGAATACCGCTATGTTGAGCGTTTTCACTCTTCGATATCTTAACAAAAAGTGCGCAAAAAAGCCAATTTTCATGAAAACAAGCATTTTACACGTCAAAATTAGACAGCATTTGAGAAGTACTCCTGCCACACAAATCCGGATAATTGACTTAATCTGCGCTCCGTGGTCTCAATCCACTCTGGATCACCAGACTTTGTTGCGTAACCCATAATGTCCAACAGCAGATTGATACGCTCTTCCACTGCTTGCTGCATTCGATATTCCATCTCCCGATCGGTGGCATCCGGCCAGGCCAGCAGTTGCTCATGAAAGAGGTCTGCCAGTTCATTACGTTCACCAAAAGATACGTCTTGCTTCACAGGTTGTTCACCCAATGTGCTTATACATTCTGTTAAATCCGGCTTGACTGGCGGAAGCACTTCGTAGGATACACAATCTGTACACGCAAATACGGGTACGTTTCGAATCTCCACCTTTTTGGCGTAAACCACTGTTCTTAATTCCAATTCCATTACATGTCCACATCTGCACGACTTGCGCACAACCATCACCTCATTCGTTCTCTACTCTATATACGTACCATTCGACCTATTTCGGCTCAATTCCTGCTGCAAATCAAAGGTTGCACAAATTACCACTCCCTCCAGATCAAGGTTGTCGAATGTAGGCAGTCACTGACTTGTAATCGCTTCCTCTAAAATGAACATGCACTTCCATGAACTCCCTCTGAGAATCTGTTACAATGAAAGACGCGACATCCCTAATCACCACACAAAGGAGAGATGGACATGAGATTAACCGGTAAAAAGGTCATCGCTCTGGTCGATGAAGAATTCGAAGATTTAGAATTGTGGTACCCTGTGCATCGGGTTCGTGAAGAAGGTGCAGAAGTGCATCTTGCTGGAGAGAAAAAAGGAAAAACCTATATTGGCAAATATGGTGTGCCTGCTGAAGCGGAATACAGTTTTGATGAACTCGACAGTTCAGATTACGATGGCATTCTTGTACCAGGCGGCTGGGCACCGGACAAGCTGCGTCGTTATCCCAAAGTACTGGAGCTTGTAAAAGAAATGAATGCAGACCGGAAACCGATTGGACAGATCTGCCATGCGGGCTGGGTGCTGATCTCTGCCAAAATTCTGGACGGGGTTACAGTGACCTCTACACCAGGCATTCGGGATGACATGGAAAATGCAGGTGCAATCTGGAAAGATGAAGCGGTTGTCGTTGATGGACATATCATCTCGGCACGTCGTCCGCCTGACCTTCCACCTTACGGCAAGGCATTCTGCGATGCACTCGCTGACAAGTAAAAATAACCCCATTGTGCGCTCATGCACAGTGGGGTTATTTTGTATAACAAGCTTTCTAATACAACATTATCACAAATGTAAATATATTAACTTAAAGGTATTTATATCCATTTTCCCTAATCACGATGCGTTCGAACCACTTTGTTCGTCTGGACTTCCCGTGGAGTCATTAAAGACTTGCAGTCGCTCCTCAATATCTCCGCTGGTCCGTAGGGCGAAGCACTTTCGCGCTTCTTCTTTGGCAGCCGATGCTGTTGTGTTCAGCACTCTGTGCTTCACACGTAACAAAGATTGTGGAGACATACTCAAGTGGCGAATGCCAAGCTCCAACCAAAGCGGAATGGCACGCTCGTCCCCTGCCATCTCTCCGCACACACTGACATCAATTCCGGCCGTATGCGCCGCATCCGCTGTGGCACGAAGCATCCGCAGAACAGCCGGATGATAGGGGTGATACATATGAGCGATCTGCTCATTCATTCGATCTACTGCCAGTACATATTGAACCAGGTCATTCGTACCAATACTGAAGAAATCCGCTTCCTCTGCGAGCAGATCAGCAATCATTACTGCTGCAGGAACCTCAATCATGATTCCCACCTGAATATGAGGGTCGTATGGTAAACCGCGCTCGTCCAGATCGGACATCGCCTCACGAAGAATCTCATTGGCCTGCTGAAGTTCTTCCACCGAAGAGATCATCGGGTACATGATTTTGACATTTCCGGCAGCACTGGCACGCAGAATGGCTGTAAGCTGTGTTTTGAACAGGTCCTTGCGATCCAGACTAATTCGAATCGCACGGTAACCCAGAAACGGATTGTCTTCCTCCGGCAATTCAAAGTAATCGAGTTGCTTGTCACCACCGATATCCAGTGTACGAATAACCACGGATTGTCCTGCTGTTTTCTCAGCCACAAGACGGTACACTTCATACTGTTCTTGCTCACCCGGGAACGTAGCACGGTCCATATACAAGAACTCTGTTCGGAACAAGCCCACACCTTTGGCCCCTTGTTTCAAAGCAAGGTCCAATTCCTTCACCGAACTGATATTGGAAGCCAAGTGCAGAACCGCCCCATCTTTCGTAACGGCATCCACAGTAGCAAGGACTTGAAGTTGTTCCTTTTTCTTCAGTTGTTTGCTGCGAAGCATCGTATACCGTTCAATCGTCTTGCGATCCGGGTCCGTAAATACCAAGCCGTTGTCACCATCCACAACAAGCATGTCACCTGTCTCTACCGGCATGCCAAGACTCGCTTCCAGACCGGAAACGAGAGGAATGCCAAGGGCACGAGCCATAATCGCAGAATGTGAAGTTTTCCCGCCAATCAAGGTTACAATGCCTAATACATGAGTGGGATTCAGATGCGCCAGTTGAGATGGCGACAGCTCTTTGGCCACGAGTACATACGGCTGGGTATCCGAAGGAAGTGTAATCTCCGGTGCGCCGAGCAAATGCTTGAGCAGACGGTTACCCACATCCTTAATGTCAATAGCCCGCTCTTTCATATACTCGTCTTCCAGCAAGTCAAACATCGTGACAAAATGGTCAATGGCTTCTTTGACCGCCACTTCTGCCGCCTTGTACTGACGTTCGATTATGCCACGAATTTCGTTCATGAATACCGGATCTTCGAGGATTGCCAGATGTGCATCAAAAATACTGGACTCCTCTGGTCCAACAACTTCCTTGAACTCATTTTTGATATATTCGATCTCATCCTTAGATGTCCGTATGCCCTCATACAGCCGTTCGAACTCTTGGGCGAGATCTACCGAATCCATCTTCTGATCCGGCAGATCCCATTCCCAACTGGGCAGGACAAATGCTTTGCCGATGGCTATGCCTGCAGCTCCGTTGATGCCTTGTATCTTCATTCTACCCCTCCAACGTTCCTGTCATAGAGCACCACGGACATAACGGATGCCTGACCTTTCTTAACTTGCTTAAATGGAGCAAAACTCCATGATTTTACACGATCTGGATTCGTAATGACCATTGGTGTTGTTAGTGACGCCGCTTGCTCGCGAAGTACTGCGAGATCAAACTTGATCAACAACTGCCCTGGCTCCACCGTATCGCCCTCCTGAACAAAAGCTTCAAAATGGCCTTTCAACTGAGAGGTATCGATGCCGATATGCAGTAACACCTCAAGCCCCTCACGGGTAGAAATACCCAAGGCATGCATGGTCGGGTACAAGTGCATAATCGTTCCGTACACGGGTGAGACCAGCTCTCCCTTTTCCGGAACAAAAGCTACACCATCACCGACAAGCTTGGCTGCAAAGATCTGATCCGGCACCTCTTCAATCGGAAGCATTTTACCCTGAACGGGGGCACAGAACAGAACCTGTTGCAGATCTCTTTCCAGCAGCTTCGCGATTTCTTCCCGAATTAATTCCGAGTAGGTCCCGAATACCACCTGTACGTTACCGCCACCCAGCTTGATTAGTCCAGCGGAGCCCATACTTTTCATGGCACCCGTGTCGATCAGGCGATCATCATGCACAGTCAGGCGAAGACGTGTAATACATGCTTCAACCTGTACAATGTTACTCTTCCCACCCAATGCTTCGAGGATTAAAGGTGCCTGATAAGGAATGTTGCCTACCCAATCTTCCAGCATGGAGCCCTCTTCACGTCCTGGTGTTGGAATCTTGAACGTACGAATGGCCCATCGGAACAGGAAGTAATAAACCAGCCCATATAGTATGCCAATCGGAATGAGCTTCCAAGCATTCTCCGATAGATGGAAATTGAGTATGTAATCAATAATACCTGCGGAGTAAGAAAATCCATGCCGGATATCGAGCCAGTAACTAATCCACATGGCAACACCGGACATCACTGCATGCACGATGAACAGATAAGGTGCCGCGAACAAAAAAGCAAACTCAATCTGTTCCGATACCCCGGTTAGGAAACAAACGAGTGCCGATGTCAGAAAAGTTTTCTTGATTTTCGGTTTCAGATCTTCCCTGGCTTCCTGAATAATCGCAAAGGCTATCGCCGGAATGGCAAACATCATGATGGGAAACAAACCCGCCATAAAAAATCCTGCGGTAGGGTCTCCTGCAAAAAATCGGGGCAAATCCCCTTGCACAATGTTACCATCAGGCGTTTCGAAGGTTCCTAACTGGAACCAGAACACATTATTAAGCAGATGATGAAGTCCAAAAGCGACCAACACCCTGTATAACACTCCGTAGATGAACAAGCCAAATCCCCCGAGACTGTATTCCCAAGTGGCAATGGCATTCAATCCATGCTGTAAAATCGGAGCGAGCCATAACATAAAACAGGAGAACAATGCCGAACAGAGTCCAACGATGAGCAAAACAAACCTTGAACCCCCGAAAAATTGTAAAATTTCAGGAAGTTTAATGCTTTTAAACCGATTATGCATCCCACCGGCAAGCGCGCCGAGTATGATTCCGATTAAGGAAGCGGGCTGAACGGTGCCGTCGCCGAAGTTCCGAGTCACCTGATCATATATCACGATACCAGCCAGAGCAGCAAGTCCCGCCTGTCCGGCCTGGTTGGAGAGTCCCAGTGCTACACCGACAGCGAACAAATACGGTAAGAAATAAAAAATACCGTGTCCGGCCACGGTAGACACTTCACCGACAACATCCAATCCCCAGGCGTCCCAAGGCAGACTGCCAACACTGAGCAAAATTGCGGCGGCAGGCAGGACCATTGTAGGCAGCATTACCGCTCGTCCGAGCTGCTGCAAGGATCCGAGCCAATTCATGGCGACCTCTCCTTTCTATCCTAGATGGTAAGCTTTACACAACGTTTTGTCAAAGCAAAACAGTAACCCATTGGTCATTTAATATCACAAAAAGAGAACAGAAAAAATCCCGTCAACTTCAAGTTAACGGGATTCATCCTATGTTCATTCAATTGGGTCAGATCAGGAGATCAACCGATCTCAGGTGTACGGGCCTCTCAGCCGCGTCCAGCGCCGCGCAGAACGATGGAATCCTCTACCTTGATACAACGATTCGTTACCGCTGTCATGCCGTTCTCTGCAGCAATCTGGACCGCTTCATCACTATGGATGCCAAGCTGAAGCCACAGCACATTTGCTTTGATGGCAGCGGCGTCACGTGCGACATCCGCGCAAAACTCTTCGCGACGAAACACATTGACAATGTCTACCGGCTCTGGAATATCCGAGAGTGTGGCATATACCTTCTCACCAAGGATTTCACCTTCCGCCTGTGGGTTAACCGGGATGATGCGATAACCTCTGCTCTGCATGGCTTCGGCCACCATATAGGAAGTGCGATCCGATTTGTCTGATAAACCGACAACTGCGATGTTGCCTGCCTTGCGCAAAAGTTGTCCAATTTCTTCACGAGTAGGGTTGTTAAATTCCATGTTCAAGCACCATCCTTTTCTGATTAAAGTGCGTGTTCAAAAGACTAATTTTCAGTTATTTACTCTTTTACCCATTGAACCGAGGCGCCAAGCGCCTGCAAATGATCGAAATATTGCGGATATGACTTGGCTACATGGTGTGCATCCCGAATACGAAGCGGTTCCTTGGAACGCAGACCCACAACAGTGAGCGCCATAATTACACGATGATCGTAGTGAGCGTTAATCTCAACGCCGCCTTCGACGCCTTCCGGACGTCCGTGTACGATAATCTCAGCTTGACGCTCTTCAACGTTTGCTCCTGCCTTCCGCAGTTCGTTCAAGTAATCGGTAATTCGGTCACATTCCTTGTAACGCAGGTTCTCTACATTATAGAACCGTGACGTGCCTTCCGCAAACACAGCTGCGGCTACCATAGCCAAAACGGCGTCAGTTGCGGCATCCCCGTCGAATTCGATCGCTTTCAGTCTGCCATTTCCTTGAACATGTACAACATCGTTCTCATGTGTCAAGGGCACTTCCATCATGCGCAGCACGTCAACAATTGCACGTTCACCCTGTTTGCTCTGCTCCATCAGGCGCAGAATCTTCACATCGGACTGTGTAACCGCTGCTGCTGCAAGAACCGCTGCTGATCCAGGATAATCCCCTTGAACTGTGTAGGTCGTTGGCTGGTAAGCCTGTCCACCTGGTACACGGAAGGACATGTAATCATCACTTGCATGGATAACGATGCCTGCCTGCTTCAGCACTTCCAGCGTCTGTCCAATAACGACCTTGGACTTCAGGTCATTCAGCACTTCAATGGTGCTGTCTTCTGCAAGCAAAGGTGTAACAAACAGCAATGCGCTCAGATATTGGGAGCTGACGGAGCCGGATACACGAATGTGTCCACCCTTGGCATTGCCACCTTTGATTGTAATCGGCAAGCGTCCTTGTTCGTGCTGTACTTGTACACCCAATTGGTCAAGCGCATCGATCAAGTCATCATGCGGACGTTTGCCCAGCGAATCCGGGTACGTATTCACAAATGTAACGTCAGGGCAGAGCGCTGTAACGCCCATCAGGAAACGAAGTACAGCACCTGCATTACCCACATTCAACTCACGCACATCACGTGGATGACTCCCGAAGCCCTTGATCACAATCTTGCTGTCATCTTCTTCAAGTACTGCCCCAAGATCACGAATACATCTGCGCATGGCGTCACTGTCTTCACTGTGTGCCGGGAAATGAATGGTACTTGTGCCTTCTGCCAGCGCAGCAGCCAGCAAATAACGGGTAGTGTAGTTTTTGGAGGACAGAGCCCCGATTTCCCCGTTCAGAGTGGGGGTTGGTTTAACAATAACGTCCATGGATGAAATTCTCCTTCATTGATTATATTGTGGCCAAATTGACATTCCGTGCATCGCTTGGGTATCATTATAGGCGTTAAGTCCATACAGAAAAGAGGACCTGAATATGACACAAATAGCTGAAATTGAAACGTCTGAGCTGCGCCGCCGTTTACAGGCGGGAGAGAAGCTCCAGATGATAGACGTCCGCGAGGACGATGAAGTCGCGCAAGGCATGATCGAAGGAGCCAAGCATATTCCACTTGGACAGATCCCGGACCGTCTGTCTGAGATTGAGAAGTCAGGCGAGATCGTGATTATCTGTCGTAGCGGTTACCGCAGTGAGCGTGCATGTGAATATCTGCAGCAACTGGGATATGAAGGCTGTACAAACATGGTCGGCGGTATGCTTCAGTGGCAACAGGAAGACTAGAGAAACCTGGAGTGGAGTTATTCGTAAACTTTGACCTCTACTCTACTCTTCTCTTAGAAACGAACGGGCCACTATGGCCCGTTTTGTTATATCTTCCACCAGTTATAAATCATCAAACTTCGATGATAACAAGCTTAGACGCGGTAATGCGCTAAAATTAAACGAGTCACTTCAGCAGCGGATAACTGAGTTGTATCCACCGTATAATGCGCGAACCGGTATGCGTCTTTCCGTTCTTCCATAATCGTCTTGATGCGTTCCTCTGCATTGCCTTCGAGAAGTGGACGATTGTCACAACCGCTAACACGTTCCACAATCACAGCCGGATCAGCAGTCAAGGCAACCACCCAACCATTGTTCAACATCACATCACAATTATTCGAACGCAGCACCACGCCACCTCCGGTCGCGATGACCTGTGACTTTTTCTCCAGTACCGAACACAACACGCGGCTCTCGGCATCACGGAAATACGTCTCTCCCTTGCCAGTGAACAGTTCCGGAATCGTACAGCCTTCCTCTTTTTCCACCGCGGCGTCTACATCAATCAATCGATAACCAAGCTCGCGTGCAAGCATGTCAGCCACGGTTGATTTGCCGGTTCCCATCATGCCGATGAGAATAATATTGTTAGACTTGCTCAAGGTGTACACTCCTTTAATTCAAGCAATTCGTGAGCACTTTTGTCCTATCATAACACAGCCCTGCAGACTGGGAAAGACCATCTCCCAACCGACTTCCTTTCGACCATCCACAATTACTCCCAAGACAGATCAAGTAACTCCCGGCATCTAAGCCCCCTTCAGATCTCACCCTCAAGCAGCCGAGCTCCATTAAGCTTATTTACGGTAAAAAAGAGGCCTGGCATTAACCGGCAATCACCGGAACGCCAAACCTCTTTTGAGCCTCTTAGCCGGCCAAATCTGCCACTTTAAGGCGCTCTGTCCAAATCTCATCGATTCGGATATGGGGTACTACTCCATCCAATTGTGGTGGAAGCTTCCTTCTTTGTCCACACGTTTGAACGTGTGAGCACCAAAGTAGTCACGTTGTGCTTGCAGCAAGTTTGCTGGCAAACGCTCTGTACGGTAGCTGTCGTAGTAAGACAGTGCGCTGGAGAAACCAGGTACTGGAACACCTTGTTGTACAGCTGCCGCTACAACTTCACGCCATGCGCCTTGATAAGACTCAACGATGTTTTGGAAGTAAGGATCCAGGAGCAAGTTTTTCAGCGCTGCGTCTTTGTCATACGCTTCTTTGATGTTTTGCAGGAACTGCGAACGGATGATGCAGCCACCACGGAAGATCATGGCAATGTTACCGTATTTCAGATCCCAGCCATACTCATCCGAAGCTGCACGCATTTGGGCAAATCCTTGTGCATAAGATACGATTTTACTTGCAAACAGCGCTTTACGTACGTTCTCGATGAACGCTTTTTTGTCGCCAGAGAATGCTCCAGTTGCTGGTCCACTGAGAATTTTGCTTGCTGCTACACGCTCGTCCTTCATGGCAGACAGGAAACGGGAAAATACGGATTCCGTGATCATGGACAAAGGTACGCCGAGATCCAGCGCGCTTTGGCTTGTCCATTTACCTGTTCCTTTTTGTCCAGCCGCATCCAGAATCACGTCAACCATTGGTTTGCCTGTTTCCGGATCGTATTTGGAGAAGATATCTGCTGTGATTTCGATCAGGTAGCTGTCCAGCTCTCCTTCATTCCATTCCGTAAAGATTGCATGCAACTCTTCAACGGAAACGTTCAATACGGATTTGAGCAAGTGGTACGCTTCACCAATCAACTGCATGTCTCCGTACTCGATACCGTTATGCACCATTTTCACATAGTGTCCGGCACCGTCAGGGCCAATATATGTACAACATGGATCGTCACCGACTTTGGCCGAGATCGCCGTCAGGATCGGTTCAACCAGTTTATAAGCACTTTCCTGTCCACCTGGCATGATGGAAGGGCCTTTCAGTGCGCCTTCTTCACCACCGGATACACCTGTACCGATGAAGCGAATGCCTTTGTCTTCCAACTCTCTGCTGCGACGTTGCGTATCAGGGAAGTATGCGTTCCCTCCATCGATGATGATGTCGCCCTCATCCAGGTGAGGAAGCAGTTGTTCAATGGTAGCGTCGGTCGCTTTGCCGGCTTGTACCATGATCAAAATTTTGCGCGGGGATTCCAGGGATGCTACGAACTCTTCAATGGAGAATGAGCCTGTCAGGTTTTTACCTTCAGCTTCTTTCAGAAGATCATTGGTTTTCTCCGGGGAACGGTTATAAACCGATACTGAGAAACCTTTGCTTTCAATGTTAAGGGCCAAATTTTTGCCCATGACAGCCAGGCCAATTACGCCAATTTGTTGTTTTGTCATCTGGTCCTCCATCCTTTGCTCCAATTAATTTTATTGAAATACATTCTCAACAATACTCCCATTTTAACGGTTTTATGTATAGAAGTGAACCCCGTGGCACAGCTACGCAATGAGAAAACACCCCAATTTGCTGAGGTGTTCATCGTATTTTCATAAATACGGCCTTGTCTTGTCAGCCTTCCAACATTAGCAGATGTCCGGACAGCTGTTTTAAGACTTCACGACAAGCATTTGCTTTGTCTATATTATCCGTCTGCATGGCCGTGTAGAGGCGTTCCAGTTCATCGTCCACTTCCATACGCAACAACATGAGCCTTTGCTCGCCTTCACGCGAGAGGAACATTTCTTCCATCTCTTCCGCCGTTGGCGCAGGTTCCTTTTGAAATATGACACGCTGTTTGAACCCGGAAACCTCCACAAGCCGAATGACCTCACCAAATAAAATGTTCTCCACGGTCATCTGCTGATCCTTGAACCGCTTCACAACCGCATGCCCGCGTGTATCTCCAATCAGCTTCTCCAGCCACTCTGCAAGCTTGGCATCCTTAATAATATAATCTCCAGTCATCTTGTAGTTCCCCGTGCGTGTCTGTTGAAAGCGGAGCTTTACCAGCTTGCGGCCGGTCCGGACTGACAGGATAAAAAAGGATTCGTCCTCGCTCCAATATAGTGAATATCCCTCACGAATAAGGTCTCTGATCAAATTTTGGATATGCCGACGGTTGAACCGCAGCTCCAGATTGCAATATTCAACTTCATAACTCTTATTCACGGCACTCCCTCCATCTGTACCGGATCAACTCCGGCCCTCGTCTTCAATCGCTTCTACTCAATCGGCTTACCCTATTTTATACTTCATTTTATGTAAGGGTACTTGGTTATTTGACTATTTTTCATCGAAAGGACCGCAGGATTGCAGCTTTCCGCAGACGCACAGGGGCAAGCCCCCGATTATCATGATATAACGGACGCAAAAAAGGGAGTTCCACAACCAGGTTGGTTAACGGAACTCCCTGTTTTTTCACTTATTTGGCTGGAGCGGTGCGAAACGGATTGCGGGATAACACAAAGTGCACAACGGCAAGTCCTGCCATGACGATGGCACTGCCAATGAATGGGGCCGGATGGCTAACGTGGTCCCACAGCAGACCGGAAACAATAGGGCCTACAACCATGCCTGATCCCTGGAGTGTGAGAAAAAATCCCCAGATCGCTCCCCGCTCTCCTTTGGGAATCAGTGTGGCTACAAAAGCATTCCAAGCGGGCAGAATCATGGCATAACTGATGCCCACCAGCATAACAACACCAAACACCACCGGAATGGAGGTTATGGACGAAAACGCGAACAGACTCGCCGCAGCCATCAAAAAACCAATGTTCAGGAACGGTTTCGTACCAAACCTGTCTACCATTTTACCTACAGGCAGTAAGGCAATAACGGTGATTCCACCACCCGCAATCAGCAACAAACTGTAAAGGTTTGGTGAGATATGCAGGTCCGTGCGTGTATATAGCGTGATGACTGGACTGAGCAGTCCAATGACAAACGATTGCATAAACAAGGCAGGATACACCAGTGGATTAACATTAAGCGTGCTGCGAACCCTTTGCAGTGTGTCCTTCACACTCTTTTGCAGCCGTATGAACGGCGTGAGCAAATTCGGTTTGGCTGGATATTTCACATCTCTATTCTTCGCCGCCTGCTCGGCATGCTCTCCTTCAACAATGACACGTCCAGGAAGAATCATGGCCACCAGAATAACGAGAATGGCACAACCCATCAACACCAGAAATATGGTGCGATAATCATGATGTGTACGCTCCAGCAACCAGTTCATGCCGATTGGCCCAAGGCCTGTACCGCCCAGAGCGGCCATCTCCAGCGCCCCCATTGCTGTACCATTCTTGTTCTGTGGGCCTGACATCGCAGTCACCCCTGTCATGGCGCAAGGCCAGAGCGGTGACGTACCAATACCAAGAATCAGACAGGCCAAGGCCAGTCCAACAGCACTTTTGAGAAAAAGGATCATAATAACAGCGATTAAGGTACAGATTAGTGCTGTGACCATCGTTGCACGGAACCCGATCCGTTCTGCTGCCCAGCCGGAAGGTGCCCGGAATAGATTATCTCCCAGATATTGAAGAGCAAATGCCACACCAATCACACCCGCGGAGAGACCCAGAATATTGTCCATATACACGGGCAGAACAGCTACCAGTAGGGCTCCTTTGATAATTTCAACCAGAAAAAGTGTCAGCCACATCGCGATAAAAAATGGTGATCGCAAAATTTTGACTGGTTTTGTGTCAGTTTGCATTCTTTTTCCCCTTTCGGTGTTCATTTGCCTATTCCCTATCCTTAGTGTAACCGTGGGGAATGTGACCAAATCTCGGCAATTTAAAAAATTGTCGATTATACTGTTGCATTCGGGTCTTAATTTGCTATACTCATCTTTGTTTACCAATTTTATTAGGAAGGGTTGTGACAGCAATAATGAATCACCACCGTACGCCGCTGTTTACCGCTTTAAAAAATCATGCGGCACTCAATCCGGTACAGTTTCATATTCCGGGCCATAAAAAAGGATTGGGAGCGGATACCGAATTCCGTGAATTTATTGGCGATAATGCCTTCTCCATAGATTTGATTAACATCGCACCGCTGGATGACCTGCATCAGCCAACTGGTGTCATTCAGGAAGCACAGATTTTGGCAGCAGATGCCTTCGGAGCCGATTATACCTATTTTAGTGTACAAGGCACAAGCAGTGCCATTATGACCATGATTCTATCTGTATGCTCACCGGGTGACAAAATTATTGTGCCCCGGAATGTGCATAAATCGGTTTTGTCCGCCATTATTTTCTCAGGCGCCAAACCCGTATTTGTATCTCCTTCACAAGATGCCAATCTGGGCATTGACCACGGAGTGACCACACAGTCTATCCGTCGTGCACTTGAGCGCCATCCGGATGCCAAGGCATTGCTTGTCATTAACCCGACCTATTACGGCGTGGTTACAGACCTAAAAGAAATTGTTGAGCTGGCACACAGTTATCAAGTCCCTGTGCTTGTTGATGAAGCCCATGGCGTACTCATTCATTTCCATGAGGATCTGCCACTGTCTGCGATGGCAGCAGGTGCCGATATGGCTGCAACCAGTGTTCACAAGCTTGGTGGCTCCATGACACAGAGTTCCGTACTCAACCTGAACACGAAGAATGGGTTCGTGAATCCACAGCGTGTACAGACAATCCTGAGTCTGCTCACATCAACATCAACTTCATACATTTTGCTTGCTTCACTCGACACATCAAGACGTAACCTGGCACTCCATGGTCGTGAGATTGCACAGAAAGCAATTGATCTAGCCGATTTTGCCAGACGTTCGATTAACGATATGGATGGACTGTATTGCTTCGGCAAAGAACTGCTGGGTACAGAAGCAACCTTCAATTATGATCCAACCAAAGTAACGATCCATGTGCGCCATCTGGGTATTACAGGATATGAGACAGAGAACTGGCTGCGTGAGCATTACAACATCGAAGTCGAACTTAGTGATATGTACAATATTCTGTGTCTCATCACGCCAGGAGATACGGATGACAGCGTGGATATCTTGCTGAACGCGTTGCAGGATCTCTCCCGTACCTATTATCAAGTGAACCCGGCTCATGAACTGGTAGTCAAAGTTCCGGATATTCCACAGTTGATGCTGACGCCACGTGATGCATTCTATGGTGATACCGAAGTGATTCCGTTTAAGGAATCCGCAGGACGTATTATCTCTGAATTCATCTATGTCTATCCGCCAGGAATTCCGATCCTGTTACCGGGTGAGGTTATTACCCAAGAGAACATCGACTATATTATCGATCATGTCGAAGTTGGATTGCCTGTCAAAGGACCCGAAGATCGCAGTGTAACCAATGTTAAAGTGATCGTGGAAGCCGATGCCATTTTCTAAAACAGCCCCATTGCGCTATGCAGGGGATAAATCTAAAGGACCAAGCCTACGCTTGGTCTTTTTTTATGTTGTAGGACAAGCGAGTTTGCATTTTCCCGTCTATTTCGTCGTTCAAAACGATCATACAAATGCTCATACACCTCTTAAAAACAAACAAAAGGCCCCCTGAAATCAAGGAGCCTTCATGTTATGTTCCAAAAGAATGACTATTCTTGTGATGCAACGAGTTCGTTGTAAGCCGCTTCAACGCGGTTCCACTCTTCTTCGTCTTCAATATTGTAGAGCACCATTTCCTCGTCTTCTTCTTCCATACGCAGGATGATGCCGTCAGCTTCAGGATTGTTACGTTCCAGCAGGAGCGCATAAACATGCTTCTCCACGTCAAACGTCTCCACCAAAACCATCTCCACGTCTTGGCCGTTCTCGTCTGTTAATGTGAGAAGGACTTCTTCATGCTCGTGGTCGTGGTCGTGGTCTTGCCCGCATCCGCAGCCATCGCCGTGTTCATGTGTGTGATCGCTCATTGAAATACCTCGCTTTATAAATAGAAATTGTGTAACCTTGCATATCGTAACATGTTCAATGACCCAGGTCAATTTAACTCACAGGGTTATTTTCGCTTCAATCGTTCAGCGCTGTAATGATTTTCTCTGCTACCAGAACGTAATTGCTGTTTGCATTTTCTTTAATATGAAAGCCGACTTGATACTTGCCGGCACGACTGAAATCGTACGTAAAATCATATGTGCGGAACCAGAAGTTATCCTTCTGTGTTGTAAGCTCCTGGGACTGGATATCCTTCACCTGACCGCTCGGATTGGTAATCGTTACTTTCACCGCAGCTACATCTGCTGTCAGACTGTCCACTTGTGAAAATACATTGAATTTCAGCTTACCTACGTTAACGTTGCCAAATACAGTGTCTCCCTTGAAGAGAAAAATATGTACATTCGGTTTGATCACCGTTACTCTCTTGTTACTGCTGTCCCATTTGACGACGCCTCCGGCTTCCCTCACAGGTACATAGGTCGTTCCATCAATGAGATAACCTCCATCAGCTGCTTCCTTGCCGTTAATGAGAACACGAATCTTCTCGTTCACCGAATCTGCAAACAATAAAGACCCGCCGAGCAAGGAGAATACCGTGACACAAAGCAATATTCGTTTCCATTTCATCCCGTCAATATTCCCTCCCCTGCTGCTAGCTGTTGTACATTTATACTGTAGATTCATCCACAAAGTTGCGCTGTTTTTCATCATTTTTCATTTTTTATCCAGAATTTTTTCCACCCCTTGGAATGCACAAAAAGAGGCGATCCACATTAAAGGATGCCCCTGATCTATAATTGTTATATACACGGGATTATACGAAGAGTTATGAAGAAGTATGCCGGGTCAATATACAAGGAACGCCCTTGCCTAAAGCCCCTTCAATTCTCATACGTGCAGCATAATCCATGCCTCGCGTACATGGTGTCTTACATCTCTCACATACATCCGAAGTGACCAACTTCATGGATACACGAATTTTGTCACTCTTTAATGCGGGAGCTTTCTTTCCTTTTGCCTTTGCCATCCCGGATTCCCCATTTCCCCAAGTGCTTACTGATGTAATGCATCATATGGGGATTCGCCCGGTTGTGTGTCTATGGTCTATTTAAAAAACGTATTTAATTACTAAAAATATGACAAGGAGAATACCTCCGACAATGAGCCAGTTGCTGATTTCATACCAAATGCTCTTGCCTCCGGACAGGTATTTCTGTTCATTCTCCTGATGACGATGACGGTGTGTATCGGTCTCAGAGCCATGGGGTGGTTTGCTAAAATCCATCATAAAGTACACTCCCCTTTTAGCAGTTTTGTGTAATCTTAATACCATTATAACCCATAATTGAGTATGAAATTAATTTTTCTGTATAAAAAGGGCTGTTTCTATACCAATGGATCTATTGAATAGAAGATAATTCTTCTTCTGTGACCCATTTGTGATTCTTAACCAAATCTCCCCCTGTTGTCGGGGTATAATCAACCATATATACCGTTGTCTCTTCAGCAGAATCAATGGTGGCCTTCGCACCCTTCATCCCTTTCATGTGATCAGCGCTCAACACTACCTCAGAACCTGTCACATACGATTGATCCGTATGGTCCTGTATTTCCTCATGGATCACCCATTTATGATTTTGCACGGGATCTCCGCCTGTGGTTGGCGTATACGTAACGGCATATACCGTAGTTTCATATGCTCCAGCGATCTTTGCTTTTGCCCCCTTCATGCCTGACATGTGGTCGGCACTCATCAACGCCTGGCTTCCTACTGGGTAGGTGGGGTTGTTTTTTTCCCGCAGACCTTCCGGTAGCTCTCCCGATTCAGAATGGTGCATCTCACCTGCGGCTGCTGTATGGCTGTCATCGTTACTTTCAATAGTTTGCCGAGTCTCCTTGCCACATCCACTCAAAATCAAACTGCCTGTAATTAATATAGTCGATAGGGTCAGTAAATATTTTTTCATGTTTGTTTTGCACTCCTTTAATTCTATTTGTATCATTCATTATACCCCCTATAGGTATATTTCAATCATCATTATTCTTTTTCTGGGCAAAGTACATCTTACAATGAAGCAAAATAATACAAAAAAACCTCCGATTTCTCGGAGGCTTCTTATAACAACAAATCGTTTCAATGATTACGCCAGTTCCACGTTAACATTCACGTTCCCTTTAATTCCTTTGGAATATGGGCAGTAGTCATGGGCAAGTTTCACAAACTTCTGTGCTGTCTCCTCATCCAGACCGAGAATTTTAACTTCCAAATCGACTTGAAGCTTCACGCCGTTATCCTCAGAATCAGTCACCAACATCACGGTTGCAGCTACAGTACTTCTTTCAATTTCAACTTTGTGTTTCTTCAATTGGAACTCCAATGCGGAGTTAAAACATGCACTATACCCTGCTGCAAACAACTGCTCCGGATTCGTCGCTGTCGTCACTTGTCCTCCGAGTTCAGGCGGTGCCGCAACATCCATCATAAACACGTTATCCGGGGATTGTACGATTCCTTGACGTCCGCCTGTATTAATCACTGTTGTTTCATATAATGTTTTCATGGTTGAAAACTCCTTTGGTTTTTTAGATTTATGTTGACTACATTTCGATTTCTTTTCTATCGCTAACAATTACATTGTACACAATTAAATTGCGTATGTAAATAGTTAATATAAAAATAATATAGTTTAATGCTGCGTTTAAATGAATAGCGATGAGGAGGATTATAATGAAATTAATTAAGGTTAGGAGGAATAACACGTTTGGAGAATAATTCATTTCTAACCGCGGACAAGCCCAAACCTAATAAAGTCAGGGCACTTTCTGAGGTATTGGCTGTATCCACCAAACTCGGCCTGACTTCATTTGGGGGACCGATCGCTCATCTCGGTTACTTTCATGAAGAATATGTTCGCCGTAGAAAATGGATGGATGAACGAAGCTATGCAGATTTAGTTGCGCTATGTCAATTTTTGCCCGGGCCTGCCAGCAGTCAAGTCGGGATTGGAATCGGCATCATCCGCGGCGGATTGCTGGGGGGACTGATGGCTTGGCTTGGTTTTACACTTCCTTCTGTCATGGCGTTGGTATTGTTTGCTTTCCTTCTGCAAGGATTTGATATCAGCAGTACGGGCTGGATTCACGGTCTGAAAATTGTTGCTGTAGCTATTGTTGCTCAGGCGATATTGGGTATGGGGCAAAAATTAACTCCTGACCGTTACAGGGCAACCATCGCTATCTTTACTGCAGCGGCGACTCTTGTGTGGCCAACTGCGTTCACCCCAATCCTTTTTATTGTTATTGCAGGCATGATAGGTATGATCCATTTTAGAAAAATGACAGCGATTAATACAGTAGACTTGTCTGTCCCTATGAGTCGTAAGTTGGCAATCGTCTGTTTGGTTACGTTCTTTGGAATCCTGATTCTTCTTCCGGTACTCACACCATTTGATCGTTCGGGATGGCTGTTATTCTTTGATAGCTTCTACCGTTCAGGCTCACTTGTATTTGGTGGAGGGCATGTTGTACTTCCGTTACTGGAACGTGAATTCGTACCTACAGGTCTGATGAACAAGTCCGACTTTTTGGCGGGATATGGAGCAGCACAAGCTGTACCTGGACCATTGTTCACCTTTGCCAGTTATTTAGGTGCGATGATGCGTGGGGTTCCAGGTGCTTTGGTTGCAACGATCGCTATCTTTTTGCCAGCATTTCTTCTGATCGTAGGCGTATTGCCCTTCTGGAATTCTGTATGTAAAAGCTTGAAAATCCAAGGAGCATTAATCGGCATTAATGCAGCCGTAGTAGGTATTTTGTTGGCTGCGTTGTACGATCCGCTCTGGACAACTGCGATCCTGACTCCTGTTGATTTTGCACTCATGTGCATTTTGTTTCTAATGCTTGTTTTCTGGAAAGTACCACCGTGGATCGTTGTTGTTGCTGGTGCAGCAGGCGGTACAATCATGAATCTTCTCTAAATAAAAAAGGTACCTGACATTACACTTCCTGTTCGAAGCGTACGTGTTTAGGTACCCATCCCTGCAAGTATGTCTTTTTACCGATCCATGCAGATAATTGATTTATTCTCTTCAACACTCCAACAATCAGTTACTCCAGATATCCACTTTCATCTGTGCACATTTGAAATACTTGGCCTCGGCCTTACTTGTGGTGAGTTTCAACAGACATTGCAGTTCTCCATGTTGGAACAACCCACCACTGAGGTCAGCAGCAACACCTCCATACTGATCATCCGCACCAAGCCACACGGAAGGTCTCTCGAGCCCCGCCGAGAACTGTAATCCGGTGCAGAGCAGCACAGTGAGATTCTTTCGGTTCTGTGCCTCATCTCCCGCCACGCCATGTGTGGTGAAGAACACCATGTTTTGCTTGAAATCGGTGTACGTTCCATCTGCCTTATAGGCACGGACCATCCCATACTTCTGATTAACGTTTTGAAAAAAAGTGATTCCGGCCTTGCTGTCCTTCGATTTAATGCCAACCTGAACTGAAATTCCAATGTTCCCGTTTAATTGAAGCGCTTCCAAAGTAAATGCAATAGCGGTTACTTTCGAGCTGTCAATCAGATGTTTCATTTTCAACTCTGCCGTGGCTCCTGCCGTAGTCGGTGTTGTAACGGTTATGGTTCCTCTGTCAGGCAAAGGCTCAAACGTAGGGGTACCCACCACCTCCACCCAATCCGGTAACGTTCCGTAAAGAAAATCGGCCACAAGCTGTTTATGGACCTTTCCAAAGGGCACGATCTGACCTGTTGCATCACGTATAAGCATCTCTACACCCCCACCGAATAGGCTACACCGATATTATGATCGGTATTGTAATACACGTACACTACGCCGTCCATAACGGACACCATCAAGGATTGCATATTGGTCGTTTCCCAATTCAATGCCGGAAAATATATATCTGAAGGTTTGTCCAGCAGCTGACGCAAGTCTGGGCTGATCTTGGCAATAGCAGGCCGAGCTACAGTTGTAACCCCACCGGAAGCATAAGCAGATAACATGCCCAGCCACCACATGCTCCCTTTATACATAAATACACCAGCATTGGGTCTTGAAATGTTTTCTTCTGCTGATAACGTCGCATCATTACCACCCATTAATGGTCTTGGATCAGCTAACCAGCTACGTCCGTCATGAGAATACCAGATACATTTACGGCCAAAGTCACCGCCGCCCATCACCGAGAAACCGATCCATTTGCCCCCATTTCTAAAACACGAGAAGTAACCGGTATGACCATCACCTGGGAAACCGGGAGGTTTGTCCAGAATCAAACCCACTCTTGTCCAGTTAATCATGTCTACAGAGGTTGCAAGTGCCGTTGATTGATTGATCCCCAGTCCGTTTTGTTGATAATACATAAAGAACAATTGTTCTTCATCGTTCCAGATCACAAATGGCGTTTCGGTCGAATTCCCAACCACAGTATCGAGATATACCTGTCCGTGTTTGGTCCATGGTCCTGTCGGGCTGTTAGAGTAGGCTAGTCCAATTCCTCCGATGTTATTATGGTTGGTGGAGTACGTAGCATAATAATCTGCTTTTGCATCAGGGATAAGCCCCTTCACTTTGACCGCCCGAAACCAATAGATCGATTGAAGACCCGCCATTGCAGCGGTATATATAGGATTGTCCATTTTTTTATCAAATTGAGGCGTGTACATCCGTCTCGATTCTGCATCGCAATAATCATAAGGCGCAATGGCCCTGTTCGATTTCATCGCTGCGTCCAGCGCTGCCTGAGCAATATTTTCAGTCATAGACATGGGAACTCAACTCCTTTGTGAGTAAGTTACCATTTGCCGGTCGCGAATATAAAACACCCGAAGTGTCCTTTAATAGGATTGAAAAATCAACAACATTACCCTCATTCGCAGCTGACTCCTGAGTAACACGAATGATAGGGCGAATTCTAGCACTATATGAATACGCTTTCATTTTATTCATTCCTTTATTTCCTTTACCGTTGTAATCAGCAAACATCCCTTTCATTCGTACGCCCGGATAATGTTGATTCTTCATATTAATCCCTCCTATTGTTTTCTCCCGATAAGTATATTCATGAAGTTCCCTTTGTGTTAAAGCATTATGCCCATCTTGCAGCCTATTATTCTAAGTCTGGTTTCGTATAACTAATGTTTTGCTTGTTAAACATGACTAAACATAAACAGGCTAACCAATACAAATTGGCTAACCTGTTGAACGAAGAAACTGCAAAACCAATTCCTTATTACTCCGCAAAAAGTGAAGATATGGGATTCGCTACTTTTTTATCGGAATTCTGCTTGCCCTGGTTATCCAATACATAGTACTGGTAAAAGTCATTGGTGAATCCGATAGACTCCTGTATTTTTAGTTTAAAAGCTTCAAGTGCCGCATCACTCAGATGATCCTCATTCCAGAAATAATGAAGCATTAATCGATTCTGGTTATAGGGATGTTGGATAACATATGCACCAGCGGTGAGAGGTTGATTCATCATATTCTTCCAAGGGAAACCGGTCTGTTTTGTCCGATCGATAATGTTGGATTTTAAAGCCTGTACCAATCCGTTTGACTTGGCATTGCCAAAGACAATAAGGTTGCTGTTACCGATCTCTTTTTTCATCTTTTGCTTCAGTTCCTTGCGATCCCGTACAACGTCGTACCGTATACCGCTCATATCAAGGAATCCAGTCAACTGATCAACCATATCTTCCTGCTGCTTAGCTGCAAGCTTACTCACCTTATCACTGAGCACAATGGTTAATTCCTCGCCTTGAAGGACTTTGTCCATCAATCGACTCATCACCTCATAAGGCAGATTAGGGATCATACCCATGACAGCCTGATACTGCGCTTGAAAGATATCATGCACATATGCGGCGGTCTCTTCCTGTGATAATTGGTATTCAGGCTTTAAAACGAAATCAGGCTGATATAGGGCCGCTTGCATTTCGGTACGTACTTCCTTACCAAGCACATCTTCGATGGTATGAAGAAGTCCATCAATCGTCGCATTTTGGTACACGTATCGTTTGAAATATTCTTGCATAAAGTGATCAAACTTCTCTTCACCGACGGAACGGTAAAGCTGGTATATCGCTTGTCGCCCTTTTTGATAGTAGAGCAGATTGGCCAAGTCCCCTACTTCATCATTTGTTGATGCAATGGTCATATCTACGGGCGCAGTATCAAACTGTATGGATCTAAAACCATTTAGCTTATCTCCCTGTTTCTCGGCAAAATACACCATGGAGAAATCGGCAAAACCTTCATCCAGAAAGGATTCTGTCTCCGAGTTATTACCGATCAATGCATGGAACCACTGATGCGCTATTTCATGAACAAAAGTTATATCTTCTTCTGGAACCGCGCCATCATGAATCTGTCCCATCTGAATCAGCCTCGCATATTCCACGGCAACGCCTTGTACATACGTTTCGACAATTCGGAACTCAGGATAGGGATACTTGCCGTATTTCTCACTATAGAAATCAATGACCTTAAATGCCTGATTAATATACCGGTCAACGATCTCTTTCTTGGATGGATCATCGTTGAAATAATAGTATTCCACCGTCAGACCGTTACGGGTAGCGCGCTCCACTTGAAGATTAGGACTGGCAAAGAAAACAAACTCTCTCGTATTCTCGGCTACAGCAGACACAATCTTACGTCCATGTTCTGTACTGTCTTGAGTGGTGATAGAGCCAGGCATGGCTACCTGATATTTATCAGGCACATTGAATTGAACTTCATAGTCCGACGAGGTGTAATAATCGCTCTCGAATGTTCGACTATACGGTGCCTTATTCCACTGATGCTTGACTTCATCGTATACAGACATCACCGGGAACCAGTGTGCACCATTGATTATATCCTTGTAATAAGACACTCGCTGTGAGCCATAAGGTATCTTCAGATGGAATTCCAATTGAAATGTTACCGATTCGCCTGGTTGAATGGACTCTTTCAACTGCACGGTCAACGCTTGGTTTTCCTTATGGAAATCCAGCGATTGCCCACCTTCAGTTACAGCAAGAATATCGATTCCTCCAAGAAAATCTTCTGGTTTCTTATCCGGATTATCGCTGCTAATCATTTCATTAAATTGTTGAAACATCGTCGCCTGTGTAGACTTGGAAAGGTTCGCATCAGCATATGTATGCAGGACCAGCTGCTGGAGTGCATCCTTGCTTGTGTTGCGATATGTCACCTTCTCGCTCCCCTGGATCGTCATCTCCTTCTCATTCAACCGAGCCTGGATCTGGTATTGAATCGGGGACTGCTCTAAGGAGTCTTTCTGTGTGATAGGTATCTTCGTAGATACAGGTGTTGGGACTGCTTCCGCGACGGCAACCCCCATGTTCGCAAGTGGGCTTGTTGCCAGTATTAAAGCCAGTGTACCCGCGATCCCTACTCTGGCTAACTTTGATGTAAATGGACTTGGATAATTCATAAGTTCTCTCCTTCTCCTGTTCTATGTTGACCTCAGAACCAAGTATAGAAGAGAAACCTTACGTTGAATTTATGTTTTATTTAAGTTTTGTTTAAAAAAAGGAAAAGAAGCCTTACATCGTAAGGCTTCTCGTGTATGATCTGTAGTGGGCTCGAACCACTGACCCCTACCCTGTCAAATAAGCGAGCTCTTAGTCCCCTTACTCTTTCTGTATAGATGACCGAGTAATTCTTTTATTCCGCTCTTGATTTCGACCAATATTTTATCTTTGCTAATGTAGACCACCTCAAGCAATGTGCATAACATCATTTTCTTCTTTTCTATAGAAGCATTTGTAAACACATCTCGCCAAACTGGGAGATAATCTTTTAGAGTCTCCATCTCTGATATCTCCATTTTTTTAGTGGATAATAATTTCTCTATTCCCTTAATATCTTCAGAAGTTTTCTGAATCTCGTTTTCTTTTTTCTCGATAAGACCATTGAGCATTTCTGGCTTGAATGCGCTCTTACCCATTATAGCTTTTGGAACCTCAGTATTTAGTGCCACGAGCTCCTCATAGTGCTCTTCCAGTAAATTTTGCATTGTTTTAATCTTTTCCTCTTCTTCATTAGAAATTCTCTTTTTCAATGATTCAATTTCTGATTGGAAATCTATTGTTCTGAGTTGACTTAAGTATTCATCCACCATTTTAAAGACTTGTGTCTCTACCTTCTTTGAAGAAAATGTTGCCTGTCCATTACAATCCGTCTTTCCTTGCAATTTTCCACTACAACGATAACTTTTATTCTGATTGTATCTAACTATTTCTCCATTAGCTGCTTTGTATTTATTTACAAATGTAGTCGTAGTCAATCTAGAATTGCAACAACCGCATCTGGCTATTCCAGTCAAAAGTAAACTTCCCTGTGTGCTCATGGGAATGGAATTTTCATTTCTGTTTGGATTCTTAGGGTTCTTTTTATCCCTTATATCTTGTACACTATTCCAATCCTCTTCTGACACTATCATTAATTCAGGGATTGGTTTTGAAAATACATCGTCCCCTTCTTCTTTTCTGTATCTCATCACTCCTTTGTAAATTGGATTCTTAAGTATAACGTTTACAGTTGGAGCACCCCATTGTTTTGCTTTTCTTGTCGGAACATTTTTTTCGTTTAGAAGTTTAGCTATTCTTAATTGTCCGTAACCTTCTTCAAGTACTAGTCGGAATATTTCTTGTACGATCTTTGACTCTTCTTCGTGCTTGCACAGTTTTTGCAGTGCTTTTCCTTTTTTATTTACATTACCGGAATCAACACTTTTATACCCGTAGGGAATACCTCCTCCCCTAAAAACACCATCTTCGACCATCTGTATATGTTTTTCGTTGACACGGTCAGAGGTCTTCCTACTTTCATCGCTTGACTGCCAGAATCTTAAGAAGTTGACCATCCGGTCGGTGTAAGCTTCAATTTTTTGCTGACCTTCTATTACAGACCACATTTCAACCCCTTTATTTACAAACCACTCAAGTACAAAGGGAGTCTCATCATCTTTTCTTCCAAGCCTATCAAACATAAATACCAACAAGACATCGAATAAGCCATTCTCTGCATCTTCTTTAGCCTGTTGTATAACATCACGCTTCGAAGCAGGTACTTTGAAACCAGATACCCCTTTTTCGGTATATTCCTTAACTAGCTTCCATCCCTCTTGTTTCTCTACCATCTTTCTACATGCTCGTTGCTGCATTGGAATATCGTTTCCGTCCATCTGTCCTTTTGTAGATACTCGATATAGCGCTGCAACACGCTTTATTTGTCCCATTCCATCAACCACCATATCTTTTTTCTGTATTATTTTCATCGATAGTTATAACTACTTTAACTATTTAAATTTACCCAAATTATACCATTAAGTATATTTATGATCAACAAAAACCACCTACATATATTATTGGAGGTGGCCATAATGTTATATAAAAAAACAACCCCTCTTGAGATATAATTCTCAAAAGAAGTTGCCTTTCATTTTTCATATAGGACGAGTGGGGATCGAACCCACGACCCTTACCCTGTCAAGATAATGCTCTCCCGCTGAGCTATCGCCCTGTAATAAATTAAGATGTATCCATCACGATCCTAATGCTATCTTTAGCTGAGCTAACAGATCATGATATATAATTATTTCCCAATCAAGTAACAGTATCATATCAAGTAACCGTGTTCATTGTCAATGATTTATTTGGTTATAATTCACCCGAAATGGTGCACAATAAAGGAAAGATTACCATTTCAGACAACGAGGTGAATTCGCTATGAGAAACTTAACAAAACGGTTAGCATCCCTTAAACATACATTTACGAAAAGCTTCTTTCTCTACGCTGGGTTACTGATTCTCATTACCACCGTTACTGGTTGCGGCCTGGAGCGGGATGAACATACGGTTCAATTCCAACAGCTAAAACAACCCAATGAGAGCGTTGAATCTCTTCCCGTCTGGCTGGACGTATACTCCAAATCTGTCATTCAAGATGTATATTCTCCGCGAGGAACCAGTGAAGTCCTGCCGTGAAGAACCGATGAATTACTCCTCTTCATCCCACTTGCGTGAGTATGCTTTCTTGGTCACATAATACAATAGAGCAATCATTCCCGCTGACATTAACAATGTAATGACCATGATGCCTGTCATGCCCATCACTACCCCCTCCTCTCCCAATATGTTCCAGACTTCACTATACAGGAAAAACATTTTTTTGTATAATTCAGTCTGATATGTCGCGCAAGAGCAGAAAGAAGGAATGGAATTGGCAGCTGAGATTAGTTATGTATCGACAGAAGAGCAACTGAAGCAAGCCCTGGAAATTCGCCATCACGTTTTTGTGATCGAGCAACAGGTGCCTGCCGAGATTGAGATTGATCAATATGATGTCATAAGTCCAGATGTGCATCATGTATTGTTAAGCACGGATGGACAAGCTGTAGCCACAGGACGTCTGATCTACTACAGCAAGGATACGGCCAAAATGCAGCGGATCGCGGTGCTTGAGTCTTATCGTTCTTTTGGTTATGGACGTGTGCTTCTGCTCGCGATGGAGGAGCGGGCACGTGAACTCGGCTTAACCTATTCTGTACTGGATGCGCAATGTCAGGCACAGAAATTCTATGAAAAACTGGGCTATGAAGTGATTTCGGAAGAACCTTTTTATGATGCAGATATTCTGCATGTTCGTATGAGAAAGAGCCTGTAAAACCTAGGCGTTGGCAGGTCTTATCAGCATATGGTGCATACTTCCGCTGAATTCGGATAGGCTAATCAGGTAAGCAGATTCCTATCTCGTCATATAAGGAGAGTGTGACATCATGGATCAAACAACACGCGAGAGTTTCACAGCCGTACAGAAAAATGGCGACGGTGACCTGACGGCCTTTCAGACTTCATCAGGACGTGTACTGGATTATCAGCAGGCACTTGCCGAAGTAAAGGCTGGCGCTATTGCCGGCGTGAATGTATTTAAAGGCAAGGATGGCGAAATGTACATTCGCGGCGATGCCGACGGTGACCCAACAAACAACCTGGACCAACTTCCCCATTTCTAAAATAGATGCACATGTCGTACGTGTGACACAGTAAGCGCCGATCCGGATATCCGGGTTGGCGTTTTCTTATTAGAATTAATAGTCCGTAAAATATTTTACGGAGCCCCCGGAAGGATGGCTTTTACGAATCGGCTGTTGTACCTGTTCCCATGCCTGCAAAATCTGTATCCCTTCGAGAGTAGACCGATTCTCCCACGCGATGTGCCCGGTGCGTTCAAGCTCCAGCAATGACTCATGAATGTAAGCTCTGCTTCGTCCCGTCTTGGTCTCCAATTCATCCATACGCGGCAGCCTGCGCCGTTGCCCTGCATAATTCACCATAATACGCAAAATCTTGCGTTCAAAGTCGTTCAGCATACTTTACCTCCTCATTCAGGTCCTTAACAGGACGCCATGCCAGAATACCTTGCTCCAGAAAGGTTCTGGGTGAGCCTTCTTTTCCCGCTGATGCTCTAATCATCCCGCCACGTACACTGTTAATTCGAATCTGTCGCTGCGTTATCTGCCCTGCACGATCCATGTAGACAAGCTCCACCATCTGGCCAATATATTTCCCTAGCATAATCATCCCTCCGATAAGAACGTTTGTTTGTATTTTATATTATATGCGAACATAAGTTCTTTATTCAATAGTAAAAAAAGGATTTTGTAAAATAAAAAAACCAGACTTTCACCTTAATGATCAAGGGAGTCTGGTTCCTCTAATAATACTGCCGATATGACAACATGACTTGTAGCACCCGGTTCAGTGACGGATCAGTGTCGATCCGATTCCGAAAATTGTACTTTCTTTAACTGCTGTGTAGATGGATTAAAATCAACATTCACATAGACCGCGAATTGCTTGCCGTCTTTGGCACGAACCCATAACTTGAACTGCTCCCGTGATTGATCTGCTGTTAAAGAGGTACGACCGATATGCTTGTAGTCCAAAATATCCACATTATACTTGGTCTGTGTCTCTTTGACCGCTATAATTCCCCACTTCGCATAATCAGGGATGGCGGCGCCTGTGCCTGATGTAATTCCGGCTAAACTCAGGACTACCGACATGACGGTAACGATGAGCATTCTCATTTCACTCACTCCTTGGGACAATATGTTTCTGTTATATTGCCCGTCCGGGTTTCATTTTACACGAATAAACGAAAGATCCAGGCCAGCGGCCGTAGGGAAAAAGGAACCACATGAACAAGCCGGTCAAACGAATCAGGAGTCTCCATTCGGAAACTCATTCCCCAGTCACCCGAGAAAAAGGGATGTTGTGTCTGTGGTTCCTGAGGACGTTCCAACCCGTATTTCTTTTCAAGTAACTCCCGCGTATCTTCATCCACCTGAACCTCGTTCGTAACCACATATGCTGTGGCAGGCTCGCTGCTTATGTACATCTGAATCATTAGAAACATCACAATCCCAACTATTTGTATCCAACGCTTGTTCATCTCTTACTCCTTTATGGATTTATGACTCCATTCTCTTGTAACTTGAAGTCGTTCGAATGTTTGATTATACATAAAAATCACTGTATTGGAAATAACAAAAGAGATAAGAGCTGGGGCATATGTCATGCGATACTTAAGTCCCATTTGGTTGATTTTTTGTTTAAAAAATCCAAAATATGTGTAATAGGCCATGACTGAGTGATCTCGCGATCATGAAACCTTACACGATCTGCAATACCACTTTGAGGAGGTTACACCCCAATGTTCAAACGCTTGGATGAAATCCTGATTGAGATTCCCAATGTCGAGAAGCCAGATCCGAATGCTGCAGCAGCCATACAAGAATTGCTCGGCGGCAAATTCGGAGAAATGTCAACGTTGAACAACTACCTCTATCAATCGTTTAATTTTCGATCCAAGGAAAAACTGAAGCCCTTCTATGACCTGGTCATGAGTATCACGGCCGAAGAATTGGGACATGTTGAGCTTGTATCTCATGGCATTAACAAATGCCTCAGAGGTTCAACCGAGTACAAAGAACCCGACGATACGCCGCTAGGTTCCGTGAAAGATGCTCGTTTGTCATATCACTATCTGGCAGGTGCACAAGGCGCAATGCCTTTTGACTCCATGGGTAATCCATGGACGGGAGCAAACGTCTTCAACAGCGGCAATCTGGTCGAAGATCTGCTTCATAATTTCTTCCTCGAGTGTGGTGCTCGTACCCATAAGATGAAAGTATATGAGATGACAGATCACCCGGCAGCCCGGGAAGTGGTTGGTTTCCTGCTGGTACGTGGTGGCGTGCATGTCGTCGCATATGCGAAAGCACTTGAGATTGCAACTGGCGTAAATGTGACCAAGTTGGTACCTATTCCTTCATTGAATAACAAAGCCTTCAACGAGGCTCGTAAATATGAAGAAAAAGGGGTTCACACCAAGCTGTACACCTATAGTGATAAAGACTTCAATGCGATCGGCCAGATCTGGAAAGGGACTCACCCCGAAGATGGACAACCTCTTGAAGTCATCCAAGGGATACCTGAAGGATTCCCGATTCCGGAAGCTCCTGCGGTCGAGGAAGAATTCGCACCGGGTATATCGCAAGAAGACTTTAAAGAAATTGCACGTCGTCTGAAGATGGCTGGGAATATTGCGGATTAAGGAACAATTTGTTTAACAGGTTCTTTCCCTATATATATTGTTAACTCTATGTTTAAGTAAAGCCCTCCAACCCTGCTGCTGAATGCAGAGAGAGTTGGAGGGCTTTGTTATACTAAATTTATGATACCATTTTATGGTGAAAAATAAGTATGTTGTATGCACGTCATTTCCTGAGAATTTAGCTGTAAAAGTAAACCGGATCTCTGTTCACATCGTTAAACTTAGTTAAACTCCATCACCGATTCCTCACGCTGACTCATGACTTCAATTAACATGTTGGCACCCAAACGAAAACCTTGTGCAAACGCTGCTTCCGTATGCATGCCCTCACATCTGCCACACAAGTCAAATAACTGTTCAAGCTCACGGAATTCTTCCTCGCTCAATCGATTCTTCCACTGCTCTGTCAGAGCTGCAATCTGCCGTCCTAACGCTTGGTATTCAGGATGTGTCGGCATCATCATCTCATCCGGTCGAAGTCGTCCATTATATAATGCTTCTACTATCGAATTCATGTGCATCCTCCTGTATATCAATTCGCAGCTCACTTGAATGAACGTTCTGCACATGGTAGGATATTTATGCAGTCGCTCATTCGTAGTGATTGCGGGATAGGAAGCAGCGGTGTTCTTCGTGGGACTTACGCTGCTTCCTTTTTTTCATTTTTGGAGTTCGTCGTAAATCTTCTCAATCCCTTTGCGAACGATGTCTGATCGATTCGTATTCAGCTTCTCAGCCGAAATATCGAGCTTGTTCATAATTTCCTCATCAACACGTATCTCAATCGTTCTGCTTTTGGGTTTGTCAGATTTAGGCCGCCCCATCTTTTTGGCGGACATTGCTTCACCTCTTTTTTTGTCCTGACAACAATATATTATTGTCAGGACAAAAAGTCAATGTATTTGTAAAACATACGTTCGTTTTTGTGACAGCAGATTCATAGATAAATCTATAGTCTGTAAACCGTTTGAATGATTAAAAAAACAACCTTGAACGGCTAGGCGCTCAAGGTTGTTAGAGTACTTTTATTGAGTAACCATTAAGATTCAGGAGACACGCAAAGAAGTAGAAAGAAAAATTTGGTGTTTTAGCATTTTTATCACTACATCTTCCATATTTCAGTCTTTCTTAGAAAGTTGATTACCTGTTTTTATGTATCCAAACTTCCATCTCCACTGATCTCTCATCGGTGTACCTCCATTTTTTCCAAAAGCTCAAAGATAACCTCATCCAACTCCTCAAGTACCTCACTAGGTGTAGGGGACTCCAATATCCTTACCAGATCCGTCTGTAGCATACTCAGATGAGATACAGGCAATCGATCAATTAACCCCACCAAAATGAAATATTCCCACTGTGGATCCTGGGTTTGTAATACATCCTTGATATGAGGAATTAAATCCTCTCCCAATCTCAATAATAGATCCTCTACCGGCTTAGAGATTGGCCAATTCCCGTCTTGTAACCACTGCATAAGTTCTGGAATAATGCCTTTCAACTCTTCATTACCAAATTCATTTAACTTGCTAACTGCTTCAAAATCAAATTTGTCGCGGGGAAGACACGCCCTAATATCCATTTAATTTTTCTTTCTCATCTATCATTTGCAAAATGAAATTGCCTCTTGTTACTCGACTGGCTCCACATCCTCTACGCTGATATCCATCTCATCTTGATTCTCCGTCGTTGACATCGCATCTCTCATGCGAATCGTCCACGCTCCTGCATCATGATCAAATTGTACATCTTCAATCACAGGAACACGTACCTTTGCTCCATCTGGTGAGTATAGTCCGCCCCGAATTGCGTCCGCTTCACTTAGATGAGCACCGTCTGGCGTATCTGGACAAGATACCGCTATCTTATCTGCTCTGGCCTGCCCGGGATAAGGCTGATTTTCCGGCCTTCCATCCGTCCAGACTTCAACATATGAGCCGATCTGCGGACCAGGCGCATTGGAGAACCATTTTGCCGGATAGTACCGACTTTCTTCTCCATTCGAACCATGATCTTGATAAGCAGGATCAACAACAAGAATGGAATCGTCTTTGCGTTCAACCACATATCCAGTGAAGCCCTTTTCACTTGATGCATTGGCTTGAGTCTGCACAGAGTTGCATTCGTTTGATCCTGAACATCCAGTAAGGCACACGATCAGGATTGAGAGCAGTATGAGGACTCGACGAAGATTGGTCATATATACATCCCCCTTTAATAACACCTCTTCCCAAATTTGACGTTCCGTATCAGATTATTGTTGCATTCACTTCTTCATATCCCTTTTGTACACATACCTGCCCCATACCACCAATGCCGCACACAACAAGATCACACAGTAGGCCCATACAAACAGCATGGCAAGCCCCAAACCGATGTTGGCATCCAGGCGCTCATCAAAGATCTCCGTGTACAATGAAAAACCGAGTGGCACAGCGCCAACTATGAAAAGTCCAATGGACCATGCGCCCCAGCGTCGAAAACCGGCCCCCTCGCGAGTACTGGAAAGTTTGCGAATCCCTTGAGTCAGAAGCCACCAGATCAGAATAAATAATAGACAGGTTATAAGAATTTTCAGCATATCGTTCAACTGCATATCGTGCACCTCCTACATCTTGCAAGATGATGAACATATCTTACACGTTAAGCGTTCTCTTAACTATATTACCCGTTTCCATATCCATGACCACAGGCTGACAATAACGTTGCACCGCAGACTCTCGCCCGAACCATGAAAAAGAAAATAACGCCAACGTCCTGACCCCTTCCAAGTCAAGAACGATGGCGTTACTTCTTGTATTTACATTGTTACATCCACATCGAACAGGTTACGCACCAAACTGCGCATAGTGAAGGCGGCTGTACACCCCACCTGCTGCGAGTAATTCTTCATGACGTCCTTGCTCCGTAATGCCTTGTTCAGCAACGACAATAATGCGGTCTGCATTTTTAATCGTAGCCAATCGGTGGGCGATGACCAGTGTGGTCCGGCCCTCGGACAACTCAGCCAGCGATTGCTGAATGGCTGCTTCCGTTTCTGTATCCAGAGCGGATGTTGCTTCGTCCAAGATCAGAATTGGCGGGTTTTTCAGAAACATACGGGCAATGGACAAGCGCTGTTTCTGTCCACCGGACAGCTTCACGCCGCGTTCACCAATTAACGTATCCAGCCCTTCCGGCATCGATTGAATCAAAGGTTCCATCTGTGCACGTCTGGCAGCCATCCAGATTTCTTCTTCGGATGCATCCAGCTTACCGTAGGCAATATTCTCGCGAATGGTTCCATCAAAGAGGAATACATCCTGTTGTACAATTCCGATCTGACTGCGCAAGGAGTCCAGCGTCATGTCCTGTATCTCCTGCCCATCAATCGTGATGCGACCTTCCAGCACATCATAGAATCGTGGCAGCAGACTGCACAGCGTTGTTTTACCTGCACCCGATGGACCGACGAGGGCCACAGTTTCCCCTGCATGTACATTGAGATCGATACCTTTGAGCACAGGCTCCTGATCCGAATAACCAAAGGTCACTTGCTCATAACGAATATCTCCACGCAGATGGGATACCGATACGGCTCCTGGACGATCTTCCACATCCGGTTCCATATCAAGCAGCTCCGTATAACGTTTGAAGCCTGCAATCCCTTTCGGATACGTCTCAATAACCGAGTTGATCTTCTGAATGGGTGTCAGGAACACATTGGACAGCATAATAAATGCAATGAACTGACCGTAGGTCATACTGCCGTTAATGACAAACCATGTTCCGCATACCAGGACAAAGAGGGATACCAGCTTCATCAGCATATAACTGACAGAGGAGTTCCAGGCCATGATTTTGTATGCAATTAGTTTCGTTTGACGGAAACGACCGTTGTTCACAGCAAATTGTGCTTTTTCATGCTCTTCATTGGCAAAAGCCTGAACAACACGGATCCCTGTGATATTGTTCTCAACACGAGCGTTGAAATCCGCAATATCTCCGAACATTCGGCTGAATGCCTTGGACATTTTGCTACCAAAGTAGAGCGAGAGATAAATAATCAAGGGTACGATGATAAAGGTTAACACCGCCAGATTTCCGTTAATGCTCATCATGATGCTGAATGCACCAATCAGTGTCATGACCGCAATAAATACATCCTCCGGACCATGATGGGCAATCTCACCAATATCCATCAGATCGTTCGTCATGCGGGATACGAGGTGTCCTGTTTTGGTATTATCGAAGAAACGGAACGATAACTTCTGCACATGATTAAACAGACTTTTACGCATATCCGTCTCGATGTTAATGCCCAGCTTGTGTCCCCAATAGGTAACCACAAAGTTCAGGAATGAATTCAGGAAGTAGATGCCGAGCAATGCCAGACATGCCCATAGAATCCAGTCCCAGCGGCCGCCTGGCAGCAGATCATCAACTACCCGGTTGACTGCAAGTGGAAAAGCCAGTTCCAGCAGCGCGACCAGAATCGCACAGCTGAAGTCAAGAATAAAGAGCTTTTTGTAAGGCCTGTAATAGGCAAAGAAACGGCGAAGCATGGACTGAAGTCCTCCTTATGCAATCACACCATAATGATTACGTTTTATTTCGTCTTGCTTAAGAGATACAGGAAGTATGGCGCACCAATAATGGCAACCAGGATACCCGCAGGAATCTCCGAAGGCTGCAGGATGACACGGCCCAGCGTATCTGCAACCAGTACGAGCAATGAACCGATCAAGGCCGATGCAGGTAAGAGGAATTGATGTTTTGGACCCACCAGACGACGCGCCAGATGCGGCCCGATCAGACCCACAAAACCGATCCCCCCACTCACAGATACACATGAGCCGGCAAGCCCTACTGCAGCCGCAAGCAAGATCAGTCGCTCACGCTCCACTGGAGTCCCGAGTCCGCTGGCAGTCTGGTCACCCAGATTCAGCACATTCAATACACGTGCCTTATACAGTACAAGCGGTACAAGAATGATTAGAAACGGCAGTAATGCCGTTACAAATTTCCAGTTTGAACCCCAGATGCTGCCTGCCATCCAGGTAGCTACAAATTGATACTTTTCCGGGCTAAGCCTTAAGGTAAGCACGATCATGGCAGAACTGATTCCCGCCGCTACCCCGATTCCTGTAAGCAGCATACGTGTAGGCAGGATACCCTCTCCTTTTTTGTAAGAGAGAACGTAGATCAGAAATGCAGCAAAACCGGAACCGATCAGGGCCAGAATGGGCAAAAGAAATACCGGCGCTGCTGTTGTTGTCGGGAAAAAGGAAACAAATAACATGACGACCAGGCCAGCACCTGCATTAATTCCGAGGATCCCCGGATCTGCCAGCGCATTCCGAGATACCCCCTGCAAAATACAACCAGATAACGCAAGTCCTGCTCCGACCAGCACCGAAATCACAATACGTGGCAGACGGAATTCAAACAGGATCAATTCCTGTTTCGCCGTGCCTCCACCAAACAGGGTACGCATCACTTCAAGCGGCGAAAGCTTGGTAAAACCTGTGTTCATGCTCACCACAAAAGCCGTAATAATGAATAGGGCAAGTACAATGAGGACAATCGTACCTTTGGTTCTCTTCTTGCGCTCTGCTCCAACTATTGTTGAGGATTCCATCGTTACAGGCTCCTCCTTTCTTTACGCGCCAGATATAGGAAGAAGGGTACCCCGATGAGGGCAACCAACGCGCCAATTGGCGTCTCGTACGGTGGGTTAATCATACGTGCAGCCAGATCCGCAAATACAAGCAACAAACTGCCCATCACAGCGGAACATGGGATAATCCAGCGATAATCGACCCCAACCAGTTTTCGCGTGAGATGGGGAATAATGAGTCCGACAAAACCGACCGCACCTACCACGGACACAGCCGTACCCGCAAGAATCAGTACAACAATCAGGCCTATGAGCTTGATCAGCCCCGTACGTTGCCCCAAGCCCACGGCAATATCTTCTCCGAGACTAAGCAGCGTAATGGAACGGGAGATGAGAAGACCTGCGATTAGCGCAGCGAGTACCCATGGGAACATGACCTCAAGTTGAGACCACTTCGTTCCGGCTACACCACCGGCTGTCCAGAAAGCCAGATCTTGTCCAATTCTGAAATACAATGCAATCCCTTCACTGAGTGCCGACAACATTGCTGAGACAGCCGCACCTGCAAGCACAAGACGCAATGGTGTAAGACCCGATTTGGAAGCTGCACCAAAACCATATACCAACAGAACCCCAAGCCCTGCTCCAAGGAAGGAGTACATGATGATATACATAAATGGCAAGCCAGGGAAAAAGGCAAAACAAACGGCAAGCGCAAATCCAGCTCCCGCATTTAACCCAAGCAGACCTGAATCGGCCAGCGGGTTACGAGTCATGCCCTGCATGATCGCACCAGCTACAGCGAAACATGCACCTACCATTGCTCCGCCAAGGATACGTGGTAATCGAATCTCCCATATGATCTGATGTGGAGTCAACTCCGGATTGAAATCAAAGATGGCCTTCCAGACCACACTAAGCTGAATATCCGCAGCGCCAAAAGAAATGGACAACGCCATCCCCAGAGCGAGTAACAAGATTCCCCCTGTAAGAATAAGTGTGGCTGCCCATGGACGAGTATGTATCTTCGCTGTGGGTGAATCCGGATTATGTTTTTCTGGTGAAGCTTGTGAACTCATACGCGCCCACCCTCGTTATGAGTGGAGTGGCTCAAACCTATGTACATAACAATCACCTCTCTATAAATACCAAACTTTAATGATATTGATTCTCATTCCCATAGACCATTGTAAGTGAATCCATAGACTCTGGCAATGGACAAATAGGACATGTTTATTGCATATATGAAGATTTGCACACAATTTCACACGCAAAAAGGCCGTGCAGGAGCCCAAAAGCTCGAACACAGCCTTATCATTGCATATGTAGAACATGTAAAATACAGACTCATTTAACGGGCATGTACCGTAAGCAAAGATGCGAGGACATCCGGAACATCGGTAATGATCCCTTGCACACCCATGTCAATCATGGCATGCATCTCGGCAGGATCATTCACCGTAAATGGATAGGTAACAATACCATGTGCCAGTGCAGCAGCAACATCTTCATGTGTAACTGCCAGCTTGTAGGGATGAAGGCCGGAAGCTTCGAGTTTAGACGCATAATCATAGGGACGGTACAACTTTTCCATATATAGAAGTGCTGTACGAATCTCCGGGGCAAGACGTTTACATCTCACGAGCGAAGCATGATTGAAGCTGGACAGCACGACCTGTTGCTCCAGATTCCAGTCACGGATCGTCTGTATAACCTTCTCTTCCATCCCTTTATAACTCACAATACCATTTTTCAATTCCAGATTAAGCAGGGTTCCTCTCCCCTGTACCAGCTTAAATAACTCCTCCAGAGAAGGAATACGTTCTCCGGCAAAATCAGCATGGAACCAGGAACCGGCATCCCGTGTGCGCAATTCATCGTAATTCGTATCCTTAACCCAGCCATCTGCGCCACCAGTTCGGCTTAACGTCTCATCATGAATCAGTACCAGTCTGCCATCACTCGTCATCTGCACATCGGTTTCAATGCCTGTCGCTCCAAGCTCCAGACTCCGTTCAAAAGCACTCATCGTGTTCTCCGGGCATACGGCAGATGCACCGCGGTGGGCAATAATCTCCATGTTCCTCATTCCAGCGCCTCCTGTATTCAAGCTTCACTCCATGATCCTCACTATAAACACGGTTTGTTAGACCTGTATTAACAGAGCGTATAATCCGTTGTTTGCTTCGCTAATACTAGCGACCGGGCCCAACTTCTAACGGGCTGGGGATTCACTCATTTTTGCGAACTCAATCCGAAATTCGACATAACATAGTATGAACGATGGAAGCACTGAACTCCGTTATAAGGAGGTTGACTATTGAATCCCTCAAAGAAAAAATCGACACCTACGCGTCCTCACACATCCCAGTTACAGTCGGCTTCCAGGCTTTCCAGATCATCTGTCCATATTAAAAACAAATCCGGCAAGACGGGTAATCAGCGTTCTTTTAACTCCACTTCACCCAACACACTGGATCAGCTGGCTATTGTTGCAGCAATACTCTCCTTAATTGCAGCCGCCATCGGGCTATATATCGCCTGGAAATCGTTAGGTAATCCGGATCAAACTGCTGTTGTGGTGTAAACTGCTTGTTGTGCAGCTATTGGCTCAGGAGGCTCTCTCCTGCTTCTGACCTTATTCAGGGGCAGGTTTTTGCTTTTTCAATCACTCAACGTATGCTGGAAACGTCAAAAAACCGTTCCCCTGAAACGCCGGCATATACCGACGTCTCTTTGGAAAGGTCATTTTTATTCGGGCGCTGCCTCTGCAACGTCATCCCCGTCCCGGGATATTGACCGAATTACAGAATGAATGTGCGAGAGATAATAACCAACAGAATGAACAATACCAGAATTGCACCTGTCGATGTCCATGCTCCACCACCGAAGCCTCCGCAATAACCGTAACCTGTACCTTTGAGTTCGCTCATCAGTGACACTCCCCTCTTCATCGAAGTACACTATAGACTATGTCCGATAGCGCAACTTGCTTGGGCAGATCGAAAATTCTCCCGAGAAACGATTGGGTACAGGCCCATCTTCTTATGCACTCATTTTCCGTTGAGTTGTGACCACTTCTGAGTCAACTCCGCTGGAATATAGGATGACATTTGGTTGATCAGTTCAGCCGGATCAGATTCCAAACTCCATAGACTGAGATGCGAGGTGTTGGAGAATCCTTCCTGTACGCTATGCTCTACCATCTTCATCAGCGGTCCATAATATCCGTTGACATTTAATAAACCAACAGGCTTACGATGAATGCCGATCTGTGCCCAGCACAGTACCTCGAATAGTTCTTCAAATGTACCCATACCTCCGGGAAGAGCAATGAATCCATCGGATAATTCAGCCATCGTAGCCTTCCGTTCATGCATGGTTCCCACTTCAATCAGTTGTGTGAGCCCTCCATGAACAACCTCGCCCCGGAACAATCCGGTAGGCATAACCCCAATTACTTCTCCCCCATGCTCAAGAGCAGCATCGGCTACTGCACCCATCAAACCCATACAAGAACCACCATAGACCAGTGCATAACCACGATCGGCAATTTGTTTGCCCAGTTGAACAGCCTTCTCTGTATATTCGGGGTGATTTCCCGGATTGGAGCCTGCAAAAACAGCTATACGTTTCATTGGGTTTCACTCCTTCTCATGATCTTTTTAGATTGAACTAAAGAATATTTACACTTGCCACTTCGATGACAGAACAACCTTCCGATCGCTGTTATCCCCAGATATTTTGATTTAATTTTACAAAGGTAAATATCTAGGGATAGCGTATGCTTCCGATGTAGCTTTCTTTCAGAAAGCTTTTAGGCGAACGCTCCGCTTCTTCAGGTTATTTCTGCCCTCTACGTTCTCGTGTAAATGTTTAGTTCAATTTATCTATTTTAATAATATATAACATGAATGTTATGGGTATGTACAACAGGTTAACAGAACCAATGGACAAAAAAAATACCCGACCGTTTGCAGCCGGCCGGGCTCCCATTTCAGTACACATCAATTTAGAAGGGGTTGTTATTACCTAATATACAGACCAAACATTAACTCCGTATGATTTTTGCATGAAATGAATATTAAATCTTCGTATATCTAACGTATGCCACGGCGTGAACGTACGACAAACATATGCCTGTCTTTACGAAGAACCCGACCATCTGCAAGTTCAACCTGATCCTCGTCATGACGCAGAATCGTTGTGGATAACGCTACAATTTTGGCCCGACGCCAGATCATAACTTGTGATTTGAAATAGATTGCATTATCGAACTGAATCGCCTTTTTCATCACATATCCAACCTTGTGCACTTCAGAACGTGCTTTCTTTAAGGGAAGACTCTCTTCGGGAAGAGGTCTGATCATTGCGATATTGTCAAACGATACCTTAATCCGTTTTGGCCCGATCCGTACACATTCCGCTTCTTCATCCCACTCAACCAGGGTTCCCTTTAATGGCTCCCGTATGCCTGTTGCACGGTATACCGCTACTTTTCGTCCTATCCAATGTCGCAATGTTCTCACCTCCATCTGTCTAGTTTTCAGGTATCTTCCAATCGATCGGTTCAATACCTTTGGAGGTCAAGAAGTCATTGGCTTTGGAAAAGGGACGACTGCCGAGGAATCCGCGATGCGCAGCCAGCGGACTGGGATGTGTAGACTCCAGTACCAGATGCTTGTCCCTGTTGATAAATGTACCTTTCTTCTGGGCATGACTGCCCCACAGCATATATACCATCGGTTCTGAACGTTCATTCAGCGCGCGAATGACAGCATCCGTAAACGTCTGCCAGCCCAATGCCTGATGAGAGTTTGGCTGACCTTCACGAACCGTCAGAACAGCATTTAACAGCAGGACTCCCTGCTGTGCCCAATGAACCAGAGATCCATGATTCGGAATTGGCAGGCCCAGATCGGCCTGAAGTTCCTTATATATATTTTTCAGAGAAGGAGGCACACGTACCCCCGGTCTAACCGAAAAGCTTAATCCATGAGCCTGACCCGCTCCGTGATAAGGATCTTGCCCAATAATAACGGCCTTAACCTGATGATATGGCGTCAGCTTCAGTGCGGAGAAGAGGTCTTCTTTGGGCGGAAAGACCGTCTGCGTTTTGTACTCGGCGGCGAGGGTGTAACGAATCTTGTTAAAATATTCGGCTTCCGTCTCTTCCTGAAGTACCTTGTCCCAATCGTTTCCAAACATATGTATAGGCTCCTTTCCCCTGATGAATGCAGTTTCGTGCAGCCCAGCTACCGGGCTCTTCCTTCTTAGAGCCGCATGTCATGCAACTCATAGACTATCCACCATTTTAACATAACCGGGGACAGCAGACCAGAATTGCGCATCAGGGTATAAGTTCACCTCAAAATTAACCTTGTTTTTGCTGCACTCTGTATACTCATCCGAAAAAAGCCACCACGCTGTTGCGTGATGACTTGATGACCTTATACTTGAACGGGCACCTCTTCGACTTCTTTCACAAGCACACTGCTGATTCTCCGTAATCCTTCCTGAAGAACAGAACGTGGACAAGCCAGATTCAACCGAATACAACCCTCACCATTCGCTACAAACATATGACCATCTTCGAGCAATACACCCGCTTGCTCCGCGAAGAATAACGGTAAACTTACATCCTGGGGAGCATATGCCGAGATATCGATCCAGGCCAGATATGTGGCATCGGGAATGTGAAAGACAGCCCGTGGCAGATACTGCTTCATATACTCTTCTACGCATGCAAAATTGGCGTCAAGATAACCTTTTAACTGTTTCAGCCATTCATCACCCGTTTCGTAAGCCGCTTGCGTGGCAGCGATGCTCAGTGGGTTTTTGAAACCATAATGGCGTGCCTGCCAGATGTCTCGAATTGCCTTATTCGGAATGATGACATTGGAGAACATCAGACCAGCCATGTTGAATGTTTTGCTCGGAGACATGCATGTAATGATTCGATCCGTATCCGGGAACAGCTTTGCAAGTGGCGTATGTCTTTTGCCAGTCCGCAGCAGATCACAGTGAATTTCATCCGAAATAATCCATACATTGTTCCTCAGACAGATCTCACCCACACGTTGTAACTCTTCCGTTGTCCAGACGCGTCCAGACGGATTATGGGGGTTGCAGAAAATGCATACCCTTACCTTTTCATCCTTGGCCTTAGCTTCAAAATCCTCAAAATCAATTGAGTACCGCCCCTGCTCATTGAGCATATCCGAACATACCAGTTCAAGATCATTATGCTCCGCAGCTGATTTGAAGAATCCATAGGATGGAGTCACGATAAGTACTTTCTCATCCGATTGACAGATATATTCCACCAGGTCATACAAAGCGGGGATGATTCCGTTTGAGGTCTCCAAATGCTCCTTCGGGAAGGACCAGTCATAGTACCTTTTCATCCAATTCGAGACAGCTGCATAGTATGCCGGATCGAACACCTGGGAGTATCCCATGATTCTACGGTCCAGACGCTCCTTGACTGCATCCAGAATCTCCGGAGGTGTGGCAAACTCCATATCTGCAATCCACATGCGAATGAATTCTTCATCTTTGAATGGAAATGTCATATCTTCGGTGGCGTTAAAAATATATTGACGGAAACCATCCGTATTCATGGCATTTGTACCTGTGCGGTCGATAATCTCATCAAAGTTATATTTCATAGCTTCTACTCCTCTGTCTACTCAACTTTTCATTGTCGGTTCATGTCGTATGCGTCTATTATTCCATGACGTAGAAATTGCATCAAATGCAATAGAATCTATCCTGACGAAACAAATATAGTTCATTGTTTCTCCAGAATAGGTTTTTCGGTGAAAAAGTGATATATTTCTCATATAACATTATTTTTATGAATGACTTTCATCATTTTCACGTACTCTCAAGAAACATTACATAAGGAGAACCAGTTATGAACAATATCAATCAGGAAGTTGGCAAGAAAATACGAAACTTTCGGAAGTGGCGAGGGCTGACGATTCAACAGCTGGCGGATCAGATCTTCAAAAGCAAGGGCACGCTATCCAAATATGAGAGCGGAGATATTACACTTGATCTGGTCACCTTGCATCATATTGCGAATGCGCTCAACATTCAGGTGGAGCAGCTCTTGTACCAAGAACCTAGGCATGCATCTCCCCTGATGAATGCGGTCCCGTCCAGCTTTTTCAAGAACTCCACCCGTTTCTATTCCTATTTCTATGATGGGCGTAACAACAGTCTCATTCGTTGTGTCATTGACATGATGGCTCAGTCGGATGCCAACCGTTATCGCACCGTGATGTATATGAATGTGAAGGATTTTGAGAACTACCAGGAATGCGAGAATATGTATTGGGGCCACACCGAGCATTATGATACACTCACCACGCTGATTTTGAAAAATCAGGCGACGCCGCTGGAGAACCTATATATTAATATTCTGGCGTCTTTTCAGGAATCGGAGAAAAAATGGGGACTGATGGCTGGCGTCTCCTTCAGACCTTTCATGCCGATTGCGCTCAAAATGTTATTCTCCAGAACCCCGCTGCCTGAGAATCAGGAGTTATATAATGAATTAAAAATCTCAAAGGAAGATCTGCGAACGTTGAAAATCTACAACATGCTTGCTGTCACTTGAACAACGCAGTGTGTCACCCATTCTCATCTGGAATAGAGATAGTTGCTCCTCATTCCTACTCATTAAAAAAAGGCACTTTTATGAGCTGTTGAACAGCTCATAAAAGTGCCTTTTGTATTTGACGCCTATTGAATCAAAATCAGCGAGACTAACGTTTAGTTTTTAATTAAATCCAACGTCTCGTCAAACATTTGCTTCTGTTGCTCGATCTTGTTCTCATTACCGATTACGCAGCGCTGTTGCTGTTCAAGTATGTCTGATAAGAGCGCAGCAAAACCGATAATGTCGCTTTCCTTCGTGCTTAACACTTCGTCACGTTCCTGTTGCAGATCCGCTTCAGTCACATTCGACAGATAACACTCCAGAGAGAATGCCCCTTCACCATAAGGTGTTCTCGGCGTATCCAGATCCTGGATCGCACCAATGATATAACGCGTCATCTCCCGCTCGTCTGCCCGGAAATCGGTCAAATATTGCGGTATCTCTTCATATACTTTGTACGTTTTATCGAGATTCGGATCACGATACGATGCAACGTAGCTGTCTCCATTCCGTCTGAAGCCTGACATGCAGCCATAGGCTCCGCCTTTCGCGCGGATATTGGTCCACAAGTAATCCAAGGACAGAATGCCTTGCAAAACCCGTAGTGAACCGGTGTATTGATACCCTTTGTCGATATAATTGCCCGTTTGCACCACGTACTGCACTTCTGACGGGGAACGGAATCCTTCCTTATGAGTAGCAGGTAGGAACGTAAATTCCTCCTTGGCAACCTCATGTGTGAATAGCTTCGCTTTCAGATCGGATACCTGTTGCTCCAATCCTTCATATCCCTGCTCATCGGCCGTGTAACTGACAAGCAAGTTCTCCGGTCTGAAAATATATCCCGTCAACTCTTGCAGGCTGGAAGATAACTCTTCTTTTCTCGCCTCAAAATTCGCCTGAAGATCCTCTAACCACTGGTAAAAGGCAATGCCACTTACCGCTTCTCTGAAATCCGCAACCGGTGAATGTTTGGACGAAGACCGGCCAATTCCCGCAGAGTGTCCGCTGTTGATCAGATTCCGTTGCAGGTTACCTTTCATCTGGGAGATGATCTCATACAATCGCTTCGAATTATCGAATTGGGACGTGAACACGATTTCTTTGATCATGTCAAAGGCGAATCCAAGCTTGTCATACAACACTTTCGCGTTGAACTCATAAGTAGCCTTGAATTCATTGTGCTTATGCGCGTTGGCATACGATCCAATCCCGCTATGAATACCACCAGAATGAATGTGGATTTCATTGGACAAATCATTGAACGAGTAGTTTTGAGTATCCACGTAACCCAGTACATTCTTGAGCAATCCTGCATACGGCAGCAGATGACGTGGCACTTCTTTGATATCGAACAGCAGTCTCAGATAACCAATCCCGTTCGTATAGAGGTTATGATGGAGAATGGTTGTGCCGTCGACCTGATTTACCGTTTGATGCAACGTAGAGGCCTTGGGTTCAATATCTTCAATTGATAACGTTGGAATGACCTGCTGCTGCTCTTTGGTTGAAGGTGTATTCTGATACTCGGCGAGTGCTTCCGTTTTCTGAATCAGCGTCTGCACTTCTTCCTCGCTAAGACCCGCCTGAATGGTTTTCAGACGTGTTTTCAGTGCTTCTTCCTTGCGTGCATTCAACCCTTTGTCCGGTGTCAGGGCTACAAAGGAAGTATGTGTGTTTTGTAATAAATACTTCTCGATCAATTGCTCGAAGTAACCTTCGTTCATTTTTGTCCGCAACTCAGCAAATACGTCATTAGCCTCCAGATGGGTGAAAGGTGCCTCATCATCGTACAACCAGCTTTGCAAGGAAGAGAATCCGTAGATCAGACCCTTCGGCATTCTGCCATAGTCCGCTTCCCTGTGATTGAACTCATAGGAGTTAATACCAGCAAGGAGCGCCTTAGGATCGAAGCCTTCTTTCACCACACGCTCAAGCACTTCTTGGACGGTTCCCAGGAAATCCTCTTTGCTCGACAGATTGCTCTTCTTCAGTCCCACCGTGAACACAGGCTGATACAGGCTGTCATCATACGAACCGTAGACGTCCTTGGCAATTCCTTTATCAAGCAAAGCCTGTTTCAATACCGCTCCCGGAGCATTCAGCAGAGCGTATAGCAAAATTTGGAACGAAATATTCAGTTCCTTGTCCAGACTTGTGCCAATCACCGCATTATAGGTCAAGAAGCTGTTATCCACTTCGGATTCCGTACTACCCGCAGAGTAAGACTTTACCGTATCCACTCGTGCTGGGAATGCTGGTTGCAGCTTGATTTCCGAATCAATCTCGATACGATCATATGCACTCAGGTAATTTTCATCCAGCCATTGCAGCTTCTCTTCCATATCCATATCCCCGTAGAGATAGATGTAACTGTTGGAAGGATGATAGTATCTCGTGTGGAAATCCAGCAACCCCTGATAAGTCAGATCCAGGATCGCTTCCGGGAATCCGCCAGACTCGGAGGAATATGTAGTATCCGGGAAAAGAGAGTTCAGCACTTCTCTGCGCACCATACGTTCCGGTGAAGAAAAGGCACCCTTCATCTCGTTATATACAACTCCGTTGTAAGTTAACTCATCGTCCGCAGAGGCCAGATTGTAGTTCCAGCCTTCCTGCAAAAATATTTTTTCATTCTCATAAATGTTTGTATTTAATACCGCGTCCAGATATATATCCATCAGATTATGGAAGTCATGATCATTACGACTCGCGATCGGATAGATCGTTTTATCGGGATACGTCATGGCGTTAAGGAATGTATTCAAAGAACCTTTCAGCAACTCAACAAAAGAATCCTTGGCCGGAAATTTCTTGGACCCACAGAGCACGGAGTGTTCGAGGATATGGGCTACCCCTGTATCATCTTCCGGAGGTGTGCGGAAACCGATACTGAATACTTTGTTGTCGTCCTGATTGGACAAAAGTACAATTTTGGCGCCAGATTTCTGGTGCTCCAACAGATACGCATCCGATTTGAGTTCTTCAATTCTGCGTTCCTGTAACACCTTGTATGGCTTAAGCTGTTTCAACATAAACTTGAGTCCTCCGTCCATAAGATTGTTTTATTGGTTTTGTGACTCTACATAAGTTCAAATATGGCTATTTACACGGGCACTCCGATGACAGAATAACCTTCCGATCGCTGTTATCGTGTAAATGTGTAGTTGAACCTATATCGTTCAGCAAGGTAAAGGTAATATATGCCTACGGATAGTATACACCATTGTTCCGTCTCTTCATAAAAGTCAGATAAATACACCTTCTGATATGTATTATGCAGCGTTTATGTTTATGAACTGCATGGTGAAATGGTCAGCTATGATATCACATTCATATTAAAGAACATAAAAAAAGATCGCATGCAGCTTGGTTAACAAGCGTCATACGACCTTTCTTTTTAAGATGCCGAGGACCGGGATCGAACCGGTAAGGTAGTCACCTACCGCAGGATTTTAGACATATGCTCTGATTGATATAGAATGGAACGGAAGGACAAAATGTAGTCATATCATGGATTCATGTCATTAGCTAATTGGACTAATTTGGACTAATTTCTACAGTTTGACCTACAGTTTGCCCCAGCTCGCCCCCGAGTTCACTCAAGCAAAATTGAGTTTTCTACTAATGCTAAAACCACTCTGATGGTTTTTCTAACCCTTATGCAGAAGTCAAAATCAGCACAAGGGTTTTTGCTATTGATCCCAAATCAACTTAATAACGCAATTCTCATTCTGTCATTTCTCTGTATTATGCATATTCAGTTCCGGCAGGACCATTTCGGATAATGCATTCATATAATCCGTCATTCTCATCATTTTAATATTCAGTCCAATAACTCAGATCATTTGGTCGGGCAGGCAAAATTGGCAGCAACCAGACCGTTCAGAGCAAACATAATTTATGCTTTCCCCTTCCAGTCTTTATGGTCAGCTCATGAATCGTAAAAAATCTTTGCCGTATTCCTTTATAGTTATATAAAATCCTTAGCACTTTCCGCTCATAGTCATTTAACATCTGTCATTCCTCCTATGTTATTTTCTAATGGGATTAAAGCCAGCAATCCGATATCGGATTTTACGTGGCAGGCCTGACAGAATGTCGTCTGCCTTAATAAGTTTGGATCATTACTTTTGACCTGAATTCGATAATTTGTAATTTCCCCGCTTTTATCCTCATAAATGATCTCGACCAACCAACCCAAATATTTGACTGGCATATTTCCCCCTCCATATTACAGAACGTAAATTTTTATTTTAATCAAATGCGAATATATGTTCTCTTAACAACAGAAAAAATACCCACTCAAATGACTAGATTTTTTGCATTTATCGGAAATCGTTCATTAAGCTAACGAGCAGGTTAGTCATTTTCTATGCAGAACTATGAGCGACAATGCAGGGGTTCTATTCAATTACCTCGCTTCAGATATTTCTTGATGCAATGAAGAGCACCTGAGTTTTTTTACAAGGAGATGACAATCTGAATTTTGCTCTACATGAAAACCGAAAGATTCCGATCATTTTTACATCATTTTTCAAGCTCAAATCACCCCCTCAAAATGCACAGCGCACAGTGATTTTTTTAATCAAAAATAGCCGAAAACCGGGGTCATTCGTACCCGCACCCCTCCCTAGGAGGGACCCGCTAACGCCTGTCCACGCGCCCACACGCACCCTTTACAACGTATTGGTTGCAGCTTGAAGATGAAGTGTAACGGCCGCTCTCTTATCGAAACAAAACTTGAGCTTCTAATACTTGCCACCTCCTTCAGACATCCTAAAACCTCCCTCTAAATTTCAATGGCTTGATAATATGAAATAAAAAAAGCACCGCAAAGGGCGCTTTACATAACACAGCTGGTTTAATTAGTTTTTCTAACCAAATAAATTTTATAGCCAAGTGGCCTGTAGTCCAACCTTTCTCTCTCCATACTTTTCAGATCGTGAATATCATAGTTAGAAATTATTACTTCCTCACTTGAAGTTTTAAAAATGTTATACCCGAAGAATAGAAAAAGTGGATTTAAATACACAAAATTATTTTTTACATATATAAAACCCAGAAGCAGAAATAACCCAGCATTAACAAGCAAACTGTTGAGTTTTGCAACATCGATAGATAACAGAGGAACCAGGTACGTAACAACATAATCAAGTAGGTTGTCTTCGGTCCTACTAACATTCTCAAATGTCTTACGTTCGTTTAAACTGAGTCTTGTAATTATAAACAATGAAAGAAGAGAAAGTAACATTAGAACTAGGATTAGAGCCCAGAAAAGTGAAACACTTGGCTTCTCGAAATACAATATACTTATAAATTTCTTCCATGAGGAAAATGATTCATAGTTGTTTATAATTAACAAAATATAAAGTGGAAAAAAAGAAGAAACGTAAAGTCCGACTCTATAAAAGACAGTGATCATTTTCTTCACCTATTTCAGGAGAATTTTAAATCCCTTCATCAATGCCCTCTCTACTATTAATTAAGGATCTGTAAAATGAATCCCTAATAAGCCTAGTAATATCAAGCAACTGACTCTTATCCTCATAAATTATCGCGTTATTACCTTCTTCAAAATTGATATCCAGTTCAAAAATATCGACCACCTGAATAACATTTTCAAAGTTCTCAAAACATTGTTGTACACGCTCTTCATTTTCTAATATCTTAGTAAGAGCCCTTACGATTCTAGCGTTTCCTAAACAATCTTCACGAAACTGGTCGAAGTTTGTTATTCTGTTCGATCGTTCAACAATATTTAAGGTCTCAGTAGCTTTTCCTACAAACTGCTCTTGCACAGAGAAAATACGTTCAAGAGCAATATGATTCATCACTAACACTTCATTGTTTTTTACCAATAAGTCTATATTTTTATCGATACCTAACAAATCAGACTCCAACTTTTTAAAATCGTTATTTACAAAAAAACCAACCATTCCTTTGGATAATCTGTTAAATTTAGTAACCCTTCTAAAAATCAGCATTTCTTCAGCATTGTCAATGTAAATCTTCAAACAATAGAAGTTTAGCTTCTTAATTTCTTCAGAAGTTATGGGCCTACGGATAGCTACATCCTCGTCCATACTCCTTAATATTTCTTGAAAGCTATCGATACCATTTACTGCACAATGCTCAATCACACCGTCAATGGTTCCCACTGGGCTATAATTTCTTTGCTCTTTATCTACAACTTCTGCAAGTGCATCTCTAACTATCTTGACCAATTCCTTCTGCAACTCCGGTTCTATGCTAGGTGAAAACGATGTGTACCTGTTATTAATTCTTTTTCGTGTGAAATACAAGCGAACATCAATACTTTTATCCGGATCGTCTAACATCTGTATAATCGGTCTGATTTCCAAAGAAAGCCCTCCTTTTTTCTATGTGAAAGGATTATTTCGACATAATAAGCAGGATTTCCTTTTTCCTATGCCGAAAGTATTAGTCCAAAAGGAGGTGCATAGTTATAAATAGAGCACAGAGCTTCGTCCTCTCGGTTTTTCTTTCAATTTTTTGTGTTGGATTAATCGTTTATGGTGCATATATCGCATTAGATCATATGGAAACGAAAGGACTTCAGTTTGGACAGTTTATGGAGGACAATTTCGCTAGATAATTTAGAAACAAATAAAACCGCTCTTTAGGAGTGGTTTTATTTGTTTAGGGCCCTTTTAGGAATCGAACCCGACTCATGCGAATAAGCCATGATGTTAACTATCATCGAACCTAGGCAAGCGTTGATACATACATTGTGTAAAAAATACCCTTTAGGAGGTTTTTTACAATGTATTACCATCAACATTACTGGACTCGTTTTGGATATCGGACAGAACCAATGGACTTACCAATTAACGGTAAGGTGTCGATACTTTTCAGTGAAACAAATCAATACGTCATTGTAGAGCCAGGCTCCAACAAACTTATTGCATTTCAACCCAACTCCGATGGATTGGCAGAGTTCGAAATGCGACAATTAGGAGGAAATGACAGCAGACTCTTCAATTTGTACTCACCTAGCTCGCAACGTTATGTTTCCATAAAGACAGGGTGGTTGACAGCAAGCGAATCAGGCGCTGGTCCAACTGAAGAATTCACACTTCATACTGAAACATTAGATGGAACTAGCTGGAATGTTATCTATTCACCAGCTCAACAACACTATATTGGTGTTAATATGAACAATCAAAACTACTTACAAGGCTATTTTCCATGTCTTGGTTCTTGGCAACGATTTATCATAGAACCAAAATAATAAATCACGGGATTCTTACCCGCGTTCCCCACATTCCGCACCTTTGACGTTTCACTCAAAGATATTCACCCCACAGTACGGCCGAGTCCTGCCGCGATAAGGGGCTGCAGGGACACCCGGGATATTTTCCCTATGTCTCTACCTTAATTGCAACTCCAGACGTTGTGCCGACTCACTACAGACGCTATTAAGCATTTAAATAAAAATTGAAAGGTTGAAATTAGCAACCCTAATTAGTCAAAAAATTTAAACATATTTTTCCTAGTTTCTTCAGAGTGTAATGGGTACTTAATCATGTTAAAATCGGAATATTTTGTGTGTTTCGTAAAAAGGTCTGAATTCAATGCATAAGTGTCAATCTCGACTTGTATTGAGTTATAATCTAAATCATAGTAATGCTTGTAACCTAAGTGCTCTATTCTCGGGAAATTATCTTTATATTTTGCATTGTACTCTGGCTTAAAATAGTTTATTAGAGCAGCTTCAATGACATTAATCATTTGACTATGTAATACACAAGGTTGGGAACCTAATACCTTCATCATGTGAGTAGTATCCTCTTCATTACTCATCTCATAATCTTTGCTGACACCATCAAAAGTTGTGAGTAAGTTCGGAGTAAACTCTAACAGAGAAATTGCCAAATCACCTATTGGTTCATTAAACAAAAAATCTGATTGTATCTGTTGTAAGGTGCTATGCGCCAAAAGACGATCCTGAGCAGTTCTATCTCCAAAACTTCCAAAAGATTGCCCTATATATAGGATTTCGGATTCCAGTTCTTTTTCAGTACATTCTCGATATAAATTAAGTGCTCTAGCTAACCAACCTTGACCTTGACCATCAATTATCTCCATTGTTTTAGAAGATTCATTGAAGTTAATACGTAGGGTTCTATGATCAGTAACCCCTTCCAAATCAAAATCAATTCCCCTAACTTTCTCTTCATAAGCGGTCTTTACAGCCATATCTATACGAATCTTGTCCTTTGTGACCTCTAATGAATCTTTAATGTAAGTGAGTTTTGGAATCATATTAATCATATAAATATGAAACTTTTGATCAAATTTCAACTTTTTCAAATCGTGTGGATAAAACATTATGCAATGAGAAGTATAGGCGTGTAATGCAAATTCAGACATGTACTTTCTTTTGCGCTTATTAATACAACAATTTTTGTGTTTCTTCCCACTTCCACAGGGGCATAAGTCATTTCGCCTTACTCTCGCAGTACCCATATTTTTAATCCTCCCAATTCTGATTGAAAAATACACCAGCTGCCTGGCGTATTTCTCAGACTATTCAACCAGCACAATCAATTTCAGCGTTTCTGCAACGGATTTTACTCCGCGAACAATTCACCTGTCAATTAATCTTTCAGTTATATTGGGAACTTATTAATAGTTCCCCATCTAGGAAATCCACGAATGAAACGGTAGTACATTACTTTTTTCACATCTTCATCTATATAAATTTATAGCCATTTCAATTGCATCAGCCGTTTTTCGCATCCGGGCATATCTATTCATCAAGCTTCTAGCAACAATATAATCAGAATTATTAACTACTGGGAACATTTCCATCTGCACCGCCCCCATGCTCTGCACCCTTTCCTAATTGATCCCGAAGCCGATCGTTTTCGACATACAAGACTGTACATTTATGTTGCCAATAAGCAACATCGCGTTGGATCCTGGAACTAGGGGGGGGTTACTATAGGCGGTTACGAAGGAGATTTATTGTCATTCACAATGGATTGTCTGAAGATTGGCAGCGGTTAGTATGCGCCCATGAGCTTGATCGACTTCATTCAGGTTTAAGCCAATTCTGGATAGATGAACATACATTTTTCAACATGGGCAAATATGAAAGACAGGCAAATCTTTTTGCCATTAAACTTTTAACCTTCTCCACAAAACGAATTCCAGGGGAAACCCAAGAAGCCTACCTATTACGTTGTGGAGTACCGAGGCAACTGCATCATCTCGAAATGTACCTTTGCGCTTTCCAGCTGAAAGGTGTTACCATAAATAAAAATAAAACTTATGTTCGCAACTAAGGGGAATAAGTGGAAAAATTAAGTATAGAAAAACGAGGGGAAAACAAGTGGCGACTCACAGTAGACTTGTGGTTAAAAAATGACGGTAGTCGTAACCGCCCACGGAAAACAATCACTGTCGAAGATAAGGCGCTATTGAAGACAACAAAAAAGCTTAAAGATTTTTTAGATGTAAGCTGACCAAGTTTAAGCAGGAAGTCTTAGCGGCAGTTACATCGCTCCCTCTAAACTCACGTTTAAAGAATTTCACGAAAAAATGGAAAGTTCAAAACGAGAATCCATTAGACGGTATTCAACGCCCACAGATCAGTAAGGAGGATAAGAAAGCTCGAAAGGACAGAAAGAACTTTTTCGAAGAAGAGCAAGCTACAGAGGTTATCCACACATTAATCAAAAGCGATACTCGCTGAAAAATTTACTTTCTAGGAGCTATAATTGGAGGCTTCAGACGTAATTAATTGCGCTGGATGAAGACGACTGCAATTTTGTAAATAAACGATTGTGTATCGACGAAAGCATTTCACATACACAAAATGGACAGGCCGACATTACAGACCCAAAAATGAAGCATCTGACGATTATGTAGACATGCCTCAATGGTATATGGAGCAGCTAGCAGCCCATGTTAAGGCAAAGCGCAAAATACGATTTGAAGCAAAGGCCAAGGGAAATGGAAAGGCGACGATCGGAACTTCGTATTCCACTCAGGTTCGGGAAAACCATATTACCATACATCGCCATCTCAACAATGGAAAATTAGGTGTGAACGCAATGAATTCCAGAATGTGTCCCAACATGGACTGCGTCATACAAACAAAATCTACTTACTTGGTCAGGGAGCATCCATAAAAGAGATCCAGCATCTGTTGCGCTATTCTACATCACAGGTAACCACAGACACATATGCCCATGTCACCAAGAAGTTAAGCAGAAAAACAACGGCACACCTAGACGTATTCGATCCAAAAGTTCGTCCCCAAGCCGTCCCCAGAGAGGAAAATCCCACTCGTTCCCTCTAATTTCGGCAGTCCTTTTTTAAACTATAAAAAAAAAACCCCTTATGCTTATGCAGTAAGGGGTTTTCAGTTTTTTTTAGAATGCCGAGGACCGGGATCGAACCGGTACGGTAGTCACCTACCGCAGGATTTTAAGTCCTGTGCGTCTGCCAATTCCGCCACCCCGGCAGGATTATGTATTTCTTGGCGACAAGAAATATCTTACCATGAACTAATTAACTTTGCAACACTTTTTATAAAAATAATCTAACTATATAAGTTTAACTAATGATTTACACGATAACGGAGAGGACAGAAAAAACTGAAAAAGCGAAGCGTTCGCCTTTATCACCGGATTTTCCCTTGAGAAAAGGGAATCGAAAAAATCTGGGGATAACAGCGATTAGAAGGTTATTCTGTCATCGGAGTGTCAGTGTAAATAATCTTTAGTTCAACTTATATAAATGAAACAGGCACTGCAAGCATCAGCTCACAGTGCCTAGAAAGTCCGAGTTGCGGTCCCGGACTTCCGGTAAACCAATCTATATTAAGGGAGGTGTGAGATAAGAATACCTTCCCAACATTAAAGAAACCTAAAATCAGCCTTAAATTAAACTAAAAAAGTAAAATAGGTCGAACACTAGCCGCCTCTTCCTCACTGCACTCCACGATAACCAAGATATGGTTCTTTAACAGCCAATCTTCATAATACCTTGCGTCTTCTTCCGAGATGCCAGCTTCAGTCAGTGTAAGCACCAAATCATCGGTCTCACTCCCAATCTCATTGCCGGCGAGTCTGCGCACTGCTTTTCCGATTGACATTGTCTGATCCATCCGTTTCCCCAGACCAGCCAATATACCTTTTAGCGCGCCAAAGGCACCATCCGTTCCTGCACCCTTCAAAGGTTTGGGCAGACCCGTCTTCTCGCTCACCAGCTCCAGATCAAGCTGTTCCTTTGCCACCGCCCCCAAATATTTATCCTTAATGCCTTCCTCTTTGGCCTTATTCAGCATGATTATGGCCTCGTTCTCGGTACGGGCCAGCCCAATAATCAATTGTGTCATTCCGTTCCCCTCCTTTTACCCTATATAACCCCGTAATCCCTATTGAAAAACGGATAATCCATAGCTAAGTCAAATCACCTAGAACATTGTTGATTTCTCTTCTGGAAATCCATACCTAGTTCTGATAGACTAGATAAAGAAGACAAATTAACCATTGAAAACATTGACATATGGATTTATCATCTCATAATCAGGAGCAATGACTTATGAAAAAAGAGGTAGAAATTGCCATCCGGCGCAAGCAACAGATCATGGTTCGTAATACAAGCGGTCAGACGGTAACCGGATATCCCGAGCGTACCGCTGATACATCGATTCTCTCCTTACGTACGGTTCACGGAAGTCTGTGGATACCGTTTGATGAGGTTGAACATGTTACGCGTCTGTTAAGCATCCGTTCTCACCATTTAAGTGGAATGCAACTCGTATAGAAAAACCAGACGAATGAACGTCTGGTTTTTCTCTTCTTGTTACTTCACTACAAACTTCACTCGTGTTCCATCCGGATATGTACTTAACTGATTCCCTACCCATGAACCTGCACCACGATTATCCTTCGGGGTAATGTACTGGATATCCGCACCTGCACCTCCCTCAGCGCACATCGCCATGGGCCACTCGTCCCGATCCTTACCTTTTTTGACCGGAACACCCTTGAGCGATAAATCTCGATTGCCTTCGGCTCCACTGCGATCAATGGTGCATACATCCGAATACCCTGCCTTGATAGCAGCTTTAATATGATTGGCTGTTTCGGGATAGCGCTCTGAAGGAAACGTAATGGTATGGTCTACACTCTTATTAGTCCCTCCGAATGGATTAGGAATCTCCTCCGGCCATTCTCCCCCAGCCCAGGCATAGAGGGCTACGAGCAGCATGGCTACCAGTGTCAGTACCTGCTTTTTGAAACTTTGCTTACCTTTGCGTGTTCGTCTTGTGCGTCTCTTACTCATGCTGTGTCTCCCCCATTCAACACTTACATTATAACAGAACGCCCGTTCGCAAAACAATTCAATACAATAAAAAAACAGCCGAGATCACCCGGCTGTCCTGCTCGTTTGGTTATCCTACATTGGGAATGGCCTGTTGGCGCAGCAAGGGAAGTGTCACCTCAAACTGTGAACCTTTCCCTTCGGTACTCTTCACTGAAATCTGACCATTCATCAGTTCCAGCAGTTCTTTGCAGATGGTCAGACCAAGCCCGCTTCCGCCGAATCGACGCGCATGGGAGATGTCGGTCTGGGTAAAAGCATCAAACAATTGTTCGATCTGATGCGGAGGAATACCAATTCCCGTATCACGCACAGAGAATACCAATATAATGGTATCCATCAATTGTTGCCTCACATCCACCTGTAACTGCACTTGGCCCTGTTCCGTGAACTTAATCGCATTACTCAGCAGATTATCCAGTACCTGCCGAAGTCTTAGCGGATCACCGATAAGCACATCAGGAACATTCAGATCAGCATGACAGAGCAAACGTATATGTTTATTCTGTGCCGCAGGCTCATGTGTCTTCACAATCTGTTGAATCAACTTCAGAGGTTGAAACTCAATGTTTTCCACATCCATTTTGCCTCTGCCGAGTTTTGCCATATCCAGACTATTATTAATGATATTCAGGAGTGCCTCACCCGATTGATGTGCAAGATCTAGATATTCTTTCTGCTCATCGGAGATGTCACCCATACTGGCAAGTTCAATCATGCCCATGATGCCGTTAAGCGGGGTACGAAGCTCATGATTCAGCTTACCGATGAACTCCAATTGCCCTCTGCTGTTCATCTCCGCCATTGTAGTTGCAAACTTCAACTGCTGTTCGGCATACTTCCTTTCAGAAATATCGTATTGAATGCCTACAAAATACAAACACTCTCCGGATTCATTAAAGATCGGATTAATATTCAGTTCGTTCCAGAACTTTTGACCACTTTTTGTATAATTTAAGATATCAATCTTAATGGACTGTTGTTCCTTTATTGCATCACGAATCTGCATTACCGTTTCAGGGTCTGTATCCTTCCCTTGCAAAAATCGGCAATTCTGTCCGACAGACTCTTCATACGTGTATCCTGTCAGCCGGGTAAAGTGTTCGTTTACATACATGAGCGGAAGCTCAGGCAATGTTGCATCGACCACCGTCACGGAGGATTTCACTTTCGAGATGATAAATTCCCATTGTAATGAGAGTTGATTATTTTGGCTCATGCCTTCCTCCTTCATCTCACACACGTTAATGTTAATATAGTCTGTATTCGAACATTATATGGAGATACAATTCACCAGATGGTATGTGTTGATAATAAAACAATATATTTTAATTGTAACATAGTTATTCAAGTCATGTGGTTCTTGGGTAATAGTTGATAACTAACATTCCACAACAACCTAACTACACATCAGGAGGAACATACATGAAATTTCTGTTAATTATCATCATTATTATTTTGATTGTAGTCTTTTTTAGCAGACGCAAACGTTAAGATGAGATTCGTTATATAAGTAAGAAAGGAAGATGGGTATGAGAACCCTCTTTTTTATATTCATGGTACTCTGTATCATCAATCTCTGTTTCCCAAAATTCGGCTGGTATCTGCGTTATGGCTGGATCTTCCGGGGTGAAGCCGAACCCAGCAGGCCTTATATGACTATGGTCAGAACGACCAGCATGCTGATGTTGCTTATCGCATTCACACTCGCTATGGCATGAACTATAAGTATGAGAAGATGACTGCCCTGTTGGGCAGTTTTTTTGTGCTGAAATGACGGGAAAATGATAAATTTGTTTGTGGTGCAATGATGACAATGCCCGTAATATAGATATATCGTTTCGGAAAGGACATCATAGGCATGAACATCGCATTTTATCCGTACTGGGCCGCCAAAACGCTGCTCTCGCTTATTAATGTCATATATATCATGGTCATTACGACGTTTATTTACAGTCATACTGGATCGGTCCTCTCTGCTGCAATGTTCCCACTTATACAGATCATTGGACGCATAACAGCAGGTTTCACATTACCATTACTTCTGAACCGTTTCCCATTCTCCAGACTATTGATCAGCATTTCCTTAGCCAAAACATTAATCATGACCTGTATAGCCATTTCGTTGAATCACTTGATTTTACAACTGCCGATTCTATTGATCGGAGTGGCCATACTCTCCTTTTTGGACGGATGGGAATCTCCAATGCTGAATGCTTTAACGCCACGCTTGGTTCAGGGAGAAGATCTTGTGAAAACCAATAGCCTCCTCTCTTTCTCCAATCAGACTGTAACCATTGTGGGGTACGCCATGACGGGATTCGCCGTGATGAACTGGGGGCCTTCACAGACATTCTGGGCAGCTACAAGCCTGTCTTGGGCCGTTCTGATCTTTATGATTACCATGGGCTCGCTCACACGGAATGTAGAACAACTACAGAAATCTGCTTTACCACGGAATGTATTAAGGGAAGGCTGGAGTATGCTTTGGAAGAATCCATCATTACGACTACTCACGCTGATGGACATTGCTCAGGCTCTTGCGGGTTCCATCTGGATTGGAGCTGTCACACTGGCCTTTGCAAGAGAAGCCCTGGGACGAGGAGAAGGTTGGTGGGGACTCATGAACTCGAGTTACGCTGTTGGAACCATGCTTGGAGGTATTCTGGCTCTTACACTAGCCAAATGGATTCAGAAGCATCTGATCGCTAGCATGACCATGGGTTCTCTTCTCTTCAGCCTGCTGACCATCACTTATGGTCTAAACAGCCTGCCATGGCTCGCTCTGGTGTTATGCATCCTCATGGGTCCAGTTAATCAGATTCGTGATGTGGCTCAGCAGACAGCGCTTCAGAGCAGTGTGCCTGTCGCATCCCTAACCAAAGTATATGCCACACATGGCGTCCTGATTTCCACGGTTATGAGTGTATCTATAGTCATCTTTGGTCTAGCCGCTGATCAACTGGGCGTTCAATGGGTATACCTCATTGGTGGAGCCTTATTTCTCTCGTCTGCAATATGCTCATTATTACTCGGCACGGTTCACAGGAATCAGCCCAATGCTAAACACACGAAGAATATGTAAATCAAAGAGACGAGCAACACGTTGCTCGTCCCGGTCTCAATCCAATCGATAATCTGTCAGCGGCTTGCCTTGTTTATAATACAAAGTAGGTGACAATATATTGAAGAAAATATGCACATCCGGCATGTACGCTTCTTCCAAAATAGCTTGCACCGACGATGCAATCCGATTATGAATCTCTTGGTCACGTTGAAACATCAGAATCTCTATAGAAGCCGGAGAAGGTGTTAGCGCTTGTACATCATGACGCTCTGCCTTCATTCTCTCCCTTGGAATATGAGTAATTAGGGCCATCTGCTCTGTAATTTGGGGTACAACTTCCTCTAGCTGAGGACCTGTGAATCCTTTAAAGCGAATAAACGGCATTGCTATCCCTTCAATCTCTGTTAATAGTCTCTTATGTGATTTTAAGCACATTGTTTTCAGTTGTCAAATGTCATGGATGGCATATGTTGTTCTTATAAATAGGAAAAGCCCCGCTGAAGTTTCAGCGGAGCCACTGTTTGCACGTTCTATACGTGACTTACAGCCAGAAGGATTTTGTGATGATCACGAGCAGGATGAAAAGCACGAGAATTGCACTTGTAGAAGTCCATCCGCCACCAACATTACAACAACCGTATCCAACTTGACTCATTTGATTGGCCTCCTTTGAATTTCAAGGTATGCCATAACATATGCGTATTCCGCACAAGTGACCGGGCGAATTGGCAAGTTCATCTGCCCATTCATCAAGGATTCATACCCGGTCATTTAACCGGATGGAGCGATAGAGATTTTCAGTTGTTTTTGCTGTGATTCCTGAGGTGATGGGTCTGTATTTTTTCTATCCAGAAGGATTGTACGAGTACGTGTATCACTTCGGGATGCCAGAACAACCGTCTCAGCAGGTGTATATTTAGCTTTCTCCAATACAATCTCTCCAGCCTTACTGATGATGATGGATCGGTCCTTCGGACGTTCATGCAAACTGCGATGACCTGATACAATCATGGTTCCATATTCAGCCGCCAAGCGACAAGCGTCTTCAACATTCTGGTTCAGATAACCTTCAGGAAAGAACAATACATCCGCATCAGGATGTTGCTTGAGTTCGGATTCAAGCTGCAGCAAATGATGTTCCAGCCTCGGTTGTCCAATGATCATCTTCATCTCGTATCCCCCATTCATTAATAAAAGCCGGTTCATACCTGAATAAGGTACGAAACCGGCTTAAAGATGGTACGGACAGAACTCCTGCTCATCGCACTTTGCTTCAAGAGTAATTGGTTCTCATGTTATTGCACGACGACACAATTACCTTTACAGTTCAAGGATATGTAGTTAGGCATTTCTACGTTCAATACTATCATAGATAGCCTGTCCGTCATAGCTTCGATCTGCAGCGATATCTTTCACCAATAGGACACTGTTTTCATTTCCAGATAAGATACTCAGTGCCCCCAGCACCCAAGCAAGCGGATATAATGCGACGGATAACATTTTCTTCATAACTCTGTCTCCTTTATGTACTATAGAAATGATTGGTTGAATATCCCAGTAATACGATGAAGTTCAATTAAAGGTTTCAATTTCTATATAGACATTACCCATCACATCCTACATACATACAGGAGACAGGACTTCAATTGTTCCGTTCAGATCAACTCGAAACTCTGGAGCAACGCTGTTGCCTCTTCGTGATCAGGTTCCAGAGCCAATACTTTACGGGTATATGACAGGGTTTCTTCTTCCAGTTCAAGTTCATAACAGCACACAGCCAAATCGTATAAGACGGCTGGATTATGGTTACTCGGATCTGCAACCAATGATATCTCCAGAAACCGTTTCGCATCCTCATACATATACATCTCATATAAAAGCTGCCCTGCCAGAAATGCGAGTCCCCCTTGGTGCTCCATCACATAGTAGGTCGACCACATCGTATGAATTCCAGACTGAATATCGAGCATTTCCTCATCACTTGCATCAGGAAGAAGACTGGAAATGTGCGTTGCACTGTGGATCAAGAACTCGGCATCATACCCGCCCAAACGCCAAAACGGTAAAATATGCTTCAACTCCATACTTTCTATCCGTTGGTCTACCCATTGTTTCATACTGAAAAAGTCATCCGGTCCAAAACGTTCAACAAATCGATGGTAGGCGAGACGTGTGTTCACATAACTGAGGGGTTCGTCCACCATCAACATGCACCCAACATTCAGATCTTTATAATGATGTGTTGTGAATCGTGTGTAGGCACCCTGTTGTTCCAAGACATACTGAATGGCATGGTAGTTGGCTGTTAAAGAAAAACTTCCGTGCAGAACGAATTCAGGTGGCTCTGCGAACTTCCAGTTATCCAGTCGATGATCCCCTTTATCAGCGGTAATCAACACATAACCTGACTGTGACAACTTGTTCAACCGTTCGAGACAGGACAAGCCAATTGCCGGGAACAGGATGTGGGAATCCTCCAGCTCCGCCTTGTACAACGTGATCAGTTCCGAATACGGATAGTTATCTGCACTGTATTCAGGCGCCCTGCGATACTCGTAACTCAACATCATGTTTTTCAACATCTCAGCAGGATCAAGATCAAGACGACGATCCGGAGACTGAACAAGCAGATCACACTCATATATCTCGCCATCCCCAATGTAGATTAATTCCTGCGGGATGCTGTCAAAAAAGTAATTGGCAATCAACAACAACGGTTGTTTCAGATCACCAGGCCGAATAACCGTGCCTGCGACGGCCAGATTCAATTCCGTATCCGATACAGCATCAAAACGTGCAAAATCCACTATTCCTTGTTGAATAAAGGATTGCATGGAAGGATGCTCTTTCCAACCCAGCACATTCTCCGCAACCAGATCCGTCATCACATATCTGAAAGGCGGTAACTGTATTCCAGCAAATTCCTTTAACTCGATCAGTTTCAGGAGAACTTGATGTGCCAAACGCCCTACACCCGCTCCTAATTCAAGAATGGTTACGGTCTCCGTGATCTTTCCCTTGTTCGAGAGGTCCTGAAGAAACCCAAAGATCATCTCTGCATAAGCCGTGGCAATCATCGGATTACTGGTAATATATTGAGGGACTTGATTCTCAGTCCAAGCCTGTAACCCCTTCTGTTCATAATAAGCTCTCTGCCAATCCCAGACCGGAGCTTCACTGTAACGAAAACGTTGACTTTCATTTGACGTCATTAAAATGGAAACCTGCTTTCTATCACTAATTTCTTCGAATACCATTCAATCTCTGTAATGTATTATATCATAGAACCCTGTCTACTCCATGAAGCTCAGTCTTCCCCTTCAACAAGAAAAAAACCTGCTTTTGAGGGCAGGTCCGTGAGGCCTTTCATTTACAAAGACTATTGATCTAGTTCACTCAGTCAAGGACGCTCAACATTAGTCGGAATACACGGCTCCGTCAAAGTTCTCAGGGCCTACACGGATCGTTCCGAGCAAGTTGGAGCTAATAAATGCAGTGTACGTCAATTGAGGCGTGATAGGTGGATTGAAGTCATCCGCAGAGAACGTAATAATCTGAGGTGCAAGGACACTCAAGCTAAACGTAGACGTTGCAGAATAGATGACAGGGTCCGTAGCCAAAGTCCCCCTAACAATTGTGATGGTTACACCAACGAGTGCCAAAGGAAGTTGTACGGCTACCGTTCCTTTGAATTGTACCCGTGGGTTTGCCCCTGCTCCTTCTGTTTGCAGACCAATCTGACCAAATAATTGTGGTGTGTTAATAACCAGGATTGGTATTGCGATAGAGTTAGCCAAACTCGCATTCTGAGATGTTCTTGCATCAAGAAATTGACTCATGAAATCTACCTCCTATTGGTTGGGATAAGGTAGTATATGCGAGATTTTAGATATGGCATGGACATACATCGTGATTCGAAAAAAAAGGTATTTTAGAAAGACACCATTAGTCAGATACCTTTACTCCAGAACTCACATACAGATAGAAAAAACCCCTTGCACTAGGCAAGGGGTTTAAGAGTATGGGCCCTACAGGACTCGAACCTGTGACCAATCGGTTATGAGCCGACCGCTCTAACCAACTGAGCTAAGGGCCCTAGACATAATGTATAACGTGCAGATGATGGCTGTGGATCATCCAGGAAAAACTAAATTGCGGGGGCAGGATTTGAACCTGCGGCCTTCGGGTTATGAGCCCGACGAGCTACCGGGCTGCTCCACCCCGCGTCAGTAAGAAATATTAAAACAGCGACTTAATTAATATACACCATTCTATCCCAATAAGTCAAGGGGTAATGTCAGGGAATAAAACGTACACCGTAACGTCCTTTGCGTGATCGATAAACTTCCACTTCCGCCGGTTCATTATGACCGTAAATCCATCCGTCCTGCTCCATACGTTTAGCCAGACATCCTGCCTGAAATTTGGTTGCATACAACTTGCTGAAATATACCCAGTGCATACCGCTCGTCCTTTCCGGAGTCGTCATTTATTCCTGCTTTTTGTAGAATACCCCATTTTCATAAAAATAGCCGCCAAAGATTAAAATCTTCAGCGGCTATCCATAACTTACGATATGACTACTTCATCAAATCTCATTGTCTCATTGAAACGTAGCTTTAGGATCCTTTTTCAATTTCTCCAGCATCTCGTTTCCTTTAGCTGCCCACTCACCGAGCGCTTCTTTTGGTGTCTTTTTGTTCTCAAGTACCTGATTGAAATATTCCATCCCTTTATCGTTTACTTGCCACAAGCCTGGGGATTTTTGATACAGTTTATCCAGATTGGTATTCGTTGGCGGAATAGGCTTCAAAGAATAGAAGGCTTGAATGTTGTAATCCAGGCCGTCTTTAGGCTTAATGAAGCTCTTCCGTGATACCATCTCATAGCTGCTACGTGCTTTGATTTTGGCCCAATCTTCACTGTTCATATACTTGATCAATTCCCACGCATCATCCGGGTTCTGAGCCGCACTGTTGATCGCCATCAAGTTGCTCAGATAGATGCTTCCTCCGATTTCAGGAGATTCCGGGTGAACTGGAGGTGTGACTACATCCCAATCTACCTTTGTAAAATCTTTCATTTTATCTGCATTTTTATTCGCATCAATTAATTGATTAATATAGCTATAATCGCCGATAGCCATAGCTGTCTTGCCACTCAGGAAGAGATCACCCTGAACCGGATCATAACGTCCACTCGGATTCTGATCCTGTGGTTCATCACCTTTAGGAATAACTTTGTCAATTGCAAGTTTGCTGATGGTGCTCCATACTTTCTCCCATTGAGGAGAATCTACGGTCATCTTCTCTGCTTTGTCGTCAAACGTCTTCAATTGCAACGAACTGTAGTACTGCTGCATGGAGTAGTACGGCGCTCCCCCCTGATATGTGGTGAAGGAGAAACCAAATACATGGTCTTTACCCTCGCCTTTCGTAAGTCGGGCCCCCAGATTGAAAATATCATCCCAAGTCATGTTATCCGTCGGCGGTTCAACGCCTGCTTTCTCAAACATGCCCTTGTTGTAGAACAAAGCAGAAGAGGAGAATGTTGGTGTCAAAGCATAGATGCTCTGATCCCCAAGGTCTTTAATTCCCTCCAGTACACTAGGCACGATATCATTGGTGTCAAACTTATCTTCCTGAATCAGTGGGTCCAGTTGTTTTACCATATTCTCCTGAATTAATGATTTGACTGTAGAAGTATCCGCCACGATAACGTCAACCGGGTTATCCCCCGTCATAATCTTCTTCAGACTTTCCATCGTATCCGGAGCTTCCTGCTGCTCCTCCGTGTTGCCATATCCATACATGCTGCTCTGGTCAACAGCAGCTACAATCTCAATCGTTACATTGGGATGTGTCAGTTCAAAAGCATCGGTAAATTGCTGGCGGAAGTAACTGTCATCCTGTCCTCCCCACATTGTAGCCACACGTAATACACGTTGCTCCGTATCCTTGGCTTCACTTGCCGTACAGCCAGCAATCAGCGGCAATGCCAGCGTCGCAGTAGCCATGACAGCCAGCACACGTTTTCCCCACAACCTGTTCTTCATCTCCCAATTCCCCCTCATTAATTATCTTGGCGGTGTAATGACAATGCGTTCACCGTCAAATTCCAACGTAGCCCGGTTATCAATGGATAAGGCCTCCAGATACTCTTTTGGCACCTGAAGCCGCCCTGCACGGTCAATAATGACAAATGCTTCATGAATGTCCGGCATACCCGTTTCGGACAATTGATGCTCATCATCCAAATTCGGGTTGCGCTTCACAAACTCGGTACTGGTCAAGCCGTCCCGGATCGCTACGATCCGGTCTACCTTGCCAGCTAGCGTCAAGTCATGGGTAACGATGACAATCGTAACGCCGAGTTCCTTGTTCATTTTTCGAAAAATGCCCATGATGGTATCACATGTCTCGGAATCGACCGAACCGGTTGGTTCATCTGCAAGCAGAATTTTGGGGCGATTGGATAATGAGATTGCAATCGCTACCCGTTGCTGCTCTCCTCCTGACAATTGATGCAATTTGTTATGCATCCGATCCTTAAGGCCTACCCATTCGAGCAACTGTTTCGCGTAAGCACGATCACGCTTGCCTCCCAGAATCATGGGAGTCTCCACATTTTCCAGTGCAGTGAGATAAGGCAACAAGTTACGACCGTTATTTTGCCAGATAAAACCTACCGTATGACGTTTGTATTCAACCAATTGGGCATCTGTCATCTTGAGCAAATCCCAGTCGCCCACAACAGCCGTACCAGCCGTAGGACGATCAAGCCCGCCCAGAATATTCAGCAGCGTGGATTTACCGCTACCGCTGTTACCGATGATGGCCATCATTTCACCTTGATTAACAGTCAGGTTGAGACCTTGAAGGGCAACGACTTCCACATCGCTGGATTTAAAAATTTTGACAAGTCCTTCGCATTGGATCACGTTTACCTCTCCTCTCCCATTTTGACCGCCTGGTGAACCCGCAGTCTGCGAATCTGCCAGAGCAACATGGTTGCACCAATGACCAGCATCACCACAGTGACCGCATACAGTTGCAACATATCTTGCTGCTCAAACACAATCCGGAATGGAGGTACCTGAGCAGAGACATTATCCGTCGTTTGCAGGAATGGCAGGAATAAACGACTCGATACCTGACCAATTCCAATACCTAGCAGGATCGACAGCCCCGCTGTGAACACCTGTTCCAGCAGCAGCATACCGCTCAGTTGTGCCCGGGATAACCCCATTGCCCGTAATACACCAAACTGTACAACACGTCCGGACAAGTTGAAGAACCAGTACAGCACGTATCCAATCAACGAGATAATAACCGATACCAGGAAACCAAGGCTCAGAATCCCGAATACGCCCCCTCGTGACGGGTGTTTCCCCTGAGATACCAACTCGGTGCGTACGTCACGCACAGACGATAACTCAATGCCTTCTGCTGCAAGTTTCTCCATTAATGGAGCCACTTTGGCATCCGGTTCCATTTTCAGCCATACCTCATAAGGAATCAGAGGCACCTGATCATAGATATAATCCAGATTCGCCACGAAGAATGGCATCTGATCCGGATACTGGGCTGGCCAGTAAGGAATGATCCCGAAGACGACGAATTCAATTGCCTGTCCCTGTACACCCATGGAGACGAGATCTCCAGTTTTGAGCTTGAACTTGTCAGCAAATTTGGAAGAGATCAATACAGCCCCCTCATATTTACCAAGCAAGTCAAGGTACTTGTAGGGATGTGCCGGGAACAGATCGTTGCGGAACCACGCCACTTGAGCAAAGTCTACATTATCAATGCCGACCAGCATCCCCTGTCCGCCCGATTTACCAGAGACGATAATATTGCCCTTGGTCTGCAGTACTCTTGCTGCATGTTCGACACCATCCAATCTGCGGAACACTTCAAATGGAGGTTCGGAGTAAATGACTTTGGATGGCTGCGAAGAACCGCCACCACCCGGAGCACCTCCACCCCCATTGCCTCCGCCGGAACCTCCACCAGTAGAACCTCCACCTCCATTGCCACCACCTTGTTGACCTCCACCCGTACCGCCATTCTGTCCGGAACCACCGGGTTTAACCTCAGGTGTTCCTTCCCACACCGTCTGCATAATCACATCCGAACCATAACGGTAGAGCGTACGCTCCGTGGAATTCAGATCAATTGTCCGGGCCGCCGCCGAGTTGTACACCCCAAGTCCCAGTGTTAATACAAGCAGGATCATCAACGGATAATAGGAAGAAGATGAACGCGATAGCTGCGTTAATGTCAGATACAACGGGACCGGGAGAAACTTGCGACCGATCAACTGAATAAGCTTCAATATCCACGGGAACAAGCGCAGGAAGAATAGTCCAAGCGCAAAGATTGCAAGTGCGGGTACAAAGAACAGAAACGGCTGTACCTGCAACTGATCGGTTGTCATTCCCGTCTGGAAGGTCAACATCTGACGTTCATAGAACAGGTAGTATCCATATCCAGCCAGACCCAGTAACACAACATCCAGGAACCAGCGTTGCCATACTGGCGGACGGTCTGTACGTGCTTGCCGCCGTTTGGCAGATACAATCGTTGCCCGTGCGTAGGTTATCGCAGGGATAAGTGATGCGATGATCGCAACAAGGACCGCTGCTACGCCCAGAAGAATAGCTTCTTTGGATACACCGATCGGAATGGACTTCCGATCTACGAACGAGAGAAAGCCACTTGCTGAACCGATACTTTTGGCCATAAACCAACCGAGCAACGGCCCGATAACCAACGCAATAGCGCCCAGAAATATGCCTTCAAGCAGGTAGAGAGAGAAGATCTGCCGAGCTGAAGCTCCACGGCTGCGCAATACCGCAATATCACTTTCTTGCTTCTGTAATGACTGTCTGGCGTTCATCGCAATAAAATAAAAGACCATCGCAATCATCGGTGCTGCCAAGGTAAACAGCATCGTCTGCAATTGCAGACTCTGACTGCGGAACTGCTTGAGCAGGTCACCGAAGGTGATGTCCACTTTTGTATCTTTCAGCCGCTGATACAGATCAATATCCAGCCTTTCCAGCACGGAAGTCAGACCTGATAACTGGCTGGTTTGGATTTCTTTCAGATCAAAGGCATAATACCAACGTGAATTTTGAAGTGGAATCCCTTTTTCCTTCAATAAAATATCATTAAAAACCGACTCATCCACATAAAGCCCATTCATCATGCCGTCAAATCCTTGCACCCAGTAAGGGCTGTTCGGATCATCGGCCTTGAAAGACCCTGTAATCTTCACACGCAATGTGATATCAAGGCCGCTATACACCGGATATTCCAGAATGTCACCAATGTGCAGATCGTTACGGTACATGCCCTCTTCCAGCATGACTGCCTCGATCGTGTCATCTTTGACCTGGTTTCCAGGTTTTACCCCGGCAGAGTAATTCACCTGTGCATCCAGCCCACTCATGGTACCCAGACTCATACTGCGTACCCTGCTGGCATCCACTTTGGTTGGATCTTCCGGGCTCACCTCTGTACTGCGAATGGATCTCGAATTCACATACGTATGGAAAGGAAACCCGATATCGCGAGGAACATCCTCACGAATATAACGATCCACTTCGTCCAGACCCCGTGTGTCTGTCTTCACACCACCGGGTGCCTGATAACTCATGAGCAACGAACCGGCTGGCAATCCCTCACTATTATCCTGCAGCGTTTGCGCAACGACCCGTTTCAACGCACCATCGGCATACATGGGAATACTGACGGTGAACGCAACCGCCACAATTAATCCGATCAATGTGCTGAAGGTCATCCAGCGCGTGTTCCACATTTTGCGGAACAGCAGTCGAAGCAATGGCAGCCCCATTAGCGTCCCACTACTTTCTCGCCTACGGTCAGACCTTTCAGAATCTCCACATCTGTCGATGTCTGCTGACCAACTTCAACGTCCACTTCACGCTTGCTGCCATCACTCTCCACGACTTGTACGTACGTTCTTGAACCGATGGAGCGTAAAGCGGATACAGGAATCACAATTGCGTTCTCGGTGCGCTGCGTTACAATCGAGACCGATAGTGGTGTGCCACGTTCCACGCCTTTTGGCATTTTTGCAAGTGTAACGATAACATACTTATCCAGCGTTTCCTTGGTTGGGGGCGTCCCGCCTTCCCCCGATCCTTCGCCACTGCCGCTTTCCGATGCGTCAGCAAGAGGCATGACTTTAATTTTGCCAGCGACTTTACCGGCTCCATTAATGTCCACTTCTGCCTTCATACCGGCTGAGAACTTCTCCAGATCTTCCTTGGCAAAGGTAGCTGCCACTACCAGATTCGATGTATCCGCAATCGTAGCAATCGGATCATACGCTTTCACGGCTGCACCCTTCTCAACCTGCACAGCAATTACGGTGCCACCAAACGGAGCAGTCAACGTGGCTTTGCCCAGTTGTGCTTCCAGATCAGCAAGTTCCTGGCGCAGTTCTTCAAACGCAATCGTTGCCTCTTCAAACTCCACCGGGTCCATCTCATCCTTTTTGCGAAGTGTTTCCTTCATCTGAACTTCGGATTTGCGAATAGCCAGTTTTTTGCCACGAATCTCCTTCTCCACACTCTCCACATCGAGCACGGCAAGAAGCTGACCCTTTTTCACTTTATCCCCTGGTTTAACATTTAACTCTTTGACATGCATGCCATCAAGCGTGAAGTACACCTTCTCTTCCCGCTGACTCATCATCTTGCCACTGCCACTTACTTTTTTCTCCAACGTTTCTGTCCGAACCTCATATTCCGGTTTCTTGGAGATCGTTGGCGGCGTAATTGGCGGAAGCACTTCTTCCTCTGTTTCTGACGGCAGCAATGAGCAGCCCGACATCGTTGCAACCATTATCGCACCAAGTACAATAATTGCTGCGCGTTTCCCCCTCTTCGGAGCGGCCCCTTTACTTGATAAATCTGCCGTCCGCCATTTCATAAACATGGTCCGCAACCTCCAAAATTGTAGGATCGTGTGTAGTCATACATATCGTTACTTGTTCTACTTCAATAATATTTCGGAATACGGCCATGACCTGAGCGCCCATCTTGGAATCCAGTTCCGCTGTAGGCTCATCCGCAAGCAACAATCGGGGTCTATGGGCAATAGCCTTGGCTATAGCTACCCGCTGCTGCTCTCCCCCGGACATCTCGAAAGGTCGGTGCTTCACCCGTTTGGATAGTCCAACGAGGTCCAGACAGTGACCAACCCTGTCCTTCCACTCCGATCGCGGAACATCCGCCATTCGCAGCGACAGTTCTACATTTTCCCAAGCAGACAATAAGGGCATGAGTGCATATGCCTGAAAAATAAAACCGATCTCTTTGCGCCGCAAAGCCGTCCGCCGCCGGTCCCCCCAATCCTGAAGAGGCTGGCCGGAGAACAGAATGTCTCCACTTGAAGGCTGATCCAATCCACCGAGCATATTCAGCAGCGTTGTTTTGCCTGAGCCTGATCGCCCCTTCAGCATGACCAGTTGTTGCGGATTCACTTCCATATCAATGCCTTTGAGCACATGGATGATACGACTGCCTGTCTGGAAACTGCGATGCACGTTACGCACCTCCAGTACAGGCCCATCATATGGGGGCAATATATCCTTCTTCGGTTTGATCTTCTTCTGGGGTTCATCAATGGTAGTGAAAGCAGCTGCAGCCACTTCATCTGAAGTGATTTCACTTTCAGGTAACGGAGGTTCACTCGTCAGGTGATCGTCTTCATTGTTGTATGTATTTTCTCCCGAAACCGTCGAGGTCTCCAGCTGCGCTTCCTCCTGTTGATGTTCATCGCCTGACTGGCTTTTGGCAGGTCTTTTTCTGAGAAATAAATTCTTCATGCCAGCAATCACGCTCATCCTTTCTTGATATCCCGATCACTTCTTCAAAAAACCTAAAATTAGAAATCTGTTCCAACCTACACTGAATTATAAACGACCGATCACCACTAAAAGTTACAAGCTTTTTACAACGTTAGAGTGAAAAAGTTAATATTTTGATGAACAAACGAAAAAAGCACCCCAATGTATGGGATGCCTCTTGCTTATTCGATGGTTTTGCCGCCATGACGGCAATCATTACAATTTTGATACCGTTCATTCCTGATCCTTATTCTGAGGTACCAATGATATTATTTTCCAAATGAAGAAGGATCTTCACGCCAGGATTTTAGCAACTCAAAGTCACTCTCCTGAATCGTTCCCTGAGCCAAAGCCACATCCATCAGCGCCGTGTAATTGGACAGCGTCTGAAGCGGAATTCCAGCATCTTCGAAGGCTTTAACACCCTTATCAAGCTGGTAGCTGAAGATGGCAAGTACAGCGAGCGGTGTTGCACCTGCTACGCGTACAGCTTCTGCTGCTTTGATTGAACTGCCACCTGTAGAGATCAGATCTTCGATAACTACTACTTTCTGTCCTTCGGCAATAAGGCCTTCAATCAGGTTCTCCTTACCGTGTCCTTTGGCTTTATCACGAATGTAGGCCATCGGCAGATTCAGCTTCTGAGCCACCCAGGCAGCATGCGGGATACCCGCGGTTGCCGTACCTGCAATGACTTCTGCATCCGGGTATTGGTTACGAATGATCGTTGCAAAGGCTTCAGCAATATCGTTACGAATCTCGGGATAGGACATCGTTAAACGATTATCGCAATAGATTGGTGATTTGATGCCGGATGTCCATGTAAATGGCTGCTGCGGACGCAACGCCACGGCTTTAATTTTCAACAGTTGGGAAGCTATATGATTCGGAATCTCATTCAGTTCGATCATGCGTTCAACATCTCCTTCAAAATGGTTTCTGCCGCTTCACGCGGATTGGGAGCACCAGTAATCGGTCTGCCTACAACAATATAATGGCTTCCTCTGGCGATGGCTTCACCCGGCGTCAATACGCGTGTTTGATCTCCCAGGCCACTACCCTCTGGACGAATTCCCGGCGTAACCGTGTGAAAAGCACTGCCGCACGCTGCCCGAATGGCGGGCACTTCCAGTGGAGAAGCAACAACTCCATCCAGTCCGGCCTCTTGAGCCAGTCCTGCATAACGGACCACAGCAGCTTCCACACTTCCCGGGATGCCAATCTCGTTGTTCATTGTTTCCAGACTTGTACTGGTCAGTTGGGTGACTGCAATGATCTCGGGTCTGTGTAAGGAAGGATCAGCATCCATAGCTGCCTCAGCACCTTCACGTGCAGCACGCATCATCATGGTTCCACCTGCTGCATGTACATTAAACATGTCTACCCCAAGACGCGTGATACTCTCAGCACCACCACGAACAGTGTTGGGAATGTCATGCATTTTCACATCCAGAAAAACGGAGTAGCCTTTGGATTTCAGCTCCCGAATGAAGTCCGGTCCTGCTGCGTAGAACAGCTGCATACCCACCTTGAGATAACAGGGAATGCCTTCAAGAGCTTGTACCAATGCTTTTGCTTCTTCCGCTCCAGGATAATCAAGTGCCACCATCAGACGGCCAGCCATTTCATTGAAACTCGCGTGATTCATCACCAGCGCTCCCCTCCACTTGCTCATTTTTTCCTTTTTTGCCCGATATAAAGGACATCCCGCCAGCCCGGAGGCTGACTGATGTCCTTCATCAGAGCTTATTTATTTTACAAAGACAGGCATTGCTTCAGAAGAGAAGTTGATCGTTTGCAGCATGATCAGCAGCGCACGAATCGTATCCAGTGAAGTCATACATACAATGCCGTTCTCTACCGCTTCACGACGGATACGGAATCCGTCACGCTGCGGCGTTTTGCCTTTGGTGAGTGTGTTGAAGACAAAGTTCGCTTCGCCGCTACGGATCATATCCAGAATGTTCGGCGAACCTTCGCTTAATTTATTTACCGTCGTTACCGGAATGTTCGCTGCTTCAAGCGCAGCTGCTGTTCCGCCGGTAGCCATGATTTTGTAACCCAGTCTGTAGAAACCTTCGAGCAATGGTACAGCTTCGTCCTTGTCTTTGTCTGCTACAGTCACGACAATCGCTCCGGTTGCCGGAATTTTCATTCCTGCCCCGATGAGACCTTTGAACAACGCTTTAGCGTAATTCGGGTCACGACCCATAACCTCACCTGTGGATTTCATTTCAGGTCCGAGGGTTGGTTCAACACGACGCAGTTTCGCAAAGGAGAAGACCGGAACTTTGACAGAGACATGGTCCGACTCAGGCCACAACCCGTCAACATAACCAAGATCTTTCAGTTTCACACCCAGAATGGCTTGTGTTGCCAGGTTCGCCATCGGAATGTTAGTTACTTTGCTCAGGAATGGTACGGTACGGGATGAACGCGGGTTCACCTCGATAATGTACACTTGACCATCATGGATAACAAACTGGATGTTAACCAAACCTACTGTTTTCAGTTCTTTCGCAATTTTGATTGTAATCTCTACAATTTTCTCTTTCATGTCCTGGGACAGATGTTGCGGAGGATATACCGCGATGGAGTCACCAGAGTGAACCCCTGCACGCTCGATATGTTCCATGATTCCTGGAATCAATACCGTTTCACCATCACAGATGGCATCAACCTCAACTTCTTTACCCATCATATAACGGTCGATCAGAACCGGATGCTCCGGATTGATTTTAACCGCCTGTTCCATGTATGTCAGCAATTCTGCATCGGAGTATACAATCTCCATCGCACGACCACCAAGTACATAGGAAGGACGAACCAGTACCGGGTAGCCCAGACTTTGAGCTGTTTCTACCGCATCATCAACGGAAATGACCGTTTTACCTTTTGGCTGTGCAATCTCCAGACGAGAGAGCAGACGCTCGAACTTCTTACGATCCTCCGCCTCATCGATGCTTTCCAGATCCGTTCCGAGAATGGTCACACCTGCATTACGCAGTGGTGCTGCCAAGTTGATGGCCGTTTGACCACCGAACTGCACGATAACGCCTACTGGCTTCTCCTGTTCAATCACGTTCATGACATCTTCGAAGAAGAGCGGTTCAAAGTACAGGCGATCCGATGTATTAAAGTCCGTAGACACGGTCTCCGGGTTGTTGTTGATAATTACTGCTTCATAACCTGCTTTTTGTAATGCCCATACTGCGTGTACAGTAGAGTAGTCAAACTCAATCCCTTGACCGATCCGAATTGGTCCAGAACCCAGCACCACAACTTTTTGCTTGTCTGAAGGGATAACCTCATTCTCTGTCTCGTAAGTCGAGTAGTAATATGGCGTTGTTGCTTCGAACTCAGCTGCACATGTATCTACCATTTTGTACACTGGACGCAGGTTCTCTGCTTCCCGACGAGTTCTAACTTCCGCTTCAGTTGTTAATGTGCCTCCTGGTTGACCTTGCGCACGCAGTTCAGCAATGGCACGGTCTGTAAATCCAAGGCGTTTCGCTTGATACAGAATGTCAGAAGATAATTCGGATTCTTCGCGAATGCGATCTTCGAATGCGATCAGACCTTCGATTTTGTCCAGGAACCACCAGTCAATCTTGGTCAGATCCTGTAGCTGTTGCAGCGTATAACCTCTACGGAATGCTTCGGCAATCAGGAAGATACGCTCATCATCTGCTTTGATCAGGCGCTCGTTCAGGGTAGCTTCGTCCAGCGTTTCGGCATCCTTCAGGTAGAGGCGATGTACGCCAATTTCCAGGGAACGAACGGCTTTGTGGATCGACTCTTCGAATGTCCGGCCAATCGCCATCACTTCGCCTGTTGCTTTCATCTGAGTTCCCAGTTTACGGTTTGCCGAGATGAACTTGTCAAACGGCCAGCGAGGAATTTTGCTCACGATATAATCCAGTGTAGGCTCAAAGCAAGCATACGTTTGGCCTGTTACCGGGTTCACAATTTCATCCAACGTGTAACCCATCGCAATTTTGGCAGCCATTTTGGCAATCGGATAACCCGTCGCTTTGGAAGCCAGAGCTGATGAACGACTTACCCGTGGATTTACTTCGATAACATAGTATTGGAAGCTGTGTGGGTCCAGTGCAAACTGTACGTTACATCCACCCTCGATGTTCAGGGCACGGATGATTTTCAGGGAAGCTGAACGCAGCATTTGATATTCACGGTCCGACAGAGTTTGACTTGGTGCTACAACGATACTGTCGCCTGTATGAACACCTACCGGGTCGAAGTTTTCCATGTTGCAGACAACGATACAGTTATCGTTTTTGTCCCGCATAACCTCATACTCGACTTCTTTCATGCCTGCAATGCTCTTCTCAACCAGACATTGCCCAATCGGGCTGTAACGAATTCCCGCTACCACAGTCTCGCGCAGCTCTTCTTCGTTCGCACAGATTCCGCCGCCTGTTCCGCCCAGCGTATAGGCTGGACGCACGATGATTGGATAACCAATCTCATTTGCAAATTCAAGTGATTCTTCAAGTGTCGTTACGATCACACTCTCAGGTACAGGCTGTTCCAGTTCACGCATCAGGTCACGGAACAGATCACGATCTTCCGCTTTCTCGATGGAAGTCAGCTGTGTTCCGAGCAATTTCACATTTTCACGTTCCAGCACACCTGCACGTGCCAGTTCTACCGCCATGTTCAGACCTGTTTGACCACCCAGTGTTGGCAGCAAGCCGTCTGGACGCTCCTGACGAATGATTTGGGTTACAAAATCCAGTGTAATGGGCTCAATGTAGACTTTGTCAGCCATGTTGGTATCCGTCATAATGGTCGCCGGGTTGCTGTTGATAAGTACAACTTCCACGCCTTCTTCTTTCAGAGCCTGGCAAGCTTGTGTACCGGCATAGTCGAACTCGGCCGCTTGACCGATGACGATTGGACCGGAACCAATCACCAGGATTTTTTTGAGATCTTTGTTAATCGGCATGTTATTGTGCTCCTTTCACTGCGGCTGCCAATACGGCTTGACGCGGCTTTTGCGGGTTAGTGATTTTGTGCTCGCGAATCATCTCGATGAAGCGGTCAAACAGATAGCTGTTGTCGTATGGACCTGGGGCTGCTTCAGGGTGGTATTGGACCGAGAATGCCGGGAATGATTTATGTTTCAGACCTTCAATGGTCTTATCGTTATTGTTGATATGTGTAACTTCCAGATCTGTACTCTTGACAGACTCTTCGTTTACAGTAAAACCATGGTTTTGGGATGTGATGAAGCAACGTCCGCTCTCCAGTTCTTTGACCGGGTGGTTTCCTCCGCGATGTCCAAACTTAAGTTTTTCGGTGTCTGCTCCTGCCGCAAGTGCGAACAACTGGTGACCCAGGCAGATACCGAAAATTGGGTATTCGCCAAGCAGTTCACTGATCATGTTAACTGCGTGAGGTACGTCTTTCGGGTCCCCAGGGCCGTTGGATAGTTGAATGCCGTCCGGGTTCAGGCGACGAATCTCGTCTGCGGTTACATCGTGTGGAACAACGACAACGTCACAGTTACGTTTGCTCAGTTCGCGCAAGATTCCTGTTTTGGCACCATAATCCACGAGTACAATACGTTCAGCCGTTCCCGGGCTGTTGTAGACATGCTCTGTAGAAGTCATTGGCACCTGGTTACGCAGCTCGGCGATGGTTGTATCTCCCATCATCTCCAGCAGTTCTTCCACAGGCTTCGATCCTGTTGTGAGAATTCCCTTCATGGTGCCGTGGTGACGAATCCGGCGAGTCAACATGCGTGTATCAATTTCACTGATTCCTACGATACCGTATTCCTTGAGCAGATTGTCTACGCTATATTCCGCACGCCAGTTGCTTGGCGTAGGCTCATGACGACGCACAACGAAACCGTGTACGTATGGACGAATCGACTCAAAGTCATCACGCGTAATGCCGTAGTTTCCGATCAGCGGATACGTCATGGTTACAATTTGACCGCAATAGGAAGGATCCGAAAGCACCTCTTGATAGCCTGTAATTCCCGTATTAAAAACGACCTCACCTGTCGTTTCACCTTCAGCACCGAATGCTTTTCCGGTGAACAGTGTGCCGTCTTCCAACAATAATCTTGCCTGTGCCTGCATCCCATTTCACTCCTCTGTGTTTATCAACGTTGAACTCATTTATGTTGAACATGGGGGACGTTACGTACGGTGTGGCTCCGTGGGCAGAAAACCCTCTGATCGCTGTTATCCCCAGATTACTTTTTATCATTTTTCAAATGATGTAATCCGGTGATAAAGGCGAACGCTTTGCATCTTCGGGTTCTTTCTGCCCACTCCGCAGTTACGTTGGTGTCCACGTTCAAAATCATGACATTCAACTTTGCTTGTTTCGTATGTTAGACTCTCGGCATGATTTGCCTCGAGTTAGTTGAAAAGATGTTACTGGTGTAAAAGTTGTGAATTTTGAGCTATGAAAATTAGTTGTATGATTGATCATTCAAAACTTGATGATCTAATTGCCATATCGGTTTAACCAATTACTGTTTTACTGTTGTACCGTGTTATCCCACACGCTTTTGCCATCCACCCAAGTTTGTACGGCCCAGCCTTTCAGCTTCCAGCCTGTGAATGGAGTGTTTCTACCTTTGGTGGCAAACGTTGCAGGATCAACTGCTTTTTCCTCGTTCAGGTCAATCATCGTGATGTCTGCTGGTGCTCCTTCTTCCAGCTTGCCTGTGTCCAGTCGGAATACACGTGCCGGATCAGCTGTCATTCGTTTCACCAGGAAGTCCAAGCTCCACAGTCCTGTTTCCACAAACTTCGTGTACAGCAGCGGGAAGGCCGTTTCGAATCCAACGATTCCGAATGGTGCCAGTTCCATGCCTTTAGCTTTCTCTTCTTCACTGTGTGGCGCATGATCGGTTACGATCATGTCCAGCGTGCCGTCCAGCAAACCTTCGATGCACGCCTGCACATCACGTGGTGAGCGTAGCGGCGGGTTCATTTTCCAGTTGGCATCCATGCCCGGGATATCTTCATCCGACAACACCAGATGGTGCGGACATACCTCAGCAGTTACTTTGATGCCGATGGACTTCGCCAGACGAATCAGACGAACCGACTGCTCTGTACTTACATGGCAGACGTGGTAATGAACTCCCGTTGCTTCTGCGAGCAGGATATCCCGACCTACGTGGATAGCCTCGGATTCATTTGGAATACCTTTGATGCCGTGACGTTTGGAAAACTCGCCTTCCGTCACATATCCACCGACAACCAATGAGTCATCTTCACAGTGAGCAATAACTGGCATATCCATGCTTGCTGCGAGGCTCATGGCATCCTTCATCATTTGAGCGTTTTGTACGCCAACACCGTCATCCGTGAATCCAATCGCCCCTGCTTCTTTCAAGGCGGCAAAATTCGTAAGTTCACGACCCAGTTCGTTTTTGGTAATGGCTGCATAAGGCAACACTTTTACCAGATCGGCTTCTTTGGCCTTATCCAGTACCAGCTTCACCACTTCCGGGCTGTCTGTTACCGGTCTTGTGTTTGGCATGCAGGCAATCGTTGTAAAACCACCTTGTGCTGCTGAACGGGCACCTGTCTCGATCGTCTCTTTGTGTTCGAATCCAGGTTCACGCAGATGCACGTGCATATCGATCAATCCCGGAATGACCAGTTTGCCTGATGCGTCTGTCACACGATGCGCTGACTTTTCGGCATCCAATACGGCTTGATCTTCCAGGCCAGCGATCTTTTTAATTTTACCTTCATCTATAATGATGGTTTTCCGTTCAAGTTCCCCTTGTTGGTTCAAGATGTTTGCATTTTTTATAATCTGTAGCATAATTGCCCTCCGCTTCGGTTCTGTCCGGCTTACCAGGCAAGCCGGATGATTTTCTTTATCGTGTACTCTCTTATTGCTCTATAAGAACTGTCATCTTCGTCAGCCTATGACCCATAGCCAGACCCTGTTACAGTTTCATCGCACGTTCCATAACCGCCATGCGGATGGGAACGCCGTTTGCCATCTGCGGGAAGATCCGCGATGCTTCACTCTCCACAACCACGTCATCTACCTCGACGTTGCGGTTCACTGGAGCAGGGTGCATGATAATTGTGCTTGGTTTTAGGCGTGACGCCCGTTCTTCCGTCAATCCGTAGTGTTCGCGATAATCCTCAGCTGAAGTAATTAATCCATGTTGATGACGTTCCAGTTGAACACGGAGCATCATGACTACATCTGCATCCAGCGCTTCTTCAAGACCGACATATGGAGCATGCTCTGCAAGTTCCGGTGCCTGCATCGTTTGTGGAGCACAGAAGCGCACATCTGCACCAAACTTTTGCAGTGCCCACAGATTGGAGCGTGCTACACGGCTATGCAGGATGTCGCCAATGATGGAAACACGCAAACCTTTCAGTTCGCCGAATGCTTTGCGCATTGTGTAGAGGTCCAGCAATGCCTGTGTGGGATGTTCATTGTTGCCGTCTCCGGCGTTTACGAGCGGCACATTCACTTTCTGAGCCAGTTGTTGCAGAACGCCTGCCGGTTTCAACCGGATCACCCCTGCATCAATGCCCATCGACTCAAGTGTTCGTACCGTATCGTAGATGGATTCTCCCTTTTCCACACTGGATGCGGCTGCCGTAAAGTTCAGCACTTGTGCGCCCAGCCGTTTCTCTGCCATTTCGAAGGAGAAACGGGTACGTGTGCTGTTCTCGAAGAACATGTTTGCAACAAAACGTGATTCCAGTACAGGAACCAGTTTTTCTTTCTGTGCTTCCCAGTGTGCCGCTCTGTTCAGAATGGACTCGATCTCTCCTCGACTAAGTTCCTTCAGTCCAAGCAAGCTCCGGTCTCTCAATGCTGTCTGTGTAATCATCATGCTTGCTCCCCCCGGTTCTGAGTGATTTTGACTTCATCCTGTCCGTCCGTTTCCATGAGTGCAACTTCGATCTCCTCTGATTTGGAAGTCGGCACATTTTTACCGATAAAATCAGGTCGAATTGGAAGTTCCCGGTGTCCACGGTCTGCGAGTACAGCCAGCTGAATGTTCTGTGGTCTTCCACAGTCCATCAGGGCATCCATCGCTGCGCGAATCGTCCGTCCGGTATAGAGCACATCATCGAACAAAATCACTTTTTTGTTATGGATCGAAAGTGATTCAGGTGTCATAATCAACATTTCCTTGCGATTCGCTTTATTTTCGTCCAAGCGGTCATCGCGGTAAGGAGTTACATCCAGTTCTCCCCAGGGGACTTTAGCGCCTTCGATTTCTTCAATCTTTGCGGCAATCCGTTCTGCGAGGTAAACCCCGCGTGTACGGATACCGACCAGCACACAATCGTCGATTCCTTTGTTTTTCTCCAATATCTCATGGGCAATCCGTGTTAATGCGCGGCGGATCGCCGTCTCATCCATAATGACATGTGTCTCTGTGCTCATGCGTTCAGCCTCCTCAGGATTTCCCTTCAGCATCATGGCCCCGTGACGAGGAGAAAAAAAAAGACTCCTTGCCGTGTTTATTGGCAAGGAGTCTCCGAACTTCAGACCGCTCTGAAGAAAGTTTACTCTCGGGGATGCATCGCTTCATTTGCCGCAGCAAAAAAACGATGTATCGTTCACGTTACCTTGCCAGTCTCACGGGACTGATTTAAAGGTGCTATTCATGTCGTTCATATTGCAGGACCTCACAGGGTTCTGTAATTCAATATGTCCGTTTGTCTTCATGAATTATGACAGAAAGACAACCCCCTGTCAACACCTCACCATCGCAGGTGAAAACCCTCTGCTACGTTCTTCTTAGAATCAGCAGTTAGGCTGAAAAACATCCATGCACAATACATCTCATTGGTTACTCATAATTATACAATATTTCTGCATATTTATCCATAGGTAAATGAGAAATTTGCTATAACCAAAATAAACCTCTGACTATGCTGAATTAGAGACAAAACTCTCTTTTTAGAACAAACGGTAAGTTGTATTCCATCAATAAATGCAGGTTCTGCATTAGCAACAAGTGAAATGGGTACAGTTTATACACATGAACCCATTCATAGTTGCTGCAATAATGTCGATATACATAAGATTCACAAATATGAGACACAGAAATAAAATACGCTCTACATTTATGTACATTTAGGAGGAAGTCATGCGTCACATTTGGCAAATTTACAAAACAGACTGGTTGCATATTCTGAAGGTTCCCACAGGTATATTTCTAATCGTGGCTATTATTCTACTGCCCGGGGTGTATGACTGGGTCAACGTGAAGTCCGTATGGGACCCGTACAGCAACACCCAGGGGATTAAAATTGCAGTGACAACCGAGGACAAGGGTGCAACTGTTGCAGGAACACATGTCAATATTGGAGATGAATTGGTATCCAGCCTCAAACACAATGAAAAGCTGGGCTGGACTTTTGTAGATCGGAGCGAGGCCAGTCGGGGTGTACAAACAGGAGATTATTATGCAAGTCTGCTCATTCCCGGAGATTTTTCATCCAAAATTACAGGCATCGTTGACGGAAAGCTGGAGCGCCCGGAGGTCATCTATACCGTTAACGAGAAGGTGAATGCCATTGCTCCTAAAATCACAGGCTCTGGTGTATCTGCGATAACAACACAAATCAATGAAAATTTCACTGAAGCTGTCAGCGAAGCCGTTCTAAGCAAGTTGAAGGAAGCCGGGGTTGAAATTAACGCCCAGCTTCCAACTTTGCGCAAGATGGAGAATGGCATTTTCACACTGGAGAAAAATCTCCCGGCCATTCAAGCCGCAGGTCAAAAGGTACTGGAAGTGGAAAAAGCAATGCCTGAGATTGTAAAAGATGCTCAAAAGATCGTTGAGATCGAGAAAAAATGGCCTGAAATCAATGAAGCGGCACAGTATGTGCTCAAGGTCCAGGAGTTTTGGCCCCAAATTAATGATGCAGCTTCCGAAGTACTGGCTGCTCAAGGTCGGATACCGGATATACAAAAAGCGGTAGAACGCATTCGAGAAGTGGATGAAAACTTTGGTCAGGTATCAGCTGTCATCCAAACGGCGCTGGATAAAACCAATAAAGCTCTGTCTATCGTAACGGCCGCGGAGCAAGATTTGGACAAAGTATCCCAAATCGCTGGCAACGGGATTGAGCTTGCAGAGGGATTAAATCAGTTCGTGGATTCCAGTGAGGATGCGTTTCAGGCTATTGGCCCAACGATCCGCCAGAATTTGCTGCTGGTACAGCAGATTACTAACGCTGCTGGAGACGTATTTGCACAATTGCAAAATTCGGATCTGGATAACCTGCCCACAGCAGAAGATCTGGACCGGATTGCTGCACGCTTGGGGATTGCGGTAAAACTCGTTGACAGTATGGCAAACCTACTGGGCAAAATAGACAACTTGCTTCCAAGCCATCCACTTGCCGATCAAATTCAGCAGTTGAACTCCGTTTCAGATAAACTACAGTTGCAAATTCGTCTGGCTGGCATCATGAGTGATGCCATGCGTCGCAATACTACGCCGCCCGCTGACGTCATCGCTCAGTTGAATTTGCTCTCTAAAGACATTAGCAGCGGCATTGGCAATCTCTTGAACACGTATGAAAGCGACATATCGCCGGCTCTATCAGCGGGAGCGGATAAACTAAGATCCATCCTCTCCACTTCAGCAAGTACACTGCAGGGAGCAAGAGATCGAATTCCGGATATTGCGGACATTCTTGCATCTGCCAAAGAAGGCATTACGTTTGGGCAGACCGAGTTGACCAAAATCCAGAGCGAACTGCCTCAAATCCAATCCAAGATCCATGAGATATCGGAGACACTTGCCAATAAAAGTGAAGGTTTTATCCAGGCTTTGAACACCGTCTCTTCTTTCATTCGGACCGATCTGCCCAAGCTGGGAACCAAACTGAACGAAGCGGCTGATTTTGTTCGTAATGATCTGCCTAATGCCGAGAAACAAATAGGCAAGGCATCCGATTTTGTTCAGAACCAGCTTCCGGAGGTCGAAAAAGGAGTACATCGTGTTGCCACGCTGGTACGTGATGATCTGCCAGCATTGGAAAGTGCCATCAGCAAGGCTGCAGACAAACTTAGGGAAGTTGAAGGTAATAACCAGTTTGCCGAGCTCGCCAAACTTTTGCGCGGCGATATCGAAGAAGAGAGTGATTTCCTTGCAAGTCCAGTACAAATCAAGGAACAACAGCTTTATCCGATTCCGAACTATGGATCGGCCATGTCACCCTTTTATGGCGTGCTGTCCTTGTGGGTCGGCTCAACACTGTTGATTTCTCTTCTTCGTGCCGAAGCTGAGAATCCAGAGGGCAGGTTCCGCGGATATGAATTATATCTTGGACGTCTCGCTACTTTTCTGACCATTGGCTTACTTCAGGCGATAATCGTCACCTTGGGAGATATCTTAATTCTGGGCACCTATGTTGCAGATAAACTGTGGTTTGTTCTGTTTGCCATGCTGGTGAGTGCCGTATTTGTCACCATCACGTACACGCTGCTGTCCGTTTTTGGGAATATCGGAAAAGGGATCGCCATCATCTTTATGGTGTTCCAGTTCTCCAGCTCCGGTGGTACGTTCCCAATCAGCATGACATCACCCTTTTTCCAGGCATTGAATCCGTTCATGCCCTTCACGTATGCGATCAGTCTGCTGCGTGAATCGGTTGGTGGTATATTATGGTCTACTGCCATCAAGGATATTCTGTGGTTATGTATGTTCATCGGGCTGAGTCTCATCGTTGCTCTCTTTTTGAAACGCCCACTCAGCAGTCTCACCAAACGTTCAGCCGAGAATGCCAAGAAGACCAAAATTATTGCTTAACTCATTAGCTGGACACAAATAAAGATAAGGCCATTGGACTTTGCATCCAATGGCCTTTCTTATTTCCTTATATGAATCCTTATATGAATCGATACATTTGACTAGTTGATTATTTCACTGAGCGTTCCTGTTCCAGCTGATCATAGGATTGCTTGATTGTTGTTAATGTTTCTACATGACGATAGATGTTGTTACTGGCCGTAACGATAATACATAACATGATTAAGCCTATAATCACTTTTTTGCCCAATCCCGGACGCAGGCTGATGACGAATCCTCCACCCAACAGGAAGAACGCAAACAGATAGTGTCCCGCATACAGGTACATATCATATTGAAATACTGCCAGACCAAAGCCCACGACTACATGAAGCAAAAAGGCAAACAGAATATATGGCACAAGTGTCCACACTTCACGTTCACGAATGCCCTTGATGAAGCCCATGAGTGCCAGTAATAAGATAAAGATACCTGTAATCTGTACAACGATTGGATTGGAACGGGATAGATCCGTAACAAAGGCAGCCATGCCCGGGTCCAGTAAATGCATCTTCGGTGTCATCATCGGATTGATGGTTAACATGTTCAATGCTTTCCAGTGAATGGCGAACTGGAATGGTGTTGCATAGCTAGTTCCACCATTTTGAATGCCCAATAGCCAGTTACTAACCCAGCTGCGACCTCCAAATGCAACATATTGAACACCTGTTAATACGGCAATCATCAGAACCGCTAGTGCCATGATGCCCATGTATTTTCTCAAATTGGCCTTATTACGCCATGCATGCATATTGAAAAAAGTGGCCGCAGCAAACGGTACGATATTGGTCGAGGTTAGTCCAAAGTTAATCGATGCAAGCAATGCATTGGGTACATAACGCACGTCCTGACGCTCACGAGTATACTGCATGTAAACCACGGAGAACAGAATAACGAACTGTACATAAGGATACGAATCCGGGATCAACGCGGTATACATCAGGTAGGAACTGAAACCAAACAGTAAGGCGAACAGCAAAGGTACGATGGTCGGTTTATCTTCTTTTTGACTCAGGAAGAGATACGCCAGCACCACTGAACCTGCATTCACCAGCGATTGTAATACTAGAAAGAACCAGTTGCCTCCCAGCAGCTTCGCTACAGCCGCAAGAGTGACTGCAAGAAAGGAAATCAGCGGATGAATAACGGAAGAACTGTTGTCGCCGTAATACATCGATGGATCAAAGTTGAATAAGTTGATTGGAAACAGCGTTGTATTAAATGGGGTATACTTCCCAAGTAATTCTGCATTGTTTTCAATGTACAGAACGTACGAGCCGTTCATTAAACCATAGAACAGAGCAAATCCCGCAAACAGGTATAAGGCTGTCCAGTTGGCTCTGCGATTATAAAATAAGTAATCCAAAAATTTCATGCTTACATTCACATCCAATACATTTTATAAAAAAACTATATAATTTGAACTAATCATTTATACAAAAACGGAGAGGACAGAAAAGACCTGAAAAAGCGGAGCGTTCGCCTTTATCACCGGATTTCCCATTAAGAAAAGGGATCAAAAAATCTGGGGATAACAGCGATTGGAAGGTTATTCTGTCCTCGTAGTGTCAGTATAAATAATCTTTAGTTCAAATTAAAACACCAACAAACATAGGCCACCCATAATACATGCCACACCGATCCAGCGTAGAGGGCCCACTGTCTCTTTAAATACCAACATCGCAATGATCAGGGTCCAGACATACGTTAATGCGTTCGCGGGCAGTACAACCGTTAATGGAAGAAACTTCAACAATACAATGTTCAGCAACGCACCCGTTCCGTAGAATCCGAGTCCCATGAGTACATGCAGACGATTGCGACTCGATGCATAAGCTTTCAGTCCGGCCCCGCCCAGTGCACCACACAACGTCATGACAATTAATACGGCAACCATCCAGCTATCGATCAACACTGGTTAATGTCACCCCGATTCCAAGCAACACAACTGCTGCCAGCTTTTGCACCGTAATTTCTTCCCCAAGCAAAAAATATCCATAGATTAAGGCAAATACGTAGCTGGCACACATCAGAGGATAAGCAACCGAGAGTTTTTCCAGAGCAAAAGCTTTAATCATCAAAATGGCTCCAAGTCCATAACACAGAAAACCAACGCCCAGGTAGATCCACTCGGTTAGTCCCCATTTCCAGAACAATTGACCCGTTGCTGTCAGAAAAGCGGAAACGAGCATCAACCATTTACCGCTATGACGCGATTTTATTTCCCCCACGTTAATGCCTCCATGTCCGGAACACGCTTGTTAATAAAGTATCGTTGACTCACAAGCTGCATAACCGGAAGATCGGATAGGGAGTCCGAGTAGGAACATGACTGGTCATAGTCAATGACCATATTCTTCTCACTCAGATAAGCCTGAATTCGGCGTACCTTCTCTTCCCCTTTGCAATTGCTGCCATCAACTTTGCATGTGTAACCATTCTCATGACGGACAAGTTCAGTTCCAATGACATGATCCACCCAGGGAAAATTATTAAAGTATTTCATATAGGCATGTGGAGATGCAGTGACCAGCAAGACATGATATCCTGCTTCTTTGCGATGCTGCATCTCAACACTGGCCTCGGCAAAAATGGACGTACGCAATCGGGTATCAAAGAAATGTTCGAGATCTTTTTCAGACATACGCTCAATCTCTTGAAAGTAGGATCGTTTGACTTGTTCAACAGTCATGAAGCCTGCCTTGAATAAAACAGTATGTAATGCGATGACAGGTAATCTCCATACCTGCCACGGGTAACGGCGAACACCGTAATGCACAAATTGAAACATGGAATCACTGCGTATAATCGTTTTATCAATATCAAAAATGGCGACTTTCGTGCTTTTCACCCTGATCCCCCTCCGACTTTATTCAAAGATAGTAAAGATGGTAACAACACTTATGACATACAAAATAACCGTAATTAATATGGGCTTGTCCTCAAACAGTACACGATCGGGCGAGCCACCCTGGTTCTTCATATGGATCAGATACAGATAACGGAACATGCCGTAGATCACCAATGGAATGGTCCACATAAGATGGATGGTCCGATCTGAAGTGAATGTGAACAGGGAATAACTGATAATCGTAGCTGTCGTTACAATCGTATTGAATTGATCCAGTAACGTAATGGAGTAGTTATCCAACACCTTACGGTGTGATCCTGTATTTCCCTCAAGCAACGTAAGTTCATTTCTGCGTTTGCCAATAGCCAAAAACAACGACAACAGCATGGTACAGATCAAAAACCATGGAGTGAATGGTACATGGATCAGCACACCACCTGCAATGGCACGAAGTACAAAGCCGGCTGCTATGGTCATCATATCCAGGATAACGAGATGTTTCAGGACAAATGAATACGAAACATTCAACAGGAAATAGACGATACACAACACCCCGAATAGAGGGTTCATCATGAAGGCCGTTCCTAAGGAAAGCATTAACAGAATAATGCCAAACCACAAAGCATGTGTCGGATTCACCTGCCCAGAAGCCATGGGACGATATTTTTTAACTGGATGCTGTCGATCCCTGTCCCGGTCTACAAAGTCATTTAAAATATAAACACAGCCTGCGACGAGGCTAAATAGAATAAAACCAAGCAACGTCGCAAGAATGGTTTCCGTTCGAATCTCCTCAAAAGAGAATAGCAACGCAGCAAATAACAGCAGATTTTTCGTCCACTGTTTGGGTCTTAACAATCTAATTAATCCTGACGCTGTACTGCCTGTACCTGTAGTCGGTGAGGACACCGTACTCGTTCGTGATGATAACAATTGAAATAACTCCCTTCAAAAACAACTTCTGTATATAACAAATAACGTAAAGATCTAATCATATGTTGCTTGTATAATTTTGTAAAGGGAGTAAATCAAAAAAATTCTAATATGAGCATAAAAAAAGAGACCGTTACCGGTCTCTTCGTTTTCATATGTTTAATCTATAGGGTGTTACATTTCAATTAAAATTCGAATTGTACGTCACTCAGACGACGTTTGATCTCAGCAATAACACGTTTCTCTTCCTCTTCACCCTTCGCTTCAAAGGTAACGGAGAAACGAACAAAGTTACCCGCATCATCCCAAGGTACGGATGAGATCAGTTTCTCACGGATCAGGAATTGAGAGAAGTCTTCGCCAGATTCGAAGCGACGTCCACCCACCACACCTTTTGGTGCTTCAACATACAGGAAGAATGAACCTTTAGGTTTTTCAGCCTGGAAGCCCAGTTCGTTCAATGCGGCAACGAGCATGTCGTGACGACGGGAATATTTTTCTGCAATTTTTTCCGTAATTTCAGGGTGATTCAATCCGTAAGCAGCAGCCTTTTGAATCGCGATGAACTGACCGGAGTCATTGTTGTCCTTCACGTCACTGAATGCTTTGACTACAAGCGGGTTACCCGCTACAAATCCGATTCTCCAACCCGTCATGTTGTAGGACTTGGATAGAGAGTGCAGTTCCACGCCGACATCCTTCGCTCCAGGTACGGACAGGAAACTGAACGGTTTTTTGCCATCATACGTCAATGCTGCGTATGGAGCATCATGTACAACCACAACATTGTATTTCTTAGCCCACTCCACAACTTCAGTGAAGAACTCCACAGTCGCGCTTGCACCTGTCGGGTTATTCGGATAGTTCAGGTAGAGCAACTTCGCACGTTTTGCGATGTCTTCCGGAATAGCCGTCAGATCAGGCAGGAAGTTATTCTCTTTTGTCAATTGAATGTTGAATACTTCTCCACCCAGATACTTCGTATGTGTACCCATAACCGGGTAACCTGGGACGGTCATGATGGTCACATCACCCGGATTGATGAAGCATGAAGGCATCATCGCCAAAGCCGGTTTGGAGCCAATGGAATGCACGATTTCAGTATCTGCATCGATACCTTCTACGTTAAATACGTTTTTCAGGTAAGAAGCAGCCGCAGCTTTGAATTCAGGAATACCATTGTCGGCATAACCACGATTCTCAGGTCTCGAAGCTTCTTCTGCAAGTGCAGCTACAATGCCTGCATCCGCCATTTCATCCGGTTCACCTACACCAAGGTCAATCAGTTCCACATCGGGAAAATCTTTTTTGGCCGAAGCTTTGGCACGTTTGATTTTCTCAAATTTATAAATGTTCGTGTCTTTACCATAGTTGGAGCCACCGATACGGTCGGCAAAATTAGTCTGAATGTAAGTTTCTTGATATTTATCGATACTCATAACGTTGTTCATCTCCTCATTTGACGCAAATTTCTACACTTTAATATGAAGCATTTGCGTGATCAAAGCCATGGACAAAGTATCCGAACATTTGTACTTTCTTGGAGCTGTTAACGACTGCGTAGCGAAGCAAGAACGTCCTCCATATCTTGAGGAAGCGGAGCTGAAAATTCAAGGTATTCTCCCGATGTTGGATGCACAAATCCAAGAATGGCCGCATGAAGAGCCTGTCCTTGCATTTTAATGCCTTTATTACGTCCATACGTTGGATCTCCTACAAGCGGGTGACCAATAAATTTCATGTGAACCCGAATCTGGTGAGTACGTCCTGTCTCCAGTTTCAATTCCAGCAAGGTGTAATCATTAATCCGCTCTGTCACGGTAAAATGCGTAACGGCATGTTTACTGTTACGTTCCGTGACCGTATACATTTTGCGGTCATTGGTATCTCGTCCAATCGGTGCATCAATAGTCCCTTGATCATGGTTAAGATGACCATGAACAAGCGCAATATACCGTCTGTTCACCGTATGGTCCTTCAACTGGGCAGCCAGTGATGCGTGAGCGCGATCGTTCTTGGCAGCCATGATCAGGCCTGATGTATCCTTATCGATACGATGCACAATGCCAGGGCGCAGCTCGCCATTAATACCCGAGAGGTCTTTGCAATGATACATGAGTGCATTAACGAGAGTACCCGACGTATGTCCTGGTGCTGGATGCACCACAAGACCACGCTGTTTGTTAATCACGATCAGGTCACTGTCTTCATATACCACTTCCAGTGGAATATCTTCAGCAACGATCTCCACAGAAGTTGGTTCCGGAATCTGTAACTCCACCAGATCGCCTTCGGATAACTTGGCATTGGCTTTGACAACAGCACCATTTACCGTAACCATTCCGTCCCCGATCCACAATTGAACTTGGGAGCGAGATACGTTATCCACGGCTTCCGTAATATATTTGTCAATTCGTTCTTTTTTATGTTCAGCGGCAACGGTCCATTCCATACGTTCATTGCCATTCATTAGTTCTTCGTCGTTAATCTGTTCCTTATTCGGATTACTCATGATGTTCATTCCCTTCAATCTTCGCGGCTGCTTTTTCACGCCGTCCTTCCAGCAACGTCTCCACAATGATCAACGCTACACCGATGCAGATTGCCGAATCGGCGATGTTAAAAATGGGAAACGTATAACTTCCAAAATTAAGTTGCACAAAATCCACAACTTCTCCGGTCAATGCCCGGTCAAGGAAGTTGCCAATTGCTCCACCAAGCACCAAACTAAGCGCCACAGGCAGCAATTTGTGCGGTGTATCTTTTACCTTTTGCAAATACCAAATCAAAGCAACGACCACAATCAACGTAACCACGATAAAGAACCAACGCTGGTCTTGCAGAATGCCAAAAGCTGCTCCTGAGTTACGATGTGATGTGATGACAAAGAAATTGCCAATGACCGGAATTTCTTCTCTGAGTTCCATCCGGGTTGCAATCAGATACTTGGTTCCCTGATCCAATAAAAATACGATAAAAGCGAGGATATAATACACCACGTTTGTTTGTCACTCCGTTCTTGTCTTTTCCAAACGATACCAGGCTTACGCCAGACTTGTTTATTGTAGCACAGCTGTTTGGAAATCGTCCACGACGCGCTACATCACCATGCTCATGGCAAAAACGATAACATTTCCCTTCTGTAATCTTGCCCTTAATGGCACATCCTACAATAGAGTCAAAATCCGGATTCCAGCATGAACGCAGAAAGGGGAAAATCATGTCACATTTTACGACCAAACAACTGCAATTTTTACGTTCCCAACTGATGTCCGATAAGCGCGATATTGAACATAGACTATCGGAAAACGAGCATTATGGCCTTGGAGACTCCCTTAAACTACAGACAGGTGAATTATCACCGATTGATAACCATCCTGGTGATATAGCCACGGAGGTGTATGAACGCGAAAAAGATATTTCCCTGCTGGAACATGATGAATTCCAATTGGAACGAATTGATTCTGCACTGCACTCCATCGAAGAAGGACATTATGGTACATGCGCCGTCTGCCAGCAACCCATTCCTTATGAACGCATGGAAGCTGTTCCCTACACGAAATACTGCAAAAAACATCAACCGGAAACCGTTGTCTCCGAAAACCGTCCTGTAGAGGAAGAATTCCTTGCCCCGGCATTTGGCCGAACCAGTCTGGATGAGCGTGATGATCAAAATGGCTTCGATGGTGAAGACACCTGGCAGATTGTTGAAAGTTGGGGCACATCAAACTCACCAGCCATGGCTGAAGGACGTGATATCGACAGCTATGATGTTATGGCCATTGAAGCCACCGATGAAGTGGAAGGCTGCGTTGAAGCGTACGAAAGCTTTGTTGCAACGGACATCTATGGTCATGACGTATCCATCGTGCGCAATCGGCAATATCGCCAGTATCTGGAGAACCGTGAAGGCGAGGGGCTGTTGGAACCGGATTTGGAGACGGATGACGTTTATTAACTGCACTTGGATATTATTCACCTTCAATCGCTAATCGCTTAGTACGTATTCATATCAAGCTGGCGCTGGACAATGCGCACAATATCAGCGATGTAATCTCCAACAATGGGAAGATTGAGTGCTCCAAGTAGCTGCAAAACATAAATGATCGTTGCTGCAAAAAAGGTAAACCCAATCGCGATTCCCACACCTCGTGCGGCTCCAGACAATAGGTTAAGTCCGATCAATTTCCATGGCCTGTTCAGCAATTCTGTATATTGCGCAATTCGTGAACGTTCCAGTTCATTCGCCAGACGGTTAGTCAGGGTATGAAGTTCTTCAATTTTGTCATGTGAATTCAGATTATCTGATGTTGATGGTGAAGCAGTTGCCGTTTGCTTGTCATGTTCGCTCATGTTTTGGTCAGTTCCTTTGATCAATATAGATTGACTGCACTATAGAATCATTTCCTTTTTGTCTAAAAAACAAACGAGCCCAGAATCAGGGAAAATGTCCCTGCCTCTGCGGCTCGTTTGTTTATGCTCTAGATTCTGTCCCTGTTGAATGGGTAATGCTCCGAATTATGCTTCGATGTAAATACCGATCGATTTGCCTCCGGCCTCAACACGTTCCATGGACTCATTCGAGCCAAATGTCACTTCGGTTACGAGAACATTTTCACGCAACACATCATCAAACGCCTGGATAGCTGCCTGAAGGGATGTATCCACATCCAGTGTCAAACGTACTCTTTTCTCAATCGGCAAGTCCAGTCGTTTCCGGGTATCCTGCACTGCACGAACCACTTCACGGACCCAGCCTTCCTGTTCCAATGCTTCGGTGATTTCAGTATTGAGCGCAACCGTCAAACCGTAACCTGATGCAGAAGCAAAACCTGATTTGGCCTGTTTATCAACCAATAATTCTTCGCTCGTCACTTGCAGCTCTTCACCTTCCGGAGAAACGATGTTCAGTACACCTTCCGAAACCACTTTACGCGTCTCATCGGCTGACATTCCCTTGAAGAAGTTTTGTAGGAATCCTACGTTTTTACCGTATTTCTTACCTGCAACTTTCAGGTTCAGCTTCAATGTAAAGTCAACGAATTCCGCATCGTTATGCTCCGTACGGATTCCTTTTACATTGATTTCTTCCTTGATGATCTCTTCATAACTTGCCAGGTCAAAGCCTTTATCCAGGGAAACGATCAATTCGGACAGCGGCTGACGTGTCTTGATGCCTGTTTCGTTACGAACGTTACGGGCAAGTTCAACCACACGGCGAGCCGTCTCCATATCCTGTTCCAGTCCTGCATCAATTAGCGATTCATTCGCTACCGGATAATCTTCCATGTGCACACTCTCGCCTGTTGCAAGGTTCAGATAGATATCTTCTGCAAGCATCGGCGTAAACGGAGCAACCAGTTTTGCAGTAGTCACCAGCACCTCAGTCAATGTGCGGTAAGCGTCCAGTTTATCCTCTGTCAGGCCACTTCCCCAGAACCGGTCACGGGAACGACGGATATACCAGTTACTCAGCTCATCAACAAATGCTTCAATCGCTTTGGAAGAATTCAGATAGTCGTTAACCAACAGCGCTTTTTCTACAACCAGGATCAGACTGTTCAGCCTCGACAGAATCCAGCGATCCAGCTTGTGTGCGGACAGTTGGAACGGATGCTCCTGTGGATCAAATCCATCAATGGTGGCATACAGCGTCAGGAATGCATGGGTGTTGACCAGCGTATCCACCATTTTGGATTTGGCTTCGCCCACGATACCTTTGGAGAACCGTTTGCTGTTCCATGGTGCACTGTCAGACAACAAAGCCCAGCGGAATGCATCAGTACCGTATTCTTCAATTACTTCCCAAGGATCGATAACGTTACCTTTGGATTTGGACATCTTCTGTCCGTTCTCATCAAGAACGTGTCCTGTAGCCATAACCGCTTTGTACGGCGCTTTGCCTGTCAAAAGAGTAGAAACCGCCAGCAAGCTGTAGAACCAGCCACGTGTCTGGTCAATTCCCTCACAGATCATATCAGCAGGGTACTGCTGTTCAAATACTTCTTTATTTTCAAATGGATAGTGCTGCTGGGCAAACGGCATGGAGCCGCTGTCGAACCAGACATCGATCACTTCCGGTGTACGTTTCATTTCATATTTGCCACAAGAGCTCATGACTTTAACGTCATCCACATATGGTTTATGCAATTCAAGATTCTCAGGCACATCACCAACCGCACGAGCACGCAATTCTGCAATGCTGTGTGGAGCAAATTGTTCGCCAGTCTCCTCGCACACCCAGATGTTCAGCGGAGTTCCCCAATAACGATCACGGCTGATGTTCCAATCCACCAGATCCTCAAGGAATTTTCCGAAACGTCCTTCACGAACGTGACCCGGGTACCAATCCACCTCACTATTGTTGGCAATCAATTGGTCCTTGATGGCTGTTGTTTGGATAAACCAGCTGTCCATTGCATAATACAGAAGCGGTGTATCACAACGCCAGCAGAATGGATAGCTGTGCTCATATTTTTCTTTGCTGAACAGACGTCCATTCTCAGACAGATATCGTACGATATCAATATCACAGTCCTTCACGAAACGTCCGGCAAAGTCAGTAACCTCAGCGACAAATTTACCTTCCAGGTCCACCATGTTTACAAAGCTGATTCCATTCTCACGGCATACACGGTAGTCATCTTCACCATGGGCAGGAGCCATGTGTACGATACCCGTACCACTTGCATCCGTTACAAAGCCTGCGCCCAGAATGATGTTGGCTTTCTCAGCCTGTACGTAGTTAAACGGAGGATCATACGTTTTGCCAACGAGGTCGGCACCTTTCAATGCACCGATGATCTCATACTCGCCCTTGGTGTCTTTCATTACTTTCTCCACCAGGTTGGTTGCCATGATGTACACTTCATCGCCTTGACGAACACGGGAGTAGTCCATGTCCGGATTCACGGCAAGTGCGACGTGTGAAGGCAGTGTCCAAGGCGTTGTCGTCCAAGCGAGTACAAATTCTCCGCTGTCATTCAGTTTAAATTTCGCTGTAGCGCTCAGGTCTTTGACGTCTTTGTACCCTTGTGCAACTTCATGTGAACTCAGTGTTGTCTGGCAAGATGGACAATACGGGCTCACACGGTGACCCCGATACAGCAGTCCTTTCTCGTGGATTGTGGCAAGGATGTTCCATACACTCTCGATATAGTTGTTATCAAGAGTGATATATGGGTTATCCATATCCGTCCAATATCCGATACCTTCTGTCAAATCACGCCATTGTTGCTCATACTCGAATACGCTCGCTTTACATTCGTTAATGAATTTCTCTACACCGTAATCTTCGATTTCCCACTTGTGGGAGATGCCAAGCTTCTTCTGTACACCCAGTTCTACAGGCAGACCATGTGTATCCCAACCTGCTTTACGGACCACACGGTAACCTTTCATCGTGTTATACCGTCCAACGAAATCCTTGATTACCCGTCCCAGTACGTGACCGATATGTGGTTTACCGTTCGCAGTAGGCGGCCCTTCATAAAATACGAAGTTTGGCTTGCCCTCCCGGTTTTCGATGGATCTTTTGAATGTATTCTCCGTTTTCCATTTATCTAACACGCGTAATTCTCTGGCGCGTGCCTTCTCTTTGACGTCAACTCGTTGCATGAGGATCATCTTCCCTTTCTTTGGTTAAATTGTGGACCGTCCACAAAAAGCGTTTCAATCCCCCTAAATCCCCCTTGCCAAGGGGGACCCATAGGCGCTCCGCCCTCTGGACACCCGGGATGGGTTGTCGGATATGGGGAACAGTTGCGCCGCTTGTGGGCGAGGGGTGGATGTGCGTAGTGGCGGCCATTTTGCGGCTGTTCCCTGCGTGAACGCCGCATGGCCTTACTGCGAGGCGGGTGTTGCCGGGTGCTTCGCTCTCCCGGCGGGCGGCTCTCTCCTTGAGGTCCTTCGGGCCTCAGGGATGTTCGCCTTTTTTGAACACAAAAAAGCCCCATCCCTGGAAAGGGACGAGGCTATGCTCGCGTTACCACCCTAATTCTGTTCATCACAAACCACATCCAGGCAAGCTGGGTATGCTCTGTCATCAACAGCGCTTATGCCCCGCTAAACTACCGCAGGGTGCCGTTATAACGTACGGCTTACGGTTCGGCTTACACACGGCAATCACAATCACCGCTTCAGCGTCACTTCTCCGGGGAGATATTCGGCTATAACTCATCCATTGGTTTGCACCAACCACCAACTCTCTGAGGGATGAGATCATAACGTACTGAACCCGTCATGGAATCACTATTCATTATGAATATAGTTATAGCCTCTTTGCAGACAAAAGTCAACCAGGCGACAGACTAATAAATTTCTTTCATCTCCCGCTCACGGTCACGTACTTCCTGCTCCCGGCTCTCCAGCACTTCCCAACCATCCTGAGTCAACAGTTCAAGCTGCGCTTCAACAAGCGTGCGGAAACGAGCACGATAAATCGATGCCTGCTTTTTCAGTTCTTCCACTTCCAAAGCAATCTTACGTGATTTACCCAACGATTCGTTCACGATCCGGTCTGCATTTTTCTCTGCTTCCTTCACGATCAACTGCGCTTCTTTTTTCGCATTATTCTTCACATCATCAGCAGCTTCCTGCGCAATGATGATCGTTTTGCTGAGCGTTTCTTCAATCGTGGCAAAATGATCCAGCTTTTCCTGAACGGACAGCAACTGATTGCTCAGCTCTTTGTTCTCGCGAATGACGCCTTCGTAATCTTTGATGACTTGGTCCAGGAATTCATTGACTTCATCCTCGTCATACCCGCGCAAACGTCGGGAAAATTCCTTGTTGTGTATGTCCAGCGGCGTTAATGGCATGCTGTCCACCTCCTGTAAAATTTCCTTCCCGTCCTGAGAAGGTTTGCAGCATAAAGCTTTGACTTAATGTATATCGGATACACCGCGTATTTTCTACACCTTTATGATAAACATTTCGACAAGAAAGCGGATTTTCCTGCAACAGACTCAGGCAAATTTGCCGATTTTCACTCGGCAGCGCCCTTTTTTGGTCATCCCATCCTGTTCCATAACCTTGAAGCGGCCAAATCCCTGAATGGATACGACATCTCCCGCTTTTAGCGATTTGGATGGATCTTCCTCAACCTTCCAGTTCACACGGCAGCGCCCAGCTTTGATCGGCACCAATACTTTACTGCGACTAAGCCGATACACATCTGCACAGATTCCATCCAAACGAAGCGAAGCGACCGTTATGTCCATCGTCTCCAATTTGGTCTCGGACCATCGCATCTGATCCAAAGGAAGTAACTCTGTGAACACATGTAACCGATGCACCTGATTCAGTTGAAGCGATAAAAAAGCGCCGGTTTCCGCCGCCACCACTGTATGGCAACCGTCCTCCAGCACTTGGATATCCCCGATCTTTCCACGTTTCATCCCAAGCCCGAGCAGGGAACCCATATAGTCCCCATGCTCCAGCTCCGAGATTTTCTGATCATCAGACGTGATACTGAGCACCTGCATCCCCATATCCTCATCATCCAGATACATATAATCAGGTGCAACCAGCGCACGCTTGCGCTCAGCAGCCTCGTAACCACCGTCCAGACGAATCTGAACGTCATTACGACGATTGGCAAGAGTTTGTAAAATAAAAACCTGTCTTGGGTCAAGAAAGTCAGTTAGCTTCATGTCATGATACTTGCCTGCCCGCTCAACCCAATCCGAAGCCTTATCTACGAAATCTCGCTCATCATGGCTGAAATGTTCGTAAATTTCACCGCTCATCTATGCACCCTACCCTAATATACAAAATACCGAAGTATGGAGATCAATCCGTTAAGCGCGAGTTGCAGAACGATTAACGCCACAATCGGGGAAATATCCAGCACACCGAACAAAGGTGGTATAAATCGACGGAACGGTCTTAGATATGGCTCTACAAACTTGCCTAGCCATTCACCGATGAAGCTTTCCCGCGCATTGGGAAGCCAAGACATCAATATGTAGACAATGACCATGTAAAAGTAAATCTGGTATAACGTGTACAACACGCTTTCAATCTGATACAAAAGTGGCTCACCTCATTCTGTTATAATCTTGCTCGCTGTCAGCCAGTATTTCCGTAATTGATCCCTGAATTTCAACCGTATCTGGCGTACAGAGAAAAATGTTTCCGCCGATTTTGGAAATACCGCCACCCAATGCATATACCGTGCCACTCAAAAAATCAATAACGCGCAACGCTTGGTCCTGACGTATCCGTTGCAGGTTTACCACAACAGTACGATGCGAACGCAGATGGTCGGCAATCTCCTGAGCCTCGTCATAAGAACGTGGTTCATACAGGACAACTTTAACATTTTTCTGGGAATGAATGCTCACCACATTATTCCCCCTTTGGTTTCTACGTTTATCGAGACTGGAGGTTTCAGCTTCCTGCTGTTCAGACTCATTTTCCTCTTGCGCAGCCATCCGTTCACGTTCCACAATCTCTTCCTCTTCCTGAAGTCCGAGGAAATTCATAAATTTATTCATCACGCCCATCGTGAACCCTCCTCTTTTCCTACGAGAATCGATCCTAGCCGTACCCAGGTTGCCCCTTCTTCAATGGCCACTTCAAAATCATTGGACATCCCCATCGACAGCTCAGTTAATGGTTCAGCTGTGAGGGCTTGTCCATTCAATTGATCCCTCAGCTCACGCAATCCACGAAATACGGGACGTGTCAGCTCGGGATTTTCCTCATGAGGTGCCATGGTCATCAGGCCGACGACCTTGAGATTGTTGAACGAACGAATATCACGCAAAAAAGAACTTGCCTGTTCAGGCTGTAAGCCATACTTGCTCTCTTCACCCGAAATATTCACCTGCAAAAACGTTTCCACTTGGATGCCAAGTGAAGCTGCTTTTTTATCCAACTCCTTCGCCAATGACAAACGATCCAGTGAATGTATGTAACGAAACTTGCCGATCACGTCTTTCACCTTGTTCGTCTGCAAATGACCGATAAAATGCCAGGTACCCTGTTGACCAAAAGCTTCCCATTTGGCCTGTGCATCCTGCCACCGGTTTTCTCCAATATGCTCAAGACCATGATTCAGCACCGATCCCGTTGTTTCAAGTGAGACATATTTGGTGACCGCAATCACATTCACATCATCACGATGACGGTTACTGCGCTGACATGCATCCTCGATCTTCTGATTTACCTGTTGTATACGCTCCTCCAATGACACAGAGGTCACCTCTCTTCCAGCCCAATCCAGCTCGCCATCCGTCCTGTAACACCATTTTCCTTCCGATAGGAGAAAAATAGTTCGGGATGACAACTTGTACACCATGTTGTACATTCGATATGATCCGGCAATATTCCTGCTTTCATCATAATGTGTCGATTACATTCTTTCAAGTTTAACATCGTTTTATCGTTATTCACAGATCGATATGCTTGTTTGGATGCAGAATCCTTGTGTTCATCATTAACCGGGGAATCACCAAACCAAACCCGTACATGTTGCATGACCGCCTCATCCACTTCATAACAGCAATCCCCAATGGACGGACCAATTGCAGCTCGAATGTCCTGTCTACGGCTGCCGTACTCCCGTTCCATCGTCTCCACCATGGATACAGCGATACCCGCGACTGTACCTTTCCAACCGGCATGAGCAAGGCCCACAGCCTGTTGCACAGGGTCATAGAAATAAAGCGGAACACAGTCTGCGTAGAAAGAAGTCAGCAGCACACCCGGCACATTTGTGACCAGTCCATCCGTATCCTGTAACGCCGACTGACGATCAAGCAATCCCCTGCTCCGATCTTCAGCAGTAATTACAGCTACATGTTTGCCATGCACCTGCTCTCCACAGGTCCAGGCTTCCGCTGCAAAGCCAAGCTTCTCGGTTACAAGCCTGCGATTGTTAAGCACAACTTCAGGATCATCCCCCACATGATAAGCACAGTTAAGCGTAGCATAGGGAACATTTCCGACTCCACCATGTCTCGTCGTAAACCCGGCTGACAACTGTTCAAATTGCTGTGTCCAGGGCTCAACATATAATAATAACGGATCAGGACCGAAATCTGAATTTGGGTTCTTTGTCCGTTCAAGTAATTCTTTATCCAATACAAAGGGTTCCATTATCTCACCTCACCACTTCCAGTGTACCAAATGAGCCACATTCTGTCTCTTTTATATCGTTCGACGCTGATTACGATCTGATCGTTCAATGCGTTCCACACGCTCTGTGCGGTTATGCTGCTGTTCATCATACAGGCGCGCTTCGCGATCACGCTCGTCATACGTGTTTTCCTTCACCTCATCCATCTTTACCAGAATCACATCTGAACCAATCTTCACAATATTTCTCCAGGGAATCACCAAGTCCGTTCCCCCGCCAAAAAGACCCATAAAACGGCTGTACCCCGGCACAACAATCGCTTCAATTCGCCCCTGCTTCAGATCCAGCTCCAAATCACTGATCTGACCGAGACGTTTACCATCCGTGATGTTAATGACATCCTTAGTCTGAAAATCCGAGATTTTCATGCCTCGTGCTGCAACTTCGCTCGTATTTACTTTCATTCATTCCCGCCCCCTGTTATTCCTCTTCAGCCCGTTCCCCACGCTTCTATACAATATATGTTTCAAGGGCGAAAAATGTCCTGTTTTTCATCGAAAGTGGAAACGGCTTAACACAAAAAGACGACCAACGGTATACATTGCCCCGATTGATCGTCCTCTGCCCTTGCATCGTATTACGACTTCACATGTTTTTGCATCTGTTGTATCGCTGATTTCTCCAGACGTGATACCTGAGCCTGGGAAATGCCAATTTCATCTGCTACTTCCATCTGGGTTTTCCCTTCGAAAAACCGCATCGACAAAATCATTTTTTCACGCTGACCAAGACGATGCATCGCTTCACGCAGCGCAATTTCCTCAATCCACGAGACATCCTTGTTTCTGTCATCACTGATCTGATCCATGACATAGATCGGATCCCCACCATCATGATAAATCGGTTCGAAGAGCGAGACCGGGTCCTGAATGGCGTCCAATGCAAAAACAACATCTTCCTTCGGCACATTCAGTACTTCCGCAATTTCGAAGATCGTCGGTTCCCGGGAATTTTTATTCGTCAGGCTGTCACGGACCTGAAGAGCTTTGTAAGCAATATCCCTCAAGGAGCGAGATACCCGAATCGGGTTATTATCACGCAGGTATCGACGGATTTCACCGATAATCATCGGCACCGCGTAGGTTGAAAATTTGACATTCTGGGATAAATCAAAATTATCAATGGCTTTCATCAGGCCGATGCAACCAACCTGGAACAGATCATCGACAAACTCCCCCCGATTGTTAAAACGCTGAATGACACTGAGTACCAGACGCAGGTTGCCATTCACTAATTTCTCTCTTGCTGAGCGATCATGGTGTTGCTGAAGGGAATGAAACAATTCCCGCATTTCAGTGTTGGTGAGGACAGGCAATTTTGCGGTGTCCACGCCACAAATCTCGACTTTGTTTCGGGTCATCGTGATTTACCTCCCAAGGAGAAACATTAATGTACATTATCTCCGGGGCAGGCTTTTTTATTCGTACTTGGCACCCTTGCCAGTAATACCCATTCTGAGCAATGATGTATTTCAGACCATTTTATTGAACTCCTTGCGGAGTCTTTTAATGATTCTTTTTTCGAGACGAGAGATGTAGGATTGGGAGATTCCCAGTAGATCCGCTACATCTTTTTGTGTCTTTTCTTCCCCATCCGTCAAGCCAAAACGAAGCTCCATAATCATTCGCTCGCGCTCCGTTAATTTTTCCAGTGCCTTGTGCAAAAGTTTCCGGTCTACCTGCTCTTCAATATTCCGATAGATTGTATCGTTTTCTGTACCCAATACATCGGATAATAATAGTTCATTTCCATCCCAATCAATGTTCAGCGGTTCATCAAAAGAAACTTCAGTTCGGATCTTACTATTACGTCTCAGGTACATCAAAATTTCATTTTCGATACAACGTGAAGCATAAGTTGCCAGTTTGATTTTCTTTTCCGGGTCGAATGTATTAACTGCCTTAATCAGCCCGATGGCTCCGATGGAGACCAAATCCTCAATATTGATTCCTGTGTTCTCAAATTTTCGTGCGATGTACACCACAAGACGCAGATTGCGCTCAATAAGCATCGCGCGAATGGCCGAGTCTCCCGAGGATAATTTTTGCAGTAAAAATTCTTCTTCTTCCCTTGTCAACGGCGGCGGAAGGGCCTCACTTCCCCCAATGTAATAGATCTCTTCACTTTTGAGTCCCAACAAAAATAACAGACGGTAATATTGCAGCTGTGCCACCAGTTTCCATTTCACAAGCATGTACGTTCCTCCTATACCACATTCAGCGGCTTTTCTGTTGCTCCGGCAGAGAGAGCCGTAGACTGCGCAGAAGCAGCGTCTTGCACAAGTTCAGGATGAATCACGGCCTGGTATTTCCCATCCGACGACAAAACACCTCCATCCAGCCCAATGAGTACCCTTGTCGTCTCATAACATATTTCCTCCATCGTCACCTTCACCCGGTCCGGCTTCATTGCCAGCATAAACGCAGTCCCTTTGTTAATGCCCCGATAGGGCACTAGCCGCAGTCGATCCTGCCACTGAAAACTTTCCTGATCAAGCTCCAGAATAAGGTTGTCCGGCGCCTCGTCCTTAAGCCTGCCCTTCCATGAAGCAGGTAACATGTCTTGCCATAACGAAACCTCCATCACCATAACCGGCATGCGCGATAAGGGATCTGTAAGTTGATTGCCCGTATCCAAAAGGCCTGTACAAGAAATGACTACCTCATCGATGCAAACCTCAACTTTACCCAAATAGGTCGTCATGCGATCCGTTTTCCGTTTGGAGCTCTGCACAGCTTTGAATAAAAACAGGACAGCAAAAAATCCGATAAACGTGAACCAAAAGGCAATCTTCAGGTCAAATGACATACCGCCAGAAGCCGTGAACCAAATGCCGTTAAACAACTCACCGGAGCTCTGAAGCATGTAATGCACACCCAGAATACCTCCGGCAGCGACAAAGTTAATCACATAGAAGGTACCTAGCGTCCTCGTAAAAGCCTGCAGACCTTTAAAACCAAAAGCAATCGTAAGCATGACCAGCGAGAACCCGAACTTGATCAAAAAGGTGAACATAAAATCAAACTCCGGTACAAACATCATGACCACATATAATGCACCCACAATGGCGGACAGCAACCATCGCCACCAAACCAGCTTTGTTTTGCGCATCCAAGCAGTCATTCCGATGAGTGCACCGTCAATACACAGGTTTGTCAAAAAAATAAGATCTACATACACAACCAAACTCTTCACCTGCCTGCGCGCAACATATCGAAATATCAGTATCCCGGTATTCCGATATTCTTGAGCATATTCACAAGTATACGGAGCCCCCTGTTCAAAGTCTGTCTAATCATGGGGGCGTGGTTCCAACTTTTTTTGTCGGAATTGCTCAGGCCCGTTGTTCAGAATTTGTTCAATGCGGTATGCTATGATATCTAAAAAAACAGAAAAAACCCGGTCGCTCCATCAGGAGTACCGGGTTTTCGATAAATCAATATGAGTATTAATCGTTGTTATTATTGCGTGAACGATTGCGTAAAAATGTCGGAATATCCAGCTGATCATTGCTCGGCTGATTTCCAAACGGACGCAGGTTCGGCGAACGCGTATCCGTTGTCTCCGTTGTTGCTGGAGCTGGCTTACGTCCTGGTGGTGGTGGAGCAGGTTTATCTTCAAAACCAGTTGCAATAACTGTAACCTTAATCTCCTCTTTCAGGTCTTCGTCAATGATGGCACCAAAGATCATGTTCACTTCCGGGTCGGAAGCAGACGTTACAATCTCTGCCGCTTCGTTCACTTCATACAGGGACAGATTAATGCCACCCGTAATGTTCATGATTACGCCGCGAGCACCTTCAATAGAAGTTTCAAGCAAAGGACTCATAATGGCTTTCCGTGCTGCTTCAGCTGCACGGTTCTCACCTGTTGATTCACCAATCCCCATAAGGGCAGAACCACGTTCATGCATAATCGTTTTGACGTCTGCAAAGTCAAGGTTAATTAGACCCGGTACAGCGATCAAATCAGAGATACCTTGTACTGCTTGACGAAGTACGTTATCCGCTTGACGGAATGCTTCAAGCATAGGTGTCTTTTTATCCACAATTTCGAGCAAACGATCATTAGGAATAACGATCAGTGTGTCGACTTTTTCCTTGAGAGCTTCAATACCTTGCTCTGCATGGCTGGAACGCTTGCGTCCTTCAAATGTAAATGGGCGAGTTACGACACCCACTGTAAGTGCACCACACTCTTTAGCGATTTCGGCAATAACCGGAGCCGCGCCTGTACCTGTACCACCGCCCATACCGGCTGTAACAAATACCATGTCTGCACCTTTCAACGTGTTCATGATTAGATCGCGGGACTCTTCCGCTGCTTTTTTACCTACATCCGGGTTGGCGCCAGCACCAAGACCACGAGTCAATTTATCACCGATTTGCAATTTATGCTCGGATTTCGCCAGGTGTAACGCCTGAGCATCCGTATTCACCGTAATAAATTCAACACCTTGTACACCATTTTCAATCATACGGTTGACTGCATTGCTTCCGCCGCCGCCTACACCGATGACTTTAATTTGAGCCAAGCTCTCCATCTCGAAATCAAATTCCAACATATTATTCCATCTCCCCCTCAATGTGCATGGATGGCCCGTCCAATTTTTGATTTGAACCGAATCAATTTCATATATCGACGAACGAAAGCGTTTATTTTAGTATCGGCGCATTCAGACGGTTTCAAGAATGTATGAAATGGATCCAACCTGTTATATAAATTCACTGAACATATTCTTCAGCCGTTCGAAAAGACCAGGTTTTTGCTCCGATTCCTGTGCCGCATTTGGCTTCGGACGGTTGGTCGGTTTCTTGTTGTTATTATTGTTGTTGTTATTTCCACCGCCGTTATTGATCGAGGGACGAATGCGCAAACTGCGAATTACACTGTGCAATATGCCGACTCCGCTTGTAAATCCAGGGTCACGCACACCAATATAATCCGGAACTGCAACTCGTACCGAAGCAGCAAGCTCATGTTGAGCGACCTGCAGAACCCCCGGCATAGAGACCGTACCTCCCGTTAGTATATAACCTCCAGGAAGCTCGTTGTAACCAAGACGCTTCACTTCTTGGGATATCATCTGGAATATTTCCTGAACCCTGGGTTCAATGATAGCCGCCAGATCCTCCTGTGAAAACTCCTTGTCTACATTACTGCCAATACGGGTGACTTTGAACATCACATCGGCAGCAGCATCATCCAACCAGGCGCAGCCATATTTCAGTTTCACCTTCTCCGCCTGATCCGTTAACGTGCGTAAGCCATAGGCGATATCATTCGTTACGAATTCCCCACCTATAGGCAACGTTGATGTTGCAACAAGACTGTCTTCTTCAAAAATGGCGATGGTTGTTGCACCTGCTCCAATATCAACAAGCACAGAGCCCATCGTTTTTTCATCTTTGGACAAAGCCAGTTGACCCGCTCCAAGCGACATGAGAACCAGATCGCTTACTTTCAGACCCGCTTTTTCCACGCAGCGCAAAAGATTATGTATCGCGGTTTTTGCACCTGTAATGATCGTTGCTTCAACTTCCAAACGAACACCAATCATACCACGGGGGTCCTGAATGCCCTCCAAGCCATCTACAACATATTGCTTGGCGACAACATCAATAATTTCCCGTTCCGGCGGAACTGCAATGACTTCGGCTGCTTTCAACACCCGTTCCATGTCTTCTTCTCCGATTTCACGATCCTCGTTAGACACAGCCACAACGCCGTGACTGCTCATCAGTCCGATATGATTTCCCGAGATTCCAACATACACTTCGGATATTTGAATACCTACCATACGTTCTGCATGATCCACTGCGTTGCGGATCGACTGCACAGTCTGATCGATATCTACGATTACACCTTTGCGAATTCCCTCCGAGTCGGCAGATCCAACTCCTATAATATTAAAGGTTCCATTATTCATTTCCCCAATAATAGCGCGAATTTTGGATGTACCGATGTCCAAACTAACAATGATGTCATTGTTGCTCAAGTCTGTGGCACCTCCTGACTCCAATAGTAAATTACGTTCGAATTTAAACACTCTTAAAACATATTCAACACACTTTAGGCTTTCCCTCTTTTTTCTACAATGTTTTTGGGTGTCAAAATCTGGTTGCGAGACATAAAACCTTGAAGAAAAAAGAAGGAGGCAACTTATGTGCCATAAGTTCAAGTGTATCATTTTTTCTTCATCTCAGAAAGAACAAGTTTCATTGCTCTGACGGGGTCAACCCCCGACCTGCCAAGGCTTTCATATTCAGTTCAGCCTCATAATGGCAAAGATCAAGGGCTTGCTCCTAGTTCAGCATCATCTTCAGGGTCATCCGGGATGAAAGGGACATAGGTATCTGCCTCAAGCATGGTGATTTTCCCAGGCCGTTCGGTCTCAATCACCTGATTCAAATATTCCACTTTATCCGATAAAAGAGAGACGGTTGTGATCACTTCAAACTGTGATTTGGTATACATCCGAATCTGATCTGGAAATGAAGGCGTTGGGTTCGGGATAATTTCCGAAATATCCGTCGTCAATTCATTCGGAATTTTAGCCAGTGTCTGGCTCAGTTTGGCTTTGAGTGGATCATCAGCCTTCCATTGAGTCAATATGGGCTTCTCCACAGCAACACCAATGGTTGCCGGAACCGTCAAGCTTGTCCCACTGGCCAAAATCGCTTTAAGCGTACCGTCAGAACCAAGCTCATACGCAACCGTGGCATATTCCTGAACCTTGATATGGATAATACCCGGAAATTGCTTGTCCACGGAAACGGTGGAAATCGCCTTGATGGTCTTAAGGCGCTCAATAACCTCGGCAGTACTTGTCCCAAAAAATTGATCTCCTTCTCTCAGACCGCTTTTCTCCAGCAGTTCTGAAGTGGATGTGTATACATTACCCGTAATTTCAATTGCCGAAATCCGACTCATGGAAGAACGAAAGAATAATACAGCGAGCAATACAATAAATAGTAATAAGAGAATAATTACAATTTTGCGGCTTGTGTTTCCTTTTGGCCGGTTCTTCTTCAGAACCGGAATTTGACTTTTAGGCATAAGTAGCGCTCCACAAAGCCTCAGGTCCCCTCCCTTCAAGAAGGGGACTCCAAGGACGTTAATTGGCAAAATCCAACTGTTTCGAAACGGGCGACTGTCGCTCAACCGATGCTCCAAGACTTTGGAATAACTTCTCGATCTGATCATAGCCACGGTCAATATGATGCACTTGCTCCACAACCGTTTTGCCTTGAGCAGCCAGACCAGCAATGACCAGAGCTGCACCTGCACGAAGATCGGTTGCTTCAACTGTAGCCCCGTACAGACGGGGAACACCACGGATAAATGCTGCGTTCAGATCGACTGAGATATCAGCCCCCATCACATTCAGTTCATCCACATGCTTGAACCGGCCCTCGAATACCGTTTCCTTCATCACACTGAATCCGTCTGCCAGACTGAGCAGCACCATGATTTGCGATTGCAAATCTGTTGGAAACGAAGGATACGGAGAAGTCACAATACGGTCTACTGATTTGGGACGGCTCATACAGCTCACCGTCATTATATCATTGCAGACTGTGATTTGAACACCAGTGCGCTTCAATACATGTATAAGTGAAGTAAGATGAGCAGGATTGCAGTGTGTAAGTGTAACATTGCCTCGTGTTGCTGCTGCTGCAATCATCACGGTTCCGGCAACGATTCGATCCGGTATAATCTCATAGGAACAAGGCTTTAGTTTCTCAACGCCATTGATCGTAATCGTATCCGTTCCTGCACCAATAATGCTTGCACCCATAGCATTCAGAAAGTGCTGCAGGTCCTGTATCTCAGGTTCTCTTGCCGCGTTGCAAATGGTTGTTGTCCCTTTAGCCAGAACGGCTGCCATCATGATATTCTCGGTCGCTCCCACACTCGGGAAATCCAAAAGAATATCTGTACCCACCAGATTGTGTCCATGACAGATAATCTGTTGGTCCTGCTCTTCAATCAAAGCTCCGAGCGCTTCCAGGCCCCGGAGGTGAAGATCAATTTTGCGTTCTCCAATGGCACAGCCCCCTGGCTGATACACTGACACTTGCCCAAACTTAGCCAGCAATGGTCCCATCAAAAAAATGGAAGAGCGCATCTGCTTCATTAGATCTTCTGGCACATCATATGACCGGATAGACGAGGTATTAATCGTCACTGTTCCCTGTTCATGCCGACACGTGCATCCAAGCCGTTCCAGGATATACAGCATCACTTCAATGTCCAGCAAGTGTGGAACGTTATGCAGTGTAACTTCTCCATCTGCCAACAAACTTGCGGCCATGATCGGTAAAGCGGCATTTTTTGCTCCATGGATGCGTATGGATCCTGAGAGGGGTTTCCCGCCTTCAATCACCAATTTGTCCAATGTATCACCTCCGGGGTTTACCGTTCACCCACTACGAAGACTTCCGGTACCAGGTTAATACCGTTTTGAGATGATATAGTGCTATGAATCTGCTGCATTAGGGTGATAACGTCCTCTGCTGTTGCTTGGCCTGTATTGACAATGAAATTGGCATGCATGGTGGATACCTGTGCGCCTCCCTGAGTCATTCCTTTCAGCCCTGCTGCTTCAATCAGACGGGCTGCATGATCACCCGGTGGATTTCGGAATACACTACCTGCACATGCCATCTGCAGTGGCTGTGTGCGGCGCCGGCGATCTTTGTAAGCTGCCATGGTTTCCGAAATGACTTTGCGTTCTCCATGCTGGAGTTCAAATGTAGCTTCCAGCACGATGCCTCTCCGATCATGCAGAACAGAGTGACGGTAGGCAAAATCCATGTCCTCCTTACTGTAACGTACCAATTCCCCTGTCTCCAGTACAATCTCAGCGAATTTGAATATCCGTGACACATCCGATCCATGAGCACCTGCATTCATGTATACGGCTCCACCGACAGTGCCGGGGATACCGCTGCCGAATTCCAGACCGGTCCATTCCTTTTTGGCAGCAACCACACTGAGTTTAACAAAAGAATGCGCTGCTCCGGCGGTTACACCACCTTCGTGAAATTCAGCATAATCAAAACCGTCGCCTGGTTTCACAACAACACCACGTATTCCTTTGTCTGACACCAGCATGTTTGAACCCCGCCCAAGTTGCACCCACGGAATCTGCACCTTGTGAAGCAACTGAACGAGATTTATCATCTGCTCTTTATTCTCGGGAATGACCAGTGCATCCGCAGGACCGCCGATCTTCCATGTGGTGTATTTGGCTAGCGATTCGTTTTCAAGAACTCTGCCAACATTATTCTGGGATAATAATGCTATCCACTGGTGCATGTTTGCTTCCTCCTTTGCTTCAAAACCGATGAGCACAGTATGTTCTGTTGCTACACTGTGCTCTGGCGCCATGGAACGATAGTCACGATTTATACGGTATCTTATGTCAGCCCCGTCTTGTGTGTGACAATCGCCCACAAACGCACGTTATCGGCGTGCAGCAAGACGCTGAATTTCATGAACAAGCACTTCAGCTGCATCGGGTTTCCCCAATTTCCGGGAGGCTTCAGCCATTCGTTTACGTCCCGATTCATCGTTCATAATCTTGGCGATGGCTTCATACAGGACTTTGCCTGTAAGATCCTTCTCCAGCATCGTGAGTGATGCGCCTCCACCTTCAAGCGTACGTGCATTGGCTTCCTGATGATTGTTAGTCACGTTAGGAGACGGAATCAGGATCGAAGGAATACCCAGTGATGTAATCTCCGCAAGGAATGAAGCACCTGCGCGGTTTACAATCAAGGATGTGCATGCAAGCACCTCTGGCATATTATGCACATAAGGCAGGACATGCAGATGGTTTGGCATCGTACCCAATGAGCTGCGAATGGCTTCGCGCGTTTCATCAAAATAGGTATCTCCTGTCACGTAAACCACATGTACATCGTCCAGTTGTTCCAGCATTGGAGCCATGTCCACCATGGCCTGATTGATTGCTTTTGCCCCGCGACTGCCACCAACCACCAGAACAACACGGCTGTTCATGGGTACACCTAACGTGGCAAAACCGCGATCACGGCTAGCCTGGGCTACCGTAGTCGCCCGTGGATTACCGGTGTAGATCACCTTTTTTGCGCCGGAAAACGATTTTTCAGAACCTTCAAAGCTTACTGCAACCGTGTCTACATACCGCATCAAAAATTTGTTGGTCAGACCAGGAATGGCGTTCTGTTCATGAATTATACTCGGAATACCCAATTTTGTTGCTGCATATACCACAGGTCCACACACATATCCTCCTGTACCAATCACAACATCCGGTTTGAATTCCTTCAGCATTTTTTTGGACTTGCGTACACCTTGAATGAAACGCATGACCGTTTTCAGGTTGTCGATGGATAATTTCCGCCGAAAGCCCGTAATATCAATGGATTTAAAAGGAATATTTTCCTGGGGAACCAGCTTGCTTTCCAGCCCTCTGGTTCCTCCAATATATAGAAATGTCGAGTCCGGGTTCTCCGCCTCACATTGTCTTGCTATGGCAACGGCCGGATAGATATGTCCACCCGTACCGCCACCGCTTAGAACGACTCGCATCGCATAGTCACCTCGCATAACGGGATAAATTCACTAAAATGCCCAGTGCTGTGAGCATGAGGGTCAATGATGATCCGCCGTAGCTGATCAGAGGTAATGTAATGCCTGTGACAGGCATCATGCCAATGACAACACCAATGTTAATAATGACCTGCACAGCGACCATACCGACGATCCCAACACCAAGCAGACTGCCGAAGGCATCCGGAACTGTCATCGCTACACGCATCCCTCTCCACACCAGCACCAGAAACAGCAATAATACAATCATTCCACCTATAAAGCCGAGTTCTTCGGCCAAAATACTAAAAATAAAGTCCGTTTGAGGTTCAGGTACATAACTGTACTTCTGCCGGCTCATCCCCAATCCCAATCCCGCCAGTCCACCAGGACCAATGGCGTATAACGATTGAATGATCTGATATCCGGCACCCAGCGGATCGGACCACGGGTCCAAAAACGCTGTGATACGCTGCAACCGATAAGGTGCTGCGGCAATCAAAGCTGCAAACCCGGCTACGCCGCCAAGAGCAAGCAGGCTCAGATGTTTCATTCGCGCTCCGGCTGTGAAAATAATAAGCATCGATGCACCCATCATCACGGTGCCTGTCCCCAAGTCAGGTTGCAGCATAATAATCCCAAAAGCCAAACCGATCAATCCCAGCGGTGGCAGGAGCCCCGTTGTGAAGGTTTTGATTTTGCCCGGTTCCTTGCTCAGCCAGTGAGCGAGAAACAAAATCATGCCCAGCTTCATGAATTCTGAAGGCTGGATACCGAATGAACCAATGCCCAGCCAACTTCGTGCACCACCGCGAACCACGCCGATGCCAGGAATGAGCACCGCAATGAGCATAATAAAACAGGCGATTAATATTGGCTTGGCATACTTTCTCCACACCCGGTAGTCCACGTTAGCGGTGACGAACATGGCCACAAGCCCAAGCACCGCAAACAAGGCCTGTCTTTTTACAAAATAAAATGAATCGCCATAGTCATGAAAGGCTAGTACCGAGCCCGCACTATATACCATTACGATGCCGATGGCAAGCAATGCCAAAATACTAATCAGCAACCAAATATCTGGTGCCGGTCGCGTCTGTTTCATCAGGAGGCCACCCCTTGCATGGAAGTAGGGGCTTTTCCACCCCCCTACTTACAAGTTATGCGCCGCCTCTTTAAAAATGCGTCCCCGCTCTTCATAGGAAGCAAACATGTCCCAACTTGCACATGCCGGGGATAACAAAACGACATCACCGGCACTGGCAAGCTTTGATGCTTCCTGCACAGCAACGGTTAACGTCCGGGCAGCGTCCTCCTCATTATCGACGACCTTAATTTGCTTTAATCCGGCAAGTTCCGCGACTTTGGCAATTTTCATCCGTGTTTCTCCAAGCGCAACGACAGCTTTTACCCGTTCCTGGAACAAGGGTAACAACTCCATCATGTCTGATCCGCGATCCAGCCCTCCAGCAATTAATACAACAGGCTCCTTGAACGAGTTCAGAGCCATGACCGTAGCCTTGGAATTGGTCGCTTTGGAGTTGTTGTAATACGCAGAGCCATTATGCTCTAGAACGTATTCAAGTCGGTGTTCAACCGCCTTGAAATCTGCAAGTGGATCAGCCAGCACTGCTGGATCAGCTCCTGCCGCTACGGCGATGGCTACAGCAGCCATTGCATTCTCCACATTGAATCGTCCAGCAATGCCAATGTTCTCGATGTCAATAATGGTGTGGTGATTTCCCTTTTCATCCGCGTAGATCATCTGACGCTTCACATCATCCTCTTCTCCATCCACATAAGAAGGATCTGCATATACACCTGTATCCAATTTCTCGGTCATCGAGAACGGTAGCAATCTGCCTTTAATATAAGGAACCAGTTCGCGACATACCGCATCATCCCAATTCAAAATAGCTACATCATCCGGTTGCTGATTGGCGAAGAGCTTGGCTTTGGAGGCTACATAGTCTTCCATTCCACCGTGATAGTCCAGATGTGTCTCTGTTACGTTAAGCAAGCACGCAATACGTGGACGGAACTCCACCGTTCCTTTGAGCTGGAAACTGCTGAGTTCAACAACCATCCAGTGATCTGGAAAAGCTTGCTCTGCCGCTTCACAGAGAGGTGTTCCAATATTACCGGCAACGATCGGCTTGAGGCCGGCATGCTCCAACATTTCCCCAACCCAAGTGGTCGTTGTTGTTTTGCCGTTGGAACCCGTAATGCCGATCATGGGCGCAGCACATAGATGATAAGCAACCTCTACTTCTGTTACCACTTCGATGCCCAACGCCAAAGCTTGCTGCACAGGAGCGGCATGGTATGGGATACCCGGGTTTTTGACGACCAGCTTCACATCACTGTGAATCAGATCATCCGGATGTCCTCCGCATACAACAGAAATTCCCAAAGCCTCCAATTCGGAAGCTTCGGGACATTGATCTCTCTCTTTTTTATCATTTACTGTAACCTTCGCTCCGGCGCGATCAAGCACTTTGGCGACTTGTACGCCGCTTTTGGCCAATCCGAGCACGACTACCTGTTGTCCGCGATATGATTCTGGATGGTTCATGATCTACAACCCCTTGTTGAGATAAAGTCCAAGAGCGGCCAAAATTGCGCCTACCGCCCAAAAGGTAATAACAACCCGCCATTCTGACCAACCGCTTAATTCAAAGTGATGGTGAATGGGGCTCATTTTGAATACACGCTTGCCACGAGTCTTAAATGATACCACTTGAATAATAACAGACAGGATCTCGATGACAAAAATACCGCCTATGATGACAAACAGAAGCTCCGTTTTGGTTACAATTGCTACCGCACCAATCGCACCGCCAATCCCCAGAGAACCTGTGTCTCCCATAAACACTTTGGCCGGATGTGCATTGTATACCAGAAAACCGAGCACGGCTCCGATCATCGCTGCTGCACACACTGCCGCCGGCATCGATGTGGCTTGCATCGCCACAATGGCAAACGCCCCAAAGGCAATCGCACTTACCCCTGACAGCAATCCATCCAGACCGTCGGTAAAGTTAACCGCATTGGTAATGGCAAGCATCATGAATACAACAAACGGATAATAGAACCAACCGGTCCAGTCAAACGAGAATGACGTACCTGGAATAGAGATGGCTGTGCTGTGTCCGTTCTGGATCAGCAAGAAACACATCACTGCACTGAAGAACAATTGGCCCAGCATTTTTTGTCTGGCCGTCAGTCCCAGCGAACGTTTGAACACAATTTTGATGTAATCATCCAGGAAGCCAATCAGCCCAAATCCCAGCGTAGCCACGAGCAAGACATAAAAGTCTGTATTCTTGACAGCCGAAAATTTCAAAAAGGCCAATGTGAACGCAACTAAAATGACGACTCCACCCATTGTAGGTGTTCCGCTTTTTTTCAAATGGCTCTGAGGCCCATCTTCCCTAACCTGTTGTCCGAATTTCATTCGGCGTAACAGGGGAATCAGGAGCGGTGCGGCAATCACCGCCAGAATAAATGAAACGCCGATTGTTAACAGTAATACCTGAAAATCCATGGGTTCACCCCTCTAGTCTACTCGATTCTGTAATGGTGCTATTTGTAGTGCTTCGACCACGTCCTCCAGCTTCATGCCCCTTGAGGCTTTGAACAAGACAACGTCTCTGGGATGTAATTTCTCCAGTAGATAACGGGTCATTTCTTCTTTATCTATAAAAGCATGCACAGCCTCTGCCGGCATATGCTTTCTTGCTCCTTCAGCAATATGCGCTGATAGCGGGCCATATACGAGCACCATGTCCATTTTGGCAGATGTAATATACTCACCAATTCCAAGATGCAGATCCTGCTCCTGAGGACCAAGTTCAAGCATATCACCAAGCACAGCCACTTTCATGCGATATCCTTTCAGACCTTCCAAGACATCGATTGCAGCCTTCATGGAGGTTGGACTTGCATTGTATGCATCATTCAACAGGGTTAGACCACTAACACCTTGAGTAACCTCAATACGCATGCCCGTCAGTTTCAATCGAGACAATCCCGCGGCAATTTGCTCCGTTGTCACTTTGAAATGACGGGCTACAGCCAAAGCAGCCAGACAGTTAACGACATTATGCGTTCCCAGCAGAGGTAGCGTAAATGCATGTTCTCCGGACTGTTTGGTGGTGAAAACTACTCCGTTCTGCGCATTCATAAGTCCAGTAGGATAGTCATCATTATCGGTTTGCAGGCCGAATGTAAACCGCTGCAACCCATCGGGTTGCTTCGTTGCGGGCTCTTCAAGGACTTGTGCAATTAAAGGCTCGTCTCCGTTGTAGATCAGTAAACCGCCAGTCTTCAATCCCGCGGCAATCTCAGCTTTGGCTCTGGCAATCTCCAGTCTGGACCCCAGCTGAAGCAGATGTGATTCACCGATATTGGTAATGATCGCTACATCAGGTTGAGCAATAACCGACAGATCGTTAATTTCCCCGCGACCACTCATACCCATTTCCAAAATAATAATCTCCGTATCCGGGTCCATACTTAACACAGTCAGTGGTAAACCAATGTGATTATTAAAGTTGCCTTGCGTCTTATGCACTTTGAACGTAGTCGAGAGAATGGCATCCACGATATCCTTCGTGGTTGTCTTGCCGTTACTGCCTGTAATGCCGACTACAGCCGCTTTATTCTCCGTTAGATAAGCAGATGCGAGTGCTTGCAGTGCGACAAGTGTGTCGTCAACAACAATGACAGCTCCTTGTGGCGGAATACCATGATCCTTTTGCCAGATCGCCCCTGCGGCACCCTTCTCTAGACAGGCTTGCACAAATTCGTGTCCGTCAAACCTTTCACCCACCAGCGGGATAAACAAACTGCCTTCCAGGGGTTTACGCGAATCGGTAAACACCCCTTCAACCATTACATTGCCATGAGCAGCAACGTCACTTAATGTTCCTCCACACATCTCGGCCAATTGTGCCAATGTTCTTTTTATCAATTGGATTTGCCCCTTATCGCTTCTTTGGCTATGATTCGGTCATCAAAATCGGTTTTGGTTGTGCCGATAATCTGATAGGTCTCGTGACCCTTGCCCGCAATCAATACTACATCGGCTGGGCTTGCCATTTCAATAGCTTCATGAATCGCCTGACGCCGATCCACAATCATCGTATAACGTTCAGCAGGAACGGATTCTTCAATCAAGCCTTGTTCAATGTCTTTGAGAATCAGATCCGGATCTTCTGTCCGAGGATTATCGGAAGTAACCAGTACAAAATCACTATACTTCGCAGCAATTTTCCCCATGAGAGGGCGTTTGGTACGGTCCCTGTCACCACCACAGCCAAACACGCAGATTACACGTCCTTCGGCAAATTCCTTCACCGTCCGAAGCACATTCTCCAGTCCATCCGGTGTATGGGCATAATCGACAATAACAGCAAATGGCTGTCCCTCGTCCACGCCTTCAACACGTCCATCCACGCCCGGAACCGTCTCCAGACTGCGCTTGATCTCTTCCAGCGGAATACCTTCCACCAGCGCTGCAGAGATAGCCGCCATTGCATTGTACACATTGAATTTACCTACCATGCGCAAGCGAATATCCGTGCTGCCCGCAAATGTATCCACGTGGAAAGAAGTTCCCTGAGAAGTGATTGAGATTTGGGATGCACGTACATCCACCTCTTCACCCATGCCATATGTAATCACTTCAGCAGCAGTCACAGAGATGAAATAAGCCGCAGCTGGATCATCTGCATTGATCACCGCGAATTTACGCTGTGAAGCATCTTTCGTATAGCCGTTACCCAGCCGTGCAAAGAACAATCCTTTGGCCCCCCGATATTCCTCCATGGAATGGTGGTAGTCCAGATGATCCTGCGTCAGGTTGGTGAATACCGCAGTACGGAAGTCCGTTCCCTTCACCCGTCCTTGTTCCAATGCGTGAGAAGAAACTTCCATAACACAGCAGTCCGTACCCTTTTGAACCATATCATGCAGACTACGCTGCAAATCAAGCGCTTCTGGTGTTGTTCCTGACATCGGGTAGGTGCGACCGTCGTATCGCATTTGAATAGTACCGATCAACCCCGTCTTGCGTCCATAATCACTCATGATTTTTTCAATCAAATAAGTGGTCGTCGTTTTACCGTTCGTTCCCGTTACACCAATCATATTCATCTTCTGGCTAGGCGAGTCAAAAAAGAAATCGGCCAGCACAGCCATGGCAAACCGGCTGTCCTTCACCAGCAATTGGGGTACAGGCAGATCAAGCTGCCGTTCAACCACCAATGCAACTGCACCTGCATTTACAGCTTTTTCTGCATAATCATGACCATCTACCGTATGTCCCGGAAGACAGATAAACAGATCACCCGGTTTTACCTGCCGGGAATCTGTCTGAAGGTTTTGGCATTCTGTATTTGGTTCGCCCACGAGGCGGGCGGTGGTCAGCATCGATGCAAATTGTTTTAAAAGCACATGAATAACCTCACTTTTCCAATTTTACTTCTGTTTTAACATATGTCTGTATTTATTAATATCGTCAATACAACCAAATAATGAAACGCACTTGGATGAATTTTGTTGCGGTTGAAGCCGAAATGGCTTCAGCGCTCCAGTTATTCATCCTTCGTGTGATCATGTGCATCGTTCAGTACATTCCCCATATAAATGCGAATGGTTGATCCCTGATCTACCCTTGCCCCAGGCTTGGGTGCCTGATTGATTACGTATTTACCACTGCCAGACTTTGCCAGCATGAAATTCATGTTCAGGTCTTCGTACAGATCTTCGACAGTAGCTCCAGTCAGGTCTGGGACTGTCACGATTTTGGTTTCACCATACTTGTATTCTTTGGCAACCTGATCCTTCCGAACAGGGACATTCATATAATGCAACGCATCCTCAAGGATGTTCTGCACAATCGGGGCGGCAACCACACCTCCGAACTGAATCCCTTTAGGATTATCCACTGCCGTATAGACTACAATCTGAGGGTCATCTGCCGGTGCAAATCCGATAAAGGATACGATATGCTCGGTCGAGGAATAACGTCCGTTGATAACCTTCTGGGCTGTACCCGTTTTGCCACCAACCCGGTATCCATCAATGAATGCCGGACGCCCGGTACCTTTTGCGACAACACTCTCGAGTGCTTCACGTACTTGCTTGGATGTATTCTCCGAGATCACCTGACGCACGAGCTCCGGCTTGGCTTCTTCCATGACTTCTCCCGTGACTGGATGGACCCACGCTTTCGTAACATACGGCTTGTAAAGTTTACCCCCATTGATGGCCGCTGACACAGCTGCTACTTGCTGAATGGGTGTTACCGATACACCTTGACCAAAAGCCGTCGTTGCAAGCTCAACAGGGCCCACTCTGGACAGTTTGAACAGAATTCCACTGGCTTCTCCGCTGAGGTCGATCCCTGTTTTGGTGCCAAAGCCAAAATCTTTAATATAGGAGAAGAGTGATTCTTTCCCCAACCTCTGCCCCAGAGCTACAAATCCCGGGTTACACGAGTTCTCCACTACTTGCAGGAAGGTCTGACTTCCGTGGCCGCCTTTTTTCCAGCAACGCAGACGGGCTCCACCCACCTCAACATATCCGGGATCAAAAAATTGATCCTGTTGCAGATTGACTTTTTTCTCTTCAAGCGCTGCTGCCAAAGTAATAATCTTAAATGTGGAGCCCGGCTCGTAGGTCATCCAGATCGGTAAATTCCGATTGTATATCTCCGCAGGATATTGCTGGTAATCGGCAGGTTCGTATCCCGGCCGGCTGGACATGCCCAAAATTTCACCTGTTTTGGGATTCATCGCTATGGCCAATGCTGAGTTCGCCTGGAATTTCACCATGGCCTGATCCAGTTCTCTTTCCATGATGGACTGAATGGATTTATCAATGGTCAGCTTGAGGTTAAGGCCGTCCTTCGGTTCCACATACTTCTCGGATGAGCCCGGCATGAGCCTTCCGGCCGCATCGGACAAGTAGGACACACTGCCATTCAGACCATTCAGCTTATCATCATATTTCTTCTCAACACCCGTTAAACCCTGATTATCAATGCCCGTAAAACCAAGAATATGGGCGGCCAAATCATCATAAGGATAAAAACGTTTATTGTCCTCAGCAACAACGATACCCGGAAGCTTCAAATCACGGATGCGCTGAGCTTTCTCCATCGTAATTTTGCGGCCGCCGGGTTGTAGTCGTACAATCAGTTCTCGTTTCTTGATGGTTGCCAGCACTTTTTCTTCCGTCATCCCAAGCAATGGGGCCAGCGCTTTAGCTGTCGTTTCAGCTTCTTTGACCTGAGCCGGAATGGCCATAATGGTCGGTGTCGTCACATTATAGGCCAGAGAGGTTCCATTTCGATCCAGGATCTCCCCTCGCTTGGCTGAGTAAGGAATATTACGCCGCCAGGATTCTTCTGCTTTGGCTGACAATTCAGGGCCTTTCCCGAGCTGTACATAAGCAAGCCTGATCACCAAGGCCGAAAATAACAAAACTAAAATCACTAAACTCCATAGTAACCTGCGCCGCAGATTTACGCTTGATCCCTTCACGAAAAGATCCCCCCACTCGTCCCAAAATCATGATCTCGTTCCATTCATGAATATTCAGGACAACCGGGGGTTAGAACAAGCTGTCAGAGCTCTCTAGGGGAGCGAGGTCCCATTTGTTGCTGGATCGTCAGAGGATTCGGATTCATTGGCAGCAGCCTTGTTGTTATCTTTTTCGTCTGTTCCGTCGGTGTTACCTTCGCCGCCCGAAGCCTCTTGTTCCTTCCCTTCAACTCCTGACGATGGACTAGAAGAGATTGGAGCCTCATCAGCTATACCTGTCACTGCAGCTTTAGCAGTCTGCAACTCCAACTGCACAGTTCTCTGCTCACCTGCGACCTGCTCGGTTTGCTTCACGACATAGCCCTCACCCTTGACCGTAACTCCCACTTTCATCAGAGAAAGGACTTCGAAGGCATCACGGAGTGATTCACCTGTTAGATCGGGAATCTTCATCTTGCTGCTTTCTTCCGTTAGCAGATAGATTCGTTGGCCTGGATTCATAGAGGCCCCAGCAACCGGATACTGCCGAATTACATTATCACCTTGACCAAGAGTCACATAAGCAATACCTGCGCTTAGAAGCTGGCTTCTGGCCTGTTTGGCTGTCTTGCCGCTCAGGTCAGGCGCCTTGGCTTGCACGACAGCGACTTCTTTTGACTTTTTGTCAGAAGTTTTGGCTGTATCTTTGGGTATTCCCATGTATTGAAGAGTTTGGCTGACAATCTTTTTGAATACCGGGGCAGCCGCGGTTCCTCCCCCAATGTTGGTTCCATCCGGTTGGTCAATGACAACAAGTATAGCAATCTTCGGATTATTGACCGGTGCAAATCCAATAAACGATACAACGTCCTTCGACTTGCTGTATTCTCCGTTAACGACCTTTCTTGCCGTACCCGTCTTACCAGCCACACGGTAACCTTCAATATAGGCGTTACGACCGGTTCCAATTGTTTGGTCTGCAACCACTTGTTCCAGATAACCACTCACGAGTTTGGAAGATTCCTTGGAAATCACCTGACGAACAACTTTGGGTTTGATCACTTCCGTTGTTCCATCATTCGGGTTCTTGATCTCCTTCACCAGATGTGGCTCCAACAATTTGCCTCCGTTGGCAATTGCAGAGATTGCTGCGACCTGTTGAATTGGTGTTACTTGTACAAGACCATGACCATAGGCAGCGGTAGCAATCTCGGATTTGTAAACCAGTGGCTTGATCGGTGACGCTGACTCATTCGGCAGATCAATACCCGTCTTTTTACCAAAACCGAATTCGTCTATGTAATGACGCAGACGTTCACCACCAAGCATGTTGTAACCCAAGTTAACAAAGGCAATGTTACTTGACCGTTTGACACCTTCGAGATAAGAGATCCAACCGTAGGCATGACCATTATCACTAATCGGGAAACCACCGATATAAATCCGTTTGGATTCAAAACTTGCATTGGGATCAAAGAGTTTCTCTTCAACAGCCCCTGCTAGCGTAACTATTTTGAATGTACTACCTGGCTCATAGATGGATTGGGTAGCATGATTGATAAAATTCTTTTGATCGGGTGTACTCCCATACGAATTGGGGTTAAAGGTTGGCCAGTTTGCCATCCCTAGAATCTCCATCGTATTCGGGTCCGCAGCAATAACTGTCATGCTCAGCGGATTATACTTCGCAACGGCTTCTTTCATTGCATCCTCGATGTAAAATTGGATCGTATCATCGATGGTCAGCGTAAGGTTTTTCCCGTTCTGAGGCGGCAGATAGTTATCCTGTGAACTCGGAAGTTTAATGCCTTTGGCATCCTTCTGATAATTCAGATAGCCATCTGTCCCAGTCAATGCCTCATCATATGAGACTTCAAGTCCATTGACAGCTTTCCCGTCACGGCTCATGTATCCCAAGACGTGAGATGCAAGGCTTTCTTCAGGGTAAAAACGCTTCGACTCTTGAGCCATGACAATTGCATTACGAGCCTTGTATTCTTCTTGTAATTCCTCACGCAGTTCGTTGACTTTTTCCGCAAGCTCAGGACTTATCTTATATCCTTCACTTCGTACTTCACGCTGCTGAAAAAACTTGCCCTTTGCATTCTTGGCTGTGACCAGTGCACGCATCTCACTCTCATTTTTCCCAAGAAGGGCTGAGAGCTTCTCCGTGACTACATCCTGAATCCCAAGTTCATTAATTAATAAAGGATTAACAGAAACCGTGTATGCAGGTGCGTCGGTAGCCAGAATGTTACCATTGCGGTCCGTCATCGTCCCACGTGCAGCCTTAATCGTCTGTTCACGCTCTACCAAACCGGCCGCCCGTTCCTGCCATACACCGCCATTCACAACTTGAATGAAAAAGATTCGGGTTACGAGTACAAGAAAAAAGAGGGTAATACATCCCCCTATAAGCAACGTGCGCATCTTTATTCTTTTTATCATCGGAACACCTCTTTATTTACTGCTTGATGTATTCGAGGACGATTCAGTACCTGTTGATTTCGTACTTGTTGAGCGAGGTACATAAATGACATCCTTACCGGAAGCCTCAACGTAACCAAGTTGTTTTGCATTTTCGATGACCTGGTTGTTCAATGTTTCTTTTTCCACTTGCAGGTCTGCAATCGTCTTCTCATACCCCTTGATATCCGAAATAGTAGACTGTGCCTGTTTGTTCAGATCATAGATATGAGCATAACGAGACATTAAGGCTCCACCAACAAGGATCACTGCAACCACGGTAATCAGATACAAAATCTTCTCACGTGCCGGAAGACCCGTACGACGGGTCACCACTTTGGTGGTTTCTTTGTATCGTTGCTGGGTCACACGTTCCTGGGACGCTTTTTCTTTTACAGCGAGATTACCACGTGTATATGCCATACTCCGATTCTCTCCTCCACTCTTGATCTACAATTTCTCGGCTACGCGCAGCTTGGCTGAACGAGCACGTGAATTCTCGGCCAATTCCGTTTCCGTTGGAATCAGCGGTTTTCTGTTCACTAAACGCAAGGTACCCTTGCCGCCGCATACACACAACGGAAAATCGGGTGGACATGTACATTTTTCCAGATAACTGCTGAAAATCTGTTTACATATCCGATCCTCAAGGGAGTGGAAGGTAATAACAGATACACGTCCTCCTGGTGCCAGACAACGGACAGCCTGATGCAAGCCCTCTTCAAAAGCACCCAACTCATCGTTAACGGCAATGCGTAATGCCTGGAAGCTGCGTTTGGCAGGATGTCCACCCGTACGGCGAGCTGCTGCCGGGATGCCTTCCTTGATCAGTTCCACGAGTTCACCTGTCGTCTCAATGGCAGATTGTGCTCGTTTTCCGATGATAACCCGAGCAATTCTTCTCGAAAACTTCTCTTCACCATAACGATACAAAATTCGAGCAATCTCTTCTTCCGGCCACTCATTCACAATCTCTTTGGCCGTCAGCATTGCATCCTGATCCATTCGCATATCGAGCGGAGCATCGTGATTGTAGCTGAACCCACGTTCTCCTTCATCAAATTGCGGAGATGACACACCCAAGTCGTACAAAATACCGTCGACCTGTGGGACACCATCCTTCATTGGTACATCCAGATCCTTAAGTACCTGTTCCAGATCTCGAAAATTGGTTTTCACCAATGTTACACGTTCTCCATAGGCAGCGAGCTTCTCGCGCGCATTATCCAAAGCCCAATCATCCTGATCAAGTGCGATCAGACGTCCCCCTGGACCAAGCTTGGACGCAATCACGGAGCTATGTCCGCCACCGCCTAAAGTGCAGTCCACGTATATACCGTCCTGCTTGATGTTTAATCCCTCTGTTGCCTCTTCTTTGAGTACGGTTATGTGGTGAAACAACCTGCACCCCTCCTGACTTTATAAATCAAAATTAAAATCGACCAGCTTTTCGGCAATGTCGTTGAATGCTTCTTCGGATTGATTGAAATAACTCTCCCATATGCCTTTGCTCCAAATCTCCACCCGGTTCGACACGCCAAGAACAACACAATCCTTGTCCAGCTTGGCATACTCTCTTAAATTCCCCGGCAGATTTACCCTGCCCTGTTTGTCCAGTTCACATTCGGTTGCACCCGAGAAAAAAAACCGGGTAAACGCACGTGCATCAGATTTCATCAATGGCAGTGCTTTGAGCTTCTGTTCCATGACCCCCCACTCCTCCATGGGGTACACGAAAAGACACTGGTCCAAACCCCGTGTGACAACGAAAGACGGTCCCAGAGATTCGCGGAATTTGGCCGGTATGATAACCCGACCCTTATCATCAATGCTATGTTGGAACTCCCCCATAAACATTGGCCCACTCACTCCTCACCCGTTTCTCCCACTTTGCCCCACTTTCCACCACCTAAGCATAATAGATTCGCACAAAAAAATCAAAACCCTTCTTGCAATACTTGATTTTTTAATTTTTCAGCATAAAAAAACGTCTTTGATCCTGTCACTCAGGATCAAAGACGTTTCCCGCAAACGGGCATTCGTATGTCTACCCGCACATGAGCCGTATCATCAATAAACCATTCTATACCTTTTGAATCATTTCATCCGCTTGTAATTATTGGATAAAACTTAAAATTTCCAGCTATCCAGATATTTTTCTTGCTCAGCTGACAAAGAGTCGATACCAATGTTCAAACTTTCAAGTTTATAGCTGGCAACCTGTTGGTCAATATCATAAGGTACATTAACAACGTTTTTACCCAGCTCAGCATAGTTCTCACTCACATAACGCAGACCGAGTGCCTGAAGAGCAAACGTTGTATCCATGATTTCGGCAGGGTGACCATCTGCTGCACCCAGGTTCACAAGACGACCTTCTGCAAGAAGGTACATTTTACGACCATCTTTGAAACGATACTCCTCAATGTTACGACGAACTGTGCGAATCGATTCCGAACGTTTAGCCAGTTCAGGTTTATTCACTTCAACATCAAAGTGTCCTGCATTACTCAGGATGGCTCCGTCTTTCATCACATCGTAATGTTCACCCGTGATAACATCCTTATTGCCTGTAACTGCGATAAAGAAATCACCCAGTTTGGCGGCTTCCACCATCGTCATGACCCGGAATCCGTCCATGTGTGCTTCTACCGCTTTGATTGGATCGATCTCGGTTACGATCACATTTGCTCCAAGACCTTTGGCGCGCATCGCTACCCCTTTACCACACCAGCCATAACCTGCTACCACTACGTTTTTACCAGCGATAACCAGGTTAGTTGTACGAATAATTCCGTCAAATGCAGATTGTCCTGTACCGTAGCGATTATCGAACAGATACTTGCAGTATGCGTCATTAACCGCAACCATTGGAAACTTCAATTGGCCTTCTTTCGCTAATGCTTTCAAACGAATAATACCCGTTGTCGTTTCTTCTGCTCCGCCGCGAATTGTTGCTGCGAGGTCAGGGCGCTCGGATGCAATAATGGTTGCAAAGTCTCCACCATCATCAATAATGAGATCAGGTTTCACCTCAAGTGCACGAAGTTGCAGTGATTTGAACTCCGCAGGTTCCGGATTGTACTTCGCATACACGGTAACGCCGTCTTCCACTAATGCTGCGCAGACATCATCTTGTGTAGACAATGGGTTACTGTGCGTAATGGTTACTTCCGCCCCACCCGCTTGGATCACTTTTGCCAAGTAAGCTGTTTTCGCTTCCAGATGAAGACAAATGGCAACCTTCAAACCTTTGAAAGGCAGGTCCTGTTCGAACTGGCGACGAATGCGGTTTAATACCGGCATATGTGCCTCTACCCAGTCAATTTTCAGATGACCCTCTGAAGCGAGTCCCATATCTTTAACAATACTGTTTTGCAATGCAGGTGTAGTCATTCCATATCCTCCTCGTTTATGTGTTTCTTCTATTATAAAGGGCTCTATAGTGAAATAACCTTGTGCTCTCCAAGGAATTCGCTTGAGGCCTTAATCAGTTCATCGATCCACCCGGTGCCATAACGATTCAGGTAAAAGAGTGCATTATGTACTCGTTCCTGTGGTTTGCCCGTTGGAAATAAGGAGTTCTGAATGCCGTTCCAGTGCCTTAGACTCACATTATGTTTATCTTCGATGGCTTTGTGAGTCTGCTGTTTCAGATATTGCATTTGCTCGTTGATTTTACCCAAATTGGTATCGCCAATTCGTTCCAGCCCCGGATGAATCTCCGCGATCTCATCTAGCAATGGTCCATACAGATCAAGAAACGCTTCCTGAACCTTGTCAAACTGTTCATCTACCTGGAACGTCTCCTGTTGTGCGAGCCACTGTTCCTTCTTTTCTTCCATATGATATTGAACATCCTGAAAAGAAAGTCCATATTGTCTCATATGTTTGTGATGAATATCTTCCATAATGGTGAAGGACAACCGCGGTAACAAAATGGGCATTTGCAGTCCGAACTGACGAAATGCTTCTCGAGTCAAACCCCAATATGCAATTTCACCTTGCCCCAAAATAACAGCGGCTACAGGTAGCACAGAATCTTGCATTAATGGTCGTGTCAATACGTTGTTACTGAAACGCTCCGGATGTTCTTCCAGTTCCTGAAGCAAACGTTCCTCTGTGAAAGAAACCAGACCTTTGCGGTCGGTATACAAGCCATCCTTCAGCGTTAACAGCAAACGCGCGCCTCCATGGATATAGAACAGATTGGCTCCATCCTCCGCCACTTCGGCAGGCATAGCATAACCAGCTTGTTGTACCAACGAAGCTCCTTGTAAATAAGCGTTACGCAACATTTCATTACTACGGATCAACCGTTCAAAAACGGGCTGTTCCAACCTGCGTAATTCTGGATCTGATGCATCCATCAGAACAAGTCCACTGCTCGCAAACAAGGCAGATATCATGCGGGCAAATGCATCACTCAGATTCGAACTGGATTGATGAATCTCTGTGATACATTTCATCAATCCTGGTTTATGTATCGTATCAGGTAACAGCTGTTCAACCTGTTCGAGTACATTTATCCACTGCTGCGTATCCACATGAACATTACTCACAGAATCCCTTCCTGCGAATCGTCCTTGTAACTTGACCTTCTTCATGTCTCCCTGATGATCAGGCAGATACGTATGGTTAACCTCATCCCAGTCATGATCTTCACCGGCAATCCAGAATACGGGGACTACCGGGCGTTGAAGTCTTTCTTCCGCTTCACGCGCAGCTGCCACAACGCTGGCTGCTTTGTATATGACGAACAGTGGTCCGGTGAGCAGACCGCTCTGCTGTCCTCCTGTAACCACAAGTGCATCTTGTTCTGCTAGACGTGTGATGGACGCATGAACCTCTCCATGGTCGTTCACGCGCTTGTTATATATACGTAAATACTCTGCCAGATCACGACGATCAATACGTGTGTTTTCCGATTGGTCCAGCCATTCGGCACGCGCCTGAAGTCCTGATTCCCAGCGAATGTCATACTCGTAAAGGCCACGCGCAGCATCTCTTGAACAGATATAATCTTCTGCAAGTCTTGATCCGCTGCGGAGTGCCTCGGTAATACCGTTCATGAGGTCTGCCTCCTATTCTGCTTCAAAGAGCCTTTCTTGATTGTACCGAATTCAAGGCCGCTTCGTCAAAAGAAAGTGATCAAAAATACGAAAAAACCGCCGAACGAGTCGGCGGCAATTAATACATCAATAATAGCATATCGCTTTAATATTCCTATTATACGTAAGGTTCTGCAACCCAGTGACCTTTGGAAACCTCAATCAATTGAGCATTTTCCAGGTTGTATGGATCATTTGCAGGCCCACCAGATCCATTCTGAATCGGGCTCATATGCTCTTCCGGAAGCAAAATGCGACGTTTGTTCGCTTCGACTTCCGGATCAGGTACAGGGATCGCTGAAAGCAATGTTTTGGTGTAAGGGTGGACAGGGTTTGCATACAGTTCTTCACTTTCTGCAAGCTCTACCACTTTACCCATGTACATTACAGCAACACGGTCACTGATATGTTTAACCATCGACAGGTCATGCGCAATAAACAGGTATGTCAAGCCGAGACGTTGCTGAAGTTCTTCAAGCAATTTAACGACCTGCGCCTGAATGGATACATCCAGTGCAGACAATGGCTCATCACAGATGATGAATTTAGGGTCTACAGCCAGTGCACGTGCAATCCCGATCCGTTGTCTTTGACCACCTGAGAATTCATGTGGATATCGAAGTGCATGACTCGGATTCAAACCTACGAGATCAAGCAACTCTTCCACTCGTCTCTTGCGCTCTTTAGAGCTGGAAGCCAAACCGTGAATATCCAGGGATTCCCCGATAATATCCATTACGTTGAAACGCGGGTTAAGGGATGCATATGGATCTTGGAAGATCATTTGCATATCTTTACGCATTTCTTTCATTTTGCGCGGGGACAACTTGTAGATATCCGTTCCGTTGAAGTTAACATTTCCGCCAGTTGGCTCATAAAGACGCAGAATGGTACGACCTGTTGTAGATTTACCACAACCGGACTCACCTACAACGCCAAGTGTTTCTCCTTCAAAGATATCAAAACTTACGTCATTAACCGCTTTAAGAATGTTACCTTTACCAAGATTAAAGTACTGTTTCAAGTTTTTCACTTGTACCAGAGGTTTGTTACTTCCTTTGATAATCCCAGCGGGAGCTGGTTTTTCCTTTTTGGGCTCGTCCAGACGAGGCAAAGCGTTCAGCAATTTAATCGTATATGGATGTTGAGGGTTACTAAAGATTTCAGCAGTTGTTCCTGTTTCAACAACTTCGCCTTCCTTCATAACAACAACACGGTCACACATACCCGCCACTACACCAAGGTCATGCGTTATCAGCATGATTGATGTTCCAAGCTTTTGCTGCATATCTTTCATTACATCCAGAATTTGAGCCTGGATTGTAACGTCAAGTGCAGTTGTCGGCTCATCCGCAATTAGAAGGGATGGACGACATGCAAGGGCGATCGCAATCATGGCACGCTGACGCATACCACCAGAGAATTGGTGTGGGTAATGATTCATGCGGATAGCCGCATTTTTGATTCCTACAAGTTCAAGCATTTCCAAAGCAGCTTTATCCGCGGCTTGTTTGGACATGTTTTGGTGCTTGCGCAATACTTCGGTAATTTGTTTACCAATCTTGATGGTAGGATTCAAAGAAGTCATCGGATCTTGGAAGATCATACCGATATCTTTACCACGAATCGATTCCATTTGTTTGTCTGTTTTATTCAGCAGGTCTTGCCCGTGAAAAGTAATTTCTCCGCTTTTGACCTTCGAAGGCGGGGAGGGAATCAATTTCATGATGGTTTGGGCGGTAACACTCTTACCACTACCGGATTCACCTACGATCCCCAGCGTCTCTCCTTTGCCAATTTCAAAACTCACATTTTTAACGGCATCAAATTCACCAGAGCGCGTTGAAAATGACACGCTCAAGTCCTTGACTGTTAAAATCGGCTCCATAATCCCACCTCCTATTTCTATTTACGTAATTTCGGATCAAGCGCGTCGCGCAAACCGTCACCGAGCAAGTTAAATGCAAGCATAGTCAGTACCATCAGACCTGCCGGGAACCACATCCGCCAAGGATACAGCGTCCAGCCTGTGAGAGCGTCATTAATCATGGATCCCAGGGACGATCTCGGTGCAGATACACCAAGTCCGAGGAAGCTCAGAAACGCCTCAGCAAAGATCGCGTTAGGAATAGACAATGTCAACGTTACGATAATCGGACCAACTGCATTTGGCAACAAGTGACGGAACAATTGACGTCCGGTGCTTGCACCCATGGAGCGGGCCGCGAGAATGAAGTCTCTGTTTTTGAGTTGCATAATCTCACCACGTACAATCCACGACATACTGATCCAGCCTGTAATGGTGAGGGCAATGATGATGGTTGTCAGACTTGGTTCCAACACAACCAGCAACAAGATAACAACGAGCATGTAAGGCAGGGAATACAGAATTTCGGAGAACTTGTTCATGATACCATCAACACGTCCACCATAGTAACCCATAATTGCACCATAGATTACACCAATAATAAGGTCAATCAGAGCCGCTGCCAAACCTACAGTAAGGGATACACGAGCACCAACCCACGTTCTTACCCATACATCACGGCCAAGTTCATCCGTACCGAACCAATGATCGGCACTAGGTGCAGCGTTAGCGTTCATCAAATCATTGGAATAATAATTATAACTTGAAAACAAAGAAGTTGGACCAATCAAAGCGAAAATCACGACAAGAACCAACACACTCAGACTAATCATTGCAGCCTTATTGGTTGCAAGTCTGTACATGGCATCTTTAAAAAGGGATACACTTTCTTGCGGTTTAACCGCTGCCTGACTAGTCAGGTTAGTGTTCGCCGTTTCATTCTTTTTATTATTCGTGCCAGACAACGTTATGCCCCCTTCCGGCTTTCCAGCTTAATTCTAGGATCAATTAGTACATAAGCGATATCCGTCAGGAAGCGTGCCAACATAAGGAGGATACCATAGAAAATCGTGATTCCCATGATCATGGTATAATCCCGGTTAGTGATGCTTTCTACGAAAACTTTACCAATTCCCCCGATGTTAAAGATCTGTTCAATAACAACGGAACCTGTGATGATGTTTGCTGTCATTGGACCAACATAAGTTACTACTGGCAAAATACCATTTCGTACAACGTGTTTAAACATAATGGCTGGCCACTTCAAACCTTTAGCCTTAGCCGTTTTGATATAATCTGCATGCAAAACTTCCAGCATGCTGGAACGAGTCAAACGTGCAATAAAGGCAATAGGTGATGCAGACAACGCTGCAACAGGGAGCACATAGTCAAGTGGTCCGTCGAAGCCCATAACGTTGAACCATCCTAATTTGAAAGCAAAAACATATTGCAATAAGGACGCAAGCAAGAAGCTCGGGACAGCAATACCTATGACAGCGACAACCATGGTGACATCATCAATCAATTTGCGGTGATAAACTGCTGCGAGAAGACCCAACAATACACCAACAATAATGGAGATGAGGATTGCAAAGATTCCAAGCTTCAGTGAAGCTGTGAATGTTTGGGTAATCATGTCCGTTACGTCTTGATTCAGATACCTCATTGAAACGCCGAAATCCCCTTTAAGGATTCCACCCATATACTTCAGGTATTGTTCATACATCGGTTTATCCAAACCGTACTTAACTTCTAAAAGTGCACGAATTTCTGGCGATAGTTTCTTTTCTGCTGTAAACGGGTCACCAGGAATGGCCTTCATCAAGAAGAAAGTCAGCGATGCGAGTATGAAAAGCGATAGCAGCATAAATAGTAGTTTTTTCAACACATACTTAACCAACCCTTGCACACCTCCACAAACAATATTTTGTATACAAATCGATTGTAGAATTAGACAGAAATAAAGTCCAATCCATTTATCGGAAATTTCAAGAATTATAAGGAAAATCGGTGCACATACAAAAAAATCGGGATATATATGGAATTCCACATATATATCCCGAAGTAATCATATTAGACTTCAGAACAACTTATTTCTCTTCCAGATATGCACGAGTGAAGTCAATAGCTCCACTGAAATCAAGTTGTACGCCTTTCAGGTAAGGCTTAGTCAAAGATACGTTAGTGTAGTAATAGATCGGCATAACTCCCATTTCATCTTGAATCAGGATTTTCTCAGCGTCAGCAAATGCAGCCATACGTGCAGCTGGATCAGCAGATTTTACAGTTTCTTTAACATCTTTGTCATACTGTTCGTTGCTGAATTTGGAATCATTGTTTGTGTTTCCAGTAGTCCACATTTCCAAGAAGTTGTATGGATCGTTGTAGTCAGCAGACCAACCTGCACGAGCTACTTGGAAGTTTTGGTTTTGACGGTTCTCAAGGAATACGCCCCACTCTTGGTTTTCTGTTTTCACATCAACACCAAGATTTTGTTTCCACATGTCAGCAATCGCCAAAGCGATTTTTGCGTGCCCATCACTAGTGTTGTAGATCAAAGTAACAGCTGGCAATGTTGTGTAACCTTCTTCTTTCATACCTTCAGCAAGCAATGCTTTAGCTTCGTCCACATTTTCAGTGAAGTAATCGTCTTTGTGCTCATCACGGAATTCGCCGTTTTCACCACGGATACCTGGAGGTACAAAGCCGAATGCTGGAATTTGTCCACCTTGTGTTACTTTGTCAACAATAAGCTGACGTTGAATTGCCATTGCAAATGCTTTACGGATTTTAACGTTGTTAAATGGAGCTTCATTTACGTTGAACTGGTAGTAGTACGTACTTGCAATACCAGTAGCTTTGAACTCGTCCGGCAATTCCGCTTTTACAGAAGGAATTTGGTCGGATGGAATTTCACCGTTAGGTGCACCAGTGTAGTCCAATTGTCCTGATTTGTAAGCTTGCAGTTCGGAAGCACTGCTGTTTGTCAGAGACATATCGATTTGAGCCAATTTGATGTCAGCAGCTGCATGGTAACCATCATTTTTCTTCACAACAATTTTTTGACCTTTAGCGTATTGATCCATTACAAATGGTCCGTTAACGATCATGTTTTTGTAGTCTGTGAAGAATTTGTCATTTGTATCAGCAGATGCATGTACTGGGTAGTACGTGTAGAATGCTGTCAGACCCAAGAAGTAAGGTGTTGGGTTTTCCAACGTTACTTCAAGCGTGTGCTCATCAGTAGCTTTAACGCCTACTTGTGAGAAATCTGTGATTTTAGTACCCTTGTATGTTTCGTCTTTGCTGAGGTTGTAACCTTCAGCGCCTTTGATGTAGTACAATTGGTATGCATAAGGGGAAGCTGTTTCCGGTTTCAAAGCACGTTCCCAAGAACGAACAAAGTCTTCGGCAGTGATTGCATCACCATTGCTCCATTTAGCATCCGGATTCAGGTTGAAAACATATTTCAAACCATCTTCGGAGATTGTCCAGTCTTTAGCAACACCTGGAGCTTCTTTACCATCAGCATCGATGCGTACAAGACCTTCATACAAGAATTTCAGAACTGTGTTGGTTTGGCTGTCTTTTGCTTGAGCCGGGTCCAACGTAGGAGGTTCAGCTGACAGGTTGATTTTCAGGATTTGATCTTTAGCAAGACCATTTCCTTCGCTTGCAGAACCAGTATCGGTGTTACCTGTGCCTTCGTTTTTCGATCCGCACGCTGCAAGTACGGTACCGAACGCCAAAATCAGCGTCAAAAGGACTAATAGACTTTTCCTTTTCATCTAACACGTTCCCCCTAAATTGATATGGTTTATATGTTTATAGATTATACAACCACCGGTCAAAAAAATCTACATTACTTTTTCAGAAAGTAATGTTTTTTTCAGTTTTCGACAAAATCGACACATTTTTCAGCCCTTTTGCGTTATGTATCCTCACATCTGCTGCATGAAGTATCTAATTAATCCAAATAAAGTAAACAAAATATACCCGAAACTCATGATTACAAAAGCCATGCGCCAAACGGCCCGGAACATTCTACCCCCATCGACCTTCCCCTTTAGTCGATTTTGCGCTCCTCCGATGAATCCAAGTGCTAGTAGTATGAGTAATAATGTCAGATAAAAACCAAAATTCGAATCAAATGTTAAGTTGAATAACGCCGATACTGAAAAAACAAGAAAAAAGGTGGTTACATCCATTGCCATCCGCATGGCGTTCCGTTTGTCTTTTTTCCATACGTACATCCCCCAATAGACAAGAAAGAACGGAAAAAAGGGCAATATGCTCAACACGATAAAAAGTCCCATTAATTCACTCCTTCCGGTTGCATTCCTTCAATCAGATGAAGCAGTATTTCATGTGTAGGTACAACAAGGCCTAACTTTCGTGCCATCCTTACAATGTGACCGTTAATTGATCCCACTTCTGTACCACGCCCAGCGAGAACATCTGCAAGCATGGAGGAAGTGTTCGTGGCAGTAGAACGGCAGACTGATATCAGTTGATCCCACATATCCTGATCCAAACATATCCCACGCTCAGAGTAAACTAACAATACTTCATCATATAATTGCCGCATTAGCCTCTTGCGTTCTTCCGTGATGAACAATTCTCCATTAGGGATGCGCCATAGCGCTGTAAGCGGGTTAATGACTGCATTAATCAACAGTTTCCTGTATATCAGCTTATCGATTTCATTCGACACTGTACAGTCAAATCCTGCCTGCTGCAATAATCCCGCCAGAGTAAATGTTTTCTTCTCTTCTATAGAGATAGAAGCAGCTATGTTGTACCTTCCCAACCTGGTTTCACCCGCACCTGCACGAGTCACCTCAAGCTGTGTACGCTTAGCACCTTCTGTTGTAATCGCACTACACAGAAGTGCCTTTGGCATAGCTGCTTGAAGTTTTTCCAGATGGCCCATCCCATTTTGAAAACAAGCGATACTCAGCATATAATCTTGTAATGGACTAATCTCATGAATAAAATCATCAATGCCTGTCTGCTTAACCATGAGCAGTAACCAGTCTCCAGGCGTTTTCTTCCATGTGTCAGCCAGGTCACTTATTGGTTTGGCCAGTATTTGATCCGGTAGAATATGTATCTCCACGTCTCGTTCCAAAATGGTTACACCATCATGGCTGAGGAGGTCTGCTTGAGCAGTTGTTCTAGTCCAAAATCTGACCTGGTTACCTGCCATAAGCAGTTTCCCGCCAAACAAAAGACCCAGTGCCCCTGCTCCTACGATGTCTATGATCATATGATGCACTCCTATCCGCTTCAGTAGTTGCACTTCTCTTATCTATAATAGAACAAAAACACCAAACTAAAAACCCGTCATACCTGCCGTTGTATAACGGAGGTGTGGCGGGTTCATACCTGACTCTCACAAATCAGAAATCTGAACTTGCTATTCAATTCGTTCCAGATTCCCGTTGGCATCCATCTTGAAACGTGTCTTGAGTTCTTCTTCTTCTTCGGACAAAAAAGCGAGTCTGCGAGCCCGATCCATAATCTGAATCAAAGCTTTGTAGTCGTCATTCACCACGCGGTAATCCGTCTGTACTTCATTCACTTCCTTGGAGAGACGGTCATTCTCAAGACGCAGTTCAAGCAACTCATCTTCTTTCTCTCGAAGCTCCTTCTCCAGCATCTTGAGTTGACGATTACTCTCCTGCACTGTTCCCTTCCATTGTCGCAGGAAGCGAATTACGGCATCCATCGATAATGAATCGTCTGAAATCCCATCTGATTTGTACAGATGTTCTTCAGTGTCCAGTGTAGACAATGCTGCAACCTGTGGTCCGAGCATAGCTGGCTGCTTTCTGAGATAACTCCGTTTTTGTCGTTGTGCCTTGGCGTTACTGATGGCAGATTCATACTTTTTGCGAACACAACTGTTCCAGCGAAAACCGCAAGCGGCAGATGTCCTGCCTATTTTCTCGCCCACCTCTTCAAAAGCCGCCAATTGTGTACTGCCTTCCCGAATATGACGTAAAGTAACCTCAGCCAATATCAAATCGTCCTCTGTACTCCAAGCATCCTGTCTCACTGCAGTCATGCTATAATACCCTCCTAACAACATCCTAAAATAACCGTCCGCATTACCGGAAGCCCGGTATGTGAATTAGGTATAAAAGCTGCTTCATTCATTCTTATGCCTCTCATAGAGTTCATAGAATTGATTTCATACTAAAATGTATTTCCACATTCAGGCTTGCTCATACGTGACATATGTAAAACATATCCGTCTATACTTACTTTGAGTAAAAAAAGAATTCGCTTTCATATCCAAATTTGTTTACACGTTTTTCCTTTCCCGGTATAATGTTGTGTAGACAATCTATGATCGTACTTAGAGAGGAGGATTTACCGTGGCACGCATGTTTCGGGTACTCGGGTTCTTCACGCTTGCAATTGGCTTGATGGCTTTTGCGGGAGATCTGGTCGAAATGGCTTTGCTTTTTTTCCTGCAGACTGCGTTTTTTGTCATTTTGGGATACTTGAAATTTACCGAGCGAACGTACATATTGCTCTTCTGGGGTTATATGATCGTAACATTCACGGGGTTCAGCTACTGGACCGTATTCGAAATGGGTTTGCCGCTCTAATCCACCTGCAGCATCAAAGTGATCCGATATCTGTCGGGTTGCTTTTTTGTTGTGTTCAGATTAAATGAATGTTCCTGGTGTTATGTAACCACTAAGGATATTTCACGTATTTGTTTCATATATTGTCTGGAAGACAACAAGCCTGTACTCTTGTCATTGAAGAAGTGGAAAGGAGAATGATCGGTGAGACGTCATAACGGCATTGCCGCATTTATATTATGCATCATCATATTCCTACAGCTACCCTCAACCTATGCCTATGGAGAGTCTTCACCTGAGGATACACGTGAGATATTGCAAAAAAGTCTATCCATCGTCGAAATCGATCATGAAATCGAACGCATCGCTGAAAAGCAGAAGCGGCTGGCTCAACAACACGAGACATTATCCGTCCAGCTTCAAGAACAGGAAGAGGAGATACATATTCAGCAAGATCGGGCCGGCGCTGTTGTGAGGTCCTACTATACTGGAGAACGCGACAGTCTTCTCATGACGGTCCTGGGAGCCAGGTCATTCAAAGATCTGTTTGTCCTGTATGATTATTACCAGATTATTATTGGACGCGATCAGGCTGTGCTGGACAAGTATCAGGACCGTTATCGCAACCTGCTACAGACTTCCACTCAGATTCGTCAGACTACAGCAGAATTATCCGAAATGAAGACTAATCTTCAAAACCAGCGGGAACGTGTAGTCGCCTTGCAAAAAGAAGTGGATGCTCAAATAGCCACCAGCGGAGATGCGGCAGCGATTCAGAAACTGATGGATGAATTGACCCTTTATTGGGAGAATATCGGTATCTATGAGGTGAAACGATATTTCAAAGCATTGGCATCTGCCATGCAGAACCTACCTGATTTTATCCAAAAACAAAACGGAGGCATATCCACAACCGGAACAACGTATACGATTCGAATTGGGCAGGATGAGCTTAACGGATTTCTACGTTCTCAAAATTCCATCTTTGAAGACTTTGCCTTTCAATTTAAACAGGATAAGATTATAGCTTCCGGTCAGCGGGATCAGTTGCAATTAAGTATTGAAGGACATTATAAGGTAGAAGATGAACCTCAAAACTCCATTCGTTTTCATGTGGACAAACTTGTATTCAACCAGCTTGAACTACCAGACACCACTCGCCAAATGCTGGAAAGAGAATTTGACCTTGGTTTCTATCCACAGAAAATCCTGTCTTTTGTCAAAGCAACGGATGTTTCAACAAGTGAAGGCATACTGGAAGTAAAACTGGCTATATCATTTTAATGAGGTTGTTCAAAAAGCCCGCTTTGATTAAAAAGGATGCCTATTGGCATCCCCGGCATCGAAGTTAAAATGCAGACTTTTTGAACACAAACTTGAGAGTTAGTTCGTCGTTCTAATACTGTTTACGTATTGATTAGCTGTAATTTCTCCCTTTAGGAATTGTTGCACTTTTTGATGAAAACGAGTGATTAGAGCATGACTTTCAGTCGTTGCAGCGGGGGCATCTTGGGTTGTTGGGAACCAGGAATGTCTCTTCGTCATCCCATAACGTCCAGCAAGCTTCTCAGACTCCAAATCCAGTTCCTGTTGCTTTGCAGGCAAACGGTTAACCTGCTGGTACCATTTTAACTGTGTCGCAGCGGACGTCATTCCTTCAATCCATCTACTTGCCTCCTCCGCCTCAACTGAACCCGCAGTAATGACAAGGCTTCTGGAGTTTACAGTTTCCAATGTTTCGATAGAAATCCGCTCCAAAGAATCTTTATTAACTGCACTCCCTTGATCTGCACTTAATAATTGAGATAACAATGACACAACCATCGGTGTATTGTTCTCGTCAGCAGTTGATGAGATCATTGGATTAGTAGACTGAGCGATAATATAAGGTTGGATGTCATTCATCAACTGGATCCCCTGCTGAAGTTCCCCTGATTGCGAATCCATTTGAGTTTGACTAACTTGATCCGGTGCCATCCTCGGTTCGAAATGATTCAACCACGCATTAGTCCCATACATATCATTGATGTTCATTGTAATTAAAGGGATGCCTTCCGCAATGGCTTGTTGAGTAAGTTTGACCCACTGATCTTTATTGTGAGGTAACGACTCCAGACCAGCTCTCTTCAGAAATGTAGATTGTGCAGCCAGAATGTACGGATCAAAATCAAAAGGCATCCCCCATTGATAACCATTCCACTCTGTCATTCCCCGTAACCCAACTACCGTATCTCCGAGCGACTTCGATAATGTTGTTCCGTTTAACGGATACAGGTACCCTTTTTGGGCATAGAATTGCACTTCCTCACTATCAAGCAGAACAACATCTCCGTTTTCCCCTAGTGAAAATTCAAGATCCAAAACACGCTTATATGTATCCGGCTTCTCATTCCGAAGATTAATCTCTACCAGTTGGGAAGCAGCAACTTCTTTGGCTATCTTTTGAAAGGCATCAAACTCTTCATCCGACATGGCAACCACAATCTCCAGTGGAGCCTCTGCATCTTCATTACGGGATGAAGAACCTGGAAAGGTATCCTTGTCCTGGTCGTATTCCTGATTGAGCTGTGAACCTTTAAAGTCAAAACTCGGTGACAAGATTGTTAACGAAAGCAGCAATACCGCGAACAAAACAACCTGATGTCTACGTTTCATTAACTTCCCTCCTTGTTCACCTAGTTTTTTCCTGCAGCAATTATTGTAACAAATAAGTAGTACTCTTGTCCTACCCTGCTGAAAAACACTTTTTCGGATTTTTGCATACTACGAGCATATCGAGTTCTGTGCAATAACGCTTTCTTATTTTTTCAGCAAAAAGCCGGCTCCTGGAGCCGGCTTCAAAAACAACATTTTCCGGGAAATAAATCCCCTAAATTTTACAATAAATCAGCTGCAAGCTGTGCCAGCTTGGACCGCTCTCCTTTTTCAAGCATGATGTGTCCGCTGATTCCCTCTTGCTTGAACCGTTCCACGATATACGTCAGACCGTTACTGGCGGAATCAAGATACGGATGGTCGATCTGTTCGGGGTCTCCCATCAAAATAATTTTACTGCCCTCACCGACCCTGGAAACAATGGTCTTCACTTCATGGCGGGACAAATTCTGAGCTTCATCAATAATAATAAACTGTCCAGGTATCGATCTTCCACGAATATACGTTAATGCCTCCACCTGAATACTGCCAAGCCCCATTAGAATTTTATCAATATCTCCGGCTTTTTTGGTATCAAACAAAAACTCCAGATTATCATAAATCGGCTGCATCCATGGACGAAGTTTTTCTTCCTTCTCCCCAGGCAAGTAACCGATATCTTTCCCCATCGGAACGACAGGACGAGCAATCAACAGTTTTTTGTATTTATGATCATCCTCTACCTTAAGCAGACCTGCTGCCAGTGCCAACAAGGTTTTCCCTGTTCCAGCTTTACCGGTGATGGTAACAAGCGGGATGTCGTCATTCAAAAGCAGTTCCAGTGCCATGCGTTGTTGTGCGTTACGTGCGCTAATGCCCCATACATTATCATTACTGAGGAAAAGCGGCTCCAGCTTGGTTCCCTCTGTATTCACTTTAAGTAAAGCCGATTTATTGGTTCCCATCTCATCCTTGAGAATGACGAATTCATTCGGATACAACGAATAAGACAACTGTAACGGTTTGATTGGTAAAAAACGATATGTGTAAAACTCATCAATCACTGACGGATGAACTTTTAGGGCCGTATAACCTGGATATAACTCACTGAGTCCTGCCGTCCGATCTGATAAGTAATCCTGTGTGAACAGACCTAGTACATCCGCTTTGATACGCACAAGTACATCTTTACTGACAAGCACGACCTGACGTTCGACGACTTCCTTTTCATTTTCCTCGATCTGATAATTCAGTGCGACAGCCAATATGCGATTATCGTTGGACACTTCACCAAACATTTCCTGAACTTTAACGAAACTCCGATGATTCAGCTCTACTTTCAGGTTACCTCCATTAGCCAAAGGGACCCCACTGTGCAGGTGACCCAGCTCACGTAATCCATCTAACAGTCTGGATACATTACGGGCATTACGCCCAATTTCATCGGCATTTCTTTTTTTGGAGTCGATCTCCTCCAATACTACCGCGGGAATGATTACCTCATGTTCCTCAAAGGCAAATATGGCATTGGGGTCATGCAGAAGCACGTTGGTATCCAATACAAAAATCTTTTTCATTCAATCCCCTCCAAAGCGGCGTCGTTAAAGGCATGGATAGTGTGATCTTTCAGCAGCGGCATGGACAATCATGATCCCATACATAAATGTATTCGACTAGGGCAAAATAATTGTCAACCATTCTGAAAAACTCCAAGAAAGGATGAACATTTATGAAAATATGGGTTTGCACGCTGCTTCTGATCTGTATACTTACAGGTTGCAACAGTTCCACACGCAGTGCTTCACAGGAGCCACACACATCGCATCCAAGAAGTTACGGAGGAAATGTAACAACTCAGCAAGATCAAAGGAAAGGATCTCACATGCTCAATGCACAGGAAGATCGGATGAATCCTTCACGGTTGGACCGTCTTAATGAGAATACAGGTGAAGTCCATGATACCAACATTGCGGATGATGAAAAGAGTGGCCGGATGCCAAATGAAAAACGAATTAATCACCTTAAAGCCCTTGCCAAGCAAGTGGAAGGTGTTAAAGATGCGAACTGCGTAATTCTTGGTAATACAGCCGTCGTTGGTATTGATGTTGATGGTGAACTGGAACGTGCTCGGGTAGGTACCATTAAATACGCTGTTGCCGAAGCGCTTCGCAAAGACCCCGAAGGTGTAGATTCCATTGTTACTGCAGACGCCGATGTTACTGAACGAATTAAAGAAATTGGTGAACATATTCGTCAAGGCCACCCGATATCCGGTTTTGCTTCAGAACTAGCTGACATGGTGGGGCGAATTATCCCCCAACTCCCGAAAGACGTTAAAGTCCGTCAAAATCCGGATGAACACGTGAATCAAAAACAACAAATGCAGCAGCTGCATTCATCTGACAAAAGACAACAAAAAGCCCAGTGATCTCTCACTAGGCTTTTTTCATGGCAGCAAAAACTTGCTCATCTAATTTCTCAGCAGCACGCTGATCATATATTTTGACATATTGGGGCACAGAGGACAATTGAGCGCCGTAAAACAGAGCATTCCTCACCGCTTCAATGGTAATGTCGAAACAGCACATATTAAATGGAACATCCTGCAACGGATCTTGTCGTACCGCAGCACGTCCGTTCACTGCGTACACCGTCTCTTCTCCAAAAACAGTAACCGTAATGAGCGGATTAGCCATCATGTTATTCACCAAACGTGAACGATGATCGATCGCCACACGAAAAGTAGAAGCATTCTCCGCATAAATCCAGGAGATGGCTGTTGAAGTCGGACCTCCGGATTCTACATCCACTGTGCTCAGAAGCACAAAGGTCTCATTTTTGAATTGCTGTAAAAGAGATTCAGTTAATTGTGTGACGGCTTCGGACATTCAACCAGCCCCCTAACCTTCTTTATGCAATTCTTATACTTGGTTTATGTTATTATAGCATACTGATTAACGTGCTTCCAATCCCAAAAGAATGAAGGTTATTCACCTGATGTTGAGGTGGTCACTTTACCTGAAAGTGTATCTTGTAATGCTTGTTTCGCATTGGCGAGTTCTGTCTCATTAATATACACATAGGGACTTCTCCACTCTCCGGTAACCGGAGTATAATGCACATCCGAGGTGGAAATGTTCCAATACGTCGAGATAAAGTTTTTCATTTGTTCCGATTCCACATCTGTCGTCATATTCTTGTCAACTGCACCAATCACTTTGCTAATCTTCGTAATGCCCCCAAGAGATTTCATCTGATCCAGCATGGAGTTCAGCACTTGGTTTTGACGTTTATTACGATCAAAGTCATTGGATTCATCAGTCTTCGGATTACAATTGGATTTGCGGTAACGAACAAAATCCAGTGCCGCTTTACCATCGAGATGTTGTGCGCCTGCGACCAGATTGATATCTGTACCATCAGCTGTGTCTCTGTAACACATATTTTTATCCACAGTCACATCCACGCCACCCACGGCATTGACAGCATCACGGAATGCCTGGAAATTCAGGACGGTTGTATAATTAATATCTACATCCAAATACTTGCTCATCATTTCTTTCATCTGATCCTCTGCATTTTTGCCAGTGGTTTTTTCCTGTGCTTTGAATCTAGGATAATAAGAATTCAGCTTGTTGGATTTGTACCCATCCAATTGAATACGCGTGTCTCGAGGCAAAGAGACAATGGTTGCTGTCTTGGTCTCCGGATTCAACGAAGCCACCATAACAACATCCGAGAGATGTGTTCCAGTTTCAGGACGGTTATCTGTGCCTAATAATAGCATCGTGATCGGTTTGGTTGTGGCTGACATCCCGGGAGGTACCGGTTTATCGATGCCTGTATCCACGACTTGATTGTATACCCAGTACGCATATCCACCGCCTACCACAATGGCAATAACCAATAGACTTAAAAGGATTCTGCCAAAAGCATTCATTCTCTTTTTCTTCTTAGGCTGCTTGCCCTTGCCATTCTTCGATCCAGAAGCACCGGATTGCGTTGGTGCCTGTCTCCGTGGAGGCAGTCCGTTCGAATTTGAGTTCATATCTTCAACACCTTTATCACATCTGTTTTTGTCCAAATAAAAGACAACCGCTTTCCCTAAGGAAAACGGATGGTCTGTACAAGACAGGATTTATGAATTTCGAGCGGCAGCTTCCGCTTTTTTCTTTTGACGACCTTCAATGAAATAACGCACTCTCACTAACAACATCAAACCAACCGCGACCAACAAACATTGAATGATGGGAAGCTTGTCGATCTGAAAAATAAGAAGCATGAATGTACCCATCGCCATCAATACATAGAGAACGATTTCCTTACCAAGTGGCAATTTCTGACGTACCCGAAACACCTTGTTATATACGTAAGTAATCAATACAAAGATGACGATGTAGGCTACGATCGGGTGTGATGCGAACCATGCTTGCATGCACAGCCAGCTCCTTTCGTGTTCATGCTAGGATATAAGTTAACTATTGTGAAACCCTTTCGATAACTCTGAATAAAACACACATCGGAGGTGACCGTTCCGGTATCGGATCGTTCTTCTGATCGCTGTTATCCCCAGATTTTTTTGATCCATTTACTCAATGGTAAAATCCGGGGATAAAGGCGAACGCTTCGCTTCTACAGAATCGATTCCGATCCCTTCACTACTTCCACTGTGCATAACATCGTTAACTTCTGTGTTCCATCAAATGCTAACTTATATAAATTATTTTGTTGTTATTAAGCTTTTGAAGCCATTTTGCGTTGTTTTTCTGCACGCTCACGCTCGGATTTGTTCAGGATCTTCTTACGAAGACGAATGGATTTAGGAGTAATCTCACAATATTCATCTTCATTCAGATATTCAAGCGCCTGTTCCAATGAGAAGATAATCGGAGTTTTAATTTTAACCGTATCATCTTTACCAGAAGAACGAACGTTAGTCAGTTGTTTTTCTTTGCAGATGTTAACAACGATATCATTGTCACGTGTATGTTCACCAACAATCATACCTTCGTAGATTTCAGTACCTGGCTCCAAGAAGAGCGTACCGCGATCCTCAACACCCATCATTCCATAGAACGTAGATGTACCTGTTTCAGTGGAGATCAGTACACCTTGGTGACGTCCACCCACTTGACCGGATACTACTGGAGCGTAGCTGTCAAATGCATGGTTCATAACACCATAACCACGAGTCAATGTCAGGAAGTTTGTGCTGTATCCGATCAAACCACGTGCTGGAATCAGGAACTCCAGACGAACTTGACCACTACCTGTGTTGACCATGTTAACCATCTCTGCTTTACGTGCGCCCAGGCTCTCCATTACGGAACCCATGCTTTCTTCAGGGATATCAATCAACAAGCGCTCAACCGGTTCCATTTTCTTACCATCAACTTCTTTGATGATAACTTCCGGTTTCGATACTTGGAGCTCATATCCTTCACGACGCATGTTCTCAATCAGAATACCCAAGTGAAGCTCACCACGTCCAGAAACGACAAATGCATCCGGGCTATCCGTTTCGTCAACACGAAGGGAAACGTCTGTTTCCAATTCTTTTAACAAACGCTCACGAAGTTTACGGGAAGTTACCCATTTACCTTCACGACCTGCGAATGGACTATTGTTCACGAGGAACGTCATTTGCAGTGTAGGCTCATCGATTTTCAAAACTGGAAGTGCTTCTGGATTGTTAGGGTCGGCAATGGTTTCACCAATATTGATGTCCTTGATCCCTGCAATGGCAACGATGTCACCTGCTCCTGCTTCTTCCGTCTCAATACGTTTGAGACCCTGGAAACCGAACAGTTTCTCGATACGGGCAGTTTTGCTCTTACCATCACGCATAATAACCGTTACCGATTGTCCTTGACGGATCACACCGCGGTTAACACGACCAATGGCAATACGGCCAAGGTATTCATTGTAGTCCATCAAAGTAACGAGGAATTGAAGTGGTTCTTCAACATTTTCGGTAGGGTGAGGGATATGACTAACGATCGTATCGTAGATCGCCATCATGTTATCGTCCTGTTTTGCAGGATCATTATCCATGCTGGATGTTCCGTTCAATGCGGAAGCATATACAACAGGGAATTCAAGTTGTTCATCGTTGGCACCCAGTTCAATGAACAGGTCCAATACTTCATCAATAACCTCAGTCGGGCGAGCCGCTGGACGGTCAATTTTGTTTACAACAACGATTGGTGTCAGGTTGTGCTCCAGTGCTTTACGAAGTACAAACTTCGTTTGTGGCATACAGCCTTCATATGCATCAACAACGAGCAATACGCCGTCAACCATTTTCATGATACGTTCCACTTCACCACCGAAGTCGGCGTGTCCTGGTGTATCCACAATGTTGATCAGGTAATCTTTATAAGTTATAGCCGTGTTTTTGGCCAAAATCGTAATACCGCGTTCACGCTCCAAATCGTTGGAGTCCATTGCGCGCTCCTGTACCGTTTCGTGATCACGGAAAGTACCGGATTGCTGGAGCAACTTGTCGACGAGCGTAGTTTTCCCGTGGTCGACGTGGGCAATAATCGCAATATTGCGAATGTGTTCTCTTGAATGCATGGTTTGTATCCATATCCTTTCCAATTTCAATTCTTATCTACTAAACTTCCCGCAATTTCGCAGGTTACTCACAAAATAAGCGTCGGTGATATCCCGACGCATGTCTATATCCCTTATATTATAGTTTATTATAGGTAAAAATCAAGATATTTCGCACGAAAAGACCACTGGGAATGTTACCAGCCTCTCCCTTGACGTCCTCGTCCAAGCAATAACCAGACTCCGCCTAGGATCAAAAGAGCAGCAAGTACATAGATTATTCCCGTTTGCAGCAAGGTAAATCCGAATAATATGATGGACACCGCCCCAAGGATCATAGCTGCAGGCACCACATATTCCGGTCTTCGCCGTTCAGCCATTCCATATTCAAGTAACCCTATGGCAATCCCAAGCAAGAATGCTGGCCACAGCCTGCTCATAAGTCCAGCGCCCCATGTATTCGTTATACTGAATAAAACACCATACACCGTCAGTATGCCGGCAGGAACAAGTGACCAGGATGGTGAAATACGCGCATAATATAACGCATGAAGGGCGATACCTGGGAGCAGGATCAGCAAAGGCCAAAAATTACGACCAATAAATCCAAACACGCCAAACTTGCCAAGCAGAATAATCATTCCCGCAGCTACAATGAATAGTCCAATCGCTTTTTCATTTCTCATCCTCATCTGCAATCACCTCTTATACCATGGCTATGTACTTTATTCCTGTAATCCTGCTTCTAGTGTATCCGATGTTTCTGCAAAAAACTATACTTTATGTCGCACTTTGCGTGCTCCCTTTACCTGTATTACCCTAAAATGTGCAACTTATGACTAGCCAAATGGGAGTTGTATTGACAAGTGTACTCTCTCAAAACAAAACCGTCTAAACCGGATGGTTCAGACGGTCATATGTTCAAGCTTTTACCCAATACGTAGTTATAGCTATGCGTTCTTTCTTACAAATTTATGCGCCCCTCCAACCGCAACCACGAGACAAGCCATTGCTGCGGGTAGCAGCGTGTGCACTTCTGATGCCATACCTCCCAGCCACTCTCCCAACTTGGGATCTTTCATGACCATCTCACCGGCTGTGAAGGCAAGAATACCAGAGCCGACGAATACCAGAATCGGAAATCGCTTGAGCAAACCAACAATTAACCCACTCCCCCATACAACAATGGGGATACTGATCGCAATCCCGATGACAATCAAAGCCAAATCTCCATCTGCCAAAGCCGCTATGGCCAAAACATTATCCAGGCTCATTACAAAATCGGCAATTAGAATGGTTTGAATGGCTTTCCACGTCGTAGAAGCTTCTCGAATATGTACTTCATCATCATTTTGAAGCAGCAGCTTCACTGCAATCCAAAATAACAACAGCCCACCTGCCGCTTGGATAAAGGGAATCCCCAGCAATAATACCGCTACGAAGGTTAATACACAGCGCAACAACACCGCACCAAAAGCCCCCCACCATACCGCTTTTTTGCGTTGGATCGGTGGCAGATCCTTGCTTGCAAGGGCAATAACAACCGCATTATCTCCACTCAGTACCAGATTGATCATTAAAATTTCAGTTAACAGCCAAAGTGTATCCATGTCCTCATCCCCCCACATTAACTTGTATGTGAGAGTTGTCCATGCTATTCTTAATGATTGAACCGTATATAAGGAGTGACATATCTCATGGAGCTATTTAGTCCCACATTTTGGCTGGCTTTGCTGAACGTTGTCTTTATTGATCTCATTCTGGCTGGAGATAATGCCATCGTCATAGGTCTCGCAGCTCGAAATTTGCACCCTTCCGTGCAGAAAAAGGCGATTCTATATGGAACTGGCGGCGCACTTTTGATTCGAATTTTAGCAACAGTTGTTGTTTTATGGTTGCTTAAAGTTCCGTGGCTCTTGCTTGTGGGAGGCATACTTCTGATCTGGATTGCCTATAAATTATTGGCGGATCAGGGAGATGAACACAATGATGTCCAGGCGGGAACTTCCTTATGGACCGCTATTCGTACCATCGTCATTGCGGATGCAGCCATGGGACTCGATAACGTGATTGCAGTTGCTGGAGCAGCGCAGCAGCATCTCGTGCTTGTCATCCTTGGACTCCTGATTAGTGTACCTATTATCGTCTGGGGTAGTACCCTGTTTATCAAGCTAATTAATCACTTTCCTTGGATCATCTATGTCGGAGCGATTGTTCTCGGGTATACGGCTTCCAATATGATTACTGAGGAGCAGCGACTCTTGCCTTATTTTACTGAACATCCGGCATTGCGCATTCTCTTCATCGTTGTGGTTATCGCAGGTGTAGTCTTTGCAGGTTATCGCAAACGCTCCAACAGTTCCAGCCACAAGGGATCTAGTGGGGAACAACAGCGCTCCTATTCTTAGGCTAGATTCATCCAAACAATTCTTTATGAATACAGCAAAGGACTGAACGATATTTCATCGGACAGTCCTTTTTTTGCGGTTAACATAGCCCTTATTATGTCAGCCATGCTAATTTTTATCGAGTTTAGAACCAGTCATCCTTCATGCCATTGTCGCCTGTCTGATTCGTTACCACAGAAGTTTCACCAGCGTGCAGTATGATCGTTTCAGTTTGTTCCACCGCTTGATCCACCCATTCTGACAGATGGCTCATTGTTGATTCAATTTTATCCACAATTCGAAGATTTGGATTGGTTGACGGCGACTTGGGCACAAAGAGAGTGCAGCAATCCTCATATGGCAAAATAGAGATGTCATACGTTCCGATCTGTTTGGACAGGGTAATGATCTCCTGTTTATCCATCATAACCAGTGGTCGCAAAAGTGGCAGTTCCGTCGCACGACCAATGACATTCATACTTGGAAGCGTTTGGCTCGCTACTTGGCCCAGACTGTCACCGGTAATCAGCGCTAGTGCCCGCTCACGCTCGGCAAGTTTGGATGCAATTCGCAGCATTGAACGTCTCATCAGCGTAATAATCAAATTGTCCTGACCCAGTTGGGTAAATGCCGTTTGGATCTCCGTAAATGGAACCAGATGCAGCTTGATTGTTCCTGCATGATCAGCAAGGGCACGCGCCAAATCAATGACTTTCTCTTTGGCACGCTCGCTTGTGAACGGGTAACTATAAAAATGTACACATTCCACTTCAAGTCCACGGCGCATGGAAGACCAGGCTGCAACCGGGCTGTCTATTCCACCTGATAGCAGTACCATCGCTTTTCCGTTCGTGCCCAGCGGAAACCCGCCTACTGCTGGAATGGTTTCATTGAAAATATACGTGCCCAGATCCCGAATTTCCACTCGCAGTTCAATATCAGGCTCGCGAACATCAACACTCAATTGCTGGAACTTTCGAAGGATCGGGGACCCAACCAAATGGTTCATTTCATGTGAAGAGTTCGGGAACTCCTTCCATACCCGCCTTACATTCACCTTGAATGTGGTGCCTTCTTTGAATTCGTCCTCCCTTTCATCCATAAACGCGACTGCTGTTTTCACAATCTCATCAAGCTCGGATGGAGTAACTTTAACCGGACTAATCGACATCACTCCGAATACCCGCTTCAGGACCTTAATTAGTTCAGTATGTGATTCACCGCCAAGATCCACATAGACACGGCCATATTCTTTGCGAAGGCTCGCTCCTGGATAAGGTTTAAGCAAAGCTCTAACCTGTGTAATGATCGTTTTTTCAAATCGGGCACGATTTTTCCCTTTTAACATAAACTCTCCGAATCGGAGAAGCAGCATATCATATTTCATATCCATTCACATCCGCCTTTCGAGGGGGCGCAACTGCGCCACCATCTCATGTAAAGCCCGTTCAAGCAAGGCTACATCTTCTTCTGTATGTTCATCTCCAAGACTAATACGCAATCCGCCACCCGCACAAGCTGCATCTCTGCCCATCGCAAGCAGAGCCCGACTTGGTTCAGCCGAACGCGAAGAACAGGCAGATTGGGTGGATATGGTTACACCCAGTTGCTCCAAGGTGTGCAGCGCCACTTCTGCCTTCATTCCGGGATAGGAGAAGTGTACAATATGAGGTGCACCCTCTGGGCGACTGTTCAATTCAAATTCAGGAATAACACGTATCGTTTCCATCAATCGATCCCGGAGCACCGTTGTACGCCGGGCAAAATCAACCTGATTTTCTGCTGCCATTCGCATGGCTTTAGCCATACCTACCAACAAGGCCACGTTCTCCGTGCCTGCTCTTAGGCCATGCTCCTGTGATCCGCCTGACATCAGTGGCGTAAGTTCAACTCCACTTCGCACGTACAGGAGACCTGCTCCCTTCGGTCCACGAATCTTGTGAGCAGACAGACTGTACAGATCTGCACCCCAAGCAGCAGGTGTAGCCTTCATTTTTCCAAAGCCTTGAACACCATCCACATGGAAAAGTACCCGTCGTGCTTTCTTTTTGAGCTGTTTGGCAATCTCTGCAATCGGATGGATGGCTCCTGTTTCATTGTTTACATGCATCAGACTCACAAGCACCGTGTCGGGTCTGATCGCGTCTACAACCTGCTGAGCGTTGACCACTCCATTGGAATTGACAGGAATTAGCGTCACGTCCCATCCCCATTGCTGCAATTGCATAAAACTTTCATACACCGAAGCATGTTCGGTAGCCGTTGTGACGATGTGTCTGCCTCGCGACTGATAACGTAATGCCGCACCTTTTATCGCAAGATTATTGCTCTCGGTCGCACCAGAAGTAAATACAATCTCCTCAGACTTAACGCCTATTGCAGCAGCACAGCCGGATCGAGCACGACGCAACAACTGATGAGCACGCTCTCCATAGCCATGAATGGAGGACGGATTACCGAATTGTGTCTCCATAATTTCGGCCATCGTACGAATCACATCCGGATGGGGAGGCGTGGTTGCAGCATAATCAAAATATTTCAAATGAGGTTAGACCTCCCTTATCTCTTCGTTCATAAACCTACAGTAAGCATTGTAACACGATACCCATACAACACAAAAAGACCAACCGGGAACAGGCGTTTCAGGCGCTGCTGCTCCCACATTTGATCTCATCCTGCCTATCATGTGTTATCGCAAATGTTTTCTGTGAGTTTAGATCATATATTTCGACCGTGCCTTCTCCACTTTGGAGATATAATTCTGTGTTTCTGAAGGCAGACGGTTAAGTACACTCATCAGTTCGCTATCACTCGACACGCCCAGACGTGAAACACGGCCCGGTCCTGCATTATATGCAGCAAGCGCCATCTTCACTTCTCCACCGAAACGCTGGAGCTGAAGAGAAAGATATTTAGTACCAGCATCAATGTTCTGGGCAGGATCAAATGAATTACTCACACCCAGCCCTGCAGCCGTCCCATCCATTAATTGCATGAGCCCTTTGGCACCGGCGGAGGACACGACATTTGGGTTAAAATTGGACTCTGTGTCAATGACCGCCTTGATCAATGATTCAGGAACACCGTACTTCGCACTTGCTTCCGCAATCAAAGATTCATAATCCGTAGGTACAGATGCACCCGAATCCATGATTCCTGTATTGGATGAAGATAACAAAGTCTCAACAATATGATTGGAGGCAGAGGATAATCCTGATGTACTCATATCCGGGTTGTACGTGCTTCCAAGTTGTAACCACAACAAACCATCACTGGATCTTTTGGAGAGCGTAGCGGTGGAATCCGTATTGTTCGTTGAATTGGCCCCCGTACTTAACAGCCCGTCCATCACATTGGAGAAATCCACTGCTGAACCAGCATCTGATTGTGATCCACTGGTTTGGTTATTCACATTGGACAATTGCAGTTCCAACAACTGCCGCGATCCGCTTGGATCAATCTGCATGAGTTATACCCACTCCCGTATAATTAAGCGTATTATGACCTTATTCTACATCGTTTTACAGCAAGGTTCCATTGTTTTCAAAAAAATATGTGAATCTGATCATCAAACCTGCGCATATACGAAAAAAACCTCCTGCAATTCACCACATTTAGGTGAAAACACAGAAGGCTTGATGATGAACATTTTACACTTAGCGCGCAAATGGAATCATGAAAAAATAACTCAGCGTGGCTACAATACCCAGTCCAATGGACCAAGCTCCCGCTGTTTTCCGACCATTGACATAAGCATAGTAACCCAGAACAGCTGCCGCTGGCCCAAGTACGATTGACCACATGAACAAGGACGCAATACCGAAGGCCAGTCCCATATAACCTGCGACTTTGCCTGTCGACTCCATGACACGGTCAGCTTCATGCTTCTCTACTACAGGCTCTGAACGCTCGGTCCCTCCAGCTCTGACAACAGTCGGAGGAGCGACCTCTGCCCCGTACTCTTCCCGATGTGCTTTTCTTGGATAATCGACACGCTTACGCTGCTTTTCACCTTCGCCCTTGATTTTAGGGCGATCCGTAGATTGAATGTTATTATCGTCATTTTTCATTTGGAAGCACCTCCATTATGAATAGGGATGACTGCTCACTTGGGTCTGAACGTGTGACAGCATGTTGCAGAGGATGTACGTGCATGATCATGGTGATCCGAGTCAAATGTCTCACCGGCAAATTCCTCATGCAAACGACGGGTGGCATGTTGGTCAATGTCAATCATGATGGCATCAGCTTGGCAGAAGTTGTTTTCTCCCCAGAAGTTGCAGTTGGAGACGCTGCATTTGACAATTGGTTTGTCTTGGCTCATTTTTTATCACCTCGACTACTATTGTCTCCCCGCCACAAACCCGATATTCTCCGCTAAAATGCCAGATGATGACATGATCTCACTCGTCTGATTTTCACTAAAAACACAAAAAACCGCCACAAGGGCGGTTTCGTCCAATTTCATATTAAGATTTACACATGAATTAAGCGTGATTCCGTTGATTTTGCATACGGCGCTGAGTCAGGTAGTCACTTTCATAAAATGCCAGATCATCGCGCAATTCTTCGTACGTTTTGGAAACCTCAAGAATGACATCCCGTACTGCACGAATCGGCTTGTCACGAAAACGAATAGCATCTTGTCCTGTGTAAGCGTATCTTCCGTCTTCGGAATAACATTCATTTTTGGGATAGAAAAAGCTATTTACGCATTGGTGATACGTATTATAAAGAGCCTTTTCGGCAAAATCGACATCAAAGTTGGCACGACGCAGCACAACGCCAAGTTTTTCGTAAGAAACTTCAGAAAAAACGAGCAAATGACGGAGATCTGAAAGAAATCCTTTGTAGAAGGCTGTTGATTCTTCCGTCTGATTCTGATCCAGTTCAGGCAAAGCATTCTCATTCAAAAATTTTTCAATCCGATCGATAGCCGGTTTTAACTTTTCCCTAGTTGACTCACATGTTTTCTGTACATTGGCTGCTGACATAAAGGTAGCTCCCCCTTAAATAAGTCCTTACATATAGGTCGGCCAACGGTGGTTTTCCCCTGACCTTTGAATTCTCAGCTATAATCCTACCATAAAAAGATGACGAGCGGTATCCCTTAATCATGCTTTCCGTTTCTGCCATTAAACATGCCTATTATACGCAGTTAGACTCGAACTGGTTTGCATAAAACGATCCGCTTTTTCTAACGATAGATATAACCAGTGACAACGATGAAGCACTGTTAATGATTGTCCAAAATGAACGAAGGAGGTTCCATCCACCATGTCCAGACCGAAATGGATTAACTGGGCCCTTGCAGCTGGTGCGGGAGCACTCGCCCTGACGCTTCTGCTTCCAACATCAAATCGTCAAGAACCTAAGCCAAGCGCCCTGTCCAATTCTGCTCATGAAGAGCACACAAGTAAGCAGCGTCTGAAAGTGCAGGATGTCAAAGCAACTGATCTTCTGACCCGCATGGATGCCAAACAGCATCTCAGTATCATGCTGGAGAAAACCGCTACAATGAATGCTGCGCAGGTGAGTCGATATGTGAATGATCTCCAAAGTTCACATGAACATATCAGATCCATTCATCTCATGAGTATCAATGGCTCTTTCAACAAGCCGTTAGATCAAGCTTCCACACAAGGGAGTAAGTTGGAACAACAGAAGCTTCAACATGCGCTGAACCTTGCCAAAAAAGCGATAAACAAACGTCAAAGTTTCGAATCCTCTTCTTTTCCTCTGGGCAAAGAAAAATATTTTGTTATGGGGCAACCCTCCAAAGATGGCAAAAGAGCTGTAGTTGCCTTGTTCAGCCAGAACGTATTAAATGCTGTTGAACAACATCAGCGCAAAAATCTGCGCATGATCCCTTATCCGCGTGAGGGCAAATTCAAAATTGAGTCTGTTCACCCGGATACGCTTAACGAAATCACAGTGAAAACCGGACATGATAATGCCAATGCCAGTCATTTTTACGAAAATGAAATCGTCATCCGTTTTCGCCAGGATCCCGGTGAGCGTGATATGCGTATCATTAAATCTGATCTGAGGTCTAACTCCGTGCGCAAGCTGGGATACACGTATGTTTTTCGGTCAGAACACATGACTTACAAGCAATTGCATAGCTATTTCGATAGCAAATGGAATCCACTCTATATGGAACCCCACTACATGTATTTAACCAATGATACCGTAACTGAACAAACAGATGTAACGATACCCAATGACATTTTGTTCTCCGATTATCAATGGAACCTGCCTGCAATTGAGACAAATAGAGGATGGAATATTACCAAGGGAAACCAAGATGTCATCGTTGCAGTGGTTGACACGGGGGTTGATATGAATCACCCTGACCTGAAGGGCAAACTTCTTGAAGGTTATAATGTGGTTGAGCCGGGAAGCAAACCGATGGATGATGTGGGACATGGCACACACGTCGCAGGCATTATCGGCGCTATCGTCAACAATAATGAAGGCGTGGCAGGCATGAGCTGGTATAACAAGGTACTACCGGTTAAAGTACTCGACAACTCGGGTTCTGGTACCACGTATGCCGTTGCCGAAGGCATCATCTGGGCAGCCGATCATGGAGCCAAAGTTATCAACATGAGTCTGGGGAATTATGCTGATGCGCAATTTCTTCATGATGCCATTAAATATGCTTTTGACCGGGATATCGTCCTGATTGCAGCCACGGGGAACGATAATACAGAGCGTCCAGGATACCCTGCTGCTTATCCGGAAGTATTTGCGGTATCTGCCACAGACCCGGATATGAGCAAAGCTTCCTATTCCAACTATGGGGATTATGTGGATGTGATGGCGCCGGGGTCCAGTATCGCCAGTACCTATCCAAACAATCAGTATGCGGCCTTGTCTGGAACGTCCATGGCTAGCCCCCATGTAGCCGCACTTGCAGGTTTGATTCGTTCGTTAAACCCGGATTTGACCAACACGGAAGTGATGGATTTGATGCGCCAAAGTGTGATTGACCTCGGTGATCCGGGTCACGATAAGTATTTCGGCTATGGACAAATCGATGTCTATAAAGCACTGCAAGCCGCATCAGGCAACAGCGCTCCTTTGCAGTTCTGGCCGCAACATGTCAGACAACAAATGGATAATACAATGAAAAAGTATACCCCGTAACCGTGATGATTCTACTCCGTAAAAATACAAAAGCAGCTGCGCCCCGGGGCGTACGCTGCTCTTTGGTTTGTATCCAATTCCCCGGGGCACCCGCTGCGATTAGCGCTTGCGAGAAGATGTGCGGGCTTTACCTGATTTTTTCACGGATTTTTTCTTCGCATTGTGACTGGAAACATAACAAGGGTCCTCTTCTTTGACAACAACAGGATACATGTGGTGATGAATCGGAACACAGTGATGTTTTTTGATCACTTCAATCGGGTGGATTACAGGCACGATCTGTGGGATGTAATAATCCTCAACAACCTGGATTGGGTCACAGACAATCGGGCAAAGCGGTGGACAGTAATGGTTCATTTCAAAACCAACTCCCTTTCTGGTGATACTATAACCTATTGCAGTAGATCGAAAGTGGATTGGATGTATGTCCATACTCCGAAAAATTATATGAGCGGTAGCCTGTCCGCCACTGTCCCACCCTGCCCAGGTGTTACTCTGTCAATGACTCCGCACAGTACACGAAGACCTTCACACAAAAGCTCAACGCTTGTTACAGTGAAGCAGATGCGCAGACTTGGTGTATCCGTCTCCCCTACATAACAGGCGGATCCTGGCAGGAAAGAAACTCCTGCAGCAAGTGACTGATGATGCAACTCACGCATATCCAGGTTACTCGGAAGTTGGAGCCACAGATTGAGTCCTCCCTCTGGCAATCGCCACTGCATACCCATAGGAGCATGCTCCTCCAGCACTTCAGATGCTGCGCACAAGCGAGAATACAATTCATCCCTCAATCGGGATACATAGGCCCCGTACTGATTCTGAATGAAGGATTGCAATGCCTTTTGTGTAAGCAGCGGACTGCCCAAATCTGCCGTAGATTTTGCAGCCACAAGCCGGGTCAATACACTTCCGTCTGCGATGGCACAGGCTATACGGCAACCCGGAGAGAGGACCTTGCTGAAGCTTTTGATATATACGACATGACCTGTCCCATCCATCGATTTAATGGAAGCTGGAGGAGGATCCCGAAAATAAAGATCTGCAAACGGATCATCCTCCAGAATGAGGCAGTGGTAGCTTTGCGCGAGATTCAGAAGCTGTGCTCGCCTTCTTGCACTCATCGTAATACCTGTTGGATTGTGATAGGTCGGGATCGTATAGATCAGCTTGGGCGGATAGGTATCACATAACCGGGTCAACAGATCAATACGCATGCCTTCGTCATCCATCGGGACTGTTATGATCTTCGCCCCTCTACTCGTAAAGACATCAATGGCTCCGGTATAGCTTGGTGCCTCCATGTATACAACATCCCCAGGTCCGACAAAAGTCCGTGCCACAAGATCAATTCCCTGCTGAGCACCACTTGTAATTAACATGCGTTCAGGTGTCACCTGTAGTCCACGCTCGGCAAAATGTTCGGCGAAAACCTGTCTTAGCTCCCGATCTCCCTGAAAAGATCCATACGCCGCCATACGCTCTGCATGATCAGAAGAGAGCCGGTAGGCGCTGTCGATAATCTCTCGTGTAGGCAGTAGTTCAGGCTGAATTGCTGACATATGAAGTTCATACCGCACCTGAGGTGATGTATCGAAATGTCTCCAGAGTTGCGCTCGAGGTAAATAATCCACAAGTGCCATCTGCCAATTCCATGACGTAGTGGATTCACTGTTGGCATTATTTCGCTGCATTCGGTCCATATCCTCCGTCTGATCCACGTTCAATGTACCTCTCACATAACAACCTTTCCCCTGGGAGCAGGTGATCAATTGAATCGCTTCAAGTTCAGCATACGCTTTAGATACAGTGACCAGGCTGACACCCAAATCCGCGGTCATTTTACGAACAGAAGGAAGTCGGGTTCCGGGTTCAATGAGTCCTGATCGGATGCGATCGGCAATCGTTAGCGCAATCTGCACGTACAATTTGGTACTGCTTCCCCGTTTTAATTCAATATGCATGGTTGCTCCCCCAACTGTTATGATCTTCATTTTACTGTTATAGTGCAGTCCGTCTATTATAGTTTATAATATCAGTATAACAGTGAATAACAGGAGATGAGAATAACATGAGTATCCCTTGGTCCAAAATGGCACAAAACACCCCGTCCTCTGTCGTTCGCGACATGCTCCAGGCCGCTCAGGCACCTGGAATGATCTCACTAGCCGGTGGATTACCAGCCCAGACTTCATTCCCGCTGGAAGCCATCCGCGTTGCGTATGAAAAAGTATTTATGAGCGGAGCAGCCGCTCTTCAATATGCGGAGACTGAAGGTTACCGTCCTCTTCGCGCCAAAATCGCCGAACGTCTTGAATCCAAGGGCATTCCCGCTTCACCCGATCACATGCTTCTCACTACGGGTTCACAGCAATCCATTGACTTGGTTTGCCGCATCCTTCTCGACCCGGGTGACCGCGTATTGGTTGAATCACCGACCTACCTCGCTGCTCTGCAAGTCATTCATTCCTATCAGGCTGAATCTCACGGCGTAGCCTGTGATGATCACGGTATGTTGCCTGAATCTCTGGAGGAACAACTTCAGTTGCATCGTCCAAAACTTGTTTATATTAACCCAACGTTCTCCAATCCTACAGGAAAAGTATGGTCACGAGAAAGAAGACAGCAGGCTGTGGATCTGTGCCGCAAGTATGGTGTACTCATTCTGGAAGATGATCCCTATGGTGAAATTCGCTTCAATCCGGAGCAATTGGATGTCCCTGCTCTCGCAGAACTGGATGCAGTATCCTATGACGGCCCTTCCAATGTTATCTACACCAGCACATTTTCCAAAACGGTAGCACCTGGCCTTCGTACGGGCTGGATACTGGCTGCTCCCGATATTGTCAAAATGGCAGCACGAGCCAAACAAGGTGCCGACTTGCATTCCAGCAGCATTGACCAAAGAGCGCTTCATGCGCTGCTTGAATCATTCGATCTGGATGCGCATATTCGCCATGTTTCAGAGGATTACGAACAACGAATGAAAACTCTGACTACTCTTATGGCAGCCAAAGCTTGGGAAGGCATCTCGTGGAATTCACCACAAGGTGGCATGTTCTTGTGGCTACAACTGCCTGAAGGCATGCTGGCAAGCAATCTGTTCACTTATGGTATCCAGGAGAAAGTGTGCATTGTGCCAGGTGATTCCTTCTATGCAGGTACACCAGAGTTAAACCGCATGCGTATCAACTTTACTCATACGGACCCTGAGCTCCTTCCGGAAGCCGTGGAAAGAATGGATCGCGCCATCCAACGCTGGCATGCTTCGTTAACATCGGACAGTGTTGTTACACTGTAATGAACTGTCATAAACGTTGCCCTATATTTTGCGTATGAGATTAATTAGGGCGTGTCTGAAAACACCAGGCACGTCCAAAACTTGATATGAGCAACAAAAAAGGAGGCAGGCCCGAGAATCTCGGAACTGCCTCCTTTTTTTATAGAACCTGTTATCAACAGGAATTATGTTTTTTAGATGGTCATGGGTCCTTCTGATCAGTCAGGCCATCGGTGAATCACACGGATTGTCCTCGACTGATAGGTGGACTACATTGTGTAGCTAGTTGTTATGGTGTTGTTGCAGTTGGGAAAGCTTACCGTAAGCCGGGTTCTGTGCTCTTCGTGGTTCATACGGGAACTACCCTCCCACCAGAAGCGACAATCATCTATCTAGGCCATACATTGCTGCACAGCTCAAGCGACCAACCTAGACACACCTCGGGCTAAGGCTGCCTCCTCCGAAGAGGCGACTGTGTCCCATTAGGTCTTGCTCCAGATGGGGTTTACCAGGAACGAAGTCACCAGCGTTCCTCGGGGTCTCTTACACCTCGGTTCCATCCTTGCCTGTGCCGGAAAATCCGGCCATCGGCGGTCCATTTCTGTGGCACTATCCTTCAACTCGCGCTGACTGGACGTTATCCAGCATCCTGCCCTGTGGAGCCCGGACTTTCCTCTCGTGGCAACAAAGGCCACCAGCGATTGTCTGTCAAGCTTTCCGAACAACATTACATAGTATACAGGCATTTGGGTTCCCAGACAAGCTTAATATTACTGGGAATCACACAACAACTGTCTTTTTAGATAAACTGGAATACTTCCGTATTGACCTCTGAAGCAGTAACTTGCGTATCATATCGTTTCTCTTCCAAACGGGAACGAAGCCAATCGGCTGTTTTGGGTTTCATAATCTTCTCGGAATTATGTCCCGGGTCGATGATACACATACCTGCCATTAACGCATCATGAGCCGTGTGATAATCAATATCTCCGGTCACAATAACATCCGCACCTTTGAAACGTGCAGTGAGCGCGTAACGGCTGCCAGAGCCGCCAAGAACCGCTGCTTTTTTGATCTGCTTGTTCAGATCTCCTACAACACGTACATGAGGCACATTGAATTGGGTCTTCACGACCTCCACCAGCTCACCTAATGTCTTAGGCTCCCTAAGGGGCCCCAAGCGTCCCAAACCGAGCGTACGGCCCTTTAAATCCATAGCATAGAGGTCGTAGGCCACTTCCTCATACGGATGAGCCTTAAGCATCGCCTGAACGACCTTACTTCTCAGACTTTGGGGTACGATGGTCTCAATCCGCATTTCTTCCACACGTTCCATCTGCCCTTTGGTTCCGATAAACGGCTCAGTCCCTTCACCAGGTACAAACGTTCCTGTACCTTCCGTGTTGAAGCTGCACTTGTTGTATTGGCCGATACTCCCCGCTCCGGCTTCAAGAACCGCTTGAAGCACCTGTTCATGATGCGTACGTGGGACAAATACAGCCAGCTTGTACAGATGATCTGTGTGTACATCTTCCAACGATTCTTTACTGTCGATGCCAAGTGCCTCGGCCATCCAGTCATTCATACCACCCTCGGCCACATCCAGGTTCGTATGACTGATATAAACAGCAATATCATGCTTAATCAGCTTTTCATACAATTTACCCATAGGTGTATCTGTACTCAATGACTTAACTGGTCTGAAAATGATGGCGTGATGCGCGATAATCAGGTTGGCACCGATGCGAATCGCTTCGTCCACCACTTCGTCCGTCACATCCAATGCAACCAACACATGGCTGATTTCTTTTTGCAAACTGCCGAGCTGTAGACCAATCCGGTCATCCGGTACAGCCAGATGTTTGGGAGCAAGCTGCTCCATCAGTTGAATTACAGTTTGACCTTTGGCAAACATGCCAAAACCTCCTTCAAGTTTGCGATAAGCCGCTCTACCTCAGCTGCCTTGTCCCGAGAAGAATCCTGATCGGATTTGGAGATGGAGTTTACAACCCCTTGCAATTTGATGATCTCACTTTCCCATTTCGCAAAAAATACATCCGTTGGACGATCCACCAAATAGGGTCCCATCCGCAGCAGCAAATCTTCCGTCAATTTTGCCCCGCCTTGAAGCGGACGTGCACGATACACTTCTTCATTTGCAATCGGGCTTACGGATTGTGGCATCGCCGTTATAATCTCATAGATCTTTCCATCTTCTTCGAGCAACTGTTCTGCTACAACCACCCAGTGATGCTCCAGCAACCAGCGTCTGAGAATATCCTCTCCCACATTCGGTTGCAAAATAAGTAACTGGACGCCTTCCAGTTTGGATATGCCTCGATCCAAAATAGAAGCAATCAGAGCACCACCCATACCTGCAATGGTAATGACATCCACTTCTCCCGCAGAGATCACATCTAATCCGTCTCCACGGCGTACCGTTATTTTTTCTTTCAGGCCAGCATCACTGACTTGTTTGCATGCAGCATCATAAGGCCCAGGATTAACTTCCCCGGCTACTGCATTTGCGGCTTTCCCACTGCGGATTGCGGCTACTGGCAGCAGCGCGTGGTCTGAACCGATATCAGCCATGCGGCTACCATCGGGAATTTGATCATGTATTCGCTGTAATCGATTCGAAAGTTTCATGAAGCACCTACACCATTCATTTAATTTATTGATTTGCATTGAACAAGGAAAAGCGATAAAATAAAATCCAATCAAACATTTCAAGGATGAATTTCCAAAACCAAGAAATCAAGACGTTCAAATTAAAAATAAAGGAGACCCCGCCGCCGCTAAAGCGTCTTGCGGAAAGTCTCCCATAGTTCGATTATTCGAGGAAATCTTTGAGTCGTTTACTACGACTCGGGTGGCGCAATTTACGAAGAGCCTTGGCTTCAATCTGACGAATACGCTCACGCGTAACACCAAATACCTTGCCCACTTCTTCCAGCGTTCTCGTCCGTCCATCGTCCAGACCAAAACGTAGACGAAGAACATTCTCTTCACGCTCAGTCAGTGTATCCAGTACATCTTCGAGCTGTTCTTTCAGCAACTCATACGCAGCAGCATCTGCCGGAGCAAGTGCTTCCTGATCCTCAATGAAGTCACCCAGATGGGAATCATCTTCCTCACCGATTGGTGTTTCCAGAGAAACCGGTTCCTGTGCAATCTTCGTAATTTCACGAACTTTTTCCACACTCAGATCCATCTCAGCAGCGATTTCTTCTGGTGTTGGTTCACGTCCAAGTTCCTGCAACAGCTGACGGGATACCCGGATCAGCTTATTAATCGTCTCTACCATGTGTACAGGAATACGAATGGTACGCGCCTGGTCAGCAATAGCACGAGTGATCGCTTGGCGAATCCACCATGTAGCATACGTACTGAACTTGTATCCTTTTTTGTGGTCAAACTTCTCAACCGCTTTGATCAGACCCATGTTACCTTCCTGAATCAAATCAAGGAACAACATGCCACGTCCAACGTAACGCTTGGCGATACTGACTACGAGACGCAGGTTCGCTTCAGCCAGACGACGTTTGGCTTCTTCATCCCCGTTCTCAATCCGTTTGGCCAGTTGTACTTCATCATCTGCCGACAACAATGGCACACGACCAATTTCCTTGAGATACATACGGACAGGGTCATTGATTTTGATACCTGGCGGCAAGCTCAGATCATCATCAAAGTGGAATTCGTCCTCTCCCTCTCTGGTGTTGTTCTCGGAATCTTCACTAGGACGCAGTGTAACCTCTTCATCATTCTCATTCACTACATCGATACCCAGATCACTCAGTTGCTCATAGAACTCATCCATTTGCTCTGCATCCTGCTCAAAAGGAGAGAGTTTCTCAATAATTTCCTTGTAATTCAGCGAAGCTCTTTTCTTACCTGATTCAATCAATTGATCTTTAACCTGATCCAGTGTCAATTCTGTTTCTAGTTCAGTATGCTGATCATTCGCCATAACTCGACTCCCTCCTCCCTAGAAACATCTAATAATCAGACATTCACTGTCTCTCTAGGGCAATCATTTCAATTGCAATTTGTGCCGCGCGTACAGAATCGCCTGCCCGCTCGGCAGCAATCATTTCTTCTTTTTTCAAATCATACTCTTTCTTACGTGGATACTTCAGCACTTCCCTGATGCAATCATCGAGCATTTGAATACTCCATTCACCCGGACCATCCATCATTGAGATTGAACTGACCGTTTTTTCCAAGCGATCGTCATGCAGTGAAGACATAAAGCGGCTTGTATCCGACGGTTTGCCTTGCGCATAGTAGGCATATAGATAAGCAGCAATAGCTGCATGATCATCCAAGTTAAAAGCTTCACCAAGATGCTCATTCACGTACTGGGCAGCCTCATCATCCTGCAACATCCAGGCAATCAGTTTGCGTTCAGCAGCGTGATAAGCCGGCAACAGATTGGGTGTAGGCACCTGCCTATTTTGTTGCCTACCATTATTCCACCTTTTCGGGTTATTATCCCCAAACTGGAGGTTATTTTTCATCGCCTCCCGTTCTTCATTACACTCCTGCTTCAATGTTTCGAAGGATACGTCCACTTCTGCAGCCAGTTCACGAAGATACACTTCCCTTTCTGTTGGAGAAGGCAAGGGGGCAATCAATTTTACTGCTTCTTTCGAATAGGCGATTTGTCCGCCACCCTCTAGCAGTATATGGCTTTTTTTCAAGTTTATAAGTTTAAATTTTGTAGTTGTCACGGCACCGTCCACAATCTGGTTTCGGAACCGTTCACCACCATGCTTCCGAATAAAATCATCCGGGTCAAGTCCCTCGGGAATGAGAGCCACTTTGACCTGCAATCCGGCTTCCTCAAGAATGGGGAAGTTTTTGAGTGCAGCAGCCTGTCCTGCTTTGTCGCCGTCATAACATATGATGACTTCGTCGCACATGCCTTTGAGCATCAGTGCCTGATTCTCGGTTAGCGCAGTACCCATTGCCGCTACACCATTCTGGATGTCCTGATCCCATGCGGAGATGACATCACCATATCCCTCGAACAAAATGGCTTGTCTTTGTTTGCGAATTGCATTTTTGGCCTGATGCAGATTATAGAGAACACGGCTTTTGTTAAATAACCGGGTTTCCGGTGAATTTAGATATTTCGGTTGCCCATCTCCCAATATGCGTCCTGCAAATGCAATTGGCTTACCGCTCCTGCCATTAATCGGGAACATGATCCGGTCTCGGAATCGGTCCACATATCCCTGACCTTCATTTCGCGGAGATAGAAGTCCACCCTTTTCCATTTCTTCGAGCGGGTAATTACGTTTTTCAAGAAATTGTACAAGTGTGTCCCAACGATTTGGTGCGAAACCAATCTGGAACTGGTCAATCAACTTGTCGCCAAAACCTCTGGAGCGTAAATATTCCATGGCTGACTTGCCGTGCTCTGTATTTTTCAACAAAAAATGATACAGCTTCGCGGTAAGCTCATAAGCCTCCAACAGACGTTCAGTCTCCGGATTCACATGAGCAGATTCACGCCCTTGCCAGTCCCCCATAGAGATGTGACTTTCTTCCGCCATCGTTTTGACAGCCTCGGGAAAGGATAACCCTTCGATTTCCATCCTGAATTTGATGGCATTTCCACCCGTGCCGCAACCGTAGCAGTAGAAAATTTGTTTCTCAGGTGTAACGGTGAACGAAGGCGTCTTCTCGGAATGAAAAGGACAGAGGCCTTTCATATACTTCCCCTGCTTGGTCAGATGCACAAATCGGCTCACCGTATCGACAATATCATTCTGCTGCAACACCGATTCAATAATACTTTCGGGTATACCGCCTTGTCCGGTACTCATCTCTGGCCACCTTCATCTCTTCAACACGTAAATATAATTCGATAAACTTACACATTCTCCTGCAAATCTTTTAAAAGTTTTGTCAGTTTATGTTGAAAAATTTCACGATCCTGCTCTGTGAAAGGCTTTGGGCCTTTCCCGTAGTGGCCTCTTTTTCGTGCTTTGGCCGCAGTATGACGAGAATCCAACATGAAATCAATGTCACGGTCGTTAAACTCACGACCACGAAAGGATAAAACATAACAACGTTTGCCGAGCGCAAGTGCCGCAAGTCCATAGTCCTGAGTGATAACCACATCATATGGCTTAATATGATTAGCAATATAGAGATCTGCGCTCTGATCACTGCGATCCACTTGCACGGTACGCACCCCTTCTCCCCCTTGAAGCAAATGATCAAATGAAGAGACTAACAATACAGGGATGTTGAAAAGGCGAGCGGTTTGCGCAATCTCGGTTTTCACCGGGCAAGCATCACCATCCACAACAATATGACGTACATTCAACTCACTCAAACCCAGACCACCCGGTTTCATAAAAATAGCTGCATATTGTAATATACGACCCCGGCCAGGCAAAATCCTTCTGCCACAACAAGGGAAATCAAAGGCTAAAATACGGAGCGGTTGTCAAAAATACATTTCACAACCCGTTCCGTATATTTATACCCTCATATATCCTTCTTTAATACTGAATTTTAGCTTTGCTCCAAGTCTGTGGAAAAGGACTCATGAAATACGCCCAATTACCAAACCAACTTGGAAAAATCAGCAAATCCTTTCAAGTCGCGATCAATAGCCGCAAGCAAGGCAAGTCGATTCGCACGAACAGCCTCATCTTCAGCCATAACCATGACCGAATCGAAGAATGAGGTAATCCCATCTTTCCAAGCAGATGCAATAGCCAGTGCCTCAGCAGCATCGTGCTGAGTCAACGCCTGACGATATTCTGCATTCGTTCTGCTCCATGCCTCGTGTAGCTGTCGCTCTCCATCTTCTGTGAACAGTTCTGGATGTACAGAAGCAGTGGATGCTTTGGCTGCCAGGTTACCCACACGGTTGAACGATTCAACCGTTGTTTTGAATGCGTCTCCCGTCAGAACAGCCGCCATCAACGCTTCACCTTTTGGAACTACAGCACTAATATCATCGAATCCGCAAGAGATTACTGCATCCACTACGTCGTAACGAACGGTTTCAGACAACAATTTTTTCACACGAAGACCAAAGAAGTCTTGCAAGTCTTTACGCACCTCTTCATCTGCACGTTTCAACAGGTTCATCTGTGCATGTACTTGAAGTGCTACTCCGAATACGTCTGACAATGTCAGCGGAAGCTTGTGATCCAGCAAAATCTGTACAATACCTGCAGCCTGACGGCGCAGTGCATACGGATCTTGAGATCCCGTTGGAATGATGTTAATGGAGAAACAACCAACGATTGTATCCATTTTGTCCGCAGCACTCACAATGGCACCGACAAGAGAAGCAGGGGATTGCTCTCCAGCGAAACGTGGCTGATAGTGTTCAAATACCGCTTTGGCCACTTCTTCTTTTTCGCCGGATTTACGAGCGTAATCCTCACCCATCACACCTTGCAGTTCCGGGAATTCACCCACCATCAGTGTCACCAGATCGAATTTGCAGATATCTGCTGAGCGGCTGACCGACTCGGCAACATCAGCGGATACTTGCAGTTTAGCAGCAATTCCATCGGCAATTTTGCGAATACGGCGCACTTTATCTCCAACCGTTCCCAGCTCTTCCTGGAAGACGATACTTTCCAGCTTCGACAATGCATCCTTAATCTGTAACTTCTGGTCTTCCTCATAGAAGAACTTGGCATCCGACAGACGTGCACGCAGTACTTTCTCATTCCCTTTTGCAATAACATCCAGTGAATCACTTCCACCGTTACGTACTGTCACGAAGAATGGCAACAATTGTCCTTCATTGTCCAGTACAGGGAAATAACGCTGATGCTCACGCATGGAAGTAATCAATACTTCTTGTGGAATATTCAAGAATGAAGAATCGAATGTCCCGAACAATACGGTAGGTGTTTCCACCAGGAACAGGACTTCCTCTAACAAATCTTCCTTAATCGCAATATCCCATTTTTTCTCAGCAGCCAATGCTTGAATCTGGGATACAATCATCTGTTCACGTTCCTGAATATCTGCAATGACATGCTCTGAACGCAGCACTTCCACGTATGAAGACGGAGTGGAGATCACGGCCTCCTTACCGAGGAAACGATGTCCGCGAGTTACATTACCCGACTTCACACCTGTCACTTCCAGATCGATGACATCACTGCCCAGCATAGCCACAATCCAGCGGATTGGACGTACAAATTTGAAATCATAGGAAGCCCAACGCATAAATTTCGGGAACGTCATGGCATGCAATACAGAAAGCAATCCTTCGCCAATCACAGAAGCCGTCTCCACACCTTTACTGGACTTCATTGCATAGATATATTCGACACCGTTCAGTTCCTTGAATGTGAACTGGTCCGGTTCAACACCTTGACTTCGCGCGAAACCGAGTGCAGCCTTGCTCCAATTGCCACTGTCGTCCAGGGCAATTTTGCGTGAAGGACCTTTTACTTCTTCCTCTATATCTTCCTGCTTATCAGCCACATTCTGGATCAAAACAGCCAGTCGGCGAGGTGTAGCATACGCATTCACTTCACCATAAGCAATGCGGGATGCATCAAGCCATTTCACGACACGCTCTTGCAGCTGCGCAATCGCTGCGCGCATGAAACGTGCAGGTACTTCTTCCAGTCCGATTTCAAACAACAGATCCTTAGACATGCTCGGCTCCCCCTTTCTTGATCAGCGGGAAGCCTAGCTTCTCACGCTCTTCCATATATGTTGCAGCGACTTGGCGAGCCAGATTACGGACACGTGTGATGTAACCCGTACGTTCAGTTACACTGATGGCTCCACGTGCATCCAACAAATTGAATGTGTGGGAACATTTCAACACATAGTCATATGCCGGGAACACCAGATGCTGTGCCATAGCCTTGTTTGCTTCTTCTTCATGCATGTTGAAGAGTGTAAACAGCATTTTGACATCAGATACTTCAAATGTATATTTAGAGTGTTCAAATTCTGGCTGACGGAATACATCACCATAAGTGATACCTTCCACCCACTCCAGATCAAACACATTCTCTTTATTCTGAATGTAAGAAGCCAAACGCTCCATACCATACGTAATTTCAACAGCTACCGGATTTGTCTCAATTCCACCAACCTGTTGGAAATACGTAAATTGAGTAATTTCCATTCCGTCCAACCATACTTCCCAACCAAGACCTGCACAACCAAGGGAAGGATTCTCCCAGTTATCTTCGACAAACCGAATATCATGTTTGAGCGGATCAATACCCAGGCGTTTCAGACTTTCCAAGTAAATTTCCTGAATATTGTCTGGAGAAGGCTTGATGATTACCTGGAACTGGTGATGCTGGTACAGCCGGTTAGGGTTCTCGCCATAACGTCCGTCCGAAGGACGACGGGAAGGCTCCACATAGGCCACTTTCCAAGGTTCGGGTCCAAGCGAACGCAAAAAGGTCATCGGGTTCATCGTACCTGCCCCTTTTTCCGTATCGTATGGCTGGACAATAATACAGTTATGCTCGGCCCAGAATTGTTGCAGCGTTAGAATCATCTGCTGAAAATTCATAATCATGCTCCTTTTCGATGGTTTGTTGGCAAGCTTAGAACGGTGCAGACAACAATAAATAGCCCCCGTCCTACGCCTGTTGTACAGACGTAGGGACGAGAGCTATTCCCGCGGTTCCACCCTACTTGGCTTGGATCAAACAAGATGATCCTGTTCGTTCCAGCCCACTTTTCCGTGTCCATTCATGCTCCCGAGTGCCGTTTCAAAGACCGATTCAGCCAGGCTTCCACCATCCCCGGCTCGCTCATCCATGATTGCAAGTGTCATACAACGACTTGTCTCCATAAATGCAATAAATCCAGACTTCTACTCTCTCGTTCAATGCATGTCTCATAAAGAGAAATTATATTTCATAATATATAAAATCTAGTATGAAGTCAAGATATAGTTTCACTCCCACAAAAACGCCTCAAATCCCGTACTTCTCCATCTGATCGAGGAAAGAACGGGATTTAAGATTCAGACCAAGCTGATGATCCATAAAAGCACGCATCAGCTTTTTGATCTCATCACGGGTAGATTCACTCACTGATATATTTCCCAAACGCTGCAGATCCAACTGTGCGAACAAACGTAACAATTTCAGAGCCTTTGGACTGACTGACATCGCTGGAGGATCGAAATGTTTGCATGCACGACACAGGACACCACCAAGTCTTGGACTTACAAACAACTGCTCATCCGGTCGCTCCTGATTGCAGGAGATGCACTCGTCAAACTGCGGACCATAACCGGCTGCCTGTAATATCTTCATTTCGTACAGACTTGTTATGACAATCGGATCTTTCTCCTCCTTCAACGCTTGCAAGCACGCCTTCAACTGCTTGAACCAAAAAGCACCTGTCTCTTCATCCTGAAGTACACGATCCAATAGTTCACACGCATAAGAAGCATAAGAGGCCTTGACCAGATCTTCACGCAACTCATGATAGGATTCAACAATTTCTCCAGCGTTCAGTGTGCCTAGACCTGTATTGCGAAAATATACATATTGACCATACGTAAACGGCTGCACCAGTGCAGCATGTCGGCTCTTGGGCTTTTTGGCACCGCGGACGAGTACCCCTACTTTCCCGCCGCTTTCGGTGCAAAGCGTAATGATTTTGTTCCCTTCGCCGTAGTCCATGCTGCGGATGACAATCCCTTCCACCCTGTATAGCATGCCTCGTCACCTAACCATTCCCGAATCAGCCAATTATCCTTCGGCTTCTTCATCTTCAATCACTTCCCTTGCATGATCCGACTCCTGTCCTAACGAGTTACACGCCTCGGTATATAACAAATAGGACTCTACATCCCCCGTCATCGCAAAAACCTTCCACGAAAAATCTCGCATCGGAATTTCATCCTCTCTTCGGAAATGACGTCTGCATCTACCAAATAGGATGGAGTCTTGCAAGGTAAACTATGTGTTGCAATTAATGGATACAAATCCGGTGATTATTCGCGGCCAAAGCCAAGATCACGCAGAACTCGATCCTGATTTCTCCAGTCTTTTTTCACTTTAACCCACAGGTCCATGAAAATTTTGGAACCAAGCAGGTTTTGAATGTCATGACGAGCTCGTTTACCCACTTCTTTCAAAAGGGCACCCTGCTTCCCGATGATGATCCCTTTTTGTGAATCCCGCTCCACAAAAATGACGGCTGAGATATAAACAACACCGTTATCCTGTACTTTCATATCCTCAATTGTTACAGCAATGGAGTGCGGCACTTCTTCGCGAGTCATCTGCAAAATTTTCTCACGAATCAATTCCGCACATACAAACTGCTCTGGATGGTCAGTAACCTGGTCATCCGGATAGTACTGTGGACCTTCTGGCAAATACTTGCCGAGCTGTTCCAATAAGGTGCTTACATTACTGCCGAGCATGGCAGAAACAGGCACAATTTCAGCGAAATCATGTAACTTGCGATACTCCTCGATAAGAGGAAGCAGCGCTTCCGGCTCGATTTTGTCAATTTTATTCATGACAAGAATGACCGGTGTACGGATATTTTTCAACTGTTCCGCAATATAACGGTCACCGCCACCCATACCTTCCGAAGCGTCAATCAGGAACAGTGCTGCTTCCACTTCTCCAAGCGTGTTCAGAGCAGTCTGGTTCATGTAATCGCCCAGTTTGGATTGACGTTTGTGAATCCCCGGGGTGTCGAGGAATACGATTTGCTGATGTTCAGATGTGTACACACCATGAATTTTGTTACGAGTGGTTTGCGGCTTGTCCGACATGATCGCAATTTTCTGACCGATCACCTGGTTCATCAGTGTGGATTTACCTACGTTCGGACGTCCAATAATAGCTACAAAACCGGATTTAAATGCTTGTTTTTTCATATGTTCCTCCTCAGGCGCCTAGGCCTGGAATATTGGTTTATTTTTTGGCAGAATTGAGATCAGAAGGCCCAAAAGCCCAAGGTAACAGTTCAGCAACGGTGGTCTCTTGCAGATCACCTTTCATATTCCCCAAGATAACTTTCATATCGGGTTCACACAGCTCGTACATCACCTGACGACATACACCACATGGAGCAATCGGACCATCCGTATCTCCCACAATGGCAATCGCTTTGAAGCTGCGAGGCTTCTGCCCACCTGCAATGGCACTGAACATCGCTGTACGTTCAGCACAGTTGCCTGGAGTGTACGCAGCATTCTCAATATTACAACCATGATGCACATGCCCTTCACTGTCAAGCAAAGCCGCACCTACACCAAAATGGGAGTAAGGCGTATATGCCTTCGTACGTGCCTTAATTGCTTCTTGCATTAGCAAACTGTTATCCATCATATTCTCTCCCTTAGGGTGCAATATAAAATCAAACTAGTGCATTTACACTGGACACTCCGCTGTCAGAACAACCTTCCGAGCGCTGTTATCCCCAGATTTTTTTGATCCCTTTTAATAAGGGAAAATCCGGTGATAAAGGCGCACACTCCGTTTCTTCAGGTTTCTTCTGACCTCTCCGTTATCGTGTTTGCATCAAGTAACTTTATATTAGTGTGTAGTATTTAAAAGCAAAGCAAATTGAAACGAAACCAATCAAACCAAACGAATCAAAACAAAGTTACCACAAAATCAGTACAAACCAAGCCAGCTCATCACCGGCTTAATAAAAACGATACAACCGATGATGACGGCGAATACCGCAGCCAGCAGAACTGCCCCGGCCGCGGTATCCTTCGCCGCTTTTGCCAGCGGATGGATATGGGGATGTGCCAAATCAACTGCTGCCTCTACAGCCGTATTCATCAATTCAGTCACCAGAACCAAAAAGACAGCGGTCAGCACAAACATCCAATCCGTTCTTGAGATTCTGAAAAAAAAGCCGGCTACACACATCAAAATAGCCACTCCCGTGTGAACTCTCACATTACGCTGAGTCCGCAACCCATATGCGATTCCTTCCGCAGCATTGCGGAATACCAGACCCCAGGAGCGCCTTTTCATTATCGTGTCAACCCGGCCTGGGCCAATACGGCTTCTTGTTTGCCCATCATTTCAGCCTCACTTGTTTCATCCTGATGGTCATATCCGAGCAGGTGCAAGAAACCATGGACAAACAGAAAACCAAGTTCACGTTCAAATGAGTGTCCATACTCCTCACTTTGCAGGATGGTCCGTGGTACGGAAATGATGATGTCTCCAAGAACATCCGGCATTTCTTCCATTTCCTCATCTTCGTCAAGCTCATAGATAATATCAAGCTCTTCATCCACCGTTTCGTTCATTGCAAAAGATAATACATCCGTAGGACGGTCAATACCGCGATAATCACGGTTCAACTCATGGATCTGCTCATCGTTCACAAAAGTCAGAGCGACTTCCCCGTCTGCAACACCTTCCGCTTCCCCGGCGAGATTCAGCAACTGTTCCAGCATTGCAATCATCGGTTCTGTTATTTCTTTATCCTGTTGTTCATTATTCCATGCCAGATTAAGACTCATTCTTTCATAACTCCTGTCTGCTCATATTAGAGGTTGTTCAAAAAGCCTTTCTAGCTTCATCCCATCTTCTTCGGCACTGAAAACCGAACCTTTTGAACATGAACTATTATTGAATTAACCTGCTTCAGGTGAAGTCGGCTTTGGTTTCTTAATCTCCTCCGGATATTCTATCCGAGAGTGGAAGATACCCATCACCGTTTCCTTCAATGTTCTGGCGACGATATCCAGTTCACGCATCGTAAGGTCACAATCATTGAATTGATGATCGTCCAATCGTCCTTTAATAATCTTCTCAATCATGGACTCCACTTGTTCCACGGTCGGTTTGCGCAAAGATCTCACAGCAGCCTCCACACTATCAGCAATGCCAACAATAGCTGATTCCTTGGACTGAGCCTTCGGCCCAGGGTAACGGAAATCTTCTTCCGTGAAATCAGGTTCAACGCCTGCTTCTTCCGCTTGGCGCAGTGCTTTGTGATAGAAATAGTGAAGAAATGTTGTGCCGTGATGCTGTTCTGCAATATCCCGAATAGGTCTGGGCAGTTTGTAATCCTTCTGCATTTCCACCCCATCGCGCGCATGGGCAACGATAATGGACTTGCTCAGTTTTGGATCAATTGAATCATGCGGATTCTCCATATTGTTCTGATTCTCAATAAAATAGATGGGCCGCTTCGTCTTGCCAATATCATGATAATACGAACCTACCCGGCAGAGCAATCCGTTAGCCCCAATGGCTTCTGCAGCAGCTTCGGACAGATTCCCTACCATAACGCTGTGATGATAGGTACCCGGTGTCTCCGTGAGCAACTTGCGTAACAGCGGATGGTTCGGATTGGACAGTTCCACCAGTTTGAGCGCTGACAAAATGCCAAATGAAGTTTCGAAAAATGGCATCAGCCCAATGACCAATATGGCAGTTAATACACCACCCGCAAATGCAAACCCAACACCATACAGTGTCGTGGTGCGGTTCCAGTCTCCCGAGTCAATCAAAGCCAGGGTGAAGACGGCGATCGACCCGAACAGGCAGACCATAATGGCCCCTTTCAGAATCGTTGATCGCTGGCTAGCCCGATGAGTTGCAAAGATCGCAACAAACGAAACTACTACAGCGAAGAACCCTAGTTCGAAGTCAAAAAGCTGACCCTGATGCGTGTTCAAAATGATACTGGACAACATACCGATCAATATCGAACATACAAAGGCAAGCGACGTATCCAGCAACAGCGCAATTAACATTGCCCCTACCGCAACAGGTGCAAGGAAGCCCACATACGACCTCTCATTGGTTTGAATAATCGCCGTCACATGCATAACCACAATTGTAATAATAAAAATGAGAACAAGCATCAACAGCTGCGCATTGTTATATTTGAAATGCGTTCCGCTGCATTGCTGAATATACATCAGAATTGCTGCTGACAACAGGCAGGAAAACATAAGAAGACCAAGCTGTGGCCAGTAGTTCACTTCATTTTTCAGCAAATCATTCTCATCCAGCAAAGTATACATCTCCGGGGTGATCATCTCACCTTTGGCAACTAAAGTGTCGCCTTGCTTGATAAAGACGGTTTGCGTGTTCTCACGCGCCTGCACTTTCGCTTCCTTGGTTCCCTCTTCATCGTAGAAGCGATTAGCAGTCACAACGAGGCGGGCAAGCTCTTGCACGACCTCACGTTGCGTACGCTTACTAAGAGAGCTGACACTCACCATCTCAGCTACTTTGGCACGGGCTGTAGTTGCATCACTGATCTGATCCGTCATTAACCGGGCAACAATATCCCTCGCAACGGGTTTCATCTCCTGGATATCATCCGATGTCAGACGTGAGATCTTGATGTAGGTTTCTTCGGGAATACGGTAGCTTTGCTCCTGTACCACGTTTCTGATCTCTTCCAACAGAGTCTCGGAGTATGTACCGGCTTTCCGATTATTATTGATATAGTTAGTCACAAAGTCCTTCTGACGCTGCGGAATTTCATCCCGATAAATATCAATCTTGTCCTGACTTGAAATCTGATCATCCTGATTCAATCGATCTACACGATCAAGCAGGGTCGTCATGAGATTTTCATTTCGCATCTGCACGATCTGAAATATCGGCTGTACACGTTCAGCAGCTTCTTCCTGTGCTTTGAGTGTCGCCTTGTTATTCGGAATCTGCATGGGTGCAGCAATATCCACTTCACTCCGTGTACCTTCCTGAATATCATACCGCTCAGGGAGCAGCTTGGAAGCCAGACTCACGTAGAAAAGTATCACCAGAAACAAAAACAGAAGATAGCGTGCCCACACGCTATACTTCCATCCTGTAGCCTTATTCTGAAAAGATTTGCCTTTTGACGGTTCCTTCGAGGTCACTTTAGACAATCCCTTTCTATGCTTGATTTTCTGCGGCGTGGTTGTAAGCCACGATAATTTTCTGGACGAGAGAATGCCGCACAACATCTTGCTCGGCAAAATGCACAAATCCAATCTCTTCAACTTCGTTCAAGATCGTATTCGCTTCCACAAGCCCGGATTTCTTACCACGCGGTAAATCAATCTGTGTCACGTCTCCGGTGATGACCATTTTGGAGCCAAAACCAAGACGGGTTAGAAACATCTTCATCTGTTCCGGCGTTGTGTTCTGTGCTTCATCTAGAATGATGAACGAGTCATCCAAGGTACGCCCCCGCATGTAGGCTAGTGGCGCAATTTCAATTAACCCACGCTCCAGTGCCTTCGCGGTCTGTTCTTGTCCCATAACGTCATATAGGGCATCGTACAGCGGTCTCAGATACGGGTCTACCTTTTCCTGAAGATCACCTGGCAAAAAACCAAGACTTTCTCCCGCTTCAACAGCAGGCCGTGTGAGTACAATGCGTTTGACGCTGCCTTCTTTAATTGCGGCAACAGCCAGGACAACAGCAAGGTAGGTTTTCCCCGTACCGGCAGGACCAATCCCAAATACAATATCACGTTTTTTAATTGTAGTTACATAGTGCTTCTGTCCAATGGTTTTAACACGGATTGGTTTACCTCGGTATGTCGTCGTAATCTCACCCTTGAACAGATCCAATAGCTGGTCTGCCCGCATATCCTTGGCAAGTTCAATCGCATACTTCACATCTCTTTCGGTTAACACATATCCGTTGCGTATCAATTGCAGTAACACATCAAATAATTGTTCAAGCGATTCCACCTGCTGTGCGTTGCCAAAAATCACGATCTCCGCTTCACGGGATGCAATCTGGGCGGGAATCTCGGATTCAATCAGTTTAAGAAAAGTATCTTGGGGTCCAAAAAGAGATTGGCCCTCTCCCGCACTCTGGAGGGAGATTTGTATGCTGCGTGTTTGCTCTGACAAATATCCTCATTCTCCTTGACTATGGACTAGCGGAAGTTCTTCCGCAATGCTTTCTTCTACTTCAAATAAGACTTTCATATAAACTTTACCATTCTCTTTCTTCTCATGCAAAATTTTTTCACTTATAATTTTTGTTCCTTTACCGTTTTTGGCGATAATATCGTTCCTTGCTCCTTCCAATCCTTTTGTTCTGGCCCATTCTATCGTCTGTTGTTCCTCATGCTCCCGGGTCTCCAGATCTTTCTCTGTCAGCCAACCCATCGGAAGTGTGAAGGATCGCCACGTTAAAGGTCTGTGATTACTCTCGGTATCAAATGAACTAAACGGTGTACTTCCGTACCCCCACAGTTGGATCGCCCATTTCCCCAGTACCATGTAAAAACGTTCTTTGCTCTCACCTGTCATTGTGTTATGTTTTTGCACCAGCGGGACCTCTACCTGATACTCACGCCACACCAGACCACGAACTTCGCCTTTGGCAACGATGGTTTTGGTGTTCTCCTCATCCCCGAGAATCCCCGAGATTAATACCTGACCCTTTTTGACACGCATGTCCTTCTGAACAACAGGACGTCCCTGCTCCGCATAGATTTGAGTGACCACAGCATCTGACTTGCTGATCAAATGTCTGGGATTCAGTAACGGCTCGCGCTTTGGTTGCGCCGATTCCACGACCTGAATGGTGATGGTTGTCCCCTCTTTGCTCACGCCAATCCAGGTTACATCCGGCAGAGCAAGTGCAAGCTGTCTGGAGAGCTTGTCTTGGCTTGGCAAGCGAAACCCCCATTGGAAAGGATATATCCCCTCTTTCTTCGCTGCTGCGAGCACCTCATCCGTAGGAATGGTGGCGTTACCCTTAACCTCCACATCCCATACCATGGATGATAACGCAAATAAAGCTGCCACAAAAAACAGCATTCCTCCAAGAAAGAACTTCCTACGTAATAATCGGGCTGCAAAAAAAGGGAAACCGCTGCGATGGGTCACTTTCACCCTGCAGCCTGTCCGCTTCAACACAGGACGCAACCTGAAAAAATGCGGCAGCAGAATGTTCATCTCTGCCACGCGTCCATCGTGAGCACGCAGGTTCCACACTTCCAGTCCCTGCTCTGCCACCGTGTTGATCAAAGTTTCAATGTCTCCCCCAGTGACCGTGATTCGGACTGCTCCCCGCAGTTTGTACAGACTGGGCTGCTTCATCCGTTCCCCTCCACTCCATTCATATGAATATCCAGAATCGTTCCTTCCACAGCTACTTCATCCGGCAAAATGTTACGTATCACCAAGGCAGTTCCTTTGATCTCTAACTGACCCTGGGAAAGAGCCAGCACGATGCGATCCGGCGTGAAATGGATGACACCGCGATGATTCTCTATATACAATTGCTTACTGCCGATCAGGGTTAACCGTGGCATATCATAAAGCACATCCTGCGGCAGATCCAACACTTCACTGGTCCATCTGCGCAGCTTGCGGCTGATCCGGGTCATTCGAAGGTCTTCCCCCTTCCTCTACAGTTCAACTTATGCGCAGATTTAAGAATTTATGAAAATTCCGGCGCGTGTTAGGCACGAATGTTGAGAAAAAAGGCTAGAACAAAAAAAAGCCGTCTCTGGCGGCTTCATGCTCACCAGAGACGGCTCTAATTCCGTCCAACAGCCTAACTTGTTTACAGTTTCCCTTTTGTACCAAACGGTTGCTTGGAACGTGGAGGACCCAGTACTTCTGCCCATAATACACCTGTGCGGATGTCCGTCGGACGAAGAGGGGATACTCCCGTTTCATCTGTGCCAGGTATATCCCAACTGGAATCAGACACAACAGGTTTATTCGCAGAAGAGAAGCGATTTAACTTCTCTTGAATCAAACGCTCCTGTCGTTCCACTTCTTTCATTTGTTGCTCAAGCGAGCTTGTGCGAGAAGACGCCGCAGACTCCGGATGCGGTTGATCATAACGATCATCATGCTGTTCACTTTCATAATGTTTTTCATCATACGGGTTCTCATACCGGTCTTCATCATATGGATTCTCATAAGGTTCATCATAACGAGTTCCACCTGCAGTCTCGGTCGGGGCAGGTTGCTGCCTTGAGGTCTGCGCTGGTGAACGATCGGACCGGTCTGAATCACCACCGCCTCCAAAAGTTGGCATCCCGTTTCCAGGGCGCTTTTTGTTCGGATCAGCCGATTTGGCCGCTTTCCCCAAAAAGGAAAAAAGCGCAAAACCGATGACGGCCACGATATACAGATTATTAAAAATCCATTCAAATAGGCCCATATGCACTCACCGCCTATCTTCCGTTTTTGGAATCACCCTGATCGTTGGAACTCGAACCTTCAACAGGTTTTCCCAGTGTATTACGCATTTGAGTATCCGCTTCAATATTTTTCAGGTTCATGTAATCCATAACACCGATCTTACCACTACGTAAAGCCTCAGCCATGGCGAGCGGCACTTCGGATTCAGACTCAACAACACGCGCTCTCATTTCCACAACGCGCGCTTTCATCTCTTGTTCCTGGGCTACAGCCATCGCACGACGCTCTTCCGCTTTTGCCTGAGCAATTCGTTTGTCAGCTTCTGCCTGCTCGGTTTGCAGGAATGCACCAATATTTTTACCGATATCTACGTCCGCAATATCAATGGACAGGATTTCAAAGGCAGTTCCAGAATCCAGACCTTTGGACAAGACTGTACGAGAGATCAGATCCGGATTTTCCAACACCACTTTATGCGTTTCTGCTGAACCATTGGTACTTACGATCCCTTCACCGACACGGGCAATGATCGTCTCTTCACCAGCACCACCAACGAGTCGATCAATGTTTGCACGAACTGTGATTCTTGCTCGAACATTGACCTCAATACCATCTTTTGCCACCGCAGATACAACAGGCGTTTCAATAACACGCGGGTTAACACTCATTTGAACCGCCTGCAATACGTCACGACCAGCGAGGTCAATCGCAGCAGCACGTTCAAATTCGAGTGGAATGTTTGCACGCTGAGCAGCAATCAGAGCATTAACAACGCGGTCAACGTTACCACCGGCAAGAAAGTGACTTTCCAGCTGATTCATCGACAATTGAATGCCTGCTTTAGTTGCTTTAATCATAGGATTTACGATTCGGCTAGGCGTTACACGTCTGAGTCTCATCGCGACCAGTGTAATAATACTAACACGCACACCGGATGCAATTGCCGAGATCCAGAGCATGACCGGGAAAAAGCTGAAAAATACGCTCAATACAATAATAGCAACTACCGCAATGAGCAAAACCGTAATCATGGTTGGTTCCATAGTGAAAATTCCTCCATTTTCGCTTTGATTTATAAATTACATCATAATAAACATTTAGAGATTTTGCTGCTGATTTGTAAATTTGGTACCCTTCTGCCAGCAGCTTCGCATAAGGACTATGTACAATGCCGAAGCGTAATCCGCTCCGACAAGCAGAAGAGTTACACCGGCAATGCTTGCTGAACCACAATCCGGGTACCTTCCGCTTTAATCACAATAATTGGTGTATCGATGGGAATAAAATCTCCGTCCGTCACAACGTCAATCCGTTCCCCTTCAAACATTGCTGTTCCAGAAGGCCGAAGCGGTGTCAGACTGATTCCTTGCATACCAATCAATTCTTTACGTTCGGTAGCGGATGAGTATCCACGCTCCGCAGACAAACTGTCACTCAGGATGAATCTATTCCATATCCCTCGATCCTTAAACAGTACCGCGATAATCGCAATAACTACCAATGCTGCTCCGAAAGCAATACCCAAGGACACAAATGCATCGCTCGTATCATAAGCAGCTCTCACAACACCTGCTACAAGCGCAATTGATCCGAGAATACCCAGAATACCCATACTCGGAATAAACATTTCCAGGATCATCATGATGAGTCCGACGGTAAATAACACCCATGTCTCTGCTCCGGCAAATCCCGCAATGTAATTACCCGAGAAATACAAGACGAAACACACGATACCTACAATACCCGGAACTCCAAAACCAGGAACAATCAATTCAATGATCACACCTGCGATTCCCAGGAATAATAGTACAGTCATAACAACCGGATTGGTAAGAAACGACGAGATATTCTCCGCTGTTGTACGTTCTACCTTAAATACGTCATCCTGACTGTAACCGAGCCAAGCTGCCGCTTCTTCCGGTGTGTTGCTGATGTGGTCGGCATAACCAACTTTCAGCGCTTCTTCAGCCGAGAGAGCAATAATTTCACCTTTTTGCTTGGTTTTATTGATCTCTGGCATTTCAACAACGATGTTAACATCCGTCATTCCAGCTGCAATCTTGCCATCACGACCACTGATTTCAGCAGCTCCCTGCATTTTGCTCTTCCAGAATGCAACAAGCTTGGGATCATCAACGTGTTTACCCGTACTATCCACCATGGCTGCCGCACCAATCATGCTGCCTGGTGACATTACGATCTTATCTGCATTCAGAGCCAGAAAACTCCCGGCTGAAGCAGCGTCTCCACGGACAAATGCAACAGTCGCAATCGGACTGTCCTTGATCAGGGTACCCAACGCTTCCGCAGTGTCGACACGGCCTCCCGGCGTATTGATATCAAGAACGATCAGGCCAGCATTCATCTTTTCTGCTTCCTTGAACCCACGTTCCATGAACTTGCCAAGTCCCTGCTCGATTGGTTTATCAACCGGAATAATATATACGGCGCCACTCTTCTCAGCTGCATGCGCTGACGGTGATCCAATCCAGACAGGAAGCAGCAGCGTCAGTAGCATTAAGAGCATCAATGGCCCCGTAAGCCTCTTCCGGCGCTTTCCCTTCACAATAGTCCCCCCCTTTTCCATTCATCTTATACTGTCCAGCTTATGGTATTTATTACGTGCAATGCAACATTTCGTTTCAAAATCTTAAAATTATATTTGAAAACTTGATCAATTGCAAGAATATAAATCCATAATAATATATATTAACCATTAAAAAGAAGTTTTGCTATCACAAGGGCATCATGCCTTCTAAGAAAATGGAAAAAACACCTTCTGACAAGTCAGAAGGTGTTTATTGATTTGCTTTATTGCAGAAATTGTTGAACTGCTTGATTTACCAGTTTGCCGTCCGCTTTGCCTTTAACTTTCGGCATAAGGGCCGCCATAACTTTCCCCATCTCGGCTTTCGAAGAAGCACCGGTTTCCTGGATGGTCTGCTGTACAATAACTTTAATTTCTTCTTCGGAAAGTTGTGCGGGAAGGTACTGGATGAGTACTTCAATTTCCGCTTTTGCATTTGCCGCGAGGTCTTCACGGCCCGCTTTGTCAAATTCTTGGAGGGCATCTTTGCGCTGTTTGATTTCACGACTCAGAATATCAAGCACTTCGTTGTCATCCAAATCTCTTTTCAAATCTATTTCAAGATTCTTGATCGTCGAACGAATCAACCGAATGTTGGAGAGTCTGAACTTGTCCTTACTCTTCATCGCTTGCTTCATATCTTCGTTCAATCGTTCGCTAAGATTCATGTAGTTAAAATCCTCCTAAAACTTTCTCTTACGAGCAGCCTCGGACTTTTTCTTGCGCTTTACGCTTGGCTTCTCATAATGCTTACGTTTCTTCACCTCAGCCAATACGCCATCTTTAGCGATGGAGCGTTTAAAACGACGAAGTGCAGCATCAATAGTCTCGTTTTTGCGAACTTTAGTTTCAGACACCAGTTTTCCCTCCCTCCGACCAGACCGTCCAAGAGCAATAACACGGTTCATCATCTTTCATTATAGGCGAAAGGTAATAAAGGTGTCAACCTCAATGTAATGATCCCTTATTTATATGAGCGTTTGGTCACATGTTCATGGACTTAATGCATATGACTAAATCCTCAATAATAGTACCCATTAGCTCGTTTATTTGTGAGAATCCGACAGACTGGTCAGCACGCCAAGTCTCGTACCGCCCAGCAAATGATAGTGCAGATGATGAACAGTCTGTTCTCCATCCTTACCACAATTGTTGATTAAACGATATCCGGTTTCCTCCACCCCAAGACGCTTGGCCGCTTCTTGAGCAGCCAGATGAATCTCGCCGATCAAAGGCAGATCTTCTGCAGTAACATCATTCATGGAAGCAATGTGTTTCTTCGGAATGACAAGCACATGTGTCGGTGCAGCGGGCTGGATGTCATGAAACACGATAACATGGTCATTCTCCAGTACTTTATTGGAGGGAATGGTGCCCTCTACAATTTTGCAAAATAAGCAATCCATAGTTCATACCCTCCTTTGTATTGCAATGTATGTATTCCCTTCTATCATACTAAAAGTAAAAACCCACGTCCAATCTCTAGGCGCACAACCAGGTAATATAGCTCAACTCTCCATCTATCATCGAGCCGAATACTATACAACAATTGATGTATTACAGACCATTTTATCGAAATATGGTTTTATCACGCACTTTTCCCGAGTAAACAAATATGTATAGTTAATGAACGTAAAAAAGGAGATTGGTTAATTTGACCGTTTATCAACATGTTCAGGAACTGATAGGTAATACGCCTCTGCTTGAATTAACTCGATATCCCTTACCGGAAGGAATCCGCCTGTTCGCCAAACTGGAATTCATGAATCCTGGAGGAAGTGTGAAAGACCGGATCGGCAAGTTTTTATTGGAGCAGGCTTTGGCACGAGGAGATGTTAAGCCAGGTGGAACGGTAATTGAAGCTACTGCTGGTAATACAGGCATTGGTCTTGCAATGGCGGCTGTAGGCCTGAATTTAAATGTCATTTTCACGGTACCTCAGAAGTTCAGCGTTGAGAAACAGCAATTGATGAAAGCCCTTGGAGCTACGGTTGTAAACACCCCCACATCAGAAGGAATCACTGGTGCCATACGCAAGGCGGAATCGCTGGCGAAAGAAATACCGGGTTCGTATATTCCAGGTCAGTTCTCCAATGCGGATAACTCGCTCGCACATTATGAACATCTGGGCCCTGAGATTTGGCGTGATCTGAACGGACAGGTGCATGTATATGTCGCCGGAGCCGGTTCTGGCGGAACCTTCATGGGAGGATCCCGCTATTTGAAGGAGCAAAACCCGTTAATTAAAACATGTATCGTGGAACCCGAAGGTTCAATTCTAGCAGGGGGTCCCTCTGGACCTCATCGTACAGAAGGCATAGGCGTCGAAACGTTATCTCCATTTATGGATGTGAATTATTTTGACGCCATTCATACGATCTCAGACGAAGACGCCTTTGAGCGGGTCAAGGATCTAGCCCTGTTGGAAGGACTACTGGTAGGAAGTTCCTCAGGAGCTGCTATGCAAGCCGCATTGAATGAAGCCCTTCACGCAGCTCCGGGAAGTAACATTGTCGTTATTTTTCCGGATAGCAGCGAACGGTATTTAAGCCAAAATATCTATAATGGAGGACAATGAAATGAGACCCAAAACAAAACTGATTCATGCAGGAATTGTTGGTGATCCACACACTGGAGCAGTGAGTGTACCTATCTATCAGGTCAGCACGTATGAGCAGGAATCGGTGGGTGTACACAAAGGATACGAGTATTCACGTACAGGCAATCCTACCCGTCATGCACTGGAAGAAGTCATTAAGGAGCTGGAGGATGGCGTTCGAGGTTTTGCTTTCAGTTCGGGAATGGCTGCGATTCACGCTGTACTGTCGCTGTTGAACACTGGAGATCACGTCATTCTGACGGATGATGTATACGGCGGGACCTATCGCATTTTCACCAAGGTGCTGAATCGTCTGGGGATCGAGTCTACCTTTGTAGATACAACATCATTACAAGCACTGAAGCAAGCTTTACAATCCAATACAAAAGCCATTTATGTAGAAACACCTACTAATCCATTACTCAAGGTCACGGATATTGCTGCTGTAGCGAAATGGTCAAAACAACATGAATTGCTGTTTATCGTGGATAACACGTTTAGTACGCCTTATTGGCAGAACCCGCTGGGTCTGGGGGCAGATATTGTACTGCATTCTGCAACGAAATATATCGGCGGTCATAGTGATGTCGTGGCAGGACTTGCGGTTGTTAACAGCGAGCAACTTGGAGAGGATCTGCATTTTATCCAAAATGCAATCGGCGCTGTTCTGGGACCTATGGATTCCTGGCTACTCATGCGTGGTCTGAAAACGTTGGGATTGCGGATGGAAGCACAGGAACGGAATACAGCGCAGATTGTGACCTTGTTGAATCAACATCCAACAGTGGGCAAAGTCTATTATCCCGGGTTGCCCGACCATCCGCAGCACAAGCTGGCTTCGACACAAGCGAGAGGATATGGCGGTATGATTTCCTTTGATGTAGGTAGTGCTGATAAAGTAGATGACGTGTTAAGCAAAATCCGTTATTTCACATTGGCTGAGAGTCTGGGTGCGGTGGAAAGTTTAATTTCTGTGCCTGCCCGAATGACACATGCTTCCATCCCTTATGAACGGCGGCAGGAATTGGGGATCACGGATGGTTTGATTCGTATCTCCGTTGGGATCGAGGATGTTGAGGACTTACTTGAAGATTTGAAATCTGCATTAAGTTAAGGGCATTGTGAAGCCCATGCTAACTGATGCTTGCGAGCTGATGTTTGCGAATGGTCGGTTGTCGATTTTCTAAGGAACACAGGACGTCTTATTTGGTGTCGGTTTAAGGCCCTCATCTCAAATGTTAAGGAACAGCAGGCACGTTATTTCCCAAAATGACCTTACAACCATGATGAAAACGGCTGTTTATGCGGATATCTGGCTTCTGCTTTCAGCGGGTTTAAAATACACCCCTTGTTCCATCTATTCATCATCAACCTTACACACTGATTAGGTTCAAAAAAAGGTCATGCCTTGCAGAAGTTCGCTTCTGCAGACATGGCCTTTTGGATGTTCGGTATGTTGCCCGTTGTATTGCAATGACTGTCACGATACATCAGGCTGAGACTCCGTATGTGATAAGACCGCTCTATTTCATCCTGCATGGTGGTTCCAAAAATGAAACATATTCATCCCGACACTGTTTTTTCAAAGACTCTTATAATGAACATGAAAAGTGACTCGCTGTATTTATGCTTTTATTTCTCAATTTCAATAGTACGGTAAAAGAGTTAACGCTGTAAGCGCGAATAACGGGAGCACCAGTCGGTTAAAACGTCTGCGGCCATAACCATAATACGGATAAGGCGCAGGGTACCCGTATCCCGGATAAAATCCGCGGGTATGACCTATTGGATAGTTCCCTCCCGGCATTGCATTAGGAGCCCAGTTCGCATGATTCACCATGGCTTCCGGTCCAACGGGAACAGCCAGGTAGATCATTTCATCATCCACATTTTCCATAATGCCATCGTAGTGCATACCGTCATTCATCTGTACACATACATAACGGTGCATGTGTTCCTTGCATAATTTCTTCGCTTCCACTTTTTCCACTTGCCAACGCCTCCCTGATTCTGCTCTTGATCACCTTTTCATGGTATTCAGAACTGGGCGAATTGACACTACCGACGAGAAAACACAAAAAAAAGAAGCACCCCGTGAGCGGCTTCCTTGGAAGTCTGCTGCGCGGACATCTATTCAGGAAACGTCCTGATCAGATGTCCGCCGGGGTACTTAAAACAAGTTTGTCGGCTTAACTGTAGTATAACAGCGGGATGAACCTGTATCTGTGATGTAACTCACTCCGCTATGTTATAAAAGCAAGAAAAGAAATATTTTTACAATAATAATATTCGGTAATATTCAGTTACTTGGGCTATAAGAGCTTTTATCTTTTATATTGCTGAAACTCTTGGGGTAGAGAGAAGCCTAATGCTTCCCTCTTTTCTCCACGTCATGCCGTTCAAGCCGTAACAGGTCGCTTCTCCAGACAGACAAACACCCGCTCTATATTTTCGGCATTCCGGCCCAAGTTCGGATCATAAGGAGGGGCGTGTACATCATATATATTTCCCTCTATAAGGTTTCCAAGACCACCCGTGAGCCGTTTCCGGCCTCACCTGCCGGAATCACCACAAGCTTGCGCGGCAATCGTGCGCGCAATTCAGGCACGTGACTGATTACACCAACAGCCAATCGGTCGTCATGTAATTTTTCCAGAGACGTAATAACGGTATCCAACAGCTCAGGGTCAAGTGTACCAAACCCTTCATCCAGGAAGAAGAATTGAAGCGGATATTGACCTCGCAGCTGAATCTGGGCCGACAGTGCCAAGGCCAGTGACAACGAGGTCAAAAACGTCTCGCCACCTGACAACGTTGATACCGGTCGTTTGACTCCCCCGTTGGCATCATCACAAATTACAAAACCACCACCGGAATCCACCTCCAGTGAATAACGTTGTTTGGTCAGGAAACGCAGACGCTGAGATGCCGCATGACTAACCTGCATCAGTTGTTCCTCCGCAATATACTCGACAAAAGCATTACCTCTGAACGCAGATTGAAGTTTGCTGAGCAACTCACCTTGACGGCTTACCTCCACTCGCTTGTTCTCCAGTTCGGTCCAGCGAACATGTCGCTGCTCCACATCCTCCAAATCACGTTCTGCGCGTGCTTTGGCACGAAGGGCAGCCTCGTCCTCAATTCGGACCTGCTGCAAACGTTCGGCGCAGGCTAACCACTGTTCCTCCGATACGACAGCACCATCCAGCTTTTGTTCCAGTTCACGCAATTGGGATGCCAGTTCACGCTCACGTTCACGGTGCTGCTGAATCTCTCCTGCGAGTCTTTCCGCTTCCTGGGAAGGAATCGCCGCGGACACAACAGCATCATCCGAGTCAAACGGGGATTGTTCCAGCAATAACTTCCACCGTTCCTGTGCCTGTTGCAGATGTTCTGTTGCCGAAACAGCTGCCTGCTGAGCCATGACGTCTTTCTTGGCTGACTCCTGCTTCAGCGTGTCCGCCTCTTTGAAGCGTTGTGCCGAGTCTGCAGCTGCTTTCCGCAGTCCATCCAGACGCGCCTGAGCCGCAGTAATCAGGTCTTCTACCCGCTGCTCCCCAACCCACTGGCGCAAGCGTTCTTCCTTCTCGGCGAGCTGTTTGTTATTGCCCTGCCACTGGGTCTGCCACTGGATCAGTTGTTTGTCCAATTCCACCAGCTTGTGCTGGAGAGATTGAATGATTTGGTCTTTTTCCTCAAGGAACGTCACACTTTTGTTCAGACGTTCCTTGATGTCTTCGGCGCGCGCATCGCGCTCCTGCATCGCCTGATAGAGGGCCTTGGCCTCCTCCTGAGCGATGCCCGGCAGTTCCGCGGCCCAGCGGCCCTGCAAGGCAGCCGCTGCGGCCTCGCTCTCGGCCAGCTTGCGCTCCGCCTGGGCGAGCCCGGCAAGGCCGGCCTCCTGCGCAGCTGCCGCTTCCATGCGGCGCTGCTGCGCGCCCACAGCCGCCTGCTGCAACGCGGCGGCTTCGGCCTGGAGCGGCGCTGCTGCGGCAGCCAGCGCCTGCGCGGCTTCGCGCAGCGCAGCGGCACGCGATGCCCAGCCTGCCGGGGAGCGCCCGTGTTCGAGCGACCCGGCGGGCTCGGGCTCCGCTGCCGCAGGCGCGGCCTCGGCTGCGGCCGGAGCTTCGCCGGCCCCAGCGCCAA
>NZ_JBHGUU010000003.1:0-60212 GCF_048976745.1 Paenibacillus sp. | reverse complement strand
CTTGCATGTATTAGGCATGCCGCCAGCGTTCGTCCTGAGCCAGGATCAAACTCTCCAATAAAGTATTGAAAAGAGCGATAAGCTCATTTTGAATCTGACGAGATTAAAAATCTCATTTTGTGCTCCAGCCGATTCAAGCCAAGGCTTGTTTCAAACTTTCGCGTTCATTCTGCAAGCAGAATGTTAACTCACTCGTTGTTCAGTTTTCAAAGATCAAACTTATTTCGTTATTACTTGTGTTTCCCGTGTCAGCACTGTGTTTCAGCGGCGACTTAAATAATATATCATACGGCTGATTCTAATGCAACAGTTTTTTTCATTTCTTTTCTTTAGTAGTTTTGCATTAACTATAGCTATCATATCCGTCCCTATCTTGTCCTATAATATTAGATCATGCTCATAGGGTACAAATATTTTAACACATTTATGAAAGGGTTTACAATAACTTCTTAAAAAAATGCTTTCTATCAGTTCCTGAACAATTATATCTCCGTTATGCCAAACTCAATGTTTACTCAAGTTAGCGGGAAGCCAGCTCTCTATTTCAGAGTTAGCTTCCCACTGATATAACAGGTACCTTACTTATTCATCAATCGCATTTCTTTGGTTAGTTTTGTATCCATGGATTGCGACGCTTTTTATTTGATTTCCGTTGGTTGGACGTAGCTACACCCTCTCTGGATGTTTTCCCGGACACGGATACCTTGGATTTGTTCTTCAGAGGAGCCTTGCTTGTTCTGCGTTTTGTGGATGCTTGCTTATTCCCCGCTTGCTTGGACTTCGCCTGCGAATCTGATCCAACTTCTTCATTTGCTACCTGACTTAAGTTAGCGTCTTCACGCCCCCCCTTTTTGCCACCCGTGCCTTGCCCTTGAGGAGGATACATTTCACCAAACGCTCCAAGCGGGGACGGCGGAACCATGTTCTGAGTAGGGTACGGATTCTGATAGGCATACTCAATAGGCTGATTTGGCATCGTAGATGTGGACATTTCAGGCGGCATACCGTACGAAGGACCATACATATTCCAAGCCGGATCCTGATAACCATGAGAAGGATAAGTATACTGTGGGACATGTGTATGTGAGCCACATCCGCATGGAGGATACGGAAGCATTGAGTATGGAGATATGAAAGGTGGCTGATGATTCATATGACTAGGTGCTGCATACGTTGGAAATGGACTATTTACTTCGCCAGCTGGCGCAATCGGAAATGAGTTGTTTTGCATTTCTGCCGACAGATTTGGCATAACGTTATTGTGGTTATAGTTCTGCTCCACACCCGTCCACGGACTATTAGTCATTTCAGTGCCGCTGTAAGGACTAATTTCCGAAATCCCTGGAAACGGCATATTGTTACTCGCTCCTGCCGTGTACATGTCTTGTTGAACACCATACACTTCTTGCACAGGAACCGGGATTTGACCATAAGGATGTTCCGCTGGCGCATGATGCAACTTGTTACCACAACCACAAGGCTTTTTCGTTGCGGGTGCAACCTCAGTGGGAGACTTTGTATTAGGCATTACAGGCAAAGGCATAATTTCAGGCGAAAGATTAGGCATTGTGTATTTCTTGGATTCTGCTACCGGTTTTACATGAACTTCGGGTTTAACCTCTTCCTTTTTGTGTGTTTCCTTTTTATGTTCCTTTTCGGGTTTCACTTCAGGAAGCTCTGGCAACTGCGGCAGTACCTCCAGTTCAGGCTTCACATTCGTCTTTTCTGGAGTAGCTGGTGGTGGAGTAGGGACTGGGACTGGAACCTCTGATACCGGAGCAGGAGGAGCTGGTGTAACTGGAGCCGGCGGTTCCGGTTCTTTGACTCCCGTGTATTCCTTCCCCTCAGGTGACAATTTTTCATTTGCAGCCATATTGCTGGCACCTGAATTAGACGTCGTCGTGTTTCCTTGTGCATGCATCGAGGGAATGTAGACCGTTTCCCCCACCAGAAGAGCATTCGGATTTTTCAACTGTGGATTGGCATTGATCATATCTTTTAAAGGAACTCCCCAGGCTTGTGCCAACTTCCATAACGAATCTCCTTGCTGAACCTTGTGACTGTGCAGTACACCCTCCGGCTTCGGTGTTACTGGCTCTGCAGGGATTTTGACCTTCATGCCAATATCCAGCTTGTCGGGATTTGTGATTTGCGGATTAGCCGCGATCAATTTGTCCAGCGCAACATTGTATTTTTGGGACAGCAGATATAATGTGTCGCCTTTTTTCACCATGTGTATTTTCACAGGGAACTAACCTCCTAGACGTCATACTTGGGCAGTACATCCGCCCATACCGTTACTACATCCTATGCAGAAACCGGGCTAATGACATCAACTAAACAAAAAAAATCCTCCTGTCGCTAAAATCCCCATACACCAGGTATGCTGAATTTTAACGGACAAGGAGGATTTCCTGTTCCCTACGCTATGCAATTCTAACTTAAGATTCCCACACTTTATAACCATCTTTGTCAACAATCTGACGGAATGCTTCCAGCAGTCTCAGCGTTACAGGACCTGCTACACCCGTACCAATTGTTCTTCCATCCACTTCATATGCAGCGATAACTTCGGCAGCTGTCCCGGTGAAAAAGACTTCGTCTGCGATATACACATCATGCAGGGTGAATGGCACTTCTTTTAATTCAAGCTCCAGTTCGCCACATAGATCGATAATGGCTTGACGTGTAATCCCTTCAAGTGCTCCGAGATAACAAGGCGGCGTGTACACTACACCATTTTTGATGATGAAGATGTTATCACTTGAACCCTCAGTAACGTAACCTTGGGAATTCAACATAATCGCTTCTCCGGCACCTGAATAGTTAGACTGGATTTTAACCAGGATGTTATTCAGATAGTTCAATGATTTAATTTTTGGATTCAAGGCGTCTGGAATATTCCGGCGTTGGGATACAGACACTGCTTTCAATCCAGTAAGATACGCTTCCTCTGGATAGATCGCCAATTGCTCCACAATGATAATTACGGATGCCTTGGGGCAACGAAGCGGGTCCAACCCCAGATTACCAGGGCCACGCGATACAATAAGACGAATATAACCATTACGCATATCATTGCGTCGCACCGTTTCAGCCATCACTTCCAGCATCTCATCCATGGACAGCGGGATGTTCAAACTGATGGATTTGGCCGAATCATACAAACGATCCAAGTGGGCCTTACATCTGAAAATATTTCCGTTATAGATCCGAATACCTTCGAAAATCCCGTCTCCATACAAAAATCCATGATCATATACTGAAACCGTTGCGTTCTCTTTGGTCACATACTGACCATCCAAATAGATCCATTGTTCTGCCACCGATGACTGCACCTCCATAAAATATCCATTCCCTATACTCCGAAACGTTATTAACCCGTCCATTGTATACCAAATGACAAGCTCTTACTTGTTCATTCTACCCAGAATTATGACAACCTTCTAACATTCACAACCAGCATAAAGGTCGATTACCTCGAAGGATATGTATAACAAGGATAGCTACCAAGTACGCGCACCTGACAATTCAACGCCTCAATCTCTCCCATGGCGGCGGTGAGCAATACCGAATCCACCGTTTCCACAACGTCAATGTAGAAATAGTAACTGCCCAATTGTTTCTTCGTTGGACGAGATTCAAGCCGGGTCAAATTCAGCTTCCGCCAGGCAAATGCCGACAATACCTGATGCAACGCTCCCGGTGCATCTTCTGGTAACGTCACCAGCAAGCTGGTTTTTACATGATCCGGTTCACGAGGAATGTCCACAGGTTCATGGCCGATGAGCACAAAACGGGTATAGTTGTTGTCATGATCTGTAACCCGTTCAGCCATAATGTCCAGACCATGCTTCTGAGCGGCAAGCTTGGTACCGATGGCTACCCAGCCCTTACCCGGATTTTTTTTCACAATTTCTACAGCTTCGGCTGTACTGTTCACACCTTCAAGGTTCGCCTCAGGTGAATGCAGCCGAATAAAGTTCTGACACTGCGGGATAGCCACAGGGTGAGACATGATCTTGGTAATTTTACCGAAATCATATTCGCCGCTCTCCGTCCTAAATTCAGACCCATGTCCAATAACATTCTGGATGGATGGGTATACCCACTCCGCTTGCATTGGAATGTCCACTTCATTCACAAGCCAGTCCATATGAAGGCTAACGGAGCCTTCAATTGTATTTTCCATCGGAATGACACTGTATTGTGTTTTTCCACTATCTGTTGCTCGAAAAACATCCGAAATCAGCTTAAAGTGTTGCAAATCTAACGGTTCACTGTTAAACAGGAAATCAATCGCCTCATGAGAAACTGAGCCTTCAGGTAATACTGCAATTCGTTTCATGCTTTAACTTCCCCTTTGATTCTGTCCAGAAAAGGACGTTCTTCTTGATCAGGCAGTACGGTTACACCGTCCAAATCCGGATCGAGCCACAGTGCAGAAGCAGATATGCCCTCCCGCTCCATCGTGTCCAGCAAATATTGTTCCAAATTTGTTTTTCGGGTGTCATGACGATCCACCAAAGTCAATACGGTCGGTCCAGCTCCGCTGAGGGCAGCTCCCAGTGCTCCATGTTCGACAGCATGTTCCAATATCTCAGCCATGCCCGGCACCAATGTTGCCCGATACGGTTGATGAATTCGATCTGACATCGCCTTCTGAATCATATCCAATCGCCCACTCGCCAACGCGGCAACGAGCAATGAGGATCTGCTAATGTTATGCACAACATCAGACATGCCAAATTGCTCAGGAATCACATTTCTTGCTTTTGAAGTAGACAGCTGGAATTCAGGTACAATAACCAAAGCCTGTAAATCCTGGTGTGGTTCAATACGTATATGATCTACCTTCTGACCATTCCATGCAGCTGTAATAATACCGCCATATAGAGATGCTCCCACATTATCAGGATGTTTCTCCAGGGATGTGGCCATATCCAGAAGTTTCGCATCGGATAAAGGGGCGCCGATTAATGCATTTGCTGCCGCTAGCGCACCAATGATGGCGGATGCACTGCTCCCGAGTCCCCGCGTAAGCGGAATATCGGAATACATGGAAATCTCCAACTCAGGTACAGATACCCCAGCTTCATCAAATACCATCTGTGCGACTTCATAGATCAGATTCGATTTATCCTTAGGCAGGCCTGTCAGATGTTCGCCGTGAAGATGAAATGTCGTCTGCTCGGCAGGCTTCAATTCCAACCAGGCATACAGAGACAATGCCATCCCCAGGGTATCAAACCCTGGACCGAGATTGGCTGTGCTTGCAGGTATTTTTACGGTTACCTTTTCACGCAAACTCATACAGATTGCTGCTCCAGTTGTGCAATGGCTGCCATGACTGCTTCTTCTGTATCTTCAACAACAAGCGGCTCAGTCGCTACTGTTTTGATCGCAATATTAGGATCTTTGAGTCCATTGCCTGTCAGTACACAAACTACAGTCTCTCCGCCTTTAAAGTACCCTTCACTCTTCAGTTTGTATACACCGGCAAGAGAGGCCGCAGAAGCAGGTTCAGCAAAAATTCCTTCCCTAGAAGCAAGCGTACGATACGCTGTCAGGATTTGTTCATCCGTTACATAGTTAATCTGTCCGCCAGATTCCTCAGCTGCCGCTACTGCCGTTTTCCAGCTCGCCGGATTACCGATTCGGATCGCTGTTGCTACCGTTTCAGGTTCAAGGATCGGTTCACCTTTGACAATGGCCATCGCACCTTCAGCTTCGAAACCAACCATGCGTGGCAGTGTGCTGGATTTACCTGCCTCTTTATATTCTTTGAATCCTTTCCAATACGCCGAGATATTTCCCGCATTACCGACTGGAATAGCCAGAACGTCAGGTGCTTCGCCAAGTTGTTCAATTACTTCAAACGCCGCTGTCTTCTGTCCTTCAATCCGGAACGGATTCACAGAGTTTACAAGCGTGATCGGATGTTTGGCTGTGATCTCACGCACAATCTCCAGTGCACGGTCAAAGTTACCATTGATCGCAATCACTTTGGCACCATAGATCATGGCTTGGGCAAGTTTACCCAGTGCAATATTGTTATTCGGGATCAGCACGATACAATTGAGGCCACCACGTGCGGCGTAGGCCGCTGCAGCTGCTGACGTATTACCTGTGGATGCACACATGATCGTACGGCTGCCCTCTTCCATCGCTTTAGCAACAGCCATAACCATACCGCGGTCTTTGAAAGATCCCGTAGGGTTCAAACCTTCATATTTGAAGTATACATTTAAGCCGAGCTCTTCAGACAGATTCTCTGCATGAATCAACGGTGTATTTCCTTCCTGAAGCGTAAGCAGGGGTGTATTTTCATTAACTGGAAGGTGCTCTCTGTACGTTTGCAAAAGTCCTTGATATCTCATTGTGGGTAAACTCCTTTATGTTTTAGTAATCTGATATGATGACCTGATGATACCGATATAATGAACTTGTACTATAACTGAAATAATTGAGATGCAGTATGGGATATGGAAAATTATCCTTCGACCCGGTATACACTCTTAATGCGGCGAATGACGCTGAGTGATTCAAAATGTTTTAACACTTTATCCATGCTTGCCTTACTTGCATTATGCGTAACGATAATGATCTCGGCATCCGGGTTGTGCTCATTCGGCTGTTGAACAACCGAGGCCAGACTGACATCGTATTCTGCGAAAATTTGTGTGATCTGTGCCAATACACCGGCTTTGTCGTCCACGTGTAGTAAAATAAAGTTTTTCGACACGATTTGCTCGTCGCTTTGCAGTCGCTTCGTCTTATATGGCACAATGGCTTTGAGACCGTTCACGCCAAGTTTGAGGTTTTTGGTAACCGCCACAATGTCAGCTACAACAGAAGTTGCCGTTGGCAGTTCTCCCGCACCCGCACCGTAGAACATGGTCTCCCCTACAGCTTCACCGTGTACATATACTGCGTTGAACACACCGTTGACTGAAGCAATTGGATGATTCTGTCTAACCATAGTCGGTTGTACACTAATCGTGATCTCATCGTCAATCCTGTCCGCAATACCAAGTAATTTCATCTCATAGCCCAGTCTTCTGGCATACGTTATGTCTTCACGGGTTACGGAGGATATCCCTTTAACAGTTACATCCTTCAACTCCACATTGGTGCGGAAACCGAGTGTACTCAAGATTGCCATTTTGCGAGCTGCATCAAGTCCTTCCACATCCGAGGTTGGATCCGATTCAGCGTATCCCAGCGCCTGTGCTTCCGTCAGGACTTCTTCATAGGATGCACCTTCCTGACTCATTTTGGTCAGAATAAAGTTCGTTGTTCCGTTCACAATCCCCATAATGCGGGTAATTCGGTCAGAAGAGAAACCTTCAATTAACGTACGAATGATTGGAATCCCTCCCGCAACACTCGCCTCATAGAACACATCACATTGCTTTTCCTGCGCCTTCGCCAAAATCTCTGTACCATGTAGTGCCATGAGATCTTTGTTCGCTGTTACGATATGCTTTCCACGCTCCAACGCTTCAAGAATATACTCCTTCGTCTGATCAATGCCGCCCATGACTTCAACGATGACATCAATATCTGGATGACGAATGACTTCCCAAGGATCTTCAGTGAGCTTGGCACGGTCTACAGCAATAACACGGTCTTTCTCTGTATTTTTGACTGCGATCTTCTCAATGACAATCGGCGATCCAACCTGACTGCTCAGATCCTCCTGATTCCCTTCCAAAATGCGAACGACTCCCGTTCCGACAGTTCCCAGACCCAACAATCCGACTTTTACTGGCTTCACTAACGATCTACCCCCTAATGTCTATTCTTGTCTGTCAGTCCTGTATGTTAAAGCCCAATTAACCTTGGCCTACAATACGCGTGCGTCTTACGCCAGGCATATCTTGCATTCGATCCAGCATTTCACCAATTTCACCATGAAGATGTGTCGTTTCCACTGAAATGACAACATTGGCTCTTCCCTGAAGCGGGATACTCTGATTAATCGTGAGCACATTGGCTCCATAACCAGCGACATGTCCAAGCACACGAGACAAGATCCCTGACTGATGCTCCAGATCTATGGAGATCGTTACAATTCTCTCGCGCTCAAGCTGATTGATTAGATGAATTCCATCCTTGTACTTGTAAAAGGCACTCCGACTTAATCCGACCTGTTCAACCGCCTCATGCACTGTTTTAACATCACCAGAAGCCAGTAATTCTTTGACCTGCATGGTCTTCACCACAGCCTCTGGTAAAATATCTTCCCGTACTAAGTAATAGCGTTCGTTCACAGAACGTCCTCTCCTCAAAGACTCATGTATTCATATAGTGGACATTATATAGGATCTATGACAAAAGGGCAATACATGACACGCCTATTTTTGAAATACGTTCCTCACAGTATACAAGTTTATTCCTCTCCCATGTCAGGAAAAAGCAAAAAAACGCAGAGTTGCGGGTCAACTTCCCACTTCTCTGCGTTGTTATATCGATATGTCTCTCCATGAAAGACAGCTACTTAGTAGTAACTGCTGCCTTCCACAAATTCGAATTCAAAGTCTCCAATACGCACGATGGTGCCTTCAACAGCTCCGCGCTTACGCAACTCAGCGTCCACACCCATATAACGCAGTGTACGTGCGAGTTTCAAAATAGCTTCATGCGAATTCAATTGCATCCGTTTCATCATGCGATCAATCTTGGCACTTTCAACAACGAATATTTCATTCTCACGCACAATACGGAAACCATCGTCCTCTTTTTTGTCCAAGCTGTACACTTTACGTTCAGATACGTCCGCTACCTCTTCAACCACTGGCTCATCCGGAATCTGATCCAGCAGATCAGCGGCACGATACAAGAGCTCTTGAATCCCTTTACGAGTCAGAGATGAAATAGGCATCACTTCAATATCAGGTTGCACCTCACGAACTTGCTGCAAAAATTGCTCCAGGTTTGCTTCGGAGTCCGGCATATCCATTTTATTGGCTGCCACAACCTGCGGTCTCTCAGCCAGAAGCGGATTGTACAGTTTCAGTTCATCATTGATTTTCTGCCAGTCTTCAAATGGATCGCGCCCTTCTGAACCCGACATGTCCACCACATGAATGATAATACGGGTACGCTCGACATGACGTAAAAACTCATGTCCCAGTCCGATTCCTTCATGTGCGCCTTCAATCAGACCAGGCAAATCGGCCATAACGAAGCTACGACCTTCGCCTACACCAACTACACCCAGATTCGGTGTAATCGTTGTGAAATGGTATGCACCAATCTTTGGCTTGGCTGACGAAACGACAGAAAGCAATGTGGATTTCCCGACACTCGGGAAACCAACCAAACCTACATCCGCCATAACTTTCAATTCGAGCACGATGTAACGCTCTTGTCCTTCTTCACCGTTCTCAGCAAGTTCAGGCGCAGGGTTGTTCGGCGTGGCAAACCGGATGTTGCCCCGTCCGCCCCGACCACCACGAGCAATAACAACCTGCTGACCGTGACGCGTCATATCTGCCAGTACTTCTCCACTGTCTTCATCCAAAATGACAGTTCCTGGTGGAATGCGCACAATCATGTTCTCAGCGTTTGCACCATGCTGACTTTTATTACGTCCCTTTTCACCACGCGGTGCCTTGAAGTGACGCTGGTAACGGAAATCCATCAACGTCCGTAAACCTTCATCCACGCGGAAAATGATGTCAGCTCCTCTGCCTCCATCGCCCCCGGCAGGTCCGCCGTTTGGTACATACTTCTCACGACGGAACGAAATAATACCGTCCCCTCCGTCTCCGGCTTTTACATAAATCTTCGCTTTATCTACAAACATTGGTTAACCCCTTCTTCCTATATTCCACACGGCATTCTGAATTGTATAAACGTGTCCTCAGACGGAAACTGCTCCGTTCTGACTTTTTTTCCTTTGAGTACGGCAGTAAGCTGCCGCAGTGTTTCCGGATCGGGTGTTTGATCCCCATCCAGTCGGACAACCACATCTCCATGATCCTGTCCGAAGTTCAAGGTCAGTTTGCGAACCTCTCCCCAAGAAGACCGGCCGCCGCCATATTGATAGGCCCTGATTGCATCCGCAATCGCCCCGGTAAGTGACTCGCCATCCTCGGGAGAGACCAGAGCACTAAGCTGTAACTCATCTTCTATTTCCACATGCAATTCCAGCGCCATTCCACTGGCCCGAAAAGATTGAAGATAAAATACGAGGGAGGGAATACCCAATCTGGAGATTCGACTCTCTTCCGTAACCCGCTCTTTTATTCTTTCCACACATTGCAAGGATTTATCAAGTTTGCCCAGCCGAAGATATCCATATAACACCTGAAGGTCGTTCATCCAGTCGTGTCGATGATGATTTAATGAAGCAATTGCTGTCTTTTCCATGGATTGTATGATAGTTCTGCGTTCCGCCTCCGCCTGTTTCTTCATCGCATTTACAGAAATAAACAATACTGCGACGGACCACAATGCGCATACGACGCTTGAGATCATCGCCGGATACAACATAACGAAAACCAAAGGAATCAGAAGTGAACATGCCGCAATCCACGGCACTCTTTTCCAAGATTTCATGGCTTCTCCCCGTTCTACAAAACTCGGTTGGTCTACACCCACCATAACCAAGTATAACATGTCTTTTCTGCCAGTTCATTATCGAATAACCGTTGAATACAAAAAACCTTCGGCAAAAATGCCGAAGGCTCCTTAGGCGGAATGCCGATATTACGCTTCTACTGCCGCTGCTACAGGAGCAACATTAACAGGATAGATGCTTACTTTTTTGCGATCGCGTCCCCAACGTTCGAATTTTACAACGCCGTCGATTTTCGCGAACAAAGTGTCATCTTTACCGATGCCAACGTTAGTTCCTGGGTGAATTTTCGTTCCGCGTTGGCGAACGAGAATGCTACCACCAGTTACAGTTTGACCATCAGCACGTTTAACACCCAGACGTTGAGCATTACTGTCACGTCCGTTCTTCGTGGAACCTACACCTTTTTTCGATGCGAATAACTGAAGATTTAATTTCAACATGATTGGTTGTCCTCCTTCTTTGCTTATTTGAATTGCTGTATTTTAATATACTTCCCGTATGACTCTGCAATATTAGAGAGCATAACCACCATGGATTCGAGTAACAATTGTACCTGGGACCAAGTTTCCCCTCTCTCTAACAAAGGTAAAGAACCACTTAAAAAGCCATTCTTCATCTTGGCATCCATTTCGACACCGGTCAATGTTTCAATCGAGTTCACCGTACCCACTGTAACAGCGGATACCCCGGCACATACGATGTCTTCTCCCCGCTTGGCAAAATTAGCATGCCCTTCAATGGAAAAGCGTTCGATGTTCCCGTCCTCATCACGAAAGATTTGAACGATAATCACTTATCGCACCTTCTTTACGCTTTGATTGTTTCGATAGTTACTTTAGTGTACGGTTGACGGTGACCTTGCTTCACATGGTAGTTCTTTTTAGGTTTGTATTTGTATACGATAACCTTTTGTCCTTTGCCATGTTTCTCCACTTTAGCCGTTACAGTAGCTCCGGAAACCAACGGTGTACCTGCTGTCAAACCTTGATCGTTAGATACAGCCAGGACACGGTCGAACGTTACGCTTTCGCCATCGTTCGCAGTCAATTTCTCGATGAACAGAACATCGCCCTCTTGGACTTTGTACTGTTTGCCGCCTGTTTCAATAATTGCGTACATTTGCCTTGCACCTCCTCATGTCTCAGACTCGCCCGTTCTCAGGTGACAGCCTCCTTGCGGAACTGTTCTTATACCCGGCCAGTGCGGTTACAGCATGTGCAAGACCAATAGGCTAAACACATACTTGAAGATTATATCATGCAATATATCAAAAATCAATGCAAAGGTGAAATATATCTTTTTCCCGTTCCATGACAGGAAGAACACGGCTCCACATAGGGCAACGTACTCTCTTCACGCACTTTCTTACGAGTAAGTTCGAGCAAACCCAGCTTGGTCCAACCCATTACAAACGCTTTGGTTCGATCCTTCTTGAGCTCACCTTCCAAAGTTGACGCAACTTCATGCCGATTCGATGCTTCCTCCATATCAATGAAGTCGACGATAATCATGCCACCGATATCCCGCAGGCGCATCAGACGAGCAATCTCCACTGCTGCCTGCATGTTGGTCTCCGTCACGGTCTCTTCCAGACTGTTACCGCCAGCTCCTGTATATTTGCCTGTGTTCACATCCACTACCGTCAGAGCTTCGGTATGGTCAATGACAATATAACCGCCACCGGGCAGCCACACTTTACGGGCAAAGTCCTTGTTCAACTGTTCCTGCACACCATAGGCAGCAAAGATGGATTCTGTTCCCCGATACACCTGTACTTTGGGTTGATGACCGGGACTCATCTCTTCCAGTAAGGCCTTTACCTCACGGGCTTGTGCTTCACTATCGGTGATGACCTCATCACTGCCAGGCGTGTACACATCTCTGATGATTCGCTGTACCATACTATGATCCCGATGCAAGAGACTTGGCGAAGGCAAGCTGTCCGCTTTTTCACGAATCATGTACCACTGTGCGCGTAATGTTTCCAAGTCAGCCTGAATGGCTGCATGCTGCTCTTCTCCAGATACGGTTCGAATAATAAGCCCCTCTTCATCTCGCCTCAGTTGCTCTCCAAGTGCCTTAAGGCGGGAACGATCCCCCTCACGGGCAATTTTCTTGGATACTGCTACATAGTCGGCAATAGGCATGTAGACAAGCCAGCGGCCCGGAAGTGAATAATGAGTCGTCACCCGGGCTCCCTTGCCTCCTACCGGTTCCTTAAGAACCTGAACAATGATCTCCTGACCCGGACGAAGCAACTCCGAGATGGAAGGCTTCACCTTGGGCTGTTTCTCCAGATGGGGATGTAACACATCATCCACATACAGAAACGCATTCTTTTTCTGACCGATATCCACAAAAGCAGCCTGCATACCCGGTAACACATTAACTACCCGTCCCTTGAAAAAGGAACCCAGCAGTCCACGCTCACGTGTACGCTCCGCCGTAAATTCCACAGCTTTGCCTTCTTCCAGAAGCGCCATTTGCATGAGGTTATGTTCATTATGTACGATCATTTGTTTCATGGCTTCACCTCTAGAAGACAATTCAATTCATCCACATCCATTTCAGCTCTCTTTACAATTTTCATTGTACATGTATTAACCCATTTCCGAACAGGTCCACCAGAACACTACAATTTATCGCTATTTTGTTGAAAATAGGAACCGATAATGCGTTGCTCAGGCAATACTGCCATTATTCGTCCCTGTCTGTTCATCACGTATACCATATGGTATCTTTCTCTCTTTAATAGACGCAAAATAGTGTCCAAAGGTTTCGCTGGAAATGAGATTATTGGCTGCGCCAAACTGCCAGTAGCCGCGTGACGAGCAAACGCACCCTCTCGATTCATGAGGAAACGAATAAAGCGATAAGGCACATTTCGGTAATCCGTCAGGTTGGAATAGAACAAAAAAAGGCCGATTAACAGAATGTTTAACGGTAAGCCGTAGTCTCCAGTAAACCATCGGCTGATAGCATACAAAATAACCCCTGCACTACACAGGATGCTAATTTTGTAAGTCCACATTAATGTTGTATAGTAGGGTGCCCACAGACTGACAAGCGCCTGCACAATTTTACCTCCGTCCAGAGGAAGTACGGGCAGCAGATTAAAAAGGGCAATGAGCAAATTCCCCTGAATAATGTAGTTAAGAAAAACCGGATCGCCCAGGTTGCCATACTGCAGTAGCCAAACCACACCCACCATCAGCATATTTTGTAATGGACCTGCCAGAGCAATCATGATCTCCCGGTAGGCCGTGATCGTACCTCCATCTTCGATAACCGCTACTCCTCCAAAAGGGAGCATCTGAATCGACAAGACACGATAGCCCAGAAGGGTCGCCGCAGCAGCATGTCCACATTCATGGATGAATACGATGGCAAACAACGTAATCAGTTCAATAAAATGTCCAGTCAGAAGGGAGGCCATCATGATGATTACAAAAAAAGGATGAAAGGTAATACGGACTCCCCACACCCTAATCAAGGGCAACAACTTCCGCCGGGTCTACGTACTCCTCCCCCTCTTTGACTGCAAAATAGAGCGTGGCCGGTTGTTCACCACCCGTAGCCTTGAGACTCCCCACTGGATTCCCCGCTTCCACCCAATCATTCACGCTCACTTCACTTTCGTTCAGCCGACCGTATATTGCCGTGACATTGCCTGTATGCTGGATGACAACTGTGAACCCACTTGCTTCATCGCCGATAACCTCCATCACACGCCCAGCATCAGAACTTGCGACCTGTATAAGTTCTGCACCTGCGGCATCCGGAACGATCTCAATTCCCTTCATGCTCAGTGCAAATGGCTGAACCACTGTGCCTGAGATTGGTTTTCCAAGTAACTGCCTTACTTTCAATCCGTTCACGGCATCCGTCGTATGTCCAAGGACCGGAAGAAACGAAGGTGTTCCTCCAAAATGTCTTTCATACCAGGCTGATGCAGAGGCAAAATCCATATCTCGATGGAGTGCATTGGTAATGACTGTTTTGGGTGATGTCGTCCACGATGTATCTAATTGAAACAGACCCCATACTCCGCCAAATATCAAAGCGCTAATGACCGTCCGTTTTAGTAGTGATTTGAAGAGGTTGAATCTCGAATTCCCCCCTGGAACGTAATGGCCATTCTCTTTTTTCCACAACCATTCTGGATCTCTTTCTTGTATCCCATCACTAGGCGTAAATGGTTTCCGGTGCATGATCTCATTCTTGTCCAACAGTGAACCTACTTTTTGCTCCTGTAAGACCTCCACAGTAGCACCATCCATCAGTCGCCGAATGCGTTCTTCTCGTCTCTGCTTGATTCTGAGTTTCGTGTTCATGGAATTATCCTCCCGCCGAGGCTTGTTTACTACATCCTATGAGGAGGTCGTTGATAATATGAACAAGCCTGCCAGCAGGTAACAAAAAAAGCCGGGCTATAAGCCACGGCTGTCATGTATTCAGGTTATGAATAAGTTCGTTTAACGAGTTAACCCATGCCGAAGAACTTTTTGAAGCGGGAAAAAGCACCCTTTTTCTGCTCCAGCTGCATCAATGGGACCGTATCTCCCAGAATGCGTCGTGCGATATTCCGATACGCAATCGCGGCAAGTGAATCCGGATTCATGACCGTAGGTTCTCCTGAATTGGCAGCTTTGATGACCAGTTCATCATCAGGCACGATACCAATCAGGTCAATATTAAGTACTTGTAAAATACCATCGATATCTAACATGTCACCCGATTTAACCATATTATTGCGAATTCGATTCACCACCAGCTTCGGTGATTGAATGTGCGAACTCTCCAGCAGCCCGATGACACGATCCGCATCACGTACTGCAGCATTTTCCGGTGTAGTGACCACGATGGCCTGATCTGCTCCTGCTACCGCATTTTTGAAACCCTGCTCTATCCCGGCTGGGCAATCAATAATGACGTACTCAAAATCTTTTTTCAATTCAAGGATAATATCCTTCACCTGTTCTGGTGACACCGAGTTTTTGTCTCTCGTCTGCGCCGCAGGCAACATGTATAATTCTTCGAAACGCTTGTCTTTGACCAAAGCCTGATTCAGACGGCAGCGGCCGTCCGCAACGTCGCACAGATCGTAAATAATACGGTTTTCGAGTCCCATCACGACATCCAAATTACGAAGGCCGATATCGGTATCTACCAGACAAACCTTTTTGCCGAGCAACGCCAGCGCTGTCCCGATGTTTGCCGAGGTGGTTGTTTTACCCACGCCGCCTTTACCCGAAGTGATCACGATCGCCTCTCCCATGAGCTACACTCCTTTAAACACATTAAAATCTCGGCGTAACCGAACGATATTGCTCATTTTGTCTATCTGCATCTGATTGTCCTGTAAGTAAGCAAATTCCATTCCGGTCTCTCGGCTCTCCCACTCATCGGGAGGACGACTGATGATATCCGCAATCCGCAGCTGCGTCGGTGCAAATACCGAAGCGGCAATGATCGCTTCCTCGTCCCCGCCAATTCCGGCATGAGCCATACCTCTGAGTGAACCCAACACATATATATCTCCGGTACACGTCACTGTGCCCCCCGGATTGATATCCCCAAGAAACAGGAGATTTCCTTCATGATGAAGCACCTGACCTGAACGCACCATACCACACATGGTTACAATCGGCGGCGGTCCTTTAACCTCCGGTTGGAGTGCAGGTGAGTCGATGGATCGAATAAGCAGATTCCCTTTTTGTTTTAATATATCAAGGATTGCTTCTTTCTGGTCCTCTGTCACTTCGCGGGCACCCAACTTGATATCCACATGAACAATCGGTCCGGTCAAAATATTTTGATGGCTGTGTTCCAGCTTATAGCGGAGCTCATAGAGCAATTCCTCGAATTCACATTGATCGTCCAACAGGAAAACCAGGCCGTCTCGGATGCCTTTAATCGTTACGTGATTCGATTTTACCGTCATAAGCCTGTCCCTCCCATCTCATTACATTTCGTGCCCGGGGCCCCAAGTTCCTGCTTTGCGTTCCATAAATGTATTTAGGAAGCTTCTTCTGTCTTGCTCCGTCTCTTGCCGATCCGCTCCAGTTGTTTCCGAAGCGGGACATATATGATCAAGGCAAACACAAAATGAATGAACAAGTTAGGAATCATGTATTCAATCAACGCCCAGTCAAAGGTCACGTGGTTAAGTTGGAAGAGCTTGTACAGGAAAAATAGCATGGTGTCATTAAGCAGACTTCCCAAAATGACAACCGATACCATAACCGGCAGTGGTGCACGCGGTGCTTGAAAAATGAGTCCCATCATATATGCCGATAATCCCATCGAAAATCCATAAGGTCCAATCATCTCGCCATAGAATACGACGTCATGTAATAGTCCAAAAAATATACCAAGCACTAGTGCCGTGTGCCGATGATGGTATACAGCGATGAACAAAATGACGATATAGACCAGATTGGCAGAAATACGCATGTTCCAGCCAGAAGGAATGAGCAGCGGCAAAATTGTACCTTCCGCAATGAACAAAACGAATAGTAACAGGAACAAAACTTGTTTGCGCGTTACCATTATTCTTTTACCTCAGGTGGGATAATGACAATCAGCTCTTTCCAATCAAGGAAGCTTGCGTATGGCTCAATTGTAGCTGTTTTGGTTAAACCATACTCACTTTTCTCAACACTCTTCACTTTCCCAATCCGCATGTACTTCGGAAAATTGTTAATAATTCCGGAGGAGATGATCTCATCATCCTCCTGGATATTAGAATCTTCTGAGATTTTGGTCATCTTGAGCATGCCCGTCTTTGGATCATAACTCTCAATCATACCAAATACTTTCTCCTTACCTACTGCCGTTGCTGCAATAGCATTGGATGTCGGATCGTTGGCGTCCATCGACGTTAACAGATTAACCGTTGATGTATATGAGCTGACATGACTAATCACGCCGACCAGCCCTTCCTGCGAGGTCACGGCCATCCCCGGCTTAATTCCCGCATTTTCACCGATATCAATGTTAATCGTTCTGCTGTTTGGATCCGAATTGGCACTGATCACCTGAGCAATCCGTGAACCGTAATTATACCGATTTTTCTGCTCTTCGGTGAAATTGAGCGCTTTCTGAAGCTGCTCATTCACTTGCTCCATATCATTGTACTTCAGCCGATCCCGGGTATAGTGACCCATCGCGATGCGAAGCTCTTCATTCTCCTGATATACCGTACGCATGTTCGCTACATCTTTGAAAAAGCCCGCTACATAGGAAGCGGGCTTGTAAAATACGTATTGTACAAATCCAACTGAATCCTTCAGGAATTTCTCCGGCCAGGATAGAGTGGTTCGCGGACTGAGCGTAAAGCCCATTAACGCGATAAATGTAACAAGGCCCACCAGCAAAACAAAAAGTCTTTTGTTGCCTAGCAGTTTAAACAGTTCGAACACCCTCTAACATCCATATTCTCTTCCGAGCCATGCCCGGCGGGGAGACTGTCAGAACTGTAGTCCCTGCGAGAATATCAGCTGATCCTCCCCTGTTAAGCGGGTAATAGCTCATCCCCGGGGTTAACCGGGTACTCTATAACGATACCTTGCCACTTAGTCGCTATGCCAAGTTAGGCAAATACCAATTAACGTTTGGAACGAACTGCCGAACTGCTTCTGCTTTTGAACAAATGAATATTCTCTAGCGCTTTACCTGTTCCGATTGCTACGCAATCCAGCGGGTTCTCAGCCACAATGACAGGCATGCCTGTTTCACCAGCCAAAAGCTTGTCCAGGTTGCGTAGAAGCGCGCCACCACCAGTAAGAACGATTCCACGATCCATGATATCGGCGGCAAGTTCAGGCGGGCATTTCTCGAGTGTTACTTTTACCGCTTCAACAATCGCATTCACCGTATCAGCCAACGCTTCACTGATCTCGTCCGAAGTAATCGTAATGGTCTTCGGCAGACCTGTAACGAGGTCACGTCCACGAATTTCCATTGTTTCTACTTGCTCCAATGGCATTGCTGATCCGATGTCCATCTTCAATTGCTCCGATGTACGCTCACCAATCATCAAATTGTATTGACGTTTGATGTACTGGATAACGGATTCATCCATCTCGTCACCTGCTACACGAACCGAACGGCTCGTTACAATACCACCAAGAGAGATAACAGCCACTTCCGTTGTACCGCCACCAATATCTACAACCATACTACCCGTTGGTTCCCATACAGGCAGATCTGCACCAATTGCAGCTGCAAAAGGCTCTTCAATGGTATAGGCTTCACGTGCTCCAGCCTGTTTTGTTGCATCTTCAACCGCACGTTGTTCTACTGCTGTGATCCCGGATGGTACACATACCATCACGTTTGGATGACGTTGGAACATGGAGCGCTGTTTCTGTGCCTCACGGATGAAATATTTAATCATTGTTGCCGTTGTATCAAAATCGGCAATAACGCCATCTTTCATTGGACGAATGGCACGAATGTTACCTGGTGTACGACCAATCATTTTTTTGGCAGCTTCACCTACTGCCTCGATAGTTTTTGTATCTGTCCGTATAGCAACAACCGAAGGTTCGCGCACCACAATTCCTTTTCCTCGTACATAAACCAACGTATTTGCTGTCCCCAAGTCAATACCCAAATCTTTCGTAAAACCACCAAACATAACATAATCTCCTTTTCTGCCTCATATAAGCCGCTCTATTTGATCCAGAGCGTGATAATTTCATTCCCACGCAACACGTGGAGCTAATATTCGCATTTGTTTTTTTGCATTAGTAAAGTGAACCTATCTTTTACGGACAACGCCGTTAACATTCATAGGAAAACATCAACGCCAACCATTATATTATACTAAGCCCTTCTCCTTCAAACTTACGTACGTTCCATCTCCGATAATAATATGATCAAGCACGTCAATGCCAACGATAGTGCCTGCTTCAATCAGTCTCTTGGTTATTTGGATATCCTCCGCACTGGGCGTAGGATCACCGCTCGGATGGTTGTGTGCGCACACAATCGATGCGCTGCTGCATTTGATGGCAGCCCGAAACACTTCACGCGGATGTACAATTGAAGCGTTAAGGCTGCCCATGGAGAGTGTTTCCTGGGCAATAATATGATTTTTGCTATTCAGAAAGAGACACACAAAATGTTCTTTTTGCAAATAACGTAATTGTTCGATCAGGATATCTGCTGCATCACGCGGTGTACGAATTGAAGTCGACTGCGTGAGTCTGCTCTTAGCAATCCGATGCCCCAGCTCAATGCCAGCTTTCAGTTGCACAGCCTTGGCATTGCCGATCCCTTTCATCGCAGTCAATTCTTCCAGACTCAGATCCATTAACGAGCGAATGCCACCCGCCTCGGTCAGAATCCGCTGTGCCATATGCACCGCCGATTCCTGTCTTGTGCCTGTTCGAAGTAAAATTGCCAGCAATTCAGCATGGCTTAAGGCGCCCGCCCCGTATTCCATCATGCGTTCTCTCGGGCGTTCTTCCTGGGGGATGTCGCGCATCATGTATTGAGGCGACTCCATATGTTCCCTCTTTTCATTTCACAACATTTGGCTTCATTCATGTTCGTGGCAACACATGTACGCCGAACCCGTCCAACATATCACTTAGCAAGGATAGCGGCAACCCAACCACATTAAAATAACATCCTTCAATGCGGTCGATCAGTGAAGCACCAATGCCCTGAATGGCATACGATCCTGCCTTGTCTGAAGGCTCACCTGTCTGCACATAAGCACGGATGGTAGCATCCGACAGTTCTTTCATCGTTACATCGGTCTGGCGGTAATGAACTAACGACTGTCCATTGCCCGCATCAATACAAGCGACGCCCGTAAACACCCGATGTACACGGCCCTGCAGCCGGGATAACATACGTTCAGCATCCGCTTCGTCTACGGGTTTGCCCAGAATCTCACCATCCAGAACAACAACGGTGTCACTACCAACAATAATGGCTTCCTGCTCACGGCCTTCAAGCCCGCGATACACGGCAAGTGCCTTGCGTAAAGCAAGCTCCTGTACCGTCTGTTCAGGTGTCCACTCTGGTGGTGTATCTTCATTGGCATGACTAGGTATTACATCAAACGCTAGGTGGAGTGATGCGATCAGTTCTTTGCGCCGAGGCGATGTGGAGGCCAGAATAATAGGGCGCTGTTGAGTGTTATCCAAAATGAACGGCTCCTTATGCCACGGCAACATCCTGTCCGGATCACGATAGTAGATGTCACTGGTTTAATTTTTTCGTCATAACTCGTCATTCTCCTACAGTCTGCGATACAGCCACACAGCGGCAATCATACCGATCAGACTCAGAAGGCTCATTTGAAATTGAAGTGAAATATCATAACTGATAATATCCAGATCAGCCTGCGGTGACCAACGTATGGTCGTGGCTTTCGTAAGAAAGGCTACTGCCTTAACAGGCTGCAGTGCCTTGGCGATCCACGCTCCGGCCATCCAGCCGAGCAGCAGAAACAGCAATAACATGCCGAAGTTTTTTTTCATCGGTAATCTTCCCTCGCCATTTTTTGACACCCACATTATTATACGGGGTTTTGTACGTCAATACAAACACAAATCCGGCAAGGGGAACTATTTCCAGTTCCTTGCCGGATGGGTATTTCCAAGCGTTGTTATGGGAAAGAGCGTGTTATTGCTTAATCGCTTCGAGCCATTTTTTCTGCTGTAGTACATATTCCATCAGATCGGACTGCACGGACCACATGTGCACATCATCCGGGTTCTTGTTGTACTCTGCAATAGCCGTAATTGCACTGTTCATTGATTTCTCCATTCCACCAACAATAGGTTGTACCTCTGCACTCAGGCCGGGAGAGAGGCTGTTCAAACCGGTTAACCATGACTGGTGTTTATTCTGAATCGCAGTCATCATTTCTGTAGGAACTGCTGTCGGTACGGATTGTCCCAACTGCTGAATGGACAAGGTAGACAATTGTTCGATCAGTGCAGAACTGTTTGTGAAGAATAGCTGCACATCCTCTTGCTTGCCACCGAATATAGCCGGATTGATCTCAGGATTAACGATCTCCTTGACGTACAGTTCGACTCCCTGAGCTTTTAACCTGGAGCTAAGTAACTTGGCCTCTTCACGATCAGCCGAGATGCCCGCATATACTCGATTGCCATCTTCAGGATCGGTACCTGCGGCTATACCTGCCTGAGCCAGCTCAAGCTTGGCCTGCTCAGCTCGTTCAGGAGAACTGAACACGCCGTATTGAAGTGCATAATACGTGCCGCCAGTCGCCGCTGTCTGTAGCTGCTGCTCTGTACCCGCAGCCCCCCCCTGACCAGTAACAGTGGAAACTGCCTGATTAGCGGGCAGAAGATCACCTGGCTTGACGGCTCCTTCTTTATTAAAAAATGAGAGAATAACCATCCCAAAAAGTGCTCCGGTAACAAGTGCCCCGGTGACAGAACCAATCATTTTCCATCCCCTTGGAGGGCGATTGCGTTTATAGGAATAGTTCTCGGAATCTGCAAGCCAGTCGTGGCCTTGATCATCATGTATATTGGACAGATCACGACGCTCTTCCTCCGGATTATCGGAATGATTAACATAACCGTAACCAGAACGGTTCCCAAAATACTGCGACTCATCCAAGTTCAAGTTCGAATCATGACTCACCCGCTCCTCAGGTTCAGGTACAGTAGAGCTTGTCAGCACCGTCTCTCCCCAGTCTCCGGGGATATCCTCAGGCGTCCATGACGGGGTCGTATCCATCTGTTTGGGCGTTAACGGTTGATGCTGCGGTAATTCTTCACTTAACGTAACCACTGGACTGGACGCAGATATCCTCTTGTTTTCAGGCTTGTCCGACTCATGATCCCCGAAGCGAAACGTCATTCTAGCATTGCTCACCCGTACCCTCTCCTTTGTCCCATTTATATCAGCTATATGCAGAGAAGGCAGAATACATTCCATAAAGCGCAAAAAAACGCCTGCTTCGAATCGAAGACAGGCGTTTTCTCAATTGATTTATTTCAAACCTTTGGCAAGTGTATCGCCGACTTTCCAAATATCACCTGCACCCATCGTAATCACAAGGTCTCCTGGTTGCAGACGATGCTGCAGATCAGCTACAACTTCTTCTTTCGTAGGGAGGTAACGTGCAGAAGCATTACTGTTTTGAACGATTAGTTCAACCAGTCGGGCTGAGGTTACCCCTTCGATCTGTTTTTCTCCCGCAGGAGAATAAATATCCGTAATAAGTACCTCATCCGCTTCCGCGAAAGCACGACTGAACGCATCCAGCAGGAAGAACGTACGCGTATAACGCTGTGGCTGGAATACTGCAATAATGCGTTTGCCTGTTGCTTTGGCCGCACTAATGGTAGCTTCAATCTCAGTCGGGTGATGAGCATAATCATCGATGATCAGCATATCACGTGCCTCGCCCAATACCTGGAATCTGCGTTTGGCTCCGTGGAACTGGATAATAGCTGCCACAATCTTCTCAAATGGAATACCTGCTTCCAGACAAGTAATCACAGTAGCCATCGCATTATAAACGTTATGCTTACCCGGCACTGATAATTCCACGGTCCCCATAGCAGCACCCTGATGATTCATCGTAAAGGAGATACGGCGATCACCCAGTACAATATCCGTTGCCGTATAATCCGCAGCACGATCAATACCATAGGTTGTAACCCGTGACTTGAGTTCTGGCAAAATTGCTTGAACATTCTCGTCGTCAGAACACACAATGGCTGTTCCTTCCGGACGAATCTGGCTCAAGAACTGCACATAAGCCTTTTTGAGCTCCTCAAAATCACTGTTGTAATTCTCCAAATGATCTGCCTCAATATTGGTTACAATACCGAGCCATGGGTGGTACTGCAAAAATGATCCATCGCTCTCGTCCGCCTCAGCGACTACCCAGTCGCCCTGGCCTGCCTTGGCGTTGGTGCCCACATTCATGATTTCTCCGCCAATGATATAGGTCGGATCCGTATCACATTTATCCATAACAAGTGCAATCATGGATGAGGTGGTTGTTTTACCGTGAGCTCCAGCCACAGCCACACCTTTACGTTCGTTCAACAAACGTGCAAGCATCTGGGAACGATGCAAAATCGGAATGTTAAGCTCTGCAGCTGCTACCCGTTCCACATTATCAGCAGGCGCTGCCGTAGAGTAGACAACCAGGTCTGCTCCAGTAACGTGCTCTGCCGTATGTCCGATATATATTTTCGCTCCCTTGGCTGCCAACTTCTCGGTCAACTCCTGTGAAGCGACATCCGATCCGGTTACGGTGTATCCCATTTCCAACATAACTCTTGCGATGGCACTCATGCCATATCCGCCAATCCCTATAAAATGAACGTGTTCCGATGTATTTAACAAAACTTTCACCAACCTTTTTCAGAATCGGTTTGATGCAAAAGGGCTGCCCGCACATCCGCAATCAGGTACAGTGTGCCGGAGACCACCCCCAGATCTTCCGCTTCCGTCCGTGACTTCAATAGATCAAGTGCCTTTGCCCATTCGGGCTCGACGATGATTTCCAGTTCCTGCTTCGCAATGGCGGGACGTACCCGTTCGACAATCTGCAGCAATTCGGCTGCATCCATTTTGCGTCGGAAATCTGGCTCGGTCAGGATCAGCGTATCCACTAGTGGCAGTATATGCTGCAAATACGCTTCGTGATGCTTATTTGCCAACATACCCATCATCAAAATTAACTTGTTGTGAGGATAGACATCCGTAATGCTCTTGGCCAGCGACTCTGCCCCTTCCGGATTATGTGCTCCATCGAGCACAATTCGGGGTTCATCGACGACTTTCTCGAATCTTCCTGCCCAGAAAGCATTCTCCAGTCCAAGTGCAATATCGTTGTCATCCAGCATAAATGCCATGTATTGTCTAAGCAATTCAAGCACCATAAGTGCGGCCGCTGCATTGTCACATTGATGTGAACCCTGCATGCGTATGCGAACGTCCAGATCACGAAACGGGCCTGTAAAATGAAAGGATTGTCCGTTCTCATTGCTGTCCAGTCTATGATAAGAGAATTGGTCTCCAGCCAAATACACGCTTGATTGAAGCTGCTGTGCTTTCTCCTGAATCACCTTCACAGCTTCGGGTTGAGTCGCGCAAGTCACTACGGGTACTCCCGGCTTGATTATACCTGCCTTTTCTCCAGCAATCTGCTCAATCGTATCTCCAAGCACATCCGTATGATCCATGCCAATGTTGGTGATGACGGACACAACAGGTGCGACAATATTCGTTACGTCCATCCTTCCCCCTAGCCCCGTCTCCCATACCACAACGTCAGGGTAACACTCTTCTGCATAGTACAGAAGCGCAAGAGCTGTGGACACCTCAAACATCGTGGGTGATCCCAGCGGAGTGGAGGCCATTTCCATGACCAGTGGATGTAATCGATTCGAGAGTTTAAGCAGGGTGTCTTCAGGAATATCCTCACCGTTGTATTGAAAACGGTTTGTAAACTTGGTGATATATGGCGACGTAAAGGTACCCACATCATATCCAGCCTGAAGAAGCACTGACGTCAAAAAAGCGCAAGTCGAACCTTTACCGTTCGTTCCCGCGACGTGAATAAATTTGAGACGTTGGTGTGGATTGCCTAACATGGACATCAGACTCTCGATTCGTTCCAATCCAGGTCGGATGCCAAAAGGAATAAGGCCATTGATCCAGTCCACGGCCTCGTTATACGTAAGTAAAGGAGTTGCTGCATCTGTCCCGTCTAATTCCGTCATCTGATTCACCTTCGGTCCCGAGTTTGAGTGAAAAAAGCGGCCGGATGGCATAATGGCTCTCCATCCGACCCAAATATATTAACCTTTCAGTTCCTTGATTCTTGCAATCACTTTATCCCGTTTGTCGGAATAATCTGCTTGCTTGGCGCGCTCTTCCTCAATAACTTTGGCAGGGGCTTTGGCAACAAAGCCTTCATTCGCCAACTTTTTCTCTACACGGAGAACTTCGCCCTCGAGGTTCTGCAACTCTTTCTCCAAACGAGCCACTTCCTGCTCGATATCAATAAGACCCGCCAATGGCAAGTATAGTTCTGCCCCCGTAATGATCGCAGTCATTGCCTTATCTGGTGAGCTTAGATCCAGCCCACTGTCGAACTCGGACGTATTACAGAAGCGTTTGATGTAATGGCTGTTACGCTCAATAATGCTGGACGTCTCAGCACTGTTTGCTTTGACCATCAACTCGATCTTTTTGCTCATCGGCACGTTCACTTCTGCACGAATGTTTCGAACTGCACGAATGGTATCCATGAGCAGGTTCATCTCGGCAACAGCCTCTGGATTCTCGAAAGCAGGATCATATACCGGCCATGCTGCCAGCGTAATGGTCTCACCTTCATGTGGCAGATGCTGCCAGATCTCTTCGGAGATGTATGGCATAAACGGATGAATCAGGCGCATGGTCTGATCCAGCACATAAGCCAGCACGGATTGTGTTTTCTTCTTGGCAACCGGATCTTCCCCATAGAAGGACAGCTTAGCAAACTCAATGTACCAGTCACACAGGTCATCCCAGATAAAGTTATACAGCACACGACCCGTTTCCCCAAATTCATACGCTTCGATTAGACGCGTAATATCGCGGGAAGTTTCGTTCAAGCGGTGCAGAATCCAATAATCCGCTGTACCAAGCTCTCCGCTGATGTCACGTTCCTCATAGGTGAAACCTTCCAGATTCATCAATGCAAAGCGCGAAGCATTCCAGATCTTGTTGGCAAAATTACGAGCCTGCTCCACCCTTTCCCAACGGAAACGGAGATCCTGACCTGGCGTGCTGCTGGTTGAGATCATGTAACGCATTGCATCTGCGCCGTATTTCTCAATCACATCCAGCGGATCTACGCCGTTGCCCAATGATTTGGACATTTTGCGTCCATCTGCATCACGAACAAGACCATGCATCAGCACATCCTTGAACGGAGTCTCATCAGTGAATTCCAGTGCAGTGAAAATCATACGTGCAACCCAGAAATATATGATGTCATACCCTGTCACAAGTACACTTGTCGGATAATAACGTTTCAGGTCTTCCGTATCTTCCGGCCAGCCTAGTGTGGAGAAAGGCCATAAGCCGGAGCTAAACCAAGTATCCAAAACGTCTTCGTCCTGTCTGAGCTTGCGTCCAGCATTCTCTGGTAGCGTTGTCGGATCTTCAGCAGATACGATGATTTCGCCCGTTTCCTCATCATACCAGGCAGGAATACGATGTCCCCACCACAGTTGACGGGAAATACACCAGTCACGAACGTTCTCGATCCAGTTCAGATAGGTTTTCTCAAAACGGTCTGGAACAAAATTAACCCCTTCGCCGCTCTGTTGTTTCTTGATCGCTCTCTCTGCAAGTGGCTTCATCTCAACGAACCATTGTGTAGACAGATACGGCTCAACAACAGCGCCGGTACGTTCACTGTGTCCAACCTGATGCGTGTGATCCTCAATGTTGATCAATACACCCTGCTCTTTCAAGTCAGCAACAATCTGCTTGCGGCAGTCACTGCGATCCAGTCCCTGATACTTGCCAGCCTCTGCATTCATCGTGCCGCTCTCGTCCATGACCGTAATCTGAGGAAGATCATGACGAAGACCTACTTCAAAGTCATTCGGATCATGCGCAGGCGTGATTTTAACTGCACCACTTCCAAACTCTTTATCCACATAATCATCAGCGATAATTGGAATTTCTCGTCCAATGATAGGCAGTACAAGTACTTTACCAATCATATCTGCATAGCGCTCATCCTTCGGATGAACAGCAACCGCTGTATCACCCAGCATCGTTTCAGGACGCGTTGTTGCCACTGTAACGTAGCCACTTCCGTCTTTGAGCGGGTAACGCAGATGGTACAAGTGACCCTGAACCTCTTTATATTCAACCTCAATGTCGGACAGAGCTGTCCGGTTCACCGGGTCCCAGTTAATGATGCGTTTGCCTCGGTAAATAAGGCCTTTTTCATACAGTTGAACAAATACTTTGCGAACCGCTTGGGACAGACCTTCATCCAGCGTAAAACGTTCACGTGAGTAGTCAAGCGACAACCCCATTTTACCCCATTGCTGACGAATGGTCGTGGCATATTGATCTTTCCAGTCCCATACTTTCTCCAGAAACTTCTCCCGTCCCAGATCATAACGAGTCAGACCTTCTTCACGCAGCTTCTGCTCCACTTTGGTTTGGGTAGCAATACCTGCATGGTCGGAACCCGGAAGCCACAGTGCGTCGTAGCCCTGCATCCGTTTTGTGCGGATCAGAATATCCTGCAGTGTAAAGTCGAGCGCATGCCCGATATGCAGCATCCCGGTCACATTTGGGGGTGGAATTACAATCGTATACGGCTCGGCATCTTTACGTTGACCGGCTTTGAAATATCCGCGCTCCATCCAGGTGGAGTACCATTTGTCCTCTGCCGCCTTAGGATCGTAAGTGGTCGGCATTTCTGTTGCAGCTGATTTTTTTTCCTCAGACATGTGTCATTCCTCCGTTACTTCATCATCTTCGCCAAAAAAAACAAAAAAAACCTTTCATCCATCAAAGGACGAAAGGTTAGCTTTCGCGGTACCACCTTTGTTTCACGCCGACAGCAAGCTAGACTTCACCCTCTGTACATGACGTGACACTTCAAGCAGATAACGGCTGCGACCGGCCCATCCTACCTCAGAAATAAATGACGATACATCACATTCATTCCTTGTATTCAAACAGGCAACTCCCGGGCGACTTCGATCAGTTGGTTCCTGCGGAATCTCACAGCGTTGCAATTCCACTCTCTGAAAGGTCATACTGTCTACTACTCCCGTTCCACGTTGTTCTTCAAAAAACCTACACACATCATACCTTGCTCGTGCGCGATAGTCAACCTGACAACAGCGGATAAAGAGCGCTGGAATGCAGGTTTAGGGCGAATTATGCAAAAACCCGCAATCCTCAAGGGGATCACGGGTTGTAACGAAGGCTTTAACTACGACTAAGGGATGTACAATATCTGACCTTCTTCCACAACTTGTTCAGATAATCGGTTATACAACTGAAGTTCCCTCGTGCTCAATTGGTATCGATCTGCAATGGCATCCAGTGTATCTTCTCGCTGGACGATACACAGTTTCACCTTGCGGAATGGGGTCTGGTCGACAATCGTTCCCAGGAACAGATTCTTCCATGCCACATCATCAGGAGGATACGTTTCTTCCTGTACCACACCAGCAGGAACCTCGTCGCCTCGCTCCACTTCAACATCGCGTGTCGCTCTGCCAGAGGATAACAAGGAAGAGATACCTACGCCCTCTTCTTGCCGTGGTGCGGACTCTTTTTTGCTGCCAAAAGCAACCTTCAGCTCCGGCTTGTCTTCCGTCTCAGCCACAGGTTCAGGAACAAATGCTTCGTTCTGCACGAACTCGTCTACCCCAGTCGCTTCAAAAGACGGGCGGTCCTCCTCAGCGTTGCCTGGTTCGGACGCAGCAAATACACCTTGCCAGTTCTCCGCCTGTGATTCGACCGGAACATCAGCAACTTCCTGATTCTCATGTTGAGGTACAGATCTCGCTGATTCGAAGTGCCATACATCTGGTGCGTCCGGTACATTTGGTGCTGCCAACTCATTAGATGATTGAGCACTAGGCTCGAGGACTGCTTGATCTGAACTTCTCGGGTTCGCAGGCAATGCATCCACGGAAGGCTCGGACCACGCCGAAGACTCTTCTTCCAGAGGTAGCAATGGTTCCGACTCAGGATAAGAAGCTAACCGATCAGCGGTCTCAGCCATAAATGACGAGATCGGCGAAGGTTCACTGTATTGCTCATGAGATGCCAATTCATCTCCATTTGCTGTCAGAGATGCGGGATCTTCGTTTGCATCAGGTTGTCTGTTTTCGATAGCGTACTCCGCACTTTGTTCCTCAGATTGAAGCGGCTCGGCCGATGACGAATTCGCATATTCCTGCTGCCATTCTTCGCTATTCCTTAATGTCTCTTCCCTTATGGACAGGTCAGCGAATTCCGGAGCACCATATGCAAGTTCTGCTGCATTCGCAAGTCTCTCTTCCTCACTCCGCTGGAGCAGATACTCTTGTGCAAATGTGTTGGGGTCGCTACCTGTCTGTTCTGCTTCATCGGAACGGTTGGATTGCTGAGCATCAGGTGAGTGGACAACTGTAAACTCATCTGCTGACCACACTTGTGGCTCTTCAACAGGAAAACCCTCGATGCCTCGCAGCGACAACACGCCAGTAATGTTCAGACTGCGATTGGATAACAGATCCACGTCAAAATTTTCGATCTCGATGGAAATATCTTCAATCGACCTGACCCGGTTCAGCGGCACTGTGATCTCCACGGGAATAAAATGTTTGAGCTCCTCTGAAGCCTCATTTTCTCCTCTGTACGCACCTGTAAGTAAAAGATGCCCTCTTAACGTGGCATGATCATCCTGCCCTATGACTTGAATGCGCGGGTATAGTTCAATTTCCTCCAATTCCTCAATCGCAGGGACTCCCTCAGACAAATGAACGCGCTCATAAATATCGAACCGCAAACCATAAGGTTGATTCAACAAAGGTGGCGTCCTCCTTTCGGCATATGTTCACCATGATCCTTCTCATGGGACTGATCCATGGTCCAAATCCTTCGTTACCCCATCTATATGCCTTGAATGAGATGAGCATGCCACCTTTTGAAAAACCATGTTATATAAAGCGAAATAGACAATGTTGCACCTAGCCACTTCGATGACAGAATAACCTTCCGATCACTGTTATCCCCAGATTTTTTCATCCCTTTTTATAAAAGGAAAATCCGGGAATAGCTTATGCTTCCAAAGCAGCTTTCTTTCAGAAAGCTTTTAGGCGAACGCTTCGCTTCTTCTGGTTGTTTCTGTCCTCTCCGTTTTCGTGTAAATAGTTAGTCCAACTTATATATTGATAAATTTACTCTCTCGCTCTGCCAATTGTGTGAAATCAGAAGGCCAAGGGTCATTCACTTCAATCATCGCTCCAGTTAACGGGTGGTTAAACTTCAACACTTCTCCGTGAAGCGCCTGCCGACCAATGGCATCCGCTCTCCCACCATACAACTCGTCACCAATGAGCGGATGTCCCGCGTAATTCAGATGTACACGAATTTGGTGTGTTCGTCCTGTATCCAGCTTCAATCGTACAAGGGTTGCACGTTCCCACACCTCGACGATCTCCACATGAGTAACCGCTTCTTGACCACCTTCCGAGACACGTCTGCGTTGTTTGTGATGTCTGTCCTTGCCGATCGGAGCATCAATTTTGTGGAGTTCGCGGGATAATTGCCCCCCTGCGATAGCTACATAATGGCGACCAATCTCTTTGCGGCGCATCGCTTCATCCAGTTTGGCGAGGGAAAAAGCATTTTTGGCATACAGGACAGGTCCGGTTGTATCCTCATCCAGTCGATGAACATGGCGTACGCTCGCCTGTATTCCGTTCATCTCATAATAGGAGGCAACCACATGATCCAGCGTGATCGCCTGATCAACACGGCTTCCATCCGGATGCAGTTTCATGCCTGCCGGTTTGTGCATAACCAGGCAGAAATCATCCTCATACAATACGTCCACATCCGCCCAACGTGGTTCAACATCGATCGTCTGGGACGCAAAAAGGGCCAGCCGAAGCCGGTCCCCTGCAAGTTGTATTCCTCGGTTTGATTTCAGCTGACGGAGCAGTTTCTCCGGAAACTGAAGTTCGGACAATAGCCATTGCTCCGCAGCCATCTGTTTGTCCGAACTACCTGTTACGGCTTTCCCTGGCATCAGCTCAAGCCATTCCCCGCGGCGTTTCCAACTTTTAATCGTCATAGCGATTGAAGAGCTTTACGATTCGCCTCGATCGTATCGTCAATATCCTGCTCCGTGTGCACACCAGAGACAAACATGCCTTCGTATTGCGAAGGCGCAACACTCACACCTTGATCAATCATGGCCGCAAAATAACGACGGAATTGATCCAGATTGCTTTCTTTGGCAATATCATAATTGGTTACTGGAACGGCACTGAAGAATGGACAAACCATGGAACCGACACGGTTAATAGTTATTGCAACACCCGACTCAGCTGCATTTTTCTCGAATCCGGCTTGCAGACGTGCAGACAGTGTCTCCAGACGGTCATAGACCTCTGGTGTTAACAATTTGAGCGTGGTATATCCTGCTGCCATAGCCAGCGGATTCCCGCTTAGTGTACCTGCTTGATAGATCGGTCCTGTAGGGGCAATCTGTTCCATCAGATCCCGGCGACCACCATAAGCACCAACTGGGAGTCCGCCACCGATCACTTTACCCAGACAAGTCAGGTCAGGTGTAACCCCATACCGTCCCTGGGCACAGTTCAACCCTACGCGGAAACCGGTCATGACTTCGTCAAAAATAAGCAGGCTGCCATATTGCGTTGTCAAACTACGCAAGCCTTCAAGGAAACCGGAAGCAGGAGGTACAACCCCCATGTTACCTGCCACAGGTTCCACAATCACAGCGGCCAGTTCTTCACCATAACGTTCAAAAGCAAGCTTCACAGACTCCAAATCGTTATAAGGTACCGTAATGGTATTCACAGCTACGCCTTCAGGCACACCTGGACTATCTGGCAGCCCCAGCGTTGCAACACCTGAACCAGCCTTGATCAGCAAACTGTCCGCATGTCCATGATATGATCCTTCAAATTTCAGAATTTTACTGCGTCCGGTTACCCCGCGTGCCAGTCGAATGGCACTCATGGTTGCTTCCGTACCGGAATTAACCATCCGCACGATATCGATGGAAGGTACACGTTCACAGACCAGTTTCGCCATCTCGGTCTCTAGCAAAGTAGGTGCACCAAAGCTTGTTCCTTTAAGAGCTGTCTCACGCAAAGCTTCTACAACGTCAGGGTGTGCATGTCCCATGATGAGCGGACCCCACGATCCTACATAGTCGATAAAAACATTGCCATCAATATCGTAAATTTTGGACCCTTCACCGCGCTCTGCATAGATCGGAGTAAGTCCCACCGATTTGAATGCGCGCACAGGGCTGTTCACTCCCCCGGGTATATACTGCTTCGCTTCCTCAAACGCGCTGCGTGAGCGCTCATCATTGCGACGATTACCTTGTTGTGCAGTCATGCGTATCCTCCTTAATGTAAATTTGTTTTATTTCTCCGCCAACCACCGTGAAGCGTCTTTTCCGTAGTAGGTAATGATCATATCTGCACCTGCACGTTTCATACTGAGCAGGATTTCCATGGCGACTTTTTTCTCATCAATCCAGCCTTGAATCGCCGCTGCCTTCACCATGGCATACTCACCACTTACATTATAGGCAACAAGTGGAAGATCAAATTGATCCTTGATGGTGCGCATAACATCCAGATAGGAAAGGGATGGTTTTACCATCAACATGTCCGCTCCTTCCAGCACATCCGTTTCGGCTTCACGCAAAGCTTCACGTGCATTGGCCGGGTCCATCTGATACGACTTACGGTCCCCGAATTGTGGTGTGGAATCCGCAGCTTCACGGAATGGACCATAAAAAGCCGACGCGTATTTTACAGAGTAGGACATGATCGGAATATGACTGAATCCATTCTCGTCCAGCCCGGCACGGATCGCCTGTACAAATCCATCCATCATGTTGGATGGCGCAATAATGTCCGCTCCTGCTTTGGCTTGGGACACTGCCGTTTGCACGAGCAGATCAAGTGATTCGTCATTTAACACATCTCCGCAGATGTGACCGTCAATCTCCACCGTGTGTACCATACCGCAGTGACCATGATCCGTGAATTCGCACAGACAAGTATCTGCAACAACCAGCAGTTCTGGGTACCAGGATTTGATCAATCTTGTCGCTTCCTGCACAATGCCATCTTCAGCAAAGCCAGATGAACCCACACTGTCCTTCGTCTCCGGAATACCAAACAATAACACCGCTGGAATTCCCAAATCGGCAATTTCCGTTACTTCTTCCTGCAGACGATCCAGCGAGAAGCGGAACACCCCAGGCATGGATTTGATTTCGGATTTCACATTTTCTCCATACGTTACATAGATGGGTTGAATAAAATCATCCACGGTTAGATGGGTCTCTCTGACCATATTTCGAATACCTGTGGATTGGCGTAAACGGCGATGCCGTACAATTGGAAAACTCATATGTGTTAAACCTCCCTGAAAGTTAAATAGAGCAAAAAGGGAAGCGCGCTGGTATCTTGTCGAATTCAGCACGCTTCATATGTCAACATATTACATGTGTATTAATTACGAAGAGCGCCTTCCTTGGTGCTTGTCCGTTTCCAGTCGCATAGAACGGTGATCAAACTATCCATCGTTGCTTCCTCTGCCATGAGTGTAACACGCAGTCCAGCCGCCTCTGCCGTTTTCGCTGTAACCGGTCCGATACAGGCAACCTCCACATCTTTCAATAAAGGCAGTGGATCTTGCAGTCCCATACGTTTCAACATACTCATGAAGTTGGTAACCGTCGATGAACTTGTAAAGGTCACCGCATGAATGCCACCTTCTTCAAGCAACTTGAGCAGTTCATCATCATCTTCACCAGCAAGGATCGTATCATAGATGATGGCTTCGGTGACTTGAAGCCCTCGTTCTCTCAGCTGGTCACGTAACCACGTACGGGCCAGATCACCGTGCGGAAGCAGTACTTTCTGGCCTTCCTTCAATTCACTTTCAAAAGCCTCAAGCATGCCTTCGGCCTGGAAAGGACCTTTGACAACCTCTGCAACGATGCCATGTTTACGCAAGGCCTCTGCTGTGGAAGGTCCTACGGCAGCAATTCTCGCTTGATGAATCGAGCGAATATCCTTGCCTTCCTGTTCCAAATGCCGGAAGAAAAACTCCACGCCATTCACACTGGTGAAAAACACCCAGTCATAGGTATTTAAAGCACTGAAGGCGTCTTTGACACTTTGCTGTGCAGATTCAGTGGACGGCATGACCGTCTCAATGACCGGAAACTCATACGGTTCCCCGCCGAGTTCCTCAATGCGATTCACCAGTTCACTCGCCTGACTGCGAGCACGGGTCACCAGAATTCGTTTGCCAAACAGCGGCAGCGCTTCTGCCCATTTCAATTGTTCCCGTTGATTTACGACATCTCCCACCACAATAACCGCTGGCGGTTGGAAATTGGCCGCAATCACTTTTGCTTCTATATCTTCAAGGGTACCTGTAATGGTATCCTGTTCCGCTCGTGTTCCCCAACGAATCAGAGCTACTGGTGTTTGCGCTGGACGACCATGACGAATCAACTGTTCGCTGATATATCCAATTTTGGCAACACCCATCATGAATACAAGTGTGCCCGTTGCATTCGTCACTTTATCCCAATGGATGCTACGATCAAGCTTGTCCGGACTTTCATGCCCCGTAATGATAGAGATAGATGACGCATAGTCACGGTGTGTCACGGGAATTCCGGCATACGCAGGTACACTTATCGCAGCTGTTACCCCAGGCACAATTTCAAAAGGAATCCCGTTTTTGTGCAACAAATCCGCCTCTTCGCCCACGCGTCCAAAGATCGTTGGATCGCCACCCTTAAGCCGAACCACAACCTTGCCTTCAAGAGCCAGATCAACCAACAGTTGATTGATCTCTTCCTGTTTCATCGTATGCCGGTCCGGGCGCTTGCCCACGTAAATCTTGACCGCGCCGGGTTTCATTTGTTTCAACAATCTCGGACTTGCCAAACGATCATAGACTACAGCATCGGCTTTACCGATGGATTCCCACCCTTTTACCGTAATCAGCTTTGCATCCCCAGGACCTGCCCCTACCAAAAAGACCTTTCCCACCATGTCTTCATCCCCTAACTTCTGCCAGTATCTGCTCTGCTCCCCGTTCGATCAATCTCCAAGCCACTTCTTCTCCCAGACGAACCGGGTCTTTGCCAGTCAGAGCTTCCTTAAGAATCAGTCCACCATCCGGTGTACCGACCATACCCGTTAATTGTAACGTGTTTTGGCCATTCAGGGAATCTGCATCTTGCTGAGGCAGCCATACCGCATGAGCACCAATCGGAACCTGACACCCCCCATTCAATACACTGAGAAAACGGCGTTCCGCCTGTACAGGAAATGCTGTCTCGGGATCGTTATACAGCTGCAACAAGTGCAACAATTCCTCATCGTTTTCACGACATTCGATACCAAGCGCACCCTGGCCCACAGCAGGAAGGCAGGCTGTTTCGGTCAAGTACTCGGTAATCCGGTCTTCCCAGCCCATCCGGTACAACCCTGCAGCAGCCAGAATGATCGCATCAAGACCTTCAGTCTCCAGCTTCCGCAGACGGGAATCAATATTGCCGCGGAGCGATTCCAATTGCAAATCTGGACGATAAGCCTTCAATTGACTGGACCTGCGCAGACTGCTTGTACCCACTCTTGCCCCTTCTGGGAGTTGATCGAGAGTAAGTCCACCGTTGGAGATCAGCGCATCCCGTGGATCTGCACGACGGGGAACAGCGCCATTGATTAATCCTTCAGGTAACTCGGAGGGCATATCCTTCATGCTATGCACAGCCATATCAATGGTACGATCAAGCATTGCCTGTTCAATCTCTTTGACAAACAATCCTTTGCCTCCCACTTTTGACAGCGTTACATCCAGAATGAGATCTCCCTTTGTAACAATCTTATGTACTTCAAAGTCAAAAGCTAGTCCTTCCCGCTCACAAATATCACGTAAATCCTGAATGACATGGCCTGTCTGGGTTAGCGCAAGCGCGCTCTGTCTACTTCCCACTTTAATTGTACGCATATCTACACTTCCTCCTGATTACGGGATATCCAGTCCCCGATTTCTTCTTCGGTCCACCACCGGAAATGGCCTGTACGAATCTCTTCTAAAATGTGCATTTCAGTTAACTGCCGAAGCAAAGTACTTCTCTGCCTGGAAGAAGATACGCGTGCCTTCACCTCGGTCCTCATCTGGTGCAAAAACTCAAGATACGTCTCATACTCATCACCGAACTGTCGTTCGAGTGTAGCACGTATCTCAGCAGCTGCTGCCGGTCCCGCTCCTGCTGTGGATATCGCTATGCTTAATCTCCCACGCCTGACCACGCTTGGCGTAATAAAGCTGCTGTGCTCCGAAGACATCGCGTCATTCACCAATATGCCCGCAGCCTCAGCATCCTGAACCACAGTGGAATTGACCTCTGAACGGTCAGTCGCTGCATATACGAGAAAGGCCCCCCGCAAATCTCCATTGCGGTAGGACCGGTCTATCCATTGAATTCGGGATTCATGATGCAGTTGTTTTAATACGGGAGTAAGCTCCGGACTGATGACCGTAATCTGTGCCTCGGCATGCATTAACCCCTTAATTTTACGCTCGGCCACACGTCCACCACCAACCACACAGCATCTTTTGCCTGAAGTATTCACAAATATCGGCGTGTAACGGTCCATCACTTTCACTCTCCCGTCCAACGATGAAACGCTGAATACGCATTGGATAAAAAACTTATAATGACAAATCCGTACCCAATCAGTGTCCATCTTGCCATGATAATCGTAGAGAACTGTTTCCTTCTCTTGGATACGAAATAACCCACATAGATGGCTATGGCAAGACCTGTCGAAATAACTTTGAGATCCAAAAGCAGGCTCCAGCGTCTTTCCGCCACAATGGATAATACGGCAAGCATCACAGAAACACCAAGGAGCGGTGTTCCGATCAGCGTAGCGCCATCCATATACTTACCGATCACTTCCAGGCTTGGCAACCGTCGCATCGTGTCATTCCACTTTTTTTTCTTCAACTTACGGTGCAAGAACAGATATAACAAGGCAAATACCGTAGCAACGGTTAACGCTGCAAAACCTAGATTTGCCAAGGTAATATGCATAATGAGTAATCCATGCACTGTTTGCCAGTTATGCAGTGATATCTCTCCGGCCGTAAACCACAGTCGGTTTAATACCGTAACGGAAAAACCTACAACATTCAGCAACAAAATCACAAATTCGGAACGCTGGATGCGAGTCATGACGAGAGACATCAGCACAATACTGAATGAAAATATAAACAAAAAATCAAAGGTGGTGTAGATGGGGAAATGACCTTCGGTCCACATGCGCAGTATGACATGTGTGACCTGCAGCCCCCAAACCACAACAAGAAACCCTGTGCCTGTCCGCTTCGCCCCCGCATTGCGTCGAATGCAGTCCGAGAAATAGAACAGTAGGCTCAGGGCATACATATAGATTAAAGCCTCATAGACTTGTTCAGCAAGGGTCAAGCTGCCCACCCGCCTTATACGCCTGCCGGAGCATAAGCCGGCACGGGGTCTTGCCGGTTTTCGTTAAGGTGAGCGGCTGGTTTCGCCAGAGCTGTGGCATCACTCTGACTCACTTTTTCTGCGGCCGTCTCTACTGCATCTTCCAAAGCGAAAATCTGAGTAAACATGCGCAGAGCTTCGTCACCTTGCTTCGTGCCTGCCATTTCCTTAATCCGATTAATCGGATCTGTTGTCATTTGATTCACAATACTCTTGGTCAAACGACGAATGACTTTACGTTGATGTTCATCGAGCTCAGGCAGTTTATTAAACAGGCTATCCATCGTTTCTTCATGAATGGAGACCCCTTTTTCCTGCAAAGCACGGATAACGGGACGAACACCCAACGTTTTGAGCCAATGGTAATAATCCTCCATCTCAAGATCGATCATTCTCTCAATCTTGGCAGCTTCCACCTTACGCATCTCCAGGTTGCTCTCCACGATTCCTTCCAGATCATCAATGTCATAGAGAAATACGTTGGATAGTTCACCAATCGCCGGATCAATATCGCGTGGAACCGCAATATCAATAAGGAACAATGGACGCGATTGACGACGCTTCATACTCTCACGTACCACTGATGCATCCATGACATAACGTTCAGCTCCAGTGGAACTAATCACAATGTCAACTTCATTAAGTCGATCTAATGCCTGCTCCATTGTACAAGGTGTTCCCCGGAACTTGGCAGCCAATTCTTCGGCTCTTGCAAGCGTACGATTCGCCACGATGACTTCGGATGCCCCGTTGGCATAGAGATGTTTCACGGTCAGTTCACTCATCTTGCCGGCACCCAAAATGAGCACCTTCTTGTCTGTGAACATGCCAAAAATCCTCTTGCCAAGCTCAACAGCAGCATAACTGACAGATACGGCGCTCTCCCCGATGGAAGTCTCCGAATGTGCCCGTTTGCCCAGCGTAACTGCCTGTTTGAACAGCATATTAAACCAGGTACCTGTTGATTTCTCTTCCTGCGCTTTAAGAAAAGCCTGTTTCACCTGTCCAAGAATCTGAGTCTCACCAATGACCATGGAATCCAGTCCACAGATCACACGGAACAAATGGCGCATGGCCTGGTCATCTTCATATATATATAAGTGTTGCGTAAATTCTTCCCGTGGTACATTAAACCATTGTTCCATGAATGTTCGAATAAAATAACCACACATGTGAAGACGGTCCACCACAACATACAACTCGGTACGGTTACATGTGGCTACGATTACACCTTCCAATACACTCTTGGTCAGCTTGAGCTGCTGCAGCGCTTCAGACAAGTCCTTTTCTGCAAATGTGAATCGTTCCCTAACCTCTACAGGCGCCGTGCGATAATTCAAACCAACGACAACGATGTGCATTGCAAGTTCACCTGCCTAATAAATTTCCAATCAAAGTGCTTACTGCATATGTCTATCCATTTATGATTGACATGGTTAATTATATCACACATCATAGCCTTGACCGGGGCATTTTTATGAAATGTTTATGAAATCCCCATGTTCATCATCATATGCACTGTCATTTATTGTAGTGTCTCACCAAAGTTCACCCTTATGCGTTAAAAAGTGTCGATTATGAAGATTCATAACGATATGGATATTAAAACAAATAGCCATGGAATTATTCCATGACTATTAGAGTTTGGGAGGTTATGTGTCCCTCCAATATGTGAACATTGTGTATGCAGTACTTTTTAATTAAACCCGTTCTGTCCGGTTGTTCATCTCTGGTGTTTCAACTTGCAATTCGCCCAATCCACGTACCAGCTTTTTTGCATACGTTTTTTCAGGCTTTAATACGGATACCAGGTAGTCAATGGCCAGCTGCGGGTCAACGGTATCCCCACAAGTGTAACAATCAATTGCTGCAAAACCTCTCTCAGGATACGTATGAATGGAGAGATGGCTCTCAGACAATAGCACAAGTACGGTCGCTCCCTGTGGGTCAAACTGCTTGGACTGCACGGACATTACTGTCGCGCCACATGCCTCCGCTGCTTCAACCATATGGGCTTGCAAGTACTCCGCATTGTTCAGTAGATTAAAGTCGACACCCCAAGTATCAACAGCAACGTGTCTTCCGAAAGTTGAATATTCCATCCTTCGGTTCCCCCTTCCTAGGAATAAAATGTTTGAAAAATTTCATCCGCTAGGACCTACGTCATTCACTTCCCGAGGGAAAAATCTCTCGCAACATATAATGTCCTGAGTGAATCCTGGTTCCTATATTGTTTTCAACGAGATTAAAAATAACATTGAATCAGCGTGAAATCAACCCTTTTCCAGAAGATTGTAAAATAAATATGTTCAATGCGGAATATTTGATCTTACATCAAAAAATTCCCCGAAACCTCCGCATTGGCGAGTGCCACAGCCCGGAAGAAACAAGGGAATTCAGACCATTCATATACGTGTATAAACATACAGCTTCAGGTTAGTAAGCCTCAAGTTCAAACAACCGTTTTTGATAACGGGCAAGACTCTGATCAATCTGATGGAGCTGATCCGCAGTCGCATCTTTTCTAGTATCCAGCAGTGAATCAATCTCGGCATACACCCGGTTGATTTCGCGTTCTACATCTCTGGCCTGGAACAGATGCTGCAATTCAAGCAACGTATTTTTGTATTCATAGATCACTCGGGTGTTTTCCCCGGTTTTCTCCACAATTTTACGGACAGTGCCTTGAGCATAAATATACGTCATGGTGAACCCTTTATAGATTCGATGAACAACCCCGTCACCCTTAAAAGTCATAAAGAGCTTCCGGACAACGTTGGTCAGATGCAGATTCACCAAGCGGCAAGATAACTCACAGATATAAAATCCTTCTATGCGGTCAAAAGGGAAATGAACCTCTTCTCCACTTACATCCCCCAGCACAACCTCCTGACATCCATTGTCCAGCACCTTAACCCGATGATGGAGCCGGCCGTCTTCCGTCAAGCGCAAAAATTGATGCATCTGGGGTTCTGACAATTTCATAGTGGCCTTAACATACTCTGTGGCTAACCGCTGAGCCATACAAATCCCTCAATTCTTTCCCGATTGTTTTGCCTTCCTGCACATGAAGCAGTAATTTCAAAATTCTTCAGGCCGGCAAAGCCGGTATTTTTGGTACTGTTGGCAACATGCACCTATGCTCATTATACACTACCCTGACGCTATTTTTCTCCGGACCCAGATGATGTATTCTTACAAAATCCCATAAAAACCCGGATTAATCTTGATCTCATCAAAGATTCACTCATCATGCTCACTTTCCCGCACTAAAACAGTATACTATCTCGGTTATCCGTTAATTTCGCTGTTTTCTTCCTCTTCAGAAGCACCCTCTACATCCAGTTCTGGTGCATACTTATCGATGCGGGCATGGCGGGTAATGATATCCCATAATTCTTCTTTCCCCAATCCCTCTTCGGATGAAAACGGTACAAACAAATCCCCTGAACGCAGACCCAGTGATTCCTTAATAACTTTGATATGTTTGGCTCTGCGTGTTTTGGGGATCTTGTCCATCTTGGTTGCTACTACAACCAAAGGCAATCCGTTATGACGAAGCCACTCATTCATCATCTTGTCATCCTTGGATGGCTCATGTCTCATATCCACCATCTGCATAACCAGTTTCAATTCTTCGCGTCCGAGCAGGTATTTCTCCATCATTTTACCCCAGGCAAAACGTTGCTCTTTGGAAACTTTAGCGTAACCATATCCCGGGAAATCGACGAAATAGAGATCCTGATTAATTTTATAATAGTTGAGCTGCTGTGTCTTACCCGGTGTTGAGCTCGTCCGAGCCAAATTTTTACGATTGATCAAACGGTTGATCAGGGAAGATTTCCCCACATTGGAGCGTCCCGCCAAAGCAATCTCTGGCAGACCGTCATCGGGGTATTGTTCAGGCCGAACGGCACTAATAATAAATTCAGATTGATTTACTTTCATATTGTATCTTTCCTCTCTTGAACGCCTTTACTATGCATAACCCACTGATGGTATTATGCCATGGATTGTTCTATCATACCAAAAAAACCGTTCCAGCGGATGCCGAAGCCTCCGCAGAACGGTCTACTCTTCATACAAACCTTTCGGATACGGGGATTATAGGTGAATTCCTGCCTGCTCAACAAGCGCATGCTGCAATACCTGATCCATATGGGCGACAGGGACAAATTCGACATCTTCCTTGATGCTGTCTGGAATGTCACGCAGGTCCCGTTCGTTATCCTTAGGCAATAATATTTTTTTATAGCCGGCACGATGGGCTGCCAGTGATTTCTCTTTCAAACCACCAATGGGCAACACACGTCCACGCAATGTTATTTCACCCGTCATGGCGATATCCTTGGACACATGTTTGTTCGTCAAAGCTGAGATTAACGCTGTTGCCATGGTAATCCCGGCTGATGGACCATCCTTCGGAATCGCTCCTTCCGGAACGTGGATATGAATATCGTTCTTTTCATGGAAATCAGGCGATATCCCAAGCTGCGTAGCTTTGGAACGAGTGTAACTGAATGCGGCTTGTGCCGATTCCTTCATGACATCTCCCAGTTTACCTGTCAGAGTCAATTTACCTGTTCCAGGCACAACAGTCACTTCAATAATAAGGGTATCTCCGCCCACTTCAGTCCATGCCAGACCCGTTACGGTACCAATCTGATCTTCCAGTTCGGCCATGCCATAACGGAACTTGCCAGGTCCAAGGTAGTCTTTGATCTCATCTGAAGTGATGTTAATCTGACCTTCCACACCAGATACGATATTCTTGGCAGCTTTCCGGCACAACGAAGCCATCTGTTGTTCCAAATTACGCACACCTGACTCCCGTGTATATTCACGAATTACACGCAACAGCGCGTCATCCGGAATTTCCAATTGCTCTTCTTCCAGACCATGGTCCTGCTTCTGTTTGGGCAACAAATAATTTTTCGCAATTTGCAGCTTCTCCAGCTCTGTATAACCAGGGATATTGAGCATTTCCATCCGATCCAGCAATGGACGCGGAATATTGTGTACCGTGTTGGCAGTTGTTATAAACATAACGTTGGATAAGTCAAACGGCAATTCTACAAAGTGATCACTAAACGTATTGTTCTGTTCCGGATCAAGGACTTCAAGTAACGCTGCGGAAGGATCTCCGCGGAAATCTGAAGCCATCTTATCAATCTCGTCTAGCAGGAATACCGGATTAAGTGAACCCGCCGTTTTCATCCCCTGGATGATACGTCCAGGCATGGCTCCCACATAGGTGCGTCGGTGGCCACGAATCTCGGCTTCATCCCGCACGCCGCCAAGAGAGATTCTTACAAACTCCCGCCCCAGCGATCTCGCAATCGAACGGGCAAGTGATGTTTTACCGACCCCTGGAGGTCCAACCAGACAGAGAATTGGCCCTTTGAGCTTCTTGACGAGCTTCTGGACTGCCAGATATTCAAGCACACGTTCTTTGGGCTTTTCCAATCCGTAATGATCTGCATTGAGCACATCCTCGGCTTTTTGGATATCCAGATCATCCGCTGTCATCTGGCTCCAAGGAAGGCCAAGCAGCCAATCCACGTAGTTGCGAATGACTCCGCCCTCGGCTGAACTTGCAGGCATCTTTTCCAGTCGATCAATTTCTTTCTCGACCTTTTCTTTCACTTTGTCCGGCAAGCCGAGTTCTTCCATCTGAGTGCGAAGTTCCTCGACCTCACCCGCACGGCCTTCTTTTTCACCCAGTTCTTTCTGGATCGCTTTCATCTGCTCACGCAAATAATATTCCTTCTGCGTTTTCTCCATCTGTTTCTTCACACGTTGGCTGATCTTCCGTTCAAGCTCCAGCACTTCGCGCTCATTGTTCAGGATATCCAGCAATTTCTCCAGACGTTCCCGAACGTCGATGGTCTCCAGAATTTCCTGTTTATCCTTGATCTTCAAAGACAGGTGACTCGTGATCACATCGGCCAGACGCCCTGGTTCTTCGATGTCAGACACCGCTGCGAGTGTCTCTGGTGTCACTTTTTTGGACAGATTAATATAATTCTCGAACTGGTTCAGAACGGTACGCATCAAGGCATCCGTCTCCGGATGGGTGTTCTCCTCTTCAGGCAGCTCTTTGGCCAGTACTTCATAATATTCCTCGTTGTCCGTATATTCAATAATTTCAGCCCGTTCCAAGCCTTCCACGAGTACACGAATCGTACCATTCGGAAGCTTCAGCATCTGTCTGACCTTGGCCACGGTTCCGATTCTGAAAATGTCCTCTTGTGTTGGTTCTTCAATATTTACTTCGGCTTGGGAACATAGGAGAATCAAATGTTCTTCTACCATCGCTTTTTCTAAAGCCTTGACCGATTTCTCCCGGCCCACATCGAGATGCAGTACCATACTCGGGTAGACGAGAAGTCCTCTTAAAGGCAGTAAAGGAAAACGACGACCTTTCGCTTTGCTCGGTCCCATCGCTTTCGCACCTCCAATGGCTCTCAGGTTGTAGTCATTCATTATTCTATCAAATGTTCACATAAAAAACCAATGAAGGGAAGCGCTTAGCAGCTTCCCGAATCTGTAACCTGTCCTGGACGAGGCACGTCAGCACGCAAATAGGAAGCGGATGCCGGCGGAAAAATCTCCGGTGCAGGTGCAACTGTCTCCTCTGCAAGCTTCGTTTGTTCCATCTGTTGTGATTCCGGAACCCAGGCGAACACTTCACGGAATACGTCCTGTACCGTATCTACCGGGATAACACGCAAGCCATCCAGATTCTCAAAAATGGACTGCCAGTTCTCCGCGGGAATAATAACGGTCTTCGCTCCTGCCTGAAAGGCAGCCTCCACCTTGGCCAGCACGCCACCAATAGGCTTAACCCGACCATGAATACTGATCTCGCCAGTCATCGCTGTCTCATGATCCACAGGGCGTCCCTGAATGGCTGATGTAATGGCAGTCGCCATCGCAATCCCGGCTGATGGACCATCAATAGGCGTCCCACCTGGGAAATTCACGTGTAAATCGTAATCATTCGGACGAATACCCATGGCTTTTAATACGGTTAACACATTTTCAACCGAGCCTTTAGCCATACTTTTTCGCCGGAGTGTACGCGAACCGCCTCCAATCTCTTCTTCATCCACAACGCCTGTAATGTTGATTCGGCCTTGATCTTTAAGAGCCGGAACAGCAGACACTTCGATTTCCAAAATGGTTCCCATATTCGGTCCGTATACCGCCAAGCCATTAACAAACCCCACCTGCGGCTGTGAAGGGACCTTACGGTCAGGTCGTGGCTGTATCTGACTGCTACCCGCCACCCACTCCACATCGGACGCCTGAAGCGTCTCACGCTTCTCTGTCAGCGCAAGTCCAGCAGCCAGCTGGATGATATTGACCGCTTCACGTCCATTGGTTGCGTATCGCTTGACCACATCCACGGCATCCGGACATGGACTGAACCCTATTTTCTGAACAGCATCTTCTGCAATTCGTCCAATCTCCTCAGGCAACAAAGGACGGAAATAAACCTCCATGCAGCGCGAACGCAAAGCGGGTGGGAGTTCATGCGGTGAACGTGTCGTTGCTCCGACAAGGCGGAAATCGGCCGGCAGGCCATTTTGAAAAATATCGTGGATATAAGCAGGAGTATGCGTGTCTTCCGAGTTATAGTACGCACTCTCCAAAAACACCTTGCGATCCTCCAACACTTTCAACAGCTTATTCATCTGAATCGAATGCAATTCACCAATTTCATCAATAAAGAGCATTCCCCCATGCGCTTTCGTCACAGCGCCCGGTTTCGGTTGGGGAATACCTGCAACACCCATGGCTCCTGCTCCCTGATATATCGGATCATGAACCGAACCAATTAAGGGGTCCGCAATACCACGCTCATCAAAACGGGCTGTTGTTGCATCCAGCTCGGTGAATTTCGCGTCTGGTTTGAAAGGAGAAGATGGATTCTTCTTGGCTTCTTCCAGCACAACTCTTGCGGCAGCTGTCTTCCCCACTCCGGGAGGGCCATAAATGATAACATGTTGCGGATTTGCACTGCATAATGCAGCTTTAAGGGCACGTAGCCCGTCCTTTTGCCCAACAATATCGTTAATGGTAGCTGGACGCGTCTTCTCCGACAGCGGCTTGGTGAGTGAAATTGAACGCAGCTTGCGCAGCTTCTCCAGTTCCTTGCGAGATTCACGCTCAACGGCACTGCGGTTTGTTTTCTGACCACGCAGAAGGTTCCAGAAATACAAACCAATCACCACTCCAAAAAATAACTGAATCAACATGATGACCATACCAAATTCCATGTCTTCACATCCTCCTATTTTGTCGCTATTCTCATATGAGATCATGCTAATACTTGGTAGTATAGCCTTTTCAACGAGACGTAAACGGGCAATGCGGAATTTGTATATGACAATATAAAAAGCCCGCCATCGCTGGCGAGCTTTTGTTGTAACCAGATATGAATCAATCAGTGCGAACGACCAGGAATAACACCTGTCTCTTCGTAGGCTTCGACGATTTTGTCGATCTCTTTTTTCAGTTCCTCAACCATGATTTCTTCAGGTACTTTACGGATCATCTTACCGTGACGGAACAAAAGACCTTCTCCACGAGCACCAGCAATCCCGATATCCGCTTCCTTAGCCTCACCTGGACCATTAACCGCACAACCCAACACCGATACTTTAATCGGCACCTTAAGTTTGGAGATATACTCTTCCACTTCGTTGGCAATGGAGAACAGGTCGATGTCCAAACGTCCACACGTTGGGCAAGAGATCAATGTGGCTGCATTCGTAATGAGACCAAACGTTTTGAGCAGATCACGAGCGACCTTGATTTCTTCTACCGGGTCCGCACTCAATGAGATCCGCATCGTTGAACCAATACCCATCGACAACAAGGCTCCCATACCTGCTGAGCTTTTGATCGTACCGGAGAACAGTGTACCTGCTTCGGTAATCCCGAGATGCAACGGATACGGAATGATTTGAGCTGCTTTGGTATACGCCTCAATCGCCATCGGCACATCCGATGCTTTGAGAGACACGATGATATCATGGAAATCCAGCTCTTCCAAAATACCAATGTGATACAATGCACTTTCTACCATAGCATCCGCCGTAGGATATCCGTACTTCTCAAGAAGATGGTTTTCCAGAGAGCCTGCATTTACCCCGATCCGGATCGGAATACCGCGGTCTTTACAAGCTTTAACCACTTCTTCCACTTTAGCACGTTTACCGATGTTGCCTGGATTAATCCGTACTTTATCAATGCCGTTCTCAATCGCAAGCAAAGCCAGCTTATAGTTGAAATGAATGTCCGCTACGAGCGGTATATTAATGCGTTTTTTGATTTCCTTGATGGCTGCGGCAGCTTCCTCATTATTTACCGTGACACGTACCACCTGACAGCCCGCTTCTTCCAGTCGCAGAATCTCTGCAACCGTTGCCTCAACATCTGCCGTTTTGGTTGTACACATACTTTGGATAATGACTTCGTTACTGCCACCGATCGTTACGTTTCCCACTTTCACGGGACGTGTATCCTGTCTTAAATACATGAGTGATTTCTCTCCCCACAACGTCAAAGCTCCACCCTGACAGAGACATGAATTCGCCTTCTGCCAAAGTGGAGAACTGACAAGTCTATATTTCAGAGTTCAACGGGATTCAGACCTTTATTAGGCGCTTTCTTCCTGCTTATCGTCCTTTGATTGGCTTAGTTCAGGCACGACTCTTTTCTCAACCACTTCTTCGGTAATGACACAGTTCGTAACATCTTCACGTGAAGGCACTTCATACATGATTTCAAGCATGATACCTTCAATGATGGCACGCAATCCACGTGCACCCGTGTTACGTTTGATCGCTTCTTTTGCAATCGCGAGCAATGCAGCTGGTTCAAATACCAGATTTACATTATCCAGCTCAAGCAGTTTTTGGTACTGTTTCGTAAGCGCGTTTTTCGGTTCGGAAAGAATCCGTACCAATGTATCTTCATCCAGCGGCTCCAAAGTGGAGATGACTGGCAGACGGCCTACAAACTCCGGAATCAGACCAAATTTCAGCAAATCTTCCGGCAATACCATACCCAGGTATTCACCTGGTTTCAGATCTTTTTGCTCAGAAACGGTATTGAAGCCAATGACTTTTTTACCGATCCGGCGTTTGATCATTTGCTCCAGACCATCAAAGGCACCGCCGCAAATGAACAGGATGTTCGTTGTATCGATCTGAATGAATTCTTGATGAGGATGTTTACGGCCACCTTGTGGTGGTACAGAAGCGACAGTTCCTTCAAGAATTTTCAAGAGAGCCTGTTGCACACCTTCGCCCGATACATCACGAGTGATGGATGGGTTTTCGGATTTACGCGCTACTTTATCAATCTCATCGATATAAATAATGCCACGCTCTGCTTTTTCCACATCATAATCAGCAGCTTGAATCAGCTTGAGCAGGATATTCTCTACATCCTCACCAACATAACCCGCTTCTGTTAATGACGTAGCATCCGCAATCGCAAAAGGAACATTCAGAATTTTTGCCATCGTTTGCGCAAGCAACGTTTTACCAGAACCCGTAGGTCCTAACAGCAAAATGTTACTCTTTGACAATTCAACGTCTTCAATCTTGCTTTGTGTGTTGATCCGTTTGTAGTGATTATACACTGCAACAGACAATGATTTTTTCGCTTGTTCCTGTCCAATAACATATTGATCCAGAATATTACGAATTTCTTTTGGTTTCGGAATATCTTTCAGGTCAATTTCTTCATCATGACCGAGTTCTTCCTCAACGATTTCGGTGCAAAGTTCGATACATTCATCACAAATGTACACGCCTGGTCCAGCGACCAACTTGCGTACCTGCTCCTGAGATTTACCGCAAAAAGAGCATTTCAGTTGCCCTTTCTCATCGTTAAATTTAAACATGAAACCACCCCTTTAGGAATTGATCGGTCTACTGAGCACCTGGTCAATAATGCCGTACGTCTTAGCTTCTTCAGCGCTCATGAAGAAATCACGGTCTGTATCCCGCTCAATTTTCTCAAGAGGCTGACCCGTACGATCGACGTATATTTGATTCAGTTTCTGACGTGTTTTAATAATCCATTCTGCGTGTATCTTAATATCCGCAGCCTGTCCTTGAATGCCGCCAAGCGGCTGATGAATCATTACTTCGCTGTTTGTCAGCGCATATCTCTTGCCAGGTGCACCGGCTGTTAGCAATAACGAGCCCATGCTTGCTGCCATTCCTACGCAAATGGTAGATACATCCGGCTTGATAAATTGCATCGTATCGTATATACCCATCCCTGCAGTGACAGAACCACCAGGTGAGTTAATGTACAAGCTGATATCCTTCTCAGGATCGTCGGCTGCCAAAAACAAAAGCTGTGCTATGACAAGATTGGCTACATCGTCGTCAATCGCACTGGTTAGAAAGATAATGCGATCTTTCAGCAAACGTGAATATATATCGTAAGACCGCTCGCCTCGATTGGTTTGTTCTATAACCATTGGCACCAGACTCATGAGACCAACCTCTTTTCTACATGTAATTAGACATAGGCCACCTGTAAAGCAAACCCAAATTCATTCTAACACTTTCCTGTGACAATGTCATTTTTCACAAGAGGGGTCAGACATCCGTTTGTTTACTTTTTTAGCCTGATCATATTTAACCATGTTTTCTATGTATGTGCAAATTGAAGCCATCCTATGCCGTCTTGCCGTTTTTTATTTGCATGAGGTACATAGGTATGTAAAAAGTGTACACAGATCAATAAAATTAGTTTTCATCCATATAATTACTTCATTTTCTATAAAATGGATGTCATAATTTAAAAATAAGGCACGCAATAGTTCACGTGCCTTATCGTTTATTCAAGTGACAAGTTGATCACAGCTTGTCTTATTTTTCGTCAGCTTCTGCAACAACTTCTTCAGCTGGAGCTTCAACGGGTTCAACAACTGTGCTGTTCTCAACAAGAACGTCAATCGTTTTACGCAGTTTCACTTCATCGCGAAGGCTGTCCAGGGAACCATTACCTTCGAGGATGCCACGGATCTCATCAGCAGGACGCTTGTAAGATTCAGCCATTTTCTCGAGTTCTTGATTCACTTCTTCGTCAGATACTTCAATGTTTTCCGCTTTACCTACAGCTTCAAGCACCAGGTTGTTGCGAACACGTTTGGAAGCATCTTCTTGCATTTGTCCTCTCAGGTCAGCTTGAGTCTGGCCAGAGAAGCTCAGGAACATTTCAAGGTTCATACCTTGGTTACGCAGACGGTTGTCGAAATCACGCATCATGTTTTGTACTTCGCTCTCAACCATTGCAGCCGGAATGTCCACTTCAGCGTTCTCAGCCACTTTTTCTACAACTGCATTTTCTTGTGCAGCTTTGGCTTCGTCAGCTTTACGGGATTCCAATTGTGTTTTCAGATCAGCTTTGTACTCTTCAAGCGTATCGAATTCACTAACATCTTTAGCAAACTCATCATCCAATGCAGGAAGTTGTTTGCGTTTGATTTCGTGAATTTTCACTTTAAATACCGCTTGTTTGCCAGCAAGTTCTGCTGCATGGTAGCTCTCTGGGAAAGTCACTTCTACGTCTTTGAAGTCACCTGTGGACAGACCCACAACTTGCTCTTCAAATCCAGGAATGAATGTGTTGGAACCCAGTTCCAGGGAATAACGCTCAGCTTTTCCACCTTCGAAAGGTACACCATCAACGGAACCGTCGAAGTCGATTACTGCAACGTCGCCGTTAGCAGCGGAACCTTCGTCGATTACAACGAGTTCAGCGTGACGTTGTTGAAGACGCTCAAGTTCTTCAGCCACTTCTGCATCCGTTACTTCACCTTTTGCTACAGCAACTTCGATTCCTTTGTACTCACCAAGAGTAACCTCAGGTTTCACAGTTACTTTCGCTTTGAACTTGAATGTTTGTCCTTTAGCGAATTGTTCAACATCTACGTCAGGACGATCAACCGGGAAAATATCCGTTTGGTCGATTGCTTCTGTATAAGCTTCAGGAAGCAAAATGTCGATTGCTTCTTGATAAAGGCTCTCTACACCAAAACGTGCTTCGAAGATGGAACGTGGTACTTTACCTTTACGGAATCCAGGTACATTTGCTTGTTTAACCACTTTATTAAAAGCTTTGTCGAGTGCTGCAGTTACACGATCCGCATCCACTTCAACCTCAAGAACCCCAAGGTTCTTCTCTATCTTTTCCCAAGTTGCTTTCATTGTATACTTTCCCCTCCAAAATTCACATGTTCACGTAGGCAATCACGTACAAAATAACCATTTTAGTATAAACAAGATTAGATTCTTTTTCAAGGGGAATCCCTTGATACAGTTTAAGGAAAACGTTTCCGGCCTCGATTAACCGTCCAAACCGGCAGATACAAACTGTTTCATGGAACGATAAGCCTGCTCCAGCCGAAAGCGCATCGCGCCTGTCACAGCATACATTGAGCGTGTATTCTCCTCATCATGCGAACCACCCAAACTGTCTGCAACGGTCATATGTAGAGCTGCTGCCCATATATCTGTCATGGAATCATTTTCTTCCAGCATCGATATATAATCGCGGGTTCCATACACCGCCATGACATATTGTATCCACAGTTCCTGGGCAAAATAAAAGAGCGTAGGTTCATGAACCTCCGTCTGATCTGCTACTCGTTCCAGAATCTGAACAATTTGGAGCGGGAATTCCTCTGGTCTAAGAGGCACGGTATCGATCTCAACTTCAACCTGCTCTTCGCCTCTCGTAAACAGGATCATACCTTGAACACCTCGGCGACGCAAGGTTTGCAGCACACGGAATTGAAGCAGAGGGTGAAGGGACTTATCTTTTAACCAACTCGTAAGTGCTTCGTCAATCTTCGGTAGATCAAGATAGGCCAGCTGCTCCAAAGCCAGCATCGTCTGTTCGGACAGCGGCTCCTCCATGACCGTGCGAAGCATCTTGTCTGCATAGCCATCATCCTGTTCAAGCTTCATTCGGGCATGCTGCCGTGCCATGTCTTCCTCACTAATCTCTTCTTCCTCTTCTCGTTCTTCAAGAACGGCAGGCGAGGTTTCTTCATATTGAGGAAACGCAGCCTGAAGCCATTCGAGCAAGGCTCGCCATTCATCATAGTGGCGCTCTTCCTGTCCCTGACATTGCAGCAAAAAGTGAAGCAATTTCATCGCTTCACCATACCGTTCATTTTCAAGCATAACTGTCAATTGAATCTGGTAATAGTCCAGCGTCTTAGGAAACAGCACAATATTGTTGTTATGCTCGGTTTCCGGGGTCGTGGATTCCTTAATGGGAGCACCTCCTCTATATCCTGAATCTCCAGTTGGAATCAACTTAAATAGATGTATATGTTAAAACGATTGTTGATCTATTTTTGAGTTCTCCTGATATTCTAACATAACCTTAAATATAATGAAAAAAACGTTACTGCCGCCAAATATCATATACGAAAAACACTTTAAAATAAAATGCTTGATATTCCTGTATGCATATGATAAAATCAATTTTGCTTGAAAAAATTCATGTCTCAGTAGCTCAGCTGGATAGAGCAACGCCCTTCTAAGGCGTCGGTCGGGGGTTCGAATCCCTCCTGGGACGTATTAAAAAGAAACTTCCTTTGGGAAGTTTTTTTGCGTTCTAGGGATGAGAACCCCAATGGTTCGTCGGAGCATTTGCTTCGTTAGCACAACTTCGCAGTCTCGACTGCAAGAAGAGTATCCCTCCTGGGACGTATTAAAAAGAAACTTCCTTTGGGAAGTTTTTTGCGTTCTAGGGATGAGAACCCCAATGGTTCGTCGGAGCATTTGCTTCGTTAGCACAACTTCGCAGTCTCGACTGCAAGGAGAGTATCCCTCCTGGGACGTATTTAAAAGAAACTTCCTTTGGGAAGTTTTTTTGCGTTCTGGGGATGAGAACCCCAATGGTTCGTCGGAGCATTTGCTTCGTTAGCACAACTTCGCAGTCTCGACTGCAAGGACAGTATCCCTCCTGGGACGTATTTAAAAGAAACTTCCTTTGGGAAGTTTTTTTGCGTTCTGGGGATGAGAACCCCATGGTTCGTCGGAGCATTTGCTTCGTTACACGCTCTATTTCGTTGCACTGAAACGTATTCATTTGCTTACACATGGGTGACACGTCGCAGTATCGATGTCCTAACGAACATGGGACACTTTATTTGACCCAAATTCAGCATATGGAATTCTAACGAGTCCTAGAGAGCTTATTTCACCATTCCGGGGTATTAACTCACTTAATTGCACTTCATAGCCTGATTAACGTTGCTGAGGTTCGTTAGAATCTAAAAATTAGCGGTTATCTCCATTTTAAGACCTCCTGGTTTCGTTAGAGCTCTTCAGGTCCAAGATAATTGAGCACCACGTTCTTGTGGGTGCTTTTTTCATTTCATTGCTCAATATTGACATAGAATGTTATGCTTGCGGAGTGGATAATGTAACAATCCATACATATTAACTTCTTAGGAAACAGGAGACTTTATCAATGTCATCTTCAATACAGCAGCACTCGTCCATCCATGCCGAGGAAGAACATTCTTCGACATCCAAAAGATTCGGTCTGTTATTAGCAGGCATTATCGTCATCGCCGCTACGATGAGGTCACCGATTACAGCAACAGGTCCCGTCGTGGAGATGATCCGCTCAGATACAGGTATCGGCCATACGATGGCCGGGCTTCTGACCTCACTACCTTTGCTCGCCTTTGCGGCAGTTTCTCCTTTTGCACCACGTCTTGCCAAACGTTTAGGACTCGAATCTGCCCTGCTATTGGCTGTTATCATCGTAACCATTGGAGTGGCCTTACGCTTGTTACCTTCCGTTCTCTTCTTATATACAGGAACCGCAATATTGGGATGCGGCATTGCATTAAGCAACGTGCTTTTGCCAAGTTTGATCAAACGTGATTTTCCATTGCGGGTAGGTATCGTCACCGGATTATACTCTGTATCCATGAACATATTTGGCGCCATCGCATCAGGTGTCAGTGTGCCCTTAGCTGGAGCCACATCTATGGGTTGGCGTGCTTCGTTAGGCGTGTGGGCCTTGTTGTCCATACTGGCGCTTCTCTTGTGGCTCCCCCAGATTGCTGCAGGACGCCAGCGGATGTTATATCTGACCTCCCAGAGCGAAGGAGCACCCGTGCGTCTAAGAACCTCTGCACTGGCTTGGTTCATTACTTTATTTATGGGTCTTCAATCTCTAATATTCTATACAACGATTACCTGGCTTCCCGAAATTCTGGCCGAGCAAGGATTCAGCCCCACCTCGGCAGGGTGGATGCTCTCACTGATGCAGATGGTTAGTGTACCGGCTACCTTTATCGTTCCGATCCTTGCCGGCCGAACACGAGATCAGCGTGTTCTTACCGCGATTACGTGTTCTTCTTTAATTGTCGGGTATGCGTTATTGTTAAGCGGCATCGCTTCGCTCGTTACCATCGGCGTCACGTTGGCAGGAATAGGTGCTGGAGCTTCGTTTGGACTGGTAACGATGTTCTTCGTGCTTCGCACAAAAGATGCCAGACAAGCTGCCAGTCTGTCCGGTATGGCCCAGTCTTTTGGATATATGCTGGCAGCAGTGGGACCTCTACTGTTCGGTATGCTTCATGACTGGACAAAAGGATGGACACTCCCGTTGCTAATCCAGGTCATTCTTGCCATTGCTTTACTCATCACAGGGATTCAGGCCAGCAAAAATCGAATGATCGGTTAGTCATATCACGCATTTATCTGGGAATCAACATTTATATTAGAAACAAAATGACCTCCATCCTGTAAATCAGGATGGAGGTCATTTAAGTATGGAACAATTATTTCATTAATTGAATCAGCTTTAATAAGGAAGAACTTACTTCACTTTAACCTTAATCGTGTCTGTGCTGGTAACTCCGGCTGCGTTAATTAACTCTGCCCGATACGTATACGTGCCCGATGCTTTCCCGGACAGTCTAGTCACTGCACTTTGCGCAAGAGGTGATACCGCAAGGAGTTCTTGCGTGTCGATCAACTTATCATTTTCATAGAGACGATACTCTTTAGCATTGGTGCCCCACCACAGGTTCATGGTCACCTTATAATTGCCATCGCCATCCCAGTTATCATGAGAGAGAACTGCTTTGCCTGGCGATGCGTTGGTAACCTGAACAGTCAACGTCTGACTCCGCGTTGTTCCCTTGTCGTTGGTTAGCTCGGCCACGTACGTATATGTGCCATTGGCTTTACCCGTGATCTTCGTTTGTGCAAACTGCGCCCAAGGCGCGTTGTAAGTCAACTTCTGTGTATCAACCAGAACCCCGTCCTCATATAACTTGTAGCTAGTCCCGTTCTCGCCCCACCACAGGTTCATGGTAACGATATACGAGCCTTCTGGCAGGCCGTTGCCTACCCAGTTATTATGAGACAATACAGGCGTGCCCGGAGCCTTGGTAGCCGGAGTTTCAGGTTCAGTCTCCACAGCTTCCAACTTCAGAACCGTATTGGCTGTACCCGCAAGACCTTGTTGGTCTTTTACTGTAAGTTCAACGATATACTCGCCTGCTTCGATTCCTTCCAAAGGAAGGCTGAATGTGCCATCAGCTTGTACTTCAAAAACACCCTCTTTTTGAATCGAACCATCTTCCTTTTTCACAACATACGTTGCTTCCAGGGAAGCTGCCGCATCAAAAGCAATGTCCCATCCACTGGCAAGTGCAGGAGCAACACGGAAGTACAAATCTTCCACGCTACCATTAAGAACAGCAGACTCATCCTCTTTGAACTCCAACGCTTCTGGTGCAGTTACAGTCGGAGCTGTCTTTTTCACCAAGAATGGGGGCGTATCTTCCTTATAGGTTTTGCCGTCTGTACCAATGGTAGTGATGTCTACCGTATATAAACCATCTGGAATCTCAGCCACTTCATCAGTCGTGTAATCCGCATATGTGCCATTCCAAGCAAGGTTGTATCTTGCATTTGCATTGAAATTATAATAGTTACCGAAAATGGAGCCGATATAACCATCTTGATAATATCCACCTTCCGGATTAAGACCATCATAAATTTCAATCAAGGCAAATGTCATCGGATTATAGAATTCCATTGCTACATTCAGCGTATCAAACGTACCATCCGCCTTCAATGGATAGTGGAATGGATTTTTTTCAGTACCTTTTACGGTTTCAATATATTTAACTCCACTTAACGTAACGTTGAAATGAGCAACATATGGCACAGTATAGGTATTTGTTCCGTTCGACAACTCAATGTATCCTTGTGCTTCTGTAGTCGCAGTAACCCCTCGTGGAACGGTGATTGTCACTGCAAGTTCTTCCTCACCATTCAGTGTGAACGAACTCTTGTCTACCGCGACAGATACACCAGCAACATTACGAGTCGGATTCACATTTATGGTGTAATCCCCGCCACTACCATTCAGCGCTTCAACTTTAATCGTTTTGGTAATCGTCTTTTCATCTGTGCTCAGGAAATTACCGTAGTTGATGCTTCCCGTGATATTTTCCTTTTCAACAACAGAACCACTTTCTGTGTATTGAGTTACATCAAGCACTTTGACAAAAGCAGCAGGATCAATGGTGTTCACTGCCTGAATACGGCCCGCACCTTGATCAAAAACATCATACTTCGTCGTATCCAGCACCTTACTATTGTTCATGAGCGCAACTTTGATATCAAATGGCGTCCAGTCTGGATGCTTCTCGATCAGCAAGGCAATCAAACCTGCTACATGAGGTGTAGCCATACTTGTACCTGATTTACGATCATAGGCTTGTGCGTAATCCGCATCTGGCTCATCCTTGCCGTAGGCAGGAATGGTAGACAGGATGCTTGTACCTGGTGCAACAATATCCGGTTTGATATCCAGTGTTACTTTTGCAGGTCCACGTGAACTGGATGAATTCATCTCATCACCCGGCGTTTGGCTGCGTTCAAAATCACTAAAGCTCACTTCAACGGCTTGTCCCGCGTCCAGCTCAGCCTTAATTACTTCTCCATCTTCTTTGGACATGCTCAGTGTTGGAATGAGTTCAAAGTTATCCCCCAGACTTACACCGATTGGACCTGGAATGTTGTTATATACAATAACAGCTACGGCTCCAGCCGCTTTTGCATTGGCGATTTTCTCTACAAATGCGAGTTCACCACGCTGTATCAATGCCACTTTACCTGTAAAATCCTTGCCTTCAAAATCAGTTGGCTTACCCAGTGCTGCATATTCAAGCTCATATTTCCCTGTCAAAACAGTTTCAGGGTCTGCTGACAGGCTCCATCCCATCAGATCCAGACGGTAAACCGACTCTGTAATAGTCAGCGGAGCTTCAGTCGGAGCAATTACAGACTCTTCTTCCACAGGAGCAGTTTCAGGAGAAGTCTCAACTGGTGCAGAAGGTGACGCAGATGGAGTATTTTCCTCTGTTGTAGCTTCTTCTACATTCGGAACCCCAGCTTCGTCAGAAACTGCATCCTCCACAGCTGCTGCACTTTCTTCAATAGCAGTTGCGGGTACACCTTGCTCTGAATCTTCAGGCTCTTCTGTTCCAGGTGCCGTCCCCAGTTCAGGAGATGGTTCAACCTCCGGCACCGGTTGTTGTTCAGGCTGTGCCTCTTCGCCCTCTTCACCAATCCAGAAATGAGTATCCGCGGTAATCAGCTGGCTAGGTCCTGTAGAGTTACCTACCGTAATAGCCATTGCAGACGCACCCGGAGAACCCAGTGTATAACGGTTGGGTCCACTGTTACCACTTGCCACAACCGCTGTCACGCCAGACAGCATGGCATTGTTCAGGGCAACCGAAGTGATATAACTTGGGTCGTTGGCGGCGTTACCTAACGAGAGATTGATTACATCCATGCCATCTTGAACAGAACGATCAATTCCGCCGAGTACCCATGAGGTTTGACCACTACCATACGGGCCAAGTACACGGTAAGCATAGATATCCGCTTCAGGAGCAACACCAACAATGCCGTAGTCCCCCGCTTCGCGAGCAGCAACGGTACCCGCTACGTGCGTACCGTGAGATGTGTAATAGGGGCTTCCAAGCTCGTTAAGCTCAGGCTCGCCCGATCCTTTCCATTCTTGATATGTTGTTTCATACGGGTCATTGTCGTTACCAACAAAGTCCCATCCACCTTTGTAAGCTTCCTGCAAATTCGGGTGTTCATAGTCAATCCCGGTATCGATGACTCCCACTTTGATGCCATTTCCTTTGTACCCCAGATCCCATACTTCAGGTGCACCAATAAAAGGGGCTGTGTCTTTCATGTACGGGTTCACTTCATCTGTCTCGGGCGCTATTGTAACTTCAAGGTCAGGATATACGCTGACCACGCCAGGTATTTGAAGCAATTGTCCTACTTGGTTTCCTTTAAGCTCAATCGCTACACCATTCAGGGCATATGCATATTCTTCCAATACTTCATGTTTGATTTTCTTCTGAGTGAGGCTATGTACAAATGACTGTTGTTGTTGCTCAACTTGAGTCACAGCCTTTGTTTCCATAGAGGAGGTAAAAGATTTTCCGGAGAGGGTTGATTCACCTTGCGCTACTGCAACTGGTTTATTGGAAAGCTCAACGATCACTCGGGTGTTTTCTCCACCCAAGCCTTCCAAGCTTTTATCCAAAAATGGATCTGCAGCAAGTTTGGCTTCCCGTCCTGCAAGAATCTCTCTCCATTGTTTGGCTTCGGCCGTACTTGGTAAATTCTCAAGCTGAATACCTGAATCTGCGGGAGCGGCTCCAGCCGCGGGGAGAATAATGGAAAAGACCATCAGAACACTTAATAACGTGGATATCAATCGTTTACTCAAGGCTTTGCCCCTCCTTTTAAATGTGAATACCTCACCAAATGATGGGTTCCTGCTGTTTGTGCGTACTGCAATACGCACTCCAATTTCACCACCTATCTGCAAGAAGATTGACCCTTGGTAAATTATTCTATCAAAATAGCACATTTTCCTTCTAAATACTTACAAATATGATATAGAAATTACTTATATGGGTCTTGAGTATGATAAAAATATCCATTTGTAATTATTTGTCGTTTGAATATTTCATTTTTAAAATAAGACAGCAAAAAAAAGACCAAGAGCCTCTTTAGCAGAAAGAGAATCCTGGTCTATAGGTAAAGTATGAGAAGTGTAAAAACCACTCATATAATTCGTTTAACATCGATGATTATGGCATAAATCAACATTATACTTGCTTCACGGCTTCAATACGCAGACGCTTGTAGTCGGCATACAGAGCATCATTTTTCCAAAGGTAAGGCATCACAATCTGAGTGGTTTCCTTACACATTTGCTGGATCTCTTCATGACTGAAACCTTCAAAATAGTCTCCTCCAAAATGAGCCAACCAGCCTACTATACCCTGCTCTCCATCCTCTAATCTGGTAGGACGGTCATAGTGATAGGCATGACGCACCAGAAATCCACGTTGTTCTAAAATATGGCTATATTCTCCGATCGACGGAAAATACCAGGGATTGCGTTCTGAAGCACGAATGCCCGTGTTTCGCTCCACAACCTCCTCTATTGCATTCACAATGGTCTGCACGTTCCCTTTACCACCGAATTCTGCGACAAAACGCCCTCCGGGCTTCAATGACTTCCATATGTTATCCACCACTAATCGCGGACTTCGCATCCAGTGCAGGGCTGCATTGGAGAAGACGGCATCATACAGTCTATTGGTCTCAAATTGATGACCGTCTCCTTCCACAAACTCCATTTCAGGGAATTTCTCCCTCGCACGGCGAATCATGTCCGGCGATGCATCCATACCAATCACTTCAGCTTCAGCCAGAGAAATTTCATACGTCAAATCCCCTGTCCCGCAACCCAAATCAAGTATGTATTCCCCCTTTTGAGGTTGAAGCCAAGAGATCAGGTTTTTGCCATATCCTGACACAAAAGCCAGTTTGTTGTCATACTCATCCGCTTGCCATTGATTTATTGATTTCATGGATATCACCGTCGCTTTCGTTATGGATATCCTCATTGTGGCATAGAATTGTTTATTCTTTAAATATATAAATGCTATATTATTTATAGGTATAACCAATAAAACAATTTTCCCCTGTACGCAAAAAAACTTCCCGAAGGAAGTTTTCTTTTTTTTACGTCCCAGGAGGGATACTCTCCTTGCAGTCGAGACTGCGAAGTAGCGCTAACGAAGCGGATGCTCCGACGAACCGGTGGGGGTTCTCTTCCCTTGAACGCAAAAAGAAGCTTCCCGAAGGAAGCTTCTTTTTT
>NZ_JBHGUU010000002.1:0-19450 GCF_048976745.1 Paenibacillus sp. | reverse complement strand
AAAAGAAGCTTCCCGAAGGAAGCTTCTTTTTTTACGTCCCAGGAGGGATACTCTCCTTCCAGTCGAGACTGCGAAGTTGTGCTAACGAAGCAAATGCTCCGACGAACCATTGGGGTTCTCTTCCCCTGTACGCAAAAAAACCTCCTGAAGGAAGTTTTCTTTTTTACGTCCCAGGAGGGATTCGAACCCCCGACCGACGCCTTAGAAGGGCGTTGCTCTATCCAGCTGAGCTACTGAGACAAATATGTATAATAAATTTTCGGCGCGGTTCTTATTATACTCTGATTTCTAAATTTTTCAATAGTTTTATAAAAAAATTAATAATTATATTTAAATACGGGTTCAAAGGTATCCCTCGTAATCAAAAACGGAATTTTTGAACAGCCTCTATACAGGTACTTTACCGTATTATTCTCATACTCCGATCCCTTTGAGAATATGATAGCTTGAACCAGGTTATATTGAGGAGATCAGGACATCTAGAGTAAGATTGCATAAGACATGTTCAATGTCAGGATTGCTGGGTAATCTTTTGCATACATACATTTCAATGATCATTGAAGGAGAGACTTGTCATGAGACAACTTTTATCAGCCCTATCCTACTTTAGTATTTTCTTTGCCCCGTTCCTGTTTCCCATTATTATATGGATTGTTGCCAAGGATGATTACATTGAGGGTCATGCGAAACGCGCCTTGTTTTCACATGTATTCCCCTTTCTGGCTGCCATACCGCTATTCTATTTCTTCGTGACTGCACATAGCCTGGGTTCCGCCGTCGGGTTTGTCATTCTATTTTTTGTGATCTACGGATTAAGCTTTCTGTACAACGTGGTCAAAGGAATTCAAGTACTACGCGAGTATGCTTGACACCTCCACCTCATCTGATCAATGCATAATCAAAACCCGCCGTTTAACAACGGCGGGTTTTTCCAGTTACAGATGAAGTTATAACAACAGCAATAGGTCACTGTCTACGTATGCTCAACATTGAACTCTATCCCGCTATTACCACATATGTTGCTGGAGAACGTACATTTTAATTAAGCCTGCCCGATCAGATAACGCTGAAGTGTTGGACCAAGCAAACCAAAGGCAAACAACTCACTTTGAAACCGAGCCTTATCTTCTTCAACCGTCAACCCTTCACTGTTCTCAAATGCGGTTTCTGTCGCCTCTTCAAATGCGGTATGCATATTATTGTTATACCAGTCGATCGCCGAATCGGAGTGATTGCGTACAATCCGAACAACTTCCAGCGAATTTCCAGGTTGAGTAGAGGCCACGTATACAAGTAATGACGGATCTCCGGCATTTCCAGGCTGTACCTCCACTTCTGCACAGGATAATCCGTCTACCTCGGTTAATCTTCGTATTTTAGCATCTTGAATGGCATACATTCGTCATCGCGCTCCTTTTCCTTTGTGCTTCTCATGTACTTTGTTCAATCTGGTATCGTGTCTCTGGTGTGCCTAATCGGTAAATCTCCCGATACACTTGTTGTAATACCGTTTCATACGCCCGGTTTACGGATTCCTCCGGTGTATCTGGCCACGGGAATACCATGCCAGGAAAGGCTTCCTCCTCCTTTTCCTGCATGAGGTTAAGCAGTCCCAGTAAATGCTCCGCTTCCTGCGGCGTTGCCTGAATGATCCATTCATACGATGTTACCGACGGATCCGGAATAACGGAGCGGCCCATGACAGACACATAATACTTCATACTGTCCATTGCATGTTCTCTCCTTCACAGGCATGTTGAGGCCGTTGTCCCTAGAACTAGTTTCCGAAGAGGACAGACATTTTATGCCTGCTTTCGGCATATATTTGTTACGACCTCTGACGAAAAAGACAACATTTGCTGGTTGCCCGTAAACGAAGCAGCCATACGGATGAATGACTCGACCAAGAAAGGATGAACAAACCATGTGCGGTATTACCGGCTTCATACATTGGAATCGGGATTTGACCCAGGAATCAGAGCTGCTGGTCCGTATGACGGATAGCTTGTCGAACCGGGGGCCCGACGCTTCAGGTACATGGATCTCCAATCCTTGTGCCTTTGGACATCGGCGTCTTAGTGTAATGGACCCCGAGAACGGGGCACAGCCCATGCATGCGTTACAGGGAGATACCTCCTATACCGTCGTGTATAACGGAGAACTATACAATGCACCCGAATTGAAAAAGGAATTGCTCCAGCGAGGGCATCAGTTCCGCACACAATGTGATACGGAAGTGTTGCTCGCCTCTTATATTGAGTGGGGGCCAGCATGCGTTGACCGGTTTAACGGTATTTTTGCTTTTGCCATATGGGATGGGGGACGTGAACAGGTTTTTATCGCACGAGATCGCCTTGGCGTAAAACCTCTGTTCTACAGTAATGCAAAAGACACCCTCGTATTCGGTTCAGAGCCCAAAGCTCTGCTCATTCACCCCGATGTGGAAGCGGCTGTTGGCCCGGAAGGATTGGCCGAAGTGTTTATCGTAGGACCTGCACGGACACCAGGACACGGCGTATACTCTTCACTGAGCGAACTCAAGCCTGCGCACGCGCTGATCTACAACCGCAATGGAATTCGAACCTATGCCTACTGGAAACTGGAAAGCCAGCATCACGAACATAATCTGGAAGAGACGGCAGCCGAGGTACGAACGCTCTTGCAAGATACACTGGAGCGCCAGTTGGCTTCGGATGTTCCCGTATGTTCTCTTTTATCGGGAGGACTGGACTCCAGTGCCTTGTCTGCATTAGCCGTGGATTATTACAATCGGACCGGGCAGGGCCAAGTCAGTACGTATTCTGTCGATTATGTGGATAATGCCAAGCATTTCCAGGCGCATTCCTTTCAGCCGGGTGCAGATGGACCCTGGATTAAGCGTATGGTGGATGAACTCAAGACCGACCATCACTGGATTGAGATTGAGAATGGAGAACTGGTTCATGCACTGACACAGGCCATGTTAGTAAGGGATCTGCCTGGCATGGCAGATGTGGACTCCTCGCTCTATCTATTCTGCAAAGAGATCAAGAAGGGGGCCACGGTTGCCATTTCAGGCGAAGCAGCGGATGAGGTGTTTGGCGGTTACCCCTGGTTCCATCGAGAAGATATGCTGAACTCCGGTACGTTTCCATGGTCTGTAGCACCTGACATGCGAGCAGCGCTATTATCCCCGGATATTCGGGAATGGATTCGGCCACTCGACTATTTGGCAGATCGTTATTCGGATGCAGTAGCTGAAGTGCCTCTTCTGGATGGGGAAACGGGTAAAGCTGCACAAATGCGGGTGATGTCCTACCTGAACATTACACGTTTCATGCCTACACTTCTGGATCGCAAAGATCGGATGAGTATGGGTGCAGGGTTGGAAGTGAGGGTACCTTACTGTGACCACCGATTGATTCAATACGTATTTAATATCCCTTGGGAAATGAAAATAACAGGTGGGCGAGAAAAAGGTATTCTGCGCAAAGCACTCGAAGGTGTCCTGCCTGACGATGTGTTATATCGCAAAAAGAGTCCATATCCGAAAACACATAATCCGCAATATCTGGCCGCGGTCAAACAACAGGTGCTTGATATTTTGGATGATCCTACATCGCCTATTTTACCTCTGATCGACAAAGCTCAGATCCGCAATCTTGCGTCTTCACCGGATGCAGCGTCCAATCTGCCCTGGTTCGGGCAACTCATGTCGGGTCCCCAGCTATTTGCTTATCTGACTCAGATCAATACCTGGTTGCGGACATATAAAGTCGCTATTCGTTAGAATCATCCTCTGATCGCTCATTCATCAAAAAAAGGGTGTCAGGAGAACAGCTTAACTGTTACTCTCCTGGCACCCACTTGTTATATATGCCAATCCCTGATTACACTTTGAATCGACTGACGGACTCCTGTAACTCTTCCGCCATAGAGGAAAGGTCATTAGCCGCCGAAGCGATTTCCTGCATGGCAGACAGTTGTTCCTCGGACGTTGCACTGACTTCCTCTGTTCCGGCAGCTGCATTCTCTGTTACTTCCATGATGGTCTTCATGGACACATTGATCTGCTCCACACCCGCTGCCATTTGTTCAATGGATGCAGATACCTCCTGAGTCTGACCCGCGACATTGCTGACAGCTACACGAATCTCTTCAAAGGTACCTCCCGCTTTACGGACAAGTTCTATACCTTCCTGAACCTCAGCGTTTACTTCTCCCATAGATTGTGATGCATTATTCATCCCTTTTCGTATAGCAGCTACGAGTAGATTGATCTGTTCCGCTGATTTCGCAGATTGATCAGACAGCTTGCGCACCTCGGTAGCAACCACCTCGAACCCACGCCCATGCTCACCTGCTCTTGCAGCCTCAATAGCCGCATTAAGAGACAGCAGATTGGTTTGTGCCGATATTTCGGAGATACTTTCAACCATAGATCCAATCTCATCGGAATGATTACCCAGTTCTTCAATAACCGTAGCGAGTACACGTACCGTCTGATGAATCGAGTTCATCTGCTCAACAGCCGATTGAACTGCATCATTACCAGTTATGGTTTTTGCTGACGCATGGGTTGCTTCATCTGACATATTTTGTGTATTCTCTGTCATCTGCTGAAAGCCTGTGGACAATTCACTAATCGTATGAAATCCGTCTCCAACCATACTCACTTGCGTATCCATACCCGTAGCAATCTCTTCCATCGTTGTAGCTACCTGTTCGGTCGCTGTCGCCGTTTGCTCTGTACTTGCCGTTAATTCCTCAGATGAAGCAGCTACCCGATCCGCATTATGACCCACCTGATGGATTAAATGACGCAAGTTATCCATCATTTTGTTGAAGGAATCGGCCAGATCTCCAATCTCGTCCCGATTACGAACAACAATCGCCTCACCCGTCAGGTCCCCATCAGCAATCCGGCTTGCTGCTTGTGCAACGGCAGCAACTGGCAAGGAGATCAGTCTGCCAATGATCAGCGCCACCAGTGTCCCAATTAGAATAGAAGCAATTCCGATGATAGTAACCCACCGAAGAACCTGGGCAATCTGAAGATTTGCATCCACAACTCCTGAATTCATGGCATCTTGTTGATGTTTTTCCATTCCTTCCACAATTGCTTCGAATTCAGCAATGATCCCTGGTGCTGTTTCCTGGAGCAACCTTGAGATTTCACTGTTATTCCCCTGTTTTGTCAATGTCATGATGTTCTGTACAAATGCATAATACTTGTTCATTGACTCATCGGATTGCGTAAGGTAATCTTTCATTTTTTGACTTGTAACTGTTGATTTTAACCCATCACTTAACGCTATGTAATCTTCATAAGCCTTATTAAATTCCTGTTCGTTTTGTGAGCTGCTTTCCATCACATAATTCCTTAAAGCAATCTGCTGTGATTTAAGATCTATCGACATATTTTTGATGAGTAGTAATTTCGTTGTCCTATCATTAATTAATTCTGTATACGTTTTCTCTACAGATACAAATTGGGTATAGGCTATGACCGTCACCGCTACCAATAACAACAATACAGACGAGAATCCCAAGAGTAATTTTCGGCTAATCGATATTCTTTTCATGTTTAATTCCCCCGAAAGTTCAAATAAAGTACATGGTGTTCCAAACTTCTGCATCTGGCCTCCCTTAGGAATTATTAAGTCTTTAGACCTATTTGTAAATATATACAGCGATTATAAACGCCCATATCATTTAATTAAGGGTCTTTATTCCTAGTATTTATAACCCAATAACTATGAAATTTGAACCATAAAAATAATCATGTACTATTTTCAGGAATTTTCAAAGGAGTGCATGACTTATCCAGGTGAAACAAATTCACCTTCCACACGAAAAAACAAAAAAATACACCTCCATTATGGCGTGTTCAAACCGCTGTGGTTTGCTGCACGTTCACTCCGAAGATGTACTTTATGCCGATCAACGAATCAATACCGGATTTCGTTCAAGCAGCCCACTGCCAAACGTTTCCCTGAACGGGGAATCCTCCATGTGGATATAACCGATGTAACAGCCACATTTATTCATCCGACAAGGCCGATCCGCGGCCAAAGCCTGCAGACCATCGCGATACAGATGCCCAATAATTCGTCGATCCTTGTAACACCGCTTCACATGCCCCGACCCTTGTACATAAAATACTTCTGAACCGGCAGCACATCGTTTTCCCAAACTCTCATAATCCTGCAAATTACCCTCAAAAAGAGGATCAAGCCCACGCAAAAACTGAATCTCCTCTGGCGTGTAATACTTGGGCCGATCTTTGAAGGCATTAACCCACATATACACATCATCCGGCAATGCCTGTCTCATCGACTCAATGGCGGAGAAAGCACTACGCAGTCCTACAGTACCGACACTAAAAGCAAGTCCCATCTGACGCAGGGTCAAGCATTGTTTAACAAAAGAAGCCTCTTTGGTCTCACGAGGATGATACGTCGCCCAAAAGGCCGCTTTATTTGCATCCAGCTCCATCGCCCAATCCAGCTTGACGGACAGGTTGGTCTGAATCGCAACCTTATCGACATGTGGCATATGAGACAGCTCAACCATCGCTTCCCGGTACCAGCGTCGTACCAGAGCTTCACCATAGGGATTAAAGAAAATCGAAAATTGATGCCCAGCACTCTCCTGCTCCCTCACCCAATTCACAAATTGACGCAATTGTTGTTCATCCACTTCCAACGTCTCTTTGGAATCCACCGTCTTACTGAAAGGGCAATATGGACAGTCGTAATTACAGGAAGACAACTTCCCCCGATAATACAAAGTCGCTCTCATGAGAAAACAAACCCTTCCATCTGTTCACGAATTTCGGCAGATATAAGCCAATCTCCAATCGCATCGGAGTAACCCAGTCCTTCTTCTGTCAGACGCAGTACGTGCTTGCCCTCATCGATCTCCAGCTGCGCCATGCCCTCTGTCAACAGTTCAGCCAACCATACATAGTCGGACATCACATCGGTACCGAAGCGCTGTTGGTAGTCAGACAACGTCAATCCCTCGCGATGCAGCAAGGCTTTCAGAATAAAACGACGTCTCTGTTCATCGCGGCTTAACACGATCCCATAATCCGCCACATCGTAGCGCTCAGTCGCCACATAATCGGCAATGATGCTCTGTGTGGCCTTGTAACTCACGCCGTACTTGGAAGCATAGTGTACCTCACTCGTATAAGAGCGTGCGCCACATCCCAGACCAACCATGCCCTCCTCCTGACAGCTATAAGGCAGAAGCACTTTGGAGGACGATTGTTCCTTGGCAAATCTTCGCATTGAATACTGCACATACCCTTTACTTTTTAAAATCTCACGTGCAGCCATATACAGCTCCATCCGAATGTCAGGTCCCTGACGACGAATATCATCAGGTTTTACGATCGTATTTTCCCGAGTATACAAAGGATAGATAAAGACTTCGCCCGGCTCATAAGCCAATACTCTTTCCAGTGAATAGATCCATGATTCAACCGTTTGACCCGGCAAACCATAGATCAGATCCAGATTCAACAATGGAAAATCATAACGAGTAAGCTTCTCAAGCGCCCGTTCGACCTCCTGAGGTTTTTGTGGACGATAGATGGCGGATGCTTCAGCTTCAATAAAACTCTGGATACCCATACTAACCCGATCCACACTTCGTTCCTTCATGATGGCAAGTTTGGCTTCCGTAACCGTATCCGGTGACGTTTCCACCGAAATCGATGCTTGCGCAGGGTCCAGTCCCATCACATGTTCAGCAATATCAAACAGACGATTCAACTGAACCTCATTCAGTAATGTAGGCGTTCCCCCACCAATCGCGAACCTCGAATACGGCCTGCGAGATGTAATGGGTGCCCACTGCTCCGCCTGACGTTCCAGCGCATCCACATAGCGTTCATGCGTATCATCCCGTCGATCCGGCAGGGTGAACAGATTACAGAATCCGCAACGAGCAGCGCAAAAGGGAATGTGCATATATAAAAAATACGTATCGGTATTTTCTCGTTCCCACAGCGGCCCCAACGGCAGTGGTGGGTCAAGCTCCCGATATGCGGTCTTGTGCGGGTACGAATATAAGTAAGAACGATAAGGGAATGCCAGTACTTCACGGAGACCTGTAGCTATATTGGATCCGGACTGTATGGAATGGCCTGTTGTTGTATGTTGTACATGTTTGTCCATCGGTTTCCTCCTGTCTCCGGTTGTGGTCATCATAAGTGCATTACATTCTATAAGAAAAATTCACGGTAAGGCACCGTCCAGACGACATCATGTGCGAGCCGGTGTCCTTGATAACCGTCTTCACCGTAAGCTGTACCATGATCGGAAAAAGCTAAACAGAAGGTAGGCCGGGCGCGTTGCCTCATCACCTCGAACAATGGCCCAAGGGCCTCATCTACATATCGAAGTGCAGCTCGCTGAGTCTCCACCGAGTCCTCCCTGGCACCTTCCACAAAGTAACGATTGGGACCATGAATGGCAGACACGTTCAAAAACATAAATATTTTTTCATCTAGCGGCGTCTGTTCAAGCAACTTTAATGCATGCTGTACCTGATGTTCTGTCGATTTGGGGTTGGTGACCCCAAAGTTCATTCGCCAGTAGCTCTGTTGGAAATAGCCCGGCAATACTTTCGCAAGCGGGTTTTTTTTCGTAAAAAAAATGACGCCGCCAATGCAAATGGTACGGTAACCTTCAGCTGCGAACCCGGATACGATATCCGGTGTATCAAACTGCCAGGTATGCGGATGTGTCTTGAGCCCGGTATTCCGGGAATGGAACAATCTTACATGAGATGCCTTATCCGTATTGGCAGGCGTGGGCATGAAACCACCAAAAAAAGCGTGGTGCGCCGCATATGTAAAACTGCCCGGGGTATGACGCTTCTCCCACGGACCCGAACCACACAGATTAGGACAATTCGCCTCTTCCAGCTTGGCTACGTCATATCGTAACGTATCTAGTGTAATCATTAACAGATCATGGGAGCCCACAATGGTGTTCATATCAGGCATGTTGAATAGGCTCCTTTCGTAAAAGTTCCATTTCCCATGCATAGGTTCCGAGGCCATGATGCTCAACCCTGTATAACAGATCTCCAAACGGATTCACATCCAGCACATAGGCACGCGGATTCGGACCACTTGTAAGCATCACATCAATCCCGGCTGACCACGAGTTTGGGAATGCAGACATGGCTGCTTGCGCTGCCTTCCGAACCAGCGACATACGCTGTTCATCCAGACCTGCTTCAGCAGGCAACATACGCTCATTGCGCAGATGCAGATTGGTTATAGGGGTACTACTAAGTCGCATAATCGCGTGGCCTGCCTGTCCACCCGCAACCAATTGGCGAATATCGTAGGCTCTCTGATCCAGTGTGGCTTTGGGCATCCAGCGTTCAATCTGTGCACCTTCTGCACATAACCAGTTCATCAATGTAGCAATCTCTTCACTGCGGGTGTACTTGCGTAAACATCCTTCATTAAAGAAAATCGTCTTATCCCGTGTCTGTTCCATCCCCATCGTTGTTACGGCAATTTCGTCACCCGTACGTGGGTTAACCTGATACGCGACAACGCCTGAGGCTCCGGAACCGCACGCAAGCTTCACAAATACACGATTCATATCGGCATATTGCATCGCTGTACGCAAGTCGGCGTAACTTCGGATCGGCTGTGAAGACTGGAGCGCAGGAGGTACATGAACCCCATGAGAAGATAGATGTTGCTGACATGTTCTCTTGTCAAACATCAATTGGATATCGGCGGGATCATTCATAAATCGGCCTTCAGGCCATATTTCAAGAATCTCACGGCCGATTCGATCCAGACATGCTTTCCAGCCACGGAACCACTGAGCAGGAGCGTAGATTCTTCCCCACTCCTGTTCCAGCGCAAGTGCCTGTTCTGCGGAAAATGTTTCTGTACCCATTCCACCCGTTAATGTTGACGTATCGTTCATAGCTCCAAGGAACAGTAGTTCACGCTCCACTTCCCAATCCTCACCAGGAGCATCAATGCGAATCAGGGGTACAGGCAGATTGGAATCAACTGTATCAGCGATGGTTCGTCCATGTCTCCAATTGTGCAGCAATTGAGCATATGGCAGTACAACCGCAGGTTTCAGACCCAATCTATGCCTAGCCTCTTGCAGCCCTTGTGTTCGTCGGTTATCAGGGTTTCCGATCAATAAAAAGGGCTGATCTTGCGTTAGATCAGGTACATCTATTGGCTGGTGCAGACTTTCATTCATTTCCTTTACGCCTGACATCAACTATTCCGTTAACGACGGATAGCGCCAGTCATCCTCATCACTCTGTTGCTGGTCACTGACATCTACGGATATCCCCGATTGCTTCCAGCGACGGATCATTTCATCAGTCATGTAATGGTAACTTAGATCGAGGTGTTTCAATTTCCTGATCTTGTCACTGGCAAGCAGCGCCTCAGCCCCTTCATCGGACAACGTTCCTTGCGATAGATCCAGTACTTCAAGTTGATCCAGAATAGGTGCTTGAGCTGCTGCTTTCGCAATTTCATCCTGAATTTCACTGTCTTTCAGACCCAAGTAAACCAGTTTTGGGAATAATCCTTTTTCTAACAACGGGAGTACATCTTCAATTGAACCATTGAAGCCATAATTATCCACACCCAGATATAATTCCAGTTTGCGTAATTCAGGCAACTTGGCATGGGTGATCGAAGATAACACTTCTTTTGGGAGACCGCCACATATAATAATCAACTCTTCAAGCTTGGCATGCTGGAGCGGTTCCAGACTGAGATCGCTACTGCCCTTGATCGATAATGATGTTAATTCTGGAAAGGCACCCAACAGCGGGGTAAGATTCGTCTGAATAATCCACGACACTTCACATTCTTCGAATCCCATATCCCCAATGAACAGTTTCTTCAATGACGGAAAGCTTGGTGCGGACTCGACGAGCGCACCCACGAACTCATCAGGCGAATTTTCATAAGCCTGTCCCCAATCTCCGATGACCAGACTTTCCAATGAGCTGGCTTCCGGTTTAGTCGCCAGTTCCTTGATTAATTTTTCCATACGAATGCCGTCCTCATAATCATCGTAGGATACAACAAGCTTCACTTCTTGCATGAGCAAATCCCTCCGTTTAAGGTTCATATATGATTCGTTAATTTGAATGTTAACCCATACCACACAAGGCTTGCAACTTCTTCCAACTCCAGTCCCCAATGAGATTCCCAATCGTGCAACACAAACCAATTTTTATGTAGGTATAAGAACATGCGTTCTATTATATAGTCGCAGAAAATAGCCCTCACCATTAGGTATATGGATGGACCTCACCAAATCTAATCCAATACTTCATTTATACAAAAAGCGTTAATGGCGGGTGAACCATTCCATCGGAATGTCCTGTCCCTCCATTAACGCTTTGATGTTCACATGTCATTAAGTTAAATCAAGATGTTTCGTTTAGTCTCAGCCTTCAAGTCTGGATACAAGCGCTCTCAGCGCATGACCACGGTGGCTAATCGCCTGTTTTTGCTCAAGCGTCAGCTCTGCCATCGTCATCTCGTATTCAGGGACATAGAAGAGTGGGTCATATCCAAAACCACCAGCACCTGCAGCTTGAGCCGTAATCCAGCCTTCCGCAGTGCCTTCCGATTCATACTTATCACCTGTTGTCGGATCGTACAGTACCAATGCACAGACGAATCGTGCGGGACTTAGGAGCGGCTGCTCGGTGTCCTCACCAGATTTCAACGATTCCAGCGTCTCCAGCAACTTCGCATTGTTCTGTGCATCCGTTGCTCCTTCGCCCGCATATCTCGCTGAATACACTCCTGGCTCCCCGTCCAACAGATCTACGCAAAGTCCTGAATCGTCTGCCAGAACGGGCAAACCAAGCGCATCACCAACCGCCTTGGCTTTCTTCCAGGCATTTTCCGCAAACGTTACACCGTCTTCCACCACATCCGGCAACTCCGGATAGTCGAACATACTCTTGACCTCTTTGCCAAGTGGTGCGAAAGCATGAGCAAATTCACGGACTTTGCCTGCATTACGGGTTGCGACAATGAGAATTGGGCTGTCCAAACTCATCTTACGCTTCCCCTAATCCACGTGCGCCAATCTTGAGCGCAATCGGTCCCAGTACTTCTTTTTGACGCTCGATCATCTCCAAAATTCCCTGCTCGCCCAGTTCCAGCATTGCGTTCAGCTCACGGCGATCAAATGGAGCTTCCTCACCTGTTCCCTGAAGTTCAACGTATTTACCGCCGCCTGTCATTACCAGATTCATATCCACCTTGGCTTTGGAATCTTCATCATAGTTCAGATCCAATACAGGCTGTTCACCCACTACACCCACACTTACCGCAGCAATGAAATCCGTAATCGGGAATACTTGCAGTTTGTGCTGTTGGGAAATCTTGTTCACAGCAAGCGCCAGCGCTACAAACGCACCGGTAATGGACGTTGTGCGTGTGCCTCCGTCGGCTTGAATAACATCACAGTCCAGCGTAATCGTACGCTCACCAAGAGCCTGCAAATTGACCACCGAGCGCAGTGCCCGACCAATCAGACGCTGGATTTCCATGGTACGTCCAGTTAATTTGCCGCGATTGGCTTCACGTTGGTTCCGAGTATGTGTTGCACGTGGCAGCATGGAATATTCAGCCGTTACCCAGCCTTTCCCTTGCCCTTTCATAAAGGGAGGAACACGTTCCTCCACTGTAGCTGTACAGATCACCTTTGTATCTCCAACTTCAATCAGTACAGAGCCCTCGGCGTATTTATTCGTGTTCACTGTTAAATTCAGCGGGCGCAGCTGTTCGCTGGTTCGTCCGTTTGATCTCATTTTTCTGCCTCCTACGACTTAAGCATCCTGTAATGTTGAGCTTGTTCACACTTTTACTAATCCCTTATATTTTACCAAAGAGTTCGGTTAAAAGCATCCTTATGCATTTTGCGTTCATTAAATCGGAATTTCGTTGATATATTCAGGCTTGGAAACCGGCGCACTATAATCCCGGTTATCGTCACCCATGACCGTTTTTTGGCCGTTCCATTCGATCTGTACTTTGGCATCCTTGCTGGCAGTATTCTCCGCCGTCGTTAACACGACAGACTGTAACAGCTCGCTTGGCACGATATCCCCTTCGGCAAACATATCATCTTTCAACGCAACTGTTACCGTGCCGTCCTCAGCCGTTTTGACCGATTGCAGCTCCGTTCCACCTGTCATGACCTCTTCCAGTTCCCCGCCTTTGTCAGGTCCCTTGATCAGTTCATTCAATGCTGCCTGCACCCGATCTTCACCAGGGGTAACGAGACGTGTAACCGGAACATAATATTGGATGCCTGCTGGTGAAGCTGCTGAGAAATAGACCGTGACCGGGCTGCTGTTCGCCACAAACGCATCACCCAGATCCAGATTGATTCCCACAGCCCGATTCAGCGGTTCAGGCAACGGCGTGCTGTTCACCGGCATTTGTGTTAACTTTTTGCCATCTACCCAGATCTGCACATTCTCCACATCAGGAGTTCCCGTCAATGTCCACGTGACAGCTTCTAGCATTTTCCGTTCTTGCTTCGCATCATACTTGGCAAAATTACCCGAGAACTCCACGACCGCCAGCTTGTCATCCGCGTGAATCGTTACATTCTGCACAACCGTTCCTTGCGGGAGAACGCCCTGGAATCCTTCAGGCAGCATACCCGCATAGGCCCCTCCTGTCACAAGTGTATCCAGAGCTGTCTTTGGACTGCTCGCATCTGTTCCGGAAGGAAGAGTCAGGGATACCGGAGCGAGCAGCCCCTGCTGGTCTTGCAGATATACCGTTGTTAATGGGAGCGTTGCGAGTGCCCCATTCCCTTCGGCTGCCTGAATCATGGCTGCTTCCTGAATGGGCGGTGGTGGATCAACAGCTTCGGAAGGCTGGGCTCCAAACATGCCACAACCTGACAACACCATAGGAATGCTCAGCAGTGCAGCTGCCGATACCGTACGCAAAGAATGGATCTTTTTCATGATCACGTTCCCCCTCATCATTTTTACAGTTTGTACTACCATGTATACGAGCCTTTGTCCAAAAAATAACTAAAAGATCATAAGAAAAACATCCATCAACGCACTTTCACAGAAGACAGACCGCGTTTAGCTGAAATTTTTCTTGCGATAATCGAATTGTTCAGCTTCGCTGAAAACTCATATATGATCTTAAAGAAACGTAAAACAGGTTAATAACGTATTAGGAAGCAAGAGTAGGGACATTGCTAACTTCAGAGGAGGAATCGCCCATGGAACATCCTGAGCAAGAAAAAATCCCTTACAGCCTAAATAGCCGCAAGGTCGCGGAGGCAACAAGGGAATGGCTGCATAAGCGGGGCGTCACGATCCCTGAGATCGCAGAACTGGTCATGTTATTGCAGAAAAAATACTATCCGGGTCTCACCATGGAAGAATGCATCGAAAATGTGGAGATGGTTCTCCGTAAACGTGAGGTACAGAATGCTGTCCTGACCGGGATTCAGCTTGATATTCTGGCAGAACAGGGGCAGCTCATCTCTCCTTTGCAGGAGATGATTGAGAATGATGAAGGACTATATGGCGTGGATGAGATTTTGGCATTCTCCATCGTCAATGTATATGGCAGCATTGGATTTACGAATTATGGTTATGTGGACAAGCTGAAGCCAGGGGTGCTCGAACGACTGAATGACAAGAGCCTGGGTCCTGTCCATACGTTCTTCGATGATATTGTCGGTGCGATTGCATCGGCAGCAAGCAGTCGAATCGCCCATCGCAAACAATCCGAGCTTGAAGAAGCACTGGGAGAAAAACCTGTAAGTGATGACGCTGTATAACGCGTAACTCGTTGCATATCGGAAGTCATTGCGGCACATTGGACATGTGTGTGGATGCTTGGTGAAAGGACTGTTCGACGAAATAACTGCTCATGAAAAAAGCGGCCTGTTGGCCGCTTTTTTGCATTTCTATGATAACTTTTTGAAGATCGACATGTTATTATTTTAGATGCTTAGGTCGTACATTTCCCGCCAAACCCAAACCTTCAACCCACTTCTGGTCGGCAGCTGGCTCAGCTGGTGTCCACTTTGGTCCAATCGTGATCTCGGGACCTTTGCGCTCTCGCAACATGCCACGCAGCACGGTGATACCGATTATGCTGAGTCCGGTAAATACATACATCATCCGCATGATGATATTCCCAGAATCCGTTCCCGTAACCATGCCGTGAATCAGCAGACCGATGAACACGGGATAAGACAACATGTGGAACATAAACCACCATTTGCGGCCCAGCTTGTTCCGCAGATCACTGGATAACAGGACGATCACCAGTCCGTAGAAAGCTAACGTTCCCAGACCACTGCCAATCGGATGCACGGAGGCGGTAAAAGGAATCAGAAGTTCTCCCCAGGTAAATGGGCTGTAATGATCAATATATAACGTTAACGCATGCACGAGTCCAAGTCCGAAGGCAAGCCAGGTCGTTCGCGTATGCCATTTGAACATGGCTGCTTTTGGTTTGCCTTTGGCCATCGGCATCCCTTGAGCAATGCCCAGAAACACACCGACAAATAGCAGCACATAAGCAGCAATTCCACTAATTCGAATGATATTCCACGTTGGCAGGTAATCTACAATCCATTGTGCCATAACCGGCTCCCCCATATCTGTTAGACTTGTCCTCTTTTTATATCAGACTGAAACGATGATCCGGATCAAAACCGGGCCAGTGCTCAGCGAGCGTATCTGTATTCCCTCTGAAATAAGTGCTCCCATCCTGTGTTATCCACAGGACGTCATGCCGATCATAATGTCGGTTTAACCAACCCACTGCCTCGGCACTTCCCATAATGCAGACCGTCTTGGCAATAATCTCGCATTGCGACGCATGCTGTCCCAAAACGGTACACTGTAGCACATCCGTATCGGCCGGTTCCATTGTCCGGGGGTCAATGAGATGATGTGCAAGGCTTCCGTCTGAATTTTGCCATTGTCTATGCGAAATACCCGAAGTGGCAACAGCTCCTCGCTGTATACGAACCACACCTGACACATTACCCTGGTCTTGCAAAGGATCTGCTACTCTCAAGGTCCACTGGGGATGGTCCGGTGTACCCCATACTTGAATATCTCCACCCGCATTAATTAAACCCGCCGGGATATGCAATGTCCGTTGCAACCAGTCTGCAATGCGCTCCACTGCCCATCCCTTAACGATTCCTCCCAGATCCAGCTCAGATCCGGGGTCCAGATGAACCATTCGGCTACCTTCCTGCTGAATCCAGCTCGGAAGGCTGTGATCATATCGATCTTCCATCCCCCCTGATGATTCAGGTGTTCTCGTTCGCAATATACGTTGAAGTAATGGACGTTGCGATTGTCGTTGCTTCACCTTCTCGAAGCTTAGATCATATCCCGAAGCCTGAAGAGCCTGCGAGATACCCGGTTGAAAAATTCCTTCAGTCAGTCCAATATATCCATAGGCCAGACTCAAAACTTCATCCATTGCAGCGGAGATGGGCATCCATCCCGTCGACTGATTCAGACGATTCAGCTCACTGTCTGCCACAAATCGGCTGAAACGCTGCTCCTGCGTCTCAAACCAATTTTTCACCAAGCTTGCAGCATGTTCAGCTTCTTCCCGCCCAGCGGATAGTTGTACTTCAACATTCGTGTTCATCGCACGAAATTGAAACCGGAGCGGACGAGCAACTTGCTCTGTGCGGCTCATGATGCACCTGTACGTGACTGATAGTTGCCACTGCTGTAACCGGAGTCTGTATCCTGGTTATTTTGCCCGAAACGCTGAGAATCTGAATAATTTCCTCTGTTACTCATGCTCTGATCTGGCCGAGCGGCTTGTGTGCTATCGGATGTTCCATTATATTGACTACCATCATTATCATTATCATTATCATTATCCTGTGTCTTCCAGTTATTGTTGTCTGTTGTACTGTTGGTCCATTCATCCATTACATCATCACGTGTATCCGTCTGGTTTGAAGCAATGCTTGTATCCGTGCCATTCGCTGCCGCATAGGCCATATCAAAGGCATCCGAAGTTCTTACATATTGAAAGAGTGCAGCCACGGTCAACGTTGCTGCCGCTGAAGCTTGCCATTTTCTCCATTGATTCCGTTTTTTTCTGGTCATCGCTCTTCCCTGCTTTCTTTAGGGTGTGTCTCAAAATGCTCCCTAGCGAAGTTCATAGTTGTATGATAGGCGCGCTGGCTTAAAAATAGATGAATGAACCGTTAAGAGAGGCTAAAAAGGCCCGGAACAGGTGAATTTCCTGTCCCGAGCCTCCATATAAGATTTCATTATCATTTCATATCGATATCATCGTTCCGTTAGATCCAAAAATAAAACGTATCATCCGGTTGCTGCTCTTCCTTCACTACTTCGCGTCGAATTAACTCCTGCAAATGGGCCAACGTCTCACTCATGGCAAACCGCAGTTGATGGGTACCAAGCCGATTGCCAAACATGTGTACACAGATGTCATACGCATGCGCTGGTGATTCCTGAATTCGCTCCGTCATCTTCTGAAGACGTTCCTCATGATGAGCCAGCAATTGAACTGTCCGTTCGCTGAACTGGGCAAAAGGATTCCGATGCCCCGGATACGCCTGCTTGACATTCAGCTCCCCGAGACGTTGCAATCCTTCCATATAAGACAATAATGGCTGAGGGTCACTGCCGGGTTGAAGACTGATATTTGGTGAAATCTGGGGCAACACTGCATCTCCGCACAGAATCTCCATGGACTCCGGCGCATAAAAGGATAAATGACCTGGGGCATGTCCCCCCGTCTCTACAGCAACCCAACGTCTCCCGCCCATACTGAGCCATTCGCCATCTTCAACAGGTGTGATATTCGGAAGTGGCGTGATCTGCGAAGTAAATACCTTCATATGTTCATGTATCTGCTCCGTCTTGTCTTCCGGCATACCATGACGACCATAATAATCAGGTAATATGGTATTAATACGTGAATCAGGTCCCCACATATAATTGGCTTCTTGACGGGAGCGTGTGGACATTCGAACGGGTGCCCCCGTCATCTGTTGCATCCAACCCGACAACCCCAGATGATCCGGGTGATGGTGGGTCAGTACAATTTGATGAATGTCGCCAAAAGTCAGGCCGAGATCTCCCAATGCTTCATTCCACTCTTGTTCTGTTTCCGAATTACGCGGTCCCGGATCGATAATGGTTATCTTTCCATTCGGTTCTGATAACACATAACTGTTCACCCATCGCAAGGGAAACGACATGCTGATTTTGACCCGGTATATGCCCTCTGTCATGGACATCTCTTCTGTTCGCTTCATGTTATCCCCCTTCCTGACGGTCTCCGTTCACTCCACAGGACGACGACCAACAAAAATCATGCGTGGAGAAGTCTGCTCGTCATATTTTTCTTCATCATAGCCGCCATGAACCTGATCTACCCGGAGCCCGGATGCACCTAACATCTGACTCAGTTGATCCCGTGTGTACAACTTCACACGCTCCTGATATACCCGCGGTTCATGTCCGGATGCGGTGTCCGTAATGCGAATTTCCTTTTGCACAAATCCATCCTCAATCTTGCGGAACTCCTCAATTCGCTGCCCTTCATCCTCTCGGACAGAGTGCGGCACCAGATGCCGAGTCACATAAGCCGTATTCATAAAATCAATAATATAGCTGCCACCCGGCCGAAGCATGCGATGAATGGCACGTAATACTTTCAGTTGTTCTCCGTCCTCCAGGAAATAACCAAACGATGTGAACAGATTGACTACAGCGTCGAAGCCACCTTTCAGCGGGAGTTCACGCATGTCCGCATGACACCACGATACTCGGTGTTCGGTGTCCATTAGGCGCGCTTCCCGCAGAAGCACATCGGACAGATCAACACCGGTCACTCGCAATCCTGCATCAGCAAGTGCCATGGAGTGCCGTCCCATACCGCAGCATAGATCCAATACTTCAGCATTAGGCTTGAGTTTCAACCAATTGATCATTTTATGTACTTCCTGATGGGCACCCTGCACATCCCGGTGCTTGTATACGAGAAGATAATCTTCTCCAAAACTCTTTTCATACCATTCCGTCATCCAAACTCGCCCTCCACATGGTCATCGGCCCTCTGTCTGTCGTACGCTTTGTACAGGCCTGATCATTTCCCCTAGCTTTAATGTATTGTAACGTCTTTATTCTGCAAACTCAAAAAATTCCAGTGGATCCTCTACATTGAAGAGCCAAAATGCACACGATATAATGTTAGACATACGCCTGCAAATCGGTTAACTAATAGCAACAGGAGGTGTTCTTATGATTCACATCGGACTTACCGGATGGGGGGATCAGGAAGATCTCTATCCAAACCGTACCAAAGCCAAAGACAAGCTCAGTCTATACGGACAATACTTCTCCACCGTGGAGGTGGATAGTT
>NZ_JBHGUU010000001.1:0-112562 GCF_048976745.1 Paenibacillus sp. | reverse complement strand
CGCGTTTGGTGGCGATGGCGGAGGGGTTCCACACGTACCCATCCCGAACACGACCGTTAAGCCCTCTAGCGCCGATGGTACTTGGACCGCAGGGTCCTGGGAGAGTAGGACGCCGCCAAGCAATTGAAAGACACACTTGATGATATCGAGTGTGTCTTTTTTTGTGTTACTATTTTCTGCCGACAAATAAGACTTCTGATTCTTAACTCCTTCAGCAACCTTTCAGTTGAATTTAACGTATGTTTCAGTGCGATAGGGTATAGTGAAGCCATGTAAAGAGGAGGAGAACTATAATGAATATATCTTCTGCAGCCAGCTCCACAACATCATACATATCCACATCTTCGAGTTCGGACAATTCAAGTAGCTTGGAGAAACAAAAGACGAAACTTGAAGCTCAACTGGAGAAAGTGCAATCTAGCAAGGACGATGAGCAAACCAAGGAGACAAAGACTAAACAGCTTGAACAGCAGATCAAGCAGATTGAGTCACAGATTGCACAGCAAAGCTCCCAAGGTGCCAGTACAACCGTTGCTAAGGAGGCACCATCTGCCCAACCTCCATCCAATGGAAAGGGCGTAGCTACCCCTAAGGAAATTGTGAATGCAACAACAGATAGCAATGGTCGATTTGATATACGCATCTAATTACTCTAACGTAGGATAAATACAAGCCCTGAAGATCTATATTGATCGTGCAGGGCTTGTTTTTTTGTCTGTTAGATTATTTATGAGGTCTACTTGGATGCTACCTTCGTATCATTTATCTGTTATCTGAAACCGCTATAACATCTGTTAATGTTATTCAGCCTGTAACGCGTTTATTCGATCCGTAAGGGATCGTTTTCTATAGTACACCGCTATGGTTGCGAGAACCAGCATTTCGGACAGCGGTACGGCAAGCCACACACCCGTGACACCAAAGAAGTAAGGCAGGATTGCAATCAATGCAATCATAATGATCATCTCACGTGCAGCGGTAATCCAGATGGCCATTTTGGCATTACCTACAGATTGGAAATAGGTACTCATGACAAAGTTAACACCCATGAACACATAGGCAAATGTAAATATGCGTAGTCCGTATACGGCATTATCTGTTACGCTGCTACTGAAGTTTCCAAAGATTTGAACGAAATAAGGTGCACCAATTTGAACAATTAGTAATAAAAGTAGACCGCATGCCAGAGCTGTTTTGGTGGCTAAACGTAACGTTTGTTGTACCCGTTGAATCTTTTTCGCACCGTGATAATAGCTAACCAGAGGTTGGGCAGCAGACGCCAGGCCCAGGAACGCTAATAGTACAACACCATGGATATAGTTCAACACGGTAAAGGATGCTACGCCATCTGTACCCGCTATGCGGTCCATCGAGATGTTATGGGAGACAGAGAAGACTGACATGCCAAGTTCAGCCAGAAAGCTGGGGAAGCCAATGAGCAGCAGGGAGGCCAGCAGTTTGTTATTCCATTTGAACCGGGTGAACGTGAGATTATTTGTTTTTTTGAAAAAGTGAGTGAACAGGACAAGCAGTGCAAGAGATGCCGATACGATTGTACCGATGGCTACACCGCGGACCCCCCACTCGAGTACATACAATGTTACATAGTTAATAATGATATTGGCTACAGCGAAGGTAATCTGAGCGTACATGGATGTGTTGGGATTCCCATCGTTTCGTACAAAAATAGAGAGTGCATTCTCAATGGTGAAGACGAACCCAAACAACAACATGATATTCATGTAGTCTGAAGCAAACGGGAAGGTCTCAGCGTTAGCACCTAGGGAGTATACCAGCTTTTCTTTGAACGTATATGCAGTATATCCAATGGCTATCGTAACGAGTGTAATGAGCATAACGGATTTGGTGAAAATTTGTTTGGCTGATGTGATATCTTTTCTACCCATCGCGTTGGAGTACAAGGTTGCCCCGCCCATACCAATCCACAGCGACATGGCAACAAAAAGCGTGTAGACAGGAGAGGCAATGCCGATTCCGGCCATCGGGGTAGAGCCCAGTTTGTGCCCAACCATAATGCCGTCGATAATAAAATTAAAAGCAACTACCAGCATCCCCAATACGGAAGGCACAAGGTAACTTATAAAAGCTTTACCTACAGATTGTCCTTCCAGTGGATGCGTCCATTTCGTATTCATATTGACCTCCGTTAGTAAACTGAATGTTCATTCTGCATTAAATAATACTGAACGTTCGTTCTGTATGATAACACGGCTTGAATTCTCTTGGCAACTTTTGCGTTTAAATATCGTTTATGTGGTAAAGTAGGGTGGATATTTATTAGGCTGGAGGAATCGCTTCATGAAACAAAATAAATACGATGAAGTTGAGTTTTTTGATAGCTATAGTAAGATGGCCCGTTCTATTCAAGGACTGGATGCAGCTGGGGAATGGCATGAACTGCAGACCCTTTTGCCTGATTTGAAAGACAAACGTGTGCTGGATTTGGGATGTGGTTTTGGTTGGCACTGTCGGTATGCGCGCGAGCAACAAGCCAGTTCAGTAATCGGAGTAGATCTGTCTGAAAATATGCTCCAGCGCGCTCGTGAAATGACGGTTGACCCACAGATCCAGTACGAGAAGCTGGCGATTGAAGATATTGAATTTGCAGCTGGACAATTTGATGTTGTGATCAGTTCACTTGCCTTGCATTATATTGAACGGTTAGACACGGTGTACGCTAAGATCAACGATTGTCTTGTTGAAGGGGGCACATTTGTACTATCCTCCGAACATCCCATCTTCACCGCTCGCGCTGCGCAGGATTGGCATTACGGACCTGAAGGTGAGATCTTGCACTGGCCCGTGGATGATTACCACGATGAAGGGAAGCGTGTGGAAAACTTTCTGAATCAGGATGTGGTTAAATATCATCGTACACTGGCAACACATATGAATGAACTCATTAAGGCCGGGTTTGCCATTCAAAAGGTAGCTGAATCCAAGCCATCACCAGAAATGATTGAACAGGTTCCTGGCATGCGAGACGAGAATCGAAGACCCATGTTTCTAATGATTAAAGCCGTCAAAGTATGATATAGAAAGTGCCTTGTTAGACGAGATGTCTAATGAGGAAAATGCTTAAAGCGAACAGCGTGTTCAGCGAGGTTGAACACGCTGTTTTTTTATTTTGCTACAATAATTAAGAAATAATGTCCAAAACAGGGAACCAAACCACAGTGGATTCAGTCATATTAAGTGAGGTGAACAACAGTTGGACTATCAATTTCTGGCACAGGCTCAGACCATAGACAATTACACACTTTGCAGCATGATGGATGACTACGGAAACGATGTGTGGAATTACGCTTATTTTCTGACCAAAAGTGCCGAACAGGCAGATGAATTGTCACAGGAGGTATTTATTCGGGTATACTCGGGGATCGCCCAATATCGCGGTGAGTGCTCACTGAAAACATGGCTGTTGACGATTACTAGAAACACCACGTTTACATATCGAAAATCCAGATTCTTTCGTAGCAGTCTGTGGGGAGAGACACTTTCTATGGAGACAGAGCGGGAGCATTCAGGACAACGAGTAATGATCCAAGAGAAAACTTCACATCCTTCGGCCGAGATGGAAGTGATACGTAAGGAGCATGTCCATGAAATTTGGGATATTGTTCTAGCGTTGCCGAGGAAATTCCGGGAGATTCTTTTGCTCAACCTAAAGTATGAGCTCACGACGAGTGAGATTGCAGAGATGTTAAAAATTAGCTCAGGCACAGTGAAATCCAGACTTTCCCGAGGGAAAGATAAGGTACGGAAACAATGGGAGGAGCGAAGCCAATGACACACAAGGATGAGCAATGGGAAAAGGAGATCCGGAAGGGACCGTTTGCATCGTCTCCTTTTACAGATGATCACAAGCGGAATGTGCTTCAACTGGTGGAGTGGATGAAGAAGTCGGAAGAACGAAGCAAGGGAGATAGTTCAGAGGACAGTTCCAGGTCATCCAGGCCGTTTAGACCACAAGTAGGCAACGCTTCACATAAACGTCGCACTAGAAGAGGGCCTCTTGTTGCAGGCATGGGTGCGTTGGTTATTGCTGCGGGATTGTTCCTATGGATCTGGGATGATGGACAGCTGGTTAAGCCGGTGATTGAGCAGGTCTATCCGACAACAGCGTTACAGTTATCCGATAATCTGAGCACGGATCTGTTAACCGACAAAATGAAAAGAAATGTTGCCACGACGATGCGAGACGATCTGGGTAAACAGCTGAGGATTACAAAAGTGGAAGACTTGCCTGTGTCCGGCAGAATATATGTAGAGGCTGGAAAAGAAAGTGAGAAGGAGTACGCGCAGATATGGCTTGATGCGGCAACAGGCAATCTGCGAGAAGTGGAGATGAGAGGTGAGATGCGGCCCAGTGAGTTGGAGCACCGCTATCTGCGCCAGGTTCCATCGCTTTTGCAAAGTATAGGCAGTACTCCAACACTTAAACCTTTATCCGTTCAACGTTATGTGAGTATGAAGCAAGGCGAATTGGAGCCGATATCGTATACTACATTAGCGTTAGAGAATGAGACTGGTTATGGGGAGATTGTATGGCAGCAGGACCAAGCCGTATCCATCTCAGGCGAGCTAAGTGTTGATCAGGTATCTGTGACTGCTCTGGCGGATGCCAAGAAAGCGGTTGAAGCATTGTCGGGAAAAACCACACTTGATCTGGTAAGTGTGCATCGAACCAAGGATGATGAACTTGGGAAAGACACGGTATCTCTTAGTTTTGAGAATAACTATTTTGTGCAGATGACCGAAGGAAAAGAGGGCTTGGGTTACACGGTTGGGGATGCTAATCACTATGAGCAAGACTTTGCAGACTGGGAGGAAATAGAGGCTTATTATCAGAAATTATATAATATAGATGAATCTCTTCTTAGAGGAAAAGTGGAACCGATCATTAAACAAATATTTAAAATGGATCTTCAAGCATACAAACTTCACCGTAATCCTGATCATCCAGGCATGGTCACATTTGAACTGGAGTCGAGCAAGGATGTTTTTCAGGTTGAATACAGGGAAGATGGACGGATCAAGATGATCACCAGAGGCGAGATATAGGGCTTGATCTTATATGTTACAATTTATTTCATACGATGGAATGAGCATAAGGAGATAAGGATGAAATATTGTTGAGTTCATGTCTGGCGGGGGTAGCCTGCCGTTACAATGGAACAGCAAGCCAGGATGAGAAAATTCAGGAGCTTGTGGAGAAGCTGTCACCTCAGCATTGCTGCGACAAGAAGGATATACCGTCATTTCCGAAAATGAATGGGTGGAGCAATTATAAACTTCATGTGTGAGAATAAGCCGTCTAGGAGAAGATTTATGTCCTGCAGTGGCTATTTTCCTTGTTAGGATACAATACTTACTTATAGAAACTGAGAAACAATAATGTGCGTACTTTTCATTTTCGGATATAGATTCTAAACTAATACTTAAGCAAATCAAAAACTGGATACTGACGATTCAACATAAAAATATAAAAAAGAGGACGTGGAGCTTCATGGAAGTTACAGCAAAGTCAAAGACTAAAGAAGACATCATAAAGGCTTATCATTTCCGGCATGCAACGAAGATCTTTGATGATACCCGCAAAATCTCGGATGAGGATTTCCAATTTATATTGGAAACAGGCAGATTATCTCCAAGTTCCATTGGACTTGAACCGTGGAAGTTTCTGATTGTACAAAATCCGAACTTGCGTAAGCGTCTGTCCGAAGTCTCTTCTGGTGCTCAAAAGCAATTGGCTACAGCAAGTCATTTTGTTGTTATTTTGGCCCGGTCAGATGCCAGTTATAATTCTCCCTATGCAGAGTACATGCTGAAGGAAACCAAAGGAATGCCGGATGACGTATTTAAGTTAACAAGTGAGGCTTATGGAAAGTTCCAAAATAACCAGAGAATTCTGGAAAATCCACGATCATTATTCGACTGGGCATCCAAACAGACGTATATTGCACTCGGTAACATGATGACGGCGGCAGCTCAAATCGAGATTGATTCTTGTCCGATTGAAGGTTTCAGCCGTGTGGATGTTCATCGAATTTTGGAAGAAGAGGGCTTGCTGGAGGATGGGGCATGGGATGTCTCTATGATGGCAGCCTTTGGTTATCGGGTAGAGGAGCCTACGCGTGAGAAGTCCCGACAATCGGTTGAGAAAATTACCCAATGGATTAACTGAACTCAGCAAGAATTCAACATGAATCCAAAAATGATAATCTAAGATCTACATTATAAAACCCAGGATCAGTAAAACTAAGCAGGATCGAAACAGCCCGATATTTTCCACAGGTACAAGGATGGAAAGGGCTGTTTTGCTTTTTTAATAATAAGCACTTGAAAATACATAGATATCTATGTATAATGAGGTCATGCCAAAATACAACGCAATTGCACTGATTGCAAGAATCAGAGACCATGTTAACAAGCGGATTGTTCACGAATTGGAACAGCATGAAGTGACAGGCATTGTACCTTCTCACGGGGATGTATTGATGTTTTTGTACCGGGAAGAGACGCTGTCGATCAAGATGTTGGCTGAACGTATTCTACGAACGCAACCCACGGTAACGGTACTGGTCAACAAGCTGGAAAAGCTTGGATATGTTGAACGTAGCAAGAGTGCCGAAGATAGCCGGGTGACGATGATTCGCCTAACCGAACAGGGAAAGCGACTCGAACCGATCTTCCATCAGGTGTCAGAGCAGATTAATGACATCATCTATAGTGACCTGTCGGATGAACAGTCGGAGCAATTGGAGAGCTTGCTGTCCATTATTGTCCGAAAGTTATAATGAATGAACTCTTCTGTCTGCAACCCTTCCAGATTGGAATGGGTGAAGGCAGAGGAGACTAAATATTTTTTTAACCACATACATAGATATCTATGTATGTGGCGTATCAATGCAACCCCATTTTCGCAAGCTAACTCAAACCAAACCTGGAGGGATTAACACTATGAAACATCTTATCGTATATGCTCACCCGCACACAGACAGCTTGAATAACGCAATCCTCAATACTGCTGTAGAAGCTCTCGAAGCTCAAGGCCACGAAGTGGTTGTTCGTGATTTGTATAAGCTTGGATTCCAACCCGTACTGACAGAGGCCGATACAGCTTCCATGCGTGCAGGACAGACGCCACAGGATATCGCGACAGAGCAACAGTTCGTTACAGATGCAGAAGCCATTACATTCATCTATCCGATCTGGTGGACAGGTCTTCCTGCCATTATGAAAGGGTATGTTGACCGTGTATTTGCCTATGGTTTTGCATATGCAGCAGGTGAAGCGGGAATCGAGAAATTGCTGACAGGCAAAAAAGGACTTATCATCAACACACATGGTACACCAAGTGAAATTTACGATCAGATTGGCATGACTACTGGATTGAAATTAACTTCAGACGTAGGTATCTTCGATTTTGTAGGTATTGAAGCTGTGGATCATCTGCTCTTCGGTAGCATTGGATACCTGGATGCACCCGCATATCAAGCCATGTTGGACCAGGTTAAACAAACGGTTACAACCAAATTCTAATATGGATGTTGATTTCAGATCCGAATTCCATATGATTCCAGACCGACTCGATCATGAGTCGGTTTGTTTGTTCATGTGTTTGCAAAATGGTTGAAAGGGGGTATAATCGTACCCATGGAACCTATACTTATATTCAAAGCTTTATCGAACGAGACACGTAGGCAAATCTTGTTGTGGCTCAAAAACCCGGAGCAACACTTTCCACCGCTGGAACTATCTCAGCATCCTGATGGTGGCAAGAACGGTATCTGTGTTGGCACGATTCAACTGAAGGCTGGACTGGCTCAGTCGGTTATATCCAGTTATCTGCTGACTATGCTCAAGGCAGGGTTGTTGCTCTCCGAGCGCAGAGGACAATGGACGTATTATCGGCGCAACGAAGAGACGATCCGTCAGTTTGCCGAGTACGTGCAGAACGAGTTATAAGCCGGATGCCGGAACGGAAGCTAGGATGCACATGCAGGCAGGGATTCCGTCCGGATGCAAACGGCTAGTTTATCAACAACACCATATCCAATTTCGATTTAATTAATCTATATATCTGGATATACAAAAATATAATCATCGAGGAGATTAAACGATAATGACTACAGAAAATACGGCTTCATCCCATAAAGAACACATCAATGACGTTAAGCTTTCCATCCTGGATCTGGCTCCCGTCGTTGTAGGTGCAACACCAGCTGATGCTTTGCGCAACAGTCTGGATCTGGCACAGCATGCTGAGCGTTGGGGATACCACCGTTACTGGGTAGCTGAACATCACAACATGCCGGGGATTGCTTCTTCCGCAACTTCGGTTGTTATTGGATATCTGGCTGGTGGAACAAATACGATTCGTCTGGGTTCAGGAGGCATCATGCTGCCCAACCATGCACCGCTTGTCATCGCTGAGCAGTTCGGCACTCTAGAGTCCCTGTATCCTGGCAGAATCGATCTGGGTCTGGGTCGTGCACCCGGCAGTGACCGCCGTACATCGCTCGCGCTACGCAAAGATCTGAACAGCGGGGAAGATTTCCCGGAACTGTTGGCAGAGCTTAGAGCATACTTTGATGCTTCAGCGACATCTTATCATGCACCTGTTCGCGCAGTTCCCGGAGAAGGATTGAATATTCCAATCTATCTGCTGGGGTCCAGTGATTTCAGTGCACGTCTGGCAGGTCAGCTGGGATTGCCGTTTGCTTTTGCCAGCCACTTCTCGCCTGATTACACACGGATTGCACTGGAGACGTATCGAAACAATTTCCAACCATCTGACAGTTTGAAGGAACCACATGTGATTGTTGGGGTTAACGCTGTTGTTGCGGATACAGACGAGGAAGCAGCATGGCTGGGCACAACGATGCAACAGCAGTTTCTGAATATTATTCGCGGCACAACGGGATTGGTACAGCCTCCAGCAGAGATGGAAGGCAAATGGACGGACCGTGAGAAGGCTGGTGTGGAGCAGACGCTGAAGGCTGCCGTTAATGGTTCCCCGGAAACCGTACGTGGACAGCTGGAATCCTTCATTCGGCAGACACAAGCAGATGAGCTGATTATTACGTCAATGATCTATGATCATAAGGCACGCCTGCATTCCTATGAGTTAATCGCGCAACTGGCGGGTAAAGCTTAATCTTCATTTTCAGCATAAAAGCTGGCTTAATGGCAAGGTATAGCTACAAATTTCGGTTCGTCTCCCAGTGAGGCGGGCCGTTTTTGAATAGGGAGAATTTGCAAATAATTTGTGTGGGGCAGAAGACTCATTTTGGGGTAAAATGACTTTACCGTTTTAATTTGAAACGGTTAATCAGCACCATACGTATAAATCCAGAGTGTTATACATATGTTGGCTTGTACAAGGGATTTTATTTATTCGTGTGTAAGGGGCGTTTATCTAGATTTGAATTTTGATATTTGATTAAGGATACATAAGAGAGGACGACACGCCTATGGAGCAACCTGAGCAACCCCGCGTTTGGCCGGAGCGGTTCAAGCGATTTTTTCTTAATAACAAGTTTGTGTTATTTCTGCTAATTCTGCTGTTGGTGGGACTGAACGTCATGGTTCTGACCAAAGTATCCTTTGTTCTTCATCCGCTCGCAGTACTCATCAAAACCATTGTGTTACCTATTATTCTGTCAGGCATACTCTATTATCTGCTGAATCCGGTTGTGGATCTGATGGAGAGGTGGAAAATTAAACGCGGCTGGTCGATTCTGATCTTGTATCTTGCAATTGGAGGCATTCTGACGGTTGTAGTATTGGCGGTCATTCCGGTTGTACGTAACCAGATTGTGGGGCTGATTGAAAATTTCCCAACGTATAGTGAGACGGTGAAACAGCAGTTTGAGGAGCTTACGGGCAGTAAACTGTTCGGTCAGTTCCAGGAGACGGTGAATCTGAATTCTCAGGATTGGTGGGGAACAATCTCCCAAAAGGCTACTGAAATTCTGAACTCGACCTGGAACAAATTGGGCGGATTCCTCGGAGCGTTCACGGAGACCGTGCTGTCCATCGTAACAGTTCCGTTCATCCTGTTCTATTTGCTGAAAGATGGCAAGAAGCTTCCTTCGAAGATTTTGTCTTTCCTGCCAATCAAAAGTCGTACGGGTGCAATGCATGTGCTGGAAGACATCAATCACCAGATCAGTTCATTCATTCGTGGACAGATTATTGTCAGCTTCTGCATCGGTATCCTGCTCTACATCGGTTATATGGTCATTGGTCTGGATTATGCACTGATTCTTGCAATTATTGCATCGTTCACAAGTGTTGTTCCGTATCTGGGACCTGCAATTGCGATTACACCAGCATTGATCGTAGCACTCGTCACTTCGCCGGTAATGCTGCTGAAGATGGTCGCCGTATGGACGATCGTACAGTTAATCGAAGGTAAATTTATCTCGCCACAGATCATGGGTAAAACGCTGAAGATTCATCCCATCACGATTATCTTTGTCATTCTGACTTCCGGTAATCTGTTTGGAGTCGTAGGTATTCTGCTCGCTGTTCCAGGATACGCGGTGCTGAAAGTATGTGTATCGCATATCTTCAACTGGTTCAAGGACAGATCCGGCCTGTACGATCCAAACAAGAACAATCTTTTGTAACCGAAGTGTCAAGCTCCATTCGATCGGTAATCAGAAGGAATAGTCACGTTGTATTTTGTACAAAACGGTACCCTTACCAAGAAGAACCCCCGTCCATCGGCATATAGCCGAGAGGCGGGGGTTCTTCTTCATGAACAAGCTTGGCTGCTGCCTAGCTGTGTTTAATATGCTGGAGCGTTTGCAGGAAAATCTGCTCAATATGAGTATCATCCAGAGAGTAGTACACGGTCTTGCCTTCCTTGCGCCGCTTGACGATCCGCATGTTGCGGAGTGAACGCAGCTGGTGTGAAATGGCCGACTGTCCCATGTCGAGCAGAACCGTCAGGTCATGAACACATAATTCCTTCTGTAACAGCGCATCAATAATACGTAGACGTGTTGGGTCGCTGAATGCCTTGAACCAATCTGCCATCTCGGAAGAGGTCTCCCGATCTATGAGTGAAGTGCGAATCGTCTGCACATCCGCTTCAGTACCTGAGCAGGCTGCATCACATTCGCTTGGTGCTTTAACCGGTTGTTCCATTTCCTATCACCGCCTATGTTAACTCAACATTTTGCTATGCAAAAGTTTAACTATAGCTCTATTATATCCAAAACCCGCCTAAAGCGAAATAATTACTATTAGCATAATCTGTATGAAAAATCAACATCGATTGTTGACACTCATGTTTAGGCGTGCATATAATAGGGGTAACCAAACATATGAATGAGTGCTCATATATTGAAAGTAATTGGATGATAACATTGTTTTTGTACTGCAAAGGGGAGAATTCACATGGGAACCGGACAGGAACAGGTGAAAAGGGAACTGCTGCTTGATGGGTTGGACTGTGCGAACTGCGCATTAAAGATCGAGAATGGCGTCAAAAAAATTAAGGGCATTAACGAATGCTCCGTCAATTTTGTTACCAAAACATTATCGCTTCACACCACTTCGGATATGGATGAACAGGTAGTCGAAGAAGCGAAGCGCAAAGTGCTTCGGCTGGAGCCGCATATTCGCATCTCGGAAAAAGGAAAACAGGTAAACGGACATGTGCATACCCGTACAGGGAGTGCGGCTGGTTCACACGACCATGGTCATGACCATGCCGGACAAGATCATGGACATTCACATGGTAATCACTCGCACACTCATGATCATGGAGATTCGCAGGGTCAACTACACGAGCACGGAAGTCATGCTGGACATAATCACGATCATAGCCACACCGATGATCATGATGCTCATGCAGGCCATTCGCATGAACATGGTGCAGGCCAGACAAAAGTATTGCTTGCTCGTCTTGCTGCCGGTTCTGTATTGCTCGCAGCTGCGATCTGGTCGCCGCTGGAGGGCTGGGCACAGTTTACGCTGTATGCGCTCGCGTATCTGATTGCCGGGGGAGATATCGTGCTCCAGGCGTCCAAAAACATCCTCCGAGGTCAGGTGTTCGATGAATACTTCCTGATGTCCGTCGCTACCTTGGGTGCCTTTGCCATTGGAGAGTATCCGGAAGGGGTAGCGGTCATGCTTTTCTATCAGCTTGGAGAGCTGTTTCAGGGCATGGCGGTTAATCGGTCACGCAAGTCGATTCAGTCCCTGATGGATATTCGCCCGGACTACGCGAATATCTTGACGGGTTCGGGTGACGAGACCCGGCGTGTATCTCCGGAAGACGTACGGATTGGTGATCGTATTGTCGTGAAAGCAGGAGAGCGAGTGCCGCTGGATGGTATCGTTAGAACTGGGCGTTCCATGGTGGACACTTCTGCTCTGACAGGTGAATCGGTACCTCGTGAGCTGGAGCCCGGAAGTGATGTACTGAGTGGATTTGTGAACAAGAACGGCTTGCTGACAATTGAAGTTACCAAAACGTTTGGTGAATCAACGGTATCCAAGATTTTGGACCTGGTGCAGAACGCGAGCAGCCGGAAAGCGAAAACAGAACATTTTATTAGTAAATTTGCCCGTTATTACACGCCGGTTGTTGTGATCCTTGCAGCCGTGATAGCATTTGTTCCGCCGTTGATACTTAGTGGTGCAACATTTGCCGATTGGATCTATCGAGCATTGGTCTTCCTGGTTATCTCATGCCCTTGTGCGCTGGTGGTCTCTATTCCGCTTGGATTCTTTGGTGGTATCGGAGCGGCTTCACGTAACGGGATTCTTGTCAAAGGCAGTAATTATCTTGAAGCATTGAACGATGTGAAAGTCGTTGTTTTTGATAAAACGGGTACACTAACCAAAGGTGTATTCAAAGTAACAGCCATTCGTCCTGAAGGGGGACGAACGGAAGAAGAACTGATGAAACTCGCAGCTATTGCTGAAGCCAATTCCAATCATCCGATTGGCGAATCCATTCGCGCAGCTTGGGCCAAAGTTATTCCCACGCAAGGTGTGGAAGGTTATGATGAAGTTGCCGGACACGGGATCAAGGTGAGCGTGGATGGTCGGGAAGTGCTGGCAGGCAACGCCAAATTAATGAAGCGGGCAGGTATATCCTATACCACACCAGAGACGGCCGGAACGATAGTCCACGTGGCTGAAGCTGGCACGTATGTTGGTCATCTGATCATCGCCGATGAAGTGAAGGACGATGCAGCTGCTGCGATTCAGGCGTTGAAGAAGCTCGGCGTCCGCAAAACGGTCATGCTGACAGGTGATGCGAGAGCCGTGGGTGAAGCGGTAGGACGTGAGCTGGGTGTGGATGAGGTCTATGCTGAATTGCTGCCACAAGACAAAGTCGAACGGCTGGAGCAACTGGAAGCTGCCAAATCTCCGAAGGAGAAAATGGTGTTTGTCGGTGATGGCATCAACGATACCCCTGTGTTGGCACGCGCCGACGTGGGCGTGGCGATGGGGGGACTCGGCTCGGATGCTGCGATTGAAGCGGCAGATGTGGTTATCATGACCGATGAACCGTCAAAACTGGCGAGTGCAATCCGCATTGCAAAGCGTACACGAATGATTGTGTGGCAAAATATCGCGTTTGCTCTGGGGGTTAAGGCGATCTTCCTGCTACTCGGCGTGTTCGGCATAGCCACCATGTGGGAAGCGGTATTCTCCGATGTGGGTGTCACAGTGCTTGCTGTTCTGAACGCCATGCGTGTACTTCGTGTGAAGGATATTTAAGTTTACGAAACGATTCAGGAGGCTCTTCGTATATACGTAGAGCCGTTTTTATATTTTTTATGTAGAAAAGTCTTACTAGACATTTACACGAGAACGGAGAGGACAGAAATAACTTGGTATAACAGTGATCGGAAGGTTATTCTGTCATCGAAGTGCCAGTGTAAGCAGCGATGGAAGACAACAGTGAAGGGGAGAACATTTTGGCAGGAGCAATAGTTGGGATCATCATCGGAGTGTGTTATTTCATTCTGGGGTTCATGGTGTTCAAAAAACCACCGAAAATGATTAACGGAATATATGGATATCGTACTCCGCGCGCAATGAGTAATCCCGAGTTGTGGAACGAAGCGCAAAGTTATAGCGCCAATCTGATGATGCAATTTGGTGTGATTATCACAATATTCGGCATTATCGGTTTCTGGCTTACAGATGTACGAGCTTTGGTGCTGAGTCTGGTTGCTACAGGGTTTTATACGTTCAGACTGTTTACCAGAGTTGAAGGCCGGTTGAAGCAAATGCAGCGTGCTCAACAGCAACAGAATGAGCAGGACGTTTAAGGTAAAATGAATGAATCGTGTAGAGAGGAAGACTCGCGTGTGAAGCGGGTCTTTTTTTGTTGAAGATAGAGAAGTGGAGAGGCTGTAAAACTTTCTAGGACTAGAGGCGTGAAATCTAACGTTGACGTTAACGTTAATATTATATATAATTATATACATAACAATAAAGACATATGAGAGGGGTGAGGGAAATGAGTTTCTATAAAATCGATGACGTAGCCAAGGAATGTGGTTTGACCAAGCGAACCATTCGGTATTATGAAGAGATTGGTGTCATGCCTTCACCTCAGCGGACAGACGGTGGGACGCGGTTGTACACTCGGGAAGATATCGATTATCTGAAGAAGGTAGTTCGCGCCAAAGAGGTACTTGGTTTCTCCCTTCAGGAGCTACATACCTATGTGGCAACGGCAGATGCATTAAACGAACAACGTTTTGACTACCAGCAGACAACCGAAGTGAGAGAACGGATTGAGAAACTCACCACAATGGAAACAACGCTGGATGGTCAGCTGCAACTGATTGAGCAGAAACTTCAGAGCATACATGCGGTACAGACTGAACTGGAAGAGCTGCGTGAACGTGTTAGGAGTGGTATTCAGAAGTTACAGGCACATGATCCGCAGAGTGATGAAGACGGGTAAGCGTATTAGATCTAATGTTTAATAAACAAAACTGTATACACCTCATCGCTACATGGAATGAGCACCATAGTACCTGTGGCGATCCTGTACAAACACCGGATGTTTCGGTGTCATTTGTGCCGTTTTGTTACCTCTAATTATGAAAATGTATAGAACTTTTTCATTGTTTTCACTTCATTTTCAAATAAAAAGTTTCACCATATAAATTATTCACAGGAGGAATTACGTATGAAAAGAGAGCCATCCTTACCGGACGAATTGCCGTCATCCCGTGGGGGCCTGCTGTCTCAACCGAGAGCGGTATGGGCCGTCGCCTTTGCATGTATCATATCCTTTATGGGTCTGGGTCTGGTTGACCCGATCCTGCCGGCAATTGCAGATCAGCTGCATGCTTCCAAAAGCCAGGTGTCGCTGCTATTTACCAGTTATAACGCTGTAACCGGGGTAGCGATGCTGATTACAGGGGTCGTATCCAGCCGCATCGGTGTGAAATGGACATTGCTTAGCGGCATATTGTTGATTATTATCTTCTCGTTCCTCGGCGGTACCTCAGACACTGTAGGCGCACTGGTTGGTTACCGTGGCGGATGGGGACTTGGTAATGCCTTGTTCATCGCAACGGCGTTATCTGCCATTGTGGGACTGTCCACGTCGGGGACAGCCAAGGCCATTATTTTGTACGAAGCAGCACTTGGTCTCGGGATTGCGGTGGGTCCGCTGCTTGGTGGTGAGTTGGGTTCCATCTCTTGGCGTGGCCCGTTCTACGGGGTAGCTGTTCTGATGGCTATTGCATTTGTCAGCATTACATTTATGCTTCCCAAAATGGCCAAACCGAAAACACGCAGTTCGTTGTCCGATCCGTTCAAAGCTTTAAGTTATCCTTCACTGAAAACATTGGCGATTACTGCCTTCCTGTATAACTTTGGATTCTTTACTTTGATGGCTTATTCACCATATGTCATGAATCTGGATGAGCACGGCCTGGGATATGTATTCTTTGGTTGGGGATTGATGCTGGCAATTACGTCGGTATTTGTTGCACCAAGACTGCAACGCCGATTCGGATCGGTTCCGTCCATGAGTGTCATGCTTACATTGTTCGCGATTGATCTGGTTGTTATGGCGATAGGTACTGTAATGGGTTCGCCAACTACCGTTATTGTGGCAGTCATTGTGGCAGGGATTTTCCTCGGGATTAACAACACATTGATTACAACAGCGGTTATGGAAGCTGCACCTGTGGAGCGTTCGGTTGCTTCTGCTGCATACAGTTTCGTTCGTTTCCTGGGTGGTGCACTTGCTCCATGGCTTGCAGGTAAATTATCTGAATGGTTCCTGCCGGAAACGCCGTTTTATTTTGGCGCACTCATGGTTCTGATTGGTGTCGTGGTGCTGCTGGTACGTCGTCGTCATCTGCGGGATATTGATTCCGCCATTACATCTCATTAATTCAGAGGAGGAATTGCAATGCTGAAACGTATATTGGTTGCTGTTGATGGTTCGGATCATGCGCATCAGGCTTTGGAGCAAGCCCTGATTCTGGCTGAGGATATGAAACAACCCGCAAGTCTGATCATTGTGCATGTTAATCCTGCCATTTCCATCAATGAACCTGCCTTAGGTATTGATCTGGAGGCTCGGATTGCCGAAGAAGGGCAACATATTATCGAACCGGTGACCAGACAGTTGTCTGGACGCGATGTAGCATATGAAACACTGCTAATTGCCGGTGATCCCGTTCATGAGATCTGCCGTGTGGCACGTGAACGAGAGTGTGGAATGATCGTGATGGGTACAGGTGGGAAGGGTGTGCTTGCAGAGATGATCATAGGCAGTGTAAGCCATGGTGTGTTAAAACATGCAGAGTGCCCCGTCCTGACGGTGAAGTAGGCGCTAGAATCTTTGTATCGCTGCGGCTCAAGATCGCAACAATGTCTTATCAGGCACGTTACAAGCCATGATTGCCGAATACCGTATTGGGTTGATGGCACGGAAATAGTGTATAAATAGATAAGGTAATATACCGTCATATTTTTGTAGTCATTATTGGATGGAGGATGCAGCATATGAAAAAACAACATCTGTTTATCGGTGGCAAACCGACCGAATCCGTAGATTATAAATCACTTCAAGCACCATACTCCGGGGAAACGCTGGCAGAAGTCTCGTCGGCCTCAGCAGAGGAAGCGGAGGCTGCTGTTGCAGCTGCGGTTCAGGCTGGGAAGGCAATGCGCAAGATGCCTGCACATCAGCGTGCAGATATTCTGTACAAGTTGTCCTCCATGCTTGAAGACCGCAAGGAAGAAGCAGCGCGAATTATTGCGCTTGAAGCGGCGAAGCCAATCACCGCAGCACTGGCCGAGGTTGACCGTACGGTGGAAACGTATCGTTTTGCCGCCGAAGAAGCCAAGCGGCTGACCGGTGAGACGGTACCGATGGATGCAGCCAAAGGGGGAGAAGGACGCATCGGTTATACGATGCGGCAACCACTGGGCGTCATCGGTGCGATCACGCCGTTTAATTTTCCAATGAACCTGGTAGCCCACAAGGTAGGCCCAGCGCTTGCAGCAGGCAATACGATTATTCTCAAACCTGCGGAGCAGACACCCCTGTCCTCCTATTACATCGCTAATCTGCTTCAGGAAGCCGGATTGCCGGATGGTGCACTGAACGTGGTGAGTGGTGACGGCAAAACCATTGGGGATGTGCTTGTTGAACACCCTCGTGTTGCCCACATTACGTTTACAGGCAGTCCAGCGGTAGGCACGAGCATTCGTAGCAAAGCAGGACTAAAACGTGTGACATTGGAGCTTGGGTCGAATGCAGCGGTGATCGTGGATAAGGACGCAGATCTGGACAAAGTGGTTCCTCGTTGTGTGACGGGTGCTTTCACGTATCAGGGACAGGTATGTATCTCACTACAGCGAATTTACGTACATCGTGATATCTCGGAAGAATTCATCCGGCGTTTCGCTGAAGCGGCCAAACAAGTGGTGGTTGGAGACCCGCTGAGCCCGGAGACGGTGGTCTCTGCGCTGATTAGCTCCAAGGATGTACAGCGTACACTCGATTGGATTGAAGAAGCCAAACAGGCCGGGGCAGAAGTGGCAGCAGGCGGTCAAGCTGAAGGAGGCGTTCTCCGTCCAACGGTGCTGGTTAACGTTCCACGTGATGCCAAGGTATCCTGTCAGGAAGTGTTTGCACCCATCGTGGTGATCAATACGGTGGATTCCGTTGAAGAGGGTATCGAACATGTTAACGATTCTATATACGGGCTTCAGGCAGGGGTATTTACAAACGATATTCATACGGCCCTCCATGCTGTCGACCAGATCGAAGCAGGCGGAGTTATGATTAATGATATTCCCACGTTCCGAGTGGATCACATGCCCTATGGTGGTGTGAAACAAAGTGGGATTGGACGTGAAGGTGTTAAATATGCTGTTGAAGAAATGACGGAATTGAAGTTTGTTATGTTTAACAAAGGGTGATTCTCTTCCATTCTTTTGCTCAATATACGTATGCTAATGGAAACATAACCACACACGCCTGTGCCAGAATAATGGCACAGGTTTTTTTAGATGAAGATCATGGAAAAAAGTTTCAAAAATACATACGGATTCTTCACTGACTGCGGGTTCACATCTGATGAGACGGGTATAACATAGTTACATACCGCAACTTAACTGACCAAACGTCGCTCATATCACCGAAGCATGATGTACCGATCCAGAGCACGAGCGGAATGAAGCGGTACGGCACTGCCGAAAGTCTTATATTCTCTCATTATTCAAATAAAATGCAGTATGAAATAAGCCTGAACTCTGGAGTTCAGGACAGGCAGGAGGTGTATTCAATTGGCATATTCCATGGTTGACGTATCGGGAATGTCAGGCGTAAGTCTGAACAAACTGAGCCAGTATGCGCAGACAGGTCTTCTAAATCCGGCCTTCGGGGATTTGGATGAGGATATCTATTATGAAAAGCAGGAATTGCTGAGACTCCAACAAATCCTTTTTTGTAAGGAAGTGGGTATGGAGGAGAACGAGATTGGCCCTATGTTAAGGGATGATCCTCAGGGTGTCATCAGCATCATGAAGCAACATCGCATTGAGATTCTGGAGAAGGCACTACGTCTGCAGGGATTGATTCAGACACTGGACAAAACGATCTCTCATTTGCAAGGTGAACAGGAACTTGATGAACATGAGCTGTATATCGGTTTTGTAGATAAAAGGCGTCACCATTTGTTGAATGAATCGGGTTCTGACCATGTAGTCAATAATGATGTGAAACGAATGCAGAAAGAGGGCGTTCAGAAGTCAAACCAGGAGATGAAATCCAAAGAAGATTATCTGGATTCCCAGGCCAAAATTGATCAGGTTCATCTTGACTTGCAACAGGCCATTGAAGATGGACTGGAACCCGGTAGTGCGAAAGTGCAACGGATTATTGGCAGGCATCTTGAATGGATCAAAGGTTATTATACACCCACTGCTGATATCTATCGGGATTTGGCCAATCTGTATGTAGAGCATAAAAATTTCCGCCAGATGTATGATGGTTACCACCCGAGGCTGGCTGAATTCCTGCGGGATGGGATGATGATTAAAGCGGAACACGATTTATCCTAGATGCATAAAGTAACATGGGCGAGCAAGAACATGGGTGTGAAACAACTTGGATAACAAAGAGCGCACACCTCTAGGAGGACTGCGCTCTTTGTTATTACAGGTCATTCACCATCGTGTGTGATGAAGTCTCTAATCACCTTGTTCATCATTCCCTAAATAGATACGGTTGCTTCCAACTGCTCTGTGAGCAGGCTTACGGCTTTCTCCAGGAAGACGCGATCTTCGTCGTCAAAACGGTTTTTGATCGGGCTGTCGATATCCAGCACCCCGTACAGTTCACCGTTTTTGATAATAGGTACGACAATCTCACTGTTCGATGCTGCATCACAGGCAATATGGCCTGGGAAGGCATGAACATCGTCAACGACCAGGGTACGTTTTTCCGCAGCAGATGTGCCGCATACACCACGTCCCAATGGAATTCGGATACAGGCAGGCAGTCCTTGGAATGGCCCGAGGACCAGTTCTTTTCCATCATACAGATAGAAGCCGACCCAATTGGTGTCGGTCATAAATACATTGAGCAGCGCAGCAGCGTTCGCCAGATTGGCAATCGCACTGGGTTCATCGCGGATCAGAGCACTTAACTGTCCCAGGACGGCGGTGTGCTGCTCACTTCGTGTTCCTTCATAGGAAACAGCTTGAAACATGGTAAATCACCCTCCCGAGCAAAATGGTACTTATTTTCAAGATAGTGCAGAGGATGCGGTTAGTCAAGCGGAGGATTTCGGAAAGGGAAGGGAATACCAGAAGAATCCTCCTGTTTCTCAGCTTCTCACGTGGGGTAATTACTTAGCAACCACGGAGGGCTACAACCCGGGAAGGAGCTTGGCTTATGCATGCAGAGGTACAGAATCTTTTTGTACGGATTCATCTACTATATTTCGCCCAAAATCAGGATTTGAACGTTAGCGAGGCGCTACCCCTATTGGAAGAACGGGGATATCGCGTTGGAGAGCGGGAGATCAAGCAGGAGCTTGAACACCTGACACAGGAGAACTTCCTGACCGCCCACGGGGACCAATGGAGCCTAACCGGGACTGGTATTGAAGAATTCAAGGAAATCACCACCGTACTTGGTCGAGTTAGTGATGAATTGCTGGCGAAGGAAAAGAAAACGTCCAAAGCCTAAAATTCATTCGGACAAGCACAATGACGTGATTCATTCAAACTTGAATGGATCCATACGGACAACAAGACCGGGAGCGATATTGGCCCGGTTTTTTGACGTGTGTCCATGACTGAACAGTTGCCATTCGGCGCAGGTTATGATTAGATGACTAGTGAATCTTATGGTCTGCGGAGATGGATCGGATCGGAGTGTCTTTATATGTATAAATGCAAAGGAAGAATTCCAGAAATGGAGACTGCGCGGCTTCGTCTGCGTAAAATGCGTCGCCGGGATGCGGCCCAGATGTTCGCATGCTGGTCAGATCGCGAGGTGACCCGTTACATGAATCTTGCACCCATGATTGGGACAAGCGAAGCGGCGGACATGATTGCACTGCTCAACCAAATGGCAGGAGAAGAGGATGCGATCCGTTGGGGGATCGAACTCAAAGAAACAGGCAGGCTTATCGGCAGCTGTGGATTTAACACTTGGCAGCTTGAAGGCGCATTCCGGGGTGAGATCGGTTATGAGCTGGGACGTGACTACTGGCGACACGGGTATATGACGGAGGCTTTCTCGGCATTGCTGCCGTTTGGATATGAGACCATGGGTCTTAATCGGATTGAAGCGCTGGTTGATCCGCGCAATCTGGCTTCCGGCGAGTTCCTGACAAATCGCGGCTTCACACGAGAAGGGCTCCTGCGACAGGTACAACATACGTCCACCGGATACAAGGATATGGTGATGTATTCGATGTTGTATGATGAGTTTCTTCGTAAAAAAGGTAAGTAAAGAGACAGTATATATTTGTTTGTAAACGAAGAAACAGAACAAAGCTGGAGAAGCACCAATTATATAGAGAACAAAGAGAGAAGGGTTTTTGTGAATGCAACTGGAGGATTGAAGCGCAGTTTCATCTTGACGGGGCTGTTACTCGCGACATTTCTGTCCGCGATTGAAGGTACCGTAATTGGTCCGGCAGGGCCAACCATTGTCAGTGAGCTGGGAAGTGTGCAGCTGCTGAGCTGGATTTTCACCGCATACCTGCTGACGATGGCTGTGAGTACGCCCATTTTCGGCAAAATCAGTGACTTGTATGGACGTAAGCCTGTATTTCTAATTGGCTGTGCCTTATTTTTACTGGGTTCCCTCTTGTGCTGTCTGTCGCAGAATATGGAGCAATTGATTATTTTCCGGGCTATTCAGGGGATTGGTGCGGGTGCGGTAGTTCCTGTTACATTTACGATTATTGGGGACATCTACTCCATTGAAGAACGTGGCAAAATCCAGGGCTGGATCAGCTCCGTTTGGGGCATTTCCTCTCTGGCGGGACCGCTGCTTGGCGGTTATTTTGTAGACAATCTTGGCTGGCAGTGGATCTTTGGTTTTAATGTGCCGTTTGGTTTGCTCGCGATGTGGTTTGTATTTCGTTATCTGAAGGAAGATATCTCTCCACGTACAGCCAAAATTGACTATGTCGGTGCGCTGACCTTCACGGTGGGCATTACCGCATTGTTATTTGTCCTGTCGGCGGGTGGGCAGTATTATGCGTGGAGTTCTCCGTTGATTGTAGGGCTGAGTGTGGTTGCCGCCCTGTTTATTATTTTATTTTTTGTGGTGGAAAAAAGAGCTCAGGCCCCAATGGTTCCACTACATCTGTTCCGAATTCGGGACATCCGTGTGGCGAATATCGCCGGACTGTTAACCAGTACGCTGATGATCGGCCTAACCAGTTATTTGCCGCTCTGGGTGCAGGGGGTTCGGGGAGGAAATGCGACGGAATCCGGGTTGTTACTCGCACCGATGTCGGTAGGTTGGCTCATTGGTAGCGTGTTGGCAGGCCGCCTGCTAATGAAAATTGGATCACGGTTGACCGCATTGATTGGTTTAACGGGCATTGCGATCGGTTCGGGTGGACTCTTTCTGGTGGGGGGTACATCCCCGCAGGCTGTGTTATTTATATTGACCTTTATATATGGTCTCGGCTTCGGATTTGCGTTTACGATATTCACCATTATTTCGCAGTCTTCCGTGGGATATAAGGAACGTGGTTCCTCTACGGCATTGCATACGTTCATGCGTACATTGGGACAGACGATTGGTGCAGCGGCTTTTGGGACATGGTTGAATTATCGGATCTCCACGTTATCCAGCGAGCAAAATCTGGCAGAGGCCGGAATATCGGAGAGTGATCTGAACGAACTGCTCGCACCACATACGGATGCAGCACTATCGGATGACAAGTGGGCGCTACTACGGAGCGTGCTGGAAGGAAGCTTGCATTCCCTGTTTGTCATTATGTTTGTCATTGCTCTGGTATCGTGGGTAACGACGCTTGCTCTACGCAAACGTTTAATTGTACCCGAAGATGCAGATGCTCCACCGCAACCACAAGGTTCGAAGTAAAAAGTGGATGTATACGAAAAACCGGATTCGCCGATGTCAGGCAGATCCGGTTATTTTTGTTGATGGTACATGTGCAATGAATAGTCTAGCTGTTCGATGATAAGCGGTCTGCAGAATGCGCAAGCCTTCCCAAAAGTTCGGACAGCAATTCCTTGTCTTCCTCGCTCAGTCCACTTACAGCACGATCAATCTTCAATGCATAACCTGGATAGATGTCATCCATGGTACGCTTTCCATCTTCGGTCAGTTCCACAAAGATGATACGTCGGTCTTGCGGACAATGTTTGCGGTGTAACAACCCTTTTTGCTCCAGCTTATCAATTACATAGGTCACATTACCACTTTGCAGCAGAAGTTGTGCGCCAACCTGTTGTATCGGCTGTGCCCCTTTCATATATAACACTTCGAGCACCCCGTATGCGGTAGGGTTGAAGCCATGCACTTTGCTTCCGGATACAGCGTGTTCATTCACGCTCTTGAATGTCTGGGCCAAGGTGCGGTACAGATGAAGTGAACGTTCGGTTCCGATTTCTTCTAATTCCAGCATGCTGATCCCGCCTTTTCAGATTAATTTTATAAGTTGAAATGATGAAGAGTAGTCCTCTTCGTTATGCTGTTCATGTAAAAGAGTATTTCAACTTATATGAGTTGGTTGGTTATGGTTGACGATTCAGGTTGTCGCCATGGTTTAATTGTAAACTTCTATTTCTACGAAAAACATGCGATATGTCACAAGATTTGCATTTTTAGCATTTAAAATTTGATCATTCATCATGCCGAAAAATCATCCTTGAGGTGCCGCGTCTTCTCCGCCTCCGGCAGGAGGTTGGGTCAAGCCCCATTCTCTTATAATGAGTTCATATCATGAATTCGGAAGGTAATGGAGGAGAAGAAGGATGACAAGTGATTTAACGTTTGAAGGACATCGACCGCTGAAGAATAACCGATCTTTTGTAACATTGATGGTGGCACAGGCCATTTCCAATCTGGGTGATTGGCTGCATTTGCTCGCAATCCTGACCCTCGTGGGTATCCGCTGGAATGCAACGCCATGGGAGATCACATTTGTCACACTATCCGCCGCACTACCCATTCTGATGACAGGGCCATTCGCAGGCACGCTTGCAGATCGCCTGAACCGAAAATGGCTGATGATTGTAGCTGATGGCGCACGGATCATCATCGTGGGTGCGTTGATTTTTGCTGATCAGATCTGGCACGTCTACATACTGCTTGTCCTCAAATCCCTGTTCGATGTAGTGTTTTCTCCTGCCAAAAACGGCAAGCTGAAAGAAATTGTACCTCATGAGCAGTTGGCGCAAGCTGTATCCATTAGCTCGATCATTGAACAGATGTCCAAAATTATTGGTCCAGCGCTTGGTGGACTGTTGGTAGCCGCTTTTGGCATCACCTGGTGTTTTGTTCTCGATTCAGCGTCTTTTCTGATCTCCGGCATCATTTTATTGTGGATTCCTGGAACTCGGGTGATCCAATCTGCAATTCATAACGTAACAGAAGTAGAGGAAGAGACAGCTGGGGGTGTTCGCAACCGTCCTAAAGACTCTTTTTGGAAGGAAACACAGGAGGGCATCCGCATGCTCGCATCTCTCCCTTATGTAGGAACGTCTCTGATTTTGCTTTCTTCAGCCATACTTTTTCTGCAATTTGCCGATTCACAGACAGTGGTGTTATTCAGACAGCTTCCCGGAATTTCAAGTGATCTGCTGGGATGGTGCGTCGCAGCCAGTGGGGTAGGTACATTAATTGCAGCGATGAGTGTGCGGAAGTGGAAGCATGCAGGGCATGTTTTGAAAATGGGTCTGGGTACCATACTCATGGGTCTGGTTATCGGCGGAGCCGGCGCTATTGTGGGGATTTGGCCACATGCCGGACTAGGTGCCAATCTGCTGTTAGTATCTCTCTTTGCCTTGGCAGGTGTCGGAATTGGGTTTGCAATTGTCCCCTTTCAGATCCTGTTGCAGGAACAGACACCTGAGGCAATGACAGGCAGAGTATTTGGAACGGTAGGCAGCGTGATGACAGCCAGTAACATTATGGGCCCAGTGGTGGGTGGATTCATGGTCACCTCATTCGGTGTAGTGCCGGCTTTTGTCTGTTCAGGCATTTTGCTGACCCTGCTCGGTTTGATTTATTTGATGAAACGCAACAGGGAAAAAGCCGATCTGAATGGCTCCATTGCAGCCAAGACCATGGTTGCAGGCGACTAAAAACATGCCGTATCTGTTCAGGTTAGAACAATTGAAATGAAGGTTTGAATTTACTTCAAATTTTAAGTTTTTGATTAAAAAGCGTTTGAGTAAACGCCTTCACGTTTAATGAGGAACAGGCAGAAATCCCTGTATTCTAATTATTCCTAGGGGAAAACTCATATGCCTTGTCCCACCAACGCAGTAGCGGAAAGGGGGTGAAGCAACTTGAATGTAAAGTTACCAAAATCCATAGTACGTCTTGGAAGCATACCACTGGCAATACTTGCCGGGACCTTGATGCTGGGGTTTGGATCGTCGCATGTGTATGCAGATGATGCTCAGATATCTTCTGAAAAACCGTCCAGCGGATTGTCGCTAAATCTGCTCTCACGCGATACGGATGGCGGGTTGAACCTGACTCCGTCGGTATCGGTGTCCACACCATTATTGGATATTGAAGTTCCGTCGATCAAAGCGAATGAATCCACAGGTAAGCTGAGTGTATCTGAGCTAAAAGTAGATACACCGCTTGGATCGGCCGGAACATCAGAGATAGGTATTCATGCGAAGGAGGGAACCGTTGCACTGCCGTCTGTACAGGCGGATACACCGGTGATCAAAGCCGATGTATCAAGCAGTCAGGTGAATCTGAACGAAGGTACAGCTTCGTTGCCCGGGGTTACCGCAGAGGTACCCGAGGTAATCAAGGCAGAGACGTCTGCTGTGAAAACTAACCTTCGGCAGGGTGAGGTTGAATTACCTTCCGTGAAGGTGGATGTACCCGAGGTTACTTCGGTCAATATCTCTTCATCCCAAGTGGATCTGAGTAAGGGGAATGTCCAGCTACCTTCTGTGAAAGCAGAGGTTCCTGTTGTAGACGTATCCGCTGAACTCAATCCTGATCAGGAGAAGGTGGAGATTCCAAGTGTGAAGCCGGAACGGCCTGTAGTCACTCCAGAACAACAGCCGGTCGTCAAAACACCGAATGTTAAAACTTCCAATACGAGTGCACTCGCAGATCCTGTTTCATCACAGAACAACGTGGAAGGGCAGGACGCAGTTCAGGTTACGGGCAACGTGATTGAGGTCACCCCGGAACCAAGAGCACGTCCAGAACAACCTGTTGTCCCGCAGGCACTGCCTGTTGACGGAACCGATCTGACGCAGGATTCCGATGTCAATGCAGATTTGCCTGATAACGAGTTATTCCTCGTGGATCAGAACACTGTTAAACCATCTGTCACTGAACAAGTGCGGAGTAACCTGGAAGCCAATTCGAAACAAGATGATGATAATGCAGCATCTCCATTGCAGCCTCGCACAGAACGACCAACAAGTTGGTCTGTTGCGGCAACTTCTCCCGGAGCAGCTAATGCTTCCGCCGGGACAAGCTCCGGTGCGTCAGGTGTAACTGGAGGTGGAGCAACCGCTCCAGCAGCTGCACTTCCGGGAGCAACAATAGGTCTGGTTACGCCGGATTATGATTTTGCTTTCCGAATGGAACGCCTGGATGGGTTCAGTCAATGGTCACAGGCACCACCGGGACGACCGCCGCAATATACCTCTTTCTCATAGACAACATTGGCGTTAATTCAACCAAAATTGAGAAGGAGTGTATATAATCATGAAAAAAGTGAATCGTTGGGTAAAATTGTCGGTATTGTCGGGTACGTTGGTGGCTGGATTGCTGGGAGCTTCGCAGGCAACTTACGCAGATAGCTATAGCAATAACAGCAGTGGCAATCTGGATCTGAATGCAGGTTTGCGTCTGGAACTGGGGTCTCTTCTGTCTGGACACCGTGACACTGGTTACGGTAACCATGGTAGCTATGGAGGTTCATCCAGTGCAAGCGGAGCATTGAATCTGGATCTTGGACTCAATGCCGGCTTATCCTCAGAGAGCACGAACCGATACAATGATCGTTCTTCCGACCATACTACTGAGCGCAGCAGTTCTGGCAAGCTGGGCCTTGGTCTGAATGCCAATGTGTCGGGAGAAGGTACAACGATGAGCGATTATTCAAGAGGCGGCGATGAGCGTAACGTAAACAGCAGCTACGCGAGCGAAAGCCGTGGAAGCTTGGATCTGGGTCTGAACGCCAAAGCGGAAGGTGAGAGTGCAACAATGGCTCAAACTGAACGCAATAACAGCGTGAACGACCGTGAGCGCAACACGAGCAGTAACTTCATGAATGAAAGCCGTGGAAGCTTGGATTTGGATCTGAACGTGGATGCGGATGCAGAGAGTGAAACTACATCTGTGGTGGAGACAAATCGGTAATATGAGATTTTCACTGTAATATGAAGAAGCAGGGGCTCCGGAACCCCTGCTTCTTTTTTGCTTTTCAAAATTCGAAATATTATGCAAATGGATAAGAGTTTCAGTATAATTGTTATAACAGTTGAATAGTATAACTAAGGAGGGAAATGAATAGGGTGAGTGAGATGGAACGAAAAGTAACGAAATTTGGAAATAGTCTTGGATTAACCATGACGGATGCCTTCAAACAAATTGGTCTTGAGCAAGGCGATATGGTTCGAATCGAGGTAAATCAGTCTAACGGGGAAATTATTATTAAGAAGTCTACAAAAGTCAATTTGCCTAACGGAATTAGTAGTGATTTTATGGATACATTAGCTGATGTGATAGGTGAATACGATCAAACTTTGAAAGGTCTCAAGGATAGATGAGCATGACCCGGTATTTGAGCATACAAGAGGTTATTGCGATCAATGTCGCTATGATTAAGCGTTACAGTCCTGGAGAGCAGATTGGAGTTAAAGATTCTGGTCTGCTTGAATCCCCGATTATAAGAGCGCAATCATCAGCTTTTGGTAACGATGCCTACCCATCTATATATGAAAAATCTGCTGCGATTTTTCAATCTTTGGGCCAAAATCACCCTTTTCATAATGCCAATAAAAGAACGGCTTTTACCGCACTGGTAATCTTCCTGCGTTATAACAATGTGTATCTTAAAATGGATCAAACTTTTGCTGAGGACTTTACTGTCGATATGGTGAACCCCAAGTACACATTTGAAGAACGGGTCTCGATTATTCGTACATACTGTGTTACTGAAAATGAAATATAATAGTAAGCAATAAGTCATACTTTACTATGATTTATTGCTTTATTTTTTTGTGAGAATAACAGCGATCGGAAGGTTGTTCTGTCATCGGAGTGTGCAGTGTAACTGGTCTTTAGTTCAACGGATATAGATTACAATAAAACCTAGAGAACGAATGAAACACCTGATTAGAACAGGGAGTGAATGATATGGGAACGGAATATAACAGTACAGCCATACAGGAGTCCATTTTGGACGTACATATTACAGAGGCTGGATATGAGCCAGGACAATCGACCATACGCAATATTCGAATGAATGTGGCACGAGGAGAGCTGGTAGGTATTATCGGTCCAAATGGTGCGGGCAAAAGTACCACGATCAAAACACTGCTTGGTCTGCTGGAACATGCAAACTATGAAGTGACAATTGGGGGAGATGGTCGCTATGCCTATATCCCGGAGCAACCGGTTTTTTACGAATATATGACCCTATGGGAACATCTTGATCTGGCCGCAGCAGCGTATGAAATGGAAGAAGAGGTCTTTGTCGCCAGAGCGGAGGAGCTGTTGGTTCGCTTCGGCATGGACCACGTTCGGAATGATCTTCCAGCCAGTTTTTCGAAGGGCATGCGGCAGAAAATGATGCTGATGATCGGTTTTCTGTCTTCGCCGGATATCTATATCGTGGACGAGCCGTTCATCGGATTGGACCCCCGTGCAACCAAGGATTTTCTGAAATTACTTGATGATGAACGCCGCCGTGGTGCGGGTGTGCTCATGTCTACGCATGTGCTGGATACCGCTGAACGAATCTGCGACCGATTTATTCTGATTGCTTCTGGCAGATCTGCTGCCGAGGGTACATTGGATGAGATCCGTGAAGTGGCAGGACTGCCGGGAGCCTCTTTGTTCGACTGTTTTGATATACTGACGACTTAGATAGAGAGGGTGAGAGAGGATGGAAACGTTCCGGCGTTATACACCACTTCGTTTATACAAGCGAAGACGCAAAGAGCATTTCAGGGAGCAGATGAAAAACCTCAGACTCGTCGTGGATTGGACGGTGTGGGTATACCTGCTTGTTCCGGGTCTGCTCTATCTGATTGGGTGGTACATGAGTTTATGGACCAAAATGCTGCCTGCATGGGCAACAGGATTACCACTTCCCGTACTGACCGGGCTAATTGACGTGGTCATGCTTACCGGGGGTGTGCTGATATTTGTGGAGGAAGCGGATGTATTGTTTTTGAAATCAAGGTCGTTGTGGATGCGCACCCTAATGAGGCAAGGGCTCTACCGGTCCTGTCTGCAACATCTGGGCAAGATGATCTTGGTTACAGCACTAACTGCTCCTCTGTGGTCCCGTGTCTATGAGATGTCGAATCTCCAGATTGCACTTATGGCTGTCTGGTTCGGCGCAGTAGCTTCATTCCAAGCCATAACACTACATATGATGAAGGTTCGACATACAGGATGGCGGCGCTGGATTCAGATGATCCCTCTCGTCGTCGGCATAGGTTATATGACCATTCATGCAACATCGTGGATGTATGGACAGACGTGGAAAATCAGTTTTGGAATCGTATGTATCATGCTTCTTCTGATTACTATTGGACAGATGAGGCTGTTGATGAAAGGAACGTTTGAAGGGGATGTGCGAGAGGATCTGCGGAGCAAACTCAAACTTACTGCTCTAATGTTAAGTCGGGTGGTGAGCAAGCCGAAAGCCCCACAAACACGGACTATCATCTTCCGCAAACCACGTAAACTGTTACGCAATCGGTCCATTTCGAATCGGACAGCAGAGATTGCGTTCAAGGCATTTTTCAGGAACTCGGCCACAATGAAATTGTATTTGCAGCTTGGAGGACTATCCATCGCAGCAGTTGCATTACCTCCTTTTCCGGTCAATGTTATTGTGTGTGCGTTATTAATCATCATGTTGACGGTGATGTTTTATCGTTCCTGGGATGTTTTTGCAACGTCGGACTATGTTCAGCTTATAACGTATGATTCGGAGGCGCTGCATCTTGCAGGATCAATGATGGTTCGGATGTTGTTTGTCCCGATTGGTATTCTTATGGGATTCACGCTGGGACTCGCTTGGCTCGGCTGGGTTGTGGGTATTCTGACAGCTGCAGGTGCGGTGGCCTTCGGGCTCTGTGTGTTATCTATAGCCGGATGGGTTCGACTGACCCGGGGCTAAAGGAATTCATTTCTGAGTTGGAGCATATCAAGCGTTATATCTGACCATGCTATAGAAGAAGAATCTCATCTATGGATGATGAGAGATTAGCTGTAGCAAGGAGGAAGAGATGATGATGGATGATAGCGAACTACAGGTGCACTTCTCAGACGGTTCAGCGTTGAATGCTGCCAGGGCAACCTTGGAGGAATTGGGATATAAGCCATATCAGTCCGGCCCGCTGGAATTGTACATTCCCACAGATCGCCAAGATCCTCAGTCTGCCGTTGAGATTGTCCAATCTCATGGAGGAAGTGCCGTATTTGCCGCGCAAACGGAAGAACTGGATCAGTTTCAGAATATATCGATTCCTGCTCATCTCGTGAATGAGGACTGGAATGAAGGTTATGAGAGCGGAAATCAGACAAGTCAGGCAGAGCAAGACAGACATAACTATAGCGAGGACCCGGCATACGATGATTCGACAGATGGATTCTCAGGCAGTGTCAAAGCTTAGAGAAGGGCAAAAATTACAAGCTAAGAGTGGTTCGTTCCGTCTTTCTAAAAAGGCATAATGCCCAAAAAACCCGATACTCCACAGATAGTGGATATCGGGATTTTTGCATCTGAAGCAATTCATCATGCGCTTAAAGTGTGTAATAGCTATTATTGAACAACCTCTACTATAAAGTAGCGTGTTTATATTCAGCCGCATGCATGCCAGCCGTATATCCCGTGGAGAAGGCAGCGGTAATATTATACCCACCGGTGTAGCCGTGAATGTCCAGAACTTCACCGCAAAAGAATAGTCCAGGTAGCAGCTTGGATTCCATTGTTTTTGGGTATATCTCCTTTAAGTGGATTCCTCCTCCAGTGACGAAGGCTTCTTTGAGCGATCTTGTTCCGTCTGCACGGAAGGTAAAAGCTTTCATTAGCCCGCACAAGTTGCTTAACATACCTTTGGGAAAATGGTGGAACGTGAGGTCATCGCTGATCTCTGCCCGTTTCATCATTAATGGAATCATGCGCTCTGGAACCCATGTTTTCAGGATGTTTTTGACAGCCTTGCGGGACTCTTGTTCCAATACCTGTTGAACTTGTGCTTCCAATGCGCCTGCAGATAACTCCGGGAACAGATCAATGCTCATAATGACCTGTGGGTTTCCAGACTTCATCTGCACTTTGCGGATAAATTGGCTACAACGCAGTGCAACCGGTCCAGACACTCCAAAATGGGTGAAGATCATATCCCCGCGATGAGAGATGACGGTTTTTCCTTTGGCATCCAATACAGATAAACCGATATCCCTCAAAGACAAACCTTGCAGTTCTTTGGATTGAATCCAACTCTCCCCAGACACAATAGGCACTTCGGTTGGATACAACTCCGTAATCGTGTGACCTGCAGCCTCAGCCCAAGGATAACCGTCTCCGGTTGATCCGGTTTGGGGTACGGATTTGCCACCAGTAGCGATAATGACAGAGCGTCCAAGGATTGTTTTGCCTGACATCAATTTAACACCCTGTACGTGCTGACCATTCTGAATGAGTTCCTTCACCGGTTCTTTGGTCCGAATCTCGACACCGAGGGAGACAATTTTGCCTACCAGCGCATCCACAACGGTTTTTGCTTTATCAGTTACAGGGAACATTCTGCCGTTGTCTTCTTCTTTCAAGGCAATTCCAAGATTCTCGAAAAAACGCATGATTCCCTGGTTGTCCAGATTCTGAAACGAACTATATAAAAAGCGTCCATTACCCGGAATATGCCGGATGAGTTCATCCGTTTCCTTGGCATTGGTTACATTACATCGACCTCCGCCAGAGATGCCGAGTTTACGCCCCAGTTGATCTCCTTTATCCAGTAGAAGCACGGAGGCTCCATGCTCGGCAGCAGCAACACAAGCCATCAGGCCCGCAGATCCACCACCAATTACAATGACATCATACATATGTTATTACCCTCTTTTTTCATTGATTTTGTCTGTTTTTCGTAAACTGTGTCTACTCCTGGCTTTTTCTGAAATATAATGGAGTTATCGGCAGTTCTATTGTGCAGTCTTAGGGGATATATTGTAATATACTGTCGCCTATGTTTTAATCAGAAATACATGAGGGAATGTGCAGGCAGAGGAGGAGATGGGCATTGTGGTTGCGTTAAAAGACATGCTTTTACAAGTACTGCTGGCAGGGTCGGCGGTATTTCTGATTCCCTTATTCCGTCTGGTACTCTCCAAGCGGGCTATTGCCAGAATGGAACATGCCGGAACCGTTCATACCAGTTTTGCTGTGACAAGTGCCCTGAGCATGTTATTGTGTTTGCTGTTTGCGCTCTATGAAAACCCGGTAGCCGTACCCATATCATTAAGTATCGTACCTGTGATCCTTGTTATTTTGTATTGTAAAACCGCCATAGGCGTAACGCTGTCCATTCTACATATTCTCTTCTATTTTCTGTTTGCGCATCCCTATGATCTGTACGGATTTCTCCTTCATACGGGCATTCTTCTCTATCCTATTGTATGGTTGTCTGCCAAACGATTCAAGCATAATACACCTTCACGAAAAATGACGATCCTCATCATCCTAATTACAATGGAATTGGTTGTAACGAGTCTGTTATGGATCGCATCCCTCCAGAATGAATCCACGTACTCTGCGACCTACCTGATACTTACAGCACTTGGATATACCGCTGGAGCCATTTTTGCGGGCAGTCTGAGTCTGCTATGGCTGGAACGGATGAAGCACTATCGCGGGCTGGAGCAGCATCTCTCGGAAGTCCACCACCGATACATAGCCGAAACGGAGAAACTTCATCAGATTCTGAACGCAGTGCCGCTCTCCATTGCCACCGTAGATAAACAAGGCACAGTGATGTTTGTTAACGAGATGATGGAGCAAACCGCAAGAGAGCAGCTTCCTTGTACCTCCACGCCTGATCTCATTGGACAGCCTGCCAGTCAATTTGTTGAACAAGGTCAGGCGGACAAAATGAATAAAAGCATTCGCAGAGCCGTTGTTCATGGTGAGATTAGTGGATTGACCGTTCGTTACGGTGCGCACGTATTTCAGTCCCGAACCGTACCGATCTATGCTTTTTCAACAGAGTCTGCGAGAGAAGTTACAGGAGCCATGCTGATCATTCAGGATATCACGGAGCTTGAGATGTTGCGAAGTGAACTGGATAATGTGGATCGTCTCAGTCTGGTGGGGCAGATGGCTGCAAGCATCACGCATGAGGTGCGTAATCCCATGGCGGTTGTGCGGGGCTTTCTTCAACTCATGCAGGAAAAAAGTCCGGACTCCCTGGATCACTATTACCGGATCGTTCTGGAAGAGCTGGACCGAGCCAACAGTATCATTAATGATTTCTTGTCTCTGGCTCAGAATCGTATTGCCGAGAAAGAGGAGTCCCAGCTGCACGATATCATACATGAACTCAGCCCATTGTTATGGGCGGATGCGAACCTGCGTGGTCAGAGTATTGAACTCATGCTCGACCATAATGTGCCGAAGCTGCATCTCAATTCAAAGGAAATCAAACAGGTGGTGTTGAACCTGGCCCGTAACGGGATGGAAGCCATGAATGAGAAGGGCGTGCTTACGCTGGAGACGCGGATCGTGGATGATAAGGTGGAACTGTGTGTACGTGACACAGGACCGGGTATACCCAGGGTGAAGAAGGAAAAGCTGTTTGAACCTTTTTACACGACAAAAGCCAAGGGAACCGGACTTGGATTGTCCATGTGCCTGAGTATTGTGGAACGACATAATGGAACCATTACTGTGGAATCAGAGGAAGGCCAGGGTACCACCTTCAAAGTGGCATTTGAACTTTAGTCATTCAGCATATTTTGCCAGACATTGAGACATAATATTATGGAAGAAGCCTTTCCGCAGGCGGTTTCTGAATCTTGCTTTCATTGCTTATGGATGTATAATAGGAATAGCACATCATTACATCCATAATGTTCGATATGAATGTAACGTTGTTTTGGAAAGTTATTCGCCTTTAATTTTATCGAGATCATAGAACAACCATTTATAAGGAGTGAAACCGAATGTCGATGTCATTTGATCAATACATGAAAGATATGGTTCAACCGATGCGGGATGAGTTAACTCGTCTAGGAATCCAGGAGTTGCGTACTCCTGAAGAAGTGGAAGCAAGTCTTCCAGATGCAAAAGGAACAGCATTGGTTGTCATTAACTCGGTCTGCGGATGTGCCGCAGGTCAATGTCGCCCAGGTGTGTCTCAAGCACTTCAGCACGATATTACACCGGATCACCTGTACACTGTATTTGCTGGTCAGGACAAGGAAGCAACTGCAAAAGCACGTGAATTCTTTGCACCGTATCCTCCATCTTCACCGTCTATCGCTCTGATGAAAGACGGAGAACTCGTTCACTTTATCGAGCGTCATCAAGTGGAAGACCGTTCTGCAGAGGATATTGCGGCTGATCTCAAAAGTGCATTTGACCGTTACTGCCGTTAATTCGCTCCATAGAACGCCCCGCCCTTCGGATCACCGATGCCGGGGCGTTTCATTTTGGATAGATAAGGTTATTGAACCATTCGGACCTTTCAAGCTGGACATCAAATTTCATTCATTTAGAAACGGGGTGTGTGAACGATGAGTTTGCAACAACAGATCATCGCTGAATTGAAGGTTAAACCAAGCATTAATGAAGAAGAAGAAGTACGCAAGCGTGTTGATTTTCTGAAGACGTATGTGAAAAATGCGGGCGCCAAGGGCTTGCTGATTGCGATCAGCGGCGGTATTGACAGTGCAGTGGCTACAGCACTTTGCAAAAAAGCAACGGACGAGCTTACGCAAGAGAATAACCAAGAGTACAAAACGCTTGGTGTGTTCCAACCTTATGGTGAACAATCCGATATCGACCACAGCTACGCTGTAGCAAAAGCATACGATCTGAAACATGTTGTGGAAACGAATATTGAAGATGCGGTGAACGAGATTGCATTGGAAGTGGAGCAAGGATTCAAATCCTTGGGTAGCCCACGCCATATGACTCACCAAGGCAAAGGTAATGTTAAGGCGAGAACTCGTATGGTGATGCAATATGCGCTTTCGTTTGAAGAAAACCTGCTCGTTGTAGGTACGGATCACGCGTCCGAAGCTATTACAGGCTTCTATACCAAATGGGGCGATGGTGCTGTAGATATCACACCACTGAGCACCCTGAACAAACGTCAGGTACGCCAGCTGGCAGCATATCTGAACGTGCCACAGGCTATTCTGGACAAGGCACCATCTGCAGGGCTATGGGAAGGTCAGACGGATGAAGATGAGCTGGGGATTTCATATGAAGCAAACAGCGACTATCTCGAAGGCAAACAGATCGATCCGGCTGCACAAGAGCGCCTTGAAGCGTTCTATACGCGTACACATCACAAACGCAATGCCATTCCGGGTATCTAATACGGGTGATGAGCATGATCGTTATATAGGGAATGCAAAAAGAGTCGCTGCTCACGCAGTGACTCTTTTTGCATTGTGGAACGAGAAATCGCAAAAATCCAGGTGACTACCATATTAAAGTTGAGTTAGCTATTCCAGTCTTTGATCTGTTGCAGGGTTTGGGTGATGGCTTGCTCCAGTTGCGGAGTTGTTTCTTGAAAAGGATGTACGGTATTAAAGGTGTGGTTGCCTTCATTAATCTGGTGCCATGGGATATCAGGGCGGACTTGAACAAGTGCGGCAGAACCGTCCCGCAGACGCTGGGGATCTTCTGTTCCCTGAATGAGTGCGACTCGCAAAGTTGAAGCAGCCAAGCGGTCAATGATAGCGTAACGTTCGCGATGCTTGTCCAGGTCTTCCAGTATAGACACGTCCAGTGGCATCTGCTGGCCTGTACGTCCGTTAACGACATGGCTGCGGCCATGCGTACGCATTTCTTCTTTTTGCTCCGCTGTGAAGAGATCCAGATTGGTTACGCCATTCCAGGAGATGACACCTGCCACCTGCTCGGGATGATCCAGTGCATAGACGAGACTTACACCCGCACCGCGGCTATGTCCAATCAGGTATACAGGAAGTCCGATGAGTTCAGGTTGTGTAGCCACATGCTCCAGTACCAGGGCCAGATCGGCAAGCTCCCGGCTGTACGTATTCACTGCGAATTTTTCAAGTTCAGAGAATTGCTCCGAATATTCGCCGATACCGTTGTGAGAGAAATTAAAGGTCAGCACATGATGCGTCTGGCTTAGCCGTGAAGCTGCGTAGGGGAACATCCCCCAGTCTTTGAAGCCTTTGTATCCGTGAGCCAGAATGATGACGCCTTGAGCGGGTTGTTGTGCTGGGAAAAAGTCCCCGCGAATGATCGCATCTACGTCAGTGGGCAATTCAAAAGTTATGGGCATATTTCAGACCTCCTAAGAATTTCAAACGATTCCTGATTCATATTTTAGCATATATGGTAATGCGGATAGGTACTCGCTTCTGGGTGCCCCTCCTGCTACAATAGAATACGTGTTCGAAGAGTTACGGAACATGTGATTGAATGGAGATCTTTTACAATGCATGTTCAAAAAGAGTGGTTTTCAGTACCGAGAAGATGAAACTTTTTGAACTACCTTTACAGTATAGAAGATTAAGCGGGTGAACGTTGATGATATATGGCATTGGCAATGATGTGCTGGAGATTGGACGTATGCGCAAGCTGTTGTCCGGTCGCCATGCGGAAGCATTTCTGAAACGAATTTTAACGCCAGCAGAGCTGGAGATCGCGGTTCGTCGAGGGAAGCGAATGACGGAGTTTGTATCCGGTCGATTTGCAGCGAAAGAAGCGGTGTCCAAGGCGTTTGGCTGCGGTATTGGTGGCGTCATGGGCTTTACTGACATTGAGGTGCTTCCTGATGAAACAGGACGTCCAGTGGCCTCGCTGTCCAGTCAAGCCTGGGAACGTCTGCAGCTGCCATATGATAAGCAATATGACATTCATTTGAGTATTACGCATCAGACGGAATTGGCAGCGGCCTTTGCGATCGTCGAACAGATGGAAAAGTAGTTAGCTTGGCAATAGGAGAGGACGGAAATATGGGTTTACAGGAACAGAAACAACATTTCAGCGTGAATTTGCTGGACTGGTATATGATCAACCGACGGGATTTGCCGTGGCGTCGCCACAACAATCCGTATTTCACATGGGTATCGGAGATTATGCTTCAGCAGACTCGGGTAGATACGGTCATTCCGTATTTCAATCGTTTTATCGGAAATTTCCCGACTGTGCAGGCGTTGGCGGAAGCACCCGAAGAGGATGTTCTGAAAAATTGGGAGGGACTCGGCTATTACTCCCGTGCACGTAATCTTCAGGCAGCCGCGAGACAAGTCATGGAGCTGCACGGAGGCGAGATGCCTCAGGACAAGCAGGACGTCTTTGCATTAAAAGGGGTGGGCCCCTACACGGCCGGGGCCATTCTCAGCATTGCCTTCAACCAGCCGCAGCCTGCGGTAGATGGCAATGTCATGCGGGTACTGTCCCGATACTTCCTCATCGATGAGGACATTATGAAGGGCAGCACCCGGGTGTTGATGGAAGAGCTCGCAGGAGAGCTCATTCCGGAAGGGCGGGCGCGTGATTTCAATCAGGCGCTGATGGAACTTGGTGCGCTGGTGTGTACACCCAAAGCACCGCACTGCCTGACTTGCCCGGTCATGGAGCAATGTTCCGGCCGACTCGCCGGAAGAGAGCTTACCCTGCCTGTCAAGACCAAGGCGAAGCCGCCGCGCCCTGAGCAGCGGCTGGTCGCAATTGTGGAGGGCCGCGGTGATCATCGCGGCCAAGTGCTTGTGCGCCAGCGCCCAGAGACGGGCCTATTGGCCCGCATGTGGGAGCTGCCGCATGTGCTGGCGGCGCCCGCCGCAGCCAGCAAGAAGGCGGCGCCGCTGGCGGATGAGCCGGCCATGGCATTGCTGGCCGGCAGTCTGTGGGCGGAAGGCTTCGCTGCCCGCCCGGAAGGGCTGGCTACCCATGCGGAGCATGTGTTCAGCCACATTGTCTGGAGCCTGCAGGTGTACAAGTGTACCGAGCAGGAACAGAGCAGTGAGCTTCCGCTGATCGCAGCGGAAGCCAGAGCCGCCTACGATGCACAGGCGGCCACAAGGGAGGCCGCAGCCTTGTCATCAGCTGTGTCACCTGAGTCAGCCGCAACGGCGCATCTACCGGAGCCAGGCTCGTCTGATACACAGAACATCACAACATCGCTTAACGATGAAGAGATGTTGTTGTCACCCTCTGACGTTAGGGATGTGGCGCTGAACACTCCGATATTGACAGGTAAAGGCGATGGCTTGATCTACCGCTGGATCGGTCCGGAAGACATGGACAAGATGGCATTCCCCAACATATTTCTGAAGCTGATCAGCAGTTATTTTGCAGGTGCGTATGATCAAGTGAATGATTAATTTGGGAGAGCTAACGAACCCCAGAGGTCTTATCATGTGGGATAAACCACAATGATAAATTCTAATGAACTTGAGTGACGTTATCCTAGCCAAATCAACCCAAAAGTTCGCATCAAAGCCCGTATTTGGGGAAATAGCTACTTTGAGATTCGTTAGGTTCGCGATACGATGAAATATGGAGCAATAGCGTGTCCTTGATTCGTTAGAGAAAAATAACCATAACCATAACCAACTATAGCGATGGCGATAGCAAAAAGAGAGCCTGATCACGGTCACGATGACCGAATCAGGCTCTCTTTTATGTTCATTGTTGCATGTGAACAATCTTATTTTGCAGAAGCGTAACGTTTGTTTACTTCATCCCAGTTGATTACATTCCAGAAAGCACCGATGTAATCAGGACGTTTGTTTTGATATTTCAGGTAATAAGCGTGCTCCCATACATCCAGACCCAGAACCGGAGTCAGACCTTCGAAGAGAGGGCTGTCTTGGTTAGGTGTGCTAGTGATGGACAACTTGCCATCTTTGCCAACTACGAGCCAAGCCCAGCCGGAACCGAAGCGAGTTGTAGCTGCTTTAGCGAAATCTTCTTTGAATTTATCAAAGCCACCCAGTTCGCTATCGATAGCTGCAGCGATATCGCCTGTAGGAGCGCCGCCGCCATTAGGTCCGATGATTTCCCAGAACAAGCTGTGGTTAGCATGTCCGCCACCATTGTTGCGAACCGCTGTACGGATGCCTTCAGGTACGCTGTCAAGGTTAGCAATCAGATCTTCCAAGCTTTTTTCTTGCAGTTCAGGAGCACTTTCCAGAGCTGCGTTCAAGTTAGTTACATAAGTATTGTGATGGCGATCGTGGTGGATTTCCATCGTTTGTGCATCGATATGTGGTTCCAATGCGTCGTTAGCGTAAGGAAGTGCCGGTAATTGAAAAGCCATAATGAAATACCTCCTGAGATTTTAGTTTTTTTTGAAAACAGGTACATATGTAATAATACCCTTGCCACTAATATTAAACCGCATTCGGGCTAATTAAGCAACATTTTTGTTTATTAAGTCCCCCGAGGCGTTGATCTAATGATGGGCTAGAGATAACAAACATATTTTACCCTTTATGAAACTATTTATGTGTTTTCAGGCGTTGAAATGGAGGTGAAGTTTAATATTCGTATGTAAACGGTTACAATTAAGCGCTTTCAAAAGAAAATGCGTGTTTTATGGAGAAAAGTATGGTTTAATTGACGAAGAAGCGGTATTTTCTCGTTTTTTGTCATTATATGAACATTGGGTTTTTGGTAAAAGGGGAATCCCTTTTTGTAAAAAACCTCATCTAAGCTAACGAAAAGGGAGATTTAAGACATGCACGTTCGTTCCTTTCAGTTGAGTGATGCAAGCCAGATGACGGAGCTTCTCCAGGTTGCACTATCGGAAGAGTGTTATGAGAACACGATGGGCCCGTTTGCCCGTCAATTGTCATGGGATTCTGACCTGATCATGGTTGCGGAAGAAGAGGGAGACCTCGTCGGCGCTTTGATCGGTACGATTGATCACAATCAGGGTTGCATTTACCGTATTGCGGTACATCCAGACTATCGTCGCCGTGGAGTCGGCAAAACACTTGTCGAGGCTATGGAACAAAGGTTCCAGCAGCGTAAAGTCAGCCAAGTATGGGTGGCGGGTGATGAGCACAACAAAGTAGCCATGCCTCTATATGAAGCTATGGGTTACGGTGCCAATCAGATTATGAGCGCTTTCCAGAATCTTAGTATTTTGTCTAAAGCTTAGTTTGCATGTAAAGAAATAAAAAAAAGATGTTCATTTCATATTAGGCATATCTCTTTAACGTGTAAAAACGTGAGGGATGTGCCTTTCTATTTGTATGAGTGTTCTTTGCGTAATATTCCTCTGTTTTCTCATTCTCTGAACACGCTTCGGTGTCTCCCAATTCGATTAGACCACTGCGCCTATCCCGGCTGTATTCATGTTATCCAAGGTATTGGTGCTCATAACCAATTGTTTCACTCTCCCAAATGAAGTAGACTGAAAGGGAGTATGGTCACCATTTAACAAGTTTAACTTAACTAATTCATAAATGAGGTGTCCCTTTGAATTCCAATAATCATTCAATGGAACATGTGACTTCCGAGCAACTTCATGAACCGCTAGAGCCTGAACAACCGGAGAAATCCTGGGTTGCCGAGCTGTGGGACTGGGTCAAAACGATTGTTGTTGCATTTGTAATCATGATGCTGCTGAACCTGTTTGTGTTTAACCTGTCGATGGTCAAGGGACAGTCCATGCAGCCGACACTGGTTGAGCGAGATCGCCTTTTCGTCAACAAAATCGTATACCATCTGGGTACGCCTTCCCGATCCGATGTGATTGTACTTCGTGATCCAAGCGAAGGTGTGGAGAAGAAGGATTTTCTGGTGAAACGGATCGTTGGACTTCCGGGAGATACAATTGAGGTCAGGGATCACCATCTATATGTGAACGGCGAGCGGCAAGCGGAAACGTACACCGATATTGAGGTGCAAGACCCGGATTTTGGCCCAATCACACTGGAGCCGGATCATTTCTTTGTGATGGGGGATAATCGTCATGAAGGCAAAAGTAAGGATAGCCGAGTGTTTGGCAGTATTACATCCGACCAGATTGTAGGCAAGGCTGAATTTATTTTCTGGCCGTTTTCTGAATTGAAGAAATTGTAAAATGCTGACAGGACAACAACTTCAGACTGCATTTTGCGTTAAACCATATAGACTCGTTCCGTTTGAATTCAAGTATGCAAGGCATATATAGAAATTAACGCCTGTCCTCTTATCGTGAGGCGGGCGTTCACTATTTACGGAATAAGTGTCGGAAGAAGAGAGGGAAGAGAAATGACGAGCGTACAGACCGGGGCAGCACAGGCCTCCGTATGGGAGAAGTTAAAACAGGAGATCAAGGCAGCTGGCCCCGGACTGGGCATTGATGATATCGGATTTGCTTCTGCTGATCCCTTTGTTTCCCTGAAGTCGCTGCTGGAGCAGTCGCGGGACAAGGGATATGCTTCAGGTTTTGAAGAGCCGGATATTGAAAAAAGGGTGCACCCCGCTTTAAAAGATGGTGAGCCCGCTTCACTTATTGCGATAGCCGTGGCATACCCATCCAAAATGGTGAATCCACCGAAATCGGAGCCTGGTGCGTATCGCGGCATTTTTGCCCGTTCGGCTTGGGGCCAGGACTATCACCAGGTTCTGCGTACAGCGATGGACAAGCTGGTGAACTTTATACGTGAACGTGTACCTGAAGCCATGATCGAAAGCATGGTAGACACCGGAGCACTGGTGGATCGTGCGGTGTCCCAGCGTGCGGGGATTGGTTTTAGCGCCAAAAACTGTGCCATTATATCACCCAAATTCGGTTCATGGATTTTTCTCGGGGAACTGGTGACGAATATCCCTTTTCAACCGGACACACCTGTGACCGAAGACTGTGGTGAATGTACGAAATGTATCGATGCCTGTCCTACAGGAGCATTGGTGGGTCCGGGGCAGTTGAATTCACAGCGTTGTATTTCTTTTGTAACCCAGACAAAAGGGTTCGTGGATGAAGAATTTATGCTGAAAATAGGCAACCGTCTGTACGGCTGTGACACATGTCAGATCGTCTGTCCGAAGAACCGGGGCAAGAACTGGGATCACCATCCCGAGTTTCACCCTGATCCGGAGGTTGTGAAGCCACTCTTGCTGCCGCTACTGGATATCGGTAACCGGGAATTCAAGGAACGTTTTGGTCAGAGTTCCGCCGCCTGGCGGGGCAAGAAGCCGATTCAACGCAACGCCGTTATTGCCCTGGGCAATTTCAAAGACAAAAGTGCTGTACCCAAACTTACAGAAGTACTAAAACGTGATCCGCGCCCCGAGTTGCGGGGAACCGCAGCCTGGGCGTTAAGCAGAATTGGAGGAGAAGACGCCATGAGAGCAATTGGGGAAGCTGCCGCTAACGAACAAGATGGGAACGTACTAAGCATGCTGCAGAAGGCCGAGGAGCGACTGCGTTCGTCCGAGACCTTACCCAAACAGCCACAGGCTGGACAAGTGAGTGAGAAGCAGCCAGAGCAACAGAACGAACACAATGCATCATTACGGGCGTTACAACAGGATTTGAAAATGGAAGCGGGGAGTGAACCGGGTGGTGAGCAACCCGCACCGCCTGCCAAACCGGAAGCCGCAGCGTGGAGGCCTTCCGCAGTTACGGGTCTTCATGGCAAGCCCGTTTACTATGATGAAGTACTGACACCGATCGGTACTCTTACGTTATGCGCGACGGATGAAGGACTGTGTCATATTGATTTTGGCGCTTTTCACGTACGCGAAGCTCATCTGCAACAATGGGCACGTACCTGGATTGGCGAGTATCGATATGAAAAGAATGAAGAGAAGCTCAGCGAAGCTGCACAGCAGGTCCAGCAGTATTTTGCAGGAGAGAGAAAAACGTTCGACCTGCAGCTTGATCGGCTTGGAACACCATTCCAGCTACAAGTATGGCAAGTTCTGTCCGATATACCTTATGGAGAGGCCTCATCACACCAACAGGTTGCGGAAACCATCGGCAGACCCAAGGCTGTTCGTGCAGTTCTGGACGCGATTAGCAAAAATCCGATTCCGATTATTATTCCCTGTCACCGCATCAGCGGTAAAGACGGCACCCTGGTGGGTTATGTAGGCGGTCTGCAAACCAAGGAGCAATTGCTCGCATTGGAGCAGCGATCGTAACGTAAGAGCGGGGGACGTTCATGAAGTATGTAAACGTGGAGAGCGTGGAAGCGGGGGAGCTTCTGGGCAAGACGGTATATTCCAGCAACGGCACGGTACTGCTGTCTGCCGGAGTCCAGCTCACCGTATACATGGTCAATACGCTGAAGCGTATTGGCGTGACCATGTTATACATCCAGGATGAAGCGTATAAAGATGTGGAACCAGAAGACATTCTGGATGAAACCACGAAACGGGCAATAATTAACGAAATGAGTGTCACACTCGAATCCATTCGCTCCGGGAAAGACTGGAGTCCCAGGAAGGTTGCCCTCAGTATAGATAAATTGCTGAACGATGTACTGAACGGGCGTGAACTGTTAGTGCAGCTCACCGATATTCGTACCAAAGACAATGCACAGTATGTTCATGCGATGAATGTATGTTTGTTGTCTTCGGTCATCGGACTGAATATGGGACTCAATTATAATCAACTGAAGGATCTTGCAGTGGGGGCGTTATTGCATGATATTGGAAAAGTGGGGGAACCTCCTGGCAGTGGTTCTGCTGCGAATGCTTCGCTGCACCATACATGGCGTGGATTCGAAGTGATTAAGAACAAACGGGAGTTCAGTCTGTTGGTCGCCCATACAGCCCTTCAACATCATGAGCATGTAGATGGTACTGGTATGCCTAGAGGGATCAAAGGCAGTGACATCCATCTGTTTGCGAGAATCGTCAGTGTGGCTAACATCTATGATAATCTCATTAATGGGTTATCCAAGGACAGTTTGTTGCCACATGAGGCCTGTGAAGAGATGATGGCGTTGTCTGGTACGAAGCTGGATCGGGACATTCTGATTGAGTTCAACAAAAGTGTATCCGTGTATCCCAATGGTACAGCGGTACGACTGTCTACCAAAGAGACAGGAGTCATTGTGCGTCAACATCGGGGATTACCCGGCAGACCTGTAATCAGGGTGGCGCGCGGAAGTACGCGTTATTCTCTGGATGTGGTTGAAATTGATCTGGCTCAGCATACAACCGTTTTCATTGAAGCCGTCATGACGTAGCTTGTGTGGGATTCAACTGGAAAATCCGTTTGCTCAAGGCGTGCGGAAATGCTATGATACTTTCAGGAAATCCGGTCTGTGTCAGGTTTGCAACATGTGCGCTTAACATCATGAAGTGACACGGATTATCAGGCTTTTTAGAATGTATACAGAGGTGTCTAAGAGATGGATATTGTTATACCGATTATCACATTGATTGTTGGTCTGGTCGGGGGATTTTTCATCGGGGTGTTTTACTTGCGTAAACAACTTGAGAAAATGCAAAGCAATCCGGACATGCTTCAGAAAATGGCGAAGCAAATGGGCTACAACCTGAATGGCAAGCAAATGCAGCGTGCCCAGCAGATGATGAAGAATCAGCAGCCAGGAGCAAAAATGCCTCAGCCGCAACAGCATCCTGCGCGTAAAAGTTCGGGCCGCCGAAAATAATAGCAGGGAATAACTGCTTAAAGTGCGTGTTCAAAAAGTTGGGTTTTCAGTATCGAGAAGCGGAACTTTTTGAACAACCTCTTACAGTAGTGGTTCGAAAGGAGGCGTTCGGCAGTGGCTGGCGTTAAAGATTATTTGAATTCAAACGTATCCGACAATCGGGAAAAGATCGAGTATCATGTAGAGCAGATCCTGAAATTGATCGGAGAAGATAGTACACGTGAAGGGCTGCTTGAAACGCCTGCACGTGTGACCCGAATGTATGAAGAAATTTTTGGCGGATATGAAGTAGACCCTCGCGATGTGCTCGGTGTGACGTTTGACGAGAATCATGAAGAACTGGTTATCGTCAAGGATATCGTCTACTACAGTCAGTGTGAGCATCATATGGCGCCGTTTTTCGGCAAAGTGCACATTGGGTATGTACCAAGCGGCAAGATTGTTGGTTTGAGCAAAATGGCTCGTCTGGTCGAAGCGGTAACACGTCGCCTGCAAGTTCAGGAACGTATTACTTCACAGATCGCTGACATTCTGACAGAAGCAGTTGAACCTCACGGCGTTATGGTCGTGGTGGAAGGCGAGCACTTGTGCATGTGTTCCCGCGGCGTGAAGAAACCGGGAAGCAAGACGGTAACGTCTGCTGTGCGTGGTTCATTCCGTGAGAATCCGGCACAACGTGCAGAGTTCTTGTCTTTGGTGAAAGATTAAGATCTGGGATGTCCGCTTATTGGACAAGCCGGATGAGTAGGTCCTTGTGGTTTTGGAAGCAGGAGCTTCTGAAACCGCAGGATAGGGTATAAATAAGCCGTGTTCCCAGGGGAACCGGCTTATTTATATAGGGCGTTGTCATTCCTATATATACTGAGTACATACGAATTCGTTAAGCCGGAGGTAATGGAACGATGAGTGCACCTTCCCATTCAGAACACCCGGTTCAGCCGGAACAGGGACTACAAGCGGATAAACATGCTACATTGCGTCTGCAAATCTGGGAGACACCACTCAAGCGACAAGGCAGTAGTGTACTCGAAGCTTTTGCATGGGAAGAAGTCATGTGCAGGCGGGTTGGGGCAGGGCATCTGCCTGTTGCACATATATGGCGACACCCAGATGCCTTTGTAGCGGGTCTGCGTGACCGCAGGTTGCCACAGGCTGTAGAAGCGATGGAACGGATCAGAAGCCAAGGGACAGCAGTTTGTGTTCGACCTTCAGGCGGAGCGGCCGTACCTCTGAATCCAGGGGTAGTTAATGTGTCACTGATTTTGCCTAATCCCGGACATGCCATCAATATTCATGATGATTTCCGGGAGATGGCTTCGATTATTGCGGAGTCGCTAACGCCATGGTCGAATCAGGCGCAAACGGGCGAGGTTCAGGGTGCTTTTTGCCCGGGGGATTATGATGTCAGTGTAGGTGGGCTGAAATTCTGTGGTATTGCCCAGCGCAGGCAAGCTAAGGCGTATATTATTACTGCTTTTATTATCGTGGAAGGACAGGGAGATCAACTGGCAGCGGACGTGCGTCAATTTTATCAGCATGCAGCAGGTGGGGCGAGTGAAGGATATCCTGATGTTCAGCCTGGCACGATGGCAAGTCTGAAGGAGTTGGCAGGTGTCCCTTCTGCGGCGGCATATACGGCCTCTTTGGTTCGGACTCTACGTGATCGCTATCCGCAGGCGGAAGCAAGCAGGGTGCTTAGCGTTGGCTCTGAAGAAGTACGCGTGACAGCTGAGCAGATGAAACGACGCTATGATTGAGTTCTTGATAAACGGACTTGGAATTGGGTAATAGAGATGATATGATGTGATTTCGGAAGGAGAGTGTTAGGATGGAGACGTTGAGATATACGTACTTATATGAGGTTGTATCTACAGGCGAAAAGTCTGAGTTCAGCCAGATGGCAACAAGCAAGGAAGAGGCTGCTGCACTGATCGTCGCTCGTATTGCCGATCTGGAGTTTACAGATGAGGCTGATATCAAGCTGGGCGACCTGATCGCTATTAGCAAACAGGTTGGCGACAACTATGTAGCGTGCGAGGGCTGTGCTTCTTAAGGGAGCATGAGCATTTTGAAATAGGAAGTCTCTCAAAATATAAGCAAGTCTCTATGACAAGAGGCTTGCTTTTTTGTCTTTACCAAAAAGAGATATCTTTCAGTCATTCGGCTGGAGATATCTCTTTTTGCCCTAATCCATCCAAGCTCAAGCCTTAATAAGGCGGCCACAACAACTTGCGTGCCGTTTCGTAACGCTCAGCAACAGCCGGCCAGTAGACCACATTCCACCAATCCTCAATATACTTTTTGCGTTCATTCTGATGTTTCAGATAGTAGGCATGTTCCCACACATCCAGAGGCAGGAGCGGTACAATATCGGACTGGGACAGATTCTGGTGTTTTTCCGCCTGCAAAATCTCCAAACGATGAGCCCTCGGGCTCCAGACAAGCATCGCCCAGCCACTGCCTTCCACTTTGTTCGCAGCTTCCGTGAATTGATTTTTGAACGCTTCATAACTTCCGAAATCCCGCTTGATCTGCTCTGCGAGCATACCGGAAGGTTTACCACCGCCAGCAGGATTCATAATGGTCCAGAAGATCGTATGCAGGTAGTGCCCCGCCCCGTTAAAAGCAAGTTCACGTTCCCAATGTTTGATGAGTTCAAAATTATTTTTTTTTCGCGATTCCGCCAGCTTCTTCTCTGCCACATTTAGTCCGTCCACATAAGATTGATGGTGTTTGTCATGATGGATGCGCATCGTTAGCTCATCAATATGTGGCTCCAACGCATTGTACGCATACGGGAGAGGGGGCAGTGTATGTCCTCCAATGGGAACCGGGTTTTCCTTTACGGAAGGTGCTGTAGAGCCCGGCGTGGCTTGTGTTGTTCCGGTAGAAGGCGGTTGAACGGTTGCGGATTGGATCTGCGCTGAAGCGGCAGGTGCATTTACATTCCCCTCTGGAGAAGTTGGCGCTTCTGAAGCTTGGCGTTGGATACTTTCTGACCCTGACGTATGCAGGGCATTTTCCAGAAAAAGTGGCGGCTCCGGATCTGTATCACGCAAGATACCAGGTTGGCCAAGCGTATCCAAAACGCCCAGAAAATATTCGGATTCGCGGATGAAATGCAGAATAAGTACTTTGGCAAGCGGAACAGCTTGCACCGCAGCACTTTGCTCCAGAAGAACGTACAGCTGTTTGATGAACTCTCTCGATTGCTGCCGAGCTGCCAACACAAGTTGATCGATACAACGAACGATGTAGGGAGCAGGTGGATGGGTTGCGGGCAATAGTTGTTTTACAAGCTGATTCGCTACGCGCTCACTGTTTGCAAAAGTAGCCTCCCATTCCTCCAGTAGTTTGACGTATGGGGGCTCCAGATCAGGAACCAGTGCACGAATGACGAGTGTATGTTCTTTCTCCTGCTCTTTCCAGAAACGGATTTCCTCCAATATCCGCAGAGGCAGCAGGTGACCATATCCATACCAGTTCATCTATATTAAACCTCCTTCAGATGAAATTCATTACATGCAGACTGTCTATTCATGCGTCCCAAGAGTATATTCCGCGAGCCTGTTGTCCTATGAGTGCAAAAAAAAGAGCCCCTGCGGGGCTCAAGAAAGAACGAAAAATTCGATAAAATGAAATTGGTTATTCTCCACTATTCGTGTTCTGCACATCGTCACTACTTGTTTTTGTTACATGACTCAGGAATGTGGACACACGGCGCAGATATTCCTTTGGATGCTCCCGGAAGATCAACTCATGGTGCGCATCCTGGACAATCCATACATCCGAGTACGGATTGGTCTGGTTGGCAGCGAGCTGTTCTGCAATCGGGTAAGGCGCTTTCTCATCTTCCGTACCGTGAATGAAGAAAATCGGGAACGGATAATCTTCCTTTTTCACTTCCTGGTATGGAATCTGTTGCAATCCGGTACCATTCAGAACAGGGAACAACAGCTTCATAATTTCCAGTGTAGGCTGACGCGGGAGATCGATCTGGTTATGAATGTTGTGGTACAGCGTATCCGGCTCAAGCAGGAACGTACTGTCCAGAATCATCGCATCCACTTCCTGTGTAATCAGTCCAGTCTGTAGCGCCGTACCGGCACCCATGGAGAAACCCCAGACAACCAGTTCCTGCGCACCGCGCTGCTTGGCAAACTGGATGGCACCCAGCAATTGCTGTGACTCCGCTTTGCCACCTGTGGCTACAGCTTTGTTCACCTGTGAGGCGAAGCCATAATCGAACATGACCACGTTGAACCCAAGTTGATGGGCATAGTGTGCCAGGTCATACATCGGTACCCATGTTTCTTCACGGTTGGCACCATAGCCGTGACTGAAAATAATTGTTTTGCTTGCATTATCAGCAGGTATATACCATCCCTGCATCGTCCGGCTGCCATCTGCTGCCGGGAATGTGATGTCTTCATACTTCATATTCTTGGCCTGCATCGGATTGGAGAAGACAGGCGCTACCGTTGGATTGGATAATACCCATGCGATGTAACCATGCAGTGCAATAAAACAAAACAGCAGAAAAAATACAACGGAGAGCAGCAACGCTACGATAATATGTTTGAACCGAATCAGCCTAGGTGATAGGGAAGAGGGCAGATCGGACACTTTTGTTTGCAGCGGGGCTTCGCTCTGGGATGTTGGATACATGAATGCCCCTCCTTTGAAGTTCAGTTGAAGATAACAACGACATGAAAAGAGAAATTGTTTATTTCAGAACCTGCTTCAGAGCGATATCTTAATGTAATATATCTTTATCGTATGTTCCAATATAGTCAAAGTCAATTGATTGAGGGCATTTGTTACGCAATTGTTATATAGTTCTAAAGATATATGGGTAACATTACCTTAGTGTGTAAATTACAGGGGATTAAGTCTTATAAAAAGGAAAATTTTACACTTAAGCTTATTTCAATTTTGGCTCTTTTTGGTTTACAGATGAGACCGTTTCTCATATAATTTATGTAACCAAGTTTCATGTGATGAAACATGAGGAGGGCATTATGCCATGGAAGATCGGAAGTTAACCGTCCGGGCTGTAGAACGGGCGCTGGATATATTATTATGTTTTACCACACGTAGTGATCTGGGACTCACCGAAATTGCCAGCCAGATCGGCTTGCACAAAAGTACAGTGCACCGTTTGATGGCTACGCTGGAGGATCGGGGGTTTGTGATCCGCGATGCAGCAACAGAGAAGTACCGACTTGGCATCCGAATCTGGGAGCTGTCGGCTCATATGTCCCGCAGTGATGATCCGGCGATTCTGCTGCTGCCTGCGATGGAACGACTGAGAGATCGATTGGGGGAGACCGTGAGTCTGTACCTGCGTGATGGCAGTGAACGGATACGGATTCAGGCTGTGCAAAGTGATCAGGCGATCCGCCGGGTCGCTCCTGTCGGAGTTAGACTCCCGCTGTCTGTGGGCGCGTCCAGTAAAGTCTTGATGGCGTTTGCCACGGACGAGGATCGTGAAGAACTGATGAATGGGCCGGAATGGCCGGTGTTTATTGATCCGGCGGTGTATTTGGCACAAATGGGAGATATCCGTGATAACGGATATGCGACGAGTTATGAGGAACGTGAGCCGGGAGCTGCCGCGGTATCTGTACCGATTATGGACCGTCGAGGCAATATTGCAGCTGCCCTCTCGGTCTCGGGGCCCGTCAGTCGACTCTCGCAGGAGACTTTGCACGAATACGCACCTGTGTTGAAGGATGCTGCTACGCAGATGGGGCTCATGTTATCCTGATGTTGATGTAAGGTTTTTCTCCAATTGAGTTGGTGTTCTGGAATATAAAGGTTGTTTTTATGTTCCGGTTGCGCTACTCTGTAATGGACGGCCCAGCGGGGCCAGCTTCATTAAATATGAACGGCGGCTTAAGTATGCCGCAACTTTTAACGTTACTGGGGGAGTCCGAATTGTCCGGACTGAGACGGAATCGCATGAGATTCCGGACCCTTTGCACCTGATCTGGATCATACCAGCGTAGGGAAGTAATCGGCGATATGACCACAACCACCACATGTGTGACTTTTGCAGGACTCCGTTATGGAGCTGCATATAGGAGCATTATTGGTGATGGACATTAAAGTCGGTTCCTTCGGGGGCCGGCTTTTTTTATATACAGTGAACGAATGATATAACACACACTCCATGGACTGCTTTTTCAATAACCTGCAAAAGTGGACCTGGATGAATAGAGAATGCACCATAGATCCATGATCTGTGCTAACCTCTGGTCTGTTGTGAACTGTACACGATTAATGTCTCCTTTGGTCTGGTGTAGGATCGCTCTTTCTTCTCTGCGCTCTGCATGATGTGGGACAGGTGCGTAAGTGAGCTGATGACGATACCAATGAAACCAAGTGAACGAACACTAAGGAGGAGACGATCGAACATGAGTACAGGAAATCAAACGGGACAACAAGCGATGGAACAGGAACATAACGGTCAGCCGGTGGAAAAGGAAACAGGAGCGGCCGGACGGATTCAGCCCTTTCCGGGCAGCCGCAAAGTCTACATTCAGGGCTCACGGCCGGACATAGCTGTACCGGAGCGTGAGATAGCCCTTCATGACACGAATACTCCCCAAGGGGTGGAGCATAACGAACCGCTGCGTGTCTACGATACGAGCGGCCCCATGACCGATCCCGCATTTCATGCGGATATCCGTGCAGGTCTGCCAGCTCTGCGCACCCGTTGGATCACAGAGCGTGGTGATGTCGAAGCTTATCAGGGCCGTACGGTTAAACCGGAGGATAACGGACTGAAGCCCGGAGGGAAGAGAGCTGGCGCCGAAGAATATCCCGGACTACGTGGCAAACCGCTGCGGGCACAGCCAGGACGCTGTGTGACCCAGATGCACTACGCGAGGCAGGGCATGATTACACCAGAGATGGAGTATGCCGCTATCCGTGAAGGCGTGGAACCGGAATTCGTGCGGCAGGAGCTGGCGAGTGGACGGGCTATTCTGCCCTCCAACATTAACCACCCGGAGAGTGAGCCGATGTTGATTGGTCGTCATTTTCACGTGAAGATCAATGCCAATATCGGCAATTCCGCTGTATCTTCCTCCATCGAGGAAGAAGTCGAGAAGATGACCTGGGCGGTACGATGGGGATCGGATACGGTGATGGATCTGTCCACAGGCAAAAACATTCATACGACCCGGGAATGGATCATCCGCAATTCACCTGTGCCGATTGGTACGGTGCCTCTCTATCAGGCGCTGGAGAAGGTGAATGGCGAAGCGGAAGCGCTGACCTGGGAGTTGTACCGTGATACGCTCATAGAGCAGGCAGAGCAGGGTGTGGATTACTTTACGATTCATGCAGGCGTGCTGCTGCGTTACATTCCGATGACCGCCAAGCGGATGACAGGCATTGTGTCCCGGGGCGGTTCCATTATGGCAGCATGGTGCCTGGCGCATCATCAGGAGAATTTTTTGTACACCCATTTTGAAGAAATCTGCGAAATTATGAAAAGGTATGATGTGGCGTTCTCGCTGGGAGATGGACTTCGTCCAGGCAGTATCTACGATGCCAATGACGAAGCACAGATGGCGGAGCTTGCTACACTTGGGGAACTGACCCAGATTGCGTGGAAGCATGATGTGCAGGTGATGATCGAAGGCCCGGGTCATGTACCCATGCATAAGATCAAGGAGAATGTAGATCTTCAGATGGAGATATGCCAAGAAGCACCGTTCTACACACTGGGGCCACTGACGACCGACATTGCCCCGGGATACGATCATATTACGTCCGCTATTGGTGCGGCCATGATAGGTTGGTTCGGTACATCCATGCTCTGTTACGTTACGCCAAAAGAACATTTGGGGCTTCCCAACAAGGATGATGTGCGCGAAGGGGTTATTGCCTACAAGATCGCGGCCCATGCCGCGGATCTGGCGAAAGGACATCCGCGTGCCCAGCGCCGGGATGATGCACTTTCCAAGGCACGCTTCGAGTTCCGCTGGCGGGATCAGTTCAACCTGTCACTGGACCCGGAACGGGCATTATCTTACCATGATGAGACGTTACCGGCAGAAGGTGCCAAAGAAGCCCATTTCTGCTCGATGTGCGGACCAAAGTTCTGTAGCATGCGCATTACGCAGGACATTCGTGCCTTTGCGGCGGACAATGGATTGTCCGAGAATGAGGCTGTAGCAGCGGGTATGCAGGAAAAGGCAGAAGAGTATCGGGCACGTTCCTAAGTGCAGGTACAGCGCAAGCTGGGAAGTCTGACATCATTTGAAGGTGAGCATACTGCTATTATATCTTCTTTGTCTTATTGATCAGCTTCCTGATACTTTTTATCAGTATTATGGTTGATTGTCTGACAGATGTTTAATAAAATGAATGTAAGTAAACACAAATAGGAGTAGCCAGGCCAATGGCTACTCCTGCACAGCATTTTGCGGTGGGTATTCCTCCGAGTGCAGCAAGTTCAGATGAAGTGACCCGTCAGGCCGTCAACCTGTGGCGGGTCACTTCTTTTTACGATCGATGTATGTCAGGAGCGCAATAATTAACATCGCGAACACGATTACGTCGTTAAAAGAGAAGTTCATAGGATCACCTCCCACTGGAGGCAAGCCTATTTCCCACCACAAATTGGCTGTACATAGTGATTATACCATTTGAAATGCTCTTCTTCGAGAGCATTTTTATTTTGCAAAAGGAGCCTAGCATTCACTTTTTTACATGTTTTTATTGATTGTATGTCTCACTCCAAATCAAGCCACTACTGTCGAGTCACTCCCAAATTCATCTCCAAATACGCCGCAAGCAATGCCAATGGGCTATGGATCGCAATGCCTGTGTCTGCTGTAACCTGTGCGGCTGCGGGAGCCATGGACAGTTGGGCTGCCACTACCATTGTACCCGGATGCTGCTCAGCAATCTGCTGTAATCCTTCACGTACCGCTTCGAGATACCCTTGCCGATCTCCACGCATAATCAACTCAAATGTCCCAGGGATGCATACCGCTTCCGTCTGATATGTCTTGGCAACGTGTAGTTGCCCTTTCTCATCTTCTTGCTGTAAAGCCCGTTTCACCCGTACCATCGTTCCTTCAATGGTTGCCGGGTTAGTGAAGGCTATTATGCAATCTCCCTTTACTCGCCGCATCTCCTGCAATAGCGGATCATCTATGCCAATCACAGGCACAGGGATCTGCGTGGCTTCCTGCTCCAGTACTGTCGCAAACAGGGTACACGTGACCAGAATGGCATCGGCATGACACTCGGCGATCCATCGGAGCGTCTGGGCTACTTTCTCGTGGATGACGACATCAGAAAAATCAGCGTCATGTTTAAGACGATCCAGACCTGGATCGACGTAATGGACCAATTCAACTTCATAAGCAGCAAGCGTCTCTTCAATTAAAGCAATGTTGGAATAGTGAGCGTGAAAACAACCGATGGTGATCATTTGCTAAATCCCCTTTTCCAGTTCGTATGTGTCATGGATCTCGTAGATATTTAAATCATTATAGAAACATGCCTGAGAACTGTACAGTTGTTTGCTGCTCAACGCCAATAACCGCCCTCCCGCCAAGCTGCGGAAAGACGGTTTCGAAATGGCAATCGTCAGGTATCCGTTTTATCTAAGGGAAGGAGAAGCGGTTTTCTTCGCCATTTTTTGCTGTAAAATTTCATGAAAGGATAGACCTTGAGTGTTCTCATTTTCCTTTTTGGGTGCAGTGGTCGCCGTGTTGCGCGGATATTGGTGGTGATACGGGATCATTTGCTGAATAGGCATGCGGATCATCTTGGTTCCTCCTTACGTGCATGATGGACATGCATCGGTTGTTTATATGTATTTTCAACAGTAGTTTTGTTGGTCGAAATAAAATGAATTCACCCTGTACGCATATAGGTACTATGACTTGTTATATGAAGAAGCGGGAATTGAATCGTAATTCCGACTCGGATGTAGTGATTTTACCCAGTATTCAGAAGATGTAAACGGTTTTAGGGAAATTCAGGAATAAAGAACCTGATATGAAAGGCGGGATGTGGGAGCATGGTATCGGTTGTTATGCGAATGGTCCTAATTTTAGGGAAGTCAATGGTGCTTGCCTCTAAGGCATATGTCCAAGTGACTAGGTATGGTATATGCTAACTAACTTGGTCCTATGGTCGGGGTATAGTGCTCATAAAATGTAAAAAAAAGCTGCCAAGACCTCTTGGCAGCTACAGATTTTCTCATTTAATTAATTCTGTTACCTGCGTTCTTTTACCGCAATATATACATCCACCTGTGTATGCTCCGGGTCTAAACTCCGCTCATCGTAGTACTCAAAATCTCCCGTAAATGTGCGGTCACTCTGATGGCTCCACGCCCATACTGCTTCCCACACTTCACTGACCACTTCAACCATCGGTCCGGTTCTCGAAGTAAACACTGCATAAGTAGCAGGAGGTAGCTGCACCTCATCGAATCCTTCAGGCAGCAGTTCACTCTCACCGACTTCATGTCCGATCAAAATGGTATATTCACCAACAATGCCATCCGCGTAATCCGTGTAACAGCCGTAGCGGGCAGCTTCAGCAGCCGGAATATGTTCGGAGGCAAAATAACGCCCCCATAACGCACCGATGCTGCCTTGGCCGCTCATCTCAATCGCGTTGGTCGTACGTGCGGACAGTCCGGCTAGGCGTTTGCCCGGAAGGGTGACATAACGAACGGGTTCCCCGGCAAGCAAAGCATCGTTAACCGCAGAAGAAGCGTCAGATGACGGTGCTCCTGCATGAATAGGTGCATTAGCGACAGTCGCTTTCCCGTCCTGACCGTTCCCTACATTTCCTTCATTACGCCAGCGTTTCAAAAAGGGCAGTTGATTGCGTAACATCGAGCGAGCAGATTCCTCATCCATGCCTTCTTCCTTCAGAATGGTGGTGCACATCTCCGTCATGGCTTCAAGCGAAATTCCTGGCTGTGCAAACTTGCCATCCTTGTAACAATATATGCAGTATTCGCGGGTTGTACTGCCATCCATTTCTGTGCCGAATTGATCGGTACTTGTAAGTGGCATTCCACAGCTTTGACATACCGTAACGTTCATGTTTCATTCCTCCTTGGGTATATATGCAACTTCAACCTGAACATATTTGAAGTATACGGGGAGGAACTGGACAACAGTCTGTCAGGTTTGAGCGGAGGTTTTATAAGTTTGAACAATTTGTTCGGCTATACGGCACACGTTATCCCGAATATGTAAGGGTTCCAGCACCTCTACATCCGCTCCAAACCCCAAGATGAAGCCATACAGCCAGTTATCTTCTGGAAAAGCGAGCTGGCTGATATAATACCCGTTCCCATCAGGCAATACATTTTCAATACCGAACCATTCTTCCGCAAGATGACGGATACGGGCATGGAATCTCAGGGTAATCCCAATCTGGTTGTCTGGCCGACTCCATTCCTGCTGCCACGGCCGGTCTTGAAGGTTGATGGATTTTCGTTCAAAGTGTTCTGCCCCAAGAGAGACCTCTTTCATACGAACCAGCTTGAACATGCGGAATTCATTTCGTTCATGGCAAAAAGCATACAGATACCACGCGTGCCTCTTCAGCACAAGCGTGTGGGGTTCAACTGTACGATAGGTCTGTGCACCTTCGGCGCTGCAATAGGCAAAATAAATGCATTGAAGCTGATCGATCCCCTGATCAATAACTTTTAATTTCTGTTGCAGCGCTTCAGGGTGCGTCCACGTGGAATGATCCACGATGAATCGGTGCGTGCTGGCTTGAAAATCTTCATTTTTGGCTTCCGGAACGATACTGCTTAGCTTTTCCACCAACAGTTCACGTGCAGCATTTGTATGTGAGGTGGATATGCTGCGCAGGGCGGTGACGATGGAAACAAGATCCTTGTCGGTTAACAGATTGCGATCCAGACGATACCCTTCGGCTAGCCCGATGCCTCCGCTTGCTCCCTGATAGGTCACGACTGGAATTCCGGCTTGTCCCAATGTGTCGATATCCCGATAGATCGTACGGATGGAAACTTCAAACATATCGGCCAGGTCTTTTGCCTGTAATCGCCCCCGGTTGATAAGCAATACAACGATGGCTAACAAACGCTCCAGTTTCATAGTTTAATGTCCTCTCCGTTAAAGTGTAAAAGAAAAGTCCAACTTATATAACATTGCTTTCAATTGTTTATCTGGTAGTTATCTGTTAGATTCATAGGTGTTATATTGCCCAGCATCCCATATAGGAGTGAAATAAGCAATGAAGCGAATTACGATTCTGATTGCGGACGATGAAGTAGAGATCGCGGATCTGGTGGCTTTACATTTACAAAAAGAAGGCTATCATACCGTCAAAGCATCTGACGGACAGTCAGCACTACAGGTGATTCAGACACATGCCATTGATTTGGCCGTACTGGACATTATGATGCCGGGTATGGACGGGTATGAGGTGACCCGTAAAATACGGGAGCAGCATCATTTTCCGATCATTTTCCTGAGTGCCAAAACCTCGGACATGGATAAAATTACGGGGCTTGTGATGGGTGCCGATGATTATATGACCAAACCGTTTAACCCGATGGAACTTGTAGCACGCGTGAATTCTCAATTGCGGCGTTCATTGCAATTCAGCCAGTCTACAGCGGCGGTTCAGCGCTCGATTTTGGAAAAAGGCGGACTTGTCATTGCACCGGAGCAGCATAGCGTGACGCTTTACGGTAAACCGCTGGAGTTAACACCGAAGGAATTTGATATTTTAGTGCTGCTCGCGAGCAATCCAAAACAGGTATTCAGCGCAGAAAGCATTTTTGAAAAGGTATGGGGAGAGGCTTATTTCGAAAGTGGCAATACCGTTATGGTCCATATTCGGACACTGCGCAAGAAGCTCGGAGAAGATGTGGACAAGAATAAGTTTATCAAAACCATCTGGGGTGTGGGGTACACGTTCAATGACTAAACGCAGAAGCTTTCGCACAACGATGATTATGCTGCTCGGTCTGAGCATGCTGTCTTCTGGCGCCGTAACATTTATCGTGTACAGGCTGTTGCAGATGTATTATGCAGGGGTCAGGAGAGAGGATCCGCTGGCGGAATATCGTAATATTATGAGAAGTATTGGCGATATATATGTTTTTATGCTGCTTTTCATCCCGCTTGCGATTTTATTTTTCTACTTGTTTACGAGACCTTATGTTACGTATTTCAAAGAGATTTCCGCAGGCATTAATCACTTGGCCAATGGAGATTTTCAGCATCGTGTGCAGATCTCCTCGAAGGACGAGTTAGGTACGATTGCGGAGGATGTGAATCTGGCAAGTGAGAAGCTGAGGGAAGCGGTGGAACGAGGTGATTTTGCCGAGACCAGCAAAGACCAGCTCATTGTAAACCTTGCGCATGATCTGCGTACACCGTTAACCTCCGTGCTGGGCTATCTGGATCTTCTGATGAAGGATGAGCAATTGACGGAGGAGCAGGTGCGGCACTTTACATCGATTGCATTCACCAAATCACAGCGTCTGGAGAAGTTGATTGATGATTTGTTCGAAATTACCCGCATGAATTATGGCATGTTGCCTATAAATAAAACACGGCTGGATCTTAGCGAACTGCTGAAGCAGATGAACGAAGAACTCTATCCTGTATTTGAAAAGAACCAACTAGCCGCACGACTACAAATAGACACTGACCTTACGGTCTCCGGTGATGGCGAGTTGTTGGCACGTGTGTTCGAGAATCTGCTGATTAACGCTGCACGGCACGGCAAGGATGGCATGTACGTCGATATTAACGGATATCAGGATGCAGAACAGATCATCATCCAGGTGATTAATTATGGTGGACATATTCGTCCGGAGGAATTGCCGCATATCTTCGATATGTATTACACCGGAGATCGCGCCAGGACCCCTCAAGAGGGTGGGACAGGTCTTGGCTTATTTATTGCTCGCAATATTGTAGAGCAGCATGACGGTACGATCTCGGCTCAGAGCGACGTGGTACGGACGTTATTCGAAGTTCGTTTGCCCGTATTCCGATAAGGCTCGACGTTAAATTTAAGAAAAACTTTAAAATTGCCCTGCTTTTTCTTTAACTTGTGTTGTCTATCCTTGATGTATGAGGTAAAAGGAGGAACAAGTATGAAAAAGTGGGGCTTTTTGATATGTATCATTTTGATCGGATATATTGTTACGCAATCACCGGGATGGATTCAGCAGAAGGATGAGCTGCCCATCGAGATTCAGAATACGCGTGAAAATCCCGCAGGTTATACGGTATCCGTCACAGGAAATATTCAGGATCAGGTACATAAGGGCAATTTGTTACTGGTTAATAAGCAATACCCCGTTCACGAGGAGGGGATTAGATCCGATATTGTATATGTGGCGGATGAGGATGATCTGCTTCGTGGATATGGAATAATGGATCGGAAAATCATGTTGTCCCGACTGGTGGCGCAGGAGTTTCAGAAGATGGTTGAGGCAGCAGGGGAAGAGGGAGTTCGATATTTTCTCATGAGCAGTGGGTACAGGGACTTTGAGAAGCAGGACGAGCTATATCAGGAAATGGGATCAGACTATGCACTTCCTGCAGGTCACAGTGAGCATAATCTTGGCTTATCCCTGGATGTCGGTTCAAGTCTGGCTGCCATGAATGAAGCACCGGAGGGTGACTGGCTGGAGAAAAATGCATGGAAATACGGATTTATCTTGCGTTACCCGAAAGATAAAGTAAGCATCACGGGTATTCAATATGAACCATGGCACTTTCGGTATGTGGGGTTGCCCCACAGTGCGATCATGCATAAGAACAATCTGGTACTGGAGGAGTACCTTGATATGTTGAAGGAGAAGGAGAACATCTCTGTTGAAGTAGAGGATGAGACGTATCATATCCGCTATTATCGGGCCACTGGAGATACGACTGTATACATACCTGAGCACGGCGAAACTGAAATATCGGGTGACAACATGGATGGCGTCATCGTCACCGTTAAGAAATAACAGGGCAACATAAGGGGGCCAAACCACATGAAACACAACAACCAGAAGAAAAGCAAACATAACATCCTTTGGACTGCCGTGTTCATTATCTATTTATATCTGCTGACGAAGCTGATCCTGTTCAAAGGAAATCCAGTCGACGTTGGCATCGTGAAGGTCCAACTTATGGCATTCTTGCAACAACCGGGTCTGATCCATACCCGAACCGTCAACCTGACGCCATTTCAGGAAATATCACGAGACTGGAACAGCCTGTCGTTACATCGTCCGGGTACTGCAATCCATCTGGCAGGGAATATTCTGGCCTTTATCCCGCTCGGCATCTTCATTCCTGTGTTGACGGGCAACAAGTTGTTCTCTGGAGTAAAGGTGTTCCTGCTGTCCCTATTGCTCAGTCTGGGCTATGAAGTGACACAGTTAGTGACGGGCATGGGCATATTTGATGTGGATGATCTGATGCTTAATACGCTCGGCGGCTTGATTGGATATATTGTTTTTACCATGGCTATGGGTCTGAAAAAGGTGCTGGTGGGAGGAGAATCCCGCGAGACGACGAAGTTAACCTCTAAGGAGAGTCACGTGTAAGGAGGGAATACGTTGATTATCATCGCGATACTGTTCATTAGCGTAGGGCTAATGTTTCTCGTGTATCCACACAAGGTAACGGATGCTTCGGAGAAACAGATTACGGAGCGATTGATCATGTCTAGATGGGTCGGAGGCTCGTTAATTGCTCTGTCGTGTCTGTTTCTGATCATGGGTACGATTCAATTGTTCGATCAAGCCTCACATCACATCGGGCATTAGCAGGCAGTTGGCCTTGAAGCAACGGAAAATACACACATACTGAAACCAAAGGCTCTCCATCACTGTGCAGATTGCACGTTACGGGGAGTTTTTTGTTGTTTCATAAGGTATCGAATTTAGCATAGGACCAGTGAACTTTGCGAGTAACATCGCAAATGAGGTAGAGTAGAGATGATGCGTTAGTGCTTATTCCTTACAAAAAAGGAGGACATACATTGTATTTATTAGCTAAAGAACTAGCAGGAACCATGAAAGCCATTATGCAAATTGAAAGCGAAATTGCTGAAGCTAAGAATAATCAACAGGCTGAAGAGATCATACTTGGTATCGAAGAGAGAAGATCGGCTTTAATAAATAATGTCACACGTGATGAATTAATGGTCATTCAAACAGTGATGAACGTAGGAAGGTCAGAAAGAGGGGATCGTTATCATTTTAATTCGGAAGACGTTGAGATTATTAACCTTCCCATTGAGTTAAACGAGCATGAGTTGATGCAGAAATATTCCTATTATCTGATACATAAAACCAAAGAGGAATTAGCACATGGAATTGAATATCATACGCTTGTGTCATCATTTCTAAAAGAAGGTATAGAGATCTTAAAACTCTAGACCGTTACCCGACATGCTGATAGGAGGCCTGCAAGATGATAATGAAAATTTCGTATTATACGCCAGATGGTTTCTACTATTATGTCCCCGATCAATATGCAGAGAAGATGGAACAGTGGAGAATTGAATTTTCAGATTTTTTGCAGAGTATAGAGGGGAAACATCCATTCACACAATACATGGAGTCCATTAATTATGAGGGTGAGCTGGAATATGCCGTTTTTGTAAGATGCTACGGAGGAGATGAGTTTGTAGACTGGATTAACGTGGAAAAAATAAACTGCAGAGGGCTATACCGCATTTCTGCACCAGCTGATGATTCAGAAGTTGGATTGAAAATTGATTTTTGAACTTATCCTTATTATAAAAAGCAAAGCAAAAAAAGCTCCCCATCACGTGCTGATTGCACGTAATGGGGAGCTTTTTGTATAACTTCATTACATTAATGAGTCATGTCATTAAGCTTTTTTCATCATTTGACGCAATACGGTTTGCAGGATACCGCCGTTATGGTAGTAATCCACGTCAACCATGCTGTCCAGACGAGCGATAACAGGGAAGTCGAACTGTGTACCGTCTTCACGAGTTACGGTTACTTTCAACTCTTGTCCTGGCTTCACATCATTGCTAAGGCCAGTAATGTCATACGTTTCACGTCCGTTCAGACCAAGGCTGGACCAGCCATGACCTTCCTGGAATTGCAATGGCATTACGCCCATGCCGACCAGGTTACTACGGTGAATCCGCTCGAAGCTTTCTGCGATAACGGCTTTGACGCCGAGCAGGAATGTTCCTTTTGCCGCCCAGTCACGGGAGCTTCCTGTACCATACTCTTTACCAGCGATAACGATCAGGTTCTGTCCTTCATCCTGATACTTCATGGAAGCATCGTAGATGGACATTTCTTCGTCCGTTGGCAGGTACTTCGTGATACCGCCCTCGGTGCCCGGAGCCACCTGGTTACGAATACGAATGTTGGCAAACGTACCACGCATCATGACTTCATGGTTACCACGACGTGAACCGTAGGAGTTGAAGTCTTTGCGCTCTACGCCATGCTCTTTCAGGTACAGTCCAGCCGGGCTGGATACGGCAATATTACCTGCTGGCGAGATGTGATCCGTTGTTACGGAATCCGCAAGCAATGCCATAACGCGTGCAGAACGGATATCTGCGATATCGTTCAACTTGTCGCCAAGCTCCTGGAAGAACGGAGGATTCTGAATGTATGTGGAGTTCGGATCCCACTCGTACAATTCGCCTTCCGGTACAGAGATCGCATTCCAACGCTCGTTGGCTGTAAATACGTTCTCGTACTTGTTGCGGAACATCTGAGCGTTCAGGGAACTAGCGATGGTATCCTTGATTTCCTCGGAGCTAGGCCAGAGGTCTTTCAGGAATACAGGCTCATTGTTCGTATCATAACCGATTGGATCGGTTTCAAAGTCAATATTCACAGTACCTGCAAGTGCATATGCCACAACGAGTGGTGGGGATGCCAGGTAGTTGGCCTTAACTTGTGCATGCACACGGCCTTCGAAGTTACGGTTACCGGACAATACAGCCGCTACGGTCATATCGTTCTCAGCAATAGCTTCGCTCACTTCGTCCGGCAGTGGGCCGGAGTTACCGATGCAAGTCGCACAGCCGTAGCCGGCAACGTTGAATCCGAGTTGGTCGAGATACGTGATCAGACCTGCTTTTTCCAGGTACTCGGTAACAACAAGGGAACCTGGTGTCAGACTGCTTTTCACATATCCTGGTTTGGTCAGGCCGCGTTCAACTGCTTTTTTCGCCAGCAGTCCCGCTCCAACCATAACACTTGGATTCGAAGTGTTCGTACAACTTGTGATCGCCGCGATCACAACAGCGCCAGCTTTCAGTTCACTGGTGGAACCGTTAGGGTGCGTCACAGGTACCGTTTGCTCAATTTTCTCATCGCTCAGCCCGTAACCACCTTTATCTACAGGTGTGCGGATGATGCTATTGAAGCTTTCTTTCATTTGTGTCAGCTCGATGCGATCCTGTGGACGTTTTGGTCCTGCAAGACTTGGTACAACAGAGCCGAGATCCAGTTCAATCACATCTGTGAATTCAGGGTCAACGGTGCTGGAAGTACGGAACATGCCTTGAGCTTTGTAATAAGCTTCAACCAATTCAACCTGTTCGTCAGGACGACCAGTACTGCGCAGGTAGTTCAATGTTTCGCTATCTACAGGGAAGAAACCGATCGTTGCGCCGTACTCTGGTGCCATGTTGGCTACTGTTGCACGGTCAGCCAGACCGATGTTGGCAAGACCTGGTCCGTAGAACTCTACGAATTTACCAACAACGCCTTTTTTACGAAGCAATTGGGTAACGGTCAGTGCCAGATCCGTTGCTGTTGCGCCTTCACTCAGGCTGCCTGTCAGTTTGAAACCGATAACGTCCGGTGTTACAAAGTAAAGCGGTTGGCCCAGCATACCTGCTTCGGCCTCGATTCCACCAACACCCCAGCCAACAACGCCAAGTCCGTTGATCATGGTGGTGTGGGAGTCTGTACCTACGAGGGAATCCGGGAATACAACGGTCTCGCCGTCAACGGTTTTTGTTGCTGCCACAGAAGCGAGATACTCCAGGTTAACCTGGTGAACGATCCCTGTGGATGGTGGAACTGCACGGAAGTTGTTGAATGCCGTTTGCGCCCAACGCAAGAAGCGATAACGCTCTTCATTACGCTCGAACTCAACTTTGATATTGTAATCAAGAGCATCGTTGGTACCAAAAGCATCAACCATAACGGAGTGGTCGATAACGAGGTCGACTGGTACGAGTGGGTTGATCTGTTTTGGATCGCCACCTGCTTTTTTCACGGTATCACGCATTGCAGCGAGGTCAACGACAACCGGTACTCCGGTGAAATCCTGCAGAACGATACGTGCAGGGATGAATGGAATTTCCTTGTTATTATCACGGCCATCTGCCCAGCCGGTCAGTTGTTTTACATGTTCTTCGGTAATGGCACGTCCGTCGAATTGACGAATTGCTGCTTCAAGCAACACTTTAATGGAGAAAGGAAGCCTGGAAAGATCGCCGTGGCCGTTTTCCTGAAGAGCATCGAGACTGTAGTAGCGGTAAGACTTGCCTCCAACCTCAAGACTGCGAGCGGCGGAGAAATGATTCTTTGCTGACATACATGTACCTCCTTGGGATGTGTCGGTGAGATGAAGAAAACGTTCATTTAGGTGAAGAACAGGCCTTCATCGTTCCGTGTTCTTGTTTGTTAGTTTCATCTGATGAAACGTAATTTCATAATCATGACTTTAGTTTTAAGTATACCGTTTTCACCTCCGTACGTAAAGGTCTTTTTGCCTGATCAAGCAAGCTTTTGCACCAATGAAGGCGTTTTCGTGAAGTGGGCAGGAATAAGATATCTGGTGTACCTGTATTTGCCGAATTTTGGATCTCCTTCCCGAGCCGTGTACATACAACTGAGGACCCTCTCATATGAATAGTAGGAGTTTATATACGCCATGAAATATTCCGGACAGAACTCATGCCAAAGGGGGACATAGGCTTGGAACGGGAATGGAAGAGTGCCTTATATACTTACGTGAACCAGTACAATCGCTGTGAGATCGACTACCGTCCACAGACCAGCGAACGGATCGTTACCGATCCTGACTTCGTGGTGGAACGGGGAGAGCGTATGGCAAGGCTGGATGAATGGTATCGTAAGCGGCGCGCCGTGCCTCTTCGCAGCGAGACCAGCGCCAAGCTTGTGCGCACGCTTATGGATGGACAGGAAGAAGCGGTGGTGGATGTACAATTGTACAGCAGACTGTTCTACGAAAAGAGCGGTATCACCCACCGGGAGGACCGGATTGAGCGGGAGCGGTTAACCTTTCTGCGGCAGAGTGGTGGATGGATCATTGGACGGGTCGAGCGAGAAGTGCCGGAGCGTCGCCCTGCTGGGGAAGGACGTCCGTTTCAACAAGCTGATTTTGTACAGGCGATGAATCGCCCGCTGCTGAATCGGGAAGTGTTGGGTCAAGGAAGAAGCTCAAGGCAACAATCATATCGCAGAGATCTGGCGGTCGCCTATGCAGATCGGTGGTGGAATGCGGGGAATCCGGCATTCGAGGAATTTGATGTGGATTGCACCAATTACGTGTCCCAATGTCTCTTTGCAGGGGGCGCACCCATCCACTATACTGGTAGAAGAGAAGCTGGCTGGTGGTATAAAGGGTATGTCAACGGCTCCGAAATGTGGAGTTACAGCTGGGCAGTCTCCAATAGTCTGGAGCGTTATTTATCAGGCAGCAGCTGGGGTCTGACTGCGACAGAAGTGGAGCGTCCTGAGCAGCTGATGCTCGGCGATGTCATTCTCTACGATTGGGATGGAGATGGGCGATTTCAGCACAGCACCGTTGTGACCGCATTTGATGCGGGTGGTATGCCGCTTGTTAACGCACATACGGTTAGTAGCCGTCACCGATTTTGGGATTACCGGGATTCTTACGCTTGGACGGAGCGGACGGTATACCGGCTTTTTCATATTGCAGATGAGTTTTGATGACGAAAGATTTTCGGGATGCGGTGACGCAGACATCCAGTTCCGTGTAAAATAAGATCAGATAACGCAAGCAGAATAACAAGGATGCTGAGCATGCAAGGGTGACAGCATCAGGCACAGATAATCGGAGGGTACACATGAGTATGGATAAATTAAAAGTAGGCGTCGTTTATGGCGGAAAATCAGGCGAGCATGAGGTGTCGCTGCAAACGGCGTTTGCTGTAACAAACGCATTTGATTACGAGAAGTATGAACTGGTTCCTTTTTATATCTCCAAGCAGGGGACGTGGAAAAAAGGACCTGTCATGCATGCGCCGTTTGCGCAGATTGAAGATTTGAAGCTGGAGCAATCAGCGGGTGGAACGCAGGATGCGCTGAACGCACTGTTTGGCCGTTTGTATGGCGGAGCGGAAGCGCTGGACGTGATGTTCCCTCTGCTGCATGGTACATTTGGAGAAGATGGTACCATTCAGGGCATGTTCGAGATGGCGGATATGCCATATGTAGGTGCAGGAGTACTGGCATCGGCTGGTGGTATGGACAAAGTGGTCATGAAAAAGCTGTTTGCACAGGCTGGCATTGACCAATGTGAGTTTACGTATTTTAACGCTACACAATGGAAACAGACCGAGCACGAAATGATCGTACAGGTCGAAGATCAGCTGGGATATCCTTGTTTTATCAAACCGGCAAATCTGGGCTCCAGTGTGGGCATCTCCAAAGCGCGTAACCGCGATGAGCTGAAGACAGCTGTTGAGTTCGCACTTCGGTACGATACGAAGGTTGTCATTGAGGAGTTCGTTGAAGCACGCGAAGTTGAGGTCAGTGTCCTCGGCAATGACGAGCCAATGGCTTCCGTTCCAGGCGAGATCGTATCCTCCGGTGAGTATTATGACTATGCAGCCAAGTATATTGATGGTCAATCACAGATGTTGATTCCAGCTCCACTGGACCCAGAGGCCGCAGACCGCATTCGCGAGGCAGCTCTGCAGGCGTTCCGTGCGATTGAAGGTAACGGCATTTCACGTGCGGACTTTTTCATTCGGAAAAATGACGGCGCATTGCTTATTAATGAAGTCAACACCATGCCTGGTTTCACACCATATAGCATGTATCCACTTCTTTGGCGTGAAACAGGTGTATCGTATGCCGAACTGCTGGATCGCATGATTGAGCTGGCGCTGGAGCGTTACAACCGCAAGCAGGCACTGAATTACGAGAACGGCGTACAGGCGTAGCCTGCGACCACAAGATCAGGAGGGATATGCATGGGATTTCAGACTGAATTCAATTCCGTATGCAAGTTCAAGAGTGAGCAGGAGCTGTTCGAACTGCTTGAATACGGTCGCGGCAAAATGGTCAAACAGGGCTTCCGGGTATTTCCTACCGGCCAGAAAGTGATTGCATACACACCGGATAACGTGGCTGTAGCCATCGTCAAGATCGTGGTTTCCATTGCAGAGATCAACTTCCAGGGGCAAGAGGTAACCGAGGTGGAGATGCAACTCATCCGCAAATTGACGGAGGAAGAATCACGCATCCAGACTGCCCTTGCAGATGAGATGTTCTTTGGAGAGCAAGCACAGGAATAGTTGTTGACTGTGAGTGCTGGTCGGAAGGACTGATTTGTCTGAGTACGATTATGGTCACTCTTTTAGGGTAAAACTTGGTTATATACAGTGACGGTACATCCTGACGGCTGAATATGCCTTGCGGGTTCTCCGCCCTAATAGAGAGGAAGAAATTCATGCTCGTACGCTTTGGTTACGTGGCCATGTCCGTGCTTATAGAGAACGCCTCGCCTTCCCGGACCATGACCATGTCGAGTTTTAACAAAATCGATGACAGGGAAGCAGCGATCCGCAAACTCGAACGGATTGCAGCCGAGAACCTGCACAATACATTACGATTGCTCAGACACAACAAGGGTAGCCATATTCATGTATATCGCTTCTCTTCCAAATTGATTCCACTGGCAACACACGAGGACCTGAATGACTGGGACCCGTTCCCGGCACTGAAGCAGGACTTTGCTGCCATTGGTGATTTTGTGAAGGAAAATCAGATGCGTGTGTCTTTTCATCCGGATCATTTTACCGTACTTAGTACACCCCGCGAGCAAGTTCTGCGCAACTCAATTCGCGACCTTCGTCATCATGTTCGGATGCTGGATGCCATGGGACTAAATGCCACTGCCAAGAACAATATACATATTGGTGGTGCATACGGGGACAAGCCTTCGGCGGCACTTCGTTTTGAAGAAAACTTTTTGAAGCTGGATCGGGACATCCAGGAGCGGCTGACACTCGAAAATGATGACAAAACGTTCAACGCGCCCGAGACACTGGCCGTGTGCCAGCGCCTGGGATTGCCCATGGTACTGGATATCCATCACCAGTGGGTGAACAACGAAGGGGAACAGGCATGGGATCTGTGGCCTGATATTCTAAAAACCTGGCAGTCACCGCTTGCCCAGGCAGATTCACCGGCTGATCAGCCATTACCACCCAAAATCCATGTCTCCAGTCCAAAGAGTGAAAAGGATCTGCGAGGTCATGCTGATGGCGTGGAGGTAGAGCCTGTGCTCGATTTTTTACGTCATATCGCAGCAGACACCCCAAGACTTGACGTGATGATTGAGGCTAAACGTAAGGATGAGGCTCTTGTGCAACTGATGCAGAAGCTGGCATTCTATCACGAAGAGGGCGTGGAGTGGGTGGACGAGTCTACCGTCATCATTCATCCGTAAAGCCAAAAGGGGCTTGGGCAACCAGAAACTTTACGACCTGTGGGGCGTATACTTTTAACAAGTATTTCAACTTTTCGTAGATTGATATAGAAAGTAGAGTGAACGCTTTGAATGAGAAGGAAAAGATACCTTATGTCGTGACAAGCAAAAGCTATACTGCCGTTGCCATTAATGCAGCTTCCAAAGCTGGCGAATGGATCAAAAGCCGTCTTGGGACGGTAGCTGAACTTGGCACCAAATATTCACCCCAGGATCTGGTGACCGAAGTGGATAAAGGAGCGGAGCAGATGATCCGCCGCCTGATTCTTACGCATTTCCCTCACCATGCCATTCTGGGTGAAGAAGGTGTGGAGCCGGGACCGGAAGCTTCGGCAAAAGCATTGAAAGAGGCCGAGGAAGAAGAGTTCCTCTGGATTGTTGATCCTGTGGACGGAACGACGAACTTTGTACACGGATTCCCTTTTTATTCGGTGTCCATCGCATTGGCTCATAATGGTGAAGTCATTGTTGGCGTGATATACGACCCTTCCCGTGATGAACTGTTTGTTGCGGAAAAAGGTAAAGGAGCTTACGTCCACGGTAACCGGATGCAAGTATCTGGTGAACAGGAACTGGCTCAGAGTCTGATTGCGGTTGGATTCCCGGCAGATACAACCTTTGCGTTGCCATTGAATATGGCAGCTGTGCAGGCACTTGCTCCGCAAGTTCGTAACTTGCGTGCAGGCGGATCCGCCGCCCTTCATCTGGCGTATGTTGCCGCAGGACGTCTCAGCGCCTATACCGAAGTTGGATTGAAACCGTGGGATATTGCCGCAGGTGCGCTGCTGGTCGAAGAATCCGGCGGTAAGGTAACGGATACCATCGGAACACCTTATCAACTGTCTGTGAGTCATGTGGTCGCCAGCAATGGCAAAATCCATGATGCATTAACAGGTGTGTTGAAGGAAGCAAAGGCTACCGGTCTGGAGTGAGTTTGTTTAACTCATCCATGCTTTAATTACTTTTAATTGTACATTAACGGAGGGGACAGAAAGTATCTGAAGAAGCGGGGCTAAAAGCTTTCTGAAGAAAGCTGCTTCGTAAGCATATGCTACGCCTGTAACAGCGATCGGAAGATGGTTCTGTACACGAAGTGAAAGTACAATAGTATAGGTAACGCATGTATGACTTTAATTAAAGGAGCGAGAACAATGGATGAATCCAAAGAACTGGAACGACGGCTCAGTGATATGCTGACGGAAGGGGACATGGAAGAGTCCGGCGACACCAATCAGCGTGAACGCCAGCTGATTCCTCCCAAATATGAAGTACGAATCCAGACAGAACGTGATCCAATTGTCGAGGAAACGTTAAAGTACCGGAAGATGGCACGTGAATTGGATGATCGGTATGATCGATATCTGGAGCGGGCTACCGGGAATAAACCGGAGAGCGACACGGGTCATTCGAATGCTGAGGACTCGAATAAGCCGCAATCTTAACTAATCACTGAACGTTATAGCTGTGCTTCACCAATAACAGGCTCCCCATCAGGGAGTCTGTTATTTCATGCGCGCTTCCAGCAGAGAGGACAGCGACTACTTTAAAATGATAGAATAGAGTAACACGAACCCATTGTCATTTATATATCAGTGTGAAATTATTATAGATTCACGAAAAGGAGTGTTACCCCGAATGAAGCGTAAACGTATATGGGAAAATACTGCTGCCGGTTTAACGGTAAGCATGTTGGCAGGAATGCTGCTCTTCACATCTTCTGCACTGCCTGCACATGCTGCTGACACCAAGACCGCTGTATTGCCTGTGGGTACCAACGAGGCTTCGCTGACTGCGAAGAAAGATGCAGTAGCCGTAACCAAAGAGTTACGCATCGTCACATTGGGAGATTCCATAACCGTAGGGTATGAGCCCAACACAAAAGAATTGCCTTATGGTTATGTAGAACGTCTGCAGGAGCAGGGTTTGCTGCATGGACGTACACAGGTGGATAACTACGGGATTGCGGGATTAAAAACCAGTGGCCTGAAAAACTTCACTACTGCAATTAAGGATGGCAATACGCTGACATCTGAAGCCATTCAACCAAGTCTTCCTGATCCAAGAGCGGGACAGATTGGAGCCAATACTGCTGCAATTCGCGAGGATATCGCCCAGGCGAATCTGGTTGCAATCACCATTGGGGGTAATGATGTATCGGAGCTTCTCGGTACAGCAGACAAACTGAGTGATGAGGAACTGCAAGCGAAGGTAAAAGAATTACTCGCAACATATACAGCTAATGTTAGTGCAACGATTAATGATATCCATGCAATTAATCCGACAGTTACAATTGTCATCGCCGACCAGTATCAACCGATGCCAGAAGTAGCAGGCAAGGCACTCTATGCCAAACTGATGGAGGCATCCCAAGGCTTCACTCAGACCATTGATGGCATTGCAGCACAATTCACTGCTCAGGGTACCGATGTCAAAGTTGCACACGTGGCCAAGGAGTTTGTTGGCGGTGAGGGCACGATGACTCATATGATCAAAGATCGTGATTTCCACCCCAATCAATTTGGATATGCTGCCATTGCCGAAGTATTTGCCAAAACGATCTGGGGAGATTACACCAAGCTGACTGCACCTGCCACAGGTAAACCCATGAATATTATCGTGAGTGGCAAAACATTAAATACACCATACAAACCGATTATCCGTAACGGCAAAAACTTTGTGGCGATCCAAGACATCGTAAACGCTGTAGGTGCTACTACGGTGTGGGATAACAAAACGTCAACCGCAACCATTACATATGGAGACCGGAAGGTTGCTGTGAAGATTGGTGCCAATGCTGTGAAGGTAAATGGAGCATCGGTTACTGTGGATACACCTGCATTCCTGAATAAGGTAGGCAAGGAGTCCAAAACCTATGTCCCTCTTGCCATGGTGGCTGAAGGTCTTGGCTTTGATGTGCAGTATGTAGCGAAGCTGAAAACGGTTTTTGTTAATCCGTAAAGTGTAATTCATGCTTTAGCATGGTGTTATTCAACAGCCAGAATGCCTTGATCATTTCAAGGTATTCTGGCTGTTTTGTGTTCTTTTTGAATTGCTGACACAGATGTATACCTTCTCTAATGACCTGAATTGTTGCATAAATATATCTTGTCAGATGACCAATGGATGTGTAAATATGAAAATAACTTACAATAAACCCACTAACCCATAACACGACAGCACCCTTCGCAAGGCAAAGGAGCGCTTAGGATGAGCAAAATTAAGAACGCTTTCACAACACTTCCCATTCATCACAAAACGATTCTCCTCATCGGACTTTTGATGTTAATCAGCTTTACGTTTTATGCGTCTGTACTCCGATATGTGTTCAGCATCTATGATCGTCAGATTTATGAGAAATCCTCGCAAGTCCTCAATATGTCTTCAGTAGGCATTGAGAATCAATTGCGCGAGATGTCCAGTCTCTCTTTCAAGGTGATGTCAGATGAGCCGCTTCAACAATATCTGCTTCAACTTGAAAAGGCCGAGACAGGTTACGAGAAAAATGGTCTGCGCAAAAAAATTACTAACCGGCTAGTTGCTTATGCAGGGTCTGAGAAATACGTCTATTCCATGCTATTTATCGATAATGATAATAACGTCATGGCTGCAGGGAACCGGGAAGGAATTTCGGAGACAAAACAGAAGGAACTGGTGGCACTGGGAGACCGATATTCGGGGTCCAATGTGTGGCATACCAGCGGGGATCAACAAGCTAGGCTTTTATCCGTCCGACAGGTGAAATCTTTTACGGGTGGGGCGTTTACGTTGGAAAAACTCGGTACGCTGATTATCCGTGTCCGCCTGGACCGAATTGTCCAGGATCAGATGCAAGAACCGGCAGAGGACTCCCAGTTGCTGATTACGGATGGAAAAGAAGTGATCTATCCAACAGAATCAGCAGTCAGTGAAGCGGAGATAGAGTCCGAACTGAAGCGGACTCAACCTTATGGCATTGCCATGTTTGAGCATGGTCGTTATTTTGTCGCCCGGGCCAACTCTTCCTACACTGACTGGACTTACCTATATACGACGCCTTTTGACCAGATGTTTAAACAGATCCAGTTTGTCAAACAGTTGGTCACGGTGATCTTCATTATGATTTTTCTGGCGGCGCTGATCATAGGAGCGAGATTCTCTCGCAGTATCACCCACCCGATTGCGCAGTTGATCAAAAAGATGCGTAACATCGAAAAAGGCGATCTGGATAAACTGGAGGAGGCTGCCCTTGGCAATGTTCCGATATCTCCACAGAATGAGGTGGGGCTGCTGCATCGCACCTTCAAGATGATGCTTCAACGGATACGTGAATTGATTGATGAGAATTATGCCAAGCAACTAGTGATTCGTGAAACAGAGTTGAAAGCGCTTCAGGCACAGATTAACCCACATTTTCTATACAACACGCTGGAGTCGATTAATTGGCTGGCCAAAGTACAGAAGCAACGACAGATCTCGGAAATGGTTGAGGCGCTCGGATTTCTGCTACGCAGCTCTGTGAACATGTCCGAGAAGTGGATCACGCTGGAAAGAGAGCTGGACATTGTCCGCAGTTACGTTACGATTCAGCGCACTCGTTTTGAGGAGAGACTTGATTTTGACATGGAGATTGCCCCTGAGGTGGGAACGGCCCGGATTCCCAAGTTAACGTTACAGCCACTCGTGGAGAACGCCATACATTATGCACTCGAACCAAGCATTGAACCCTGCCGGATCCGTATTCGGGCGAGAACAGATGGAGATAAGGTGATGATTGAAGTTGAGGACGACGGTCCGGGGATGACTTCGGAATTTCTCGAACAACTACACGAAGGACGTATTCAGACAAGAGGACAGGGCATTGGGTTATCTAACATCCAGGAACGAATCAGACTGACCTTCGGTGATGAAGGTGAAATGGTGATGAGCAGCAAGCCCGGATCAGGAACTGTAGTATCGATCAGCATACCTTGGATCAGAGAGGACGATGACGATGTACAAAGTGATGCTCGTAGATGATGAACGTGTCATTCTGGAGGGGATTTCCCAAGTGGTCGATTGGGCCGCAGCAGGTACTGAATTGGTGGGGACAGCGAGGAACGGGATCGAAGCATTGGACAAAATAGGGCAGTCAAGACCGGATATTATTATTACGGATATTTCTATGCCGGGCCTGGATGGTCTCGGACTCATAGAGAAGGCATCTGAAGCATATCCGGGTGTACGTTTCATCATGTTATCCGGTTACAAGGAGTTCGAATATGCCCGCAGAGCGATGCAATATGGTGTGAAGCATTATTTGCTCAAACCCTGCAATGAGAATCAGATCCATGATGCGTTAACTGAACTGTTGCAGGAACATCAGGATGCCCAGGTGAAGGAGCATGTTGCCGGTGAGATGAAACAGCGATTGCAGCGTGTGCTTCCGCATGTGAAGGAGCAATTTCTGTTGGAGTTCATGACCAACCGCACCTATGGTCCGGTTGATCTGGAGTATTATCAGAAGCTGTTTGATCTGGAACTTGAAGAGAACGCAGTTCGGTTACTCCTGTTTCGAATTGTAGATGAACATGATTACAGTCACTTATTTGCGATCAAAAACATTGCCAGTGATCTGCTCCCCCATGTACTGTTAAGCACAACCATTGAAGGCAAACTCCTGATTTTGCTCGCGGATTCAGCTGATCCGGCTGGACTGAAAGAAAGCATTGAAGAAGTTCGGGCTGCATTTACCAGACTATATAAATTGGAAGTGACCGCTGCGCTGAGTGAAGCAGATCGAATGATCCAGTCCCGGCGGTTGTTTCGTGAGGCATTGCAGTATCTGAACCATCGCTTTTTTATCGGTGAAGGCAAGCTGATTACGAAGAATGATCTCGTCCTGGCGGGAGAATGTGACGGCGTGCATGTGGAACAGGATGCGGAGCAACTGTGTCAGTTGATCAAATCGGGCAATACCGAGGAAACAGCGGTAGAGGTAGATCGTCTGTTTGATCTATTATCACGTCAGCAGCTGGAGATTGACGTGACTCGCTCTTACGTAGTGCAGCTGTACTCGGCGATGGTTCATGTCTGTCCGCCTGAGGAGGCAACGGAATTCACCCAGCGTATGGCAGAGTTGCCCCATATCGATACGTTGTCTGGTTTGAAATCTTTTGTGGCAAGCAGTGCAGCCCGATTAACCTCCGGTTATTACAAAAACCATATCAGTCGCCAGTCTTCTGCCGTGGAGAAGATGATGGATATCGTGGATCGTCATTATGGAGAGGCGGATCTTTCTCTCAATGGAGTCGCCCATCAAATGTTGTATATGAATCCGGATTACCTGGGCAAGATTTTCAAAAAAGTTACAGGCGAGAATTTCTCCAACTACGTGAATCGCCTGCGCATTGAACGCGCATGTGACCATATTCGCAGAGGCGGGGATGTGAAAGTATTCGAGCTTGCCGAATTGTTCGGATTCGGGGGCAACTCGCAGTATTTCAGCCAGGTGTTCAAAAAGTGGACCGGTATGACACCTACGGAATTCCGCAGAATCGGCATATAACAATGGATTACCAATCATGTGATTCATATCTGGGGAGGGCGTACAGTGCCGTGAGGCGGCTGTTGTCCTCCTCTGTTTTTTGAACCAACAAGACGGTTTTGTGTATTCAACTCTGGTCGTACATTTGCGAAAATGACATTAACAAGTTTGTGAAAGCGTTATCAGAAATAAAAGGATAACTCGTTCACACAACTATATATCAACATAAAAGGGGAGATTGGCATGGTGAAAAAGGCAATATTCCTGATGATGGCTGCATTGCTCGTTTTTACAGCGGCGTGTAGTTCAGGTGGAGGTAGCGAACAGGGATCATCGGATGGATCGGTTACCCTGCGGATCGCTTGGTGGGGCTCGGATGCACGGCATGAATATACACAGAAGGTCATCGACCTGTACAAATCGAAAAACCCGAATGTCAAAATCGATGTGGAATATGCTTCATTTGATGACTACTGGAAAAAACTCGCACCACAAGCAGCGGCAAATCAGTTGCCTGACATCGTTCAGATGGATATTTCCTACATCAGCCAATATGCACAGAATGGTCAGCTTGAGGATCTAGCTCCTTATCTGGGCAACCAGATCAAAGTGGACGATGTGTCCGAGAATGTCATTAGCACAGGTGTAATTAATGGCAAACAATACGGTGTACCTGCCGGTGTTAACGTTCTTGGATTCCAATATGATCCGGCGTTGCTTAAAAAAGCAGGCGTGGATGCACTCCCTGAGAATATGACTTGGGAATCGTATGAAGCATTGGGTAAACAAACCGCAGAAAAAGGACTGTATCTGGATGGAGGAGTAGCTCCTGATATTTTCTTCCACTACTTCCTGCGTACCAAGGGGTTGTCGCTATACAATGCGGAAGGTACAGGTCTTGGTTATGATGATGACCAAATGTTTGTTGAGTTCTTCGGACTTATGCGCCGCATGATTGAACAGGGCGCAGCACCTACACCGGATGTAGCCAACCAAACCAAAGGCATTATTGAGGAATCGGATCTCGTGAAGGAAAAAGGAATTGGCGTATGGCAATGGTCCAACCAGTTCGTCGCTTTGCAACAGGTAGCGAACCGTCCCCTCGAAATTGCTCCAATGCCAGGACCGGATATGGAAAAAGGACTTTATATGCAACCAAGTATGTACTGGGGGGTAACATCCAACTCCAAAGTGAAGGAAGAAGCGGCTAAATTCATTGATTTCTGGGTGAATGACGTGGAAGCCAACAAACTGATCAAAGGGGAGCGCGGTGTGCCAATCTCAGGAGCAATCAAAGAAGCCATCGCACCTGAGCTGAGTGACGCAACAAAACAGGTCTTTGAATTCGTAGCAGCAATGGAGCCAAAAGCTTCACCAATGAGTTCTCCGCCACCAGTTGGTTCACCTGAAGTAATCTCTGCTCTGGCAGATGTGGTTGAAGAGTTGAACTTTGGCAAAATTACACCTGAACAGGCAGCAGAAACATTCCGCAAGAACGCCGAATCTGTACTTGCGAACAATAAATAACAGTTGAATGATGGCTTGCTCGTCCCACTGCAGGGATGGTCGGGAATGGGGCTACTCGCGAATGCGAGGGCCTTTCCCCGTCCAGATGACCGAAGCAAGGATGAGGGAGTAAGCTGATCCATGAAGGAGGTTCGTTCCATTGAGGCAGTATTCGTCGTTACGTAGAAACTTAACTGGATATGCGTTCATAAGCCCGTTTATTATTGGATTCTTGGGCTTCACACTCATCCCCATGTTTGTGTCCTTATATATGTCGTTCACGAGTTATAACTTGTTCACATCTCCGCGGTGGATTGGGCTCGATAACTACACCAAAATGTTTTTTGATGACCCGAAATATTGGAACTCGGTCAAAGTAACGTTTCTGTATGTATTCATTGGGGTACCGTTAAGGTTGATCTTTGCCCTTTTCGTAGCGATGGTACTGAACACCGGCTCTCGTATGATTGGAACGTACCGGACGTTGTATTACCTGCCATCCATTATCGGTGGTAGTGTGGCCGTATCCATTATGTGGCGTAACCTCTTCAGTAATGAGGGTGTTATCAACAGCGCTCTAACGGCAATTGGGATTGGTCCTATAAGCTGGTTTGGTGACCCGAATGCGTCCCTGGTTATGCTTATCTCACTGTCTGTGTGGCAGTTCGGTTCGTCCATGCTGATCTTCCTGGCTGGTCTCAAAAATATCTCCCCTGAGATGTACGAGGCAGCAGGCGTGGATGGTGCGAATCCTGTTCGGAAATTTTTCAGCATCACCTTGCCGCTTCTTAGCCCAATTGTCCTGTTCAATATGATCATGCAGACGATTGGAGCATTCATGACCTTTGTACCTGCTTACATTATCTCCAAAGGCGAAGGCGGCCCAATGGATGGGACCATGCTGTACTCCCTGTATCTGTTCCGTCAGGCATTTATGTTTAACAACATGGGTTATGCTTCGGCAATGGCCTGGATCATGCTCATTATGATCGGTGTGCTCACGGTAGCCGTGTTCCTGACATCCAAGTTCTGGGTATTCTACGAATCTGAAGGAGGGAAGTAACGATGGTTTGGAGAAATATAAAATGGCCCGTATATCACCTGTTCGTTGCAGCTCTTGCCCTCCTGATGCTCTATCCCGTACTCTGGATGCTCTTCAGTTCATTCAAGGAAAGCCGCACAATCTTTGTCACTGCCGACACCTTGTTTCCTACCGAGTGGATCTGGAGTAACTATGTGGATGGTTGGAAAGGCACAGCAGGAAGACCGTTCATGGATTACATCACCAATTCCCTTGTAATCGTAGTTATATCTACCATCGGTGCTGTGATATCATCATCGCTGATTGCTTTTGGTTTTGCCAGACTTAGCTTCAAGGGGCGTAGCTTCTGGTTCTCCATTATGATGTTGACGCTGATGCTGCCACATGACGTGGTACTGGTTCCTCAATACATTATCTTCACGAAGCTGGGTTGGCTGAATACGATTCTTCCAATCGTTGTCCCTACATTCTTCGGAATGCCATTCTTCATCTTCCTGATGGTACAGTTCATTCGAACGATTCCGAAGGAGTTGGATGAGGCTGCAACCATCGATGGATGTAACAAATTCAGACTGTATATCCAGATTATTATGCCGCTCATCAAGTCTTCTCTGGCAACAGCGGCGATTTTCTCCTTCTACTGGAGATGGGAAGATCTGCTCGGTCCGGTATTATACCTGAACTCGCCTGAGAAATACACCGTATCCATGGCGCTGAAAATGTTCCTGGATAGCGAGTCTGCCTCCAACTGGGGAGCAATGTTTGCGATGTCCATCGTCAGTCTGGTTCCGGTTGTAGCTGTATTCTTCATCTTCCAGAAACAAATTGTTCAAGGAATGAGCACTAGCGGATTAAAAGGATAAGGATGATTCACTGTATCTTCGTATCTTCGCCCGAATGAACGTTTACGAAAGTTAACCAAGGAGGTTATCGGTTTTGAATAAAGCTCAGGGTAGTCAGAGTCAGGCCGTTGCCATGGAGGCAGCGGCAGAGGGCCAGGCAGTGTCCGTGACCAGCTGGAAGTTTAACTTTGGACCGGACTCGGAAAGAGCAGATGAGACAGGGGATTATCTGAAAGTAACTGCAACCACCGCATATGAGGAACGTGGAGGATACGGATTCGAAGCAGGTTCCCTCGTGTATGAGAAACAACGCATCGGAGATGACGATGAGCCGAATTGCACGAGACAACATCATAACAATACGGGGCAGACAACCATGTCTGCCCGATTGCATTCCGGCTTCTGTATTCCACTCAAAGCATCCTTCATCGTGGATGTTCCCGATGGAACCTATCAGGTTTTACTTGTTGCAGGTGATGAATTGGCTGAGACAGTGACCCGCGTGAAAGCTGGTGAGGGCAGGCTTGTACTGCCAACCATTCGTACACTTCCTGGGCAATTTGCAGAGGTGCGATTCTCGGTCGTTGTTCGCGACGGCAGACTTCGCCTGTCATTCTCCGGTCCCGCGCCAAGAATTAATGCGTTGGAGATCACTCTTGCGAAGCAGACGATGACCGTATTTCTTGCCGGGGATTCTACCGTAACGGATCAGCCGGAAAGTGGATATCCGTATTGCGGTTGGGGCCAGCTCTTGCCAGCACAGTTCAAACATGATGTGGCAGTGGATAATCACGCCCAGTCAGGCCGAAGTTCCCGCAGTTTTATTAATGAAGGCAGACTCAGCGCCATTCTGGAGCGAATCAAGCCTGAAGACTTTCTGTTTATTCAATTTGGACATAACGATGAGAAGCCGGACCCTGAACGTGGGACCGACCCATTCACAACATATAAGGAATATTTGAAAAAGTATATCGATGCTGCCCGTGAAGCCAAGGCTCGTCCGGTGCTCATCACCCCGGTGCATCGTCGCTATTTCGCGGATGATGGCACATTGACCGATACCCATGGCGATTATATCATCGCCGTACGTGAGCTGGCGGAAGAGGAAGAGGTCCCGCTGATCGATCTGGCTGAGCGCAGCCGTCTGCTGTTCGAGCAGGCAGGCGTGGAAGCCACCAAGGACGATTTCATGTGGGTGCTGCCAGGTGAGTATGTGAATTTTCCCTCCGGCGTAGAGGATAACACGCATTTTCAGGAACGCGGTGCCCGCCGCCTTGCCCAACAGGTAGCAGAAGCCATCCGTGAGATCCAATTGCAACCGTTGCAGATGTATCTGCGGTAGGTTCATGTCTTGAACTATTAAGCGAGTTAAACAAAGTAATAAGCCATCAAAGTTGCCCAGCGAGCAGCGAAGGCAATAATCTTTTTAAATCAGTCCGCCGAATCGATTGCCCCGCGAGTTATTTAGGGTTTAAAAGCTATAGCGAGTTAAACGAAGTAACGAGCCGACAAAAAGTTGCCCAGCGAAGAGCGAAGGCAATAATTTTTTAAATCAGTTCGGCGAGCGTAGCAGCGGAGGAGGACGGAATCGGGTAGAGGGAGCGGAGCGTCCGCCTTTGGAGCGGGATTTCCCCTGCTGAGGGGGAATAAATAGAAATCCCGAGCCAACAGCGGCCCACAGCCCGATCCGTCCACCGGAGCGACTGCGTGCGAGCCCACCTGATTTTAACTTAATGATTGGAGGATAAATTTCAATGACATTGGACTCGACCAGCCAAGGCACATCAGCCCATAAGAACGATCCGACCGCCACAGGTCATACCTACTGGGTTATCCCTGATGGCTACATCCCGCCGGAGAGCAGCGGCACACTGGAGAGTCACGAAAGCATCTGTGTATTAAACACAGGTACAACGGATGCAGAGCTGAACATCACAATCTATTTTGAAGACAGAGAACCGCTCGAAGATATGGTGGCGGAGGTGCCAGCGAGAAGAACAAAACATATTCGTACTGCATCGCTGCGATCTGGAGAGTTGTCTATCCCGTCAGGCGTACCTTATGCGATCACTGTTTCCAGCAACATCCCTGTCATTATCCAGTACAGTCGCTTGGACACAACCCAGCCTGAATTGGCATTAATGAGTGTCATGGCGTATCCATTGGGATAACATTGCGACTTGGCATGAAATTCAACCCAAAAAGAAGACCGGTAACCTTGCATGTAATGCAGGTCTCAGGTCTTCTTTTATTTACTGTATTTATACGTACTTGCATTCAGGATATCCACATGGACCTCCACTTTGCCAAGCTTGAAACGCTCGATGGGATCAGCCCGTTGGGCAGCTTCCTGTTTCCATAAAGGTAAATTGTGGCGATATAGATGTTCCACAAGACCGTATGAATCAATCTTGCGTGACTTGGTTTTCTCAAACGTATCGCGAATTTGGGATTCGATCTGTTTTTCGGCTTCTTGTTCCATGGCATGAGGCGTGCGTGGGGCTCCATGGTCTTCGGTAATGGAACTTTTGACCGAGGTGACCAGATCAAATGTGACGCCGTCTCCTTGTTTCCTCGCCTTAATTTTAGTCTTGGGATCACGAAGCATCAGGGTTAGATCAGGAGTCTTCCCGCCGTTCCCATACACGTACAATGGATATTGATGAACACGCTCATAATTTACGTATCTTGTACCATCTGTGTCTGCTCCTGAAACTCTACCCTGACTTTTGCCATTGGAGATGACATAAAATCCATCCATTCTGACAAGGGGTGGAGTTTTATCGCCGTTGAACCAGGTTTCATTCCTCGTTGAAACCGAGGGTAAAAGAATGACGGAAGTGGGTTCCCGTAATCCATCAAGAAGCTGATGGAGCCGGATAGGTTCGTACCCGGAATGTTGTTTGTATAGCCTCATGGGCTCAAATAACTCAATGGTCTGGGCGGATTGGTTCAGCAGCGCAGAAGGGGAGAGCACTTCCGGAATGTCCTGCTCAGTCGCGTAAATCCAGGGTGTATATCTCAGTTGACCTGAATGCAGCAACGTGTTAAATATATCCTCGAGCTTCCCTTCCAGAGCATTTTTTGATAAAACAATGGCTTTGACATGAGTCCATAGCGTTTGTTGTTGTGAAGTTTCGTACAGATTATTAATAGCCATACTCAGTGTTGTGCCTTCACCCCGTCCAATCCAGATTTCACTCTTTTCTCGCGAAGTTGGCCCCTCCTGCTTGGCGATACTGGAGAAGTCAATTAATTGGGCATACGCAATATATTGGTTGTCCACATAGTCTACTCCAATGGCCGTGATAAAGTTAATACTTTGCACCTCTTTGGAATCCCAGCATCCCGTTAGCAGGATCAAGCACCCCGCAAGCAGGCCACTTATGGACGTCCATCTAATCATGACCGTTTTCTCCAGCGAGTGGAATCTTGGGTGTGAAGTGCTTCTGGACGCTTGTTTTTTTTCATGGAAGGGGGCATGGATACGGCCTGAGTGAAGTCTCCCGGAATGTAGGGAGATACGGGTGACAGATAGGATACGCCATAACACTCCAACGATACGAGGTGTACCAACAGCGCGAACAGTCCGATCATAAATCCAAATAATCCAAGGATCGACGACACAATGAGCATTCCGATACGAATGTGTGCAGTAGCCCCGCTGAGCACGGTATTCACGAGGATATAACTGGAGATGACCGAGATCGCTACCGTGACTATGATGGTGGGTGATGTAATCCCGGCACGAATGGCTGCATCCCCAATGATAAGTCCGCCCACCACGCTGACCGTCTGCCCTAACGCACGTGGTAACCTGCGACCGGCTTCGTTAAATAACTCGAACATAAAAATCATTAAAAAGGCTTCCAGCGTCACCGGCATGGGCAAGCCCATTCGAGTACCGGCAATTGTAGCCAAGAGAGGTAGTGGAATCTGTTCCACATTGAAACTGGTCAGGCCGATATAGAAGGCTGGGAAGAAACAGGCAATCAGCAGTCCGGATATGCGCAAAATTCGTTCAAAGGTAACGATGAAAAAAGGTGTGCTTTTGTCTTCAGGGGACTTCAACTGATTGAAAAGTGTAGTTGGTGCGATGACCGCGACAGGAGAACCTTCAATGAGAACGGCAAAACGCCCATTTAACAGGGAATCGACGACAAAATCAGGACGTTCGGTATTATCTGTGAGTGGAAAAATACTCCGAACTCCTCCCATGACAGCTCGCTCCATGATTGAGGTACCCAGTATGCCGTCAATCTCAATCTGATCCAGATTGTGTCTTGCTTCTTTCAGAATGTCTGGATTAATAATATCTTTTACATATAGAAGTCCAATGGCAGTTTGAGTACGACCGCCTTTGACATATTTTTCATAACACATCGAGGATGTTTTCATTCGTTTGCGAATAAGGGCCACGTTGGTCGTGAGTTCTTCGGTGAATCCATCGCGCGGGCCTTTGACTGATGTCTCAATAGCTGATTCTTCTGGACTGCGTCCCGGGATGTCGGCGATATCCAGACTGCAGGATTGCACGCCATTACCGAAAATGATCAGTAGTTGTCCGCTAAAAATCAAGAGATTAATTTTCTTGAAATTGGTGATATCCTCAATCGGGTTTAAGGTTAATCCCAGTTCTTTGGGATGTGATTCCTCAATGATCAGCGAGTGCTGCTCCAGACGGGGAATAATAAATTGATTGATTTGTTTACCATCGACCAGTCCTTCGCAATAGAGTAAAATAACGGGCTGATCGGATTCATCTTTGACAGGAAAGGTCTGAATAACAACATCTGCACATGGATTGAACTGCTCTTTCAAAGAGGCAAGCAGTGTTTCATGGGACGTGGTGTCAATCGCTTGATGCTCCATGATGTTTCCTCCTCTGATGGCGTGAATGGATAAAGGCAACCGTCGTCGCGATAAGCGCAAGTCCGCTCAGATACACGAGATTGAACGGAAATATGTATTCGACCAGAAGCTTTTCGAAGGTCATATCATCCAGAGGATACAACATGGTTAGAATAAAGAAGACACCTAACGAGATACAACTGATAAGCCTTCTGGTAGAGCTCTTAATATTCCATATTTCTACTACAATATACATGGCGAGACTAATCCGGGTGAACGAGCCTGCGAGCCATTGGTAGATGGAAAAGAAGTCGGTTTGGGCGATGTATTTGCCCAAGGAGGCAATTCGCCATTCTTCAAAGGCGGGATATCGCATTTTGGCAGCCTCAAAAGGATCAAATTCCACAATCGCCCCGATGAGTGGGCCGACAGTCAGTCCCACAAGAATGAGTGCGAGCATCAGATACTGCCATACACGTATACGTTTGGAGAGATGAGGCTGGATATACCAGATGAACAGCAGTTCAAACATGCCTGCAAGACTGTAAATCATGCCATTCAGCACCGGATGCCAGCCATGTTCTAATACAGGCAGGAGACGGCTGTAATCCTTGTATTGGGTGTTCACAATTGCAACATAGAAGCCCAGCAGTACCACTAGTGGAAGGATCAATCCTGCCGTAAATGCCAGTGAGCGTAAGCCTTTATATGCCCCATAGGCACAGAGAGACATGAGGGCAATACTGGTTACCAGAATTGGCGTTTCTGTCAGGTAATTTGTTTTGGCCCAAGTCGTGGTATCGTGCAGGGTGAAATAGATTGCGCTCAGAAAAAAGAGACTGTTCCCAACGCGAAATAACATGCCAATGGGCTTGCCGAGACGGGATGTTAACCATTCATGCAGGGTTTGATGCTGGAGGAAACGAGAGACATAAGCGAGCATTAATGCAAATATCAGAAATGGTCCGGCCGATAACAGGACGGAAATCCAAGAATCCCTTTTGGCCGCAGCCAAAAGGGCAGGAATAATCAGAACGTGGCTGATCAAGCCAACGGACAACATGATCAACATCATAGCTTGCAAAAAAGAAGGCTGTGTTCGTTTCATGCTGAGAGGTCCCCTTTTCCCAATAGACTGTCCTCAGCAGTGTTCACGGGATTGGAGCGCTTCATACCGTCAGTCGAAATAACGAATACCCATGGCTTCTTGTATAGAAATTACCTCATGCTTTGATCCCAGTGACCAGCCTATGTTTACGGCTGCTCATATTGGTACCAAGGACGCCGGCAATGATCAACAATGCCCCAATATAGTGGTAGCTGCCCACCGGTTCGTGCAGTATCCATGCACCCCCTACGATGGAGATGAGCGTGGATAGATTGCTGAATACACTCATTTGGGAAGCCTCCAGATATGTCAGGGCATAGCTCGCGAGCAGGGTGGAGATCATGGTGGAGAGGATCGCCAGATAAGCGAGGGCACCCAGATAGGATGCATCTCCAAGTGGCTTGATGTAATCCATCATGGAGCCGCTGGAAGCATGACGGATCAGGGAAGTTGCGTTAAATACGATACAACCAACCATCAGAGTGACCCATGTTAATTCCATCGGTTTATACTTCTGGGTTAATGGTCTTGCAAGCACACCATAACCTGCAAAACAGACCGTCGATAATAGCAATAATGCAATGCCCTTCAGGTTACTTATAGACATGCCACTTCCTTGCATGATGAAAATAAAGACCACACCAGCGACAGACAGAAGCAGAAACAGCTTCTGCATCGTGGATGTGCGTTCTTTGAGGAAGACTGAAGCGAGAACAAGTGTGAACACAGGCGCCATTGCCTGAATAATACCGGCTTCCGATGAGTTGGAAGATACGAGTCCAAAGGCTTGAAAAGCAAAAAATAAGACGGGAGATAAGAGCCCCAGTGGAATGATCCGCCATAGATCACGAAGGCTCAATCGGATTTTGATCCAACCCAAAATGACAGGAATGCTGACAACAATTAGCGATAGCGCGAATCGGTGGGCAAGCACATCAATCGGATGTGCAACAGTGACAGTCATTTTAACAAATAAAAAAGATAGGCCGATAATAGCCGCGTATAATACAGCTGCGATATAAGCGTATCCCCGAGTGTGAGTGTTCATAAATGCTCCTCCAATACAATAGTCATACCGTATTACCTTTAATTATCCTGCAAACATGTCAGGTTCGAGGTACGTGCTGGCCTTATTCAATATACCGCCAGGTGCTTCGTGCTACAATAGATAAAAGGTTAAACTGTAACGGTACAATTGTGGGAGAGGGATGGGTGCAGTGAGAAAATACGAAGTGATCGCCGAAGCCTTAAAGCAGTGGATTCAGGAACAGATGCAGCAGCAGGATCGTCGCCAGTGGGCAGATAAGGGCATCCGGCTTCCAGCCGTTCGAGTTGTAGCTGAACAATATCAATGCAGTATAAGCACAGCAATTCGTGCATATGAGTGGCTGGAACAGAGGCATTTGGTGTACGCCATACCTCAATCCGGCTATTATGCCGTACAGAACGGGACAGGTGCTCAGGACATGGACTGGCAGGGAGCGTTGGACTTTGCTTCCGCTGCCCCTGATCCGCGGGTGTTCCCTTATGCAGATTTTCGTCATTGTGTGGATCAGGCGATGGAGAAGAAACAGGCAGAGTTATTCATGTATGGCACGAATCAGGGATTACCTTCGCTCATTCTGCTGTTGCAAAAGCAGTTTGCGGATTATCAGGTGTTTGCGAGAAAAGAGCAGTTCTTTATTACATCAGGTGTGCAACAGGCGCTGGCTGTACTTGCATTGATGCCTTTTCCCAATGAAAAGAGAAAAGTAATGCTTGAACTCCCGACCTATCACAATATGCCTTCCCTACTAAGTGGATTGAATGTGCCTATTGCTGGTGTGAGACGTACCCAAAATGGGTTGGACTGGGCATCGCTTGAACGTCAGTTCGCTGAGGAAGAGTTCAAGTTTTTCTATGTCATGCCGCGCTTTCATAATCCGATTGGCACATCGTTAACTGTTGCCGAGAAGAAGAGACTGATCCGGCTTGCACAGCGGTACGATGTGTATCTGGTGGAGGATGATTATCTAGCTGATCTGGAGGACAATACAAAACAGGACCCGTTATGGTCTTATGATACGGAAGGCCGGATCATCTATCTGAAGAGTTACTCCAAAATTTTGTTTCCAGGCTTGCGCATTGGTGTAGCTGTTCTGCCTTCGCCTTTAATTGAATCGTTTGGTGCATACAAAAAAATGCTCGATATCGACACTTCCGTCCTGTCTCAAGCTGCGCTGGAGATCTATGTCCACAGCGGAATGTTTGCTCATCACAGGAAAGTGATTCGTAATCGCTATGCTGCCCGGATGCACACGGTGCATGAGCAACTGGACACATATCCAGACTTTGCTCCGTTTAAGGACGCTCCTCGAACAGGAGGAGAGCATACGGTGTTACCTTTAGCTGGTGATATGCCACTTCGTGTTCTGCTGTCCCGGCTCCAAAAGCGCGGAGTCATCGTTGATACGACAGAACGGTATTATCCGGAGGGGACATATCAGGTGCATGAGGATCAGATGCTGCGACTGAATATCTCCAATGTGCCGAAGCAGCGAATCGAAGAAGGGATGCAGGTGATCCGGGAGGAAATTTTGAAACTGCAGATCAGTCAGAGATAAAGACAAGACTATAAGAGCAAGGCGATAACATTTAAACGCATAAAGTTGTTGCACATAACATCTAGCCGTATGTGACCACTCACCACTGTCCGTATATAACAAAAGGCGTCCACACAAGTTGATCACTTGTCGGACGCCTTTTAACGTGAGTGTTATCCATGAAGCATCGGCTTTAAAGCTACATGTGTATGGAATGAATTCTATTTATTCCTGAGCCATCGCCTTGAAGGAAGCTTCGGCGGCTTCCAATGTAGCCTGAACATCCTCGTCTGTATGAGCCGTGGTCAGGAACCAAGCCTCATATTTGGATGGAGCGAGGTTAATGCCACGGTCCAGCATGTGACGGAAGAAGGAAGCAAAACGTTCTCCGTCCGTGTCTTGAGCATGATCGTAGTTGGTAACTGGGTGGTCACAGAAATGGGTGGAGAATGCACCACGAATCCGGTTGATTGTCAGTGCAATCCCATGACGATCAGCAGAAGCCTGCAGACCAGCCGTCAGGTCGATAGCAAGGCGTTCCATCTCTTCGTATACACCCGCGCCTTGCAGGACCTCCAGACATGCGATACCCGCCGAGATGGATGCAGGGTTACCAGCCATCGTACCTGCCTGATAAGCAGGTCCGAGTGGGGCAACCTGCTCCATAACATGTTTGCGTCCGCCATAAGCACCAATTGGCAGGCCACCCCCAATAATTTTACCAAGAGCCGTCAGATCCGGTTCAATCTCCGCATGATTATCGAGTCCGGCATACGTTTGCGTAGAACCGTAATGGAAACGGAAAGCCGTAATAACCTCGTCATAGATAACCAGTGAGCCGTTGGCGCGTGTCATGGCACAGAGACCTTCCAGGAAGCCAGGTTCCGGCATAACCATACCGAAGTTCCCAACGATCGGTTCAACCATGACCGCGGCAACATCGTCACCCCAGCGCTCCAGTGCAGCTTTCAGGCTATCCAGGTCATTGTAAGGCACGGTGATGACCTCTTGCGCAATACTGGTAGGAATGCCGGCACTATCCGGGATCCCCAGCGTGGAAGGGCCAGAACCTGCAGCCACAAGCACCAGATCCGAGTGTCCGTGATAACATCCGGCAAATTTTACGATCTTGTTGCGTTTGGTGTAGGCACGAGCTACCCGAATTGTGGTCATGACCGCCTCTGTACCGGAGTTAACAAAGCGCACTTTATCCATGGAAGGAATGGCTTCTTTCAGCATTTTGGCAAGTTTGATCTCAAGCTCTGTCGGGGTACCGTACAGGACTCCATTTGCTGCTGCTTCCGTAATGGCCTGCGTAATATGAGGATGGGCATGTCCTGTAACAATTGGACCGTAAGCGGCCAGATAATCGATATAACGGTTGTCATCAACATCCCAGAAGTGGGCGCCTTGGGCTTTTTTCATAAATACAGGTGCACCGCCACCAACGGCTTTAAACGACCGTGAAGGGCTGTTAACACCTCCTACAATATGTTCAAGTGCTTCTGCGTATAGAAGTTCGGATCGGGAACGTGATGGTTTCATAAGATAACTTCCTTTCGTAATTCAAAATATGATAAAGGTACAAGCCACAGAAAGATATGATGATTTTCTCATAATAGTACAGCCGGGCACAACGAGAGGGCAGCGTAATGGCTGCCCTCTGCATGTTTAGATTACTGAGCCGGTTGTTCTGACTTCTGATCGTCACCACTGGCTGTTTTATCTTCGGTGCTGGTTGTACCATCCTCTGTTGTAGCAGGCGGGTGAATAATATCCTGAATATGCTGCTTCAATTTCTCTTCATTGGTAACCGTCAATACTTGTGCACCGCCTGCTGTACGTTCTTCTTTGAGCAGGTTCATTGGTGGAATCTGCTCACTGCCGTTCATGCTGCTCTGATAGCCGAGTCCACCCAGCTTCCACATATCGGAGAGTGTCAGATTGGTATCCACGTAAGGATTAACCTGTTCCAGAATGGCTGGCAGTTTGGCAATGGTAGTTGTTGACTGCATTTTCGCCGTTACAGCTTTTAGCAATTCACGCTGACGCTCCGAACGGGCGAAATCCGACATTGCATCATGACGGAAACGAACGTACATGAGAGCTGTCTCGCCATCCAGATGCTGATACCCTTTTTTGAGATCGATATCGTATTCGTTATTGTCTGCTTTACTTGTATAGTGCATGTCTTTCTCCACATCAAAATCAACACCGCCAACGGCATCCACCAATTTGATGAATCCCTGGAAATCCGTATACACATAATACTGTACAGGAATGCCGAGCAGGTCGCCGGCAGCTTGCATCGCTGCATTAGGACCATGGGTGATGGCGGTATTGATCCGCTCCTTGCCATATCCGTCAATATTGACGTAAGTGTCGCGCAGAATGGAGAACAGATTGATTTTTTTGGTAAGCGGGTCGAGCGATACGACCATCATGCTGTCAGAGCGGGGAACTTCACCTTTTTTTAATCCGCGTGCATCAACACCCATGACGAGAATATTTACCGTTTCAGTGCCTTCCCATTTTGGAGGGTCGGGCGTATTTACTTTTTCCACATTCTCGATCCCTGCGAAGGGTGAATCGTCGCCGTCCTTTGCCAAACCGTCCAACTGATTGAGAATAGAACCGAAATAATATGCCGCTGCTCCTCCAATAATCAACACGAAGGCGGCAAGAGAAATCCAGATGGTTCTCTTCGTCTTTCTGGTCATGCTAGCTCTCCTTTGTATTTGAGATGAAATAAAAAACGAGTTCGGGTATTGCTGAATTTTGACTGATACCATTATAATTTCTTTTTGGGCTACAAGCAATTTCAACAAAATCCAAGTGAGGTATAATCATGCTGGCGATTGATGTCAAAGATTTGCGCAAGTCGTTTAGCGTCCAGAAAAGCCGAGGTGGGCTGAAGGGCGCGTTCCAGGATCTGTTTGCACGTCAATACCAAGAGGTATTGGCTGTAAATGATATTTCATTTCAGATTCCGCAGGGCGAAATATGCGGATATATTGGGGAGAACGGTGCCGGTAAATCAACAACGATCAAGATGTTAACCGGCATTTTGGTGCCTACTTCAGGGCAAATATCAGTTGGTGGATATGTTCCGTATCAGGAACGGGAGAAGTTTGTACAGAATATTGGTGTTGTTTTTGGTCAGCGCAGTCAATTGTGGTGGGATATTGGCGTTATCGAATCCTTCCATTTATTGCGCAAAGTATATCGTGTAGGAGAGACAGACTTCCGCAAACGGCTCGATGAATTGGTTGAGCGGTTGCAGCTTCAGGATCTGCTAAGTCGTCCGGTACGGAAGCTCAGTCTCGGTCAGCGTATGCGCTGCGAGTTAGTGGCAGCATTGTTGCACAACCCGAGTATTGTTTTTCTGGACGAGCCAACCATTGGTTTGGATATTGTGGTGAAGTCGGAAATTCGGGATTTCTTGAAAGACATGAACAAGGAGCATGGAACAACCATTTTGCTCACCACCCACGATTTGCAGGACATTGAGGCCCTGTGTTCCCGGGTGATCATGCTTGATGCAGGCAACATCATCTATGATGGGGGTCTGGATCATCTGAAGTCCCAGTGGGGCAAGGAGCGGGAGATCCGCTTCAAGTTTGGCTCAGCTCACAACATCAGTCAGATGCAGGAATGGACTGCTGCGTTACCTGTGCGTTGGACGGTAGAGAATGAATTGTCCGCATCTGTATGGATTCCACTGGAACTGAATGTTTCGGATGTACTCGGACGTGTCGTTGGACAGGCTGATATTACCGATATTCAAATTATCGAGATTAACACGGATGAGATTGTGCGGAGTATATACCAGTCCGGTTCCGCCGAGCGTCCCGAGATTGTGGGAGCAGGGAAAGAAGCGGCGGGTGTATCCTGAGATGAATAGTGCATTTATTGATTTTATGCGCATCCGTTTTCTAACGATGCTGGCATACCGGGTGAATTATTACTCCGGCATTTTGATATATACGCTGAATATCGGCGTGTATTACTTTACCTGGCAAGCCATTTACGGCAGCAGTGGTGAACTTGGCGGCTTCACGGCAGCGCAGATGACAACTTATATCGCTGTATCCTGGATGGCACGTGCTTTTTACTTTAACAACCTGGACCGGGAGATTGCCGCAGACATCCGGGATGGCTCCATTGCGATTCAATTCATCCGGCCGATCAATTACGTTATGGTCAAAATGATGCAGGGTCTTGGTGAAGGCATCTTCCGCTTCCTGCTCCTCATGATTCCAGGGATGCTCATTGCCATTCTGCTGTTCCCGGTTGAACTGCCTACGGCGCCATCGGCGTGGATTGGCTTTCTTGTCATGCTGTTCTTCAGTTTCCTCATTAATTCCCAGATTAATGTCATAACGGGACTGGCAGCATTTTTTGTGGAAAACAATGAAGGCATGATGCGTATGAAACGCGTCGTGGTTGATTTGTTCTCCGGTCTGATCATCCCGATCAGCCTGTATCCAGGCTGGATGTCTGCGGTGATGAAGGTATTACCTTTTCAGGCCATTACGTATCTGCCCGGTTCGGTTTTCACTGGAAGAGTGGAAGGTACCGCCATCTGGAATGTACTCGGTATTCAGGTGTTCTGGTTTGCCGTGTTACTGTTTCCGATGGTACTGATCTGGCGTAAGGCGCGCAAGCGTCTGTTCGTGCAAGGGGGATAACGGAATGTACTATATGGGTCTGATCTGGGAATATTTAAAAAACTACATGAAAACACGACTCACGTACCGTGCCGATTTCTGGGTGGAGATTCTATCGGATCTGCTGTTCCAGGCAACCAACCTGATCTTTATCTTTGTGGTCTTTCGCCATACGGATAACCTGGGCGGTTGGAGTGAGAGTGAAGTGCTCTTTGTTTATGGATATTTTATGGTGCCCTATGGCATCTTCAGTTGTTTTATCAATCTGTGGGGATTCAGTGAGCGGTATATTGTCAAAGGCGAGATGGATCGTATCCTGACACGCCCTGCTCATAATCTGTTCCAGATCTTGCTTGAAAATGTAGACCCGCCTGCACTTGTGGGCTCGTTTATCGGATTGATCATCATGATCTTTAGTGGAGCAGACATGGGTCTGGTGCTGGAATGGTGGCATATCCCTGCCTTGATTATTTTGGCACTCAGCTCAGTCATGATCTATGCCGGGATCTATACCACACTGACTTCGTTGTCCTTTTATTCGGACGCACCAACAGGTATTCTGCCATTGATGTATAACATTCAAGGGTATGGGCGTTACCCGGTAACGATCTATAACCGTGCCATTCAGGTGCTGCTAACCTGGATCATTCCGTTTGCCTTCGTGGGCATATATCCGGCAGCTTTATTCCTGGAGAGGTCCGAGATGCATCGTATGGCGCTCCTTACACCTGTGATGGGGTTAGTGTTTGGTTCCATGGGCTTGCTTCTGTGGAATTATGGTGTGAAACGGTATCGCGGAGCAGGATCATAATAGCGCCCCTGTGGCAATTCATGGGCGAGACTAGGGAGGAACTGACATGACGTTAAAAGTAGGCGAAATGGCACCGGATTTTGAGCTGCCGTCCAGTACGGGAGAGCCGGTGAAGCTGTCGGATTACCGCGGACAGCGGGTACTGCTTTATTTTTACCCCAAGGATATGACCTCGTCCTGTACGCAACAGGCTTGTGATTTCCGGGATCGACATGCTGAATTTGAAGGGCTGAATACGGTCATTCTCGGGATTAGTACCGATCCGATGAAACAGCATGACAAGTTTATTGCCAAGTATGGACTGCCGTTCACCTTGTTATCGGATGAAGAGCACGTTGTAGCCGAGCGATACGGTGTATGGCAGCTGAAGAAAATGTATGGCAAGGAGTACATGGGTATGGTTCGCTCCACTTTTCTGATTGATGAAGAGGGGAAATTGATCAAGGATTGGTCCAAGGTTCGAGTCAAAGGACATATTGAGGCCGCACTTGATGCCTTGAAGACCATGTAGTCCTGCCAGACAGAATATTCAACAACCAGCTAAGGCTGTGCTCGCGGAACTTGCCGTGAACACAGCCTTTTAACTGTCGAATTTATAACATTTAATCTGCGACTTATGTTTAGGGAATTATACGATCTGAGGAGATCGTTTTGCTTTTGCGGGAACGAATTCGGTAAACCAGTAAGAGGAAGAGTGGGATAAGGAAGCTGACGGTGATATCCCAGTCGACCCAAGCAGGCATGATTGTATCCGTATAGAAAATAACATTCGGAGCAATCAGGATACCGAGTGCAAATAATAACAGGGACGAAGGCAGAATAAGAGGTTTATATGTCTTTAATCGAAATAATTGTGCTGTTCCCAGTACAAAAGCAAATAGATACAGCAAACTTTTGAAATAGGTAGAGATTAACCACGCGATCGCCATGAATGCTTCAATTCGTTCAAAAAAATTGCCGATATTAATTTTCTGTGAAAGTACATATGAGATGTAAATGCTGTGTTGCGTCACAGTTGCTCCCATCACCATGATTGAGAGCAGCAATAGCAAGGTTAACAGTAAACCTCCAAAGAGGGTAGCCAGCAAGAAATCCCGTTTGAAATGGGGCCCGGGGTTCACATAGGGGAGAAACACGGACAGAACAATAAGTTCACCAAAGGAAGTAAATGCTGCTCGGATCGTGGAGTCGATTATGCGGATCAAGGGCAAGTCAAAGTATGGCTGAAGATTTGTACTTTTGGCTTGAGGAATTAACCCCAAAAAGAGAAAAACGATAAATACGACAACGATGGGAGTTAACAGTTCTGAGGTTAATCCTAACGTGCGAAAACCATGCATTAGCCCCCAGACTAGAGAGAGAATGATCATAAGAATAATGACCCGGATAGGGGTCTGCAGATAGGTCTGGGTTGTCATAAAATCGCCAACCTCACGGACACATATGGCTGCACCTATGACGAAATAAAACAGATAGGCAATTGAAAAGACGGAACCCACCCAAGTGCCGAGTAATTTGGTACAGATTTCAAAAAGAGATAATTGGGGATGTGTTCGGTGGAGTTTATACAGAACCCACATGATCCCAAGACCAATTGGCAGACCAAGCAGAGAACATAACCATGCGTCCTGCTTGCCTATTGCCGTAACGAGTGAAGGGTAGATCAGAATCATGTCTCCAACCATAACCAGGAAAGTGAGCAAAGTGAACTGCCGTATGGAGAGTTTTTCTTTTATCAACATGTCCTTCTGCTCCTTCCCATGAACTAACGTTCTAATATACCCTCCAGATTTATCCTTCGGTTGTTGGTTGGGGTGTTGAATTGGATTTTCTGCGGGATTTTACTAATGCTATCAAAAACAGTATACCTGGAAGAATGATACCTAATGTTGTGTCCCAATCTACCCAGTACGGAACGATGGTGATGATGATAAACGTCAGACTGGGCGCAACAAGATTGGCCATTCCATATACGAGCAGGGCCGAGGGTAGAATCAACATCTTGAACTGCTTTAGCTTGAAGAGTTCTGCGCATCCCACAATAAAAGCATACAAGTAGATTATCGCTTTGAAGTAGGTAGAGATGAGCCAAGAGCAAGCCATAATCACCTCGATTCGTTCAAAGAATCCGCCAATGCTGATCTTCTGAGATAAAATAAACGAAGCGTATATATTATGTTGGGTGAGGAAGGGGCCAAGTACAAGCATGGATATGGTAACTAAAATAGCCAGAATGAGGGTACCCAGCCCTGCTGAAATAATCATGTCACGCATAATATGACGGCTCCTGGCAACATAGGGCAGGATCATCAAAATGGGGATAGTTTCACCAACGGGATAGATGATGCTAACCAGAATACCCTGCGTTATGGGGACAACGCCCGTATCTGTTACGGGCTTCAGATTACTTGTGTCTACCTGTGGAAGAAGACAGAAAGCCAATACCACGATAAACAATATAGCGATAGGCATGAGCAATTCACTTGTCCTCGCGATGGTCTCCAAGCCATGGTACACACCCCAGCCGATGGCAATAACAAACATGAGTATGATGACACGAATAGGGGTGTATTGAAAGATCTGGGAAGTCATGAAATCCCCGACTTCCCGGGTATGTGTAGCGGTGCCAATTAAAAAGAAGAACAGGTAGAAGCAGGAAAACAGGGTGCCAGGCCAAAAACCCAAAGTGCTTCGAGCAAGTTGTACCAGATTTTTCTCTGGATGCATAGTTCCTAATTTGATAAACAGAGCCATGAGAGCCATCCCTAGTGGGACGCCAATCAGAGCACATATCCAGGCATCTTGTTTGGCATAGGATGTGATAACGGAGGGGTAGATCAGCATCATATCTCCAACGACTAACATAAATGTAAGGGTGGAAAATTGTCTTGTTCCGATCCGTCCCTTTTCAAGCATAATATACCCCTCCCTTATCTCCTAAGTTCCAGTCAGTCGTGCTAATGCATGGTTCACAGGGTCGTAGATCCACATGATGATATAGAGTGGACTAGGGAACTCCCAGAGATTGGATGCTATAACGCCGAAGAACGTAGCCGTGAGCAGCATTACACTGTACACAACCGTTTCTCGCCATTCTTTCCGGCGAATGAGACCGGGCAGATCAACCCAACCAATAATCGTTGCTACGACGATAACTGCGAGTGTAATCAACATGCTTATCTCACTCCTTCATTTCATTCTTGAATGAATCGTCCAGTGTACCCACGCGTTTAATCTGTACATTGGCTTTATACTTGATATCCAGTTCTTCAAAATGTTTGTCCCAGTCCTTTTCCATCTTCTTGAACAATTTTGGATCTGCATGATACACTTCCTGTCCAAAACCAAATATATCAACATGGAATTTGCGTTTTACCGAATTGACAGAGTTCTGCATCAGTTCAATCAACCGCTCTTCACTATCAGATTCCAGTTCTTTGAGCACTTTCATCGAACCAATTTTGATTCCGCATTCAACCGCACCGATGGATGAGACATTTTTGACATCAATGCTGATTATAGGCTTGCCGTTGACCACTTTAGCTTTTCTTTTTGTAGATGTGCGGAGTGCCTTAAGCGTCACATTACCCTTCTCGCGACAAGGCAGGTGGCTGACGTTTGATTCTACATTGTCTCGGATATAATTGTAGCCTTTGGATTCATCCTCCGTTAACCAACCAATCAGTTTATCTTTCCTGAATACACTTAGTCCTGTCGTATTGAGGCGAGCTGGTGAGCGAATCGTAGATATGTTTTCTTTACTACCACTTTGGTTCTTGTTTCCTAAAATTTCCACTCCTGTAATGACGGGCTGGATCCCTGGTGATAACATGAACTCCATTAGCTCATCCCCGGTTACCGTGGTAGTAGGAGACCAGGTTTTGGAAGATATATCAAGAGAGTTAAAGATTTTTTCAGCAGGAATATTATCCAAAGGTGTGAGTACGTTAAGCAGTTGGGAAGCGGTAGTGTTCTTGGCGACCAAGACGTAATAATCGGGTCTTGCTGTAGGCTCGCGCATTAACGCCTCGATGACATCATATATTCCGTCCTTGCGTGCATATTCTTCGCCAAAAACCAGAACACGGATATGCGCCATGAATATGCGGCGTGGGCTGGTCTCCGTTAATTTCTGAATGGCTTCGAACAAGGTGTGAGCAGATGCTTCGTACTGTGTAACAGGTGTACCTTTTCCTCCACCTGCCTTGGTTACCTCATTCGGAACAACAACCTGAGCACTGACCTTAATCATGTCGCCATCTTTGTCCACACCGAGACCAAGCATAATGCCAAGTTCATTCAATTCCTGGCGATCCCAGCATCCGGTAAGGAGAGGAATCAGAATAGCACAGGATAATATTAAGCGTAAGCATCTATTCATGGTGTGCACTCCTTACCGAATTACCGCTTCGTTTTTTTAGAGGACTGTCTAACTTCATTTGTTGTACTAATAGAAAGTGGACGAGTTTTCATACGGGACCAGGGTACACGAAAGATCGTGTCTTTGAGATCCTTCTGAATAAAGGGCGCAAAAGGAGACATATAAGGGACCCCGAAAGAACGCAAGCTACAAAGGTGAGTTAGAGTAATTAACAGCACAATCAGGATGCCATAGAATCCAAAGGCAGCGGCAAGGATCATTAATACGAACCGTAAAATACGTACCGAGATGGAGAGCCCATTTTCCGGGATGACATAACTGGATATCGCAGTGATGGATACAATGATGACCATCGCAGCGGATACAACCCCTGCATCTACTGCGGCTTGTCCGATAACAAGCGTCCCGACAATGGACACGGCCTGACCGACCGTCTTCGGTATCCGAATGCCCGCTTCTCGCAGAATCTCATAAGTTAGTTCCATGAGCAGCGCTTCAATAAAAGCCGGAAATGGTACGCCTTCTCGCTGGGCAGCCAAGCTGATCAGCAGGTTGGTAGGAAGCATCTCCTGATGGAACGTGGTAATGGCAATATAAAAGGATGGGGCAAGCAGTGCGATAAAAAAGGCCAAATATCGGATCAAACGAATCAGCGTACTGATATCCGCTCGTTGATAGTAGTCCTCCGGAGACTGGAAGAATTGAACAAATAAAGCGGGAACAAGTAATACAAATGGTGTCCCGTCCACAATAATTGCAACTCGACCTTCAAGCAAAGCTGCAGACACGGTATCGGGCCTTTCACTGTTGTAGACCGTGGGGAAAATTGTTCCTGTCTTGTCCTGTACCAGTTCCTCGATATATCCACTCTCAAGGATGCTATCGATATCAATAGCATCGAGTCTTTGACGCAGTTCCTGTACAATCTCCTGATCCACAATATGTTCTAGATAGAGCACGGCTACCCGGGTCTTGGTCACTCGACCGATCTCTCTTTCCTCAATCCAAAGATGAGGATCTCGGATTCGTTTGCGAATTAATGAAGTGTTAGTACGCAAATTTTCATTAAAGCCCTCCATCGGACCTCGAACGACGGTTTGGGAGACCGGTTCCCCAACGGATCGATCTTCCCAACCGGCCGCACCAATCTTTAGCCCTCGAACAGAACCTTCAAGCAGAAGTATCGCTGATCCCGACAGCAGTGCATTGAGCACTTCATCCATATTACCGACGAGCATGACATTACTTGCGATCAGAATATCATTCTTAAGATAGCTGAGATGTTCATCGTCTGCTGAGAATTCAGGGAGATCATGTTTTTGTAATAATGATTCCATGATGGAGTGATTCAGAATGTTCACATCCACCATTCCATCAATGTACAACATGACAGCAGGCCATTTATGTAAACACTGGAGAGGGCGCATCATCAAGTCGTTGCTGTTCCCCATTACTTGTTTGCAGTATTCCATATTTTTACTGAGATCCGGAGAGATTTGCCTCTGATCTTGACGGTCCACTTTTGATTCACTCATGCCCTCGCCCCCTATACATCCTATATTTGCAAGTTAGTATGACCTGGATGAATTCGGATTATCACAAAAAGAATGATAGTTCATCATTCCGTTAAGCAAAAAAAAAAGAAGCCGCGATGATTCGCAACTCCTTGCTAATTTACTTACTTATAGATGGACGTTTATCCGCATTTACTTTTGTCTTTGTCGAACAGGGGCTGGCTTGGACACGGTGGACCTTGATGCCCATGCTTTGCGGTAACGGTAAAGCACGGCTACGATGAGCAATAGGCCGATTCCTCCCACGATATATGCTGCATATTGATGAGCCAGATGGAATACGGCATTCCACTGGGGGCCGAATATTTTGCCAATGCCCAGAAAAAGTACAACCCAGAACAGTGCGCCTGAATAGGCGTAGAGAGCGAATTTGCGAAAAGGAACAGCAGCTATGCCTGCGAAATATCCGGTAAAATGCCTTACACCCGGAATGAAATAACCGATGAAGATTAAGGCATTCCCATACTTGGCAAACCACTTTTGCGTTTTATCGAGCTTGTCCTGCTTTAGCAGAAACCATTTTCCGTATCGTGTTATAAAGGGCAGTCCTGCTTTGGCTCCAATAAAATAAGTGATGGTCATGCCTATCGTTGTTCCCAGAAAAGCCAGTATGGTGAGGATTCCGAAGTCGAGGTGACCCTTGTAGGAGAGAAACCCTGCGTAAGCCATCGTTGTTTCACCAGGAAAGGGAAGTGCGATGAATTCAAGCAACAAGCCAAAAAACAATACGCTGTATCCGTAGGACCCAAATAGATGTTGGATCTTCTCAAGCAATTCCAATAGATTTCACTCTCCTGAAGACGGGGTGGGAGCATGAATCCTCTCCAAGGTGTTTTGAATATGTTTTGCCTGTCCATTATGCTACCTAATCTGAAGCGAAGAATCAATCACGCACCATACCCAATTGTGAAAAATTATTAAACAAAATCGCGTCTTTTTTCAATGTAGTCTCCATATAATTCTAACAAATCTGCTGAAGTCTATCAGCAAATGACTAGAGACGGTGGAGGTCGATTCGTAAATGGTACAGAGACCAGAATTGGGAATCAAGGAAAAAGGGGAAATCTCCGTAACATCCATACATACGTTTTTATCTGGACAATGGTCTGTCATTCTCGTGCGAATTGCGATATTGCTATGTGCATTCGCGGTATATGCTGCATTTTCTGCGTATACAGGCATAGCTGATGCATCTTCTGCTTCGGGCTCAGCAGAGCCTTCCTCGGCAGCCAAGAATACGCAAGACAAGGTAGTCTATTTGAGTTTTGACGACGGACCGGGTAACCATACCCGTGAAGTATTGGATATTTTACGCAAGGAGCAGGTTACGGCTACATTTTTTGTGCTGGGTGAGCAGGCTGAGCGTTATCCTGAATTAATCCGGTCGATGGTGGAGGATGGACATGCTTTGGGCAATCATACGTTCAATCATCAATACGAACAGTTGTATAGTGATTTCAAAGTGTTCTGGAAACAGATCAAGCAGACAGAGGACGTATTGGAGCGTATCACGGGTTTCCGTCCGAATCTGGTGCGAGCACCAGGCGGTACCTATGGACATTTTGACCAGAGTTATTTTGACATGCTGCAACTGGGTGGGTACACCGTCATGGATTGGAACGTCGATAGTGGGGATTCCAAACGTAAAGGTGTTCCGGCCAAAGAAATCCTCAGCAATTCGACCAAAGTACCGGCGGGAGCTCGTTCGGTCATTGTACTGATGCATGACGGTGGTGCACATGCTGAAACGGTAAAAGCACTTCCCGGTATTATCAAGTACTATCGTGATCACGGATACCGTTTTGACACCATCAAGAGTACGGATCAACCGGTCCAATTCCGTGTACATCCAGATGGTAAGTATAAGTTTCGCAAGGCGCCTGGAAAGGCGTGGATCGCAGAACATGTAGAAACAAATGCGACGTTGTGGCTTGCAACCAAGAAGCTGAAGGTAGAGGTGGGATTGGCTGCAGCTACCTTGCAACCGGGCGAGTTCCGTATGGAGGGTCAGCGAATCATGGTGCCATTGCGTACATTCATGAAAAAATTCGGGGGCAGCACTCGCTGGGACCCTGAAACAAGGATAGCGAAGGCTGTATGGAAGGAAAGAACGATTCATGCAGACGGTGTGAGCGGAACACTGACTTCGACAGGGGTAATTGAAACAGGAGCAGTACAGAGCCAGGGGGGAACCACCTGGGTTCCGTTACGTGAGTTGCTGGAGCAGATGGGACTAAGGGTGAATTCCTTAACCAGTAATGAAGCAGAGTGGACGGTGAAGGCAGGCGCTTCCAGATCCATTTCGGCAATGAACAGTATATTTAAGTATAAAATGATCTGAAGAAAGTCATTCTTGCAGGACTATTCTCTCTACTTCCGGGCAACACTGAATCATAGATTACTATGGCTCAGGAATGCCGATGGATGGAAGGAGATCAGGAGAAATGTCTTATATCCGAATGGAACATGAACATGCTGTTGAATTGTTAAACAGGGTCATCAAGCGTGTTGAGAGTGTGATTATTGGCAAAAAAACAGAGATTCGTTATGTCCTCACTGCAATGCTCAGCGGGGGTCATGTACTTCTGGAAGATGTGCCTGGGACTGGGAAAACCATGCTGGTTCGTGCCGTTGCTTCTGCGCTCGATTGCTCCATGGGCCGGATTCAATTCACGTCCGATGTCATGCCGACAGATGTTACGGGCACGTCAATCTATCATCCACATACAGCTGAATTCAAGTTTCGGCCCGGACCTGTTATGTCCAACGTTGTCCTGGCTGATGAAATAAATCGTGCTTCACCCCGTACGCAGTCTGCCCTGCTGGAGGCAATGGAGGAACGACGTATTACGGTTGATGGCACAACCTATGCCTTGCCACGTCCGTTCTTTCTGCTGGCGACACAGAATCCGTTACAGTTCGAGGGTACGTACCGTCTGCCTGAAGCGCAGCTGGATCGATTTATCATGAGGATTGGACTGGGGTATCCCGATCCGGAACAGGAACTGGAATTGCTAAGCCGCATGCAAGGTAGAGAAGCACTGGATGAACTTCGCCCTGTCCTGCTTGCTGAAGAAGTCGTAGCCATGCAGCGTGAAGTCAAACAGGTACATGTTGATCCGGTCGTCAAACAGTATCTGGTGGCCGTTGCTGTAGCCTCTCGCAGTCTTCCGGCGGTCAGACTGGGCATTAGCCCGCGTGGAACACTGGCCTGGATGGCTGCGGCGCAGTCATTTGCCTACCTTCAAGGACGCAGTTATGTCATTCCGGATGATGTGAAAGAGGTGGCTGTGCCGGTTCTATCCCATCGAATTCAATTGAAGACCCAGAATAGAGCGGAGGTTTGGGGGCAAGCACAAGTCATAGAAGAAGCGTTGTCATCGGTCCCGGTTCCTGTACAAATGGCGTCACAGGGAAGGGGACGGAGGTAATGACTGCGCTGGGACAACGGATGGTTAGTGCTGTCATGGTAGTTGCTTTCGCTTCCTTGTATCAGTGGCATGGGGGCAAAGCGGCGTTGTTTCTATCTATTATGGCTTTCTTGATGTTCACAGGTGGTCTGCTTCTCCATTGGTTCAGACCACGGCGTATTCACATCCGTCGAAAAATACACGCGAATCGGATTGAGGCAGGTGAGCGGGTACGGGTTCTGGTCAAACTGGAATTCGATTGCCGTATTCCATTGTTATGGATCGTTCTGTGTGAGAACTCACCTGCAGGTGTTCATCGCAAATTGATTTTCCCGGGAACACGGCGACAATTTACCTATCAATATGAATGTTCCGGTTTGCGCAGAGGATTGTACAGATGGGATACGGGCAGATTGTACTGGGGTGATATGTTTGGCTGGAATACTCTCTCCGCTGAGACCGCAGGAGGTACACCCCTGATTGTTGTTCCTCAAGCAACGGCTTGGGGGAAGGGCGATTCAGTAGAATTCGCAGCGATGATCGAAGGGACTCTGTCGGAGCGAAGAAATAGCCAGGGAAACCGTAGCCCTGAATTCCGTGAATATCAGCAGGGTGACCCCCTGGGACGTGTTCATTGGAAAAGTACAGCCAAAACGGGAAAACTTCAGACCTTTCTGCCCGATACCACAGATCTGGCTTCGCTGGGCATCCTTGTGTATGAAGGTGCGTCGGGTTATGACGTAAAACAGCCGGAGATCATGGATGCACCTGCTTTTGAACGCGTGGTTCGTGCAGCTGCCCGCTGGATTCATACCGCTGAGCGGGATGATGTTCCTTATCAACTGTGGATGGAAGGCGGAGATCAGAGATATGATGCACAAGATCAATGGCAACATGGGCCATTCCATGCAGATGCTGAGAATTATGGACTGGACAAACTAGCAGGGGCGCGAATATCCAAGGCACAATCTGTGTCTGTTTCGCTCCGAACAGAGATGCTGGATGGCCTGGCAAGCGGTTCGCGAATTGTGGTTCTCACAGGTAAGCTGGACCAGGTTCTGGCGGAATGGATTATTTCTGCAATCGGGTTGGGTTATCGCGTAGAGGTGCAATTAACTGAAACGAGTCAGGTGGTATCAACGGATCGATTGATGAATGGATTGGGAGATGACTGCTTAAGTTTGGAGCGGGTTCGTCACAGTGGGGTGCCGATCCATTCGGTTACAGATCATGCGTTATCTTCATTGGGAAAGGTGGAGGTAACAGATGTGGGAGCGTAATGGTAACCAGCAACCAAATTCCACTGTGGCAGACATAAAGGATGAGGGATATGTTACCGTACCTGTCCTGTACAGAATTTTTATTTCGGCCATTTTACTCATACTGTCTTTGGAGTGGATATATCCTGTTACGTCATCAGCTCAGCAGGGCAGTGAACGGTTCTTGTCCGTAATGGCGGGGTTAACGGGAGCATTACTGCTCGCGGGATTATTTCGTACAGGATGGGTCACCGGAGTACTGATTCGATTACTCATTGCGCTCGCTGCGTTATGTCTGATGTACGGAGGAAGTGATCCTGTCCGCTGGGCGATTGCCTACCCAAGAATACTTTCATCGGATATGGACACCTTTATAACGAACTGGCGATTCCACTCGATTAGTACAGAAACGAAAGGGTTGTTCATGATGTGCGGCTGGAGCATGCTCATGGCTTCGGTACAATCCCTTGTATTGCACCGTCGAAGCGTCATGCTGTTTGGCAGTGCAACACTGGTGTATTTACTTCTGCTTGAATCCTTTGCGGGGCTGGATGTGTATGCTTCCGTAATACGGTCTGTCCTGTGGACTTTTTGTATTCAGGCTTTGCTTCAGCTACTACGTCTCAACGGAGGAGTAACTACCCCGAGTTATCGTGGCAGTCCCTATGGTCGTTGGAGTGTTATCACCATTCTGGCTTCCATAGGTGTGGTACTTTTCTCTGCGTTACCTGGTCAGTTCGTTTCGATACCTCAACCGGGACGCATATCTCTGGAACAGATGGGTGAACGCATCGCTCGCTGGGCAGGTTACACACAACACAGTAGTATCCCTGCTGCAACGGCAGTCACGGGATATAGCTCAGCGGATGCGCCTATGGGAGCACCGTTGGTGCAAGGGGATTCCATCTTTTTTTCGGCGAAGAGTCCGGAAGTGACGTATTGGCGAGGGGAGACTCGTTCATATTATAACGGAAGTACCTGGAGTGATCCTGAGCAAAGCTTTGAAACGGCCAGTCCGTCCGGCATGCTGCGTGCGGATGGTTGGGAGAATCAAACCTACTGGAAGCGTATCCGCCAAACGGTCACGATGAAACGGGAATGGAAAGGGCCAAACCCGTTGTTTACCGGTGGGGTACCGCTCCATGTATCGTTCCAAGATAAGAACAGCGATAATGAGGAGAACATGCTTTCTTTGTTGTCTAATCGGGATTCTGCAACGTTGTGGATCGCGGCCTCCGGGGATGAGAAGATGGTTAAAAATTATACGGCAGACATCATGGTTCCTGTGGCATCGCCTGAACAGTTACGTCTGTTAGAGAAGACGAATAAACGGAAAGATCCTGCAGCTATTCGGAGGACATATCTTCAATTGCCCACATCACTCCCGGGTCGAGTGCAGACGCTCGCCAACGAAATCATTCAAGGGAGTGAGACTCGGTACGATGCTGTGCAAGCCGTCAAGACTTATCTGGCTGCTCATGCTGAATATACGCTGGATACCCGTATGCCACCGCGAGGAACCGACTTTGTGGACGATTTTCTATTCGTCACACGGGAGGGATACTGCAATCATTTCTCTACAGCCATGATTGTGCTGCTTCGTGCAGAGGGCATTCCCGCACGCTGGGTTAAAGGCTTTGGGCCTGGAGTGGCTGACCCGAATACACCCGGTCAGTACATCGTATCCCAAGGAGATGCACACTCCTGGGTAGAGGTGTATTTTCCAGGTGCAGGCTGGATGCCGTTTGAGGCTACGCCAGGCTTCACCATGGCGCAAGGCGCGGGCGAAGAGGTGGCAGCGCTCGCCGGGCCGCAGGCAGGTGAGTTGAATCCGCCGAATTCGAACGGCGGATTGGCTAAAGCGGGCGCATGGCTGCTCGCCCGCGCACAGGCCCTTGCCGCGGAGCCATGGCTCGCGGCAGCCCTTGTGGCAGCGGCCCTGCTGGGCGCCGCTGCTGTGATCCGCATGCGGCGGCTGCGCCCCGCGCTGCGGATCAGGCTGCTGCTGGCATGGCCACGCAGCAGCTTTCCAGACCGCGAGCGGCTGCTGGGCGCCGCCGCTCCGGTCTGGGCCGCGCTCGCGCGCCGGTACGGCCCGCGGCCGCCGGGGATGACGCTGCGTGAATATGCAGCGTCACCGGCTGTGGCCGCAGGCGCGGACGGCGCGGACATCGCGCGGTTTGCAGCCGACTGGGAACGGCTGCTGTACGGGCCAGACCGTCCGCTGCGCGCGGACAGCCTGGACTTCCTGCGCCGGGCACTTCATCTGGCCCGGCAATTGCAGGCGTTGTAACACAAGGATGTTACAACAAGGGTGGCACACAACCTGCCGTGGTCTAACTCTCGCTATCGCATTCCGATACAGTTTGGCAGGTTGTTTCAGAAGATGATCACCACTGGCACATCTATTCTATTGTGCATGAGTTGTTGATCGTGCATGTTATACATAAGACGCCTTTCGCGCTACGCTGCGAACGAGGCGTCTTTCCACGATCATACATTTGAGCTAGCATCTTGCTGCCATGTTTTCTGTTCGGAATTTCATATTTAAAGGCATTTGGTAATACTGTTTTGATATGTCGAAAAAAGGAGTTTCGCCTTTCCTTGACGGTATGTTTTGTCGTTGCGTATAATTAGTTTCATTGAATTGAGGGAGGCACGGTTATGAATAAGCAGAATGAGATTGTGGTTGTCCTTGACTTTGGGGGCCAATACAACCAGTTAATCGCCAGAAGAATCCGGGATCTTGGCGTATACAGCGAGCTTTTGCCGTATAACACACCGGCGGAAAAGATCGCAGAAATGGCACCAAAAGGAATCGTATTTTCAGGTGGGCCGTCCAGCGTATACGCTGAGAATGCTCCACACGTGGACCCGGGTGTTTATGACCTAGGCCTGCCAATCTTCGGTATCTGTTACGGTATGCAGCTTATGGCCCAGCAGCTCGAAGGTAAAGTAGAACGTTCCGAGAAGCGTGAGTACGGTAAAGCAGACCTTGAGTTTGCTGCCGGGTCTGCACTGGCAAAGGGCATTGAAGGCGAACATACGGTATGGATGAGTCACGGTGACCACGTGGTTACCCTTCCTCCAGGTTTCAAACTGGATGCAGGCACGGAAAGTGCGCCAATCGCTGCCATGAGCGACGATGAGCGCAAATTGTATGCTGTTCAGTTCCATCCAGAGGTACGTCACTCTGTTCGCGGTAATGACATGATTCGTAACTTCCTGTTCGAAATCTGTGGTTGCGAAGGCAACTGGACGATGGAGACATTCATCGATGACACCATCAAAGACATTCGTGAAAAAGTGGGCGACAGTAAAGTACTGTGTGCGCTCAGCGGCGGCGTGGATTCTTCCGTTGTAGCTGCATTGCTTCACAAAGCCATTGGTGATCAACTGACATGTATGTTTATTGACCACGGTCTGTTGCGTAAAGGTGAAGCTGAAAGTGTAATGGAGACGTTTGTTGGCAAATTCGACATGAAAGTTGTCAAAATTGATGCTCAGGAGCGCTTCATGTCCAAACTGGCTGGCGTGGATGATCCAGAACAAAAACGTAAAATCATCGGTAACGAGTTTATTTACGTATTTGACGAAGAGTCCAAGCAGTTCGATGATTTTGCATTCCTGGCGCAAGGTACACTGTACACGGACATCGTGGAAAGTGGTACAGCGACTGCACAGACCATCAAATCCCACCACAACGTGGGCGGTCTGCCTGAGGACATGAACTTCAAACTGATCGAGCCGCTGAGCACGCTGTTCAAGGATGAAGTACGTAAAGTAGGTACCGAGTGTGGCCTGCCGGACGAAATTGTACACCGTCAGCCGTTCCCTGGTCCGGGTCTTGCAATCCGTGTTCTTGGTGAGGTTACTGAAGAAAAACTTAAAATTGTTCGTGATTCAGACTACATCCTGCGTGAAGAGATTGCCAAAGCCGGTCTTGACCGCGAAATCTGGCAGTACTTCACAGCTCTGCCGAACATGAAGAGTGTTGGCGTTATGGGTGATGCGCGTACGTATTCCTACACCGTAGGTATTCGTGCTGTAACATCCATCGACGGTATGACTGCGGACTGGGCGCGTATCCCTTGGGACGTGCTGGAGAAAATCTCCGTACGGATTGTTAACGAAGTAGACAACGTAAACCGTATCGTGTATGACGTAACATCCAAACCACCTGCAACGATCGAGTGGGAATAGAACGTAATGTAAATTTGAATGTATAATTAAAATACTCTTCTCTATCTGTGAATTTAAGCAAATAGAGAAGAGTATTTTTTGTGCTCAAGCTATTTTGTTGGGTATTAAGGTTTGGAAGGATACTCTATATACAATTTCTTAGTTGCATTGCTCCATTTAATGTTTGCGCCAAGTAGAGACGGGATATCCTTTGCTTTAACATAAGAAATTCCTGAGATATTTCTGGACTGTGTCAGGGGACTGCCATAGAGCATTGGTAGCTTCTTGGAGGAATCATAGCTTACCACAACACCGAAAGATTCGCTGATAGCACGTAAAGGAATGTATACGGACCCATTAACGATGCGGCCTGAATCTGAAATTATTTTGCCATTTATAATAACTTGAACCTCTATCGGCTTGGAATCTGATCTAACTACGGTAGCATATGGCTCAGGCTCTGCATTCAATATGGCGGCAGTGGCAGGTGTTACAACTTTAATCATTTTCTCACCAGTTATAGAACCGAATGTGACCTTTATTGAGGCAGTTCCTAAGCCTACAGCTTGTACATTACCGTTTCCATGGGGCTTTAATACCTCTGTGTTTGTTGATTGCCATGTGACCATATCTGTTACATAGACAGCATCCCCATTATCAAAGTATGCAAGTGCATTCAGTTCGTTGCCATCATTTAACCTGAAAATGAAGGGGAGAAAGTCAGGTCGCATTGTCCCCGCAACAACGAAAATGTTCTTTGGCATAGAGACGAAAATATTTGCTGGTGTTGTGTTATAATTTTGAATCGATTCTCCAGTGTGATTTACCAAGAGAGTCATAGCCGGTAAAACTTCAATAGACGTTTGTTTATTCAAACTGTCTTCTTTAGTTTTTAGATGAAAAGATATAAATGCTTCGCCGGAGGAAGAACTAATTGATTTACCATTTTTGGCTGAAATCGAAATAATAATTTCTTGTTTACCGTCATTAGGGTCAAGATCTTTGGGTTCTGGATTTTGGATCGTGTAATCCTTGGATTCAAAATAGTCGGTAGGAATGATAAAGGCATCGTCTCTCCATATGTATTTTCCAAGTGTTTCGTCAAACCGTAGTACTTCATCTTCATCCGTTGTAAAGATATTCTCATCGTAGCTTAAAACGATAGTTGCTGATTGGACGTCTCCATTTTCATGGGGGGCGCCATTGTTGAGAATTCCAACGTTCACCGATATACCCTGACCAGGTATTAGGGTTGAATCGCTTGTTACATCAATAGACAACCCCTTGCCTGTTGAATCCTTTGCTACGACAGCGCCAGCCAGACACCCTGCTATCAATAGCAAAGACAACATTCCCATAATTATTTTTTTTTCAAAATACATCTCTTAACCTCCATAATACGTAATTTTTCATGTTTTATATCGGTAATTTTATAATAATAGTTAAGTTTGTAGAGGTAGTCAGTAACTTTTCATTAGATCCAAATAATAGTCTCTACCTGATACTTGTTTGGAATTTCAAAATTCATCCCATTTTAAAGTTCACTTCATGATCCTTTCAGGTCCGGCCTGTACAATAAGTTCATATTAAGAGTTATATGGCTACTGAAAGGAGAATTGAATGTATGCGTAAAACCGACTATATGAGCAAATGGAAGATGGGCATTGGAAGTGCGTTTCTGATGGTGATGCTGGCAGGATGCGGTTCAGGTATGCAAGACCTGGCCTCCGGTTCGGGAGACTTTCCATTTGTGAACTTAGAGGCAGCGGATGCTTCTTCCGATCAGAGCAGCAACAAGGAGTTATCCTCTGACTTAACAACGAACACAAATCAGGAACAACAAGAGATACACGATACTCCGCAGACAGAGATATAATTAACATAGGACTGATCCGGTAAAAAAGTGCTCCGGAACATGTCGAAATTTGCTCCATATACCTAATGAGTATACGCCTTCCGAATACGAGACATCGTTATTCCTGGATCACCATTCAGCTGATTGCTAAAACGCATCAGAAACATAAGCCAACCTGATTAGAGAGCTTCTTGCCCTTTGATCTGGCTGGCTTTTTTATGTTGAATTGCTCAACTTTCAGTCTGACAGAATGGACATATTGGATGGAGGTTTCACCGAAAAAAGCGCATACAATTGGTTTGTAAACCGCTGAACTGGTTCAATCTGTTAAATAATACGAACGATATTATATGAGGGTGATATTAATATTCGTTTTTCTCATTGACAAAAACTTGCTGCCCTCCTAAAATAGTGATGGGAAACAAACAAATAGCGCATACTAATTCGTATAATCTCGGGAATTGGCCCGGGAGTCTCTACGAGATCACCCTAATGATCTGGCTACGAAGAGGAGAAGGCTAAGTACATGAATTCTACATGATTGCGGGGACATCACGCACATTAGAATTTTTTTTGTTCTTAGCAGAGGCATCGTGCCACTCCTTGTCAGCTGAACCCTGGGTGAAGAATCTTCATCAGGGTCATTTGTCGTTTTTCAATATGGCTTCAACATCTCTAAGGGGGAGTTAGTGAATTATGGATCGTTTTTTTAAATTAAAAGAAAACGGAACAAACGTTAGAACGGAGATTGTTGCGGGTCTTACTACCTTTATGACAATGGCTTACATTCTTTTTGTGAATACGTTGTTCTTGGGTCAGGCCGGGGCGGGGATGTCGGATAATGCAGTATTCTTTGCAACAGCCGTCGGCGCCGGATTGATGACCATTATTATGGGATTGTTCGTGAATATTCCGATTGCGCTCGCACCAGGTATGGGATTGAATGCATACTTCATGACTGTAGTTTTGAGCTCCAATGGGGCGATTACATGGCAGGCTGCCCTCGGAGCAGTATTCCTTTCCGGTATCGTGTTTATTATTTTGACCGTGACAAAGATTCGGCAAATGCTGCTTGTTGCAGTTCCGCAGTCGATCAAAATGGCCATTACGGTGGGTATCGGTCTTTTTATTACCATTATCGGTTTCAAACTTGCTAATCTCGTTGCCGTAACCGTTAATGTTGCACCAGACGCAGATCTGAGTCAGCCGATTCCAGGCAGCAGTTTTAACCTGTCATTGGGCAACTTTATAACACATCACGATGCATTGTTGGCTCTGATTGGTCTGCTCCTTATTGCTATACTGATGGTTATGCGTGTGAAAGGCGCTCTGCTGATCGGGATCGTAGTCACAACGCTGATTGGTATTCCAATGGGGGTTACGAATCTGAGTGGTCTTTCAGGCGCAAGCTGGTTGCCTAACTTCAGCGATCTGGCAGTAGGACAACTGGATTTGAAAGGTGCCATCAGTCTCGGTTTGTTCGAGATCATCTTCATCTTTACCTTTGTTGAATTGTTCGACACGTTTGGTACGATGGTAGGTACGGCAACACGTATGGGGATTATGAAGGATAAGAAAAAAGGCGAGAAAACGATCGGTAAAGCGATGCTCGTTGATGCAGTTGGTGTCAGCGCAGGTGCTGCACTGGGTACAAGTACCATTACGGCATACGTTGAAAGTGCTTCAGGCGTTGAAGCGGGTGGACGTACAGGACTGACTTCGGTAACGACAGGTTTGCTGTTCATTTTGGCGCTGTTTATCGCTCCGCTTGCGCTCGTTGTTCCATCCGCTGCGACGGCTCCGGCATTGATCATCGTGGGTGTGCTTATGATGAGTCAAGTACGCAGCATCGAGTGGGATGATTTCCTGCAAGCTTTCCCTGCGTTCCTTACGATTGTATTGATGCCTTTCACAGGTGGAATCGCGAACGGGATCTCCGCAGGTATCGTATCGTATGTCATTCTGGCGGTGTTCAGTAACTTGGTTACAGAGCGTAAAGTGAAAATTCACTGGCTCATGTGGATCTTGGCGATCATTGTAGTCTGCCGATATGTATTTATTGGCGGGGAGTAAACATACAATAGTTGTGATAAAGAATACTGCATTAAGTATGTAAGCTTATAATTATGAAAGAAGCGGAAGCCACGGGATCTAAACCCGGCGCTTTCGCTTTTTTTGTTATCATTTCTTGAGTAAAATGAATTTAAAATGTTTTCCTTCTATATATAGAAGGAATGAATATCATGCTCTATAATTTGTTGATTGTTTATTCAATGAAATCACGGATATTAAGTTTCTATAATAGAAGTATCTATACTGTTCTTTCTTTCAATAGGCGGATGATGATGAAGTGAGCTTTTCGTGATATAAATGTAATCAACAGAGTCAGTAGGGCGCTTATGCATAATGAGTTTCTCTACAATTTGATTAGAGCTCATATGGTAGTCTTATGCATATGTATCATTGGCTGGCTATAGGTAATTGCTTGTTAAAAGGAACAAAGGATACTTTCTTTTATAAGAATTAAGGTATTTCGAAAAAAGACTTGCGTTCCATAACTGTACATGGTATATTCTATTTCCGGCCAAAAAAACACGAGATACACGGTGCGGCAAGCGAATGAAATAAGCTTCGAAAGAAACTTAAAAAAAAGAACTTGCAAAGTTGGTTCGGACATGATATTATATAAGAGTTGCTGAAGAGAACGACATTCGGTAACGAAACAAGTTTGATCTTTGAAAACTGAACAACGAGTGAGTAAACATTCTGCTTGCAGAATGAACGCAAAAGTTTGAAACAAGCCCTGGCTTGAATCGGCTGGAGCACAAAATGAGATTTTTAATCTCGTCAGATTCAAAATGAGCTTATCGCTCTTTTCAATACTTTATTGGAGAGTTTGATCCTGGCTCAGGACGAACGCTGGCGGCATGCCTAATACATGCAAG